>JADIYP010000001.1 GCA_016705235.1 Candidatus Leptovillus affinis
TGACCTGGTCGACATGATTAACGTCCGCCTTCATTGGCGTGATAGGTTCATGCGTGCCGTAAGAGATGGTTTACGTCATGCATCTGGGACTGCTTTTTCTAGCTACGACAGGACATATAACAAATTGCAATCTTTGCAGGCTGGTGGAGCCGATTCCCGGTTAATACGACAATTTAGTAATGAAGCAGAATCTGCCTTTATAGAAGACTTAATCGCCGAAAGTAAGAAGCGGCGCATCATTTGGATAATAGACACAGTCGAACAGTTGCGCTTTCTTACTTCTGAATGGTCCATAAAAAACAACTTATTAACTCCCCAAGATCTTGCCGACCGAACGCAGCAATGGCTGGTTAAACTCATCCAGACATTGGAATCTGAACAATATCACCATCATTCTTGCTGGACGTGGCGAGAAGGCGAACCTTACAAACATAGAAAATAGCTTTCGAAGCTCGCCACGCAAACGCGATTTAATTGATATTCATCTTGATCACTTTTCACCAGAGGAAACACAAACGTACTCTTCAACAACTTGTTGATGACTGAAGCATTCGGGAAAGCGCCTTTTTGGAGAACATGTGGCACGACAACCCGAAACCATCGCCGACAATGAATACCAACGTTATAAAGTTTTATGGCTGTACACCGGCGGCATACCAGTGCGTCTTGCACTATACGCCCAACTGATCGTAGAAAACCGAAAATCCCCGAACCCTTGAAGTGGTCTTTCAAAAGGCGTCTGAAATTGCAGGCACAAACTGATCCTGACAATGAGACAGACATGTTGAGTAAATTGGAATGGGACGTTGAGGATGAATTCATCAATATGCTTTTCCATCATCCCACCAATCCTGGCTCACGCATTTTACAGACCTTAGTCCGAGCGCCAAGAGGGTTGAGTGCTTTACAGTTGCATTTCATTCTTGATAGCCAGGGTAAGCCGTTAACTGAATGGACGCCTGATTTGACCCGGCTTAAAGATCTGCAAGTCTGCTTAGAGAAATGGAAGACTATTACCTGGTCAAAAGGAGATCGCACTGGCTAGAATTCTCGTTTATTGTGCCAGATTCATTAAAAGAGGCGGTTACCTACCGTCTTAAGGTTACAAGATGAAATATATCGCATCTATGCTGAATACATGCCACACGCCGGTCCGATTCAAGAAAAGATCCAGGCTATTTGGCAAACTTTGGATGAAGCCTCTCAAAAACGCTATTTACAAAACCGGGAAGATGAAAAAAAAGAGCGAGAAAAACTCTACACACAACTACGTGAATGGGCCACGTCTGAACGAGAAGTTTATCGGCGGATGAAATTAGCTATCATGCAGCAAGACGAGTGAGAACTTGAACTTGACCGATCCCCCGACCAAACACGTACCTTCCACTTTAGACAATTAAACCGCGCCGATATTGAAAAACGCCTGGCTATTCAAGCAGCCATGGAAACATTCCACATCGAAGCAATGGTTTATGCTCTAGCTCTAGATCCTGAGCGCAACTTCAACCGTGATTATATTGAACAAGGCACAGTTACGGCAAAAGCTGAAAATGAAGATTTCGAGACATGGGGCCAATCAGAAATGTGGCGCATCATGCACGATGAGTACAGCTTGAAATTTGTTGATTTTCAATCACGAGAACCTGTACGGAAGCGCGACGAGAGTACATTGACGTGCTACAACGGGCCGCGCAGCAAGAGGACTTGACACGTTGGATTAAGCGGTTCACTCTTCGTGGAGATTATTCGCGAGCTGTCTCTTTTGCCAATCAAGCCCATGAAATCATTCAACAATTACCAAAAGAATCAGAAAAAGAGCGTTCTGTATGGTACAGTTGGAATCACACATTGGTTCGCAGCGAGCGTCAGGTTTGGAGTTGTTATGCCCAGATATTTACTGGTACAGGTTTACTAGAAATCATTAATGAGCTTAACCCTACTGTTAATAATTTGATTCAGCTTTTGAGGATAAAGTAACCGAACCCGTTTTCACTTTACCGGATGGGCATAAAGAAAATGGCTTTCAGGCAGATGAGCTATAAGAAATTCCCGCTCACCCAGCAGTTGATCGTTTGCGGCGTCTTATATCTTATTCTTACAATATTTTGGGTTACGGATATATCTCCTTAGGGCGCATTCGTGAAGCAGTAAGATGTTATGGACAGGCAATCCACTATATCCGAGGTGATCAGGGGATGGATGCGCATCGAGCAGTAGTCTTAAACAACCTGTCTAAAGCGTTGTCGGATTTAGGTCGGCAAAGTATGGCCATTTGCCGTGACGGCATGAATTTACGGCGTGTTTTGGTTGAGGAAGTCCCACTCGCATACTCTTACAATACTCTAGCGCTTCTTAATGATGACCAGGGGCGTTACGAAGATGCCCAGGTTTTGGCTGCAAAAGCCATCGCTTATTTCCGACGCGCCGATAATCTACGAGGTATAGGTTTGGCCTCTCTGCAATTGGCCGAATCTTTACGCCATCTGGCTGTTCGAACTGAAGCAGGGGAAACCGTGCTCACCACAGCCGAAGGACTTTACTCAACGGCAGAAGAACTACTAAGAGAGGCTCTTGGCATTTTCGAGGATAGTGGAGAATTAATTCGTTTAATTGAAGTGACAATCGAACTAGGTAGCTTATACCGAGATCGTCTGCGATCTTGGAAGGTACAAGCGCTTTACACTGGCGGGCTTATCAGCGAGAAGCGGACGCTTATCTGGACCGTGCGATAAATGAGGCAACCAACATTGGTCTCCTAAAGTTGAAATAGACGCTCGTGTTAATAAAGCCTGGGTACAGTTCCATAGCATGCAGCACGCCGATTTATTTGACAATGTAGAGGAAATAGAAAAAATTGTTGCAGTAATCAACGATATAGAGAAACGTATCCCAAGAGACTACTACATCACTCCCGCAATAATGCCTAATCCATCCGACTATACGATGAGAGACCTGACGCTTTGCAAACGAACCAGTCATTTTAAGCAACTTTATCCAGATAATCAGCTCAAACGCCATGAAGCCATCGACGCAGACCCTCCCACGAGAGAGGTTTTAGCCAGTGCAGCTAAAAGTTACTCTATAGGTCTGGGTTATGCCGAACTGTTTGGGGCTGGTAGTCGCATTTCACAAATTGTCTTAGATGACTTGTATAGCCAATTGAAGGGTTTTACCCGCCATGAATTAAAGTCTTTTCACGATTTTGCAAAATTAACAGAAAAGGAGTACCCCACATTAAGCGGAAATGCTTTGATTGGTCTCTTTTTGCATGAGTTCTTGGGCCTTCCACCGTGTAATGATGGTCACGGAGGTTCGTCTAACAAACTAAAGGTGCAGGAGCAGACATGATGCGTTATGAGCCTTTGATCATAAGTGGACCGCTTTATGCTTTTGATGATGACTGTGCATGTCCAGATAACGCGTTTTTGCTTGTGTTCAAATCTTTTCCAGATTCAGAAAATGACTGTGCATGTCCAGATAAGGCGTTTGATGTGCGACAGAAAATCAGCTTTCAACGGCCGTCTTTACTCAAGTACCCACTTCTCACACCACCCCCCTCCCCAACGGCTTCCACCTCGTCTTCAGTCCCTACGCCCCCGGCGGCCCCAGCGTCCTCAACCAGGCCGCCTGGGAACGCTGGCAAACCTTCGCCACACCGCAGCCCGGCAGCCAAACCATCGACGCCGAACTCGCCCAACAAATGCTCATCCAGCCCAACGGCCGTTCCCCCCAACCCCTTCCCGGCCAACCCCAAACCCTCACCGTCTGGCTCCACATCACCAACGCTTGTGATCTTGACTGCCCGTTTTGTTACGTGCGCAAATCGTCGGCCCGCATGAGCGAGTCCACCGGCTTGCAGGCCGTCGAGTCTATCTTTCGCACGGCGCAGCAGCACGGCTTTAAGCGCGTCAAGCTGAAGTATGCTGGCGGCGAAGCCACGCTGCATTTCAAATTGGTGCGTCGCCTGCACCAACGCGCCGTCGAACTGGCCGCCGAAACGGGTCTGGCGCTTAAGGAAGTTGTGCTCAGCAACGGCGTCCATCTGCGCCCAGACGATGCGGCATGGCTGGCGGCCAACGGCGTGAAGCTGATGATTTCGCTGGATGGCATCGGCGAGCTGCACAATCGCTTACGGCCGTTACCCACCCACGCCCCCTTCGACACCTTCACCCACGTCCAACACACTATCGACGAGGTACTGCTGCCCCTGGGTATCAAGCCGGACATCACCATGACGGTCACGGCCGTTAACGCCCACGGCGCGGCCGATTTGGCCAAATGGGCGCTCATCGACCGCGATTTGCCCACCAGTTTTAATTTCTATCGCCAAAATCTGCTTTCTGCTTCCCGCGCCGACCTGGATTTAGAGGAAAAGGCGCTCATCGAGGGCATGCTGGCCGCTTATGCGGTCATCGAAGAACATTTGCCGGAACGGCCGTTTCTCAATGGCCTCCTGGATCGGGTGCAAGCGGAAGCCCACACCCACACCTGCGGCGTCGGCCAGAGTTACCTGGTCATCACCCACGAAGGGCGGCTGGCGCAATGCCAGATGCACCTGGAGCAGCCGGTCAGCAATGCGCTGAACGCGGATTTGTTGCTGCCGGTCGCCGCCGGGCCGCTGCGTAATCTCTCCGTAGACGACAAAGCGGGCTGCCGGGAGTGTGAATTTCGTTACCGCTGCTCTGGCGGCTGTCCGCTGGAGACGTATCGGGTGAACGGCCGTTGGGATGTGCAAAGCCCTAACTGCCGCATTTACAAGACCCTTTACCCCGCCGCCCTTCGCCTGGAGGGCCTCCGCCTGCTGAAAACCCACGGTTACCTTCATTAACCTACCACCTATGTCAGCTTCATGACAGATAACGGGAAGACATCTACGTCTTCCCGTTTTTATTTTGCCAGTTTGTCCTCAGACTTTTGTCCGCCAATCCGATTTTCGTTGTCAGGTTAGGCCGCTAAACTGGGAAACATAAGAAAACACATCGCACCTAACACAAAGCCAAGTATTTTTCAAACGGAGGAAAACGGCAATGTTAGCAACAATGTTGGTTATCGCGATTGTTTTATTTGTCGTCGTTCTATTGGGGCTGGCAATGGTACGCGGCGGCGGCTACGACGTTATTAGTTTTATATTCTTAGGGCTTTTATGTGGTTTTGCTCTGGCAATCTTCCTCGGGGCAGCGATTGTCAGTTAAGTTGGAGGATGACCATGTTTGTTTTCTTTGCTCTCGCTCTCTTGGGATTCAATACTTTGATTATTTTCGCGGCCTGCGTCCGATCTTCACAGCTTACCTGGCAGGAACCTGGTTTAGACGCACAATCTACATCTGAATCTACAAAGGTGAAAAAATGACCAAATACGATGAAAAACTAACGATCAATCAGATTTTACGCCAAAAACAGGCCAGATTCAGGTAAAACCAGGCCAATTGGGTGTGGTTGCGCAAGACGGCCGTTTCGGACATTTCTTACCATCGGGCTGGCATCCCCACTCAATCGTTGGAACGAACAATTGGTTATGTACTTTTCTATCATTGCCCGCACTGTCGAAGCAACCGAAAAAATGATGGCCGCAGATGGACAAACCTTTATCGCCAGCATCAGTGTGCGCTACACCTTCGACCCAAGCAAGGCCGATAATGATCATCTCGGCGAAATGGCCAACATCGCTATGGGGCAATCAGCCGAACGCCTGCTGCGAGAAAAGGTCACCCGTGCTGCCTTATATGGCTTACGCAACCAGATCAACCTTTTCAACTCAAATGAACTCATGCGTGGTCAAATTTATACACAACTTGAAAAAGGGGTGCGCTGCTATTTATTACGCGCCTTTACCGGCCTGGGCATCATGATGGAAGGCTCCGACAGCATCATCGTCAAATCGCTGGAACCCTCGCCGGAATTGATGGAGGAAATTCGTTTACAAAACTGGCCGAACTGACACCAACCTTACCACAAGCTCTTTGGCCGGGGTTGTTACACCAACAAGATGAAGTGATTCACCACACGATTACTTCCTGGCCCAACCAACCAATTCCGCGGGAACCCGCAATGGCTGACATTCAGACAATTATCCCGCTCAAACCTGTGTCTCATGGTGACTTGCATCACCACGCAAATTAATGATTAGTCAATATCTGCTGCACGGAGGTTTTATCGAATAGACCAATTCCCAAAATCACTTTGGCAAACTTTACTGACACGCCCTAAATAAAGGAGGAGCTTATCGAATAAATCTACACTTACTTCAACGACGACTTACCTTGTAGACACTTTTCTATTAAAGGAGGAATTATCGAATAAAAAACCAGGCATTTACAACTGAATATGGCGTCACCCAATCAATTTTTCTTCGTATGAAGAAACGGGACATAAACCCCCAACACAAGGTGAAAAGCGGTCTGATACCCATCAGGCCGCTTTTTGGTTGCCGGCCAACACAAAGGCCACGGCCGTTTCCCACCCCACCACCTTCCCTTCCAACTGCCGCCGGTACAACCGCTCCACCCCCCCACTTCCGCCGCCGACAACCCCGCTTCCGCCAGCCGCTCCCCATAACTCGGCCTATCGCTGCCCGCGCCAAACCAGCGCGCCAATTGATTCGGACCGATTTGCCGCTGCTCCGCTTGCCGCTCCACCACCAGCCGCACAGTCAAACCGGCGTCGCGCACGGCCGTTTCCAACCCCTTCTCATCCCAGTTCACCAACGGATCCGCCGGGTCATGATAAATCGCCTCTTCCGCCGCCACTACCTTCTCGCGCAATGCCTCATGCCCCGCCCAATCCACCAGCGCGTACAGCCGCTGCGTATAGCGCGGCAGCGTCTGCAGCAAGCAGATCACCCCTTCCGCCGCCAACCATTGGGTCAATCGGCCAATCGTCAATCGTAAATCGTCAATCGTCAATACATTCCGCCCCATGATGCGGTCGAAGCGCAAATCAGCCTCGCCGCGCAGTTCCAGCAGGTAGTTGAGTTCTTCCAACGCGCCGATGAGGATGAACGGCCGTTCCACCTCCGGCAGTCGCTCCCCCATCTGGCGCAGCGCCTGGCCCGCCTGCTGGTCGGGCGTCAGCGCCCACACGCCGCCCTCCGGCGCACGGCGCACCGCTTCCCACGTCAGCAATCCGCTGCCCGCGTTCACGTCCAGCACCCGATGATGCCGCTGCACACCTGCCAGTTCAAACAACTTATCCCGCTGCCCGGCCAGATTGCCCCCCGCCTGCGAAATCGTGCGCTGCAACCACGCCTCTCGCGCCCTGTTTGCCGGACTCGTCGTATAAATCTCGCCAATCTCCAAACCCCAATCACCCGGCTCCACCATTGCCGCCAACTGCGCTTCGCGTCGCCGGGCTACATCCTCGCGGATGCGCCGTTCGTAGCCCTGGTCGCTGGGATCGTAAAACAGCTTGCCCTGCAAAGCGTCCGGCAAATACTGCTGCGCCACCCAGTGGTCTTTGTAGGCGTGCGGATAGAGGTAGCCCTGGCCGTGGCCAAAGCCTTCTTTGTCCCGATTGCCATCTTTCAGGTGATTGGGCACGTCGGCTTCTTGCTCTTTTTCGACGGCCGCCAGGGCGTCAAAAAAGGCAAACGCGCTGTTCGATTTGGGGCAGGTCGCCAGGTACAACGCCGCCTGCGCCAAATGGAAGCGCCCTTCAGGCATGCCGATGCGCTCGAACGCTTCCCAGCAGCTCACCACCACGGCCATCGCCTGCGGGTCGGCCAGGCCCACGTCTTCCCCGGCCAAAATGGCCATCCGCCGGAAAATGAAGCGCGGGTCTTCTCCGGCGTAGACCATTTTCGCCATCCAATACATGGCCGCGTCCGGGTCGGAGCCGCGCAGGCTTTTGATGAAGGCGGAGATGGTGTCGTAGTGGACGTCGCCTTCTTTGTCATACAGCACGGCGCGGCGCTGGATAGATTCTTCGGCGACGGTCAGATCGACGACGATGACGCCTTGCGCGTTGGGCGGCGTAGTCTCTACGGCCAATTCCAGGGCATTCAGCACGCCGCGCGCGTCGCCGTTGGCCACATCTACCAGATGGTCTAACGCCTCCGGGTGCAGATCGACCGTTAGTTTGCCATAGCCGCGCTCAGGGTCTTTGATGGCCTGGTAGGCAATCTGGCGCAGGTCGTCCTGGGTGAGGGGTTTGAGTTGGAAGATGCGGCTGCGGCTGACCAGCGCTTTGTTGACTTCAAAATAGGGGTTTTCGGTGGTGGCGCCAATCAGGATGATGGCGCCGTTTTCGACGTGGGGCAGCAGCGCGTCTTGCTGGGCTTTGTTCCAGCGATGCACTTCGTCGACAAACAGGGTGGTGCGCTGGCCGTACAAATTGCGCCGCTCTTGGGCCACTTCGATGGCTTCGCGGATTTGGGCAACGCCGGAAAGCACGGCGTTGATGGTGATGAAGTGGCTTTGGGTGCTGTTGGCGATGACCATTGCCAGCGTTGTTTTGCCGGTCCCCGGCGGCCCATAAAAATGAGCGACGAGAGTTGGTCGGCCTGGATGGCGCGGCGCAGCAGCCGCCCCGGCCCTACAATATGGCTTTGTCCGGCATATTCGTCCAGAGTGCGTGGGCGCATCCGGTTGGCGAGCGGCGATTCTTTTTCTATTTGGGCTTTACGGCCGTGTGCAAACAAATCCATACGTTTTTCACCTTTATCAACGGCTGCATTATATCACGCCGCAAACGGCCGTAGATAAACCCATCATCCCACGGCCGTTTCACATAACCATTTCACATAACTTACTTTTGACCCATATCCAATCCCCCAAAAGCGAGTATAATACAAAAGTCAACTTACCGTACAGGAGGTGAATTATGCCGCGTAAGTCACAAATTAGTCTGGTTCTTGGTCTGGCCTTGCTCTTATTATCTGGCCTTTTGTACAGCCCCGCCTACGCTCAAGGCGAACTCCCCACCCCCACTCCGCGCCCCACCCCCACCAACATCCCCCAAACCATTGTCACCGATGCTCCAACCTGGGGATCGATCCGTGGCATGGTGTACGCCGATGTGAATAACGATGGCAAGTGCGTGGGTACTGGCCTGACTGGCGAAACGCCGGTGGCCGGGGTCACCATTCAATTTGTCAGCAGCGACGAAAAACCGTGATCACCCATACCTCGGCCGAGAATGGCGCGTATGAATTGGCCGCCGCCGGTGAAAGTTATTGGCGCGTCACGGCGCAGCCGGCCGCCGGTTGGGTTGTGACCTCGCAAAATCCACTGTACGCGCCCATCTACCCGGAAACGCCGCTGGCGATGGATGTGAATTTTTGCGTGCAAAAGGTAACGGCCGTTTCCCTGCCCATCACCCTGCCGGCCAATTCTGGCTCAGCCGTTTTGCTGCCGGAATCTGGCGCGCCAGCTAACACAGGCTCGCTGTGGCTGGCGTTTCTCGGTTTAGGGTTCATTCTTCTGGGCATTGGGCTGCAATGGCGGCAGCAAATTTTGCAGAAATAAAAGCGAACTGGGCAGATGAATTAGCAAGACCCTTGGGGTTTACAAACCCCCAAGGGTCTTTTTTTCTTCCACCAACCAACTAGCCCACAACCAATCTACCAACCGGAGAGTGGAAACCGTGCGTCTCCAGTCTCGCGGATAACACGCGGCTGCCTCAACCGCCCGGACGGGTCGGCGTGGCGGTCGGGGTGGGCGTCATGAGCGGCGCGGGTGTCGGGGTGTGGCGCGGGCTGTCGTTGACGGGTGGCGCGGACACATCTTGATCGCTGTTGGGCAATCCGCTGACAGTAACCGTCACCGGTCCCAGGCGATTGTTGTCATCAAACGGGCACTCATCCACCGAATCATCGGAATCCACTTGCGCCCAAACCTGATGCGCGCCGCCGCTAAAGGTAAACGGCGCGCTGAATGTCTCGCTGTGCCCGGCGCTCGCGAGAATGCCTTGCACGCCCCACTCAATCTCGCCGCGTTGATTCGGCGCGGGCTGGCGATCGACGTAAAAGTCCAGGAAGAAGTTGTTGCCATAAGCCACGCCTACCGTGCCCTGGTTGCGGATGGTCACGTACACCATCGCCGGCTGATCGCCAATCGGCGACCCAGGCACAATCTGGATGTTTGTCACCACCAAATCAATGCCGGTTGGGACATCACATGCCCTGGGGGTGGGCGAAGCGGTGGGCGTAGGTGAGGCCGTGGGCGTAGGCGTGGGCGGCACGACGACCGGCGCAGCACGCGGCACAATCGGCAAGAACACGCCGATGATGCGCGTGGTGTCGGTTGCCGTGTCGTGAATCCCGCTGTTGGTTTGCGATGTCGCCGTGACCGTGGTTATGTCTTGCGCGCCCAGCAGCGCCCCGGTAGGCGCGCTGACAGTCACGGTGACTTGTCCGCTGGCCCCAGGGCCTAAGGCCAATGTGGCCGGGGAAATGGACTGCGCCCAACTCTGGGTGGAGACCGTACTTAAGGTGTAGGTGTCGGCCTGATCGCCGTTGTTGGTGACTGTGTGGACGTACTGGAAGGTGTCGCCCGGCTGGCCGTAGTCGGTGTAATCGGGGACGATGGTGACGCCCGGTAGGCCCAGCACGGTGGTGGTGTTGACGGCCGTTGCCCCCACCGCCGGGCTAATCACCGAACTGGCCGACACCGCCATCACGTCAACCAGACCTTCTGTGCCCGCCGGCACGGTCAATGTTACGGCCACCGTGGCCGAAGCGCCGGAGGCCAGATTGATGGGCGAAACGGCCGTTACCGACCACCCCTGCCCACTGACCGGCGCAATGGCGAAGCTGTCCGGCCCGTTGCCGTCGTTGCGCAGCGTGTGGGTGTAAACCACCGTGCTGCCCGCCGCCGCTGTGCGCGTATTGTCGGGGAAGAAGGCCAGCGCGTGGGTTTGCGCCGCCCGTGTGGTGTTGGTTACGCTGTCGGCGACGGCCGTATTGGTGTTCGATCTCGCCGTCACGACAGTCAGGTCGGTTTGTCCGGGCGTGGCCGCCGGATCAATCGTTACGGAAACTGTCACCTGCTGGCTGGCCCCGGCAGCCAGGGAAAGCTGCGTGGGATTTGTTGCGGCCGTCCAACCTGAGCCGGAAACGGCCGTTAACGCATACCTATCGGCCACGTCGCCGGTATTGGTTACGGTGTGGATGTACTGCACCGTTGCGCCGGGCGCGCCAACGGCCGTGCTGTCCGCCTCGATGTTCACGCCCAGGTTAACCGGCGTGCCGGTGACCGTGGTGGTATTCACCACCGCCGCGGCAAACACCGGGCTGATGGTCGAAGTGGCAGTGATGGTCGTCACGTTGCTCAAACCGGCCGCGCCCGGCGGCACGGTCATGGTCATCGTCACCGTTCGCGCTTCACCCGGATCAAGAGAAACATTGGTCGGGAAGATGACCGGCTGCCAGTTGGGCAAGCTGTTCCAGGTGATGGCAAACTGGTCAATCCCATTGCCGTTGTTAACCAGCGTGTGCGTATAAACAACCGCCGCCCCCACGCCCACCGTCGACGCGCGGTCTGGCGTGAAGGTAAGACTGTGAATCTGCGGCGTGCGCGTCGTGTCTGTGACCACATCAAACACCGATGGATCGGTGTCCGAAGCGACCACCACCTGGGTAAAGTCTACGGCTCCGCCAATCGCCGTTAGCGGGATGGTTACGGACACAGTGACCGGCGCGCTGGCGCCCAATCCCAACCGCAGATGCTGCGGCTGCACGCCCACAACCCAACTCGAGGCAGAATTGACCGTTAAGGAATAATCATCCGGTCCGGTTCCGGTGTTGGTGACGATGTGTTGGTACTGTACGGTGTCACCGGGATTGCCCATGCCGTCACGGTCTGGGGCAATGGTCACGCCCAACGTAATCGGTGTACCGTTGACCGTAGTGGTATCAATGACGTTCGCTTCATGGACGCTGCTGATGGTGGAAGTGGCGGTGATGGTGGTGACATTGCTCAGGCCAGACGCACCCGCCGGCACAGTGAGCGTAACAGCAACCGTGGTCTGCTCATCGGGGCTGAGGGTGACCAGAGTCGGCGTTATGTCCAATGTCCACTGCGGATTGCTTTGCCATTGCAGGGCGAAGGTGTCTACGCCGTCGCCGGTGTTGCGGAGGGTGTGGGTGTACACGGCCGTTGTGCCCGCATTCACCGTCTGGCTGCCATCCGGGAAGAAGGCCAGGCTGTGATTTTGCTTGACGATGGTCGTGTCGATTACTGTGTCTGAGGCGTTGGCATTGGTCCCGGATGTGGCCGTAATGACAAGCGTATCGGTGGTGGCGGGAACAGCGCTGACGGGGATGCTGATAACGGCCGTTACCGTCACCCATTCGTCCGCGCCCAAGGTAATTGAGCCGGGGGTTAGGTTGGTCAGCCACCCCTGCTGGCTTACCCCTTCCAGAGTAATCGTATCGGTCAGGTTGCCCAGGTTGGTCAGGCGGTGTTCGTAAGTGACCAGCGTGCCGCGATCTGCGGTGCGGGTTTCGTCTTGGACCAGCGAGATACCGGTGATTGCGCTGACAGTGGTGGTGTTGACGGCCGTGTCTTGCAGCCCGGTTGTGCGTCCGGTGGCCGTAACCACGGCCGTGTGCGTCAGCCCACCCGCGCCCACCGGCACAGCGACGGAAACGTTTACGGCCGTTGTCGCATACGGGGCCAGCGTCACGGTAATCGGCGACACGCTGACCGGCCATCCCGGCAGCGAGCCGGCAATCTCCAGGTCCACAATGTCGGTTGTGTTGCTGTCGTTATGCAGCGTGTGGGTGTAAGGCACAGTCACGCCATCCAGCATCGTCCGCGCATTGTCTGGCGACAAGATCAAGCCGTTGGCTTCCAGGCTGACTGTTGTGGTGTCCGTCAGGGTATCGCTGGCCGCCGGGTTGGTGGCCGCCGCCGTGACGACCACCTGATGCTGCGTGCCGCTAATTGTGCCGGCCGGGATTTGCACGCTGATCGTAAAGGTCATGATGTCGCCCGGAGACATGATGCCGGTCTGGTCGGGCGTGAGGGTAACGAGCCAGGCTGGGGGAACGGCCGTATACGTCAGGGCAAAATCATCCAATCCGTCGCCGGTGTTTTGCAGGGTGTGGGTGTAAACCAGCGTCTGCCCCGGCAAGCCTGATTGGTTGAGCGACGGCCTGATGTCGACGCCGGCCGTCTGGGTGATGGTGGTCGTGTCTTCGACGCTGCCCGACAAGCCGGAATTGGAAACGGCCGTGATCGTGCTGACATTAGCCGAACCCGGCTGCCCGCCGGTAATGGTCAGCGTCACCGATACTGCGCCGCCCGGAGCCAGGTCGGTAATCGTTGTGGGCGCAAAATCTGACCCCCAGCCGGTGGCGCTGATCGGCGCGATGTCTTCTGTCAGCGTCAGGGTGTAGGTGTCGGTGAAGTCGCCGGTATTTGTCAGGGTGTGTCGATAGGTGATCACATCGCCGGCGTTAATGGTTTCCGACTGCGGCGTGGGCAAAAACACAAACCCCGGTTTTTGCGTGCGCTCGTCCGCGCCCAAATCCACCGCCGGTCCTTGCAGACGCGCTTCCAGATCGAAGTCCTGGCCATCCACAATGGAAACGGCCGACGTACCGACATCTTTGGCCGGCGAGGTACGGCTGATGTGCGAGTAAAGGTCTACAAAGTCCGGGTTTGCCTCCCAGGCGTGCGTGCCCAGGTTGATTGTTCCCGGTCCGTCAATGGGTGTCACGGTCTGGCCAAAGTAGAGATTGTAGTCGGTGGTGATAACGGCCGTGCTGCTAATATAAACCGCGTCACCCAGATTGGCCGAATTGTCAACAAAAATATGGTTCATCAGTGTGGCTTCGCCGGCCGCCAGATAAACAGCCCCGCCGTTCCCGGTTTGGCTGCCACTTTGCGCCGCCCGCGAAGCGGAACGATTGGCCGAATTGTTGCGGAATGTGTTATTTTCCAGCAAACCCTGACCATTCGCCATGTAGATGGCTCCGCCTTCGCCAATATCTGTGCCTGTTTCCGCCGGATTGGCATTATCGAAAAAGGCCGAACTCTGAACCCTTAAAAGACCATCGGCGTGATACAAACCGGTCCCATACAACCCTCGATTGCCCTGAATCCAGGCGCCAAACACAGTCAGATTAGCCCCGGCATTGTAAATGCCGCTGCCGTACTGCTGTGTCAGGCCGTTCACGGCGCTGTTTGCATCCGCTCGCCCATTTTGGATGAACAAACTCGATAACGTCACCGTAACGCCATCCGCTACATAAATGACGCGGCGCATATTTTGCCCATCCAACACAACCGCATTGGTGATAGGCTCTTGAATCGTGTACTGATCGGCCGCGTTAAAACCGCCGATAATCGAGATTGATTTGTCGATGAACACATTTTGCACCATTGGCTCCAGGCCAACGGTGCGCGTGGTTACGTTTGTATACGTGCCCACCGATACCAACACATCATCGCCAGCAACCGCCTGTCCCACGGCATGTTGAATCGTGGCGCAGGGGCTGAGAGGATCGGTGCAGTTGGTGTTGTCGACTGCGCCGCTGGCGGCTACGTAGCGTGTTCCAGGGGCAGCCAGGATGGTTATTCGCCCCTGCGACGCGCCAAAATTAAGCAGGTTGGCGGTTGATCGCGCCACGACGCCCGGATTGGCCACATCTCCGGCCGTGGCTGTGCCCAAAATGGTTACGCGTAGCAGCGCCGTGTAGCGTTCTGTGGGAGCCAGCGTGACCACAGTATCCGTGAGAATCGCCTTGGTGTTCAGGTCTAGCAGCACGGCGTTGGCGTGGCGCGGCCCAGAGTTGGGAATTACCTCAAACTGCTGCGTCTCGTTGCCAATGTTTTGCACGGTCTGGGTATAAGTCAATACTGTGCCCGGAGCGGCTGCCGTGACAATATCTGGATAGACAATGACGCCAGTGGTGGGGCCAGTGCTGGTGCGGAAGGTTGCCGTGTCGGAAGTGTTATCGACGGGCAGAGAGCCGGATTCACAGATGATTTCACTATCTTCGATAAGGCCAACGGTTGCCGAAGTTGGCACGGTAACGGTCAGGACACGGGTGATGGTTGCGCCCAGGTCGTAATCATCCCAACCCAATGTGACGTTTTGGACATTACCGCCTTCCAACGTAGACCAGCCCTGCGTCTGGCTAGCCAGGGTGATGGTGATGGTGTCGGTGTAACCATTGGACAGGTAAGGGCTGAAGCCATCGCGCAGCAAATCTATATAAGATGGGAAGCCGACGTTGATGATCTGCAAGCTGTAGGTCACAACGCCGCCGGGAGCGATGGAGGAGGAGCCGCTTCCCGGTTCGATCTGGCAGCCAAAGTCTTTACGGTATTCGGCTGCGCCCACGTCGCTGTACAGCCCATGGGGCGGCTGCAGATTAGGGACGTTAACGGCAAACCCATCTGGGCGGAAGAAATTCGCAAAATCGTAATCGATCGGTTTGCCATCTGGCGGCACCGGTTTGGGGAAGGTTGGGTCGGCGGCGTCGATATTGCGTGAAGTGACGCTGAGGGTGCGGATGCCCAACAAGCCAGGGTCGCCCGCGATGGGGTTCCCGCTGGTGAGTCCGGCGGAGTAGTCACCGGGAACATTGTTGTTGAAGTTGTTGTAGTCGAGTGTGCCTGATGGCGAACTGAGGCCGGCCGGGCTGACAACGGCCGTATTGCTATACACAATGCTGTTATTCAGCAGGAAGCCCGTCCCGGTGTTGAAGACGCCGCCGCCGCTGTTGGCATGGTTGTTGCGGATGGTGTTGTGGTAGATGCGGAACGAGCCGCCGGAATTGAAGACGCCGCCGCCGTTGTTCACGGCCGTGTTCGTATAAAACGTGGCGTTTACCAATCGAGAGTCTACGGCCGTGTTGTATATCCCACCACCGTCATTGCCCGCGCTGTTGCCAAAAAAGTCGGCGTTGCGCAGATCAAACGAACCGCTGCTGTAAAGCCCCGCGCCGTTGTTCGTGGCCACGTTCCCGTCATAGAAGACATAATTCGGATACAGCTTGCCATCCACGGGATTTGTAATCAGACCGCGCGCCGGGAGCGCAATGCCCGCCGTCAGAGCCGTCAGGTCGGCATGAGATGACTCCCCGCCGTAATACCCGCCGCCATCAAACGCCGTACTCTGAGCAATATCACTTACTAAAATAGAAACAGTACCGAAACCGGCCTTGTAAATGCCGCCGCCGTTGTCGCTGGTCGGGTCGGTGTTAAACGCATTGCCGCGCACAAAAGCCAACTGTTCAAAAGTAGGCGATGCGTTATTGGCCACGTAAATCACCCGCCCCTCATCCATCGCGTTGATGATCGTCGTTACTTGCAACAAATCTGGGTTTTTGCGGTCGCCATTGGCTTTATCAAACGTCTCGCGCGGCAGTGAGCCGATAAAGTGCAGATTTTCAGAGACGTAACCCACTTGTTCCACGCCATTTACCGTCTGCACGCCACGACATTCGCCGCGTCCGATCAATACCTCATAGTTATTGCTGCTTTCGGCGTAATCAATGGCGTCTTGCAAAACGCTAAAGAATTGGTCGCCAACTTTGATGAGGCAGGCGTTGATTTCGTCCGCGCCCATGTCGGGGGCGCTGTTGGTTGGCCGCATGTCGCCGTCATAGTCACGGTCGATCAGGTGCAGCGGGTTTTGCGCCACATCCGACACGGCCGGATCGCCCTGGTCCTCGCCAGGCGAGCCGTTTTCCAGGTGATAATCTGGCAGCAAGGGGTCAATGTAAACGGGGAATTGGCTGATGCTGCCCGCGCCGGGCGTCACATTGACATAATTGCCGGGGATATTGCCAAAGGCGTTGTTATACGCCACGGTTGGCGCGCCGCCGCCCACAGACAGACCGCCGCCGAGATTGGCGTCCAGGATGTTGTTGCGGATGTCGGGATTTCCGGCGGCCGAATAGATACCGCCGCCATCGACAGAGGCTATGTTATTGACGAAGGTGTTGTGCCAGATACGGCCGTTACTATCCTCGTTGTACAACCCGCCGCCTTTGTCCGCGCTGTTGTCATAGATAAAGTTGTTGCGCACATCCATTGCGCCGCTCGCGCCGCCGGCCAGGTACACCGCGCCGCCGTTGGCCGACGCCGCATTGCCATGCAGCTTGTTACCATCCAGAGAAAGCGTGCCGTCATTGTGGTAGACCGCGCCGCCATCAAAAGCCGAATTCCCGGAAAATTCTGCTTGCTGGACAACCGCAAACGCATTGTTGTACAACCCGCCGCCGGAAGCCGCCGTGTTGTTTTTCAGGCTGGTTGCGCCCAGCGTTAACCCGGCCCCGTTATAGATCGCGCCGCCTAACGCGCTGTTATTCGCCAGGAATTGGGTATTGGTCAGCACCGTCTGACCGGCGTTTAAGAGCGCCCCGCCGCGATTCCCATCACCGGCGGTTGTGCTGTCGCCGTTGGTCAGGGTGATATTGGTGAGGGTGACAACGGCCGTTGCGCCCACATACACCACGCGCCCCCGACTCAAAGCATCCAGGGTGGCGGAAATTGGCTCTTTGTAGGCCCAGCCGCCATCCAGCGTCAACGATTTGGTAATGGCGACCGTCTGCGTCACCAACAGGCCATCGACGACACGCCCCTGGACATTCTGGCAAACGCCGTTTATCAGCACGGTGTCGCCATTTTGCGCCATGTCGACGGCCGTTTGCACACTGCCATACACCGTCGTTTCCGCGCCGGCGATGGCCGCGTAGCAGCCGCCGACCTCATCTGCACCCAGGTCATAGGCTTGATGCGACGGCCGTATGTCGTTTTCATAGTCCGTCGGCAGCGGCACATCCGGCACATACACATCCACTACCGGCGATTCGATGGTCAGCGTAAAGGAATCGGTTACCAGCAGGTTGAAGCCGGGATCGACGTCCAGATTGCCCACCCCGCCATTTAAGATGGTGCCGCCAAAGTCCACATTATTTTGGAAGAAATCGTTGTGGTCCAAAACCGGCGCCGAGCCGGGCGCGCCAAATGCGCCGCCTACCGCGCCGGTAGTGTGCTGCATGACGATGTTGCCGCGCACTTCTGGCGTGTCGGCGGCCACATAAATCGCGCCGCCTGTGCCTGTGGCGGTGTTATTGACGATTGTGTTGTGGCGGAACAAGTTGTCGCCGCCGTTGTTGTACAGCGCGCCGCCGGAAACGGCCGTATTGCGATACATAAAATTGTTTTGCACCGTCGCCGTGATGCCCGACGAATTGTCCAGATAGAGCGCTGCGCCGGAAACGGCCGTGTTGTGGTACAGACGATTGCCCGCTTCAATCACGGCCGGGCTGTCAAATGCATAAATCGCGCCGCCATTCGTGGCTGTGTTGCTGTAAAAACGGTTATGGGTCAGCGTGGGGATGGCATTTTCAATGCACACGCCCGCGCCATTGCCAGTCGGGCCGCTCACGCTGCCGCGAATGATGTCGAATCTGTCGAGAGACGGCATTGCGCCCTGACCAATGTACACCACGCGCCCAGCTTCCCGCGCGTCTAACGTCGAGTAACCGTTACGCTGCGTAAAGGTATCATTCCAGCCACCCTGCAAATTCACCGTTTTGGTAATGACCAGCAGCGTGCCCGCCGCGCCGCCGCAAACGGCGCTGCCGCTGTCCCCACCGCCGGTTTGCGTGCCCCGGCAGTTGCCGGAAACCATAATCGTGGCCCCGACTGGGGCATTGTTGACCGCTTCCTGGATGCTGCCATACACAACGCCGTTCACGCTGACCAGACAGCCCACCAATTCATCGGCGCCGATATCTGGCGCCTGGTTCGATGGCCGAATGTCGCCCTCGAAATCGGCTGTGATGGGCGAATCGGGGTCCCCCTTATCTACAACCGGCGCTTCATCGCCAATGTGGAAGTCGCCGTTGGCCGGGTCCAGCAGCCCCGGCGGTATGGCCGATACAATCGAGTGGGTTCCGGTGACTGTGCCAACAACGGCCGTGCCCACCTGCCCCTGGTAATAGTTATAATCCACATCCGGCGCGCCGCCGTTGGCAAAAATGGCCGCGCCATCCGGCGCCTGATTGCCCTGGAAAATCACGCTGCGCACCACCGGATCGCCCTGATCGGTGTAGAAGCCGCCGCCGGCCAACACGGCCGTATTGCTAATCACCGTCAGATGCAGATAGGCTGAGCCAGAGCCGTTGTCATACAAACCACCACCGCTAGTGGCTGCCTGATTTTGGGCCAGGATGGTGTTGGCCACGGTGATTGTGCCGGTCAAGTTGAATATACCGCCGCCAACATCAGCCAAATTATTATGAATCCAGGCCCCATCCACCACCAGACGGCCGCCCAGGTTCAGGATGCCGCCGCCAGCAGTGGCCGTGCTGCTCATAATCTCTGTTAACGCAACTTGCGGACCGCCGGGCTGCGCCCCGGTCAACTCGCGCGACCGGATGATCGGCGCGCCAAAGGCGTTGAAAAAGCCGCCGCCCAAATCGGCCGTGCTGCTCATAATCACCACGCCGCTGAGTACCGGGCTGCTGTCCAGGTTATACATGCCGCCGCCAGCGTCTTCACCGGCCGGGCCGCCGCCCAAACCGGCGGCGTTGCCGTTGGCCACAGTCAAAGCCTCGATTATTGGAGCGGCCTCGCCGCTAAAGTAGAAGCCACGGCCGTTGCCTTCCGGGTCCACAATGGTCGGTTCAACAAAATCCTGCGCCGAAAAATCGCCATTCCAACCGCCCTGAATCGTCAACGTTTGCGTCAGGTGTACGGTTTGGCTGAGTACATCGCCGCCCACGTCGATGGTATGTACGCCGCGGCAGGTTCCGGCAACCAGGATTAAATCGCTGGGATCGGTGGCGTCAACTGCGTCTTGAATGCTGCCGTAAATCACGTCGCCGCGTTTGGCGCGGCAGCCGGCCAGCTCATCCCAGCCCATGTCGAAGCCTTGATCAGAAGGACGAAAATCGCCCTCGAAGTCTACAGAAAGGGTGCTGTTAGGGTCGCCGGTGTCGAGAGCCGGCGAACCGAGCGCCAGGCGGTAGTCGGCGTCCATAAAGCGCGGGTCGGCGGCAATGCTGTTCGCTCCGGTGGGGATGTTGCTTTCGTTTGCGCCGCCGTTTTGCCAGATATCGCTGTAGTCGATGCTGGATGGCCCGGCATTTACGAAGAGCGCGCCGCCATCCACGGCCGTATTGCTGACCAAAATCGTATTGGTGATGGCTAAGGTTGCCCCGTTGTTGTACAGCCCGCCGCCGCTGCCGCCAGCATTGTTTTCCACCAGGGTGTTGTTGCCGAACAACATCCGGCCGCTTTGCAAACGGATAGCGCCGCCATCGCGCACGGCCGTGTTGTTCACAAACAGGTTATTCTGCGCTGCCGCCACGCCGCCAGCCATGTACACTGCGCCGCCGCCGCGACCGGCCGTCGCGCCGCTGGCCGTGTTGGTGAGAAACCGCGTTTGCAGCAAGGATATTGTGCCGCCAGCCAGGTAAACAGCGCCGCCATCGGTTTGGGCTGTGTTATTGGTAAATTCGCTGCGCAGAACCGTAACGGCCGTGTTTGTATTGGCGTATAACGCGCCGCCCTGCGCCGCCAGATTGCCATCAAAAATAACGCGATCAAACGTCGGCTGCGACAAACTACCCACCAGCGCGCCGCCGCCGGAACCGCCGCTCACGCCGCCGCGCAAGGTCAATGTATCAATGGTCGGGCGCACCGTAGAGCCAGAGGCAATGTTAAGCAAGCGCGTACTCCCGGCCTGAATCACCGTCAGCGAGGGGTCTGGTTCCGCGCCCTGCCCCTCGGCATTAAACGCCAACCAGCCGCCGCTGAGGCGAATGGTATCGTTGATGAAAATTTCCGATTCGTTGAAAGTTCCGGGGGCGATGTGCACTTCGTCGTTGAACGACGCCTGCCCAACCGCCCAGGCCACGGTAGCGCAAGGCCCCGGGTTGCCCTGACTGGGATTGGCGGCGGGCTGGGTACAGTTGTTGTTGATATTGGTGCCGCCGAGTTTTACATAACGCGTGCCAACCGTGGCCTTGGCGGTGATGGTGTTCACCAGTGTGGCCGAAATGGTTGGGTCAAATTTAGAATGTGCTTCGATGGTGATCAGGTCGAAGATGCCGGCCTGGGCGTAAGGGGGAATCGTTACCCGCACGCGGACAACTTGCCGGGTGCCAACGCCCAGTGTCAGAGTGAGCGGATCTGTGGGAACCAGTTCAGCCCAGCCGTATGGATCATTAATGATGGAGATGATGAAGGATTCGGTGGCATCGCCGGTGTTGGTGAGGATGTGGGTGAGGGTGATGACGGCGCCGGGCAGTTCGGTGCGCGAGATGGCCGAGGTAAAGAGCAGGCCAGGCAGGGGCTTCACCGTTGCCCGGACGGTAGCCCGGTCGAAGGCTGTGGCCGGGCTAATTTGCGAGGTGACGGTGATCTGCGTTTGGCCAACATCGTAGGCCAGGGCGGTGGGCGGGACGGTGACGCCGGTAGCTACGTTGATCGATTCGCCGGGAGCCAGGAGTACCGGCGTGGGGCAGGCAACGGCCCACAGATCATTGGCGCAGGTAAAGTCATAGGTGTCGGTGAGGGTGCCATCGTTGCGGATGGTGTGGGTGTAGACGGCCGTTGTCCCGCGATCCACATACACATCCTGCGCAGCCGGCAAAATGCTGACCTGCCGAAAATCCGGGTAATACTCATCTGCGCCTACTTCGTGAAGGGGGGGCGCGCCATTGTTGGGATTGGGGCGCACCTGTCCGTCGATATCCGGCGTAACCCAGGCCGGCGTGGCCGGACTGCCGACGTTCAGCAGAGGGCTGTTGCCGCTGAGGTGCAAATTATACGCCGCCAGATTAACGAAATCGGGGTTGCTGCCGATAGGATTGGTGAAGGAAATTGTGGCGTCGAGAATATCGTCGAAGATGTTGTTGTAGCTGCCAGTGATGCTGCCTGCGGGAGCCGTATCATCGTTGTTGATGCCATCCACGCCGCCGCCAGCATTAAACGCGACAATGGTGTTATGAATTTGTATCTGGCCCGGCCCTTCCAGGTGTATGCCTGCGCCGTTGTCGTTGGCGATGTTGCCGACAATGGTATTGTTCCATAGGACTGCGTTGGCGGCCGACCAGATACCGCCGCCAACCGACTTTCCGACCACGGAGTTTACGGCCGTATTCCGGTAAATCATGTTGTTGTGCAGCAGGAACCGGGCGGAACCAAAGGCGCCGATGCCGCCGCCAATCTCAGCGCTGTTCTGGAAGATGCTGTTGGCGACCATCTCGGCCTTGGCGTTGGTGAACAAGAAAACGCCACCGCCAAAGCCGGTGGCCGTGGTGGAAACGGCCGTATTGCTGTAAATCGTATTAAACTGAATGGTAGAGGTGATGGCCGCCCCGTTGTTGTGGATATAAATCCCGGCGCCGTTGGGGTTGGCTTGGTTCAGGTAAATGTCGTTGTAGAGGATGGTAGACGCGCCGCCATCGTAGATGCCGCCGCCGCCCAACCCACCAGTGGCCGTGTTGTTGTGGATGAAGTTGTGACGGATGAGCGGACGGCCGTTCCCATCGGGGATGTAAATGCCGGCGCCGTTGGTGGCACGGCCGTTCTGGATGTGGAAGTTTTCGATGGTCGGGCTAATGTTTTTGCTGATGGTGATGACGCGGCTGACATTGCCGCCATCCAGCGTGGTGGTGTTAAACGGGTCCGCGTCCGCGCTCCACGTGCCTGAGCCTGGGTTATACTGATAGCCGCCGGTGATGGTGATGGATTGCGTCACAGACAACACGGCCGTGCCCGGGGCGCTGCTATACGAACCGCTGGCCACTCGAATCTCGTCGCCGCTAACTGCCAGACTGGCGGCCCGAGCCAGAGAGCAAGGGTCGATGCTGGTGCAGGCGTTGGCGTTTGTGCCGGTATCAGTGACATAGTAGGTAACGGCCGTAGGCGCAGCCATCACCAACGAGGAACCGGCCCCCATAAACCACAACAACGCCAGCAACATAACCAAAGTGCCCAGCGACGCCAGACCCATATAGCCCAGCCGTCTGGGGGTTTGCCGTTGGCGGGGATTAGCCAATTTAACTGTGGGAACGAGAGTTTGAGCGTGACCTGTATAAGCCATGGGAACTACACCTTTTTATGGTACTGATTGGTAAAAAACCGGCAAAAATCAATGCGCCAGGTTGGTTCAAAAGCAGATTGGCCCAACGACGAGCAAGCAAAAAAGAAAAACACAACCCACCGGCAGCGATGAATAAAGACCTGAACACAAAAGAATTACCGACGCCTGACTGTAAATTCGGAGCATTTTTAGTCTGGACCGGCTGGCTGATTTCTAGTCAGTCAGCCCAGACGTGGATTATCCGCCGATGATCTGGACTTTGCAGCCGGAGCCGCCGGAGATGGGGTAAGGGCCGGCAAGGTTGCCTATGCCGGAGGCGCTGGTGCTGCCAGAGAGCGTGTTAACAACCGCGCCATCCACCAAAATCTGGATACTGACAGTGCCAGATTTCAGCACAGCGCCATCCTGCAAGCCAACAAAGGAAATGTCGCTAACAGTGCCGCTGCACCCGCCGGTTCCTTGCGTAACATCCGCTTCGTAACCGGTGACGATGGCTTCTGTACCCTGGCCGGTAACCACCTGCCCGTTCAGGCCGCCGATCACCTTCGCATAAACCACCATGATCGATGAGCCTAAAACGGTCAAAATACCGATGATCACGATGGCTACCAATACCAGGAGCAAGGCATATTCGACAAGTCCCTGCCCTTCTTCGCGCTGAGGAATTTTCATGATACGACTCCAATTAATAAACTACAGAATAAATGTATGATTGATAAACGGCCGTCAAAAACCCACCACTTCGCGGCTTGCTTACAGTATAAGGGTAAGCACGTTAAAGCAGCACACAAATGCAGTTAGGACTTTTGTACCATCAGGCAAGGTGATAGAGAGTGTGGCTAAACAGCCTGGCTGACACGACCAAAAATAAGCGCTTTTTTGTTGCATGAAATCGCCAATCTCATGTTTCCGGCAGCTGGTTGACTAGTATTTCAAAGAAGATTATACAGGGAACGGCCGTTTTTAGAAAATAAAAAACCACGCCCCTCAAACCAGACTCCAATCAAGTCTTGGCCCAGGAACGTGGCTGGTTACTGCCTCTAAGAAAACCATAATCGTCGGCTAAAACTGGAAACCACCCCGGTAAGGAATCACTTTGTAGCTGAATTCCAACACAAATGGAGACAATTCCTCGTTGATCGTTTGCCAATTTTCACTTGCCAACAGGCGATTCAACGTATCCTGGTCTTCACAAACAAAACCAATCAGACGGTTCGGCGCGTCGCCATAAGCCGTATGCCAGGCGTCGCTCATTTGCATGCCCATCGATTGCAGAATAGGCACATACCGGCCCATGATAAACTGGTAATATTCCTGCATAACTTCGGGCTTTACTTCGTAACTCAGTAATAGTTTATAACCTAAAGGTTTACCATTCATAGCTTACTCCAGTTCCCTAGTAATATTAGCGGATGGCAGGGTAAAGGCAAACGTACTGCCTTCCCCAAACGTGCTTTGGAACCAGATTTCTCCGCCTTGCGCCTCAACCATTTTTTTTACAATGGACAATCCTAATCCCCAACCGACCTGCTCGCGGACGGCCGCGTCCTCCGCGCGGAAAAATTGATTAAAAAGCTGCGCCTGGTTTTCTTCGGAGATGCCGATACCCGTATCACGCACGGACACCTGGACAAATGCCGCCTGCGGCTGAACCTGAATCAGGATGTCGCCATTTGGGGGTGTGTATTTGTTGGCGTTGCTGACCAAATTGGTGAGTACCTGGCTGACGCGGCGCGAATCGGCGGAAACGGCCGTGTCCCCCTCGCCTACCTCCACCCGCAGCGTCTGCGATTTTGTCCCCGCCTGCTCCTGAAAACTCTCCACCACTTCCATCACCACATCCCGCACATCAAACGCGCCCACCTCAAACTGCATCCGGCCGCTCTCAATCCGGTTAATATCCGACAAATCCCGAATCAGCACACTCATCCGATCCAGGTTGCGTTTAATTACGCCCAAAAACTGCTTTTGCTGCTCATTCAATTCGCCTGTCATGCCGCTCATGATCAGGTCGGTATACCCCTTAATCGAAGTCATTGGCAGGCGTAATTCGTGCGTCACCACCGAAATAAAATCGCTTTTGGCCTTGTTGGCCGCGTGGATGTCTTCATACAAACGGGCATTTTTAATGGCGACGGCGGCCCGATCTGCCAGACGCTCGACAAAAGCGATATCCTCGTCGTTGATGGCCTGCGGCGTGCGGCTTTCGAGCGTAATGAGACCGGTGATCAGGCCGTCTCGTTTGATGGGTACGGCGAGCTGCACGGCGGCGGCACGGCCGTCTAACGACTCAGCCGCACTTACCTGCTCCAAATATACCGACCGCTCCTCCCGCAGCACCTGCGCCAACACCGGATGGTCCGTTAACACCGTGCGCGGCGGCTCCCCGCCGGCGCTCGTATTCACCAACAAACGCAGCGCCGGCTCCGTTTCCGTTTCCACCAACAGGCCAATCGACCCCGAATCGGCCGTTGTCAGGGCAATCGCCCACGTCAACGCCGAACTCAGCACCTGATTCAGCTCCAAAGATTTGTTCAACTGCTGGTCGATCTGCTGAAAAACCGTCAATTCTTCCACGCGGCGGGCCAGGGCGTGGTCTGTTTGCGTGAACAAACGGGCGTTATCAATGGCAATGGCTGCCTGGTTGGCAAACGTGCCCAACAGTTCCAAATCAGCCTCTTTAAATACCCCGCTGTACAACCGGTTATCCACATACACCGCGCCGATAATCCGCGCCCGCGCCCGCAGCGGTACGCACATAATCGACCGCAGTTGGTAGCCAATCACGCTTTGCTGATCGGAAAAACGCTCATCTTCCTGGGCATTGCTGGTCAGGATGGGATCGCCGGTTGTGGCCGCCCGCTGCAAAACCGTGCGGCTGATTTGCATCGACTCGCCCTCAATGGTTTCGCGGTCTACATTGCGCGCCGCTTCTGTGCGCAGTCGCCCGGTCAGGTCATCAAAAAGCATCAAAAAGCCGCGCTCGGCGCCCGTGAGCAAAATAATGGCGTCCATGACCTGATTCAAAACTTCGCTCAGGTCCAGGCTAACGCCCAGTTGAGAGCTTACCTGATACAAAGCCGCCAAACGGGCTTGTTCGATATTGTTGGTGGGTTCATTCATAAGGTTTCGTTACTTGTTTTGCTGATAATACGCACATTCGGCCTGTAAGACGCACACGGCGCATTTGGGATTACGCGCCAGGCAGGTTTCACGGCCGTGTCGAATCAGGTTCAGGTGCAGTGGATAAAATGTTTCCGGCGCGCCCATCGCTTCCAGAATATCGTGGGCTTTATCGGCCGTTACCTTCGGGCCAATCAACCCCAGCCGCCCGGTTATGCGATGCACATGCGTATCCACCGGAAAAGCCGGCCGGTTAAAAGCAAAAAGCAGGATGATAGCGGCCGTTTTCCGCCCCACGCCTTTGATGGCTGTCAACCAATCGCGGGCGTCAGCCAAAGGCATATCGGCCAAAAAATCCAGGCTGATGGTTCCCCTGGCGTCGTAGACATACCGCAAAGCGGCCTGGATTCGCGGCCCTTTCTGGTTCGCCAAACCTGCGGGGCGTATCGTGGCAATGACATCCGCTTCCGGGGCATTCATCACGCTTGCCCAATCGGGATAGTTCGCTTTGAGCGCATAAAAGCCCTTATCGCGGTTCACATCCGAGGTGGATTGCGAAAGAATGGTGGAAACCAGTTCGTCTACCGGCGGCAGGTGCTGCCGCCACTGCGGTTGACCATATGTCTCGACCAGTTTTTTGTAGACGGCCGTATACATTTGCTCAAGCGTCTGCGTCGATGTCATGATCAGACCCTGCCTCATTGTAATCTGAGTTGGGATTATACCACGCATAAAATACGTGAAATGATGACCTTGGGGGCGATTGTGGGGTGATTACAAAGCAGCCTTAATTTTTGACTACGTTTTGCCGGGTGGCCAGGCGGTCTAGTAAGGCGTCGCGGACTTCCTGGCGTTCGGCGGTGGTGAAATCGAGAATGTCGAACACGGCCGTATCCAAAGCCATTCTATCCGCCAGCCCCAATTCCGCGTCGGTCATCAGCAGCGGGCGCTGCGCCAACCGGTTAAACACGGCCGTCAACCCATCCACCTGTGCCGATGTCAGATAACGCGGGTCCGGCAGTAAAATCTGGCCCAATTCATAGGTCGCCAGCCACAACACCCCCGCGCCAAAATTGAGCCGCCCTTGCAGCTCGCACTGCAAGGCAAACCAGGCGCTGTTCAGCAGCGCCGCCACTGCGGCCAGCGGCACATCCGGCGGCAGCGTCACCTGGTAAAGCTGCTGGTCTACCAGCAGGTCTTCTTCCAGCGCGGCGGCCATGTGCCGCCGCCACACGCCTTTGGGCAGCACCAATTGCGCCGATGGCTGGGCGGCCAGGCTGTACCAGGGTTGGCGCGCAGCGCATGTCGAGCGTTGGGGGAACTCCTGGCTTTCGCCCCAGGCCAGATAATCGGCTACGGCCGTTCCCGCCAGATTTGCTCCCGGCGGAATCCACAACACGTCGTGGCGGCAGTTGGCCGCACCCAGGCGCAGGCTGTCCAGGCCGCGCAGCGATTTGAGCAGCGGGCGGCGAAATTCTGGTTCCAGGCCCCACTTGCTTATCGTGGCCTGATCCAGATAGAAAAACTGATTCGCGCCGGTGGTAAAACCGCGCTGCACCTCGGCCCAATCGCGCAGGCAAGCTAATTTCGGTTCTTCGCGCCGCCGCCGATACACTTCCGGCGCGCGCAGCGCCAGACCCCATTTGGCTGCCGGGCGCAAATCGGCCTGCGTGACAACACGCACGGCCGTGTCTGGCGTGGTGCGGCTTTCGTTGGGCAGCAGGCGGGGGATGAGCTGTTCCAGCGCTGTCAGGCGGCGGTAGTCGTTGGCGGCGTAAGGGATGAGGGCGCGCAACGGCCGTTTCAGACGCACCAACCGCACCATGTTGGCCGCCCGCCGATTGGGACCGCTGCACTTCTCCAGCACCACCAGGCAGGTGTTGATTTTGGCGTCGTCGAACCAATGTTCAACGCCCGATTCGATAATCGCCAGAATTTTGAAATGGTCCAGAATAAACTGCTTGAGTTTTTCGCCATAGGCCACATCCAGCCAGCCATTGGGAACCACAAAGCCAAACCGGCCGCCTTCGCGCAAAAACTGCGCCCCGTGCAAAAAAAAGTAGGCGTGCAGCCCGGAACGCCCGCCCAGGCTGTCCCAAAGTTGGCGGGGCATCAGCAGCCGCTTTTCCGCCGCTTCCGGCGCGGATGGCGGCAGGCCGTCGAACAATTCCAGTTGACGGCCGTCTTCTGTCGACAGACGGCCAATCCATTCGGCGCGGGTATAGGGCGGGTTGCCGATCAGCGCGTCAAAAACGCCGGGCAGGCCATCCGCTGGCCCGCCCGGTGACAATGTGAAGAAGTTGCGGGTGAGGATGTGGGCTTGCGGGAGGATGGTTTGGGCGCGCACGGCCGTTTCCGGGTCCAACTCGACGCCCCACAGCGCATCCGGCGGCGCATCCGGGCCATCACCCAACCAGCCCAGCCACTTCGCCGCGCGGGCCAGAAAGGCGCCTTCGCCGCAGCTGGGGTCCAACAGGCGGTCAGACGGCCGTCTGAGGCAAAACCCAAGCAGCAAATCCGCCACGTCCGTTGGGGTTTCATATTGGCCTAGAGTGTGTTGTTTATCCGGCATGTGCTGTTTCCCTTCCCACAAGATCGCACTATAATCGCCGCGACATTCTGCCCGCCGCAGCACCCAGCACATTGTAACACAGGAAGCAGGGCTTTTTTCGAGGTTCCTTATGGTTATGACAATTTCCACCACCACGCAGCGCCGCTATATTTTAGGTAAACAAGGTCTTTGGCCCGGGCGCCGCTGGCACGGCTTAGAAGGCACAGCCCAGGCGATTCACGCCACAGAAGCCGTACAGATCGACCCGGTATCGGTGGTGGCTTGCAGCCACGATATTGTCTTATGGGGACGGGTAAACGAGTACCAACCAGACTATCTCCAGCAGCAGGCGTATGAAGAACGCCGCTTTTTCGATTATGGCGGCTGGTTGAGAATGTATCCGATGGCCGAACTGCCTTACTGGCGGCCGCGTATGTTGCGCTACAAAGCCTATCAGCGTTGGCAAGATTTTGCCGCCACACAGGCCGATCTGGTGGAGAACGTCCGGCAAGTCATACGAGACCGCGGCCCTTTGCGCAGCCGTGATCTGGCCGGCGAAGCAGTAACCCATTACCGCGCCGGCAAAGACACGGGCGTCGCCCTCTACTACCTCTGGCTAACCGGAGAATTGATGACCCACGGCCGTCAGGGCAAAGAGCGCGTGTATGATTTTCTGGAAAACATCGCCCCAACCGAATGGCAGCATTCGGCCACGGAAGAGGAATCGGCGAATTTTTTCCTGCGTAAGGACATTGCCAATTGGGGCCTTATCACGACGGCGGATTTTCGCCGGATGTTGAAGGATGCGTGGGCACGGCCGTTAGCTCCCAAAGAGGCCCAACACACCCTGGCCCGGATGCTGGCCGCCGGAGAGCTGGCCGAAGTACGCATAGAAGGCCAGAAGGACCCGGCTTACTTTTTAGGCGAGGATATGGGCATCATGGCGGAATTAGCCGACGGCCGTGTCCCCCTCGCCTGGCAAACCGAATCCCCCACCACCACCGACGAAGTCGTCTTCCTTTCCCCGCTGGAATTTGTCAGCGCGCGCGGCCGCGCGGCCAAGGTGTTTGGCTTCAATTACATCTGGGAAATTTACAAACCGGCGGAACAACGCCAATATGGTCCTTACACCATGCCCATTTTGTACGGCGACCGTCTCGTTGGGCGCATGGATTCTAAATTCGACCGAGCGCAGCAGACGTATGTCCTCAACGGCTTGTGGCTGGAAGATGGGTTCCACCCCGATTCGGCGTTTGCCGCCGCCTTTGCCCAGGGGCTGCGGCGCTTTGCCGACTTTTTGGGGGCGGCGCGCATGGATACGGCCGTGCTTGCGCCGGCTGCGCTGCGGGCTGCGGTAGAAAATTTGTAGCTATACCGACCCCAAGGGTTTGCTCCCTTGAAAATAGATTTGTCAAATCTTAAAGATTTGACAAATCTCAACCTTTTCATTCGTGGTGGTGGGTTAGACCACTCATGATGTCTCCTGAGAATTTAGATTCGTTGGGTATTAAACCCTTGGGGTCTTGCCGGAGAAACTGATTAAGACCCCAAGGGTTTGCTCCTGAGAATTTGGACTAGCTGGGTATTAAACCCTTGGGGTCTTGCCAAAGAAACCTGAACAACTACAAAAATTAGCGCCATAACATCCCGAACATGACCACTCTCTCGCACAAAAACTTCTTACAAACGCTGCCAGACGCGGTAGTACCACATTTACCGCCCAACCTGCACGGCATTAAGTCGCGGCAGCCGTGGGGCTGGCTGGTGCAGTTTTATTACAACGAACCACGCCTGCATTACGAAGTGTCCAAAGCTGTGCGCCACGCGGGTTGGGAACTGGGGTTTCACTGCGAAGCGAACGACAAAAACATGAACCGCCTGCTGCTCAATGGATTCCGCCGCCACTTGTTTGAGATTAAAGACACCCTGGGCGAAAGCATCGAGGCGGAAATGTGGGATCGGGGCTGGACCAAAATCTATGAAGTCTACCCGGAAGCGGATCTGACCAGCGCTTATCAGGCTGCGCTTGGGCAGCGCATGGCCCAAATTATCACCTGCCTACACCCCATTTTTGTTGATTTGCGCAATACGATTGCCAGCGTTCACCACTAAACGGCCGTCCGCGCCACCCAATCAGCCAGTTCCACGGCCGTTAGAAAGCCCTGCGCCGCACCGGTTTCGCCAATCTTGTAGGAAGCAAACACCACAGCCTGCCGAATGGCGGCGTATGGGTCGCCGGTCTGGTTGTAGTGGTGGACAAAGGCGGAAAAGAGCGCGTCCCCGGCGCCGATGGTGTTGACGACAGGGCGAGTGGCAACGGCCGTTACCCGCCCCATAAACCCATCCTCCTTCACCGCCAACAGCGCCCCTTCCGCCCCCAAACCGATGACGATAACGGCCGTGCCAAACCGTTCTTGCAGTCGCCGCGCCCATTCTTCCGGCGCACACGGCAGCTTCTCATTACTCATAAACAAAACGTGAGCCGCCGCCATAAAATCGCGGTTATACGCATCATCCAGATCATAAATTGTGTGCACGTCTGTGGCGATGGGAACGCCGGCCCGTTGGGCGCGAGCCAGAAACGGGCGGTTGAAATTGATATTGCATAAAACCGCCAGATCGCACTCTGCCAGGGCGCTGTCAAACAGTTCCGCCGGATAAACCCGCTCCTGAATATCCTTCAGGTCCACGTGGATTTGCCGTCGCCCGGATGGCTCATAAAGAATGACGGATTGCGCAGTTTGCGCCAATTGCGGCAGCACATGGACGGGGGAAATACGCGCTTCCAGCAAAGCCTGGGCCACGCCCTGGCCGAGCAAATCACGGCCAACCAAAGACAAAAAGCAAACCGTATCGCCCAAAACGGTTAACGCTTTGGCCACGTTGTACCCCACGCCGGAAACGGTGCTGTTAACGCCCCAAAAAGGGTAACGCACCGGTTCATACGTCACGGGGAAGGCATCCACTTTTAAGGTTGTTTCGATATTGATCAGGCCGGAGACTAAAATTTTCCGCATGTCAGGATTCCCTTTGGTAAGTCGATGATGGAATTTGCGCCCATTCAAGACGAGAGCAAAGGGCGTGGAGCGGCGGAAAAAAACGAGTATCCGCTGTCCTATAGCCCTTTAGCCCTTTGGTTACAGATTGCCGATCACCTTGAAATTCATGTATACTCCTTGAACAAGATCATTCTACCTCGCCCTAAGTCGTAGTGGTAATTTATATCCATGTTTATCTACCCACCTGTTCGTCGTTTGTGACTAATTCGATTGCAACCAGGGCAGGAGAATTTCGCTTTTTTCACTGGGAAACGGTTGGGAGGAACAATTGATCACTGAAGACAGCCGGGTAAAAGTTGTTAATCTGACCTCGTTCCACGAATTACTGAAACAATCCTTTAACGGGACAGAGTTTCATACACTATGCGCCGAATTAGACGTAGATTATGAAGATTTATTAGCCAACGAGCGGGCCGGCAAGATGCGGGAGCTTATTTTTTATCTTTCGCGTCGAGGGCGGCTGGCCGCCTTAATTGTACGCCTGCAAGAAGTTCGCCCGGCGGTTGATTGGTTAGCCATGGTCGAGATTGTGGATGCCCGGCAGCCAACGGCCGTACCCGCCAAAATCCCCTTCACCAACCGCGAAAACGAGTTACAGCTCATTCAAACCCTTTTGGGACCAGCCTACTTTATTCTGGACGCCCCAGCCGGGTTCGGCAAAACCGCCCTGCTCAAACAACTTTACACCCATTTTACAGAAAACGACTGGCTGTGCGCGTATACGGCCGTAGACGAACACAGTACATTGCCCGACCTGGTAAAAGCCCTCGCCGACGAACTCAACATCACCCACCTGCTGGCGAAAAAACTGGGCACGGGATTCCTATCGCCAAGCCGAGATACGCGCCCCTGGGGCATGCGCTTTGGCGTCGCCTTGCAAAAACATTGGGACGAACTGGAAAAACAAGGGCTTGTCCTGCTCATCGATCTGGAGCAACACGCGCCGACAGCCATCGCCAAAGGCTTGATCGACGAATTTATCCCTCAGGTTTATTCCTGTTTGCGGGCATTAAAAACATTCACGCGCAAACAAAACCGGTTTCGTATTGTGCTGGCCGGGCGCTCCTTAGCGCCGCCGCCCAAAACCATCGTGCCCATTCCGCTGCGCATCATCGAGATGCACCCATTTTCTTATGCAACTCTGCGCGACGCAGCACGCCAATTTTTGCCACAATTGGCCGAGGATGTGCTTGATCAGTTGGCGGCGCACATTTTTCATCTGACCGGCGGCCATCCGGGCAGCGCCAGCGCCGCGCTAGAAATTTTCCAACAACAAGGCGGCACGCCAGATTTTTTTATGCAGTTTTTGGGTGAATCGATCTGGCGCGATGTGGTACGGCCGTTTGTCGAAGAAATCCAAGAAGACCTGGGCCACAGAAGCGAAATCCTGACCGAATTAGGGCTGCTGCGTTACAGCAATTACACCATCTTAGACCAGATCGTTCGGGCGCGCCGCCTGAATTATGTGGGCACGGCTCACGAACTGGCCGACGACCTGACCATCAACTATTTGCTGAATAGAAACGGCCGTTTCCTCACCGACGACCTTACCCGACGCCTATTCGCCATCCAAAAACAATGGCAGCACAAAACCACCTATACCCAACTGTGCCTGGAAGCCCAATCCATCTGCGCCAACGAGCTACGCGAAGAAAGCATCCAATCCCCAGAAATTTGGACCATCGAATACCTTTTTCAATTCCTTCAGCAGCACGCCATCGTCCAAGACCCTGCCCGCCGCCCGGAAATCCGTGAAGAATTCTTCCAACACCAGGTCCCCACCGCCCTTAAGCTTTTTATGGAAGCGCGCAGCGTCAAACATCGACTTGAAGAATACCAGGCGCTCAACCAACAGATCGACGCCGATTGGGAATTCCGTTTCGCCGTCAATTACTATTTACGCGATCATCAATACGCCGACAACAACGCCTACGCTCGCCTACAACGGCAGATCAACCAGTATTTTGCCTGATAGACCACCATCAATATCAGAAGAAACAAACCAGGGCATGTAGGCTTTTGCCAAAGTCAACCAGCTAAAAACCCATATGCCCACCGGCCAAACAAAATTAAGAACCGCAAATTCCGACCTCGCGCTCATAAAGCGTCATGACGCAATGTAATTAGACCGGCGTCGCAGGCAAATAAGCACATCGCAGGAGGATGACCATGTTCCATCGTATGCCATTTATCGGGCGACATATAGAACTCAACCAGATTGATGAAGTAATCCAACAATGGGACACACGCCAGGTCATTTGCCTACACGGTCCCGGCGGCATCGGCAAAACCCGATTGCTGGAAGAAATTTGCCTGCAGCACAAACCCAACAACTCCTTACTCACCGCATCCATCATCGACTTCGATGATCTGGCTCTATTTTTGCCGGAAAACATCGAACGGCAAATTGCCGAACGACTGTCACCGGAAATATTCGAACCCTACCTGCGCAGCCTACTAGACTGGCGCAAAATGGAAGAGGCCGGCGTTAGCACTGACGCTCTGGAACAACAACAACAACGCGTGCGGCAAATCTTCGTCAGCAGCTTCAACCAGGTTACCCAAAAACAACGGGTGGTTCTCTTATTGGATACAACCGACCATATCGAGAACAGCGAAGCCTGGGAACATTTGCAGAACATCATTTCCCAGGCGCAAAATGCTGTGTTTGTGCTGGCAGGCCGGAACGGGATTGCGCTTTATGACGCGCTAAAAAAGCAGTTCAATGACGATATTCACCTGAATATTCTGGAAGCTCTCGATCCGGATTCGGGCGCGGCATATCTGGTAAAAAAGCAAGAACTGCTGCTGATCAATCTCGACGAAGCCCTGTGTCAGAAATTGCTGCTGTTGTCTCAGGGCAAGCCTATTTTGATTGATCTGGCGGTGGAATGGCTCTCGCGCGCCTTGCCGCAGCCATGGCTTAAAGAACCTGCGTTGGCGGAGTTAAACGCGCTTTCCACAGATGAACTGTATACGGCGCAAGCGTTGTTCGAGGTACAGCTTGTGAGCCATCTGGGCAAAATCCGCACACAGATGGACCGCCTGACGTTGGTGATGTCGCGCATTTACCCGCTGGATGCGGCGATGATTGCCGTCCTGTTGAAGTTATCGCCGGAGGCGGCCGCTGCCTTGTTCGAAGAAGCCCAAACCTACGTCTATATTAAATCGTTGCCCGACGGCCGTATCACCCTCCACGACGAAATGCGGCGCATGGTCAACGAGCACATCTGGCCCGAACACGATCCGAACCGCGAACGCCGCCGCCACGACAGCCAGGCCGCCGCCGGGTATCTCAGGCAAGAAGTGCAAAACCTGACCGAGCGGTTAAACCAACTGATAGAACAGGCAACGGCCGTTTCCCTCCCCCAATCCCCCCAGGCAGAACTCAACACCTTCATCATCCGCGAAAAGCTAGAGCGCGACATCTGGCTGCTCAAAAGCCAGCAGCTCTACCACATCTTGTTCACCGACCTGGGCGCAGGCATCCAAACCTTTGCCCAAATGTTCGACGAAGCCACCGCCACCTACAACCTCCTGTTCCGTGAAACGTTATTGACGCAAGTACTCGAATATCAGGCCTACTTCTTGCCGCAGCAGAAATACATCATCAATTGGCGGCGAATTGCCTACCTGTTCGACCGGGGCGATTACCAGGAAGCCGAAAGCCTGGTCATCGATCTGCTGGCCGAAGACCTGGAACCGGCTCAACGCATCACCATCCTCATCCAACTGGCTAACCTGGAAGTGCGCCTGGGCAACCTGACCGGCAGCATCAACCATTTTGATGAGGCCGCCCGCTTGAGCCAGCAACACAACCTGCCAGACCGCCACATGCTGGCCATAAACGGCCGTGGCTGGGCCCACCGCAACCAGGGCGATTTCACCCAGGCCATCACCGATTACCTGCTCGCCTACCAGATCAGCTTAAAGCTCCACGACCAACGCGAAACAGCCCGCATTCTCAACAACATGGGCTATGTTAACGCCTTCAAGGGCAACCGCCAGGCTGCCTTAGACAACTGCAACGGCGCCCTGCGCCTCTGGAAACAAATCGACGATAAACGCCAGATTGCCGCCACTTACAGCACCCTTGGCGAAATTTACCGCCGCTATTCCCAATGGACCGAAGCCTATGACTATTACAGCAAAGCATTGACCATTTTTGAAGACGAAGACGTGCGCGAATGGATCAGCACGGTTCGCGCCAGCCGGGCAGCCATTTATCTGCACCAGGGCCAGACCGACAAAGCCATCGCCGATCTGGCATACGCCGCCCAAAACGGTCCTTCCAATTTACAGCCCCGTGTCCTGCACACCCAGGCGCAAATCTACATGACTTTGGGCGAGATGGGAAAATCACGTAAATTTTTTCTCCAGTGTCAGGAGTTAAGCTATAAAATAGGCGCATATGAATATGCGCTTCGCAGTTTTGCCGACTTATTAGACTTGGCCTGGGAATTTGGGGAATATCCAAGATGGGAAGCGTTTAAAGAGCAATTGGAAGAAATGTATTCCGGGCGAAAAGGCGAAGAAGCGTATCGTTTGCGCGGTTCTTCGTTAAGAAAAATTGGCGACCTGGCGCTGGCAGACGGCCGTTACGACATAGCCAGCGAAGCCTATCGTGAAGGTTTCCCCCTGATCGCTTTATACGAAGTCCACGAAACGTATAGCCTGAGCGCCCAACTGAGAATCACCAATGAACGCATACACCAATGCGGCAAACCCGAATACATTCAACAACTGGGATATGACCTGGCCCAATTCTGGCAGCAAAAACCAGAACTCATCGCCAAATCACCAGAAGCGCTCATCAGTTTTTATACCTGGCAGCAAGAAAAGAGCTTATGAATAAAACCACGAATGTCTTATTGGAACCGCCCATCTTTTTACACGACGTTATAAACGCGAACCCTGGCGAAGGACAATGTGACTGCGCCTGTGTCGCTACCGTGCCGCTTACTCGAACGCCAACGGCCGTTCCCCCCCACACCCCCTACACCCTGACCCAATCCTTTGCCACAATTCCCGTCAACGAACAATATCAGGCCATCGTCAGCAGCCAGATCGCCGGCGTGGTCATCAACCACAGCGCCCTGGCCCTGGCCCGGCACTTTACCCAACCCCGCCCTCTGGTCGACATTCCCGCCGAGTGGCGCCGCGCCTGGGGCGAAACGGCCGTGCAAAACACCCTCGACCAGTTCATCGCCCACAGCCTGCTCGTGCCCGCCGCCGCTCCTCAAGCAACACTCGAAGAAACCGCGACCACCCTATCTGCCTGGCTGCACATTACCGACCGCTGCAACTTGCGCTGCGACTACTGCTACCTGCCCCACAAACGAGAAGACCTTTCCTGGGAAAACGGCCGTGCCGCCCTCGAAGGCACATTCCGCTCCGCCGTTACCCACGGCTACCAAACCGTCAAACTCAAATACGCCGGCGGCGAACCACTCATCCGCTTCCCATTCGTCGCCGAACTGCATCAATACGCCCAAACCCTGGCCCAACAACACGGGCTGGCACTTGATGGCGTCGTTCTCAGCAACGGAACCCGCCTGACCGCCGACATCATCGCCGCCATGCAAGCCTTGGGGCTGCGGTTGATGATCTCCCTGGATGGTTTAGGCGAAACCCACGACAGCCAACGCATCTATGCCGACGGCCGTGGCTCCTTCGCCGATGTCGCCCGCAGCATCGACCTCGCCCTCGCCTACGGCCTGATCCCCGACATTTCCGTCACCGTCAGCGGCCGCAGCGCCGCCGGATTGGCCGACCTGCTGGTCTGGATTTTGCAGCGCAACCTACCCTTCAGCCTCAACTTTTACCGCGAGAACGAACTCTCAGCCAGCCGCGCCAGCCTGCGCCTGGAAGAAGAGCAAATCATCGCCGGCATGGAGGCCGCCTTCGCCGCCATCGAAGCCGACCTGCCGCAGCGCAGCCTGCTGGCCTCGCTGGTAGACCGCGCCAATTTGTCCACGCCCCACCAACGCACCTGCGGCGTCGGCCACAGCTACCTGGTTTTTGATCACCACGGGCGCGTCAGCAAATGCCAGATGCACCAGGAACAAACGGTCACCACCGTTCTGGCCGAAGATCCCCTGGCCCAAATTCGCGCCGACCAGATCGGCATCCAAAACCTCCCCGCCGCCGAAAAGGAAGGCTGCCGCGACTGCGAATGGCAAAACTGGTGCGCTGGCGGCTGCCCTCTGGCCACCTACCGCGCCACCGGCCGTTACGACATCCAATCACCCAACTGCAATATCTACAAAACCCTTTACCCACAGGCCGTTCGCCTGGAAGGGTTACGCTTGTTACAGCAGCCAAAACCCTAACGATTTATGGCTCTTTAGGAATTCAGGGGTTGACGCTCAATGAAGCGTGATGCGTGATACGTGACCAGAGAGACTTCACGCCTTACGCATCACGCTTCACGCCAGACCCCACGGAATCCCAAAGACCCCAGGAATTCTCAATTTAGATTAGGCATTCGTGCGAACAAGGTAATTTCTTTGCAATTTACGCTGAACTGTCATGCTGAGTGGAGTCTTCGGAGCGAAGCATCCCGCTCCACCACAAGAAGGAGATGCTTCGGAGGACCTCAGCATGACACATTTCTGGTTAAATTGAGAATTGCTGCAAAGACCCCGATTTATTTGACCTCAGCCCATCAGGTGCGTAACCTTAGCGGATGCTGAACCAATTCAATACCCCTACATCACGGAGACCATGATGCACATCGCTCCTTTTTCTATCGAACAATTTTTTGCCGTTTATGAATTCACCACCCCCTACCTCTTATGCTCGTCCGATTGCGAGAGCATGACAGTGGGCGACCTGCTGGAGTTGGCGGAACGGCCGTTCCCCTCCCTGCGCGATCTTCACCTGGGCTACACCGAAAGCCAGGGCAGCCCGGCGCTGCGCGCCCAAATCGCCGCCCAATATCCACCGCTCCACGCCGACGATGTGGTGGTCCTGACCGCGCCCGAAGAAGGCATCTTTCTGGCCATGCACACGCTGCTCGAACCGGGCGATCATGTGGTGGCGCTGACCCCGGCGTATGATTCGCTGCTCAATCTGGCCGCGCATGTCAGCGGCAATGTGGATAAGTGGGAGGTGGAGGCGGGCGACGGCCGTTGGCAGCTTAACCTGAATCGTCTGGAAGCACTCGTCACCGACCAGACACGGTTGATCATCGTCAATTTCCCCCATAACCCCACCGGCCTCCTGCCAACCTCGGCCGAATTTCAGGCCATCATCGCCATCGCCCGGCGGCACAACGCCTGGCTTTTTTGCGACGAAATGTATCGCGGACTGGAACTCGCCGGTCGGGAAACGCTGCCTTCCGCGGCCACGCTGTACGAGCGGGCCATCGTCCTTTCCGGCCTGTCCAAAGTTCACGGCCTGCCCGGATTACGCGCCGGCTGGCTGCTCATCCGCGATGCTAGGCTGCGCGAAAGAGTCATCAACTGGAAACATTACACCACCATCTGCCCACCCGCCCCCAGCGAATTTTTGGCCCAGGTCGCTCTGGATGCGCAAGAAAAGTTGATTGCCCGTAATCGAGCCATCATTGCCGCAAACCTGGCGGAAGCGGCGGCGTTTTTCAGTCGCTGGCCGCAGTTGTTTGTTTGGCGGCCGCCGCAGGCCGGTTCGGTGGCTCTGGTGGGCCTGCATGTGCCATCGGCGACGGATTACTGCCACCAATTGGCGGCGGATGCGGGGATTTTATTGCTGCCCAGCAGTTGTCTGGGATATGGGGATGGGCATGTGAGGTTAGGATTAGGCCGTCAGAATTTTGCCGCCAACCTGGCCCGCTATGAAGCGCACCTCGTGAAATAAAGAACCCAACACGCCAGGAATTCTCAATTTAACTAGAAATATGTCATGCTGAGGTCCTCCGAAGCATCCCGTTCAGCCCTAATGACCAATACATGGGGATTCTTCGCTCCGCAGACTCCGCTCAGAATGACAATTCAGCCTAAATTGCAAAGAAATTGCCCTGTTCGCACGAATGCCTGATCTAAATTGAGAAATGCTGCCAACACGCAGCCGATTTGAATATTCGTGGGGTTTGGCGGTATCATACGAGCTAAATCCAAACTCAAAATAGCTTTACGGCCGTTTCCCCATCACCCTCTTACACCGGCCCCATCTGGCTACAACATACTACGTGAACCAATTACATTCCATCAATGATTTGCAAAGTTGGCTGGCTAACTGTCAGATCGATACCGATCTTTGGGGTGAAGGCAACGCTAAAAACGTCGATAATCTCTGGGAAGAATACGCCAGCGGCGAAATTCACTTCAAGGACAATCCACCGCGTCGGGAAGTGGCGGTTGTGCAGATTTTTATCTGCCGCAACCGACAACTTCTCATTGAAGCGGAACAGGAATTAGAAAACGGCCGTCGCCGCTTCCGCAACCAACCCCCCTCTGAAAAAATCAAACCCGGCGAATCCTACCTCCAGGCCGCGACACGCTGCCTGGAGGAAGAATTGGGCTTGTCTCTGAGCAGAATCACTTTTCTGCCCGATACTCACCTGTGCCGTCAAGAAACCTCCAACTCGCTTTCCTACCCCGGCTTGCTGACAGAATACACCTTTCATTCCATCCAGGCCGAGGTGGATGGGCTGCCGGATGAGGCATTTTGGCGCGAGAATACGGCCGTACACGCCGGCGATCCCGTTGTGCGCCATCTGTGGGTCTGGCGTTACAGCCGTCCTATCTGCCAATCGTAAACTTACTCCCCGTCATACCCCAGATTCGGCGCCAGCCATTTTTCGGCCGTGGGCACATCCCAACCCTTGCGCGCGGCATAATCGGCCACCTGATCCCGGTCAATCCGGCCCAGGCCAAAGTAACGCGCTTCCGGGTGGGCAAAGTAATAGCCGCTCACGGCCGCCGACGGCCGCATGGCAAAACTCTCCGTCAATGTCATGGCCGCATGTTCCGGCGCGTCTAGCACGCGGAACAACTCGCCCTTCTCGGTATGGTCGGGGCAGGCCGGATAACCGGGCGCCGGGCGAATCCCCCGGTACGCTTCGGCAATCAGGTCGTCATTGGCCAGCGCTTCGTCGGGCGCGTAACCCCACAATTCGCGGCGGACACGGCCGTGCATATACTCCGCCAACGCTTCCGCCAGCCGGTCGGCCAGCGCTTTTAGCATGATGGCGTGATAGTCGTCGTGGGCAGCTTCAAACTCGCGCACTTTCTCATCCACGCCCAACCCGGTTGTTACCGCAAAAAAGCCCAGATAATCGTCCAACCCACTCTCTTGCGGCGCGATAAAATCGGCCAGGGCATAATTCGGCCGACCCGGCGGTTTCTCCATCTGCTGCCGCAGCGTATGCACCACCGTCAACACCTCTGCTTCGCTGCGCTGCTGCGCCTCGGCGTTAAAAACAACAATATCATCCCCCACACTGTGCGCCGGGAACAACCCCACCACCGCCTTCGCCGTCAGCCACTTTTCCTGCACGATACAATCCAGCATTTCCAAAGCATCCTGGTAAAGCTGCGTGGCCGTTTCACCGACCACCGGGTCTGCCAAAATGCGCGGGAATTTGCCCGCCAGCTCCCAAGCCGTAAAAAATGGCGTCCAGTCAATGTAGTCGCGCAGTACGGCCAAATCCACATCGTCAAACACTTGCACGCCGGTAAAGGCGGGCGCGGGCGGCTGATAGCTCGACCAATCAGCCTGGAATTTGTGGGCGCGGGCGTCGGCCAACGGCCGTAACCGCTGCTTGTCTCGCCGATTGCCATGTTTCTCGCGCAAAACCGCATACTCGGCCTTGATGTCGTGGATTAAATCGTCGCTGTCGCCCAGCAGCTGCGTCGCCACGCCGACGGCGCGGGAAGCGTCTACCACATGGATGACTGGCCCGCGCGTGTAGTTGGGTTCGATTTTAACGGCCGTGTGTATCTTAGAAGTCGTCGCCCCGCCAATCAACAGGGGCAGGTCAAACCCCTGCCGCTCCATCTCCGCCGCCACATGGCGCATTTCTTCCAGCGATGGTGTGATCAGGCCGCTCAGGCCGATGATGTCTACATTTTCCTCGCGGGCAGTCCGCAAAATCTTCTCCGCCGGCACCATCACGCCCAGGTCGATAACGTCGTAGCCGTTGCATTGCAGCACCACGCCCACGATGTTTTTGCCGATGTCGTGTACGTCGCCCTTCACCGTCGCCATGAGAATTTTGCCGTTGGACTGGTCTGCCAGACCCATCTCTTCTTTTTCAGCTTCCAGATACGGAACCAGATGGGCGACCGCTTTTTTCATGACGCGGGCGCTCTTGACCACCTGAGGCAAAAACATTTTGCCCGCGCCAAACAGATCGCCGACCCGGTTCATGCCTTCCATGAGCGGCCCTTCGATGACGTGTAACGGCCGTGTCGCCGCCAATCTCGCCGCTTCCGTATCTTCCACAATATAGGCATCAATGCCCTTCACCAACGCATAAGACAGCCGTTCGTTCACCGGCAGCTCGCGCCAGGCCAAATCCTCCTGCCGCTCCTTGCCCCCGCCGCGCACCGATTCCGCCAGACCCACCAATCGCTCCGTCGCCTCCGGGCGGCGGTTAAACAGCACGTCTTCAATGGCCGTCAGCAGCGGCCCGGGAATTTCTTCGTAGATGGCCAACTGCCCGGCATTGACAATGCCCATGTCCATGCCCGCCTGGATGGCGTGGTATAAAAAGGCCGCGTGCATCGCCTCGCGCACCGCATCGTTGCCGCGAAAAGAAAAGGAAAGATTACTCACCCCGCCGCTGATCAGCGTGTGGGGCAAATTCTGTTTAATCCACCGCGCCGCTTCGATATAGGCCATGGCGTAGCCGTTATGTTCTTCGATGCCTGTAGCCACGGCAAATATATTGGGGTCAAAAATAATGTCTTGCGGCGGGAAGCCCACTTCTTCAGTGAGAATGCGGTAAGCGCGGGCGCAAATTTGCGTCTTGCGCTCGAAAGTATCCGCCTGCCCCTGCTCGTCGAAAGCCATCACCACCACGGCCGCGCCGTAGCGCCGCGCCAGCCTGGCGTGTTTGATAAATTCCGCCTCGCCTTCCTTCATGCTGATGGAATTGACGATGGATTTGCCCTGCACGCACTTCAACCCGGCCTCGATGATCGACCATTTAGACGAGTCGATCATGATCGGCACGCGGGCGATGTCCGGTTCGGCAGCGATGAGGTTGAGGAAGCGGGTCATGGCCGCTTCGGAGTCCAACATGCCTTCGTCCATGTTCACGTCGATGATTTGCGCGCCGTTTTCCACCTGTTCGCGGGCCACGCTCAGGGCTTCGTCGTATTTGTTTTCGCGGATGAGGCGGGCGAATTTGCGCGAGCCGGTGACGTTGGTGCGTTCGCCCACGTTGACAAAGTTCAGATCAGGGGTGATGACAAATGGTTCCATGCCGCTGAGGCGCAAGTGGGGTTCGATGGTGGGGATCTGGCGCGGCGGCAATCCTTCTACCGCCTTGGCGAAGGCCTGAATATACGTGGGCGTGGTGCCGCAGCAGCCGCCCACAATGTTGAGGTAGCCTTCTTGGGCCAATTCGCGCAGCACGGGAGCCATGTCGTCTACTTCTTCGCTGAAGCCGCCAAAACCATCCGGCAGGCCGGCGTTGGGATAGAAGCTGATGTAGGTGTCGGCCATATTGGCGATGGCGGTGATATACGGCCGTAACGTCGCCGGTCCAAACGAGCAGTTCATGCCCACAATCAGCGGCCTGGCGTGGCTGATGGAGTACCAAAATGCCTCCATCGTCTGGCCGGAAAGGGTGCGCCCGCTGGCGTCGGTGATGGTTCCCGAAATCATGAGGGGCAGTTCTTTACCGGTTTCCTCGAACAAGGATTGGATGCCAAAAACGGCCGCTTTGGCATTCAGGGTATCAAAAATCGTCTCGATGAGCAGGATGTCGGCCCCGCCGTCCATCAGGCCGCGCGCCGCTTCGGCATACGCCGCCGCCACCTGGTCAAAAGTCACCGCGCGGTAAGCCGGATCGCTCACATCGGGCGAGAGGGAGAGCATTTTGTTAGCCGGACCGAGGGAACCCAAGACGAAGCGCGGAGTGCGGAGTGCGGAGTGCGGAAGGAATTCGGCGATGGCTTCGCGGGCGAGGCGGGCGGCTTCGTAGTTCATCTCGTAGACGAGGTGTTCCATGTGGTATTCGGCCTGGGAAACGGCCGTGCCGTTAAACGTATTGGTGGTGATCAGGTCCGCGCCGGCTTCCAGATAGGCGGTATGCACCGCTTTGATAATTTCCGGCTGGGTCAGGTTGAGCACCTCATGGTTGCCTTTGATGTCGTAAGGGAAGTCGGCGAAACGTTCCATGCGGTAGCCGGCTTCGTCTAGCTGGTAGGTTTGCAGCAGGGAGCCTGTCGCGCCATCGGTCACGAGGATGCGCTGTTGCAGTTGTTGTTTAAGCAGTTCTGTTCGATTCATGTTTATTTTCCTGGTATCTTTTCAGGTTTCTCTGGAAAGACCCTAAGGGTTTAAGTTCCAAATGGTCTAACTTCTCAAGAGCAAACCCTTAGGGTCTCTAAAGTTTAAAGCCTCTTGAGGAGTGTAGCGCATGCGGGCTACACGCCAGCTTACGGGTGGCGCAAAACCGACACCTACCCGGTTTGTACCACATTTAATCCGCGCCCAACAGTTCCTGAGCGTAGAGTTCGGCCACGGCCGTTTCCAACCCCTGCAGCGGTTCATCGCGCCCCAGCACCACCAACACATCGCCAGTTTCCAGCCTGGTTGTGGAAGCCGTGCCCAGGCGGATGCGCGGACGGCCGTCGCGCCCTTCTCGTTCCACCAATCCGATCACATTCAAATCAAACCGTTTGCGAAAATCCAGATCGATCAACGTTTGCCCCGCCCAGGCCGCTGGCATCCGCACCCGGCGCACACTCACGCCCGGCAAAATCTGGCGGCTGTCATACGTTTCGCGCTGCGTGCGGTAAATGCTGTTGTCGTGGGCCAGCAGTTCGGCCACCACCAGCACCACCAGCGCCGGAACCATGTAAACCGAGCCAAACACCTCCACGGTGAATAAAATCGCCGCCAGCGGCACATTCACCAGCGAAACCAGGCTGGCGGTCATCGCCGGCACAATGAGCATCATCGGCTCGTAATGGAACCAATCGGCAAATGCCGAGGCGACCATCGTGCCAAAAAAGAGCGAGGGAACCAGCAGCCCGGCCGAACCGCCCGACGTGATGGTCGTCAGGGTGGCGATCATTTTTGCGCCGAGGGCAATCAGGGCCACGGCGATGGTTAACTCGCCGGCCAGAGCCGCGTCGATGGCCGATTCGCCCGGTCCCAACACCAGTTCCAGCCCATGCTCGGTCAGGCCAAAGCGCCGGGTAAACCAGGCGACGGTAATGGCGATAACGGCCGTTAACATCGCCCCCACCACATGCCGCACATACGTCCCCGGCAGCCGGTGATGAAACGCATGATCAAACCGGCCGCGCAGCAGCCGAAAAAAAATGCTCAAAAACGAAATAACCAACGCCATCAACGCCAACACGCCAAAATAGCGCATGTCCGACGGCGGCACATAATGCGTTTCCACTTCAAAAATAGCCGTATGCCCCGCCGAAAACACATCGGTCAGAAAAAAAGCGACCAACGCCGAAATGAGCGAAAACATCAACTTTTCCACAATCGGCCGTCGCCGGTACATCACCTCGGTGGCAAAAAAGGCCGCCGCAAACGGCGCGCCCAACAGCACTGCCACCGCCGCCGCAATGCCGCTCAACTGCGCCGTCTGCAAATGGTCGGGATTTCCCGGCTGCCACCACTGCCAGATGCGCTGCAAGATGGTGAGATGCGAGGCCGCCTCCGCGCCCAATTTACGCGGCTTAAACAAACTGGCCGACAGACTCTCGCCAATCAACGCCACACTGGCTTCCAGCCCGCCGCTGCCGCCACTGCCCAATGTAACCAGCGTGGCGGCAAATTTACGCACAGCCAGACTAAACGTGGGCATCTGCCAGCGTACATCTACCCCCTCCTGGCCGGTCAGGGCATTTTCTAGCGTTGGTTCCGAAGTGTAATACAGAGAAATGGCGCGCTCCAATCCATCCCCCTCAACATCGTTGAGCTGGTGAATCTGTCCTTCGCCGTCGCGGTAAAAAATGGTCTGGGCGTGGTAATGAGAAATGGCCGCCACGATCAATGCTCCCAGACCCAGCGGCACAAACACCAGCAGCAGCGAGGGGCCAGCTTCCAGCCAGTGGATGGTGGCATGAAACAGCCAATGAACGCTCGTCTTCAACAAAAAGATGAACGCCCACACAAACACCCCAATCACAATCGACTGGACCACCAGCCGCCGCTCTTCCTCATTAAAGTAAGAAGCTACGGCGCGCAAAGTGCCCCAAAAATCTTCAAATATCCCGCGCAAAAAGTGTATAAAGGGTTTCATAAAGTGGTTGTAACTGGTCAGCTTTCTCCGGGAAGACCCCCTAAGGGTTTGTTTACCCAAAGGTCTAACTTCTCAAGAGCAAACCCTTAGGGTCTATATGGTTTCCAGTGGTTTAGAAGCAGCCCGCTATGCGCCGGCCGACGCGTCTGGCTCATACCAGGCGACAGTACGCGCCTGTTTGCGCAGATAGGCGGCGCGAACCCGTTCGATGTCCTCCAGGGTCACCGCATTTAATCGGTCCAGAACGGTTTCAAACCACCGGTAGTCGCCAGTGACAACTTCGGCCATGCCCAAAAGCTGGGCCTGTCCGGTAATGCTTTCGCCGGCCATGACAAATTCAGCTTTGGCCCGTTTCAACGCTTTGTCCAATTCTGCCTGGGTAATGGGTTCGGCCGCGAGCCGGTCGATTTCGGCGTCCAGAGCGGCTTCGACTTCGGCCAGGGTACGGCCGTTATTAACCACCGCGCTGATGGGGTACAGGTAAGGATCGATGGTTGGCGTAAGACCGCCATACGCTGCCACGGCCAGATCGGTATCGACGAGGGCTTTGTAGAGGCGGGAGGTTTTATTGGAGCTGCCTTCGCCAAACATGCCCAGGCTGCTGCCGCCGGCAAAGGCGGCGTTAAGCAGAGTCAGCGCGAAATAATCGGGGTGGGTTGCGCCGGGCACGCGATAGGCCACGGTGAGCATGGGCGCATCGCCAGGGCCGTTGACAACGATACGCCGCTCGCCGCGCTGTGGCGGCTCTTGCCGCGTGATGGGCGTGGCCGGTTTGCCGGCGGGAATGTGGCCGAATAATTCGTTGAGGCGGGGGAGCATAACGGCCGTGTCAAAATCCCCCACGACCACCACCACCGCATTCCCCGGTGCGTAATATCGCCGGTAATGGTCGCGCAGGTCAGCGCGAGACATCGTTTGCAAATCGGCCGTGTCGCCAATCACTTCATGATGATATGGGTGCACCCGAAACGCCGCCGAGGTCAGCTCTTCATTCAGCAAAAAGCGCGGATCATTTTCATACATCCCCCGCTCCGACAAGATGACCATGCGCTCCGCTTCCACTTCCCGGCGCGACATGGTGGTGTTTTTCATGCGGTCGGCTTCCAAATCCAGCGCCAGATCGATACGGTCGGCGGGCATGGTTTCATAATACGCGGTGAAATCCAGCCAGGTGAAGGCATTCCAATGCCCACCTTCGCGGGAAACCAGGCGGTCGAGGGTGCCGTTGGGATATTTGGGCGTGCCCTTGAACATCATATGTTCGACCCAATGCGACACGCCGGTGCGGCCGGGGATTTCATTGCGGCTGCCCACACGATACCAGATCATAAAACTGGTGACCGGCGCGTGGTGCATTTCTTTGAGAATAAGGGTTAAACCGTTTTCTAGCGTTGTTTTGGTTGTTTGAAAAGTCATAGGAATTGGGGCTAACACAGGACTAATTGGCCTGGACTTCTTGCCAGGTGACGGCGCTGTTGCGGCCGGGCACGCTGCCCAGGCTTTCGGGAACAACGCCAGTGATATGCCGCACAATGTGGCTGACATGCTGGTGGGTGGTGGAAATGAAGTAAGTAAATTTGGCTTGCGTGCCGCCGGCGGCCGTTCCGGCCACATATAGGCCGGGCACATTGGTTTCCATGGTTTGCGGATTAAAAACGGGCGCGCATTCCGGGCCTGTCAGGTGGACGCCGGCTCGCTCGAACAGGCTCATATCGGCGACGAAGCCGGTGGCCAGCAGGACAAAATCGACGGGAACCTGGGTGAAACGGCCGTTTCCCGTCTCGCCATCCTCCGTCCCTTCCAGCACCACATGGCTGGGGGTAATTTCCACCGGCAAGGTTGCCGGATAAAACTGCATCTCGCCCTTCTCCAACCGATCACGTAAATCCATGCCCAGATGGGGCTTGATGCGCTCAAAATCGAACGCCGGGCGGCGATAACTCAAAGACACCTGCGCGCCGCCCCGCCAACTGCGCAGCGCCGACTCGATGGCCGAGTTACGCCCGCCCACCACCAGCAGCCGGGTGCGAAAATAGGGGTGCGGCCCGGGAAAATAATGGCTGACATGCAGCAGATGTTCGCCCGGAATATCCAGCAGGCGCGGACCGGCCATGCCGCCAGTCGCTAAAACGACCTGCTGGCAGTGATACTGCCTCTCGCCGGTTAACGGCCGTGTCCGCAATAGAAAACGGCCGTCAGCCTGCTTTTCAATCGCCGATACCGGCTCATATACATGCAAATTCAGGTCAAACATCTCCACCAACATCCGCAAATAAGCCAGATACTCCTCGCCGCTGATTGGCTGCTGGCTGCGGGAGTGCACAGGCACGCCGGCCAGAGCAACGTGTTCCGGCGTGCTGTAAAAATAAGTGTCTGGCGGCCACGCGCTGAAGGCGTCGCCAATTTGTCTGGCTTCAAACAGCGCATAATCAACTCCGGCGCGCTGTAACGCGATGGCCAGTTCAATGCCTATGGGACCGCCGCCGACGATGGCGACCTGAGTATTAGGGATGGTTTGGTTTATGTTCGATATGTCCATTTGCGATTTGCGATTTTTGATTTGCGATTTGTGATTTGCGGCATGATATTACCATGACGCGCGATGGGTTGAAAATAAGGCGTATGGATTATGCAGGAAAGGTTCATACCTTTAGCGGTAATGATGGGGATGGCGGTAACGACGTGTACGACAAGTTTGTCTATTTGCCAGTAGGGATGAGGTAGGGTAACGGCCGTGATACAACAAAAAAAGGCGTTGGTTCGCAATAACCAACGCCTTTTGGGAAAACCCTAAGGGTTGAAAAACTAGATAATCTGGCTTCTCAAGAACAAACCCTTGGGGTCTAAATAGATACTTACGCGTTTACTTTGATTGAGATTTGCTTCGGCTTCACTTCTTCAGCCTTCGGCACATTTAAGGACAACACGCCATTTTGATAGGTGGCTTCGATGGCTTCGGCGTTTACATCAACCGGGAAGCGCAGGCTGCGGCTAAAGCTGCCATAACGACGCTCGCGCAGATGATAATGGGCGTCCTCGACGTTCTCGTCGGCAGCGATTTCGCCTTTAATCGTCAGGACATTGTCTTCCAGCGTCACATTCAAATTGTCGGGGGTGATGCCGGGAACGGACGCCTTCACCGTGTACCCATCTTCATGTTCGATAACGTCCAGGGCCAAACCCCAGGTTTGGGGCATATCCCAGGCGCCGGTCTGGGCGTTAAATAAGCGATCAAACTCGTTAAACAAGCTGCGTGTCGGATTCCAACGTACTAAAGTGGTCATGATTTTGTTACCTCCAAATTGTTCTAAACAATTACCGGTTCAGCGGTAAGGTTGATATGGTTTGTTTGTGATGCTGTTATTTTGGTACGGCCGTGTAAGAACAACATATGACAAAAGTTGGAGAAACATCATCATGGCGTAAGAAAAAAGTTAACAGTACTGCGGTTATCAATCTATCGTACTACAGACAATTGAGACGGCCGTTTGTAGAATATAGATAGTTACACTGTATTGGTTTTTTATAGACTCTAACAGGAAGGAGTGTACCCAATGACCTTTATTCTAATCTTCACCGCCTCATCGTTCATCGCCTCCATTTTCACCATTTCCGCCTGTATGCTTTCGGCCCGACACAGCCACCAAGAATCTCTGGCCAAAGTGTACGTTGAATAAATAAGTTGAGCGCATTCTTGCATACGCCGCACATCGTCTAACCCCTCCTGTTAGGCTCTGTTTTGGAAAATTTGTATTGTAAAAGAAAACGGCCGTCTCCCCCGAGACGGCCGTTTTCTTTTCATTTCCAAGAACCACACCCAAAGGGCTAATCTGTCGACATCGCCGGTCGTGTCTCGCCAGTTACATCGCCCACCTTAAACAAACCATCATACGCGATGAAGGCAATGGCCACATAAGCCATCGTTTTCGGAATCATCAACATGCCAATCATCGGCATTTGCCGCACAAATAGAATAACGGGCAAATAAAAAGCGTAAGACACCAGGATCATCACCCCCACCCAAACAAACGACCGATCTTGCGCCGCCCGCGCATCCCGCAAAATCAGATAAGCCACCCCGAAGCCCTGAATCATCAACGGCACGTTGCGAATGAGAGACCAGGTTTGTGGCGGCACGGTGCTGTTCCAGTCGTTGCCTGGGAACAGCATGATGACGAGCCGGAAAACGCCAGCCGCCCATAACAACCCGCCAAACCAACCATACGCCTTGCCATATCGCTTCTGCCAGATCAGCAATACCGCCATATAAAACAGGGTGACGGTGTACGCCGTGGCCAAAGCGCCCAAACCAACCAGCCCAATTTCACGGCCAAACAAGGAAAGAGTACTTTCCAGGCTTCCCAGGCCATAGGCCCAAACGCGGAAACCCACATGCCCTGTGTCGCCCAACGCCAACAAGCCAAACGCCCCAATAAACAGGCGCGTCAGCGGCTGAACGTCTGCCGGCAAATGCGGCTGGCGGCGCAGCATGGCGATCACCATGGCCCATATGACCAACAAATAGGCAATGTTAAACGATATTTCCATCCACATAACTGTTGTCTCTGACATGATCTTTTTCTCCTTTACGGCCGTTTCCCACAGCCAGCTACCCCTATTTTCTCCTACACGCACCCACTGTTACGAATGGGCAGATACGGCCGTTTCCATAGTCGGCGCTTTTTCTAAATATCGGCCGCACAACACAAACCCCAACATCATCACCAATGCGCCGATCACGTACGGAAAATGAATGTTCACGTCAAACAAAAAGCCGGCCAACACCGGCCCCGCAATCCGCCCCAGGCTCATAAATGAATTGTTCAGGCCCATGGCAATGCCCTGCCCGCCGGTGGCCCGCCGCGACGTGAGCGAAGAAACCGCCGGCCGGAGCATGGAATTGCTCAGCACAAAAAAGCCCACCGTCAGCAAAACAGTCGCCATGTTAAAAGCCAGCAGCATCAGGGCAAAACCGATGGCGCTGCCCAACAACGATGCTTTGATGATGGCAGCCTCGCCCCATCGCCGGGTCGCCACGCCGGTTAATCCGCCCTGCACGACGGCCGAAATGACCCCAACAAACATCAAAATGCCGCCAACCTGCTGTGGCCCATAATTAAATCGCTCCAGCGAATACAAGCCAAACACGCTCTCGAAATTGGTCATGCCAAAACTGAGCAAGAAGGCCAGCACCAACAAAAAGGCAATAGGACCAGACAACGCCTGCCACATGTCGCGGAACTGCGTTTTGAAGGAACCCTCCACGGCCGTTGCCCTGGCCTTGGCCTGTTCTTCCAGGGTTAAAGTTTCCGGCAGCAGCCACCAGACCAGCAGCAGCGCCACCATCGACAACCCCGCCGCCAGGAAAAAGGGCAGCGACAATGATTTCACCGCCAGCCAGCCGCCCACCCCCGGACCAATCACCATGCCCACGCCCATCGCCGCGCCCAAAATACCCATGCCGCCGCCCCGATCTTCTTCCGAGGTGCTGTCGCCGATGTAGGCCATCGCCGTCGGCAGCGTCGCCGATGAGAGGATGCCCGCCAATGCCCGCGCCGCAAACAACATCCACAATTGCGTCGACAGGCCAAACAGCAGACTGGCAATCGCATTGCCCAAAATGCCCACCATCAGGATGGGTTTACGGCCGTGTTGGTCAGACAACCGGCCCCAAACCGGCGCAAAAATAAACTGCATCAGAGCATAGGTCGCCATCAACAGGCCCAGCGTGCTGCCCCCAGTATTAAACTGCTCCACATAAAACGGCAAGATAGGGATGATCATGCCAAACCCCATCATGACCACCACCAGGGTAAAAAAGAGAATCCCAATATTCCGACGGTTAGACATACAATCCTTCCTGCATCATCGCCTCCAAGTAGCCGTGCATCAAGTTCAATAATTGTTCACGGCCGTCAGGCGGCACCGTTTGTAAAAACGCCGCAATGTGCGCCCGCTTTTCCTGATCAATCGCCGCCAACAAAGCTTCCCCTTGCGGCATTAAAACCACCTGATAACTACGTCGATCGGTCGGGTGCGGCTGCCGGCTCACCAACTCGCGCTCCTCCAAACGGTCCACAATGCCCGTTACCGTGGCCGAAACTTGCATCGCCGCCTCCGCCAACTCCGACATCGTGCAGCCCTGGCCCACCCGCTGCAGCGCCCGCAGCATCATAAATTGCGGCATCGTCAGATTGTACGCCTTCAACCGCTGCGTCTGCTGCCGGTGCGTCACCCAGCCCATCCGCAGCGTCAACTGCTCCATTTCGGCCACGTCAGCCTCTAAATCCATCTCTTGTTGCGTCATCAACACCTTCTCATTCCACTGCTTTGTCACAAAATAATTGGGTCTTTAGGATTTCGTGGGGTCGGGCGTGAAGCGTGATGCGTATTGCGTGAGGTCTCTCTGGTCACGCAACACGCTTCACGCATCATTGGGTGTCAACCCCCTGAAATCCCAAAGAACCAAATAATTTCAAGTTTCATTCCTGGAATTTGTAGTTGCTCTGGGAAAATTTGTAGCCGCGGTATCCCTACCGCGCTCTGGGAAATTATTTGTAGTCGCCCCTACATCGGGTGTCAACCCCCTGAATTCCCAAAGAACCACAATTTCTCAGCCAGGTCCATTGTAAATGACAAAAATATTTAGCGTCGCTAACTATCAGCGACGCTAATCATAACCGGCGAGCCACAAACTGTCAACAGAAATCTTGATGGGAGGGTTTTTAGATTTTTGGGGGCCGTGATGCGTGATGCGTGATGCGTGATGCGTGATGCGTGATGCGTGATGCGTGAGTCTAACGCATCACGCCCTTTGAATGAAAAAAGAACCCAAACTTTAATCCCCGCTCAGGGGAATCAACACGTACTCACCCGTTTGTGTGGGCAAGCGCTGGCCCGTCTCCGGATCATACAAACCGATGCGCAAAGCGAAACGGCCGTTCCCCACCCCTTCCGGCAGCGCCAACCGATGCTCGTCCACAACCACTTCACCCGGCAGCCAGCCAGTCGTCGGACGGCTCCAATTGGCCGGCTCGCCATCCGACTGCGCGATGATTTGCCCCGTCTCGTCTATGAGATGAACAAACACGCGGTAACTGATCGGCGTTTCACCCTCCGCGCGCCAGACCAACGTTACATCCAACGGAGCAGACGGAGCAAGCGGGATGGGCGGCGAGGGGGCAAAAGACACACCCAACAAAGCAGCCACGTCCGAAAAAGTCGCCTCAACCGCCACGTCCGTAGCCGGAACCGTAAACAGGCGTTCCGGAGCCGTCACATCAAGCGTGCCCGCCTCGATCTGCTGGTCGCCCCACACCAGCCGCCAGGTGTAACGGCCGCCCGGCAAATCGGCCGGCAGCCGTAAGATGGTCTCGCTGCGCAGCCGGTCACCCGCCCGCCACGCCGCCAGCGGATAATCCGGGGCGATGGTGACAGTCTGGTCGATTGGCGCACGGCCGTTCGCAGCCACAAGCTGCAATTGAAACTGATTGAACGTTGGCCCATCTCCACCGACTGCCTGCCACAACCCGGTCACTCGCGCCACGTCGCCCGGAGCGGCTTCCTGCCGATCCAACCGCGTGCCCAACAGCCGCAAGCCATCGGCTACGGCCGTATCCGGCGCGCCAACCATCCCATCTTCCAACACCCGGTCGCCCTGCGCCGGTTTTGTCACCTGGAACCCGCCCAAATCAGCCGCCGCCACCGTCTGCCCGGTGTCTTCGCGCACCAGCCCCACATGAAACCGATAGTCGCCCGGCGGCGTGCCATCCACCAATCCCACCACAAACGGGTCCAGGCGATACCCATCCAGCGGCCACGGTTCCGGGCCAATAAATCGCCAATCGGCCGGCCGGGTCGTAACGCCGTTCCACTGACGGCCGTCGGCATCCACCACCTGCACGCCCACCGCATAGGGCACGCCAATCGGCCGCTGCGGCTGCCAATACAGCGTCAGGGTGATGGTCTCATCGGCGGCCAACGCCAGCGCCGACTGCTCAAAAGTCAGCAGGCGCAGTTCACCGGCAAAGTCGATGGGCGTGATGGCCGGTTTGCCCAACACGCCATCGGCCAGCAGCGTTGGACGGCGCAGCGGCGTGTCGATCACCGTGAAGAACTGCCACAGAAGAACGGCCGTCCCCCCCCAAAGCAGCAAAAAGACAGCCGGCGTACGGTCATAGTCCGTTTTCCTTTCCCCACGCCTCCCACGCTGCGCCCGCCGCCCGCCCACATAAACCAGCGCCAGACAGGCCGCCAGCGCCAACCCGCTGATAAGCCAACCGACCGTCCGCACAGGTGTAGCGCCAAAGGTAAAAGCCAGTTCGTGCGCGCCTTGGGGGACAACGGCCGTCATCAACCCATACGGCACGCTCGGCACAATCGGCACTAGTTGGCCGTCTACCGCTGCCCGCCAGCCGGGAAAAGCAAACTGACCGTATGTCACGGTTAACGGCCGTGCCGCCTGAATCAGATACCGCGCCGCCAGCGGGTTGTCTTGCTGCCGCGTCCAGGTCAGGCCGTCCATCGGCTGCAAGCGGTCGGGGTTGTCCTCGGCAATGAGGGTGTCTTTGGCCGGCTGCTGCGGCGGCAGTTCGGCCACCGCCTGCGGCAAAAACTCGCCCAATGTCGTGGTGCCTATCAGGCTTGGCGGCAGTTCGTCATCCAGCGCCAGCGCCAGATCGATGCTTTCCGGCAGATCATGGCGCGGCGGATACAGCCAGGGAATGCTGGCCGTCAGCACCAGAACAGTCAACAAAAAGGCCAGGAATTGTTCGCGTTTGGCCTGCCCATTGACAATTTCTTTCAGCGCCAGCGCCGCCAGCACGGCCGTAGCCAGCGACGCCATGCTCAACAACCGCCAGGGATAAAACGTCAGCCGCAGCAAGGGGAAATTGTCCCACACAAAAACGGAGCCGGGGGTAATCAGCCAGACGCACAACAGGAGAACGGCCGTCCACGCCGCCGCTGTCTCGCGCTCTTTTCTGGCCATGCGCCGCCAGCTCAACGCCAACAACAGCCCCGCCCAAACCAGCCCCACCACCGGCAGCGCCCGCACCACCGGCGGGTTTACCAGCGCCGGATCGGCGGGCATGGTTGGCCAGCGCAGCATATCGGCCAGAGAGAGAAAATTACTCTGGTAGGCATACCCCTGACTGATGCTGCGATCTGCCTGCACAAAACGCACCTCGGCAAACGCCGGCAGCCAATAAAAGGCTACCAGCAGCCCGCCCAGCCCAATGCCCAACAGCGGCCCCACCAACGACGACCAGAAACGGCCGTCACGCCGCGCAAACCACGCCTTCACCAACAGCCACAACCCAATGGGAAGCAAAATCTGGTACACAATGGGATGGCTGAGAAAGGAAACGGCAAAGAGAACGGCCGTTGCCAGCACCCACCACGGACTCTGGAGATTAGAAACCAGAGACCCTCGCCACGTCCCCCACTCCTCACTCCCCACTCCCCACTCCGCACTCCGCCACAAAGCCAAAATCAGCAGCGGCAGCAGCGCCAACGCCTGCGTCTCCGGACCGGAGCCGCGTACATGGGCGTCATACAACAAATAGGGGCTGTAGGTATACACCAACGCCGCTGCCCAGCCTGCCGCGCGGCTTTTGCCCACCGTTCGCCCCAACAAATAACTGCCCACCGCCGCCAACAGAAAATGCACATACGTGTTCGCCCGATAGGCCGTCAGCAGCGGCAGCCCCAGTTGATGCAAAAAATGGGTCGTCAGGTGAAACAGCGAGGGGAAAAAGTTAAAAACAGGGTAGCCAAAACCGTAAACCTGGTCCGGCGACCAGCGCGGCCACCAGCCGCCCCAGGCCATCGTCCGGCCAAAAAAGAAGGTGCGGAACAAGTGGGCCGTCAGATCGTTGGTGCGCGGCACGCCGGGTAAAAAGAAGGGAGAGGCCGCCGGAACGGCCAGCAGCGCCAACGCCAAAAACGTGAGAATTCGTTGCTTCATCGCGTTGGATTGTACCGCCTTTACCCGCCGACCAAAAGCTGGCCCAAGACGGCTTCTCCGGCGCGCCGGATTGTGCCGCTTTTACCCGCCAACCCAAAGATGACCCAAGACGGCTTCTCCGGCGCGACGGCCGTCACCCGTTTCATACCAGCCTACCCGCAGCGTATACGTGCCCGGCAAAACATCGGCCGGCAGGGTCAGATGATGCCGATCATGGATGAATTCGCCGCGCAGCCAGCCGGTGGTTGGCCGCGTCCAGGCGTCCGGAACCGCATCCGATTGAGCGACCAGATTACCGGACGCATCCAACAGATGCACAAACACGCGGTAGCTCACGTCGGCGGTGTCCAAAGCCTGCCAGACCAGCTCTAAGGCCACCGTATCGCCGGGGAAAACGGCCGTTTCCCCCCACCCATACCCCCACAACGACGCAAACGACGTGGTCAACACGGCCGTTTCCGCCACCACCGGCGGCGTAAAGTCATGCGGCGGCGCTTCGATCGACCATTCGCCCAGCCCAATCACTTGCCCGGCGGCCACCAGTTCGACGGTGTAACGCCCGCTCGCCAGCCCAGCCGGCAGCCGCCACTGCACCTGATCACGCACGACGGCCGTTTCCGGCCACTGCGTCAGCGGGTAATTGGCCCCGCCCACCAGAACCGCCTGCTGCGCCGCCGTCACCCCAGCGGCATCCACCAGACGCACATCCACCGAGAACGGCCGTTCGGCCACCGCACCCTCGCCCTGCCACAACAAATCCAACCCGGCCACTTCCCCAGGCCGCCAGACCACCTCCGGCACACTCCATCCCAACAAGGTCAGCCCCGGCTGACCCGCCACAGGCACAGGCGCAAAGGTGTCTACCTGGGCGTTGGCGGCCTCGATTTGTCCATCGCCGGCGCTGACTTGCACCTGTCCCACCCGCGCCAGGGCCGGATTCACGCCGGTCGCTGCGCCCTCCGGCAGCAGCGCCAGGTCAATATCGCGGCGAAAAGCGCCGGTTTCCAGCCAATACACGCCGGGCGGCGTGCCGGGCAGCAAGCGCAATTCATAGGCGTCCCGCGCATACCCATCCACCTGCCAGCCCGGTTTGCCCGGCAGGTCGGCGTAGCTAGACGGCCGTGCCGGGGGTAAGTTCCAGACATTCCCTGCCTCATCGGCCAGACGCAAATCGATCCCATAAGGCACGCCGATCTCGTGTTGGGCGCGCCAATAGTGGGTAAACACGGCCGTTTCGCCCGCCGCCATCTTGTCCGGCCCGTTGTAGCCCAGGTACATCAATTCGCCGCCAAAAGAAAGCTGCGCCGGATGGCTTACGGCCGCCAGACGGCCGTCTTGCAGCCGGTCAGTGTGGATGCGGTTGTTGCGTCTGTCTACCAGGACAAACATCAGCCCCAGCGCCACGATGACCGCCAGGAAAATCGCCAACATGCCGCGCGATGGGCCGGGCAGCACGGCCGTTTCCGCGCCGCGCCGCCAGCCCCACCCCAGCACAATCACCGCCGCCAGACCACTCGCCAGCAGCATCGCCCAGCGCAGCGGCGTGGGGCCAAAAGCCAACAACAAGTCTACATCCCCGGCCGGAAGGGCCAGTTGAATCAGGCCGTCGCCGGAACGCGGGGTCAAAGCAGCCGGCGCGCGGTTCACTTCAGCGCGCCAATAGGGGCTGTAGAAGGCCCGGTAAGTCAGCGTGATGGGTTCGCTTAGCCGCAAATGGAATTGGTCGCCGTTGGCCTGGGGCTGCCAGGTTTGCAGCACGGCCGTTTGCGGCAGTTCCAGGCGGTTGACCGGTTCCCCGGCTTCATAGGCCGCCATCAAGGCATTCGGTTCCGGCAGCTTGTCCACCCAACGCGGCAGCGTTTCGCCCAACGAATCGCCGCCCCACTGCTGCACGCCGCCCGTCTCGTCCCAGAGGGTCGATTGGGCCACGGTAACGGCCGTCGGCGCAGCAGGCGCCGGGCATACCGCCGGATAAAGCCAGAACCAGCCAGACAGCGAAACGCCAAAGGCGCAGGCGGCAAAAAAAGCCGCCCCCACCCACCGGCGGGACCATCTGCCCGCCAGCCATTCCCCGGCCACGCCGGCCAGAACGGCCGTGCCCAGGCTGGCCGGGCCAAAAAATCGGCTGGGAAGCTGCACAAATTCGGGCAGCGGCAGCCGCGCCCACCACCAACCAGAACTTGGGCTGGCCAGGAACAGGCAGCCCAGGGTGAGAATGGTCCACAGCCACAGCCACGGCCGTCGATAGCGGCCATGACCGATACCCAACGCCACAGCCAGCAAAGCCAAAACGGCCGTGCCCGCCCCAATTTTCACGCTGATCGGCGGATTGGTCAGCGCGGGATCACCCGGTTCTTCCGGCCAACCGGCCATTTGCCGCCAGCCCGTGAAATGTTGTTCATAACTGGGCCAACTGGCGAATGGCGAGTCTGCCCGCCGCGTCTGGGTAAACCCCAGCTCCACGTAGGCCGGCAGCCAAAAAAAGGCCGTCACCGCCAGCGTCAGAGCCATAACAACCAGCGCCGGGCGGATGGCCGACCACAGGGCCGACGCCGACCAGCCCCGGCTACGGCCGATGGCCAGCCCCAGCAGCAGCACAAAGCCCAAATTGGGGATGATGTTGTGCGCCAGCACCAATGGCGAGAAGAAGAATACGGCCGTTACCACCGCCCGCCGCGACCGGCTAACCAGAGCCACATCGGCCGCCGCCAGCGCCCAGGGCAACAACGCCAAACCCAACAATTCAGGAAACGCCCCTCGCTGCGTGGCATTGTAAAGCAGATACGGCGCAAACAGATAGGCCAACCCGGCAATCATCGCTCCGGCAGGATTGACATAACGGCGAGCCAGGTTGTAACCGCCCCACCCCGCCAGCCAGAGCATCAGCCAGGCGGCCAGCCGCAGCGCCGGAGAAAAATCCAGGCCCAGGAAATGCAGAACGGCCGTGCCCCAATACGTCAGCGGCGCATAAAACGGGAAGATGGTATAGCCGTAGCCGCGCATAAAATCTGGCGACCACAAGGAAAAAGGAGCGCCATTTTGGGCATTAAGAGCGACCTGCACCACGCGGTAAAAATGGGTCAGGGTATCATGCCCGCAGGCCAAACCCCGGTAAAACGTGGGCGCCAGAATAAGCGCCGCCAGCGCCAACAGCAGCCCGGCGACGGCCTGTTCGCGCCAACCCAGGCGGGCTGGCAGGGTAAATTCTTGCGGCAGGGGTGATTCAGGCGTATCCATCCGCTTCATTTTAGCCGCCGATGGTGAATTGGCCGAGCAGCAGGCGATCGTCGGAGAGCGCGGCATCGCCAGCTGCCAGCGGCAGGCGGGTGAAGGTGGGCCAGGTATACCAGCCCAACGCCAGCGTGTAATCGCCGGGCGGCAAATCGGGCGGCAGGGCGAGCGTGTAACGATCTTGGATGCGCTCGCCGGGCTGCCACTGGCCGGTGGGCAGGCAGGGCTGCGTGTCCAGTTGGGCCAGCGGCGGGCTGGCCTCCTCCCCGGCGCGGTAAAGATGGATGAAAAGCGTATGGTCGGCGGTTGGGCGAGCGGCGGCCTGCCAGAGGATGGGAATGGTAACGGCCGTTTCCCCCACGCCCACCACCGGACTGCCCACAAGCTGAATGGCCGCGCCAAATTGGGCAACCGGCGTGCCGGGGAGCAGGGAGTGGGTATTGGCGGAAAATGCCTGGAAAACAGTCTGGCCGGTCAGCGGGCTGATGATAGCCTCGGCCGGTTGACCGGCAGGGAAAAGCGCCTGCAACGCGGCCAGCGTATCGGGCGCGGAAGGCATGTGGATGATGTAGGTAGACGGCCGTTCCTCCGCCCCATCCCACACCAGACAGCCGGAGGGAAAGCCGCGCACGGCCGTGCCCCGCAGCAGCAAATCCAGCGTGGGGTGCGCCTCGTCCACCTGATTGGGAACCAGGTAAACCGGCCCATCGGCCAGCCGCGCCAGAGCCAGATTACCGGCGCGCCAATCGGCCACATTAAAATCGTCAAACAACTGCGGCAGGTCTGCCCACTGCCCAAAATAATCGCGCACCGTCGTCGCCAAACTGAGCAGCAGCAGTAAGGAAACAAACGCCGCATATGGCCGGCGGCGGGCAGCGGGCGGCGACCATTCCCAACTGAGGGCGGCAATGGCCGCCAGGGCGGGCAGCGCGCCGAAAATGCGCGTATAGGTCGGCGCGCCATCGGTCAGGATGACGGGCAGCAGCATGACGCCAGCCCAGGCAGCCAGGATGATCGAAGACGGCCGTCGCCACCACCGCGCCAATCGCGCCGCGCCCAACACGAATAAAATCCCCAGGAACGGGTCAAACACAGGACGCCCCGGCAAATTGTGGCGGGCGATCACGTCGCCAAAACCGGGCAAAACGAGGCCGCCCATTGTGCGCCACGCATTACGCAGCACCGCCAGCGGCACAGACGCCGCGCCTGGCCCCAGCGTGTTGTAGGTGGTGATGCCGCCTCGCCCGGCAAAAGCGTCCCAATGGGTGAGCGCAAAATAACCAAGCGGCAAAAAAACGACAACGGCCGTGCCCGCCAGCAGCGCAAACCAGCCCACATACCGCCGCCAAAACGGCCGTCGGTGCAGCACAACAACGCCCCAAAAAGCCAGCGACAGCGCAAAAGGAAACAACCGCGCCGTATCAAAACTATACAACGACAGCCCCAGCACCCCGCCGGTCAGGGCAAACAACCAGGGTCGCTCGCGCTGCAACGCCCAGGCCAGGCAGCCAAACACCAGCAGCCCGGCCAGCGTCGGCAAACTCGATTCAAACGCCAGGCGGCTAAAATGGAGGAAGGGATAGGTGATGGCTAAAATGAGCGCCGCGAGCAGGGCCAGCGATTGGGGCGATGGTCTTGTTCCACGTCCATCGCCGCTGTCCACTGCCCAAATCGCCCGGTAGGCAAAAAAAGCCACCGCCACGGTGAGGGTACTTACGATGGCGACGGCGTAACGCAAAGACAGCGGGCTGCCGCTAAACGCCTGGGCCAACCGCGCCAGATAGACGATGGCCGGGTGCATGCCGCCAAAGCTGGCGGCGTAATACGGCGGATAAATGCCCTGCGCGGCGCTGTCACGGGCGGCGACGGCGCTCCAGGCTTCATCAAACCAGAGGCCGGGCGGCAGGTTGTCCAGCCGGTAAAAGCGCAAACTGGCCGCCAACAGCAAAATTGCCAGCAGCGCAAGACCGAGAGATAGGCGGTTGGCGGTTAACCGGTTCATGGGAGAACAATATCGGGGATGGTAACGGCCGTTGCCCCATCGGGCAGCGGCACGCGGCCACCACCGGCCGGATCGTATAGGCCCACATGGAGCCGGTACGTTCCGGCGGGGACGCCGCCCACCGCCAGCACATGGTCGTCGAGGATAATTTCGCCGGGCAGCCAGCCGGTGGTCGGACGAGTCCAGGCCGCCGGTTCGCCATCGGATTGGGCCAGAATTTGCCCCGCCTCATCGACCAGATGCACAAACACGCGGTAGCTGGTGGGGGTCTCGGCGGCGGCCCGCCAGGCGAGCGTGGTTTGCAAACGGCCGTCTGCCACCGCCACGTTCGCCCCCAGCAGCAGCGCCAGGTCGCCAAATGGCGCATTCAGGATCACGTCCAGCGGCGGCGGCGTAACGATGCGCTCCGGCGCGTGGATGGTTAAGACGCCCAAATCGGCTGTGGTTTCACGGCCGTCGCACGCCCCATCACACAACGCCAACTGCCAGCGATACGCGCCGCTGTCTAAATCCACCGGCAGGCGGAAGCCGTGCTGCCCGCGCCACCAATCGCCCGCCGACCATTCGCCGGTGGGGAAATCGGCGCGCACCGGTGGCAGGTCGAGTTGGAAGGGGACACGGCCGTCGGCGGCCAGCAGCGACAGGCGGGCGGTGTAATGGGCGGTCGGGTCGGTTTCGGCGCGCCAGACCAGGGTCAGCAGGAAGGGGTCGCCGGGGGCGGCTTCGGCGCGATCCAGGCTGTAGCCGGTCAGGCGCACGCCATCCCAGGCTGTGTCGGCGACAAACTGGGTGGGCGGCTGCCCGGCTGCGCGCGGCGGGGTGATTTGCACCGTGCCCAGGTCGAGGGTGAGACGGCCGTTCGTCAGCGGTGCGGTCGCCAGCGTTGCCGCATCAAACAAAATCAGTTCAATGTGGTACACGCCGGGGGGCGTACCGGGCAGCGGCGTCAGCAGGTGCTGCGATTCGGCGTACCGATCCGCAGGCCAGGTCTGGGTGTCTCCGGCGGCGCGGAAGGCGCGCGGCGCGCTGGCGGTTTTTTCGCTCCACAAATTGCCGTCCGGCCCGATCAGGCGTACCGTGTCGCGGTAAGCGCGGTCCACGCCCGCGCCAGCTTGCCAGTAAGCGGTGATGGCTAAGGCTGCGTCCGCGGGCAGCGTGCGGCCGGCGATCTGGTAGTCGCGCAGGATGAGATTGTTGGTGAAGACGGCCGTTTCGGCCATGCCCGGCAGGGCGGCGCGGCGCAGCGGCGTTTCGAGGCGCGGCAGGAGGAAATGGACAAAGAAAAAGAGGAAGAGGCCGAGACCGACGAACCACAAACAGGCAGCGGGGAACGGAGAACGTGAACCGGCTGGCGATGGGGCCTGGGGCGACGGCCGTTGAACGGCCCAAAGCAGCAAGACGGCCAGGCTGGCCAGGGAAATCAGGGCGGCGGCGACGCGCAGCGGCGTGCCGCCAAAGCGAATATCCACCGTGTGGCTGCCAGCGGGGATGGGAAGGGAAATGAGGCCCGTTCCGGTGGTGGGGGTGATGGGGACGGCACGGCCGTCTACCTCGGCGCGCCAGCCGGCATAGTCGAAAACGTTGGCCGTCAGGGTGAATGGCTCGGTGGCGCTGATGGCCGCCTGGAAATGGAGCGGAGCGCGGCTGGCGGATTGGAGAACGGCCGTGTCCGGCAGCGGCGCAAACGGTTCAACCGCCGGTTGGTCGGGCATATATTCGACGGTGCGGGGCAGATATTCGCCTTTGGCGGTTGTGCCGATGGTGGCGCTTTGCCGTTCAAATTCCTGCATCTCGGCGATGGTGGGGTTGGCCAGACCGGGGCAGAAACGGGCATCCAACCAGGTTAGATCGGCCAAAACGAGGGCGGTGATAAATAAGGCGGCGAAGATCAATCGGCGGGAGACTTGCGACGCCAGCACGTCCACGCTGGCTCCCACAAGCACAGCCAGGGTGAGGGCGGCAGGGCCAAGCAGCCGCCAGGGGAACTGCACAAATTCGATGAGCGGCAGGTTGTCCCAGATGGGTCGGGAAACGGCCGTCATCAGAAAAACGTAGACGGCCGTGGCCAATCCGAAGAAGGCAATTTGGCGGCGACGGCCGTCGCGGAATCGCCGCCAGCCAAACAGCAGCGCCGGCAAGGCCAGCAGCAGCGGAACCAGACCCAGCGCCCGCGCCGGCGAGGGATTCAGCAGGTCAGGACGCACAGTTTGCGGCGCGGCAAAAATCTCGCCCAACGTGACAAAATTGCCCCAATAAACAAATATCGGCGGCACCAACAGCCGGTCGCTGTGTACCAGACTGCGCTCCAAAAAGGCCGGCAGCCAGAAGAAAGCGGCAAGCCCCAGGCCAAGAAAGAGCGGAAGAAGCGCATGGCCAATCGTTAACAGCCAATGGTTAATGGTTATCTGTTGGCCATTGGCCGTTGACCGTTGACCGTTGACGATCTCCCAAAGGCCATAAAGCGCCAGCAGCGGGCTGAAAATCAGGGCAAAAACGTTGTGGGTGAGCAGGATGGCCGCATAGGCAAAGGTGGTCGTCAGGAGCCAGCGCGTTTGCCGCGTGCGAACCAATCGCCCCATCGCCCAGAGGGCCAGGGGGAACAAGGGCCAGGCCATCGACTCGGCCAGGTTGCCGCGAAAGTAGATGTCGAAGGCGTAATAGGGCGCGTAGATGGTGGCTACGGCCGTTACCAGCGCCGCCGGTCGGGAAAAATGATCGCGGGCCAGCAAGTAAGCCGCCAGGCCGGTGGCGTAAACGCCCAAAGCCAGCGTCAGGCGCATCCCCAGGTTGAGATTTTGCGCCAAAAAGCTTACCGCCTCTGCCAGATAATAGGACAGCGGGGCATAAAAATTGAAGAAGGGGAACCCGTAACCCTGCGCCATGTCTGGCGCCCAGCGGGAATAAACCACGCCCTGCCGCAGCAGATGGTCGAGCTGGGTCAGGCGCAGCAGGTGAAAAGCGGCGTCATCGGAGCAGGGCAGGCTGCCCTTAAAAAGCGGGTAGATAGCGACCAGACTGAGGGCCAGAATGGCCAGCGGCGCAAGGAGCCGTTGGCCGTAAGCCGTAAGCCGCGAGTCGTTGGCCGTTACCTGTTTTCTGTTAGCTGTTGATTGTTTTCCGCCGTTCATCATTCAGCGTTGTTTTACCTCAATTGTCTGCGGCAGGGTAACGGCGTCGCCATTTCGTGTGGCCAGCGGCAGGCGCGCGCCGGTAAGCGAGTCATACAAACCGGTGATGAGGTGATACGCGCCGGGCGGCGTGTCGGATGGGAGCGTAAGTGTGAAGTCGTCGCGGATCAATTCGCCGGGAACCCAGCCGCTGGTCGGGCGGCTGCCGTTCGCCGGAATCTGGTCGCGTTGGGTGATGGGACGGCCGTCCGGCCCAATCAACTGCACAAACGTGGTGAACCCGGCAGCCAACACCTGTTCCGGCTGCCAGTAGAGGGTCAGGTTGAAGGATTGGCCGGGCTGAAGCACGGCCGTATCGAGTTCATATGCGGCCAGCGTAACCAAATCGGCCAGACTTTCGCCGATGGGCTGCGCCGCGGCGGGCAGGTCGAAGACACGCTCCGGCGCGGAGACGGGCAGCGTTTCCAGAGCGATGCTGGTGGAGGTATCGGGGGTGAACAAGCGGAGGTACGTGGTGCAAAAACCAGCCAGAAGCGGACGGCCGTTTTCCGCCAGCGGAGCAATCGGCACATCATAGTCGGCGCGCTGGAGCTGGCCGGGCTGCCAGGTGGTGTTGGGGGCAAAACGGGCGTCCGCCGGCAGACGAGTTACCACGCCGCCATTTTCGCAGGCCAGCCACAATTCGGCCGTGTAATCGAGCGCCGGAGCGTGCGGCGTGTACCAATAGAGGGTGATGGGCAGCACATCCCCCACCGTCGGCTCGTGCAGCGGCTGATCATAACCAAGAAGCTGCACATTTTCCCCCAGGACGGGCGACCGGCCACCGCCTTCGGTTTCGCGCGCGCCAATCGGCACATCGGCGGGGTCGGGAAAGCGCAAGGGCGGGGCCACGACGACAGTTCCCAGAGTGAATTTGTTGTCCAGCGGCAGTCCGGCCTCGTTGAGGACATTCAGCCGCCGCCCGGTGGCCGGATCGTAAACCAGGGCGAGCAATTGGTAAACGCCGGGCGGGGCGGCGGGCAGGATGGCCAGGGTGTGGGCATCACGGCCGTATTCGCCTGGCTGCCAGCGCGGCAGAGGGAAACCGGCCGGGTGGAAACTGTCGGATTGGGCGTAGCGACGGCCGTTCTCGCTGAACAGCTGCACGCTGACGCTGTATTCGGCGGCCACCGGCGGCAGAGCACGCCAGTAGAGAGTCAGGTCGATGGGTTGATCGGCGGGAATGGGGCGGGTGGGTAGATCGTAACCGAGCAGCATGATCTCGTCGCCAAAGTTCACCTGGGCCGGGGTCGAAACGCCGGTCAGGGTCTGGCCGTCAAAAGCGACGCGCCGGAACGGGGTGTTAGCGTGATCGAGATAGACGGTTTTGAGCAAAAAAAGAGCGACCAACATTAAACAGACACCCGTAAACAGGGAAAACACCGCGCCAGATGGCGAAGCTGTGGGTTCTGCTTGATGGGCGGCGCGGGATGATGGCCGATAGGCGCTGAACACGGCCAGGGCGGCCAAGAGAAGCAGGCTGGCCAGGGAAAGGGCGTTGGCGGCGGCGCGCAGGGGCGTGTTGGCAAAGGCAAGCTGGAAGGTGTGATCGCCAGGGGGGAGAACGGCCGTGATCAACCCTTCTGGCTGCGTGAGGCTGGTGGGGAGGGAACGGCCGTCTAGCTGCGCCTGCCAGCCGGGGAAAGCGAAGAGATCGAAAACGGCCGTAACCTCTTCCGCGCTGTGGTATTGCAGGCGGGTGCGCGTGAACTGTTCGAGCTGGTCCTGAATCACAAAGCCAGCAGGCAGTTGGGCGGCATCCAGGCGAGAGATGAACCCATCGGGCGGCGCGGCTTCATAACGTGGGATGAGGCTGTCGGATGGCGGCAGCTGCTGCACGGTGCGCGGCAGGTAATCGGCAGCGGCCGTTGTGCCCAACCAGCCTGTTTCAATCTCAAAGCGAATCGTGTCCAGAGGCGTCAGGCTGGCGGGTAACGGTGGCGACGAGCCAGGGAAAAGCCAGGGAAGGGCAAAGAGAGGCAGCGTCAAACAGATAACCGACAACCCATAACCGACGATGGCTGACGGATAACGGGCAGCCAGAATTGCATAAATGTTTTGCAGGCCGAGGGCGGCGAGCATGGCCAGGCTGATGGCTGCTGGTCCGAGAAAGCGCCAGGGAAACTGCACAAACGCCAGCAATGGCACAGCATCCCAAATGGGCTGGCTGGCGGGAAGCGTCATAAACAGGCAGGCGACGGTGACGAGCGTGAGGGCGAGGCGGTGATATTTAGGAGATTGGCGATTGGAAATTGGGGAATTGACGGCCGTTTTTTGCACCGGCAGCCAGGCCAGCAGCGCCAGGAAGATGACCGGCCAACTCAGGCTGCGGGGAATGGCGGGATTGACCTGGGTGGGATCGGCCGTTTGCGGCCAGGCGAACAGTTCGCGCCAGGAGAGGAAGTGGCTGGTATAGGCGAAGTTGGCGGTGGCAGTGAGGTTTTCGATTTGCACGTAGCTCTTCTCTAGAAAAGCGGGCAGCCAAAAGAAAGCGGATAGGGCGAGACCGAGGAGAAGCGCGAAAAATAACGTGGGGCGTGGGGCCTGGGGCGCGTGGAATTGGAGAAGGAGGGCGTAAATAATGAGGCCGGGAAACCCGATGAGGGCGGTGATGTTGTGGCTGAGGAGCAGAAGAGCCAGAAAAAGGGCTACCAACAGCCCATAACGGATTGTTTTTTTCTGCCCCACTCCCCACTCTGCACTCCGCACTCCCCACTCCGCAATTGCCCACAGGGCCATCACCAGCCAGGCCAGGCCCCACAGTTCGGCCAGGGCAGCGCGGTGGTAGGTGTTGTAAAGCATATACGGGGAATAGATGGCGGCGAGAACGGCCGTGACCCCCGCCCAATCACTCCCCCAAACCGCCCGCGCCCACAAAAACATACCGGCCGCCAACACCAGCAAGGCCAGCCCATAACTCATTTGCAGGGAAACCGTCAGCGGCAGCCCCAGCAAACGCGGGATCAGGCTGACATAATAACCGAAGGGCGCATAAAAATTGAAAAGAGGAAAGCCGAACCCGTAACCCAGGTCGGGCGACCAACGCGGGAACAAGTCGCCGCCCTGCACGGCGCGCTCCAATTGGGCCAGGCGGACAAAGTGCAGCAGCCCATCGCCGCGCCAGGGAACGAGGCCGCGCAGCATCGGCTGCCAGGCCAACAGCAGCAAAACCGCCAACAGACCAAACCATAAAAACGGGACGCGGTAATGGACGAGAGAGAATCTTCGCTCAGTCATGGCCTGGGGTTTCAGGCAGACGCAGGATTTCTTGGACGTGGTAGACGGTCTTGTTTTGGGTTTCGTAGTAGGTGCGGACGATGAGTTCGGCCAGCAGGCCCATCACCAGAAATTGCACGCCCAGGATAACCAACAGTACGCCCAAGGTGAGTAACGGCCGTTCCCCAATTTGCATATCATGAAATCCAACCCGCCCACCTTGCACACCGGCCCACACCTTCAGCGCTGCCAGGTAAACCAACAACAAACCGCCCAACGCGCCTAACGGAACGCCAATCGCGCCAAAAAAGTGCATCGGCCGGTCGCTGTATTTGCGCAAAAATAAAATGGTAAATAAGTCCACAATCACCCGAAACGTGCGCGAAAGCCCATATTTTGCCTGCCCGGCAACCCGTGGACGGTGATTGACCGGCACTTCCGCCATGTGAAAACCGGCAAAACTAACCATTTCGGGGATAAAGCGATGCAGTTCGCCATAGAGGTGCAGTTCGCCAACCACTTCGGCGCGAAAAAGGCGCAGCGAGCAGCCACGGTCGCGCAAAGGCACATGGGAAAGGCGGGCGATCAGGCGGTTGGCAAAATAAGAAGGCACTTTGCGCAGCAAAAAAGCGTCCTGACGATTTTCGCGCCAGCCGTTTACCACGTCGTACCCTTCATCGATTTTTGCCAGTAGTTTGGGAATGTCGGCCGGGTCGTTTTGGCGGTCGGCGTCCAGGGTCAGAATCAACCGGCCCCGGGCATGGTCAAACCCGGCGGCAAAAGCGGCCGTCTGGCCATGATTGCGGCGAAAACGAATCACGACTACACGATCATCAGCCTGATACAGCGTTTTAAGCAGCTCGAAGCTGCCGTCGTTACTGCCATCATCCACAAAGATGATTTCGTAATCGAGGTGTTGGTCGGCCAGGGCGGCGGTGATTTCATCCAGCAACGGCCGTACGTTCTCTACCTCATTGTAAACCGGGATTACCAGACTCAGATCTTTATCGGGCATAGCCTGTTGATTCTAACACGCTCAAAACCAAAGCAAAAACGACTGCAACCACTTCGCTCTATTGGGGTTTAACAAACACAGAGTAGAACTATAACGTAGTGCGTCATAAGATTTTTATATTTGGGATCTGTGTTTGGGGTAAAGGCGCGATTGGCGCGGCCTGCAAACCAACCGACGACCTGATAATCAAGGCTTCTGATATGAACATATCGCTCATCAGCACAGTAAAAAATGAAGGGGAAGCGATACGGCCGTTGCTCGATTCGCTCATCCAACAATCCATCACCCCCGATGAAATTGTCATCTGCGATGGCGGCTCCACCGATAACACCCTGGAAATTTTGGCCGAATACAAAACCTGGCTGCCCCTAAAAATCATCGTCGCCCCCGGCGCCAACATCAGCGAAGGGCGCAATCGGGCGATTGCCGCCGCCGCCGGTCCGATCATCGCCGTCACCGACGCCGGCGTCGTCCTTTCGCCCTACTGGCTGGAGGATCTCACGCGCCCCCTCCGCGAAGCCAACGCTCAGGTCGTCAGCGGCTGGTTCGAAGCCGACCCGTTCACCGATTTTGAAGTGGTCATGGGCGCGACGGTGCTGCCGGAGCGAGAAGACATCAAGCCCGAAAATTTTCTGCCCTCCAGCCGATCGGTCGCCTTCCAAAAAAGCGCCTGGGCCGAAGTAGGCGGCTATCCGGAATGGCTGGATTACAGTGAAGATTTGATATTTGACATGGCCCTGCGCGAAAAATATGGCGCGTTCCCATTTGCGGAAACGGCCGTGGCCTACTTTCGCCCGCGCGGCAGCCTGCGCGCCTTCTTCCGCCAATACTACCGCTACGCCCGCGGCGACGGGAAAGCCAATCTCTGGGCCAAACGCCACGCCCTGCGCTACCTCACCTACCTGATCGGCCTCCCCTTCATTTTGCGCCTCATTTGGCAAGAAAAAAAAGCCGGCTGGCTGTTTCTGCTGCTGGGAACCGGCTTCTACACACGCCGCCCCGCCGAACGCCTCTGGGTCAACACCTGGGGCTGGCGGCCGCCTTCCCGCTTGCGCGCCTTTGCCCTCATTCCCATCATCCGCCTGGTTGGCGATGTAGCCAAAATGCTTGGTTATCCCGTCGGGCTGCTTTGGCGGCTGCGCCAACAAAATCAGTTTCGCCAAAAAGAGCCAGCTTAACAACTGCTCAGGCTTGCTTGACGCTCCCCAGGGCCAATGCTAAGATTTATAAACCAGCCGGCGATAATCGTCGGCTTTTTTATGCAAATTTTGCGCTATGGTCATTAAACGTACGCCGCCACGCTATCCCCGTCAGGGGCCATCTTGCCTGCTAGTCCTATTCGTCATCTCTGGCGTACTTTTGGGCATGTTTGTCATTGTCAACCGCGACGAAGTACGCGACGTGATCATCCCCACCCCCACACCTGAACCGACCCGTTCCGCCACCGAATACGCCCTGCTCGCCGACCTGAGCGAAGGGGATGGCGAATACCAAAAAGCCATCGAATTTTATGAAAACGCCATCCGCCTGGATGCATCTAAATCAGAATTCTTCATTCGCCTGATCAAATTATTGGTTGATACGCGGCAGCCGGAACGCGCCCTAGAGGTAGCTGAACAAGCCACCGTGTTAGCCCCACAAAACGATGCTGTGTGGACGGCCGCTGCCTCGGCCTACATCACCAACGGCGACCGGCTCCTCGATTTGGGCGATCCCACCGGCGCGGATTTGCAGTATGCCCAAGCCGTGCAAGCCGCCGAAAAAGCCATTGCCATCAACCCGCAAAACGCCACCGCTTATGCCTATGCTGCGGCCGGTCTGGTTTTGCCCAATGACCCAAACAAGTTTAGCCGGGCGCAAGAAATGGCCGACATCGCCATTGCCGTCGATCCGGAAAATGCTACCGCGCGTTATTACATGGCCACTGTATTAGATTATCAGGGTTATTACGAAGCCGCGCGTGAAAATTATCAGTTGGGTCTGCAATATGCTCCTAATAGTCCCAATCTGTATTTTGGCCTGGCGTACAATTTTTTTGGCACCGGCAATATACCGGAAGCGATCCTCAGTTTTGAGCAAGCAATTACCGCCGACCCAGAATTTGCCGCCGCCTATGATGGACTGGCGTATATGTATTTGCAATTGGGCCAGGATCCTTTAGCTGAAGAGAATGCCCTGGAAGCGGTGCGGTTGAATCCAAATGTGGCGCGGGCACACGGCCGTTTAGGCGAAGCCTATTTTCAGCAGTTCAACTACCCGAACGCCATCGAATCGCTGGAACGCGCAGTCTCTCTCTACGGCCAGGCCACCGATTTGAATGCCCGTTTCTTCTGGATGTTGGGCAGCGCTTACATTCGCGACAGCCTGAACAACTGCCCCGAGGCCGTGCCTTTGTTTGAACAAGTTATTTCTGTCAGCCTGGCCTGGCGGGAAGACGCCGCCGTCGGCATCGAAGAATGCCGCCGCGCCCTGCCTGGCAGCTAATTACTAACCGCAATCACCCCGCCCTAACACCCGCACAACCTTTAGCACTCTCTACCACAGACTGCTAAAAAAGCCTTGACAAGCCCCAAAACTATGCTAGAATTTTCCTTGATGCGGCTAGCACTCTAAGCGTGCGAGTGCCAAATTCCCAACGAATTACCTGAAAAAGGAGATACAGCATGTCCATGAATTTAAAACCGCTTGCCGACCGTGTGGTTGTTGAGCCAAAAGAACGCGAAGAAGTGACCCCATCTGGTCTTGTCCTGCCGGAAACGGCCAAAGAAAAACCCCAAGAAGGCGAAGTCATCGCCGTCGGCCCCGGCCGTCGTGATGAAGATGGCAAACGTATCAAGATGGATGTCAAACTTGGCGATCGTGTCCTCTATGCCAAGTATGGTGGCACAGAAATCAAAATCGACGGCAAAAAACTGTTGATTCTCAAAGAATCAGACGTTTTGGCAATCATCGAGTAATAAAGCGTAAGGAGATATTTAGAAAATGGCTAAGCAATTACTTTTTTCCGAAGATGCCCGCCGTAAACTGAAGAAAGGCATCGACACCGTAGCAAATGCAGTTTCCACCACCCTCGGCCCCAAAGGCCGCAATGTGGCCATCGACAAAAAATTTGGCGCCCCCACCATCACCCACGACGGCGTCACCGTAGCGAAAGAAATCGAACTGGAAGACCCATACGAGAACATGGGCGCCCAGTTATTTAAAGAAGCGGCAATTAAAACCAACGACATCGCTGGCGACGGCACCACCACCGCCACCGTTTTGGCCCAGCACATGGTCCACGAAGGTCTGAAGAACGTGGCCGCCGGGGCCAACCCCATGCTGCTCAAACTGGGCATTGAAGCCGGGACGACTGCTCTAGCCGCCCGCATCCGCGAAATGGCTGTCACCATCGACAGCGTGGAAGAAATTGCTTCCGTCGCTTCCATTTCTGCCCAAGATCGCGCCATTGGCACGCTCATCGCCGAGGTAATGGACAAAGTCGGTAAAGACGGCGTCATCACCGTAGAAGAATCGCGCGGTCTGGAATTTGAAACCGAATATGTTGAAGGCATGCAGTTCGACCGTGGTTACATCAGCGCCTACTTTGTGACGGATGCCGACACCATGGAAGCCGTGGTTGAAGACGCTTACATCCTCATCCATGACAAGAAGATCAGCTCCGCTCAGGACATCGTCCCGATTCTGGAAAAACTGGTCCAAATTGGCAAGAAAAACCTGGTTGTTATTGCGGAAGACATCGACGGCGAAGCGCTGGCGACTCTGGTTCTGAACAAACTGCGCGGCATGATCAATGCCGTCGCGGTGAAAGCCCCTGGCTTCGGCGACCGCCGCAAAGCCATGCTGCAAGACATTGCCGTCCTGACCGGCGGCGAAGTTATCACCGAAGAAATGGGCCGCAAACTGGAAAGCGTACAACTCAGCGACCTGGGTCGTGCTGCTAAAGTCGTGGCTTCCAAAGACGAAACAACCGTTGTTGATGGCGCTGGCGAAGAAGCTCAGATCAAAGCCCGCGTCGAACAAATCAAAGTCGAAATCGACCGCAGCACCTCTGATTATGATCGTGAAAAATTGCAAGAACGTCTGGCCAAATTGGCTGGCGGCGTGGCGATTATTCGCGTAGGCGCGGCGACTGAAGTTGAACTGAAAGAAAAGAAACACCGCGTTGAAGACGCCTTGAGCGCCACACGCGCCGCTGTGGAAGAAGGTATCGTCCCCGGTGGTGGTGTTGCCCTGCTGAATGCGCTGTCCGCTCTGGACGATGTAAAAGTTGCCGCTGGCGACCCGACCACCGGTGTTAACATCTTGCGTCAGGCTCTTCTGGCTCCCATGCGCAAACTGGCTGAAAATGCTGGCATGAACGGCGACGTGATCATTCAGAACGTACGCCGCGAACAGGCCGAAAAAGGCGACAGCAAGATCGGCTTCAACGTCCTGGACGGCGAGTATGTGAATATGATCAAAGCTGGCATTATCGACCCGGCCAAGGTAACTCGCGGCGCGGTGGAAAATGCGGCCAGCATCGCTTCGATGATTTTGACCACGGAAGCTTTGATCACTGACCTGCCGGAGAAAGAATCTCCGATGCCGGCCGGTGGCCCGCCTGATATGGGCGGCATGGGTTTCTAATTCGTTGACAGCAGCTAATTGATAATCTGAAAGGCCCCTCTGCGGAGGGGCCTTTTCTTTTTGGGCAGGTTTTAGTAAACTGGCAAGGATTGGAGGCATAACTATGGGCGAACAATTGGTAAAGCAGTTGCTTCCGCATCTGGATAAGGTGACCTGGCCGACTCATCCAGTGGTGACGGCGCAAGGACGCGAAGCATACGCGATTGGTTTGGACAAAGTGGAAAGCTATTCTGGCGATCCGCGTACCTTAGCTGAGGCGCTCCGCATCTTTCTCTCAGGGGGATCGGCGCCGTATGCGTTTGCGGGGGCGGCGTATGTTTTACTGGCGGCATCGGTAGAGGCGGACGGGTCGTATTTTCCGGCCGGGCTGGATAGGGCGATGACGTGGCTGGAAAAGGCACAGGCGTTGGAACCGGATCTGACGGATATTAATATGATTGAGGCCTTTGTGTATGTGTATCACGGCCGTTTTCCAGACGCTCGCCTTGTATTAGATTACCTCAAAGGGCAGGAACCGGATAATTACCACGTCTTGCTGGCTGACGTGGCCTATTGGCAGCAAATGGGCGACCCGGAAAAGACCACAACTGCGGTGGAAACGGCCGTAAACGCCGCCCTTACACCCCCACAACGCCTCCGACTGCGTTCCCAACTGGCCGATTTTTATCTGTCAGTTGGAAAACCCGACGACGCTCTGGCCATCTACAAAGAAAGCGTCCACTTCGATCCACAAAATCCCCTATTGTGGCACAAAGTCAGCACCGCTTACTTCCAGAAAGGCGAGTTGGAAGAAGCTGAACGCGCCAATCAGCAATCGCTGCGCCTGGGCAATTTACCGGTTGCCCAACAAATGGCCGAGCAAATCAAAGCCCGCCGCAAGGGAGAATCTGGTATTTTAGGTTTGGGGGGGTTGTTCAAGCGATAGAGGGCATCGCTGCCTGTAAAAAAGCCAGCACTTTTGCCAGCACTTCCTCTGGCGTCAGGCGGCTGGTGTCGATATAAAAATCGGCGTGGGCGTGGGCGTGGGTCAGACGTTGGTGCTGCATGGCCAGCCGCTCCGGTCCGCCATGCGTGTTAGGTCGTCGCACCGCCAGAGCCGTAAAATCCAAATCGAGATAGATCAAAATATCGGGGTTTGTCAGGCGCTGCCACATGGCAGGAACGTAAGAATGTTCCTGTGCAGGCTGGCGTACATAATACCCAAGACCCCGAAGCGCTTTGCCCAGGGTGCTTTTTCCGGCGCCGCATGGACCCACAAGCGCAATGAGGGGAGGCTCAGAGGGATCATCAGACATAGTTAGGTTAATGGCAGACGGACATCCAGCCGGCGAATATCGTCGCCGGTGTCGGGGAGAACGGCCGTTACCAGCACACTGATGTCGTCTTTGGGACGGCCGTTTTCAATCGCCAGCGCCTCACTCAACAGCGAATCGGCAATCGTGCGCGGCGACCAGATGCCTTCCTCCAACATACGCCCCACCGCAGCCAGCGGATCATACAAATAATCGCCGCTGGGGTTCCCCGCGTGACGCAAACCATCCGTAAACACCACAATCAACACCCTCTCTTCAATGGGAATCTCCGTGATGACCGGCTTGGTATTTTGCCGCACGCCCACACTCTGTGATGGCTCGTCGAGCAAATAGAGGCCGTCAGCGGGCGTATGAACAATCACCGGCGCTTCGTTATTGCGCGAAATGACGAAGGTTTTGGTGCGGGCATCGGCCGAAAGGATATTCAAAGTAGAACTAACTTTACCGCCGCGATAGGTGAACAAGTAATCGTGCGCCGCGCGCGCCGCCGCGCCATCACGCACCCCTTCGGCCAACAATTGGATAGCTTTGCGGGCGACAACATTGCTGATCGCTTTGGCCGATTTGCCGCTGCGCTGCCCATCGGCCAACACCAGGGAGATACCGCCATGCGGCCGTTCGATCATTTCCAACGTATCCCCACTCTCACTAGAGGCATATTTACTGACTTTGGCAACGGCAAACTGTACGTCCATGCATCATGTTCCTTTTTGAAGTCAGGGCTGATTATAAGCGCTATCTTGGCAGAATTAAAATCGGGCACAGCCACAGAAGGACAAAGAGATGCAACGGCCTCTTTGCCCTTCTGTGTTATCTCGTTTTCACAACGATTTTGCCGTTACGAAATCTCTCGCCCGCCGGTCACATTGAGCGCCTGGCCCGTGATGAAGCTGGCTTCGTCCGAGACCAAAAAAGCCGTGAGGTTGGCAATGTCGGCGGGCGTTCCCAGCCGTCCGACGGGGATTTTGGCCGCCAGCGCGGCGATCATGGCATCTTTGTCCTGGCCGGCCAGCAGGGCTTCCATTTGCATCCCCCACTGCTTCATTTCTGTGTCCACATCGCCAGGGAGAATTGCATTGACAGTCACGCCTTGCAAGGCTACTTCCTGCGCCAGCGATTTGGTTAGAGCGAGGACGGCCGCTTTGCTGGCCGCATAGGCGCCAACGTTAGGTTTGGGGCGCAGGGCGGCGATGGAGGCCATGTTGACGATACGGCCGTGTCCACTCTCCAGCAGCAGCGGCAAGGCTTTCTGGCAGCAAAGGAAGGTGCCCGTGGCATTGATTTCCAACGTGCGCCGCCAGGCCGCTTCTGCCTGGTATTGAATGGGCGCCGGGCCAACGGCCGTGCCCGCATTGTTCACCAAAATATCCAGCCGCCCAAACACCTTTTCCGCCTCGCCCACCAGCGCTTCCACCGATGCGGCATCGGTCACATCCACACGCACAGCGACCGACCACACGCCCAGCGCCTCACACGCCGCCGAGACGCCGACCAATTCTTCCCAGGCCGCATTACCCGTGTTGGGCAGTTCCGACACCGGCGCGCAAATATCGCCCACAACCACATGGGCGCCGCTGGCCGCCAGTTTCCGGGCAATGGCCGCGCCAATCCCGCCCTTGCGTCCTGCTCCCGTCACAATTGCTACGCGATCTTTTAAGTCGTACATCACTGCTCCCTTTGGGATGGAGATTAGAGATTTAGCAATCTCCAATCTCCAATCTCCAGTCTCTAATCTCTAGTCTTCCCCGCGATACACCATCGACCCAAACGCCAGCGCTCCTGGCGGGGCCATGTTGGCCAGATGATCCACCATCACCTGGATGAGCGCCGGTTTGCCGGAGGCGGCGGCGCGTTCCAGGGCGGGCTGCAATGCGTCCATTTCAGTAACAAATTCGCCGTGGCAGCCAAAGGCTTCGGCGACCTTATCGTAGCGCGTGTCGTCGTAGAGATCGCATTCCACCAACTCGTCCAGCCCGGCAAAGATTTGCGACGAGCGCTCCATGCCCCAGCCCTGGTCGCAAGCGACGATGACGGTGATGGGCAAATTGTAGCGCCGCGCCGTCTCCAGTTCGGCGATGTTGAAACCCATCGCCCCGTCGCCGGAAATAACGTAAACCGGCTTGTCGGGCGCGGCCAGCTTCGCGCCGATGGCGTAGGGGATGCCCGTGCCCAGATGGCCAAATTTTGACGTGTAGAGGTAGCTGCGCGGGCAGTAGATGGGGTTGTAGTTGGCGCACCACAGGCTGGTATTGCCGCCGTCCATCGAGAAGATGGCGTCATGCGGGAAAAAGTCGCGCACGGCGCGAATCATCTTGCCGGAGTTGACGCCGCTGTCGCTGGCATTGGCGGCGAAATCGAGCTGCTGCCGGTAATCGGCGGTCATGGAATGGTAGAGTTTGAATTTGTCGTGTTCCGGTTTGGCGGGAGTGAGGGTGCGCACGGCCGTTAACAACCCCACCAGCGTCGCCTTGGCATCGCCCACAATACCCACATCCACCGGCCGGTTCAGGCCGATGGCCAGCGGGTCCACGTCGATCTGAATGGTCTTCTGCTCGGCCGGGTCGCGCCACGTCAGTTCCTTGCCCCAATTGTCCAGTTCGCCAATGCGCCCGCCGACCACCAGGACCACGTCGGCTTCGCTGCGGGCGCGCTCCAGAGCGTCGCGGTTGAGCGGGTGGAAATAGCGCGGGTGGTCTTCCGGCACGACGCCGCGCGCGGCCAGGCTGGCCGACAGCCCGGCCGAGAGATAATCGCCCAGGGCGACAAATTCCTCCCACGCGCCCGACCAGGAAACGCCGACGCCGGCATGGAGGAACGGCCGTTCCGCCCCTGCCAGCATCTCCGCCGCTGCTTGAATGAGGGCCGGGTCGCCGGCCGCCGGTTGGGTGGCCCGATAACCGGAGGCAGGCCAGACCGGCGCAGTGTCGGGATCGCCAGTGCTGCGCATAACGTCTTCGGGGATTTCGATGTAGACGGGACCGGGACGGCCGTTCAGGGCGATGCGGTACGCCTTGCGGATGATTTCCGGCAGCCGCCGCCAATCGCGCACGCCGACGCTGAACTTGGTGATTGGCTCAAACACATCAATCAGGCGCACATTTTGGAACGAGCCGCCGCGATCCGGGTAGATGATGTTGCGCCGCCGCTGCCCGCTGAAGACGATGAGCGGCGTGCCTTCGGCGTAGGCGGTGATGACGCCGGAGACCATGTTGGCCGCGCCCGGCCCAATCCCGGCAATGACGACGGCCGGCGCACCGGTGACGCGGGCGTAGGCTTCGGCCATGTGGGCGGCGGCCGCCTCGTGGCGCGAATTGACAAAGCGCATGTTGTATTCGTCGAGCCTGGCGAGGAAGGTGTTGAAGCTGCCGTCCAGAATGCCAAACAAGGTGCTGACGCCTTCGGCCTGGAGGCATTTGAGCAGCAGTTCGCCGCCGGTCATGGGTTGGGACATGGGACTCTCCTTTTGCGTGGTGCGTGATGCGTGATGCGTGATGGGGTCACGGATCACACCAGATGGGAATTGATAAGGTACGGTTGAAATGACACAGTGTACATGTTACTCGATTTTGGGTGGGGTTCAATGGTTTTGAGAGAATTGGAGGAGGGAAACGGCCGTTTGGGGAAAGTCTCGCAGGATACGTTTATCGGAAGTCACAAGCGGAAGTTGTAAGTCTTGGGCCAGGGCCACAAACTCGCAGTCGTAGGCAGAACAGGAACTGGTGGCAACCAGGGTCAGTACTTTCTCCGCTGTGGTCTGGTAGCTGCCTGTTTGCATGAGGGTTTGGGCAGCAGACATGATCTGGATAGCCTGGGAGAGGGTGATGGTTTGTTGGCGAATGTACAAAGCGAGGACATTTTGCATTTCACTGCGCCACAGCAAGGGGGCAATCCACTCCGAATCTTTGGCAAAAACCTGCTCGGCCAAAGGTGTTTCGTCACCGTGAATGAGCAGGTAAGCGATAAGGTTGGTGTCGGCGACAATCATGGACGGCCTTCGTTGATTGTTTGATCGAGAATTTCATCGGTGAGCGTGTAGCGTGCTGTTGCTTCTCGCAGTACGCGAATTTTTTCTAGCAGCTCGTCTGGGTCGGTGCGGGTGCTGCGCACGGCCTGTTCAATGCTGACAATAATTTCGCTGTTGATGCTGCGCCGGTTGTTGGCGGCGGCACGTTTCAGATCGGCATACAGATCATCGGGAATGTTTTTGACGGTTATGGTTACCATTGCTTGTCTCCAAAATGGTTCCGTTACGGTTCCATTATCAAGCTGTCCGGTTGTGTTGTCAAGGGGGGCGAGAACGGCCGTTTGCCATTCCCACTCTCCTACTTCTCCTATTTTCGTCACTACACTCAAATACGCGCCATCAAAGGACCACTGCGGATTAGAAAGGCGTTCGCCGCCCGATTCAGCCAACGGGAAAGTGGTATTGTTGCGGGTATCGTAGATCGAGAGCCCCAATGTGGGGTCTGTATAGACAAAGCGGGCGCTATCAGGCGACCAGATTGGCAAGGCGGGAACGGCCGTTAGCGATGGCAGCATCTCTCCGGTTTCCAGGTCGTAAATTGCCAGGTCGGTTTCGGGCGTAAAGAAGGTGAAGTAACGGCCGTTGGGGGAGAAGGCATGGAAAGAAAGCAGACTTCCATAAGATGGCTGAGCTAAATAAACTGGAGCCGAAAATAAAAGTTCTTGGGTGTCCGAAATTGTTAACTGGATTCTTGGGCCTGTTTCATTTGAAGATACATATGCCAGATGGGATCTATCTGGTGAATAATCTCCAAGAAAAGCCCCTTCTTTTACCATTTCCAGCGTGTTAGCGGCCACATCCCAAAGTTGTAAATCCATTACTTTTTCGTGCTGTAAATCCGACTCAAGGATGTTGATTTCCTTGTTCCAGGTTTCCACCAGAATTTGATTTTTACCGGGGAGCCAATCAGAGTAACTTGAAGAGAAGTTTGGCGAAGGAAAGCTGATTGTTCCATCCTCTGACAAAGAAAGGGAATGGGACCCCAGATCGTCAGTCAATTCTCCCTGTTCATTATGGACTGGCTCGACGGAAAATATAGCTACAGAGTTGAAAAATTCAGGATTACCATATTCCACAATAGCAAAATCTGCACCTATGGCGTGAACTGTAGGATTGTACAACCAGGTGGTAGCAACTTGTTGATCAGTGCGCAAGTCGTGTAGCATTAAATAGCGGGCCATACCACCGCTGTAGATGCTATACAAAACGATTTCATCTCCTAACCAGCCATGTAAGTTCAAGTACCACCCTCTCAGATTTGTAAAAGTGGCATTGCCACTCTTGTCTAGTCGCCACAAGTCAACAGTAGCATAGCTATCATAGGGTTCCGTAGCCCGAGGGTCTTGTGTACCGCCGAAAAAGATTTCTTGTCCGTTAGGAGACCAGGTGAAAACGGAAATACCAAGACAAGAAAACCCAACAGGAGTGATACCAACGCCCTCAAACAAAGGTGCTGTGGCAAGAAACACAAAATCATCCAGCAAGTCCCTGGATTCCGAGACCGGAGAACAATCTCGATAGACCAATTCATTTTTCACAGGCGACCAAGGGGTCGAAAAAGTAAAGATGTCGTTGATGCTGACTATGTGGGCTACGTTTTCTGACCAGACAACGTCAGGGGGCGAAGTTTCTGCTTGTACGGTAGCCACGGGTTCTGGAGGGGCAACAACTGTTGAGGTCGAAACGGGTGAAGGCGTTGGGCTGGCAACGGCCGTTCTCTCCAACAACGGTGTGGCAGTGGCAGAAGGAGTGGGCAACGGCCGTTCCGTTGGCGGGGCAGATGTGGTCGTGGGTGTGGGTGTGGGGGAGGAAACGGACGTACACCCCATCACGCCCAACAACAAAATCATGATAGAAAGCAGCCATACACAGCGAGTCATCATGTAGGTTTACCTGAAATCTGTAATCTGCGCTCAATCAAGACGATCTTCATCCGGCGGTTCCGCATCGGCTACTTTGGCCAAAGCGGCCAGATAGTGATCGCGGTTTCCACGTGCGGCGCGCTCTTCAAGGTAGGTTTCCGTGGCCAGCGCAGAAATTTTTTCAGATAAGGCCAACGTGACCAATTGATTTAATGAAATGCCCTCTTCTTGAGCCAAGTCTCGGGCCATTTTATGGAGGGATTCCGGTAATCTCAGGCTTAAGGTCGTCATGGGATTTGTCCTATCTGGCGCAGAAAAGTTTGTGGCGTCATAGCTTTTAGCCCAAACCGTTCTATGCCAGCAAAATCTTTCGTGTTGAAGGTAATCAGGCTGTCGCAGCCGGCGGCAGCGGCTAATTCCAGCACCATATCATCTTTGGGATCGCGCAGAAATGGCCGCCACAAGAAAAATATTTTCTGCCGATTGCTGACCTGACACAGGTAATCCAAAATGTCATCCAGATCGTCAGGCGTAAGCGCTGTTTGGTGCAGAATTCTGCGTGCGGCGTCTTCATATTCGATGATCAGAGGAACAGAAACATTTAACTGAAATAAGCCGCTGCCAACGAGCGTCAACAAACGATAAGCAGCGCCTCTCTTGGAAAGCAAGGCGGAAACAAACACGTTTGTGTCGATAACAACTTGCGGTACGGCCATAATGGTATTATATGCAATACCAAAGCCGGGTCAAGGATGATTTGGCGGCGTGGCAGTGGCGGAAAAGTTGGGTGTGGTCGTGGGTGTGGGGGAGGAAACGGCCGTACACCCCATCACCCCCACCCCCATCCAGACCAAACAGCCCAACAAAATGCGTCTATTGCTCATTCCCCCAGATCCCAGATATGCCAGGAAGCAAGAAACCCAGAGGCCGGCTTCAGCTCAGTCTCCAGTCTCCAGTCTCTAACCTCCCATCTCCCCCACGGCCGTTGCCCGCGCTTTCTTCTCGTTCACAAACAACAGCAAAATCAGGCCCACCAGCAAAAAGACGGCGATGGACAAAATCGCCATACGCTGCCCGCTCTGCTCCGCCAGGACCACGCTCTGCCCCTGCGCTGCGTAATACAAGGCCATCTCGGCGGCAATCCAGCCATACACCGCCGGGCCGATAAACGACGACGTGCGCCCGGCGACGGCAAAAAAGCCATAAAATTCGGCTCCCTGTCCCGGCGGGGCAAAGACGGCCACCATCGTCCGGCTGACCGACTGCGCCCCGGCCATCGCCACCCCGGCCACCGCGCCGATGATGAAGAACGTGGTGCGCGTCTGGGCAAAATAGAGAGCAAACACCACCCCCATCATCATGAGTAGCGAGACGATCAGCGAGGGTTTGCCGCCCATGCGGTCCATGATGTGCCCAAAGGCAAACGCGCCGATCACGTTGGTGGCCTGTACCAGGATGACAAAAATGATCAGGTCTTGCTGATTCATGCCAAACAGCACCGCGCCAATGATCGCCGCAAAATCCAGGGCCATGATGATGCCGTCGTTGTAGATGAGGTAGGCCAGCATGAACTTGAGGAATTCGCGGAAACTGCCGGCCGTGCGGATGGTTTTGCCAAGCTGCTTAAAAGCTACGCTCAGGTAATTTTCGCCGGCGGGCAGTGGTTTGGCCTGGGCGCGTTCCGGCAGCCAGAGGAAAAGGGGGATGGCGGAGAGGGCGAAGAAAACGGCCGTGATCACCAACGTAATCCTCACCACCAGATCGCCCGACATCGCCAGCACGCCCTGCTGCTGCAAAACAATCAAAGGCAGGGCGATGAGCAGGCACACAATGCCGCCGCCCGTGCCAATGGCCCAGCCGTTGCCGGAAATGCGTCCCATCTCCTCCGGCGCGGCAATCTCCGGCAGCAGTCCATCATAAAAGACCTGCGCGCTGCGGTAGCCAATCTCCGCCAGGATGAAGAAGCCCATGCCGATGGCCACCTGCCCAGGCGTGGCAAAAAACAGCCCGGCCGTAAACACCACGGTCATTACCGTGTAGAAGGCCAGCAGCCGCTTCTTGGACGCCGAAAAATCGGCGATGGCTCCCAAAATGGGCGAGGTGACGGCCACGACGAGCATGGCAATGCCCACAGACAGCCCCCACAGCCGCGAGCCTTCCGCCCCGCCGACAACGGTTCCCTGAAAATAGGCCGAATACACGGCCAGCAGCACCACGGCCGCATACGCCGAGTTGCCAAAATCATACAAATACCAGGCCCAACGCTCCCGCCGCGTAGCCGCCGCCGGGGTGGTGGTGATCGAAGTCGCCATTGTTCCTCCTTAACAAAATGCGGAGTGTGGAGCGCGGAGTGCGGAATGTGACCGGAAAATTCCGCACTCCACACTCCGCACTCACAACTCAAATGCCACTTTTACCGACTGATACGTTTTTTTGTCGATGGCGACCTGGAAGGCGCGGCGGTATTCGTCCAGAGGGAAGCGGTGCGTCAGCAGCGGCTCCACCTGGAATTTTCCGTCCAGCATCCAGCGCATCGCCAGATCGAACGTTGACAGGCTCTCCCCTTGCCAATCAACCACGTCGTGGCCCACCGCCCCCAGCAAATCCACCTCCTGATACCAGATTGGCGTCACGTCCAGCCTCATGCGGTGCAGGTTGACGCCCACCAGCACCACCGCGCCGCCTGCCCGTGTCCAGCGCAAGGCGTTGTTTAACGTGGCTTCGCTGCCCACCACGTCATACACAATGTCAAAACCGCCCAGCAGCATCCGATTGTCGCCGCGCCCGGCGTAGAGGCTGGCTCCGGTCAGCTCAACGGTCGCCTCGTAGCCATCCTCATGGGCAAAGATGATGTGCTGCGCGCCGAACTGCCGGGCCAGGTCGGCCTGCCAGGGGTATTGGGTAACGGCCGTTATCTCACACCCTACCTCCAGCGCCGCCAACGCCTGAATCAGCAGGAAGCCAATCGGCCCCACGCCATACACCAGCACTTTGTCGCCCGGCTTGGGAATTTTGCGCCAGGCGGCGTGGATGGCCACCGCGCACGGCTCCGTGAAGATGGCCTGCTCGTCGCTCAGGCCGGCCAGCACCGGCACCAGCGCCGCCGCCGGGCTGATGAACGTATCGCCAAAGCCGCCGCCAATGGGCGCGTGGGCCTTCGGCTCGGAGGCGCGCTGGCATAACACGCGATGGCCGCGCTGGCAGGGCGGGCAGTAGTCGCGCTCTGGCAGGCCGCGCGCGCGGCAGTCGTCGGCGCGGCCCCAACGCACCACGCGGTCGCCCACTTGCAGCCCCGGCGCGGAATCGGGATGCACTTCCACCACGTCGCCGACCATCTCGTGGCCCAGGTAGATGCGTTTGTGCGAGGGCAGGGCCACCGGGGCCACGTCCAGGCCAGAATCGACAAAAATCTGGTGCAAATCGCTGCCGCAGATGCCGCACAGCCGGTTGCGCACGCGCACCCAGTTAGCCGCCGGCAGCGGCGGATCGGCCATCTGCGCCAGCCGCAGCGACGACGTGGGCGCAAAATAAGCCGCCGGGCTGACCTTGCCCAACAGCCGGGTCAGCACGATGCGGGGTACGGAGATGTCGAGGTACATTGTTTTCATAGGAAAGAAGGAGATTGGAGATTGGGGCGTCTCGCGCAATCTCCAACCTCTAATCTCTAATCTCAAATGATCAAAGAAACACCCAACACCAATATCAACCCCGTCACCAGTTTGCGGAATTGGGCTTTGTTGATTTTGGCGTCGAGGCGGGCGGCGGTGAAGATGCCCAGGAAGAGGGCGGGGATGGCGGTGAGGTAGAAGGTGAACACGGCCGTTGTCAGATGCCCCAGCACCCCATGCCCAAACACCACCAACATACCTTGTAACAAAAACAAGGCTTGCAGCACGGCGCGAAACTCATCGCGCGGCCATTGGCGCAGCGAGCCGTAGACAATGACCGGCGGGCCGGGCACGTTGTAGGCTCCGCCCAGGCAGCCAGACAAAAAGCCCACGCCGTAACCCCAGCCGGTCGGCACGACAAAGGCCAGGGTGGGATTGATGAAGGCATAAAGGGCGTAAGTTATGAGCAGTAAACCGAGGAGGAATTTAACGGCCGTTTCCGGCACACTCGCCACCAGCCACAGGCCCACCGGCACGCCCAAAGCCGCCGCCAACGCCAGCCGTTTCAGCTCGCCCAGGTTGATCGACCGGCGGTAACGTGCCAGATTGACCGCATAGAGGGTTACGGCAATGAGCGAAACAAGGGGAACGGCCGTGCCCAACCCCATCACCAGCGTCAGCAAAGGCATCACCAGCAGCGCAAAACCAAAGCCAGACAAGGTCTGCATCAAAGCCGCAAAATAAACGATAAAAGCCAGGAGAAGAAAAGTCATCGAAGCGCCAGGCCGGTTTAGATGCTGCGTTTGAAGCCTGGCTGTGGCGAGGAGTGTCAGTACATTAAGAGGAAATGTGCGCCAATGGACAGGCCAACAATGGAGGCGGCCACAAGAACGAGTGGCTGCGTATCAAGAAAAATTATAACTGGCAAACGACAGATAATCCAGATAAATCGCAGCAAACGTCATACCTCATCTGCTTTGGAGACATGACGTCTGCTGCGTCAGGCAAAAATTTACGGATTCATCCGGTTTAAGGTGCGCGGGAAGGGGCTTGTCTGGCGGATATGCTCAATGCCGCAAATCCAGGCCACTGTGCGCTCCAGACCCAAACCAAAGCCACTGTGCGGCACGCTGCCATACCGGCGCAAATCAATATACCACTGATAATGCTCCTCCGGCAGTTGGTGGCGCTGGATCGCCGCCAGCAGCACTTCCGGGTCGCTCATGCGCTCGCTGCCGCCGATAATCTCGCCATACCCTTCCGGAGCCAACAAATCGACGCTTTTGCACACTTCCGGCCGGCCGGGCCATGGTTCCATATAAAACGCCTTCACCTGCGAGGGATAGCCATACACAAACACGGGTTTATCAAACTGCTGGGTTAGATAGGTTTCGTGCGGCGAACCAAAGTCATCGCCCCACTCAATGTTGAGCTGCTCTTTGATTTCCGGGTCATCCGTCGCTTCGCGGATGGCGTGGATGCGCTCGATGGCCTCGTCGTAGCTGATACGTGGGAAGGGCGGTTTGATGGCTTCTAGCGCCGTCAGATCACGCTCCAAGTAGGCCAGCTCATTGCGCCGCTTCTCTATCGTCGTTTGCACCACGTAGCTGACAAATTCTTCTTCAAAAGCCATCAGATCGTCCAGATCAAAAAAGGCCATTTCCGGTTCTACCATCCAAAATTCGGCCAGATGGCGGCGGGTTTTGGATTTTTCGGCGCGAAAGGTGGGGCCAAAGCAGTAGACTTTGCCAAAGGCCATGATGTCGGCCTCGTTGTAAAGCTGGCCGGTTTGGGCCAGATACGCCTTTTCCTCGAAGTAATCTACCTGGAACAAGGTGCTGGTTCCTTCGGCGGCGGCGGGGGTGATGATGGGGGTGTCGATATTGAGGAACCCTCGATCATCCAAAAAGTCGATGATGGCGCGCTTGATGGTGGCGCGCACACGCATCACCGCCCACTGCTGGCTGGAGCGCAGCCACAGATGACGGTTATCCATCAAAAATTCCACGCCGTGTTCTTTGGGGGTGATGGGGTAGTCGCTGACATCTTGCAGAACGGTGACTTGCGCGATGGCGATTTCGTAGCCGCCGGGGATGCCTGGGGCACGGCCGTTTTCCTTCACAGTCCCGGTCACCACCAACGACGACTCCTGCCCCAGCCGCTTAAGCGTCTCGAACAGCTCTTCGCCGATTTCCGGCTGATAGGCGACGCCCTGGCAAATGCCTGTGCCATCGCGCAGACGGACAAACATCAGTTTGCCTTTGCGGGTACTGGCATACAACCAGCCTTTCAACATGACCTGCTGACCCACAAAGTCAGCGATTTTTTCGATGGTAAATTCGTTGCTCATGGTTTTCTCCCAATGCGGTTTCGGTAAGCGATTGTACCACGTTCAGCCGCCTCGCGTCATATGCCGCACGCCAAAAATCGGGCAGACATCATACGGGTCAGCGCAGAAAACTTTATGAAATTCTCACATAATGCCATTGACCATCGCGTAGTAGTTGTTTAGAATATGACTATTAGTCATAAAACAAACAACTAGGTCAGGACATGGATTTATTAGCAGACTTAACCAAAATCGGATTCACGGAATATGAAGCAAAGGTTTATCTGGCGCTCCTGCGGGAATACCCGGCCACAGGCTACCAGCTCAGCAAAGAATCGGGCGTTCCTCGCTCGATGGTGTATGAAGCGCTGAAGCGGCTGCACGGCCGTGGCGCAGCGCTGGAAACAGTCGAAGATCGGGCTACCCTATACCGTCCCCTGCCACCCCAAATTCTGCTAGACAGACATCAGGAAGAGCACGAACGCCTGCTCCAAGATTTGGAGCAAGGGCTGAATGCTTTATACACCTCCGTGGCCGACAACCGCGTCTGGGCAATCAGCGGGCGCACGGCCGTTCTCGCCTATGCCGCCAAACTCATCCGCGAAGCCCAGACTGAACTATTTTTAGTTCTCACCGATGAAGACCTGGCCGCCCTACGGCTAGACATCATCGCCGCCGCCGAACGCGGGCTGGAAATAAACACCCTGCTAACCGGCAGCGGCGCCCTAAACTGCGGCCGCGTCGCCTACCATCCGCCGCTCGAAAGCGAACTACAAGGTCTCACCGCCACGCTGCTCGTGCAAACAGATGAAGTTGAAGTGCTGATCGCCAGCGCTGCACCACACCATGAAACCACCGCGACCATCACCCGCAACCAGGATTTGGTCCTCATTGCGCGGCAGTTTGTCTGGATGGAAATGTTCACTCAGCGCATTTATGCTCAATTGGGCGCAGACCTGTTAGCCCGCCTGGACCCTGAAGATCGCGAAATCTTCGCCAGCCTGGGTTCGCATTAGCAAGTGCTACCCTCCCGAAGGCGAATGGACGGGGACTACCTCTGGGGGTCGCCTTCGGGAGTTTTTTTATAAACCACAAGGATCGAACCAATGACACAAGATACGATTGAACTATCATCCGGCAAAATCAAACAACCGACCGATACCGGAGAGAGTCTGTTTCAACAACTGCAAATTAAATTTCCGGCGCAGCGCGTGGAATTGATTTTTACCATCATCACGTTTATCACCATGATGGCCGGGCTGGCGGCCGATTGGCTGGAAGCGCCCAGAGTATTCGCCACGGTGTTTTATACCATTGCCTACATTACCGGCGGCACCTTTGGGGTGATGGCCGGGCTGGATTCGCTGCGTCACTTCACCATCGACGTGGATTTATTGATGGTTCTGGCGGCGCTGGGCGCGGCCCTGGTGGGCGCGCCGTTTGAAGGCGCGATGCTGCTCTTCCTTTTCTCGCTGTCTAACGTGCTGCAAGCTTATGCCATGGATCGCACCCGTAACGCCATCCGCGCCCTGATGGCCCTGCGCCCCGCCGAAGCAACCATTCGCCGTGATGGCCAAATGGTCACGCTGCCCATCGAAGAAGTGGGCGTTGGCGACCGCATGTTTGTGAAACCGGGCGAGCGGCTGGCTTTGGACGGCCGTATCATCGAAGGCCGCAGCAGCTTAGACCAGGCCGCCATCACCGGCGAGTCGATTCCTGTAGCGAAAGAGCCGGGCGATAACGTCCTGGCCGGCAGCATCAACCAGCGCGGCAGCCTGGAAGTAGAAGTGACGCGGCTGGCCGAAGACACCACCCTGGCCAAACTCATCAAAATGGTGGAAGAAGCCCAGGGGCAAAAGGCACAAACGCAGCGCTTCATTGAAAAGGCGGAGCAGTATTATGCCCTGGGCGTGATTATTATGACGGCCGTAGCCATCGTCTTACCCCTCTTCCTCTTAAATGAACCATTCAACGTCACGTTTTATAGGGCCATGACCTTAATGGTCGCCGCGTCGCCATGCGCCATCGTCATCAGCACCCCGGCCACCGTACTGTCGGCCATTGGCAACGGGGCGCGCAAAGGCGTGTTATTCAAGGGCGGCGTTTACGTGGAACGCGCCGCCGACATCAAAGTGATCGCTTTCGATAAAACAGGCACGCTGACCGAAGGCAAACCGCGCGTAACCGATATCGTGGTCTGCGACGCGCATTGGGACGGCGGCGAAACCGACCTGCTGCGATTGGCGGCGGCCGTGGAAGCCAAATCAGAGCATCCGCTGGCCCAGGCGATTGTGCTGGCAGCGCAGGCGCGCGAGATAACGCTGCCCGAGGCCACTGATTTTCATTCAGAGACGGGGTTGGGCGTGCGCGCAGCCACCGACGGCCGTCAGATTGCCGTGGGCAACCGCCGGTATTATGCCGATTGGGTGATGGATGGGCTGGAAAACGCAACGGCCGTGCTGGAACAATTCCAGGACCAGGGCAAAACCTCCGTCATCATCGCCGACATCACCGAAACTACCCGCAGCGCCCACGTTCTCGGCGTCCTGGCCATCGCCGACGTGCTGCGCCCCGACGTAGCCGACGTCATCAAACGCCTGAAAAGCCTGGGCGTCGAACACGTCGCCATGCTCACCGGCGACAATCAGCGCGTGGCCGCAGCCATCGCCCGCCAGGCCGGCGTCGACGCCTATTACGCCGAACTCCTGCCGCAAGACAAAATGCAGCTCCTACAGCGCCTGACCACCCAATACGGCCCGGTGGCCATGGTCGGCGATGGCGTTAACGACGCCCCCGCGCTGGCCACGGCCGAAATCGGCATCGCCATGGGCGCGGCCGGCACAGACGTCGCCCTGGAAACAGCCGACATCGTCCTGATGAGCGACGACCTGAGCAAAATCGCTTACGTCATCGGCCTGAGCCGCAAAACCCGCAAAACCCTGGTGCAAAATCTGGCGTTTGCCATCGGCATGATCCTGGTACTCATTGCCTCAGTCTTGGGGTTTGGCCTGGCGCTGCCGCTAAGCGTGATCGGACACGAAGGCAGCACCGTCCTGGTGTCATTAAACGGCCTGCGGCTGCTCAGATACAAAGGCGAATAACCCAATCTGCTGGCGGTTCCTGCTCGCCCAGCATTTCCCCAACATCCCGATCCCCAAATTGCCAGCGGGGTCGGGATGTTTTGTTTGGCCCTGTTAAACCAATCCTTTCAGCTTGTTACGCCAACAAACAAAAATTCATCTGCTCCTATAAACGGGCCTGAACGGCAGCGCCAAGAACAGTTCCACGTAGACAAACTGTTCAAAAAATTCCGAAGGTGATGTATGATGGAGCGTAAGGGAGTGACAAATAAACTGTGTTATGGATCCGAAACTCGGTTACAACTTTTACCCAGGTCCCAGTCAATTTGGCGGCGAAAAATTTGACGCCCTCTTAAGCAGCAAACCGACACAGACTCATTTTGATCCGGAAAAACTCCATGTTCAGGTCGGCGCGGTGCGGGGAGTGCAATGGCTGGAAATCCATCATCCCTGGCGGCAGGCGGTGGATTATCGTGTGTGCCCAGGGCGCGTTCTCCTGAGCGACCGCCTGCAAAAGCGCGTGGAAGTGTTTACGCTGGGCGGGCAGCTTCATATTGCTACTGATGAAACCCACACCCATTGTGTTTTTACGTCGTCGGCTCCTTTTCTTGATCTGGTTACCAGCCAATCGATCTCTACGCTGCTGGCGAATGAAGTAGAAATTTTGTTGGCGCGGCAGCGCGCGGCGCGCAATTTGCGGTTGAGCGGTGAATTTGATGCCCTTCTGCTGAAAATAGAGCCGCAAGCGTTGTATATTTGTTGCCTGAGCCAAATTCGAGAAAAATTCAAACGCTACCCTACTTATAACGATTCGGTTATGCAGCACTTTAAGCATCGGCTTGATCTGGAAATCAGCCGGTTGGAGGATGAAGGCGTGTGGCCTTCGGTTGTCCCAGAATTAGGCGCGCTTATTTAGGTTGAAGATGGACATTTAGCCGTCCCCAGTGGTATGATACGCGCCGCATCAGGATAACGGCCGTTTCCCCCATCCATCTCCTTTTCCGGCCGCTGCAAGGAAACTATATGGCTCAAATTCACTACCCTGGCCCAGAAACCATTCAACGCGTCGTCCTAGCCAACGGCCTGACCATCCTGGCCTATGAAAACTTTGCCAGCGAATCCATCGTCATCGAAGGGCTGGTGCGCGCCGGGGCCTTGGGCGAAAGCGCCAACCGCGCCGGTCTGGCGTCCTTTACCGCCGCGCTGCTAGACCGGGGCACGACCCGGCGCAGCTTTGCGGAGATCTACGAAGCGCTAGAGTCGGTGGGCGCGGACATTTCTTTTAGCAGCGGCCGCCATACCAGCGATTTTGGGGCTGCCGGACTGGTGGAAGACGCAGACCTGATGCTGGCCCTGTTGGCTGAATCCCTGCGCGAGCCAGATTTTCCGACGCAGCAGGTGGAACAGGTACGCGGCCAAATTCTGACCAGCCTGGTGATTCGCGCCAACGATACCGGCCGGATGGCGCGTCTGGCGTTTCAAGACTTGTTGTATCCGGATCATCCATACGGCCGTTCCGCCACCGGCTACCAGGAAACCATTCAAGCCATCAGCCGCGACGAGATCGCCCAGTTTCATCGCGATTATTTTGGGCCGCAAGGCATGATCCTGACGATTGTTGGCGCGATGAAGGCCGAAGAGGCGGTGGCCAAGGTAACGGCCGTCTTCGGCGACTGGCAAAATCCGCAGCAAAAACCACTGCCTGCTATCCCACCTGTGGCACGGCCGTCGTCACTCATCCGCGCCCACGTTCCCATGCCCGACAAAGTCCAAGCCGACATTTTGCTCGGACTGCCCGGTCCCTTACGCGCCGCCCCCGATTACCTGGATGCCAGCTTGATGAATACCGTTTTGGGCGTTTTTGGCATGATGGGGCGAATTGGCCAAAGTGTACGCGAAGAACAAGGGCTGGCCTACTACGCCTACAGCCAACTACAAGGCAGCCAGGGACCCATGCCCTGGTTTGCCGGCGCCGGCGTCGCGCCGGAACATGTGGAGCAAGCCATCACCGCCATCCGCGCAGAAATCGGCCGGATACAAAACGAAAAGGTCCCAGCCGATGAATTGGCCGACAGCCAGGCCTTTCGTATCGGGTCTATACCGGTGAGCCTGGAGACAAACAGCGGTCTGGCCAGCGTGATCAGCGACCTGGAAATGCACGGCCTGGGACTGGATTATTTGCAGCGCTTCCCAGACCTGGTACGCGCCATTACCCCAGAGCGCGTGCAAGCCGCCGCGCAAAAATATCTCAGCACAGAGCAGTTGGCCGTGGCCGTGGCCGGACCAGAAAGCAGCGATTAGGGGTTGACATGTTAGCCAGCGGCGTGGATATTATTGAAGTTGCTCGACTCGAACAAAGCGTAGCCCGTCATGGTCAGCGATTTTTGGATCGCGTGTTTACACCACAGGAACAGGCAGACTGCGCCGGGCGGCCTACCAGTCTGGCCGGGCGATTCGCAGTCAAAGAGGCCGTGGCTAAGGCTTTGGGGACGGGCATTGGCGCTATTCGCTGGGTAGATGTGGAAGTGGTGCGCGCCGAAAACGGCCGTCCCCTTCTCCATTTACACCATCAAGCACAGGCTGTAGCCGCGCAGTTGGGCTTGCACGAATGGTCGATCAGCATATCCCATACAGATACAATGGCGATCGGATTCGCCGTCGCCGTTGGCCGACAGCCATAACACGAGGAAAGATATGAGTACCTGGACAACAGATGACAATACGGTAATCCATTACGAACTATTCGGCAGCGACTCCGCCAGAGAGACCCTCTTGCTGCTGCCCGGGTTATTGGGGTCTATCAGCCGGCAGTGGCAAAATTTCGTCCCGCTGTTAGCGCCTGATTTTCGCGTGGTATTGATGGATTTGCGTGGACACGGCCGTTCGGGCAACAACGCCCCCGCGCTCCAGGCCGACAGAATGGTCAAAGACATTGTTGGGCTGTTGGATGCGCTGCAGATTACGGCCGTGCACATCGCCGGTTATAATTTGGGCGGCTATCTTGGTTTACAACTGGTCCTCAGCCAGCCGCGCCGTGTCCAGACACTCCTCATGCACGCCTCCAAGTTTTATTGGACCCAGGAAGCGGCCGCCAAAATGCGCGCGCAGCTCGACCCCGACGATCTGGCCGCCAAAGTGCCTACCTATGCCGACCAGCTTGTGCAAGAGCATGGCGGCCGTCATTGGCGCATCCTGGTGCGCCAGGCTGGCGACCTCATTTCATACTTAGTGGATCACGGCCTGACCGAAGGCATGATCAAGCGCATTCAGACGCCAGTTTTGGTTAGTGTTGGCGACCGTGACGAGTTGATTCCGTTGAACGAAGCCCAACGCCTGAGCCGCATGCTGCCAAACGGCCGTCTCATCGTCTTACCCGGCGTACGCCATCCCTACCAAACCATCCCCGTCGTCCCCCTCATCCCCATGATGCAAGAATTTCACCGCAGCGGCAAAAAATAAATGGCCACAAACAAACGACTCCTGGCTGTTTTAGCCCACCCCGACGATGAATCGTTTGGTCCTGGCGGCACGTTTGCCCGTTATGCCGCCGAGGGCGTCGATGTCCACATCGCCATCGCCACCGACGGTGTGGCCGGTTCTGTAGCCGAAGGTTTCGAAGACACCTTGCAAGACCTGGTTAACGTGCGCGCCAGAGAACTGGACGCGGCCGTAAAAATCCTCGGCGCGACGCTGCATAAATTAGGCTACCGCGACTCAGGCTACATCAACGATCCGGCCAATCACCACCCGGAAGCCTTTATCAACAGCGACGAGCGCGAGGCGGAAGGGCGAGTCGTGGCCTTGATTCGCGCCATTCGGCCGCAAGTGGTTATCACCCACGATGAAACCGGCGGCTATTTTCACCCCGATCACATTCAATGCTGGAAAATCACCACGGCCGCATTCAGCGCGGCCGCCGATCCGCAGCAGTACCCGGAAATTGGGCCGGAACCGTATCAGGCGGAGCGGCTTTACTACACGGCGTTTCCCAATCGCGCCGTGAAAATTTTTGCTTTTATGATGCGCCTGCGCGGGCAAGACCCCACACGCGCCGGGCGGAACAAAGACATCGACTATACGCAGTTGGGCATCCCGCCAGAAAAACTTCATGCGGCCATTGATTACCGGGCGTATTGGGATGTAAAAATGGCGGCCAGCGCCCAACATTCCAGCCAGGGCGGCGGCACCAACCGCAGTCGGATGTTCCCACCGTGGCTGCAAAAATGGCTGTTCGCCAAAGACACGTACATTCGCGCCGTTCCCCCTGCTCCGGCTGGCTTGCGCGAGACAGATTTGTTTGCGAACGGCCGTTAACCCATATCGGCCCTCATCGCCGCACACCCGGCAGCGTGATCAAACTATCCGTGTCTCTCTGGCAAAAAAAAGAGCTGGAACGCTCACCAAACCAGTTTGTTCAGGTATAATGGAATTTGGTTTGTATTGTGCATAACAAGGAGGTTGTTATGAATTTTCGACGAGCGCTTCGTTGGTTTTTCTGGATAGCAGGTCTAATTATCGCCCTGGTGGCCGCCATAGCCGCCTTTTTTGCCAAACGCCTCATCAGCCCGCCACGCCAACCATTGTGGGCTTCCCCCAGAGACCTGGACCTGACATTTGATGACGTCCAATTTCCGGCGCAAGATGGCGTGCGCATTGCCGGCTGGTTTATTCACGCGCCAACTGAATCCGCCCGCCAGGGAGCCACCATCATTCTGATCCACGGCTGGCCGTGGAACCGCCTGGGTGAAGCGGCTGGCGGTTTGTTTGCCGATCTTACCGGCGAAAAAGCAGTGGACTTGCTGCGACTGGCCGTTGATTTGCACCGGGCTGGCTTTAACGTGCTGATGTATGACATGCGGAATCATGGCGAAAGCGCGGCTGCGCCGCCGATGGCCTTTGGACAGGAAGAAGCCAAGGATTTGTTGGGCGCGATTGCTTATTTGAACGGCCGTGCCGACGTTTCCCCGGATCGCCTCGGTGTGATTGGGTTTTCCATGGGCGCAAACAGCCTGCTCTACGCCCTGCCGCAAACCGATCAGATCAAAGCGGCCGTGGCCGTGCAACCCACCACAGTGGCCGTTTTTAGCGAGAAATACGGCCGTGATCTGCTTGGCCCGTTAAGCAACATTGTCTTACCGGTGACTGAATTTTTCTATCAGGCGGCTGGCGGCCTCTATTGGTCTGCTTACCGGCCTTCGTTTGCCGCCACCGGGGCTGGAGCCACCCCCGTTCTCTTCGTTCAGGGCAATAATGACCCCTGGGGCGACGTTGAAGATGTGGCTCAAATTGCTGAAGCTACCCCGAACGCGCGTGGTCCCCTGTTTGTGGAATCCAATGACCGGTTTGGCGGTTATCAGTATTTAATTGACAATCCGAAGGTTGTGATTTCGTTTTTTGAGCAGGAACTGCCAGAATAAACAGGCTCTTTAGGAATTCAGGGGGTTGACGCTCAAGGAAGCGTGATGCGTGATGCGTGACCAGAGAGGCTCCACGCCTTACGCATCACGCTTCACGCCGGACCCCACGAAATCCCAAAGACCCAATAAACATAAGACCACAAAAGTTCGAGAAAACTTTTGTGGTCTTAATTTACAATTTCCGCCCAGTGAACCGAAGCGGGGTTGTTGCTGCTGATGGTATCTACGCCCCATGCAACAAGCGAGTGATAATCCCACCAAAAACCGCCGGGGCTGCAAGCGTAGCCGGCGGCGTGAATGATGTCTACTTCTTCGCGCGTGAGCAAGTCTGTGCGCGGGCTGAGGGCGTTGACATCCAACTCTCCGATGACGGACAGCGGGTTGAGCAGCCGCCCGCTGAAGATAAAGCTGGTGGCAATGCGGGGGTTTAGCCGTTTTACGCGCTGCAAAGAAACCTGATCAAAGCCCATCAAGACGATCTCTTCAACCATTTTGTGGTCCATAATCAATTCGACAACCGCCTGATCCAGCTCCGGGGAGAAGATTGGCCCTTGTTTTATTTCAATTAACAGGGGGATACGGCCGTTTGCCCAGGTCAACACTTCATCCAACAACGGCATGGTTGTGCCGACAAAACGGGCGTCAAACCCGCTGCCCACATCCAGCGTGCGCAAAAATGCGGCTGAATAATCACCAATCATGCCCGGCAAGCCAACTTTTGCGGCCAGATGCGTGTCATGAAACACAATGACTTGCCGGTCGGCGGTGAATTGAACATCCAGTTCCAGCATGTCGGCGCCACCGGCCAGACCAGCCTCAAAGGCGGGGAAGGTGTTTTCCGGGGCTGCCTCTAAGGCTCCCCGGTGTCCGATTAGCAGGGGACGGCCGTTTTTCCGCGTTCGTAGATCAAACACAGTTAATTCTCAAATCGTTCAACTTCGGCCAGCAAACGAGATGGCTTGCCGTCGAAATCGCGCCAGTCCAATTCATGACGCGTCAGGCGCAAGAGCACATCGGTCAATGCCGTATTCACCGGCATCGGAATGTGCTGCGCCACGCCTGCCCTGGCAATCGCGCCGTTATGGAAAACAACTTCGCTTTGCCCTTTACCGGCCATCAGATCAATCTGAAACGAGGGCATTTTTTCGCCGCGCCCTTTGGCTACCAGGCTGGTGAGGATGGGTTTTAGGACCATTTTAGGCGCTCGACGCACGCCAAAAGCCAGGCGTCCGGCGGGAGAACCGGGCAAATCAACCACGTCTAGCTTGAGCGCATCCATAACTTTCAACGTTTCGCGCAGCATCCGCACTTCCAGATCGAACATGGCATCAGACTTGTAGACGACGCCGGGTGGACGGTTGAGAATAGCCGAAGTCGCGTTGCCGACAATGTTTAGCAGCGCTTTGGACCATTTCATTGCTTCATATTCTTTGAAGGCGACGGTGGCCACGCCGGCTTTGTTGAGCAGATTAACCCATTGGTCAATGGGCTGACCGGCTTTTGCGGGGGCCAGCCCCAGGCCGCGGTCGCTGCGTTCTACGACGATCTGGTCGGCCATTGGCTTGCTGACGGGCGTGGTGAGTGCGCCGACGATGATGCGCTGGGGGCCAAACTGGTCGATTAACGGCCGTTCCACTCCAATCCCATTTTGCAACGTCAGAATGGGCGGTGGGTCGGGGCAGAAGGCCACCAGGTGATCGAGCGCAGATTTCAGATCGTATGCTTTCATGCCCATGATGATCAGGTCGAATTGCGCGCTTGGGGCTAAAAATGTTTGCGCAATGGATGACGTGGCAATTGGCTGAACGTTGAAGGATTGATCGCCCTCTCGGACGGTCAGGCCGTTGGTGTTGATGCTTTCGGCCGTCAGGTCGCGCATAATCATGGTGACGTGATGTCCATCGTGGGCCAACTGCGCCCCAACGTAGCCGCCCACAGCGCCAGCGCCATATACCAGAATTCTCATCAATCCTCCAATCGGCTGCCGATGAAATCGGGCCGGCCGCGCAAAAATTCGGCTGCATCCAGAGCGCGTTTGCCGGATAGTTGCACAGTCTGTAGGTGCAAGCTGCCGCTGCCGGTGGCCACAACGGCCGTTTGGCCATCTTTACTGGGGAAAATTTGTCCCGACGCGCCGGCAAGATCGTGGGCCGAGGGATGGGCGGCCAAAATTTTTAATGCCTGCCCCTGCCACAAGGTAAATGCGCCGGGCCAGGGAGTCATGGCGCGGATGTGACGATCAATGGCAGCGGCGGGTTGGGTCCATTGGATACGGCCGTCTTCTTTTTTAATCATGGGCGCGTAGGTGGTCTGGGCGTCATCTTGGGGCGTGGGGGCGATACGGCCGTGCAGAATGTCGTCCAGGCGCTCGGCCAGCAGGGCTGCGCCCATTTCCGCCAGCCGATCATGCAGCGTCGCCGCCGTGTCCGTGGCGGTGATGGTCGTGGATTGGCAGACATAAACGGGGCCGGTGTCCAGGCCAGGGTCCATGCGCATAAGGCAAATACCGGTTTCGGCGTCGCCAGCCATCAGGGCGTGTTGGATGGGAGATGCGCCGCGCCAGCGCGGCAGCAGCGAGGCGTGAACATTAACGCAGCCATGCGGCGGCAGGTCTAAAACGTGCGGCCGCAAAATCTGGCCAAAGGCTGCCACAACGATAACGTCTGGCTGCCAGGCGCGCAGCGGGGCGGCCGCTTCTTCGCTGCGCAGCGATTTGGGCTGGTAAACGGGAATACCGGCGGCTTCGGCCACCACTTTGACTGGCGACGGCCGAAGCTGCTGCCCGCGTCCGGCTGGCTTGTCTGGTTGGGTGACAACACCCACAACGGTTTGGGTTTGGATTAGTTTTTGCAGACCGGGCACAGAGAAATCGGGCGTACCCATAAAAACAATTTTGCTCATGGCGGCATTCTATCTGGGGAAACGGCCGTTGGCAAATTTGGACCCCTTCCCCCAGAAAACGACTTGCGGATGACGGGCGCATTGGGGAAAACGGGCAGATCGCCGCCGGCCCCTTGTGGCGCAGTGCTATTGACGGCAGCCCATGCGAACCATACAATTGCATTTTGTAGGAATCGCTTGATTCCACTCTATGTATGGAGGAAAAACTCATGGATGATGAAACGAAAGACAACGACTTCCCCGAAATGGACCCAATGCCGGAAAAAGAAGAACCCCCTATGTCTGATGATTTAGGCGGGATGGATATGTCTGATGATGACAAGTTGTGGGCTTTATTGGCTTATGTGTTAGCCCCGCTGGTTCCTATCATCATTTTGTTGATGGAGGATAAGAAGAAACGGCCGTTTATCCGCGCCCACAACGGACAAGCCCTGGCCTGGGGGCTTATCAACATGGTCGCCGGAACCCTGCTCAGCACATTCTTGTGTGGCATCCCCTCTTTGGCGATCTGGCTTATTGGCTGCTATTGGGGCTGGCAAGCATACCAGGGGCAAATGGTCACCATTCCTGTCATCACTGACTTTGTTAAAAATCAGGGCTGGGCATAACTTCGTGTTTTTTGAATAATTGTTTTGGATAGGGGCTGGTAAATTTGTCTATTCACCAGCCCCTATTTGTGTGTTGACGCTGTACACCGTTGCTCTTTAAAATTAATAAAGACAACATGTTTATCAACTTACAGTAACAGGAGGCTTTTCAATGGATCTGGCTAAAGCATTTACATACATCATAGAAGACGAACGATGGACAAGCAAGTTACTCATTGCGCTTATTGTCACCTTTTTCTCTTTCTTGTTCATTCCCATCTTTTTCCTGATTGGCTATTCCGTGGCCATCACCCGCAATGTTAAGGCAGGCGTAGAAAAACCGCTGCCGGAATGGGATGATTGGGGCAAGTTGTTTATGGATGGCCTGTATATTTTCCTGGCACAGCTTGTTTATACCCTGCCGTTTTGGCTGCTGATGTGTGTGGCGACGATTGTTACAGTTGCCGCCGGCAACGCGCCTACAAACGCTCAAGATTTTGCGACGGCGGCCTTGGGAACCACCTGGCTGATTATTTCTTGCCTGGGGTTCTTGTTTGCGATTGCTTTGTTCTTCATCAGCCCGGCTATTATTGTGCAATATGTATTGACTGATGAGTTTGGCGCTTGCTTCCGGTTTGGCGACGTGTTGGGCATTGCCCGCCAAAGCATTGGCGACATTATGATGGTTTTTCTGGCTACATTTGGCGCCGGTCTGGCTGTCAGTGTGGTGACTGGCGTGTTGGCAATCATTCCTTGCGTCGGCTGGATCTTGGCCTTTGTAATCAGCATGGCGGTTGGTCCGTATTTAACGGCCGTTACTGGCCATCTTTATGGACAAATCGCCGCCAAATTTAGCGGCAAATCGCCTAAATTTGTCGGGTAGATTCTTTCCTATCTACTAACAAAAAGAGGCGCATCTTTGGCAGATGCGCCTCTTTTTATTTGTGTCAGATGCCTGCGCGTCGGTTAATCTTTGGGCGGCAGGGTGTCCAGAACGGCCGTTACTTTTGCCGCATCTTCATGAACCACATGCACCAATGGATAAGGCTGCGTGCCAAACTTGGTTAGCGCGACAGCCCCCAAACCCACAAAGGTAACAATCAGGCTGACCAATCCTTCGCCAAATACAAACGGAATCAGGCCAAACACACCCAGGCCAAAGGTCAGAACGAATGTGCCGAGAGCGCCCACAACCGCAGGGTTCATCTTTTGCCGATTGGTCCGGCGCACCAGCCATTGCCCTAGCAGGTCGCCAGCGGCAACCCACCCAAGCATGGCCGCAACGCCCAACCCGGCTACCAGCGCAAAAACCACCGCAAACCCAACAATGCCAATGCAAATGAGCAGCAGCACAGCCGAGAGAATGGCCAACAAGCCGGCGATGGTCGGCACGGCAACGGCCGTCAGGAAACCCACTGTGCCGCTGGCTACGGGCTTCCGCTTGAGGGCCGATTCCACCTGGTTCAGGTGGCTGGGGGCCAGGGAGACCACGGCGAAGGCCAGGATGCTAAACAACAGGCTGCGGGCAATGACGCCGACAAATTCGCCAAAGAAACCGGGGCCAGAGACCGGCGGAGCAGGTGGGGCCGGCGGAGCAGGTGGAACAGGCACATCATCAATTTGCGGGGCGGCCAGGCCGTTGGCCAAACCGGCCAAGCCGGCCAGGGGCAAGAAGTCTGGTAGACCGCCGACGTTGGTGCAGCCAAGTCCGCCGCTTGTATGGTCGTTGATGTCCCCATTGAGGACCACACAGTCGCCATTGATGACGGCCGTTTCCGACGCATCCAAATCGCCGTTAAACAAAACCAGGTTGCCGTTGATCGTGCCCGAAATGTCGGCGTCGCCGTTAAACAAGACCACGTCGCCATTTACCGTGCCGTCTGTCTGAATTTCCAGATCGCCGTCCAACAAGATCACGTCGTTGTTGACGCTTTCTCCCGTCTCTACAGTCTGGTCGCCATCCATAGGCGGCGCAGCAAAGGCGGCGCTGGCGGGAACGGCCGTTAACAATAAAACCAATACCAATACGAACAACATTCGCTTATTCATCGGATTACTCCCAATTAAGAAATTTGCTGCGGGGCGGGTTGGAAGATCAACTGCCGGGAAACGCCACCCCAAATCGAGATGATGCCCAACAAGACCAACAACCACCCGACAATGGCAGGCTGCTGCACAATCATTTCGCCCAGTCCGGCAAGTAAAGCGGCCACCACTGTGCCCATAACTTGCAGCGCATGTCCGATGGATTGACTAATACTACTCAGAATAGTCGGTTCGCTAAGAACGGGACCTAACACAAAAGCCAACCAGACGCCCAATAAAATAGGCAAAACACCACCCAACAACAACAATGCATAAATAGCGGCCATCGTCCAGATGCGCACGCGCCGGTTGGGCAGCCGCGCGAACGTGCGCTGGGCAAAATCGACAGCCGGGCTAAGCGCCGGGGTTGTTTGCAGCAATGTATGCACCACCATTATTGCTTGCCATTCTTGCAAGCAGGGTGGACACGCGCGCAGGTGAGCTTCCAGCTTGATACGCCCGTCTTCTGCAAGCTCACCATCGAGCGCGTCCATCATTAAGAGATAAGTCTCTTCATGTTCCATAACCTTCTCCCTTTTCTCCTTAATTGTCATGAGACGGCCGTTAAGACCATAGAATCATTCATCGTGACCAAGCCATTCGCCTGACCTACCTCAGCCAACAGCCGGCGTGCCCGAAAAAGCCGAGATTTAATCGCGCTAACCGTCGTATCCATCATTTCGGCGATTTCTTCATAAGACAGGTCATACCAATACCGCAGCACAACCGTCTCGCGATAATCTTCCGGTAACTCGCTTAAAAGCGCCTGCACCATTTCCTGTTGTTCATTCATGACCACTTGCGCCTCAGGCCCTTTAGAATTATCGGACATCAAAGCCGGATGGGGCGGCAGCGGCTCGTCGATAGAAAGCAGCAGCGCGCGTCGTTTGCGAATGATATCGATGCAATAGTTCGAAGTGATTGAAAGCATCCAGGTGCTGAATTTATGCGCCGGGTCATAACTATCCAACCGGGTATAGGCGCGAATAAATGCCTCTTGGGCTGCTTCTTCCGCTTCGCCCGCATTGTTTAACATGCGGTATGCTAGGTTATAGACAGGCGTTTGATAGGCTTCTATCAGCTTGCCAAACGCCGCTTTGTCGCCTTGCCTGGCCTCATCGAGCCAAACTTGTTCTTCGTTCAAAGTTCAATCTCCTGACAATTCACCCATCAATACGCAGGGGCTGTTGGGAAAGTTGCAGCGAGGATACTTGGATTTATTGGGCAACTTGACATCTCTGCTGGCTGTTTTATAATCATCATACATCATTTAAAAAGCAAAACGATGATCGGGACGAGTAAGTGTTTTGTTATTGATAGAGATTGAAGGGTCATTGGCTGGAAGCCCTCATCACCCAACAGGCGCAGAAAACCCCCCGGGAGTGATTCTCCGAAAAGGACAGGGCAAACTATGCGTTTGCTCTTTAGAGGCAGACTTATGAGTCTGCCTCATTTTCCCAATAAGAGAGTTCGGGTGGCTCCGTTAACGGCCGTAACGAGTGTAATCCAAAGTTGTCTCTCATAAACCAATGGGTAGACGCCTGAATTACAAAAGTTGGGTGGAACCGCGAGCGCCATCGCCCCAATGTGGGCTGTGGCGATTTTTATTTTAAAGTTGGGTCATCTATGGTCGGAAACGGCCGTTAGTAATCATATTTTTACGGAGTTAACATGTCTACAGAAGAAGTCCCCTACGAACAATCAGAGCTGTACCGTATCCGCCACTCAGCCGCGCACGTCATGGCTGAAGCCGTCCGCGAACATTATCCAGAAGCGCTTCTAGCCATCGGCCCACCCATTGAAGACGGCTTCTATTACGATTTCGACCTGGGCAAAGACGAAAACGGCAAACCCAAAACCTTCTCGCCCGAAGACCTGGAAAAAATCGAAGACACCATGAAACAACTGCTCAAAAAGAACGCCAAATTCGAGCATTCCAGCATGAGCATCGAAGACGCACAAACCTTCTTCGCCAATCAACCCTACAAAGTAGAGCTAATCAACGAACTGGCGGCCGGTAAAGTAGACGAAATGGGCAACCCCATCAGCGAGCCAACCAACGAGGTAAGCATCTATCGCCAACGCGACTTCGTCGACCTGTGCCGGGGTCCCCACGTCAACTACACCAGCCAGGTTAAAGCCAACGCTGTCAAACTCCTGCGCACCAGCGGCGCTTACTGGCGCGGCGATGAAAATCGACCACAATTGCAGCGTATTTACGGCACAGCCTGGCACAATAAAACCGAACTGGACGAATACATCAAACTCCTCGAAGAAGCCAAAGCCCGCGATCACCGCCGCCTGGGCAAACAGTTAGGCTTGTTCCATATTTCGCAGCTCGTTGGCTCCGGGCTGCCACTCTGGCTGCCCAAAGGCGCCATCCTGCGCGAAGCGCTGGAGAACTTTTTGCGCCGCGCTCAGGTTGATCGTGGCTACTTGCCGGTTATCACACCCCACATCGGCAAATTAGAACTGTATATCACCAGCGGGCACTATCCATATTACAAAGATAGCCAATACACACCCATTGATGTGGACGAAGAAAAGTTTTTGCTAAAACCAATGAACTGCCCACATCACATCGAAATCTACAAATGCGAGCCGCGCAGCTACCGCGATTTACCGCTGCGCCTGGCCGAATTTGGCACGGTTTACCGCTATGAACAGAGTGGTGAACTCAATGGGTTAACACGCGTGCGCGGGTTTACCGTAGATGACTCGCATCTTTTTGTCACCCCAGATCAACTTGAAGAGGAATTTATCGGCGTTGTGGAATTGATCCAACACGTATTCCAAACGATGGGTTTTGATGATTTCCGCGCCCGGTTAGGCACAAACGACCCCAACAGCGACAAATATGCTGGCGCGCCAGAAATGTGGGCGCGGGGCATTGCCGCCATTCGCCAGGCAGCCGACAAAGTAGGCATGAAATACACGGTAGAAGAGGGCGAAGCTGCTTTTTATGGGCCTAAGTTGGATTTTATCTTCCGCGATGTGCTTAAACGAGAATGGCAGTTGGGCACGGTGCAGGTAGATTTCTTGCTGCCAGAGCGGTTTGATTTGGAATACATCGGGGAAGATGGGCAAAAACACCGCCCAGTGATGATTCATCGCGCGCCGTTTGGCAGCATGGAACGCTTTGTAGGCATTCTCATTGAACACTTTAACGGCGCGTTCCCGCTCTGGCTGTCGCCCGTGCAAATGATGATGATTCCGATAGCCGATCGACATCTGGATTACGCCAAACAAGTAGCGGCCGATCTACGCAGCCAGGGTCTGCGCGTAGAAGTAGATGGCGGAAGCGACCGCATGAACAAGAAAATTCGCAATGCCCAATTGCAAAAGGTTCCGTATATGCTGGTGATTGGAGATAAAGAAGTAGAAGAGGGGCAGGTCGCGGTTCGCACCCGCGACAATATTGATCATGGCGCGATGTCAGTAAAGGCGTTTGCCAATCACGCTATTGCTCTGGTGACGGATAAATCCATGGAGTTATAACCGGATAATCGCGGTTTGGGGCAAGGTTTAACGATAATGAAGCCGCTCATCTGAGCGGCTTTTTTATGCGGAACGGCCGTACCTCGCCGCCCTCATAACTATCAATACCAATCAGTCATTCTAATCCGGCAACATCAACACCCTTGGACATACTGGATTATTCGCTTTGAGAGGAAGGAACACGCCTTACCGGCATAGCCTGAACAGGCAGGCGAACGATGAATGTGCTGCCCACCCCTTCTTCGCTTTCAACTGAAATTTCACCCTGGTGCGCCTCCACCAAGCTTTTCACAATAGCCAGCCCTAATCCAGTTCCTATCGCTATAGACTGATGTTTCTTAACACGACTGTAGCGGTCAAAAATAAACGGCAGCTCATCAGCCGGAATACCATAGCCGGTATCCCGCACGGACACTTCCGCATATTGCCCATCAACACGCGTGCCAATAAAGACCTGACCACCGTCTGGCGTGTATTTAATGGCATTGGATATAAGGTTCAAGACTATACGCTGAATTTTCTTCTCATCACCCGTTATTTCCACCGGCGTAGGAACGGATTCGTCGTTCAGAGAAATGTTCTTCTCCAATGCTTGTGTTTCCAATGATTCAGCGCTTATCTTTACCAACAACGCCAGGTCAAATGCAGATCGCTCTAACAAAACAGGTGTTCCAGATTGCAATTTACCAATTTCCAACAAGTTGTTGACAATTTCCAGCAGGGTATCCTGACTACGTAAAATTACTTTGGCGATGTGAGTTTGCTGCTCGCGCTCCAACTCCCGATCCCGCAAAATGCTCGCATACCCTTTAATACTGGTGAGCGGCGTGCGCATATCATGGGTGAGAACAGCCAGGAATTGCTCCATTTCTATATTTAGTTGAGCCAACTCTTTGTTTGCGCTGCCCAGGTTATCGTTCGCACGGGCAAGATCAGCCGTTCTTAGTTCGACGAGGTCTTCCAGTTTTGCCATTTGGGCTTCTGCCTGTCGAACGTACATGCGAAAAGAGTAGGCAGAGGCGGCAATGGGCAAAAAGAAAATCAGAACGCCGAGTAAATTAAATTGTGCTACGGCCAATGATAAAACAGCACCACCCATCGCAGAGACAAGCACATTTAGCGGCACTGCCCATCGATGTTCTCGCCAGACATCCAAAGGGGGTACACCCAATTGCAAATGCAAAACAACAATAAGGAGCCACAGATTAGCCTGGTCGGCAACGACGGCCGTAATCAGCCAGCGAATACTTAATGCAATAAGCGTTTCCCCAATCAAATTCCCCAACCCCAAAAACACAAGTCCGGAAAGGAACGTGGCAATCGCGCTCATTCCTGTATTAAAACCCAGACGACGAAGGGCTTTATTCCAGGGTGGACGATCTGTCCGAACGCTGATGATCCACAGAGCTAGTTCAGCCACAATAGCAATGATCGCTGCCGGCGCCGGGCCAAAGAGGGGAATAGCCGCCAAAGAAACAGCAGAGGAAACAGAGAAATCAACTCCCTTTAGGGTTAAAGTTGCTGTGGTTTGAACTGCAGCCGCAAGCAGAGCAAGCAGCATAAAAGTGGCATATTGTTGGGCCGTGATTTGTGCAAAACCCAAAATTGCCAGACAAACGCCCGCCAGACTGATGACCACCAGATAAATCTGATAGGGTCTATTCAGTAGCTCGGGTGGTATTTGATCTTGTTGAAGGGAATCATCTATCTCAGACATAATCATATCCCTGCCGAATCTAGCTAATTATGCAGCAGATGACGCAGGACAGTAAATAGACCATTTTTCCCTAGATATAAAAAAAGCAACAAATCTAGCTGGTCAGCCTCATTCATGTTATTGCTGACCATTAATTTCCCATCGACTTATTGCTTGGGGTTCACTTCTCAATTCACAAGTTCAATGAAATCTTAACACACCGTCGACTCAAAAACATTCGGATTTCACGAGCCTTTTGCAAACAAATTCCCCCACAGAAACGAACTGTGGGGGAATTTATTAAGCGAAATAATATTTTTTAGAAGATCATCGTCTGGCATCAAAAATCAGAGGCAATCTCCTGTTAATCGCAAGTTATGATTGGCTATCCACCAACCCACTCCAAGAGTAGCCACCTGACCAGGAGTAACCACCAGACCAAGAGTAACCACCGCTCCAGGAATAGCCACCACTCCAAGAGTAACCGCCGGACCAAGAATAACCACTTTGCCAGATTTCCCCTGGTTCCAATGGCTGCCAATCGGTTGAGCCTGACCAGGAATAACCACCTGACCAGGAATAGCCGCCAGACCAAGAGTAACCACCTGACCAGGAATAGCCACCGCTCCAAGAGTAACCACCTGACCAGGAGTAGCCGCCGCTCCAAGAGTAGCCGGCCGCCTCAGGAATTTCATTGCCGTTTTCATCAACAACAATAAACTTACCATCTCGATAAACGATGGGGCCGACATATTTTTCGTCAATGGACATGCCGACGTTTGCTTCACCGACCGGCGGATTCAACACGGCCGTTGCCGCATCCACACGCCCTGCCCCTTGCTGCAAAATACTCCAGGCCAAACTGCTGTCCGTATAGGCAGCGGGCCGCGCTGAATTCATAAGCGCATATTTCACCTGATTAGGCGTCATATTCGGATTAGCTTCCAGCATGAGGGCCACCACACCACTGGTAACGGCCGTTGCCGCCGATGTACCCGCGATCTGGTAATTATTCCCACGAATACGAGCTTCCGGGTGTTCCCGTGCCCACTCGCTATCATTCTTAACGTTCACCATCATGTGCGCACCCGGAGCAATCATGTCCGGCTTAACAAAGCCCACTTCTGTGGGGCCAGCGCCGCTAAACGGTGTCACAAAATCATCACTTTCATCTCGCCAGGTGTAATTATCTGTAAAAGCTCCCACCGTAATTACAAATGGATCGTTGCCAGGAGACGCGATAGTCAAAGGATCAGACCCGCCATTACCGGCAGCGGCAACTACCACAATACCTGCATCCCACAAAACTTCTACAGCCTGGTTAATAGGATCAGCCCAGTAAGGACTGCTCACGCCACCAACAATGGATAGATTCACTACCCGGATGTTGTACTCGGCCTGATGTTGCAAAATCCAATTCAAGCCCTCGATAATATCGGTGTAATAACCTTTACCTTCATTATCCAGGACGCGTACATTCACAAAATCAACGCCAGGCGCAATACCCATTTCATGATTCTTATATTCGCCATCGCTACCGGCCAGGCTGGCCATCATCGTTCCATGACCATAGGGGTCTTTTTGGCGATTGAGGCCATCATCGACTGCGTTATAGGTTTCTAATACCCGCTGTCTGTTCCAATCCATCTTGGCTATGCCAGAATCAACGACGGCAATGGTAATTCCTGAACCATCAATATCTTCATCCCACACTTCATCTGCGCCAAGCACTTGTGGGAATCTGACGCCTACCAAGGAATTGTTACGGTTGCTGTCATTGTTATTGTCGTCATCGTCATCACCATTGTGATTGTCGGCCGATGTCGCCAAGTCATCCGTATAAACCGTTACCCTGTTGTCTGCTTTAAGCGCCATCACCTGAGAGTCGGGGACAAGCACGGAAACGGCGTTGATGATGTCTAACACCTCATGGACCTGACCGCCATATTCCTGGGCGACAGCCACGGCCGTTTCTACATCTCTTGCTTGCACAATCAGGGAGCTGTTTTGAGGCACTGAAGTGGGGCCAAAAGCAAAAACCAGGGCGAGCAACACTACTGTTAAAATTAATACTCGCTTCATCGCATACTCCTTTTTATTACCACTAAATCCCTACTAATCAACTAACTACCAGTAAAAATTACCAAAACATTGTTGCTTAGGGGACTGTCTAAGCCAATATTCTCGCATGTCTACTTATAGTATGGAGAATGAATATCCAAAACTCAATAGCCCATTTGGCAGGCGGTACAAATTTCCTATCAGCCCATTCCGTTACTTTTCGGCGCCTGGCGGCGCTTGCCGTTTTTTCTCCAGCAGGCGCGAGGCCAAAGAACCGGAAGCCGGCGCAGCAGCGGATGAAGGTTCTTTTAACGGCCGTTCCCCACCCTCCTCTTGTTGCCCATCAGCCACCGGCGCTGAAACCGAGTCAGTCATCGGCGCTTCCATCGTTGTCTGTGTCGGGGTCAGCCGTCTCTCAGTGGCCCGCTCCTTGGCCTGAAACAGGCGCGACACCTGCTCCGTTTTTGCGGCCGGTCGCACCGGCTCAGGCCGCCAGCGGCCAAACGTCGCCGCCCAGGCTCGCTCCCAATCACGCCGCGTAATGACCAACCGGCGCACGGCAATATCCACAGGCAGCAGCAGCACGGCCGTCAGCACCAACCACGGCCAAATCGGGCGCGTCGTCGCTTCACCAGCCAGATCATGAGCAAAAACGGCCGTTCCCACCTCTGTCACATCTCGCCCATTGCCCACAGCCGCCACAGCCGCCAACCGTTCCGGTTCGGCTGCAAACTGCTGGTATTCCGGCGAATAGCCCAACACCCAACCGCTCGTTTGCCCCACCACGCTTTCACCATCCGGCGAAACGCCCGCCACCCGAATAAAATACGCGCCATCCTGCGTCGGGGAAAAATCAGCCTCATACTGCCCCGGAGCCACTTGCTGCAGCGCCAGATTGTTAACGCCGCCATCGGGCGCCACGACGTTGGCCGTCATCGCTACACCATTCAAATAATCGCCGTTTGCTCGCGCATCCACCCGTAACCGCGCAGCCTCGCCATTAAAGTTTACGGCCGTCTCCACATTGCTGTCTCGTTCCTGATCCACCGTCCAACGCACAGTTTGCGCCCAAAAAGCCGGGAATCCGGCCCACTGCACCCAATCCGTGCCCCAACGACCGGTGGCGTCTGAGGTCCAGGCCACCGCCCGGCCCAGGCCATACTGCCAGGCTGCCAACAGTGGATCGCCCATCGGCGTCTGCAAAATAACTTGCGCCGTGGCTTTTGGGCTGGTTCCTACGTAACCATACAGCGGCGGCACGGCCGTTATCCCCGCCAAAATCGGGCTGCCGCTCGCCAGTTCCGGGAAAAATCGCTCCTCGATCAGATAGCTGCGTTGAATGGCTGTGGTTTCCTGCGTAAAGATTTGCGGCAGATTGGCCGCGCGGTCGGTGAAATGGAAACGGCCGTTTCCCCGCTCCGCCATCTGCTGCAGCCACAACGTATCCGGACCACGCCCAATACTAACCGTCGAAACCGTCACGCCCTCTGCCGTCAGCGCGTCAATCAACTCCGGCACGCCTTCCTTTTGTTCCGAATCCGCCCCATCAGCCAGCAAAATAATATGCTTCACCTGATTCGGACTGCCCGCCAACGCTTCAGCCGCCGCTTCCAGGCCCGTGCGCACATAAATGCCACCGCCACCCGCGCCAATCTGCCGGATCAGGCCGATGGCTCGCTCCTTGTCGCTGGCCGGCAGCGGCCCAATCGGATTGTCTGATTGCGTGTCTACCGGCAGCACGGTAATTTCATCGAAGTCGTTGAGCAGTTCCACCACCCGCACAGCGCCCTCGGCCGCCAGTTGGATTTTTTGCACGCCGCCCTCGTCGGCGCTCATGCTGCCTGATCGGTCGATGACGATCACAATACTAACCGAAGGGAAGCGCTCCTGGTCCTTGATTTGCATGTCCACCGGCAGCGCGGCTTCTAGCGGCGTTTTGTAATAACCGCCCATGCCGTAGCTTTCTGGCCCGCCCACGGCCACCAACCCGCCGCCCAAATCGCGCACATAGGATTGCAAAGCTTCCATTTTGCGCTCGGTCAGCTCTTTGGCGTTGACGTTTACCAGCACCACGCTGGCGTAATTGCTCAGTTCGGCCAGATTGCCAGAAAACATGGTCGGCGTTAACCGGTCCACCTGCAAGCCGGTGGCTTCCAGCGCCAGCCTTAGCTGCGCCGATTCATCCGGGCGCGGCGTGCCATCATCGGCCAGCGAATCTTCGTTGGCCACCAGCAGCACACGCGGCGGCCCGGTGATTTCGGTGAAGGCAGCCAATTCATTATTCTGGAAGTAGGTGTCTTCGGCGGGGGTTAGCTGGACGCGATAACGGGCAAATTCTTGCTCGGCGGCTTGCAGGCGCACGGCAAAATTGTTCACGCCGCGTCGCAGTTGCACGGCCGTTTCGTAGACAATATCACCCCCGGAAAGCACGCGCAGCATGGCCGGCATGTCGGCCGTGCTTTCGGCAGTCACGTCGATACGAAAGGTCTCGCCCTGGCTGATGCGCGTGGGGGCATCAACCTGGGTCAGCAGCGCTTCAGGGGTGTCGGCAGCGCGCAGCAGGGGCACGTAGTCGATTTGCACCCCGGCGGCGCCCGCCAATCGGGCGGCGGCTTCGGCATCGCCCACTGTGGCCGCCCCATCACTGAGGATAACCAGGCGACGGCCGTTACCCGCCGGAAACAACGCCATCCCCAACCGGATCGCCTCGGCCAGGTCCGTTTGCAGCCGCTGTGGCACAGAAGTAATGGGAGCCAGGTCGGCCAGGCCGCTCATCGGGCGCTCTACCAGAGCGTTCGCTCCAAACAAGATCACCGCCGCCTGATCATTCGGCCCCATTTCGGTCATCGCGTCGCGCACAAAGGTTTCAGCCTGCGCCGCTTGCTCCACGTTGATAGAGTCGGAGGCGTCGATTAAAAAGACCACGGCCAGGTCATCGGCGGCGCGCACCCATTGCAACCCCGCCAGGCCTAAAACGAGCAAGACCAAAATCAAGAGACGCAGGCCCAGGCTCACGCGCTCGCGCCAGCGCCGCAGCGCGGTTCGCCGTCCCCAGGCCCGGCCCAGCCAAAGGACGTAAGGGACAAATATCAGTAATAAAAGCAGTGCCAGGGGGGTGGTAAAATTCACAACAAGCCGTGGGTGAACCGCTTATTTCTCAAAGACCAGCGGCAAATAGACGGTAAACGTGCTGCCAGCGCCATAATGGCTGGCAGCGGTCACGCGTCCGCCGTGAGCGGCCACGATGAAATAAGTTAAAACCAGACCCATGCTGGGTCTTTTTTTGCTGGCGCCGTTGGCGTTTAATCCCGCCAGACCGCTCCAGATGGTGTCGATGCGGTCTTCAGGGATGCCTACGCCTGTATCCGCAATGCGCAGGAAGAGATCGCTGCCACGAATGCCTGTTTCCAAATCGATTCGGCCGCCAATTTTGTTGAACTTGATGGCGTTGTGGAGCAGGTTTTGGATGGCTTCTTGGAGTTGTTGGGCGTCGCCCAAGACCACCGGCATGTCGCGGTCTGGTTCATATGCGATTTCTACGCGGCGAGCTTCGGCCATGGTGACTAGATTGCGGATGACGCGCTGGATGATTTCCTCCAGATGCACCGGCTGGAAGTCGAATTCGCGGCGCACCTGGACGCGCGAGGCAAGGGCGATCAGGGTGTCGATGGGCTGCCGCAAGCCGGCAAATTCCTGGCTAAGGCTGGCGATGATGTCTTGCCGGGCAGGGTCGTCCGGGCTGTTTTCTTGTAGTTTTTGCAGTTTGGTTTGAATGGTGTTGAACGGCCGTCTCAACTCCGGCGAAACCAGGTCCACATATTGGCTGTACAATGTCAACGATTCCTGCAAATGCCGATTCTGCCGCACCAATGTCTGGTTTTGGGCAAATGTATACTCGTTGATGCGGCGCAGCCCGGCCATTTGCTGCGCTTGCGCCAGCAGCGGGCTAACCTGGGCGCATAAGGCCATCAATTCATCATAGTCTTGATGGTCGTATGGTTCCCCGGAGCGCTTGCTGCCCAGAGCAACCACGCCGATGAGCGTGCTGCCAGTTTTTAATGGCATGTACAAGACGCGCTGCCAGCGGATGAGCAGTTCTCTTTCTGCGGAAGGCATCGCGTCGAAACTTTCCATGGCATCCATGTCGTATTGGATCAAGGGGTTTGTTTTTTGGCGCAAATGGAGCACAAATGGGCTGTCATCGGTGAACGTGGCTGTTTCTAAGTCGTGGTCTGGCAAGCTGGTTAACGGCCGTAATACCAACATTCCGCGCGGCCCATCATCGGCCGTAAACAGCCAGACTTCCTCCGCGCCCAGGTTTGTTTGCACCACCTTCAGGAACAGCCGCCCCAGAACGGCCGTTTCCGGGAAATATCCAATCGCCTGCTCAAAATCCGCCACAGTCGCTTCCCGGCGGGAAGCAGAAGGCAAAAACAAACGGCGCGCCAGATTATTTACCAACCGGTACACAATCATCAGCAGCACGGCAAAAACGGCCGCCGCCAAAATCAAAATAAGGTTCGGATCTGTGTTTTCGGGCAAATTGGTCACGCTGCGCAAAATCAGCGTCAGCGCCAGCCAGGCCAGAGCAAACACCACCAACGTGCCAGACAAACGGTACACAATCTGCCGGGTAACGATCTGTAAATCCGGCAGTTGTCGCTGCGTCAGGCTGAGCGTACCCACCAGATTCGCCAGAATAATGACCAGTACGCCCATCTCCTGCCAGATGGGCTGCCCGGGTTGGCGGATGGATGCCAGGCAGCCGCCAATGAAAAACAAACTCAACATCAGCAGCCAATACCGTATCTGGTTGCGGTATAACGAGACAGGCAAGGAGGTGTTCACTTGTTGGGTCAGCATCCAGGATGCGAGAATAGGAATTACCCAACTGGCAATCCAGACAGCCGCCCAGAGATCAAAATGGCGAATCCGCTGTCCGCCAAGAATTATGGTTTGGATGGGTGTGGACCAAAAGCCTGGGTCCAGCAAGATGGCCACAAACCAGAGGCTTGCGCTGATGATGAGTGCGCCCTGGCCTGGTCGCCCGGCCACAAACATGTAGCGCAGTGTGGTTAACAAGACGCCAAAAGCAGCAAGGCTAAATGCGTATAAACCAATGATGCCCCAGTTGTAGATTAGAATGGGGGAAAAACGCGCGCCGCCGTAGAAACGCAGCATGCTGCTGGCCCACACGGCCGTCGCCAACAGCGTAAACGTCCACCGATATAAAACGCGCCGGCGTTTGCTCTTGCGCACCCACAGATAAACCACCTGCCCCAAAATAGCGAGCGGTAAGATGGATACAATGAGAAACTGTTGGGATAAACTCATGGAAAGTGCGATTTTTCCAACGGCCGTGGCCTACCAATTTGCCTGAACCAACCACCCATACGCTTTCGTTTCATCGCCAAAATTATACTCGTTTTACCCAAATTTAACGGACCTTCTTGGGTTATCCCAACTTATCCCAAGTCATATTTGGGATATATTTGGGATATGTTGGGATTTATTGGGTCTTTGCATACACGCACAGACCCTAAGGGTTTGCCCTTGAGAAATTAGCCCCTCTAAACTCAAACCTTTAGTGAAATTTGTACCCGCGGTATCCTTACCGCGCTCTGGGAAATACGCGGTAGAGATACCGCGGCTACAAAGCGTAAATTTCAAAAAAACTTACCTTACAAAGCACTTGGGGGTTAACCCCAAATTACTTCAAAATGTAATACGTTCCCTTTTTAGAACCAATTTTCAGGAGTACGCCGCGCTCCACCAAATCGACCATATCCAGGCGCAGCGTTTCTGCCGAAACGTCTGAGCATAATTGACGATATTCGCGGTTGGTGATGCTGCCGTTTTCGCGGATGAAGTTCAAGGCTTGGGCTTGGCGCTCGTTCATGCTGCGTGTCCATTTGGGCACGGCCGTGCGCTCTCGTTTATTAGACAGCGTTACCGTAAACAGATGCGGCGTCGCCCGAAATTGGGGCGGCGGATGGCCGGCCTGCACCATTTCTTCAATCATCTGGTCGATGCCCAGACCCAATTCTTCGATATAGCCCCACTGATAGAGGCCGTTCACCAGCCGGGGGTTGCGGGAAAAATGTTCATCTACCAGGTTGTCGAGCGTCATATAACCCGGCAGCCCGCCAGGGCTGATGATTTCCAGCCGGTCGGCATACATGCGAATTTCGATGCGCCGCCCTTTGATGCGGTAATCGCGGTGGGCAATGGCGTTCACCAGGGCTTCGCGCACAGCAAAACGAGGGTATTCGGTCAGCTCTTCGCGCTCTAATTGGTTCACCTGCGCCCCGACGCGCATTTCCTCAAAAAGAACATTCCAGGCGCGCTCTACCACGCGGGAAATAGGACCAGTAATTTCATCCCGACGGCCGTAACCAATTCCGCCATCCTCGCCCCTCGGTTCCGTGCCCGGAAACTTCACAAACACCACGCCGCTGTTCGGGAAAAATGCTTGCGGATTTTTGCCAAACAGCAAAATGCCAATGGTCGTCGGGTCGCCATCACGATCAATCGCCCCAATCTCGAAAAGCAGGTCGTCCGTTGAGGAAACTTTGGCCGCGCCGCGCGCTTCGCGCCGGTCCAGGTAATCGCGGATGATGTTGGCGTCCAGGTCGCTGGGACGCGCTCCCGGCACCAGTTCGGTTTCAAATTCAGCCGAGTTTTTGCTGTTGGCCAGATTGCGGATTTCGTCGCCGGAAAGAGGCCGGTTATCGCTGCCGCTGCGCACCAGGACACGGCCGTCTTGCAAACTGTGCAGTTCCGTGCTGCGCGGCACATAAACGCCCACCAGAATGTCCGTGCCCATTTCCACCGGCTGCCACTGCGTAGGCACCGGCGGCCGACACATCAGGGCCGCTTCCCGCAAAGCAGCTTCAGCTTCCTCTTCCCAGATGGCTTCAGACGGCCGTCCCAGATCATCCACCCCCAGCACAACCAACCCACCATCACCATTTGCCAGCGCCACCAGGCATTCCGCCAGCAGCTCTATATCGGCATATGGCAGGTAAACAAGACGTTGGCCTGGCTTGTTTTTTAGCGTCATGGTAACTGTTCAACCCTTTGCAGTTGCCGGCGGCCATCGGCTCATAGCCGGCAACGCATCACGGACAACTTAACGCGGTATCGCGGCCATCGCGGCGCCGATGATGCCGGCTTCATTGCGCAATTGGGCCGGCACAATATCGGCGCGTAAATTGATATATTTCAGGAATTTTTGATGTTTTTTGCTGACGCCGCCGCCAATGATGATGAGATTGGGCGAAAACAGAAACTCGATGTGCTGGAAATAAATATTCAGGCGGTCGCCCCATTCTTCCCAGGTCAAATCATTTTCCTCACGCACGCGGTCGGCGGCAAAATACTCTGCGTCTTTCTTCTGATCCCGCAAATAAAGATGGCCTAATTCCAGATTGGGCACAATCTGCCCATTCACAAACATCACGCTGCCAATGCCCGTTCCCAGCGTGAAGATCATCACCACGCCAGGCACGCCGCGGCCAGCGCCGTGAAACATTTCGGCATAACCGGCCACATCGGCGTCGTTGCGCACCACAGTTTCACAGTTGGTGGCCAGGGCGATGTTACGGGCCGCCGGATAATCGATCCAATCATTATGCACATTAGCGGCCGTGCGGGTGACGCCATCGACAACAATGCCCGGAAAGCCCACGCCGATGGGGCCGACGTAATCAAAATGGCGCACAATGGTTTGAATGGCGCTGAGAACAGACTTGGGTTTTGAGGGCTGTGGGGTTGGAATGCGCAGCCGGTCGGTAAGCAATTTGCCTTTGTCCGTGTCTACCAGAGCGCCCTTAATGCCGCTGCCGCCAATGTCGATGCCTAATGCTTTCATGCCTGTTCTCCTTGCAATAGAGTTTGAAGTTGTGGTTCAATTTCGTGTACGGCCGTTACCCCCGCCGCAATGCCTTCTTCCAACCGGTGAAAATCTAAGACGCCGATGGTGTCCAGAAACGGCCGTATCAAAAAGTCCGGCTCCGTCAGCGCCAGCCGCGTTTTAAGCGATTGCTCAGTGACAATATCCATCACCGCATTCAACACCTGCCAGGTCCCGAACAATTTTGGCACCTTCAAAATGCGCGAACGAACACCGCCAGGTGGGATTTGTTCCCCATTCGCGCCGTACTCCGCCGCATTAGTCAGATCTACCGCCAACACATGCATTGCGCCCCGCGCATACGCCACATCAAACGGCACATTGTTCAACAACCCGCCGTCAATCAAAACCAGACCATTGCGCTCCACCGGCGGCAGCACAATCGGCAGCGCCGACGTCGCCAGGACGGCCGAAATCAGGTCGCCGTCATCCAACACCACCAGTTTGTGCCGCCGAATATCGGTCGCCGTAACCGCCAGCGGAATTTGCAAATCGGCAAAATGCAGGCGGCCAATTGTTTGTTCCAGCAGTTTCGCCAACTTGTTGTTGCTGGCCAGGGAAAAGGAATTGGCCGGCAGGGCAAACATTTTATCCACCTGAAGCTGGCGAAAAAAGTCTGCCAGCCCGTTTGCGTCCAGACCGGCGGCATATAACGCGCCCAACATGCCGCCAATGCTCGTCCCGGTAATCAGATCAGGCCGAATGCCCAGGCGTTCAAATGCCGTCAATACGCCAATATGCGCGGCTCCTCGGCCGCCGCCGCCACCTAAAGCAAAACCAATTTTCTTGTCCATACGCACTTCCTGACTATGCCGTAACAGTTTCGTAGATATGCGGCAGGGGGGCAACGCGGGTGTCGGACCAGGAAACGGCCGTGACCACTTCCGCCCGCGCCTGTTCCAATTTCGCCCAATCATCGGCATGGACCATGCCCAAAACCTGCCCCTGCGCCACTTCGTCGCCCACGGCGCACGACAAAACCAGCCCCACCGCATAATTAATTGGATCGCTTTTGACCAATCGGCCCGCGCCCAAATGCACACTCGCCCACCCAATCGCCGCCGTGTTAAACGCGGCAATAAATCCGCTGCGCGGCGCGATGATCGGCTCGACAAATTGCGCCTGCGGCAGCAAGGCAAGATCGTCAATCTGGGTCACGTCGCCGCCCTGAAAGGCGACCATATCGCGGAATTTGCGGAAGGCACGGCCGTCGTCGCGCGCTCCTTGCGCCATTTTCTTCGCCTCAGCCAGGGTATCCGCTTTATCGGCCAGCAGCAGCATATATGCCGCCACATCCAAACAATGCGCCCAGAAAGTAGCCGGACCGCCCCCTTGCAGCGTCTCCACAGCCTCCCTCACCTCCAGCGCATTGCCGATGGCCGCGCCCAAAGGCTGGTTCATATCTGAAATCATAGCCACGGTTTTGCGCCCGGCATCTGTGCCGATATCCACCATGATCTGCGCCAGCTCACGAGCAGTCTCTACTGTGGGCATAAACGCGCCGCTGCCCATTTTCACGTCCAGCACCATCGCGTCCGCCCCGGCGGCCAGCTTTTTAGACATAATCGACGCGGCGATGAGCGGCGCGCTGGCTACCGTCGCCGTCACATCGCGCAGAGCATACAGCTTGCCATCGGCCGGGGCTAAATCGGCCGTCTGCCCCGACAGCACCAGCCCAATTTCCGCCAGTTGGCGCTTAAATTGCGGCAGGGTCATGTTGCACGACCAGCCGCGAATCGATTCCATTTTATCCAGCGTGCCGCCGCTGGAACCCAGGCCGCGCCCGCTCATTTTGCCCACCGGCACGCCGCAGGCGGCCACAATTGGCTGCACCACCAGCGTGGTTTTGTCCCCTACGCCGCCGGAGGAATGTTTATCAATCACAAAAGGGGCTACATCGTGCAAGTCTAGGGTGTCGCCAGAGCCGGCCATGGCCAAGGTCAGGTCTACTGTTTCGCGGCGGCTCATGCCGCGCAGATAAATCGCCATGAGCAAGGCGGCCGCCTGATAATCGGGAACAGCGCCGGCCGTGTATTCGGTGATAAACCAGTCGATTTCGGCCGTTGTCAGCTCTTTCCCATCTCGTTTTTTAGCAATTACATCTACCATTCTCATGTATACACTCGTTTTCCATCATTGCGAGAATAAAAGCGAGAGCCAGAGGCAAATAAGAGATTTGTTTCTAATTATGACTCTCGCTCCAACTCTGGTTTCAACTGTAAAAGTTTCCCGATTATAACAGGAATCGGTATAATCCGCGTGCAGAATACCCACAAAGCACCACTTATAGACCTGAAGGAAGGGAACCATGCTCAAGAAAGCAGATGTCTTGTTAACCGGCGGCGCCGTTGTCACCATGGATGATTCTTACAGACTTTACCCCGATGGCGCGGTAGCCATTGCCGGTGATTTGATTGTGGCGGTAGGACCTACGGCCGTTATCACCCAAACCTACACCGCCCCTGAAATCATCAACTGCCAGGGCAAGGTGATCATGCCCGGGCTGGTCAACGCCCACACCCACATTCCCATGACCCTGCTGCGCGGCCTGAACGACGATCTACGTCTGGACGTCTGGTTGGGCTACCTGATGCCCCTGGAACGGGAATTTGTGACCCCCGAGTTTGTGAAGCTGGGCACGCAAATCGCCTGCGCCGAGATGATCCGCTCTGGCGTAACTTCGTTTGCCGATATGTATTATTTTGAGGATGAGATTGCGGCGGAAACGGCCGTTATCGGCATGCGCGCCCTCCTCGGCCAGACCGTGCTCATCTTCCCCGCCCCCGACGCCGCCACCTACGAAGACGCCCTGGTTCTCTGCCGCCGCTTCATCGAAAAGTGGCGCGATCATCCGCTCATTCAACCGGCCGTAGCGCCACACGCCTGGTATACCGGCACGCCGGAAATGAACCGCGCCTGCGCCGACCTGGCCCGCGCCTACGACGTGCCGCTGCACACCCACGTCAGCGAAACAGCCTTCGAAGCGCAAAACTCGATGGAACAAAACCACATGCCGGTAGTCAACTGGATCGGCAAAAACGGCTTGCTGGAAACCAAACTGCTGGCCGCCCACTGCGTCCATCTGGACGAGGGCGAAATGTTTGCCCTGAAGGAAGCGGGCGCGGGCATCGCCCACTGCCCCACCAGCAACCTCAAGCTCGCCAGCGGCATCGCCGCCATCGGGCAAATGCTGTCGCTGGGACTAAATGTGGGCGTGGGCACAGACGGCCCGGCCAGCAACAACGACCTGGACATGTTCGAAGAGGTGCGCTTGGCGGCGCTGCTGGCGAAAACCAAAAGCAACGACCCGACCGTGCTGCCGGCGCGGCAGGCGCTGGAACTGGCGACCATCGGCGGGGCGCGGGCCATGCACATGGCCGACAAAACCGGCAGCCTGGAAGCGGGCAAACGGGCCGATCTGGCGATTGTGGAGATGGACGGCGTGCATAATCAGCCGCAGTTTAACAACCACGCCGACGCGGTGTACTCGCGCCTGATTTATGCGGCCAAGAGTTCGGATGTGGCGGATGTGATGTGCAACGGCCGTTGGCTGATGCGCGACCGCACGCTGCTAACCATCGACGAAGCCGCCGCTAAACAAGCTGCCGCCCAGGTCGCCGCCGACATCGACGCCTTTGTGCTGGAGCGCGAAGCCAGCCCATACAACAAACTGGTCTTGCTGGCCGGGGTGGAGCGGCAGGAGAGCTTTGAAATCCAGGTGAAAGTGCCGGTGGCCGACAAAGACAATGTGCTGCGCGTCCTGGCCGGCGACCAGCTAGAAATCACCAAAGCCTCGCATTACCGCGAGTATGATACCTACTTTATGTTTGAAAATGGCGACCCCGACGCGGCGCGGCTGCGCTACCGCGAGGATGAATTTGTGGGCGACAATGACGAAACCTATCAGGTGCGTACCCGCCTGACGCTTATTGGCGAGGAAGAGCGGTCGGAATTTCAGACGGCCGTTATGCTCTCCCGCTCCCGTTTCCTGGCCACCGCCGACCGCAGTTTGCGCTTCTACAGCGAATATTTTGCCCCCGCCCGCCAGGTCGCCGTCAGCAAAGATCGCCTGCGTTGGCGCGTGGTCTACCAGGAAACCGATTTTGCCATCAACCTGGACAAACTCACGTCGCCGGAACTGCCCGGCTACTTCCTGGAAATCAAATCGCGCACCTGGTCGCGCACCGACGCGGCGCGCAAGGCTGGCATCATCACCGAACTGCTGCAACTGTTTGGCCTGGACCCCCTGACGGCCGAACGCGACGACTACCCCGAAATGGTCACGGCCAGAAGTTAGATACACGGATTTTACGGCTAAGACGGATTTTCACGGGTCAATCGTATCTTCTCAAAAAGTTGGGAATTTGTAGGTCGGATTGTTAATCCGACAGCGCGGAATACCATTCCGCACTACGACACTCCGAAATATTGAGAAGATACGGCCAATCGGCAAAAATCTGTAATCGTCAAGGATACGGTGGCATCGCCGTCATTCTGACGAGTCTTCGAGGAAGAATCCCCTGTAGAAAACGGGGATTCTTCACTCCGCAGACTCCGTTCAGAATGACTTCAGTCAACATTTGACCGCTGCACAATCAGCAAAAAATCCGTCCAATCCGTGTTATCCGTGTTTCCATTCCCCATCACCGCACACGGCCGTATCGCTCCGCAATCACCGCCTGCCCTGCTTCTGATTGCAGCCAGGAGAGAAACACGCGCAGCTCGCCCTGTGGCTCGGCCGGAGCCACGAAATAAAGCGGCGCGGCCAGCGGATAGCTTTCGTCGGCCGTGCTGGCCGTGGAGGGAGCCACGCCGTCGATGGACAACGCCTTCACCCCGTCCACAGACCCCAACATCGTATACCCCACCGCGCCCGGCGTGGCGGCCACAGCTTCCAGCAGGGCCGCGTTGCCGCTGAGCAGCAGCGCGTTGATGCTCAGGCGCTGCTCGACCAGGATGCGCTGCTCGAAGAGTGTGCGTGCGCCGGAGCCGCGCTCCCGACTGAGCAGGGTGATGGGCTGATTCGACCCGGCCAGGGATGACCAGTTGGTGATACGGCCGTTAAACACCGCCTGCGCCTCCGCCCGACTTAAACTCTCAACCGGGTTGTCCACCCCAACCACCACCACCAGCCCATCCCAGGCCACCGGGTTAAACCAGAAACCGCTGTCGGCCGGCAGCGCGTGGACCAGAACTGCGTCTAAATGACCGGCGGCCAGATCGGCCAGGAGGACGGCCGTGTTCGCCGGGACAAATTGCAGTTGGGCGCGGTCGGTCAATTGGGCGAAAGGATCGGCGACGAGGTCGGCCAGGGGTTGGGCGGCGGTGGCCACGCCGATGCGCAGGGTTGACGGCGGCGGCGTAGGGGTGATGGCCGGCAGCGTGGCCGGCCCGGACTGGCAGGCAGCCATCAGCCACAGGCTGAGCAGACCCGCCAGTCCTAGCAAAAGCCGGGGGATCATGCCAGGAACGAATAAAGCAAGTAGCCAGTGCCCAGCACGGCCGTATACACGGCAAAAATGTACAGGCTGTGGCTGCGTACCCAATTTAATAAGAAGGCAATGCACAAGTAGCCGGAAATGGCGGCGGCGAGGAAGGCGGAGAGGTAAACGGCCGTGGAAAACATCATCACCTCGGCCGTTAGAACATCCAGCAGCGAAAGCAGGCCGGCGCCCAAGATAACGGGCACGCCCAGCAAAAAGCTGTAACGCGCGGCCGTCGGGCGATCAAACCCGCGCAACAGGCCGCCAGCGATGGTGCTGCCGCTGCGCGACCAACCGGGGAACAACGCCGCCATCTGAAACAGGCCGATGACAATCGTGTCCAGCCAGTTCATGGTATCGAACGTCTTTTTGCCGGAGATCATGCGCTCACCGATAACGAGGAGAACGGCCGTTACCAGCAAAAAAAACGCCGCCCAATTGGGATGGCTAAACACCCCATCAAAAAAATCTTGCAGCAAAAAACCGGCCAGGGCCGCCGGAATGCAGCCCACAACAATAAACCAGCCGAGGCGCGCATTGGTTGTGCCCAAAGGCTGGCGCTCAGCCAATCCACGCCAGACGCCCACCACAATATCCCACAAATCCCGCCGGAAATAAATCAACACGGCGACCAAGGTACCTAAATGCACCAGGCCAATCAATGTCAGATCAGGCGCGGTAATGTCAAAAATGGCCGGAACCAGGACAAGATGCCCGGAACTAGAGACCGGTAAAAACTCGGTGGCTCCCTGCAAAATTCCTAAAAAGATCGCTTCAATAATGCTCATAAATAATTCCTTGTACTATGGATGTGTTTTGAGTCAAACTGGGCCAGCATACAAGCCGGAGATTACGGTTTACCTGTCTTCGCCGCGGTGGCGGAAACGGCGGGCGACGCGGAGTACAAGCGCCGCCAGCCCATTTTGCGCCCCAAGCACCAGCAGTTGGTTTCGTCGCCCAGGCACACAAATCACCCGATTACGTTCCAGACTGCGGAGCGACTCGTCGACCACCTGCTCGGCTGTCATCCACATGACCGATGGGATGCGGCCTTTTTGAAAGCCGGTCATGGCCGGCGTGCCGTGAAATTCGGTGTGCGTGAAGCCGGGGCACAAAGCCTGCACGCGAATGCCGTGCCGGGCTACCTCCGCCTGGAGCGCCTGGGAAAAGGTGTTCATGTACGCTTTGGAAGCCGGGTAATTGATGTCGCCCGGCGAGGGGAAGAAGGCGGAGATGGAAGAAACGTTGATCATAGCGCCGCGCTCGCGGGCGATCATGCCGGGCAAGGCGGCGCGACACAGACGCATGGTGGCCATGACATGCAGGTTCAGCATGTCTAGCTGCTCGTTCAGATCGGACGCCAGCAAAGAGCCTTTGTTCGTGCCAAATCCGGCATTGTTCACCAGGATGGAGAGGTCTAGTTTGGCGATGCGCTGTTCTACGCGGGCGATATCGGCCGCCTGGGAGAGATCGGCGGGCAGGACTTCGGCAGTAATGGCGTAGTCGCGCATCAGTTCAGCCGCCAGGGCGGCGAGGCGATCTTCGCGGCGGGCGACGAGGACAAGGCTGTAGCCTTCCTGCGCCAGCCGCCGGGCATAAGCCGCGCCGATACCGCTGGAAGCGCCGGTGATGAGCGCGTAGCCGCGCCGGTCTTTCATGCCCGGCAGGGCTGCGGTTGTCTGCCTGGCCAGTTTTTTTTGCAGCAGCCGTCCGCCGATGAATGTGGCGAAAACGGCCGTGCCCACCCCCATGACATACCCTTTTTTACCCTTCATCACGCAGCTCCCGGTTGATCTTCTTTGGTTGGCATAGATTCTTCTTTTTGTTGGCCGCCCGACCACACTTCTGGCACACAAATTTGGGTTTATCCACCAGCGCAGTGTAGGCGACAAAATCTTTTTGCAGCAGCCTGTCCGATTCGCACAACGTCTTGCCCATCACAGCGTCCTCATAAAAAAAGCCCGCAGATTACTTAATCTGCGGGCAGTGTTTTACCCGATTGTCATCAATTACACAAACCAACCCCGTCAGGCCACAATCAGGTCATGGATGTAACGAACGGCCGCAGCGGCGTCCTGCCCATCCACCACCAGGCTGATGCTGCATTCTGACGACCCCTGCGCAATGGCGATAATATTGAGACCATGCTCGCCAAGCGCCGTAAAGACCCGCCCGGCGATGCCCGGCGTGCCGCGCATCCCTGCGCCGACGACGGTGACAATGGAGACGAAGCGCTGCGCCCAAATGCGGTCTATGTCTTGCCGGTGGATTTCTTCCTCGAATTCGGCGTTCAAGCTACCGATCACTTTATCAACCAGCTCTTCCGGGGTGGCAAAACAGATGGATTGCTCTGAGGAAGCCTGGCTGATGAGCAGCACGCTGACCTGGGCCTTGGCCACTGCGCCAAAAGTGCGGGCGGCGATGCCGGGCACGCCCAGCATCCCCTTACCTTCTACGGTAATCAGGCTTAATTTGTCGATGGCCGTCACCGCTTTAACGCCGCCGTTGCCATTGGACGTATCGGGGACGATGACGGTGCCGGCGTGGGTGGGGTTGAAGGTGTTTTTAATGCGCAGCGGGATGTTGTTTTCTACGCAGGGGCGCATGGTTTTGGGGTGCAGCACCTTCGCGCCAAAAAAGGCCAGTTCGGATACTTCGCGGTAGCTGAGGGTGGGGATGGAGCGGGCGGTTTTGACCAGGCGTGGGTCGGCGGTCATTACGCCATCCACGTCGGTCCAGATCCACACTTCGTCGGCGTGGAGGGCCTGGCCCATGAGGGCGGCGCTGAAGTCGGAGCCGCCACGGCCCAGGGTGGTGGTGATGCCGGTCTGGGTGGCGGCGATGAAGCCGGTGATGATGGGGATGATGTTTTGGGCGAGTAACGGCCGTATCCTCGCCTGCGTCTTGACATCTGTCATATCCAGCAGCGGCGTGGCTGCCTGGAAATTATCATCGGTAACGACCAGTTCCGTGGCGTCTACAGACTCAGCCGGGTGGCCGATCTGGCGCAGGTAGGCGGCCAAAATGCGCGCGCTCATCTGCTCGCCCATGCCGCCGATGGTGTCCAGAGCGCGAGGAGTCAGTTCGCCCAGGGCCAGCACGGCCTGGCATAACGCTTCGTAGCGGTCAATAAATTTGCCGTTTTCGGCCAGCACCTTTTGCCGTTCGCCTTCGGGCGCGAGCAAGCCGTCGATGGCTTCGTAGTGCACCTGGCGCAGCATGTGGGCCACGTCCTGGTAGGTATCGGGATCGCCGGTTAGGGCGGTGTTGGCGCCATTCAGCAGCAGATCGGTCACTTTGATGGGTTTGCTGCCCATCGCCGAGACCACCACTACCACCTGGCCCCATTCTTCGCGGGCATTGAGGATGAGATCGGCCGTTTCGCGCATAGCCTGAGCGCTGCCGACTGATGTGCCACCGAATTTCATTACAAGGGTCATAAGATTACTCCATTTTTAGGTCGGATTTCGGGTTGCCCTTCGGGAGTTGATGGTAATCCTTTTTCCGAAAACCGAGAATTGGTTAAGTTGCCTGAAAAGCAAAACGGCTCTTCACACATTTAACATCCAGTGTGTAAAGAGCCGTTCGTTCTAATAACAAACGCCTCTTCCAGAAGGTGCGAAGAGGCGTTGCAGGCGTAACGCTGATTCTCATCTTCCAGAAGATTCCCGCATTGGGGAATCACATCTGCCGGAATTGGCACCTGACAAACTGCGAACAGCTTGTAGGTTGCCGAGGCTTCATCGGGCCGGTCCCTCTGCCTCTCTGGATAAGAAATGTAGATAATTTATTTGGTTGTGAAGTATGTTCTGCGTGTTTTCCAAACTGCGGGTTGTTTTCCCACAGATCAGGGTGATCTAGCCACAGAACCTGGACGGAATGGTATCAAAGCGGATTGTGCTTGTCAATGGATGAATTTGTTGGACGGGGCCGGTGCGCGCGGAATGTGGACGGATCAGGCAAACAGGTTTCTTGTGGGTTATTTAGAGGAGGTGGCGGGTAATTTCGTCGACGAGGCGGTTGAGGGTGTAGGGTTTTTGCAAGAAGCCGACGGTGGCACGGCCGTTCAGGCGGTTGTTGGTTTCGGCTTCGCTGTAGCCGGAAGACATGAGGACGCGAACGTCGGGGTTGATTTGTTGTAGGGCTTGCAAGGTTTCCGACCCGTTCATGTTGGGCATGAACCAATCGACGATGACGAGATCGATGACGTCCTGGTATTGTTGGTAAAGTTCCAGGCCAGAACGGCCGTCTGAAGCGACCAATGCGCCGATGTTTTCCATTTCTAAAATATCTTTAATGGCTTCGCGCACCGGCTCTTCGTCATCAATTACCAGGATAACGGCCGTAGTCGCCGCTTTTTTTTGCGGTATGTCGGGCAAAGCGGCCGGGGGCAAACCGGTTATAGGGAAAAGCAAATCAAATGTTGTGCCCAGGCCAACTTCACTGGTAACGCGCAGTGCGCCTTTGTGCCCGCGCATAATGCCCAAAGCCGCCGCCAAACCCAGCCCTCTGCCCGTAAACTTGGTGGTGAAGAAGGGGTCAAAAATACGGCTCATGGTCTCTTCGCTCATGCCGCAGCCATCGTCGCTGACAGTTAAAAAGACATAGTTACCGGGCTTTAATTGTTGCTTGGTTCGCTGCCAATAGTCGGTGTCGGCTTCGGAAATTGTCTGGATGCCGGTGGTAATGTGAATTGTGCCGCGATTTCCTTCCATGGCTTCCGCAGCGTTCAGAATAAGGTTCATGACAACCTGTTGTATCTGGCCGGGATCCGCTTCGATCAGGGGCAGATCGTTGGTGAGGTAGGTTTCCAGGCGTACATTATGGGGGATCACCACGTCGAGTAAGTGCTGGTTTTCGCGGATGATGGTGGTTAATTGCAGCGGTTGGAAGCTAAATTGCCGTCGCCCGGAAAAAGCAAGCAGTTGCTGCGTGAGTTCAGACGCTTTCTCGGCGGCTTTAACGGCTTTTTCGACGTGGCGATATGCGGGCGCTTCGGCGGGCAATTGGGACAATGCCAACGAGGTTTGTCCCATGATGGCGACCAATAAATTGTTGAAATCGTGGGCGACGCCGCCGGCCAGGACACCCAGGCTCTCCATTTTTTGCGTGTGGTGCAATAATTCTTCGGCGCGTTTGCGATCGGTAATGTCTCTGGAGGTTAAGACAATGGATGTGATACGGCCGTCTCGATCACAAACCGGGTAAAGTGAATATTCAAAGTAGCGTTTTCCGCCATTACTCTGGATGACAATCTCCCCGCTTGCCGGCTGCCCTGAGCGGCCAGCCTCGTGTATATTGGCGTTAAACTCATGTAACAGGTTGTCTGATGATTTTACCTCCGACCACGTTTTGCCGAGAATCTCCGTCGCCGATAAGTCCAATTGTTGGATCACCGCCGGACTGGCATAACGGATACGGCCGTCTACATCATGAATCAGGAAGAAATCCGGCGTCGTGCTGAGGATGACATCCATCATTTGCACCTGATCTTCTAGCTGGGCGGCCAGTTGTTTCAGCTTTAGCTCAGCCCGTTTGCTGGTAATGGCGGCGGCAATTTGGCCGGAAACAAAAACCAGAAATTGCTCTTCTTGCTCGCTGTAAGCAGTGCGATCATGATAATTTTGCACCACAATCGCCCCGATTGTTTCGGCTTTGGTTTTGAGCGGCGCGCCCAACCAAATTTTAGCCAGCGGCCCCACTTCATCGATGACATTTTGCTGGATCAAACGGCGCTGCCCCTCTTCGTCGATGAGACAGGGCTGCCCGGAACGGATCACCGATTCGGTCATCCCGCGACCGGCAGGGTACGGACGGCCGTTATACGTATCACGCTCATCCACAAAATAAGGCAGCGACAATATGTTTTCCGGTTCATCATACAGGGCAATATAAAAATTGCGCGCATCCAGAAATTGGCCGACCACGCGATGGATGGATTGGTATAAGTCTTCCAGGCTGATGTCTGAATTGGCGATGGTGGCGATCTGGTAAACGGCCGTTTGCAGCGATTCGCCCCGTTTTTGCTCGGTAATATCGCGAATAAACCCATGCAGCAGGGTACGGCCGTTCATTTCAAACACCGTCGCGGTTAGCTGCACATCCAACAAATGGCCGTCCTCCCGCCGCAGATGTGAATGGGTGGTTACCGATTTTTGCCGGCGCGTTTCTTCCACAAAATCCCCTATCTCAGACGGATGGGCTAAAGGAATCAAGTTATCGATGGTCATAGACAACAACGCCGCTTCGCTGTAGCCAGACATAAACGCCATGCGCGGGTTTGTCGACAATACCCGCAGGCTCTCCACATCGACAACCAGGATCGCGTCGTTGGCGGTTTCAAACAGTCGGCGGTACTGGTCTTCGGTGCGGCGCACAGCTTCAAACAGGTGGGCATCTTGCAGCGCCAGAGAAATCTGGTTGGCAAAAGCAGCAATGGCCGGTACATCTTCCGCTTTTAACTGGGAACCGGCCAGGTACAACACACCCCGCGCTTCTCCAACGCGGGTAATCGGCGCTAAAATGGCCGGCATGCCCGAAAACACGCGAAACGCCTGTCGCACCAAAAAGCTCAAATTGGGGAATACCTGTTTCAGTTTTTCAGTATTATCGGGGATGTAGATGGCCTTGCCGTCCCGAATGACTTGTTCGTCGATGACGGCCGTCTTCCGCGCATAGGTGTAACCAACCCCCTTAATGCCCAGGCCCTTCTCAAACGATTTCAACGCGCGGATCAATCCATCTGGCATTACCAACGCCTGAACCACAAACTGCGTTTGGTCTTCATTCAACATGTTGATGGACCCTTGAAGGTCCAGGTTTTTCAGTTGCGCGCCAAAGATATCGTAAACGGCCGTTTCCGAATGCGCCGCCGTTTGCAAAGCAGCCACAGCCGTATTGAGCGCTCTCAGCATCTTCGTTTCTCTTTCCGAGACACCAGATTCGATTCTAGTTCGCTGTTTTTTGGCTTTCATGTCACCTGATCAGACAGGTTCGGATTTTTCTGGATTGGACCAACCAAACGACCCTTCCTAAAATCCTTTGGGGGAGTGTACCCATCAAGTCACCGCCCGAATCATTAAGACGCTGGTAGACGACCAAGGCCCAATCACTTGAGTAGTACGTTGGTCAATAAAATATATTGCCCTAAAAAAGGAAATGCGGCTATAAGAAATCTTACCCAAAAAGTCACGGGTTATGGGCTGAGAGCCAGCGCATCTGGGCCAACGATCACTTCAGGCGAAAAATAGCTGAGACGGCCGTTCTCATCCAACGCCGCCACACTCACCACATAATTTTCGGCCGGGTCAAAACCCGTCAGCCCCACGTTGCCCGCCTGCTGCGCCTTCACCAAGCGGAACACCGGATGCGAAGACATCGCCAACGGCCGAAAAGAAATGGCATACCCGGCCACATCTTCCGCCACCGGCCAGCGCAATTGATACATACCCAGCGCATCCGTCGCATTAATCACCGGCGCCGGCGGCTGCATCGGCGCGCCCGCCAGATTCGCCGCCACGGCCACATTCAACCGCACCACCTGCTGCAAATAATCATAATCAATCCGGTCCCAGGTATCGCGCACCGAATTTACCATGTCCGGGTCTTCTTCCGATTCAATCACTCGGATGGCCGGCATCCCCACGCTCACAAATTCCCGATGATCGCCCCACCGCCCCTCGCGGTCTAACGCGTCCAACACCGTTGTGGGAAATGTAGGCACATACAACCCGCCAACATATTCATAATACCGGGCCAACTGCCCCGAAGGAGAATACGCCAACTCTGGCGCAAACACCCGCACCGACTGGGGAATGCCCTTTCGGCCGCCGACCGCATCATAATTGATGGCCGCCAACACGTTCATGCTGTCCAAAAAGGCGTTTTGGGCAAAATGGCGCGACCCTACCGTGCCTTCTTCCTCCGCCGAAGTCGCCAGGAAAATGATGGTTTGGTTCCACTGCTGGGCGCTTAACAACCGCGCCGATTCCAGCAGCAGAGCAACGCCGGAGCCGTTGTCGTTGGCTCCCGGGGCGCGGCTTTCGCCATCCAAAATGTCTGGCGCGCGATTATCGTAATGGGCCATGATGATGATCACGCCGTTGCTCTGACCATTGCCCGGCAGTTCGGCGATGATGTTGCTTTGCGGCGCGGAGTAGCCGTTGTAGTCGAGGGGAAAGTCATCATAACGCACCTGGAGACGGCCGTTTCCCACCCTTACAAACTCGTCAAAAATCCAGCGCCGCGTCGCCCCAATCCCCCAATTCTCCAATTCCGGATCACCAAACGCATTACGATTGCCAAACCCCTCCATTTTCTGCACGTACCCCATCAACTGCTGCTGCGAAACCTGTTCCACCAGATTCGCAATGCTGCGATCAATCTTAGGCGCGACATCACTGATCGGATCCAGCACCATTTCGCCGGTTGCCGCCGGATTCGGGTCAAACGGCCGTGCCGTGGGCACAGGCGTCGGCAGCGACGGCCGTTCCGGCGTTGCCAACGCCCCACAGCCGGCCAACAAAAAAACCATTCCCAACAGGCTAAGCCCGATAAAATTTCTCAATTGCCCACGCAATACGTACATCCTCACTCACGCATCAAACAATTTGCCGTCGCCTAAGCCAGGCGCAGACTACCAAAAATATTGTAATCAAACTACGCCGTCAAGCAATGATAGTGCAGAACTGTTGGGGAATCTTTAAGAAAGAGGAAAAACCGGCCGGTCCAGGCCCCAAGAAAGCAAACAAAAACGGCGCTGCCCGGTTTCAGGCAGCGCCGCCGCAAAATATCGTAAAAACGTGTCGATTAGATGATGGAAGCCACAAATACCAGCGCAATAGCCAAAACGCCAATGGCCTGCCCGGCCAAAGCCATGCCCCACTGCGCCTCACCGCGCAGCCAGCGGCTGGTCAAGGCCACCACAATCAGGCCAATCGCCAGACCCAAAGGCCACATCGCCAGCGCCGCCAGGAAAGGCAGGCCCGACCAGAGCCAGTTAAACACGCCGCCCAACAATAACCCGACGAAAACGGCCACGGCCGTTGCTCCACGCCCCGATTCCTTCGTTTCATACAGCGATTGGTTACTAAATGGTTGAGCAAACATGGTTCTCTCCTGAAAGCTTGTTTTTGAATCCCGTGTCTATGAAGGAAGTATCGTCGAAAATGGGCGTTTGTTCTGGTCGCCAAACGTATGAAACAACGATACCTTTTCTACGTTTCCTACGCTGTGTCACACTTTACATTTCAGCGGCAAATTTCCCGCCATTCCGGTAACCAATACGCTGTGTACCGCGAAAAGTTCCCTTCCGCACGCCGTGCGGTATAATCTGCGCCATGTTTGAATTTGAAATCGACACAACCGACCCGAACAGTGGGGGGCGAAACGGCCGTTTCCACACCCCGCACGGCATCCTCCAAACCCCCGTCTTCGCTCCCGTTGGCACTGCCGCCACCGTCAAAGCGATGAAACCCAGCGATCTCCAGACCATCGGCGCCACCCTCGTTCTCAGCAACACCTATCACCTATACCTGCGCCCCGGCGACGAACTCATCCGCGATTTAGGCGGGCTGCACCGCTTCATGAACTGGGACGGCCCCATCCTCACCGACAGCGGCGGCTTTCAGGTCTTCAGCCTCAGCAACACCCGCAAAATCGACGCCGACGGCGTAACCTTCCAATCACACATCGACGGTTCCTACCACCGCTTCACCCCTGAACGCAGCATCGCCATCCAGGAAAACCTGGGCGCCGACATCATCATGGCGTTCGACGAATGCCCGCCGCCCACCGATCGCGCTTACGTCGAAAAATCGCTCTCGCGCACCCACCCCTGGCTGGAACGCTGCCTCGCGGCCAAAACCCGCCCTGATCAGGCGCTCTTCGGCATCGTGCAGGGCGGCATTTTCCCCGATTTGCGCGCCGCCAGCGCCCGCTTCATGATCGACCTGGACTTGCCCGGCTATGCCATCGGTGGTCTGGCCGTCGGCGAAACAAAAGCTGAAATGGCCGCCATGCTGGACACCCTGCACCCCATCCTGCCGGCCAACAAACCGCGCTACCTGATGGGCGTCGGCGCGCCCGAAGACCTGGTCAACGGCGTCTTACGCGGCGTCGACATTTTCGACTGTGTGCTGCCCACGCGCATTGCCCGCAATGGCTCCGCGCTCATCAAAGGCGGCCGCCTGAATCTGCGCAACGCCCAGTACAGCCACGATCCCGCGCCGCTGGACGAAACCTGCGCCTGTTACACCTGCACCCATTTCAGCCGCGCTTACCTGCGCCATCTGGTCAAGGCCAATGAAATCCTGGGCCACATCCTGCTGACCACCCATAATCTGCACTTTTTGCTGGCACTCATGCGCCAGATTCGCGCCGCCATAAGTGATGGTGAATTACGGCCGTTTGCCGCCGAATTCCTCAGCCATTACCCCGACCCCGGCCAATAAAAACGATGCCCGCACCTTTTCAGTTGGAACCCTTCACTCCTTCTATCACCCTGCGGAACCCGCACATCCAATCTATCCTGGCCAATGGGCTGCGGCCTAAACATGGCGTCGCCTTTCGCCGCCAGCGATTGGACACGCCTGATGGCGACTTTATCGATCTGGACTTCGCCGACGTAAACGGCGCATCCTGGGCCGATCTGGGCGACGACGCGCCCATCGTCCTGCTGCTCCACGGCCTGGAAGGGTCTGCCCGACGCGGCTATGCCCACGAAACCTACCGCCAACTGGCGACGCGCGGCATACGCGCCGCCGGTCTCAATTTCCGCTCGTGCAGCGGCGAAATGAACCGCACCGCCCACCTGTACCACGCCGGAGCCACCGGCGACGTGGTTTTGGCAATGGATTGGCTGGCCGCCCAATTCCCCCACGCGCCCAAAGGCATGATCGGCTTTTCGTTGGGCGGCAATGTTTTGCTCAAATATCTGGGCGAACAAAGCGCCAATCTCACTGGCAGCGTGCAAACGGCCGTTGCCATTTCCCCACCCTTCGACATGGTCGCCGGTTCTCTGGCCTTCAACCACGGCCCCGGCCGTCTTTATGCCCGCCTCTTTCTGCGCACCCTCAAAGAAAAAACCCGCGCCCATGCCCCCATTATCGGCGACAAAATCGACGTGACGCGCGTATTGGCCGCCCAAACCGTCGCCGAATTCGACGACGCGCTGACCGCACCCCTGCACGGCTTTCAAAACGCCCACGACTATTACATCCAATGCGGCTCCGGGCGCTTTTTGCCCGACATTCGCCTGCCCACGCTGCTCATCCGCGCGTTAGACGATCCCTTTTTTGGCGACGATCTACCGCTGGTGGCCCAGGCTGATAATTCATGTCTCGTGCCCGGTTTCACCGCCCACGGCGGCCACGTTGGGTTTCTGGAAAGCCTGCGCCCACGCCGCTTTTGGGCCGAGCGTCAGGCCGCTCGTTTTTTGGCCCATCACCTGAAGGATGCCCGCTTATGACCGAATCTCTATCTCCCGCCGACTTTTACTGCTCGCAAATCTCCGCCGCGCACGATGAACCGATGGCCGGCACGGCCGTTTCCGCTCCCGTTTGGGTTTTGTTGGAATATCGCCAGCCCTGGCTGGCCCAGGCCACCAACGACAATAGCCTGCCCACGGCCGTGCAAGCCTGGCTGGCCGCCCAGTTAACCGCCGTCAACGGCCGTCTGCAATTCATCCGCCAGATGCCCACGCCGGCAAGCCTGACCTGTTTCGTCGCCGTGTTAAACGAACAGCAGCCGCGCCTCTACCGGTTTGCCCTGGAAACATATGCCGACCTGTTGGCGTTGTCGCTGGCCGATCTGGCGGCGGGTGACGGCCGTTTCGCCGCCAACCTGCACCCCGACCCGCTCTTTCTCGTGTGCACCAATGGCAAACGCGACCGCTGCTGCGCGTTGTTTGGCGCGGCGTTATACCGCGAACTGGCCGCCCAGGCCGGCACGGCCGTCTGGCAAACCACCCATCTTGGCGGCCATCGCTTCGCCCCCACCTTGCTTTCGTTTCCTGATGGGGTGAGTTACGGCCGTGTCGCCCCCGCCGACATTCCCAACCTGCTGGCCGCCCACAACCAGGGCCAACTGCTGCTCAGCCATCTGCGCGGCCGTCTGATCTATGACCCGCCCACCCAGGCCGCCGACTATTTTTTGCGCCAGCAGATCGGCCAACCGCAGCTAGCTGCCTTGCAGCACCTGCGCACAGACTCCCCCGCCGCAGGCCAATGGACAGTTCACTTTCGCGCAGCCAGCAGCGGCCAAATCCATCCAATTCACCTGCAAACCACCGATCCCGAACCCATTTGGGCCTCTTGCGGCGGCTCCCAACCCAAACCGATCCGTTCTTTCATCTTGCGTTAACCTCACGCCTCGCCCGCCAAACAGGCATTCAGGCGCAAAATTCAAGCCCTAAAATCGCCCATTCCCCTTGCCAAATTGCAGACGAAATGTCACATCGATTAGATGACATCTGTCATTTTTCTTACCAGTCCGATCCCGTTATAGTAAAACCCGTTGCATAGATTTGCATAGATTTACATTCTTTTGCTATGATTACGCACGGCTTCGGCCCCTGACGTACATAAGGAGATCGTATGGAAGCAGCACCCTATCCGTCACCCCGACTTATCTTTTGGGAAACAACCGCCGGCTGCAATCTGGCCTGCATTCACTGCCGCCGCATCACCGTCGCCGACCAACTCATGCCCCAAGACCTGACGACCGCCGAAGCGTTTGACCTGATCGATCAGGTGGCCGCTTTTGGCAGCCCGATTTTTGTCCTATCCGGCGGCGAACCGCTGTTTCGCCCCGACATTTTCGACATCGCCCGCCACGCCACCGACGCCGGGCTAATTGTCGCCCTGGCCACCAACGGCACGCTCATTACGGCCGATGTGGCCCGCAAAATCAAAGAATCGGGTGTCAAGCGGGTCAGCGTGAGCTTTGATGGCGCCGACGCGCCCACCCACGATATTTTCCGTGGCCCCGGCGCGTTTGCCGCCGCCATGCGCGGCATCGGCCACCTGCGCGACGTGGGGCTGCCGTTCCAAATCAACACCACCGTCGCCCGCCACAACGTCCACCAGATGCCGGAAACGCTGGCCCTGGCCAAAGAGATCGGCGCAGTAGCCTTGCATCTTTTCCTGCTGGTGCCGGTGGGCTGCGGCGTCGAAATTGCCCCCGACCAGCAAATTTTGCCCGGTGAGTATGAAGCGGTCCTCAACTGGATGTACGACGCGGAAATGGAAGGCGGCCTTGAACTGAAAGCGACCTGCGCGCCGCACTATTTCCGCATTGCCCGCCAGCGGCAGGCGGAGGAGCGGCGGAATGGCATTGTGCGGGAACGGCCGTCTTCCATGCACCGGCAGCAGCACGGCGGCAACACCGCCACGGGCGGCCACCCCGGCAGTAATGGCCACGGTCAGGGCCGCCACGCCATGAACGCCATGACCAAAGGCTGCCTGGCCGGAACCGGCGTCAGCTTCATCAGCCATCGCGGCGAAGTATTCCCCTGCGGCTACCTGCCCGTCGAGGCCGGCCACATCCGCCAGCAAGGATTCCAGGACATCTGGGAAAACTCGCCCCTCTTCGCCGAACTGCGCGATGTGGACCTGCTGGGCGGCAAATGCGGCGTGTGCGAATTCAAAAAGCTGTGCAGCGGCTGCCGCGCCCGTTCCTTTGGCATGACCGGCGACTATCTGGCCGAAGAACCGTTCTGCACCTACGAGCCTCACGCGCTGCGGGTGGATGAGATTCTGTTGAACTGAAAACGGCCGTCCCCATTGCCCACGCCCCACTTGCGCCAGGCGCTGTTCGCCCGTTACTTTTTATACCCGTTCCCGACACATTGAGGCAGAAGTCTGCCATCCAGGCAGCACAAACTAAAAAGATGACAAATTTTCACGTAGCAATCATTGGTGGTGGCATTACAGGCTTAAGCGCTGCCTATTACCTGCAGCAAGCCGCCGCCGATCTGAACCTGACGTACACGCTCCTGGAGCAATCTGACCGGTGGGGCGGCAAAATCGCCACCGAAACCATCAATGACCTGGCCGATGAACCGTTTATCGTGGAAGCAGGACCAGACTCCTTCATCACGCAGAAGCCGTGGGGGTTGCAATTGGCCCGCGAACTGGGCCTGGCCGACGACCTGCTGCCGACGAATGACGGCCGTCGCCAAACCTTCGTCCTCAACAAAGGCAGGCCCACCCCGCTGCCCGATGGCGTGATGATGATTGTGCCCACCAAAATAACCCCCTTTGCCCTTTCCCCGCTGCTCTCGCCGCTGGGCAAGCTGCGCATGGGCCTGGACCTCTTCATCCCGCCCAAAACCGACGGCGCCGACGAGACTCTGGCCGAATTTATCGAGCGCCGCCTGGGGGCCGAAGCCCTGGACAAAATCGCCGAGCCGCTCATGTCCGGCATTTACAACGCCGAAGCGGAGCGCCAAAGCCTGCTGGCCACGTTCCCCCGCTTCCGCGACATCGAAGAAAAACATGGCAGTCTGATCAAAGGCATGTTGGCCGGCAAAAAAGCCCGCGCCAGCCACGCCCAATCTGCTAATGGCGCTGCCGCCAACGGCCGTCCCCCCACCTCCATGTTTATGTCAATGAAAGGCGGCATGGCTGACCTGGTGGCCGCGCTGCGGGCGCAGTTGACCGGCGAATGCTTGTTGGAAACGGCCGTGACCAGAATAGAGACCAGAGAGTGGAGACTAGAAAATCCCCAATCTCCCACCACCTACACCCTGACGCTGGATAACGGCCGTATCCTCACCGCCGACGCCATCATCCTGGCCGTGCCCGCCCACACCGCCGCCCGGTTGATTGGCGACCTGGCCCCGGAAGCCGCCGCCGAACTGGAGACCATCCGCTACGTCAGCACCGGCACCATCTCGCTGGCCTACCGCCGCGACGAAATCAACCATCCGCTCAACGGCTTTGGCGTGGTCATTCCGCGCAGCGAAAATCGGTCTATCAACGCCATCACCTGGACCTCCACTAAATTTGATCAACGCGCCCCAGAAGGCTACGCGCTGCTGCGCGTCTTTTTCGGCGGCTCGCGCACCCCGCAGATGATGGATATACCAGATGGTGAACTGCTGCACCAGGTGCGCCGGGAATTGGCGGCGATTATGGGCCTGACGGCCGTGCCCGTTTTCCACCGCATTTACCGCTGGCCGCAGGCCAATCCCCAATATGACGTCGGCCACCTGGAACGCGTCGCGGCCATCGAAGCCGCCCTGCCGGCCGGCATTCACGTCACCGGCAGCCCCTACCGCGGCATCGGCATTCCCGACTGCGTACACCAGGCGCAAGAGACAGCCCGTCGAATCGTTACAGAATGGACCCGTACAGACCCTAAGGGTTTGACCTCGACAAATCTTGCCTCAGGTGTTGCAAAACCCTTAGGGTCTTCACGCTAGAATACGAAACCGCATATGATAGACTCTACACCTGAAACCGAACGCTGGCTCACCCTCAGCCAGGCCGCCCAAGAGCTGGGCGTGCATCTCACCACCCTGCGCCGCTGGGCCGACAATGGCGACATCCCCGTCATGCTCACCCCCGGCGGGCATCGCCGCTTTGCCGCCTCCGACATCGCGCGCTTCGCTCAGGACCACCGCACCCATCCCAACAACAGCCTGGAAAGCGCCTTTGCCGACAAAGCGCTCATCCAAGCCCGCCAGGAAATCATCGTCCAAAAAGATCAGACCTGGATCAGCTCGTTTGATGATGCTGCCCGCCTGCGCTATCGGATTTTAGGCCGCCAACTGCTGGGGCTGACGCTGCAATATCTGTCCGACGAAAACGGCGGCGCGATTGTGGCCGAAGCGGCGCACATTGGCCGCCAATACGGCGAAATCGGCCTGCAAAACAATCTGCCGCTCACCGAAGCCCTGGAAGCGTCGATGTTTTTCCGCGACATGATCATGGAAACGGCGCTGCAACTGCCCGAAAACACCCGTATCCGCCCGGAGGCCAACGTGCGCCTGCTGCGCCGGGTGAATAAGCTCCTCAATACCGTTCAACTGGCCATTGCCGAGGTGTATGATGCCGCATCAACAAATAGTTTGTCTCGGCCTTAGCCACCGCACCGCGCCGGTGGATGTGCGCGAGCAGCTTCGCTGCTCGCTGCTGGATGTCGGCCAAATGCTGCCGGCGTTTGAGGCCGATCATCTGGAAAACGACGCCTTAACCCGCCTGTCTGATGAAACGGTAGCCGCAAGCTGGCAAAGCCGGGCCGAATTTACGGCCGTACGCGAACTGGTCATCCTGTCTACCTGCAACCGGCTGGAACTATACGCCCTGTTATCCGGCGAGGTAGACGACCCGCGCGCTTTGTTAACGGCCGTTCTGGCCACCGTCCACCAGACAGACCTCTCTCCCTTCCAAAACCACCTGTACCACTATGTCGGCGAAACGGCCGTGACTCACCTGCTGCGCGTCGCCGCCGGGCTGGATTCCCTGGTTCTCGGCGAGCCGCAAATTTTAGGCCAGGTCACCAGCGCCTACATGGCCGCCGTGCAGGCGCGCACCATCGGCCCGGCGCTCGACGCGCTCTTTCGCGCCGCCATGCGTGCCGGCAAACGCACGCGCGCCGAAACGGCCATCAGCAGCAGCCCGGCCAGCGTCAGCTCGGTGGCCATTGCCCTGGCGCAAGAGGCCGTCGGCGACCTGAACGGCCGTCACACCCTGGTAATTGGCCTGGGCGAGATGGGCCGCCTGGCGCTCAAAGCCCTGGGACATCGCGGCGTCACCCAAGTCAGTGTGGCCAATCGCACCTGGGTGCGGGCAGAAACGGCCGTCGCCCCTTTCCACGGCCGTCCGTACGCTCTGGAACAACTGCCCGACGCCTTGCTCATCGCCGATGTGGTCATCAGCGCCACAGCCTCACCCATTCCGGTGATCACCGTCGGCATGGTGCGGCAGGCCATGAGCCAGCGCGGCGCACGGCCGTTAGTCCTTATCGATTTGGCCGTCCCCCGCGACATTGACCCGGCGATACAAACCATGCCCAACGTGCGCCTGTACGACGTGGACGACTTGCAAAGCAGCCTGGACGAATCGCTGGCGGCGCGGCAGGCGGCTGTGCCGCTGGTGGAAATGATTGTGGCCGAGGAAACGGCCGTGCTGGACAAAGAATTGCAGCAGTTGGCCGTCCAACCACTGATCGCCGACCTGCATCAAAAAGCGGAAGCCATTCGTCAACGCGAACTGGAGCGCACCTTGCGTCACCTGGGCGACGTTGACCCGCAAACTTTGGAACATTTACAGCATCTCACCCGCTCTCTGGTCAACAAACTCCTCCACGAGCCGACCAAACAACTGCGCACCCAGGCCGGCACGGAAACGGCCGTCACCTACGCCAGCGCCGTGCGGGAATTGTTTGGCCTGGGAGCGCAGGGGGATTAGGGACCGGAGATTACGCAATCACTAATCTCCAATCTCCCAATGCCACCCCATACGCTAGAAATCATTTATGACAACTACTATCCACTTCCTCAAAATCGGTTCTCGCACATCGGATCTGGCCATGTGGCAGACCAACCACGTCATTGCCAGGCTGCAAGCCGCCTGGCCGGGGCTGGAATGCCGCGTGGAGCCGTTTATCACCCAGGGCGACAAGACCCTGGACAAACCGCTGCCGCAAATTGGCGGCAAAGGGTTGTTTACGGCCGAATTGGAAAGCGCGCTGCGCGACGGCCGTATCGACCTCGCCGTCCATTCGCTGAAAGATTTGCCCGTCGAAGACGCGCCTGGCCTCGCGCTCGGCGCTATCCTCAACCGCGCGCCCGTGGCCGATGGGCTGGTAGCCCGCCACGGCTGGACGCTGGCCACGCTGCCGCCGGGAGCGATTGTCGGCACCAGCAGCAACCGCCGCCGGGCGCAGCTCCTGGCCGTCCGCCCCGATTTGCGCGTGGAGTCCATTCGCGGCAACGTGCAAACCCGCGCCCGCAAAGTGGCCGAAGGCCAATACGACGCCACCATCCTGGCCGAAGCCGGCCTGCGCCGCCTGGAAATGGCCGATCTGGTGACCGAATGGCTGCCGCTGGAAACCATGCTGCCTGCGCCGGGGCAGGGCGCGCTGGCCGTGCAGTGCCGCGCCGACGACCCGGCCACCCTGGCCCTGCTGGCGGCGATTGAAGATGAAGGGGTGCGCACGGCCGTTACCACCGAACGCACTTTCCTGCAAGCTCTGGGCGGCGGCTGCTCCGCGCCCATCGCGGCCTATGCGGAAATTAACCGCGGAGAGGCGGAGGGCGCGGAGATTTTTTTGCGCGGGCTGGTGGGGAGTGTGGACGGCCGTACCCTCATCCGCGTGCAAGGTTCCGGCCCCGATCCGGCCGAACTGGCGCAGCAGTTAGCCGCTCAGGCGCTGGCCCTGGGCGCGGCAGCTCTTTTGGAGAATGGTCAATCGTCAATCGTCAATCGCCAATCGTCAATCGCCAATCGCCAATCGCCGCTTTCCGGCAAACGCATCCTGGTCACCCGTTCCCCGGAACAGGCGCAAGATTTTGCCGACAAATTGGCGGCGCTGGGCGCGGAACCGGTGGTCTTTCCCGTCATTCAATTCGAGCCGCTGCCCACCGACCTGCCGGACCCGGCGGCCTATGATTGGTTGATTTTTACCAGCGCCAATGCGGTGGATTTCTTTTTTGAGAGACTAGAGACTAGAGACTGGAGACTAAAAACAATCTCCAATCTCCAGTCTCCAGTCTCCAGTCTTCCCAAAATTGCGGCTGTGGGTTCGGCCACGGCCGTTAAACTAACCGCTTTGGGCGTGCCCGTGGATTTTATGCCCGATGAATTTACCGGCGAGCAGTTGGTGCTGGGGCTGGGCGACGTGGCGGGCCGGCGTGTGCTGCTGCCGCGCGCCAAAATTGGCCGCCCGGAGATTGTGAATTTACTGCGCGAACGGGGCGCAGTGGTGGACGACGTGGCCCTGTATGACACGGTAACGGCCGTGCCCACCCCCGCCGCCCTGGCCGAACTGGAAAAAGGCGTCGACGCCATCACTTTCACCAGCCCCTCCAGTGTGCGCAACTTTTTGCAAATTGTAGAGTCCAGACCCCAAGGGTTTTTAAAACCCTTGGGGTCTACGGCCGTCATCGCCTGCATTGGCCCCGTCACCGCCGCCGAAGCCCGGCAATCGGGCTTCACTGTCCACGTCATCCCTGAGGCATACACGATTGACGGCTTGATAGAAGCGCTTATCCGATATTGGGAGATTAGAGATTGATGCGTGATGCGTGATGAAAGACATCATAGTCTCCAGTCTCCAGCCTCCCGTCTCCAAAACTGACCATGATCCAAGAAAACAAACACACTTCCCTTGTAGACCTGACCACTCGCCCGCGCCGGCTGCGGACATCGCCCGGACTGCGGCGCATGGTGCGCGAGACCCATCTCGCGCCGGATGATTTGATTTACCCGCTGTTTGTGCGGCACGGCGACGGCCGTACGCCCATTCCCTCCATGCCGGGCATCGCCCAGTTGTCGGTAGCCGAGGCGGTGCGCGAAGCGGAAACGGCCGTTGCCCTGCACATCCCCGCCGTCATCCTCTTCGGCATCCCGGCCCTCAAAGACCCCATCGGCCTGGAAAACTTTGCCGACGACGGCATTGTGCAGCAGGCGATTCGGGCGATTAAAACGGCCGTGCCCGACCTCGTCGTCATCACCGACGTGTGCCTGTGCGAATACACCGACCACGGCCACTGCGGCCTGCTCAACGATGGCACGCATGCCCATCTGCCGGAAGGGTTTGTGCTGAACGATGAAACGCTGGACGTGCTGGCGGCCACGGCCGTGTCCCACGCCGCCGCCGGGGCCGACATCGTCGCCCCCAGCGGCATGATGGACGGCATGGTCGCCGCCATTCGCGCCGGGCTGGACGCCCACGATTTCGGCCACGTGCCGATCATGTCCTACGCGGTGAAATATGCCTCCAGCTTTTACGGCCCGTTCCGCGACGCCGCCGACGGCGCGCCCAAATTCGGCGACCGCAAAAGCCACCAGATGGACCCGGCCAACGGCCGTGAAGCCCTGCGCGAAGCGGCTCTGGACATCGACGAAGGGGCCGATTTCCTCATGGTCAAACCGGCCCTGGCCTACCTGGACATCATCCACCGCGTCCACGAAGCGTTCCCGGCGCTGCCGCTGGCCGCCTACAACGTCAGCGGCGAGTACGCCATGATCAAGGCCGCCGCCGCCAACGGCTGGATCGACGAGGAAAAGGTCGTGCTGGAAACCCTTCTGGGCATGAAACGCGCCGGGGCGGACCTGATTATCACCTACCACGCGCTGGATGCGGCGCGGTGGCTGAATGATGCGTGATGCGTGACAATTTCACGCATCACGCATCACGCATCACGCATCAAAAGAGAAACTATGAAACCCGAAATCGAAAAAGTAGACATAACCGAAAAAGGCCGCAATGCCGACGGGGAAACGATTGCCGTGGACCGGCGGTTGTTTGTGCAGCTGCTGGCGTTTGGCGGGGTGAAGGACACGGCCGTTCTCATCCGCGCCCTCGAAGACAACCACATTCAGGGCGCGCTGTACGCCGACATCAACGACCCGCAGGGCGTGGCCCTGGTCACCTTTAGCGAAGACCCCGATTATTTTGTGAGCGACATGCGCACTTTTTACAACCAGCCGCCTTTCAGCGAGCTGACGCCCAAGCCGGAATACACCATGCTCGGCCGCACCTACTCGCTGGGCTACGAAGCCGACCTGGAAGAGACGCTTATCCACCGGCCAACTCGCCGGATTTTGGACCCGGCGCTGGCCTGGGTGGTGTATTATCCGCTGCGGCGCGCCGGTTCGTTTGAGCAGTTGTCGGCGCAGGAGCAGCGGGTGGTGTTGATGGAACACGGCGGCATTGGCATGGCTTACGGCCGTGCCGGGCTGGGCCACGATTTGCGCCTGGCCTGCCATGGCCTGGACAAAAACGACAACGATTTTGTCGTCGGGCTGATCGGGCCGCAACTGGCGCCGCTCTCCATGATTGTCCAGCGCATGCGCAAAACCAAACAAACCTCGCTCCACCTGGAGCGGCTGGGGCCATTTTTCATTGGCAAAGTGGCCTGGCAGAGCAAAATGGAGACTGGAGATGGAAGATTATCCCAGAACGCACGATCCCCAATCTCCAATCTCAAATCTCTGGAGATACCCAATTCATGACCGAACCAACCTCCCCTTTCCTCCGTGCCTGCCGCGGCCTGCCCACCGACCGCACGCCCATCTGGCTGATGCGCCAGGCGGGGCGCTATATGCCCGAATACCGCGCCCTACGCGCCCAACATACCATGCTGGAATGCATCCACACACCGGAACTGGCCGCCGAAATCACCCTCCAGCCCATCAACGCCTTTGGCTTCGACGCGGCCATCATCTTCTCCGACATTTTGCCGCCGCTGGCGGGTATGGGCCTGAACCTGGAATTTGTGAAGGGCGAAGGGCCGGTGCTGCACAACCGCATCGAAACCACCCACGACGTGGACATGCTGGCCACGCCGCCGGCGGAAGAGACGATGGGCGGCACGCTCAAAGCCATCGAACTGGTAACGGCCGAACTCGCGCCGCGCGACATTCCGCTGATTGGGTTTGCCGGGGCGCCGTTTACATTGGCCAGCTACGCCATCGAAGGCGGCGGGACCAAGACCTACCAGCGCGTGAAAAGCTTCATGGTCCGCGAACCGGCCGCCTGGAAACGCCTGATGAACAAACTGGTCACGGTGCAGGGCGATTATCTGCTTAAACAGGTTCAGGCGGGCGCGTCGGCGCTGCAACTGTTTGATTCCTGGGCGGGGCACGCTTTGAGCAAGCAAGATTATGTGCGCTACGTGCAGCCCTATAACACGGCGCTGTTTGCCCTGCTGGCCAAGTCCGGCGTGCCGGTCATCAACTTTAGCACGGGCACGACGCCCTACATTGAAGAAGTGGCGGCGTGCGGCGGCGATGTGGTCGGCGTGGATTGGCACCTGCCGTTGGACGAAGTGTGGGCGCGTGTTGGTTATGATCGGCCGATTCAGGGCAACCTGGACCCCATCGCCCTGCTGGCTCCCTGGCGGGAATTGGCGGCGCGGGTGGATGAGATGTTGATGAGGGCAAACGGCCGTTCCGGTCACATCTTCAACCTCGGCCACGGCATCTACAAAGAGACGCCGGTGGAAAATGTGCAGCGGCTGGTAGAATACGTCAGGAAAAAGTCATCTCGTGATGCGTGATGCGTGTGGCGTGAGGGTCTTATGAATTTTGAAGGTTGGGAAAAGGAACTGCCTCAGACAATCACGGGTGATCCGTTATGGCATGTTCAGGTTTATCGGTTGTCGCTGTTCGTCGCGGATATTAGTTGGCATGATGTGACGAAACTGAGCCAGGACTATCGGACGCGAGGGCTATCAGACCAGCTTTATCGAGCGATTGGCTCGGTTGGAGCCAATATTGCCGAGGGTTACAGCCGCCAGTCAAGCAAGGAACAGGCCAGGTTTTTTGAGTATGCGCTGGGTTCTGCCAGAGAAAGCCGCGACTGGTACTTTAAAGCACGGCACGTCTTGGGAGATGAGGTCGTCAGTCACCGCCTGGATTTACTGACCCAAATCATTCGTTTGTTGTTAAAAACAATCCCGCAAAAGCGTGTCCAGGTACTCAAAGAAGATGGTCCCAACTACCAGCCGGAAAATCTATTTTCCGAACAAAAAGATATCCCATTTTAAACCTTCACGAATCACGAATCACGCATCAAACAAGGATTTAACTATGACTATGACCGCAACCAACGACCCCATCGGCGTTTTGATCATGGCTTACGGCGGGCCGAACAGCCTGGACGAAATTCCGGGATACCTGGCGGATATTCGGAACGGCCGTGTCACCACCCCCGCCGTCCTCGAAGAAATCAGCCGCAACTACCGGCTCATCGGCGGCAAATCGCCGCTGCTGGAAATCAGCACGCGGCAGGTGGCGGCCGTGCGCGCCCGGCTCGACCCGGACAAGTTCAAAGTCTACATGGGCATGAGGCACTGGGCGCCCTGGATTGAAGATGTGGTGGGCCAGATGATCGACGACGGCATCACGCAGGCCATCGCCCTGGTGCTGGCGCCCCATTACAGCAAACTCAGCGTCGCCAAATACCACGCCAAAGTCGCCGATGGCCTGGAGATGTACCGCGGCCACATCGACTTTGACTTCATCGACAGCTACCACGACGCGCCCAAACTCATCCAGGCGCTGGCCAATCGGGTGAACGAGGGGCTTAGCCGCTGGCCGGAAGCCGAGCGCGATGACGTGCATATCATTTTCAGCGCCCACAGCCTGCCGGTGCGCATCATGAAAATGGGCGATCCGTATGACAGCCAACTGCGCGAGACGGCGCAGTTGGTGGCCGATAAAGCCGGGCTGGCGGCGGCGCGTTGGTCGTGGTGTTACCAGTCGGCGGGGCGCAGCTCGGAGCCGTGGCTGGGGCCGCAAATTCAAGAGCATATCCCGGCGCTGGCAGCGCAGGGCATCCAGAACATGATCAGCATTCCGGTTGGGTTTGTGTCTGATCACGTGGAGATTTTGTACGATATTGACATTCAGGCGCAGGCGGTGGCGAAAGAGTTGGGGGTGAGATTGGAACGGCCGTCGGCCCTCAACGACGACCCGCTGTATATCCAGACTTTGGTCGATTTAATCGAGCAGCGAGCGGAAAAGATCACTGTCCCGGCACTTTAACATCAATACCTGTAACACGAGAGAAATGGCGTTGGTCAAAGGTGTAAACGGTCTTGATTTGGCGCGCGTGCATCCAGCAAGCGTTATAGGCATCAATAAAATCGATGTTTTTAATTGCATAAATATCGACAGCCGTGCCAATGAGATTGGCATCATCTACCTGGATACCATTTGTATTCAAAAGCGACCAAATTGCATCACGAATCAGTTCCCTGGCGCTCCCTAATCCTTCCATCACCCAAACAATTTCAGCAATGACAGTTGAATTTGTTACCAGAGTGAATTCGCCATTTCCTGCTCTTTGCAACAAAGCCAAAACGTGCTCGAGTTGCTCCGGATCGTCTTTCGTGAAAATGCGGATGAACAGATTGGCGTCAGCAAAGATACGTTCACTCATCTTCCATCCCCCGCATGACTTTTTCGACGACGTAGCGCCTGGTTTCTTCCCGCAGCGCTTGAAAATCAATGGGGCCATCAACCGGATGAATGCCGATCATATCAAACAGCGTAGCTGTCACCGGGCGCAATTCAAGATGATCGTCAACCCGGGTAATGGCTATGCTGTCCCCAGGCTGAATGTTTAACGTTTCTCTTACATCCTTGGGCAGCGTGATCTGCCCTTTCGCGCTTACTTTTACCAACATGTCATACTCCATATGGATTAGTCGGAATTTTCGATAATTTCCTACCAAACAAACTATGGCATATATTTTGTATGTTTGTCAAGAAAACAGGAGCAACTCATGCTAACTATTGAAAAATCAATCGCCTACTTTGATGAAGCCAAAGAGCTGCTACCGGGCGGCGTGGATTCGCCGGTGCGGGCGTTTAAGGCGGTGGGCGGGCAGCCGCTTTTCATCCAAAAGGGCGAAGGCGCGTATCTGACCGATGTGGATGGCAACCGCTACGTGGATTACGTGCTTTCCTGGGGACCGCTGATTTTGGGCCATGCGCATCCGCGGGTGGTAGCGGCGTTGCAAACGGCCGTTACCCGCGGCACCAGCTACGGCGCGCCCAGCCCCCTGGAAAACGAACTCGCCCGGCAAGTCATGGGCCTGATGCCCGCCATCGAGATGATCCGCTTTGTCAATTCCGGCACGGAAGCCACCATGAGCGCTCTGCGTCTGGCCCGCGCCTTTACCGGGCGCAGCAAAATCATCAAATTCCAGGGCAATTACCACGGCCACGCCGACATGCTGTTGGTACAGGCCGGTTCGGGTGTGGCCACCCTCGGCCTGCCCGACTCGCCCGGCGTGCCCGCAGCCACCACCGCCGACACCCTTGTCGCGGCTTACAATGACCTGGAAGCTGTCGCGCAGTTGTTTGACCAATTCTCTGGACAAATTGCGGCCGTCATTGTGGAGCCTGTGGCCGGGAACATGGGGCTGGTTCCGCCGGTGGACGGCTTTTTGGCTGGATTGCGCGATCTGACCGCCAGCAATGATGCGCTGTTGATTTTTGACGAGGTGATGACCGGCTTCCGCGTCCATCCCGGCGGGGCGCAGACGCTGTACGGCATTCGGCCAGACCTGACGGCCCTGGGCAAAGTGATTGGCGGCGGGCTGCCGGTTGGGGCGTATGGCGGGCGGCGCGAGATTATGGCGCTGGTGGCTCCGGCGGGGCCAATGTACCAGGCGGGTACGCTGTCGGGCAATCCGCTGGCGATGACGGCCGGAATTGAGACATTGAAAGCGATTCAAGAACCTGGTGTCTGGGCCAAATTGGAAAACACCGGCGCGCAGCTCATCGACGGGCTGACCGGGGCGGCAAAAAAAGGCGGGGATTCCCATCAGCACAGAGCGAGTAGGCACGATGTTTGGGCTGTTTTTTCAGCCGGGGCCGGTGGTGAATTGGGAAACGGCCGTGCAGTCCGACACAAAGCGTTTTGGGCGTTATTTCCAGGCTATGCTAGACAAGGGGGTTTATCTGGCTCCGTCGCAGTTTGAGGCAGGTTTTATATCCACAGCGCACGGCCCAACGGAGATCGAAGCCACCATCGCCGCCGCAGAACAGGTTTTTGCCAGTCTGGGTTGATTTTATTTGATCAGCCGGGGAGTTGGTGAATGAGGAAGACCAGGGCCAGCAGAATAAGCTGCGGTTGGCGGAAACGGCCGTCTGGCAAAATGACCTCATATTCTTCAGCGCCTGCCTGCCGCTGGATCTGCCCGACAGGGGCGGCCTGACAATTATCCAGGAATTGGGCATACGGCTCTAAAGCTGCCGGGGCGTTATCACAGAGGACAAACTGGCGGGAAAGGGAACGGCCGTTCACCTCCCGATTCAAGGCTGCCCAGCGCTGTCCTTCTGCCTCAATCATAAAATAAGACGCAGCGTCTGCGTCGCCTAAATTCGGCCAGGTATGCTGGGTGATGATGGCGTAGACAGCATGATCATAGATCAGCGCGTAACTGATGCGCGGAACGCCGCCCTTGCTGGTGGTTTTGAGGCCAGGGAACTCCAGCGAAGCCAGCGCTTCGCCAGACGGCCGTGCCAGCCGAACCTTGCCGGGTTCGCCATGCCGCAGCCAGGGTGTGCCAAAGTCAGCCACCAGCGACAGACGGTTTTGCCCGACATACAGATGGGCTTGCTGACCGTTTTCAGAGAACGGCCGTAAAAACTTGATGCCATATTCCATAAGGCAGCATTGTACAGACCATCGGACAAACGAACAAACCAGGGACGCCAGGGAACACGGCCGTCTACCACCAGACGGCCGTGTCGGGCCAAATCCATCCTTAAAATTTCTCTCACAGAAAGCCCCGTGTGATATACTTTGGTGCGGGATAACACAACAAATTTGCGGGAGGCCAGCAGCAGGCTGCACACCAACCATCACGCCCTACCGCCGCCCGTTCCCACCACACAACAAGACGTAACTGTTCAGGTTTCTCTGGCAAGACCCCAAGGGTTTGATACCCAAATCATTTAAATTCTCAGAAGCAAACCCTTGGGGTCTATATAGTTACAACAAGACAAACAAACCTATGACCGATCAACAACCCTTTGTCCATTTGCATGTCCACAGCGAGTTTTCTTTGCTCGATGGCTTAAGCCGCATCAACGATCTGGTACAGCGCGCCGTCGAGTTAAACCAGCCGGCCATCGCCCTCACCGACCACGGCGCGATGTATGGCACAATGCCTTTTTACCGCGCCGCCAAAAGCGCCGGCATCAAACCGATCATCGGCATCGAGACATACCTGGCGACCCGCACCATGCACGACAAAGACGCGCAGCTAGACAAAGAACGTTTCCACATGCTGCTGTTGGCCCAAAACCAGACCGGTTACCTGAATTTGCTGCAAATCGCCAGCGCGGCGCAGTTAGATGGCTACTATTACAAACCGCGCATCGACCGGACATTCATGGCGCGTTACAGCGAAGGTCTCATCGCCACCACCGGCTGCATGGCCGGGGAGATTCCCCGGGCAATCGGCGCGGGTAAAATGAAGCTGGCCCACGAGCTGATGGGCGAATACCTGGATATTTTTGGCAAAGACCGCCTCTTCATCGAACTGCAAGAGCACCACATCCCCGAACTGACCGACATCAACAAAAAGCTCATCGAGATGGCGGGGCATTACGGCCTGGAAAATAACTTCCTGGCAACCAACGACGTCCACTATACCCGCGCCGAAGACGCCAATCCGCATGAAGTGCTGCTGTGCATCCAAACCGGCTCTACCATCGCCGCCCCCAAACTCACCTTCTCCGATAAAGAGTATTACCTGAAATCGCACAGCGAAATGGGCGCGCTCTTCGGCGAAATCCCCGGCGCATTGCGCAACAGCCTGCTCATTGCCGACATGTGCGACATCAACCTGGATCATGAAGGCTACCATTTGCCGGAATTTGAAACCCCAGAGGGATTCACGGCCGATAGTTACCTGCGCCAACTATGCGAGAAAGGTCTAATCTGGCGTTATGGCGACACACGCGCCCAAAGCGATGATGCGCTGCGCGCTCGATTGGACCATGAGTTGAACATTATTGGCCGGATGGGATTTGCCACCTACTTCCTCATTGTGTGGGATTTGTGCGAGTGGGCCGCGCGCAGCGACGCCTGGTGGGAAATGCATCAAGACCCGTTCCCCCACGACAATTACCAGGAGTGGAAAGACAACGACATCTGGTGGAACGTGCGTGGTTCCGGCGCCGGGTCGGTGGTGGCTTATACGCTGGGCATCACCAGCATCGACCCACTGGTAAACGGCCTGATTTTTGAACGGTTCCTGAATCCTGGGCGCGTGTCTATGCCCGACATTGACCTGGATTACCCCGATGACGTGCGCGGGTTGATGGTGGCCTATACCAAACGGCGCTATGGCGCGGAAAAGGTGGCGCAGATCATCACGTTTGGCACGTTGGGCGCGCGCGCGGCCATCCGCGATGTGGGGCGGGCGATGGACATGCCGCTGTCAGAGGTAGACAGCATTGCGCGATTGGTTCCGGCGGTTCCGGGCAAGCCGGTGAAAATTGAAAATGTGCTGGATAAAGAGCATGAGTTTTATTCGTCGGAATTGGAGGAGCGGTATAAGGGGGAAACGGCCGTTAAAACCCTCCTGGACACCGCCCGCAACCTGGAAGGCGTGGCCCGCCATGCCTCCAGCCACGCCGCCGGCGTCATCGTCTCCGACCGGCCATTGCAAGAATACGTGCCCCTGAACAAACCCACCAGCGGCGACGAAGGGCTGGGCGGCGTGGACCGCGTGACGCAGTGGCCGATGGAAATTGTCGAATCCATTGGCCTGCTTAAAGTGGACTTTCTGGGCCTCAGCACCCTCACGGTAATGCGTCTGGCCGCCCGCCTGATTGAAGAACGGTACGGCACAGTCTACACCATGGACAACATCCCCTACGACGAAGGGCAAGTTGGCCCGGACCCCACCAAAAAGCCGGAAGCGTTGTTTGATATGCTGAGTCGGGGCGTCGTGGCCGGGGTGTTCCAGGTGGAAGGCGCGGGCATGCGCCGCCTGATGATGGAAATGAAGCCGCGCCGCTTCGACCACATCATCGCCGCCATCTCGCTGTATCGTCCCGGCCCAATGGACAACATTCCCGAATATATCCGGCGTATGCACGCCGAAATTTACGACCACAAAAACATCGTCGAGTACCACACCCCAGCCCTGGAACCCATCCTCAAAGACACCTACGGCATTCTGGTCTACCAGGAGCAAATCATCCGCATTGCGTCGGACCTGGCCGGCTACGAGCCAGGCGAAGCGGATATGATCCGCAAAGCGGTGGCCAAGAAGAAAAAGAAGCTGATGGAAGAGCATCAGATTCAGTTTACCGAAGGAGCGATGGCTCGTGGCTTCAGCCAGCAGGTATGCGACGCGATCTGGGGCGATATTGAATTTTTTGCGCGGTATGGGTTTAACAAGGCCCACGCGGCCGATTATGCCAAAGTTACCTGCCAGACGGCCTTCCTGAAGGCCCATTACCCGGTGGAATATCTAACCGCCATGCTTTCGGTGGAACGGGACAACACAGACAAGGTGCGGCGTTATTTTGCCGAGGCCAAGAACCTGGGCATTGATGTGGCCCCGCCGGATGTGAACCACTCCGGGCTGGATTTTACGATTGAAGATGAGCAGGAACGGCCGTTAATCCGCTTTGGCCTGGGCGCGATCAAAAATGCCGGGGCAGCGGCGCTGAACCTGATTTTGGAAGAGCGGCAGGCGAACGGCCGTTTCACCAGCCTGCAAGACCTCTGCGACCGGGTAGATTTGCGGCGCGTGGGCAAACGGCCGTTAGAATACATGATCAAAGGGCGGGCTTTCGATGAATGGGGCACGCCGGCGCAGTTTATGGATGCGCTGGACCGCATCGTTGGGTACAGCAGCAGCACCCACAACGCCGCCGCCCAGGGACAGATGAGCCTGTTTGGCGGCCTGACCGGCGCGCCGGCGCTGCAATTAGCCGTCGATTTACTGCATCCGGCGGACAGCGTGGAGAAAATAGACCACAAAACTTTGTTAGAATGGGAGAAAGAAGCTTTGGGCGTACACGTTTCGGAACATCCATTGGAACGGCCGTTGGCCCAACTCCAACCGCACACCAGCGGCCCTATCGGCGAAATTCAGGCGACCGACAACGGCAAAACCGTCAAAGTCGCCGGCATGATCAGCACCTTGCGCACCCTGACAACCAAAAAGGGCGACCCCATGGCCTTTGCCACGCTGGAAGACCTGGACCACAAGATCGACGTGGTCTTTTTCCCGCGCACCTGGAAGGAATTCCGCGATCTGGTGAGCGTGGACCAGGTGATGCTGGTGACGGGCAAGGTGCAAACCAAAGGCGACGACGTGAACATCATTGTGGATCGGGTGCAGACGAAGGTGGAAAATGGCGTCGCCGCCGACGATGAGGGGCATTTGCTGGGCAATGGCCGACGGCCGGGGAATGGGAACGGGAACGGCAACGGCCGTTTGCACGAACCATTCCTGGCTTACACCCCGCCGGCCGAACCCGATTACCTCGACGATGGCGACCAGGACGCCGAAGATGATTTTGACGGCCCGCCGCCGCCGCCGAATTTTGATGAAGATAGTGTGGCACGGCCGTTGTCGAACCCACAACCAGCCGCAGCCCGGCGTGAACGGGAAACGGCCGTGGCCCCGCCGCCAACAAACAAACAAACAAACCAACCACCAAACCAACCAAAACCGCCAAACCAGCAGCCCCGCCCGCCCCGCCCATCGTCTTTGGCGACAAACAGGCCAGCCGGATAGCCAACAACGTCAAAACAGTCGTGGTAGAAATTAAGCCGGTGGGAAATTGGAAGGATGTGTGCCGCCGCGCTCTGGAAGAAGCGGCTAAATACGAAGGCGAAGACGCCCTCACCCTGGAATTAGCCGGGCATGGCTGGGCCATCGATTTCCCCAACCAACACACCAAAATTTGCCAGGACCTGATCGGCAGCCTGCGCCGCCTCTCAGGCGTCGCCAACGTGAAGGCAGTCTGAGACTTGGAGACCTGGAGACTTGGAGACCTGATTGACTGACTCTCAATCGCAAATCGCAAATCGCCTTCTGGTTCAGGGAAGCGCGCGCCGCAGAATGCGCAGCCAGTTGCCGCTCATAATGCCTGCCACATCCGACGTTTCGTAGCCACGCGCCAGCAGCGCGTCCCCAATTTTGCCCAGGTCGGCGATGCTGTCCAATTCGGCGGGGATGTGTTCCGCGCCAAACCCGCCATCCAGGTCGCTGCCAATGCCCACGCTGCGGGCGCTGCCCAACACCTGGCAAACGTGGTCGATATTGGCCACCACATGGTCCAACGTCACCGCCGCTTTGCGATCTCCCTTACGCCAGCCGGGCTGCAAAAAAGCGTTGTACAACACCGTGCCAATCACCCCATCCCGCTCACCTATCAGGCGAATTTGCGTATCGCTGAGCTGGCGCGTGCCGGGGACCAGCGCCCGGCAGTTGCTGTGCGTGGCCACGGTCACACCTTCGTAGCGTTCCAGCGCTTCGATGGTTGATTTCTCGCTCATATGGGTCAGGTCCAGAATAAAACCCAGATCGGCCATCACTTCCAGCAGGCGGTAGCCCTCTTTGGTCAGGCCGTCGTCGGTGCGCGTCCAGCCGCCGGTCGCGTAGCGCGTGTCGTCCCAGGCCAGGCCGATCAGACGTAGGCCGCGTTCATACCACATTTCCGCCTCTTCCGGCTCGCGGATGGGGTCGGCGCCTTCCATGAGCGGCACAATGCCCAACAGCGGCGCAGGATTGTCGTCTTGATGGCTTGCCAGCACTTCATCCAGGGCGGCTTGATGGGTGACGAGGCGGAGCGATTGATTTTCGTCGACCAGGCGATGGTAGAAATCGAGCTGCTTCATGCCATAGCCAAAGGCTTCGTTGGCGTTGTGGTAGACCATTTTGTCGGCCAGAGTGGGGATTTTGGCATGGCTGGGGGTGACAAACAGCGTGCCAAAGACCAATCCAACGCCGCCCTGGCGCATGTCTGGGAATGAGACGGTGGCCTGACCTCGTTCGCCATCTGGCTCTTCTTGGGCGCGTGTGTAAGAAATGGGATGGAGGGGGGAACGGCCGTGATTCAGCGCGTTATAAGCAATATCCAAATGGGCGTCAACAATCATCATGAAAAAGTTCCTTGTGTATACGGGGCTGGTCAATGGGCTATTTTTTCGATTTGGCCGCCGCTCTTTGTGCATTTTCCGCTACCCGATACTGAACAATTTTGCGGATCAGATCCAACGGCAGCGGCTGGTCGATGGGAAACTGCACCGAACCCTTGCCTGTCTTATAGACCGACAATTCTTCCTGAAACGCCTCCATACCTGTGGGCGCGGGGTATAAACCGATATGGTTTTTAAAGGCCGCAAAATGAACCAGATTCCCGTTCAGGGCAAAGGTGGGCATTTGATAGCTGATTTTTTCTTCTGCGGCCGGCGCGGCGGCCTGAATAGTCGCCCTGAGTTCTGCCAACATCACCTGGACATCTTCGGGAAATGCCGCAATATACTCATCAATATTCTTAGGTTTTAGTTTATCTTCCATCATGTGTTTCTCTTTTGTCACCATCCAGAATGCTTTTGGAACGATAATTAAACGGCTTGCAGAACTGAGAACTGAGATTGGAGACTGGAGATTGAACCAATCTCTACTCTCCTCTCCAGTCTCTAATTCTCCTAGCAGTTTGTCGGAAAAGTACACGTAGCCGCGGTTTCTTACCGCGTCTTCCAGAGGCGGGGTAAGGATACCCCGGCTACAAAAAGAGGTTCTCCGACAGACTGCTAGAGGTTATTTTATCCGCGTTTCTAACAGCTTCGGAACTGCTGCAATCGTTTTTCCACGGCAATGGCCGATGGCGTGATGGCCAATCCGCCCAGTCCTGTGCAGCGCAGTTCGTGGGTCATGCTGTTGCCCACGGCCAGCATCGTCGCCACCACTTCATCAAACGTAATGACCGGATCATAATTAGCCAGGGCCATGTTGGCGCAAGAAAGCGCGTTGGAGGCCGCCATGACATTGCGCCCCAGGCAAGGCGCTTCCACGCGCTTGCCAATCGGATCGCAGATCATGCCCAGTGAATTTTGCAGCGCCAGCGAAGCCGCCGCCGCCGATTGTTCCAATGTGCCGCCAGCTAAAACGACCAGACCGGCCGCAGCCATGGCCGAGCCGGCGCCGCATTCCGCCTGGCAGCCACCCACTTCGGCGGAAAAAGTGGCGTGCTCAGAAATGAAGACGCCAATCATGCCGGCGGCCAGCATGGCGTGGACGATGTCTTCTTCGCCTTTGCCCATAACGGCCGCTGCGCCCAGAATAGCGCCGGGCAATGCGCCGCAAGACCCGGCCGTCGGCGCGGCTACAATAACGCCCATCGAGCTTTTTATTTCCATCATGGCTGTGACGTATAGGATCATGGTGTTCAACGGTTCGCCGTTGATGAGCGTTTGGCTGACCATGCGCTGTCTGAAGCCAACGGATTGGCAAGGCAAGATACGATCTTCGTAGTAGGTGCCGCGTAAGCCTTGTTGGATGGAATTGTCCATCAGGCGGACGATGTGGCTCATTCGCTGGCACACGTCGGCTTCGGTGATGCCGCCGCGCGCGCTTTCGTAGCGCACGGCCAATTCCCACAGGTTCAGGCCGTGATCACGGCCGTATGCCAACATATCCTCGCAGTAAATAAATGGAACCTCTAAATCCTTGCGCGACAAAATGGGCAGAACCGGCTGTAAATAGCGCACAAAATCCACATCTTTCAGCGCTTCAAGGGCCGCTATATCGTCGATGGCAAAGGGAGTGGCGCTTTTGAGTTCGACAAACTGCCTGTCGCCGATGTGGTGTTCGAGAAAATCATAGGCCAGGGCGGCCGGGAGCTGTGCCTGGATGGCGGGCAGGTTACGGCCGTATATCAGCAGTTCGTGGTAATCGCCGTTCATGGAAACGGCCGTGCCGTCTATCTCTTGCACCTCAATCATGCCGCCGCCGGTAGAAATGGCCGTGAATGTATGCGAAACCCGCGAGTTAGAAATGCGAATGCGGTACATGTTGGGATGAGTCGCCCCATAGCTCAGGTAATTCACCTGAATGGCGATGCCGGCCGCCTGAATGCCTTCCCTGTATGATTCCATGCGCGCATCATCGGCCTGCCAGCCGAGAAGACCGCCATACAGGCCCATGTCGGTCCCCTGGCTCTCGTGCGTGGTCACCAGGGAGCCGTTGGGATCATAATCAATGACTACTTCCTCAATTTCGCCATCGATCAGGTCGCGCAAGAGCAGGCCCATGCGACACCCGGCGGCGCTGTGGGAACTGGAAGGACCGCGCATGACCGGGCCAATGGCATCATTAAAGATACTGGAAACTGCCATGGAAACCTCGCTTTGTTGGTTTAGATTTGCGGTTTTAGTTTATTATCAAGCTGCGTAATGTCGCCAGATTAACCGGATCCATTTCGATGTCACGGCCGTCTTCATCTTCTTCCGTCTTCGGCGTTTCCAGGTGGGCGGCATGATTGGCCCAACGCGGATCGTTCACAAAGTTGGCAAAACCAGCCGCGCCAATGAACCCCCGGCCGATATGCTCATGACGGTCTTTGTTAGATCCCATCTCGTGTTTGCTGTCGTTGAAGTGGAAAAACTTGATTCGATCCAGGCCGATTAGCCGGTCGAACTCGGCCATGGTGGCCGCGTAGGCTTCCGGCGTGCGAATATCGTAACCGGCGGCAAAAACGTGGCAGGTATCGAAACAAACGCCCAGGCGTTCGTCTGGACCAGCCTCGTTCAATATCCAGGCCAATTGGGCAAAGGTGCAGCCCAGATTGGTTCCCTGCCCGGCCATTGTTTCGGGGCAGATGGTGACGTGGGGAGCGGAAACGGCCGTTTCCGCCAACAATCGCCGCAAAGCCCGGGCAATATGCGCCAGCCCGGTCGCCTCATCACCGCCCACAAAAGAACCCGGGTGAAACGTAAGCAGCGGAATGCCCAACTGCCCGCAGCGTTCCACCTCCACCTTCAACGCCTGGTAAGATTTCTCCCACAGCGCCTCATCCGGCGAGGCCACATTAATCAAATAACTGGCGTGTACGGCCACCGGAAAAATGTGGCTATTTGCCTGCGCCGCTTCGCGGAATTGGGCAATATCTTTGTCGGTCAGCGGCTTCGCCTGCCATTGGCGATTGCTTTTGGTAAAGATCAGCATGGTCTCGCAGCCGGTTTCATCGCCGCGTTTAAAGGCCGTATATGCTCCGCCGGCCGTGCTCATGTGTGCGCCTAATCGCATGGGGGTTTCCTTATGTGTGCGGCTGAGCGGGGCAACTGTTCCTGACCCGCTCAGCCAACAGTTTATTTACCACGTCATTCTTTCGGGCATATCGCTGCCAAAATAGCCGATGGATTCTGAACCGTCCAGGCTATACACGCCATCGCCAACGATACGCCAGACCCGTTTACCGGCCAGATCGACAATAAAATCGCCTTCACGCTTGCCGGTGGCCACATCTTCCAGATCGTACAATATTTGCCCGCGCAAGACGGCAAACTGTTCGCCTTTTTTGTCTACCAAACCACGCATGAGTTTCTCTCCTTCAGGTGTCGGTCGGGAGTTGTTTGTGAGCAATGGGGGGAATAATTAGTGGTCAATGCTTGCCACTAGCAACTTTCCGCCAACAACTGCGCTAAGGAATCGTGAAGGTATCCCGGATTGACCCGGCATCATCGGTGAGCGTAACGGTCTCTCCGGATTCCCAAACAGGCGATTCCAACCCCCAGAATAAATCGGTCGGGCTGTTGTTGCCGGTTTCGGTGTGGATGAGGATGCCCGCGCCTTCGCCAAAGAGCGTAACCTGAGCAAATCGGTACACAAAACCACTTTCGTCGCTGAGGGTCCAGCCAAGCAGGTTGATCTGGCGTGTGCCGGAGTTGATGATTTGCACGGCTTCATCGGTGATGGAGCCGGCGCCGATCACATCGCCGATCTGGAGGATGGCTTCTCCCTGGGCAGCGGCGGCTTCGGTGGGGATGGGCGTGGGCGGCACGCCAGGAAGTGGGGTGTTGGTGGGTACGGCCGTTGGCGTTGCCAATCCGCCGATGGGGATGATGATCTGCTGGCCGACACTCAGAAAGTTGGGGTTATCGATCCCGTTGGCGGCCATGATGTCTTCTATGGAAACTTCGTAGCGCGTGCTGATGCTGCCGAGGGTATCACCCGACTGTACGGTGTGGGTGGTGGGGCCGTCGCTAACGGCCGTTGCCTCTTCTACCGCGCCAGCCCCATCTTCTGCTGCCGGAGCCGCCGCCTCGCCAAGTTGGGCGCTGATGTCTGGTGTGGGGATTACGGCCGTTGCCGTCGCCACTGCTGCCACCCTATCAACGCCGCCATTGCGACCATCCCACCAATACAAAATCGCCAGCACCACGGCCGCCGACACCAGAATGTTCAACAAAAGGAAAGGCACCATCCGACGAAAAGACATCTGATTCTCCTGAGTGAATTAAACTTATTGTACAGGAAGCAGAGAGCTAGAGCTAGAGTCAGAGCAAGAGGAGATGTGGCAGCGGTGTATTTCAGGAGAGCGTGGGATTGGGTTGGGGCTGTTCCGTTCTTTCTTTCCACTCTCCAAGGTCTACACGCTGCGCACAATCTCCGGCTCTCGCTATCGCCCCCGCTATATGTTAGAATTTCTGCGGCATGACACACATCGATTACCTGGCAATTGGTCACATTAGCGCAGATATTTCCCCAACCGGGCCACAATTAGGCGGTACGGTTTCCTTTTCTGGGCGGCTGGCGCAGGCATTGGGCTGTGAAACGGCCGTACTCACCAGCAGCAGCGCCGATTTTTCCTGGCAGCGCCACCTGGAAGGCATCCATCTGCACACCATCGTGGCCAACCAAACAACCACTTTTGAAAATGTGTACACGGCCAACGGCCGTATCCAAACCCTGCACGCCCAGGCCGCGCCCATCCTGCCCGCCCACGTTCCCGCTGACTGGCAGCGCGCCGACATCGTTCACCTGGCCCCCATCGCCAACGAAATCGACCCGGCCGTCATTCGCCACTTCAGCAACAGCCTGGTAGGGCTGACGCCGCAAGGCTGGATGCGCCGCTGGGATAAGAACGGCCGTGTCTACCCCACCGACTGGCCCGAAGCGCGCGAAGTTCTTCCCCTGGCCGCGGCCGTCATCCTCAGCCACGAAGATTTGCGCGATGACAATCAGCTAGACCAGTTTCGCCAATGGTCGCGCCTGCTGGTCGTCACCAAAGGTTACGACGGCTGCACCATCTACTTTGAAGACGAAATTCGCCACCTGCCCACACGCCGCGCCCAAGAAATCAACGCCACCGGCGCGGGCGACATCTTTGCCGCCGCCTTTTTTATCCGCCTGCACCAGACCGGCGGCAACCCCTGGGAAGCAGGCCGCTTTGCCAACGACATTGCCGCCCGTTCCGTAGAACTGGATGGCATCGACGAAAAATTAAACGCCATCCAACAACTCATCAAAAACTCCTAGCCGAGAGCTATTTATGACCAAGATTTATGCGATTGTGAACCAAAAGGGTGGCGTAGGAAAAACCACCAGCGTCATCAACCTGTGCGCCTACCTGGCCGGCAGCGGCCGGCGCACGCTGCTGGTCGACATCGACCCGCAAGCCAACGCCACATCCGGGTTAGGCGTAGATAAAACGGCCGTCCCCGTCTCCATTTATGAGCTGCTCTTAGAAGAGGCATCGGTCGACGCCGTGCGCATCAGTCTGCCGGAATTTAAGCTGGATATTGTGCCCTCCAGCCCTGGCCTGTCCGGCGCGGAAGTGGAACTGGTGAATGCGATTGGCCGCGAGTACCGGCTGCAAAAGGCGCTGGATGGGCTGAACGGCCGTTACGACTACATCCTCATCGACTGCCCGCCCAGCCTGAGCCTGCTCACCGTCAACGCCCTCACCGCTGCCCGCGACGGCGTGCTCATCCCCGTGCAGTGCGAATATCTGGCCCTGGAAGGTCTCTCGCAGCTCACCCAAACCATCGAACTGGTCCGCAAATATCTCAACCCCGCCCTGTCCATTCGCGGCCTGATTATGACCATGTACGACAGCCGCACCAACCTGAGCCGACAGGTGGTGGAAGAGGTGCGCAACCACTTCCCCGGCAAAGTTTTTCGCACGATCGTGCCGCGCAATGTGCGCCTGAGCGAAGCGCCCAGCTTCGGGCAGCCCATCAACATTTACGCGCCCACTTCCCCCGGCGCGCTGGCCTACAAAGTCCTGACGTCCGAAATTCTAAAGGGCGACCAGGTAAAGGAAACAACGGCATGACCAAAAAACACGGACTGGGGCGCGGATTGGGCGCACTGATACCCACGGCGGACACGGCCGTTTCCAACGACGACATCCGCCTGATTCCCGTCGCCGACATCTACCCCAATCCCCATCAACCCCGCACCACCTTCAACGACGAACAGTTGGCCGAATTGGCCGCTTCCATCACCGAACATGGTCTCATCCAGCCGCTCGTCGTCACCCAACAAGACGGCAAATTCATCCTCATCGCCGGTGAACGCCGCTGGCGCGCCTCACAGCTTGCCGGGCTAGAAAAACTCCCGGCGATCATTAAAGAAGCCACCCCCCAGGCCATGCTGGAACTGGCGATCATCGAAAACATCCAGCGCGCCGACCTCAACGCTCTGGAAGAAGCCTTCGCCTACCAGCAGCTCATGGAAGGGTTTGGCCTGACTCAGGAAGAAGTGGCCAAACGAGTGGGCAAAGGGCGCTCCACCGTGGCCAACCTGCTGCGCCTGCTCACCCTGCCGCCCAACATCCAACAAGCTGTTAGCGACGGGCAAATTAGCGGGGCACACGGCCGTGCGCTCCTCCCCCTTCCCACGCCAGAAATGCAAACCAACGCCATGAAACAAATCATGAAGCTGGATCTAAGCGTGCGCCAAACCGAGCAGCACGTCAAAAACCTGCTGGCTGAGGAAAAACCGGCGCCCAAACCCAAGAAAAAACTCCCGCCGGAATTGGCCGACCTGCAAACCCAGTTTGAGCATTCCCTGGGAACCCGCGTCACCATCAACAAAAAGCGCAAAGGCGGCCAGGTAGTCATCCACTACTACTCCGACGAAGAGCTGCAATCCATTTATGAAACCATTGTTGGCGAGGAAGAATAAGCGCTGCATGACACAACGCCTTCGCTTTGTCTTCATCGCCGCATACCTGATGTACAATAAAATTTTTATGCCCACCTGAAAATAGGCTCACTCCATCCTTATGAATAACACGCAACTGATCCAAGAAAAACTTGCCCAGGCTACCGCCATTCTCGATGAACTAAACGTGGACGCCTGGCTGACATTTGTCCGCGAAACCAGCCTCCAGCCCGATCCGGCGCTGGAACTCATTGCCGATATTGACGTGACCTGGAAAACAGCCTTCATCGTCAGCCGTTCTGGCCGCCATGTGTGCATTATCGGCCACTTCGACGCCGAAAACGCGCGCAATCTGGGCCTTTACCAAGTCATCGACTACCACCAGGGCATCAGCCAGCCGCTGCGCGAGGCGCTGGCAAAATTGGACCCGGCGCAGATCGCCATCAACTATTCCGAAAACGACGTGGCCGCCGATGGCTTGAGCCTGGGCATGTACCGCTCTTTGCAGGTCATGCTTGCCGGCACGCCCTACGCCGACCGCCTGATTTCGGCCGAAAAAATCATTGCCGCCCTGCGCGGCCGCAAGAGCCAGGCAGAAATTGAGCGGGTACGGCAGGCGGTAGCCACCACGGAAACGTTGTTCGATGAAGTGGAAGAGTTTGTCCGACCGGGGATGACACAGCGGGAAATTGCGGAATTTGTACACGGCCGTATCGATTCCCTGGGTCTTGGTTACGCCTGGCCCAAACCGTTCAACCCCATCGTCACCTGCGGGCCAGAATCCGCCTCCGGGCACGCCGCGCCGGGCGATGTGGCTCTGCAAAAAGGCCACACCCTGCACATGGACCTGGGCGTGAGGCAAAACGATTACTGCTCAGACATCCAGCGCATGTGGTACGTGCTGGACGATGGCGAAACGGCCGCGCCGCCGGAAGTGCAGCGCGCCTTCGAGGTCGTCCTGGGAGCCATCAAAGCCGGCGAAGCTGCCCTGCGCCCCGGCGTCCCCGGCTGGCAGGTGGACGCCGCCGCCCGCGCCCACATCGTCGAGAACGGCTACCCGGAATACATGCACGCTTTTGGCCACCTGCTGGGGCGCGTCGCCCACGATGGCGCCACGGTGTTGGGGCCACGTTGGGAACGGTATGCCGGTATTTGTGATCTGCCGGTAGAAGTGGGCAACATATTCACCCTGGAACTGCACGTGATCGTGCCGGAGCGGGGGATGATGAGTCTGGAAGAAGATGTGCTGGTAACAGCTGACGGCGTCGAATATCTGAGCGAGCCACAAACGTCGTTGCGGTACATTCAGGGCTATTAGACCCTCAGGGTTAGCCCGTGAAAGGTTAGACCTCTTGGAAATCAAACCCTTGCGGTCTTACCAATCAGGAAGAAACAAATCATGTGGTTGTTACAAGAAAAACCCAGTTGGAAAAATCCGTTTTATACCCGTAACGAAGAAATCGCCAACAGCATCACGCATGGCATTGGCGCGGCTTTAAGCGTCGCCGGCCTCGTTGTGCTTGTGGTTTTGGCTGTGGTTTACGGCGACATCTGGCGCATTATCAGTTTTAGCATTTACGGCAGCAGCCTGCTTTTGCTCTATCTGGCTTCGACGCTTTATCACAGCCTGCAAAGTCCGCGCGCCAAAGCCGCGCTGCGCAAGTTTGATCACGCCTCTATTTATGTACTCATAGCCGGAACATATACGCCTTTTTTGTTGGTGAGTTTGCGCGGCACGGCCGTTGGCTGGACCTTTTTTGCGCTGGTCTGGGGTATGGCTGCGGCCGGCATCGTCTGGAAAATGTTCTTTCTGGGCAAATTGGAGATCATCGCCACCATCATCTACGTCCTCATGGGCTGGATGTGCGTCCTGGTCTTTAAACAAATGATGGCCGCCATTCCGCCAACTGGCGTTTTCATGCTGGTGGCGGGCGGGGTGGTGTATACGCTGGGCGTCATCTTCTACGCCTGGGAAAAATTACCCTATAACCACGCCATCTGGCATCTGTTTGTGCTGGGCGGCAGTATTTGCCACTTTTTCTCTATCATTACCTTGCTCCAACCGCATTAACGCGGTAAATCGGGTGGTTGTGTCATGCAGGCCATTCTGGTTGTTTCAAATCCTGACGAACGCGATATTCTGAGTTTTGTGCTGAAACATGCCGGGCTGTCGGTGGCCAACGGCCGTGATCTGCATGCCATCGCCGTCAAATGGTTAGAACACCCGGCCGATCTTGTTTTGGTGGCAGTGAAAGACGGCCGTCAACTACCAAACGACCTCCTCGAACTGCGCAACGTCACCCAAATCCCCTGCCTGGTCATTGTCGAAAACCCCTCCGAAGACGAACTCTGCCAGCTGCTTCACGCCGGCGCCGATTTGGTCCTCTCCCGCCCCGTCGCCCCGCGCGTCCTCCACGAATACATCCTCGCGCTCCTGCGGCGCACACGCACCATCCCCACCTTCGTCTTGCCACAGCTAGACGTTAACGAAGTCAAGCTAGACCCCGACACACGCACCGTCACCATCCTCGGCCAAAAACCACGCCGCCTGACCCAACTGGAATTCCGCCTGCTCTACATCCTCATGGTCAACCGCGAACAAGTTGTGCCCGTAGATTTGATCGTCGAGCGCGTGTGGGGCTACACCGGCCAGGGCAGCCGCGAACTGGTGCGCGGACTGATCAGCCGCCTGCGGCGCAAGATGGAACCAGACAGTTCAACACCTCAATTCATCCAAAATGTACCCGGTGTCGGCTACCGATTTACCCTGGAGAACGCCTGAAAGCCGTTTTGGCACACAATTGAAACATTTTCGCCTGTATTTGTACGGATTTTAAACACGTATGCCCCAAACTTTCGCACACGAATCTTGTATTTTGGCCGAATATGTAAGTACGCTGCTCCTAAAATCGACACCCAAAATCAACGGAGCAGACGAGTTGTTAGTGTGAGGTTGAAAGGATGACCGTAAAGAAAGAATTTAGTTACTGTCCTGAATGCGACTCCCGGGTAAGATTGCGCACCCCAAGACTGGGCCAGCGGATTCAATGCCGGGAATGTGGGACCGCTTTGGAGGTTGTCGATCTGACACCGTTGGAACTCGACTGGGCGTTTGAAGATCTCTCTTACGAGGAAGAACCACGCCACACCCGTACCCGAAGCCCCCAAAACAGCTACGAGGATTTCCCCGCCGCCTACGACGATTAAACCCACCTGACAATTCCTATTTGTTCTGCCGATAACCCCGGTTATTGGTTTCACAAACTACCGTTTATAAATTTTCGGGGGCAACCAATCAGGTTGCCCTTTTTACTGCGGTTGGGTCACGGCCGTTTCCTCCCCCATCGCCCCTGCCCTGATAAATTGATGAGCAAAGCCTGTCACAAAGCGTGCCAGTATGGTGTTTAAGGGGTGAACGATCTAAAATCTAAATAAGACGTTCACAAACACACCCTCCAAACAAAGTAACCAAAGAAATGCATTTTAAGCGTCACATAAGGAGTCACCCATGCAAAACAAAAAACTATTGATCGGTTCTATCGTCTTACTATTGCTGGCCAGCCTGGGCCTGGCCGCCTTTGCCATGCAGCCCACCGCCGAAGACCTGCTGGTGCAAGCCATGGAAACCATGCAAACCGTTACCGATGGGCACACCGTGGCCACGTTTAACGTAAACACGCCAGATATGAGCGCCAGCGGGACTGTGGAAATGTGGGCCAAACTGGCCGTAGGACCCAACGGTGAACCCGCCTTCCGCGCCGAAGTGCTGGAGGCAACCGAAAGCGCGATGGTGGGGACAACGGCCGTTACCGATGGCTACAACTTCTGGCTGTGGAATCCACAAGAAAACAAAGTCCTCGTCGGTAATGCCGACGAAGCCGCCGCCTACATCGCCGAACAAATGGCCGACCAACAATTCGAGGCCGATCCCAACTTCAACCACGACGAAATGGACCATCCCGAAACCCCGGAAGAAGCCGTCGCCAAACTGCTGGAATACTTCACCGCCGAACGCATCACCGATGCCCAAATCGGCAGCAGCAACGCCCACGGCCTGCGCCTGATCCCCATCCCGGAACAAATGCCCGATGAGGTCCGCGCCGCCGGTGGTTTCCTGAAGGTTTACGTGCGCCCTGAAGACGGCGCGCCGCTGTCGGTAGAATACGCCGAAGGCGCGATGGGTTCCGGCAGCGCCACGGCCACAACCCTGGAACTCAACCAGGGCGTTGATGACAGCCTCTTCACCTTTGTCATTCCCGAAGGCGCAGAAGTGGTTCGCCTGGCCGACCTGAAACCGCAAGAATTAACGGCCGAACAAACCGCCAATCTGGACGCCCTTTCACCAACCACGCTGCCCGCCGATGCCACTTTTGTCAGCGCGACAGAAATACGCGGGGCCGTTGTGCAGCGCTACACGCGCGCCGATGGCGGCTTTACGGTGGCTCAAGGCCCGGCAACGGCCGTGCCCGAACGTGACCAAACTGGCGAAACCGTGAGCGTGCGCGGCGTAGATGGAACCCTCTACCGCGATGAAAACGGCGCGCAAAGCTTGCTCACCTGGACCGATGGCGACGTCACCTACTGGATTGGCGGCGACCTGACCCCGGCCGAAGCGCTCGCTTTAGCCGAATCGCTGCAATAGACTGACTAACCAAAGACCCTAAGGGTTTGGCCTCGAGAAATTCGACTTGCGCTCGTCAAACCCTTAGGGTCTCTTGAGCAGACCCTAAGGGTTTAGCCTCGAAAAATTCGACTTGCGCTCGTCAAACCCTTAGGGTCTCTTGAGCAGACCCTAAGGGTTTGGCTTCGAGAAATTCGACTTGCGCTCGTCAAACCCTTAGGGTCTCTTGAGTAGATACAATGTAGCTTGGAGATAGGACCAAGCTCCAAACTCTTTCAACTCCATGGATAATACAATTCAAATATCAAACCTCGAACGCCACTTTCAGCGCGGCGAGATGGATGTGTGGGCGCTGCGCGGCATCGACCTGACCATCACGCCGGGCGAGTTTGTCGCCCTCGTCGGACCGTCCGGGTCTGGCAAATCTACCTTGCTCAACCTGCTCGGCGGCCTGGACAGGCCGTCTTCGGGCGAGCTTTGGGTGGCTGGCCTGCCCCTGCACAACGCCGACGGCAAAGCGCGCACGGCGCATCGCCGCCACCGCGTCGGTTTCATTTTTCAGAGTTTTAACCTGCTGCCCCGGCTAACGGCCGTCGAAAACGTCGCCATCCCCCTCACCCTCGCCGGGGTCAACCCGGCCGAACGCGCCGAACGCGCCGCCGCGATGCTGCAAAAAGTGGGCCTGGGCCACCGGCTGGACCATTACCCCACTGAACTATCGGGCGGCGAGCAGCAGCGCACGGCCGTAGCCCGCGCCCTCATCCACAACCCCTCGCTCATCCTGGCCGACGAGCCGACCGGCAACCTGGACTCGGCCACCGGCGCAGAAGTCATGGGCTTGCTGCAAACGCTCAACAAAGAGCAGGGCATCACCCTCATCGTTGTCACCCACGACGCCGACGTGGCCGCCTACGCCGATCGGGTGGTCCATCTAAAGGACGGGCAGGTGGCGAAGGAAGAACGCAGAACGCGCGACACGGAACCTGGAGCGCGGCCTGATGCCGATACGCCCCACTCCCCACAACCTATTCCCCACGCCTCCTCCAGCCGCCTTTCCTTTGCCGATATTGCCCGCACGGCGTTACGCAACCTGGGGCGGCGGCCGGTGCGCAACATGCTCACGGCGGGCGGCGTGTTGATTGGCATCATCACCCTGGTAGCCATGGTCTCGTTTGGCGTGGGCGTGCAAAAGGAAGTGCAGCGCAACTTCGAGACCATCGGCCTGGAGAACATTTTTGTCAACCCGATGTATGACGAAGCAGCGCTGGACAGTTTTGATCCCTTTGCCCCGCCAAAACCCCAGCAGCCCATCACGCCAGACATTGTGGCCAAGCTGCGGGCAATTCCGGGGGTAACGGCCGTTACCCCTCAGCTCCAACTCCCCAGCGGCGTCGATCTCACCATGACGCTGCAAGACCAATCGCTGCCGGTGCGCGTCTCGTCCGACATGGGCGAGCGCAACTTTCAGTTTGGCGGCGTCAACGAACCGCTGGCCGGCCAACTCTTTGGCGACGGTGAAAACGCCGGCATGGTTCTGACATCGGGTCTGGCCGACCGCCTGCTGACCGGCGGCCAGGCGTATGCCGATCTGGTGGGCCAGACGGCCACGCTCACAGTCAAGCTGCCACGCGGTGAATCGCAAACCTTCACAACAGAGATTGTCGGCGTGCGCGAAAGCTTCAGCAGCCGCACAATTGATCTGGGACTGGATGAAACAGCGGCGATTTTGGCCTGGTGGTATGACCGCCCCAACATTTTAGCTGAAGACGGATATAACATGGTTGTGGTGCGCGCGCAGAATTTGGGGATGGTAACGGCCGTGTCCGAAGCCATCCAGGAACTCGACCTGCAAGCCCAATCGCTGGAAACCATCCTCGACGCCGCCAACCAGGTGCTCTCGCTGCTGCAAGCTTTGTTGGGTTCGGTAGGCGCGCTGGCGCTGCTGGTGGCCGCGCTGGGCGTAGCCAACACCATGATGATGGCCATTTACGAGCGCACACGGGAAATCGGCGTGCTGAAGGCGTTGGGGGCCGCATCAGGCGAAATCCGCTTGATGTTTACCACAGAAGCGGCGCTGATCGGCCTGATTGGCGGCGTGTTTGGCCTGATTTTAGGCACGCTGCTGGGGCGCGTGGTCGATTGGGCCGCCCACCGCTACCTGATCAACCAGGGCGTGACCGGAATTGGGCAGCTTTCGGTGGTGCCGCCGTGGCTGGCCATCGGCTCGCTCATTTTTGCGGCGCTGATTGGCCTGCTGGCCGGTTTGTATCCGGCGGCGCGGGCGGCGCGCCTGGACCCGGTGCAAGCGCTGCGCCACGAATAAACCACACCCATATCCGCCACCCGTCGCACTGGCATCTTCGGCGGGTGGCGGATTTTCTCTGCCAGGATGAACAGAAACTGAACGGCCGTTAGCCCCTCATTTGCCAATTCTCCTGCCCGTGTTACAGTAACATGATTAACTTGCTTTGGCCGCAAAAATGACCTTGCTTTCCCCGGCAGCGCTGCGGCCATGAAGCATCCGCCCCCCTGTATATCAGAACAGGCCTTGCATAAAACGAGTATGGAGAAAAATTAGCGTTATGTACGTTTCCCAAACAGAATCACCCGGACAATTGAATTGGAAGAGCATGGTACGGCCGTTTCAAAACGCCGACACCAAAAAAAGTATGTGGCAAGTTCTTAACACCTTCGCGCCATTTTTTGTATTGTGGCTGGCGATGTATTACAGCCTGCGGGTTGGGTACTGGCTAACCTTGTTGCTGGCCTTACCCACAGCCGGGCTAATGGTGCGTATGTTCATCATTCAGCACGACTGCGGGCATGGCTCATTCTTCAAATCACGCAAACTCAACGACTCTCTGGGAAACGTTTGCAGCCTGTTCACCCTGACCCCCTTTTACCAATGGCGCAAAAGCCATGCTGTCCATCACGCCACCTCCGGCAATCTGGCCCGGCGCGACGTTCACGATGTGTACACCATGACAGTAAAGGAATATAACGCTTCCCCGCTGAAAACTCGGCTGCGATACCGGCTGTATCGCAACCCGATCACCCTGTTTTTAATATTGCCGTTGACGCTTTTTTTGGTGCTTTATCGCTTCCCCGGACCGCTCTCGCGCCGCAAGGAGCGTATCAATGTGTTGTTAAACGATCTGGCGCTGGTGCTGCTGGTGCTGGTGATAAGTTTGATCATTGGATTTCGGCCGTTCCTGATGGTTCATTTGCCGCTGTTGTTCATCGCTTCCACCGTGGGAACATGGCTCTTTTTCGTCCAGCACCAATTCGAGGACACCTATTGGGCCGGCGGTGAAGAGTGGGATTATGCCACGGCCGCCTTACAAGGCAGTTCATTTTATAAGCTGCCCAAAGTTCTGCAATGGTTCACCGGCAACATTGGCTTCCACCACATTCACCATCTCAGCCCGAAGATTCCCAATTACCAACTGGAAGCGTGCCACAAACAAAACCCGGAATTGCAGCAAGTATCTACCCTAACGCTTTCGTCTAGTTTGCGAACAACCTTTCTAAGTTTGTGGGATGAAGACAGAAAGAAACTGGTGAGTTTTCGCACGGCGCGACGCTTATCGGCCGCAGAAAGCGGGGTGGGGCGTAAACCCTAAGGGTTTTTTAAACTCTTAGGGTTTACTACAATTTGTACCCCTAAAAAACGAGGTTCAAAATCGGGCCAATTAGAAAGGCGTTGATGATAATGACGACGACAATACTCAAGAGAATGGTCACCAGCGACTTGCCGCCATCCAAATCCAACCCTTCTTGAATGGCGATAAAGCTGGCGACAATGGCCCAAACCCAGCCGACAAGACTCAGCAACGCGCCGAGACAGGGAATAAATACAAACGCGCTCAGAAGTCGGGGAGCCTGGGCATAACCAATCACGCGCAGCATCTCGCCGACGGTTGCTTCGCCGTGAAATAGCTTCACGCCAATCGCGTAAGTGACCAAAGACCAGACTATCCAGGATATAAACGTCACGATGAACGCGTTGAAAAATGCGCCAAGCGCGCCAAACGAGGGCGTCATCAGGGCCGGTAAGTTTGCATCACCGGCCAGCTCGGCCAGGCTTTGAACGGCCGTTGCTCCCATCACCACACCTATGGCCGCGCCAGCGCCCGCCAAAAGCGCTACCGCCAACACAATGAACGCCGCCTGACCGGTCGCCGACTCATCTTCCTCGATCTCTCGAAGCACGTCTCGCGTTAAACCAAAGACACCTTTAATCCGTTGTAAAATCATTTAAGTCTCCTGTTTTGTAATTATACAGACCCCAAGGGTTTGCTCCTGGGAATTGAGATTATTGGGGCATCAAACCCTTGGGGTCTCGCCAGAGAAATCTGAACTGTTACCCTGTTTTTAATGAAACACAATCCCTTCTTTTTTCTTCCGCCGGCGATAGAGCCTGACGGCAAAAAACAAAGCCACGGCCGCAGCAATGCCGGTAATGATGGGCAGCAGCAGAGCCAAAATTGAGGTGAAAAAGGCCACCACATCTTCCACAATACTCACGGCCCAGTTGCCTGTTCCGGCCGTTGCCGCCGTAATTAACGGCCGGGTAACGGCTTTGGTGGTATGGACGCTGCCGGCCACCAACAAACCTGCGGCCAGGGTAATCACTGGGCTGATATCGGTGATGACGTTGGCGCTGGCGGCAAACAAAATCGCCCCGGCCGCCGGCCGGATGAAGGTCTGGATGCCATCGTTGAGGGTATCGACGGCCGGTATTTTGTCTACCAGCATTTCGATAATGAGCAAAATGGACAACAGGATGATGATCCAGGGATTGGTTAAAATATCATAGGGGGCCGATAATTTGAGCACGGGGTCGGCCAACGGGTAACGAGCCGCGACGGCTACAATGAGCAGGGGAATGTAGGCATTTAGCCCGGCGCTGCCCGCCAATCCAAAGGCAGCCCCAATGCCACCTAATGCTTCTATCATAGTCAAATCACTCCTCTTCCTCTTTATTTTTTGTTCTTTTGCTTTATAAACCCGGAAAACCGGTCATCGTTCCGGTGAAGTGGAACCGGACCAGGCTGATGGCGCTGAGTTCTGCTATGGCGAGTAAGAGGCCTACCAGAAGCGGCACGGCCGTTTCCCGCCAACCTACCGCCCGTCCATCGCGCCGCAGCACAAGCAACACCATCACCGTGTTCAAGGCTACCACAATCATCAAAAGGCCAGCCGTGCTGGCCAATGCTAATACGTACAATAGGGTGGGCTGGTTGCTCAACAACAGCAAAACGGCCGTGCCCACCACCGCTATCAATCCTGACAACTCACGAAAATTACCAACCACCGGCTGCCAAACCGGCGACTGCCATAAAGTTTGCGCCAACATGGGCAGGGTGATCAGCCCCATCGCCAATCCGGTCCCCATGCCGGTCAGCAGGCGCAGCCAGTTACGCGGTTCGTAAACATGTGGGGCGTTGGGGAAAAAATGAAGATAGGAATTAACGCCATCAATGCCCATAAGCCCCACAAAAACCATCAGGGTTAATAAAATGGGGAACGGCGGCAGCAAACTCCAGCGCTGCCGCCCGGCCAACCACAACGTCAAAAAGACCAGGAACGCGCCCAGGTACATGCCGGTGCAGCGGGCGCAAAGGGGAAATTGACGGCCGTTTATCGTAAAAGACCGCGCCGTAATGCGATGGCACACGGCATACCCCAGCCAATCCGCGCCGTTCAGGGTGTGATTATGCGCCAAGTGGGCGGTATCTGTCGCACTATAAAAACCCATCACCAGCAGCACCCCAACAACACCCAGCAGCGCAAACAGGCGGCGGCGAGATGGCGGCCAGGCAGGCGGCGGCATGATCCGGGTCATGGCGTCCCCGTGGCCATGGGTACATGGGCGGACAGCAAAAAGTACATCACTGTTCCGGCTTCGCCGTCGGATTCAAGCCAGATACGGCCGTTTTGCGCCAGCACCGCCTGCTTGCAAAAGGTCAGACCCAACCCACTGCCGCCAGCCACTTGGCCCGTCTGCCCCCCCACCTGCCGGTATTTGGCGAATACCTGGCTTTGCCACTTGGCCGGAATACCCGGTCCCTGGTCCGCGATGGCAAACCGGACGGTGTCCTCCGGGCCGCGCACGGCCGTCAGGCGGATAACTCCATCCACCGGGCTAAATTTGATGGCGTTGGCCAGTAAATTGATCAGAATGCGTTCGGTTAATTCCGGATCGGCGGCAACGGCCGTGACCTCTGGCTCAATGTCTGTCTCAATCATCACCCGATTGCGCTGCGCGGTTAACTGCAATTGGGCAACGGCCGTAGAAAACAAATCGGCCACTTCCACGCGCTGCCGCGTCACCGGCATCCGGCCGCTTTCCAGCCGATCTAAATCCAGCAATGAGTTAATCAAAATCAAAATCCTGTTACCCGAAGATTTAGCCAACAGCACCAATTCCCCGTTTATCGTTTCCGTCGGATCGCCAACCGATTGCTCAAGCAGTTCTAAAGCCGTCAACATATTGCCCAATGGCGAACGAATATCATGCACAACAAAAGTCAACAAATCATCCTGGCGCTGACGGCTGGTGCGCAGCGAGGAAAGCGTGATCACCACCACAATAAAAAAGCCCAGCCGAACCCCCGCATTCCAAAAAGGAACAAGCGGCAGGCGAAGGGCTGAATTCGTCAACAAATCGATCGCCAACCACGCCAACGCGCCGATCAATGCCAGCACCAGGCCTGCGCGACGAGTCATATACCACGCGCCCAAAGCAATGGGCAGCAGAAAAAAGATAGAGGTAGAAATGTCTGGTCCGGTCACCCAGTCAAGAATGATGACCACCAGAATCAACAACGCCGCCAGAACCCCTAAAAATTGCTGCGAACGCGTCTCCAGATAACCCGATAAATTGAAATGACGCAGTTTTTGGCGAGCCACCATCACACTCTCTTTGCAGAAAAAAGAATTATTGGGGAATCGATACCTCGCGTATTATACCTGTTTGCCACCCCTATTGCTTACCGCAAAACAAGGGGCTTTCCCTTCACGTCCCCTTCACGATGAATTTACGGCAAGCATACGGACGATGGGGCAGCGGTCGCGTATGCTACTAACAGTTCGCGAAGACGAACTGAAAGTCTGCTTATACGGACTATAGATGCTCGGAATGAGGATTATGCCGATGATGAACCCCCTGGTGGCTGAAAAAACCGATTCGACTGCGCAGTTTTTTAACCACCTGCTGCAACACATGTCTTCGGGCACACTGGTGATCGATCATAAAGGGATGATTACCTCGGCCAACCAAACATCGGCCACGATGCTTGGCATGGCCATGCGTGACCTGGTTGGCTGTCATTTTCACACCTTTTGGCCGGAACATTTGCTGCCGTTGGAACTACCGGGCGATGTGGAGATTCAGCGAGAGACTGTTTTGCGCCGGAGCGACGGCCGTTCCTTTCCCGTCGCCCTCACCATCACCCCCATCGCCACCGAAACCGGCATTCAAAACCTCATCGCCATCACCAGCCTGCGCGATGTGGAACGACTGAACGAATCCCTCACCCACACCCAACGCCTGGCCGGCATGGGAACCCTCACCGCCAGCATCGCCCACGAGCTAAACAACCCCATCAGCATCATCACCGCCGCCTGCGCCAATCTAAACCTGGACGTTGACGACAACGCCCTGAGCCTGGATCGCTTGCAGCATTACATCGCCATGATCGAACAAAGCGCCTGGCGCTGCGTGCGGATTGTGGAAGTGCTGCGGAATTATTCGCTGGATGGCCTGCCGCAAATCGCCGTCACAGTCTGGAATCGCATCGTCGAAGATTCATTGACGCTGGTAAAACAGCAGTTTCAGGGGCAGTTCAACGTGCGGATCGAGACCGATCTGGCGCCTAACATGAAATCTATCGTCTGCGACCACAATCGGCTAACCCAGGTGGTGATCAATTTACTCACCAATGCGCGAGATGCCATGCAGCCCAACGGCGGCACGATTCAGGTGAAGACCTGGCCCATCGCGCAAGGCGTGCTGCTGCCGGGGTCACAAGAACGATTCCCGCCGGAACTGGCGACCACCGATTATTTTGCCCTGTCGGTCCACGACACAGGGCAAGGCATTGAGCCGGAAATTTTAGACCGGATTTTTGAACCCTTTTTTACAACTAAAACGAACGGCTCTGGCACAGGGCTGGGTTTGTTTATTACCCGGCGAATTGTAGAGCAGCACAACGGCCGTATCTGGGCCGAAAACAACCCCACCGGCGGCGCGACCTTCACCGTGCTGCTCCCGCGACAATAACTACGCCGCCAACTTCAAAAAGTATTTGTGAAACCGATCATCGCCTGTTAGCTCCGGATGGAAGGAGGTTACGAGCCACTTGCCTTCCTGAGCGGCAACGGCCGTGCCGTCAGCCAACCGGGCGATGACCTGCGTGTCCCCTTTCACCGCTACCAACCGCGGCGCGCGAATAAACACCGCCGGAAATGGGGCCACTGCGCCATTGTTGATCACCGGCACATCCAGGTCCACTTCAAAACTATCCACCTGCCGACCAAAGGCGTTGCGATCCACCAAAATGTCCATGATAGCCAGCAGTGGTTGACCGTGATTGGAACGGCCGTCGCCAATCTCCTTGGCCATAAAAATCATGCCCGCGCACGTGCCCCACATTGCCTTCCGCGCCGCAAACTCGCGCAGCGGCTCCATAAAATGATACATCGTCGCCAGCTTGCCAATCGTCGTGCTTTCGCCGCCAGGAATGATTAGACCGTCTAACCCTTCCAGGTCTTCCGGCAGCCGCACTTCCACTGCTTCCACGCCCAGGTCGCGCAGAATCTTGATATGCTCAATGAATGCGCCTTGCAGCGCCAGAACCCCAATCTTCATACTCACTCCAACATAAAGCGAGAGCGATAGGCAGCCCAAACCGCCGCTCGCTCTCGCTCTGACTCTTGTTCTAGCCGATTACCAACCGCGCACGGCCAATTGTTCGCTCTCCGGCAGGCTGCTGACGTTAATGCCCACCATCGGCTCGCCCAAATTTTCGCTCACGCGGGCCAAAATTTCCGGGTTGTTGTAATGCGTGGTCGCTTCCACGATGGCTTTGGCACGCGGCGCCGGATCGGCGCTCTTGAAAATGCCGGACCCCACAAACACGCCATCGACGCCAATTTGCATCATCAACGCCGCGTCGGCCGGGGTGGCAATGCCACCAGCGGCAAAATTAACCACCGGCAGGCGTCCTAAATCCTTGGTTTCCTTCACCAACGCATAGGGCGCGCCGATGGTTTTAGCATAGCTCATCAGCTCTTCGTCGGGCATCAACTGCAAGCGGCGAATTTCGCCCAATACGGTGCGCGCATGGCGCACCGCTTCCACCACGTCGCCGGTGCCGGCTTCGCCCTTGGTGCGAATCATGGCCGCACCCTCGCCGATGCGTCGCAGCGCTTCACCCAAATTGCGGCAGCCACAGACAAACGGCACTTTAAAGGGGTGCTTGTAAATGTGGTGTTCCTCGTCGGCCGGGGTCAGTACTTCGCTCTCGTCGATATAGTCCACGCCGATGGCTTCCAAAATTTGCGCTTCCACAAAGTGGCCGATACGCGCTTTGGCCATCACCGGAATCGTCACCGATTGGATGATTTCTTTGATCAGGCCGGGGTCAGACATACGCGCCACGCCGCCCTGCGCGCGGATATCGGCGGGCACACGCTCCAGGGCCATCACGGCCACTGCGCCTGCTCGTTCGGCAATAATGGCTTGTTCCGGCGTCACCACGTCCATAATCACGCCGCCTTTTAGCATTTGCGCCAACCCTGTTTTTACTTTAAAGCTACCCACACCACCCTGGGTGCTATGTCCATTTTTATTGCTCATGTGTTCCTCCAGAATTTGAACCGTGCCGATTGCAGAGGCCATTGGGGCAACCTGCGTTGGGACACGGCCGTTTATTTTTTTACCTTATTTTCGATTGTAATGATGGGTGGGAGGTAACACAAGGAAATTGGACCTAACGCATGGGAATAAATTTGCTTATCTATGGGGCCAATTGGAAAGAACGGCCGTTTCCCAACCGCCAGTCGCCCGTTACCACACCTTGCGCGCCGGAAATGTCTGGCAGAAGAAGGCTTCGCCGGCCGTATCCACCATGCAAAACTCAACGCTCTCGCTGGTGTAGGGCGCGCTGCCGGTGCGCGTAAACTGCACAATACGCAGCCCCAGGCCCAAATCATTGCCATTCAGATAGGCGGGCTGCACCTGATCAGTCTCCGGCAGGAGGCGGGCGCGCAGGAATGCTTCTTCGCCGTGCGTGCCCACATAGGCGTGGTAAACCTGCACAATAAGCGTGCTGCCCGTATCCTGGGCAAAAAAATCGTAAAACTCATTGACCGGAGCCGGGATGGTGGCGGCAACCGGCAAGGCCGGCCCGGCGGCAACGTCCGCCGGACGAATGACATCGGTATAAATCCAGCCAGATGTGCCATCGGCCAAAACGATGTTGTACCAGGTGGCGTCGCTGTTACGGGCCACGGCCGTTACCGGCGTGCCTTGCAGCGGAAAAGCGATGATCTTGTAATTGACGCCCGGCCCGGCGCGCAAGAAGGCCGCTTCGGCGGTGATCTGCATGGGAATTGGCGCGACAGTTGGCGTAACCGTCGGCACGGCCGTTGCCGTAGCCGTTGCCGATGGCGTCCGGGTGGGTGAAACCGTTGTCGACGGCAGCGAAGTTGGCGTGAATGACGGCGCAGGAGACGGGGTTGGGGTTTGAGGAGGCGTGTCTGTTTGCGTGGGCTTTGCCGGTATCGTTGGCGTGGCAGGCACGGCCGTCAGGGTCGGTTCTTCGGTGGCGGGTACGGCCGTCTCCGTCACCCGGGCGATCCCCGCCGCCTCACTGGTTGGCGTCGGCGAAAGCGCCGGCGCAAAACCGCCCAGCGCATATACCCCGCCCAAACCAAGCAGCAGAATGAGGAGCAAAACCGGCAGCAGATAGCTGCGCTGCTTAGATGGCGTGACCGCCGGAATGGGCGGCGGGATGAGTTTGTCGGGGGAAACGGCCGTGATCACCCAGCCATCCTGGGTTTCGTCGGCCAATTTTTGCCAGGGCGCGTGGTCGGTTTGGGCAGCGGCAAACCATTCCTGGAGGGTTAAACGGCCGTCCTGATTCCTGTCAGCGGCCAAACCACGCAGGCCATTGGTCAATGCCTGGGTAAATGAGGATGGTTGCGGCAGCGGCGCAGACGCCACAGCCAAAAAGATCGCCACCCCCGGCCCGCCAAACGCCTGCGCCAAAACCGCAGGCGCATCCGGCGCGGCCGCGCCATCAAACCGGCTGACGCCGCAGTCCAAAACCACCACTTTTTGCGCCGGGCAGTAGGCCAACCGCCGCCGAATAAAATCGGCGTCGATGGTGGTGGCGTCCAGGTAGGTTTCGGTGAAGGTGTCGGCCGCCGCCAGATAGACGGCGCGTTTGTCGAGCAGGCAGTGGCCGGCAAAATAGAGCAAAATCAGGTCATCGGGGGCGAGGGGTTGTTCCAAAAAAGCAGCGATGCCCAGCTGGACATCGACGGCCGTTTTATCCAGCAAGACATGGACGTTATCGAAACGGCCGTGCTGCCGGTCACGCAGAATCTCGGCCAGGGCGGTAACATCGCCGCTGCCGGTGTGGGGAATCGTCAGCCGGTCATCCTGGTAACTGCTGTGGCCGATCAGGAGCGCCAATCGTTTGGACATAGATATAGTTTACTGGATTTTTCGTTTGTCGTTAAAAGTAAGCGGCTTCTGTTGATGATTCATCAGCCAGGCCAGGAGCAGGGGCAGAAAGGCCAACCCTCCCACACCCCAACCCTGGGGCGCGCGATCCATCGTTTCGACGGTAAATTCAAATGCCTTCGCCTCTGTGCCCACCGTTTTCTGGCGCGGCGGTTCGTAATAGCCGCAAAACGTACAGGTCAGGCCGCCGTTCTCCGCACTGTAAGCTGTCACGCCGTCACACTGCGGGCAGTGAAAATCGACCATTTCTTGATGGGTTTCGGCCGGCGGGCGAGGCATGTACACGTCGATGCCCGGCACGGCGGATGTGGTACGGATGAAATCGGGAGGCGGAAAGTTTGTCATAGGCGCTCGCTTGCTGGTTTATTCTACCAAAAAACGGTACAAATCTCTCACTATGTTGGTATCGTCTAACGTTCCGGCCGGGTTTGCGCCTGTGACTGTCGCAGAATATCTGGCGGCGCGGTTTACCTATTTGCCGCTGCGGGAGTGGGAAGGGTTGGTGGCAGACGGCCGTATCACCCACAACCACGTCCCTGCCACGCCAACCACCCACGTTTCGCCCGGCGACCTGGTCGCCTGCGACCTGCCCGATTTCGCGCCGCCCATCGTCAATCTGGATTACACCATTCTCTACCAGGATGATTGGCTGCTGGGCGTGAACAAGCCGCCCGGGCTGCGCGTTCACAGCCAGGGCCGATTTGTAACCGCCAACCTCATCTACCACTTGCGCCATCAGCACCAACCGCCTTACCCGGAAGCCCATCTGGTCAATCGGCTGGATGCCGACACATCCGGGGTGGTGGTGCTGGCGCGAGACAAGGCGACACTGGCGGCGCTGGCGCGCCAGTTTGAACTGGGCGAAGTGACCAAAACGTATCTGGCAGTGGTCACGGGCGTGCCATCAACGCAAGCTGGGGTGATTGATTTGCCGATTGGCAAGGTGGATGGCGAGGTGATGCGGCATGGCGTGGTGGATGGCGGGAAAACGGCCGTTACCCACTACCACGTGCAGCAAACATTTGGCGACGCCTATGCTTTGTTGACATTGCGGCCGGAACACGGCCGTACACACCAGCTGCGCGTTCACTGCGCAGCTCTCGGCCATCCCATCGTGGGCGACGCGCTGTACACCATGGATGATGCGGCTTATTTAGCCTGGCGGCGCGAAGGTCGCCAGGCCGGGCAAATGGATTTGATGCCCCGGCAGGCGTTACACTGTGCGCAGACTGAATTTGTGCATCCGGCGAGCGGCACGGCCGTGCGGTTAACGGCCCCTTTACCGGCGGATATGGAAACGCTGCTTGCCAATTTGGACAAATAGCTGATGTTAAGCGCCTAAAACCCTAAGGGTTTGAAAAACCCTTAGGGTTTCCTGATATGCGTCATTAAAAAGGGAAACCCGGCAGGCAGACCCCTCGACCTGCCGGGTTTTGCAAGGGGAGGAAATGAGACGTTACTCCTTAACAGCGTAAAAATACGCCGTAAAAGACTCGTTGCTGGCGGCGATACGGCCGTGTATCGCCCACGCCGGGGTTAACTGCTGCTCCGCAGTCTGGTTGACCGCCGGGTTGTAAAAATAAACAAGTTCCATGCGATCAATCACTACTTGCGCCAATTCACCCGCGCTGCCAAGCGGCACGGCTTGCACCACCAGAGGCATGGCATTCGCCGGGGCTGGTTCTTCGGGCAGGCCGGGATACGGGTCGGGCGGCGCGGGATAGCTGCTTTCGGCGGCGGGATAGGCTGGCTGATGGGCGGGGTAGGCCGCCAAATCGGACAGAGCTGGCGGAGTAGGCAGCGCCGCGTCCTCGTCGTACAGGACCAGCCCTGGTTCGGCGGCCGGAAATTCTGAAGCGGGCGGCTGGGTGATAGACTGCCAACTGAGAGACTGCCCATCGGCCGGGTAGGTTTCGGCGCAAACTTCGATGCGCTCGCCAGTTTGTAATTCGGTGGGGGCGTTGGGGAGGGCGTAACGGCCGTTATCCCCTTCCACCGTCAGCCAGCCTTCGCCATCCACCCAGGCAAACATGCCAATCTGGCAGGAAAATGGAGCATACGAACTGGTTAACGGCTGACCAGCTTCCCAAGAAGCCAGGTCCAGCGCCCATAAATTACCGCTCAGGGCATCACGAATGGTTCCCTGGACGTGGTAAGAACTGACAAGGGGCGTGGCGCGAAAGTCGGCCAGGAAGGCATCGAGCCGTAACCCTTGCAGCCGGTAGGCCGCGCCATCAACGCCGCTGTAGAGGGTGATTTGGGTGATACGGCCGTCGGCGCTTTGCAGTGCATTCACCCAACCGCTCACCGTGACAACCTCGCCAGACGTATGGGTGGGCAGCGGCGGCGTAAATTGACGGAAGGGCAGGCTGGTGGCTGCTGTGTCGCCGCCAACCAGAGAGAGGTGAAACGGCCGTGTCTGGCCATCAACAAAAGCCTGATACACCTCAGCGGCCGGAATAATGGCCGCCGACTCTGTCGACGGCGCGATAGCTGCCGGAAGAAAGGCCGCTTGCCGCACAGCGCCATCCGGGCCAACGGCCACCAACATGCCCGGCACAACCCCGCCGGTCGCCAACGGATACCCGCCGGTGGGCGGCGAAATTTGCACCAGCCGCACGGCAGCATCAGGCGGGATGGGACCTTGCCCATTGTTTTCGCTGATAACTGCCCCTTCGGCTGGGCGCAGTCCATGCGCCGTCAAAAAGGCGATGGCAATATCTGCGGCCTCGTCGAAGGGCAGCGACACGCCCAGAGCAGGTTGGAAAGGTTGGCGGGTATAGTGGATGGCGCTGCCAGAAGTCCAGGGGAAAACAAGTTGTTGGCCATCGCTGCCCAGAACAAGGCGAGCGGTGGGCGTAGGTTGAGACAAGTCGGTGAACAGTTGGGGATCCATCAAACCAAACTCTATGGCCCAGGCCAAAGCCGCCTGATCTGTATCGGGCGGCGGTTCCAATATCAGTTGGTAGATGGGCAGTTGGGCGGGCGAGTCTGGCAGATTGAATGCTTGACTGTTTGGCGCTCCGGCGGCGGTTTGGGAAATGGCTAATTGCTCGACGGCCGGTTCGACGGCCGTTTGTTGGCGCAAGATTTGCGGCAGCCCCCAGAGCAGGAGGGCAAGAACGGCCGTGGCTGCGCCCACCCACAACAGACGAGGCACCAGCCGGATTACCAGCCAATCGAGGCCGGTAGGCGGAGCCGCGCGCTGGTTGGCGGCGGTTTGCAGACGGGCGGAAAGCTGGTTGACAAAGCGGGGATCCGGGCTGATTTGTTCGACCTGGCTTTGCAGGCTGTCGATGACGCGGCGGGCGGCCGGATCGGGAGTTGCGTCGGCGGGAAAACGGCCGTCGATGTAACTGTTTAAGGTTTCGGCTTCTTGTTTAGAGTTACCCATCGTGTAAACACCTCGTTTGTAAGTCGGAAATGGCCCGCGCAACGAGCATTTTGACGGCGCTTTGGCCGCGGCGCATGGCAACGGCCGTATCGCGCACGCTGAGTCCGCCCCAGAAGCGCAGTTGGAGCGCTTCGCGCCTGTCCGGGCTGAGCTGCCGGAGGGCTTGCCGCAGGCAGTCGAGCAGCCTGGCCTGGTCGATGCGTTCGTCGGGGTGGGCGTTGGGCGCGGTGAGGGTAACGGCCGTGTCGATGGCGACCTCCGGGTTTTGGTATTGGCGGCGGTGGTAGTCGGCGCATTTATGGCGGGCTATGCCCATCAGCCAGGCGGCAAATGGACCGCGACCCCGGTAGCTGGGCAGGGTTTCCAGCGCCGTCAGAAAGACCTGAGAAGTGATTTCCTCGGCTTCGATTTGGTGGCCAATGTGGACAAGGCAATAGCGATAAACGGCCGTTACGTGCCGGCGGTACAACCCATCAAACGCCTGAGCATCGCGTAGGGCCGCCCTGGCCAGGGCCTGGTCATCTATTTCGGTGTAAGGTGGTTCCAGTACCATAAAAATCTCCAACCCGGGTGGTTTCATGTAATATGTCGGCTAAATGAGCCGTTGGTCACACCCAATTTAGAGTGTAACGGGAAATTGACCATGACGCATGATGGTTTGGCCGCGATCTATGCCTGCGGGGCACGGCCGTGCCCTTTCTGATATAATTATGACCAAATAGTGTCAGGCGTAGAGCAGGTGTTTGCCGGGCAAATGTCTGCCAGGAGGACGGGGAGTCATGAGATTAAACAACCAATTACGCGCAGAGGCGGTAAAGCGAGGGCTGTTGGATGAAAACGCCAAGATTGATGCGGCGACGGCTTTTTATCTGGTACGCGACATGCCATATATTCGGGCCAGTTCGCGGGAACCGGCAACCATCATGCATGAATGGCGCGGCACGTGTTCCGGCAAGCATTATTTGCTGAAAGCGTTGTATGCCGAGATGGGTATACCCTCGCGGTTGATCGCCTGCACTTCGGTGACGGAGATTGCGCCGGAGCGCCTGAACCCCCTTTTGCGACCTATAATGGAACGGGGGAACGGCCGTTTTGTAGACGTCCACAACTATCTCATTTTGGAACTACCTGAAGGTGACATGGTGGTAGATGCGACCTGGCCCGTGGGCGCGAAAGAAAGCGGACTGGTGGTAAACGAGGTATTTATTCCAGGACAAGATCAGGCCCTTGCCTGCACGCCGCTGCAAACCTGGGTTGTGCCGGATGATCAGGACCCGCAAGATTTTAAAGATTACTTGCTGACTGCCTATTTTTCGCCGGAAGAATTGGCTGTGCGCGATGAGTTTGTGCTGGCTCTGGGCCAGATGTTTACGCAGAAAAAGGAATGAATTGAATGAGCATTTTGATTTTAACGGTAGTGGGCGTGGTAACGGCCGTGTTAGCCACGCAAGGCGAATATAAACCCACACGTCGGCAAGTTTACATCTTCAAACCCGTCACCACAGGGCTGGTTATCCTTATCGCCTTGCTGGGAACCGGCGTAACGCCCCCGCTCTACAAAGGGCTGATTATCGCCGGTCTACTCTTTTGCCTGGGCGGCGATATCTTGCTCATGCTGCCGACGCGGTACTTCATTGGCGGATTAATCAGTTTTCTTGTTGGGCACCTGCTATACATCGTCGCCTTTGTCACAGACACCGGCTTTCAGTTTTCTCTATTGTGGCTGCTGCCGCTGTTGGTATTTGGGGGCGTCATTTACAGCCTGCTCCATCCCCATTTGGGCAGTATGCGTCTGCCAGTCATCATTTACATGATAACCATCCTGACAATGGCCTGGCAAGCATTGGGGCGTTGGTCGGTTCAGCCGACCAGCAGCGCTTTGTTGGCGGCAGTAGGCGCAGTTTTATTTGTCCTGTCGGATTCAACGTTAGCGCTGGACCGTTTTCGGGCAAAATTCCGCAGCGCGCGTGTGATCGTGTTGAGTACTTATTGGCTGGCGCAGTGGCTTATCGCGCTGTCGGTGGGTGGGTATCTGGCGTTGTTGTAACTGTTTCGATTTTTACTGTCTTCGTATCTGTTCAGGTTTCTCTGGCAAAACCCCAAGGGTTTGGTACTTAAATCATCCAAATTCTCAGGAACAAACCCTTGGGGTTTATATAAGTTACCCGCCTTTAAACAAGAGAAAGCCCAGTCATGACTGGGCTTTCTTTTTTCACAGAATATGTGTTTCTTCAAAAACTTTTCTTAACTTTGTAAATCTAAACTCTCTAACTTTGTCTAGTCCTAGATTTAACTCTAACTATTTACCTTCTGAGTCTAATTTCTACAAAACTCATCAACACATTATCAATTTTCTAACGGCTAACTAAACGCTACCGTCTTCACCAGGTTAGTGTTGGTCAGAGGCTTGAACTAATCTACCTGACCCTATTTGAGGCCGCTTTTGTTAGCCGGTTCGGAATGCACTCGATCGCTTCTATAGGCGCCTCCTTCTCTGATATGGAACGAAACTTTGTAAATGTGTAGGTTAACCTGAAAACATCATAGCGGTTTAAATAGGGTACGTCAATAGGCCATTTGGGTAATTTTAATCAACGGTTTAACTACATTAGGCGGGTCAGAACCCATCACCAGAGGTAGCGAAACTGTTTAGCGGCATGATAGTTTCTTCGTTGGTGTCGATAATTTCAGCTACCAAAGAGCCGTGGGTCATTTCTTGCAAGGCGGCCTGGAAGGCCGGGAACCGGGTGACGGTGAATTGGGCGGTGAGGGTGATGTCGGCAGCAAATTCTTCTTCGATGATACGGCCGTCATGCCCCTCCACCAACAAACGAATCCGATCCAGGTGGCTGTAGGGCAAGGCCAACATCACCAGATGTGTGGGAACCTTCTCTGCCAGAGGCAGCACGACAAGGACAGCTTTAACGGCATCCCCATAAGCCCGCACCAGTCCGCCTGTGCCCAATTTGGTCCCGCCAAAGTAGCGCGTCACCACCACTGCCAGATCGCCCAGACCGCTGCCCTGAATTACGGCCAGCATGGGTCGCCCGGCCGTGCCGGACGGCTCGCCGTCGTCGTTGCAGTGGGCGGTGACAGACGAGCCGAAGCCGATCTGGTAGGCGGGTACGTTGTGGCTGGCGTCGGCGAATTCTTCTTTGATGCGTTTGATGAAGATTTTGGCCTCGTCGACACTAAAAACCGGCGCGGCGGTGGCAATGAAGCGCGAGTTTTTGACCTCGATTTCGGCGCGGGTTTCGGTGGCGGGGATGGGGTAGCGGGTACTCATGAAGGTATTGTAACGGCCGTTTCCCCACCCGACCAGAACGTCATTTAGGTTCGGGTAGAAAATGAGCTTTTGCTCGGAATGTGTCGTAGCGTGGTGGCTGACTGCTAGAATGAGACGATGCGAATTTTGATAGTTTCTTTGATGCTGCTTCTGCTGGCGGGCTGCCAGCAAATAGATCCGACGGCGTCGGCAACGGCCGTTTCCCTTCCCACACCGCCGCCGACCATAACCATCGTCCCGCTGCCCACGCATACGTTGGGGGTAACGGCCGTGCCGCCCACAGCGACTCCTTCACCCACCATAACCCCGATACCCACAACCCTGCCATCGCCAACGCCTGACTTTCCGGCCTACACCGGCGCGCCTCTGGACCGGAGCAAAATAGGCGTCCAGATTCACATCCACGACGAAGACCTAAACGCCATCATGACCCATCTGCAAACGTTAGGCGTAGGCTGGGTAAAAGTGCAAGTCTCCTGGAAACTGTTTCAGCCCGCGCCAGACCGATACGACGACGTGCTGCTGGCGGAACTGGACGCCCTGGTTTCCACCGCGCAAGCCCATCAGGTAGCCGTTTTGCTGAACGTGGCTAAAGCGCCGGAATGGAGCCGCCCCACAACTGAATTGGACGGCCCGCCTTCAGATTATGATCTTTTTGAGGCGTTTATGGCGTTTTTAGCGCAGCGTTACCGGGGGCGCGTGGCAGCTTATGAATTATGGAACGAGGCCAATTTGCAGCGCGAGTGGAACGGCGCGCCGTTGAATGCCGCCGATCTGGTTGAGTTGATACGCGCCGGGGCCGCCGGTGTGCGGGCCAATGACCCGGCGGCACTGCTGATAAGCGGCGCGCCGGCGACAACGGGCATCAACGACGGTCTAATCGCCATCGACGACCGGTTGTTTTTGCGGCAACTATTGGCGGCGGGCGTGGCTGAGGTGGTGGATGGCATTGGCGCGCATCCGTATGGGTGGGCTAATCCGCCGGACAGCAGTGTGATGGATGGGGAAACGGCCGTGCCCTCCCACAACAACCACCCCAGCTTCTTCTTCAAAGACACCCTCGCCGACTATTGGGCTTTGTTAGACGAATTTGGGGCCGCCAACCCCCTGTGGGTGACGGAATTTGGCTGGGGCAGCTTCGACGGCTTCTTCGATGAGGCCGGAAACCCGGCGTCACCGCCTGCCGGAGCCGAGTTCATGGCCTACGTCTCCGCCTGGCAGCAGGCGGAATACATTACCCGCGCCTTCGAAATAAGCCAGGCATCGGAGCGGATGGGGCCGATGGTGTTGTGGAATCTAAACTTTGGCCCTTTGTTGGGTTCGGCGTTCTCTGAATCCGGGTACAGCCTGCTCAATCGGGCTGGCGAACCGCGCCCGGCATATCGGACACTGCAACACGCCGTCAAGGAGTAGCAGGCACGAATTATCAACCGATGTTGGCGAATCTGGGCGAATTTTTGTAATTTTTTTGACAAAAATAGGGGTTGGTGGGTATCCTTGAACATGAAAAGCGTGTCTATGTTCCCAACTTCTCTACTCTCCTCGACGCGCTGTTTACCCATCTGGTGGTCCAATTTGTCATTCATCTAATTTGTGGAGGAAATACGTATGTCCAGATTTACCCCTAAACAGCTTGGGATCATTGTTCTGACAGCCCTGACGGCGCTTATTCACCTTTTTTTGGGGATTGGCAGCCTGGGTGATGGCTTTTTTGGCGCCATTTTTATTTTGAATGCGCTGGGTTATTTGGCGCTGCTGGCCGGTTTGTATTTTATTCCGCAGTTGGCCGGGCAACGGCCGCTTATCCGCTGGGCGTTTATGGGGTTTACGGCCGTTACCATCATCCTCTACTTTGTCTTTAACTGGCCGGACATTTGGAGTGTGATTGGCCTGGCTGACAAAGCCATTGAAATCGTCCTGGTTGCTTTGTTATGGCTGGAAAAGGCGGACTAGAGCAGCTTTTTCTTTTAGCGCAAAAGGCAGCCAATATCGTCCTGGTGGCTGTCGTGCTGATCTGGCTGGCGCTGCGCTTTGGGAACGGCGCGGCGCTGGAAGGCTGGGTGGCGCAAACTGCGCCGGATTATCCGGTTGTGAGCAATATGGGAACGGCCGTTTGGGTAACGGCCGTTCTCTTTTTCCTGCTCATCACTATCTTCTTCCTCAATCGAACCGTCTACAAAAATCGCCTCAACGCCGAATATAGCCTGAAACCCAGCGCTCCCCGCCCGGCCCAATTTGTCGCCTACCCTCTGCTGCACAACGATTCTAAACATTTGTGGGGCAATCTCTCTGCCTTGCTGCTGTTGGCGGCGCTGGCCGTCGTCATTACGCCCAATCTACAGGCGTTTCTGTTGGCTTCGGCCGTCATTTTGCTTGTGCAAGGTGTGGGCATCTGGTGGTTTGGCGGCAAAAAAACCAGCCATCTGGGCGCGAGTGGGTTTGTCACCGGCTATTTCAGTTTTGTGGTTGTTTATGGTCTGACGCTCCACAGTTGGCAAAGCCTGATCGCCATTCTGGCGTTTGTGGTTTACTGGCAAAGCATTTTAGCAACGTTACGAAATCGCCAAAATGTATCAGTTGCTGGTCACTTTTGGGGCTTTATCAGCGGCATACTAGCGGCCGCACTGCTGTTTTATTTGAGTTAGGAGATTGCCATCTGGCGCAGAGCTAGCGCAGCCGGCCTAAAAAATCCAGTTGGTGGGCGATGTAAACCAGTTCACCGGCGTCGATTTGGGCGTGGCGATGGGCAATCCAGGCGTCGAAATAAGTTGTATCCAGTTCAGGATGAGCGCGTAAAGCATCGTGCATGGTATGAACGATGAAGTGCAGGAAGTAGGCTTCATCTCCCTCGTAGCCATTTTCACCGGCAAACACAACCCAATCGGAGCTGCCGGCCGCCAATAGTTGGCCGCCAGCGCGGCGCAGCTCGCTAAAAAGATGGCGGCCGGTGCGGCTGTCGCCGGAGGCACGGCCGTTTACCAGCCGTTCGTCCATCGTGCGGTGATACAGCGCTTCGATGTGCGCGTCGAAGGCCGGGTCAATGGTCGGCTGCAATATCGTCGCCCCATCAAAATTGAGCGTAAAATAAAATAATCCGCCCGGCCGCAGCAGCGAAAACAACTGCGGCAGCGCCGTGGGCACGTCCAGCAGGTCCAAAAAGGCGTGGGCGATGAGCAAATCGCAGGTTTGCTGCGCCTGGGGAATGTAATCGAAAATATCCACGGCCGTTACCCGCACCTGCCCATCCGCCAGCCAGGGCGCCAATCGCCCACGAGCCGCCGCCACATTTTCCGGCAAGGCGTCGACGGCCGTATAACTCCCCACCGGCCACAACCCGCGCTCCTGCCATCGTTCGACCATCGTGCCAATGCCCGCGCCTACCTCCAAGACATGCAAATTGGCCAACGGCGCGGCGGACTGCGCCATCGCCTGCCAGACCTGCGCGTTCAGGGCGCGGTCATCGACGGTTTTTTTGGCGGCCAGATAGCGCGGGAAGGAAGGGGTGAAGGGCATAGGAAGTTGGTTGGTTGGGTTGGTTGGTTAGTTGGTTGGTTTGTCGGTTTGTTGTTGCAGGGCGTGGTTATGGCTGGCGACTTCGAGCAGGAAATCGCGCACAGAGTCCATACTTTCGTCCCAGGTGGGGTGCGCCAGGTATCGTTTTTGCGCTGCCAGCCCCTGCCGCAGCAGCAAACGCCGGTCCTGGCTGAGCAAATGCAGGTGCTTGGCCAGAGACAACACATTATTGGGCGGCAAAAGGAAGCCGTTTTTGCCATGTTGAATGATTTCGCTGGCTGCCCCGGCCGTTGAACCAATCACCGGCAGGCCAAAACCCATCGCCTCAATATACACAATCCCAAAGCCCTCGTACTCCGAAGGAACCGCCAGCACGTGGCTCTGCGCGTACAATGCGGCCAAGGCCCAGTTGGAAGTGACTCCATGCAATGTGATTTGTCCCTGGTTGACCTGCCGGATGGCTGGCGTGACGGAACGCTTTACGTATGCCGGGTCTACGTCTGGGTCGCCCACGATGTCTAACTGCCAACTGTGCGGCGGCAAATAACTGAGCGCCGCCAGTAAGGTATGCAGCCCTTTGCGCCGGATAAGGTTGCCCACGAAGAGGATGCGCAGCGGACCGGGTTGTTGGGCGCGGGCCACAATAGTGTGCGGGCTAACGTCCGGGTTGAAACGGTCGCCGCCAGGGTAGGCGACCATCGTGGGGCGCTGGTCGGGTAATAAATTTTCCACGCGAATGCGGGTGGTGCGGCTGTTGGCGATGAAGGCATCGACGCTGGCCAGATAGCGCTGTTCGATGGCCCGATAGAGGGGCAGCAGCCAGGGGGAATGGCGCTCGTCGCTGCGCAGGTGGTGGACAATGCTAACGATGGGGTAATGGACCAACGGCCGTATCTGCCGGTTCAGGTAAAACAAAGATGGATGATTAAGCTCGTCTTGCAGCAGCAAATCATACGCGGCGTCGCGCAAATGATTGAAGATGGTGTTGTCGAAGTTGTGGGTGAGGTGACGGCCGTAACTAGACGGCTTCAACGACACGATCTGCACCTCGTCGCCATGCCGCTGCAGCATATCCACCAGCTTGCGGTCATACAAATAACCGCCAGAAAGGGTGTCTAAACGGCCGTAAATAACCAAACCAATGCGCATTGTTCTATGAGGAGGAGACTGGAGATTAGAGATTGGATATTGCGATACGCGCAGTCTCCAATCTCTAATCTCTAATCCTCTTACAATCCCTGTTCATAACTCGCCCAGGCAATATCATTCTCCCAAATCTTGATGATCATCCGGTTCAAGTTGGGGGCCTGAATGCGGCCGGCCATTGCCTGGCAAAAAATGCGGGAAAAATGCTCAATGCTGGGATTCAGGCCAGCAAATTCCGGCAGATCGTTGAGCGTTTTATCCCGAAAATAAGCCACTAACAAATTCAGGTTCGTTTCAATATCAACAATATCAACAAGATACCCATGTTGGTCCAGCGATTCGCCCACTAACTGCACTTCCACCTGGTAATGGTGCGAATGCCACTCGTTTTCCGCTCCCCAATCGCCGCCGATCAAAAAATGTTGGGCGACAAAATCACGTTTAACAGCTACAGTGTACATCATGCCTCGCTTGGAAATAAACCTCTGATTATAAGACGCTTATTTGTATCAGGAAAAAGAGCACGCGGCGAGGCCAGCAATTCTCAATTTAGATCAGGCATTCGTGCGAACAGGGCAATTTCTTTGCAATTTAGGCTGAATTGTCATTCTGAGCGGAGTCTGCGGAGCGAAGAATCCCCATGTATTGGTCATTAGGGCTGAACGGGATGCTTCGGAGGATGCTTCGGCAAGCTCAGCACAGGCTCTCAGCATGACATATTTCTAGTTAAATTGAGAATTCCTGGCGGCGAGGCCGCAGATTAGTCCAATCGCCCAGATTGGACCAATCTCTCGCTCAACTAGCAGGCTGTCGGAAAAGTCGAATCCGTTCAATCCGTGTTCCTACCCTGAGATCTCCGACAGCCTACCAGCCAGTAGGAACGGCTCAGGAACAAGTAGGAATGACCCAGGAGCAGGTAGGAACGGTTCAGGAGCAGGTAGGAACGACCCAAAAGCAGGTAGGAACGGTTCAGGAGCAGGTAGGAACGACCCAGAAGCAGGTAGGAACAGCTCAGGAGCAGGTAGGAACGGTTCAGGAGCAAGTAGGAACGGTTCAGGAGCAGGTAGGAACGGTTCAGGAGCAGGTAGGAACGGTTCAGGAGCAGGTAGGAGCGGTTCCGCAGACAGATGGAATTGTTGGTGAGCATGAGATTCAAGGCTACAATTACGGCCGTTCACCAAACCAACCATCAAACCAACCAACTTACCACGCAGGAGAAAACCATGTCTGACGAACGGCCGTTAACCATCCTCTGTCTCGCCTCAGAATTCAAAGGGCTGCCCTTCATCCACGCCGCCAAAGAAGCTGGCTGCCGCGTCTTGCTGCTGGCCGCCGAAAAAACCGCTCAGGAAGCCTGGCCCTGGGACAGCATCGACGAACGCTTCTTCATGCCCAACATCTCCACCCAGCCCGACGTCACCCACGCCGTCAGTTTTCTGGCGCGCGGCCACAAAATAGACCGCATCACCGCCCTGGATGATTACGACGTGGCCACGGCCGCTTCCCTGCGTGAACACATGCGCCTGCCCGGCATCGGCGACAGCCTGGCCCGCCACTTCCGCGACAAACTGGCCATGCGCGTGCGCGCCCGGCAGGCCGGCCTGCCCGTGCCCGATTTCGCCCCCATCCTCAACTACGACGACCTGCGCGATTTTATGGCCCGCACGCCCGCGCCCTGGGTCCTCAAACCCCGCTTCGACGCCGGGGCCATCGGCATCCGCAAATTGCAACACAGCGAAGAACTGTGGCGCGCCCTGGACGAATTGGGCGACAAACAATCCTTCTATCTGGTCGAGCAGTTCATCCCCGGCGACGTGTATCACGTCGATTCGCTGGTCTGGGACGGCGAGGTGATTTTTGCCAGCCCCAGCCAATACGGCGCGCCGCCGCTGGCCGTCTCGCATGGCGGCGGCATCTTCAGCACCCGCACCCTGGACCCCGCCCACCCGGAAACGCAAGCCCTGCTGGCCCTGAACCGCGATCTGCTCTCCGGGCTGCAACTGCCGCGCGGCGCATCGCATACGGAGTTTATTCGGGGATTGGCAGACGGCCGTTTCTACTTCCTGGAAACGGCCGCCCGCGTCGGCGGAGCCAACATCGACAAACTCGTCAAAGCCGCCACCGGCGTCGAACTCTGGGCCGAAGCCGCGCGCATCGAAATCGCCCACGCCCGCGGCCAGCAGTACCAGCTCCCGCCCCTGCGCCACGATTACGCCGGGCTGCTCATCTGCCTCTCCCACCAGCAGCGCCCCGACCTCTCCGCCTACCAGGACCCGGAAATCGTCTGGCGGCTGCCCAAAGACCACCACGCCGGCCTCATCGCCGTCTCCCCCGACCCCGGCCGCATCGAATACCTCATGGGCCAATACGCCGACCGCTTCGCCCAAGACTTCCTGGCCGTCCAACCGCCGAAGAAAGAAGCGCGGACGACGTTTTAGAGAGATTAGAGATGGGAGATTCGCGCAATCTCCCATCTCCACTCCTCGCCATGACCTACCACTTCACCCCTATGACGGCCGTCTACGCCCAAGCCATCGCCAACTGGCATTATGAAGGCGACTATACGTTTTACGACATGGACCAGGACCCCGGCGACCTGGAAGATTTGCTAGACCCGGCGAACTGGCCGGACGCCTATTTTGCCGTGCTGAACGCGGCGGGCGAACTGGTGGGCTTTTTTGTGTTCTCACAAGATGGCGACACGGTGGAGGTGGGCCTGGGCCTGGCCCCGGCGTTCACCGGCCAGGGACTGGGCGAAAGCTTTGTCCTTGCCGGGCTGGCATTCGCCCGCCAACGCTACTGCCCCTGCGCCTTCCACCTGCGCGTGGCCCAATTCAACCAACGCGCCATCCGCGTCTACGAAAAAGCAGGCTTCACACGCGGCAAAACCTACCAGCAGGCCACCAACGGCGATGTCTACGAATTTATTTGCATGGAGTGTCCGGCGTGAAGAATGTTGGTTGGTTGGTTGGTTTGTTAGTTTGTTAGTTTGTTGGTTGGTTAGTTTGTTACCCGCCAACAAACCCACCAACCATCCAACCAACAAACTTCTTCTGAGAGCCATCTATGAATGACTTACGTTATAACCCCAATCTCATCCAGCGCTCCGTGCAGCGTGTGGCGGCGTTACGGCCGTCTGCCTGGCTGCTCTCCCACACCCTCCACCACCTGGACCCGCCCGTCTACCGGCTAACCGGCGGCAGCACCACCCTCACCAGCTTGCTTAGCGGCCTGCCCATCATCACCCTGGTAACAACAGGCGCCAAATCCGGCCAACCCCGCGCCGTGCCCCTCATCGCCATCCCCCACGAGGGCGATCTGTTCATCATCGCCTCTAACTGGGGCGGTCAAAACCACCCCGCCTGGTACTACAACCTCAAAGCCCACCCGGAATGCGCGGTGGAAGTCAACGGCCGTTCCCATCCCTACACCGCCCACGAACTCAGCGGCGACGCCAAAACCACCGTCTGGCAAACGGCCGTGCGCTTGTACCCCGGCTACGCCGCCTACAAACAGCGCACCACCCGCAGCATTCCCGTGTTCAAGCTGTTAGCTGTTAGCTGTTAGCTGTTAGCTGTTAGCTTCATCACGCATCACGCATCACGCATCATCATTATGCACATTCCCCCCGATTTCACCGCCCACATGCTGGAAATGTATGGCGACTCCGGCCGCGATTGGCTGGACCGCCTGCCCGCTATCCTGGCCGACTGCGCCGCCCGCTGGCAGCTCACGCTGGAACGGCCGTTCCCCCTCTCCTACAACTACGTCACCGCCGCCGCCCGCGCCGATGGCGCGCCGGTCGTCCTGAAGGTGGGCTACCCCAACCCGAACTGCTGTCCGAGATTGCCGCGCTGCGGGTGTATAACGGCCGTGGCGTCTGCCGCCTGCTCGCCGCCGACGAGGCCCAGGGCGCGTTCCTGCTGGAGCGCGTCCTGCCCGGTATCACCCTGGACACCCTGCCCGACGACGACGCGGCCACCGTCATCGCCGCCCAGGTGATGCGGCAGTTGTGGCAGCCCGCACCGGCCAATCATGCGTTTCCCAATTTAGCCCGCTGGACCGAGGCCATTTTGCGTCTGCGGCCGCATTTTGGCGGCGGGACCGGCCCGTTTCCGGCGCGATTGGTGGATACGGCCGTTGCCCTCCGCGCCGAACTGCTGGCTGATGACGTAACGCCGGTCCTGCTGCACGGCGACTTCCACCACTACAATATCCTCACTGCCCAACGCCAGCCCTGGCTGGCAATTGACCCCAAAGGCGTCAGCGGCGACCCGGCCTATGAGCCATCTACCCTGCTCTACAACCCCGTCCACACCTTCCCCTACCGCCCCGACATGCCGCGTCGCCTGCGCCGCCGCCTGGACATCCTGGCCGAAACGCTGAGCATCGACCGGGCGCGCCTGCTGCGCTGGGGGATCGTGCAAAACGTGCTGTCCGTCTGGTGGAGCGTAGAAGACAACGAAAGCGGCTGGGAGCCGGTCCTGCGCATCGGCGAGGCGCTGCTAGAGGATTTGTAGGAGGGGAATGGGACGCGGATTTTCACGGATGCAGATAGTGTGATGATCCAGGCCACATTAGAAGCGCCGTCATTCTGAACGGAGTCCGCGAAGTGAAGAATCCCCATTTGTTAGCGAAAAGGGGGATTCTTCCCAGGGGGGGGGCCAGACTCGCTCAGAATGACAATTCAGCCTAAATTGCAAAGAAATTGCCCTGTTCGCACGAATGCCTGATCTAAATTGAGAATTGCTGGATTCTTCCTCGAAGACTCGTCAGAATGACGGCCACCAACTCTTGACCGCAACAGATTCTCTAAAAATCCGCATCCTCCGCGCCCCATTCCTACAACGCAAACGTTTGCCCGGTGAAGGCGACCTGCGCCCCGGCGGCGGTGATTTCGGCCCGCGCGGCGCTGCCTGCTTCCAGCGCCGGGTTGGTGTGGTTGAGGTGCGTGAAGACAAGCTGGCCGGGAATGTTGGCAAAGCGGACCAGGGTGTCGGGGATGAGCGGATGGGCCACGGGGAGACGGCCGTTCAACTCCCCCACGCCATAAAAGCAACCATCCACCAGGGCCACGTCTACCGCGCCCAATACAGCTTCCGCCTCCGGCCACGCCTCCCAATTGTCAATATCCGGCAGATAGAGCAGCGAACGGCGCGGCCCCTGCACGCGAAACGCCAGCGTGCCCGCGCCCCACTCGTCGCGGTGCGGCACAGGAAGCGGGGTGATGGTCAGATCGGCGGCCAGGGGGATGGGGTGGTGCGCCGCCAGCGCCTGCCAACGCAGCCCGGCGTTGAGCGGCCGGTACAACCCATTGCCGCGCAGCAGTTCCACCAATCCCGGCAGCGCATACACCGGCAAATCGCTCACGGCCATCGCCTCCGGCCCCAACTGCGGCAGCCCACCCACGTGGCCCATGTGGGCGTGGGTCAGGAAGATGGCGTCCGGCGGGCGCAGGCGGTTGGGGCGCTGGGGGTGCGGCCCCAGCCAGTCGGCCAGCAGGTTAAGCTGGTATTTGATGTCCGGCGTGGCGTCGAGGAGATAGACGGCCGTTCGCCCACCTCGCGCATCGACAATCGCCAGACACGCCGCGTAATCGCCCTTCGTCCCATCGGCAAACGCCGCCGCACAGCGCGGGCAGCGGCAGCCCACATGCGGCAGCCCGCCATCCTGCATAATGCCCAAGACAACGGCCGTTACGCCGTCATTCTCTCCATTTCCAGTCATCATCCAATCCTGTTAAAATTGTAAGAAGTTGGTTTGTTGGTTAGTTGGTTGGTTTGTTAAGAGACGCCAGCCAACTAACAAACCAACCAACCATCAAACCAACCAACCGAGGTTCCTATGCAAAACCTATCCCACCTGCTCCACAACATTCCCTCTTCGCCCACGCTGGCCGTCAACGACAAGGCCAAAGCGCTGCAATTGGCCGGCCATGATGTCATCGCCCTGGCCGGGGGCGACCCCGATTTTCCCACGCCGCCGCACATTGTCGAGGCGGCGTACCGCGCCATGCTGAACGGGGCCACCCATTACCCCGCGCCGATGATCGGCATTCCGGCGGCGCTGGAGGCCATCGCCGCCAAGATGGAACGGGAAAATGGCGTGCTGATTGACGATCCGCGCCACCAGATCATCATTACGCCGGGGGGGAAGTGGGGGCTGTATCTGGCGTTAACGGCCGTGCTCAACCCCGGCGACGAAGTGCTCATCCTCGAACCCCACTGGGTCAGCTACCCGCCAATGATCACGCTGGCGGGCGGCGTGCCTGTGCCCGTCAGCCTGCCTGCCGATGACAATTTCCGCATTACGGCCGCCGCGCTGCGGGCCAGGCTCACGCCGCGCACCAAGGCGCTGATGGTCAACAACCCGTGCAACCCCACCGGGCGCGTGCTGACGCCGGAAGAATTGGCGGCGGTGGTCGCCGTCGCCACGGAAGCCGACCTGTACGTGATTGCCGACGAGATTTATGAGAAATTGGTGTTTGACGGCCGTTCTCACCTCTCCATTGCCGCCGCGCCCGGCATGGCCGAACGCACCCTCACCGTTAATGGCCTGACCAAGTCCTATGCCATGACCGGCTGGCGGTTGGGCTGGCTGGTTGGCCCCGCGCCCATCATCAAGCTGGCGACGCGGCTGAACAGCCAGGCGGTGTCCTGCGCGGCCACCTTTTCCATGCACGCCTGCGTGGCGGCGCTGAACGGCCCGCAAGACATCATCGCCGAGATGCGCGATGCGTACCAGGCGCGGCGCGATTTTATGGTCAAGGCGTTGAACGAGATTGAGGGTATCGCCTGCCGCTCGATTGAGGGGGCGTTTTACCTGTTCCCCAGCTTCCCCGGCAGCGGCAAAAACAGCCTGGAACTGGCCGACGCGCTGCTGGACAAGGCGCAAATCGCCGGGGTGCCGGGCATCGCCTTTGGGCAGAGCGGCGAGGGGCATGTGCGTTTTGCCATCTCCACGGCCGTGCACGACCTGGAGCGGGCGGTGGAGCGTCTGGCGAAGGTGGCGGGGGAGTTGTAGGCATGGGCAGGGTGACAACCTGTTCACCCTCTGTCATCATCAATCCATGTTATAATGCCGTCAAACGATGGGAGGTTGGCAACTTATGAATCAGCAAGATTTTTACGTCATCATTGAGCGGGATGAAGATGGCATGTACATTGGCGAAGTGCCGCAGTTGCAAGCCTGTTACAGCCAGGGCGAAACAATTGACCAACTGATGGTCAATATGCGGGAAGTTATCGCGCTTTGCCTGGAAGAAATGACCGACGTTTCCATTTCTGAGTTTGTTGGCGTCCAGCGCATCACCATGTAATGCCGCCTTTACCGCTTCTTACGGCCCGTCAAGTTGTGGCGGCGCTTCATCAAGCTGGCTTTGAAAGCGTGCGGCAAAAAGGGAGTCACATACGGCTGCGGCATCCAGACGGCCGTGTCGTGACAGTGCCAGATCATCCAGGGCAGGATATGGGGCGCGGTTTGCTGCGCAAAATTTTGCGCGATGCCGACCTGAGCCGTGATGAATTTGTGGCTTTGTTGAAGTAACTTTACGGCCGTTTTCCCCGCTTCTCCACAGAAAATCCGTGCCATCCGTGTTTATCCGCGTTCCATTTCCTCCAGTTCGTCTTCGCTCATGAACTGGCGCTGGTAGAGTTCGTAATAGAGGCCGCCCTGGGCTAGAAGCTGGTCGTGACGGCCGTTTTCCACAATCCGCCCCCCATCCACCACACAAATCATATCCGCCTGGCGAATGGTGCTCAGGCGGTGGGCAATCACCACGGCCGTGCGCCCGGCCATCAGCCGCTCCAGCGCCTCCTGAATCAGCACCTCCGTCACCGTGTCGATGCTGGCTGTGGCCTCGTCGAGGATGAGGATGCGCGGGTCTACCAGCGCGGCGCGGGCGATGCACAGCAGCTGCCGCTGCCCCACCGACACGTTCACCGCCCCTTCCAAAATCGGCGTGTCGTAGCCGAGGGGCAGGTTGCGGATGAAGTCGTGGGCGTTGGCCAGTTTGGCGGCGGCGACCACTTCGTCGTGGCTGGCGGCGGCACGGCCGTAACGGATATTCTCGGCGATGGTCCCGGCGAAGAGGAACGGGTCTTGGGGCACCAGCCCAAACTGGCGGCGCAGCGAGCTTTGCGTCACGCCGCGCACGTCGATCCCGTCAATGAGTACCTGCCCCTCGGTGGCTTCGTAGAAGCGGGGGATGAGGTTGGCGATGGTGGTTTTGCCCGCGCCGGTCGGACCGACCAGGGCGACGGTTTGGCCCGGCTGGATGGTGAGTTGGACGGCGTGCAGCACGTCCGGGGCGTCGTCGCGGTAGCGGAAGGTGACGCCTTCCAGGGTGATGGCCCCGGTGATGGGCGGCATCTCGGCGGCGTCGGGCCGGTCGGTGACGTCGGGGGTGGTGTTGAGCAGGCGCATGACTTGCTCGCCGCCGGCCATGGCCGACTGCATGGTGGTGTAGAGGCGGCTGAGTTCCTGGATGGGTTGGAAGAAGCGCGTGACGTAGGCCAGAAAGGCGACCATCACCCCCAGCGTGACGGTATCTCCGGCTACGGCCCGGCCGCCGAAGTAGAGGACCACGGCCGTGGACAACATGCTCAAAAACTCTATCGTCGGCAGGAAGATGAAGGAGAGGCGCATGGCGTTGACGTTGGCGTCGCGGTTGCTGCGGTTGACGGTGTTGAAGCGGTCTTCGACGGCCGTTTCCTGCGCAAACGCCTGAATCACCCGCATGCCGTTGATGTTTTCCGCCAGGTTGCCCACCAGCGCGGCCACGCTGCGCCGCGTCTGGCGGAACGCGCCCTTGGCCCGGTAAGAGAACCAGACCGTCGCCAGAGCCATCAGCGGCAGCACGGCGAAGGTGAAGAGCGCCAGCCGCGGACTCATGGTGAGCATGATGATGATGATGCCCACCAGGATGAGCAAATCGCCCAGCAGCGAGATGATGCCTTGCGTCAGCAGATCGTTGATGACGGCCACGTCGTTGATGACCCGCGACACGGTCACGCCGACGATGGTGCGGTCGTGGTAGCTGAGGGAGAGGGCTTGCAGGTGGTCGAACAGCTCCTGGCGCAAATCGGCCAGCACGCGCTGCGACACGCGCCCCAGCAAGTACTGCTGCCCGGCGCTGGTGGCGTACAGCCCCACGTAACAGATCGCCAGCAGCAGGGCCAACTGGGTCAACCCGCTGGCGTCGCCGACGGCGATGTGCTGGTCGATGGTGAGTTTGATGAGGTAGGGCGCGAGCAAGGTGAAGCCGGTCGCGCCGAGCATGAGCAGGGTTCCCAGGGCGATTTTACGGCCGTACGGCCGTATGAACACCAACATGCCGGAGACGACGCTTTTGTTGAAGAAACGGCCGTCTTTCCCTTCCGCGCCAAACTGGTTGATGGCCCCACGCGGCCCCATGCCGGGGGAGAAGCTGAAACTCATAATAGAATCCTTTGGGAGATTGGAGACTCAAAAATCTCCAGTCTCTAGTAGCAGTCTGTTGGAGAACCTCTTTTTGTAGCCGGGGTATCCTTACCCCGCCTCTGGAAGACGCGGTAAGAAACCGCGGCTACTGGTACTGCCCCCTCGGTGATAACCGAGGGCATACTTTTTCCGCCAACTGCCCCCTCGGTGATAACCGAGGGCATGTTTTTTTCGCCAACTGCCCCCTCGGTCGGGACCGAGGGCATGTTTTTCCCGCCAACTGCCCCCTCGGTCGGGGCCAGGGGCATGTTTTTTCCGCCAACTACCCCCTTGGTCGGGACCAGGGGCATGTTTTTTCCGCCAACTGCCCCCTTGGTCGGGACCAAGGGCATGTTTTTTCCGCCAACTGCCCCCTCGGTGGCCGCCTTTTAGATTGGTCCACTCTCCAATCTCTCCTCCGGCTCCACCTGCAAGGCATACACCTGCCGGTACAGCGGCGAGCTGGCCAGGAGTTCTTCGTGCGTGCCACGGGCGGCGATACGGCCGTTTTCCAGCACCAAAATCACGTCGGCGCGGCGCACCGTACTCAGGCGGTGGGCGATGACAAAGGTCGTGCGATTCTCCATCAAGCGGTCCAGCGCCGCCTGGATCAGCCGCTCCGTGTTGCTGTCCACGCTGGCCGTGGCATCGTCCAAAATGAGGATGCGCGGGTCGGTGAGCAGGGCGCGGGCGATGGACAGCCGCTGCTTCTGCCCGCCCGACAACGTGACGCCGCGCTCGCCGACCGGCGTATCGTACCCCTCCGGCATGGCGCTGATGAACTCATGGGCCTGCGCGTCTTTGGCCGCCTGGATGATTTCGTCCTCGCTGGCGTCGGGCCGCCCGAAGGTGATGTTTTCGCGGATGGTGGCGGCGAAGAGGATGGTATCTTGCATCACCAGCCCAATCTGGCCGCGCAGTGACGCCAGGGTAAACTGGCGCGCATCCTGCCCATCCACATTAATTTGCCCGCCCGTGGGATCATAAAAGCGGGCAATGAGGTTGATGAGCGTGGACTTGCCGGAGCCGGTCGCGCCCATCAGGGCCACAATCTGCCCCGGCTCGGCGGTGAAGGTGATGTTGTGCAGCACCTTTTTGGACCCGGCATAGACAAAGGAGACATCGGCGAAGGCGACACGGCCGTGCAGCCGGGGCGCAGTCACCGCATCCGGCCGGTCGGCCACTTCCGACGGCGCGTCGAGGATGGCAAAAATACGCTCGGCGGCCGAGGCGGCAATCGCCAAAATGGGGATGATGCGGCCGATCAGGTTGATGGGGCGGATGAGCATCGCCAGATATGTGGTGAAGGCCACCAGTTCGCCCAGGGTCATCTGGTTTTGCACCACCAGCCAGCCGCCGTACCAGAAAATAATCACCGTGCCAAAGTTGGCGATCATGTCCAGCATGGGCACGTTGATCGCTTCCAGGCGGGTCGATTCGGCGGCGAGGCCAAACCATTTTTCGTTTTCGGCCTGGAAGCGGCGCGATTCGTTGGCCTCCTGGGCAAAGGCTTTGACGATGCGCGCGCCGCGCAGGTTTTGCTCTAGTTGGGTAGTCAGCACGCCCAACTGGTCCTGAATTTCAAAGGAGAGGGGGCGGAAGCGGCGGCCAAAGCGGTAGGCGCGGTGCAGCAGCAGCGGCATGGTGAGGATGATGAGGGCGGCTAAGGTGGTATTCATCCAGAGGAGGGTAACGGCCGTTAACAGCAGCAGCGTGCCCCCTTCCACCAGCCGCAGCACCGCCCGCCCGGTCAGAAAACGAATGCGCTCCACATCCTGCATGGCCCGCGAGAGAATTTGCCCGGCCTCGGTCTGGTCGTGGTAGGCAAAGGGCAGGCGGTCCAGCTTGGTGAGGATGTCGTTGCGCAGGTCGTAGGCCACACCCTGCGAGGCCTCTTCGGTCCATTTACCCTGGTAGTAGACAAAGACGCCCTTGATCAGCGTCAGGCCCAGCAGCAGCAAGACAGCCTGGCCCAGCCGCGCCAGATCGCCGCCGTAGATGCCCTGGTCGATGGCCCAGCGAATAAGCTGCGGGACCAGAATGACGATGACGTTGATGATGAGCATGGTGGCATAAACGCCGATGGTTTTGCGGGAATACGGCCGTAAATACCGAAAGGCGCGCCACAGAAGTTGTCGGTCTGATTGCGGTTGCATGGCCTGTATCTTACCCGCTTTTGCGCCGCTCTGCCGCAAGCAAAACGGCCCAGGCGGGTGGGCCTCGGCCGTTTTGGCAATCGCTGAAGATTGGTCCAATCTCGTTGGGTTTTAAGAAAACAACCGGGTAACTGGCTTGTCATGCTGAGCGGAGTCTTCGGAGCGAAGCATCCCCATGGCTTGAGCCTTTCAGGCTGTTGTATCCTCGCACCAGACCCTCCCGCAACTCTGTCACCACCGCCGGAGGCGTCCAAATAGTGGCAAACAAACGTGGCAACCAATCCAGCGCGTCAATTCGATGGAGATAAACGAGAGGAGAGGTGTTGCTAATCGCCTCGTTCATCAGCTAGTTCCAACTCTTCCAGTTCACTCAATAAAGGAAAGACCTTGTAATCGCCCAACATCAACAAGAACTCTACCCGTGATTTGCCGGCCAATTCGGCGGCACGGCCGGAGGAGAGGCGGCCGAGTTCATACAGCTTAATGGCCGCCAGTAGGCGCATTTCGCGGGCGAAAGTCACTTCATCGCTCTTTTCGGCCAACAGGACCTTTTCTGGAATCTCGATTGTGACTTGTCGTGAACTCATTTTGCTTCATCCTCGCCGTTACCTGGTTAACGATAACCGGAAGCGGTGCAGATTTGACAAATCTCCAAGATTTGTCAAATCTATCAGGCCAACACTTTCACCAGATGATACTTCTTGCGCCCTTTGCGCAAGATAAGGAACTGGCCTTCAATGGCCTCATTCACCGTGACCATTTGATTGGCGTCTTCGATGCGATGGTTGTTCAGGTAGACGCCGCCGCCCTGGATGGTGCGCCGGGCGTCGCCTTTGGATTGGGCCAGGCCGGTATCGGCCAGCAGGTCCACCACCGGCAAGCCGTCGCCCGCCAGCGCAGACTGGGGCAGCTCGCTGGAAGGCACGTCGGCGAAGATGTCCTGAATGTCGCCGGCGTCCAGCCCATCCAGGTCGCCGCCGAAGAGGACCTGGGCGGCTTTTTCAGCTTTGGAAACGGCCGTTTCCCCATGAATCATCCGCGTGAGTTCCTGCGCCAGCCGCCGCTGTGCCTCGCGCTGCTCCGGCCGATCGTAGACCATTTGCTGGTACTCCTGGATTTCGCTGCGCTCCAGCCAGGTGAAGTAACCCAGATAATTGATCACGTCGGCGTCATCGCTGTTGAACCAAAACTGGTAGAAGCGGTAAGGCGAGGTGCGTTTGGGGTCCAGCCAGGCGTTGGTGCCGGCGGCCGTTTTGCCGAATTTGCTGCCATCCGCCTGGGTGATGAGCGGAAAAACCATGGCGTGGACCTTCTGGTTGCGCACGCGGCGAATCAACTCCACCCCGGCCACGATGTTGCCCCACTGGTCGCTGCCGCCGGTTTGCATGGTGCAGCCGAGGGTGTCGTGCAGGTGCAGGTAGTCGTAGGCTTGCAGCAGCATGTAGCTGAATTCGGTGTAAGAGATGCCGTCCTCGCGCTGGATGCGCGATTTGACGGAATCTTTGCCCAGCATGTAGTTGACGGTGAAATGCTTGCCGGTATCACGCAAGAACTCCAGCAGATTGAGTTTGCTCAACCAATCGGCGTTATTGACCATGACGGCCGGGTTGCTTTTAACCTCAAAGTCCAGCACACTGGCTAGCTGCTGCTTCACCGTCACCAGATTGGCTTCGATCTCTTCGATGGTCAGCAAATTGCGCTCGGAGGAACGGCCGCTGGGGTCGCCGACCATGCCTGTGCCGCCGCCGGCCAGCAGGATGGGCGTATGGCCGAAGCGCTGCAAGCGGGCCATCACCATGAGGGGAACCAGATTGCCAATGTGCAGGGAATCGGCCGTGGGGTCGAAGCCGTTGTAGACGCTGATTTTTTCTTTGGCCAGTACGTCCGGTACGCTTTCGGTATGGTCGTAGACGAGGCCACGCCATTTTAATTCTTCATATGCATTTGTCACGATGTCTTTCTCCCATTCAAATAATTCCGATTTAAATCGTAACACAGGCTTGGGGGCTGTCAACGCCTGCATCCCGGACACAAAAAAAGAGAGTCTTTAGGATTTCTTGGGGTATCGCCCAATGTATGGTGTCAACCCCCTAAATTCCCATAGAACCAAAAAAGACGCAGTGTGCGCCGCGTCTTTTTGCGCATAGGTTTGTTGCCTATGATGCCTTTCAGGCAAGCAGCGCCTGCCGCCAGCGCGACGCTGCGGTAACTTGATAGGCCGGATACGTTTCTACGCATGGGCATAGATAAACAGGCGAACGGCCGTGTGGCAACTGATATATTCGCGAAAGAATCATCCGTACCTACCCCGAATATATTGACAAAATAGGGCAAAAAGGGTAATATGCCAGCATATATAGGCATACGCTTTGCGAACAAGCGCTGATCAAAATGAGTCTTGTTGCCAACAGGGGCGCGGCAGCCGGACTTTGATGATGTGTTGTAGCCCCGGTGGAGGATGGATAACGTGCCGATACAATTTCCCCCCTGAATGCTCTAACCAGCGAATAATTTTATAGCTTTTTGGCTGTTTGCCGGGTGGTTTCCACGCGTGGGCTGTCTTTGAGGATTGTCTGCGGGTAGACGGCCGTTCCTCTCATTGGTTTGTTTTATCTGTGCGACGCTCATTCACGAGCGGCCGTTCCCGTGTGGGCTGTGGGGTTGAGATGCGTAATCGTATTTTTACTTCTGTGGTATTTGTTGTGCTGTATGGTTTCTTTCGGACGGTTTTTGTGGCGTGGTATGACAGCGTGCTGCAAGCGCAATTGTCACCGCTGCGCCTGGCCGATGCCAGCGTGCAGTATGGACTGTCCCAATCGATGACGCTGATCGATACGATCATTTATCTGGCGACGCTGGGTGTTTTGTCTGTGCTGCTCTTTGTGTGGCTGAGTTACATTCTGGAAAAACGGGCGCAGGAACCGTGGTTTGTGCGTGGTTAAGACCTGTCATCTGGCTCATAAAAAAAAGCCCCTGCCGTGATTGCAACGCGGCGGGGGCTTTTTTATGAGGGCTGTTTAAGGTGACGTGGGGTTAACGGCCGTTCCCACGAATCCCACTCATGCGTTGATTTTGTTGTGGCCGGCGATTTTGTGGCTGGTTGGATGAACGGCCTTGAGTAGAATTGGGGGCACGGCCGTTGGTAGTGGTGGGGGCACGGCCGTTGGTTTGTTTCGGTACATACCCATTGTAATCAAACCCGTCCAACTGCCGCCGCTCGATCCGCGTCCCCAGCACCTTTTCGATGTCACGCACCATCGGATCATCGTTCTGCGTGGCAAAGGTAAACGCCTCACCCGATTCTTGGGCGCGGCCTGTGCGGCCAATGCGGTGAGTATAGGCGTCAACAGTATCCGGCATGTCAAAGTTGATCACATGTGAAATGTCCGCCACATCAATGCCTCGCGCCGCGATGTCGGTGGCCACCAGGATGTCGTATTTACCGTCGCGGAAGCCATCAATGGCTCGCTGCCGCCGGTTTTGCGACATATTGCCTTGCAGTGCTTCCACGTTGTGGCCTTCTTGTTCCAGATCGCGGGCCAAGAAGCGGGCGCGTCGTTTGGTGCGCGTAAAAATCAGCACCCGTCCGGTGGCTGTCTGGTTAAGCATGGAAAAAAGCAAGGTTTTCTTCAGCCCTTCGGGAACCGGATAAAGGGCATGAGACACTGTTTTGGCCGGGGCGATGACGTCTACTTGCACCGTGACCGGCTGCTTGAGGATGTCGTTGGCCAGTTGGCGAATATCGTCGGGCATGGTGGCCGAGAAGAAAAGGGTTTGCCGCTGTTGGGGCAGCAGCTTGAGAATGCGGCGAATGTCGGGCAAAAAGCCCATGTCGCACATGCGGTCGGCCTCGTCCAACACCAGCACTTCCACATGGGAAAGGTCGATGCTGCGATCGCCAACCAGGTCCAGCAGGCGGCCAGGACAGGCCACCACAATTTCCGCGCCGCGTTTCAGGTTTTCCACCTGGCGATTTTTGCTGACGCCGCCATAGACGGTGACGCTGCGGATTTTGGTGTGTTTGCCCAGGTCCACGGCCGTCTGGTGAATTTGTTCCGCCAGTTCACGCGTGGGGGCCACAATCAGGGCACGCACATGGCGAAGGGGGCCAGTGGTCAGGTGCTGCAAGATGGGGAGCATAAAAGCGGCCGTTTTGCCGGTGCCAGTCTGTGCCAGACCAAGGACGTCGCGGCCTTGCAGCACATGGGGCATGGCTTGTTGTTGGATGGGGGTGGGGGTGGTATAGCCCACAGAGTTGATGCCGGCGTTTAGACGCGCATCAAGAGAAAATTGTTCGAAATTCACTGAAAGTCTCCTTGACTTCGTTGAGCCAAGTCGCACTCTCAGCCCGAAATTAGTAGTGTTTGGGTTAACCAAAAGCCTGGCAACCGGTGTAGATTCAGCCAGGAAGTGGCTGCAATCCGACGAGGGAGTATAGACGGGTGACGGCCGTTGCGCCAACTTTGCTCATACTCCGCTCCAAAAATGGTAGAATCAGGCTCTATGGACGGACAAAAACGCAGCAACATCAAACCTGGCCTGCGCGTGGCTATCGTACTCAAACAAGACCAGCGCACTGGCAAACTGACAGAAGGGATCGTCAAAGACATCCTCACCAACTCGGCGACACATCCGCACGGCATCAAGGTACGTCTGGAGAGTGGGGCCGTAGGGCGGGTGAAGGAAATTTTGCATGGCGGAACATGAAGCGTGATGCGTGAGCCGGAGATCATCACGCATCACGTAACACGCTTCATCTACTCATAAGCCAGCACTTCGCGGATAGTCAGTCGGGCGGCGCTGCGCGCTGGCCACATGCTGGCGACAACCGACAGCGCCACCACCACTGCCAGCCAGATCACAAATCCCCAAATGGTAAACGCCAGGGGTATTGTGGCATTGATCATGGCCTCGCTGATGATTTTGAGCAGCAGATAGCTGATGGGGAACGAGAGCAATACGGCCGCTGCCCAACTAATCAGCCCGATAAGTACGCCCTCTACCACCACCGATTTGATGATTTCCAAATCGACGGCGCCAATGGCGCGCATCACGCCAATTTCGCGGGTGCGTTCCAGAACGTTCATGCCCATCGTGCCGGTGAGGCCGATGCTGCCCACAAAGGCTGTCAGCAAAGCCATCAGCACCAGGAAAGTAATTAAAATATTCATGGCCTGGGAAGTTTGCTTTTGGGTGACCAATCCCGCCTCGATGTCGCTGACGCGGAAACCAAGCGCCCGAAGGTGGGCGTCCAGGTCGGTGCTGACCTGTTCCTGGCGTTCCAGCGTCGATTCGTCGGCCACGACGCGGTAGGAAGCCGCCTGACTGGGGGAGCTGAGCATATTGGCGATGACGTCGTAACTGGCATATCCCAGCGTGTCGCCAAACATATCGGTGAAGCGGAAGATGCCCACGACCGGCCATTCCTCAGCGCGCTGCCCTTGGATGCTGACGCGCACCATGTCGCCGGCTTTCAGGTCGGGCAGGGCGCTCCATATCGAATCGGAGAGGACCAGCGCTTGGCCTTCGTCGGGGAGGAGCCAACGGCCGTCTAACATATCCGGTTTGAGCAGTTTCGTGGTGGGCGGGGGCGCTACAAGCTGCACATTTTCCAGCACGTTGTCTTCGGCGTCTAAAATTTCCGCGCTGGCTCCCGACCAGCCTTCCACATACTGCACGCCCGACACCTGAAGCGCGGCGTGTTCTACTTCGGCAAGGCGATAGGGCTGCGCAAACGTCACCATCACATCGGCCATGAAATGTTGGGCCAACTGCGCCCGGAAATGATTGAGCGAGATGCGCACGTTAAAGACGGCGATGAAAATCGCGCCGGCCATCGTCAGCGTAAAAAGGGTGAGGGCCAGCCGCCCTTTGCGGCGGAAGGTGTTGCGAATGGAAAGAATTAACGGCCGTTCCACCCCCTTTAACCGCGCGCCCAACCGTTCCAACCAGACGGCCGTTGCCCCCTGCTCGCTCAAACCATCATGACTGATCGCCCGACGCACCGTCGTCTTGGCGCCCCGATTCACCGGAAAAATACCCGCCGCCAACGGCACCAGCAGCGCCACCACCACCTGCAGCGCCACCGCCGACGGCACAACCCGAAACCCTTGCAGCCCGGCGCTCATAAAATTAGCCATAAACTGCGCCAGACCATACCCGGCCACCACGCCCGCCGGCACAGCAATCGCCAGAGCAATGAGGCCGTAAGCCAAAATCAACAAAATATACATGCCTGAAATCTGGAAACTGCGCGCGCCCACCAGCTTCATCACCCCAATCTGGCGCAAATGTTGGGCCAACAAAGCGTTCAGGGTGTTGACGATGAGCGAACTGCTGAGCAGCAAGATCAGCACGCCCAGTGCGCCTAACACCCCCAACATTGCCAGCGCCAGATAAGCCAGGGGGTGTTCGTTGGTTTTGCTGATTTGGGTGCGGTAGACCTGACGGCCGCTTTTCTCGATTTTGGCCTGCACGCTATCGGCGACAGCTTGAATGGCCGCCTCGTCATCGGCATGGTCGCTCACGCGCACATAGAGCCGGTTGTAGCCGTCTGCGCCGCCCAGCCAGGGCATAGAATCCAGCGTGACATAAGCCTTGGGCGGCGACATAAAATCACCGGCCGCCGATTGATCGCCCACCAGCCCGACCACCGACACATCCCGCGTTTCTCCGCTCGCCAGTTGGATGTGGGCCACATCGCCTACCTGCAAGCCGGTGTCATTCATAATATCCTGCCGCACCAGCATCTGGTGTTCGCCCGGCTGAGCGCCGCCGTCGATGGCCTCCAGCAAGTTGATTTGCGAAGCGGCGAAATCATCGTTGCCGACGATTTGCAGGTTCTGCCAGGTCTCGCCGTTGCGGCTGACGCGCACGGTCAGTACGCCGCGCCCTTCAGCGTCGGCTACGCCGGGCATGCGGGCCACCGAATGAACAAAATCTTCGCCAAAGCTGTCGGTGATGATCTCGATATTGGCCGGCTGCGCCTGAGCATAACTGATGTTGATGTCTTCCGAGAAGATGACGTAAGTGGCGGCAATCGTGCCGATGGCAAACACGCCCACGGCGATGGAGGCCACGACCAACAGCGTGCGCGTTTTGCTGGCCCACAAATCGGCGATGACTTTGCGCCAGCGGGGTCTTATGGGATTTGGTTTCATGGCTGCACCATTGGCGTGGGGAGTGCATACGGCCGTTCCTCAAGCCGCGGCGCAGTCTGGCCCGCAACGGGATCGACAATCCGGCCATCCACAATGTGGATGGTTCTGTCCGTGCGGCTGGTCAGCGACGGATCATGGGTAACAATGAGAATGGTTTTGCCACGCGAGGCCAATTCCTGAAACACCTCAATAACCACATCCGCCGCGCGCGAGTCCAGATTGCCGGTCGGTTCGTCGGCGACGATGATGGGCGGGTCGGTGGCCAGGGCGCGGGCGATGGCCGCGCTTTGCTGCTGGCCGTTGGAAACCGAAGCGGGCAGCGCGTGGGCATGGTCGGCCAGGCCAACCATCGCCAGGAGTTCCAGCGCGCGTGACGGCCGTTCCTGAGCCGGAAATACGCGGCAGTAATCCATCGGCAGCATGGTGTTTTCCAACAGCGTCAGGGTGGGCAGCAGTTGGAAAAACTGGAAAACGATGCCCACATTGCGCCCGCGCCACAGGGCGCGTTGGCTTTCACTCATTTTGTAAATATCCTGACCGCCGATGCACACCTGGCCAGAGGTGGGATGGTCGATGCCGGTGAGCATATTGAGCAGCGTGGATTTGCCGCTGCCCGATTTGCCAACTATGGAAACAAACTGACCGTAGTGCAGCTCCAGATCGATGTCTTTGAGGGCGGTAAACTTACCGGCGGCGTTTTCGTAGGTTTTTACCACGCGGCGCAGGTGGATGGCGGGTTGGTTGGCTTGGTTAGCGTGGTTGGTTGGTTTGTTGGTGGGGAAGTGGAGGGAGTGGGAAACGGCCGTTTCCAATTCTCCCCCTGCGGCCTCATCCACCAGCCGCCCATCGGCAATGTGGACACGGCGCGAGAAACGCGCGGCCAGATTCTGGTCATGGGTGACCATGACGACGGTTTTCCCCTGAGCCACCAGCCGCGCAAAAATCTGAAAGATCGTCTCCGCAGTCACCGTGTCCAGGTTGCCGGTCGGTTCGTCGGCGACGATGAGCGGAGGGTCGTTGACCAAAGCGCGGGCGATGGCCACGCGCTGCTTTTGCCCACCGGAAATGTGGGCCGGTAGTTTGTAAGCATGTTCGCGCAGTTCGACAATATCCAGCAGTTCCAGGGCGCGTTTTTTGCTGATGGCCGGTTGGTAGACGCCGGCAAAATCCTGCGGCAGCATGATGTTGTTGACCAGATCAAGGCTGGGCAGCAGTTCAAACGATTGGTAGACAATGCCCAGGTTGTGGCCGCGCCACAGGGCGAGCGCGTTTTCGTCCAGATCGTTAAGGGCAAAGAAGGGGGAACGGCCGTTTGCGCTGACCTGTTCTGGCGCATAAAACTGCACTTCACCGCTGGTAATCTCGCTAACGCCGGAGATCATATTCAGCAGGGTGGTTTTGCCGGCGCCCGATTTGCCAATGACGCCCAAAAACTCGCCCGGATAAATTTCCAGGTTGATGGCGCTCAGGGCGGTAAAATTACCGGAGCCGGTGGTGTATATTTTGCCCACATCCCGTAGACGGATAATGGGTTCGTGGGGTGGGGCGGCGACGGCCGTTGGCCGTTTGCCTGCCTGCCATACATTCATAAGTTGGTTGCCTCATCTACCATAAAATCTAGCCAGTTGTATCACCTTTCATATTTTAGCGGTTGGTAACCAGGAACGGCAGATGACATTGGTCAGAAAACCTTAATCATAAGGGGCACGGCCGTGTATCGGTGGTACACTTTGGCCGCAGTTCGGGAGCAGCACCGGGCCTCAAGCGCCCAAACCACAATTAGTTTAGAACCATGACAAAGGATAAAACACCCATGGAAAAACGCACATTAGGAAAAACCAACCTGGAAATCAGCCGCCTGGGCCTGGGCCTGTCGGAACTTGGCTACCGCCTGACGCTGGCTGAAGAAGCGCAGGCCTCGCAAGTATTAAACAGCGCCCTGGACGCCGGGATCAATTTTCTGGACACCAGCGCCTGTTACAACATCAGTGAGGAGTTGATTGGGCGCACGGTCGCCCATCGCCGCGATGAATTTGTCTTGGCCACCAAGTGCGGCCATGTAGCCGGCGGTTACCAGGGCCAAGATTGGACCGCTCAAACCATCACCGACAGCATTGATCGCAGCCTGAAACGCCTGAAGACAGATCGCCTGGACCTGGTGCAACTGCATTCGTGTGGCGTGAGTGTTCTGCAAAAGGGGGAAGCGATTGAGGCGCTGCTGGCGGCGCAAAAGGCGGGCAAAACGCGCTTTGTTGGCTACAGCGGCGATAACGAAGCGGCGCTGTGGGCGGTGAACAGCGGTCTCTTCGACACGCTGCAAACCAGTTATAACCTGGTTGAACAGCACGCGCGCCGGGAACTTTTCCCCGCTGCCCAGGCGCAGAATATGGGCATCATCATCAAACGGCCGATTGCCAATGCCGCCTGGGGCGCGGAATCCAGTCCCAGCGGTTACGCCGACGAGTATTTCCATCGCGCCCGGCAAATGCTGGCGGTCGGTCCCATCGCCGGCGCGCCGGAAAACCGCATTTTGCTGGCCCTGGGCTTTGCTCTGGCCCACGAAGCGGTCGACACGGCCATTGTGGGCACGCACAACCCGCGCCATCTGGCGGCCAACATTGCCCTGGCGACCTCATCGCTGCCCATTGCGGCGGAAGCGGTCACGGCGTTGTACGGCCGTTTCGACCAAATCGAACAAAATTGGCGGCAGTTGACATGAAGGGGGAATAGAAATTAGAGATTGGAGACTGGAGACTTTTCTTCAATCTCCAGTCTCCTGCGGTCCTACAGGCGTTTGTGCAGGCGGGATGTGCGCAGCCAGAGGATACGGCCGTTCTCATCGCGCAAAAATTCCAGCTTGTCTCCGGTCAGCGGCGAGTCCAGGGCAACGACCCGATCCGGCTGGTAAAAAGCCAGGCGGGACGGCGGCGGCGCGGGTTCCGGCGGCGAGTCTTTATCGGGGAAGCCAGCTTTGGGGACAATTTGCAGCAGGAGACGGCCGTCACTCACCACCAGTTCCAGGTCAGACATATACGCCTCATACCAACCGGCATATTCCGCCAGACTGCTTTCCGGCATGGCCAGATGCGGCGTCTCCGGCGCCGCTAGACCCAGGTAATGAGCCAGCACCCAATCGGTGACTGCCTCGTTGAGCTTGCGGCCCCGGTTGGCATTGGTGAGGCAGGTGAAGGCAAAATGGCGCGCTGGCGCCATCATGAAGGCCGACAATTGCCCATGGGTCGCGCCGCCGTGGGAAACCAGGCGCGTGCCATCCACGTCGTTGAGAAACCAGCTCAGACCCATCTGGCGATCCAGGTTGGCACTGACCTGCGGGGTTTGCATGGAACGCATGGTTTCCGGTGACAGCAGGCGCGCGCCGTCTTCGGTCGTGCCGTCGCCGAGGTGGAAGCGGGCGTAGCGCAGTTGATCGCCTACGGTGGAGGTGACGCCGCCGGCGCTGTGGGCGGAACGGGCCAGCGCCCAGGGGCGCAGCACTTTGACGGCTTCGTTGGCGTCGTCGTAGGTGTGCCCGGCGACGACGCGGTGGGTGATGGCGTCGTGGGCAAAGAAGCAGCTTTGGGCCATGCCCAGGGGGTCGAGAACGAGGGTTTGCACGGCCGTTTCGTAATCCTGCCCGGTCACCGCTTCAATGACGCGCCCGGCGAGGCTGAAACCGGCGTTGTTGTAGGACCACATGGTCCCCAGTGGCACGACTTGTGGCAGATCGACCAGTTGAGCGACGTAACGGGCCAGGGCGTCGTCGCCGAGGCCGGTGTCTTTAAAGAAATCGCCGGCCCAACCGCCGGTGTGGGTGAGCAGATGGCGGGTGGTGACATGAACGGCCGTGTCCTCGTCGGCCAATTGCAAATCCGGCAAATAAGCGCGCACGGGAGCGTCCAGGTCCAGTTTGCCCTGCTCGACGAGGCGGAGAACGGCCGTGGTGGTGATGGTTTTGGTGGTGGAGCCGATCTGGAACAGCGTGTTCTCATCCACCGGCAGGGGATTTTCGATATTGGTCACGCCAAAACCGGCCGTGTAGGCCTGGCCCTCATACCAGATGCCCACGGCGACGCCGGGGACATGCCAATGCTCCATTTCGGCCTGAATTACTTCGGCCAACTGCTGAAATAACGTGTTAGGGGAAGGGTTTGTGTTCATGGCTCATTCTTACCACAAACCCGCGCAAACCCCAACGATTCTGGAGGAGAAATGGGGCGCGGATTTTATAGCCGCTCATCCGCGAAAATCCACTGCATCCACGTTTTCCGCGCACTATTCCAATGGCTACGAAATAGAGCGTTGCCGTCTTTTGCGGTAAAATGAACGCAGCGAAAGGAATGAAAGGACATGGATTTTCACGGATTTACCCTGTGTCCTGTTTTTTTGGAGGATACCATGCAATTTGGATTGTTTGAAGACCGACCCAATTATTATGCTTCGTTGGATGAATTGATTGACGTGATGATGAAGATGAACGATGACCCGCTGGCGAATGCGGGCACCAATGTCGTCATCTGCCGAGGCAATCCGAAGGCCAAATTGATGATCATCGGGGAAGCGCCTGGCCCTCAGGAAGATAAAATCGGCAAGCCGTTTGTCGGGCGGGCGGGGCAGCTATTAGACCAGGTTTTAGAGGCCGCCGGGTTTGATCCAGAGCAGGACGTGTTCATTAGCAATTCCGTTTTTCGGATGCCGCCTGGGGAGAACGGGGCGAATTTCCGCAAACCCACCACGGAAGAGATTGAGTTTTATAAGCCGTATCTGTTGGAGATCATTCGGCTGGTGGACCCGGCCATCATGCTGTTGACGGGCAACGTGGCGACTCAGTCTTTGTTGGGATTAACCGGCATTACAAAATTGAGGGGCGAGTGGCGGGAGTGGAACGGCCGTCTTGTCATGCCCATCTTTCATCCTTCCTATCTGCTCCGCAACCCCGTCCGCACGCCAGATGGCCCCAAAGCGCTCACCTGGAAAGACATGAAAGAGGTGCGGCGTAAATATGATGGGCTATTAGCTGCAAGCTATTAGCTGCAAGCTACAAGCAAAGAAGCGGAGGGTGGGAGATGCAGGATTTTCGACAGTTGCAGGTGTGGCAAAAGAGTCATCAGTTGGTTCTACAGGTTTATGGAATTACACAAGCTTTTCCGGCCAGTGAAGGTTATGGATTGAGCCAGCAGATGCGCCGAGCGAGTGTATCTGTGCCATCGAATATCGCTGAGGGCAGCGGGCGTGGGAGCGACAAGGAATTTGCCCATTTTGCGCAGATTGCTATCGGCTCCATTTCAGAATTAGAGTACCAATTGTTGCTGGCAAAAGATCTCGGCTACTTAAATGCCAGCAGATACCAGGAACTGTCTTTGCAAATCACTGAAGTCAAACGTATGTTAATTGGATTGCGCAAAAAGCTTAAAGCTAACAGCTAACAGCTTATAGCTAACAGCTTATAGCTAACAGCTTACTAACAGCTTACGACCAACAGCTTATGACCAACAGCTATTCAGACAAAGCCGCCCTGCGCGGCGAACCAGGTTACGTGTGGCGCTCCGGACAAGAGCGGCGGCTGGCGATGATCCGCCGGTGGGTGGATTTGGAAAACGCGGTCATTTTGGACAACGGCTGCGGGCTGGGCACGTATTTGGCAGCGTTTGCCGCGTATTCGCCGCATCGGTTTGGGCTGGAATTAGAGCATGACCGGGCGCAGGAGGCGCTGTCCACGGCAACGGCCGTCATCGAAGGCGTGGGCGAAACACTGCCCTTTGCCGACAACTCGTTCGATTTTGTGTTCAGCAACGAGGTGATTGAACATGTAGCCGACGATGCCGCCTATGCGGCGGAGATGGTGCGGGTGGTAAGGGGAAACGGCCGTATCCTCCTCTTTTGCCCCAACCGCTGGTATCCGGTGGAGCAGCACGGCATCTACTGGCAGGGCGAATACAAATTCGGCAACAAACCGCTGGTGAATTACCTGCCGGATGTTTGGCGCAACAAACTGGCCCCGCATGTGCGCACATACACCAAAGGCGGCCTGATCAAGTTGTTTGATGGATTGGGGGTGACGGTGGTGTATCACGGCCGTATCTTTGGCGGCTACGACAACATCGAACATCGGCTGCCCAGGCTGGGCAAAAGCATCAAAAAAACCTTGTACGCCGCTGAAAAAACACCCCTGGCCGTCTTGGGTTTATCCCATCTGCTCGTCTTGCAAAAGCACAAATAATCCGCAGCCGTTCATGGATTAAGGCTTACGCTTCCTTTTTTGTCGCGTCTGGTAAAAAATGTCGTCCGGGTCCACGCCCTGCTCTAAAAGCGCCTGCCGTTTGGGCTTCAATGCGCCGGTGGGGCACACGCCCACACATTGGCCGCAAAAAACGCAGGTCGTGTCCATCAGGCCATCGCCCATGAAGGTGCCGATGGTGGTGAAATAACCCCGATGATCAAAATTGAGCGCGAAGGCAAATTGGGCATCGTTGGCGCAAACCTGCACGCAGCGCCAGCAGTTGATGCACTGGTTATAGTCGCGCAGGTAGAAGGGGTTGTCGTCGTGGATGGGGGATTCGCGCTGCACCGCGTCGGGGAAGCGGGCGGCGTCGGCGCCGTATTCGGCGATGAGCGCCAGGATTTCTGGCGCTTCGGCCAGATTGACGGTAGCGGCGAGCATTTCCAGAATGGTGCGACGGCCGTATCGCACAGGTTCGCTGTCTGTCTGCACCACCATGCCTTCCGCGCAAGCCGTGACACAGGCGGCAGCCTGGGTGCGCCCACCGGCCTCCACCGAGCAAACGCGGCACAATCCATTGGCGGTGAGATGTGGGTGGTAGCAGATGACCGGGATGTCGATGCCCAACTGCCGGGCGGCGTCGAGGATGGTGGTCTGGCGGGGAACGGTGATGGAACGGCCGTTAATCGTTAACGTGACAGTATCGCTCATAGTTTATCTATCCTCTTCCGTTAGCCGACCAGCTCCGGCCATAATTGAATCGCGCTCATAATGGCGGAAGCGGCCGTTTGCCCCAGACCGCACAAGGATGTTTGGGTCATAGTAAAGCCAATATCCATCAGCGCTGCCCGATCGCCGGGCCGCGGGCCGCCATCGTGCGAAATACGCTGTAGGATTTCCATTTGCCGCTGCGTGCCGATCTGGCAGGGGAAACACTTGCCGCAGCTCTCGTGGGCAAAAAAGTGGCTGAGTTTATAAAGAATGCGGCGCATATCGGCCGTTTCGTCCAGCACCATCACCACGCCAGACCCAATCGGGAAGCCGTGCTGGCGCGCGCCTTCATACGTCAGCGGCGCGTCTAACTGCTCCGGGCCGATAAACGCGCCCGCCGCGCCGCCAATCAACACCGCCTGAATGTGTTTGCCCGGCCGCACGCCGCCGCCCATCTGAATCAGTTCGCGGATGCTGACGCCAAAGGGCAGCTCGTACAATCCGGGCCGCTGGATATGACCGCTGAGGCAAAACCATTTGGTCCCGGCCGATTCATCTGTGCCAAAGCGCAGCCATTCGTCCACGCCAATGCGCGCCACAGTCAGCGCCGCCACCAATGTTTCGACATTGTTGATGGCTGTGGGCTGCTGAAACAGTCCGTTGGTGGTAGGAAAAGGTGGCTTGATGCGCGGGAAACCGCGTTTGCCTTCGATGGCTTCAAACAGGGCCGTTTCTTCGCCGCAGATGTATGCGCCAGCGCCCAGGCGCACCTCGATGTTGAAATGAAATCCCTGGCGGCCAAGCATGTTGCGCCCTAAATACCCTTCTTCTTGTGCGCGTTGGACGGCATGGCAGAGGCGCTCGTAGGCGCGGGGATATTCACCGCGCACAAAAATCCAGCCGTTTTCTGCGCCGACGACGTAGGCGGCCATGCTCATGGCTTCGATCAGGCTGTACGGGTCGCCTTCCAGGATGGCGCGGTCTTTGAATGTGCCGGGTTCGCTTTCATCGGCATTGGCGACGATGTGTTTTTCGGCCGGCGTGCCGGGCGCGCCGCGGGTAAATTTCCATTTTAAGCCGATGGGGAACATGGCCCCGCCGCGTCCTAATATGGCGCTGCTTTCCATGATCTGGATGATTTGTTCGGGCGTGTACTGCATCACCCGCCGCAAGCCGACGTACCCATCGTGGGCCAGGTAATCTTTGAAGGAGAGGGGGTCCATTTTGCCGATACGGCCGAGTTTGAGCAGGGGCGTGCCGTAGATTTTAGGCTCGGGTTCGGGGTGGACGCCAGCCAGAAAATCGGGCACGGCCGTTGCGGTCAGGTCGCCGGCGAGGCGGGTTCCATTCAGGCCGTTGGGGGCGTGTTCGCACATGCCCAGGCAGGGAACGCGCTCGTAGGTGACACGGCCGTCGGCGCTTGTTTCGCCTGGTTGCAGCCCTAATTCGGCTTCGATGGCCTGAGCGACGGCATCGGCGCCGCGCAGGGTGCAGGCGATGTCTTCGCACACGCGGACCACGCGCCGGGCCGTCGGCTCGTTGTAGAACATGGCGTAAAACTCGACCACCCCGTGGACATCGGCCAGAGGGACACGCAGGGTGCGGCTGACGGCTTCCTGAACTTCGCGGGGCAGCCAACCGTAGATGGCCTGGGCTTCATGTAAGAGCGGAAGAAGGGCGGACCGGGAACGGCCGTAATACCGAACAAGTACAGATTCTAACAGGGTAAGGTCTATTGCGTGGGTTGAGGTTGCTTCCACAGGACCACCTCTTTCAACAATTCATGTTACGCGGTTCTTCTGCTGGAAACCCTAAGGGTTTTGTTGAATCCGGATCGTTATTCGGAGGTCAAATAAACCCGTAGGGTTTTGAAAACGTAACAGCAAAATAATAGTGGGGTAAAACAAATCCCATTGTAGGACATATTCAGGCAAAATCAAACCAGGTTCAATCTCGCGGCAGCGGCATTTTGCCGGGGAAGGAGACATTAAACACAGCCCCGCCATTGGCGCGGTTGAAGACATTGACCCGTCCGTGATGGAGACCGACAATCTCTTGCACCACCCCCAGGCCCAGCCCTACGCCCGGAATAGTCGATTGACTGGCATACCGTCCGCGGTAGAAACGCTCAAATAGATGGGGCAAATCCTCTCTGTCGATGCCCACGCCTGTATCTTCTACTTGCACATGAACGTTACCAGCCTGGCTGAACGTGCTGACGGTAATGGAGCCTTCGGGCGTGTAGTTGATGGCGTTGAGTAAAAGATTGGTGATGACTCTGGCCAACTGCGAGCGCTCGCCAAACACCAAAGGCAGATGGGGATCGAGGTCGACGTTTAAGACCAGTTGTTTATCGGTAATTTGTTTTTCGTAGACAGGCAGCACCTCGCCCACCACATGGTTTAGATCAACCGGCGCGTATTGGGTTTGGCGCAGGTGGCCCATCTGCCGTGACTCATCAAAAATGCTTTCTACAAGTTGCGTGAGCCGAGTCGTTTCTTGTTTCAGGATTTGGCGATAACGCTCGTGTTTCTCCGGTCTGCCGCGTTCCAACAGGTCCAGATACATATTCATGTTGGTGATGGGAGTACGCAGTTCATGCGAGATGTCGGAGATGAATTTGGACTTAAGGCGATCCAGTTCGGTCAGGCGTTCGTTGGCTTCGGCCAGACGGTGGGTGCGTTCGGCGACACGGTCTTCCAGTTGGGCGGCATGAGCGCGTAATTTTTCGTAAAGTCGAGCATTTTCCAGGGCCAGGCTGGCCTGGGCGGCAAATGTTTGCAGCAGGTCGATGTGGGTTTCGTTGTAATAATTGGACTGCGCTTTGGAGAGGGCGAAAACGGCCGTTGGCTCGCCTTCCACAAAAACCGGCACCCCTACCCATGATCGGGTGTGCGAAACCCCTTTGTCGTGCAGCCAACCAGGGTATGTGTATACATCGTCAATGATGAGCGGCTTTTTTGTCTTTAAAATATGGTCCAGATTGGGTGTGTTATTAATTTCAAAAGCCAGATCGGAAACCTTAGATACTACCGCAGCGCCGTATTTGTCGTAGCCGGTAGAATGGGTGAGACGCGCATAATTGCCATGAATCAAGATAATGTTGGCCGCGTCGCAGGAAATGACCCGCACGATCTGATCGATCACCAGCCCCAAAACCTGATCGAAATCCAGGGTAGAACTGAGGGCGGCGCCCATTTCCTGCAGGGCTTCCGCTCGTTCTCGTTGGCGGCGTTCGGCTTCATAAAGGCGGGTGTGCAAGATGGCTACGGCGAGCGAATTGACAATTTCGTGGGTAATGTCTAGCTGTTTTGGGGCGAACAGCGCCTGATCTGCAACCCCTAGCAGCATGAAACCTACTGTTTTTGCGCCCTGGGGCAGCAGCGATAGGTTGACATAGGCTTTGACGCCGGCCGCTTGTAGAAGTAGGTCTAATGGGGAACGGCCGTCTCCCACAGCAACTTCCGATACGCAGCCTATCTTGCTCAGGCCGGCATATCCCTCAACTTCTTCAAGGGTTAAAGGAAATGGTCTGTCAATTTCTAAACCGATGTCCGGGTGATGGCGCGCGTAAAAGGATACGGCCGTATCCGTCAATGGGTCTGGCATAAAAACGCCCGCCCATACCCAGGGAATAAACCGCTGCAAATACTGCAAAGCCACCTGAATCATGTCTTCCAGCGGCTGGCGCGCCAAAACGGCCTGATCGATGGCGTGCATCGCTCTCAGCCGCTCGGCAAACTCGCGCAAATCAGCCTCTGCCTGTTTGCGCTGCGTGACATCGAGTTTAATGGCAATGAAGTGGCTGGCCTGCCCAGATTTGTCTAAGACAGGGGTAATGGTTTGTTCTTCGGCATAGAGACGGCCGTCTTTCCTCCGATTCATAATTTCCCCATGCCACGACTGCCCGCTGAGGATAGTTCGCCACATATCATTGTAAAATTCAGGCGTGTGCGCCTCAGAGCGAAGGATTCGGGGATTTTGGCCGATAACTTCAGCGGCTTCATAACCCGTAAGCGAGGTAAATGCCGGGTTTACCCAGATAATGATCCCGTTTCGGTCGGTAATAACAATGCCATTCGCCGCAGCTTCCAAAGCTGAACTGCGCAGCCACAGCTGCGTGGCCATATCGCCACGTGTTTCAATTTCTTGTAACAGCGTTTGATGCCATTTATCGGCAAAATAAAAAGTCGCTGTAAAAACCAAAAAAAATATACCCAGGCTAAACAAAGAGTCGATGAGGGTAACCCAGAGTGACTGGCGCAAAAAATAGATTTTGGCGGCAGCGACTATCAGCAGCAGCAGTGTGCCGATTAAAATTGTCAGGCGCTTAATTTGGCCAAAATTTTGGGAGCGTGTGCCGATCGTTTTCATGTTTATATGGAGCCTAAGCGAGTATAAACCCAAGATGCCATTTCAAAGAAGCTGCCTTTTGGCTGTCAGCATGAATAGTTTAGTAGAAAAATCAGGGAGGTAAATAGAAAATAAGTACCAAAGTACTACTATCTCCAGACCAGACAGCCCATTGTGGGCCAATCCGGCCCATTTGCCGCCAAACTGACAAATGGTAGATTTTTCTTTATAATGTGACTGTCTTCAGGTATTACAATGCGTAATGGTTCATTAGAAGACGGCCGTTTCAACCACTACCGCACAATATGGAGTTTACAGATGACGTTGCCAGGCTCAAACTTTCGCACATACAACAAACGCCTCCTAAATGCGCCTGTTCCCGTAAACCGGCAGCGCTTCCTTGCCGCCGATCCTCAAGAGCCTTCCCCCACCGCATTTCCTCACGATCCACAAACCACCCAGATAAGACATTATACAATCAAATACACTTCCATACCCTTCAACCGCTGACCGGCACTCTGGTTCTATGATCACCCTGCTGTCTGAAACACTCATTTACGCCCAAAGCCACGCGGCCGAGTTTGCCAACGCGCTTGGCGAGCATTTGCTCCTGGTTACAATCTCCCTGGTTATCAGCATTTCCGCCAGCGTGCCGTTGGGCATTTGGACTTCGCGGTCCCGTGCGGCGGCAACGGCCGTTATCACCACCTTCAATGCGCTGCGGGTTGTGCCCAGCATTGCCATCTTATTTCTGGCGATACCGGTTTTTGGGCTTTCCAGCACATCGGCCATCATCGCCCTCACCATTCTGGCCTTCCCGCCCATTCTCATCAATACCGACGCCGCTTACCGCACCATCGAACCGGCTATCCGTGAATCGGCGGCCGGCATGGGGCTGACAAATCGACAAAGCCTGTGGCGCATCGAGACGCCGCTGGCGCTGCCGGTCATTGTGGCCGGCATCCGCACCGCTACCGTCGAAGTCATCGCCAGCGCCACGTTGGCGGCATTTATTGGGATTGGCGGATTAGGCCTCTTTGTTGTGCGCGGTTTTGCCCTGTATGAAATCCCCATCTTGCTGGTGGGCGCTGTGCCGGTAGCCTTGCTGGCTTTGTCGGCCGATCTGCTTCTGGGCGCATTACAAAATCGCTTGCAGCCGCCTTCCTGATGGCTTCTCTCTTCGTTTTTTCCAGACTGCGGCAACGGCCGTTCTCTGCTAAAAAGTACATCGTTATTTTATTGAACAATTTGAATTTGCTAGGAGGCAAAACGTGAAAAAAACACCCTGGTTATTTGTCTTAGCAGTCATCGTCCTGACTTTGGGTCTGGCTGCCTGCGGTGGTGGCGGTGATAAAACGATCACCGTCGCTTCCAAAGATTTTACCGAGCAGTTCATTCTGGGCGAAATGTACGCCCAACTGCTGGAAAACGCCGGTTTCACCGTCGAACGCAAGCTCAATCTGGGCGGCACTCCCGTGGCCCACCAGGCCTTGCTCGACAGCCAGATCGACGTTTATCCCGAATACACCGGCACCGGCCTGCTCACCGTCCTGAAATTGGGCGTGATGAGTGATCCGCAAGCTGTATTCGACGCCGTAAAACAGGGCTACGCCGACCAATTCTCGCTGGTCTGGTTGGACCCCGCCCCCATGAACAACACTCAGGCGCTGGCCATGACCAAAGCCCGCGCCGCCGAGTTGGGCATCACCACCTTCTCCGATATGGTCGCCAACGCCGACCAGCTTGTCCTGATTGGCCCGCCAGAATTTGCCGAACGCGAGGACGGCGTTCCTGGCTTGAAGCGCGTCTATGGCGATTTCCAGTTCAAAGATTTCTTAACAGTTGACCCCGGCCTGCGCTACCAGGCTTTGCTGAACGGCGAAGCGGACGTAGTGGTAGCTTTTGGCACCGATGGCGAACTGGCGGCCTATGACTTGCTCTCGCTCGTTGACGACAAAGGGCTGTACCCGCCGTATCAGGTCGCCCCGGTCATTCGCCAGGCAGTGTTAGACGCCAACCCGGAAATCGCCGACATCCTGAACAAGGTGGCCCCGCTGTTGACGAATGAAACGATGCAGCGCCTGAACAACGAAGTCAGTGGCAACGGCCGTGAACCCGCCGACGTCGCCAAAGAATTTTTAATCGCCCAAGGGCTGATCAAAGAATAACGATTGAGACCTGGAGACTGGAGACTGAAAGTTGTTCCGATCCAGTCTCCCAGTCTCCCAGTCTTTTTACTTATATGAGTACAATCCGCTTCGAGAACGTCAGCAAACAATTCGCCAATGCTTCGCGCACGGCCGTTGACAACATCAGCTTTGTGGTAGACGAGGGCGGCTTTGTCGTCTTGCTGGGGCCGTCCGGCTGCGGCAAGACGACCCTGCTCAAAATGATCAACCGCCTCTACGAGCCAACGTCCGGGGCGATTTACCTGGGCCAACAAGACGTGCGCCAGATGGACGCCACCATTTTGCGCCGCCAGATTGGCTATGTCATCCAGCAAATTGGCCTTTTTCCCCACCTGACGGTGGCAAAAAATGTGGCCATCGTGCCCGAACTGCTGCGCTGGGAGCCGGAACGCATCACGACGCGGGTAGATGACCTGTTGACCCTGGTCGATTTACCGCCCGCTGAATACCGCGACCGCTACCCATCACAAATGTCCGGCGGGCAGCGGCAGCGCGTGGGCGTGGCCCGCGCTCTGGCCGGCGACCCCGGCGTGATTCTGATGGACGAGCCGTTTGGGGCCATCGACGCCATCACGCGCACCGGCCTGCAAGACGAGCTGCTGCGCCTCCAGCGCAAACTCAAAAAGACGATTGTGTTTGTCACCCACGATGTGGAAGAGGCGCTGCGGCTGGCGGATAAAATTGTGATCATGCGCGACGGCCGTATCGTTCAATATGACACCCCGTTCAACATCCTCAGCCACCCGGCCAACCAGTTCGTGCGCGATCTCATCGGCGCGGACGACATTGTGCGCCAGTTGAGCCTGATTCGCGTGGAATCGGCGATGGAACCTTTGCCGCCTGGTGACGAAGTGGACGGCTACCCCACCATCGCCGGCGACGACAATTTGCGCCGCGCGCTGTCGATGCTGCTCGGTTCGGCGGCTCCAGCGCTGACCGTGCTAAACGCCGGGCAGCCGGTTGGGCGGCTGACGCTGGCGGGCATCCAAAATTCGGCCGGGGAGACGTAGGGCGCATGGGCTACCTGCTGAACCATCCAGAAGTTATCCTGCGGCTGACGGGCCAACACCTTTACATGACAGTCGTCTCTTTGCTGATTGCCACGCTGATCGCCCTGCCCCTCAGCGTGGTTTTGCTGCGTAATGAGCGGCTGGCGTCGGTGGTGCTGGGCATTTTGGGCGTTTTTTATACCATCCCCAGCATTGCCCTGCTCATTTTGCTGCTGCCGATATTTGGGTTGAACCAAACGGCCGTTATCGCCGCCCTGGTCATCTACACCCAAATCATTCTGGTTCGCAACATGGTGACCGGACTCAAGGGCGTGCCCGAACCTACGCTGGAAGCGGCCAAAGGCGTCGGCATGAATGTCTGGCAGCGGTGGACAAAAGTGCAGCTTCCGCTGGCGCTGCCGGTTATTTTGGCCGGTGTGCGCATTGCGGCCGTTGTGGCCGTGGCCATTGCCACCATTGGGGCTAAATTTGGCGCGGGCGGGCTGGGGACGTTGTTGTTTGACGGCATTGCGCAAAACCGTTACGACAAAATTGTAGCCGGTTCGGTAGTCGTGGCTTTGCTGGCTTTTGTCTTAAACCGGCTGCTCATCGCCGCTGAAGATCATTTTGATGTTGCCAAACGGATTGCCCGATTAGAGAAGAAACAAAAAAGGGGGACAACGGCCGTTGTCCCCCCCGATTTACCCTGAGTTTAGCCCTTGCCAAACGGCCGTTTCTCCTAAAACCCTTCCAACTGTGACAAATCTGCAAGGCCATCCGCCAGGGCGGCGATGTGCTGCAGCAGCGCCAGGCGGTTCTCGCGCACGGCCGTGTCCTCATCCATCACCAACACATTGGCAAAAAACGCGCTAATTGCCGGCTGCAGAAGCCGCAGCGCGCCGACCAACGCCGCCACGGAGCCATCTTGCGCCGCCTTCGCCTCGGCATAGACAGCGGCTAAGGCCTGCTCTTGCGGCAGCGCAAAGTCTGCCGGACGCAGCGCAAACGCCGCATCCAACGACCGGGTGATGCGCACGCAGCGGGCATAAGCATCCAACAAATTCTCCCAATCCTCGGCGGCAATGGCCTGCTGTAAAGCAACGGCCGTTTTCTGCGCCATGTAAGGATTATGAGCCTGCGCCGCCAACACGGCCTTCACCACGCTGGCCGGCAAACCCTGATCTCGCAGCAAGCCTTCCAGACGGCCGTTCACAAACGCCAGCACATCCGCCTGCGCTTTCTCGGTAAACGGAACCGGCTGCAGCGCGCCAGCGGCGGCCAACGCTGCCTGCAAATCAAACGACATCTCGTGGGCTGCCAGATTTTCAATCAGTTGAATGGCCGCGCGGCGCAGGGCAAAGGGATCGTTGGAGCCTTTGGGCGCCAATCCGGCGGCAAACAAACCGGTCAGGCTGTCCAGACGGTCGGCCAGAGCCAGGGCCATGCCTGGTTTGCTGCCGCTGACGCTCTTGTACTGCTCGGCCAGGGCCACGGCCACCGCTTCCGGCTCGCCGCTGAGGCGGGCGTAGTGCGCGCCCATCGTGCCTTGCAGCGAGGTCATTTCCACCACCAGCTCGGCCGCCAGATCGGCTTTAGAGAGACCGGCGGCGCGGGTGGCAACGGCCGTTTCCTCAGCCGTCAGCCCCACCATCCCGGCAATTACCGGCGTCAATTTTTCCAGCCGCTGCACTTTGTCCAGCATCGAGCCTAAATCAACCTGGAACGTCAGCGTCTCCAGGCGCGGCAAGAAATCGGCCAACGTAAATTTGATGTCGTTGTTGTAGAAGAATGCGGCGTCGGCAAAACGGGCGCGGATCACATGCTCGTTGCCATCCACAACCGTGTTCAGGTGTTTCTCGTCGCCATTGCGCACGGCGATGAAGTAGGGCAGCAAACGGCCGTCTTCATTATAAACCGGGAAATAACGCTGGTGTTTGCGCATCACTGCCACCAGCACTTCGTCTGGCAGGGCCAGGAATCGCTCTTCAAATTGGCCGCGCATCGGCGTGGGGCGTTCTACCAGATTGGCGACTTCGTCCAGCAAGTCGGGGTCATCGGGGATGGCGCCTTTCTTTTCGGCGGCCAATTTGCTGGCAACGGCCGTAATCGCTTCTTTGCGCTTTTCTTTGTCCAACACGATGCCGTTTTTACGCATCACCACGGCGTACTGCGTCGCGTCGATGATGGGCAGTTCGGGCGAATCGTAGGGGCGCAGCCCACGGCTGATCCGGTCGCTCACAATATCCGCAAAATCGAAGGGGACCACATCCGGGCCGTACAGGGCTACCAGCCAGCGCACCGGGCGGCTAAAGGCGACGTTGCTGCGATTCCAGCGCATACTGCGCGTAAATTTCAGCCCGGCAATCAGGTCTGGCAGCATTTGCGCCAGGACGGCGGCCGTGGGCTGGCCTTCTTCGCGCACGACAGCGGCCACATATCGCTTGTCGCCTTCTTCGACGATTTGCAGATCGGCGACATCGACGCCTTTGCCACGGGCAAACCCCTCGGCGGCTTTGGTCGGACGGCCGTCAGCGTCGAAGGCGCGGTCGGCGGGCGGCCCTTTCACCACTGTTTCCAGGTCTGATTGGCGGCCTTCCAGCCGATTGACCAGCACGGCCAACCGGCGCGGCGTGCCGCTGACTTCAACGCGGTCATACGTCAGGCGCAGCCGGTCGAATGCGGCCGGAACCAGTTCTTTTAATTGGCGAATGGCCGAGTCCAGGTCGCCAACGGGCAGTTCTTCCGTGCCGATTTCCAGCAGGAAAGTTTGCGGCTGTTCGATCTGGGCAAATTGCAGGAGGTAGGCGGGTTTGGTTACGGCCGTTTCCGACCACGCCTGTGTAAATGGGAAACCCAACGCTTCGCGCTGCGCCAGGTAAAGCGTGGTGATCTGCCGCGCGATATTGCGCATCCGGTGGAAATAATTGGCGCGTTCGGTCACGCCAATCGCCCCGCGTGTATCCAAAATGTTGAACAGGTGGGAACATTTCAGATTAAAGTCGTGGGCGGGCATGACCAGATTGGCCTCAATGCAGCGCTTGGCTTCGTTTTCGTAATGGTCGTAAATCTGGCGGATGGCTTCTACGTCGGCCACGTTGAAGTAATATTGGCAGTGCTCAATTTCGCTTTGCAGCAGCAAATTGCCGTAGGGGATGTCTGAGCCGTAGTTGATTTCCCAGACGCTGTTCACGTTTTGCAGCGCCAGGGCGATGCGGTCGAGGCCGTAGGTAATTTCGACGGCAACCGGGTCCAGGTTCAGGCCGCCAGCCTGCTGGAAGTAGGTGAATTGGGTGATCTCTTGCCCATCGAGCCACACTTCCCAACCCAGCCCCCACGCGCCGAGCGCCGGGCTTTCCCAGTTGTCTTCCACAAAGCGGATGTCGTGGCGGAGCGGGTCGATGCCGATGGCTTCCAGGCTTTTGAGGAACAGTTCTTGTGGGTTGCCGGGATCGGGCTTGAGGATGACCTGGAGTTGATGGTGCATTTGCATGCGGTTGGGGTTGTCGCCGAAACGGCCGTCATCCGGCCGGATGCTGGGTTCCACATACACCACATTCCACGATTCTGGGCCGAGCACGCGCAGCGAAGTGGCCGGGTTCATGGTTCCGGCGCCTACCTGCACGTTGTAAGGCTGCTGCACCAGGCAACCTTGTTCCTTCCAATAATCGAGAAGGCGGAGAATAATGTCTTGAAAGCTGAGTTTGCTGCTCATAAACACCCTTTGTAACCGGCGCATGAAGCCGCCGCGTAAGAATCGATGCCAAAGTGGCGAATTATAACATGGGCATGGTATCTGGGCATTTTTTGGCTGTGCTTGGGGAGCGAGAAAGCAACGGCCGACCCGCCAGTCTCTACTCTCTGTCTATATCTTCCGGGGCAAAGAGGGCGGCTTCGCGGCGCAGGCGGTGCAAAAAATCCACCGATTTGAGGTCGCGTTCCAAAATATGGGCGATGTAGCCGTGCATGATGGTTTCTAATTCGTGGTGTAACGGCCGTTTCAATTGCAGCGCCTGAACCATGTCCCACGGCCGTGTTTGCAAATAACGCAGCACTTTCACGGCGACGGCCGTAATCGGCCGGGCGCGGCGGTCGGCGGCGTGACAGTTGGGGCACAACAAACCGCCCAAATCATCGCTGAAAAATTGGTCTTGCTCCTGAATTGGCTCGTCGCCAGAGAGGCAGTTGAACAACTGCGGCTGAAAACCAGACATTCCCAGCAGGCGCAGTTCGTAATACCGGCTGACCAGACGCACATCGTCCGTGACGGCCAGGCGGGACAGCGTATCGGCCAATAACGTATACAGGCTGATGTGCTGCCCTTCTTCCATCGTCAGCCGATCCAGCAGTTCGACGATGTAGGCGGCGTAGGTGGTGCGCACCAGATCGTCGCGCAGGGCGGGGTACGATTCGATCATTTCTGCCTGGGTGATGATGTCCAGGTCATGTCCTTTGGCAAAGAGAAATTGGGTGCGCATGAACAATTCTACGTGGCCGGTTTTGCGGCTTTGCGGCTTGCGCGCCCCTTTGGCGATGGCTTGCAGCTTGCCGAAATCACGGGTGTAGAGCGTGAGCAGCCGGTCGGCTTCACCAAAATCGGTGCGTTTGAGGACAATGCCCTCGGTGCGGAAGGTGCGTTCTCTGGCCATAAGTGAGATTGGAGGTTGGAGACTGGAGATTGGGACGGCTTGCTAGTCTCCAATCTCTATCATGTCAGATGCTCCGGGCCGAAGTGGTCGGGAAGCAAGGTATAGAGGGTGGTTTCACGGCCGTTTCCCGCTTCATCCACCAACCAGACCGGCACATCGCCGGCAAATTCGGCCAGCACCTGGCGGCACGCGCCGCAGGGTGACCCGGCGTTTTCGGTGCAGACGGCTACGGCCGTAATGCGCCCCACGCCTTCAGAAACCATTTTGTACACGGCCGTGCGCTCGGCGCAGATGGTCAGGCCATAGGAGGCATTTTCCACGTTGACGCCGGTATAGAGACGGCCGTCTTCCATCCATATCGCCGCCCCCACCCGGTAATGGGAATAAGGCGCATACGCATTCTGCCGCGCTTCGCAGGCAGCTCGAATCAATTTATCGCGCTCTTCAGAAGAAATCATACGAATCATTCATCGCTGGCCAACAGCCAAAAGCTATTAGCTGTTAGCTGTTAGCTGTTAGCTGTTAGCTGTTAGCTGTTAGCTGTTGGCCATTGATTATTGTAAAGGGTTGCACCTTTGTATTATCGGGGATTGCGGCATTTTCCACAACCGCTTGTTCGATGCGGCAGTTATCGCCCACCTGGGCCTGGCGCAAGATGGCATTGGGGCCAATCACGCAGTCGGCGCCGATAGTCGTGCGGCCTTGCACATAGGTGTTTGGCCAGATGACGGTATCTTGCCCGATGGTGACATCTGGATCGATGTACGTGGTGTCGGGATCGACCAGCGTAACGCCATTTTCCAGCCAGCGGCGATTGGCGCGGCGGCGAAAGGCTTTTTCCACAGCCACCATTTCGGCGCGAGTTCCGGCCCCCAGCGATTCGTCCGGGTCGTCGATGCTGATGGCTTCGACCAACTGCCCTTGCTCAATCGCCATGCCGATCATGTCGGTGAGGTAATATTCTTGGCCGCTGCGCGCCTGGCGCAGGGGCAGGTTGTGGATGTTTTGCCACAGCCAATCGGCGGCGAAGCAGTAGACCCCAACGTTTAACTCGTTGATGGCCAGCAGAACGGCCGTATCGGCCCGTTGTTTGGCCTCGGCCACTTCGACAATTTCCCGGACACGGCCGTGAGTATCGCGCACCACCCGGCCAAACGAGGAAGCCGGGTCGCCCACCACCGAAAGCATCACCACGGCCGCGCCGCTGCGCGCCTGTGTTTGGGAAAGGTGGGCCAGCGTTTGGTCGCGCAGCAAAGGCATGTCGCCATAGGCAACGATTACCTGCTCCGTTTGCCCGCGCAGAACTGCTTCGGCCATCATGGCCGCATGGCCGGTGCCCATTTGCTCTGCCTGGACCACATAATCCGCCCGCTGACCGATGAGCGTTTGCACGCCTGCTTTGCCCGGCCCCACTACCAGCACAGGCCGCCGGTCCGCCACAGATTCAGCGGCCTCAAAGACGTGCATCACCATCGGCTTACCGCCTACTTCATGTAATATCTTTTGCGTTTTGGAGTTCATCCGGGTTCCCTGCCCGGCAGCCAATAATACAACTGCGAGTTTGCTCATCGTTCCTTCCTGATCAAAATTTATAAAAAGGGGGGTGTTTTTACTTATACAAGCGTCTCATGGACCAGGTTCTGGTGGGCGAAGGGGGTCATCGCCGCCACCATTACCCGGGCAAGGTCCAGCCGTTTGGCCCATTCAGATGGGCTGGCGTCCAACTGCGCCAGCCAGGCGGCGGACCCGCCGAGTTTTGCCACTTCCTGGCGGACTTGTTCGATGGTTTCAAATTCCATGCCTTCGGTGAGAATGTAGCCTTGCGTCCAGGCGGGGCGCTGCTGCCGCAAAAGCAGCGGCCAGGACACGTCGTTGCTGATTTCGTTATCCTCGCTGTGGGCGACGATAAATTCGGCGGCGCGGCGGGAGAGGCCGCGAGCGGCGGACAGCATATCCCAATCCTGGCCGCTGAGCCGGCAGAAGAGGTTGTTTACCAGGATTTCAGTTTCTTGTTGGCAGCGGGGATGGGTGGCAAAGGCGCGTGGGGTGCGGCCAAAGACGGTGAAGTCGTAGGCGGTGAGGTGGTGGGTAACGGCCGTTAATTCCTCAGGGTAATGTTCAGCCCAATGCAGCGCCCGGTCGCCATCGCTGTACAGCACAAATGGGTGTCCCAGCGTAAGCGCCAATTCCACTGCTTTCCGCCGTCCCCGCCCAATGTGCGGCGACGACGCCTGAGTTCCATTGTCTGGTTCGTGGTAAACGACAGCCCCATTTGCTGCCAAAAAGTCCAGCGACGGCTGATAGGCGGCGGCGCTGGCGCGTACGGCGACGCCGGCAAAAATGCCCATCAGCCTGGGCAGCGTGCGCTTTAATTGATCCAGCAGCCTGCCCTGCGGATCGTGATAAATGACAGCCAGGGTTGTGGCATTCATAGTTCTGACCTTTGCAAATGGTTGACCGGCACTACTTTGAAGATTAGACCAATCCTGCGAAATAAAACGCAAACGCTCCTCACGGCCGTAATGCAAGCTAATTAAACATCCCAATCAGATAATCGACCCGCTGCAAAAGGGTTGTCAGATTAAATGGCTTAACCAAATAATCCTGAGCGCCGGCTTCCAAACCAATGGATTCAGCGGCGACATCTGCCCGGGAACTCAACATCATTACCGGCAAACGCGCAAACTGAGGATTGGCGCGAATATAATGCATCGTCGTAAACCCATCCAGATTGGGCATCAGCACATCCAAAATGACGAGGTGGGGGCAGCAGTTTGTTTCTAGCTGCCCCAAAGCATCCAATCCATCTTGGGCTTCTATAACTTCATACCCTACGCGTGTAAAAATAATACGCAGTAGTTGACGGGTATGAGGATCATCATCAACCACCATGATTTTGGCGCACATTCTTTAATTTTTCCTCAGCGAGGGTCTGTGAATGAGTTGTGTCGGTAATTTCTCGCTATACGACCAACTATAAAAGAAGCACATTAAAGCGATTGTAAAACGCTTATCCAACATCGGCCAATTTCAAGAAGTACGACTAGGAAATTTGTCCTATCAACGGCCGTTCCCCACCCTATTCCAGCATATCAATGCGCCGTGCAGCCCTCCAAATTGGTGCAGAACGTGTGGCACATGTCCGGCGTTAGCCCGGCATACAACACATAGAACTCGTTATCATCTTTGCTGAGGGTGTAACTGGCGGCGCATGGTTCCAACACGGCGCTAGATTGCGCCCCGCTGGTTGCTCCCGGCACGCAGCGCAAAAACGTAACCGGATTTTGCAGCGCGTCGCGGTCGCCTACCGCGACGATGCCGCTGTTACGCGGTTCAGCCTCGTCGCTGTAAATGCGGGCGCTGACTGCGCCAGCTTCCTGGTAACAACCAACCACCTCGCTAACGGCGGCAATCGGCGCGCCAAATTCGGGCAGCCCGCCAAGCGTGGCCATTACCCCTAATGTGGTCAGGCCGTCTATAAAGCTTTCCCCTTCAATAGTTTGATAACCGGGCAGGTCGGGCAGCAGGGCAGCGGCCGCGCCTGTTGGGGTAGACGGCAGCACGTCACAGCCAACGACGGCCGTCAGGATCATGAGCATCACGAAGAACAAGAGAGAAAGGGATCGGTTCATCTGGGAACACCTCCAAAAGTTGTATGCCACAAATCGAGCAGAATCTTACTCGCCTACAGCCGCATCTATCGGACTGGTGAGCGCGATCCAGGCGTGATGGTATTTTTCGATGCGCGCCAGGTCTTTCGGGGTGATGGTTTTCAGGCGGCGCGCATCCATGTTGTCGGTCAGGTCGGCCAGTTTCACTTTGGCGGCCAGGGCATTGGGGCGCAAACGGCGGATGAATTCCTCATAAGTTTCATCGTCCTGGCGGCTGACGGCGGCTACGGCCGTTATCACTTTTTCGCTAAACCCGGCCTGCCGCAGCGCATCCAGCGTCACATCGCTGTCTTCCACAACGTCGTGGAGAACGGCCGTTATCATTTCCTCTTCGGTTGCCATTTGAAACATCAACCGCAAGGGGTGCAAAATATAGGGCTGACCGGCTTTGTCGACCTGCCCGGCATGGGCCTGAATGGCGATGGCCAGTGCGGTATCTAAGTTTGACATGATTACCTGCCTCTATTCCGGCCGATAAGGCGCTTCGTCATCCAGATTACCCACGAATTGGGGCAAACGGCCGTGTCCCAGCCCTTGACGAATGGCCATGTTTTCGCCGGTATGATACCAGTAATGATAAATCATACGCTGAAACAATGAGCCGAAGATAAAAGATGTCACTTGCCCGTCGCGGACAACCTGCTTTTGCAGATCGGCCGTCGTCAGCGTGTCTAGCCAGGGATCGGCGGCTGTGGCGATTGTCTCCCACGCCTGCCACATGCCGGCCAATGGCGGCGTAGAAGCCGGCGCGCCATAAGCAAACTGCGCGTCAATATCGGGCAGCAGCAGCTTGTTTTGCCCATACACAAGCCAATAACGCTGCTCCTGCCAGGCCAGATGACCGATATTCCAACTGATACAGTTCATGGGCAGCAAGCGCTGGCACGCGTCGACATCGCTCAAACCTGCCAGGCCGCGCCGAAATTCGCTGCGTGTAAACCGAAGTTGCTCAACCAGGGGGTGTGGCATAACTCTCCTTAACAAAAAGGATCGGTTCAAGGCGTGCCCTGAACCGATCCTTTGGTGCTGCGGTGCTAGGATTCGAACCTAGGAATGGCGGATTCAAAGTCCGCTGCCTTACCGCTTGGCGACACCGCATCAATCGACGCGAATGCTAACACAAGGCGGCAGAGTAGGCAAGAGCATCATTGCCAATCTCACATCGCCTGTCGGCCTTCCATCGCCCGGCCCAGAGTGATCTCGTCTGTATATTCCAGGTCGCCACCGACCGGCAGGCCACGCGCCAGACGAGTCAGGCGCAAGCCAGGGTGCGTCAGGCGGCGCTGCAAATAAAGCGAAGTAGATTCCCCTTCCAGGGTGGGATTGGTGGCCAGGATAATTTCGCTAAATTGGCCGCCATCTACCCGGGCAACCAGTTCGGCAATCCGCAAATCTTCAGGACCGACGCCTTCCACCGGGGAAATTGCGCCGTGGAGGACGTGGTAACGGCCGTTAAACGCCCGCGACCGTTCAATCGCCACCACATCCAGCGGTTCTTCTACCACGCACAACATGGTGGGATCACGGCCGTCATCCTGGCAAATGACACACGGATCATCTTCCGTGATATTAAAACAAACCGAACAAAAGCGCGTGCGCTGCTTCAAATCCGTTAAAGCCTGCGCCAGCGCCAGCGCCTGCTCATCGCCGGCGCGCAGCAAATAAAACGTCAGCCGCGCCGCCGACTTCGGGCCAATGCCCGGCAAGCGTCCCAACTCGTTGATCAGCTTTTGCACCGGCTGCGGCAAGACGTTTTGCGCCACAGCTACAGACCGCCCAGCAGCGAATCCAAACCGCCGCCCAAACCGCCCAGGCCGCCGGTAATACCTTCCATCCGCTGCGCCGAAAGCGCCTGCGATTGCTCAATGGCCGCATTCACCGAGGCCACCAACAAATCTTGCAGCATGTCCACATCCTCCGGGTTCAACAACTCCGGGTCAATGGTCATCGACTGCACCCGCTGATGACCGGTGATGACGATGGTGATTGCGCCACCGCCGGCCGTAACGGTAACCGTCTCGTTGGCCAATGCTTCCTGTGCTTCAACCATTTGCTGCTGCATCGCCTGCATTTGCGACAACATGTTTTTAGGGTTCATGGAGCTGCTTTTCCCTCCGCCTGCTTTCCGCTGAAATGATCGTTTTGACATGATTTATCCTTTATCACTATTTGGGTTATGGGTTTACCAGAGAGACTCTAAGGGTTAACAAGAGATCGTGTTGGTTGATTCGAGGAAAAACGCTTAGGGTCAATTACTCTTCACGCATGACGCCGCCCAGTTCCTGGGCCAGTGCATCAAATTCTTCTTTTGGAATGGGAATGGTGTATTCGCTGGTGACAACAGCCCGGACCAAACATTTGGCGCCTACCAACTGGCTAAAAATATCGCCCACCACTTGAATGGCGTCCGCAGTCTGGTCGAATTTGTCCTTAAAGATGGGGTAATCAAAGCCCAGGATGATGGTGCTGCCTTCGACAGCCAGGGGCTTGCCCATGTTGAGCAGCGCCGGCAAATTGCGATTGGCCTGCTCGACGCGGGCAAGCATTTCGCGCCAATGCGGCGTCACAGCGCCAAGAGTCAGGCGTTTGGCGCTGGGTGGCGGCGGGCTTACCGGCTGCGGTTTAGGGCCAACCTCTGCTGATTGGGCGCCAACAGTTTCAACCCGCGGTTTTTGGCTGATAGGTTCCTTTTTGGCGCTGACACTTTCTGGCTTTTGGCTAGCTTCCGTTTTAGGGCTGGCTGTTTGTGCTGGGGGCACGGCCGTTACCACCACCAGCGGTAAAGGTTCGGCCGGCAGCAGTTCGATGAAGGCCAGTTCCAACGGCAGCTGTGGCTGCCAGCTAATCGCCGGAACCAGCGCCGCCTCGTTAAAACGCTTGATCGCGGTGATCAGATCTTCGCGGGGCGCGCGCTGCGCCTGGGCGAGCATCACTGCTTTGTGTTCGGCCGTGCCATCCAGCGTCAACTCAGCGCCGCCAGCTTGCAAGAGCAGTAGTTCGCGCAAATACACCACCATCTGGCGGCAAAACTGGCGCGCATCGGCTCCAGAAGCCAGCGCCTCGTGGATGAGGCCCAGCCCGCCCGCGCCGTCTTTGCTCAACCAGTGATCAACCAGTTGGGCAACGGCCGTATCCGACGCCGTGCCCAACACCATCTGCGCTCGCTCCAGCGTAATCACATCGCCGGGAGCCAGGACCAATTGGTCCAGCAAACTTTCCGCATCACGCACACTGCCGGAACCCTGACGGGCGATCATCGCCTGCGCCTCTGGCTCCATGACGAAGCCCTCTTTTTCGGCCAGCCAGCTCAGGCGGGCGGAAATTTCAGCCACCGTGAGCAGGCGGAAATTAAACTGCTGGCAGCGCGATTTAATGGTGATGGGAACTTTGTGTTCCTCGGTGGTCGCCAGGACAAATTTGGCGTGCGGCGGCGGCTCTTCTAACGTTTTCAGCAGGGCGTTAAACGCGGCCGTCGACAGCATGTGAACTTCGTCGATGATGTAGACTTTGAAACGGCCGTTATTCGGCGCAAAGTTGATCTTATCCCGCAGGTCGCGGATGTCGTCCACGCCTGTGTTGGAGGCGGCGTCGATTTCAATCAGATCGAGAAACCGCCCTTCGTTGATGGCTAAACAATTGGCGCAGTGGTTACACGGCCGTTCCGCCAAATTTTCATCCAGGCAGTTCACCGCTTTGGCCAACAGGCGCGCCGAAGTCGTTTTGCCCGTGCCGCGTGGTCCGCAAAACAGGTAAGCATGACCTATCCTGTCAGCAGCGACGCTGTTTTGCAGGGTACGGGTAATGTGTTCCTGACCAACTACGTCCTGAAAACGCGCCGGTCGCCATTTACGATAAAGAGCTTGGGACATAGATGTAGTTTAGCATTGCCCCCACCCTCTGACAAGCGCAGCGGCGACTGCCGGCAGCCGCCGTTCGCCGCGCTAAAGCCGCTCCATTTTTTGCAATCTCACGGCAGCCAGTAACGGCCGTATGCCCATCATGAAGTTCCAACCTGAAGCGGAAGCCATTGCGCCGGCTAAAAAACCCTTGATCATGACATCGCCTATCTGGTTATGGTAAACAGAGCGCCTGAAGCTGTTCCAGCGAGAAAAAGGCCAGGCTGCGGGCCACAAGCTGCGCTCCGGCAAAGTTTTTGCCAAAGGTATAGTCGTTGTACATGACGGCGCAGGGCAGGCCGGCGCGTTTGGCGGCTTCAAAACCTTCCTGAGAATCTTCGATCACCAGGGTTTCTTCCGGCTTTGTGCCCAATTCAGCCAGGCAGCGTTTGTACAGCGGCGAATCCGGCGCGGTTTTAGGGCCGCTTTCTTTGCCCAGGATGGGGTTCAGGTGGGCATAGATGTCTGGCAAGCGGCTGGCAAGTAACGCATTGACCTGCGCCTCGTAGGACATGGAAACCACGGCCAGCCGGACGCCGCGCCGCAGCGCTTCCTGCATGATAGCGAGGACGCCATCTCGCAGCGGCAAGTCGGGCAGGTATTTTTCGATGTAGAATTTCTTCTTTAACTCTACAAGACGCTCGACTTTTTCGTCTAACTGCTGGTCGGATAGCTGCGGGTTCCAGGCCTGGAGGGAAAGGCGCATGCGTTGCGCGTTGCCGGGAACAGCCTGCATAGCCACAAATTCGTCCCAGGTCCACTTGATGGGGTAACCCAGGGTGGCGAAGGCTTCATTGCAGGCGGGCAGGTGGCCGCGATATTCGGTGTTGGCGATGGTGCCATCGACATCAAAAATCAAAGCTTTTAGCTTCATACGTAAAACTCCAATTTCTCTTCAGACCCGAACAGTTTTTGACGTTGAAATTGCCGCTTTCAGTCAGGAAAACCCTTCGGGTCTCACTTAACGGCCGTTATGTTTAATGGCAAAGTATAGTCCCGATCACCCAAACCGGCAGGTTGCGGGGGTTGATCGGGCCGAATGGACTATTTTCCAAGTCAGCGCGGGTCCATTATAATGAGCTGCGTCGCCAAAATGTAGTTAAGCGCATCTTTTGGGAAATTGTTTGAGCCTGATTTAACGTTACTGAACATGTTGGCAGCACATAAATTATGACCCTTGTTGTATTGGCCGTCGCGTGGCTGGCGGGTATCTGGCTGGCCTCACAAGTAATGTGGTCGTGGCTGGCGTGGGTGGGCACGGCCGTTTTCGCCCTCATCATCGCCCTGTTTACCCGCCGACTGGGACAGCCTGCCCTGGCGTTTGCCGCGCTGGCGGCGCTGGCCCTGGGCGGCGCGCGTTATATCCTCTCGCTGCCCACCATCGACGAAACCCACATCGCCTATTACAACGACACGGCCGGGGAAGTGGGCATCCTGGGCGTGGTGGTCAAAGAGCCAGATGTGCGCGACCGTTACACCAATTTACAGGTGGCCGCCGAACAGATCACCTTTGCCGATGGGGCGACCCATCCGGTGACGGGGTTGGTGCTGGTGCGCGCCAACCGGTTCCCGGAGATTCCGTATGGAGCGCGAGTGGGGGTAAACGGCCGTCTCGAAACACCGCCCGAATTCGACACCTTCAGCTACAAAGATTACCTGGCCCGCCAGGGCGTGTACTCCCTGATCAACGCCCCGCGCATCAGCATTCTGGCCGAGGGGCAAGGGAATCCGCTCTACCAGGCCATCTTCGCCTTCAAAGCCCGCGCCCAGGCCGCCATCAACACCTCAATTTCTGATCCGCAGGCCGCGCTGTTAAGCGGGATTCTGTTGGGCAGCGACAACGGCATTCCGCCCGACCTGGCTGATGATTTCCGGGCCACCGGCATGACCCACGTCATTGCCATATCAGGATTCAACATTGCCCTGTTGGTGGGCTTATTTGTCGGGTTAGGCGAGCGATTTCTGTCCCGACGCGCGGCCGCTCTGGCGGCGGTGGTTGGGGTGGCCGTTTATACGATTTTGGTTGGGGCAGATGCTTCTGTGGTGCGGGCGGCTATCATGGGCAGCCTGTTTTTGCTCACCAGCCGTTGGTTGGGACGGCCGAATTTTGCCCTGGCTTCGCTTTTCCTGGCGGCGTTGGCAATGACGCTGCTCAATCCCCACCTCCTGTGGGACGTCGGGTTTCAGCTCAGTTTTGCCGCCACGCTGGGGCTGATGTTGTACGCCGATCCGTTTGTGCAGTGGACGCGGCGGCGGTTATACAAGTGGCTGGACAAACCGATTTTGGATGCGTCGATGGGCGTATTGAGCGAGGCAGTCCTCATCACCATCGCCGCGCAAATCCTGACACTGCCGTTGATGATGGTTTACTTTCAACAGCTTTCGCTGATCAGCCTGGTGGCCAATGCGCTGATTTTGCCCGCGCAGCCGGGCGTGATGATCTGGGGCGGCCTGACAACGCTGGCAGGCATGGCCGCGCCGGTTGTCGGCCAGATTTTTGCCTGGGTGGCCTGGTTATTTCTCAGCTATACCATTGTCCTGGTGCGGGCATTGGCGACGGTTCCCGGGGCGGTTGTGCCGGTGACGGTAGGACCAACGGCGATTCTCGCCATTTATGCCATCATCGGGCTGACCACCTGGTGGGCAAAGCAGGATGCAGATAAACGCATGGGTGTTGCGGCGTTTTTGCGGCAGAATGTTTCGCAGCGGCTGGTTTTCAGCGCGGCGGCGCTGACGGCCGTTCTCCTATTTTTCTGGGTGGGATCGCAGCCAGACGGCCGTTTACACATCACCTTTTTAGACGTCGGCCAGGGCGACGCCATCTTCATCCAAACGCCTTCGGGGCGGCAGATTTTGGTTGATGGCGGCAACTTCCCCAGCATCCTGACCGATCAGTTGGGCCGCCATGTGCCTTTCTGGGACCGCCAAATCGACATGCTGATCGCCACTCACCCGGACGCCGACCACGTCGCCGGGCTGACCGGCGTATTTGATCGGTACCGGGTGAGCCAACTCATGACCAATGGCCAGGCGCAAAACGAATCGGCCGTTTATGACGCCGTTCTGCAGGCGGCGGCGGAAAGGAAAACGACGGTGCACCCGGCTCAGGCGGGCGAAGTGGTGCAAATTGGCGATGGCGTGCGCCTGGAGGTGCTGAATCCGGGCGCGGTGTTGCGCGACGACCGGAACGAAAATTCGGTGGCGCTGCGTCTGGTGTATGGGGATTTTTCGCTGCTGCTGACCGGGGATGCGGATGAGGCGGCGGAAGAGGTGATGCTGGCCAACGGCCGTGCCATCTCCTCGCTGGTGCTAAAAGCCGGGCATCACGGCTCCGACACCGCCAGTTCTGTGCCTTTTCTGGAAGCGGTGCGGCCGCAAATTCTCATCATCTCCGTTGGCGCGGACAATAAATTTGGCCATCCGCACCCGGACGTGTTGGAACGCGCCCAGGCGATGGGCACGGCCGTTTTGCGTACCGATGAGTTGGGAGCCATTGAAGTGATCACCGATGGGCGGGTGATGTGGTGGCAGGCTGGGCCAAAATCGTAGCCCTCAGACGAACGATCATCGGTGTCGATACACCCCCTCATTTTGGCATTTCTTCGTTACAGCATACAATCTGAACAATTGTCATTGGTTCAATATCAGAGGCCAATTGCCAATTTGGATGAGGTATTGTGTGTTGAAACGGATTCTGCTAACCCTATTTTTACTGCTGCTGCTGGCAGCTTGCGGCGAAAAGCCAACGGCCGTACCCACCCCAACGGTAACGGCCGTTCCTACCCTCACGCTTCCCCCCCAACCTACAGCCATACCAACCACCGCTCCAACGCCCACGCCGCAAAAACCGGCGCTTACGGCAGCCGATCAGAGCTTGAAAGATGACGGCCGTCTGCTCATTGCCAGCGTCACGGTGTTGGAACCAGCCTGGGTGGTCATCCACGCTGAGCGGGATGGGCAGGTGGAAGAGGTCTTGGGCTTTACGGCCGTTGCTCCCGGCACAACCCCTGACGTCGAAGTCACCATCGACCCGCTGGCGGCCACCGACCGGTTAACGGCGATGCTGCATGTGGATGCCGGGACAGAGGGGGAATTTGAGTTTCCTGGGGTAGACGAGCCGCTGCGGGGAGATACGGCCGTGATCTCCCAATCCTTGGCCATTATCCGCGACATGCAGCTTCCGGCAATCACCGCCGCCGACCAGGACATCAGCGAAGACGGCCTGGTGCGCATCGAGAGCGTTACCCTGACAAACCCGGGCTGGGTGGTCATCCACGCTGATGATCAGGGGGCGATTGGTCCGATTTTGGGCTTTACGTTTGTGGGCGCTGGCGAAACGGCCGACGTGGTGGTGCATATTCCCTGGCGACAGGGCACGCCGGTTTTACACGCCATGCTGCATGAGGATAACGGCCGTGTCAACCGCTTCGATTTCCCGGAAGATGATTTACCCGTCCTGGTCACCGGCGAGCCGGTTGTAACCAGTTTCCAGGTCACTTATCCGCCTGACGTATTGGTGCTGGATCAACCGGTCATCAGCGGCACGGTTACCGTGGAGCGGGTGATTAGCAATGGGCCGGGCTGGCTGGTGGTTTACCAGGACGAAGGCGGCAGCCCTGGCCTGATCATCGGTTCCGCGCCGTTAGTCGATGGCCTGAACGAGCAAGTGCCGGTCTCCGTGCGCGAATCCGGCGTTACCCCGCAGCTTTTCATTTTCCTGCACGAAGACACAGAACCCGGCGCTGGCTTCAATTTTCCGGCCGCCGACCCGCAAATGATGTATCAGGGGCGCATCCCCAACCCCTTCAGCTTTCGCACCGACCCCGGCAATTACCTGGCCACGCGGGATCAGGCGTTGGCGGTGGATGGGGAGGATACGGCCGTTACCGTGCCGCTGGTGGTTGCCGAAACGGCCGTCTGGGTAGTTATTCACACCGACAATGAAGGCGAATTGGGCAATATCATCGGGCAGACATGGGTACCGGCGGGCATTAACCGCGAGGTTGTCGTACCCATCGACGCCGCGCAGATAACGCCCACTCTCTACGCCGTCTTGCATGTAGATGCCGGCACGCTCCAGGAATTCGAGCCAGGCGGCACGGATGTCCCCCTCCAGCGCAACCGCGCCATCATTCGCTCCCCCTTTGTAATTAGCGACTGAGGCATGGAGATGGGAGATGGGAGACTCGAAAATCTGGGTCTTTAGGATTTCGTGGGGTCGGGCGTGAAGCGTGATGCGTATTGCGTGAGGTCTCTCTGGTCACGCAACACGCTTCACGCATCATTGGGTGTCAACCCCCTGAAATCCCAAAGAACCGAAAATCTCTAATCTCTGGTCTCTAGCAGTTTGTCGGAAAAGTACCCGTAGCCGCGATTTCTTACCGCGTCTTCCAGAGGCGGGGTAAGGATACCCCGGCTACAAAAAGAGGTTCTCCGACAGCCTGCTAGTCCCCCACTTCCTGCATAATGGCCACGCCGCTGCTGGCGCCGATGCGGTTGGCGCCGGCGCGGACCATCGCCAGGGCGTCGGCCAGGTTGCGCACGCCGCCGGACGCCTTCACGCCCAACGCCTGCCCGACCACGCCGCGCATCAGGGCCACATCGGCCTCGGTTGCCCCGCCCGTGCCAAAACCAGTGGAAGTTTTGACAAAATCTGCGCCAGCCGCCATAGACAGACGGCAGGCGGTTTCCTTTTCCTCGTCACTAAGATAGCAGGTTTCGATGATGACTTTGAGGTTTGCCTGCCCGGCGTGGGCGGCGGCGGCTACGGCGGCGATGTCCTGCTGAACTTGGGGGAAACGGCCGTCTTTCAACGCGCCAATGTCCACCACCATGTCAATCTCGTGCGCGCCATCGGCCAGGGCTTGCTGCGTTTCGGCCACCTTGGCGGCCGTGGTGGTTGCGCCCAGCGGAAAACCAACGACGCTGCACACCTTCACCGGCGAACCGGCTAATTTTTCGGCCACCAGGGCCACGTGCGTCGGATTCACGCACACCGAGGCAAAGGTGTACTGCAGCGCCTCGTCGCAAATTCGGGCCACATCGGCCTGGGAGGCGAAGGCCTTGAGGATCGTGTGATCAATCAATCGGGCGATAAAGCCCGGCTCTTTTTCCAGCGCGGCCAAAATATCGGCCTGGGTCATCGTATCGGGATTCATGGGATTGCCTCTTGGAAATGGTTGTTTTGCAAAGATTACGAAGAAGTCGTTGAATAGGTGTTATCCAGTTCTTCACGAATGACGCGTCGTAAAGTGTCTTCCAGACTGTCGCGTTCCATAGCCTGTCGCAAGGCTTCATTGATCAATGTCTGATAGCCACGGTCTCCGGCTTTTGCCTGAAAGTATTCAATTAGAACCGTATCGAGCAAGATGGTTACCCGGCGCTTGCGTGACGCAGGTTTTAGCCCCACGCGAAATTCAGCCCGTTCCATGTCGGCTTGAGTGATTTCCGGATAATCGTCTGCGTCATCAAAAGTTGGAGAAGAATAGGAGTTGCTCATGTTTACTTGCCTCACGCATGTGTGAGATTATGCATATATTTATGCACAAGTCAACGAAGAAGCGCCGACTTGAAACTTTGGCCGGGGAATGTGAGTTCCACCCCCAACACATCCGCAATGGTCGCCGCCAGATCGGCAAAAGTAGACCGGACACCGAGGTTAACGGCCGTTTTCACCCCCGCCCCCGTCAGCAAAATCGGCACGTACTCGCGTGAATGGTCGGTGCTGGGCGTGGTTGGGTCGTTGCCGTGATCGGCAGTAATCACCAGCAGGTCGTCGGCGGCTAACGCGGCCAGGATTTCCGGCAGGCGCTGGTCGAACTCGGCCAGGGCGTCGGCGTAGCCTTGCGGGTTGTTGCGGTGGCCGAATTGGGCGTCGAAATCCACCAGATTGGTGAAGATGAGGCCGCGCTCGCGCCGGTCGCGGATGGCGGCGAGGGTTTTGTCTACGCCGTCGTTGTTGTCCTGGGTGTAGACATAATCGGTGATGCCCTGGCCGACAAAGATGTCGTTGATTTTGCCCACCGCGTAAACCATCAGCCCGGCCTCTTTGAGCGCATCCAGCAGGGTCGGCTGCGGCGGCACGACGGAAAAATCGTGCCGGTTGGCGGTGCGCGTGAAGCTGCCGGGCTGCCCGACAAACGGCCGGGCAATCACCCGGCTGACCTCATGCTCGCCGCGCAAAATCGCGCGGGCAATGTGGCACATGCGGTACAACTCGTCGATGGGGATGATGTCCTCGTGGGCGGCGATCTGGAAAACGCTGTCACCGGAGGTGTAGATGATGGGTTTGCCGGTGGCCATGTGTTCTGCGCCCAACTCGTCCAAAATGACGGTTCCGGAAGCGGGGTAGTTGCCCAGCGTGCCGCGCCCGATTTCGGCCTCGAAGCGGTCCATCACGTCCGGCGGGAAGCCGTTGGGGTAAAGGGGAAACGGCCGTGCCAGTTGCACGCCCATCAATTCCCAATGCCCGGTGGTGGTGTCTTTACCGGCGGAAACTTCGGCCATTTTGCCGTAAACGGCCGTGGGCGCGGTTTGCGGATTCACGCCCTGCAAGATGGCGATGTTGCCCAGGCCCATTTGGGTGAGATTGGGTACGTTCAGGCCGCCGACGGCAACGGCCGTGTTGCCCAGGGTGTGACTGCCGACGTCGCCAAAGTCGGCGGCGTCTGGCAGTTCGCCGATGCCGACGCTGTCTAAAACGATGACGATGACGCGGTTGATACTCATGGGAAAATCCTTTTGATTTCGGATTTTGGATTGCGGATTTCGGAATGGTGGGGCAATCCGTGTTTGAAGTATTGTACTCGATGTGGGGGGTGTTTTGTAGGCGAGAGGGCGCACGGCCGTTCCCATCACCGCTTCACCACTACAGAATTCACCCAGCCTGAAAACTCTTCACGCGACATCTTCCCTGATGCAACTTGCAAAACAGCCTTTTCTTGCTCATCGGTTGAACTCCGAATTTCAAAACCGTTGAGGAACAAAAAAATCTCCATAGCTGCATGGCCGGTGCGTTTATTACCATCTAAAAACGGGTGATTTTGGATAATGGAAAAACCGAGGGTCGCTGCTTTTTCAACGAGTGTGGGATAAAGTTCGACGCCATCAAATGTCATGCGCGGTTGCGCTAAAGAGGATTCCAGCCTGCCAATATCACGCACCCCGAATGAGCCGCCCGTCTGTGCTATCAAGCGGTCATGCAAGGTTAGCACTTCATTTAATGTCAGGTAGCGCACAATTAGGCTGCAAGTCTCTTATAAAGTGTTTCGTTTTTCTGCAAGATGTAATCAAGCGCTTCTTGGAACGATTCTTCTGGAGAAGCCACCAATTCTTCGACGCTGGCGCGTACCAGGTCTTCCGGCGCGACATTATGGCGCTGGGCTAACGCTTTCAATTTCATCATTACATCATCGGTAACAGCAATTGTGATTGATGTCATAACATTATCCACTCTAAAGTGTGAGATTATTTACCTACACGTTACCATTTTATCAGAAAATGAATGAATTTACGGAATGCCGTTAGCCGATTAACTTTTCGATTTGATTCAATACCTCTGGTAAAACAGCTTCAACCGTCTCAGACAACCCTTCACCATAACCGAGGGAAACGGCCGTTACCGTCACCAGATACGCGCGGGGGAAACGGCCGTATACCTCCCGTGCATACCCCAGCACTCCCGCCGGGTCAAAATGATGGGTAAACGCGCCAATCCGCGGCGGCGCCGGCTCAATGGTCCGCACCTGAATCGCCCCCGGTTCCCCTTCCACCGACGCATCGACAAAAATCACCAGGTCTGTTTCGCTGATCGGCTCGGCGAGTTCCGGCAGCAGTTGGTGCACGGCGATTAATTGCGGAGTGCGGAGTGCGGAGTGCGGAGTGGATTGCGGATTGTCCCGTTGACTATTGGCGATTGACGATTGGCGATTGGCGATTTCTTCTACGACGCGCCAGCCGATGCCGTCATCACCGCGCAGTGGGTTGCCGTAACCGATCAGTAAACTATTCATACCCTCAACCATAACAAAGCCAACAAAAAAGAGCCAGAGAATGACCTCTGGCTCTCCCTCTATCTCTAGCTCTAGCTCTAGCTAACCCTGGAACCGCTCATCCAAGATCGCGCCATCCGGGGCCAAAAGCTGCACTTGCAGCGGCATCTGGCCGACGGCGTGGGTAGAACAGCTCAGGCAGGGGTCGAAGGTGCGGATGACGGCCTCGACGCGGTTGAGCATACCTTCCTGGATTTGTTCGCCGCGCACGAAGTGCTTGGCGACCTGGTAGACGCCTTTGTTCATGGCCAGGTTGTTGTTGCCGGTGGCGATGATCATGTTGGCCCAGATGATACGGCCGTTCTTGTCAATCTTGTAATGGTGCAGCAGCGAACCACGCGGCGCTTCCGACATGCCCACGCCCTCGAAGGCGTTCGGCTCGGCAAACGAACGCACGTGGTCGTTCAGGATGTCCGGGTCGTTCAGCAGGTTGCGGATGCGCTCGATGCAGTAAATGATTTCGATCAACCGGGCGTAGTGATAGTGGAAGGAACTCAGCACCGCGCCGCGCTGTAAGGAACGGAACTCGGCCCATTCCTGGTCGGCGATGGTCGTGCCACAGCGGTCGATGATGTTCATGCGCGCCAGCGGCCCCACGCGGAAAATGCCTTCCGGGTAGCCCATCGGCTTGTAGTAGGGCGATTTCAGGTACGAATCCGGCTCCACCGACTCGGCCAGCCACTGCTGATACGTCGCCGGCTCTAGCTGGTCGGCCACAATGTCGCCTACCGCGTTCATGATACGAATGCGACCGGCATACATGGACAGGTCGCCTTTGGGGTTTACCATGCCCATGAACAGCGTGGGGAAATTGGCAAAGGTGCGGATTTCATCGCTGAACTGGCTGAAGGTGCCTTTGTACCAGTCGATGGTGCGCTGCGCCCGTTTCAGAGCGTCGGGGATCATCGCCAGGATAGCGTCGCGGTCTTCTTGCGACAGCGGGTGGCTGACGCCGCCGGGCACGATCCACGAGGGATGGATGCGTTTGCCGCCTAGCAGCTCGATGATTTGCTGGCCGAATTTACGCAGCGCGATGCCGTCTTGGGCCAACTGTGGCGCGGCTGAAGCGACGCCGAAGAGGTGGCGCTTCGCCGGATCGGCGTCCATGCCCAGCACCAGGTCCGGCGAGGAGAGGTGGAAGAAGCTGAGGGCGTGGGATTGGGTGATCTGCGCCAGGTTCATGATGCGGCGCAGGTTGCGCGCCGTGCGCGGCACGGTGACGGCCAACAGGGCATCGCAGGTTTTGGCCGAGGCGATGAGGTGGCTGACGGGGCAGATGCCGCAGATGCGGGCGGTGAGGGAGGGCATTTCGTGGAACGGCCGTCCCTCGGTCATCTTCTCGAACCCACGAAACTGAGTCACATGAAAACGCGCATCGGCGACACGGCCGTCGTCGTCAAGTTGAATAGTTATCTTGCTGTGACCTTCAATCCGGGTCACGGGGTCAATTGTAATTGTCGATCCCATTGTATTTCTCCAGAAGAGATTAGAGGGTAGAGACTAGAAATTGGCAGCTCTACCACCCTCTATCTCTAGCTCTCATCTCTAGCTAAATGCCAAACCTTGTTTTGCCCAGCATCACCGGCTTGCGCCCGGCCAGAAGTTCCGTCAGCACATAAAAAATGGTGTCAGCCGAAGGCGGGCAGCCGGGGACAAACACATCCACCTCTACCACCTGATGCACCGGCACAGATGTTTTGCGTAAAGGCGGGATAACTTCTACCGGAATGTGCTGATTGAGATCCGCGTTTTCCAGGTAAGCGCGGTTGAGAATATCCTGGACTTTAAACGGATTGCGCATTCCGGGCACGTTGGCCGTCACGGCGCAGTCGCCCAGAGATACCAAAACCTTGGTATGCGCCCGCACTTTTTGGATTTTATGGTAATCCTCTTCACTGCTGACCGCGCCTTCCACCAGGGTTACGTCTACCATCTCCGGGAACACTTTCAAGTCTACGAGAGGGCTGTAGACCAGGTCCGCCAGTTCGGCGACGGCCAAAATTCGTTCATCGATGTCCAGAAAAGACATGTGGCAGCCGGAGCAGCCATCCAGCCAAACTGTCGCTAATTTTGCTTTTTCACTCATGGCTTAATCCTCTTGCATTAATCGTAAGTAGGGCAGCCAATCCCGCCGCTTGACCATTTCGCCGGCCGACTTGCCTTTTTCTACCAATGCGCCCGTTGGGCAAACATTGACACATTTGCCGCAGCTTGTGCAGGTATCGGAATCACCCCAGGCGCCGTTTAGATCGTGGATGATGCGCGTATTGACGCCGCGTCCCATCACGCCTTTGGTGAACGCGCCTTCTATTTCGCCGCAGACACGCACACAGCGCTGGCACAAAATGCAGCGGTTGTGGTCCATGATGAAATGTTCGTGGGAGGCGTCTACATCCACTTTGGGATTCAGGTAGGGGACTTCAACGCGGGTCATGCCCAGTTTGGCCGACAGGTATTGCAGGTCGCAGTGGCCGTTGGAGACGCAGACGGAACAAACGTGGTTGCGTTCGGAAAAGAGCATGTCCAGAATGCTGAAGCGGTAAAGGCGCAGGCGTTCCGAGTTGGTGATCACTTCCATGCCTTCGGTGGCCGGGGTCATGCAAGCCGGGAACAGCCTGTTGGAGCCTTTGACTTCGACGACGCAGATGCGGCAGCCGCCATATTCAGACAGGCCATCCAGGTGGCACAAGGTGGGGATGAAGATGTTGTTTTCCTGGGCCAGTTCCAGAATGGTTTCATGCTCACGGGCGGCAACATCTACACCGTCGATTTTTAGGGTAATAATGCGCGCTTGTGTTTGTCGTTTCATGATTGGGCCTCCAAAAGCTGGGCGTCTACGGCCGTTGCGCCACGGCCGTCTTCCGCGCCATCCACCAACAAGTCCATATATTCATGACGGAAGTAGCGCAGTGTGCTCAATACCGGGTTGGGCGCCGTTTGGCCTAAACCACACAGGCTGGTATTCATTACCAGGTCGCACAGCTTTTCCAGCGTTTCCAGATCATGCCGCCGGGCTTCGCCTTTGTAGATTTTGTTCAGCAGGGTGTGCATATGGACCGTGCCGACACGGCAAGGAACACATTTCCCGCACGATTCCGTCATGCAAAATTCCATGAAGTAGCGGGCCACGTCTACCATGGAAGACGAATCATCCATGATGATCATGCCGCCAGACCCCATGATGGAGCCGAGAGCCTTGAGCGACTCGTAATCGACGGGGGTGTCGAAATAATCGGCGGGAATGCAGCCGCCGGAGGGGCCGCCGGTTTGCACAGCCTTGCAGTTGCCATTGGGCACGCCGCCGCCAATCTCAAAGATAATCTCGCGCAGGCTCATGCCCATCGGCACTTCGATGAGACCGGTGTTTTGGATGCTGCCGGCCAGGGCGAAGACCTTGGTGCCTTTGCTCTTTTCTGTGCCAATGCCGGCATACCAGGCGCCGCCTTTGCGGACAATGGCCGGCACGTTGGCGAAGGTTTCCACGTTGTTGATGAGGGTGGGTTTGCCCCACAGGCCATATTCCGCCGGATAGGGGGGGCGGGGCCGCGGCGTGCCGCGCTTGCCTTCGATGGAGGCGATGAGGGCGGTTTCTTCGCCGCAGACAAACGCGCCGGCGCCGAGGCGGATGTGGACGTTGAAATCGAAGGTTGTGCCGCAGACTTTGCTGCCCAACACGCCCAGGCGGTTGGCCTGGCGAATGGCGATCTTGAGGCGTTCTACGGCCAGCGGATATTCGCCGCGCACGTAAATATAGCCCTCGGTGGCGCCAACGGCGTACCCGGCAATGGCCATGCCTTCTAAGACGCGATGGGGATCGCTTTCCAGTACGGAGCGGTCCATGAATGCGCCGGGGTCGCCTTCATCGGCGTTGCAGATGACGTATTTGGTGGGGCCGTCCATTTTGGCGACGGTGGTCCATTTGAGGCCGGTGGGGTAGCCGCCGCCGCCACGCCCGCGCAAGCCGCTGCGGACGATTTCGTCGATGACTTCGATGGGGGACAGTTCGGTAACGGCCGTTAACAATCCCTGATACCCCTCTACCGCAATATATTCTTCAATCCGTTCCGGGTCGATTTCGCCGCAATTTTCCAGCACAATTTTTGTCTGGCGCTGGAAGAAGGGCACGTTGGTTTTTAGTTCCAGGCGGGCGACCGGCTTTTTGCCCAGGGATTGGATGATATCGGGGGCATCTTCGGCCTTGACGTTTTGATACATCACCGAGCCAGACTTGGCGCCGGTTTTGCTTTCGACGGCGACCAGCGGTCCTTGCGAACAAAGACCCATGCAGCCAACGCCTTTGACATGGCAGCCGCGATGTTCGCCGACGCCGTTTTTGAGCGCGTCTAATACCTGATCACTCTGTGAAGAGAGGCAGCCCGCAGCGACACATACTTTGACGGTGTGGTCGTGTTCGGCAACGGCCGTTTGTTCTTCAGTCGTGATTTCTTCAAATCGTTCAATCATCATGGTGATCCATCACCTCCTGCAACCTGGCCAACAGTTCGTCGGGCGTCAGCTTGCCTACCACTTCACCGTCTACCACCGCTACCGGACCTAACCCACACGAACCAACGCAGCGCGCCGTGAGCAGCGAGAGGTTGCCGTCTTCGGTTGTTTCTTCGGGGTTGATGCCGTGCTTGTCGGCAATGGCGGCCAGCAGTTGGGGCGCGCCTTTGATGTAGCAGGCAGTCCCGGTGCAGGTAACGCAAGTGTGTTTGCCGGCCGGTTTTAAACTAAACAGGTGATAAAACGTGGAAACGCCATAAACCTGGCTCAACGGCACTCGCAACGATTCGGCCACATAGTGCAAAGATTCTTCATCCAGAAAGCCAAAAGATTCTTGAACTGTGTGCAGCGTTTCGATTAAAGAGTGCCGCGCAAAGCCGTTCCGCCGCATAGTACCGACGACGATACGCCATCGTTTGTCGTCTGACGGCGGCTCTAATTTGCGCGTATTGGAAACCATCCCTAAAACCTCCTGATAAACTGGGCTACAGATTTTGCCGGTAACACGCAGCCTGGAGTCTGTGCGTGGCCTCGGCTGGCCTGTATTTTCCCCTGAATCGCCTATACAAAAAGCTCGCCAATTGTGAAGGTCTTCACAATTGGCTCATGTGAGTGATTATCACTATTTTAGGGATTTGGGTAAGTGTGGATGGTCATAAAAATGCCATGACGAACGGCATGTGAATTTGGGAGTGGAGAACGGATGCGTGATGGGTGGTGCGTGATGCGTGATGCGTGGTGCGTGATGCGTGATGCGTGATGCGTGAACATTCACGCATCACGCATCATGGACAAGGGCTTAATGCACCTGAACGGGGTCTTTGATGGCCCCGCGAGTGAGCAACTTGTCGCGGTAGCCGGGGTCCCAGCCTTCGGGGGGCGTGGTGGGGTGGATGGCAACGGCCGTGTTCTTGTAATCCGGTATCTTGGCCCGCTTGTCTAGCTGCACGGTGGTCAGCACGTTGGCCGCGGCTTCGGCGAAGTGGAAGGGGATGAAGACCGTGCCTTGCGGCGAACGGCCGGTCACCAGCACGCGCAGTTTAATCGCGCCGCGCCGCGAAGAGACCTCAATCCAGTCGCCGGTCGCCAGTCTCAACGCTTGCGCGTCGTCGGGGTGCATCTCGCAGGTGGCTTCCGGGTAGACTTCTTCCAGGCGGGAACGGCCGCTCATGGTGCTGCCGTGCCAATGGTACAGCACGCGCCCGGTGCTCAGGTTAAACGGATAGTCGGCGTCCGGCTGTTCCGATTCGGTGCCGAAAGCCACTTCCCAGAACTTGCCGCGCCCGCGCGGGAAATCGTCGGCGAAGAGGAAGGGGGTGCCGGGATGGTCGAAACTGGGACAGGGCCAGTGGACGCCGCCTTCGCGGTCCAGGCGGGCGTAGTCGATGCCGTAAAAATCGGGGGTCAACTGGCGCATCTCCTCCCAGATTTCGGATGGATGGCTGAAGTTGAAACCGGAAGCCAACTGCACACCGAGGCGCGTTTCCACGCGGCGGCCCAGATCGCAGATGATGTCCCAATCGGCGCGGGAGTGCCCCACCGGTTCAACGGCCTTCCGCACGCGCTGGATGCGACGGTCGGAGTTAGTAAACGTGCCATCTTTCTCAGCAAAGCTGACGGCCGGCAAAATCACGTCGGCCAGCTCGCCGGTTTCGTTGATGAAGATGTCCTGGCAGACGAGCAGTTCCAACTGTTCCAGAGCGTGGCGGGTGTGTTCCTGGTTGGGTTCGCTCATCATGGGGTTTTCGCCGACGATGAACATGCCGCGCACCGCGCCGGAAACAGCGCCGTCCACCATTTCGGTGGCGGTGAGGCCGGGCTGGGGATTAAGCTCGATGCCCCAAAATTGCTCGAATTTGCTTTTGACGTCCGGGGCGGCGACGTTTTGGTAGGCGGTGTAGACGTTGGGCAGGCCGCCGCTGTCGGAGCAGCCCTGGACGTTGTTCTGGCCGCGCAGCGGGTTGAGTCCGGTGCCGGCTTTGCCGACGTGGCCGCACATCATGGCCAGATTGGCCAGGGTGAGGGTGTTGTCGGTGCCGTGGGTGGATTGGCTGATGCCCATGCCCCAGTAGATGGCGGCGCGTTTGGCCTGGGCGTAGAGGCGGGCAGCTTCGCGGATGCTGTCGGCGGGTACGCCGGTGACCGTTTCAGCCCATTCGGGGGTGTATGCTTCCAGCGATTCCACGTAATCCTCAAAGCCTTCGGTGCGGCGGCGGATGAAGTCCTGGTCGTAGAGGCCCTCTTTGACGATGACGTGGGCCATAGATTGGAAGACGGCAACGTCGGTGCCGGGATTTTGGCGCAGCCAGAGGGTGGCGAAGTCGGTCATGCCAATCTGGCGCGGATCGATGACGATGAGTTTGGCCCCATTTTGGCGCACGGCGCGTTTGAGGAAGTTGGCGATGACGGGGTGGGTCTCGGTGGTGTTGGAGCCGGTGACGATGAAGGTGTCCAGGTGTTCCATTTCGGCGATGGAGTTGGACATGGCGCTGGAGCCGATGGCTAATTGCAGACCGGTAACGGAACCGGCGTGGCAGAGGCGGGCGCAGTGGTCGATGTTGTTGGTGTGGAGGAGGGCGCGGATGAATTTTTGGAAGATGTAGGTGTCTTCGTTGGTAGCTTTGGCGCTGGCGTAGGCGGCAATGACATTGCCGCTGGCAATGACATTGCCGCTGGCTGTAGTTTCACCGCCATGCGCTTTGGTGAGGCGCACAAGTTCATCGGCGACGAAGTCCAGGGCTTCGTCCCAGGTGGCTTCGCGCCAGACGGGTTTGGCGCTGCGACCCTCACTACGGTTGGCGCGGATGAGCGGGGTTTTGACGCGGCCGGGGTGTTTAACGTAGTCGGTGCCGAAGCGGCCTTTGACGCACAACATGCCATAGTTGGGGGCGGCGTCGAAGGGGGCTTCGACGGCGTAGATGAATTCGTCTTTGATGTTGAGGTGGAGCTGGCAGCCGACGCCGCAGTAGGGGCAGGTGGTTCGGACAATGCGGTCTGGGGTTATCATGGGAAACTCCTTTTTAGTGCGGAATGCGGAGTGCGGAGTGCGGAATGGTGGGTGATTCGCAGGGTTGGTTGGTTGGTTGGTTTGTTGGTTTGTTGGTTTGTTGGTTGGTGGAGTAGCAACCCATCCAACTAACAAACCCTTCCAACCAACCCATCCAACTAACAAACCTTTAATACATCTGAGTATGTTCGACCATGAGGGTTTTCATCTGGTCGAAGCCGGTCCAGAGGCGGTGCGGGTGGCCGGCGGGCCAATGGATTTTTTCCCCAGCGCGTAATGTCAGGTGTTGGCTGCCGATGCTGGTATAGCCGGAGCCTTCCAGGCATATGACGTCGATGTGGTGGTCGGCGGCGTGTTCGTGGATGGTGGCGTTGGGTAATAAGGAGAGCATGGCCAGGTGCAGGTGATCGTTGGTGAGCAAGACCTGGACAGATACGCCACGGGTTCCTTCTTGGGTTAGCGGGGTCCATTTAGGTATGAGATTGGCGGTCAGGGGCATATAGTTTCCTCGTTGTTTTAGTGGGTGGGTTCTTGATATTCCGGGTGTTGGGTGATGAATTTGTGCAGGCCGGACACGGCCGTATGCCTTACTTTCTTTTGCACCAGCGGCGTCCAACCGAGAAAGAGGCCGGTGGGGCCAAGGGCCATGCGCGTCCAGCGCCACAGGTCAAACTGGTCCTGGTGGCGGATGATGAGGCCGTCCTGAAATTGGAAAGTGGCGGCGATGACGTTGTGGACAGGGCGGCCGGTGGAGAAGGTGTAGGCGGCTTCCCAGTGGGCGTGGCCGGTACGGCCGTTAGCCTGGACGCCATGAAAGGTCACTTGCAAATCCTTGCCACGTTCACACAACATATGCCACATGGCCTGGGGCTGACGGCCGTGCAGATCGCCAAACGCGGGATCAGAAAAATGAATGGCGGGATGATAACAGGCATTCATGGCGGCGTAGTCGCGTTGTTGAAAGGCGGTATAAAAGGTTTCGATGAGCTGCGCTGAAGTATCCATTATTTTCCTTGTTCGGCGGCCTGTTTGACGGCCGTTTCGCGCAGCATTTGTTTGATGGCGGCCTCGGGAAGCTGGTCGATGCTGGCGAAGCGAATGCAGCTTTTGCCGCAGTTGAGGTGGCTCAGTTCTGCCTGATGCGCGGCGACGATTTCGGTATCCATGTACAGGCTGAGGTAATTTTTTTGTGCTTTATAGCTGCAAATCAGGCCATCTTGTTCAATGCCGGGCATGTTGTAGGCGATGACTTCACGGGCGTTGGGCAGCGTGTCGGCAATCCAGGCGCGCAGGATGGTCAGGGAGCGGCGGCGGTTTTCGGGCAGGGTTTGCAGGTAGTCGTCGATAGTTTGCAGTTTTTGGGTCATCGTTTCTCCGATTGCGGTCAGGATCGGATGGAGGGATGTTGGGTTTGTGGTGTGGTCATTATACAGGAAAGTGGGAGGAGTGGGGAATGGGGATTGGTTGATTAAAATGGGACGCGGGTATTCAACTTATTTAGGTTTCTCTGGCAAGACCCCAAGGGTTTGAAGAAAACCCTTGGGGTCTGTGGGGGTCTCGTGCATTAATCGGCAAATGGTTGTGCCATGGTAATTAAAAAGAATTAAAAAGGAAGTAAAAAGGAAGTAAAAAGGAATCAAAAAGCGATTACGAAGACGTTAAAAAGGATTTAGGGAAAAATCAACACAGCTGCGTGGTTGTTTTGTAGACAACGTTATGTGCGGGGAGGGTGTGGGCGGCCGGGCAATGCGCAGCGGTGTCCGGGTTTGATTCTATGGTATGATGATTTGGGGGAGGTGCGAGACAGACAAGGTTGAGGTTGGGGAGGCGGGCGGAGGCGATCGTCAATCTGCCCCGCCTGCACGAAGCGCGATATGTTGGGGGATTGAATGGCGGAATTTCGGACTGTGACATTTGAGTGCGTGACGGTGAACGGCCGTGGCGAGATCATCGACCGCCGGACGCATAAGGCGCGGCAGTTTGTCGAAACGCTGAAGGGCGGGGTGGAACTGGCGCTGGTAGGCATTCCGGCGGGGCGTTTTTTGATGGGGGCGGGGCGCGGCGAAGGGGCTGCGGACGAACGGCCGCAGCATCCGGTGGACATGGCGGCGTTCTGGCTGGGGCAGTTTGCGGTGACGCAGGCGCAGTGGGCGGCGGTGCTGGACGACGAGCCGCCGTATCGCTGCCGGGGGGCAGAGCGGCCGGCAGACCGGGTGTCCTGGGCGGCGGCGCAGCGGTTTGGCCAACGGCTGGCGGCGCAAACGGGACGGCCGTACCGGCTGCCAAGCGAGGCGGAGTGGGAGTACGCCTGCCGGGCGGGCACGACGACGCCTTTTTATTTTGGGGAGACGATCACCACCGACCTGGCCAATTACGTGGGCGAGTACCGGTATGGGGAAGAAGCGGCGGGGGTGTACCGGCATGTGACAACGGCCGTGGGCAGTTTTCCGCCAAACGTCTGGGGGCTGTATGACATGCACGGCAATGTGTGGGAATGGTGCGCCGACGCCTGGCATCATGGGTATGAGGGGGCGCCGGGAGACGGCCGTGTGTGGGCAGGCGGCAGCACGTTTTGGCGGGTGCTGCGGGGCGGCTGCTGGCATGATCCGCCGGAGTTTTGCCGCAGCGCGGCGCGGCTGAAGCAGGGGCCGGAGGAAGGGGAAGATTTTTTTGGCTGCCGGGTGGCGTTAACGGCCGTGGGGGAAGGGGACGCGGATTAACGCGGATGAACAGGGATTTGGGGGAATGGGCGGGCGGCGGTAGGGTTTGGCGGGCGCTGTGGGGCGTCGCTGACGCTGGCGGCTATGAGGGAAAGGGACACGGATTAACGCGGATGAACACGGATTTGGGGGAATGGGCGGGGGCAGTAGGGTTTGGCGGGCGCTGTGGGGCGTCGCTGACGCTGGCGGCTATGAGGGAAAGGGACACGGATTAACGCGGATGAACAGGGATTTGGGGGAATGGGCGGGGGCAGTAGGGTTTGGCGGGCGCTGTGGGGCGTCGCTGACGCTGGCGGCTATGAGGGAAAGGGACACGGATTAACGCGGATGAACACGGATTTGGGGGAATGGGCGGGGGCAGTAGGGTTTGGCGGGCGCTGTGGGGCGTCGCTGACGCTGGCGGCTATGAGGGAAAGGGACACGGATTAACGCGGATGAACACGGATTTTTGGAGGGTAGACCGGCGGGTTGGCGGGGCAGCACGGGCCGCTTTTGGCCGGGGGAACGGCGGGGCGATTTTGCTTGACAGGGGGAGATGGGCTGGTGTATCGTAGCGCATGAAGCGTCCAGTGCTCAGTCGCACATGGCAACCTGGCAGTCATTGTAAGGAAAAATGTTGTACAAGAAGACCGAGGGCAGCAGGGAAAAGAAAGAGAAATAGTGGGGAAACGGCCGTCTACCAACCAATGAAACGCGCAGGGATGGGATGGGAAACGGCCGTGGCCGGTTGGCACGGGCGGCGCGACAGAAAGGGTAGGAAATCTGTCCCTGATGATTGATCTTTTCCAGTCCAAACTGCTACAATGGCTCTGGTCGTGGGGGGCGAGAGGCAGCGGTTATCGGGTATCCCCAGGCTTAAATTCCAAATAAAAAGATTGAGGCTGAGGCGGCTTCGTTCCCCTAGGGATTTATGCGGGGCCCGAAGGCTCCGCCGCAGGAGCAATAACTTCCTTCGGGGCTGAACAGCTGGGCCATCAAGGGTCAACGATCGTGGATATCAAACTTCAAGGCGCACTACCAAGAAGATCCCTCAATAGATTTGGCATGTCTTTTTTTGCGTCACCCCATACCCGATGCCGACTCAACAGGAGATCAGGTATGAGTAAGTGGCAAGAGGGCTTCACCGAGCCGCTGCGGCTCCTCGGATCCTTGTTGGCGAGGTATGCATGACAGACCACAGCGCCGTTAACACGATACGCGGGTACTTCTACCAGTTCGACTACTCGATACTGAGAGTGCTTCAATTGTCCAATCCAGACCAATCGATCGCAGTCGAGTGCATCGAAGATGTCGACATCCGCACTGCAACGGAAGTTACAGCCGTGCAGTGCAAGTACTACTCGGGCACGGAGTACAACCACTCGGTCATCAAGCCGGCCGTCAGGTACATGTTGAGTCATTTCAAGGCGATCAGGGATGAAGGGAAGCCGGTCGTCAGGTACTCGCTCTGCGGCCATTACAGCTCCGGCCAGCACAAGCTGACGTTACCGATTGACGTTGCGTTTCTGAAGCAGCATTTCCTGACCTACAGCGAGAAGAAAGTCGAGCACCGCCATCATGACGAACTCGGTCTAAACGGCACCGACCTTGCCGCGTTCCTTTCGGTTCTTGACGTTGATATCAACGCGGCGAGCTTCGAGGCTCAATTCGCGGAGATCATCCGGCAGTTGCAGGCCGCGTACAGCTGCACGCCGTTCACCGCGGAGTATTTCTATTACAACAACGCCCTTGAGTTGATGCGAGGGCTGTCGATCCAACCGCAACCGGCCGACCGGACTATCACCAAAAAGGCGTTCTTGGACCTATTAGACACGTCAAGCGTGCTTTTCAATGAATGGTTCGTGCGGAAGAAAGGTGAGAAGACCCACTTCGCGGCACTGCGCAATGAGTACTTCACTGACCTCAACCAGTCGCCATTCGAACGCTTCTTCCTCGTCGAAGTTGACCCTAGCACGCTCGTCCGGAGTGACCTCAAAGACCTGCTGCACACGATTTCTAGGAAGTGGTCAAAGACGACCAGACGCGACGGGAACTCGTCGTTTTGCCCCTATGTCTACGTTCATGGGATCCTCGCTGACGAATTAGTAGCTCTGAAGAAGGATCTGGCGACCGAGGAATTCGGCTTTATCGACGGCTACGACTTTTACGGCGCCGACTTCAACGTGAGGTCGATTGCTCGACCCGCTACGCACGACAATGGGATTAAGTTGAAAGTGCTGAACTCCATCGCCGACCTAGCGGCAACAGTGGGTGCTATCACGAAGACCCGACAGGTCTACCAATTCCACTTGGGACAAAGCTACTTTGACCCTGCAAACGCGGCTGTCAAGCATGTCAAGATTCAAGTGGAAAAACTCACAGATATCAAGGAAATCATTTAACCAAGTCGGAGTCGCAAATGGCAGACGAAACAACCGCAGACGCCCTCAACGCCCAAGTGGTCGCAGTCTTTCCAGACAAGGTCCGCATCGTCGTCGACAAACTGGAAGACTTCAAACTTGCCGAGGAATCCCTTTGCGTCGGCTCGTATATCCGAATCGCCGACAATGAGAATGCTATTCTTATCGCCATCATCGAGAACTTCGAGATTGTAGTGCGGGACGATGGCACGCGAAACCACATCATCGAGGCATTCCCGCTAGGTGTTCTGCGGGGCGGAAAGTTTGAGCGCGGTGGTGACTCGCTGGCGATACCGCCAAAGGATGTCAAACCGGCGACGATTGAAGACATCAATCGCATTTACTCGGAGTCGGTGAAGGTCGATGAGAGATTCTGTTTCTCCAGGCTTTCGTCGAATCTCGACGTCCAAGTGCCGGTTAACGGCAACAAGTTCTTCAACAAGCACATCGCCATCGTGGGGTCCACTGGTTCTGGTAAGTCACACACACTCGCAACCATCATTCAGGGAGCGGTCGCAGAGAAAACAGGGGATTTCTCGCTCAACAACTCGCACGTGATTATCTTCGACATTCACTCGGAATACCGGTCCGCGTTTCCCGACGCCAACTTCCTCGACATCTCAAACCTGACCTTGCCCTATTGGATGCTCAACGGAGAGGAACTCGAAGAGTTCTTCCTGGATACGGAAGCCAATGACCACAATCAGCGCAATGTTTTCAAGGAGGCGATCATCCAAGACCGCCGAGCGACGTCCAACGGAACCGACGTCGAAAAGCAGCGGATTCACCTTGATTCTCCGCTACCATTCAACATCGCTACGGTTCTTGAGTACGCTAAAGGCAAGAACACGGAGATGGTCCCCGGCGCAAAACCGGGTGACACGAAGCAAGGTAGCCTCTTCGGGAAACTCACCAATTTCGTTAGCCGACTCGAAAACAAGGTCAACGACCGTCGGCTTGATTTCTTTCTTGGCACAAAGTCCAGGGAGGTGACGTTCGAGGACACGCTTCGGACACTCCTCGGATACTCGGCAGCAAATAAGTCCAACATCACCGTCATTGACCTGAGCGGCGTACCGTTCGAAGTCCTCAGCATCACGGTCTCGCTCATTTCCCGCCTAATCTTCGAGTACGGGTATGTCTACAAGCGATTGCGATGCGCCAAGGATCCGAACGAGAAGGTCAGCAACGACGTACCCATCTTGCTCGTCTACGAAGAAGCGCACAAGTACGTGCCGAACAGCGAGCTCTCGAAGTACCGTTCATCGAAGACATCCATCGAGCGCATCGCGAAGGAAGGCCGTAAGTACGGTGTGACCTTGCTCCTCGCAAGCCAACGCCCGTCCGAAATCTCAGAGACGATTTTCTCGCAGTGCAACAATTTCATCGCAATGCGCCTGACGAATCCGGTTGACCAAAGCTACGTCAAGAAACTGCTACCGGATTCTCTCGGGTCACTGATCGACAAGATGACTTCCTTCCGCCAGGGCGAGGCACTGCTTGTTGGCGAGTCGGTCGTTCTGCCTTCGATTGTCCAAATCGTTCAATGTGATCCTACGCCTTCGTCGAATGATATTGCGTACTGGGAACTTTGGAAAGAAGAGTGGAAGGACATGGACATCGCGGGAATCAAGGCAGAATGGTATAGGTAGAGCGCGAGTGCACGGTCGATGCATGGTCGTTCGACCGCCGCCCCGGCACAGTGCGACGTAGGTCGGTTCGCCATCTGGTCATTTTTTGGCGTGGTTCTCTTCTTTGACAACGAGTTGCGGATTTTCGAGGTCGGTAAGGCGAGCTTGGACTTGGTGATTGGCGAGAGAGTTGGAAGGGGAATGGCCGTTCACCCTTGAAGTAGTTTCGTTGGGCGTAGAGTTTGGGTGGGAAACGGCCGTCAGGTCTCCCACCAAGTTTTGAAAAATTGCGGACCTTGTCTCGGTTAAGAAAAGGCGGCAGCAAGCAAGAGCCGGTTGGTTGGTCAGGTTATGCGTTGAGGAAAAGCGAGAACGGCCGTTTTGCTCCGCTCATTTCTGGCAAAGTCAGCACCAGTTCTTGGCAAAGCGTTCTGGCAAGGACAAAAGTCTTGGCTTTTGCGTGGCAGGCTGGTCGATGAATGTTTGGAGATTTGTAGAAGATTTGGGAAGCGAACGGGCGTTTTTTCATCACGACGCATAAAACGCTTATTTCGTTAGCGATACTATGGAAATAGCGAATCACTTCAAAAGAGTGAACTAAAATTAGTATAGAGTTGGTAATTTATGTTATGTAGAGAATAGATGCATGATACTGATACTAACCGACAAGTTTGATAAACATGCAGATTTAGTTTGTACAAAATTAAATAGAAGAGGAGAAAGATTTTTCAGGTTAGATTTAGATACCGATTCATTAAAAAGGACCAGAATTAGTTTTCGTGATTCATTCTGGAGGATGGAACAAAATGACATACTGGTCAACTCAAATGATGTCCTGGCTGTCTGGCTTCGAAGGCCTTTTGTAGAAGTTTCGCTAGAAGAAGAAAATATTAGTGATCCAAATTTTAGAATTTGGCAGGGAGAGTGGAATAAAACCTTATTAGGATTGTACAATTCGTTAAGAACGATTAGTTGGTTAAATCCTTTAGCAAAATCCTATCAGGCGGAAAATAAATATTTGCAAATGGAGTTCGCAAAAAAACTTGGTTTTTCATTACCTGATTTTATCGTGAGCAATAATAAAGAAGAATTATTGGAGTTTGCGAGAAAACACAATAACAATGTGGTAATGAAGCCTATGAATCAACAGTTTTATCAAGATATAGGTGATGGAAAGTTTAAAGGTTTATATGTTAATAAGATAACAGAAACCGATCTCGAAGATTTTGAGAATTCTTGTGAAAATCCGATTTTCTTGCAATCATACATAGACAAATCGTATGAAGTAAGATACACGGTGGTGGGAGAGGATCATCATAGTTGTCGCATTGAATCTCAAAAGTCAAAAAAAACAATAATTGATTGGAGAAGGTATGATATACCTAACACCCCTCATTACCCGATGCTTCCTCCAGATATAATAAAGGGAAAAATAAACAAATTAATGCAATGTTTTGGTTTATATTTTGGTGCACTAGATTTTATAGTTTCCCCATCTGGAGAATGGTATTTTCTTGAAATAAATACGATGGGACAATGGTTGTGGATTGAAGAGCTAACAGGATTAAATATTTCTGACTCAATTGTTGATTTATTGATAAAACACAGCAGAGGTGAAAAATGAAAGTATTTGCAGCAAGATTTCTAGAGACTCCAAGTAACAATGAGGTTGCCAACGAAGAATGGAGTTGGGAGCCGTATAATCCAGATGTAAAGGAAGTTTATGCTTCTGGAGCATCAACAAAAACCAGAGAATCAACTTATGCGGCAGAAAAAGATAATCGTTCGGACTCTGATCGTCCGAATGAAGGAATGGTAATGGCCGCATAATTTTACATTTTACAAAGGACCTTTAGAAAAAAGCCCAACAAGCTGCTGGAGCTGCGCATTATTCGTCGCTGCTCGCGGCGAATAATGCGCAGCTTAGCGTTGTCGTTGGTTGGGCTGCCATTGGGTCGGTTTTGGGTAGGGTATTTTGGTCTTTGATTACAAGCTGCGAATTTTGAGGCTGGCAAGGCGGGTTTGACCTGGGTGAACGGCGAGAAAGTTTGAAGGGAACGGCCGTCTCCCAACCAATGAAACGCGCAGGAATGGGATGGAAAACGGCCGTTTTGAGTGCGAAGTTTTGAGTCTTGAGTGCGGAATGAAGTGGGGGAAACGGCCGTGGCCGGGTTGGTGCGGCTTATCGTGGCGTTAGGAGCAGCGACAACACTGGAGAGTGACGGCATTATCTGCTACCATAATCGACATGAACACAAAGCAGCGCAAAACACTTTCCGCAATCTTTGCCGACCCTATTAACGGCAACATTGAATGGCGTAGCATCGAATCGTTACTTGTGGCTCTTGGGTGTCAGGTTATTGAGGGAAGTGGTTCACGGGTGACTTTCATTTTGAATGGACAACGCGCCGATTTTCATCGGTCCCACCCTGGAAAAGAGGCGCTGCGTTATCGCGTGAAAGATGTGCGCGAATTCTTGCAGAGGGCAGGAGTAACCCCATGAACGAAATGACTTACCAAAACTATTCCGCGAAAGTCGAATACGATCCTATAGATAAAATCTTTGTCGGACACATTATTGGAATTCGAGACATTGTTGGCTTTCATGGCAGCACCGTTGAAGAACTGGAATCCGCATTTCATGACGCCGTAGATCACTATCTGGAAGTGTGCGAAAAATCAGGCAGCCTCCGCAACGGTCCTATTCGGGTAAATTGACGTTGCGGATTCCACCAGAGATTCATATGGCAGTTGCCACAGCAGCAGAAATCAACAGTAAGAGCATCAATCAATGGGCTACTGATGTTTTGAAGCAAGCCGCAATGCCTGATGTGGTTTCGTAGTTTTCAGTCAAGATGGGGTGGTCGTTTGGGGCAGAGGCGTTGGAAATTGCTGTTCAGAAAGAGAAGAAGTCCTAACACGCCATCCTGAGAACGTACCCGCTTATTGAGACAAAATCTCCTTTATTAATCGGGTATGTTCTCCGGTGGGGCAATAACCCACCGGGCATGGGAGGTTCCAGGTGACGTTGGCGCGAGTCCTCGGACGGCTAACTCTTTAGCTGCGATTCATTCATGAGCTGACCGCGCAAGCGCACCTGAAGTAGGCGTTAGAGTGCCCGGCAGGAAAAAGTCAAGTTTATGACCCGTATTACTGTTACGGGTCTTGCGCTGGAGGAAACGGCCGTCTTGAGTGCGGAGTCTTGAGTGTGGAGTGCGGAATGGAGTGGGGAAACGGCCGTGGCCGGTTGGCGCAGCTTATCGGGGCGTTAGGCGCGGCTCAGCGAAAAAGATGAAGCAGAAAAATGCTCAAATCGTTGCAAAGCGTATCACACGATACACTCCTCGCATGAATGATGAGTTGCGTCTGCAGTTTTCTTCTACGCAAGCGGGCGGCGCAACCGACGAGAATGGCTGAAAGCATTGCCCCGAGGAGAGAAATCATACGACTTGAAAACGGCACGTTCGGTTTGGCCGTTAGGGATGCCATTGATTCGTAAGTTGGAAACTGATTTGTGGGAAGTTCGTTCTCGTTCACCCCATCGGATCGCCAGAGTTATCTTCACTGTTGAAGGCAATAGAATGGTGCTTTTGCATGGGTTCATCAAGAAATCACAGAAAACGCCGGTCGAAGATTTGCAACTTGCCAGACAACGCTTGAAAGCATTGCGAGGATAAGCAAATGAATGAACAACATTTAGGCAGCACGTTGGATGATTTTTTGGCTGAGGAAGGATTGTTGGCCGAAGCGGAAGCGGTTGCCTGGAAACGAGTCGTAGCTTACCAAATTTCCCAACTAATGCGTGAGCAGAATATGACCAAAGCGGAAATGGCGCGGCGAATGCAGACCAGTCGCGCCGCAGTAGATAGACTGCTTGACCCGCAGAATGAATCGGCCACATTGATCACGTTGGAGAAAGCGGCGCTGGTATTGGGGAAACGATTGCAAGTGGCGCTTGTATAGGACGCGATAACGAACGAGCATCAATCCATGCGTTATGCAACCGTTACGCCAGGATAAGCAACCGTCTGGTAAAGGGTTGGACATTTTGGGTTCTTTGGGATTTCAGGGGGTTGGCACCCAATGATGCGTGAAGCGTGTTGCGTGACCAGAGAGACCTCACGCAATACGCATCACGCTTCACGCCCGACCCCACGAAATCCTAAAGACCCACATTTTGTTCATGCCCTAATGGCAAAGGATTAGGCGGCTCGGAACGAAAATTCACGGGTTTGCATCCCGTATTACTGGCACGGACTTTGCGCAGGGGGAAACGGCCGTTTTGAGTGCGGAGTGCGGAGTGCGGAGTGCGGAGTGCGGGCGGAATGAAGTGGGGGAAACGGCCGTCTACCAACAAATGAAACGCGTAGGGATGGGAAGGGAAACGGCCGTGGCCGGTTAGCGTGGCTTATCGGGGCGTTGGGGGCGCAAATCTCAAGTATTGACAACCGTCACGTGACAGGGTACATTTTGGCATATGATTAAGTCATTTGCGGATCGACGCACTCAGGAATTGTATGCCACGGGCAAGGCCAAAAGATTCCCTCCTGATGTCGCAAAACGGGCAGCTCGCAAACTGGAGTATGTAGGCTTGGCTACCAAACTAGAGGACTTGAGAGTTCCACCAGGAAACAGGCTTCATGCTTTGGAAGGGGACCGAAAAGGCCAGTACTCCATCTCCATTAACGACCAGTGGCACATCTGCTTTCGGTTTGTTGATGGCGACGCCTATGATGTTGAAGTTTGCGATTACCATTAAGATGAGGTGTAAACTATGAGCATTCCTAATACAAACGGATTAAAGCGCAGGCCAACGCATCCAGGGGAGATGTTACGGGAAGACTTTTTGCCGGACTATAACCTTACTGTTTCCAGTCTGGCAAAGGAAATTGGTGTTTCTCGCCAATCAATTAACGAATTGTTACGTGAGCGCCGGAGTGTTAGCCCGGAAATGGCACTACGGCTGGCGCGTTTGTTTGGCAACTCGCCAGAGTTTTGGCTAAATGCACAGCGGGCAGTGGACTTGTGGGAAGCCGCGCAAGCGATTGGGAGCGACGTGGCGCGTATTCAGCCACTTGTGGCAGCTTAAAAATCGAGCCTAGCAATCAGGCTGCTCATCTATGTAGCCAAAAGGTTGACCTTGGCTTAAGTCGTTGGAAGTTGCTGCTCAGGAAGAAAAAGAGGCCTACAACCCATGCAGCCGGCGCACAAAAGGGAAGGGAAACGGCCGTCTTGAGTGCGGAGTGCGGAGTGCGGAATGAGGGGGGGAAACGGCCGTGGCCGATTGGCGCGGCTTATCGCGGCACTGCATTTTCATCAAAGAAAGCGCCGGTTTGTAGTTTTTGTGCTACACTGCGTTTATGAATTACACCTAAATCGAATTGCTGGAATACTTAACCGATTCGGGACAAAATCCATTTCGGGATTGGTTGGAAGGGTTAAGAGACCGGCAAGCCAGGGCAAAAATTCGCGTCCGGCTGAATCGAATTCGATTGGGAAATTTCGGCGATTGCAAAAGCGTGGGACGTGGCGTAAGCGAGTTACGAATCCCACATGGACCAGGTTATCGTGTTTATTTTGGGCGCAAAGACAATACGGTTGTCATTTTGTTGTATGGGGGCGACAAGAAAACACAATCCAGAGACATTGAATTAGCCCAAACGTACTGGGATGACTATTTGCGGAGGACAAGATGAACCCAACAACTGCAAACTATGAAACTGGACTTAAAGCATCCCTGGCAGACCCCGAAGAAGCGGCGGCTTATCTGAATGCGGCGCTTGAAGAAAATGACCAGGAAGTTTTTCTGTTGGCTTTACGCGACATCACCGAAGCGCATGGTTTTTCACGGGTGGCGCAAGACACTTCATTGAACCGAGAAAATCTTTACCGAATGTTATCGCCTGCTGGAAATCCGCAGTTGTCCAGCTTGAATACGTTATTACATAGCATTGGGCTGCGGTTAGCCGTTGAAGTGAAAACGGCATAAAGGATGTATTTGTGCAGCAATGGGCCGCCAGAGGACAGCGGCCCTTATCGTTAAAATCCTGAGTAACCGCCCAGCAATTCTCAATTCAACCAGAAATGTGTCATGCTGAGAGCCTGTGCTGAGCTTGCCGAAGCATCCTCCGAAGCATCTCATTCTTCTGGTGGAGCGGGATGCTTCCCCGTTCGACGTTGCTCAGGGCCGAAGACTCCGCTCAGCATGACAGTTCAGCGTAAATTGCAAAGAAATTACCTTGTTCGCACGAATGCCTGATCTAAATTGAGAATTCCTGGTAACCGCCAGCGCCAAAGGCAACACGGCCGTAATACTTCGTCAAAACATCTTCAGATTGGCCCAAAAATGGGGTTTGCAAATACGATAAAGCGCTGGTCCATTCCAATGAAACGCGCATGAATGGGAAGGAAAGCAGGTAATAGCTTTTGGCTATCACCATTTTTGTTCCCAAAATGCCGCCACCTTTTAGCTACCCCTGATTGCGGCGTTAGACGGCAGAGCTGATTGACTGACAAAACTTATCTAACCGCGAAAAACGGAGAACGCGGAGTTTGTACCAGAGAAAACCTCCGCGTCCTCTGCGCTCTCCGCGGTAAAATTCTGAGATTTGTCAGCCAATCAGGACGGCAGAGTCATATTGTTCTACTTCAATACCCTGTTGCACCAAAACAAAAGCGGATCAACATTTTTTACTCCAAGGTTATTATGACCGTCTTGAACGAGATTGAAAAGCTGAATAATTACCTGGCAGCATGGGATCTTTCCAACCCTCAGTTCCTTGAGCAGACGATGACAAGTCGTATTTACACAGTCATTCACAGGAACGAGAAAGTTATTCTGAAATTGCTATCCTCATCGGAAGCGGATGAACAACGAGGGGCATTTGCGCTGCGTTATTTTAATGGTCATGGAGCAGTGAAATTATTACGTTACGATGAAGGGGCTCAACTGATGGAGTACGCTGTTGGCGATGCGCTTGTGACGCTGGTCGAGCGCAACGAAGACGAAAATGCTACGCGTATCATTGCTCAGGTAATCAAACAACTTCACAGCGTTTCTCAGGATGCTCCATATGACGGCATGGTTATGCTTGATTGCTGGTTTAGAACATTGTTGGAGAAAGCTGCGCGAGAAAAGCAGGCGGGTATCACTTCTATCTACACGCGCGGTGCATCTCTGGCCGAGCGATTACTAGTTGATCAACAGGAAATTCGGGCGTTACATGGTGATATTCATCACTACAACATTAGATACTCACCGCGAGGTTGGCTCGCATTTGACCCGAAAGGCGTGGTTGGTGAGCGCACCTACGACTGCGCCAACGCACTTTGTAACCCGGTTATACCAGAACTGGTCCACAACGAAACTCGCCTACTGAAGAATGCGACCATCCTTGCGGACACTCTTGCGCTTGAATTGGGGCGTGTATTGGCTTTTACTTATATTTACGCTTGCCTGAATGCTAGCTGGTGGACACAGCTAAGCGATCGTGAAGGAGCGCATGACATTGTTCGGTGGCATCTCAATGTTGCTAAAATCATCGAGCCGCACATCCAGAAGGTGTGAAACAATGCCTGCTAGCAGCCTGTCGGAGAACCTCTTTTTGTAGCCGGGGTATCCTTACCCCGCCTCTGGAAGACGCGGTAAGAAACCACGGCTACGGGTACTTTTCCGACAAACTGCTGCAAATCGCTTAACCACCGGCTGCACTCAGACTTGGCTGAATTCTGCTGGTTAATTTGAAGTATCGGCATCCCGAAGAGGGGCAACATCCCGCCCCCAAGCCGGTGAGCCGAAGCGTTAGACGGACTTAACAAGGCAACGGCCGTTCGGCAAAGTTACCCCCGTATTACATAACGAGGGTAAGGATGGAAACGGCCGTCTTGAGTGCAGAGTCTTGTGTGCGGAATGAAGTGGGGGAAACGGCAGTTTCCCTATTGGCGCGGTTTGTCAAAGCGATTTACAGTACCAATATCATTCATCACAGGAGACATCATGAGTGGTCTAACCCACCACCACGAATGAATAGGTTGAGATTTGTCAAATCTTAAAGATTTGTCAAATCTATTTTCAAGGGAGATTCAGTATGGCTCGTCTGATTTACTCGGCAATCTCATCACTCGACGGTTACATCGAGGACACAAACGGCCGGTTTGACTGGGCAGCGCCAGATGAGGAAGTGCATGGATTCATCAATAACCTCGAACGCACGGCCGGTACGCATCTCTACGGACGACGGATGTATGAGACAATGAAGAGTTGGGAAACCGACCCTAACCTGATTGCCGGCTCCCCGATCACGCGCGACTTTGCGCAAATTTGGCAGGCCGCCGACAAAATCGTGTATTCCAAAACCTTGACGGCCGTCTCCACGCGCAAAACGCATCTCGAACGAAATTTCGATCCCGAAGCCATTAAACGACTCAAAGAAGCGAAGGAACAGGATATACTCATAGGTGGACCCCATCTGGCCGCCCACGCCTTCAGCGCAGGGCTAATCGATGAGTGCCATCTATTCCTTGCGCCTGTCCTGGTGGGTGGAGGAAAACAATCCCTCCCCAGCAATGTCTACCTGGAGCTTGAGCTTTTGGAGGAACGACATTTTGGCAGCGGCATGGTTTTCCTCCGTTATCGAACAGTGGCAAAACCAGTTGGTGGGAGTTTGGCGGCGTCATGAGAAACGGCCGTAACCGTCCAGCACGACACCCGGCTGCCCATCAAACACCAACACACAAAGGAAATGTCAGGATGAGCGAGAACGAAGCCCAATCATTTGCCGCCACTTTGCAAAAAGAAGGTAATTTTACGTTTGTAGCCATCCCATTCTCCCCACGCGAAGTGTGGGGAGCAAAACCACGCTATTATGTTACAGGAACCATCAACGGCATTGCCGTCCGAGGAACTCTGGGCGCATCAGGACAAGATTATTTTCTTCGTTTGGGCGCCGCATGGCTGCGAGACGGCGGCATCGAACCCGGAGCAACTGTCATGGTGAATTTGTCATTAGAAGGCCCGCAAGAAAACAATCTGGCTGCAGACATCGTGACAGCGCTGGCAAACAGCCCCAAAGCCAAGGCATTCTTCGACGGGCTGCCAACGTATTACCGGAAAAACTACATCCGGTGGATCGAGAGCGCGAAGCGCGAAGCGACACGCGCCAAACGGATCGATGACATGGTGAAGCTTTTAGAGCAAGAAAAGCGTGAGAAATAAATTACGGCCTGACTTTCCTGGCCTCCGCAAGCTCTTCCAGGCCAATTGCGACAGGAATGAGCTATCCCTTTGAACGACGAAACCACACAGCAGGCTTCGCGCCAGTATTGGGATAACGTAGCCCCGTTTTTTGATGATGAGCCAGATCATGGGCTGCGCAACCCTGTAGTTCTGGATGCGTGGACCCATTTACTTCGGGCGTCTCTGCCCTACACCGAGGCGGCCATTTTGGATATTGGCTGCGGCACAGGATCGTTAAGCGCGGTGCTGGCCGGACTGGGGCACCAGGTGACAGGAATCGACTTGTCGCCGGTCATGATTTCTATCGCCCAGACAAAAGCCGCAAAACAAGGATGTCTTCAGACCAGGGGTAGCCATGGCGTGGTGCGCGGCCGGGGGGGTTCGCCCCCCCCCCCCCCACAACCGGAACCAGAAAAAAAAAAAAAAACCAAAAAAAAAAAAAAAACAAAAATTCAGATAGCGTTTCATGTGCAAGATGCAGCAGCGCTTGATCTGCCTCCTGAGCAGTTTGATGCCCTCGTTTGCCGGCATCTGCTGTGGGCCTTGCCAGAACCGGAACAAGTTCTTCGCAGGTGGGCTGAATTACTGAAACCGAACGGACGGCTGATCCTGATTGAGGGGTTTTGGGATTCTGGCGGCGGATTGCACGCCAGGGAAATAAGCGAAATCCTTCCGCCTTGCTTTGAGGTTTATTCCATTCATAATCTGGCCGATCATCCCGATTATTGGGGCAAAGAAGTGAGCGATGAGCGTTATGCCATCATCGCAGACAAAAACCAAAGGGTTTGGAAACCCTCAGGGTTTGCCGCCGACGCCTGATTGGGGTGGGTAACGGCCGTTACCCTCTAACACACCTTATCACCCCATCACACATTTGTTATACTCTACCCATGTACATTGAGTTCAACGACAAAATTTGGTTTTGGCGGGGACCCGCCCCATGGTTCTTCGTTACCGTTCCAGAGCTGGAGTCCCGCGAAATTAAAGGGGTTTCCAGTTCGGTAACATATGGTTGGGGCGTCATTCCGGTCATCGTTCAAATTGGTCAAACCGAATGGCAGACATCGTTATTTCCCAAAGACGGCCGCTACCTTGTGCCCCTTAAAGCGAGCGTCCGAAAAGCGGAAAGCCTGGAAGAAGGGGATTATGTGACGGTGCGGCTTGATATTCGTTTGTAAAGAAAACGGCCGGTTATTTTGCCAACACCAGGGAGAAAGTAATGACCATTATCGACAATGAAATGTTATGGCGACAGTTTGCCGTGACCATCGACTCGTTTGGCGACGCGCTGCGTACCTGTCCCGATGACCTCTGGGAACAGCGTCTGTGGGAAGACGAGTCAGACCAGTGGGTGGCCGCCGGTTTTTCGGCCTACTGGTATTTGTGTTACCACACGATCTTCTGGCTGGACCTCTACTTAACCGGCGCGGAAGAAGGTTTTGCGCCGCCTGAGCCTTTTGACCTGGTAGAGATGGAAGCAAACGAGATTCTTCCCCGAATCTACACCCGTGAAGAGCTGCTTGGCTACCTGAACACGTGCCGCCAAAAATACCAGGAAACCATTACGAATCTGTCAACCGAACAGGCTTACCGCGTGTGCCAGTTCCCCTGGGGAGAGCTGCCTTTTGCGGAGCTTTTGTTGTACACCATGCGCCATGTGCAGGAACACGCCGCACAACTCCACCTGTTTCTGGGAAATCACGCCCGTACCCGGTAATCGGCCGCCCGTAATCCGAAAGCCCCCACGATGGATAAGCAGCCGGTGTATGGATGCCAACTCTCCACTTCGCTTTGGAATCTAAAATCGGTTCTTTGGGATTTCAGGGGGTTGACACCCAATGATGCGTGAAGCGTGTTGCGTGACCAGAGAGACCTCACGCAATACGCATCACGCTTCACGCCCGACCCCACGAAATCCTAAAGACTCCTAAAATCAAAATGCTCCATAAACCCGTGTTAGAAGGCCAAACCATTCTTCTCCGCCCGGCGCGCCCGGAAGACGCCGAGGCCGTATTCGCTTCTCTAGCCGACGAAGAGGTCGCCCGATTAACCGGCACCACCGAGACGTTCACTCTGGCGCAAGTTCAGGCCCATTACGCCCGGATAGTGGATGCGCCAGATCGCGCCGATTACATCATCGTGGCCAAAGACGATCCCGCTTCTGTTCTGGGCGAAGTTGTTCTGAACGACATCGACTGGCACAATCGCTCGGCCGGCTTTCGGATTGCTCTCTTTGACAGCGCACAATTTGGCAAAGGGTACGGCTCTCAAGCCACCCGGCTGATGGTTCAGTATGGATTTGAGACCTTAAACCTGCACCGCATTGAGCTGGAAGTCTACGACTTTAATCCACGCGCGGCGCATGTCTACGAAAAGGCCGGTTTTGTGCGCGAAGGGGAGAAGCGCGATGCTCTTTTCTGGCAAGGCAGCTATCACAAGGCCATCGTGATGAGTATTCTGCAGCCTGATTATGAAAACGGGTAGGGCGGGTAACGGCCGTTTCTATCGCCACTTAGCCCCTGCCGGATTATACTTGGGCCATGAGCAACCAACCTGTCACCCCCCGTTTAACCTGGGAAGCCATCACCCTAAAACTGCGCAATCCATTCCGCATTTCCTACGGCGTCAGCGAGACGCGCCAGGCATTCTGGCTGCGGCTGGCCAACGACGAAGGCTGGGGCGAAGGCACCATCCCGTCTTATTATGGCATTAGCGATGAGGCGATGACGGCCGTGTGGCGCACCGCCGCCCATTCCCCCATCCCCTTCCCCGACGACCCGGCCAACATCCCCGCCTGGGTAGGCGACGATGGCCCGGCTCCCGCCCGCTGCGCCCTGGATTTAGCCCTGCACGACCGCATTGCGCGGCAGCGCGGACTCCCCCTCTACCAACTGTTAGACCTGCCGCGCCCGCAGCCCATGCCCACCTCCTTCACCATCAGCCTGGACGAACCAGAAAAAATGGCCGCCATGGCCCGCCAGATGGCCCACTGCCCGATCATCAAAGTGAAGCTAGGCGGCCAAAACGACGAAGCCTGTATCGCTGCCATCCGCGCCGCGCGGCCCGACGCCCGCCTGCGCATCGACGCCAACGCCGGTTGGTCGGCGGAAGAGGCCGTGCGGCATGTGGCCGCTCTGGAACCCTACAACCTGGAACTGATCGAGCAGCCGACGGCCAAAGAAGACATCGAAGGCATGGGCTACGTGCAGGCGCACACACAAATCCCGGTGGTCGCCGATGAATCTGTGCAAACCCTGGCTAATGTCGAAGCGCTGGCCGCCGCTGGCGTGCAAGCCATCAACCTGAAGTTGATGAAAGTTGGCGGATTGGCCCCTGGGCTGCACCTGCTGCGGCGAGCGCGGCAGTTAGGGCTGCGGGTGATGCTGGGCTGCATGGTCGAGACATCGCTGGGCACAACGGCGATGGCCCATCTGGCCGGGCTGGCCGAGTGGTTGGACCTGGACGCCCCGCTGCTGATTGCCAATGACCCGTTTGTCGGCGTGGAGTATAATGAGTCTCTGGCTTTAAATTTGCCCACGCGCCCTGGAATTGGCGTGACGCGGCGACAACCTGGAGAGTGACACTTGATTGAGGCTATTCAGTCAACCTTATCAGACTTTTCGCAGCGCGACAGCCGCCTGCATTACTGCGAGTTAGACGCCGACAGCTTAGAACGCAGCCAATGTGTGTTATCGGGCACAGTTCTGGATGCCAGCAACCTGGCCGAGGTCATTGCCGAGTTGTCGGCGCGTTTCCCACAAATCACGTTTGATACGCGCAAGGTGGCGTTTCTCAGCCAAACGCCGCCGCGTTGGCTAACCGTGGGCACGAATGCAACCAGCGTTCACGCCGAACCATCCTGGCGCGCCGAGCAAATGACGCAGGCGCTGAATGGCTGGATGGTGGAGGTGCTGTTGGAGCAGGAATCGTGGGCATTTGTGCGACAAACAAATGGCTATCTGGGTTGGATGTACCGGCCGTACCTGACAAACGAGACGCCGCCACCGGCGACGCATCTGGTGTATGAACCGATTGGGCGGCTGCGGGCAGAACCACAACCTGCCGGCGAACTGGTCGGGCGGGTGATGGCGGGCACGGCCGTTGCCGTAACGGCCGTCCACGACACCTGGGCGCAAGTCCACCTCACCAATGGCCCGACAGGCTGGCTGCCCCAATCGGCCCTGCGCGCCCTGGCAGACCTGCCGCAAGACGAAGACGGCCGTCGCCAAACCATCATCCAAACCGCCCACACGTTGACGGGCGTGCCTTACCTGTGGGGCGGCTGCACCGCCATGGGCATCGACTGCTCTGGCTTTGCCCAACTTACCCACCGGCTGGCAGGCATCGAAATCCCCCGCGACGCCGACATGCAGTTCAGCGCCGGCGAACCGGTTGAGCCGCCGTTCAAACCGGGCGACCTCTTTTTCTTTGGCAACGATCGTGGACACCGGGCCATTTCCCATGTAGGCATCAGCCTGGGCGGCTGGCGCGCCATCCATTCCTCGCGGGCACGCAACGGCGTCTACATCGACAACGTGCAAGAAGCGCCCCACCTGCGGCAGATTTACGTCGGCGCGCGTACGTTTTTGTAACCAGCAAACACCGAACTTTCCATAAAAAACACGGTCAGAGCGAACAATTGCTCTGGCCGTGTTTTAATTTCTGCGATTGGCGAACGCCGCGCCGATTTACCGGCGGCGCGGATTGAGCAAATCATTTAAGCCATCGCCCAACAAATTCCAGCCGATGCCAAAGAAGATAAGCGCCAGCGAGATGGGCAGAAACGTCCACCAGTATGCGAACGGATTACCGCCGATGCCAATGATGTAATCGCGGGCAGCAACCAACATCACGCCCCAGGTAACGCTGCCGCCAAAGCCAATAAAGATAAAGGCCGACGCCAGGATAACGGAACCGCCAATGTCGCGCGCGACAAGAACGACCGAAGGCGCAATCACATTGGGCAGCAAATGCCGCCAGACGATACGGCCGTTGCCCGCTCCCATTGCCCGAGCGGCCGTCACATAATCGGCATGTTTTTGTTGGATCACCATGCCGTTCACCAACCGGGCATACGGCATCCAAGAAAAAATGATCAACGCCAGCATGATGGGGTCCAAATCCAGCGTAATCAGCATGTTTTCCCACCAGACGAACTCTTCCGGCAGGGTGAACGGGTTGAATATCCGGGTAAAGAGCATCCGTTGGAAAAGCCAGACGGCGGCAATGACCGGGAAGGTGAGAAAAGCATCGGTAAACAACATGAGAATCTGGTTGATCGCGCCGCCGGCATAGCCGGAGACAATGCCTACCAGCAGCCCAAAAGCGGCCGAAACCAGGGTGACAGTCAACCCAAATTTAATGGCCGAGCGCGTGCCCCAAACCAGCGTGTATAAAACATCCCACTGCTGAAATCTATCCTGCCCAGGGATAAAACCAAACCGGGCCAGGCTGGCTAGCTGGCCCACCGTGCCCAACGGGTTGGCCGCAGAGGGTGCCTGGGGCAAACGATCCAGGGTGCGGACCGTGGTTTTAAAGGGCGGCGGATTCGCCGGGTCGTCTGGCGGCGCGAGATAGGGCGCGGCCAAGGCCACAAAGAAGAAGATGCCGAGCAGGAAAAGCGCCAGCCAATTTTGTTTGTGTTTAAAGAATCGTCGCCAATCTAACATGGTTTTCCCCTCAATAATCCTTTTCTTCGGTGGCCTGCCGGTCGCGCGGATCGACGATGGCTTTGATGATGTCCAGGCTAACCATGATGGGGATGACCAGCAAGACGCTGTAAACGGCAAAACCGAGCGCCAGGGGAGCATCGGGCACGCCAGACATGCCCATGACCATGAGTTCGGACAGCCCTTTAACGCCAAAGATGACTTCGATGACGTAAACGCCGGTGATGATGGAGGCGGCGGACAGGGCGGTGCTGGTAAGCGCGGGGGAAACTGTGTTGCGGAAGGTGTGCCGCCAGACGATGGAGTGCTGCCGCAGCCCACGGGAGCGGGCTAACAAGACGTAATCTTTGTCTTTTTCTTCGATGATGAGGGTGCGGGTGATGCGTCCCAGGGTGGCCCAGTGAAAGAGGCTGAGGGTAAAGACGGGTAAGATCAGGTGGCGGAAAGCGTTGAGGGTAACGTCGAAACGGCCGTTTAGCACCCCATCCAACGTCAAAAAACCAGTGTACGGCTTGAAAGTGGACGTACTGAGCGTCAGCCCGGGAATGCTGGAGCGTCCTGGCGGAAACCAGCGCAGGCCAACGTAAAAAATGGAGAGCAGGAGCAAGCCTAAGATGAATGGCGGAATGGATGTGCCAACGAAGGCGGCAAAACGAAAAACAGAATCCCGGCGGCTGAACGGCCGCCAGCCGGCCAGCACGCCGCTTACCAGACCCAGGGGGATAAAGGCTAACAGGGAGTAAAAGGTTAATTCCAGGGTAACGGCCGTGCGGGCCAACAAAATCGGCAGCACCTCACTGCCCAATGTTGGACTCCACCCCCAATACCCACGCACCCAATTTTCCAGCCAATGTGTATATTGCACCAGATACGGATCATTCATGCCATGTTCTTTGGCGATCTGGTCTAATTCGAAGGCGATTTGCGCGGCCGTGAGGCGGCTGGGCAGGCGCGGCGGCAGGTAAAGGGCGGCGCGTTCAGCCGGTGGGGCCATCATGATAATGCCATACAACACCATGGTAATGATGAGCAGCGTGATAGGAATGGCGATCAACCGTCCCAGGAGATACTTTAAAAATGGCGTCATGAGTCACCTCGGAAGCTATTGGACAGCTTCACAACGGAGCAGGCGCACGTTGCTAACGCCCTGAAAAAAACATTTCGCAGCGTGTGACCCATCTTCAGAAGTCACTTTCATGATGACGTAACTGCCGAATTGCGCCTGGCGCGTGATGGTCGGCGAATTGGCGAAGAGGCGGCCATAGGCATCTATCCAGGCCTGGGCCTCTGGCTCGGGATTGGGGAAACAATCCCGGCAATCGGCCGGTTCGGTTTCTCCGGCCAGCAGACCTGCCAGCCCTGAGGTATAGGGCGGGGACATATCGTAACAGTAAGACAGTTGCTCGTTCACGACGCGGCAGTTGATCCAACCACCATCGGGGAATGTCGCCACGACGTTGGTGGTTAGAGAAACCGGGTCGATTTCACTTAACGTCATGGTGTAATCTGGGCTTAATTGTTGACGGACGCCTTTCAGGGCGTTGTAGTTTACGCCCTGGGAAAGACCTAATTCAAAGAGGTCGCCATCATATGCGCGGCTTACTTCGATGGCATCGTGGACGAGGGGGATGGCCTGCCAGGAGCCATCGCCCATGATTTGGGTGGTAAGGAAGGCGGCAAAAAAGACCAGGGGCATGGGCAGGAGCAAGGCTTTCCAAACGGTGGTGGACCAACGGCCGTCGCCCGCTTCAGCCTGCAAATTAGCCAGGCGATAATCCTGAAAAACAGCCAGTAAAAAGATGGCCAGAACGACAAAAAAACCGGCTACGGTGATGCCAATAAACGACAAAATAGAGAAATCAATAAACGGGTAAACGTTTAGACCCCAAAATTCACGGTTACTCAGCCAGACCACCAGGGTGCGAATTTGGAAGGGTTGGAAGCTAATGATGAAGGAGGTGATAACGGCCGTTACCGCCCATAAAAGCAGCGTGACGGCCGTGCGGGCAATGCGAGCCGTTAACCAGCCGGTGAACCCGCATAAACCTATAACCAACGCCGCCGCCAGCAAAATGCTGCCATATTTGGGCGTGATGGGCAGATCACGCAAGGCGTAAATTTGCACCCCCCAAACGCCCAAAGAAACAAACAGGCCAATCAGGATGCCGTTGGTCGCGGCCAGTTTGTAATAAACAGGGCGCACCGGTTCATCGACAAAAACGGCCGGCCCGGGTGTTTGCGGGTTTTCTACTGTCTGGATCGGCGCCATAATCCAATCCCTCCTATAACCATGATGGCGGTAAGCGCCAAACTGCCGCCTACCAACCAGTTGGTGGTTGATCTGGACGAGGGTGATGGAGAAGGAGGAACGGCCGTTGGCTGAGGCGTCGCCGTAGGGACAACCAGCGCGCGCGCTTCATCCGGGCGCAGTTTCATTTGCAGCACCGTGCGGTCTGTCAATGTCGAACCATCCCAAATACCTCGTTTTTCCGCCACAAACGCAGTAATAGCCAGGTATTCCTCGTCCGTCAGCCGACCCGGAAGTTCCAGGGGCATTGAACCGCGCGCATAATAATACACTTCGCCCAACGTCTCAAACCGTGTCAGACCCTCATCGCCCACAAGCGGCGGCACCACAGTCGGAATTAAAAAGCCGTAGGGTTCAGGCGGATTGCTGCCATGACAGCCAGACTCCCAGCAATACTGCTCTTCTAATGGATATTGGGCGCGCCACTCATCGGTTAGCCCTTGTCCCTGGTCGCCGTGGCAGGGCAGGCAATAGAGCCAATAAAGGTAGGCGCCATCGTCGGCCTGGGTGGGGTTTTCTACCGTAGCCGGCGCCGCCAACCGATCGATTGTCGGGGTTGGTTGAACGCTAAATGGCGTGGGCGTATGAGTCGGCGTGCTGAGAGGCGTGGCGGAAGGAGGTGGCAGGGCATGGGCAGGCTGCGAAACGGCCGTCAGATCAATTGCCGCGCCGACCAACAAGACCATGAGGGTGGGGAAAAACAAGAATAGTTTACGCATAAACGTCGTTATTTTATAAAGGAGATGGGCGTAGGAGGGGGGAACGGCCGTTCCCCTCCCGCTAAACCACCATCATCCACGCTCAAAATGCTCAACACCCCGCCTTTAGAAAACAATGGCGGGCTACCTGGAGCAGCCCGCCGAGTAACACATCATGCAAAACGCCTGACCAATGCAAGCACTCTGCCAAATCGCTTCAGGCAATCACGTCATCCACGAATCAACTAAACTATCGCCCGCGCATCTTGGGATCCAAAATATCTCGCAGCGCATCCCCTACCAGATTCCAGCCCATGCCATACAACAAAAGCGCTAACCCAGGAAAAACGATGATATACCAGTTCTGATCCAACGTCAGAATCCAGGAACGGGCAAAACTTACAATCTGCCCCCAATCAGCATACCCCTCTTGCACCCCAATGCCCAGGAAGCTGAGCGCGGCAAAACTAAGCACAATCGCCCCCATATCCAACGACAACACCACCAACGTTGGGTAAATCGCGTTCGGCAAAATGTGCCGCGTAATCAAATGAATATCACGCGCCCCGCTCGCCTGCGCCGCCTGCACATAATCACGTTCCTTGGTAGACAAGATATCGCCGCGCAACAAACGCGCATACCCCGTCCACCCAAACGCAATCAGCGCAATCGAAGCCGGCCAGATACTTCGGCCAAAAATAGGCACCAGGATCGAAGCCAAAATCAACGCCGCCACTAAAAACGGGAAGGCAATGAAAATTTCCACCAGCCGCATCAAAGCCTCATCGACCCACCCGCCATAAAAACCGGCCGTGGCCCCAATGAGAATGCCGATAATCGCCGAGGATGTTACCACCAGCGACCCCACAAAAAGCGCCGTGCGGGTTCCCCACACCACGCCATAAAAAATGTCATATTGCCCGCTGGTCGTGCCAAAAAGATGAACCCAGTCATCATGACCGGTAATACCGTACCAAAAAGGAATGGTCTCCGGTTTGTTGCGCTCCCAAGGCGTACCGGGAGGTTTCGGCTGCGCAATAAATCCATCTCGCGGGATCAGTGTAGTATTCCAATTCGCATTGATGGGTGGCGCCAAAATTGGCGCAAAGAGAGCAACAAGCACAAAGCAGGACAAAATAATCAAACCAGCCACAGACAGGGGGTTGGTTACAATCCCCTTGAGCAACCTGGCCCATTCCGGGCCTAATAGTTTTTCTAACCGGCTTTGCTCATCCAAATACTCATCTTCAAGGTGTACCGGGGAAGAAGCAGCATCAGCACTCATGTTTCATCTCCTACAAATTATTCCAACCGTACGCGTGGATCCAGGACCCCGTACATAATGTCCACCATCAGATTCACAAGGATGAACAACGCGGCCGTAAACAACGCAAAACCCAACATCGTCAATACATCCAGGCTAAGCGCCGCCGCCGCCGCCGCCGAACCAATCCCTGGCAAGTTAAAGATGGTTTCCGTGATGACCACCCCATTCAACAAACCGGCTACTGTTGCCCCGGCAATGGTAGCGACCGGAATTAACGCATTCTTACGCACGTGCCGGTTCACCACCACCTTTTCGCTCAATCCCTTAGCCCGCGCCGTTGTTACATAATCCTGCCGCAGAGCCTCTAACATGGAAGACCGCGTTACTTTCAATAACAAGGCCCACGACAGATAAGAAAGCGTGATAACCGGCAAAATGAGATGCCGCAACGAATCTAAAAATATGTCGAACCGCAAATTAAGCAGCGAATCAAAACTAATCATCTTGGTGTAATTGACAAACCCGGGCTTGAGAACTTCCTGGCTAAATTCCGTAGACAACCGTCCCGGAGGGAACCATCCAAGCTTGGCATAAAAGATAAGCAGCACCAACAAACCAAAGACAAAAGTAGGGAAGGAATACCCAAGAATGGCCACCACGCGCGCCAATTGGTCTGGCCATCTATTGTGGTTTAGCGCCGCCTTAATACCCAACCAGATGCCAATAAATACAATAGGAAACATACTCCAGATAGCCAATTCCATCGTCATGGGAATGCGCCGCTTAAGCGTATCAATAACTGGTTCGCGTCCCGTACGCGAATAACCCAAATCGCCCCGCAGCACGCCGCCAATTGTTTTCCCTGTTTCTGGATCAGTTCGCCCGACTAACCAGGACCAGTACTGCTTATAAAACGGGTCGTCCAGGCCATACCGTTTAATAATGGCATCCAGCGCTGACTCCGAATGGGGGATGTCACGTACATAGAGAGCCGAGCGTTCTACAGGCCCTAAAACCTGCAGCATGGCAAAAATAAGCAGCGTCACACCTATCAAGATGATTGGCAGCACCATTAATCGCCGAATAATATAAGCTGTCATACAGAACGACCTCCCAATCTAATTGGAATTCTCAAACCTTTTGCCACAAATGGCCCGAAACCAAGTCTTTCGAATCATTTGTGGAAAAAAATTCGGCTAAAATGATATTGAGAAAAGTTTGGTGGGAACTTTGCCAAATACCTCATGACAAAGCCCCCACCAGGTTTTTTCTAATACGGGTAACGCAATCTCAGATTACGCTTACAAGCCAGTTAAGGCAGCAAGCTCCGACCGCGTTACCCTCCCAGACGATCTTATTCAGTCGCCAGGCTCATGGCATAGTAGTATGGGGCAAAAGCACCAACGCGGTTATACCACCCCTGGACCCAACGTTGCTCATAACGATTGCTCAACGCCTGGGCACCGGTGATCTGGATAGCCAGGTCATAGTGCAATTGCTGCAATTCAAAGTAAATCTGCTCACGTTCCGCCGGATCGGCCGCCAACACACCAGCTGTAACCAGCGTGTTGAATTGGTCGATGATTTCTTGCGGCAGGTTTTGGCGACCAGCATACGTACCAATGGTGAACGGCTGTACCCAGTTGTGCGGGTCATGGATGTCTTCCACCCAGCCGCTAACAGCCAACGGCAGTTGTTTGGCACGGAAGGAGCGCAGCAACGTCGGCCACGGCACACCCACGATTTCTACCTGGTAATTGGGGTTAACTGTGCTCAGGTTAGCTTGCAGAATTTCACCAATGATCTGGCGGGTTGTGTTACCGGTATTGAAGACGATTTGGACGCGGAAACCGGTATCCGGCAGCGCGCCGTCCCAGGCCAACGCGAGTTCAGAGGTGCATGTGTCCAGATTAAACTCGGCATATGGACCATCAGGATTGTAACCAAGCATATCCTGGATGATAGGACCATTGTTACGGATGCCTTTGCCATTCAGAGCTTCGGCAATGTAGGTGTCGTAATCAAAGCAAGCACGGAAACCGTTACGAACGTGGATGTCGGAGAAGAAATCGGCCGGAACGCCATTACCGTCCAATTTACCGCTGCCGATATAGGGGTTGTTACCCTGGTCATCGGTAGCAACGTTGAAGTTCATAAAGATGTCGGTACGGCTTACGCTCGGCAAATCAGGCCATACACGCAGCATACCATCGGGGTTTTCGCTCGGCACGCATTCGTCGGTTTTGTAATCGCAGATTTCGCCGACCAACGGATCAACTTGAGTGTAGTTCTCTAAGGGAACAGCTACAACCTCAGCATCGCCAGCCTGCAAAGCGGCAAAACGAGTGCCCCATTCACCAATGTTCTTCACAATAACGGTCTTGATCTTGGCCACACCAGACGGGCCACCTTCCCACATAGCGTCGCCTTCGGCGCGCCAGTAATTGGGGTTAGCAACCAGAACAAACTCTTCGTTGGGTGTCCAGTGGTCCAACATGTAGGGGCCAGTCCCATTGACTTTGTCCGTAATCATGCTGTTTTCGGAACCAGGCGCATAGAAATTCTGCCAGGTTGCGCAGTCGCCGTCCCAATCGCCTTGGGCCATGGTCCATTCCTGGTCCAGGGTATAGCTAAAGCCGGCCATTGTAGACAGGAACGGTCCCCAGGGTTGAGCCAGATTGAAGGTGACAGTGCCAGCAGCATCGTCGGGGACGACGGCCGCTTTTACTTGCTCACAAACAGCCGCCACGGCCGCCGGGTCAAAAGCTTTCAGAGCATCAGGATCACCAGCCATGTTACATTCTGCGTCAAGGCCTTCGGTAATGTCATAGCAGGTGCTATAACCCAAGATCGGCTCAAGCCACAGCCATTGCGGGCCATTGGGGTCAGATTGGAGCAATCCACGCCAGAACGTATAAGCAACATCGTGGGCTTCCAGCGTGCCACCATCATGGAAAGTAACACCCGGGCGGATGTTGAAGGTGTATGTCAGGCCATCTTCGGAAATGAGGCCATTTTCCAGGCTGGGGACTTCCATAGCCAAGACGGGGATGTAGCTGGTGGCGTCTTTATGGTTGTACCAAATCAAGGTTTCCATTACCTGACCATAGAGCGCGCTGCTCGCCGTATCGTAAGCCAGGTTCGGATCCAACGTGTCCGGATCGCCAAAAACGATTTCCGTGTAAGTCTCGGGGTTTGGCGCGGCGAAGCTAACTGGAGCAACCGGTTCCGGGGTGGCTGTTACAACAACCTGTTCCGTTACAACGCGGGTTACTTCCATGGATTGGCCAGCTTCAGTAACCGTCTCGGTAATGACGCGGGTTACTTCTACGGGAACTTCTTTAACTACTTCGACCGTCTCAGGTTGGCAAGCAACCAGCAAAACAGCGAAGACCATAATCGCAGCCACTAAAAGGGCCATCTTCTTATTAAACATCTAAAAAACCTCCTCCAAGTTTTGTGTGAAAGTAAAACTGTAACGCATGAAAATTTTTAACTTAAACCGACCACTTATAATTCAGGCATCACCTCCTTAAAAAACATAATTCAACATCGGTCTCTAATTATTTTATCAATCATCACCAAAGACGGTTTCTTTAGAGAAACTTATCAGCGTGATGACAAGCAACCATGTGGGAGTGTGTGTCAGTGCCCAGATTTCGGAATTCAGGATCTTCTTGACGACATATATCGGTGGCGTAAGAGCAGCGGGGGTTGAAGCGGCAGCCAGCCGGGGGATTAGCGGGACTGGGGACATCGCCTTCGAGAATGATGCGTTTTCTAGTAGCTTCTTTATCCGGGTCAGGGATGGGGATGGCGGAGAGCAGGGCCTGGGTGTAGGGGTGGAGGGGATGATCGTAAACTTCGTCTCGTTCGCCCATTTCTACAATTCGACCCAAATACATAACGGCTACCCGGTCGCTAATATAGCGAACCATGGATAGGTCATGGGCAATAAACAAATAGGTCAGCCCCAATTCCGATTTCAGATCGTCCAGTAAGTTAACAACCTGAGCCTGAATGGAGACGTCCAGGGCAGAAATAGGTTCATCGGCGACAATAAACGATGGGTTTGTCGCCAGGGCGCGGGCGATGCCAATTCGTTGTCGCTGCCCTCCAGAAAATTCGTGGGGGTAACGCTTAACGAAATAAGGGTTTAAACCCACCACGCTGAGGAGTTCTTGCACGCGCTCTTTACGGCTGGCGGCGTTCCCAATGCCATGAATTTGCAACGGTTCGCCAACAATGCTACCGACTTGCATACGGGGGTTTAAAGAGGCATAGGGATCCTGAAAAATCATTTGCATGTGCCGCCGTTGGCGGCGCAAATCCCCTCTATTCAAGTCTGTCAATTCTTTTTGACCGAAATAAACTTTACCATCGGTGGGTGGAAGGAGTTGAAGAATAGTACGGCCGGCGGTGGACTTACCACAACCGCTTTCGCCTACAAGACCCAGGGTTTCTCCTTTGTAGATGTCAAAGGAGATGCCATCAACAGCTTGAACCGCGCCAACTTGTTTACGAAAGACGCCGCGGCGAATGGGGAAATGTTTTTTTAGATTGGTAACTCTTACGAGGACTTCTTTGTCTTTGTTTGGGTTTGACTGGCTCATGCTGCCCCTCCAACGGTTGCGGTTTGTTGCTGTAGGCTTTCGGCGGTTATGCGTACGCCATCCCGAATATCCTCCCAACGCCAGCAAGCCGAAAAATGGTCTGGGGCGACAGCTTCCAGCGGCGGATTCTCTTGCCAACAGCGTTCGATGGCGTAACGACACCGAGGGGCAAAGGGACAGTGGCTTGGCTCTTTGAGAAGATCTGGGGGAAGACCCTGGATGGGGATCAGCCTTTCTTTCCTTTTGGCGTCAATTTTGGGAAGTGATTCCAGCAAACCAAGGGTATAGGGGTGGCTGGTTTGCCGGTATAGTTGACGGACGGGAGCAGATTCGACGATAAAACCGGAGTACATGACGACCACTTTTTCGACGACGCTGGTAACGACGCCTAGATCATGGGTAATCCAGATGATAGCCATGCCCAGTTGCTTGCGTAGGCGGGTAACCAGGTCGACGATTTGAGCCTGAATGGTTACGTCTAGCGCCGTGGTGGGTTCATCGGCGATGAGCAGGGAGGGATTGCAAGAGAGGGCCATGGCGATGCCGATGCGCTGTCGTTGGCCGCCTGAAAATTGATGGGGGTAATCTTTTAAGCGATCTTGCGCGTTGGGGATGCCGACGAGGGCCATCATTTCGGCCGCGCGTTCGCTGGCCTGTTCTTTGTTCATGCCTAAATGCAGTTCAAGCCCTTCGGTCATTTGACGACCAATGGTTAGGACTGGATTTAGAGAGGTCATTGGGTCTTGGAAAACCATCGCCATTTCGCGGCCGCGAATGTGGCGGACTTCTTCTTTGGAGAGTTTGAGTAGGTCACGGCCGTTAAAGAACACTTTTCCGGCCTGCACCTGCCCTGGAGGGCTGGCAATCAAACCCATAATCGACAATACGCCGACAGATTTGCCAGACCCACTTTCACCAACAATGGCCATCGCCTCACCCTCGTTGAGGGTGTAGGAAACGCCGTTTACCGCATGAACAATTCCTTCTTCGGTGTAAAACCGTGTTACCAGATTTTCTACTTCGAGTAAATGGGCCATGATACCCCGTTTGATATGAGATAGTTTGTTAATTTTTTGCGGGATGGGTTGAGCTGTTTCAAACTTGGGGGGTTTTGATTGTTGCGTCAACCATCTCTCCTCTTGCTGCGGGATAAAACTATACCCGAACAAACGGGACTTAACAAGTTATCAACGCGTGGACGTTGTCATATTGAACCAAAGATGATGTTGAGGCATAGTATGCTGATGCGAATTCTATAACAATCGCGCCAGACTGTCAATTGAGAGTCAAATCAGGGATAATTCGGGGTCATGCGCTGTTTTTTGGGGTGTTTACCGGACACAAGCGTGATGTGATGGTGGCCTGAATGATGCCAGCCGGCAAATGCGGTTGCGACTGCGGGCAGGTTTTACGGGTGTGGGTTGGGTTGGGGGAGGAAGATGGTGAAGGTGCTGCCCTGGCCTGGCGCGCTGTTGATGGCGATACGGCCGTTTTGCCTTTCCACCACAAACTTGGCAATGGTTAGCCCCACTCCCAGGCCGGGGAACAGATACTGACCCCCTTCATGCTCCAGGCGCACGAAAGCGTCGAATATCCGCGCAAAATCTTCGCGGGCAATGCCGATGCCCAGGTCTGTGACACTGATGGCGATTTCGTCTGGACTGGGACGATAGGCGCGAATGTGAACCGGGTCTCTATCCGGGTTAAACTTAAAACTGTTTTCAATCAATGCCCGCAGCGCCAAAATTAACGAACGGCGATCCGCAAATATGTCTGGTATACCGGAAGCAATATCCAGCGTGACCAATGCCGCGTCGCCATTCAAGGTTTCCCGCGCTGCGTTGGAGGCTTCGATCAAAATATCCGGCAGTTTGCTGTAGGTGTATTCGGTCGCCGTAGGGTGCATTTCATACAAAATCAGCAGATCGTTGGTCAGACCGACCATGGTTTCTACATTGCGCGTGATTGAGCTGAGGGCCATGGGCAGCGATTCGTTTTTTATCGCGCCCTGGTTGATGAGGCTGAGGAATCCTTTTACGGCCGTTAACGGCGTCCGTAATTCATGCGACAACGTGGCAATAAATTGTGTTCGTAATTCTTCCTGCGCCGCCAAATCGGCATACGCTTTCTCCAGCGCCGTGTTCTTCACGTTTAGTTCATGAATCACCGCTACATCATTACGACGCAAATGGCCAATGATTTGCCGCAGCAGCGTACGCAGCAGCTGCGGATTGGTGTGAGCAATGGGCAAAAAGTCTGTGTGATCAATCACCAACGTGTGGCAGTCCGTTCTGGCCCGAATTGTCGCCGTTCGCGTGGTTTCCCCTAAAAAGGCCATTTCCCCAAAATAAGCGTTCGGTCCCACTGTATCGATCAAAATGTCGATTTCAGGATTGGCATGGACAATAATATCCGCCTCCCCATCCACCAATACAAACAAAGATGTCCCCGGATCGCCTTCGTGGCAAATATACGCGCCAGAAGGGTAATACTGTGGCACAGCCGCCTGCAATAACGTTTGAATGTCACTGTGCCCCAATTCAGGAAACGTCGTCTGTAAAAATGTCATGGAATCCATTTGTGGGATGTTTAGCATACTGCCCTCGTTTTACACAATTTGTTTGTTGCTGGACGCCAGGCCCACAGCGATGTAGAAAACATTCTAACAAGGCCTCCTGGCCGTTGGGGGATTTATTTACGCGAATTTCACCACAGCCCTGTTTAACCATCTTTTTTTATGCCCCGTTCACAAAGCGCCCACACATAAACTCCGCTGCGTTTCCACTCTGGCATGAACAATTTCCGGCGCGCAACGCCTTCAATCTGGAAGCGTGGCAATCAGGCAACTGCTCGATTTTCTGGGTCTTTAGGATTTCTTGGGGTCGGGCGCGAAGCGTGTTGCGTGAGGTCTCTCTGGTCACGCAACACGCTTCACGCAGCATTGGGTGCCAATCCCCTGAATTCCTGAAGAACCGATTTTCTAACCGCTATCCGCCATATCCCCTCTATATTAAAAGGGGTTCCCTATGCTATAATGTGCCCGACACTTACTTCAGCTCCTAAATCAGACTAACATCCCAACCTCACCTCAGCAAAACAACATCATTATCGGCGATTTGTTTTTAGTCACGACCCTCAAGGATTTGTGCATGGCTCTTTTGCATATTCAAGCTTTTGGCAAGCTTCAAATGCAGTACCAGGACAAAACCACAACAACGTTTCCTACCCGTCACGTCGAAGCGCTCTTCGGCTATCTGCTCTTGTACCCTGAGACAGAACATCACCGCGAAAAATTAATCGAATTGCTCTGGCCAGATGGCTCGCCAGATAATGCCCGCGCTCGTTTAAGCACGGCCGTCTGGCGCTTACGCTCGGTTTTCGATAGTCTGGGTTTAGACACGGCCGTTTACCTCCCTGCTTCTCGTGATTGGATAGCCTTCACCCCGACACGGCCGTATTCCTGCGACCTGGCCCAATTTGAGCAAGCCCTGACCCAGGCCAGCCAGACCCGAAATGAGACACTGCGCGAACAATGCCTGCAAACGGCCGTTGCCCTTTATCGCGGCGACTTGTTCGACGGCCTCTACCCCGACTGGATACTCATCGCCCGCGAACAATTTGCCCGCCGCTTCCTCCAGGCGCTCGGCGAATTGATGGCTGCCTGCCTAGCCCGCCACGCCTACGCCGAAGCCCTGGCCCACGGCCAAACCATCCTCGCCGCCGACCCCCTGCGTGAAGAAGTCTACCGCGCCCTTATGCTGTGCTACTGGCGGCTCGGTCAACCCGGCCAGGCCATCCAACAATTCCACCAATGCGCGCGCCTTCTCCTCGAAGAACTCCACATCCTCCCGCTCCCCGAAACCCGCGCCCTCTACCAGGAACTCCTCGACCAACGCCTTCAACACCCCCATACCACCACCGACCCGGCCATCAACGCCGCCTATCATGACTTCCTCCGCGCCGGCGAAACCCTTAACTCTCTCCTCGATTCTCGTTAAGAAACCGCCTAAGACTAGAGACGCAGTAGTTAAAAAACCTTAACGCAAAGGTGCAAAGAGGCAAAAGGCGCAAGGCGCAAAGTTTCTGTTTTCTGAACCACCTTTTGGATCAGGGTTTGGACCATCAACAACAAGAAAAGCCTCTGCGCCTTTGCTCCTTTGCGTTCTTTGGGTTCGTTCAAAAATGAGTTTGGACTTTGGGAGACTGGAGATTAGTTTGTAGCCGCGGTATCCTTACCGCGCTCTGGAAAATACGCGGTAAGGATACCGCGGCTACGAGGCTAGAGATGCAGTAGTTAAAAAAACCTTAACGCAAAGGGGCAAAGAGGCAAAAGGCGCAAAGTTTCTGTTTTCTGAACCACCTTTTGGATCAGGGTTTGGACCATCAACAACAAGAAAAGCCTCTGCGCCTTTGCTCCTTTGCGTTCTTTGCGTTAGGTTTTTTACTTTTTTAAACTACTGAGATTCGAGACATTCAGTCTCCAGGCCCCAATCTCCAATCTCCAATTTCCGATTCCCCCGCCTTGTGAGACTTTTGTGAGACTCGCCTTCTACAATGGCCGTGACCGAAAAATGTAACGGCCGTTTCCCCCCTCATCTCTCCCCACACGGCCGTCTTAACCCAACAGGACCATCTATGGACGACGATTCAGACGACGCCATGATCGGCTTTGAAAAAGAAGCTCATTCCTTTGTCATCCGCATCTGGAAAGAACCCACCGGCGAAACCGGCGAGTGGCGCGGCTGGATCAACCACGTCCAAACCGGCCAACGCCACTACTTCCGCAGTCCGGCAGCCATCAGCCCCATCATTGCCGATTACCTCCACAACCAACAAGAGGCAGTAGAAGGCAAATGAACGCCACGGCCGTTACCCTCACCCCCTACACCGACAGCCAAAGCCACCTGCTGGCCGCCCTGGCTCTGCTCGATTTGCGCGTCCAATGGGCCATCGCCCGCGCCCGCGCCAATGGCCTCCAGCCCGACGATGACTTTCGCGGCCTCTACATCAGCGACGACCACGCCGACGCCTTGCTCAAACAGGGCATCGGCGGCCACCTCTGGGCCAACGGGCAACGGCCGTCACCCCCTGCCCGCCAACTTTCCTGCCCTTCTGGAGCAGGCCCGGCAGGAATGGGAAGCCCGCACCCAGGCCAGCCGCGCCAACGACATTCTCCTGCGCCTTGATCATCTGACCACCGCTTTCCATCTCACCCCCGCCGAAACCGACGCCCTGCTCATCGCCCTCGCGCCGGAAATCGACCCTCGCTACGAGCGGCTCTACGCCTACCTGCAAGACGACGTGACCCGCAAACGGCCGTCTATCGACCTCACCCTCAACCTGCTCACCGCCAACTTTCAGGCAAAACTGGCCCAGCGCCAATTGTTCGCCGACGACGGCCGTCTGCTTGCCCACCGCCTCCTGTTCCGGTATACCGACAGCCTGAACAGCGCCGCCACCCTGCTCGCCCATTTCCTTCGCGTCGCCCCCGGCGTCGTCGAATTCTTGCTTGATGGCGACACGCTCGACGCGCAGCTTGCCTCCGCCGCCGCCCTGGACCACTCGCCGCCCGCCCAGCCGCCCCAACGCGTCCCGGCAAACCTGCTGCCAGGCCTGCTTCGCGCCGCCCGCCACACGCCGCTCTTCTTGTTTAACGGCCGTCCCGGAACCGGCAAACAGGAAGCCGCCCACCACCTGGCCCACGCCGCCGGTCAACCGCTGCTTACGCTCGATCTGGACGCCCTCGCCCAAACCGACCTCGCGCCCGACGAAGGAGTGCGCCTGGCCCTGCGCGACGGCCGTCTCCACCAGGCCACCCTCTACCTCACCGGCTGGGAACGGCTGCTTACCGATGACGGCCGTCTGCCGCCCGCTTTCTTCCGCCAACTACTGGCCTACCCCCACACCATCATCCTGGCCGGGGAAACAACCTGGCAGGTGGATGGGGCGCGGGAACGGCCGTTGTTCCCCGTCACCTTTCCCCTGCCCGCCTACACGCGCCGCCGGGAAATCTGGCAAAAACAGTTGCCCGCCGGACTGTCGCCCGACGCCGTCGCCAACCATTTCCGCTTTACGCCCGGCCAGATCGCCGATGCGGCGGCCACCGCCCGCGACCTGGCCCTCTGGCGCGACGAGCCGCTGGCCGAAGCCGATTTATTTGCCGCCGCCCGCGCCCATTCCAACCAGCGCCTCAGCACGCTAGCCGCCAAAATCCAGCCCCGCTACGCCTGGGCCGACATCGTCCTGCCCGCCGACACCCTGGCCCAACTGCGCGAGATGGTCAACACCGTGCGCCAGCGGCCAACGGTTTACGGCCAATGGGGCTTCAACCGCAAACTCGCCCTGGGCAAAGGTCTCAACGCCCTGTTTGCCGGCGAATCGGGCACCGGCAAAACGATGGCCGCCGACGTGATGGCCGGCGAACTCGGCCTGGACCTGTACAAAATCGACCTCTCCTCGCTGGTCAGCAAATACATCGGCGAGACAGAAAAAAACCTGGACCGCATTTTCACCGAAGCGGCCACCAGCAACGCCATTCTCTTTTTTGATGAGGCCGACGCCATTTTTGGCAAGCGCTCGGAAGTCAAAGACAGCCACGACCGCTACGCCAACATCGAAATTAGCTACCTTTTGCAGCGCATGGAGGCTTACGATGGCGTGGTCATCCTGGCCACCAATCTGCGCGCCAACCTGGACGATGCCTTCACCCGCCGCCTGCACTTTGCCATCGAATTCCCCTTCCCGCAGCCCGCCGACCGCGAGCGTATCTGGCGCGTCAACGTGCCGCCGGAAACGCCGCTGGGCGCGGACGCCGATTTTCACCTGCTGGCCGAGCGCTTTGAACTGGCCGGCGGCAGTATTCGCAACATCATCCTGGCCGCCGCCTTCTTGGCCGCCGAGGATGACGAATCCGTCCACCTGCGCCACCTGCTCCACGCCGCCCGCCGCGAATATCAGAAGATGGGGCGGCTGATTGAGGAAGGATTGTTTGTTACACCCCGGAGGCACGAAGGACACGGAGTTTTTTAACTATCTCCGCGCCCTCCGCGCCCTCCGTGATGAATCTCTCTCACTCGGAGGTTGTATGCCCGCCGAATATCAGTTAGACGACAAGAAAAATGTGAACCGGCCGGAACGAAAAACGGCCGTACCCGAAAAAGCCGCCGACCCGCTCACCCGGGACCAGATTCACAACCGGCTGGACAGCAGCGCCGTTACCCAGATGCAGCAGACGTTGGGCAACACGGCCGTGCAGCGTGTATTAGCCCAGCGCAGCGGCAGCGGCGGCGGGGGCGAGGTGGATGAGGAAACGGCCGTTGCCATCAACCAGCAGCGCGGCAGCGGCGGCAGCCTGGATGCCGGCATGGCCCAAAAAGCCGGGCAAACGATGGGGCAGGATTTCAGCGATGTCACCATCCACACCGACGCCCAGGCCGACCATCTCAGCCGCCAACTGGGCGCGGAAGCCTTCACCACCGGCAGCGACGTCTTCTTCCGCGAAGGAGCCTATGACCCGGCTTCCAGCGACGGCCAACACCTGATCGCCCACGAACTAACCCATGTGGCGCAGCAAGGCGCATCTGCCCCCAATGTACAGGGCAAGCTCACCGTCAACGACCCCAACGACCGCTTCGAACATCAGGCCGACAGCGTCGCCGACACGGTGATGAACCAGCCTGAAGAAGAGGAAGAAGAACTGCAACTGCAAGAAGTCGAAGAAGAGGAAGAAATCCAGATGCAGGAAATACCCGAAGAGGAAGAGCTGATGTAGGCAGCCGGGAATTAGCCCATGATTACAGACTTGGACCAAACCATCAAAAAGCTGCTTATCGAGGAAATGCCCATTAAAAACGGCGAAATCGACGTGAAATTCGAGCAGCCAACGCGCGAATGGAGCGCGAAGCTGGCAAAGCCAACGGTGAATTTTTTCCTCTACGACGTGCGGGAGAACAATACCTTGCGCCAGCACCAATGGCAGCCCGTCATGGATGGGAACGGCCGTCCCGCCGACCCCGCCGCCCGCAAACGCACCCCTTTCCGCGTGGATTGCACCTACATGCTCACCACCTGGGCCACCGACCCCGGCGACGAGCACCGGCTGCTGACGCGCTGCCTGCTGGCTCTTTTCCGCCATCCCATCCTGCCGGAAGACCGCCTCGTCGGCAGCCTGCAAAACCCGACCTTTGAGCTGCAAGCCCGGCTGGCGGCCCACGACAAGCTGACGAACCCCGCCGAAGTGTGGAGCGCGCTGGACAACGAATTACGGCCGTCTGTCTCTTACATCGTCACCCTGGCGCTGGACCCGTGGACGGCCGTTACCGGCCCCGCCGTGCATTCCTTCACCATGCGCCTGGGCCAATCTGAAAATCCAAGACGGCAGGAAATGGACAGGGAAACGGCCGTCGCCACCAACATCATCGGCGGCACGCTCCTGAAAGGCGCGCAGCCCCAAAGCGGCATCGACGTGGCCCTGAAAGGCACTGGTTTTATGGAGACGACGGATGAGAACGGCCGTTACCGTTTCCACGGCGTGCCCGCCGGCAGCTACACCTTGCTCGCCTGGTCCGGCAAAGGCAAACCACAAGAAAAGAAAATCACCGTCCCCGCCGGAGACTACGACGTGGAACTATGAACGAACAATTAGTCTACAGATTGCGCAGATTTGTAACTATTTACCACGGAGGCACTGAGGACACAGAGTTTATGTAGACCCTCCATGTTCTCCACGCCTCCGTGGTGAAATCCTAGCAGTTTGTCGGAAAAGTACCCGTAGCCGCGGTTTCTTACCGCGTCTTCCAGAGGCGGGGTAAGGATACCCCGGCTACAAAAAGAGGTTCTCCGACAGACTGCTAGAGAGGCTTAGCAATTACGCAGATTTTTAGAATCTTGGCAATCTATAGACCCCGTACCCAATCCATGAACAGACAACAAGTCCGCAAAAACCGCGCCCCGCCGGGGCTGCCCACAACCGAAAATCCGTGTTTATCCGTGTGCATCCGCGTCCTATTTTTTTAAGGAGAAAGAAAATGCCTGTAAGTTACGCATCCCCCGGTGTCTACGTCGAAGAAGTCGACCGTGGCACCAAACCTATTCAAGCCGTTGGCACATCGACTGCCGCCTTTGTGGGCATCACCGCCGAGGCCAGCCGCAAAGTATTAGACCCGGCAACCGGCGAGCGCGTACCCGTGGAATCGCGCGTCAACGTCGCCACCCTGGTCACCAACTGGACCCAGTTCACCGACACATTTGGCGGCTTTGTTCAGGGCGCTTACCTGCCCGACGCTGTGTACGGCTATTTCGCCAATGGCGGCGGCCCTTGCTACATCGTCAGCCTGCGCGCCCTGAACGAGATGGCCGCTGAAAAAGCCTCGTCGTCCCGTTCCCGCAGCGCCGCCAAGAAAAAGGATGAAGGCGGCGAAGCCGAAGCCGCGCCGCCACCGGCCGCGCCAACTGTTGGCCCATTAACGGCCGTCGACTTCATCGGCGATGTGGCCGACCGCACCGGCATCAATGGCCTGGAAGCGCTCGACGACGTCAGCCTGGTCCTCTGCCCCGACCTCATGGCCGGGTATGATGGTTCCAGCGCCGCCAAAGAGATGGTGAAACAGGTGCAAACGGCCGTCATCGCCCACTGCGAAAACCTGAAATACCGCTTTGCCATCCTGGACACGCCGCCCGGCCTCAACGCCCAGCAGGTCAAAGAATGGCGCAATTACGTCAACTTCGATTCCGCCTACGCCGCCATGTACTACCCCTGGATCGAAGTCGCCGACCTCAGCGACAGCCCGCAAACCAGCAAACTCATCCCGCCCAGCGGCCACATGGTCGGCATCTACAACCGCACAGACAGCGAGCGCGGCGTCCACAAAGCCCCGGCCAACGAAGTTGTCCTCGGCGCAACCAACCTGGAAATCACTCTCACCAAGGGCGAGCAAGACACCCTGAACCCCATCGGCGTCAACTGCATCCGCGCTTTTCCCGGCCGTGGGATTCGCGTTTGGGGCGCGCGCACCCTCAGCAGCGATGGCTCCTGGCGGTACATCAACGTGCGCCGCCTCTTCATCATGGTCGGCGCGTCGCTGGAAGCCAATATGGGCTGGGTGGTCTTTGAACCCAACGACAGCACCCTTTGGGCCAAAGTGCGCCGCGACGTCACCTCGTTCCTGCGGCTGATATGGCGCAGCGGGGCCTTGTTTGGCGCAACGCCAGAACAGGCGTTTTATGTTAAATGTGATGAGGAACTGAACCCGACCGAAGTGCGCGATCTGGGCCAGTTGATCATTGAAATTGGCCTGGCTCCGGTGAAACCGGCCGAATTTGTCATCTTCCGCCTCAGCCAATGGGCCGGCGCGAATGCAGAAGCGTAACGACAAACGGGCGATCTATATAAAGACCCTAAGGGTTTGACCTCGAGTACCTGTAGACCCTAAGGGTTTGACCTCGGGCATTTTTATTGCAAGCGATGAAAACCCTTAGGGTCTTCTGAAGAACCTGTTTATAAACAAGGAGATTAAAAATGGCAGAACGTACAGATCCGCTTGTTGGTTTTCATTTTGGCGTAGACATCCAGGGCGTCATCACCGGCTACTTCACCGAATGCTCCGGCCTGGGTTCCGAACACGAAGCCATCGAGCACAAAGTGGTAACCGAAAAGGGGCAGGAAGTTGTGCTGAAACTGCCCGGCCGCCTGAAGTGGGAAAACATCGTCCTGAAGCGGGGCATTACCGGCAACATGGACGTTTGGGACTGGCGCAAGCAGGTGGAAGATGGCGATGTGGAAGGCGCGCGGCGCGATGGCTCCATCGTCATGTTCGACCAGAAGCTGGCCGAGGTAGCCCGCTGGAATTTTGAACGCGCCTGGCCCCTGAAAGTGACCGGTCCGCAGCCCAAAGCCGACAGCAACGAAATCGGCATCGAAGAATTAACCATCGCCCACGAGTACATTGCGCGGGTGAAATAGGATAGGGAGCAGGGATTGAGGGCAGATTAACCGGTTCCCAATCCCTGATCCCGCCAACATGCCATGCAACTTGAATTTGACTTCACGCTTCCGCGAGGATACCTGGATGAAACCGGGCAGCTTCACCGCCACGGCCGTATGCGCCTGGCTACCGCGCTGGACGAAATCGAGCCGCTGCGCGACCCGCGCGTGCAGGAGAATCGGGCTTACCTGCCGGTTTTGCTGCTGAGCCGGGTGGTGGTGGGATTGGGGTCGGTTACGGCCGTTACCCCCGCCCTCATCGAGCGCCTGTTCACCGCCGACCTGGCCTACCTGGAAGACCTCTACCTGCGCCTCAACAGCAGCGATAATGTCCTCATCGGCGCAATTTGCCCCGCTTGCAGCACATCTTTTCACCTGCAAGTAGCGCCCCTGAGCGGGTAGCCGGGTGACGATATGCCAGAGCAAACGCCAGCGTCCGGCAGCGAGGCGGCAGGGGATAAGGCCAAAGCCCTCACGCCGGAAATCGTGCAGAAAGTAAGCGATAAGGTTTACGCCCTGCTGCTCGAAGACCTGCGCCTGGAGCGGGAACGGAAAAGAAGAAGGTAGCGATTGGCGATTGACGATTGACGATTCTATAGTCTCCCAAAGATACAATGAGCGACCAAACTATCCGCGATACAACCCATGCAGTTTTCCGCTTTGTCGTTGATGTAGATGGCACGCCTTACGGCGCGTTTACGGAATGCACGCTGCCGACGATTGAATGGGAAATTGAAGAAGTCAAAGAAGGCGGCCTGAATACCTTTACCCACCAGCTTCCCGGCCGCCGCAAAGGGGCCAAAATCACCCTGAAAAATGGCGTCGGGGCCAGCGACCTGGTGAATTGGTACATCGACACGATGAGCGAGCAGTTTACGCGACGGCCGTTAACCATCTCCCTCCTCGACAGCCAAAAAAACACCGTCCTCTCCTGGCACATCGCCGACGCCTATCCGGTGAAGTGGACCGGTCCACAGCTAAAAAGCAGCGAAAACAGCGTCGCCATCCAGACATTGGAACTGGCCTGCGGCGAGATTACGGTGAATGTGTAGAAATTGAAAATTGAAAATTGGAGATTAACCAATCTCCCAAACAAACCATGACTCATTTTCGACAGACCAACGACGGCGAAAGCCCCTTATGGCGGCGTGTGCAAAGGCATACGGCCGTATCCACCCTCTTCCGCTCGCCCGGCACTGGCCAGGAAGGCGTCCACGTTCCCTTTGCCCAGGCCATTTATGCCGTGCCCGGCCACATCGTGCCCCAGTCGCCAACTTCCAATGCGGAAAATTTGAACGCCAATGTGCAAATTCCAAACGCCAATGCGGAAATTTCAATCTCCAATGCGCAAAATAATTTTCCCAAGGCGCAGCCCAACATCTCCCTGGGGCAAAATCATCTCCCCCAATCCCCAATCCCCAGCCCCCAGCCCACAGCCCACAATCCCGATCCCGACTGGCCCCGCCTGCAAGCCATTTACGACGGCCACCTGAGCAAAAACAACCCCGTTGAACCGGCCCCGGCCGGACAAACGCCGGATATTTCCCGCTTCAAGGACAAACCCGCCAACCCCGCCAACAACGGCAATGCCAGTAATAACGCCCAAACGCCCAAACCGCCGCCGGCCAATCTCCCCACGCCGACGAACAACACGCAGCCAACCGCGCCCGCCAACAACACAAACACCCCCCAGGCAGACCCATTGGGCAGCCCGCCCCCTGCGCCTGATCCACAACCTGGCGAAGGCCCCACGGCCGTTGGCGGCCCCACGGCCGTTGGCGGCAACATGACCCTCGGCGGCAGCCTGACCACCGGCGGCAGCGTCTCGGTGGGTGGACAGGCAGCGGTAGGCGGCGCGGCCACGGTAGGCGGCTCGGCCACGGTTGGCGGCGGCGCAACAATCGGCGGCCCGGCGGCATTTGGCGGTCCCCTGACCACCGGCACAACGACGCAAGTAGGCGCGGCCGTCCTGGCCAGCGGCCCAATTTCGACCGGCCAGGACCTGACGGTGGGCGGTGTGGCGGTGTTCAATTCGGCGGCCACAGTCGGCCAGAACGTTACCGCAAGTACGGCGCAATTTAAGGGGGAAACGGCCGTCGGCCAAAACATTTCCACCGGCGGCCCCGCTAAATTCAGCGGCGCAGCCAACGTGGGCGGCAACCTGAGCGCCGGCAGCAGCGTGCAATCCGCCGACGCGATTTCGGTGGGCGGCGCGGCGACCGTCGGCAGCGCCCTGGTTGCTGGCGGCGGCGTAGACGCCGGGCAGAACATCACTGCCGGCGCGGCCGTCGTCGCCGCCGGTGACGTGACCAGCGGGCAAAATTTGCAATCCGGCGCTGTGGTCAGAGGCGACAATGTGACCGTTGGGCAAAGCCTGACGGCCGGCGCGCTGCTCAGAAGCGGCGGCGATGTCACCGTAGGCGGCGCGGCATCCGTGGGCGGCGCGGCCAAAGTTGGCGGCGGCTTGAACGTGTCCGGCAGCATCAACATCGGCGGCAGCGCCAACATTGGCGGCGGCATCAGCGCCGGGGGCAGTGTCACCATTGCCGGTTCGTCCAATGTGGCTGCGCCCGGCGGCGGGGGCGGTTCCACCGCGCCGGTGCAGCGCCAACCCGCGCTGGAATCCGTCTGGCCTGTCCAACGCCTCCCCCAACCCACCCAACCCCACCCAACCAACCAACCAACCACCTAACCAACCACCCATCGCCCCCAACGCCCCCGAACAAACCAAAGTCCGCGAAACACTCAGCAAAGTCGCCGCCGGCCAACCGACCGATTCGGCAGTGGAACTGCTGCTGCCCCGCCGCCCGCGCCCTGGTTCGGTTACGGCCGTGCAGCGCACGCCAACCAACCAACCAACCAACCACCTCTCCAACCACCAAACCACTTCCACTGAAGTCGGTCCTTTACCCACCGATCTCTGGGAATTGATCGGCCAAAAGCCGCCGGAGGCCCCGGAACCAGAAAACGCAGCACGCAGCACGCAGCACGCAGCACAAAACGCCCATCCCACCATCCAACGGGCACCAGCAGAAGAAGCAGAAACGGAAACGGAAACGGCCGTTCCCCCCACACCCACCACCGCCAACCCCCAGGAACAAGCCGAATCCGCCGACATCGACATCGACGACCTCGCCCGCCGCGTCTACACCGACCTGCGCACCCGCCTGTCGGTAGATTGGGAACGCGCGCGAGGCAGATACTAGAGGAGAGAGGGATTGGAGAGTAGAGATTGGCCATCGAACGTCTGACAATCTCCAATCCCCATAAAAACATGACAAACACACGAGGCAATTTAGTCGCCGCCCGAATTTATGAAGTAGACGAGAGCGGGAACGAGTCCGGCCAGGCGGTCAACTGCATGTTCAACCCGTTTGAATACTCCGTCTCCAAATCCAACACCTACGAGGAGAAATCGCGTAACCGCTCCTCCACGCCACAAATCGAATTCAAAAAATCCGGCGCGCAAACGCTAAAGCTAAACTTGCTTTTCGACACCTACGAAGCCGACGAGGATGTGAGCCAGACCACCAACAAACTGTGGAAGTTCATGGAACCGAAACCGGCGCAGGGCAATCAAAAAACCACCCCGCCGGAAGTGGCCTTTGAATGGGGCGTCTTCCGCTTCGTGGCCGTCATCACCCAGATGACGCAGAAATTCACCTTGTTTAAGAACGACGGCACGCCCGTGCGCGCGGCCGTAGACGTGACTTTTACGCAGCACAAAGACGTCAACGACTACCCCAACCAAAATCCCACCTCTGGCGGCGGCCCCATCCGGCGCGTCTGGTCGGTGGTGGTGGGCGATAGGCTGGATACGATTGCCACGGCCGTTTACGGCGACGCCACCAAATGGCGACAAATCGCCGACTACAACCACATCACCAATCCCCTGGCGATAAAGCCGGGTACGCGGCTAACCATTCCGGAAGAGTGATTGCACCACGGAGGCACGGAGGGCACGGAGAGTTTTAAAGAGGAGAGGAATTGGTGGGGGAAGTGTTATGGTACAGTGAGTGGTTTATTTGATTGGATTTTAGCGACATGGAGAAATCAAAGAAGCCAGATGTTAATTGACGAGGCATTGACGGAACAAATCATTGGCGCGGCGATGGAAGTGCATCGTCAGTTGGGGCCAGGACTAATGGAAAATGTTTACCAGGTATGTCTGGCGCATGAATTGGATTTGCGCGGTGTGAGATGTCAGCGTGAAAAACCGCTGCCCATCGTTTACAAGGGAACACAGCTAGATTGTGGCTATAGGCTGGATTTTTTGGTGGAGGACAAAGTCGTTGTGGAGCTTAAAGCTGTGGAGCAACTTCTGCCCATCCATGAAGCCCAATTGCTCACGTATCTCAAAATTTCTGGCTGCAAAGTTGGCCTGCTTATTAATTTTAACGTTCCCCTGCTTAAACGGGGCATTAAGCGGAGAGTTTTATGAGTAAGAAGAGAAGAGGAAGTCACTACGGAGGCACGGAGATAAGAGAATTATCTCTGTTCTTCTCATGCCTGGATGTTGCCGACCGCTCACCACATCCCCTCTTCCTCTCCCATTCTTCAAAACCTCCGTGCCCTCCGTGCCTCCGTGGTGAAATAAATGCCTGAACAACAACCTCTCACCTCCCAGCTTGCCATCAAGCTCGCCGGTTCGCCGGTGCAGCAGCAGGTGATGGCCGCCATCGCCGAAGTGGTAGTGGATCAGCACGCCCACCTGCCGCATATGTTCACCATCCGCCTGTACGATCCCGGGCTGGAACTGCTGGACAGCGGCCCATTTAACCTGACCAAAGAAGTGGAAATCGCCGCCGAGGACAGCGAAGGCAACAGCTTTAAGCTCATCACCGGCGAAATCACCGCCCTGGAGCCGCGCTTTGAGGAGGGCATGGTGGCCGAACTGCTGGTGCGCGGCTACGACAAATCCCACCGCCTCTACCGCGAAACCAAAAGCCGCGCCTTCCTCAACAAGAAAGACAGCGACCTGGCCGCTGACATCGCTCAGGCTGCCGGTCTGCAAGCCGACGTAGAGTCTACCAGCACGGTCTATGACCACATTTACCAGCATAATCAGTCGGATTTGGCCTTTCTGATGGGGCGGGCCTGGCGCATTGGCTACGAATGTTATGTGGCCGACGGCCGTCTCACCTTCCGCAAACCCACCGACGGCCGTGCCCGTGTCACCCTCACTTGGGGACAAGATTTGCTCAGCTTCCGCCCGCGCGTCACCCTGGCCGAACAGGTCGACGAAGTCATCGTCAAAGGCTGGGACGCCGACAAACAGCAGGCCATCGTCGGGCAGGCCAGAAACGGCAGCCTCTACCCGCAAATCGACGAAAGCAAAAACGGCGCGGCCTGGGCCAACGGCTTCGGCGCGGGCAAACTGGTCATCGTCGATCAGCCGGTGGTCAGCCAGGCGGAAGCCGACGCCCTGGCCGCCGCCCGCCTGGATGAACTCAGCGGCGCGTTTGTGCAGGCCGATGGCGTGGCCGTGCGCCGCCCGGACATTACCGCCGGGCAGCGCGTTAAATTGGAAGAACTGGGGCAGCGGCTCAGCGGCGATTATCTGGTCACCAGCGCCGCCCACGTCTACGCCGCCGATGGGTTGCGTACATTTTTCACCGTGCGCGGCACGCGCACCGGCCTGCTGGCCGAACAAGTGGCGCAGCAGGAACCGGCCAAACGCTGGCATGGGGTGGTAACGGCCGTCGTCACCAACGCCGACGACCCGCAGCAATGGGGCCGGGTCAAAGTGAAATTTCCCTGGATGGCCGACGACGCCGAGAGTGATTGGGCGCGCGTGGTGTCCGCCGGAGCCGGGCCGGAAGCCGGTTTCTTCAACATGCCCGACGTGGGCGACGAGGTATTGGTGGCCTTTGAGCATGGCGAATTTAACCGCCCGCTGGTGTTGGGCGGCTTGTGGAACGGCCAGCACAAAGAGCCGCCGTCGGTGAGTGGCGCGGGCAGAGGGGAACGGCCGTTGCTGCGCACCTGGCACTCGCGCACAGGCCATCACATCACCCTGCACGACAACGCCGACAAAAAAATCGAACTGGAAACGGCCGCCGGGCACAAAGTTGTTCTGGACGACGCCGGCGGCAAAATTGAAATTAAAAGCAAAGGCGGCCTCCTCATCACCCTGGACGACAACGGCAGCAAAATCACCGTCGAAAGCGGCGGCCAACTCGAGGTTAAATCCACCGGCAACATGAAGCTGCAAGCCGGGGGCAACCTCGACCTGCAAGCCACCGGTCAGGTGAATGTGAAAGGGGCAATGGTAAACTTGAATTAAGAGAACTCACCACGGAGGCACGGAGAACACGGAGTTTTAAAACCTGTTTTCCTCCGTGCCCTCCGTGCCTCCGTGGTGCAATCTTCTGGAGAATCTATGACCACCAACATCATCGGCCAGGGCTGGGCCTTCCCGCCAAAAATTGGACCACAGGGCGGGTTTGCCCTGACCCACGACCAAAACGAACTGGACCAGGCGATTCGCATTATTCTCATGACCGCGCCGGGGCAGCGGGTGATGCGGCCAACGTTTGGCTGCCGTCTGCACGATTTGCTCTTCGCGCCGAACAACAACCACACGGCCGTACTCGCCCGCCGCTATGTCGAAGAAGCCCTGGGCATGTGGGAACCGCGCATTCGCGTCCACACCGTCGCCGCCTACGCCGATCCCGACGAAGCCGCCCGCCTGCTCATCGAAATCACCTACGAAATCAAAGCCACCAACGACCGGCGTAGTTTAGTCTACCCGTTCTATCTTATTCCCGAGGAATAAAAAAGCTGTTAGCTGTTGGCTTTTAGCTGTTGGCCAACAACTAATTGGAGTTTCTTATGTCGCTAATCGCCCCTAAACTCGATGATCGCCACTTCCAGGATTTGGTAGACGAAGCCAAAAAACGCATCCCCCACTATGTGAAGGAGTGGACCGACCACAACGTCAGCGACCCCGGCGTGACGCTGATTGAACTGTTCGCCTGGATGACCGACGTGCTGCTCTATCGTCTGAATCAAGTACCAGACAAGCATTATGTTAAATTTATGGAGATGCTGGGCATGACGCTTCAGCCGCCGCAGCCGGCCAAAACGCCGGTTACATTCTGGCTGTCCGCGCCGCAGCCCACGGCCGTTACCATCCCCGCCGGCACCGAAGTCGCCAGCACCCGCACGGAAACAGAAAGCTCCATCGTCTTCACCACCGACGCCGATTTTGTGGTGCAGCCGCCGGAATTAACGGCCGTTCTCTCCCGCATCGCCGCCGGACAAGGCCAAAAGCAGTACCGCGAGCAAAACCTGCGCCGCCTGGCCGCCGGCTTTGAAGGCTTCGAAGCCTACTCCGCCGTGCCCCAGGTTGACGACGCCCTCTACTTCGGCTTCGCCAACGACCTCAGCCACCACATTCTGGGCTTCCAACTCGACTGCGACTCGGCCGGCGGCGCGGGCATCGACCCCACCCTGCCGCCCATCGTCTGGGAAGCGTCCACGGGGAACGCGGACGGCCGTTGGCTCCCCTGTCCCGTCGATCTGGACACCACCAAAGGCATGAACGTCGGCGGCCAGATTCACATCCACCTGCCGCCGATGGGCCGCTACGCCGTCAACAACCAGGAGCAGTACTGGGTGCGCGTGCGCGTGCGCGACATCAGCGCCGCCGAACGCCAGGACGGCATGAGACCCTATCAAACGTCGCCCCGTCTGCGGCAAATCCAGGCCACCACCTGGGGTGGTTCCACGCCCGCTACCCACGCCCAGCAAATCGAAAACGAATTCTTGGGCCAGAGTGATGGCGCGGCCGGGCAGCGCTACACCTTACGCGTCACCCCCATTCTGGCCCGCCAGGCAGACGAAACGCTGCTGGTGCAGGTGGCCGGCGAAGCGCCCCAGCCCTGGACCGAAGTCGAAGACTTCGCCGACTCCCATGCCTATGACCCACACTTCACGCTGGACAGCGTGAGCGGCGAACTGCGCCTCGGCCCGGCCGTGCGCCAGCCCGATGGCACAATCAAGCTCTACAGCGCCATCCCGCCACGCGGAGCCAATCTGGTTTTTCGCCGCTACCGCATTGGCGGCGGGCAGATTGGCAACGTGCAGCCCGGCATCCTCAATACGCTCAAGACGGCCATCCCCTACATCGCTCGCGTGCGCAACCGCGAGGCAGCCTGGGGCGGCCTGGACGCCGAAACGCTGGAAGCGGCCATGATGCGCGCGCCCAGGCTTTTGCGCTCGCGCAGCCGCGCCGTCACCGAAGATGATTTTGAATTTTTGGCCCGGCAGGCGTTACCGGCGGCAATTGGGCGGGTGAAATGTTTGCAGCCACGGCCGTCGGCCGCCGGGCGCGTCGCGCCGGGGCAGGTATATGTGCTGATCGTGCCGCGCGTGGCCAATCCGGCCGGCTTTTTGGCTCCAGAGCAGCTCGAACCGGCGCCCGACCACGTCGCCCGGCTGGAAAGTTACCTCGACGAGCGCCGCCTGCTAACCACCCAACTCGACATCCGCGCCCCGGCCTACCGCTGGGTGGCCGCCCGCGTGCAACTGCGCGCCGCCCCGGGCATCAACCAGGCCGACGTGGAAGGCGAGGCGCTGGCGCGGCTTTACCGCTTCCTCAATCCGCTTACCGGCGGACCTCGCGGCGATGGCTGGCCTTTTGGCCGGGAACTCTATTTGTCGGATGTTTACCAGACGCTTCAGGGCTTACCCCACGTGCAGTTCATCCGCAACGTAGACCTGTTCATGACAACTCCCGGCGGCGGCCCGCAAGGCGATCCGGCGCAATCGGTGGAATTGGTGGCCCACGGCATGGTGGTGTCTGGCCGGCATGAGGTGGTGTTTGTTTGAGGGGGGTTGGTTAGATGGTTTGTGGGGAGGTCAGCTAGCAAACCAACAAGTCATCCAACTTTCCTGAAGGTCTCTATGAACGGAAAACAGCAGCAGGAAGTGAAAACGAAGACAGGTCCGGTAGGGACGCGGGCGCAAACGGCCGTATCTGCCCCCATGCCCGACCTGACAATTGCCCAAACGGCCGTGCTCCAATGGCAGCGCCAGCAGGGCAATACCTACGTCCAACGCCGGTTGGCCCAGGGCATCGCCGACATCCAGCGCGACTGCCCGCCCGACTGCCCCCGCGAGCCGCGCCGCCGTGTGCCCGGCCTGGACGATGACCTGGTGATGCAGGTCGAAGACGCCATCGACAACAGCAACCCCCAGGCAGCCATCAATCTGGTGGTGAATGCCCTGGCCGCCCAGGGCCGCATCAACACCAGCGAGCTAGACGGCGGCACGATGCGCTACGGCGCGGCCATGACCGACGAAGGCCACACCACGTCCTATTGGGACAAAGACCCGGCCACCCACCCGGACGCCCGCATGTTGCCTTTTGAAGTCACCATTGGACCGGCCGCCCTGACCGACGTACCCTGGCTGTATGCCACCGTCATCCACGAATGGCGGCACGTGCAGCAGTTCCGCGTGCCTATGGCCATGGCCGACCGCGATGCCGCCACCGAAGCCGACGCCTATCTCAACGGCATTGAGCAGGCGTGGGCCAGCGGCCTGACTACCGAACAGGTGACAGAATTATTTAACCGCCTGCGCGATGACCACTGGAGCCGCCTGACCGACCCCACCATTCGCGCCAGCTTGCAGCCGCGCTACGACGCGGCGCAGGCTTATGTCAATAGTTTCACTACCAGCGGCCTTGCGCCGCGTGTTTTCCAACGGCTAGACATGGTGCAAATATTCTTTGCGACCGGCAGCGCGGCTTTGGACAGCACGGCCAATACGGAAATTGGCATTTTGGTGGATCGGGCCAATTTGTTGCGCTCCGACCACCCCGATTATGACCTGCGCTGGACCATCACCGGCTTTGCCAGCCCGCGCTGGCAGCACCCGCGCCGGGGCGAAATGCCCGCCGATCTGAACCAGGCGCTGTCGCGGCAGCGGGCCGATACCACGCTGGCGCAAATCCAAAACGCCTTCCGCGCGGAAGGTAGTGGGAACTGCGATTTCCACATCCAGACCTGCGCGCCGGAAGCCGTGACGGTAGATGATCCCACCTGGGACTCGCTGGCGCGCGGCGAGGGATCTGCACCGGCACTGGCTGAGGGGCGTGACCTCAACAGCGACGATCAGCATGACCGGCGGGTGGATATTTTGGTGGAATTTAGCCCTGGACCACGTGTGCCCACACAGCCGCCCGGCTGGCTGGGCGGCGGCGGTGGCGGTGTGTAAGGAAGGTTTGAATGAGTAAACATAAACAGAAGTTGGCGCGCAGCAAACAAGAAAAACGGCCGTCACACGTCCCCACAAACACGGTGCAAACCGATGCCCCATCGGCTGCCAGCCAGCTACCGGACCACGCCACGACACGGCCGTTGCGCCAGGCACAAATTTTGCAAATGCAGCAGCAGCAGGGGAACACGGCCGTGCTGCAGATGCGCCGCCCCACGACAACCTTCGACTTTGAGGAAGGCGAAACCATCACCAGCTCTACGTTCGATTTAGGGCGCACCGGCCGCCGCCCGTACGACGTCATCCAAGATCATGTCTCGCAGGTGACAACTGCGTTGGATAACATGCGCACAGCCGAACTTGGGGCTATCGAACAATTTCTGACGCACATGTCTTTTTCCAGCTCTCAAGAAGCCCAACCGGATGTGCTGGGCGCGGTTTTTAAGCACGTTGGCACGCAGTTAATGAATGCGGCCATCGGCCGCCTGCCAAGCGTGGCCGGCATTCCTGCCTCCGAGATATTTGGCGTTATCCAGGCGATGACCGACGAAATGGAACGCGCCGCCGCTGCCCAACAATCGTATCAATTGGGGAACTTTATGACCTCGCTGCGCAACAGCACACTCACGGCCTACCAGACGGCCATTGCCACCATACAAACCGACAGTCGGCAAGAGTTAAGCCGACAGTTTACGGCGGCCGAGGGTCTTTGGGATGATGGCGAGGCCTCGGTGGTGGGGCAAAAGGCGACCTTCTTACGAGAGTTGGAGCAGCGTGGCCGGGCCATGTTAACGGCCGTGCCGCAGCCCATTCAATATGAAGAAGCGCTGTTGACCCGTTGGATAACAGACCGCCATGCCGGGGGTGAAGGAATGACCGATTGGGAGGGCAACGGCAAGGTTCAACTGAAGTTCGAGACGGATGTGAGTGATGGCAATTACAGCTATGAATTTCAGAGCGCCAAATTGTTTACGGCCACCAAATCGGGCAATGCGGCCGATATGTTGACGCGGGTGATGAACGATCAGAACAAGAAAGTATACGAATTGGGCGTGCCGGTCCAGGTGATGTTACGCACAGAGGGCATGATGCCTGGCGGCCGTTCTTATTACGCTTTTTGGATCTACGGGCCAGACCATTACGACCGCACGCATTGGCATGCGCCGGCCGACCGCGCCTGGCGCAACATGCCCTGGGATCCGATAGACAGCGTGCGACGCATTGAGGGTGGCTAATGGGCGAAGAATTTATTTTTCAATGGGCAATCACTGGCCCAGAAGTTTCAAAAATGGTGACGCTGACGGCGGGGGTAACTGTGATGGGCCGCCAACCTGGCGTGGATATTTTGCTGGAACATCCGCTGGTTTCGCGGCGGCACGCGCAGGTGACCACCACGCCCACCACCTGTGAGCTGACCGATTTGGGCAGCAGCAATGGCACACGGCTGAACGGCCGTCCGCTGCCCGCCAACACGCCAACGTATCTCCACCACAACGACGTTGTGGAGATGGGGCCGTTTAAGATCGTGATGGGGGTAACGGCCGTGCAGGCGGAGCCGGAGCTAGAGCCGGAGCTAGAGCCAGAGCTAGAGCTAGAGCTAGAGGAAGAGCTAAAGGAAGAGGAAGAGCCAAAACCAGTCATGCCCACGCCGGCTCATCCCAGTGCCCCGCCGCCCATTACGCCACCGCCCATTGCGCCGCCGCCGCCCATTACGCCGCCGCCACCCTCGCTCACCCCCATACCGCCGCCAGGACTCGCCATGCACAGCACGCGGCTGCTCAATTACCTGCCCGGCATCTACCACACCGACCTGATGAGCCGTTTTCTGGCCTTATTTGAATCGATCCTCATCCCGATTGAGTGGAACATCGACAACTTTGACCTGTACCTGGACCCGCAAACGTCGCCGGTGGGGTTTTTGCCCTGGTTGTGCAACTGGTTCGACGTGGTGTTCGACGACACCTGGAATGAACGGCAGCGGCGGCAGTTTTTAAGTGAAGCGGCAGAGCTGTACGGCCGTCGCGGAACCCAATGGGCCATGACGCGCCTGTTAGAAATTTACACCGGTCAAACCCCCCAAATCGACGACAAAACCGAAAAACTCGACCCCTTTACGTTTATTGTAAATATACCTGTAAGGGAAAAAGAGTTGAATCGAAGCTTAATTGAGCATATCATAGACAATAACAAACCAGCCCACACCACTTATAAATTACGGTTTAAGCAGTAAAAGCTGTCGAGTAGTCGAGTAATCCAGTAGTCGAATAGTCTGGTAGTCTCATAGAAACGATTGACTACTCGACTAACCAACTACAAGACTACCGGACTACAAGACTATCAGACCAACACACACACATGAATAACATAATCGGACAACAAATCGACACCTATCGCATCGAAGCCCGGCTGGGAGCCGGCGGCATGGGCGCGGTCTACCGCGCCTACGACATGGCGCTGGCCAGACGCGTGGCGCTGAAGATCATGCACGAGCAGTTCGCCAGCCAGCCCCAATTCCAACGCCGCTTCATGCAAGAAGCCCAGGCGATTGCCCGGCTCAGTCATCCGGCCATTGTCATCATCCATCGCTTCGATAACAAACAGGGCTACCTGTACATCGTGATGGAGTACGTCAACGGCCTGAGTCTGGGCGCATACATCAAGCAGTTGGCGCAGCGCAACCAGGTGATGCTGCTCAGCGAAACGGCCCACATCATCGCTCAGGTAGCCGACGCGCTGGGATATGCCCACCGCCAGGGCGTGGTCCACCGCGACATCAAGCCGGATAACGTCATCATCAAGCCGCTGGATCAGCCAGAACGCGAAGGCGAACCGGCGGTTCGCTCCGTGGTGACAGATTTTGGTCTGGCCAAGCTGCTGCAAGGGGGGATTGAAACCCAGTCCGGCACATTTATGGGCACGCTGCCCTACATGTCGCCGGAACAGGCGTTGGCAAAAGATGTAGACGGCCGTTCCGACATCTATTCCCTGGGCGTCGTCCTTTACCAACTGGCCACCGGCAAACTCCCCTTCGATATCCAAACCCCCACCGAAGCCGTTCTCAAACACCTCAACGAAGTGCCGCCGCCGCCGCGCACGCTGCAACCCGGCCTGCCTGCGGCGTTGGAAGCCGTCATCATTAAATCGCTGGCTAAAGAACCCGCCGACCGCTACCAAACCGGCGAAGCGATGGCCCAGGCGCTGCGCGCCGCCGCCGCCGGCCTGACCCCGGAAGATGTAACCGTATTTAAAACGGCCGCCGCCAGCAACATTGTCAGCCTGATGACCCAACTGGAAACCCCCGGCAACATGGCTGAGCCATCGCAGTGGGACGTGGCCGCTGCCGCGCCCGGCGCCGCCGACCGCCTGATCATTGCTCAGGAAAACGAAACCAACCGACCGCAAGACCTGAATAAAAAATCGCTTGTCATCGGGCGCACGGATGAAAACGACGTCGTGCTGCCCGGTAAAGGCGTTTCGCGCCGCCATGCACGGCTGGAAAAAACGGCCGTCGGCTGGCAAGTTATCGACCTCGGCAGCACCAACGGCACCTTTCTGGAAGGCAGCAAACTCCTACCCGACGTGGCCGAAAACTGGGCCGCCGGTGAAACCCTGCGCATCGGCTCGTTCCATTTGCAATGGCAAGCCGGCCAAAAATCGGCCGTTCCACAGCCTGGCATACCGTTGGGCGGGCAAACCTATCAGGCCACGATGCCTATTTCCGCCACGCCCGGCTCATCACAAATTCAGAGCAGCAGCGGCCAGCTAGGCATGGTCGTTCACCCCACCCACGTGGACGTAACGCCCGGCCAACGCGCCGACATGCAAGTGGAACTCTTTAACCAGGGCATGACGGTCGATCATTTCAATTTGAACATGGAAGGATTACCGGCCAATTGGGTTACGCTGCCCACCGAATCCTTGCAACTCATGCCCGGCGCGCGCGGTTCTCAGCCGGTAGCCATTCACCCCCCGGCCGACAGCACAGCCCGTTCTGGCCAACACCGCTACCGGCTGGTGGTCACCTCGCGCTCAGACCAAAAAGAATCGGCGGCCGTCTCTGGCAGCGTTACGGTGAAGCCCTTCACCCGCTTCAGCCTGGACATGCGCCCCAAACGGCTCAAAAGTTCGGGCGCCTGCCGCCTGCTCATTCGCAATGATGGCAATTTTGACACGACATTTAATGTGGTCGGGCGCGATCCGGGCGAGGCCATCACATTCCACACGCCCCACACCCGAATCCCCATTGCTGCCGGTAATTCGTCTACACTGGACATGGTGCTGGCGGCCAAGAAACGGCCGTTCCTCGGCCAAAAACAAACCCTGCCCTTTGAAGTACAGGTCAGCACCGCCTCCAGCGACCAACAAAGCATCTCCGGCCAGCTAGACGTGACGCCCATCATTCCCGCCTGGGTTCCTGGGGTTCTGATGGCGCTGCTGGTTATTCTGTGCATTGCTCTGGTTGCCGGCTACGCCTACGTCAACCAGCAAAATCAGGCCGCTCAGGCCACGGTCGAGGCCATCGCCAATGCCCAGGTGGCCGCAACCCAAACACAAGAGGCGCTGGTTTCGGCCGCCTCTTTGGGCACGCGCGGCGCGGAAGAAGCAGCGGCAGCGACAGCGACATCCCTGGCGGCCACGGCCGTTGCTCAGGGCGACGACGATGGCGACGGCTTGAGCAATCAGCAAGAACTAAGCCTGGGCACGCTGCCCAACAACCCGGACACCGACGGCGACGGTCTGAACGACGGGGCCGAAGTGAACCAATTTGGCACACAGCCCAAAAACAAAGATACCGACGGCGACACCCTGCCCGACGGCGCAGAGGTAAACGACCATAAAACGTCGCCCACCAACCCGGACACCGACAACGACGGCACGCCGGACGGCATCGAGGTTGCCGCCGGCAGCAACCCGCTGCTGCCGCCAACGGCCACGCCCACCCTGACGCCGCAACCGGACCCGGTGACGCCAACCTTTACGCCTACGCCCAGCGTGACGCCGGAAACGGCCGTTGGCCCCTGGGATGGCGTCTGGGCCAGCACCTGCGCCTACCTGGAATGCAGCGACGTCACCCTCAACCAGGCCGACGGCAGCGAAACCGTCACCGGTTCCTTCCAGGCCGTAGCCGGGTCGGGCACGCTCGTTGGCATTGTAGAAGAAGATCGCCTGACAGGAACCTGGTCGCTAAACGGCAGCAATGGCACGTTCGATTTCTGGTTAGCGCCAGACGGCAACACCTGGCAGGGCAACTGGGACAGAACGGCCGGCTGGTGCGCCACCCGAGACCCCGGCGTGTTTGATTTGCCCGTACCATGCGGCCTGGCCCGTTGGTACGGCGATTGGACAACGACCTATGAGACACTCACCATTGTCCAACATGGCGTAGACTTTGAAGGCACATACGCTAACGGACAAGGCACTGTTAGCGGGACGATTGACGGTACGCTGATTAGCGGAAATTGGTTCCGCAACGGCAGTTCTGGCACATTGGAATACTTTATGATCGGCAACGGCGAGCAGTTCAACGGCAACTGGGACGATAACAACGCCTGGTGCGGCCAGCGCAGCGGCGCCCCGGAACCTTCCACCTGCCTGAATCAGGGCAACATCATCTTTATCCCGCCGATCATCATGGTGACGCTGCAACCGAATCTACCCATTTTACCCATTCAGCCGATCTTTATTCCGACCCCGACACCGTAGAGCATCACCTCAGGCCTCGCCACACAGCCGATGAGCGGAACAGAGAACCCGTTTCGCTCATCGGCGCAAAACCGGCAACCATTAACAAGGAACAAGCACCGGTTAACAGGGCGTTGCGGCTGTTGGCTGTGCATTCGGGAAGTGACGATGAAGCGTAGATGGTTGGCGCGATGGGTGGGAACGGCCGTCATCGGCCTGTTGTTGGGCTGTAATCTGGCGACGGCCGTCACCCCCACGCCTTTTCCCACCGCCATGCCCACACTCTCTCTGGTCTTGCCGCAAACCGCCACGCCTACCCTGGCTCCGCTGCCCACGGCGACCGCCATCCCCGTGGCTACAACGCAGTCTACAGCCACCAGCCTGCCGCCGGTGCCCAATCTGGCTACGGCCGTTCCCGGCCCTACGGCCGTTCCCGGCCCCACCCACTTTAGCAATCTGCGGTTTGCCAGCAGCCCCGCCAACCCGCCACAAACCGATTTTCCCGTGGGCACAGAAGAAGTATTTGCCCTGTGGGATTTTAGCGGCATGAACAATGGCGACAGAGTGCAGCGCATCTGGCGCAAAGATGGCGCGGTCTGGCTGAACCGCGAAGAAGCCTGGACCGCCGGACCAACCGGCGTGGTGACAGACGTGTCTATTTATGACCGCAGCCTGGGCGGGTTGGACCCGGGCCTGTACGAAGTGGAGCTTTATGTCAATGGCTTGTGGCAGGGAAACGGCCGTTTCACCATTTTGCCGCGCCCTGCTCCCGGAGACCCGTCCTTTGCCAATTTGCATTTTGCGGAAACGGCCGTTGGCCCGCCGCAAACCAGCTTCCCCGCCTGGACGCGCCAGATTTTTGCCGTGTGGAATTACCAAAACATGGGCGTCAGCGATGTGGTCCGGCGTACCTGGCTGAAAGACGGCCAGCCCTGGCTGGTACGCGAAGACACCTGGGATTACCTCCACTACGGGCCGCAAGGCATGGTGAACGATGTCTCCATTTATGACTTTGAAACCGGCCTGCCGCCGGGTGATTATGAATTGCTTCTTTCGTTAAATGGGGTACAACAATTGACGGCATCTTTTACCATCACCCAATAGCAGTTTATGCAAACAATGCGCAAGAGGCAGTATGGAACGGTTAGAAACATTCAACGGGCCGGAGATTCCGGCAGGCTTTTATTGGTTCAATCCACCCGCCGCCAGTCGTTTTGGCAATGGCCTGGAGATGGAAACCAAACCAGAGACAGATTTCTGGCAAACAACCCACTATGGCTTTCAGCGCGATGACGGGCACTGCCTGTTTACGCGCATCAGCGGCGATTTCACCATCAGCACGCACGTCAGGTTTACGCCGCGCAGCCAGTATGACCAGTGCGGCCTGATGCTGCGCCTGAACGCCGAGAACTGGATCAAGATGGGCATGGAGTATGAGGATACGGCCGTCAGCCGCCTCGGCTCGGTGGTAACAAATTTAGGCTATTCCGACTGGGCGACACAGGACATCAGCTCAGAGGTGGGCGAACGATGGTACCGTCTCAGCCGCAATGGCAACGATTTCTTGCTGGAACAATCGGCCGATGGCCTGGCCTGGCAGCAAATGCGCATCACCCACTTACACGCCGGTCCGCCGCAAATCGAAGTGGGGCCTTATGCGTGCAGCCCCATCGGGCAAGATTTTTGGTGTCGTTTCTCCTGGGTGGAAATCAGTCCTAACAAGTGGCTGTAGGCGGAAAATTTATACCGGCGACGCCAGCGGCAGTTCGATGGTGAACGTGGTGCCGGTTCCTACTTCGCTGGTAACGGCGATACGGCCGTTATGCTCCCGAATGATTTTTTCGGCAATCGCCAGGCCCAACCCGCTGCCCTCCGCCTGACCTTCGCTGCCGGGGATACGGTAGAAACGCTCGAACAGATGCGGTAGATCTTTGGGCGCAATGCCGTAGCCTGTGTCGGCCACGGTCAGCACCACCATGTTATCCTGGCAGCCGGCGGAAACCGCCAGACGGCCGTTTTCCCGATTGTATTTGATGCCATTGCTGACCAGATTCAACAGCACCTGCTTCAAACGATCCTGATCGCCGAGCAGGCAGGGATAATCGGTGGGCGCGGGCAGATTGGGGTGGCAAACGGCCGTTAACCCAATCCCGCGCACATCGGCCTGAGCCTGCGACAGGCGCACCACATCTTGCACCACTTCTTCCACCGCCACAGGTCGCCGTTCCAGGTGCATCCGCCCCGATTCCAAACGAGCGAAATCCACAAATTCCTTGGTCATCCGCGAAAGCCGCCCGGATTCACGCTGAATCATGCGCACCACGTCGCTCTGTTTTTCCGGGGGGAAATCGGAGCGCGCCAGCAGTTCGCTGGCGGTGGTAATGGCCATGAGCGGTGTTTTTAACTCGTGCATAATCTCCGCCAGCAAGTCGGATTGCAAAAACAGGCGGGCGTTCATGATCGCCACCGCCGACTGGGAGGCCAGCGCTTCCAGAATGGCCATATCTTGCGTGCTGTAGGCGCTGTTATCGATCTTATTGACCACTTCCAGGCAGCCAATAATGCCTTTGGGCGTTATCAGGGGAACCGCAAGCATGGAGCGGGTGAAAAACTTCAGGTCTTCATCGACGTTGGCAAAAAACCGGTCATCGGTTTGCACGTCGTCTAGCACAAGGGAACGGCCGTGGCGCACCACCCAGCCCGCAATGCTGCCATCCAGTGGAACAATGATATTTTCGGGCATCAGGCTGCCGGTGGAGGCGGCGAAGTGCAGTTGGCCGGTTTTTTGATCCAGGAGCAAGATCGAAGCGGCCTCGGTATGGGTCAGCTCGGTGGAGATATCCATGACCAGAGCCAGCAGAGTATCCAGATGCAGGGTAGAACTAAGCCGGGCGCTGATTTCCAACAACCGCTGCAAACTATCGGCGCGAATGGGGGTGGGTAACGGCCGTTGCTGGCCTTGCTCACTACTTGTCATGTTACTGCCTCAGATTATTCCTTTACAGGCCATGCGGCGTATAACTGGCCGCCAATCGCGGCAAAATATCGACAACATCAGCGTGAATCAGCACGTCGGCTAAATAATCCAGGTGTGTCTCACTAAAATTAACGATAATCAGTTTAGCTCCGGCATACTTTGCCAGCATGGGCAAATCACCAGCCGGAGCCACTTCCAAAGATGACCCGGCCACAATCATCACATCGCAGTCGCGGGCATGGCGCTTGGCCCGATTCATAATGGTCACCGGCAAAATTTCGCCAAACAAGATGATGTTGGGTTTTAAAATACCGCCGCAGGCCGGACACCGGGGGACCTGCCCATCGACCAGATAATCGGCCATCACCACTTCTGTCTGATACGTTTGCAGGCAGTGCATACAAGTGGCTTCACGCAAATGGCCGTGTACTTCGTAGATGGTTTTGGAGCCGGCTCTGGCGTGGAGGGCGTCTATATTTTGCGTAATGACGGCTTTGAGTGGGCCGTGCGCTTCTAATTGCGCCAGCGCCAGATGGGCCGAATTGGGCTGGGCGGTCATGATGGTTTGCAGCAGGGGATTAATCCATTCATAAAAACGCTGGGGGGTTTGTTTGAAGGCCGTCATGGTGGCCACTTCCATCGGGTCGTACCGATCCCACAGGCCCGATTCCGGGCTGCGAAAATCGGGGATGCCAGAGCGAGTGCTGATGCCAGCTCCGGTCAGGGCAACCACATGCCTGGCCTTTTGAAGAATGTCTAGCGCCTGGTTGATTTGGGATTCTAGATTGTCCACGTCACTTTCTCTCTGTCTGCGGCTCCACAGGCGTGGCGTCTGGGCGTCGGCGGTATTTAGGAATAGACAAGCTGCTGGGCAAGTTGGCGCAGGTATGCGCCAGACTGCGTTTGCGCGCTGAGGTAGACGAGGGGTTGGGCCTTGTTTACGGCGCGAGTCATTTCGGCGGGCGGGATGGTGATGATAGCCAATAGAGGATGCCCCAGAAAGCCTTCAACGGCCGTGCGCGGCAGCTGCATCCCGTCTTGCCCAAAATCAACCATCACCGCATCGATCGCGACATGCGGAAACACAACACTCTTCAGGTGATTGATCAACTGTCGGGCGGCGGACAAGGCCACACGTTCCGGGCGCAGACAGACAACAATACGATCTGCCTGTTCCAGAACCGGTCGAGTCATTTCATTCATATCCGTGCCTAAATCAACAACAATTATTTTGCTGATCTGCGCCAGGGTGGTGAGCAGAACGGCCGTTTGCTGCTCAGACAGGCGCGGAAAGCGGTGGGCCTGGTTTATCTGGCTCAACAGCAGCCGTAAATGTTGGCTGTAAGACAGCAAATAATCTGTCACCTGGTCAGCGATTTCGGCGGCAGGCATGGTGGCCAGAGTATTCAGCGCGCCGGCATTCTTTTGATTGAGGTAGAGGCCAATGTGCCCCTGCACCATGTCCAGGTCCACCAGGGTGGTCGGGTAGCCCATGCTGGCGTACACGGCCGCCAGATTGATGGCCACGGTGGTAACGCCAACGCCGCCACGCGCGCCCATCACGGCGATGGTCTGCGCTGCCGTCGATTTGGCTGGCGAGGCATCCAGAAATGTGGGAGCGTCCGAGACTTCATGAAGTTGGGTTTCTTCGCGGGGAGACGTTTCTGGCAGGGGGCCATAAGCGGTTTCCAGCATGGTTTTTACGCGGTCTACCAGTTCAGCGGGTTCGGTGGGTTTGTTTAAATAATCGTCGGCGCCGGCGTTGAAGACAGAAAGTTTTTGCTGCGGATCGTCGACGGCCGTAAACATGATGATGGGAACCTTGGCCATTTCCGGCCGCTGGCGCAGCCGCTGGCAGGTTTCCAGCCCATCCATTACCGGCATCATAAAATCCAACAAGATAAGGGCTGGCTTTTCTTGCTCGGCCAATTTCAGGCCCTCCAGGCCGTTCACTGCGGCCACAACCTGATAGCCTTGCTGTTCCAACACGCGCCCAATAATACTTCGTGTTTCTGGATGATCGTCGATGATGAGCAACTTAAAAGTCATGGGTGTTTTGTATGTGCACGGCCGTCCTTAAACGGGCGGCCAGGGATAATGGCGTCCTGGGCCGGGATAATGAAATACGCCTGCGGCAATCAATGCCTGCGTACGCTCGCGCAAGGCGGCAACTTCGCGTTTTGTTAATAACTGCGCCAACTGCGTGCTCAGGTCATTCTGGTTGGCGCTAAGACGATCATCAAACGCCTGGACTGCCTCACGGAGTTCATCTGGAATAGACTGGCCGGCAAATTCCCAGATCACGGTGCGTAGTTTAGGATCGACATGAAAGGCAATGCCGTGATCAATCGTCCACAGCCGGTTGCTGCCATCTGGATTGCCGCCGTCTTGCAGCAAGACGTGGCCGCTTTTGCGGTCGGCGTTGTTGATAATTATGTCAAAGAGGACGATTTTTTGTAGCTGTGACCAGTAGGCGGGGTCGCCCTCAAACGTCAGGTAATGGCTTTCCGGGTCATGCGGGATAAACAACTGAACGGAGCCGATGCCGTGTGGCCCTTCGCGCAAGATTGTGGGGGGCACCAGGTCCCAGCCCAGAGCGCTGCTGGTTAGGTAGGCTGCCCGTTCGCGGGAGCAGAGTGTGCCGCGGGCAAAATCCCATAACGGCCGTTCCCCCTTACGAGGTTTATAAACTGCTTCGATGGTTTGCGTTTGCCCATCAGCCCGCTGGCCGCAAATTTGCACCAAAAAAGTATAATTGGAACTCCAGGGTAGAAGTCCCTCCACTTCCAATGTGCCAGCTTCTAGGAGTTGTAACACATCCACTGGCGACATAGTGTCGGCCATATTAGTGAATATGCCCGTTCCGATTCGGGCAGAAATGACCATCGGCGTCTATCGGCCGACCACAGTTGCCGCAAATCGGCCGACCAGCCTTTACCACGCTCTGGGTGTGCCGAATGAGCGCCTGAATCTGCGTCCGAGAAGCCCAAAAGCTGACAACATTGGGTTCTTCTTCCTCTTCGACCAATTCGTAAGCCACCAAAACAATTTGGTCGCTCTCTTCGTTATAACCCAACCCCATGTGCCCCACGCGGAACAGGGATTCTAGCGGCTGGCGCAAGCGCAAATCCGTCCAGATCGAATCTTGAGGATCGTGAGATTCCAGCGGGTGTTTTTGGCTTAGTTCAGTTAGCAACGATTCAAAGCTGCTGGTTAACATGGATGCCTGCTCTTTTTCGATGACCAGGGTTACGATTTGCGTTCCCTGGCCGCCTTGCAGGTAAAAGGTGCGTTGTCCCGGTTCGCCCATTGTCCCGACGGTAAGGTGATGGACCGGGTTTAATTCAATATGATGAGCCATGATTAAGCCTCTTTTACTCCATCTTGTGCCTGATTGGTGGTGGCGGTGTCGTTTAGCTCAGCAGGTGGCGGCGATTTTGCTGCTTCTGGCGCCTGCAAGGGGCCGGTGTCATTCAGGCGCACCACGCGCACAAACCCATTGGGCATGAGCGCAAGGATGCTGGCTGATGCTGGCGCGATGTCGATGCGCTGAAATAAATCAATGTGTGTTCCCAGGTAGTGGGCCAAAACCAGTTTAATGACATCGGCGTGGGAAACAACCACAATGGTATCTTTTTCGTGGTGGCGGCACAGGTTTTCCAGGGCCTGAATGGCTCGGAATTGGACTTCGCGCAGGGCTTCGCCTTCGGGGAAACGAAAGCGGCTGGGGTAATGTTGGACGGCGTGCCAGGCGGGCAGTTTGGCGAGTTTTTTTATTTTTTTGCCTTCCCATTTGCCATAACGGACTTCGCCAACTTCGGGGAGTTCGATGATTTCGAGTTGATGGGGTTGAGCGATGGGCACGGCCGTTTCCACGCATCGGGTTACGGGACTGCTGTACACCGCTTGAATGGGTAAAACCGACAGGCGTTGGGCGGCATTCTGGGCCTGGAGACGGCCGTTCTCATTCAAATGAACGCCCGGAATCCAACCGGCTAATCTTTTCTTTTTTACCCAATCGTTTTCACCGTGACGGACGAGAATAATGGTTGTCATATTTCAATGATAACACATTTAGAAAACCAACGGTAAGCGCGGTGATAAATGCAAAACTGACCTGAAAAACGAAGATCACATGCAATTTTTAGGCTAAGGCGCAGGCGACTCCGGCGCTGAAACTTCTGGAACCACCGCTTCCGGCGTGTTCACCGGCTGGGGTAAAATTGTTTCATCGCCCGTGTCTTCGGGTTCTGGCGCAAAGGATGTTGGCTCCACAATCGGCACAAAATAGCGGGCCGCATCCTGGATAAACGTATTGCACGCCCGATTCTCATCGCGCATTGCTTCCTGCCACTGCGTCTGCGTCAACCCATCCGCATACTGCGCCACGCCAAAATAGGCGGCCATCACATGGCATACCACCGGCGCGGCCCACTGCGATCCTTCGCCGCCGTTAAAAATAAAGGCCATCACGGCGATCTCCGGGTTTTCGTAAGGCGCATACCCCACATAAAAAGCATGAGTCGGCTGAATGGCTCGCTCCTCAAATCGACACCACCCCCGCTTAATGGCGATATTGTCGCAATACTCAGAGGTTCCTGTCTTACCGGCCGTGGGAATACCAAAATCGTCCAGCCATTTTACATAAGTTGTGGCCGTCCCAATCGGCCGTCCTTCGGCATCCACGGAATTTACCCGGTGCATCCCTTCGGCCACAACTTGAATATACTCCCGATCCACAGCCAGCGAATCGACCACTTCCGGCTGAAAAATGTAATTGCCCTCGGCATCAAAGCGAATGTTGATCGAGGGGTCGTCCAGCGGATTGCCAGCGGCGTCCTCCAGAATTGTTTCCCCATTTTCGCCTGGATGCGCGCGGGCGATAATCTGGCTGTTATCATCTACAATAACCACATTCCCATTTTCATCGGTCATATGATGGATGATGGTTGGCCGGTAGAGGAACCCGCCGTTGGCAATGACGGCGGCCATTTGCGCCACTTGCAGGGGCGTAGCGGTCATAAACCCCTGGCCAATACCCAAGTTGTAATCATCGCCGGTGGACCATGGCTCGCCGTAGGTTTGGGCTTTCCAGTTTCGTGAGGGCGGCAGATTACCGGCCGCTTCCAGCGGCAGTTCTATTCCTTGCACGCGACCAAAGCCAAACTGACGGCCGTATTTAGCAATCCGATCCACCGTCAACCCCTCCACATACTCGCCATCCTGGTCAAACCCCCCACTAATTTTATAAAAATACACATCACAAGAGTTGGCAATGCCCAAGATCATATTCATCAAGCCATGCCCTTCTCTGTTCCAACACACAAAAATTTGCGAACGGCCGGGATCATTCGGCGCAAACCGGTTTGGAATTTCGATTTGGCCTGGGTCTTGCAACAGGCGCGAGGGAGATACAACCCCTTCTTGCAGCGCGCCGGCCGCCGGCACAATTTTAAACGTAGAACCAGGCGGATACGTCCCGCTAATGGCATGATTCACCAGAGGCGTGTAATCGTTGCGCGCCAACCCCAGATAATAATCCACCGGAACTCCTGTCGCGAACCGGTTGTTATCAAAGCTGGGAAAATTAACCATCGCCAATACTTCGCCTGTTTGCGGATTAAGGGCTACAACCACCCCTTGCTCAATTTCAGCAAAGGAACGCTGCCCGGTGATCGAATCAATACGCACCGTTTCGGCGTCAGCCTCCATATATTGCTTCAAAATCTCGGCTGCCTGACGCTGCAATTCCAGATCAAGTGTCAGATGTAGGTTCAACCCGGCCTGCGGCTCCTCCGCCACGCCCAACTGCCGCACTTCCCGCCCAGTCCAATCCTGTTCAATCTGGCGCTGACCTTTATTGCCGGCCAACTCAATCTCCATTGACGATTCCAGGCCCGACCACCCCACACGATCATCCCGCTCGTAACCAAACTGATCGATCCAACCCTGATTGGGGATGGGTCCCATAAAGCCGATAATGTGCGAGGTGAGTTCGTCAGAGGGGTAGTAACGCAGTGGATTTTGCAGGACGCGCACGCCGGGCAAAAATATGCTTTCCTGTTCGATGGTATAGGCCAGCGTTACCGGCACGTTGGCGGCAATTGTGGCCGGCAAATATTGGGCAAAACTGTTTTCTCGCCAGATAGCTTCGATGCTGTTGGGCAGTTGCTCCACAATGCCCGCCTGGTCTAGCGTCTCTTGCACATTGGCGCCATAGATGTTGGCGAGGCGGGTATAGGTATTCACCAACTCAGGATTGGCCGATTCGATGAGGGTTTGCTGTTGTAATGTGTTGGTCACCGGGACGCCGGTGAGCAAAGAAAGCCGGGCAAAGACGGCTTCTCTTTCGGCCGGATCGTCGGGCAAAAAGGCGGGGGTGATGGTGACGTTATAACTGGGCTGATTGATGGCTAATAAATCGCCATGACGGTCAAAAATTACACCGCGGGGGGCGTCGGTTTGGAGGATGGCGAGCTGATTGTCTTGCGCCAGCGTTTGCAGGTCTGGGCCGCGATATTTTTGCAGCCAGTAGACGCGGTAAAGCAGCAAACTAAGAATAATGACAACGAGGGCGCGCAGGAAATATAGCCGGCCGCGCAGCCCTACATCTTCTTTTTCTTGTTCTTCTAGTTCTTCTACACGTTCCCAACCCATGCGAGACATAGTGAGTTACCTCGTTAAAATTCGACTCGGCGGGGGAATGCCCAACGATCTATGGTGTAGATGAGCCAATAAATGGGCAGCATAAACCCGGCGTTTAACAAAATGATGGGGGCCAGGGTTACGGCCGTTTCCGCCAACGGCAAAAATCCTAGAAGTCGCACAAAAAGCAGGTAAACGATCAAATACACAGCGCTGCCTAAGGCCGCCACGACCACCGGAATAAAAAAGCGGTTTTCCGGCAGCGCCCGCACAAGACCGGCAACAGCCAAAACGGCCGTCATATACGCCAGCGCCGTCGCGCCCAGCGGCCCAATTGAAAACAAATCCATGGCCAGACCGGCGGTAAACCCCCAGACCAGCCCCTCCTCCAGGCCGTGTAACAAGGTCCAGGATATGACCACCAGTAAAGGCAGCAGCGGCGTCAGGCCAAGAATGGGAAAACGGGGCAGCACGGCCGTTTGCAGCACCGCCAGCAGCAGCATCAAGGGAATCGCCACATACACCGTCGCGCGCATGGTTAATTCCCCGGTGGATTGGTAAACACATCCACATTCAACGGCTGAAAGTTGGTAATCACGAAAACCATCTCCAACGCGTCAAAATCAGTCGCCGGCTGCACCAACGCCCGCTGCGACAGTTCCGCCTCGCTGCGATTTACTTCAATCACCCGGCCAATCACAATATCCGGAGGGAATTCACCGCCCAACCCGGAAGTCAGCGCCACTTCGCCTACTTCCACCTGATATTTCAGATCAATCCAATCCATCAACAGCGAACCACCTAATTCACCGCCGCGCAGCAGCCCGGTAGCCCGCGAATTGACCAGGCGGGCAGGGACAGCGCTGGCATTATCGGTAATCAGCGCCACCTGGGCGCTGCGCCCGGTGGTACGGAAAATGCGCCCCACCAAACCGCGCGCGCTTTCCACGGGCATGCCCACGCGCACGCCATCGTCCGAGCCTTTGTCGATGATGATGCTGCGAATGGCTGGGCTTGTATCTCGGCCGATAACGGAAGCTGTTTGTCGGGTATATTCAGGGGTTTGGCGGGCGCGATTAAACAGGTCTAAGAGCAGTTGGTATTCGCCCTGAATTTCGCGGAGTTGTTGATTTTCGCGTTCCAAATTATCGAGTTGGGTCTGAAGGAGAGCGATCTCTTCGCGCGCCGTTTGCAGGTCACGCGGACCAGACAGCGCCCCGGCGACTGTGTCTGCGCCGCCGGATGTGAGGGTGAGAACGGCCGTAAACGGATCACGCAACATGCCAAAAGCCGTGTCTAAATTACCGGTGGCATCCAATATAGACAGCAAAACCGCTGTCCCCACAAGGAAAATCACCGTAATCCAACGGATCCGCTTCGGTGCATCATTAAGGTTCATGCTAAACGATGAGCCATGAACGATGAGCGATCAACGACGGACTAAGGGCAACCTATCCCCTGTTCCCCGTTCCCATTCATCGTTCTTAGTGGTGGGTGCTGCCTCGATTTGTGCCAACCAGGACGCGAGAATAATTATTCAGGTCTTCCAATACCCGGCCGGCGCCTCGCGCCACGCAAGTCATGGAATCTTCCGCCACCCACACACGCATCTTTACCATATCTTCCAAACGCTCAGCCAGGCCGCGAATTTGCGCCCCGCCGCCGGCCAAACACACGCCCACTTCCATCAAGTCAGCCACCAATTCCGGCGGCGTATCATCCAGCGCATCACGCACCGTATCCACGATGATGTTGATAGACGGCCCCATCGCCTCGCGCAGCTCAATGCTGCTAATTTCCACGGACTGCGGCAGGCCGTTGATCAGGTTGCGCCCGCGCACGGTCATGGTGCGCTCTTCGGGCAGCGAGAAGGCGGAGCCAATGCCAATTTTTACCCGCTCGGCCATACGCTCGCCAATCAGCAGGTTGTATTTGCTGCGCACATATTGGATGATGTCTTCATCCATTTCATCGCCGGCCACGCGGATGGAGCGGCTGACGACAATGCCGCCCATGGCAAAAATCGCCACTTCGGTGGTGCCGCCGCCGATGTCTACGATCATACTGCCCCGCGATTCGATGATGGGCAGCCCGGCGCCGATGGCCGCGGCCATGGGTTCTTCGATTAGGAAAGCTTCCCGCGCACCGGCGGAGATGGTGGCGTCATAAACAGCCCGTTTTTCCACTTCGGTAACGCCGCTGGGAATGCCCACAACCACCCGTGGCCGCGGAAAGGGCACAATCATCTGTTCGTGGGCTTTGTCGATGAAGTATTTGAGCATGGCTTCGGTGATCTCGAATTCGGAAATCACGCCATCGCGTAACGGCCGTATGGCCACAATATCGCCCGGTGTCCGGCCAACCATTTCCCGTGCTTCGGCGCCAATGGCTAACGGCCGTCTTGTCCTCTTGTTGATAGCCACCCACGAAGGCTCGTTAATCACAATCCCCTTGTCACGAATGTAAACCAGGGTATTGGCCGTGCCCAAGTCGATGCCTATATCTAATGAAAAAAGGCCTAACAGCCAATCTAATGGTCTAAACAAAGATCGTTACCTTTTAGTCAGAATCTGGTCGTCTCTTCCCGAAAATCAACCAAGCGACGATTATACCATACGCCTATTGCCCTGCACGGATTACCTAATTTGCCCTCATAAACACCCGCAAGCGTCACCACTTGGTCAATAATTAATGAAACCCGAAGGAGTTTGCTGAATCAGGAACATTTGCCAGAGGCCAAATAAACCCGTAGGCTTTTTGCGCGCGTACCATCGCTCAAAACATTGCTTAACATTACATGAATGACGCCTTTGTCAACCGCGCGGAACTTTGTATGATTTGAGGGAACCAAACGCTTAAGGACAAGATAAGCACCATCTTGCCCAAACAACAAAGGACAAGTGACCCCAATGGCAAGACAAGCACTATTCTCTGGCCTTGTATACGACGAAGCAGAACAACTCGCAGAAGTCAGATTCATTGGCGGGGAGGCCCATTACGTCATCGACGACGACGGCTTCCTGCGGCACATCGACTCGGAAGAAGTTGATCGCCAGGTGTTGGGCGTTTTTTTGCAGCAGCTAGAAAACAACAAAGACATGGCTGTGGAACAAATGCTCAATATGATGGGCAAGGACGATCTGTTTACCAAAGCGGCCATCGACGCCTCTCTACGCAACATCGACATGAACCAGATCATCGACCAGGGCATCCCCGAACAGGCGCGGAATATGTTGGGCATGCTCGGCTTTCGCATCATCATCAACATCCACGGCGAAATCCTACGCATGGATCAACCGGCTGCGCCGGATGATGAAGAATAATTAACGGCTGTTACGCATCCCAAACCCTATTCGTGTTTAAGAAAATAACCAGGTAATTGGCTCGTCATTCCTTCGGCGTTGCTCAGGACGGGGTCTGAGCGGAGTCTTCGGAGCGAAGAATCCCTACAACTAGCAGTTTGTTGGAAAAGTACCCGTAGCCGCGGTTTCTTACCGCGTCTTCCAGAGGCGGGGTAAGGATACCCCGGCTACAAAAAGAGGTTCTCCGACAGACTGCTAGAATCTTCCAGGCCAATGGGATGTTTCGGAGGACGCTTCGCCAAGCTCAGCACAGGCTCTCAGCATGACACGCCTTTTGATTACCGGATTAATTTTTCAATCTGCAAAAGGTATCTTCTCAATATTTCGGGGTGTCGTAATGCGGAATGCCATTCCGCACGGTCGGATTAACAATCCGACCTACAAACTGCACGGTTGGATTAGCAATCCGACCTACAAATTCCCCAACTTTTTGAGAAGATACTGCAAAAGGGTTTAATTGACCTCTGGAAAACGACCCTCTTTCAGCAAAACCCTCAGAGTTTCTACCAGAGGAACCGCGCAACGCCCATAATTAATATGCGCCCCGCCCAAACAACATGTGGGGAACAGTTTGCAACAAAATGCGGATATCCAGGGAAAGCGACCAGTTCTCGATGTAATAAATATCCAACAAGCACAGTTCATCAAAGGTCAGGTCCGCGCGCCCGCTGACCTGCCACAAACCAGTCAGGCCGCCGATGACTGCAAGTCGCTGCCGGTGCCAGGGTTTATATTGCTCTACTTCTTCCGGCAGGGGAGGTCGCGGCCCAACCAGACTCATCGTGCCTTGCAAGACATTAAACAATTGGGGCAGTTCGTCCAGGCTGGTGCGCCGGATAAACCGGCCGACCCGTGTCAGGCGCGGATCGTCTTTGATTTTGAACAATGGGCCGTCGGCCTCATTCAACGCTTGCAAGGCTTCCTTTTGCCGTTCAGCGTCGATCACCATCGAACGAAACTTATACATCTTAAATAGTTTGTCGCTGCGCCCAACACGCACGCCGGAATAGATGACTGGTCCTGGCGAATCCAGTTTAATCGCCACTGCTACAACCACGCCCACCAGCAGAGAGGGAATGGCTAAAACTGCCAGGATCGCCAGATCCATCACGCGTTTCAGCAGCCGCTCGAAGCGGTTGATGCTCATTTCGCGGACGCCCAAGATGGGAATGCCGCCCATATTGGTGAATTCGACGCGATGCAGGCTGATTTGCAGCAAATCGGGCACGGCCTGGGCGCGCACGCCATATTTCTCGCATATGGCCAGCAGGCGGACTGTGGTCTGGTGCATCTCGCCGGGCAGGGCGATGAAAACGGTGTGTAAGATGGGGAGTTCTTTCAGGACAGACTCTAGTTCCTGGTAAGATCCCAGGTGCGGGATGAGTCCCAGGCCGATGTTGTTTTCGCGGCTGCCATCAACCAGATAGCCGATGGCCTGATAACCCAGGTCTGGTCGAGCCAACAAGGTACGGATGAGGCTGCGGCCGGTTTCGTCGGAACCAATGACCAGCACGCGGTCTACCCAACGGCCGTGTCGATACATATACGCCAGCAGCCAACGCCGCGCCAACCGCGCCATGCTCACAAACAACACCACAAACAAAAAGGTCCAGAACAACATAAGCCGGGAAAACGGCCCATTCGGCTGCAAAAAGAAGGTGACGGCCATCATGAGGACGACGGCCGTAGCCGTGGCATAGGCTACCCGCGAAATCTCATCGACCCAAAACTCGCCCCGCCGCCTGACCCATACCCGCGACTGGGAAAAAGTGAGGACAAGCAGCACGTTCAAAACAATTTGTTGGCCCAGGTAACGGCCGTATGGCTCAAAAAATTGCTGCGGAACCGGCAAAAACCACTGCCAGTTGTAACGGGCAATGTACGCCACTAAAAAACCCAGGTTGATCAGGACTAAATCGGTGAGGATAGTAACAAAGCGAATACGGCGGTTTCTCATGTTGATGGTAAGGCCTGGCGGTACAGCACGGCCGTTTCCCGGCCTGCTTGCTCCCACGAAAATTGTGCGGCGTGTTCCTGTCCCTGCTGTCGCATTCTAGCCGACAACCGCGAATCGTGAAGTACGGTTGTCATACGATCCGCCAGTTCGGCCGCATTTTGCGGATCAAACAACAAACCCGCCTCTCCCGTCGCCTCAGGGATGGAGGATGCGTTAGAAGCCACCACCGGCGTACCGCAAGCCATCGCCTCTACCACCGGCATCCCAAACCCCTCATAGACCGAAGGAAACACAAACAAATCGGCCGCGTTATACCACAGCGGCAACTCCTCATCCCGCACGTAGCCGGTGAAGCGCACCCGGTTTTCCAGCCCCAAATCCTGCACCCGCTGAAAAATCTCGTCAAACAACCAGCCCTTCCCCCCGGCCAGAACCAGATGCACATCAGAATCGGGCAGCAGGGCAAAAGCATCCAGCAGCAGGGGAATATTTTTGCGAGGCTGCAATGTGCCCACATGCAGCACAAACCGCGCCGGAAGATGCTCCCGCTGACGAAAAGCGGCCACTTCCGCCGCCGGCAAGGGCCGATACATGCCATCCACTCCAGGATAAATCACGGCAATCTGCGCCAGCGGCACGCCAAAAAAGCGATGCACGTCCTGGCGGCTGGATTCGGAAATGGTGATCACTCGCCGCGCCCGGCGACAAGAACGGCCGGTTTGGCTGGTCAGGTACCAACGCTGCAAACGCGGAAACCGATCCGGAAAATGTAAAAAACTTAAATCGTAAATGGTGACAACCGTGGGGCATGGCGCCCAGATGGGCGTGACAAAGGCCATGCTGTGCAGCAGATCCAACCTGCGCCGCCACGCCTGCCAGGGCCAGACAAGCTGCTCCCAGACAATGCGCACACTGCGCCGTTCAGTCGGCCAGCGGCTGCCCACAAAGGTTAGCCCCGGTTGATTGGCCAGATCGTCGGCGCAGCGGGTAAAAACAATCGGCTGTGGATTGTCGCCGCCAACCGGCAGGTGGCGCAGCACCTGGGCAATGTAATGATGGATCCCCGCCCGGCGATAACCGGCCTCGCCGGAGAGCAAATGGGCGTTGATGCCCACTTTCGATGTTATTTCGGAAAACATAGCGGTGATTATAACGAAACGGCCGTTCTTGTAAAAAACGCTCCAGTGCTTGACGCCCTCCAGGCCATATGGTAGACTACTTTATGTTTACCAAATGGCTTCACATAAAGAAAAAATCGACCCAACCCACCCATATACAAGCAAGTTAGGAGGATCCCCGTGAAACGAAAGACAATCAACCCTCTCTGGTTGGTGCTGGCAACAGCAGCTTTACTCTTCGTTTTATCCGCCTGCGAGCGCCCTGTGCCGCAGCCAGAAGTGCCCACGACAACCGCCCCGGAAGTCATGCCCACAACCGCCCCGGAAATCATCGTGCCGACACTCATGCCCCCAGAACCAACAACAGCCCCCTACCCGGGGCCAGGCGAAACACCTGTTGAAGCAACGGCCGTGCCCGAAGGCGGCGAAACGATTCCCCAGGCCACACCTGTCGTTGACCCCACCGGGCCACAAAGCCACACCGTTCAAGCCGGGGAAACTCTGTTCAGCATCTCCCAAAAATACAATGTCCCGGCCGCAGAAATTGCCGCCGCCAACAACCTGGCCAACGTCAATCAGCTAGATGTAGGCCAGGTACTCGTCATTCCGGTTGCCGGTTCCACGCCGCCCACCGGCACGACGCCGCCCACCACCGGCGAACAGGTACATGTTGTCCAGGCTGGCGAAAATCTGTTCCGCATTGCCCTCCGCTACGGCCTGACCACCAATGAACTGGCAGCCTACAATGGCATCGCCGATCCCACGCTTATTTTTGTGGGACAAGTCATTCGCATTCCGCCGCGATAAACGATAGACATTCCGGCGCGGTTAAAACACGCGCCCCATATTTGCTCAACAATACGTGATGCATGGTGTTTACCATGCATCACGTATTTTGTTGGCAGCCTCCCGAAGGCGCGCGCCAGAGGGAACCCACACGGCAAACATCCGGAAGGTTATCAGGAGAAGACCATGAAAACGGTACATTCAGACATCATCTGGCAAGGAAGTTCGTGGCGATTTCGGGTGGATGAATTGGAAGCCGCAACCGGTGAACGGATTAAAAAAGGCGTTATCGAGCATCCGGGGGCGGTGGTATTGGCGCCTATGCGCGAAGGCGCTGACGGCCTGGAAGTGTTGATGCTGCGCCAATACCGGCTGGCGCTGGGTGAAACCATTCTGGAATTACCGGCGGGCACGCGTGGCTGGGATGAGGCCTGGCTGGTGTGCGCCCAGCGTGAGCTGCGCGAAGAGACCGGCTTCCGGGCAGAGTCCTTTCACTTTTTGGGCGAAATTTGGCCGTCGCCGGGCGTTTCTGATGAGTTGATGCGCCTGTATCTGGCCACTGGCCTGCACGCCGACCCCCTGGCTGGCGATCTGGATGAGGAGATTGAGCTGCACCCAATGCCGTTGGCTGAACTGGTGACGATGGCCCAAGACGGCCGTCTGCGTGACGCAAAAAGCATCATTGGTCTTCTGAAAACGGCCGTTTTCCTCAGCACCCCCTAAGCGCCAGCCGCCCGCGCGTGGCGAAACCCAACTATCGGCTACAATTAGGCGGCAAAACGTCATGGGCGTTTCCGGTAGAAACGGCCACAATCCTGGTTATTACGAAGCCTCTCTAAGAGTTCACCACCGAGGCACAGAGAACACGGGGGTTCTACAGTTTAATCTCTGTGTCCTCCGTGTCTCTGTGGTAAGTAGTTACCAATCCTGACGTAATTCACGGCATCATCTGGAACCCTTGCCCCGCGCAAGGCATTCTGGCTGCGGAGCAAAGCATGAGCAAAAGCAAGGAAATCAGGCAGCACATTTTAGAACTGGTACAGGCATATTACGAAGCCGAATTCGCCGAAAAGACATTTATTCCTGGGGAAACGGCCGTGCCCGTTTCCGGCCGTTCCTTCGATGGCGATGAAATGGTCCACCTGGTCGACGCCTCGCTGGATTTCTGGCTGACCACCGGGCGTTTCGCCCTGCAATTCGAGCGCGAATTCGCCCGCTACGTCGGCGTGCGCCACGCCATGCTGTGCAATTCCGGTTCCTCGGCCAACTTGCTGGCCCTCTCCGCCCTCACCTCGCCCACGCTGGAAGAACGGCAAATCAAACCCGGCGACGAAGTGATCACCGTCGCCGCCGGATTCCCCACCACGGTCAATCCCATCGTGCAAAATCGACTCACGCCCGTCTTTCTGGACATCGACCTGCCCTCTTACAATTTGTCGATGGCTCACCTGGAAGAGGCGATTACGCCGCGCACCAAAGCCATTGTGGTGGCCCACACGTTGGGCAATCCATTTGAACTGGACACGGTGGTAGAAATTGCCGACCGCCACAACCTGTGGCTCATCGAAGACAACTGCGACGCGCTGGGCAGCACGTATCACGGCCGTCTGACCGGCACATTCGGCCATCTGGCAACCATCAGCTTTTACCCGGCCCATCACATCACCATGGGCGAAGGGGGCTGCGTGCTGACGCGCCATTCGCGGCTAAAAAAGCTGGTAGAATCTTTCCGCGATTGGGGGCGCGACTGCTGGTGCGCCCCCGGCGAAGCCAACACCTGCGGCACGCGCTTCGAGTGGCAGCTTGGCACATTGCCCTACGGCTACGATCACAAATACATCTATTCACATGTGGGCTATAACCTGAAGCTAACCGATATGCAAGCGGCCGTTGGGCTGGCGCAGTTGCAAAAGCTGCCGGCCTTCATTGAGACGCGCAAGCGCAACTGGCAGCATTTGCGCAGGGGATTGGCCGACTTCGAGGAATTTATGATTTTGCCGGAACCCACGCCGGACAGCGACCCCAGCTGGTTTGGCTTTTTGTTGACGGTGCGGCCAGACGCCCCGTTTTCGCGCAATGAGCTGATTAACTTTCTGGAAACCAATCAGGTCGCTACGCGCCTATTGTTCAGCGGCAACATCACCCGGCAGCCAGCCTACCAGGACGTCCCCTACCGCGTGGTGGGCGACCTGACAAACACAGATATCGTGATGAATCAGACGTTTTGGATTGGCGTCTACCCGTCGCTGACGCTGGCGATGCTGGATTATGCGATTGAGGTTTTTGCGCGGTTTTTTAAGCAGTTTGGGTGATGACAAAGGCGAGTGATGCGACACTCGCCTATTGTTCGTCGTTACTCTTCCCCATTGCCAAACGTTTTCAGATCTTCAGCCAGTTCCAGCAGGCGGTTTTGCACGGCATAGTGGACTGTGCCCTCCGGGTAGAGGCCATCGGCATCCAATTCGCCGGCCGGAATGCCGGTGAGCAGTTCGATGCCTTCGTCGATGGTGCGCACCGGCCAGACGTGGAATTTGCCCTGGGCCACGGCCGTTACCACATCTTCATGCACCATCAATGAATCCACATTGCTGGCAGGAACGATCACCCCTTGCTCGCCATCCAACCCGCACGCGCAGCACACCCGGAAAAAACCCTCGATCTTCTCATTCACGCCGCCAATCGGCTGCACCTCGCCCCGCTGATTCACCGAACCAGTCACGCCAATTCCCTGCTTGATGGGAATCTCGCTGAGACTGGACAGCAGGGCGTACAATTCGGTGGAAGAGGCGCTGTCCCCCTCGATGCCCACGTAATTTTGCTCAAAGGTCAGGCTGGCGGTCAGCGACAGCGGCTGCTGTTGAGCATACGTGCCGCCCAGATACCCGTTCAGGGTCAGCACACCTTTTTCGTGGATGGGGCCAGACATTTCTGTTTCCCGCTCGATGTGGATGACGCCGCCTTCGCCCATGAAGGTGCGCGCCGTGATGCGCCCCGGCTGGCCAAAGCTGTAATCGCCAATATCCATCACCGACAGCCCATTCACCTGCCCGACGACTGCGCCACGGGTGGCGATGAACAACGTGCCTTCCAAAATTTCTTCCTGGATAATTTCTTCGACGCGGTTAGAACGGTAGATGCGCTCGTTGAGGGTTTGTTGGACATCTGCGCCGGTGACGACGATACGGCCGTTAACCCCCGCCCAATAGCTTGCTTCCCGAATCAGGTCTGCAACCGCGCCAAACCGGGTAGACAACTTAGCCTGCTGGCTGACCAGCCGCGAACCAAACTCGATCACTTTGGCAACGGCCGTGCGGTCAAAATGGCGCAGCTTTTCCTCATGGCAGCGCGTGGCGACAAAATGCGCGTATTCTTGCATATTGTCCAAATTACGCAGCATCGTCGAATCAAAATCCGCCCGCACCTTAAACAAATCCGAAAAATCCTCGTCCTGCTGGTACATCAGGTAATACACATCCATGCTGCCCATCAAGATGATTTTCACCTGCAGCGGAATCGGTTCCGGCATCAACGACTTAGCCAGTACGCGGGTATCGTCCATGGTGGCATAAGGCACAATTTGGATTTCCTGCCCGCGTAAAGCGCGCTTCAAGGCTTCCCAGGCCTCCGGATTCTTCAACAAATCCGTCGCCTGCATAATCAGATAGCCGCCATTCGCCCGGTGCAAACTGCCCGCTTTGATGTTGGTGAAATGCGTAAACACCACACCGGATTCCATTTCATATTCCAGGCGGCCAAACAACGTGTTATACGTCGGGTTTTGCTCCACAATAACCGGCGCGCCATCCGTTTTACTGTTATCGACAACCAGATTGACCTCATACCGGCGCAAATTGATCTCTTCTTCGCTGTCTAGCTGCGGCGCAAAATCGTCGATCTGGTCCAAAACATCCTGGTGAACTTCGTCCAGATAGAGCAACACCTCTGGATGAGCCTGATAGGTCTCGTGGAGTTCGGCAAAATGATGCTGCACGGCCGCTTCAGCCACGGTGCGATCAATTTCCTGGATTTGCTGCCGCATACCGGTTTCCAACTGGTAAACCTGGTATAGGGTTTCTTCCAGTTCTTCGCTCAGTGATTCCAGCAAATTTTCCAGCTCTTGCTGTTCAGCCAGGGACATGTTTTGCAGTTCGGTTGGAGTTAACTGCTGACCATGCCGCACCGGCGCAATGGTGACGCCGCTGGCTGTTTTGATCAGGCCAAAGCCCTGGGCCGTCGCTTTTTCTTGTAAAGCCATGAGCAGGGCGTCTTGCTGGGCATCAAACGCATTGCGGGCAGCCTGGATGGCGTCTTTGTAGGTTTCGGTTTCAAACGCTGTGGGCAAATCTTCACTGATCCGGGCGATAAGCGCCGCCATACGCGCCTGGAAAACGCTGCCCTGCCCGGCCGGCAGTTCAATGGCCCGGGGTTGATGGGGCAAACTAAAGTTGTGGACGTAAATCCAATCTGCCGGCGGGGGCTGAGTGGCCGTGCGATCTTGCAAGAACCGCTCAATGGCCGTCGCCCGCCCGGTTCCCATCGGCCCTAAAATGTAGATGTTGTAGCCCTGGCTCTGGATGCCAATGCCAAATTCTATGGCGTGCGTGCCGCGCGGCTGACCGATAATGTGGGTGCTGGGCGGCAGTTCAGCGGTTGTTTCAAAAGTGAAGAGATTGGGATCGACAGTGTGGCGGAGTTTTTCTGGCGTTAATGGTTGTACGGGCATCAATTTTTACCTCGAAAAAAGTAAGGAATGTTACTCCTGTGCGCCCCACATAGCAAACTCTGGGAAGACTCTAAGGGTTCGTTCAAAAATAAGTTTGGGCTTTAGATTAGTTTGTAGCCGCGGTATCCTTACCGCGCTCTGGAAAATACGCGGTAAGGATATCGCGGCTACGAGGCGTAAATTTCAAAAAACTGGCCTTACAAAGCACTGTGGGTCCGTTCAAAAATAAGTTTGGGCTTTAGATTAGTTTGTAGCCGCGGTATCCTTACCGCGCTCTGGAAAATACGCGGTAAGGATATCGCGGCTACGAGGCGTAAATTTCAAAAAACTGGCCTTACAAAGCACTGTGGGTTCGTTCAAAAATAAGTTTGGACTTTGGAAGACTGGAGAAGTTAATCTTGCGCGAACCCTTAGGGTCTGTGCCGCTACACCTACTCTAAACGAATAATCCCCCGCTCCAAGGCCACCGTTACTGCCGAGGTGCGGTCATTAACGCCCAGTTTGTCGAAGATGTGGATGAGGTGGGTTTTGACGGTGGCTGTGCTGATGTGCAGCGCCTTGCCGATTTCGCGGTTGCTGTTGCCGGTGGAAACTAGTTGCAGCACTTCAATTTCGCGGCTGCTGAGCGCTTCTTCGGCCGGGGCGCGCATCCGGGTCATCAGGCGGGCGGCGACGGCCGGAGCCAGGACTGATTCGCCACGGCTGGCGGCGCGCACGGCGCGGAACAACTCTTCGCGCGGCGTGTCCTTCAGCAGGTAGCCGGTGGCGCCCGCTTCCACGGCGCGCACGATGTCGGCGTCGCTGTCGTAGGTGGTGAGAACGAGGATGTTGGCCGACGGCCGTTGCCTCTTAATCGCCTGAATCGCGCCCACGCCATCCACGCCCGGCATGCGCAAATCCATCAAAATAACGTCCGGCGCAAGACGGGCATCCAGGGCAATCGCTTCCGCGCCATCGGCCGCCATGCCCACCACGACAAAATCCGCCTGCCCCGCCAACATGCCGGCCAACCCTTCCCGCACCACCGGATGATCGTCCACAATGACTATCTGAATCTGGCTTTTCGTTTCGTCTATCATTCGTCACCCGTTTTGTGGTCATCGGCATCGATTCGCTGTTGACTGTTCAACGGAATCGACACGGCCACGGTTGTCCCTTCGCCTGGTTCACTTTCGATGAGCAGTTCGCCCCCCAGTTTCGTCACCCGTTCGCGCATGGCCACCAACCCAAACCCACCGGAATGCGGATGGGTTACGGTCGTTCCCCCGGCCAGGCCTACGCCGTCATCCTGCACATCCAGCAGCACCATATCGCTCAAATAAGAAAGCGTCACAGTCACCTGCTGCGCCTGGGCGTGTTTGCGCACATTGGCCAACGCTTCCTGCACGGCGCGCAGCAGCGTGATGTCTAGCTCTGGGTGCAGTATCAGGGTGTCGCCGGTGATGACGGCCGTAGCCATAATCCCCGTCTCTTCCTGCCATCGCGCCGCTACTCGCTCGACCGCTTCCGGCAGCGATTGGCGCGCCAGCAAGTCAGGGCGCAAATCCTGCACCACATCGCGCGCCTGTTCCAGGCTGGCGCGGGCCGACTCCCGCGCCCTGTTCAGATGTCGCCGCAGCCGCTCCGGATCTGTGTCGATGGCCTGCTCGGCGGCTTCCAGATGCATGACAATGCTGGTAAATCCCTGGGCCAGCGTATCGTGAATCTCCCGCGCCAGCCGTTCGCGCTCTTCCAACATGCCTTCGCGCCGCTCGGCGGCGGCCAATTCGGCCTGTGTTTGCTGCAACTGCACAATCAATTCTCGCCGCTGCGAACTCTGGCGGATGATGGCGTAAATCCAGATGCCCAATAACACGGCTACGGCCGTATACCCCAGCCAATACAACAGTCCCGTGCCCCACCAGTTTGGTGTCTGGTTCATCAAATAATTGTCGTAGGCGGCCAAGCCATTGATCAAAAAGGTCATCGCCACTGCCCAGCCAATCGGCAAAAAAATGTAGATGAAGGGGAACAATCCGCCCAGCAAGAAGTAAAAAAGGGGGTCGATGCGAACGAGTAAAAACCAGAAGACAACCCCCAGAGCCACCAGAAAGACCGCGAGTAACGGCCGTTCGCGCAGCCCCAGGCGCATCAGCCCATACATCAACCCGGCCTGCCACACAGCCAACCCAATGCCCAGGGCGAGAATGCGGCCCTCGTAGCCTGCGTTGTCGCTGCTGGTCAGCCCTAAAACAATGACCACGACAAGATTGAGGTGGAAAACGGCCGTCCACAGCCAGCCCGTCCGTTCCCAAATATCTTTTTGCGCGCCTGTTCCTGCGTCCTTTTTCATCATCTCACCTGCCTGCGAAGACGGTCATGCGGCGTCTAACAAATGCCGCATGACCGATGACGTCAGTTTAACAGCACCTATTCCCAGCGGAAAGTGCGCCGCGAAATGACCAGACAAACCATCAACAACCCCACTACTACCGCTAGCGAGGTCTGGTTCCAGACGCCGTCCAGCCACAATCCTTCCAACAACTTTACCACATGGGTCAACGGCAATAGTTCGGAGAATTTCTGCACGCCTTCCGGCATCACCTGGCGCGGCATGGCTGCGCCAGAAAGAAACAGCATGGGGTAAAACAAAGCCATCCCCACCGCCTGCGCCGAACGCGCCGTCGGCAGCACCCCGGCCAACACAAAACCCACCGCCAGAAAGCTAAACCCGCTTAAAATGACGGCCAGCAGCAGCCCCAACGACGCCTGAGGCACGCTGAGATCGTAAACGACGAACCCGGCGATCACCAACATCGAAGCGCCTAACAGGGTCATGATGACGTTGACGGCCACCTGCGACCAGAGAATGATGCTGGAGGGCAGCGGCGTGGCTTGCAGGCGGCGCAGGATACCCTGCTCGCGGTAGGTGGAGAGGGCAATGGGCAGACTAAGCATCCCAATCGTGCCGATAATCATGCCGATGTAGCCCGGCACAGAGATGTCGATAGACCCGTGGCCGCCCAAATAATCTGACGGCTCGTTGCCGTAGATGCTGCCAAAGATAAACAGCAGCATCAAGGGAAAAGCCAGGGTAAAAAAAACGCCAACCGGTTCGCGCAGTTGCAATTTCAGCTCTGTCCAAATCATTTTCCACAAAGTTTTCATGAGAACACTCGCTCCTTGGTAGTCTAGCCTGATTGACTGACAAACCTTATCTAACCGCAGAAAGCGCGGAATTTGTACCAGAGAAAACCTCCGCGTCCTCTGCGCCCTCCGCGGTAAAATTCTGAGATTTGTCAATCAGGTAGTCTGGCGATAATTGTCCAGACTAATCTCGAATTTGCCGGCCGGTAAGGGCCAGAAATACGTCTTCCAGATTGGCCTGCTCGACGCTCAGGTCGGCGGGGGCCAGGTTTTGGCTGTTTAAGGCCGAGACAACATGGCTGAGTAATGGGCCGCTGCCATGGACGGTGATTTGACGGCCGTTTTGCTCCACCTGCGTCACGCCGGGTAACGGCCGTAACAGCCCAACATCAAACCCATTGTAGCTGGTAAACCGCACCCGGCTGCCCGCCTGAAGCCCCTGAACCAACGCCTGCGGCGTATCGAGAGCCACCACTCTGCCGCCATCAATAATCGCCATCCGGTCGGCCAGTTGCTCTGCTTCTTCCATAAAATGAGTCACCAAAATGACTGTCTTGCCTTGCTCGCGGATGGCGCGCACGGCATCCCAGGTGGTATGTCGGGCTTGCGGGTCCAGGCCGGTGGTCAGTTCATCCAGAAAAACCACCTCAGGGTCGTTGAGCAGCGCCAGGGCGATGAACAACCGCTGTTTCTGGCCGCCTGAGAGTTTGGCAAATTGGGCATTGCGCTTTTCAGCCAGTCCCCAGGTTTCCAGAAGCGGCTCCCAGGCAAGGGTATGGTCGTAAAACGTGGCGAACAAGGCCAGTGCTTCCCACACTTTGATGCGGCTGGGCAGGGCCGCCTGCTGCAATTGGATGCCGATGCGCTGTTTCAATTCACGGCTCTGCGTCTGCGGATCCAGACCCAGCACGCGAATATCGCCGCTGTCTGGTTTGCGCAGCCCGATGATCGATTCGACCGCGGTTGTTTTACCCGCGCCGTTTGGGCCAACGATGGCGAAGATTTCGCCTGGCTGCACCGTGAAGGAGATGGTGTCAACGGCCGTTACCGGCCCATACGTTTTGCGTAAATTATGTACTGCAATTACCGGATTCATGGTTGTCCTTCCTTCTTGCTAGATGGTTCTATGGTAGACGATCCCCACCTTTCTAGAATCAATCAATGAGCGGAAAGGGCAACAACGATTGGCTGATTCGCCGCTCCACCAACAGGCGGGCGGCTATCAACCGATTGGTTGACGACGCGATGCAATGAACGGTAAAAGGAAGAGGATTTCAGGAATGCGGCGCGCCGCCACGAAGAAAAACCTGCCGATTAGGCCAGGGCGGTAAACTTTACTTCTGCGGCTTGGCGTATATCAGATTTCATCCAGGCGGGACGCAAAACAACCGGCGTCGGCCGGTTGTGCTGGTTCAATAGGTTGCCTGTACTTCGGGAGTCCGGGGAGGGCAGTGGAACGAGCGCTGCGTGATGATCTTGCGTATCACGCAGCGCCCACATAACCTGATCTTAATCTGCCAGGATGATTTAATGATGCAAAATCTGGTTCAAGAACAGCTTCGTGCGCTCATTATCAGGATTGGTAAAGAAGTTTTCCGGCGTGTTCTCTTCCACAATTTGCCCTGCGTCCATAAAAATAATGCGATCCGCCACCGTGCGGGCAAACCCCATCTCATGCGTCACCGCCAGGATGGTATACCCTTCGGTCGCCAAATCACGCATTACATCCAACACTTCTTTGATCATTTCCGGATCCAACGCTGAAGTTGGCTCATCAAACAGCAAAATCTTCGGCTCCATAGTCAGGGTACGGGCGATGGCCACCCGCTGCTGCTGGCCGCCGGATAACTGGCCCGGATATTTGTTGGCCTGTTCCGGGATACCTACACGTGTCAGCCAGTGCATGGCACGGTCTTCCGCATGGTCGCGCGACCACTTGCGGACGTGAATCGGCGCCAGGGTCACGTTATCCAATACCGTCAGGTGGGGAAACAGGTTGAACTGTTGAAAAACCATGCCCACTTCGCGGCGAATTTCCGCGATATTGCGCACGTCATAGTTGAGTATCGTTCCTTCAACGCTAATTTCGCCCTGCTGGTGTTCTTCCAGGCGATTGATGCAGCGGATAAACGTCGATTTGCCGGAACCAGACGGTCCCAGAATAACGATCACTTCCCCTTTTTTCACCGTCAGGCTAATGCCGCGCAAGGCGTGAAAATCGCCATACCACTTTTGAACATCTTTACAAACAATGACCTCTTCGGCCTTGGTTAATGGGGTTGCGCTACTTTTTGTTGTTGTCATGATTTACCTCTTCCGCTTTTGCGGTTTATCTCTCACCAACGCCCATGCGCTTCTCCAGGCGACGACTGGAGGTGGCCATGACCCAACTACCGGTAAAGTAGATGAGCATCAGGAAAATATAAGGTTCGCGGCGCACGCCCAACCAATCAGTTTGCGCTGAGATCAGGTTGGCAACGCCCAACAATTCAACCAAACCAACGATGGCGATCAGGGTTGTGTCTTTGAACAAGCCGATGAATTGCCCAACGATGGCCGGGATTACCGTGCGAATAGCTTGCGGCAGGATGATGAGGCGGTATTTTTGGAACGTATTGAGGCCGATGGCATCGGCGGCTTCGTATTGGCCTTTGGGAATGGACTGTAAGCCGCCGCGCACATTTTCAGCCAGGTAAGCGGCGGCGAACAGGGCAGCCGCAGCCATGACGCGCCAGGTGCTTAAGATTTCCATGCCTTTGGGCAGCAAGATGGGGAACAAAATGATGGACATGAACAGGACCGTGATCAACGGTACGCCGCGAATGCCTTCGATATAAAACGTACAGAACAGCGCCACCACGTTTCCCTTAAAGTATTTCTGGAACAGGTAAGCGATAACCAGGAATAACAAGGGCCAGAGCGAGAATAACTGCTGCACGATGGTGGTGGCGGCGGCAAAAGCGGGCAGGGTGTTGGTATACAGGTAATAGGCGGTAAATACGGCCGCTGTGGAATAGGTGAGCCAGGGTGGAATGCCGCGAATCTGGCTGCGCCGGCCCAGCGCCAGCAGCACGCCCAGCGGGAATGAAGCGACAATGGCAAAGACGGCAATGATCAGGGTGAGTAACAGGCCGCCCCAGGCAATATCGGGGTTAAGACCGGCGACGAGTGTGCCTCGGAGGAGGTAAACGGCCGTTACCGCCGCCGCCGCCCACAACACAGTCACCAAAAACGACACGATCAGGCTGGGAAACCGCTTCAGCAGCCCGCGTGATAAGAAAAACAAAGCCACCAGCCCTGCCAAAACAGCCAGCAACCTGATGAGAAAATCCACCGTCCGGCCGGGAACTGGCTTGACCCCCAAAAGGAGCATGAAGGTTAAGACCGGCGTGGCCAACCAAATTCCGGTTAACGCCTGCCGTATCCGGTGACGGCGAAAACGCTCCTGCGAAAAAACAAACGTACTCGCGGCCAACAAAGCGCCCATATAGAGGATCACAAACCACAAACGCCAACTATCTTCTTTTGGGTAGCGGAAGACCATCAGATTGCGCATGTTGTCTAAAACAGCGCCCCAATTCGCGCCGGGCGAATCAAATTGCGCCAGAATGGCCTGTGCTTCCTCTGGCACCCGCGTAAAGCTGGCGCGCAAGAAGGCATAATCAATAAAGCCCCACACGGCCGCTACAATGGCCAACACCAGCAGCAGCGAGAGCAGCGTATTGGTGATGGAGCTGTAAAGATTGTTTCGCAGCCACAAAGTCAGGGTATTGTGACTGCGGGTTATTTCGTTATAAACCGTCAGGCTGACCGTTAGCAGCCACGCCAACACCAACACCCCCGTGGTAAATGGCAGGCTGCGGAATTGGCTGATGGTATAGGCAAGCGTGAGATACGTGAGGATGATCAGCCAGAGGGTAAATAGCCAGCTCTTGGTAATGTTTTCGCGGATAAAACGGCCGCTGTCGAAATGAAACTCACGGCCGTTTCCCACCCGTTCTTGTAAAGATTGTATCCAGGTCGTCATCGTTATCTCTCCACCAGGGCAATCCGCCGGTTATACCAGTTCAGCATAAAGGAAATGCTCAGGCTCAATGTCAGGTAAGCAGCCATGACAATCATAAACACCTGCACCGAACGCCCCGATTGGTTCAGGGTGGTATAAGCGATGGCCCACAAATCCGCAAAGCCAACCGCAATAGCCAGCGACGAATTTTTTGCCAGGTTCAGATATTGACTGGTTAGCGGCGGAATGATGACCCGCATCGCCTGGGGCAGCACCACCAGCCGCAGCCGCTGCGACTCAGAAAGACCCAACGCTCGCGCCGCTTCCGTTTGCCCTTTAGCGACCGACTGAATGCCGGCACGCACAATTTCGGCGATAAACGCGCCGGTGTACAGAACCAACCCAATCAAAATGGCCGCAAAACTGGGCGTCAGCTTAATGCCGCCGATGAAATTCAGCCCTTCAATGCGCGGCACAGATATGCGTACCGGCGTCTCGGCTATGGCAATCACAGAATGGTTGGCCCCGTTTTCCAATGTACTTCGTTCGGAAGCCAGCGCCGCTTGCGGCGCAACCAGCACTTCGCAATCGCCCGCGACATACGCTTCTGTCGCCTGATTCAGGCGATCAGTGCGATTGACGACGAAGGGAATACCCGCTCGGCGAAGCTGCGAGGTAAAATTGACCTCGGATGGCGCGTCTTTGACGGCGCAGATTTGGAGCGAGGCGGTCGTTAGGGCTTCTGTTGACAGGGAACCATCGGCAACGGCCGTGTCTATATCCCCCAAATCGCTTACCGGCAGCCGACTCAATACCAGCGTCTCAATATCGCCAAACTCCCGCACGCGAGTGGCATTGGTCACCATAATCCCCTGCGAGTTTGCCGTCCCCCCGGCCACATACCAGCCAAGTACCGCCACCAACACAAAAGAAAGGAACGCCCATAAACCACGATTGCTGCTCTTGCCCGTCTGCTCCTCCCGTCGCCCTAAAAACAGCCAGGTCACCTGCGCCTGAATAATCCCCAAAACCAGAAAAGCCATCCAAATGGAGAAGGATGGCATAAACACAGGTCCAGGCATATTGATACCACGCTGGCTCAGGAAAATGGGCAGACCAAACGGCTGAATGGCGTCCTTAATCGCGGGAAATAAAAGAATAACGCCAAAATAAATGAAAAACAGTTGCAGCAGTAACGGCGTATTTCTAAAAAAGTCCACATACCACTTGGCCATATTACTCACCAACCAGTTTGTGGAAAGCCGCGCAATGCCCGCCAGTGTGCCCAAAATCGTGGCCAAAATCACGCCCAAAACGGTGACCTTCAGGGTGTTCAACGCGCCAACCAGCAGCGCGCGGGCATAAGAATCGCTCGGCTCATAACGAATGATGGATTCTGAAATGTCAAACTGCGCGTCAATACTTAAAAAATTAAACCCGCAGCGGAAGCTTTCTGTGCCATCAGCGCACCGAAACGACCCTAAAGCGCCAATATTGTCGTTGACATTATTCAGGAGCCAGGCGGTGCCCAGAACAACCATTACCACAAAGGCAATCTGCGCCAGCACCCCAATCACTCGACCATCACGCCAGAAAGGAATCGATTCCTGACCCTTTGGGGGAGTAGGGCTTAATTCTGCCATGGCTGATACCTCTCGATGGGAAGGGCAACGGCCGTTCCCTTACTTAAAGCACAGCCCGACATAATGCCGGGCTGTGCCTTAACTCATCAACTTACAACGTCGATCTAACGGAATGGCGGGGAATACAGCAAACCACCGTCGGTCCATTGTTGATTCAGACCACGCGGCAAATTAAACGGCGTGTCCGGACCCAGGTTACGCGCATAAATCTCGGCATAATTGCCGACTTGCTTGATAACCTGATAACACCAATCATTGCTCAGGCCCATGCCAGCGCCCAAATCGCCGGTTTCACCCAACACATTCTGAATAACCGGGTCATCGCCGCCCAAGAAGCTGTCAACATTGGTGGAATCGATGCCCAATTCTTCAGCCTGGAACGTGCAGTTTACCGTCCACATCACAATGTCGCCCCAGTTGTTGTCGCCATGACGAGTCAGCGGACCCAGAGGTTCTTTAGACATGGTTTCGTCCAGAATGGTGTGCGCTGCCGGATCGGCCAACAAAATTTGCTGTGAAACCAGGCCAGATTTATCGGTGGTAAACCCATCACATTGGCCAGCGTCATACGCTTCGCGAGTCTTGTCTGCGTCATCAAACACAACCGGCTCAAAATCTATGCCCTGAGCGCGAAAAACGTCCGCCAGGTTCTTTTCTGTTGTCGTACCAGACTGCACGCAAATGGTGCCGCCAGCCAGACCGGCCAAATCGGTAATACCACTGTCTTTGCGGACCATCATGCCCTGCCCATCAAAGAAAGTGGTGGGTTGGAAATCGGCGCCCAATTGGGTGTCGCGGCTTAGGGTCCAGGTGGTGTTACGGATAAGGACGTCAATCTCACCAGATTGCAGAACGGGGAAGCGTTCGTTAGCGGTGGTCGGCCGAATTTCGAAGGCTGTAGCGTCGCCTAACGCAGCGGCGGCAACAGCTTTACAAAAGTCAATGTCGAAGCCTTCAAATTCGTTGGTATCTGGGTTGATATACCCAAAGCCAGGGACGGCCTGATTACCGCCACATTTAACTGTGCCACGTTCGCGCACTGTTTGCAGGGTAATGCCTTCAGCGGCGGGAGCGGCCGGGGCGGCGGCATCCGCAGGAGCGGCGGCCGGCACTTCCACAATTCGCGTTACTTCGACGGTCACGGTTTCCACCTGGGCTTCGCCGCCACATGCAACCAGCAACAAAGCTATCAGCACGAAGCTAACCAGGGTTAAAAAATGTTTTTTATTCATGAAATTCTCCTCCGAAAAGTTTTAAGTTGGGGTTTACAAATATGGAAACAAATAAGCGAACTTATCGATAGGGCCTCCTTTCTGTCTCACGCTATATGCTTCAATATCCCGATTGGGCTAATGAATTTGATGTGTGGTTTGCAGTTGATTGCGGTTTTAGCGGCTGCTGTTTTAAGCAGAGTGGTTTGTCATGGGAATGACTTGGGCGGCTATGCTAGTGCCAGTTATTAGAGGTCATCTTGTGTTCAGAATAATTTTCCCCGCAAAATCGGGTTAACTCCGAACTGTATTCTGTGCTGCGCATCATTGGCGTGCTGCGCATCGTTGGCGCGCTGCGCATTGTTGGCAATGAACGAGCTTTTATGTCTGTGTGAATTCGATCATGCTCCATGTGCTTGCCAAGTCAATCGCAGTCAAGGAAGCAAGAATTGGGACAACAAATTCAAATGGATGTGACTCATGGGAGCTTTTTCCTAAATTAGTATAACCAGCCTTAAGAAATGAGCAAGTCCAGGGCAAAAAAATTTTTTATGGATTTTTATATTCGTCGTTTGCGCGTGCGGGCGCACGGCCGTTTCCCATCCGCCTACACACCTCTGCCACCACCCATCACCTCGCCCATCCTTATGTCTATTTCTTGGGCGCAGACCACAAAAAGACCCTGTAATTTCACTATATAATCCTATATTGTCACCGTATTGACACCAAAATGATACTGTTGTAAAATGTTCATGTCCCAAGTGGAGCCGCCGCGACTTTTTCCCGCCGCAGCGCATGGCACGCAAAATCGGGGCATTTACCGACCGCTTAAGGTCAAAATTTATTTACAAAAGGAGAAGGAAATCTGTGTTCTCAACCAAACGTCCAACAACAAAATTAAGTTTGTTCTTCGCCGCTCTGGCGCTCCTTATCTTAGGACTGGCTGCCTGTCAGCCAGAAACCGTTGAGGTGGTGAAAGAAGTCCCGGTGGAAGTTACTCGTGTTATCACGGAAACAATCACCCAAGAAGGGCAGGCCGTGGAAGTAACCCGCGTCATCAGCGAGCAAATTGTGGTCACGGCTACGCCAGAACCTGAAGCGCCGGTGTCTTTCTCGCCCCCTGAACCCGGAACCTACGTCTCCCTCACCTTCGGCGACATTGATACCCTGGACCCCAACCTGGCCTATGACAGCGCCAGCGGGCAAGTCTTACAAAACGTCATGGAAGGGCTGGTTTACTTCAACCAGGGCGACAGCAGCTCGGTCGTTCCGGCACTGGCCAAAGAAGTCCCCAGCCTGGAAAATGGCCTCATCTCCGAAGATGGCCTGACTTACACCTTTAATATCCGCGAAGGCGTATCCTTCCACGATGGCGGCACATTGGAACCCCACGATGTGGCCTATACCTTCCAGCGCGGTCTACTGCAATCGGACCCCAATGGGCCGCAGTGGCTCCTGCTGGAACCCATTCTGGGTTACAGCAACTGCTACGACATCACCGAAGGCATCGACCCCGAATGTGGGTTGGCCGGTGATATTGAAGCCCTGACGGCCGCAGACCCGGCAAAGGTAACGGCCGTGTGCGAACAAGTCCAGGCCGCTATCGTCGCCGACGACGAAGCCGGAACCGTCACCTTCAATCTCACCCAACCCTGGGGACCGTTCCTCGTCACCCTCGCCGGCTACTGGGGCAATATCCTGGACAGCGAATGGGCTATCGCCAACGGCGCCTGGGATGGCGACTGCGCCACCTGGGTCAGTCACTACGCCCCCGGCTCCGAAAACAGCGAACTCACCGACATCATCAACGGCACCGGCCCCTATATGCTGGACCACTGGACACCTGGCGAAGAATTTGTCCTCGTCGCCAACCCCAACTACTGGCGCGCCGCCGACATGCCCGTCTGGGAAGGCGGCCCGTCCGGTATCCCGCGCATCAAAACCGTCATTGTCCGATTGGTTAACGAATGGGGAACCCGTTTCGCCGCCCTGCAAGCCGGTGACGTAGCCTCGGCCAACGTACCACCCGAAAACGAAACCCAGGTAGACCCCTTCGTCGGCGAATTCTGCGATTACAAAACCAACGAATGCACGCCTAACCCTGATAATCCCAACGGCCCGCTGCGCAAATGGGACTTACTGCCCAGCGTCTCCCGCACAGACGTCTTTCTCAACTTCAACGTCGCTACAGACCAGGATGGCAACAACCCCTACATCGGCAGCGGCAAGCTAGATGGCCAGGGCGTGCCGCCAGACTTTTTCTCCGACATCCATGTCCGCAAAGCCTTCAACTACTGCTTCGACTACGAAACCTTCATTGCCGAAGTACAACTTGGCAAAGGCGTGCGCAACAACGGCCCCATTATCCGCGATATGCTTGGCTACAACGAAGATGGCCCCTACTACGAATTCGATCTGGACAAATGCGCTGAAGAACTGGCTCTGGCCTGGGATGGCGTACTGCCCGACACCGGCTTCCGCGTGCAAGTAGCCTTCAATACCGGCAACACCACCCGGCAAACCATCGGCGCAATCCTGCAAAACAATCTGGCAACCATCAATCCAAACTACCAGGTAGACATCGTTGGCTTACCCTGGCCCACACTCTTGCGCTCATTCCGCGCCAAACAACTGCCCATCGCCGTCAGCGGCTGGGGCGAAGACATTCATGATCCGCACAACTGGGTCCAGCCATTCACCGTGGGCACCTATGCCGGGCGGCAAAACATGCCCGCCGAGCTAATTGCCCAATTCACCGAACTGGTAAACGCTGGCGTATCGGCCACGACGCCAGAAGCCCGCGAACAATACTACTTTGACCTGCAACAACTGCACCACGATCAGGCTCCTCAAATCACCCTCTCGCAGTCAAGTAATTTCCGCTTTGAGCAGCGTTGGGTGAACGATTGGTTCTACCGAATCGGCCAATCGAACATCAACGAAGGCGGTTACTTCTACGCCTACGATCTGGATGATGGCATTGATTAGGGACATTTCCTCCTTCCCTAAAAAATTGTAACGCATGAGTAAAGCGGGTGATGGGACGTGAAAGCCATCACCCGTTTTGCTTTCCCGTCAGGTATCTACAACAAAGCAAAAGCCGATATAATAGCTGTGGGTTTGGGAAGAGGTACTATGATGAACTCATGTTACGCAGTCACTCTGGAGAAAACCCTGAGGGTTTTACCAAATCGACACTCATTTCCAGAGATCAGGTAAACCCTTCGGGTTTTGGGTGCGTAACATCAGTGATGAAGTTGGAAGGAGGAGCGCCCCATGAAGCAAAGCCGCACTGTGTTGGAATCTAAACGTTACGGCGTTTACAACTGCCGCCCAACCACGCCGCTGCTGGCAGCCGCCCGGCAAATGGCCGAGGAAGACATCGGCTGTCTGGTGGTTGTGGATGACGCCGGCTATCTGGAAGGCATTGTGACCCGTTTTGATCTGGTTCGCGCTTGCATTGCGGAGCCAGCCTGGCAAACAGAGCCGGTTTCCCGGTTCATGACTTCCGAGGTCATCACGGTTGGCCCGGAGACAACCATGTTTGCCGTGGCTAATATATTGATGGACCGGCAAATTCATCGCGTGGTAGCCGTGCGCGAGGAGAACGGCCGTCTCCGACCATTCTCCGTCATTTCGGCCAGCGACCTGGTTTACCACATGATCCAGGATGCGTAACTAAGGCCGCCAAAAGGCCGGGTCGACGGCCTGCACGTAAAACACCACCCGGTCGCCATTGTCGGCTCCGCTGACGGCCGTGCCCTGAAACCGCCAGGCTGGCTGCCAAACCGTGCCCAGAGCAGCCTCCGCGTCAGCGGTGGCATAGTAACCAAGCGCCACGTCGTCGATAACGATCTGGCTGTAGGACACGGCCGTTTCCCCCATCTGTTCTACCTGCGGCAGCACGGCCGTATCCATCATTTGCTGATCAATCCCCTCCCAATCCAACACCGGAAAAGCCAGCCCGGCATCGCGTACCGCCCAGGCGACCACATTTACCGGCACACCTTCCGCCACGTCGATGGGCGTGTCCGGCAAAATGAACGTTTCCCCGCTTTGCGCGTCTTGCAGGCGCGCCTGCCCATCTACCCGCTGGATCGTGCCGGTTTTGAAGAGCGGATTCAGCGCTGGCTGCGGTTCCCAACCGGCCACCGACAGAACATTAGCCGCGCTGTCCAGACTGCCCCAAACATGGACCGTTTGCCCCACCTGCGCTGCCAGCGCGGCTAACGTCGCCTCATCTGCTTGCAGCGCGTAGCCAAGCACCTGAATGCGCGGCGGACCATTCCCATCTACCGGCGCAAAGGCTACCGGCCAGGCATACAGATGCACGTCTGGACCGGAAGGATGGGTGCGCGGCCAATATTGGAAACCAGTGGCCAATTCGGCGGGCGCGACGGCCGTCTGCGGTGCAATCTCAGCCACAATATCGGCCGTAATCCCGGCCTGAAGCTGCTGCCAGGCCGCTTCCGCGCTCACCAGCGGATACTCGCCCAACACAGTTTGCTCCCCAACAACCTGATAATTGACAAACGCGATCTCACCATCGCTGTTGACGCCCACGCTGATGTCTGGTTGGGCCAAGGCACGGCCGTCTATCAACCGCAGCACAAACACTTCCTGCCCCCATCCGGGCTGGAGCGCATAAGGAAAGTCCAGCAAGCCGCGTGTTTGTAAAAACGCTTCGGCCAGCGGCGCCGCCTGGGCAAACTCCAGCGGGGTCGTGTAATCGAACGACACGCCCCCGTCGGTGTAATAGGCGACCCCCTCGCTGACGTTCAGCGTGCGCGGCCCGTCGAATGCGTAGAATGTCTGGCGCAGTTCTGGCGGCGGGGCCGCATCGGCCGGCAAATTGGCCGACGACTGGATGATGTCCGGGTAAATTTCTGTGTAGATGGGGCCATTAAAGCCAAAACGAAGCGCCAACTGCTGCGCTTGCTCAACAGTAAGCGGCGGCGTTGGCGCACGCAGGACAACGGCCGTTGCCGGTTCCGCTGGCAGCGCGGCGTTTAGCGTGAAAACAGCAGCGGCAAATGCGCCCGGCGCATCTTCGGCGATGGTCAGGGCGGCGGGCGGCGCGTTGAGTCCGGCGGCCTGATTGGTGTTGGCGGCGCTGCCGGAAAAGCGCGGCAGCAACGGCCGTTCCGCCGGCGACGGCGCGTCGGCGCCTGGCGTGACTGTTTCAGCGATGGGCTGGGCAGGCTGCTCAGATGAATCGGTCGGCGCAGCTTGCGGGGGAACGGCCGTTTCGATGACCGCCACCGCTGCCTGGGTGGGTAACGGATTGGCCGGAGAAACGGCCGTCTGCCCGCCACAACCGATCAACAACCAGACGCCCAGTAACAATACCGTCAGCAAAAAAGTTCGTTGGTTCATAAAACACCTCTCTGCGATCAGTTATAACAGCGATTAAATGATTTGCCCGTAGAATTGCCCATCGTCCGGCAATCCGGCACAATACAAAGCTTGCGACTAGCCAGACCCCAAGGGTTTGTGCCTGAGACTTTAGATTATTTGGGTAGCAAACCCTTGGGGTCTTGCCTGAGAGATGCGACTATACAGACCCCAAGGGTTTGCTCCCGAGACTTTAGAGTATGTGGGTCTCAAACCCTTGGGGTCTTGCCTGAAAAACCTGACCAACTACCAAAACTTTAACTCATTTTAGGAGATGATAGATGGATGTAACGGCCGTACTCAACACCCTGCTTCACGGCAACCAACTCAAACGCACTGCCCGCACCGGCTGGGCGCAGCGCGGCGTGCCCAACGCGGAAAACGTGGCCGCCCACAGCTTTGGCGTCGTATTTGTCGCCCTGGTGCTGGCTCCGCTCGTCGAGGAACCCATCGACCTGGGTAAAACGCTGGCCATGGCCGCCCTGCACGATTTACCCGAAGCGCTGACCACCGACATTCCCACGCCTGCCTGGCAATACCTGCCGCCAGACATCAAAACCAGCGTCGAGCGCCAGGCCATGCAGGTGATGCTGCCCCAGGCGGATTTTACCGCGCCCCTGCTGACCTGGTGGGAAGAACTACACGCCGCCGCCACCCCGGAAGCTCATCTGGTCCATGACGCCGACAAGCTGGACATGTTTTTGCAAGCTGTGATGTATGAAGAACAGACCGGCAATCGCCAATTGGCCGAATTTTGGCATACGCCGCACATTTTCCACTACCCGCAGTCTCAGGCTATTTACGCTGCGCTGCGCCAACGCCGCGCCGGAGACCCAACGCTTAACAGTTGATGGGCAATTGGGCATTACAACCGGCCCCGTTTGCCCGGTTTTCAGGATTGTCTATACTTCCCGACATGGTTACCTACCGTCAACTGAAGCAGGTGGAAAACGGCCGTATCCTGCCCACACGCCTCAAATGGTGCGATTCCTTTGGCAGCAAACTGCGCGGCTTCACCTTCCGCCGCACCCTGTCGCCCACCGATGGCCTGGTTTTGGTAGAAAAGAGCGATACCCGCGTCAATACCGCCATCCACATGTTTTTCGTCTTTTTCGATTTGGGCGTCATCTGGGTGAATGATGCGGGCGAAGTGGTGGACCTGGTGGTTGCACGGCCGTGGCGGCCGTCATACGTGCCCCAGGCACCGGCGCGCTACGTCATCGAACTGCATCCCAGCCTGCTGGCGCAGGTGAAGATAGGCGACCATCTACAATTTTTAGAGAAGGAAGTGTAACGATTGCCACACGCAAGTCGTAGAAAATTCGTTGCCAGCCTGCTGCTGGCGCTGCTTCTATTAGGCGGAGTGCTGCCGCTGGCGCTTTTTGCGCAGGACAACACACCGGCCGTCCCGACAATCCCATTTGTCCACCGCGTGCAAGAAGGCGAAAACCTGACGGTCATCGCCACTACCTACGGCATCAGCGTGGCCGAACTGCTGGCGGCCAACGGCCTGGGCGAAGACGCGCTGCTGGCCATTGGTCAGCCGCTCATCATTCCTGGCCGTGAAGGCACGGCCGTAGAAACCATCTACACCGCGCAATTGGGCGATTCTCTGGTCGGCATTGCCGCCAGCTTCAACACCACCCTGCCAGAATTAGCCCACGCCAACCGCCTCATCAATCCCCGGCAGGAACTGCTGGTAGGGCAGACCATTTCCATCACCAGCGGCACCGGATCGGAAGCGCCGCTGCCGCAGACCGGCGCGCCTTACGTTGTCGCCCCTGGCGAAACGTTGGTTATGATCGCCGCCCGCACGCTGACGACGGTGGATGATCTGCTGGCGGCGAACGGGCTGGACACGGCCGTTGTCTTTCCTGGGCAGCGGCTGCGTATTCCCGGCGACCAACCCTACCGCGATTTGCCGGGCACGTGGGTAGATGTGCGGTTACGGCCGTCTGGCTTGCGCCAGGGATTTACTGCCTCCGTTTATGTCGAAAACCTGCTGGATGGCCTGCCTACCGGCCAACTGGCCGGTCATTCGCTGCACTTCACCCCCTCTGGCAGCGGCTACGTCGCTCTGGTTGGCCTGGATGCGTTCACCGAGCCGGGACAATACGAGCTAGAACTAAGCGGATCTGGCAGCCAGCCCTGGGCGCCATTTTACCAGAGCGTCACTCTGGCCTCGGCCGGTTATGGCACGCAGTACATCACCATCCCCGAAGAATTAAGCGCCCTGCTCGACCCAGCCATCCGCCAAAACGAAGACATCTTTTTAGACAGCATATACACGCGCTTTAGCGATCAGCAGCTTTGGGATGGCTTGTTTCAGGCTCCGGTAACAACCACCATTGTAACTGCGTCGTATGGCGACGGCCGTTCCTACAACGACGGCCCCATCGATCTTTTCCACACCGGCGTCGATTTTGCCGGTGGCATTGGCACGCCCATCCTGGCGCCGGCCAATGGCGTGGTGGTATTCAGCGAACCGCTGGAACTGCGCGGCAACACCGTCATCCTCGATCACGGCCTGGGCGTCATGACCGCCTACTTCCACCTCTCCGAGATTCTGGTCGCCGTCGGCGACACCGTCACCGCCGGACAGTCGATTGGTCTGGGCGGGAACACAGGGCTGTCGAATGGACCACATCTGCACTGGGATTTGCGCGTCAACGGCGTCGCGGTGGATGGCATGCAGTGGACCACAACCTCTTTTCCCTAACGGGCCTGCATTTGAAGACCGGCAGCGATAAAAAACCGTTGCGTCAACGCCCCAAAACAGACGAATAGCCGGCAACTTGTAATGGTCAAGCCTATGTTACAATCGCTGTCACGCCAACGAGTCTTTTTTAAGGAAGCATCTCCTGGCGCTGGTAGATGGGGATTCTTCGCCCCGAAGATTCCTCTCCAAATGAGTTCAGCCAATTCCTGGCTACCCCGCAAACAGCCGAAAACTGCCAAACTGGCAACTACAGCCTAGAATTGGTATAATTTTCCTATCTTGGAGAACAAATTTTCCCCTTGCGACAGGAGTTTGATGTGATACAACCCCAAACACAACATCCGGACTACTGGGGGTCCGCTTTCACTTTGACTGAATCTGACGTCGAGCAAATCTACAACCATTTTTTGGAGGTAGAAAAGCCGCAAACGGCCGTGCAGATTACCCGCATCATCATTGCCCATCGAGTAGCCGAGGAACAAAATCGCATTGAACGTCTGATGGCCGACCGTCTGGTTTACCAACCGAAAGGCAGTTTTGCGGTTGACGACGAGCTGGTTTTCCCGGTTTTGAAGTTTGCCCACGGCAAGGTAACGGCCGTACGCCCCGGTTTTAATCCAAACTACGGCAAATTCAACGTCATTGCCGTCAACATGAAAGGCAAAACCCGCGAATTTGCCGCCGATCTGACCATCGACCATGCCCTGAATCTGGTAAATGGCGATCAAATCGACCTCATGGAACAAATCGACCTGGACGCTTTGCAAGCACAGGTAGGCAAACTGGTTGAAGACAAAGTCGCCGCAGTCCTCGGCGAACGCCCAGAGTTCGTTCGACTGGCCAACCAATGGTTTGTCAAAGCGCTCATGGCCGACATCAACCTGGGACACCTGCACCTCTCCGAAGCCATTTTGGAAGTCAGCGAGGGCGGACCGCTGGGCACAGAAGAAATCTTGCCTCATCTAGACCTGGACCCGGCCATCGACATCGAAACACAAACCTTCTCGCTCAATTACGCCCTGCTAAACGACAAACGGTTCGACGAAGTTGCGCCCAAAGGTCAGGTAGCCTGGTTCCTCAAACGTCTGGAGCCAGATGGCGTCAAATCCGTGCCGGAACGCCTGATCAACAAGACGCCCTCCTATGACACCGCGCTGTTAAGCCCGCAACTGCTGCTGCTGGAACGCGAATTAGATGACGAATGGTCAAACATTCCGCCGCAGACCACAGCGCAGCCGGTTGTGTTTACCCTCATGTATCCCCATCGTTACGCCGGGACATTGCCGCTTAGTGCGCGGATACGGCCGTTATTCCCTGCCAGCAACTCCCCCCGCCAGCGCGTCCTCTTCATCGACGACGAAACCAACGAAGAAATCGTCGGTTGGGTCGTGCAAGAACACCGCTACATTTATGGCCTCGGCAGTTGGTACGAAAACAACGAAATCCCCATTGGCGGCTTTGTCCACCTTGCCCCAGGTCCCAAACCTGGCGTTATCATGATAGGTTTCGACCGCCGCCGCGCCCAGCGCGAATGGGTGCGCCTGGCGACGGCCGCCGACAACCGCATCAAATTCGAACTCATGCGCCGCGCCGTCAGCTGCGGCTACGATGATCTGCTCATTGTCGGCACCGATGTCGTCGCCGCCATCGACGCCCTGTGGCGGCGCGCCGAAGCCAACCAACGGTCAGTCGCTTCGCTGCTGGGAGAAATTTTCCCAGAACTGGCCAACCTGAACCCGCAAAACACCGTCCACGCCAAAACTATTTACAGCGCCATCAACATGCTGCGCCGCCTGCCCCCAGGCCCCATTTTCGCCGAGTTAGTGCGCCACCCCGCCTTCCAGGCGGTTGGCGACCATTACTGGCGATTCGACAGCAGCCGCTGGCAAGGCAGCAATTAACCTAGAGAGTACAAAGAGGAGTTATCTTGTCCAGTAATCCACGTCCACAATTCAAATCCCACTCGTTAAAACGAGTTTCAGCCGATACCAGGTTTTACGTGGACTATTCATGGTGGGATGAGTCTAACCTGGATCTCAAAACCTATCTGTTCAACCGGTTAAACATCGGCGCCGATGTTGAAATGGATGCCGGAGTGGACGAAGTTGATTTGGTTGACGCCAATACGGGCGAAGTTCGCCGGGTTGATGGCTTCCAATACATGATTCAATCATACTTCAACCAACTGCCGGATGATTTTATGGCGCGGACGTCGTTGGTGGATGCCGCTTTTTGTGTTTTGCTGGCAAACGGCAACCAGCCATTAACCGGGCGCGAGTTGGCGGAACGGCTGGAACGCCCTATCGACGTTGTCATTCGCACGCTTGGCGGAGCGCGCATCTACCAGGGCATTCGCCCGATGCTTGATGACGATTAACCGCTTTGGAAATTGAAATCCGGCTTTACGGTATGTTGCAACCATACAAACCGACTATGGCGGGTGGTGCTCCACACCACCCGTTTTCTTTTGCCGTGGAAACCGGCGATACAGTCGCCTCGGTGGCGGCCCGGTTGGGGATTCCGGAAGGTTTGTTAACGGCCGTATCCCTCAACAATACGGCCGTTCCCCTCAACACCCCCCTCCACGCCGGCGACCAACTCACCCTTTTCCCGCCCGCCACCGGCGGCGCACCCACGAGGTAGCCCTATGCAAGTATTCATCGCCGGCATTATGCAAGGCACACGTCTGGACAACCAGATAGACAGCCAATCTTACCGCGCCCAAATCTCCGATGCGCTGCGCGCCTACATTCCCGACATCTCCATTTTTGACCCCTATGCCCTGAATCCCAACAGCGTCAATTACGACGAAGATACTGCGCGCCATACATTCCTTTCCATGACCCGTCAGGCCGCCAAAGTGGACCTGATGATCGCTTATTTGCCCCGCCCCAGCATGGGCACGGCCATGGAAATGTGGGAAGCCTTTAACGCAGGCATTTACATCATCGCCATTACGCCCATGATGCATCATTGGGCCGTGCGCTTCACGGCCAACGAGATCGTGCCGGATCTGGAAACGCTGTTGGCGGACATTGCAAACGGCCGTATCACCCAACTTCTGCAACAACGCAAACTGGTTGACGCGCCTCCTGTTGCCGATTAGAATTGCGTTTGCCTTCACTGGCCCCAGTAGCTCAACGGACAGAGCGCCGGACTTCTAATCCGTAGGTTGGGGGTTCGATTCCCTCCTGGGGTGCCTGCTAAAGCAAAGACGAAGGACCGATGATTGACACATCAGGTCCTTCGTCTTTTTTCTAACTCGGAGAAGTATGCACATGATCCTCGTCACCGGAGCCACCGGCTTTTTAGGCCACCATCTCATCCCCCAACTACGCGCCGCAGGGTATCCGGTGAAAGCGCTCGTGCGCCCCAGCAGCGACACCCGCTTCTTGCAAGAACTTGGCGTTTCCCTGGCGTATACCGACGACATCAGCGACCCGGCCGCCGCGCTGGCCGCCTGCCAGGGCTGTGATCAGGTGATTCACGCCGCCGGGCAGTTCCGCTTTTGGGGCGATTCGCTCTCTTTCTGGCGCACCAATGTTGGCGGCACAAATGCGCTGCTGCAAGCCGCCACGGCCGTTTCCGTTCAGCGCTTCATCCACATCTCCACGGCCGTCGTCGTCGGCAAAACGCCAGAACAGGGCGTGCTAGATGAAACCGCCCGCTGCTACCCACAAGAACCTTACCAGCGCACCAAATACGAAGCCGAACAATTGGCCCTTACCCACCACCGCGAAAACAACCTGCCGGTGATTGTGCTGCGGCCCGGCGCGTTTTATGGCCCATACGGCCGTTACGCCTTCAACCGCCTCTTTTTCGAGGAACCTCTGCGCGGCTGGCGCATCAAAGTCGATGGCGGCAAACGCATCACCTTCCCGGTTTACGTGCCCGATGTGGTGCAAGGCGTGATGCTGGCGCTGGAAAACGGCCGTGCCGGGGAAATTTACAACATTTGCAGCCAATCTCTCGATCATAACTCGGTCAACAGCGTCGTCAGCGACCTGGCCGGCATTGGCCGCTGGCGCATCAACGTGCCCAAATGGCTGGTGCTGACATTGGCGCGATCCTGGACGGCCGTTTCCCGCCTCACCCGCCGCGAACCCTTCTACCCCATCAACATGGCCCCCTACGTCTTCCAAGATTGGCACGTCAGCACCGCCAAAGCCGAAAAAGAACTGGGATTCCGCCCCACGCCCTTCCGCATCGGCGCCCAAGAAACCTTGCACTGGTATCGCCAATCGGGTATTTTGTAAATAAACACAGCCGGCAAGACCCGAAGGGTTTGCAAAACCCTTCGGGTCTGATTACAAATAAACGTCAAAAGAGGTTGTTATGCTCAAAGTCTTTACCGTTGCCGAAATGGTCGCCGCCGAAAAGGCCGCCGCTGCCTCCGGAGCCACAACCTACGCCCAAATGATGGAAACGGCCGGCAAAGCCGTCGCCGATGCCATCATAGAGCGGTATCCGGTGGGCGGACGCAGCGTACTGGTGCTGGTTGGACCGGGCAACAATGGCGGCGACGGGCTGGTAGCCGGTCGCTATCTGGCCGAAGCAGGGGCGAACGTCGCCTTTTACCTCACCAAAGCCCGCAATCCCGACCAAGACGAAAACTTTGCCAAAATCCTGGCGCTGGGCTTGTTTGCCGTAGAAGCCAGCTTCGACCAGCGCTACCGCGTTTTGCGCACCCGCCTCGCCATCACCGACCTATTGATCGACGCTCTGTTGGGAACCGGCGTGACCCGTCCCATTGGCGGCGAACTGGCCAAGCTCATGCAGCAAGCAGCCAGTGGTCTGGCCGCTCGCCGCGCTGATCTGGCCCCTGAGGTTACGAATTTAACGGCCGTAACCCAATCCCCGCCTAAAAAAGAACACACCCCCTCTCCCCGCGTACCGCTGATCGCCGTCGACTGCCCCAGCGGCCTGAACTGCGACACCGGCGCGCTGGACCCGCTGGCCCTGCCCGCCGATCTCACCGTCACCTTTGCCGGACCAAAACGCGGCCACTTCATCTTCCCCGGCGCGGCGGCTTGCGGCGAACTGGTAATCGCCGACATTGCCATCCCGCCAGACCTGGAGGCGGTGGCCGGGGTGGCCGTCCAGGTGATGACCGGGAATGATGCGCGGGGTTTGCTGCCGGAACGGCCGTTGGCCGGCCACAAAGGCACATTTGGCACGGCGCTCATCGCCGCCGGGTCTTACCGCTACTGGGGCGCGCCCGCGCTGGCGGCCAAAGCCGCCTACCGCACCGGCACTGGCCTGGTCGCCCTGGCCGTGCCCGAAGCCATCCGCGCCACCATTGCCGGCCAACTCCCCGAAGCCACCTATCCGACCGTGCCGGACCGCCACATTTTGGGCCGCGACAGCGCGGCTGTGCTGTTGCAAACCCAGGCCAGCGCGTTGCTGATCGGGCCGGGCATGGATAACGCGGCTGAATTTGTGACGGCGCTGTTGTCTGAAAAACAATCGCTTCCTCCGCTGGTGGTAGACGCCGATGGCCTGAATATGCTGTCCCAAATGAGTGGTTGGCCGGAACTGCTGCCGCCCAACACCATCCTGACGCCGCACCCCGGCGAGATGGCTCGATTAACGGCCGTGCCGCTGGCCGCGTTAAAAGACATGGACCGCGCAGCGTTGGCGCGCGAAAAAGCGCAGGCGTGGGGGCATGTGGTTTTGTTAAAAGGAGCGTATACGGTGGTGGGGTCGCCAGACGGCCGTGTGACCATCATCCCCTTTGCCAACCCGGCCCTGGCAGTGGGCGGCAGCGGTGATGTACTCAGCGGGGTGATTGTCGGGCTGCTGGCCCAGGGGTTGGAGCCATATTCCGCCGCCTGCCTGGGCGCGTATCTCCACGCCGCCGCCGCCGAACTTTACCCGGCCCAATCCGGCCTGCTGATGAGCGAACTGGCCGATTTGCTGCCAGACGTGATGGAAAGGCTGCGCTCCGCATAATCGGACGCCGAATGGTCTGCTTCATGCCTGTCCAGCACGGTCATCGTGACGAATCGCTTGACAAGCGGCCGTCGAAATCTATAATTCCCCGAAATCTGCAAGGGCATTTGCCCCCCAACACGATGACCGGGACGAGTAGCGGCTGAGTCTGTTCTAGAGAGCGCAGGGCCAATTGGCTGGAAGCCAGCGCAGCAAAGACAGTGGCAAAAACCCCCCGGGAGTGGTTTTCTGAACACAATGGGCTAGTAAGAAAATCCGGTTGGCTCCGTTAACGGCCGTTTTGAGAGCTATCAGCGACATGCTGTGCGCTAAATTTGGGTGGAACCGCGAGCGCCATCGCCCCAATCTGGGCTTTGGCGCTTTTTTATTGACGATTGACGATTAGAGCGATTTTCAATCGCAAATCGCAAATCGCAAATCGTAAATCCAAAATGGAGAAAGTGATGAGTAACAAAATTCCTGTCGGTATTCTGGCGGCGACGGGTTCCGTCGGCCAACGGTTTGTCATGCATCTGGTGGACCATCCCTGGTTTGAAATTACCGCGCTCACCGGCTCTGACCGCACGGTGGGACGGCCGTATGGCGAAGGCGTTAACTGGCTCTTAGACGGCGACCCACCGGAACAGGTGGCCAACATGATTGTGCAGCCCACCGAGCCAAATCTGGAGCCAAAGGTGCTGTTTTCAGCTCTGCCCACGGCCGACGCGCGCGAATTGGAACCGAAATTTGCCGCCGCCGGTTATGCCGTGCTGACCAACGCGTCGCCGTTTCGTATGGACCCTTACGTGCCGCTGCTGATTCCGGAGGTAAACCCGGACCATACCGGCATCATTCCCTACCAGCAAGAGGCTTATGGCTGGCCCGGTTACATTGTCGCCAATGCCAACTGCTCGACGACGAGCATTGTTTTGCCGCTGAAAATTTTGCATGAGGCGTATGGGGTGGAAACGGCCGTTGTCGTCACCATGCAGGCCATTTCCGGCGCTGGCTACCCCGGCGTCCCCTCGCTGGACATCATGGACAACATCATCCCCTACATCGGCGGCGAGGATGGCAAATTGGAAACCGAGCCGCGCAAACTGTGCGGCAAATACGCAGACGGCAAATTTGAATTGGCCGACTTCAAAATCAGCGCCCAGGCCAACCGCGTGCCGGTGATTGATGGCCATCTGGGCAGCGTATCGGTTAAACTGCGGCAGCATGCCTCGCCAGAAGAGGTCATCGCCCTCTTCCAAAACTGGCAGCCGACACAGCTTTGCCAACAGCTCCCCACCATGCCCAAGCCCGTCCTCATCTATCGCCCTGAGCCGGATCGGCCGCAGCCGCGCAAAGACCGCGACGCCGGCAACGGACTGGCCTGGACGGTCGGCAAAGTACGAGAATGTCCGGTCAATACCGTGCGCTTCCTGGCCATCGCCCACAACACCTTGCGCGGCGCGGCCAGCGGCTCCGTGCTCAATGCCGAACTAATGCATTTGCAGGGCTTTTTTTAAGGTCACTGCGGTTCTTTTGCATGTTTACTAAATAATCCGGTAGTGTAAGGGCGACCCTTGTGGTCGCCCTCGTCTGGGCGGGTACAAGACCCGCCCCTACATTTGGCGATACCCCACGAAATCCTAAAGACTCAATTTTCAATCTGCAATAGGAACGCGGATTAAATACCAGAACGGTGCAACCGCCCAGTTGATCGTAGGCTTGAAAATTAAACTGCCTGTGAAAGATTGGACCGATCTTCTCAGATTGGTCCAATCTGAACGTGTAAATTATTCAATTTTCGTTCCATAGTCATATAAATAGAAAGAATGGTGTGTGACTATCTATGCAGCTACTCTTGCGCACCGACTGTTTTTTATAGGCGACTCAGGCAAGATCAGTAGAGATTTAAATTTCGCAGGCCAATCTCTGATTAATCACCATGTCTCTAGAAGTTTATTGCCATCGGTGTTATCGAAAAAATGACTCAGGTTCGGAATCCTGCGCTTTTTGCGGTACGCCACTCAACTATAAGAACACCCAAATCAGGACAACGATCAATATCCCCATCGTCACAGAAATGCCGGGTGTTGACGCTTCCGATGGTGAACCGCACCTAAAAATCCCGTCTGGGGGCATCGGTTTTTCATTCGGGGAGCATGAACCAATCATTCGCCAATCGGCCGACAGCTTTATCTTAGGGCGCTATGGCCCTTCGTCGATTACATCTTCTGCGTTTGTCGATCTTATGAATTATGACGCTGCCAACCTGGGGGTTTCACGCAGTCATGCCCGAATTTCTTTTGTGGATAACGCCTTTGTTGTGGAAGATTTAGACAGCACGAATGGTTCCTGGCTCAACGACGTCAAGCTGACCTCAAGACAGAGCTACCCTTTGTATAACAACGACCGTTTGATGCTGGGGCGGCTGGTGATGTGGGTGCATTTGGGGGAACGGCCGTCAGCCAACAGCATCACCTTTTCCTTGCAAAACGAATCCTTACCCCTGATAGAAGGCCAACAAATTCTAACCCTGGCCGCCTTACAAACAGATATTTTGCCCTATCTGGCGGCGTTAGAGCGTTTGCAGCAAACATTAGATACGTGCGCGCAACGGCCGTCTACTCCCGCCGCCATCCTCTCCCTCACCGCCGACCCGGGTAACACAGTAACCATTCAGGCCAACGGGCTGGCCGAAGCCGCTGCGGCCATTCGCGCCCGCGTCTTGCCCTGGCGCAGTTTACGGCAACACGTCATCGGTTCAGCGCCCAACACAATCGATCCCGCCATCTACCAAAGCGTCATACAACTGGCCGCAACTATCCTGCTCGACCACAATCCAGCGCTATCCCAGGATGAAAAATTCTCCGCCGTGGAAACTTTAACGCCCCAAATGCTCCTCATCGCCCTCAATCCCTTTACCCTCACGCTCTAATCCGCTGTAAGGCAGCGCCAGGCGATGGACTGGTTTTGTAACGGCCGTGCCCATCCTTTTTTAGGTCGTCGGCAAACAATTGGGTTAGAATTGGCCGGCGACAAAGCCATTAGAGGAGAAAACATCTATGCTGGGCATCGACTGGCAAAACATTTTGGAATCCCAAGAAATTTTTCGCTATCTCTTGCTGCGACTGCTGCCGGCAATCATCGTCCTGCTGCTGGGGCGATGGTTTTCTCGACGCACCCGCCCTATCTTGCGCCGGGCGCTGCAGCGCACCGAACTGACACCCTCGCTCATCAATCTAACAGGCACCATCGTCAATTACCTTATTCTCCTGGCAGCGTTTATCTTGGCTCTCTCATTTTTAGGCGCGCCAACGACAACCGTCGTGACGACCATCGGCATCGTGGTGGTTATTCTAGGCATCGCTCTCCAGGCATCCCTGAGCAATTTTGCTGCCACAGTGATCTTTTTGCTATTTAAGCCATTTGAACTTGGCGATCTGATCGAGACGTGCGGCGTAATGGGGCGGGTACAAGAAATCCAATTGTTCAACACCGTCTTACTGGCAGCCAACAACAAGGTCCACACCCTGCCCAATTCCAAAATTCAAGACAATGGCGTCACCAATTATTCAACCAAGGACACACTGCGGGTGGATCTCGTCTTCAGCATCAGCTACAGTGATGATGTAGAAAAAGCGAAACAAGTGATGGCAAACGTGCTGGCCGCCGACGGCCGTGTCCTGCCCGATCCGGAACCATTGATTTTTGTGCAAACATTGGGGGAGAGTAGTGTGGATGTAGCGGTACGGCCGTTCGTCCGCGGCGACGATTATTGGACTTTCATGTTCGATGTGGTCGGGCGCATGAAGCAGGCGCTGGAGGCGGCTGGCATCACCATTCCCTTCCCGCAGCGTGACGTCCATTTCAAAAACGAAGCAGAAAATTAGTCGCTTTCAGGCGTCAGGCAGCCACCAATTGGTGGCTGGCAGTGAAAAACTGGCGGTAAGACAACCAGGCAGCGGCCAGACCAGTCAACGCCGCCGCGCCAATCAACATATACATCACAATCATTTGCAGTTGCACCGCTTCCAAAGGCGACGCCCCGGCCAGGATCATGCCGGTCATCGCGCCGGGAAGTTGGATTAGCCCCACGGTTTTTGTGCTGTCCACGATGGGCATCATGCCGCTTTGCAGCGCCGTTTTCAGATGAGGCCGCACCGCCTGCTGGCGCGTTGCTCCCAGAGCCAGCGCCGTCTCAATTTCCAACTGCCGCCCCTTGATTTCATCCTTCATCCGGCGCATCACCAGAGAACACACATTCATCGAATTGCCGATAACCATACCGGCGATGGGGATAATCTGTTGAGCTGAGAAGGTGAACACCCGCAGGCCAACCAATAACCCCAGCGTCAACGCCGCGCCAAAGGTGATGGCCAGCGCGGCGACGCGCGTGGCGTGGGGCGTGCCCTCGCCGCGTTTGCCGGAAGTATAGCTGGCGATACTCGTCATCACCGCCAAAATAAGCAAAATCGCCGCCGGATTATCGGCGGCAAAGATGAGGTTGAGGGCGTAACCAATGAGCGTCAGTTGGATGAAGGCGCGTACAACAGCGACCAACATCTGTTTTTCTAAATCGAGGTGCTGCCAGCGGGAAACGCCCGCAGCCAACACAACCAAAAACAATGCCGCCAAAATACGCGGCAGTTCGCTGAGCAGGGTCGTACCGGTCATGATCTTGCGCCTCCCAGTTCGCCGGCGGCGAACACGGCCGTTAAATGCTGGCTGCCCGGTCGAAACAAATGGTCAGGTGTGCCTTCGTCTTCGATACGGCCGTTTACCAGCAAATACACCCGGTCCGCCACCCGCCGCGCCTGTTCCGGATCATGCGTCACCCACAGCACCGTCAACCCCAACGATTGGCGCAATTTAAGCATCGTGGATTCTACGTTGCGCGTAGCCGCCGGGTCCAACGCGCTCGTTGGCTCGTCTAACAGCATGGCCGCCGGACCGGTGGCCAGCGCCCGCGCCAAAGCCACTCGCTGCGCCTGCCCGCCAGACAGCTCCTGGCTGTCTCGCGCGGTCAGTTCTTCTGGCAAATCGGCCAGGGCCAACAACCGCACAATCTCGGCCGAAGGCACTATCTGCCCTTGCAGGCCAGGTCCATAGGCGATGTTGTCGGCTACGGTTCCAGGGAACAGGGCCACCTGCTGAAACACCATGCCCACCCGGCGGCGCAAAGCCAACACATCCATCGCCGTCACATCCTGCCCATCCAGGTAGATGGTTTGGGGCGGTGGCTCCGTAAGGCGATTCAAGCAGCGCAGCAGGCTGCTTTTGCCGCCGCCGCTTGGCCCCAGCAAGCACACAATTTCGCCAGGATCCACGTAAAAAGAAACATCGTCCAGCACCGGCTGCCCATGCCGGTTGAGCGAAAAATGGACTATATCAAACCGAGGTGATGTCACTCACGCCTCCGTCCCGCTCCCGATCTTTAATAACTGCGCGTCAGCTTCCACTGTATCGCCGGGCTGAAAATAAATCGCCTCGACAATGCCGTCGGCGGCGGTGCGGATGGTGTGTTCCATTTTCATCGCTTCCAACTTCATCAGCGGCTGCCCTTCGACCACCCGGTCGCCCACCTGCACCAACACGGCCAACACCGAGCCGGGCATGGGCGCGCGCAGCGAACCGCCCGCCTCCGCCGACGGCCGTGGCTTGGGCAGCAGCGGCACAATCTCCAAAACCACCACGCCGGTTGGCGTGTGCGCCCAGGCGTGAGTGGGTGTAAGAACCAGAGCGAGTGTTTGACGACGGCCGTTCACCGTCAGCGTCAGCGCGTTGTCCGCAAATGCCCCATGGACCAGGTCATAAACCGCCAGCGGATTGTCGGCCGCGATGGTGGCCTGAAATCCACCGGCGCGTCTCGCCGCCGGAAAAAGCTGCACCTCCATCGTTTCGCCATTCATGGCAAAGCGGTAACGCTGGGCGGCGTTGGGGTTATTGCGCCAGTAGCCTGTGCTGGTGGCCGGCTGGGGTTGGCGGCTGGCCTGCGCCACGGCCGTCGCCAGCAGCGCCAAATCCACATCGCCGGTGGGCGGCTGCCATTCGGGCAGGTGTTGGCCAATGAAACCGGTGTGCAGGTCGCCGGATTGGAAGGCCGGGTGGCGCAAAATGTCTTGCAAGAAGGTCAGGTTCGTGGTCAGCCCCAGCAGAGTGGTTGTTTGCAAAGCGCGCAGGAGGCGGCGCACGGCCGTTGCCCGGTCTTCACCATGCGCAATCACCTTCGCCAGCATCGGGTCATAATGGATAGACACAGTATCCTGCGGCTGCAGGCCGCTGTCCACGCGCACGCCGTCGCCGCCCGGCTCGCGCCAGAGCAAAATGTCGCCCGTCACCGGCAAAAAGTCGTTGGCTGGGTTCTCGGCATATACCCGCGCCTCGATGGCGTGACCGCGCAGGACAATCTGTTCCTGGGCCAGCGGCAGCGGTTGGCCTTCGGCCACCTTAATCTGCCATTCGACCAAATCCACGCCTGTGACCATTTCCGTGACCGGATGCTCCACTTGCAGGCGGGTGTTCATTTCCAAGAAATAATAATTGCCGTCGGCGTCCAGCAGCATTTCCACTGTGCCGGCATTGGTGTAATGGACGGCTTGCGCGGCGGCCACGGCCGTTGCGCCCATCGCTGCCCGCAGTTCCGGCGTCAGCGCCGGAGAGGGCGTTTCCTCAATCACCTTTTGATGGCGGCGCTGGATGGAACATTCCCGCTCGCCCAGATGGATCACCTGGCCGTGGGTGTCGCCTATCACCTGAAATTCAATGTGGCGCGGCCGGACGAGCAGCTTTTCCAGCAGCAGTTCACCCGAACCAAAAGCCTGCTGCGCCTCGCGCCGCGCCGAGGCCAGCGCCTCGACGAGGTGGGCCGGGTCGGTTACGGCGCGCATGCCTTTGCCGCCGCCGCCGGCGGCCGCTTTGACCATCAATGGATAACCGATACGCGCTGCTTCTTGTTGGAAACGGCCGTCAGACTGATCTGCGCCGCTGTAACCCGGCACTGTAGGCACGCCAACCGCCGCCGCCAGCTCTTTGGCCGCCCGCTTGTTGCCCATGGCGGCCATCGCCGCCGGAGTTGGGCCGATAAATATCAGTCCAGCGTCGATGACGGCCTGAGCAAATGCCTCATTCTCGGCCAAAAAGCCAAAGCCGGGGTGAATGGCCTCGGCGTCGGCGCGTTGGGCGGCCGCGATGATTTTATCCATCGCCAGATAAGAGTCGCCCACGGGCGACGGGCCGATGTGGATGGCTTCGTCGGCCAATAAGACATGGCGCGCCTGCGTATCGGCGTCGGAAAAGACGGCAACGGTGCGGATGCCCATGCTGCGGCAGGTGCGAATGATGCGACAAGCAATTTCGCCGCGATTGGCGATGAGGATAGAAGTAATCATGGCAGTTCCCCCAAGATAGAGATTGGAGATTGGAGACTAGCAGTCTGTCGGAGAACCGCTTTTGTAGCCGGGGTATCCTTACCCCGCCTCTGGAAGCCGCGGTAAGAAACCGCGGCTACGGGTACTTTTCCGACAAACTGCTAGAGACTGGAGACGGCAAATTACCAGTCTCCAGTCTCTGGTCTTTAAACTTTTAGGCCGGCGCGATAAACGAATACCCTACGGGCACGTCGTCGCGAGTGAAGGTGCCGGTGAGCCAGATGCGGCGAATGGTGAGCAGCGGGGAAATGGCGGCGTGTTCGTTGTTGGATAACGGCCGTTCCGAATAATACCCGGCAAAAAATGCCTCCGTCAGGTTTTCGGACGTGTTGATCAGGTTGGTATTCTGCAAAAAGGCGGCGATGTCATAAGCGCGCCAACCCGGCCCGCACAGGTCAAAATTGAAGAATGTGGGCGACATATCATTGCTAAAAAAGGTATTGGTACTGTGGAAATCGCCGCCAATTGGTCCCCAGCCATCGGGCGTATGTTCGGGATTGTTGATGATTTCCAGAATTTCTGCTTTGGCTTCTTCGGCCGACATGACCAGGAGATCAAGGTCTGTCAGGTGGTCGGGGTCGCTGCCCCAGGCGCGTTTGATGCGGGCGATTGGCCGATCTACCAGGAAATCCAGGTCCATTTTTTGGCGGGCAAAAGGAGCCTCGTATTGGTTGGAGATGACATGGATTTTGGCCATCTGCGCGCCGAGGGTGAAGAGTTGTTCGTCGTTGTCGATTTCCATCGGCCGGCCGGGAGCGAAACTGAAGAGGGCGAAGTAGCGTTGGCCTTCCGGCGCGTTGAGACTGCCCAGGAAACGGCCGTCCTTTCGTGGCAGTGGATAAGACACCGGCACGCCTTCTCCTTTGAGGAAGTTCAACCAGTCCAGTTCATATTCGTAATCTGACTCCTGGCGGCGCAGATGGTCGCCTAACTGGTAAACACGGGCGACGTATTTATGGCCGCCGGCGATCACTTTGTAATGATCATTATCCTGAGTGCGGAGCATTTTGCTGAATAACTTGCAGGTCGCCGGCCCGCCTAAATCGTATTCCTGGTTGATGATTTCGGCCAGGGCTGAGCTGGCAATAAAAGAACGAACGACGCGGATGTGTGACACTATGTTCCTCCAAAAGAAGGAGATTAGGGATTGGTTATTGGAGATTGAGATTGGCGACGGTCATAATCTCCGGTAATCTCGAATCTCTAATTTCTCGTCTCTAATCTCCGATTTTTTCTACCCAAGACGACGGCCGTTTCTGGATAAAAGCCAGCATCCCTTCTTGCCCTTCGGCGCTGGTGCGCAGGTGATGGAGAAGTTGGACGCGGGTGACGGCCGTTTCTGCCGGGGGTAACTCGTTGACAATAAAGAGCAGTTTCTTGCAGGCGGCCAGCGCCTCTGGGGAGGCTTGCAGAACAGTGTTGGCCTGTTCCAGTACCGCGTCGTCTAGTTTATCAGGTTGTACGGCCGTCGTCACGAGGCCGGCTTCGGCGGCCTGAGTGCCGTTCAGACGCACGCCGGTCAGCATGAGATGACGCGCCTTCGCCAACCCCACCCGCGCCACCACATACGGCGAGATAACCGCCGGAACCAAGCCCAGCCGCACTTCGGGCAGTCCCAGGCTGGCATCGGCGGCAGCCACCGCGATGTCGGTAACGCAGACCAGACCCACGCCGCCGCCCAGCACGCTCCCGTGGATTTTGGCGATGGTGACCTGGGGGGCGGTGGAAACGGCCGTTAACATCTCGTCAAACACCTGCACCTGCGCCACTTGCGTCGCCTCATCTTCCGTAAAACCCGCCTGCATCTCCTTCAGGTCGCCGCCGGCGCAAAAAACAGGCCCATTCGCGCCCAACACCACCACCCGCACACTCCGATCGTCGCGGATGGCCAAAAAATAGTCTAACAGGTCACGCACCATCTGCCGGTTCATCGCATTCCGCGCTTCTGGCCGGTTCAAGTTTACAAAAGCCACACTACCCGTGCGGTTAATTTCCAAAGTTTCGTAGATCATCGGTATTTCTAAAGCCCCCAAGGGTTTGCTTTTGAGACCTTAAACCCTTGGGGTCTCCATTCAATTTATGCCTCACGCCTTCTTCCGCCGTGGCAAAATATCTTCGTATTTGGCAATGATACCCAGCATAATCTCGTCTGCGCCGCCGCCAACCGACATGAGCCGGGAATCGCGGAAGTAACGAGCCATCGGGTACTCCTCTACGTAGCCCATGCCGCCATGAAATTGCAGGCAGGTATCGGCTACCTCGCGGGACAACCGCCCACCCTTCAATTTGGCCATCGACACCTCTTTGGTCACATCTTCCCCGGCGATGTACAGACGCACACAATGGTAGGCAAGCTGGCGCAGCGCCTCCACCTCCGTCAGCAGTTCGGCAATACGAAAATGGATGTACTGGTTGTCGATGAGCGGCTGGCCAAATGTTTCGCGTTCACGGCAATACGTGATGGTGCGGCGAATCATCTTTTCCATGCCGCTGACGCCCATGAGCGTGCCCGCCAACCGTTCCCGCTGGAATTGGCGCATTTGCAAAATGAACCCCATGCCTTCCGGCCCAATACGATTGGCTTCCGGCACACGCACATCATCAAAAGCCAGGATGGCCGTATCGCTGCTGCGATGGCCTAATTTGTCCAGTTTCCGACTCACGCTAAAACCCGCCGCCTGCGTCGGCACAACAAACAGCGACATGCCGCGAAACCCCCTCTCATCGCTGGTACGCGCCAGCAGGCAGAGAAAATCGGCCTGCGTGCCGTTGGTAATCCACATTTTGGAGCCATTGATGAGGTAATCGCCGCCATCCCGCCGCGCCCAGGTTTTGATGCCCGCCACATCAGAACCGGCGCCTGGTTCACTGATGGCGATAGCCGCGACCAAATCACCGGCGATGGCCGGGGCCAGGTATTCTCGTTTTAAGGTATCAGAGCCGTTTTCGGCCAGGGCGGGGGTAGCCATGTCGGTTTGCACGGCAATGCCCAACGGCGGCCCGGCGGCATCGGCCTTGCCAATTTCTTCCATCAGGATGGTCTGGTACCAATAATCGACCCCGCCGCCGCCATATTCTTCGGGGTAGGTCAGGCCCAACAGCCCCAGATTGCCCATTTTCTTAAACAATTGGTGCGCCGGGAAAATACCTGCGGCCTCCCATTCTTCGACATGGGGATTGATTTCCGTCTCGACAAATTTTCGGACCATTTGCCGGAAGGCTTCGTGTTCAGCATTAAAATAAATAGATGACATGGCTGACTCCCTGTTGGTTGGTTTGTGGGTTTGGTAGTTGGTTGGTTTGAAATCGAACCAACCAACTTGCAAATTAATTTGGTTCTTCAGGAACTCAGGGGGTTGACAGCCCCTGATGCGTGAAGCGTGATGCGTAACCAGAGAGGTTTCACGCATCACGTATCACGAATCAGACCAAACCCCATGAAATCCCAAAGACCCATTAATTTTGCAACTGTTCAAGTTTCTCTGGCAAGACCCCAAGGGTTTGATACCCCAGGGGCAAACCCTTGGGGTCTATTTTTTCGCCTTTAACAAGTCGCGGATCTCGGCCAGAAGTTTCTCTTCGGCGGATGGTTCCGGAGGCGCGGCCGGGGCGGGCGCTTCTTGTTTTTGGGTTTTGTTGATGCTGCGGATGATGAGGAAAAGGGCGAAGGCGATAACCAGGAAGTTGACGATGGCCTGAATAAAATTACCATAGGTCAGGGTGGCGTTGCCAACTTGAAGGGTCAGCGTGGTGAAGTCTACGCCGCCCAGCACAATGCCGACCAGCGGCATGATGATGTCATCGACCAGCGATTTGATGATGGCGCCAAAGGCAGCGCCTAAAATCACGGCTACGGCCAAATCAATCACATTTCCTCGACTCACGAATGCTTTGAACTCTTTTAACATAATTTTTTATCTCCTTTGGTACATTTCCAGGTAATTTCTCGAGATTTAGCGGAATGCCAGACGCAATGGTGCTGGAAATTGATGGGTTCTGTAGGACTAACCAACGTTGTCGCGGCGGAATGAACAGCCGGGATTATTGATTTTTGAAGGCGGCAATGCTGGCTTGCCAGCCGGTTTCGTTCTCGCCGGGGGTAAAAGGCAGGTAATAGCCGACGCGGTCGAGGAGACGGCCGTATTTCCCCGCAATGATTCCCGGTAATTCTGCCCACGTGCCTGTAACCGCCAGGGTTTCCAATATCTCGTCATTAATCAGGTCCGGCATGGCGGCCCATTGGTTGCTGCGCGCCATCTGGCTAAGTTCTTGCGCCACATCTTGCCAGCCGTGCAAATCGGCGACCACGCGGTAAGCGGGCGTGCTGAGGTAAAAAGAGATTTGTTGTTTGGCGTGGCTCTCGGCCCAGGCGGCATAAGTTGGGTCGTCGGTGGGGATGGCGAACACGGCCGTATTCAGCGCAAAATCGGCCCGTGTTTTCCCACGCTTCGCCAGACCTGCCTCGATGTGGGGCAGCGCAAATTCTTCGATGTACCGCACACTGTGCAAGGCGTGCAAATGAACGCCGTCACATTCTTCGCCAGCCAGACGCAGCATCTGCTCGTTCACGGCCGAGACATAAATAGGGATATGGGGTTGGGCGATGGGGCCGGGATTAAAAAAGGGCGTCATGAGCTGCAACTTGAAAAATTCGCCCACGAAGTCGAGCGGTTCGCCAGTCTGCCAGCAATGCCACAGAGCGCGAATGGCGCGGATGGTTTCGCGCATTTTCTTGATGGGTTTTTCCCATTTCACACCGTAGCGCAGCACGTTGTGGGCTTTAACTTGTGAACCGAGGCCGAGGATGAAACGGCCGTTGCTAAACCGCGCCAGATCCCAGGCCATATACGCCGTCGTTGTCGGGCTGCGTGGGAAAGCCACGGCAATGGCCGTGCCCAATTCCAGGCGGCGGCTGTGTTCGGCGGCCAGCGTCAGCCCCAGAAATGGGTCGCCTTTGGTTTCGGCCATCCACAAGCCATCAAAGCCCAGACGTTCGGCGGCCTGGACATGCGCCGGGATTTCTTCTAAAGCAAACGATAAGAGCGTGACGTCAAATTTCAATTTCCACCTCCGATCATTCCTGTGCAGCAGCTTTGAATTGCGGGCGGTTGAGTTGCTTGGTGGAAATAGTATAGTGAGGTTTTTTCATCTGTCGAACGGGTATTTGGCCAATGGCCGCCTGGGCCGCGAAGGACGGGGGACAAGAAGAAAAATGGTGGGGAGCAACGGCCGTTTCCTCCCCATCTTCTCCCGACGAGGTATAATCCATCTGAAATCACCGCCAAAGAGACAAACCATGACCGATATACGCGCATACAATCGAGAAGCCTGGAACCGGGCTGTCAGCCAGGGCAACATCTGGACACTGCCCGTCAGCCCGGAGGCCATCGCCCAGGCGCGGCAGGGAGAATGGCGCATCCTGCTCACTGAAACCAAACCGACGCCCCGCCACTGGTTCCCGGCCGATTTAACCGGCGTCGATGTGTTGTGTCTGGCTTCCGGCGGCGGACAGCAGGGGCCGATTTTGGCCGCAGCCGGGGCCAATGTCACCGTTTTTGACAATTCACCCGCCCAATTGGCCCAAGATCGTCTGGTCGCCGAGCGTGAAGGGCTGGCAATTGTCACCATCGAAGGCGACATGCGCGACCTGTCGGCGCTGGCCGATGCCAGCTTCGACCTGATTTTTCATCCGGTTTCCAACGTGTTTATTCCCGACGTGCCGCCGGTGTGGCGCGAGGCGTATCGCGTGCTGCGGCCGGGCGGCGTTTTGTTGGCCGGCTTCATGAATCCGCTGATTTACCTGTTCGACAGGACATTGGCCGAAGAACAAAACATTTTGCAGGTCAGATATTCGCTGCCTTACTCCGACCTCACCAGTCTGAGCGAAGAAGAGCGCCTGCGGCTGAATGGGCCGGATGCGCCTTACGAGTTCGGCCATTCATTGACCGATCAGATTGGCGGCCAACTGGCGGCGGGGTTTGTGCTAACCGATTTTTACGAAGATATTCAGCCGCACGATGTCATCGCCCAATTTGCGCCTTCTTATGTGGCGACGCGGGCGGTGAAGGGTTACGGCCGTTAACCCCCTCATGCCGCTCGCCAACCCCCAACCCACCGAATATGACGGCGAAACTTTCGCCAAACTCGACCTGAAACAGGCCCAAATCAGCGACAAAACCTTTGTCGATTGTCAGTTTGAAGCGTGCGCTTTTCAGGAAACTGTTTTCCGCGCCTGCGCTTTCCATGATTGCCGGTTTGAAAATTGTGATCTGAGCCTGGCGCAGATGTTGGGAAGTACCTTCGTCGGTGTTCACTTCGAGGGGTGCAAACTGGTAGGCATTGATTGGACGTTGGCCCATTGGGCGAAATTTGGTTTAGGACGGCCGTTTACCTTCCACGCCTGCACCCTCAGCTACAGCTTCTTCAGCGGCCTCAAACTGCCGCGCCTGCGCCTGACCGAGTGCGTGGTCAAAGAAGCCGACTTCGCGGACGTGGATTTTACCGGCGCAGTGTTCAGCGGCACGGACTTTAGCGGCAGCCGCTTTGTGAACTGCGACCTGAGCCAGGCGGATTTTAACGGCGCGGTCAATTACGCCATTGATGTGCAGCAAAATCGGCTGAAGAAAACAAAGTTCGCCCTGCCGGAAGCGGTCGCCCTGTTAAAAGGATTGGACATTATCCTGAAAGAATAACGGCCCAAAAACAAAAAACCCTCTGCCGGGCAGAGGGTAAAAGATACACCTGAGAGGGAAGGGAAACGGCCGTTACCCGCCGCCCAATGTCAATCCCAAAATGCCTGTCATGAAGATAAACAAAAACGACAACACGCCGCACGATATCATCACGCCAAACAACAAGACAAACGTCAGCACATAATTAATTGATTGATCCTGTTCCTCTTCTTCCATCTTTTACCCTTCCGGTTGATATGGTTTTGCCAAGTACACGCCTATTGTAACCCATCAAACCGCATTCGTCACCCGCCCGCTACATCCGAAAAACGCCATAATGCGGCTGCCCCGGCGTCACATAATCCACATTGTTAACCGCCGACAGGCCCACGCTCAGCGCCTGTCGCGTATCACGCGGGTCGATGATGCCGTCATCCCACAGCCGCGCCGTCGCATAATAGGGCGACGATTCCTGCTCAAACTTCTGCCGCGTCATCATCTGCATCATCTGGATGGCGTTCTGGTCCGGTTCCTGGCCTTTCTTGCGCGCCCGTTCCTCTTGCACGATGGCCAGCACGCCCGCCGCCTGCTCGCCGCCCATCACGGCAATGCGGCTGTTCGGCCAGGTCCACAGGAAGCGCGGGTCATAGGCTCGGCCGCACATGGCATAATTGCCCGCCCCATACGAGCCGCCCACGATGACCGTAAACTGCGGCACGGTGGACGTGGCCACGGCGTTGATCATCTTGCTGCCGTGTTTGATGATGCCCTCCCGTTCATACTTTGTGCCCACCATAAAGCCGGTGATGTTTTGAATGTAGATGATGGGTGTGCGCTGTTGATTGCACAATTGGATGAACTGCGCCGCTTTGTTGGCTTCTTCAGAGAATAAAATGCCGTTGTTGGCGATAAGTCCCACCGGCCAGCCGTTGATGGCTGCATGTCCTACCACCAGCGAGGCGCCGTAATCCCGCTTAAACTCCAGGAAACGCGACCCATCGACAAGCCGGGCAATCACTTCGCGGATGTCGTAAGGGATTTTGGCGTCGGCGGGGATAATGCCCAACAGTTCGTCAGGATCGTATGCCGGCGGTTCCGGTGTTTGACGGCGCGCCAGGTTTGGCGTTGGTTTGGGCTGGGACAACTGCTGCATAATCAAACGGCCGATACGCAAAGCGTCGGCGTCATTTTCGGCGGTGTAGTCGCTGAGGCCGGATATTTGAGCGTGCATGTCGGCCCCGCCCAATGTCTCATCGTCCACCACTTCGCCGGTAGCCATCTTAACCAACGGCGGCCCGCCGAGATAGACGGTGGCCTGCTTGCGCACCATCACCACGTAATCGCTCATACCCGGCACGTACGCGCCGCCCGCGGTGGAGCTGCCAAAAACCAGGGAAAGCTGCGGAATGCGCTGCGCCGACATGCGCGCCTGGTTGGCGAAACTGCGCCCGCCGAGAATAAAAATTTCGTCCTGGTGCAGCAAATTGGCCCCGGCCGATTCCACCAGGGCGATGGACGGCAGGCGGTTTTCGGCGGCGATGGTTTGAGCGCGCAAGGTTTTTTGCAGGGTCATGGGGTAGACGGCCCCGCCTTTGACGGTGGCGTCGTTGGCATAGATCATGCATTCCACGCCGCTAACCACGCCAATGCCGATGATGTTGGAGGCGGCCGGCGATTCATCGTTGTACATGCCGTAAGCGGCCAGAGGAGACAATTCCAGAAAAGGCGTGCCGGGGTCCAGCAGCAGTTCCAGCCGTTCGCGGGGGAGCAGCTTGCCCAGTTCGCGGAATTTGGCCGCCCCGCGCTCGCCGCCCCCGGCGCGGACGGCGGCGAGGCGTTGGTTAAGCTGGACAACCAGTTTATCCATTGCCTGTCGGTTGGCGGCGTATTCGTCGCTGCGGGTGTTGAGACGAGAATCGAGTTTGGTCATCAGAATGGCTCCTTCGAAAATTGGACACGGATTAACACGGATTTTCACGGATCCTTATCCGTGTTCATCCGTGTCCCTTTCAATTATGGTGTTGAGCCTGCGCTCATGGCGTCTCCTTAGGAAACTGTTAACCCAAAGGGCACAAAACATGGCATCCGTAATCCGTAACCCGAAGGCTCGAACTCTGGAAAATCTGTCGAAGAACGGGCTACGGACTTCGGGTTACGGATATGAGGTGTTATTTTTTAATGGCGGGGTCAGGAACGGCCGTTCCCCTTCACAGCCAACCGCAGCCCATCCCCGCCCGACTTGCCCATCACCAATGCCTGATGGCGCTGCTGATCGGCCGTCGATAGGCCGCGCGGAGTGGGAAACACCGAGAATCGCCCCAAGAGCAGGTCGTCGATCAGGTGGGAAATCAGCTTCACATCCTGCGCGTCGTCGGCGCTGCGGTACTGCTCCGGGTCGCGGTTAACAATCGCCTGTCTTGTTTCGTAATGGTCATCTACCGGCAAAAGTTGCAGTTGGAAAATGCAAGAACCGGTCCAACTGCGATGAAAGTGCAGCCATTCCCCGGCCAGATAAATAAACCACTTGTCTTGCTGGTCTTGAGGAATAAACCCAAGGCTGATTTGCGCGAATTCTTCCGGCGTATACCCGCCATCAACAACGAGCGTTTTATGCGCGGCCGGCATCGGTTTAATTTTCCAGGTTTCGGCCGCAGCGCGTTGACGTGTCATGCATCTCTCCTTTCATCACCCTGAAACAGTTTCAGACATCGCGGGCACATGTTGGCCGCGCCGACCTGCTTGAGCCGGGCGTGGGCGCGGCGTTCACCGATGGTTTGCCCGCACAGCGCCGCCGCCGAGCGCCGGCTGTGTTCCACAATGTGCCAGGTGTTGCCGGTCAGCAATACGACCGGGTTTTCTTCTTCGTGTCGCGGTGTCATGGATAGATGTCAGGGGGTTAAACGGCCGTTGGCCCTCAATCCCGCAATAATCGCCGTCGATGAGCGCGATTGATTTAACGTGTACAGGTGAATGCCTTCAACGCCGCCTTCCAACAGTTCCTCCGCCTGCTTCAGACCGTAGGCAATGCCCCGCTCTACCACGTCTTCGTTGGCCTCCCCCTGCAAGAAATCGGTTAACTTGAACGGGATGGCGCAGCCGCAAAGAGATTGAAAGCGCGTCAGTTGGGAAACGGCCGTTACCGGCATCAGCCCGGCAATAATCGGAATCGTCACCCCGGCGCGCCGCGCCGCATCTCGGAAGCGAAAGAAGGTGTCATTATCAAAAAACAACTGCGTCACGGCAAAATCGGCGCCGCACTCTTGTTTCAGCTTCAAATACTCAATATCCTGCTGCACATTGGCCGATTCCGGGTGGCCTTCCGGGTAGCAGGCGCAGCCGATTTTGAAATCATACTGGCGGCGAATAAAGTCGATCAATTCCGAGGCATAGCGAAAGCCGTCCGGGTATTGCACAAAATCATGGCTGCCGCGCGGCGGGTCGCCGCGCAAAGCCATCACCGCCGGAATGCCGGTGGCCTGCAATTCACTCAAAATCGCCTGCAATTCGGCGCGGGAATGACCGGCGCAGGTGAGATGGGCGATGGTGTCGATGTTCAACTCGTTTTGGATGCGCTCGACCAGGCTGATGGTCTTTTGGCGGGTGGAGCCGCCCGCGCCATACGTCACCGAGACAAAATCCAGGCCGGTTTCATGGGCTGTGGCCAGGGTGGCATAGAGCGCGCTCCAGCCGCTTGGGTTGCGCGGCGGAAAATATTCACAGGATAAAGACAGTTCTGGTCCGGTTAATTTTTGCAACATGTCCATGGGTTGCTACCTCTCTTGAATGGTTTGTCGGCCATGGACTTGGGCGTCAGGCTCAGTCAGTGGGGGAAACGGCCGTTCTTGTTCATCTTGTCGCCATTATCCACCAAATTGGCTGTTTCATCTACCGCCGAGGAATTTGCAATTTCTCACGCGCTTCGGCGACGGTGGCGATGGGGACGCCGGTGAGATGGGCCAGGGTAACGGCCGTTTCCACTCCTTCCGCGCTCGACTTCGCCAGTTCACCATCAGGCAGATAAAGATTATCTTCCAACCCCACGCGCACATTGCCGCCCAGCGTCAGCGCCGCCGCCACCAGCGGCCACTGCTTTGTGCCAATGCCAATCACCTGCCAGAACGAATTCTCCGGCAGTTGTTCCACCTGATGCAGCAAATTTTTCGTGCTGGCCGGGATGCCGCCCAACACGCCCATAACCAGGCTGAATTGGAACGGCGGCTGGAGGATGCCCATGTCGATTAACGGCCGTGCATTATTAATATGCCCCGTATCAAAACATTCCATCTCCGGCCGCGTGCCCGCCTCATTCATCGCCTCCAAGAAATACTGAATGTCCTTAAAAGGATTGGCAAAGACGTGGTCGTGGTAAAAGGTCTTCGCCTTACGTGAGTAGATGGCATAATTCATCGACCCCATGTTAAGGGCGGCCATGTCCGGCTTCAGAGCGCGAATCTGATGAACGCGCGTCTCCCGTTCCAGGCCGATGGCCCCGGTGGAATAGTTGATGATCACATCCGGGCATTGCCCCTTGACGGCTTCATCAATGCGCGCATACGTTTCCACGTCATACGCCGGCATCCCGTTATCTTGCCGGGCATGGATGTGGACAATGCTGGCCCCCGCCTCGACACAGCGCCGCGCCTCGGCGGCGATTTCGTCTGGCGTGTAGGGGATATATGGCGACTGCTGCCGGGTGGCTAAGACGCCGGTAAGGGCGGCGGTGATGATTACTTTATCGGTCATGGGCTACCTCCCTGAAAGCTAGAGCAAGAGCGAGAGCCAGAGGCTTCGGCTTGCGGCGAGATGATGTAAATGATGGTCCAATTATTTCATGTTTTGCTGGGGTTGGCTACGGGTGTTCGGCCGCCGGTTAGAATTTGTGAGGGAACGGCCGTTATCTTTTGCTGTCGTGTATAATAGCCGATGATATGCCAACAACATTACGCATTGGGCCTTATCGCTTCTTCTTTTACGCTGGTGATTCCGTAGAACCGCCGCATGTCCACGTGCAAAGAGACAGGTACGTCGCCAAGTTTTGGCTTATGCCGGTCCGATTACAACAGAGCGGCGGCTTCCGGGCCAATGAACTGAATCGCATTCAGAGAATGGTTGAAGTAAACCAGGAATTGTTATTGAGGGAATGGGATGAATACTTTAACGACTGAACTCCATGTAAAAGCCTCTGGTGTTTCCATTAGTGAAGATATGCTGACGGTTGATCTCGTGGACGGCCGTTCCCTTTCTATCCCCCTCATTTGGTATCCACGTTTGTGGCACGGCACGGACCAGGAACGGCAGCATTGGGAATGGATTGGCGACGGCGTCGGCATCCATTGGCCAGACCTGGATGAAGACATCAGCATCGAAGGGCTGCTTCTGGGCCGGCGCTCCGGCGAGAGCCAGCGATCGTTGCAGCGCTGGCTAGAAAACCGGTAATCCGTACAGCCCATGCCTAAAACCACGCAGGTCATCCATTGGCGCGCCCGGCGGCAGCGGCGGCGGCAGCGCAGCGGGCAGGCTGTCTTAAAGATAGCTGGTTTGTTGTTGTTGGTTGGTTTGTTGGTTGGTTTGTTCGGGATGATAGGGAGTGTGGGGGCGGTAACGGCCGTCTACGCCTACTTCACCCAGGACTTGCCCGACTTCACCCAACTGGAAGCCCTCGGCCAAAACGAAAGCGACACCTTCGAGACCAGCAAAATCTACGCCTGGGGCGACCCCCAGCCCGACGCAACCCGCGACCTCGTTCTCATCTACGAAATCATCGACCCGCTCGGCGGCGACCGGCAGTGGGTGAAGCTGGACCAGACGCCGCAAGCCCTCGTGGACGCCACCATCGCCATCGAAGACAAAACCTTCTGGACCAACCCCGGCTACGACCTGCAAGGCATCGGCCGCGCCTTTTATGAATACGTGCTCGAAGGCGGCGGCGTGCAGGGCGGCTCCTCCATCACCCAGCAGGTCGTTAAAAACAACCTCATCGAGCCGGAACGCCGCGCCGTCGGCGCGGAAGTTGGCTTCGACGATTACCGGCGCAAGGTAGAAGAACTGCTGCTCGCCCATCGCGCCACCAACACCTACACCAAAGAACAAATCCTGGAGTGGTACCTCAATACAAACTTCTACGGCAACCTGGCCTACGGCATCGAGGCGGCGGCGCGGGTTTACTTCGACAAAACGGCCGCCCAACTCACCCTGCCCGAAGCCGCCATGCTCGCCGCCATCCCTCAGTCGCCCGCGCTGAATCCGCTGGACAACCCGGTGGCGGCCAAAGAGCGACAAGAACTGGTACTGGACGCCATGGCCCGCGAGGGCGCCATCACCAGCGAAGAGGCGGCAGCGGCCAAACTGGCCCCGCTGCAATTAGTCGAAGGGCCGGAAGCGCGTTTCGATATCATCGCGCCGCACTTTGCCCTGGAAGTGCGGCAGCAGTTGGAGGCCATGTTTGGCCCGGAACTGGTACTCGGCGGCGGGCTGCGCGTCTACACCACGCTGGATCTGACCATGCAGCGGCAGGCGGAATGTGTGGCGCGGGCGCAGGTCGCCCGGCTCTCCGGTGATTTAGGCGACGGCCTGCCCGCCGACGAGCGCGACAACTGCCCGGCGCTGGCCTTCCTGCCGCCGCTCAATGCCGCCGACGTGGGGGTGGATCACAAAGTCAACAATACGGCCGTTATCATGCTAGACCCACGCACGGCCGAAATCAAAGCCCTGGTCGGCAGCCGCAGCTATTGGGACGAAAGCATCGACGGTTCCTTCAACGTGGCCGTCGATGGCCTGCGCCAGCCGGGCAGTTCCTTTAAGCCCTTCACCTATCTGACGGCGCTCAGTCAGGGCTACACCGCCGCCACGATGATGCTGGACGTGGAAACCGACTTCGGCACGCCCTACAACGGCGTGCCCTACGTGCCGCAAAACTACGACCGCCAGTTCCACGGTCCCATCCGCCTGCGCGAGGCGTTGGGCAACAGCTACAACGTGCCCGCCGTGCAGGCCACCAGTTGGGTCGGCGTGGACAAGGTCATCCGCACGGCCCACAACCTGGGCATCACCAGCCTGGACAAAGGGGCCAACGCCTACGGCCTGTCGCTGACGCTGGGCGGCGGCGAGGTCACACTGCTGGACATGGTGTACGCCTATTCGGTGATGGACAACATGGGTGTGATGGTCGGCCAGCCGCGCCCGGAAGCCGAGCAGCGATTGGGCTACCGCACGCTGGACCCGGTAATGATTTTGCGCGTGGAAGACCGCAACGGCCGTGTCCTCTACGAATACAACCAGCCGCAGCGCCGCGAAATCCTGACGCCGCAGCTGGCCTACCTGATGAACGACATCCTCTCCGACCGGCAGGCGCGCTGCGCCGGCTTTGGCTGCCCCAACGCCCTGGAACTGCCCGACAACCGCCCGGCGGCTGTTAAAACCGGCACCACCAACGATTACCGCGACGGCTGGACGGTGGGCTACACGCCGCAGCTCGTGACCGGCGTGTGGGTGGGCAACACCGACAATACGCCGATGGACAACGTGCCCGGCAGCAAGGGCGCGGCCCCCATCTGGCACGCGCTGATGAGTTGGGCGCTGCAAGATGAGGAAGTGGCGGTGTGGACACGGCCGTCTGGCCTGGTGGAAATGGCGGTGTGCAACATCTCCGGCCTGCTGCCCACCAGTCTGTGCCCCACCGTGTCCGAATTGTTCATCGCCGGCACGCAGCCGACCATTTACGACAACATCTACCAGGAATTTGCCGTGAACCGGGAGACCGGGCGGCTGGCGACGCTGTACACGCCGCCGGAACTGGTGGAGAACCGCGTTTACCGCGTCTACCCGGAAGCGGCGGCCGACTGGGTGCGCGAGAATGAGATCGAACAGCCGCCGACGGAGTATGACACGATTGTGGAAACGGCCGTGTCCACCCCAGACGCCGCCATCACCAGCCCGGCCAGCTTCGCCGCCATCACCGGCACACTTACCATCACCGGCACGGCGCGCGGCGACAACTTTGCCCATTACCGGCTGGCCTACTTCGCCGGCCTGTCGCCCAACGCCGTGCAAACCATCGCCGATAATGTGACGGAACAAAAGACCGACGAGATTCTTGGCGTATGGGACACCAGCGAATTGAGCGGCCTCTATACACTGCTGCTAACCGTGGTGCGTAATGATGGCAGCTTCGCCGAAAGCAGCGTGCATGTCACCGTGGACAATCAGCCGCCAACGGCCGAAATCCTCTTCCCGCTGCCCAATCAACAAATCTTCACCGACGAGGAGTGGGTGCTGGTGCAGGCCCAGGTGACGGACGATTTGTCGGTGGACCGGGTGGAGTTTTACGCCGACGGCGCGGAAGTGCCGTTTGCCATCAGCACGGTGCCGCCGTTCACGGAGAAGTGGACGATTCCAGGTCCGGGCTGCCACACCTTCAAAGTGGTGGCGTTTGATGCGGCGGGGAATAAGGGGGAGGCAACGGCCGTGCCCGTTTGCCTGGTTGAGCGGTAACATCTGCTATCATGTGGCTCATTTGGGGGGCATTATAATCATCGTTTCTTCCGAAGATTTTGTTTCCAGAAAAGATTTTAGCGCAATGATGGGGTGTCTCTATAAAAAGGGCGCACGGCTGTTCTGCAAACGGCCGTGCGCCCTCAACAAACTGTCACTTGGCTTTTAGCTCACGGCAGCATAATCGGCGACCAGTTCGGCCAACGATCATCATCGTTGTCACTGCTGGTTAGGTTGGTATAACCCGTCCCATCCACGTTGATGATAGAAATATCGCCTCTCTGAAGCAGGAAATCCTCGTCATAAACAATCTGCGTATCCGTCGCCGACAAGCTCATAGAGCGAAAAGGATACCCAGAACCTGGCACATTGGCCGTTACATTGACATAATCACCAGTTGTCGCATTAACGACAAACAGATTGACGGTGCCGCCAGAACTGGCCTCAGAGCCTTTAAAGAGGATTTGCGAGCCAGATGTGTCCCAGGAAATTCCTTCTTCAACAAACTTTATCACGTTAGGATTGGTAACAAAGATTCTATTTGTTCCGTCAGGATTTACAGTTACCAGAGCAGAATCGGAGAACCCTGGAATAATAAAGGCAATTTTGTCGCCTTGCGGTGACCAAATTGGGTCAAGGTTGAAACCATTATTCGTTGATATAGTGACTTTGTTTGTCCCATTGGCATTCATCGTCAGGATGTGGCCGAGAAGGCTGATGGGATTCACACTCAGGTCTGCGAGATAGACAATTCTTGAACTATCTGGCGACCAATCAAGCGACCGCTCATCAATATCGGTGCTGTTTGTCAGATTAACGAGTCCGGCGCCATCTCTGTTGACCACAAAAACGTCATGAACGCCCGCGACATCATCCCGATCCGACACAAAGCCCAGGCGGGTGGAGTCCGGCGACCAGACCACGCCTCTCGCTTGGGCCGTGGGTGTACCGCTAACTTTCAACTTTTGCTCCCCAGTGCTGCTCATCACAAAGACGTCGGCGGCATTTTCTGTGCCTGATAAATAAGCGATCTGCGCGCCATCCGGGGACCAGGTGGGATAAGTTTCTGAAACCAATGGTGTATTGGTCAAATTTTTGACGTTGGCGCCGTCCGTGTCCATCATAAAGATGTCATACACGCCGCGCGCATTATCTCGATCAGAAGCGAAGATGATTTTGTAGGCTGGCGGGTTGTGTTTGACCATAATGGGCAAATAGGTGAATGTGTCTCCGGCAGCATCAGCGCCCACCATTTGCACCACTCCGCGACTACCAGCCATTACACTCAAAACTATCAACAGTAAAAATCCGACAAAAACTGGCATCCTGCGATTCATAACGCAACCTCCCTAATTGGTATTGAAGTGAGCTGTGTTTTTTATTTGCCAACGGAGATGCGGACTCTCGACTCCCTCCTGGCATGCTGACAAATTATAGCCGGTTTTACGGCCGTTACGAAATCTCCACCAGCACCTGTTCCCGCAACACCGACTGGTTTACCTTCACCGGCAGCGCCCGCACCACACCGGCGCGTGGGGCGCGAATTTCGTTTTCCATTTTCATTGCTTCCAGAATAAGCAGCGGTTGACCAGCTTTGACAGCCTGACCGGTCGCCACCATGACCCTGGTGATAAGACCGGGAATTGGGGCTTTGACACGGCCGTCGCCGCTGCGCACCGGCTGCGCGGCCGTGGCTGCCATATCGTGAACTTCCAACGTATGCAGACCGCCATAAGCCTTTATCCAATCGAGGTTGGGGTGAAAGGTCACTTCATACGGACGGCCGTCTACCACCATCCACTCCATCTCCGCAAAAGCTGCTTCCAGCTCTGGAATCAGCACCGAAACCGGTTTCCCATCAACCATCACCGTAAAGGTGGATTCGTTTTGCGGAAAGACCGCCGCCTCGATTTCAAACGTTTGATCATCAATTGTGACAGCAAGTTTAGGCATAATTCACTTCTCGTTGCATGGGTTGCCGCTATTCGGGCAAACGGCGGCTGTCTTGATGCCAGCCGTGCAAAGCGCGCGCCGGGACCGACGGCCGAAACATCTGGTTACGGCGCACATACAACATGGCGGCAATCACCGCCAGATCGTTAAAGTAGGTTTCACGCTGCGGTGTGCAGCTAAACGCGGTGTTGAGCAGATTGGTATCGTAACGGCCGTTCGCAAACGCCGGCGCGCACAACACATGCTGCAACAACGGCAGATTCGTTGGCGTCCCCACCAGTTGGAAATCTTCCACCGCCCGGCGAATCCGCGCCAGGCACTGCGCCCGGTCCGCGCCCCAAACCGTCAGCTTGGCAATCAGCGAATCATAATTGCCCGGCACATCACATTCTGAATAAACATACGTGTCAACACGCACTTCTGGCCCACCGGGCAGGCGCACCCGCCGCAGCCGTCCAGGACTGGGCAGCCGCCGCCACGGGTCTTCGGCATGGATGCGGCACAACATCGCCCAACCTTCCAGGCGCACATCGGCTTGCGTCCAGCCTAACGGCTCGCCAGCGGCAATTCGCAGTTGTTCCTGGACCAGATTCATGCGCGTGATCATCTCCGTCAGCGCATGGTCAACCTGGATGCGCGACTTGATCTCGGTGAAGAAAAAGTTGCCCTCGGTGTCCACCAAAAATTCGACAGTGCCCGCATTTTCATAGTTGAACAGGCGGGCAATGCCCAACGCCGCAGCCCAAATTTCCTGGCGCAGGTCGGGGGTCAGGCAAGGCGCAGGCGATTCTTCTACCACCTTGCGGTTGCTGTATTGCAGCGAACCTTCACGCTCACCCAGGTGGATGATATTGCCCGATTTGTCCGCCAGTATTTGCACGCCCACTTGATGCGCCGGCAGTATCGCCTTTTCCAGATAGACGCGCCGGTTGCCATAGACTGCCTGCGCTTCCATTTGCGCCCGCTGCACGGTGGCTTCCAAATTTTGTGGGCTTTTCAGCAGCCGTTCGGCTGAGCCGCGCCCGCCGCTGCACGATTTCACCACCAACGGGTACCCGATGAGGTCGGCGGCGGCTTCCAGGGCATTGAGATCGCTTTCATCGAAGGAAATAGGCGCATAATCGACAACCGGGAACCCGGCGGCGCGCGCTTTAGCCAGCGCTTCGATTTTGTTGCGCAAGGTTTGGAGAACGGCCGTTCCCGGCCCCACAAACACAATCCCCGCCGCCTCACACGCCGCCACAAACGCCGGTTCCTCCGCCAAATAGCCATACCCCGGATGAACAGCATCCGCGCCCGTTTCCTGAGCAATGCGCAAAATCGCCTCCTGATCCAGAAAACCCTGAGGAGAATCCAGCCGCACACATTCATCCGCAATGCGCACATGCCGCGAACCGGCATCCGGCGCTTCATACAACGCAATCGTATGCAGCCCCATCTCCCGGCAAGTAATAATAATTCGCGTGGCAATCTCACCACGATTCGCAATCAAGATTTTCTTAAACATAGTTTTCTCTTGGTCAGGTAGTCGTGTAGTCTGGTGGTCTGGCAATCATCCTTTCGACCACTCGACTAATCGCCCCTACATCGGCGAAATCCCATGCTTCTTGGGCAAATGCCGTTCGCGCTTGGACAACGACACTTCCAGACTGCGGATTAACACCCGCCGCGTATCTTTCGGCTCGATCACCTCATCAATCAGACCGCGCGACGCGGCGACGTAAGGATTGTTGAAGCTGCGTTCGTAGTTGTCCACTAATTTTTCCCGCTCGGTCTGGGAATTTTCCGCCGCCTTTAGCTCGCGCCGGAAAAGGATATTTACGGCCCCTTCCGCGCCCATTACGGCGATTTCGGCGTTGGGCCAGGCATACAGCAGGTCACCGCGCAGCCCCTTGCTGCTCATCACGCAGTAAGCGCCGCCGTAGCTTTTACGCAAGATCACCATGAGCTTCGGCACGGTGGCCTCGCTGTAGGCGTAAATCATGCGCGCCCCATTGCGAATGATGCCGCTGTACTCCTGATCGGTGCCGGGCAAAAAGCCGGGCACATCTTGCAGCGTCAAAATCGGGATGTTGTAGGCGTCGCAAATGCGGATGAAATGGGCAGTCTTGATCGACGCTTTGATGTCGATGCAGCCCGCCAGCACCATCGGCTGATTGGCCACAATGCCAATCACCCAGCCGTTGAGACGGGCAAAACCGACGACCATGTTTTCGGCCCAAAGCTGGTGCACCTCGAAGAACGCGCCATCATCCACAATGCTGGTGATGACTTGATGCACGTCATAGGGTTTGTGCGGATCGGTGGGAACGATTTTTTCCAGTTCTGGGCAGAGTCGGTGGGGATCGTCTACTGGCTGGATGTAGGGTGGGTCTTCTTTGTTATTGGAGGGCAGATAGCTCAGCAGCTGGCGCGCCCGGTTCAGGCAAGTGCGGTCATCTTGCGTCAGGAAATGGCAAACGCCGCTTTCGTGGCTGTGGATCATGCCGCCGCCCAGGTCTTCCAGACTGACGTTCTCTTGCATCACCGATTTAACCACATCCGGCCCGGTGATGAACATGAAGCTGTTCTCGGTCATGAAGACGAAGTCGGTGAGCGCCGGGGAGTAGACCGCGCCGCCGGCGCACGGCCCCATGATGAGCGAAAGTTGGGGGATGACGCCGGAGGCTTCGCAGTTGGCGTCGAAGATTTTGGCGTAGCCGCCTAAGCTGTCTACACCTTCCTGGATGCGCGCGCCGCCGGAGTCGTTGAGGGCGATGAAGGGGCAGCCGTATTGCAAGGCCATGCGCATGGCCTTGACGATCTTGTTGGCGTGCATTTCGCCGAGCGACCCGCCCATGACGGACACATCTTGGGCGGCGATGAAGACGTGACGGCCGTTTACCAACCCAAATCCCGTCACCACGCCATCGCCATACCGGGACTCCTTGCCGCCCAGGTACGTCTCGTACCGCGGCAGCACCAGCGAGTCGATTTCTTCAAACGTGCCCGGATCAAACAACAGATCAATGCGCTCGCGGGCCGTCAGGCGGCCTTTGCTGTGCTGGCGGTCGGCTTCTTCGGCCGTGCCAAATGTTTCTGCTTTGCGCTGGCGCAAATCCTGCAAGTAATCATCCATTTCTCGAACCATAGTGTCTCCTCCAGACTGGAGTTTGTTTGTTGGAATGTTGGTTTGTTGGTTGGTTTGTTGGCGAGCAGCAAACTAGCCAACAAACTACTCTACCTCTTCTCCAACGACCAATGTCAGGACAAAGTTATCCCAGGTGCGCCACCAGCCGGTGAACGGCGGGGCGGGGCGGGGCAGCCGGTTGTTGTCGCAGCGAATGGCAAACGGGGTCCAGATGGACGGCCGTTCCCCCACTGGCGGCAGCATACATTCCACATAGCGCGTGTCCACCGTCAGGCCCAGATGCAGCGCTTTCAACACGGCTTCTTTGGCGCTCCAAACGGCCGTTACCAGCACATCTCGCATCTCATCCGCCGTCTGGCTCACCAGTTCACGCTCCGCCGTCGTAAAATAATCGTCTACAAACGCCTCCGACCGGCGCTCAATCCATTCCAGGTCTGCGCCGATGGGCCAGGACGGCCGTTCCACCAGCGCGCAAAACGCATGCCCATGCGCATGGCTGATCGACAGCGTCACCAGCGAGTTCAGTTCCGTTTCCTGCGGCTGGCCGTTCATCATCGACAATTGCCCATTCACAATCGGGTCGCCGCGACGGCCGTTGCGCACCTCAATCTCCGGCAAGGTCAATTCCTGGCCTGTCTGCTGCCGCACAACTTCCTGAATCAGCTGCTTCGCCGTCCAACGGCCCAACAGCCAATCCCGCCGCCGCTTCTCCGTCCGCAAGGCAGCCAGCTTGATCTGCTCGTCGGGATGCAGCACCCCGGCTAAAACCACGCCGTCAGCCAATTCCGGATGCGCCTGCGCGGATTGAATGAGCCAATGAATCATCATCAATACTCGACTACAAAGTTACTTTTCCCGGCAGCGCCACCGTCTGATACGCGCTGACGATGACATACAGATTGCCTTTTTCGTCCACAACCTGGGCGTCATAAGCTGCGCCGTTGTCCAGGGCTTTCACCACGGCGTACAGGCGACGGCCGTGCGCCGCTTCAGGCTGGCGGAACGTTGTCACCGAGTGGATGGCCGCCGGTAAGGCCATCTCGCCGTGGGTGCGAATCTGCCACACGCCCGCCGTCTGGAAAACCAGTTCGATCAGGCGCGGGGCCATCAGCGCTGCCGCTTCCGCCGGCTGCGTGTTGGGCGGCAGATCCGCCGTCATCAGGCCGATGGCCTGGCTGCCCGCCACCTTCACCCGCTCCAAAACCTGGTAAGCGGGACCATGAAAGTAGATGTTGTAGATTGCTTCCGCCGCGATGTCCATCTCGTTGGCGGGCGGCGGCGTCAGGCTCAGGTCCGGTTTGCCCAACGGGGTCGGCGTCAGGCGGACGTTGGCCGTGAAGTGCCGTTTTTCTTGCTGGCCCGCTTTACCCAGATCGCGCCGCGACCACAATTCCGTGTGGGCGATGAGGCTGCCGCCGCGTGCTGGGGTGAGAACGGCCGTTAACCACAACGTTTGCGCCTCCAGCCGGTAAAACTTAAACGGGCTAGAAAATTCTTCCTGCTCCACAGCCGCCACGTGGTAGCCAGGGGCCAGCAGCGCCGCCAGTTGGGCAAAGGTTTCCGTACCCATCACCCCCGGCAGCAGCGGCGTGCCTTCCATGGCATGGTCATACAAGAAGGGCTGCGCCTTCGGGTCCAGCGTCGTCGCCGCCTGCCAGCCGCCATACAACTTCGCCCCTGTCAGGTTGCCCACCATTAAAAACTTTGCGCCTTCGCGCCTTTGCGTCAAAAATTCTTCCGCTTTCCCCAGGTCCAGGCCGCCCGTCGCGTCAAACTCTTCGGCCATCACGCCCAACGCGCCGCCCACCACAATTTCGCCCTTGAACGCATTGGCGACCAGTTCACGGCGCACGGTCGGCACGCCCGCTTCCGGCGGCAGCATGTCGATGCCCGCCATAGCCATAATTTTGGGCAGCGAGCCGCGCGAGGCCATGCCAATGCCGCCCCACGCCGTCCAGTCGATGGCGATGCCTTTGGTTTTGGGCCGCGTGGTGCGCAAGCTGCTGGTCAGTTTACACAGCAGGTCGTTGGCCGCGCTGTAGTCGGTCTGGCCGTTGTTGCCAAAGCGACCCGCCACGGAGCTAAAGACCACCGTCGCCCCGATATCCATGCCTTTGGCCGCGTTCAGCAGGCTGAAGAAGCCGTCGGCCTTGATGTCGAAGACCAGATCAAACTGTTCGGCCGGTTTGTCCGGCAGAATTTTGCTGATTTCGATGCCGCCGGCGTGGATGAGGACGTCGATACGGCCGTATCGCTTTCTCACATCCGCCACCACCGCCGCCACCGCCGGACCATCCAGCAGGTTCACGCTGTGGTAATGAGCCGTGCCGCCCGCCGCTTCCACCGCTTCGATGGCCCGCAGCGCCGCCTCGTCCCGTTCAATTGTCGCCAACTGCTTTTCGATGAACGCCGGAGTCGGCCGTTCCCCGGCCGTTTTGGCCTCGGCGATAAGCTGCTGCTTCAAGGTTTCCTTGTCGCTGCGGAACAGGGCGATTTTTTCGCTGCCCCGGTCTGGCTCGGCTACCAAATCCAACAGGTAGAATGTGCCGCCGCTGTGCGCCGCCAGATCGGCAACGATCTCGCTGGTAATGCCGCCCGCCGCGCCCGTCACCACAAACACGCTGTCCCGATTGAGGGTCAGGCCATCCATGCCATAGGTTGCCGGTTGCTCCACGAATGTCACCGTAAACCGCTGCTCTTCAACGTAACCCACTTCCACTACGCCGGGATCGCTCAAGGTTTCGGCGATGAGCAGGTCGGCGGGCTGCGCCGTCTTGCGGCTGGCCTCAAAATCGACCGCTTTAACGAGGACGTCGGGGCGTTCCCGCTTGTAGGCCTTCGTAAAGCCGGTCACCGCGCCGCCCAACGGGGCCGACGCGCCTTCCGGCCCGTAGCCGTGCAAGCCGCCCATGCGCGTGGCCGCCACCAGGAAGCTTCCCGGCGCACTAACAGACTCATACAGCGCGCGCATGGTTGTGTAAAGGTTTTTAACGCGCACGCGGTTTAATTCGCGCCACGTCGCCAGATCCATCTCGTCGAGGGCCAGTTCCACGTCCAGCGCCGGCAGCCAGTAGACGCCCTGCACCGGTCCTTCGGCCAGCCAGACGGCCAGTTGCTTTTCAATGAGATCGGCGGCTTTGCTGGTTTCCAGGCTGAGGACAGCCACGCCCAATTTGCGCAGACGGCCGGTCAGCGCTTTGCCAATGCCGCTGTCGTCCATGGCTACAATGACCCGGCTGTTTTCGTCCAGAGTGATGCCGGTTGGCTTGCAGAGGTCGAGCGACGGCCGTAACGCGGCCACCGCCACGCGGCGGGGCATCTGGTCAGCGTCTTCCAGACGGTAGGTTAGCGATTGGCGATTGGCGATTGGCAATTGGCGATTGGAACCTTGCAGTTCGCCGATCTCTTCTGGCTCAGAGCTTGCCGCCAAATCCGGCCGCATTTCTCGCACAAACTCGATCACTTTTTCCAGGGTGTTATAGATGCGCAGGTTCAAATCATCGCGCCGGGGAATGTCGAATGTCTGGCGGATGGCGGCGAAGGTTTCCGCCTGCTTCACCGTGTCGATGCCCAGATCGGCCTCCATGTCCAGGTCCAGTTCCAGCATGTCTTCCGGATAGCCAGTCTGCTCGGCCACCAGGGCCAGAACCTGCGCCGCAACAGGATCGGGAGACTGGAGATGGGAGATGGGAGATGGGGCGCTTTGCGCCACTTCCGGCTTAGAGCTAACAGCTTCCGGCTTAGAGCTAACAGCTTCCGGCTCAGAGCTAGCCGCCAAATCCGGCCGCATCTCTTTTACAAATTCGATCACCCGTTCCAGGGTATTGTAGGTGCGCAGGTTCAAATCGTCGCGCCGGGGAATTTCGAATGTCTGGCGGATAGCGGCGAAGGTTTCCGCCTGTTTCACGGTGTCGATGCCCAAATCCGCTTCCATGTCCAAATCTAAATCGAGCATGTCTTCTGGATAGCCGGTTTGCTCGGCCACCAGGGCGATGATTTGCGCGGCGACGGGATCGGCGGGGGAAGACTGGAGATTGGAGACAGGAGATTGGGCGACAGCGGCCGATGGTTTGTTTTGCGTCACTTCTGGCTTAGAGCCAACAGCCTCCAGCTTAGAGCTATTTGCCAAATCCGGCCGCATCTCTTTCACAAACCCGACCACTTTTTCCAGGGTGTTGTAGGCGCGCAGGTTCAGGTCGCTGCGCGCCGGGATGGCGAATTCTTCGCGGATGGCGGCGAATGTTTCCGCCTGTTTCACGGTGTCGATGCCCAAATCCGCTTCCATGTCCAAATCTAAATCGAGCATGTCTTCGGGGTAGCCGGTTTGTTCAGCCACCAGGGCAATGATCTGGGCGGCGATGGTATCGGCGGGGGGCAACTGGAGATTGGAGACGGGAGATTGGGGCTGAGAAACGGCCGTTTCCACTGCCGGTTCGACTATTTTTTCAACCTGCACCGGCGCGGGCGCGGGTTCCAGTTTGGGCGCGAGTCTTGGCGACGGGGCCACGGCCGTTTCCGCTATCACCATACGTGCGGGAGTAACGGCCGTTACCATCGCCCCATCACCCGCCAGAGCGCGCAGCGTGGGACCGGTGCCCACCTGCCAATAATTCGGCGCGGGCACACGTGGCGGCGCGCCATCGGCTTTGATGCGCAGGACGCGCTTCTCCACCTCGGTCTCAGCCATGTCGTAGCCGCTGATGTCGGCCAGCCAGCGCTGGTACAGGGGCAGGTTATCGGTGCGGTTCGGACCGCCGGGAATGCGCCGCGTCAGGGTCATGGCAATTTGCGAGCCAAACCCGGCCGCCAGATGGAGGGCGTACTGCACCGGATAACGGCCGCCCCGGCTGAGATTCAACGATCCCAGGTCGGGGTCTACCACTTTAAAGTTGGGCACCGGCGGCACAATGCCATACTCCAAAATTTTCACGGCGATCACGTCTTCTACACCCACGCCCATCGGGTGGCCGGTGAAGCCTTTGGTGTTGGCAATAATGATTTCGTTGGCCGCTGCGCCAAAGGTTTCGCGCAAGGCGGTCACTTCGGCAGCGGCGCTGCCACCGCGAGCCGGCGTGTAGGTCTCATGAGACATGAAGACGGTTTGTGCAGCCATGGCCAAACGATTCAGGCCAAACCGGCGTTCAGCGGCCGTAACCAGATTGTTCATCACCATAGCAATGTGGTTGACGTCCAGCCGGGTGCCGTGGAAGGCGCTGTTGCTGGTTTCGCTGCTGAGGAGTTCTACAATGCCGCGCATGCCGCGTTCGCGCACGGCGTCTTCGCTTTCCACCACGAGGGCGCACGCGCCCATACCCATGATGGTGCCGTGGCGGCGCAGATCGAAGGGCAAAGCCGCTTCGGCAACGCGGTCGTTGGTGGTGGCCGCGCCCACGGCCAGGAAACCGGCTCCCACCCATTCCATCAGGTTATCTCCGGTAACGTTATCTGCGCCCAGAACGATGACGCGGCGGCAACGGCCGTTGCGAATCCAATCCTCGGCAATGGCCACGCCCTGAGCCGTGCTGGCGCAAGCCGCATTCACATGCGTATTCGGGCCGCGCGCCCCGATGTACTGCGCAAACTGGCTGTGCCCCATCGCCAAAATGCGGAACAGGAAGCGCCGATCAAACGTATACGGCTCACGCTCCAGCTCGCCGCGCAGTTCGCCAATACGCCGGTTCAATTCGTTGAGCGCCGCCCCATCGCTGGTGTAGCGACGCAAATCTTCCAGCGCCTCTAGCTGGCTGCGCCGGTTGACGTCGGTGTAATAGCGGCTGAATTCCTCGGCAAAGCGGTCGCCGCCGGGGAAGGCGCTGGCAAAAATTACGCCCGTTTCGTCTTGCAGCGATGGCGGCAGTTTCCAATCTTGCGGCAAGTATTTGCCGGTGGTCGTTTTCTTGTAGGTTTGCGTCAGCGGAATGCCCGCCTCGCGCAGCGCGTCCAGCCCGGCGGCCATGGCCAACTGCGTGGTGATGTCCAGCGCTTCCACCAGCTTGCCGTCCACGCCGTATTCGGCTTCCAGGTCAAAACGGCCCGGCCGTCCGGCCAGTTTAATCACTTCCGATGGGTCGTCGATGGTCACAAAACTACCAGAGCCGTCGGCGGCCTTTACCAGCCGGGTGATGCGTTTTGCCACTATCTTGTTGCGGAAGCGTTCGGGGATCAGATCGACAAACTGCTCGCCGCGCAAGATGCGCAGGGCGTTGTCGGGGTCCATCACCAGCTTTTCCGCACCCGGCAGCCCCAACCCGGTGCCGCTGATGACCACAGAGCCGAGGGGAATGGCGTTGCGGTCGTAAACTAGTGTGGTTGGTTGGTTGGCTGGTTGGTTGGTTTGTTGGAGGGCTTGCGTCAAGAGTTTGCCAAGCGCTTCTAGTTGAACGGGCATTGAGCCGTTATTATCCATTGTTTCGTCCCTCTTGTTATCCGTTACCTGTTGACTGTTGCTTGTTGATTGTTGGCCGCTGTAACCGGCGGCATACAGGCCGCAGAGCGCCTGGTTAAAGGTGGGCAACGTGCCTTGTTTCGGGTGATTGGTCAGCAGGGCGGTGACGTCTTCTTTGTTGCCGAAAACGTCGTTAACAAAGCCGCGCAGGGCGCGTTTGGGGCCAACTTCGACAAACAGGCGCACACCCTGGTCATAGAGGGTTTCCAGACCTTTCACCCACTGCACGGGCGAGGCAATTTGTTTTTGCAGGATGTCTTTGATGGCGGGAACGGCCGTTGGGTACACCTCCCCCGTCACATTGGCCACCAGCGGCAGGGTCGGCTGGCTGATGCGCAGCCGGTCCAGCACCTGGCGCAGCGGCGCGCTGGCCGGGGCGACGATGCTGGTGTGAAATGCGTGGCTGACCGGAATGGTCATGGCCCGGTAGCCTTGGGCTTCAAACTGGGTGACGGCTTGTTCAACGGCCGTACTCGCCCCGCCAATCACGCACTGGCTGTTGCTGTTGATGTTCGCCGGGACCACGTAGCCGTCGATTTGCCCCAAAATTTCCTGCACCTTTTCATAGGGAGCCAACACGGCGGCCATTTTGCCATTGTCTGGCACGTCCAGGTTGGCCATTTCGCTGCCGCGCGCCGCCGCCGCTTCCAGGGCATCGGCAAAAGGCATAATCCCGGCAGCGATGAGCGCCGCATATTCGCCCAGCGAATGCCCCATCACCACGTCCGGCTTAAAGCCATAATCGGCCAGCAGGGCCATCATGGCCATATCCAGCGTCAGCATGGCCGGCTGGCAAATCTCGGTCTGCATCAGGTCAAAATTGGCCTGCATCATGGCCGCCGAATCGTCGGGATTGACAAAAATGTATTCGGTCAGGGGTTTGCCCAAGATGGGCTTCATCACGGCGTCGGCTTCGGCAAAGATTTGGGCCACCGTCGGCGAGAGTTCGGCCAGTTCGCGCCCCATGTTGGCGTATTGGCTGCCCTGGCCGGGGAACAAGAAGGCGATTTTGCCCTTGGGCCGGCCGCTGCCGCGAAAAATACCCTGCGCCTGGACTGCTTTCCAGGCCTGCGGGTTGTCGAAACTCATCACTTTACGCGCTTTTTGCAGGCGATCCAGCAGTTCGTCGTGGTCGCCGTAGTCGATGATGAGGCGCTCAGGGGATTGGATAACGGCCGTGTCCGGCAGTGCGGCCATCGGCGGCATCCAGCCATTTCTTACACGCGCCAATGCCTCATCCAGTTTTTCTTGAAGGGTTAGCGGTGAACCCGCACCCAGCGCAAAAATTCCGCGCACGGGTGCGGGTCTCGCCGCCATCAACATGGCTCCATTGGACTCCGATCCAGAGGTGGGTTGCGGGACAGAGACGCCCGCGAAGGATTTGTTCTTTTGTGTCAGCGCGCCGGGGATATGTTCTTCCAGCACCACATGGAAATTGGTGCCGCCAAACCCATAGGCGCTCACGCCGCAGCGGCGCGGCGCGCCATTTGGCTGGGGCCATTCGCGCGTGTTGTGGTTGGGATAGAAAGGCGTGCGGCTGAAATCGATGTTGGGATTCGGCCGTTCGGCGTTGAGCGTCGGCGGCAAAATTTTGTGGTGCAGCGCCAGGGTGGCTTTGAGCAAACCGGCCGCGCCCGCGCCCGCTTTCAGGTGGCCGATATTGCTCTTGGCCGAGCCGATGGCAATGCTTTGCCGCGCCGCGCCGCCAAAAACTTTGGCCAGGCTTTCCACTTCCACCACGTCGCCGACGCGAGTAGAAGTGCCGTGGGCTTCGACCAGAGTGGCCGTAGCCGGGTCCAGACCCGCAATTTCCCAGGCGCGTTCGATGGCCAACTGTTGGCCGACGGGGTTGGGCGCGGTGATACCTTTGCCCTTGCCGTCGCTGCTGCCACCCACGCCGCGAATCACAGCATAAATTTTGTCGCCGCTGCGTTCGGCGTCGGCCAGCCGTTTGAGCAGGAACGCGCCGGAACCTTCGCCCATCACAAAGCCATCGGCCCCATCGCCAAAGGGACGGCTGCCGGTGGCGCTGAGGGCGCCAATTTTGCAGAATTTGACGAAGATGGGCGCGCCCATGTTACGATCCACGCCGCCGGCGATGACCGCGTCGACCTGGTGTTGGGTCAGCATTTCGATGGCCGCGTTGAGAGCCGCAAAGCTGGAGGCGCAGGCCGCGTCGGTGATGAAGTTGGGGCCGCGCAAATTGAGCAAATTGGCCACGCGCCCAGAGACGACATTGGGCAGTTCACCGGGCATAGTATCTTCGGTGATGGCCGGGAAACGCTGGTCGATGACGGTGTGCCAGTCGGCGACGATTTGCCGCCGCAAATCGGGCGACAGCTTATTGAAAGCCGCCGAGGAGGCCAGGGCGTCGGCGTATTCGGGGAAAACGATGCGGTTTTGGGTGGTGTAATGCAGTTCGCCACCCATGGCTGTGCCGAGGATCACGGCCGTGCGTTCGGTGGGTAACGGCCGTGCCGGATACCCATAATCGGCCAGCGCTTCGGCGGCAATCGTCACCGCCCACTGCTGGCCTTCGTCCATCGCCGCCGCCACTTTGGGCGGCATACGAAACTGCTTCCAGTCAAATGCAAAGCCGCGCACCCAGCCGCCGATCTTGCTGTAGGTTTTATCCGGCGCATACGGGTCCGGGTCATAATAAAATTCAGGGTTCCACCGCTCCGGCGGCACATCGGTGATGCTGTACCGCTTGTTGACGATGTTTTGCCAAAAGGCGGGCGCATTGGGCGCATCCGGCAAAATCGCGCCTACCCCCACGATGGCCACTGCTCTATCTGCTGAATCCATCTTTCACCCCTTGCAAAATTACTTAAATGCCTTATTCAAGGCCGCCGCCGCTAAATCCATGTCGTCCAGCAGGCCCGCCTGGGCCTGGTAAATGCCAGGCAGGTTCAGGGAGTTGGCCAGATCAGGGTCAGTTTGCCCGGCGCCGATGGTCCAGCGCAGGCCGTCGGCAGCGACCTTGAGGGCGGCCTCACGGCCGTGAATGCGAGCCAATGCCTGCCGGGTGGGAATGTCCAAATTGATCGCCGTGGTCGGCTTGTCCACCACACGCTCGGCAAAGACAGCGGCCGTTTCCGCATACGCGATCAACTCGCCGAGACGGAACAACATATGCTGCTGCCGCGTCAGGCGGTCAATGCGGCAGCGTTCCAGAATCACCGACAGGGCGCGTAAAGCCAGCGCGGCAAAATTCGCGCCGTTGTCGGGTTGTGTTTGGTGCAGCGCATCCAGGCGGTCGGCCCAATCGTTATAATAGGCCATGCGCGATTTCAAATGAAGCTGCCAGCGGTCGCGGGCAATGGTCCATTCCATAATCTCCGACGTGCCCTCGTAAATGGTGGTGATGCGCACATCGCGCTTGATTTTTTCGACCATGTACTCTTTGGTGTAGCCATAACCGCCGTGCGCCTGGATGGCGTCTTCGGCCGCTTTATTGCCCGCTTCCGTCGCCATGTATTTAGCGATGGCTCCCTCGGTTTGCAAGCCATGCTCGCCGTCTTCGCTGTCCAGGCGTTCGGCTACCCATTCGATGTAGCTGCGCGCCGCTTCCAAGCGGGCGGCATTGGGTACGATGAGTTTGTGGGTATACCCTTGCTTCTGGCTTAACGGCGCGCCGCCCTGAATGCGCTCCTGGGAATAGCGGATGGCGCGTCTGAGGGCTTCCCAACCCGCGCCCAGCCCAAACGCGCCAACCATCAGGCGGGTATAGCCAAAAACGGCCTGCGCCTGGGCCAACCCCTGTCCTTCCACGCCGCCCACCAGCCGGTCAACCGGCACGTAGACATCTTCCAGGAAGAGCGCGGCCGTGTTGCTGGCACGAATGCCGTGTTTGTCTTCCGGTTTACCTTTGGTAAAGCCAGGGGTGTCTTTATCGACTACGAACCAGGTCGGGCCGCCGGGAGCCAACGCCAGCACGGTGTATAAATCGGCCACCGCCCCATTGCTAATCCACTGCTTTTGCCCACTGATTTTGTAGCCAACCACCGCGCCGTTTTCCTGAACCGGCACGGCTTTCGTAGTCATGGCGGCCAGGTCGCTGCCAGCCTGCGGCTCGGTGGCCCCATAAGCCATCAGCAAAGCCTCTTCAGCGATGCGGCCCATCCACAACGATTTTTGCGCTTCCGTTCCCCCAACCCGAATAGGATCAGACCCTAGAAACGTCGCCAGAACCCCGGTGGCCACGCCCAAATCAATAGATGCCATTAATTCCGAGACACGATAAATGTCGTAAGCCCCGCCGCCCAAACCATCATATTCTTCGGGAATAAAGATGAGGTGTAGTCCCAACTGCATAGGATCGTAAAGTTCTTGCAAAACGTCTTGGGGAAACCGATCTTCATGATCCAGTTTGAGCAAGTAGTCAGGGGTTAATTTGCGTTCGGCATACTTTTTTAATGTGTCTAAGATCATGTCACGAGTTTCTTGATCTAAACCGGCCATAAAAGCCTCCTAAAATGATATGTAAGAATTGCGTTACGAAACCGGCGCATAAATGCAACAGGCGCTGCGGCTGTATGTTTTGGTTGTTTATGGGCACATGTATGCGTTTGGCAAATCGGCAGGTTCAGTGGATGCAATGTTTTTACAAATAAAAAGCACCCTCTGGCACCATATGTGCTCAAGGATGCTCCCCCCAAATTTTCTTGTGACCGTGGCTCAAACCTTTGGAAATTGTATTACAGGCAAATTGACGACAAGAGTGACAAATGTAATATGTTTCTTGTGAAAAAAGGTACAAATATGGTACTTGTCACACAGGCAGTGTCTGAAGATGTTTTTGTATGCGGAAAGTTGGCGCTAGGGTTGGGTGGGGTGCGACTGATAAAAAATGCCCCTGCCAGGACTCGAACCTGGGCTTCCGGCTTCGGAGGCCGACGCTCTATCCTCTGAGCTACAGGGGCGTGATGCGAGGAGGATTCTGCCACAGCGGCAGGCAAATGTCAAATTGGGGCCGGTAAGTAAGAAAGACCTGGCAGGTTTGGGAAACCTGCCAGGTCGAAGGGCATTTAGCCGAGTTTCTTCTTAAATTCGGCCGTTAAGGCGGGCAACACTTCAAACAGGTCGCCGACAATGCCATATTGCGCCAATTTAAAGATTGGGGCTTCCGGGTCTTTGTTGATGGCGACGATGACTTTAGACGTGCGCATACCGGCCTGATGCTGAATGGCGCCGCTGATGCCGTTGGCAATGTAGAGGTCTGGGCTAACCGTTTTGCCGGTCTGACCAACCTGGTGCTCGTAGGGAATCCAGCCGGCGTCGACGGCCGCGCGGGAAGCGCCAAGCGCGGCGCCCAATACATTCGCCAGTTCTTGCACAGGAGCAAACCCTTCTGGGCCACCCACGCCACGGCCGCCGCTAACGATGATGTTGGCGTCGGTGAGGCTGATGGTGCCTTCTTTGCCGGCAAAGCCGGTAACTTTTGTGGGGATGTCGGACTCGGCAACGGCCGTGTCCACCCATTCCGCGCTGCCACTGCCACCGGTCGATTCGGCCTGCGGGAAGGCGCGGTTGCGCAGGGTAATAATTTGCATGCCGCCGGTGACGAAGACGGTGGCGAGAAGTTTGCTGGCATAAACCGGACGTGTCACCTTGACCGTGCCGCCATCAACGACAAGGTCCGTGCCGTCGGCCACAAGACCGGCGTCCAGATCGGCGGCGACCCAGGCGGCCAGATCACGGCCGCGCGTGGATGCCCCAGCCAGAATGACGCCGGGCTGGCGCTCTTTGGCCAGTTGGGCAACCAATGGACCAACCGCTTCAACGCGGAAAGGCGACAGCGTGGCATCGTCTGCACCTAGCACGGCGTCTGCGCCCAGGTCGAACGCGGCGTCGGCAACGCCAGCCACGTCTTGGCCAAACACCAGGGCGGTCAGCGTTTCGCCCAAGCCGTCAGCCACAGTACGCGCCGCGGCCAGGGCTTCTTTGGCGATGGCCGCAATTTCCCCATCACGATTTTCGATGAAAACCCATACGCCGCTCATATCACTTTCTCCTCAAACAATTTGGCAACCAGTTTGGCTGCTTTTTGCTGGACCGAATCGCCGTCGATGATTTCCACGCTGCCTTCGCGGGCAGGGAGAGCATAAACTTTGGACCAGTCTACTTTGCTGCCAACGCCGTCTACGCCCAGGTCGCCCGCGCCCCAGACGGGGATGGTCGCCCGGCTGGCTTTGCGGATGCCCATGAAGGAGGGGTAGCGCGGTTCGTTGATTTCTTTGACGGTGCTGATGACCACGGGCAGGGGAGCGGTGACGGTTTCTTTGCCGTCGTCGAGCAGGCGTTCGACGGTGATCTGGCCATTGCCAACGGCCGTAATGGCCGAAACAAAGGTGAGCGGCGTCCAACCCAGTTTGCGGGCGGTTTGCACGGCCGTTTGCCCCGTATCGCCATCAATCGCCGACTTGCCAAAAATGGCGATCTGCACATCACCCACTTTGTTGATGGCTGCGGCCAACACTTTGGCTGTGCCGAGGGTGTCCGCGCCGGCGAAGGCTGCATCAGACAGCAAAATTGCTTCCGTGCAGCCCATAGCCAAAGCCGTTTTCAGGGCTTCCTGGCTCTCGTCGCCACCCATGGTAAGGGCGATAACGTCGGACGCGCCGTGATTTTCTTTCAGACGGATGCCTTCTTCGATTGAGTATTCATCCCAGGGGTTGACCACATTGGGCTTGCCACCGGGATCGTCCCAACTCACGCTGCCATCTGGCCGGACGGTCAGATCGGCGGTGGTGCTGGGGGTTTGTTTGGTACAAACAACAACCTTCATTTAGCTACCTCCATAAATTGTCAATTGCTAATTGCCGCTAGCCAATTGTCAATTGTTCAGTTCCATCAACAATGGCTGATTTAATGCGCGAAAACGCTCGGAGAACGTTTCGTTGGTAAACGTAAAGGTGACGGCGCGCCAGGAAAAGGTTTCGATTTGGGCGGATTGCAGGATGGCTAATTTGGCTGGCAATGCTTTTTGCAAGGCGAGGCGACGAGAGGCGAGCAGCACGGCCGTTCCCCCGCCCAACCCGGCAACCAATCCTACCAACAGCCGCAGCCAAAAGGCCAACCCGGCCGGCGTAAGCAGCAAACCGAGGGCCAGCAGGATAACGGCCGTAATCCCGGCCGCCGCCCAACCCATCTTTTCCAGCCGCTCTTCTTCGCCCGATTTGCGGGTTAATTCCTGGGCGCAGTCGGGGCACAGGGGCACATCCACCAGGCGGGTGATACGGCCGTGACGCTTCTTCAGGCGCAGGGGTGTGGCCCCCGGCTGGGCGCAGTGGACGCACAAACCGGGGAAACGGATGATTTCGTCAGGTCGCGCTTTAATTTTGATTGTCTGGTTGGTCATAGCAGCTCCCAAACAGTCAACGAAAAGACCCTGAGGGTTTGCCATTGCGTGGGCAAAATTACGCGGGGTTGAACCCTTAGGGTCTGGAAAGATACCAACTTTTAACTTTGCCAGAACGCTTCGTCGTAGGCGGGCAGTTCGCAGCGCAGCGGTTTGTCTTCGCGCTGGCCGAAGGCGTAGGCGGCCTGCATCAGTTGGTGAATTTCGCTGGTGCCTTCGTAGATGATGGCCCCACGGCCGTTGCGCAAATAACGCTCCACATCGTACTCGTCAGAAAAGCCATACGCGCCATGCACTTGAATGGCCTCGTGGGCGGCTTTAAAGGAGTGGTCGGTGGCGTACCACTTGGCCATAGAGACCTCGCGGGTGTTGCGGAGGCCCTGGTTTTTCAGCCAGCCCACCTGCAAATAGAGCAGGCGCGACACGTCGTACCACTGCTGCATCCAGGCGATTTTTTGCTGGATGAGCTGGTAATCGGCAATCGGGCGGCCGAAGGTTTCGCGTTCCTGGGCATAGCGGATGGAGGCGTCTAAACAGGCGCGGGTGAGGCCGGTCGCGCCGGAAGCCACGGTGTAACGGCCGTTATCCAGACAGCTCATGGCAATCTTAAACCCTTCGCCCTCTTCGCCAAGGCGATTGGCCGCCGGCACGCGCACGTCCTGGCAGTTGACCCAGCCGGTCGAACCGGCGCGCACACCCAATTTGCCGTGAATGTCGCCGGTGGTCACGCCGGGCATGTCGGTTTCCACCATGAAGGCGGTCAGGCCGGCGTGGGCTGGTTTGGCGGCCGTATCTGTTTTGGCAAACCAGAGCACGTGGTGGGCTTTAGTCGCCAGGCTGATCCACATCTTTTCGCCATTGATGATGTAGTCGTCGCCGTCTTTGCGGGCGGTGGAGCGCAGCCCGGCTACGTCGGAACCTGCGCCCGGTTCGGTGAGGCCAAAGGCGGCGTATTTTTCGCCGCGCGCTTGCGGCGCGAGGAAGCGCTGCTTTTGCTCTTCGGTGCCCCATTGCAGCACGCCCATGCTGTTCAGCCCCATGTGGACCGACATGACGACGCGCAGGGTGGTGTCGATGCGCTCCAATTCTTCGCACACCAGACCAAGGGTGACGTAATCGAAACCCTGACCGCCGTAACGAACAGGGATGTTAATGCCTAAAATGCCCAGTTCGGCCATGCGCGGCAGGGCGATGGGATTCATGGTTTGCTGGCGATCATATTCTTTGATGGTGGGTGTGATTTCTTTTGCGCCAAATTCGCGGACCATTGCCGCTGCTTGTAATTGTTCGTCGGTCAGGGAAAAATCTAGCATGTTCGGGTTCTCGTGGGTTCTCAGGATATGGCTCTAACAGCCAGCATCATTATAACGGCAGGGCAAATGACACGCAACATGACGCGGTGCGCCATGAAAAGAGATGGCGGAATGTGATGGGCAACGGCCGTTACGCCCCATCCACATAACGCATCTTCCCCAATAACTCATCCAGATTGTCCCGATCCTCTGACCAACGCAGGGGATTCTCCTGGATGTATTTTCGGATGGCGTTCAACTCGCGCTCAACACGGATAATTCGCTCCCAGTAGCCCCGCTGCCACACCTTCATGTCTGTGCCCGCTGCCTTCATCATCGCCTTCACACGCCTGGCGACCAGCATTTTGTAGTTCCCCACAATTGCCCCCACGGAGCCAGGAATTAGAACCTGCCGATCATCCGGGTCCGATACCGATACGAGGGTTTGAGGTTCAGCGGTCAGGTGCAGGATGCCGTGCATATGGTCAGGCATGATGATGCGGGCATCCAGCGCCACATATCGGGCGTGGGGCTGTTGGGGAATGTAGTCCCAGGCGTTAATGGCAATTTCAGACAGGCGGGGATCGTCGAACAGGTATTGTCGCTGATGGGTGCATATGGTCACAAAATAATACGCTTCGGCCCGGTAATCCCAGTCTGGCAGGCGAATGGATCGGCGATTGGGTTTTGAAGCATTCATATCATCCTTCCTCATTCAGGCGGCGGGCGAACGGCCGTAGGGGCCAGGCGGTTGGGCATTTCCTCATCGGGTTCACCAACGCACGGTCTCCAACCGCCTTGCCCGCCCATTGCGTCTCGCGTTCGGCGGGCGGATTGCCCGGTTGGCGAAGCGGGCAAGGCAATCGGAGATTAAATCATACGGTTAGGCAAGCGTATTACCCGATTGCCTGGCCCCTACGTTGGTTGGTCCAACACCGCAAACACAAACACCCCATCATACCCATAAAGCAACCGTATCTGCGGATTGCGCGCCAACGTGGCGGGGTCAAAAAAACCGCCACGCGCGCCCACGTAGATGTGCGTCACGCCCTGCGCCAGCAGCCAATCGGCGGCCGCCGGATCAGACCAATCCGGCGTATCGGTGGCGGCGCGGTTAAATTCCTGAATTTCCTGGAAATAATCGCGGTTGTAGATGTGGTCGATGGGCGGAATGGTCGTTTCGCGGCCGGTGAGGGGCAAAATCCACGCGCCGCCATCGCTGCCAGCCCAGGTTGCCCCTAACCACAACCAACTGCTGGCCGCGATTTTGGCGTCGGGCGGGACGTTTTCATCCAGCCAGGCCAGTCCAGCCGTATCGGCCGGATAAGCCAGCACCGTCTGGCTGTTGAGGACCACGATTTGCTGATGGATGCCGAAGATGAACACGGCCGTTACCCCCGCCCCCGTCACAAACCAGCCCATCGCCTGCAAAATCCAATGCCGCCGCCGCAGCCAGCGCCAACCCTGATCGGTGGCGATGCCCAGGAACAGGCTGAGGGGAATAAAAATGGTGATATACATGCTGTTCATGTTCACCAGCGATGTTTCCGGCAAACCGAGCCGTTCGCCAGACAACAAAATGAACAACACCGCCACCCAGCCCACCAACGCCAGCGGCGCCGTGGTCCAGCGGCGGCGGCGCAGCGCAGGCACAAGCAGCAGCACAAACACGCCGCCAGCCACGTAGAGGAACGGCCGTTCCCAGGCCACATTCAAATAATCCACCGGAAACGTGTTGTAATTTTCGATGTTGCGCTGCACGGTGGCCACCGGCTCGGTGACGCGCAGCAAGTTAAGCATATGGGGTCCCGCCAGGAAAACGCCCAAAGCAGCGGCAGCCGCCAGCCAACGGCCGTTGCGCCCCCAACTAATCAACCAGACCAGAAAGGCGAGGGGCAAATAAAACAGAAAAACGCGAAAATGCACCAAAAACATCCCGGCGGCCAGCACACCAACCAACCACCAGACGCGCCGCCATTCGCGCCCGCCGCGCGCCAACTGCCACGTCAGCCCCAACAAGACCGGCATAAGGAGAACGGCCGTGAGCTGCGTCATGCGCCCCCAGGAGAGGTAGTAGGCCGGAAAAAAGAAGGGCAGCGCCACCAGAAAAGCGGCCGCCAATCCGGCACGGCGGCGGCGGGTGATGAGCCATCCGGCGGCGTAAATCGCCAGGGGAACCAACGCATTGAGCAGTTGGCTCAGGTAGAGCAATAAGGAGGCCAGCGGCGTGCCGGTCATCAGGCTCAGGCTGGCGGAGAGGGTGTGGAAGCCAAAGTGATAGGGAAAATGCTCGACGGGCAGGAAGGGGGCGTAATTGTCGGGGATGGTGCCTTTGTGGGCCATAACGGCCGTGATCAACCCATGACGGCTGGCATCTACCCACGGCAAAAAGGCCAGATCGCGCACGGCCAGCAGCCGCACGACAAAACCCACCAGCAGCAAGACCAGCAGCGCAGCGTGTTCTTTGTGGAAGCGGCGATTGGGAATTGGCGATTGAGGATTGGGGGTGAGGAACGGCCGTTGCCGCCAGCCGAAACCCGAAACCCGAAATCGCCAGAGAAAAACGGCCAGCGCCCAGCCGCCGATCACCAATCCCCAGAGAAGGCCGCCGGAAAAACGGCCGCCGACCAGCGACGCCCACTGCCACAGAATAGCCCAACCGGCTGCGCCCAGGGCCACGGCCGTGCCGACCCAGGCCAGCGCATCCCAGCGCCGCCAGGCGGCCGGCCCCGCCAACAGCAGCAGCGCTCCGGGCAGCGGCAAAAACAACAATGCCGCAGCCAACAAAAATCCAGCCTGCGCCAGCGCTGTGCTTAGAGTTTGCCACACATCACGCCAGATAAGTTGGTAACGGGTGATCAGGCGCAAATCCTGAGCGGTTGTGGCTGGGCTTTGCGTATCCAGCGGGCCGCTTTGCAGGCGCAGCGCGCCCCCGGCGTACACATCCAGGTCGTAGCCCCAGACGGACATCGGGTTTCCGGCGCTGCCGCTAATTTGTAAGGTGTATGTTTGTCCGGCGGAATGGGGCTGCGGCGGGAAGCTGAGAAGCGCGGTTTGATTGTGGGTCAGGGCAGCAGTTGGCAGCCGTTTTTCGGCAATCAGGCCGCCGGCAGCATCGAAAAGCTGGAGGACGAGGTCATCGCCGCTGCCGCCATCGCTGCCGTTGCCGGAGAGGATTAGCTCTATTTCGGCCAGCCCGTCGCGGTTGGGGGTGATGGTTTGTTCCAGGCGCAGAGTGCCGCGGGGGATGGGTAAGGCGGTATTGGCGCGGGTTTGGCTGGCGTCAACGGCCGTGATCGGACGCCACACACCACGGCCGTCGGCCCACACCCAGATCAGCGCCGTCAGGCAGCCAAACAGCAAAGGCAGCCACCACCAACGCCGGATTGGGGCAAAGGGCGAAGAGGGTAACGGGGAAACGGCCGTTTCTGCAAGAGGGTCCATGTTCATTTTCAGAGCTTGCCCGACTAACCAGATTACCAGCAGCCGGAACGCATCATAAAAAAAGCCGCTCACAGGGAGCGGCTTGTCTTGGTGGTGCCAACTGGACTTGAACCAGTGACCTAGGGCTTATGAGTCCCTCGCTCTGCCGACTGAGCTATGGCACCAAAGCGAACGGGATTATAACCAATACGGCCGTTGCTGCCAAATTCTATGCCGCAAAACCAGGAATTCTCAATTTAGATCAGGCATTCGTGCGAACAAGGTAATTTCTTTGCAATTTACGCTGAACTGTCATGCTGAGCGGAGTCTTCGGAGCGAAGCATCCCGCTCCACCAGAAGAAGGAGATGCTTCGGAGGATGCTTCGGTGGCCTCAGCACAGGCTCTCAGCATGACACATTTCTGGTTAAATTGAGAATTGCTGCCGCAAAACCGCTGGAAAAAATCAAAACGACCTCACGGGGTAATGAATTGGAAAGGAATGGGGCTAAAAACCAGAAAAAACAATACCAGGGTAAAAATCGCCAACCAGCGGCGGCGTGGATCCAACGGCGTCACGTCGTCCAGCGGCACAGCATAGACGCGGCCAAAAAAGAAGAGCAAAAAAATCCAGAAAAGCCACATCAACGTCCCGGTAAGCGCCGTCAGCAGCGCCAGAGCCACAATCACCGGCCAAAAGAACTGCTTGGCGCGTTCGCCAAACAAAACGTAAGAAACGTGCCCGCCATCCAACTGCCCCACAGGAATCAGGTTTAGCCCGGTGACCAGCAATCCTACCCAGCCGGCCCAGGCGATTTGATTGAGCGAAACATCCAGGCCATTAGCCGGAAGCATCTGGCCTAACATTAAAATTTTGGCGGCGGCGTACAAAATGGAGTTGCCTTCCAGCATGTAGGGAACGGACGGCATGGGGCCAACCGGGGAAGTGGACAGGCCATACAACAGAATAGGCAGAGCAAAAGCCATGCCTGCCAATGGGCCGGCCGCGCCCACATCGAACAGCGCTCGTTTGTTTTTGACCGGCGCTTTCAGTTGGATAAACGCGCCCATTGTGCCGATGATGGAGAAGGGCATCGGGATGAAATAGGGCAGCGTGACGGGGACGCGGTGGTGACGGGCGGCAAAATAATGGCCCAATTCGTGCGCCCCCAGGATGACCATAATACTGAGGCTGAACGGAAGGCCCCGCCATATTTGCGCCAGCGCGGTTCCGTAATCGCCCGTTTCGCCCAGTGCGGCCACGTACATCGTGGAAATGATGGTGACGATCAGGAGGATTAAGTTGATGGTCCAATTGGAGGCCGGCGGGTTAAAAACATGGGGGAGTCCGATCAGGTTTGGGCTGCTGTCGCCCTGGCGGATCATCGGCGTAAAGCCATGCTGCTCGAAGATGAGGCGGAGGTCGTCGTAACAGTCGGCGGTGTCGCGTAAAAAGCGGCCGCGCAGGCGAAAATGGCCCGGTTCCGGCCAATCCAGGGTGGTGTCGTCGGTGGTGAACAGAGGGGTGATGGCTTCACGGATGTTTTCAACGGCCGTCAACGATATCGTCGTGGTACGCGGATCATTAAACATATAGTAGCCTACGCGCTGCCATCTTCGGCATCCTCGTCATTGTCGCCCCAACTCACAATCCAGATGCAGGCTCCGGCCACCAAAATGGTGATGAGAATAAGCCAGAACCACTGCATGGTTTGCAGCCCAACGCTGCGGGCTTCATAAATTAAAATCAGCACCATGCCCAGCGCCAAAACAAACCAGGCGGATAGGTTGGGATGGCTGCTGACGGTCTTTTTTAATGTTTCCATGGCTTCAACCTCTTCATATACTCAGGGTTCGCTCGCAAACAAGTTAGCGGTTTTCAGATTGGTCTAATCTCGAAGATTGGACCAATCGAACCAGTTTAAGAACGAACGGTTACTTAACTTTTGTGCAGCCGGTCATCTCGCAGGACTTTAACCATCAGGGTGGTGTCGGGCGGCTGGGATTCTTCGACGGCCGTTTGCCACACATCCGGCAGCATCTCTTTGTCCACCACGATATACCCTTCACGCTGGAACAACGCCGGCAGCATTTCTGTCTCATCGTCGGGCAAAAAGGCGGCCACCAGTTCGCCGATGTGGGCGTTGGCCGATTTTTCGATTTCCAGCAAAACGGCCGTTACCGTCAGGGCGACATCTTCCCCGGACAACATAAAAATCTGGTCGATGCGCGCCACCTGCGCGTCGATGCTCCAGCCCATGACGACGGTGACATCCGTGCCAATCTGCCCGATGAAGTAGCTGCGCTCGCTAAAAGACATCAACAAATCGGCGCGTTTCATGGTAACAGCGCCGTTGGTAGCCTTTTGAATCAACAGCAAAATGGAAGGAATATCCGATGGTTTGCCGCGCCGCACTTGCAGTCCGGCAGGCCATTCACGCTCGACGGCCGGTTTTTTGGCGGCGATCAGCAAATCTTTCAGGCTTTTGGGGCCAGATGTACGCGGTTTGGCTTTGGCGGCAACGGCCGTGTCACCCACCACCAACGACGTTGCGGGCAGCGTGCCGGGAGATGGCAGCCGGCCCCAGGCCAGCGCAAACTGAGCTTCGGTTTCCGTCATCAGGCCATCGGTATCAATCACCACGTCGGCCATGGCAACTTTTTCTTCTTGTGGGGCCTGGGCTTTGATGCGCGTGGCGGCGCTTTCGGCATCCAACCCGCGACAAATCATCAGCCGTTGCAGTTGGCGCTGGCGGTGGCAGCGTGTGACCCAAATCTGGTGGCAGGCTTTTACCAGGTCGCCCTCCAGCAGTTTGATGGCCTCGATAAAAACAACCGTCGCTTCGCTGGCGTTGATGCGTTCTGCAATGACCGCGCGGACGAGCGGGTGGGTCATCTGCTCCAGGTCTTTCAGGGCTGTGGGATCGGCAAATACAATCTGGCCCAGGGCGCGGCGGTTGATACGGCCGTCTTCACGCCGTACTTCCGGGCCAAAAGCGACAGCAACGGCGGCCTGAACCTCCGCGTCGTAATCCATGAGTTCATGGACAATTTTGTCGGCATCGATAATCAGCGCGCCCTGTTCAGCCGCCAACCGCATCACGGCCGATTTACCGCTGGCGATATTGCCGGTCAGGCCAATAATTAGTTTTCCAGAGAGGGTAATTGTGGTTGGCCCGTCACTCATGCGCCAGTGTCTCCCATTCCATCATTCGCTGCGTCAATTCCTGTTCTGTCGCGGCGTATTCTAAGCTCAGGGTTTGTATCTTGTCAAAGGATTGTGCCTGAGTGGCGGCTTGTATATCAGCGCTGATGGCGTGCAGCCGGGTTTCCAGGTCGTGGACTTGCTTTTCCAGGGTGGCCAGCGCGGTTTCGCGTTTGCGCTGCTCGTTCTTGCTCAGACGGCCGGCATCGGTTTCGCTGCTGGCCGGGGTGATGGCGGCGCGCGCCAGGCTGGCCGCTTCGCGGGCGGCTTCGTTTTCCTGGCTGCGGCGGGCCAGATATTCCTGGTAAGAACCGGCATAGATGTGCAAACGGCCGTCGCGCAGTTCCCAAATTTGCGTCGCCAGCCGGTCCACCAAATACCGATCGTGCGTCACCATCAAAATCGTGCCCTGAAATTCAGCCAGCGCCGCCTGCAACGTTTCTTGCGCCGGTATATCCAGATGGTTCGTCGGCTCATCCAGCAGCAAAAAATTAGCCTTTTGCAATGCCAGCAGCGCCAACGCTAAACGGCCGCGCTCTCCACCGCTTAACAAACTGATGGGTTTATACACATCATCGCCGCGAAAAAGATACCGCGCCAGATAACTGCGCGCTTCGCTCAGAGGCATATTTTGCTGGTTCAACAATTCGTCCAAAACCGTGTTGCTGCGGTTCAAATCATCATGAGCCTGCGAAAAATACCCGATTTCCAGGCTTGCCCCCAGAGAAATTTGTCCGGCCAGCGGCGTCAGCCGGTCCAGAATCGTGCGTAGAAACGTGGTCTTGCCCGTCCCATTGGGTCCGATAAGCGCCGCGCATTCCTGGCGCTGCAGCACCATATCGTCCGCCTCAAACAAGATCGCGCCAGGGTACCCAATCTGCAAATTGCTGCTGCGCAGAACCAGGTTGCCGCTGCGATGCGAGGCGTGTATGTGCATTTTTATGTCTTGCGGGCGGGCGGGGCCTTGCAAGGCCCTGATTTGCTCGTGGAGTTCACCCACCGTAGACGCCTGCATCTCCACGCCGTATTCTGCTTTAACCTGCATCCAGCCTTTACTGTCCAATTCTTGTAAAACGCCTAACCCGCCGGAACGGATGGCCGCAACCTCGCGGCTGAGGCGGCTGAGTTTTCCCTGGGCCATTTGCGTGCGCTGCCCGGCCATGTTACGGCGGATGTAGTCTAGTTCTTTTTCCAGCCGTTCTTTCAGCGTGACAAATTCTTGCAGGCGGTAATCCCAGCGGGCATCGCGCTGCTGCATGTAGGCGGAATAATTGCCGCGATACGTTTGAATATCGGTGCGTGTCATTTCCCAGATGGTGGTGACGGTTTTGTCCAGGAAATAGCGGTCGTGGCTGACGATCAGCACCGCGCCTTCCCAGGTTTTTAGCGTGCCTTCCAGCCATTCGATGGCCTGTACGTCCAGATGATTGGTCGGCTCATCGAGGATGAGTAAATCGGGCGCTTCCAGCAGGAGCCGCGCCAGCAAGACGCGGGTTTTCTGGCCGCCGCTGAGGTGCGGCAGGGGAAGCTGCCATGTCTGGCCGTCGAAGCCCAGGCCGGTTAGCACCTGGCGGATGCGTAGTTCGTATTGGTAGCCGCCGGCCAGTTCGAATTGTTCCTGAAGCCGGCTGTATCGATCGAACAGGTCGTCACTTTCGGCTTCGGTGAGCGTGGGGGCGCTCATGGCGCTTTCCATCTGGCGGAGTTGGGCTTCGGTGGCGCGCAGGTGTTTGAAGACGAGGAGCATTTCGTCGTAGACGGTGTGTTGGCGACCGGAGAAAGCTTCGGCGGCTTCCTGGCGCAGGTAGCCGAAGCGTGTTCCTTTGGCCATCTGGACGCTGCCGGCGGATGGGGCCATCTGGCCGGCCAGAATGAGCAGGAAGGTTGTCTTGCCAATGCCATTGGGGCCGACGAGTCCAACTTTGCCGTCTTTAGGGATGCTGACGGAAATTCCGCTGAACAGATCGAAGGCGCCAAAGGATTGGGCCAGGTTATTGGTGGTCAAAATTGCCATGGCGGGTGATTATACCGTAATGGCAGGGGTGTGGGTAAAGCGGAGGGGAAACCGCCGGTAATTAGTGGAAGATTTGTAGGACGCTGGCGTTGATGGTTTGCAGGCGTTGTTTGATGGATTGACGGCCGTTTTTGCTATCCAGGGGTTGGTAGTTGGTGCGGTAGTAGTAATTGTAGGCGTAGCCGAAACGGCCGTTGGCGTTCACTTTGTTCAGGATGACACCGGCGATAGGGCTGTTGAGGGCCTGAATTTGGGCAACGGCCGTGCTGAATGCCGGATAACGCGTATACCCGGCGCTGGCAACAAAGATGGTCGCATCCACCAAACGGGACAACACCACCGCGTCTGTTACCGCCAACACCGGCGGGCTGTCGAAAATAATGTAATCCGCCTGCCCTTGCAGCCAGGTCAGCACTTCTTTCATCCGTTCTGAACCCAGCAGTTCCGCCGGATTGGGCGGCAAGCGACCGGCCGTTAACACATACAAATTGGAAATCAACGTTCCTTTAATGTACTGTGCGTCTTCACGGCCACGAATAATAAGATTGCACAAGCCCTTGCTGCCATCGACTTCTAACATTTTATGCAGCATCGGACGCCGCATGTCGGTGTCTACCAACAAGACGCGTTTGCCCGACTGCGCCAACGCGGTTGCCAGGTTGATCGATACCGTCGTTTTGCCTTCACCGGCGTTGGCGCTGGTGATGAGCAGCGTGCGCACGTCGCGGTCTACGCTGACGAATTGGATATTGGTCCGAATCTGGCGATAGGCTTCGGCCGCCGGGGAACGTGGTTCCATGGCTACAACCAGCGCATCGACGGGCTTAGCCACCTTCACTTTTTCCAATGACCCCAAAATAGTCAGCCCGGTGCCTAATTCGATGTCTTTGGGGTCTTTTAGCGTATCGTCCATGTATTCCACCAGAAAGATGACGCCTAAAGCCATCATGGCGCCTACTACGGCAGCCAGAATTGTATTGGTCAACACGCGGGGGCGAATGGGTTGTTGGGGTTCGCGGGCAGATTCGTCGATGATCAGGTTATTCAGACCGCGCACTTCAGCGATGCGCACGTCTTCGTAATTGGCCATCAGGCGGGCGTAGGTTTCGCGCAGACGCAGGACGTTGTCGTTTTGGCGGTCAACGGCCGTTTGATTAGGAACCATCTTGCTAATTTCGGCCTGTACAGCAGATTCCGCAGCAGTTAATTCGGCGGTAAGCGTGGACAATTCTTCTTCTAAACCTTGCTTCAAACTGGCATAACGCGCTAACTGCTGCGCACTATTCCGTTCCGCAAAAATTGTGGGAATTTCATTAGCCAAATCTCGCGCAACACGAGGATTTGTATGCTCGACGCTCAAAATAATCAACTGCGTATTATTTACCAACTGCACTTGAATCATTTTGGCCAGGTCTTCTGGCGCAAGCGATAGATTGAGGTTCGTGATGGCCTGGTCTAATACTTCGTAATTTTTAAGCCGCTCCACATAAGATTGGGCTAGTTGTTCGCTTGTCAGGAGGGAATTGTAAGCCGTGTCAATGCCATCGTTACCTTCGATAACCAGCAGTGTAGCCGAGGCACGATAAACTGGAGCCTGAGCCTGGCTAATATAAAACGCGCTGCCGCCAGCAACCAGCGCCCCAAGAACAATTAGCCACGCCCAATGCCATACCAGATAAACATACTGCCTTAATTCCACAGGTTATCCCCTCATGATGTCAGAGTATTCCTCCAAGGTAGCGCAAATGTGGATAACCTATGGTAAAAGGTCGGTGAAACAAAAGTGAAAGGGTCGTGAATCCTTGGGTAATACAAAAAACCCCTCGAGTGAGGGGTTTTTGGATGAACAATTCGTTAGCCGATGTCGGCTTAATTCAGATATTGCCGTAAATGGCCGGCAAAATTGGGGTGACGCAGCTTACGCAGCGCTTCTTTTTCTAACTGCCGGATGCGTTCACGGGAGAGGCCAAACATTTCGCCTACTTCTTTGAGTGTGCGCGATTCGCCATCTTGCAGACCATAGCGCAGGCGTAGAATACGCGCCTCGCGCGGCGTGAGTTGATCTAAGATGTCGCCCAGTTCTTCGGTAAGCATTTTGTTGGCGACCATTTCGGCTGGCGGTGGGGCTTCGATGTCTTCGATAAAGTCGCCCAATTCAGCATCAGATTCGTCGCCAACGGGTCGTTCCAGGTGGACAGGTTGACGGCTGGTGCGTAACATCCAACGCACCCGCTCGGCCGGCAGTTCCATGTTTTCGGCTATCTCTTCAGCGGTGGGCTGACGGCCGTATTCCTGTTCCAATTCTTGCGCTACCTGATACAACTTACTGATTCGGCCACCGAGATGGGCCGGAATACGAATGGTACGGCCGTGATTGGCTAATGCGCGGGTTACGGCCTGCCGGATCCACCAGGTTGCATACGTACTAAACCGATTCCCACGACGGTAATCATACTTTTCTACCGCTTTCATCAAACCTACGTTACCTTCCTGGATAAGATCTAGAAATTGTAGGCCTCGACCACGGTATTTTTTAGCAATGCTTACCACCAGGCGCGTATTAGCGCGAATCAAATGTGCGCGGGCAGCATCCCCCACTTCTTTTAGTCGCTGTAATTCATCTAGTTCATCATCGGTAAGGCTGTATTGGCTGTCTATGGTTTCTTCAGCAGCCCGTCCGGCTTCTATTTCCATAGCCAATTGAACTTCTTCTTCAGCTGTCAGCAGTTGCTGCTGGCCCATTTCCCGAAAATACAAGCCAACCGAATCGTCAATCGGAACGTTGCTCAGATCAAATAATGGGGCAATGTGCGCTTTAGGAGAATTAACATCATCAACATCGGCGCCTTCCAGGTCGTCCAAGTCGGTCTCCTCTTCTGCGCTCATGGCAAGGCCGGCCTCTTCTTCGTTTTCAAAAACCGGCACACCCATAGACTGAGCTTCTTCCAGAATTGTCTCTAACAGCGGTAAATTATTTTCAATATTGGGGAGAGCTTCAAGAATTTGATCGTACGTAATATACCCTTGCTCCATACCGTTATTTAGCAAAACGCCAACAACGTCCATTTCATCAAATGGATTCCCTAAATCGCTCAAGATTCCCTTTTCTCCTTAAAAAAATTTGTGCTCAGGTTGTGTGGTTCGACTCTCACCCAACTCTGCCTCTTCCTGCACTGGGGCAGTCTAGCATATTCAGCAAATAAAAGTCAAGGGGGGTGACTCCCCTAAAGAGCTATGAGGGTTACTCTAAAAATTTTGCCTTAGCAGGACATGAGTTGCAGGTGAGCAAGCTGATAAAACGGGGGGAAAATGTCAAATTTTTTGCCCGGCAGCGGGCGGTGATGCGCGACGGCACACATCGTCTATGCCGTCGAGAGGGGTGGTTAATACGGCCGTTGCCCGGCGTAAATCCAACTCACAATTCAGCGGCCACTGCCCACCCAACGAAGGGCCAATGGTCAGCGTTTCGCGCTCATGAACGCCCCACCAATTCAACAATTTCAGAGAGTATTCGGCGCGCGTTAGCACCTGGCTCCCGGCCACGTTGAGTATGCCGGTGTAAGGATGGTCTGCGAGTTCCAGACAGGCATCTGTGAGGGTGTTAACCCAGACAGGATTGCGGATCTGGTTGTCGAACAAGGTGACCGGTTGTCCGGCTTGCAGCGCTTTTTTCATCCAGGCCGTGCCGTGATCCATCCTGGCAAGGCCATAAATGAGGGAAGTGCGAATGATGACATGGTTGGGGTGTGTGGCAATGGTGGCTTCAGCGTTGGCTTTGGCCCGGCCATAGGCGTTCACGGGGGTGGGCACGGCCGTTTCGTCGTATGGCGCGGCGTCTCTGCCAGAAAACACGACATCGGTGGACAAATGAATGAGGCGCGCGTCCACGGCCGTCGCGGCCTGAGCAATGTGCGCCGCCCCCTGCTCAATCACGGCGGCCATATCCGCGCCCCGGTTGGAACCGGCGGTGTGGATGATAACGTCTGGGACAAACTGGCCGACGAGTTGAGTCACGGCCGTGCCATCACGCAGGTCCAGGTAACGGCCGTTTGGCAAGCCCAATGGATCTTGGCTAAAAAAGGTGTACAGCGTTTCGTGCGTGGCAGCCGCTGGCGGCACAAGGTGAACCCCCAGATAACTGCTGCCGCCGGTAATCAACAATCGGCTCAAGCCAGTTCCTCATCAAACTGTTCGGCCGCCGCCATAGCCACGCGGGCCGCCGCCTGCGCGGCCGTTTGTTTGCTGCGCCCTTGCCCCTCGCCCCAGGATTTATCGCCCACCATCACCGCCACCATAAACACTTTGGCATGATCGGGACCGGTTGTCGCTGTTACTTGGTAATGGGGCGTGATGTTGTACCGCGCCTGCGCCCACACCTGAAATTCGCTCTTCGCGTCTTTATGCAACGACTCATCTAAAATGGTGATTAACGTTGGGGCGATCAGTTTTTCCACCAACTCTCGCGTCGTAGGCAATCCTTTGTCCAGATAAATCGCGCCGATCACCGCCTCAAAGGTGGCGCAAAGAATGGGCGTACGCTCGCGCCCGCCGCTTTCCGCTTCACCAAACCCCAGGCGCAAAAAACGGCCGAGTTCCCACTGGCGAGCAAAACTGGCCAGCGTATTGGCGCGAACCAATGCCGCGCGCAGGCTGGTCAGTTCCCCTTCATCCACTTCCGGCAGCCGGTTATACAAATATGCGCCAACAACAAAATCGAGGACCGCATCGCCTAAAAACTCCAGGCGTTCATTGTCTTCCAACACCTGATTGCTGTTTTCATTTAAATAGGAACGATGGGTAAGCGCTCTTGTCAGGAGCGAGTAATCAGTGAATTTCAGGCCAATGATGGCCTCTAAAGCAGGCAAACTGTCATTCATATCACGCCGTAAATTCCCGAATCGCCAAAACGGCGTTGTGCCCGCCAAAACCAAAGGCGTGGTTCAGACAAACTTGGACGCGTTGCGGTCGCGCCACGTTAGGCACATAATCGAGATCGCAATCAGGGTCTGGTGTTTCATAATTGATGGTCGGGGGAACGATCTGGTCACGTATGGCCAAAACGCAAAAGATGGTTTCAATGGCTCCCGTAGCGCCCATAATGTGACCGGTCATGGATTTTGTGGAACTGATGGCCACATTGTAAGCCGCAGGGCCAAAGACGCTTTTGATGGCCGCGGTTTCCGAGGAATCGTTCAGTTGGGTGGCCGTGCCGTGAGCGCTGATGTAATCGACATCAGCGGGCTGGAGGTGGGCGTCGGCGAGGGCTTTGCGGATGGCGCGCGCGGCCCCGGCGCCGCCTTCCGCCGGAGCGGTGATGTGGTAGGCGTCGGTGGTTTGCCCGTAACCAACAATTTCGGCCAGGATGGTTGCCCCACGAGCCTGGGCGTGGTCCAGGCTTTCGATGACCAGCATTCCAGCCCCTTCGCCAACCACAAGGCCATCGCGGTTTTTGTCAAACGGCCGTGGCGTGCGCACGCTTTCCACGGATGTAGCTCCGGCTCGTTCAAATCCGGCCACGGCCACATCGGTAATAATCGACTCGCTGCCGCCGGTCAGCACGGCGTCTACTTCGCCCCATTGAATAGCCCGGAAAGCATGGCCGATGGCGTCGTTGCCGGCGGCGCAAGCCGTGGTGATGGTGGTGGTGGGGCCTTGAATGCCGTAATCAATGGCCAACATGCCAGAGGCTCCGTTGGGCATGATCATGGTAATGGCAAATGGGCTGACTCGACGCAGCCCTTTTTCCAATACAGTGTGTTCCTGTTCCACCAGCGTGCGAATCCCGCCTACGCCCGTGCCCATAATCACACCGATGCGTTCGCGGTTGTCGTCGTTGATGGGGAGTTGGGCCTGGGCCAGGGCCTCGTTGGCGGCGATGGTCGCCAGTTGTTGGTAGCGGTCGCGGCGGCGGGCGATACGTTTATCCAGAAGTGTTTCCGGGTCAAAATCTTTGATTTCACAGACGCCGCCAGCGGTGTGTTCGCCGGGATCGATGATGGTAAAGGGACCAATCCCGGATTGGCCGGCCAGGATAGCGGCCCAGGTGTCGGCCACATTGTGACCGAGCGGGGTGATGAGTCCGATGCCGGTGATGACCACACGCGGCTTAGGGCTGGTGTTTTCGTTCATGAAATATGAATCTCCGCTTATTTTCAGGATGATGAACTGCCGATGTGTCCTTTGGCTTGTTGGCGGTTGGCGTATTTTTGCAGCGTAATAGTCAGGGCTTCGTTGAGGTCGATGTGAACGGCCGTAGCCAATAAACACAAACTGTAAAGCACATCGCCAAGTTCGCCAGTAAGTGCCGGTTGGGGCTGGAACGGCCGTTCACCATAGTCCGTCGCCAACAAAATCTCCTTAGCCACTTCACCGACTTCGCTGATCAGATCAAGAACATAAACACTCGGCGAGTGGCTTAAGTTCTGTTTTTGGGCAAATTCCATGGATTGCTGCTGCCAATTCATACGGGTAATTCGTTGCTAGCTGATAGTTTGGAAGATTGCAGGGACTCGTTGAACTGTTACGGGCTGAGCGTTTAGCTGTTGTTGTCTTTTTCCGTTGGTTGGTAATGACCTTCCACCCAGACGCTGCTATCTGCGCCCACTTCCTTTTTCCAGACGGGCACAATTTCTTTCAGGCGGTCGATACCGTAACGAGCGGCATCAAAAACCCCTTGATCGCGGTGACCGGCAGCGCAGGCGACATACGTGGTCACGTCGCCAATAGACAATTGGCCGATGCGCTGCACGATGGCCACACCTTTTACCAGCGGCCAGCGCGCCCAAATTTCCTGGGCTATTTGAGCCATTTTGGCTTCGGCCATGGCGGAATAGGCTTCATATTCCAGAAAAAGCGTTTCCGGGGGCAGCCCTTCGCGCCGGGTTTGGCCGCGCACGGAGCCGGTGAAGCTGACCACCGCACCCACATCTGGCCGGGTTAGCTGCTGATGGATGGCGTTCATGTCGAGTGGTTGGTGGGTGATGGCAAAGTAGGTGGGATGGGGCAAATCGCTGCCGCCGCTGACGGGTGGGAAGATGGCTATTTCGTCTTCGGGCTGCACGGCCGTTTCCGCAAAAGCAAACGATTGATTAACCGCAACCAGCGCGGTGGGCAGCGAGGCACTTAGGGCAGGATATTCAGCAGACAGGGCGGCGAGCATGGTTTGTACAGTAGCGGGCGCAGCGACTTCTATCTGCACCTTGCCCTGTCCAACGCGATCTTTCAGGGTGGCAAAAAGACGAATGGTGAGTTGCATGGGTTACTCTTCGGCGGTGAAAACGCCGCTCTGGCCGCCCGATTTGTGCATCAGGCGAATATCGGTGAGGCGCATGTGGCGGTCGACAGCTTTCGCCATATCATAAATGGTGAGCGCGGCAACGGAAACGGCCGTGAGCGCCTCCATTTCCACGCCTGTTTTGCCGGCAAGCCGTACAGTCGCCTCGATATCGACACAGTTTTCGGCTTGATTTGGGGTGCAAACAACGTCGATATGGGTCAGCAGCAGGGGGTGGCACAGGGGAATCAGTTCGCTGGTCCGCTTGGCGGCCATGATGCCGGCTAATTTGGCCGTTGTCAAAACATCCCCTTTTTTCAGGTTTCCCTCTATAATCAACCGCACTGTTTCAGGCTGCATCACCACTCGGCCGCGTGCCACAGCCATTCGTTCGGTATCCGGTTTGTGGCCCACATCTACCATATGCGCCTGGCCACGTTCATCAAGGTGAGTTAACTTTTTTGTCATTGCTCTGTTATTATATGGATCATTGAATGATGCGCACACATTACGACTCAATCTACCTTTCTCCCCATCTCGATGATGCTGCTTTATCCTGTGGTGGTCAAATCTACGAGCAAACGGCCGTTGGCAAATCTGTTCTGATCGTTACGCTGATGGCTGGGGACCCACCTGGCGGACCTTTGTCAGCATTTGCCCAGAGTTTGCATGAACGCTGGCAGTTGGCCACCGATGTGGTCGCCGCCCGGCGCGCCGAAGACGCCGCCGCCTGCCGCATCTTGGGCGCCGATTATGCCCATTGGGGCATTTTGGACTGCGTTTACCGCACACACCCGCAAGACGGGCAGCCCTTATACCCAACCTGGGCCGATGTCATTGGCGCGATTCACCAGACGGAAGAGGCTTTAATTGCACGGTTAGCCGCTCAAATGGCCGAGTTTCCGGCCAGCAGCCAGGTGTACGCGCCGCTGGCGGTAGGCAATCATGTCGATCATCAGGTGACGCGGGCCGCGGCGGAACGGTGCTTTGGCGAACGGCTGATCTATTATGAAGATTACCCGTATGTCGCTCAAGCGGATGCGTTAACGGCCGTTATTCCCCCGCACAGTCCCGCATGGCAAGCCCGGGTTATTGAATTAACGACCCACGGTATTCAAGTCAAGACCGAAGCCATCGCCGCATTTGTTTCTCAAGTTGGTTCGTTTTTTACCGATCAGGTGGATTTGGCGCGCAAAATCGGTGATTTTACAGCTTTGCGGGGCGGAGAACGGGTATGGCGACAGAACGGTGGTTGGGAAACGGCCGTATAGGCTCCCAGACCAGGCGTTAAAGACCCCGCCTGACACCATTGTACTGATTGCTTGATAAATACGGCTGGGTCAACTTATAATTAGCTGCTGAATAACAAGTGAAGGCGTTCAACTATGGGGCGATTAACAACCCGACAACTCCCCGGAAAACAGGGTCGAAAGAAAAAAGCCACCGCCAAAATTGGCCTACAGCCTGGCGATATGCTGCAAGATCGCTATCGCATTGTCGGCGTGTTAGGCGCGGGTGGCTTCAGTTCCGTCTATCAAGCCCGTGATATGCGTTTTCCCAATGTGACCAAACTCTGCGCCGTCAAAGAGATGGTCATCTCAGCCCCAGACCCCAAAATACGTGAACTCACCATCCAATCATTTGAGCGTGAAGCCAGCATGCTGGCGATGCTCGACCACCCCGCCATCCCCGATGTTTCCGACTACTTTACGGAAAAAGACCGCAGCTATCTGGTTTTAGACCTCATTCGCGGCAAAGACCTGGATCACTGGCTGGAAGAACAAACAGAACCGCTGGATCAGGAGCGGGCGCTAGATTGGGCCATTCAGCTTTGTGACGCCCTGGGGCATTTGCACCATCAAAAACCCAGTCCCATCGTGTTTCGTGATATGAAACCGTCGAACATCATGCTGGATCATCACAGCCGTATCCGGCTGATTGACTTTGGCATTGCCAAGATTTTTGAGGGCGGCAACAAAGGCACGATGATCGGGACTGAAGGGTATTCGCCCCCGGAACAATATCGCGGGTTGGCGACGCCCGCCGGAGACGTTTACGCTCTGGGCGCAACGCTGCACCACCTGCTAACCCGTCAGGACCCGCGGCTAGAACCACCTTTTACATTTGCGGAACGGCCGATACGGCCGTTAAACCATTCCGTCACCCCGGCATTTGAAGCCATCATCATGCGCTGCCTGGCCTACGACCCAAAAGAACGGTTTGCCAATGCCACCGCTCTGAAAGAAGCGTTGGAGCTATTGGCTAATTCTGCTACTGTCGTGTCGGAACCAGCGCCTCCCATAATAGCTGGGCAAAAATCAGCTGTGCCTACACCTGTGGCTGCCAAAACCAGCACCGGCAGCGTAGCCAGCCCTACCGTGCAGCCATTATGGGTATTTAAGTGCGAAGATGAGATTCGGTCTAAAGCGGCCGTCACCGACAACCGCGTGCTCATCAGCGTTTATGACAACAATTTGTATGCCGTTAACAAGGCTAATGGGGAATTTGTTTGGAAATATCCCACCGCCGACGGCGTAGGCGCGTCGCCTTGCGTGTATGACGAAATGGTTTTTGTCGGGTCGTCGGATACCATGATGTATGCCGTTGATCTGCGCACCGGGCGCAAGATATGGCATTTCGAGACCAGCGGCTCCATCTATTCCTCCCCGACGGCGCGGTTTGAGCATGTTTTTTTTGGCTCGGATGATGGTTATTTGTACGCGCTGAACGTGAAACACGGCCGTTCCGCCTGGAAAACCAATGCCTTCAGCGCCGTACGCTCATCCCCCTACGTAGACGAAGAACGCGTCTTTTTTGGCACGGAAGGCGGTTACATCTACTGCCTGGAACTTTCGACCGGTAAAACGAAATGGCAAGCACAAGCCCGCAGGGCTGTTACATCATCACCCGCATTCGCGGAAGAAATTGTTTTTGTAGGCTCACTAGACGCCACAGTTTACGCCCTGGATGCGGCAACCGGTTGGGCAATCTGGCGCTTCCGCACGCGGCGCCCCATCATCTCGTCGCCAGTTGTGCATGATGGGGTAGTGTACATCGGATCATCAGATGGCAGCCTGTACGCCATCGACATGAATTCCGGCCGGCAGTTGTGGACGTATGACACAGATGGACAGGTGAATTCATCGCCAACAGTCTGGCAAGATGCCGTTTATTTCGGTTCGACAGACGGTTTTGTGTATAGCGTTTCTTGCAAACGAGGCGATTTACGTTGGCGGTTCGATACCGGCAAACCGGTCATTTCGTCGCCAACAATCGATGATGGAATTGTTTACATTGGCTCCACCAATCATCTTTTATACGCGCTGCCCGCGTAATTACAGGATAAGCATGGTGTTAAATTAATGGACAAGTCAAAGACGATAGACGAACCCGAAGAAGAACATGTTGAAAAACATGCGGATGGGGAGCTTGCCGAAGAACCAGTTATCGAAACTGAATCGAATCCCGAAGAAGAAATCCTTATTCCGGAAACGACGCCATTTGCAAAAAACCCATTTATCGATGTGAACCGCGGCGAGCCGGCCAAAACACGGCCCATTATCAGCAAAGTTACGGAGCCATTGGTCGCCGATGAGCCGCATATGCGGGTTGCCAAGCGGTGCCATGTGGGAGCCAGGCGGGAGCGCAATGAAGACTCCAGCCTCACGCTTGTTTCAGAGGTAGGGGGGCATTTTGCGGTGCTGCCTTTTGGTTTGTATATTGTGGCCGATGGCATGGGCGGGCACTCTGATGGCCATGTGGCCAGCCGCATCGCCTCGCGCACGGCCGCCACGCACATCATCAACAACATTTATCTGCCGCTGCTTGCAGACGATGACAAAAGCATCAAAATGCCCATTCAAGAAGTGCTGGAACAGGCCGTACAAAAAGCCAATAAGGCCGTGTTTGAAACCGATCCTGAGATGGACAGCGGCACGACTCTAACCATTGCCCTGGTATTAGGCCGGCGTCTGCATGTGGCGCATGTGGGCGACAGCCGGCTTTATTTGCTGGCCAATGGCAAATTTGAGCCGGTGACAAATGATCATTCCCTGGTGCAGCGCCTGCAAGATGTGGGCCAGCTTACGGCCGAGGAAGCGACGTTTTATCGCTATGGGCATATTTTGCTGCGCGCTGTGGGGCAGGCTGATGAGGTGGAAGTAGACACCTATATGCGGTTGCTGCCCAAGTCTGGCAAGTTGTTGATGTGCAGTGATGGATTGTCTGGCTTTGTATCGGAAGCAGAAATGCGCGATATTTTAGAGCGTGACCTTTCTTTGGATGACATGGCTGAGGCGTTGTTTCGCGCAGCGATGGAAATGGGCGGTTTTGATAATATCACGGCCGTTCTCGTAGATTTTGAATTATAGATCAGGAATCCAGATGAGCGGCGAGAGTACCTACTATTCTGTCTTGGGCATTTCTCCTGGGGCTTCTGCGGAAGCCATTCAGAATGCCTTTGCTACGCTGGTAGCCAGGCTGCCGCAGGGCGGAAACAAAGAAAGCCACCCGGAATATCAGGATTTACTCCAGGCGTATGAAGTTCTAAACAACCCATCGCGGCGCGCGATTTATGATTCTTTGATGGTGGAAACATCGCCGCCGCCGCTGACCGTGACGATACAGGTTAGCCGCGCCAAAATTCCCATCGCCAGTTCCCCACAAATTTTCTACCTGTTACTCGAGATCGCCGCGCCGCAGCAGACCATGAATACGCGACGGCCGTTAAACCTTTGCCTCGTTCTAGACCGCAGCACCTCCATGCAAGGCCAACGTCTAGATTTTCTCAAATCGGCCGTCGAATTAGTTATCGAAAAACTGATGCCCGAAGACATCATCTCCATCATTACCTTCAGCGATCGGGCCGAAATTGTACAGCCGGCAACCCGCCTCATAAACAGAAATGCCATCATCTCACACGTGCGCAGCATACGCGCTTCTGGCGGCACAGAAATTTATCAGGGCTTATCCGCCGGCATCGAGCAACTGCGACTAACGCCCCTGGCCCAATACAACAACCACCTGATCTTACTGACAGATGGCCATACATACGGTGATGCGCCAGAATGCATGGCCCTCGCCACGCGCGCCGCAGAGCAGCAGATTGGCATCACGGCATTTGGTTTGGGCAATGAATGGAATGACAATTTTCTCGATCGACTGGTATCCTCATCCGGTGGACAATCGGCCTTTATCGAAGAACCTACTCAAATATTAGAACATCTACAGCAGCGAATCCAGGGACTAGGCCTCATTCATGCCCGCAACCTGCGCATAAAGAATACAATGCCGTCTCAAATCTCCTTAAAATACGGCTTCAAACTACTGCCCTTTGCCCAGCCCCTCGATTCAACCGGCGGCGAAATCACACTGGGCAATATCGAAGGCAAAAGCGCATTATCCTTTTTATTAGAAATGGTTTTGCAACCTCAACAACACGAAACCCGCATTAACATCCCTTTTGAGATCATGGCCGATATTCCCGGACGCAGCGCCAAAGATCTATCCCTCAAAAGTCAGGCGCAAATTATCGTCACAGCAACCCCCGTGGAAATGCCGCCGCCAAAAGATTTGGTGAAAGCTGTGCGGTTGTTGAACATGTACCGCATGAACGAAAAGGTTTGGGAAGAAATCGAAGCAGGAAACGTAGGCGTGGCCGCAACTCGCTTGCGTCACCTGACAACCCGCTTATTGGAGGCCGGCGAAATTCGCCTGGCACAACAAGCCCATGCCGAAACGGAACGGTTATCGACAGTTGGCTCTATGTCGGCTGAAGGTTGGAAGCGGCTGAAATATGGCACGCGCGCCATGATCGGCGAAACGGTAAGAATAGACAACGATGATTCAATGTAAAGAGTGTGGAGCCACCCAACTAGAAGGCGCGCTTTTTTGTAGTGAGTGTGGCCGATTTTTAATGGAAGACGACCTTAAAGCGACCGACGTCTTGCCCTTTTCAGATTACAGTCATCGCCCACCACCGCCGCCGCCAGAAGATTACAGATTAACCACTGTACCTGAAGGGAAAAACATCACATTTGTCATCCCGCACAGCCGTCACCGGCGCGTCATGGCCCTCACCGGACAAATCCGCGTCGGCCGCGACAGCTCAGAAACAGGCGATTTCCCCGAACTAGACCTAACCGTGGAAAACGGCGCCGAATTGGGCGTTTCCCGACTCCATGCTACCATTCAATGGTCGAATCACGGATTAGTGCTGATAGACCTGGACAGTACCAACGGCACATTTTTAAACAACTATCGCTTGCCCTCGAAACGGCCGTATCCCCTCCGCAGCGGCGACGAAATACGGTTCGGCGAACTATTAATTCACGTTTTCTATGATTCCTAACCAACGGTGAACCCATATGATCTCAATAATCGTGCACATAGCCAATGAAGATCCCATCGTCTGCGAAGTAGACTCCCTGCCCAAAGCGCAAGACGTCCTCATCCAAATTCACAACCCCCGCCGTCGAGACGGACTCGACGTCCACTACCTCGACGAAGACGTCACCTCCGTCTTCTACCCCATCCAACGCATCAACTTCATCCAGGTACTCCCATCCACCGACATGAGCGAAGTTGTCGGGTTCGTACGCGAATAATGGTCGAAAAAATTCCTCCCTCCCTCGATAAAACCGCCCCCAGGCTCATCCTTATCGTGGATGATGAAGCCCGCATGCGACGCTTCATCCGCATGAACATGGAATTGGAAGGTTATCAAGCCATCGAAGCGGAAAATGGCCTTCAAGCCCTGGAACAAATCCGAAAATACGCCCCCGATCTCGTCATCATGGACATCATGATGCCAGAACTCGATGGCTTCGAAACCCTGCGCCTCCTGCGTGAAATCTCCACTGTCCCCGTCATCCTTCTCACCGTCAAAAGCGACGAAGAAGACAAAATCCAAGGACTTGGCCTGGGCGCCGACGACTACATCACCAAACCATTTAGCCCTCGCGAATTAAACAGCCGCGTCAACGCCGTTATGCGCCGGGCAGAATGGCCTGCTCCCCCACCTCGCACCATTTTACGCATCGACGACCACTTATCCATCGACTTTAACCGCCACCAGGTCATCGTCGACAACGAACGCATCGACCTGCGACCAACAGAATACCGGCTCCTGAGCCAATTGATTCAAAACGCCGGCTGGGTTGTCCCCCATGAAACCTTGTTAGCCAAAGTTTGGGGGTATGAATATCAAGACGAAACCCATTACCTTCGTCTTTACATCAATTACCTGCGCAAAAAGATAGAAGAAGACCTGAATAACCCCAAATATATCCTCACCGAAAGAGGCGTTGGTTATCGTTTCATGGATTACAAAGAAGAAACGCCAGACGGATAACAGCGCTTGCTAACCCCAAACAATACATTCTCAGCGGTTGGAAACAAGAAATAACCTCATCTCCAACCGCCAATTTCCAGCTTGCCTCAGCCTACATCATGATCCAGGGGCAACGGTAATCTTGTTTCGATCCAGCTCATTTAACTTTTCAGCCAACTCTCAAGCACAACTGGTTTTGTTTTTCCCCAATTTCCATTATCATACGGGACTATGTTGCTGCAAGCGCATCATACAACGACTGACGCGACAAAGTTCTTTGACCAGGTCAACACTTATTTAAGTGTGGAAGATCGACTCCGGGTTCAAGAAGCGTTTGCCCTTGCTCGTCGAGAACACGGCGACCAACGCCGCAAATCTGGCGAGCTTTTTTTCACCCACCCACTTACGGTAGCCTATTACCTCTCTCAGTACCACCTTGACGCCCCAGCCCTGGAAGCCGCTCTCCTCCACGACATTGCTGAAGACACGCGCGTTTCCATTGATGAAATCGAAGCCATGTTTAGCCCGGAGGTTGCCCGGCTGGTAAATGGAGTTACCAAACTGAAAGATGTGACCGAAGGCATTGCCAAAGGCAAATATTTACCCCCCCAAGAAATTCAAGACAAGACCCTGCATAAATTATTTTCGGCCATGACCGAAGATGTGCGCACAGTCATCATTAAACTCTTCGACCGTTTGCACAACATGCGCACCATCAAGGCCATGCCGCTGCACAAACAACGACAAAAGGCAGAAGAAACACTGGCCGTTTACGCCCCCCTGGCAAACCGTCTGGGTTTATGGGATTTAAAAAACGAACTCGAATCGCTTTCTCTGGAAGTGATGCACAACAAAGCCTACACTACCATTAAGCGTCGGCGCGAAGAATTAGAGCGCGAACACCAGGAAACCTATCAGCTTCTGAGCGGGCAAATATTTAATTGTTTACTCCAGGCGGAAATTGATGTGCGCAATGTGGTGTTGGCCCCTGAAAACATTTATTCGGTATATCAGGACCTGACAAACAGCGGCGCTTCCTATGATGATCTCGACCGAACCATTCGGCTGGTGGTATTGGTGAATGAGTGGCAGGAATGTTACCTGGCGTTGGGCCATTTGCACCAGCTCTGGCGGCCGGTTCCCGGCACATTCGACGACTACATTGCGGTGCCGAGAGACAATTTGTATCGCTCGCTGCATACCACTGTGGTTCATGCAAATGGGCAAGCCGTTAAACTGCATATTCGCACCGTTGCCATGGACAAAGTTTCGGAAATTGGGGTGCTGGCTCGCTGGTTATATGCCGGCACACCGTTATGGTCTACGGGTATAGCCGATCGCATCGAATCCTTTTTTGAGAACATCACCGATAATATCAACGTGGAACCGCAGAACCCGGCGGCCGGCGTTAAGGGCGTGGTGGAAGATGTCTTCCGCAAGCAAATCCGGGTGTATACGCCGCGCGGCGACATTGTGGAATTGGGGCAAGGGGCGACCATTATTGACTTTGCCTATGCCATTCACACAGGTCTGGGCAATCAGGCTCATGCGGCCTATGTTAATGATGTATTTTTCCCACTGAACAAGCCGCTTAAAGATGGGGATCAGGTGCGAATTGTGAAGAAGCTGCGTGCGCAGCCGCAGCGAGCCTGGCTGGATGACGATTTAGGGTATATCGCCACGAATTATGCGCGCTCACATGCCCGGCGGTGGTTTAGGCGGCTGCCGACGCAGCGAGCAATTCTGGAAGGCAAAGAGCTGATTCAAACGGAACTGAATATCTTGGGATTTCCGGATTTTTCGCACGAGGAGCTTGCAGAGGCTTTTGGGTATGAAGAGGCGCAGCAGTTGTATTATGCGGTGGGGCGAGCGGAGGTTTTGCCCACGGCCGTTGCCACACGCGTCTTAGAATACAAATGGGACACAGGCCCGGCCCGCAACGTTGACAACGTTATCCTCACCGACACCGGCGAAGAATTCGTCATCACCAAGTCCCCTACACGCCGGTTGAGCCTCTGCGGGACCTGCCAGCCACGCCCGCGCGAACAAATTTTGGGCTTTATGCGCAAAGATGGCGGCATCACGGTGCATAAAAAGCGCTGTCATTTGCTGCGCCCGGAACGCGGTCGCGTGCTAAAGTTAGGCTGGGGCGAGACAACCCGTGAAGCCCACGAAGTGACCGTGCAAGTCGATGTGTATGACCGACCAGGGTTGTTATTTGAGATTTCTCAATTAATGGAAGATGAGCAAATTAATATCGCCTATATTTACACGCCGCCCCGACGAGGCGGCGAGTTGCAGATAATTTTGACCCTTGAGGTGCTGCAACCCCGCCAATTGGTGCGTATTTTGCACCAAATTCACGCCTTACCCAACGTTTTTGACCTCCGATGCCTGCCAGATGGCCCTCCGGACCGGAATGGCGCGGCCCCTTCTCCCCTCTACTTACCAGAGTAAGCGCATTTGACCGCTGGTGAACGGCCGTTATAATCTCACGCTGCTTTGCCCACCAGAGTGTACTCTGCCTGGTTAAAGCGATCATCATGTAAGTTAGAGTTGAAGGAGTATAAAAATGCTTAAGAAAAAATTCTTTAAAACCAATGACGACTGCGAAGTTACCTTCGAATACGCGGCCCCCGAAGCTACAGAAGTAGCCCTGCTCTGCGACGCACAAAACTGGGAACCCACAGCGATGAAAAAGACCAAAGAAGGCTCTTTCCGCACCAAAATTCGCCTGGCGAAAGGTGGACAATACCAGTTCCGTTATCTCGTAGACGGTGAATCATGGGCCAACGACGAAGCGGCTGACGCTTATTGGGCCAACGAACACGGCGGTGACAACAGCGTCGTTTTCACCTCTGAGAACTAATCGATCACGAGACGGACTCGGAATAACGCAGTAATAAAAGCGGCTTGGCAGCAAGCCGCTTTTTGTTTGCCCGGTTGTATCCTCTTTGACCTCGCGTTACAATCTGCCACCATGTAAGAAATGAATACCTGCTCCCGTCTAAACAAAGTGGTACCAATGAACTGGTAAAAATAAAACGGCCGTCCCCGCCAACATTCAACGGCCGTACAGACCCTAAGGGCTTGGTCTCCAGACATTCATCTTGCGGTTATTCAGGTTTTTCTGGCAAAACCCCAAGGGTTTTGATACCCAAATAATCCAAATTCTCAGGAGAAAACCCTTGGGGTTTGGATAGTTACCAACTTTTTAAAAGAAGGATTAACCATGAAAAAAGAACGTGTCATTATTATCGGCTCTGGCCCTGCCGGACTCACTGCGGCCATCTACACCGCCCGCGCCCAACTAAACCCCCTGGTCATCGCCGGCACACAAATTGGCGGCCAAATCGCCATCACCTCCGAAGTAGAAAACTACCCCGGCTTCTGGTCGCCGGAACGCACCCCCACCGGCCCGGAACTGGTCGAAATCATGCAAAAACAGGCCGAGCATTTTGGCGCGCGCCTGGAATACGACGAAGTCGTCGCCGTTGATTTCACCAAAGGGTCACCGTTTTACGTCAAAACCTATGGCCAAGAATACATGGCCGACGCGGTCATCGTCACCGCCGGCGCATCACCCCGCCGTTTGGGCGTGCCCGGCGAAGAGGAATTCATCGGGCGCGGCGTAAGTTACTGCGGCACCTGCGATGGCTTTTTCTTCCGCGGCAAAGACGTCATTGTAGTCGGCGGCGGCGACAGCGCGCTGGAAGAAGGATTGTTCCTGACCAAATTCGCCGATTCCGTGCAAGTTGTTCACCGCCGCGACGAATTTCGCGCCGGACCGGCGCTGCAAAAACGCGCCGCCGCCAACGAAAAAATGTCTTTCGTGTGGAACACCGTCGTCGAGGAAATTGAAGGGAACGGCTCTGTGCAGGCCGTAAAGGCGCGCAACGTAAAAACAGGCGACGTGCAAACCATGGCTGTCGATGGCGTTTTCATCTTCATCGGCCATTATCCCAACAGCAAGTTCCTGGAGGGGCAAGTGGCGATGGACGAGCATGGCTACGTCATCACCGATGAGCTGATGCGCACCAGCGTGCCGGGCGTATACGCCGCCGGCGAAATTCAGGATGCCATCTACCGGCAAATTGGCACTTCGGTGGGCCAGGGCGTAGCCGCCGGGATGCAAACCGAACGCTGGTTGAGCGAACGAGAGTAAAGATTCAGGTTTTCATGTGTTCAGGCGTTCGCGTAATGCCTGAACACGCATCATTCCATGCTGCGATTTCTTTGGGCTTATCTGGTTTACACCTGGGGCGGGCTGCACCGCTATTTTGGCAACCAAAATGCGATGCGCAGCGAACATGAAGCGGCCGTGCGCTACTTTACGAAGGCGTATGAGATAGACCCCACGTTTCTGCGCGTGCGCCTGGAACGTGGGGTTTTGCTGTTCCGCGAATTGGGGCGCACGGATGAGGCGCTGGCCGATTTTGACGCCCTGGTGGAAGAAGATCCGATTTATGCGGCGCCGGCTTTGTTTAACCGGGCAATGCTGGCCCAGCAGAACGGCCGTTACCAGGACGCTCTGCACGATTTAGAAGCCTACATGGCCTTGTCCCCCCGCGACTACCTGCAAGAAACCCAACACCTCATGGATGTCTTGCGTTCGCTCGTCCTCGCGGACGACGACCAGGATTGAGCCAGACGATCTGAACGGCGACTTCAGGGGGTAACGGCCGTTACCCCAACCCCCATTTCCTCCGCCAACTGCTGCAAATCAGCAAAACTGCCAATCCAGGCCACCTTCTCCATAAATTCTTTCAACGATGGGCTGGCTTGCCGCAACGCCACCAGCGTCGGGCCAATCGGGTCGGCGCCGGTGGCCCCCGGCTGGTCGGCGTAAGCGCCATAAAAAGCGAAATACGCCTGATTCAGTTTGCGAATGCTGTAGCCGTTGGCCAAAAACACCTGCCGCCGCGCCTCCATGTACGCTTCCGCCCCTTCAATATCGCCGGCTGCCAGCATCTTCTCGGCCTCAACCCGCGTCGCGGCCATTTCGGCGCTAAAGTTGAAGGCTGGTTCGTCGCTCGACGCCGGCGCAGCGGCTGGCGGCGCAGGTGGCGGCGGCACAAATTCCGGGTAAAAGCGGGCGATCACCTGCTCGCCAATCTCCCGCCCCACAATCGAGGCCACCGTTTCGTTGATGGTGCGCACCTGCGGATCCGACACATAGTTCAGGCTGATGGGGTACGGCATAAACCAATGATGGCTCCATTCGTGGGCTGTCACTTCGGCCAGCCAGTTGATGTTGCTGGTTTCCATGATCATGGCCGGGTAGGTGGCCAATCCACCAATAGGCACAACCAGGGCGGAGAGATTGAGCTGGTCGAAAACGGCCGTTTCCATCTCTTCCTTTTGTGGCGTTGTCAGCCCCACAGCCAGCGGGAATTGATCCTGACGTTCGATTTTGTCACGCGGGGAGACAATGAGCAGCGCAGGCAGAGGCGTCATGTGCATCAGCACCGGCGGCCATGTTTCGTTAACGGCCGTCAACCCCTGTTCGCGCAAAATTTCGGCCACCTGGTCTTGCACCACAGCCTCGGCCAGCGGCTGCAGCCGGGCGATCTGCGCCCGCGTGGCGGCCAGCTCCGCCTGCTGCGCCTGGGAAGCGGCGTCCGGGTCGGCGATGTCCGGATTCACATACATCTGTTCAATTTCCCAATTGAGCCGGCTGCTGGTTTGAATAGCGGCCAAATAATCCAGCGCCAGTTGGCGGCGCGTGGCCTCATCCAGAAAAGCCTGCCCATCAGCCAAAATCGCTTCCGCTTTGGTCCAGATGGCCTGCATTTCCCAGACGGCAAAATCGAAGGAATGGGGGCCGACGATGGCGCGTAATTGGTACTGTTCTTGGCCGAAGGCAGGCCAATTGGGGACCAACAAGAAAGCCAAAAGGCACAATAAAATGAGGAGTTTCCCGGCTCGTAAGAAACGCTGTTTACGCATGGACAGGATGATAGTCAAGGGGTAGATGGGGCACAAGGAAACGGCCGTACGCTTCACCAGACGTTAAGAAAATTTCCAATTGCCGCCGGAAACATTACAATACACACGAAACCACAAAGAGGTACAACGAACATGCGCTTTTTAGTCACCGGCGGCGCCGGTTTTTTAGGGGCGGCGTTAGCCAATCGCTTGGCCCATTCCGGCCATGAGGTCATCGTTTTGGATGATTTGAGCAGCGGCAATGCGGCGTATCTGGACACGGCCGTTACCTTCCACCAGGGCGACGTGGACGATGTGCCCCGTCTCTGGTCGCTGCTGCAAGGCGTCGACTGCGTGTATCATCTGGCCGCCCGCGTATCCGTTGCCCAATCGATCCATTACCCGCGCGACTACACACGCGTCAACGTCGGCGGCACGGTTAGTTTGATGGAGGCCATGCGCGACACAGGCGTGCGGCGGGTGGTATTTACCTCGTCGGGGGCGGTATACGGCCGTTTGCCCGAACAGCCCGTACACGAAAACGATGCGCCCCAGCCCGATTCGCCCTACGCCGTCAGCAAATGGGCCGCCGAGCAGTACATCCACACCATCGGCCAATTGTGGGAAATTGAAACCGTCGCCCTGCGCATTTTTAACGCTTACGGACCGCGCCAAAGCCTGCCTGCATCCCACGCGCCGGTTGTGCCCCGCTTTTTACAGCAAGTTCTCACCGGCGGTTCGGTGGTTATTTTTGGCGATGGGCAGCAGACGCGAGACTATGTGTATGTGAAGGATGTGGTGGAAGCGTTAATCGCGGCGGCAACGGCCGTGAATATCAACCGCCAGGTCATCAACATCGGCAGCGGCGTAGAAACCAATCTCAACGATCTGGTAAACCAGATGGAAATCGTCACCGGCCGATCCGTCAACCGCCTTTATAACGGCGAAAAAAGCGGCGGCGTCCCCCGCCTCGTAGCCGACATCAGCCGGGCGCAAGCGCTGCTTGGCTTTCGTCCCCAAACCAACCTGGCCGCCGGCCTGCGCCTGATGCTGCAAGAAGACGAGCGGTTTAGACGGTTAGTCGGGTAGTCTTATAATCGACTCCCTGACTAATAAAAAAACGAGCCAGAACATAATGTTCTGACTCGTTTGTGCCCAGGAGAGGACTCGAACCTCCACGCCCATAAGAGCACAGGCCCTCAACCTGCCGCGTATGCCAATTCCGCCACCTGGGCAATGTTAAGCGGCTGATATTATAGCTTGTGGTGGGGTGGTGTCAAAAATTTCGTTTGCTTTAAATTTTCCGGTTGAATCATTGGCGTCGTCCCGCGCGTAAAAATCATCGCTCCCTCCTGAGGGCGTGATATAATCGGCACGATGGATTGTCCTGGTTGTTGTTACTATTGCATCTGTATGTGCCCGTGTCGGGTTTGCGCCCGGCACGGCCGTTTCCTTCCCTTTCATCACCCCTTTTCTCCCCAGAGTGTCCTAAAAATCAATTTAACAAGGAGTTTCTCATGAACCGGACTGCCCCCGCCCTCGAATCATTCAACCTGCGCGACCAGATTGTCGGCCTGGACCGGCTGATCCCGCTGCTAGACGGCCGTCATGTCCCCTACGTCAACCTGGACAACGCCGCCAGCACCCCCGCGCTCCAGCCCGTTCTGGACGCCGTCAACCAGTTTATGCCCTACTACTCCAGCGTCCATCGCGGCACAGGTTTCAAATCCCGCCTCAGCACCGTGGCCTACGACCAGGCCCACGAGATTATCGGCCACTTTGTCGGCGCGGATCTGGCTACCAACACCGTGATCTTCGGCAAAAATTCCACCGAAGCGCTGAACAAGCTCTCCTACCGCTTCCCGTTCACGCCCGATTCGGTGGTCATCACTACCCAATTAGAGCACCACTCCAACGATTTGCCCTGGCGGCAGCACGCCAACGTGCGCCACGTGCGGGCGCTGGCCGACGGCCGTTTCGACGAAAACCACTTCGACCAACTCCTGCGCGAAAACGCCGGGCGGGTCGCCCTCGTCGCCGTCACCGGCGCCTCCAACGTCAGCGGCTTTTTGCAGCCCATCCACCGCCTGGCCCGCAAAGCCCACGCCGCCGGGGCCATGATTTTGGTCGACGCCGCCCAACTCGCCCCCCACCGCCGCGTCGACATGCGCCCCGACGACGACCCCGAACACCTGGATTTTGTCGTCCTGTCCGGGCACAAAATGTACGCGCCCTTCGGCACCGGCGCGCTCATCGGCCCCAAAGCCATCTTCCTGCAAGGCGCGCCCGATTACGTGGGCGGCGGCACGGTAGATGTGGTGACGCTGGACGAAGTGCATTGGGCCGGCACGCCCGACCGCGACGAAGCGGGCAGCCCCAACGTGGTGGGCGCGGTGGCCATGGCCGCCGCCGCCCAGGTCCTGATGGACGTGGGCATGGAAGCCATCGCCGCCCACGAAGAGGAACTCATCGCCTACGCCCTGGAACGCCTGCCAACCGTCCCCGGCCTCAAAATCTACGGCGAAACCGATCCGGCCCGCGCCCACGAAAAAGTGGGCGTCATCCCCTTCAACCTGGAAGGCGTTTCCCACTTTAAGCTGGCGGCCATTTTGGGCTACGAAGGCGGCATCGGCGTGCGCAGCGGCTGCTTCTGCGCCCACCCCTACGTGGTCCATTTGCTGCATTTGGATGAGACCACGGCGACGACGTGGCGTGATCAGCTGCTTTCCGGCGACAAATCGCATATGCCCGGTATGGTTCGCGCCAGCTTTGGCTGCTATAACAATACCGACGACGTAGACCGGCTGGTGGCGATGCTGGCGCGTATTGCCGCAGGCGATTACCAGGGCGATTATGTGCTGGACCCGGCCTCCGGCGAGTACACCCCGGCCGGTTTCGACGAGTCATTGGCGGATTATTTCCAGCTATTGTAAAAATGACCCAGACCCCAAGGGTTTTCTGAAACCCTTGGGGTCTGCAAAATTCAGGAAGAGGCATTGAATTGTATGAAACCGTGGAGTTTGTTTTTTGTCTTGTTGATGGTTCTGTTGGCGTTGGCGGCGTGTGGGAATAATAATGAACCGCTGCCCACGCCTATTCCGGCGGCCGTGACGGCCGTAACGGCAACGGCCGTGCCCGATCAACCCACCGCTGCGCCCACCACCGGCCCGGCTACCCTGCCGCCGCCGCCCACGCTGGCCCCCGTCGTCACCAGCACACCCCTGGCGGAAGCCACGGCCGTGCCTGCCGACGAAGCAGTCACGCTGCTCACCGCCGAAGATTTCGGCGACAATCGCAACCCGCTCACCGGCGAATTGGTGGCCGACCCGGCGGATTTGAACAGACGGCCGTTGGTCGTCAAAATCCCCAATTCCCCACCCAGCTACGTCCGGCCGCAATCCGGCCTGAACGACGCCGACATCGTTTACGAACATCTGTCCGAAGGCAGCGTCACCCGCCTGTCGGCCATCTTCTACGGCAACATGCCGGAAAAAATTGGCCCTATCCGCAGCGCCCGCCTGATCGACCTGGAACTGCCGGCCATGTACGATGCCGCCCTGGTCTATTCCGGCTCCAGCGTGGGCGTTAGCCAGCGCCTGTTTTCCTCCGATTTTAGCAGCCGCATTTTGCGCTCCAATACCGAAGGCTACTACCGCACCGACGAACCACAAAAACCCACCGAAGCCACACTCTATGTTCATCCCGAAGGGCTGTACAACGAGCTGGAAAAGCGCGGCCTGAACACCCCACCTAACTTCAACCAGGTGATGGCCTTTAGCACGGAAGCCCCGGCGGGCGGCCAACCGGCCACGAACTTGAAGATCGATTACATCTGGGAAGAAGTGGAGTGGCGGTATAATGCGGAAGACGGCCGTTACTACCGCTACGGCGACGGCGAACCCATTCTCGACGGCAACACCGGCGAACAAGTCAGCACCGCCAACGTCGTCATCATCACCCCCTACCACGTCCAAGACCCGGAAATTTGCGAGCAAGCCAACGACGCCGGACAATGCGTGGCTCTATCTGTGCAAATTCAGTTGTGGGGCAGCGGCAGCGGCGGCATCGTCCTGCGCGATGGCCAGCAGTTCCCCGTCACCTGGCACCGCGAAGGCCGCTACGATTTGCTCACCTTCACCGACCCGGATGGCAATCCGTTCCCGCTAAAAATTGGCAACACCTGGGTGCAACTCGTCCCCACCTGGCGCGGCTACGAAGGCGCTGTCGTTCTGACACCGTAACCACCAGCGCCGTTTCCAGATGGGTCCAATCCTGGAAGATTGGACCCATCTGGAAACACCACCCATTAAACGCGCGTTACGCTTCCCCCAAACGCACCATCTCCACATCCCCCAACGCTTGCCGCAAATCGCCGCGGCTTAAAATAATTGTCGTGCCGCGCTGGCCGGAGCCGATAGACATTTCCTCGAAGGCAAATATGGTCTCATCGGCCAGGATGCGCAGGGGCTGCGGCAGGCCAAACGGAGCGACCGCGCCGCGCTCATAGCCGGTTACGCGCAGCACTTCCTCCTCGCTGGCCATCGTCAGGCGTTTTTCGCCCAGATAACGGCGCAGCGCTTTCCAATCAATTTGCTGCGGTCCGGCCATCAAAGCCATCACAAACTCATCGGCCGAAAGGCGGAAAACAATGCTGCGAACGATTTGCTCCGGCAATTGGCCGCGCTCGGCGGCGGCCTGTTCCAACGATTTCACCGGCCCAGAATGCCGGAATACGCGGTGGGGAATGCCCATGTCGGTCAGGGCTTGGGAGACGGGAGGAGGCGTCATGAGGTTAGGGGGATTGGACCATTCGAGATTGGACCAATCTAAGAAGATTGGTCCAATCTTACAGTCACTCAATCCAGCAGCTCTTTTAGAGCAGCCAGCAGGATGAGAACGTTTTCCGGGCGGCTGTTGTAGCCCATGAGGCCCACGCGCCAGACTTTACCGGCCAGTTTGCTGAAACCGCCGGCGACTTCAATGTTGTAATCGCGCAGCAGGCGGCCGGCGACGGCTCTGGCATCGACGCCTTCGGGTACGCTGACGGTGGTCAGGCTGGGAATGCGGTGGTCGGGGTCGGCGACGTGGCAGGCGAGGCCCAATTCGGCCATGCCGTCCCAAAGGAGTTTGGCGGTGGTTTGGTGACGCGCCCAGCGGGCTTCCAGACCTTCTTCGGCCACCAGACGCAGCCCTTCACGCAGGGCATAGGTCATATTGCTGCTCATGGTGTGGTGGTAGCCGCGCACGTCGCCCAGCCAATAGCTGCGCAGGAGAGTGACGTCCAGGTACCAGGTGTCAACTTTGTGGCGACGGCCGTTAATCTTCGCCATCGCCCGTGGACCAAAGGTCACCGGGGATGCGCCGGGCGGGCAGCTAAGCCCTTTTTGCGAGCAGCTGTAAGCCACGTCCACCTGCCAATCGTCCACCAGCATCGGCGCTGCGCCCAGGCTGGTCACGCAGTCGGTTAGCAGCAGGCAGTCGAATTCACGGCAGATGGCGCCGATGCCGGCCATCGGCTGCAAAGCGCCGGTGGACGTTTCGGCGTGGACCAGCATCAGCACAGCCGGGCGATGTTCCTTCACGGCGTCATAAATCTCGCCTTGTTCAAAGACTTCACCCCAGGGTTTTTCGATGATGCGCACGTCGCCGCCGTGACGGCTGGCCATCTCCACCAGCCGTTCGCCGAAGTAGCCCATCACGGCCACCAGGACCACATCGCCGCGCTCCACGATATTGGCTACGGCCGTTTCCATGGCCGCGCTGCCCGTGCCGCTAATCGCCAGGGTCATTTCGTTGTCCGTCTGCCAGGCGTAACGCAAAAGCTCCTGCGTCTCGTTCATGATGCCGATGAAAGCCGGGTCCAGGTGGCTCAGTTGGCGCATGCCCACCGCCGCCAGAACACGCGGGTGGGCATTCGACGGGCCGGGACCAAGCAGCAGACGCGGCGGCACGTCCAGGGTTTGGGTCACAAGGCGATGCGTTTGATTTGTGGAAGCTATTTGGGTGTGCATGGGATTTACCTCCTCCCAGTGGTGGGTAAAAAATCGTCAGGTAAGTAGAATTCAGGCGGATCATACGCCGTCGAGGAAGATTTTTCAATAGCAAGTCAGGGGCTGTGAACGACGCGCCTCATCGCCCCAGACCTGTTTTGCATTAATTCATGGTAAATCGCGCCAGATAGCTCTCCCTTTTTATCAAAATCATGGTAAATATATACTGTCCTATCAACTAGAAATTTCAAAACAGGTGAAAATGCTAAACAAACAATCATGGCCCCTGTGGCACACAGAGTCCATCGAATCCACCCTGGACGCGCTCAACAGCAGCGCCCAGGGGTTATCGGAAACAGAAGCGCAGCAGCGCCAGGCCCAATTTGGTCCCAACGAACTGATTGAACGCGGCGGCAAGCACCCCTTGCGCCTGTTGTGGGAACAGGTGAGCAGCACGATGGTGCTCATTCTGATCGCGGCTGTGGTGGCTTCCGCCTTGTTGGGCAAGGTGACGGAGGCGGCGGCGATTGGAGCCATTGTGGTGCTATTTGTGATTTTGGGCTTTGTGCAGGAATACCGGGCAGAGCAGGCGATGGCCGCTCTGAAGAAGCTGGCCGTGCCGGTGGTGCGCGTGCGGCGTGATGGGCAACTGCGCGAACTCTCCGCCCGTGAATTGGTTCCCGGCGACATTTTTGTGCTGGAAGCGGGCAACGCCATCCCGGCCGACGGCCGTCTCATCGAAAATGCCAACCTGCGCGTGCAAGAATCCGCCCTGACCGGTGAGTCGGAGGCGGTGGAAAAGGAAACGGCCGTCTTCGCCAAAGCCGATCTGCCCCTGGGCGACCGGCGCAACATGCTCTACATGGGCACCAACGTGACCTACGGCCGGGGTACGGCCGTGGTCACGGCCACCAGCATGGACACCGAACTGGGCAAAATCGCCACGCTCATCCAAAGCGTAGACGAAGGCCAGACGCCGCTGCAAAAGCAGCTCGACGGCGTGGGCCGGATGTTGGCTGTGGCCGGCGTGGTCGTGGCCGCCCTGGTACTACTCATTGGCGTATTGTCGGGCGAGGCGTTGGAAGAGATGTTTTTAACGGCCGTGTCCGTCGCCGTCGCCGTCGTGCCCGAAGGACTGCCCGCCGTGGTCACCATCACCCTGGCCCTGGGCGCGCAGCGCATGTTACGGCGCAGCGCCCTCATCCGCAAGCTGCCGGCCGTAGAAACCCTTGGCTCCGTTACCGTCATCTGCTCCGACAAAACCGGCACGCTCACCGTCAACCGCATGACCGTGACCGTGATCGACGTGGCCGGGCACTTTCTGGAACTGGCCGGAACCGGCGAACAATCCGCCTCCTACCTCAAACTGGCCGACACCCCCGACGAACTGTTCGCCAGCCGCCCCTCGGCCATCGGCCTGACCCTGGCCGCCGGGGCGCTGTGCAACGACGCGTCGGTCAACCCGGACTCAGAAACCGGGCGCTACACGGTGATGGGCGACCCGACCGAAGGGGCGCTGCTGGTGGCCGCGCAGCAGGCGGGCGTGACCCGCGCCGGGCTGGAGGCCGCCCTGCCGCGCGTGGCCGAACTGCCCTTCGATTCGGATCGCAAGCGCATGACGACGGTGCATGAACTGGCTGCCAACGTGACGAGTCTGCCAACGGCCGTGCGCGCCCTGCCCGGCACAGACGCCCCTTACATCGCCTTCACCAAAGGGGCGGTAGACGGACTGCTGGCCATCACCGACCGGGTATGGGATGGCGACAAGCCGGTGCCACTGGATGAAACCTGGCGCACGCGCATCGACATTGCCAACTCTGATATGGCCCAAAAAGGGATGCGCGTATTGGGGCTGGGGCTGCAATGGCTGGATACGCTGGACGCGCCGTTGGAGCAAAACCTGGTGTTCATCGGGCTGGTGGGCATGATTGACCCGCCGCGACCGGAAGTAAAAACGGCCGTGGCCACCGCCAAAGCCGCCGGGATGCGCCCCATCATGATCACCGGCGACCATCCGTTGACGGCGCGGTTTATTGCCCACGATCTGGGGATTAGCACAGACGGCCGTGTCAAAACCGGCGTCAATCTCGACCAGATGACCCCGGATGAACTGGCCCAAACCGTCAACGAAGTGTCCATCTACGCCCGCGTTTCCCCGGAACACAAGCTGCGCATCGTCGAAGCCCTGCAAAACCAGGGGCAAATCGTGGCCATGACCGGCGACGGCGTGAACGACTCGCCTGCCCTGCGCAAAGCCGACATCGGCGTAGCCATGGGCATCACCGGCACGGACGTTTCCAAAGAAGCCTCCGAGATGGTGCTGCTGGACGACAATTTCGCCACCATCGTGGCCGCCGTGGAAGAAGGGCGGGTCATTTTCGACAACATCCGCCGTTTTGTGAAGTTTTCCATCGCCGGCAACCTGGGCAAGGTGCTGGTGATGTTGGCGACGCCATTTTTTGGCATCGCCGTTGCCCTGGAACCACTGCAACTGCTGTGGCTAAACCTGCTCACCGACGGCCTGCTGGGTTTGGGGCTAGGCGTGGAGCCGGCGGAAAAGGGCATCATGCAGCGGCCGCCGCGCCAGCCGCAGGCCAGTCTGTTCAACGAAGGATTGGGCCGTCACATCATTTGGGTCGGCGTTTTCATCGGGTTGGTGGGGTTGGGCGTAGCCTATGCCGCATATAATCCGGCGCGCGCAGCAGACCAGACATGGCAAACCATGTTGTTTACGACGCTGGCCTTTTTACAGGTAGGGCAGGCGTTGGCTTCGCGCTCCAGCCGGGAATCCTTTTTTAAGCTGGGTTGGCGCACCAACCCGACCTTGTTGTGGCTGACAGTAGTGGTCATTGGACTGCAACTGGTGGTAGTATATTTACCAGGTCTGGAAAGTTTCTTCAATGTCGATCCGCTTTCGCTACCGGAACTGCTTATTTGCGTAGTGTTGGGCAGCCTGGCCTTTTGGGCGATTGAGCTGGAGAAGTGGTGGGTTAGAAGAAACGGCCGTTAAAACCAGCCTGTTTACGTAGACCCGGAAGGTTTGTTTTCAAGTTATGAGCCGGATCCGACGCTAAGGATTGAGAATTAGATTGGACCAATCTTCTGAGATTGGTCCAATCTAAACGTATAAATTATTCAATTCTCGTTCCTAAACCTTTCGGGTCTTGCCAAAGAACCTGTTTAGAAATGATGAAAAAATCGATAACCCCCATGCAGGGGTTCCTCTTCATTCTAGTTACCATAGGCGGCATAGTCCTGCTGGTTTTTACAGCGCCCGTGTGGCGCGCCTTGCTGGTAGCCGCCATTTTGGCCTATTTGCTAAACCCGCTGGTTAACCGCCTGGAGCGGCGCTGGCCGGGCAAACGCGGGTTGGCCACAACGCTGGTCTACTTTGGCATGACGGTGATCATTGTAGGGATTTTGTCGCTGGCCGGGGCGCTTGTGTGGGGTCAGGTGTCGGGTTGGACGCAGGAACTACGGAGAGCCATTGGGGAAATCAGTTTGTTGCTGGAACGGCCGTTTGACGTTTTCGGTTTTGAACTCCACCCTGAGTTTTTCATCAGCTACTTGCAGCGTTCCACCAACAATGCCCTGGCCGCCGTGCCTAGCGTGTCTGGCGGCTGGTTCAACGGCATCGCCGATAATCTGTTGTGGAGCCTGGTTGCGTTGGTTAGCCTTTTTTATTTTATGCGCGACGGCTACCGAATCGCCCCCAATCTTATCAACCTGCTGCCGCCTGACTACCAGGAAGAAGCTGTTCAATTAGCCGAAGAACTAAACACCGTCTGGCGAATCTCTTTGCGCGTGCAACTTATTATCTTTGCCATCATCGGCGTTCTGCTGCTGATCAGCACCGCGCTTATTATCTGGCTGTTCCGCCGGGGATGGCTGCCGCTGTCACCGGTTGGTCTCATCATCCTGCTCGTTGCGGTCTACGCGGGCATCCAACAAATCGACAATTTGTGGCTCCGGCCGCAATATATGGGACATGCGCTCAAGCTGCACCCTGGGGTCGTGGTCATTGCGCTTATCTCGGCGCTGGCCCTGACGGGTGTGTTGGGCGCTATCGTGATTGTGCCGGTGCTGGCAAGTTTGAAGGTGCTGGCTGAATACAGCTACAACAAGCTGCTGGGCCACCCTGTCTACTTTCACAATGGGGGCGATACCTAAAATTAAGGGCGCGTGGCGGCAAACGGCCGTGTCCCCCACCTCCTCATCCTCTCCTATTCCCCCTCCGCTAAAACCTATGAAACGCTAATGGTTCCTCCCCATGTACCATGCTAGAATTGCGGATCGGCTCAACTCAGGCAAATTGTCGGCGCAAAACCCTGCATACAACCATCCGCCGCCGTCACAGCCGGCTTCAAAATTATCAAACCACCGGATAATCAACCTATGTCACTCGATAAAATTATCGTGCGCGGCGCGCGCGAACATAACCTCAAAAACGTCACCGTGGAGATTCCGCGCGATAAACTCGTCGTCCTCACCGGCATCTCTGGCTCCGGTAAATCTTCCCTGGCCTTCGACACCATCTTCGCCGAAGGCCAGCGGCGCTACGTCGAATCTCTCTCCGCCTATGCCCGCCAATTCCTCGGCCAACTGGAAAAACCAGACGTAGACCAGATCGAAGGGCTTAGCCCGGCCGTTTCCATCGACCAAAAAGGCGTCAGCCACAACCCGCGCTCCACCGTCGGCACTGTCACCGAGATTTACGACTACCTGCGCCTGCTCTTTGCCCGCGTCGGCACACCCCACTGCCCGGAATGCGGCCGTCCCGTCAGCCCGCAATCCGCCGAACAAATCGTTGAAAGCGTTCTCCACATGCCGCCAAACAGCCGCATTCAGGTACTCGCGCCTCTGGTGAAAGATCGCAAAGGCCACCACCAAAGCGTCTTTGAAGATGTACGCAAAGCTGGTTTTGTCCGCGTGCGTGTCAACGGCGACGTGCGCCAGGTTGACGAAGAAATCGAACTCGACCGTTACAAAAACCACAGCATCGAGGCCGTCGTGGATCGGCTCATCATCCGGCACGATCCCCACGACGACAGCGAAGAGGCAAAGGCCGACCGTACCCGCCTCACCGATTCTGTAGAAACAGCGTTGGCCTTGGGCAGCGGCATCGTTATCATCAACAACGTTACCGATAGCAATAATCAGACAGACCATCTCTATTCCGAACACCTTTACTGCCCCTACGATGGCACCAGCATTCCCGAAATTGAGCCGCGCACTTTCAGCTTCAACAGCCCGCACGGCGCTTGCCCAGATTGCCAGGGCCTGGGCACCAAAAAAGAATTGGACGACGACCTGATCGTGCCCAATAAAGATTTAACCCTGGTCGAGGGCGCCATCACCGGCTGGCCTACCGATGACAAGGCCGGTTATTACTGGCAACTGCTAAAAGCCACGGCCGATCACTTTAAAATCCCCACCAACGTCCCTGTGCGCCAGCTCAGCGATGCCCAGATGCGCATTTTGCTGCACGGCAGCGGCGATGAAAGCATTACTGTCACGTATATCAACCGCGACGGCGACACGCGCAACTACCGCACCAACTACGAAGGCGTGGTAACCAACCTCTGGCGACGGTACAACGAATCCACTTCCGACTATGTGCGCGACAAATTGGAAACGTTTATGGTGAATCGGCCGTGTTCCACCTGCCAGGGCACGCGCTTGCAGCCCGTGACCCTGGCCGTAACCATCGACGACATCAACATCGCCGATGTGACGCGCTGGGCAGTAGCCCAATCCTTGCCCTGGGCGGAAAGGCTGCGCGACGATGGCCTGCTGACAGAGCGGCAAAAGATGATCGCCAAACCCATCCTGAAAGAAATCCATGAGCGGCTCCAGTTTATGATCAACGTGGGCCTGGATTACCTGACACTTGACCGCGCGGCCGGCACACTCAGCGGCGGCGAGGCGCAGCGTATCCGGCTGGCTACACAAATCGGCAGCCAATTGATGGGCGTGCTGTACGTGCTGGATGAGCCATCCATTGGCCTGCACCAGCGCGACAACGAACGCCTGATCCACACGTTGAAAGGGATGCGCGACCTGGGCAACACGGTCCTGGTAGTGGAACACGACGAGGACACCATGCGCGCCGCCGATTGGATTGTGGACCTGGGGCCGGGCGCAGGCAAATTGGGCGGCGAAATTGTGGCCGAAGGAACGCCGGATGAGGTCGCCGCCAATGAAAAATCAATCACCGGAGCGTATCTCAGCGGCAGGACGCAAATCCCAGTGCCCGGCAAACGGCGCAAAGGGCATAAAGGGCAGTTTCTTGTCGTGCGGCAGGCGCAAGAAAACAACCTGAAAAACGTGGACGTGGCGATTCCGTTGGGCAAATTTGTGTGCGTTACCGGCGTCAGCGGCAGCGGCAAAAGCTCGTTTCTGGTAGAAATTTTGAGCAAGCGGCTAAATCAGCATTTCTACAAATCAAAAGAACTGCCAGGCAAACATGCGGGCATCGAAGGTCTGGAGCATCTGGATAAGGTTATTGAAATTGATCAGAGTCCCATTGGGCGCACGCCGCGTTCCAATCCGGCAACCTATACCAATTTATTCAACCCGATCCGTGATTTGTTTACCGGCTTGCCGGAGAGCAAGATGCGCGGTTATAAGGCGGGGCGGTTTAGCTTTAATGTCAAAGGCGGGCGCTGCGAGGCATGCCAGGGGCAGGGGCAAAACCGCATTGAGATGCAGTTTTTGCCTGACATTTACGTGCCCTGCGATATTTGCCACGGAGCGCGGTATAACCGCGAAACGCTGCAAGTGACGTATAAGGGATTGAACATCGCGCAACTACTGGACCTGAGCGTAGACGAGGCGTTGGCCTTTTTTGAAAACATTCCGCCTATCCGGCGCAAGCTGCAAACGTTGGTGGATGTGGGGTTGGGGTATATTCACCTGGGGCAGCCGGCGCCGACGTTAAGCGGCGGCGAGGCGCAGCGGGTGAAGTTAAGCCGCGAATTATCGAAGATTGCCACAGGGCGGACGATGTACATTTTAGATGAGCCGTCTGTCGGGCTGCACAGCCATGACGTGGCCAAGTTGATTGTGGCATTGAACCGGCTGGTGGATAAAGGCAATACTGTGGTGATCATTGAGCATAACCTGGACATCATCAAGGTGGCGGATCATTTGATCGACATGGGACCGGAGGGCGGCGACCGCGGCGGTTTGATTGTGGCCGAAGGCACGCCGGAACAAGTGGCGCAAGTGGATGGGAGTTATACGGGGGTGTTTTTACGGCCGTATCTTCACCCCTAAAGATTGACGATTGGCTTGCCCCGGATCTGTTGTCTCAGACGCTACTGCGGCACGGCGTATATTTTCACTTCGTAGCCGCCATCGTGGAACGTTTGCATCGGTTCCAACTGGTTCCACAGCTGATCGTAAGCCGCTATCTCGCTCCCATAACGGTCTGGCGCGCGGAAGAAACGGCCGTAACTCCCCTGCGCAAACACCAGATACTCAAACCCATTCTCCGCATACCATTCGGCCGTATGCAGATACAAATAATCAAAGCCGGTCGCCGAAAACTGCTGCGGATCCACAAAAGGAGCATACGGTTCAAGCGCCACGTGTGCCCCACCGCTTCCCGCAATGAGCGTAACCAAGTTCGTTCATCACGCGGCTGAGTGTAACACGGCCGTATCTGTCGTCAATTCACCGGCACAGCCCACCGGCCCATCATCCCGCCAATGGATCAGCATCTCTCTCGTCCAACTGCGCCAGCCAGCGGGTCAGGCCAAAGGCCGCCATAGCCAGCACGAGCAAAATCATAGCGCTCACATACGTCGCGTTTAGATCGCGCTCCAACGCGCCATAAATCAGCAGCGGCATGGTTTGCGTGCGCCCTTGCAAATTACCGGCAAACAAAATCGTCGCCCCAAATTCGCCCAGAGCGCGCGCCCAACTGAGCACCAATCCCGCCGCCAGGGCACGGCTGCTTAACGGCCGTATCACATGCCAAAACACCCGCCAGCCATCAGCCCCATCCATGCTGGCCGCTTCTTCCAACTCGCGGGGCAGCGCGGCGAAACGCAGCTGCGCCGCGCGAATATAAAACGGCGCAGCCACAAACACCTGCGCCAGCACCACCGCCACCCAGGTAAATGGAATGGAGATGCCCAACATGGTCAGCGGCGCGCCCAATAACCCGCGCCGCCCAAACGCGCTCAACAAGGCCAGCCCGGCCACAACCGGCGGCAAGACAATCGGCAGTTCGACAAAGACAGCCAGGGCGCGTTTGAGGGGGAAATTGTGCCGGGCCAGCAAATAGGCCAGCGGCGTGCCCAGCAAGATAACCAGGAACATACTGACGGCCGTTGTCTGCAAACTAAGCCAAACGGCCGTTAGCACCGGTTCTACGTCCAGAGTAAAGCTGCTGTGCAGCGCGGTCATGGTCCGCCAAACCAATCCTACAATGGGCAGCACCAAAATCCCGGCCATCAGCAGCGCCAGGCCCCAGATGAGCAGTCGCAGGAGCGTGTCTTTTAGCGCGTGGCGCGGCTCTGTTTTGCGCTGAGTTTCATTATGCATGGGCCTGTTTGTGGCACGAAATGCTTTCTTTGTCAACCCGACGGGGCCGGGCAAATGGGCCAGATTGCGCACCACACTTCACGATGCCGTTACCGGCTCAACTCACCCCGCAAGTCCTCCTGCATCCACGCCCGAATTTGGGCCACGTCGTCGGAAATACTTAACACATAGGCCAATTTAGTCAGCGCCGCTTCCGGCGTCATGTCGTAGCCGCTGAGCACGCCCACTTCGGCCAGGTCTGCGCCGGTGGCATATTTGCTCAGATCCACTGTGCCTTTCAGGCATTGCGTACAATCGACGATGACCACGCCGCGCGCGTTGGCCTCACGTAGTACACGCAAAAATTCTTTGTCGCCGGTTGGACCATTGCCAGAACCATACGTTTCCAGCACCAGCCCGCGCAGCGGCGGCTGGAGCATATTCTCCAGGATGCGCGGCGACAGGCCAGGGAACAGGCGAAACGCCCCCACCACTGCCGGCGCGTTGATTTCGCGCAGGTCGATGTCGGAGGTTGATGGGGCAGACGGCCGTCGCACCAATCGCTCTCGTATCTCTACCCCTGTGCCCAACGCCGCCAGCGCCGGAAAATTCGGCGAGGCAAACGCATCAAAGCCATCCGCATCCACCTTCACCGTGCGGCAGCCGCGAAACAGACGGCTGTTGAAATACAGCCCCACCTCAGGAATCACAAACTCATGGGACGCCAGCAGCAGCGAAGACACCAGATTGTCCTGCGCGTCGCTGCGGATTTCGCCCAACGGGATTTGCGAGCCGGTGACAATCACCGGCTTGGCCAGGTCCTTCAGCATAAAAGCCAGCGCCGAAGCGGTGTAGGCCATGGTGTCTGTGCCATGCAGCACAATAAAGCCATCATACGCATGGTAATGATCGCAAATATCGCGGGCTATTTTAGACCAGTCCGAAGGCGTCATGTCCGGCGAATCGAATAACGGATCGTACTGGTTGATGGTGTAATCGGGCAGGCTGGCGTGATGGAAGGCGGGATTGGCAGCCATCAATTCTTGCAAATAGCCGGGGATGGGCAGGTAACGGCCGTTCACCCGCTTCATGCCAATGGTGCCGCCCGTATAGGCAATGTAGACTCGTTTTTTCATATGCGCCTCGCAGGATGTGGAACATGATGCGTGATGCGTGAACAGGTGTTTCACGCATCACGCATCATTTCACAGCAATTTTGGGCGAGAACGGCCGTTTTGCCAACCGCAACTTTCCCTTGACACAAAGCAAAGACATGCCGCACAATCAGGCAAACTTCCCTGGGAGAATAATCATGGCCTGGATCAAAATTATTCAAGAACACGAAGCCACCGGCAAACTCAAAGAAGCCTACGACAAACTCCTCGAACCATGGGGCGGCGTGGATAACATCCTCAAAATCCACAGCCTCAACCTGCGCTCGCTCTGGGCGCATTTTGAACTGTACAAAACGGTGATGCACGGCCGTTCCGGCCTTAGCCGTGCCCAACGAGAAATGATCGCCGTCGTCGTTTCCGCCGCCAACCGCTGCCACTACTGAATCACCCACCACGGAGCCGGGCTGCTTCGCCTCACCCAAGACCAAACCCTGGTCAATCAGCTAACTTCTGACTGGCGGCAAGCCGATCTGAACGCCGCCGACCGCGCCATGCTCGCCTACGCCGAGAAGCTCACCAAAGAACCGTGGGCCATGCGGCAAACCGATATCGCCGCCCTGCGCGCCGCCGGCTTCAGCGACACCGATATTCTCGACATCAACCAGGTAACGGGCTATTATGCCTACGTCAACCGCCTGGCCGATGGTCTGGGCGTAGAGCTTGAAGCGTTCTGGCATCAGTAAAGGGTTTGCAACGCCCATAAGTACGTTAACAAACGCTGTATAGCTATATAACGGTTAGTCAAATAGCTATGTTATGAGTAGAAGCATAGCTATGCTACAGGTAGTTACATAGCTATGCTACAGGTAGTTACATAGCTATGCTACAGGTAGTTACATAGATAGTTACATAGCTATGCTATAGGTAGTTACATAGCTATGAATAATAGGCTTATGCGCGGGAAGCATAAAGGAGACTACATGAGCGCAAGCTCAACACCATCAATGAAAGGGACGCGGATAAACACGGATTTTCACGGATTCCGTATCCGTGTTTATCCGTGTCCTATTTTCAAGGAGACATCATGAGTGGTCTAACCCACCACCACGAATGAAAAGGTTGAGATTTGTCAAATCTTAAAGATTTGACAAATCTATTTTCAAGGGAGTAATCAGTGGAAAATCATTATTTGCTAACACCTTATTTCTTGGATGAAAGCCTGCCTGGGCTGGAGGGGCTGGCTGCGCCCGGCTGGCAAATGAACCGGCCGCAGCTCAGCGGCAGCGATAAGCAGACGCGCATGATCAGCCTGTATCGGCCGCTGGCGGCGCTGCTGGCCAACACGCTGCGCCAGGGGCAGCGGCCGGTCAGCGTGGCCGGCGACTGCTGTACGACGATTGGCGTGCTGGCCGGCTTGCAGCAGGCAGGCGTAACCCCCACGCTCATCTGGTTCGACGCGCACGGCGACTTTAACACCTGGGAAACGACGCCCTCTGGCTTTTTGGGCGGCATGCCGCTGGCGATGGCCGTAGGATTGGGCGAACAGACGCTGCCGCAGGGGGTGGGGTTACGGCCGTTACTCCCCGCCAACGTGATTTTGACAGACGGCCGTGATCTGGACCCCGGCGAGCGAACCCTCGTCGAACAATCGGGCATCACCCACCTGCCAGACGTAACCGCGCTGCTCGATTACCCGCTGCCCGACGGCCCGCTGTACGTCCATTTCGACACCGACATCGTCGACCCGGCGGAAGTGCCCGCGATGAATTACCCCGCTCCCGGCGGCCCTTCGGCCGACACCCTGCGGCGGGTGTTTCGTCATCTGGCGGCGACGGGGCGGGTAACGGCCGTTTCGCTGTCGGCCTGGAACCCGGACATGGATGGGGACGGCCGTTCGCGCGCCATCTCCATGAGCCTGTTACAAGAATTACTCGGTGATAGTACGCACCCAAAACCCTAAGGGTTTATTTGACCCCTGGCAGTCTGTCGGAGAACCTCTTTTTGTAGCCGGGGTATCCTTACCCCGCCTCTGGAAGACGCGGTAAGAAACCGCGGCTACGGGTACTTTTCCGACAAACTGCTAGGAAATGACCGTTGATTCGGCAAAACCCTTAGGGGTTTAATTACTCAGCTAAAGGAACCCCATGAACAACGATTTACACCCCGATCTAGCCCGCGTTTTAGTGCCCGAAGATACCATCCAGGCCCACGTCAAGGTGTTGGCCCATCAGATTTCCCTCGATTATGCCGACGTCGAGCGGTTGTATCTGGTGGGCGTGCTGCGCGGGGCATTCATTTTCCTGGCCGATCTGGTGCGCCACCTCACCATCCCCCACTCGGTTGATTTTATGTCGGTGTCTAGTTATGGGAAAACGGCCGTGTCCGGTGAAGTGCGCATCGTCTTAGACCTGCGCGAACCCATCGTCAACCAGCACGTCATCATCGTCGAAGACATTGTGGACAGCGGCAAAACCCTCAGCTACCTCTACCACACCCTGAAAGGGCGCGGTCCCGCCTCCTTGCGCACCTGTTCCCTGGTGCGCAAACACCGCGACCACATCGACGTGCCGCTGCATTATCTGGGTTTTAACATCCCCGACGTGTGGGTGGTAGGCTACGGCCTCGATTATGCCGACAAACACCGCACACTGCCCTACATCGCCGAGTTAAAAGAAGAGGTATACAAAAAATGAACGATCCCGTTACCCCACAAGACCCTTCTCCCGGGCGCGGCGTCAGCCATTACAATCCGGTAGATGTGGATATAAAGGAAGCGGTTGGCACGCTGTTTTTAGGCATCATGACGGTTTTACTTTTCATCGCCTTGCTGCGTTCACAGCGGGAAAATCGCGCGCTGCTGCGGCAGTTGAGTGAAAAAGCAGCGGAATAATTGGCGGCACGGCCGTTTGCTGACCGCCCAATCTGCCATTTGCCCTTGTTAAGCCGATTATTCAATGATATGATTTTTATGTTATGTCATGTCCGCTTCGGCTACCTGACAGACACAAACCCACCACTGACCACACAAATGGGAAGCCGCTATAGTGTAATGGATGACTAAGTGCAGGAACCATGCCCACTGAAAAAAATGCCAACGCGCAAGAACCAGATATGCCAACACCAGACGCTTCCCAGCAAAAAAGCGAAAGCGACCTGGAACAGCCGCCAGAAGCCGCGCCTGCGCCGGTAGAAAATCAACCCGCAAACCCGCCAGAGCCGCCGGTCGAACCGGAAGTAACCATCATCCCCGCGCCGCGCCGCCCAGAACATGACGATGACCGCCAAACGCTGGCGCAGCTATTTAGCGAACTGCCCATCGGCGCAAAAATCGGCATGTTGATCGGCCTGGCCGTGATATTGACAGTGGGGGTGCTGCTGGTTTTCCTGCCCGGCGCAAACAAGAATGATAGCGCCGATGGAACGAGTACGGCCGTTGCGGCCTTCCTCACCCTCACCGCCCAACCCACAGCCACACCCATCGGCACAGAAACCCCACGCATCTACATCATCGAGGAATCCCCCACACCCTCGCTAACGCCAAATGTCACCAGCACGCCCATCGTGTACGTGGTGCAGCAAGGCGATACCCTGAACAGCATTGCCCGACGATACGGCATCACCGTAGAAGACATCGCCAACGCCAACGCGCTTTACAATATCAACACCATCAGCGTGGGGCAAGAGCTGGCCATCCCCACGCCAGGGCCAGGCACAAGCATCCCGCTGCCAACCCCCGGACCCGGCACACCCACAGTGGCCATCAACACCACCGCCACAGCGCCTTTGGCCGAGATTGTCATTCGGGGCACAGACGCCAATGCGCCGGTGGAACTGCGCATCGCCGCCGGGGCAGATTACCAATCCATTTTGACCCTCAACCGGGGAACGCTGGCTTCTCTGGTGGCTAAAACGCCGGACGGCCTGTGGTATCTCATTCAACTAGAGGATGGGTACACACGCGGCTGGGTTCCGGCCAACGCGGTCGGCCTCATTTACCCGGCTGACCCGGCCGTCATCCCCACAACTCCCCAACCATAAACCATCAGGAAGTGAAAATTGGGGAGTAGCTTGGTCCAATCTTGCACCTGTTATGCGGCTGCCCGTCGGCCAGCGACCAATAGACCGGCAAAGACAAACACGCCGCCCAACACCACCAACGGCCCCGGCATTTCACTAAATATCAGCAGCGCCAGGATAGACGCGCCAATCGGTTCGGCAAAGGTTGTGGCGCCCACAATCGCCGCCGGTAAATAGGCCAGGGCATAATTGAAGGATGAATGCCCCAGCAACTGCGGCCCCAGCCCCATGAGCAACACCATCCAATACGCTTTGGAACTGTAACCGAACATACTGCCGCCGGTAAGATACACAACTGCAATGAGGCCCAGGGCGGCCGTGCTGTAGACCAGGGTAATGTAGCCGATGAGCGACAGGCGCACCCGCAGTTTGCGGCCGATGAGCAAGTAACCGGCTCCGGCGACTGCGCCAATTAGGGCCAGCGCATTGCCCAACAACGGCCGTTCTCCCCCCATCATCGCGCCTAAAACCAGACGGCCGTCGGCCCACACCACACTGCCGCCCAGGCTAATCACCACACTGCCTACCAGCGCCAGAGTCATGCCGATTTTTAACGGCCGTGTAAACGGCTCATTCAACAAAAAAGGCGCCGCCAGCGCCACCCACAACGGCGACGTAGACACCAACACCGTCGAACTGGCCACCGACGTATACGCCAGCGAACTGATCCAGGTAGCGAAATGCACCGCCAGCAGCAGCCCAGACAGCAGCGCCAGCCGCCAATCGGCCAGCCCCAGCGCGCGCACCTCCTGACGATGCCGCGCCAGCAGCAGCGGCAGCAAAACCAACGCGGCTACGGCCGTGCGATAAGCGGCAATTACCAGCGACGGCACATCCTCTTCCTGCGCCAGCCGGGCGAGTATCGATCCCATCGACACCGCCACAATACCCACCCCCAACACAAACACCGGAGACATACGCGGTTTAGCTAAAGTTTCCATGAGTTTCTGTAGGCCAAACGGCCGTTTCCTCCATCAAAATCAGCAGCGCCATCGCCCACCCACACAGGTCGCAACACAGTCCCACCCTTGTTGACAAAGGTCTTTAGTGTAGCTAGAATGAGGTCATTGACTTGCAAGAGAATGGTAACAATCAATGATCGGCCGGTCAATCAACACCATACGGTCATACACCGTCACCATCATAAGAACACCCAATTCTTAATAACCCAAGGAGAAACGAATGGCTTTTGAATTACCCGCACTTACCTATGCCCTTGATGCTCTCGAACCACACATCGACTCGCGTACCATGCAAATACACCACGGCAAACATCATGCCGGTTATACCAACAACCTGAACGCCGCGCTGGAAGCACACCCAGACCTGGCAGCGAAAAGCATCGAAGCCCTTTTAGGCGATTTAAATAGCGTACCGGAAGGCATCCGCACGGCCGTGCGCAACAACGGCGGCGGCTACGCCAATCACACCCTTTTCTGGTCCATCATGAACCCCAACGGCGGCGGCGAACCCGACGGCGACCTGGGCGCAGCGATCAACGCCACCTTCGGCAGCTTTGACGATTTCAAAGCCGCTTTTTCTAAGGCCGCAGCCACCCGCTTTGGTTCCGGCTGGGCCTGGTTATACGTTGATGGCAGCGGCAACCTGGCCATCACCTCCACACCAAACCAGGACACTCCCCTGATGGACGGCAACACCCCCATCCTCGGCCTGGATGTTTGGGAACATGCCTATTACCTCCACTATCAAAACCGTCGTCCCGACTACATCGCCGCCTGGTGGAACATAGTCGATTGGACTGTGGTCGCGGCCAATTATGCTGCCGCAAACTCGTAAGTGTGTATAATTATTGAGAGCCGACGTGACCACGCCGGTATCGCTTATAAGCCAAAAGGAGAAATCTTATGACCCACATCGTTACCAGATTGTGCTTGCGCGACACAGCCTGTGTGGAGGTGTGCCCGGTCGAATGCATGGTTTTGGGTAAACCGGAAGAGGAATGGCCCTGGCTGTACATCGATCCAGACACCTGCATAGATTGCGGCGCGTGCGTACCTGAATGCCCTTACGAAGCAATCTTCCCTGAAGAAGAAGTACCATTTGATTACGAAGCACCGGCCGGTGTCTGGATTGCCAACACCAAGGCCTTATTGCCCGACGGGCAAAAATTTGCCGGCGTAATTGATGGTCATAACGTGAAAGTGCTCAACGCCAAACAATTGGCGGGCGGCGAGGTGCTGGACCTGACCGAAGACATCGAGTCTAATTACAATTTCTACTCTGAAGGTCCCGGTTACGACGCTCTTGACTAATCTTCGGGAAGCGTTTGATCGCCCCTAAAGCGACCGAACAACTCGCAAATGATAAAAAACTAACCAGGTTATCCACCCGGTTAGTTTTTTTTATGTCTGGCGCAGGCTGCTTGTTTGTAATTTTGTCCATCCTGAACGGCCGTGATACCATCCCAAGTCGCAAATTTAGAAGATAAGATGCTAACCATTACTCGACTCGTTTACGACGCCATGCTGGAACACCTGAACGCGGTTTATCCGCAGGAAGGGTGCGGCTTGTTGGGCGGCAGGGGCGACACGGCCGTTTCCCACACCGCCGTCGACAATATCCTGCACAGCCCGGTAGCCTATGAGATGGATGCCACGCAGCAAATCCAGGCCATGATCGCGCTGGAAGCGCAGGGGCTAGAAAATTTGGTCATTTACCATTCACACCCCACCGGCCCATCCCACCCTTCGGCCACCGACCTGGCGCAGGCGTATTACCCGGACGCCATCTACCTGATTGTCTCCCTGGCCGACCGGAACAAGCCGATGGTGGCGGCATTTCGCATTGGGGACGGCCGTTACACCCCCATCGCCCTGGTGATAGAGTAACGAAAACGGCCGTTTTGTGTTTTAGTGGGATAGTTAGAGAGTTTGTTTGGCGGCCGGTTGGCCCACCGCCAAACATCCAGCAAAAAAATAGAGAGGAAGGACACGTTGAACATCGTTTATTTATTACTCGCCGGTTTATTCGGCTACATTTTAGGCTCCATTCCCTTCGGCTGGGTTTACGTCAAAGCCAAAACCGGCAAAGACATCCGCACAATTGGCAGCGGCCGCATGGGCGGCACCAATTCCTACCGCGCCGCCGGTCTGGTCATCGGCCTGCTGACAGCTTTAAGCGACTTTTTGAAAGGCGCCGTCTCTGTGTGGGTTGCCCAATGGCTGTTTGGTGGCTCCGCCGACCCGGCCTGGCTGCCGTGGATTGCGGCCTTTGGCGGCATGATGGCCGTCATGGGGCACAACTGGTCGGTTTTCCTAAAGTTTAAGGGCGGCGCGGGGACTGGCCCAAATGTGGGTTGGGCAACGGCCGTATGGCTGCCCATCTTTCCCATCGTCTTCATTATCGGGATTGGGCTGATGCTGACTGTCGGCATGGCCTCCGTGGCCTCGATGGTCGTGGCCATCATCATCGCCGCCGTCTTCGCCGTGCGCTACTTCATGGACATAGACCCCACCCCGGCATACATGATCGGCGGCATAATCACCGCAGCGGCCGTAGCCTGGGCTTTACGCCCTAACTTCAAGCGCATCCTCGCCGGCAACGAACGCGTCGTTGGCCCCCGCGCCAAACGCATGGAACAAAAACAACAAGCCAATTAAAAAAAGGCCGCATCTGCGGCCTTTTTTTTAACTCCCACCTTTCGTCAACAACTCATAATGCAGCATCCCCAACGCATCAATCGCCACATTGTCCACACCCGATAAGCCGATAGCGTGACGCGGCGTCTGCGTTATGTCCAGTGTGGGCAAATCCGTCGCCCACAACTGCTGAATCTGCCCATACAGCGCCAGCCGGGCCGCATCATCCAATTCAGCCCGCGCCTGCGCCACCAGTTCCGTCATGCGCGTCGATTCATAGTTCGAGCAGAAAGTATCCGTCGTGTTTTCCAGAAAAAAGTCGGTCCAGGCGGTCATGTCCAGGTAATTTACCGGCTGACCGGGCGACGGCCAGCCCAACAAATACGCCGGGTACCCACATGTATCAATCTGCGTGCGATACGTTTCCCACGGAGCGCCTTCCAACGTCACTTTGAAGATGCCGGTTTCTTCTAGCTGGGCTTTGATGGCTTCGGCGTAGGCCTGCTCCTGAGGGGAGTAACGGCCGTCATTCAAAAACCACAACGTCACTTCCAACTGCTTCTCCGCGCTGTATCCTTCGGTGCGCAGCAGCGTTTGCGCCCGGCTCAAATCGCGCGGCGGCAACGCGGCCACAAACCCTGGCACGTCATCCGGCACCGGACTGAACAGCGGCGCTCGCTCGCCGCCAAACACCGTCGCCGCCAACGCTTCCCGATCTAATGACAGCGCCGCCGCTTCCCGAATGCTGCGCCGGGTCCATGGCTCCTGCTTCTGATCAAAGATCATGTAACTCTTAAAAATCGACGGTCCTGTCCAACTACGAAAATCGGCCAACCCGTCGCCATTGGCGTCAATGCCGCGCAAATTGGCAAAATCGGCATATGGCAGTCCCGTCCAGGCCATGTCGATGGAGCCAAACTGCTCCAGCGACACCAACATCTCGGCCACGCTTCCATAAAAACGCACCTTGATATTCTCATAGGCGGCCGCCGGTTCGCCCGGCCACTCCGGGTTCGCCTTCAGGCGGATATTGTCCGGCTCCCAACTGACGATGGTGTAGGGGCCAATCCCGCCGCATGTGCTGGTCAGGTCTTCGGTTTCCGCATAACAATCCTGGCTGATGGGGAAGAAGGGCGGCGTGGCCAAAATGCTGGGGAAGTAAGCCGTCGGCGCTTGCAGGACAAACTTCACGGTGAATGGGTCCACCGCCTGTACGGCGTCCGGGTCGGCGTAGCCATCTTCGTCGCTGTCTTTCAGGAAATTGTTCAGCAGATAGCCGCCGCGACCAAACCGGGCGCGACTCACCGACCAAACCACATCGGCAGCGGAAAACTCACGGCCGTCCGGGAATTGCAGCCCCTGCCGCAGGGTAATGGTGTATTCCAGTTTGTCGTCAGAAATTTGCGGCGGTCCGGCCGCCAGCAGCGGCTGGAGTTCATTGGCAGCATTGAAGCGATACAGGCCGCTCATGGTATTCATCTTCATTTCCCAGTTGATGAGATCCGGCGGCATCGCCGGGTCCATGTCTGTCAACTGCCCCACCATGCCGATAATAAACTCGCTGGCTGGCGTGCCGGTACGCGGCTCGCCAGGGTCCAGGGGCACATCGCTTTCTTCGGCAATCAGCATCACCGTCATGCGCTCAATAACATTTTGCGCCTTCATCTGGGCAATGGCTTTGTTCAGCCGGTCCAGTAACTCTGTATTGTCGGCGGCCACGGCAATGCCAAAAGAACGGCCGCTAATCCAGGCCGCCTCGCCTGTGCCGCCCACCAGTTTGAGCTGCTCCGGGTACGTCTCGGCGAAATGTTCGCCGCTGTAACTGTCCAATATCACCACCCGCACGTTCTGGTCGATGAGCGCCTGCACGGCCTGGGTCGTGACATCATAGGTTTGCACATCCTCGGCCGCCAAAGCAAGCTCTTTAAGCGCCGTTACCTCGCCATAGCTGTTGTGGACAACGCCCACTTTCATGCCCGGCTGCAAATCGGCCACGCTCTGAATCTCGGCCTCATCGGCCAGAACCAACATATCCTGGCCTACTTCCAGATAAGGGCTGGTGTAGGCAATGCCTTCGGGCGGCGTTTGCGGAATGGGCACGGGCGGCATCACAGCGTCGAATTCCTGGCTGTCCGGGTTGGCCAGACTGTCCAGCACGCCCTGGTAGGGGGTGATTACAAATTCATACTCGAAGCCGCCCTCGACAGCGATGGTACTCATGATGCTTTCGTTAAAGCCCACGACATTGCCAAATTCGTCGAATTCGGCGAAGGGCGGGTTGGGCGCGTCGGTGGCGATGACAATGAAGTCGCGGTTGGGACGGGTATCGGCAACGGCCGTTGGCTGTGGCTGGCTGGTGGGTGTCGGTGGGAGCGGGGTAACGGCCGTTTCCACGCCATCATCACCACAGGCTGTCAACAGCACGGCAGCCAGCAGCGCCAGGAAAAGCAGGGTAAGTTTTCGCAATTTGACCATGCGCGAGAGTATAACAAGGGGGTATAGGGGGAGCAAACCAGGGCCAACAATGCTACGGGTTTGCTAACAGTCGGTTTGTGCGTCGAGCGAAAAATTAGAGGTTCTTCAGGAACTCAGGGGGTTAACAGCCACTGATGCGTGAAACCTCTCTGGTCACGCATCACGCATCAGACCAAACCCCATGAAATCCCAAAGACCCAAATTAGACCACGTTGTATTCCCGAATTTGCCGCCCTTCGGCGAACCGCCGGTAATCCAGCATCGAAATATCTAACGTAGTCGCACGGCCGTCCAGCATAAGCTCGGCCATCAGCAAACCGGCCACCGGACCATGCATAAAGCCATGCCCGGAAAAACCGCCCACAACGTAATAACCCGCCACCTGCGGAACCGCGCCAAAAATAGGATGCGCGTCCGGCGTCACCTCATACAAGCCAGCCCAGCCCGACAGCCGCCCGGCGTGCGCCAGCAGCGGCAGGCGGGCCACGGCCGCTTCCATGTGGGTTTCTTCCCAGGCGTCGTCAACATTTTCGTTGAATCCCGGCTTCTCGGTGGGGTTCGACATGCCGGTGAGCAGGCCGTCACCTTCGCGGTGAAAATAGAGGCTGCGGGCAAAATCAATGATAAAAGGAAAATCGGCGGGGATGTCGGGCATGGGCGTGGTGGTGAGCATCTGGCGGCGCAGCGGGGTGATGGGTAATGGCGCGCCCACCATGTCGCCGATCACACCGGCCCAGGGACCGGCGGCGTTAACGATGGTGTGGCAGGCGATACGGCCGTTCTGGGTTTGCACGGCCGTCACGCGCCCGCCGCCGGTTTCAATGCCGGTAACGGCCGTGTCGGTAAACGCCTGCACGCCCAACCGCCGCCCGGCGGCAATATAACCGGCCACCACGCCGTTGGGGTCGGCCAAACCATCGCCAGGATGGAAGCTGGCCGCCAGGACATCGTCGGCGGCCAGTTGGGGCACACGCCGCCGCACTTCATCGCCGTCCAGCCACTGCGTGGGCACGCCCAACCGGTTTTGCATGGCCACATTATGCCTAAAAACAGCCGCATCTCGCTCGTTGGTCAGCAAAAACAGGTAGCCCGGCCAACGCAAATCAATCGCCTGCCCGGTTTCCGCCTCAAAACGCTCCAGCATTGGCAGGCTGATTTGTGACAGACGCACATTAATTTCCGTGCTGAACTGGTAACGGATGCCGCCAGCGCAGCGTCCGGTAGCGCCCAGTCCAAAAAAGGGCTGCTTTTCCAGCAGCACCACGTTTTTCTGCCCGCGCAGCGCCAGATGGTAAGCCGTGCTGGCTCCCATCACCCCACCGCCAATGACCACACTATCTGCCGAGGTTGGTAATTCGCTCATAGCTCCACTTCCGTTCCTAAATTGGCGTCCAGGGCGTTGCGCAAGACAATGCGCGCCGCAACCGCATCTTGCGCCGCCAGCCCCACCGATTTGAAAAATGTAATTTGCTGCGGATCGGTGCGTCCCGTTTTCAGGCCGGTCACAATTTCACCCAGCTCGGCGTGGATGTGGCTGGCTGCGATATCGCCATTTTGCAGCGGGATGATCAGGTCTCCGGCTTCGGCCAAGACGGCCGTTCTCGAATCCACCACAACCAACGCCCGGCGCACAGTCGCCACGTCTATCTCCTGCATGGTAGGCAAATAGGCGCCGACGCCGTTGATATGCGCGCCAGGGGTCAGGTGGAGGCCGTCGAACACCGGTGTGTTGGATGTGGTGGCCGTGCAAATAACATCGGCGTTACGCACGGCCGTTTCCGGCTTATCCACCACCCGCACATTGGTCGGGATCGGTCCCTTGCCGGCCATTTCGGCGGCCAGGGCGATGGCTTGCTGGGGAACCAGGCTGAAAATGCGCACTTCGCGGATGGCGCGCACGGTGCAGACAGCTTCCAACTGCGTGCGCGCCTGCACGCCGCTGCCAAAAATGGCGGCGACGGCCGTATCCTCTCTGGCTAACACGTCGGTGGCCGCGCCAGACGCGGCGCCGGTGCGAATGGCCGTGAGCGAACTGCCTTCCATGATGGCTAACGGCCGTCCTGTAGCGGCGTCAAGCGCCATCACCAGCCCATAAATGACCGGCTCGCCGCGCTGCGCGTTCTGCGGAAAGACCGAGACAACTTTAACGGCCAACGAGGGCGCGGAATCGTCCGGCAGGTAGGCGGGCATAACCAGAGTCGTGCCCTGCCGGTCGGCAATGCTGACGTGCGAACGCAGCGGCATAACCGCCTGTCCGGTGGAAACGCTGGCATATGCGGCTTTCATGCCGGCAACAGCCTGGGACATGGGCAGCGCGCGGCGCACATCTTGCGCGGAGAGAAAACGAATTTTCATGAAGTCTCCCTTGAAAATAGATTTGTCAAATCTTAAAGATTTGACAAATCTCAACCTTTTCATTTGTGGTGGTGGGTTAGACCACTCATGATGTCTCCTGTCAAAAACAGGCCTCCGGGAAGATCAGGCAAAGGAACCTGCCGGAGGTTGAGCGTTTATTCAGTCGTCCAGACCAGTTCGGGCGGCCACGTATCGCCGTTGATTTGGGCGATGGAGAGGCGGTAAACGCCTACGGCCGTTTCTGCGGCGCAGTCGCCATAGGGCGAGCAGGTCAGGCTGCCGGTCGCGCCGGGAAAAGCGGCTGTTTGGGTCAGGGCGTCTCGCAATGCCTGCCGGCCAATCAGCAAACGGCCGTTAGGTCCAGATTGGGCTACTTGCTCTATCGCCGCCAACAGCAGGTTGGCCGCGTCATAGGCCTGGCCATAAAACGGACCGGCCGGTGCGGCGCCAAAGCGATCTTGCCAGGCGGCGCGCAAAGCGTCGGCCCCTGTGCCGATGACCGCCGGACCCACGACGTACATCCCATCCACGGCCGACGATCCGACACTCACGGGGAACGTGGGGACAAACAGCCCTGTACCGCCCAGTAAAACCGAATCGCTGCTGTCGGTAAGGCGAGACATCGCATTGACGATGAGATTGCCTTCTGGCTCCATCACCGGCAAATATAAAACATCCGGCGAGCTAGACATTGCGCCAGCCAGCAGGTCTGTCAGGTCAGCCGCGCCGGTCGGGATGCTGCCCTGGAAGGTAACAGCCCCGCCAGACTGCCGGAATGTGCGCAAAAAAGCATCGGCTACCGCTTGAGCCTGCGCGTTGTCGGCATAGATGATGGCCGCCGTGCGGGCGCTGAGGAATTGGGCGGCAAATTCGGCGGCGATTTGGGCCTGGCGTGTATTGGGCGGCGCGGTGCGATAGTAACCCGGCTGCCAAAGGCCGCCGGTTTCTGATGGGGGCCTGGTGAGGGAAACGGCCGTGTTCGCCGGCGAGATCATAACCAATCCGGCCTGATCAACAAGGGGAAGAGTGGCTTCGGCAACGGCCGTGCAAACCGGGCCAATCAGCCCTACCAGGTTTGGCTGCTCGGCAAGCAGCGCTTCTAATTCCGCGCGACCTTGGTCACTCTGGCAGCCAGAATCAACCAGATGCAGCTTCAGCGGATGATCCAATATCCCGCCGCCCTGGTCGTCGAGAGCGATTTCCACGCCGCCCACCACCTCATCACCCAGATAAGACGCATCCCCGGATAAAACGGCCAATACCGCCAGGGGAATAGGCTCATCTTTTTTTATTTCTATACAACCAAGCGGATCAATGCATGTGAGGTTATCCTGATCACAGGCCGCCAAAAGACAGCACAATCCGATCAGCCAGACAAAAGCGAATCGGGCATGTATCTCATGTGAAATCCGTGGTCTTGGGGAAATCATGAAGTGGAGGGTATGGCTCTGTTAAACGTGATGCGCAAGCAGCGCACCACGTTTAACCTCGGATAAAAAACGGTTGAAAGTCTAAGAATTTGCCGACGGCCGTTATTCAATTCCCAGATAAGCTTTCTGAACCATGGGGTTTCTTTGCAGCTCTTTGGCCGAATCGCTCAGAACAATAGCCCCCGTTTGCAGCACATAACCGCGATGGGCAACCTGCAAAGCCATGTGGGCATTTTGCTCAACCAACAAGACCGTCGTGCCGGTTTTGTTAATTTCGGTAACTGTATCAAAGATAGCTTCCACCAGGACAGGCGCCAACCCCATCGACGGCTCATCTAACAACAGCAAATTAGGCCGGGACATCATCGCGCGGCCCATGGCCAACATCTGCTGTTCGCCGCCGCTCATCGTGCCGGCGAGTTGTTTCTTTCGTTCTGCCAGACGGGGAAATAATTTGTAGATTTTTTCCAGGTCGGAAGCAATGCCCTCTTTGTCGGTGCGGTGGAAAGCGCCCATTTCCAGGTTTTCTAACACGGTGAGCTTGGCAAAAACGCCGCGCCCTTCTGGAACCATGGCCACGCCTTTGCCGACAAGGTGATGGGCTTTGTATTGGCTCAAATCTTCGCCGCCCAAGGTGATGGCGCCTGGTTTGGGCGGGATGAGGCCGCTGATCGAGCGCAGGGTAGTGGTTTTGCCGGCGCCATTACCGCCAATGAGCGAGACGATTTCCCCTTCTTCAACGGTGAGCGAAATGCCTTTGAGAGCATGAATGTTGCCGTAGTAGGCATGGAGATTATTGATTTCGAGTAGGGCCATCTAGGCGACTCCTTTTGCCGTCACACTGAAACTTCAATGGTGGCGCTGGCGGCCGCGCCGCGCCCCAGATACGCCTCGATCACCTGCGGATTGCTTTGGATTTCCGCCGGTTTGCCTTCGGCAATTTTCTTGCCGTAATCCAGCACGGTAATATGCTCGGAAATGCCCATGACCACGCGCATATCGTGTTCGATGAGCAAGACGGTAATGTCTAAGACGTCGCGCAGGTTTTGGATAAATTCGGTGGTTTCGGCCGTTTCGCGGGGGTTCATGCCGGCCGTGGGTTCGTCGAGCAGCAGCAGTTTGGGTTTGCTGGCCAGCGCCCGGGCTATTTCCAGGCGGCGTTGGTCGCCGTAAGGCAGGTTACGGGCCAGATCGTCCCCTTTACCGCGTAACCCAACAAAATCGAGCAAACGATTGGCTTCTAAGAGGGCTTCTCTTTCTTCTTTGACTGTTTTGGGCGTGTGAAACAGCGCGCCGACCCAGTTGGAATGGAGTTGGGGTTCCATGCCGACGAGGATGTTTTCGATGGTGGACATGGAGCTGAAAAGACGGATATTTTGGTAGGTGCGCGAGATGCCCAGGCGGGCGATTTGATCCGGGGAGCGGCCTTTGACGGAACGGCCGTTAAACACGATGTCCCCTTCGTCAATGTTATAAAAGCCAGTGATGCAGTTAAAAAAGGTGGTTTTACCCGCCCCGTTGGGGCCAATAATGCTGACGATCGAGCTTTGGGGGATGCTGAACGTGAGGTCACTCACCGCCACCAAACCGCCGAAGCGTTTTACAACTTTTGTTGTCTCCAGGATGTTTGTCATGGGTTTATCCTCTAAGCCATCGACTTTGCGTCTTCAGAATCATCCGGCCTGTGGTCTATGTCCGCCGCATGTAGTTCGCGGCGACGAATTGGCGAGGGCCACAAACCTTCAGGGCGAAGCAGCATGGTGACGATGAGCAGCGCCCCATAGAGCAACATGCGATATTCAGCAAATTCGCGCAGCAGCTCTGGCAGGCCCACCAACACCAACGCGCCGACGACCACGCCGGGCAAGCTGCCCAGCCCGCCAACAATGATGAGGCTCAAGACGTTGATGGAGATGAGCAAATTGAAGCTGTGCGGGAAAATAGAGCTGAGACGGGAGGCAAAAATCGCTCCGGCCAGACCAGAAAACGCCGCGCCGGTGGCAAAGGCCATCAGTTTGGTGCTGACCAAACGAATGCCCATTGCTTCGGCTACGTCTTCGTCTTCGCGCAGGGCCATCCAGCGCCGCCCAATACGCGCATCTCGGAACCGCCAGGACACGAAGACAGCCAGCAAACAGCCGGCCAAGATCAGGTAGTAATAGTGCTCTGGCTGGACAAAGACAAAACCCATAGCTTCTGGTTTGCCAATTTGGAGAATGCCTTGAGCGCCGCCAATGTATGGTTTTAACAGGTCAGAAACAACGAGGACACGAATGATCTCGCCGAAGCCCAGGGTGACAATAGCCAGATAATCGCCGCGCATCCGCAGGACGGGCACGCCGAGGATAATGCCGGCGAGTGTTGCGGCCAATACGCTGAAGGGCAGTGCCGCCCAAAATGAAAGACCGCCGACGCCTAAATCGCCTTGGGTGGTTAGAAGCCCCATGACGTAGGCGCCAATGGCAAAGAAAGCCACGTAACCGAGGTCGAGCAAACCGGCGAAGCCGACGACGATGTTCAGGCCTAACCCCATGAGGATGAATGTGCCCACGATGTCGGCGACTTCGGTGAGATAGGTGCCCATGATGACGGGGAGGATGAGGACAAAGGCGACCCCGAGGCCGATGTTGAGGCGGCGCAGTTGTTTGGCTTTGGCCGGGGCCATTTCGGCGCGGCGCTGCTGCATGGCTTGTTTGCCCTGAGCGTCCCACCAGGCGCTGATGCCGACGGCGAGGATGAAGATGATGACGGCCGTTATCGGCGTAATTCCTTTCGCGCCAAACAAAAAGTTGAGCACGGCGCGGGGGGTATACGGCCGTAATATCAGCAGCAAAATCTCCGACAGCAGGCCAATAACCAACGTCCACAACAACCCGCTAAACAGCGGCTTCTGGATGCGTTTTGGCAGCAGATCAAAGGCCGCGCCGATAACGCCCAACACGCCCATGACGACCAACAACATCAAGCTGCCGACAACAGGGGTTTGACCAAATGTTAGAATCTCAATGAGATCGGCCGAGACGTTGACAAAGGAGTTGCGGATGCCGGGCCAGATAATTGTCAGGAAAATAAGGGCGATGGGAGGAACGGCCGTTAACAATCCGGCCACCAAACCCCGCAAAATTGCCCCAACCGGCGCTACGCCTTCCCCTTTTTGCCAGGAAAAATAGCCGGCAATTAACGCCGTGCTAAATAATAACAATTGCCCCAGGGTCAAAACGCCGGTAATGATGTCGCGCACATCAAACGTCTGCACCATGCCGATGGCGCTCACACTCAAGGCAACAATCCCGGCGATAAGGCCAAGGCGAACTGCTTTACTGAAATTTGCTGTTTGGGCCATGCGTCGCTCCTATTATGCCTTCTTCTCGGCCAACTTTTCACCAATAAGGCCTTGCGGGCGGAAAATAAGCACCAAGACCAACATCGTAAAGGCAATAACATCCTTCAATTGATGCGCGCCGGCGATGCCCAGCCCCTCCAAAAACAGCGGCGGGCCTACCGCCTCGATAACGCCTAGAAGCAAACCGCCCAAAGCTGCTCCGGGAATGCTGCCAATCCCGCCAAAAACAGCGGCCGTAAACGCCTTAATCCCCGGCACAAAACCCATGTAAAAGTGAACCTGGCGGAAGACCAGCCCCCACAGAACACCGGCAACGCCGGCCATGGCCGCGCCAATGGCAAAGGTGATGGAAACGGTGCGGTCTACGTTGATGCCCATCAGGGCAGCCACGTCTTTGTCTTCGGCTACGGCGCGGATGGCTTTGCCGGTTTTAGTCCGCTGGATAAATAAGTACAGCGAAACCAGGGCGATGATGGTGGTGGCCATGACCACCACGCGAGTTCTTAAAAATTCCAGACCTAAAATTGTCCAACGCCCCTGTAATGCCTCAGGCACAGGAAAAGGGATAAGCGCCGAACCGAACAGTCCTCGGAAAAAATATTGCCAGAAAAAGGACGCGCCGATAGCGGTAATAAGGGGAACCAAACGGGGAGCGCGACGCAGCGGGCGATAGGCGATGCGCTCTGTGAGTAACGCGACACTGATTGAGGTGGTAATGGCAACGGCCGTGATCACCAACAAACTAATAACTGGCTGCGAATCCATAAACCCGGATGCGCTTAAATACGCCGCCACCAATACCGTAGATGTAATGGCTCCCGACATAAAAAATTCGCCATGGGCAAAGTTGATCATGAACAAAATGCCATACACCATTGTGTACCCAAGAGCAATTAAGGCATACAAGCTGCCCTGAGATAATCCGGAAATCAAAAAATCGACCCATATCTCGACTGTGTACGTATTTCCCACACCCAAAAACAACTTAGCCACCGTGCCATAGATAACCAACACGATAATAACAGCTCGAAACACCCATAAAAAGACGCCGATGAAATCTATCTCTTTGAATCGTTGGGACATACGCTCTCGCTCCAATGGGGGTGCGGCCAAAGCCCTAGATGGTACAAGATACCAACAAGATGATAAAGATAGGCTCCGGGCATTGCCGGAGCCTATCCCTACGATTTATGAATCACAGCTTACTTGCCAAACAAGCAGCTTGCCTTATTTTTCAGGCCAAATGCGAACAAACTCGCCGCTTTGTACCTGGCTTACAGAAATTTGCGGGTCGGCGCAGTCACCATATTCATCGCAGGTGATGGTGCCGGTGATGCCTTCCATGCCTGATGTGGCAAACAACGCATCGCGCAGAGCCTGACGGCCGATCAACAACGTCCCGTCAGCGCCTTGCTGGGCTACCTTTTCGATGGCATCCAAAACCATGTTCGTGGCGTCAAACGCATGAGCATGGAAAGGAGCAGTCGGTTCGGTGCCTGCTTTTTCCATATAAGCGGGCAAGAAGGTATCGGTGTAGAAAGCATTGCTGAAGCTCAGGTCTGGGCCAGAGGCATACATGCCTTCAGAGGTTCCAACGGTATTTTCCAGGAAGCTGGGGGACTGGATGCCATCTGCGCCAGCCAAAACGACGCCTTTGAGGCCTTCGATATTGGCAGCGCTGTTGGTGAGCAAGGAACCCAAGGGAATAAATACCGGGAAGTAAATGAACTCAGGGCCAGACGCCGCAATAGAGGTTAACAGCGGTTCGACGTTGGTGGCGTCGGCAGCTTCAGCCTCAAAAGCAACGATTTCGCCGCCCAAAGCTTTGAAGGAATCTGAGAAGACCGTGGCTAAACCTTCGGTATAGGGATCGCCGTCGTGGATAACCGCAGCTTTGCGAACGCCCAGTTCATTGTAGGCAAACTCGGCCATCGCCGCGCCCTGAATTTTGTCGTTGTGGGCGGTACGCAGATAACCAGCCTCATGCAGCGCCGGATCGGTTAGCGACGGGGAGGTGTTGGACGGGGAAACCATGGCAAACCCGGCATCGGAGATGATCTTGGCGGCGGGCACACCCGCGCCAGAGCAGCTGGTGCCGATGATGGCGACGATCTGCGGGTTGGAGACGATTTTCTGCGCGGAGGTTTGGCCACCTTCGGCGCTGCAGCCGTCATCTTCGGGCTGCAATTCGATGGCGTGTCCCATAATTTCGCCGCGAAGATCGATGGCGATTTCGACGCCGTACTGGGAATCCAGGCCGAGTTCCGTGTTGGGGCCGGAAACGACCAGAGAGGATGCCAGCATAATCGGATCGCCGGGGGCGACTTCTACACAGCCGATGGCGTCGGTGCAGGTTGCGCCGGCGTCGGCGGGGGCTTCAACGGCCGTTTCCGAGGTTGAGGCGGATTCGTTGGCTTCAGTAGCAGCCGATTCGCTGCCTTCACTGCCGCCACAGGCAACCAGGAACAGGGCCAACAATAAGGATAACAATACCAAGAGAGTTGCTCGTTTCATGTTTTCTCCTCCTAAGGTTAACTATCATCTGCACAACTCGTTGATGATGGGTTCTATAGAGCTTTAACTAATTATTTTTTCAGTGGGGGGAATTTTTACGGTAAGTACAAAATTTTTTTAGGATTTTAATTTGATTTAGCAATCACCTCCTCGCCGTTGGTACTAAAATACCAAGGAAATTCTAATGGATAATTGGTGCTTGTCAAACGGGATTTTATAGATGGGGCGCAAACGGCCGTTTTTAAGGCGGAACGGCCGTTTGCCTTTTTACCGTTTAACCGGTGGCATGGCCCTCTAAATCCCCAAAGTCGTCGATGTCATCCAGGTTTTCCACAAACTCGCTGGTGATCATAAAAATAACGCGCTCGGCCATGTTTAACGCCCGATCCCCCATCCGCTCCAAATTGTGCCCAATCCACAGCAAAAAGGTTGCCCGGCGAATATATTGGGGATCGCCTTTCATTTGTTCCAAAGCGCCCAGATAAAGTTGTTGGTAATGCTTGTCCAGCTTATCATCTCGTCTGATAACTTCATAGGCCAGTTCGGCGTTTCGTTCAATGTAAGCGCGCACGCTTTGTTCCACCATCAGACTGGCACGCTTAGCCATTTTGGGAAGTTTATAGAAGGTGTCTATCTGCTCTTCCTCTTCCAAACGCGCAACCAACTTGGCAATTCCGGCAGCGTGATCGCCGATGCGCTCTAACTCGACCGCCATATGGATACCGGCGATCACCACGCGCAAGTCAATGGCCATCGGCTGTTGGGTGGCCAGAATGCGCAGGCTTTCCACCTCTACTTTATAGCGCAGCGCGTTCACCTCCTGGTCGCCGATTATTACTTCTTGGGCCAGATGAATGTCTCGCTGAACCAAAGCTGTCACCGAATGATCGATAGCTGTCTCGACCAGACTGCCCAGGCGTAAAATATCTTCTCGCAAATCGTTTAATTCTCGTTCTAATACCGCTCTTTGTTGTAATGTCATCGGAGCACCTCAACTCTGTCTAAGTTCTAGTAACAACTGCTGCCCATTTTTACCCCCGTTATCTGCGAGCGGCGCGCCATGACCACAGGCAAAGACGGTCGGTTTTTTTTCTAATAGCTGAATGACGGATTGTCTGGCGGCTTCTTTGTCGGCGGTGATCCGTTTGGGTGTGGACTGGAGACGGCCGTCCCGCGTATTCAGTGCATCGCCGGCAAACAAAAGACCCGAAGATGGATGGTACAACGAATGATGATCCCGCGTGTGCCCTGGGGTAGCCAGCACTTCTAAACCGCCCAAAACCGGCAGCACGTCACCGGCGCGGAAAGTTTGCAGCCTGGCGGCCGACAGTGGCTTATACTTAAAAAAGGCGTCGGAGAGCGTTTGCACGAGCCAGGGAAGGTGTTTGGGTGAACGGCCGTTTTGTAAATAAACGGCCGATTCCGCGCTGGCAAAAACAACCGCGCCGGTTGCCGCCTGAACCGCCGCCATACTACCGGCATGGTCTAAATCCGCATGGGTGATCAGGATGCGCTTCAAGTCTGTGGGTTGAAAGCCCAGTTCAGACACGGCCGTCAGCACCAACCCCTCACTCTTGGGCATTCCGGCGTCAACCAGCGTCAGCCCATCGCTGTCCACACACAAATATAGATTTACCGCCCGCCCTTCCAACCAATAAACGTTAGGCTGAATCTCCTTCATAAAGTACCTCAGTCAGATGCACCGCTTTCTCATCAAACGCCCGCCGAAGCGCCGCATACACATCTGCGGGCAGCAGCTCCCGCTTTTGCTGGCGCAAAAAGCCCTTTACCTTGGTGTAATGCATGGCCGGAATCCGCGATTCCTTCAGGTCCAACTCCGTTGCCCCTTTGGTCGTAAAAACAATCAACGCGCCAATGGGCACTTCGTCCACTTCCGGCGCGTTTTTGCGGATGAAATTGGCCAACGCCTCAACCATTCTTTCCACTTCTCGCGTCGGATTGCCAATAGGTTCCTGGCCCAAAAGCCGCCGAAACGCCCCGCCTTTCTGCTGCCAGTTATCGCCCACCACGCTAATTTTGCCGGTGTTCGGTTTCGGGTTTAACACAATAATACCATGAGGCGTCAGCAGGGTGTGAGGGGCAGGGAGTAGAAAGTGGTAGATACGGCCGTCTTTAGACACCTTCCGCACCGCCTCATCCAACACCTGGTCGGGTCGGGGATTACGCACATAGCGCTGGGTCAGATAAATCCCCACCTGCGACGAAATCCAGCCCACAAACAGCGCCCCCAACTGAAACAAAAACACCCGCTGGAAATTTTGCCCCACAAACGCCAGCGCCAACCCAATCAATAAAATCGCCATGCCGCCATAACTGGTAATCTTGGCCAGCAAATTTAACCGTGCAATTCGTTTCTCATCACGCAAAATAATCATAGGTCGTTACAATTTTGGCTCCATAACCATACCATTCCCATTCACGGCATTGGCAAATTGGCCCAGAACCAGGCAGGCGTTTTGCCCGCCCAGGCCAAAAGAATTAGACAACACATACCGCACATCCCCCGGGCGCGGCGCATTGGGCACATAATCCAGATCACACTCCGGGTCGGGCGTTTCATAATTCCAGGTTGGCGGAATCAGGCCCTGCGTCATCGTGTAAATGGAAAATATCGCTTCAATCGCCCCGGTGCCGCCCATCGCGTGCCCCATCATCGATTTATTGCTGCTCACCGGAATTTCGTAAGCCGGTTCGCCAAATAAACGCTTAATCGCCAGCGTTTCCGTCAGATCATTCATCGGCGTGCCGGTGCCGTGGGCGTTGATGTATCCAATATCACTCGGTTGCAACGCGGCGTCTTCGATGGCCCAGCGCATTGCCCGCACTGCGCCGGCCGCATCCGGGTCTTGCGCCGCCACATGGAATGCATCGGAAGAAGAAGCGTGACCTAACAGTTCCGCATAAATCTTGGCCTTGCGCGCCAATGCATGGTCCAGCCGCTCCAAAATCAACACGCCAGACCCCTCGCTGAGGACAAACCCTTCCCGGTTTTTGTCGAAGGGCTTGCTGGCTTTCTCCGGCGCATCGTTAAAGCTGGTGGCCATCGCCCGCATCGCCGCAAACCCGGCCACGGCCGATTCATGAATCAACCCTTCGACACCGCCGGCAATCACCATATCGGCCGACCCGCGCCGGATAAATTCTGCCGCCTCACCGATGGCCTGCGTGCCGGTGGCGCAAGCGGCATTCACCGTGCTGATGGGTCCCATGGCCTGAGCCAACAAACTGACGTGGTGGCTGGGCATGTTGGGCAAAAAAGAGGTCATGGCAAAGGGGCTGACACGGCTGAAACCTTTGGTGCGCAGCACCGTCGTTTCGCGGTCGCCCACTTCGAAGCCGCCTACGCCGGTGCCAATTAATGTGCCGGTCCGTTCCTGGTTGGGCAGACCGTGCGCCAGGTTGGCGTCTTCCAGGGCCATGGTCGCGGCGGCCACAGCCAACTGCGAGGCGCGCGACATCCGCCGCGCTTCCTTAAAATTAACATATTTGCCGGGATCGAATCCTTTTACTTCGCCAGCAATTTGCACCGGCAGGTGGCTGGCGTCGAATTGGGTGATGGGGCCAACGCCGGAACGGCCGTGAATCAGATTGTCCCAACTTTCATCAACCGACAGACCCAATGGGCCGATCATGCCAATTCCGGTCACAACCACTCGAGGCCGCCCACGGGCATCAAGAAAATTCGTCATAATACTTCCTTAAAAAATTAGCATCTGTTCAGGTTTCTCTGGCAACACCCTAAGGGTTTGATGCCCAAATAACCCAAATTCGGTTCTTCAGGAACTCAGGGGGTTGACAGCCCCCGATGCGTGATACGTGATGCGTGACCAGAGATGTTTCACGTATCACGTATCAGACCAAACCCCATGAAATCCCAAAGGCCTGGGTCTGTATGGTCACAAAAATTATTCAGCAAGTTTAGAGTTGGCTACTCCGGTGGTAATTGCCAGAACAATGTTGTGGGCCACCATTCGTCGGGCCTGCCCGACGGCTTGTTTGATGGCATAGGCATTGGAACGGCCGTGTCCAATAATCACCACGCCATTGACGCCCAGCAGCGGCGCGCCGCCCACTTCATGAGGATCTAACAGCCGCCGCACCCGCCCGAACGCCGATTTGGCCAGCAGGCCACCAACGGCCGTGAACGGGTTAGCCATCAGTTCATCGCGAATTAAATCCGACATGTAGCTGGCAATGGCTTCGGCCGTTTTCATCATGATGTTGCCCGTAAAACCATCCGTCAGGGCCACATCGGCCGCGCCGCGCATAAACTCTTTCGGCTCGATGTTGCCGATAAAGTTCAGGCCGCTGGCTTGCAGCAAGGGCAGGGCTTCTTTGATCAGCATGTTGCCCTTGCCTTCTTCTTCGCCATTGGACACCAGGGCGACGCGGGGGTTGCGAATGCCTACGACGTGTTCCATATACAGGCTGCCCATCAGACCAAATTGGGGCATATATTCCGGGCGGCAGTCGGCATTGGCGCCATTGTCTACCAGGAACGGCCGTTCCCTCGTCGGAAACATCACCCCCAAAGCCGGCCGCTTTACACCTGGAATTCGACCTAAACCGACCTGGCGCAGCATGGCAATGCCCAACACCGCCCCCGTGTTGCCGGCCGAAACAAATGCGTCGGCTTCGCCCAATTTCACCAGGCGTAACCCGACATGCATCGAAGAATCTGGCTTGCTTTTTACCACCACGGATGGTTTGTCGGTCATGTTGACGGCCTGAGCGGCATGCCTGACTTCCAAGGACAAATTAGTAACGTCCTGCCCGGCCAGTTCCGCCTCGATACGCGCCTGATCGCCAACCAAAATGATCGTGTCCCCAAATTCTCGGGCCGCCATCACCGCGCCGGCTACGTCCGGACCCGGATGACCATCGCTGCCCATGGCATCCACTACAATTCGCATACAATCCTTGTCCTGTCCAGGCTAAAAAATAGTTTGTGGATTCTATCGGTGGGCTACTTTTAAGTCAAACCGCCTGAAATTGGTTCAGGAATTCTCAATTTAGATCAGGCATTCGTGCGAACAAGGTAATTTCTTTGCAATTTACGCTGAACTGTCATGCTGAGCGGAGTCTTCGGCCCTGAGCAACGTCGAACGGGGAAGCATCCCGCTCCACCAGAAGAAGGAGATGCTTCGGAGGATGCTTCGGCGGCCTCAGCACAGGCTCTCAGCATGACACATTTCTGGTTAAATTGAGAATTGCTGAAATTGGTTCTCTTCTTGCCAATTGCCAGACTGATTCTATTTTTGATTCTTGACAAATCGTTGGAAAGATTTATCATATAGACAATCTTCGATATGTAAAGGTTATATGGATCCTGTTACCTTCGCCAAAGCTATTGCCGATGATACCCGGCAAAAAATTATGAGCCTGCTCTGCTGCCGTTGGCTTTGTGTAACCGATGTCGTGGAACAAATCGGCGATGTCAGCCAGCCGACTGTCTCGCATCATCTGAGTGTGCTGCGAGAGGCTGAATTGGTTTTTACCCGGCGCGAGGGAAAGCAGGTGTACTACACGCTGAATCAGGATGCCGTGGCGGTATGCTGCGGCGCGCTGCTCTACAAATTTGCGCCGGAAAAAATGGAAGGCAGCACCATCATCAGCCTGCATGACGTTGCCGTTAACTCGTAATTTTTTGTACCTATAAAGACCCCAAGGGTTTGCGCCTGAGAATTTGGATTAGTTGGGTATTAAACCCTTGGGGTCTTGGTGGAGAAACCTGAACAACTACATTTTTTTACTCAAATACATAGATACTTGTCGATATGAGGTGTGAAATGAACGAATTAACCCCTGAGAAAATTCACGAAGAAGTAAAGGCGCGATACGGCCGTATCGCCGACGAATTCAAATTAGACATTGCCGCTTCTTGCTGCAATGACACCGATGCGTGCTGCTCTGATGACGGCCGTGCCGACGATCTGTTCAGCAATTTGTACCAATCGGACACCAGTTGGCTGCCAACAGACGTGACCGGCCTCTCGCTAGGCTGCGGCGACCCCATTGCCCTGGCCGCCCTGGAGCCGGGTCAAACCGTTTTGGACCTGGGTTCTGGCGGGGGCATCGACTGCTTTATGGCAGCGCGGCAGGTTGGGCCAAACGGCCGTGTCATTGGCGTAGACATGACCGATGCCATGCTCGAAAAGGCCAACCGCAACAAAGCCATCGTGGGTTTAGACAATGTGGAATTTCGCAAAGGACAAATCGAGGCGCTGCCGGTGGCCGACAACAGCGTGGATGTGATCATTTCGAACTGTGTAATCAACCTGGCGCCAGACAAAACGGCCGTTTTCCGCGAAGCCTTCCGCGTTCTCAAACCAGGCGGGCGGCTGGCAGTTTCCGATGTGGTTACTTTGGGGCAGTTTAGCCCGGAACAGCGCGCCGACATGGCGGCCTGGACAGGCTGCATTACCGGCGCGGAAGATGTGGCCGACTATGTGGCGGCGATGCATGGGGTTGGCTTTACGGCCGTTTCCGTGCGTGACAAAGCCCACCCGGACACAGAATTGGCCGCTTCGCCGCGTATGACAGGAAACGCGCAGGTACTCAGCGGCCGGATAACGGCCGTCAAACCAATCCGGCCATAAAACAAAAACGGCGAGGGTAGCCAGTACCCTCGCCGCTCTTCTCATGCAATTACAATTTCTGTTGGTAATGTTTAGAACGGAATATCGTCTTCCTCGTGCGCCGGCGAACCGCTGTATTCCTCGCCGCCGCCGCTTACGCCGCCATCGTCGCCACGGCCGCTTAAGAAGCGAACAGTATCAGCCACCACTTCGAAATTTGCGCCGATCGTGCCATCCTGACGGGTCCACAGACGGGGACCGCCGGTGTTCGGATCCGGCTTAATGCGCCCTTCTACCAAAACCTTGCTGCCTTTAGTAAGGTATTGGTTGGCTGTTTCCGCCTGTCGCCGCCACACTTCGATGCGGAACCAGGTAGTTTCATCTCGCTGCTGCCCATCTTGCCCGGTCCAACGCCGTGAAGACGCAATGCTGAAATTGGTAACGGCCGTGCCATCTGGCATGTACCGCATCTCGGGATCGCGACCCAAATTGCCGACAATGATGATCTTCTGATACATGAAATTCTCTCCTTTTTGCATGCAAAGCTGTTCATTGAAAGGCGCCAAAACGCTAGAAAATGATAACACGTTTAGCACCCACTTCACAACCAACTCGTTCAACTCAACCGGTTAAGGTAAGGTTGCCCTACTTATTTAATTGTAGCACACAAGTTCTATTTTGACAATTTCTGACACACCAATTTCCAGAGAAAAAACAGAGCGCCGGTCAGGTCAACCGGCGCTCTGTTCGCAAATCGAACACACGCTCGAAACTTGGTTTTAGAAGGCGTAATTAAACCCAACCGCGCAGCCGCACAGCTTCGGCCACCCGGTTTACGGCTACCAGGTAAGCCGCCACGCGGTTGTCCACTTTTTTGGCCTGGGCCATGTCGTGTACGGCCAGGAAGGCAGTGGTGATTTTCTTGTCCAGGCGATCGTTTACCATGGGTTCATCCCAATAAAATTGATAGGCATTCTGGACCATCTCAAAATAAGACACGATAACGCCGCCAGCATTGCACAAAAAGTCGGGGATAATGTAAATCCCTTTGTCGTTTAAAATGTTGTCGGCTTCGGGGGTTGTGGGGCCATTGGCCAATTCAGCCACAATTTTGGCTTTGATCTGATCGGCATTCTGCCCGGTAAGCTGGTTTTCGATGGCCGCCGGGATCAAAATGTCTACCTCTAACTCTAACAACTCTTTGTTGTTGATGTTGTCTGTGCCGGGGCAGCCAATGACTTTACCTGTTTGCTGTAGATGTTTAACCACGTCATTTGGGTTGAGACCGCTGGCGCTGTAAATGCCGCCATATTCATCACTCACCGCCACAACTTTCATGCCGAATAAGTCGTGGGCCAGGCGATGGGCAAAGCCGCCCACATTGCCATAGCCTTGAATGGCGCAGGTTGCGCCTTCCAGGGTCATGCCGCGCAGTTTGGCTGCTTCGCGGATGGTAAACATGCCGCCCATGGCCGTTGCCGGCCCGCGTCCGGCCGAGCCGCCGAGCTGTAAGGGTTTGCCGGTAATAGCGCCGGGTTCATGATGTCCGGTAAGGACTTCGTATTCGTCCAACATCCAGGCCATGATTTGGGGGTTGGTGTACACGTCTGGCGCGGGGGAATCTTTGGTCAGGCCAACGTAGCGGGAAATGGCGCGCATAAAACCGCGGCTGAGCCGTTCCAGTTCGTCGGGCTGCATTTCGCGGGGGTTGCAGATGACGCCGCCTTTGCCGCCGCCAAGGGGGATGTCGGACACGGCCGTTTTCCAGGTCATCCACGCCGCCAAAGCACGGACGGTATCGATTGTCTCTTTGGGGTGGAACCGAATGCCACCCTTCGCCGGACCACGCGCATCATTGTACTGCACGCGGAAACCCTGAAAGATTTCCGTATGCCCGTCATTCATCTTCACCGGAATGGTGAAATGGAATTCACGCATGGGTTGGCGTAAAAACGCGTGCATGTCGGGGTCTAATTGTAAAACAGCCGCAGCCTCATCTAATTGGGCCTGGGCAATCGCGAACGGATTCAAATTCTCTGTCATGGGAATGTACAAACTCCTGGTGGGAAAATTTTGTGGATCTTAGCTTGCACTATCAACGAACAAGACAACCTCGACCCGTGGCGGTCGAGAACACCTCCAAGTGTCGGCAATATTGGAAAATCTGTCAAGTGAAAGGTATCTATGACATCAATGATTCCGGGGGTGTCATGTGTCATATGGCTGGCACGAATTCCATATGACTTGTGTCATGTGCTGGGGATCATGCAGGTAGACGGCGGCTTTTGGGGATCTGGCGATCAGTTACGGCCGTCGTCTACCCGTCATTTTGCCAAAAGATGGGTGGCTATTTTCCCCACCTTCCGAAAATGAACATCACAAGGAGGCAGTTGTGATGCATGATTTTTACTGCTTCAGCGCAGGTTACACCCACCCGCGCAAACGAACTGCCTGAGCAACACGATCCACGGCCACCAGGTAAGCTGCGACACGATTGTTTACTTTCTTGGCATCAGCCATGTGGTGGACGGCGTTGTAGGCGGCGGTCATTTTTTGATCGAGCCGTTCATGAACCATCGGCGCCGACCAATAATATTGGTAGGCGTTTTGCACCATCTCAAAGTACGAGACGGTAACGCCACCGGCGTTACATAGGAAGTCGGGCATAACGTAAACGCCATTTTTGTATAGGATGTCATCGGCTTCAGGTGTTGTGGGACCATTGGCCAGTTCGGCGGTCATTTTGGCTTTGATGTTGGCGGCGTTGCGGGCGGTGATGACGTTTTCCAAGGCGGCCGGGGCCAGGACGACCACTTCCAGTTCCAACAGTTGTTCGTTGGTGATGGTTTGCGCGCCCGGGAAGCCCAGGACAGAGCCAGTTTGGGCTTTGTGGGTTTTAACATCCGCTGCCCGCAGCCCATCCCAATTGAGAATCCCGCCCCGCGAATCGCTGACGGCCACTACTTTCATACCTAACAATTCTTCAGCCAGCGAGTGATAAAAAGAGCCAGCGTTGCCATACCCCTGAATGGCGCAGGTTGCCCCGGCCAATTCAATGCCCAACACTTTGGCTGCTTCGCGGGTAACATAGATACCGCCGCGCGCGGTGGCATCGTCGCGGCCGGCCGAGCCACCCAGAGGCAGCGGCTTGCCCGTGATCACGCCCGGCTCACGATGGCCAACCAGCATGTCATATTCGTCCATCATCCAGGCCATAATTTGGGGGTTGGTATAGACGTCCGGGGCGGGCACATCTTTAGTCAGGCCAACATAGCGGGCGATGCAGCGCATATAACCACGACTGAGCCGTTCCAATTCTCCCGGCGACAGCTCGCGCGGGTCGCACACCACGCCTCCTTTACCACCACCCAGCGGAATGTCCACAACGGCCGTTTTCCAGGTCATCCAGGCTGCCAGGGCGCGCACGGTGTCGATGGTCTCCTCCCAGTGAAAGCGGAGACCGCCTTTAGCCGGGCCACGGGCATCGTTATATTGCACCCGATACCCACGAAAAACGCGGGTACGGCCGTCATCCATTTTAACGGGTATCGTAAAATGAAATTCACGCATTGGCTCGCGCAAAAAAGCATGCATGTCGGGATCGAGTTGCAATATGCGGGCAGCTTCGTCCAATTGCGCCTGGGCGATAGCAAAAGGATTAAGATTTTCGCTCATCGGTTAAGCTCCTTTTGGCTTGTTGAGGCTGCAACGTAAGCTCTGATGTCGGTCTTTCCTCGCACGAATAAACAATTCTGACCCTGGCATTGTACAAAATTGTCCTTTGCCGCGTATACTGACAAATGTCATTTTCGCTTCACAATCGCCAACCGCTCTGGTAAACTTCTGCCAAATTGTCCGTTTTTAACAGAAGGAGCCTATGATCCAACAACTCATTCCAGCATTCCTTATTAGCAGCGGCATTGCCTCGCTGGCTTATTGGCGCCAATCTTTATCCAGGTCAGGCGTGATAGGGGCTTTACTTGTCGGCACACTCACGTTTGGCTTGGGCGGCTGGTTTTGGGGAGTGCTTTTGGGCATATTTTTTGTTAGCTCCAGCTTGCTTTCACATTTTAAAGAAGGGGAAAAGCGCGAAGCGGCGGAAAAATTTGAGAAGGGGCATCGGCGAGATTTTGGTCAGGCCATGGCCAATGGCGGCCTGGGCGCGCTGATAGCCATGGCCAATGCCCTCCTACCATCGCCGGTCTGGTTCTATTTATTTACCGGCGTGATGGCTACCGTAACGGCCGACACCTGGGCGACAGAACTGGGAACCCTAAGCAAAAATCCGCCTCGGCTGATCACCACCGGGGATGTGGTGGAAGTGGGTACATCTGGCGGCGTTTCGGGCCTGGGCACGGCCGTTTCCATGATTGGCGGCTTCATCATCGGTCTGGCAGGCGGGCTGCTGAGCCGGCGCAAACCCGTCTGGCAGCTTGCGTTGATTGGGGCGCTGAGCGGTCTGGCCGGTTCGTTGTTCGACAGCTTGCTTGGCGCAACTGTGCAGCAAATTTTTTATTGCGACCAATGCCAGAAAGAAACAGAACGCCACCTGCACCGCTGCGGCCAAAAAACGCGCCCTGTGCGCGGTTTTGCCTGGTTGAATAATGATGTTGTCAATTTATTGGCTTCTGTTGTTGGGGGCATCACGGCCGTTTTGTTCTGGCTGCTCTTCCGTCGGAGACAAACCACATGAAAAAAGAGCGTTGTCCAAACGGATTTTCGTTACAACACATCTTAAAAGCCAGCAACCGCGCTATCACCCGCATTGCCTGGTCGCCAGACGGCCGTCTGCTCGCCTCTGCCTCTTACGACCAATCAGTCCGCCTGTGGGACATTACCACTGGCAAAGAACAACGCGAGATTACCGGCTACAGCGGCTCCGTCTTTACCGTGGCGATCACGCCAGATGGGCAGCAAGTTGTTTCCGCCTCTAAAAATTCCTTAAAGATTTGGGACGTTACCGGGCCAATTCGGCCGCAAACATTGCGCGGACACCAGGATTATGTCTACACAGCGGCTGTATCGCCAGACGGCCGTTTCATCGTCTCTGGCGCTTACGACCAGACAGTAAAATTTTGGGACCTATCGATCGGCGCAGAACTGGCCTCCTTACGCGGCCATCATGGGCGCATTGGCTGCGTGATGGTCAGCCCAGACGGCCGTATGGCTATCTCCGGCGCAGGCGACAACCTGGTGATGTTCTGGGACATGGCCTCATTCACGCCTTTGCGTACGCTTTCGGGGCATAAGGGCGAGGTGTTATCGCTGGCGATGACCCAAAAGGGCGAAACGCTGGCCACCGGCAGCCACGATGGCACGGTGCGCTTGTGGCAGCCAGAAAGCGGCGAACTGCTGCACGTGTTAACCGATCATGCTGGGCCGGTAACGGCCGTATCCTTCACCCACAACGATCAATTTCTGGCCAGCAAATCGGCCGACAGCACCGTGCGCCTCTGGCGCTGCGCCGATTGGCAGACGGTGGCCATTTTGGAAGAAACGCACTCATCGTTTGCGTTTGCCGGTCTGGCTTTTCAACCAAACGGTAATTTGCTGGCCAGCCTGGGTGATAAAGACACCGTCATTCGTATCTGGGCGCTGGACTTTGCGGTCTGGCAAAAATAAACGGCCGTTCCCTTCCCCTGCTTTGCGCGCAGTTTGGGAAGGAAACGGCCGTTTCATCTCTTATCTGCCAGTTTTTTACCGTTGTTTACTCGACCAACGGCCGTAACGCGCCAACACCAACCCCGTCACTAAAAACAACGGCATCACCATCATGGTGGCGCATAGGCCAGTTTTAGCCGAGGACGATTCCGGCGCTGCCGGGCTGGCGGCGATGGGTGTAGCTTCGATGACGGGAACGGCCGTGTCCATCCCCGTTTCATCCGGGAACACAGCGGTGGGCAAGACGGCCGTATCCACCCCCGCGCCTTCTTCCACAATTTCATACGCCTGATCGCCAATCACCACCAGCACGCGCGGGCCAATCGCCAGATATTGACCCATCTGCGGCACAGCGGCCAGCAAATCAAAGTACGCCTCGCTGGCAAAACCAATCGGCTGCGGCGTCGTTCGTTCCGGATCGTATGCCGTGTCCAGCCAAACCCCATTGCGCAAGACAAAGGTTTTGCTGCCCACAACCTGCACCTGTCCGGTTGTATCGGCGGCAACTTCGCCTGGCACAGCGGGCGCACCGGCTCCGGCGGTCATTGTCGGCAGGGCCATGGGCGCTTCGGCGGCGGCCATGTCGGCGGAGGCGGCCGCTTCTTCAACTGCGCCTTCCGTCACCGCCCGCGTCGCCTCCACGGCATTGGTGGCAATGCCCTCCCGCCCGGTCTGGGTGAAAATGTCATCCTCTTCAATCAGATAACTCGTGTAGGGCGTGATGATGCCATACCGGATGGACAAATTCACCACGCTTTGCACCAATTCCGGCTCTTCGCCGCGCAGCCGAATCTCGCGCAGCAGGTTGCCGATAGCCCGTGTCGCCCACAGGCGGGGAATGAAGTCATCGCCGCCCTGGGTGCGGAACATGTTGTCCTGGTAGGTAAAGACCTGCGGCTCGCCGTTGACTGTGCCGCGCAGGGTGATGGTCGCCGGGCCGCCATCGCGGTATCGCCCCGCCAGCACCAACTGCGTACCGGCAAACAGGTCGGGCAGCGTAGCCGGGTACATCTGTTCGGCCGTTATGCCGCCAAAATCCAGGCTGATGTCGGCCAGGACAGGCGTGCTGACTTTGGCGTAAAAGCTGCTAACTTCTTCGTCAATGGATTGGAACGGCCGTACATACGTCGTCGTTCCGCGATGATTTTCCGCCAGGGCATCCAGCAGGTTGGGGTCTACATCATCGCCCACGCCAAAGGCAAACAGACGCGCATTGGCGGGCATGGCCTGCCCAACCGCATCCAGCAGCAGCGGCGTCTCCACGATGCCTTCTGTCGCCAACCCATCCGTCAGGAAAATGATGGTTGTCGGGCGCTGCGGGTCTACCATGTTGGCCGCTTCCAGCAGCGCCTGGCTGATATTGGTCCCGCCCAGCGCTTCCAGGCTGTTGATGAATGCCTGATAATTGCCCGGCTGCACGGCCGTCACCAGATCTGGCTGGTAGGTGCGGACGCCAGTGCTAAACGGCACAATGTTGAAGCGATCACCGGCCTTCAGGTGCTCAATCACGTAGGTAGCCGCTTCCTGCGCCTGTTGAATTTTCTCCCCTTCCATGCTGCCGGAGGTATCCATCACCAAAATCACGTCTTTGGCAATCACCTCGGTGGCTTCGACGCTCGGGGCCACCAGCAGCAAGAAGAAACCATCCTCGCCCGCTTCCTTATAACTGAGCAAATTCAGGCCGATGTCTTCCGGGGAAACCGTGATGTACAACTCAAAATCCTGGTTAGCGACTACATTGCTGTCCTCGTAACCCACCACCGCCCGGAAATCCCCCTCGCGGCTGACAGCCACGGGATGGCTGGGCGAATAGATGGCCCGGATAGCCTCGTTGCTGCGCACATCGGCGCGAATGTTTTGCGTGCCAAGAGGCGCGTTGGTGTACAGCTTGGTGGACTGAGGGAATACGTAATGGATCACGCCGCTTTCGGCCGGCAAGACCTGGGTGTACTCAATTTCTATGCGGCGCTGATCGTGGGGCGGGATAGGAAAAACGTTGGCCTGGACAGCCTGAGCGCCCACATATTCCAGCAAGGCCGGATCGCGCAGTTGGCGCACGATGTTGTCGTAGATTTGCCGCGCTTCGTCGCGCTGCAAGATTTTGGCCTCGATGGGTTGGCCATCTACCCACATGGTAAGCTGATTGATGGCCGCGCCTTCGGGCAGGGGGAAGAGGTACGTGCCTTCCAGCAGCCAATCGTTGTTGTTGACAAATAGCTGGTCGATGTGGGTGACAGCGATTTGATTTTCAATGCTGACATCGACACGCTGATACTCAATGGTCAGGCCGTCACTGAAGGGCGGGGGCGGCAAAATAGGCGGCTCGATGGGGATAGGGGTTCCCTGAGCGTATGCCAGACTGCCGGTTCCCAGCAAAAACAACACAACGGTGAACAGTAAAACGATCGATTTTTTCATGGCTGCGTCCTCCTTGGACAGGTATTGCCCTTGTCAATACCTTTAAGACGCAGATAGACGGCTTTATGTTCCGGGCAAGCAAGAAATCAGCGGATCAGGGGGCCGGGATTACCAGAACCTGACCGGCCTGGATGTAGTTGGGATTGAGCAGATTGTTAGCCTGCATGATGGCTTGCACGGGAATGTTGTATTGCTGGGCAATTTTGGTCAGGTTTTCGCCGGGTTGGACGGTGTGGGTGATGGGCTGGGGCACGGCCGTTTCCACCATTACCGCCTCCGTAGCCACCGGAACCACTTCTGTAACCGTGGGTTGAGCGCTGGTGTCTGTGGTATCGGTTGTCAGGGCCGGCAAAAACACCTCGCCAGTCGGCGCGGCTGCCGGAACGGCCGGAACCACTGTTGGCTCTACAGTGGGAACAGCCAGCGGAGCCGCCGGACTGCCGCCGCCCATGATCGCGGGCACAATGCGCCCAAATATAAGCGAGCGAGACAGAGCCACAACACCAAGGATGCCCACAAGAACCAGAACCAACGCGCCAAACTTCACCCATTCACTGCGCGGACTGTCTTGCGGCTGCGTATCTTCAGGTGGCGTGGGGGATTGGGAAACGGCCGTTTCCGACCCAGTGTCAGTTACTTCATTTGTCATCGATCTTCCTCCTATGTTTGTCCATCACCAGAGCTGGTTATCATTGTATCGGCAATGCCCACATTTTGCCCAACGCCGCAGGCTTTGCCCAACGCCGCAGGCTTTGCCCAACGCCGCAGACTTTTCGGCAATTTCTCATTTGCGGTAAAATAGATTTTTATCCGTACTGGACACCACGCTCACATATCGCCCACGGCCGTACGAATATCGAGAGTACCTATTACAGACCCCAAGGGTTTGCTTCTGGGGATTTGGATTATCTGGGCATCAAACCCTTGGGGTCTTGCCAGAGAAACCGAACAGACCCCAAGGGTTTGCTTCTGAGGATTTGGATTATCTGGGCATCAAACCCTTGGGGTCTTGCCAGAGAAACCCGAACAGTTACCATCGAGAAACTATTTTGTCTGAAGTTACACCACAAACCCTGACTTTATCTGGCCTCCGCCACCGCTGCGCGCAAGAAAGCGACCGCTTCTTCAACCGCCAGGCTTACGATCCCAAATTCTGTTACGAATTGTTTCGCCGGGCTATTTTGCAGCGCGACGATCAGGCCTGGGCATGTATCTACAGCCAATACCAACGGCTGGTCACGCATTGGGTAGAGCGCCACGCCGCCTATTCCAGCAGCGGCGAAGAAGCGCAATTTTTTATGAACCGTGCCTTTGAAAAGATGTGGGTGGGCATTTCGCCGGATAAATTCACCACCTTTGAAGACCTGGCCTCGCTTTTGCGCTATTTGCAAATGTGCGTCCACAGCGTCATGATCGATTTTGTCCGCCAAAAAGAGTATCGCCTGCGGCTGGAGGCCATCGAGGAAATGCCCCAACCGCTACAGGCGCGAGACACGGCCGTTGAAGACCATATCAGCGCCGCCCTCTCCCGCACAGAACTGTGGCAGTGGCTGCAAACACAGATCAAAGACGAAAAAGAAGCCCGGGTTATCGACGGCTTATTTGTGTTGGGATTGAAACCGCGCGAAGTTCAGGACCTGTACCCCAAAACATTCAGCGATGTCAAAGAAATCTACCGCGTCAAAGAAAACCTCATCGCCCGTTTGCGCCGCAGCGATGAGGTGAAATCATTTTTCTTGGATGCGTGAAAAACGCGCAAACCATCGTTTATCTCTCATAGAAGAGAGTATCGAACCCGCTCCGGCCAACCTACCATTGGAGCAGGGTAAAACAATAACATCAGGAGTGGCGTCATGGACCACATCGAAAACAAATTAGCAGCCCAACTTTATCGTCTCACCTGCCCTTCCCCTGAGGATTTGGGCGAATTCCACCTGCAAATGCTGCCGCCGCAAAAAGCCGTTGCCATCGCCCAACACCTGCCCGCTTGCCCGCACTGCGCGCAAGAACTAACCCAACTGCAACACTACCTGAACGAATTAGCCCCAGAAATCAGCTACAGTTTCCGCGAGCAAGTGAAAATCTGGATCGCCCAGCGGCTGCCCAGCTTTTCTAGCCCAGGTCCGGGCGGCGCGCCAGCTCTGGCATTTCGCGGCCAAACCGACGAGCCGCTTATGTATGAAGCGGGCGAGTATCAACTCAATATCGAGATTCAAGATGACCCGGCCAAACCCGGCCATAAAACCATTCTCGGTCTGTTGATTGGCGCGGACGAACTGAGTTTCCAGGTGCAGTTATGGCAAAACGGCCGTCACCTGCAAACCGCCACCATCGACGAACTGGGCAACTTCTTCTTTGCCGCCGTCTTGCCCGGCACCTACGATCTCATCCTGAATCGACTCACGACTGAAATTCACGTGCAAGCCTTCACTGTTTAAGCATTGCCAACGCTGCGCCTGTAAAGCGCGCCACACTTTCACGCCCTGACTTGCGGTATAACAGATCGTATGCCGCCTGTCAGGCGCCCAATACGTCGGCAACCACTCAATCGTCCCCTACCCGACCCGCCCTGATTTTGGCTCAAACCGTCACCAACACAACGCGCCGCCCAGACAACCAGGCATTCGCCCCTATTAACGCCCTCGCGCGGCGCGTTGTCGCCAACGGCCGTTGGCAAAACAGTAACCGCAGCAAAACCACATCATGAATCTGTCTCTGTCAGACACTCACCGCAAAACCCCTCCGCTCCACGCCGTGGACCCGGCCTCTTTTGTCGCCGATCTGCAAAACCGCTCGCTGACAATTCAACCCGTCTATTTCGCCCATCATTTGCACCAATTTGAGCGAGCAGAACTAGACACGCTCGCCGCCCTGTTAAAACAACGCGCCGATGACTACATGCGCACCGACTTGCAGCGCTGTCTGGCCATGGCCAATCTCATCAAACTAATGGCCAAACACACCGGCAACCCTCTCTACCAGGCCCTGGGATTACGCGCCGAAGGCAACGCCTACGCCATCGGCTGCGGCGATTTTCCACGGGGCATCGCCTGTTACGATGAAGCGGCGGAGATTTACGGCCGTTTCCACCGCCCTCTTGAACAAGCCTGGTCGCAAAACGGCAAAATCTACGCCCTGGCCAACCTGGGCCACTACGAAGAAGCGCTCGCCGTCGGCGATTGGGCCGGGCAGATATTCCGCGAACTCAACGAATGGCTGCCTCTGGCCGAACTCACCGTTAACCTGGCGATTATTCACGGCCGTTTAGGCCAGGACACCGCCGCCCTCTCCCTGCTCGATCAGGCCCGCGAACTCTACCAATCGCTTGGCGAATCCACCCAGGACCGCTTGCTGGTCGTCGACATGAACCGCTCCATCCTGCTGCGCAATCTCGGCCGCTTTACCGAATCCATCACCACCAACCAGGCCATTTTGCGCACCTACACTCAGCGCGGCAACACCGTCGACGCCGCCCGCGCCCAACAAAACCTGGCCATGACCTACTTCATTCTCGGCCGCTACAACGAAGCCCTGGCCCTGCTGGATGCTGCCCGCGAAGGCTTTGGCCAAGACGGCCGTTCCCGCCACGCCATGTTGGTCGAACTTTTCACCAGCGACTGCCTGCTCCAGCTTTGCCGCTTCCCCGAAGCCCTGGAAAAATGCCGCCGCGCCCGCCAGCTCTTCAGCCAACTCGGCGCGCCCTACGAAATCGGCAAATGTGTGCTCAACGAAGCCCACGCTTTCATCGGCCTGGGGCAATATGAACCGGCCCTTACTTCGCTGATGGAAGCCCGCGCCATCTTCGAGCGCGAAGGCAACCGCACGGCCCTGGCCGACACCGATCTGCAAATCGCCAAAACCTTGCTTTACCAGCAGCAGGCCGAAGATGCGTTAACCCTGGCCCAACTGGCCACGGCCGTTTACCGCGCCCACAACTCGCCGTTAGGTGAAGCCCGCGCCCAACTGTTGGCGGCCCAGGCCGCCCTGGCCCTGGGACAGCTCGATCTGGCCGCGACGTGGGTGACGGCCGTTCTCGCCATCGCCACCGCCCACAACCTGCCCACCCTCACCCACCAGGGCTACCACCTGCAAGGCACGCTGGCCGCCCGCCAGAGCGATCCCGCCGCCGCCCTGGCGGCCTGGCAAAATGGCATCGCCGCATTGGAGCAGTTATACGGCCGTCTCATGCTGGAATATCGCGCCGACTTCGCCCAGGACAAAATGCGCCTCTACGAGGACATCGTCGCCCTCTATTTAGAGCAGGGGCAGCCGGAAGCCGGGCTAAATTTTGCCGAACGCGCCAAATCACGCGCCCTCCACGACCTGCTTGCCAACCGCCTGGACCTGCGCGTCGAAGCCCGCAGCCCGGCCGACCGGCCGCTTGTCGATCAGATTCGCTCCCTGCGCGCCAAACGCGACCGGCTCTACCGCCGCTGGCAAACCGGCGAAGAACCCGGCCAGCGCGAAAACCCCACCGCGCAATTAGCCGCCCAACAAACCATCGGCCAGCGCGTGTTGAACGTGGAACAACAAATTACCGCCGCCTGGCACAGCCTGTTGGTGCGCAACGCCGATTACGCACAAGACGCCGCCCTCTGGCAAATCCGCACCGAACCCATCCAGCCCTACCTTGATCCCGACACCACGCTGCTGGAATTTTTTGCCCTGCGCGACCAGCTTGTCGTCTTTGTCGTCAACCAGGACGACATCCACGCCGTTCACCTGCCCGCCACCATGCCACAAACGCAGCAGTTGTTGCAGCTTTTGTGGCTTAATTTGCGGGCCGTGCCCGCCAGCCAATCGGCGCGCCGCCAATCGCTCAGCGGCAACGCGCAGGGCATCCTGGGCAAACTTTACCAGCAGTTGATCGCGCCGGTTGCCGATAGGCTGAACGGCCGTCAAAAACTCATCATCGTGCCCCACGGTCCGCTCCATTACCTGCCCTGTCACGCTCTGTTTGATGGGTCCGACTACCTGCTGTCACGCCACGAGATCAGCTATTTGCCCTCGGCAAGCATGTTGAAATACTGCCAGACGGCCGTCCGCGCCCCTGGCGGGCTGCTGGCGTTGGGTTATTCGGGCAACGGCCGTCTCCCCAACGCCCCGCACGAAGCCCAAACCATCGCCCAGACCTGGGCCGGAACCGCCCTGCTGGAACAAGACGCCACCCTGGAAGCCCTGCGCCGCTGCGCCGCCAATTACCGCGTGCTGCATCTGGCCACTCACGGCGAATTCCGCCCCGACAACCCGCTCTTTTCCGGGCTGGCTCTGGCCAACGGCTGGCTCACCACCCTGGACATTTTCAATTTGCGCCTGCAAGCCTCCCTGGTCACGCTTAGCGCCTGCCAGACCGGCCGCAGCCTCGTCGGCGGCGGCGACGAACTGCTGGGTCTGATGCGCGCCTTTCTGGCCGCCGGCGCCGCCTCGCTCGTCTCCACCTTTTGGCCGGTCGAAGATGCCATCACCGCCGATTTGATGCAGCGCTTCTACCAGGCTCTGGCGGATGGCGCGACCAAAGGCGCGGCTTTGCGCCAGGCGCAGCTACCCTACATCGACCAGCACCCGTTTTTCTGGGCGCCCTTTTTCCTGGTTGGCGATACCGGGCCTTTGTAACGGCCGTGCTGGAAAATCACCCTTTTTCTCGTTTACCCAGATGAATAAACGCGCCCAAAGCCCTTCCCCACCGGAAGGACTCTGATCAAAAATTGCGGTTTGCCTTTACAATTGGTGAACAGACCCAAAGGGTTTAAAAAATATGAATACCAAATCAACTCAATTCAGGGCATCCACGCGGATCGCCCGTTAAGCGGATAAGGAGGAAATGCCCATGCGAAATCGTTCTACCCTGGTCTTATTGCTGCTGCTCGTCCTGGTTCTTCTGGCGCTGGTGCTGCTGGATGCGCCACCCTGGTTGTTGTTGGCGCTGCTGCTGATAGTAGGTGGTCTTTTGGCCGGGCTGATGGGCGAGAAACGGCCGTCAGCCCCACCCCAACAGCCGCCAGCGCCCGCCTACCCGCCAGAAGAATTTTTCATCCAGGATCAGCTGATCGTCAGCGGGCCGACAGCCGCTGTGGTAACGGCCGTGCAAGCCGCCGGAGCCATCATCCGCCCGGAGCCGCTGCGCCGCATCACCTTCGCCGACCTGGACGCCGCCGTCCGCGCCTGCCTCAACGACTGCGCCGAGGTGGATTTTGGCGATTACATCATCGATCTGTACCAACTTAGCGGCAGTGAAACGGCCGTCGCCGACGCCATCGCCGCCATTAACCGCGCCGTGGGGCGGGGCAGCAGCGTCCGCGCCGAACCCAACTGGCTCTCCGGCCACCCCTGGGACCCCACCGGCAGTCCGTGGGATCCTACCGGCAGCCCTTGGGACCCCACCGGCAGTTCCGGCGGCAGCAGCCAGAGCGCGCCGCCAGAATTGTTCTTGCGGCAGTGGGCCTTCCAACAAATCGACCTGTTTGGTCCGCGCCAGGCGGGAACCGGGCGCGGCGTGCGCATCGGCGTGTTCGATACGTCGCCCTACGAAAACCAGGCAGCCGCCACCCTGGATTGGGTGAACAAACCATCGCCGCTCAGCCTGAAGCTGGCCAATTACCCGGTTCCCGCCGCTAACAATGCCCAAAAAGACCTCAGCAATCATGGCATATTCTCCGCCGGGTTGGCCCATGCCGTCGCTCCGGCCGCCGATATCCAGCTGATTCGGGTGCTCAACAACAACAATATCGGCGATCTGTTCACCCTCAGCCATGCCCTGTTCGACTTCATCAAAAACAATGTCCACGAGCAACTGCCGGAAGGTGTGCTAGGCGCAGTCATCAACATGAGTCTGGGCATTCGCGTGCCGCCGAATGAAGCGGGTTTTAATCTGCCCGTCGAAGTGCTGGCGCTGCGCGACGTGCTGCGGGCCGCGCATTGCGCCGGCATCGTCGTGGTGGCGGCGGCCGGCAACGATTCGGCCAATCTGCCGCAGCCGGAACCGGCCAACCTGCCGGCCAACTGGGCGCCGATCATTGGCGTGGCGGGCAGCAATCAGCAGTTGGGGCGCGGCTGCTTCTCGAATCGCGGCGATCTGGCCGCGCCGGGCGGCGACGGCCGTCCCGACAAAGACGACCCCACGAAATGCGTGCCCGCCAACGATGTCTGTGGGGATCAGGATTGCCCAACGGCCGTCATTGGCCCCATCATCAAAACCGAGACCAACACCGGTTTTGCTTACTGGAGCGGCACATCCTTCGCTGCGCCGCTGGTCTCCGGCCTGGCCGCCCTGGTGATCGAGCGCGGCGGCGGCCAGCTTTCGCCGGGTGAAGTGCGGCGGCTGATAGAATGTGGGGTAACGGCCGTGTCCGACCCCGCCCTGGGCAAAGGCATCATCAACGTCCGCAACACGCTGGATAATTTTGAACCATGCCAGGAAAAGCTGGGCATCGCCGCCAAACCCTCCGCCGCCTGAGCCATCAAACCCATCCCGAAAATTGCCCCCAAGCCCCGGTTTTAGACCGGGGCTTTTTTTCTTTCACGAACCATTCACAAACAGGCACGGGAAAAACGCCAGACCCATCGTTTAGCTAGATGTAACAAAAAAATTCATGTCGGCGCTCATCAGAACGATGGCCGCCCAACCATTCGGAGGCAAAACGATGGCTCAAGATAAAAGTAGTCGAAAAGAAAAAGGATTTTTATTCAATGTGCCGTTTGAAGGCGACCCTGGCAAAGAATTAGAAGTCATGGCCTACGCCTTTGATCGTCGCGGCCGGCTTCTGACCAGTTCACGCTTCAACGCCGCCAAAGGACAGGTTGTCCTGAATCTGGACGACCAGGAGGCGCGTCATGCCCGCCTTTTCTTTGGCCCCCCGCCGCAAGAAGGCGGCAAATCCGAAAAAATCACCCTGAAAACAATGGCTCGCCTGGAAGCCCACGAAGCGCTCTGGCAATATGACCCCAAACAACGCCAATACGAACTGCTGCCAATTCCCGATTTGCACTGGCGCTGGTGGATCTGGTGCCGCTGCCGCGTGCGCGGGCAGGTGGTGCGCCCTGTGGAAATTCACGGCGCCACGCAAAACATGCCTGTCTGCCATGCCCGGGTACACATCTGCGAAGTAGACCGCATCCCCCGCATTATTGTCACCCTGCCAGACCGTGACATCTGGCGGCTGCGCGACGAGTTGATCCCGCTGCTGGAACGGCCGCCATTCCGCGATCCCCGGCCGATTCCCGACCCGCCGCCCTATTTTCGCTTCGACCCCGGCGTGATTGACCCATCGCCGGAAAAAATCGCCGCGATGCACCATTTCGCCGCGCCGTTAGAGAAAGTTGCGCTCAATCCGCAGCCCTTGCCGCCCAAAGAGATGCGCCTGACGGCCGTTTCCACCTCCACAAACCTGGCCGCCTCCGCCCTGAACCAACTGCCCCTGGTCACCCGCGCCAACCTGACCTCGAACTCCCTGCCCATCGTTCGCCAGGCGCTGATCGACAACGTGGCGCTGATTCTGCCTTACCTGTGCCTGCTGGATTGGTTCTGGACCATCATTCGCTGCGATGAAGTGGCGGTGGTTGTGACGGATGAACACGGCCGTTTCGACACCAACATCTGGTATCTCTGCTTCGGCGACCATCCCGACCTTTACTTCTGGGTGGAATACGCCATCGGCGGCGTCTGGACCACCGTTTATCACCCGCCCGTGCGCTGCAACACCTATTGGAATTACGCCTGCGGCAGCGAAGTGACCATCCGCATCACCGACCCGCGCGTGCCCTGGTGCGACCCCACCCCACGCGTGCCTGGCAACCATCTGGCGATTTTGGGCATCGGCGAAAACATCGGCTTTGAGCAGATTGAAGGGCCGCTGGCCGGGGCGCAGCGCGGCCTGACCATCTCCGGCGGCGGGACGATCGCCGGTTCGCCGTTCGGCGGCGTTCTGGAACCCCGCGTTTATTTCGGCGAAGACCTGATTGGCAACGGGATCACCCATTATCGCTGGTCTTACCGGAAAGTGGCGGATAGTGGGAATACGGCCGTTAGCGACACATGGCACGCCATGGACCGGCAGGTCGTGCGCCACTACGCCTACGTCGCCCCAGATGGCCACCTGAAATTCAAACCCTACACCCTCGGCCCAGACACCGACCCGGCGCTCACCGTCACCGGCCTCAACCTCTTCCAAATTCAGCCGGAAGATCCGCCCACCGGCTCCTGGACGCCGCAGGTCAGCGCCCACGAAAATACCGCCAGCGCCCACTTCGAGACCCACCTGCTGGCCGGCGGCGACGCCTTCCAGGGAGCTGGAAAATACGAAATGAAGCTGGAATTATTCAACAACGCCGGTGTGCGCATCCCCTTCCAGGATGGCGCCATCACCAACGTGCAGCCCGTCGTGGCCGTGGGCAGCGCTCCCTTTGGTACAAGCGAGGTCGACACAGACCCGGCTCCGGCAGCCAACCTCATCGTCGAGAGTGGCAAAGTGGTTGCCTTCCGCCTGATCGTTCATGTGGACAACATTCCCTGCGAGGCGCAAATGCACCCGGTGAAAATCGGCCTCAACGAAGCCAATCCGTGCGGTTTCCTGAATTATGCCACCACCGCCGATCTGGTGACCATTTCTTTCAAAGCCCGCCACGAACATGACTTTGCGACGTTCGGTTTTAACATCAATCGCGGCAGTGTCGGTTCGGTGGAATCGGTGAGTGGACAGGTGGGCAGCAGCATAGGCGGGTACAGTGAAGTTGATGGGGAATACGGCCGTAACGTCACAGCCGCCTACCTACTCCGCGCCCTCACCCCCGACGGCGACTCCTGCGTCCGCGCCGCCTTCGCCGAAACCCTCAGCGTCGATGCCATGGCCACCAACGGCTGGGATCGCCTCAGCTACCTGGACCGCGACGGCTCGCCGCTGGCCTTCGCCCTGGCTCCTGTGTCAGATTTGGGCGCGTAACAGAATGAGTAAACGCTGGTAAAAGCGGGCGCTTGGCCAAGACCTGACGACCGCCACAACCCGGCTTCAGGTTTTCCGTGATGATTATTGAGAGAACCCAAACAAATGAAATGTACACAACTGGCGTCAGACGGCGACCTGGACGGAAAGCGGTCAAAAGGTTTAGCCCACTGCCCGGTCAAAATTGACAGTGAGGCGTTCTCTCAATAAATAAAAAAGGGTCTTTGGGATTTCATGGGGTTTGGTCTGAAGCGTGATACGTGATGCGTGAAACCTCTCTGGTCACGCATCACGCTTCACGCATCAGGGGCTGTCAACTCCCTGAGTTCCTGAAGAACCATAAACAATAAAGGCCACCGGTAAACCGGTGGCCTTTATTGTTGTCTCTTGCTTGTCGTAGCCGGGGTATCCCTACCCCGCTCTGTACTAGCGTTTCTGCTTAAACGTATTTTTCACCATGTCCGGGTCAAAATACTTGCTCTCACCGGTGGTGGCGTATTGGTAAACGGCCGCCGTAAAAATGCCGTTCAGCGATGAGCTGATCAACCCCAAAACAATCAATACCATCACGTCCAGGAGCACCAAAGCCACCACCAACCATATCAGGTTAGCAATAGCAGCCATCACAATCAGGGCGCTGCTAACCAGAATGACGCCAAAGATGACCAGGCCAAAAATCAGGCCGATGCTAAAGTTGCCCACCAACTGTTCGCCCCAGGTTTTTTTGAGCAGCGCAGCGCTGCGCTTGACGCCATCCACCGGACCAACGCCTTCCACAACCAGCGTCGGGACAACCAGAAAAGTGGCCACGTTCCAGGCAAAACCGATAAGGCCAACAACGATGCGCCCCAAAAAGCCGGCGCGCTCCGAGATAGCCCGCAAAATCATGCCCACCGTAGCGGCAATCACGGCGTAACCAAAAATGGAACTGATGTGTTGGAAAGCGATGCGCAAGCCATCCCCCACGGTCGGATCACCGCCTTCTAACCGAATCATAGCCGCGCCAACCAGGGCGGAGTTAAAGAAGAAGGTAACGAAGTAGAGAAAGATATAAAAGGCAAAACCGACGGCAAAACCGACAACTTGCATCCCACCGGCAAAAATAGCGTCGAAAACGCCGGCAAACAGCATGGGCAAAAAGAACGTAGCCACCACAATCATTGACGCAAAAAACGAGATGATCGGAAAGATGACCAATTCTTTATCGGCCAATAAAACGCTCCAACTGGCTTTGACAAGCTGCCAACTATTGTTTATTCGAGACATAAAAATCACTCCTTGTTATGATGATGAACCAAGAATTTTGAACATTCAATGAATCGTTTCCAGGCGCTATACGTGCTAATAAACGAGTTGTTGCGGGACAGAAGCGCCTGGGTGCTTCACCACACGTTTTCCGGCCAAGTCCCGATCTGGTGAGCCTGAGGCGGAGTATGCAGCGCCATTTGGTGGAAGGCAACGGCCGTTGCCTCATCTCGTGGTATGTGCGTTAGAATCTCCAGGTTGCCATACGGCGTATGCGTCACCAAAGGCGCGGTAAGAAAGCGGAAACGCCCCGCCAAGGCTGACCCCATCTGAAACGATTCTCCCCCCACAAAATAAAGCTTCTCTTCATAAAACACCTGCTCCCAAAACCAGCGGAACTCCCGATTTTTGCGCAAATGGGCAAACAACTTGCCGAAATAAGGCGTCATCCGGTACGGCAGCGTCATGCGGCGAAAATAGATCACGTTGCCCACCGCAAAACGATGCCACATCGGCGGCGGCATTTGTTGCCGCGCCTCAGCAAAAGCCGGCGAGAAAATGAAATCGAGCAAATTGCTTCCCCCGGGTTTACCCGCTTGCTGCGATAGGTTAATGTGCGACATCTGGTAAAACTGAAGCAGCAGCCCATTAACCGCCACCACGTTCAGATACCGATCCAGCAGCAGCGCTGGCAGCCGAATATCTTGCAGCATCTCCAACACCAGGGCCAACATATCCTCTGGGGCTTCCTCCGCAGGATAAATTTGCAAATGGTCCAAACCTGTCGCCAGTAAAAAGAAATTGCGCCGTTCGCCTATTGTCAATTTTAGGGCATTGGCCAGATTGAGCAGGGTTTGGTCATCTAAAATTGTGCGTTCGCCGCGTTCAATTTTGCCGATGACGATGTCGTTAAGCGGCGTTTGCCGGTCTTGTTTCAGGATGACCTCCGCCAACATTGCCTGGGTATAACGATCCCCGTTTTCGTCGTATTGCTCTTTGCGCAGCGCGGCCACGAGTTTGCCAAACTGTTTACGATCCATGAGCGCCCCCTTTTGGACAACCGTAAAACCCAATCTGCGTAGCTCTTCACAAGATTTACTGGAAAAATTTGACCAAAATCGTGCATACTGTACGCATGATGCCATCATTGTAAAACAACTTGGCGGCTACGGGAACTGCATTTGAACAATGAGGGGGGATTCAATGGTCAACAAACGAGAAATTACTGGCTGGGCCATGTACGATTGGGCAAATTCCGCCTTTTCGACGACGGTGGTCACGGCATTTCTGGGGCCTTATCTGGCGGCGCTGATTGCCGCCCGGATGGGCAGCATCCTGCCGGTTGGCCCGTTCCAGATTGAACCGGAAGCCTTCTATCCCTTTTGCGTGACGTTTTCGGTGATTTTGCAGGTGATCTTTTTGCCGCTGCTGGGCGCGCTGGCCGATTTTACGAATCTGAAGAAGCGGCTGCTGTTGGCGTTTGCCACCATTGGCAGCACGGCGACTATTTTTCTGGGATTGGTCAGCGGCGGCGATTGGGTTGTCGTTGGTGGGCTGCTGTTTATCCTGGCGAATTTTTCGTTCGGGGCGGCGATGGTCTTTTACAACGCTTACCTGCCGGACCTTGCCCACCCGGAGGAGCAGGACCGCATCAGCGCGATGGGTTTTGCTTATGGTTATGTGGGCGGCGGGCTGCTGCTGGCGCTGAACCTGGCTCTGCTGCAACTGCTGACGGACACGGCCGTTGCCGTTCGTCTCTCCCTCGCCAGCGCCGGGGTGTGGTGGCTGTTGTTCACCTGGTTATATCCCCGGCGGCGATTGGTGGTGCGGGATACGGCCGTTGCCCTGCCGCCAGACGCCAACTTCCTCACCCACAGCATCCGCCAGTTTGCCCACACCCTGCGCGACATGTTCCGCCATCACCCGCGCACACTGCAATTCCTCATCGCCTACCTCATCTACAACGATGGTATTATGACGGTGAACACAGTCGCGGCCATTTTTGCCGCCGCCGAGTTTGGCATGGGACCGGAACAATTGGTGGGCGTGATTTTGATGATCCAGTTTGTGGCCGCTCTGGGGGCGATTGGGTTTAACCAGATCGCCGGCCGCATTGGCGCAAAGTGGACGGTGATTATCACGCTGCTGGGCTGGACTGGTTTGCTCGTTTACGCTTTTGGCTGGTTGACAACTCCGGCGCAGGTGTGGGCCTGGGCGGCCGTCGAGGCGTTGGTGTTGGGCAGTTCCCAGTCCCTGAGTCGTTCCATGTTCGCCAAAATGGTCCCCGCCAACCAGGCATCGGCCTATTTCAGCCTGTATGAAATCAGCGAACGAGGCACCTCCTGGATTGGACCGTTGGTATTTGCGCTCTCCGTGCAGATGACCGGCAGCGCCCGCGCCGCCCTCCTGCCCCTGACTGCCTTTTTTGTCATCGGCATCCTCATCTTACTCACCACCGATGTCCGGCGGGCCATCATAGAGGCAGGCAACGAGGCGCCTCCTCTCGTGTAGCCTCTCAAATCTCAGTAGTTTAGAAAAGCTCAACGCAAAGGGGCAAAGGGGGAAAAGACGCAAAGTATTCCTCTTATAAATCTCCCTTTCAGTCCCAGTAGTTTTAAAACCTGATACAAATAGCACGTATGATGGGGTTTTCTGTCATGCTGAGAGCCTGTACTGAGGCCGCCGAAGTATCCTCCGAAGCATCCCATTTGCCTGGAATAATCGAGTTGTGGGGATTCTTCGCTCCGCAGACTCCGCTCAGAATGACCTGGTTTTTTAAACTTATTGAGTCTGGAACGTCCCTATCAAAAACAAAAAATCTTTGCGCCTCTGCTTCTTTGCGTTCTTTGCGTTAAGGGTGTTTGAATTTTTAAACTACTGAATCTACCAAATTTAGTAGATTCGCTTTTGAAAACCGGCGTCTCTCGGCCGGAAGTTCTGGCGCGCGTCTGGCATACTTCTAGCATCAACAGCCCAAGCAATTAACCAACCAACCAACGAAACAACAAACACCTGAATGAACCACAAACGGGGCAGATGCCCCCTGCCAGAAGGAGAGAATTTGATGTTAGCCCACATGCCCAGCTTCAATAACGTGTTGTATGAAAAAATGAACGGCCGTTTCCCCCTCATCCTCAAAATCAGCGCCGCCGCTATCGGGATTAGTCTGATGTTCTGGCTTAGCCAACCCATCGGCGACATTTTGCACATCATCAGCGACCGGGAGGCGGTAGCCCTTTATCTCAACCAATTCGGCGTGCTGGCCCCGCTGTTGCTGGCGGTCATTATGGTGCTGCAAGTGATTGTGGCGGCCATTCCCGGCCACGCTCTGATGGTTGGCGGCAGCTACGTCTATGGTTTTTGGCCGGCCTTCTGTCTCAGCCTGACGACGACGGTGGTCGGCAGCCAGATTGCTTTCTGGATGGCGCGCCGGGCGGGACGGCCGTTAATCGAAAAGCTGGCTCCGGTAGACCTGCTCAATAAATGGTACGACGTTTCCGCCGAAAAAGGGCTGCTCTTCTTCCTGTTTGCCTTCATGCTGCCCATCTTCCCCGCCGACATCATGAACTACATCGCCGGACTTAGCTCGCTCTCGCCGCGCCGCTTTTTTATCGCTAATTTGTTTGGCCGCCTGCCGGGGGTGGTGGTGCTGACGGCCGTTGGCGCTTATGGCTTCCAACTTTCACTCAATGCCTGGATCGGCATCGCCATCGCCGGGGTCGTGATGTTAGTCGCCTGGCGGCTCTTCTTCGGCCAGAAAAGCCGGGAAATAACGGGTTAATTGGAGATCGTGAGTTCGATTTTCCGCACAGGCTATGCAAGCAGAAAAACGGGATCGTAACCATGCGCACACATTCGCACAAAAACGCCAAACCAGCACAAGTTTTGGCCTATACCATCCAATTATCAGGGGCTTCATCGCAGAACTTTCGTTTCAGTCACCGCCCCGCAGCGAAAGGAGAGAATGCGATGCTAGCCCATTTATCTAACCTGAACAGCGCCGTAGATGAAAAAGTAAACGGCCGTTTCCCCCTCATCCTCAAAATTTGCGCCGCCGTCATCGGAGCCGGTTTGTTAATCTGGTTCCGCCAGCCCATCCGCGAGATGCTCCTCATCATCAGCAACCGGCAGGCCGTGGCCGATTATCTCCACCAGTTTGGCATCCTAGCCCCGCTGCTGTTATGCGCTTTCCTGGTGCTTCAGGTGATTGTGGCTGCCATCCCCGGCCATGCCCTGATGATTGGCGGAGCTTACGTATATGGCTTTCTGCCCGCGTTCTGGATCAATCTGTTCGCGACGGTGCTTGGCAGCCAGGTTGCTTTCTGGCTGGCGCGGCAGGTGGGACGGCCGTTAGTCGAAAAGTTGACCCCCACCAGCACGCTGAACAAATGGTATGCCATCTCCGCCGAAAAAGGCATGCTCTTCTTCCTGTTCGCCTTCATGCTGCCCATCTTCCCCGCCGACGTGATGAATTACGTCGCCGGACTCAGCGCCCTCTCCACGCGCCGTTTCTTCATTGCCAATCTGTTTGGCCGGCTGCCCGGCGTGATCCTGGTGACGGCCGTTGGCGCTTTCGGCTTGCAATTCTCGCCGCGTGTCTGGGTTGGCCTCGCCGTGAGCAGTTTTTTGATGTTTGCCGTCTGGCAGCTTGTATTTGCTCGGAAACAGTGAGCCTTTGCAAGGTTAGGTGGAGGTTGTCATGCTTCAGTCAAAATTATTCAACGACGTTCAGGCGTTTTATACGGAATTACAAATAGCGCTGCTTACTGCCCAACATCACATCCACATGGCCTACTACGCCTTCGACGATGGCCACGTTGCCCGCAGGGTTGGCCATATCCTCGCCCAAGAAAGCTGCCAGCGGCGTGGCCGTTCACCTGATGGTCGATGAAGCCGGCGTTTACCTGGACAACTGGCGGCACGGCCGTCGCAATCGCCAACTTTTGGCGCACTTACAGGCGTCTGGGGTCCAGGTGGATTTGTTCCGTCCCCGCAGTGGGACGCATCGGGCAATTCAACCGGCTGCACTGCAAATTTTGCGCCATAGACGGCCGTACCGCCTTCATCGGCGGCTCCAACATTGGCGACCATTACCTGGGCTGGCGCGATACCAATTTGCGACTGGCTGGCGAATTGGGCGACGGCTTTGCGCAGTTATACGACAGTTTGCGGGCGTTTAAGAGCCACGGCCCTTTCCCCCATTGCCCCACCGACCTGACCGTCGCCGGTAAACCGCTGCTGCTCACCGTGCCCGGCCACCGCCAGGACATCCGTCGCGCTTTGCTCGACCTGATCCTGTCGGCGAAAACGGCCGTCACCCTGCGCAGTTGGTACTTTCTGCCCGACGCCGAAATCATGAACGCCCTGCGCTCTCAGGCAGAAAGGGGGGTGCGCGTGACCATCCTCTTTTCCCACCACACCCGCGTGCCGTTCATAGATATCGCCAATCGCCGCTTGTGCCGCCTGTTGGCGCAGTCCGGCGTGCAGGTTTACCGGTATACCGGCTGTTACATGCACGCCAAAGAGGCCTGGAACGACCAGGGCGATATGCTCATTGGTTCGGCCAACATCGATCGGTGGGCGCTGCGCACCAATTTTGAATGTTGCCTGCGCCTCCAAGACCCAAACCTGGCCCATCAACTCATCGGCGAACTCCAGGCAGATGTCCGGCATTGTTATAAGCAAAAGACAACCCCGGTTACCCGGCCAGTTTTTGCCTGAAAAGATAAGACGGTTCTTCAGGAACTCAGGGGGTTAACAACACCTGATGCGTGAAGCGTGATGCGTGACCAGAGAGGTTTCACGCATCACGTAGCACGCATCAGACCAAACCCCATGAAATCCCAAAGACCTGATAAGACTTGTCCAACAACAGGAGGATTTCATGAGAATTTTGCAAATTTGCCAATCTTACCCGCCGATGATCAGCGGCGCGGCCCTGGCCGCCGCCCGGCTGGCCGAAGGGTTAGCCGCAGAAGGACATGACGTCCTGGTCATTGCCGCGAGTGACCGGCGCGAAGGGTACAGCACCCAGAACGGCCGTCTCCGCATCGAACGCCTGCCTTCCCGTCCCAATCCGGCGCGAGTCAACCAACGTTTCTTGCTTTGGCCACAGCGGGCGATCAACCGGCTAGTACACGCGTTTAACCCCGATATCATCCATCTCCACGAACCGCTGCTGCTGGGTATTTGTGGCCTCCGGGCTGCCAGGAGCCTGAACATCCCGGTGGTACTGACCTTGCACCAGCTGCCCTGGTTTGTGGCTAAATACACGCCGTCGTTTTGGGGAAGTCCAATTCGGTTCGACTGGCTGTTGTGGCAATACGGCCGTTGGTTCCTCAGCCAGTGCGCCGCCGTCATCGCCCAGGCCAAACCGGTAGCCACCATTATCCGCCAACACGCCTGGCGCACAGCCCACATCATCCCCAATGGCGCCGACCTGCAACATTCCGGCCGGCGCGGGGCACGGGGGGGGGGGGGGGCGGGCGGGCGCCGCGGGGGGCGGGGCCCCCCCACAGGCAATCCCGAACAGGCAAAACGCATGGGGTTGGCCGGGCGCGAAATCAGCCTGCAATTCAGCCACGAAGCCCTGATTGAGCGCCATGCACAGCTTTATCAGGTCATCTGCCCGAAACCGCGTCCTTATGTCGCCCATTACGGCCGTTCAGGTAGCCTCCAAAACGAAAATGCTGCCGAAACGGCCGGTACGGCCGTTTTCCGCGCGATGCGAGAAGAATAAGTCGGTACGGCAGGCCGTGCACAACCCAGACAACTCAATCTGCTGCACCCCGGCGCGTTGCAGGTTGCGCCGGTTGGCGGCGGGCAGGTCGAAGTGGGGGTTGGCGGCTGGGGATTGGGGGTTGGGGAGGAGGAGCGAGTCGGGGTTGGGGAAGGCAGCGTGCACGGCCGTAATCACCACCTCGCCCACCTCATAACAACACGGGCCAATACACGGCCCAATGCCGGCGATTAACTCGGCCGGGCGGCTGCCAAATTCGCGCTGCATCGCTGCCACCATCGCCCCCGGCAAATCTTTCACCGTGCCCTGCCAGCCCGCGTGCCCCAGGCCAATGGCCTGATGCGCCGGGTCGTAGAGCAAAATGGGCGTGCAGTCGGCAAAATTCATCGTCAGGGCGCAGCCCGGTTCGTCGGTGAGGATGGCGTCGACGCGGGGCAGCCAGGTCCCGTTGTCGGCCTGGGTCACGCGGGCCACGTCTCGGCCGTGTACCAGATGCGCATGAACCACGGTGTCAGTATCACGGCCGTATAATCCATACGCCCGCCGCCGGTTGGCATACACCCGCTCTTTCTCGTCCGGCACCGACACACTCAGATTGAGCGAGTCGAACGGGGCCGGGCTGACGCCGCCCTGGCGGGTAAAGATGGCGTGCTGCACACGGCCGTTTCCCGGCAAACCCGCAAACCGCAAAAATGGAATCCCACTCGATTGATCAAAAATCATAACGCCCTCTTTATCTTGTTTGCCCGGCTCCATCCAGCCGCCAGACCGCCGCCGCGCGTATGTTACCACACCACCTGCCGCATGTCCTTTTCCATGTTATAATGCCACAGGAACATTTGAGCTATGGCCAACAAGAAGACAACTTCTACCAATTCATCCAAAAAGACTGCGCCGCGCAAAGCCGACGCCCGCGCCAAAACAACGCGCGGCGGAACCGGTTCGCGCAGCAGCAAAAAACCCAGCGCCCCGCGTAAACGCGCCGCGCCGGCAAAACGCGCCACCACGCGCAAACCCGCCAGCCGCAGTAAAAAACCAGCCATCAACCTCAACCTGCCGCAAAAAGCCATCATCAGCGGCATTGTGATTGTGTTCATCACGGCCGTTCTCGTCCTCAGCCTGCTCTCGCCCAACCAGGGCCAACTCACCGCCGCCCTCGCCGGGCTGCTCTGGCGCACCTTTGGCTGGGGCGGGGCGATCGCTCCCCTCATCACCGGCGCGTTGGGCATCTATCTGGTGCTCTGGGGCATGGAACAGCCGCCAGAAATCCCCGCCTACCGCGTGGTTGGCTTTGGCCTCTTCTTTCTTACCTTCGCCGCCTTCGCTTCCCTGGCGCAGCTCCTGATGAACAACGGCTTCACCGATTTCTGGCAAATTGCCCGCGCCGAAACCGGCGGCGGCTACCTTGGCGGCCTGATCGGCTATTCGCTGACCGAAGCAGTGGGCACCTTGGGCGCCATTTTTATTCTGGTGATTGTCGGATTGGCCGGAGCAATCCTGATGATGGGACTCTCGCGGCACGATCTGGCCGATATGCTCCACTCTTTTGTTTCTTTGTTTACACGCGAAGGGGTAGAGGGAGAAACGGCCGTAAAACCCGACATCCCCATCAACCCCGGCCAAAAAGATGGCCAGACCCTCCGCCGCAGCCAGCCGCAGCCGGTGCAAATGCCCCTGCCCGAACCGCCAGCACAGCCCGCCGCCGCCGTCCCGCCAGCCAGGCGCGCCCCCATTCCGGCTGTCCAGACGCAGCAGCCAGAGCGCGCCGCACCGCGCCGCACCCCGCCCACGGCCAGACCCGCCGCCGAAACGGCCGTCACCAACCCAGGCTCTCCCTTCGTGGGCGATATGGCCGCTGGCAGCAACCACCACTGGGCGCTGCCCACCCTGGCGGAGATGTTGGAACCAGGCAGCGACCAGGACCTGAGCAACGCGGCCATCCGCGAAAATGTCGAAATCATCGAACACACACTGGAAAGCTTTGGCGCGCCGGCCACCGTTGTCGAAATCAACCGCGGCCCCACCATCACCCAGTTCGGCGTCGAACCCAACTACCTGGACATGCGCGGCGGGAAACGCACCAAAGTCAAAGTCGGCAAAATCGCCGGGCTGGCCGACGACCTGGCCCTGGCGCTGCAAGCCCGTTCCATCCGCATCCAGGCGCCGGTTCCCGGCAAAGGCTACGTGGGCATCGAAGTGCCCAACACGGCCAAAGCGCTCGTCTCCCTGCGTGACGTGATGGAATCGGAAAACTTCAACAAAATCGCCAAAAAGTCGCCCCTGGCCATTGGTCTGGGGCAGGACGTGGCCGGCCAGCCCATCGCCGCCGATTTGGCGGCCATGCCCCATTTGCTCATCGCCGGGACCACCGGCTCCGGTAAATCGGTGTGCGTGAACAGCATCATCGCCGGGCTGCTGCTGCTGAACACGCCCGACGACCTGAAATTGGTCATGGTTGATCCCAAGCGCGTGGAACTGACGGGCTACAACGGGGTGCCCCATCTGGCCGCGCCGGTGGTGGTGGATATGGATCGGGTGATCGGCACGCTGCAATGGGCCATGCGCGAAATGGACAACCGGTACAAAATGTTCGCCGATGTCGGCGCGCGCAACATCTCCGATTACAACAAAAAGATTCGCAAAAACAAAGACAGCAAAAAACTGCCTTATATCGTCATCATCATCGACGAATTGGCCGATTTGATGATGCTCTCGCCAGAAGACACGGAACGGGGCATCACGCGGCTGGCGCAGATGGCCCGCGCCACCGGCATCCACATGATCATTGCCACGCAACGGCCGTCAGTCGATGTGGTCACCGGCATCATCAAAGCCAACTTCCCGGCGCGCATCGCCTTCGCCGTGGCTTCCAGCACCGACAGCCGCGTGATTTTAGACACCACCGGCGCGGAGCGCCTGCTCGGCCAGGGCGACATGCTTTTCCAAAGCCCGGACGCGGCCGCTCCGGCCCGTCTGCAAGGTTGTTACGTGGGCGACAAAGAACTGGGCGGCATCATCGCTTATTGGCAGCGCGCGCGCCGGTTTAGCACCATCACGGCCGAAGAGGCGGCCATTCCACGCGCGGCGGCCTCAGGCACGGCCGTCTCGCCAGAAAGTACGGCCGTTTCCCCCTCAGCCGCAACGGCCGTGCGCCCCGCCGTCATTCCGCCCACCCCAACCAACCGGGAAACCCCGCCGCCGCGCAAACAACCGCTGGCCACCGCGCCGGTTCCCATCACCCCGGAAATACAGCCGCCCGACGCCGATCTGCCGGAAGCGCCGCCGATTTCCACCGCTGACGAACCTACCCGGCCACAACCGCCGCAAAGTCGGCCGTCGGCCGCAAGCGGCGCGGTGGAAGCGCAACGGCCGTTGTGGGAAGAACTCCAGGCCATCGACGAAGAAAACAAACTCAAGCAGCAGTACGAAGACGATCTGATGCCGGAAGCCATCGAGATGGTCCGGCAGTTGAACAAAGCGTCCACGTCCCTGTTGCAGCGCCGCTTCCGCATCGGCTATACCCGCGCCGCCCGTCTCATCGACGCCATGGAAGACCTGGGCATCATCGGCCCGCCCACCGGCACCAGCAAGGCGCGCGAAGTGCTGCCCGCGACCGCTGGCGAGAGCGAAAGTAAAACCGTAAAAGAAGGAGAATGATGCGTGATGCGTGAGGCGTGAAATTTTCCATCACGCCTCACGCCTCACGCATCACGCAATCATGGCTCACTTACAAGGACAGGAACGCGCCGACTACGTGCAAGATATGTTCGCCCGCATTGCCGGGCGGTATGATACGATGAACCGGCTGATGACCGCCGGGCAAGATATAACATGGCGACGGTATGTGATCGAACAGGCGCGGCTGCCGCAAAACGGCCGTCTCCTGGACATCGCTACCGGCACAGGCGACATTGCCCTGGAAGGTTTACGCCAGCAGCCGGGCATAACGGCCGTCGGCGGCGACTTCACCATCGAGATGATGCAGGTGGGCAAACGGGCGCCCGACCGCCAGGCCATCCTCTGGACCACAGCCGATACGCTGGCCCTGCCCTTCCCCGACGCGACCTTTGACGCCGTAACGTCTGGCTTTCTCATGCGCAACGTCATCGACGTGCCCGGCGCGTTCCGCGAACAGATGCGCGTTACCAAACCAGGCGGCCGCGTGGTGGTGCTGGAATCCAGCCCGCCCAAGGACAATTTGCTCAAACCCTTCATCCGCATCCACCTCAATTACGTTATTCCCACGCTGGGACGCCTCATTTCTGGCAACGCCGACGCCTACAAATACCTGCCCGACAGCACGCAGGCGTTCAAAGGCCCGGCGGAATTGGCCGACATCATGCGCCAAACCGGGTTTACCGATGTGGACTACAAACTGTTCATGTTTGGCACGATTGCCATTCACGTCGGCACAAAACCTTCTTAATCATTACTTAAGAACTGCCCAACCGGATACCGTTATAATCAAGGCCATGAAAAAATGGCCTTTTTGTTTCATTGCGTTGTTTATGTTCCTGACGGCTTGCGGCCAAACGGCGACTGAGATCGCCGCTCCACCAACAGCGGAACCGACCATTCCGCCCACGGCCGTTGCCACCCTCATCCAACCCACCAGGGCGCCCACACGGCCGTCTCCCGCCCCACCTACCGCTCAACCAACCAGTCAACCAACCGACCAGCCAACCAGTCAACCCACAATCGAACCAACCAGCCAACCGTCGATCCTCGCCGGACGCACCGACGAAGGCGCCTTCTTTCTCGGCAGCCCGGACGCGTCGGTGACCATGATTGACTACTCCGATTTTCTCTGAGGCAGCTGCCGTGCCTACGTGTTAGGCACAGAGCCAGACATCCTGCGCGATTACGTCATGACCGGCAAGGTCAAGCTCGTCTTTGGCCAGTGCTCAATCACGGCAACCCCAGCGTCTACGCCACGCTCACCGCGGAATGCGCCGGGCAGCAAAACCCGGACTTTTTCTGGGCGCTGCACAAATATCTATTTGAAAACCAGGATGACTTGTGGAGCGCCAACCGGGAGTATTATGTGCAAACGGCCGTCTCCTTTGGCGTCGATCAGGCGCAGTTTGAAACCTGTTATGATGGCACCGCCGGCCTGGAACAGGTGATGGAACTGGATAACGGCCGTCGCCAGCGCGGCATCTTCAGCCAACCCCAATTCGACATCAACGGCTACATCTTCGTCGGCGCGCAGCCCTATGCCACCTTCGCCGAAGCCCTGGACGCCAATCTCGAATAACCTGCCGCTGGTCGAGGAAAACAAGACCCCAAGGGTTTAACACCCAACTAACCCAACCTCCCAGGCGCAAACCCTTGGGGTCTGTCTAAACCCCAAGGGTTTAACACCCAACTAACCCAAACTCCCAAGCGCAAACCCTTGGGGTCTGTCTAAACCCCAAGGGTTTAACACCCAACTAACCCAAACTCCCAGGCGCAAACCCTTGGGGTCTGTCTAGCAGTCTGTCGGAGAACCTCTTTTTGTAGCCGGGGTATCCTTACCCCGCCTCTGGAAGACGCGGTAAGAAACCGCGGCTACGGGTACTTTTCCGACAAACTGCTAGCAACAAACAGGCTATACTTGCTGCATGATAACTTCCCAACCCTACCCTCCGCCGGGACAACGATTTGTGATCGTCGGCACGACCGGCTCCGGCAAAACAACCCTGGCCGACCAGATCGCCCAGACCCTCAACCTGCCGCACATCGAACTCGACGCCTTGTTTTGGGGACCAAACTGGACCAAACCGCCGCGTGAAGATTTTCGGCAGCGCGTAAGCGCCGCCCTGAGCGGGCCGCGCTGGGTGCTGGACGGCAATTACAGCCTGGCGCGAGACATTATCTGGAGCCAGGCCGACGTTTTGGTGTGGCTGGATTATTCGCTGCCTCTGGTTTGGGGGCGGCTGTTCCGGCGCGCCCTGCGCCGCATTGGCCGGCAAGAGGTGCTGTGGAATGGCAACCGCGAAACGTGGCGCGGTCAGTTTTTCAGCCGCGACTCGCTCTTTTTATACGCGCTCACCAGCCGCAAAAAGCATCATCAGACCTATCCCGCGCTGCTGGCGCAGGCGGAATATGCGCACTTACAGGTTTATCGCCAGCGTTCGCCGCGTGATACCGACCGCTGGCTGCAAACGTTGCAGGGGGTGTAAACGGCCGTTCCCACTCCCTCGTACCCCCTCCCCAATTGCCGTATACTCCCTATCTAAATTCTAAAAATCATTTGGAGACCCTTATGAACCTTCGCCTGGACAACAAAGTCGCCATCGTCACCGGCGCCGGACGCGGCATCGGCGAGGCCATCGCACACGCCCTGGCCGACGCCGGCGCCCGCGTCGCCGTCAACGACATCAACCCGGACCGCGCCGAACGTGTCGCCGCGGCCATCCGCCAAAACCGGGGGCAGGCCATCGGCATCGCCGCCGACGTCTCGAACAAATTTCAATGCTCCCACCTCATCGAAACCACCCGCGCCGAATGGAACCAACTGGACATTTTGGTGAACAATGCGGCCGTCGAACCGGCCATCCCCATCATGAAAATGGACGAATGGGACTGGCAGCGCACCATCGACGTAAACTTGAAAGGCGTCTTTTTTATGAGCCAGCTTTGCGGCCGGGTGATGGCCGGCGTTTTTGATAAAAAAGCGGGGCAAGAGGAAGCCACGGGCGCGGGCGGGGTCATCGTCAATATTGCGTCGACGGCCGGAGTGGAAACGCCGCTGGCCGACCGGGGCGCGTACTGCGCCAGCAAAGCGGGCGTGGTCGGTTTTGCCCGCGAGTGCGCCCGCGAATTTGCGCCTTATGGCATTCGCGTCAACACCGTCCTGCCGGGCATCATCGACACGCCGCTGACGGAGCCGCAGCAAGCAAAGGCGGAGGTGATGGCTCAGTGGCGGGCCAACATCCCGCTGGGGCGCATTGGCCGGGCGCAGGAAGTGGCCGCCGTGGTGGTGTTTCTCTGCGCCGACGCCAGCAGTTACATGACGGGCAGCACGATTACGGTGGATGGGGGCGGGTGATGCGGTAACGGCCGTTACCCAGTATTTGGTTTCGACTAACCACTGGGGAAAGGGTCTGGTTGCAGATTAAAAATCAATCCGTATACCCTGGCCGCTGTGGCCGCCTCTCAGCCCGTAGGGATGCACTCTGTCCGAGCCACACCCCGCTAGCCGAACGGCCGTTATCAGCCTCGCTTTCCAATAAAGCGCCAACAGCGCTCCACCGCCACCGCCGCCCACACCCACAGCCAGCCACATCCCAGCCGCTGACCAGCCCATGCGACCCGGCCGCCCCACTAAATCCGACAGCCACTTACGGCTAATACATTTGTTTTGTTCATGTTTACAATAGTCCTCCTTCCCTCGCTGCCAGACCTGTGATGGGTCCACACCAAATGGAGACATCGCCGTCATCGTCGTGTGAAAGTGATCTTTGGCAGCAAAATGGGCAAGTACCCGTAGCCGCGGTTTCTTACCGCGTCTTCCAGAAGCGGGGTAAGGATACCCTGGCTGCAAAAAGAGGTTCTCCGACAGACGGCCAGGCACTCAATTATCTTCAACTTGAGATAGCAAATCGGCGTCAATCAAATCTTGTGGGCGGCCAGAGGCGCGTTTGGAAATAATAAGGTCCTGGCGAGAAATAAACATTACTGGGAGACCTTCAAACTTCACTTCCACTCTTCGCTCCCAGGCTTCCGCAAATCCCAAGCCCGGTATACCCATCAAGACATCTACTCGCACTGGGGGAACGCCCATCTGGTAAAAATAGCCTTCTTGGGCAAAATCAGATTCGGTCAGCCCTTCAAGGGGAGCGCCAAACTCACGGAGCGACTTGTAAACTGCTGCGGCGTTTGCTGTATCTGTGCTTATCCAGAGGTCCAGGTCTTTGGTAAATCGTGGTTCGGCGTGTTGGATAACTGCGTAGCCGCCAATTACCAAATACTTAACGCCGTTGCTTTTGAAAAGTCTCAAGAGATCGCTGAAGTCGGAGTTGACGAACATCTAAACCTTTAACTCTGGCATAATGAACGATTAGTTCCCAGGTGGCGTCGAAACGAACCTCTGGAGTTTGGGCCTGCCAAAATTCCAGGTCAAAAGACCGATCTAGTTCGCTGATTTTTCCTCTTCGTTCATGAAAACGGGTTTGTGACATGACTGGATTATAGCACCTTTGGCGTGACAGTTCTCTTTCAAGTTTTTGATAATGCCAGATTTCGCAAACTGCTTGTAATTCTGTTGACAAAACTGCTGAGTTCGGTTGGTGGAGGCGGCACGAATACGGCATGGTCTGGAAGACAGACTAGAGTCAAGGGGAACGGCCGTTAAGAAACCACTTTCAAGCCCAACTTGCGATCCACCGGAAAAGATCGTTTTGAGACCTTAAATAGTTTGCAAGCCAACATCACTAAGATATTTGTAAGTGGAATCATAATACTCGGCCTTTCTTGTCATATCTTGGTTGCTTCCTTCTGGAACAAATATGATCATTCCTTGTCGCGCTCTGGTGAGTAAAACTCTATAGGCGTTTTTTAGATATTTTTGTCTTGTTGGGTCGTTAATATTTTGCCAAGATGACCCTCTAAAATTTTTATACTCCCAATGGTTCTTGCTATATCTAAAATCAGCATCCCATGCGACGCAAGTCCAATCAAGTTCAAGACCTTGAATATCAAACTCGGTTGCTACCTCTTCGAGATAATAAGAGGAGCGAACATCCTCTTTCCCATTAAGAAACCAGTTTTTTGGATCAATACTTGACTTAACATGAATTCCATACGGACGAAGACGATACCCCCCTGAAGATGCTATAAGTCCAATCCGTTCGCTACCTCTCGCTTTCTCCTTCAACCAATTTCTAGCAGTTTCGATGTTTCTAGTGAGATAAATTGGATAATCTTGTTCGATTCCTGCCCATAGAGCCTTGGCTATAGCTTGGTTATTGTCAATGATGTTTCTCACAAATTCTGATACTTTTTCGGAGCGATACGACCTAACCGATACAGATAGGTGCAGATCCGTTTGAATATGTAATCTCGAAGGGTTAATTTCGGCATAGATATTGTCACCTCCGGTATACTCTGCATCTGTCAACACACCAGAAACATACACGTGCCAATTTGGATAATTCCTTTTGATTGCTGAAAACCACTCAGGCAAACCAGCTTCACCAGTATTTATTTCTTGCCCCCCGCCAACAAGGCAAATCACAATTGCATAATCTTGGTGTCTGTCCATGACGCTTATCAGAAAATCGGGCTCCGACATCTGGAAGCCTTGAATTCCTTTTTTCCTACTCATGAAAGAACTAGTCTGCTCAAGGGTCCATGCTCGTTGAGCTTCATCAAATATGGCAACTTTTTCAATAGGAGGGTGAACTGTTTGTATTGAGTCGTCTCGAAAATGATGAATATTTTGAATGAATGCTTTTGTTTTGGCCAGCGCTTTGTTTTTGGAAATACGCGACCCTGAAGTCTTGCTGTCTCTAACTTCATTTCTGGCTAAGGCCTCTTGTAAAACCACTACCAATGGTCCATTTCCTGAAAGAAAAACAGCATGTTCTCCAGCGTCAGCATTGTGTCTTTCATTTGCAATATTCAAACCAGCCAATGTCTTTCCTGCACCCGGAACCCCTGTAATAAAACAGATTGACTTCTGATTGTGTTTTTTTGAATGATCGATAATCCTAGCAATGGCAGCAGATGTTTTGCTCAAGTTTATCGCACCCGAATCGGACCTGGAAATTTCACTTACATCGTGACCTCTGTAAAGTGCCTGCGCCGCTTCAATAATAGTAGGAGTTGGTTTGTAAACGGACTCTTGCCACAAGGCGAAATCAATTGTGCGTTCTGGAAGGCTTTTAACAGTGTCATCAAGAACTGCTCTCAAGTTAGTTTTGTTGGCTCGCAGGGGCGAATAAACCATGTCATCGTAGGAAGAAAGAGTATTGGTAACAAGAGGAGCTTCTGTTGCAACCACTATGGGGATTATATGTCTATGATGGCTTTGCTGATGAAAATTTTTCAAATCAAGAGAGTAATCCAGAGCCTGTTCCATCGCATAATTCGGGTACTTTGTTTCTCCGACCTTGAATTCCAATACGAAGACAAAACCTTTGATTAGAAGTACAACATCTACCCTTTTTCCCATTCGCGGTATGGCATACTCAAAAAGGATAAATGCATCATCTGTATACCCTTCAAAAAGCTGCTTCAAAATATGAATTTGGTCAATCCAAGCGTTTCTTTGCAATTCTTCAAGTGCAAACTCGTGGTGTCTTACAAGTTCCCCCAGAATAATGCTATCCAAATCCAGAAGAAATTTTTTTATGGTATTTGCGTAATAGGATCGTTTCATTCATATCCTTCGACTTCCGTATAACATTCATTTTGCTTCGGCACTTTCTGAGTAATGTGGGATAAAACAAGCCCCGGCCATTCCCTTTCCCCCTCTCTCCCAACACCGCAATAATACTACCACAAACCATTGGCCTCCCCGCCAAAATTTGCTAAACTTCCCTCGTTCAAACTTTGCCAAGCGTGCAAGAATAGTAGGTCTTCAATAGAAATTTAAATCTGAATAAATCGAACCCTTTTACGAGCTGCAGAAATGGTTTCTGGCATGTGCGATCTCGTTTCTGACCCCCATGATCCCATTTCTGAGCCGCAGAAATGGTTTCTGGCACACACGATCTCGTTTCTGGCAGTGCTGATCTCATTTCTGGCACGAACGATCTCATTTCTGAGCCGCAGAAATGGTTTCTGGCACATACGATCTCGTTTCTGAGCCGTAGAAATCGTTTCTGGCACATACGATCTCGTTTCTGAGCCGCAGAAATGGTTTCTGGCACATACGATCTCGTTTCTAACGCCAACGATCTCATTTTTGAGCCACAGAAATGGTTTCTGGCAGAAAAAATCGGGTTTCTTAGAGAAGTCGCGGGCGGTGGCGCTTTTGTCAGTCGCACATCATCGCCAGATGCGCCATACCGCCTGAATTTCTCAAAACCCACCTTTATCGTCAAAGTTCCAGTACACAATAGGAGGTTTTTTCCATGTCGTATCAAAATTCCAACGAACGATTATTAGCCGCCCAAATGGCCATCGAAAATGCCCTGAGCGATGCCGACATCAAAGCCGAATTGGCTTTGTTTGGCTACGATGAAGCCAGGTTGTTGGCTGGCAAAGCCCTATCCGAAGAAGCCAAATCCCTCAGCCAGACCCAGTTGGTTGAATATGGCGAGCAATACGCCGCCTCAAATGATTTTTACGCCAAATGGGAAGCGGCTAAAACGGCTTATTCCCGTTCGCTCAAAGTGGCGCGCATCGCCTTTAAGGACAACAGCAAAGCACAATCCTCCCTGAAGCTGAACGGCGCGCGCAAAGGCAGTTTTTATGGCTGGCTGAATCAGGCGGAAGATTTTTATGCCAATTTACTGGCAAACCCGGACCTGACGGCCGTTCTGGCCGGTTACGGCTACGACGAAGCCAAACTCCAGACCGAAGCCGCCCTCGTCGCCACCGCCGACGCCGCCAATAATTTGCAGCAAACGGAAATCGGCGAAGCCCAAGACGCCACCAAAGCCCGCGACGCCAAGCTCGATGAACTGGACGACTGGGTCAACGACTTCCGCGGCATCGCCGAAGTCGCCCTGGCCGACCGGCCGCAGCTTTTGGAAAAACTCGCCTTCGGCCCCATGCCCTAGCTGAAAACAAAAACCCTCCCGGAAGTTCGGAACTTCCGGGAGGGTTTACTCATCAGGGATTAGGCCCCTTTTTATTGACCGTACTTACGTCCCTCGTGAATAAAAGCCACAATGTCTTCCCTGCTTAAATTCAGGTCAACCCCCTCAACATCCAAGGGCGAACCACTCACCGCCTCCGGCGTAATGACAAACGTCTGCCCATCCTTGCCCCGCACACGGACCTCACCCTCACGTATCGCTTTCTCCAGTAAAGAGGCCAGATTTTGGCGAGCCTCCGAATATGTATAAACCGTACTCATGCTGTCACCTCTAGCACCTGCGCTTTTGCCGATTTAGCAGATTGAACCAGACCCTCATCCAACGACAACAAAGGCGAATTATATTTGATGGCACAACGCACCAGGTAAGCGTCATAGGCATAAATATTTAGAGCATCTGCTAACCTGATTGCTTCTTCAATCTCCACATCCACAAAACGGACCGGTATTTTTTGATACAACTCAATCGCCCGAATCGCATCTTCCACAGTTATCCGGCGGCGTTTGAGCATAGCCGAAAAGGCATTTCCAATCTCCCAACGAATCGAATGGGGAGCAATCAAATCGACATCTTGCGTTAACTGCACCAACCGGGCTTTTTCCGCCTCATTCGTCACCACTGCAATCAGAACCGATGCATCCACCACCACATTAGCCACGAAATCAATCCTCTTTGATTAACCAATAGTCCAATCATTATAATCTTCCCGTTTCAGAATGGTCAAGGCAGCCTAGCAGTCTGTCGGAGAACCTCTTTTTGTAGCCGGGGTATCCTTACCCCGCCTCTGGAAGGCGCGGTAAGAAACCGCGGTTACGGGTACTTTTCCGACAAACTGCTAGCTGAAAACAAAACCCTCCCGGAAGTTCGGAACTTCCGGGAGGGTCTGGCTGCCAGGGCAGGCCCCACGTTGACGAACCTCCGCATTCATAGTTTAATCCCCCGCATGGACCGCCAACCCACATCACGCCACCACACCCACAACCTCTGGCCCTGGCTGATGGTCGCCCTGCTGCTGCTGGCCTTCGCCCTGCGCCTGCACCGCGCCGGCGACCGCGCCGTCTGGTGGGACGAAGGCTGGTCGGTCTGGGTCGCCCGCCAATCCCTGGCCCAAATCGCCTACCAGACCGGCCACGACGTCCACCCGCCGGTCTATTTCTGGCTGCTGCACCTGTGGCGCGCCGCCAGCGGCGACAGCGAATTTGGCCTGCGCATGTTCTCGGCCGTCTTCGGCACACTCACCATCGCCGCCACCTATCTGCTGGGCCGCGCCACAGCCAACAAACCAGTCGGCTTCCTCGCCGCCCTCTTCCTCACCCTCTCCCGCTTCCACATCGTCTGGTCCCAAGAGATGCGCATGTACGCCCTGGCCGGTTTCCTGGCTGTGCTGGGAACCTGGGCCGCCCGCCGCGTCTGGGCGCGCGGCAAACCGGCCGACTACGCCCTCTACATTTTCTGCATGACGGCCGGACTGCTGACCCTCTACCTCTTCTTCCCCATCCCCGTAGCCATCAACATCGCCTGGCTGTGGGAACTGCGACACGCCCCCAACCGCCGCCAATCCTTGCTGAAATGGGGGGCGGCGCAGCTTGTCATCCTGGGCATCGTCGGGGCGTGGCTGGTTTATGCCCTGCCCGGCTTCCTCAGCACCTCGTCGGGGGCTGGGGCGGTTGGGGAACGGCCGTCGCTGGCCCCTCACCGCCGCCCTCGCCGCCGTGGTGATAGGCGTGTCGCTGGCCGGTATGCGCGGGTATTACAACGGCCGTGTCCGCATCGACGACTACACTTCCCTGGGCCGCGCCCTACAAGCCTACGCCCACCCCGGCGACGCCGTCGTGCTCTACAGCGACCGCGACTGGCCGATTTTCGCCTACCACTACCCCGACGATTGGACCGGGCTGCCCCATTTGTGGGACGTCGGTCCGCAAACCGCCGCCGATTTTCTGACGCCCCTTTGGGAAAGCAGCGACGGCCTGTGGCTGGTCGTCACCCCCTACGCCGGGGTAACCGACCCAGGCGGCCACGCACCCGCCTGGCTGGCCGAACGGGCCACGGCCGTTCGGGAATACCCCTACGGCGACAAAGCCCTGCGCTTCTACGCCCGCACCCCGGAACGCGCCGCCCAGATGGAAACGCTCAACCCCGCCGCCCACCCCCGCTTCCCCGCCGACATCATCATCGCCCCCGGCGTCACCCTGACCGGCTTTGATCAGGCCAGCCGCGACTACGCCAGCGGCGACACCGTGCATCTGGGCGTCTACTGGCAGCGCGCCGCAGCCGCGAAGGAGGCTTATGCCGAAGCGGAAGTGGGCCTGATGGACGAAAACGGCCGTGCCTGGCAGTGGGAATATGTGCCGCTGTCGCCGGAAAGAGCCTGGGCGGAAGACGGCCGTTTGCGCGACGAACTCGCCCTCCTCATCCCGCCGGAAGCGCCCGCCGGCGAGTACACCTTCTACGTCTTCAACAACCAGGGCGAGACAAGCCACTTCGGCGGCTTCCGCCTGCGCCAGCGGCAGACAACCTTCGTCAATCTGGCCGACGTGACCATCAGCCGACCGCTGGACGTGGCCTTTGCCAACGGCATCCGCCTGCTGGGTTATGACATCGCCAACGAAAGCGTCGCCCCCGGCGGCGCGCTGCACATGACGCTCTACTGGCAAACCGACCAGGCCGTCACCCAGCCCTACAAGGTCTTCACCCACCTGCTGGGCGAGGTCTACAACGCGGAAACGGACAACTTTTTGTGGGGCCAGCAAGACAACGAGCCGGTGAACGGCCGTCGCCCCACCACCGGCTGGCGGCCCGGCGAAGTGATCATCGACGCCTACGCCATGCCCATCGCCGCCAACGCCCCGGCGGGCGTCTACACGCTGGAAATTGGCCTATACGATCCCATTACCGGCGCGCGGCTGCCGGTGGTGGATGAATCGGGAACGGCCGTAGCCGACCATGTGGTGCTGGAAACGGCCGTGACCGTCACGCCGCTCGAATGAGCAAAATTGACAACGCGCCGCCAAACGTCTTACAATTAAGTCGGAATAGTAAGACAACAAGAGGTGATTTTATGCCCGTTCGTTTATCTTCCAAAGGACAGTTGGTCATTCCCAGCGAGGTGCGCAAATCGTTGGGGTTAAAGCCGGGCGACCGGTTTGATGTCAGGCTGGAAAATGACGAGATTATCCTGACCCCCGTCAATCAATCCTCAGCCCTGGCTCGTCTGTATGGCAAGTACCGGCAAAGCGAACTATTAAACGCCCTACAAACCGAACATCAGGAAGAATTAACGTCTCAAAATAGTGACAGCATTTAACACATGGAAAACACATTCATTCTCGATGCCTGGGCGCTAATCGCCTTGTTGCAGCAAGAAGAACCGGCCGCCGGGCGCGTTCATACGCTGTTAAACCGGGCGCAAACCGATGAGCAAATACAGTTGCTCATGTCACTGATTAATTTAGGCGAACTGTTTTATATTGTCAGCCGCCTTCAGGGTGAAGATGAAGCGCGTCAGACCATCGCCGACATTCGCCAACTGCCTCTGACATTACTGCAAGCCACCGAAGAGCGCATTTTTGCTGCGGCCCAGCTAAAGGCAAGTCACCGGCTGTCATATGCAGATGCTTTTGCCGCCGCCGCATCCCTGGAGTTTCAAGGCGTGCTGCTAACCGGCGATCCGGAATTGATCGCCCTGGCCGATCATCTGCCCGTTGAAAATTTGCGACAAAGCACCCCATCATGACCTGGTTCCAAAAAGAAATCACCTTATCCCCGAAAGGGCGCGGCTTTCACCTGGTGACGGCCGAAATTGTGCAGCAGATCCCCGAACTGCGGGACTATACCGTGGGGCTGGCCCACGTCTTCATCCAGCACACCTCCGCCTCGCTGACGCTAAACGAAAACGCCGACCCGACCGTGCGTCAGGACTTCGAGAGCCATTTCAACAAGCTGGCTCCCGAAAACGCACCCTATTATCGGCACACCGATGAAGGGCCAGACGACATGCCGGCGCACCTGAAGGCGGCGCTCTTGGGCGCGAGCGTGACGATGCCGATTAAGAACGGCCGTCTCCACCTGGGCATGTGGCAGGGCATTTACCTGTGCGAACACCGTGACCGGGCGCACAGCCGGCGGCTGGTTGTGACGTTGAACGGGGAAACCAGGGGTAATGCGTGAGCATGATGCGTGAAAAGAGATTGTTGCGCAGCAGATAGAGCGAGAGGCGAGCAGACACACACCATGATGACTGAACTTTCTGACGAAGCGCTCATCGAGCGCATCCAAAACGGCGACAAGGCCGCCTGCGCCATCTGCATGGACCGCTACGGCCCGGATATTTACCGGCTGGCCCTCAGCCTGCTGCACAACGAAGCCGACGCCGAAGACGTGATGCAGGAGACATTTCTGAACGCTTTTCGGGCGATGGCTTCCTTTGAAGGACGGGCCAACATCAAAACCTGGCTTTACCGCATCACCTATAACAACGCCCTGATGCGCCTGCGCAAAACAGACCCCACCACGGCTTCGATTGAGGAAATCTGGCTCACAGAGACCGGTTTTGTGCCGCGTCAATTGTTTGATTGGTGCTGCCTGCCGGAACGTGAAGTGACCATTGAGGAAGTAAGACAAGAATTGGAAACGGCCGTCACCAATCTCCCGCCCAAACTGCAAACCGTCTTCATCATGCGCGAAGTGGAAGGGTTATCGACTCAAGAAACGGCCGAAACGCTCAACATCTCCATCGACGTGGTAAAGACGCGCCTTTACCGCGCGCGCCAACACCTGCAAGAACATCTCAACACCTTCGCCGACACGCCTGAAAGGTAAACGGCCGTCAGGGCAACGGCCGTTCCGGCACAGCCAGCGACAACCACGCCGTATTTTGGAAAGAACCATCCGGCAGCGATTGGTACATCCCCACCCGCACCGCTTGCGGCGCAGAACCACCCGGCACAGACAACAGAAAATGGTCCGTCACCAACTCGCCGGGCTGCCAGCGCGACGTAGGATACCAGCCATTCACCGGATGCGTGCTGTCGGCCTGCGCCAAAATATCTTGCGGCCCGGCCGGCGGATCCTGCGCCACCAGGTGAACCGCCACGCTGTAATCGGCCAGCCCGGCCTGCTGCGCCTGCCAGGTAACGGTAAGCAGCAGTTGGTCAGCAGACAGCCACGCCAGATCCGCCTGATGGATGGCAATGCCGTTGCCCAGAGCCAGCGCGTCCGCAGCCGGGGCGATGGGGGCGATTTGCGGCCGGGTTTGAATTTCCACAATGTCGGGCGCCGCCGAAGTCAGGGAGATCGGCCCTAACAGAGTGGCCCACCAATCGGGGGACCGCTGATAAAATGTTTTACTCAGGGTAAACAAATGGCTGTTTTGGGCGATGGCCGCAAAGTCATTGTCGTGATGCACCAGAGTCAGGTCGGGGAATTGGCCGTCGTAGGCCTGGGCGTAGGTCAGCGCCCAATAATCGTGGCCCCACAGCGCCATCAGCGTTTGCGCACGGCCGTCGGCCGCCGGTTGTATTCGCTGCGCCAGGGCGATGGTGTCGAAGGCGCTGCGGTCACGCGTAACCGCCAGCACATCCGGGCGGTTGGCGAAAAACAACCAGACCAGGAGTCCCAGCCCGCCAACCACAACCAGCTTGCCCAGCGACGGCCGTTTGTGCCACACCCGTTCCGCCAACAACGCCAGCCCAATCGCCGCCATCGCCACAATCGGCAGCTTCACGGCCAGCAAGGCATCCGACACGCGCCCTTCCCAGACGATGAAGCTGATCGGCAGGTGCAGCGCCCAGGTGAACAGCAGCCCCCAGCGCTCTTGCCAACGCGCCGGGCTGCCGGGCAGCAGCAGCCCAACCGCGCCCAGAGCAGTCAGCAGCCAGGGCCAATCGTCGCTGAGCAGCGCCAGAATGCCACGAATCCGCTCCAGCCAGAGAACGGCCGTGTCCGGCACAATCACCAGATCAGAGCGCGTATAAAACACCAGCGCCCAAAATCCTTGCCAGGTTCCCGGCGAACTGTACGTCCAATCCGCGCCCATCCAGGCGCGCAGCGGCAGGTAAAGATAGGTCAGCGGCCCAATAAAACCGAGAGCCAACACCGGCAGCAGGTGGCGCACAACCAGCCGCCAATGCGGAAACGCCCACAACAAGACAGCGGGCAAAAACAATGCGAAGGCGCGCTGGTGCGCCAACACCATGCCGCCCCAAAACGCCAGCCAGTACAGGTCCGATTTTTGCCCGTTGCGGCCAAAACGCACGGCAAAGCACAAGGTGATAAAAGTGAGCGCCATAGACATGGTGTGGACTTCGGCCACGGAAGCATCCACCCAGATGGAAGTTGCCAGGGCAAACATCAGCGACGCCACGGCCGCGACCAGCGGCTGAACGCCCAGGACCAGCATCAACTGCGCCAGCAAGGCCACGCTGATGGCCCCCCACACGGCCGAATAAAGCGACGCGCCCAGCGCCGGCGCCACACCCAGGCCGCGCAAAACCGTCACAAACAAAGAGCCAATGAAGGTGTACAGGGGATAGCCGTTGTAGTGGATGGTTCCCCAACGCGGCAGGGCGTTTTGGATTTCGCCCACGTCGGTGGCATAAGGGTGGCTGCTGCCGTTGATATGCAGTTGAAGGGTAGTTAGAAAAAGAAGAAAGGAGATGAGGGCCACAAGCAGAACGGCCGTACGGCCGTTCATTTGCCAATCTCTGGCCCAGGTTTTTTGAATTGCTTGCAACAGGTTGTACCTCAAGATAAAAAGGGTCGTGGGAGCAACTGTTCAGATTTCTCGGGCAAGACCCCAAGGGTTTGGCGCCCAAATAATCCAAACTCTCAGGAGCAAACCCTTGGGGTCTGTATTGTTACTCGCGGGATTTTATATCAAGGCACAGCGGCGGCCAAAATGCGCTCATTTATTCGTGTGGGCTGCACGTCGCTGGTAACGACAAGAACACACAACAGGACACAGGCATGGAACCATTTCTTAGCGGGCAAACGGCCGTGATCACCGGCGGCACACAAGGCATCGGCTGGGCGCTGACCCAGGCGTTGGCGGCGCACGGCGCGCAAGTTTACGCCTGCGGTTATTCGGCGGCCAGCCTGGAACGGGCGGAAAACGAGCGCCAGGCGCTGCCCTGGCATGAGCAAATCTCTCTGGCGCGCTGTGATGTGACCGACCGGGGGCAATATGTTGGCTGGCTGGAAGAGGTATATGGGGGAAACGGCCGTCTGGACATCCTCATCCACAACGCCGCCTACGTGCAGTGGGACGACGTGCTGGACATGAGCATCGACCAGGCGCAGCATACCATGCGCGTCGGCTACGATGGCATGGTAACTGGCGTGCGCACGGCGCTCCCCTGGATGCTGGCCGCCGGGCAGGGCCGCATCGTTACCGTCGGTTCCATCACCGCCCGCATTTTGGTGCGCGGTTCGTCGGCGGCATACACAGCCACCAAAGCGGCCATCGACGCCTACACCGTCACCCTGCAAATGGAACTGGCGCACACACCGGTCAGCGCCACGCTGGTGCGCCTGGGCACGGTAGCCGGCACAGATTTCTTCAAAAAACATGTCCAACCAGGCCGAACGCCCAAACTAAACAAATATCTACCGGCGCTCACGCCGCCGCAAGTGGCCACGGCCGTACTCCGCGCCATGCAAAAGAAACAGCCCATCCTCACCCTGCCCCGCTACCTGGGACCGCTGTCGGTCATCTACCAAATTGCCCCCCGCTTTTCCCGCTGGCTGTCTGACCAGGGTTGGGGCGAACATCCGGATTACGGCCGTGTCGATTGGACCTATAAAAAGTAACCAAACGGCCGTTCATCGCCGCCCAACCCTGCCCTACTCACGGCCCGCAGCCGCCAAATTATTATTGACTTGCTCCCAAACTTGGGATAAAGTTTTCTTTAAGATTGAGTAAGTTTTTGTTTCGGCAACTGAGAAAACCGTCCAGACTTACACAGTCTGGACGGTTTTTTTTCTGAAACAAAGCTGTAATTTGAAGGAGATTTTTTAAGATGGACGATGTAGAACAAGGAACAGTCAAATGGTTTAGCGACCAAAAAGGCTATGGTTTTATTGCCCGCGACAACGGCGGCGATGTGTTTGTACACTTCTCTGCTATCAACGGACAACAAGGCTTTCGGACTCTGGCCGAAGGCGAACGTGTCGAATTTAACGTACAGATGGGGCAGAAAGGTCTGGCCGCTGTAAACGTCAACAAAATTTAGGATTGATGCTTAATGAGCCAACATTTGAAGGTTGCCGATAATCTGGTCGTTAGTATGCACTACACCCTGACCCTTGAAGACGGCCAGGTAGTTGATTCGTCTGTAGAAGGCGACCCTTTACAGTTTTTACAAGGCTTTGGCCAGATCATTCCGGGTCTGGAAAAAGAACTTTATGGCATGGCTATCGGCGATAACAAAAAAGTTACGGTAGCGGCCGTCGACGGTTATGGCGATATCGATCCTGACGCATATCAGGTTGTTTCTCGCGCCATGTTTCCGGATGATTTGAATTTGGAAGAAGGGATGGGGCTGCGCATGCGCGATCAAGGCACAGGTCAACTGATTGAGACCTATGTCGCCGAAATCCGCGCTGATGAAGTCTTGCTCGACTTTAACCACCCGCTGGCCGGTGAAATTCTAACGTTTGACATCGAAATTTCCGGCTTACGCCAGGCCACAGACGAAGAATTGGCCCACGGCCACGTTCACTAATCAACTGGTAATTCTAAAAACACAAAAGAGACATTCGGAAAAACCGAATGTCTCTTTTTTTGTTCGTACCTTCGCAGACCCTAAGGGTTTGTATTTGAGAAATTAGACCTTGAGGAGCTAAAACCCTTAGGGTCTTCACCAACCCTTCGGTTAGCGGCGGCGGCCCAGGAGGCGCAGAATGTAAAGGAAGAGGTTGATAAAGTCCAGGTAAAGTTTTAACGCGCCCAAGACACTGATCCGGCCAATGACGGCTTGCAAATCGCCCTGTTGGGCAGCGGCCGCATAGGTCATCTTTTTGATATATTTGGTGTCGTAGACAATCAGCGCCAGGAAGATGATGATGCCGAGATAGGTGATGATCAGGTCGAGGGTGCTGCTGCGCAGAAACATATTAACCAGCGTCGCCAAAATAATCCCGATGAGGCCGAAGAAAAGGATCGGTCCCCATTTGGTGAGATCTTGTTTGGTGGTTAGACCAACGATGGTGAGCAGGGTGAAGACCACGGCCGTTACGCCAAAAGCCATCGTCACCACACCCAAATCATAGGCCAGCAAAATCGACGACAGGGTCACGCCATTTAAGGCCGCATAAGCAAAAAACATAGCCAAAGCCGCCCCCGTAGACAGCTTGTTTAATGACCGCACCAGGGCAATGACCAGCGCAATTTGGGCGATAAACAAGACCATCAGCACCCAAAAGGAGCCAAACACGAAATTCATAACCGCCGGTTGGGTGACGACGTAAAAGGACACGGCCGTTGTCACCACCAGCCCCAACGTCATCCACAAATACACCCGCGCCATCACGGCGTTAAACGTTTCGGCCAACTTCGCCTCTGAAATTGAGCCGGGAATGTTTGGTTGATAATCCGATTCAAAAGACATAATTTTTACCTCTCAAGCTGCCAGGGCGGCATATGGTTAGATGGGCAGAGTATAACACTGGCAGACAAATGGCGCATAGAGCGGCGCTAACGCTTAATTTTACCCGGCAAAATGTGTATGTACGGTTTTCCCCACAAACGGTGCAGCGTACGATCCAGACGGCGAGAAGAAAGGTATAAACGCCAAATAAATGCATCTTCCCGATAATATCGCTCAACTTCCTCCGGGGTAATCGGCGAAAATCCGCTGCGCCCGGCAAAATATTCATTGCTCAACCCTACCAGATCAGGAATCAGTTCAGGTCGCTGTTCTTTGTAAAGATTGCCCAGCAAATCGATCACTACCTTGCGAGGGTCGTAGTAGCGCGTGGTGATTTCTTCCAGGTAAAGCCGTTTCAGCAGCCCCACCAGGAAGGATGGCGCGCTGCGCAGAAAGATTTCGGCGTTGAGCTGCTCTGCGCCGTTTTTGCGCAGCAGGGGCGAATTGGTATCGAAATAAACCAACTGCACCGGGTCTGGCAGCCCGCCAACTGCCGGATCAAGATCGGCTACAGCCCAATTGGAAAGCTGCCCGTCGAAACCCACCTCCACCTGGCCCCGATTGGTTTCGTTAAAGGCAAACACCTTTTGCAACTCGCCCAGAACAGCGGCAAACAAGGTGAGGGCCGCCGCCGCGTCCAGTTGGTGGACTGTTTTGTTGGCGATGGCGTGAACCGGCAGTTTTTGCTGCGCCAGGTAGATAACTGTGTAACGGCCGTTCTCCGCCGCAAACCAAACCATCGCCCCCGGCGCAGTCTGCACGCCAATATCCGCATACACGGCCTGGCTGTCGTTGTATAACTGCGCGTAAGCCGCAGCCTCGGCCTCGCTGTGAAATAGCGGCATCCGCTTATAAACCAGGTTCGGATCGCCCCCTTCCATGGCAATCACCGTGCTGATTTCGCCGTATCCCAAAACTTGCGCCGGGATAACGCTGCGCTCCGGGTGCAGCGGATCCAGCCCGGCCTCAAAACGGCGCAAAAAATCCGAGTCGACTGTGATGTCGGCCATTGGTTTAGCCTCCCAACATGTGGGCTACCTGCGTTAGAGCGGCATCCACACGACGCAAAATATCCTCAGCCAGCGCCCGGTCGATGATGAGCGGCGGCAGGAATTGCGCCACGCGGGTGTCGTTGTAGGCATAAACCGACAGCAGCCCCTGATCATAGGCCGCCTTAGAAAACAAAGGGCCGCAGTATTCGTTCACCATCTCAATGCCCATCATCAGTCCCAACTGGCGTAAACCCACCAGCACAGCAGGATGTTTGGCCCGTAATTGGGCAAAACCCTGGGCAAAAAAAGTGGCCATTTCGCTGACGTGGTTTAAAAATTGGGGATCGGCGGCCATCGCCAAGACGCGCAGGGCCACCGGGCAGCCCACTTCCGCCCCGCCAAAGGTGGAAATATGAATGAACGGATCCTCGTGGAACACGCCTTCCAGTTCTCGACGAAAACAGGTAGCCGAAATGGGGTAAATGCCGCCGGAAAGTCCTTTACCCAGCACCATGATGTCTGGAACCACGCCAAAATGCTCCACGCCCCACAATTTGCCCGTGCGTCCCAGCCCTGTCTGGATTTCATCGCTGATGAGCAGCGCGCCGTGCCGGTCACAAATGGCGCGCACCTGAGCCAGGTAATCGGGCGGCGGAACCAGGATGCCATTGGTGGCGGGGACGGTTTCCAGGATGACAGCGGCAGTTTGCGGGGTAACGGCCGTTTCCATCGCCGCTATATCACCAAACGGAACCTGCACAAAACCGGGCGCCTGCTCGCCAAAAGGTTGGTAATACTTCGCGTCACCGGCCGCCAGCGCCAGCCCGGTGTGCCCATGATACCCGCCGCGCGCCGAGATAATTTCTTGCCGCCCGGTGAATCCTCGCGCCACCTTAAACGCCAGGTCCACTGCCTCGCCGCCGCCCACGCCAAAAACCGTGTACGACAAATTTCCCGGCGTTACTTCAGCCAGCCTGGCGGCCAGCCTGGCTCGCGGCTCGCTAACCAGGTGATGGTTGCCAATGTCCAACGTTTGCAGGCTGTCTATAAGCGCCTGCACAACTTCCGGGTGGCGATGCCCCAGATTGAATACCCCGCCGTTGCAATGGCAGTCAATCACGCGCTTTTCCCCGGCCATGTCCCAGATAAATGGCCCGCTGCGGCGACCCTGTACAAAATCGATGCCGGCCATCTGGAAAAAGGCGGCTTTGCCGGAGGAAACATGGCGCGAGAATTGGTCGAAAACGGCCGTTTTCCTGTCAATCTCAGAAGCCTGGCGGTCAGTCATAGGTATGCTCCTTTTCGTCTCGATTGTGGCGACATTGGGTGCGCATTGATGGCGGGAAATAGTCCAGACAAACCCGAACGGATTTGTCTGACTGGCAACTGCAAGTTTGCAGTCTGAAACGTTTTGGGTCTGGCTAGCAGTTTGTCGGAAAAGTACCCATAGCCGCGGTTTCTTACCGCGTCTTCCAGAGGCGGGGTAAGGATACCCCGGCTACAAAAAGAGGTTCTCCGACAGACTGCTAGATGAACTGGAAATTGGCTTGGGTGCTGGCTATAGGGCAGGGTGTCTTGCGTTTACCTGGTAATTAACCCCTCATGAGCAGAATACCCGGACCAAGTAGATGAATGCAATGTCATTTGGCACATTCAGGCAATGAGTTTTATCACCTGCCGGCGCGCCCAGAGGCAAGTTGTCGCCTCTGGCAGTGGCGGAGAGCGGCGATTAAGAGTGAGCGCGTGTCCGGTTCCCGGCGGGTTTTAGAGAATGGTGCGGAGAACGGCCGTTACCACTTCGTCTATCCCCTTTTGTGCCCCATTGGCCGCCAGCATAACCAGCGGCACATCTCGCATCAGCGACTGCGCCTTGGTGCGCCCTTCTTGGTCCATGGCCGGGTGATGCAGCACATAGGCCAAAATTTCTCCGGCAGCTTCCTGCTGCCCTTCTGTAAGCAGCAGCCGCGCCAGACTGATCAACACATCCAGCACCAGGGGCACGGCGTTAATCGCCGCCCCAATTTCCAATGCCTCACGAATGTAAGCGCGGGCATGATGTGTTTCACCCAGAGCCACATCCACATTCGCCAGCGTCTCCAGCGAACCGGCAATCCCCCAAAGAAAGCCGATTTCGCGCCAAACGGCGACGCTTTGGGCGCAATATTGGCGGGCTTCTTCATAATCGCCCATCTCCCAGGCCACGTTGCCTAGATTGTTCAGCAAGGCGGCCGCGCCCCAGCGATACCCAATCTCCTGACAAATAGCCAGGGCCGTGCGGTAAAGTGACCGGGCTTGCTCCACATCGCCGGTGTCTCCGGCGATGTTACCCAGATTTTTGTACGCCATGGCGATACCCTGACGGTCATCGATTTCCTGAAAAAGCGTCAGGCTTTGGGCGCAAAGCTGCCGCGCCGGCTGGTATTCACCCAACCGCCAACTGACGTTGCCCAGATCGTTGAGCAGCATGGCTACGCTGTGTTGGTCGCCGGCCTGCTGCCCCAATTGCAAACCCTGGCCGTACAGCCGTTTGGCCTCGTCGTAGGCGCCCCGGTCAACGGCCAGGTGACCAAGGGTTGCCAGAGCGCTGACCCTGCCCCACTCGTATTGAAGGCGGTCGCAAATAGCCAGGCTGTCCTGGCAGTGGGTTTCCGCCTCGATGTATGCGCCCTGACGATAGGCGATTTTGCCCAGAAGATTGAGCAGAAAGACGGTTTCTTTTTGCATGTCGAGCTTGCGGAAGATGGGCAGGCTTTCCAGCAAAAGACTGCGGGCGCGTTCGTACAGGCCAAGGCGATAGGCGAACTGCCCTTCACGGGCCAGCACCTTGCCCCAGATAATGTCGTCGATGGCGTTGGTTTTTGTCTGGCGCATGGCGCGCAGGCGTTGGGCGGCCGTTTTGAAGATTTCGCTGCCTTCTTGCAGCCAGCCGCGAATATCGTAAAACAGGAATAGAGGGTCGATGGCGCTGCGGATAACTTCGATATCGCCGCGCTCGACAGCCCAACTCCAGGCGGCGCGTACGTTGTCGATTTCGGCGCCGATTTCGGCCAGGGCGGCCAGTTGTTCGCGTTCCTGGAGGCGCAGGCGGCGTTTTTGGAGAAAGGCGGCGTAATAGGCGGCATGGCGGTCTTGCACGGCCGTGCGCATTTCTTCGTCTAGTTTACCGATAACGTAGAGGCGTAATAATTCGTGCAGCTCAAAACGAATCACGGCCGTTTCCCGATGCCCTTCTCGCGGTTCCGTCACGCTGCGCTGCAAAAAGGATTTATCGACCAGCGAAGCCAACACCGGCAAAGAGGTCTGCGCCACGGCGACGGCCGCTTCCCGCTGAAATCCCCGTTCAAAAACGGTTAATTGGCACAACACCTGTTGTTCGCTTTCTGGCAACAACTGCCAGGAATAATCAAATACAGCCTGCAAACTGCGGTGACGGGCGGGCATATCGCGCCAGTTTGTGTTCAGAATTTCGTAATCACGTTCTATTTCGGCGGCGATTTCGGCGCAGGTAAACAGCCGTACCCAGGTGGCGGCCAGTTCAATGGCCAGCGGATACCCATCAACAAGCTGGCAGATGCGCACCACATGCGGCACGGCCGTCGGCGTGAGATCAAAGTCTGCCGAAGCGCGGCGCGCGCTCTGCAAGAAAAGCTGCACAGCGCTGTATTCAGCCATTTCCGCCCACGCTTCCGGCGTCAGACGTTCGGTCATTTTACGGGTGGGCACTTGCATGCCCCGCACCGGATAAACCCATTCGCCATGCAGCCGCAGCCGTTCGCGGGAAGTGACCAGCACCTGCACCTGGGGCGCCTGGGCCACAATTTCGGCGATCAATGTGGCTTCGAGCATCAGGTGTTCAAAATTGTCCATGATCAGCAGCAGGCGTTTGTTTTGCAGATAGTTCAATAACTGGGCGCGGGGCAGCGCGCTGTCGGCAAAAGAAAGGTTGATGGCGTTGGCGATGGTGGAGAGCATAAATTCGGGCGAGTTGACGGTGGCCAGGGGGATGAAATAGACGCCATCGGGGAAAAGTTCTGGGCGGGCAAGCGCGGCTTGTTGGGCGAGGCGGGTTTTGCCGATGCCTCCCTGCCCGACGAGGGTAAGGATGCGGCAGTCGAGGTTTTGTAATTGCTCGATGATGGCAGCTAACTCGGCGACGCGGCCGAGAAATGGGGTTGGCGGGGCGGGAAAATTGGCGGGAACGGCCGTTCCTGCTGCTTCATGGGGAGATACGGCCGTTTCTACTGGCGGCGACACGTCATACAACCGATCCAATAAACCGTCTGGCTCGGGGTATTCAGCGCTGCGCAAAAATTGCAGCATCCATTGCCGCGTAAACCGGCCGTGTTCGGCCAATTCCACAGCCAGTTTTTCGACATCCTCTATTTTGGCGGGCACATACCCCTTGCGCCAGTATTCAATTGAAGAGCCGCCCCTTTTGCCCAACGCATAACCCAAATCATCCTGGACGGCCTGAATGCTTTTCGATTCCAGGTGACGAATGTGGTAAACAGCCTCGGTTAATAGTCGAGCAAATTGCTGGGCCGGCCGGTTGGCCATCGCTTCAACCTCCACTCCGAAAATTCGGAGCAAACTCGGAGTATTTTTCTACCTTCTCGGAGCAGGAACCTAATAGTATACGATTGGTTGGCCTGTGACAAAGGCAGAATGTTTTGTCGTTTGTCTATGGGACATTCGGGTTAAATCGAATTTTCCGGCCTCAACCATGGCCTTCTTTACAATTTTGTGCCTGAGAAGAGCTACCTAAACTGGAGTTGGAGGAGAGAAAACGCATGATTAAGTCAAAGTATATTGGTATGGGTCTTGTACTCGTCTTGTTGTTTGCTGGCGGCTGGCTGCTGTTCCGCACGGCCGGCCTGGCGCCAGAAACCACCGCCCGCCAGGAAGCCGTGCAGTTAGCCCTGGCTCCCGGTCGTATTAGCGCCAACAATGGGGAAGTGATTGGACTAACGGCCGTTGGCGAAGACATCACCCTGGTGCGCGGCAACGCCGTGCGTCCGGCAATCGTCAATATGCAAGACGTTCCCAGCGGTCCGGCCGCCGAAGACCGGATGAAAAAAGAATACGAAGCAGGTCTGATGGACATAGAAGTGAACGAAGGTCCGGTGAACGACGCCGCGTATCAGGCTTTGCTCAAAGAATCGGCCGCCCAACCCGTTGACCGGACCGTACAAAACTACGATCCCAACGTGCAACTGCCGCTGGGCATCTTCACCAGCGGGGCCAGCTTCAAGGCCATCGACTACACCCAATCGCAGCAAGGCGTTCCGCCCGACCCAGACATCATGGTGGGTAAAGACCACATCGTCGTCGGGGTGAACACCAGCTTCCAAGTTTTCGATAAAAACGGCAACAGCCTGATCGGCCCCACACTGTACTCCGCTTTCTGGGGCGCAAACTGCGGCACGGGCAGCAGCGTCGTCATGTTCGACCCATACTCGCAATATGATGAAGAGAACGGCCGTTACGTCATGGGCATCACCGCCTACGATCCTAACGTCAACGGCGGCGACAACGGCTACGCCTGCATCGCCGTCTCCCAAACCGACAGCGCCACCGGTTTATGGTACCTCTACTCCTTTGATGGCAACCCCGGCGGCGGCACCGATTACTTCTTCGATTACCCCCACATGGGCATTGGCCAGGACGCCATCTACCTGGGCGCCAATATGTTCGGCGCCTCCTTCGTGCGCAACCACGTCTTTGCCTTCCAAAAAGACGCCATGTACGCCGGACAGGCTGCCAATTCGGCTAAAATCAACGTCGGTTCCACCAACTTCACCATCCAACCGGCCAAACTCAAAGGCTTTACCACCGGCGGCTGGCCGACAAACATCAACGAACCCCACTACTTTGTCGATGCCCAATATGGCAACAACCAGAGCACTCTGACGGTTTGGGCTTTTGCCAATCCCTGGACCACCCCGTCCTTCACCTCTGTCGGCACAGTTTCTGTCAACAGCTACAGCCTGCCTGTCACCCAAATACAATTAGGCGGCGGCACCATCCAGGGCAACGACAACCGTTTGCTGGATGTGGAATATTGGGGCGGCCACCTGTGGGCCACCCATACCGTAGGCTGTAACCCTGGCAGTGGCACCGTAAACTGCATCCGCTGGTACGAAATCAATATCGGCAGCGGCACGCCCAGCCTGATCCAACAAGGCACCCTTTCCAGCGCTGGCGAATACCGCAGCTTCCCAGACCTCGCGGTGAATGCCTGCGGCGACATGATGGTGGGTTACACCAAAACCAGCGCCAGCATTTACCCCAGCGTTTATGTCGCCGGGCGCGAAGCTGGCGACGCTTTGGGCACATTAAAAAATGAAACCCTGATTCACGCCGGCGAAGCCAACTACACAGCCTACGACACCGCTCCCCGGCGTTGGGGCGATTATACCGGCATGGCCATGGACCCGAACGGCGTGACCTTCTGGTACCTGGGCGAGTATTCCCGCAATCAGGCTACGGCGCGCTGGTCTACCTGGGTTTCAGCCAACTCCTGGTCCACTTGCAACGTCGGCCCGACGCCGACGCCTGGCCCAACAGCGACGGCCACCAACACGCCGCTGCCCACCAACACGCCTGGACCGACGACCTGCACGGTCTACAACAGCGCCAACGTCCCGCAGACCATCACTACCAGCGGCACGCCCACGGTCACCTCGATTGTTAATGTGGCTGGCGGCGGCGTTATTGCTGACGTGAATGTCTTGAACTTGAATGGCACGCACACCTGGATTAACGATCTGGACTTTAACCTGAGCAGCCCGGCGGGAACGGCCGTGCAAATTATGGCCCGCTCTTGCTCCAGCGAAGACAACTTCGCCCTGAATCTGGACGATGAAGCAGCGCCCGGCAGTTGGCCCTGCCCGCCCATCGGCGGTGGCACCTACCAGCCCAGCAACCCGCTGTCCGCTTTCGACGGCCAAAACAGCGCCGGAACCTGGACCCTGACCATTCACGACAGCGCCAATCTGGATGGCGGCAGCCTGAACGGTTGGAGCGTGGAAATCTGCACCCAGGGCGGCACAGCGCCCACCAGCACGCCGGTTCCGCCGACGGCCACAAGTGTTCCGCCAACGGCCACTAGCGTCCCGCCCACGGCGACCAGCGTTCCGCCAACCCCAACCAATACACCCGTACCCGGCGGCGAAGTGATCTACATGAGTTCCACTACCAATGGCAACGTTGGCTTCGCCTTCAATGACGAAGATATCGTCGCCTACACCAGCAGCTCCGGCGCCTGGTCCATGTATTTCGATGGCTCCGATGTGGGCATCACCACCGACGTCAATGGCTTTGCCTTCCTGTCCGATGGCTCGATATTGATGACCATGGATACCGGCACCACCGTGCCCGGCATTGGTTCAGTCGATGATTCTGATATTGTCCAATTCTATCCAACGTCGTTGGGCGATAATACCGCAGGCACATTCGGCTTCTTCTTTGATGGCTCAGATGTGGAACTGACGACGAGCAGTGAAGATATTGATGCGATGACGGTATTGCCAGACGGCCGTTTAGTCATCAGCACCATCGGTTCCGCCACCGTTACTGGCGTCTCCAGCGCCGACGAAGACCTCCTCGTCTTCACCGCCACTTCGTTGGGAACCAACACCAGCGGATCATGGGCGCTCTATTTTGACGGCTCTGATGTTGGACTGACCGCTACCACCGAAGATATTTTCGGCGCCTACGTGAAAGGGAGCGACACCTATCTCAGCACCAACGGGGCATTCTCTGTTACCGGATTAAGCGGTGATGGCGCCGACATCTTCGTCTGCGCCAACACGACAACCGGAACCAATACCGCTTGCGGCAGCTTCAGCATGTATTGGGATGGTTCGACGCATGGCTTCACCGGTGAGATCATTGACGGCTTTAGAATTGTCCCGTAAACAGGGCTGCTTCCCCGACAATGGTTAAATTTTAGGGGAACGCATCTGGGTCATCCTGAATTCTGACGCAAAATAAAAAGGAGGCTCCCGCAAAGAGCCTCCTTTTTGTTGCCCCTGGGGCGATGAAAAACCAGATGAACTAATCCACAAAACACACATCATGGAGCAACCGGCTGGCCATCCTCCCCGCACAAAACAAAATGCTGTTTCATGTCGGTATGGTAATCAAACAGTTGCCCATCCGCCTCCAACATAATTTTGTAACCAGGGGTAATGACTTGCATGTAAGCATATCCCGGGGCGGGACAGCCTAGTGAACTATCAGGCCAATCAACGCTTTCGCTGCTGCGAAGTAAAATGCGGCCAACGTCTATGCTCAAACGTTTGGCTAAATCTTCACTGGCTAATTGGGTCACGGCCGTTGCCTCATTCGGCACTCCGGGCTGAGGCATCACTTGCGGCGTGGTGTTGTCGGGCGGGTTTGGCGTCATGGCCCCTAAATCCACGGCAACCGGGTAAGCCACGCCGGCTTCCACTGCGTCGCCGCTAACCGGATAAGCTGCACTGGTCTCAAACGGCCGTATCGCCGGTGGATACCCGGCATCCGGCTCAGGCGCAGCTGGATTCAAGGCCGGGGCGGGGGTGATGGGAGATGGAACGGCCGTAACCTCTTCCCCGCCGCCGGTGCAGGCCGCCAGCAGCCCCGTTAAAAAACAGGCTGTCAATACGATCAATCGCGTCATCAATTACCTCCAAACTCACAAGATTGCCAGGCCGCCATCCGGCAGCCAGCGCCGTCTAGAAATTCTAGCAGTTAACCTCTAAAACGCCGGAAACGCCACATTGGTTCCCGGCAGCGATTCATTGACAATTGTGGCGCTTGATTTTATAACCATGCGCTATCACGCTTGTATGTATAAAAACCATGCCTGAACGCCTATCACGCCTACGCCTATCACGCCAAGACCGCTGGGGCTTGCTGCTGCTGCCTTACGCGCTGGGAATTTTTGTCCTGGTGATCGTACCGGCGGTTTTTTCCTTTGGCCTGGCATTTTTCCATTACGACGCCCTTTCGCCGCCGGTCTGGGCAGGCACGCTGAATTTTGTCCTGGCCTATACCGACGAATTATTTTTGCTGAGCGTGCGTCATTCGCTGGCGCTCATCCTCTTGCCGGTTCCGCTGCGGCTGTTTGGCGCTTTTTTTGTGGCGCGCTTGTTGCAACGAAACGGCCGTTTCCTCAACTGGTTTCGCGCCGCCGTCTATCTGCCCACCATCGTCCCTGGCGCGGCCTTTGCTCTGGCCTGGCTGTGGATTCTCAACCCGCTCTACGGCCCGCTTAACTTGCTGCTGCGCGCCCTCGGCTTTGCCCCGCCAGCCTGGCTCATCGACCCGACCTGGGCCAGACCGGCCCTCGCCCTGATGGCCCTCTGGCAAATCGGCGAAGGGTTCATCGTCTGTCTGGCGGCACTCTACGACATGCCGCCGGACCTGGAAGACGCGGCGCGCATCGACGGCGCAAATGGCCGGGCCACGCTGCGCCACATCATCCTGCCGCTGCTCGCCCCCATCCTGCTGCTGCTCACTTTCCGCGATGTCATCCTGACGTTTCAGGAAACTTTCACCCAAATTTACCTCACAACGCAGGGCGGCCCTTACTACGCCACCTACACCATGCCCCTGTTTATTTACGAGCAAGGTTTTGACTTGCAGGCATTTGGGGTGGCGAGCGCGGCCATGTGGGTGATGTATGCCATCACGGGCTTGATTGTGGTGGCGCTGGTGGTGATTGCCAGGCAGTGGCATATAGGCACGACGGAGGAAACGTTTGTCCTCTAAACGACGGCCGTTCCTCCGCGCGCTGCTGCGCCTGCTGACGGCGCTGCTCTTTTTGCTGCCTTTGCTGTGGATGCTGGCGGCATCGCTCCACCCGCCGGGCGAACCGCTGCCCACCACGCTGCGCCTGCTGCCCCAACACCCAACACTGGCGAATTACGGCCGTATCTTCCGCCTTCTCCCCTTGGGCCGCTACACCCTCAATTCGCTTCTGGTGGTCGCCCTGGCCGTACCCATCACCCTGGTGGTCAGTTCCTGGGCCGGGTTGGGCATGGCCCGCCTGTCTAAACCGGCGCAGCGGCGCTGGATTACGCTCTCGCTGGCCGTGTTGATGGTTCCCGGCATCGCTCTCTGGTCGATGCGCTTTTTGCTTTACCGCGAGCTGGGCTGGTACGACACGGTTTGGGCGCTCATCGCCCCGGCGTGGATGGGAACCAGCCCGTTTTACGTGCTGATGTTTTATCGCGCTTTCCGCCGCATCCCTGGCGCGATTTTTGACGCGGCGCAGTTGGAGGGAGCGGGCGTGCTGCAAACGTGGCGGCTGGTGGCGCTGCCGATGGCCCGGACAACGGCCGTTGGCGTTGGCCTGCTCACCTTTGTCTTTTATTGGGGCGACTTTACCAGCCCGCTGCTCTATCTGCGCAGCGGCCGCCACGCCACGCTGCCCGTCGCCCTGCAAACCTTGCAGCAGCTCAGCCGCTCCGATTGGGCGCTGATGTTGGCCGCGGCCGTCTGGACCACGCTGGTCCCGGTGGTTTTATTTTTGCTGCTGCAACCCATTTTTAATCGCCGCCCAAAAGGAGAGAGACCCTGAGGGTTTTCTGGGTCTTTGGGATTTCATGGGGTTTGGTCTGAAGCGTGATACGTGATGCGTGAAACCTCTCTGGTCACGCATCACGCTTCACGCATCAGGGGCTGTCAACCCCCTGAGTTCCTGAAGAACCGGTTTTCTCTAAACCCTTAGGGTCTTCCAAAAGAAACCTGAATGGTGACGAAGGAGCTTGATCGTGGAGAGAGTTCAATCACAAACAAACCAGAAACGAGGCGCAGCGAGTAACAACAGACAGCGAAGCCTTCTCTGCCTGTCGGGCTGCTTCATCTTTTTACTGCTCATCAGCGGCTGCGGCGGAAAAGCGCCAACGGCCGTTTCCTTCATGGTGTTTGGCGATCCGGCCGAATACAACGCCTACGAAGACCTGGTGGATACCTTTAACGCCGGCCACGACGACATCCAGGTCGAACTGACCCACGTGCCATCGCCGGGCGAGTACCGCACCCGGCTCCTCACAGAATTCGCCGCCGGCACGCCGCCGGACATCTCGCTGATGAATTACCGGCGGGTGGTCAGTTTTGCCGCCAACGGTATGTTGGAGCCACTCGACTCGTATCTGGCCCAAAGCAGTCTCATCCAGCCGGAGGATTTTTACCCGGTCGCTCTGGATGCGTTCACCTGGCAGGGGCAGTTGATGTGCCTGCCGCAAAACATTTCCAGTCTGGTGGTCTATTACAACGCGGACTTGTTCGCCGCGGCCGGGCTGCCAGAACCGGCGGATAAATGGACGTGGGAAGAATTTGGGCAAACGGCCGTTACCCTCACCCGCGATTTCGATGGCGACGGCACAATCGACCAGTATGGGTTGGGCGTTGAACCATCGCTCTTTCGGGCAGCTCCCTTTATCTGGCAAAACAATGGGCCGCTGGTAGACGATGAAACACAGCCCACGCGCCTCACGCTGACGCGCCCGCCCTCGCTGGCCGCGCTGCAATGGTTTACAGATTTGCATAACGTCGCCCATGTTGTGCCTGGGCGTGAAGAAGAAGCGTCGCAAGACAGCGAAAGCCGCTTTTTGGCCGGCACAACGGCCATGTATCTGAACAGCCGTCGCGGCGTGCCCACCTACCGCGAAATCGACAGCTTTGCCTGGAATGTCGCGCCGCTGCCCAACGGGCAAACGTCGGCCAGCATTTTGCACAGCGATGGGTTCTGTCTGGCGGGCACGGCCGTCAACAAAGACGCCGCCTGGACCTTCATTGAGTTTGCCAACTCGGTAGAAGGGCAAACCATCCTGGCCGGAACCGGGCGCACCGTGCCTTCCCTCATCGCCGTGGCCCAATCCGACGCCTTCCTGAATCCCGGCCAATCGCCCAGCCGCGCCCAGGTTTACCTGGACAACGCGCCTATCATGCGCCGCGTGCCCCTCATCAGCACCTGGGAGGAAATTGAAAGCGTGGCCGACGAAGAGATCGAACGCGCGTTTTATGGCGACATTTCTGTAGAGGAGGCCGCCCGGCTGGCCACGCAGCGCACTGAGGAGTATTTTTTGCGGGCCGATTTTAACGCGCCGTGATGAATGGTGAATGGGGGGAGGAACGGCCGTTTCTTTCCGTCAATTTCTCCAGCCGCGCAGCGCCATGCACCACCCACAATGCCCTCATCCCCACAGGGATGACCATTGCCGTAGCGGGGATGACCATTGCCGTAGCGGGGATGACCATTGCCGTAGCGGGGATGAGCATTGACGTCGTGGGGATGAGCATTGCCGTCGTGGGGATGAGCATTGCCGTAGCGGGGATGAGCATTGCCGTAGCGGGGATGACCATTGCCGTAGCGGGGAAACGGCCGTTTCACGCCCTCCCTGCCTGAAAAGGATACAATAGCGCTATGGGGGAAGGGGAAACGGCCGTGCTGCGTTCACTTTTACCTGTTCGTTGTTCGGCAACGGCCGTGTCCCCGCCCACCGCTAGCTGGTTATGCTATAATTTGTCTCCATGAAGATAGATAAAATCATCGTTCCTCCAGGGATTCAAGATAAATTAGCAAGTAAACATCGGGTTGAAGTAGACGAAGTACACCAAACCCTTCTGAACCAACCTCAGATACGATTTGCTGAAAAAGGTCACACCCCAGGTGAGGATGTTTATGCCGCCATGGGGCAGACATTCGGAGGACGCTATTTGATTGTGTTTTTTGTGTTCAAGCACTCAACACGAATTGCAGTCGTTATTAGTGGTCGTGATATGACGCATAAAGAGAAAAAACAGTATGGCAAAAAATAAAAGCTCCATTTCGCAGGCCGATAATTACCAGGCGATGGGTGAATTTTGGGATAGTCATGATTTTACGGATTTCGACGATCCCACTCGCGCCGATGTTGTCTTTGAAATCAGGGACACCGTAAGAATTGAGGCTGAATTGTTGGCTAAAATTGAAAAGGTAGCGGCCGCCAGGGGCATAGGCGCTGAAACGCTCATCAATCTGTGGCTGCAAGAAAAAGTTTTAGCGAATTTATAATGGTCTGACCATTTCATGGGCAGCCTCATAGACAGATAGCAAAACGGCCGTTTTCCCCAGAAAACTCAGAGGAAAACGGCCGTTTTTTTATTGTCGCTTGTGAACGGGGCGTGTGGTAATGTGAGCGAAACCTGTTTGACAGCAAACGGCCGTTCCTCGTTCATTGTTACCTGTTGATTGTTGGGGAAACGGCCGTTTCCCACCCCTCCCTGCCTGAAAAGGATACAATCGCGCTACGGGGGAAGGGGAAACGGCCGTGCTGCCTGCGGATTGGCGCGGACAAGCGGGGTGTGGCACGGACAAGAGTGCATCCCTACGGGCTGAGAAGCGGCCACAGCGACAAATGGAAGACCGCGCCAGAGCAGGGTGGAAGAGGAATCAAGATGAACAAAAAATCTAACTGGATTGGACGAATGTGGTTCAGTTTGTTTCTTTTTTGCCTTGTAGGTTGCTTTATTCAACAGCCTCAAAACAATGCAATTCCTGCCACCAATGTTCTCACGGAAAGAACGATTGTTGCAACTCGGCCGGACAACAGTCAAACCCCAACTAATGCTGGAACACCCAGTTTGACTGCAACCCCTGCCTTAACCTTCACGCCGGTCGCTGCAGCTTTACCTACCGCCACAGCACCTTCTACACCAGGTGTCGCCATATTAGAAGAATGTCCTACCATATCTAGTGCCGTATCTCCTCGCTGGCCGAATGGTAGTGTTTTTTTTAGTATTGGGCAGATGATACGCGATAATCCCTCAGCTTACCTTCTGATAGAGCAGCCGGGTATCTGGGCGATTTCATCAGGTAGTTTTGACAGACAGTTGGTAACGGAGGGGCTTTCTAACGGGATCCTTTCACCAGATGGAACAAAATTAGTGGACGTCCATTTCAATTTAAATAACACCGGACAAGAGGCTGTCTTTTATGATCTGGTAAGTGGCCAGAGTCAGCGCTTTGAATTTGCATCTGAACAGGGGCTCTTTCCGTCTGTCAAATGGCTGTCGGATGGTCGTGTGCAATACACGACAAACCTGGGACAAATATTAGGTGTGGGTGAAACACGAGAAGGCATCATAATTGATCCGGTTATGCAACAGATTACGCCCTTTGTTCAACAACTTGAGCTGCCTGACTATGATTTTGATCCTGCTGAAGTTGTTTATCAGGGATTTCCTTCCGGGTTTGCGGCGATAGACCCTAAAGGTGAGCTTGTTCTCTATACAGCTGGACAAGAGAGTGATAATTTCCATGAAGTCAGGTTGCTCAACCTTCAAACCGGTGAAGTCATCTGGCAAACGACGTCGAATACGTTTGGAAGTCGTGAACCAGAATGGAGTCTGGACGGCGAGCACGCTTTATTTGTTACGTATCAACCAACTGAGGGAACTCCATATGGATGGACAAAACTTGTCAGTGTTTCTCGTGATGGCGTTGAAGAGGAGCTTCCTCCTCAGCCCTTTCCCCAGTCCGGCAAAAAACATATTACCAGTTGGACTCGTGCACCAGATGGCAGGTATATTTTTTATAGTGTTCAAGAACCCCAAAACCTACGTGGTTTCATCCTGGACACCACAACCCGGACAATTGGTGAAGTCTGTGATCCGGAAACGATAGACTTTGTACGAGACGAGCGTTCAATAGTTAAAGGGCAATGGGTTGCCAACGACTATTTTGTTTATCGCGTTCTAGTTGATAGGGAGGGCCAACCAACCCATTCTTTACGAGTTTTAGACATTGCTAATTGGACGACACAAGTTGTATTCGAACCAGAACCAGGGCAGGGTGTGAACTTGCTTGGTTGGGCGCCAGTAGAGACTTTCCAGTCACACTAAAATTTGCCGTTCCACGTCACAGCTAGAGGTTGGTGGTGGGAAACGGCCGTTTCCCCTTCATTTTTACCTGTTCGTTGTTCGGCAACGGCCGTGTCCAGTATAATCAGGCGGCAAACAACCAGACCCGATTACGATTATAGGGACATGAACACCCACAAGCAGGACAAGTGATCACCGATGAGTGCCGAATTGAAACGCCGCATCACCGCCGACGACCTTTACCACTTTCAAATTGTATCCGACCCACAAATTTCGCCGGATGGGCAGCACGTGGTTTTTGGCGTGCAGACTGTGGACGAAGCAAGCGAGAAGAAATACAACCACCTCTGGTTGGTGGCCGCCGATGGCTCCCAACCGGCCCGGCAAATCACCTTTGGCTCGCAGCGCGACAGCCACCCACGCTGGTCGCCAGACGGCCGTTCCATTGCCTTCCTTTCCAACCGCGCCGATGAAAAACAGGTTCAGATTTACCGGCTGCCGCGCGACGGCGGCGAAGCGCAGCCGCTGACCAAACTAAATGGGGCCATCGCCGGCTTTAGCTGGTCGCCAGATGGAACGCAGTTTGTCTGCCAGTTTCGCCAGAAAGCGCCAGACGCCGCCGAGCCAAAGAAAAAGCCCGGCCTGGTAGACCGGCGCATTACGCGGCTGGATTTTCGGGCCGAAGGTGCGGGCTATTTGCCCGATGAACGGTGGCATATCTGGACCATTAACGCGGCTGACGGCGCAATGACCCAGCTCACCAGCGGCGATACCTTTCAGGAAAGCAATCCCAGTTGGTCGCCAGACGGCCGTTTCATCCTCTTCACCTCTGTCCGCGCCGACCAGCCCGATCTGAACTGGGAACAATCGGAACTGTATCTGATTCCGGCCGGCGGCGGGGAGATGCAGATGGTGATGGGGCACGACGGCCGTAAATTTGAAGGCGCATTCTCGCCCGACGGCCAGACCATTGCCTACCTGGGCCGCGACCAGCGCGGCACGTGGTACCAAAACGATTGTCTGTATGTTACGGCCGTAGACGGCCGTCAGACACGCAATCTGTCCGCGCCCCACGATCTGCACTGCGCCCAGGCCACCATCCTGGACACCGGCAGCGGCTCGCCCGCCGCGCCCATCACCTGGACATTAGACGGGCAGGCCGTTTACATGGTGGTCACGCAGCAGGGCGGCCAACCGCTGCTCCGTTTCCCGGCCGATGGACAGCCGCCCACGCCAGTTGTCGCTGGGCCTGGCCTTGTGGGCGCGTTTTCATTGGATGCGGCGCACGGCCGTATGGCCTACCTGTGGGGCACCATCGACAAACCGGGCCAGCTCTGGCTGCGCGAGATGGACAGCGGCGAAACCCGCCTGCTGGCCGACCCAAACGAAGCGCTGCTGGCCAAAATCGACCTGGGGCACACCGAAGAGGTGTGGTTTGACGGCGCGGATGGCTACAAGCTGCACGGCTGGATCACCTTCCCGCCAGACTTCGACGCCACGCGCCGGTATCCCGCCATTTTGCAAATTCACGGCGGGCCAATGGGGCAATACGGCCGTGCCTTCATGCACGAGTTTTACTTTCTGGCAGCGCACGATTACGTCGTTTATTGGAGCAATCCGCGCGGCGGGCAGGGGTACGGCGCAGCCCACCTGGCGGCTATTGCCAACCGCTGGGGAACCATCGACTACGACGACGTGATGGCCTGGACCGATTTTATGGCCGCCCAACCTTACATCGACCCGGCGCGCCTGGGCGTAACCGGCGGCAGTTACGGCGGTTTCATGACCACACTCATCATTGGCCGGACGGATCGTTTTAAAGCGGCCGTGGCGCAGCGAGTGCTGAGTAATCTGGTCAGCTTTTACGGCGGCAGCGATCTGAACGGCACGCGCACAGAAAGCCTGATCGGCGCGGCCCAGCCGCCGTGGGAAGCGATTGAAGAGTATTGGGCGCAGTCGCCCATGAAGTATATCGGCCAGACCCGCACGCCAACCCTGGTGCTGCACAGCGAGCAGGACAAACGCTGCCCGCCGGAACAGGGCGAGCAGGTGTTTGTGGCCCTCAAACGATTGGGGGTGGAAACCGAGTTGATTTTGTTCCCGGAAGAAGGGCATGAACTGAGCCGAAACGGCCGTACCGATCGGCGCATCGCCCGCCTGAAGCACATCTTGCGCTGGTTCGACACGTATTTGACATGAACGATGAAGAGGTAAGCCCGGCCAACATTTTGGTTGTGGATGACAGCCCGGTGAATTTGCGGCTGCTGGCTCAGATGCTGAGCTATATGGGGTATCTGGTGCGGCCGGCGAGAAACGGCCGTGTCGCCCTATCCTCAGCCAAAGCGGCGCCGCCAGACCTGATCTTGTTGGACATCATGATGCCGGAAATGGACGGCTTCGAAGTGTTAGCCCGCTTCAAAGCCGACCCCGACCTGCGCGACATTCCCGTGCTGATTATCTCTGCCCTGGATGACATGGACAGCGTGGTAAAAAGCATCAAAATGGGCGCCGAAGATTACCTGCCCAAACCTTTTGAGCAGGTTTTGCTGCAAGCGCGCATTGAGACTTGTCTGGAAAAAAAGCAGCTCCGAGATCGAGAAAAGTTGTATTTGCAGCAAATCGAGGCCGAAAAACGCAAGGCGGACGAACTCCTGCATGTGATTTTGCCCAACGAAGTCGTGGCCGAACTGAAAGCGACCAATCAGGTGCGCCCCCGATTGCACGCCAACGTGGCCGTCTTGTTTGCCGATGTGGTGGGTTTTACGCCTTACTGCGAAACCCACTCGCCGCAGGACGTGATGATGAATTTGCAGGCGTTGGTGGAAGCGTTTGAAAAAATCACCCTGGCATATGATCTGCAAAAGATCAAAACGGTGGGGGATGCGTTTATGGCCACCGGCGGGCTGCTCAATACCCTGGACAATCCGGTGGCTAACTGTGTGCGTTCCGGACTCAGAATGATCGCTTTTGCCCCCGGACTGCCGGCCGGTTGGCAGGTGCGTGTTGGCATTCACATCGGCCCGGTGATCGCCGGAATTGTGGGGCACCGGCAGTATTTGTACGATCTGTGGGGCGATACGGTAAATACCGCCCAGCGGATTGAGACTCAGGGCGAACCGGGGACCGTCAATCTAAGCCGCGCCGCTTATGATTGGGTGACCGACTATTGGCCGGCGGACAAAGTGTCTATGCCGATCAAGGGCAAGGGGGCGCTGGAGATTTTCCAGATATTGTGATCGCGTTAGGGGAGACTGAAGATTGCGGTCTCCAGTTTCAGTTGTTTAAAGTTCAGGTCTCTCTGGCAAGACCCCAAGGGTTTAATGCCCCAGTACTCCAAATTCCCCAGAAACAAACCCTTGGGGTCTCTCTGCAAAACCCCAAGGGTTTAATGCCCCAGTACTCCAAATTCCCCAGAAGCAAACCCTTGGGGTTTCTCTGGCAAGACCCCAAGGGTTTAATGCCCCAGTACTCCAAATTCCCAGGAGCAAACCCTTGGGGTCTGTCTATTACCGTTTTTCCACAACAAATGTGGGCACGGTGGAGCCACCGCCGGCCGAAACATTCAGCAGCGGATCGGTGGATAGGCGTGTCAGGCAGCCATCAACATAATTCCCATAAAAAATAAAAGGGGCTGTGTCTAACATGCGGTTATAAATCTTCAGTTCGCCATTGACAAAGCTGGGGTATGGCTCTTCGGGAATGACGACTCGTTCCTGCACGATGTGGGGCGTTTGCAGCGCTTCTTGCACGGCTTTTTCCCAGCCGCTTGTGTTGGTTTGCCAGCCCAACACAATGCCGCGCCCGCCGTAATCGTCGTTGGGCTTCAGCACAAGCTGCTCCTGATATTTGTGAATGAAAGGTACCAGGTCTACCGGCAGGCCGCCGTAAGTGGTGGTGCGCTCTTCCACGCGGCGCGTCCAGGGGATGTGGGCTTTGATGGCCCGCAGTTCCTCTTCGCTGAACATACCGGCGTTTAATTCATCGCTGAGGACGGCCAGGCTGAGCTTTTTGTAGAGCATTTTGCAGCGGAAGGGGTTCACCATGCAGACGGCCCCGTCACGCACAGCATTGACGACTGGCGAATCGATACCGCAGCGTTCGATGAGTTCGGTGATGAGGACGCGCTTGTAGATGAGGGTAATGTGGTAGTCGCCGGCGACGAGACGGCCGTTCTTATACTCTGTCTCGCGGGGGTCAATAATCCGGCTTTCATACCCCTGGCTGCCGAAGTATTGGGTAAACAGTTCAAACTCGCTGCGCGTGGGCACATCGGTCCAATCTAAAATGGCGATGTGCGGCGGCTCCTGCCCGCCCCACTCTTTATACATGTCCAGCAAAACGTGCATGACGCTGTGGCGGGTGGGTAACGGCCGTGCCACATACTGCTGCATAAACGCGCCCATCACCGGCAAGCCAAAAAACACAGAATTCAGCACGTCGTTGTAAGCCGAGGCGGCCGGCACTTCGGCGTTGTATTCGGTAAAGCGGAGTTCGTTGTTCTCGGTGACGAAAAAAGCATCCAGACGGGTGAGCGGCGTATGGTTCTTAAAGCCAGGGTCTACCTGCACCAGTTCCTCTTCCCAATCGTATAGGCCAAACTGTTGGCGGAATTCGGCGTCGGCTATGGCGCGTTGGGAGATTTTGTCGAAACCGCGCAGCAACGGCCGTATCGCCCGGCGCAGGTAGGTAAACTGATCGGGTGTCAGGAAACGCGGGCGCAACACAGTGCATAACGGCCGTGTGCCAAAAAACAACCCCCGCCGCCGTAACTGATCATCCAACTGACCTTGCGAATCCGCCGCCATATCATCGGTGAGTAAATCGTGATACGTTTTAATTGCTTCCGTGAGAGCCATCTCTTTCTCCTGAACTGCATGAGCGATTGGTTGCCAAGGCGATCAACTCACCTATGACCCATCAAAACAATTGACTCCAACGCATCTCCGTCACCTGTGGGCGCGGATTTTTCGCCAGATCGATGACCATATCGGCCATGTGACGCACACACCAGGCAAAATAGTGCTGCGTCAGGGAGTTAATGTCCATATCCGGAGCCGGGTTCATGAAATCGATGGCATACGGCACGCCATCTCGAATAGCAAATTCCACCGTGTTCATATCGTAGCCCAACGCGCGCACCAACTTTAGCGCGTCCGAAACCACCCGCTCGCCCAATTCCGGGCTTAAGTGCGCATGTTCAACATGATACTTTCGCGCCTTGGGGTCATATTTCATTGGCAAAACGTGTTCCTGCCCCAAACACATGCAGCGCACGTAATGGTCCCACTCAATAAACTCTTGCAGCACCATCGTCAGCAGGCCAGATTGGTCATAGGCGTGCCACAACTCTTCCATGGTGTGGCAGATGTAGACCTCTTTCCAGCCGCCGCCATGCGCATCCTTCAGCACGCACGGCATCCCGACGTAATCAACCAGGGCTTCCCAATCCAGGGGGAATTTGAGATTGCGCAGGCTTTCATCGTGGACAATGCCTGGCACATAATCTTTATTGGGCAGTACGACTGTTTTCGGGCTGGCTACGCCCAATCGGGTTGCCAGGGAAGCTTCGAAGAATTTATCGTCGGCCGTCCACATGAACGGGTTGTTGATGACGGTTGTGCCTTGCAGGACGGCGTTTTTAAGATAGGCGCGATAGTAGGGCACTTCGTGCGAAATTCTATCGACGATGACGGCGTATTCGCTTGGCTCGGCCATGCGCGTACCGCCCAGTTTGACAAATTCAGCTGTGACGCCGGTGGAACGGCCGTTCACCTCATCAATAAACGCCGGCGGAAAAGACCACTCTCGCCCCACCATTAAACCAACCTTCAAACTCATCTCTCATCCTCCTTTTAGTCGTGTCCACCAATATATGTGCGCAGCATATTCATCCAGTACGGCCAATCATGCGACCAGCCATCCCAAACCCGCAAAGCATTCCCGATTCCTTTTTGCCACAACAAACCAGAAAAGTAGGCGTTATTGCCATACAAGCTGTCCCCATTCCCCACCGCCAGAATAATGTCCACATTGTTCAGCGCCGCAATACGCCCCGGGTCACTCTCATTAGGAATGTACTCCACCGGATTCGCAAAATAAACGTTTTCGTCGTGGTAGCCATTCAGCCAGCGCGAAATATCATAAATGCCGCTCATGCCAATCGTACGGCCAACCAGATGCGGGTAACGCAAGGCAAAATTCACCGCATGATACGCGCCAAAACTGGCGCCCACCGTTATCAGATAAGGATTATGATTGATTTGATTGCTCAAGGGCAAAACTTCACGCAGCAAATACTGCTCATACTGCATGTGTCGCCAGACGCGCGAACCTGGGTGTTTCCATTTGGCATACCAGCTCTCCTCATCCACGCTGTCCACGCAATATATTTGTATCGAGCCATTGTCCAATTGATCGCGCAGCGCGCCCATCATGTCCCGATCTTCCCATTCATAAAAGCGACCCATAGACGTGGGGAAAACCAATACACGCGCACCGGCGTGGCCAAAAATTAGCATCTCCATGTCCCGTTCTAGCGAGGGACTATACCAACGATGATACTCACGGTTCATACGAATTTTACTTCTCCATCTTTTGATTGGGGGCAGAAATTTTGTTTATTTTATCATAAATCCCCTGAAGCGAAGCTTATTGCCCTCGAATGGGTTACAATTAAACAAACACCAGAGAAAATAGGAGAATATGATGGGAAAGAACGCGAAAGTTGCCGTCGTTGTAGACAGCACAGCCTACATTCCGGAGGAACAGGTAAAACAGCACAATTTGCACGTCATCCCCCTGCATGTCAACTGGGCAGGGCAAAGCTTGCGCGACAATGTGGATATTACGCCAGATGTCTTTTATAAGAAGCTGGTGGAAGCAAAAGAAATGCCAACAACTTCCCAACCTTCGGCCGGGGAGTTTTATGATGTGTATTCTGAATTGGCAAAAACGGCCGACAGCATCGTCTCCATTCATATCTCATCGGAACTCAGCGGAACGATTGCCTCCGCCCATGCGGCCGCCAAGTTGATGGAAGATTTCCCGATCAAAATTGTGGATTCCCGTTCCACTTCGATGGGTCTGGGTTACATGGCGCTTGCCGCCGCCAAGGCCATTGAACAAGGCGCAGATTACAAAAAAGCGGCCGAGGCCGCCGAGGCCCTTTTGCCGCGTATGCGCCTGGTTTTTGTGGTGGATACGCTGGAATACCTGCATCGCGGCGGCCGGATTGGCGGCGCGCAGCGCTTTTTCGGCTCAATGTTGTCGATTAAGCCACTGCTGCAATTGGAAGACGGCCGTATCGAACCCCTGGAAAAAGTACGCACCAAAAGCAAAGCCGTCCAACGCCTGCTAGAAATCGCCGTACAAAGCGCTCAGGGCAGCAGCGCCGTCCATGTATCCGTCCTCAACGCCGCCGCTGTCAACGAAGCCCAGGCCCTGGCCACCCAGGTACAAAACCTCCTCAAACCGGCCAGCCTGAATTTCGTCGAAATCAGCCCGGTCATCGGCACCCACACCGGACCTGGCGCATTGGGCCTCACCTGGTACACCGAGCCTTAACCCCAAACCCGGAAATCCTGGTCGGTTTGGAGCCGCCGACCGGGTTCTACGCCTCGCCTTTCTTGACCAACGCCATCGACCTACTTACAATCCACACTCAAAATACGGCAGCAACCCTTCAATTTCTCTGGAGAGAGATAATCTATGCTCGATAAAATTGCCAAAGTCGTCGCCCGCTACGACGAAATTGAAATGCAAATGGCCAACCCGGCCATCATCGCCGACTACACCCGCCTGAACGATCTGGCCCAAGAACGGTCAGACCTTCAACCGTTGGTAGATGCCTACCGCCAGCATCAAGCCAAAGGCGAAGAACTCGCGGGAGCGCGCGAACTATCGGAAATGGAAGACGACTCAGAAATGCAGGCCATGGCCGAAGCTGAAATTGAACAACTGCTGCAAGCGCAAGAAGAATTAGAAAATATCATGCGCCGCCTGCTCGTGCCCAAAGACGCGCGCGACGACAAAAACGTCTTCATTGAAATTCGCGCCGGTACCGGTGGCGACGAGGCCGGCATTTTTGCCGGCGATTTACTGCGCATGTACACCCGCTACGCCGAAACACGCGGCTGGAAAACCCAAATTTTAGACGAAAACAGCACCGGCGTCGGCGGCTACAAAGAGGTCGTGTTAGGCGTCAAGGGCAAAGGCGCTTACTCGCGCCTGAAATTCGAGAGCGGCGTGCATCGCGTGCAGCGTGTGCCCATCACCGAATCACAGGGGCGCATTCATACCAGCGCCGCCACCGTAGCCGTAATGCCCGAAGTCGAAGATGTGGAAATCACCCTGGACGAACGCGACCTGGAGATTACTTCTACTTTTTCGTCTGGCCCTGGCGGCCAACATATGCAGAAAAACGCCACGGCCGCGCGCATCGTCCACAAACCATCGGGCATTGCCGTTAAAATTCAGTCGGAGCGCAGCCTGATGCAAAACAAACGGCTGGGTATGGCCATCATTCAGGCCCGATTGCAAGAAATTGCCGAAGACAAGCAAAATGCCTCCGTTGCCGCCGACCGCAAATCGCAGGTTGGCTCCGGCGACCGCAGTGAAAAGATCCGCACCTATAACTACCCGCAAAGCCGGGTAACAGACCATCGCGTCGGCTACTCCAGCTATAATTTGGCGGCCGTGATGGATGGCGACCTGGACGGCTTCATCGACAAACTGACCATCGCCGATGAAGCGGAAAAACTCGCCGCCGCAGAATAGATCGTTTGCCACTCTCGCAGCCAACCAGGAGGATGTATGACCGAATTTGCCTATCAACCCCGTGGTTTGTATTTTGAAGATTTTGAGATCGGCCAAATTATGGAAACGGCCGCACGCACTATCACTGAAACCGATGTTGTCAATTTCGCCGGTCTTTCCGGCGATTTTAACCGCATCCACACAGACGCCGTTTACGCGGCTCAGGACACATTCGGGCAGCGGGTGGCGCACGGCCTGCTGGTGCAGTCTATTGCCACCGGGCTGGCCGTACAATCCGGCATCATTGAAGGCACGGTAATCGCCTTTCGCGAGCTTTCCTGCAAATTTAGCTTACCGGTGTTTTTCGGCGACACCATTCACGTCAAAATAGAAATTACCGACACAAAGGCGTTTCGCCGCCTGGGGGGCGGGAACATTACCATGAAGTACAGCGTTATGAATCAGGATGACAAGATCGTCCAACGTGGTGACTGGGTAATGTTAATAAAGAGTAAGGGATAATGGCGAATAACGAAAACGAAAAAGAAAACGCGGCTTCTGAAACGCCGCAGCCGGCAAACCAACAAACCAACAAACCAACAAATCCACCGAACAGGCCAGAAGATCATATCGAGACTGTTTCCTTGCTCGATTTGATGGCTGAATTGGCGCAAGAAAACGAGCCGCGTGAAACGACGCCGCCTCAGCCGGATAATGCGCCCACGCAAACGGTTTTCCCGCCACATGCAGCCCAGCCAGGCGACAGCGACGAAGCGACACTGACGGGCGCGCCCGCGCCAACGCAGCCGGCGCGTCGAGCGCCGGTTCCACTGCCGCTGACGCCGGAGGAAATTCCGCCGCAGGCACGGCCGTTAGAACGCGACCCCGACGCCACCAATGTCAGCCCCCGGGTGGCCATTCCCGGCAGCCGAACGCCAGACCAGGAAGCCGCCACGCGCATGTACCGGCCAACAGCACGGCCGTCTTCTCCCACCGCCGCCAATCAACCCCAACGTGAGCCGACACGGCCGTCTAACCAACCTCCACCAACACGCCGCCAGCCGCAAACACCTGTCAAAGTTGCCGTGCCCGCTGCCCACAGCGCCCAGCCGCCCAAACCCCGCCGCCGCCGCGATTGGCACGGCTGCCTCGTCCGTGTCGCCGTATTTGGCATCATCGGCATCATCTTTTTTAGTATTATTGGCGTCATCGCCGCCGCCATCGGTTACAGCAGCATCGCCAGAGACCTGCCGCCGGTCAGCGAATTGGAACAGCGCGTCAGCACCTTTGAAACGGCGCGCATGTATGATCGATACGGCCGTGAAATCTACGCCCTGGCCGATCCCAACATGGGCAACCGCACCCGCGTTTCGTTGGATCAAATCTCGCCCTACCTCATCCAGGCCACCATCGCCACCGAAGATTCCCGCTTCTACGAAAACCCCGGCTTCGACCCCATCGGCCTGACCCGCGCCGTCTTCCAGGCCGTGCGCGAAGGCGAACAAATCGCCGGAACCAGCACCATCACCCAGCAGCTTGTCCGCGCCGTCTTACTCAGCGCAGACGAGCGCACCGAGCGCACAGCCCGCCGCAAAATCCGCGAGATCATCCTGGCCGCCGAATTGGCCCGCACTTACGAAAAAGACACCATTTTAGAGCTGTACCTCAACGAAATTTATTACGGCAACCTGGCCTACGGCATCGAAGCGGCCGCGCAAACCTACTTCGACAAACCGGCCAAAGACCTGACACTGGCCGAAGCCTCTCTGTTGGCCGGCCTGCCGCAAGCGCCTGCGGCCTGGGATCCGTATACCGCGCCCGAGCTGGCCGTGGGGCGACAGTGGGAAGTATTAAATTTGATGATCCGCGCGGGATACGCAACCACCGAAGAGGCGCAGGCCGCGCTAAATGAAATGAATGCGCTTGTGTATGAAATGCGTCCCAAAGAACGCTCGGTTGAATACCCCCATTTCACCTTCACCGTTTTGCAGCAGGCGGAAGAGCTTTTGGGCGCGCAGTCGATTTATCGCGGTGGGCTGCGAATTTATACCACGCTGGACCCGGCCGCCCAGGACCTGGCGCTGCAAACGCTGGCCGCCAACCGGGGCAATTTGCAGGCTGGCGGGGCGAACAATGCCGCCCTGGTAGCCATCAAACCGGATACCGGCGAAGTTTTGGCTCTGGTAGGCAGCGTCGATTTTTATGATGAGGCGATTGACGGGCAGGTGAATATGGCTTTGGCTCCCCGGCAGCCCGGCTCCAGCATCAAACCATTTGTCTATCTGACCGCTTTAGAGAAGGGGTGGACGCCGTCCACTTTGATTTGGGACGTGGAAACCCAATTTTCCGATGGCGTGAACCCGCCCTATGTGCCCAAGAATTACGACGATACATTTCATGGACCGCTGCGGTTACGGCCGTCGCTGGGCAACTCCTACAATATCCCGGCCGTCAAGGCCATGGAATATGTGGGAGTCTGCAATTTCATCGCCAATGTGCAAAAAATTGGCCTGACATCCTTACAAGACACAGGCTGCGCGGAATCTGGCCAGCCGCGTGAACATGGCCTGGCGCTGGCGCTGGGCGGCGGCGAAATTCCGCCGCTGCAAATGGCCGGCGCCTTTGCCGCCCTGGCCAACCAGGGGCGTTACCTGCCGCCCTACACCATCACCCGCATCGAAGATAGGCAAAACAACATTCTTTATGAGCAAACGGCCGTATCTCCCGCCGACGCTCAGGTAGTACGCCCTGAACACGCCTACTTGCTCAGCAACATTTTGTCCGACAACAATGCCCGCCTGGAAGAGTTCGGCCAAAACAATCGCCTGCAAATTCCCGGTCATCGGGTGGCAGTCAAAACCGGCACATCCGGTTCGTCGGCCAACGATGTGCGCGATGGCTGGACCATAGGTTACACGCCGCATGTGGTAACGGCCGTGTGGATCGGCAATACCGACAACACCCCCATCGCACCCGGCCAGTCCGGCTACCAGCTCGCCTCGCCCATCTGGAACACCTTCATGACCCAATACCATGCCGACAAGCAGCCGCTCGATTTCGTCCGGCCGCCCGGCATCATCGAAGCTGAAATTTGCGCCGATTCCGGCACTCGTCCCGGCCCTGACTGCGTCAACCGCGTCGTTGAAGTCTTCGCCGGCGATCAACCGCCGCTCGACAGCAGCCAGGACTTTAGCCAGATTGTGCCCATTGACCTGTGGACCAATTTACGCGCCAACGAAGCCTGCGCCGATGCCGTCTACGATTCCAATTTCTTCACCATTCTTGTCAGCGGCAACCCCGACGTGCAAGAACGCGAGCGAACGCTGGCCCAACGCTGGCTAGAACAAACCGCCGCCGGCCAGGCCTGGACGGCCCAACGCAACATCGCGGTCCCCCTCAAACTCCCGCCGGAGCAATCATGCGACGGCAGCACACCGCGGCCAGAAATAACCATCAATCAACCCGCCGAAAACAGCGAGATCAGCGGGCAGGTAGAAATTCGAGGCACGGTTAAAGGACCGAATTTCACCGGCTATCAGGTTGAATGGGGTATCAGTCACGACCCGGGCGGCTGGGGTGTCATTCAAGAAAAACGACCAGACCAGATAGAAAATGGCTTGCTCGCCACCTGGGATGTCAGCGAAATCGAGGCTGGCGGCCCTGTTACCATCCGTGTGCTCATCTTTGGCCCGGATAATCCTTACACACCGGAAGACGACCCCATCACACTGGAAAAGCGCGTGCTGCTTACCCTGCTGCTGCCCACGCCCACACCCACCGGAACCCCAACCGAAACGCCCACACCGACACAAACACCCACCTCCACAACTACCCCCACGGCCACGCCAACCAGCGGGGTTACAATCACAGTTCCGGCGGCGACGCCATCGCCAACCGCCACGCCGGTCGAAGACATCCTGACACCCACGCCCACGTTGGCGCCAGCGACCATAGAACCCACGCCCACATCCACCCCTTCCCCCTGACGCTTCACTTGAGCGATTTTTCCCACGGCCCTGGTTGTTTATGATGAACAACCAGGGCTGTTTGGGTTAGAGACGCAGCGACGCAAAAAAAGCGTGAATTTTAGCCCAATCCTCGCAAAATTTACGCCTGCTGCATAGACGACGCCGCCGTGCCTACCTAAAATGAAAAAAATCATAAACCCAAACTTGACCGGATCCCTGGAAAAGGGTCTGGATTTGTAAAGATGCAGACCCCAAGAGTTTGCTCCTGAGGATTTGGATTATTTGGGCACCAAACCCTTGGGGTCTTGCCAGAGAAACCTGAACAGTTACCTGGATTTTTTCATTGTAGGATACATCGAAGAATGAGTGACAAGCCATATACGTGCGTTTTTTTTGACTGGGATTTAACATTAGTTCGTGTTCTAGGCGATATTTCGCCTGAGGAACGCCTCACCGCTCTCTTCCAAAAAGAAGGGATGCCCTATACCCTCCGCGAAGTCCAAACCGCTATCCGCCGTTATCGCGCCGACCTGCAAAGCGGGCATTTAAAGCGAACAAGCAGCCAGCAAACCCAACGAGACATTACCCGATATTACCAAGATGTTTTAGCGCGCCTGAGCCATGCCGACCAGGGGTGGGATTGGGCAACCTATTTATATAACGCTTATGCCCTGCTGCCACAAGTGCCGTACGAGGAAACAATGCCTGTGCTGCAAGCGCTGCAAGCCAAAGGTTTCAAGTTGGGCATTGTATCGAACCATTCACGCCTGATACGGCCGATTGTGGAGGAAATGTTAAAGGATTTTGTTTCTCCAGAAATGATCGTGATTAGCCAGGAGATCGGCGTTCATAAACCGGCGAAAACCATTTTCCGGGCAGCCTGCGCCCACGCCCAAGAAGACCCAGCCAATTGTGTGTTTGTGGGCAATCATTTGTTTGTGGATGCGATTGGCGCGGTGGAGGAAGGGGAGTTTGGTCTGGGGATGTGGCTGGACCGAAAAGAAAACAACCAACAGTTGACCCGTATTCCGGAAAGAATGGTGCGGATTACATCACTGTGGGATGTTTTGAATTATGTTTGATGCCGTGTGATGTCACCGCTAATTTTTAGCCGGCGAACAGTGGCCGATCTGTTCGCCGGCAGCTTAACTTTCTTCCCCCAAGGTCAAAAAGTCTGATTCAATATAAGCCAATGATTGATGCCGGAAGTAGGTGTTGTACAGGTCGGCGTAATGGCCGCTTTGGGTCATAAGGCTGTTGTGGGTTCCTTCTTCGATGATACGGCCGTTCCCCATCACCACAATCCGATCCGCATTTTTTACCGTAGAGAGCCGGTGGGCAATCACCACGGCCGTGCGCTGCGCCATGATCATATCCAACCCTTCCTGAATCTGCGCTTCCGTAAACGGGTCCACGCTGGCCGTTGCCTCATCCAAAATAAAGATCGCCGGGTCTTTCAGGATCACCCGCGCCAGAGCCACCAACTGCCGCTGCCCCATCGACAAACTGCTGCCCCGTTCCCCCACGTCTGTATCCAACCCGCGCGGCAGGGCTTTCAGCCAATTGCCCTCATCAATTTGGGCGGCGGCCCAGGCGACGCGTTCGTCGGTAGCCTGCGGCAAGCCATACCGAATGTTGTCGCGCACGGAGCCATCGAACAAGAAGGGTTCCTGAGGAACCAGGCCAATTTGCTGCCGGTATTGGGCCAGGTCCAGGGTGCGGATGTCACGGCCGTCTACCAAAATTTCGCCCGCCTGGAACTCATAAAAGCGGGTAACAAGCCTGGCGATGCTGCTTTTGCCCGCGCCGGTATGCCCAACCAGAGCCACCGTCTCGCCGGCGGCTATTTCCAGCGAAAAATCAGGCAGCACCATTTCTTTATCGGTGTAGCTAAACCCCACGTGCTGGAATTGGAGACGGCCGTTTAACCGGGGTACGGGTGTAACGGCCGTTTGCACCACCTTCGCTTCCGCGTCTATCAGGGCAAACGTGCGCTCCGCCGCCGACAGCCCATCCTGAAACTGGCTCCAAAACGAAGCCACGTTCATCATCGGCCACCAGAAATACCCCACCGCCTGCATAAACAAATACCACTCGCCGGCCGTAATGCCGCCGGTAAAACCAGCCAGCGCCGAGTTCGGCTGCGTCGCCAATCCACCGGCAAAAATCAACATCCCCGTGCCCAACCCCGACGCCAACCCCATAATGGGGAAAATCGAAACCAACGTCAGCCCGCGCTGCACGCCTGTTATGTAACCCAGCCTATTGTTCTCGTCGAAGGTGGTGTAGATAGCCATTTCCTGGCGAAACCCTTTAGCCACCGTGATGCCGCTCACCGATTCCTGGATTTGGGCATTGATGGTGGCCGTGACGCGGCGGGCGTTTTGCGTAACCGTGCGGGCGATTTTCCGAAAACTGAGGGCAATGGCTATCGCCAGCGGCGACATGCCAATCAACAGCAAAGTCAGCCAGACGTTGATGCTAAACAGCCAGCTTGTCATGATGACAATCAACAGCACCTGGCTGAGCAAGCTCATCGTCAGGGTTGCCGTCGCGGCAAAATCTTGCGTATCGGAGGTGATGCGGCTGACGATTTTGCCCGAGGGATGTTCGTCAAAGAAGGACATATCGTGCTGGATGGTGGCCGAAAACACGTCGCGGCGCAGTTGCAGCACCACTTCGCCCACCACTTTGGCCGAGAAATACTGCTGGATAAAGTTAAACAACCACGCCGACGCGCCCAACAAGAGTATGCCGCCGGTCAGGAGCAGCATCACCTGGGTGGTAGAATTTTTGCCCAGAATGTCGATGCCTTTGGCGATGAGGATGGGGCCGCCGGTTCCGGCCAGGGAATTGAGCGAAATCATCGCCGCGACCAGAATCATGCGGCGGGTGTAGGGTTTAAAATAGCTGACGATGCGCCGCAGCAGTTCGCGGTCGCTGTACTGCCGATCATAATCTTCTGTGTCGAGTCCGTCTAAAATAAAGCCCATAGTTCACCTTTGTCTCCCAAGGGTTGCGGGGAGTCAAGATTAACAAACCCCGGGTCTATGTCTGGAGCAAAAACGGTCAAAAACGCCTCTCTACTCTAATCCCCGATGCCCAGTTTTACCATTGTCCTGACAGGCGAGAAAATAAGCCAGAGAACGGCCGTAACCCCACCCACTGCCGCCACCACTACCGCGCCGCGCACACCCACCGCCTGACCGATCAGGCCGCCTACAAAGATGCCCAACGTGCCCAACACCCCGGTCACAAACCCATAGGTGGCATTCACCCGGCCCAACTTTTCGTCCGGCGTAATGGCCTGACGCACGCTCAGCGAGTTGATCAGGTAAATGGTCAGGCCGATGTCGCCTAGAAGCTGCGAGGCCAACAGCAGGGCAACGGCCGTCACCGGACTGCCAGCAAACCCGGCCAACGGCACCAACAAGCCTATCACGCTGCTCCACAAAAAAGCGCCAATAATCGCCCGCCCAAGTCCCCATCGCCCCGATAACCGGTCGGCGGCCAGCGCGCCCAACAGCGAGCCAATGCCGCCCATGCCCACAATGATGCCCAACAGCGCCGGGCTAAGGCCAATGACGCGCAGCACATACAGGCCGTATAGGGCAGCATAAAAACCGCCAAAAAAGCGCCAGGTAGCCATCGCCCCCATCAACGCGCGCAGCGTTGGCTGGTTGATGGTAAAGCGCAGCCCCGCTTTGATTTCCGCCCAGACGCCCGCCGAAGCGGCCGCTTCGGCGGGCGCGGCTTCCGGCTGGCGAATCGCGCCCAGGAAGATCGCCGAAACGACAAACGAAATGGCGTCCAGCAGCAGCGTCAGCGGCGCAGAAAGAACCTGCACCAACACGCCGCCAATCCCCGGCGAGGCAATTTCGGCCAGGGACGCGCTGGTCGCCAGCTTACCATTGGCTTCGACGAGATTCTGGCGTTTGACGAGCGCCGGTATGTACGCGTGGTAAGCGACATCGAACAAAACGGCCAGGCCGCCTACCAAAAAAGCCACGACGTATAACCAGGTCATGTGCAAGCCGCCCAGGAAGGCCAGCAAAACCACGCTGCCCAACATCAGGGCGCGCCCCCAATCGGCGGCTATGAGCAACGGCCGTCGGCGCAGCCGATCCACCCACACGCCGGCAAACAAGCCGATCACAATCGCCGGAGCCGCTTTGAGCGTCTCCAGAGTGCCCATTTGCGCCGGGGTGGCGTCTAAGTTCAAAATGGCCAACAGCGACAACGCGCCTAACCAGGTGCCAAATTCAGAAATGGTTTGCCCTGCCCATAAGCGCATAAAATCGGGCTGCCGCCAGAGGCCAGAAAATCGTCTTTGCAAAATGCTTGTCCTCCTATTGGGATGATTCAGGATGGGTGCAGCCGCTAATCATACCGCGCAAAAATGCGTTGGTACGCCGGACTGCGCGCCAGCAGGTCTTCGTGCGTGCCCTGATCCACGAGACGGCCGTTATTCAGCACCAAAATGTGATCCGCCCAGCGAATCTGGCTAAGGCGATGGGTGATCAGAAAGGTGGTGCGCTGGCTGCTGATGCGCTTCATCGCCCGCTGAATCTGGTCTTCCGTGGCGCTGTCGATGGCGCTGGTAGAATCGTCGAGGATGAGAATGCGCGGGTCGGTAAGAAAGGCGCGGGCAATGGCGATGCGCTGCCGCTGCCCACCGGAAAGCGTGACGCCGCGTTCACCCACTTCCGTAAAATAACCTTCGTTAAAGCCGGTGATGAAATCGTGGGCCTGGGCTTCGTGGGCGGCGTGTTCGATGTCGGCCTGGCTGGCTTCCGGGCAGCCAAAGGCGATGTTGTCGGCCAGGGTGCGGGAAAAGAGGAACACATCTTGCTCAATGGTGGAGATTTGCGAGCGCAAGGATTTCAGGTTCCAATCGCGCACGTTCACGCCATCAACCAGGACACGGCCGTTATCCGCATCAAAAATTCGGTTAATCAGGCGCGTCAGCGTCGTCTTGCCGGAACCGGTCTGCCCTACAATCGCCACGGTTTGGCCCGCTTTGGCCGTGAAGCTGATTTTTTCCAGCACCGAACTGCCCTCATAGGCAAAACTCACCTCTTCAAAGACCACATCGCCGTGAATAAGTTGAGTAAGCCCGTCCTCGTTTTCATCCAGGTCCGTCTCGGTGTTTACAATTTCCAGAATGCGCCGGGCGCTGGCCACGCCCAACTGCACCAGATTAAACGAAAAAATCGAGACGAACGTCGGGAAACGCAGCACGCCAAATAAGCCCATGAAGGTAACAACCTGACCCAGCGTCAAGGCTCCCAAACGCCATAACCACATGGCATGAAGAAAGCCGAAGGCCAGGCAAATACTCAGGATCAACAGCGGCAAATACCAGGCCTGGATAATGCCTTGTTTGACAAAATACTCTTTGTAAAGGGCGGCGTTGGTGGTAAAGCGCTTGAGTTCCTCTATTTCTTGGGCGTTGCCTTTTACCACCTCAATGCCGCTGATAGATTCGGCCAGACCGGCGTTCATCACGCCAAACTGATCACGCATGGCCTGGCTGACCGGATTCAGCCGCCGTGCATAATCGGACACGCTGACGGCGAACAGGAGCAGGTAAATGACCGGCACAAGCAAAAGCTGCGGTTCCAACCGGCCGATCAACACAATGGGCGCGACAATGCCCATAAACCCATCCACGATCAGCATGACGCCGGGGCTAAACATGATGTTCAGAGTGCGCACGTCGTTGGTGGCCCGGGCCATGATGTCGCCAATGCGCTGACGGCCGTGAAACGTCTGATCCTTCCCCAGCAGGCTCACATACAGCTCATCGCGGGTGTCGCGCTCCAGGCGCTGGGCAATAATCTCGTTGGCGTAATTGCGCCCCAGACCAAAAATACCCTGCGTCGCCGCCGTCAGAAAGGCGCTCCCGGCAATGACGGCCAGCGCGCGCGCATCCCAGGTAGCCGACGTAATCAGATCGAACCCTTTGCCGATGATGACCTGGATATAACTGTAGGCGAAATTATTGAAAACGGCCGTTACCAACACCGCCACCGGCAGCCACGGATACCGCCACAAATGCGAATTAATCCAGCGCACCGGTCCCCGGCGGTTATATTCATACTCATTTTCCAGGCGAAATTCTCGTTTGCTCATAGCTTTAATCTAATCGTCCACGCCCATCACAGCGGCACGTCATTCGATGATTATCTAACAAGCCCTCATTATACCTCTGTTTTGCTGATCAACAGGCTGGCTTCTATGTTAGAATGAAACATCTTAGCAAGTTCGTCGTTCACCACAAAACAGGAGTGAGTGTCGTGTCCCACGTTTCCCACAAGCTCTCCAATTCCCTCGAAGGCGCATTGGCCGGCGGCGGCGATCCCGCCACCTCTCCTCTGTATGTGTTTGGCCCCTTTCTAAAGCTCATCGTCATCGCCGGCGTCGCCCAAGTCACCTTTGGCGCCAGCTTGTGGCTGGTTGTGTTCACCATTCTCGTAGTGTCGGCCATGTATCGCCAGGTCATGCGCTGGGTCACAGACGGCAGCGGCGGCAGCGGCCTGAGCGAAGAGGAATTTGGCAGTTGGGCGGTCAAGCTCAATGCCAGCATCACCTTCATCGAATACACGCTGACGTTCCTGGTCAGCATGGCGGCCTTAGTCACCTTCATCGCCGACCGCTTCCCGCTCCTCAACGAGCGATTGTGGCTGTGGCAGTACCGCACATTTTTAGCCATTGGCCTGAGCGTGTTCACCGGCTGGCTGGTGAATCGTGGCCCCAAAATGGCGGCCCGCTTTTTCGGCCCGGCGACAGCGGCCGTGCTGCTGCTGCTCTGGCTGATGGTAGGAGCGACGCTCTGGCAGCGCGGACTGCAACTGCCAGATTTTAACCTGAACGCTTTCCGGCCTGATTATTTGGCTTTCACCCTGGGGGGATATGCGCGCATCCTGGCAGTTATGACGGGCATTGAGATTTTTGCCAATTTAGTGGCCGCCTACGACGGCACGCCGGGCGAGAAAAGCAGCAAAGCGTTTGGCAGCCTGATCATTGTGATGGGGACAACGGCCGTTACCATGCTCATCGTCGGCCCGGCCATCTACGCCCTGTCAGACCCCACCCACCCGGATGTTTCCGTCTTCACTCAGGCCATGGACGGCCTGCTGCCCGCGCCGCTGCCCTGGATCGGAACCTTGATTGGCGTGGCGGTGCTGCTGTCGGCGTCGGCGGCCAGCGCCCAGGGGCTGCAAAATCTGGCCGCCGGTCTAAAGCTGCGTCATTACGTGCCGATCGTCATCGGCCACACCAACCGCTTCGGCGTCGCCGCCATGCCTGTGTGGATCGAAATCGGGCTGGTGGCGTTTTGTTTCCTCATCTTCGGCGCAGAAGAAGAAATTTACCTGGCCATTTATGCGGCCGGCGTGTTTATTTTGCTCAGCATGACCGGCTGGGCGGCGGCCAAACGGCTGCTGCGCGGGCTGCAAACAGAGCCGTCCTGGGGGCAGTGGGCGTCGTTGGGCGGCACGGCCGTTGCCGCCAGCCTCACCACCCTGGCCACAGGCATCATCTTCTTCGAGCGCTTCCGTGAAGGCGCCTGGACCTACTTCCTTTTCCTCCCCATTCTCTACGCCATCTTCACCTTTTTCCGCCATCGTCTGGGCGATCCCACGCCCCAAGAAGAACGCCTGGGCCGGCTGCAAGCCGAACGCCGCTACCTGCCCGGCTATATCGCCGCTCCCCACCACTCCCGCCCCATCCAACTGCAAAAAATCCTCGTCCCGCTCGATGGCTCCGATCTGGCCGAAGAAGCGCTGTCGGTTGCCCAATCTCTCGCCGGGACGTTCCAGGCGGAACTAACCCTGATGACCACGCTGGCGGAATCATCCCGGCACAGCGGCCACGCCGTTTTCCAACAGGACACCGACCCGGCGCACTATCTGGCGCAAACCGCCGCCCAGCTCGCCGGTTTGGGGCTGTCGCTGCGCACGATGACGACCCAAGGCCCGGTTATCACGGCCATCGATCAGGCGGCGCAAGAAGAGGATTTGATTGTGATGAGTACCAACGGCCGTTCCGGACTCAAACGCCTCTTCATTGGCAGCGTCGCCAGCGGGGTCATTCAACTGTGCGATACGCCCGTCTTGCTCCTGCGCCCCACCGGCGACTGGCGCAGCCGGGGCACCAGCTTCCAGCGGCTGCTGGTGGCCCTGGACGGCTCCGAAAACGCCGAGCGCATCCTGCCCTATGTTCGCCTGCTGGCGCAAAAATATGGCAGCGATGTCCTGCTGCTCACCGTGCCTGTGGGCATCATCTCCGAAAACTACCTGAATCATTTGCGTGACTATCTGGAAAAGGTGGCCAATGCCCTGCAACTGGTTGGCGTGCCGGCGCGCACGCAATTAACAGACTATGGCGGACCGGCGCGCACCATCGTGCGCGTCTGCCAGACGGAAATGGCCGACCTGATTATGCTGGCGACGCACGGCCGTGGCGGTTTTGACCGGTTGATGGTGGGCAGCGTGGCCGACCGGGTCATCCAACAGATGCCCTGCCCGGTATTTCTGGCGCCGATTCATACGGCCGGGTGATAGATACTGGGGGGTTATCGGCAAGATTGGTCCAATCTCTGAGATTGGACCAATCTATTCGGACCTTTCATCAACGAAACTGCGGCAGCAACTCGGCCAGGGCGGCGACCAGCGCATCCACATCTGACCGGGTGTTGTACCCCTGGATAGACACGCGGATGAATTGACGGCCGTTCCAAGCCACCACCGGCGCTTCCACCCGATATTCCGCATACAACCGGCGTTTTAATTCTTTGGCGTCTAGCTGCGGCAGCGGCGCGGCCACCATCTGCCCAAAGAAATCGGGCGAGGCTGGGTAAATGGGTGGCAAATGGGTCAGTTCGGTGAGGCGGCCCAGAGTTTCGACGGCCAATTCGTGACATTGTTGGCGCACGGCCGTCCAGTCATGTATCGCCATAAAATCCAACGCCACCGGCACGGACAGCGCCGCCGCCGGGTCTTTGGTTCCCCACCACTGGAAATAATCCAAAAAATCCGAGCCGAAAGAAAAATCTCGATTCGGACCCCAGCCCCAACTAACAATCAGCGGCTCCAACAGCGGCTGCGCTTCTGGGCGCGCATACAAAAAGCCCGCCCCTTTGGCGCTCATCATCCATTTGTGACAGTTGCCGGTGTAAAAATCAGCGCCCAGCGCCGGCAAATCCAGGTCAATCTGCCCCGGCGCGTGCGCCCCATCGATCAACGTCAGAATGCCCGCCTGCCGGGCGCGGGCGCAAATCGCTTCCACCGGCAGGCGCAGCGCCGTCGGCGAAGTGATGTGGCTCAGATAAATCACCTTTGTGCGCGGCGTGACCCCCTGCCAGAACTGGGCTACCATCTCATCGGCGGAGGAAACGGGCAGCGTAATGGGTTGATGGCGGTAAATGGCCCCGGTTTGCCCGCAGGCAAACACCCAGGCATTGTCGCAAGCGCCATACTCGTGGTCGGTGGTTAAAATTTCGTCGCCCGGCCCCAGCTTTAACGATCGCGCCACCACATTCACGCCAAAGGTGGCATTGGGCACATAAACCAGATCATCGGCGGCGGCGTGCAGATATGCCGCCAGCCGCTCGCGGGCAGCGGCAAAGTAACCGGGCATATCGGTGGCGATAAATTGCACCGGCTGGGCTTCCAGCAGGCGCTGCCATTCCTGGTAAGCGGCAAAAACTGGCCGGGGCGTGGCCCCAAAAGAGCCGTGATTCAAAAAAACGATGTCAGGATTGAGCAGAAATTGGTCGCGTAATTTGTTCATAGCGTGTTGAAGGGAAAATTTACTGTCACTGTTCAGGTCTATCTGGCAAGACCCCAAGGGTTTGGTACCCAACTAATCCAAATTTTCAGGAGCAAGCCCTTGGGGTCTGTTGTTACAATTTGCGGGAGAGGGATGAGGTGGTCAGGCAAGATAACCATCTAAAAACGCCTGAATGGCTTGAAGGTATTCCGGGTAGCCGGAAACATCGTTGTGACCGGCGTCGGGGATGATGTGCATGGTTTTGGGCGCGGTGAGGGCGGCAAAGATGCGCTGCCCGTGGCTGAGGGCGACGAGGGTGTCGGCCTGGCCATGGATGACGAGGGTGGGACAGGTAACGGCCGTTACCCGTTTTTCCGATTCGTACAGGCGCGGGAACATGGCGTCCGGCAGCCAGGGCGTTATCGTCATGGCGATTTCCCGCATGGACGCAAAAGCGCTGTCTAAAATCAAGGCCGCCGGAGGCGTCTGGGCGGCGATGTGAATGGCAACGGCCGTACCCAACGATTTGCCCAAAATCACGGCCGGCACATTTTCCTGCGCGGCGCGCTGCTGCGCCCACGCCCAGGCGCTCTCGCCATCCAGATACAACCCTTCCTCAGACGGCCGTCCGGCGCTTTGCCCATACCCGCGATAATCAAAAAGCAGCACGCTGCAACCAGCGGCCACAAAAGGCGGCACGGCCGGCACCCAATCGCGAATATCTCCGGCATTGCCGTGGCAGTACAGCAGCAAACAGCGCGGCGCGGCCGCCGGTAAATACCAGGCCGACAACGCCAGTTTATCGGCCGTGGTCAGGGTAACAGCTTCATAAGCCAGCCCTAAATCCGCCGGTGTCAACTCGGCGTCAGCCGCCGTCGCTTCTGGTCGGTATACAAATTGATTGATCAGTCTTAACATACTCTTCCACTAAATTTGCTAGAAGCAACAAACCCTAAGGGTTTGCTCCCGAGATGGCGGACCTTTGGGGCTTAAAACCCTTAGGGTTTTTGTTACCATGTTCCCATCTCAGCCAAATAACAGGCTGGCTCCCAATACGACCAACACGACCAGGACAATGCGTCTGAACCGCTCCGGGTTCAGGTGGTTGTCCAGCCGCAGCCCAACAAACAAAGCCAGCAATATAGCCGGCAAGGCAATGAGGAAATTTTGCCACACCGCTGGCGAAAAATTACCGCTCAGGGCATGGACGGCAATCACCGTGTAACTGCTGACAACAAAAAAACCTTGCAGATTACTTTTAAATTCCGCTGGCGGCCATTGGCGACAATTGCCGTAGATGATCACCGGCGGGCCACTGATATTGTAAGCGCCGCCCAACACGCCCGCAACAAAACCGAAACCGTAGCCCCACGCCTGATGCGCCAGACGCGGCAAGCGCAGACCAGACAAAGCGTACAAGGCATACAGGAGGATGAGGAGACCGAGAACGGCCGTGATCACCCCCACATCCACCCGCCGCAGCAGCAGCACGCCCACCGGAATGCCCAGCAGCGACGCCGCTACCAGCCGCGTCACGGCGCGAATGTTTAAATCCGCCCGGTAATGCAGCAGCAGTAGCAATTCGGCCACGCCGCCAATCAGCGCCACCAACGGGCTGGCTACCTGAATATCCAACGCCAGCACCAGCAGCGGCATAGACACCAACGCCAACCCAAAACCGGTGACGGCCTGAACAAAAATAGCGACGAAGACGATGATAAAGACGAGTATGGGCATCATGGGCGCGTGGGCCGTGGTTCAGATACGGCTTACGGCAAATTCACCGGGATTTCTTGAGACAACGTGTGCCATGTCCCGCTGCCGCCCCGGCAGGCTTCCGGCGAATCGAAGCAAATGACCAGGCGCAGGGTGTAGCTGCCGGATTCCGGCAGTTTGATGTTATCGTCCCACGAGAGGCCGCCCGGCGGGATGACATCGTTATTGCCGCCCCAACTGTTTTGGTACCATTCGCGCCGATCGACGCCATTTTTGCGGGGCATGACACCCAGCAAGTTGAAGGGAACGGCGTTTCCGGTGGAATTGGCGACGGTGAATTCAAACCATATCTGGCCGCCAACCGTGAGCTGCGCCCGTGGTTGCAGCGCAAAATGCGCCCCGCTCAGGCCGTTTATGGTGACTGGCTGCGGGCCGGATGGCGTGGGCACAGGCGTGTTGGTGGGCGGGACCGGGGTGTTGGTGGGCAAGATCACCACCGGCGCGGAGGTGTTGGTGGGCAGGGGTGTTTCGGTGGGCACGGCCGTGTCTGTGGCCAGGGGTGTTTCGGTGGGGGTAACAGTTGGCGGCGGGGTGGCCGATGGTGGCAGAACCACGGCCGTGGGTAAGCTGGTGGCTGTAGGGAGCGTGTCTGGCACGGCCGTTGTCGCTGTCGGCGCCGCGGCGATCATGGTAGCCGTGGGTACCGGGGCCGCCGGTTCCGTATCGGCATTCAAACCCTGAAACACCAACCACATGCCGCCCATCAACAAAACAACAGCCAGCACGGCCATGCCAACCAATAATATATTTGCAGTCCGTTTATCCATTAATCTCCAATCTCCACTCTGTTCACTTGAAGACCCTAAGGGTTTGCCTCGCTTGTCGCAAAGCACTCCAGGTCAAACCCGTAGGGTCTAGCAGTCTGTCGGAAAACCTCTTTTTGTAGCCGGGGTATCCTTACCCCGCCTCTGGAAGACGCGGTAAGAAACCGCGGCTACGGGTACTTTTCCGACAAACGGCTAGATAGATACCTCAATCTTTCGTAACCAGTTCCCACTGGCGCACGCCCATTGGCGTGAGGATGTAGTTATGGACGTTTGGCTTCACCAGCGCCGCCGCCAGACTGTGGGTGGTAAAAACCACCGGCGCTTCATCGACCAGCATCCGTTCGATGTCGGCGTAGAGGCGTAAACGGCCGTCTACATCCGGTTCTACCCGTGCCGCTTCCAGCAGGGCGTCGATGGCGGCATTGCTAAAACCGCCCACATTTTGCCGCGATTGGCTGTGATACAACACATCCAAAAAGTTTTGCGGGTCAGGGTAATCGGCGCACCAACCGCTGTCGAAGAGATTGCCCACGTGCCCGCCGTACAGTTCATCGTAATAGGTAAATGGGTCGATGATTACCGGTTGGATGGTGACGCCTAAATTTTCCTGCCAGAGGGTGATAACGGCCGTATCATAGCCGCCCACGTCGCCATAACCAGATGTATAGTACGTCAGCGTGGGAAAATCGTCCATGTTTGCGTAACCGGCGTCGGCCAAAAGTTGGCGCGCCCGCGCCGGATCAAACGGGTAGCCGGTGACGCCGCTGAGACCATACCCAGGCATGCCCGGCGGCAGCGGCCCCAGGGCCGGCAGCGCGTTACCGTTGGCGAAGGTTTCAATGAGCAAGTCTTTGTCCAGGGCATAATTAAACGCCTGGCGCACGCGCGCATCGTCAAACGGCGGGATGCGGTTGTTGAGGCCAATGGTCGAGGTGCAAAGGGTAACGGCCGTGCGCAGTTCCTGGCTAAATGGGTTATTGGGGTCTTGCGTCTGCTCCAACGTCGCCCCGCCAATGCCCACCAGATCGATTTCGCCCGTCTCGTACATAGACAGCGGCAGGCCCGGTCCCAGTTGGTAGACCACATGGCTTACCCTGGCCGGTTCCAGATAATAAGCGTCGAACCGCTCCAGCACAATCAGCGAATCGTCATCCCAGCGGGACAGTTTGAAGGGGCCGCTGCCATTGGGATGATGCTGCCAATCCGCCTGGGTCACATTGGCCTGATCGACCACGTAAGCCACCGGATAGGCCAGCTTGGCCAAAAAGTAGACCACCGGCGCGGTCAGCGTCACTTCCAGGGTGTGGTCGTCGATGGCTCGCAGGCCGCTGATTTGCGCCGCCTGCCCGGCCAATTTTTCGGCCACCCCGGCAATGTCGCCCAGGTAGGTTTGGGCTGTGTCGGAACCGAGAGCCGGATCGGTTGCCCGCTCCCAGGCGTAGATGACATCTTGCGCGGTGAGGGCACGGCCGTCATGGAACACCGCGTTTTGGCGCAAATAAAAGGTGTACACCAGACCATCATCGCTAACCGTCCAACCGGCGGCCAGTTCCGGCTGCACTTGCAGCGCCGTATCCAACGTCACCAGGCCGCTGAACACATGCCCCAACGGGCTGTCCGGCCCGCCATGCGTCAGCGCCGGGTCCATCGTTTCCGGCTGCCCGTCTACCAGAAAAATGGCGTCGTCGCGGTTGACGCCAGCCACCGCACCCGACTGCGCCAGATTGAACAGTTGGCAGTTTAGCAGCAGAAACACGCTGCCCAGAAGAAAAAATGCGGCGCGTCGGTTCATTTTGCCCTCCGGCGTTGGCCAATTTGCCATGATTGCGCGCCCAATACGCCCAACAACAACACGGGAATCATGCCCAGGCCACAAATTTCGATTCTGGGCGCAGCCGGTTGATCTGGCGGCGGCGCGGCGGCGGCGGCGGGTGTGGGCAGGCTGGCCGGGCGACCCATGGGGGCGATGGTGGGCACGGCGGCGGCGCTGATGGGCGTGGGCGTGGGCGGATACGGCCGTTCCGGCAGTCCCATCGCCGCCCGCCATGCCGCTTCCAGGCCATCCACATTGAGGCCATAGACCTGCTGCAAGGCCTGGTCGGCGCTGCGACCGGCGGCCAAAGCCAGCAGCAACTCTTGCATGGGGACACGGCCGTAAGTCGTCAGCAAATAATCAACCACGCTGTAACTCTGGGCGTAGGCGCTGCCCGCAGCCTCGCTGTGGGCCGGAAAGGAGCCATTCAGACTGCGCAGGGGGGCGAAACTGTTGTCGGCTTGCGCCTGATTTAACGCATCGAGAATATCGCCGGTGGGTTCGCCTTCGGCGTACATGGCCAACCCTTCCTCCAGCCAGGTGGGGCGGTAGCCGCCTACGCAGCTGCGGGCAAATTGGCCGGTCACCAGATGGGCCAATTCGTGGCGCACGGTGCTGCGCCCCCAATCGGCGGCGCTGTCGGGCGTGACGCCGATCAAAATGGTGTTGTATTCGTCGAAAGCCACGCCGCCGGCCCAATCTTGCACGTAGAGCACGGCGTCGCGCATGTCGGCGGCGCTGCCGTAGATGTAGAACTGCACGTCGTTTTGCAGTTGGATGCCCATGTCGTCTTCCAGGCGGGCCAGCCCGGCGGTAGCCGCTTCCAGCAGCAGCGGTCCTACGTCGCCGCGATACCAGTGCAGCGTCATGCCATCGGCGGCGACAGTTTGCCAATCAAAGCGATCGTCGCTGAAGGTGAGGCTTTGGCGCGGGGTGGTTGTTTCGTTGCCGGCCGCGTCGGTGAGCGCCCATTCCCACCAGAGGGTGGTTCCCGGCGGCGGGTTGCCGGAGCGGCTCATGACCCAGGTCCAATCGGCCGTCAGGCCGGCGTCGGTGGCGGTTAGTTCGACGGGAACCTGGGCGGCGGCGTCCAGGCAGGCGGTTTTGTCTACATCATAACGCAGGGTGGCGCGGGTAACGGCCGTGTCCGCTGGCAGTTCCAGCACAAAGCGCACGTCGTTGGGGTAGTTGACGAGGGCTTCGTTGCGTAGGGGGGAAACGGCCGTTTGCGCGGCGGCGACGGCCGTCAGGCAGAGCAGCAGGCTCCCGGCCAGGCCCAATTTCAGGAAAAAGTGTGGTAACCATCTCGCATTCATAGGCTCTCTGTGCGCCGGGCGGGTAACGGCCGTGGCGCGGGAGCCATTATACATCATGGATGGTGGGTCTTTCAGGTTTTGTGAATCTGGTCAGCAATTCTCAATTTAGATCAGGCATTCGTGCGAACAGGGCAATTTCTTTGCAATTTAGGCTGAATTGTCATTCTGAGCGGAGTCTGCGGAGCGAAGAATCCCCATGTATTGGTCATTAGGGCTGAACGGGATGCTTCGGAGGATGCTTCGGCAAGCTCAGCACAGGCTCTCAGCATGACATATTTCTAGTTAAATTGAGAATTCCTGGAATCTGGTCTAATGCGTGATGCGTGATGCGTGACCAGAGAGGTTTCACGCATCACGTATCACGCATCAGACCAAACCCCATGAAATCCCAAAGACCCATCTTTCAGAAAGATCAGGTTGATCTCTGAGGGAGATCAGGTTGATCTTGAACAGAGATCAAGTTGATCTTGGAGAGACTTCCGGTTGATCTTTCTCAGAGATCAACGCGGGTTTTTGCAGCATCCCGGCACGAAAAAGGGCGCTCCGCAGGGAGCGCCCTTTGCCAGACAATCAATTGGCGAACAGAAGGCGGCTAGGCGCGTTTCTGCTCGCGGCGCACGATGAATGTTCCCAGGCTGATGATAGCCAGCGCCAGGAAGGCTACAAACCCGATGACCGGCAATGCTGAATGAAATCTATTGGTTTATTCTAACTAAATCCGAACGTGGGTTGTTTGCTAGTCAGTTATAATTTCATTGTCATTTGCTGGAGTAAAGTATAAGTAATAGTTTTTCTATACGGTTAATTCTCATCAAGTCAAATATGTGGTGAGTACCGATACGAAAGCACTAACAACATATCAACAAATAATATTAAGGAGTCCCAAAATGAAAAATAAGTCCATCAAAAAAGTGTCGGTGTTTTTAGCCTTAGTTATGGCTTTTATGATTACGACCTCGGTTGTTTTTGCGTTGGTCATTACAGTGGATGGCGACGAAAACCCTGTCGGTGAATGGGGGGCTGACCCTCAAGGTTGTACAATAGGTACAACAGGATGTAGTCGTTTGGTTACTGACGGACAAGATGTTTTCGATCAATCAAGTAATCCATATCTGTATTACGATATTGATGATTTCCATGTTACCAATGATGGAACGAATTTTTATATGCGCGTTGATTTTTTTGGAAAACGGCACCGCAGCACAAAATACATTTGTTTTCACTGTAAATAGTCGCCCTATTTTCACCATTTGCATGGATATAGACAGTAGTGCAAGTACAGGCTGTTAGCACGCCCTACGGTAACTGTGATGGCAGAAGGCGGAGTATGACGGGCGTTGATTATTATATGAGTTTACTGCACGAATTGATCAGATCTTTCCAATAGTCGGGGATCATCGATGTTTGTCGATGGATCGTGTGCTCAAACTACCCAAACCCCCTCATTCGGCTAAAATGCCATCCAGCTGGTCCATGGAAGTCGGTATTCCATTGGCTTCCTCTAGGAATGATAGGAAGCACTATGCCCAGGCGGCGGCACACAACCATGTACATACCAGCTTGGAGGCTTCTATGACAATGGCATCGAACCCACAGATGATAGTGTCCCCAACAACGGATTTGTTACTGGTACATTTGGAGATGGCAGCCCAACAGCGATTTCCTTACAAGCCTTCAATGCCGTAAATGCAAACAATGGGATAGTACTCGGTCTCGTGATCATTCTTGTTTTGGGCGTGATTAGCTTCGGTTTCATCCTCTCTCGCCGCGAAAAAACTTCCGTTATCTAACAATACAACTAATTTGTTTATAAAAAGGACTGGCTGTTGTGCAACAGCCAGTCCTTTTTGCTTAACAGACGTCTGCTTGATTAACAGTTGGCTGAATTGTCTTCACAGCGCTTGCGGCGAATGAGTATCATGCCGGCCGTGCCACCGATTACAGTCAGGGCCATCAACACACCGGCCATGGGTAAGACCATGTGGTTGTTGGCGGAGAAGGCGGAGAGGGAAACGGCCGTAGGCGTTTGCTCTCTTAACGTCATGCCACCCATCAACCATAAAAAGCTGGCCCCATTGCCTCGCTGCCCATCCGACTGGGTCTGGAAACAAGCCCATGTGTCACCGGCATTCACCACCAACGTATTGGTGTAAGTGTCCCACGCCGGTCCATCTACCGAGGTAAACGGATCGACAATTTCGTCGCCCAGCACCAGTTCTCCGGTATCCGGGTCAACCAGCGTCACCGGCGGCGTGCCGCTGCCCGTCGCATAATGCAGGCTGTTCGGCCGATCCGTATCATTCGCATCCTCCGACCCACCCACAAAAACCGTGTAATCCATCACGCGGGCTTTGGTGGCATTCGCCGGAAAGGTAATACAATTCATCTGCGAGGGGCTGTTCCTGGGAGCTGGGAAACCATAATAAACCGAATCCAACCCATCCAGAAGGGTGATATTGCTCAGCGGCAGGGCCGGATCTTCATAAACCACAATCAACCCGAAGCCATAGGTCAGGCTGTACCCTACCGGGCCAGTAACCGTGTAATCAGACAGCGTATAGGCGTGCGTCCCCAACTGCACCAGCGACGTAACGTCCTCTACATAGACGTTATGGTTAAACGAGCCTGGCACATCGGCCGTATACCAGAAAGTGGGACCATACATCACATCGGCCGTCAGAGAATTGACAGCCCCGCCATCCACCTGAAAACTCACATTCGGATCATCTGCGCCATCGTTCCGATTGACGCCGGCCCAATACAGATAAGCCTTCACCACGGCCGTGCCGGGAACAGTCAATGTCACCGTGTTACTGGGCAGCCCTTCCAAACCTGCGCCGCCGGCCACCGTAGCATACCGGCCCTCGCCCGAAACGAACCTCTCTAACAAAGGCCCTTCTTCTCCGACAGCCAAAATAATAGGCACGGCCACAACCAAAAGCAGCGCCAAAACAACACCCACAACCCCAACCTTTCGCGCATAGCGCGAATCAGATGCCCATTTCGACAACATAAGAAGATTCTCCTTGTTTGTCTCACCTATGTGGAACAAACAAAATTGGGTCTTTGGGATTTCATGGGGTTTGGTCTGATTCGTGATACGTGATGCGTGAAACCTCTCTGGTCACGCATCACGCTTCACGCATCAGGGGCTGTCAACCCCCTGAGTTCCTGAAGAACCACAAAATTTATATCTCAACAGACCCCAAGGGTTTGCTCTTGAGAATTTGGATTAGTTGGGAACCAAACCCTTGGGGTCTTGCCAGAGAAACCTGAACAAGTACCAAAATTTTCAAATAACCAGCCAGTAAGTTTGTGGAGTGACCTGAGGGGTTTTTTATGAACGCGATACTACATGCGCCAAAGGGTAAAACCCTTCGGGTCTATGCAAATACCACTCGAGACAACACAGGGGGGTGGGCGCTTTGAAGAGACAGCAATCCCTGATAAAGAGAGGGTGTACAATTTTGCTAACCGCTAAATAGTACCAGAGTACTACTTAAAAAGTATATGAATGCAGCTAACAAATTAACTTACGCGAAGGTTCAGATTCGGTTATAAAGCCAAAGGGTTCGCTCGCCATTAACTTTGGAGGTTGTAGATTGGTCCAATCTTGCTGCGACGTTTTTTAAGAACCAATATGAATGGGGACTACGTGTGGATCACCGGAGAAACTGCCATTGGCGTTGAGGACGGCCAGGCGGAGGGTGTAATCGCCGGCCGGAAAGTTGTCGGCCTGGAGTTGGGCCAGCGTGCCGTTGCTGACAGGCTGCGTGTAGGGGCCGCCCACGGCCGTCCACTGCCCCGGGTTCGCCGCACTGCTAATTTCGACGGTGTAAGATTGCCCCTGACCGGGGTCGAAAACGGCCGTGCCATACACCATCACCAACCCCGCCACCGTCGAACCGGCCGACGGGGCCAAAATGTAATAATTGCCGCTGGCCGGAGCCGCCACCGGCGCGCCCGACGAGCCGCGAATGCTGCCGTCATCGGCGGCCGCCGCGCCGCTGCCGCCAGATGGGCTGGCATAGCCCAGCGGGCAAACCGTCGCCGGGGCCATGCGGTAGCCCGTGCCCTGCGCCCAAATACGGGCGCGCACCTCGTCGGGGTAATACGGCGGCACAGGCAAATACAGCCGCGCCCCGCCGTCTGTCGCCCGCGCGCCGTTCACCACGCATTCAGACGGCCGTGGCGGCTTCGTGCCATCGCTTAATTCCGTCAGAATTACTTTTTGCGCGTCGGCGGCCGACAATGGCTGCGTGACCAACGTCCACGCGCCCGGATTGGCCCCGGCGTTAAGGTTATATTGGATGCCCGGCACGCCATGCTGCGGCACGCCCACCATAAACAGGTCCACCCGCGAGGCGGTGCAGCGCGCCCCGCCCGTGCCCGACGGCAAACAAACCTGCCGCGCTTCCAGGCCGCCGGGTTGGGTAAAGGCGGTGGGAGGGACACGGCCGTCTACCAGCAAACTGCCCATCAACCCCTCATCGGCATAAATGCCCTGCATGATGCGATTCCACACCGGAGCCGCGCCGCGCAAACCGGGCAAATCGCGCATCGGGTGGCCATCGGCATTGCCGATCCACACGCCCACGGCCACGCCGGGTGTGTATCCCACCGTCCAACCATCGCGGAAATCGTTGGTCGTGCCGGTTTTAACGGCCGTTGGAAACGGCAGTTCCAGGGGGTTATTGCGCCCCATCGCCGGCAGCCGCGCCACGTCATCATCCAAAATGTCGCTGATGATGTAGGCAATCCGCGCATCAATGGCGTTCACCGGCGGCACACGGTCGCGCTGCGCATCGTACACCACATTGCCCCGGCTGTCGGTGATGCGCAAAATGCTCGTCAGGCGCGGCTTTTGGCCCATGTTGGCCAGGGTAGCAAAGGCATGGGTCAGTTCTAACAGCGGCACTTCCGCGCCGCCCAGGGTGATGGCCAGACCGTAATAACTGGCGTCTTCCCTGAATGATTCAATGCCCAGCGAACGGGCGGTGGCGATAAACGCCGGCAGCCCGACATCGCGCAGCAGTTGGATGGGCGGGATGTTGTAGCTGTTGGCCAGGGCGTCGCGGAAGAGGATGGGGCCGCGGTAACGGCCGTCATAATTCACCGGCGTCATCATCTGCCCATTGCCCAAATCCAGCTTAATCGGCACATCCCACAGCACATCGGCCGTGGTCCAGCCACGCGCCAGGGCAGTGGCATAGGTGATGGGTTTGATGGCGCTGCCCGGTTGTCGCGGCTGGAGCGAAATATTCACCTGCCCGGCAATGGCGTCGTTGAAATAATCCAGGCTGCCCACCATCGCCAAAATCTCGCCGGTAGATGGTTTGAGCGCCACCACCGAGCCGTTGCTCACGTCGTGGGCGGCGTTGGCGGCTACTTCGTCACGCACGGCCTGCTCCGCCAGGTTATTCAGGTTCAAATCCAGGCTGGTGGTTACCTGCCAGCCGCCTTTGGTCAGCGCGTCGGGGCCATACCGCTGTTCCAATTCGTTTTGGACATACAACACAAAATGGGGCGCTTCCAACACGGCCCCGGCGGCTTGCTCTTGCACCGGCATCAACGACGCCAATACCAGCGGCGCGCCTTTGGCCACTTCGGCGTCGATGTAATTGATGTACCCTTCGTCAAACATCAAATCGACGATAAATTCCTGGCGTTCTTTGGCCGCCGCAAAGTTGTTGTAGGGATCTAGCTCGTAAGGTGACTGCGGCAGTCCGGCCAGGAAAGCCGCTTCGGCCAGATTTAGATCGACGGCCGATTTGCCAAAGTAGGTTTGGGCGGCAGCTTCGATACCGTAAGCCAGATTGCCGTAGTAGATTTCGTTGAGGTACATCTGGATGATGGCCTCTTTGCTGCGCTGCTGCGTCAGAATAAAGGCCAGGAACATTTCGCGTAGTTTGCGCTGGTAGCTGACAGCAATGCGCTCTTCGTAGGTGAAGGCGATGTGGCGCACGAGTTGTTGGGTGATGGTGCTGGCGCCCACGGGACGGCCGTCCGGATTACGGTAATTGCGCACCAGCGCCGCCACATTCGCGGCCACATCCACGCCCGGGTTGGTCCAAAACGTGTCGTCTTCGGCGGCCACCGTGGCGTCGATGATCACGCGGGGGATTTCGTTGTATTGCAGCCAACGGCGTTTTTCAGTGGTGGTCAGTTCAAACAACAAATTGCCGTTGCGGTCGTAGAAGCGAGGCGTGCCGCCGGCCCCAGAGCCACGGTAGGTTGTTACCTGCTCGATGGCTCCGGCAAGCTGCTGATTGAGATAGATATAACCGCCAATCCCGGCAACCACACCCAAAAGCATAGCCAGCAAACCGAGCTGCGCCGCCCAAATGAACAGCCGGGCGCAGCCATGCGGCTTTTTTTTATCGGGCACAGGGCTTTTTTTGTCTGGCGGGGGGGCAGACGGCCGTTGCTGATACTTGTCCAGATACTTAAATTGATACTCGCTACCCTTGCTCATGGTCCGTATGGTAAGCAAATTAGCGAATTGGTCAAGCAAAAGAGCGGCGGCGGCAAAGATGGGATGGCGAAAGACGGCCGTTTAGGTATTATTGCTCATCGTAATTATCAAGCCGCTGATAGGTTTGTTGGCTGGAAACCAACCAGCCAACAAACCAACCAGCAAACATACAAGTAACGCGCAGCAAAAACACGCCTTACGGAACACGGATAAACATGCTTAAACACAAACGCTTCATTTTTCTCATTTTCTTAGTCTTGGGCAGCATGGGCTGCCAAAAACAAATCGCCGCCTATGACACCATCGACGCGCGGCTGCAAAGCGCGTTTGCCGCCGATGGGCCAGGCGTTGCCTTGTATGTCAGAGCGCCGGGGGTGGGCAAACAACTTTTCTCGGCCGGGTTGGCCAATGTGGAGAAGGGACGGCCTATGCGCAGCGACGCCATGTTTCGCATTGGCCCGCTGACGCAGTCGTTTACCAGCACGCTCATTTTGCAGCTTGTGCAGGATGGCAGCGTAGGGCTGGATGACACGCTGGATAAATGGCTGCCGCCGGACATGCTGGATGCGCTGAGCAACGGCCGTCAGGCCACCATTCGCCAGCTTCTCACCATGAGCAGCGGCATCCCCGATTACACGCAAAACCCGGATTTCCAGGCCGCTTACGCCGCCAACCCGGCCACCATCTGGTCCCCGGCGGACGTGGTGGCTTATGCTTACGGCCGTCCCGCCGAATTTGCTCCCGGAACCGGCTTCGCTCTGTCCGACACCAACTACGTCCTCCTACAAATGGTTGCCGAGGCCACTACCGGCGAATCGCTGGCCTACACCCTGCGCGAACGCTTCCTTTCACGCCTGGACCTGAAAGAAACCTACCTGGAACGCGCCGAAGACCTGCCAGAAGGGCATGTGCCCGGCTATGACGCCACCGGGCGCGTCTTAGACGAACATGAAGGCAAAGGGTTGGGCGACGACGGGTTGGTGTCCACCACCATCGACCTGGCGCAATTTGTGCCGGCGCTGGCCGGCCGCCAGCTTTACGAAGGCGAGGTGGATTTCGCCCGCCTCACCACCGACATGGGCAATGGTGTCGGTTACGGCCCCGGCGTGATGAAACGTGAAACAGCCTGGGGCACGCTCTGGGGCTACGAAGGCGCGACAGATGGGTTCTCTGGCAGCATGTGGTATCTGCCAGAAAGGAAAATCACCCTCATTGCCCTGGCCAATGAGGAGACGTATGGCGATGCGCTGACATCGCTGATAATGGATGTGTTGGGGATGGTGGCCGTGCCGGAAGAATAGGGAGTAGAAATTGGCGCTTAGAGATTTTGGTCTCTTTTGTTAAATGCTGGCCGTCGCAGATTGGCGTTGACTGGCGTCACGCGAGCGGGCAGCGCCGGCTACAACAGCTTTCAGGCCAAACAAAAATTGGTTGCGCTGCAAATCAAACAAATCGACCCATTGGGGCGTGATGTCGGGGTCCAGGGTTTCGTCGAAATGGAGCGAGGCGGTGAACGGCCGTGACACTGCAAAATACATCGCCGCAATGCGCCAGGCACGGCCGTCTAACCAGCGAAACTGGTCTTCCAAAAGCAGCAGCGGACCCAGTTGGGGCGTAATGCCTGTCAGGCGGCGAAAATAATGCCGGATCGCCTGCGTTGGCGCTTCGTTGGCGGTTAAAATACATCCTGGCGGGGCGCATAAACCGGTACGGCCGTTTGCCAGCAACAGCAAGCGTTCGTTTTCTATAAAAATGCCATAGACCGCAGGGGAAAAACCGAGCGAATCGACAGCCACGTCATGGGCTGTGCCTTCATCGTCGTAACAGCGAACAACACTCATGGGGAAACGGCCGTGTTATTCTGGCACTGGCAGCAGCAATTCTTCTCGTAACGCCGGAATTTTATCCGCCAACGTGCCTAACACACCATTGATAAATCGCGGCGCGCTGTCTGACCCGTAGGTCTTGGCCAGTTCCACCGCTTCGTTGATGGCTACTTTAACCGGCGTCTCGCCATCAATCAAAAACTCAAAAATGGCAATCCGCAAAATATTCCGATCAATCACGGCCATCTGATCCAATGGCCATTCAGGGGCATACCGAGAAATGAGCATGTCCATCTCTTCTAAATGCGTGATGGTTCCATGCACTAAATGAGAAGCAAAATCAACGCCCGCTTTTTCCATCGGTTGATCTTCCAATCGCTGTTGGAGAATCTCCCCCGGGGGATGACTGGCAATATCATATTCGTAAAGGGTCTCAAGGGTTACGCGTCGTGCGCGTCGTCTTGTTTTCATAGTCGGACGAACAGAACTGCAATACGTCCCACAGGCAGCTTATTCCTGGGCATAAATCACATCTTCCACATGCACATTAATCGCTTCAACCGGAATGCCCACCATTGTGTCCACTGCTTCCAGGACAGCCGCCTGTATTTTGCGGCTTGCTTCCATAATGTTAACTTGCGGATCCATTATAACGTAAATATCAATTTTTACCTGATTTTGCTCGCCAATCTCCAGCAAGACGCCATCTTGCTTCACTTCACGCCTGAACAGGCGCGCAACGTCGGCCGGAATGGGGGCCATTTTGGTAACACCTTCCACACGGAGGGCTGCATATTGGGCGATGGTCGCTAAAACGCCCGGGGCCACTTCTATACGACCTAGACTTTGTTTTTCTTCGCTCATTGCATCACACTTTGTATGTAGCTCGGGCCGCCTACATGGCGACGCCGCCGTCTACATTGATAACCTGACCGGTAATATAAGCCGCTTTATCGGATGCCAGGAATGTAGCGAGATAAGCAACTTCTGGCAAATTTCCCCAACGGCCTAAAGGAATAAATTCTAACGATTTCTCTTTCATTTCTTCCGGCAGAACGGTTGTCAGGGCGGTGGGGAAGAAGCCAGGGGCAATGGCGTTTACGGTAATGCCGCGCCCGCCCAATTCTTTAGCCAGGGATTTGGTGAAACCGATGACGCCGGCTTTCGACGCGGCGTAATTCGCCTGCCCAGCCTGCCCGATCAGGCCAACAACAGATGAGATGTTGATGATTCGCCCGCCTTGTTTGCGCCGCAGCATAGGCCGCGCGACGGCTTTGCAGCAGTTAAAGACGCTTTTCAGGTTTGTGTCCAGCACAATATCCCAATCGGCTTCCTTCATCATGGGCAGGAGGGTGTCTCGGGTGGTTCCGGCATTGTTTACCAGGATGTCTATCTGGCCGTAGATGTCCACGGCCGTTTTGATGAGGTCTTGGGCGGCCTGAAAATCGGCGACGTTGGCCTGCACGGCCGTTGCCGTGCCACCTTGCGCCGTAATAGCCGCCACCACTTCTTCAGCGGCCGTTGAGCTGGCGTTGTAATTCACAATCACGCTGGCCCCGTTGGCGGCCAAGTCCTCGGCGATTGCTCGACCAATGCCCCGGGATGCGCCGGTGACCACTGCAACTTTGTTTTCTAACAACACAATTTCACTCCGTGAAAAACGACTGCCAGCGGCGGCTGTGGCCGGCTGCTTACAGCTTGACGCGCTTGATTTGCCGGTCGATACGTTTCATCAGACTGAGCAGCACATCCCCTGGGCCTACCTCGACAACGGTGTCTACGCCTTGTGACAGCAGGTATTGCATTGAATCTGCCCACAAGACAGAAGAGGTTAACTGTGCTTTTAGCTCACGGCGAATATCTTCGGGGGTTTGGAGGGGCCTGGCAGTGACGTTGCCAATGATGGGGATTTGTGGGGGATGAATGGGCGTGGCGTCAACGGCCGTCGCAAAATCCGCCGCCGCTGAGGCCATCAACTGCGAATGAGCTGCAATGGTGATGGGCAGGATCACGGTTTTGCGCGCTCCGGCAGCCTCGGCCAGGGTAACGGCCGTAGCCAACGCCTCTATGTCGCCAGAAATGACGATCTGGCCGGGGCAGTTATCATTGGCTACCTGAACGGAACGGCCGTGCTGGCTGGCAGCCTGGGCGCATAAATCAGCCAAAACCGGCATCTCCAGGCCCAAGATCGCCGCCATAGCGCCTGGCTCTTGCTCGCCGGCCGCTTTCATCAACTCGCCGCGCCGCCGCACCAAAGCCAGGCCGTCAGCAAACGCCAAACTGCCGGCAGCCGCCAGCGCCGACAGTTCTCCTAAGCTATGACCGGCCACAAAAGCGGGCGGCGGTGTATCTTGCGCCATCAAGTCGGCAAACATCGCCACGCTGGTGGTGAATAATGCCGGCTGCTGGTTTAATGTGTCCGTGAGGGCGTCTTCCGGTCCTGAAAAACAGAGGACGGACAAAGGGAAACCTAACAGCGCATCAGCCTGATCAAAAACAGCCTGCGCTTCAGGGCTGCGTGCGTACAGCGCTTGCCCCATGCCAACTTGCTGTGATCCTTGTCCGGGAAAAAGGAAGGCGCTACTCATGTGTCTGGTATGTAAAAAAAGATTCCGCGCCTCAGGACGCGGAACAATTAGATACACAAAAAAGGCCGCACAGAGACGGCCTGGTTTGCGACAATCTTATTCTTCCAACGCGGGAAGGATTTCGCGGCCCCGGTATGTGCCACATTCCAGGCACATGTGGTGGGAACGCTTCATCGCCCCGCAGTTCGAGCAGCGAACTATGTGGAAAGATCGAATTGAATCGTGAGCACGCCGACGGTCGCGTCGGGCTTTAGAAATTCTGCGCTTCGGTACAGCACCCATGTGGTCATCCTCTCTCTACAAAATTTGGCGCGTTGCGCCCATACAAAAAATATGCGGCTAGCTTAGGCCGCGACTGGCAATTATAGCCTTCGGGAGATGTCTGTCAAGGCAAATTCTACAAGATTTGTGGTGGGTTAGTCGGTGGTGGGGGTTAACGGCCGTTCCCCGGTTTCTTGTTCCACCTGCACTTTCCGCATCCCATTGCGCACAACAGCCAGCGATCTCAGTAAATCTTCTTCTAGTTTGGTCAGCACTTCAATCACATAAACGTCGGCATCTGTGCGCAGCACCTCAGCGTCGCGGCGTGAGCGTTCCAAGATATTCTCTGCCCGCTGCGCCGCTGTGGCCATAATTGCGTCTCGTCTGACCAACTCAGAGGCTTCTTGTTTGGCCAGCTCACGAATCCTTTCTGCTTCTTCATGTGCCTGGGCCAGAATCCGGTCTTTCTCAGCTTCTACCCGATTCGCCCGCTTCACTTCTTCGGGAATTGCCACTCGCATTTGGTCAATAATGCTGTAAATGCGTTCTTCGTTTATAAGCAGATACGCGCTTAAAGGCACGTGGGAGCTTTCGTTTAACACTTCTTCCAATCTATCGACCAAATGTTGAATATCCATGATGTCTTACCCTCGATTTTTGCTCGCGGACTGCCCTTTTTTGCAGGGTATTATAATGGTTAGCCGCCTAGTCACGCAACGGCGGGGAGTGATGGGCGTTGTTCGATTCGTCTAACTCACGGAAACGTGTGTACAGCGCGACGGCCACATTAGGTGGAACCATGCTGCTCACGTCTCCGCCAAGGGAGGCGATTTCACGCACCGTGGTGCTGCTGAGGAAGGTATGTTCTTCCCGCGTGAGCAAATTGACCGTCTCCAGGTTGGGGGCCATGCGGCGGTTAGCCAGGGCAAACCGAAATTCAAACTCGAAATCAGAAAAGACACGCAAGCCGCGCACAATAACCGGAATGCCTAATTCTCGCGCCAAATCGACGGTTAAGCCACTGAAGGGCACGGTTGTGATGTTGTGATCATGGCCGTTCAGGTCTGCCAGGGCGTCTTCGATCATTTTACGACGCTCATCCACGGAAAACAGGACGGATTTAGACGGCCGTCTATGCTCATAAACCCCTACTACCAATTCGTCAAAAATCAGACCCGCTCGCCGCATTAAGTCTAAATGCCCATAATGCACCGGATCAAATGTGCCAGGATATAACCCACGTCTTATCAAGATATGCTCCTCTTTTTAGATTGGCTCATTCTTCAAGATTGAGCCAATCTTTTCATTCTGCAACCTCACACGCGTTGTTAACTAACGTCTCCCGCATGTTCCCAAAACGTATGTACCCGTTCAGCCAGCCAGCGATGTTGGGGGGCTTCCAGATTTGGGTCGGCCTGGAAAAGCGTTTCCGCTTCTTCTCGCGCCATCGTCAGCATTTCCATATCCAGCAATGAAGCAAGTTTGAGTTCCGGAATACCGCTCTGTCGACGCCCAAAAAATTCGCCAGGACCACGAATTTCCAGGTCTTTTTCGGCCAGCACAAAGCCATCGTTGGTTTGTTCCAGCGCGACCAACCGCTCTTCGGCTTCGGCCGATTCGTTGTCGGCAATGAGCAGGCAGTAGGATTGATGCTCGCCGCGCCCCACACGCCCGCGAAACTGATGCAACTGCGCCAGCCCAAAGCGGTTGGCTCCTTCGACGATCATGACGGTGCTGTTGGGCACGTCTACGCCAACCTCAATGACCGATGTGGCGACCAGAATGTTTGTTTCGCCGCTGTAGAAAGCGCGCATGGCCGCTTCTTTTTCATCGGATTTGAGACGGCCGTGAATCAACCCCACGCGCAAATCGGGGAAAACGTCCGTCTGCAGCCGTTCATATTCGTCCACGGCCGCTTTGGCGTCGATCTTGTCCGATTCTTCCACCAGGGGATAAATCACATACGCCTGACGACCGGCCTTCACCTGCCGCCGCACAAAAGCATACGCCCGTTCCCGTTCACTGTTGCGCAGCCAGCGCGTCTTAATTTCCTGCCGCCCCGGCGGCATTTCGTCCAACACCGACAAATCGAGATCGCCGTACAACGACAGGGCCAATGTGCGCGGAATCGGCGTCGCCGACATCACCAGGACGTGCGGGCTGGCTACGCCATCGCCATTGGCAACCCCTTTGTCTCGCAGCGCTTGCCGCTGATCAACGCCAAAGCGGTGCTGTTCGTCGATAACTGTAAGCGCCAATTTGTGGAACTGCACGCCAGCCTGAATCAGGGCGTGCGTGCCGATGGCTACCTGGATTGTTCCATCGGCTAGCTCGGCGTAAATGCGCGCCTTTTCGGCCGCAGGCGTGCTGCCGGTGAGCAGGCAGACCGTAATCCCCAGCGGCGACAACAGCTTATTTAGCCCTTGATAGTGTTGTTCGGCCAGGATTTCTGTGGGGGCCATAAGCGCCGCCTGCGCGCCGGCTTTGGCCGCCATCAGCATGGCAACGGCCGCCACCACTGTCTTACCCGACCCCACATCCCCTTGCAGCAGTCGGTTCATGGGGATACTGCGGGTCACATCTTCGGCAATTTCGCCAATGACTCGCTGCTGGGCGCCGGTTAGCGCGAACGGCAGGCTTTCGTAAAATGGGGTAAGCGCCTCAGGATCAAATTCCAGGGGCAGGCCAGGCTGTTTTTGCCAATCCCGCCGGAATCCTTGCATGCCCAATTGCAGCAAGAATAATTCATCAAACACCAGCCGCCGCCGCGCCTGATGCAGCGTTTCCTGGGTTTCTGGGAAATGGGTCTGGTAGACAGCCTGGGGCAGCGGGTACAACTCGTGGCGCTGGCGAATTTCGGCCGGGAGGGGTTCTGGGATGCGCGGCGCCCAATAAGAAACGGCCGCGCGCATAATGTCGCGCATCCGGTTGCTGTTCAGACCCTGCGTCAGCGGGTAAACCGGCACAATCCGGCGTGTTTTAAGCGGGTCCATCTCCAATGGTTCCCATTCCGGCGAATTAAATACCAGCCGACCCAGGAATTGGTCGGTTTTGCCGCTGATCACCACCTGCATGCCGGCTTTTAATTTTTCGGCCAGCCAGGGCTGGTTAAACCAGGTCGCCTGGACTGTTCCGCTGCCGTCGCTGATGACGGATTGCACCATGACCTGGTTCTCGCGCACGCGGCGGGAGCGAGTTTCCCAAATAGTGCCGATGATGGTGACTTGTTCATCATAAACCAAATCTTTGATCGGCTTTAGAAGGGTGTAGTCGTCGTAGCGGCGAGGGAAGATGAAGAGGAGGTCCCATAGGGTTTGCGCGCCTAATTTTTCCAACGCCTGGGCGATTTTGGGGCCAACGCCTTTGAGCGTGGTGGTGGGTTTCGCCAAACCGTCCGGGTCGGGGTCGACCTGGGGGAGCGGTGCGGGGGTATACGGCCGTTGCCTGCCTCGTGCCTGTTCTTGAGCAGATTCCTGCTCTTCATCGGCCAACAAATCATCGTCGGATTCTGATTCTGGCGGCGTGGGAGCAGGCGGCGGGGGTGGCGGCGGTGTTTGCGCGCGCGTTGGTTTCTTTCTCGACGGCCGTGCCGCCGGCGCGGGGGCGGGTGTTGATTCCACGCCCAGTCGGGTTTGCCGCCGCTGTAAGCTGTCTTGCAGCGAGATAATCACTTTTTGGCGCGCTTCAGGGCCGGGCAGACGGCCGTATTCCATCAGCACATCCGCCACCTGCTCCACCAACGCCTGATCCAGCTCGTCGGCGGCGTCGGCGCGGGCTTGCTCCACCCAAAACACGGCAAACTGGCGGATACCGCCGACCACAGCCTTATTCTGATACCCCTGCTGCGCTTCTAAATCCAATACTCGTTTCAGTCGATTAAATGATCGTGTCATATTGCTTTTTCATCTTGTGCCGAGATAGAGGCAAATCCCACTGCGCCCAATCCCAAATGTGTGCCAATGGCCGGCGTAATGCCCATCACAAGCGGCGGGTGGGCTGTGTTAAAAATGCCTTCGGTCATTTGGCGTAGTTCTTCAACGGCGTCAGGCGCATTCACATGAATGAACGCCAACCGCTCAAACGGGCCGATTTGCTGCACCATCTCGATGGTTTGGCTGAGCGCTTTTTTGCGCGTGCGAATTTTGGCGACTACGGAAACTTCGCCTTGCCGGATCATCATGACCGGTTTGATTTGCAGCAGTGTGCCCAGGCCAAACTGCGCCCAATTGACGCGCCCGCTGCGGCGCAGAGCTTCCAGGGAGTCGATCATGCCGAACACCCGGGTACGCCGCGCCCACTTTTGCAGCATTGCCACAATTTCTGCCGCTGAATGGCCGGCGGCGGCCGCTTCGGCGGCGGCAATGACTTGCAGCCCGCTGCCCATGGTGATCTGTTCCGAATCAAAGATGGTGACATTGGCTTCGGACGCCTCTGCGCCAAGTCGGGCTGCATTATAGGTGGCGCTGATGCTGGAGGCAATGTGAATCGAGATGATGTCGGTTGCGCCAGCGGCGGTTAATTCGTTGTAGACGGCCGTAAACACCCCTGTCGCTGGCGCAGCTGTGGTTGGATACACCGGGTAATTGGGCAAGTTCCGGTAAAATTCCTCGCGGGAAATGTCTACGCCTTCGCGGAAACTGGTTTCGCCGACGTTGATGTATACCGGCACAATCGTAATTCCCAATGTTTGCGCCAGATGTTCCGGCACATCACAGGCGCTGTCGGCAACGATTTTTACGGTCATGGGTGGGTTTCCTTTATTCAGCGCCCAAAATGTAAAAATAATGGGCTTGTCCCCCCGGCAGTATTTCTATTTCGGCGTCCGGGTACAGCGCCTGAATTTGTCCGACGACCTCATTGGCTTCTGGTTCGGTGACGTCGTGGCCGTAGTAAAGGGAGAGCAGTTCGCGTTCGTCCATTTCCATGGCGACCAACACTTGCGCCAGCACGCCGGGCAAATCGGGACCAGAGGCGCAGAGACGGCCGTTTACCAGCCCAATAATCTCCCCTTCATTTACTTCCACATCGTCCAAAGTTACCGAACGAATGGCGCGGGTGATTTCGCCGGTAGCGACCTGGCGAATCGATTCGGCCATGGCGCTGGCTATTTCATCCAGATCGCCGTCCGGGTTGTGGTGCAGCATGGCATTAAAGCCCTGGGGAATGGTGCGCGTGGCCACTACGCGCACATGCTTCGGGCTTAAGTCACGCGCGGCCTCCGAGGCCAAAAATATGTTTTTGTTGTTGGGCAAAATAATGATTTTGTCGGTGGGCACATCTTGAATGGCCTGGAAAATCTCTTCTGTGCTGGGGTTGTTCGTCTGGCCGCCATGAACGACGTAGGCCACGCCCAGGCTTTGGAAAATGCTGGCCAATCCGCTGCCGGGCGAAACGGCGATCACGCCAATTTGGCCTGGCTCTACGTTTACGGGTGTTAGCTGGGGCGCGCGGCCGTTGCCAGAAACGGCCGTGCCCTGTTCGCCGATAATTTCTTCCATTTGCAGCTGCATGTTTTCCACCACCACATCCGTAATGCGCCCCAGGCTGATGCCATAACTCAATGGTTCGCCCGGGTTTTTAACGTGAATGTGGACTTTGATGGTTGTTTCGTCGCCGACAACGACTGTCGAATCGCCCATGGCATCAATGCGCCGCCGGACTTCTTCGACATTCAGGTTCTGCCCCATCAAGATAAACTGCACATCGTAGGGATTTTCGAGTTCGCCGCCTTCAGGCACGGCGAAGGCTTGCGCCGGCGCGGCCGACACGGTAACGGCCGTTGCCTGAACGGGTTCCAGCGGCAATTCACCTTTGGCATACCGCAGCATCCCCTCAAAAATATACACCAGTCCCTGCCCGCCGGAATCGACCACGCCGGCCTGTTTAAGCACCGGCAGCAGTTCTGGCGTTCGCTCCAGTGCCTGCTCGCAGCGCTCCAGCACACGCGCCAATAAAAAGCGCAAATCTTTGGTGATGAGTACCGCGCTGGCTGCTTCTTCCGCTCCGGCCCGGATTACGGTGAGAATCGTGCCTTCCACCGGCTTCATCACCCCGCCGTAAGCCGTATTGGCCGCCTGCTGAAACGCATCGGCCAGATCATCGGCGTTGAAGGTTTCTTTTCCCTTCAACGATTTGGCCAGGCCGCGCCATATCTGGCTTAAAATAACGCCGGAATTGCCGCGCGCGCCCATCAGCGCCCCATAAGACAAATCGCCGGCCATTTTGCCAACATTGGTGGTGGTACTGTTTTGCACCTGCTTATAGGCAGAGCGCATGGTTAACAACATGTTCGTCCCGGTATCACCGTCTGGGACAGGGAACACGTTGAGGGCATTCACCTTTTCCTGGTTATGGTCCAGCCAGAGCATGCCGGCATGGGCCAATTTCAGCAGTTGTTGTCCGTTGCACTGCAACCATTTACGGTCTATGGGTGGTGCGTCGGAAGAACTGTTTTGCGTCACTATCCTCTTCCTCCAGAATGGCGTGTTGGCGCAGGCCGCTGCCAGAAGGGCAGACGGCCGTTGGCAACCGTTTAGCATGGGGGGAACGGGCGTTTATTGGACACGGCCGTTCGCCCCAGGCTCATTTATTTATCCCGTGTCATCCGTAATCCCTGAACATACACATTGACATCCCGAACCGGCAGGCCAATGGCTTTCTCTACGTGATACTTCACTGTATTTTGAATACTCTCCGCCACCGTGCGAATACGCACGCCATATTCGACAATCACATATACATCTATCACGATTTCTTCATGTTCAATAAAAATCTCAATGCCCCGACGGCTGCCATCCCAGGCCAGGACATGGGCAATGCCATTTACCAGGTTTTTACTGGCCATTCCTACCACGCCATAACATTGATTCACGGCCTGGTTGGCAATGGTGGCAATGGTAGCGGTAGAAATGTCAATTGTTCCAATCGGTTCATCTTTCGTAGGCATGGTCACTCCTGATTGATGTACCCGGCGATGCAAAACGCGGCCCAGATTGCCCCGGCTGCTCGCGCAATCTGCCAGGCCGCCGGTCTAAAAACTGATCATTCCAGGCCCAAATAGATCGCCTTGCACAAAAAAAACAGTTTGTTTATAATCTTTGCTCGTTCATTATGAATCTGAGCGACCTTTCGTGGTCGCTTTTACTTTGTCCGGGTGAGGTGAAATTATGGCTAAATGTGAAATTTGTGGCAAGAAGCCGATGTCTGGTAACAATCGCAGCTTTTCTGAACGGAAGACGAAACGGCAGTTTAAGCCGAATGTTCAACGTGTAAGCTTTCAGGATGACGGCCGTAAAGTGCGGATGTATGTTTGTACTCGCTGCTTGAAGACCCAAGCTAAAAGCTAATCAGCTTTCTGTACTAGACTAGACAGATAAGCCAGCCTTTGGGCTGGCTTTTTCTTTTTAAACTGCTTGTTTTGCTCCTGTTGCCGTGTCGCTGCGCCCATGAGCAAAATCATCCTGACTATCATATCCCATAGTGTGGAATTCGGGAAATGGCGGTCGTGGGCATCCAGGGTCAGGGGCGGTTGGTTTGCGGCAGGCGGCTGGTTAAAACCGATCTGGCTCCAGCCTGAAGCAAGGCCCGGCGCACGGCCGTTTCCGCCTCGTCCGACACCAGGGCAATCATGTTTCCCCCGCGCCCCGCGCCGCTCAGTTTTGCGCCCAACGCGCCGGCCGCTCTGGCAGCCAAAACCAAACCGTCTAATTCCCGCGACGAAACAGTCATCTCTTGCAGCAGGTGATGATTTTCGTCCATCAAACGACCCACCTGAGACACGTCGCCTGTTTCAATTGCCTGACGCGCCTCGCGGGCGATCCGGCCGCAGCCGTCAAAAATCGCTTCAAAACGCGCCATATCCGCCAGCCACTGGCGGCGCACATCGCCGACCACCGTTTTGGTGCTGCTGCTTTGGCCGGTATCGGCTACCAACAGGATGAGTGGCTCGGCGACGGCGAAGGGTTCGATGCGGTTCTGCGGCTGCTGGCGCACAAAATAGACCGGTTTTTCATAGGCGACGACGGTATTGTCGATGCCGCTGGGCGTGCCATGATGAATTTTTTCGATCTCGTACGTCAGGTCAGACACCCAATCGTCGCTGGAAAGATGCGATAAGCCCAGGTGCAAGGCCAGGGCGCGAATGACGGCGGCAGTGATGGCCGCGCCGCTGCCCAATCCGCTGGCGATGGGAATCTGGCTGGTGACTGTAATGGTCAGGTCGGGCAGGCGCGGCAGGTGGGCCGCAGCTTGCATCTGCCGCACCACGGCGGCGACAGGATCGTCGGCGGCGGCTTCGTCTAGTTGAATGTCTGTGCCCAGGTCGGCGGCCAGCAGACGTATGCCGGGGGAGGGACTATCTTCGACAACGGCCGTTGCCCTAAGTTGAGAAACAGGGGCCGCAATAGCCGGACGGCCGTACACAACGGCATGTTCGCCAAACAAAATAATCTTGCCGGGAGCGGTTGCGCAAGTCATGGGAGGGAGAAAATTGTTAGTTCAGCAAATAGAGGGCCGTAAATACCATCGCCCCATACAACAGCAAAGTCACTTGCATCGGCCGATCGCGGAGTAAGATTTCCTCCGGCGCGCCGCCTTCATGCCGCACATGAATCAGATAGAGATAGCGAAAAATGCCATACAGGACAAATGGAATGGTCAGCATCATCAGATGATTGGCCGGTAAACCTTCAGCCAGAAAGGTGTATAGGCTGTAGGCCGCTACGGCGCTGGTTGTGACGATCATCAAAAGCAGGTCAATCAGTTCCAGGTTGTACTCTTCCAGGCTGGAACGGTGGCTGCCGGCGCTTTCGCCCAGCAGCACCAACTCATGCCGCCGTTTGCCTAAGATCATAAACAGGGCAAGAAAACCGCCAAACACGTACAGCCAGGGAGAAAACCGCTGGACATCAATCACCACCACACCGGCGGCGATGCGCAAGATAAACCCAAAAGAAACGACAAACACATCGAGCAAAACCACATTTTTGAGATAAAACGTGTAAGCTATCTGAATGCCTAGATAGGCCAGCAATATCCAACCCAGGGCCGGGGAGAGCCAAAAACCGGCGACCAGACTGCCTATGGCAAATAAAACGACGGTGAAGATGGCGATGGTTGGGCTGAGTTGTCCGGCGGCCAACGGCCGTTTGCGCTTCACGGGGTGCTGCCGGTCGCCTTCGATGTCGCTCAGATCGTTCATGATGTAGACGGCGCTGGACATCAGACACAAAAGCACAAAAGCGGCCAGGGTGTTTAGCACGCTGGTCAGGTTGGTGATCTGACCATCAAAAAAGAGGGCGACAAAAACAAATACGTTTTTGGTCCACTGGCGCGGACGCATGGTTTTCAGCAAGCCAACGAGCACGGCCGTTCTCCTGGAGTTTAAATGGTAACCATATTCAGGTTTCTCTGGGAAGACCCTAAGTGTTTAAGTTCTCAAGAGTAAACCCTTAGGGTCTAAATTAACAAAAGCCTGGGGAGTGTAACGCACGCAAGAATAGGGGGCAAGATGGTCAATTCTATCGGCCGTAATCCGCTTAAGGATTACGGCTTACCAATGCGCCGCTACTTGCGCGGCGCGCGAGCGCGTCGGGGCTTCACGCCGCCGCGATAACTGGGTGCTTCAATGAGGAAAAAGGTGCAGCGGCTGCCGTCCAACATGCGCGTCGCCAGCCGTGGGTCAATTTCATCCACCGGAGTTGCGGTGGTGATGACAGTGGGCAGGCGAGCGGTGTATCGGTAATTGAACAGTTGATACAACTTCTCTCTGGCCCAGGCGGTGGCGCTCTCTGTGCCCAAATCGTCCAGCACAAGCAGCGGCGCTTTCTTGATCTCATCAAACCGCTTGTCCAAGCGCATGCCGCTGGCCGGATTAAACGTCGCCCGCAGATGATCCAGCAAATCGGGCACAACGATAAACAAGACCGGCTCCCCCTGATTGGCTACGTAATTGGCGATAGCCGCAGCCAGGTGCGTTTTGCCGTTGCCATAGCCCACGCTGTTCAACACCAACCAATCGGCCGGTTCGGCCGCAAATTCGCGGGCTGTCTCATAGGCGCGGCGTAGATTTTCTGCCTGCGCGCGCGGCAGCTCGCGTTCACGCAAGTCAAACCGCTCAAACACCTGATCGCTGTGCAAGCTTAAGGTAGAAAGCTCAGACTGTTCCTGATCGACGCCCGTATGGCGGAAATCCGGGGCCATAATGGGCACGATACGCACCAAGCCCAGGTCCATCATCCGCGAGCGAATGCGAATTTCGATGGCGTCCAGCTCTTCGTTGGTGGTGATGATGGTAGCCAGACGCGCATTGTAACGGTGGTTGAATATTTGGTAGAGCTTTTCCTGTGCCCATTCCGTGTTGCTTTGCGTGCCCAAATCGTCCAGGATGAGCAGGGGGGCATTACGCACCTGCTCGAAGCGCTGGTCGTAGCTTGTGTCGGAGGCTGGGCTGTAGGTCGAGCGAAGGTGATCCAGCAAATCTGGCGTATTTACAAACAGAACGGGGTGGCCCATGCTGAGGCGGTGGTTGGCAACGGCCGCCGCCAGGTGTGTTTTGCCGCAGCCGTAGCCGCCTTTGAGCAGCAGCCAACCCTGCGGGTTTTTCGCATAATCTAGAGCCGTATCGTAGGCCATGCGCAAATTGCGCTGCTTGTCGGGCGTCAGACCGTGTCCATCTGGCAAGAAGGAGTCGAAGGTGCATTCTTTTAACATGCCGATCTGACTGACGCGCTGCAAGGTTTCCTGGCGGGCCATTTCTTGCTCTATGGCGCGGCAGGAGCAGACGACGGCGCGGCCAAAACCGGGGTGTGTGGCCGGGACGTTGGGGACGACGTAGCCTAAGCCATCACAGTGGGGGCAGTCGGCTTTGCCCAGGCCGGCCTGTTCCTGGGTGGACACGGCCGTTTCAGCGTTTGATGATGTCGCGGTATTCATCGGGGATTGGTTGGCGTAGCTCTTTTTGAGTATCTCGGCGGCCTGTTCCATCTTGTTTTCCTTCTTGTCGCCATCGTTCGAGAATGGTCAGAATGTAGCGCCATTTGCGCACATTGTTTTCGACGGCGAGTTCTATGGCTTCTTCGAGCCAGCGGGGTGGATAGGTTTGCTCGGCGTCCCGCAGTTCGTCGGCGATGATGGGCGTGAGGGGGCCGATATTTTGTTCGTACAGGATGAAGACGTTGGGGCGCTCGACGAGCAAGGTGATGGGTTCGTCTTCATCCGGATTCGGCCGCCATTCACCGCGGGTGATGCCCTCTACGGCCGTGCGTCCCTTCTCCGTGTTCAAAAAATAAAGGTCCATTTTACCATCGGCGCTTTCGAGGTTGATGTGCAGGAATGTGCCGCGCGCCACGGCCCGTTCAAGGCCATCCAATAACGCCTCAGAAGCCAATTTCAGGGTGGGGCCAAGCCCTTTCACAAACTCGGTGTCGTTGATGAAATCGGCCAGACGTAAGTAACGAACCTGGCCTTCGCGCTGCGACAATGCCCAAAAGGCATAGATGGTCACTTTTAGCTCGGCCATGTTGTCGATAATGGGCAGTAAATCGCTAAAAAAGAGATTGGGCACCTGAGTCAGGCGCATTTTGCCATCAGGAAAACCGGGGAAACCTTTCATAATTGTCAATTTTTAATGGTCAATGGTTAACTGTCAACTATGACTCATTGGCAGTTGACCATTGGCTGTTGGCCATTGGTTATTGGCTATTGTTACAGGTTGATTTCCTGGCGTTGGAGGTTGCGGAAGGTGGCGAGTTTGCCGTGCCAGTAGAGGTCGATGGTGCCGGTGGGGCCGTTGCGGTGTTTGGCGATGTTCAGTTCGGCGATGTTGGGGCGCTCGGTGGTGTCGGGGTTGTAGTATTCGTCGCGGTAGATGAACATGACGATATCGGCGTCTTGCTCAATGCTGCCGCTGTCGCGGAGGTCGGAGAGTAACGGCCGTTTCTCCTGTCTTTGTTCGACGGCGCGGCTTAACTGCGCAGCGGCAATCACCGGCACATTCAGCTCGCGGGCCAACCCTTTTAACCCGCGTGAAATCTCGCTGATCTCCTGGACGCGATTGTTTGTGGCCCGCTCGGCCTGCATGAGCTGCAAATAGTCGATCATAACCAGGTCTAATCCATGCTCGGCATAAAGCCGGCGGCATTTTGTGCGCAGTTGGTTGGGTGAAATGGATGGCGTGTCGTCGATGAAAATGCGCGTCTCCGACAAGCGGCCAACCGCCTCCATGAAGATAGGCATTTCATGCTCGGCCAGTTGGCCGCGCCGCAGCCGCTGCGAGTCGATGCGTGTTTCGGCGGCGATCATGCGCTGCACCAACTGTTCGCCCGACATTTCCAGGTTGAACATGGCGATGCGCTTGCCGTATTTGTTGGCGGCCGTCAGGGCGATAGCGTTTTGCAATGATGTTTTACCCATGCCAGGCCGGGCCGCGACGATGATCAGGTCAGATTTATTCAGGCCGCCCAATAGACGATCCAGTTCGGTAAAGCCGGTGGGGATGCCCACAAAATCTTCGCCGCGCTCGCGCAGCTCTTGAATGCGGTCCAGGTATTCGCCGGCAATCTGCCGGATGGGAACCAGATCGCGGGTGGTGCGTTCTTCGCTGATGGAGAAGAGGGTTTGCTCGGAACGATCGATGACGACGTTGATATCTTCTTTTTCGTCGTAGGCCAGGTTGGCAATGGCGCTGGCGGCGGAGACCAATTTGCGGCGGATAGCGGCGGCTTCTACGAGACGGCCGTAATTCGGCGCGTTAATCGCCGTCGGCACCATATTGATGAGGTTGATAACATACGCCTCGCCGCCAATATCTTCCAACTGCTCCAGACGGCGCAGTTCCTCCGTCAGCGTAATCAGGTCAACCGGTTCGCGCCGGTCGCTCAGGCGCAAGATCGCTTCATAAATCCAGCGGTTTTGCGTGCGGTAAAAGGCATCCGGGCGCAAAAAGCTGTTCACTTCAAAAAGGGCGTCTGGGTCGATAAGCAAAGAACCCAGCAGCGCCTCTTCTGCTTCTATACTATGTGGGGGGAGCCGTTCACCGGTTGCATTCATAAGGTATCAGGTTTCATTGGAAAGGCCCTAAGGGTTTAAGAGCCAAAAGGTCTAAATCCTCAAGAGCAAACCCTTGGGGTCTTGTGTAGATACAAATGGAAAACGTGAAACACAAGCACACTCATGTTTCACGTTTTAGTCGAAAGGTGTCGTTGCTGGAATGACGATTTTTGTTATTCGTCAAAATCGTCGAAGTCTAAGGTGTCGACAAAATCAGAGAAAATATCCAGGGTTTCTTCTGCTTCTGCTGCTGCGGCCTGGGCCGGCGGTTCTGGCTGTTGAATATCGACTTCGGGTAAAACACCGGCCTGTTCCATCACGTCATCGTTGATAAAAATTGGCACTTTTACGCGCACGGCCAAAGCGATGGCGTCGGAGGAGCGGCAGTCTACCTCCGTTAAATCCCCATCTTTATCGATAAACAGGCTGGCGTGGAAAACGCCATCTTGTAAGGCGCGGATTAAGACATGGGAAACGCGGCCCCCCATTTCTGTAATGACACTTTTCAGAAGATCATGGGTAACGGGTCTGGCTACTTTGACGTCTTGTAATTCGATGGTAATGGCATCTGCTTCACAGGGTCCGATCCAAATTGGGAGCTGGCGATCGTTATCCAGCTCTTTTAGGAGGACGATGCGGTGTTGGGAAACGAGGCTGATGCGGATGCTCTCAATTACGACTTCGATCATTAAATATCCCTCTGCTTTGGTTTGGTTCTATTTCCCAAACCGGCCGTGCCTTTAAGTAGGCAAATCTACGCCGAAGGCTCAGGTTTATGGTGGGGGCATTGTAGCACAAAAGGTAAAATGCTTCACCAAATGTCCTGCGCCTAATTTGTGAGGATCCAATCCTGTCCGCGCAGCACCATGCTGAATCTTTTTAGATTTGTGGTATTGGTTTTGGTTACGAGCAGGTCGGCCTGATCGCCATTTAGGGTAACGCGCTGGACTTCGTACCCTTCAGCGGCGGCCAGGCGGACGATGTTGAGGTAGTTTGTGGCCAGGGGATCGAGAAAAGCGCCATCGTTGTCCAGGACGCGGGTAATGCTGTCCAGGAGGACGTTGGCCCGATTGTAGTTGCCTGCGCGCAGGGCGTCGTCGGTGGAAGCGAGCATGGCTTCCAGGGTGACGTTGACTTCGGCGTGGGAACGTCGGGTGAGGTCGGCGGGGTTGCCTTTTTCTTCGACATCTTCGGGGTAGGGGAGCCAGGCGGTGAGGAAGTAGGCGGCGGGATCGTAGTGTGTTTGGTAGCGGCGCATGACGTCGTAGTAGCGGATGGTGGTGGCGAGATCGGTTACGGCCGTTTCTGGCAGTTCCAGTCCCGTCAGATACCGCTGCCATTCGGCTTCCATGTCGGCCAACGATTTATCGTAGTAACGCTGAAGGTTTAAATCCAAAGCCGCCGACGGCGTGGGCGCGTCGTCCAGGTTGACGTCGATATAAAATTCGCGGAATCGTGTCCAGCCATAGGTGTTGATCAGGTATTCTACAAATCCGCCGGCTTCCAGGTAGCCAATTTCATGCTGCACCGGATAAAAATCGTCGGCCAAGGCAGATAAGGGGACGTATTCTCCAAGAGACACGAGGGCGGCGTTACGCAGGTTCAGGTCTTCGGATTTGTAGTGTCCGCCTGTGGCCCACACGGCTACGCCTTCGGCGAGGATGGCGATGCGCTGCGGGGCAAATTGGCGGTCGATGACGTGGACACTTTCGTGGACCAGGGTTTCGTAGAAGCCCTGGCCATTGTACTGCCGATCTAAATAGGAGATGACGATGGCCGAGCCGGCATATCCACCCTGGCCGAGTACGCGATCAACGAAATAAATCTCAATTTTTTGCTGGAGCGGTTCATCCAGGCGGTTGGCGGCTTCGGCTGTGGCGGCATCCAGGGTGGCGAGAAGTTGGGGCAAATCGCGGTGGGCGGCTGTGCCGGTGACGACATGCACGCGGCAGCAGTTGTTTTCTGAGGTGACCCAGGCAGCGTTTACTTCGGCGGCGCTGCGAACTGTGATGGGCTGGACGGTAACGGCCGTTACCAGCCGATTGTTGTCGGGATTCTCATCGCCTACTTGAATACGGTCGTCTCGATCTAAAACAATTTCTAATTGGTGTTCGCCCGTTTGCCCGGTGGTGTCCCAGACCCATTCAAAGAGGGCTTCGGGCCGGGAAGCTAAATTGCGCCAGACCAGACCACTGTTGGTCAGGTCACGGCCGTCTAGCAGCACATGCACTGAAACGGCTTGCCAATCTACGGTCGTTGGCACAGTGGGGATCACCTGAATGGTCGCCAAATCGCCGTCTACCAGATAAGGGATGGGATAAAGAAATAATTCGTCGGGCGTAACAGCCAGGTCTGTCGCCCCATCTGTCCCAGTTGTGGCGGGTTGGACAGGCGTCTGGATTTGCGGGGTGTCGGTCGGCTGCGTCGTGGGAGTGGGCGGAATGGGCAAAGGGGTTGGGTCCTGGGGCTGAAGGATGGTGGTAGCGGTGGGAACGGCCGTGCTGGGGGGAACGGCCGTGTCGGTAAGCAGCGCCGCATCCATAACCTGGCAACCAGGCAGAAAAAACAACCACAAAAAGATTAAGAAAAGCGTTTTTTGTTTCAAATTCAAGTCCCCAACCCACAAATCATTGAAGTGAACCTATAGCATAAGCATACAAACAAGAGAAAAAGGTATCAAGATTGTATTCCTAACATTCATGTAAATCACAGGTTTAATCCGAACGCGGTAGTGAAAAACATCACAAAGACTTGATTTAACAAGCAATTTTCAGGTATCCTATACCGCATGTGTTTGGCGGCAAGCGTGGGGGCAATCGGGTCAATTGTTCCACAAATGCCTACCATCGTAACAAATACATATACCTGCCATGCACATAAAAAGCCTGTGTTCCAAAGCCAGGGCGTGTACACATATATTTGTATCGTTGTCTAAAACAATTCCATAGATAAAAGCAAAATACCTTGTCTAATCGATTGCCGGGTAATTTTGTATTTCCGTAACGCCCTTGCTCATCTAGTCCAGTCATTACGGCTGCTTTGAGGAGTACGATGTTCCAGTTCCCATCTCCCCCCGACACACTGGTCACGCGGCAAGTGGAATGCGTTTGCTGCCGAGAGTTATTCACTGTCGCCGAAGACGTCGTTAACCTGACGCCGGGTTTGTCTGAGTTTTGGCGGATGTCTCCAGATCAGTATACCGACATCCGGCAGCGATTTGATCCCCGTATTGGCCGTAAGCCCATCATTCCTGAAACACGTGCCGAACCACAATCCAAACCGCACCCCATTTTGCACCAGAGGCGCGGCCAACGCGCCCACATCAACTGCCCACGCTGCGGCGCGGATAATCGTAATTGGGTGCATATCACAACTCCCCCCATTTATTCACCTGCGTTTGGGCTTGATCGCGTATGGGCAAGATTTCCAACGGCCGTTTGGGGACTTATCGCCGCCGGCATCATTATCTTTGCCGGTGTGCTTTTGGCCTCTCAGACCAGTCAATCGCGGTCGCAGACTGTGCTGCTGCTCATTTTCGCCCTCATCGGCGCCGTTATCCCTTTTTTCGTGATCACCGGCATGTGGCAAAAACAGCGAATATACAACCTGGAACGAAAGCACAACCAATCTCGTTTGTTTGCCCCTGCACTCAGCGCCGGACTGAGCATTTTTTTTATCATAGTTGTCTTCTTGCCGCTGTTCATTTACTTTCTCATGCCCACCGCCATCAACAAACTCAAACCCGCGCCGACTCTGGAAGATAGGATCGATACCGTTCTGGTGTCGCTGGCGCCTGCTGTGTTCAATGCTTCAGCACAAGACCAAATCTTATTAGACAACGCAACTGTGACCTTACAAGCGATCCTCGACGAAAATCAGTTCGACTGCCAGTCGGCCTCCTTTTCGGCCATGATCACAACCCTGGAAGCGATGCTTTCCAGCAACAACAGCAGCGCCTACGACTTGCTGCTGCTGCAAGCCATCAACAATTTACACGCCCTGCGCGACTCTGGCCCAGAATGCCGCCCGGAGCTGCTGCAAACTGCCATTTTCAGCCTCCAGGCACTGCTAGACAGTTGTGGCGTAGGGGGAAGGCCCCCATTGGTCGTGGTGACGCCCACGCCGCCCATCACAACATTGCCCGGAACCGGCAAAGGCGTGACCAATAAGCTGGCCCCCGCCAAAATAACCGAAGCGCCAAAAGCCCAAACAACCACCTTCTGGCCCTGTAATTTCTCGCTGCTTTCCGGCATGATTTTTCAATTGAAAGCCTTGCAAGAAGCGCCGCCCCTCGCTTCTTCGTATGACAAGGCGCGTCACGCCCTGGAGGGCAGCCGTTGGCTGGCGCTTACGTCTAAAAACCGGGTTGAGTTAGACCTGATAAGCAAACAGGTAGGCATCTTTGAAAAGGTGATATCGGGTGGTTCCGCAGGAAACGGCCGTGCCAGCAATCTAACGGCCGTACGTATCTGGGTGCTGGTGATTGGTTCTTCCAATCTCGTGGCAACATTATTGGCCATTGCCGCCGTCAATGGTTTCATCGAGAAAATCAACCGCCATCTCCCGCGCCCCATAGGCCACAGCATCGCCAATATGACCAAAGTTGTCATCTATGATCTGCGACGCGCCCTGGATATACCAGACGAAGCCCTGCAACACATCGAATGGACCCATGTCAATCGTAATCTCGATGGCGGCATCCAACTCAAAGGCGTTTTTCTACCACCGGATCGCCAAGACACAAATCCATCTCTGGCTTATATAAGAACCCAATGTTACTCCGTCTGCACCAACTATTGGGCCAGAATCATCCACGCCGACGTCCAGTTTTGCCGCATTCCCAAACTGCCAGTCTACCCAGGGGAGAGCAGAATGAGAATGGAAAGGGCAAGCGAAGGCCAAGTAGATAGCAGGCAAGACACCGACGAATATCAGAAATTATTCCGTGGGCGCATCGCCGAACCAAAAGAAGGCGCATCCGTTTAGAATTGTGCTCGTAGTCGGACCCATTCTTTTGCCAGATGTAGCCGGGGTATCCTTACCCCGCTCCTTCAGTCGCCATAAGAAATCGCGGCTACAACACAACCAACGAAACTAATTTGTTGGACGACTCGCATGGCCCTGGCAAAAAAAGGTGGATAAATCATGGATGACCAGCCTGGGGACAGAAACGGCCGTACCGCCACCCAAGTTGTCTCATTGACAGAAGTGGAGCAAGAACAATTCCGTACCCTGTTGTGCGCAAACTTCAACCGCCTGGAACTGCGAGACCTGGCAGCAGGCATTGGCCTCCGCCTCACGGAACCCGCCAACCCTGTCGACCGCGACCTCGCCCGCGAACTACTCCGAGAAGCTGAAGCACACGGCCGTCTGTCAGACCTCGTCGAAGAGTGCTACGATTTGCGCCCAGGCAGGCGGTGGTCAAGGTTTTCTTAAAACTGGCTCAGTCCTGGCGAACAAAATTGCCGCAGGTTTAGAGCAGCCGCTATACACGCCTGCCCAAAATCGCGGTATAATTTCTCCCTGACATAAATCATTTGGCCCCAGAAACCAAATTTGACAACCCAATCCCCACGCGATAGGAGAAAAATCATCATGGCATATACAAATATAAAAGTTCCCGCAGGTGAAAAAATCACTTTTGCAAATGGTACCTTAACCGTGCCCGACAATCCCATTGTCGCTTTCATCGAAGGCGACGGCATTGGCGTAGACATTACGCCCGCTTCCTTATTAGTTCTGGACGCGGCCGTCGAAAAGGCTTACGGCGGCAAACGCAAAATCGCCTGGATGGAAATCTATTCCGGCGAAAAAGCAGCCGCCCTCTACGATGGCAACTTCATGCCCGAAGAAACCTTCGAAGCCATGCGCGAATACGTCGTGGGGATCAAAGGCCCCCTCACCACACCCATCGGCGGCGGTTTTCGCAGCCTGAACGTCACCCTGCGCCAGGTGTTGGACCTGTATGCCTGCGTGCGACCGGTGCGCTGGATTCCTGGCACGCCCAGCCCCGTGCGTGAACCGGACAAGATGGACATCATCATCTTCCGTGAAAATACGGAGGATGTTTATTCCGGCATCGAATGGCAGGCCGAAACCAACGAAGCCAATGCCATAATCACCTATATCAATGAAGAACTGGGCAAAAACATCCGCGCCGGTTCGGCCATCGGCATTAAGCCGGTGAGTGAATTTGGAACCAAGCGGCTGGTGCGCCAGGCCATCCAATACGCCATCGATCACGGCCGTCCCAGCGTCACCCTCGTTCACAAAGGCAACATCATGAAATTCACCGAAGGCGCTTTCCGCGATTGGGGCTACGAACTGGCCCGCGAGGAATTTGGCGCCGAACTGCTGGACGGCGGCCCCTGGGAAATCCTCAAAAATCCCAAAACCGGCGCCGACATCATCATCAAAGACGTCATCGCCGACAATATGCTGCAACAATTACTCACCCGCACGGCCGATTACGATGTCATCGCCACCCTGAACCTGAACGGCGACTACATGAGCGATGCCGCCGCGGCCCAGGTGGGCGGTTTGGGCATGGCCCCCGGCGGCAACATCGGCGACGGCGTGGCCCTGTTTGAAGCCACGCACGGCACTGCGCCCAAATACGCCGGCAAAGACATGGTCAACCCCGGCAGCCTCATCCTCTCCGGCGTGATGATGTTGGAATACATGGGCTGGCAAGAAGCGGCCGATATGGTTGTCAGCGCCACCACCCAAACCATCCTCAACAAAACCGTCACCTATGATCTGCACCGCCAGATCGAAGGCGCGACGAAATTGAGCTGCTCAGAATTTGCCAAGGCGATTGTCGCCAATATGGATTAGTAGCTGTAAGCTGTGTAAGCCGTAAGCCGTAAGCCGACGCGTCACGGAATACGGCTTATGGCTTACGAAAAACGTCCGATCCCCACACGTCCACCCTTGCCTCCTCCACCCAAACTCCTCACCATCGCCGGCTCAGACAGCGGCGGCGCGGCCGGCCTGCAAGCCGATTTGCGCGCCTGGGCCGTGCTGGAAGCTTATGGAATGAGCGTGATCACGGCCGTTACCGCCCAAAACTCTCTCGCCGTCAACGCCATCCAATTCATGCCGCCCGATTTCATCGCCGCCCAGCTGCAAGCTGTTCTCAGCGATTACGGCGCGGCGGCCGTTAAAACCGGCTTTTTGGGCCGCGTCGCCGCCATCGAAGTCGTCGCCGCCGGACTGCGCCAATTTAACCCGCCTTTCCTTGTTATCGATCCGGTGCTGGTGAACCACAAAGGCGCCGCTATGTTCGACACGGCCGTTGCCGCCGCCTACCTCGGCCACCTCTTTCCCCTGGCCGACCTGCTCACCCCCAATCCGGCAGAAGCCGCCCTGCTGCTCAACATGGACATCCACTGCCTGGCCGATGGCGAAACGGCCGTCCGCCGCCTCCACGACCTCGGCCCAAAAACCATTCTGCTTAAACGCCTTCCGGCCGGCGGCCGTCTCGTCGATTTGTTCTTCGACGGCGCCCTTTGCCACCGTCTGCCCACCGCCAAAATCCAGACCGGCAACACCCACGGTTCCGGCGACGTTTTTTCAGCGGCCGTGTGCGCCTATCTGGCTCGTGGCGATGAGATGGAAACGGCCGTGCGCCACGCCCAAACCTTCACCGCCAAAGCCATCCAGGCCAGCGCCAACTGGCCGTTCAGCCAGGGGCACGGACCCATCTGGCCTCAGGCTTGACGGCCTAAAAATTTTTGATACTCTGTACGTTCAAAATGTTTTGAACGCAGGGGATTTTCATGAACGAGAAACTGATCGCCGTCAATGACAGCACAATTGCCGGAATCGGCCGTCTGGCGCGCTACTTTGGCTTTGCCGAAGTGATGGGCCGTCTGTTCGGCACATTGCTAATGAGTCCAGAGCCAATGTCCCTGGACGATCTGGCCGCCCAACTCGAGATCTCCAAAGGGTCTGTCAGCATGAATATGCGCGCCCTAGAGCGCTGGGGCATGGCCAAAGAGGTGTGGATGCGCGGCGACCGCAAAAAATATTACGCCGCCGAACACGATCTCTGGCAAGTGATCCGCAACGTTCTCAGCAGCCGCGAGCGGCGCGAAGTGGAACTGGCCCTACAAGTGCTGGGCAACAGCGTAGAAAAGCTGCAATCGGCCGGGGATGAACTTTCACCCGCCGACCGGCAGTTGGCCGAATTTTATCTGGAGCGCATCGCCGATTTGCAAGCCTTTTTCACAGTCGCGCAAATGGCTCTGGAAACTGTTCTGGGCAGCGATGAATCCGTCGATTTCGACGCCGTCACCAAAATTGAAATCGGTTAAAAGCGCTTAGAGTTGTCAAATCTTAAAGATTTGACAACTCTCGACATAATTCTTCGGTCTATTTTCACGGGAGGTTTGCGATGATTCAGTTGTATAACAAAGAGACTGGCGCGTTGATCGGTCAGATTAGTGAAGCGCAGTTGGCTTTTCTGACGAGTAATTTGGAGGAAGAAGACGTCGATGACGTTGATTATTACCTGAATGAGGCGATGATCGACTTGCTGGTGGAAGATGGCGCCGATGCCGCGCTGATCAGCCTGCTGCGGCAGGCCATTGACGAAACCGGTGAAGTAGAATTCTACTGGCAGCGCGCATGAAGATAGCCGTCGGCTCTACCAACCCGGTCAAACTCACGGCCGTGCAGTCCATCGTCCAGCAGCTCTGGCCAGACGCGGAAGTAACGGCCGTCTCCGTACCCACCGGCGTTAGTGAAATGCCCCTGAGCGACAGCGAAACGATCACCGGAGCGCGTAACCGGGCGCGCGCCGCCCGCGCGGCCATCAACGCCGACCTCGGCTTTGGCCTGGAAGGGGGCGTGCATCCCGACCCCATCGGGCTGGTGCTGCAAGGCTGGGTGGTGGTGACGGATGGGAACGGCCGTGAAGGCATCGCCGGCGCCGGCCGCCTGCCCCTGCCGCCCATGCTCGCCCAACGCATCCTGGCCGGCGAAGAACTCGGCCCGGTGATGGACGAACTGCTCGGCGAAAGCAACGTCAAAGCCAAAGGCGGGGCCATTGGCGCCCTCACCGGCGGCCTGATTCCCCGTCAGCAAGCCTTCGCCCTGGGCGTAGCCTATGCGCTCGCCCCCTTTGTCGCCCCGGAATTTTATGATGGGGTGAGCAGGTGAAGGGGTGATGGGGTGAATTGACATTGCCAACAAACAAACAAACCCATCCAACCAACCCACTATCCAACCTTCCCCCCATGCTCTCGCCGCCCATCGACGCCCACTTTGATGAAACATTCGCCGACGCCATCGCCAAACTGGAGTCTTACAACAAACATCTGTACCGGCCAAACACCTATTTGCACAAATGGTGGGCGCGGCGCTGCGGCAGCACCTTTCGCCTCATCCTCAAGGCGCTGGTAGAAGACGAAGCGGCGCGAGATTATTACGCGCCGGGCGGGCTGGAAGGCAAAATCATTCTGGACCCGATGATGGGCGGCGGCACGACCCTGCACGAGGCCATCCGCCTGGGAGCCAGCGTGATTGGCGCGGACGTGGACCCGATTCCGGTGCTGCAAGCGCGCGCCAGCCTGACCACCGCTTCCACCACCCAGTTGGCGCAGCAGTTTAAACGGTTTCATCAGGCCTTGCGCACGGAACTGGCCGATCATTTCCGCACGACCTGCCCCCAATGCCAGCGTGACGTGGCTTTGCGTTATACGCTGTATGGCTTGCGCCGCCGCTGCGCCTGCGGCGAATCGTTGTTCGTGGACAGCCTGACGCTGCGCCACAACAACGACGACTCTGTGTTCCACCTGGACCCCGTCACCCACGACGTTTGCCTGGATGATGATTTGTTTAGCTGCGCGGCGGCGGGGGAGAAACGGCCGTTACACGAACGCACCGCCAAGACCTGCCCCACCTGCCACAAACCCTACCGCGAAATTCTGGACGCGCCCTACTACCAACGCTACACGCCCCTGGCCGTCAGCGGCCAATGCCCGGAACATGGCCTCTTCTTCGCCGCCATGCGCCCGGCCGATTGGGCGGCCATCCACCGCGCCGACGAGCTGCGCCCCGCAATTGCCCTGCCAATGGACGAATTCGCCGTCGGCTCTGGTTCCAAATCGCGCAGCCTCCACGAGCGGCGCATTCGCAGCTACCTGGATTTGTTCAGCAGCCGCCAGTTGTTGTATCTGGCGACGGCCGTCGATTGGCTGAACCGGGAAGGGATTTCGGATTTCGGATTGCGGATTTCGGGGCAGGCGCGGTTGAATCTGGCGCTGCTGGTATCTACGTCGCTGGAGTTTAATACGCTGTTGTGTGGCTATAAAGGGTATGGCGCGCGGCGGCCGGGCGCCATTCGCCATGCGTTTACCTATCACGCCTACAGCTTCCCTTACACAGCGCTGGAAAATAATCCGCTGTACGGCCGTCGCGCTTCCGGCGCATTGGAAAATCTGTTTAACGGCCGTATTTTGCGCGGGCGCCAATGGGCGCAGCAGCCGGTGGAGCGCCGCCCCATTAGCGGCCGTCGCAGCTGCGCCGTGCCCATTCCCGATGAGGTGGACGCGGGTACGGAAGTCCGGCACTATGCGGAATTGAAAGACGGCCGTCGCCGCTTTTTGCTCTTCCAGGGTTCCTCTACAGCGCTGGATTTACCCGACGACAGCGTCGATTTCATCGTCACCGACCCGCCCTATTTCGACAGCGTGCAGTACAGCGACTTGGCCGCCTTTTTCCGCGTGTGGCTGCGCCAATTACTGCCGCAAGATACCGGCTGGAGCTACGAGTTGGATAAATCGGCCGTGGAACCGACCACCAACGGCAGCGGCGCGGATTACACCCTGCTTTTGAGCGGCATTTTTGCCGAGTGCGCGCGGGTGCTGAAGAAGGGAAACGGCCGTCTCATCTTCACCTACCACCACTGGAATCCCAAAGGCTGGGCGGCGCTGACCCTGGCCCTCAAACGCGCCGGGTTTGGGCTGGTCAACCGCTACGTGGTTCATTCGGAAAATTTAGTCTCGCGCCACATCGTCGGGCAAAACGCCCTGGTGCATGACGTAATTTTGGTCTGCGCGCCAGCGCAGGAGGCAGCGCGGGAATGGGCGGCGGTCACGGCCGTTACCCTCACCGACAGCTACCAATTCTGTTATGATTGTGGCAGCGTGCTGGGCTGGCTGCTTGGCGATGGCCTGAGCGAAAGCGAAATTGAGAGCGCCTGGCGCGATTTGTTGACGTGAAGTGTGACGTGAAACCATGACGCTAGAATTTGAACGACTGACGGCCGACTTGGAGCAAATGGCTCTAACCACCGCGCGGCGCTACGAACTGCGGCGCGAGCGGCTGGATGAGGCGCTGGCCGCGCTGGAAACCTATCGCACCAACTGGACGGCCGTCGCCAACGCCCTATCCCTGGCCCGCAAACGCGGCGACGAGAAATTGTATCGCTCGGCACGGCCGTTCGACGAGACCGAACCGCTGGACACGGCCGTCGACGCCCCCGCGCCGCCGCCCCAGGCCACCATCCTCGCCACCGACGGCTCGCAAATCATGCCCGACCGCCACGCCGCTTACCTGTATTACCTCATCAACGTCGGCGGGATTGTCTACCACCACGGGGAAAGCCGCCCGCCGGAAACCTTCACCGTGCCGCAACTGGTCTACCCGCCGGACGATAATGATTTGGATACCTTCAACATCAGCAGCGGCGCGGTCAGCATTGAGCGAGACGTGAAGGAAATTGAGACGCTGGCCCAACAAACCTTCCATCACCGCCACGACAGCGACCTGACGCTGGCTGTGCTGGATCAGCGGCTGCTCTACTGGCCCATCGGCTCGGCCGGCGTGGCCGAAAATGCCGCCGTGACCGAGTGGGGCAACCACATGACGGGCATCCGCCAGGCGGGGGCGCTGCTGTGCGGCTACATCGACCGGCCGGGCAGCATTGGCGTGACGACGCTGCTGAAATCGGTAACGGCCGTCTCCGATCCCCAATTCAACTGGCGGCTGCTGGGCACGCAAAAAGCCACCCAGGGCCTCACCGACCGCGACCTGTTCGGCGCGCTGCTGGCGCCCGGCCAGCGCAGCAAAGTCTTCGTCTACGTCTCGCCGCCCAACCACACCTTCGCCGAGCAAGACCCGGCCAACGAGGTCTGCTTTTTCTACGTCAATCCGGCCAGCAGCGGCCAGCAGATTGCCCGCGTGGACATTCCGCGCTGGGTGGCGGAAGATGAGGCGGCGGTAACGGCCGTGCACGCCCTCATCATCGATCAGTGCCGCCTGTTGGGCGATTATCCGTATGTGCTGGCGCGGGCCGACGAAACGGCCGTGGTCGGCCGGCAGGATGCGTCCGAACTCAATTTTATGATTGACGTGATTATGGAGCGCCACGGGCTGCACGCGGGCGTCACCGCCAAGCAGGGCAGCAAAGACATTGCCCGCGGCGGCCGAACGCGGTTTAAATAGTCAATTGTTAATGGTCAATGGCCAACCGTTGACAATTGGCAGTTAGCTATTGACAATTAACTTGGAGGTACGATGTTTCACAACATCACGACGGATCCAGAAGTTTTAGGTGGCAAGCCCTGCATTAAAGGCACACGCTTGAGCGTAGAGTTTATCCTGGAATTATTCGCCAGCGGCGCGGCGCAGATGGATATTTTGCAAACATATCCTCAGTTGACGCCTGAATCGCTGGAAGAAGCCTTGCGCTTTGCCGCCGAATCCCTTAAACGCGATACGCTGCTAACGGCCGAGATTGCCAGTTGAACCTGTTTGCTTACCCATTTCTGGCCGACGAAAATATTCACCCAGGTGTCGTCGCCCAAATGAAAAGCCAGGGGCTGGATGTCTGGTCCGTTAACGAAGAGGGGTTGACCGGCCAGGTGGACACGGCCGTTCTCCAATCCGCCCATGAGTCAGGCCGGGTCGTCCTTACGCACGACAGTGATTTTGGAGCATTGGCGATTGCCCGGCAGCAGCCCATTATTGGCATCGTTTATCTTCGCCCTGGACATAACCAACCGGAATTTACACTGGCAACTTTGGCAGCCCTTCGCCAGCAAGAAATCCATGTCGCGCCCCTTCATCATCGTGGCATTGCGGCAACAAAACGAAGTGCGGATTCGCATTCGGCAGATGTAACATGCTTGCCGCTGGAAATTTAACGGACTGATAGCTATGAGTACGAACAATCTCGAATTCGGCCGGGTTTTACGCGCCGCCACCAGCGGCTTTGCCGTCGGCTGCCGCGTGGGGCAGTTGCAAGGCCCGGCCTTCGGCAGCCTGGTGAAGGCGCAGCCGGTAGACGAACGCGAGGCCATCTACGGCCTCATCTACGACATGCACGTCGACGACGATCCGCTGGTGCGGCGGCTGGTCCTGGCGGAAAATCCACCGGAATCGGTCATCAACGACCAGCGGGACAACCGCCTGCTGCCCATCGAGATGAGTGTGCTGGCGGTGGGCTACACCCAAAATGGCGCGATCCGCCACCGCCTGCCGCCCCGCCCGCCGCTCAATCTCGATCCGGTTGAATTGTGCCTGGAACGCGAAGAAGTCACCCGCTTCACCGACAACCTCGGCTATCTGCGCTTGATTTTGCGTGCCGAAGGCAGCGGCGTGCCGGTGGATCAGCTTCTCGTGGCCCACATCAGCCACGTCCACGCCTTGCGCGGCGGCGACACCGAGTGGGCCATGCGCGTCATCGCCGAACTAATCGAACTGCTGCGCGCCAATTATGACGTGCTGATTCCCACGCTGGAAGCCGTCAGCGCGGCCCTGGAAATGGAGGCGTGGCAGATGGATCTATCGCGCCGGGGAGAAACAAGGCCATGACAACCAACGAACCGATTGGCTACATTGTCGGCGGCGGCTTAAAAGAGGGGTTTCGCATCCGGCTTACAGTTCCGGCCGACCAGGTGCAGGAAGGGAGCTTTGTGGTGTGTGATAACGGCCGTTACCGCTACTACGGCCTCGTCACCGACTTGCAGCTTGGCGCCACCGACCCCCGCTTCGCCGACGAAAAAACCGACCGCATGCACCCGGCCATCCAGGCCGCCCTGCTGGGCAAAACGCTTTACACCACCCTGGAAATGTACCCCACGCTGCTGCTGGATCGCGGCCCGGAAGACCCGCGCGAAAACCTGGACTGGCAAGACCGCGTGCAGCGCGGCGAGGAGACGCCCGGCCCCAAGCCGGTCAAAACCGTGCCCGCCCATCACGCAGAAGTGCGCCCGGCGGATGAAGCCGACGTGGCCCAAATCTTCGGCGAAGAAGGCCCCGGCGTTTTCCACATCGGCAATACCATCGAGCAGGGCTACAAAGTGTGCCTGGACCTGAACAAATTTGTGAAGCGCAGCAGCGGCATCTTTGGCGCGACGGGCACAGGCAAGAGCTTCCTCACGCGCATGGTGCTGGCCGGGCTGATGAAAGAGGACGTGGCCGCCGCCCTGGTCTTCGACATGCACAACGAATACGCCTTCGACGACGCCGACACCGACCGCGACGCGCGCGTGCGCGGCCTGAAATCGCTGTTTGGGCAGAAGGTGCAGGTGGCGGCGCTGGGCGCGGGCGCGCAGGTGCGCGGCCATTCGCCTGATTTTACGCTGGAACTGGCCCTGAGCGATTTCCAGACCAGCGACATTTTGCTGCTGTCGGAGGCGCTGAATCTGACCGATACGGCCGCCGTCACGCTGAACGCTCTGGAGCGCGCCTTTGGCCAGACGTGGTTTGGCGATTTTATGAAGCTGGAGCCGGGCGCGGTGGACGTGGACCCGGAAAGCGGCAAAACCTTCCCGGCTGATAACTCCGTCGCCGCCTGGGCGCGGCAAAACAACATCCACGAAAAGGCCGCCGAGGCGCTGCATCGCAAATTGCAGCTTATTTACGACCGCAAGTATGTGACGGCCAACCCGTCCGGCGACCCGGTGCGGGCGATTATTGATAAGCTGGAAAACGGCCGTCATGTCATCTTAGGTTTTGGCGAATACGACAACGACCTGGATTATCTGCTGGTGTCCAACGTGCTGACGCGCAAAATCCGCCAGCAGTGGGTGAAGAAAACCGAGGAGCACAAGACGCTGGGCATGGCCGCGCCACGGCCGTTACTCATCGCCATCGAAGAAGCCCACAAACTGCTCAATCCGCAGCTCGCCGGGCAGACGGCCTTTGGCACGATTGCCCGCGAACTGCGCAAATATTTTGTGACGCTGCTGGTGGTGGACCAACGGCCGTCGGGCATCGACGACGAGATCATGTCCCAATTGGGCACGCGCATCACCGGCTGGCTGGGCGACGAGGACGACATCCGCGCCGTGCTCACCGGGCTGGCGGGGCGCGACCAACTGCGCGGCATGTTGGCCCGTCTGCAAGAAAAAGAAGAAGTGCTGCTGCTGGGCTGGGGCGTCAAAATGCCCATCCCGGTCAAATCGCGCCGCTACGACGAGCGCTTCTACGACGCCATCAAAGGCCGCAGCGAAAGCAAACCATCCAGTTTTATGACCAAACCGCTAGACGACCTCAACGACGATTTGTTTGGTTGAGAGGATTGGGACGCGGATGCACGCGGATGAACACGGATTTTTAAGAGCATCCGCGAAAATCTATCGCCATCAAGCGTTGGCTGAAGTCATTCTGAACGGAGTCCGCGGAGTGAAGAATCCCCGTTTAGCCGGTAGGGGATTCTTCCTCGAAGACTCGTCAGAATGACAACAATTCCAACACATTTTCAGCTGTTACAGAATCCACAAAAATCCGCCGCATCCGTGTTCATCCGTGTTCATCCGTGTCCTATTAAAGTGAGTAAACATGACGTTACCTATTCTTGATTCGGTGGCCGTGCTGGGCGCAGGGGCGCTGGGGGCGTTTTATGCCAGCCAGTTTTACCAGGCGGGCTTTGCCACGACGTTGATTGCCCGCGGGGCGCGGTATGAGGCGCTGGCGCGTGAGGGCGTGGTGGTGAACGAACGGCCGTTCCGCCTCCCTGTCACCCATCCCGACGACGGCTATCCGGTTGATCTGATCATCGTGGCCCTGAAGCACCATCATTTGGGCGAGGCGTTGGGCGATTTACGGCCGTTCGTCGGCCCGCACACCCTCATTTTGTCCGTGATGAACGGCCTGGACAGCGAAGAAATCATCGGGCAGATGGTGGGCAGGGAAAAATTGCTCTACTGCATCGCCGTAGGCATCGACGCCGTGCGGGACGGGCATCGGGTGACCTACAGCGCGCCCGGCAAACTGTTCTTCGGGGAGGCGGATAACACGGCCGTCAGCCCGCGCGTGCAGCGCGTCCAGGCCGCCCTGGCGCGCGCCGGTCTGGTTTACGAAACACCGCCCGACATGATTCGCATCCTGTGGTGGAAATTTATGATCAACGTGGGCATGAATCAGGCATCGGCCGTGATGGGCGCGCCGTATGGCGTCTTCCAAACCATGCCCGCCGCCCAGGCGATCATGAAGGCGCTTATGGACGAGGTGATTGCCCTGGCCCAATGCGCCGGCGTCAATCTGAGCGATCAGGACATCACCGACTGGTATGGCTTCCTAAACACGCTGTCGCCGCAAGGCAAAACGTCGATGCTGCAAGATGTGGAAGCGGGGCGCAAAACAGAGGTGGAGATGTTTGGCGGCAAGGTGGTGACGTTGGGGAAAACCTACGGCGTCCCCACGCCGGTCAATGAAACCTTGCTGCGCATTATCCAGGTGATGGAAGCCATCTGAAGCTTACGGGCATTGGATGATGGCTTGCGCCCAGAGACAGCCGCCGCAGGCTGGCGCCGGGTTGTCGAAACAGTCGGTGCTGTTTTCGCGGGAGACTTCGCAGCCGCCGCAGTAGGTGCAGGGGGCAAAAGCGAAGCGCTGCACGCGGTCGCGGTAGGCGACGTATTCGGGGTCTTGCCAGATGGCTAGCAAATCTTGCTGGCGGATGTTGCCCACCGCATGAGCGTGGGAAACACGTTCGTAACCGCGCAGGTAGCCGGTGTGGGTGTAGAGCAGAGGGGGGCAGGGAGAAACACGGCCGTCCCAACCCACCGCCAACGAGCCACTTTCAATAAACGTACACACATTATTCGCCCCGCCCAAATTATTCCCGGCCAGATTCACATTGTAACCACTGGTCAGCGCCTGCAAAATCGACTCCCCAGTAGTTTCATTAAAATCCATTTTGGGCATTTCCATGCGCCGCAGCCAGTCGGATTGCAGGTAGGTGATGCTGTTGAGCGTTTCTTCGTAGAGGATTTCCTTGGCCATCGCCTCGGTGTGGGGCAGTAAATTGCTCACGGAAAAGCGCATTGCGCCCACGCTTTTACCTAAACGCAGCACGGCCGGCAGATCGGCGATGTTGCGCTTCATGGCCACGAAGGCGATGCCAATGGCCGGGCGCGGTTTGTGCGCCGGTGGGCGCAGCCGCCGGAAGCGGCGCAGATTTTCCAACACGTTGGGCAGTTCCGCACCCAGACGCACGTCGGCGTAGCTTTCGGGCGTCGCGCCGTCGATGGACACCCAGAGCAAATCCAACCCCGCTTTGATGAGGGCGCGCGCCCGTTTTTCGTCCAGCAGGGTGCCGTTGGAAATCATTTCTGTGCGGAAGCCCATGGCGCTGATTTGGGCAACCATGTCGATGGTGTGCGGGTGGGCCAGCGGCTCGCCGATGCCGCCAAAAAACACGGTGAGCGGCGGAGAAAGCTTGCTCAGGCTCTGGTGCAGCGCCTCGAAGGTGTCGGCCGACATTTGGCCCAGTTCAACATCCCAATTGCTGCGCATACAGGTGGTACAGTCCAGGTTGCAGCGGTTGGTTGGTTCGACGTAGATTTTGGTCAGATGGGTGATGGGGCGATGGAGGCGCAGGGTATTGGTTTCTGTGTCTAGCCGCAGGCGGGACCCGGGCTGCAAGCCATATTGGGCGGCGATTTCTGGGGGTAAGGCGAGACGGCCGTTTTCATCCACTTCAGCCCACAGGGTTGTTTTGACATTCATACCACACGCTCCTCAGCAAACTTGCCTTTCAGTGTGGCAGAATAAACGGGTGGCGAGTAGTGACAAACGGCCGTTCCCCCTCTGCCTAATGTCACCAATCCACATCATACAGCTTTCAGCCGCGAATTTGCGCCACAACGCGGTCTAGCGCCTTCTTACGGGTTAAATTGTCCTGTTCGTTTTCTAAAGTTACCGGCGGCGCGGCGCGTACCTGGCACTCTGCCGGCTTTAAGGGGCAGCGTTCACACGTTTCGTTAATCACCACCTGCGCGATCGCCGGGTCCGTTACAAACCGCACCGTGCGATCCAGGTCCGGCGTCAGCCGAAAACCCACCGTCACACTGCTGTTTACCCCCGGCGACAAAATGAGCGACCGGACAAATCCAAACGCCAGATACCGATCATCTGAATCCAAAAAGCGGGATATGTGGACTTCCGGCGGGGGAAAGCGGTCTGTGCTGCCAGCCGCCTGGCGATCAGCCATTTCGCGTAGAAGGCGCACCGACAGCCAGCGGCGGCAGTAATGCTCTTGCAAGCCCAGGCCGCTGGGCACATTTAATTGGTTCATGTTCAGGTGTTTGATCAGTTTGTAATCGTCGCCTTCCTGGTGATAACGCAAAAAATGGATGGGGATGCCAAAATGCTGCGGGATCAGTTCGCTGAACCGATAAAAAAGCATCTCCGGGGTGACATCGTAGCGGGCTAACATGTCTACCAACGGCTGCGGGTTCCAGCTTTCCAAAGCAAAAAAGGCTTCCAGGTCGGCCAAAATGGCGGCGCGAGGCAGAAGCAGCGCGCCGCCAAAATAAGCGGCGCGAAAATCATTTAAAAGCTGGCCAAAAGATTTTACCTGGTCTGGCGTGGAGGTTTGTGAACGTTCTTTGATGTTTAGATATTGGTAACCCAGTTCGCGGGCCAACAAAAATTTGATCTGGCGGGAGTAGAGACGGCCGTTCACCAACAAATGCGGGCGATTTCCGGACACATACACTGAACGAAAAGCCGATAACTGCTCATCGCGGTTGATGGTTTCATAATCCAGTTGATACCCATATGACCGGGTTAAAATGTTTTCCAGCGCACCCAACGAGACCGGCGTATGGGGGCCAAAATTGTGAGCCTGTCCAAAATCGGCCGTAAAGGCCAGAGCCGCGTCTTCCAAATCCTGAAAATAGTTTTCGTGGATTTCCTGATAAGACCGCAGCGCCGCGCGCAAAAAATCGACCTCTTTCACATCATAGCGGCGAATCATTTCCAAAATGGCGTGCAGCAGCGCGCTGGCGCGTTCCGGCTCGCGGGTGAGCAAGTTCACCAGGTCGCCCGCTTCCAGGCCAAACTCGCCAAACGGGAATTTTTGAAGAATGGTCGAAGAAAGGGTGGATTCAAGATAGGTCAGCGAGGGGGCAAGTTTGATGGAAACCATGTCATCATATTCCTTGCCCAGGGTTTCGGCGATCTTGATAATTTTGTCGGCGCGAGGATATTTGCGCCCTTTTTCGATTTCCGTGACGTAAGACGGCGAGAGATCGCATTGAGAAGCGAACTCCGACAGGGTTAACCCATTTTCTGTACGCGCCTGGCGTACTTTCATGCCAAAAATGATATTTACCAAATTGGGACTCATGGTGTTTGCCTTTTTGTTAATCTGGCCGATTTTTATGACGCACTGCGCCAAATTGTGACATTTGTCAGCGCAAATCGGGAAGTTTGGACTACGTTACGGCCGTTCCATTCTCGTATCATCAGGAAATGTTGTTTGTCGAACCCTTCTCCATCATCCTGAGGGGATCGAGCGAATTTTCACGATTCGCTAAAGTCTACCACAAAGGGTTGACAAGATAATTTTCCCGATTATACTTGTTTTCACGTTTAGCGAATTTTCGCTAAGAGTAATTTTACACCAAATGGAGCCGTTTTGCTACTGCAATCAAGATTTCTTTTCCCCCCTATTTCTGTTTGGTAGCAAAACAAGGAGAAGTTGTTCATGATAGAGTTCGCTGTCACCGGAGCCATGTCCCCCGAATTCGAGACCATTCTGACGCCGGAAGCGCTGGCCTTTGTACTCAGGCTGGAACAAGCCTTCGGCCAACGTCGCCGCGAGTTGCTGGCCCGCCGCAACGAACGCCAGGCGGCCATTGACAATGGACAGATGCCCGACTTTTTGCCGGAAACGGCCGTCATCCGCAGCAGCGATTGGACCGTCGCCCCCATCCCCGCCGATCTTCAGGACCGCCGCGTAGAAATCACCGGCCCGGTCGACCGCAAGATGATCATCAACGCCCTCAACTCCGGCGCCAGCGTTTTCATGGCCGATTTTGAAGACTCGCACTCGCCCACCTGGCAGGCCACCCTCGAAGGGCAGATCAACCTGCGCGACGCCGTGCGCCGCACCATTACCTACAGCGACCCCAATTCCGGCAAATTTTATCAACTCAACGAGAAAACGGCCGTGCTCATGGTGCGCCCACGCGGTTGGCATTTGGAAGAAAAGCATGTGCAGCTAAACGGCCGTGCCATCTCCGCGTCCCTCTTCGATTTCGGCCTCTACTTCTACCACAACGTCCACGCCCTGCTAGATAACGGAACCGGTCCCTACTTCTACCTGCCCAAACTAGAAAGCCACCTGGAAGCCCGCCTCTGGAACGACGTCTTCAACATGGCCCAAGACGAACTGGGCATCCCGCGCGGCACCATCCGCGCCACCGTGCTCATCGAAAACATCATGGTCACGTTTGAGATGGACGAAATTTTGTGGGAACTGAAAGACCACTCCGCCGGTCTAAACTGCGGCCGTTGGGACTACATCTTCAGCATCATCCGCAAATTCCGCAACTACCCCAATTTTGTCATGCCCGACCGCGCCCAGGTCACCATGACCACCCACATGATGCACTCCTACTCGCTGCTGACCATCAAAACCTGCCACCGGCGTGGCATTCACGCCATGGGCGGCATGGCGGCGCAAATCCCCATCAAAAGCGACCCGGAAGCCAACGAAAAAGCGCTGGCCAAAGTACGCGCCGACAAAGTACGCGAAGCCAAAGACGGCCACGACGGCACCTGGGTGGCCCACCCCGGCCTGGTGCAGATCGCCAAAGAGGAATTCGACCGCTACATGCCCACGCCCAACCAGATTTTCCGCCAGCGGGAAGACGTGCAAGTTACCACGGCCGATTTGCTGACCGTGCCGCAAGGAACCATCACCGAAGAAGGGCTGCGCACCAACATCGACGTGGGCATTTTGTACATGTCGGCCTGGCTGGATGGCAACGGCTGCGTGCCGATTTACAACCTGATGGAAGATGCGGCCACGGCCGAAATTTCCCGCTCGCAGTTGTGGCAGTGGGTGAACAACGACAACGCCGTGCTGACAGACGGCCGTCCCGTTAACAAAGCCCTCTACCGCGAAATCGCCCCCGCCGTCCTGGCCGACATCAAAACGCGTGTGGGCGAAAAAGCCTTCGCCCAAGGCAAATACCAGTTAGCCGCCGAATTGTTCGAAAAACTGATCACCGACGACCACTTCACCGATTTTCTAACTTTAACCGCTTATGACTACTTGAATTAACGAGAGCCAAAGCCAACACGCCTATCAACTCTCGTTTTAGCTTTTATTGTTTGTAACTACCCAGGTTTGCCTGGCAAGACCCTAAGGGTTTTCTACTTTTAGGGAAAATTTAGTCGAGTTCAAAACCCTTAGGGTTTTACAATTACTAATTTTTTTCGGGAGCCAAAGTTTCCCATCCTAAATTATGGAGGAATGAACCATGCGTACCTATGCAGTTGATGCGTTAAAAAATGATTGGCAGTTTAACAAGCGGTGGGCGGATATAAAACGGCCGTACTCCGCCGAAGACGTCGTCCGCCTGCGCGGAACCGTCCAGATCGAATATACCCTGGCCCGCATGGGCGCCGAGCGCCTCTGGCAGTTGCTGCACGAAGAAAAATACGTCCATGCCCTGGGCGCGCTCACCGGCAATCAGGCAGTGCAGATGGTTCAGGCCGGCCTCAAAGCCATCTACCTCAGCGGCTGGCAGGTAGCCGCCGACGCCAACGTCGCCGCCCAAACCTACCCCGACCAAAGCCTTTACCCGGCCAACAGCGCCCCGGCGCTCGTGCAGCGCATCAACAATGCCCTCCAACGCGCCGACCAGATCTACCACGTGGACAACAAAAACGGCGTCTACTGGTTCGCGCCCATCGTTGCCGACGCCGAATCAGGTTTTGGCGGCCCCCTGAACGCCTACGAACTGACCAAATCGTTCATTGAAGCCGGAGCAGCGGCCGTGCACTTTGAAGACCAACTCTCCTCGGCCAAAAAATGTGGCCACATGGGCGGCAAGGTGCTGGTTCCCACACGCGAAGCCGTGCAAAAATTGATCGCGGCCCGTCTGGCCGCCGACGTGATGGGCGTGCCGACTCTCATCGTCGCCCGCACCGACGCCGACGCCGCCAACCTGATTACCAGCGACATCGACGACAACGACAAACCGTTCATCACCGGCGAACGTTCTATCGAAGGATACTACTACACCCAAGCCGGGCTGGATCAAGCCATTGCTCGCGGTCTGGCCTACGCGCCTTACGCCGACATCGTCTGGTGCGAAACATCCCACCCGGACCTGGACCAGGCCCGCCAATTTGCCGACGCCATCCACGCCAAGTTCCCCGGCAAGATGCTGGCTTACAACTGCTCGCCATCCTTCAACTGGCAACTCAATCTGGACGAAGAAACCATCGCCAACTTCCAGAAAGACCTGGGGGAGATGGGTTATGCCTTCCAATTTGTCACCCTGGCCGGTTTCCACAACCTGAACGCCGGCATGTTTGAATTGTCGCTGGGTTATCGTGATGAAGGAATGGCCGCGTATGCCCGGTTCCAACAAAAAGAATTCGAGATGCAAAAAGAGCATGGTTTCCGGGCGATCAAGCATCAAAGTTTTGTCGGGGCTGGTTATTTTGACGAAGTACAAATGGTTATCAGCCACGGCGAATCGTCCACGGTAGCCCTGAAAGGCTCCACCGAGGAAGAGCAGTTCACGGCCGGCAAAGGAAATGGCAACGGCAAAGCCGCTCCGGCGCATGTCTGATACCGTGTTGGTTTAATTGAATGCAGTGATGAAGAGGACGGCCGTAACGGCCGTCCTCTTTTTATATCGCAAAAGGGAATGCACCCAGGTTTCTCTGGCAAGACCCCAAGGGTTTGATACCCAGATAATCCAAATTCTCAGGAGCAAACCCTTGGGGTCTGCATAATAAAAGGGGGGTTAGCCATTTTCACAGCTAACCCCCTTTTAACATATAGCCAACAAGGTGTCTCAGCTAACCGGCGCCGCTGGCCCCGCCGCCAGCCGCACCCGCGCCGGCCGCCCCCGCGCCGCCAGCCGCGCTGCCACCAGAAGACGACGTAGCCGCCGACATCGCCACAAAAACAGCCATGTGATGGCTGGCATCCGTTGTAGACAACACGTGAAAGTAAGGCGGCAGTTTGTTCCAACCCTTTTTTTCAAAATGTTTGGCCCAGGGGTGAAGCAGACCAAAACTGGCCGCATAAGGCAAAAATTGCTCAAACATATCCGGGCTGCCGACCGCTTCTTTGCCTTTGCTGACATTTGTCAGGTGTTTGGCGAAGGCTTTCCAGGCAACGGCCGTATCCATGCCTTCATCGGACAGCGGTGAAAAAGACGCGCCTGAGATTAACGCCACAACCGCCAGCACAAACACACTGCCGACTACAGCCAACGGACCACTGCCGATTATGCTGCTCAAGATGCCCGCCAAGAGCACACCAGCCGCGCCAAAGGCTAACAACAGACCGCCGCCCACCAATAGGTTTCGCCGCACCCGTTTACGCGCTGCGCTAAAAAAGCCGGCCTCTTTCAGCTCGGCCTGCAGCGCGTTTTTGTATTTGTCCCACTGCGATGAGGTCACGCGGCCGCTCAATTCCGAAATGCGCACCTGCTCGACGCGCCCTTTTTTGGTTTCAAAGAGCAAATCCAACAGGCCCTCTTCATGAGGCAGCAGGTTGGACGGCCGTTGCGCCATCTGCACCACAAAGTCATGCTCCCGATACCACTTTTTCTCCGCCAGTTCGTCAATGCGCAGCACGCCGCGAGCCGCCAGGTCAAACATCGTGCCCAAGGCATTGGCCCAGGTCGGGCTGGCCGATTCGGCCGTAATGGCGCCCGCAGCGCCTGGCCTTAAATCGCCTGGCGGATTGTAGATCGTCTGTTTGCTAACCACTCGCGCGGTGCTGTTTTGCCGCCAATAAACCACAATGCCGCCCAATCCGCCAACAAACACCAGCGCCGCTAAAGCCAGCCAATAAGGCATTTGGGCTTTCTGCGCCTCTCGCGTTGCCGCGCGGGCTTGCTCGGCTGTTTGCCAGGCCGGGGGCGCAGAGATCAGGCTGCCCGGCGTAAACGACATGCCCACCACCAGCGGTGAATTGGGCGGCAAATTCGTTGTCTGGAAGCGCACTGTGCCGGATTGTTGGCTGATTTGCGCCTCGCCGGCATAGACTTTAGGTTCAGCGAGTAAGGCGGTGGCTGGGGGATAGTGAACGGCCGTTTCGCTGCTGCCAATCGCATACTCATATTCGTCCGGCAAAACCTGCCACAACAAAACATCAGCGGCCGTTTCCTGGCGCACGACGCCATACGCCCGGTAAGTCAGCACAAAGGAACGCGTCGCGTTGCTGGTCGCTTCCAGATGCCAGGTCACGCGCATTGGGTCCCCGCTCTCAATCTCCACTTGCCCGGCATTTGTGCCGGTGGCGTATGGCACGCCATCCACGCTGGCGCTGAGGATTTGCACGCCATCGGTTTGGTCTGTGGGCAGGTCACGAAATACAAACGTAAACGGCCCGCCGACAAAATCAAAAACAACGGTCTCGGTAATCAGCAGCGAACCGCCTTCCTCAACCGTCATATCGACATCAAATCGCTCCGCGCTGTACGCTTTTTCCTGCGCTTGCGCCACGCCCATCGATAAGCCCAGCGCCAGCAAGACGATGACGCTAACCCACCATTGACGTTTTTTCATTTGAACTCCTGTTAGAACATTTTATTGACGGCCGAATCTGATTTTTTAACCGCCAAGGCCCGATAAACTTGGTCACATCACAAGGTGATGTCATTTTTATATACGCAAAGCAGTCGTTCCGGTTTCTCAAGGAAGACCCAAAAGGCTGAGTGACTGACAAAACTTATCTAACCGCGGAGAATGCGGAGAGCGCGGAGTTTGTACCAGAGAAAATCTCCGCGTCCTTTGCGCTCTCCGCGGTAAAATTCTGAGATTTGTCAGTCAATCAGCCCAAAAGGTTTGGGTTCAAATAATCTGACTCCTCAAGATCAAACCCTTGAGGTTTATTTATAGATGGTGGTGATGGCGTCTCGCAGCACTTCCGCCGGGTGGAGGGCGGCACGGCCGTCTTGCCCATGCCCAATTTGCTGCCGGCAGCTCACGCCCGCCGCCACAATGATCGTATCCGGCGTGGCCGCTCGCACGGCCGGCAGCAGCCGCCGTTCCGCCATCTGCCGCGAAATAGCATAATGCTCCACCTCGTAACCAAACGACCCGGCCATACCGCAGCAGCCAGAATCCACCTCGGTCACATGATAGTTCGGCGGCAGGCTGAGCATTCGCTTGCTCGGTTCCGTGCCAACCAGCGCTTTCTGGTGACAGTGCCCGTGCAGCAGCAGTTGGCGTGGCTCATCGGTAAACGTCAACGTTAATTTGCCTTCGTCGGCCAGTTTGGCGATAAATTCTTCGAATGTGTAGGCATGGTCAGCCACCACCTGCGCCGGCGAACTTTGGGGCAGCAAATAGAGGTATTCATCGCGCAGTGTCAGCAGGCTGGATGGCTCCAATCCGACGATGGGAAGGCCCGCTTCGGCAAACGGGGCCAGCCAGGTGACGGTGTCTCGCGCCGCTGCCCGCGCTTTATCGACCAGGCCCTTGGAAATGGCGGGACGGCCGTCTTCCGTCACCGCCATCGGCAGCACCTCAAAACCAGCCGCCGTCAACACTTCAAACGCAGCCATGCCCACCTGAGGATAGTTGTAATTGGTAAACACATCGACAAACAACACCACTTTCTCTTTTTCGTTGGTTGGCGGGGGTAACGGCCGTGCCTTAAACCAATCCATAAACGACTCTTGCACAAAAGGCGGCAGGTCGCGCTGGCGGCTAATGCCCAGGAATTTCTCCATCCCGGCGCGAATCAGGCCATTGCGCGTACCCCAATTAGCCAGAGGAGCCAGCGCGCCGCTGCTCAGGCGGCTGTAGCGGCCAATATCGGCAAAAAAACGGGCGCGGCGAGGCACGCCATGCACATCGTAATACTGCGCCTGCCATTCAAACTTGATTTTGGCCATATCCACCGCTGACGGACACTCCGCTTTGCACGCTTTACATTCGATGCACAAATCCATCGCTTCGGCAATGCGCTCGCCGGTAAACTCTTTGGCGGGCAGATGGCCGGACATGGCCGCCCGGAGCAGGTTGGCTCGCCCGCGAGTGGCGTGCATTTCTTCGCGTGTAACCATGAAACTGGGGCACATCGTGTCGATGGTGCGCTTGCGGCAAATGCCCGCGCCGTTGCACATTTCCACCGCGCGATTGAAGCCGCCAGATTCCGTCTGCCCATGTTCGCTGAAGTCGAGGTGCGGCGTGATGGGAATAACGCGATACGTTTCGCCGAACCGTAAATTTTCCGTCATTGGCCCCGCGTCAACAATCGCGCCCGGATTGAAAATGCGCTCCGGGTCGAAGATGTTTTTTACCTGACGGTAAAGTCCGTATAGTTCCGGGCCAAAGAATTGTTCGTTGAGCCAACTGCGCGCACGGCCGTCGCCATGTTCGCTGGAAAACGAGCCGCCATACCCGCGCAGCAGCTCCACCGAAAAGCGGCTGATCTGGGGCAGCTTGGCAACTTCGGCGGCCAGTTTGGTGTTGATGAGCGGGCGGATGTGGATGCAGCCGGCGCTGGCGTGGGCGTAATAAGCTACTTCCGTGCCCAAATCATTGCAAAAACGCTCTACTTTGGTGACGTATTCGGCCAGATGGTCGGCGGGCACGGCGGCGTCTTCGATGAAGGGAATGGGTTTGTGATCCCCTTTGATGGACATCATCAGCCCCAAACCGACTTTACGCACCTTCCAGACGTTGCCTTGCAGGGCAGAGTCATACGCGGGGGTAACGGCCGTGTGCCCAACCGCCTGCTTATCCAAATGCGCCACTAATCCTTCAATCTTTGCCCGCAGTTCCGACTCGCTTTCGCCGTAAAACTCCGTAATCAGCACGCAGTTGGGATGCCCTTCGACAAATGTATCCAGCAGGCGGGCATACTCTGGCACTTCGCGGCACATGGTCAGGCCCAAATTGTCCAGCAATTCCACCGCCGATGGCTCAACTTCCAAAATCGCCGGCACCGCCGACAGCGCCGTAAACAACGCCGCAAAATGAATGATCGCCACGGCCGTCATCGCCGGGCGTGGCACCAGGTTGAGTTTGATCTCGGTCATCACTGCCAGCGTGCCTTCCGCGCCGCACACCATTTTCGCCAGGTTAAACCGCGTATCGACCGGCCATTGGAAATTGAGGGCACGGCCGTCGGCCGTTTCCGCGCCAGCTATCAGCCGATCCAGGTTGTAGCCGCCACAGCGTCGCCAGTGGCGCGGCGTATGGCTGCGAATCACCGCCTGATGGGCAGGATCAACGGTCAGGTCAACCAGTTGTTGATACAGGCGACCTTCCAGACTGTTTAGCTGCTGTTTTTGGGCCAACTGCTCTGGTGACAGAGCGGAAAAATGAGCCGCTGAACCGTCGTTCAGAATGACGTTCGTTTCTAAAACGTGGTCGGCCGTCATGCCATACAGGATCGAATGCGCGCCGGTGGAGTTGTTGGAGACGATGCCGCCCATGGCGGCGCGGTTGCTGCTGGCAGGATCGGGACCAAACTGGAGAGCGAACGGCCGTAGCTGCAAATTCAGCTCATCCAGCACAATGCCCGGCTGCACGCGCACCCACCGCTCTGCCTGATTCAGTTCCAAGACCTGGTTCAGATGGCGCGTAAAGTCAATCACCAGCGCCTCGTTCACAGCCTGGCCGGCCAGGCTGCTGCCACCGGTGCGCGCCAGCAGGGGAATCTTGTACTCGGCGGCGCAGGCCACGGCCGCCTGCACATCATCCACCGTCTGCGGGATGAGCACGCCGTGCGGCATAACCTGGTAGATGCTGGCATCGGTGCTGTACAAAATGCGGCTGTAGGCATCGGTGCGCAGGCTGCCCGATACGCGTTTTTGCAATGCGTTTAGAAAATCAGGTAGAGCGGATTCATGGGTCATGATCTAATTTCTCCTGGTTCGTAGATGGCTCCCGTAAATAAAATAATGCCCGTTGTATCTTCAAGGGGGGGGGGGGGGGGGGGTGAGGGGAGGCCTGGACGTGACGGCCCAGGTCGGCCAGGCGTTGGGGGCGCAGAACGGGGGGGGGGGGGGGGGGGGGGGGGGGGGGGGGGGGGGGGGGGGGGGGGGGGGGGGGGGGGGGGGGGGGGGGGGGGGGGGGGGGGGGGGGGGGGGGGGGGGGGGGGGGGGGGGGGGGGGGGGGGGGGGGGGGGGGGGGGGGGGGGGGGGGGGGGGGGGGGGGGGGGGGGGGGGGGGGGGGGGGGGGGGGGGGGGGGGGGGGGGGGGGGGGGGGGGGGGGGGGGGGGGGGGGGGGGGGGGGGGGGGGGGGGGGGGGGGGGGGGGGGGGGGGGGGGGGGGGGGGGGGGGGGGCCGGTGAAATAAATATTTTTCAGCGGTTCCGGGCAAGGGTCAGAAGGACCCAAACGATATTGCTTTAAATTTCAACCGGCTACCTCCACCAGAAAACGGCCGTATGCGCTGTGCGCTACAGACCTGGCTGCCCAATAACACTCACACGCTATCATTTTAACAGGAAACGGCCGTCAAAAACTTCTCGCTGGCAAAGTGTCTTTGTTTGTTGTATCATCTCTCAAAATTCACCCATTGGACGTATGAACTATGACAGAAACACAGCAACATCCTCTGAGCCGCTTGTGGCAGTACACTGGCGCATATCATCGAACCGTCGTCATTGCCACAACGTATTCGACCCTTAACAAAATATTCGACCTGGCCCCACCCATCCTCATCGGTGTGGCGGTGGACGTGGTGGTCCAGCAGCAAGATTCTTTTCTGGCCCGGCTGGGCATCCCGGACGTGATGACGCAGTTGGTGGTATTGGGGGTGTTAACGGCCGTTCTCTGGGCCTGTGAATCGCTTTTCCAATACCTCTACGCCTTGCAATGGCGCAACCTGGCCCAAACCATCCAACACGACCTGCGCCTGGACGCCTACGACCACGTGCAGCACCTGGACATGGCCTTTTTTGAAGAACGCAGCAGCGGCGGCCTGATGGCCGTCCTTAACGATGATGTCAACCAGTTGGAACGCTTTTTAGATATTGGGGCCAACGAAATCATTCAACTCATCACCACCATTCTGGTGATTGGCGGCATCTTCATGGCGACCGCGCCCTCGGTGGCCTGGATGACCGTGCTGCCCATGCCCATCATCATTTGGGGTTCCATTCGCTTCCAGAAATGGCTGGCGCCCCGCTACATGCGCGTGCGCGAGCAGGTGAGCGTGCTCAACGGGCAGTTGGCCAACAACCTGGGCGGCATCGCCACCATCAAAAGTTTCACCGCCGAAGCCCACGAGCGTGAACGGGTGCGGCTAGAAAGCAACGAATATCGCCAGCGCAACCGTGACGCCATCGCCCTGAGCGCCGCCTTTGTGCCCCTTATCCGCATGGTGATTGTGATTGGCTTCATCGCCATCATGGTGTTTGGCGGGCGACTGGCGGTGCAAGGCACGCTGGCAGTCGGCGCGTACAGCGTGTTGGTGTTTATGACGCAGCGCTTGCTCTGGCCGCTTACACGCCTGGGCGAAACCTTGGATTTGTACCAACGGGCGATGGCTTCCACCACACGAGTCATGAATTTGCTGGATACGCCGGCCGAAATTACCAGCGGGCCGGAAACGCTGCCGGTGGCGGCGGTGAACGGCGAGATCGTGCTGCAAGATGTTTCGTTCACGTATGGGGAAGGGCGAAACGGCCGTGCCCCTTCCGTCTACCCCACCGTCATCCAAAACCTTTCCCTGCATATCAAAGCGGGCGAAACGGCCGCGATTGTCGGGGCGACGGGAGCAGGCAAAACCACGCTCATGAAGCTGCTGCTGCGCTTTTACGATGTCAGCGCCGGCCAGATTTTGCTGGATGGGCACGATTTGCGTACCTTGCAAATCGCTGATTTGCGCCAGGCCATTGGCTTTGTCAGCCAGGATGTCTTTCTGTTTCATGGCACGGTGCGCGAGAACATTGCCTACGGCACATTTGATGCCTCAATGGAACAGGTAATCGCCGCCGCTAAATCGGCGGAGGCCCACGATTTTATAATGGACCTGCCGCAGGGCTACGACACGATAGTCGGCGAACGAGGCCAGAAATTATCCGGCGGCCAACGGCAGCGCGTTTCCATTGCCCGCGCCATCCTGAAAGATCCACCGGTGCTGGTGCTAGATGAAGCGACATCGTCGGTGGACAATGAAACGGAAGCGGCAATTCAACGTTCGCTGGAGCGCATTGCTGTGGGGCGGACGACGATTGTGATTGCCCACCGGCTGTCTACGGTGCGCAATGCGGATGTGATTTTTGTGTTGGAAAACGGCCGTTTGCAAGAACAAGGCCGGCATGAAACATTAACCGAAAAGAATGACGGCATTTACGCGGGCTTATGGCGCGTGCAAACGGGCCAAGCAGCGCATTTAGGCAAAACGACCCCGCACCTTAACTAGAACGGTAAGCGACAGCCCATAAAGTACTATTTGTATAGCGTGAATTTACCGTTTATACTAATAGCTAGCCTGTGAGGTTCGATAAAAAGCCAAATTAATGAATAAAAATTTATCTTCATCTCTAGATGTATACGATTCCAAGAAGAACCACCGGGTAGCCCGCATTGCGCTCAATGGCTACGACATTAAAGCTGGTAGTTTGCTGCCCGCCTCCGGCGCCATGCGCAGCTTTGTTATATTAGACGGTGATTTGTGGGAACATTGGAATGCGGTGGCCACGTTACGCCTGCGCCATGAAACCGGCACGGAAGTCGCTATCCGCGTAGCCGCGCTGCCGGTGGAGGACGACGGTTACGGATTGATTGAATTTCTGTAGACTGCCAATCATCTTTTATTATTTTGCGTATCATTAAGCCCTGGAATCCCAGGGCTTTTTTGTGCCTGTCGCCGGATTGGGGCGGCTTTATCTTATTGGGTCTTTAGGATTTCGTGGGGTCGGGCGTGAAGCGTGATGCGTATTGCGTGAGGTCTCTCTGGTCACGCAACACGCTTCACGCATCATTGGGTGTCAACCCCCTGAAATCCCAAAGAACCATCTTATTCTACAAAGTATTCACGGAAGTTTCCCCACATATCTATCTTATTAGTAGTCGTTAGTAGGGGGTGTTGATATGTGGATAGGTCTTTTTAACCCCTTTATCTGTTGGATTGGGCGCGGAGAGTCCGCTATATACGGCCGTTTCCCTTCCTGTGAAAAACGCTGGCTGTGGAGGGGCGAACGGCCGTTGTGTATGAAGCTAAATTCCGGTTCTGCACGCCCTGAAATCGGTCACCCCACATCTGGTCTCATAAAAAAGTGTCACCCTATATCTGGTTTTTCGCGGTATTTCGCGGTGGGTTTGCACAGAGGCTTTTCCACAATAACCTGAGGTTTTCCACAGTTATGAGTAACTTATCCACAGAAAATGGGAGAAACGGCCGTTTTCCCTCTTGACAAATAGATTGATTCTGTTCCACAAAAAAAGAGCCTGCTTCCGAAGAAACAGGCTCTTTTAGCCAGAGATAATGAAAAATCCCCCTACAACGGATTTGTGAGGGAAAACTGCTTCCCATTCGCCTCGTAAAGCGCAGCTTTAATTTCTAGCATATCTCGCCGCGCCGATGCATCCGTTTCCAGCAGCGACGAAATTTTTTCATACCCATATAACACCGTTGTATGATCCCGATTCCCCAACGCCGCGCCAATATTAGGCAACGAACTATCCGTTTCTGTACGCGCCAGATACATCGCCATCTGCCGCGGGAAAGCAATGGTACGGCTGCGGCTGATGCTGCCCAGCGCATCTGGCGTCACATTGTAGTAAGCGCAAACAGCGTCTATGACTTGCGGAATGGTTACCTTATCTGGGCGGCGAACCAGATCCGCCAGCGCCATATTCACCAATTCCGTGTCGACTGTGCCTGTGCCCGAAAGTTGGGCATAGGCAATTACTTTATTCAACGCGCCTTCTAACTCCCGGATATTATTTCGCACATGATGCGCAATCAAATCAATCACATGATCAGGAACAGCCACGCCATGATCTTCTGCTTTGGCCTGCAGAATCGCTTTCCGCGTTTCCGTATCCGGCAGTTGAATATCGGCCATTAAACCCCATTCAAACCGCGATTGCAGACGCTCCTCCAGCGTAGCCATCGCTTTAGGGGGGCGGTCGCTAGACAAGACTACTTGTTTGCCCTGGCTGTGCAGATCATTGAACGTATGGAACAGTTCTTCCTGCGTGCTTTCTTTGCCAGCAATAAATTGGATATCATCAATCAACAGGACATCTGGCGTGCGGTAACGCTCCCGGAATTGGGACATCTGTTTATTGCGGATGGATTGCACCAGATCGTTTGTAAAGGTTTCCGACGAAATATAGCAAATGGTCAGCCCGTCGCTAATGCACTTATGCCCAATTGCGTGCAAGAGATGGGTTTTTCCCAAACCCACGCCACCATAAATAAATAGGGGATTATAGGTTTGGCCAGGATTTTCAGAAACGGATAGAGCTGCCGCATGAGCCAGACGGTTACTCGTTCCAACAATAAAGGAGCTAAAAGTAAACCGGTTATTTAATGCCAGGCTGATGGATTCTTCATTTGAAGCAATGGGTGATTGGCGACGAGGTTGCGGGTGTTTGGCGCCATTTATTGAGCTAGAGCCATTCATGACGGGAGGAGCGGGAATGATTATTTCATCAGACCAAACCACAAACCGCACGCTGACGGGAGCGTTTACGATGGCGGACAAGGTGCGTAAAATTGTGTCTTGCAGTCGGTTCTCTAGCCAATCTTTGGCATAATCATTTCGGACGCCAATAACAAATTCGTTGTTTTCGCAGGCGAGCAAACGAGCATCTTTCAACCATGTATTGAAAGTTGCTTTGGTCATTTGCAGTTCTAATTCGCCCAGGGTTGCTTTCCAAGCGGTTTCTGGAGACATAAACATACCTAGCCCATAAAATGCTCGGCCTGTAAAGATAGACAGGCACGACAAAGCAGTGGCAAAGACCACACGGTGAGAAACTAATTGAACAAAAGGGGACTTCTAGCCGTCGTAACAGGCTTTTGGTTTTACCGAGACCCTCGACCCGATAACAACACGATTACTCTGAATTAGCGCCTAATCGTATGGTAGTGCCATGGTTCGTCTAGTAGTAAAACGAACACTTAATGCCAAATCTGAGCAACTATAATAAGCCACAACGGTTTTTTGATTTTAACAAATGGGGGAAGTCAACGCAATTAAATGCGACTTAAAATGCCTTAAAAGGTTCGATGTTTTTAGGATAGCCGAATCTTAAAAAATTCATATTTTTTAAGATTCGGAACTTGACAACTATTTCGGTTACCTAGAATTTGGGATAGGCTGTTTTTGTCCCCCACATATTGGGGCAAATGGTTCTCTGTTATGCAAAGTCAGGCTGGTGATTCTGTTTGGTTTGCGCGACAGTTACGTTTTTTTCACAGATTGTGCAATACATCTTTATGAATTACGGAGTAGAATGAGCATCCTTGACTACATGCTTGACAATTCTAACTTAAATTGACTAGAATTTTATTGTCCCAAAGTGGTTAGTCCCATTTTAGTGGTGCTAAAACCGCACTCAACGAATTTACATGGAGGCTCGTGATGAATGTTATTAAGGTTTCTGCTCGATCCCGAACTGCGGCAGTAGCGGGGGCCATTGCCGGTGTGATGCGTGAAGTTAATAGAGCAGAAGTACAGGCAATTGGGGCGGGCGCTGTGAATCAGGCGCTAAAAGCCATTGTCATTGCTAAAGGGTATCTTGCGGAGGAAGGTGTTGATGTTGTTTGTGTGCCTTCTTTTGTAGAAGTAAGCATTGATGAGCAAGAACGGACTGCGATTCGTATTGTGGTGGAACCGCGTAATTAGTTGCAGTTGATAGAAAATTTTTTGTGGGCTTGTATTTGGGCACGGCGTAAGCCGTGTCCTTTTTGTTTCGTGATGTGGATTTGATTGGGCAAAAATCGGGTTTGTTGTGGTGTTGGAGGGTGTTATGAAGCGATTCATTAAATTTGGGGTGGCGGCTTTTGTGGCAGGTTTTTTGGGGGTGTTGATTTGGGTGGGCATGCAACCCGTTATGCAGTTGACCGCCCTGGCGGAGGGGCAAACGGCCGTGCGCTCGCGCGTTCACGCGGCTGACGCGGCGTATCCGCTAACCAAAGACCCCCTTATTTTTACCCCGGAATCTGATTGGACCAGCTTCACGCCCCAAGACGCCAATTACGGCTATGCCGTTGCCTCTGCCGGTGACGTGAATGGAGACGGGTATGATGATGTTATTGTTGGCGCAAACTGGTATGACAACGGCCAGGTCGATGAAGGCGCTGCATTTGTATTTCTTGGTTCGCCTACAGGATTGAATCCGCTGTTCGCTTGGCGGTATGAAAGCGACACAGCCAATGAAGAATTTGGCATTGCCGTGAGTACAGCCGGCGACGTGAATGGGGACGGGTATGACGATGTTCTCATTGGCGCGAATTCGCCGCTTGCCAGTTCGATGGGCAAGGCGTATGTGTTTTATGGCTCGCCGACTGGTTTGGCGGCCGCGCCGGCCTGGATTGCTGCGGGTGAACAAATTGCCGACAAATTTGGCACGGCCGTTGCCTCGGCCGGCGACGTGAACAATGACACCTACGACGACATCATCATTGGCGCGCCGGAATACAATGGGGCGTCTGGCGTACCGTTGTCTGGGCGGGCATATGTCTATTATGGCAGCGCGGCCGGATTGTCCACGACGGCCGATTGGGTCGCTGAGAGCGATTTAGACGGCTCCCGGTTTGGCATTTCTGTCAATTCCGCCGGCGACGTGAACAACGATACGTTTGCGGACGTGATCATTGGCGCGCCTGATTATGCCCCCAACGGCGTGACGACGGGGCTGACGGCCGTTTATTTGGGCGGACAGAACGGGTTGCCCGCTGCCATGCCGCCCATCGCCACCCTGAGCGATGCGTCCAGCGTCCTGATCGGTGAAATACCGTTTGGCACGCCGCACCAATTTGGTTTTGCCGCCGCCGCCGCCGGGGATGTCAACGGCGATGGCTTGGGTGACGTGATTGTTGGCGCGCCGGGTTATGGCGATCAATTTGGCGTTTATGGGGCCGCTTTTGTTTATTTCGGCACACCCCAGGGCGAGGTGTTAACGCCTACAATGGTAAGCGCCTATATACCCGACGCCATGTTTGGGCACGATGTCGGGTCAGCTGGCGATATGAACGGCGATGGCTACGACGAGGTCATTGCCGGTGCGCCTGGGTATAACGCCGGTATCCAGGGTTCACGGCCAGCCTTGATCGGCGGCGGCGGGGCGTTTGTTTACCAGGGCACGTCCGCGATTTCCGAGCTGTTTCCGCTCTGGTATGGAGCCAGCCAAACGGCCGATGCCCGGTACGGCACATCGGTCGCCGCCGGAGATGTAAATGGCGACGGCTTTGGCGATGTGTTGGTGGGCGCGCCGCAGCTGCCCAATCCGAGCGGATTTAAAGGGCAAGCGTTTGCTTACTACGGTTCGGGCGTCATTTCGGCGCTTACGGCCGTTAACTCCAGCCCGACACCGCTCGGCCAACCCACCTTTTTCCAGGCATTGGCGCCAGGGGCAGGCTTTTTGCATTACGAATGGGCGTTCGGCGATGGCGGCACGGCCGTTGGCCAAACGCCAGGCCATGTGTACGCGGAACCGGGTCTTTACACTGCCCTGGTAACGGCAACCAGCCTGACCGATATGGCTTACGCCACAACGCCGGTCACGGTTACCGTCGATTCCACCGTGACGCCAGACGGCGGCGGCGATTTGACCTTTACCAATCCGACCACCGGCTTGGGGCTGAACGTTCATGTACCGGCCGGCGCGGTATCTGACTTGCTGCAATTGTCTTACACGCCGCTGGTCACCATTTCACAGCCATCGCCTGCCGGAACGATTGGCTATTATTTTGATCTGAATGCCGTGGATGGAAAAAAGGTGTACCTGCCGCTTATTCCGGTTGGGGATGCGCCGATTGTTGTTGGCGAACCTCAGGCTGTGGCCGGGGAAACGGCCGTGCCTCTTCTCCCTTCTCCCGCTGCCCCAACACCCGGATTCACTTTCTTGCAGCCGGTCAGCATCAAAATCTTCTACAACGAAGCCACCCTGCCACCCGGCACAGATGAAACGGCGATGAAACTAACGTTTTGGGATAAACCCAGCCAACTTTGGATAGACGCGGCCACCACCTGCGTCCCAGCTTCCACCTACGAGTACAACCCGGTCGAAAATTGGTTCAGGGTGGATATCTGTCATCTCAGTCGGTTTAGCGTGTCTGGCTAACAAGCAAAAAATTAACATAATCGTTCGTTCGCAGGTGGCGAACGATACCAAAGGAGGCGTCTAACCGACGTCTCCTTTTTGTTTGGCGTACAGGTCGCGGATGGTGCGATGGGTCGGAATATCCGACAGGTAAGCGTGTCTCAGCGCATCCTCGCTGATTTTTTGACTTTGTTCAATGAGCAGCGCGTGGGCTTTATCGATGATTTGTTCAGCCCGCGTGTCCTGGTTTGTGCCCGTTAGCGTCTGAGCGCAAACGAGCAGGACGTCCAAAGGGTATTCCAGGCCGGCAATGCCGTTTGTTTCGATCCAGGCCAGGGCTTCTTCTACCAGCTCCTGAGCGGCCGTAACGTGCTGCTGCTTCAGCGCGACGCGGGCCAGATCGGCCACATTGTCGATGGCGCAGGCTGTCTGCCCGATGTCGCGGCGGATGAGCAGGGCTTCGTGGTATGCGGCTTTTGCTGCCTCAAATGCGCCCAGTCCTTCCAGCGATTTGGCTACGGCCGTTAAACTATACCCTTCCCCCAACCTGTCCCCAATCGCCCGGTCGATAGCCAGGGCATGGTCGGCCGCCTCTTTGGCCTGCTGCTCCTGGCCCATATCGTGCAGCACCAGAGCCAGATTGCTGGCCGCCGACGATTCTTCCAGCCGGTCGTGCAGCGTTTCGGCCAGCGACAGCGCCTGCTCGTGAAGCGTTTGCGCTTCGTTAAGGTTTCCCAGTGTATGGTAAATGGCCCCCAAATTGTTGAGAATGCGCGCCTCGTTGTGGCGGCTGCCGATCATTTGGGTGATGGTCAGCGCTTCCTCCCCGCTTTCTTTGGCTTTGCCCAAATCGCCTAAGCCATGATAAACGCCAACCAAATTCAGGAGGCAGGCAGTTTGCCGGTGCAGATTGTTGAGGCTGCGCGTCAGCACAAGTGCTTTTTCATAATGATTGCGCGCCTGGTGATGATTGCCCAAGAAATAATAAACCACGCCCAGGCGCACCAGGCTGGTCGCTTCGTTGAGTTGGTCGCCATGCTGGCAGGCGAGAGCTTGCGCCTGGTAGAGAAGCTGTTCAGCTTCGTCGAAGAGGCCCTGACGGACAAGCGCAAAGGCCCATTCGTTCAAACCAACGGCTTGCTGGCGGGGATCGTTGGCTTGTTGGGCCAGGGTGACGGCCGTTTTCGCCAGGGTAACGGCCGTGGGAAAATCACTGATCGCCTGATAATACGCCGCACATTTCAAGGCCAACTCGGCACGCTGACCATCTGTGGCTGCCAGCGCCTGCAAAGCGTCCAGGTCTGTTTTTTGCGCCTCCCGGCGGCCGGTTAAATGATAAACTTCGGCCCGATCGCTCAACAACTCATAGCGTTGCCCCTGCTGCAATGCAGACAACTCCGGCTGGTTGGTCAGCAAAATCAACGCCCGGCCGAAATAGTCTAAGGCTTCCTCGTTGGCAAACTGCGCCGCCGCCTGCTTCCCTGCCCGCATCAGGTACGCAATGGCTTTGTCTGGCACGTCTCCCTCCTCAAAATGGTAGGCAATCAGAGGCAGCAAAAAGCTGGTATGCTCGCCCAACTGTTCCTCCAGAGCGGCCGCTACCTGCTGGTGGATCTGTCGCCGCGTTTGTTTGGGCACGGTGGTGTAAGCTACTTCTTGGATGAGAATGTGACGGAACGCCCATTCCCAATCCTCAGCGATTTGCGATTGGCTCAGCCGATCGGCCAATTGGCGAACTTCCAGCAAGAGCAGCGTAGGTTCCACCGAATCAATCTGCGTGATTTGGGCCAGCAGCTGCTGCCAGAACGTGCGCCCAATGATGGCGGCGTGCTGCGTGATTTGCTTGTTTTGTGGCGGCAGTCTGTCCAGGCGCGCAGCGATGATGTCTTGCACGGAGCCGGGAACGCGCACATCGGCCACGGCGCGGGTGATGCGCCATACGCCGCCCGGTTCGTCTTCTTGCAGCGTACCATCTTCGATGAAGGACCGAATGAGTTCTTCGACGAAAAAGGGATTGCCCTGCGCGTGGGCGTTGATCAAGGTGGAGAGTTCTGCCGGCAAGGTTTGATCTAACAGTCCGGCCATAAGCGCGGTGGATTGGCTTTCATTTAACGAGGACAGGTCCAGGCGGCGATGGGGCGGCTGGGTTAGTTCGCGCAAAAGTTGGTCCAGGGTAGATGCGGGATCTTCCGCTGGGCGGCTAAGGATGAGCAGCATGACGGTTTGCCGGGTGAACAATCCGCGCGCGACCAGGTTTAGAATGCGCTCCAAAAAAGCCAACGACAGCACGTCGGCCCAATGGAGGTCGTCGAGGATCAGCAGGAGGGGCGATTCGACGGCCGCGGCCAGGAGGATGCGTTCCAGAGAGAGGAACGTGCGGTCACGGCGCTGTTCGGGGTCCAGATTTTGCAGCGGATTATCGGTCAGCGGCAAGCCCAGGATGCCGGCCAGGGAACCTAACTGGTAGCGGAATTCGGTGGCGTCGAGGGTTGGGTGTAGGTTGTGCAGGCGGCTGGTAAGTTGGGTCACGGCCGTTTCCGCGCCCACATCTCGCCCAACCGTAAACAAAGATCGCATCAACTCGGCGAGCAGTGAATAGGGCGTGGTGCGGGTGTGGGTATAGCCGGTGCCGCTGAGGATGTGCGTTTGTGGGTGGGTTTCCGTCATCCAGGCGACAAATTCACGCCGGATACGGGACTTGCCAATGCCGGCTTCACCGATAACGGCCGTGGCCTGCCACGTCTGTTCCGCCATCGCCTGCCGAAACGTTGCTTTTAAGGCCGCGAATTCTGCGTCGCGCCCCACCATGGGCGCGTACAATCCGGCCAGCCCGCGCACCCGGCCCCGTTCCGCCTTTTCGCCCACCACCAGATACACCGTGATCGGTTCACTTTTGCCTTTTACCGTAATTTGCTGCGGTGGTTCAAAATCAAAAATAGCCCGAATTTGCCTGACCGTAGACGCGCTAATCAAGATGCGGCCCACCGGCGCGGCGTGTTCCAGCCGCGACGCAAGATTGACTGTGTCGCCCATCACGGTGTAGCTGCGTGCCTTTAGCCCGCCGACCAAACCGGCCAGTACCTCGCCGGTGTTCAGGCCAATGCGCATTTGCAGGCTAAAGCCGCGCTCTTGTTCCAGGTTCGCGCTGAATTCGGCGATTACTTTCTGCATCGCCAATGCTGCCCGCACGGCCATCTCTTCATGGTTTTCCAGAGCTTGCGGCGCGCCAAAAAGAGCCATGACCGCGTCACCGCTGAATTTGTCGATGGCGCCGCCATAGCGGTGGATTTCGGCCGTTACAGTCTGGAACAGCCGGTTCATGATGGCGGCTACATCTTCAGGGTCCAGGTTTTCGCTTAACGCCGTATACCCAGAGACATCGGCAAACAGCACAGTGACGCGTTTGCGCTCATCGGGCGCCTGGTCGGGTTGGATGAGCGTCGCCAGGCGTTCGCGCAGCAGCCCCAAAGCAGTGTCCACTACCAGATCGCCCAAGGCGGCGCGTTGTGTTTCCAAAGCCACAATCGTCGTTTCGATGTTGTGAATTTCTTGCTGAAAAGAGCGATGGGTTTTCTGTGATTCGTTCATGGTTTATCTGTGGGCATCTTTTGCAGATGCGTTGATTGTCAGTATAGCAGATTGTGGCTCTATGAAAATTTGCGGCTATAAACGGTGGCTTACTTGATTTGTTCTTGATATAACCGGCCGTCATATCGCAATATGAAGAGGTGGGGTAACGGTTCTGGTCTCTCTGGAAAGACCCTAAGGGTTTAGGGTCCAGACAATCTGGCTTATCGAGAACAAACCCTTAGGGTCTGTAATGGTTTTGGTCTCTCTGGAAAGACCCTAAGGGTTTAGGGTTCAGACAATCTGGCTTATCGAGAACAAACCCTTAGGGTCTGTATGGATACGAGGTGGTTATGTTAAAACCGGCTGATTTTTTTGATTTAAGGGATGGGCTTATCGCCGCCATATTTGCCGACTGTGACTACGTGTGGCAGGCGCTGCCTAAGATCAGCGCTCATGTTGCGCGGTTGGTGGGCGATGGGCAGACAATTTTGGGCGAGGTGATGCCTGGGGCTTATTTAAGCGACCGCCCGATTTATATTGCTGCGGGCGCGCGCATTGAGCCGGGCGCGTATGTGCATGGTCCGGCCTATATTGGTCCTGGCGCGGTTGTGCGTCATGGCGCATTTGTGCGGGAAGATGTTATTTTGCTGGAGGGGGCGATTTTAGGGCATGCCAGCGAAGCGAAGAACAGTCTCTTTTTGCCTCATGCGGCCGCGCCGCACTTTAACTACGTAGGCGACTCGATTTTGGGGCATCATGTGAACCTGGGCGCGGGCACCAAGTTGAGCAATTTGGGTATTCTGAGCGAGAAGGATGAGGTGACGGGGAAACGGCCGTCTATCATCCTGCCCATTGAGGAGACTCAGTACGATACCGGGCTGGCAAAAATGGGCGCAATCCTGGGCGATGGGGCGCAGACCGGCTGTAATTCGGTCCTTAACCCTGGCTGCCTGGTTGGACGAAATACGTTGGTCTATGCCAATGCCAGCTTGCGCAAAGGTTACCATCCCGCCAACAGCATCATCAAACTGCGCCAAACCATCCGCCGCATCGACAAAGTGGCGGAGTGACAACGAGTGTTGGTTAGCGGCTGCCCTTTTGCCCCGATTCTCGCAGTTCTGTAGATGAGATGTCCTTGCGAAACTGGTTGGGGGGCAGCGTTTGGAAGAGGTTCTCAAAGCCTTCGGGGATATCCAGATCGTCGGCGTGGCGGAACTGGCTATCGCCGTCCAGGCGGCCGGCGACGAGGAAGCGGCAGTTTTGCTCGCGGATGGTTTCCAGGGCGGCGCAGAGGTTGGCGTGGCTGTGGCCGTAAAAGCGAGGTTGGAGGATGCGCACGGCCGTATCAAACCCCACCACAAATGTCGCTCCCGGGTACAAGCGCGCTTTCTCCACAAACGTGGTGGCGTGGCTGACGTAAACCGGATAGCGGCCGGCAAATTGGGCCAGGCGATATAACACGGTGGGGGCGGGCAGCGGCGGCTTGTCGGCGTTGCGGGCGGCCAGTTCAAAGGCTACGGGCTTGCCCAACAAATGGGCGGCGGCGCGGGCCATGCCCAGATGCCCATCGTGCAGGGGGTTGAAGGAGCCAGATAGTAAAACCTGGGGATGGGCGTCGGTGGTGCGGATACGGCCGTTAGCCTGCACGCCAAAATAAGGGATTTCTCCGTGGTGGAGCCGCCAGGTGGCCAGTTCGTAATCGTAAATTGATTGTTCTAGCTGGTCCTCGGCCGTCAGCGGCAGCGAGAGGCGCTGTTCCAGGCCGCAAGCCTCCGCCAGACAATTTAAAATCAGGCGGCTGACGAGGTTTTCCTCGCTGGCGCGGTCGCGGAACCCTTTGTTCAGGCGCAGCGTGCGGCAGCAGAGGTGGTTAGGCTGCCAGGTGGCGATGTGGGCGCGGTGTTCGCCCAATTTGGGCCGATCGGTAATGATGGTGGCCGTGCAAGCCAATCCGACCATCGGCCCTTCGCTTTCTAGCCAGCGGGCGCGGGTGTAGGCGCGGCCGGCCATCAGCCGGGCGGTGTCGTCGGCTACGTATTGGCGCGGGCGCTGGTCGAGAAAATCGTTAAAGCTGGCCTGCCCGTAGGGGACCAGGGCTTCCAGCAGCGTGCGCGTCGCTCCGGCGACGCCGAGCAGGTCGGAGAGCGCCTGGGTACCGGCTCCGGCGGTGACAAACACGATTCGCACGGGGTTGTCGTGGATAGCTTGAACCAGTTGTTGCACATCGTTTTCCATAGCGCAAAATTGTAACACGGGTTCCGCGTTTAGGTACCTTGGTTGTAAAAGACCCCAAGGGTTTGATACCCAGCTAATCCAAACTCCCAACGGCAAACCCTTGGGGTCTGTATAGATGCCCTTTGTTATAATGGGTCAGATTCAGCTATTGGCGGCGTGTATGATGCAGCGAGACAATCCAGAACAGAAGAAACTTGCGGCGGTTTATCGAACTGGGGCAATCCATCCGGTGGAGCCGCTGGATTTGCCGGATGAGACGCCATTGTGGGTGACGGTGGATTTGCGGCAGGACACGGCCGTTTCCCCCCCATCATCCACGCGCCCGTCTTTATCCTGGCTGCGCGCGCGCTTTTGGCGGCCGGAATGGATCTTTTTCACGCTCGCTTTGTTGGTTTACGCGCTCACCCGCTTCTGGCGCATCGCCGATTATCCCATCTACTTTTTCTCCGACGAGGCCATCCAATCCCTCACGGCCAGCGATCTGATCCGCAACGGTTTTCGCAGCCCGGAAGGCCAACTGCTGCCGGGGTACTTCAAGAATTATCAGGTTTATAATCTGAGTTTGTCGGTGTATTTGCAACTGCTGCCGGTTTATTTCTGGGGGTTGTCGGCGCCGCTGACGCGCGGTGTGTCGGCGTTGGTGAGTGTGTTTGGGGTAACGGCCGTCAGTCTTACGCTCAAATCTGCTTTCAAGACGCGCTATTGGTGGACGGCCGTTCTGCTGATGGCCGCCATGCCCGCCTGGTTTCTGCACAGCCGTACTGCCTTCGAGACTGTGCTCATGGTCTCGTTTTACGCCCTGTTTCTTTATTTTTATCTCCTCTATCGGCTGCGCGCAGCCCGCTATTTGTACCCGGCAATGGTGTTTGCGGCGGCTTCGTTTTACGCTTACAGCAACGGGCAGGCGATTATTGCCCTGCTGGTCTTGTTTTTGGCGCTGTCTGATTGGCGCTATCACTGGCAGGTTGTGAAAGGCGTTATCGAGAGGCGTGCCTGGGGAACGGCCGTGGCCTTCATTGCCCTGACCCTGCTGCTTATTGCCCCCTACGCGCGCTTCCGCCTGACCTATCCCACCGACCTGGCTTACCATTTGCGCTCGCTCGATTCCTATTGGTTCAAACAAGACCTGACCCTGACGCAAAAATTCGGCCTGTTTGCTGATCGTTATGTCTACGGATTAAGTCCTGGTTACTGGTTTTGGCCCAACAACCATGACCTGGAGCGCCATCGCATGTTGGGTTACTTCGGCCATTTACGGCCGGAGACACTGCCTTTGCTGCTCGTAGGGCTGGTCATTTGCCTGCGGCGCTGGCGCTCGCCGGCGCATCGGGCGGCGCTGCTGGCGCTGTTGGCCGTGCCGGTGGGCGCAGCCAACGTGGACATCGCCATTACGCGCGTTCTGGCGTTGGTGGTTCCGGCGGCCATTCTGATGACGTTGGGGTTGGATTGGCTGCTGACCCGCCTGAAGGAGCAGTGGCAGGCGTGGGTGGCAACGGCCGTGTTCCTCGTTTTGTCCTGGGTGAGTGTGGGGCTGCTGGTGGATGCGTTAAATCGTGGACCGTTGTGGTTTCCCAATTACGGCATGTTTGGCATGCAGTACGGGGCAACACAGATATTTGACATAATCCCAGAATATCTGGCAGCCGATCCACAATCCACCGTGCTGCTGACGCCTACCTGGGCCAATGGCACCGATTTGTTCCCGCGCTTTTTCCTTTCGCCAGAACAACTTTTGCGCGTGCAAACCCTGAACGTGGATGGATTTATTCTCGACAAGCAGACGCTCACCGACGACATGTTGTTCATCATGACGCCGGACGAATACCTGCGGGCGCAGCAAAGCGGCAAATTCAAGGAAATAGTCATCGAGCGTACATTTGCGTATCCGGACGGCAGCCCGGGATTTTACTTTGCGCATCTGGCCTATGTCGATGCCATCGACGAGATTTTTGCCGCCGAGCGGGCCGAGCGGCAGAAGCCGGTAGAGGATGTCGTGGTGATCAATGGGCAGATGGTAGTGGTGCGCCATTCACGGCTGGATTCTGGCAGTATGCCCAGTATGTTCGACAATGACACCTTCACGCTGGGGCGGGTGATGGAAGCCAATCCCGCTTTTGTGGAATTGACCTTTCCGCAGCCGTGGGCGCTGCGCGGGCTGGCAGCCGATTTTGGCACGATGGATTTTGCGCTGACGGTGTCGCTTTATGCCGATTTGAACGGGGAGCCGGTGGTGTATACGCAGGAATTTCGCGGTTTACCGGCCGATCCGCACATCGAAATCAGCTTTGATCGGGGTCCGGCTGAGGTGGTGAAGATGCGAATTGATGTGCTTGATTTAAATGCCGGGGAGACGGCCAAAATCCACATCCGCGAGCTGACGCCGCTGTTGGCGACGGAGAGCAATTGAGTTGACACTGGAACGGGTGACGCTGCTCACGGCCGTATGCCTGACCATCGTAACGGCCGTGTTGTTTGGGTGGCTGCTGCGCCGGCGAACGGCCGTTTCCCCGCCGTCGCACCCCCCGGACACTCGCTGGCTTCGCTTGGTGGTAGGGCTGGTTTTTGCGGCTTACGGCCAATACCTGCTCACGCAGTCCGAAGCGGCGTTTGGGCCATTTGCCTGGGCGCAGGTGTTAAACAATCGCCTGCGCTTTGATCTGGTCAATCTGGACAATGTGGTGGTGGGTGTGCCGCTGCTGCTGTGGGGAGCGGTGATGTTTGCCGGGGCGGCGCGATTCGCCCCCTGGGAAAAGGCTGACGAACGGCCGTTATCCTGGGCGGCCTGGTCTGGTGGGCTGGCGGCGGAATGGGTAACGGCCGTCTTTTTGTTGGGGGCAACGGCCGTGCTGCTGTTGGGGCAGGATAAAGGCTGGCTGCCGGTGGGTTTGTGGCTGGCGGCGCTGCTGCTTCTAACCCACCAATTCTGGCTCCACGACCGACAAACTGGGCGAGATATCTCTTTGCGCCTGGAACGGGCCGACAAAATGTGGCTGCTGCTCCTGCTGTTGATTGGCATTCTCATCGGGACGGCGTTTTTGCAAGACATACCGGCGCGCATGATCGGCGATGAAGGTTCTTTTTGGGAAGCGGCGCGGGCCATTGTCGGCGGCCAGCACAAACCGTCGTTGTTCGATTTGGGTGTGTACACTTTTCCGATGGCCGGGACTTATTGGCAGGCGCTGGTTTTGCGATTGTTTGGCCTGAATGTATGGAGCTGGCGGTTTGCCTCCGTGCTGGCGGGCGTGCTGGCTGTTGTGCCGTTGTATGTGTTGGGGCGCGAATGGTTTGGCCGGAAAACGGCCGTCATCGCCGGCCTCGTCATGCTGGTCAACCCGTATTTCCTGGCTTTTGCCCGACTGGGCTACAACAATTCGCAGGCGCTGCTGCCGGTAACGCTGGCGCTGGCCATGGCTTCATTGGGGATCCGACGGTCGAGTTTGTTTTATTTTTGGTTGGCCGGATTGGCGGCCGGTTTGGGATTTTACACCTACACCGCCGCCCGCCTGGGTGTGATTCTGCTGCTGCTGTTGGGGCTGCTTTTGTGGGCGCGGCGCGAACTTTCCTGGCGGCGTGGCCTGCTCCTTTTGGCGGTGATGGGCGCGGCGTGGGCTGTGGTTGTGCTGCCATATTGGCTGTTTGGCGCGACCAACCCCCACAAGGCGGAGCCGTACAAATTTTGGGAAAGCCTGTTTTTTAATGTGTTTTACGGCCGTGCCTTTTTCAGCGATGACGAGTTGTTCCGATTTGCCGGGCCGCTGCGCATTGGGTATCAGGAATTATTTTTTCAGCCGTTCGTTTATTTCAAGCTGCTGCTGCGCGGCGTAGTGCGGTCGTTGTTGGTGTTTAATTCGCCTTTTTTTGGCGGCGAAGAGCATTTTGTGGCAACGGGTTTGTCTGGGGGGATGCTGCCGGGGACATTTTTGGTTTTGGGCGGCGCGCTGGCAGTGCGGGGATGGCGGCGGCTGCGATTTGCCATTTTGCTGCTGTGGTTTGTGGCCGGGCTTTTGTTTTTAAGCGTCGCCAACACCTTGCCGCCACGGCAAACACACCTGGTGGCGTTGATTCCGGTTGCCGCTTTGTTTACGGCCGTGGGTCTTGTGGCGTTTACGGCCGTGTTGGCCGAATCGTTGGCCTATAATTTTGCGGCGGCCAGGCAAACCTGGTGGCGGCGCGGCGTATTGGCGCTGTGCGTCGCCGGTCTGGTTGTGGGTGGATTGGGCCACTATTTTGGCGGATTGGCCGCCAGGTACCCGGCCAATTTTGAACAGGCGGTGGCGTGGACGGCCGTGCGCCTGCAAACATCGCCGGACGTGAAGCTGGTGTATGTGGAAACCGCGCCGCAGCATCATGATGTGGCGTACATGCTGTGGGCCAAAATGATCCCGCTGCTGTATGAAAATATTTCCAGCACGGCCGTTTTGGCCGGGGAAACGGCTCCATTGGACCAGGAACAGGTCCTGGTTTTTATTCCCGCAGAGGAAGCGCCAGACGTGGTAACGGCCGTGGCCCAAATCGTGCCGAACGCCTGGCCGCCGGTCGCGCTGCCGGGCGGCTTCGTGGTGGGTAACACGCCGCTGCCGGCGGCGCCGGAACTGACCTGGCGCAGCGCGTGGCAGTCGGTTTGGGATTCACCGGCCAGGCCGATCGTGTTGGGTTTAGGACTGCTGCTGGGGCTGCTGCTCATCGGCTGGCTGCGGGAGGCGTGGCCGCTGCGCGCCGAAACTGGCGTGGGTGACCAAAAAGCCGATGTGGACGAGGGACAGTCTCGTAACCACATCGGCTTTGATCGGGAGATAGAAGCGAAGCGGCGGCCGGAGGAGTGAGAACTAGCGAGGAGACGGCCGTTTTAACTCCGTTCTGAACATTGGGCTGGGTTTTACCGTCCAACCGTCGGCGTCGGTGTCGGTGGCGGCGTGTTCCAGAAAACCTTGTACGCGGCTGTCCAGCAGGTCTATTTGGTGCAGCAGCATGGCTTCCAACGTTTTGGGCACGACGGGCGATCCCCATTCCAGGTTGCCATGATGGGAAGCGACGAGGTGTACAAGTTGGCGCAAATCGTCTGGCGGGACGGTGCCGAGTTCGGCGGCGGCCGTTTCGATCATAACAATGGCGCGTACGATGTGGCCGATGAGACGGCCGTCTTCGGTAAACGCGAAGGAGTTGTCGGTGTCATATTCCAGCGGTTTGCCCATATCGTGCAGCAAGACGCCGGTCAGCAGGAGGCTGCGGTTAACCAGTGGATAGTGTCCGGCCATAAAACTGGCGATGGCCGCCATGCTGAGAGTGTGCTCCAGCAGTCCGCCGATGGTGGCGTGGTGCATATTGCGAGCGGCCGGGGCGTGGGTAAACTGCGGCAAAAATGTCTCATTCAGCAGCAAGTGGCTGGCCAGCCCTTGCCAGGGTTCGGCTAATTGTTGAACGATCTGCCGCAGTTCCAGAACCATTTCTTCGATAGGCCGGCTGCTAAAGGGCAAAAAGTCAGCCAGATCGTGCGCATAGCTGGGGTTGAGGTCGGTGGCGTTAATTTGCAGCGCATCTTTATACAGATTGACGCGACCGCTGACCAGGACAACTTGCCCGGGACGTGTGTATTCCAGCACAGACGCCGGGATGTCCCAAAACACACCCGACAGGGTTCCGGTTTTGTCGCGCAGGGTGAAGAGGATGAAGGGACGGCCGTCTTTGGTAGTGCGTTCGGCTACTTCTTGCAGCAAAAAGGGTTCATTAATAATTTCGGTTTTTGGAGTTAAATCCACGATGTAAGTAGACTTCACAGTACCCCCTTATGAGTTCAGGTATGAGCGGATTGTAAGGTGATTTTGGGAATCTGCCCAGGTGACTTAGAATTTTACCAATGGAATTTAAGGCCAAAGGGCAAAGGCGAAAATGGCAATGAAAAAAATGATCATCGGTATATCTGGCGCGAGTGGGGTAATTTATGGCATTCGCCTGCTGTCGGTTTTGCGGGATTTGCCAGACGTAGAAACCCATTTGGTGGTCAGCCGCGCCGGGGCCATTACGATAGGTTTGGAAACTGAGTACACGTTAGAGCAAGTGACCACATTAGCGGATGTGACGTATCGCGAGCAGGATATCGCCGCCCGCATTTCTTCCGGATCCTTCAAGACAGACGGCATGATTGTGATCCCATGTTCGATGAAGACGCTGGCCGGGATTGCCCAATCGTTTAGCGACAATTTACTGCTGCGCGCGGCCGATGTTGTCTTGAAAGATCGACGCCGGTTGATTTTGGTGGCGCGGGAAACGCCGCTGCATTTGGGACATTTGCGTTTGATGACCCAGCTTACAGAAATGGGGGCCATCATCGCGCCGCCGATGCCCGCTTTTTATCACAACCCGCAAACACTGGACGACATCATCAACCAGACTGTGAATCGGGTGTGTGATTTGGCGGAGATAGACCTGCCGCAGGATTTGTTTTCGCGGTGGGATGGCGGGCAGGCCAGCCGTGGCTGAGGGCGCGCGCCAGGCGGCGCTGGCTTATTTACAGACCCATCAGGTGATGACGCTGGCGACGGTGGGCGAGGAAGGGGTGTGGGCCACGGCCGTTTTCTATGCCAGCCAGGAATTCGACCTTTACTTTTTATCGGCCGGGCATACGCGACACGCGCAAAATTTTCATTACCAGCCGCATATTGCGGCCGCCATTCAGGAAGATTATAAGGATTGGCCGGCTATCAAAGGGATTCAACTCGAAGGAAAAGTAGCCCAGTTAGACGGAGCCGAGTTGGAGGCTGCCTTGTCTTTATACCGGGCAAAATATCCGTTTTTGGCCCAAGACGCGCCCCAAATTCAGGCGGCACTCACGAAAGTAAACTGGTATCGGCTGCGGCCGACGCGACTCTATTTTATTGATAACGGCCGTGGCCTGGGCCACCGTGACGTAGTTGATTTGTGAAAACGGCCGTTACTCGCCCATCCACTTCTTCATTACCATTTCCAGGTACGCGGTATATTTAACCGAGTCATACAGCGCCAGCGCCGCTTCCGTCAGGTCGAAGGGTTCGGGCAGCTCTAAAATTTGGCGCAAGTAGGTGGCGTCGCAGCGAACGACTGCTTCTTGAAAGCGTTTCGGTCCTTCCAGCATGAGCAACACCGGTGCGGTGGCCAGCGATTTCCCTTTGAGCGTACGAATAATTTGTCCCTGTCTGGCTACCAGCATGACCGCGTTGATCATGTTTTTGGAGATCTCTTTGCCATCAGCGTTGTATTGTTGGGCCATCATGTCGATGACCTGCCGCCACCGAAGCTGCCCTTCTTCATCCAAAGTTTGAATAAGGTCTTTGAGAATCACCAGCCGGTCGGCGGCGGGGATGATGCGGAAGCGCAGTTTTTTGAGGCCGCTGCGATATTGTTCGTGGAGCACGGCCGTTTCCGTTTCCACAATAAGGCGGCGGATATAGGTCGTGGTGTCCTCGCGCTCAATGATCACCAACTGTGGGTAGCGAGCTAAAAACTTGCTAAAACTCCCGTTGCCAAAGTGCGTCTGGCTAAACGCTCCTTTGCTTAATTCCACCATGCGCTGCTTCAAAACGCTGGCCCGGACGCGTTCGGTATCGTCGTCCAGCAGGTCCTCCAGCGCCCTCGCCAGCAAACCATCTACCTCGTCGTCGGTTAAACCCGGCGTTGGCAGCAGGTCTTCGTAGAAAAGATACTCATCGCACAGACCAACAAAACTTCGGCTGGCCGTATGTTTTACGCCGACGCCTACAACGCGTTTGCCTCGTTTGCGCAGCGACTGCACCAGCGGGGTAAAATCACGGTCGCCGGTCATGAGGACATAGGTGCTGTATTGATGACCATCGATCAGGGTGTCCATGGTATCAACGACAATCTGCATATCGGCCAGATTTTTACTGAAATTGTTGATGCGCACGGTCGATTGCGTTGTGAAGCCGGCGGTCGTCAACTGCTCTAGCAGCTTTTGATCTTGCCGCCAGTCGCCATATGAACGACGCAGAACGACACGGCCGTTTGTCATTTCCCGAACTTTATCCAACACCAGATTGATGTCGAAATTGATATTGGCTTGCTTGGCGCCTATAACTAGATTGTCTAAATCCAGAAAAATGGCGACATCATTACTCATGCTCCGCTCCAAAATAATCTTAACTTCTGCTTCTTGCCGCTTGTTTCCCGGGAAACAATATCACAACCCCTCGCACTGTTTCCCGGGAAACAGGAACGCTTGCTATTTACCTAAAGCATGTTACCATAACGTAAGTATAATATGTCAACCTGTTTTAAGCCAAGGAGGTCGGCAATGGCTGAGAACGATAACGCACAAACAAGCAACGACAGTAACAACCCTTCAGAAAGCAGCAAAAAAAGAGGGTGGTTTTGGGACAGCAAACCCTGGCAGGCCTTTAAGACAGTAGCCATTATCTTTTCGTTTGCCATTAACATCGTCGTCGTCATCCTCTTGCTGGCCATTTTGCCCCTGGTACTGCCACTTGTCGATTCGGTAGTTAAGCCATTGGTTGGTGGGCTAAATGATAGCTTCGTTGATATGAGTGAGGCAACTATAACCCGCACCATTGAAGTCAGCGATAATTTGCCCATTTCTTTTACCCTGCCTCTGGATGCTGAAACGGTGGTGCGGGTCACGCAGCCTGTTCCCCTGAGCGGCATTCCGGCTACGTTTGTGCTGCCGGGCGGCGGCGGGCAAATTAATGGTCTGGTATCGCTTAATTTGCCGCAGGGCTTGGAGCTGCCTGTTGCCTTGAGCCTGGAGGTGCCGGTTGAGCAAACCATTCCGGTTAATCTGGCCGTTAGCGTTGAAATTCCCCTGAACGAGACAGAGCTTGGAAAACCGTTTAATACCCTGGTGGGCCTCTTCGCGCCGCTCGATCGCACGATCAAACAATTACCGGATAGTAACCAGGAACTGTTTGACCGCGTGTTAGCGCCGCCGACCGCTACGCCATCTGGCGCCACGCCGGCCGCCGGATACCCCGGTCAATAGTTGATAGCTTATGTCTGATATCCCGCCAGTTTGTGATTATGAAGGTTCAGATTATCGATCCCGCTTTTGGGAAGGGCAGGGGCGTGATTACGAAGATCAGGTAGAGCGGATTGCTCTGCGCCGCCTGCTGCCGCCGACCGGCCGCACGCTCATTGAGATTGGCGCGGGATACGGCCGTTTGGCCGATGAGTATCTTGGGTACGATACGGTTGTTCTGTTTGATTATTCGCGCTCGCTGCTGCGTGAAGCCCAGGCCCACCTGGGCGACGATCCCCGCTTTCGGTATGTCGCTGGAAATTGGTACAACATGCCTTTTGTGACCGGTTTATTTGCGGCGATGGTGCAAATCCGCACGTTGCACCATGCGGCCGATGCGCCGGCGCTGTTTGCCCAATTGGCGCGCATTGCCAGCCCGGATGGCGTCTACGTTCTGGAGTTTGCCAGCAAGCGTAATTTGAAAGCGATTGCCCGGTATATGGCTAAACGCCAGGATTGGTCGCCGTTTGCGTCAGAACCGGTGGAATTTGTCGAACTCAATTTTGATTTTCACCCACAGTGGATTCGGGATCGGCTGCAAGAAGCGGGTTTTCGACCGGGACGAACACTGACAGTTTCCCATTTTCGCCTTGGGTTGTTAAAAAAATATATCCCAACCTCTTTGCTGGTAAAAATGGATGCCGGGGCGCAGTTGACCGGTAATTGGTGGCAGCTTTCGCCCAGCGTATTTGTGCAAAGCCGCCACCCATCCTGGGGTGAACCGGCCAGACCTGGCACATTTTTTGCCTGCCCGACCTGCCAGACGCCGCTGGGTGAAGTGGAAAACGGCCGTCTTCCCTGCCCGAACCCCGCTTGCCATCATGTCTGGGGCGTCGAAAACGGCCTCTACGACTTTAAAGAACCGTTGTGAGTGGGTCATGACGGCCGTTTCCTCTCCATTACGCCGTGCTGTGCTGCCTTTTCTTAAGTGGGCCGGTGGTAAACAGCGGCTTATTGGCCAGTACCAGCCTTATTTCCCGCCGCTGGAAACCATCAACCATTACTACGAGCCGTTCATCGGCAGTGCGGCCGTCTTTTTTCATTGGCAGCCGCGCCCCGCTACTCTGGCCGACCGCAACGAGAAGCTGATTGAGGTGTACCGGTTGGTGCAGCAGGATGTAACGGCCGTTATCGCCGCCCTCCAACCGCACCTCAACGACCCCGATTATTTCTACCAGATTCGCGCCCAAGACCCCGATTTATTAACCCCGGTCGAGCGGGCTGCCCGCCTGATTTACCTCAACAAGACTTGTTACAACGGGTTATACCGCGAGAACAGCCTGGGCGAATTTAACGTGCCTTTTGGCCGCTACAAACGGCCAAAAATTTGCGACGTGGATCGCCTGTGCGCGGCTTCAGCGGCTTTGCGCGGCGTGCAGTTGGTGGCTGATGATTTTGCGGTGGTGGTGGATACGGCCGTATCTGGCGACTTCATCTACTTCGACCCGCCTTACGCGCCGCTAACCGCTACCAGCAGCTTCACCAGCTACCACAAGCATGGCTTCACCGCCGCCGATCAGCGCCGGTTGGCCCAAACTATTGCCGATCTGACGACGCGCGGCTGTAAAGTTATGTTAAGTAATTCCAGTGCCCCTCTGATTTACGAGTTGTACGACCACCAACCCTATCGTCTCATCGACATCCAGGCCCGCCGCGCCATCAACAGCAAAGGCAACGGCCGTGGCCCGGTCAAAGAACTGCTCATCCTCAACTACTAGCAGTCTGTCGGAATAGACCCGTAGCCGCGGTTTCTTACCGCGTCTTCCAGAGGCGGGGTAAGGATACCTCGGCTACAAAAAGAGGTTCTCCGACAAACTGCTAGCCCTATAAATCCATGATCCGATGTGGCAAAGGAAAGGCTCGCAAACCGGAACTCTTTCCGGCCCTCGTCGCGTTGCGCCACGAACCTGTTTTCATTTATTGGCTGGTGGTAACACCGGCGAAACCAGATAAAATTCTTGAGACAAAACGAGCGCGATAATATTATGTAAACATTTAACGGTAAGCGCTCACGCAAATTCAGGAGGGGAATGTGAATCCAGTCCGATTTTTCTTATTCGGTTTTATAATGGTTGCCTTGCTGGGTCTGGCAGCGTGCGCTGGGAACATGCAGCCAACAGCAACGGCCGTGCCTCAGCCCACTGAAACCCCATCCCAAACGCCCACCCCGGTTCCTACCGAAACCCCCACGCCAACAGCGACAGCTACGCAAACGAATACGCCATCCCCCACGCCATCCCCCACGCCAACCCCTACCCAAACGCCCACAGCCACCCCAACCGCCACGGCCGTGCCAGAAATCACCCTAACCGATCCGATCATTGTGACCAACGGTAAATTTTCTTTTCAACCGGCAGAAGGGTATGAATCAGAAGTAGACAACCAGGTAAATTATGGACTTGTGTCTATGTCCGATGCATCTGGGGCCATCATTTTAACCATCCTGGGAATACCCAACGCTGAAACAGCTTTGGGCGATAAGCGTGATGACGAATTGCTCGAGCAGCTTATCGCTGATTTTGTAGAAAATGTAGGCGGCGTTTACGAGCTGTTGGGGGACTCTTACCCCATAAATGTGGGAACGGCCGAAGGCATATCTGTGGCCATCAGCGGTGAACTGTTTGACAAGCCGTTTATTGGGCAGGCTGTGTTTATCAATCCATTTGATAATCTGGCCTTTTTTGCCATCGCCCTATCCAGAGACTCAGAAGTATGGTTTACCCAGGGCGCACCCGCCTTTGCCGCCATGATGGAATCTGTGCAGTTCCAGCCCAGTGCCGCTGGCGAAACCGGCGACAATACTGAGGCGACAAGCCTGTGCACCATTTCCACCGATACCACCTACGGGTATACCGAAACGAATGCCATCCTGGTGGGCGGCGACGCTTTTGGCGGGCCGCCACGAGAACGAGCCTTCCTGGATAATCTACTGGGGCCAAACGGGGAACCCGTGTCGTACGAACGGATCGGATCCTTGCCCTTCAATGACACCATCCTGGATATTTATGAGCTGACGGTTGGCGGCAAGTCCGTTACATTATTTGTAGATGAATACAACTGGAGCGAGCCACAAGCGCCGGTAGGCTTTACGTGCGCGGCGGCGTTTCCATTATCGCCCCCGTAGCTTCCTGGAGTCCGGCAAATTTTAGGCCGGTCACGGTTTTCTGACGAGCCACAAACGAGAAATATCATAGACTTTTGTGGTGTTGGTTTAGGACTCTGAAACTTGATATCTGCCCTTGAACACTTTTCCGCCAACCATTACAATCCCCCGCCATGATGAAGCGAACATGGTGGATTGGATTGAGTATAGGCTTGCTGCTGCTGATTGGGCGGCAGTCGGTAGCCGCCAAACCGGCGCAGCAGGCGCTTGATTGGCGTTTTGGCGTGATTGAGAGCTATACGGCGCCCCGCGCCGCCAATAATTTAGGCGTCAGTTGGACGCGGGTGCGTTTTCAATGGGCCGAAGTGCAGCCCGATGGGCCGGAAACCTGGAAATCCACCGTGCGCGAGGAGCAAATCGACGGCGAGATTGACGCCGGGCGTGAAGTGGTAGGGCTGCTTATTGGCATACCAGATTGGGCGCGCGGGGACGATGATTTACCCGCCGGTTTGTACCTGCCCTATGACGATCCGGACAATACGTGGGCTGTTTTTGTGCGCGAGGCGGTGGGGCGGTACGACGGCCGTATCAACCACTGGATCATCTGGAACGAACCCGACATTGACGATCCCGCCGCGCCCGGCCACACCTGGGATGGCGACATCGCCGACTTCATCCAACTGCTGCGCGTGGCCTATCAGGCCGCCAAAGAAACCAATCCCCAGGCCATGATTCACCTGCCGGCCTTCACCTATTTTTGGAACCCCGCCTACATCGACGACTTTTTCGACGCGCTGATCGCCGAACCGGACGCCGCGGCCAACAACTACTTTTTTGATGTGGCTACGGCCCATCTTTATTTTCAGCCGGGCACAGTCTACGACGGCATCCGCATTTTGTATGAGGCGATGGCTGCGCGCGGGCTGCCCTGGAAGCCGGTCTGGCTGGTGGAAACCAACGCCCCGCCCATCGACGATGAGGCGTGGTCGGTGGAAAACTGGACGCTTTCAGTGACCATGAACGAGCAGGCGGCTTTTATTCCGCAGGCGGTGGCTTCCGCGCTGGCGGCGGGCGCGGAGCGCATTGCGGTCTACAAACTGCTGGATTTGCGCAGCGACCGTGACGCCAACCCGGAACCCTTTGGCCTGCTGCGCATGGATGGCACGCGCCGCCCGGCCTTCGGCGCGTACATCACCACGGTTCGCTATCTGGCCGGCACGATTCGCGCCGAGCGAGAGCGCTGGGATGAGGTGGGGCAGATCCGCATAGACCAGCCAGACCGGACCACGACGGTTTTGTTTGCGCGGCTGCCGGGAGAAGGGCAAACGGCCGTCATCCCCGCCACCGCCGCCTCCGCTCTTTGGGTAGATATGTGGGGCCGGTCGCAAATCATCAAAGCCGAAGATGGCCAATTCACTGTAGAACTGCCCGGCGCGCTCTGCACCCAGTCGATTGGCGATTATTGCATGATTGGCGGCACGACCTTTTTTCTGGTGCAGTCAACCTTCGGCGACGACGCGCTGCCCACGCCGCTGCCCCCCGGTTTCCCCACGCCCAAGCCAGACCCAAAGGTAACGCCGTCACCGACCGGCTCGCCCACGGCCACGCCCACCACGCCGCCCACGGCCACATCCACCCCCACGGAAACGGCGACCCCCACGATCACACCGTCGCCCAGCCACACGCCGACGGCCACCGCTACGGCGATCCCAAGCGCCACGCCCACCGATTCGCCGACTCCCGTGATGGTTGAGACGATGACGGCCGTTCCGCCCACCGCTCCAAGCGCCACGGCCGTGCCGCAGCCCTCATCCTCTCCGGGCAACGACTCGCTTTCTTACTGGTTTTTAGGCACGGCCGTTTTGGTAGGGGCGTTGCTGGCAGGCGGCTGGTTGGTCAGGCGGAGGGGCTAACAACCCTGCGCTGTTGCGGACAACGAGCAGACAAAAAAAGAGCCAGAGGAGACTCTGGCTCTTTTTTTATCGGGTCTTTGGGATTTCATGGGGTTTGGTCTGAAGCGTGATACGTGATGCGTGAAACCTCTCTGGTCACGCATCACGCTTCACGCATCAGGGGCTGTCAACCCCCTGAGTTCCTGAAGAACCTTTTTATCTCAATTCTTCAGGCTAGCAGTCTGTGGGAGAACCTCTTTTTGTAGCCGGGGTATCCTTACCCCGCCTCTGGAAGACGCGGTAAGAAACCGCGGCTACGGGTACTTTTCCGACAGACTGCTAGGCGTATTCCTCGATGGGAATGCAGGCGCAAAAGAGGTTGCGGTCGCCATAGACGTTGTCGATGCGGGCGACGGACGGCCAGAATTTGTGTTCTTTGACCCACGGCAGAGGGAAGGCGGCTTTTTCGCGGGAATACGGCCGTTCCCAAACCTCGCCGGTCACATCGGCGGCCGTGTGTGGCGCATGGGCCAGGGCGCTGTCTTCGTGGCTGACCAATCCGTTCTCGATTTCGCGGATTTCTTCCCGAATCTGGATCATGGCTTCGCAGAAACGGTCCAGTTCCGGCAGTGATTCGCTTTCCGTCGGCTCAATCATCAGCGTGCCGGGGACGGGGAAGGACATGGTGGGGGCGTGGAAACCGTAATCCATCAAGCGTTTGGCCACATCTTCAACCGTGACAAAATCTTTTAACGGCCGTAAATCAATAATGCACTCGTGGGCAACACGGCCGTTTTTGCCTTTGTACAGCACCGGATAATGCGGGTCCAGCCGGTGGGCGATGTAATTGGCGTTCAGGATGGCTACCTGCGTCGCCTGTTTCAGGCCGGCCGTGCCCATCATGGCAATGTAGGCGTAAGAGATGGGCAAAACGCTGGCGCTGCCCCAGGGCGCGGACGATACCGGGCCGATGCTGTGGGCGCTGCCGCCCATCGCCACCACCGGATGGTTGGGCAGGAAGGGAGCCAGGTGCGCGGCCACGCCAATCGGGCCGACGCCGGGGCCGCCGCCGCCATGCGGAATGGCGAAGGTTTTGTGCAGATTCAGATGGCACACGTCCGCGCCGATGTAGCCGGGGCTGGTGAGGCCAACCTGGGCGTTCATGTTGGCGCCGTCCATGTAAACCTGCCCGCCGTTTTCATGCACGATCTGGCAGATTTCTTCGATGGCTTCCTCGAAAACGCCGTGCGTCGAGGGATATGTCACCATAATCGCCGCCAGATTGTCACGGTGCTGCTCCGCTTTGGCGCGTAAATCGGCTACGTCGATGTTGCCGTTGTCATCGCAGGCCACGACGATCACGTCCATGCCGGCCATGACGGCGCTGGCTGGATTGGTGCCGTGGGCGGAACTGGGGATGAGGCAGATGTGGCGGTGGCCTTCGCCGCGCGACAGGTGGTAGGCGCGAATGGTCAACATGCCGGTGTATTCGCCGGATGCGCCGGAGTTGGGTTGGAGGGAAACGGCCGTAAACCCGGTAATTGTCGCCAGCCAGTTTTCCAGGCGGGCAAACAATTCGTGGTAGCCGGCCGCCTGATCTTGCGGCACGAAGGGATGCAGCGCGCCAAACTTGGGCCACATGACGGGCAGCATTTCGGCGGTGGCGTTGAGTTTCATGGTGCAGGAGCCGAGCGGAATCATGGAGTGGGTCAGCGACAGGTCGCGGGATTCCAGGCGGGTGATGTAGCGCATCATCTCTGTTTCGGAGTGGTAGCTGTTGAAGACGGGGTGGGTGAGGTAGGCAGATGTGCGGGCAAACGGCCGTGCATAAGCCAGTTCTACCTCGTCGGCCAACACTTCCAGATCAAAGTCTCCCGCCTGTGCGCCGAAAACGGCTAAAAGGTGCTCTATATCTTTCGCCAGGGTCAATTCATCCAGGGAGATGCCGACGCCGCCATCAGGGTAGTAGCGCAGGTTGATTTCTGCCGCGAGCGCGGCCTGATGAATTTGCGCCTGACTTTGTGGACCGCCGGTTATTTTGAGGGTGTCGAAGACCGGCGCCTGGTTGACGGTGTAGCCAAGTTGGGTGAGGGCGCGCGCGAGAACGGCCGTGAGCACCCGCACCCGCTGCGCAATCCGCTCAATGCCATCCGGCCCATGATACACCGCGTACATCGAGGCCAAAATCGCCAGCAGCACCTGCGCCGTGCAGATATTGCTGGTCGCTTTTTCGCGGCGGATGTGTTGTTCGCGGGTTTGCATGGCCAGGCGCATGGCCGGGTTGCCGTGCGCGTCGATAGATACGCCAATCAACCGGCCGGGCATCTGACGTTTGTAGTCGTCGCGGGTGGCCATGAAGGCGGCGTGGGGGCCGCCGTACCCCATCGGCACGCCAAAACGCTGGCTGTTGCCGACCACGACATCTGCGCCAAACTCGCCGGGCGGGCGCAGCAGGGCCAGCGCCAGCAGGTCTGTGGCGACTACGGCCAGCGCGTCGGCGGCGTGGGCGCGATTGATAAAGTCTTCGTAATCTAACACGTCGCCGTTGGTGGCCGGGTATTGCACCAATACGCCAAATGTGGGCTGGCTGAAATCGTACGTTTCATGATCTCCCACCACGACATCAATGTCCAACGGCTCGGCTCGCGTCTGGATGACGGCGATGGTTTGCGGGTGGCATAATTCGGACACAAAAAAGGTGGTGGCGGTGGATTTGCGCGAGCGCTGGCGCTGGCACAGGGTCATGGCTTCGGCGGCGGCGGTGCCTTCATCCAGCAGCGAGGCGTTGGCGATTTCCATGCCGGTGAAATCGGTGATCATGGTCTGGAAATTGAGCAGCGCTTCCAGGCGACCCTGGGCTATTTCGGCCTGATAGGGGGTGTACTGGGTGTACCAGCCCGGATTCTCGAAGATGTTGCGTAAAACAACGGGGGGCATGATGCTGTCGTAGTAGCCCAGGCCAATGAACGAGCGGTGGAGCTGGTTTTTGGCCGCCATGGCCCGCAGTTCGGTCAGGATTTCTGATTCGCTGCGCGGGGTTTCCAGGCTTAAATCGGCGTCTAGCATGATGGCGGCGGGGATGGTTTCGGCGATGAGCGCGTCCAGAGAGGGCACGCCCAGCAGGTTGAGCATGTGGGTGATGGCTTCCGGGCGCGGCCCGATGTGGCGATCGACAAAGTGATCGGTGGGGTTTAGCAGATCGCGGTTAGAAGCGAGAGCGGTTCGTGGGGATGTGGGTGGGGCAATCATCGGTTACCTCCAAAAGATGGGGTTTGGCGAAGGGCGGAGCGCCGGGATTCGCGGAATAGGTTAGTCACGTTCGGTCAGGTATTTGCGGTAGGCGTCGGCGTCCATTAATTCGTCGAGTTCCGTGAGGTTGGCGAATTGGATTTTGACCAGCCAGGCGTCGTAGGGGGACTGGTTGATTTCTTCCGGGGCGTCGATGAGGGCGTCGTTGACGGCCGTTACCTGGCCCGATACCGGCATGAATAAATCGGCGGCGGCTTTTACGGATTCGACAACCCCAAAGTTTTCACCGGACTCGAAGGAATCGCCCACGTTGGGTAGTTCCAGGTACACGATGTCGGACAGTGAATCTTGAGCGTAATCGGTGATCCCGACTGTGCCTGTTTCACCGTTTACGGCAATCCATTCATCATCCTTTGTATAAAGTAATCCATCTTTGACTGTGCTCATGATTTTCTCCTGTTTGCTGTGAACTGTTGTTTGCCGGTTGGTTACGGCCGTTTTCTTAGCGACCAATCCTCGGCTTATAAATAAAAAAGGGGGTGCATGGCGTTTGATTTTTGCCAGCACCCCCTGTCGTTAACCTGTGAGTTTCGTTTCTCGCAGAAACTTGCTCCAACGGTGAGTGAGATTAGCCTGGTTGCCGGTGAGTTATGCCCCCGACTTTCTGGCTGATCACCACTCTTTTCAGAGGAACTTCGCCCGCGCGGTCCTTTTGCCTGAGAGTTTCACCGGGAATGGTTCGCGGCTTGCCCCTTCGGCGACCTGGTTCAGGTTCTCTCCCGAACGGCCGTTGTTCTTGTTATTTGGTTGTTAAATAGTCCGGCTATTGTAAGACCCGGCAGGTTGGAATGCAACGATCTGCTATCTGGCAACATTGTAGCTTTTCGTTTCCATTTGTGTCAACCGTGGCGGCAATTGAGCGACGATGGGCAATTCGGGCAAATTGTTTGCAGGAATTCTCAATTTAACTAGAAATATGTCATGCTGAGGTCCTCCGAAGCATCCCGTTCAGCCCTAATGACCAATACATGGGGATTCTTCGCTCCGCAGACTCCGCTCAGAATGACAATTCAGCCTAAATTGCAAAGAAATTGCCCTGTTCGCACGAATGCCTGATCTAAATTGAGAATTGCTGAATTGTTTGGCAGGCTTATTGCCGTCATCGCGCGATGTCCGTTACAATCTAGCCAGCATGAACCCAGCGCAGCCCGCAAATCGCCCACGTTCCGTAACTTTGACACTCTGGGGGGTTTTCCTCTTAGGAGTGTGGAATTTGGGTCGTGCTCTGGCTTTAGGCCAGCAGCGCGACCTGCTTAAGGAATTAGCCGCCCAGCCCGATCCGGTATTTCGGTTGATGATGGCCCTGGTTTGGGGTGTTATCTTCCTGGGGTTGGCCGAAGCGCTGCGGCGGAGACGGCCGTTTACCCGCCGCCTCATCCCCGTTTTGATTGGTTTACACGCACTGTATGAGATTGGTTTGATTTTGTTTTTCACCACGACTATCTCACGCGAGACGTTGATATTGGATATGTTGTTGGCTGGTGGCGGTGTGGCTTTTACTGCATGGGCGCTGCTGCGCACGGCCGTTTCCCATTATTTTATCGCTTTCACAGAGGAGACGACATAAACGCAGACTCAACACCATGAATGAAAATTAAACACATTCTCTGCGCCTCAGTGTCTCTGTGTTAAATTATTCCGAAGGAGGGGCAAACCCAGGATTATGGACTCAAAATTAGAAAAACTAAACCAACTGCGCGCTCAATCGCAGCTAGGCGGCGGCGAAAAGCGCATCGCCAAGCACAAAGAAAAAGGCAAACTTACCGCGCGCGAGCGCATCGAACTCCTGCTGGATAGAGGCTCGTTCCGCGAAGTGGACGCTTTTGCCGTTCACCGCGAACGAAACTTTGGCATGGACAAGCAGCAGTACCTGGGTGATAGTGTGGTGACGGGCTGGGGGACGATAGACGGCCGTCTCGTCTACGTCTTTAGCCAGGACTTCACCGTCTTCGGCGGCAGCCTCAGCGGCGTCCACGCCGAAAAAGTATGCAAAATCATGGATATGGCCATGAAAAACGGCGCGCCCGTCATCGGCATCAACGACTCCGGCGGCGCGCGCATCCAGGAAGGCGTGGTCAGCCTCGGCGGTTATGCCGACATCTTCCTGCGCAACACCCTCGCCTCCGGCGTAGTACCCCAAATTAGCGCCATCATGGGGCCTTGCGCCGGCGGCGCTGTCTATTCCCCGGCCCTCACAGACTTCATCTTCATGGTCAAAAACACCAGCCACATGTTTATCACCGGCCCCGATGTGGTAAAAACAGTCACCGGTGAAGATGTTACCTTCGAAGAACTGGGCGGCGCCATGACCCACAACTCCAAAAGCGGCGTCTCCCACATGGCCTGCGAATCCGAAGCCGACGCCCTGTACCTGATTCGAGAGTTGATGAGTTTCCTGCCTTCCAATAACATGGAAGACCCGCCCTACAAACCCAACAATGACGATCCGCTGCGCACCGAAGAAGCCCTCAACACCCTGGTCCCAGACAGCCCCAACAAACCCTACGACATCAAAGACGCCATCAACCTCATTGTCGATAACGGCGATTTTTACGAAATTCACGAGCATTACGCGCAAAATATCGTCGTTGGCTTCGCTCGATTGGGCGGCTACAGCGTCGGCATTGTCGCCAATCAGCCGATGGTTCTGGCCGGCGTGTTAGACATCGACAGCAGCGAGAAGGCCGCCCGCTTTGTGCGCTTTTGCGACGCCTTCAATATCCCCCTCATTGTTTTTGAAGACGTTCCCGGTTTTTTGCCCGGCATCGACCAGGAATATGGCGGCATCATTCGCCATGGAGCCAAATTGCTTTACGCGTTCTGCGAAGCCACTGTGCCCAAAGTTACTGTGGTCACGCGCAAAGCCTACGGCGGCGCATACTGCGTGATGAACAGCAAGCATATTCGCTCTGACCTGAACCTGGCCTGGCCAACGGCCGAAATCGCCGTGATGGGACCAGATGGCGCGGTCAACATTATCTTCCGCCGCGAATTGTCAGAATCCGATGACCCCGTGGCCCGCAAAGCCGAACTGGTCGAAGATTACCGTGAGCATTTCGCCAATCCTTACATCGCCGCCCAACGCGGCTACATCGACGACATCATTTTGCCCAGCGAGACTCGCCCGCGCCTGATCAACGCCCTCAATATGCTGCAAAACAAACGCGACAGCAACCCGCCCAAGAAACACGGCAACATCCCGCTCTAAGCTGTTAGCTAACAGCTCGCAGCTAAAGGCTTAAACCCATGAAACGAGAAGACGGATTACTCACGAAAAAATTTGATAAGTTGTTGATTGTGAATCGTGGCGAAATTGCCGTGCGTATTTTGCGTGCCTGTCACGAGCTGGGCATTAAAACGGTTGCCGTCTATTCCGACGCCGACCGCAATGCGCCTCATGTGCGGTTTGCCGACGAGGCTTATTACATTGGCCCGCCCCCCGCTCGTGAAAGTTACCTGCGGGTGGACAAACTTCTGGACGTTGCCAAACGTTCTGGCGCGCAGGCGGTACATCCCGGTTACGGCTTTTTAGCCGAGCGGGCTGAATTTGCCCAGGCGTGCGTGGATGCCGGACTGGTTTTTGTCGGTCCATCGGCTCAGGCCATTAAAATCATGGGCGATAAGCAAGAAGCCCGCGAAACGGTGAAGGCGGCCGGCGTGCCGATTGTGCCCGGCACAGAACCGGGTCTGAATGAAGCTGAAATGCAGGCGGCGGCCGATCGAATGGGTTATCCGGTGCTGGTAAAAGCGGTGGCCGGCGGTGGCGGCAAAGGTATGCGCCCGGTCCACAGGTCAGAAGACTTGCAAGACGCTATCGCTGCAGCTCGCCGTGAAGCCCTGAGCGCTTTTGGCGATGATGTGGTGTACCTGGAAAAAATGATCACCGACGCGCGGCATATTGAAATTCAGCTTCTGGCCGACTCACACGGCAACACGGTTTATTTGGGCGAACGAGAATGTTCGCTGCAGCGGCGGCATCAAAAACTGATTGAAGAAGCGCCCTCTTTTGTGGTGGATGAGGATTTGCGCCAGCGCATGGGGGCAGTCGCCGTGGCCGCCGCCAAAGCGGTGGATTATGTCAACGCCGGAACCATAGAATTTTTGCTAGACAAGGATAAAAACTTCTATTTTTTGGAAATGAATACACGCTTGCAAGTGGAGCATCCGGTGACTGAGCTGGTTACGGGCATTGATATTGCTCAGGAGCAACTGCGCATTGCTCGCGGCCGTCGGCTGCGGTTCGCCCAAAAAGATATTCAGATTCGTGGCTGGGCCATTGAGTGCCGCATCAATGCGGAAGACCCATACAACAATTATCTGCCGTCTACTGGCGTTATTTCTACGATGCGTTTGCCTACCGGGCCAGGGGTGCGCGTGGATACGGGGGTTTTCCGAGGGTATGAAATTACGCCTTATTATGATTCGATGATCAGTAAGCTGATTTGTTATGGGGAAACACGCGGCGAGGCCGTGCTGCGCATGCGACGGGCGCTTGAGGAGTATCGCATTACCGGCGTCAAAACAAACATCCCTTTCCACCAGCACATGATGGATAGTCACCGGTTTTTGACGGGTAATTTTGACACAAAATTTGTGGAAGATCGGTTTAGCATGTCGGATCGGGCGGCGGACCAGGATATGGAAGCAGCCGTTTTGGCCACGCTCATGGCGCATCATCAAAGCTTGCAGGCCGGGCAGCGTATTGCGGCGGTTGGCGCGGGGTCGGAAAAGGGCAGCGCCTGGAAGTGGTATAACCGGTGGGAGCGGCTGCGACGATGATGTGGGTGGTTTGTAACGGGCGCGACAGGATGAGGATGGACCGATTATGAAATATTACACAAAGGTCAACGATAAAGAATACATCATTGAGGTGGGGCAGGATAACGAAATCTCGGTGAATGATGAGAGGTATGCCATTGATTTTCGGCGGGTGGCGGAGGGCGGTATGGTTTCTTTGCTGCTGAACCATCGCTCGCTGGAAGCGGTGGTAGACGAGCGGGATGATCATTGGGAAGTGCTGACGGACGGTGAATTGTATACTGTGTTTGTGCAAGATGAGCGGGCATATCGCCTGGCTCAGGCGCGGGGCACCGGGTTGGACATGGGGCATGAGGCCGGAGTGAAGGCGCCGATGCCCGGGCTGATTATTCGGGTGTTGGTGGAGGTTGGGGACACGGTGGAGCGTAACGAGAAGGTTGTTATTTTGGAGTCGATGAAGATGGAGAACGAGCTGCGGTCGCCGCGAGAAGGAGTGGTTACGGCCGTTCGCGTCACCCCTGGCGCCAGCGTCGAAAAAGATCAAATCCTCATCCTCATCAGCGACCTTGAAGAATGAGCTATTCCGGCGACAGGCGGTAAACATGAGCAGCACCCAACAGCTAGAAGTTGAAGTGAAATTTTTACTGGCCAATCGGGTTGAATTTCGTGCCCGGCTGCTTGAGGTTGGGGCGGTGTTAACCAAACCGCGCGTGTTTGAACGGAATGTGCGATTCGACACGCCGGATAACCGGCTTTTACGGCAGGAAGAACTGCTGCGGCTGCGCCAGGATACGGCCGTGCGCCTGACATACAAAGGTCTCGCCGCCGAAGATGCCCACAGTGAGGCCAAAATACGCGAAGAGTTGGAAATACAGGTCAGCGATTTCGATACGGCGGCATTGATTTTTACGCGTCTGGGTTTTGCTCCAGTGCAAGTTTATGAGAAATACCGCGAAACCTTCACCTGGCAGAACGTGGAAATCGTCTTGGATGAGCTGCCCTACGGCGATTTTGTCGAGCTGGAAGGCCCGGAAGCAGCCATCAAAACGGCCGTCGCCGACCTGGGCATGAACTGGGACAAACGCATCACCAACAATTATCTGGGCCTGATGTCGGCCATTAAAGCCTTTTACAAACTGGATTTCGATGACCTGACCTTTGCCAATTTCCAAAATATCCGCGTTCGGATGGCGGATTTAGTGCCTACAATTTGACAAAGAAACGTACAATCGTATCTGTTCAAGTTTCTCTGGCAAGACCCCAAGGGTTTGGCATCCCCATAATCCAAGCTCTCAGGAGCAAACCTTTGGAGTCTGTAAGTTACGTACAATTTACAAAATCGCCTGCGAGGGAGTAACTGTATGATTACCGAACGACCCGATTTGAGCGCAGTATCACCAGAGATTCAGGCTTATGTGGAAGCTCTGGAAGAAGAAATTGCTCGCCTGCAAAGCGGCAGCCCTGTCCGGCAAAAGGAAGAAACGCCGCCGGAACCCAGCGAACCGCCGACCCCGTTTAATGTGATCACCATCAGCAAAAAAGGCATGGGCAAACGAACGCCGCGCCATTTTTACGGCCGTCAACGCCGCAGCGGCATGGGTGTCTTTGATCTGGAAACAGCCGAGGACGATCCGCCCACGCTCCTCACTGTCGCCCATGAAGACGAAGCCATTCTACTCTTCACCGATTTTGGCCGCGCTTTTCGGTTGACGGTGAACAGTTTAGCCGAAGCGCCGGTGCGCGCTCGCGGGCAAAACATCATGAACCTGTTCCAATTTCGACCGCACGAACATATTGCGGCTGTTTTACCGGCTGATGGCGGCCAATATGTGGCTCTGGCCAGCCAACGCGGCTGGGTGCGCCGCGTGCCGGCCTCGCGGCTTAATCAGACCCTGATCCCTGGCATGAGCTTCCACGATGTGCAGCAGGGCGGATATGTGACGGCCGCCTGTTGGACGGAAGGGGACGGCGATTTGTTGGTGGTCACCGAAAATGGGTTGGGCATACGGTTTGCCGAAACCCAGGTCCATAAAACGGGCACGCTGGCTTTGCGGGTAGATTTGGGCGATAAGGTGGTGGCGGTAACGGCCGTTACCGAAGAAAGCGGCGTCTTCCTCCTCAGCCACGATGGCAAAGGAACCATCCGCCAGATGTCTGGCTTTCGCGCCAACAAAGCGCCCGGCGCCGGCGGCAAAGTCGTCCTGAAAACCGACAAACTTGTCGGCGCGCTGACCGTTCAGCCGGAAAACGACCTATTCATCATTTCCCAACTTGGCAAAATCATCCGCTTCAAGGCCGACGAAGTGCCGCCCAAAGAAGGTGTTGTGCAGGGCGTCAACTGCATCGCTCTGCGCAGCGACGAAGCAACGGGGATGACGGCCGTGCGTCTGTAAGCAATCAAGTGTTCAAGTAGTTGGCGGTCAGATTCACCTGACCCCGCAATCATCTCATCACCTGCCAAAGGAGCCTCATGTTAAACAAAGCCCTATCCATTGCCGACGAAATTATCCGCCTCCGACGTGATATCCATCAACATCCCGAATTAAGCTTTCAGGAATTCCGCACCTCTGCCCTGGTAGCCGATACCCTGCAAGAAATTGGCATTGATATACAAACCGGCGTTGGCCGCACCGGCGTCATCGGCCGAATTGGCAGCGGCGACGGCCCCACCATCGGCATCCGCGCCGACATGGACGCCCTGCCCATCGTCGAGAAAAATGACGTGCCCTACTGCTCGCAAAACGCAGGCGTGATGCATGCTTGTGGCCACGATGCCCACACCGCCATGCTGCTCGGCGTGGCCCACTTGCTCAAACAAAGCTATCTGACAGAACCGTGGTACGGCAATGTGCGCCTGATCTTCCAACCGGCCGAAGAAGCCTTCGATAACCAGGGGATCAGCGGCGCAACCGCCATGATCAATGACAACGCGCTAGAAAACCTGGATGCCGTGATTGCCTTGCATGTCGCATCAGACCGCACGTCGGGCGAGTTTTATTTTCAGGATGGGTACAGCCTGGCGGCGGTGGATCAGTTTGAAGCGTGGATTCGCGGTGACGGCGGGCACGGCGCATACCCGCACAACGGCAGCGATCCCTTGTTCATGCTCGGCCCTATTTTGAGCACGCTTTACGCCATCCCTTCGCGCCAGATCAATCCCCTGCGCCCCAGTGTGGTGAGCCTGGGACAGGTTTGTGGCGGGCAAGTGACCAACGTTATCCCCAATTCTGTGCATATGTTGGGGACCATTCGTTCGTATGAAGAAACGGTGCGCCGTCGTTTGTGGGCCGAAATTGAGCGGGCGCTGCAATTGAGCGAAACCTTGGGCGGTGGGTATTCGCTGGAAATTCAGCAGGGGTATCCGGCTATGTTTAACGATGCGCGGGTGAATGGCTGGATGCGAGAGGTGGCGCGCGAGGTTGCCGGGGAAACGGCCGTTATCGACGCTGAGTTTGGCATGGGCGCGGAAGACTTCGCCTACATGACCCAAAAAGCGCCGGGCGCAATGTTTATGCTAGGCGCGGCCACGCCAGACGGCCGTGAGCGCCATCACCACACAGACATTTTTGACATCGACGAACGCGTGCTGGCTTACGGAACGGCCGTGCTCGCCGAAACCGCGCGGCGATTTGTTACCAAAGTTCTGTTGTAGTCACTAAACAGGTATTGAAATAGCACAACAATTAAAGCTGCCAAAACCCATACCAATCGTGGAAAAAACGAAATTCCCACGACCAATCGATACAAAGAACACGCGTTCTATAGAATTCTACACCGGTTTTCTTTTATAATGCCTCTGTCTACTTCGCATAGGAGGAAATGGTAGATTTTCCAAATTAGTGTTGCTATTTCACCTCTCACCCCACTGTCGGAATGCCGGCAATTAATCACAGAACCAGCACATCTTAAAAAACCGCATCTACCGTCCTTTCCAGCAAAAATAGTTATTTTAGGAGGCATAGAAAACATGAACAATTCAGCACTCAAACAAAAGTTGACACCCATTCTACGTTTTAGGTCATTAGCGATCTTGCTGGTTGTGATGGTTGTGCTGCTCGTCGGCCCAGGCATTGCCGCGTCTAGCACCATCCCCACAATCGCCATCACTGGCGTAGCTGTTGACCAAACCGTGACAATTCAGACCTACAACTACCCGGCAAACCAGAATTTTGTGGTTACCATGGGACCGATGGGGTCACAGGGCATTGATGGGTACTATGTATCCACAATCAATTCGGGCAATGGCGGCTCTTTCCCGGCGACCTTTGCCATTCCTGATCAGCTCAAAGGCTCGTCCCAAATTGCCATCCGTCTGCAAAGCGCTCAAGGCTTTTTCAGCTTCAATTGGTTTTATAACAACACAACCAACACCGGCACTGGCGGCTTGCCTACGACTCCAGGCTTCACTGGCATTCCCACATTTGCCATCGCCTCTGTAGCTGTGGACCAAAACGTCACCATTACCACCAATAATTTCCCGGCAGGGCAAAAATTTACCGTAACGATGGGCTACATGGGTACACGGGGCATTAACGGCTTTGTGGTTGGCGAACTGGATTCCGCCGCCGGTGGCACATTAACCGCCACCTTCCCCATTCCGGCGCAGTTGGTTGGTCAATCTCAGATTTCCATCCGGGCGCAAACGGGGCACACGTACCCACTGAATCCTTTTTACGCCTTTAACTGGTTCTATAACAATACCGCCGGCACAGGCGGGCAACCTCCGGTTCCACCTCCGAACACAGGGTATACCGGCATCCCCACCTTCAAGGTGTGTGAAGTAGCCAAAGATGGCACGGCGACGATTGTGACGAATAACATGCCGCCCGGACAAGACTTCACAGTCACCATGGGGTCCATGTATACGGCCGGAATCAACGGCATCGTTGTTGGATCGTACAATTCCGGTGATGGCAGCAGCCAGCGGTTAACCTTCCCGATTCCCCAGCCGTTGTTCGGCTCGGCGCGGATTGCGATTCGGGCGCAAACCGCGCACGCTTATCCGTTCTTTGCGTATAACTGGTTCTTCAACAACACGGCGGCCGTTTGCTAAAACTTGCAGCTAAGTAGACACAGAGAGGCGTTTGGGGGAACTCCCCAGACGCCTTTTTTGTTTAGACCGGCTGATGATGGCTCAACTCGTGCCACAACCGCGACAACGCCTGGCGCGTGATAATTGTCGGGGCCGCAGCAATTCTCAATTTAACCAGAAATGTGTCATGCTGAGGTCCTCCGAAGCATCCCGTTCAGCCCTAATGACCAATACATGGGGATGCTTCGCTCCGAAGACTCCGCTCAGCATGACAGTTCAGCGTAAAGTGCAAAGAAATTACCTTGTTCGCACGAATGCCTGATCTAAATTGAGAATTGCTGTCGGGGCCGGGCGCAAATTGTTGTTTCATGAGCGCTATGTTACAATCTTTGGCTGTCTCTAGCGCAATGGCTCATTGCGCTATATTTTTGTAAAGTTATCGCGCTCGCTGGCGACAAACTAAGAAGAGGCGAAATCGAGTACGGCCGTAGCCGCACCCGATAAGAGGAAGCAAAACATGAATAGAAAAACCCTTGTTCTGACGGCCGTCCTGGCTGTCTTTATTCTGGCTGTAACGGTACGGCCGTCTCGCCAGGCAGTCGCTCAACAAGCCAACCTGCTCACCAACCCCGGTTTTGAAGAAGGTTACTACAACCAAGACGGTATCCCCGAAATTGCCGTGCCGACCGGCTGGCGCATGCACTGGGTAGACGGCCAGCCTTTCCCCGGCTCCAACGGCAACGCCGCGCGGCCCGAAACCGTCGTCTGGAATATCAAAGACGCCCCACCCAATGAGCAAACCCTGTTTTTCCGCGATGGCTCTTATGCCCTAAAAATCTTCAAAGGGTGGGCACCAGTTTATGCCGGCCTATCGCAAGACGTAAGTGGTCTGGAGGTTGGCCGCCGGTATCGTCTGGCGATCCCTATTTACATCGACATCGTGGAAACCTATGAAGGCGGCAAAAAAGCCCCCAGCAATCTGGATTCTGGTCAGGTTCGCCTGGGAACCAGCGCCCCCGGCGCCGCTTTCCGCGATGAATCGGCTATCCAATACAGCGGTTGGTGGACGGCCGGCAACATCCAGCCCTTTTATCAGGCTTACCCGGTGTTTTTGCATGATTTCACCGCCACGGCCGCAACCATGACCGTCTGGATCGAAATGGCCTCCAAAGACCCTTACATTAACAATGGCTTTTTCATGGATGGTTTTGCGTTAATCGCCCTCGACGAGCGTGATAATACGGTTTCTGCGCCCTCCAATCCTGCGTCCAGCCAACCGGCCGGACCGACATCCACGCCGCAGCCCACGCCCACACCCCGCGCCGATGGCGCCGTGGTTCACATTGTTCAGGCGGGCGACTCTTTCTGGGGGTTGGCGATTCAATATCACGAGGTGATGGGATTAACGGCCGAAGAGGCAGTAAAAGCTATTCAGGAATTAAACAACAACCCGACCTATATCAACCCTGGTGATGAGCTGGTTATTGTGCCGCCCAATCAAACGCCGCCAACGGCAACACCCGAACCCGTGGCGACAGAAGCCACGCCCACAACGGAAGCCGAAGCGCCAACGGTTGAACCAACGGCCGTACTCACCGATACGGCCGTTACCAGCAACACCGGCCTCAACACAATCACCAACGCCAACACCGCCAACGGCATCTGTGTCAGCGCCTTCGACGACGCCAACGGCGACGCAGTACGCGATCAAGAAACGGAACCGCTGATGGCCAATGTCGCCGTAAGTGTGTTCCAGGGCGGCAAAAATGTCGCCTCCTACGTCACCGATGGCGTGGCTGAGTTCTATTGCTTTGAGAACCTGACCGCTGAATCCTATCAGGTACAGGCCTTCCCACCGGCCGGATACCGCACCACGACGCCGGAAAGTTGGGCCGTTGCCGTGACGGAAGGCGTGATAATTCCTGTCGCCTTTGGCCTGACTACTGCGCCGCAAACAGTGGCTGACGCCGCGATGGCGGCCGACGCCGCGATGGCGGCCGACGACACGGCCGTGCAGGCCACGCCTGAAACCCCCGCCACCTCAGACACAAGCGCCCCCGTCGAAGAGTCCGGCGGCTTTCTGTCCAACATGAGCGGCATTATTCTGATCGTCGTCGCCTTCCTGGTTTTGTTGGCTGGCGTAGGGGTTTTCCTGCTGCGTCGCGGATAATCCGCGGTCTGTGGACGACGCACAGAATCCGAAAAACGAAACACAAAATACGCGCCTTCGGGCGCGTTTTTTATTGGGCGTGTCATTAACGTGCCGATTGCGTCAGTTTACCGACAAGTTTCATCCCGGCTGAGGGCGTACACTAACAAGACGAAAAGGGGAACAATATCTACCCTCCCGGCGTTTAACGCATGACATTCATTCATTTTTTAGAGGTTATCAATGACCCATCGTGACGATCAACCAACCAGACCCATCGAATTTGCCCAGCCACAACGGCCGTCTCCTACCCCATCTTCTCCCCAACCACGCCCAAAACAGGGCTGCCTCGGCTGTTTGGGCCAGGCGGTGATTGTGACCGTCGTCCTGCTGGCCGTGCTGGTCTTTGGCGGCATCGTCGTCGCCGGGACGCTGGTCTACAGCAACCTCTCCCGCGAAATCGAAGCGGGCATCACCAAGCTGGACAATGCCCGCGAGCGCGACACCTTCGAAACCACGCGCATTTTCGACCGCAACGGCGACTTGCTGTGGGAATTCTTCGGCGAAGGTAAACGCACCGAGATCCCCCTGGCGCAAATCCCTCCCAGCCTCATCGCCGCTACCATCGCCGTGGAAGACGACAGCTTCTACCAGAACACTGGCCTGGATATTCCCTCGCTGGTGGCCGCCGTCATCGCCAACTACAAAAACCAGGACGGCCGTCCCGTTGGCGGCAGCACCATCACCCAACAAATCGTCCGCCACATCGTGTTTGACTATGACGAGCGCACGGCCGTTTCCTACAACCGCAAAGCCAAAGAAATCATCCTCGCCTGGATCATGGACCAGAAATACAGCAAGGATGAGATTTTGGCGATGTACCTCAACGAAATCTACTACGGCAACCTGGCCTACGGCGCGGAAGCCGCCGCCCAAACCTACTTCGGCAAATCGGCCACCGCCCTGACGCTGGGCGAAACCAGCCTGCTGGCCGGACTGCCGCAAAGCCCGGTCGAACTCGACCCCTTCACCAACCTGGATGGGGCCAAAGAACGCCAATGGCTCATCCTCAACCTGATGGTCGGCGACGGCGTGATCGACCAATCCCAGGCCGAAGCCGCCTACCAGGAACCGCTCACCTTCGCGCCGCAAGAGGTGAGTTTGGCCGCGCCGCACTTTGCCGTCTACGTGCGCCAACTGCTGGAAGATCAGTTTGGCGCGGACGCCGTAGCCAACGGCGGCCTGCAAGTGACCACCACCCTGGACTTGCGCTACCAGCGGCTGGCCGAACAGTTGGCCCGCCAGCACGTCGATGCCGTCGGCCCGGAGCACAATCTCAACAACGCCGCCCTGGTGGCCCTGAAACCGGCCACCGGCGAGATTCTGGCGATGCTGGGCAGCGTGGATTATCACGACGAGGCGATTGACGGCCGTGTTAACGTCACCCTCTCACCGCAGCAGCCCGGCAGTTCCATCAAGCCGCTCACCTACGCCGCTGCCCTATCGCCGGTGGAAGGCGGCCAGCCCGCCTGGACCGCCGCCGACATTTTGTGGGATGTGCCGGTCGATTATCCGCAGTTCGACGGCAGCACCTATTCGCCGGTCAATTACGACGGCGCTTTTCATGGCCCCGTGCGCCTGCGCGCCGCCCTGGCCAACAGCTACAACGTCCCGGCCGTGCTGGCCCTGCAAGACATCGGCGTGCCTCGCTTCATCGACTTTGCGCGGCAGATGGGCATCAGCAGTTGGACCGGCGACAGCAGCAGCTACGGCCTCTCGCTGACGCTGGGCGGCGGCGAAGTGACGCCGCTGGACCTGACCGGCGCGTATGCTGTCTTAGCCAACGGCGGCAATAAAGTGCCGCCCGCCGCTATCCTGCGCGTGGCCAAAAGCAACGGCGAGGTACTGTACGATTATCAACCGCCCGCCGCTACGGCCGTGCTGGACCCGCGCGTGGCTTTCCTCATCAGCGACATCCTCGACGACGACGCGGCGCGTGTGCCGGCGATGGGCAGCCAGAATCCACTGGCCCTGCCCTTCCCTGCCGCCGCCAAAACCGGCACCACCAACGATTACCGCGACAACTGGACGATGGGCTACACGCCCGGCCTGGTGGTGGGCGTGTGGACCGGCAACACCGACAACAGCGAAATGATCAACATCAGCGGCCTGACGGGCGCGGCCCCGTTGTGGAGCGATTACCTGCAGGCGGTGTACAGCGATTATGGCCTGTTGGAAAGTTTGCAGGTGAACGGCGCGCCGCCGGCGACGGAATTTACGCCGCCATCTGGATTGGAGAAACGGCCGTTATGCGCCATCGCCTCGGTCGCGCCGGGCATGGTAGATTGCCAGCGCAGCGGCGAGGAATGGTTCCTGGCTGACGCCAATCCGGTGGTTGAGCCGCCAGTTGACCCGAATGTGGTGCGCTGGGAGGAATTGGAAACGGCCGTGCTGCGCGCTCCCGCCGTCCCCCTGCCGCCGCTGCCGCCGGAAGCCCTGCAGGTCAGCGACAGCGCCGAAGCCGACAAATTGCCCCCGCCGCAAATCTTCTGCCAGATCAGCGAAGGCACAGACGCCACGCAATTGCCGCCCAACGCCCTGCCGCAGGTGTTCCTGACGCCGCCGCGCAACCCGGAAAGCCTGAAAGCGGCCCACGAGTGGGCGCAGGCGAACAATGTGGCGATTTTGCCAACGGCCGTGTGCACCACCGACCTCTTGGCTATGGCCCGCGACCCGAACATAACGGCCGTCTGGCGCATCACCAGCCCGGCCAATGGCGACGTGGTGGACGGCATTCTACCCATCATGGGCACGGCCGATTTTGATACGGCCGTGGTGCAGTTTTACAAGATCGAACTGGGTGTACCGGATGGCGAAAACATCAACTGGCTGACGCTGGGCGAAACCCACAATACGCCGGTGGTGAACGGCGTGCTGGAGATGCTGTACGCCGAAGGGCTGGCCCCCGGCAGTTACTGGCTGCGGCTCATCGTGGTAAAGGACAGCAATTACGTCGGCGAGCCGCACACGATTCAGGTGGTGGTGCAGTAGCTGCCCCGTCATGCTGAGCGCAGTCTGCGGAGCGAAGCATCCCGGCGCGTTGGTCATTTTGGGCGAGGGGATGCTTCGGAGGACCTCAGCATGACGGGACTTTCATGCAATGAAAAAAGAGCCACGGCTGAAACGCCTGGCTTTTTTATGCCTTATCCGCTTTGGTGATAGACAGACATCTGGTTAGCGAATATTGGATGGCAGCTAAACGTAACATGCGCCTTCTAAAACATAAACCTCCCCCCTTTTCGTAATCATTTCATAATATTCTCTTTAGAAACCTGTCATAACATTGGCCTAATCTGACGGTAGTGACAAAATAAACGCGTCGGCAAAAAATGCAGGCGCAAAATTTTCTAAAGAGAGTGTTTCGATGTTAATCAAAAAACGCACCGGTTATGAAATCCCGTCCTCCGAAATTACCCCAGAACAGGTCTACCTGAACCGCCGCAGCTTCATGAAGGGCGCCACATTGGCGGCCGCCGGCGCACTGCTGGCCGCTTGCGGCCCCGATATGAGCGGCGCCCCGAAAGGCAGTGCCCCGGCCGATGGCGTCGCGCCAACCCCCGGCGCAACCGGCGCCGCCACCGACGAACTGGGCGATCCCCTCAACACCTACGACGACATCATCACCTACAACAACTACTACGAATTTTCCACCGACAAAGATGGCCCGGCCAAACTGGCGACCAACTTTCCCACCTCGCCCTGGCAGGTGGCAGTTGGCGGGCTGGTCGCCAATCCCGGAACCTACGACATCAACGATTTGCGGACCAAGTTCGATCAGGAAGAGCGTATCTACCGCCTGCGCTGCGTCGAGGCGTGGTCCATGGTCATTCCCTGGTTGGGTTTCCCGCTGTCTAAACTGTTGGACGAAGTGCAGCCGACGGCCGACGCCAAATACGTCCGCTTTGAAACTATTCTCGATCCGGAAAACATGCCCGGCCAGAAAAGCCCCTGGTTCGACTGGCCCTATGTCGAAGGCTTGCGCCTGGATGAAGCCATGAATGAATTAACGCTGCTGGCAACCGGCCTTTACGGCAAAGATCTGCTGCCACAAAACGGCGCGCCCATTCGGCTGGTTACACCCTGGAAATATGGCTTCAAGAGCATTAAATCCATCGTCAAAATCGACCTGGTGGCCGATATGCCTACCTCTCTGTGGATGGATTCAGCGCCGCGCGAGTATGGCTTCTACGCCAACGTCAATCCTGACGTGCCGCATCCCCGTTGGTCGCAGGCCAGCGAACGGCGCATTGGTGAATTGGGCCGCCGCCCGACGCTAAAATTTAACGGCTACGAAGAGCAGGTCGCCTACCTCTACGAAGGCATGGACCTGAGAGCGAATTTTTAAGAGGCGGGGCACGATCATGAAACGAGACCGCAAACTCCAAACCCAACTACTGCGACTCGCCGGGCATGTTGGCGCGTTGGTTCCGTTGGCGCTGCTGCTGTTTGATTGGCAAACAGACGGCTTCGGCCCTGATCCGGTGCGAGAAATTACGCTGCGTACCGGCAAGGCGGCCATTATTTTGCTGGTAGCTTCGTTGGCGGTGACGCCGCTGAAACTTATTTTTGGCTGGAACCAACTGCATCCGCTGCGGCGTAATTTGGGATTGTATGCGTTTGCTTACGTGTCGCTCCATTTGCTCACCTTTGTCTGGCTGGATTATGGCTTGAGTTGGGCGTTGATTCAGGAAGCGATTTTTGAAAAATGGTACGCTCTGGTGGGGTTTGGCGCGTTTTTGATTTTGCTGCCGCTGGCGCTGACCTCGTCGCAGTGGTCGATGAAAAAGCTGGGCAAACGGTGGACCAAGCTACATAAGTGGGTGTACGTGGCAGGGATTTTGGCGGCGCTGCATTATATTTTGTTGGTTAAAAATACGTATACGCAGCCGTTTATTTTTGCTTCGATTCTGGCGGTTTTGCTGCTGGTGCGCCTCGCGCCCATCAAGCAGCAGGTTATTCGCTGGCGGCGCAACCTCAAGCGTAAAAAGTCGGCGCAAATTTCAACACATTAGAAGGGAAGTTGGTTAGTTGGTTGGTTGGCAAATTAGCCAACCGACCAACCAACTATGTTCTTTTGGCAGGTGTAGCCGGGGTATCCTTACCCCGCTCCGTCAGGCGCGATAAGAAATCGCGGCTACAACTACTTATTTTGCAAAATAGAGCAAATAAATAATGCCGGCGTGCAAAGCCACCGCCAACAGCAGCATGACGTTGAACACTACCCTTTTTTCTCGGCTGATCTTATGCCGGAAAACCGCCCGCCCCACCGCCTGCCCCACAAATCCGCCCATTAAGGTAAACAGGTGCAGCACAATTTCCGGCACGCGTTTCTGGTTGGCTACGGCCAGGCTTTTGTCCAGACCAAACAAAATGAACGTCGTCACGCTCAGCGACAAAACCCAGGTGAAATAAAATGACCAGGTAGTGGTGAACGTTAAGGCAAGCAGGAGAACGGCCGTAATCACCACCCCAAGCAAGGTCGCATTCATTTGATAACGAAACCGTCGGTATATTCCCGGTTTACCAGTCTTCGACATAATGTACTCCTCATAGGCCACGAAAATTTAGCCCCCAGTTTACCCCAACGTCGCCAACTCGTCAGCGATTCGTCCCGTAACTGCCCGCACGCTTGCCTCCAACCAAAACCTCTTTATACTTGCGCCATTCACTTGGTCAGGTCGAGGTTCATTATGGCAAAAAAGCAGCAGCAAGAATTCGCCGTTATCGGACTGGGTCGATTTGGCAGCAGCCTGGCCCGCGCGTTAGAGGAAAATGGTCAAACCGTCATGGCCATCGACATCGACCCCCAGCTTGTGCAAAGTATTGCCGACGAAGTAACCCACGCCGCAACCCTGGACGCCACCAACGAAGACGCTCTGCGAGCCATCGACATTACCGCCTTCGACACCGTCATTGTGGCCATTGGCGCCGACTTTGAAGCCAACCTGATAACCACTGCCACGCTCAAAGACCTGGGCGTGCGCCGCATTATTTGCAAAACCCAAAGCAACCGGCAAAAAGAAATTTTGCTGCGCATCGGCGCAGACAAAGTGGTGCAGCCAGAACAAAACAGCGCCCGCCGCCTGGCTGAAGAACTCAGTTTGCCCACCCTGCTGGAAAAATTTAACCTCACCCAAAGCTACAGTATTGCTGAAATTTTGCTGCCAGCCTCGCTGAACTGGCAAAGCCTGGCCCAAACCGACCTGCGTAACAAATACCAGCTTACCGTCCTCCTGATCAAACGAGGAGACGAAGTGCTGATTTCTCCTACCTCTGATACCGTCTTGCAAGAAGGCGACCTTCTGATCGTCTTTGGCGACAACCCATCTATTACCCAGTTTAGCAAACTGCCATGAGCAACTCCATTGCGAAAACCCGCGTTGTTCGCCTGCGTCAGACCATCCAACTCGTCCGCCGCCGCCGACCTGTGCCGGTTGCCATGCGGCTGGTGTTGGGTTTGGCGTTTTTGATAGGCGTAGGGACTGGCGTCCTTTTGCTTCCGGGCATGACGCGCCAACCCATTTCGTTCATGGATGCCTGGTTCACAGCCACTTCGGCGGCCGCGATTACCGGGCTTTCGGTGCTTACCACCAGCACCGATTTTACGCGGCTGGGCCAAATCGTTCTGTTGTTTCTGATTCAATTAGGTGGTGTCGGCTATATGGTTTTGGTGGCGCTTACCCTGCAGATCCTGGGCAGGCGCGTTTCTTTGCTCGATCGGCTAGCTGTTTCCAGTTCGTTAGGCATGGATAAATCGGCGGCCATTTTTACCCTGCTGCAGCGCGTCGTGGTGGGCATGTTTATTATCGAAGGCCTTGGCGCTTTGTTGTTGTATATCCATTGGCGCAGCAGTGGGATTGTATCGGCCGACAGGGCTGTCTTTTACGCCATTTTTCATGCTGTGTCGGCTTTTTGTAATGCCGGATTCGATCTGTTTGCCGGCCTGCCGCAATACCCGGATGGCATCCCGGGTGACAGCGTGACGCTGCTTATTTTAGGCTTTCTGGTCATCTTAGGCGGCTTAGGAATTCCTGTTTTTCTGGATTTTTCGCAATGGCGCACACGCCGACGCTTATCGCTGCATACGCAAATTACCCTGATTGTGATACTGTTTTTGACGATTTTGGGCTGGATCGGTCTTTTTGTGGCGGAAACCAAAACCGGCGGCGTTTTAAGCGATGCGGCTTTTCGTGAACGACTGGTGCATACCTGGTTTCAGTCCGTTTCTTCGCGCACGGCCGGTTTTCCTGGCCTGCGAGATTTTGACCGGCTCACGTCGGAAAGCCGTTTGCTGGTGATGGTGTTGATGTTTATCGGGTGTGCGCCGGCCTCGATGGGCGGCGGCATCACAACAGGAACATTTGCCGTTCTGGCGCTGGCTTTATCGAGTTCTGCCAAAGGGTATGCCACTGTTCAATTCAGGCGGCGCACCATTGCCGATGAGACTGTGCGGCGGGCAGCGGCCGTTTTAGCCATCAGTCTGGCCATGGTTTTTGTGGCGAGCTGGCTTGTTTTGTTAACCAACAGCTTTTCCTTTAGTTCTGTTTTGTTTGAGGTTGTATCGGCGTTGGCTACATGCGGTCTTTCTTTGGGCATTACCGGCAGTCTGAACCCGTTTGGTCAGATGATTATTATTTTGATGATGTTTTGGGGGCGGTTGGGCGCGTTAACCATTGCGATTGCGTTTTTCCGGCAGCAGCCATCCACGCAATTGGTGCAGTACCCGGAAGCGACTGTTTTGATTGGGTAGCGCGTGGCGGGTTGGTTGAAACGGCCACCGACTGCCTGTTAGGCGGCCTTCGCTACCGGCGCGTTTCGGTCGCCGTGTTTGCGAGCGCCGGCGGGAGCCATGTCATCGGTTCCGAGCGATCAGACGGCCGTGCGCCAGGCCCTTCCAAACGTTTAGCTGACACTATCCGGGGGGTGGTTGGGGCGGATTTTATGGCAGCGATTCGCACACACGGCCGTCGCCGCCCCCATCCAGTTTATGCACATCTTCGCCGGTCTGTTCCAGACAAAAATCGAAACAAGCCTGGGCGTCGGTTTGCGCGCTGAAATCGGCGCAGTTGTAGCGGTTTTTGCCGCAGTCGCAGGGGCCGGTCAGTTCGTTGCGCGCCCACAGGCCCATGTTGGCTGTGCGCGCCTCTTCTTGAAGCTGGCCGAAATACGCCTGCTGGGCCACGTCGGGCGGAAAGGTGACCAGGCGGGCCATGCCCTGGCGCAGCAGTTCGGCGTTGACAAACGTGCCATCGGGCAGATAGACGTAGCGTAGGAGACGGCCGTAGCGATCCGTCTCTGACACATCCTTCACCAAAATCACAGCCTGGCCGTCCACCAACTGCCGGTTGGCTTCCGTAGCTTCCTTATAATAAGGCTCGTCGCGCTCCGGCGTGTCTACGCCGATATAGCGCAAGCGGTATTCTTGCCCGTTCAGGTCCACGTCGATGGTGTCGCCGTCGATAATGTTCAGGACAACGGCCGTGTCCCCCTCCGGCGCAGTCCCCTTTTCCACCGCCGCTTCTTCTGCCAACCCGACGCAGCCCAATAAACCCAGCAGTAACAGCAGCCATACTTGCTTCATATGTCTTTCCTTCTTAAATTCGCACAGAAAACCCCGTGTCCAAATTTTAACGGCCGTTAGCCTACCCGAAAATCCCCCTTCTCGGCAACTTTTCCCGCCTTGACACACCTCTGGCCCGGTGCTATCATGCCGCTACGATGAATCAACAAGCTCAGGCACGATTTTTTAGCTTTTTCTTTTTTACCACCGCCGTTCACGCCGCGCGCGCGAAAGGGGTTGTTTCTGTCTGAGAACGAGCGCACACAACCACCTGACTTAAAAGACGCGGCCTTGAAACCCGCGTCTTTTTTATTTTATCGGGATTATGATATGCTTCCCCGTCGGGAAGGCCCCGTCTGGAGAACCAACCTTCAAACAAGTGAACAAACCAATCTCAGGAAGTGGCTTATGCTTGCACAATTAGATGAACTATACGCACAATCGCTGGATTCCCTGGCAACGGCCGTGAATACGGCCGTGCTCGACACCTGGTATAAAGACACCCTCGGCCGCAAAGGCAGCATCTACCTGCTCACCCGCCAGGTCGGCCAACTGCCTGCCGCAGAGCGACCCGCCTTTGGCCAGCGCGTCAACGCCGTCAAACAAGAACTGGAAACCGCCTACGAAGCCCGGCTGGCCGAACTTAAAGCCGCCGAACTTCAAGCCGAAATAACCGCGTCAGCCATCGACGTCACCTTGCCCGGACGCAAACAGTGGCGCGGCGGGCTGCACGTCGCCACCCAAACCCTGCGCGAAATTTACCGCATCTGGGGCGACATGGGCTTCCAGGTCTACCGCAGCCGTGATGTGGAAACGGACGAATACAACTTCGAGCTGCTCAACATCCCGCCGCATCACCCCGCCCGCGACATGTGGGACACCTTTCACACCACTACTCCCGGCGTCATTTTGCGCACGCACACCAGCCCCGGTCAGGTCCATGCCATGCACGAATACTACCCGGAACCCATCCGCGTGATTTTGCCCGGCATGTGTTACCGCTACGAGCAAATCACCGCCCGCAGCGAGCTGCAATTTCATCAGGTCGAAGGGCTGGCCGTCGGCAAAAACATCAGCATGGCCGACCTGAAGGGCACGCTCACCGATTTTGCCCGCCGCATGTTTGGCGCCGAGCGACAGGTACGCTTCCGCGCCAACTATTTTCCCTTCACCGAACCCAGCGCCGAAATGGACGTGGAGTGCATCATCTGCGGCGGCGATGGCTGCAACGTCTGCAAATACACCGGCTGGGTAGAAATTTTGGGCTGCGGCATGGTCCATCCCACGGTGCTGCGCAATGGCGGGTATGATCCGGCCGTCTACTCCGGGTTCGCTTTTGGCATGGGACCAGAACGCATTGCCATGCTCAAATACCGCATCGACGACATTCGCTATTTCTGGGGCAACGATTTGCGCTTCCTGGAGCAATTTTAATTTGCTGCCCTCTGGAAAACCCTAAGGGTTTTGTGTTTGATGACGCAAAATTACGAGAGGTCAAACCCTTAGGGTTTTTGAATAAACACAATAATTTTGTCCGCAGATTGCGCCGATTCCGCAGATTGAATCGGTAATAAACGGCGAAATGTGCAAGTAAACATTAGGAAAACATCATGCTAGTACCTATCTCATGGCTTAAAGATTACGTAGACATTTCCATGTCTCCCGCTGAATTGGCGGACATACTGACTATTGCCGGACTGGAAGTCGAAGGCGTTGATTACATTGGCATACCCGGCGGGCGCGATAAAAATCGCCTGGTCTGGGACCGCGACAAACTCGTCGTCGGCCAGATTCTCAAAGTGGAACAACACCCCAACGCCGACCGGCTGGTGCTGGCTACGGTTGAATATGGCGGTGACGAAACGGAAGTAACTGTGACCGGCGCGCCCAACTTGTTCCAATACCTGAGCCAGGGCGACCTTAGCCACCTGAAGCTCTATTCCCCTTTTGCCATGGAAGGCGTTGAATTGTATGACGGCCACAAAGAGGGGCAGGTGAAGATGGTGCTGAAGGGACGGCCGTTACGCGGCATCCACAATCGCTGCATGTTGTGTTCCGAAAAAGAACTCGGCCTCAGCGACGACCACGAAGGCATCATGATCCTGACCGGCGATTATACGCCCGGCACGCCCTTGCAGGATGTGCTTGGCGACGCCGTTATCAGCATCGACATCATCCCCAACATCGCCCGCTGCGCCTCCATCGTCGGCGTGGCCCGCGAAGTAGCCGCCCTGACCGGCCAGAAGGTGCGTTATCCCAGCTATGATGTGGTGATGGAAGGGCCGCCGGTGGCCGGCAAGGTGCAAATCAGCACCGACCATCCCGACCTGAACCCGCGTTTCACCGCCATGATCATCTCCGGCGTCAGCCAAAAGCCCAGCCCAGGCTGGATGCAGCGCCGCCTGAAGCTGGCCGGGCAGCGGCCCATCAACGTGGTTGTCGACATTAGCAACTACGTCATGCTGGAAATGGGCGAACCCAACCACACCTTCGACTACGACTTCCTGCGCCGCCGCGCCGACCAATACAACGGCCCCGACGGTCCCGTCCACATCATCACCCGCCTGCCAAATGAGGGCGAAACAGTTACCACGCTGGATGGCGTGAAGCGCGAACTGCCGGAAACCACCATTCTGGTCACCGATCCGGCCGGAGCGCTGAGTCTGGGCGGCATCATGGGCGGCGAAGAGAGCGAAATCAGCGCCGCCACGACCAACGTGTTGCTGGAGGCGGCGGCCTGGAACTTCATCAACATCCGCCGTTCGGCGACGCTGCTCAAGCTCAACAGCGAGGCCGGGTTCCGGTTCAGCCGGGGCGTGCATCCCAGCCAAGCCATTTTGGGCGCAAAGCGCGCCGCCGAACTGCTGCGTCAGTTGGCCGGCGGCACGGTCTGGCAGGGTGTGATTGATTATTACCCGAACCAGCCAGAAGTGGCGCCGATGCGGTTAACGGCCGTAGAAGTCAAACGTCTCGGCGGCATCGATCTCACCAACACACAAATCAAAGAGATGCTGGAAGCGCTGGAATTCACCGTAGAAGATCAGGGTGACGCCCTGCTGGTTACCAGCCCGGACTTTCGCCTGGACATTACCGGCACACACGATCTGGTGGAAGAGGTGTGCCGCATGTACGGCTATGATCGGCTGCCCTCCATTGAAATGGGCGACACACTGCCGCCGCAGCGCAGCAACACCCGCCTGGAACAAGAGGAGCGCGTCAAGGACATTCTGGTCAAGCAAGGCTTGCAAGAAATCATCTCCTACCGCCTGACGACGCCGGAGCGCGAGGCGAAACTGCTGCCGCCAGGCATTGGCGCGCCGCCCGACGACCGGCCCTATGTCACCCTGGCGAATCCTATCACCGTGGATCGGGTGACGATGCGCCACAGTGTGTTGGCTTCGGTGCTGGAAACAACGGCCGCCAACAGCCGCTTCAAAAGCCACATTGCCCTGTTTGAGATTGGTCTCATCTACCTGGCTTCCGAAGAAGGCGTTTTGCCCGACGAATTAGGACGATTGGCGCTGGTTCTTACCGGCCCGCAGCAAAAATTCTTCTGGCAAAGCGGCGGCGACAGCGCGGCGCTGGATTTCTTTGATTTGAAGGGCGTGGTTGAGGGCTTGATCGGCGCGTTGCACATCGACAACTTTAGCGTGGAAGCGGCCGCGCATCCCACGTTCCGGCCGGGGCGCACCGCTCGTCTGCTTTTGGGCGAAAAACAGCTTGGCCTGATGGGCGAAATTCACCCCCTGGTTGTGGAAGCGTTTGACGTGCGTAATGGGTATCCGGTCCTGGGGTTGGAATTGGACCTGGAACTGCTCCTGGCGGCCATCCCGCCCTGGCATCACATTGAGCCAGTGACCAACTACCCGGCCATCCTGGAGGATGTGGCCCTGGTGGTTGATCGTCTGACGACGGCCGCGCAGGTGGAAGAACAAATTCGCCTGGCCGGTGGTTATCTGCTGAAGGCGGTGGAATTATTCGACGTTTACGAAGGTCAGCAGGTTGGCGCGGGCAAGAAAAGCCTGGCTTATCACCTGACCTTCCAATCGCCCAACAAAACGCTGACCGACAAAGATGTGAAGAAGCAGCGGCAGCGCATTGTGCAGCAGTTGGAGCGCAACCTGGGCGCGCGCCTGCGCGACTAAATTTGGCTGGCTGATTGGGTGAGGGGCAAAACGGCCGTTGCGCCGTTTTGCCCCTCTTTTTTTTGCCGGTTGGCTTTTATGCAAACCATACAAATAACGGCCGTGTTTATTGACACGTATGACTGGGCATGATATAGTTGATATATCAACAGTTGAGGCCGCAACTAAATTATCCTAATTGGCCTGACTGTGCCGACCTACATGTCCGAAACTGCCGACATCTACAACCTGCTAAAAGACATCTTCTTTTTATTGGATGATGGCGATCGTCGTTTGTTTGGTGGTTATAACCTGAGTGTTTCTCGCTTCTATATTCTCTGGCATCTGGGTAATGAGCCGGGGATTTCTTCACGCCAATTAAGCGACCTGATGATTTGTGACAAAAGCAATATCACCCGCCTGACCAAAGGGTTGGAAGCAGATGGACTGGTGACGCGGCAGCCGCATGAATCAGACGGCCGTGCGCTGCGCCTTTATCTGACTGCGGAAGGGGAATTTGTGCGCCAAAAAGCGCTAGAATCACATCTCGCCTATAACGAGCAACGGTTCAACTACTTCTCCATCAATGAGCAGCAGTCTTTACAAGAACAACTCCTGGGCTTGAAAGAATCTCTTTTTGGCCAATTGTACGAGCAGCCAGCATAAGCTGACGCCATGAATTTCCAAACCACGCAGTCCGTTGGTCTACAAAATTTACCAGCAAAACCAGACTGTATTCGGTTGTGGGTTATTATTTGGGCGCTATTTTGGGGAGTGACAGCCTGTCAGAAAAACGAGACGCAGCCACTGCCCACGCTCAACCCTGTGGCGCAGATAGCCGCCGCCGAAACGCCAGCGCCGGACAATGTCGTGGTGGATGGCCTGGTGGCCGCAGCGACAGAAGAGCCTGTTTTGGTAAACGATGATCGGCCTGTCATATCCGTTTGGCATTCATGGCAGGGCGAGTTAGCGGACGTGTTAATGGCCGGTATTGCGGCCTATGAGTCTCAGCAGCCGGGTGTAAACGTGGAAGCTGTTTATCAAGAAAACTTACTGGATGCAGTGACAACGGCCGTTCCCCTTGGCGAAGGCCCGGATGTGTTTTTGATGAGTCAGGATTCGCTGGGCACATTTGCCGCCGCCGGACTGATTGCCCCGCTGCCTGCCCCATTCGACCCCGCCTACCTGGACGAAACCTTCAACCCCGCCGCCGCCGCCGCCGTGCAGTGGCAAAATGAGGTTTGGGGAATTCCGCTTTACCAGCAAGGCATTGCCCTCATTTACAACAAAGCCCAAAACGTTGCATCCTTAATTCCCCAAGACCCAACCAACTTCGGCCAACTTCTAGCAAATGCCATCATCTACCACCAAGACAACCCAGACAACTATTTGGTCTGTAACCCCAGTCTGACGGCCGTATCGCCAGACGTTTACCACGCGGCGCCCATTCTTTTTGGCTTCAACCCCGCCGCCGATGATCGCTTCATCGACGATTGGGGCAATGTGCGCCTCAACACGCCGGAGTATCAGGCCGCGGCGGCCTGGATGAAAGAATTGTCCCTGGTTTCGCCGCCCGGTCCCAGCTATGAAACCTGCCAGGAAGGACTCCTTGCCGGGCAGGTTGCCTCCTGGTGGACTGGCCCCTGGGCGTTAGACGTCCTGCGTGAAGCCGGCATCGACTATGGCATTCAGGGGTTTGGACGGCCGTATGTCCACGTCAGCGCCATGTTTATGGGAGCCAACGCCGCCGAACGCGGCCGCGCCGAAGCGGCTGCCGATTTTATTGCCTTCTGGGGCGCGCCGACGCAGCAAACCCAGTTGGCGCTGGCGGCCAACAACCCGCCCGCCAGCCTTCAGGCGCTGGAATCACCTGAAATACAGGCCAATTGGGAGCTGGCAGCTTTTGGTCGGGCGCTGGCCAATGGCGTCCCCTTCCCCGCGAACCCATTAGCCGACGCGCAGTGGGCGCCGCTGGGTGAAGCAATACAGTCGATAGTGAGCGGTGGGCAGTCGCCAGACGCCGCCTTAGCGGCAGCGGAAACGGCCGTCAACCAAACCATTACGGCCGTGCAAAACCCATAGGCAAAAAAACATCTTTGTGTTTATAATCGTTTATGAAACAAGCTTTCACTCGCTAGCGCCACACAAAAAAGCTTTCTCGCAAACGATAGAACGCGTAACGTCTACCAGATAGCCTGAATAGGCTCATCAATCATATGAAGGGAGGTGATGCTCAAAAAGAAACGCCTTAAGAACAAACGCCTTACATAGTTGATACCGTCAAAAAATAACAAACCATAAACTCAATATTGGAGGAGAAACCCAATGAACAAAAAATGGTATTTGCTTTTAGTTTTAGCTTTATTAGCTGCTCTGGCATTAGTAGCCTGTGGCGGCGGAACCACAGAAACGGCCGTCGAACCCACCGCAGCCCCCGTCGAAGAACCGGCCGCAACCGAAGCCGCTCCGGCTGAAGAAGTTGCCGCCCCCACCGAAGCGCCGACCGAAGCGCCCACCGAAGCCGTCGAACCCACCGCCGAGCCAGTTGCGGAAGCCACCGAAGCTCCGGCCGTTGTAGAACCAGCCGGTACCCTGCGCATCTGGGCCGATGACACCCGCGCCCCGATCCTGCAAGACCTGGCCGACGAAGTACTCGCCGCCTACAACCTCGAACTCGTGGTCGAATTGAAATCTGCTATTCGTGACGACTTCCAGGTTGCCGCGCCCCTAGGCGAAGGCCCCGACATCATCGTCATCGCCCACGACCAGGCTGGCACACTCGTCGACAATGGCCTCTTGGCCACCGTAGACCTCGGTGATAAAGTCGCCGATTTCGCCCCGAAAGCCTTGGAAGCCTGCACCTTTGACGGCATGTTATACTGCGTCCCCTACGCCACCGAAAACATGGCCTTCTTCTACAACACCGACCTCGTCGAAACCGCTCCTGCCACCTGGGAAGAGGTTGTCTCCGTCGGTCAAGCATTAGTCGCCGAAGGCAAAACCACCTACGTCATGGCCGTCACCGGTACCACCTACGACGCTTATCCGCTGTACACCTCCTTAGGTGGCTACATCTTCGGCAAAGATGATGCTGGCAACTGGAACCCCGAAGACCTCGGCATCGACAGTGAAGGCATGATCACTGGCGTGCAGTGGTTGGCCGACGGCGTCGCCAACGGCGAACTGCCGGCCGACTGGGACTGGGCCAACAACCACGCTCTCTTCGAGACTGGCGAAGCCCCCTTCATCATGGCTGGCCCCTGGGCGCTCGGCCGTTTCCGTGAAGCTGGTGTGCCTTACGCCATCGCTAACTTCCCCGACGGTGGTTACCCCTTCGCCGGTACCCAAGGCTTCTTCATCAGCGCGCAGAGCGAAAATGTCCTGTTAGCCCAGGCTTTCCTGAGCGAATTCATCGCCAGCACCGAAACCCAATTGGCTCTGTATGAAGTCGGCCAACGGCCGCCTGCTTACCTGCCCGCTCTGGCCGAAGTCGACGACCCCGACCTGATCGCCATGGCTGCCGCCGGCGAAAACGCCACCATGATGCCCGCCATTCCGGCTATGGGTTCTGTCTGGGGTAATTGGAACGACGGTGTTGTCCTGGCTCGCGACGGAAAACAAGATGCAGAAACCGCCATGACCGAAGCCGCCACGAAAATCCGCGACCTGATCGCCAACCCGTTAACCGGTATGGTAAATGTTCCTGGCTCTTACCAGGCGCAAGCTGGTTGCCCTGGCGATTGGCAGCCCGAATGCGCTGTCACCGCCATGACTATGGGTGACGATGGTCTGTACGCCAGCGGTCCCTTCAGCCTCAAAGCCGGCGACTACGAAGTTAAAGTTGCCCTGGACGGCTCCTGGACCACCAACTACGGCGTCGACGGCGCGCCCGATGGTGACAACTACAAGTTCACCCTGACCGCCGATGGCGATGTGTCCTTCAGCTACGATCCGGCGACCAACCTGCTTGAGATTGTTCTGCCCTAAATAACCCCGTAACAAAGAGACCGGGAGGCACGAATGTGTTTCCCGGTCTTTTTACATAGCAGAATAGACAAACTTGTATTGTTATTAGTTTGACTTTGTGTAAGACAGTTCCATACATTCTTTTTTGAGAATACAGGAGGCACGCCATGAGTGGGCTTGTTGTCGATAAAAATAAAGCGGACCGCTCACGTAAAGAAGCCCCTTTGACTAGATTAATATTTATTATTCTGGTCGTTGTGTTTGACATCGGTGCGTTTTGGTTCATTCGAAGCGCCGTAAATTTGGGGTTTACACAATTGGTCATCATCATCGGCGTTATCACGGTGATGCTGAATTTGATATTTTTAATCCCCAAAGCTTATCCGTTTCGCTGGATGGCGGCGGGCTTAAGCTTTCTCATCCTATTTACCATCTACCCCATTCTTTTTACCGTCTACGTCGCATTCACCAATTATGGCGATGGTCATTTACTAACTAAAGAACAGGCTATTCCCCTCATTCAGAAAGTGACTTACCTTGCGGAGGGTGGAAAATCATACACCTGGACGGCTTATAAAAACGATGCCGGCGCATACGCTCTATGGTTAACCGATCCTGATGGGGGAACATTTATCGCCAAACCCGGCGAAGCAATCCGGCCGGCCAAACCGGGCGATCCGGGCGTTGGCGAGGCAGACAGCAGCGGGATTCCAACGTCTTTGGATGGATACCAACGTCTGAATGGTTTATTGGCGGCCACAGACAAAGAACTGCCGAATATAAAATTTGGTATCGAAGGGGAGCAAGGCGTCCAAATCCGGTCTCCAAGTGAAGCCGCTGAATTGCAGATCCGCTACGTGTATGATGAGGCGACAGACACCATCATTGATCAATCTAATGGCGATGTTTATTACAATGTGGAAGGCACATTCACGACAAGAGACGGAAAGACCATTAAACCTGGCTTCCGCGCCGTAGTGGGCTTTAAAAATTTCGTTGATTTCACAACCAGTCCAGCTCTGCGCGGACCGTTAGTTCGTATCATCACCTGGAATTTTATTTTCCCCACTGTGAGCGTGTTGTCTACGTTTGCCCTAGGGTTGGCCATTGCCATTTTATACAATGACAAGGATATGCCGTTCAAGAAGGTTATTCGCTCTTTCTTGTTGATTCCCTATACCATTCCCGGTCTGATCAGCATCATCATGTGGCGCGGTATGTTGAATCCTGAATTTGGCGTGATCAACAGAGCGTTAGAAAGTTGGTTTGGCTGGGCGCCAGCGTGGACGATTGAACCAATTTGGGCGCAAACAGCCATCCTGCTGGTTAACCTGTGGCTGGGTTATCCCTATTTCATGCTTATCACCAGCGGCGCGTTACAATCCATTCCTTCTGATGTTTACGAAGCGGCAATGATTGATGGGTCATCTGCCTGGCAGAGTTTCCGGCGCATTACGTTGCCTTTGATTCTGGTTGCCGTTGGTCCGCTGTTAATTGCTTCGTTTGTTTATAACTTCAACAACTTCAATCTGATTTACCTGTTTATCCAGGGTGGTCCGCCTATTGCTGGCGCAGCCACGCAGGCGGGGCACACGGACATTTTAATCAGCTACGTGTATAAACTGGCGTTCGAAAGTGGTGGGCGCGGTGTGCAGTACGGGTTGGCATCAGCTATCTCTATTGTTGTCTTTCTGATTGTGGGAACCATCACTTTGTTCCAATACCGCTTCACCAATATGTGGGAGGAGGTTAGCGAAAATGCTTAGTGTCATGCAGTCTTACAACGACCTTCGGTCATCCCAAAAATTTCGAAAACGGTTTAGCATTTGGGTCAGATTGTTTATTGCTTTGTTTTTGATCTTCTTTTCGATATTCCCGGTACTGTGGATTATTTCGGCTTCTTTTGATAATTCACAATCATTGGCGACTCAGACGTTAATTCCTGCCAATGCGGGTTTGAACAACTACCGAGATCTGTTTGGGCTGAACCCTGACTACCAGTTTGGTGATTTATATTACTGGAAGTGGGTTTGGAATTCGGTAAAAGTGGCTGCGATTACGACAGTTCTTAGCATTTCCATCACCACGATGGCGGCGTATGCATTTTCACGCCTTCGTTTTACTGGGCGCGTCACAATGTTGAAGGGGATTCTGCTCATTCAGGTTTTCCCAAACTTGTTGGCCTTGGTAGCTATTTACTTGCTGGTGTTCCAGTTTGGCGAAATTATTCCGGCGATTGGTTTGAATACGCATGCCGGGTTGATTCTGGTTTATTTGGGCGGCTCCATGGGTTTGAACATCTGGCTGATGAAAGGGTTTATGGACACCATTCCCCGGGCTATTGATGAGTCTGGCATGATGGATGGAGCCACGCATTTCCAAATCTTTTGGCGTTTGCTGCTGCCACTTCTGCGTCCCATGCTGGTTGTTATCGGCATCTTGTCGTTCATTGGTACCTATGGCGACTTTATTCTGGCTCGTATCCTGCTGACTGATGTGAATAAATACACCTTGATGGTTGGTTTGCAGATATTTACGGCCGGACAATTTGATAAGAAATGGGGTGTCTTTGCGGCCGGCGCGTTGATTGGGGCGTTGCCCATTTTGATTACATATCTGGCGTTGCAAGACCAAATTGCCGGTGGGTTAACCCAGGGCGCTGTAAAGGAATAAATTCCATGCAGCGCGTCCTGGCGCTTTGTGTAACATTTGTTGGGATAGCCCTGTTGGTGCAGCAGGGCTATCTTATTCTTAATAAGCCACAAGCTGTTGCTGCAGGTGTGGTTTTTGCCGATGTTAGTCGCGTGGCTGGCGTCGTGAACAATCGGGTAGCCAGTTTGGATATGGCTGTTGGCATAGCGTGGGGCGATTATGACAACGACGGCCGTATCGACCTCTATGTCACCGACCCCGCCGGCCCCAATACCCTGTATCACAACAACGGCCACGGCGCCTTCACCGTATCCCCTCTGACCGCCCAAGTGGCGCTGCCCCAGGCTTACAGCGGCGGCGCGACCTTCGCCGATTACGACAACGACGGCTGGCGCGACTTGCTGGTCGTTAACTGGGGCGTCAACACCTTGTTCCACAACGAAAACGGGCAGCGCTTTGTCGATGTCACCCGGCAGGCCGGGCTGACGGATGACAAAAACAGCAAGAGCGCTTCCTGGGGCGACTTCGACAACGACGGCTTTGTGGACCTGTATGTCGCCAACTGGTCGTGTTACCCGGACTGCGGCCGTTCCTTGGACGGCGACCCCGACCGGTTGTACCGCAACAACGGCGACGGCACATTCACCGATGTCTCCGATTATTTGGGCGGCAGTTTAAACGGCGCCGGTTTCATTGCCAGTTTTGTGGATTACGACAACGACGGCGACCCCGACATTTATCTGGTCAACGACGAATTCATCAATCCGGTGGGCAATAAGTTGTGGCGCAACGATGGCCCCGGCTGTAACGGCTGGTGCTTTACCCAGGTGGCCGCCGAAGCCGGCGCAGATTCCAAACTGTTTGGCATGGGTCTGGCCGTGGGCGATTACAACAACGACGGCAACGTCGATTTCTATTTCTCCAACGTGGGGCCGATGGAATTGTTGCAAAATCAGGGTGACGGGACATTTGTGGAAACGGCCGTTTCCGCCGGTGTGCAAGCCCCTGACGACATCGGCTGGGGGGCGTTATTCTTCGACTACGACCACGATGGCTGGCGCGATCTCTATCTGGCCGTCGCCGATACGGCCAATCACCGCGACATCGGCGCGAATAAGCTGTTCCAAAATAACGCCGACGGCACGTTTACCCTGGTAACGTGTGATAACGAAGCCGCCGACGTGCGCCCCAGCCTGAGCGCCGCCTACGCCGACTACGATCAGGACGGCTGGCTGGACCTGGTAGTGGGCAACATGGACGAAGGCTACCGGCTGTACCAGAACCAATACGGCCGTTCCCAACCCTCCACCAACCACTGGCTCTCCCTCGAACTGGTCGGCAGCGGTCCCGTCAACCGTGACGCGGTCGGCGCGCGCGTTTATCTGACATCGCCAGATGGGTTGACCCAAATGCAAGACGTCATCAACGGCGTTGGCCTGGGCGGCGGCAGCGAACTGACGCTCAATTTTGGCCTGGGCGCGGCGGAAACAGCCGATTTGCGCATCCAATGGCCCGACGGCCGTATCCAGACCTACTCCAACGTCGCCGCCGACCAACGCTACCGCCTGGAGTATCCCCTGGCAGGCGAGACAACCTTGCAAACTTTGCCGCAGACGGCCGTCGCCGCCACCAACGAAACGCCATTTTTAGATCGGGTTGATTGGTCCACCGGCCTGTTCCTGGTATTGGGTCTTACCCTCGCCGGATTGGGCGTCTGGGCTTTTCTTTCCCCGGCCCGGCAACGGCCGTGGCAGCTCGCCGCTTTCGGTGGCTTGGGGATTGTCGGCTTGCTTGCCCTCGCCAATGGCTATCTGGGGATGCCGGTGTGGCAGGCCGTGAGTGTAGACGGCCGTTTACAGCATCTCATGACCCAGGCCAACGTCCAACCGCCCACCAATCCCCCCGCGCCATCGGCTGAACTGGTTAAATTGGGCGAAGCGCTCTTCTGGGACCCCGAACTCAGCGGCAACCGTGATACCGCCTGCGTCACCTGCCACCACCCCCTGACGGCCACGGGCGACAATTTATCCCTACCGATTGGCACGGGCGGCGTCGGGCTGGGCGAGCAGCGCGTCAAGCCGGAAGAGTTGCGCGAATTTGTGCCGCGTAACGCCCAGCCGCTTTACAACCTGGGTTACACCGAATGGACGACCTTGTTTTGGGACGGCCGTGTCTCCGGCAGCGCCCAACACGGCTTCGACACCCCCGCCAGCAACCGCCTGCCTGCCGGCCTGGACAACCTGCTCGCCGCCCAGGCCCTCTTCCCCATTACCTCCCGCGACGAAATGCGCGGTTTGCGCGGCGACCGGGACATTTTTGGGCAGCTCAATGAATTGGCGGCCATTTCTGACTACACCACGCGCCCCGTTTGGGACGCGATCATGCAGCGGCTGCGCGCCATCCCTGCTTATCTCGACCTGTTCCAGGCCGCCTATCCAGACGTACCGGCCGAGGCGCTGGATATTCAGCACGTGGCCAACGCCATTGGCGCGTATGAAAACGTGACCTTCACCTTTGAAGACAGCCCATTCGACCGCTACATCCAGGGCGACCGGGGCGCACTCAGCGAGCAGGCGAAGCGCGGCGCGCTCCTGTTTTATGGCGATGCCGGCTGCGCCAACTGTCACAGCGGCGGGCTGCTCACCGATCAGCAGTTTTACAATCTGGCTGTGCCGCAAATCGGGCCGGGCAAGGGGCGCGAGCAGCCGTTTGATTTAGGCCGCGCCCGCGAAACCGGCAGCGACTGCGACCGGTTCGCCTTCCGCACGCCGCCCTTGCGCAACGTGGCCATCACCGGCCCCTGGATGCACAACGGCGCCATTACTTCGCTGGAAGACGTTGTGCGCCATCACCTGAACCCGGCGTCTCGCCTGCAAGATTACGATCCGATGCAGCTCGCCGCCGCCTTGCAAGATACCTGCCAGGATCAGCCCGAAGTGCTGGCCGCCATCTTGGCGACAGAGAGTGATTCGGCCAGCGACCAGATACAGCTTTCGGCGGCTGAGATGCAAGATTTACTGGCCTTCCTCGCCGCGCTCACCTCGCCCAGCGCCCTGGACCTGGCCGATACCATCCCGGCTTCGGTGCCCAGCGGCCTGTCCGTGGGCGGGAATCTGGACAATGGCCCAACGCCCAGTCGGGCAAATTAATACATTTAGGAGCATTCCGTGAATTTACACAAATCTGCGTGGTTGATCCTCGTTTTCACGTTGTTAGTGGCCGCCTGCCAGAACACATCTCCGGCGGTGACTGTGGCCGTGACAGACACGGCCGTTGCCCAACCTACCGCCACGATTCAGGCCACAACTCAGGCCACGGCAACGGCCGTGCCGCCCACCATCACCCCCGAACCACCCACCGCCACCCCGGACGCCATCGCCACCGCCCTGGCTCAGGACGCCGCCACCCGCGCCGCCGGTCCAACCCGCCCGCCTACGGCCACGCCCAAACCCATCCCCACCCTCGACCCCACGGTAGACCGCTGGTGGAACGACGCCGTTTTCTATGAAGTCTTCGTGCGCAGTTTCCAGGACTCAGACGGCGACGGCATCGGCGACATTAACGGCCTCATCGAGCGGCTGGATTATTTGCAGGAGTTGGGCGTGACCGCCCTATGGCTCATGCCTATCATGGAATCGCCCAGCTACCACGGCTACGATGTGGTGGACTATTACACCGTCGAACAAGATTACGGCACGAACGAAGATTTCCAGCGCCTCATCGAAGAAGCCCACAAGCGCGGCATTCGCGTGACGGTGGATCTGGTTGTCAACCACACCAGCACCGAAAACCCCTGGTTCATCGCCGCCAATTCTGGCGATCCAGCGTACCGCGATTGGTACGTGTGGGCCGATCCGGCGCCGGATTATCTTGGCCCCTGGGGGCAGCGGGTTTGGTATCAGGGGCAAGATGGCGCTTACTACGCCGTTTTTTGGTCGGGCATGCCCGATTTGAACCTGAGCAACCCGGAAGTCACGGCTCAAATTAACGATATTACCCGCTATTGGCTGGAAGACATGGGCGCAGACGGCTTCCGCATGGACGCGGTGCGCCATTTCATTGAAAACGGCGCTGCTCAGGAAAATACGCCCGATACCCACGCCTGGCTGCAAGCCTATCACACGTTCTACAAGAGCGTAGACCCGGAAGCTTTTACCATAGGCGAAACATGGACCGATACCCAAAACGCCGCCCAGTACGCCGTCGATGAAAATGACATTCCCTTTGAGTTTAATCTGGCCGAAGAATATGTGCGCGCCGCCGGCAGTCCCATCAGTGGCAATTTGTATGATGTGGCCGAACTGGTGGACGCCAGTTATCCACCTAACCAGTTTGGCATTTTCCTGACCAACCACGACCAGAACCGGGTGATGAGCGTGCTGCGCGACCCGGCCAAAGCAAAATTGGCCGCCGCGCTGCTGCTGACTTCGCCCGGCGTGCCGTTTTTGTATTACGGCGAAGAGATTGGCATGACCGGCACGAAGCCCGATGAGGACATCCGCCTGCCGATGCAGTGGACCAGCGACGACCCGAACGTGGGCTTTACCACCGGCGTGCCGTGGCGCGCCCCGGCCGCCGATTACCCGGACGTGAGCGTGGCCTTGCAGGAAGACGACCCGGACTCGCTGCTGAACACGTACCGCACGCTGATCCGCCTGCGCAATGAGCATGAGGCGCTGCGTGAGGGGGAGTGGACGGCCGTTACCCCCAACTCCAACCGTCTCTACGCCTTCCTCCGCCACACCGAGAACGAAACCATCCTGGTGCTGTTCAACCTGAACCCCAACCCGGTCCTGGCCGCTGATTACAGCCTGGAACTGGCCGAAGGACCGTTGAGCGGAGCGGTAACGGCCGTTTCCCTCTTCGGCCTGGAGGGGGCGACTGCTCCAGAAGTCAACGCCGCTGGTGGTTTCGCCGGCTACACGCCGTTTGCCGAAATCCAAGGACAGTCGGTAGCCATTATCCACCTGGTCCCCGGCAATTAACCAATTATCTGAGCGCACGATGAAAAATCTTCTTCGTTTCACATTTGTTTTTTTACTGATTGCCCTGGCGCTGCTGGCTGGCCGACAGCGCGATACCCTGGCGCAAACGGCTGGTGTGCAGCAAATCACCTTTACCAGCGGCGATGCCTATCTGCTCGTTGAATTTTTAGACGACGACCTGGTGCATTTTGAAACCGGCCAGGGCAGCGCCCCGGCCACCGGCTCGCCCATCGCCACCACGCCGATGGTCGCCAAAACCGATTATGCCGGACCGACGGCATTTAACGACGACGGGCAGGGCACGCTGACGACGGCCGAATTGCAGGTCGTTGTGGATGCGCAAACGCTGTGCAGCACGGTGATTGATCTGGTACGCGAGGTGACGGTAACGGCCGTGTGCCCCCAAGACCTCGATCAGCGTAAAAAGAGCCTGGCCATCGACCCCGAAGCCATGCAAGCCGTCTATGGATTGGGCGAAGAATTCCGCACGCCCGGCGAACCCAACGGCGATTGGGTCGGCAGCCGCCGCACGCCCGGCATCGTCGGCAACGAGATGCAGGGCTTCAGCGGCGGCGCAGTGGGCAACGCCCAGTTTCCGGTGCTGTACGCCCTGGGCAGCGGCATGGATAACGTCGCCCTGTTTGTGGACGTGGTTTACAAGCAGGAGTGGGACTTCACCGGCGCGCCCTGGACCATGACCACCTCCGCCGATCCGCTGCGCTGGTACGTGCTCACCGGCCCCGATTTGCCCGATCTGCGCAGCGATTACCTGGAATTAACCGGCCGCCCGCCAGTGCCGCCCAAACCGCTGTTTGGCCTGTGGGTTTCCGAATATGGCTACGACGACTGGGCCGAACTGGATGCTAAGCGGCAAACGCTGGACGAAAACCAGTTCCCGCAAGACGGCTTTGTCCTCGATTTGCAATGGTTTGGCGGCATCCAGACGCCCAGCCAGATGGGGTCGCTCAGTTGGGATTTAGATAATTTCCCTGACCCGGCAGGCAAAATCGCCGAATTGCAAACAGAAGAAGGGCTGGAACTTGTCTTGATCGAGGAATCATATGTAGACAAGGGGCTGTCCAACTTTGGGCGGATGGCCAGCCAGAGTTATCTGGTGAAAAGCTGCGAAACGTGCGGTCCGGCAACCCTGCCGCCGATGTGGTGGGGTTCAGGCGGCATGGTGGATTGGACCAATGAGGCCGGCGCGGCCGTCTGGCATGACGCCAACCGCCAGCCGCTGGTGGACATCGGCGTGCTGGGCCATTGGACCGACCTGGGCGAGCCGGAGATGTTTGCCCCCAACAGTTGGTACGTGGGCCTGCCGGGGCTAAATTTGCACGACCAACCGGCCAATCACAACCTCTACAACCTGTTGTGGGCGCAAAGCATAGCCCAGGGGTATGAGCGGAACGGGGTGGCGCAACGGCCGTCTATCCTCTCCCGCTCCGGCATTTCCGGCATCCAGCGCTACGGCGCGGCCATGTGGTCGGCCGACATCGGTTCCAATTTCGACAGTCTGGCCGCGCACATGAACGCCCAGATGCACATGTCTTTCTCCGGCGTGGACTATTTTGGCGCGGATATTGGCGGCTTCCATCGCGGCAATATCGGCGGGGCAGATTTAGACGAACTATACACCGTCTGGTTTGCCAACGGCGCTTTGCTCGACGTGCCGGTCCGGCCGCACACGGAAAACCTGTGCAACTGCAAGGAAACCGCCCCCGACCGCATTGGCGATGTGGCCAGCAATCTGGCCAATATCCGCCTGCGCTACAGTTTGTCGCCCTACCTCTACTCGCTGGCGCACCGGGCTTATCTGGCCGGGGAGCCGGTGACGCCGCCGCTGGTTTTCTACTTCCAGGCGGACGCCAATACGCGCCAGTTAGGCGACCACAAGATGTTGGGCGCAGATGTGCTGGTGCGCACGGTGACAGAACCGGGGGTGACGGCCGTTCCCGTCTACCTGCCCCCCGGCCAATGGGTGGATTTCTACAGCGGCGTGTGGCTAAATAGCTCTGGCGAATGGCTGGAAGATGTGCCCGTTGTCGCGTTTGGCTTGTTCCGCCTGCCGCTGTTCTTGCGCGCCGGGGCGATTGTGCCGCGCATGGCCGTGGACGAACAAACGATGAATCTGGCCGGGCTGCGCCGCGATGGCTCGGTGCGCGATGAACTCATCGTGCAAATTGTGCCGGCGGCTGAAGCCAGCGCGTTTACTTTGTATGAGGATGACGGCCGTACCACCGCCTACCAATCCGGGGCCGTGCGCACGACAGAATTAAGCCAGCAGTGGACCGGCAGCGACATCACCATTTCGATTGCCGCCGCCGAGGGCACGTTTGATGGGGCAATCACCGAGCGCAACAATGTGCTGGAAGTGGCCCTGAACGACGAAGCCGTTGAGGCTGTGCTGCTCGACGGGGCAGCGCTGCCCGCGCTGACCAATCAGGCTGATTTTGACGCGGCGGAGAGCGGTTGGTTTCGGGGCGCAACGGCCGTTTACGCCAAATCCGGCCGCCAACCCATCGACGCCGCCAAGGAATTCACCGTGCAGTTGGTTGGGGAACCGGCCGCTGAAGTCCCATCAACACCCGCGCCCGCCGCCGAAGCAACGGCCGTGCCCGCTGAAGTCCCGCCAACGCCTGCGCCCCTCGAAACGCCCGCCCCGACTTCCAGTTCAACCAGTTTGCCGGGTTGGGTGGCCTGGGCGGCCAACATTCTGGTGGTTGTGCTGGTGATTGCGGCCAGTTATTTGCTGCAACGCGGAAAGCTGACTGGTTAGCCTACGCCGAAAACAAATGCAAATCAAATTTCACACGTGAAGGTAACTAAAAAATGACCAAACCAATGAATGAAGGAACCTTTGGCTTATTTGTTACGGACGAACGGCGCACCAGATATTTGCAGCAGTTGGCCGAGGGCGTGCGCCATTTGAACCGGCTGCAACCCATCGCGCCGGGACCGCAAGACACGCCCATCGTCACCGTGACGACCGAGGTGAATTGGCCAGTGGCGCAGGTGGAATGTGTGCTGCTGGAGCCGGAAACGGCCGTTATCCCCCTCAAGCGTACCGACATCTCCTGGGATTTGCTCAACTGGACGTACAAACAAACCTGGCAGGGCACGCTGCCCGCCTTCCCCAACGGCACACGCGTGCGCTACCAGATTCGCGCCTGCGCGGCCGACGGCCGTGCGCCCGTGCTGGCCGATACCGGGGCGACCTTCTCTTATTTGATTTATGAACGGCCGTTACCCGCCTGGGCGCAAGAGGCCATCATCTACCAGGTGTTCCCGGATCGCTTTGCGCCGGGCAACGGCCGTGCCTGGAACGCGACCGAACACCTTAGCGACATCTACGGTGGCACGCTGCGCGGTGTCATCGAAAACCTGGATTACATCGCCGGAATGGGCTTTAACAGCCTCTGGCTCAACCCCTTTTTCCCCGATGAAACCCATCACGGCTACCATGCCACCGACCACTTTTCCGTCAATCCCCGCCTGGGCACGTTGGCCGACATGCAAGAATTGGTGGCCAAGGCCAAGGCGCGCGGCCTGACGTTGCTGCTGGATTTTGTCGGCAACCACGTCGGCAGCGGCCATCCGCATTTTCAACACGCCCTGGCCCACGAAGACAGTCCTTACCACGATTGGTTCTTATGGGAGGAATGGCCGCACCAATACGTGGCCTATTTTAACGTGCCCGACCTGCCGGAACTGAACACCAACCATCCTGCCGTGCGCCAATACATGATCGACAGCGTGCGGTATTGGCTGGTGGAAATGGGCTTTGATGGGCTGCGCATGGATTATGTGCTGGGGCCGTCGCATGATTTTTGGACGGAACTGCGGCAGGCGGTGCTGGCTTTTAAGCCCGACGCCTGGATGTTTGGCGAGGCGACACACACCCCGGAATGGCAGTTGGGGTACGACGGCCGTTTCGATGGCTGCCTCGATTTCCTTCTAACGACCAAACTGCGCGATGCCTTTGCCTTCAACACGTTGGATGTGGCCGAACTGGACGCCTTCCTGAGCGTTCACGACGCTTTCTTCCCGCCCCACTTCAGCCGTCCCAGCTTTCTGGATAACCACGATATGGATCGTTTTCTGGCGGTCGCCGGCGGCGACAAACGTAAATTAAAATTGGCCGCGCTCTGCCAATTTACTCTATCCGGCCCGCCGATTGTCTATAACGGCACGGAAGTGGGCGTGGAACAGGAACGATTGATGCACGCGCCAGACAGTCACGGCATGGAAGAAAATCGCCAGCCGATGTTGTGGGGCGACGAGCAAGACGCCGATGTGCGCGAACATTTTCGTCAATTGGCCCATTTCCGCCGCCAGCACCCCGTCATCTGGCAGGGCAAACGACAGGCCGTTTACCTGAACATAACCAATGGAACCTACGCCTACGCCATCAGCGATGACCAGGACGTTGTGCTCGCGGCCTTCAACCTCAGCAACCAGCCGCAGACCTTGTTTATTCAAGCAGACGACCTTGGCCTGACAAAAGAGATAACCCTCGCGCCGTGGTCGGGTGACTGGACGGCCGTTCCCCGCTAACAAAAAACTTTAACGCAAAGAACGCAAAGAAGCAGAGGCGCAAAGCTGATTGACTGACAAAACTTATCTAACCGCGGAGAACGCGGAGAGCGCGGAGTTTGTACCAGATAAAACCTCCGCGTCCTCTGCGCTCTCTGCGGTAAAATTCTGAGATTTGTCAGTCAATCAGGGCGCAAAGATTATTTTGTTTTCTGATAGGTACGTTCCAGACTGAAAAGGTGATATATAAGAGGAAAACTTTGCGTCTTTTCCCCCTTTGCTCCTTTGCGTTGAGGTTCTTTAAACTCATGAGATTAGAGATTAATCCAATCTCCCGCCTCCCGCCTCTTCCTACAAATTATGCTCCAAATGCGCCCAAAACCAACCGACCACCGTGGGCACAACTCCTTTGCGCGCGCCAAACAGCAGCTTTTGGCCCACCGGGTTGATGGGATAGGCTTCGATGGTCACACGGCTCTTGCCGTCCGCATCGTTGGCGACGTTGACCAAAATTTCGCTGCGGTCGCCCAGAACTTTGCCGTGAATTTTCTTGTCGAATTGCCCTTTGATCGCACCCGTAGCCTTGTCTTCGGATATCACTTTGCCTTCTAAACCGGCAATGGCTTTCAATACGGCCTGGTAGGTTTTGTCGTTGGGTTGTTCATAGGAACGTGTTTCTGTGACTGTAAAATCTGCCATGAGAGTTTCCTTTTAGCTTGTTTTTCTAGGCTACGGCCGTTACGTCCCGCAGCATGACTTGTGGTAATAATTGCTCAACCAGCGGGCGCGTGCCGACGGCCGTGCCCGGCAAACTGGCCGTCGCCGCGCCGCAGGCAATGCCCCAACGCAGGGCTTCGGCCACAGCGTAGCCCTGGCTGAGCGCAAACACCAGCCCGCCGACCATCGAATCACCGGCGCCGATGGGGTTGCGCTCTTGAATCTTGGGGCTGGCGGCCTGCCAGACGGCCGTGCCGTCTACCAACAGCGCCCCCGCCTTGCCCAAAGAAACGACCACGTTGCCCACGCCGTTGGCCTGCATGGCCTGGGCGGCGGCGGCAATTTCGGCGGGATTGTTCACCGGCAGGCCGGTGAGCTGGTGGGCTTCCACATCGTTGGGTTTGGCCAGGAACGGCCGTGCCCCACACCCCAGGCCCAACGCTTCGCCGCTGGTGTCCAGGATCACCCGGCCGCCGGCGGCTTGAATGTCGGTGATGAGGTGGGCGTAAACGGCCGTGGGCACGCCGGGCGGCAGGCTGCCGGCCAGCACCCACCAGTCGCCCTCTCGTGAGAGGGCGCGCACTTTGCGCCGTAATTCGTCCAATTCGCTCGCGGAAATGGTGGGGCCAGGTTCGTTGACTTTGAGGTAATGGCTGGCTGGTTCCGTGACGACGCTGACGTTGGTGCGCGTTTCGCCGCTGACGGGCACGAAGTCTATGCCAATGCCCAGCGATTCCAGCCCTTCGCGCAGCAGGTCGCCGCTCTTGCCTCCGGCAAAGCCAATGGCTGTGCTTTCGGCCCCCAATGCTTGTAACATGCGAGACACGTTAAAGCCTTTGCCGCCAAAATCGACGCGCGTTTTGCCTGCCCGCAGCACAGAATCAAAGGCAATCTCCGGCACGACCAACTCTTTGTCTACCGCCGGATTGAGAGTCACTGTATAAATCATCGTCTTCTCGCTTTTTTGGAGAACCTAGAGCTAGCAGTTTGTCGGAAAAGTACCCGTAGCCGCGGTTTCTTACCGCGTCTTCCAGAGGCGGGGTAAGGATACCCCGGCTACAAAAAGAGGTTCTCCGACAGACTGCTAGAGGAAGAAAGAAGAAACATTTCCCCACTCTCGCTCTGGCTCTAGCTCTCGCTTCCTTTTGGGCGGCGGGATTGTTCGTAGGCGTACCAGAGGCCGGCCGCCGCGCCGGCGAGGGCCATCACCAGGGAGACGGCCGTTTTCCCGCCCATGTCATAGAGTGGATGCCGCAGTTCCAGCAGGGCTAGCAGCACGGCCGTTTTCACAAAGTTCAGCGCCGCGCCCTTGAGCAGCGAGGAGAAAGACGGCCGTTCCTTAAAAGCCCGCAGCACGGCCGTCACCACCGCCACCGTCAATGCCAGCCCAAGCACCAGCGCCACACTGGGCGTCCGCACCGGCCGGAAGAAAAGCCCAAAGTACAAGCCCAGCGCCCCGCCGGTCAGAGCATAACGCGTCATCAGGTTACTCATCGTTCTTTTTTTGGTCATCAATCTTCTGCTTCGTGATGCGTGATACGTGAGACGGAACAGGCATCACGCTTCACGCCTCACGCTTCACGCCTCACGTTCACGGTTTCCAATATGTCTCGATCAGCGCCTTCTCGGCTTCTTCCGACCAAACGTCGCCTTCGCCCAGTTTGGCGGCGATGTCCGGCAGCTTGTCGGCCAGTTCGTCCAGGCCCAGCAGCGGCAGGTCGGGGATTTGGGGGAAGATGACGATTTTGCCGGGATAACGGCCGTCCATCATCGCCTCCACCCCTTGCTGCGCGGCGTTCATGCCGCCAATCGCCGCCACCGAACGGGAGGGCGAGAGCGAACCGTCCAGTGATCGCTGCATCACCAACCGCTGATCGTCCAGCGTCAGACCGGAGGTGCCGGTGAATTGGGCGTTAGCCAGATAGACGGGGCTGAGGTCCAAGGGGGCCATTGTGCCGTTGGGCACGCCCGCAAAGAAGACGAGCATCCCGTTCTCATTCAGCACGGTCGCGGCCTCGGCCATCAGGGCGGCCACCGGCACACTGACGACCACGTCATCCGCGCCCAGGCCATCGGTGGCCTGCATCACAAAGTCGTACAGGCTGTCTTTTGAATTGGCCGGGTTGAAGACCAGCAGGTCGACGTTGTTCTTTTTCGCCAGGGGGGCGAAGCGTTCTTTGATGGCTTCCAGGCGGTTGTCGTTGACTTCCGTGGCAATGACTAAGCGGGGACCGTTGGGCAATTCGATGGCCCTTTGCACGTGCATCTGCCCCATCGGGCCGCCCGCGCCGATGAACACGGCCGCGCCGTGCGGCGTGAGTTCGCAGCGATTGCGCCCTTCGCCATAGGAAGCGGCGATGTCTGGCCCCCGGTTGCCCAGGAAAGCAATGTAGTCGTAGTGCAGGCGGCCCATGTCGGCGTCCACCAGACCATCCAGGGCGGTTTCGCCGACCATGTTGAGCGTGCCGCGCCGGGCTATCTGGCGGGCGATGGTGGACACGGCCGTTGCCTCTCGCGGGTCCAGCAGCACAATGTCGTCAAAGCCCGCCCCGCCGGTCACTTCTTTGGCCAGGGCGGCATAGTCGTCTGCGGCCACATTGTCGCGGACAATGACTTGCGCGCCGGTTTGTGCCACCAGGGCTTGCACGGCCGGCGGCGCATCGGTTAAGACGATGGTCGCGGGCGCAGCCAGCCCGGCGGAGAAGGTGTAATCGCGCTCGTCGCCGGGGCGGCCAATAAGCCACATCGTCCCGCCCTCTTTGGGTTCCAGGCGGCGGCGCTGCGTATAGGCGGCCACCACACAGCCCCACGGCTCCAATAAAGAGGCTTCGGCATAGCCCATGTTGCCTTCTAAAGGCAGCAGGCACGCGCCCGCATCGGTCTGCAAAACCTCAGGACCAATCAGGTGATATTGAATGAGGCCGCCGGGCACGGTGTAGCCGTAGGCGGTGCTTTTGCCGTTCTGGTAAATGTCCGGCTGAACGGCCAGCCGCTGGCCGGGATGATAGGTATCGGCCAGTTCCGCGCCGACTTCCAGGACGGTGAGTGTGACTTCGTGCCCCAGGCGTGTCGGCTCCTGGCGCAGGTCACGATTGTACAATTTGGGGTGGCTGCCCCCTTGTTTGATCAATTTCACATCGGAAAAACACATGCCCACGCTGTCGATGCGCACCAACATCTGGTTGGGGCCGGGGTGGGGGACAGGGAATTGTTCGGGACGGCCGTCTTGACCGATGTTCTCGATGCCTGCGCCATACATATTCCAGGCCCAGGTTTTGTCGGGAACGGCCGTTTTCGCTTCGCGGTATAACTCATAGTTTGATGACATGGATCACCTCTTCTTACGGTGTGCGAGACAAAAGCTCGCGGGTAATGTATCGGGTCAGGCCCGTAGCAGGCTCTTTTGTTTCGCTGGCAAAACACACGTGTTTTGAGCTAAAAACACACGTGTTTTAGACCCAAAACACACGACATTTTTTAAAAAACACGTGTGTTTTTTTAAAAAACTCACGACATTTTGACTGCTGGACTTGCAAGAGATTTGGCCGGGATGAGATTGGACCAATCTTTCAAGATTGGTCCAATCTGGGTGGCGTGTTAGGACACGGCCGTTGGCATCATTTCACGCACTTCAACGGCCGTGCCGCAGGCCAGGGCTTCTTGCGCGATGGCTTGGGCCGCGGCCAGCGTCAGCTCGCGGATTTGCGCCTTGACCGACGGGATGGACGGCACGCTGACGCTGAGTTCATCCACGCCTAAGCCTACCAGAATCGGTACGGCTTGCGGGTCGGCGCCCAGTTCGCCGCAGACGCCCACCCATTTGCCATTGGCGTGCGCCGCTTCTACCGTGCGGGCAATCAAGCGCAGCACTGCCGGGTGCAGACCATCGGATTTGCCCGCCAAAGACGGGTGCATCCGGTCCATCGCCAGGGTGTACTGGGTCAGATCGTTCGTGCCGATAGAGAAAAAGTCCACCTCTTTGGCGAAGACATCGGCCATCAGCGCGGCCGAGGGCACCTCGATCATAATGCCCACTTCTACGTCCGGCGCGCCCAACTCCGCCCGGATTTCGGCCACCATCGCCCGCGCCGCCTGCCATTCAGACAGGTCGGCGACCATGGGAAACATGATGCGCAGGGGGCCAAACGCGGCGGCGCGCAGGATGGCGCGCAGCTGCTGACGCAGCAGTTCCGGCCTGTTCAGGCACAGCCGGATGCCGCGTTCGCCCAAAAACGGGTTGGCTTCCGGCGGCACGCTGATGTACGGCAGGGGTTTATCACCGCCAATGTCCAGCGTGCGCACAATAACCGGCTGCCCATTCAGGGCTTGCACTACGTCGCGGTACACTTCAAACTGCTCCAATTCCGTGGGCGCTTCGGTGCGCTCCAGGAAGAGAAACTCCGTGCGTAACAGGCCCACGCCCTCCGCCCCAGCGGTGGCCGCTTTCCGCGCGTCCTTCAGTCCGCCGATATTGGCCACGACTTCGACGCGGTGATTGTCTTGGGTGATGGCCGGTTCGCCGGCGGTGGCGGCGGCGCGGGACATGGCCGCCTGCCAGGATTGCTGCTGCGCCTGGGCCTGGGCCACGGCGGCGGCGTCCGGGTTGATGGTGAGGGTGCCGTCGGAGCCATTGAGGATGACGGGGGTGAGGTTGGCGATGTCCAGAACGGCCGTGCCCGCACTCACAATCGCCGGTAAGCTGAGGGCGCGGGCAATGATAGCTGAATGGGCTGTCGGGCCGCCGGCGGCCGTGCAAAAGCCCAGGATTTTGCCCCGATCCAGTGACGCGGTGTCCGAGGGGGACAGGTCGGCGGCCACCAGAATAATCGGGTGATCCGGCAGGCTGACTTGCTGCTCGTCGCCGCCCATCAGCAGGCGCAGCACGCGGTAGCCCACGTCCTGAATGTCGGCGGCCCGCCCGGCCAGCAGCGGATCGTTGAGGGCGGCCATGGCTTTAGCACGGCCGTCGATAGTGACTTGCCAGGCGCGGGCGGCGCTTTGCTGCTTGTGGATGCGCTCCAATACGGCGTCCAGCAGGTCCGGGTCTTCCAGGATTTCCTGGTGAACTTCAAAGATAGCGGCTTCGCTGGCGCTGGTAGACTGCACCATTTGTTTGTGTAACGTGACCAACTGGCCACGGGCGCGGTCCAGGGCTTTCTGCAAAGCGGCCTCTTCTACAGAGGCGCCGCGAAAGGTTTCGTCGATGGTGATTTCTTCGTGGGTTAGATGGTAAATGGGGCCGATGGCGATGCCCGGCGCGGCGGGAATGCCTTTGATGACGTTGGCCGGGAGAACGGCCGTGTTGCCGGGTGTGGCTTGTTGGCCGTTGGCGGGCGCGGTGGAGGGAACGGCCGTTTCCACAGGTGCATGGTGGTCTTCGCCGAGGCCGTCGGCAACGGCCGTAACCAAGGCCGCCAGCGCTTCCTCTTCATCTACGCCATCAACAATCAGCCGAATCTCGCTGCCACATTCCACGCCCAGCGTCAACATGGAGATAAGACTCTTGGCGTTGGCCTTCTTTTCGCCGTGCTGCACGCGAATGTCCGATTTATACTGCTTGGCGGTATTCACAAACACCTTGGCCGGCCGCGCATGCAAGCCGGTGGGGTTGTGAATCGTCAGGTCATGTTCTTTCATAATAGACTGCCCTTTTCCCGCTAATCAACCTCCACCCTTGTAGCGCCAAGTTGAGTCAGGATGAGTTCGGGGTCTGCTGTTTGGATGAGCGCCTGGGTCATCTCTTCGTCTTCGATCACTTCGGCCAGATTGGCCAGCACGCCGATGTGCTCGTCGGAAGAAGCGGCAATACCGATGATCAGGTACGCCTTTTCGCCATCTTCCCATTCGACGCCGGCGGGCACTTGCAGCACGGAAATGCCGGTTTGCAAAATGTCGGCGCGGTTATCGAACTGGCCGTGCGGGATGGAAACGCCGTTGCCCAGGTAGGTGGACATGGTTTGTTCGCGGGCCAACATGCCCTGCACATACCCTGCCTGTACGCAGCCGCTGTTGACCAGCAGGTCGCCGGCCTGGCGAATGGCGTCGGCCTTGTCAACGGCCGTAGCGCCCAACCGGATTCTGTCTACAGATAAGATAGCCATAGGGTTACTCCAAATTGCTCACAATGTCGCTGTTGTCGGTAAACGCTTTCACAATGCCATCAAAGACAGGATCATTGAGGAATTGGCTGAAGGCCACCACGACGGCGTCGGGCGCTTTGCCCTGGGCCACTTTGGCCAGCCCTTTATGCACCAGGATCACCTGCGCATCGGTGGGAATGCCCCGTGCCGGTTTGTGAACCACAGTCACGCTGGTTACTTTGGCTTGTTTCAATTTCTTCTTGAGCGAGTTGACGCTCATCAGACTTGAACCCATGCCGGCTTCACAGGCCAGGATGATGGTGCTTACTTGAGATGCAGGGATAGAGTGTGTCATGATTGCTCCTTTTTCGGTGATGCGTGATGCGTGATGCGGTTTACGCATCACGCATCACGTATCCCAATCATTAGTCGCCCAGGCCGGGAACGGCCGATATGCCAGCGCCTTCCATTTCCATTTCTTCATCTTCAACAGGAACCGGACGGACACGCAGGATAAACGCGCCTACCAGGAAGGACACCACCGTGCCAACGGCCACACCGGTGAGTACGGCGAAGTGCTTGCCCGGCGGAATAACAGCCAGATAGGCAAAGATCGAACCCGGGGATGGGGTGGCCACCAGACCCGCATTGGTCACAGAGAACCAGAAATCGGCCGCCATGCCGCCGGCAATAACCGACAAAACCATGATGGGATGAGCCAATACGTAGGGGAAATAAATCTCATGAATGCCGCCCAAGAAATGAATGATCATCGCGCCAGGGGCAGATTGCTTCAGCAGGCCTTTACCCACAACATAGTAAGCAATCAGCAGACCCAGGCCGGGTCCCGGATTGGTTTCCAGCAAGAACAGCAGCGAATACCCTTGCTCGGTCACTTGCTGCACGCCTAATGGAGCCAGAATGCCGTGGTTGATGGCGTTGTTCATGAAAAGGATTTTGGCCGGTTCAATGATGATGGCTGCCAGGGCGATCAGGTTGTTGTCTACCAGGATTTCGACGCCTTTGCCAAATACATTACTGATACTTTCCACAACTGGCCCAACGACCAGGTAGCCTACCAAAATCAGAACGATGGCCCAAATACCGGCCGTAAAGTTGTTGATGAGCATTTCGAAGCCCACCGGGATTTTGTCTTCCAGGACTTCGTCAATCTTTTTAATGGTCCAGCCGCCCAGCGGACCCATCAGCATGGCGCCCAAGAACATGGGGATGTCTGTGCCGACGATGACGCCCATACTGGCCGCCGCGCCAACCACACCACCGCGCACGCCGTAGATCATGGAACCACCGGTAAACCCGATGAGGATAGGCAGCAGGTAGACGATCATGGGGCCTACCAGTTCAGCAAACTTTTCGTTGGGAATCCAGCCGGTGGGGATAAAGAGGGCTGTGATTAGACCCCAGGCAATAAATGCGCCTATGTTGGGGATGATCATTCCGGCCATAAAGCCGCCCAGACTTTGAATCTTCTCTCTCATTGTGATGTCTCCTTCTTCAAATCAAGCTCAACTAGGTGACCCGTTATCAGAATAAGATATGGGTCGTATCTGGATAAAATTTGGCGGAAATCTCGCGAGGATCGCCGCGCTACACAAACGTCCGGAGCGTTTTAGTAAACTGGGGGAGGCTGGGTGGTCAGGCCAGCCATTGGGTAATTCGTTCTACGTCCTCTGGTAAGAGCAGTGGGTGGACCTGGATGACGTTGCTCTGATTTTTGACGGTGCTGCCGGGCAGGGGTACGGTGGTGATGATGAGTTCGGCCCTGGCTGTAAGTTCCTGGTTTAGTTCGCGCATGGAGACGACGCGTAAGACGCCCAGTCGCGGGAAGCGGGTTTTGAGGCGGGCGACGAGTAATTGAGCGGTGGCCATGCCGCTGGGGCAGACGACGATGACTTCCTGAATACGGTTGGGTTGTTCGCGGATGTAGGCGGCGCGCAGGAGGAGGGCGATGTTGTTGATTTCGCTTTCGGGCAGGGAAACGGCCGTGCGCTCTGCAATAATCTCTGCCAATGAACAGGCCAGATTTAGCTCAAAGGTGTATTTTTCTGATAAGGTCATGGTGGGCAAGGATGGCGGCAGCCACAGGCCAAAGCGATGGCGCAGGCAGGCTGGAATAATCTGGATAACCAGACCGTCGCGCAGGGTTTTGTCTTGCTCCAGGCCGGCTATGTTGAAAGCGGCCGTGATGTGCTGTACCAGTTCGTCGATGAGTTCGGTAAAGGTCTGGTCGATTTCCAGATCGCCCGGCCAGCGTTCGTTGCGCGGCGCGGCCAGGATGTGCATGGCGATGGCGGCGATTTCGCTGTCCGGCCAGTTGCTGTGGAGCTGGCGGCCAAGGTGGCGGGAAATTTGGACGGCCGTTGGCCAAACGCCTAACTCTTGCAGCCAGGCCCAGGTCCGCTCTTCCAACTGCAACGCATTACCGGTCTGGACACGTTGTGTCTGGATTGCCAGCACCAGCGCCAGATACAGCACGGCATCGTCGGTGAAACGGCCGCCAAGTTGATCTTCGGCAAAAGTTACCTGGCCAAAAGTGCGTCTGGTGTCCCAACTGCGGATGATTTCTTTGGCATGAGCCACAATAGGCAGCAGTTCGGCATCGCTGCCTAAGTCAAACTTTAGTCCTTGTGTATGAGTCATTTCGGTCAGGGGCTGGCCTAATGACACTTGTCCCCACAAAAAAGCCGCCAGCGCCTGACGACGCTGCTGTTCTGACCCCTCAACGCGCACGCCATAATTTTGGCGTCGTTCCAGGATTAACCCTTGTGTGCGAATCCATGTTTCGATGGCTTCCAGGTCTTTCAGAATGGTAGTCCGCGATACCTGAGCCAATTGTTGCAGTTGATACAAAATCAGCGGCTCGTCGCTTACCAACAGGATGAGCGTCATGAGCTGCTGCCGCTGCTCGATAGATAAGACGAGCTGGAAATGGGCTTTAGCGGTTAATTCGTGGGTCAGAACGCGCTGCTGCTCCGCAGAACAGATCAGTTCGGCGCCGATGCCGGGGGTGACTTCCAGGTTGATCTGGCGTTGCGCCAGCCATGTGCGCAGCCCTTTCAGGCCATAATTAACCTGCCTGGGGGTGATCTGCATGCGCTCGGCAAGGTCGACTGCGCCCAGTGGACCTTGGGCCTCAAGTAGTAAATAGAGAATATCTCTTTGCCGAGTGGTAAGCGCAGTCATGGTTTATCCAACCCTGAAATCAAATGTGTTGTAAGGGATTCCTATGGATTTATGTTGTTGTGTTGGCTGTGGTGTGAGCTGTGGAGGGGGAACTGCTATGGAACGAACGGCCGTTCCCATCTGCACACTACATATCTACTGCTCATGAGTTTCTCATTCATCCACGTTTGTCATTATAGGGGCGTTTTGTACAAATAATACACCCGATTATTATTGCTTTTTGCACGATAGTCTTGACAAAAGTATATGAGTTGCCGCCGACCACGTCAAAACGGCCAAAAAAATGGACGCGACCATCACTCCTGACTATACTTCTGCCCGGCTTCTACAATTCCGGCAACACCTGTTATAATCGAAAAAACAGATAGAAATCATAAAAATAAGGCAGCTATACAAGACCCTAAGGGCTTGCCTTTAAGAAAGCAGCCCTTTTGAAATTCAAACCCATAGGGTCTTTCCAGAGAACCCGGATAGCTGCAAAATTGGTACACAATGAAAACACCTGAGCAAATCGAACTCGCTTTAGAACGTATTTTGCCCCGCGTAACCAAACCAGGGCGCTACACCGGCGGCGAATATAACCAGATTCGCAAAGACTGGGCGGAGATTGATTATAAAGTCGCCCTGGCTTTCCCCGACATTTACGACCTGGGCATGTCGAACTTGGGCTTGATGATCTTCTATGACATCATCAATAAACACCGTAATTTGCTGGCCGAGCGCGTCTATTCCCCCTGGGTCGATATGGAAGCGATGATGCGCGAGCGTGACATTCCGCTGTATGCGCTGGAAAGCAAACACGCCATCCGCGAGTTTGACATGCTGGCGATTACCTTGCCCTACGAGCAACTTTTTACCAACGCCCTAAACCTGATGGATCTGGCCGGCATGCCGATTCGCAGCGTTGAGCGCGATACCAGTTACCCGCTGGTGGTGGCCGGAGGGCACGCCTGTTATAACCCTGAACCGATGGCCCCGTTTATCGACGTGTTTGTGATTGGAGAAGGGGAAGAGGCGCTTTTGAAGATCATTGGGGTGATGCGTGCGGCGCGTCATCTGGACCGCGAAACGCAGCTGCGGTATGTGGCGCAGATTGAAGGCTGTTATGTGCCGCGATTTTATGATGTAGCCTACCATGCCGATGGCACGGTGCAATCCATCACCCCCAATGTGCCGGAAGCGCCGGCTAAAGTGCTAAAAACCATCGTGGCCCAAATGCCGCCGCCGGTCACAGATTTCATCATCCCCTTTGTGGAATTGGTCCATAACCGCGCGCCCATCGAAATCATGCGCGGCTGCACACGCGGCTGCCGCTTTTGCCATGCCGGCATGGTCACCCGGCCGGTACGCGAACGGCCGGTCGCCGAAGTGCTGCAAGCGATGGAAGACATTCTGGAATCAACCGGTTACGAAGAAATCGCCCTGCTTTCCCTTTCTTCCAGCGATTACACCAACGTGCTGGAGCTGACGGAGAAAATTGGGCAGCGTTTTGGCCATTTGGGGCTGAATATCTCGCTGCCCTCGCTGCGGATCGAGTCGGTTTCTACGCAGTTGATGGACAACCTGGGCGACAGCCGCAAGAGCGGCTTTACCCTGGCCCCGGAAGCGGCCACCGAAAAGATGCGTAACACCATCAATAAATTTGTCTCGCATGAAGAACTGCTGGAGACAGCGCGTGAGATTTACCGGCGCGATTGGCGCACGATCAAGCTTTATTTCATGATCGGCCATCCGATGGAAGCATTGGAAGATGTGCAGGCCATTATTGATTTGTCTAAGGCTGTGTTGGCCGAAGGGCGGCGGTTCCATGGCAAAAAGGCGAGCGTGAATGTGGGCGTCAGTACGTTTATTCCCAAGCCCCACACCCCGTTCCAATGGGAAGCGATGGATGAGACGGACAAAATATACGAGAAAATAAACTTGCTAAAGGGCCAGGTGCGCGGCGACGGGCTGCGCCTGCGGTGGAACAATCCGCGCGAATCGCTGTTTGAGGGGTACCTCTCTCGCGGCGATCGGCGGGTGGCGGAGGCGGTGGGACGCGCCTGGGCCAACGGAGCCAAGTTTGACGCCTGGGGCGAACATTTCAAGGAAGCTACCTGGCTGGAAGCGTTTGCCGCCGAGGGGTTGGACCCGACCTTTTTCACGCATCGCCAGCGGACGATTGACGAGATTTTCCCGTGGGAACATATTGATATTGCGGTGACGAAGAAGTTCCTGACGCAGGATTATTTGATGAGTCAGGCGCAGGAAACGCGGGTGGACTGCCGTAATCATTGTTTTGCCTGCGGCATTTTGCCGAAGCTGAAGGATTTGCGCCGCGAGACGCCCGATGAAGCATGGGAGTGCCCACCGGTTCCGCAGCGGCGGGCGGGTACGCGCGAGCCGCATGTGCCGGTGGTGGAAGGGATTCCCTTGGTGGTGCTTGGGGGATAGGATGGGGCGTGGTTGCGTGGGTGTGAAAGCCTTGCTGTAACCGGAAATGTCAATGGGTATTGGGTGGTAACGGCCGTTTCCCCCACTCCCACCCAACAGCAAGCGAATCGTCGATAATGGGCTTACAAAGGAAAACAGGACAATGAGAAAACTAAAACTTCAAGTACAAATGAGCGTTGATGGCTACATAGCCGGACCAAACAGCGAAATGGATTGGCTCGCCTTAAACTGGGACAAGGAACTTGAAAATTATGTGAAAGGGCTAACAGAACCCGTTGACTGCATTGTCCTCGGACGAAAACTTGCCGAAGGGTTTATTCCTCACTGGACGGCCGTAGCGGCCGATCCAAATCACCCGGAGTTTGCCGCCGGTAAAAAATTTACCGACACGCACAAAGTGGTTTTCACCAAAACGCTGGAGAGAGCCGAGTGGGAAAACACCGTTTTGGCAAACGGCGATCTGGTGACCGAAATTACCCAGCTAAAAAAACAGGCTGGGAACGACATCATCGCCTATGGCGGCGCGACCTTTGTATCGGCGCTCATCGCGCATGGCCTGATTGACGAGTTCCATTTGTTCATAAATCCCGCCGCAATTGGCAGCGGACTGACGATTTTTAGAGAACTTGACCGCCAACAGAAGCTGACCCTAAAAAAAGCGACGGCGTTTGATTGTGGGATTGTGGTGCTTTGTTACGAACCGGCGCCCCGCTAGGCGCGGGCTAAAAGCAGACCATTCGACGCCTTGGCCACAGCCTCAACAAGCCAATTCACGACCTTTGGCCTAATTCCCGACTCAACTTACCCTGATGTGTTATCATTCAGCCACGCGCCACCGATAGGTCGGCGCGTGGAACGCCCTGGCACACAAGCTCAAAAAGACCCCAAGGGTTTGATAAACCCTTGGGGTCTTGAAAGAGAAACCTGAACAGTTACACGGCCGTTAAGACTGCCTATGACTTTTCCTGGTCCCCATTACGGAACCAATTTGCTCCACTTGCTGCGCGGCAGCCAACTGCTCCAACCACTGGCCGCCACTTTCTACGTTACCACGCGCTGCAACCTCAACTGCGCCTACTGCGAAGATTTTGGGGCGCGGCGCAATGGGCAGCAGCCGCCATTTCTCTCCTACGACGAAGCCCGGCACATTTTGCGCGTCGTTCGCAGCGGCACAGACAGCCTCATTCTGACCGGCGGCGAGCCGCTGCTTTACCCCCACATCGCCGAATTGGTCGCTTTTGCTAAAACAGACCTGCGCTTCCGGCAGATCACCATGCTCAGCAATGGCTTGCTGCTGCCGCAGTTTGAGACGATTTTGCCTCTGTTAGACCGCCTGGTCATCAGCCTGGACAGCCTGGACGCCGACTATTGGGCGTCGATTATCAACATGCCGCCCAAAACAGCGCAGGCCATTGTGGACAATATCCAGACATACGGCCGTCTCCAAGCACAACACAATTTCCGCCTCATCGTCAACTGCGTTCTCTCGCCCGAAACCCTGCCCGGCGCGCCCGCCATCCTCGATTTTTGCCGCGAACACAACTTGCTCGTTTCTTTTTCGCCGCAAGCTGTCGATGATTGGCCGCGTTACGAACTGCTCGTATCGCCGGAATACAAGGCGTTTATCGCCCGGCTCATCGCCGCCAAACGGGCCGGCGCGCCCATTTTAGGCAGCGACGCCTACTTGCAAACGCTCTACGATTTCACCTCTTACGCCTGTTATCCCACTCTGGTTCCGCGCATTATGGCCGATGGCGGGCTGGTGTACCCGTGCCGCCCCATCGAGCGAAAAGGCGGCGGCAACGGCGGCCGGCCGGTTAATTTGTTGGCGGTGGATTCGTGGGCAGAGGCGATGGCTACGGCCGTTGCCGTCCACGGCTCGCCGCCGCAGCACTGCACCAGCTGCTTCCAACAATGCTTCGCCGAACCCTCTCTCATGCAGGCGCGGCCTCTGGCCTATGCTCTGGAATGGCTGCGTTATCCCGCCAGCCGCCAGGCCAGCCTGCACAACCACGCGCCAGGGTGATGGGCAGGATTGGAGATGGGGTGGTTTCTCAAGGATGCGGTTTTCAACTGAGTGGTTATGGAAACAAGTGAATCAATTGTGATCATTGGCGGCGGGTTGGCCGGGCTGACCGCCGCCGTGCATCTGGTCGAACGGGGTTTAAAGCCTGTTGTGCTGGAAGCCGACCCTGATTTTCCGGGCGGACGAGCTGCCGGTGGGAAAATCATGACGGTGGATGGCTGGCCGTTCCGCCAGGAACATGGGGTGCATGGCATCTGGTCGCCGTACCGCAATTTGCAGGCCATGCTGTCGCGGCACGCCATCCGCCCGGCCTTTGTGCCGGCGCAAGAAGAGACCTGGATATACAAACGAAACGGCCGTGTCAAACGAGCCAACGTCGGCAGCGCCCTGCGCCGCAGTTGGATTCCCGCGCCGCTGCATTACCTGGCGCTGTTTATTCGGCCGCGCTTTCTGGGCATTTTGGGCCTGCGCGATTGGCTCTCGCTGCCGCTGGTCTGGTACAGCCTGATTTTAGCCGTGGGCATCGACCCGCTGGCCGAAAATCAACCCCTCGACGGCCTGTATTTGTCCGATTTTATGCGCGGCTGGTCGCCGGCGATTCGTTCGTTTTGCATTGGGCTGGCGCGGAATGGCCTGTCGGCGCAGCCGGAAGAGGTGCCGCTGTCTGGTTTTATCGCTTTTTTGCGCTATTACACGCTGCTGCGGCGTGACGCCTGGGGTTTTTCTTACTTGCCGGGGGATGGCGGGACCAGTCTGATTGATCCGTTGGCGGCGAAGGTACTTGCGTTGGGCGGAGAGATTCGGTTGGACACGGCCGTTACCCATCTCAGCCGCGCGGGAGAGGGCTGGCTCATCCACACCCCCGACCGCGCATTCCCCGCCAGCCAGGCGATTCTGGCCGTTGATCCCGACAATGCCCGCAAACTGCTGCAAGCCAGCCCGGACCTGTCTGGCGATGTAGCCGATTATTACTGGCCGATGGGCCGGGAAACGGCCGTTATCCGCCTCTGGTTCAACCGCGCCCCCCACGATAAATCCGGCGCGGAAGGCGGCATGTTCAGCGGCGAATTTATCATCGACAACTACTTCTGGCTGCACCGATTGCAAGACCCATACCGGGCCTGGCACAAAGCGACAGGTGGCAGCGCCCTGGAAGTTCACCTCTACGGCCCGCCAGAAGTCCTGGCCCAATCCGACCCGGTGCTGCTGGCGCGGGCTATCGCCGACGTGCAGGCCGCTTTCCCTGAAATGCGCGGCTCGCTCATTCATCAGGTTGTGCAGCGCAACACAGTTAACCACACCCTTTTTGGCGTGGGACCAAACGGCCGTCATCTGGGCATTGCCACACCCTGGCCCAATCTATTTTGCTGCGGCGACTGGGTGTACCATCCCACGCCCGCTTTCTTTTTGGAGCGGGCGGTGGTTACGGGCATTGAGGCCGCCAACCGGGTGTTGGAAAACCAGGAGTTGCCGCCCTGGCCCACTGTCGCCTATCCGCCGCCGGAGCAGTTTGCCGGTTTTTTGCAGCGGCGCATGGTTGGCGGCCGGGGCTGGTTGAAAAGAAGAAAAGGCAAACCGTGACGCCTGAATAAACAGGTTCGCGCACCAAATATTCCTTTGGCTTACTCCTTGTGGTGCGCTCGATACCAGGCCACGGTCTGGGCGATGGCTTCTGGCAGGGGCGTTGCCTTCTGGCCAAAGGCCCGCTCGAATTTGCTGCTGTCCACCACGAAGGGTTTCTCGAATTCATACATCATCTCGGCCGTTTCTCGCGCCGCCGGGATGAATAGGCCGCCCAAAGACATCATCCACTTGCCCATGCCCTTCATTTGCGGCGATTGGCCTATTTCGGCGAAAAACAGCGTCATGATTTGCCGTTGGGTGATGTCCGGTTGGTCGTTGGGCACATGCCATGCCTGGCCCAACGCCTCATCGCGCTCCCCCAGAATCACCAGCGCTTTGCCAAAATCGTCGATGAAGGTGTAGGTGTGGGGCAGGTCCAGGTTGCCAACCATCTGCGCCGCCTTTCCGGCCAGCGCTGGAACAATCGCCCGGTCGCCCAGCGTGGAATCGAGAACGCCCGGCCCAAAGAAATCGGAGCCGCGCCCAATGGCCACGCGCACGTTGCCCGCCTGGTGGGCGGCCAGAGCGCTTTGGGCCATTTGGGCGCGTGTTTTGCCTTTGCGGGTGTGGGCGTTGTAGGGCAGACCTTCGTGAATTTGGCCGCTGACTGCGCCATACATGTACAGGTTTTCGGCCAGTACCAGTTTTGCGCCGCTGCGGGCGACGCCTTCTAAAATGGCGGCTTGCATGGGCGGGAATTTTTCCGGCCATTGGTGGTAGGCGGGTTGGGCGCATTGGTAGACGATCTGGGCGTTGGTGGTAACGGCCGTTACCGATTCCACCGAGTACGCATCTCCCTTAACCACTTCGACTGCGGCCGGTACGTCGGCCTGGCCGCGGGTGTTGACCATGCGGACTGGCTGGCCCTGACGGAGAAGTTCGCGCATGACGGCCGTTCCCAGCGGGCCGGTGCCAAAAATAACGTGTACGTTTTGATTACTCATGGTTCATTTCCTTGTTTTGTTGATAGCCAAAAAGATACAGTCTGACACAGTGTCAGAGTCAAGTAGGAAAATAATGAAGATCAGGATCAACCGGTTTGGGGCTGGTGGTGCGCGGGGAACGGCCGTTCAAACGAATGGTTCAGCGGGAACCAAAATTTCAAACACGGCGTCTTCCGGCCGGTCACTGGCAAACAGGTCTAATTCGCGGCCAAAAAGGTGGATTTCCCGATACGCTCCGGCGCTGGCGTAGCCGTTCATGCCCAGCCAGCGATACAAATTCACCACCACATCGGGAATGTTCCACATGCTGCCGTGGTAAACAATGCTGGCGGCCAGCGGCGCGCCGGGCAAGTGATAGGCTTTGAGCGTCGTTTCGGTGGGAGGCAGGTGAATCCCATGGGCGACCTCTACCGCCAGCGACATCTCGATGTCTGTTTCGGAATAGGCTGGCAAGTGGTACACGGCTAATTCAATTCCAGCTTCTATGTGGTAATCCGCCAGCGTCCGATAGAGAGATCGGAGCAACCGGTCACGCACTTCGCCCATTTGGGCAACGTGCGGCACCACTTCGCGGACGGCGATCACATAGAGCGGGGGCAGCTCTTTCAGGACCACTTCATACGGAATGGGATCGTGGAGATGCTCGATTTGTTGTAACCGGGCAGAAACACGCGCCAGCCTGGCCTGCTCTTCGGCCAACTGCTGCGCGATGGTTCGCTGCCGTTCGCGCAGCATCTCTTGTAAAAGTGCGTCGGACTGCGGATCTTTTAGCAAAATGCCGATTTGTTCCAGAGAAAGGCCTAAATCTTTCAGGGCTATAATGCGGTGGAGACGGGGCAATTGGTCCAGTGTGTAATAACGGTAGCTGGTCCATTGGTCCACCTGACCGGGTTTTAGTAAGCCCAACTTGTCGTAGTGCCGCAGCATACGCACGGAGACTTGCCCCAATTGAGAAAAATCGCCTATTTTGTACATTGCCCGCTCTTTTTTGCCTGGTTCAATCGGCCCATGTGCAGGTGGGCGCAGACAGTAAGTATAACGGAAACGGCCGTACCCCACACGCGCCGCTGTTGACTATTTGCTATCGCCCTCATTTCTTACCATTCGCCTAAAATTTGCTTCCGGCCTTGCGACCTGTTTGTGTAGTCCGCTACAATGCTGTGTGATTTTAACATGGAATCAGGATGGTATTTTGAACGAAGCGACAATTAGCAGCAATGGGGTAGTGCGACCAACGGCCGTTACCGTTGATTTATCCCGCCTGACAGACAACTACCGGGCCATTCAAACGGCCGTGGCTCCCGCGCAGGTCATGGCGGTTCTCAAGGCCAACGCCTATGGGCACGGATTGGTGGAAGTGGCCCGCCATATGGTTACGTTAGACGCGCCCTATCTGGGCGTCGCCTTTCTGGAAGAAGGCATTCTCTTGCGCGAGGCCGGCGTGCAGACACCCATTTTGGTCATGGGCGGTCTCATCGGCAATCAGGTCCCCCTATTTTTGCGCCACGACCTGACCATTACCGCGTCCTCAGTGGATAAATTGAGCCAAATCAATGAGGCCGCCAAAGAGATGGGCGTGCAGGCCAAAGTCCACCTGAAAGTGGACACCGGCATGGAGCGCATCGGCGTGCATTATTACAACGCCGCCGCCCTGATCGAGGCGGCGCTGGCTTGTGAATACTGTCAGGTGGAAGGCATTTATTCCCATTTTGCCAACGCGGACGCCGCCGATCTCAGCTCGGCGCAGGTGCAGTTGGCCCGGTTTCGTGAGGTTCTGGCTGTGTATGAGCGGCGAGGGCTGGCACGGCCGTTGCTGTGCCACATCGCCAATTCCGGCGCGATCTTGCAGTTGCCGGAAGCACGGTTCGACATGGTGCGGGCGGGGATTTTGTTGTATGGTGTTTATCCCTCGGCGGAGGTGGCGCGGACGGTGGCGGTACGGCCGTCGCTCTCCTGGACATCTCGCGTGGTTTACTTCAAGGTCGTTCAGCCCGATCATCCGGTCAGTTACGGCTCGGACTGGCAAAGCGACCACATGGTCCGGGTAGTGACGGTGCCGGTGGGGTATGGGGACGGTTACTTCCGGCGCATGTCGGGCCAGGCGGAGGTGATCATTCGCGGCAAACGGTATCCGGTGGTGGGCCGCGTGTGCATGGACCAGATCATGGTCAATATCGAATGGGACAGCGCCTACAATGGCGATGAAGTGATTTTGTTGGGGGAATCGGGGGCGGCGGCGATACGCTGCGAAGACCTGGCGGCGTGGGCAGGAACCATTCCTTATGAGGTGCTGACCAATATCAACACGCGGGTTCCGCGCCTGTACGTTCGGTAAAAGGGGTTTAAAAAGCGTTCACCCCCGGCCAGGAGGGAGAACCGGGGGTGAACACTTTTTTTGGCGACTTCATGAGTAATCATAAGCCGAGAACATAAATTGTACTTAAGCTAAAGATAAGCGGTTGCTAAGTAAGGCATAGAGGGGAAACGGCCGTTTCCCCTCTATGCCTTTTTTTGTGACCTACCTCAATCTTCCTGCCCATTTGGATGACATTGGGCACAGTTATTACTATAACCCCCAACCTCATGGTGCTTCTGGTCCATACTCCCCTGGTCATGGCAGGATGTACAGGTGTAGCCCGAATAATTTCCGCCCGGATGACACGTCGAACAGTTATTATTGGCCCCGCCATGACCAGTGGGGAACGAATGGTTGAACGATGCGCCGCCCCAGCCGCCTGTATTGTGGCAGTCTGAACATTGGCCGGGGAAATGGTTGTTTGGCCGCGCATGGCAGCCCTGGCAGTCCGTTAACCCGTCGTGGCTAAAGTTCACGTTGTGGAAATTGCTGGTATCTGTGTGGCAGGCTCGACACGCGCCTGGGAAGTGATTTGCCGGCGCGCTGTGGCAGGCGGAACAATCCGTATTGCCGATGGTGCTGTGGTTAAAGGTCGCATTGTGGAAATTGCTGGTGTCATTGTGGCAGTCGCGGCACGCGCCCTGGAAATGGTTCGCCGGCGGGTTGTGGCAGGCGGAACAATCCGTATTGCCAATGGTGCTGTGGTTAAACGACGCATTGTGGAAATTGCTGGTGTCGCTGTGGCAGGCGCGGCACGATCCCTGATAATGGTTGGCCGGCGGGTTGTGGCAGGCCGAGCACTCCGTAGTGCCGATGGTGCTGTGGTTAAAGGTCGCGTTGTGGAAATTGCTGGTGTCGCTGTGACAATCGCGGCACGCGCCCTGGAAGTGGTTGGCTGGCGGGTTGTGGCAGGCGGAACAATCCGTATTGCCGATGGTGCTGTGGTTAAACGACGCATTGCGGAAATTGCTGGTGTCGCTGTGGCAGGCGCGGCACGATCCCTGGTAATGGTTGGCCGGTGGATTGTGGCAGGCGGAACATTCCGTGGTGCCGATGGTGCTGTGGCTAAACGACGCATTGCGGAAATTGCTGGTGTCGCTGTGGCAAGCCCGGCACGATCCCTGGTAATGGTTGGCCGGTGGATTGTGGCAGGCCGAACATTCCGTGGCGCCAATATTGCTGTGATTAAAAGTCGCGTTGCGGAAGTTGCTGGTGTCGCTGTGGCAGGCGCGGCACGATCCCTGGTAATGGTTGGCTGGCGGCGTGTGGCAAGATGAGCAGTCTGTTGTGCCGATGCCGCTGTGATTAAAAGTCGCGTTGCGGAAGTTGCTGGTGTCGCTGTGGCAGGCGCGGCACGATCCCTGGTAATGGTTGGCTGGCGGCGTGTGGCAAGATGAGCAGTCTGTTGTGCCGATGCCGCTGTGATTGAAGGTGGCGTTGCGGAAATCGGTGGTGTCGCTGTGGCAGGCACGGCACGCGCCTTGGTAGTGATTGGCCGGGGGCGTGTGGCACCCTGCGCAATCTTTAGCGCCGATGGTGGTGTGGTTGAAGGTGGCATTGCGGAAATCGGTGGTGTCGCTGTGGCAGGCGCGGCAGGAACCTTCGTAATGGTTGGCCGGTGGGGTGTGGCAGGCGCTGCATTCCTGGCTGCGCACGAGGGTATGATCGAATGTTACTTGTTGCCAACTGGCGATGACGTGACAGGTCGCGCAGTCTGCGCCATATTGACCTTCATGGGGTTCATCTTTGGCGTGACAGGCGACGCAGGTGGGGCTGGTTCCCTGGTAATCGCCGGAGGTGTGGCAGTTGGTGCATTCCAGGTTGTCGTGTCCGCCGGCGAGAGGGAAGAAGCTGTGGTCCACCGCCCCATCGGGAAATGGTACGGACAGCGGATTTGACAGACGGCCGAGATTTAAGTTGCCCAGGCCATTCCCTGTCGAATCGCCGGCCGTTCGGTCTCGAGTGAGGGTTTCGTCGGCGGCGTTCAGTTGGGCTATATTGGCGCGTAGTTCGGGATCATCGAGGGCGGCCAGGAGTGTTTGTAAGCGGGCTGAGAGGGCGACAGGGGAGACCCCACCTTCGGATTGCATGAGAGCATCGATGGTATCTAGCAAGGCCAGCGCCTGTTGGGTCAGGCTGCGCAGTCGGTTGATGAGTTCTTCTTGATTGTCGGGTGGGGCATTGAAAACGGCCGTTACCGCCTGCCCAAACGCAAAATCCATGTAGTTCAGGGCCGACCCCGTGCAGGTCAGAGCCTGGCACGATTCAATATTATCCAATCGCCGACTTAACAGGTCCAATGACTTTTCGGCCCGACTCAGGCTGCTGGGCTGCATCCGATACATCCAAAACTGCTCAGCCGCCCATTGTGTGTCGAACCATTTGTCTCCCGGTAAATTTTTTCCGTTGTCTGCTAATGTGTACGTCGCGGCACTACCAACTACCGTTAAAAACAAGACAACCCCTAATGTGATCAATACAATTCTTCGGATCATCTGGGCCTCCTCAGGCTGCTGCCGGTACTGCTGCTTGAAGCTGCTGCCAAAAACGCAGCACGCTTTGTTTCAAGGTCGCGCCACCGGCGGCCAGGTCGGCGCGCAGATGGTGAATATTCACTTGATGTTCGATGAAGTAGCGGAGCGCGTCAGCCAGACTTTGCTCGCCGATGACCACCGCTCCGACGAGCAGGTCCCCGTTCAGGACAAGGCGCACGGTGTTGTCGCCGTCTGCCGCCCAGGCGCTGCGGAATGTTCGGGGGTGGGTGTACCACACTTCCGACGAGCCGCGAGAAATATGCTGTAGCACTTCTACTTCGTCGTCGCCTTCGCGGCGCGGATTGATTTGTCCGATGGTGGTAATGTGCAAACCAAATAAAAGGCAGGCATTAAACGGCGAGCCTTTGACATAGGCGTGTCGTTTGCCGACCATGTTAAGCCCGGCGGCGTTGCCTTCAGCCACGGCGCTGGGCCAGAGAATGTCTACCATGTGCTTTTCTGTCCAACGATCATAAACCTGCGCGCAGTCGCCGGCCGCATAGACGTTGGGGACGCTGGTTTCCATGAATTCGTTCACCAGAATGGACCGGTCGGTTTGGATGGGGCTGTTTTGCACCAGGTCCAGCGGCGGCTTGACGCCAATGGCCACGCCCAGCAAATCGCACTTAAAGGTGGAGCCGTCCTGCAGTTTGACTTCGCGCACACGCCCGCGCCGGTCGCCGATGATTTCGGTGACTTCGGTGTTGTAGTGGATGTGAACGTGGTGGGCGCGCATAATTTTTTCCAGCAGGCGGGCTTCGTCGTCGTTGAAGACCTGGCTCCAGAGCCGGTCGCGTCGCAGGAAGTAGTGGGTTTCTACACCGCGATGGGACAGACCTTCGGTGAGTTCCAGGGCGGTGATGCCGCCGCCGACGACAACGGCGCGTTTGGCGCGTTTGGCGCGTTCGACGAGTTCGTTGGTGCCGTCGATGGTGTCCAGATAGACGACGCCTTGCAACTCGTGACCGGGGTAGGGCGGCGGGGTGGCGCGCGCGCCGGTAGCGATGAGCAGGCGATCGTAGGGCAGGGAACGGCCGTCTTCCAACTTCACCAACTGCTTCAAGACATCGACCTGGGTTGCCTTCCCCAAAACCAGCGTCAGGTTCAATTGGTCATACCAGGCCAGCGTGCGGCAAAACACTTGTTTTGCGGGAATGGCGTTGGTGAGCACATAAGCCAGCCCTGGCCGGGAATACATGGGATACGGTTCAGCGGTCACAATGGTGATCTCGCCGAGGGGGTCGTGTTGGCGAATGGTTTCGGCGGCCGTTGCCCCGGCGGCGCCGTTGCCGATGATCAGGTATTGTTTAGACATTAGCTGTTCACTCTCCCTTTAGCGGGTCCGGATCACCCATTATTTCGGCAAAACGTTCTAATACGATGACATGATTGCTGGTTTCCCAACGCAGGGTGCCGCGTGGACACATATTCACGCAGTTGCCGCAGGCAATGCAGGTCGGATCGGTTACGGGCAGACCCTGGCGGGCATAATCGCGTACCGGAATGCCGACCGGGCAGTTGTAGCCGCAAATGCCGCATTGAACACAGCGGCTGGCATCCGGCACAACGCGCCCCAATTCGCGGGGCTTATCTGGTTGTTTGGCGGAACCGGTGATGAGTTGTTTTAAGGCTTTTAACGTACCCATAGCTGTTTTAGTCGTCCTCTCCGTGTTCTTCTTCGGTACCAGTGGGGTGGCATTCAGCGCAAGAAAAGAGGTCGATTTGACCTAAATTAACTTCGTCGTGCTCTCTTATCATCTCGTTGGCATCGTGTTCATGGCAATTGGTGCAGGTGTATTGATCATAGGACGCCACATGGCAAACGGCGCAGTCCAATTGACCCTGCTCGCCATGATCAAGCGGAAATTCGTGTTGGCGCAGGCGGGCGGGCAGCCAGGCGTCGGCCGTGTGGCAGGCTTCGCATTGGGTGCCAAACAGGCCGGCGTGGATGGCCGGTTCTTCGTGGCAGGCCACGCATTCGCGGGCTGTGCCTTTGAAGACCTGATCGACATGGCAGCGCGTGCATTCCAGAGCGAGGTGCTGCCCTTCGAGCGGCCAGATCAGGTTGTGGTCGAAGTTGGTCATGTTACCGGTGCCATCGTGGCAGCTCTGGCAGTTGAAGCCGAACTGGTTGGTGTGGTTGGTCATGAAGATAGGATCGCCTTGCAGGTGGCAGGTGGCGCATTGGGCCTCGTCGAAGCTGACGGGTTGTTGGTCGGTGTGGCAGGAACGGCAGGTGAACGGCCGTTGGTCATAATTATTCACGTGTTTGCTCAAGCTAAAAGCGGTGTCCAACTCGTGATCGAAGGCTTGCCCATCCATGATGGCTGGTTTCCAGCCGGTGGGCGTGTGGCAGTCGGCGCAGGCTGTGCCAAACATGCCGGTATGGGTTTCTGGTTCGGCGTGGCAGGCCACGCATTCCTGGGGAGTGCCTTCAAATTGGCCATTGGCATGGCAATCTTCGCAAATGGTGGTGGCATGGGCGCCGGTGAGGGCGAATTTTTGGGCGTGCTCTTCCATGGTGAAGTCGGCCATGGTGTCGTGGCCATCGTGGCAGTTCAGGCAGTTTTCGCCGTAAGCCTGGCGGTGTTTGTCCATAAAGGTTTTGTCGGCGTCCTGATGGCAGTTGGCGCAGGCGGCGAGGGGAACGGCAAAGGTGCCGGCTTCCTGGTGACAGGCGGCGCATTCTAACGGCCGTGTATCATACCCAACCGTGTGTTTGGCCAGCGTGAACCGCGTGAGGGTGTGGTCGAAATCGACGACGGCGGCCGTTTTCAGATCATAATCCTGGCCGCGATGTTCCAGATGACAGTCGCCGCAGTTGGCTACATCGGCCATACGGCCGTGCAGATTCTCCCCGCTGGCGCGATCCTGCGCGATATTTTCATGGCAGTTTTCGCAGCGGGCAGCATCAATCCCGGCAAACGGCTTGTGACACTGCTGGCAGTCGTTGTGCAAGTCTGCATGGCTGCTGGCGCCTTGCATCACCACATCGCTGTGGCGGACGGCCGACAAACTGCCAGGGCTAAACGCAGCCCCGCCGGTGAAATAAACGCCAATCCCCAGCCCCAGGGCCAGGAGAAAGGTGGAGATAAGCGCGATAGGCGAAAAGATAGGGTGTTGGCGCTCCAGGCGGCGATATTCTTTCACTTGAACAATCCTGCGCGATAATAAAAGGTGGCAAAAATATGAATGGCCACCGAGAAAAATAAAGTCAGGCCAAAGGGAATGTGGAGCAGATGCCAGGCGCGCATCATGCGCCGCGTGGCCGCCAACATTTCCATCTGCCTTTCCAGAGTGCGTTTTTGCTCCAGCAACTGGCTAAACTGCTGCCGCTGCTGCGTTTCGATTTGGTCCAGGCGGCGCAGTTCTTTTTGCAAGCGGCGGTGATAGCGCCATTGGTAATAAGAACGGCCGAGCATGGTCAACATTGGGTTGCGCTGGGTGGTGCGTTCACTCAGCGCCGTTACGATCTCTTGTTCGCGCTGCGGGCGCATCATTTTAAGCTGGGTTAGCTTCTCTTCGATGGCTTGCATCTCTTGCATGAGTTCACGATTGGAGGCGGTGACGCCGCTCATGGTGCGCGGCAAGGCGGTGTACAGGTAACGGCCGATAAATCCGCTGCCCACAACGATGAGGGTGAGAAAGAAACTGAGTCCGGCCAGGCCGCGAAATTGCAGCCCGGTGTGCATAAGCACCATAAAAGGGCCAATTATGCCGGTAAAGATATGGAACGAGAGCCAATACCGCACCGGTCCGGCCCAATTTAGCCAGGTGGTGCGTTTGCGCAGGCTGTACAGTATTTCGGTCATCAGCATGAGCAGCGCGCCGACAATGCCCAGGGCATGCCCAAATGGGTGGCCGCCTCTGGGTTCGGACAGCAGTTCGTAGGCGATGTAGACGCCGGTCAGCACAAACACCATGAATAGGCTGAGTTCTAGCTCATAGGGTTTTACGGCCGTTACCGTCGGGTCGATAAATTGCTGCTTTCGCGTAAAAGAAACTGATAATCGATTTCGCACTGATTTCTCCCAAAATGTACTGCGCGTGAAATGGCCTCAAAGAAGATAGGCCGTCCTTATCAGACAGCCTTCTTGCCTCCACATATTCTAATGGCTGAAAACCGTTCACGCATTAAGAAATGAGTCCTCATCTGTCAGCACAGGAAGAGGTCGTCGGCGCAAATAAATCATGCGGCCGGCGATACCGGCGGCTGCCAACAGGATGATGGCGCTGAGCAGCCATTCGCTGCCGTTGGCGGCGGGCTGGTCTACTGCCAGGGGGATAGTTAGAACCTGACCGGCGGCGAGATTGGCACGGCCGTATGTCAACGCCACCTCGTCCCCGCCGTTCGATTGGGATGCTTCTTGCTGCCAATCGGCGCTGTCGAGTTGGAGGCCGTTTTCCGGCATAGACAACCGCACGCTGTCTACCGGATAGTTGAGCGCATGATTCAGGTGAGCCACTTCTGTGGCGGGCACATTGTACGTCACCAGCAGCGTCAGGCTGGATGGGCCAGGGCGCAGCGGTTGGCTGTCGACCCATTGGCCGCGTTCCTGGCGAAATGTGCTGACGGGCAGAAAGCCCAGGTTGGGGCCGGCGCCGCGCTCGAACGTGGGGTTTTGCGCGCTTTCCGGTACAGAAATGGTGATGGTTCTGGCTTGGGGATCGTCTGGCGCGCCGCCGAAAACGGCCGTCGCCTCATTGTTAAACGTATATAGCTCAGTTACCTGGATTTGCTCGCCCAGCGGTGTCAGGACGATTTCGAGCTGGGGCACGGTAATGGCCGCCGGATCGCTGGTTCGTTCGTAAACCGTGATGGGCAGGTCCAGGGAATTGGCGCTAGACGGCTGGCCAATGTCGCTGGTGTATTCTAAGCCGTTGAACGTGACGCTGGCCAGATAAACCCAGTTGGTGGGCATGTTGTCCAGGGCAAAGCTGAAACGGCCGTCCGCCTCCAGCGTGGTGGAAAACGAGTTGGTTTGGGTGTAGCTGTCGTTGTAGGCGTAGAGAGTAACCGGCATGGCTGCGGACAGCGGCGCGTTGGCCGTGGCATTGTGCACCTGGCCTTGAATTGTCAGCGAGGCAACGGCCGTGTTGGCGCCGGTTTGCGTGGGTGAACTTTGCGCCCAGGTCGTTTGCGCCTGGCCGATTTGCCAGAGGCAGATCAGCAGCAGGCAAATAGCTAATTTTTTCCAGGTAAAGACAGTTTTAGATTTTGTTTTCATGAGATTTTCCTTTCGATACAGGGAATGACATGTATCTGATTTTGCCGCGCCAGACAGTTATTTTTGGAAAGTGGGCGCGCCGGTGGCAAAAAGATTGCCTGTCATAAAAAAAAGAGGGTAACTACCAATACGGTCACGGTTGTTCCCGTTACATGAATTTGCGCGGAGGGTGAAATTTTTAGGTTGACGGCCGTTTACCAATACCAGTCTCAATTCACAATCATCCATTACGCCCGCATCGATTTACCAATACGTTTCTGCCTGTACGCTATCTTGTCGGCCATGGTCACTGCGCTGGTGTTTTGACCAACTTACCGCCCCTTGTGCACAAGGCACGGCTAGGTGTCAAGTCGGAACGCCGGGGAAAAAGTAACGGAATGACAGCAAATTAGGAGTTAAGTACTAGTTACCAACCCCTTTTGGCGTAAGTTTGTGGCGATTTGCTTGTACTCCATTGGCCAAAGCCGATAGAAACGCTGTCATTTTCCATCCCCTCCACAATCGACTAGAATTAGCCCATGAAATTATTTAGTTGGAACGTCAATGGCCTGCGCGCCGCGCACGGCAAAGGATTTTTGGATTGGCTGACCGCCGCGCAGCCCGACGTGCTGTGCGTGCAAGAAACCAAATGCCACCCCGATCAATTGGAAGACGCCCTGCGTGCGCCGGCCGGCTACCACACCTATTGGGCCTGGGCAGAGAAAAAAGGGTACAGCGGCGTGGCTTTATACAGCAAAACGGAACCGTTGTCGGTGCAAATCGGTCTGGATATTCCAGACTATGACCGCGAAGGTCGCACCATCGTCGCCGATTATGGGGATTTCGTTTTCATCGGCGCGTATTTCCCCAACGGCAGCCGCGACCACAGCCGAGTGCCCTACAAAATGGCCTACAAGGCCGACTTTTTGGCCTTTTGTAACGACCTGCGGGCGCAGGGTAAGGCGGTGGTGTTTTGCGGCGATGTCAATACGTCGCACCAGGAAATCGATCTGGCTCGACCGAGGCAAAATCAAACCACCACCGGCTTCTTGCCGGAAGAACGCGCCTGGATCGACGATGTGGTGGCGCAAGGGTACGTGGATACTTTCCGCGCGTTGTACCCGGAGCGCGCCGGGGCGTATTCCTGGTGGTCGTACATTGGCGGGGCGCGAGGGCGGAATGTAGGCTGGCGGTTGGATTATTTCTTTGTCAGCCCAGAGTTGTGGCCGCGAGTTGCTGGGGCGGCCATTCACCCGGACGTCATGGGTTCCGATCACTGCCCGGTGAGCCTGAGTTTGAAGGAAGAAGGATGAAAGCAGCGGGGAAAAACGGGCGGTGGGAGTGGGCGGTAGTGGCCGGGATCATATTGGTAACGGCCGTTCTCCGCCTTTCATACCCGGGTCTGACCGAATTTAAAGCCGACGAAGCGCGGCTGCTGGCGCTGGCGCTGGACATGGCCGACGGCCGTTTGGCCCTGCGCGGCATCAGCAGTTCTGTCGGGTTGCCCAATTTCCCCATGAGCGTCTGGATTTACGCCATCCCGCTGCTGATCTGGCCCCACGTTTACGCCGCCACGTTGTTTACCGGACTGCTCAATTCGCTGGCCGTGTTGGCCGGTTACTGGCTGGTGCGGCGGTATTGGGGGGCGCAGGCGGCCATCGCCGCCACGCTTCTATTTGCCGTCAGCCCGTGGGCGGTTATCTTTTCGCGCAAAATTTGGGCGCAAAATTTGCTGCCGCTGTTTGTGATGGGCTGGGCGATTGGCGCGGCGCTGGCCTTTGTGGAAAAACGGCCGCGCTGGCTCTGGCTGCATTTGCTCTGCCTGGGCGTGGCCGTGCAAATCCACCTGGCGGCCATGGCCCTCATCCCGGCGACGCTGCTCTTTTTGCTGGTTTTTCGGCGGCGCGTGGTCTGGCGTGATGTGGCTGTGGGCGGTGGGTTGGCCGTGTTAACGGCCGTGCCCTTTCTCATCTACCTGTGGCAAAACCGCGACCAGATTCATTTGCCTGCCGGCAGCGAAACGGCCGTCGGCTGGAGTCTGGATGCCTTTCGTTACGCCTGGCTCCTCAGCCGGGGCGCGGAAATTCATTCCCTGGCCGGGCCGGATGCGTTTCAGGCGTATCTGGCGCGTGTGCCCTGGCTGGGCGCAGTTGTTCTGCTGGTAGGGGCGCTGTTGGCCGCCAGTCTGGTCTGGTTGGGCTGGCTCTGGCTGATCTGGCGGCATCGGGGACCGCCGTCTACCGAAATGGCTTTTATTGTGCTGGTGTGGGCGCTGCTGCCGCCGCTGTTTTTTACGTTGTGGCGCGGCACGCCCGTTTTCATCCACTACTTCATCGCCGTGCTGCCCGCGCCCTACATCGCTGCCGGAGTATTTTGGGCGCGATGGGTCGCCGCCGCCCGCAAACCCATCGTCCGGGGTACGGCCTGGGCGGGGTTGACGGCGCTGGCGGCGGCTCAGGCCTGGGCGCTGGCGGCTTTGCTGGCGTTTGTGGCGCAGACGGCCACGCCGGGCGGGTTTGGCGTGCCATTGGGCAGGCAGTTGGCGACGGCCGTGCGCGCCCAAACTATGCTGGCGGAAAGCGGTGCGGCCGAAATACTGGCCGTTGGCGCCGGCGAACGGCCAGACCTGGACGAATTTCCGGCGGTGTGGGATGTGCTGCTGCGCGGCACGCCGCATCGGTTTGTCGATGGGCGACAGTCGGCGCTGTTTCCGGCGGCCGGGGCGGTAGTTGTTTTGGACAGTACGCTGGCCGAAGAAGCAGATGTATACCGCGAGACGGCCGTTGCCGCTGAATCCATCGCTCTGCGCCCAGGCGAGGGCGTGATGGCGGTTTTGCGGCTGCCGGGCGGCGCGCCCCCGCCGCAGACGGCGTTCGACGGCGTGGTGCTGCTGGCGAATTGGGTAAATTTCTTGGGGTACGATCTGGCGGTGGATGAGGCGGAGGGAACGGCCGTCTGGCGGCTGCATTGGCGCACTGGAGATAATCCCGACCCGGCCGATTATCATCTGTTCAACCATGTGCAGGGCGCGGATGGGCAGCGATTGGCGCAGGTGGATGCGGCGGCGTTTGCGCCCTGGCAGTGGCGCGCCGGGGATGTGGTGGTGAGCCGGTTTGTGCTGCCGTGGCCGGGAGAGGGGGAAGGGGAACGGCCGTTGTTCATGCGTAGCGGCATGTATCGTTACCCCTCGCTGGAGCCAGTTTTGCTGCTGGATGTGGCCGGGAACCCCTACGCCGACGCGCTAGAGATCCCGCTGCCGCCAGAATGAGCTTTGATACATTTGGGGAGCCGGCGTGATGCGTGATACCACTGGTTTACGCATCACGCATCACGCATCACGCATCATTTCACATCAAGTAGTTCCACTTCAAAAATTAGCGTGGCGTTGGGCGGGATGATGCCGCCGGCGCCGTTTGCGCCATAGGCCAGTTCCGGGGGAATGACCAACTGCCGCTTGCCGCCGACTTTCATGGTGGCCAGCCCTTCATCCCAACCGGCGATGACGTTGCCCTGCCCGATGGGAAAGGAGAGCGGCACGCCGCGATCCAGGGAGCTGTCGAATTTGGTTCCATCTAACAGCCAGCCGGTGTAGTGGGCGGTGACGGTTTGGCCGGGTTGGGGGAGTGCGCCACTGCCTACCAGCAGGTCGACATATTTCAGGCCGCTGTTGGTGGTGGTGAATTCGGCGGGATCAACGGCCGTGGGCGATTCTGGCCCGCCTTCTGGGCCGGGTTGGACGGCCACCAGTTCCACATCAAAGGTGAGGGTGGCGTTGGGCGGGATGACGCCGCCGGCGCCGTGGCCGCCATAAGCCAGACTGGACGGAACGACGAGGGTTGCTTGCCCGCCTTGTTTCATCAGAGCGATGCCTTCGTCCCAGCCGGCGATGACGTTGCCGCGCCCAAGGACAAACTGAAAGGGCTGGCCGCGATCGTAGGAATTATCGAATTCGGTCCCGTCGTCCAGTCGGCCACGGTAGTGGACGGACACGAGGTCGCCGGGCTGGGCTTGCGGGCCGCTGCCGGTCTTTGTTTCGGTGTATTGCAGGCCGCTGGCGGTGGTGATGGGTTCACCGCCGCCGCCGGCGTTGCAGGCGGTGATGGCGGCCAGCAGCAGGGCTGCGCTGAGGATGAATCGGAGGGGTCGCAGGGTCATGTTAGATCTCGCTTCGTTTGAGGATTTGCAGGCCATCGGGCGCGGCGATGACAGCCAGGGTGGCCAGATTGAGGAAGAGGCCGTGTTCCACCACGCCGGGCTGGGCGATGATGGTTTGGGCGAGGGCGGCCGGATCGTCGATGCCCTGAGGGAAGGTGCAGTCCAGAATGATATTGCCCTCGTCGGTGAGGAACGGCCGTTGCCCCAGTTCTTTATCACGCCGCAAGGTCACTTGCGCGCCCAGGCTGGTCAGGTAGTCGCAGACCGGCCGTCGGGCGAAGGGGATCACTTCCACCGGCAGGGGCGCGAGTGTGCCCAGTTTGGCAATCACTTTCCGCGCATCGCTGACGACGATCATGCGCCGGGAGGCGGCGGCGACGATTTTTTCGCGCAGCAGCGCGCCGCCCAAACCTTTGATCAGGTTCAGGTGGGGATCGATTTCGTCGGCGCCGTCGATAGTGAGATCGATAATCGGATGATCGTCGAGGGTGGTCAGGGGGATACCGGCTTCTTGTGCCTGGCGGGCGGTTTGTTCGGAGGTGGGGATGCCGAGGATGTGGTGGAGACGGCCGTCTTGTAACCGTTGGCCGATGGCTCTGGTGGCGTAAACGGCCGTGCTGCCCGTCCCTAGTCCCACGACCATGCCCGATTCCACCCATTCAGCGGCCCGTTCGCCGGCCAATTTCTTCAGTTCGGCAATGTCTACTGTCATAAATCTAGGCGGATAACGTCGTTTTCGGCAAAAATGGGGCCAATCTCAAAGCCGAGTTTGGGTCCGGCATACAGGTCAGGCGGTACGCCGATGTCCGCCAGATACAATTCGCCCACGACGCCTTCGCCGGTTTCGTGGCGCAGTCCATCTTTAGGCAGAGCCAGGGTCATGGTGGCCGAGGCGCGAATCGCCGGATCGAATACTTTACCGGTGGTGGTGTCTAACCCGGAGGGTGCGTCCAGGCTGAGTATAGGCGTGTTTTGCACATTGGCCCATTGGATAAACTGCGCGGCGACGCCATAGGGCGCACCGGCCAGGTTGTAGCCGATGATGGCGTCGATAATGAGATCGGTAGTGAGCAGGTTGTTGAGCACCATGCCTGCGCCGATGGTGACGGAGACGCCCATGCGCCGCAAAATTTCAAGTTGATGGGCGGGTACGCCGCGAAACTTTTCGTCTGACTTGGTGATGAATACGTGGACTTTGGCTCCCCAATTATGCAGGTGGCGCGCGCAAACCAGCCCGCCGCCGCCATTGCCGCCATGACCGGCTAAAATGACCACACTTTGGCCGCGCGGGTCGCCGTTTAGGAAGCGTTTTCGGGCCAGATGCGCCAGGTTGCGGCCGGCGTTTTCCATCATTTGAATGAGTTCGATGCGGTAATCTTCGATCATGGCGCGATCCACTTCGATCATTTGGGTGGTGTCGATGGAGCGGATGCCGCCGATGGGTGGCAGGGGTTTGGTATTATCGCGTCGTTCGGCGGCCGTGCGCCAAAGTTCATACCGGCTGGCAGGCGCGTCGGAGATCCAGCGGCTGAAGGTTTCGCGGTCGAAGACAAGGACTTTGACCGGGGTGGTGGCGCGGACGCTGGCGGTGCGTTTGCTGCCTTCCAGGAGGCCAATTTCGCCAAAATAGTTGCCGCTGTCTAGCTGGGCGATGATGGTATCGGCGGCGTTGGGTTCGTAATAAAATATTTCGACGGCCCCGGAGACGATGATGTAGAACTTGTCGGCGGTTTCGCCCTGGTGGATGATGATGTCGCCGGGGTTGAAGGTTTGTTGTCCGGCGGTGGCTGGGGTGGCGGCTTCGATGATGTCGGCGGCGGTGGGCACGGCCGTGTCGTCGTTTTCTTGGCCGGGAACAACGCCGTCGACTAATTGTAAATCGCCGATCAGCATGAGGCGCTCTTCCATGACGGCGTCAATTTCCTGACGGCTAATTTGGGAATCGTTCAGCCAGCGTTCAAAGGTGTCGTGGCTCATGGCCATGACTTCAACGTTGGTTTTGGCGCGGACGGTGGCGATGCGTTTGGCTTTTTTGAGCAGGCCGATTTCGCCGAAGTAAGAGCCTTCGCCCATGCGGTCGATGATGATTTCGTACCCGTCTACCAGGTGGCGGACGATTTCTACATCCCCTTTGGTGATGATGTAGAATTTTTCGGGTGTGTCGCCCTGGCGGATAATGTCTGTGCCGGGCGGGTATTGTTCTAGTCCGAACTTGGGTTTTGGTTCCATGATGCTTTGGCTGGATTTGTTCATTTGTAGGTGGGCGGTTGTGGACGACCGGCCACCTGCAAACGGGAATAATTACGAATTGTCTTCTGTTAATTGCCAGGCGCGTAAGACTTCGGCGACGCTCCAGGCCTGGGCGATGCAGCCGCGCGGGGTGAAGGGTGGGTCGCCATCAAAAATTTCGCTGATGCTGCCAACGCCGTGGTCGGCCATGTGTTGGATTAACGGCCGTAAAAACGAGCGGGCAACGGCCGTATCATTATACACCCGAAGGTGAGCGGTAACGAAGGGACCGATCAGCCACGCCCAGACTGTTCCCTGGTGGTAAGCGCCGTCGCGTTTAAGTTGGTCGCCGCCATAACTGCCGATGTAGTCATCATCGTCGGGGGAAAGGCTGCGCAAGCCGTGCGCGGTGAGCAAATGGCGCGAGCAGGCATCGACGACGGAGCGCTGTTGTTCGGGGGTGAGTGGGCTGTGAGGCAGGGAAATGGCAAACAATTGGTTGGGGCGCAGTTTTCCGTCTGGTCCGTCTGGTCCGTCGATGATGTCGTAGCAGTAACCCATTTTTGGGTTCCAGAAGCGTTGGAAGCCAGTTTTAACTTGTTGGGCCAGGGCGGCGTATTCGTCGGAGGCATGGCCGAGGGTCTGGGCAAATTCAGTCATGGCCATGAGGGCGTTGTACCACAGGGCGCTGATTTCCACGGGTTTGCCGATGCGGTCGGTGACGACCCAGTTGCCAATTTTGGCATCCATCCAGGTGAGTTGGATGCCTTCTTCGCCGGCGTAGAGCAGGCCGTCGGCGGTGTCCATAGCGATGTTGTAGCGGGTTCCCCGGCGGTGCCAGCGGATGATTTCTTCGAGAACCGGGAAAAGTTCACGCAGGAGTTCCTGGTCGTTGGTGGCCTGGTGGTAGGCGCGAATGGCTTCGATGTACCAGAGGGTGGCGTCGACGGTATTGTATTCGGGGTGTTCGCCGGCGTCGGGGAAGCGGTTGGGGATCATGCCCTGGTCTACAAATTGGGCGTAAGTGCGCAGGATGTTGGCGGCGATTTCGGGGCGGCCGGTGTTGAGGGTAAGGCCGGGAAGGGCGATCATGGTGTCGCGGCCCCAGTCGCTGAACCAGTGGTAGCCGGCGATGAGAGAACGGCCGTTGGGGTCGCGTTGGGTGGGGCGTTTGACGATGAACTGATCGGCGGCAAGGTAGAGGTGGTGGATGGGGGAGGAAACGGCCGTAACCCCGGCGCGGTCTAACAAGGCTTGCTCATATGCCTGTCGTTCGGCGTAAGCGGCCTGGCCATCCAGGTTGGGCGCGGCCGACGTGCTGGCCACAATGGTCCAGGATTCGCCCGGTTGCAGCGTTTTGCGCAGCAGCGCCGCGTAGAGATGGTCATCCTGAACGTCATTTTGCCCGCGATATTCTTCGATGCTCAGGAAGAAATCTTCATACCAGTCGCCCTGTGGTTGAATGTCGCCGGAGCCGCTGAGCAAATAGAAGGGGTCGGCATCCGGGTCGATCTGAATGGCTGCCCCATTGCTGACAGAAAACACCTCTGCGTCCCATTGGTCCATAATCGTTGTGCTGTGGTAGTCGCGGTGGTTGGCAAAGGCTTTGATTTCCAGAGTAAGCGGACCAGTTGCTCGAGTGAGAGTGTATTGGATGTAGGTGGTATTGGCTCCGGGCTGCATCCAGATGCGTTTTTCTAAGAGGGCGTTGGCGATGGCAAAGGTCCAGACTGGGGTGGTGCCTTCCAGATGAAAGCGATTCAAATAGCGAAATCCGCCTGGTTCGCTGACGCCATTTCCCCAGCGGTTGTTGTACAGTGGGTAAAAACGGCCGCTTTCCGGGTAGATGCCGTCGTATTCGGCCGTTTCGTCTAATTTGGCAATTAAAAGTGTGCGCCCAAGCGGTGGTTTGAGGGCGGCCATGAGCAAACCGTGATAACGACGGGTGAGGTGGCCGGCAATGGTGCCGGAGGCAAAACCGCCAATGCCGTTGGTTACTAACCATTCGCGCGTTTCGGCGATCGTCAGCTTGCCGCAGACTTCGCGTCCAAAATCAAACATAGTCGTGTTAACTCCTTCTCGGTTTAGACATTTGGCGGTTCGGGATTGTATAGGGAGGACCCTGGAAAAATTTATTTTTTACACTGAAGGGGTATATCTTACGCAGGCGAGGAACTTTAGGCAAATATGAAGGAGCAATTTGCCCTGGCTCGGGCCATGATTCTATGGAAATGCTCAAGGAGCGGCGCATTTGCCGGGAGTTGCCTGAGAACAGGTTGTTATCGGGAGATCGCCGCTATTTCTGGTTGGCTGATGGCGAAGATGGCAGGGTAGTAGGGCAGGGTGGCGTCTGGATTGATGGGTTTGTTTATCTGTCCATTTCTGGCGGCGGTTGGCGGGGCGGAGAGGGAGAAGGTGAAGGTGACGCCCTTTTCCGGGTTGTTGCTGGCCCAGATGCGTTCGCCGTGCGCTTCCAGGGCCATCTGGCAAAATGCCAGGCCAAGCCCGTTGCCGCTTTCCTGGCTGCCGCCGGTGATGAATTTATTGAAGGCGGTATGGGCGAGTTCCGGGGAAAGGCCGGGGCCATCGTCGCTGACGGAGACTTCCAGGCTGGTGTGGCCGTTGGCGATGTTGGGGACGGCAACGGCCGTAATGCCGATGACGCCGCCAGGTTCGGTAAATTTCAAGCTGTTATCGATGAGGTTTTGCAGGATGCGCTCTAGCAGGCCGGCGTCGGCCCAGGCCGGCGGCAGGTTTTGGGGAATGTCGTGTTGGATGGTGATTTGTTTTTCGGTGGCGTGGGCTTTGTGGCACTGAATGAGGCGAGAGACCAGATTGTTCAGGGGAACGGCCGTATAATGAACCTGCATCTGGCCGTTTTCCATGCGATTGATGTCTAAAATGCTGTTGATCAGGTGCAGCACCTTTTCTGTGTTCGCCGAGGTCATCTCTACCAGATGCCGGTTGTCCAGAGAAGCGGCGTCTTGTTCCAGATTTCCTTTGAGCATTTGTAAGGCAAACAAGGAGTTGCTTACCGGCGAGCGCAGGTCATGGACGATGGCGTGGGTCATGTCCTCGCGCAGGATTTCGGCTTGTTTGCGCTCGGTGATGTCGTGCAGGGTTAACAAAGTGGTCGAGGGCAGTTTGCGCCAATCGTAAAGGGGGGCGAGGCTGGCTTCGAAGTAGCGGACGGTTGCGCCGTCTGTTTGGGTGATGTCGCAAGGACGTTCAGCCAGACGGCCGTATTGGGCGCTCAGGTCGGGCAAAATAGCGGAGAGGGGCTGGTTGATCAGGTCGCCAGACGGCCGTTGCAGCAAAACAGTCGCCGCCGCATTGGCGTCCACGATTGTCAGCTTACTATCCAACACCAGCACGCCGGCGTTCAGGTTATTTACCAGCGCCTGTTGTTCCAGCGGAGAATGTTTGATAAAACGAAACTGCAGCGCATACCGGGCGACAATAATGCCGCTCAGGCAAAAGGCCAGAGGCATCAGGTTGATGTTATTCAGCCCGGCAAAATCCAAAGCCAGCCCAAACCAGGGCAGTATCAGGCCTATAGCCAATGCCAGCGCCTGCCCCGGTTGAAGCGAAGCTATTTCATAACGTCGGCTGCTCATGATCATCAACGAACCGGCCAGATAGCAGCCGTACAAAAAGATATTGTTGATCCAATACCATGCTGCCGGGGTGGATACTAAAATGGGCAGATCGTTGACTGTTTTTATATAGATTTCTTGCCAAACCAGATTGTGAGCTTCATTTGTTAGCACCAATACAAAAAAGATTAAGGGGAAAATGGCTAACAAGAGAAGCTGACGGGGTTTCAGAAGGGCGCCCCGCCCGGTGTAAACCAGGGCAAATGCCAGCCAGGTGATGGGCAGCACCACCATGCCAACCGTCTGAAACTTTGCCCAGGTTAGTTTGTTGGTCAAATCTGGACTGATGATTTGTAATAGGAAAGCGAGCGACCATTGAGTCACTGCCAACATGGCAATGGTGAAGAGCGCAGAACCGGGTACAGGACGCCGTTTCCAGGCATAAAGGGCAATAAGGGTGGATGTGGCCGCCGCAAATAGTAGTAATAGACTGAAAGCAGTTAGATACCAATACATTGTTACTCTCGCTCTTTCGTGCAATCTACCCACGCAAACTTATGAGATACTTCCATAGTGTAATTTTAATTTTCCCTAAAAATTCGTCTATGGTACATATCGGCTTAGGTCTTTGGTACTATATGCAAAGGCGGGTATCATCTGGAGGCTTTTTCTAGGCTGATAGTGATAGTTTATGCAAATGATGAGCGAACAAGACAACGTACACCGGGAAACGGCCGTTCCCATCTCCATCTTGCTGCAGCGCCTGCGCCAGACCTACCCCGACGCCCACTGCGAACTTCATTACCATTCGCCGATCCAACTGCTGACTGCCACCATCCTCTCGGCGCAGTGTACCGACGAGCGCGTAAACGGCGTGACCCCGGCCTTATTTGCCCGCTTCCCCCGCGCCGAAGATCTGGCGGCCGCGAACAGAAGCGAACTGGAAGAAATTATTCGGCCTACCGGCTTTTATCGCCAGAAAGCGCGCTATATTCAAGAAACAGCGCACGCCATTTTGCAGCAGCACGGCGGCGAAGTGCCGGCGGAGATGAGCGCCCTCGTACAACTTTCTGGCGTGGCGCGCAAAACAGCCAATGTCGTTTTGGGCGAAATTTACCAGATGGCCGAGGGCATCACGGTGGATACGCATGTCAAGCGTTTGTCCGCCCGCCTGGGGTTAACCGACTCTGTAGACCCGGTCAAAGTGGAACTGGATTTAATGGCCATCGTGCCGCGCGAGTCGTGGATTGAAATTTCGCATCTGTTTATTTTTCACGGCCGTCGTCTGTGTAAAGCGCGTCGTCCAGAGTGCGCCATTTGTCCGCTCAACGATGTTTGCCCCGCGCCAGAAAATCAGGCGCGGCAATAATCATCGCCAGCTTATTACATGTTCATTCAAGCAAGGGAGTTTAATCATGCAGCATCAAGAAAGTACATTGAAAGGCAACGAAGGGTTGGAACTTTACTATCAGGCCTGGCTGCCAGACACGCCAGCGATTGGCGTTTTGGTGATTATTCATGGGCACGGCGAACACAGCGGGCGGTATCCTCACGTTGTGGACCATTTGGTCCCGCAGGGGTTTGCGGTGTACGCGCTGGATCATCGGGGACACGGCCGTTCCCCTGGCCAGCGCGGTTATGTCAATAGCATGGCCGATTTTCGCGGCGACGTGGCGGCGCTGGTGCAGTTGGCCGCTGCCGCCCAGCCCAACAAACCCCTGTTTGTCATGGGACACAGCCTGGGCGGCCTGATTATCCTGGACTATGTGCTGCACCAACCGGAAGGGCTGCGCGGCGTGATTGTCTCGGCGCCTGCCGTGGGCGGTGTTGGCGTATCGCCCATTTTATTGCAAGTGAGCCGCGTTCTGTCACGGGTCTGGCCTACGTTTAGCCTGGAAACCGGGCTAGACGTGAAGGGCATCTCGCGTGATCCGCAAGAAGTGCAGGCTTACCAGAACGACCCGCTGGTTCATGGTAAAGGGACGGCGCGATTGGCGACGGAGGTGATGGATACGGCCGTTTTCTGCCAGGAAAACGCCCACACCCTCCAATTACCCCTGCTCATGATCCACGGTGCGGCCGACATCATCACATCGCCAACAGACAGCCGCCGTTTTTTCGACAATGTGACTGGCTCAGACAAGACTTATATCGCCTACGATGGCGGCTACCACGAGTCGCACAACGACATTCATTCCCCACAAGTTGTGGCCGACATTTCAGCCTGGCTTCTGGCTCGATTATAAATTGCCTGATCAGCCCTCATACAAGGAGTAACCAACATGGACAAAATTATCATTCGTGATCTGCTGCTGCGCGGCATCATTGGCATCAACCCCGACGAGCGGGTGAACAAGCAAGACATCCTCATCAACATGGTCATCTTCGCCGACATTCGCCCGGCGGCCGCCTCCGACGATATTAGCGACGCGGTAAATTATAAAAGCATCACCAAACGCATTATCCAGCATGTCGAAGCTTCCTCGGATTATTTGGTGGAAAAACTTGTCACCGATCTGGCGCGTATTGTCATCGTCGAATTTGGCGTGGAACGCGTGCAGGTTCGCCTGGAAAAGCCGGGCGCGCTGCGCTTTGCGGAATCCGTAGGCATCGAGATCGAACGTTCTCGCGCCGACTTTCACCTGTAGGTTTTGCGGAGTGCTTATGAATCGCGTGGTGCTTTCGTTAGGGTCCAATATCGACAAAGAGCGCAATTTACCGGCGGCGGTGGCCTTGCTGCGCGAAATGGCAGAGGTAACGGCCGTTTCCACTGTCTATGAAACCGTGCCCACCGGCTTACTGGACCAGCCGAACTTTTTCAACACGGCCGTGCTGCTGCGCACCACGCTCTCCCCCACCCAAATCAAAGAAGACCTCATCGCCGCCGTCGAAACAGCGCTGCACCGCGTGCGCCAGGACGATAAAAACGCCCCGCGCACCATCGACCTGGACCTGGCCCTGTACAACGATGACGTGCTGGATTATGTGTTGGCCGACGGCCGTGTCCGTCGCCTGCCTGATCCCGACATCCTGAAATTCCCCCACGTCGCCATCCCCATCGCCGAACTGCTGCCAGACCTGCGCCACCCCGAAACTGGCGAACTGCTGTCGGCCATTGCCGTGCGCCTGCTGGCCGAGCAAGGCGAAGACAACCTCTGGCCTCGCCCGGACATTGAAATTTAGCTCAGGGTTTGTGTGTTTTGAACCTGGCAAGCGATTGGACCAATCTCCCGCAAGACCCCAAGGGTTTTATGCCTCAATAATCCAAATTCCCAGGAGCAAACCCTTGGGGTCTGTATCGGTTTCTCGCGCAAGACCCCAAGGGTTTTATGCCTCAATAATCCAAATTCCCAGGAGAAAACCCTTGGGGTCTGTATGGTCGCAATTTAAATCCCTAACGGCCGTTCCCCGTGGCGATTTTTAGCGCAGCCTGCCTGTCATCCGTCAACAGCCGTTCGCACGGGTCAGAGAGTGGCGGTTGCCCATTCTATTCACCAATTTGTATCTCTCCTATCGGGTACACATCGTTGGGCTGCCGTTGGCTGTTGATGGTGAGCGGCAGACGGGTCAGGTCGGCGTCGTACATGCCCAGCCAGAGGGAATAACGGCCGTTTGCCAAATCCGCCGGAATCGTCAGCGTGTACTGGTCGTCGATGACCGCGCCGGCCGGCCAGACACGGGTGGGATACTGCCCCAGCAGCGGCTGGTTATCGCCGGTGGCCAGCGGCGGCTGCCCGGCGTCGCCCAGATGGATGAGCGTGGTGTAATCGACTCCGGGCGGGGCTAAGACTTGCCACTGCACGGCGATGTGGATTTGCTCGCCCGGCCTGGCAGTTTGCGCCGCAGCTCTTGCCTGAGTTAGCAGCACGTGGTCGCCAAGCTGGGCCAGCGGCGGCGCGGCGGCCGGCGGCCAGGTTGCGGGTTGGATGTCGATGCGGCCAATCGCCATGCGGGCATCGTCGTTGGCCAGCCCCACGAAAACAGGCGCCAGCACGGGGGCGACGGCCGTTTCCTCCAGGCGCACCGCAAACCGGTCGGCAATGATCGCGCTGGTGGGCCAGAGGGTGGCCGGGTACAGGCCACGGCCGTGATAACTGTGCAAATTGCCTACCCGCGCCAGATCGCGCCCCAAAATTTCCAGCACAAACTCCGGCGGAGAGGTGGGGACGGCCGTTGTCCGCCAGTACACCGTCACCCAGACCACGTCGCCGGGGTTGGCTGTGATTGTGTCCACGGTCGCCCCCAGCAAGCGCAGCCCATCGCCTAAATCGACGCCCAATGCGGTGGCTTGCGGCGGCAGGGTTTCGACTATCGGTGGGCGTGCGTAGGCCGGAGCCACCACAAACAGCAGGCAGTAGGCCGAAGTGCCAAAGGCCAGGGCCACGGCCGTCAGGTGAACGGCCGTGCGCCGAAACCGACTGATCCCATAAGCCATGCCCAACGCCAGCGGCACGATGGCCGGAAACAGCAGCCGCCCTTGCGCCGCCTCGGTTTGCATCATGAACACAACCAGCCCGGCGTAAACTGCCACCACCCAAAACGCCAACAAAACGGCCGTAACCCACCCTTGCTGAAGCGCGTCGCTGAAAGAGTTAAGGCGAAACCTGCCTGTTGTCTTTAATTGCGGCGCTTTGTTTTTTAGAAGATCGCTTAGAAATCCCACAATCGCCGCTGCCGCCAGGCCATTCCAAACCCAATATACCCAATCCGGCGGGCGCAAATTAAACCAGCCAAAAACGGCGAACAACGATTTCCACAGGCCGCCCGATTCGCCCAACACCTGCCAGAGTGTGTAGCCCCGGTCGCCCCCGGCGATGCGGATGAATGGCTCGGTGGCCATGGGGTCGCCGTATAGCTGCCAGTTGCGCAGCCACAACCAGCCACCCATGAGCAAAGCGGGAACCACGACCAACATGAGATTGCTTACCAAAGATTTGGGGCTGACTGGCTTGTTTTTGAGCCAGAGCAAAACAACAACGCCAGACGCATAAATTAGCAGAAGCGCGCCCGCGTTTTTGCTGAGGATAGCCAGCCCGACGGTGCCGCCCAGGAGGAGGTAACGGCCGTTTGTCCCCCCCGTCAGCCACAGCCTTAAAATTTGCCACAAAGCCGCGCTTGCCAAAAAAATAATGAGCGTGTCATTGCTCACAGAGCTGTGCAAAAAGGCAAACTGCGGCAAAAAAGCGGCCACGGCCGTGGCCAACAAGGCAATTTCTGGCTGCTCTGGCCATATCAACCGCCCACTGCCATACAGGCAAAGCAGCGTGCCCAGCCCCAACAGCGTCGAAAAAATGCGCAGCATGTGGGCCGCCAGGGCAAACCCCTGCCAGGGCCAGTTTTCCGCCGGGGTGTGGACCATGCGGTTGATATTGGTCAGCGCCGAGGCATCGCCCAGAGCGGCGAACGGGTTGAGCCACACCTGTTCCCGCCCGCCGTCCGCGTCAATGGGAGCGATGAGCAGCGCGCCCAGCAGATAATACAACGGCGGCTGAGCCGCTTCCTGGCTGAGCCATTCGTCGTAGGGATCGGCCACAGCGGGCAGTGTGTGCGTGTCGGCGATAAATTGGGCGGTGAAGTAGTGCCAATGTTCATCCGGCGCTTCAAACAGGGGGTTGATCAGGCCGTAGCCGAGCGCCAGCAGCAGGTAGAGGCTCAAAATGCCGGTCAGCAGCCAGCGGTTGGTTTTTGGGCGGTGTGGATCGGTCATCTTTGGTCGGCCAGGATAAAAGAGGCGTCGGGCAGGATACGGCCGTCTGCCCCATAAGCTGTCAGGCGCGAGCCATCGGCGCGAAACAGGCCCACGGCCACGCGCAGGCAGCCATCGGCGGGCAGCGCTTCCAGGTTGATGTGCTTTACGTCATGGATACGGTCGCCGGGCGAGAGAAAGGTGAAGGGCAGCATGCGCTCCAGCGCATACCCGCTGCCCTCGCCGATCAGGTTGCCCTGGCAGTCCAGAACATGGCGGAAAATCGTCGCCTGGGGGTCAGGACCGGTGAAAATCCAGTCCAAACTCACAGTTACCGTCTGATCATTCAGGCTGTACTGGCTGTTGGTCAGGAAAACGGCGTTGGCGAAGTTCGCCTGGTAGCCGGTTGGCGGCTGATCGTCGCCGGCTTGCAGAGAACCGGCATAGACAACTTGGGAACGGCCGTCAGCCATAAATTGGGTCAACCAGACGCCGTCATGCTCATACGCTTGCCGGGTCAACAATTCCATGTGCCACCACTGATCCACGTCTTCTTCGGCCGTTGCCAGGTAATAATCGGGCAAATCGGGCCGGAGATCGGGGAATGTGGCGATGGTGACCGGCCAATCGACGCCGCTGTTCAGGTGAATGAGTTGTTGGGTGTTGAGGTAGGGCGCCAGCACGGCAATCCCATCATTGCCGATGGGATACCATTGTTTTTTGTAGGCCAGCCAATTGGTGGTATTGATGACAATGTCGCGCTTGGCGGGGCGTTCCTGGGCGATGCGGCTCATTTGCCGCAGTGGCGTCAGGGCAAAGACGTGCAAATTGACCTCGCGCTGGACGTAACGTACCGGCACGGCCGTTGTCAGAACGAGCAATCCGCCGGCCACCGCCCACCGCCACCAGACACGGCCGTTGCCCTGCCCGGTTGGGGCCGCCAGGGTCACGATTACCGTCGCCCACATCACCGCCGCGCCCACGCCGGTAAAATAAAGCAGCCGCGGGCTGATGGAGATGTAATCGTATGGCAGGGCAACAACGGCGGGCAGCATGGCCACGGCCGTCCAGCCTACGCCCAATCCCAACGCTGCCCACTGCCGCCCGCGCCCCAAAATCAAGGCCGCCAACAGCAGTCCCGCGCCGCCCACCAGCCAGATTGCCGTCAGATCGCGCCAACCGCGGGTATCGATAAACCATTTGGCCAGCGGCTGCCAGGGATAGGTGGGCGCTTGAAAAAAGAACGTGATCTTAAAAAACAGCAGTTCCAGGCTGTCTATCTGGCGGCCAACTGTTTCGTTGCCGCTTTTGGGCACGGCGTACCAGACCGGCAAATAGAGGGCGCTGACCAGAGGCAGCACGGCCGTTACCCACTTTTGCCGCCACGCCTGCCGCCAATCGGCCACAAGCCACACCAGAGCCAGCAGCGCCCCGGCCATGATGCCCGCTTCGTGAATATACGGCGTCAGCAGCGCGGCGGCCAGCGCCAGCGCCAGATAGCGGCGCACGGCCGTTGCCTGATAGCGCAGCACGGCCAACGCGCCGATTAACGTGAACAAAGTCACGAGTGGGTGCATCGCCGCCGCAAAATGGGGCACCGGCAGCGCGGCAAAGGGATAAACGACAAACAGCAGCGCCGCCAGCAGTTCAACGGCCGTGCGCGCTGGCGGCGTACCGCCCCGATACAGTTTCCCCGCCAGTTTGCCGGTCAGGGCGCTGTTGGCGGCGTGGATGAGCAGGACCAGCAGGTGAGGCACGGCCGTTTGCCCCGGCGGCAGCAGGCCAAACAAAATTTTGTACAGGGTGAAAATGATCGGCCGATAGTAGGGCGCGCCTGTCACGTCGGTCCAGATTGCCACAAAACTTTTGGCAGTGGCGAAGTTGTAATGCGGAAAATCGTCCCAGAAATAGGGCAGCGGTAGGGTACGGCCGTACAGCCACACCGCCACCGCCAGCGGCAAAAGTACCAGCGCAAGGGCAGGCCAGCGCGGCCGGGTAATTTGCCGGGATGAGGCGCGGCGGTCATGGCTGCTCCTTAACGGTGATTTGGCCTACGGGAACACGGCCGTCTGGCAGCTCTTGCCCATTCCACACGGTAAACGGCCGGACAAATGTGTCCGGATCGTACAGCCCAACCCATACCGTATAATCGCCCGGCGGCACATCCGCGCCAATGGCTACATCCTGGGGATCGATGATCACTTCTCCGGCGCGCCAACTGATGGTTGGCCGGAAGCCTTGCATCGGCAGGCCATCACGCTGGGCGACGATTTGGCCCTGCGCGTCAGCAATGTGCACAAAGATGGCGTAATTTGTGCCGGGCACGGCGACCGCCTGCCAGATGAGAGTCAGCGGCAGCGTTTGGCCGGGCTGGATGCGGGTCTGCGGCAAATCAACGCCCTGCAAGGTGATTTCCGCCGGATTACCGAAGGCGGCGTTTACCGCCTGTGAAAATGGCGGCAGTTCACTGATCAGCGGCCAGGCGGCGACGGACAGTGGGGTGTTGAGCGTGATGGTCCGGCTGACTGAGCCATCGGCGTTTAACAGGCTCAGGCGCAGGGTGTGGGGTTCGGCAACGGCCGTTGCCGGCAGGACAAATTCAGCTTTGCTTTGCAAAATCTCGCCTGGCTGCCAGGCGGACCCCGGGTAATTGGCCTGTGTCAGCGGCAGTTCGGTCGTGGTAACGAGTTGGCCGGAAGGCGCGAGCAGTTCAATGCGCAAACGCAAGCCATCGGGCGGTGTTTGCCGGACACGCCAGAAAAGGTCCACCGGCGTCAGGTGGCCGGGGCGTATTTCGCTGTCCGGCAGGTGATAACCCAGAAGGCTGAGCGGCCCCATGGTGGCGTTTTGCGGTGTGTGGGACGGCAGTTGGGCAGGGTCGCTGCCGCTTTTCATGGCGATGTGGCCCAACAAGATATCGATCTCGCCGCCGGTGGTGGACAGGGGACGGCCGTCCTGGTCCAGCATGCGCAGCCAGAGGGTGTAGTCGCCGGTTGGCAGACCCGTTTGCCAGCGTATCTCGTGGTCGGTGCGCAGCAGGCTGTTGGCAGACATAACGGCGGGCGGCGGCTGCTGCCAAAGGTCCTGGTCGATTTGCTGCCAGAGACGGCCGTCGGCGTCCAATAGGCGCAGTGAGAGGGTGTAGGCATCGCCGGTCTGTTCGGTTGGCCGCCAGTAGGAAGACAGCCACCAGGGTGATCCGGCTTTGGCCGAGTTTGGCCATTCGGTTCCGGCTAATTGTAATCCGTTGGTGAAAACGGCCGTGGTGGGAACGGCCGTGTCCGGCAGCGCCGGATAAACGGGATCAGGCAGGTAGGCGGTTAGTTCCGTTTTCAGCCACAGGCTGGGAAAGGTAAATATGCCCAACTCAACCCAATGTTCGGCCGCCCAGTTGGGCAGCGCGTCGGCGGGAAAGCCGTTGCGTGGGGCGGGGGCGTTTAAGAACCAGATGCGCCGGGCGGCTGCGCCTGTTTGCTCGAAGACGGCCGTTACCTCCGCCACATCACGCTGCCCAAACTGCGGGATCGCTTGCCAGGGCGCGGCCCCGTCATAATAAAAATCGAAGGTGAACCCGATGAGCGTATCGTGCAAAATGATCACGTCGCCGGGTTGGGCGACCTCGGTCAGGTACAAAGCCGCGCCGCGCACATCGTCGATCCGCATGTGCGAATCGGTGAATTGGGTGTGCAGCCAATCGGCTTGCAGGCCCACCACCAGCAGCCCCAGGAGCAATCCAGACCAGCGCGCAAGTCGAGCGAGGGGTTGGTTTTGCAGGCGCGGATGGTTTTGCGCCGTCCAGCCGCCCACGACGCCGCTGGCGCACAAAATAAGAAAGGGAGGCAGACCGATAAGCAGATGGCGCACGCCGTTGTACAGTGGGTTGATGGTTGAGAGCAAGATCAATAACCCCAGAGGGATGATCTGATAGCCAAGCAGAAGCAAAACCCCGGCACGGCGGATAAACCAGCCCCAAATCAACCCTAAGATGGCCAACATGAGTACCGGCGCTGTGCGCCACCAGGGGTGAAGGATGCCAAATACTTCGCCGGAACTAAAGGCGCTGAGGGCATGGGCAAGAATGTCTTTGACCGGCGTGTAATAAAAATCGACCTGCTGCCCGGCCCGAAAGCGGTTGTAGGCGACCCAGATCACGGGCAGCGTAAGCAGGGCGAGGGCGCCCAAACCGAGCCAGAGGCGGCGGTTGGCCAGCAGGCGGCGGCTGTGCGGCTGGGTGGCCATCTGCTGGATGGCGTCAATGAGCAGGGTAACAAGGCCGAAGGCCAGGACAAAGAAGGCGAAGTAATGGGTGAGGATGCCCAGGAATCCGGCGGCGGCCCACAAGATCAGCCAGGGCCAACGGCCGTCCCGCTTACCGGCCAAAACGAAACGAACCAGCCCATAAACCGAGAGCAAATTAAGGGTGAGCAGCAGCCCATAGTTGCGGATGATGGGAGATTGCCAGACGTGGAGCGGGGAAACGGCCGTCAGCAATGCGGCCATTACCCCCACCGACGAGCCGAAAACGGCCGTGCCCAGCACATACATCAGCGGCACGGCCAGCGTTGCCAGCGCCGCGCCCAAAAAACGCAGCGCCGCCGCATGATCGCCAACCGCGCTGCGCCAAAAATGCAGCAGCAAAAAATAGAGGGGTGGATTGGTGTCGTTGGTATCGACGCCATCTACGGTGATGATGTTGCTTAAGACCGCCGCTGGCGGCTGCCCGGCGCGGTAGAGGCTTAAGCCTTCATCGCTCCACATCGACTGGCCGTCGAGTTGGTGGATGCGCAGCCCGAAACCCAGGCTGATGATGAGCAGCAGCAAAAGCTGCCTGAACGTAGATGGGCGAAAGAGCATGGTCCGATTTTAATCCGTTTTGCCGTTTATCGTCACCTGACCCAGCGGGAACTCCTGGCCCAGGCGCTCCCCCGAGGCCAGATCATACCAACCGACGACCAACTGGTACACGCCGGGCGGTAAATCGGCGGGAATAGGAAACGGCCGTTCATCGGTAATGATCTCGCCCACCGGCCACCAGGAAGTGGGATACCAGCCGTCCAAAGGCGAGCCATCGGCCTGGGCGATGGGCGGGCCGGCAGCGCCGGCGCGAAGATGGACAAAGGTCTGGTAATCGCCGGTTAATGGCTGGTTGGCCGCCCAGGTCAGGCGCAGCGTTTCGCTTGTTCCCGGCGTCCAGGTCGGGTTGAAAGTGGCGTCGAGCAGTTGGATGGGGTCGGTGGCGGTGGGGGAAACGGCCGTTACCGGAGTGTCATGCGCTTCCAGGCGGATGGAGGCGGCAAATGGGTTGGGCAGCGGGTCGCCAACGGCCGTGAAAGCTGGCAGCCGCTGCCCGGCAGCCTCATCGATCAGGCCGATTTCGACCTGGTAGACCAATGTTGCAGCCAAAGCCTCCGGCACGCCAATGTGGATGGTATCACAGGAGCCATCACCACTCTGCCACGCGCTGCTGGGCAGCAGCCCATTTCCGGGGTAGGTGCGCCGGGCGGCGGCCAGTCCATTTCCCGGCCCGATGATCTGGAGCAAGAAGGTGTAATCAGTATCGGTTTGACCCAGTGCGCGCCAGCACACTTCCACCGGTACGATGCTGCCAGCGCTGGCTTGTGGTGGCAAATCGATGCGCAAAATTTGCACCAGCGGGTGATCGGCGTCTGCGCCGAACTGCCAGCCGAGAGTAGGCGGGATGGCGTTCAGCTCAGTTTCGGCAAGCAAGTTGGGGACGTAGGCGGGTTTGAGCAGCAGCAGCGGCGCGGCCAAAGCGCAGGCAAGGACGAACCCGTAACCGACCAGGGGAAGTCTGGGGTGCAGGGCATCCCAGCCAATAACCAGCAGGAGGGATATGGGGGCAAGGGCGGGAAAGAGCAAACGGCCGTGCGGGGCCACCACACGACGCATCCAAATCTCTAAAAACAGGGCAACCACCGCCACCGTCACCAGCAGGAGGATGGGCAGCAGCGGCGTGGGACGCGGTGGCGCGGTTTTTTGCCAGCGGCGCGCCAGCCTGAGCAGCCCAACGGCGGCCAACAGCATCAGGATGAAGAAACCGGCGTAAACCCAATCGGCAGGGCGAATGGCTCCCCAACCCAGCGCCAGCCAGTACGAGCGGGCCACTTCAAGCCAGCGGGCGTTTTGCCCTGCCAGTGTGCCGCCGTTGCTGAGGGACCAGGGCGCATAATCGTGGGTATCCAGGCCAACTGGTGAGCCGAACAGCAGCCAGTTTCGGGCAAACCACCAACCGGCGACGGCCGTTACCCCACCGGCCATCCCTAAACCCGCCCACAGGACGGAGCGAAAGGGCTGCTGCCGCGAAACCCACAGCCAACCAAGCCCTACCCCCGCCGGAACCAGCAAGACCAGGGCGCTGACTTTTGTCAATCCGGCCAGACCAAACAGACTGCCGGTCAGCAGCGCCAGCCAGGGTGAGAGGGACGGCCGTTGCAGCAAAACGACCAGCGCCCACAAGGCCAGGGCGCTAAGAGCGGCGGCAGGGATGTCATTGGAAACCATGCCGCTCAAATACACAACCTGAGGCGTCACGGCGATGAGGAAAGCGGTTCCCCAGGCGATGTGCGGCGCGGCGGGCCTGATTTGCCGCGCCAGGCCATAGGCGCTGATGATAAGCAGCAGGCCGAATAACAGGGTGACGCCTCTGGCCAGGTAGAATGCCAACCAGCCGCCTTGTAACGGCCGTGTATCAGTCGGGTAATGGATGGCCACATTGTCATTGTCGGGTAAATCGTGGGGTAGGGGCGCCAGGTAGTGGGGATTGGGTCGGTAAACAGCCGATGGCTCAGTTAGACGGCCGATCCGCATGGGTAAGGATGCCAGGAAATAGTAGAAAGGAGGTTGGCTGGCCTCCTGCTGCACAGGTGTTTCCCAGGCGGCTGCGCCTTGGGGCGGCAGTTCCAGCCTGTCGGCCAACCAGGTAATGTAGGCGAAGTGTTGGGCTTCATCAGGGCCTTCAAAAGGGGGGATGAGCCAACTGTACAGGCTGGTCAGCAGTATAAATAAGAAGAGAATGGCAATTATTGGCCATTGGTTTCTGGCTGACCAGCGGCTCCTTGCCGGCCAGCGGCTGGAGGGTGCGGCTTGGGGAAACGGCCGTTTCTGTTCGCTCATGTGGCCAAGTATAGCTGGCTTCCCTCAACTTGCATCCGCCCAAAGGGTGACGATTTGGCCACGTTCTCGACAGTTTGTCGAGAAAGGCAGGCATCGGATCAGACGGCCGTTGTCGTTTACGCCGCCGCCCGTGCTTGTGAATTGTTGGACAAAAGGATACCGCTGGGGTATCATTTTCTAGGCTGCCAGGAGTATATCTACTGGAGGCTGTTCCCACTTTCCGGCAGTGATAACGCAAAATTCTTGCTGAAAACGGCCGTTACCACAAGGGGTATTCCCCACAAACGGCAGGTGAGAATATCTTCATACAAATTATTCACATTTGGGAATGGCGCCAATTAAATTTTTGATCAGCAAAAGGGAAGAAATAAGGAATCTGTTTAAAACAGTTTCCACATCTTCTTCTATAAAAATACCGTGTGTTTCAAGGAGGTTGGTGAATGACAACCCTTGCCCCAGACTTTAAAAACATAGCTGATTCGCTTCTGGAGCAAATCAAAACGTTTGATCGCAAAGTGGAAGCCCGCAGCGTTGGTAACGTAGTCTCTGTTGGAGACGGCGTGGCCTTCGTCAATGGCCTGGCCGATGTGACCGCCAGTGAGTTGGTGGAATTTAGCAGCGGCGCGGCTGGATTGGCTTTAAACTTGGAACCAAACATGGTCGGTGTCGTCATCATGGGCGACTATACGAGCATTGAGGTTGGCGATGAAGTCCGCTCTACCGGGCGGATTGCATCGGTTCCTGTAGGCGACGCTTTGATTGGCCGTGTAGTAGATGGCCTTGGCAATCCAATTGATGGCAAAGGTCCAGTTGCCACCAATAAAGTTCGGCCCGTTGAGCGAATTGCCCCCGGCGTGATTGAACGTAAAGGCGTGGACACGCCGGTGCAAACGGGCATCATGGCGATTGACTCCATGTTCCCCATCGGCCGTGGTCAGCGCGAATTGATCATTGGCGATCGCCAGACCGGTAAAACAGCGATTTGCCTGGACACTATTATCAACCAAAAAGGGCTGGACATGGTCTGCATTTATGTAGCCATTGGTCAGCGCGTTGGTCAGGTGGCGCAGGTTGTGGATACGCTGGAGAAGTATGGCGCTATGGATTACACGGTCGTCGTTGTGGCTGGCGCTTCCGATCCAGCTCCTATGCAATATTTTGCCCCATATGCCGGCTGCGCAATCGGCGAGGAATTTATGGATCAGGGTAAAGATGCCCTGGTAATCTATGACGACCTTTCCAAACATGCCTGGGCCTACCGGCAAATGTCCCTGATTTTGCGCCGTCCTCCTGGTCGTGAAGCCTATCCTGGTGATATTTTCTCCCTTCACAGCCGCCTATTGGAACGCTCTGTTCGTTTGCGTGACGAATGGGTCATTGTGGAAAAAGGCGCCGAAGTCACTGCGGATACCATGGGTGTGGATGGCAAGCGCTTCTTTGGGAATCTGGTTGATGACCAGGTTGAAGAAGCCCTCAAAGTTCTGGGCGACCCCAAACACGAAAAGTACGAAGTCAAAAAAATACCGGGAACCGGCGGTTCGTTGACGGCGCTGCCGATCATCGAAACCCTGTTGGGCGACGTTTCGGCTTATATTCCCACCAATGTTATTTCGATTACAGATGGACAGATCTTCTTGGAGACTGACCTTTTTAACGCCGGTCAGCGCCCGGCTATTAACACCGGCCTTTCGGTATCTCGTGTGGGCAGCGCGGCGCAAAAGCGGGCGATGAGTAAAGTTGCCGGTGGTCTGAAGTCTGACTTGTCGCAATACCGAGAATTGGCTGCTTTTGCCCAATTTGGTTCTGATTTAGACGCTTCAACGCAGCGGCAGTTAAGCCGTGGCGAACGCCTCATGGAAATGTTGAAACAGCCGCAGTACAATCCGTTGTCGCTTGATCATCAGGTGATGCTTATTTTTGCGGGCGGCCGTGGGTACCTGGACAATGTGCCGGTCAATATGGTGCGTAAATGGAGCCAGGACTTTTTGCGGTATATGGATACGGTTCACCCGGAGATTGGGCGACCAATACGTGAAAGCGGTGCGTGGACAGATGCGATTCAGGCTGATTTGAAGACGGCCGTTGAAGATTTTAACGCCAGTTGGTCGGCATCATAATTGTGTCAGGTGTTCAAGTTCGCCTGTCGTTTGGGTGGTTTGCTTAACCTGACGCCGGAAAACTTGGCACACAAACACCGGAGACACGTATGGCTACAGAACGCGAATTAAATAAGCGAATCAAAAGTATTAAAAACATCTCGCAGGTAACGAGCGCCTTGGCGGCCGTGTCGGCGTCGAAAGCGAGTCGGGCGCAGCGTCAGGTTGAAGCGACGCGCGCTTATGCCGGTAAAGCGTTTGAGATACTGAACAATCTGGCATCGCAGCCAGACGTGGGGCACCCGCTGCTCACGGCGCGGACGGAAATCAAACATTCAGCGCTCATTCTTGTTACCGGTGATCGTGGGTTGGCTGGGGCATACAACACAAACATTGTCAACCGGGTTGAGGCGTTTATTCAAGCGCTTCCGGTTCCTTGTCAGGTGATTACCGTTGGCCGCAAAGGACGTGATCTGATGATCCGGCGGGGCTATAATGTGGTAGCCACCTTCGAAAATATTCCCGACTCCCCCTCCATTTTGGACATCACACCCATCGCTCAGGTGGTGACGGATGATTATCTGTCTGGCCAGGTGGATGAAGTGTTTATCGCGTATACGGATTTTGTGAATCTGATTACGCGTCGGCCAACGGTGAAGCAACTGCTGCCGTTACGGCCGTTAGACTTTGAAGGCATGGCCGTTTCGGAATATCTGCAAACCGTTGATCTCAGCGGCGTTTCGGATCGGGTATACATGTACGAACCCCAACCGGCCGCCTTGTTAGACGTGATTGTGCCTCGATTTACGCAGTTACAGATTTACCAATCTGTTTTAGAGGCCCTGGCCAGCGAGCACAGCGCTCGGATGGTGGCCATGAATAACGCAACCGACAACGCTGGCGAATTGATCGAGATATTGACCCTGGACCGTAACAAGGCGCGCCAGGCAAGTATCACGAGTGAGATTCTGGATATTGTTGGTGGCGCAGAAGCACTGAAAGGATAACCAAGGATGATGGACCGGCATGGCGAACGAACAAGGTCATGCCGGTTTTCTCATTCATAGTTTGTATATTTTTTGGAGGATTGCATGGCTACAGGCAAGATTTCAGCCATACGTGGTGTGGTTGTTGATGTTGAGTTTCCCGAAGGGGATCTGCCGGGAATTTATGAGGCGTTAAATGTTGAAAGACCAAACGGCCGTCTGGTGCTAGAGGTCCAGCAGCAATTAAGCGCCACCTCTGTCCGTACCGTGGCCATGGGCACCACCGATGGCCTCCCACGCGGCATTGACGTAATCTCCACAGGCGGCCCCATTATGGTGCCGGTTGGTCCGGTCACCCTTGGGCGTATCTTCGATGTGGTGGGTCAGGCGGTAGACGGCCGTGAAACACCCAAATCCGACATTTACTACCCCATCCACCGCGAAGCGCCAACATTCCAAGATCAAAGCACCAAAGCTGAAACCTTTGAAACTGGCATGAAGGTTGTAGACCTCATCGCCCCCTTCATTAAAGGTGGTAAAACAGGCATCTACGGCGGCGCAGGCGTCGGTAAAACCGTTACCATCGCCGAGCTGATCCGCTCGGTGGCCCGCGAACACGAAGGTGTATCCATTTTTGCTGGCGTCGGCGAGCGCACCCGTGAAGGCACAGACCTGTATTACGAAATGCAGGAATACGGCGTTATGGATTCCGTCGCCATGGTTTTTGGTCAAATGAACGAAACGCCCGGCGTTCGCCTGCGCGTCGCTCTGACTGGTCTGGCGATGGCCGAATACTTCCGCGACGAAGGGCGTGACGTGCTGTTATTCATCGACAACATTTTCCGGTACGTTTTGGCCGGTTCAGAAATGTCGGCGCTGCTCGGTCGTATGCCCAGCGCGGTTGGTTACCAACCCACCCTCGCTTCGGAGATGGGCGCGTTACAGGAACGCATCACCTCCACCAAAACCGGTTCCATCACCTCGATGCAGGCCATCTACGTCCCCGCCGATGATTATTCCGACCCGGCGCCGGTGGCCACCTTTGCCCACCTGGATGCCAGCCTGACGCTGGATCGCGGCGTGTTTGCCAAGGGCATTTTCCCGGCAGTGGATCCGCTGGCGTCTTCCAGCCGCGCACTCCAGCCGGGCATTGTGGGCGAAGAACATTACCGCACGGCCCGTGAGGTAAAACAAGTGCTTCAAACGTACAACGATCTGCAAGACATTATCGCCATCCTGGGTATCGACGAGCTATCTGAAGATCAGAAGCTGTTGGTGGCGCGGGCGCGCAAGATTGAACGTTTCTTGGGGCAACCAATGTTTGTGGCGCAAAAATTCCATGGTCTTGAAGGCCAATATGTGCCGACTCATGAGACGGTGCGTGGTTTCCGGGAAATTTTGGATGGCAAGCACGACGATTTGCCAGAACAAGCCTTCTATATGGTTGGGACGATTGACCATGCTGTGGCCAAGGCGGAGCGCTTGCGCGCAGGGGACTAAATAAAATTACGAACAGCGTAGCGTGTGATGCGTGATTCGTGATGCGGGTTCTGGTTTTCAACCACGCGTGACGCATCACGCATTATTTATTATCAGGTGATATGATGCCAATCTTGTGTGAAATAGTAACCCAAGAACGCGCCGTTTTTAGCGGCGAAGTTGATGCGGTTAATTTACCAGGTTCGGAAGGCCGCTTAGGTATTTTGCCAAACCACACCCCTCTATTGACGACTTTGGATTATGGAGAAGTGATTGTTCGGCGTGGTGGTGAAGAATTATATTTCGCGGTAGGCGGTGGTTTTGCCGAAGTTCAGCCTACTAAAGTCATTGTCCTGGCGGATTCGGCCGAATATGCGGAAGAGATTGACGTGCAGCGAGCGTTGGCTGCCCGGCAGCGGGCAGAAAAAATGATGGCCGAAGGAGTGCCGGATGATCCAGAGCGGTACGCACAGATTCGGGCGTCTTTGCAGCGGGCGCAAATTCGCCTGAACGTGTCTCAGCGCCGTCGTCGCGCCAGCGCGATGCCGACCGACTTGCGCGAGCCGCGACAGGACGAAGGTTAGCCTGTGGCTTCCATTTTTACGCCTCATATTGCCGTGGATCTGGGTACGGTAAATGTACTGGTGTTTGACTCCAACCGTGGTGTTGTTCTGCAGGAGCCATCGATGGTGGCTATTAGCGAGGATGAGAACAAGACGACGATTGTTGAAGTCGGTCGCGCGGCAAAAGAGATGTATGGTCGAACGCCAGAGGAAATTGAGGTGATACGGCCGTTACGCGACGGCGTCATCGCCGACTACTTTGTAACCCAGGCCATGCTCGAATACTTTATTGGCAAAGTGACGGGGCGTTTTCGTTTGCGCAAACCTGTGGTGATGATCAGCGTGCCATATGGTGTCACCAGTGTAGAGCGTCGTGCCGTTAAAGAAGCGGCCGTGGCTGCTGGCGCGCGCCCGCCGGCGCATCTCATTCCGGAACCATTGGCGGCCGCCATCGGCGCAGGTCTGCCCATCGGCACGCCTACCGGCAATATGGTCGTGGATTTGGGTGGCGGGTCTACAGAAGCGGCCGTGTGTTCGATGAATGGCATCGTGTGCGCCGAGTCTGTCCGGGTTGGCGGGGTCCATCTGGATGAAGCCATCATTGCCTATGTCCGTAAAAAGTACAATCTAATCATTGGCGAACCGACGGCCGAAGCGATTAAAATCAAAATTGGCGCAGCTATGCCGCTGGATGACGAACTGGAAATGCAGGTGCAAGGACGCGATCAGATCGCCGGCTTGCCTAAAACCATTACAATTCGCACCAGCGAGGTTGTGGAGGCGTTAACCGAGCCTTTGGCGGCCATTGTCAATGTCGTGCGGGCTGTGTTGGCCAAAACACCACCGGAACTTTCGTCAGACATCATAGATCGTGGGATGGCGTTAACTGGCGGCGGCGCGCTGCTGCGCGAGTTGGATACCTTGTTGACCAAAGAGACCAGCGTACCCGCATACGTGGCCGACAATCCAATTGCCTGTACCGTGATTGGCGCAGGCAAAGCGCTGGCCGAATTACCCATTCTGCAGCGAAGTATTCCTGATCTTTAAGCCGGCGTGCAGCAACAAAATTAAATAAAAGGCCGCATCTTTGATGATGTGGCCTTTTTTGATTGTGGAATTTGCCGGGAAAAGAATTTATTCGAGATAAAAGGTCATGCGCTGCATCTGCACCACCGGATCGCTGTAGCTCACCTGCACATCAGGAGGCACTTCCAGGTGGACGGGCACGTAACTGAGAATGGCTTTGACGCCGCATTGAACAAGGAGATCGGTGATTTCCTGGACGGTGTGGACGGGGACGGCCAGGATGGCCATTTTTACATTCTCGCGCCTAATTGTTTCTTCCAATTCGTTGATAGGCTGTACTATCAAGCTGCCCATTTCGACGCCAATTTTGCCTGGATCGTTATCAAAAATCCAGCGAATGTGGAAGCCGCGATGTTGGAAGCCGTCGTAGTGGGCCAGGGCGTGGCCTAAATAGCCGGCTCCTAATAGCGCGACGGGCCATTCTTGGGTGAGGTGGAGGATTTGTTGCAACTGTTCTACCAGGTAGTGGACATGATATCCGGTTCCTTGTTTGCCAAATTCACCAAAATGGGAGAGGTCTTTACGGATTTGTGCGGAGCTGATGCCCAGGCGCTTGCCTAATTCGTGGGAAGAAGTGGTTTGTTTTTCTTCTTCAAAAGCAAGGCGGCGAAGTTCGCGTAAATAAATTGGGAGTCGTCCGATGACGATATCTGGAATTTCAGACACTGGTGAATTCCTTCTGGGTACTATCTGCAATTCGTGGAAGTTTTCACAATTGTAACATAACGAAAATTGTGTCGCAACCGCGAGACGTTGGTCTTCGCGGGTTTGCCTGATACACTCAGGCGCAATTCTAACAGGAGCAGATAGGGATAATTTGATGCATGTGGCAGTGAATGGTTATTTTTGGCAACGGCCGTTTGTGGGCAGTGGCCAATATATCCGCAATCTTGTCTATTACCTGAATCGGTTGGTATCTGATCTGGAAATCAGCCTGATTGTGCCCCAATTTCCGGGCGAAGCGGAACCGGAAGGCGTGCCGCCAAGTGTGCGCCTGAAAAAAGTGCCCGCGCGTCCGGGCCATGTGGGCAAGGTGTGGTTCGAGCAGCAGGCGTTTCCGGCCGCCTGCCGAGAAATGGGCGCAGACATTGTTCATGTGCCCTATTGGGGCGGCCCGCTGCAATCGCCGGCCCCACTTGTGGTGACGGTTCATGATCTGACCACGCTGCTTGTACCGGAATATCAACGGGGAGCGAAGGCGCGGCTGTATAACGCCCTGGTTGGGGCCAGCGCGCGCGGCGCAAATCACATCATCACCGATTCATGGGCCAGCAAACGGGAGATTGAGGCGCATTTGGGCATACCGGGCGAACGAGTAACGGCCGTGCATTTGGCCGCCGGTTCACAATACACGCCACAAGAAAACGGGTTGATCGACATGGCCGTTTTGCGGAAGTATGACCTGCCCGAATTTTATGTGTTGTACCTGGGCGGTTATGAAATCCATAAAAATGTGCTGACTTTGCTGCACGCCTGGACTTATGTGGGGCAGGCGTTGGGGCTGGACTATCCGTTGGTGTTGGCCGGCAAGAAACCAGGCGGGGCAACGGCCGTATTCCCCGATTACCTCGCCGCCATTCAAAATTTAGGCATTCAGGACTATGTGCGCTGGATTGGGTTTGTGGAGGAAGAAGATAAACCGGTCCTATATCGTCATGCTGAGACGTTTGTCTTTCCCAGCCGACGCGAAGGATTTGGCCTGCCGGTATTGGAAGCCATGGCCTGCGGCGTGCCTGTTGTCACCAGCACCAGCACATCGCTGCTGGAAGTCGTCGGTGATGCCGGTTTTACCATCGACCCGGACGATGCGCGCGGATTTGCAGGCGCGATTATTGCCACTATTGTTCAGGAAAATCTGGCGGCCGAACTGCGCCAAAAAAGCAAGCAGCAAGCCGCTACCTTTTCTTGGGAGAAGACGGCCACAGAGACGCTTTTGTTATACGACCAGGTGTTGGCGGGAGTCAAAGCAAAATAACCGGTATTTGCCTCGCATGATGAGGCGCATTAAAATGCTTCGAATCATTTGGAAGAGGACACGTTTTGTATGAGAGTAGACACCCAGTTAGCGGTTGAAGTTCGAACCGCGATCGAAAGCGCCCAGGCATCTGGGGCGCTGCCAGCTTTTGCAATCCCGGAAGTTCTGACTGAACGGCCGCGTGAAGCGGCCAATGGAGATTTAAGTTCTCCTATTGCGATGCGATTGGCAAAAATGGCGCGCATGGCTCCGTTGAAGATTGCGCAAATCATTGCCGATCATCTGCCAACTTTGCCGTATGTGCGCGAGGTTGTGGTCGCGCCGCCCGGATTTATCAACTTTTGGGTGGCGACGACGTTTTTGCAGACGCAGGTGGAAGAGATACTGACAGAGGGGATGGATTACGGCCGTATCACCCTCGGGACCGGCCAAAAAGCGCAGGTCGAATGTGTAAGCGCCAACCCCACCGGACCCATTACCCTGGGCCGCACGCGCGGCGGGGTCATGGGCGACACGCTGGCGCGGGCCATGCGCGCCGCCGGTTACGATGTGACCCTTGAATATTATTACAACGACGCCGGTCGCCAAATTACCATGCTGGGTGAATCGGTCAAAATTCGCTATTTACAACTTCTGGGCGAAGCGGCGGAATTGGGCGATGAGCATTATCAGGGCGAGTACATCGTCGATATTGCGCAAGAAATTCAAGATGCCTACGGCGATGCGTTAAAAAACGAAGCAGACGATTTTTTTGCCAATTATGCGAAGGATCGGATATCGCAAAAACAGAAAGAGAGCCTGAAACGCATCAACATCGAGTTTGATGTGTATTTTCGGGAATATAGTTTGTATGAGAACGGCCGTGTCTGGGAAGCCTTGGAAACCTTGCAACAAAAAGGATACGTCTACGAGCAAGACGACGCCCAATGGTTCCGCTCCACAGCCTTCGGCGACGAAAAGGACCGCGTTCTGGTCAAACAATCCGGCGAACCCACCTACCGAATGCCTGATATCGCCTACCATTGGGACAAAGCCCAGCGCGGTTTCGATCTGGTAGTCGATTTTTTTGGTCCCGATCACCACGCCACTGCCCCGCAAGTGCTAATGGGTGTGCAGGCGTTGGGCTACGACACTCGGTTTGTACGCACCGTTTTGCACCAAATTGTTAGCCTGGTGCGCGGTGGCGAGCAAGTGAAAATGAGTACCCGGCGCGGAACTTATGTCACCCTGGATGAACTAGTAGACGAAGTTGGCCCGGATCCCATCCGTTATTTTATGATCTCCCGTTCTGGCAACAGCGAAATCATTTTCGATCTAGACCTTGCCGTCGAGCATTCCGACAAAAACCCCGTTTACTACATCCAAAACGCGCATGTGCGCTGTGCCGGCATTTTCCGCAAGTGGGAAGAGGCCGGTCACGATCCACATGCCGACGAACAGGCAGATTTAAGTCTGCTCACACACGAGAACGAGTTGAGCTTCTTACGCAAAGCGATGGAATTGGGTAACGTCTTGGAGCTAATGGTTAACGAATCAGAGCCGCATCACATAACTTTTTACGCGTATGAACTGGCTTCCGCGTTCCATCCAACCTATGAAACCTGCCGGGTGCTGCATTCTGAAGTTCCGGAACCGCTGCGACTGGCTCGTTTACGTTTTTATCGCGCCGCGCAGCAACTATTTGCGCGTGTGCTTGATCTGATGGGTATGAGCGCTCCCGAAGTAATGTAGTGAACACCTGAAACATATAAAGAGGAAAACCAAATGGCAATAAAATCGGATAGCTGGATTCGGGAAATGGCTCAAGAGCACAAGATGATCGAGCCATTTGTGGATGGACAAGTACGAGATGGCGTTATTTCTTATGGTTTATCATCTTATGGCTATGATATCCGAGTGAGCAATGAGTTTAAGATTTTCACCAATGTTCATTCGGCCGTGGTCGATCCAAAACACTTTAACCCCAAATCGTTTGTCGATTTCCAGGGTGACATCTGCGTGATACCGCCCAATTCTTTTGTGTTGGCACAAACGGTGGAATATTTTCGCATCCCCCGCGATGTTCTGACGGTGTGTGTCGGGAAGTCCACCTATGCGCGTTGTGGTCTGATCGTCAACGTGACGCCCTTTGAACCGGAGTGGGAAGGATTTGTGACATTGGAGATATCTAACACCACGCCTCTGCCGGCTCGCATTTATGCCGGTGAGGGAATCGCGCAGGTATTATTCTTCCAATCTGATCAGGTTTGCGAGACATCTTATGCTGATCGGAAGGGGAAATACCAGAACCAGCAGACCATTATGCTGCCGAGAATATAAAAAGGGTCGATTTCCCTTTTGCTTCTGGGTCGTGTGCCGTTATAATTCGCTCATCAGGGCGCTTAGCTCAGTTGGTTAGAGCGCTTCGTTTACACCGAAGAGGTCGGGGGTTCGAGTCCCTCAGCGCCCATTTTTCTTGCCAGTTAGGAGGCAGACAGCAGTTTAAGTCAATTTAGCCTGAAAAGGGGAACGGGCTATTTTTTGATATACCTTCGCATTTTGTTATAATCCGATTGTGACAAAAAGCACACAAATAAGTTGACAAAAAACGCAAAAACGGACTCATGGCTTCCTGAAGCTAATTGCTTTCTTGACAAGCGTGTACGAATGAGTTTGGAGTGAGGAGAAAGTTCTTATGGCCGATGTCGCAGTAGACTCGAGTGGGGCGGGTAGTGGAATAACCAGACGCGAATTCCTCTATTACATCTGGGGGGCATCCATTGTTTTATTAACGGCTCAAGCCGCTGGTGCATTGATCTGGTTTTTGATCCCTCGATTCCGTGAAGGTGAATTTGGCGGGAACTTTTTAAAGGCTCTGACTGATTTGCCAGAGGTAAATGCCGCGCCGGCGAATTTTGCAGACGGCCGTTTCTGGTTAGTCAACCTGGACACCAATCAGGCGAATGACCGCATGTACTTGGCCCAAGATGAAAGCGAACCAATCGTTGGCGTGGCAGCCATTTACAAGGTATGTACTCACCTTGGCTGCATTTACACCTGGACGACTTCGAATAATCGGTTTGAGTGCCCGTGTCACGGTTCTAAATATCGGCTAGACGGCCGTCGCATCGAATCACCCGCGCCACGCACCCTGGACCGGTTTAAAGTTTATGCTGTGGCCGATGATAAAACTACCATCCTCGCTGAGTCGCCACTGGTCGATAACTTCTACCAGGCAATGTCGCTTCCGGCCGACACAGCTTTCATTCGCGTAGATACTGGCGACCGCAAGCAAGGACCATCGCAAGATTTGCTCTGTGATTTCGCCGGTAACTGTCCGTAAAAACTCCCGCCTACAAAGAGATAAACGCCATCAATATTTCTCACAAGGGCCTTCGGGTTAAAAATGCTAAAAGTGTGGAGAAGGAGATAGTCTATGGCCACCTTTTTTGATCAGGTAAAAGAAATGGGCTTCAAACAAGCCTTCGTCGCCAAAAGCGACGAAGCTGTCGAACGCCTGACGGCCGGCATGAATATCAGTGATATTCGTTCTGCCCTGCGAGGCGATGAACCGCGCCGTCCCAACCCCCGCCTGCGCCCCCACGCCGACGGTTTTTGGCTGCACATTCGCCCCAGCTTCTATCACAACGAAATTACCCGTGTGTACCCCACGTTCCATTTAGGTTGGTTATCTACCTTCATGTTTGTTTGGGAAACCATCACCGGCATTTTCCTGATGATCTTCTATACCCCCAGCCCATTAATTGCCTATAGCAATATGTGGAACATCCTTTCAAACGTTCCCCTGGGCCAACTCATGCGTAATATGCACCGCTTGGGCGCCGAAGTCATGGTGCTTGTCGTGGCCTTACACATGTTGCGTACATTCGTAACCGGTAGTTACAAAAAGCCACGCCAATTCACCTGGGTCACCGGCATGTTGCTGCTCGTACTGACGTTAATGCTCAGCTTCAGCGGATATCTTCTTCCCTGGGACCAATTGTCCTATTGGGCTTTGACCGTTTTCTTGTCAGGCGCTGAATCGGCTCCTGCGCCGCCAGTTATTAACCAAAACATCCTCCTGATTTTACAAGGCGGACCTTCCTTAGGTGCTGGTGGTTTGCTGCGTTGGTATTTGCTCCACGTCCTCTTAATGCCGCTTCTGCTGGGCATCTTCTTCTTTGTTCACTACTACAAAGTTGTCCTGCACGGTTTTTCATTGCCGCCCGGCCGCGAAGAAATCGGCGAGGATTCGGCCAAGCGTGTACCCAAAAACGAACGCACTTACTTTATTCCCGACATTCTGACCAGCGAAGTAATGTGGACGGCGCTACTCTCCTTGTTCCTGGTTGCTGGCGCGCTCTGGTTCTGGGACGCACCGCTGGAACATCATGCCGACCCGGTTGTTACCCCCCTTCACGTCGTTGCGCCATGGTACCTTTCCTGGTCTCAGGGGTGGTTGAAATTAGCGCCTAAAACATTGGTGATCGGCTTTATCCCCGCTCTGTTAGTTGCCTTTATTGTTATGCCCTACTTTGAGATTGGGAAAAGCCGTCGTTATGCAGATCGCCGCGTGGGGTTAAGCATAGCGATGCTTTTTATTGCTTTTATGATGGTTTCCAATTGGATGGGGACGCCAAGATTCCGCGTCCAATCTTCACCAGATATGGAAGTCGCCACGAAATTACTGCCGCAGGAAGGTGTAAGTCCAATTTTAGGTATCCCGCCTGATTATTTATGGGAAGGTGAATACCTTCCAGGGCAGGTTGTAGATGGCAATCCCCATCTGACCTATGGGTTAGAAGTATTTGCGCAACAGATGGTTCGCCACAGCTGCACAAATTATCCGGGAACGACGATTGGCGGCTCCGTCTTGGACGATTGCGAAGAGAACGATCACAGAATGCCGGATCCGTATGCCACCATGACGATTACTCAGGTTCAGAATGGGCTGATGGGGATCGATATTAACATCAGCGCCTTGGACCCTGAAAACCCAGATAATTACCTCTATTCCTTGAACTGGCCAAGCTTTCGTCACGTTGATTCCAATTATGAAGAGGAATGCACCTTCATCAACAAAAGATGCTAAGCGGCGAGCTGTCAACTCGTTGTGCAGCCGGTTTATTTGTTGATTAACGTGATTCAAAAGGAAATCTCACATGCAAGTAAAAGTTGCTATCGGAACTATCGCCTTAATGCTGACAATGGTCATTTTAGGCTACTCGGTTCTGCGCGAGCCGACGCGGCTGGAACATTTTGCCGCCGCCGAGTTGGGTCGCTCCATTGAGACAGGCGCTAATTTATACAATAATAACTGCGCTAATTGTCATGGGGTAGATGGTAAATCTGAAGAATGCTACGATTCGGCATCAGGCGAATTGATTGGTTGCCAGGGGCTGCCATTAAACTACCAGCCGCTGCTGTGCGGCGATGCGACAGATCGGATGATTGCCATGAATTGGCAGGGCACGAAGCAGGCTTTTATTCAGAGTACTATTGCTTCTGGAAGACCCGGCACAGTGATGCCTACCTGGTCTGACCAATTTGGCGGCCCCATGCGTCCCGATCAGATTCGGAATCTGGCAAACTTTGTTTTGAATTGGGAATCGGAAGAACTTTGCAGCGGTCCGGTGATTACGTTTGATTGGGCCGAAAATGTGGAGGATTTCTTAGCGGCGTTCCCGGATGGCGATGGGGCAAATGGTAAAGCTTTGTTTGTGACCTACGGCTGCTCTGGCTGCCATGGCGTACCGGATGAAGGTGTTGCTGCGGCCGTTGGTCCGGACCTTTCGGCCATTGCGGAGACTGGGGCTACTCGTGTTGAGGGTCAGACGGCCGAGCAATATGTTTATCATTCGATTTTGCTTCCGAATGATTTTATTGCCCCGGAATGCCCGAACGGTCCTTGCGCTGGTCCGCCCAGTGCGATGCCGGCAAACTTCTCGTTGCGCATGGCGACGAACCCGCAAGATATGAGCGATATTCTGGCTTACTTGTTTGGAAATTAAGTTCTTCTTTTAACGACTCAGATTTGAAAAGCCCGGCTAATTTTGTTAGCCGGGCTTTTTTGTATTTCTGAGGGCAGTAGTTTTGGTTTATGGATTACCGTTTATTACCGGCGAAACGAATCAAGCGAACCTTTTTGCGTACCGCTGTGTTGGGGCGCGTATCCGCATAGAATTCCTGGCGCAGCGGGGCTTTTAAATGGTATGCCAATAGATTCTGGTTCTTCAGGAACTCAGGGAGTTGACAGCCCCTGATGCGTGAAGCGTGATGCGTGACCAGAGAGGTTTCACGCATCACGTATCACGCTTCAGACCAAACCCCATGAAATCCCAAAGACCCTAGATTCTTTGGGGGTGGTTTTGTGTTACCGGTGAAGTGGTGACGATGGCGAGAGGGTTTGATTTTCGGGGCTTTGTGTTTTTGAGGGTGGGTATGGCGTGATGCGTGACATGATTGGTCACGCATCACGTGTGGTTGTTGTGTGTTTGGGGCGGCTAATTCTTTTTTACGGCCGTACCACAATTTCTACAAAATTGATCATGGGTGCTTAAAGCATTGCCGCATTCATGGCAGAAGCGCTTTGCCCCGCCTTTGGTCGCCCGACTGCCAGAGCTTTTTGTTGTTTGGGGATGTATCGCCTGCGGTTTGCGTGTTTTAGAACTGGATGCGGTGCGCTGCGTGGCGATAACCCATGTGAGGGCTACGGCCGCTACGACAATTGCGGCTACGCTCAGGTATAGCAGCCAGTTGATAGAGGAACCGCCGTTATCGGTCCCGGATGGGACCGGCGCGGAGGCTGCGGTGGTATTGGGCAGCAGGCTACTGCTGGGAATGGGTGGATTTTCGACCGAAAGCTGTGGATTGCTCATGGTGTAGCTAAAACCTACGGTAAAGGGCTGGCCACCCGGCACAGCCTGATCTGGCAGGGTGTGGTAGGTGAAGCCATCTGAGCTATTGGGGCTTACATTAACGGCCGTTGGCTGAGTAACCATCTCCGTGGCCGCTACGGGTTGCTGTACGGCCGTTGACATGGCATTCACCGATGTGGACGATAGCCAGGTAAACGTATAAGAGCGTGTATCGCCATCAACCGAATACGGCACGTAATATTCCACGCGGAAGCGGGATTCCGGAACGGTCATGCGCAGTTGATCGCCTTCTGTGGTATAGACCACATCATCGATCATCTCGCCGGCGGCAGAAATGCGGGCCACCACGTTCACAATGGCGCCTTCTGGCAGCGGAATGGTCACTTCGGCGGGTAAGGCGGCCCCATTGGGCAGCGTGCCGGTTAGCAAAATCAAAACATTGGGCTGATCATAATCGGGCCAGAAATCAATCAACATCGACTCTAATGTGGTGGCTGGCGTTTGCGCCTGGGCCACCCATGTGGAGGTTAGCAATAACAGACTGAGTAGAAAAAAGTGTGCAAATTTGTTCATAACGTAGACTCTCTTTTGGGATGATGGGTTTGGGACGTGAGTTAACAGCCAGTTCAAGCTCGGCCGCGTAAACGCAAACGGTTTGCTCGGCAGTGGGGACATTCCAGATCCACATAGTCACGCCCGCAGGTACGGCAAGTTCGCGGTTCTAAGGTGCGGTCATCGGTCAGCGAGCCAAGGACAATCACCAGGTCTTCCCCTTGATATTTTTCCAGCCAGGCGTGAAGGTCTTTGTCGCCCATGAGCCAACGGCCGTCACCCGATTGTTGCAGCACGCCGCTCATTACTTCCAGATCCATTTCATAGGCTGCTGACGCCAGTTTGTAAATGGCTGCCCGTCTCGTAGACGACGACATAAATAAACCCCTTAGTCTTGCCCATCTGAATTTCGTGCCCTATTATACTCCAAGGGACCGCAAGGGTGTGGTCACAAATCACTTTTTAATCTGGCGGCGCGAATCTGCGCCCCGAACAGCCCGCATTGAAGGAGAGAACAGTGTCTACAGGACATGAAAAATTAGCAAGAGACCTGGTTGTTTTAACTGTCATGGCCGAGGCGATGGATGATTATCTTAAAAGCGATATTCTCTTTGGCAAAATGCCAGATGGTTCTATGCCCATGTTGACGCTTGGCGGTTATCTCATGCGCCAACATCGGTTGTTGGCTTTAAATAATCAATTGTCTGCGCCTGAGCAGAACCAACTGGAGCAGGCTATCAGGCTGTTTAATCTGGCCCTGGTGGAAAAAATTGTGCGCTTTGAAACGAAGTCCCACAAAGAATTGGAGGCGCGATTGCGCCAACTGGATGAATACCTGCGCGATTTGCAAAACAAGAAGGGGGGAGGAGTACGGTATGAAACGGCCGTAGAACCCCGCCTCATGATATCTGCCCTGCTGGATAAATTGCAGATGCCCCCCTATCATCTCGACGAGCGCATTGTGCAGCGCACAGACCTGTACGATAGAAACCTGCGCCGCCGGTGGGCGCCCGGGGACTTCATCTGGCCGGAAGAATGGCAGCCGGCTTATCCGCAATCAATTTATTGGTGGCTTTACGGCCGTCCCGCATGACGAAATTCACTTGACGCTGCCATCCCCTCCCCGCTATCATTCATTATAAGGATATGACCAAACACTTGGCGCTCAACAAGGGGGTTGATGATGAGCAAGTCTAGCGATATTTTAACCCTTGATTTACAAATTTTAGAGGTAATGGTTGCCGAGATGGAAGCTTATCTCGCCAGCGACGCGACCTTTTGGCCATTGAACCGGGAAGGACTCCCTCCCAAGCTAACCATTGGCGGCTGTTTAATGCGTCAATTTAGATTATTAGCCCTGCAAGAACACCTTCCTACGCCAGAACATACACGGCTCAAGACAGCCATTGATTCCTTCAATCATTTGCTCCAGGAAAATGTGGTGAGCTTTGAAAACCGCGCTCATGATGAGCTGCACGCCCGTTTGCGCGAATGGACGTCATATTTGCGTAATATGTCCAGCCAGGTAGCCAGCGAAACTGAGCATTATGCCAACACAGTCGATACGCGACTGGTCATCAATGCCCTCATGAGCAAATTACAAACCCCGCCGTACACCCTGAACGCCCAGCTTGCAGAAGATGTGGTTCGGATGGACAAATATCTGAAGGCGCAGTGGCAAAAAGGGGGTTTTGTTTTGCCGGACGTGTGGCAGGCCGCATACCCGGCCGATAAATATTGGTGGCTTTATGGCCACCCCAAAGGCTAAATCAAACCGCTGCGCCCAGCCAACGTGAAAACTTGAAAGACGATGAGGGGAATTGGTTCCTTGCCAGAGCGCAAGGAACCAATTTTTTATGACGCGCTGTTGATCGGACCACTCAAATATAATTCGGGGGGGTCCAATGGTTTGTAATCCGGGTTGCCCCATCGGGTGAAGCGAATGAAAAAGCGGGCTGCTTGCCAGCCCAGGCGAATAAAAAAGGGGTGGCGGGCTTTGTAGGCTATGTAGGCCAATCGGGTGCGCCGATCTAATTGGATGAACAACGGATCGGCGAGTAGCTGGCTGCGATAAGTGGCATAGCTGAAATCCTGGCGTTCAAAAGCCTGGTGGATGGCTTGAGCGGCGACCTGCCCATAACCCAGAGCAAAGGAAATGCCTTCGCCCATCAATGGGTCTGCGCCGGCCGCATCACCTACCAACAATACGCGCGGCATAGAGAAACGGCCGTTCCTATCCCACCAGCGAATCGGATGCCCCTTTAATTTATAGTCATCCAGGTCACGCTGCCGGTCGGCCAGTGAGTCGCGCAGCGTGACCTTCAGGTCGGCTTTTGGCCGTTCCGAGCGCACCCGGCTGTCGAACAAACCGCGATTCATAAACGGCCGTCCCCCCACATAACTCGGAAAATCCCAATAATATCCTTGCAGCCCATAATCAGACATCTGCGTAAACTCAAACACCGCCACCCGATCCTGAAAAATCGGGTCTTGCTGGGCATTTTCTGGCGTCAGCACCTCAACCAGGCGCGCCACCCGAGACGCATCGTCCCACTTCAGCGCCTGGCGCACAAAACTCCGCGAACCATCCGCCGCCACCAGCGTCTGCGCATGGAAAACAGCTTGCTCTGTGACCACTTCAACATATTCATCGTGCAGCGTAATGTGCCTGACCGCTTCTCCCTGGCGTACCCGGATGCCCAATTTCTCGCAGGTTTGCACCAGCCAATGATCAAACTCATCGCGGCGCACCACAGTAAAAACCGGATTTCCGTAAAAAGAGTAACTCTTGTCCTGGTAAACCAGTCGCGCCTCACGCACGTCAAAATGGCGCGGTTCCAGCGTCAACCCTAAACGGGTGAGAACATTACGTCCCATATGGGTAATGCCGCCGCCGCATAACTTCTCGCGGGGGTGTACCGCCTTGTCCACCACGACAATGCGCCCGGCCCAATCTGGACGACTCTTCACCAGATGTAACGCGGTTGATGTTCCCGATGGCCCCGACCCCACAATCAGTACGTCAACGTGCTGCACTTCCGCCATGATTTCCAGTTCCTCCAGTTGCCGTCTAAAGGGAGCAGAACACCATTGCCCTGCCCCCTTCAGACGCTCTATCTAACGTTGAGTCATGGGCAGCATTATAGCATGGGGAAAAGCATTTGCCTGATCCGTGTCTAAGTCGGCGGTTGTGTGCGGCGTTTCAATGTTACCGGCCAGATCGGTGGCCTGGCTGCGGAAGGCATAGGGTTGACCCGCTGTGGGCGGCGTGAATAAGCCAGAGGTGGCGCTGGTCTGCGTGATCCAGGGGGTCCAGCCGCTGTCGCCAACAGCCTGATACTCGATGGTGTAATTGGCGATGCCGGACAGATTATCTTGCCCCTGCCAGACGATGAGATAGGTGTTGTGGGTGACGGTGTAGACGGCCGTTACCAGCGATTCCGGCAGCGTGCTGTCCAGTCTAAAATGGCCCGCTTCCGATGTTACTGTCGATGTCAGCCCGGGCAAGGGCGGGGTAAAATCGACTGTAACGCGCCAGTACAAATCGGCGTAATCCTGCGTAAGCGTGATGGTGTGGCTGGTAGCCGGACCAGTCACGGTTTCGCTGGCTATGGTCTGGTTAAATGCCGCATCGGTGGCGATTTGGACAGTGCTGCTTAACACTGTGTCGATTTCCGCCAACTGCCAGCTCAGGGACACAGCGTACTGATTCAGCCAATCGCCGTTGGCCGGAGAAAGCGGCTGCGCCTGCGGATTGAAGATGATGGCAGCCTGATCGCTGCGGATATCGCCGCCGCCGGGTGTTTGAGCATTGCCCGCGATATCTACCGCCTGGCTGCGGAACCAGTAAAGGGTTGATGGGTTGGTGGGCGTGAAGACGGCCGTTGTTGCCAGTGTATGGGTCACCAGCGTACTCCAGTCTACCGCGCCCTCGGCCCGGTATTGCACCGTGTACCCGGCCACGCCGGAAACCGCATCCGCCCCTTCCCAGGCCACGTCAAAGTAACCGGCGGCCACATGATGGGTTAACGCGGTAACGGCCGAGGTGGGCGGCGTGGTATCCAGCCCAAACGAAGCCGTTGGCGACATGGATTGCCCGCCGGTGTTGATTGTCTTGACGCGCCAGTATAGTGTCGTGTAATCCTGGGTGAAGGTGTGGCTGAAGTTGGTAACGGCCGTTCCCCAGGTTTGCGTCAAAAGCACATTGCTAAACGCAGCGTCGGCGGCCACTTCCAGCGTTGTCGTCTGGACGCCGGTGGGATTGCTGATTTGCCAGGTGAAATCGACCGGGTTTTGCTTGACCCAGCCATCGGCAGGCGCCAAATCGCTGATAGACACGTCGGTCACCGGCCGGAAGCGAATGTCATCGAACCAGACGCCCACGCCGCTGTCGGTCGTGGTCAGGTCGCTCAGATAGACAGAGGCGGTTTGCCCGGCCGTCAGGTAATATGTGCCCAGCGACATCCACAAGCCTACATTGGCCTGATGGCTGACAACGGCCGTATCAGTCACCCCATTATGGCGAATCTCATACGTCGCGCCGGTGGTTTCTGAGTTGTTGGTGTCGCAGTATGGCGCGTAAACCTCGATTTCGTAGTAGCCGGTTTGTGGCAGCGTCAACCGCCATTCGCCCCAATTGGTGCTGGATGCCGGGTTTGTCACCGACCAGGTGTAGTAGGCGTGGCCTTGCCAGCCGCAGCCGCCCGGCGCTTCGTGCCAGATGGCGTTGCTTTTGCTGAAGGCGGAACTGGTTTCGCTGACGAATGTGTAGGGCGATACCTGACCAAGACGTTGGGCAACGGCCGTGCGCAGCCAGGGCAGCAGGGCATGGGCATTACCACCGGGGCAAAGCGTGTTGGTCCCGCCATAGACGTCGCGATGCCCCATGATGTGCGGCAGCCCCCAGGACGTATTGACCATGCGGCTGGCGTCTAAAATCTCGATGTTTCGCTGGTCGGCTTTCCAGGCAAACAGGTTTGCTAGCGAGGTCAACATGGCCTGCGAAGGCGTGCCGGAGACTGGATATTCTTCGGGCGTGGTGAAGGTGCCTAGCAGCGCTGTGCCCAGCCCGCCGGCATTTGCTGCGGAGGCATGTGTGCCGATCACGTCCAGGTTCAGGTAATCGGCGTTCAAATGGCCTTCATAGATTATGCCATTTGGGTCTATCAGATAGTTGTAGCCGATGTCGCCCCAGTTTTGCGTGTATGTGTGGTAATTCCAGATGGCGCGCACGGTGGCCACCCAGTTGGTGTTATCGTTGCTGGAAACGGTGTGATGCACAATCAAGTGTGTGGCCGGGGAGTATTCCAGCCCGGCCGTATAGGTGCAATCGGCGTAAATGCACCAGACAGTGCGGCTGATGACGCTGGGGCGCGGGTAGCTGTCGGGCGCGTTAGACGGCCGTTGCGCGGCGTCTAGTTTGGCTTGCTGCGCCAGCATTTCTTCCATGGTCGGTCCGGCCGTGCTGTCGATGAAGGTGAGGGTGAATTCTTGCAAATTGGGCGAGCGCACGGCCGTGCCGGGCATAAAAATAATCCGGTATTGGGCGTAGCGATGGGTCTGATCGGCGTCCGGCGCCAGAATCATTTCGCCAACGCTGGCTGTGCTGCCGGGTTCGGTCCAATCTTCATTGGGGTGGATGTCGTACCATTCGCCCCAGATGCCGGGCGTTTTGGCGGTGCGGACAAAAATTTCCATCGCTGCCCCGTCGGGAATGTCGGCAATCCAGCGGGGCACGAGGGCGTTAAACTGGAAGGGAGCAGTGATGCTGGGGGAGGTGTAGACGGCCGTGTGACGGCCGTTTTCCGCTTGTAATCCATTTTCGCCGGTCACCAGGCCGCTCTGTGCGCCAGTTTCCCAATCGCCAACCGTAAATGTCACCGATTCGATGTTGGGGTGATGGGCGTTTGCGCGGCCGCGGGCAGCCCAATAACAAGCAAAAAAGCCAATAAACCTAAACTTAACCAATGTCTCATTCTCATGACGGTACTCCTTTTCTCAACGCGCTGTGGCTAAATATCTGTTTTTACAACGAGACTTAGCATAGCACCATTAAAGGGAGTACAAAGAAAAAAAGACGGGAATTCAGGTCTGGGTTGAGAATGGGACTTTGGTACTATCGGGGGCGTGATGCGTGATGCGTGATGCGTGATCAAGAGGTCGTCACGCATCACGCATCACGTTTCATGATGAATTTTCAAAAAAGCGCACTGCCTAAGGTAAATCGGTTTCGCCCATCAGCCACTGGTCTACGGCGCGGGCGGCGCTGCGACCCTCGTTGATCGCCCAAACGACCAGGCTTTGGCCGCGCCGCGCATCGCCGGCGGCAAACACGCCTTCGACATTTGTCATGAAGCTGCCATATTGGGCTTGCGCATTGGAACGCGCATCTTGGGCCACGCCCAACTGGGCCAATACAGGATTTTCCGGGCCGAGGAAGCCCATGGCAATTAGCACCAACTGGGAGGGCCATTTTTTATGTGTGCCGGAGATTTCCTGGAGTTGCGGACGGCCGTTGCTGCCCACCACCCACTCGATCTCCACCGTCTCCACCGCTTGCAAATTGCCCTGCTCATCGCCGGTGAGCCGCTTGGTCAGGATGGCATATTGGCGAGGATCAGCGCCGAAAACGGCCGCTGCTTCTTCCTGGCCATAATCCAGCTTGTAGACCTTGGGCCACTGTGGCCAGGGGTTGTCGGGCGCGCGCTGGGCGGGCGGCTGCGGCATAATCTCAAACTGCACCAGGCTTTTGCAGCCGTGCCGCAGCGCCGTCGCCACGCAGTCTGTGCCGGTATCCCCGCCGCCGATGACGATGACGTCTTTGCCGGCGGCAGAGATGGGGGATGGGAGATGGGAGATTGGAGATTGCGGAGTCTCCAATTTCCCATCTCCCATCTCTAACAACGTCTTTGTATTGCCGTGCAAGAAGTCCATGGCAAAGTGGATGCCGTTGAGGGAACGGCCGTCTACGGCCAAATCACGCGGCCGTGTCGCGCCGGTGCAAATCACAATCGCGTCAAATTCGTCGCGCAGTTGTTCGGCCGGAACATCTACCCCAATATGGGTATTTGGCCGAAAGATTATGCCGCTGGCCGACATCAAATCCAGGCGGCGCTGCACCAGATTTTTGTCCAGTTTCATGTTAGGGATGCCATACATCAGCAGTCCGCCCAGCCGATCGGCGCGCTCAAACACCGTCACCTCGTGGCCGACGCAGTTCAACTGGTCGGCGCAGGCCAGGCCAGCCGGCCCGGAGCCGATGACGGCCACTTTTTTGCCGGTACGCTTGGCCGGGATAGTGGGTGTTACCCAGCCTTCCTCATACGCCTTTTCAATGATGGCGTACTCGATATTTTTGATGGTGACCGGCGGGTCGTTGATGCCCAGCGTGCAGGCCGCTTCGCACGGCGCGGGGCAGACCAGGCCGGTAAATTCCGGGAAGTTGTTGGTTTTGCTCAACCGGTCATATGCTTCTTGCCACAAACCCTGGTACACCAGATCGTTCCATTCCGGGATAAGGTTGTTGATGGGGCAGCCGGAGGCCATGCCGTTGATGACTTTGCCGGTGTGGCAGAAAGGGATGCCGCAGTCCATGCAGCGCGCGGCCTGATTTTGCAAACGGCCGTCTGGCAGATGCAGATGTACCGGCTGCCAATCTTTGATGCGTTCCAACAAGGGCCGGTCTTCCGGGGTTTCCCGGGTAAATTCCAAAAATCCAGTAGGTTTTGCCATGCTTTCAGTTCCAATGTGCTCAAAATAGCTACACGGATTTGACGGATGACACGGATTTTCATTGATTTTTAGCTTTATCCGTGAAAATCCGTCCAATCCGTATTATCCGTGCAGCCATTCATTCTTAGTTCCCACTTACGCGGGCCACGTCGTTCATGTTGGCTTCAAAAGCAGCGATTTCCGCTTCTTCCTGTTCCAGGCCGGTCGCTTTGGCCTGATCGATGGCTTCCAACATGCGTTTGTAATCGTTGGGCAGCACCTTGACGAACTGGGAAACCATGTCTGGCCAGACGGCCAACGTATCCCAGGCGCGTTTGCTGTCGGTGTGTTTGGCATGGTCGAGGATCATCAGGCGCAGCGACTCGATTTCTTCATATTCTTTCAGGCGTTCCAGGGAAACCATTTCCGTGTTGACGCGCTGGTAAAAATCGCCGTCGCGGTCCAGAACGTAGGCGATGCCGCCGGACATGCCTGCGGCAAAATTACGCCCGGTACGGCCCAGAATAACGACCCGCCCGCCGGTCATGTATTCGCAGCCATGATCACCGATGCCTTCGACAACGGCCGTTGCCCCACTATTTCTCACCGCAAAACGCTCGCCGGCCCGGCCGCTAATGTACGCCTCGCCGCTTGTCGCGCCATACAGCGCCACATTGCCGGCTATCACATTCTCCGCCGGGTCAAATGTCGCCGCCGTTGGCGGGTAGACGATGATTTGGCCGCCAGACAGCCCTTTGCCCACGTAATCGTTGGCGTCGCCTTCCAATTCCAGGGTGATGCCTCGTGGAATGAACGCGCCAAAACTTTGCCCGGCCGATCCCCGAAAATGCAGGTGGATGGTATCTTCCGGCAGACCCTTCGCGCCGTAGCGCCGGGTCACTTCGCTGCCCAGCATCGTGCCCACCGTGCGGTGGACGTTGCGGATGGGCAGCGTGGCGTTGATTTTCTTGCCCATTTCCAGCGAATCTTTACACAACCACAGCAGCAGCTGCCGATCCATGCCCTGATCCAGGCCATGATTCTGCGGCATCTGGCAGTAACGCCCCACTTTCGGGCTGACTTCCGGTTGGTGCAAAATTGGCGTCAGGTCTAAGCCTTGCGCTTTCCAGTTGTCGATGCCTTCACGCATGCGCAGTTTATCGCTGCGGCCGATCATTTCTTCGATGCTGCGGAAGCCCAACTGTGCCATGAGTTCGCGCACTTCCTGAGCCACAAAGCGCATGAAGTTTTCCACGTGTTCCGGTTTGCCGGCAAATTTGCCGCGCAGTTCCGGGTTTTGGGTGGCAATGCCCACCGGGCAGGTGTTTTTCTGGCAGACGCGCATCATGATGCAGCCCAGCGAGACCAGCGGCGCGGTGGCGAAGCCAAATTCTTCCGCGCCCAGCAGGGCGGCGACCACCACGTCGCGCCCGGTTTTGAGCTGCCCATCGGTTTCCAGCGTCACGCGGCTGCGCAAATCGTTCAGCAGCAGAGTTTGATGGGTTTCTGCAAGGCCCAATTCCCAGGGCAAACCGGCGTGTTTAATGCTGGTTTGCGGTGATGCGCCCGTGCCGCCATCGTGGCCGCTGATGAGGATGACGTCGGCGTAGCCTTTGGCGACCCCGGCGGCAATTGTGCCCACGCCCACTTCGGAGACGAGCTTGACGTTGATGCGGGCGCGCGGATTGGCGTTTTTCAGGTCGTGGATGAGCTGTTTCAGGTCTTCGATGGAGTAGATGTCGTGGTGGGGCGGCGGCGAAATCAGGCCGACGCCGGGGGTGGAAAGGCGCACTTTGGCGATCCAGGGGTAAACTTTGCGGCCGGGAAGTTGGCCGCCTTCGCCCGGTTTTGCCCCCTGGGCCATTTTAATTTGAATTTCGGTGGCGTTGACGAGGTAATGGCTGGTGACGCCAAAACGGCCGCTGGCCACCTGCTTGATGGCGCTTTTGCGCGAGTCGCCGTTTTCGTCGCGGTGGAAGCGGTCGGGGTCTTCGCCGCCTTCGCCGGTGTTGCTTTTGCCGCCCAGGCGGTTCATGGCGATGGCCAGGGATTCGTGGGCTTCTTTGCTAATCGAGCCGTAGGACATGGCCCCGGTTTTAAAGCGGCGCACGATGCTGTCTACCGATTCGACTTCTTCCAGAGGGATTGGTTCGGCGGCGAGGTTGAAATCTAACATGCCGCGCAGGGTGTAGAGCTTGCGGCTTTGGTCGTTGACGCCCTGAGAGTAAAGCCTGAAGGCTTCGTAATCGCCGCCGCGCACGGCCGTTTGCAGCGCGTGAATGGTCTTCGGGTTAAACAGGTGCGGTTCGCCGCCTTGCCGCCACTGGTACTTGCCGCCGACGGGTAGGGCGTGGCCGTTTGACGGCCGTTCCGGGAAGGCCATTTTGTGGCGGATTTCCACTTCTTTGGCCAGTGTGTTCAGGTCTGCGCCCTGGATGCGACTGGGCGTGCCGGTGAAATAACGATCTACCACATCTTTGTGCAGACCGAGCGCCTCAAAAATTTGCGCGCCGCGATAACTTTGCACAGTAGAAATGCCCATTTTGGACATGATTTTGACCACGCCCTTGACCACCGCTTTGATATAGTGGTATTCGGCTTCGTCGGCGGTGACGCCGGTGACCAGCCGCTTGCGCAGCATGTCGCCAATTGTTTCGTAGGCCAGGTACGGGTTGATGGCGTCTACGCCGTAGCCGATGAGCACGGCGAAGTGATGGACCTCGCGCGGCTCGCCGGACTCGACGACGATGCTGGTTTCGGTGCGACGGCCGTTGCGAATGAGGTGGTGGTGCAGCCCGGCGGCGGCCAGCAAACTGGGAATTGCCGCCTGCTCGCGGCTGATGCCCCGGTCGGAGAGGATGAGGACTTTGGCGCCCTGGGCAACGGCCGTGTCCGCCGCCGCAAACAAATCTTCCAATGCCTGTTTCAGTCCCGCGCCGCCCTGGGCCACCGGGTACAAAATCGGCAAGGTGGCTGATTGGATGCCGGGCAGGTTGAGGGCTTTTAGTTTGCCCAGTTCCTGGTTGGTGAGGATGGGGTGGTTGAGCTTGATCATGCGGCAGGAAACGGCCGTAGGTTGCAACAAATTACCTTCAGACCCCAACAACGTCAGTGTGCTGGTGACCAATTCTTCGCGGATGGAGTCGATGGGTGGGTTGGTGACCTGGGCAAACAACTGCTTGAAATAATTGAACAGCGGCTGCGCTTTGTCGGACAAAATGGCCAGCGGTGTATCGTCACCCATCGAACCCAGAGCCTCGACGCCGCTCTGAGCCATCGGGGCCAGGAGCAGGCGCAGGTCTTCAAAAGTGTAGCCAAATGCCTGCTGTCGCTGCACGACGGTGTCGTGATCGGGCGCGGCGGTCGGTTCGCCCTCTGGCAAGGCGGCCAGAGTGACCTGGCCGTCGGCCAGCCATTCGCCATAGGGGTATTGGCGGGCGATCTGCGCTTTCAATTCTTCGTCGCTGACGATGCGCCCGGCGACGGTGTCGATGAGCAGCATGCGGCCGGGTTCCAGCCGCCCTTTGTAGGCGATGTTTTCCGGCGGGATTTCCAGCGCGCCGGTCTCGGAGGCCAGGATGACCAGGCCGTCTTTGGTGACGGTGTAGCGCGACGGCCGTAAGCCATTGCGGTCCAAAATCGCGCCAATTTGCAGCCCATCGCTAAAACCGATGGAGGCTGGTCCGTCCCACGGTTCCATCAGGGCGCTGTGGTATTCGTAAAAGGCTTTGAGTGTGGAGTCCATGTCGGCGCGTTTGGACCAGGGTTCGGGGATCATCATCATGATGGCGTGGGCGAGGGAACGGCCGTTGAGCAGCAAAAACTCCAGGGCGTTGTCAAACATGGCCGAATCGCTGCCATCGGTATCAATCACTGGCAAAAGCTCGGCCAACTCAGCGCCAAAATAGGGCGAAGCCAGCAGCGATTCGCGGGCGCGCATCCAATTTTGGTTGCCGCGAATGGTGTTGATTTCGCCGTTGTGGATGATGTAGCGGTTGGGGTGGGCGCGTTCCCAAGAAGGGAAGGTGTTGGTGCTGAAGCGGGAATGGACCAGCGCCAGGGCCGATTCCATGTCTTTGTCTTGCAGGTCGGGGTAAAAGGGCTGAACCTGTTCGGACAGCAGCATGCCTTTGTAGACGATGGTTTTGTAGGATAGGCTGGCGATGTAGAAGAAACGGCCGTGCGCATTATCCCCATATCGAATCTGCTTCTCCGCCAGACGCCGAATCGCGTACAGGCGGCGCTCAAAATCCATGTCGGTCTGGATGGCCGGGCTGCGGCCAATGAACACCTGGCGCACTACCGGCTCATTGGAGCGGGCGGTGATGCCCAGGGTGGCGTCGCTGGTGGGTACGGTGCGCCAACCCAGAACGGTTTGCCCCTGCGCGGCGACGATGGCCTCGAACTGCTGCTCGCAGGCGTGCCGGTGGTCGCTTTCCAACGGCAAAAAGACCATGCCCACGCCGTATTGGCCGAGGGCTGGCAAGGCGATGTTTTCGATTGCGGTAACTTTTTGGAGAAATTTGTGGGGGGTTTGAAACAAAATGCCCGCGCCGTCGCCGGTGTTGGGTTCAGAGCCGGTGGCTCCGCGATGGGTGAGGTTGACTAAAATGGTAAGGGCTTTCTGGATGATGTCGTGGGACTGCTGCCCTTTGATGTTGACCACGAAGCCAATGCCGCAGGCGTCGCGTTCAAACTGCGGATCATACAAACCTTGGGCGGACGGAACGGGACAACAGCCCTGCTGGTGGTCTTCGCCCGCGTCGGGCTGCCCGTTTTCCTCTGGCCCGTTTTGTTTGGTTTGTGCCAGGATGTGTTTGCCTGATGTTTGTAACTCGTTCATGTCGCTTTCCTCTCTTCTCTTCTCAACTAACGGGACGGCGTTTAAGCGTTTTGTAAATGTACACGCCGGCAAAGCTGCGCCGACGAGATGTTGAAATGGCTGCCAGCATGGTGTTAAAGGTACACAATGCCAGCATTTAAAGTATAGGAAGAAAGGGGTGGAAAATGCATTGGATAATTTTCACAAGATGTGGAATGAATTTGTTGTGAAGTGACGCAGCGCATTATGGTCGAGTAAACAAGCCGGATTTGGAGGTAATGGCTGTTGATTTGTGTACGCGCGATTCCCAAACGGATTGCCTTTCTTTGGTGTAATGGTTCGTGATGATTGCCAAAGGAAATTGCATGAATTGATCGGAGAAAACAACGCGGCAAACCTCGGATAGCGGTTTGGGAAGACTGTGCCGAGTGGTTTGGTTGGTACACGGCCGTTTCCCGTCCCCTTCTTCCCCAAAACCACCAGTTAAGCAAAAAAATGGGTTATCTCGGTAAAAGTTCACAACAGACAGCCCAATATTTTAGAAAACCTGCAAAATTGACGCATCGCCTACAGGCCATTATGATTGAACCCATACTTTGCACATTTGCAGACTGAAGTTAATCAAATACGTTTTAGAGGCCAAGACGCCTTCCCCATACCTTAAATACAAAGGGTATGGGGAAGGCGTTTTTTGTTTTATCCCTCGCCAACGTTCAACAACCAGTTTGTAAATGGGCACAGACGGCAAAAGTTAATTTACCGAAGAAGAGGAGACAGAAGAATGAAACACCAGATACGCACAATTCGCAGATTATCAGTCATCGCGGTCATCCTTGGCATGTTTTTCATGCTGAACCGCAGAGCTTATGCCCAGGATGGCGAAGTCGTCGTCAGCGCTGTAGACACCGTGTGGGTGCTGTTTGCCGCCTTCCTGGTTTTCTTCATGCAAGCAGGTTTTGGTTTTCTGGAAGCGGGCTTCGTTCGCTCCAAAAACGTCGTCAACATCATGGCCGAAAACCTCATGGACACCACCATGACCACCGTTGGCTTCATCATCGCCGGGTTTGGCATCATGTTTGGCGCGGGTAACGGCTTTTTTGGCAAAGAATGGTTCATGCTCTCCGGTCTGCCGGACGTTTACCCCGGTCTGACCATTCCAACCCTGGCCTTTTTCTTTTTCCAATTTGCTTTTTGCGCGGCCGCGTCCACCATTGCCTCCGGGCTGATGGCCGAACGCACCGATTTCAAAGCCGACCTGGCCTACAGCTTTTTCGTCGGCCTGATCATCTACCCTGTGTTTGGTCACTGGGTCTGGGGCGGCGGCTGGTTGGCCCAAATGGGTTACCTGGACTTCGCCGGCTCGTCGGTGGTTCATCTGGTAGGCGCGTACGTTGGCTTGGCCGGTACCATCATCCTGGGCAAACGCCGCGACAAAAAATTTGGGCACAGCATTCGCGGTCACAACATCACCCTGGCGGCCTTGGGTACGTTTATCCTCTGGTTTGGCTGGTTCGGCTTTAACCCTGGCAGTCAACTCTCCGCCGACCCGCAGGCGATTTCCTTAATCGTGGTCACAACCGATTTCGCGGCGACGACTGGGGCGATTGTGGCGATGTTCTTGTCTTACTTCATCACCAAAAAATGGGACGTTAGCATGGCGATGAACGGCGCTCTGGCCGGTCTGGTGGCCATCACTGCGCCCTGCGCCTTTGTCACCCCTGGGGCCGCGTTGATGATTGGCGCCATTGCCGGGGCGATTGCTTACTTTGGCGTCGATTTGCTAGAACGTCTGCAAATTGATGATCCCGTAGGCGCGTTCTCGGTTCACGGTTTGGCCGGTATCTTTGGTGTCTTGGCGGTTGGCATCTGGGGCGTTGATGGTCTGGGTTTGCTGCACGGCGGTGGTTTTGCGCAGTTAGGCGTTCAGGCTGTGGGCGTTTTGGCCTGTACGCTGTGGACACTGCCATTGGCTTTCCTGATGTTCTTTATCATCGACAAGGTGATTGGGCTGCGGGTCTCGGCCGAAGTTGAAGATAATGGCATTGACATGGCTTATCATGGCATCGGTTCCTATCCTGAATTTGTGCCCATGATTGAACCGACCACCTCCCTGAAAGGCAAGGCATCCCCGGCCGCCGGTGACTGATATTTTTAGACCCGAAGGGTTTGAAGAAACCCTTCGGGTCTCTGTTTTGGATAATTTGCACGAACTGGCAGGACGTAATTGTAGCAAAAGTTGATTTGACGCTGTTCAGCAGGTTGTGTATGCTTGGACCTGTACAAAATAATAACAGTTAAAGGCCAGGACGCCTTCCCGAGCACGCTTAATCAGTTTGTGTCTCTGGGAGGCGTCCTTTTTGTTTGGTCTATGCAGACCCTAAGGGTTTGCTTTTGAGGCGGTAGACTTTTTGGACCTGAAACCCTTAGGGTCTTCCTAGAGAAACTGAGTAGTCACAGAAAAATTTTAAGGAGATTTGGAAATGAGTGGAAACATTACCCGATTGAATGCCATTGCTGCGATCAACGCTTATGCGCCGATGAAGCAGCAGTTGAACTTTGCGGAGACGCCAACCCGCGAATTGTTCAACTCTAACGTGTTTAGCACGGCCGTTATGAAAGACCGGCTCCCCAAAGAAGTGTACAAATCCCTGATGCGTACAATTGAACAGGGTGAAGCGCTGGACATCACCGTCGCCGACGTGGTCGCCAACGCCATGAAAGATTGGGCCATCGAAAAAGGCGCGACGCATTATGCCCACGTCTTTTACCCGCTGACCGGCCTGACGGCCGAAAAACACGACAGCTTCCTTTCGCCCAATGGCGGCGGCAGCGCCGTGACAGAATTCTCCGGCTATCAGCTCATCCAGGGCGAACCGGACGGCTCCAGCTTCCCGACCGGCGGCATTCGCCCCACCTTTGAGGCGCGTGGTTACACCGCCTGGGACGTAACCAGCCCGGCCTACATTCTGGAAAATCCCAACGGCACAACCTTGTGCATCCCCACCGCCTTTGTCTCCTGGACCGGCGAGGCGTTGGACAAGAAAACGCCGGTTTTGCGTTCCAACCAGGCGCTGAATGAACAAGCGCAGCGCGTTCTTCGCCTCTTTGGCGATGATGATGGCGCGATGGTTTCTTCGACGGCCGGGCCGGAGCAAGAATACTTCCTCATCGACCGCAATTTCTATTTTGCCCGCCCAGACCTGATGACTTCCGGACGGACGTTGTTTGGCGCGCCCTCGCCTAAAGGCCAGGAATTTGAGGACCATTATTTTGGCGCAATTCCGGAGCGGGTGTTGGGTTTTATGTTGGAAGCGGAACGTGAACTGTATAAATTAGGCGTGCCGGTCAAGACGCGCCACAATGAAGTTGCGCCCGGACAGTATGAAATTGCGCCGGTGTATGAAAATGCCAACGTGGCCACAGATCATCAACAAATTCTGATGACCACGCTGAAACGGGTAGCCCCGAAATATGGCATGGTCTGCCTGACTCACGAAAAGCCGTTTGCCGGCGTTAATGGCTCTGGCAAGCACGTCAATTATTCTTTGGGCAGCGCCAGCGTGGGTAATTTGCTGGAGCCAGGCGATACGCCGCACGATAATGAGCGGTTCCTGGTCTTTGTGGTGGCGGTGGTACGGGCCATCAGCACCTACGCCCCTCTGCTGCGCTCGGTGGTGGCTTCGGCCGGTAACGATCATCGGTTGGGCGCGAATGAAGCGCCGCCGGCGATCATTTCGGTTTTCTTGGGCGATCAGTTGTCGGATATTTTCGCGCAAATTCGGGCGGCCGGCACAGCTACTTCCTCCAAGAAGACGGGCACATTGACCCTGGGCGTGGATACGCTGCCTCCGCTGCCGCTGCATGCCGGCGACCGTAACCGCACCAGTCCGTTTGCTTTCACGGGGAATAAGTTTGAGTTCCGGGCTGTGGGAGCGAACCAATCGATTGCCATGCCCATCACGGTTTTGAATACGATTATTGCTGAGTCGTTGGATTATATGGCGACGCGGTTGGAAGCGGTTGAGGGTGATTTCCACACGGCCGTGCAAACTCTCTTGAAAGAAATTTTAGATGAGCACAGCGCCGTTCTCTTCGATGGCGATGGCTACTCAGAAGACTGGCATCGTGAAGCGGCCGCTCGCGGCCTGCCCAATCTGCGCACCACGGTAGACGCCCTGCCCGCTTTTGGCAGCCCTGAAGCCGTGGCGTTGTTTGAAAAATACAATGTTTTGTCCCATCGCGAGGTGGAAAGCCGTCTGGATGTCAAGTTGGAGCAATATGTGAAGGCGGTAAATCTGGAGGCCAAATTAACTTTAGAGATGGGCCGGACCATGATCTGGCCGGCGGCCATCCGTCATCAGAGCCAATTGGCCGTGACCTGCGCCAACCTGAAGGCCGTTGGGTATGAGTTCGACACCAACACCCTGGATAAAGTCACCGAACTTGTCAAACTACTGCAAGACAGCCTGACAGATTTGAAAACTTTGATGGAACATGAATCGAACTCGCTGCTGGCGGAAGCAGAGTATGCTTGCAGCAACCTTGTGCCCCAGATGGCCCTCGTTCGCGGTTATGCAGACGAACTGGAAGGTCTTGTGGCCGATGATTTGTGGCCGCTGCCGACTTATCAGGAGATGCTGTTTATTAAATAGCTGTTTCCACTCACCTTAGGCAAATGCGCCCGCGCTTTGGCGAGCGTGGCGCATTTGCCGCTTTTTAGATCTTAAAATGATGAGTGGCGGTAGAAAAGATGATGGACGGCCGTTAACGGCCGTCCATCATCTTTTTATTTATGCGCTTGGCGTGTAGGCGGCAATCTGGCTCCAGGTTTCCCCTTCTTTGCGCCAGTGCAAAATGGCCGGGATTTCTTCACAGAGGGTTTGGATGGGGACAAGACGGCCGATGGTAACGTAGCTGCCCTGGCCGATGGGGGTGCTGGTGCGCGCTTCGCGGAAGCGTTCGCTGTTTTCGGCGAACCAGGGGCGGGTGATGCTCATCGGCAGGCAGTACAGGTCGCCGGTCTCGATGAAAACGTAGAAGAGCCAGTGAGCGCGGGTATACAGGAAACAGCCGGCGGTTTGTTTGTTGGCATTGCTGACCGTTTCCAAAAAGAAGTTGCCGGTGGTGTGGTAGCGGTCGCCTTTGATTTCCAGGGGAATGATGCGCAGACGGCCGTGGCCATCCACAATGCTCCACAACAAATCGACGTCGTGGGTCTGGTAGGCGGGATCATCTTCGACGCTGTGAATGGCGACGGTGTAATCGGCCCAGTGGGTGTTGAGGAAATGGGTGACAAGGGAGACGGCCGTTTTCCCGACATCGGTTGTATAACTCATGCGGTGCTGGCGGATCGTTTTAGACAACTGCGTCATTCCTCTTCGTCGCTGCCGGCTTCCACTGTGTCCAGGTGGTCCAGCATGTCCTCAATGGCTTCCCCGACTTCCTCTTCAATTTCTGTGTAATCGCACTTTTCGCAGACCCAGGTAGGCACTTCTTCCAGGCGCAGTTTTTGGCCGTCTTCCATTTCGACGACGTAATCCAGGAACTCTTCGTGCATTTCACCTTTGCAGTAGGGACATTTCATTGCATTCCTCGCTGTTTCGCCAGACGGTTGTTGGTTGGCTGTGCATAGGGAGGATGATACCAGAATTTGCGCTGCCAGAAACGGGAACGGCCGTTTAAACGTAACCACCCCGACCGGCTTTTTATCACAAACCAATCGGGGTGGTCAACTTCAGTTGTTCGGCTGTTTCGTAAGCTGGCTCCCTTCCCAGAGATGGCTGCATCAACAGCCTACTTCATCAGCGGCTGGGCCATTCTCGGAGGTAAACGGCCGTCAGACGCTGTCAACTGCAATTAAAAACAAGTTCAGATCATTTCTTTGGCTGCGGCAATCCAGGTCGCCGGATCCGCCTGCCAGGCTGCCAATTTGGCCACGGCCTTTACCTCTTCCGGTTGGGCCGCCGCCAGTTTCGCGAATGTGTCAATGCCGCCGTCATACAGCCGCCGCGCAAACGTCGGCCCAATGCCATTGATGAGGGTGAGATCGTCTCGTTTTGGTAATGGTTTCGGCGCCGCTGCTGTCTCCACCACTTGCGCGGCCGCTTCAGCCATTGGTTTGGTTTCTGATTCCACACGACGCGCCGCCCGTTTTTCGGCCTGTCCAAACTTCTCGAAGACCAGGCTGATAAGCCCAGCCGTTAAGGTGATGTAATTTTTGGGCATCACGATTTCTATCATAGTCCGTAGCTCCTTCCTGGATTTTAAATAAGACGCGCCCCATGACGCACTGCATCATTATAGCACAAAATGTTTGCGCTTGTGAAACAAATCACACACAAGCTTTCAGAAGAGATTGAGCGCAAGCTCAACACCATCAATGAAAAGGACACGGATGGACACGAATTTTCACGGATTCTTATCCGTGATCCTCCGCGTCAATCCGTGTCCTTTTTTCAAAGGAGACATCATGAGTGGTCTAACCCACCACCACGAATGAAAAGGTTGAGATTTGTCAAATCTTTAAGATTTGACAAATCTATTTTCAAGGGGGATAGACGAACAATGCGTTTTCAGACTGCGACTAGACAACGGCAATGGCTGAGCCAACGGCCGTTTTCGATACCTCAATGCGCGTGGGAAAGGCGTCGCGCAGTTCGTCGATATGGGTGATGACCAGAATGCGGGCAAAATCATCCTGGATGGTGTTGATGGCTTCCACCAGCCGCTGCCGCCCGTTGGGATCCTGGCTGCCAAAGCCTTCGTCGATCACCAGCGTTTGCAGCCGCGCCCCGGATCGCCGGGCCAAAAGCTGCGATAGCGCCAGCCGCACGGCAAAATTCACCCGGAACTGCTCGCCGCCGCTGTAATTGTCGTACGGCCGTTCCCCCGCCCCGTCAATAATGCGAATGTCCAGCGTCTCGGCCATAGCGTCGCGGCTTTTGAGCTGCTTTTGCGTCTCAAAAAAGACGCGCATATCGCCGCCGGTGAGGCGTTCCAGCAGTTCGTTGGCCCGCTCCTCGATTTCCGGCAGCGCCTGTTCAATCAGCAGCGCCTGCACGCCGTCGCGGCCACACGCCTTCTCCAGCAGTTTTAGCCGCTGGATGTGCAGCGTTTTCTCGGCGCGGGCAGCCGTGAGCTGCTCGCGCCGGGCGCGTAAATCGTTCAGCACGGCCAGCCGCTGCTGCGCCGCGCCCACCTGCCGGTTGGCGGCAATCTCTTCCTCGCGCAGTTGGAAAACCTCATCTTCGGTGGCGTGTACGTCGCCGCCGTCGGTTTGCAGCTCGGCCAATCGGGCCACGGCCGTTTCCCGCTGCTGCGTCAGATCGGCTACGGTTTGCTGCTGCTGCGCCACCTGGGCCGCCAGATCGGCCAGCGCCCCTTCGAGCGGTTTCACGGCCGCCTGAGCCTGGTGCACGGCCTGCTGCCTTTCCGGCGCGCCTGCCAGTTCATCCCGCGCCGCCTTCGCTGCCTCATGCGCTGCCGCCTCATACCCCACTTCGGCCAACTGCCCATCCAACGCCTTTAAGGCCGCCTGCGCCTCCCCGGCATAATCTCCAATCTCCAATCTCTTCTTCACCTCTGCCAGCGCCGCCTGCCCCGCGCTCTCCCAATCCGCCAACAGCCGGTCGATTTCCGCCAGACGCGCTGCGGCATTGGCGGCGGCTTTTTGCTGCGTCTGCTGCTCTTTTTCCAGCTTTTCTTTGGCCTGGCTGGCCGAACTGAGCGCCTGGACCTGCTGCTTTTGGGCGTCGAGAACGGCCGTGTCCCCCACCTTCTTCTCTAATTCCGCCAACTGCGCCTGCCCGCCCGCTTTCCAATCGGCCAGCGCCTGGGCGATTTCCGCCAGGCGCGCGTCGGCTTTGTGCAGGCGCTGCTGCTGCGCCTGCTGGTCGCGCTCCAGGCGCGGCTTTTGTTTGAGCTGCTGCTCCAGGTCGGCGGTTTCGGCGGCCAGCGCTTCGATGCGCCCCTTGTTGGCCCGGAAGCGGTCGGCCGATTCTTTGCCTTCCGCTTCCAGTTCGGCCAGGACGGTGCGGCGGTGGTCGTCGCTGAGTGACTGGCCGCAAAGGGGACAGTCGCCGCCCGCTTCTTCTTGCAGGCGGTCCAGACGGTCGCGGAGCTTGTTCATGCTGGCCTTCAGGCGCGGCTGTTCGGCTTGCAGGTTGTCCAGTTCCGCTTTGGCGACGGCGTAACGTTCGTTTTGCGCTCCGGCGGCGGCCAGTTCGGCCGTCAGTTGGATCACGCTTTGTTCGGCCTGGGCGCGGTTGGCGGCTACGGCCGTTTGCTCTTCTACCAGCGCCGCCATTTTGCGCGCTTCAGTTTGCAGGCGCGATTGTTCCTTGAGCAGACTTTGCCGTTCCGCTTCCAGCCGTTGTAAGGTCTCGCGGGCGGCGTGCCAATCGGCGACCTGCTGCGCCAGCCCGGCCATCTCCACGCCGATGGCTGCCAGCCGTGATTGGGTGTCGGCGAGGTGGGCGGCGACGGCCGTGCGTTCGTTTTGCGCTGCTTCGCTTTTGGCGCGTTGGGTCTCCAGTTCGCGTTGGCGCTGCTCCAGGCGGCTGCGCTCCTGGGCGATGGTGAGTTCATACGGCCGTTTTTGTCCTTGCAGCTTGTGGTGTTCATCGGCGCGGGCCTGCCAGGCTTGCAAATGGGCCTGGGCCTGCTCGTAGGCGGCAAAGGCGGCGGCGATGGTTTCGGCTTCGGCCAGAATGGTTTCGTATCCGGCGCGTTCGGTCTGGCGCCGGGTTTGCGTTTTGACCAGATCGGCCAGGGTGCGTTGGGCGCGGGTCAGGTTGGTGGCCAGGTTGGCGACCATTTCTTGCTGTTGGTGCACGGCCGTTTCCGCGCGGCGCAGGTGGGTGAGCAGCTTTTCCTTGTCGGCCAGCCGGTCGGCGATGGCCTGCCGGGCGGCCTGAGCGGCGGCCAGGGCGGCGGCGCGATCGTCTTCTTCGCCCAGTTCCAGGGCGATGTCGCCCAACTGCCCATCCACCAGCAAAAGCTGCCCTTCGGCGGCTTTACGCTGCTCGCCGGCGGCCTCTTTGTACACATCCCACTGGCTGACGCCCAGCAAATCGGCCAGGATTTCCTTGCGGCGGCCGGGCGTTTTGGTGGTAAATTCATCGGCTTTGCCTTGCAGCAGGAAGCTGGCGTTGATGAAGGTGTCGTAGTTCATGCGCAGCAGGTCGACGATGGCCGTCTCGGTTTCGCGCACTTTGCTTTCGCTGAGGGTTTTCCACTTGCCTTTGTCCAGGTCGCCATCGGCCAGCATTTGCAGTTCTAACTGGGTGGCTTTGCCGGCGCGTTTGCGGCGAATGACGCGGTAGGTGCTGTTTTCCAGGGCGAAACTAAAGCGGATTTCGGCCGTGCCGTCTTCTAATGTGGCGCGGCGGTTGACCAGATCGTCGTCGCTTTTGCTGCGCGCTTTGCCGAACAGCGCCCAGGTCATGCTGTCCAGGATGCTGGATTTGCCGGCGCCGTTGGCTCCGGAGATGCAGGCCAGGTGGATGCCGTTGAAATTGAGAACGGCCGTGTCCCGATAAGACAAAAAATTGGTCACTTCCAGACGCAGAGGAATCATAGATGCTCCTGATAATGGTCTATGGTCGATTAGCTGCGCTGTTTTTACCTGTAACGGTGGCAATTGGCAAACGGCCGTTTGCTCTGAGGGGCGTGTGGATTGTCTGGTATAATCTCGCCACAAACCGATCGGTGAGGGTAGGTGATGGCAAGTTTACAGGTTGGGCTTTTATGCGGCATGTGCAGCCACGACTGGGTGCAAGACCTGGGCGAGGTGGATAATTTTCGCCTTGTCATTCGCGGCGACCGGCAGGCAAAAATCTACCGGGTCTCCTGCCCGATTTGCGGCAGCGTGGTGTTGGTGGAGGTGGACGCGGGCGAGGATGACATTCCCTCGAGTTGGGGAACCTGAGCCGTTCACGAAGGAAATTAGGCGTATGGAAAAAGCGTGTTGGGGTCGGATAACGGCCGTATGGGGCACATGCCCATGATTTACGTGGATATTTCGGCGGCCGTGCACAGCCGCGCCGGACTGGGGCGTTATGCCGAGCGGCTGGCAGGCGCGTTGATTCAGACCCAGCCGGAGCGGTTTGGGTTGTTTTATAACCGGGGGAAGGACGGCCGTTTCCCGGCTTCTCTGCCCACAACCATCCCCAGTCGCCATGTCAGCCTGGGCTACAAACCATGGCGCATGATGGTCCTGGCCGGGCAGGCGGCCCATGTGGGCTTCAACCGCCTGCTGCCAGAGGTTGAATTGTTCCACAGCACCGAACACCTGCTCCTGCCGCTGCGCGGCGTGCCCACCGTGCTCACCGTCCACGACCTGATTTATAAGCTCTTCCCCGAACACCACAAAAAGCTCAATTACTGGTATCTCAATCTGGCGATGCCCCTTTTTTGCCGCCGCGCCGACGCCATCATTGCCGTTTCACAGGCAAGCAAGCAAGATTGCGTCAAGAACTATGGCCTCGATCCGGCTAAGATTCACGTTGTGTACGAGGCGGCCTCTTCCCATTTTCAGCCGCCGCCCCCGACCAGGATCGACCAAGTTAGACAGACATATGATTTACCCGAACACTTCCTTCTCCACCTCAGTACCATCGAGCCGCGCAAAAATCTGAGCCGCCTGCTTGATGCCCTCCTGGCTTTACGCCAATCCTTCCCCGGACTTACCCTCGTCCTGGTCGGGGGCAGAGGGTGGTTGTATGATGACTTTTTCGCCAAAATTGAGGCGTTGGGCTTGCAAAACGCCGTCAAACCGTTGGGCTGGGTTCCCGATGAAGATTTACCGGCCATCATCGCCGCCGCCGATCTGGCGGTGCAGCCCAGTTTGTATGAAGGGTTCGGTCTGCCGATTTTGGAGCATATGGCTTGCGGGCAGGTGGTGGCGGCCAGCCGCGCTGCCAGTCACCCGGAAGTGGGCGGTGAGGCGGCGGCTTATTTTGACCCGCTGGATGTGGAGGAGATGACGGCCGTTATCCATCACCTGCTTACCGACAAAGACGAATACCAACACCGCCGCCAGCTTGGCTTGCAGCAAGCTGCCCAATTTAGCTGGCAGCGCGCCGCAAGAGAGACAATCGCTATCTATGACGGACTCATCAAAAAAGAGACTGGAGACTAGAGACTGGAGTCTACGCCCCAATCTCCAATCCCCCATCCCCCTTCTCTTACTCGCCGCCTTGCTTATTCTGCTGCTCTACCTGCTGACGCTGGCTCGTGTCCCTGTCTTTGGCGACCCGACAGAGTACACAGTGGTGGCTCATGTGTTGGGTTTTGCCCACCCGCCCGGTTATGCTTTCATTACGCTGCTGGGCAAATTGGTCCAGAGTCTTGTCCCGATAGGGGCGATTTCCTGGCGCATGCACCTGCTAGCGGCTCTTTCATCCACCGCCGCCGCCCTCTTCGCCTTCGGCGTCATCTGGACCATCGGCTCAGCCCTGTTCCCCAATCCGAAATCCGAAATCCGAAATCCAAAATCACTTGCTGCCTTCTTCACCGCCCTGCTCATCGCCACCGGCGCGGATGTCTGGCAGCACGCCATCCACGCCAACCCGCATGTGGTGACGGCCGTTTTCCTCCTCGCCAACCTGTTCTTCTTAACCAAATTCTGGGCGTCCCAATCCCGCAAATGGCTGTTTGCGTTTGCCTTTACCCTGGGTTTGGGCATTACCCACCACCCCCTGACGGTGATGGCCTGGCCGGCGTATGGCTTGTTTGTGTGGGTGGTACGGCCGTCTATCTGGAAAGAGTGGCGCACGCTGCTGGGCATGGTCCTGTGCGGCCTGCTGGGGCTGACGGTTTGGCTCTATTTCCCCCTGCGCGCCGCCGCCACACCCATCGGCCCCACCGATTTGAACACGCTGAACGGTTTCCTGAATTACGTCCTGGCGCGCGGCCTCAGCGAAAGCCTGCCCTTCTTCGGCCTGGCCGATTTGCCCGACCGCGCCCTCGTTTTCTGGACCCTGCTGCGCCTGCAATATAGCCTACCCATCCTCTTCCTGGCCCTGTTTGGTTTTGTCTGGCTGGTGGTGGGGAGGAGATTGTTTGCACCACAGAGGCACGGAGAGCACGGAGATGATTCTGAAAAACCCCGTGTCCTCCGTGTCTCCGTGGTGAACCTTTCCCCGCTATTCCTGCTCTACGGCCTCGCCTTCCTGGGTAACTACGCCTTTGTGATGAGCCTGCGCGTGCAGGACATCATGGCCTACCTGCTGGGCATTTTTATGCTGCTGGGGCTAATGGCCGGCATCGGTCTGCTCGGCCTGCTGACGCTGCTGCAAACCTGGCTCGCCCGCCACGCCGAAATCCAAAATCCAAAATCCGAAATCCCTAAAGAGGTCTGGCTGCTGGCCGCCGCCCTGTTTTTGCTCGGCCCGATCCTGCAAATCGCCCGCAATGTGCCGCGTATTGGCCTGGGCGACTACACGGCCGCGCAGGATTACGTTGACGCGGTGTTTGCCCGTTTTGGCGGGCAGGGCGCGGGCGCGGTGCTGTTGAACGATTGGGAGCACACTACGCCGTTGTATTACGCGCAGTATGTAGACGGCCGTTCCCCCACCGCCACCGACGTGCAGCCCATCCTCGTCTCCACCGGCTCCGCCAACCCGTGGCTGGACAACGTGATTCGTTATTTGCCCGGCGGCCCTGTCTACCTGAGCAACTACCGGCGCGAGATTGTGGACTTTGGCTTTCGCCTGCGCCCGGCACGGCCGTTTTACCAGGTGATCGACATCGGGTCCGCACTGCAATTTACGCTGCCGGAGGAGCTGACGGCCGTCTCCGCCACCGGCGAGCAGATCACCCTCGCCGGCTACGATCTGCCGCAGCGCGAAGTCACAGCCGGTGACTTTGTGCCTCTGACTCTGGCCTTCACCGCGCCGGTCACGCCCACCGATTATTACGTGCCGGTCGTCCATGTCGGCGACCTCAACTTCACCTTCACCACCGACAGCCATCAACTGACGCCCACCTACACCCCTGGCGAAATCGTCGTCGAGGCTTTCGATTTTGCCCTGCCCCACAATATGCCCTCCGGCGATTATCCGATTACGGTGGATTTGAAGAACCTTAGCACGGATACGGCCGTGTCTCTCCATCTCTCGCTGGGTACATTGACCGTTGTCGGACAGGCCCACCCCATCCGCACCGACCATTTGCTGGCTAATTTTCGGCAGCGGGTGGGGTTGGTGAGTGCGCGGGTGCGGGGAAACGGCCGTGCCGCCAGCGCCCCCTGGTCTGAAGCTGCCGCTCTCCAGGTTCAGCCCAACGACGCCATTCACCTGACGTTGCAATGGCAAAGCCTGGCCCCCGCCGAGGAAAGTTACACCATCTTTGTTCACCTGATTGACGCCGCGAATCGGCCGTGGGTGACGCTGGACTATACGCCGCTGGGCGGTTCCGCGCCCACGCACCTGTGGATTCCCAAGTGGCTGCCCGGCCAACAAATGCTGGACCCTTACCGCCTGACCATTCCGCCGGACCTGCCGCCGGGCACGTATTACCTTGAAGTGGGGTTGTATGAGATGATTGGCGGCCGTCGCCTGCACATGTCCGACCAGGCTGGCAACCTGGCGGGCGACCGCATTATTTTGGGACCGGTGGTGGTAGGTGAAGGGGGAGAGGGGGAGAGGGGGAACGGCCGTTCTCCAAACTTCAGCCGCTGATTCCGATCAACTCGTAAATCTGCTCCAGCGCCTGCCGCCCCTTTACGCGCATCGGGTTCATCGCCTCCACAATCACCCAACCCTTCGCCCGCTCATAGGCGTCTGAGCTGAGCAAAATCTGGCCGGGGCGCGCCGTTTCCTGCACGCGCTTCGCCAGATTCACGGCATCGCCGATGGCCGAATAATCCTTGCGCAGGTTGCTGCCCACATTGCCCACAACCGCTTCGCCCACATGGATGCCCGTGCCAAAATAAAGCCGCTTGTCGGCCGGCATGTTCATGTGATAGGCGATCATGTTGTTTTGAATCATCAGCGCCGTGCGAATGGCGCGCTCTACGTGATCTTCCTGGGGGTTCAGCGGCGTATTGAACAGCGCCATCACCGCATCCCCCATAAATTTATCGGTCATGCCGCCGAAATGGGAAATGGCCGTTACGGCCTGGGTAAAATACCCGTTGATCACCTCAATGAGCGTTTCCGGGTCCAGGTTTTCGCTAAAGGTGCTAAAGCCGCGCACATCGGCAAATAAGACAGTGATCACGCGACGCTGCGGCCGTTGCGCCGCGTCCAGGTCGCGCACCTGGTCCACCAGCGCGGGCGGCAAATACCGCCGCACACTCTCCAGGCGTTTGGTCTCGGAAATGTCGTTCAGCACCATGGCTACGCCCAGCGTGTCTTGCTGAATGTCGCGCAGCGGCGAGAACGTCAGGTTCAGGGTGGTTGTGCCCGGCCGTGCGCCCACCATAATGTCCATCTCGGCATTTTGGATGCCGCCGTTTTTCTTCACGGACTCCACAATGGGTTCCACTGGCAGCCCTAACACCAGGAGCGCGTTGGCGTACGCTTCGTGAAGGATGGAATGGGGCGGGACGCCTAAAATTTGTTCGGCGGCGCGATTAAATAGAGCGACACGATCATGGTCATCAATGGTGATCACGCCGCTGGCGATGGATTCAAACACGTTATCCATCAGGTCTTTCATTTCGGTGATTTCCATCAGGTGTTGGCGGATTTGTTGGAACAGGCGCGCGTTTTCGATGGCCACGGCCGCCTGGTTGGCAAAAGTAGCCAGTAAATCCCGGTCTGTATCGCCAAAGATGCCGGAGGCGATGCGGTTATCGGCATAGACGACGCCGATGGTGTTGTTTTTGATGCGCAGCGGGACGCAGAGAATGGAGCGCAGGTTGTAGCTGATGATGCTTTCGGTGGCGGCAAAGCGCGGGTCCGATTGGGCGTTCATGGTCACTACCGGCTCGCCGGATTCGGCGACGGAGCGCACAATGGTGCGGCTGATCTCGAACGACGAGGATTTTTCAATCGTTTCCCGATCAACGTTGCGGGCGACCTGGACGGTGAGCTGGCCGGTTGTTTCGTCGATGAGCAGGAGGATGGCGCGTTCGGCCTGGGTGAGGTTGATGATGGCGTCCATCACGGCCGCCAGCACCTGGTTGAGGTCCAGCGAGGAGTTGACGACGGCGCCAATTTCTTGCAGCGCTTTAAGCTGTTCGTGTTCTTTGGCCTGGGCTTCGAGGCGGCGTTCCAGGTCTTCGAGGGTACGGCGGACTTGCACGAAGAGGCGAGCCAGTTCGTCGGTGGACTGCACGGCCGCCTGACGGGTGATCTCAGCGCGGGTGGTGATCATGGTTTGTTGTTGGTTGACGGCGCCGCCGAGTTCGTCAACCATTTCACGCAAATGTTTTAAGTTGCGGTGGACCTGGGTTGTAGACTGCTCACTCACTGGAGTGTCCTCCCTCTGTTGACCCAAAATTGCCCATTCTGGTTTCGATCGGACTGACAACCGAAATGGGCGGGGAAGACCCTAAGGGTTTAGCAAACCCTTAGGGTCTGTGTCGTTACATGGGCGAATTGTTTACAGACTCGCTTTGGTATTGATTTCTCATTATAACAGAGCAATGAGGTTGTTAAAAAGGGGTTTTAGGCGTTACTGAGGGCTGCGCCGTTTACGCCAGCGTTCCAGGCGAGCGGCGATGCTTTTGCGCAGGAGCAACGGCCGTAATACCCGCCATTCATTCAACGGATCAAAGTCACTGTCTTCGCCATGCGTGCGGCTGAACTGCGTGAGGACAAATTGCTGGGTCAGGTTGCGGATGGAGGTTTTGCCTTCGGGTACGGCCGTTGTGATCAAATCTGCGCGTTCATAGGGCGTATTGGTAGACCGGAAATGAATGCCCAGCCAACGCGCCCACGACTCCAGACGCGAATAACTGCGCGTGACGTTAGATTCCACCTGCTTGTTCAATTGGTTGGCCAACCACATCAGCCCTAAGGCAGTTGCCAGAACAAATACGATGCCAACTACTTCCCACACGGGGATGCGCTGCCACCAGGCCAGGTCTGGCAGGGCTGCGTCCGGATTTTCACCTGTTACATCGCCGCCGCGCTCAATGTCCAGCGTAGGATCGTCCAACTGCGGCGCAAGATTGCCCAGGCCGCTGGCCAGCGGGTCTTCGGCCGTGTCGGTTTGGGCGGCTTCTAATGATTCTTGCCGTACCAGCACCGGAATGCTGGCCGTCGGCTCAAATTGAATCCAGCCATAAGCGGGGAAATAAACTTCTACCCAGGTGTGGGCGTTGCTGGCGCGCACGCGGTAGGAGCGGGTTGTTTCGTCATAATCGCCCTGCACATACCCGTTGACGATGCGCGCCGGGATGCCTTGCGCGCGCAGCATGATGGCCATGGCGGAGGCGTAGTAGGTGCAGTACGCTTTTTGGCTGACAAACAAGGTGTAATGAATCGGTTCGGCGTCTGGCGGCGGCGCGTCGATCTGGTCGTCGTAGGTGATGGATTCGCGCAGGTAGTTTTGCACGGCCGTTGCTTTGTCGTATACAGTGTCGTAACCGGCCGTTAATGACGAGGCCAGGGCCAACGTTTCCGGGGTAATTTCGCCGGGGACTTGTAAGTAGCTGTCCAAAACCCATTGCGGATAATCGGTAGTCGTGCGCCGCAAACTGTCCACATCGGCCGTGGAAATGCTGGATGCGACCTGATACTGGTCGCCCTGGCGCAAAACAAACCGGGACCGCACGGCCGTTACCAGCTCGTTGCCATCTTCATCCAGCGTCGAATCGACAAACATCTGCCGATTGGAGCCGATAACTTCCGGGGCGGCGTATAAAAAGCTGGAATTGGGTAAAAAGTTAACAACCGTCTGGGTGATGGTTTCTCGCGCCGCGAGGGGCGGGGTGGGCAACATGCCGTCATCCGGGAAATGGAGCGCCGTTTCCCCATCGGCCACCGACCATGCGCCGTCTTCGTAGGTGTCCATGGTAATGGCGCGCCAATATAAATTGGGCAGCGGATCGGTTACGTAGACATCCATGACCAGATCGTTGCCCACCGAGCGCGGGCCGCCGAGGGCCATTGTTTCCTGGTAGGGGTCGCTGGTGGCTGTGCCATAGGCGCGCAGCGCGGAGAAAAGCCGGGTCCAGGTTTCCTGGAAATCGCGCCAGGGGCCGCGTGTGCCGCTGAGAGCTTCGTTGACGGCCGTGCTAGCCGCCAATTTGGGCAGCGGATAGGATACAATCAACAAAATCAACGCCGCTAAAAATCCGGCGCGGATAAAATTGGAACGAATGCCCTGTTCGTAACGCACGGAGGCAGCTTGCCAGATTTCCTCTTGGGCAACCAGGTAGGTGCGGGCAATAAACACCAGGGCCACGACCAGGTAAATGGCCAAATAGAGCAGCAGCGGCTTAGGGCCATAATAGTAGTAGACTACACTGAGCAGCACGAGGCCGGTGGGAATGATGGCCCGCCAGATGCGCGGTTTGCGGAAGGTATACCAGGCGGCCGTGTAGCCCAGAAGCCAAAAGACAACGGCCGTTTGCACCACAAAGACCAACCCATCCCGACTGGTTCCGCCGCCAAACGCTTTCTGGAACCAATCCGCCTGCCGGGCGATCATGTTCAGCACGCGTTCGTGCCAGGAAAGTTCCAGGGGAAGGGTGGTGCCGACCAGATAAAACACCATGAACAGGCCATACACCACAGCGAATAGATGGGCGGTGTTGGCAGAGAAACGACTTTTGGCCAGCAGCAGGCCGGCGATAATGGCAATGGTGCTGATGATGGGCAGAATGTGGGTGCCGGCTGTGAGTTCAGCCTGCATAATGGCTATTGCGGCGATGGCAATCAGCAAAATCAGCAGGCCCAGAGTCGACCAGCCTTCTTTTAGATCAAGCGTTGTGCTTTTTGGCATGTCCAAGCCACCTTTGCATCGTTTAAATTGCTAACGATTAACAGAGCGCTGACGGCCGTTTCCGTGCAGCAAGCATCTGGTAAGCAGCTCCCATCGCGCAGATTATAACAGCGTGTCACCGTCTTGCCACCAAAAAGCCCCACGATGTATAGCCGATGTTAATCTGCGCGCCTGCCGGGTTCGCGCCGTTGGTTCAGCAAAAGGCCTAATCCGCCGATGACGACCAGTCCAATCAGGCCAATGACCAGGAAATTGCTGCCCGAAGCCGGTTTGATGGGTAACACAAACAGGACTTCACCCTCGCCCTCGCTGCCGCTTACCCGGGTTTGCACCTGGTACTCGCCGGGATTTTGGGGCGCCTTGAAATCGGCTTCATAGAAGAGTTTGTTGACGGCTTGTTGGGTGGTGGCCGGGCCGGAGAGTACGGCCGTGTCGTCGCCGACGGCCGTTACCTGCACCATCACCTGGGCATCCAGCACCGGCTGATTGTTTTCCGGGCGCACAACGGCCACCGTAAAATGCAGCTTTTTGCCCGCCTCCACCTCGTTTGGGGCCACCCAAACCGTTACCCGGTACGGTCCGGCCACTTCGCCGGCAATGTGGACGGTGCCGCCGCCGTGCGCCCAAGCTGCCCGCGCCGCTGTGCCCCACAACAGAAGAGCAAGCGCCAGCCACGCCAGAAGACGCCGCTTAGGTCGATGATGGTTTTTGAGCAAGACTTTTATTGACATAAATTAAATAACCGCCGCCCAGCAGCAGCGCGAAAAAAATCCACTGAATGGCATAACTCAGATGCGGACCTTCGGATAAATCCACTTCTCGCGCTGTGTGGTAAGGCAGGCCGGTGTCGCCGCTTTCCGGCGGCGATTCGATGACGTAAACAGGCAGCAGGGTATAGGGCATTTGCGCCTGAATGGCGGCGACGTCCACGCGATACCACTGCTGCTGCGCCGTATCGGGAATGGCGTTTTCGCCCAGGCGCGAAATCGTTTGGGAGAGGGCTACATAGCCGGAGATGGTGATTGGGCCGGGCTGGTCGTATTGGGACCACGCGGACGGGTCGGCCTGACTGTCGGGAATCCAGCCGCGATCGATGAGCACGGCCGTTTGCCCATCTGCTGCTACCAGAGGAGCGATGAGATGAATGCCGGCCTGCCCGTTCCAGTTTTGCACAATAAGCGCCACCTGGTTATCAAAATCATAGCTGCCGGAAACCAGAACATTGTAGTTTTCCAGAGATTGGGGATTGGCGGGGAGGGAAACGGCCGTTAATGGCAGCGGCGGCGCGGCCAAAGCCTGTTCCAGAAGAGCATTTGCCGTTCGGCGCTCTTGCAGCCGAGCCATTTGCCAGACACTCAGCCGCAAAAATACCGCCATCAACAGCAAAACCACAAGGGTCACCCACCACCATTTGCGACTGAACAAGGCGCGCGCCAGGAGTTGTAATTGTTTCATGGTATCAAACCAACGATGTTGGCTCCCTCAGGAATGGCTCAAGAAATCGAACGGCCGGACGTTATTTTTTTAGGCCAGGGGCCAGCAAAGCCTCGTCCGAAGCCCATACTTTTTCCGGCAGATTGGGTTTGCGCTCTTCCTGTCCCAAAAGTTGAGAAACAAGCACCAGGGCGGCGATGATATACATCATGCTGCCCGGAATCCACATGATAACCCCGCTGATGCGCTGATCGGTCATCACGCTGATGTTCCAAATCCGGGGGATGTCCATATAGTAAGCATAGATAGGGTTTTCGGCAAAAGCGAGGACGACGCCAGTCATCATATTGGGTGGTATGGCAGCCAGGACAAAGATGATGCGCCCTAACAGGCCAAACTGCTTATGAATGCGGGGGCCGGCGCCGGTGACGTGCCACCAATAGGCCATGCTCACCAGGAAAAAGGAAATATGTTCTATATCATGGACAAAATCGCTGCGCAGCGCCGCATTGTACATATCAGGATCATGCCAGCCGACAATCACGATGACCCACAGCAGCCAGACAACGCCCGGCGAGGTGATTGTGCGCAGCAGCTTGCGCGAGTTTGAATCGCGGTGCAGCGCCCGGCTAAATCCCTGGCCAACCGGCCGTCGCAAGCGATCTGGCAGCCCCCACAGCATGACGGCCATCGGGTTGGCGATGAGCAGAAGCGGCGGGGCGATCATGATCAGCAGCAGGTGCTGGACCATGTGCATGAAGAATAGCTGGCCGCTCATTACGTCGATGGGGGACATGAGGGCAATGGTGATGAAAACCAGCCCCACGAGATAGGAAACCAGCCGCCAGGTGGCGGATAAGGGCCAGGGTTGTCCGGGGCGATACGGCCGTTGCCGACCCCGTGTCCGGCGGCGCAAATGTCGCCACCCCCGTATATAAACAGTCCCGGCCAAAGCCAGGACTAAAATAATCTCTACACGCCAATTCCAGGATGTTAGAACGGCTTTAAGGATAGGATCCATGAGTATCGCGGCGATTGACTAGCGCCAATCGCCCTCCAGCAGCCTCTTCACTAAACCGCTTTGCCGATCAGATACAAAGCCGGGTAGAAGAAAATCCAGACAACATCGACGTAATGCCAGTACAGCGCAATGCCTTCCACGCCCCAATGACGCTCCACGGAATACATGCCTTTGCGTCCCCGATTCCAGGCAATCAGCAGCAGCCCCACGCCGCTAATCACATGCAGCGCGTGCATCCCGGTCATCATGTAAAACACACCGCCATGCACGCCGTCCGATGGTTTAAGGTGGCCAAACCACTCGATGCCAAACATGTTCAGCGTCAGGCCAAACAAGTTCCATTCCATGACCACCACGCCCACAAAGAAAAGAAGCCCCAACAGAGCCGCCAGCAGGTAGGATTGGGTAAACGTCTTGCGGTCGCCAAACGTCATCGCCGTTTCGCCGCGATAGACAAAAAAGCTGCTCAACAACAAAATGCTGGTGGTGATCAGCCCTAATTCCTGGCTCAATTCCGGCCGTGTCTGTCCGACGCCCGGCACATTCCATAGATAAAAACGAGTGATCAGCAAAGCGCCGAATAAGAAAAACTCAGATATAAAAAATAGCCAGAGACCTAAACGGTTGGCTCTAACCTGAGTTGCGTAAGGTAACTCGTGCGCGCGATCCTCGTCATGCGCTTCGTGATGGCTTCCCGGCTGGGCTTTTGTATAAGCGCTCATCAATGACTCTCCTCACGCCACAAACGGGACACATGCATAAATACCTGCACGATAACGGCCGCTTTGATCAGGGCGATGATGAATAGGAAAACGGTCGATCCGTTCACAATGGCAATCGCAAACTCCGCAATGGTCAGGACTGCCAGTAATAAAACCACGATATTGCCCTGTCTAAAGGCAGCTTTCTTTTGTTCGTCCACGCTACATTCTCCTCGTAGATTGAGACACCTGAGGGTCAATAATTGGCATTAGTCGCCGGATGGCACAGGCGCCGCTTGCGTGTGCACATATTCGGATCCGTCTAACCCATAATCATAAGGGTCGCCAACAACCTCGAAGGGCACGTCATAATTAAATTCGGGTACAGGGTAGGGGATTTGCCATTCTGGCGAACGAGATCCCCACGGATTTGTCACGGCCATTTCTTTAGACCGGGCGCTGCTAACCAGGTTGTACACCATGATTAACACCGACCAGCCAATCACCAGGGCGGCAATGGTGATAAGTACCTGTGTGCCCTGAACACCCAAAACTGCTTCATAGTCGACGATGCGGCGGCGCATTCCCAAGAGACCAATTTGCATTTGCCCCAGGCTCATTATCCAAAAGCCGGGAACCATCAGCCAAAAGTGCAGTTTGCCCAAAGATTCTTTATACATGCGCCCGGTGATTTTGGGGAACCAATAATAGATGGCGGCGAAGAAGGGGAAGATAAACCCCCCAAACATCGTTGCATGGAAATGACCAACGACCCAGTAGCTGTCGTGCAGGTGCAAATCAGTGGGGATGGTGCCCAAAATCGGGCCGGTAACGCCGCCAATCAGGAAGACGGAAATAGCGCCGAGGACGAACAGCATGGGCGTTTCAAACGAGAGTTTGCCTTCCCACATGGTGGCCACCCAGCTAAAAAATTTCACGCCTGTGGGGATGGCTACAAACATCGTCGCCATCATGAAGGGAATTCGCAGCGCATCGTTCATGCCGGAGGTGAACATGTGGTGGGCCCAAACCAGGAATCCAACGAAGGCAATGCCTAAACTGGAAAGGGCGATCCATTTGTAGCCAAAAAGTGGTTTACGGGAGAAGACCGGCAAGAGTTCGCTGATAATGCCCAGGCCAGGCAACACAAATACGTAAACGACGGGATGGGAGTAAAACCAGAAAAGGTGCTGATACAAAACGGGGTCGCCGCCGTTTGTAGGATTGAAGAAGGTCAGTCCGGCAACCCGTTCCATGACATTCAACGTCAGGGCTACGCCCACGGTTTGGGTGGCGGTGAATTGGATCAGGGATGTGGCAACGGCCGCCCACACAAAGATGGGCATGCGGAAAGGCGTCATGCCTTTGGCGCGCATGAACGAGACGGTGACCAGCAAGTTGATGGAGCTGGCGATGGAAGAAAGCCCGTTCAGGTAAAAGCCCATCAAAAAGAGCACAACTCCCAACGGCGCGCGCAGGCTGAGCGGCGGATAACCAACCCAGCCGGTGTCCCAACCGCCGACAACCATGCCGGAAAGAATGAGAACAACGGCCGGAATACCAACCCAATAGCTAAAGGCGTTCAGCCGGGGGAAGGCCATGTCGGATGCGCCAATCATCAGGGGAACCAGGTAGTTGGTCATCGCGCCTACGCCCAGCAAGATACTGGCAATCATGACGATGCCGTGCGCGCTAAAAAGGGTGTTGTAGGTTTTGGCATCTAAGAGTTGTATTCCCGGTTGGGCCAGCTCTAAGCGGAAGACGAGGGCGAAGATACCGCCAACGAGTAAGACGAGGATGCTGGTATAGCCGTATTGAATGCCGATGACTTTGTGGTTGACGTCTACGTTTAAATAGCGAGACCACCCTGGTTTGCCTTCGGGTACGCCGTGGCGTAGGGGCGTCTTTTTGCCGGCGATCCATTTGAGCCAGTCGGTTAACACGCCGGCAAATAAGAGAAAGCCAATGACGCCCAGAATGGCGCCGAGGACGACGCCTGGTTCGACGTTTGTTTCTAGCCCCATGGCGGAGCGGATGCCGCCGACAAGGCCGATGCCTGCAAAGGTGAAGATCGCCTGCCCAATGAGGCCGCGAACGTAAGCAGAGTTGATAATGATTCCTAATGTTCTCATAAACATCCTCCAGAACCGGCAGAGTGGCCCTGATTATTCGATGGTTTGTATATAGGCGATGATGTCGGCGATGATGTCGAGTTGAACGCCTTCGCTGGCGAGCACGGCCGTTTCCTTTTCCGCCATCCGCGTTTCAAAATCTTGCGGCATGACGTTGGCGGCAAAGCCGGTCACTATTTTGAGGTTGGGGTTGACAATGGATTCACGAATGTACGCGTCGTCAACGGTGGCGGTAGAGCCATCGGTGAGCTGCGCTTCATGATTGTACATTGCTTGCCAGGTGGGACCGGCCAACGCAGTGCCATCCACGCTGTGGCAGGCATTGCAGCCAAATTCGGTATACCAGACCTGGCCGCGCTCAACGGGCGTCATGTCGGCATAAGCTGGCGCCGCCATGCGTTCATCGGCCCAGGCGGCAAAGCCTGCTTCATCCAGAACATGTACCTGGGCGATCATAACGGCATGTTGCAGGCCGCAGATTTCGGCGCAGCGCACTTCGTAATCGCCCGGCTCAGTGGGCGTAAAGCGCAGATATGTTTTCCGGCCGGGCAGCAAATCTTGCTTGACGCGAAACTCAGGAATCCAGAAGGAGTGCAACACGTCACGAGATTCCATTTCCAGAACAATCGGCTGGTTTAATGGCAGGACCAGGTCCGGCGTGGTGACGTTTCCTTGTTCCGGGTATTCGAACAGCCAGGCCCACTGCTGGCCCCAGACACGAATGGTCATCTCTTGGGGATTGGGCGTGGTTAATTCGTTCAGCATGACTGCGCCCCAAACACCAAAGCCGATGACGATGACGGTTGGAAGGATGGTCCAGGCAATTTCCAGGCCGGTATTGCCATGCACATAGGGTCCCATTTCGTCATCGCCGGGTTTGCGCCGAAAGACAACGGCGGCATAGAGCATGAAGACCATGATCAGGGCGAACAAGAAGGAAATTAGCCAGAAATGCGCGTCGAACATGACGTCAATTGGCCCGGCTTCTTTGCTGGCCGCCATTGGTAATCTGTACAGCGGCCCTAAGACAAAGAACCGGAGGACAAGTGTGGCGGCGATGATTAGAACCGTCACGGCGATGTAATGTTTTGCTTTACCCATATGTGTTTTCCTGCGTTATTGGTGAATAGGCAAACTAAATCAGTCGCCCATTCAGCTAATTTACTCTTGATACATGCAACAATAATGGTTGTGAGAAACCGTTTTTTGCCTGTTGAGTTATGAAAAAAAACGAGTCGGTTTGGGCTGTTAGGATGGAAAAAGGAGCTAACCGACGTTGTTGATGAAGAGCATAAGGCCAAGACCAACTCCAACTATCAGCAGGCCGGTCACTAATACGGCGATGAAATCCCAGGGAATGGCGGCGGAATCTGTTGCAAGAATGGCTATGAGATGTTTCCGGCGTGCGCGCCAGACCAGAAGGGGGATGGTGATGGCAAAAAGAATGATGAGGATTGGTAGGCTTGAGTTGAAGGTTTGCCCAAACAGCATGAATTGGCCTGTTGGGGCGAGTTCGGAGTAGATGAGGGTACCGAGCAGGGCGACGAAGAACAAGACGATCAGAGAAAGGCTGATCGGGTCAAGGTGATAAATGTATTCTTTGGGGGTATGGGGAGTGGCGTGGCTTTCGCGAACAGCTTTGATTTTTTCTTGTTCGCGTTTGTTTAACGCCGCGACGTGGTTTTGGTAGGCGTCGTTGTTGGCTACGGCCGTTGCCGATTTTTCTAGTTGGCGCACCAAAAAGGAGAGAATAAAACCAACCACCACAATGCTGCCCAGCGCAAATACAAGCATCCCCATAAAAGCTATGAATAGCTGGGTGCTGTTTAGCACAATTTCTGTCCCCAACTGCGAGAACTGCGCGGTGAGAAACGCCGGCACGGGGAAGGAAACCGCTGGTTGTTCCACGGGTGGGCGGGTAGGCCCAAAGCCAATGGATATGCCCAGATCTAACAAAGGCCACACGGCCGTGACAATACCAGTAACGATCAGGAGTGCCAGAATAACAAGCCAGTTCCTCAGCGATTCCGTTTTGTTCAACAGATTCTCTCCTGTTGTGCTTACTAATGGTGGCGTGCGTCCCCACACCGAGTTATTGCTATCTTGTGCTGCCATGCCAGTGATGGCAACCTCTATAAACGCGGCAGCATTCTAGCATAATCCCCTATCAGCAGCAATCAACCATACCTAATTTTATATTTTAATTAAGATTTTTCTGAATAATCGTAAAATTTTACAACCAAATCAGGGCACAATGCAAATATTATCTTTCTTGGGCTTTTCTTGCGCTGGCTGGCGCCTGTTTGGAACGCCGAACGGAACCTTTATTGCCGCGCGCGGGCAAACAAAGAACGCCGCTTGGCCGGCTGAGGATGTTGATCTTTGAACTCATCCCGCAAGGAAAGCAGGGTGCGGTGGTAAAGTGATTTGATCGCCCCTTCGCTGCGCCCCATGACGCTGCCAATTTCGGCGTTCGATAGGCGTTCGACAAATTTCAAAATAAGCATCTCTTGCCGTTCGGCGGGTAAACGGCGAATCGCTTGCAGCAGCGCTTCTTTGTCTTCGCTTAATTGGGCGGTAAATTCCGGGTCGGCTTCGCCAACGTGCCATTGGGCAATGTCGTCTAAAGCAATCAAAGGCCGACGGCTGCGATCTCTATGCCAATTGGCGACCAAATTGTGGGCGATGCGATACAGCCAGGCCGAAAATGGCAGGCCTTTGTCTTCGTAAGTGCCGATGTGGCGCATTGCCCGGACAAATATGCGCGCCGTTAAATCTTCGGCCTCGGCTACGTTGCCGGTGCGGTAGTAGACATAATTGTAGATACGGCCGTGATACCGCTCATACAACACGCCAAAGGCCTCGTTGTCGTGCTTTGCCAGCTCGATCAATTCCGATTCTTCAAGATTTGCAGTCAAATTGGGTCTTCCTAATTACAACGGTTGTCCACAGCAGTATATCAAAAGGGCATACACCTGCCTACCAGGGATAGAGAAAGTTGTTGCAGGGCATGTGCCATGCCGGTCTCCTTTCAATGCTTAATGTTTGCTTGACGGTGTAGGGGATCGTCTTGACGCTCATCTGCCACTCAGTTATGGTTAGCAGCTATGATCATATCTGGTACTCCTAAAATCTTTGCCGCAGTCGGTAGAAGGTTACGTATTTTGCCTCTGGTTTTCTTGCTGCTGGCCGCTATGCTATTGTTGGTGGCTTGCCAACCCCCAACCGGCGCTGCTGTTGTTGTCGCAGCCACGGCCGTTTCCCCTACCTTACCTTCACCCACTGCGGCGGCAACCGAAACGGCCGTTCTCCCCGCCCCGCCGACCATGATCCTTTCCGCAGCCGCAACCCTGCCGCCTACGCCGACCATCGCTGCGCCGCCAGCAAGCGCAACGGCCGTGTCCCCATCCCCTGCGCCCGATTCGCCCGAACCCACGCTCGCTTCCGCCCGCCTCATTCCCGGCCCGCCGGAAACGCTGCCCACGCCCCAGGCCGCCTACAGTTGGACGCTCCAGGTTCCCATCCTCATGTACCACTATGTCAGCACCCCGCCAGACGACGCCGACATTTACCGCCGCGATCTCTCCACGGAACCAGAGATGTTCCGCCAGCAAATGGCCTATTTGGCTGAAAACGGCTTTACGCCCATCGACTTTTACGATCTCTCCCTGGCCATCGTCAATAAATCTACCCTGCCCGACAAACCCGTTATCCTCACCTTCGATGATGGCTACCTGGACAATTACCAAAACGCGTTCCCTGTTTTGCAGGAATATGGCTTTACAGGCACTTTTTTTATCATCACCGACTATGTCGACCAGGGGCAGGCTGGCTATCTCAGTTGGGATAATATCGCAGAAATGGCTGCCGCCGGAATGCGCATGGAGTCCCATTCTAAAAATCACCCCGACCTCACCGGCCAAAACCGCGATTATCTCATCTGGCAGATATTGGGCTCCCAAGAAACCCTCGCCGCTCACCTCGGCTATACGCCGCGATATTTTTGTTACCCATCCGGCCGTTATGACGCAACAACGATGGCCATGTTAGAGGAACTGGGCTATTGGGGCGCGGTGACTACCCAGGGCGGCAAATGGCACGGGTTCGACGACCGGTTTGAGTGGTCGCGTTTGCGTATTCGCCATGATACCCCGCTGGCTGAGTTTAAGGACCTGGTTGATCCGGGTAACGCTCGCGGCGGCGTCGCTCAACCATAACACGGTCTCTAACCGTCAGTTTAACAGGACAGGTTATGACACAAGTTACCATTCACAAAGAAGCTTGCGCGCGTATTCCCACTGACACAGGTCAGTTTCAACTTTGCCTGTACGCCAGCAATCAGGATCAAAAAGAACATTTGGCATTGATCATCGGCGACGTGGCCAACCGGGAAAATGTGCTGGTGCGGGTTCATTCCGAATGTTTTACCGGCGATGTGCTTGGTTCCTTGCGCTGCGATTGTGGCCCGCAGCTTCAACGCGCCATGCAGCTCATCGCCGAAAACGGCGCCGGGGTGATCATTTATCTGCGTCAGGAAGGGCGCGGCATTGGCCTGCTGGAAAAGCTGCGCGCCTATAACTTGCAAGATGAAGGCTATGACACGGTTGACGCTAATTTAATGCTGGGTCATCAGGCAGACGGCCGTGATTACACCATCGCCGGCCTTATCCTCAGAGACCTTGATGTGCGCAGTGTGCGCTTGTTGACCAACAATCCAGACAAAATCGAGAGTTTGGTGCGTCAGGGTATTGCCGTCACCACGCGAGTTCCGCTAACAACCAAAATCACCTCGGAAAATCGAACCTATCTTCAGACTAAGGTTCAGCGGATGCGCCACCTGCTAAATTTGGAACACGGTAGCAAAAATGGCAGCAATGGAGCGGCGGCGCTGGTGCAAACCAATCTAAAACCTGAACCGCCGCGTAACGGCCGTCCCTTCATTACCCTCAGTTATGCCCAAAGCCTGGATGGTTCCATTACCCACCACCGAGGCCAATCCATGGCCCTCAGCGGACCGCAGTCGCTGGTGCTTTGCCACCAACTGCGCGCGCAGCACGATGCCATTTTGGTGGGCATCAACACCATCCTGGCCGACGACCCGCAGCTTACCGTGCGGCTGGCGGCAGGCAAGAATCCGCAGCCCATTGTATTAGACAGTTGTTTGCGTTTTCCTCTCGCGGCAAAAATTAGCCGTCATCCTGACCATGCTCCTTGGATTGCCGCCACCCCGCAGGCAGATCCGGCGCGGCGGCAGGAATTGGAAGCGGCTGGGCTGACGGTGCTGACGCTGCCTGTTGACGGCCGTAACCGCGTCAACCTGCCCGCGCTGCTGGCCCAATTAACCGATCTTGGCGTGCGCAGTGTGATGGTGGAAGGCGGCGCGCGGGTGATCACCAGTTTTCTGGATTTGCATCTGGTCGATCGTGTTGTGGTGACTATTGCTCCGGTATTGGTTGGCGGATTGCACGCCGTGGAAAGCGTGGTGTGGCACAACAGCCGCCTGTCGCCCCATTTGCGTCAGCCCCAATACCACACCTTCGGCCAGGATATTGTCCTGGTAGCCGACGTAGACTGGCAGGAAACATGAACCGCCGCGCCGTCATTTTTGCCGCGCCTTACACCATCGACGTTCACGAAGAGCAGGTTCCAGAGCCACGTGAAGGCCAACTCCTGGTTCAGACCCTGGTGTCGGCTATCAGCCCGGGCACGGAGATGCTGGTCTATCGCGGCCAGATGCCGGCAGATATTCCCCTGGACGCCACAATTAGCGCGCTGGATGGCGCGTTTGCCTATCCGCTGAAGTATGGTTACGCGGCTGTGGGCCGGGTGATTGCTTGCGGGCGCGGCGTGGACGCCGGGTGGCAAAATCGCCTGGTATTTGCTTTTCATCCGCATGAAAGCCACTTTTTGGCTGCCCCGCAAGATGTGCTGCCTGTGCCGGATGGGGTGGCGCCGGAAACGGCCGTTTTCCTGCCCAATATGGAAACGGCCGTCTCGTTTGTCATGGACGGCCGTCCGGTCATCGGCGAACAGGTGGCCGTGTTTGGGCAGGGCATTGTCGGACTGCTCACCACGGCGCTGTTGGCCCAACTGCCGCTTGCCCGTCTGGTGACGCTGGATCGATACCCGCTGCGGCGGCAATGGTCGAGCCGGTTGGGCGCGCATCTCTCGTTGGATCCGGCCGAACCTTCCATTCAGGCCCACTTACTTGCTGAATTGCAGCAAGATGGCGTTTTAACCGGCGCGGATCTGGCCTATGAGCTGTCCGGTCATCCGGCGGCGCTGGATCAGGCCATTGCCGCCGTGGGTTTTGGTGGGCGATTGGTGATTGGTTCGTGGTATGGCAGTAAGCCGGTGAACGTGCAGTTGGGCGGTCACTTTCATCGCAGCCACATACAGATTATTAGCAGTCAGGTGAGCCACCTTGCGCCGCGTTGGCACGGCCGTTGGACAACTGCGCGGCGGCTGCAAGTTGCCTGGGAGCAGTTGGCCCATTGTCACCCAACCGATCTGATCACGCACCGTTTCCCCATTGCTGCCGCCGCCGAAGCGTATCGCCTGATTGATCAGCGGCCAGACCAAACCATCCAGGTGTTGTTTTCTTACACATAAAACGAGACCCGTTCCCATCGCCGCTAACTTTAAATGTAACCGGATTCATCTGTAGAAGTGGCCTGAAGGGCAGACGATTACCGGTAATTTGCCGCCAATATCTCCGTTTTCCCTGACGCTGTGCCCCATTCTGCGGTATCATCCATGATGATCAATCATGGCATGAACGCAACAATACGCACCTACACCACTTACCTTCTAAAAATCGTTGCCCTGGGAATTTCCTATTATGCGGCAGCGCAAATTGGTCTGCGCTGGGCGACGGTAGGCGAACAGGTCACACTGATCTGGTTTCCTACGGGCATTGCCCTGGCGGTTTTGTTTTTGTTTGGCAGCAACTTGTGGCCCGGTGTGGCGCTGGGGGCGCTGGCTGTCAATCTATCTACCCATGCTCCGCTGTTATTTTTGTTTGCCGCCGTTGGCAATACACTGCAGGCTGTAACGGCCGTCTTCTTGCTGCGCAAACTCCACTTTAACCCCCAAATCGGCCGTCTGTCAGATGTTTTTGCGCTGCTCATTGCCGCTTTCCTGTCCACGGCCATCAGCGCCGCCATTGGCAGCCTGCTCATGGCGGCCAGCGGCGTTATCGTCTGGACTAATTGGTCTGTCGCTTTGGCGACATGGTGGCTGGGCGATGCGCTTGGTGTGTTGGTCATTGCTCCGGCGCTGTTAACCTGGGGGGCGGATCGATCTTTTCCTTGGCGCGGCTGGCGTTTGGTGGAATTTATTCTTTTGGTCAGTCTGTCGGTGTTGGTTTGTGTTCTTGTCTTTTTTCCCAGTTTTGGCAATTATGGCTGGTTCTCTTTTTTTCTGGTTAATGCGCTGTTCCCGCTTAGTTTGTGGGCCGGTATTCGGTTTCGCGTTCGGGGATCGGCGGCGATTATTGTGCTCACTTCAGTGCTTGCTGTGGCCGGTTCCAGCAAAGGATTGGAAATTTTTGAAACGTTGTCTAATGAACAGGCGGCGATTCTTCTCTGGTCATTCATCAATGGTTTGTCGTTGGTTTCTTTGATCTTGGCCGTGCGCGCGGGGGAATTGACGCAGGTGACGGCCGCGTTAATGGCCGAAGCGGTGGAGCGGGAAAAGGCGGAAACGGCCGTACGCGCCAGCGAAGCGCGTTACCGTACCATGATCGAGCAGTCGCCGTTGAGTACGGCCGTTTTTCGGTTGGATGGCTCTATTATTCTCGTCAACCCGGCCTTTTCCTACATCTGGCCCATCGACCCCCAGGACACCGAATTTATCCTGACCAGATACAATGTCTTTAAAGACAAACAGTTGGCGGCCAGCGGGCTGCTAGACCTCGTCCTGGAAGGATTTTCCGGCCACTCCCTCTCCCTGCCGCCCTTCAGGTATCAGCCTATAGCCGGTAAAAATCGCTCCGCGCATTTCCCCCCCATTTGGTTAAAGGTTTTCCTCTATCCCATCAAAGACGATCAGGGTGAAATCTTATCCATTGTGGCGATCTTGGAAGATGTAACCGAAAGTCAACAATCGGCGCTGGCCCTGCGCGACAGCGAAATCAAGCATCTATTTTTACTCAACAGTATCCGCGCGCCCATCCTGGCCCTCACGGAGGAACTGGACATTCTTTTTTGCAACACCGCCTACAGCCAGTTGGTCGGACGGCCGATTGAATCGCTGGAAGGGGCGAAATTACCGGAATTATTCCCCAGTTTCACGCGCTCTCGATCTTTCGCCACGTATTTGCAGGTTTTAGCCAGCGGGGAAGACGAAATGGTGGAAGGTATTGTTCAAAACACCCATTTGCGTTCGTGGGTGTACCGAACGCCCTGGGGCATTTTGGCCATTGGCGAGGATGTGACGACGCACCGGCAGACGGAAGGCGCCTTGCGGGAAAGTGAAGCGCGTTACCGCACCCTATTCCAAAAGGCCCATGACGCTATTTTTTTGGTAACGGCCGTGGGCGATATCGTCGATGCCAACCAGCGAGCCTGCGACTTGTTTGGTTACGAACGCGACGTTTTGCTGCGCATGAATCACCGGGCTTTGTTGGCCGCCGAGGGCGGGTCACCGCCAGATAATGAGCCAGATGAGGAAGGCACGCTCTTTGAACAGCTATATCGGCACCGCAACGGCCGTCTCATCCCCGTCGAAATCACCAATTCCACCATCCAAACGGGCAGCTCCCCGCTCACCCTCAGCATTGTCCGCGATATTACCGAACGTGCACAAGCTGAAGAAGCGTTACGCCAGACGCAAAAAACCGAAAGCCTGGGCATCCTGGCCGGCGGCATCGCCCACGATTTCAACAATCTCCTGGTAGCGATGCTCGGCCAATCTACCCTGGCCCTGGCCAAATTGTCGCCGGACCACAGCGCCCGCCCGCACATCGAAAAATCGGTCAAAGCCGCCGAACATGCGGCCCATCTTACCCGCCAACTGCTGGCTTATTCTGGTCGCGGCCAATTTGAAAAACATACCATTAACCTCAATGTGCTTCTCCAAGATAATTTGCACCTCTTCCAAATTGCCATCCCCAAACACATTTTGCTGCAGCCAGACTACAGCGACCCCCTGCCAGCCATTGAAGGCGATCTGGGGCAAATCCAACAAGTTGTGATGAACCTGATTATCAATGCGGTGGAAGCAATCGGCGATCAGGTTGGCGTTGTACGCCTGCGCACCAGCAGTCAGACCCTCAATCCAGGAACTCAGAACATGACGTTTTATGGCGATGCGCCGCTGCCATCGGGCTTTTATGTTTGCCTGGAAGTTGAAGATAACGGCCCTGGCATGACGGCCGAAACGCAGGCCAAGATATTCGATCCCTTTTTTACGACGAAATTCACCGGCCGGGGGTTAGGCTTGGCTGCCGTGTTGGGGATTGTGCGCGGACACAAAGGCGGTTTGCAAGTAAGCAGCGAAACCGGCAACGGCACGACGTTTCGTCTGTTTTTTCCGGCGGCGCAGGCAACGGCCGTTCCCATCCCCGCCCAAACCAAAGTTTCCACGGCCCCATTACAAGCTTTCGTCCTGGTTATCGACGATGAAACAATGGTGCGCGAAGCAGTCGCGGATATTTTGGGCTTACGAAACATTCAGGTGATTCAAGCTGGGGATGGGCAGGCGGGGCTTCAGGCTTTTCAGGCCAACCAGGATAAAATTCAACTTGTTTTGCTGGATTTATCCATGCCCGGCCTCAGTGGGGAAGAAACGTGCAGCGCCTTGCGACAGATCAGCCCACGCGTCAAAATTATTCTCTCTTCCGGTTACAGCCAGTCAGAAATTAGTGAGCGCCACGCCGATTTAGACGTGACGGCCTTCTTACAAAAACCGTACAGCGCCGAAGACCTGCTAGAAATTACAGAAACATATTTGGGGTAAACGGCCGTCTACAACTGCCCGTCCTCAAAATTGCCCGCGTTCACCCGCTGCCAGTAAGCCGGATCGGCTAAACGCGCCGGCAAAAAAGCCGAGGCGTAATCCGGCAACGGCGCGCCCATGATATGGGCGGCGGCCAGTTCCCCGGCCGCCGGAGCAGCCATCAGCCCATAGCCGGACAGCGCGCCAACCACAAACGCGCCCTCCACCGGCAGCGGACCGATGAGCGGCCAGTTTTCCGCTGTGCGCGTGTAGTAGCCGCCGTCAATCAGAGGTTTGCTCATCCGCTCAAAATAGGCCGCCAGGCTCGGCGCCAGCCGCGCCATCCCGCGCAGTAAAATATCGGCAAATTCCGGCTCGAAGCGCAGCGGCCAGCGAGGCGGGTTTTGCTGGATGGTGTGGTAAGGCCATAAAAACAGCAATGTCTGGCTGCCCGGCCCGCCTTCCGGCCGGAAATGCGCCCCGGCCGGAAATTCCTCCAGCAGCCAGCGGGTCGCCTCTTGTTCGGCCAGATATTCTTGCTCTTCGTCTGTCCAGGGCAGGCGCACCGGATCGTTCCAGATCATCAACGGCGCATCGCGGGGAATGATGCCGAGGGGGTCTTCGATGGCGATTTTGCCGTGCTGTTCGTTGGTGATGGGCAGATCGACGCCCATCATCGCGCCGACTTCCTCTAAAAATGGCCCGGCGGCGTTGACAAAGCGCCCGGTGTGAATGGCGGCGGTCCGGCCATCGCTGCTGACGGTAACGCCCTGTATCTGGCCGTTGGCAACGTGTACGTCGGTGAGACGGCCGTTTACCAACCTCGCTCCTCTTTCCCTGGCCTGCTGCCACAAATACATGCCCAACTGCTGCGCGCTCAACCATCCGGCGCGGCGTACATGCAGCGCCGCCACGGCCGTCTCGCTGACAAATGGAAAATGGGCGCGAATTAGCTCGCTGCCCAACAGCAGGTCAGCGCCGGTGGGCTGCTCCCGGTAGCCATGCGCCGGTGCAGGCTGATATGTGGGCGACTGGCCTTCGTGGATGCGTAACGGGTTGGTGGCGGACTGCTGCCAGGAAACGGCCGTTGCCGGATTGGCCGTCAGGTAAACATAGCCGCGCCGGTTCAAATGAAAGTAATTGTCGCTCTCGTCGGCCAGCCGCTCCAGCCAGTCGATGCTGCGATTCATGAGGCCGGTCATGGCCTGGCTGGGCCACCAGTTGCGATAACATTCGGTGGATTTGTCGCTGGTCAGGGTGAGCGGCGGGCGTTCATCCACCAGAACCACATCTCGCAGGCCATGGTGGACGGCCAGATGGTAGGCTGTGGCCACGCCGGCAATGCCTGCGCCGCAAATGACAACTTCGGCCTTGGTTTCCATCTTTATGGTTCCTTTTCTGGGCTGCTGGTCTTGGGCAGGCGGCGCGCGCCATCACGGGTGATCTGGAAATGATCGAAATCGCGGGCAACGGCCGTGTTGGGGAAAATAGCCTGGGCTTCGCGGCGCACATCGCGCTCGAAATAGCGGCGCGACAGGTGGGTGAGGATCAGGCTTTTTACCCCCGCGTCTCGCGCCAGCGTGGCCGCGCGCGCGGCGGTCATGTGCCCAAACTGCTGCGCCATCTCCGCTTCCTCTTCCACGTAGGTGGATTCGATAACCAGGGTGTCGGCATTGCGGCAGATTTCGAGCAGCGTGTCGGTGCGGCCCACGTCGCCGGTGTGGATGTATTTTACGCCGGGAATGGTTTCGCCGAGGACGTCATCGGGGTGGATGGTACGGCCGTCGCTCAGGGTGATGGTCTGGCCGCGCACCAGCAGGCCGCGCTCTGGTCCCACGGGCACGCCTAAAGCTGCCGCCTGGTCATCGAGAAACGGCCGTCGCTCCTTCTCCTCAAACACAAAACCAAAACAATCCGGCCCCCGGTGGCTTACCGGAAACGCCGATAAGACAAATTTGTCGTCTTCCATAATCACGCCGGGTTCCAGCGTGATCAGATTAATGTCCAGGGGCGTATGTCCGCCGGGAAACACCACCTTAAACAGCAGGTCGGAGACGCGTTTCAGAGTGGCGCGCCCGCCGTAAATGTCGATGTTTTCCAGGTTTTCCCAGCGGGCCAGCGTCGAGATCAATCCGCCCAAACCGAGAATATGGTCGAGGTGACTGTGGGTGAGCAGCACCTTGTTCAGCCGCTTAAAGCCCAGGCCGCTGTGTAAAATTTGCCGCTGCGTGCCTTCGCCGCAGTCGAGCAAAAAGCGGTATTGGCGATGCATAATAATGTGCCCGGACAGGCCGCGCTGGACAGATGGGGCAGAAGATGAGGTGCCAAGGAAGATGAGTTCAAACATGGTTGTCGTCTGTGATGGTCAGGGTTTAGTGAGCGGGCGTGTAACCGATGCCGTTCACGGTAATGGCGCCGGGCTGCTGGAGGTTCCCATCAATGGTGATGGACACATCCAGCCAATCGCGCAGCAAGGCGGCGTTGGTCAGGGTGTGCTGCGTGAGGCAATCGGTGGTGAATTGGGTGGTTCCGTGGGCCAAAGCCAGGGGCAGCAGCAGTTGATCCGCCAATCGTTTGTCAACGTCGGCCCCATTGTCCACAAAAGCGCGACATTCGGCAACGGCCGTTTCTGCTACCTTATCGGCGGGCAGTCCTTTTCGCCCCAGGCTGGTGAACCCGGCCTGTGGCAGCCAGAGGATCAACCCGGCGCCGGGGGCGGGGCCACGTTCGCGCACGGCCGTTACCTGTCCGGCCAGGTTTGCCTGCCGCAGCAAATTGTCGGCGCGGCGGGCCATGCGTTGGGGAATGTCGGCGGGCAAATTGGTGACGGCGGCCAGGCCGCGAATGCTCAGCCGCGGCAGCGCGGCGCGGCTGAGGTTGGCGGCGGTGATCTGGCGCCGGGGGTGGATAACGGCCGTCATCTCCCCGCCGCCCGCCGGATACCAGCCCCAGGCGGTCAGATTGGCGCTAAACGATGCGCCCAGCTTTGCCACGGCCGGGCCGAACACTTCGGTGAGGTAGTGGAAGGGTGGGCTGAAGGGGACGTGGGTTCCGCCGCGCAGCGTCAGTTGGCTGGTTTCAGCGGCGAACAGCAGCGGCCAGAAAACGGTCTGGAAAATCAGCGTTACAGAACCGGCGGAGCCGCCTTGTGCGGCCTGGGTCACGTCGAAGGTGTAGCTGCCGCTCTGCGGCGCTGCTTGAGGATGAAATTCGAGGGTGGCGGCGTTGAGAAAATCACCGGCTACGTGGGCCTGGCAGATGGCGGCGGCGGCGCGCACGGCCGTCAGATGTTGGGGGCGCAGGCCGGGTTTGCTGCGGTTGGCGCGAATGTTGAACAGGTGAAACGGCCGTCCCGTCAGCGCGGATAGGCTGAGGCAGGTGCGCAGTACCTGCCCGCCGCCTTCCCCCTGGCTGCCATCAATGCGTAACATCAAACGGGTTAGTAAGCGCCTTTGCCCTGCACCACCACCCAGGGCGTGCGCAGCAAAATTTTCAGGTCCAGCCACAACGACCAGGTTTGGATGTAGATCATGTCCAGGCGAATGCGTTCTTCGTAGGAAGTGTCGGAGCGGCCGCTGACTTGCCAGAGGCCGGTGAGTCCGGGCGGCACGGTGAGCAGCCACGCGCCGTTAGCGCCGTAACGGGCGATTTCTTCCGGGGTGACAAAGCGCGGGCCGATGAGGGACATATCACCGGCTAGAACGTTGAATAACTGCGGCAGTTCGTCGAGGCTGTATTTGCGCAGCAGCCGTCCCAGGCGGGTGACGCGCGGATCGTTTTTCAGCTTGAAGTTTTGCGCCAGTTCGGCTTGCAGATGGGGGTGTTGGGCCAGAATGTCGTGGCCGTTGAGGGTCATGGTGCGGAATTTAAGGGCGGGGAAGATACGGCCGTTTTGCCCCATCATCTCTCGCCGGTGGAAAATCGGGCCGGGGGAATCTAGCTTTATCAGCAGCGCCAGGAGCAAGAACAAGGGGGTCATCACGATCAAACTGGGCAGCGCGATCGCATAATCTAGCAGCACCTTGATCAGCCGCGTCCCTCCTTGGGGCGGGAACCAGAGAGCGGATGTGCCGATTTGCTGGTGGTGGGTGGAAGTGTTGGCTTGAGCCTCGGTGGGAACCTTGTTGTTTGGCGTGGATATTTGCACCTGATTTCTCCAAGATTTGCGCCAGAAGTGGGTGATGGGCATGGTTTGTCCCCGGTCTGCCCTTCGCTGGACTGGGGAGGAGGCGCTTCTCCCTTACAATCTAGTAGAAATCACTTACAGGCTCACTTACATGCGGCGGGGGAGGTTAAACGGCCGTGGCAACGGCCGTAAACAACAAAATCAGGGCCGCGCAGGCCAGGTTCAGGCGTAAAAATTGGCCTTCCTTCCGGCTGAGCTTCGCGCGTTCGTCGGCGGTTAGCTGCGGCCGTTTGTCTGCTGCCAGCGCCAGCCGCGCCATCGCCGGATATAAAGAGAACTGCACATAGGCTGTCAGGGCCACCAACCCGCCAAACGCAATGTGTTTAAGCAAAATCGCCCAGGCCCACAGGCTGTCAATCGCTAAAAAGCCATTGTAATTGGGATCGTTGGTCATCTGGACAAAGCCGGTAATCAGCAGCAGCACCAGGCTGATATTGGCCCAGGGCGTAAAGCGCTTTTGCAAGGCAAACCACTGATTTTCGGCCAGCGTACCCTGGCGTAAAGCAGGCCAGGCCACCAGCGCCATCAGCGCCATCCCGCCCAGCCACACAACCGTCGCCAACAAATGAATCCAATAGGAAAGAGCCAAAATCCAAAGCATGGGAACCTTCAGGAGGTATGAAGCGTGATGCGTGATGCGTAACCGGTTACGCATCACGCATCACGCTTCACGCTACTTGGGCATCGCTTTCAGCGCGCCATAAGCCAGGCGCGGCGTGCCATCCGGTAAGACAATCGACCACCACCACTGTTCATTGGCTTCGGCCGTCCAGGTGGCGTCAGCCATGTAAATGGTGGTCATCAGGCCAATCCAGGGCTGCCAATTTTCTTGGGCGTATTGGTAAGCGCGTACCAAATAGTCGGCCTGTTCCGCTTCCGTTACGCCGTGCCAGGTATAGTCGGGGTGCAAATCCTGGTTCAGAATCCAGCCCATTTCCATGATGGCCACTTGTTTGGCCCCATCACCATTGGCCACCATGATGGCGCGCATGTCTTCGACGTGGCGAAAGGCAAACCAGCGTCCCTGCCCGTATTCGTAACTGGCGGCTACTTCATCGGCAGATAGTTCCGGCGGCGCTTTGAAGCCGGGCGCGTGGAGGCCAAGGACATCGAAATAATTGCGTGCCCCGGCGTTGTACATGCCTTGCAGAAAATCGGTGTCGGGCATGGCGGCCGGCGGCTGCGTGCCGGTTGGCGCTAACCCGGCCGAAATGACGATGGCCTCAGGGTCGGCGGCTTTGATGGCCTGGTAACATACCCGGAGCAGTTCGGTGTAAGCTGCGGGATCGGGCGACTCGTTGCCCCATTCGCGGCTTAGATTGGGTTCGTTCCAGACCTGATAGGCGGCGATGCGCCCTTTGTAGCGCGTGGCCAGGACGCCGCAAAAGTCGGCAAAGTCCTGGTAATCGACGGGCGGCTGGTTGGGGGTGATTTTCTCGTCGGGCAGGGAGCGAACAGACCATAAGGGTTGGCGATCGATGCGCACGATGAGCTTGAGGCCTGCGTTTTCAACGGAATCGACAATGACGTCGGGGCGGAACCAGTCGAACTGGTTTTTGCCGTAGCCTTCGATATCGCGCCAGGAAAAGCTTTGTTTGATCCAGCCGAAGCCCATGTCTTGGGCTAATTTGAGGTCACGATCCAGGGCGTCGAGCTGCCACCATTGGGAGATGTGGATGCCGTAAGATGGAGAATCGAACAGCGGCACGACGGGTTCGCGGCCCATGAGTGCGGTGGGGAGGGGTGTGGGGGATGGTGAAGGGGTTGGCGCGGGTGGTTGGGCAACGGCCGTGCCGCAGCCCACCAACCACACCATCCCCAACACCAACGCTAACAAACGTTTTTGCACGTTAGGGCATTTTCTCCATAGCTGAAACGGCCGAATACGCCGGCCGCGGAATGCCGCTGGTGTCGACGATGCTGTAAGGAACCGGGTCGTCTGTGGGGCCGTTGCCCTTGTTGCCAAAGTCGAAGTTGAACAGGAAGGCCAGCCAGACGGCGCGGGAATCGTGCATTTGCTGGAAAGCCTGGGTGATGTAATCGGCTTGTTCTTGCAAAGTGTTGTCCTGAGCAAATTCAAAGCCGGTCGGGTAAACGTCGTAGCCTTCGCTGGTGGCCCAGCCAAACTCGGTGACGCATAACTTTTTGTTGGGATCGACGGCCTGCACCTTTTGCGCGTAGGTGTCTAAGGTTGTCTTGAAGCTCCAGGAATGGTGCGGATTGTCGAAGGGGCCGCGGAAAACGGCCGTTTGCGCTTCGGGCAGCGCGCCTGTCTGGTCATAGGCCACGTTTGGCGGGATGTTGTAGCCATTATGGTGCGCGCCCACGCAGTCCGCATAGTTCAGCATCCCGGCCGCCAACGCCCGATCCAGGTATTCAAAATCATCCGCCCAACGTACCCAATCACCAGGGCCTGTGGGCGACAATGCGCCGCTGATCACGATGATATTGGGGTCTTGGGCCTTAATCGTCTCATATGCCTGACGCAAAAAGTTCACATAATCTTCTGGGCTGATGCCGTTGGTCGTCGTCCATTCGCGGTCCAGATTTTGCTCATTCCAGACCTCAATGGCCTGAATCTGGCCAGGGTGGCGGGTGAGCAGTTCGTTTAGGAAGGCCGTGTAGAGGCTGTAATCGTCGGGCGGGCCGTTTTCGCCGCCTAACGCGCGGGTCCAGGTGGGCGCGCCCACGATGCTCACCATGAGGTTGAGGCCATTTTTGTTCGCTTCTTCGATCACGCTGTCATAAAAGAACCATTGGTCGGCTTCCGGGCTGGGGTGAATGACCGGCCATTTGAGCTGCATTTTTATCCAATCCAGACCCAACTGATTGCGCACGGCGTTCATCGTATCGACCGGATTGCCCACACTGGCATTGCCGTGTATCTGGATGCCGTAGCCAAAGCGGTCGGCCGGCCAGGGCACAGTTGGCCCCAAAACAACGGGTTCGGCGGGGGCCGGTTCCGCAGGCGCGGCTTCACTGCCACTAACGGCGGCCCCTTCGCCGCCGGTAATGACGGGTGGCGGCAGCGTGGGTTCCTCCATGGGCACAATTGCCGTGGGTGGTGTTTCTTGGGTTGCGGCGGCTTGTGGCACGGCCGTTGGCTCGGCTGCGCTGCCGCCACAAGCCACCAGTAGGCCAATCAATAAACTAACCAATAAACCAATCGTTAATCGCTTCATCATTCACTCTCCAAACTAAAGGGCGCATTCCGGTACAATCATACCAGAATGCGCCCTATGAATAGTAACCAGTGAACAGAGACAGATTAATTCGCTGTTCACAGTCCACCGTTACTGTTGACTAAGGTTTAGCGACCCATCACCTGACCGAGCGTGCCGCAGGCCGGGCAGCTGCCGTCTTTACGAACCATGGCATAACCCGCCTGGGGATCATCGCCCCACTGCGTGAAATCTACATTGAAAACAATAACCAGGCGTACCCGGCCGCTGTTTGCCGTCAGGCTAACTGCTTCAGCCAGCCATTGGGCATGTTGGGCGACTGTGGTCCCGGCGGCCCAAGAGAAGCGAGACGGCACGCCGCCGTAATCTTCGCCAGATAAATAGCCTAACTCAGTGAAACATACCGGTTTGCCCAACTGCGCGTACACATTTAGCGTGGGCATGAGGTACCAACTGTAGTGGTCGCTGCCGGCCGGATGACCGGTGACGGCGCTGGGTGAAGTAGCCCCGGCGTTGTAATGCGCGCCGACACAATCCAGGTAACTGGCCGCACCGGCCGCTGCCATGCCTGCCATGTAGCGGCTGTCTGACCAGGCATTGGTCCCGTTGTCGAAACCGGTGGGAGCCGGCGCGCCGCTGATAACCATGACGTTGGGATTGGCGCTTTTGATGGCGTTGTAGGCGGGAGCCAGCATATTGTTGACGTAAGAGACGGGGTCGATAGAACCGGCCGGCCACTCGAAGTCGATGTTCATTTCATTCCAGATTTCGATGGCATCAGGGCCTAAGGCGGCCACGCCGCGTAAGTATTCCGTGTAGCCGGCGAAATCAATGCTGCCGGGGTAAGAATCTGAGCCGGGAATGCTGAGCAGGACTTTGAAGCCGCTGGCGTGGGCGTTGTTGATACGCCCGGCCAGGTCGCCAGGATTGGCGCCGGGTCCCCATTTTTGCTGGAATTTTACCCAGTTCATGCCAGCAGAGGACATAAGCTGCGGATTGCCGAAGGTATGAGTTTGCCCGCCCAGTTCAAACGCGCCGTTGGCCACAGGCGCGGCCGAGACAGGCGGCGCCGGGTTGGTGGTGGTTCCGGTCCCCGTGGTGGTGGTTCCGGCGGCCGGGGCTTCAACTTTTACCACTTCCAGGCTGCTGATGTTGACGCTGGGGTTGACGGTGAGCAAGGTGGCAAATATCCAGCCTTTTTCGCCGCTGGGCATGAGAATATTCAGCCAGGAGGCATCCTCGTTGCGGCCAAGTATTTTTACACTTACGCCGGTATTCAGTCCGCCGGCGATAATGCCATAATTAACGCCGGGGCCTAAACGAACATTAGAAGGTGATTTGACCACAGCATCGCCGTCGCCGGTAAAGGCTACGGCCGTTGCTTCTGCCGCCGGGGTTGCTTCTACCACCGGTTCTTCTGGGGCAGGAGCCGCGATGGTCACGGTAACTTCATCCAGCGCGGCGACATTGTCGCCCAGGGCGAATTCAGCCTGGATGGTGTAAGCGCCGGGGGCTTCTGCGCCTTCCCAGGCAAAGGTCAGGTCTTCGCCGCTGCCGCTGGCGATGACGCTGCCGTTTTCATCTTTTACTGTCCAGACGATGGCCGCGCTGGCGGGAGCCGGCGCTTCGCTGCCGCTGGCAAAATTCTTCAGGGCGGCGGCGTAACCGGGGCCATCTGCCACTGCGCCCAGCCCACGCACGGCGACGCCGCCCAGGTTGTATTTCTTGGCCAGATTCAGGCGGTGGGCCAGAGAGGCGGCGTTTGCCAGCCAGACGTTGTGGGTTTGGCCGTTGTCTTCGTAGCTATATTTGTAGGTCAGACTGGCGCCGTCCCATTCCAGGGGGCTGGCGGTTCCGGAGAGGGCAACTTCGACGGCCGTTCCCGGTTCCACTGCTTCGCTGCCCTGCACAAAGGCCAGTTCGCCAAAGTTGCTCAGGGCCAGATCGTTGGGCAGTTCTACGAAGGATTCGCCGACGCGGTTGATGGCGTTGGCGCTGACCAGCATATGCAATTTTTGACGATCAATTTGGCGCACGGCCCAGGCCAATACCTGGTCGGCCAGACCGCCATCTTCATAAGTAGAGGGGTCGAGCGGCATTTGTACGTAGATTTCGTCGGCGAGACGGCCGAGAGCGGCCCAATCCTGGCCGCCGGTGTTCCAACTGCTGCCCGAAAATTGGGGTGTGCCCAGCGTGAGGGCCAGTTTTAGCCCTTGCTGGCGCAGCGCGTCGGACAGATCGCTGACAAATTGAGTAAATGCGGCGCTGTCGGTGGCGGCGACTTGCTGGTAGTCCAGGTTTAGTCCGGCAAAGCCGCCTGATTGCACGGCCGTTACCAGGGTGTTGATCTGGTTTGTCCGGGCGGCGCTGTCATTGAGAACGGCGGCCAGAGCGGCGGCGTTGACTATGGCCCCGGTGTTGCTGGCGGCCAGATATTGCGAATAAGCGCCGGTGGGCATGGTGGCGGCGCTGCCCTCCATTGTTCCGCCATTTGCCAGACTGAGTTTGCCCAGCACAACCTGCGTCACAAGCGGCAGCAAGTCTACGGGCAGCGTTTGCTCTGGCAGTATTTCGGCGGAGAGTTCCGGGGCGGCGGGCGCAGGCAAAACGACCAGGGCATATGCCTGTGGCAGTTTGTCGGCGTGGGACATGATTTGCTGGTTGGCGGCGTCTAATTCGTTGGGGACAAATTGCCACGCGCTGCCGTTCCAGCCAAGCAGATCGAGTGTTTCGGCGGCTGTTACGCCGGCGGGTACGTTGAGCGTAACCTGACCTGTGGGGGCGTCGCCTTCATAATTTAAGACATAGACGTTGCCTTGCACGGCCGCTTCGGCGGGCATGGCGGCGCTGGCATTGGCGGCTACAAAATCAGACAGGGACATGCCGGCGACGTCGACAACGCCATCGCCGGTGATGGTCAGGGTTATTTCGCCGGGAATGGACGGATTGGCGGCCGCGGCCGATTCGGGTGTGCTGCTTGCTTCTGTGGTGGTGACGGCCGTTTGATCATTGTTGCCGCTCAGGCGGCTGCCCAGCGAAATGGGCGGTAAAAACAGACCGATTAAGACCAGGATTACAAAAAGTACTGCGCCGCCGATGAGCAGCCCAGACGATTTTTTCGGCGCACGGCCGTTATCTCGCTGAATTTCTGTCAAATTTGGTTCCTCTTGTGGTGATTGCGTCATTGTTTCCTCATCAGAGGGGGGAATTCCTTCTCCCATAGTTTGCTTACCTCCGTACAATCAGATGCATCGCCGGGCAGACAGGGAACCATTTCAGGCATCTTGCCAACCTGATGAACGATATGCATCTAATGTTTTATCCTCTTCACGTGTCAATTTGTGTCGATCAATATAAAAAAGCGGCCTATAAGCCGCTGCAATCGACACCAAAAGCATTTTGGATTCTAGCACAAGGCTAATTGGGTTGACAAACCAGGGGGCAGCCGTGGATGGTACTCGGCGCGCAATCGTTGAGAAAACGTTAATGATGGAGTCCCCAGGCAGCCATTCGGTTTTGGATGGGGGCGTTTGTGGGGCAGAACGGTTCGCTGTAATCGGTGAACCTCTTCGGACCCTGGCCGGTAGGTTTTTCTGCGCTTGACAGGGTAACGGCCGTTGTTATACTTTTCCTCATTATCTGTTCGTTAAGTTTGCGCTCTTTCGTAGGAGCCAATTCACCTGAAGGAGATTCCCACATGTCTGTAGCTGATATTTTCAACAATATGCCCAGCAGTTTTAATGCCGAAAAGGCCGGCGATCTGAAAGCCAATGTCGTTTTCGATTTATCTGGCGAAGGTGGCGGCGCCTGGACTGTGGCCGTGGCCGATGGCAAAGCCAACGTTGTCGAAGGCGCGGCGGACGGCCCCACGGCCACCATCCGCATGTCGGCTTCCGATTACCAGGATATGACCACGGGCAAATTGAACCCGATGATGGCCTTTATGTCTGGCAAAATCAAGGTGGAAGGCGATTTGAATACAGTTATGAAGTTCCAGACGTTGTTTGGGATGGGGTAACGGCCGTCAGGCCATTAGTTAGACCAACAAAATCCCCGGCGCTGCCAGCAGCGCCGGGGATTTTTTGTTGCGTGCAGACGGCCGTTGCCCGCCGCGACGCTCCCATGATTTGCTCATAGACAAGCTCTCGGTTCCTCGCTTATAATTGCTTTACAATGTGAAACTCATATTCAAAGATGGCCCTTTACTAGCCGGGGACGGTTAGCGGTCTGAGCAAAGCCTGATTCCATTCTTGGATCAGGCTTTTTTGGTAAAAAGGGCCGGTTTGAAGAGCATAGAGAAGTTGGTTGGGTTGGTTTGTTAGCTGGCAAACCAACCCAACCAACCCAACTATCCATCCAACTATTTTAAGGAGCATTTCCCATGGACAGCAATTACTTTATCGAATTGGACGAAACATACAGCGCTCACAACTACCTGCCGTTGGATGTGGTGATCGAACGGGGTGAAGGAGTCTGGGTATATGATGTAGACGGCCGTAAATATCTGGACTGCCTCAGCGCATATTCGGCCGTTAACCAGGGGCACTGCCACCCCAAAATCCGGCAGGCGGCCATCGAGCAGATGGGGCGCATCACCCTCACTTCGCGCGCCTTTCGCAACGACCAGATGGGACCATTTTTGCAAGAATTGTGCCAGATCACCGGCTACGAAATGGCCTTGCCGATGAATTCTGGCGCTGAAGCGGTGGAAACGGCCGTTAAAGCCGCGCGCAAATGGGGCTACGAAATCAAAAACGTGCCAGACGGCCAGGCTGAAATCATCGTGTGCCGGGGCAATTTCCACGGCCGTACCACCACCACGGTCGGCTTATCCAGCGAAGAAAGCTACAAACGCCACTTCGGCCCCTTCACCCCCGGTTTTGTGATGATTCCTTATGGCGATACGGCCGCTTTGGAAGCCGCCATCACCCCCAACACCGTCGGTTTTCTGGTTGAGCCGATTCAGGGAGAAGGCGGCGTGGTCATGCCGCCGGAAGGGTACCTGGCCGCCGCCGCCAACATCTGCGCCCGGCACAACGTCCTGTTCATCGCCGATGAAATCCAGACCGGATTAGGCCGCACCGGCCAATTATTCGCCAGCCAACATGAAGGTGTGCGCCCCGACATCACCATCGTGGGTAAGGCCTTAAGCGGCGGGTTTTACCCGGTATCGGCCGTTTTAACCGACGAGGATGTGCTGGGATTGTTCCAACCCGGCGACCATGGCAGCACGTTTGGCGGCAATCCTTTGGGTTCGGCTATTGGCCGGGCGGCGCTGCTGGTCATTGTGGAAGAGAACCTGGTTGAGCGGTCGCGGGAATTGGGCGCGTATTTTAAAGGCCGTCTGGAGCGAATCGAGAGCGATGTGATTCAAGAAGTGCGCGGCAAGGGGTTGTTTATTGGCGTGGAATTGAAGGTGGCGGCACGGCCGTTCGCCGAAGCCTTGCGCGAGCGTGGTATCTTGTGCAAAGAGACGCACAAAACTGTGCTGCGCTTCGCCCCGCCGCTGGTTATTACCCAGGAAGAAATTGATTGGGCCGTCGGCCACATCGAAGCCGTGCTGATGACCGAAAAGATCGCCGCCTGACAGCATGAAGGACTGGAGACTGGGGGTTAGTCTCCAGTCTCCAATCTCCAATTTCTACTCGCCACGTTTTCTCCCCAAAAAATGGGCAACGGCCGTTTCCCCGCCCGCGCTCTCCAACTCTTGCAATAACAAATCTAGTTCTACATGTGTGTGTTTGGTGGCGGCGGCAATGGCATAGGCGAAGAGCGGTCCACGTCCCGGATCGTCCAGGTTCATGGCGTCGTGGGTGTCTGGCGGGAAGTAGAACCGCCGCACCAGCGGACCGAGCAGCGGCACGCGATAAAGCAGGTACAGCGGGATGGCTGCTCGCCCGGACATCAGGCCGGGAACGGCCGTGGGGTCCGGGCAGATGGGCGTATCCTCCGGGCGGCAGTTGGCCAGACCGCCTTGAGCGTCTACCCACCGTGAAACCCAATTGGAATGGGCGTAAAAATCCTGACGGCCGTGCAGCAATCGGCCAAAGGCTTGCAGGGCGGTTGTTCGATCTTGCTGCGCGATGATGGCGGCAACGGCCGTGCGCCGCTGCTCGGCGATGTACTGCTCGCTGTCGCTAAACCGGCTGTCATCGAAGTGATAAAGCGGGTTTAGCAGGCCGCGCAGGCTGTCTTGCCCCAGGTTGGCGGCGGTAATGAGTTCCAGATCGGCGGCCTGAAAGGTTGATTGAAGAGCAGTTTGGATCATTTGGCGGTGATAACAGGCTAACATGGGGCGATTATCCCTGGTCTGGCCGGGTTGGGCAATCTGTTTTAGAGGTATTGATGAGTGTCCGGCAGATGGAGTTGCGTGCTGCCGCAGGTCCTTTACAATGGCCAAATTACCAACCAGATATTAAGGTTCGTCAGGAACTCAGGGGGTTGACAGCCCCTGATCGGTGATGCGTGACCAGAGAGGTTTTACGCATCACCGATCACGCATCAGACCAACCCCCATGAAATCCCAAAGGCCCGATATTAAAAAAAGGGAGAGTTATGTTAACATTGTTTAAATGGTCCATTGTTGTACTTGTTGTGGGAACGGCCATTTTTTTTCTGGCGCGCTGGGGAGCGGGGCGAGCCGCAGCGCCCAATAATTTAGGGGTGAAAGACGGCCGTCTTGCCCCATGTCCGGCCAGTCCTAACTGCGTCTCCACCACGGCCGTAGACGCGGAACACGGCATCGCGCCTATTGCCTACACGGGGGAAACGGCCGTCGCCCACGACGCCATCCTTGCCCTCTTGCAATCCAACCCGCAGTTCACCATCATTACAGACACGCCAACGTATATCCACGCCGAAGCGCGCACGGCCGTTATGCAGTTCATCGACGACGTGGAATTTTACTTCGACGATACCGAGGGTCTCATCCATTTTCGCTCTGCTTCGCGCCTGGGTTATGGCGATGGCGGAACCAACCGCAAACGCATGGAAGAAATTCGTCAGATGTATGACAATAGATGACGTACGACATTTTGCATAACTGTACAGGTGTTGGGTTTTACCCAAGAGACCCTAAGGGTTTGCAATAACGCAGAGTTAAATTTCTCGAGACTAAACCCTTAGGGTCTGGATAGTTACCAAAAGGAAACCTAAATGGCTGAAGATACCCCCCAAACTTATCGTAATCTGGTGCTGTATGAAATTTATGTGCGCAATCACGGCCGTTCCGGCACATTCGCCGACGTTACCGCCGATTTGCCGCGCATCCGCAGCATGGGCGTCGATGTGGTCTGGTTTATGCCCATTCACCCCATCGGCCAGCTCAACAAAAAAGGCACGCTCGGCTGCCCATACTCCATCCAAAATTACCGCGAGGTAAACCCTGAATATGGCACTAAAGAAGAATTTCGCCTGCTGTGCCAATATGCCCACGCTCTGGGTCTGAAGGTGATGATCGATGTGGTGTACAACCACACCGCCCACGATTCGGTGTTGGTGGCGCAGCATCCCGAATGGTTCCATCAGGACGCGAACGGCCGTCCCGTGACCACCGTGCCCGAATGGAGCGACGTCATCGACCTGCGCTACGACGATCCAACACTCTGGGATTACCTCATTGAATCGCTCAAACAATGGGCCGATTTGGGCGTCGATGGCTTCCGCTGCGATGTGGCCTCGATTGTGCCGCTGGCTTTCTGGCAGCGCGCGCGGCGGGAACTGGCAGCCCACAAGCCGGGCATCATCTGGCTGGCGGAATCGGTGCATACCAGTTTTGTGCTTCATCGGCGGCGGCACGGCCTGATCGCGCAGTCCGATGGTGAAATCCACCAGGCGTTCGACCTGAGCTATGATTACGACATCTGGCCGACGTGGGTAACGGCCGTTACCGACCCGACGGCCGTGCCTCTTTACACGGCCATGCTGCAATTCCAGCAAGGCATTTACCCCGCCCACACCATCAAAATGCGCTGCGTAGAAAACCACGACCAGCCGCGCATCATGCAGCAAGCGCCCAGCCGGGCGCAAGCCCTGGCCTGGACCGCTTTCCAGGCATTCAACGAGGGGCCATTCCTCGTCTACGCCGGGCAAGAATCCGAAAACACGCACACGCCCAGCTTGTTTGACGTGGACAAAGTGATCTGGCGCGATTACGCGCTGCAATCTTTTTTGACTCGTTTGTGCCAGCTTAAAAAGGACGAGGCGCAGGTGGAGGGGCAGTTTGAACTGGTAACGGCCGTGCCTGCCATCAGCGCCGTCTGGCAAAGCGGTTCGGCGGGTTTGTATGGCGTATTTAACGTCAGCGGTGTCGAAGATGTCATGCCTGTCCCCCTGCCGGATGGCCATTACATCGATTTGCTCAGCGAACGGGCTGTAGATGTGCGAGATGGCGAGATGGTTGTGCCGGAAACGGCCGTAATCCTGCGTTATTCTGGTCAACTGGGCCTGGATGCTTACCGGCAGCCCTCGCTGTTGTTGTAGAAAAACGTTGAGGGCTAAAGACGAGCAGTCTTTAGCCCTCATTTCTCTGCCGAGTCGCTTGTTTTGGGCGCTATTTCTCGTCAGGCCAGTATCAGACTGTCAATTGACCGCGCAAAACAGTTACCGCCTGCCCGCGCAGCAAAACCCGGTCGCCTACCAACCGCACGCCCACAACTCCGCCGCGCGGCGAAGCCTGATAGGCCGTAAACTCGGTTAATCCCAATCGTTTCGCCCAGAAAGGACCAAGGCAGCAGTGGGCGGAACCGGTGACCGGGTCTTCGTCGATTCCGGAGCCGGGCGCAAAAAAGCGCGAGACAAAATCGAAGCCTGTCGATTCAGCCTGGCTGGTCACGATTACCCCGCGGACGCCCAGGGTTCGCAAGGCGGCAAAATCTGGCTGTAGGGCGCGGACGGCCGTTTCAGAATCCACTTCCACGATGTAATCAAACGCATTTCGGCCCACATACACAGGAACCACGCCTAGCGCGTCGACCAGGCCTGGCGGCACAGCGGCGGCTTGTTCGGGTTTGGCGGGAAAATCAAGGGTGATCCAGGTGTTGGCGCGAACGGCCGTGAGCAAGCCGCTGCGTGTAAAAAAGCGCGCTTCCTGGTCGGGCAGCAAACGATCGGTTTCCCATAAAACGTGGGCGCTGGCCAGCGTGGCATGGCCGCACAAGTCGACCTCCACCGCCGGAGTAAACCAGCGCAGCTGATACCCATCAGCCTCAGGAACCAGAAACGCCGTCTCAGACAAATTCATCTCTTTGGCTACGTGCTGCATCCAGGCCGGTTCGGCCGGTTTGGTTAACAGACACACAGCGGCGGGATTGCCAGAAAAGGGAACGGCCGTGAACGCATCCACCTGATATACATCTATCATATCGACTTTTCCTCATAAAAAATAAATTATTGGTAATCAAAGGGAGAATCAGCCCTTTACACGCTTGAGGATGCAGGCTGCAATTTAACGAGGCGGGAATGGATGGGAGTCGAACCCACCGCCGCTTGCTCCGCGCAACCGGCCACCAATTTTGAAGACTGGGGCGCCCACCGGGACACAACCACTCCCAAAAGTAGTTTACTCCCTTTGGCAAAAATGCGCACGAGTACTTGACAGTCCACGACGCTTTGGATAGAATCACGTTCGCTTTGGTACTTTTACTACAAGTTACAAACTTGCCGGGATAGCTCAGTCGGTAGAGCACTTCACTGAAAATGAAGGTGTCCCCAGTTCGAGTCTGGGTCCTGGCATCTGCTACCTAATTCAGAAAGCATTGCGGGCATAGTTCAGTGGTAGAACGTCTCCTTGCCAAGGAGAAGGTCACGAGTTCGAATCTCGTTGCCCGCTCAAATTTTCGGCAGGCGCAAGCCTGCCGGATCTGTTTATGGCGACGTGGCCAAGTGGTAAGGCAGAGGTCTGCAAAACCTTCATCACCGGTTCGAATCCGGTCGTCGCCTCTGAAAAATCTTAAGCCCTTGTGTCTACACAAGGGCGTTTTTTTTGGAGTGTTCCCCATGAATTTTCCACTACTCCCCACAACCCTAAACGACACAATTGTTACTGATTGGCAAGCTTTCGCTCCCTATTTTGCCGCCCTGCAAACTGCTGAGATTACCCCAACGGATATCGACGAATGGTTGCTGTATTGGTCTGATCTCCGTCGTCTGGTTGGGGAAGCGCTGGCAACCCTGTCGATCCAAAAAACGATAGATACCACCGATGTTGCAAAAGAACAGGCATATTTAGACTTTATAGAAAATGTGCTGCCGCAGGTGATGGTTGCGGATCAAGTATTGAAGCAGCGGCTGCTGGCTCTGGCTTTAGAGGACAGGGATGATCTTGCGTTGATTTTGCGAGCAATGCGGAATGAAGCAGATTTATTCCGTGATGAGAATGTGCCGCTGCAAACGCGATTGGCTAAATTGGACAATGATTACGATAAAGTAACGGGCGGGTTGAAGACTGATTGGAACGGGGAACCCCATAATTTATCGCAGTTAGGACAGTACCAAATGGATAAAGATCGTCAGGTTCGGGAGCGCGCCTGGAATATGACGATGGATTTGTGGCTGAGCCAACGGGAAATGTTGAATAAATTGTATGCGGACATGCTGGAATTACGGCAGCAGGTGGCCGAGAATGCGGATGTGCCGGATTATCGGGCGTATGTTTTTCGTGAGTACGGCCGTTTCGATTACACGCCCGACGACTGTTTGATATTTCACCAGGCCATAGAAACGGCCGTTGTGCCCGCCGCACTCCGCATTTATGAAAAGAAGCGTACGCGATTGGGCTTATCCCAGCTTCGTCCCTGGGATATCCTGGTAGACACCAACGATCAACCATCCCTAAAGCCTTATCAGGGTCAAGACCAATTGATCCAGGGGGCGCTGAACATTTTGAATCAGGTAGATGTCGCTTTAGGGCGATATTTTGCGGTGATGGCTGAAGAAAATCTGTTAGATTTACAAACCCGACCCGGCAAGGCTCTGGGTGGATATTGCGCGACACTGCCAAAGCAGAAACGGCCGTTCATCTTTATGAATGGCGTCGGACTCCACGACGACGTTCAAACACTCTTGCATGAAGCCGGTCATGCATTCCACGTCTTTGAAACAGCCAATATACCCCTCATCTGGCAAACAGATGCACCAATGGAATTTTGTGAAGTTGCCTCCATGTCCATGGAACTGTTGGCCGCCCCATACCTGACGCGTGACTTTGGCGGTTTCTACACCCCCGTTGAAGCTGCGCGCGCACGCATTGAACATCTGGAAGGAATCATCACCTTTTTGCCTTACATGGCGGTGGTAGATGCCTTCCAGCACTGGGTATATACCCATCCTCGTGAGGCCGCATCTTCTGACAACTGCGACAATGCCTGGAATAACTTATGGGTGCGGTTCATGCCCGGCGTTGATTGGACCGGCTATGAAAACGTCCAAATGTCCGGGTGGCATCGGAAACTTCATATATTCGGTGTGCCTTTTTATTATGTCGAATATGGCATGGCCCAGGTTGGCGCGCTCCAGGTCTGGCGTAATGCCCGGCAAGATCAGGCCCAGGCAGTCGCCGCCTATCGTCAAGCTTTGGCGCTGGGCAGTACCAAGACATTGCCCGAGCTGTTTGCCGCTGCCGGCGCTGAGTTTCGATTCGACACCGCAATGTTGACCGATCTGGTCAATTTGATCGAAACCACAGTTGAAGAATTGGAAACAGTTGCTGGCATTACCGCAGCCTAATCTTTAGCTCGTTCCAATTGGCAGAAGGGGGAGATTGCGGTAATATGTTCCAAAGCTCAAGGAGCAGTGTACCATGACCCCCAGCGCCGCAATGCGTGAATATCTGGCTGAAATTTTCCGCTTGCAAGAAGACTCCCCCACCGTTAGTACGACCAATCTGGCCGAAAGGTTAGGCGTCTCGCCGCCAGCCGTTCCCCGAATGTTGAAACGCCTTAAAAGTGCAGGTTATGTCAAGCATGTGCCGTATCAGGGCGTTGAACTAACGGAGCGCGGCCGTCAGGCGGCTTTGGAAGAAATCCGCCGCCACCGAATTTTAGAGGTGTTTCTGGTGCAGGTGATGGGTTTCGACTGGGACGAGGTACACGAGTACGCCGATGAGTTGAGCAAGGGGTTGCAGGATGCGCTGGCGCAACGCATGGCTGAAATGACAAATTTTCCCCAGCGCTGCCCCCATGGCGAGCCTATTCCTGATGAAGATGGCAACCTGCCGCCAGTTGAGGATTTTTGTATGATCAATTTGGCTGTTGGTCATAAAGGCAAAATAAGCCGGGTGCGCACCCATGAACCAGAGCGTCTAAAATATTTTGCCACACTAAACCTTGTGCCTGGGATTGAGTTTGAATTGATTGGGCGAGCGCCTTTTAATGGCCCAATGCGTTTGCGTGTTGGGCGCGAGGAAGTGGTGCTCGGTTTGGAGTTGACGAAGTCGTTGTGGGTAACTTGATGCCCGATTACGGGAAAAGACGGCGGCTCTTAACCTCAGCCACAGCATCTTTGCGATAACGATATAACATAGCCGGACGGCCTTCCCCTTCTTTCTTCTTGCGACCCGTTTCCTCTAAAATCTCGGCCGATAAAATTTTGCGCCGGAAGTTCCGCTTATCTAGCTGTTCTCCTAAAATAATTTCATAGGCGTACTGCAATTCAGAGAGGGTGAATACATCGGGGAGGAGTTCGAAGCCAACGGCCGTATACTCCAATTTGTACCGCAGCCGCTGCAAGGCATACGTCAAAATTTCTTCATGGTCAAAAGCAAGGGACGGCAAATCAAACACAGAGTGCCAGGCCGTTTCGGCGGCATCATCGCCGGGGTGGTGCTGGATGGCATGGTGAGGCACTAAGGCAAAATAAGCGACAGTGATCACTCTTGTGCGGGGGTCTCGTTGGGGTGCGCCGAAGGTGTAAAGTTGTTCCGTGTAGACATCAGTTACACCTGTTTCTTCGGCTAATTCGCGCATGGCCGCATTTTCCAAAGATTCATCCATATGGACAAATCCGCCTGGGAGCGCCCAAATGCCGGCAAACGGCGGGAATTTGCGTTTCACCAGCAGCACCTGCAAGTCGTTATCGACGAGTGAAAAAATGACCACGTCTACGGTTACAGACGGCCGTTCATACTCTGTGGGGTCGTAGTTATCCAACTTCGCAAGGCTCACCATCGCCTCCCAAAACACGCATCCACTATGCGCACACTTGCTTGAAAAAGAAAAGCCCCAGTTTAGACTGGGGACTTATCATACCATGTTTTCCTGAAAGATATTGAATCAGGGTGTGTCAGGTTCATCTAGCGTAGGAAATTCCAGGTCGCGCATAGACGGCTCAATGCCAAATTCGCCTCTCTCCGGAATCCGTAACCCGCCCTGTTCAACCAATTGTGGCAGCGAAACAGTTACCGTCGAAAAAACAGTCGTGTCGCCAGGAGAGCGCAAGGCTAAAGAAATATCCACCCCTTGTTCTAATGACCATTTCAGCGCCAACGCATCTTGGGCAGGCATACTCAAGATAACCACATCGGGAATCGCATCCAAACGCTCAGGAATGGGGGTCGGGGTGGGGACAGGGAAATCACCTGTCGTCGCTGCCAATTGAGCCGCCGCCGCAGCCGCGGCCGCTTCTCTGGCCAATTCACGGGGATCGCGCCACGTTCCAACCCATAAAACCGTCGCTTGTTGAATTGTCAGCTGTGTGGCCCGGCGCAAAACCTGCGTGCTTTTTGACCCTTCTTGCGTGCTCAGAGGCCCGCTAACTTCTCCAACTAGATTAATGGGGTCGATCAACTCCAGACGACCTTCAAGCGCTGCTGGGAAGAGGAAAGCGCGTCCTTCAGACAGCGCCAGATCATCAACGCGCTGCGTGACGTTAGGCAGTTTCGTGTTGTATTCAGGGTCCAGAGCCACAATGGGCAGCGACATCAAAACGTCCACGCTGTCGCCAGGGCGCATGGCGTAGGCGGCGCCGGTATACCGGTTAATTGGAAAGGCGACAGCCACATTACCCTGGTCCACGTAAAGCGCCAGATCGGACCCGATAGCTGCCAGGTCGGTTGTGTTAATTGCCAGCATCGGAGCCAAAATGGCTTGTCCGGCGACAACCTCGGTTTTTACTATGCGCCCAATCAAATCTTCTGGATTGGTGAAAACATAGCCTCCTTGTAAGGCAATGTTTGAATCTGGTCTGGTTTCTGTGCGCAGTAATTCAGGGCGAATAACGGTACCAACGGGCAGCGTCCGGTCGGCAACCAGGATGTCCAGAAAAAGAATCGCCGGTGTAGCTGTTGGTGGGGGTAAACCCGGTTCGCTGGCCGCCGCATCCGATTGCTCGCTTGATTGGACTGTGGCATCTCCAGGGGTCGCCGTGGCTGCGTTATTGCCAAAAAAGCGAACATACGCAAGAACACCAACAACAGCTATAAGGGCAATCACTATGAACAGGAGAAGGAATGTTCTTAGACGCATGGTTTCTATCCTAATTAGACCCTGTTACTCTGCCGGTACAGGTTCCGGTGTAGGCTGTTCTTCGATTACCGGAGTGGGTGTGACGTCTATGAATTCGGCCGTAAACTCAAAGTTGGGTGGAATATCGATATTAAAGCGTTCTTTGATGTAGTTGAAATCGATGTTTTCAATTGTGTAGAGCTGGGCGTCGTTAATTCCGCGCAGAGCGAAATCGATGCTGGCATTTGATTCGACGGCATATTTAAGGAGAAGTTGTTGTTGGGGCAGCAAGGCCAGAAGCAAAGTGTCTGGCGGTGTGGGTGTGGCGGTGGGAACTTCGCCAACCTGAGGGGTGGGAGTTTCTGCGCCTTCAGCCACGGGTTCTGGGGTGGGTGTGGAAGCTGAGATAGGTAACTGGGGCTGCCATGTGCCTACTTGAATGACCTTGGCGTTTTGCAAGATCATCGAGACGAGAATGGGGCGTCGATTGGTTTCTGACGGCGCGATATGGGTAACTTCACCGGTGGGCAATTCTTCGAAACGGCCGTATGGATCAATCGTAATCAACAACGGGTTCCCGGCTTCATCGCGCAAATAAAACGTGATGCTGTTTTCCAAAAGGGTCTGGAACTGGGGATCGATCTCTTGCAACACAAATGAGACCAGAATATCCACATAGTCCCCTTCGCTGACCCCATAAGCAACTCCAGCGAGTCGATCCATCGGCACAGCCTGGGCTACAAAACCAGGCGGTATGAGCGCCGACGGACCATATGATTCAGAGGCTAAGAGGCGAATGTCGTTTACCAGAGCATCCTTGGTTAAAGTTTGGCCCTGATAAATATCGGAACGAGCATATAGCCCAATTGCTTCGTTGACGTCGGTAATGACATCGCTGCCTACCTCTGTTGAGAAGCGTAGATCGGTTGTTAGTTCATCGGCTGTCATCTGCCAACCGCGCGGAACGGTCTGCAAAGACACAACGACTTCAACCATGTCCGAGGGCAGCTCGGCGAGTTCCACAAACCCTGGATCAAGTTCAGACATTCCGGTATCTACCCCGGCGTCTGTGCCTGGTTCGGTTGTGGCGACTGGTTGACCGGTAGTATCGACTTCTTCTACTGCCGGCGGCGGCGTTTCAGCCGAATTACCGGTTTGTCTGAGAAAGAAGAATACGGCGAGGGCAAACAGGAGAATGCCTACTATAAGAATTATGATAGCTATCGTACGACGGCCCATCGTTTTATCCCTTTACGTGATATAGTGACTAGGCTGTGTTTTGGCGCGGTGCGAGTCATTGGATGCGTCCCACAGGCGAGGGCATATAAGCATACTACTTGGAGTTTATACCAAATATTGTCTATTGCTAACAATATGTAAACCTCCCGATCTCGCATATGGTAACATATGTAAAGTTGAATGGCAAATAACTAGTACCCTAGTCTGCGTTTTTGTCGCTTAAAACGGGGGAAAGCCGGGGTATTGGCATGTATTGGGCCAATTACGGCCGTTCCAATCCTTCGCTCTGTGTATTCAGCGTTTACAAGATGATGGATGGGCTGGGCAACAAAACGCAGGGTCTATTTTTGCGCCCTGCCAATACCCGCTTAAACCCGCTATAATTCCCCCATGAACCTGCCCGAACTCCTGAGCCAACTGCGCCTCAACCGCGACTTCATGTCCCAGGTGGTGGCCTGGGAACGCTTCCCCGCCCGCCCGGCCCAATTCCAAAACGTCAATGCGCCGCTAGACGGCCGTATCCTCGCCGCCCTCCAATCGCGCCACATCCACCAGTTCTTCACCCATCAAGCTGAGGCCATCGACGCAGCATTGGCCGGCGACAACACGGTTATCGCCACCACTACCGCCTCCGGCAAATCGTTGTGTTACACCGTGCCCGTGCTGCAGCGGCTGCTGCAACGGCCGTCCGCCCGCGCGCTCTATCTCTTCCCCACCAAAGCGCTGGCCCACGACCAGCTCGCCGAAACCGCCGCCATCCTTAGCGCCGGTAAACTGCCCATTGAGGTGCATACCTACGATGGCGACACGCCGCAAAGCCGCCGGGCGCAAGTGCGCCGCGCCGGGGGCATCCTCATCAGCAATCCCGATATGCTGCACGCGGGCATTTTGCCCTACCATCCCACCTGGCGCGACCTGTTCGCCAATTTGCAGTTCATTGTGCTGGACGAAATCCACACCTACCGCGGCGTGTTTGGCAGCCACGTGGCCAACGTGCTGCGCCGTGTGCTGCGCATCTGCGATTTTTACGGCAGCCATCCGCAGGTGATTTGCTGCTCGGCGACCATTGCCAATCCCAAAGAACATGCGGAGCGATTGGTGGGACGGCCGTTCACCCTCATCAACGAACAACAAAACGGCGCGCCCACCGGCGAGAAGCACGTGATCCTCTACAATCCGCCGATCATCGACGCCGAGTTGGGGCTGCGCGGCAGCGCGGTGATGGCTGCCCGCGACGCGGCCGTCACCTTCCTGGCGCAGGACGTGCAGACCATCGCCTTTGCCCGCACGCGGCAGACGGTGGAACTGCTGCTGACCTATTTGCAGGATGAGATGAAGGTGTTGGGGCGGGAGGTCACGGCCGTTTCCGGCTATCGCGGCGGCTATTTGCCCTTGGAGCGGCGCGAGATTGAACATGGATTGCGCACCGGCGCGCTGCGCGGCGTGGTGGCCACCAACGCCCTGGAACTGGGCATCGACATCGGCGAATTGGATGCGGCCGTGCTGACCGGTTATCCCGGCTCCATCGCCTCGACGTGGCAGCAGATTGGCCGCGCCGGGCGGCGGGCGGCGCAGTCGGCGGCCATCATGATCGCCAGCAACAACCCGCTGGACCAGTACATTTGCACCCATCCGCGTTATCTTTTCGGCCAGACGCCGGAGCACGCGCTGACCAATCCCGACAACTTGCGCATCATGGTGCGCCATCTGCTGTGCGCCGCCTACGAACTGCCCTTCCGCGCCGATGAGCCGTTTGGCGGCCAACCGGCGGAGATGTTGCTGCACGCCCTGGAAGCGGAGGGGATGCTGCACCAGACACGGCAGCAGTATCACTACGTGGGCGAGGGAGCGCCGGCCACGGCCGTTTCCCTGCGCACCAGCGGCGACGACAACATCATCGTCCACGACCTGGGCGACGAGCTGGACGAGACGAAAACCCGGGCCATCGGCGAGGTGGATTTGGAGCGCGCCTCGACGGTGGTGTTTGAGGGGGCCATCTACATGCATCTGGCGCGCAGTTATCTGGTGGAGCATCTGGATTGGGACGGCCGTATCGCCTATGTGCGCCCGGTGGCCGTGGATTATTACACGCGGGCCAGTGTGGGCAGCACCATCCGGGAGCTGCGGGCGGAGGAAGAATGTTTAACGCCAAGGCGCGAAGGCGCAGAAGGTGCAAAGGAAGAAAATCAAAAATCTGCGGCATCTGCGAAATCTGCGGATATTCTAAAAGCGTGGGGGGATGTGACGGTGGTGACGCAGGCGACGGGCTACCGGCGCATCAAGCGGTACACGCATGAGACGCTGGGTTTTGGCGAGATTGATTTGCCGGAGATGACGCTGGAAACGTCGGGCTATTGGCTGATTTTTGGCGAGGCGCTGACGGAGAAGCTGTATGATGCGGGCATTTTGCTGCGGCCGAATGACTATGGCCCAAACTGGCAAACGCAGCGGCAAAAGGCGCTGGAGCGTGATGGCTACCGCTGCCGGATGTGCGGCGCGGCAGGCAAAGACCCTTCGGGTTTTCCCAAACCCGAAGGGTCTACAATGCTGCATGTGCACCACATACGGCCGTTCCGCGAATTCAGCTACGTGCGCGGCGTCAACGAAAACTACCTGGACGCCAACAAACTGGAAAACCTGTCCACCCTCTGCCCCTCCTGCCACCGCCAGGCCGAAGAAGGCCAGCAAACGCGCTCGGCGCTGGGCGGGCTGGCTTACGTGCTGCGCAACCTGGCTCCGCTCTATTTGATGTGCGATCCGGGCGACATCCAGGTGACGGCCGAAAGCCGCAGCCCCCTCACGCAAGCGCCGACGGTGGTGGTCTACGAGCGGGCAGCGGCGGGCGTGGGTTTCAGCCAGCGGCTGTATGAACTGCACGACACGCTGCTAGAAGCCGCCCTGGAACTGGTCACCGACTGTCGCTGCCGCGACGGCTGCCCGGCCTGTGTCGGCCCGCCGGGAGAAATCGGCCCGGAGACCAAGGCGGTGACGCGGCGGCTGCTGAAGTTGTTGGCCGGAAACGAACAAAGTGCTACATAAAAGATCTAGAGGATGTGTTGTCCGCTTGCCCAAGGGAACGGTTTGGGGGGGGGCCGGGGGGCAGGCCGGGGACCGTTGACTGAGTATGAAGCCCCCACCACAGCACAGGGAAACGGCCGTTTCTGCTATAATCCCCATCCAGGCATAAGGCAACACATCCCCAAACTGCCACAGGTGAAACATGCTCTGGAAACATCTGCACGAATTTGTAGTGGGTCCCCCGCTGCCGTCGGCCGACATGGACGCCAAGCGGCTGGACAAAGTGCGCGCCCTGGCCGCCCTCTCCCCCGACGCGCTCGCCTCCATCGCCTACGCCAACCAGGAAATTTTTCTCGGCCTGGCCGTCGCCGGGGCGGTGGGCCTGGCCTACTCCTGGCGCATCGCCTTCGTCATCACCGGCCTGCTGGCCCTCGTCACCCTCTCCTACACCCAGACCATCACCGCCTACCCGTCCGGCGGCGGCAGTTACACCGTCGCCCGCGAAAATTTGGGCGTCACGCTGGGTCTCACCGCCGCCGCCGCGCTGCTGATTGATTATGTGCTGAACGCGGCCGTCAGTCTGGCGGCGGCCGTGGCGGCCGTCGCTTCCGCCTTCCCGGCTTTGTGGACCCATCGCACGGCCGTGGCCCTCTTGCTGCTGGTCGTCATCACCCTGGTGAATTTACGCGGCCTGCGTGAAGCGGGCACGGTGATGATTGTGCCCGTCTACCTGTTCCTGGCCGCCTACCTGGGCATGATTGCCTATGGGGTGGTGGTGGCCTTGGTAGATGGGCCGGGAGATTTAACGGCCGTGGCGCCGACGGCCGTCGCCCCCGTCACCCTCTTCCTGCTGCTGCGCACCTTTGCCGCCGGCGCCACCGCCCTCACCGGCGTGGAGGCCATCAGCAACGCCGTCTCCGTCTTCCAGCCGCCCGAACCGCGCCACGCGCGGCAAACGATGGCCGCCATGGCCGTGCTCATGGGCATTCTTTTCCTGGGAACCATTGGCCTGACAGAATATCTGGGCGTCGTGGCCGGGCCGCAAGAAACCATCCTGTCTGCCCTGGCGCGGCGGCTGTTTGGCTCCGGGCCGCTGTATCTGCTGGTACAAGGGGCCACACTGCTGGTGTTGGTGGTGGCCGCCAATACCAGTTTTGCCGGTTTTCCCCGTGTCACCTCCATTTTGGCGCAGGATGGATTTTTGCCGCGCCAGCTTACGCTGTTGGGCGACCGGCTGGTGTATACCAACGGCATCATGCTGCTGGCGGCATTGGCCGGCGGCCTGTTGGTGATTTTTCAGGGTGACACCCACCGCCTGATCCCGCTGTTTGCCGTGGGCGCGTTTCTGGCGTTTACCCTGTCGCAGAGCGGCATGGTGGTGCATTGGCTGCGGCTGCGCGGTTCGTTTTGGACGGTGAAGGCGCTGCTCAATGGGCTGGGGGCGGCGGCGACGGGCGCGGCCCTGGCGGTGATCATCTTCAGCAAATTTGTGCATGGGGCCTGGGTGGTTATTCTGCTGATCCCTTTGTTTGTGGTGGGTTTTCGCGCCATTCGGAGCCATTACAATGAGATTGGCCGCCAATTGCATTTGGTAGAGCAGCGACCGGTGTTCCATCTGGTTGCGCCGAGGGTGGTTGTGCCGGTGGCGGGCGTGCATCGCGGGGTGATTGAAGCGCTGCGTTATGCGCGATCGATCACGCAGGAGGTAACGGCCGTTTACATTGAACTGGAACCGGGAACGGCCGTGCAAGCTCAGGAACGCTGGCGGCGGTATGGTCTGGATGAAATCGCGCCCATGGTGGTCGTGGTCTCGCCGTATCGTTCTTTCGTCGGCCCTTTCCTGGCTTATTTGGACGAATTGGACGCCGCCGCCGCCGATGGACAGCTTGCCACTGTGCTGATTCCGGAGTTTGTCCCGGCGCACTGGTGGCATAATATCTTGCATAACCAGACGGCCTGGCTGTTAAAATTTGCCGTACTCTACCGCCGCCGCCGCCTGGGCAAAAGCCGGGCGATTATCGACATTCCGTTTTATCTGGAACGATGAGGAGAGTTCGCTTTGAACAATGAATTCCTGACCGAAATTGCCTGCCCCAACTGCCTGGCTCCCATCGACGTGCGCCAGCACGGCCAGCACGTTACCTGTGACGCGTGTAGCAGCCAGTTTTTGCTGGAAGGCCACACCTGCCCCAACTGCCACACCTACCACCGCGAGCCGCGCGCCATTTGCCGCCAATGCGGCCACGCGCTGACCCGCGTCTGCCCCAAATGTCAGACGGCCAACTGGACTGGCGACGAATATTGCCAGAAGTGCGGCGCGGCCCTGGACATCTTCGAAATGCTGCAAAAGGTGGATGCCCGGACGCGGGCTGACCGGTTGAATGAGCGTCATGTGCAAATACGCCAGATGAAAGAAGAGGAAGACAAGGCTGCCCAGCGGCGCATGACCGAAATGTTGGCTGTGGAGGAAGAGCGTCAGCGTGAGGTGGCGCGCAGTCTGGCGGCCAATCAAAAACGCGACCGGCAGATGATGCTGGCGGCGGCTGTGTTGATGGTGATTTTTGTGCTGGCGATTGTGGCGCTGGCGCTGTTGTGAAGGTGGGAAACGGCCGTTACTTCGTTTTACAGACAGGACCAATCTCCAAGATTGGTCCTGTCTGTCCTACACTAATTCATTAACTTTCACTCTCTTCCGGTTCTGGCGCACGGCCGTATAACTCCGTGAGCAAACGCAAATTGTAGGCGATCTGGGCGGTAAGCATCGCCGGCGTGTAGCGCCAGCGCCAGTAGCCGCCTACTTTGCCGGGGAAATTCATGCGCGCTTCTGTGCCCAGACGCATCAGGTCTTGCATCATGACGACGGCCGTGTCTGCTACCGACAGTTGCGCCAGCCGAATCATGTCCCAGGCCACATCATGGCCATCCACGGCCATGTACCGGCGAAAGTGATCCCGTTCGTCTTCCGTGGAGCTGGTGTACCAGCCCAGGACTGTGTCGTTGTCGTGCGTGCCGGTGTAGACCACGCAGTTTTGGTCGAAGGTGTGCGGCAGAAAGCCGCTGTTGCGTTCGCCGCCAAAACCAAACTGCAAAATCTTCATACCGGGAAAATCAAATTCATCGCGCAGGGCGATCACTTCCGGGGTGATCAGGCCCAAATCTTCGGCGATGATGGGCAGGACGCCCAACTGCTCTTTCATAGACCGGAAAAAATCGGCGGCAGGACCCTTCACCCATTGGCCGACAACGGCCGTTGGCTCCTCCGCCGGAATCTCCCAATACGCCTCAAAACCGCGAAAATGATCGATGCGCACAATGTCGGCCTGGAGGAAGGTCATTTGCAGGCGTCTCACCCACCAGGCGTAGTCGTTGGCTTTCATTTGCTCCCAACGGTACAGCGGATTGCCCCAGCGCTGCCCCGTTTCGCTGAAATAATCCGGCGGCACCCCGGCGATAAATTCCGGCGAGCCATCTGCCTTCAGGTAAAACAAATCACGATTGGCCCACACGTCGGCGCTGTCGAAAGCCACAAAAATGGGAATGTCGCCGATAATTTTGATGCTCCGGTCATTGGCGTATTGTTTCAGCGCCAGCCACTGCGCAAAAAACAAGAACTGCAAAAATTTGTGCAGGGCAATTTCATCGGCTAATTGGGTTGACCATGTGGCCATTGCTGCTGGTTCGCGGTAGGCAATCTCGGCCGGCCAGGTGTTCCACACGCCGCCAAACTGATCTTTGTGGAAATTTTTGACGGCCATGAACAAGGCAAAATCATCGAGCCAGAAACCATTTTCGGCGCAAAACGCCTCAAACGCCGCCACCTGTTCTGGCGCGCCATGCTGTTGGAAATGGCTAAACGCCTGCTGGAAAAGCGCGTTTTTATACTCTATCACTTCGCCATAATCGACGGCGTGGGTGGGGAAGTAGGGGACGTTTTGCACGGCCGTTAACGGCAAAAATCCATCCGCTACCAGCCGGTCTGGGCTGATGAGTAAAGGATTGCCCGCAAAAGCGGAAAAACATTGGTAAGGTGAATCAGCGTAGCCGGTTGGGCCTAAGGGCAATACCTGCCACATAGATTGTTTGCTGTTCACCAAAAAATCGACGAAATGATAGGCATGTTCGCCCAAATCGCCGATGCCATAGCGGCCAGGAAAGGATGTGGGGTGTACCAAAACACCCGCCGCGCGTGGAAATCGCATGTGAAGTCACCTCTTTGGTTAAATGGTAAGTAGCTGTGTAGACCCCAAGGGTTTGAGTTTCACTAGCAAACCCTTGGGGTCTGTATCGAAACCAAGTTCAACTTACGGCTTGCGGCTCGTTGCCGGCGCGAGCAATGGCCCAGTCATATAATTTTTCGTAGCCAACGGCCGAACGCTCCCAGGAAAAATCGGCCGTCATGCCGGTGGTTTGGATGGTTTGCCAGCGCGGTTTATCGACGTTGTACACGTAAATGGCGCGCTGGACGGCATGCCACAGGCTTTCTTCATTAAACTCGTGGAACACAAAACCGGTGATAGGCTCCTGAACGGTGTCGGCCAGCCCGCCGGTTGCCCGCACGATGGGCACGCTGCCATAGCGCATGGCGATGAGCTGGCCCAGGCCGCACGGTTCAAATAACGAAGGCATCAGGAACATATCGCTGCCGGCATAGATCAGCGGGGCCAGGTCGGCTTCATAGGCCAGAACGGCCGTCATCTTTCCCGGATGGTACTGGGCTAACCGGGCAAACATCTGCTCATACTGCCCATCGCCGGTTCCCAAAACCACAAACTGCGCCTCGCCGGAGAATCCGTTCATGAGCTGGTGAATGACGTGGCCCATGATGTCCAGCCCTTTTTGAGAAGTGAGCCGCGAGACCATGGCCAGCAGGGGAATGTTGTCCCGTTGTGGCAGGCCCAGGCGGGTTTGCAAGGCGCGCCGGTTCTTTTGCCGGCCGGTCAGGTCTTCGACGCTGAAGGGGGCGACCAGATTTTTGTCGCTGGCGGCGTCCCATTCGTCGTAGTCCAGGCCGTTGAGGATGCCGTGCAAATCATAGGCGCGATGACGCAGCAGGCCATCCAACCCGGCCCCGCCTTCTTTGGTCATAATCTCCAGCGCATAGGTCGGGCTGACTGTGTTGACCATGGTGGCGTGGTAAATGCCTCGGCCCATGAGATTGACTTCGCCATATGGTTCTTCTGTTAAGGCGTGGGTGAGGATGCCCATGTAATCAAATAGATGCCAGTTGGCGTTGCCCTGAATGGCCAGATTGTGGATGGTGTAGACGGTGGGGGTGTTGGCGAAAAATGGGTCGTTGGCGCCGGCTGTTGCCAGCCAGGTGATGGCCGGCGCGGTGTGCCAGTCGTGGCAGTGGACAACATCGGGTTTCCACTTCAGGACGCGGGCCAGTTCCAGGGCGGCCAGGCTGAAGAAGGCGAAGCGGTAGGCGTCGTCCCAGTAGCCATAGATGTTATCTCGTTTGAATAGATGCCATTGGGCGATGAAGTAGATCGGCACGTCGCTGTTGGGCAGGTGGCTTCGGAATACGCCGCAGGGGATGGCGCCGGAGCCGGTGGGGACGTTGAGTTGGATGGGGAGGGCGGCGATGTCGGGGAAACGGCCGTTTTCAATGTTTTGGTAGGCTGGCATCACCACGCGAATGTCGTGCCCCATCGCTTTGATGGCTTTCGGCAGCGATCCGCCCACGTCGCCCAGCCCGCCTGTCTTGGCGAAAGGGGCTACCTCTGCGCTTAGATAAAGGATTTTACGTTCGTCTGCCATCTTGAAGTCGCCTCAACTTTAGTTTGTAGTATACCTAAAACGGCATACGAGGTTACATTATACCATTGCCTCTTGTCAGCCTGCGTGGTTTGTTAGGCACGGCAGGCAGCTTGCATCTTGTCGTATTATTCTCTCTGATTTGCTCTGGTTGTTCAACTTACGGTGGGAGATGGGGCGACGGCCGTTTTCGGAACCCAAAAGGCAAAAAGTAGAACGGCCGTCATGGCCAGTCCTGCGCCAAAAAAGAAGGGCGCGCCAGGGCCAAATCCGGTCCAACTGCCTACCCCCTGCCACAACAAACCGGCGATTAGACTGGCAGGCAGCGCGGCCAGACCCACGGCCGCATGATACAACCCATACGCCGTGCCGCGCTGTTCTTGCGGGACGATATCGGCCACGTAAGCGCGGGCTGTGCCTTCAACAGCGCCATAGTAGACGCCATATAAAATGAAGAAGAGAATAATTTGCCACACGGCCGTTGCCAGCCCAAACCCAAGATACAACAGCGCATAAAACAGCCAGCCGCCTATGATCAACTTCCGCCGCCCAATCCGATCAGACAGGGAACCCAGCGGCCCGGACAGCACGGTATACACCAGATTAAACGAAATCAACATGCCTAAAATGCCCAAAACGCTCAGCCCGCGTTCCTGGGCGCGTAAAATCAAAAACGCGTCGGCCGAGTTGCCCAGCGTAAACAAGACCAACACCAGCAAAAAGCGGCGAAAGCGTTGATCGAAGCCGCGCCAGGTAAGCCTGGGCGCTTCTCGTTTGGGGCCGGTCACGGCCGTTTCCCGCGCCCCCAAGGCCAACACGGCCACCGCTAGTAAAGCCGGAATAATGCTCAACCACACCGCTCGCTGAAACGTTTCTCGGCTCAGCGACATAGCGCCAGCCTGGCTGGCCCAAACGATGCCAAAAGCCAGAACCAATCCCAACACCGCCCCGGCCGTATCGCCGGCGCGGTGCAGTCCAAAAGCCAGCCCACGATGATCTTTGTCGATGCTGTCGGCGATCAGGGCGTCGCGCGGCGCCGTGCGCACGCCCTTGCCCACCCGTTCCGCGAAACGCACGGCAAACACGCCCCACCACGATGTGACAATCAGCAAAAACGGTTTGGCCACCGCCGAAATGCCGTAACCCAGCACCGCCAGACGCTTGCGTTTGCCGACTTTGTCCGAGAACCAGCCGGAAATAACTTTCAACAGGCTGGCGGTGCTTTCCGCCATCCCTTCGATAAGGCCGATGCCGGCCATTCGTATGCCCAAAACGTTGGCTAGAAACAACGGCAGTAAATTAAAAATCATTTCGCTGGAAATATCTGTTAAAAAGCTGGTAAGCGTAACGATCCAGACATTCCGTGGTAAATCACGCACTGTTTTTTTTGTTGCAGCCATGAGACATTTCCTTTGTATGTCGCCAAAGATTGTCTGATTGTACTCCTTTCCACCCGTTTCTCTTATTGCGTAGATGGGCGTTAGCGGCTAAGATTTTAAAATGATGCGTAAAAAATTATTTCGCCAACGGCCGTTGCTCACAATCCCGCAAATTTTAATTCTGCTAACCGTAGTTGCCGCCCTCTTTATTGGCCTCGACTTAACTCGTCGGGCGCAGGCGGGGCAATTGGTAGGGGTGGGAGAAGCTTCCCTGGAACGAGAAGTCAGCATTGAGTCGACGCGCCAGTTGGAACTTCAAGCAACACTGGCTTACGTGCAAAGCGACGAATACGTGGCTGCCTACGCGCGGGAAGAAGCCGGCTACGTGCTGCCCGGCGAAAAACGCGTCGTGCCCATGGTGGCCGAAGCCACGCCTGGGCCGCCGCCAGCCGCCGCCGCCACGCCAGACCCGGCCATCAATGCCCGCCCCTGGCAAGCCTGGTGGCAGCTTCTCTCCGACGCCCCGCAGCCAGTGCGCCCCTGATCTGGCTGAACGGACTTTCCCTGATCGTCTGACCTGACTGCTTTATCTGAATAACATGATTCTCCACCTGCTTACACTTTATGGTTTGTTATTCCTGGTGGCGACGGGATGTTTATTCGTTTTGCGGCGTTCAGGTTCCCGGCACAATCATCTACGCACAATGTTGCTGAGCCTTGCCGCTACCAGTCTGTTGGGCGGCGTGTTGGCTGTTTGGCAGCCGTCGGGAACGCCTATCTATTTGTTCCTTTTGCAGCTTGTGAATTGGGCGTTGTTCTTGTGGGCGTGGGTGATTCCCTGGCGCGTCGTTGGGCCGCTCCTTCTGGCGCTGGCGTTTTTTGCTTATTGGCCGGGGCTGCCTGGCTGGGAGCTGCTGGCATGGGGATTGGTAACGGCCGTTCCCCTTACCCTCTATGTTTCCCTTCACCGCCCAACTTCGCCCGCCATACCTATCGTTGCCCGCTCCAAAAAAACAGCCTATCAGCAGCCGGCCATCATCACCGGCGATGCATCGCCCCAGGCAACCCAAGCGCAGCAGCCCATTTTAGAATGTTTGGTGGATGGCATCGTATTCAGCGGCGTTGATGGTGTAATTACTTATGTAAATCAGGCGGCGGCCACGATTATTGGCCGCGAGGTGGTTGATCTGTTGGGGTATCCGGTTACGGATATTCTGACTCATTTGCCCATGCTGGCCGCCGCTTCCACCGTGGCTGAAAACGCGCCGGCCGCGCCGCGCCAGACGGCCGATCGATTTGAGATTAACGGCCGTATCATCCAGGGCCGCATGACCATCATCTACAGCGCCGCTGGGGTTGCCCAGGGAACAGTCGCCATCCTGCGCGACATTACCACGGAATACCACGCCGAGCGCAGCCGCGACAATTTTCTAACAACTGTCTCGCACGAACTGCGCACGCCGCTAACGGCCGTAAAAGGCTACACCGAACTCCTGGACGGCGGCGCCGGCGGCCCGCTCACCGACATGCAAAAAGCGCTCACCAAACCCATCCAGCGCAATGTCACGCGCATGGTGCAGCTCATCAACAGCCTGCTGTTTGCCGCCGCCGTCAAAGGCGGGCAAATGGCCTTTACATCCGACCATACCAACATTCCCCAACTGGTAAACCAAATCAGCCGCGAACTCATGCCCAAAGCGGCCGCCAGCGGCCAGCGATTGATTGTCGATCTCGACGAGCGCCTGGGCGTTGTGCAGGCCGATCCGATGCACATGGCTACCATATTGGAAGAACTGCTCACCAACGCCATTAAATACAACAAACCCGGCGGCGAGGTGCATATTCATGCCGTTTTGCAGAGCGATGAAGCCCAGCAGCAGGAATTTATGATCCTCAGCATCCGTGATGAAGGCATTGGGATTCAGCCTGAAGACCAGGCTCATCTTTTTGAGGAGTTTTTTCACCCCGAAAAAGAAGACATTCATATTCAGGCGGGTGGCATAGGGATGGGTTTATCGGTTGTGCGCTCGTTGTTAGAGGCGTATAACGGCCGTATCTGGCTAGAAAGCGTACCAGCACAGGGCAGCACCTTCTTTTTCCTGCTTCCGGTCCGGCAGGAAGATGCTGCGGCCATGTGGTGAGAGAAGGTTAGAGTGGTCCAATCGCCAAGATTGGACCACTCCGGGTATTAAAATTAAAACTCAGCCAATAAGTCGGCCAGGGCTTGGGGCGACGGCCGTAACTGCGCATCGGTCAACTGCGACAAAGGCGTATCTACCAGATGGCTGATCTCCGTCAGTGTGGGGCGTTCCTGATTCAGATAAATCAGACCGGTGATAAATTCCTGGTTGTCGTGGGCCAATTGCAGGCGGCGCAGGGCCTCGATTTTATTCGCCGGATCATATTCCTCTTCCAGCTTTTGCAGCTTGATGTATGAACCATCGTGCATTTCCACCAGGCGCATCTCGCCCGGTTCCTGGTCAAGCAGTTCGATTTCTTCGGCCGGCGGAACCCAGCCAAAATCGTGCAGGGGCGCTTCGTGCTCACGGCCGTAACCGTAACTTTTGGTCGAGGTGTCCAGGTTGTTAAAGGCCACGCACGGGCTGATGATATCCAAAACGGCCGTGCCGTTAAAATGCAGCGCCGCCTTCAACAACTCCCGCACCTGCCTGGCGTCGCCGGAAAACGAGCGCGCTACAAACCCCGCCCCGGCAATAATCGCCTCCATGCACACATCCACGGGCGGGAACTCATTCTCGCCAGCATACTTCAGCACCTGGCCCTGGTCGGCCGTGGCCGAAAACTGCCCTTTGGTCAGGCCATAAACGCCGTTGTTTTCTACCATATACACCATGCGCACATTGCGCCGCATCAGGTGTTTAAACTGGCCCAGACCAATGCTGCCCGTGTCGCCATCGCCGCTGACGCCAATGGCGTGCAGGGTGTGGTTGCCCATGAGGGCGCCGGTGGCTATGGATGGCATACGGCCGTGCAGCGAATTAAACCCAAACGAACCGCCCAGAAAATAGGCCGGCGATTTGCTGGAACAGCCAATCCCGCTCAGGCGCAAAATCTTGCTCTGGTCGATATCCAGTTCATACGCCACCTGCACAACTTGATTAGAAATCGAGTTGTGCCCACACCCATTGCACAGCGTCGAAGGCTGGCCTTTGTACTCTTTCAGGGTCAGACCCAGTTTGTTTTCTTTTCCGCGTCGTATTTCAGTTGCCATGTGTCAGTTGCTCCTTGCGAAGGGCTTCTTGAGCTTCAATTGCCTCTACTACCCAACGCGCCGTCAGCGGCAGGCCATCCATATGCGCCAAAGATACCAATCGCGCCGCGTATTCGGGAGTTTCGGTCTGCAAAATTTTGTGCATTTGGCCATCTCGATTCAATTCAACCACATACACGCGTTCATATCGGCTGATAAATTTGCGCACGTCGTTGTTGATGGGCAGCGCGCGCAGGCGCATAAAACTGGCCGTGACGCCATGTTTCGCCAGACGGTCGCGGGCTTCGTCGATGGCGTACTGCGTGGTGCCATAGGCAATGATGCCAAACGCCGCGTCTTCTTTTTCTTCGATAATTGGGCCGGGAACCAACTGCCGGGCGGTCTCGAATTTGCGCCGCAGCCGGAGCATGTTGTTTTCCCAGTCTTGCGGTTTTTCGCTGTAGACGGCTTGCTCGTTGTGGCCTGTGCCACGGGCGAACCAGGCAGCCAGCGGGTGCTGGTTGCCGGGCAGGGTGCGATAGGGGATGCCGTCGCCATCGACGTCTTTGTAACGGCCGTAACGGCCGTTGGCCGCCCTAATATCCTCCTCCGACATCACCTTGCCCCGCTTGATCGGCTCTTCAGGATAAGCAAATGGCTCTGTCATCCAGTTGTTCATCCCCAGGTCCAGATCACTCAACACAAACACCGGGGTTTGCAGCGAATCCGCCAGGTTAAAAGACGTGGTGCCAAATTCAAAACATTCCCCTACCGAAGCCGGCAGCAAAATAACATTCAGGGTGTCGCCATGCCCCAGGTAATACGTAAAAAGCACGTCTCCCTGGCCGGTGCGCGTGGGCAAACCGGTGCTTGGCCCAACCCGCTGCACGTCCCAAATTACCGCCGGGACTTCGGCAAAGTAACCCAGGCCGGCAAATTCGGCCATCAGCGAAATGCCAGGCCCGGACGTAGCCGTCATGGCCCGCGCGCCGCTCCAACCCGCGCCCAAGATCATGCCGATGGCCGCCAATTCATCCTCGGCCTGCACCACGGCGTAGGTGGCTTGCCCCGTTTCCGGGTCGCGCCGCAGTTGGGGCAGGTAATCGTTCAGGGAGTCAATCAGGCTGGTGGAGGGGGTGATGGGATACCAGGCAGCAAAAGAAACGCCGCCAAAAACGGCGCCCAACCCGGCCGCTTCATTGCCGGTGATGAGCATTTTGCCAGTGGTGGCCTCCATCGGTTCCACGCGATACGGGTCGGTTTTGGTGATGTTTTCGCTGGCCCATTCGTAAGCGGCGCGCACAATGGCCATGTTCGAGTCGACCAGTTTGCGCCGTTTTTTGAAGTGAACTTCCAGGGCTTCGTCTATTTTTGCCAGGGGGATGGCCAGCAAATAAGCCATCGCGCCGACGTAGACCATGTTGGTGATGTAGTCGTTGAGTTTGCCTTTGAGACCGCTGTCGGCGATGAATTGGCGCACGGGGATGGCGTACATGCTGATGTCGTCTCTGGTGGGCACGTTGCGCCAGTCGCCGTTGTAGAGGCAGGCGCCGCCGGGGGGCAGGTCGCGGATATCTTGGTGCAATGTCACTTCGTTGAAGGCGACGAGCAGTTCGTTGGTTTCGCGGCGGGCAGTATACCCATCTTTGCTGACGCGGATGTGGTACCAGGTGGGCAAGCCCTGGATGTTGGAGGGGAAGATGTTTTTGCCGTTGACGGGCACGCCCATGCGGAAGATGGCGCGCAGGAGGGCCATGTTGGCCGTCTGGCTGCCGGTTCCGTTGGCGGTGGCGACGACGATGGCGAAGTCGTTGATCACGGATTCGCTGGTGGTCGTTGCGGTGGATACTTTTTCTTCAATACCCATAGTTTGTTCTCCTAAAAAATGCCAGAGGCGACGCTTGTGCGCCGCCCCTTGTGTGAGACATGATTGGTTTTTAAGTTGAAAATGAGGTGGTGGGGATACGGCCGTATTCCCCCACCTTACCGCTAATTACACCGTCCAAATGTCCGACGAGTGATACAAACTCTTCAGATCGCCCATGCCATTTCGTTCTTGGGCCATCCGCACCTGTCCCATCAGCTCTTCGGTGTAGGTTGGTTTGCGCACGCTGCGGATGATGCCCATTGGCGGCGGGTAGGTGGGGTGTTCCATGTGCGCCAGAATGTAGGCCAGCTCTTGCGACGTTTCATCGTGAACGATCAGGTCTTTTTCGGTAAATTCGCCGCCTAAATCGACCACTTCTGGCTTAAATCCGTTCAGGCGTACGCCTTTGTCGTTGTTTTTGCCAAAAATTAGCGGCTGTCCATGCTCCAAATAGATCACATGGTCGGAACGGGTGCGCCGGTCGTCGATACCGGTCCATTCGTTGGGATTGAAGATGACGCAGTTTTGATAGATTTCTACAAACGACGTGCCTTCGTGGGCGGCGGCCGCTTTGAGAACTTCGCCCAGATGAACGGTGTCGGTGTCCATGGCGCGGGCCACGAAAGTGGCTTCGGCTGAAAGCGCCAGGGTCAGTGGGTTAAGGGGCTGTTCGATGGACCCCATCGGCGAGGACTTGGTTTTTTTGCCTTTGCGTGAAGTGGGCGAATATTGCCCTTTGGTCAGGCCATAGATGCGGTTGTTGAAGAGCAGGATGTTCAGGTTGACGTTGCGGCGAATGGCATGGATCAGGTGGTTGCCGCCGATGGACAGCCCGTCGCCGTCGCCGGTGATGACCCAGATATTCAGGTCTGGGTTGGCCGCGGCCAGGCCGGAAGCGAGTGTGGGCGCACGGCCGTGTATGCTGTGGATGCCAAAGGTGTTCATGTAATACGGGAAGCGGCTGGAGCAGCCAATGCCGGAAATGAAAACGATTTTTTCTTTGGGTATGCCCAGTTCCGGCAAGACTTTTTGCAGTTGAGCCAGAATGGCGTAATCGCCGCAGCCCGGGCACCAACGCACAGTTTGATCGGAAACGAAGTCTTTACGTGTCAGTTCTAAAGAAATGGGTTCAGTCATGATTTTCTCCTTGATGTCGGTTGGTGGTTAACCGCTCACTGTTAATTGTTAAACAGCTCTTCAAGTTTTTGGTACACCTCGCCGATCTTAAACGGCCGTGCGTGTAATTTAGGATAAGAAATGATGTTGTCCAGGCCATAGGTGCCGCGCAAAACAAAGGCCAGTTGGCCGTTGTTTAGTTCTGGCACCAAAATGCGCTTGTAGCTGCGCAGGATTTTTTCCATGTTGCGCGGGAAAGGATTCAAGAAGCGCAGATGTGCGTGGGCGACATCGTAGTTGTGGTTTTTGCGGGCGCGGGTAACGGCCGTGCGCACCGCCCCAAACGTACCGCCCCAGGTAATGACCAATAAATCACCCTCAGCCGGGCCAAAGACATCTTGTTCCGGCACGGCGTTCGCCAGGCGGGCTACCTTCTCGGCGCGCAGTTTTATCATTTGTTCATGATGGCGTGGGTCTTGCGACACGTTGCCGGTAATGGGCGCTTTAGCCAGACCGCCGATGCGATGTTCCAGGCCAGGTGTGCCCGGAATGGCCCACGGCCGTCCTAAAGTCTCTTCGTCGCGCAAATAGGGGAAGAACGGCGCGTCATCTTCGCTGCGCCCTTCAGGGTGTTTCACCACAATCGGCTCAATGTCGTTCGGGTCGGGGATGAGCCACGGCTCGGAGCTGTTCGCCAGATAACCTTCCGACAGCACAAGCACGGGCGTCATGGCGCGTACGGCCAGACGGCACGCCTCGTAGGCAATATCAAAACAATCGGACGGCCCTTTGGGCGCCAGGACGGGGATGGGGCTTTCGCCGTTACGGCCGTACAACGCTTGCAGCAAATCCGCCTGTTCCGTCTTCGTCGGCAGGCCGGTGCTGGGGCCGCCGCGCTGCACATTCACAATCACCATCGGCAGTTCCAGCATAATAGCCAGGTTCATGGCCTCGCTTTTCAGCGCCAGCCCCGGACCGCTCGTGCCGGTTACGGCCAGCGCCCCGCCAAACGCCGCCCCAATCACCGAACCCATCGCCGCGATCTCGTCTTCGGCCTGAAAGGTGCGGACGTCGAAGTTACGCAGCGGCGCCAGCGCGTGCAAAATATCGCTGGCCGGCGTAATGGGGTAAGAGCCATAAAACAGCGGTTTGTCCATCTTTTGGGCGGCCGTTACCAGCCCCAAAGCCATTGCTTCATTGCCGGTTACATTGCGATACGTACCGGCCGGCAGCGACGCCGGACGAATGTGGAACCGCCGCCGAAACACTTCCGTTGTTTCGCCAAAGAAGAAACCTGTCTCCAGAGCAATTTTGTTTGCCTGGGCAATTTCCGGCTTTTTCGCAAATTTATTTTCAATCCACGATTCAGATGTGTCCAGGCTGCGATCAAAAATCCAAAACGTCATGCCTAGAGCAAAGAAGTTTTGGCAGCGATCTTTCTCTTTTGTGCTCAGCGTTTCTAAGCCTTTCAGTGCTTCGCGGGTCAGCGATGTTAGCGGAACCTCGTGTACCTCGTAGCTTTTCAGGCTGCCATCTTCCAGCGGATTCGATTCGTAGTCCGCTTTTTTTAGATTGGTGGGGGTGAAGGCATCGGTATTAACAATGATAATGCCGCCGATTTCCAGGTCTGGTAAGCTGGCTTTTAAGGCCGCCGGGTTCATGGCTACCAATACGAAAGGCGCATCGCCAGGAGTCAAAATATCGTGCTGCGATAAATTCACCTGAAAACCACTCACGCCGGCTAACGTGCCGGCCGGGGCGCGAATTTCGGCCGGGTAATCGGGCAGCGTGCTGATGTCGTTGCCAAAAACGGCCGAAGTGGTGGTGAACTGCGTCCCGGTTAACTGCATCCCGTCACCGGAGTCTCCGGCAAAGCGAATCACGACAGATTCTAGTTCCTCAAAATGGGCAGTGGGATCACTCATATCTATCTCCTCAATTGAAAATAAATGGTCATTTTTCAGGCTTCTCTGAGAGACCCTAAGGGTTTGAATGCCAAAAGGTCTAACTTCTCCAGAGAAAACCCTTAGGGTCTGTATTGATACAATAAATTAGCCATTCGTTCCCGTCGTCCAGGTTCCGGCGGCGGGAATCGTTGGCAGTAAACTAAAGTGGTTGGTTAATAAAATAAGCCCCTGGTCAAAATCGTTGGCGTCCAGAGCATCTACTATTTGTTCGTGAAAAGTCCAGACATCTACCCAGTACTGATAGTTGACAAAGCGGGTCAATTCAGACGCTTCGTAGGCGTCCCAGTAGGCCGAGAGCAGGCCCTGGACAAACGGATTGTCCAGATGGCTGTAAATTTTCAGGTGAAATTGGCGGTGTTCGCCGTTGGGGACGTGGGCGGGTTGGTCACGAAGTTTGCGCCATGCCAGGTTTACCAGACGGCGCAGTTCCGTTTTGTCAGTTGGAGTCAAGGAGACAACTGCGTCATGCCACATATATTTTTCGATGGCCTGCCGCAGTTCGCTGAATTGGGCGAATTGGGTTTCGCCGGTTCCCAGGCTAAACAGCAAGGCGATTAGAACGGCGGGGGCAAAGTTAAAGGGTTCGCGTTGGATGCCGGTGCGTGTTTTGACGGAAACAAAGCCGAGGCTGCGGGCAACTTCGAGTTGTTCGCGCAGTTTGCCGGTGCTGATGCCCAAATTGCGGCTAATTTCGTTGAGTGTGGGGAGACGGTCGCCTGCTTCGACATGATTGTCGATGAGGTATTTGATGAAATCGGAGTCTAATCTGTGTAGAAGCATAGGCCACCATCGATTTATCGAATAAATCGAATGAATCAGATGAATGGATTGTAACAGGCTTGTTTAAGGTAAACAATAAATTGGCCTGTTTGTTGGGTATTTCTTAGCTTTTGGTGGTGAAAAGAGAGGATCAGTCGAGGAAAAGGACACGGCCGTTTAACGGCAGCCGCTCTTTTTCTTTGTGTTCGGCCGGGTAGCCGACGGTGAGAATGGCTTGTGGCTGCCAATCGGCCGGCAGGTTGAGCGTTTGGCCGACGACGGCCGGGCAAAACAGTGGCGCGCACATCCAGCACGCGCCAAGCCCCAGCGCATGGGCGGCCAGCAGCAAGTTTTGCCCGGCCATGGCCGTGCTTTGGACGGCCATGATCCATTCATTTTGCTGGCGGGCAGCATCCGGATAGGCGTCCATGTCGGTCATCGACAGGCTGAGCAGGATGAGCAGGGGCGCGTTGGTCAGGCGTTGAAAAGATCGATCCACTTCCTGTTCAATGCGCTCGGCAGGGAGATGGTCGGCTTGCAGGTCCAGGCGGAGCTGGCGGCCCATTGCCAGAGCCAGCCGTTGTTTGGCGGCGGCCGTTTTTAGGATGGCAAAGCGCCAGGGCTGGCGGTTATGGGCGGATGGCGCCCAGATGGCGGCGGTGAGCAGTTGGGTGATGAGATCGTTGGGGATGGGGTCGGGTTTGTAGCGGCGCAGGGAGCGCCGGGTGGTGAGCCAGGTGATTGTTTCGTTCATGGGGGAGATGGTAGCGGGAAACGGCCGTTTAAACCACAAAGAGCCTTGCGATGGCAAGGCCCTTTGCGGGAAGAGGAGAAAAAAGGAGGACTTTGGGAATAAATAAGCAACAGGAAATCATTTTTGTTATTTCTTATTGCCGAATATGGTGCTATTTTAGAGGACAATCTGGCAGTAAACAGGCAAGTCCAATACAAGGGCTTAGTAAACCATTTAACATTTAGGGGTCTTTGGGATTTCATGGGGTTTGGTCTGGTGCGTGATACGTGATGCGTGAAACCTCTCTGGTCACGCATCACGTATCACGCATCGAGGGCTGCCACCCCCCCCTGAGTTCCTGAAGAACCACATTTAGCTGAATTGGCTGTTCTCAGAACCTATTTGGGGCGACAAGGCGGCTTGATGCGGCGAATCGTCTGGAAGTTTACTTATTGAGGTGGATGTGACGCTTCGGTGTGAAAATTGTGGGCAGGTGGTGCAGCCAACGGACGCTGTGTGTTGGCAGTGTGGTTGGAAGTTGTCGCTTACGGCGACGGACGTGGCGGTGGCCGGCGAACGGCCGTTATCGGTGACGGCCGTTTTGGTTTATGCTGCGCTCACGTTGGGGATTATTGTCTTGCTGCTGCTGGGGTTCCGCGCTCTTGGCCGGTATCCGCTCGTGATGCTGGACCCTAAAGCGCCTATCAAGCCAGGCTGGACATTTTTAACCGACCAGCGGCAGACGTTTACCCTGGAAATCCCACCTGGTTGGACGTGGCGCGAAGATGATTTGAACGGCCGTTTTGCCGACTGGCTGGCAGAGCATCCGCCGGTTGGCGCGAGCCTGTATCCCTGGAACGAGTTGGTCGGCGACCTGGAAATTATGTTGGTGGCCGATAATTTACAGCCAGAAACAGCCGAACAAGTGCCCGGATTTGTGTTGGTAACGCGCAGTTACCTTCTGGCCCAGGTGACGCCGGAGCAAATGACGGCCGTATGGCGCGACAGCGTAGCGCCTGAGAATTTGTTGGCTGTGGCCGTGGCCACAGATTTGCGCGGGCAGGCGAAGGGAACGGCCGTGTTGACCATTTCATCCGGCGGCGACGAGTGGGTTTGCCGGCAGGAAGGGGTGGCGGGGCGTGACGGCCGTTACCTGCTAATTGCCTGCCTGCCTGCCGCCCTCTATGAAGCCCATGCGCGCGAACATGAGATTTTATTATCCAGTTTTCAACTCTTGCTGCCGCCTTCTTGACGCTCCTATGACCACCCAGTACAATGCTACCCATGTCTAACTCGAACTCATCCCAGGCTGCTTCGGCCGCCGCACCCAAACAATTTAATTATGGCGGTCAGGCAGTAATCGAAGGCGTGATGATGCGCGGTTCTCGCGCTCTGGCCGTCGCTGTGCGTGATCCGCAAGGCAATATCGTTGTCCATACCGAACCCCTAAACGCCAAAATATACGGCAATCGCGTCGCCCGAATGCCCTTCGTCCGTGGCCTGACCATGCTGTGGGACGCGCTGGGGTTGGGCATCAAAGCCCTCATGTTCTCGGCCGACGTCGCCCTCGAAGAAGAGGAAGCGGAAGACAAAAAATCGGATGGCGGCAAAGAAGCCAGCAAGGTATTTGAAGGCCCGATGCAGTGGGGCACAGTCCTTTTTTCGTTAACCTTTTCCATCCTGTTGTTTTTTGTTTTCCCCACATTTGTCGCCAGAGTCGCTGTCAATTTGCTGCAAATGAGCCAGTATCACATTTTGGAAAATATTATTGAAGGGCTTGTGCGGTTAGGCCTGCTGATTGGCTACGTCTGGGTGATCGCCTTTATGCCGGACATCAAACGGTTGTACCGGTATCATGGGGCCGAGCATAAAACCATCAACGCTTACGAAGCCGGGGCAGACCTGACGCCAGCTTCCGTGGCTCGTTTCCCCTTGGAACATCCGCGCTGCGGCACGGCCTTTTTGCTGACCGTGGTGGTGATTTCTATTTTGATTTATAGTTTTTTGCCGCCGATGGGCCTGGCGCTGCGGATGGCGTCGCGTATTTTGCTGCTGCCGGTGATTGCCGGTGTGGCGTATGAGTTTTTGCGCTTTTCGGCCGCTCACCAGGACAATGCCTTTATTCGCCTGATCACCAAGCCGAATCTGGCGCTGCAACATCTGACAACGGCCGAACCGGACGAGTCGATGTTGGCCGTGGCGATTGCCGCGTTTGACAGAATGATGGCTTATGAGAAGGGCCAGGATTTAGTGCCGAACACGGCCGTTCTAGTAGAAGCGCCGCTTGGTGGTGCTGCTTCCTAAGCAAGTAAGTAAAAAATTATGGCCACTCGCAAAAAAACAGCCGAAAAACAAAATGAAGTAGGTCTGATCCATTTTGAAAATTGGGAAATGGAAAAGGCCATCATTTCTTTTCAGCAGGCGGTCGATAACGATCCGGAAAACCCGGACTATCTGCTGAATCTGGCTCGTGTCTATGCGCGCAGCGGCGATTACGAGCAGGCCATGAGTTCCTTGGGGCGTTACCTTCAGGTGGAAACGGAAGGTGATGTGGCCTCCCGCTATGAACGACTGTTTTCATCGTCGCTAGACGAAGTGGAGACGGTGATGATTGAGGCGATGCGCCAGCTCAAAATGCCCATTGATCAAATTGGCAAGGCGATTCAGATGTGGCTGGAGTTTCGAATTATGATTGGGAGACGGCCGTTTCGCACCCCCAAACCGGAATTATGGGCCGCCGGCATCACCTACGCCATCGTTAAAGTCAACTTTGCAGACCTAAAGCGCACCAACGTAGCCGCCGTTTACGGCGTCAACGAGCGTGCCCTCAAAGAAAAGTACGAGGAAATCGTAGAAACCCTCGATCTGATGCCCGCCGATTACCGGTATTTCACGGGCAAGAAAAATCCGCTGGACAAACTGGTTGAAGCAGCCCAATTGTTAGAAGAATTAGACCGCAGTTTTCAGGATGACGATTAAATCTCGCTTGCTTCGTTTTAATTGAAGAGACGCCCGAAGGCGTCTCTTTTTTATACGCTCTACAAACCCTTTTTCGTCTCCAAAATCAAATTGTCGACGACGGCCTTCAGCGCCTCGACGTTGTTTTCGTCGCCGCCATGCTGGCGGTAAACGGCCAACTGCCGATCCGCGCTGGTACCTTCTTTCAAGATGGTCCGCACAAACTCCACATCTTTGCGGCTGCCCAGATCGTCCACCACATCATCCAACAGCTCCAAAAGTTCTTCCATCAAAAAGTGGAACGGAATGGCTTCTTCGATGCCAAAATCAATCAATTCCCCGTTGATGCCATACCGCACGGCGCGCCATTTATTTTCCGTGATGTGCATGTGGCGGTAATGACGCCAGGCCATATTTTGCCGGCGCAGCTTGAGCAGTTTGGCGCAAATCGCCTGAAACAGGGCGGCGATGCACACACATTCATCCACTGTCGTGCAAATATCGGTAATGCGAAATTCCAGCGTATCGAAGATGGGGTGCGGCCGAATATCCCACCAAATCTTGGCGCGTGTGTCTGATTTGCCAAACGCGCCGACTTTGCCCAGGGTTTGCTCATAATTTTTATATTCGGCCCAGGAGGTGAACGAGTGAGGAATACCCGTGCGCGGGAGCTGTTCGAATACGACGCTGCGATACGATTTCAGGCCGGTGGAACGGCCGTGCCAAAACGGCGAACTCGTCGAAAGCGCCAACAAGTGCGGAATAAAATACCGCGCCTGATTCATGATCTCAATCATCAAATCTTTTGATTCTGGAGTATTACCAAACCCCACATGGACATGCATGCCAAAAATCAACAGTCGCCGAGCGACTCCCTGCATATCATCCAGCAGTTCCTTATAGCGCACCCCCTCGGTAATCGACTGCTCTTCCCAACGGGCAAATGGGTGAGTCGACGCTGCGGCAATCGCCAGCCCATTTTCGGCCGCCATATCGCTCACCGCTCGACGCAGCCGCACCACTTCGGTCCGTACTTCCTTCACGTTGCGGCACACGTGGCTGCCAACTTCCACCTGCGACTGCATAAACTCCGGCTTGATATTTAAACTAGTCGGCCGTGATTGATCTTGCGACATCAACTCCGTGATATACGAATGTAAATTACGGCTTACCGGATCAATGATCTGATATTCTTCTTCAACGCCTAGCGTTAATGGGGGGGTGGGCACAGACATGTTTCCTCTCCTAAGTCTATTCGATTGGTCTTGCCGTGGGTTGTGGGATGAATCGTTATCAGTCAAGTTTAGATGTGATTGGGCGATGGTGCAAACCGGAAAATAGCAGGGCAGGCGGCGTGAAAAAAGAGAGCCGCCTGCCCCCCAATATCAGTCCCAATGCTGCAAAAATTCCGCCAGCAAACGTACGCCAAACCCCGTGCCGCCCACGGAAACATAGCCTTGCGCCCGTTCAGTCAGGGCCATGCCGGCAATATCCAGGTGCGCCCAGTTGTAATCGGTGAACTGCTTCAAGAATATCGCTGAAGTTGCCACGCCGCCCATGCGGCCGCCGGAATTTTTCATGTCGGCCACGTCGGACTTGATGGCTTGCAGGTAATCATCCCACAGCGGCAGCGGCCAAACGCGTTCCTGCGATGCCTGCCCGGCCGTCAGCAGCTTATCGCGCAGGTTGTCGTCGTTGCTAAACAAGCCGGCCGCCATGCCAATGCCCAGCGCCACCACGCACGAGCCGGTCAATGTTGCCAGATCGATCACGGCCTGCGGCTTATACCGCTGCGCGTAGACCAATGCATCGGCCAAAACCATGCGCCCTTCGGCATCCGTGCTGATGATTTCGATGGTCTTGCCATTGCTGGCGGTGATTACATCGGCCGGGCGATAGGCCAGCGCGTCGGGCATGTTCTCGGTGCAGGGGGTGATGCCCACAACGTGCAGAGGCAGGTCGAGCATGCCCACCACTTTCATCGCGCCCAAAACGGCCGCTGCGCCGCCCATATCCGACTTCATCGCTCCCATTCGTTCACTCGGCTTGATGGAAATGCCGCCGGTGTCGAAGGTGATCCCTTTGCCCACCAGAACGATGGTGTCCAGGTCTTCCCGATCAGCGTTGTGTTCCAGCACGATAAACTTGGGCGGAAAACCAGCGCCCTGGGCCACAGCCAGGAAAGCGCCCATGTTGTGTTTGGCCGCCCACCTGCGCCCGCCGACCGTCAGGTTCATGTTGTGGGTTTCGGCGATTTTGGTGGCTTCGGTGGCCAGTTTTTTAGGCGTGGCCACATTGGGCGGCATGTTGACCAGGTCTCGCGCCAGTTCAACTCCGGCGGCTAACGCTTTGGCCGTGTTTAGCCCGTGCTCAATGGCGCCGATTTTTTCCGGATCATGTTCCACAATGGTAAACGACTTGATGGCGTGGGCTTTTTCCGGCTTTTGGCGCGCCGCCTGATAGGTGTACAGCGCCAGCAAGGTTCCTTCGACGGTAGCCTGGGCGGCGGCGGCGGTTGGCAGCCCGGCAATGCCCGCGCCATGAACAATGCTGGCGACGTGTTTGGCATTCAGGTCGCGGGCGCGTTTGATGCCCGCAGCGGCGGCTTGCCGCACGCCTTCCAGATTAAAACTGTCTCGTTTGCCGAGGCCAACTACCAGCACACGCTGTGCCGCCATGGCCCCACGCGGATAGATCACCGCGATTTCACCGGCTTTGCCGGTCAGGTCGCCGGCGGCGATCAGGTCGCGGACAGCGCCATCGAGCGCCTGATCCAGCGCGCCGGTTGCGCCGCCGGGCACAGTGACATCGTCGAATAAATTAACGATGAGGGTGTCGGCGGTACTGCTTTGGATGCTGCCCTGGTTGATGCGTAATTTCATCACAGTCTCCTTTTGGCAGGGAGTGCTCCCTGTTGGCAGGGAGTTGGCTCCCTGGTTGGTTGTGGGAAATATGGATTTTAGATGGTGGATTGTACCGGGAAACGGCCGTCTCCGGTAGACAACTCCCCTCACTTTCGTTATGCTTTCCCCAACTCATACCCTGAACCGCACGGAGGTGACGATGAAACTACTCATACTTGGCGGCACGCGCTTTTTAGGCCGCGCTTTGGTGGATGCGGCGCTGGACGCCGGTCACGAATTAACCTTGTTCAATCGCGGGCAAAGCAACCCGGACCTGTATCCTCAGGTGGAACAGATTCGCGGCAGCCGCGACGGGGGATTGGCTGGTCTGCACGGCCGTCAATGGGACGCCGTCATCGACACCTGTGGGTATGTGCCCAGGCTGGTTGGCGATTCGGCGCGTCTGCTGGCCGACGCCGTCGGGCATTACACCTTCATTTCGTCCATTTCGGTCTACCGGGATTTTGCCGCGCCGGGCATAACGGAGGATTCGCCGCTGGCGACGATGGCCGACGAAACGGTCGAGGAAATTACCGGCGAGACGTATGGTCCCCTGAAAGTGTTGTGCGAACAGACCATTTCTGAGGCGATGAACGGCCGTGCCCTGCACGTCCGCGCCGGTCTCATCGTTGGTCCCCACGACCCAACCGACCGCTTTAGCTACTGGCCGTACCGCATTGCCCAGGGCGGCCGCGTGCTGGCCCCCGGCAACCCCGACGCGCCGGTGCAGTTTATCGATGTGCGCGATCTGGCAGCCTGGACGGTGCGGGCTACAACGCAGGCATTGCGCGGTCCCTTCAATGCCACCGGTCCCGATCACCGCCTGTCGATGCGCGCGACGCTGGAAACTTGCCGCCAGGCGCTGGGCAGCGACGCTTCGTTTGTCTGGGTCGATGAGCCATTTTTGCTGGCCCACGACGTGGCGCCCTGGACCGATCTGCCATTGTGGGTAACGAGCGACGAATCTGAGGGGTTTGGCACAGTCAACTGCGGCAACGCGCAGCAGGCGGGTCTGGTATACCGGCCGCTGGCGCAGACGGCGCAGGATACGCTGGCCTGGCTGAATACCCGTCCAGCCGATTATGTCTGGCGCAATGGGCTAACGGCCGTGCGTGAGACAGAGTTGTTGGCCTTGTGGGAGTCTGGTCTCTAAGATTGGACCCATCTTGGAGATTGGTCCAATCTAGCAGTCTGTCGGAGAACCTCTTTTTGTAGCCGGGGTATCCTTACCCCGCCTCTGGAAGACGCGGTAAGAAACCGTTTTTTTTTTTTTTTTTTTTTGTTTTTTTTTTTTTTTTTTTTTTTTTTTTTTGTTTTTTTTTTTTTTTTTTTTTTTGTTTTTTGTTTTTTTGGGGGGGGTGTGGTGTTGGGTTTTGTTTTTTTTTTGGGTTGTTTTTTTTTTTTTTGTTTGGGGGTTGGGGGTGTGGGGGGGGGGTGGTTTGGGGGGTGTTTTTTTGGGGTTTTTTTTTTTTGTGTTTTTTTGTTTGGTTTTTTTTTTTGTTTTTTTTGGTTTTTTTGTTTTTTTTTTTTTTTTTTTTTTTTTTTTTTTTTTTTTTTTTTTTTTTTTGGTTTTGTTGGGGTTTGGTTGGGGGTTTTTTTTTTTTTTTTTTTTTTTTTTTTTTGTTTTTTTTTTTTTTTTTTTTTTTTTTTTTGGTTTTTTTTGTTTTTTTGTTTTTTTTTTTTTTTTTTTTTTTTTTTTTTTTTTTTTTTTTTTTTTTTTTTTTTTTTTTTTTTTTTTTTTTTTTTTTTTTTTTTTTTTTTTTTTTTTTTTTTTTTTTTTTTTTTTTTTGTTTTTTTTTTTTTTTTTTTTTTTTTTTTTTTTTTTTTTTTTGTTTTGGGTTTTTTTTTTTTTTTTTTTTTTTTTTTTTTTTTTTTGGGTTTTTTTTTTTTTTTTTTTTTTTTTTTTTTGTTGGGGGTGTTTTTAATTTTTTTTTTTTTTGGGGGACGTGTGTTTTTTTTTGTTTTTTCGTATATTTTTTTTTTTTTTTTTCGGCTACGGGTGCTTTTCCGACAAACTGCTAGCACATTAAACTCGTTCTTTAATCTTGTATGGGGAGGCCGCTGGGGACGGCGGCGGGTTGAATGTGGGCCAAATCGAACACGGCCGTATCCGTCAGCGCATGTAAAAAGGCCACCAGCGCCTCAATTTCGCCCGGTCCCAGGCGGCGGGCGGCTAACTGCGGGTCAACGGCCGTCTGCATCTCTTGCTGCATGGCCGGGTCGCGCTGCACGCTGGTTTGCAAATAGGCGGGCAGGTTGGCCGCCGCGTCGTAGGCCGACAGGGCGGCGGCCGGGTTTTGGTGGTGGGCGATGACTGCTTCCAGAGTGGCGTAGGCGCCATCGTGCAGCCAGGGACCGGTAACGGCCGTATTCAGCAGCGAGGGTGTGCGAAAAGCGAATGTGTCTTCCGGGCGGCCGGTGACGCGGAAACGGCCGTAATCCAACGGCGCTTCGGCTCCTTTGCCCGGTCCCACCTGCGGCGCGGCCAGATTGTGGTAAGCCTGATCGGTCAGCAGCGGGCCGTTGTGGCACTGTCCACAGCCGGCTGTGCCAAAAAACAGCACCGCGCCCCGTTTCTCCGTTTCCGAAAGCGCCGCTGAGTCGCCCTGCAAGTAGGCGTACCAGGGGCTTTGATATTGGTTGAAGGCGTCGGCTTCAAAGGCGGCGATGGCGTTGGCAGCGTGGGCAAAGGTCAGGTCGGCGGCGGGGATGGTGGGATAGGCTGCCTGGAACAGGGCGGCATAATCGGGGATGGACAGCAGCCGGGCCATCAACGTTTGCCAGACGGCCGTCCACTCGTCGGCCGGGATTAGCGCCAGTTCGTTGGGTTGGCCGAACACATCCACGTCTCCGGGCAGGCCGCGCATCTCGTCGATGGAGGTGACGGGAAACATGGCTTGCGCCGCCAACACGCTGTCCAGGCCGGGCGGCAGTTGGCTGCCGGCCGGGCTGACAAAATAGCCGCGCACGCTGACGGCTACCCGGCCATCCCAAAACATGGCTTGCCAATCGGCGCTGCCGCGATTGTAGATGTCGGGGGCGTTGCGGGCGATGAGTGTACGGCCGTTGCCCAATTCGCGCTTCGGTCCTAACCCCTGGCCGCCCGTGCCGATAGACAGCGGCAGCCCGTCGCCGGTGCGCAGGGTGGGGTGATGGCATGTCGCGCAAGAGATGTCGCGGTTGCCGCTCAGTTCCTTATCAAAAAAAAGCGCCTGCCCCAAAGCCGCCAGGGCCGGATCGGCCGGGGGCGAAGGCTGGAAGGGACGAATGTCCTGAGCGGCGATGATGGCTTGCAACTGTTGGTCAACCGTTTCCACCGGCCCGCAGCCGCTGAGAATTGCACCTAAAATCAGCGCTTTTAGCGCCCATGTCACCCAATTTCTGCTTGTTTTTCGTGTCACATCACACCTGTTGGCGGGCGGTTAACGGCCGTGCGCCTTTGCTTTTTTGGCTGCGCCCACCGATAATGAAACCTATTACCAGATTCCTGGTGATAAGGGCGATTATACAAAAAACCGTTGTCTTGGGGACTGGGGAGAATCTTCGACCGAACCCTGAATCCTTAGCATGAGGCTGATGTGCTTTCTTTAGACCGACAAAATGCGCTGCGCGAGCAGTATCGGGCGCTGAATCCAGAGTGGCGGCCGGCGACGGAAGTGTATGCCGACCTGGTGCGGCAGAATTTACGGCCGTCTGCCCGCCTGCTCGATCTGGGTTGTGGTCGCGGCGGGCTGATTGAGCAGTTAGATCATCCGTTGGCGCAGGCGGTGGGCGTGGACCCGGATTGGCAGTCGCTGCGCGAACACCGGCTGCCCCTGCCCCGCGCGGCGGCAACCAGCGAGGCGCTGCCGTTAGCCGCTGACTGCATCGACGTGGCTTTTGCCAGTTGGTTGTTGGAACATTTGGCACGGCCGTCGCGCACGATGGCGCAGTTGGCGCGGGTTCTCAGGCCGGGCGGCGTGTTTGTGTTCATCACGCCCAACAAGCGTCACCCGCTGTCTGGTCTGAACCGCATGTTGGGCCGATTTGCGCGTTTGCAAGGAACATTGGTGGCCAGGATTTACGGCCGTGCCGGCGCAGACACCTTTCCTACCTACTACCGGGCCAATACGGCTGAAGATTTGCGGCAATTGGCGGCGGCTCACGGCCTGGAACTCATCGCCCTACAAGCCATCGCCGATCCGACATATCTGGCGTTTACCCCCGCCCTCTTTCGGCTGATGATTTGGTTTGAGGCGAAATTATCGGCCGACCGGCAGCTGCATCTGGTGGGCTGCCTGCGCCGCCAGGAGTAAAAGCTTTTGCAAGACCTATCCATCATTCGCCGCCTGTTTTATCGTTATCTGGGGTTCGCTTACGCGTTCACGTTTCGGACCAGCCACACATTTTTTTTAGGCGCGACTGTTCGCGGCTGGATCAAGTTTTTGGGCCTGCTTTTGCTGTTGGCGGCGATTGTTTTGCGTTGGGGGGCGTGGGGAATTGGGGGCACGGCCGTTTTGCTGTTTTGGCTCCATTTCAGTTATTGGCGGGCGCAAAAAGCAGGTTACAGCAAATTTGTGCCGGATGAAAACAGTCCGCTGCCCGGCGGGGAGGCTGCGCCGCTGCCGCCTTATCAGCGGGTGTCATTGCACGCCACCGGCGTTTACCAGGTCACGGAATTTAGTAAAGCGGTGCTGCTGCGCCCGGCCGAATATTGGCAGGTTCCACTGGGCCAACATATTGTGATGGTGGAACACAGGAAGCAGAAGTATCTGTACCAATTTTTTTATGCGCGCACGCTGCGGCAGGTGCAGAAGGGCTGGCTGATTTTTGGCCCACGGCCGTTAGACACCCTGGCCGTCACCTTCGTCAACGCCTGGACCGAAGAGAACGACAAGCCGGAAATACTCACCGTCTACCTGTCGTTTGCGGATGCGGCCGGGCAAACGGCCGTCTGGCAAATGCTGGCCAGGGATGTGGCGGCGGGGTAACGGCCGTTATCAGCCGCCAGAGGACGGCGTGGGCGTGGCGGTTGGTTCCGGCGGAGCCTCGATGGTGGGGGCGGGCGTGGTTTCACCGCCGGTCACGCCGGTCACTGTTTCCCCGGTCGTCGTGAACCCGGCATCTGCTGGCGCTGGTTCGATGGAGGGCAGCAGGCGGGCTACCAGGAGTTTATCCAGTTCATCCCAGGCAGTTTCCAGGTCGGCGGCGGCCAGCGCCGGGTTGTCGGGCAAGTTGGCGGCGGCCAGCGTGAGGCGCGTTTGCGCGGCTTGCAGCGCAGGCGAGTCGGCCGAATCTTCTGGCAGCAGCAGGATAACGGCCGTAACGGTGCGTTGGGCTTCGTCGATGTCGGCGGCGGCCAGACCGAAGTTGGTTTCCAGCAGGCGCAGGCGGGCGCGGGCAATCAGTTCCCAGGCGCGGAAGAGGGCAAGCGATTCGGCCATGTCGGTAACGGCCGTTGTGGCGGTGTCGGCCTGGGAAACGGCCGTATCGGCGGCCGCTGATGCTGCGTCTAAGTCCGTCTGGATGCGGTTTGTGGTGGTATTGAGGGCATCTAATTCCCCGCCAAGCGCATCCACCTGCCCGGTGCTGGTATTGAAATCGGTTTGCAGCGCGGCCAGACCTTCGCGGAGGGTGGTGATGTTTTGTACGGCCGTTTCATCATTCGCCAGCGTCGTGACCATCGAAGCATCCAAAGCCTCCAACAAACGCGCCTGCTGGTTGTAGTCCTGGGTTAGCGCGTCCAACTGCCGGGTTTTTTCCGTCAATTGAGTTTGCAGGGTGTTGATTTGCTCCTCCTGGCCGCGATTGGCGCCCAGAAGGGTGTCTACTTCGCGGCGCAAAATGTCGATGCGCGATTCTTGGGCCAGGAAGCGGGTGGTCACGCTTTCAGTCGAGCGGTTGATTTCGCCGCGAATGGTCTCGTAGAGCCACAAGCTGCCCCAGGCCACGCCCACCAGGACGGCCAGAACCAGCATCGTGATGACAAAGGCGCGTAAAATGCGATAGATGCTGCGCGCCAGGCGGCGCAAAAATCCGGGTCTTTCGTTGAGGGTAGAATTTTCTTCCATGTCCGCAACTCCTTTGTTTGAACGGGTGGTCAGGTTGTTTAGGGCTGGGGCGTGACCGTGGGAGCTTCTGTCGGCACGGCCGTATGAGTCGGCGCAGGTATGTTGGCGGGCACGGCCGTGCTGGACGGCAGAGCCAGCGGGGTGCGGGTTGGGCGCGGGGTGCGGGTAGGCTGGCTGGTCGGTGTTTGGGTTGGGGCGACTGTGCCGCTGCCGCTAGCCGCCGTTGGGGTGGCTTTGCCGGCCGCGCCGCCATCGGCTGTGGGGGTGATGGTTGGCGGCTGCACTTCTTGCAGCAAATCGCGCAGGCCGCCCAGGAAGCTGTTGAACGATTCGGCGGCTGAGGCAACGGCCGTCAGTTGGATTTCTGCCTGTTCCAGCCGGTTGTCCAGGGTGGAGATGTTGGCGTAAACGGCCGTAACCTGCCCTTCCACTGTGGCCAGCTCTTGGTCCGCGTTTTGCAGCGAGAGGCTCATCTCATCCTGTTGCCCGCTGAGGTCCGCCAGGCGAGTAGCCAATCCATTTACCTGGCTGTCTCGAGTGGCCAGGGTATCTTCCAGGTTGGCTTGCCGAATGGCCGCTTCGTTGATGTCGCGGCGCAGTTGGGCGTCGGCCTGGCTAAAGGTGAGCGTGCCATTAAGCCCCATCAAAACAGCCAGGCTAAACACCATGCCAAAAAACGCGCCGAGTACCGCGCCCAACAGCAAGAACACACAGCCGCGCCGTTGTGAAACGCTTGATGTAGCGGGGGCTGCCGGGGGCGTCGATGTGGGGGCAGGCGGTCGCGTTGGCGTGGCGGCGGGCGTGTCTGGGGTACTGGGTTGGGTCATATCTAACTCTTCCTCCGGTTCGGGGGGCAGGGGCGGGCGTGATTTGGTAACGGGTGACGGGGTTTCCGAGTCTATGGGCGAAACGGTAACGGCCGTGCCCAATACAATTTCTGGCTCAACCAGCGATTCCTCGACTGGCGGCGGGGAATTAAATTCGCCATCTTGCGGCGAGGGGTCTGTTTGTTCTTCGTCCAGCATAGCCACTCCTACGAAAACAATTTAACGCAAAGGCGCAGAGGCGCAAAGAAAAATCTGCGTCAGCGGCGAAATCTGCGAATTTTCATCGATGGTGTTGAGACTGCGCTCATGTCGTCTCTTCTGAAAATGGGACACGGATTGACGCGGATGAACACGGATAACAATCCGTGAAAATCCGTGTTCATCCGTGTCCCTTTCATTCATGGTGTTGAGCTTGCGCTCATGTCGTCTCCTTACGAAGCTGTTGCCGGGTTGGTTGCGGGGAGTAGTGTTTAGGCCAGGGCGCTTTCGTCGCCAGAATCGCGCACGAAAACGCAAGAGGCATCCACGATCTTGACAACTTTCTCCACAAAGTCAAGGTCCGGCTGGGCTTGCAGCCCTAAAATGCTCAGGTCGGCGGGCGGGGATTGGGGCAAAGCGTCCCAAAAGCTGCCCACCAGGAGAATGATGCGAGTATTGGCCGGCAGGCGCGCCAGTTCGCGCAGTTCTTCGAGGAAGGCGAGGGCGACTGGGGTGGTTTCCTCTTGGGCGATGACCATGCAAAGGTTGATACGGCCGTTCCAATTCTGCCGAAATTGGTAGGCCAACAAGACGGCCAGGTCCAAATTGGCCAACCGCAGCCCCAGTTTCCAGTCTGGCCCCTGTTCGCGCATCCAGACATTGATCACCTGTTCTTGCCCTAAACCCACCACCGGATGCTGAGCCAATAATACAATGCCAATGTGTGATAAAGCGGCGGCGCGGCTCAGCAGCCAGGCTGCTCGTTCGCGGGAGCCGTTGATTTGCAATGGTAAAAAGAGCATATTGGGACGGAAAAAGCTCCCGGTGAGTACTTCCATGGCCAGCCGGGTGCCATTGATAAAATCTTCATCTTCTAGCAGCGAAATCCACGCCGGCACGCCATCCTTTTGGAAAGAGTGAGCCAGGGTATCCATGTCCAACACCTGTTCTGGTTGGCCGGGCGGGTAGATGCCGATGATATGAACAGTGCCTTTGGGCAGCGTAAGGGCCGACAAAAAGCGATAGCTGCCGCGCAGCGCTTTGGTAGAGGTGACCGGCGCGAGGACGTTGGGACTCCAGGTGCGTTCCGGGGCGGCGGGCAGGCTGCTGACGCGCTCTACGGCAAAGCGCGCCAAAGAGATAAATAACCCGCTGCGCACGTCTTCCCAGGGGGCGTTTAGCTGCCGGTGCAGCAGATAGGCGTAGACAAAGATTGCCAGAGAAATGGCTGCCAGGCTGAATAGCGGGTTGATGAGGAACATGACAACCAGGCAGCCAATCATGCCAACCAGGGGGACGACTTTGGGAATGGCAAAGGTGGGGCGGAAGCTGACCATGTTGAGCATTTGCTCGATGAGAACGACGGCGTTGAGCATGAAGTAGGTGATGAGGAAAAACATGGTGATGAGTGGGGCGATGGCGTTCAGCCCGCCGCCGACCAGAGCAAAGATGATGGCGAGCAAAACGATGACGGCCGTAGCCAACATGGCGTGTCGCGGTTCACCTTCAGCGGTCTCGTGGGCGAAGAAACGGCCGTAAGGCAGCACGCCATGATTGCCCAAAGCCTGCATTACCCGTGGCGCCGCCAGCAGCGAGCCAAGCGCTGAAGAAAACGTAGCTCCCAGCAGCCCCGCCAAAACCGCCCAGCTAAAATAAGCCTTATCCACCATGACTGTTGTGTTTGTGATCATTTCTTCCGGCGTAGCCACCCGCGCCAGCCAGAAGGCCAGGAATAGATAGATCAGTAAGGTAACGCCGATGGCGCTCATGGTGCCTTTGGGGATGCTGCGTCGGGGGTTTTCTAGCGCCCCGCTCAGGCTGATGCCGGCCATGATGCCGGTGACGGCGGGGAAAAAAACGGAGAAGACAAACCAGAAATCACCGTCTGGAAAGCTGCCAAGCCATGTTGGTTCATAGATCATGCCTGGCTGAACGGCCGTGGGGAAGCTGCCCAACACCACCGAAAACAGCGAAAAACCCACAATACCTAAAATAACAAATTGGATACGCGAGGCAAATTTAGCGCTGATGAAGGCAATGGCAAAGACCACGGCAAAAGCTAAAAACACCACAACCACCATGGGGTGCTGTGGAAAAATTCGCTGCCAGCCTTCGGCAAAGGCAAAAATGTACAGAGCGGTAGACACGCCCTGCGCCAGATACAACGGCACACTGATGCTGCCGCCCACCTCCAACCCCAACGATTGCGAAATAATGGAAAACGCCCCGCCGGCACCGACGCGGATATTGGTGGATATGGAGGACACTGCCAGCCCGGTGCTTATAGTAATCACATGAGCCAGGAGAATAATGACCAACGCTCCCAGCAATCCGGCATTGCCAACCACCCATCCCAGGCGCAAATACATAATCGCGCCTAAAATAGTCAGCACCGTCGGCACAAACACGCCGGCAAACGTGCCAAATTTGCGCGTTTGGTCAGATTCTGACCCAGAGCCAAGTTGTTTGATCCATTCTTGTATGGAAGCCATTGGTATCCTCCTGGGTTATGAATTCTGGTTCTTTAGGAACTCAGGGGGTCGACAGCCCCTGATGCGTGATGCGTGATGCGTGACCAGAGAGGTTTCACGCATCACGTATCACGCATCAGACCAAACCCCATGAAATCCCAAAGACCCTGAATTCTCATTGTACTTCCCCTGGATGCCTATACCAAGTCTCGTTGACAAACAGCATCGTTGTTTCTATACTGAACTCGCTTCAGGTGAAGTCAGAGATATGATGCGAGAGCCGGTGCCCCCCTTTATCGTTCTGCCGGCTTTTCGCCTGAGCCAGGAGTATAGACCATGAACCAGGCTGTCGCGCGTTTAGTGGTTCGACGCGGTCCAACCCCCAATCAAACATTCGACTTGATCCAGGAAAAAATCATCATTGGCCGGTCCTCGGGTAATGAGATAGCCATAACCGATCCTGAGATTTCCCGCAAACACGCCCAGCTCATTCGCCAGGATGCCGGTTATGCTCTGGAAGATTTGGGCAGCACCAACGGTTCATTTATCAATGACCGGCGTGTGGTTGGCCTGACCCCGCTGCATCATGGCGATGTGATCGATCTGGGCGAAGCCATCAGCCTGGTGTATGTGGTTGGCGGGTTAGAGGATGATTCCACGATGCTGGAGGGTGGTGGCAGTCTGGCGGAGGTGGATACTGTGCCTGAAGGCTTACAAATTCCAGTTTACACGCCGCCAGCCTTTGTGGCCGATCCTCGGCAAGCTGCGCCAAATCCTGTCAGCGACATGGCGGGAGGTTCTTCTTGTCGTCAGCGGGTGTTATTGGGGTGTGGCGGGCTGGTTTTGCTGATGTTTTTTTGTGTGGCGACGGTTTATTTTCTGGATGCGTATGAGCAGGGGCGGTTGTTGTATTGTGGGGTGTTACGGCCGTTCTGGAATTTCATCCTCGGCCCCTTTGGATTTGCGCCTTTATGCGCCTAGGAGACAAAGCCCGTGACTGAAAACCCGCGTCTTCGCCCACTTGATTTTCAACCGGTCACCCACATGGGACAACAGATGTGGTATCTGCGTGATCCACTGCAGCTAACGGCATACCAGCTTGTGATGCCGCCGGCGCTGGCCCAACTGCTCATTTTTTGCGATGGCACACGCACTGCGGCCCAGATTCACGCTGATTTTTGCCGGCATGTAGGGCAGGATGTGGATTATGACATTGTGGCCGACGCCCTGGCGCAGCTAGACACGGCCTGTTTGTTAGACAATTGGCGGTCGCGGGAAGCGCAAGAAGGGTTGTTGGCCGAGTTTCGCGCTCAGCCGCACCGTCCCCCGGCGTTGGCCGACCTGAGTTATCCGGCCGATCCGCAAGCCCTGACAGCGTTGTTTAGCCAGTACGGCGCGGCCGATGATGCGGCAGATTGGCAGCCGTGGCAAGGGCGGGGCATCATTTCACCGCATATTGATTATCAGCGGGGCGGGCCGGTGTATGCGAAGGTGTGGCGGCGGGCGGAAACGGCCGTTTCCCAAGCCGACCTCGTGGTAATCTTGGGTACAGACCATAACGGCAGCGCTGGCTCCGTGACCCTCACCCGGCAGGCATATGCCACGCCATACGGCGTGCTGCCCACCGATGTGGCGTTGATTGATAAACTGGCGACGGCCGTAGGCGAAAAAAGCGCCTTTGCCGAAGAGCTGCACCATCGCCAGGAGCATTCGATAGAACTGTCGGCCGTCTGGCTGCACCATGCGTACCAGAAATTGGGAATTCCCCCCAGGCCCATGGTCCCCATTTTGTGCGGCTCGTTTCACCACTTTGTGACGAACGGTTCTCGGCCGGCAGATGATGCGCGGCTAACGGCCGTGATCGATACCCTGCGCCGCGAAGCCCAGAGCCGAAATTTGCTCTTTGTCGCCTCCGTCGATTTCGCCCATGTCGGCCCAAACTTTGGCGACTCCTTTGTGATGGATTCGCCGCGCCGCGACAACCTGAAAACCGCCGACGACAACCTGATGACCGCTATCCGGCGCGGCGACGCCGAAGACTTTTACAACCAGATTGCCGCCGTTCAGGACCGCAACCGCATTTGCGGCTTTTCCTCCATTTACCTTATGCTGCGCGCACTGGATGGCGTGGCCGACGGCCGTTGCGTCGCCTACGATCACTGCCCCGCCGACCCCCAGGATAACTCCCTCGTGTCTATTGCCGGCCTGCTGTTGGATTAACGGCCGTATCCACATCGCGCATTCCCTCATCCACAAGCTGCGCACAACCTTTTCCGCTCAACTGTTGTAAAAGCGCAACAAAACACTTGACATATTCCCGGTTTTGTTGTATTTTTACAACAGTTAATTTGTTGTATTATCCCGCATTACCAGCAACATAGTCGGTCGTATGGCTAAAGAAGATCTGTTAGAAAATTATGCCGGCGTTCAAGAAGTAAGCGATCGCCTGAATATCCATCCGGAATCTGTGCGCAGACTCATTCGCCAGGGCAAATTGCCGGCGATCAAGTTTGGCAACAAATGGTTGGTGGACAAATCAACACTGGAACAATACGCCAGCCGCTACGATCCACGCCCAGGGAATAAAGCAACATTGTTGTAAATCGATGACAGGAGCCGCATGCGCCTGGCATAAGTTGGAGAGGGTAAGAATATGCAAAGAGCACCTGAGCTAGAAAATATAGCTTGCATTCGTGTTGTTGGCGTAGGCGGCGGCGGTTGTAACGCCGTCAACCGCATGATTAACGAAGGCGTCACAGGCGTCGATTTCATCGCCGTCAACACCGACAATCAGGCCCTCCTGCTCTCCAACGCCCCGGTTCGCGTACGCATTGGCGATAAGCTGACACGCGGTTTGGGCGCGGGCGGCAACCCGGAGCAAGGTGAAAAAGCCGCCGCAGAATCCACGGAAGAGCTGTATGAAGTACTCAACGGATCGGACATGGTGTTTGTAACGGCCGGGATGGGCGGCGGCACGGGAACAGGCGCAGCGCCTATCATTGCCAAAGCGGCGCGGGAAATGGGCGCTTTAACCATCGGCGTCGTCACCCGGCCATTCCTGTTTGAAGGCAGTCACCGGACCAATTCCGCCGAACAAGGGATCGAACGACTCAAAGAACATGTCGACACCCTGATCGTCATTCCGAATGACCGGTTGTTGGAGCTAACCGACAAACGCGTTTCCTTGAAAGACTCTTTCCGCATGGCCGACGATGTGCTGCGCCAGGGTATTCAAGGCATCAGCGAACTGATTACCATTCCCGGCCTGATCAACCTGGACTTTGCCGATGTAAAAACCATCATGTCTGAAGGCGGCGCAGCGTTAATGGCCGTAGGCCATGGCGAAGGCGACGACCGCGCCCGCGAAGCGGCGGAAATGGCAATAAGCTCCCGTTTGTTGGATGTAACAATTGATGGGGCGCGGGGTATTTTGTTTAACGTCACCGGCGGGCCAGATATGAGCCTGTATGAAGTGAACCAGGCTGCCGCAATTATCCGCGAGACAGCCCATCCGGACGCCAATATGATCTTTGGCGCGGTGATTGATGAAACGATGGGCGATGAGATGCGCATTACCGTCATCGCCACGGGGTTTGACCATTCATTGTCGCGTCGGCAGTTGGTGCAGAATCAGTACACACGGCCGGCAACCCCAGTTACTACGCCGCCGCAGCGGCAGACACCGCCGCCAGCCCCGGTTCGTGAGCGTGAGAATGAACCGGTACAACCAAAATTCACGCCTAACAATTTGGATATCCCTGCGTTTTTGCGCAGGCGATAGAGGCCGCCAACACCTTTGCTTTCGTTGAAGTGATTTTTTGATCGCTTGCGAAACACATCCCCTCTGCGTGCGCCCCCCGTTCAATTGGACGGGGGGCGCGTTTTTTTATGAGGGTACGGCCGTGCAACTTTCCCAGCTTGCCGTTAGTTTTAGAAAAAGGCTTGACCTGAGTGAGGGTGGATGATAGAATTCCAGCCGCTTGCCCTCATCGTCTAGGGGACCAGGACGTAGCCCTTTCAAGGCTAAGACCGGAGTTCGAATCTCCGTGAGGGCACCAGAAGCCTCGCTGAAAAGCGAGGCTTTTTTATTTTGGGTTTATGCCTGCCTGCTTTACAATCTCGTGAGCTGTATTCCGCGCTTTGGCCTGGGATGCGATGGATCAGGGAGTACAAATCATGGATGACCGATTATGGAGGAGAGCATGAGACTGGGGTTGATGTTAGGCTATGCTGGCCGGCGGATAGAGCTGCCGGTTGAGTTGGTGAAAGAAGCGGATCGTCTGGGCGTGTACGCAGTGTGGACGGCCGAGGCGTATGGCTCGGATGCGGTGTCGCCGCTGGCCTGGTTGGGGGCGCAAACGGAACAGATCAAACTGGGCACGGCGATTATGCAAATGCCGGGGCGCACGCCGGCCAATGCCGCCATGACGGCGATGACGATGAATCAGTTGAGCAACGGCCGTTTCCTCATGGGTTTGGGTTTATCCGGCCCGCAGGTGGTAGAGGGTTGGCATGGGGTGAGTTATAAACGGCCGTTAACCCGCAGCCGCGAATACGTGGAGGTTGTACGTCAGATTTTTCATCGCGAAGAACGCCTGAGCCACGATGGCGCCATCTACCAGATTCCGTATCGCGGGTCCGATGCCACCGGGCTGGGCAAACCGCTCAAAAGCACGCTGGAAGCCCAACCCAACATTCCCATTTATTTAGCGGCGATTGGCCCACAAAATGTAGAACTCACCGCCGAAATTGCCGACGGATGGCTGCCCATTTTCTTCTCGCCGGATAAATATGAGGCCATCTACAAAGAAAGCGTGGCGGCCGGTTTTGCCAAAGCGGGCAATGGCAAGAATCTGGCCGATTTTGATATAGCGCCGACGGTGTCGGTGGTGATCAATGACAATCTGGACGTGTGTTACAACATGTTACGGCCGTTTCTAGCCCTCTACATTGGCGGCATGGGGGCGAAGGGCAAAAATTTCTACAATGACCTCGCGGCGCGGTATGGCTACGAAGCGGCGGCGGCCGAAATTCAAGACCTTTACCTGGCGGGCGATCAGGGAGCGGCGATGGCCAGAGTGCCGGGTGATCTGATTGACGAGGTAGCCCTGGTTGGGCCGCGCGAGCGCGTGAAAGAACGCCTCAGCCGCTGGGTGAACAGCCCTGTGACTACATTGAACATGACAGTCTTTGACGTCGAAACGATGCGGACCATGGTGGAACTGCTGGCCGAAGTGGCATAAGCAGGCCAATTGAGATTGGAGATTGGGCGCACAGGCAATCTCCGATCTCCAGAGCAACTATGCAAACCTGGAAAACACTTTCCCGCAAGACAATCCTTGATCACAGCAAATTTTTGATGGTGGAAGAACATGCGGTGGAACTGCCAGACGGCCGTGTCATTTTCGATTGGCCCTGGGTGGTGACGCCGGACTTCATTAACGTGGTTGCCATAACCGGTGACGGTCAGTTTCTCTTTTTTCGGCAGACCAAGTACAGCATTGACGGCGTTTCGCTGGCGGCGGTGGGCGGCTTTTTAGAGCCGGGCGAAGAGCCGCTGCCAGGCGCGCAGCGCGAGCTTTTGGAGGAAACGGGTTATGCCGCGCCGGATTGGCTGTTTTTGGGCAAGTATTCCGTAGATGGCAATCGCGGGGCGGGCAATGCCCATTTTTATCTGGCGCAAGGGGCGCAGCGCGTGGCCGAAATCGACGCTGACGATCTGGAGGAACAGGAACTGCTGCTCCTGTCGCGGGCTGAGGTAGAAGCGGCGTTGGATGCTGGCGAGTTTAAGCTGCTGCCGTGGACGGCCGTCGTTGCCTTAGCGCTTCGTCAGATACCTGCCGGTTAAGAAGCGATACTGTTACAATAAATCAATCTACTCAAAGATTTCAATGGATATAGATGGGGGGGGGGGGGGGGGGTGGGGGGGGGGGGGGGGGGGGGGGTTTTTTTTCCCGGCCCCCCCCCCCCCCCCCGGGGGGGGGGGGGGGGGGCGGGGGGGGGAAAAAAAAAGGGGGCCTGTGGGGGGGGGGGGGGGGGGGGGGGGGGGGGGGGGGGGGGGGGGGGGGGGGGGGGGGGGGGGGGGGGCGCCCCGGCCTGGGGTGGTTGGGGGGGGGGGGGGGGGGGGGGGGGGGGGGGGGGGGGGTGGGGGGGGGGGGGTGGCCCCTTTTGGGTTGTTTGTTTTTAAGGAAGAAGTTTTTTTCTTTTAAGTTGATGGGACAATCCTATCAAGTGGCCTAAGTAGATGAGTAGAAACAAACCGTTTGAATACATTCCCGTGGTGGAAGTAGATGAATATGACGCCGAATGGCAGGCCAGACGCGAAGCGGTAGATATTACCGGCCGTGAGGCGCTGCTGGTGGCTTTGATTGATGAATTGGTGGGCAAACGGCCGTCTACCCCCAAATCCTACTCGCGCACCATGCTCAAATACATCCACCAGGGCTTGCCCTGGATGTCTAAAAGCCAGGTTCTGCAAGCCTACCAGACCTTGTGCGAGCAAAATTATCTGGAATTTGACCCCGAAGTGCGCGTGGCTTTGCAAACCAAACCGGTGCGCAGTCAATCCGGGGTGACGGTTGTTACCGTGCTGACCAAGCCGTATCCATGCCCCGGTAAATGTATTTTTTGCCCCACCGATGTGCGGATGCCCAAAAGCTACCTGCACGACGAGCCAGGCGCGCAGCGCGCCGAACGCTACAAATTTGACCCCTACGCCCAAACCGCCGGGCGCATTCACGCTCTGGAGCAAATCGGCCATCCCGCCGACAAAATCGAGCTGCTGATTTTGGGCGGTACGTGGTCGAGCTACCGGCGCGATTACCAGGAATGGTTTATCAAGCGCTGCTTTGAGGCGATGAATGGCGCCGAAGCGGAGACGCTGGCGGAAGCGCAGGCCATGAACGCCACGGCCGTGCGCCGCAACGTCGGGTTGGTAGTCGAAACCCGCCAGGATCACATCACCGTGGATGAACTGCGCTGGCTGCGTTACCTGGGCGTGACCAAAGTGCAGGTGGGCATTCAGAGCATGGACGAGCAAGTGCTGGCGCTGAACAATCGCGGCCACGACACCCAGTCCACCCGTGACGCCTTTCGCCTGCTGCGATTGGCCGGGTTTAAGATTCATGGCCATTGGATGCCTAATCTGTTGGGCGCGACGCCGGAGAGTGATGTGGCCGATTACGGCCGTCTCTGGACCGATCCTGCCCTGCATCCCGACGAACTGAAAATCTACCCCACCATGCTGCTGGCAAACGCCGAATTGTACGAATACTGGCAGCGCGGCGAATACCACCCCTACACCGAAGAAGAAGTTGTGGATGTGTTGGTGCAGTGCAAGCTGCAAACGCCGCGTTATACGCGCCTCACGCGCATCATCCGCGATATTCCCACGACCAATGTGGTGGAAGGTTTTAAGAAGGCCAATTTGCGCCAGTTGGCCCAACAGGAGATCGCGCGGCGCGGGCTGCAATGTCAGTGCATCCGCTGCCGCGAGGTGCGCCGGGAAAAAATCGAGGCCGAAGATTTAAGTCTGAAGGTGGAAACCTACGAGACAGACGCCACGACAGAGCATTTTCTCAGTTTTGTGAATGGCGCAGATCGCCTGGCCGGTTTTTTGCGGTTGTCCATGCCCCGGCAAGACAGCCTGCATCCCCTGGCCGAGTTGGAAAACCACGCCATGATCCGCGAGGTTCATGTGTATGGTCCCGCGCTGCCTATTGGCGACGAGAGCCAGGGCGAGGCGCAGCACAGCGGTTTGGGGACGCAGTTGGTGGAGCAGGCGAAGGAGTTGGCGCGGGCGGCGGGTTACGGCCGTATTGCCGTCATCAGCGCCATTGGCACGCGGGAGTATTATGCGCGGCTTGGGTTTGAACTGGATGGCTTGTACATGACGGCCGTGTTGTAACGGCCGTTCCCCCTCAGGAAACCGGCACGCGTCCGCGTGATTTCTCTGTATCGCGCATGGTCATCAGCGAAACGCCGACCCCATAGGTCACAAAATCCCCCATAGGCTCTACAGCGATAATGCTGGTGTCGGCCAGCATGTCGGCATTTGTTTCTAAGCCGCGAAAAAGTTTGTGCAGCAGTTCCGGCGCAACTTCCGATGGCTCGTGGATGGTGGCTGTGCCGGAGAAGGTGATGGTGGCCGCCGGGATTTTGATCCAGGGCATGAGGGGAATGCGTTTGGCGATGGGAATGGTGAGCGAGACGTGGGGGTTTTGGCTGATGTGGCGGGTTTTCCAGGCGGTGCGTTTGGTTGTGATATAGAGGCGGTGTTGGTGAACGGCATATACGATTCCCACAGTGCGCGCTTCGTTTTTTGCTGTCACCATGCCCAGCACGGCGAACAGTTGTTTTTCTACTTCTTGCCAGACCAGATCCGTTGTTAATTCAGTTGTCATTGGAATTTACCACCATGTTTTGAAAGAGATGATTGTTTCGCCGATGATACGGCCGTCATTTCCTTTGGCTTGCAGGCGCAGTGTGACTTCTTCGCCGGGCGGTACGGCCGTAGTAAGCGGATAAGTGATTTGCCCGTTATCATCGGTTGGCCCAAGGGTGATGGTTTGGGATTCTGCGCCAAAAGCGAGGGTGAGATCGAGCATCAACCCGGTAACTGGGGCGCCGTTGGAGGTTTGAGTGGTAACATAGAGGGTTTGGGTTTCGCCGCCGTATAAAATGGGCGCTTTGACATAGGCGTCGATATGCGCCGCTGTAACGCCGGCAGAGGGGACGGGGGCGGCATCAACCCGGCTGTTCTGATAGGTGAAGCGCATTTCGTTGTCGAAGTGGGCCTGACCAAGCGGGCTGAGCTGCACGCGCAGGTTGGTGGGCGCTTCGGGACGCCATTCGAGACGGCCGTTGCTAAAATACTGCACCCGCAAATCGTCTACATTCAGCTGGTCAGAAATGGGCTGCCCCAGGAGTGTTTCGCCGTCATGTTCGTTGTAAAAGGCGAGGAATTCATCCTGGAGGGTATAGGCGGTGTTGGGGAAGGCGCGAGTCTGGCTGTCTTCTGGCGTGGGGGCGAGCACTTGTTGGTTTAATCCGTCCAGCGCCCACTGCCCCAGCGGCGTGATGCTGATTTGTTGACGGGCGGCGTCGTATTCCAGGCGGATATTTTGGAAGTATTGCAGGGAACGGCCGTCTGCTTCGGCGACAAACATCTCGGTAATGGGGTCGCCCAGCAGGCGTTGGCCGCCCATTTGCGTGTAAAAATCGAGAAAATCTGGGGCGACAGGGATGCTGTTGCGGCCTACGGCCGTTGCGGCTGTATCTGGCTCCGCCGTACAAGCTGCCAGCAGCCCGACGAGTAATACAATCCACCCCAGCTGCAAAATCAATCGCTTTTTGCCCATTTTCCAACCAACTTGCCAATCAACCTTTATTCATATGCCGATTTGTCTAGCATCTCATGTTCTTCACGCAGGCGCAAGTAGCTGTCGTAGCGTTCCGGGGAGATACGGCCGTCTTCGACGGCCGTGCGCACCGCGCAGTTTGGCTCGTGGCGGTGGCTGCAATCGCTAAACTGGCACACTTCCACCAGCGGCGCAATTTCCCGAAAATAGGCGTCCAACTCCCACGGTTCCAGATCATATAAAGCCAGGCCGCGAATGCCCGGCGTGTCTGCCAGATATCCGCCGCCGGCGAGGGGGAACAATTCTGCGTAACGGGTCGTGTGCATGCCTTTGCCGGTTGTCTGGCTGACATCGCGCACCTTTAGTCCCAGCCCAGGCTCGATGGCGTTTAACAGGCTGGATTTGCCGACGCCAGAGGAGCCGGTGAGGACAGATAATTTATCATGCAGGCAATCGCGCAGTTCGGCGACGCCTTCGCCGGTGACGGCGCTGGTGTAAATGACCTGATAGCCAATATCTTCGTAGAGTTTAAATTGGCGACGGGCTGCATCCAGACCTACCAGATCGATTTTGTTGACGCAGATAACGGCCGTTAACTCATTCACCTCAGCGACAACCAGAAAGCGATCCAGTTTGCGCAAATTCGTGGCCGGGTTTTGCGTGGCAAAAACAAAAATAAGCTGGTCTGGATTGGCAACCAGCACCTGTTCCTGATCGGACAATAGACGGCGGCTTTCGGCTGACGGCCGTGTACGAGAAAGAACAGAATGGCGCTCGGCGACCATTTCAATGGTCCCACTGCCATCTCGATTTAACGAAATTGAAACCTGATCGCCAACGGCCACAATCGAAGTCGTTTGCCATTCTTGCTTTAAACGACCCGGCAACTGCGCCACAATAGCCCCCTGGTCAGTTTGAACGGTAAAAAATCCACTGATCGCTTTTGTAACCAGACCTGACAAAAATTGTTCCTTCAGATGTCTATTCTCCTTCCTGTAATATCCCTGCAGAATTATAACACTGAAAACCCAACCCCAAACATCATCCATCAATCCAGCATAAAACGAACCCTGCCTGCTGTCCATTCTGGAAAACATGAACGAAGAGGGCAAAATGTTTTGAATCCTGGCCGCCCAATCGAACGACGACTGATTACAAAATACGGTACGGAACGCCGGAACGCACACACACTATTCCCGCCCAAACCGATCAAGGACAAAATATCTGAATTTAGTGCCAAAAATTATGTACAGAGTATACTAAAAAAGACGGATGACAGACGGCAACACATAGATGTGACATTTATCAATACGTTTGCAACGGGCATTATGAGAAAATGCCCGCGATTTGGCGATTGACAACACCTCCACGCAAACAAACCCATCTGTGGAGGCAAACCAGATTCCATCAATCAATGGAATCCTTCCCAAGGAGGTTATATATATGTCCGCGATGCACGGGATCTCGCCGTTTGAGCAGACCATGATCTACGTGGTTTTAGCAACGGCCTTTATTGCGTTAGGATATGCCTATTGGCTCGCCCGGCAAACCTTTGCCGCCGATAAAGGCAGCGAAGCCATGCAGCGTATCTGGGGGTTCATCCGGGATGGCGCTAATGCGTATCTACGTACACAGTTACGCACCATCGTCATTCTAATTGCCCTCCTGACTGTAGCTATGTTCTTGAGTGTGGCATTGGTGAAGCCCACCGGAGAAGCCAATGAGTTATTCTGTGGCAGCGCGGTAGAAACAGCCTTTGCTCAAGATATCGCCGCCAACACCAGTCTGGCCGAAGCCGAAGTCTCCTCTCTCTTGCAAACTCAAACAGCCAAAGAAGTAGCCAATGCCAACGGATATGCAGCCTTTAATCCGGAACGAGTGAGCGCCACGGTTGAATGTTCAGCGGCGACCTGGTGGATTGCCAGCGGCCGTGCCATCGCATTTATGATGGGCGCCACCTTTTCGGCGACGGTTGGGTTTATTGGCATGAACATGGCTGTTCAGGGTAACGTGCGTGTTGCTGCTGCCTCGCGAACCAGTTTTAAGAAAGCGTTGACCATTGCTTATCGCTCCGGCACTATTACCGGAATGCTTACAGATGGGTTAGGGTTGTTAGGGGGCACCCTGATCTTTATCATGTTTGGCAAGGCTGCGCCGGATGTGCTGCTGGGATTTGGTTTTGGCGGTACGCTGCTGGCGTTGTTTATGCGCGTGGGTGGCGGCATTTACACCAAGGCTGCCGATGTAGGCGCAGACCTGGTGGGTAAAGTGGAAGCCGGTATGGAAGAGGATGATCCGCGCAACGCGGCCGTTATTGCCGACCTGGTGGGCGATAATGTGGGTGACTGCGCCGGTATGGCTGCCGACATCTTTGAATCCTATGAAGTGACCATCGTTTCCAGCCTGATTTTGGGCCTGGCCCTCACAGCCATGACCGGGCATCTGTTCTGGATCGTTTTGCCGTTGTTGGTGCGCGGCGTTGGCGTGGTGAGTTCGATTGTGGGCACGTACGCTGTCTCCATATGGAACGTGGAAGACGCTGAAGAGGCGATGTACAAAAGCTACGAGTTGTCGAGCGGTATTACCATCATCTCCACGTTCTTGATCTCTGTATTTTATGCCAGCGCCCAATATCCGGGCGGCAGCATGATTTCGCACCTGTCATTGGGCGCTCTGGTTTCTGTCGGCGTGGCTTTGGCGGTGGTCTTTAACCCGCTCACAGCGTTGGCCACCAGCGCCAACAGCCCGCGTGTGCGCAATATCTCCAAAGCGACCGCATTTGGGCCGGCCCTGGTCATTTTGGAAGGGCTTTCGTTGGGTTATTTGTCCAGCGTCTGGTCGGTGTTGGTGATTGTAGCCAGTATTTCGGCTTCGATTCTGGTGTATACGGTTGTCTTCCCGACCAGCCTGTATATTCCGGCCCTGGTGATTGCGGCGATTGTTGCTGTGGGTTTTCTGGTTCGTGGTTATATGAAGAAAGAACTGGTAAGCGGTCTTTTCTTTGCCATGTGGACCATCGTCGCTGCCCTGTTCCTGATCAGTATGCAGGGCGAGGGCGTAGCAAATGGGGATCCGTTCATCTACATTTTGTTTGGTGTGTCGTTGATTGGCGTTGGGATGCTCTCGCACACTGGAAACAATGTGAGCATGGATACGTTTGGTCCCATTGCCGATAATGCCAATGGCATTGCGGAACTGGCGGGCGAAGAATTCTCGCCGGAATCGCGGCAAATTTTGGCTGACCTGGATGCGGCGGGCAATACGACTAAGGCTATTACCAAGGGTATTGCTATTGGTTCGGCGGTGATTGCGGCCGTTTCTCTCTTTGGCGCGTTTTTCACCGACATCGAACGGGTGCTGCCGCCAGAACGTATGGACACTTTCCAACGGGTAATCAATTTAGCTGATCCGACGGTGTTTGTGGGTTTGTTGATTGGCGGTGCGCTGCCGCTGTTGTTTGGCGGCTTGCTGATTAAAGCGGTTAATCGGGCGGCTGGTTACATTATGGCCGAAGTCCGGCGTCAACTGCGGATTCCGGAGATCATGAGTGGCGAACGCACGCCGGATTATGCGAACGCTGTTACGATTTCTACGAAAGCGGCGCAGTCGGAGCTGGTTCCGTTGGGGTTGATCGCTATTCTGTCCCCGATTGCTGTGGGGCTATTGCTTAAAGAACAGGCGTTGGGTGGTTTCCTGGCCGGCGTTATTGTCTCTGGGCAGCTGCTGGCGGTGTTTATGGCCAATGCCGGTGGTGCCTGGGATAACGCCAAGAAGTATGTGGAAGATGGCAACTACAACGGCAAAGGGAGTGAAAATCACAAAGCTTCGGTTGTCGGCGACACGGTGGGCGATCCGTTGAAGGATACGGCCGGTCCGGCTTTGAATCCGATGATCAAGGTGATGAACCTGGTGGCTTTGATTTTGGCGCCGATTGTGGTGCAGTATACCGGTTTGACGCCGACGATTATGGTGATTGTGGCGATTTGTATTATCCTGATCGTCTGGTCGGTGCGGCGTAGTGACCGGCAAGAGTCGGCGGCGGATGAGCCTGGGCTGCAAACGGCCGTTTCCACCATCTCACAAGATTAAACAAAATTTAGCGCGTATAATAAAAAGCCGAGGTTATTCCTCGGCTTTTTATTTTGCCTTTGGGTTTATAAAGATCAGGAGATTGTTTTTTGGCAACCGTTATCCCTTTTCATAATTTTGGCGGCGATGGGTCGGTGATTCATTTTGCTCATGCCAATGCGTATCCACCGGCCTGTTACCGCCAGTTTTTGGCGCCTTTTCTGGCGCAGTATCACGTGGAAGGCATGTATCACCGCCCCTTGTGGCCAGGCACAGAGCCGGCCGATTTGCAGGGCGATTGGCAGATCATTGCCGATGACTTGATCCATTTTTTTGAGCAGCGGGGCTGGGAACAGGTGATCGGTATTGGTCATTCGTTGGGGGCGGTGGCCACGATGTATGCGGCGGCAAAACGGCCGTCTCTCTTCCGCGCCCTGGTTCTCATTGAGCCGGTTTTTCTGCCGCCACAGATTTTGCAGATGGCCGCCGCGCACCCTGAACAGGCGTTCCTGATGCCGATGGTGCAAAGTGCGCTGCGCCGACGAGATCGCTGGCCATCGCGGCAGGCTGCTTTTGACCGGTTTCGTAGTAAAGATGTGTTTGCGAGCTGGTCAGACGACAGTTTGTGGGATTATGTCAATTACGCGCTGGTTGAGGATGGCCCTGAGCTGACGCTGGCTTTCCCACGAGAATGGGAAGCGCAAATTTACGCCACGCCGCCGCAGGCTGTCTGGGATACCATGCCCCAGATCACGCAGCCTACGTTGGGCATTCGGGCTGCCCAGACCGACACAATTTTCCCCGAAGCATGGCAGTTGTGGCAAAAACTACAGCCCCAGGCCACGTTCCTGCAAATTGAAAATGCAGGCCATATGCTGACGATGGAACGGCCGTTACCCGTTGCCGAAGCCATCTTAACCTGGTTAAAACAGAGTGGCGTGTAAAGATTGGCCAGCCGCCAATTTCCAATCCTCAACCCCGAACCGTTATGTCGAATAAACCATCCTCCGGCGCTCTGCTTGTCCTGACAGCTTCCGTTTTGTGGGGCACAACCGGCACGGCGCAGACATTTGCCCCGGCCGGGGTGTCGCCGCTGGCTGTGGGGAGCGTGCGAATGGTCTTTGGCGGCATCGCCCTGGTGCTGCTGGTGTTAATTAAAGGTGGCTGGCGTGATGGTCCACGCTGGCCTGTGCTGCCCACGCTGTTAGCCACGGCCGGCGTCGCCGGTTATCAACTCTTTTTCTTTGCCGGGGTGGCCCGCACGGGCGTGGCGGTGGGAACCATCGTGGGCATCGGCAGTTCACCCATTTTGGCGGGACTGCTCACCTGGTTGGTTTGGCGGCAGTGGCCGGGACGCAACTGGTTTGTGGCGACCGGGCTGGCGATTGCGGGCTGCGCCTTGCTGATTTTGGCCGGCAGCAGCAGCGTGCATGTGGATGTGTTGGGCATGTTTTTGGCCATGGGCGCCGGATTGGCTTACGCGATTTTTACCATAGCGGGCAAGATTTTATTGGCCGACAGACCGCCGCATGTGGTGACAGGCGTGGTTTTTGGCCTGGGGGCGCTTTTTTTGCTGCCGCTGTGGTGGCGGCTGGACATGAGCTGGTTGGTTGAGCCACGTGGTTTGCTGGTGGGGCTGCATTTGGGAGTGGTGACAATGGCCGTGGCTTACCTGGTCTTTACGATGGGCTTGAAGCGGGTGTCGGCGGCCACGGCCGTCAGCCTGACCCTGGCTGAACCGCTCACCGCCGGTCTGCTGGGTATATTTGTCGTCGGAGAACAATTAGGATCCACGGCCTGGTTGGGCATCGGCCTCCTGTTCGCCGGCCTGATCGTCCTGACGCGGCAGTCGGATTAAACACGGCCGTTCTGATCGCATTCACCCCTTTACTCGTCAACTGCTGGCTGCCCCACGTAATTGCGCAGACTGGGATAACGCCAGGCAATCACCCCTGTTAGCGCCACCGTAATCACGCCGCCGGTGATGATGGCAAACGGCACGCCAAACGCCGCCGCCACCAGGCCCGCTTCTAACTCGCCCAACTGTGGCCCGCCCATAAAAAACATCATATTGACGCTGGTCATACGGCCGCGTAGATGATCTGGCGTGTTAAGCTGCCGCAGCGTGCCGCGAATGACCGTAGACACCGTGTCACCCGCGCCCGTGAGGGCAAACAAAAAATAAGAAAGCCAGAAAACGGTGGAAAAGCCGAACAGCGCCGTCGCCGCGCCGTAGACGGCCACGCTGATCAACAAGACTGCGCCCTGCCGGTAAATGTCGCGGCGCAAAGCCATCACGCCGCCGGCAATGAGCGCCCCTACTGATTGCGCCGTAGCCAGCAGGCCATACCCGGCCGGCCCTAGCCCCAACAAATCGGTGGCCACGATGGGCAGCATGGTGCGCGCTGAACTGAAGAAGGTGGCCATGAAATCCAGCAGCATGGTTCCCCAAATAATGCGCGTGCGGTAGGTGAATTGAAAGCCTTCTACCAGCGCCGACCAACCCAGGCCGGCGCTGATCGTGGCCGGCTTGCCGCGATAGTTCATGAGGAGGAGGGCGATGATCACGGCCGTAAACGATACCGCATTCACCGCATAGACCACGCCCACATCAAATGAACCCACCAGAACGCCGCCCAACGCTGGCCCGATAATGGTCGCCAATTCCCACAACATGGTATTCAGGCTGACCGCGTTGGTCAGGTGTTTTTTGGGCACGAGATTGGGCACGATGGATTGCCGCGCCGGTTCGTCGAAGGCGGCGGCGGCCGAACCGGCGGCTGTGAGCAGGTAGATGAGGGGGATGGTGATACGGCCGTTCAACGTCAAAATCGCCAACGCCGCCGCAAAGAACATGGCCGCTACCTGCGCCCAAATCAACACTTTCCGCCGATCCACCGTGTCGGCCAGAAGGCCGCCTAGAAGGGCAAACAACACAATTGGCACAATGCGCACCAGCCCCAGCGTGCCCAGCCCCAGCGCTTCCGCGCCCAGCTCAAATTCGCGCCCCAGCAGCGACAAGGTAAAAACCTGGCCGCGCAGCAAAGCAAAAATATGCCAGTTGACGGCAATCAACTGCATCTGCGAGCCGGTGGTGGAAAGAAAGCGCCCAATCCAAAAGAGGCGAAAATCGCGATATTGCAGCGCGGCCAGTCTTGGTGGGGGCGTGTTGGCTGCTTGGTTCAGATTTAGCCTCTGGCCACCACATGGGTGGGCGTGATTTTGCACAAAACGCGGGTTTCTGTTTGTTCCAATTCGGCCGGGGCGGAAAAGCCATAATAGGCGGGCACGCCGCGATACAGCCGCGCCATTTCGTTGATGTGCTCTTTGGCGCCTTCTTCGGTTAGTTCCACGCTGCCGCGAATCTCCAGGTAGCGGTACGGATTTTGCGGATCGATAGCCAGGATGCTGGCCACAGGGCGCGCCTGGAGATTCTTGTCTTTTTGCCGGCCACGGGCGGTATTGACCAGGACAAATTCGCCATCGTAACTGCACCAGACAACCGATAGTTGGGGTGTGCCGTCGGGCATAACAGTGGCCATTGTGACCGAGACGGGACCTGTTAGCAGGTCCTGGTAGGCTTGCGGAATTGGTTTAGACATGGGGTTTCTCCTTGGTTTTGTCAAAGGTAATGATGGGCAATTATAACGGCCGTTCCCCGCAAACCCTAATTGGATACACCTTTGTGTTTCTGCGGTGTTGGAAGAAATCTGCGTTTCCCGTAAATCAGCCAGACGCCTTGCTGAGGTTTCCCAATCACCGCTAGATGTGCCGAATTACTACCGTCAAGTCCAATAGCTAGCCTCTCACGCGCCACAAAGTTGAGTATGTGGAGCGGCTTTGTTACAATTGGCATCTTGCAAGGGCATGAAACCGTCACTTTACCCATCTCAACTGACAACGGTGAACATTTTTCATAGCTTGAAAAGGCAAGACACTCGCTTTTTCTGGCCGCCGATTTGTTGTACATGTTGTATGACACCATAAAGGCAATTCATGAGTGAATTTGACCCAACCGTTTTTCATATTTTGGTCATCGATGACGATATTCTGGTGTTGGAGATGATCGAAGAAGCGTTGAGCCGAAGTGGGTTTCAGGTAACGGCCGTTCCCTCTGCCGAAGATGGTCTGGATTGGATCCGGCGCAACCAGCTTCCTAGTTTGGCCGTGGTAGACATCAATATGCCGTTTGGCATGGACGGCCTGGAATTCTGCGAAGTAGTGCACACATTTTGCGATTTGCCCATCATCATGCTCACCGCCATCGAAGACGAAGACACCATCACGCAGACCATCGATCGCTTCGCGGAGGATTATTTAACCAAGCCCTTTTTGCCAGGAGAACTCATCGCCCGTGCGCGCCGAATTTTGCGGCGCATCGGAAATCCTCCTTACCTCCTGAACTCCTCTATCCGCGTCGATCCGCGGCTCATCCTGGACTTGACCGGCGGGCAAGCCATTGTGGATGGCAAGCCTGTAACCCTGACACCCACCGAAACGAAACTTTTATATATCTTGATCCGTTCTGCCGGGAAGGCCATTAGCAACGATTACTTGCTGCGGCGGGTGTGGCCCCACGATATAGACCACGACGAACGCCTGCGCGTTTACATTCATCGCCTGCGCAACAAAATTGAAAAAGACCCCACACATCCTCATTACATCCGCTCACAGCGTGGAATAGGCTACGTTTTTTGGCGCGACGCCTGAACGGCGGCGCTCATCTTGCTGTCTCATTTGCGGTCCTTCAGAGAATGGATTCGAGGCTTTAGCGACTTTCATGGAAAATTCAGAACAAGACATTTTGATCCTTGTGGTTGATGACAACCAGTATACGCTGCGGATTGTACAATTTGCTTTGCAAAATGCTTCCTTCAAAGCCATCACGGCTTCTTCCGGTGAAGAGGCGTTGGGTATTTTGCATACGGAGGGACTGCCTCATCTGGCCGTTGTGGACCTGCATATGCCCCCCGGCATGAGCGGTTTTGAGTTCTGTCATACGGTTCATCAATTTAGCGATTTACCGATTATTATGCTAACGGCCGTTAACGAAGAAGAAACCGTCATCGAAGGGCTAGAAAAATACGCCGAAGATTACATGATCAAGCCCTTCAACCCCGGCGAATTGGTCGCCCGCGTCCGCCGTGTGCTCAAGCACCTGGGCGGCTTTGCCTTTCACCTGGACGCCCTGACACGGATTGATGAACGCCTGGTGATTGATTTCCCCCAGCGCAAAGCGTTGATCCATGGCAGCCCTGTCACCCTGACACCCACGGAAACGAAATTGTTATACATCCTCATGCGCCAGGCGGGGCAGACGGTGACCACAGAATATATTTTGCGCCGGTTGTGGCCGCTGGAACCGGCTTATGAAGACCGCTTGCACGTGCACATGCACAGGCTGCGCCGAAAAATTGAAGATCATACGGACAAATCTCGCCCGCAATACATTGTTTCCGAACGGGGAGCGGGCTATAAATTTCACGGTGGAGAGGCGCGCGCTCAGAGCGCCTGACGGGCAATTTGTCAATCTGGCAAATACGGCCGTTTGCATGTTGTTATGAAACAATCTTGTGTGTTAGATAACGTGGAAAAAGCGCTGTCCCTGAAAGCGTTTGACATAGAATCCGCCCAAAAAAAGATGATGCCCTTTGGCGGCGCCGGGCGGCGGCTGCCGGCCGATAACGAACCATTGCGCATTGGCGCGGTGCTGCTGCTGCTGTACTGCCATGATGGGGAGTTGTATCTGGTGCTAACCCGGCGGCGGGATGATTTGCCGTCGCACGCCGGGCAAATTTCCTTTCCCGGCGGGCGGCAGGAAGATGGCGAAACCTTACTCGACACAGCCCTACGTGAAACGGAAGAAGAAATTGGGGTGGCTGGCACGGCCGTTTCCCCGCTTGGTCAGTTAACCCCCATTTACATCCCGCCTTCCGGGTTTATGGTTCACCCGTTTATCGGTTGGTACCAATCCAACCAGCGCCCCCACTTCCGCCCGTCCGTAGAAGAAGTGGCCGAGATTATCGAGGTGCCCCTGCGCGACTTGTTAGATCCCGCATCGGCAACCGCTGAACCCTGGGATTTCCGTGGCAGTCAGGTAACTGTGCCTTTTTTTGCCGTGCAAGGTCATAAAGTTTGGGGAGCCACAGCCATCATGCTCAGCGAATTTGTCGAAAGGCTGCGTATTGTGTCCGGCGCGCCCAACGGCGTCGGCGTAGGGTAAAACAATCAGCCGGGGCGAACTCCCGCTGGGGCTTCTGGCTGTCTGCGAACCGGCAGCCGCACCACAAATGCGCTGCCTTTGCCCGGCTGGCTGTAAGCGCGTATCGTTCCCCGATGGGCTTCGACCAGTTCCCGCACAATAGCCAGACCTAAACCAGAACCCGGACGGCCGTTCCCCCGCGCCCGTGATTTATCTGCCTGATAAAACCGTTCAAAAATACGCGGCAAATCTTCGGCGGCGATGCCTGTGCCGGTATCCTGAACAGTCACTTCTACCGCTTGTTCCCCATGCGTCTTCAAACTCAGGTGTATTCGGCCGCCCGATGGCGTGTGGACCAGCGCATTGTCGGCCAGATTGCTGAAAACTTGCATCAGCCGGTCATAATCACCCCAAATTGGCGGCGTTGGCTGCAAATCGCTGGTGAGGTGAATGGCCTGTTCCTGGGCGCGCCGGGCGAGGTTTTCTTGCAGTTCGAGCAGCATTTGCTGCAAATCAACCTGTTCGCCCATCAGTTTTAATTGACCAGACTCGATGCGCGCCAGGTCCAATAGTTGATTCACCATCCGCTGCATCCGTTCTGTTTCGTTGTGGATGATGGCCGCTGCTTGCTGGCGTTCCGGCTCGGTAACGGCCGTGCCGTCCAACAACGATTGGCTCCAACCCAGAATGGATGTCAGCGGCGTTTTGAGATCATGCGATACATTGCTGACAAAATCGCGCTGCGACTGCTGCGACATGTTGACCTGGCTGGCCATGCTGTTAAAACTACCGGCCAACCGCTGCACTTCATCCGGGCCGTCCAGCGAGAGCTGCTGGTCATAGTCGCCACGGGCGATGCCTTCGGCGGCGCCGACCATCTGGCGCAACGGCCGTGTCACCCAATTGGCAATGCCCACCGCCAGCAAAACTGCCAGCAGCAGGGCAATTCCGGCGCCGACGGTTAACGGCCGTAAAAAGGATTGACGGAAAAACGAAAACGTAGTCGGTTCTGGGGCGGCATAAAAAATTTGCAGCCGCCCCAACCCGCTGGCCGAAATCGGCTGAGAGTAAACCAACCAGCGAGAACCGTCTGAATATCGGAAAAGGCCGGTAATGGCGTTACTGTCGACATTGGGCAGCAGGCGGCGCAGATTTTGCACCCCCTCGACCGTGCCGCCCAGCCAGCTTTGGTTTGGGTCGCTGTCGTAGAGGATTTTATTGCTGGAAATATCGGCGATGAGGACGCGGACGTTGTTGGTAACGGCCGTTTCATTTAGCAGCCGCTCGTAGGCCGGCGTGTCCGCGCCAGTCTCCAGCAGCCGGAATAACTCCTGGCGGTTGCTGGTGCCCACCGCCGCCAAATGCTGCATGGTCGATAAATAACGCACGCCCGGTCGGGTAGCAAAAAACAGCAAAGACATGGCCACCACCCACAAGGCAATGGCAATCACGCCGATGTAAGAAAGAAGCAGGCGGCTGCGTAATGTGTTGAACATCGAAAGCGCTTAGGCAGTCTCCGTGGCAACCAGTTTGTAGCCTTTGCCCCAGACTGTTTCGATGGTCAGGCTGCTGCCTTCTAATTTTTCACGTAAATGGGCCACATGGACATCTACGGTTCGTGTACGGCCGTAAAACTCATACCCCCACACCAGATCCAACAATTGATCCCGCGATAGCACCAAGTTCATATGGTCCATCAGCGTAATGAGCAGGTCGAATTCTTTGGTGCGCAAAACAATCCGTTCGCCGGCAACCGTTACCTCGTGGCTGGCAGGGTCCACCAGCACGTTGCCCGCCTGCCGCGCCTTGCCAGTTGTCGGATCGGATAGCGACGTGGTTCGCCGCAAGATGGCGCGCACGCGAGCCACCAGTTCTCGCGGATTAAAGGGCTTGGTCAGGTAATCGTCGGCGCCCATCTCCAGGCCGACTATTTTGTCGATGTCGTCATCGCGGGCGGTGAGCATGATGATGGGCAGCCCGCTTTCGGCGCGCACGCGGCGGCACACTTCCCAGCCGTCTATCTCCGGCAGCATCAGGTCAAGAACCATCAGGGTGGGCGGCGTTTTTTTGATGTAGGCCAGGGCGTCACGGCCGTTGGTCATCGTGTCCACGCGGTAGCCATCTTTTTCCAGGTACATCCGCGCCAGATCACGGATGTTGGCCTCGTCATCCACCACCAAAATTGTGTCTTTGCCCATGAATGGAACCTAGTTGGACAGCAGGGCGATGGCTTCGATTTCCACGCGCGCGCCTAATGGCAGCGCGGCCACCTGCACGGCCGAGCGAGCCGGGTGCTGTTGGGTGAAGTAACGGCCGTATACCGCATTCATCGCCGCAAACTCGCCCATGTCCTTCAAAAAGACGGTGCATTTCACCACATTGTCCAGCGTGGCTCCGGCGGCCGTGAGAACGGCCGTCAGGTTTTGCAGCACCCGCTCTGTCTGGATGGTAATATCATCGGCCACCAACTTGCCCGTGGCCGGGTCTAAGCCCACTTGCCCGGCCGTAAAAATTAGATTGCCTACTTTCACAGCCTGCGAATAGGGTCCCAATGCCGCCGGGGCATGGTCGGTGTGAATGATTTCTTTGGTCATCAAAAGTCTCCTTGAGCAAAATTGGTGATATGGGTTAACGCAGATACGCATGGATACAAAGAAAATCTGCGAATCTGTGGCTGGTAAACGGATCGTTCGAGCCTATTTTAACATGGCTGTAAAATATGATAAACTGGAGTCATGATTATTTGGCCGCTTGTCATCGAGTTGGGCAGTTTTTCCATGACCAGCGAGACGCCGCTCAATGAACTTTTATGGTTTATTGCCGGGGTGTTATTGTTGGCGGGTTCGTCAACGGCCGTTTTATGGTGGAATCGTCGCGCGCGCCGCGACCCCTTCGTTTAAACTTCCCTGCCGGTCAGGGCATCAGCCAAGTGTTTCCATAATTTATATTGACAACAGGAGCGTCAAAAAATGATTGATGTAAATCAACTGCGTCGTGGGGTCTCTTTCACCCTAAACGACAATTTGTATAAAGTAACCGAATATAGCCACAACAAACCAGGGCGCGGCAAAGCAACCATTCGCGTAAACGTTAAAGATTTACGCACCGGGTCGAACTTGCAAATCACCTTCACCTCTGGCGACCGCGTGGAAGATATTCGCCTGGATAAAGTTACGTACCAATACCTGTATGATGATGGCCAATTTCATGTGTTTATGAATACCGACACCTTTGAGCAAAAGCAGGTTGCTCATGCTGTTCTGGAAGATGATAGGCATTATCTGCGGGATAACATGGAACTGGAACTGCTGTCGTATGAAGGCGAAATTCTGGACTATATTTTGCCCAAATCGATGGAATTTGAAGTTGTTGAAGCGGAAAACGCAGTGGCCGGCGACACGGCGACCGGCGCTACCAAAGAGGTGGTTACGGAAACGGGCCTGCGCGTGAAAACGCCGCTGTTCATCCAAATTGGCGACCGCATTAAAGTGAACACTGAAACCGGCGAATACAGCACCCGCGCCTGATTGATCCAGCTGCTAAAACTGGATTGCGGATGTGCTGTCCGCACAAAATATTGTAATGGGAAGACGGCCGTAAAACGGCCGTCTTTTTTTGTGAAAAACGCGTTTTTTTCGCATAATCTGGCAATCTCCCCCCTTGTCAGTCATCTTATAAATATGCTATAGTAAATTTGCTTTTATGTTAAGGCGCACTGGGTCGGTTATGCTGTCACCAAGACAGCTATTTCGCAATACGCAGGAGGAAATATGCAAATTATCCAACGCTTTCGCAAGCAAAAAATGTTGTTGGTTCTGGTATTGGCGTTTGTGCTGCTGCTTGGGCTAACGGCCACCACGCAAGCAGCCCCCGCTCAGCAAGCAAGTGGCGTGTACCACACCATTCGCTGGGGGGAAACACTTTCCAGCATTGCTCGTTATTACGGCACAACAACACAGGCGATTCTGGCCGCCAACCCACAAATTTGGAACCCCAATCTCATTTTCGCCGGTACGGTGCTGTTTATCCCTAGCAACTACATGCCGCCCGCGCCCCCGACACCCCCCGCATTCTGTCGTTACTATCACACCGTCCAGTATGGCGACAACCTGAATCGGATTAGCGCCTGGTATGGCACAAACCCCTGGTCTATTGCCCAGGCGAACCGCATTTACAACCTGAATCTGATTTACGCCGGTCAGGTGTTGTGCATTCCGTAGTTGTTGGCTGTAAGCCATAAGCCGTTAGCGCAGAGTTTTTTAGATTGGTCCAATCGCCAAGATTGGACCAATCTTTTTTTGTAACTCTTCAGGCTTCTCTGGCAAGACCCCAAGGGTTTGATGCCCCAATAATCCAAATTCTCAGGAGACATCATGAGTGGTCTAACCCACCACCACGAATGAAAAGGTTGAGATTTGTCAAATCTTAAAGATTTGACAAATCTATTTTCAAGGGAGAAAACCCTTGGGGGCGATACAGTTGCTCTTTTTTTATGACCCCACCACGATATTGACGAGCTTATTGGGCACAATGATGATTTGTTGGATGGCACGGCCGTTTACATGTTTCTCCACGCCCGGAGCCGACACGGCCGTTTCCTCCACCACTTTCTCCGCCGCATCCACCGCCACCTCGATCCGGTCGCGCACCTTGCCGTTTACCTGCACCGGCAGCGTCACCTGGGCGGCCATTGTTAGCGCCTCGTCGAAGGCCGGCCACGCCTGCCGGTGGACCGATGAATCGTGCCCCAGCGTGGTTTGCCACACCTCCTCGCTGATGAACGGGCAAATGGGAGCCAGCAGCAGCGCAAAGCTCTCCAGCGCCCGCCGCCACTGCGCCGCCGGAACGGCCGTGCCCTGGCCGTCGGTCAGGTAGTTCAGGTATTCCATCAGGGCGGCTACGGCCGTATTAAAGCGAAACTCCGCCATATCCTCCGTCACCCGCTGAATGACCTGATGCCGCCGCCGCTCAAACGCGGCATCCTCCTTAGCGCCTTTGCCTCTTGGCGCCTTTGCGTTAAAGAATTCCGCCAGCCGCCAAAACTTATCCAGAAAGCGCGTCACCCCGCGAATCCCGGCCTCGTCCCAGGTTACTTCCGCGTCGAACGGTCCCAGGAACAGCAGGTAAGCGCGCAGCGCGTCTGCGCCATAACGGGCGATCATGGCGTCGGGCGTGACCACGTTGCCGCGCGATTTGGACATGCGACGGCCGTCGCTGGCCGCCAGCAGAATGCCCTGATTTCGCAGTTGGGTAAATGGTTCCACAAAATCAATCAGCCCCGCGTCGGCCATCACTTTGGTCCAGAAGCGGGCGTACAGCAGGTGCATGACGGCGTGTTCCGCGCCGCCGACGTAGGTGTCTACGGGCAGCCAGCGGCGCACGGCCGTTGGGTCAAACGCTCCCTCGTCGTACTGCGGATTGGCAAAGCGCAGGAAGTACCACGAGGAGCAGGCGAAGCCGTCCATGGTGTCGGTTTCGCGTTGGGCTGGGCCGCCGCACTGCGGGCAGGTGGTTTGCACCCAGTCAGTCATGCGCGCCAGGGGGGAACGGCCGTCGCCCGCCGGGGCAAAATCGGTGATGTCGGGCAGCAGGATGGGCAGTTGCGCTTCTGGCACGGCCACCGGGCCGCACGCCGGGCAGTGGACGATAGGAATGGGCGTGCCCCAATAGCGCTGCCGCGAGATCAGCCAGTCGTGCAGGTGGTAGCCTACGGTTGCCCCATTCTCGTCGGTGGTGGGGCCAATCCAGTTACGCTGCATGGTTTTGATGGCTTCCGGCCAGTCTACTGTGTCCAGGTCGGCCAGCAGCCGGTCGGCGTAGGCGGTGATTTTGAAGTACCACTGCTCCAGCTCTTTTTTGACGACTGGCGTGCCGCAGCGCCAGCAACGGCCGTCTTCTACCTGCTCGTTGGCCAGAATGGTCTGGCACTGCGAACACCACCATTGGCTGCCGGGGGCGCGGTAAGCCAGCCCGCGCCGGAACAGCAGCAGGAAAAACCACTGCGTCCAGCGATAATAGGCCGGGTCGGTGGAGCTGATTTCGCGCGACCAGTCGTAGGAGCATTCCAGCAGCTGCATCTGGCGTTTGTAGGTGGCGGAGAATTGGGCGCTGCTCTGGCGCGGGTGGATGCCGTGGCGGATGGCGTAGTTTTCGGCGGGCAGGCCGAAGGCGTCCCAGCCCATGGGGTGCAGCACGTTATGGCCGTTCATGCGCAGGAAGCGGGCGCTGACGCAGGTGGGCACATAGTTACGGCCGTGTCCCACCGACAGCCCATCGCCCGACGGGTAGGGGAAAAAATCCAGAATGTACACATCCGGTTTGCCCGGATCGTTGCCCGTCTGGTACAGGTCGATGGCCTGCCAGTAGGCGCGCCATTTTGCTTCGATGGCCGCGAAGGGGTAACGGCCGTGTGGGTTGGGTTTGTTTGTCATCGTTTACTCTCCATTAAAATGAGGCATGAATAAATTCGGTTCTTAGGTTTTCGGGAGACTGATGCGTGATACGTGATACGTGATACGTGATGCGTGAAGTCCTTTCTGGTCACGCATCACGCTTCACGCATCATGGGCTGCCCCCTGAATTCCTGAAAAGTCATCCTTTTTCATCCGTGTACCTAAAACAAAAAAGCCACGAGGTGGGTCTCGTGGCTGAAAAACAAGGCTGAAAAAACAAAAGGCCACAGGGCTTGTGCCTGTGGCCTTTTTTACAAAATCAACAAGGAGATATTGCTAAATGGTCCAACGTTGGGGCACGCGCCAACCCACTCTGGCAGCAGGGCTGCCAAGTAACAAATGGCCTAACAATAACTGGGTGTTGTGCGTGTGTCTCATGGTTAAGAAGGTAGCATAGCTAAACGGCCGTGTCAAGCCCCCACTTTTTCCGCCAGCAATTCTCAATTTAGATCAGGCATTCGTGCGAACAAGGTAATTTCTTTGCACTTTACGCTGAACTGTCATGCTGAGCGGAGTCTTCGGAGCGAAGCATCCCCATGTATTGGTCATTAGGGCTGAACGGGATGCTTCGGAGGATGCTTCGGCAAGCTCAGCACAGGCTCTCAGCATGACACATTTCTGGTTAAATTGAGAATTGCTGTTTTTCCGCCAACTGCCCCCTCGGTCATCACCGAGGGCCTACTTTCCGCCACCGCCCCCGGTGAAGACCGAGGGCCTACTCTTTCCGCCAACTGCCCCCTCGGTCATCACCGAGGGCCTACTTTTTCCGCCAACCGCCCCCTCGGTGAAGACCGAGGGCTTACTTTTTCCGCCAACCGCCCCCTCGGTGAAGACCGAGGGCTTACTTTTTCCGCCAACTGCCCCCTCGGTGATCACCGAGGGCATACTTTTTCCGCCAACTGCCCCCTCGGTGATCACCGAGGGCCTACTTTTTCCGCCAACTGCCCCCTCGGTCATCACCGAGGGCCTACTTTTTCCGCCAACTGCCCCCTCGGTGATCACCGAGGGCTTACTTTTCCCGCCAACCGCCCCCTCGGTGAAGACCGAGGGCCTACTTTTTCCGCCAACTACCCCCTCGGTCATCACCGAGGGCCTATTTGGGTTCTTCAGGCACTCAGGGGGTTGACAGCCCTGATACGTGATGCGTGACCAGAGAGGCATCACGCATCACGCATCACGCATCACGCATCACGCATCACGCATCACGCATCACGCATCACGCATCACGCATCACGCATCACGCATCACGCATCAGACCAAACCCCATGAAATCCCAAAGACCCCCTATTTTTTCTGTGCCAGGGTGTAAGAGCGGGGCATTTTCACCACGAAGGCGCAGGTGGACGTGCCGGTGCAGGTGGGGCCGCAATGGCCGGTGGAACCGGTGGGGCCGGTGGAACCGGTGGAGCCGGCCGGACCGCAGCTTTCTTGGGGGGCGGAATTGTCTTGCAAACGGCCGTGCTGCACCCAATAAGCAATCATGCCCTCCAGCGCCGTGCGTTCAATACCTAGTTGGCGGCTGAGTTCGGCCACATGGACCGGGCCGTTGGCCGCTTCAATCGCGTGCAAAACTTCTTTCAACATCGCGTCACCCCAAGCCCAACAGCAAGCCGCCCTGAAAGACGACCAGAGCCATCAACCAGGCCAGCGCCAACTGCCCAATGACGCTGGTCCACATCCACCGGGCGCCGAACTCCTGCTTCTCGGCGGCGACGGCCACCATGCAGGGCGTGTAAATAAGCACAAAGACCATAAAAGCCAGCCCGGCCAACGCCGCGTGTCCGCCGCTGGAGGCGTCGAAACCTTCGTATACCGCCTGGCGCAGGCCGCCGGGCACGGTCTATCCCGCCCCGCCGCGCACATCAATGCCGACGATGAGCGGGATGGCTTTGATGGTATCCAGAACGGCCGTGCCGAACCCGCGCCCAATCTGCCCTATGTCCTGCAAAAAGGTGGTGGGGGCGGGCGTAACGGCCGTTTCTCCCATGCCATACACTTGCGCAAACGTACTCACCACCACTTCCTTGGCCACAAAGCCGCTGATCAACGCGCCACCCGCTTCCCACGTCCCAAAACCCAGCGGCTCCAGCGCCGGGCTGATGGCCCCCGCGACAGACGAAAATAAACTGTGGTCCACGTCCGTATCGGCAAAAGAGCCGCCCTCCGCGCCCACGGGGATGGCCATCAGCAGCCACAAAATGACGCTGGTGATGAGGATGAGCGACCAGGCGTTTTGGATGAAAGAGCGCGTGCGCTCCCAGGTGTGCGACCAGATGGTGCGCCAGTTGGGGCGGCGGTAGGGGGGCAGTTCCATCAGCAGGGCAGTTTGCTCTTTGTCTTTGAAGAGGGTTTTGCGCAGGACGAGGCCAAGGAGAACGGCCGTGATAATCCCCAGCACGTACATGCTAAACACCACCGCCCCGGCATAGGCCGAGAAAAAGACGGTGGCAAACAACACATACACCGGCAGGCGCGCCCCGCAGCTCATAAAAGGCACCAGCAGGCCGGTGAGGATGCGGTCTTTCTCGTTTTCCAGGGTGCGCGTGGCGTAAATGGCCGGGACGGTGCAGCCAAAACCCACCATCATGGGCAAAAAGCTTTTGCCTTGCAGGCCGATGCGGTTCATCAGCCCGTCCATCACGAAGGCGGCGCGGGCCATGTAGCCGGTGTCTTCCAGCACGGCCAACGAGACGTAAAGGAACATCAGCACGGGCACAAAAACCAGCACGCCGCCCACCCCGGCGATCACGCCGTCCAGCGCCAGCGCCTCTACCCAGCTTCCGCCCAATCCTACCCAGGCCAGCAAAGCGGCCGCCCAGTGAGTGATGGGGCCGCTGACGACACCATCCACCCAATCGAGCAGCGGCGCGGAGACGACGGCCGTTAGCTTAAACACCACCCACATCACGGCCATAAAAATGGGCACGCCCAGCAGGCGATGAGTCACCAGGCGGTCAATTTTGTCGGTGAGGGAGAGCGTTTCAGGCGGCTTTTGCATGACGCGCCCGACCAGTTCGTGGATGTAGGTGTAGCGGCGGTCGGCGATGAGCACGTCGATTTCTTCGCCGTAGTCGGCGGCCAGGCGGGCGTAGGCGAGCTGCGTTTTGGTCAGCAGCGCCGGGCCGCCTTCGATGGCGAGCAGGCGGGTTTGCAGATCGTGGTCTTGCTCCAGCAGTTTGATGGCCAGCCAGCGGGCCGGGTACTGCTGTTGGATGGCCGGGTAGGCGGCGATGTCGGCCTGGATGGCCTGGATGGCGGCTTCGAGTTTACGGCCGTAATCCACCACTTTGGCGGCGGGGGCGACGGCCGTTTCGTTAAGCAAATTCATGGGTCTCCGCCTTCGCGGCAATCAAAGCGCGTAACTCGTCGAGACCTTTGCCCTGGCTGGCAACGGCCGTGACCACCGGCGCGCCCAATTCCTGGCTCAACCGGTCCGTGTCGATGGTGATGCCGCGCTCGGCGGCCAGGTCGGTCATGTTGAGCACGATGATGACCGGCGCGCCCAACTCCAGCACCTGCACCGTCAGGTAGAGGTTGCGCTCCAGGTTGGCGGCATCGACCACGGTGATAACGAGAGACGGCCGTGCCTGCAAAATAAAGTCGCGGGCAATCACTTCTTCCGGCGAATAGGCGGCCAGGCTGTACGCGCCGGGCAAGTCCACTACCGTCACCGGCAGGTCGCCAATCTGGAAGCTGCCTTCTTTCTTGGCTACCGTCTTGCCCGGCCAATTGCCCACGTGCTGGTTCTCGCCCGTGAGCGCGTTAAAAATGGTGCTCTTACCGGCGTTGGGGTTCCCGGCGAGGGCGATGAGGAATGGGTTCATAGTCGGAATGGGGGCTGGGGATCAGGGATTGGGGGTTGGAATATCGCTGCGCTCTAATCCGAAATCCCAAATCCGAAATCGAAAATCCGCAATCACACTGGCGTCACCATCAGCTTATGGGCCATGCCGCGCCCAATGGCGATGCGCGAGCCGCGCACGGAGATGAGCAGCGGGCCGCCAGCGTCTTGCACAACTTTCAGTTCGACGCCGCGCGTCAGGCCGAGTTCGGCCAGGCGGTGGGTCAGTTCGTGCCCGGCGCGGATTTCAACCAGGCGCAGGGGTTGTCCGGCGGCGGCCATGGAGAGGGGGAGAACGGCCGTGGCCGTTTGTGGTGTGTGGCGGGTGGCGCTGGAATGAAATAAATCAGTGAGTGTCATCAGTAAGTTCCATAAAAATATGGGCGGCGATTTCCTGCCCCAAGGCGTGGGTTTCGCCGCCGATTTTGATCATTAGCGGGCCGTTAAACGGGGCGATTTCTTCAAACTCTACCGGCTGGCCGGGCAAAATGCCCCGCGCCGCCAGGTAGTCTAGCAGCAGCAGGCTTTCAGGGTAGATGCGGGAGATCGCGCCGTGATCGCCGGGTTGCAGGTCACCCAGAGGCGTGTCGTTGGCGGCGGCGACGTCGCCAACCGCGCTGGGAATGGGGTTGCCGTGCGGGCAGGTCTGGGGATGGTTTAGAAAGGCGGCCAGGGCTTCGGTAACGGCCGTGTCCGTGGCATGTTCTAAGCGGCAGGCATAATCGTGTACCTTTTCCCAGGGCAAATTCAAGAAGTCCACCAGAAAGCATTCCCACAACCGATGCCGCCGGATGACCCGTTGGGCGCGGCGACGGCCGTCTTCGGTTAGGGCCACGCCTTTGTAGGGCGTGTGGTCTAGCAGCCCTTTCTCGCATAAGCGATGCACCATCTCTGTGGCCGACACAGTAGACACGCCCAACCGTTCAGCCAGCGCCGAGATGGGCGCCAGGTCGTTCCCAGCGGCCAGTTCGCTGACCGTTTTCAAATACATTTCGACGCTTTCGTTAAAGGATTCGTGTTTCATGATCCTGTGTTTTTCGTAAAACCTGACAGGTCTCCCAGACCTGTCAGGTTTATTATAAGGCTTACCTAAAAATTTAATATTAAGGACAACCTTATCTTACGGCACAGGCAGCCCTGCGGCAATGACATATGTCAACCGCCCTGGGGACGATTGTCATTAAGGACAGGTTCAGTTTAAAGTTAACCGGGGTTAAGTGGGGAGGGGGACTGGAGACTGAGCAGCCTCCAGTCTCCAGTCTCTCAGCTATGCAGCATCGTCCAGAGGAAGCTGTATACATCGGCAGATTCTTCGATCAGTTTGCTGGTGGGTTTGCCCAGGCCGTGCCCGGCTTTGGTTTCCACGCGCAGCAGCAGGGGATGGCGGCCCGTGTCGGCGGCTTGCAGGGTGGCGGCGAATTTTTCGGCGTGCATAGGCACCACGCGGTCGTCGGTTTCGGCGGTGGTGATGAGGGTGGGCGGGTAACTCAGGCCATCACAGACGTTGTGCAGCGGCGAATAAGCCATCATGAACTGGAAATGGTCCGGGTTTTCCTCGGCATTGCCATACTCGCTGGTCCAGTAACGGCCGGCGGTGAATTTGTGGTAGCGCAGCATGTCGATAACCGGCACGCCGCAGTGGACCGCGCCGTACAAATCCGGCCGCTGCAAGAGGCAGGCAGCCACCAGCAGACCGCCGTTACTGCGTCCTTCGATGGCTAAACGTGACGGCCGTGTGTAGCCATTGGCAATGAGCCATTCGGCGGCGGCGATAAAATCGTCGAAAACATTTTGTTTGCGGTCCAACATGCCGGCCTGGTGCCAGGTTTCGCCATATTCGGTGCCGCCGCGCAAATTGGCCTGAGCGTAAACGCCGCCTTGCTCCAGCCACGCCAGCCGCGCGGGCGAAAATGCCGGCGGCAGGCTGATGTTGAAACCGCCATAACCGTACAGCAGGGTGGGATTGTTTCCCGTCAGCGTCAGCCCCTTTTTGTGGGTAAGAAACATGGGCACGCGGGTTCCATCTGGCGATTCGGCGAAGACCTGGGTGGTGTTATAGGCGTCGGGGGCGAAAGCGACCTGGGGCTGCGCCCAGATGGTCGGGGTGTGTGTGGCAAACTCGTAGCGGAAGACGGTGGGCGGGTAGAGGAAGGATTGGAAGATGAAGTAAAGCGCATCGTGGGCGCGTTTGCCGGTGAGCAGGGCGACGGAGCCGAGAGTGGGCAGGTTGATTTCGCCCAGCGGCGCGCCATTCAGGCTGTAACGGCTGAGGCGGTGGTGGGCATGGTGGAGGTAGTCGATGATGAATTCGTGGTGGACGACCACGGCCGTTTCCACCACATCTTCGCTTTCCGGCACAATCTCACGCCAGTTGGCCCGGTCGGGTTGGGATATGTCGATGGCGATGATACGGCCGTTTCCCGCTGCCAGATCGGTGATGAAGTAAAACACAGGGCCGTCGTTGGCCAGAAATTCGTACTTGGCTTCCATCACGTCAATCAGGCGCACAAAGTCGCCCTGGCCGGCGAGGTCGTGGTAGTAGAAACGGTTGCGCGGGTCGGTGCCTTCCCAGACGGTGAGGAGGAGGTAACGGCCGTCGTCGCTCACCTGGGGCAAAAAGCCCAAATCAGGCGCATCTGGGCGGGCGTAAACCAACGTGTCGTCGCTTTGCGGCGCGCCGAGGCGATGCAGATAGACTTGTTGGTGGGTGCTGGGGGCGCGTCGGGCAGTTCGCCGGGGGCGGGGTAGCGGGCGTAGAAAAAGCCGGAATTATCGGGCAGCCAGGCGGCCTTGGTGAACTTGCACCATTGGATCAGGTCGTCGGTGTCTTGGCCGGTGTCTGTGTCGCGGACGCGGATTTCTTGCCAATCGCTGCCGCTGACAGCGAGAGTAGGCAACTAAACGGCCGTCTCCGGTATACGACTGACCAATCAGGGCGATGGTTCCATCTTCGCTGAGGGTGTTGGGGTCGAGCAGGGGCGTGGGACGGCCGTCCGGGCCATCTTGCCTGTAGAGCACGGCCTGGTTTTGCAGGCCGTCGTTGCGCTGGAAGAAGAAACGGCCGTTTCGCACTTCCGGCGGCGACACTTTGGCATAGTCCCACAGGGCTGTCAGCCGCTGCTGCCAGGCGGCGCGCGCCGGTAATTCGTCGATGAAGCTGCGCGTCAGCTCATTTTGCGCGGCGACAAACGCCTGGGTTTCGGGCGAATGGGGGTCTTCTAGCCAGCGATAGGGGTCGGAAACGGCCGTGCCGTGAAAATCATCCACCACATCGGCGCGGCGGGCGTTGGGATAATGAAATTTGCGGGTCGAGTTCATGGGCGCTCCTATAAAAAATATCGGACGCTTATGGTAACCCCACTATGCCATTTTATAAAGTTAAATGGGAAGGTCAGATCCGCTCTCAGAGGATGTGGCAACAACGGATTTACGCGGGTGTCCGATGACCCTGCGCAAATCCGCTGTTGCCACCTGAATCAGCATCTTGTTATTTTGCGCGGCGGCGCAGCAGCAGAGCCAACAAGCCCACACCGGCCGCGCCCAGGGCGATATTTCCGGGTTGAATTGTCCTTCGCCGCTTCAACGCCCTTAGCCATTACCGGCATGGTGGCAATTTTGCCATCGCTTCCTTTTGCACGCGAGCAAACAAAGCCGGGTCGCTGCGGTATTGATCGGCCAGTTTGCGCTTTTCGGCCACAACCTCATCTGTCACATACTCGTCAAACGAACGCAGCCCGGCAATCTGGAACTCATGTTTCTTAAACAGGCGATAAATTTCCTTCACCCGCTCAATGGTGATGTTGCGGCCGAGCGTATAATCTTCAAATCGCCCTTCCATCGCCAGCAGCGCCGTCTCTGCCAGGCAAGGCATACGCCGTCTTTGGCGGCAAACCGATGTTGTACCCAAAATCAATATCGCCAGGAATCAACACCTCCCCGCTTTCAATTACCAACACGTCGGGGCGCAAATCGGCTTCCGCCTTGTTAATGTCTGCCGGTCGGGCGACATCGCACACCACTGCGCCCGGCTTGCATTGGCTGATGTCCACAATACGCTGCCCAAACGCCGATGTCGCCGTCACAATCAGATCACAATCGCCCAACAAGCCGTCCGCTTTGGTGGCAATGGTGACGTTTGCACCCGGCGTCTCTTCTTGAATGGTGCGCTTCAGGTCAATCAGCCGCTCCGGCTCAATCGACACCAACACCACGTCAAAAATGGCCTGGGCCAACAACCGTGAACAAATCGAGCCAATCGGGCCGGTCGCCCCGATAATCATCACCTTGCCTTTGGTCAGATCTTTGGCGCCCATCTTGATGACCGCCTGTTTGGCCGCTTCCAGGGTGGCCGACACCGTCAGGCTGTTGCCGCTGGTGATGGCGATGTCCGATTCATGCGCGACGGTGATGCCGGCGTCGCCAACGACGCTGGTAAATGCGCCCAAGCCCCATGATGCGCGCCCCTTTGCGTTCGGACATGCGGGCGGCGGCGTTCAGGCGATTGTAGGTAAAGCGCTCGCCATGCCGCATCATTTCGCGCGCTGTGGGTGGTGCAGACTGGAGATAGCCTTCGATTTTCTGGCCGGTGGTGGGGGATTGGCCGCCGGTGATGCGGGAAATGTACATGGGCGGCATGTAGGCGGCGACGGTTTCCACCAGTTTGTTGGGCAGGTAGCGGGTCCAGCGGAAGCGTGGATCGTTGTGGATGAATTTAACGTTGAGCGGGTGGATGACAAAGGCGAAGCGGTTGATGCCGGCTTCGGATGGCTGAAGGTAGCGGATGCCCGGCGTCCATTCGATTTCGGCCATCAGGTCGAGGTAGGTGTCTTCGGTTAATGGGTCCGTGGTGTTGCGCGTAAAGCGGCGAGCATTGCTTCGATGGCTGCGGCCCGGCCAGCGGCTCAGGCTCTTTCGCCCTCGGTGGAGGGCATCAGGGTAACAAGGATGGCCACGCCGCGTTCGCGCAGGTCGGCTGCGTCTGTATCGCTGGCGCATTCGACGACGACGGTTTTGTGTTTGAGCTTTGCCGGGGCATACCGGCGAATCGCGCCGATATCGCCGGCGATTACGTCGGCCCATTCAAAGGGCGCGGCGGCGCGGGGTGTGCCGGGTTGGCCTGCTTGGGGGCGGATGCGCCGGAAGGATGCGGCTTGCAGTTGTTCCAGGGTTCCGGGGCGGCGCGATTGAAGGTGATCTGGCTGCCTACGCCGGGGAAACTGGGGCATGGCGAAATAAACGACCGGGTCGGCGTAGCGCACATGCGGGCTGCGGCGGCTGAGGGCCTGGGTGAGCCGGGATGGTTGAGGCCCGGGAACCATGAGGATGTGCTTTTGGGCAAAAAATGCCCGGTTGGGCACGGTCGGCGAGGATGACACCCCAGCGTTCCAACCCGGCGCGGATCGCTGCCATCGACAACCGGAGTGGTTTGGGCAACAGCCGGAAGCGTTTGCCCAAGTTCATGGGGTTGGTTGAAGGGGCCAAGTTCCAGAACGGCCGGTAAACCATCCAGGCCGATGGCGTCTACTTTGCCATCATACTCGGCAATGAGGGCGCGAGCTTGTTCCCGGTCGCCGTTGCAGCCTTTGCGCTGGATTTGGATTTCCTGCCCAAGAAATTGAACTACTTCGGTGTTATTGTCCTGGTTGAGGTGAATGACAAGCACTTGTTTCATGAAAATATCTCCTGAAAATTTATTTCGCACAGCAGCCGCTACAAAACAAGACGGGGATCAGGGCTGTTTTGTCGCTGTAGTTGATTTTGGGTATGGGGTGGATGAAAAGGTTAGTTGTGTGCGAACATGATACGAGGTCTCAGGGTGGAGGACAAGAGAGGAATGTCAAGTTGTCGGGTGTCATACGTCATACGTTGTGGCTGGCGGGTCCGGCGGCGTGGGCGCGGTCGGTGTAGAGGATTTGATTGCTGGCAGGCGCATAATCGCCGCTAAAGATGCGAACGCCGCAGGGGACACGGCCGTGGCTGGCGGCAGGGTTGCGGCCAAAGATGGCGGGGTGGAAACGGCCGTCGAATCTTGCTGCGCGCAAGCCATCGGCCCGCCGAGCCAAACAACAACCAACCAACACAGTAAACGCCATTTCCCATATGCACCTCGTTCATTTTAAAATCAAATTTCGTAACTCTGGCAAGACCCCAGGGTTTGATGCCCCAATCATCCAAATTCTCAGGCGCAAATCCTTGGGGTTTGTCCTGGCGATAGCTGAACAGTGCCATGCATGAATGGTGATTATAGGGGTGATACGGCCGTTTACCCAACGCAAGCCATTCGTTTACATCCCTACCCGCCAAGCTGGATGCCCGCTTCGGCCAGGCGTTCTTGCACCAGCGCCAACAAACGCGGACGCATTTCGGCCGCTTTACCAAAGCGCGCCTGGCTACCAAAGTTAGCTCTGTCTGCTGCCCCATCTCGCCAGACACGCTGATCACCTGCCAGGGTTCCAGCAAATTGGGCAGCAGCGTCACCGCTTCCTCGCGCAGCGCGGTCAGCAAGTCGACAGCCTGATGCAAATTTTCGGTTTCGATCATCAGCCTGACATCGGCGACAGAGAAACGGCCGCGGCTGAAGTTGCGCACCAGACGAATTTCGCCATTGGGCACAGTCAGGAGTTCGCCGGTGGGGGCGCGAATCTGCGTTGTGCGCAGGTTCACCATTTCCACTACCCCTTCGATGTGGCTGCTCGACCCCATGATTTCCACTTTTCGCCTACGTCGAAGGTGTCTTCAAAGATAAAGCTGGCGCCAGTGAGGAAATCGCTGAGTAACGGCCGTGCCCCAACCCAAACGCCGCGCTAAACAACCCAATCATCCATACCAGCGTGTCCGCATCCACAAACAACGACAGGCTGAACAACGTGGCCAGGCCAAAGCCCAAAAACGTCAGGCCGCTGCTCGCCAGATCGCGCAGCGTCAACAGGCGTTCCGGGCGCATACCCGGCCGTTTGGCCGAAAAACGCTTCACCTGGACAATGCGCCGCGCCAGATATTTGCTCAGGTGATGAAACATCCAGGCCAGCAAGTAAAAACTGACAATCAGGATAATTCGCCCCCACCAGATCGTTTGTAGTTCAGCTAAAGTATCAGGCAGCATCTCATTTCTCCTTCGCCAGGGGCGCGCGCAGGGCACGCCATCCCCGGACGCACTTGGGTGTCTGGCATGATAAAGGAAGATACGGCCGTTGCCAAACTGCTTTGACGCCCTATTTGGAGACTGTTATACTCAACCTTTGCGGGTTAATAGTCGAGAAGTCAATAAGTCGAGTGGTCCAATCGTCCGGTAATCAGACAAAAAAGCCCACCTCTTTGCCGAAAAACGCCCAACTATCAGCCCCCCAACTACCAACTTCTTACGAGGCATTCAACCACATGGCAGATAAAGACAAACTCATTCCTCGCAGCGAGGATTTTAACGAATGGTACAACGCCGTTGTCCTCAAAGCGGACATGGCCGACTACGGTCCCGTGCGCGGCACGATGATCGTCAAACCTTACGGCTGGGCGCTGTGGGAAAACATCCAGGCGGCGCTCGACAAACGATTTAAAGCCACCGGCGTGCAAAACGCCGGCTTCCCCATGTTCATCCCCATGAGCTTTTTGCAGAAAGAGGCCGCCCATGTCGAAGGGTTTGCGCCCGAATTAGCCGTCGTCACCATCGGCGGCGGGCAGGAACTGGCCGAACCCATCGTCGTGCGCCCCACTTCGGAGACGATGATTGGCCACGCGTACGCCAATTGGATTCAGAGCTACCGCGACCTGCCCATTCTGATCAACCTGTGGAACAGCGTCGTGCGCTGGGAACTGCGCACCAAACTGTTTCTGCGCACGCTGGAATTTTATTGGCAAGAAGGCCACACAGCCCACGCCACTGCCGCCGAAGCCGAAGAGCGCACCCGCCTGATGCTGGACGTTTACGCCGATTTTGCCATCAACGAAGCGGCCGTGCCGGTCATTCGTGGGGTCAAGTCGGAAGCGGAACGCTTTGCCGGGGCCAACGAAACGCTGACCATCGAGGCGATGATGGGCGACGGCAAGGCGCTGCAATCGGGCACGTCGCACAATCTGGGGCAAAACTTCGCCAAAGCGTTCGATATCCAATACCTGGACCCCAACAACCAGCTCCAGCACTGCTGGACGACCTCCTGGGGGTTATCTACCGCGCTTCATCGGAGCCATCATTATGACCCACGGCGACGACCAGGGGCTGATTTTGCCGCCGCGATTGGCGCCCTACCAGACCGTGATTGTGCCGATTTACAAGAAGGATGCGGAGAAAACGGCCGTGCTCGCCGCCACCGCCCGCATCAAAGGCCGAACTGGAAGACGCCGGTATCCGCGTCCACGTCGACGACCGTAAAAACCTGACCCCTGGCTACAAATTCAACGATTGGGAACTGCGCGGCGTACCCAGCCGCATCGAAATCGGCCCGCGCGACGTGGAAAAACACAGCGTCGCCCTGGCCCGCCGCGATGTCCCTGGCCGTGACGGTAAGCAGTTCGTCTCGCAAGACGGCCTGGCCCAAACCGTCGCCGCCCTCCTGGTGGACATCCAGCAAAGCCTGCTGGACCGCGCCACCCAGTTCCGCGACGCCAACACCCACGATGTCAGCAACTACGACGAGTTTAAAGAAGCCATCCAGACCGGCTTTGCCCGCGCCTGGTGGGCCGGCAGCCCGCAAGACGAACAGCGCGTGAAGGAAGAAACCAAAGCTACCATCCGCTGCTTCCCGCTGGACCAATCCGCCGGCCGTGGCACCTGCTTCTACACCGGCCAACCCGCCGAAAAAATCGCCATCTTCGGCAGAGCATATTAGACTAAACAATTTGGATTTGGATGAACGAAATAAATAAATTGCAGCGGGCCTTAAATCCAGATATCTTTGGTTAACGTTTGTTATTGCACTCCCGTCTTCTGGATTTAGCTGCTAATGGTTGGAAACGTGTTACATCTTATTTTGCGGCAGATGTTTATTACTATTTGATAGTTGCACGCAATTTTGCAAATTATGGCTCTTTTACTTTTGATCAGGAATTTTTGACCAATGGTTATCACCCGCTTTGGCAGATATTACTAGGCTTTTTTTACCACATTTTCCTGGTTCTCGAACTTTCAAAATCCTCTGTTTTAATGGCAGTATTCGTGATCAATGTTCTGCTACTTGGTAGCGCTATCTGGTTATTAGGAAAAGCCTGGATTCTAGGCACCAGGCAAGTTTCTTTCCTGTTTTTATTCTTGCCAATCGGAATTTACGGGCTATTCATAGCCAGAATCATTCCTGCCTATGGAACTCTATGGAGCTTCACCAATGGGATGGAAAGTAGTCTACTTATTTTCCTTTATGCACTATTGTTCTATCTATCCGTGAGATATACCCCTCTACTGCAAAGTACCCAAGCTCTTTTGCTTGGGATTATCTTATCATTGATCTTTTTAGCCCGACTCGATCATGTTTTTATTCCTGCGGGTTGGTTATTCTTTTTCTTCTTGCAGGCTTTATTTAAACCAAGTAAAACATCATTTAAAAATGCAATATTCCTAATCACGCCATTTTTAATGGTTTTGGGAATATATTTATTGGTTAATTACTATTTTATAGGCTCACCTTTGCCAATCAGTGGCATACAAAAAAGCACATTTCCCCACTTTGATGTGGTAGGCAAATTCAATGATTTCTCTCATTTGCTGCGCGATAATTCTGGCACTTGGGCGGTTGCTAGACTATGGCGTTATTGGCAAATAGTGTTCCCTGCTACTATAGGGCTTATTGCAGCACTTTGGGGCATTATTCGCCTTGTCTTTACGAAACAGTTATCTTCCCTAGATTTGACTTTAAGCGCTTCTGGTCTATCTGTGTTATTGCTTGGTCTATATAATTTGACGTTTGTCAGTATCTGGGGACAGGGTCATTGGTATTTTCCAGTTTCTATTTTGTTTACTTCTTTGTTTGCCATGTATATAGGAGATTTTTTATTATCACGTTATTTTCCTCAACACAACAACGTTTTTTTAGTTTTCTTATCAGTCTTTTTTGTCCTCATCTTCTTTAGATTTGTTTATTGGAATCCTGACCATAATCAACGTTACGCGGAATTCTTAGCGCATTCGTCTAATATATTGCAGCATTACGGTGATGAGTTACCGAAACTGATTGAATTCGATGATGGCATTATAGGTTATGCAACGGATTATCCCACATTAGGAGGCCTAGGTTTTACGCTCGACATTGAGGCAATGCATGCTAAACAAGAAGAAAGATTGCTGCAACTAGCTTATCATCGCGGGTACAGAAGATTAGCATCATTCAACTATTTTCTGGCTTATGAACTTGACGAGAAGTCAGATTCGGCTTTTATTGCCGAAAAACTTAATGAAACTCATTTCCTTACACCAGTAGAAACTGCTCCTTTCACTTTTTCAATTGAGTATAAATCTGAAGATGGACGTTTTGTAATTATTCGTATGGAGTTAATGGAACCAATCGCTAGTACCCGACCAAGTTAAATTTGTGGAGATTTCTTTAACAGGCAATTCGGCTAAATACATCGTTAAATAAGTGATTTAATTTTTCTTGAATTTTGAATTTGCATCATTAACAACCGAATAACGAGCATGGAGCTTCTCCCGACATTTCTCAATGGTGAACTGCCAATTGATTCTGATGCGCTTTTCACGCCGTTCGGCAATCAAAGCCAACACTTCCGATTCCAGTTTTTCAATGGTCGGAATGCGACGATTCAGGCAACGACGAGCCAGGGCTGAAAATTCAGTCTCAATCATATTGAGCCAACTAGCCCCTTTCGGTGTGAAGTAGAATTCAAACCGCTGCGCCAAAGCAAAGGCCTCGTCAGCCGGTAAATGGGCATAAAATGCCCCACTGTTGTGGGTGTTGAGATTGTCTAATACCAGACGAATCTTTTGGGCATTGGGATAAAGGGCTGCCAACGCCCGGCAGAACAGGGTGAATTCCTTGCGGGTACGCTGCTTGTACACCTGCCCCAATCGATTGCCCGTCAGTGGCTCAATGGCAGCAAACAGGCTGCAGGACCCATTCTTTTCATAGGCATAATGTTCTTTGCGCACTTTCCCTTCCGCCATGGCAATGGGGTCAACCCGGTCACCGATCAGGAAGCAGGGCCGCTCATCCAGGCAGACGACAGGATAATCCGGGTCATAGGCCAACGCATACAGCCACAGAATCTGCTCCATTTTGGCCAGAAACAAGCTGGTGATTTTGCCAATGCACCAATATCGTTTCAGGTGGGGCTTGAGTTCGTTTTTTAAGAATGAGACGCACTTCACCGTAGGAAATGGCGTCAACGAGTTCCAGTTCGACGGCTTTGTCGGCTAACAGACGCAATGACCAGCGAGCATGTCCTTCAGGTGGCTCACTGCAAGCCAACGCTGTTATCTTGGCCCGTTGCCGACCATCAATAACAATAGGACGCCCCGGTCTTTGTTGATCAGTTAAAAACACCAGCCGGATCCCTTATATTTTTGGGCCCAGATTGATACGGTTTGAATCACCGCACCCACAATTTGGGCAACTTCTGTAAAAGTACGTCCTCGATCCAATTCGAGGAGAGCCAAGGCTCGTTTATAGGTTTTAGCAGGTAAACTGCCTTTCTTTATCAGATTTTGCAAATAAGTTCGATGATCATTCGTGAGGGTAACATGTTGTTTTTTCATCCTCTGAGCTTAGCGAACTTTTTGCTTACAAACAATATTTTTAGTTCATTTATTTAACGGTGTACTAAAGTGGTTTTATGAACTCTACAATTTCCGTAGGTATAACACTTGTACCTGCCTTTGGGTATGTGTACTCCGCGCTCACCTGAAAATCAATCGCAAACAATCACCATGAACCCTAAAACAATTACACCAATCCTATCTTGAAAATCAGATTCTCCGGATCATCCAACCTATGAAACTATCAAATCCTTCGGCAAAACCCTGCGCGAAGCTCCGGCCGACGCCGAGCTGGCCAGCCACCAACTGCTTATTCGGGCGAACTATGTGCGGCCGCCTGGGGCGGGTATTTACGTCTTCATGCCTTTGGGCTACCGTGTCATCCGTAAAATCTGGGAGATCATGGCGCAGGAAATGGACGCCATCGACGGGCAGGAGATGTGGATGCCCAATTTGCACCCGGCGGCGCTGTGGCAGGCCACCGGCCGCTGGGACACTGTGGATGTGCTCATGAAGGTGAAGGCCGGCGGCGGGCGCGAATACGCCCTCTCTGCCACCCACGAAGAAATCGTCACCGATTTGTGCCTGCGCGAGATTGAAAGTTACCGCGACCTGCCGCGCATGGTCTACCACATCAGCAAAAAGTTTCGCGATGAGCCACGGGCGCGCGGCGGCCTGCTGCGTCTGCGCGAATTCATCATGAAAGATGCGTACACGCTGGACACCGACGAAGCCGCCTTCGATGCCTATTACCCCAGGATGCTCCAGGCGTATTACAACATTTTCGCGCGCTGCGGCACGCCGGCCGTGGCCATCCAGGCGGATACCGGGGCGATGGGCGGCAAAACGTCGCACGAGTTTGTGATACCCAACGCCGAGGGCGAAGACACCTATATTGCCTGCGACCAATGCAATTATGCCGCCAACGTGGAAGCGGCCGAATTTGTGCGCCAGGGCGAGAAACCGGCCGAACTGGCTGAACTAACCAAGCTGCCGACGCCGGACTGCAAAACCATCGCCGACGTGGCCGCGTTTGTGGGCGTGCCCACCAGCCAGACCGTGAAGGCGGTGTTTTACTGGTGGACGCCGAAGGGTGGGGCTGACGGCCGTTTCCTCTTCATTCTCGTGCGCGGCGATTTAGACATCAACGAAGTTAAGCTGATCAACGCCCTCGGCGGCGGGCAAATTCGCGTCGCCACCGACGAAGAAATCCGCGCCGCCGGGGCCGAACCGGGTTATGCCTCGCCGGTGGGGCTGGATGTAGCTGCCGCGCCCGACCAGCCCGGCCTTTTTGTGCTGGCCGATCCGTCCATTGAAGCGGGCGGCAATTTTGTGGTGGGGGCCAACGACGCCGGCTATCACTTCACCGGGGCCAACTACCCGCGCGACTTCGCCATCAGCCAGATGGCCGACGTGGCCCAGGCCGACAGCGGCCACCGCTGCCCGGTCTGCGGCGGGCGGCTGACGGCCGCACGCTGCATTGAAGCCGGCCACTGTTTTAAGCTGGGCACGCGCTACAGTTTGCCCACCGGCGCGAACTATCTGGACGAAAACGGCCGTCCGCAACCCATCTTCATGGGGTCTTACGGCATCGGGCTAGACCGGCTGCTGGCGACCATTGTGGAACTGCACCACGACGCCGATGGCATCATTTGGCCGGAAAGCGTCGCGCCTTATCGGGTTCACCTGATGCACATTGGCAAGGGGGACGAAGTACGCGCAGCGGCTGATCGTTTGTATGCCGAATTTCAGGCCGCCGGTATCACCGTTTTATATGACGACCGGGAAGCCAGCGCCGGGGTAAAATTTAAGGACGCCGACCTGATCGGTCTGCCCTGGCGGGTGACGGTGGGCGCGCGCGGTCTGGCCGAAGGGAATGTAGAGGTTAAGCAGCGCCGCCAGTCAGAACGCATTTCTGTGAGTCTGGCAGAAGTGGCGGCATTTTTACAGCGCGGCGGGTGATTGGAAAACGGCCGTTTGGCGCTGCCTGTATTGGCAACCAGTAACGCTTAAAATCGAGTGACAAATCAGGTAAATTCAATGGTTGACGGGCAAACGCAACCACTCACAAGACTTTTTACAATTTTGTTGGTCACCCCGGACAACTCTTTGACCGAAACCATTGTCAGAGAGCTGCATATGCCGCAGCCGCAATCTGCCCCAAAGTTTGTCTTCAATCGAGTTGAAACCCTGCCAGATGCCTTAGCCAGAGAGGATTTTTTGGCGACCAATTTGCTGCTGCTGCACGCGCCGGGGGGACGAGAAGGGTTGGAAACGGCCGTTGCCTACTGGCAAATCCATAGGCCCTTATTGCCTTTAGTCATCATCCTGGAGCCAGACCAGGAGGCGGGCGACCAGAGTTTGTTGGCCCAAAGCGCGGCCGACATTTTGCGCCGGGCGGATATGGCTACACCTCTACTCGGCCGTGTTTTGTTACGGCTAAGTCCGGATGATGACAGGTGCAGCGTTCCCCCTTATCCTCCAGCGAGACTTTCCATTGTCGACCAACTCGAAATCAACCAGACGCTTGAGGCTATCCTGGAACAAATCGCCTATGTGATCCCGTATGATACAGCCACCATACAAATGCTCGAAGGTTCCAGAACGCGAGTCGTTGGCATAAAAACCAATGATCAGGCCATCAAGCAGATCGTCTCACAACAGCGCATCCATACGTTCACGTTTGACGTGAACAAACTTGAGAATTTGCACCAGATTGTCCACACGCAACGGCCGTTAGTGATTCCCGACACCAGCGCATACCCCGGCTGGGTGGCCATGTCCAACGAACTGCCACAGATTGGTTCCTGGGTAGGCGCGCCGCTGCTAGACCAGGGGCAACTGTTGGGATTGGTAACCATAGATAAGACCGAAAAAGGATTTTTTAAACCTGAACACGGCGACCAACTGGCTGTGCTGGCAAATCAGGCGACGATGGCGCTGCGCAATGTCCGGCTGCACGGGGAGACAAAACGTCGGCTCGACGAGCTGTATGTGCTTCATGCCGTAGCCACCGCCTGTACCGAGGCGACGGATATAGACCTACTGTTTGCGCAAACGACAGCTATTGTCGCCAATGTGCTGTACCCGGATAATTTTGGCATTTTGCAATTGGATGATGCCGGCAACCTACACGCGCACCCATCCTATTTTTTTCGCTCGCCCGTTTCTCTGCCCAAAGTTGTGTCTGGTGAACAAGGAATTGTGGGCTGGGTGGCGCGTAACGGCCGTGTCCGTCGTGTGCCCAACATCCATAATGAGCCAGATTACCTGCCCATCGATCCCCTCACCGCCTCTGAATTGTGCGTACCTCTAAAAGTTCAGGGACAAACCATCGGCGTACTCAACGCCGAAAGCATCCACCCGGACACATTCACCGAGGCCGACGAACGCTTGCTGCTCACCCTGGCCCAGCAGCTAGGCATCATCATTAAAAAGATCGATCTGCTCAGTATGGAGCGTCAGCGCCGAGAAGAAGCGGAGATTTTGCGCGACGCCCTGGCTGCGCTGACATCGACCCTGGAAATTGGTTATGTGTTGGAGCAAATTTTGGTGCAGCTTAAAAAGGTTGTGCCTCATGACACCTCCTCCCTGATGTTGATGGACGACAATCATTTATGCATAAAAGCCGCCCATGGATTTCCCGAAGCCGAGTTCATGATTGGGCATCGTTTTCCGGCTGACGATCCTTTCCTGGCCCAGGTGCGCCAAACGCGGCAGCCCATCTGCCTGGATGACGCCAGCGCCGACCCTCGTTTTCACAATTGGGTTGGCAGCATGAGCGTTCGCGGCTGGATTTGTGCGCCATTGATTATCCACGGGGAGGTTCAGGGTCTTTTAACGGTTGATCATCAACGATTTAAGGCGTATGGCCCAACAGAAGTGGCTCTGGCGCAGACGTTTGCCAACCAGGCGGCCATCGCTCTGGAAAATGCGCGCCTGTATACGGCCGAACAAACGGCCCACCGGACAGCCATTATTTTACGCACAATCAATGAGGGTTTGACGCAAACTTTGGATAGAGACCGCGTCTTGGAAACGCTGCTGGAGTATCTGGTGCAGATAATTCCGGTATCCAGCGCCTGCATTTTGCTGCCAGATGAAAGCGGCGATTATGCCCGGACCCATTTCCAGCATGGTTATAAGAATTGGGGGGTGGAAACGGCCGTTACGGAAGCCAGCCTTCATATTCATACCAACCAGACCTTGTCGCCCATTTTCCACCAACAGCAAAGCGTAATTATTCACGACACGCAGACCGACCCTCGGTGGCAGCAGATTCCCGCCACCCATTACGTGCGCAGTTGGTTAGGCACCCCCATTACCGATGGCAATCGTGTGATTGGCGCATTTTCGTTGGACAGCGCCGCGCCTCATTATTTTGCCGAGGAACATGTACGTCTGGCAGAAATGGTCACCGCTCAGGCATCGGTGGCCTTAAAAAATGCGCAGCTTTTTGCCGAGGTGGAGCACCGTGCCAGCGAACTGGAAGCGTTGACGCAGGTTTCGGCCGCGCTGCGCTTAGCCCAAACGGTGGACGAGATACTGCCGACGGTAATTGAACATGCGACGGCCGTTGTCGCCGGCTCGTTTGGCAGCATTTATTTGTTAGAACCAGATGGCGCGTTGGTTCTTCGGGCTTGCTGGCCATATTTGCCCAGCGTCATCGGCCATCGGCGCAGCCTGGGCAAGGGCATTACGGGGCACGTCGCGGCCGTGGGCGCCCCCTACATCTCCCAAGATGTCCAACAAGACCCGCTTTTTGTGCCATTTCCGCCGGAGAAAGTGCCGCCCCAAGCCCTGAGAGCCAGCATTTCTCTGCCGCTGCAAACGCAAACCCAGGTGATCGGCGTTTTGCATGTCAACGTCAGCGAAACACGAGACTTTTCGCGGGAAGAAATAAATTTGTTAACGGCCGTGTCCGAAATTGCCGCCAGCGCCTTAGGCCGGGCCATGCTTCTGGAAACGCTGGAACAGCGGGTAGCAACCCGCACCCACGAACTGGCCGAAGCCAACGAACGCCTGCAAGAACTAGACCGCCTGAAATCTAAATTTGTCTCCGATGTTTCCCACGAACTGCGCACCCCCATCACCAATTTGTCGCTTTACCTGGATTTGTTGCAGCACGGCCGTCAGGATCGGCGGGGCCAATATGAAGCCATCCTGCGCAAGCAGGTAGACCGGCTGAATTCGCTCATAGACGACACCCTACAGTTGTCGCGGTTGGACATGGGCAAAACGCAAATGCAGTTAGCGCCGCAAGATGTCAACAAGATTGTGGCGGAATGCGTGGCCGATATTCAGTCATTGGCGGAAAAAGCGGACAGCGTGCAAATACTGGCTCAGCTTTCGCCCAATTTGCCGCCCATTCTGGGCGACAAAGAGCAGCTTGAGGTTGTCTTGCAAAACTTGTTGCAAAACGCTCTGGCTTACACGCCGAAAGGGGTTATTCGCGTCGGCACTCAGACAGGTTCCCAAGACACCATCTGCATCACGGTGGACGACACCGGCACAGGCATCGCCGCCGCCGATTTGCCGCATATTTTTGAGCGTTTTTACCGGGGAACGGCCGTTAGCCAATCTACCTTGCCCGGAACCGGGTTGGGACTCTCCATTGCCCGCGAGATCGTGCAAAAACACCACGGCGACATCCGGGTAGAAAGCCAGATCGGCGTCGGCACGACCTTTACGCTATGCCTGCCAACCGCCCCTGAAGCACAGGAACAAGCCAAAGCAGCAATCGAACCCATCCAGATATTACCAGATTGAAAGATCACAAAACCCATTCCAAACGGAGCTAACCCATGACTAACCGACAAACCTGGCACGAAACAGCAAAAGATTTAGTAGATGTTGCCATGGGCCGCAAAGCGGCGACGATGGTAATTCGCAACGGCCGTTGGGTCAATGTCCACAGCGGCGAAATCATTCCCCATACCGACGTGGCCATCTACCACAGCCGCATCGCCTACGTGGGCGAGGACGCCGCTCATGCCATTGGGCAAGAGACGGAGGTGGTGGAGGCGAACGGCCGTTACCTCATCCCCGGCCTATGCGACGCCCACATGCACGTCGAAAGCGGCATGGTCACCGTCACCGAATTTGCCCGCGCCGTCATCCCCCACGGCACCACCAGCATGTTCATCGACCCTCACGAAATTGCCAATGTGCTGGGCCTGCCCGGCGTCCGCCTGATGCACGACGAAGCGCAAAACCTGCCCATCAACGTCTACGTGCAAATGCCCTCCTGCGTACCCAGCGCCCCCGGTCTGGAAACCCCCGGCGCCTCCATCGGACCCGCCGAAGTCGCCGAGGCCATGACCTGGCCCGGCATCATCGGCCTGGGCGAGATGATGAATTTCCCCGGCGTTTTTATGAGCGACGACAAAATGCACGCCGAAATGGCCGAAACGATGAAAGCTGGGAAGGTCATCGGCGGCCATTACGCCTCCCCGGATTTAGGCCGTGCTTTCCACGGTTATGTGGCCGGCGGCCCCGCCGACGACCACGAGGGAACCCGCGTTCAGGATGCCATTGCCCGCGTGCGCCAGGGCATGAAGGCTATGCTGCGCCTCGGCTCCGCCTGGTACGATGTGGCTTCGCAGATCAAAGCCATCACCGAAATGGGCCTGGACAGCCGCAGCTTCATCCTCTGCACCGACGACAGCCATTCCGGCACGTTGGTCCACGAAGGCCACATGAACCGGGTCGTGCGCCACGCCATCGCCCAGGGCCTGAAGCCTATCACGGCCATCCAGATGGCCACGCTGAACACGGCCGTCCACTTCAACGTGGAAAAAGACATCGGTTCCATCACTCCTGGCCGCTACGCCGATATCGTCATCAGCAGCGATTTGGTGGAACTGCCGATTGAGGTAGTGGTGGCTGGCGGCAAGGTAGTGGCGGAAAACGGCCGTCTCGCCATTGACCTGCCACCCCACAACTACCCCGCTTTTGCCAAAAACACTGTCAAACTCGGCAAACATCTGCAACCCACCGACTTCGACATCCATGCTCCCACTCTCCGCACTCCGCACTCCGCACTCCCCACTCGCGTCATCGGGGTCATCGAAAACCAGGCCCCTACGCGTGCCCTCACCTGCGATTTGCCGGTTGAAAACAACCTGGTGATTGGCGATCCGGCGCAAGACGTGTGCCAGATCGCTCTGGTGGAGCGGCATCAAGCCACCGGCGGCGTCACCAATGGCTTTGTTCATGGCTTCGGCTTCAACGCGCCATGCGCCGTCGCCACCACCGTGGCCCACGACAGCCACCACATGATCGTCGTCGGCACAGACAAGGCGAATATGGCCCTGGCGGCCAACCGGCTGGGAGCTGTGGGCGGCGGCGTGGTGGTGGTGAAAAACGGCCGTGAAATTGCCCTGGTCGAACTACCTATCGCCGGCCTCATGTCCGACGAGCGCGCCGAAATCGTGGCCGAGAAAGCCGCCCGCATGGTGGCGGCGATGGCCGAATGCGGCTGCACGCTGCACAATGCCTACATGCAGCTCAGTCTGCTGGCGCTGGTGGTCATTCCCGAACTGCGCATTTCAGATTTGGGTTTGGTAGACGTGACCAAATTTGAAGTGGTGGATTTGTTTGTGGCTTGATGGGTTTGAGAGGGGCAGAGAAGTGGGGGAGGGAAACGGCCGTTACTGAATCCAACTCCCACAACTCTGCTTAATAATGCGCCAGACTGCCATCTGCCCGCGCACGGTCGACGGCGAAACGGAACAAGACCAGCGACAGCGGAAACAGCACCACGCAAAACAGCAGCAGCGCCAGCAAATCCCCCGCCAATTCGCCCCAAGACGCGCCGGTCAATAAAGCGGCGCGCATTGCCCGCATAGAGTAGGTGATGGGCAGCAGCCCGGCAATCACCTGCAGCCAGCCCGGCAATATCGCCACCGGATAAAATACGCCGCCCACCAGATTCGCCAGATTGGCAAACAGGCCGGTAATCGGTTCGCCGCGCTTGATGACCATGATAATGCTGGCCGTGAGGATGCCGATGCTGGCAAAGGCGACGATAGACAGCAGCAAAATTAGCAGCGCCGCCGGGTAGTTGGCCCGGCTCAGGTCCAATCCCAACAGCAGCACGCCAATCACCAGATACACAATCACCCGGAATGTGGTGTAGACATAACTCCAGGCGGCCGATCCCACCACGATCCAGGAGACGGGCACGGGCGTCATCATCATCGCTTCCAGCGTGCCGGTGGTCTGCGATTGGCGCAGGGCGTCGGCAAAACCGGTCAGGCCGGTGCTAAAATAGCCGCCCAGGGCAATGCCGATGATGACAAACGAGAAATAATCGCCATTGTACAAATCCAAATTTGGCCCGGCGATGGCGTTGATGAACTGCGAGAGGAAAAAGAAGACCAGCGCCCGCAGCAAAATGCCGCCAATGCTCACCAAAAAAGCCAGCCGGTAACTGACTTCGGTGTGGAAGTCGCGCACGAGGAAGGACCAGAGGAGGTTTGATGGTTTGATGGTTGGTTGGTGGGTCATTGTTCCGCGCTCCGCACTTCGCGTTCCGCATTCTCCGCCGTGTAGTGGGCGAAGACTTCTTCCAGGCTGGGCGGGGTGGCGGTGATGGCGTGGATGGGGATGGCGCTTTGGCGGAGGTGGTCTAGCACGGCCGTTAACACCCCATCCTCCTCCCCCGCCCGAAACACAAGCTGGCCCGGTTCCGGCATGGTTGCGTTGGGGGCGATGGCGCGCAGGGCGGGCAGCACGGCCGTTTCCCCTTCCCCAACATCACCTACCTGCACCTCATACAACCGCTGCGGCCGCAGGGCGCGGCGCAAATCGGCCGGGCGACCAATGGTTTGGATACGGCCGTGATGCACCAGCGCCACCCGATCACACAACTTCTCCGCCTCCGCCAGATCATGCGTGATCAGAAAAATGGTCAATCCTTGCTCGGCCATCAGGCGCAGCATGAGGGCGTGCAGGCGGTTGGTGGCCGTGGGGTCCAGACTGCGGCTCGGTTCGTCGAGAAAAAGAAGCTGTGGCCGGTGGATCAGGCTGCGGGCGATAGCCAGACGCTGCCTCATGCCGCTGGAAAAATTGCTAAAGCGCCGCTCGGCCACATCCAGCAAATCCACGTCGGCCAGGACTTGATCCACGCGGGCGGCGGCAGCACGGCCGTGCAGTCCGTGCATGGCCGCGAAAAAATTCAGGTTGCGCCGCGCCGACAGCCGCCAGAAGAAGCTGCGCTCGTCGGACACCACCAGCCCCACGGCGGCGCGAATCGCCAGCGTATCGTGCAAATCGTGGCCGACAACGCGCCCCTGGCCGCTGCTGGGCATGATGAGCGTGCAGAGCATCTTGGTGAGCGTGGTTTTGCCCGCGCCGTTTGGTCCCAGCAGGCCAAACAGTTCTCCTGGCGGCACGGTGAGGGTCATGTCGGCAACGGCCGTGACCGGCGTTTGCCGGGCCACGCGCCGCCAGCCTTGCGGCGGCGCATAGATTTTGGTGAGCTGATGCGTCTCGATGATTGGATTCATGACAGAGGCTAATTGTCAATTGTCAATTGTCAATTGTCAATTAAATGGTGTTCGTGGGCGTACAGGGCGGCCTGGGTGCGGTCGCGCAGGCCCAGGCGGCTGAGGATGCTGGAAACGTGGTTTTTGACGGTGCCTTCGCTGACCACCAGCCGGGCGGCGATTTCTCGATTGGTTGCGCCGGTGGCGATGAGCCGCAGGACTTCCAGTTCACGCTCGGTCAGGTCATGGTCGGGGATGGCGGTGGGGGCAACGGCCGTTTCCCCCGCTTCCTTCTGCAGCAGCGCGCCGAGCAATTTGCCGGCGACGGCCGTGTCTAACTGGTAAATCCCGGCATAAGCCAGCCGGACAGCCTGCGCCAGATCGGTGGCCGGGATGTCCTTCAGCAGGTAGCCGCTGGCCCCGGCCTGCATCGACTTGACGATGTATTCATCGTCGTCGAAGGTGGTAAGCATGAGGATCTGGCAGGCGGGCAGCAGTTTTTTGATGCGCGCCGCAGCCGTCACGCCGTCCAACACGGGCATACGCACGTCCATGAGCACCACATCCGGCGTCAGGGCAAGGGCTTTGTCGATGGCTTCCTGGCCGTTAACGGCCGTGCCCACCACCGCCAGCCCTGCCTGAATATTCAACAACGAGGCGATGCCTTCCCGAATCAGGCGCTGGTCGTCAACAATGAGAAGTGTAATGGTTTCTTTTGGGTTCATCTTTTCCCAGAAAAGGGCGCGCATTTTAGCGGATGCGGCCGGTCGTCGCCTTGTTTATTACCCGACTCGCTTGGGAATGGTAATGCGTAAGTCTGTGCCTGCGCCGGGCTGGCTGGTTAATTCCATCTGGCCGCTGACCAGTTCCAGCCGTTCCCGGATGCCTTGCAGCCCGAAGCTGTGGGTTTTGGCGGCGGCTAAATCGGCAAGCACGGCCGTTTCAAAGCCGGCCCCATTATCACACAAACAAAGCGTAGCCGCTTCTTCGCCCAGATCGACGCGCAGACTGACATGGTTGGCCTGGGCGTGTTTTTGCACGTTGGTCAGCCCTTCCTGGGCGGCGCGGTAAAGCGAAATGAGGACCGGATAGGGGTAGCTATCTTCTGTGCCGTTGAATTGGTAGTCGAGGGTGAAACGGCCGTGACGCATCCCCTGCACCAACTTGCCCAGCTCCAGGTCTAGCGAAAATCCGCCACGGCCGTCGCGCAGCGTGCCCACCGAACGGCGCACGTCTTGCAGCGCTTCGCGGGCCGCCTGCCGCGCATCCAGCATCGCCTGTTCCGCTTCGGCCGGATCGCGGTCTTTGTAGGCCAGCGCCTTTTCTAGTTGAATGTTCACCACCGTCAGCCGGTGCCCCACCGAGTCGTGAATATCACGCGCCAGACGGTTGCGCTCCTCTGTGGCCGCCAGTTCGGCCACCTGCTCGGCGTACAACTGAAGTTTGACATTGCTAGCTTCCAGGTCGGCCAGTAATTCTTGCTGATGCCGCTGGTTGCGTTCGTCGCTGTCTATCACCCGCGCAATGGCGAGCATAAAAAACAGCAGCAGGGTAAACACCATCCAGTTGAATACGCTGCCTTCGCCCTGATTGGCGAATGGGCGATACTGCCACAGGTAGTAGCCCCAGTAAAACAGGCCCAGGAAATTACTCACCCGCCCGCCAAAGGCAAAATAAGCGGAAAACGGGACCAGCGGGAAGAGAAACGCGGCGAAGCCTGAACAATCGATCACGGCTACGGCCGCAAATAAGGCCATACGCAGGAGAAGCAGAAAAACTGCCGGTCGGGTGGGCGTGGTGAAGCCATATCGCTGGCGCTCGAACTGCTCCATGCCCAGCAGCAGCAGCAAAATGCCCACCAGGATGCCGGTGTTGCCCAGCAAAAAGCGGTTGTCGCATTGGCGAATCAGGCTGAAGTAGATTACCGCCGAGATGACGCCAAAATACATCAGCGTAAAAATGCGCCGGAAAGAACGTGGCGGGGGAAACCATTGGGTCAGGCGATTGTTGATCATGTTTGCCGTGCTGCTCCCAGATTATCATACCTGGGGAAAGGTGGGCAATATGTCGCAGGATAGAAAAGTGGGCGGGTTGTTTGTTGGCCGAAAGTCATGTGCCGATTGGCTAATGGACGGCCGTCTACCCTGACCGGCGAATAGCACCATCGGCACATGGCGTGGGCGGGCAATGAATGTACAGTTAGAAGAGGTAGAGATTGGCGGCATTTTACGGCCGTTGCCAATAAAATTCTGAATACCCGGCCAAAAGCCACCAATGGAACTTCAAAATTAAAAAGTTACCGTTACAGGACCAGACCCTGAGGGTTTGTTCTGGACAAGTTAAACCCAAAGGGTTTTCCTGGTTTATTTTGGCGCAAATTAGGAATCAATAATGCTGAGAATTCGCTGGCGTAAAGTCGCCTTAGACCTGTGGAGCAACAAAGCCCGCACCTTATTGGTGGTGCTGGCTATTGCCGTGGGCGTGTTTGCCGTTGGGCTGGTCGCCACAGGACAACATATTTTACTGCGTGAACTGAACCGCGATTATTTATCGTCGAATCCGGCGTCGGGCGTGTTGTATACCTCCCCCATCAACGACGATATGATCAAAGGGGTGGCCGCCATGCCGGAGGTGGCCGTGGCCGAAGGGCGGCGAACGCTGCGGGTGCAGGTGGCTGTGGGGGAAAACCAATGGCGCGATTTGGCGTTAACGGCCGTGCCCGACTTCAACGCCATGCAGCTAGACAAAATCATCCCGGTAGATGGTCAATGGCCGCCGCGCAAACAAGAACTGCTCATCGAAGCCCTTTCCCTGGACTTTCTTCAGGCCAATGTAGGCGACACAATCCAGATTGAACTGGAAGACGGCACACGCAAAGAGCTGCAATTGGTGGGCACAGCCCACGACAGCCACGTCCCCAACGCCCAAATTACCAACAACGCCTTTGGTTATGTGACCCCAGAGACGATGGAATCGTTGGGCGACGGCCGTTTCTACACCGAAGTCCGCTTCATTGCCGCCGAAAACACCGGCGACAAAGCCCACATCGAAGCCGTCCGCGACGCCATCCAGGATAAATTGGAAAAAAATGGCAGCGTGGTTTACTCCAGCCGCATTCCCAACCCCGGCGAACATTGGGCGCAAGAAATCATCCAAACCCTGGTCATGTTGATCGGCGTTTTTGGCGTCCTCATCCTCTTTTTGTCCAGTTTCCTGGTGGTGAACACCATTTCTGCGCTCCTCAGCCAGCACACCCGCCAGATCGGCGTCATGAAGTTGGTGGGGGCCAAGCGCCGCCAGATCATGGCCATGTACATGGTCACGGTGCTCAGTTATGGCCTGATGGCTCTGGTGGTGGGCATGCCCCTGGGAATCTTGTCCGCGCAATACCTGGTCCGTGATTTTGTGTCCGGGCTGCTGAATTTTCAGGTAGCCAGCTTACAGGTTCCGGCCTCGATTTTGCTGCTGCAAGTGGCTGTCGGGCTGCTGGTGCCGCTTTTGGCGGCGCTTTGGCCGGTGCTGAATGGCGTCCAGGTGACTACCCACAAAGCGCTCAACAGCCTGGGCATGGGTCAGGGATATAACAAAGGGTTTTTGGAGCGATTGTTCTCCGCTTTTCAGGAGTGGCTGCCGGTGCAACGGCCGTTAATCATCTCCCTACGCAACACCATCCGGCGCAAAGGGCGGCTCGCGCTTACCCTCACCACCCTTGTTTTAGGCACCGGTCTGTTCATTGCCGTCCTCAGCGTGCGTGATTCGGTGCAAACCACCGTCGACAGCTTCCTGCGCTTCCACCAATACGACGTGCGCATCAACTTCGACCGCCCCTACCGCCTGGCGCAAATCGAGCAAATCGCCCGCGAAACGCCCGGCGTGGTAGCCTACGAAGCCTGGAACACCGCCGCCGTGCAGCGCGTTCGTCCCGATGATTCCGAAAGCGACAGCTTTACCCTGCAAGCCGCCCCGGTCGATTCTAAGCTGATGGCCCCGCCGCTGGAAGACGGCCGTTGGCTTTCGCCCAATGAAACCAATGCCATTGTCGTCAACACCGACTTCCTCGACGACGAACCGGACCTGGGCTTAGGCGACACGGTGACTTTGAACATAGACGGCCGTGACACCAACTGGCAAATCGTTGGCATAGCTCGCAGCACCGCCGACGGCCCCTTTGTGTTTGTCTCCGCCGACGATTATGCCTACGTCACCCGGCGCATCGAACAGGCCAACAGCATCCGCGTGGTCACGGCCCAACACGACCTGCAAAGTCAGGAGGACACGGCCGTGCTGCTTTCCACGCGCTACCAGGAAGCCGGCCTCCGCGTTGATGGCTCCCGCGTCACCGAAGAAATTCGCCAACAAGCCGACTTCCGCTTCAACATCGTGGTCGGTTTCCTTGTGATGATGGCCGGATTATTGGCCGCTGTCGGCGGCCTGGGCCTTACGACCACCATGAGCATCAACGTCCTAGAGCGCATCCGCGAGATTGGCGTCCTCCGCGCCATCGGCGCATCCGACAATTCCGTGCGCCTTATCGTCCTTGCCGAAGGCATTCTAATTGGCTGGCTTAGCTTTGCCGGCGGCAGCTTGTTAGCCTATCCATTCAGCCGCATCCTCAGCTACCAGGTCGGCATCGCCCTCCTCGGATTTCCCCTCGATAACACCTTCTCCGTGAGTGGCATGATCCTCTGGTTGGTGATTATCAGCGTCTTAGGGGCCGCTGCTTCGTTAGGTCCGGCCCGCAACGCATCCCGCTTAACAATCCGAGAGGTTCTGGCATACGAGTAACTTATTTTTGGCTGAATCCGTCGTTCTGACGGATATCTGGCGACGTTTTGCCTGGAAGCCAAAAGTTGCCCCGAGGTATTTATGCTTAACAAACTCTTCCAAATAGGAAACGACAAGACAATTCCCACCAACGGGTACAAACCGACCCACCTGATTGATTTGCACCAGGTAATCAAAACTTATCACACCCCCGCCGGTGATTTTCCGGCGTTGAAGAAGGTTGATCTTAAAATAGACACCGGCGAATTTGTCAGTGTGGTGGGCAAATCTGGCAGCGGTAAATCAACGCTCATTAACATGATCACTGGCATCGATCGGCCGTCGGCCGGCAGCATTTATGTCGGCGACCAGGCCATTCACCACCTGGGCGAAGGGCCAATGGCCGAATGGCGCGGCCGTAACGTAGGCGTTATTTTTCAATTTTTCCAACTCCTGCCCATGCTGTCTTGCCTGGAAAACATCATGCTGCCGATGGATTTTCGCAATTTATACACGCCCAAAGAACGCAAAGACCGCGCGCTGCATTTGTTGGAACAGGTAGAAATGGTGGAACACGCATACAAACTGCCCTCCGAAGTTTCTGGCGGGCAGCAGCAGCGTGTGGCCATTGCCCGCGCCCTGGCCAACGACCCGCCCATCCTGACGGCCGATGAGCCAACCGGCAACCTGGATTCCAAAACGGCCGATTCCATTTTCCGCCTGTTCGAGAGTTTAGTCGCCGAAGGCAAAACCATCCTGATGGTGACGCATGACAACGAACTGGCCAATCGCGTAAACCGCACCATCACCCTGGCCGATGGCGAAATTGTGGACGAATTGAGCCATTAAAAGCCGATATATTGGCTCTTACCTCAAAAACCCTTAGGGTCGGGAAGACCCTAAGGGTTTGCTCTTGAAAAGTTAAACCACGTGGGCCTAAAAAACCCTTAGGGTCTTCTCAGAGAAACCTTAAATTAATTTAAATTTCGAGATCAGCCCGGTCTCGGATAACCTATAAACCTTATCATCACGGAGTGAGGAGTTACCTATGAATGTAAAACGCGCCATCATTGGCGTCATCGTTGTCGTCGTATTGCTTGGGGCCGGTTTTTTCGCGTACCAGCAATTTTTGGCGCCGGAACCGGCCGCAGACACGGCCGAAACGGTTGTAGACCCCAATACGATCAGTGTAGAAACCAATCTGGACCTGGTAACTGCTGAAGGGCAAATTACGCCGCTGCAGCAAACGATCCTCTCCTTTCAAACCGGCGGTCAACTGACCGGTGTTTTGGTCGCTGAAGGGGATGTTGTGGCAGTTGGCGACCCCTTGCTGCAGTTGGATACCACCGATCAGGCATTGGCCGTGACCCAGGCGGAGGCTGCTCTGGTGCAGGCCAACGCCAACCTGACAACGGCCAGCGCCGGCTTATTGGCCGCTCAAACCGGCGTCCAGGCGGCCGATGTTGCCGTGCAAGCCGCCCAGGCTAATCTGGCGTTGACCCAGGCTGGGCCGACGGCCGCGCAAATCGCGCTTAGCGAGCAAAGCGTGGCGGCGGCTGAGGCCTCGATCAATCTGGCGGCGGGCAACCGCTCTTTGTCCTTGCAAGGGCCAACGAGCGCCGAAATTCAGGCGGCGGAGGCGCAAGTTGCGGCGGCGCAAGCCCAATTTGTGGCCGCGCAAAAGCAATTTGAACCTGTCTCCCAAAACGTAGACGCCGACGCGGCCGTGCGTGAAGAGGCGCGGCTGCAATTGGTGGCTGCCCAGGCCAACGTGAACGCGGCGCAGGCTGCGTTGGCTGAACTGCGCGCCGGGCCGATTGCCGCAGCGCAAACGGCCGCTAACAGCTCGGTTGCCGCAGCATCGAGCCAACGCGACGCTTCTGAAGCGCAGTTGGCGTTGGTGAAATTGGGCGCGAGCGAAGAGCAAATTGCGGTGGCGGAAGCCTCTGTTGTTAGCGCGCAAAAACGCGCAATGGAAGCCGAACTGCGAGTCATTCAGGCGGAAACGGCCGTTACCCAGGCCCAGGCCGCCGTGACCGAAGCGGAAACAGCGCTCACCTCCGCCCAAACTGCTCTGGCAAGACGCACCCTCGGCGCGCCTTTTGCCGGTACGGTGGCCAATATCGGCGTGAAGGCGAATCAGGTGATTGCTGCTGGCGCGCCGGTGTTAACGCTGGCCGATTTTGGCGGCTGGCAGGTAGAAACGACCGATTTATCGGAAATTAGTGTTGTGGCCATCGAAAATGGCTTTACGGCCGATGTGACCATCGACGCGTTCCCCGGTGAAACGCTGCGCGGAACCATTATCGACATCGCTTCCGCTTCCGATATTGTGCGCGGCGACGTGACGTATCAAGTTACGCTGGCCCTGGAAGATGGCATTACGCTGCCCCTGCGCTGGGGGATGACGGCATTCGTCAGCATCGATACAAATCAATAATCATGCGACTGCATGGACAAGGACGCCAAACTATGAATAAAAAACGTCTCCTTTTAGGATTTTTACTGCTGGTAGCAGTTTTGTTAATTGCTGCGGGTCAGCCGGGGGGCGCACCGGAAACGGCCGTAGCCGTGGCCGCCGCCGCCCCCGCCGCCCAATCAACCGGCGCGCTTGTAAACGCCGAGGGGCAGGTTGTGCCGCTCTTTAATGTAGACCTTGCCTTCCAGATGGGCGGCCGGGTGGCCGAAATTCTGGTGCGCGAAGGCGCCACGGTGAAAGCCGGCGATGCCCTCATTCGCCTGGATACCATCGAGGCTGACCTGGCGCTGCAGCAAGCGCAAGCCAGGCTGACATCGGCCCAGGCCACTGTGACGCTGGCGGAAAACCAAAAAGCGCTGGCCGAAGCCGCCATTCAGACGGCCGAATCGCAAGTCGCCGCTGCCGAGGCCAATCTGGCGCTGGTAAAAGCCGGACCACGCCCGGAAGAAATCGCTGCCGCCGAAAGTAATCTGGCCGCCGCCGAAGCGGCCGTGAACCAGGCTGCGGGGCAGCGAGACACCGCCTTAAACGTGGGCACAAACGCGCAAATTAGCCAGGCGCAGGCCCAAGTGGCCGCCGCCGCCGCCCAGGTTCGTACGCTGGAAGAGAGCTACGATACCATTTTGACCACCTGTTTCGATACGCCGAACGGCGAGGTTTGCCCGTTGTATGGCACTGTCGAAGAGACCACCCGCGCCCAACTGGAAGCCGCGCGCCAGAATCAGGCGGCGGCCCAAGCGGGTCTGGATGCGCTGCAAGCTGGCCCAACGGCCGTGCAGCAGCAGGCGGCGCAGGGCGGCGTCGGGGTGGCCATTGCCGCCCGCGATCTGGCCCAGGCGCAGTTAGACTTGTTGAATGAGCCGGTTTCGCCTGAACGGATCGCCATCGCGGAAGTGGGCGTGCTGCAAGCGCAGGTCGGCGTGGAGAGCGCCAGAACGGGCGTGACCCAGGCCGACGCGGCTGTGGCGCAGGCGCAGGCGACGGTTGTACAGGCTGAAGCTGGCGTTGCCGTGGCCCAGGCAATGTTGGACCGAATGACATTGAAGGCTGCCTTTGATGGCACGGTTTCGCGGATTAATACAAACGTGGGCGAATTGGTTGGCTCTGGTTTGCCGGTGGTGACGATGGCCGATTTTTCTGGCTGGCAAATTAAGACGACGGATCTGACAGAGTTGGATGTGGCGTTTGTCAATGCTGGCGACAAAGTAACCGCGACCTTTGACGCCATTCCCGGAAAGAGTGTTTCGGGTGTGGTAACCAATGTGGCTTTGGTGGCCAGTTTGGCGCGCGGCGATGTGGTTTATGAGGTGACGGTGGCCTTGGACGCGGCGCCGGATTTGCCGCTGCGGTGGGGGATGACGGCCGTGGTGGACATCGAAAGCTAACAAGTTCCCACCTGTGGGCAAGATTTATAGAGCAGGCAATGGGCAAACGGCCGTTGCCTGCTCTTTATTTTCCTGTATGGTATTCTCATTTATAATTAAGCCCCAAGGGTTTTTGACCTCTGGAAAACGATCCTGATTTAACAAAGCCCTTAGAGTTTGCCCAGTTAGATTAACTTTTACCAGTTTTATAACCGCAAGGAGACATATCATAATGAGCAGAGATTTAGTCGTTATTGCATTTGACACAGAAGACAAAGCCGAACAAGTTGTAGAGACAATCAAAGGGCTGGAAGATCACTCGTTTATCAACCTGGAAGACACGGCCGTTGTTGTTAAGGACAGCGACGGGAAAGTCCGGGTGAAAGACGCCATGGACAAAAGCGTTAAACAAGGCGCGGCATTTGGCGGCCTATTGGGAATGTTTTTGGGCGTTTTGTTTCTCATTCCTATTGGCGGTTTGTTGGTTGGGGCAATTGGCGGGATGGTTTACGGCAAGTTGTCTGACATGGGCGTAGACAAGAAATTTATCAAGGAAATTTCGGAGTCGCTTCAGCCGGGCACGTCGGCCGCTTTTTTTGTGATACGGTCGGCGAACACCGGGATGGCTCTGGCGGCTTTACGGCCGTATGAAGGGAAAGTAATCCAGACGACGCTGCCGTCTGATCTTGAGGATGGTTTGAAACGCGCGCTCAACGATCAATCGTAGGCGCGGAATGAATGTGGATTAAAAAACAAGATAAGGAGAGATAACGGCTAACGGCCGTTCACTCTCCTTATCTTGCCTTACGAAACAGACTAACTTAAATTGGGCACAAAGTTGATGATCAGAGACAAAATCATGCTCAAAGCAATGAGAATCCCCAAAACCATCAAAACCTTTTCCGAAAATGTCCGTCTCCGTCTTCTAGCTGCTTTTTTTGCCATTAGTTAAACCTCTCTTCTAAAATCTCAAATCGACCCCTGAGTATACCACAAACCTGCATTTCTCCTCAGCAGCCTCAAATTATTCTCAGAAATTGGCTGCGGCGCGGTTGCCCGTCTATGCCAGAAAGGTATAATCGCCGCTGAACAAGTTGATATAGACCTTCGGGGCAGGGCGTAATTCCCGACCGGCGGTGAGGCTGCGCAAGCCAAGCCCGCGACCCGCAGCTTGCATAAAGCTGCGGTTGATCTGGCGCAATTCCAGAGCCGACAGTGAGAGTCTGGATGGGAGAAGGTACTGTGTGCGGCAGGTTTTCCGACCGGCGTATTGTTGCTTCGTTGATTGGCGAGTGGACAAACGGGAAGGGAAACGGCCGTAACCCCTCTGCGCTTCTCTTCCCTTTGCCCCAGCATAGAAAATAAAGTCTGAATAACGAGGAACAGCGTGCGCCTGTTACGAAGTTTGCCTAATTGGCTGACGATTCTCATTTCTTTTCTCATGCTGCTGGCCGGCTGGCAGCTGCTGGTGATGATTGGCGGGTATCCGAGTTTTATTCTGCCATCTCCGGCAAATGTAGCGCAGCAGATAGTGGTTGTGGTGGCAGACGGCCGTCTCCTGCGCCACAGCCTCATCACCATCAGCGAAATTATCCCCGGCCTGCTCATCGGCTTTTTTGTCGCCCTGCCGCTGGGCTACCTGCTGGCAAAATCGCCGCTGGCCGAACGCCTGATTTCCCCTTATCTCATCGCTTCACAGGCCATCCCCATCATCGCCGTTGCCCCCTTGCTCACCATCTGGATTGCTTCTACCTATTGGTCGCGGGTGCTGGTGGCGGCGCTGGTTGTCTTTTTTCCGGTACTGATCAACATCATTGCCGGGCTGCGCTCGGTGCCGCCAGAACTTTATGAGTTGATGCACGCCCTCAAAGCCACGCCGGGCCAAATCTTCCGCAAGCTGGAATTTCCGGCCGCGCTGCCCATCATCCTGGCCGGCCTAAAAGTGGGGGCTACATTGTCGGTGATTGGCGCGCTGGTGGGCGAATTTGTGCAGCCGAAAAGCCAGGGGTTGGGGTTTTTACTGGTCACGGCGCGTTACCAGTTCAAAACCGACCTGGTTTTTGTGATTTTATTGACACTGGCGGCCATTGCCCTGTCGTTGTATGGGCTGGTGGCGCTGGTTGAACGGCGCGTTTTGCGCTGGCAAACGTGAACCTGAGTATTGAGGTGACTCCATGAAAAAACTAATTTGGTTGCTGCTTGCTTTTAACATCATCGTATTGGCTGGCTGCCGGGAAGCCGAACCGGAACCGGTTGGTTTGCGCCAGATCCGGCTGCCGATGGGTTATATTGCCGATCCGCAATACGCGCCCTTTTACGTAGCCGCAGAGAGAGGTTATTACGCCGCTGAGGGATTGGAGATTGAATTTGATTACAGCTTTGAAACTGACGGCATCGCTTTGGTTGGAGCCAACGAACTGCCGCTGGCCATTGTCAGCGGCGAGCAGGTGATTCTGGCGCGGGCGCAAGATTTGCCGGTGGTATATGTGATGGAATGGTTTCAGAAGTATCCCATCGCCGTGGTGAGCAAAGCGGCGGCCGGCATTGCTGCGCCGCAAGATTTGGCCGGCCGTAACGTGGGGTTGCCCGGTTTTTGGGGCGCCAGTTACGTGGGCTACGTGGGCCTGTTGACAGCCAACGGCCTGACGCAGGATGACGTCATGGCCAACGACATCGGGTTTAATCAGGTCGAATCGCTGCTATCTGACCAATCGGAAGCAGTTGTGGTTTACATAAACAACGAACCGGTGCGGTTGGCGGCGCAAGGCGAAGCGATTAACGTCATCGCGGTCGCCGATTACATTGATCTGGTGGCGAATGGCATCATCACCAACGAAGACACGTTGGCCAACGAGCCAGACCTGGTGCAGGGGTTTGTGCGGGCCACGCTGCTGGGGTTGAGCGATACGCTGGCTGATCCGGAGGCGGCTTACCAGATTAGCAAGCAGTATGTGGAAGGGCTGGATGACGGCCGTCTCGATGTTCTTTTGGCCTCCATTGAATTGTGGCAGGCCGATACCCTGGGCCTGACCGACGCCGCCTCCTGGCAGCAAACGCAGGCGGTGCTGCTGGACATGGGCTTTTTGGATGCGCCGCTGCCTGACTTGAACGCGGCGTTTACCAACGAGTTTGTGGCGCAGCCGCTGCCGCAGTAGGATACGGCCGTCATGAACGAGACACCTTTTCTGGCCGCCGACCACATCCACTATGCCTACCCGGATGGCGACGGCCGTTCCGTTTTGGCTGACGTTTCGCTGTCGATTGCTCAGGGCGCGTTTGTGGCCCTGGTGGGGCCATCCGGGGTGGGAAAATCGACGCTGCTGCGCATTTTGGGCGGTTTGCTGCCACCGGGTGGTGGGCAGTTGTGGCACAACGGCCGTCCCGAACAGGCTCACGACGAGCCGGTCGGCATTGTTTTCCAGCGCGACAATCTGATGCCCTGGCGCACGGTGTATGAAAATGTGGTGCTGCCGCTGGAATTACAGGGCATAAACGGCCGTTCCGCTGCAGAACGCGTCAGCCAGATGCTCGATCTGGTCGGGCTAGCCGGCGAAGCGGATGCTTACCCGGCCCAGCTATCCGGCGGGATGGCTCAGCGGGTGGCCCTGGCGCGGGCGTTGGTACACAAACCACTGCTCCTGCTGCTCGACGAACCATTTGGGGCGCTTGATGCGCTGACGCGCGAACGCATGGGTCAGGAACTGCTGCGAATCTGGCAGGCCAATCCGGTGACTGTTTTTATGGTGACGCATAGTATTTCGGAGGCGGTGTTTCTGGCTGACGAGGTTCTGGTAATGGGCAGAGCGAGTGGGGAAGCGGCGACGATTACGCACCGGTTTCCCATTCGCCTGCCCCGACCACGGCGGTTTGAGATGCAGCGCACGGCCGTTTTTCAGGATGAGGTAACGGCCGTGCGCGAGGCAATCAGCGTTTAGTTTTCTGCGGAAGATTCATTGACCACGGCTGCCGGTTGGCTTTTCTTGGCCCGTCGGCGGCGGCGGATCCAGCGCCCGACAAACCACAGCGGCAGCACCACCACCACGCCCAGGGGCAGGAAGAAAATAACCAGCCAGATTAAGACAGAAATCAGGAACTGCGCCGCCGAAATCAACGACTCCAAAGCATCTTTGGCGATGCCTTGCGGTTCCCACCCGCCAATCTCAATCGGCTGATTCAGTTCGTCCGGCGTCAGATGCACGGAAATGGTGGAAAACGAGGCGGATTCGCTCAGAAACTTCATCCGCCCTTTGATCACTTCGATTTCTGCTTCCAGCCGGCTTAATTCCTGGTTCACTGCCAGCGCTTCTTCCACTGTGTCGGCGTCTTCAAGAAAACCGCGCACGCGCACGGCCGTTGCTTCCAAATTACCCAGCCGCGCGGTCAGGTCCACAAATTCTTCGGTCACATCCTGCCCGGAAATAGATTCCTGGCGCACTTCCGTGGCCAGCCCTTTAATTGCTTCCGTGGCGCTGACAAAACCAGCGGCAGGCACGCGTATGGTAATATCGCCGGTTTTGGCCGTTTCGCTGTATTGGTACATATTGCTGCTTACCACCCAGCCCTCATTTTCTTCAGCCATTCGCGTAATCGCTGCAATCGCCTCGTCCGTGTCTATCACCACAATGCTCAAATCGGCCGTGCGAATGATCAATCGCTCCTGCGGCAGACTGCTCTGGGTGTCCACAACGGTATTGGCGGTGTCGCTGCTGGTAAATGCGGCGCCGCTTTCTTCATAAGCGATAGAATCGGCTGCCGGAGCTGCGGGAGCCATTTCTCTGGAAGATTCAACAGCGGCGCTCCTGCCACAAGCAGCCAACAATAAAATAAGAACGAATAGGGGAATACTGTGTTTCCAAGTCATGCTGAGCCTCCTGATTGATTATGACTCATAAACGCGCCACAAGGGTGATTGGTTCCCTGGATTGATGAGGAAAAGCGGGTTTGGTTACAAACCAAATTCTAGCCGCTTGATCAGACGCGACGGAATGCCGTATTGGCGCATTTTGTCTTGGGTGATGGTGATGGGGTAGTCGACGCGCTTAAACTGCCAGATATTTGTGTCTGTGTCTAAAAGCGCATAAGCGGCGCGGGGATCGGAGTCTCTTGGCTGGCCGACACTGCCAGGATTGATGATCAGGCGATTGTCTGCCAGCAGCCGCTCCGTGGTGTAATCCGGCCGGTGAAAGGAGACGTGATTGGGGTCGGTTTCTTCAAAAACAATTGGGACGTGGGTATGACCGACCAGACAGTACGGGGTCTCAAAATGCTCGAAGTTGATGGCGGCCGTGTAAGAATCCAGGATGTATTCCCACACCGGTTGGCGAGGGCTGGCATGGGCCAATGTAAAACGATCTTCCAATCGGACTGGGGGTAAGGCGTCTAAATAATCGTGGGTATCGGTGTTGATGGCTTCTCGTGTCCAGCGGATGGCAATTTGCGCTTCTCGATTGAAGTTTTGAATGTCTAATTTGCCCAACACGGCCCAATCATGATTGCCGGAGAGGCTGATATGGGGATGGGTTTGCAGCAGGGCGACACACTCATTGGGATCAGGCCCGTAACCAACAAGGTCACCCAGGCACCAGATGATGTCCCATTGGTTTTGCGCCTCAGCCAAGACCGCTTCAAATGCAGCGAGGTTGGCATGGATGTCTGAGATGATGAGTACTCGCATAGATTGGGCCTCTCTTACTTCCTGCTAAGACGATACAATCATACCATGATTGGCGGAGGAAGGTATAATAATTATAGCCGAGGGTAATATAGAAATGCGGTAACAAAACAGACCCTAAGGGTTTGCCCTTGAGAAGGTAGACTTTTGGGAAACTCAAACCCTTAGGGTCTTCGTAGCGAGACCTGAACAGATGTGGGTGATTTTAGACGATGCCGATTCTGGATAAGTGGACGTTAGATTTTATTAGCAGTGGCGTAGAGCAAACGGTGCGCCTGGGTGTGCGGCTGGGCGAACTGCTGGAGCCTGGCGACGTGCTTTGTCTGTTTGGCGATTTGGGGGCGGGGAAAACGGCCGTTGCTCGCGGCGTTGGTCGCGGTTGGGGCACAGGGCTGCGTGTTACCAGCCCCACCTTCACCCTGGTCAATGAATACCCGCGCCTGAAAGACGGCCGTATCCTCTACCACCTCGACTGCTACCGGCTGGAATCCGCCGCCGATATCTGGACGGTTGGGCTGGAAGACATCCTCGACGACCGGCAAACCATCATGATCGAATGGCCAGAACGGTTGGCCGCCTGGTTGCCCGGCGATCGGCTGGAAATTCATCTGGCTTACCTGAATGAAACCCGGCGCAGCCTGCGCTTTTCGGCCACAGGCCACCGCGCCGCCAAACTGCTGACTGACTTTAAACAAAGCGCGTTTGGCGTCTAAACCATCACCCGCCAAACCACATCCTATGGAACAAGTATAATGATTTTAGCTATTGATTCTGCAACACGCTGGGCGGGGTTGGCGCTGTATGACGGCACGGCCGTTATCGCCGAATATGGCTGGCGCTGCCTGAACAACCACACCACCGAACTGACGCCAGCTATCGCCGAAATGGGCGAGCGCGTCCGCGTATCCCCAGCCGACTGGAAAGGCATCGCCGTCGCTGTTGGGCCAGGCTCCTACACCGGGCTGCGTGTCGGGCTGGCGCTGGGTAAAGGGCTGGCCCTGGCCAACCAGATCCCCCTCATCGGCGTGCCCACCTTAGACATTGTGGCCGCTTCCATCCAGCAATCTTCCGAGCAGTTGCTGGTGGCTGCCGCCGCCGGGCGTTCGCGGGTGTGCGCGGCCGTTTACCAGTGGCAAACCCGTGGCGGTTGGCAGGCGCGCCGCCCCGCAGTCATCGATTCCTGGGAAAATATCCTATCCGGTGTCAGCAAACCCACCCTGTTCGTCGGCGAAATTACCCCGGAGGCCGCCCGCCTCATCAAATTGGCCAGCAAGGAATTTCGCCTGGGAACACCGGCGCTGTCTGCGCGCCGCGCCGGTTTCCTGGCCGAATTGGGCTGGCAGCGCCTGCGCAAAGGCCAGATCGATGACGCCAGCAGTCTGGCGCCCATTTATTTGCGCGATCCTGCCGGACAGAAAATAGAGTCCCCCGCCATCGATTGATACGCCATGCAGCCACCCCCGCCAGCACCCTTTAGTCTGCGTAACATGCAGCTTGCAGACCTGAAAACGATTGGAACCATCGACCGTTTGGCGTACCCAACGCCCACCCGCGAGAGCCTTTTCCGGCACGAACTGTCTGACAATAAAATGGCCCATTACCAGGTGTTGGTCGAACAACGGATCGTGGTGGGATTTGCCGGTTTCTGGCTCATCGGCGATGAGATCCATGTCAGCACCATTGCCGTGCATCCTGAGCAGCAGGGGCGAGGGTTGGGGGAACTGCTGTTTTTGAACATCCTTTTACAAGCCTACGATCACCCCGCCTGTCTGGTGACATTGGAAGTGCGCCGCAGCAATCTCCCCGCTCAGAAGTTGTATGAAAAATACCAGTTTGTGGTGGTGGGCGAGCGGCGTGGCTATTATCGGGATACCGGGGAGGATGCATTGTTGATGACGGTAACGCCGCTAGACGGCCGTTACCACCAATTTCTCATCGCCCAACAAACCGCCCTCTACGAGCGGCTGCAAACTGAGGCTTAACCAGGCCACAGGTGTATAAACCAGCAAGAAAGAGCTGCGAATGGGAACCCAATCTCGCCCTGCTTACAAATCTCTAATCGCAACAATCAAGGAAGAATCATGAAATTTTTTATCACCGGCGGCGCCGGTTTTATCGGCAGCAACTGTGCCCATCATTTTGCCGCCCAGGGCCACGACATTACCATCTATGATAACCTGAGCCGCGTCGGCGGGCAGGCTAATCTGGATTGGCTGCGCCAGCAGCATGGCGACCAAATTCGCCTGGTGCGCGGCGATGTGCGTGACTATGACCACCTGGCGCAAGCGGTAGCCGGCGCGAATGTCGTGCTGCACCTGGCCAGCCAGGTGGCCGTCACCACCTCCGTGCAAAATCCGCGCGAAGATTTCGAGATCAATGCTTTGGGCACATTTAACGTGTTGGAAGCTGTGCGCCATCAAGCGCCGCAAGCGGCCGTGTTGTATGCCTCCACAAACAAAGTGTATGGCGGCATGGAGGGCGTGGGGGTGATTGAACAAGACGGCCGTTACGCCTACGCCAACCATCCGCACGGCATTGGCGAAGATTACCCGTTGGATTTCCACTCCCCCTATGGCTGCTCCAAAGGCACCGGCGACCAGTACATGATCGATTATGCGCGGATTTACGGGCTGCGGACGTTGGTTTTTCGCCAATCGTGTATATACGGCCGTCGCCAATTCGGCGTCGAAGACCAGGGCTGGGTGGCCCACTTTGTTATCGCTGCCCAATTCCAACGCCCCATCAGCATCTTTGGCGATGGGCGGCAGGTGCGCGATTTGCTGCACGTCACCGATTTGATCCGCGCTTACGAGTTGGGCATCGCCCATATAGACGATCTGGCCGGGCAGGCGCTCAATCTGGGCGGCGGACCAGCGAACACGCTGTCTGTGTGGACCGAATTTGGGCCGCTGTTGACGGAATTGGCCGGGCGAGAGGTGCCCATCAGCTACCACGATTGGCGGCCGGGCGACCAGCGGGTTTTTGTGGCCGATATTCGCAAAGCCGGGCGTTTGTTGGGCTGGCAGCCGGCCGTTTCGCCGGAGGAAGGCATCCGTGATTTGTTCGCCTGGGTGGCGGCAAATCCAGAATTGTTTAGCTGAAAGGGATCAAGAACCCGGGCCGTTTTCCAGTAAATCCAGGGCGCGCACGGCCGTTTCCCGCCAGGTAAAACGTCTCGCATTCTCAAACCCGCGCCCTATGAGCCGCGAGCGCAGCGTCTGGTCTTGCACCAGACGTTGCAAGGCGGCCGTCATCGCCGCCGTGTCCAGCGGATCGACCAGGAGGGCGGCATCGCCGGCGATTTCTGGCAGCGAGCTGGTGTCGGCTGCCAGCACCGGCACACCACAGACCTGCGCCTCCAACAACGGGAAGCCAAACCCCTCGTACAAAGATGGATAGAGAAACGCCGCCGCGCCGGAAAGCAGCGCCGCTTTATCGGCGTCGTCGATGAAGCCCGGCAGGACGATGGACGCCGGATGACGCGCGACTTCCGCCAGGATGGGTTGGGCCAGCCAACCGCTTTTCCCTGCCAACACCAGTTGGTGCGGCAGCCTGCTGGCGGCGTAGGCGCGAATGAGCCGCACTAAATTTTTGCGCGGCTGGATGGTGCTGAGAAAGAGAAGGTATGGCGGGGTGAGGTGGTATTTTTGCTGCACGGCCGTCAGCACCCCCTCGTCCGTCACCGGCTGCAAGGCGGGGTCTAAACCGGGGTATACCACACCGATTTTAGCGGGCGAGAGGCCATCCAGGCGGACCAAATCCTCTTTGGTGGCCTGAGAGTCGGCGAGAAGATAGCGGGCGCGACGGCCGTTGTGTCGCGTAGACCAGCGCAAATAAGCCAACTGCTGTTTGGGGTGCGCTTCGGGAAAATAATGGTAGCCCAGATCGTGAATGGTGGCCGCGCTGGGACCGGTATAAGTGTAAGGAATGACGTGAGCCGGCGTGAAAAAGAGGTCCGGCGGGCGGCGTTGCAGCTCAAGAGCCAGTCGTAGATGGGTCCACAGGCGCGGAAAAGGGATGACGATAGAGGTTGCACAATCGGCTTGAGGGAAAAGATTGGGCGGCGGCGGTTGATTGAAGTAAAGCCGAAGCTGGTGGCCGCGCTCGGCGGCCAGGGGGATGAGCGCCTGGATTAAAAAGAAGGCGTACGCTTCTGTCCCCGTGCGTTGGGCGGTGACGGCGCGGCTGGCGTCAATGCCAATAATCACGCCCAACCACCTTGTTACTCACACGGCGCGCCAATGCGTATAAAGTCTTCAGCGACCCACCCTTCCTGATTGGTGATGGATTTGACTTTGCGCCACATAAAACCGCCAGACTCCTGCGCTGCTTCATCCTGGTTCAGGGTCAGGATGGAGCCATCGGGCAAAATGGCGACTTCCGCGCCGCCTGGCGTATCGCGTAGGGTAAGGCCGTTGCCGGACGTGCCTTCCACCACAGCGCGGCAGATGATGGGCGTGGCGGTGGGCGTAGGAATAGAAACATCTACGGTGGCTGTCATGGTGGGTGTTGGCGGAAAAGATTCCAGCAAGGGGGTGGGGGTAACGGTAACAACGCCTTCAACATTTTCGCCGGAAACGGCCGTTTCCACAGCCTGCGAGCGTTGGAATGTGTAGGCAAAAAAGCCAACTGCGCCCAGGAAAAAGAGCACGCTGCCGATCAACGTGTAACTGGCGCGGCGCAAAATTTCTTCGCGCTCCAGCGTGTAAAACCGCGCCCCGCCACGACGGATGTCGCGGTAGGTTAGAAAAGCCAAAATCAGGCCAATAAAGGCTAAAACCAGCGGCAGAAGTAACTGGTTCATGGGTTGGTTTGCCTCAGTTGGGCGGGGGAAAGCAGGGCGTGAGCCGGGATGGGGCCTTCGCGCACGATGGCGGGCGGGTTTTGCAGATAGCTGATGATGGTAGACGGCCGTTCGCCGGGGCTGGGGCCATCATCCAAAACGATAGATACCAGGCCGTCCAGGGCCGCCAGGGCTTGTTGGCCGCTGAGGGCCGGCGGCTGGTCGGAAAGATTGGCGCTGCTGGTGGCCAGCGCGCCGCCGGCGGCGCGAATCAGAGCGCGGGCTGCGGCATTGTCGGGGACACGCAGGGCGATGCCCGCGTTGGGCGATAGGGAAGCGGGCAAATCCGGCCGCTTGGGCACGATGATGGTGAGTGGCCCGGGCCAGAATTGAGCGATGTGCTGGCGCGCCAGCGGCGGAATCTGCGCGGCGATTTTGTCTAAATCGTCGGAATCGGCCAGGAGAATGGGGATGCCTTTGTCTAGTGGGCGTTGTTTGATCTGGTAGAGGGCGCGAATAGCGGCATCGTCCCAGGCGGAGACGCCCACGCCGTAGACCGTGTCGGTAGGGAAAACGACCAGGTGGCCTTGTTGGAGTAAAACGGCCGTCTGTTGAATTGCTTCCGGGTCAGCCGCCGGTAAAAGGCGAGTTGCCTGGGGGTTTTGTGGGGAAATTGCTCCCCGGGTTCCGGTCTCCAGTCTTTAATCTCCCGTGTGCGTTGTTGTTTGCGCCACCACAAATCGATCATGGCCGGCAAAATCAACTTTAATTTCAACCTCAGCGGAGGGAAAACACGCCTGGGCAAGCGCCTGGGCTGCGGCTCCTTGCCGCCAGCCAATTTCCAAAATCATAATGCCGCCAGGGATAAGTTTGGTGGTGGCCTGCTCCAGTAGTGGTTTGATCAGGTCTAAACCGTCTGGCCCTCCGAGCAGGGCAACTTGCGGTTCGTGTAATTTTACCCCATCGTCAAGCATCGTCCACTCGCCATCTGTGACATAGGGCAGATTGGCGACGAGCAGGTCGATGGGCTGGTTGATGGGTTCCAGAAGTGAGCCGTGATGAAATTGGACGCGGCTCGGAGCCAGCCTGACAGCATTTTGCCGGGCAATCGACAGCGCTGCCAGAGAAATATCGGTGGCTTGAACGGCCGTTTGCGGCAGATGCCGGGCCAGGGTGATGGCGATGCAGCCGCTGCCGGTCCCCACATCGACGATGCGGATGGGACCGCGCCCGTTTGCCCAGGAGAGAGCCATCTGCACAAGCTGTTCGGTTTCGGGTCGAGGAATGAGCACGTCTGGCGTGACGAGGAATTCGAGGTCGTAGAAAGGGGCGTGGCCCAAAATGTAGGGGATGGGTTCTTTGGCGGCGGCGCGTTGCAGGCTGGCGCGGTATTGTTGGATTTGGACGGCCGTTAGCTGTTCGTCGTCATGGGCGATGAGGTAGCTGTGGGGAGCCTGGAGGATGTGCTGCAAAAGCAGCCGGGCGTCCAGGTCAGGTGTCGGAGAGGTTGAGAGGAGTGAACGGCCGTCGGTCAGGGCTTGGCGAATGTTCATGGCGCAAGACGAATCAAGCTACTGCCGCGCAGTGGGCGTGAGGTCTGGGCGGCAAGCGTCCAGATCAGGCAGCCACGGACACATAGAAAGCGCTTTGCCCGTTGGTTTCTTGTTCATAGACAAATTCGTCAACCTGGAAACCGCACTGGACCAGCAGCGCTTGCAAAGAATCCACGTTGTACCGCACGCAGTGCAGGGCTGATTTCCACTCGATGTTGCGGTAGTTGGCCGGGTTGACGGTCATGTCGGGCACGTCTTTTTCGGCGAAGGCGGTGAAGAAGAGACGGCCGTTCTCATTCAAGATGCGGCGCAGTTCAGCCAGGTAGATTTCTACATCGGCCTGGACCATGTGCGAAAAAACGGAGTAGAGGTAGGCTACGTCGAAGGTGTTGTCGCTGAAAGGGAAACGGAAACGGCCGTCCAATGCCTGTCCCTCAGGATTATACCGGTCGTTCTGCACATCCAGGCGAACAAACTGGAAAGAAGGATGAACTGTTTCGATATGCCGTTGGCACCACTCAATGGCTACCGGATTGACATCTAGCCCAGTGTAGGCCAGTTTGGGCAGCGTGTCTAACAAACCTACCGCCAGGCGGCCAAACCCACACCCCACGTCTAACAGGTTGTCCTCAGCGGTCAGGCTAAAATGGGAAACCAGCCGCTGCGCTTCATGCCGCGCCGATTGCAAAAAATAGGCGTCGTCCTGAAATTCTTCGCCGCCGGTGCGCAGTCGCTTGTCGGGTAAGGGCAAGTTTTCATGCCAGACATGGTCCGGGGCAAAACGGTAATAGAGTTTACGGAGCGATTTTGTTAGATTAGCAGCCATAGTGGGTCTCATGAAACGGCCGTGTCTTTCTGCAGCACAAAAACAGCCTTAGCAGTAAACATTTCCTGTACAACAGGGAGCCGGTTAACAGGTTGAATTACCTTATTACTAAAAGAACTGGTGCGCCAATTGGGCGGCAGCAGCCGGGCTGTCACCATGCGCCACCCGTCAACCCGTTCAGCCAGTTCCCGAAAACGCTTGACTGTCAGGTGGCTTACAAAAGGAATCGTAGTTCCATCACCAAGCGACAGGCGCGTTTCTGGGGGCAGTTGGCTGTTAATCGACTTTCCCTCCGCCTCAAACTGACGCGCCACGTTTAAAACGGTTTCCTCAGAAAAGAAAACCTGGCACCAGGGAAAGCGAATCCAGTTGACCATATGCGCCCCCCAGGGCGAATAAAACGGCGGGAAATAAGCGTATAAAAACCCACCAGGCTTCAGCACGCGGGCGCATTCGCGCAGAGTAGGCTCCAACTCATCCACGTGCTCGAACGTATCAGCGGCCACCAGAGCATCGAAACTATTAGCCGCAAACGGCATACAAGACGCATCTGCGCCAATAAACCGGGTGCGTTTGGCCAATTCCGGCCGATTCTCGCGCAGCATATCTTGGGTACACTGCGCCTGAGTCACACTAATGTCCAGTCCTGTTACCGATTCAGCGCCCAGTTCAAACAAATGGGCAATGTTTGCCCCCAACCCGCAGCCGACATCCAGCACATGCCAGCCGGAAAGGTCTAACTCACCAAAACTGGCAAAAGACCTGGCCGAGCGGCCGGCAAAAAATTGTTGATAGGTCAGTGGATCTTGTTTGGCTTCCAACAACCGCTCATGAGAATCAGGCATCAGACTGTTCAGAGCGCGTAATAGGGCTTCACCGGATTTAGACATCTGGCCTCGCCTAAGGAGTCTGGACAAGCATCGTTCCCAGGTCTAACACATCGCCTTCAGCTACTGTGAAAACAATAGTCACTTCATCTTGATCTGCGACCAAAAAGGAATAATCTGGCGTGACAAAGACAAGGGAATACTCGCCTGGTTCAATATTTTCAAAAATAAAGCCCCCATTTTTGGGCAAAATAACAAAAGGGGCTTCCTGACGATTCAGGCTTACCACAGGAAAACCTTTCTCTGTGTATTGCATACGCCCTAAATAAATAATGCTTTCTGGCGGCGCTTCCTGACTCTTTGCATCCACGACAATCCCGCCCACAGTAGCGCCTATTTCTGATGGCGCTAGTTGTAAGGGCAAATCAGGCTGTGGGATGTTAATAACGGCCTGTGTCGGTTCTTCAACCGGATATCCAGGATTTGGGGTTTCCAATTGCGGTTCAAGACCAGGATAAGCGGCATCGTCTTGTTCCCCAGCCTGGGAGGTGTTCTCAATTATGGGTGCGCTTATTTCAGTGGGTGCCGCTGTAGGGGAAGAGGCGTCGTTGTTGCACGCTGTTAGCGCAACAAATCCCAACACAAATAAAGCAGCAATAATCCATTTGGTTTTCTGATACATGCCTGACTCCAAATTAAAATTACCAATTCGGTAAGCTTCGATCGCTTACTTTAGCAGGTCAATTTTAGCCGATAATGGGAGAGTGTCACAAAAAAACAGCCGGAGCAGCGCTGCTCCGGCTGTTTTTTTAATGTACTGTTAGAGTAACAGCTTTAGGGGCAGGTGTAGTTAACGCCAACGTAGTTGCGGGCGATACCAGCGGTTGTGTTCGCGCTAGAAGCCAAAACCAACATCGGTTGACCATTCGTGCTTTCCAGAGAAGCGCCGCCGTAGAATCCCAAGGCTGTGGCTGCATCGGTGGGCATGTAGATGGTCAAAGGAGAATTGGCCGGGACCGAGTAGGTCTTGGTGGCATCGGGCGTGGCCGGGTTGGAGCTGGAGTAGGTAATCGTGACCGACGAAGCAGACGCGCCGAGGTTCAAGATATTGATACCAGTTTTCCAGCTTGTGCGGTTGTGAACGACCGGCAGGGCAACGCAAGAGCTACCAGCGGAGGAAACAGCGCCTTCGTAAGCAAACGCAACATTGTTGCCGTTGCCATCAACACGAGCCGAGGAAACAACCACAGCGATGTCAGCAGCGGTAGAAGAAACGACGGCCGAACCGAAGACACCACTTGGCAGACCAGCCGGTTGATAGAAGGTGTACATCTGACCAGGTTGCAGTGTTTGCGGGGCGGTGGTCCATGGGCCGCCAGCAACGCCGTTGGAGCTGGTGTATTCAACGGTAACATCGGTAGCCACGGCGCCACGGTTGACGACATTGATACCGGAGTTGAATTTATTGAAGTTGTTGTAGAACAAGGGCAGCAGAATTTCGGCGCCTTGTTGATCGGCGGTGAAGGCGCGGTAGGTCAGTTCAGCTTTGGCGGCCGGGCCGGTGCCTTTGTCGCGGATAGCAATGGCCGTGCCAGCTAACGGGCCGGAGCCGGTCACAACAGCGCCACCAAAGTCATTGCCGAAGGCCGCGTAGTCAGCCAGGTCAAAAACTGCGTAGGACATGGGCTGGATATTGGCCGAGTCGGTTGCGGCGGGGGTTGTGACGCCTTGTTTGAAGAATTCGATGTTAACAGTTTGGGCGCTGTTGTTGGCGTTCTGGATAACCAACTGCGAGGTGTAGCTGCCATAGTTGCGATAAATCAGGGGGAAGCTCAATTCGGCGGCGGGGACAGAAGTGCCTACGTAGTCATCACCCAATTTTTCCGGGCTGTCGGTCAGACCGACGGTTGCGGCAACCGGTACATCCGAGCTGACCACGGCCGAATATTGGCCGGCGGGCAACGTGGTGGATGGAATGTTGGGGATGTAGAAGTTAACGGCGCCAAATGCTGAAATATTTTCAGAAACGGAACCGGGGGAGGATCCGTCAGCGGCATAGAAGGTGACAACCACAGAACCGGCGCTGTTCGACAGGTTAACGACGTCGATACCAGTTGTGGTGGCCGCAAATGCTGTGGCGAAGCTTAACAGGCCAATCAGCAGGGCTAATACGACAACAAACATAACACGTTTTTTCATTGTAACATCTCCTTTCGACATATTTATTACTTGGAAAAGCTTAGTACAGACTGATAATACCTGAAGACTCAATGGGTTGTCGATAATCCATTGGGAGTATTGGACCAGAGTAGGGACTGTTTTAGGGTGATCTGTTCGGGGTATTTAGGCTGACAGGTTTGTTTTTAGGGGTCGATCTCGTTTATGGGTCGATTTCTGGCGAATAGTTGTTTCAGGTAGACGCGATCTTCCACAGTAAAGGCGCCGGTAATGAGGATAACGCCGCCATAAGCCAGGCCGCCGACAAGAATGGGTATGAGGATGAATTGCTGGCGCAGCGGCCACATGACAAGGGCCATCAGGCCGGAGGCAACTATCGGACGCAGGAGGATGGGCAGCAGATTGTTGGGCATCAGGCGGCGTTGGACGTAGATGTTGGTGAGCCAGAAAGCGAGGAAGGCGGCTAACGGCCGTGCAAAAGCCGGCCCATAAATCCCATAAAGCGGCAGCAGCCATAGATTCAACCCGAGGTTAAACAACATGGTCAGGCCGGTTATCCAACCCAGTTGTTTTTGGCGATTGTTTACCAGCATCAGCCGGGCGTTGGGGATGTGCAGAAAGGTGAAAAAGACCTCCCAAATCATCAGCGCCAGAGCCGGCGCGGCCGGGGCAAAAGAGTCGGTAAATATGAGCGTGATGATGGGTCCGGCTAACACGCAAATAACCACGGTGATAGGTAAAATGCCGATGGTGATGTATTGGTAGAGTTTGTGATAGAAGTGGGGAAGTTTATCTGGTGAGTGGGTGTGGTAGCGGGCCATGAGGGGGTATACGGCCGTTCTCACCGCCGCCGATAACATCAAAATCCCCATCAACAAGGTTTGCGCCGCGCCATAGTAACCCAACTCCGTTTCCGACAGGTACAGTGAGACCAGGAACGTATCTTGTTGGGCATTGATGTTATAAAAAATGCCGATCATGATAAAGCCGGGAATTTGGCGCAGTTGCTCCAGCGTAAAGCGCAAACTGAACCGGGTTGGCAGTTCTTGCGGAAAGGTCCGGTACAGGCGCATGAGTGCCGGGACAAAAACAAACAGGCTCAGGGTGCTGCCGATGGGAATAATCCAGGCGGTTGTGACCACATTTTGCGTTACCATCAGGAGCAGCACGCCGCCGAACAATTTGACGCCGCCGTTAACCACGGCCGCCAGCGTCGGAACCCCTAGCTTTTCGTAGGCGATGAAGATGGATTCGAAGAGGACGTAAGCCGCTTCGGCAAAAATCGCCAGGCTGTAGATGAGGATGACGGCGATGGCCTGCTGGCTGTAAGGCAGCGGCAGGCCCAGCACGCCGACAGCCAGCAAAACAAATGCGCCCAGCGCCAAAACAAGGCGCAGCGCCATAAAATTAACCAGGTATTGATTGCTGCTGTTGCGCCGGGGAGCCGCTTCGCGCACCAGCAGGTCGTCTAACCCCCAGGCGGAGAAGGCCAGCGCCAGCGTGAGGTATGTTTTGCCCAGGCGGAATACGCCGGCTTGCTCTGGTCCCATCATGCGGCCGATGATTATAAACAGCAGCACGTCGCTGAATTTGGCGATGATGCGGGTGACAAAAGCCAGAGCGGTGTTGCTAAAAAGACGCTGGGTGGGGTTCATGTGGTCTGTGGCGCACGGCCGTTACCCGGACACTAGGTCTGTCGCGGTTGGTTTAAATGTGCCAATGGTTTCGATGACGGCCGTTTGCTCCCGTTCGGTCAGATCATTAAAAAATGGCAGCCGCAGCAGCCGGTCGGAAACCGATTCTGTTACCGGACAGTCACCTTCTTGCCCGCCCATTTTGCGCCCCATTTTGGATAGGTGCAGCGGCACATAATGAAATACGCTTTGGATGCCGTGAGTTTTCAGGTGGTCGATGAGCGCCGTGCGATAAGCCAGGGAGGGCGTGAGCAGGTAATACATGTGGTAAGCCTGTTCGCAGGTGTGGGGGATGTACGGCCGTGTCACTCCCTGCCCTTCCGCCCAATCCGCCAACGCCGCGTCATAAAACTGCCACACCTGGCGACGTTGGGCCTGGATCATCTCGCGGGACTCTAACTGGGCCAATAAAAACGCGGCCAGCAAATCGGCCGGCAAATAGCTGGAACCGGATGATACCCAGGAATATTTATCGACCTGCCCGCGAAAGAATCGGCTGCGATCTGTCCCTTTTTCGCGGAAAATTTCGGCCGCTTCGATAAATTGCGGGTCGTTGATCACCAGCGCGCCGCCCTCGCCGCAGGTGAAATTTTTGGTGTCATGGAAACTTTGCGTCGCCAATGCCCCAAATGTGCCCAGGTAACGTCCTTTGTATTTGCCAAAAAGACCGTGGGCAGCATCCTCTACCACCTGGATGCCGTGCCGCTGCGCCAACGCCAGAATGGCGTCCATTTCGCAGCCCACACCGGCGTAATGCACCGGAATAATCGCTTTGGTGCGCGGTGTGATCAAGGATTCGAGCTGGGTTTCGTCCATGTTCAGGGTGTCGGGGCGAATATCGGCAAAGACGATTTGCGCGCCGCGCAGCACAAACGCGTTGGCGGTGGAGACGAAGGTAAACGAGGGCAAAATGATCTCGTCGCCGGGCTGAATGTTGAGCAGCAGGGCGGCCATCTCCAGGGCATGGGTGCACGAGGTGGTGAGCAGCACGCGCGGCGCGCCCAGCGCCTGTTCCAGGTAGGTGTGGCATTTTTTGGTGAAGGGGCCGTCGCCGGACAAACGGCCGTTCCCCATCGCCTGCCGCATGTATTCAAATTCGTTGCCGGTCAGACTGGGCCGGTTAAAGGGAATGGTTATAGACATGAAGGCCACCATGACGCCAGATCGAAGCCAAAACGGGCGGTTAAACGGCCGTTTGCCTCCGCAAAATAATCCGCCAGAAAGCGCCGCAAATCGGGCGATAACGCATACTCCTCTTGCTGGCTGGCATTGCTGGCCTGGTGCAGTTGCTGGGGCGCAAACGTCGCCGCTGCGCCCAAAAACCGATAGAGCGCCTGCACCTGGGACAAATTGCCCAACAACTGCTCATAAATCAGCCCGCAAACCTGCTCCGGCGGAAAAAGCCGGTCATATACGTCGATAAAATCCATATAGCGCCCGCGCCGCAGATAATGAAACGGGTTCACCGACACAGACGGGTCATATGGCGTTTCGCGGCTCGGTTCTTCCCAGAAGGCCTTTTCGATAGGCCAGGTTTCCAGCCCGTGATTGCGCGAAAACCAATAATTTGAAATGGCCCGCTCAATCGGATCACGCAGCAAAATAACAATTTTCGCCTCTGGATAATGAGTCGCCAGACGTTCGGCCGCCAGCGCCGATTCCATGTAGCTGGCCGATTTTTCGCCGCGCAGCCATGTTTGGCCGCTGTCTGGAAAATAACAGGTTTCATAATATTCCAGACCGCGCGCATATAATTCGTTTTTTAAGAAAAATTTTGGCTCCGGGCGTAACGGCCGTGCCATGCAAATTTCCGGGTGCTCGTCCAGCAGGTGATACAAATAGGTTGTGCCGCTGCGCTGCGCCCCAATAATAAAAAAGTGTTCAGTCATGATGATGGGCGATCTCTTTAATGTAGTAGCTTTTGGTCGAACTGACCTGATTCAACAGGCGAATGATGTATTCGCCCAACATGCTCAGGATGAGCAGGCTCAGGCCATTAAAAAAGGACATCAGGACGATCAGCGTCGCCCAGCCGGCCACAGACGTGCCGATAAAAATGGCGCGTATCAGATAGTAAATGCCCAACAAAAAGCTGAGCAGGGAAATCACCATGCCCGCCAGACTGACAAACCGCAAAGGGTACGAGGAATAATTGAACAAAATCCGCATGACGAGTTCGAGGATTTTGATGAAGTTGTAGTTGCTTGTGCCCGACGGCCGTTTCTGATGCTCCACCCACACATTCGCCGGATTCGTGGCAAACATCAACGACAACCCCGGAATATACGGGTAATTGGTCTGGTAGCCGCAAATCCTATCCACCACGTCCCGCCGAATGATGCGGAAATTGGTCAGCACCAGGTCGTCGGGTTTGTCGAAAATCTTCTCGTTCATGTAACCGATCAACCGGCTGCCTGCCCGCCGATACGAATCATGTTCTTTCTTACGAAAACGGCCGAATACCAGATCATGCCCTTCCGCCGCTTTTTCGATCAAATGCAGCATTTCCTCCGGCGGATTTTGCAAATCGTCGTCCAGAGTGATGACGTAATCGCCGGTGCTTTGCTGGAAACCGCAGTACAAAGCGGTGTGCTGCCCATAATTACGCAGTAAATTGACCGCCACCACATGCGGCATGGACTGGGCTTTGTCGCGGATAACCTGCCAACTGTTGTCCGGGCTGCCATCGTTGACCAGGATAATTTCGTAGGCCAGATTGTGGGCCTCAAAAAACGCTGCGGTGCGATCAATCGTATCGCCGACGATTTTTTGGCTGTTATATACGGGAATGACGGCGCTGTAGCGTTTGGGATTGGGTGTCTGGCTCATCATCAGTTCCGGCGGCGGTACACGGCCGTGCCGTCCCTCGCCACATAATCCACCACAAAATGCTCGGCAATATACTGCCAAAGCTGCGCCGTTTCCTCCGGCGACTGCTGCCAGAATTCCTGGCTGTCGGCCACGACAAATTCGCTGTTTTGCAAAATGCTCATATTTTTATCGAATGGCTCCGTATACAAAAAAAGATAAGGGCGATCCGCGTAGTATCCCACCACCGGCCCTTGCCGCACAACCGTAATCACCTCGCCGGGCGCACTGACCTGGCCTAAATAGGTTCCAATCTCGGCCATTGGCTCCAGGCGGGCGTCGCTGTAAAAAAGGCGGTCGGCCAGTATCGGGTTCCACCAGTCGACGGCCGTTTGCTGCCCCGCCGGAAACTTGAGCGGCGACACGAACCAGAGGAATATCACGGCCGTTCCCGCCGCCAACGCCTGTCCCCACCACCGCCGCGACAAACGTGCCCACCACTCGTCCCAATCGCCCATCAGGCCAATGGCCACGGCCGTTGCCGGAATCAGCCCAATCACATGGCGCGGCTCCTTAAGCTGCATTACCAGCGACGTGCCCAACACCAACGCCAGATAGAGCAGCAGCAGCCAGACCAACGGCCGTTTCCCTCGCCCAACCACTAAAAAATAAACCAACACGGCGGCAAACAAAGCCGCCATCCCCCAGCTTACCACGTTCGCGCCCACGGTTTGCAGCCAGGGCCAGGCCGCCACCCCCAGGCGCGGGTCCACAATGGGGCTGTTCCCGCCCACGGCGCCGGTCCAACGGTCAATCCGCAAGGCGAGGCGTTCTGGCTCCAGCAGGCTCATGCTCAGCCACAACACAATCCCCACGGCCGTCGGCCCGCCCAGCCACAACGCCGCCACAATGCGCTGCCGCATCCCTGCCGCCCGCCAGAAGCCATAAACCACCGCCGCCGCGCAAAAGAAAACGGCCACCACTTTGAAGAGAACGGCCGTGGCCACCGCCACACCGGCCCAGGCCAAAAACGCCCGCCGCTCCGTTTCTTCCCAGCGCCACAGCAGCCACACTGCCAGCAGCAAAAAGAAGCACATAAACAGCTCCATGCGCACAAAAAACGCATAAAGCAAGAAAAACGGATTCACCGCCAGCAGCAGCGCCGCCGTCAGCCCGGCCGCCGGCCCGCGCAGCCGCAGCCCCAGGACATACGCCAGAAGGATGGTCCCCGCGCCGGCCAGCGTGGTTACCAACCGCAGCCAGAGCAGATTGTCGCCTAAAATAGCGCTCAGGCCGCCGAGCAAATATGGGTAGAGCGGGGTCTGGTCGAGCAGCAAGAAGCCCTCCGCGCCAAACGAGCGCAGCGGCAGGCCGGTGCGGCGAATGTTGCGCGCCACGTCCAGATAGATGCTTTCATCATATTGGGCAATTTGCACCGAGCGCATGAGAACCAGTTGAAAAGCCAGATAGATTCCCAGCGCCAACAAAAGGGGAGCGTAAGCACGCCATCGTTTGCTCATAATCGCGTTTCCATTGGGCAATTCTAAGCCGATGCCCGCCAGCCGTCACGCAGCCCGCGCAAATAGGCCCGGGCTACGGCCGTTTCCCCACGTAGCAGTAACCGGGCCACCATTTTCACGCCGCTGCCCAGCCGGAACAAAAATATGGCCCACGGCCGTCCCAACCGCGCATACCGCCGCCAAAAAATCACGCCGCTGCGCGCCAGATAATACCGCCGCGCCGCCGATTCCAGCCCGCCGCTGCTCAACGCCACCTCATGGTACAGATGGGCGTCCGCCGCCAGCCGCAGCCGGAACCCCGCCTGCCGCCAGCGCAGCGACCAATCCAAATCTTCGAAATACATAAAAAATTGCTCGTCTAGCAGGCCAACGGCCGTTACGCTCCGCAAATTCACCAACAAACAGGTTCCCAACACGTAATCCACGTCGCGGCTGTGCCGCCAATCCGGGCCGTCCATCTGGCCGCGCCCCGTGCCGCGCAAATCCAGGGTGATGGGGTGCATACGGCCGTCGCCAAACCAGATCCGCTCCCGCTCCGCCGCATAAAAAATCTTCGGCGAAACCAGACCCACGTCCGGCGCGGTCTCCGCCAGCAGGCGGGCCAGCATGTCGGGCGCGGCGAAGGCGTCGTTGTTCACCAGCAAGGCAAAATCAAATTCCTGCGCGATGGCTTCCCGCAGGCCCACGTTGTTGCCGGCGGCAAACCCCACATTCTCCGGCAGCGCCCGCAGCCGTGCCTCCGGCGGCAGTTCGTCCGCCAGCCGCGCCGCCGATCCATCCCCTGACCCATTGTCGATGACCAAAATGCTCAAGTTGGGGTAGGCCATCGCTTGCAGCGCGCGCACGCAGGCCAGCGTCGTTTCCGCCTGCCGCCAATTCAGGGTGATGGCTAACACGGTTGGCGCGGTCATGATGGCGGCTCGCGGCGGCTCGCGCCCCAGCACCAGGCGATTTTGCTCAGGTAGATGGCCGGTATGGCGGCGGCGTGGCGGCGGAGGATGAACGGCCGTGTCCTCAAAATCTTTCCCGTCACTGCGGCGGCAATGAGCGGCGAAAGCAGCAGCACCAGCCAGCGCCAGCGCAGCCACAGCGGCGTGTCCAATGTCTCGCGGTGCGCCAGCCGCGCCTGCCGCGCAAAATGCCCCGACCGGGCGCAGTCTTGCCATACTTTGCCCGCCGTCGTGCGGTTATGTCGGTGTTGGATGGCCGCCTCCGGCCAAAAATAGGGCTGAAACCCGGCCTGATTCATGCGCGTGGTCCAATCCAGGTCCTGGCTGCGGGGCAGCGCTTCGTTCAGCAGCCCCACCGCGTCAATTACCTGCCGTTCGACGGAGAGGTTGAGCGTGGGTAGTAACGGCCGTTTGCCGGCCAGCGCCGTGCTGAAATACTCGTGGAACATGGTCAGATTGTAACTGAGCGCCCAATAATTCTCGCCATCGGGCAGCACGCCGCCGCCAACCACGGCGTGCCCGGCCCGGTGCGCCGCCAGGTGGGCCGCCAACCAGCCCGGCTGCGGCAAACAATCGCTGTCCAGAAAGATGAGCAAATCGGCCGTGGCGGCCCGGATGCCCAGATTGCGCGCCGTGCCCGGCGGAACCGGCTGCCCGGTGTCCACCAGCCGGACCCGGCCGCCAACCGGCAGCAATCCAGCCTCATCCTTGCCCACGACCACAATTTCGCGGATCACCTCGGCCTGTGCCTGGCCAACTATAGCCGTCACCACCTGATCGATGAGCGGTGAGTTGAGGCTGGGGATGATGATGCTGACGGCCGTTGCCTTTTCGCCCATCACCGCGCCCCCGTTTTTGCCGGCGGCAGCAAGGAAGCCAGCGCCGCCGCCGCCTGCCGCCCAATCGCCGCCGGGGAGTTGCCGGCCAGATAGCGTGTATAACCAGCCTGGGCCATCTGTTCCCGCTGCGCCGGATGCTGCTTCAGGTCCAAAAGCCCATCGGCCAGCGCCGCCGGGTCATTGCGCGCCACCAGATAGATATGCTCCCGGTCGGTCAGCGCTTCGCGCACCACCGCGGAATCGCCGGAAATGACCGGCCGCCCCATCGCCAATCCTTCCCACACCTTGTTTTGGATGGTGTAGTGTGATTGGCGCGTCTCGCCAAAAACGCCCAGGCACACGTGAGCCATCGCCAGCCCGTCCAGCAGTTCGTCGCGGCTGACAAAGCCGTGAAAGGTGACGTTTTGCAGAGAGTTGTCCTGGGCGAACTGTTCGCTGGCGGCTTTTTCCGGGCCGTCGCCATAAAAATGGAAGTGCACGGCCGTTTCCCCCGCATCTTGCAGCCGTTTCGCCGCGCCCATCACCACCTCCAGGCCGTGTGATGGCAAATACATGCCATGATAGGTCACGCGGAATTCAGCGGCGGGTGGCTGCACCGGGCGCGGGTGGTACACCGCGTCGTCTGCGCCGTGCGGCACGCGCCGGAAACGCTCCGGCGGCAGGCCAAATTGGGCGCAGTAATACGCTTCATAGGCCCCATTTTCGGAAATGAGCCGGTCGGGCAGCTTCAGGCCGCCTTTTTCCAGCCCAAAAATCAGCTTGCCGGTGAAGGGGCTTTTTTGCGTCAGGCCGCGCTCTTCGGCTACCAGATGGAGGGACATGAGGATGTCCAGGGCCATGGGGACGCGCCGCCGCCAGGCCAGCAGGCGGCCCAGGTAGGCATCGAACTGCCCCGGATAGCCGATGAGCATGACGTCGTAAGGGGGCATTTGGGCGTGCTGGCGCAGCAAACGCCAGTATGCGCCCACCACCCGCCGCCAGAAGGACGGCCGTCGCCAGCCGCCGCTGGCCTGCTGCACCCGGTCCTCGATGCCCTGCCAGAGTGTGCTGTGGCATTCGTAGACCACCACGCCTTCCTGGGCGCGCAGGCCCTTGATCAAAATTTGGTTGCGGGTGTAATTGGCCCGATAGGTGCCAAAATAGCAAATACGCAGTGGTCCGGCCTCTGCTGACTCTTCTTTCAAATGTCCTCTCCTTGCCATGAATGCTGGATTATAGCCACAGCCCTCCCCACATGCCTAATGCAGCCAATCAATTGTCAATGGTTCATGGTCAATAGCCAACGCCCAGTCTCCACTCCTCCTTGTCTCCTTGTCTCCTTATCTCCATCTGCTCTACCTTTTCTGGCCGCCACCCGCTAAAATAGCCCTTCGGAGTTATCCCATGCAGATATTAGTCACAGGCGCCACTGGATTTGTGGGCCGCTCGGTCATGGATTGGCTGACGCGGTCTGGGCATGAGGCACGGCCGTATCACGGCCGTCTCACCGACGCCATCGCCCTGCGTGCTGAACTCGAAGGTATCGACACAGTCATCCATCTGGCCAGCTCGGAAGGACGCGGCCGGAAACGGCTGCTGCAGCACGTCGACATCGACGGCGCGGAACGTCTGATCGACCGCTGCCGCCGCGCTGGAGTGCGGCATTTTATCTTTGTCAGCCGCCTGGGCGCTGTTACCAACTCGCTCCACCCGTTGTTGGGCGCAAAAGACGCCATCGAACGCATGGTTAAAAAAAGTGGCCTGAATTACACCATCATCCGTTCGGCCACGGCCTATGGCCCAGGCGACCGCTATTTTGAGATACTTGCCAGCCTTGTTTTATGGAGTTGGCCGCTGGTGTGGCTGCCGGGCGGCGGCAAATTGTGGCTTCAGCCTGTTTGGGTCGAAGACCTGGCCCGCTGCATTGCCCTGACTGTGGACCGGCCAGACCTGAGCGGCAAAACCATCGCCATTGCTGGGGAGGAACGGCTGCCTTACAAAGAAGTGCTGCGCCAAATAATGGACGTGATGGGTATTCGGCGCATTCCGCTGCCGATTCCGCTTATTATGATGCGGCCGATTACCCGCGCTTTGTTTAGCTGGTGGTTTTGGCCGCCGGTGAGTAATTTTTTTGTGGATCGTTTTTTTGTGCCGGAAGCGGCCGATTTTGACAGCATTTTGCGTCAATTTGGGTTTCACCCCACCCGGCTGCAAGAAAACCTGAATTACCTGGGCCGTTCTGGCCTGCGCTGGCGCATCTTCCGCCGCTGATGAGGGAAATAGCATGGAACCAATCATTCGAGAGCGATTTAATGAGGCGATTTTGGCCGCTGCCAGAGAGCGGTATGGCATTGCCGCTGATCAGATTCACCTGTTGGACGGGTTTGAGAGTTTTATGTTTGAGTTTGTGAAGGATGGCGGCGCGTTTATTTTGCGGTTGGGTCACGGCCGTCGCCGCACCCCAGACCTCGTTCATGGCGAAGTGGATTGGATCAATTATCTGGCTGATGGCGGGGCCGGCGTGGCCCGCGCGGTTCTCTCGCCCAACGGCGAGCTGGTGGAACTCATCCCGGACGGGCAGGGCGATTATTTTTTGGCGACGGCTTTTGTGAAAGCCCAGGGCCGGCCGGTCTGGCAGACAGAGCAGTGGAATGAGACATTTTGGAGGACATACGGCCGTCTCCTTGGCCGTATGCATCACCTGAGCAAAAGCTATCAACCGGCCCGTTCCGCCTGGCAGCGCCCGCCCTGGGACGCACCCACCAACCTGATTGCCCATGAAACGCTGCTTCAAGAGGACGGCCTCATGTCGCGCCATTACCTGGATGTGCTGGCTCATTTGCAGGCTTTGCCGCGCACGCCAGACGCCTATGGCCTGATCCATCAGGACGCGCATACCGGCAATATGTTTGTGGACGAGAACGGCCGTATCACCCTTTTCGATTTCGATGATTGCGTTTATGGCCATTTTGCCTATGATCTGGCGATGGTTTTATTTTACGCCGTTGCCAATCACGCCGACCCCGACGCCTTTGCCGCCGTTTTCTGGCCCGCATTTTGGCAGGGCTACCAGATGGAAAACCAGCTTGATCCGGTCTGGCTGCGGGAAATTGCGCCCTTCATGAAGCTGCGCGAAATTGAACTTTACACGATCCTGATGCGCGATTATGGCCCGGAAAACCTGGAACACGACAGTTGGGCAACGCGGTATCTAAACGGCCGTTTACAACGCATCGAGCACAATGTGCCGGTGGTGGATGAAGCCGCCTTTTTAACGAATGAAGGAAATTTATGACCGATTTAATCGAGTTGGAGCGGGCGGATTTTGAGCATGTACGGCCGTTATTCATGCCGCTCACCCATCACCTGGCCATCGACTCTATCCTGGCTGGCCTGACGCCGGGGCGTGTGTTTGTGGATGATAGGAGCAAGCCCAAAACGGCCGTGGCCTGGTTCAAACGCCGCCTATTTCTCACCGGCGACCGCAGCCGCGAAACCATTAACCGCGCTCTGGCTCACCTGCTGAACGAGAGTTATTACCCCCACATGATCGCCGCCAATTTGGGGGGCGGGGCCTTTACGCTGATTTATACGCCTGGCTGGGAGCGGGTGATGGACGTGGTGCTGGCCGGGAAAGATCCGTTTGTCGGCCAGCGGCTTTCTTTTCGTCTGGACCCCACCCGCCACCCCTGGAAACCAATCCTGCCGGATGGTTTTTCCCTGCGCCGCGTGGATGCGGCCCTGTTAGCCGATCCAGATATCGAAAATCTGGCCTATGTAACCGAGGAACTGGTGTCGGAACGGCCGTCAGTCGAAGATTTTCTGGCCAACAGCTTTGGCACGGCCGTGCTGCAAGGCACGCGCATCGTCGGCTGGTGCATGTCGGAGTACAACACCGGCGCGCGCTGCGAACTGGGCATCGAAACCGCCGACGCTTACCAACGGCGCGGTCTGGCCCGCGCCGCCGCTTCAGCCACCATCCGCGAAGCCGCCGCCCGCGGCTACACCGAAATTGGCTGGATTTGCGACGCCGACAACAAGCCCTCTGTGGCGGTGGCGCAAAATCTGGGTTTTCAATTACGCCACGAAGACCCCACCTATTACGCTTTTTTTGATCCGGTTATCAACTGCGGCGCGCATGGCAACGGCCGTTTCCGCCAGGGGCAATATCGTGAAGCGATTGGGTGGTACGAAAAAGCCCTCAGTCGAGGCGATGGCCCTATCTGGCTGTTCTGGAATGCGGCCTGCGCTTACGCCCACGTAGGCAATCGCGCCAAAGTATTTACGAACCTAAACCGGGCCATCGACGCCGGTTTTACAGATCGCCTGGCATTAGAACAAGCCGAACATTTTCAGGCGCTGCACGCCAGCGCGCCATGGTTGGCGCTGCTGGCAAGGCTGGGATAACACAATGTTAATCACCGACACACCCATAACGATTGGACAATATGAATCGCCGATGGCGGCCGATCTGAGCGCTGCCTCGTCTGTTAGCGCCAGATCGTTAGATGGGCGGCTGCGGGCGATTGTGCAGGAAGACGGCCGTGTCTGGGTCATTTTTGCCGCCGGTCAACCGGTGGGCATGGCCTCTGTCGCGCCGCTGCCCGGCCTGCCCGGCCTGTATGAGTTGGATGGCTTTATCGCGCCGGCGTGGCAGCGGCGCGGGCTGGGCAGCCATCTGCTGCAGCAGGTGCTGGCGGATTTACAGGGCACGGCCGTGCGCCAGATCAGCCGCGCCTTTGCCGATTTGCAAAGCCCGGCGGCCCAGTTTTTACGTCGCCACAACTTCACCATCGAGCACGAGGAATGGCTCCTGACAAAAGATAATTTGGCCGATTGTTTACCGCCGGCCAACCGGTCGGATTTGTCCTGGGACACGTTGCCCCACGCGCAGGCCAGCCGCCTGTTTTGCCGCCTCTACGACGCCTCATTTCGCGCCTTTCCCTGGTACCAGCCATACAGCGAAACCGAAATGTCGGCCGAGTTGGCGGCGGCGCGTGATGTGCTGTTTTTGCGGCGCGGTGGGACGCCTATTGGCTTTGTCTGGCTGCGCTGGCCGGAAAAGAGCCTGGGGCAGATCGAGCCGATGGGGATTGTGGCGGAAGAACAGGGGAAGGGTTACGGCCGTTACCTGCTGACTCTGGCACTCTACCAACTGGCGCGGCGCGGCGCGCAGCGCGCCCAAATCGGCGTCTGGGCGGCCAATCGCACGGCCGTCGCCCTCTATGAAAGTGTCGGGTTTCGTCATCAGGAGACCGTTGCATTTCTGGCCTACGACATTTGAACAGGCGGTTGTTGATCGTAAATTGTAAATGAGAAACGGCCGTTTCCCGCTTTACCGATTCTGCCATCCCCATTACAATGCACCCAATTGATCCCAACAACGATACCCCCGCAAACATAACCTCAGGCCGTTAGCGGCCGAAACCGCAAATTAAAAATGGAGCGAGAACCATCATGTTCAAAGATATCGCCGATGTTCGTGAGCGATTGGGCCAGCAGCAGTACATCGCCTCAGAAGAAATAGGTACGGTCACTTTTCTGGCGCAGTCGTTGTCTAAGCCCATTTTGGCCGAAGGACCGGCCGGGGTAGGCAAGACGGAGTTGGCCAAAGCGTGGGCCAAAGCAATTGGACGGCCGTTAATCCGCCTGCAATGTTACGAAGGACTCGACGAGAGCAAAGCCCTCTACGAATGGGAATACGCCAAACAAATGCTCTACACCCAGCTTCTGCGCGAAACCCTGCACAAGGTGCTGGGCGACGTGCAAAGCCTCTCCGACGCCGCCTCCCGTCTGGCGCAAGAAGAAGATGTGTTCTTCTCCGAAAACTTCCTCCTCCCCCGCCCCCTGCTCACGGCAATTATGTCCGACGAGCCGGTCGTCTTGTTGATTGACGAGATCGACCGCGCTGATGTCGAGTTTGAAGCCTTTTTATTGGAAGTACTCAGCGATTTCCAGGTGAGCGTGCCGGAACTCGGCACCATCGCCGCCAAACACCAGCCCATGGTTTTGCTGACCAGCAACAACACCCGCGAACTCAGCGAAGCGCTTAAGCGCCGCTGCCTCTACCTCTACGTCGATTACCCCGCTCAGGACGCTGAACTGGACATCGTGCGCCTGAAAGTGCCCGATCTCAGCCCGGAGTTGGCGCGGCAGGCGGTGGCGGTGGTACACCAACTGCGTAACATGGACCTGCGCAAAGTGCCCTCCATCAGCGAAACGTTGGACTGGGCGCGCGCTCTAGTCACGCTGAACGCCAGCGCCATTGATGAAAAGACCCTCAGCAACACCCTTACTGTGCTGCTGAAATATGAAACCGACGTGGCCAAAGCCAAACGCATGATGGGCAACAGCGGCGGCAGCCAACGCGGCCGTTGGGAGAGATAGGGCTGTAAGCTGTAAGCTGCAAGCCGTAATACGGATTAAACAATGGACGACCGAGTCATTGAATTTGTACGGGGAATGCGCGCCGCAGGGGTGCGGGTTTCGCTGGCCGAGTCGATGGACGCCATGCGGGCCATTGAGGCGTTGGGCGTTACCGATAAAACCATCTTCAAATCCTCCATGCGGGCCACGCTGATCAAAGAATCGCAGGACTTTGCCGTGTTCGACCAGTTGTTTCCGCTGTATTTTGGCAGCGGCGGGCCGATGCTGCAAAACGCCCTGGAGGAATTGAGCGAAGGCGACCAGGAAATGCTCCAGGCGGCGCTGCAAGCTCTGAGCGGCCGGATGCAAGATCTGCTGGATTGGCTGACCAGCGGCGAAGGCCCGACGAAAGAAGAATTGGAAGCGTTGGCCAATCAGGCTGGGGCGCAGTGGGCCGATAATCCCGGCGAAGCGCGTTGGGTAACGCGGCGTATGCTGCAACAGATGGGCATGGGTCACCTGGAGCAGCAGTTAAGCGAGCTGTACCAAAAGCTGCAAGAGATGGGCATGAGCCAGGAAGCCATCGAAAAGCTGATGGGCGTGGTGGAGGCCAACCGGGAAGCGTTGGCGGAGCAGGTGGCGCAGCAGGTTGGGATGCAAATTGCTCAGCAGCGGGCCAACAGGCCGGATGATTTGCATGGCTCTGACCTGATGCACAAACCGTTTTCGGCGCTGTCGGAGGAGGAAACGGCCGTTCTCCGCAAAGAAGTCGCCCGTCTTGTCACCCAACTGCGCACCCGCGCGGCTATGCGCCGCAAGCGAGGCACGCGGGGCAAATTCGACTCCAAATCCACCATTCGCGCCAATCAGCGTTATGGCGGCGTGCCCCTGGAACTGCGCTTCAAAAAGAACAAACTCAAACCCAGCCTGGTGCTGATGTGCGACATGTCGCGCTCCATGTTCCACGTGACCGAGTTTATGCTGACCTTCATCTACCAACTGCAAGATCAGGTGGCCAAGACGCGCAGTTTTGCCTACTACTCAGACATGCAAGAAGTGAGCCATTTGCTGAACAGCAACCGGGCCGAGGAAGCGGCGCAGGAAGTGTTCGACGCCTTTTACAAAGGCTCGCCGGGCCATTACGCCACCGATTTTGGCGGCAGCCTGGACAGCTTTTATCACCATTGGCTGAGCGCAGTGAACGGCCGTACCACCGTGGTGGTGTTGGGAGACGGCCGTAACAACTACAATTCGCCGCGCATCGACCTGATCAAGGACCTGCAAAAGCGCGCCCGCCGCGTCATCTGGTTTTGCCCGGAGCAGGAGCGGCAGTGGGGCAGCGGCGACAGCGACATGCTGGAGTACGCGACGGCCGTGGATTCGATTTATGTGGTGCGGAATCTGGCGCAGTTGGCAACGGCCGTGGACAAACTTCTGGCCGGCGACTAAAACGAACTACCGGTTCATCATAAAAACAAAAAGCCCTCGCACTTTAATTCTATGGGTGCGAGGGCTTTTACATTTGTCTAAGAATTATCTGGCGTTAATCCATACCGGCTTGACGCTTAATCTCCTGTAATTCCTGGCGCAAAATGGGCAGTCTGTTCTGAATAATATCCCACACGATTCTATTGGAAATAACGTCATACCCATGCGCCAACACATTGCGAAAAGAAATAATGCGTTGATAGTCACTCAACTGAGAAAGCAAAGCATCATCAACTTGCTTAAGTCGATTTAGCGCCTCCCCAATAATCTCAAACTGTCGTTCGACGGCTGAACGCAGCATAGAATCGCCGGCGTAATCAAGAAAGGTCTTTCCCAGAGTGAATTCAGTGATTAACGATACAGCCTGATCGAGATCATAAAGCAACTTTTTAGCTTTTAGGTCCATAAACCAGCACCTTATCCTGCTCAACCGCCCGTCGGAAATACGGGTTCTGAATAGCGTCCTCCTCAATCAAATCGACGGGGCGCTGAAAAAGTTCTTCCAATTCTTCTTTTAAGCCAAAATATCTATCGAATGCCCCCAGTGCCGAAGCGTTTGGGTCGAAGTTAACCAAAAAATCCAGGTCACTCTGCCCGGGATTAAAATCGGGGCGTGAAGCTGAGCCAAAGATTTCTAGCCGACTAACGCCGTATCGCCGGCAGAGTTTTGCTAATTGGGTTCTATTGACCTTCAAATCTAGTCCCATTTTTCTCTTTCCCTTCTTCCTGCAATTCCAACTTTTTCAGCCGGTAGAGCATTTCCTGGGTAAGCTGGCGGTGTTTACTGGCGATGTCGGCCTGGATGCCAAACAGCAGGGTGATCACGCCCACCAGCAGCAGCCCGGTGCCGATGGTGATGGACTGGATGTACCGCCCGGTGCCGCTCTCCCCGACCAGCACAAAATACAGAAAACGCAGCCAGGTGAACATCCCGGCGATTAAAAAGGGCAGGGCGAGGTAGCTAAAGGTGCGCAGCGGCTCGTAAAAGGCGTACAGGCGCATGATCGTGCCGGCCTGGGCTTTGATGAAGTGCCACATGTTTTTTTGCAGGCGCGACGGCCGTTCCGTCACATTTGTCTCAATGGGCAAGCTTTCCACCGCCAGCCCCAATTTGCCCGCCTGGATGATCGTCTCCAGCGTGTAGCTGAAGCGCGTCAGAATGTTCAGCCGCAGCGCCGCTTCCCGCGAGTAAGCCCGAAAGCCGCTGGCCGCATCGGGAACCCGCGTGCCGCTGACTGTGCGTACCATCCAGCTTCCCAGCTTTTGCAATGTGCGTTTCACCGGCGAGAAGTGGGCGATCTTGCCTACCTGCCGGTCGGCGATCACAATATCGGCCTGTCCGGCAAGCACCGGGGCAACCAATTCCGGGATGTAGCGGCCGGGATATTGGTTATCGGCGTCGGTATTGACGATGATGTCCGCGCCCAGGCGCAAGCAGGCGTCCAGGCCGGTCTGGAAGGCGCGGGCCAGTCCCAGATTTTGCCGGTGGCGGATGACGTGGTGGACGCCAAGCGATTGGGCGAGCACGGCCGTTTCATCTTTACTGCCATCGTCAATCACCAGCAGTTCCAGGCAGTCGATGCCCGGAATGCTTTGCGGCAAACCGGCCAGGGTCTCCGGCAGCGTTTCCGCCTCGTTAAAACAGGGGATCTGAATGATGCATTTCACGTCGAAGATTGTAGCCCAAAGCCCATAATTTGCCCTAACGGCCGTTTCTTGTTCCTGTCACCTGTTACCCATCCTTAACCGCGCAATCTGGATCACCTCGTGCAAAATCACTTCTTTGTCCGGCTCGATGGAGGCCATCAGCTCCTCTGTCCGCTGGATAACGCGGTCTTCGATGATGGCGTCGTTCCAGGTTTCGGCCAGATGGGTTTGCAAATCGGTGATGGAATCGGCGTAGGTGACGAAGGCAAAGCGGCCGCGCTGTTCCCAGCGATACAGCCCGCGCGCTACCACCTCGTCCAGAGCGTCGTCGGCCTGGGCGTATTCGCAGTAGTCATCGGCTTCGCGCACCCAACCGACCGGGTGGCGGTCTGCGCCCAGGCGCACAAAGATGGGCGGCGGCTCTGGCGGCGGGTGGATGTCGATGAGACGGCCGTTCCCCTTCAGCAAAAAGTGAATCTGCTCCAGAGCATGAACCATGCTCTCCGGTTCAATTCATCACAACGACCAGGAGAGCAGCGCCAGATCATACTTTTCCGGCGCGAAAAAATTCTCGATGCCTGTAGCCCAAAATTCAACACGGCCGTGCAGCGCCTCCGGTAATTTTTTGCGCGCCCGCGCGATTTTCTTTTCCGATGGGTCGATGGCGTGGACGAGGGCGGCCTGGGCGGCATAACGGAAAGTGAGACGGCCGTCGCCGCAGCCGATTTCCAGCACCTTTTTGCCGGTCAGATCGCCGGCAAAGTCATGCAAGGCTTTTATTTCGCTGTCCTCAGGGTCTTGTCGAATGGACATGGGTGGTCATCCTCCACAAATTGTTGCCGCTCATTATACTCCGAACGGCCGTATCGCCGTCGCGCCTGAGAAGTAATCGTTTTGTGGCGCTGCTGGCCTAAACGCGCCGTGTGAGCGACTGCAACACGGCGCATTCTTTTTTGCCTGGGGGCAACTCACACTCAAGATTGGTTCAATCTCCGAGATTGAACCAATCTGACCTATCAAGGCTGCTCGGCCAGCAGTTCGTTCAGCGGTGTGTGGTCGCCGCGCAGCACAGCCAGCAGTTCCAGATCGCGCAGCGCGCCCCGGTGAAAGACCACCTGGCGCATAAGGCCCTCGGTCTGGAAGCCGCACTTTTCCAGCACTTTCCGTGAGGCAGCGTTGTCCGGGAAGATGGTAGCCTGGAGCCTGTTCACCGGCTTCACGTCGAACAGGTAAGCGACCAGCAGTTGGGCCGCTTCGCTCATGTAGCCCTGGCCCCAATGTTGACGGCCGTATAACCGGTAAGCAATCTCATATGTGCTCAAATAACTGGCCGTCGGGAAATAGCCAACCTGCCCCACAAGCTCCCCGGCGTGGTTGGTAATCAGCAAGCCGCCCCGGTCGGCTTCCCACCAGCCGGTTTCGCTGTACTGATTCCGCCAGCGAATCTCTGAGGGCAGGCTGAGCGGGTAATAATCGCCCAGGTCGCGCACGTCGGCGGCCAGGTCATACAATACATCCAGATCAGCGGTGCGCAGCGTGCGCAAAATCACTTTCTTTCCAACAATCATCACAACCTCCTTGCGTTTACCAGCGTTTGTTTTGGCTCAGGAAGGCGCGATTGTAGCAGATTCGGGCGAGAAATCTGGCCGCCATTTGGCGCGGATCAGGCAATTCGATATGATTTCAGAACTACACAGACCCCAAGGGTTTGCCGTTGAGAATTTGGATTAGCTGGGTAACAAACCCTTGGGGTCTTGGCCGAGAAGCCAATACAGACCCCAAGGGTTTGCCGTTGAGAATTTGGATTAGCTGGTAATAAACCCTTGGGGTCTTGGTCGAGAAGCCAATACAGACCCCAAGGGTTTGCCGTTGAGAATTTGGATTAGCTGGGTAATAAACCCTTGGGGTCATGACTGAGAAGCCTGAATAGGTACAAAGCGTTTATCATAGGATAAGTGAAACCCATGTTGAAAGTCTTATTTATCGGCGGCACAGGCATCATCAGTTCCGCCTGTTCCGAATTGGCCCTGGAACGGGGCCTGGATTTGTATTTGTTGAATCGGGGCCAGAGTTTTCGGCCCACGCCGGCCGGGGCCAAAGTCTTGCATGGCGACATTCGCAGCCCAGACTCCGTGCGCGCCGCTCTGGGCGATTTGCAGTTCGACGCCGTGGTGAACTGGATCGCCTTTACGCCGGAGCACATCGAGACGGACCTGGCGTTGTTTAACGGCCGTACCCGCCAATACATCTTCATCAGCTCCGCCTCCGCTTACCAGACCCCACCCGTGCAACTGCCCATCACCGAGTCCACGCCGCTGCACAATCCCCACTGGGCCTATTCCCGCGCCAAAATCGCCTGCGAAGAACGCCTGATGCAGGCTTACCGGGATGATGGCTTCCCGATGACGGTGGTACGGCCGTCGCACACCTACGACAAAACCCTGCTGCCCATGGACGGCGGCTACACCGTCGTCGACCGTATGCGCCAGGGCAAAAAAGTGATCGTGCACGGCGACGGCACTTCTTTGTGGACGCTGACCCATCACCGCGATTTCGCCAAAGCGTTCGTCGGCCTGCTGGGCAACAACCACGCCCTCGGCGAAACCTTCCACATCACCAGCGACGAACTGCTCACCTGGAACCAGATTTTTGAATTGGTAGCGCAGGCGGCCGGCGTCGAGGCCAACCTCATCCACATCCCCTCAGACTTCATCGCCCGCTTCGAGCCGGATTGGGGCGCCGGGCTGCTGGGCGATAAAATGCACAGCATGATTTTCGACAACAGCAAAATCAAACGCGCTGTGCCCGGTTTTGTCGCCGCTATTCCCTTCTCTCTGGGCGTGCGAGAGATCATGGCCTGGTACGACGCCGACCCATCCCGGCAAAAGGTAAACGCCGACCTGGACCACCGCATGGACGAAATCATAGCGGCTTACGAAGCGGCTTTGCCGTAACGCGCAGATTGGACCAATCTAAAAGAAGGATACGCCTATGCAACTAACCACTCTGGCTACCTGTAACCTGAACCAATGGGCTTTAGATTTTGAGGGTAACTTGCAGCGCATCGAAGAATCGATCCGGCAGGCGAAGGCGGCCGGGGCCAGATACCGCCTGGGGCCGGAACTGGAAATAACAGGCTACGGCTGCGAAGACGCCTTTCTGGAAGGCGACACGCTGCGCCACGCCTGGGAATGCCTGGGCGAACTGCTCTCCGGCGACCTGACCCACGACATTTTGTGCGACATCGGGATGCCGGTGATGCACCAAAACGTGCGTTATAACTGCCGGGTGCTGGTTTTGAACGGCCGTATCCTCCTCATCCGCCCCAAAATGATCCTGGCCGACGACGGCAACTACCGCGAGCCGCGCTGGTTCGCCCCCTGGCAGCGCCGCCGCACCGTCGAAGCATTCGCCCTGCCGCGTTCCATCCGGGCCATTACCGGCCAGGAAACCGTGCCCTTTGGCGATGCGGCCATCGCCACCCGCGACACCGTGCTGGCTTCCGAGACCTGCGAAGAACTGTTCGCCGTGGACAGCCCCAACGTCTACCTGGGGCTGGATGGCGTGGAAATCCTGGCCAACGGCTCCGGCAGCCACCACGAACTGCGCAAACTCCACCGCCGCATCGACCTGATCCAGAACGCCACGGCCAAGGGCGGCGGCATTTACCTCTACGCCAACCAGCAGGGCTGCGATGGCGGGCGATTGTATTTTGATGGCTGCGCGCTGATTGCGGTGAACGGCCGTATCATCGCCCAGGGTTCCCAATTTTCGCCGCACGATGTAGAAGTCGTCACGGCCACAATCGATTTGGAGGACGTGCGCTCCTACCGGGGGGCCATCGGCAGCCGCCAGGTGCAGGCCAGCGAAGCCGCGCCCGTGCCCCGCATCCTGGCCGACTTCGACCTTACGCATCACGCCTCACGCATCACGCCTCAGCCATCGCCCCCAATCGACGTCCGCTACCATACCCCAGAAGAAGAAATCGCTTTTGGCCCCGCCTGCTGGCTGTGGGACTACCTGCGCCGGTCGGGGATGAGCGGCTTTTTTATTCCGCTGTCCGGCGGGGCGGACAGCGCCTCGGTGGCCGCCCAGGTGGGCGTGATGTGCCAGATGGTCGCCGCCGAAGCGCAGGCCGGCAATGCCCAGGTCATCGCCGACGCGCGGCGCATCGCCGGGGCGGCTGATGAGTACCTGCCCACCGACCCGGCCGAATTCGCCGGGCGCATTCTCTACACCGGCTACATGGGCACAAAAAACAGCAGCAAAGCCACGCGGCGGCGGGCCAAAAAACTGGCGGCGCAAATCGGCGCGGCGCATTTGGATATGAAGATTGATGGGGTGGTAACGGCCGTGCAAAAACTCTTCACCCGCGTCACCGGCCAGACGCCGCGCTTCAAAGTGCATGGCGGCTCAGAAGCAGAGAATGTCGCCCTGCAAAACATCCAGGCGCGCGAGCGGATGGTGCTGTCTTATTTGCTGGCGCAGTTGTTGTTGTGGGTCAACGGCCGTGGCGGTTCCCTCCTGGTTCTGGGCACAGGCAACGTCGATGAGGCGCTGCGCGGCTACCTGACCAAGTACGATTGCAGCAGCGCCGACATCAACCCCATCGGCGGCATCAGCAAGGTCGATTTGCGCCGCTTCCTGCGCTGGGCGGCGGAAACGCGCGGCTATACGGCCCTGTACGATGTAATCAACGCGCCGCCCACGGCGGAGCTTGAACCCATCACCGAATCCTACGCGCAGCTCGACGAAGTGGATATGGGCATGACGTATGAAGAACTGAGCCAGTTTGGGCGGCTGCGTAAAATTCAGCGCTGCGGCCCGTTGGCCATGTTCGAGAAATTGGCGTTGGAATGGAACCATCTGCCGCCGGAGGAAGTGGCGGCGAAAGTGAAACATTTCTTCCGCTCTTATGCCATCAACCGCCACAAAGCCACCGTGCTGACGCCCGCCTACCACGCCGAATCCTATTCGCCCGACGATAACCGCTTCGACCTGCGCCAGTTTCTCTACAATACCCGCTGGACCTGGCAGTTTCGCCGCATCGACGAGCGGGTGGCAGAGTTGGGGAAGAAATGAGAAATGAGATTGGAGATTGAACCAATCAGCCAATCTCTCATCTCCAATCTCCCAAAACCTCTGTGGTACCTTTGTGGCATGTTGGAAGATTCCCGCTGCCCGGCGCAGGTACAAAGCTTCCGGACCGGGCAGGCGTGGGGAGTTATTCCGGCAGCGCATCCGGCATAGGCTCGGGGACCAATCGGCCGCCGCGCACTGTGCCGCCCAGCACCAACGCCGCGCCAATCAGGGCCAGATTTTTGATGATGTACTGCCCTTCAATCGTCAGCCCAAATGGAAAACTGGTCCAGACTACCTCTGGCAGCACAAAAATGGGCATGGCCGTGCCCGGCATCTGCAAAAAGAGCAGCAGCAGCGTGAGGCGCATAAACAGGCCAAAGATCAGGCCAAGGCCAATGGCCATCTCCCAGACGGCCAGGATGGGCAGAAAAATATCCGGGTCGATAAAGTAGATGGTGTTGCGCACCAAATCCTCGGCTGGGCTAAGGCCGGGCACTAATTTGAGCGCGCCAAACCAGAAAAAGATGATGCCTAAACCGACGCGCATGATGACCATGCCATAACGAGCCATCCAATAGGTGATCGCACGGTCAACAGCATCGAACCGGTCGAGCCAAATTTGACGAGGGGAAACTGTCTTCATGGGGTCTCCTAACTGTAAGCTGTGGGCCGGATAAATAAAAAGAGAACGGCCGTGCAGCTAAGCTGCGCGACAATCCTCTCCCAAACTTGGAGCTTATGGTATCTGGTTTCCGGCGAAATGGGGGCGGATTTTAGGAAGGGTTAAGCAACGGCCGTGCAGGTGAGTCTGCGCTGAGGGTTCGTGGACGGCCGTTCCACCCCATGCTATAATTTGTCTGCATTTGTACGTGGCACCTTAACATGCACTGGCTGCAACACAATCCTGTTCCGGGGATGACAGGCTTCGACGGGGAAGGCTGGTCCTGGACTGCAAGCCGAGCACGCTTTACAACTCGTAAAACTGGAAGCAAACAATTAAGTGCCAATAACAATGCACGCTCCTACAACGCTCTCCCCTTGGCTGCCTAATCGCAGCCGCCGGAAGGCGTTAGATGAGTCCTGAGATGGACTCCCGTCTGCCTCGACCGTTCGTTGACCGCGAGAGAGCAGGCGACACTTTTGTCAACGTGCGCGAACTCGACACCGATGGAGTTAGCTAAGACACCCTTTCGGGGGTGATCGGTTCGCTGGTGACTGACCTCGTCAACCGGGGCGCTCAACAGTTAAAACAAATAGGTTGACTATGCTTGTAGACGTTCAGCGGTCGAATTTTTCGGACGCGGGTTCGATTCCCGCCATCTCCACTCAAAAAAAGCGCTCCAATCGGGGCGCTTTTTTGTTGCCCGCTGCCCGGCCAAAATTTGGCTATAATCCGGCTATGATTTCAAACGAAATTTTCCTCATTGAAGAGTTGGCGGCGAATGCCTGGCCGGCCGACATGGTGCAGCATCTGGATGGTTGGCGCTTACGCTTTTCGCATGGCGTTACCCGGCGCATCAATTCTGTTTTGCCCAACCTGGACTTTGGTCGTTATGCGCTGCCGGAAAAATTGGCGTTGGTGGAAATGTTTTACGGCCGTTTTCAGGCCACTCCACGCTTTCAAATCTGCCCGGCGGCCCAGCCGGCAAACCTGGACGCGGTTTTAGCCGAGCGCGGCTACACCCTGGACGCGCCGACGTATGTGCAAACGGCCGTTCTCGCCCAGGTTCAATCCCAGCCCTTGCCCGCCGCTGTTACCATCACCCTCCAGCCGGACCCACCGGCGAGCTGGCTCGATTTTTACCGCGAAGTCGAAGCGTTGAACGACCATGCTATTGCCGTGCGCCGGCGTATTTTAGAGCGCGTCGCTCCGCCAACGGCCTACGCGCTGGCTTACCAGGACGGCCGTCTCATTGGCATCGGGCTGGGCGTTGCCGAGCGGGGGTGGGTTGGTATTTACACCATGCTCACCCATCCCGATGCGCGGCGGCAGGGGGCGGCAACGGCCGTATTGGGCCAATTGGCCGCCTGGGGTGAACAGCAAGGCGCTTCCCGCATGTATTTGCAAGTGATGCAGTCCAACCGCGCAGCCCTGGCCTTGTACGGCCGTTGCGGCTTTGCCACCCGCTACAGCTACCACTACCGCGAACTGCTCCCTCAATAAAAATCCGGTCCATTTTCTCATCGTCCCGCGGCCAAAATGTGTTAAACTACGCAATTCACGTTAGATGAATATCTAATATAATCCTTGTGCATAAAACCCTTTTGCGCGATTTATCTCACAATGACGAAGCCCGATCTGGGTTCAACGCTTCCATTGTGAAAAGGTGTGTGTATCGGCGTGATCAAGAAACCTGATGTTTACCGCCGTTTGCTGGGGTATTTACGGCCGTATCCCCAACCGCTCATTCTCGGCTATCTGGCCATGCTGTTTGCTACCGGCCTCAATTTGCTTGTCCCGCAGCTCATCAAAGTGGCCATCGACCAGGGGCTGGCCGACGGCCGTGCCCAAGCCTTGTTCGTGGCCGGCGGCCTCATTTTGCTCATCGCTCTGGTGCGCGGCGTGGCCGGATTTGCCCAGCGTTACTACGGCGAATGGCTCACGCACCGCGTCGCCTACGACCTGCGCAACGAGTTTTACAACAGTGTGCAGTTCCAACCCTTCGCTTTCCACGATCGCACCCATACCGGCGATCTGATGAGCCGCGCCACCAGCGACGTCACCGAAACAGAGCAGTTTGTCGGCATTGGCCTGATGGATTTGTTGGCAACTTTGCTGCTGCTGCTGGGTGTGATTGGGGCGATGTTGTGGGAATCCCCCTGGCTGGCGCTGCTGGCCATGATTCCTTTCCCAATTTTGTTGTACGCTACCCTGCGCTTTGGCGGCACGGTGCGCCCCATGTTCAAAAGCATTCAAGAGCAGATGGGCGTGCTGTCCACCATCATGCAGGAAAGCCTGACCGGCATCCGCGTGGTGAAAGCGTTTGCCCGCGAGCCATACGAACTGCAAAAATTTGACCATGACAACGATGTCTGGTTCGAGCGGCGCTTTGCCCTGATTCAGACCTGGGCCAATTATTGGCCGTTTTTCACCTTTTTGGTGGCCCTGAGCATCTTTTTGCTGCTCTGGTTTGGCGGACCGATGGCTTTAGACGGCCGTCTCACCGTCGGCACGCTCTTCGCCATGATTTCTTATGTACTCATGCTCTCTGCGCCGGTGCAGCGGTTGGGCTTCCTGACCAATCTGATGGCTACTGCCGGGGCCAGCGCCACCCGCGTCTTTGAAATCATCGACACGCCGGGCGAAATTGTGGAGCGTGAAAAGCCGGTATCTATGCCGGAGGCACGGGGCGAGGTCGTGTTCGAGCGTGTCGGCTTTGCCTACGGCGGCGGCGAAAAAATCCTGGACGATGTGAGTTTTTATGCCGAACCTGGGCAAAAAGTGGCTTTGATTGGCCCGACCGGTTCTGGCAAATCGACCATCACCAACCTGATTCCGCGCTTTTATGATGCTACCGACGGCCGTATTTTGCTGGACGGCCACGATATCCGCGATCTGAAAATCCATGATCTGCGGCGGCACATCGGTATTGTGCTGCAAGACCCGTTTTTGTTCAGCCAGACAGTAGCCGAAAATATCGCATACGGCCGTCCCGGAGCTACCATCGAAGACATTTACGCCGCCGCCCGCGCTGCCCGTGCCCACGACTTTATCTTGCAGCTTAGCGAAGGCTACGATACGCGCGTCGGCGAGCGCGGCGTGACCCTGAGCGGCGGGCAAAAGCAGCGCATCGCCATCGCCCGCGCCCTGCTCAACGATCCGCGCATCCTCATTCTGGACGATTCCACCAGCAGCGTAGACACAGAGACGGAGCATCTCATCCAGCAGGCGTTGGCCGTGCTGATGCAAGGGCGCACGACGTTTATCATCGCCCAGCGGCTGCTGACGCTGAAGAACGCGGACTATATTCTGGTGCTGGATCACGGCCGTATCGTCGAACGTGGCAAACACGACACCTTGCTGGCGCACAATGGCCTGTACCGCGAAATCTACGATTTGCAGCTTAAAGACCAGGAAGAATTTGTGGCGTTGCAGGCGGAAATGGCGACTGGGAGCTAGACTGCCAGTCGCCCACTCTCCACAAGGATGTATGATGAAGAACTTACACGACAACAAAACGGCAAACGGCCGTCCCTCCCGACCGCCTTACGATTCCCGCGTAACCGTCGAAGAAAACGAACGCCGCGACCGCGAGGCAAAAATCAAAAACCTGCTGGATGACGACGAGGAAGATTCAGACCTGGGCAAAGCGTATGACGGCCGTCTCGTCCGCCGCCTGCTCGTTTTCCTCAGCCCCTACCGCGCTCAGCTCGTCTGGGCCATTTTCCTGATGATTGTCAGCTCGCTGCTCAGCGTTGCCCAGCCCTGGATTATCGGCAAAGCCATCGACGACGGCATCCGCACCAACAGCCTGGACACGCTGCGCACCTGGACCCTCATCTTTTTTGGCGCGGCCGTGGGCGAATGGATCACCAACCGCTACCGCATCGCCATCATGGCCTTTGTGGGCACCAAAGTCGTCGCCGACTTTCGCAGCCGTCTCTTCCGCCACCTGCATACGCTCACCCTCAGCTTCTACAACAACTTCAGCGTTGGCCGCCTGATGAGCCGCCTCATCAGCGACGTGGGCGTGCTGCAAGATTTCATCACCTGGTCCATCACCGGCCTGTTTCGGTCTGTGTTTGTCCTCATCGGCATCGTCATTGTGATGCTGGTGATGAATTGGCAGCTTGCCCTGGTTAGTTTTGCCGTACTGCCGTTGATGATTATCCTCACCAACTATTGGCGGCTGCGCGTGCGCCATGCTTACCGGGCCACGCGGCAGCGGTTATCCCTCATCAACGGCTATCTGAACGAATCCATTTCCGGCATTCGCGTCACCAAAAGTTTCACCCGCGAAGACCTGAACGCCCAATACTTCAACGATTTGAACCATTCCTACTTCGACGCCAACGTCGAAGCCACGCGCCTCTCGGCTTTGTTTTTCCCCGGCGTCGATTTTGTCGGCTCGCTGGCGACGGCCTTGGTGGTGGTGGCTGGCGGCTGGCTGGTGCTGCAAAACAACCTGACGGCCGGGACGTTGGTGGCTTTTGTGCTTTACGTGGAGCGGTTCTTCCAGCCGATCCGCGAATTGGCGCAGCGTTACAACGTGTTCCAGGCGACGATGACGGCCAGCGAGCGCATCTTCACCCTGTTGGATACGCCGCCAGAAATTGAAGACGCGCCAGACGCCTTTGCCCTGCCGCCGATTGACGGCCGTGTCGATTTCCACGATGTCAGCTTTGGCTACAACGAGGATCGGCTCATCCTCAAGCACATCAACCTGCACGCCGAGCCAGGCGAACGCATCGCTCTGGTGGGCGAGACAGGCGCGGGCAAAAGCACCATCATCCGCCTGATTTCGCGCTTTTTTGAGGTGAAACAGGGCGAACTGCTGATCGACGGCCACGACATTCGTCAGGTGACGCAGGCCAGCCTGCGGCAGCAGTTGGGCATTGTGCTGCAAGACACCTTTCTGTTTTCAGGCACGCTGGCGGACAATATCCGTTACGGCCGTTTAGACGCCAGCGACGAGGAAGTGACAGCCGCAGCCACGGCCGTAGGCGCTCACCCCTTCATCAGCAAACTGCCCAACGGGTATGCAACGGTGGTCGAAGAAGGGGGCGTGAATCTGAGCGTGGGGCAGCGGCAGCTGATCTCCTTTGCCCGCGCTTTGCTGGCCGAGCCGCGCATCCTCATCCTCGATGAGGCCACGAGCAGCGTGGACACGGCCACGGAAAAGATCATCCAACAGGCGTTGGACACGTTGATGGAAGGGCGCACCAGCTTTGTGATTGCCCACCGGCTGAGCACGATTATAAACGCCGACCAGATTGTGGTGATGGATGACGGCCGTATCGTCGAGCAAGGCACGCACCAACAGCTTTTGGCGCAAAAAGGGCGCTACTACAACCTGTACACCATGCAGTGGGCGCAGCAAGACGCGCCGTTCAGCCAAAACTAACGCGAAAAATTTCTTGACGCAAAGGCGCAAAGAGGCAAAGAAGCAAAAGAAGTAGATAACAAGTTCTCTTTGCGCCTTTTGTTTCTTTGCGTTCTTTGCGTTGAAATTCTTCTTTTCTGAGGATAGCAAAGGAAGGTACCATGGATGGAAAATCGGTTTTTGGCCCGCGCGCGGGCTATTACATGCAGTCTCGGCCGGATTATCCAACGGCCGTGTTAACCTGTTTGCGTGATGTGTATGGGTTGGAGGAAACGGCCGTCATCGCCGATATCGGTTCCGGCACGGGCAAATTGGCGCGGTTGTTCCTGGCAAACGGCAATCCGGTTTGGGGCGTCGAGCCAGATTCCGACATGCGCGCTGCCAGCGAAACCTATTTGCGCGATTTTCCTGGGTTTACGGCCGTTGATGGCACGGCTGAAGCCACCACGCTGCCCAACGCCAGCGTCGATTTTGTCGTCGCCGGACAGGCGGCGCATTGGTTTGATCGGGTTGGGGCGCAAAAAGAGTTCGGCCGCATTGGCCGGCCTGGGGGGAAGATAGCGTTGGTGTGGAATCAGCGCGACCGCGATACCCTGCTGGTTCAGGGCTTTGATCATCTCGTGCAAACCTTTCGCCAGACTTCCACAGAACTGCGCCGCGCCAATGCCGCCCCCGCTGACGTTTCTGCGCTGGCTGGGCCACAAGCTGAGCTGCACACATTTCCCTATGGGCAAGAACTGGATTTTGCCGGTCTGGCGGCCCGGCTGATGTCCATTTCCTTTATGCCGCTGCCCGGCGATCCCCAACACGAAGCGTTATTGGCGGCGCTGCAAGCGTTCTTTGCGGCGCATGAAGTAAACGGCCGTGTCCAACTTACCTATCGCACCGAACTTTACATCGGCGTTCTCGGGTAAAAATAAAAAGGGAAGGGTGGCTTACAGGCGACTGCTGGACGGGGAATGGAAGATTAAAAAAGCAAAGGCTGCTGTGCATCCAGGTTCACTTGAATGTCCAGGTGACGATAGTCGCCATCGTAATAAGAGATCAGATCCTGAAGTGTGGAGTAGACGACAGCTTTGATGAGTGTTCGTTTTTCAACAGAGGTCAGGCAGCGGTCTAAATATTGGGCTAATCCTGGGTCATCATGAAGGTCGGCAGTAATTGTCAGTTTCATTTGCGCACTCTCAAAAATTTGGTTTTTTTAGACGCCGCAACTGCTTACTACCTGCGGTTTCCCACATTCGATATGACTTTAATGCTGGATTCTTAAAATAATCATTACTATCCAGACCCGGTTTGGCCCGGGAATTTGTGTTGGTGGGGTTCCCCCCGGGGGGGGGGGGGGGGGGCCCCCCGGGGGGGGGGGGGGGGGGGGGGTGGGTGGGTTGGGGGGGGGGAAACTATCCAGACCCCAAGGGTTTGCGCCTGAGAATTTGGATTAGTTGGGTATCAAACCCTTGGGGTCTTGGCAGAGAAACCTGAGCAGTTGGCCTGCTTCAATTGAACCGTGGAAACGCCCAGAGCAAGAAATCTGGCAAGACCTGAGACCAGGTGGCGTAATCATGACGGCCGTTTACCACCTCCACATAAACCAGATCACGGCCGTTCGCAACCCCCAGCGTCCGCAAATCGTCCATCAGTTCCAGTGTGTCCTGTATCGCGTCGATGACCCCGTTGTTGTCCCGGTCGTCGCGCTCGTCCCGCGTGCCTGCCTGGAACCAGGCGCGGAAGCCGGGGTGATGGCGCCCCTGGCGCACCAGGCTGTGGGCGATGCGCCGACCGGCGGGCACGGCCGTTTCCGCCTCCCCCGCCCGCCACCAAAACGAGCCAGAAAACACGCCCACCGCGCCAAATACATCTGGATGGTTCCAGGCCAGATCGAAAGCCGACAGCCCGCCGAGTGACGCGCCGAGAACGGCCGTTTTCGCCGCGTCTGTTTCTGTTCTAAATTCCTGGTTTACCCAGAGGCGCACTTCTTCCACCACGAAGCGGTTATACTGCGCCGCCAGGCTGCCCAGACCCTGCGCGTTGGCGGCCACGGCCGTGCCGTATTCTTGCAGCCGGTCAGCGGTGGTGGGGATGGCCACAACGATGAGGGGTTGGATACGGCCGTGCGCCATCAGCCGCGCCAGCGTTTCCCGCAGGCGCAGTTGCTCCACATCCTGGCCGTCGTTGAGATATAGGACAGGGTAGCGGGTTTGGGTTTCGCGGTAATGAGGCGGCAAGAAGATGTGCAACGGCCGTTTGTTGCCCAAATACCGCGAGGCAAAATCGGCTACCTCCACGACCTCCACCGTCGCCAACAGACGCGCTTCGCGCCGCCGCGCCCACCACACAAACCCGGCCAGCAGTCCGGCCAACAAAATCGTCACCAGCACAGTCACACTCATCAATCACCTTTTGAGCAACAGCCCACGGTTGACACGGACTTGGGTTCTTCATAATTTCAGGGGGTTGACAGCCCCTGATGCGTGATTCGTGATGCATGACCAAAGAGGTGTTACGCATCACGAATCACGCTTCACGCATCAATCCAAATCCCATGAAATCCCAAAGAGCGAAAATCCGTGTCATCCGTGTCCCAAATTTTCTTTTCTTGCATAGCCGCCATCGTGCCGCTGTGTTAAGATCAGCGCAAATCTAACAACAACTGGATACTTTTGATGGCTAAAGAATTACCGAAAAAACCGCGCCGCGTCAGTGATGACGAAGTGCGCGAAACTATTTTACAAATGTGCCGCGCTGCCGGTCCCGATGGTTCCGTCCGCCCGGAAGATGTGGCCCGCGTGATCCTGCCCGATTTCTGGCAGACCTTGCTCAAGCGCATTCGCCTGATGGCCAAGCAGCTCACCGTCGCCGGTAAGCTGACCATTTTACGCAAAGGCGAGCCGGCCGATCCCAATGAGTTTAAGGGCCTCATTCGCCTGCAAATCACCGAATTGGGCTTGCAGCCCGAAGGAGCGGATGAAGAGGAATAGAGACCAGAGATTGATCAACGAGTCTCTCGTAGCCGGGGTATCCCTACCCCGCTTCCCCAGTCTCTGGTGTAGCCGGGGTATCCCTACCCCGCTCCCCAATCTCTGGTGTAGCCGGGGTATCCCTACCCCGCCTCCCCAGACGCGATAAGAAATCGCGGCTACAAGTCTCCAATCTCCATCCCCCTACTCCGGCACGGCCGTAAAATCCAATTCCAGCAGCACCGCCTCCGACACATCGGCCACGTTGTCCACCCGCGGGATGGCCAGTTCGAAGTCGGCGCGTTGGATGGTGGCCTGGGCATGGCCGGCCAGATGTGTGTCGGACACGGCCGTTACCGTCACGGCAAACGTCACCGGGCGCGCCATGCCCACCAACGCCAGATCGCCCGTCACCGAAAAAGCCACGGTTTGGCCGATGGCCGCCTGGGGCGGCAGGCCAGACACGGCCGTGGGTGTAAATGTAATCACCGGGTAATCATCGGTGAAGAGGATGTAGCTGGCGATGGACGTATTGCGCAGCGGGCTGTCGGTGGCCAGCGTGCGGGCGTTAATTTGCAGCGGCCCAATTTCCGCCGACGATAAATCGGACAGGTTGACGGCGATTTCGCCGGCGACGTCGGCGGTGCGGCCAACCACAGTGGTGGGTTGGCCGCGCAGTACTTCGTCGAGGGTGAAACGCGCTTCAGAGGCGGCCGGATCGAGCCGGTAGAGGGTACGGCCGTTGGCGGCCAGGGTGGGTGGGGGCGATACGGCCGTTTGCGGCCCCGGTCCGCGCAAAAACAAAACCCACACCAACCCAATCGCGGCCGCGCCCAGGCCCAACATCAATAAAACACCCCGATCAAGTGAAAATTTAGTCGTTTTCATGCCCCAACTATACCCCCAGCCAGAAATCCAACACACGTTCTTCATGTTGGCGAGCCAGAAACCATGTCTGCACACCCAGAAACCATTTCTGAGCGCCAGAAACCATGTCAGATGGCTCAGAAACCATGTCTGAACCCCCAGAAACCATTTCTGAGCGTCAGAAACCATGTCTGATGGCTCAGAAACCATGTCTGAACACCCAGAAACCATTTCTGAGCGCCAGAAACCATGTCAGATGGCTCAGAAACCATGTCTGCACACTCAGAAACCATTTCTGAGCGCCTAGCAGTCTGTCGGAGAACCGCTTTTGTAGCCGGGGTATCCTTACCCCGCCTCTGGAAGACGCGGTAAGAAACCGCGGCTACGGGTACTTTCCGACAAATTGCTAGTAGCCGGGGTATCCTTACCCCGCCTCTGGAAGACGCGGTAAGAAACCGCGGCTACGGGTACTTTCCGACAAATTGCTAGTAGCCGGGGTATCCTTACCCCGCCTCTGCAAGACGCGGTAAGAAACCGCGGCTACGGGTACTTTCCGAGAAATTGCTAGATTGGGTCCGGTCTCCGAGATTGGACCAATCTGGAAACGCCAAAGTTAATTACGAGCGAATCCGTAAGACGATCACCAAACGGCCGTTCGGCTTCAGATACGTCAACAGCAGCATCCAAATCATCTCTTTGGCTTAATAGACGGTTGGTTTGGGACCGATACTCGTTAAACGTTTGCCAAGTATTGGCCCTGTTTCCGGTGGATTGGGTTGCGAAGACCCCTTGAAGTCTAGTAAACTCGCACTCAACAACTTTACCGTATTTTTCCCAAAAGGAGTTTAACATGGAATACCGTCGCTTAGGCAAATCAGGCTTGCAAGTTAGCGCGCTCTCGTTTGGCGCGTGGGTAACGTTTGGCAATCAGGTGGATATTGATGCTGCTGTCGAAATCATGGCGGCCGCATACGATGTGGGCGTTAATTTCTTCGACAACGCCGAAGTGTATGCTCAGGGACAGGCTGAAACTGTCATGGGCGCGGCGCTGAAAAAGGCCGGCTGGCGTCGTGACAGTTATATCGTTTCCAGCAAAGTGCTGTGGGGCAGCGTGCCCAATGCCAAACCAACCCAGCAGGGCCTCAGCCGCAAACACATTTTCGAGGCAGCCCATCAGGCGATGGAACGGCTGCAAGTCGATTACCTGGACCTCTATTTTTGCCATCGCCCAGACCCCACTGTGCCGATGGAGGAAGTGGTGCGAACCATGACCGAACTGATCCATCAGGGCAAGGTCTTTTATTGGGGCACGTCGGAATGGTCGGCGCAGCAGTTGATGGAAGCGTACAGCGTGGCGCGGCAGTATAACCTCATCCCGCCGACGATGGAACAACCGCAGTACAACATGTTCCACCGCCACACGGTCGAAGTGGAATATGCCCGTTTGTACGAAACGATTGGCCTGGGCACAACCATCTGGTCGCCGCTGGCTTCCGGCATTCTGACCGGTAAGTACAACGCCGGTATCCCGGATGATTCGCGCATGAAGCTGAAGGGGTACGAGTGGCTGCGGCGGATGATGGAAAGCGAAGAAGGGCAAAAACGGATAGCCACGACGCGGGAGTTAACGGCCGTGGCCGACGACCTCGGCGTGAGCATGGCCCAGTTAGCCATCGCCTGGTGCGTGAAAAACCCCAACGTCAGCACCGTCATCACCGGCGCGTCCCGCCCCGCGCAGGTAACGGAAAACATGAAGGCAATGGACATCGTGGCCCAATTAGACGACGATGTCATGGCGAAGATCGATGCTGTGCTGGGTAATAAACCCAAGGGCATGGACTATCAGTTGGCTTAGGGGTCGCTTGACTTTGGCGTTTTCAGATTGGACCAATCTCCAAGATTGGTCCAATCTCATCATGTTAGAAGCATAAAATATGCCTCAAAAGTTACCGCATACCGGTCTGCTGCCGGATAGTTTGCCAACGGCCGTACTCACCTGTGGCGATCCGGCGCGCGCCGCCCAGATCGCCGGTTATCTGGCCGACGCCGTGTGTCTGGCGCAGCAGCGTGAATATCACAGCTACCAGGGGACGTACCTGGGCGTGCCGCTGGCCGTTTGTTCGCATGGCATTGGCGCGCCGGGCGCGGCGATTGCTTTTGAGGAGCTTATCATGGCCGGGGCGCGCATTCTGGTGCGGGTGGGCACGTGTGGCAGCTTGCAAACGGCCGTTTGCCCCGGCGATTTGGTGGTGGCGACGGCGGCCGTGCAGCATACCGGCTACGGCCGTGAAGTTGCGCCGCCCGGCTATCCCGCCATCGCCGATCTGGACCTGACACAGACATTGCGCCAGACTGTGCAGGCTGGCGGCCATGCTTATCACCAAGGCATTGTGCTGACGCGAGACGCATTTTTTGCCGGCAGCGCCACGCCATTTGCGCCCAGTTATGCCGCGCTGTCGGCGGCCAATGTGCTGGCGGTGGAAATGGAATGCGCGGCTTTGTTTCTGGTGGGCAGTTTGCGCCGAATACGCACAGCCGCCATTTTGGTCGTGAACGGGTCCGTGCTGGAAAAGCCGGAAAGCGCGGATACGTTTGCCTCCCATGAAGAAGCGGTCGCAACGGCCGTTACCGCCGGCATCATAGCGGCGCTGCGCACGCTGGTAAACTTCCAGCCTGGAGAATTAAATGCTTCTGTCTGACATACGCCGCACCATCCGCCCCTTACTTAGCGACCGCGCTGAGGATGCTGTGGCCGATTATTACGCCTTTTACCACCCCGACGACAAAACAAATCTGGTGGTTTATCCCGAAAACGCCGAACGTCCGACCGGCTACCTGGCGTTTTCGCGCACGGGCATGGATTTGTTCCGCCCGCTGGTGACGCTGCGCCTGCCCATTGGCGATCTGGCGGCTAGTGCGGATGCAATTTACAGTGCGATGGCTCCGGGAACGGCCGTGATCCTCTTCGCCCCCGAAAAATACGGCCCGCTGCTGCACGCCCTCTTCGACGTGCAAACAGAAGAAACGCTGCGGATGTTCGCCTTACAGCCGCGACGTTTTGAGCCGATCATCAACGTGCTGGTAGCCCAATCCACAGGTCCCAATGGCCTGCCGCGCTTCATCGTACGCTCCCAGGAAACGGGCGAGGTGGTGGCGGCGGCCGGTCTGAACTGGCAGTCGCCGCGTTACGCGGAAATTTCGGTGAATACGGATTTATCGCACCGGCGGCAGGGGTTGGGGCAAAGTGTGGTGGCGGCGATGGCGGAGTATGTGTTGGGAAACGGCCGTATCCCACTCTACCTGGTTGCCGCGCAAAACAACGCCTCCAGCCAACTGGCCGAAAGTGTGGGTTTCCGTGACACGGGGACCGCCAATCTGCTGTTGCAAGCCGTTTTAAAGCCCCCGCCTATTTGAGTTAGCGCTCGCCATGACGCTTTTTTTGTAACGGGTCATATTCCTCTGGCAAGACCCCAAGGGTTTGGTCCCCCAATAATCCACATTCTCAGGAGAAAACCCTTGGGGTCTGTACAGATACTTTTTTTGCATTCTTTCACGCCTCTTTGATGGACGCACCCTGCAAAAAAAGGTTAACTATTACCATTGACGGTAGTAAATGAGTAGGCAAATTGAAGTGCGAGGGAAACCGGAATTTGTAGTCAACGCATAAGCGCCATTCTAAAACTAGCTTAGATGGTGCTTTCATTTTATTACAGGTTGCCGCCTACCCGCCCGTTTGTCATAGAAATGGTTGGAGGTACGAATGAACAATAAAAGCACGGGTGTCGTTAAATGGTTTAGTCGTTTGAAAGGTTACGGTTTCATCAATCCCGATGATGGTGGGCAGGAAATTTTTGTTCATTATTCGGCTATCGAGGGTGATGGGTATCGTAATTTGTATGAAGGGGATCGTGTTGAATATGTCTTGATCGATCGCGGTAAAGGTCCACAAGCCCAAAGCGTGATTCCTAAAAGAAGTTATGAAGCCGTAGCCCAATAAAAGTTTGCCCGCATAAGCGGGCTTTTTTTTGCGTTTTGCCCAATGGCTCCCACTGCCTATTTACGCCTATGTCCACATTGTCTACAATGGGAATCATGAGCACATCAAACAAAATTCTGGTTGTCGATGACGAACGTTCGTTGGTGGACCTTTGCCAAATCATCTTGAGACAGGCTGGGTATCTGGTGCGCGGGGCGAATAACGGCCGTCAGGCTCTAGAAATGGTCCACGAAGAACCACCTGACCTGGTTTTGTTGGATGTGATGATGCCGGGCATGGACGGCATTGAGGTTTGTCGCCAGATTCGTTCGCGGTATAGAAACGCGCCGCCCTGCATTGTCATGTACACGGCCGACGACCGCGAAGAAACCCGATCTAGCAGCCTGGCCGCTGGCGCTAACGCCGTGTTGACCAAAGAAACGCCTGTTTTTGACCTTCCGGGCAGGATTGGTTCTTACCTGACAGCCTGGTGTTAGAGGTTTTCTTGTTTTCGTATGGCAGCCAACAATCCCCGGCAGCCATCTTCCACTAACTGGTAAACATATTCGAAATTGCCAGAGTAATACGGATCGGGCACGTCCCGTTCGTGGGTGTTGGCGGCAAAATCCAGCAGACGAAACAGCTTTGGGTGCTTTCCGGCATAACGCTGCAAATCTTGCAGGTTGCTGGCGTCCAGAGCGATGATGTAGGTGTCTGGCGATAGGTCGGCGGGGCGGATTTGGCGGGCACGGCCGTTATAAGCCACTCCATGCTGCCGCAGCACTTTCAGCGTTCCCCGGTGCGCCTGCTCCCCCACATGCCATGAACCTGTGCCTGCCGAATCCACCAAAATTTGCTCTTTCAGACCGGCCTCGTCTACCATTTTTTGCAACACACCCTCCGCCATGGGCGAGCGGCAAATATTTCCCAAACAGACAAATAAAACGTTTATGGTCATAATCCTTCTGATGTAACTGCTCAGGTTTCTCCGGTAAGGCCCCAAGGGTTTGACACCCAAATAATCCAAATTCCCAGGAGCAAACCCTTGGGGTCTGTATACCTCTGATAATAATGAACGAGGAATGATGAACGCAAAGTTTTCCCGTTCACCATTCCTCGTTCAACGCAAATTGTTTGCCAAGTCAGCCTATAAGCCGCATTCTGTCGGCGCTCACGCGGACGTGGGCGCTGGTGATCATCTATCTGGGAGCATTGTTGCCAATGCCCTCGTGCAACCTACCCGAACGTCGGACGGCGCGGGCCGCGCCGTGGGTTTGGCGGACGAGCCGCAAAACCCTTCGCCCTGCTTGGTCTTGCTCCCGGCGGGGTTTGCCTGGCCGGCGGCATTACGGCCGCCGCCGGTGGTCTCTTACACCACCGTTTCACCCTCACCGGCCAAACGGAAGACCGTTTGGCTGGCAATATGCCTCTCTGTTGCACTTGCCGTCGGGTCGCCCCGCCCGGCTGTTAGCCGGCGCCGTGCCCTGTGGAGTGCGGACTTTCCTCAGCCAAGCGCTCTTGCGAGCGCTCAACCGCGATCACCCAGCCAACTTGGTTTGGTGATCGTAACCGGGAGTGGGGAAAGGTGCAAATGGCGGGCGAAAACGGCCGTGTTCCGGCTACTGAAGTTCGTTTAAGACCCGGCGGGTGAGTACGGCCGTCATCTGTGCCCGATACGCGGCGTCGCCGCGAAAATCGCCGGGGTGCTGGCAGGTGGCCTGGGCGGTTTGCACGGCCGTTTCCCATTCACCATCAGCCAACGCCGCTTCTGCCTGGAGCAGCCGCACGGGGCGCGGGCCAATGCCGGTGGCGGCTAAACGCGGAGCGCTGTTTTCTGGCTGCCAGGCGGTGACAGAGACGATGGGCGTATCGGCCGGGGTTCTGGCGACGCGCTCGCTGGCGAAACGGCCGTTTCCCCAGGGGATGACGACGTGGGTGATGAGGTGAGACGGCCGTTCCTCAGCCGCCAAATAATCAGCCAGCGAGAAGACGGCTGGCTCCGGGATTTGTAATTCCAATGTCGCTTCCAGAACCAGCAGCGCGGCCAAAAGCTCGCTGTCGGGCAGGCGGCTGGCAATGCTGCCGCCAATCGTCGCCGCCTGGCGGTAGGTGTTTGGCCCGGCCTGCTGGATTGCTTTTTGCAGCAGCACAGATGGGGTTGGCGGCCCGGCCTGTTCTTTCAACCAGGCGTCCAGGTCAGAAAGCGTCAGCACTGCGCCTAAACGCAGATGGCCGGCGGTCAGTTCGATCTGTTTTAACCCTAAGGCTTGCAGATCAACAACCGTGCCAGTTGCGTCGCCGGCCAACAGGTTGGCGCCGCCGGCCAGCGGCATGGCATGGGGCTGGCTCAAAAGGCGCAGCGCTTCAGGTAAGGTTTCGGGGCGATAGTAGGCATCTGGTTTTTGGGGCATGATTGTTTCCTTCCGCCGGTTGATTTCCGACGGCGCATGACGGGTTTAGTGGCGCAGTTCACCTTCTATTTTACCGGCAAATGGCCAACGACGCAGCAGGAAACCGGCCAGAATGTCGGCGAACATCACCCAGTCGCGCCTAAATTGAAAACAGGCATTTAATTTGATTGGTACGCTTGCTGCCGGTCGCGGCGGCGCGCTAATTCGCTGGTGTAGCTCAGGCCGAGGGTGGCGGCGTGACGTGTTGCCCAGTCGGTTAGTTTGGTGTGACCGGCAGGCAGGGAGGGGGTGTACAGCAGATCGGCGGACAGCCCTTCTATCTCTTCGCGGGTGATGAGGACATCATCGACCAGGCGGCCGACTATCTGTCCGACGGTGTAGCCGAGGGCGTCTGGGATGGGCAAAATCGGCCGTTTTTTGCCGATGATAGCGCCGATGTTGGCTACCAGTTCACGGTAGGTAAAGGTTTCTGGGCCAATGGCGTCGATGATGACGTTGGCCTGGCTTTGTCCCTGGGCAACGGCCAATTCGGCCAGATCGTTGACGTAAATGGGTTGGACGCGGTAGGCGCCATCACCAAAAACGCCAAATACAGGGAAGCGGCGCAGCATCCAGGCGATGTTGTTGATGAGGATGTCTTCTTTGCCGAAGAGGACGGTGGGGCGCAGGATGGCGTAGGAGATGCCGGAATTGATGAGCGCCTGTTCCAATCGCGCTTTGCCATGGAAGTATTCCAGTGGTGAGTCGAGAGATGGGTTGGTGATGCTGACGTGGACGATGCGTTCGACGCCGGCGGCCTGGGCGGCTTGAAAGAGGGCGAGGGTGTTGGTTACGGCCGTTTCGTGCCCAAATTCGTCGTGGTTAAAGCGTACCCAGTAGGTGTTGTAAAGGACTTTGACGTTTTGTAAGACGGCCGTTAGCTTGTCTGGCTCGGCAAAATGAAAAGGAAACGCCTGCACCTGTGCGCCAAACGGATTGGGTCGATTTAAAGAATTTGTGAGCGTAATCACTTGCCGCCCATCGGCCAACAAGCGCTGCGCGATATATTTACCGGAATAGCCAAACGCGCCGGTAACCGCATGAATGGTTTTGTCTGCCATGACATCCTCCACATTTATTTCTTGATGTTGTTAAAAAATCGCGCCAGCGCGTTTAAGCGTAATTCGTCCAGAGTGATCAGCATGGCCACCAGGCTGTCCAGGGAATCAAAAAAGCCTTTCATTTCCTGGAGGCGCATCTGGTAAAAGGCGGCCAATTCGGCGTCGCTGCCGTTGGCCTCTGAACTGGCCACCATATCCAGGCTTTCGCCCACCGTGCGCAGCGCCAGGCCAAACTCGTTTTGTTCGCGTTCTTTCAGCAGCGTGCGCGCTACTTTCCAAAAATCGGTTTCCGCCAGGTAATAATCCTTTCGGTCGCCGACCTGCACTTGCCGGTGGACCATGCCCAGTCGTTCCAGCAGGCGCACATTGGTAGAAACAGCGCCTTTGCTGACGCCGACCAATTCCACCAGTTCATCCAGCGAAACGGATTGCGGCGAGAGGTATATCGCCCCATAAATGGCTCCCATGGCCTTTGGAAAACCCCAAAAATGGGTAATCCGGCTCATGCCTTGAATAAAATGTTCTCTAGCTTGCGTGATTTCATCGGTCATGCACACCATCCATAACTAAACGTTTAGTACGAACTAAACGTAGTATACATAGTGTATGGTTTGGTGTCAAGAGGGCATGGAAAGAGTCGCCTGGGTGTTTGAATTGGGGGGAAAGCGAGGCGGTTAATCGGCGTGGGGGTTTAGTCGGGGATGTGCTTCTTGGCGTTTTCCTGTATAAGGGCCGCTATTTTCATGAATTCGAAGTCGTTGGCCAGGTGGCGCAGGGCGTCGGCCAGGTGGTTGTTGTGGGTGGCGACCTGGTCGATGAGGGTGGCGACCTCGGTGATGCTCATGCGCACGGCCGTTTGCTCCAGATTGAGCAGCAGTTGTGGGGGTAAGTCGGCAAAGTCATCCGAGGTTAGAGGCGGGAGAGGGGGAGACGGCCGTGTCTCAACTGCTAACTCTTCAGCATAAACAAAGCGCGCCCCAATCTGCTGGCCTATCATCTCTACCACTTCGGTGGCCGCAAACGGTTTTAGCAAAAAATCATCACAACCGGCCGCCAAAATCATTGACCGGTCTTCTGTTAAAGAACTGGCAGTCAGAGCAATGATTTTAGTGGCCGGATCCAATTCTTTTAAGCGCCGGGTTGCTTCATACCCATCCATCACCGGCATCCGTAAGTCCATCAACGTCAGGTGCGGCCGAATATGGCTCCAAGCCGCCACCGCTTCCTGGCCATTTTGCGCTTCGCGCACTTCAAAGCCGAGCGGCTTTAGCAATTTCACCAGCAGCTGCCGATTGGCCCATTGGTCGTCTACCACCAAGATGCGGTAAATCGGCTGATCGGCGGCCAAAGCGGCAATTTGTGGCTGCCTTCGAGGGGGGTTCTCAACCAATTCGGCAATAACCGGTATCTCCAGGGTAAAAAAGAACGTCGATCCCTGCCCAACTTCGCTTTTCACTTGCAGCGTGCCGCCCATCAACTCGACAAATTGATGACTGATGGTCAGACCCAATCCGGTGCCTTCTTGCGCTTTTTGCCCGGCGGCTGTCTGGGTAAAGGCTTCAAACAATCGCGGGCGATCTTCAACGGCGATCCCAACCCCCGAATCCTCAACCAAAAATTGGACAAGCGCGATACCGTCGACTACTTTAAGCGCATCCACTTGCAGCACAATAAACCCGGTTTCTGTGAATTTGATGGCGTTATTCAGCAAATTGATGAGGATTTGGCGTAGTTTCATCTCATCAATGTGGACAAAACGCGGTAACTGCTCGCTCATTTGTAAGGTCAGGGGCAGCCCTTTATTGGCCGCTTTTAGGCGAAACATTTCGGTCAGATCGGCAAGTAGACGGTGTAAATCGCAGTCTATGGGGTTCAGGGTGCTGCCGCCTGATTCGATTTTTGCCAGATCAAGCACATCGTTGATGAGGGAAAGTAAATGATCGCCGCTGTGGCTGATGATGGCCAGGTTTTCGTGATGTTCGGGGGGTAAGGTGGCGCTGCGCTGCATAACTTGCGCAAAGCCCAATATGGAATTGAGTGGTGTGCGTAATTCGTGGCTCATATTGGCCAAAAAACGGCTTTTGGCTTTGTTGGCGGCTTCGGCGGCTTCTTTAGCCTGCTGCAAATCCTCTTCACCGCGAATGCGTTCGGTGATATCGACTGCGCCGGTCAAAAAGGCCAGTTCGCCGTTTAGATAAATGGGCAGGACGTTGAGCAGCATGATCCGGCGCACATTGGTGACAGTTTTTACCTGTAGGACGCGGTCTACAACTTTGCCATGCGTTTCCAGTTCGTGCAGGATGGCCTGGCGGTCGGAGGGGTAATAATAAAATTCGACGGTTGACGCGCCAATGAGTTGTTCGATTGGCAGTTCTAAGTGGTCGGCCATCGCCTGGTTGGCCATCAATACCTGGCCATCATTTATTCGGGAGAGTAATGTGGGGAAGGGGGTGGCATTGAATATCTGGCGGAAGTTATCTTCGCTGTGGCGCAGCGCCTCATTGGTGGCGGCTAATTCGGCGGTGCGGGCTTCGACCAGTTGTTGGAGGTGCTGCTGGTATTGGGTGAGTTCTGTGTAAAGGCTGTTGACTGCTCCGGCCACCTCGCCAATTTCATCGGGTTTATTGACGGTGATGGGGGCGGTTAAGTGTCCCTGGCGAATGGATTCTACGCCCATGTGCAGATTGGTTAACGGCCGTACAATACGCGCCACCACGCCCTGAGTCATAACCAGGGTGACCATCAGTACGAAGACGGTAATGGTTGTCAGGGCGGCAAAAGTTGTCCTTGTCACCTGGTTTGTTTGCTGGTTTACGGCTTCGGCTTGAAGGGTTTCATATTGCTCAAATTGACGGATGGCATTGAGCAACGTGACCTGATAGTTTTCGGTCAGGATGCTTATTTGCTCTGCGGTGGCGGGACCTAGCTCGCCCTCACTCTCGAATGTTTCTAGTACGCGGCTGGCTTGGGCATTGAAGGCATTGAAATTTTGGCGCACCTGGCCGATGAAGATGGTTTCATCTATGTCGGAATCATCGATCACCAGACTGGTTTTTTGCAGCAAGGCGTTTAATTTATTTTGCTGCATGGCGATTTGGGCGCTTGCGTTGGGTTCGGCTTCGGGGTTGGAGGTGTAACGGTGTACCATGTCGGTGAGTACCAGGCATTCGGAGCGAATTTGGGCGCTCAGGAGAGCTGTGTTGAGGTGGGTGGTGGCATGGGAGAGGGTGTTGTTGGTGAAGTGGGCGACGAATATGGATGTGAGGGCGAGCGTAACGGCCGTAAACCCCATGCCCAGATAACTCAGCGTTAACCAGCGGGCTAACGGCCGTTGCCAAATTTGCCACCCCGATTCACGCAGCGAGCGGAGCATCAAACGCTACTTTTGCCACGAAGCATCTAATTCTGCCTGATACAACGGCGCAATTTCATCCATCGCCTCTTTGGCGCTTTTCTCGCCCAGCATAATCGCCTGCAATGCTGCGCCAAACAGTCTGCTCATCTCGGCCGAAATGTTCGCCGGTGGTTCAAAGATGCCAAATTCAACCAACTGCGAAACCATCTTCCGGCTGGGTGACGTGGCGTAGCTTTCATTACTGCGTCGCAAACTCGGCGCTAACTGATACCCCGGCACATCCAGCGCGACCTGACTGCCCGTGATATATCTGGCAAATTCGTGCGCTGCGGCCAATTCAGCTTCATCGCTCACCTGATACACGCCATACATGCCAAATGCGCCTGTGGTGATCACCTGATTCAAAGCCCCCATTGGCGGCGGCACAATGGCGAATGGAAAATTCATCCCTTCCAGTTCAGCAATCAGAGCTGGTGTACTCATCAGGATGGCTACTTCGCCATTCTTGAATTGTTCCCAGGTGGCCGTTTGTCCAACGTCGCCAAAACTGGGGGGCGTTACGCCGTAAACATTTCGCAAATCCGCCGCCTTCTGCAATCCAGAAAGGGCTTCTGGCTGATTCAGGACAAACCGTTTGCCGTCTGGACTCAGGATACGGCCGCCGTCGGCATAGACGATCGGATAATACCCAACTTCGCCGATGGTTGACGCGGCCGTAAACCCATAAATTTGTTTACCAGCGCTGTTTACATAAGTCAACTGTTGGGCGGCAGCCACAAACTCCTCCCACGTCCAGGGATCGTCAAGGCTGGGCAACGGCACACCCCGTTCGGCAAAAATATCCGTGTTCACAAAAACAGAAGACACAACAACCCAAATAGGCCAGGCCGCAATTTTTTCGTCAATCGTTGCCGCTTGCAGCGCATTGGCGTAGAAATCAGTTTTGTCCTCATTGGTCAGGAATGGGGCGATGTCCGAGATGTTTCCGTTTTTTGAAAGGTTAATCAGGTCTACCGGCCGCGCGCTGAATACATGAATGTTCTCGCCAGATTCCAGCGCGGCCAAAAGCTGCGCATCTCCATCTGCATCCCAGGGCAGGCCTATCATTTCGACATTGATGTTCGGGTGAGTTTTTTCGAATGCGGCGACGGCTTGCGCGTTGGTTAAAGAGGTGGCGTCGTCGCTGCCAGCGACATAACCACGTTTATAAAATGTAATCGTCACAGGTTCTTTGGCGCTGGGATTGGCCTCTAAACCAGATGGCGTACAACCGATGAGGCAAAGAATGGCGATGATTACAAAAAGATACAGCAGAGAATGGTTGAATCTTGCCATCGGAACACCCCTTAACGATCAGCTAGCAGTTTGTCGGAAAAGTATCCGTAGCCGCGGTTTCTTACCGCGTCTTCCAGAGGCGGGGTAAGGATACCCCGGCTACAAGAAGAGGTTCTCCGACAGACTGCTAGAGCGATGAGTTTAGAGAACTGATAAGCTCGCATAAAGTATGCAAACACAGGCTGCTTGCATGATTGTGCTTATTATCACTCATTTGAGTTGTTTTGGTAGTCCCTTTTTGTTATCAGCGGGGTTTGGTCAGTCTTTTGCACGCAGATTGGACCAATCTCCAGGATTGGTCCAATCTAAAAAACGGAAAGTTGTGTTTAGGCGATGACCTAGTAACCGAAGAGAAATCTGGCAAAATCGATAAACCAATGAAAGGCAACGGCCGTTTCCAGATTCCTTTTTAGCTGCCACACCGCCATCGGCAACCCAAACAACAGGCACGTGGTCACCAACATAAAAATAGCCATCGCCGGATGGGTCAGGAATAAATCTGGCAAATGGTTGAGACTATGCGGCACAACCGCAAGAATCAAGATCGCCCAATAACCAGACCGCTCTTTTGAAGTTGCCTGAAGGGATGTCGCGCAAAGAGCAATGACAAAATATCGGAAAATAATTTCTTCAGAAATGCCAGGACTAAGCGCCAAAAGCGCAGCATACCAGCCTGACTTGAAAGCAACAGAACCCGTATTGAGATAAAAAAACAGGTTGTTGATTATTGCCAATGGCACAGCGCTGGCGGCTCCCCAAAATAAAGAGTGGGTAACGTTCGCCCGACCACCCTGAAATGCCCAAACTATTTGCCCCCGGGTTTGCTGAAAAAGAGAGGCGCCGGCCACAAAAGTCACCACAACCACGCATCCTTCTTGCACAGCATCCATGATCCCACCGTTGCGCAAATAGATGCTCCCTCCGCTGAGAAACGCGAGGGTGAATGCCAGAATAAAGGAGTTGGCAGCAATCCTGCGCCTTTGCAACAAGACAATGAAAGCCACTCCAGCCAATGAAAACTCTGACCATGACCAAATGCGGGTCGTGTAATTGTTGTAATGAAAGAATGGCGAACTTTCCAGCGGTAAAATCAGGTTTAGCGCATAAAGCAGGGTATAAATTAGCGCAATCCCCCAAATTGTCACCCAACCCCGGTTAAACGTTTTTCCAGCAATCGTCATGTCATTGTGAACAGGATGTGGCTCCATGCCGGTAAATTCGTTTCTAACGGCCGTCTTCTTCAAATACCCCTCCTCACTCCTGCTGCGAAAATAGCTCAGCGACAATTTATTGCATCACATGTTTAAGCAACGACGCTGCTGCAACCAAATTGAGCATGGAGATAATCAGGAACGGGACCATGATGGCCAGGCTGTCGGGCGTGCCCGCAAGCGTCATGTTGACGCTCATCGCACTGACAGCCAGACCCAGAGCGATGGCCTTCATGACAAACACAGAAGACAGCAAGTAGCCCCAGGCACTGCGGCGCAAAAGCAGGATGCCAGCCAAAACTGCCAGCGGCACGATCAAGGCCAAATCCATAGCCTGGATGACAAATGTGGTGGTGTTTTCCAGCGGCGGCGTGACGTTTTGCAAAAACGGCGTCACGACTTTAGCCAGCCAGGCCAACGACAAAAAACCACCAATCACGAACAACAACCCGGCAATCCAGCGGCGAGGCAGCCGTTCCGAGAAATGTCGCGGCAGGGTTGCAAGATCAAAAGACATCATACACAAGATAAACGCATAGAGGCTCAGGGCAAACAACGCCACATAAACCAAAAAGAAGGCATTAAACGAGGTCAACATGGACATGGAAAGGTAGGTGTAGAGGAAAAACCCCAGGATGCCCGTTAACAGCAATCGCCCGCGCAGAGAGCCGCGGAAAGCAAGCCAGGTCGCAACTGCCAGAAAAGGCACGCCGATTACCAGCGTCACGATGTCGTTGCCCTGTTGTTGAGCGGCAGAGCTGACTGTATCGTAGTAATACAGCCCATGCCCATTGATCATCACGGTTTCGCCGCGATGGCTGGTGAAGGGGTAAGAGTCGCCAGCAGTCTGGTAGAATAATCCTGTGCCGGCAGCTAATAGAGCGAGTAAAGCGATTAACGGAATAATGATTTTTAAGGCTGGTTTGTGTTTCATGTTTTTTTATTTTGTAATTGTCCGTTTTTTTCGGGAAGACCCCAAGAGCTTTGAGTTCCGAAGGGTCTGATTTTGCAGTTCGTCGAATGCGTAGTCGCGGTATCCTTACCGCGCTCTAGAAAATACGCGGTAAGGATACCGCGGCTACGAGCATAAACTTTTGGTTCTTTGGGATTTCAGGGGGTTGACACCCAATGATTCGTGAAGCGTGTTGCGTGACCAGAGAGACCTCCCGCAATACGCATCACGCTTAACGCCCGACCCCACGAAATCCTAAAGACCCAAACTTTTAAGAACTTACCTTACAAAGCAATTAGGGTCTGTATGGTAGCCGCGATTTCTTATCATGTCCGACGGAGCGGGGTAAGGATACCCCGGCTACACCTGTCAAAACAACCTGGTCAGACTACCAGGAGGCTGCTGAATTTTTCTTATAGCAGCACGGCTTCGACAGGGCGGCGCAGGGAGCGGGGCATGGCCTCGGCATACCCGAAGCGCACCAGCAACTGCGGCAGAGACGTATCCAGCCCAACTGCGTTTTGGAATTGCGAACGTAATTCGGCTGTTTCAATGGGTTGGTTGAGAAAAGCCGATTTGATGTTTAGCGAGGTCATTTTGAGAGCCAGGCGTTCATAAACCTGTCCGGTGCGCACCCAGGCGCTTTTGTCGTCGGCCTCTGAAGCAATCACGATGGCGCCCGGAGAGCTGCGTAGTTTTGCGGCGTCTATGTCGGCTTGCTGCTGCGGTTTGGTTCCGGCGACAAACATGCGTCCGAGCCAACCTGGCACTTCGGGGTTGCCTGAACAGCGCGAATACAAGCCATCTAGCGTGGCAAGCGCGTCTTTTTTGTTAAAGCGCAGCCAGTAGATCAATTCGTCGATAAAAGACGGGTCGGTATATTGGCTGAGGTTGCCCTGGTTGACGTATTCCACTACTGCTTCCAAAGCAGCCGGGTTTGTGATCAGGCGTACTCCTATGCCGGGTTCAAGCGTCGGGGATTGAATCTGGTCCAGGTCGGTGACTACCACCGGCTGCCCATCGAATTCTGAACGGGTATTTTGCCGTAAGGGGATGGCCTTGAACAAAGGGGTTTCCAGGGGGGTGTCGGCCGTCAATTGAACGTTGATGAAATCGGCCATATCGGGATAGGTCACTTCGGGGGTAAATCCGGTGGCGCGGGCGGCGACGATCAGGTTTTCTAACGCGCAGCCCAGGCTGATCCAAAGTTCACGGTTTTGGGGGTCGACTGCTGGTAGTTGGCGGGAAAAGTCTGGGTGAATTTCGATGGCATTTTCTTTGATAGCAAACTTCCATGGCTGGGTGTTGTGTCCATTGGCGGCCAGCGTGGCGTAACGTACCAGTTCGCGCATTTGGGGCGGCGTGTTTGTTTCTTTGACCATTGGACGCCAGGTCAGGTTGCTTTGCTCGTTGTAACTTAGCCATGGTTGATATTCGTAGAGGGCATAACCGGCGACGGCCGTTAGGGTGGCGGCGCTGGAAAGTTTCAGGAAATCTCGCCGGCTTAGTCCTGTCCGATTCTTGTTTTCATTCATGTCTTAATTCCTCGATGGTTTGGTTTTGCCATTGCTTTGGCATGGCGCTTATTTTGTTAGGATACACATGGGCGAAACGGCCGTCCTCTAACTAAAGTTACGGCGGAAGTTATATTTACGGGGACCGTCTGGATCATACATTTCGCATGACATTCGTCACTATACTCTGTTGTCGAATTTCTCGTATTGTGTCAACTGGAATAAACGGGGTTTTTTCAGGTAAATGGATGGTACAAGAGACAGCAGGTTCTGAACGGCCGTTACCCTTTTTCTCTATCGCGCCGGGCGCCATTCCGGTCATGGAAAGCCCGCTGTTGCATACCAAGCTGCGTGTCCCTGGCTCCATGCCCACGCTGCTAACCCGTCCCCGCCTCATCCGGCAGTTGAACTCCTACCCAAACGGTCATCTAACTCTGATATCCGCCCCGGCCGGCTTCGGCAAAACAACGTTGGCGATGGACTGGGTTCGGCAGCAAGCCGCGCCGGCAGCCTGGTTGACGTTAGACGAACAAGATAACGACCCTATTTTGTTTTGGCGTTACCTTATTGCCGCTTTACAAACGGTGAACCCCCGCCTGGGACAGCGGGCGCAGGCCGCGCTGTCCGCCTTCACCAGGGTATCGTTGGAAACGGCCGTGACCTTCCTCATCAACGACATCATCAACTCCATTGCCCACGACACAACCCTGACCCTGGTTTTAGATGATTTTCATTGGATCCATTCCGCCCCCATTTATCAGAGCCTGAACTACCTGCTGCAGCACCAACCGCCGCAGCTGCACCTCCTCTTACTAACCCGGGCCGATCCCTCCCTGTCATTGGCTCGTTTGCGCGTCGAAGGGCGTTTGGTGGAGCTGCGCGCCGCCGACTTGCGCCTGACCCCTGAAGAAATAGCCGCGTTTTTTAACCGCGCAGATCTGAATCTGCAGGCAGAAGACTTGCGCCAGTTGGCAGACCAAACCGAAGGGTGGGTGGCCGGATTACAACTGGCCGCCCTCTCTTTGCGCCAGCGCGGCATAAGCGACGCGGCTCGCCTGCTGCAAACTTCTATTGGCGTCAGGCAGCACGTTTTTGCGTACCTGATGCAAGAGGTGCTGCATCGTCAAACCGACGAGATGCGCCAATTTTTGCAGCAAACGGCCGTTTTACATCAATTTTGTGCGGCGTTATGCACGGCCGTTACCGGCCAAACCACCGCCCCCTCCCTGCTGCGCCAACTCATCGCCGATAATCTCTTCATCACCCCGCTCGACGATGAAGGGCAGTGGTATCGCTACCACCCACTCTTTGCCGAAATGCTGCGGGCCAACCTCGACGAATCCGTCAAACGGGAATGCCACCGGCGCGCCGCCAACTGGTACGCTGCCCATCACCTCATTCACGACGCCATGCGCAGCGCCCTGGACGCGCAAGATTTTGCTCTAATTACCCGGCTCCTTACCCAATTCTATAAAACTTTCCTGGCCAACGGGCTGCTCGTTTCCCTGCAAAAATGGTTAGCCGCCCTGCCGGAAGCCTATCAATCACCGCGATTACGCATGGCGGCCGCCTGGTGCCGCGTTTACGAAAGCAACGAGCAAGAATTGCGGCAAATTGTTACGGAAATTACCGAGGCATCACCAGAAGTAGATAAACCCTTTCAAGGCGAGATCCTGGCGGTTCGCGCGATCTATGCCTCTCTTTATGGCCAGCTCGACAACGCCATCCAGTGGGCCAACGAAGCCCTCGTCTTGATAGACCCGGAAGATTTCCTCAGCCTGGCGGCGGCTTACCTGGCATTGGGCAATGTCCACCGTTTTCAGGGCACACTCGATCCGGCTATCGCCGCTTACGCGCAGGCCCGTCAGCAGTTCGAAAGCATGGGCAACGTCTTCATGGGGCAGCTTCCCCTCTACCGCATTGCCAGCATTCAAATTATGCAAGGCCGGCTGCACCAGGCCTGGCAAACGTATGAATCGGTACGTCAGCGCGCGCAGGCGGCCGGCTACGAACCCTTGATCATGACTGGCGAGCTTTTCGGCCATCTGAGCGATTTGTACTGGGAATGGAACGATCTGGAACAAGCCACGGCTTACGCCCGGCAAGAGATTGAATTGGCCCAATCGGGTCATATGCTGCTGGCGTTGGTAGATGGTTACTTGAAGCTGGCGGCGGTGGCTTCAGCCCAGGGGAATACAGCCGAGACACGAGAGGCATTGCGTTTGGCTGCGGAAACGGCCGTTCAATTTCACTCTGCGCCCGTGTCCGCCCTGGTAGCCATGCATCAGGCCAGGCACGAACTTGCCAGGGGCAACCTCATGGCCGCAGCCGCCTGGGCCGACGATTACGACCGCCGTCGCCGCAACGGGACGTGCGTCCTGACGCCGCTGCAAGCCCAATCTGCCGATCTGCTTCTGGCGCGTATCTGGCTGGCGCACGGCCGGACCGACGCGGCGCTGGTTAGCTTGCAAGAAGCCGCGCGCCAATTTCAAGCCGCCGGGCGCATCCGCCTGGAAGCAGAAGCCAATGTGCTGCAAGCCTTGGCCTGGACCATGCAAAATCAAGAAACTGCCGCCCAAACAGCGCTCGGCCGTGCCCTGACGTTGGCGCAGCATGAAGGCTACATCCGCCTGTTTGTGGAAAATGGCCCAGCCCTGACGCCTTTGTTAAATCGGATGCGGCATGTGTTTCCTGAGTACATTCCCCGATTACTGGCTGCTTTGCCGGCCGACGCCACAATCGGTTTAGCCGCCTCTCCTTTGTTTGAACCCCTCACCGAGCGAGAACAGGAAATCCTGGCGTTGATCGCTTTGGGCCAGTCGAATAGTCAGATCGCCAGCGCCCTGTTTATCAGTGTGGGCACGGTGAAAGGGCATGTCAACCACATCTTCGGCAAGCTAGACGTTAAAAGCCGGACGCAGGCTCTGCTGCGCGCCCGTGAACTAAAGTTGCTCGACAATTAGTCAGCGTAATATAACTTTGGTTAGGCGACATGGCTTTCTTCTCCGCGTACACTGACAGTATGTTAGAACCATTAAGACTACGTGTTGTTGACGCGCTTAGCAGCGAAACATCGGCCACACTGTCAACGAATGGTCCTGGTGGCATTCAGGCTGGGTTTTTCCCCTGTGAGTCCGATGGTCTTACTTTGTATTTGCTGGTTCCGGCTTCATCGGATGTGTTGTATAACCTGGAAACGGAAACGGCCGTCATCATCACCACCCCCCACTGGCAGATGGAAGGAGAAGCTGGCGCATGTGTTCAGGCGCAAACGCTGCCCGCCGTTCGACTGGCTCATTCGCCGCAAGCGCCGGGATGCGTCCTGGCTGCCATTCGCTGTCGGCGCATCCACTTTAACTGGATGGAGGGGTGGGGCTACCGGGAAACCATTGATTGTGACGACGGTTGACGAGGCCAGGACTTTAAAACGAAAACGGCCGTTTCTTTTGAAGAAACGGCCGTTTTTTTCACCTGTCGGGGCAGCGGGATTCGAACCCACGACCTCGCCGACCCGAACGGCGCGCGCTAGCCAAGCTGCGCCATGCCCCGAACAGAATGAGGATTATAGTTAAACTTGGGCGGATTGCAAGACCAATTCATTTCCGTCACGCTTCCAAACGGCCGTTTCCCCCCTTTCGCTCATCCCCAGCAGCCCCTTCACCTGCCCCGTAAACACATCCGCCGCTCCGGTTGTCAACAATCGCACTGCGCCACCGGCCGGCGAAGAAACTAAATTTTCATGCTGCTGCAAGACACGTTCCACCTGGCGGGCAATTGCCGGCGCTGGGTCAATGATCATGACCTCAGGGCCGCTAATCTGCCGCAGCAGCGGAATCACAAATGGATAATGCGTGCAGCCCAATACCAGCGTATCGACTCCAGAGGCCAACATAGGATCAAGTATGTCCTGTAAAAGGGCCATGGTTACAGGCGTGTCAACCTCGCCGCTTTCGATCAAATCCACCAACCCCCGGCAAGGGTCTTCCCATACAACAACCTCGCGGGCGAAACGGGCCATCAAATCGGCGTATCGCTCGCTGGCAAACGTGGTTGCCGTGGCTAAAACACCCACCCGACCACTTTGCGTCTGGCGCGCCGCCGGTTTTACCGCCGGTTCCATGCCGACAAAGGGCACGGCGGGAAAGGTATTTCGCAGATGGGTCAGGGCGGCCGCCGAAGCGGTATTGCAGGCAACCACAACTAATTTGGCCCTGTGGGCCAGTAAAAAATGGGTGATGGCTTCACTAAAGCGGCGGATTTCATCGAGCGGGCGGCTGCCATACGGGACGTGCGCCTGATCGGCGATGTAGAGGAGATCTTCTTGGGGCAGCAGGCGGCGCAGTTCGTTCAATACCGAAAGCCCGCCGACGCCGGAATCGAAAATTCCAATGGGGTTTTGGGCGGCTGCCTTTTTTTTCATCGTGGTCGATTGATCAGGAACGGCCGTTGCCCGCTGCCGTCACAAATGCCTGGAATAACCGCGCCATGGTCGGGTTATCGGCCACCAACCACTCTGGATGCCACTGCACGCCAATGGCAAATGGGTGATCCGGCACTTCAACCGCCTCGATCAGCCCATCGGGCGCAGTGGCGACGGCTCGTAGTTCCGGCGCGAGATCACGAATGCCCTGATGATGCAGGCTGTTAACGGCCGTTTCCGTCGCCCCCAAATAACCGGCCAAATGTGAATCCGGCGCAATGCTTACCGGATGAGCTGCATAATTGCGTGGGTGGGTGCTGTCGAAATCGTGCGGCAGCGCGCCGGGCATCTGGTTGGGCAGGTCCGCCCACAATGTGCCGCCCAGGGCAACATTCAGCACCTGATGTCCCCGGCAAATGGCCAGCAATGGTTTTTTCTGGGCGACGGCCGTTTGCGCCGCCCAAATCTCTACCCGATCCCGATCTTGGTCGATCCGTTTAACCAGATCGCTCATTGGAGCGCCATAAAACGCCGGGTCCACATCGCCACCGCCTGGCAACAGCACAGCATCCACCACGTCAAACACACGCGCTACATCGGCCGTGTCCAGGTCAATCGGTATCATGATCGGGATTCCGCCAGCCTGCTGAATCGCTTGAATATAGGCTTCTGTCAGCGCCATCATCGCCAGCGATCCCTTCTTGGACCCTTGATGACGATACATGGTGCAGCCGATGATTGGTTTAGACGCTCTGTTTGCCTGTGACATATCTGACCTCTGGAAAGCAAAAAGGGTGAAAGCATTTATCTTTCACCCAGTCTAATTATTTGAAATCGTTCCGGTGGCCATTTCAAGAAATGACCCATGCATGAAAAGCAGCAGCCCGTTAACGCTAAATGGTGCGTGGCGTCTAGTAAATCCGCTTTTCGCGCAGACGGGCAGACTTACCGGTGCGTTCCCGCAGGTAGTAGAGCTGCGCCCGGCGTATGTGAGCATGACGATGCACTTCAATTTTATCGATGCGTGGCGATTGCATCAGGAAGGTGCGTTCGACGCCGATGCCGTTCGCGGCAATACGCCGAACGGTAAAGTTCTGGTTAATGCCGCCTTTGCGCAGACGGATGACGATACCACGTACAACCTGGATACGTTCGTTTCGTTCACCTACGTTGATGCGTAAATGAACGGTGACGTTGTCGCCAACATACATATCCGGTAAATCTTTTTTTGCTTCTTTATCAAAAGCTTGTAATAACAAATCAGACATGACCTAATTCTCCGACATAGTGTGATGCAGGCTTCTACTCAATTAACAGAAGCATAAAAATAACCCGACAGGCGGGTTAGGAGGCAGAATATATCACGACCGGCCTTGTCTGGCAAGAGATATTCCGATTAAATCGGTTCTTCGGTAATCTCGTGCCGACGACGGCCGCGTATATATTCGATTCCCATAGGCACAACAGAAATGAGGATAATGACGACAATGACGAATTCGAAATTTTCCTGGATGATGGGAATGTTGCCGAAAAAGTAGCCGCCAAAGAGGAAGATGCTGGTCCATAAGAAGCCGCCCAGCACGTTGAAGGAAAAGAAACGGCCGTAATGCATTTGCCCTACGCCCGCCACAAATGGCGCAAATGTGCGCACAATGGGTACAAACCGGGCCAACACGATGGTTTTCCCGCCGTGTTTGTCATAAAACCGCTGGGTTCGATCCATGTATTCCCGTTTCAAAAATCGGGAGTCGGCGGTGAAGGCTTTGGGGCCGATATAATGGCCGATCCAATAATTGACGGTATCGCCTAATACGGCCGCTGTAAACAGCAGAATAAACAGCACCCAGATGTTCAGCGAGCCGGCTGCGGCAAAGGCGCCGGCGGCAAAAAGCAGCGAATCACCCGGCAAAAATGGCGTAACCACAAACCCCGTCTCCATAAAAATAACAAGAAAGAGCAGCGCATAGGTCCAAACGCCGTAAGCCTGAATGATCTCATTCAGATACACGTCCAGATGTAAGAAAAAATCAAATACGGTTCGTAACAATTCCATAGTTCACCTTGTTGTATTCATTTTGCGGAAACGGCCGTTTCCCCAAAATGGTTTGAATCGCTGGCTATCATAACATACACCCCACAAATGCAAAAAGAGGGCTAAAGTACTGTCGCCGGTAAAATTTGGCCGCGCGTCTCGCCAAAACCTACCCGGTAGCCATCCCCCTGGCACCAGCCAGTTAAAATTACCTCGTCGCCATCGGCCAGGAATCCGCGCCGCTGCCCGTTGGCCAGTTGGAGCGGCTGGCTGCCGCGCTGCGTGAGTTCCAATAAAGAGCCGGCCGATTCGGCCGTTGGGCCGCTGATGGTGCCGGAAGCGAGCAAATCGCCGGGGCGCAGCGCGCAGCCGTTCACTGTGTGGTGCGCCAGTTGTTGGCAAATATCCCAATAAAGGTATTGATGGTTGGATTGCGAAATGGTTGTGGCGGCTTCTGTGCCGGCCGGGCGAAGCTGCGCTTCGAGGTGGATGTCTAACGCCCAATCGGCCGTACGCTGCAAATAGGGCAGCGGCGCTGGCTCCTGGTCTGGCGCGGGGCGTCGAAATGGTTGCAGCGCTTCTAAAGTGACCACCCATGGCGAGATGGATGTGGCAAAGTTTTTGGCAAGAAACGGGCCAAGCGGCTGGTATTCCCAACGCTGGATATCTCGCGCGCTCCAATCATTCACCAAAACCAGGCCAAAAATGTGTTCCGGCGCTTGAGAAATGGCGATGGGTTGGCCTGAATGGTTGCCCGGACCAACAAAAAAGCCCATTTCCAATTCAAAATCCAGCTCCTGGCTGGGGCCAAAGATGGGTGGCGCTTGCGGATCGGGGCGGGTTTGGCCGTTTGGCCGCCGGATAGGCTGCCCGCTGACGAGAATGGAGCTGGCACGGCCGTGATAAGCCACCGGCAGATGGCGCCAATTGGGCATGAGGGCATTTTCGGGGCCGCGAAACATGACGCCGACGTTGTAGGCGTGTTCCAGCGAAGCGTAAAAATCGGTGTAATCGCCGATGGCTGCGGGGAGGTGCATGGTAACGGCCGTTTGCGGCCAAAACGCCGCCTCGCGCACCTGTTGGTTATCGCGCAGGGTGGGGTTGTCGGCTTGCAGCAAGGTTTGCAGCAACGCGCGTGTGGGTTGCCAAAACGGCCGTCCCCCGGCCATGAAGGCGTTCAGGTTGCCCTGGGCAAACACGGCCGTGCCGGAAAACGGCAGTTCGTTCAGCAGTCCGGCTTCGGCCAAAACGGCCAGGTCTAGCACCCAATCGCCAACGGCCGTGCCCACGCGCGGCGGCTCTCCATTCTGCGGGCTAAAAATGCCATAGGGCAGATTATGCAGCGAAAAATGAGAGGTTGGCTGAATGTCTAGAAACGAACGCATCATGGCCCGACCGGCTTGGTGGCAATAAAAAAGCCCCGCTAGATTGGTTAGCGGGGCTTGCATCTGGCTAACGGCCGCTGATTAGGCAGCTTTCTTCAGAACCGGCAAGCCATTACGGCTTTCGGAAACGGTGTAACCGGCTGGCACGTCATCAATGGCGCCTTCTTTTACTTCTTTGGCAAAAAAGTAGATGGTTTGCTGACGGCCGTTCTTCAATGTAGTTTCCCGTTTGTGCAAAAAGTAGGTTCTGTCTTTGGAGTTTGTAAAACTGTAAGCCATATTTCCCTTCCTTGTTTCAGATGATTACTTGATTAGCCCCTGGGATGCGGTTAATCAGGTTTAATATGTTTTGCCACCCCGATTTTACTCCTGTATACAGGTGTATTTCCAGAGCAGCAGGAACACATGTTAAAACAAGATGACCAACTTGGCAAGCAATCTATGCCAGGATTAAGGTTTTGCAGCCGGAGAAGAGCATTTGGCGCGTAACTCGACCACCTGTGTTATAATGCTGCGCTTTATTCCACCAAGAGAGAGGTTTCGATGAAAACGACCGCTGAAAATATGCAGGAAACGGCCGTTTCCCCAACCCCCAAAAGAACCCTGAAGTCCTACGCCGGACTCACCCTGCGCGGCATGGCCATGGGCGCATCCGATATTGTGCCTGGCGTTTCCGGCGGCACCATGGCCCTCATCCTGGGCATCTACGAAGAACTTATTAACTCCATCCGCGCCATCGGAAGGCCAGAATTCTTGCGCCCTGCCCTTCGCTTGCAAATCAAACCCGCGTTACAGGCGCTCAACTGGCAGTTCCTTCTGGCCGTCGGCCTCGGCATTTTGACGGCCATTATCACGCTGGCTGGCGCCTTAGAATGGCTGCTTGTTCATCAAACTGTGTATATCTGGAGTTTTTTCTTTGGCCTGGTCCTGGCTTCAGCCTACACCGTCAGCAAACGCATTCCCAAATGGAGTCACCTGCTGCGCCTGACTTTGGCTGGCGGGGCCATCTTTGCCTATGTCATCGTCGGGTTGGTGCCGGCGCAAACGCCCCATACCTGGTGGTTTCTTATCCTCAGCGGAGCGCTGGCAAGCTGCGCCATGATCTTGCCTGGCCTGTCCGGGGCGTTTATCCTCTTCATCTTGGGCAAATATGAAGATCTCCTGCGAGCGGTTACGACCGGCGATTTTGCCATGCTGGCGCTTGTTGGGCTGGGAGCCGTCCTGGGTCTGGTTACGTTTGCGCAGGTTTTGGGTTGGTTTTTCAAGCAATACCACGATCTGACCATTGCCGTTCTCATTGGCCTGATGATGGGTAGTTTGCGGAAATTGTGGCCCTGGAAAGTGGACCTGGCCTGGCTGACAGACAGCGCCGGAAACTTTGTCTTAGACCGCCACGGCGAGCTGCTGGTTTCGCAGCAAGCCAACGTACTGCCCAATTTTGCCACTCAGGCTGGCGTCGTCGAATTTATCTTTGCCGCCGGGTTAACGGCCGTCGGCATTGCGCTTGTCATTGTGTTAGAGCGAATCGCCCGGTAACGGCCGTTACACCTCATGCACAAACATGAAAGAGGCAACGTGTCTGCGCAACCCAAACCCATTCAGGCCGTGCTCTTTGACCTGGACGACACCCTGTTAGATTGGTCTGGCCAACAAAACCGCATCGCGGCCATCAATCGCCCCCATTTCGACAAACTTTACGGCTATCTGGCCGCCGAAGGACATTCCCTGCCCGACCGGGACGTCTTTTTTCACAGTTACTTCGACGTCGTAAAAAATGCCTGGAACGAAGCGAAAAAGGATTGGACGGCCGTTAATTTTGCCCAAACCCTGCAAACAAATTTCACCCTTTTTGGCTTAGACATCACCCGCATAGACATGGAAGCCGCCTTACACGCCTATGATTGGCAGGCCACGCCTGAGGTGACGCTTTACCAGGATACCATCCCCGTTTTGGACACGCTGCGCCGCCAGCAGTACAAAATCGGCCTGATCACCAATTCCATGATGCCCATGTGGATGCGCGATATCGAGCTGCGTGCCTACGGGATTCTGGACTATTTCGACGTGCGCCTGACTTCTGGCGACATCGGCTTTATGAAACCACACCCCGCCATTTATGAACAAGCGCTTTCCTTATTACACGTAGACGCCGCCCGCGCCGTGTTTGTAGGCGACCGGCCGGCCAACGATATTGCCGGCGCGAACGCGGTTGGTCTGGTCAGCGTACTCATGTCGCCGCCCCATCTCCACCACGAAATTGAAGATATCCAACCTGATTTTATCATCACGCAACTAGGTGAATTATTGCCGTTGCTGGAGTCTCTCCAAAACGGTTAAAAGAGGTAGAGAATGACAAAAATTGGTCGAAATGAACCTTGTTACTGCGGCAGCGGCCAGAAATATAAAAACTGCCACCTGAAAGCCGATAACGAAGCCGAGCGCGAACGCCGCGATTGGGCGGAAGCCGGCCGTTTCCTCCGCCGTGATTTATTGAAATTTGCCCGTGATGAACGCTGGGCAACGGCCGTTGCCGACGCCATGCCCTTCTACTGGAACAACCATTACGACGCCCAAAGCGCCGAACAAATGAGCATGCCCGAAGCCCTCCGCTTCTTCGATTGGTTTGTCTTCGATTACCCACAACCTGACGGCCACGCCTGCTGGATGTCTACGCCGCCGAACGCCGCGAAGACCTCGCCCACTACCAACAGTTGGCCCTGGATGCCTGGCTGGCAAACAGCGTCACCGGCGCCTACGAGCTTACCGGCTACGACGGCCAGACGCTCCACCTGCGCGACTTTATGACCGGCGAAACCTACGACATCTACGAGGCTGGCGGACATGGCAACGTGGAAATTGGCGAAGTTATCATCGCCCGTCTCGTTCCGGTCCATGACCAATTGGAGATGAGCGTCTCGGCCGGCTATTTGCCCGCCGCCGAAATTGCCGATTTGGCCGATAAACTGGCTGCCGCCAAAGCCGCCGACGCCGAAACCCATCCCGATGCTGATCAACAAGATTTTATGCGCCGTCACAATCATCTCCTGGTGCATCACGCCCTGGAACAGGCGGAAATCCAGGGCCGCCCGCCCGTCGCCCGCCTGAATCCCAACCGCGACGATGTAAAAACTCAAAAAATCATTCATAAAATGAAAAAGCACCTGTGATGGACCATTTGCTCATTCGCCCGCAAAAAACGCCGCTGCGCGGCGTCATCCGCGTCCCTGGCGACAAATCCATCAGCCACCGCGCGGTGATGTTGGGCGCGTTGGCGGATGGCGTCAGTGTCGTGCGCGATTGGCTGCCCGCCGGTGACACCATCGCCACCCTGGAAGGATTCCAGGCGCTTGGCGTACCGATCGCCATTGACAAACACAGCCCCACAGCCTGGGACTTAACCATTGAAGGGCAGGGACTGCATGGCTTACGGCCGTCTCCCACCCCCATCGACTGTCGCAACGCCGGCACCTTTATGCGCCTGGCGGCAGGCATCATGGCCGGGCAGCGCTTCCCGGTGGTCCTGGATGGCAGCGAGCAATTACGCAAGCGCCCGATGCGCCGCATCGCCGACCCGCTGGCGGAAATGGGCGCGAACATCACCACGACCAACGGCCGTGCCCCGCTCCACATTCAGCCGGCCGCCTTGCATCCCATCGACTATCAGATGAACGTGGCCAGCGCCCAGGTGAAAAGCGCTCTGCTGTTGGCCGCGCTGTACACGCCGGGAACAACACGCATCTACCAGCCCGGCCCAGCCCGTGACCACACCGAGCGTATGTTGCAGGCTGTCGGTGTGGATGTTGCGCTGAATGGCGACTGGGTGACGCTGCGTAATCCGGGCGATTTGGTGTTACGGCCGTTAGACCTCACTGTCCCTGGCGATATTTCTTCGGCTGCTTTTCCCCTGGTCGCCGCCGCCATCGTGCCCCACTCGGAGATTACCATCACCAATGTGGGCTACAACGAGACGCGCACCGGCATTATGGATATGCTGGCGCAGATGGGCGCGCGGTTTAGCGTAAGCAACGAACGGGTGACAGGCGGGGAAACGGCCGTTGACCTCACCGTCTATTTCGATGAATTGCACAGCGCCGACATCGGCGGCCCCGTGGTTGTGCGCGGTATCGACGAGTTTCCCATTCTCACCGTGGCCGCCACGCAGGCCGCCGGACAAACGACCGTGCGCGACGCCGCCGAACTGCGCGTCAAAGAGGTCGACCGTATCAGTGTGCTGGCCGGCGAACTGGCCAAAATGAATATCACCATGACCGAACGGCCGGATGGTTACACCATCAACGGCCCCATCCACCCGTATTCAGCCATTGTCGACAGCCACGACGACCATCGCCTGGGCATGGCCCTGGCGGTGATGGGGTTGGTAACACACGGCGAAACGCTCATCCACAATGCCCGCTGCGTCAGCGACAGTTTCCCCGGCTTCGTGGAAACGATGCAGTCCCTCGGCGCGAATATGACGTGGGTGGCGTGAGGTGTACGGAACCGAGTGCAAGATTACTTGGGAAGCTGAGATTGGAGATTGGAGATTGAACCAGTCTCCAGTCTCCCGCAAGCTCATCAATCCGTGTTTCTAAGCTGACCACGAATCACGAATCACGAATCACGAATCACGAATCACAATGACCATTTCCGGTAAAACCCAACTTCTTGGCCTGCTGGGCTGGCCGGTGACTCACAGCTTTAGCCCGGCGATGCACAACGCGGCGGCGGCGGCGCTGGGGCTGGATGTGGTGTATGTGCCGCTGCCGGTGCGCCCGGAAGATGTGGGCACGGCCGTTTCCGCCCTGCCCGCTCTCGGTTTCCTCGGCGCAAACGTCACCGTGCCCCACAAACAAGCCGTCATCCCTTTCCTGAATGAACTGGAACCCGGCGCAAAAGCCATCGGCGCCGTCAACACGATTGTCGTAGGCCGATCAACAGCCAACAGCGAACCGCCCACGCCCAACACTCTCCATTCTCCACGCTCCAATCCCCCCTCCCTACACGGCCACAACACCGACTGGACCGGCTTCCTGGCGGATTTGGCCGATTGGGGTGTGGCGGTGAACGGCCGTGACTGTCTCATCCTGGGCGCGGGTGGTTCGGCGCGGGCGGTGGCCTATGCGCTGGCAGTGGCCGGTGGGCGGGTGCAGGTATTGGCGCGGCGCGGCGCTCAGGCGCAAGAATTGGTCGCCGCCATTGGTCCGCATGTTCCACGCCCGCTGACCGGCTGGTTGAATGCCTGGCCGTTGGGGGAATTGGCTACGGCCGTAGCGCACACCACCGCCCCCCTCATCGTCAACGCCACCCCGCTGGGCATGACCCCGCACACCGACGCCTCGCCCTGGCCCACCGACCTGCCCATCCCGCCGGATGCCTTTGTCTATGACCTGGTTTACAATCCCGCCACGACAAAATTGATGCGCCAGGCGCAAACCTGCGGCTGCCGCGCGGCCAACGGCCTGGGTATGTTGGTCTGGCAGGGCGCAAAAGCGTTTGAACTGTGGACCGGCCAGACGCCGGATGTAGCCGTGATGCGCGCCGCTTTGGGGTGAAAGAGTGAGTGGCGACAGGGTGAATGGGCGAAGAGGAACGCGGTGATTCCCAGACTATTTGACTACAGGACGAGACCTTATGATTGCCGATTTAATTCTTCATAACGCCAAGATTTATACAGTGGACGCGCAACGGCCGTGGGCCGAAGCTGCCGCCATGAGCAACGGCCGTTTCCTGGCCGTTGGCTCCAACGAGGAAATTCTCGCTCTGGCCGGACCGCAGTCCACGCTGGTGGATGGACACGGCCGTCTGGCTCTGCCCGGCCTCACCGACGCCCACGTCCACTTTTTGCAGGTCGCCATTCGCGCCCGGCAGGTCAGCCTGTTCGGCGTGCGCGATTTTGCCGAAGTGCAGCGGCTGGTGGCCACGGCCGTGGCCCAAACCCCGCCCGGCCAATGGACGCTCGGCTGGGGCTGGGACGAAAACCTATGGGACGTTGCGCCCACGGCTGCTCACCTGGACGCCATCGCCGGAGATAAACCGGTGGCCCTGGCGCGCATGGACATGCACACCTGGTGGGTCAACTCGGCAGCTTTGCAAATTGCCGGCATCGACGCGACCACGCCCGATCCGCCGGAGAGCAAAATTGAACGGGATATGAACGGCCGTCCCACCGGCATTTTGCGCGAGTGGAACGCCATCGAACTGGTGCAGCCCCACATCCCCGAACCCGATGAGGCTACCCTGGCCGTCTGGCTGCGCGAAACCATCGCCGCGGCGCACAAACTGGGCCTCACCGGCATCCACGACCAGCGCGTCGAGCGCGAAGGGCAGCAAAGCTTTCGCCTGTGGCAGGCGCTGCGCCGCCAGGACCAGCTCAAGCTGCGCGTCCACATGAACATCGCCGCCGATTATGTGCGCGAGGCGGCCACGTTGGGCCTGCTGCCCGGCTTCGGCGACGATTATCTGTGGATCGGCCACGCCAAAGCGTTTGCCGATGGCACGATGGGATCGCGCACGGCCTCCATGCTGGCGTCGTTCGAGGGTGAAGCGGCCAACACCGGCGTGATTGTGACCCCCGCCGAGGAATTATGGCAAATCGCCACGCAGGCGGCGGCGGGCGGCTTTTCTATGTCGGTGCACGCCATCGGCGACCGGGCCGTGCGCGAGGTGATCGACGTGTTGGGCGAGCGGCAAACAGCCGACGCGCCCGCCAGATTAACCCTGCCGCACCGCATCGAACACGTCCAGCTCATCCATCCAGACGATGTGCCCCGGCTGGCGCGGCACAATCTCATCGCCTCCATGCAGCCGGTCCATTTGCTGACCGATTGGCCGACGGCCGACCACGTTTGGGGCGACCGCGCTCGTTACGCCTATGCCTTCCGCTCGCTGCTAGACCAGGGAACGGTGCTGGCCTTTGGCTCCGACGCGCCGGTCGCGCCGCTGAACCCAATGCTGGGCATCTACGCCGCCCTGACGCGCCAGGACGAGCGTGGCCTGCCGGCTGCGGGTTGGTATCCGCAAGAGCGGCTGACGCTGCCGGAAATCATCTGGGCCTATACCATGGGACCGGCGGCGATGGCCGGGAAAACGGCCGTGCAAGGTTCCATCACTCCTGGCAAGTGGGCGGACCTGATTTTGTTGGCCGAAGATTTGTTTGCGCTGCCGGAAACGGCCGTTAAAGACGCCACCGTCGATATGACCATTTTTGATGGGCAGGTGGTGTTTAAGAGCGATTAGAGATTGCCCAATCGACAATCTCCCAAACCCTATGACCGATCAATCCATCATCCCCGCGCCTGTGCCCTGGCAGATACGAGCGGAATTGGAGCAGGCGAAGCAAGAACTGCGGCAAGCCGAGGCGGAGTTGGGCGCCGAACAGGCGGCGGTGAACGCTTTTCGGATGCACTGCCGCCTGAAGCTGGATGATCTGGTGGATGAACTGCAAGCCCTGGCGACGCAGAAGCAATCGCTGCTGACGCGCCTGGAACTGCTGCGGCAGGCGCAAGATTTGGGCGCAGGGTTGGACGAGGAGGAACCGTTTTGGCAAACGGCCGTTCCCCCCGACCCTAATTTCCCCGACGACGAAGCCGACGACCTGCTGCTGCCCACCGATACGCCGCGCGACAAAGCGGCCGAAAAGCGGCTGTACCGCGAATTGGCGCGCCGCTTCCACCCCGATTTGGCGGAAACGGCCGTTGAAGCAGCCTACCGCACGTCGATGATGACGGCCGTAAACGCCGCCTATGAAAAACAAGACATCCAGAGCCTGTACGATCTGGCCGGCGAGCTGGACCCCAGCGAATTGGCCGAACTGCAAAGCATCGAAACCCTCGAAATTCGCCGCCTGCGCGAACAAATCATGAAGGTGCGGCGGCTGCGGCGGCGCGCCATCCAGCGGCTGGCAGCGCTGCGCCAGGAAAACACTGACCGCTTGTGGCACAAGGCGCAGGAATTAGAGGAAGAAGGCGACAACTGGTGGGACAGCGTGCGGCGGGAATTGGAAACGGCCGTCGCCCGGCGGCGGCAAACGGTAGCCGGCCTGGCGGCGCAGGTGGAACTGCTGGCGCAGATGGCGGATGATCAGGCAGGTTGAGAACGGCCGTTCCGCCACCGTTCACCAACGGGCGATGTGGTCCTCTGCCCAGCCCACAAGGTCATGGACGGGAATGGTTTCCCCTTCGGCTGTGGTGATCGCGCCGTTGTAGCGGCCGAACATCTGGTGTACTTCCGAGCGCACCAGCCAGACATTGCTGGCGGCCACCCGCTCCAAAAAAGGGGTAAAGGTCAGGTCAACCGCGCCGGACGGGGCGGTGATGCGCCAGGGGCGCATGAAAGCGGTGTTGTCGTACTGCCAGATTAATTCCTCGGATAGTTTGCTAAGACGGCCGTCTACGCATACGCCATTCTCCGTGCTGCCCGTGCCGTTGGTCCACTGCCCGCCCAAATTCAGGCCGATGGCACGGCCGTTTTGCCTCCCCGACGCGCTGCCCCAATTCCAACGACACTCACGCGGCCAGATGCCCCGGCCAAAATCGAGACAGGCAAAGCTTTGCGGCCCGGTAAAGCGCGTCTCGTTATCGCCGATGCGCACCACGCCTTCGGCCGGCAGCGTATTTTGTTTGCTGGTGAACTGGAATGTGCGCTCGTTCCAGGGCACAACCACGTTGAGCGTCTCGTGGTCGGGCGGGGTGGTGATGGTGAATTGGGCGGTTAACGGCCGTCCCTCAAAATCAGCCACTTCCACGGCCAGCCGCCAGCCGCTGCTCGTTTGCTGCATTGCCACGCGCAAACCAGAACGGGCAAAATCCACATCCCCGGCCACTGTGTCCGGCAGGTTGCAGCCGCGTCCCAGCGGGATAAGCTGCGTCATCTCGGTCAGCAGACCGGCGGCAAAATCGGCATAGTAGATAAAAACCAGACCGGCATAATCCAGGTGGCTGACCGTCGCCGAGAACAGATGCGTTTCGGTGGTGACGGCCCAATAGTTCCACCGTTTTTTGCGCGGCCAACGGCCGTGTAGATTACAGCGCTGCCAGGGGCGGCGCGACCACCCCACGGCGGCCGGATTAAGACGGCCGTCGGCCTGGCACAAATCGACGGGAGAAGTTAGTTCGCGTTCTTCGTTCATAGAATCACCTCATGGCGCTCATTTCTACGCGCCGGCCGAAATGCCGGCCAGATAACCGCTGGACCAGGCCCATTGGAAGTTGTAGCCGCCGATACGGCCGTCGACGTCACAAATTTCGCCGCACACATACAAACCGGAGCAAACCCGCGAGGCCATCGAGTCGAGGTGCAGTTCGGCCAGGGGCACGCCCCCGGCGGTGACTTCGGCTACGTTATAGCCGCGATGGCCGGTGATGGGCAGGGGGAGTTGGGTAACGGCCGTGACCAATTCCTTGCGCCCAGCCCGCGCCAACTGATGCCCCGGCGTGGCAGCATCCACCCCTGCCGTCTGGCACAGCGCCAGGACCAATCGCTCTGGCAAATGCTGCCGCAAAAAACGCCCCACGCTCATATTCGTCAGGGCGATGAATTCTCGATCCAACTGCTCGGCAGGTAGGGCCGGCAGCCAGTTGATGATGACATAACTGGCCGGATCGTCCAGTTGGGCGGCCAGGAAATGGCGGCTCAGGTCCAACACCGCCGGACCGGAGAGGCCGAAGTGGGTGCACAAGGTCGAATCGGTGAACGACGCCAGCTTTTTGCCGCTGCCGGAGCGCAGTTCCAGCGCCGCCGGCAGGGTAATGCCGCTCAGTTCGCGGATGAAGTGGCCGTCGGGCAGTGTCAGAGGGACCAGGGCGGGGAAGATGTGGGGCGTGAGTTGATGGCCCAACGCCTGCGCCAGCCGGTAGCCGTGGCCGTCGGAGCCGCTTTTGGGCAGGCTTTGCCCGCCGGTGGCCAGGATGAGCCGCCGGGTTTCTAGCTGCCCCCACGCGCCGGAGAGTTGGAAGGAAACGGCCGTTTTCTCCACCTGCTCCACCCGATGCGGATGGCGTATCGTCACACCCGCCTGCCGCGCCCCGTTCAATAAAGCGTCTAACACAGCACGCGCGCTGTCGGTGGTGGGAAACAGCTTGCCGGTTTCTTCCCGTTTCAGGTCTACGCCCAGTTCACGAAAAAAAGTGATGGTTTGCGGCACGTCAAACCGGCGCAGCACTTTCTTGATGGCATTGCGCGAGGAACCGGCGTAGGCTTCGGCCGTTACCACATCGTGGGTGACATTGCAGCGCCCGCCGCCAGACACCAGGATTTTGGCGCCCAATTTGCGCGCGCCATCCAGAATGATCACCTGTTGGTCGGGGAATGTGCGTTTGGCCCATATACCGGCCATCAAACCTGCCGCCCCCGCGCCAATGATCGTTACGTCTGCCTGCTGCTGTGCCATCAAACCTTCCTATTTAACTACTTACTTTACTCTAGCAGGCGGAACCCCCGGGGGGGGGGGGGGGGGGCCCGGGGCGGGGGGGGGGGGGGGGGGGGGGGGGGGGGGGGGGGCAGGCTGTCGGAGAACCTCTTTTTGTAGCCGGGGTATCCTTACCCCGCCTCTGGAAGACGCGGTAAGAAACTGCGGCTACGGGTACTTTTCCGACAAACTGCTAATGGATTGTATCTGAAAGGAACGGCCGTACGCAGATGAAAAAAGCGTTGATTCTGCATCAATTCATCGGCCAATTGTGGGGGCTGGGGTATAATCCGGTCCGAGTAAATCCACTGGTGTACCTGATCTATGACCGTTACTGAGGAAATTAAAAATCGGCTTGATATTGTGGACGTCATTTCCGAAACCGTAAACCTACGGAAATCGGGGCGGTCCTATGCTGGTTTTTGCCCTTTCCACCCCAACACCCGCACTCCGGCATTTTTTGTATTCCCTGAAACCCAAACCTGGCGTTGTTTTGGCGCGTGTGCCGAAGGCGGCGACCTGTTTTCCTATGTGATGAAGCGCGAAGGCTGGGATTTTAAGGAAGCCCTGCGCGTGTTGGCGCAAAAAGCAGGCGTGACCCTGGAAACCGATGTACCGGTTGATAAGGCCCAGAAAGCGGTCGAGGACCGGCTGGGCGATCTGCTGGCGGCTGCGGCGACCTATTTCCACCAGCTTTTGCTGCACGCGCCGCAGGCGGAAGCAGCGCGGGAGTATGTGAGCAGGCGCCAACTTAGCCCCGAGACGTTGGATTATTTCCAGGTTGGGTTTGCGCTTGATTCGTGGGACCAATGCCGCACGCATTTCAATTCCCAGGGGTATGACGATCAGGATTTGGTGGACGCCGGTTTGCTGACGGAGAACCCAGAAAAGGGCACGCGTTATGATCGTTTCCGCAACCGGCTGATGATCCCGATTCGAGATGGAAACGGCCGTGTCGTCGGATTCGGCGCCCGCACATTAGACCCAGACGGCCTGCCCAAATACCTCAATTCGCCGCAAACCAAACTTTTCGACAAAAGCAACCTGCTCTTTGGTCTGGACGGGGCCAAACGCTCCATCCGTGAAGCGCGGCAGGCGGTCATTGTGGAAGGGTACATGGACGTGATGCAGGCGTGGCAGGCTGGTTTCCGCAATGTGGTCGCCCAAATGGGCACGGCCCTGACGCAGGAACAGTTAGGCCAGTTGAAACGGCTCACCAAGCAGTTTGTGCTGGCCCTGGACGCCGACGCCGCCGGAGCCAAGGCTACCTTGCGCAGCCTTCAGGTTGCCCGCGAAACGCTGGACCGCGAGCTGGATGTGCGTTTCGACGCGCATAATTTGGTGCGTTACGAAGGACGCTTGCAAGCCGACATCCGCATTGTCACCCTGCCGGAAGGCAACGACCCGGACAAAATCATCCGCGAAGACCCGACCGAGTGGCCAAAGCTGCTGGCCAAGGCGCGTCCGGTGGTGGAGTATGTCATTGCCGTGCTGACGCAAGATTTGGACATGGGAGACGCGAAGGGGAAAACGGCCGTTGCTCAGCAAATTGTGCCGCTCATCGAAGACATCCAAGACCCGGTGGAGCGCGACCATTACTGGCAGCGACTGGCTCATGTGCTGCAAGTGGATGAGCGCGCGCTGCGGCAGGTGCGGCGGCCGGAGAGGAAACGGCCGTTTACTGAGCAGGCAACGGCCGTCAAACCACCGGCTAACCCGCCGGAACCCATCCCTCTCGGAAAAAATCCCTCAGCCATAAAAAAGAAAGAAGATTTCTTCCTCAGCCAGAGCCTCCATCATCCCAAAGCCCTGACCGACGTACAACAAACCCTGCATCAGGCCAACCAACCAATCGTCAACGCCAACGATTTTACGACCACTGAAGATCGCGCCCTGTGGCAGCAGATGGCCGTGTGGAGTCGAGGCGGCGCGTTTGTCACGATTCAGGATTTGTGCGATAGTTTAGACCGTGCTTTGTTGGATCGAGTGGAACATTTGCAAACATTGGCCCCCACCCTCGATGCCAATCTGGATCGCCTCTCGGATCAGCTGGTAATTGCCGTGCTGGATTGGCGCATAGAAAAAACCCGCCAATTACGTACCGATTTACTACGCTTTGTTACCGATGCCAAGTTGCAAGGCGATGCAGAAGCTTACCAGGAGTATATGGCTCGTGTACAAGAGCTGTCAGTCATCAAAGGAAAGCTGGATGAAGCAAAAAATGCTATGTCAGCATCCAGCCGGCGGCGGGCAGAAGATGCGTCATTAGGACGATTCTGAGGCCAATACTTTAGGCCGCAGCAAAAAAACAAATGCACGCATCTACGTGATGCATTCCCTATCGGTTATTGGCAAAGATTCTTAATAGGCGGAGAAGATGGATTTAGAACCCAATCTGGACGACGAATTAGACGAACTACCTGATGACGAGGAACCATTTCTGGATATAGAGGCACTCGTTAAGAAGGCGCGCCGCTCTCGTCAGATCAACGAGGCCGATGTTCAGGCGATTTTGGCCACAGCCGATGAAGATCAGGCCGGACAACTGTATGATCGGTTGCAAAAGATGGGCATTCGGGTTGTTTCTGCATCCGGCGAAACAGTCGATGATCTGGGCGAATCTTCTAACCTGCTGAATTCTGGATTGGACGATTCTCTCGATGACGTCGATGATGACGTCTATTTCTCCGGCGATGCCGAAGACGATCCGGTTCACACTTATTTAAAGGAAATCGGTCAGGTTCCGCTGCTGACATCCGAGCAAGAGATATGGTTGTCCACGCAGCTCAAAGCCGCTACGGAAATGGACCGGTTAACCAAAACCTTGGGCGGTGATGACGCAGATGGGCCGCGCGTTCATTTTCGCCTGATGATCGCCAATTATGCAGAACTTTTGGATAGTTGGCAGCGCGTCCTGGCAGCCAGCGCCAAATTAAACGTGGAACCACCAGACTTTTCGCGGTTGGTGGATGAGGCGCAGCATTTGCGGCAAAGTTGGGCGCACGGCCGTGGCTCCTACATTCGCACCTACCTCAACGACGGCAACTGGGGCCAGGACGAGGTCTGGACGGAACTGGCCGAAAGCTGCTTTACCGTGTTTACCGCCCTCTACTTGCTGCCCGTCAACCGCTCCCGCATGATCGGCGAATACTTCGCCGAAAACGGCTTCTTACCCGACACCGATTTCTTCCACACGCGCATGGAAGAAGACGATGTCGCTCTGAAGTACAACGAATTTATGATTTATCATCTGGCCGAAGAAGCCAAGGTAAACCTCACCCGGGCGAATCTGCGTCTGGTCGTCAGCGTTGCCAAACGCTACATGGGGCGCGGCATTCATTTGCTGGATTTGGTGCAGGAAGGCAACGTTGGTCTGCTCCGCGCTGTAGAAAAGTTTGATCACACCAAGGGGTACAAATTCAGCACCTACGCCACCTGGTGGATTCGCCAGGCAGTCAGCCGCGCCATTGCCGATCAGGCGCGCACCATTCGCATTCCGGTCCACATGTATGAAACCATCAACAAGATCGTCCGAATGCAGCGTGAGTTGGTGCAAAAATTGGGGCACGAACCTTCAGTAGAAGAACTGGCCCTGGAACTCGACTATCTGACGCCGGAAGAAGTGGAGATCATTCGCCGCTCCATGGACACCAATGAACCACTGGACCCGGTATTAAATCGTAAATATCGACAGGCTGTTAGTAAAATCCGCGATATTTTGCGCATTTCAATGGACCCGATGTCGTTGGAAACGCCGGTGGGCAACAGCGAAGAAGCAACAGAGTTCGGCGACTTTATTCCCGATGAAAGCGTGGTAGAACCGGTGGATGCCGCTTCAAAAGAGCTGCTGCGCGAACAAATCCGATCCGTTTTGAGCTTTTTAAGCGATCGGGAGCGCGAAGTTCTGGAGATGCGCTTTGGGTTAAATGACGGCAAAGACCATACGCTGGAAGAGGTAGGTAAAAGCTTCGGCGTCACCCGTGAACGGATTCGCCAGATTGAAGCCAAAGCGCTGCGGAAATTGCGCCACCCCAGCCGCAGTAAATCCCTGCGAGATTATCTGAGTTAAAAAATCTAAGACCTGTTTTTAGTATCTTCTCAAAAAGTTGGGGAACTTGTAGGTCGGATTGTTAATCCGACCGTGCGGAATGGCATTCCGCACTACAACACCCCGAAAGATTGAGAAGATACTGTTTTTAGTAATAAAAAATGGTTGTTTGGGAATTCTGGGGGTTGACACCAGATGTAGGGGCGACCCTTGTGGTCGCCCTCATCTGGGCGGGAACAAGACCCGCCCCTACATTTGGCGATACCCCACGAAATCCTAAAGACCCTAAAAAATGAATACGCAGTGCGTCGTTTAGAAGAACGCACTGCGTTTTTTTATCATAATCTGGTGAAACTGTTCAGGTTTATCTGGCGAGACCCAAGGGTTTGTCGCCCAAATAATCCGAATTTTCAGGAGCAAACCCATGGGGTCTGCCTGGTTACGATCCGGTGATGATAGAGGGGTTTTCCCTGGAGAAGGCCGGGTAAATTTGTGGTTGTGGGGCGAGTTTGGCGGCCTAGTATCTTTTGCTTGACCCTATCGCTTGTGATAAAATGCACGCGCTTTGACGAGGAAAGCCTCGACCTTAATTCAAATAAGATGTAGAACGCCTATGCCAAACCAAATACTCGTTGATTACCTCCCCCTGGCAGTATTGTTAGGGATTGCTCTTTTCTTCGCCGTTTTGTTGCCAATATTATCGCTGAATCTGGGTCCGAAACGGCCGTCGCAGCGCAAACAATCCCCTTACGAATCCGGCATGACGGCCATCGGGGAAGCCCAGCGCCGTCTTCCTGTCAAGTTTTACCGCATCGCTGTACTGTTCATTTTGTTCGACGTAGACATCATCTTGTTAGTGCCCTGGGCCATGACCTTCCGTGATTTAGGCTACTACGGTCTGGTTGTCATGTTCATCTTCATGTTCATGTTTATTCTGGGGGATGTCTGGGTCTGGAAAAAAGGTGTACTCGAATGGGAATAGAACAAAAACTCGGCAACCTGGGTGTTGTCACTTACCGCTTAGAAGATTTGGTCAACTGGGGCCGCACCAATGCGATGTGGCCTATTTTATTTGGTCTTGCCTGCTGCGCTATTGAAATGATGGGATCGCAAGCGGCCAATTACGACGCGTCTCGATTCGGCATGGAATTAAATCGGCCGTCCCCGCGCCAATCCGACCTCATGATCGTCGCCGGACGCGTCACCCGCAAAATGGCTCCCGTCGTGCGCCGCCTCTACGATCAAATGCCCGAACCCAAATGGGTTATCGCTATGGGCGACTGCGCCTCCTGCGGCGGCATCTTCAATAATTATGCCATTGTTCAGGGCGTAGACGAGATCATTCCCGTAGACGTTTACGTTGGCGGCTGCCCACCGCGCCCCGAAGCCCTCATCGACGGCATTATGTCTTTGCACGAGAAAATCCGCACCGAAAAATTAGGGGATTGGGCCTGATGAACCTCGACGATGTCATCGTAAAAAAAATTGAAGAAGCATTCCCAGGAGCGCTCGAAGAAGTGCAAGATTTTCGCAGCGAGCGCACGCTTTATATTCGCAAGGCAAACCTCAAGCCGGTTTGCCAATTCCTGCACGATACGGCTGGGCTGCAATATAACTTCCTCACCGATATTTGCGCCGACGATATGCTGCCGGATTTCCCCCGCTTTGCGGTCAATTACCAGCTTTATTCCATCCCCAATAACCATCGCATCCGGCTGCGCGTTCGTGTTGAAGACCCGGAAGATGGACCAGAAACAGTAGCCACTGTTTGGGCCATCGCCACCTGGTTGGAAATGGAAGTCTGGGATCTGATGGGCGTTCGTTTTAAAGGCAACACCAGTCTGCGCCGGCTCTTTTTACCGGAAGATTGGCAGGGACATCCTTTGCGCAAGGATTATCCTTTGGGCTATGAAGAAGTTCAGTTTTCCTTTAACTTCGACGAAATCAACGCCAAAAAGCCACATGCGACAAGAGATTAGTATTTAGTTTCGGTTCTTAATCGTGCAACAAAAACGATTCAATACCGATTACCGAATACCGAACCAGAGGAAACTATGACACTTACTCCTGTAAGCGATACCATCCAAGAGCTGACCCTTGAAGAACTTCGCAATAAAGTTGGCACCGGGATGGAAATTGAAAACGCCGAAGAGCATATGCTTCTGAGCATGGGGCCACAGCATCCGAGTACGCATGGCGTATTACGGCTTTTGGTAGAGTTGGATGGGGAAACAGTTGTCAATTTGGCTCCGGACATCGGGTTTTTGCACACTGGCATCGAGAAGAATATGGAGGCCAAGACATTCACCAAAGCCCTGGTGATGACAGACCGCATGGATTACCTCTCGCCGATGTCTAACAACCTGGGCTACATCCTGGCGATAGAAAAGCTATTGGGCGTGGAAGCCACACCCCGCGCGCAAGTGATTCGCGTGATTCTGACAGAATTGCAGCGCGTCGCCAGCCATTTGGTCTGGTTGGGCACAAGCGCGTTGGATATGGCGGCGATGTCGGTGTTTTTATACTGCTTCCGCGAGCGCGAATACATTTTAGACCTGTTCGAAATGGTAGCCGGCCAGCGAATGATGGTCAGCTATTTCCGCCCCGGTGGTTTGTGGCGAGACATTCCGGAAGAATTTGTGCCGGCCGTCCGGCAGTTTTTAGATTTTATGCCGGCCAAAATCGCCGATTATGAAGCGCTTTTGAAGAATAACCCCATCTTTTTGCAGCGAACCAAGGGTGTGGGCGTCGTTTCGTATGAAGACGCTATTTCCTGGGGGCTTACGGGCGGCTGCTTGCGCGGCTCCGGCGTGAATTATGATGTGCGCAAAGCTACACCTTACTGTGGGTATGAGGAATATGATTTTGATGTGCCCCTGCAAACAGATGGCGACGTATACGCTCGATACCTCGTGCGCATGGAAGAACTGCGGCAAAGTTTGCGCATTATTGAGCAAGCGTTGAACAAATTGCCGGAGGGACCAGTACAAATTTCGGATCGCAAAATTGTGCCGCCGCCGCGTGCCGAGCTAGGCAAAAGCATGGAAGCGGTTATCCATCACTTTAAGTTATGGACGGAAGGCTTTAAAGCGCCGGAAGGATTTGTTTATCAGGCGATTGAGTCGCCGCGTGGGGAATTTGGGGTGTATTTGCGCGGGAATGGCAGTTCGAAACCGGCGCGGGTGCATTTCCGTGCGCCGTCTTACGTGAATCTGGCGTCTTTGCCACGGATGTCTAAGAATTTGTTTGTGGCGGATGTGGTGGCGATTATTGGGTCTATTGATATTGTGTTGGGTGAGATCGACCGGTAGGGGAGACGGCCGTTACCCCCATATCTACCACTGGAGATTATCTTGATCGCTGAAAAGTACGCAAAAGAGATTGAGGGAATTTTAGCCCGATTTCCAACCAAGAAATCGGCCGCATTACCACTGATGCACCTGGCGCAGCATGAATATGGCTACCTGAGCGACGAGGCCAAACGCGAAGTCGCCGAAATTTTGGGCCTGGACCCAACCCATATCTTATCTCTGGCCGGGTTTTATTCGCTCTACTACGAAGAACCTGTTGGCAAATACGTGCTGGAAATCTGCAACGATCTGGCTTGCGCCCTGCGCGGCGCAGATGAATTTGTCGAGATGGCCAGCAATAAACTTGAGATTCCGGTCGATGCAACCACGCCCGACGGCTTGTTCACCCTGAAAACTGTCATGTGTTTGGGCGCTTGCGACCACGCACCCATGTTGCAGTGCAACTTGCGCTTTGAAGAAAATCTGGACGAAGAAAAATTTGACCAACTGTTGGCCCGGCTACGAACAGAAGCAGACGAGCCGTCTGTCGTAGAAAAAATTACATCCTACGCGATCCGTGAGTAGCGGATTAAGGTGAAAGTTATGGCAAATCTTTTGCTGCGTCATCGAGACATCCCTGACCTCCACAAGATTGACGTGTATCGGAAACATGGCGGTTATGAGGCTTTACACAAAGCCATTACCGAAATGACTCCCCAGGGCGTGATCGATGTGGTACGTTCGTCTGGCCTGCGCGGCCGTGGCGGGGCCGGGTTCCCGACTGGCGTCAAATGGAGTTTCATTCCCAAAGGACCGGGCGAAAAATACGTCGTCATCAACACCGACGAATCGGAAACCGGCACTTTTAAAGATCGGGAACTTTCAGAAAAGAATCCGCACCAAGTCATCGAAGGGGCCATCATTGCCGCCTATTCCATTGGCGCGAAAACCATTTACAACTACTTCCGCGGCGAGTTTATGGATGCCGGGTATGCCATGGAAGAAGCCATCCGCGAAGCATATGCCGCCGGTTTCCTGGGCAAAAATATTTTGGGCAGTGACTTTAGTTGTGATTTTTACTGCCATTACGGCGCGGGGGCATACATTTGCGGCGAGGAAACGGCGCTGATCAATTCCTTACAAGGTGAGTTGGGGCAGCCCTGGTCGAAGCCGCCGTTCCCGGCCGTGGAGGGTCTTTACCGTCGGCCAACCGTGGTGAATAACACAGAAACCTTGGCCAACGTGCCGCTGATCCTGGTGAATGGCGCGGATTGGTACATGAGCCTGGGCACCGATAAAAGCCCGGGCGTGAAGATTGTGTGTATGAGCGGTCATGTGGAAAAGCCGGGCAATTATGAAGTGGAGCTAGGCGTTACTTACCGTGAACTGCTGGCTATGGCCGGGGGAATGCGCGACGGTAAAAAGTTTAAGGCGCTGCTGCCCAGCGGCGGATCTGGTCCGGTAATTACCGAAAAGGCGTTGGATGCTCCTCTGACTTATGAGGGGTTGACGCCGCATGGTTCGGTGATGGGGTCGGCTTCGGTGATTGTGATGGACGAGACCACCGACATGGTGTGGGCGGCGTTGAAAATGCTGCACTTCTTCAAGCACGAGTCGTGCGGCAAGTGTACCCCCTGCCGTGAAGGGACTTTTTGGATGGAGAAACTGCTCCATCGCATCTACGAGGGGCATGGCACGCCGCAAGATGTGCAAACATTGGAAAGCGTGGCAAACCAGATTGGCGGCCGGACGCTGTGCGCCCTGGGCGATTTTGCTATCAATCCTGTTCTATCGACGATTAAACATTTCCCGGAGGAATATCGGGCTAAAGTGCAAGGATCGGCGAATGGGCAGGTTAAGGCGGCGGCCCGCACGGCCGTTGCCTGATCATTGGAGACAGGCGATTAGCAGATGAGTGATCTGATTACCCTGACAATCGATGGCGTAGAGGTAAGCGTAGCCAAAGGGACACGCATCGCCGACGCCGCCAAACGAATTGGCAACGATATTCCCGTTTTTTGTCACCATCCCAAGCTGGAACCGGTGGGGATGTGCCGCATGTGCCTGGTGGAAGTGGGCCTGCCGGTGCGCGACCGCGCCACCGGGGCGCTGCTGACCAATGCCGATGGTTCGCCGCAGCTCAATTTTGGCCGCGGCCTGCAAACAGCTTGCACCATTCAGGTTTCTGAAGGCATGGTTGTGCGCACCGCCACTGAGCCAGTCCTGGAAGCGCGCAAATCGGTCATCGAATTTTTGCTGACCAGCCACCCATTGGACTGCCCAATTTGCGACAAGGGCGGCGAATGCCCGCTGCAAAATCTGACGATGGCGCATGGCGTTGGGCAAAGCCGGATGCATTTTGGCGATAAGCTGAAGTTGGACAAGCATGTGCCTCTGGGCGATCTGATTTATCTGGACCGCGAACGCTGCATCCAGTGCGCGCGCTGCATCCGTTTTCAGGAAGAAGTGGTGGATGACCCGGTTATTCGCTTCCACAATCGGGGGCGCAGCCTGGAAATTGTAACGCTGTCTGACCCTGGTTTTGACAGCGTGTGGAGCGGGAACACGACCGATATTTGCCCGGTGGGCGCGTTGACGACGGCCGATTTTCGTTTTGGCGCACGGCCGTGGGAATTAACCCCCGTCGCCAGCATTTGCCCGCACTGCCCGGTGGGCTGTAATACAACCATGAGTACCCGGCGCGAGGCGATGGCCAACGGCCGTACCGTCATCAAGCGCATCATGCCCCGTCAAAACGAAGCGGTAAACGAAATCTGGATTTGCGACAAAGGCCGCTTTGTCCACCACTTTGCCGATCATGCCAATCGCCTGACCCAACCCCTGATTCGTCAGAATGGGAAATTGGTGGAGACAAGTTGGGGCGAAGCGTTGGATTTTGTCGCCGGTAAATTGCAGATCGACGCCCACATGGTAGCTGGTCTGGCGGGCGCTCGCCTGAGCAATGAAGATTTGTTTGCTTTCCAACGCTTATTCCGCGATGGGTTGAAGAGCCAAAATATAGACTTGGCCAAGCGTCGCCTGGCCGGCGGCGATGTCGCGGCGCAGGTTGGCCTGAGCAGCGGCAGCAATTTGAAAGATTTGGGCAAGGGAGACGCGATTTTGGTCGTGGCCTCCGATTTGCACGACGAAGCGCCGGTGTGGTGGCTGCGCGTGAAGCAGGCCGCCGAACGGGGCGCAACCCTGGTGGTGGCCAATGCCCGCGCTACCCGTCTGGATGCGTTTGCGGCCTTTTCGCTGCATTACGAAGCCGGACAGGCGCTGGCAACTGTCAATCAATTGGTGAGCATGGCCAAGGTGGAAACGGACACGGCCGTTACCAACGACATCGTTTCTGCTGCCGAAGCTCTCTTCAAAGCAGAAAATCTGGTGATTTTCTACGGGTCGGAAGGATTGGCCTACGACGAGACGGACGCTCTGGCAAAGTTGTTGGGCAATTTGCTGCTCATTGAAAATGGCCACAAACACGCCGGGCGCGTAAACAACGGCCTGGTTCCAGTCTGGCCGCACAACAACACGCAAGGCGCCTGGGATATGGGCGTTCATCCGGCGTATGCCCCTGGTTATAAGCCGGTGAAAGAGGCGGGATTGGACGCCACGGCCGTTTATGCCGCTGTGGCCAATGGCGACTTAAAGGCATTGTACATTGCCGGGGCCGACCCGGTTGGCGATGGGTTGATGCCTGACCGGGGTAAGCTGGATTTCCTGGTAGTGCAAGAATTATTCTTGACGGACACGGCCGTGTTGGCCGATGTGGTATTACCGGCGCAAAGCTGGGCGGAGCGCGAAGGCACATTTACAACCGGCGAGCGCCGTGTGCAGCGGTATTACCCGGCCATTCCTGTGGTGGGGCAGAGCCGGCCAGACTGGCAAATTTTGGCCCAGATTGGCGAACGCGTCGGGTTGGGTAAACCAGCATTTGCCGCCAGCCTGACCTTTAAGGATGTCGCCCGTATCGTGCCGCAATATAAAGGCATGGATTATCGCACTCTGGCGCAGGTGGAAAAGCAGTGGCCGGATGTCGGCGGCGAAGACCTCTATTACGGCGGCAACGCTTACGAGAATCGATCTGGTTTGGGCCAACAGTGGCCGGTTACCGCAGAAAAGAGCGCGGTGGCCCATTTTGATGTGCCGACGGTAAAGACGGGACGGAAAGATGGACTGCAAATGATGTGGACGGCCGTTTTATATGCGCCGGGCACACTGGTAGATTGCTCAGACGTGATCGCGCCGCGTAAGGCCCAGCCTGTGGCCGCCTTGCATGGAACGGACGCGGCCCGTTTGGCGGTTGCGGATGGAGATTGGGTTGAGGTGATGGTAAACGGAACGGCCGTGCAGGTTACGGTTCGGGTTGACGACCGCGCGCCGGTGGGTCTGGTGTTGGTGGCGGGCGTTCCGTGGTGGCCGGGAACGGCCGTGGCCGATCTCAAAAAAATAGTCGCCGCCGCGTTGGCCGTCAACTAAACAGTGAAAAAGAGGACATAGCATGACATTTGGTCAAATTGCTTTATGGGGATTGGTTGTAGGCTTCGTCATGTCGATGGTAATCATTACCGGCTTTGCCTACACCACGCTGCTGGAACGCAAGGTTCTGGCCCGAATGCAAGCCCGTGTAGGGCCAAATCGCGCCGGGTATATTCCCCTACCTGGGCGAGGCGGTCAGGAGAAAAAACTATTGGCCGGGTTCTTACAGCCCGCCGCCGACGCCGTCAAACTATTCTTTAAAGAAGACCCAACACCCGGCAAGGCAGACAAGGTTGTCTATAACATCGCGCCCATGTTGGCTGTTATTCCAGCCATCCTGATTCTGGCTGTTATTCCCTGGGCCGGCAAAATCCCGGGTTTGGTTCCAGAACAATATAGCTATTTTGCGATTGTACCCGGCTTGAATGTAGCTGTTCTATTTGTTTTGGCTGTCACATCCATTAGTGTTTATGGCGTGGTGCTGGCTGGTTGGGCTTCCAACAGTAAGTATGCCGTGTTAGGCGGCATACGCGCCTCGGCGCAGATGATCAGCTATGAATTGGCCATGTCGTTGTCGGTATTAGTGCCGGTGATGATTGCCAACTCGATGGATTTGGGCGTGATTGTAGAAGCGCAAAGGGGCGGGTGGATTGTGTTTTTGCAACCCGTTGCCGCAGTCATATTTTGCATTGCTGCCTTAGCTGAACTTCAGCGCGCCCCCTTTGATTTATTGGAAGCCGAGCAGGAATTATCGGCCGGCTTTAATGTGGAATACGCCGGGATGCGATTTGGCATGTTTTTCATGGCTGAATACATGAAAATGGTTTCTCTGAGCGCCATTGCGGCGACGCTGTTTTTTGGTGGCTATCGGGGGCCGTTTGTGGATCAGGTTCCGGTTTTGGGTTTCGTTTATTTGTTTGTCAAGATTTTTATTGGCTTGTTCTTGATGATTTGGATTCGGGCGACATTTCCACGGCTGAGATACGATCAATTGATGTTGTTTGGCTGGAAACGGCTGCTGCCGATTTCGGTCATCAATTTTATGATTGTGGCGGTCTTTATTGTACTGGCTCAGGAGGGCGTTTTTGCGCCGATTACCAGGCTCTTTGGCTTTTAGGCCAATTCCAAAAATAACGATCTGAAAATCAGGCGTATTTCTGGAATTGACTTGAGGCTGCTCCTGTTTACGAGGCAGTTTATCTTTTGCAGCAGCCTTAGTGGAGAATTTTTATGTTTGGAATGATTGCTGAACTTGCCAAGGGGATGGGTATTACGCTGAAGCACTTTTTTCAGCCGCCTGTCACCACGCAATATCCTGAAGTAAAACGCCCGGTTCGCAACCGCTTTAAAGGGCGTCATGAACTCAAGCGTTATGATAATGGCTTGGAACGCTGTATCGGTTGTTCCTTGTGCGCGGCGGCTTGCCCGGCAGACGCAATTTTTGTGGAAGCAGCGGAGAATACGGACGATGAGCGGTATTCGCCCGGCGAGCGTTTTGCGCGGGTGTATGAAATAAACATGCTGCGTTGTATCTTTTGTGGTTATTGCGAGGATGCCTGCCCCACGCAGGCGATTGTCTTGGAGCACAATTATGAATTGAGCTTCTATGATCGGCAGAGCGCGATTTACACGAAGGATATGTTGATTGTGGATGTGCCGGTTAACGGCCGTCCCACGCCACAGGTTGTAGAACCCGGCGTATTTACGAAGGCGATCCCGATGATGGAGAACCCGGAGTAATTTGTAGGCCACGGGACACGGCATGCGGTCTGCGGAGGGTGAGGCGTGTTGGCGAACGGCCGTGTGTACAAAAATTGAAGGCGATTTCATATGGGTAATCCGATTATTTTTCTCTTATTGGCGATAGTGGCCATTGGCGCGGCCGTTGGCATGTTAACGAGCCACAACGCCGTCCACAGCGCGCTGTACCTCGTGCTCAATTTTGTCACAATTGGCGTCTTTTACATCACCTTAAACGCGCCCTTCATTGCCATGGTGCAAATCACGGTTTATGCCGGGGCGATTATGGTGCTGTTTTTGTTTGTAATCATGTTGTTGGGCGCCGAACAATTGCGCGGCGTCACCGACGTCAAAGGCGGAGAACGTGTGCATCGAGCGGTGGCTGGTTTATTAGCGGCCGTTTTGTTATTGGCCAGCGCGCTGCTGCTTTTCCAAAGCGATGCGCCAGAAATAGCCGCAGCGGCCATCGACACCAGTCCAACCGCCTTGGGGCTGCGCCTGTTTGCCGGTTACGTCTTCCCATTTGAAGTGACCGGCGTTCTGCTGCTGGCAGCCATGATCGGCGTATTTGTGTTTAGTAAAACTAAGAAGCGAGGTCAAGATGCCTGAGGTCACGATTGATTGGTACATCGCGCTCAGTGTCATCCTGTTTACCATTGGATCATTGGGTGTGCTGCTGCGCCGCAACGCCATCATCGTTTTTATGTCTGTGGAAATGATGCTGAACTCGGCGAATCTGGCCTTTGTGGCCTTTGCGCGGCATCTTGGCGATCTGGATGGTCAGGTGTTGGTGTTTTTCGTCATCACGGTCGCTGCGGCCGAAGTGGCCGTTGGTCTGGCTCTGATTGTGGCGATCTTCCGCACGAAAAAGAGCATCAACATCGACGAGATGAATCTTTTAAAGGGATAGCACGATTATGAATGCATATAGCTTAGCTCCTCTGCTGTTGTTGTTCCCGGCTATCGGCGTGCTATTTAATGGTTTGATCGGCCGTCGTTTTGTCGAAGCAGACGCCAAAGTAGGCGAACGCTGGTCTGGCTGGTTTGCCAGCCTCATGGCCATTGGCTCGTTTGTCATTGCGGTATTGTTGTTTCTTAGCCTGCAAGCCAATGAGTTCCAGGCCATGATTGTGCCGATTATTGATTGGATCTCGATCCCCTCGGCTAATTTTTATATCCCCTGGGCCATTCGTGTGGATACCCTTTCGGTGACGATGATGCTGGTGGTTACTGGCGTTGGGTCGCTGATCCATATTTATGCCATTGGCTACATGCATGGCGACCCCAATTTTTCCCGGTTTTTCACCTATTTCAGCCTGTTCATTTTCTTCATGCTTATCCTGGTTTCCGGCAGCACCTATCTGGTCCTGTTTGTCGGCTGGGAAGGCGTGGGACTTTGCTCTTTCTTGTTGATCAGCTTCTGGTTCGACCGCACAAACGCGGCAGGCAAGGCGATGAACGCCGACGCCGGCCGTAAGGCGTTTATTGTGAACCGTGTGGGTGATTTTGGCATGATTCTGGCGATGTTCCTGATGTTTTGGGCGTTTCGGTCGCTGGAATTTGGGGCGGTGTTTAATACGGCCGTTGAAATGTTCGAACAAGGTCACGTTGTTGAATTTGGCCTCTTCTCCGCACCCATCGGCACAGTTCTCACCGCCATCACCGCCCTCTTCTTGCTTGGCGCGACCGGTAAATCGGCCCAGATTCCGCTGTACGTCTGGCTGCCAGACGCCATGGCCGGCCCGACGCCTGTTTCGGCGCTTATCCACGCTGCCACGATGGTCACATCCGGCATTTACCTGATTGTGCGCAGCAATGTGCTGTTTGAGCTGGCTCGTGAAAGCGGTCCGGTGATTTTTGGCGTTATTTCTACACCGGATTTGGTTGCTTATGTGGGCGCGTTTACCGGTTTATTGGCCGGCCTGATCGCCTTCACCCAATTTGACATCAAAAAAGTGTTGGCCTACTCAACCGTAAGCCAGCTCGGTTTCATGATCGCTGCCGCCGGTATGGGCGCTTATGTGGCCGCAATGTTCCATCTGGTAACCCACGCCTTCTTTAAGGCGCTGCTCTTCCTGGGTTCCGGCTCGGTGATTCACGGCATGGAGCATGGGCACCACCACCTGCACGAACACACCCACGATGATCATCATGGTGATGGCCATCACGAAGAAGCGCCGTTCGACCCGCAAGATATGCGCACCATGGGCGGCTTGCGCCACAAGATGCCCACAACGTTTTGGGTGTACCTGGTTGGCGCATTGGCGCTGTCCGGTATCCCGCCGCTGGCCGGTTTCTGGTCCAAGGATGAGATTTTGGCGCACGGCAACGAACATGCGCTCGTGGTGTATGTGATTTTGGCGATAGCGGCCGTATGCACCGCGTTCTACATGGGGCGGCAGCTGCACATGACCTTCTTCGGCGAGCCGCGCCATGCCGCCGCCGAACATGCGCAAGAAAGCCCGCGCCTGATGACTACCCCGCTGATTGTGTTGGCTGGCTTGGCCATCGTCGGCGGTTTGTTGAACTTGCCCTACCTGACTCAGGCAATGGCCGAGGCAAATCATAACCATCCGGCCGGTATCTTTTTAGGCCTGGAAGGGTGGTTGGAGCATTCGATAAAATCGTTTGAACTTTCGGAAGAGGGGATTCTGCATCTACCTCATACACCGATCGTTTTATCGCCAGTCGTGGCGGGGATTTCCACCCTGTTGGCTGTTTTGGCTTTGGGCGGGGCATTTTACGTGTACCGCAACAAACCAGAAACGGCGGCCGATCCGGACCCCCTACAAAAGCTCAAGCCGCTCTGGTGGTTCCGCATTTTGCCGTTTGAGACGTTTTACATGAAGTTCATCGTGCCGCCATTCAATTGGCTGGCGAATTGGTTGGCTTTTGCGGTCGATTGGAACTTCTGGCACGATTTTGTTCATAACAACCTCATCCGCGATATGTTTGTGAGCTTTGCCACCTTCCTGGCGGATGTGTTCGATAAATTTGGCGTTGACGGCACGGTGAATGGCATCGGCAGCGTCACCAAAGGTCTGGCCGGCGGGATTCGCCGCACGCAGACCGGCTTTGCCCGCACCTACGCCCTGGGCGTTTTCCTGGGGGCGGTCGCCCTGTTGGCTTATTTTTTGTGGGTGCTGTATTAACTGGTAGCTGTTACATAGGGATTTTGGAGAAGCAATGAGTATTTTACTAACTGTTTTAGTTTTCTTCCCGGTGTTGGGGGTGCTGGCTATCCTCTTCGCCGATCGTGGGAAAGGGGAGTCGGACAATCTGATCAAGTGGATTGCCCTGGCGACGAGCGTCATTACCCTGATTATTTCTGTGGTGGTGCTGGTGAGTTTTGATACGGCCGTTGCCGGCCTACAGCTCGTCGATCGCGTCCCCTGGATACCCTCCTGGGGCATCGAATACCACCTGGGCGTCGATGGCCTGAGCATCCTCATGATTCTGCTGACCACTTTCATCAGCGTTGTCGCCATCGCGGCCTCCTGGTCGGCCATCGACAAGCAAATTAAAGCTTATTACATTTTCATGCTCCTCATGGAAGTGGGCATGTTGGGCGTTTTCCTGGCTCAAGACCTGTTCCTGTTTTACATCTTCTGGGAATTCACCCTCATCCCCATGTATTTCCTGATCGGCATTTGGGGCGGCGGCGAACGGGTTTATGCCTCCATCAAGTTTTTCCTCTATACGATGGCCGGTTCCCTGCTCATGCTTCTGGCGATTCTTTACATGGGCATCACCAACGGCACGTTCTCCGTACCGGATTTGATCGCCGGGCGAGCCGCTTTTGCCGACGCGCAGCACCTGTTGTTCCTTGGGTTTGCCATTGCCTTCGCCATTAAAGTGCCGGTCTTCCCCTTCCATTCCTGGCTGCCGGATGCCCACACGCAGGCGCCAACGGCCGGTTCCATCATCCTGGCCGGTGTCCTGCTGAAAATGGGTACGTATGGCTTTGTGCGCTTCAATTTGCCGCTTTTCCCGCAGGCATCCTTCGATTACGCGCCCGCGATTGCCGTCCTGGCGATTATCGGCATCATTTATGGCGCGATTGTCTCTTTCCCGCAGAAAGACGTTAAAAAGCTGGTTGCCTATTCCAGTATCAGCCACTTGGGTTTTGTGATGTTGGGCATTTTCTCCTTGAATGCCGCCGGTATTCAGGGCGGTATTTTGCAGGGCGTGAATCACGGTTTATCCACAGGTGCATTATTTTTCCTGGTCGGCGTAATTTACGAACAGCGCCACACCCGCCTGATGTCTGACTTTGGCGGCTTGTGGAAAGCCATCCCCCTGTTTTCGGTATTGTCGCTGATTGTGGTGTTGTCTAGCATGGGGCTGCCGGGTTTAAATGGGTTCGTCGGCGAATTCACCATTTTGCTTGGCTCGATGGGCGCGGAATCGTTGGGGACGCACCCCTGGATTTTCACCGCGTTTGCTGCCTCCGGCGTGATTTTAGCGGCCGTTTACCTGTTATGGATGTTCCAGAACGTCTTCATGGGGCCTTTAGACAACCCGAAAAACGAAGCTTTACGCGACGTAAACACCCGCGAACTGCTCATCTTCCTGGCCTTCCTGGTATTCATCGTCTGGATTGGCATTGCCCCGTCGGGTTACTTTAACCTGATGGACAGCTCGGTGGCGCATCTGGTGCGTGATATTAGTTCTACGGTGATCGTGGGACAATAAAACAACTGATTTGTTGACTGTTGATGATTGAGGCGGTTCTGGTTCGGGGTAGTGACACGTAACTGGAACCGCCTTTTTTTTAACGATGTCTAAAGGTATCTATACAGACCCCAAGGGTTTGCTCCTGAGGATTTGGATTATTTGGGTATCAAACCCTTGGGGTCTTGCCAGAGAAACCTGAATGGTTGCGTCTAAAGTTTATTTTGTTCATATCAGCGATACGCATATTGGGCCTACGGCCGTTTCCCCTGACCATCATGGCGTTTATCCCTGGCCGTGCGCCGACCGGCTGGTAGACATCATCAACGGCCTGCCGGTCAGGCCGGATTTTGTCATGCACACCGGCGACGTGGCCTACGACGCGGACCCGGCGGCCTATGAACTGGCCGCCGCCACCTTCGCCCGGCTTCAGATACCCATTTATTATGTCAACGGCAATCACGACGGCGTGGGTTTAATCAAAGATTGCCTGCCGATGGGGCCAAAAACAGACCTCAGCGACGACCCCGGAACGTTGTCGTATGCCTTTGAGGTACGCGGCGAACGATTTGTGGTACTGGACACGCGCGGCCCGGATGACATTGACCCGCAAGGGCTGCTGTCTGAGGCGCAGTTGGCTGTAGCACGCGCCGAGGCGCAGCCGGATGGCCCGCCATTGACGATTTTTATGCACCATCCTATCTGGCCGCTAAATTCGGAGTGGATGGACGCGAATATGTTGGTGCGGAACGGCCGTCTTCTCCACGACATCCTTCTTCCAGCCCGCCACCGCCTGCGCGGCGTGTTTCATGGCCATGTCCATCAGCCTATGCAAACCGTGCGCGAGGGCATCTTGTACAGCAGCGTCGCCAGCGCCTACACCCAATTTGCCGCCTGGCCCGGCGATGTCCACGTCAGCCACGCCTTCGAAGACGATCCGGGTTATGCCTTTGTCCACCTGCTGCCGGGCCAGACAATTATCCACCAGCACACGTTTCCGAGGCCAAAATAATTTGGCCACCGAGCTGCCATCAACCATGATAAAAATTCGCGGCGCTTGCCCCCACGATTGTCCCGATACCTGCGGCCTGATTACCGAGGTGGAAAACGGCCGTGCCGTTAATTTTTACGCCGACCCCGATCATCCCATCACCCAGGGCTGGTTGTGCGCCAAGGTACGGCCGTATCTCGACCACGTTTACCATCCCGACCGGCTGCAAACGCCGCTGCGCCGCATTGGCCCCAAAGGCAGCGGCGAATGGCAGCCCATCACCTGGCGCGAAGCCCTGGGCGAGATTGGGGCACGCTGGCGGGCCATCATCGCCGAGCATGGGGCGGCGGCTATTTTGCCTTACAGCTACAGCGGCACGCTGGGACTGGTGCAAATGGCGGTGTGTAACGGCCGTTTCTGGAATCGTTTGGGCGCGAGCCAATTGGAGCGCTCTATTTGTGGCGCGGCGGCCGAATTTGCCGTCGAAGCCACGCTTGGCGCGCGCCGCACCGCGCGCTACGAAGACGTTGCCTACAGCAAACTGGTCATTGTGTGGGGGCACAATCCGGTCAGCACCGCGCCCCATTTTATGCCCCACCTGAAAGACGCCCAACGCGCCGGCACACAATTGGTGGTGATTGATCCGCGCCGCACGCGCACCGCCAAAGGCGCCGACTGGCATATCGCCCCCAAACCGGCCACCGATGGCGCATTGGCTTTGGGATTGGCCCACGTCATCGTCGCCGAAGGGCTGCACGACGAAACGTGGCTGGCCGCGCATACCGTGGGCTGGCCAGAACTGCGAGCGCGATTGGACGAATACCCGCCAGCCCGCGTGGCCGCCATCACCGGCCTGCCGCAAGCCGATATTGTGAAACTGGCGCGGCTTTACGCCACAACCCAACCGGCGCTGATCAAAATCGCCGACGGTTTGCAGCGCCACCTGAATGGCGGGCAAACGATTCGCGCCATCTGCGCCTTGCCGGCGCTCACCGGCCAGTATGGGCGGCGCGGCGGCGGCCTGGCTTATTCCGCCAGCGGCTATTTGCAATGGGACAGCGCGGCGCTGAATAAATGGGCCGAGTGCCCGCCTCCGGCGCGATCGGTGAATATGAACCGATTGGGCGCGGCGCTGTTAGGGGAAGTGAGTGGTCCGCCCATCCAATCGCTGTACGTATATGGTTCCAATCCGGCGGCGATTGCGCCGAATGCTGGGCAGGTGGTTGCTGGTTTGCAGCGCGAGGATTTGTTTACGGTGGTGCATGAATTGTTTATGACGGACACGGCCGTGTACGCCGACATCATCTTGCCCGCCACTTCGCAGTTGGAACACGCAGATTTGCACAAAGCTTATGGCCATACGGTGCTGGCCTACAACGCCCCGGCTATCCCGCCATTGGGCGAGAGCAAGAGCAATTGGGAGGTCATGGGGCTGTTGGCGCGGGAAATGGGTTTCGACGAAGCCTGGCTGTACCAGAGCGCCGACGAGGTGATCGACGATGTGCTGCGAGCAACGGCCGTCACCCATCCCGCCCTGGCTGATGTGACCCTGGAACGCTTAAAAACCGAAGGATCGATTGAACTGCATAATGAGCCGTCTGTGCCTTTCGCCGACGGCCGTTTCCCCACTGTCAGCGGCAAAGTGGAGCTGTTTAGCCAGCCCCTGGCTGATTTAGGGCTGGACCCGCTGCCGGGATATGTGGCGGCGGAGGATGATGGCGGGAATGACGGCCGTTTCGCCCCCGCTGACGCGCTGAATCTGATTACCGGCGCGGCGCATCATTTTGTTACCAGCAGTTTTGCCAACCAGCCGGGTTTGCTGGCGCGCGAGGGTGAACCGTTTGTGGAAATGCACCCCGACGATGCCGCCGCGCGCGGCATTGCGCCAGGCGACAGGGTGGTGGTAGAAAACGGCCGTGGCTGGTGCGAACTCAAAGCGGTCGTAACGGACGGCGTGCGTCCCGGCGTGTTGGCGTCGCCAAAAGGGAGATGGAGCTGGTTGGGTAACGGCCGTAACGTCAACTGGACCACGCCCGACGCCCTGGGCGACATGGCCGGGCAAAGTACGTTTCACAGCAACCGGGTGTGGCTGAGGAAGGTTTGATGGGATGGTCAGGTTTGTTCATTGCCAGCCAACTAACCAACTAACCAACCCTAAAAATTTGTGGTATCATCGTGAAATTAAGAGCAAATAAAAAGGTTTAACTGCTATGTTTGAAGCACCTGCAATTGATTGGAATGTCATTTTACCGTTTGTAATTGTCGCGGGCTGGGGTATCTTGCTGATGGTTGTAGACTTGTTCGTGTCTGAGGACAAGCGCGGCTGGGCGCCCTGGTTGACGATTGTCGGGCTGTTTGCTGCTTTGGCGGTGAGTGTGAGCCAGTGGAATAATGGCGGCGGCACGTTTACGGCCGTTGGCGAAACCCCTATGGTGATGGTCGACAACTTCGCCGTCTTCCTCAATGTCACGCTGGTGCTGGCAGGCATCTTCAGCCTCCTGATTTCCATCAATTTTCTGGAAAACCAGGCCCTGGATAAACCAGAGTATTACATGCTCATGCTGTTCTCTCTGAGCGGCATGATGTTGATGGGCATGGCCAACGACCTGATTTTGATCTTTATCGCTCTGGAACTTCTGTCCATCCCCCTGTATATCTTATCCGGCTTTGCCTGGCCCAAACTCAAATCGGAAGAATCGGCGCTGAAGTATTTCTTGTTGGGCGCGTTTTCTTCCAGCATTTTTGTTTTTGGCATTGCGTTGACCTATGGCGCGACCGGCACTACGTCGCTGCCGGAGATTTTCGCCCAGGTTAGCGTAAACAGCGCCTTAGGCGTTGGGGCGATTGCCTTCCTGTTGGTCGGGCTGGCTTTTAAAGTGGCGGCGGCCCCATTCCACATGTGGACGCCCGATGTATACGAAGGCGCGCCGACTTCAGTCACCGCTTTCATGTCGGTGGGCGCGAAGGTGGCCGGGTTTGCCGCCCTGCTGCGCATTTTAACGGTTGCTTTTCCGCACATTGGCGACGCCTGGGTGGGAGCCGTTGCCATTTTGGCGACGCTGACGCTCATCGTCGGGAATGTGGCGGCGATTGCCCAATCAAACATCAAGCGCATGTTGGCTTATTCCAGCATCGCCCACGCCGGTTATATTTTGATTGCCGTGGCCTCCAGCGTTAACAGCCCGGATGGGGTGAGCGCGGCGCTGTTTTATATGTTCGCTTATCTGTTCAGCAATCTGGGCGCGTTTGCCATCGTTATCGCTATGGAAAAGAAAGACGACCTCGGCACGTCGCTGGACGATTACAAAGGGTTGTGGAAACGCAGCCCGGCGATGGCCCTGGCGATGGCTGTGTTTATGCTGTCGTTGGCCGGTATTCCGCCGACGGGTGGGTTTGTGGGCAAGCTGTTTGTCTTCCGCACGGCCGTTGAAGCCAATTTGGTCTGGCTGGCAGTGGTCGGTGTGATTACGGCCGTTGTGTCCACGTTCTACTACCTGCGAGTGGTGTACCTCATGTTCATGTTTGAAGGCGAGGCGAAGATCGAAGCCCAACCGGCCTTGCGCACGGCCGTTGCCCTCATGGTTCTCATCACCTTACTCATCGGTTTATTGCCCAGCGTATGGTTTGAACTGGCGCAGCAGGCTGGCCTGAGCGGCATTCACCTCCTGGCCGGCGGCTAATCACCTCATAATAAATCACCAGAAAGTGAAAACAGCCAACGGCTCAGGTTCCGTTGGCTGTTTTTTGTTGCAAACTGCTGGTTAAAACAGGCGGCCTTGTTGATACGGCCGTATCTCCTCCACCTCAATGCCAGCAATCCGTTTGAATTTATTGCCGGTTGCCGGTGAATACCCGGCGTAGTCGTTGTTGAAATAGGCGTAGACCGTGTTGATGTCGGCCTGATGGCTTTGGATCTGAGTGTACCAGTCTTGGAGAACGGCCGTTTTGTCTACCAACTCCCGATCCTTGCTGGCAAACTGGCCATGCGGGCCGATGAACCGCAGATACAAGAAATCGGCGGTGCGGTAGGTGATGCGCGGCGGCATGTGGATGTAGTCGGCCATGACCCAGGCGGCGCGGTGCGCGGCCAACATCTGCGCCGTTTCCGGCGTGTCCCAGGACAGATGCCGAAATTCGACGGCATACCGCAGGTCGGCGGGCAGTTGGCCCAGGAAATGGTTCACCCGCTCAATCGCGCCAATGGTGAAATCGGGTGGAAACTGGATGAGGATGGCCCCGAGTTTGTCGCCCAACAGGCGCATGGTTGCCAAAAAGGCGCTCATGGGCGCCAGGCTGTCGCCTAAGCGCTGGTCATGGGTAATGTCGCGCGGGGTTTTGGGGGAGATTTTGAAGCCGGAGGTGGTAACGGCCGTCCACTTCTGCACCGCCTTGGCCGACGGCGTGCCATAAAATGTGGAATCCATTTCCACCGCGTTGAACCGCTGGCTGTAATAGCCCAAGAACTGCTTCTGCCCCATGCCCGCCGGGTAAAACACCCCGCCGCGCCACGGCTCATATGCAAATCCCATCGTGCCCACGAACCAATTCATAGGAGCATGATTATACCAGGAACCCGGCCAACAATTGGGGCGGCGGCACGGCCGTCTTAAACCAACAGCGGCTCTGGCTCAGCCGTCACCAGGATGTGAAAGATGTTTTGCGGGCCGGGCAGGATTTGGGTTTGTTGGCCGGGATGGCGCAGGCACACAATGAGATTGGCCAACTGCACGGCCGTTGCCCGCGTCAGCCCGCCGTTTTCATGCGATACCGTGTACAACGCTGCTTCCTCACCGCCCTGCCCTGAAAATCGGTAACCCAACGTCGTGCGCTGCACACAAACCATTGGCATCGTGGAGCTGTCGGCAAGGGCCAGCGCCTGGGCGATTTCCCGGACATGCGCCGGCGCAGTGATGGCCTGCTGCGCTCGCCGGTTCGGCAGCAGCCGAAATCCGGCCACGCCTGCGCAGCCAATAATGGCCGCCCCATGCCAGCCGGTGAATGGCAGCAGGCCGCGCCATTCGGCCAGCGCCGCCGCGCCCAGCCAGACCAGGCAGGTCCATTGGGCGGTAGACAACGGGCCGAGATACGGCCGTTCCCCATCCCCGCGCCAAAACTCCAGGTAAAACCGGCCGCCGCCATACCCCACCACATACCACGCCAGCGCCGAACCGGCCGCTTGCCCGGTCAGGATCAACCCGCTCCCGCTCACCACAATCAGCCACAGCCAGACCGATTCCACCAACTGCACCGGAAACAGCCGCACGCCCAGCAGGTGGGGCGTAAAATCCAGCGCCGCATACGGCCGTTCTGCATAACACACACCCCACTCATGCGGACGGCCGTGGCAGCACCCGCCCGCCTGGCAGCCCAACCGCCCGCAGGCCAGCGCCGCCGCCAGCGCCACGGCGATCAGGTCCAGATAGGCCAGCAGGGGTTGATGGGTCACGGCGAGCAGAACGGCCGTTACCGCCAACACACCCATCTGGTAATGGTAAAACGTATAATTTTCCACGCCCGTCAGCACGGCTTTGCCCAGGCCAATCGCGCCGCAGGCCAGCACACCGGCCAGCGCCGCGCCCCCGGCCACCCACGGCGAAAGGCCAACGGCCGTTGCCAGCCCCATGGCCAGCCCTATTCCCAGCAGCATCCCGCCAAACACGCACACCCGCCAGGTCGGCCAGCCAAAGGTGAACGGCCGTAACAGCCGGTCCAAAACCGGATTCAGGCGGCTCATGTGTTGGCCTGGGCCGCCTTTTCGGCCAGCAGGCGCACGTAGGCGTCGCTGTCCTCGCGGGCAATCTGCGCCAATTGGTCCGGCGCGAGACAACCCAGGGAAACGGCCGTGCTCACTGCATAATACCGCACATTGGCATCGGCGTCGGTTAGCATAGGCGTGATGGGCGCGCAGCCGAAATCGCCGCCAAAAATCCGCGCGCCCTCCAACGCCGCAATCCGCACCTCGTTGTTTGGCGCGTTCAGCCCCGCCAGCAGCGCGGTCTGCGCGGTTGCCCCGCCGACGGCTCCCAGCGCCCGCCCGGCTGCCCGGCTCGTGTCCGGGATAGCCTGCGCCAGCAGGTCCGCCAGCAGCGGCGCGCTTTCCGGCAGCCCCATCCGGCCGATGATGTCCAACAGGCGCGGCGTTTCCCAGGCCGCCGGTTTCTCATCTACCAATCGCGCCAACGGCGGGTACGCCTCGGCCGGGTGGTTGATGAGAAATTGGGCGGCGCGTTCGCGCTCGCGCAGGCCGGCCGCGTCGCCGGTGGAGCGCGCTGCCAGTCGAATACAGGTTTCGATTTGTTCGGGTAGAGTGTTCATATCACTTTAGAATATCAGTTGCTTCGGCGGCCGTAAAATGTTTGCGCACACCTTGCTCAAAGGCGTTCCGCGCCTTAGGCGTCACGCGCGGGTCAAGCCGGAAACGCAGCACCAACCCGCGCACCATCGAGCGGGCAATACGCGGCTCCCACTGGTTTTTAATCAACTTGATGCGGTTGCTGATTTCCGGCGCGGGATCATAGTTGATGGAAGAGAGCGCGGCGTCTTTGGCCGCGACCGGCGTAAAGTAGGGCACTTCCAGCATCAGCGAGTAGATTTCCGTTTCCTGGTAGGCGTAGGCGTCAATTTCGGCCGTGCGCGCCGCGCCGGAGGGCTGCGTATAACCGGGCATCAGCGCCGCCGCCTGATCGTACAGTTCCAGGCCAAATTCTGCGCCCGGCGCGCCATACGGGCCATACTGCTCGTGGCCGCGCAGTTCGTGGACGACGGTGGGCAGGGCGTAAGCGGGGTTGGCATTGACTGCCAGCGTAAAGGAGCGGCCGACCACCAGCTTCGGCGCTTCGGCAAAGGCGATGATGTTTTGGCCGCGATCAAAAATCGCCCGCGCGTCGACGCGGAAATCGGCCGCCTTAATGCCCAGGCCGGGATGATTGGCCGTCGCCCAGGTGATGAAGGCGGCTACGGCCGTAGCCCCATCTATGTTTTGCTGCGCTTCGTCGGCGGCGGACAGCACGGCCGTTTGCGGCGCGATGGACGTTTGCGCCACCTGCGTGGCCTGCTGCGCGCTGACTTGAGCCGGCGTAGGCACGACGCCCAACGGCACAGACGCCTGGGCTGCGGCCACGTTTTGCGCGTGCATAAATTTTGCCTGCTCCTGAGCCATCGCCGCCTGCGACGCCAGACCCAAACCGGCGGCCATGTTGGTGGCTCCGGTGCGTTGCACGCGCTGCAAAATGCTTTGGATGGTGGCATTGTGCGCCCCGCCGGCGGCAATATCGGCGGCGGGCATGGCCTGGAGTATCTTTTGCACCGTGCCGGAGCCGTAATGGGTGCTTACCCAGGCGGCCTGATCGGCGCTGGACAGTCCGTTGTACTCATTTAGCGCCTGCTGCGCGAGAGGCGCCGTCCAGGGCGTGCGCCCGGCATAGGCGTCTTGCAAGGGCGTGGTGGTCGGCCCGGATTTGCTTTTGCAGCCTTGTAGGCGCAGACCGGATTTTAGGCGGGGCACGGCCGTTTGCGCGATTCCGGCTTTGTGCTGCGGCCCACCACCAAACAGAGAGGAAACGGCCGCCACTGCCGCCAAATCCGCGTCTTCTTCCAACGCGCCATACTCTGCGCCGCCTTTGGCCTGGAGCGCGGCGGGCGCGGCATTTTCTTGCTGCTGCACATGGGCCAATTCGTGGGCAATCAACGCGCCGCCGATGGGGTCGTTGGGCTGGTATTCGCCCGGCGCGAAGGCGATGTGCTCGCCCACGGTGAAGGCGCGGGCGTTCAGGTCGCCTGCCAATTGTCCGGCGTCGGCGTCGGTATGCACCCGCACCTGGTTAAAATCGCTGCCAAAGGCGGCGGCCATACGGCGGCGCAGGCCGCTGTCCAACGGCTGCCCGGCGCCCAATTGCGCCTGAGTCGCGGCCGGATCGGCGGCGATTTCTGGGCTGTTGTCTTGCCGTTTGAAGAGCAGCGCCCCCACGCGAGACAAAATCTGCCCGGCGGCAGGCAAGAGGCCGCCAACGGCCGTTCCCCCCGGCATCCCACTCGCATCCACCGGCGGCAGGTCGGCGGCTGCGCCTTCCGGCACGCCCACAACTTCGCCGGTGGTCAGCCAGTTGGCGATGCCCTGGCGCACCCGCTGGCAGACCAGCGGAATGCAGCTTTGCGCCGACATGGCCTGGGCTGTTTCCGGCACGAATCGCTGCAAGGCGCGCTCGATGTGCTGGCTGTCCTGGCCGTTGTAATAGGCAAACCAGCGCTCGATATACGGGCAGCCGATGGCCGAATAAATGGTTCCGGCCAGCGATTGATCGGCGGTTTGGCAGACGGCCGTATGCAGCTGGGCTAAAAATTCCGCCCGGCGCATCTGGCCGGGCTGCAAATCGGCGGTCTCGTCGGGCACGATGAGCGGGGCGCGGGTGGCGGTGGTGGGGGGAACGGCCGTGTCGGTTTCGTTGGCCGCCTGCCGCTGCACCATTTTGCCCGGCGCGGCCATGCGCTGCATGGCCTGGTTGCCGATGGCGCGGGAGAGAGATTTGTCGGGAACGGCCGTGATAAGCGCTCCGGGTTCCACTGTTTGTGGCCGAGATGTTACCGCGTCTTCTGGTTCCCGCTCTTCATTTTCGTTGAATCGTTTATCGTTCATGGTAGCGTTCAGGTATTCCTGCGACCCAAAGGGTTCGTTCGCAGTTATTTTGGAGGTTTGCCGAGTGGACCAATCTTCAAGATAGGTCCACTCTCATCTTTACAGCGGCGTCCGCAGTTGAATCAGGTTGTTGGCGTCCACCGTCAACGCTTCAAAAAGCTGGTCGTTATCTTGCAGCCGCCGGATGCGCCAGGCCCCATCGCTCATCTGATATTTGACATAGCCTGTTGGCACATTGGTTGTCGCCACCGGTTGGCCTACTACCGGCAGCACGTCGTTTAGATTTTGGGCGGTCATTACTCGTGGTACAGGGGTTGCGCCAGCGCCGCGCCGCGCCCAGGCATCGCGCAGCCGCGCCGGCACATCCACTTCGCGGGGATCGAGGTAGCGGGCCAGGTCGGGGTTTTCCGTCGTCAGGCCAATGCCGTGCGTCACCGTCGGATTGGGCACATCGTTGCCCACGTCGATAACGTATTCAAAGAGAAATTCGCGCCGCCCGCCGCCCACGTCAACCTCAACCTGGTAGCGAATTTGTTTCAGGCGCAGGCTGTCGGGATGGGCTTTGGTGCGTGTAACGACGTGGAGTTTTTCGCCGGGCGGCAGCGCTTCGTGCAGGCCGCGCATAAACTCCTCGATGCCGTTGTTTTGGATAAGCAGGTTGACTTCGGCCGGCGCGTAGTAGATGCCGAAGGGACTCTCGAAGCCGGTTCCCTGACCCAGGGTGTGCGCCCGGTGCATGCCTTGCAGTTCGGGCAGGCCGCTTTCCCCGGCGGTGAACTTTTGGCCTTCAAAGTCTAAACGGCCGTGTCCCGCCCCAATCGCGCTGTCGTGTAAAATCGTGTCACCCTGCCGCCAAATCCGATGCCCGCCGGGGAACTCATAGACTACGCCTCCCGGCAGCGGCTCGAAATTACCTGCCTTGTCACGGGGCAGTTTGTCATAGGTCATCTGGCGCACTTCGTAATTTGCTGGCGGCACATCCTTATCGAATCGCGGCCGCGCCGGCCGAGGCGCGCCTTCAATGACCGTGCCGCACAACGATTTTTGCGAGAAGCGGCACCAAGTCCCATCATCTGCCTTACGCCGCCAAATGTGCTCATTCCCCAGGTCAACCTCATCCACATACCCCAGTTCTGTGGCTGGCCTGGTCTGGCTGCGGCGCACCATGGCTATTTCGTTATCCAACTGCTCTTGCGTCAATTGGTTGCCGGAGGAAACAGCCCGGCTCTCTTCGAGCAGTTTGGTCTGGCGTTGATTGGGCGGTTCCGTGGCTTCCGGCGGCCGTACCGGGGCGTGGACATCCAGGCTTAATTCGGCGCGTAAAACCCGCGTCTGCTCCGGGGTTAAATGTTCTTCAAGCTGGCTGAACAGGCGTCGCGCTTCGTCTTGATTCCCGGCGCGGGCGGCGCGGCGGGCGGCGTCCAGCGTATGCGTGGCCTCCGCGCCCACTTTCTCCAGAACGCGATCCACGCTGTTGCGCAGCACGGCATCACGCACGCGTTTTGCGCCCGCGCCGGCCGCCGGCATCATTGCGCCAATCGCCGCGCCCGTCCCCAACCCGGTCAGGCCGCCGACAATGGCCGCCTGCCCCACGCTGACCAGCCCCTGCCAGACGCCGCGCCGCCAGGTGCGGGCATCGGTCATGGTAGACGCCGCCTCGCTGATGCTGCCGGAGAATGCGCCATCCAGCGCAGCCTCTACCGCGCCTACGGCCATGCGGCGGCCCAACGATTGGCTGCCCTGTTCGGCGGCTTGCGCGCCCAGGCGGGCCGCCCCGGCGGTCAACGCCTCGCCGCTGAGACCCAGCAGTTCGACGCCGCGCGCCGCCAGCGACGCGCCCACGACGGCCAGCGCGCCGTCAATCGCCCCTAGCAAAGCGGTGCGCGCGCCTTCAGCGCTGGTGGGGTCGAAATAGTCGCCGCCAAACATTTCGCGGGTGAGCAGGCGGGTGCCTGCGCCGGTAGCGGCGGCCGCCGCCAAGACGGCCGGCGTCGCCGTGCCGCCCGTCGCCACGACCACAATGGTAGCGGCGACAGTGGCGGCCACCATGCTGGCCATTTCGCTGATCATCTCGTTGGCTTCGGTAAATTCTTGCGTGCGGCCTTCAAAGCGTTCGTGCAGGGCAGAGAGAGCGGCAAAATCGGTGGCCGATAGTTCGCCCTGGTGGCGCACGCGCTCCCACAGGGCGGCAAATTCGCGGGCGGCCGCTTCCATGGTTTCGTCGGTTTCGGTGAAAGGCGTGACCATGCCCCGCCGCAAAGCGAGCCGTTCTTTTTGCCGTTCGTAAAGCAGGGCGGCGGCGCGCATCCGGCCGGCGCCGGTGCTCATTTCGCTTTCTGTGGGCACGCTGCCCAAAGCGGCATCCAGCACATCCTGCACGCCGCGTTCATCCACAAGGCGGATGGTTGAGAGCGATTGGCGCAGCTGGCTTTCGAAGGCGTTGAATTTTTCCAGGGCGGTTTTGGCTTCCTGGGTCAGGGTGGCCGGGTTGGGGTGCTGGCGGGAGAGGGTGTAGCCCAGGCGAAGCTGGCCGCGCTGCTGCTCGCTGAGTTGGCCGAGGGCGGCGCGCAGCATCTCAACGCTGCCTATCGTGCCGGCGCGTCCGGCGAAGGTGAGCAGTTTGTCGACGGGCATTTCGCCGGTTTGCAGGATGGTATCCACGATTTGGCGTTGTTCTTGGGGCAGGCGGGGCAGGGCGTTGAGGGCGCTGTTGGCGGTGGCCTGGAAGCGCGTTTTCCAGTCTGGGCGGCGGGCAAAGACGAGGGTGAGGCGGAACACTTCGCCGTAGTTGGCCTGTTCGACAGCGTCGCTAAAATCATGGAGCAGTTCGACAAAGCGGTCGCCCTGGGCCAGGTCTTGAATGGACGAGACGTACATTTTGCCCGCCGGTCCGGCGTGGCTCAGTTTTTCGAGAACGGCCTTGACTTCCGGGTCGGCCAGGAGGCGCTGGCGCAGTTGGTTGTTGGCCTGGGTCTGGCGGGTTTCGCGGTCGGCGTCGGATGTGCCGGGGGGGAGGATGACGGTGGGGGCGCGGAGGTTGAGAACGGCCGTTTCAATCGCCACATTATCAATGCTAAAGGTCCCATCGGCCAGTAAAATTTGCCGTTTGGCCGCTTCGAAGGGGTCGGCGCTGACCTGCTGCGCCCATTTGCCAAATTCCTGCGGCGAACCGGCTGCATCTTCCAGCCGTCCCATGAAACTTTTGTCGCGCCCGGCTTCGCCGGTGGGCGCGATTTTGAAGAGGGCTTCCAGATCGCCAAATTCTTGCAGCCGGGTGGTGAGGCGGGTCCGCGCTTCGGTTGTCAGCGTCGTGTCGGACTGCTGGGCCTGGAGCTGCCGTTTTTCTTGCAGCAGTTCGGATGCGCGTTTAAGGACCGTCTGGATGCCTTCTTTGTCGTCGGTGCGGCCTTCGGTGGCCAGGCGCAGTCGAGCCATCAGGGCCTGCGCTTCGGTGCTGCGATTGTCTGAGCGAATATTTTTATCTTCAGAACCGAGCGTCATCAGCCGGATGAGGCTGATCTGGCTTTCGCTGAGCATACTGTTGAGCAGGGAGAGTTGGGTTTGCCAGATTTGCTGCCGTTCTGAAGGGGTCAGGTTGAGGATGGCGTCGAACACCGGGTCTTCATCGTCGGAGAACGTGCCTTTGGCGCGGGAGATGAGCTGGACGGTGGCGTCGTATCGTTTGTCGGGCTGGATGAGCAAACGGCCGTCATATTCTTCCTTGGCCGACATCTTCTGGTAAATGGCGTTGAGGCGGTCGGGTTCGGCCAGTGCTGCCTGCCGCTCCGCGGCGCTGGCGGCGCGAATCACATCGAGTTGGGCGGCTTCGATTTCGCGGAAGGCGTCTTTGTAAAATTCCAGCCGATCCAGCAGGCTCATGGCCGGCCACAGCAGGCGCAGCGCTTGCTCGGCGGCGGCGGCGTTGCTGGTCCCGCCCCGGTTGAGTAATTGCGCGGCGGGGGCAACGGCCGCGCCGCCGGGCACCAGGGGGAGCAGGGTGGTGGCCCAGCTAACGGCCGTTTGCCGGGCGCTGGTCTGGTGGGCGCGAGCAACCACCCACTGCACCAATCCGATGCCGATTTGCTGCTTGACGTTGGTCATCAGGTAGCGCATGTCGTCTACCGAGCGGCCGGTGAGGGCGCTGGCGACGCCGGGCAGGTTGTCCTGGCGAATGGCATCCATGAGCGATTGGCCGGACTGGGCCAGAACGTCGGCAGGTGATGGCGCGGGCTGGCGTTGAATGGCCGCCGCGCCCTGGGTTTGTTGGATGGTGTGGGTTAGTTCGTGGGCCAGCAGGTGTTGGCCCACGGCCGTTTCCGGCGCATATTCGCCGGGGGCAAAAACGATGTCTTGTCCGGCGGTGTAGGCGCGGGCGCGTAAAGTTTGGGCGGTGCTGGCGGCACGGCCGTTTGTGTGAATGCGCACGCCGCTAAAATCCTGGTCGAATTGGGCCTCGAATTGATGGCGAAGGGGCGGGTCTAACGGCCGTCCGCCACCCCGCGCCAACGCATCTTCCACCTGCGCCAGGGCGGCGGGATGGGGCGAATCGTCCAACCCTTTGCCCTGCAAGGCCAGCCGCTTGCGGCGGCAGGTCTCGCATTCGCCGTCCGGGCCGATGAGGCCGCCGCAGGCGCAGCGGCGCACCGGCGCAGCAGCGATTGGCGTGATGGCGGGTGGTTGGGGGCGAACAGCGCCGCGCTGACCCAAGACCAGATCGGCTACGCGATCCGCTTCTTCTTCGTAGGGGTCGCCGGGCGGGTTGACGGCCAGCTTGGCCTGCACCAGGCGCTGCGCGGCCTGATTGCCGGCTCCTCGCTGTAGGCGGCGCAGCGGATGCCGTCGTGGCGGCGACTGAATGGATGCCGTAGGCTGAGACAGTGCCTCGAGCTGCTGCCCAGATTGGTTAGCTGGCGTTAACGGTTGGTGATCCATCATTTCCCGAAGTTTTTCATATACCGTTCTTTTTCTTGTTCATATTCATAAGGGTTATCCCAGTACTGGCGCGGCGGGTAGTATCCCATCTCTGGCATGGGTTTGTCGCCCCAAATAGATCGTTCGATCATCGGGCCGTATAGTTCGCCCGCCGTTTGAACTGCTGCATCGACGCCTTCTAGTTTCTCGGCAACATAGTCGCCGCCAATCGCCCCTAACATTGAACCCGCAGCGCCAACAATCAGGCCGCCGACGAAGCCAGCAGCGGCACAGGCAAATGCCCCTGGTCCTGTTGGCGAACAGGCAACGGCGCCAGCGGCGGCCGCTCCCAGCGCGCCGCCGATAATTCCGCCGACCCAGGAACCGGCTTCCTGGCCGATGACGCGGTGAAAATAGGGCGTGCCGGCCGCTTCTTCGAGCCGTTCCGTGGTCTTATACGCGCCGAAGACAAGCATAACGACACCCCCGGCCCGGATGCAGGCAACGCCGCGTGTGCCCCAGACATTGCTGCGCGGAACCTTAGCGACTTCGAGTGTCTCTATCTGTCCGGTGGGGGTCTGAACGGTGGGCTGTGTTACCCATTCGCGCATTGTTTTGCCACGTCCGGCCTGCTCGACGGTAAAGGGGTCTTGCGGCGACGGCCGTCCGAATTCTGTGATGTCGTACACGCCCGTTTCGGTAACGATGACCGGTTTGCCCCCCAGTGCGCCATACGTTTGTGCTTGCGGCACAGTGATGCAATTGGTGCATTTTGCTCCCGAAGCGGGTGGCGGGAATGTGTAATGCTCTGTGTAGCGCCCTTGCGCGATTAACTCCGCGACCAGGTTGGCGTGTTGTGGCGTGCCCGTACGATAGACCATCGTTTGGGATTGCGGCGAAAGCAGACGGAACCACCAGTCACTAAAGTAACCGCCTGGTACGGGCCGGGTCCACGGCTGGCCGGTAGCCTTGCTGTGCAAGCCCTGATACCCATGCACAAGGCCGTAACTGCGATACCCACCCATAATCGGATTACCCGGGATGTTGGCAAACTGAGAAAAATGGCCAAATCCTGTTTGCGTCCACTGCACGCCGGTGGCATAGGCGGGTACGGAGAAGGACGGCCAGGGCGCGCCCGACCAGCCCATGCCAATACCCGGGGCAGCGCCTTGGAGCCAGGGAGCGTCTGGCGCTGCTCCGATAGCCTGTGCCTGATCGAACGGGATCAGCGTGCCTTCTGGCAGATTGGCCGGGTCAATGCCGGTGGCGCTGGCAAATGCCGCCTCGCTAAGGACATTCACCTGAAACTGAACTTGTTTCTCCTCGCTGGGGCTTTGCGGCGGTGAGGCGACCGGCTCAAGGTCTGCCACGTCGACAGCATGTTCTCCACTCCACAACAGGGTTACGCCTGGTGAGGGAATTGCGCGGACTCTAATGTAGCTGTGGTAGCCTAAGAGCCAGGGCGTTGAAATGATCTCGACAGTTTCTCCGGTGTAGAAGCGTATTTTGTCGCGCTCCCAGGCATTCTTTAGCAGCTTGGCGCGCATCCCCGGAACCCAGTTAACCGCCTTCTCGTCAGGTTGACGTTGAATGCGCAGTCCCGACGTGTTCTGCTGTATGACGTGGGTTAACTCGTGGGCTAATAATTTTTTCCCGGCCGGAGTCTCCGGGGCGTACTCGCCAGTTCCAAAAACAATGTCCTGACCGGCCGTAAAGGCGCGAGCGCGTAAGTGGGTGCTCTGTTCTGCCGCTTCCTGGCCGGTGTGGATTCGGACGCCGCTAAAATCCTGGTTGAAACGTGACTCGAAAAAGTGGCGTGTGTCGTGCGGGAGCGACTGGCCTGACGATTGGCTTAATAGATGCCCGGTTTGTTTGGGGGCCGGGGCGGAAGATGACATTTGGGCTTCTTTTGTCTGCAAGGCCAGCCGTTTACGGCGGCACGCTGCACACTCGCCGCCTGGTCCGACGATGCCACCACAGGCGCAACGACGACTGGGCGCAGTGGCCAGCGGCGTGATGGGTAGTGGAGCCATACGGCCGTTCCCCAACACCATCTCCGCTGCCCGGTCCGCCTCCTGCTCGTACCGGTCGCCGGGCGGGTTGATGGCCAGTTTGGCTTGCACCAGGCGCTGCGCGGCCTGATTGCCAATTAAGCGGCGGGCGGGTGGCCGTTGCCGGACGTTTGCCGTGGATGGCTGCACTGGCGTTTGCCAGGCGAGATTTTTGCTGTGCGTGGCCATTTCAGGAACGGCCGTCCTCATGTTTTCATTCATGACATTTCCCTGACCAGGGCAAAATACTCGCGGAAATCCGTTTTGGCGGGCAGGCGGTTCATTTTTTGCAGCTCGCGGGCGACGCCGAGAACGAGCAGGGGCATGGTAACGGCCGTTTCCTTCTCCGCCGCCATAAACGCCGCCGCCAGGGCCACATTGCGAATGTTGCCGCCAGACAGTTCAAACTGCCGTGCCAGGAAGAGGAAGTCCACGTCCTCGGCCAGCGGCGTGGCCGCCGGGAAAACGCGCCGCCAGATTTCCTCGCGCATTTCTTTGTCCGGGAAGGGGAACTCGATGGCGTGGTGCAGGCGGCGGGCGAAAGCATCGTCCATATTGCCGGATAAATTGGTCGCCAGGATGGTGATGCCGTCGTATTCCTCCATTTTTTGCAGCAGATAGGCCACCTCGATGTTGGCGTAGCGGTCGCGGGCATCTTTGACTTCTGAGCGTTTGCCAAACAGGGCGTCGGCCTCATCAAAAAACAAAATGGCGTTGCTGGCCTGGGCGGCGCTAAAAATGCGGTCCAGGTTTTTCTCCGTTTCGCCGATGTATTTGCTGACGACGGTGGAGAGGTCGATTTTGTAGATGTCCAGGGCTAATTCGTGGGCCAAAATGTCGGCGGCCATGGTTTTGCCGGCGCCGCTGGGGCCGCTAAACAGCACGTTTAGCCCTTTGCCCAGCGCCAATTTGTCCTCGAAGCCCCATTGGCCGTAGACGATGTGGCGGAATTTGACGGCGTGATAGACATCGTGGAGCTGGCGTAGGACGTGGCGCGGCAGAACGATGTCGTCCCAGTGGTATTTGGGTTCCAGCTTTTGCGCCAGGTCGCGCAGCGCCTGGTTGGAACGGGCGCGGGCGGCCGTGTGCAGGTCGGCGGGGGTGATGGGGCGCTGGGCGGCGGCGGCCAGGGTGATGGTTTGGCGGGCGGCGTCGCTGATTTGCCCGGGGCTGAGGCGGAATTTGTGGGCGACTTCGGTAACGGCCGTTTCCCCATCCACCCCGCTGCCATTTAGCGCCGCCCGCCACAGCCGTTCGCGTTCGGTTGTGTCGGGCAGAGGCAGCTCAAACAGGAAAAAGGGGCGCGCCGGCCACGCGCCGGTCGGGTAGACGGGAACGGTGTCGCCCAGGAAAATGGCGCAAGGCGTCTCGTTGAGGCTGGCCCAAAAGGCGTCTTGCAGCCGCGCATCCTCGCGGATAAGGGCGAAGGGGGATAGGTAGAGAGCGGCGTTTTGCAGCCGCGCTTCTTGCTGGAGCAGGGTGAGGATCAGGCTGAGCGGCGACCCATTTGCCAGCGCCAGGCGCACATCAACCACGAGCAGTTGCTGTCCCCAGGCGGCGCACATCATGGCGGCGGCCGCCTGTTTGCCCGCGCCATAGGTTCCGGCCAGGCAGATGAGACCGGGCGCGCCGTTGAGGTAAACGGCCGTGCGGTCGAGTTGGGCGCGCAGCGTGGCCGGGAGATTGGCGGTTGGCGATTGGGTGTAGCGGGTGGTAAACGGCCGTAACCGCTCATCTATCTCGCTGCGCCCCAACAAAAAGGCGGTGATGCGCTCATCCACTTGTAGATAGTGGGCCAGGCGCGAGGGAGCGCTGTCTTGGGCATCGGGGCGCAGGCGCAGCAGGTGATGGCGCAGCAAAGGGCCATCGGGCGAGAGTACAGCGGCGTTTTCCAGCCGCGATTGCGGATCGGGGTACAGCAGTTTGAAGGCCAGATCGACGGTGGGCCGCTTTTTAGCCACGTCGTTTTGCACGTAGGCGTAGAGGGTTTCGTAGCGCAGGTCTACTTCCGGGGCGAGGGCGATGAGCAGAAGGTCGATCTCGTCGTCGTTGAGGCCAAACCAGCGGCGGAGTTGGGCGAAAAGCTGCCCGTCTTCGTTTGCGCGTAACTGGTCGATTTGGGTGGTGAGAACGGCCGTGGTTGGCGTGCCGGCCAGGTTGTGTTGGCGCAGCAGGGCGTCCACTTGCTCGTCGGGGATGTAGAGGCCGCGATACTCGTTTTCTACCAGTTGGTGACTGGCACGCAGGCGCAAAACCTGCCGGTGCAGCATCACGTCCAGGCGCGCCAAAGCCGGGAAGAGTGCGGCGTGCGGCGTGCGGAATGCGGAGTTGTTGTCGGGCATAGTCGAATCGTCTGGTAGTCTCATCGTCACCTTGTCACCTGTTTACCCGCTCACCCTCACGTTCCGCTCCGGCAGCCAGGGCAGGGTATAGCTGCGATCATGCCAGCCGGTCAGGCGCAGGACGGTGTGCAGCGGGCTGGGCGGAAGCTGCACGCGAATTTCGTCGGCAGTCAGCGTAATCTGGCTGTCGCCAATCAGGAAGTTGTCATAAATGTAAGCCGGGCTGCTCCAGGCGAAGCCAAGCAGGTGGCGGGCGAAGGTGCGCAGAATGCCCTGAGCCAGTAGGGTCAGGGTCGCATCCAGGTCGGACGGCAGGTTGGGCAGGGCGCAGTAGGCCAGGGTGGCGGCGGCGGGTTTGGCTTTGGCGGCGTAATCGGGCACGGCCGTTGCCAGCCAGTCGGGCCGCTCATCATCCGTTAGCAGGTGAAAATGGTCAATGGTCAATGGCCAATGGTCGATGGTCAATTGGACGTCGAGGGGCAAGCCGATGTCCAGCCAATAGTCGTAGCGCATGTCGCGCAGGACGGAAAAATGGGACGCGGCTGAACGCGGCTGAAGGCTGATTTCTATCTCTTTTTCGGGCCTCGACGTTACATTTGTATCCAGGGCCAGGAAACGGCCGTCTATCCGCCCCTGGTCGCGCAGCAGGCCGCGCCACGCCTGCCGCAAATCGGCCAACTGTCGTGGTGAAAATTCTGGCGGTTCGTCTGGCGCTTCTGCTAATCCCAGGGCCAGCAGCAGCGCCGGGTCATCGCGCCACTGGGCGGCGCGCGCCCCGCCCAGGCATTTCAGCGCCAGCCAATACAAAAAATGGGACGCGGCTGAACGCGGCTGAACGCTGATTTCCTCTTCCCCCTCTGCGTCTCTGCGCCTTTGCGTCAAATTCCCTACCAACTCCGGTACGCGCAAATCCACCAGGATGGGCAGCAGCAAAAACAGCCCGCCAAGCGGCGACATAAAGGTTTGGCCGGGTGATGGCGTGGGGCGCACGGCCGTTACCGGAACCAACGTCTTTGCCACAACGACCGGCCAGTCCGGGTCGCCAGCGGCCGCTTCTTGCCAGGCGGGCAGGCTTTCCAGGCCATCACGCGCGCCGCTCTGGCGAGCCAGAGCCACGGCCGCAGCCAGTTCGCCGCGCCCTACATGGCGGGCCACAACCAGCGGATCCGCTGTGGTTTTTAGCACATCGGCCAGTTGGAGCAGGTGGGTGACGGCCGTGAGAGAGGGGGTATCCGGCGATTGTTCGGCGGCGGCCAGCCAGAGGCGGAGCTGGTTTTTGGGCGTGGCGAAACGGCCGTTTTCCGTTCGCGCCACACTTGGCCAGACAGCCAACACCTGGTCCCAGGCGGGCTGGTCGGCGGTGGCTGCGTCGGGCAAAATTTCCACCAGACGGGCGGCGTCGGAGTCAGACAGGGCGCGGAGGATGTGTTCCAGGCGGTTGTTTTGGGCGAGGTGGCGGAGGATGGGAACGGCCGTGGCCCCTTCGCGCACGATGGCTTCGCGGATGGCCTGACCGGGCAGCAAATGGCGCAAGCCGGCGAAATCCTGGTAATACCATTTGTCGGCGGCCGCGCCATCGGCCACATCGGCCACAAATTGGGCCACAAAGGCGGCGCGATGGGGAAAACGCAGCACGTTTTGGCCGTCCGGGCCGTTGGCGATGGCCTGGACGATGGTTTGCGTGACCTGCCGTCCCCACAACTGGCCCAATTCATCCGCTTCCAGGCGGCCCACATCGGCCAGCAGCGTGAAATCCAGGCGGCGGATGAGCCAGATGGATGGGTCGTCGGCGGGCAGGGTTTGGTCCAGCAGGCGGCCGATAACGGCCGTGCCATCCTTGCGCACCACGTCATCCAGGCGCGCTTGCACGCGTTCCGGCTGGGGATGTTGGGCGGGGAGGGTGTAACGGCCGTTTAACCGGCCAATGGTCAGCGTGTTATCCATCGCATAAAAAAGAGATTGGAGAATCGCCAATGGAGAATCGCCAATCGCCAATCTCTAATCCCTAATCTCCTCTTCCACTTTCGCCTCTTGCAGCTCTTCCAACACAGCAATCGCGCCGCTGATGCGCAGCAAGGTATCGCGCAGTTCCTGGCGGCGCTGGTCTAGTTGGGCCAACTGCTGCTGCCCTTTGGCGTATTCGTAGCGAAGCTCTTGTAGTTTTTGTTCGAGCATTGTTTGGTCCTTTTTGATGCGTGAAGCGTGATGCGCGAGAATTTTTTCACGCATCACGCTTCACGCATCACGGAAATTGTTTCTCCAATTCGGCACACCTATAGCGCGGTTATGGCGCGCCCAGGGCGATGAAAGAAAAACGGGAATCCTGGGCGGTGACTCTGTCGGGAACGGCCGTTGTGCTGTCCAGGTCCATACTCCGCACCTCAAACTGCCCGTTGGACACAGCATGGACGGTGATGAAGTTGTCGTCAGCGGCGGTGTCGATGAGCGAGGCCACGACGATGGGCGTGCTGGCAAAGGGATTGCTGAATGTAACCCGGTAGCTGCCTGTGCCCAGGCGCACGGCCGTAAAGCCAACGCCGCTTTGGATTGCGCCGCCAGAGGCAACGTCTCCGGCAATGATGCGCAGGTTTTGCAGGCAGCCGGGGGCGAATAAATCCCCGCTGCTGCCCAGGCGAATGCTGCCAAAGACGTGCAGTTTTTCGGCCGGGTTGGCTGTGCCAATGCCGACGCTGCCCGAATCCTTGATGATGACCTGCTGCGCCGTAGGTTTCCAGGTGTGCAGCGCCAGGTCGCCGCCTTCGGCTTGCAAAAAGAGGGTAGCGGCCGCGCCATTACTGCGTGCCTGAATTTCGTTGCTGTCGAAGGCCACGTTTTCGCCGTTCACGTCGCCCAGCACCAGGAAGCCGCTGTCGCTGCCCAGGGTCACATCGTTGCCGCCGATGATGTTGAGCTTGCCGTGTGGATTGGTGGTGCCAATGCCCACATCGCCGCTGGTTTTGATGGTGAGCTTGGTGCTGTTGCCGCCGGCGCGTAGCTGCAAATCGTGGTTGGTCATGGTGGAGACAATGCCGCCGTTGCCGTCTGCGCCCAGCAATACCTCGAACGCGCCGTTGTTGGCCTTGACGTTGAGGTAGGTGCCTTCGCCGCTGGAAATAGTCAGCGCGCGGTCGGGCGAATCGGTGCCCATGCCAATGCGGCCGGTTTGCCGGGTGATGCTCAGGATGGGGTCTACTTCGGCGGAGGTGATTTTGAGCAGGTTGGCGTCGGTGTTGTAGAGCAGCTTGAACCAGCGCTGGTTTGCGCCGCCGTTGTCCTCGAAGGCGATGGTCGCGGCGGCGGCGTTGATGTCTGGGCCGCGCAGGCTGAGGGTGACCGGCTCGCTGGCGTCGCCGATTTGTAGGGGATGTTCGGGCGCGTCGGCGCGCACGCCGACGTTGCGGTTGTCCAGCACCGACAGCACGGTGTCGAAGTTGGTGTTGCTGGTTTGCGGGCCGACGGCGAGACGATTTTTACCGGCGGCAGATGTGCCAATGCGGATGCGCAGCTCATCGCCGTTGAGCCATTCGGCGCGTTCCAGGCCAAACTGCGCCCCGTCGCTGCCGTCGGTCTGGCGAAAATCGAGCAGGCCGCCGTCCACATGCACGTCGGCTTTAGCGATGATGTCGCGCAGCACGGTCAGGCTGCCCTCCACGGTGACGGCCACGCCGTCGTCGGCGGGCGTCAGGGGGTCGGTGAAGCGGTCGCGGAGGGTGAGTTGGGCGGCGGGGGCGAGGAGTACGGCCGTTACGTTGCCCACATACACCCGCTCTTCACTCAGCTTGCCGGGCGCGGCCTCCAGGAAATTGCTGCCATCCCAGCGCACGCTGCCCAGACGCAGCATCCAGCGGTCCCGATAATCTTCCGGCAGCTCCTGGTAAGGCACCGATTTGTCCGGCGGAATGGTGAGATCGTCGGTGTTGGCGGCTGAGGGTGGCTCTAGCTGCTGCCCATCGACGATGACGCCATCGGGCTGCGGCAAGGCGGGTTTGACAAAAATGCGAAAGCTTTCTTGCAAGCGGTCGAACTGATTGTCGGTGTTGCACAATTCGTAACCGCTGGCGGCGCGGCTGGTTTGGGCCTCGTCGTAGGCGATCCAGACGTCGTAGTGGTTGTCGGCGGCAAAGCGCAGGAAGGTGGAGGGGCTGAGTTGGGTTGGGTGGAGAACGATGATCTCACGGCCGTAACCATCCACGGCCATGCCCGGCTGCAAAAACAGATCTACGCCGGTTCCGCTTTCTTTGGGCTTTTCCACCAGCTCCAGCCCGACGACGATGCCCCAGGTATGCGGCCCCAGGTTATGGCGGCGGCGCATGTCCCGATGGTAGGCCAGCTCGTCGTTAAAATCTTGCGCGCCCAGGAATTGGCCCTGGTAGTAGTTGGGGCGGGTAATGTCCATAGGATAGTCCTTTTAGTCTGGTAGTCTGGTAGTCTGGCAGTCTGGTAGTCGCTTTTTGACTACTTGACTATTCGACTACTCGACTACTCGACTATTTAACCTTCTTCATCGCCTGCAAATCCGCTTTCATGCTGGCCAGTTCTTGCCGCAGGTCGTCGAGTTCGGTGCGTTTGGCTTCCAGTTCGGTGGTGACGTCGTAACGCTTGAAGCCGACGATACGGCCGTCTGGGGTGTGGAACGCGATGACCTGGTCGCCGGAAACGGCCGTTAGCGGCGCAGCCAGCGTATCCAACGGCGACACATCGGCCGCCGAGGCCACCTCGCGCGAAACCATGTGCAGGTTTTGCGCGGCGAAAGCGGGTTCCGCTTCGGCCAGCGGTTTATTGACCATCTCCGCCAGGTTGACGGCGCGGGTCACATTGACCCGGCTCATCATGGCGGCGACGTTGGCCCCGCTAAACGTGCGCGACAAATTCGCGGCCATCATGCGCGGCGTGGCGAAGTTTTCGGCCGTTACGCCTTTCACAAAACTGTTGTTGCTGTCGAAACGGTCGGCCGCGCGCCCCAACAGGCTCATGATCGCCGGTTCGCAGCACAACTGCTTGATACCCTCGAAGAGCAGCGGCAGCAGCGGGACCAGCGACAGCCAGTGGCTCATGGCCGGGAACGATCCGGCATGGCGGCGGCAGCAGAAGTTGCCGATGCGGATGATTTTGTCGTCGCGCACCGTCAGGCAGGCCAGCACCAATTCGTCGTTTTCTTCGTCGGGCGGGCAGGGCGGCAGCAGGTGGTGGCAGAAACATTCCACAATGTATTCGAAGATCAGGTTGATCAATGCCTGGAAGTTCCGCTGTACGGCGCGGTAATAACCGTTGTAGTTGATGTTGTCGCCTTCCTGCGTGGGTGGTGTGGGCGGGGAACAGGTCAGGTCATCGAGAACGGCCGTGATCGCGCAGTGTACATCGTGGCCCAGAGGGTTTTGCTTGAAGAGAGCATACACAAAGCACCAGAAGCGCTCGCAAAGGTTGTGCAGCGCCTGCGCCTGCTCAAAGTTGAAATCGCCAGGAACCTGCGAGGAAAAGGCGACGCCCAACACCTGGGCAAGTTCCGTTGTGGTGATTTTTTTCAGGGTGATTTGCTGGGTCATGAAAGAGGTCAGGCCGGTGAAGCACTGCTGCAAGGGGCCAAAGGGCGTTTTCAGCTTTTCGCGCCAATCGCTGGTGCAGGTTTGCGGGGCCGGGCGCACGCAGAGGCGGTAGGATTCGTGGATGCGCGTGGGTTCGCAGCTGGCCGTGGGCGCGCGGCTGGTGGTTTTGCTGCCGGTGGTCGCGCCGTTGGTCCCGCAGCCGCACGATTTTTGCGTGCGCAGCAGCGGCGTGGTGGGGCTGGCCTCTTTTTCCAGATACTTAATGGTGATGCACCAATGCTCTTCAACATCGTCGCAGCGGCTTTCGCGGCGGGAGCGCCAGGGCACGCACTCTTCTTGCGTGCGGTCGCTGCGGCGGCATTGGCGGATGGCCTCGATGACGTCGAAGGCGTCGGCTTCGCTAAGCACAATGTCGTTGCCGCAGGGGTCGATGGCGTAGCCGGGGGCCACGGTGACCACGCCGTCGCAGTCGTGGCAGGTTACTTCCAGGCCGCAGACCACGCCGACGCCGTGCTGGTAGCGGTTGTGGAGCCGATTTTTAGCCAGGACGTAGTTTTCCAGGCTGTTGAGTTCGGTTTCGGTGAGGAGCTGCCCGGCGAAGAAACGCGGCCGTTCGGCGCTGACCAATCCGTGACAAACCGGACAGGTGGTGGTTGTTTTTGTCTTTTTGGTGGTTTTTAGTTTGGAGCCTACCATCATTTCCTCCGTTACAGAGTAAGGACTGAGCGCAGCTGCGCCAGTTTCTTTTCGCCGATGCCGGGTACGTTAATTAATTGGGCCAGGGTCTGAAAATTGCCAGCGTCGGTGCGATGGGCGATGATGGCGGTAGCGATTTCGGGGCCGATGCCGGCAACGGCCGTTAACTCCGCCGCCGTCGCCCGATTGATGTTCACCAACTTGTCGCCCAGCACAAACCAGCTTTCAAACGTGCCGCCTTCAAGGCCATCGCCAGAGCGGCGGTTGGGCACATACGGCGGCAGGTGGTCGCCGTCTACCGCGCGTTCTTTCACGTCGCGGATAAAATCACCCTGGACAATGACTCGGTAAACCCGCCCTGTTTCAAAACCGCGGGCCGGGAAAAAGCGCGCGCCGTTGGCCGGGAGGCCGGGTTCGCCGGCCGGGAAAATTTCTTCAAACCCGCTAAAAGGTTCGCATAAATCTTTGAAGCGCACGCCTTGTAGTTGGAGTTCCTTCTGGTTGGGCCAGCCTGCGGGCAGCAGTTCGCACCAGCACGCAGTCATGGTTTCCCGGTCCACTTCCTCGACCAGTACGCGGATGCTGTGGCGGTGGATGTCTTCGTTCCACACGTCGTTGTCGAAGGCGATCAGCAGTCCCATTTCTTTCAGCAGGCCAGGATCGGTGGCTTCGCCGTGTTTCCAGTTGATGTTGCAAATGTGCGTCAGGTCCGGGTCCAGGCCAGGGTCACCCTTGTCGCCCTTGTCGCCCTTTGTCGCCTTTGTCGCCTTTGTCACCTTTGTCACCTTTGTCACCCTTTTCGCCATCAACGCCATCAGCGCCGGCGGTTCCGGCGGGTCCGGGCGGGCCTTGTTCGCCGGGTTCCCCGGCGTGGCCGCCCTGAGCCAGCAGGCATTGGATCACTTCGTAGAGCAGGGTGGTGGAAGGCAAGATGTGGCGATCGGTCCAATTGTCCAGCATGACTTCGCCGGGGTTGGCTGTGCCGCTCTCCGGTTCGTCGATGATCTGGTTGCCGTAGACGTAATCTTTCACCGTCGCCAGGACAACGCAGTGGTGGCTGTCGTCGGCGCAGGCGGGGCAGGGTTCCAGGATATGTTTGAAGATGTCGCCGCAAGCCATTTCCAGCAGCGAGAGGATGGCGACGCCGCCGCACAGCGGGTCGGTGGGCAGGCCGTTGAAGGCGGCGTAGAAGATGCGACCAGATTTGGTCAGTTGGAGATTGCGCGGGGCGGGGCCTACGGCCGTGCGCGCCCCCAAATAATCGGGATCACCGGTTTCGATGGCGTGAGTGTCAATCACCTGAATCGCCCCCTGGTCGGCGCTGTCGGCGACGAAGGCGTAGAGCCAACGGCCGCCGGACGAAACGACCAGGTCAAGCGGGTGATCCAGCAGGTTGACCGGGCCGCCGAGCAGCGGGTAGGGCGTGGGGTCGGCGGGGCGCACGGCGAAGATGCGCATGGTTTTGTTGGTCCGGTCGGCGACGAACAGTTTGAGGTCGGCGGTGGTCTGGGCAATCGCCAGGGCATATGGGGCCGCGCCGGTTACGTCGATGAGCGCCGGAGCGGTGGCCAGATTGGCGGTGTCGTAGACGCCGACATTGGCCGCGCCGCTGTTGGCGACGAAGAGCAGGCTGTCGTCGGGGGCCAGGGCCAATCCCCAGGGGGCTGCGCCGGTGGCGATGGGGCCGAACCGTTCGGCGGTGGTGTCGGTGTCGGGGGCGTCCCAGGCCCAGAGTTGGGCTGCGGAGATATTGAGGGCATAGAGACGGCCGTTTCCCGCCACAATCAACTGCACCCCGTCACTGGCTGCGCCGTCGATGGCCAGGGTGTTCACTTCCGGCGGATTGGCCGTTTCCAGAACGGCCGTGTCCAGCGCCAGCACGCTCACCTCGGTGTCGTTGGCCCCCTGCGAGATGTAGAGCCGCGAGCCGTCGGGCGAGAGCGCCATGTCCCAGCCGGGCAGCGCGCCGGTGTAAGAAGCCAGCAGGCAGTGATGGTCCTGGTCGAAGACGTAGAGGGTGAACGGCTCTTCGCTAGTGAGGACAAAAATGCGCTCCCGATCTTCGTCCACGACGACGCGGCTGGCGTGCTGCACGTTGAGGGTGGTGAGCCAGTCGAGCTTGACGCCTTCGGGATCGGGCACGGCCGTTTCCTCCGGGTCAATCACCAGGTCGAATTCGGTGGTTTCCAGGATGCGGTTGGGCTGCACGGCCGTGTCGTCGCAGCCGCAGTCGTCGAACAACGCCGGGACCTCCTCGGTCGGGCATTCCACATAACGAATGCAGACTTGCAGGTCATGGGGCTTGTCGTCGGGTTCGACATCCTTGCCGTACTTTTCCTGCCATAAGGCGCGGAACCGGGCGCGGAAATCGAAATACTGCTCCTGCCGCAGCAGAATTTCCCGGCCGCAGCAGTCGATGGCCTGACCGGGCTGCACCACCACATATTGGCTGCGGCAGGTGCGGTTAGGGTGCTGAACCACCTTCAGGCCGCACGCCGTCCCCCAGCCGTGCTGGTATTGGTTGTGCCGCCGGGCTTTGCCCATGTGATAATGCTGCTCGTCCACAAAGTCCCGCTCCACCAGCAGTTTGCCGGTGAAATAATGATTGCGGGCCATCTGGTCCAGTTCGCAGGCGACACAGAGTTCAGTAGGTGAATGATCGTTGCAACTTTTACAATTTGCCATTGTTGACCTCCTTGAGGAGATTGGAGACTGGAGATTGGAGACTTCTTGAAGATTAAGAAATAGCGCGGTAGTCGAAGAATATGTCATGCTGAGAGCCTGTGCTGAGGCCGCCGAAGCATCCTCCGAAGCATCCCATCTGCTTGGAATAACCAAGTTATGGGGATTCTTCGCTCCGAAGACTCCGCTCAGAATGACAGGCTGATTACCTTGTTATTTTCTTATTAACTAACAAGTCTCCAGTCTCCAGTCTCTCCATTGTTAATCCAACCGCGTACTAGACCCGATGCGGGCGCGGCGGCCGACTTGCATGGTGGGCGGCGCGGACTCATTGGCCGATGGACCAAGCAGCGTGTCGTAGCCGAGCGCGCCCTGGCCGGTGGTAACCCCGGCCGGATATTGACCGATGACTGTGTTAATGCCGACAAATGATTGCACGCCAATCCGCATGCGCGGCTGCACCAGTTCGATGCAGCCCAGGGTATGGGCCGGTTTTGCCAGCTCCACAATACGCGCCAGCGCGCGCTGCTGCTCGTCGCCATCACCGCCGCAGCGCTGGGGGACGAAGATGGAGAATTGGTGCGCGTAGGCGTGGAACGGGTCGCGCAGCGGGTCGCCGCTGTCGATGAGCTGGAACTGGCCGATGTGGGCGTGGACGTTGAGCTGCAAGCGGTTAATCACGTCTGCGCCCCAAAGGACGGCGCTGTCGCCCAGCCGCCCCTGATTGAGAAAAAGCCAGCGGCGCAGCTTAAAATGCTCCAAAATATGCGGCTCGGCGTCGGCGTAGAGGGCGACGTGCAGGCGCAAGCCTTCGGGCGTGCCGCGCAGGGCGTAGAGGCGGTGGGCTTCGCGCAGCAAGCGCCGCCGTTTGGCGACCGACCAGCCATGATCCAGCGCCAGTCCCAGCCAGCCGGCGAGCCAGTCCAGAAATTCCACCGGCGTGGCGTCGGGATCAAACAGGGCGGCCATACGGCCGATGACTTGCCCGATGTCGTCGGAAATGTCGTCGAAGATGGACAGGAAGCGGTCGAGGAAGTCGGCGCTGGTGGGGTCTTCGCGGAAGACGGCGGGCAGGTGGCGCAGGGAAGTGGCGCGCGGGTAATCCAGGCGCAGGCGGCGGATAGTGGGCGTGTGGCGCTGATCGCCGCGCAGGGTGAGCCGCAGCCAGAGGTAGCGGGCGGGCGCGCTGCGAATCAGGCAGTCCCATTCGCCGTCGGCGGGGTGGCTGCGAACCTGGCCGGTTTCCCAGCGGTTTTCGGGCAGCAGGCCGATTTCGTAGGCGGTGCGCGGGGTGTCGGCGGTGAAGGTGTGGACGTGAACGGCCGTGCCCAATTCCACCCGCCCGTCAACAGCTATCCGGTGCCACTGGCAGCGATAGATTTCGCTGTCCAGGGGGCCGATCAACACCTGCCCTTCTTCAGCGTAGGCGATGCTGCTTTCCAGGCGCAAGATGTGGCCGGTGCGCGCATCGGCGACGAAGGGGTGGCCTTGCGGGTCGACGGTCAGGGCGCAGCCCTGGCCTTTGAAGGCGTGGCAGCGGATGGCGGCGGTTTGGGCCTCGTCGTAGAGGTAGAGGCGGCCGGTGACGCCGTCGCAGGCGTAGAGCTGCCCGGCGGGGTCGAAGGCCAGGGCGATGGGGGCGAAGTCGGGCCGGGCGTCGGCGGGTTGGCTGAGGCGGCGGAGGAAACGGCCGTCTTCATCCAACACCACCACGTCGGGCTGCCCTTCTTGCACCACGTAAATGTTCCCGGCTTTGTCCAGCGCTAAATGGGTGGGCTGGACGAGCGGCTGGCCGGTGTCGTCGCTCCCATCGTAGGCTTTGCGCCAACGGCCGTGCGCGTCGAACAGATGGATGAGGCCGTTGGCGCGGTCGGAAATGTAGACCCAACAGCGGGGGGTGACGGCGACGTCGGCGGGCTGCCAGTCGTAGGACGATTTTCCAAATCGTCCTACAGATGGCCCCCAGATGGCCCGCAGGACGAGGCCCTTCAGGGCGAACTGCTGCACGCGCCGGTTGCCGCTGTCGACCACGAACAGATCGCCGCGCCGGGAGATGGCGATGGCTGTGGGTTGGTGGAATTGGCGCGGTTTATGGCCTTTGCCGCCGACTGTGGGCAGGCGGTGGAATTGGTTGTCGCAGGGGTCGAAGCAGCAAATTTTGTGGGCGGCGGCGTCCAGGGTGTAGAGACGGCCGTCTGCATCCAGGGCCATCGAGTTGGGCAGGGTCAGGCCGCCAAAACTGCCGTCGGCGTCGGTGAGGGGATGCGGGTTGCCGGGTAACGGCCGTAGCTGCATCTCATCACCCACCAGGACGTTGGTGGTTTCGGCTTGCCAGCCGGTGTATTGGTTGAGGAGGAGGAATTTAGTCATGGTTGTTTGGGAGATTTGCGATTTACGATTTGCGATTGTCTTCATCACCAATCGTAAATCCCAAATCGTAAATCGCTAGTCTTATCTTGCATAGGCCGCCGTTACGTCATGAGCGTCCGAATACAGCAGGTCGCCGGGGTCCAGGGGGACGTCGCGGCAGAAGGGTTGGGCTTCGTCGTCGAGCCAGATGACCAGTTGATTGTTGTCGATGCGGTCGACGCCGCTGGTTTGCAAAATGATGCGGTAGACCTCCGAGTAAAAAATCGTGCGGCCAAATTCCCAGCCCAGGCCATCGTCGCCGCCGCGCAGGGGGTGGAAGAAGGTGGTCAGGGCGTTTTCCACGGCTTGTTTCACCTCGGCCAGGTCGGATTGGGGGCGGGCGATGATTTGCGCTTCGATGGCGACCTTGCGGTAGACGGGCGGGACGACATAAACCTCGGTGGTGAGCAGGCGGTGTTGGTTGAGGCATTGGCAGACGGCCGTTACCGTGCGCGGGCTAGGCATCGGTTTGGCGTCGTCGCTTTCCGGCACGACGATGACGGTGACGACGCCGGGAATGGTGACGCCGGGAAACTGCGGGTGGACCAGCGGCTGTGCTTTGGCGCGGCGCACGCGCACGCCGGGGGTTTGCATGGCGAAAAATTCAAAATCTTCGGTGGTGACGGCGCGGTCGCGGCTTTTAATTTCGTAGGGGGCGCGCTGTTTGGCGGCGTCCACGCTCTCTTCGTTGCTGCCGCCGCCGGCGGGGAATAAATTGGTCACCGAATCGACGTACTGTACGTAGTTTTGGATGTCGGCGATGGCTTCTGTGCCGACGTTGCCGCGCGCGCCGCCGCCGGAGCGGTAGAGGCGGGCGACGATGTTGCCGTTGGGGTTGGCGGGATTGGCGGTGGGGATACGGCCGTTCAGCCCATCGCCAAACGCAATTTCGCCGGTGGTGGGTTTGAGGGTGAAGTGCGGCTCGTCAGGGCTGGAAGCGAAAAAGTCGTCCACCTGCTGCCATGCTTTGAAGCCGCTGCCTTCGTCAACTTCCAGTTTGAGGCTGGTGATAGTGATAAGCTGATCATCCGCACCTTTGACGGTTTCGCTGCGGGCCAGGGGGACGAGGGGCGTGGTGGCCAGGGTGAAGGTTTGGGCGGGACGGCCGTTGCTGCCCCCCAATACTTCATCGGTAATCGTCACGGCCTGGGTGGCGGCGACGGTGTTGGTGAGGACCATCTCGATCTGCGGCGAGGCTTCATAATAGCTTTTTACCAGGCGGCAGCGCAGCCAATAGAGGCTCGTGGGCACGTCGCCGATGACCGCTTTTTTGCTGTCTTTGCCCGGTCCTTTGAAGTAAACGTGGCCGCTGACGGTGAAGGCCTGGGTGTCGTCTTTGTCCAGGCTGAGGGCGCGCCATTCTTTGCCGTTCCAAAATTCCCAGGCCAGGGTGGCCGGCGGCGGCAAGACGCCCAGGTCCAGGGCGCAGGTGTGGCTGTCGGTTTTGGCGGGGTCGTGGATGCGCACGGCCAGGTTGACCTGCTGGTTGGTGAAGGCGACGGGCGAATCGAAGCCGAGCAGGAGGGCGCTGCCTTCGCGGGCGTAGACGCCGAACGGGTAGTAGAACTGCCCGGCGGCGGCGTTTTGATTGGTGACTACGCTGTAGGAGAAGGAGTCGTGGGTTTGCACGGCCGTTAACTTGGCCCCCAGCGCCACCAACGCCTCATCGGTCTCGAACAAAATCGGGCCGTCGTCGTCGCTGCCGCCGCTGACCTGCGTGCCTTTGGGCACGATTACGCTGTCCAGATCATCACGGGAGAGAGTGAAAGTTAATTCGGCCGTGGCCGGCTGGGCCGGTTTGAGTTCGATACCCAACAACTGCAAAAATTTAATGTAGTTGCGTTCCGGCACGCGGTTCAGCCGGTAGAGCGTCATTTCCGTCATCCAGGCGAACAGTTGCAGCATGGCAATGCCCGGATCGCTTTCGTTGTGGTTGGTCCACTCCGGCGCATAGCGCGGAATGAGCGTGGTGGCTTCGGCCAGGATGTCGGCAAAACGCCGGTCGTCTAAGTTGGGTGCTTGTAATGGCATGTCAAGCTCCTGAATAGGGATTGGGGGTTGGGGATTAGGGATCGGGGCTGTTCCCCATTCCCTAATCTCTAACCGCCACTCTCGTTGCGAATGTAAAAGGGATAAACGAGATTTTGCATGGAATTACTGGTGCGGATGCGGTAATCCACGCGGATGAGCAATAAATTGGGCGTTTCCGTGTCGCCGTCTACCTGGACGGAGAGGACGTCGATGCGCGGTTCCCAGCGGGTGAGCGCCTGGCGCACCTGGTGGGCGACGTTACCGCGCGTGGCGGGATTGTTGGGCGCGAACACCAGTTCGTGGATGCCGCAGCCAAATTCGGAACGCATCCGCCGCTCGCCGGGAGCCGTGCCTAGAATGATCCAGATGGCTTCCTGCACCGATTGTTCCTCGCGGGCATAGGCCAATCCGCCGCGCGCATCCACGCGTATGGGAAATTTCCAGCCAGTTCCGAGAATTTTGCGAGTCATAGTTGTCCTTTGGGAGATTAGAGATTGGAGACTGGAGATTGGGCGTATTCCCATCTCTAATCTCCAATCTCCAATCTCTCTCCTAACAGGGCAGCGCGTCGTGTACGGCCTGGATGGCGTCGCGCACATCTTTGACCGGCTGCAAGGGGTCTTCACCGTCCGCGAGATCACTGAGCGAAGGTGTGGCCATGGGGCTGAGTTCAATGGGTTTCTGGCCGATGATTTCCAGGACGATGTTGACCATATCAATGAGCGGCTGCACGCCTTCCATGGACTGCATCAGGCTGTTGAGCGAGGTTTCGGCGTTGGTTTGGGCGCAGCTCAGGGAGGCCAGGAGTACGGGATTACCTTGGGCCGCATTGAGGTCAATGCCTACCTGGAAGTTGAAAATGCTCTCGAAAGCTTCGATGAGGCAGCCAATGTAAGCCAGAATAACGGCCAGAATGCCTTTGACCATCTGACAAATCTGCACCGGGTCGATGAGCAGAAAACAACTGCTCAGGTCGGCGAGGGCGGTGATGAGTTTGCCGATGCTGGTGATGTCGAAGAAGGGCGGCGAATCGGTGATGGTATCTTTGAGGGCAGAGAAGACCTTGAGCATTTTGAGAATGCAGGTCATGGATGCCAGCATGGGGCTGACTTGCAGCATCAGACTGTGGGCCAGGGCGCAGTCTGATGGCGGCCCCTGAGAAATGTCGGTGAGGGAGCGTAGTTCGATGCCCATTGGTAGGGGGATGGTGATGGTTTTGGCGTTGGGTATCGGGACGCATGGGACGTCGGACATAAGGTTTTCCTTCGTTATATTGGGTTGGGAATGGGGGCCACGATACGGCCGTTTATAATCACCGACGGCGCGTTTATCTGGACCACTGCCACACTTTGAATGGAAATCATGGCGTTTTGCAGGGTAATGCTGTTGCCATGGGCGTCTTCTATTTTGACGTAGCCGGTGTCACCGCTGGTGATGGCCGGGTCGTAGAGCGAGATTTTGTGCCCGTTGACCGAGTGGATCAGGCGCAGGTGGTTGTCGTTGGAGGGCGGGCGTTGACGGCCGTTCCACAAATAACCAATGACATAAGGGTGGTTGACATCGCCCTGGTCGAAAGCCACCAGCACGTCGTCGCCGATTTCGGGGCGGTACCATGTGCCACGGCCGTCGCCCGACATCATCGTGGCCACCGGCGCCCAGTAGCCTTCGTTGTCTGAGGGCAGATTTTTGTAGCGTACCTGTACGCGCCCTTCGCCTTGCGGGTCATCGGCGTCTATCACTTCAGCGGTGACTACTCCGTAGACTTTGCTCATGGTTTCGTCCTTTAGTTTTGTAGTCTTGTGGTCTTGTAGTCGGGTAGTCGGGTAGTCGAGACTACGAGACTACAAGACCACAAGACTGCCAGACTAATCGACTACCCTAGCTAATTCCTTCCTCGCGCCGGGCTTTGAACTGGGTCTTGTAGCCGCTTTCGCCGAGGATGTGGGTGGATTCTAAGATGTAGTAACGGCCGTTATACCGCTCACCCAGGTTGCCAATTTGCAGGGTCCGGCCGGCGCGCAAGTTGGGCAGGCCCACGGTCTCGCCGTTGGCTTCCACCATGCCTTTCAGCAGGTCGCGTAATGTGTTTTTAGCCAGCTTCTTAGCCTGATCTTTCGTATGCACCGGTCGGTCGGTAATCACTTCCCGCCGGCCGCCAAAGGCTTGCGCCAGCAAATTCACCCGCGCCCGTTCCGGGCTGTTGGCCGGGTACAGGTCTTGCCACTTGGCCGTTTCATCAATCGCCCGGTTGTTGCGCCGGTCCCAGCCCAACACCTGCACCTCAGACACCTGATTGGCCGTGGTAAGCGTGGGCCGAAACGAGAGCAGCGATTTACCCCACTCCAGCAGATAGGTCGGCGCGTTGGCCGTTTCCTGGGACGGGCCGAAATAGAGGTGGCGCTCCTGATGGGTGTCGGCGTCGGCTTCGCGCAGGACCAATTCGTACCCCCGGCGGCGCGCGCGTTCCATCAAAAAAACGATGTCATATTGGTTGTGCATCAGCACATAAGGTTCTGTTTCTTCGTCAATGGGCGCGGTTTCGACGCGGAGGCCCAGGCCGGGTTTGCCCTGGCGCACCGGATTGCGGCCTAATTCTTCGGCGATCTGGCTGTCGGTTTTGTCGGTCCAGGCTTTCGTGTGCTGTTCCGTGCGGAAGCGATGCAGCCGATTGAGGCCGCGCACGGAGAGCGTGAAGCCGCCGGAAGCGGGAAAATTGGGTTCCAGGGTGGTGATTTCGCCGGTTAACATCAGGGTCAGGTTGTTAAAGTAGCCCAGCCACACTTCCACCTCTTTGCCGGGATCAAAAATGTTGGCGTATTGGCTTTCTGAGGCCGGTTCGTATTTGGGAATGCCGCGCAAATCGTCGTAGTTGTTGATCGTCAGATCGAAAGAATCGATCTCGCGCACATTGTCTTTGTAAGTCACCTGCACCACGTCGCGCACGATGGCATCCGGCAGCTCGCGGCCGGCAATTTTGACTTTGTACTGCGGTACAAAGAAGGTCTCGGTGACGGATGGATCGTAGAGGCGAGTAAGCATTTCGGATTTGGGATTTGGGATTTCGGATTTCGGAAAGTTACGCACCATTTCGAAATCCAAAATCCTCAATCAATAATCAATCATCATCTGGGTGGTATTTCTAACGTTGTGCCGGGTGGGATGTTCGACGGGTCATCGATGTTGTTGTGTTCGGCGATGGTCCGCCAGTCGTCGGATTTGCCGTATTGTTTTTCGGCGATTTGTTCCAGGGTGTCGCCTTCCTGGGCGACGTAAATCTTGGTGTCGATGGCCGCGATTTGCTGGGCCAGGGTCTGGTATTCACGCAGTTTGACGGTGATGGTGGCGCGCAGGGGCACGCCCAGCGGGCTGAACAGGGTGAATTTTTGGTTGATGCTTTCGACCAGACATTGGAAGCCGTTTTCGCGCCGCTGCCGCGCCCAGGGGCCGGCCAGGTTGGAGCCGGGGAAGCCTTTTTCGCCCCAGCTAAAAAAGCAGATGGGCGGGGCTTTGGTGTCCGGGTCGATTTTGATGAGTTCGTAGAATTGGTCGGTGCGGGTGGTAACGGCCGTTACCCCGCCCCCAGTCCCCATGCCAGACTCCGTCGTGTCAAAAAACAGGTCAAACGTCAACGTCTCTGTCTGGCCGCGCACAAACTGCTGGATGGGCGTATCCAGGCCAGGAATGCCAATCTCGGCGTACTGCACCCCTTTGTTGAAGGTGATTTCCGTCGGGTTGTAGCTTACGGTCAGCCGTTCGCCGGGGATCGGCTTTAGCTTGGCGTCCAGACGTTGGATGGTGGCTTTTTGAATAGACATAAGGTTTGTAATCTTTTCCCGTTATTCCCAGGAATGCGATTGGGCGGAGGAAGACGGCCGTATCTGCCGTTCTTTCTGCTGCCGTTGTTCGTACCCTTCCCGCTCCTTCAGCGCCGCCAAAACCGCCTGCGTAATTTGCCGCAGCAGTTCCGGACTAAGCAGCGCCTGCGAATCGGTGGCGTGAATGGTGGAATTCATTTCGTTGATTTGTACGTCCATTGTTTGTTAGTTAGTTTGTTTGTTGGTTGGTTAGTCTTAAGCAAACTAACCAACCAACCAACTCTCTTAAAAAACCAGATTCAAAACCTGCGGCCGTTTCGAGGCCAGTTCCAACCCTTCGTGGGTGATTTCCAGTTCCTCGATGGCGACCTGGTTTTGGCTGGCGTTCAGGGTAGGGCCGGTAAATTTGGTGGGCAGGCCGCGCCGGAACTGCCAGATTTTCACCGGCTTTCGATCATCGTCTTGCAAAACAATCAGGCCATCACGCCGCTGCCCCTCGCCGCGCACGAAGCTGTAGTACCAGTCCCACAAGCTCTGGTCGAAGGTGACGCCGCGCTTCAGGCGAATGGGGCTGTAGCTGGTGCGTGTAGGGAATTTCAGGACTGTGCCGTTGTTGCCGCCTTCTTTCCATTCGGCCGTTTCCAGGGTCATGTCCAGGCCGCTGCACTCGCTGAACCCGGCCGCCGCTGAGCTGCCAATCGAGCGCAAGGTCACGGAAAGCTGGCTGCTGGCATCCACAAAGGTGACGATGAAGTTGTAGGCCCGCAGTGGGTCGCGGCGGGTGGCGAGAATGGACATAAAGGGTCTCCGTTTGGCGGATTTGCGATTTACGATTTGCGATTTACGATTTGCGATTTCCCAATCGTAAATCCAAAATCGTAAATCGCTTAATTATAAAGTCCGGCCTGTTCCGTAATTTCCAACTCATCACGGGTGCGGCCGATGCGCAAAACGACAAATTCGGCCGGGCTGGTAGGCGCGACGCCGACGTCGATGATGAGTTGGCCGGCTTCGGTTACTTCTGGCGGGTTGTTAATTTCATCGCACTGCACAAAAAATGCTTCTTCCGGCGTGCCGCCCACCAGCGCGCCGCGCTGCCACAGCGCCTGCAAAAAGCTGGAAATCGCCAGAATCAACGTCTGCCGCAGGTAAAAATCGTTGGGTTCAAAGACGGCCCATTGAATAGACATGCTGATGCTCTTTTCGATGAGGATCAGCAGGCGGCGGACGTTTAGAAAACGCCAGGCGGTATTGCTGCTGAGGGTGCGCGCGCCGTAAACCCGCAGGCCGCGCCCGGAAAATTGGCGCAGGCAGTTAACGTGCGCCGGATTGAGGATGGCTTGCCATTCGGCCGTCACATCCAGCGTCAGCCCCTGAACCCAGTTGATAATTTCGTTGGCCGGGGCTTTATGCACGCCGTCGCGCAAATCGGTGCGGGCGATGATGCCGGCGACGTGGCCGCTGGGCGGAATGGCGCGCACGATCTGCCCGCCCAGGCGCAGCGGGTCCACCACCAGCGTCCAGGGGTAATAGAGAGCGGCATAGCTGCTGTCGAAGCGCTGCCGCCAACCGAGCACCTGGCTGGGATCGAGCACGGCCGTTCCCGCCGCCGGTAAAGAGTCCAAAATCGCCACCCGGTCGGCCAACTGCTCGCAGTGGGTGACGATGGCCTGCTGCACCAGGGCAATCTCAAACTCGCTGAACTGCGGCGGCTGTTCTGTGACGATGGGCGGCAGCGGCGGCGCAGATGGCGGCGGCAGCGGCGGGCAGGGCGGCAGGCACGGGTCCACTTCCGGCGGCGGCAGCGGATCAAAGTGCAGCGGCGGCGCGGGCTGGATGAGGATGTCCGGGCAGGCCACCAGAGAAACATCCTCGATTTTTTCCAGGGCACGCAGGCCGCGCCGTTCCAGGGCGCTGGGGTCGCCGGTGAAATCGGCGGCCTGCAAATTGCTCAGGCCATCCGTGCCGCCGATCAGCGTCAGCAGGCCGGCGGTAAATTGGGGCGTGGCGGCGTCTACGTCTGGCAGCCAATCGGCCCAACTGGGCGGCGGCGGGCTGCCCGCGTGCGCGTTTGTGACCTGGATGAGCGGCGGCGGTGGCTGTTCATCGTCTGCCGGTTCAGGCAGGCGAATGAGGGCCGGGGCGTAACGCTCGTGGGCGGGCATGATGGATAGGTCTTCATACACGGCGCGAATCTCGCCATTTTCCAGCACGCTCAGGGTGTAGGTGACGGTTTCCAGGTCGATGGGCGCGCTGAGGTCGAACACGGGGTCGCCAACGAAGGCGGGAACCAGTTTGAGCGGCGCGTCCCAGGTGAGGCAGCGGTCGGTGGGGTCAACGGCCGTCACCACCCGATACGCCTCAATCTCCGCCGTGCCGCCCGGTTTTTGGAACAGGCGCACCAGCGACCCCACCGGGAAACCGACGATGGAGGCCACGTTAGAGGCCGTGCCGGTGGGCGGCTGGGTGAGGTAGGTGGTGGTGGCGCGGGAACGGCCGTTTGCCAGCCTTACCTGCACCCGATTGCCCCAACTCCCGGCGCTGCTCGCGGCGATGGTCAACGTGGGTGTGCCATCCCGCCCCAGCAGCTCGCCGGACGCGGTTTGGGCGTCTTCAGCGGCCACGCGCACGATGTAGGCGCGGCGGCCGCCGTTCTCGAAGTAGGCTTTGGCGCTGTAGGCCAGGTAGCCGCCAGGGATAAAATCGCCATACAGGGTTTGAAACTGCTGCCAGGAGTCGATGCGCCGGGCGGTGTGCAGGGGGCCACGCTGCGCCAGGCCAATGAAGGCGGTGATGTCGGTGCGCACGGCCGTGAGCCGCCCTCGGCTGGTATCAACCGGTTCGTAGTAAACGCCTGGGGTCAGGTAAGTAGGCATGGGTCATTCCCAGAAACCTGACAGGTTTCAAAAACCTGTCAGGTTTGCGGCTATTCCAATTCGATCCATTCCACGCAAATCTCGACGCTTTCAATGGACACGTCGTTGCTGGTGGCGGTCATGGTGGGGCCGGTGTATTTGCAAATCCAGCCCTGCTCGAAGTTCCAGCGCAGGGCGTCGTCGCGGTCTTCGGTCATCAGGACGATGGCTCCGTTGCGCCGCTCCACGGAACCGTTGAGGTTTTGTTTGTACCAATCGAACAGTTCCATATTGTCCGTGTAGCCGCGTTTCAGGGTGATGTTGCTGAATTTGCGCAGCCCGCTGAGTTTGCGCACGGTCATGCGCAGTTCGTTGCCTTCGCGGTATTCCACCGGCTCGGTGTCCAGCGTCAGGCCGCTGGCTTCGCTGAAACCGGCGACGGACAGGCCATCAATTTCTACGCGGTAGTTGTAACCGCGGAAGGGGTCGTTGCGATCTCCGACTGCCATGGTTGTTCTCCTTTAGGAGAGATTAGAGATTGGAGATTGGGGAGTATTGCCCTCGCCAATCTCTCATCTCCGGTCTCCAATTTCTTAGACATTTGCTTCAGCGGTGTACTGCTGGATGCGGACGATGACAAATTCGGCCGGTTTGACCGGGGCGATGCCGACGAGGATGATGAGACGGCCGTTATCAATGTCGTCCTGGGTCATCGTCGTGCGGTCGCAGCGGACAAAGTACGCTTCTTCCGGCGTCGCGCCCATCAGCGCCCCATCGCGCCAGACGCGCACCAGGAAGTTGCTGATGCTCTGCCGCACTCTGGCCCACAATGGCTCGGCGTTGGGTTCAAATACCACCCATTGCAGCCCTTCGTCCAGGGACTCTTCGACAAAAATGAAGAGGCGGCGCACCGGCACATATTTCCACTGGCTGTCGCTGGTGAGGCAGCGCGCGCCCCAGACGCGGTAGCCACGGCCGCTGGCGCGAAAATCGCGGATCACGTTGATGTTTCTGGGGTTCAGGATGTCCTGCTCGCCTTTGTTGATGGTCAGGTCCAGGCCGGTGATGCTGCCCACGACGACGTTGGCCGGGGCTTTATGTACGCCGCGCTCGATGTCGGTCTTGGCGTAGAGGCCGAGGACATGGCCGCTGGGCGGCAAAACGATTTCGCCGCCGGTCAGCGGATCGAAGGCTTTGATGTTGGGGAAGTAGAGGGCGGCGTATTTGGTGTCGTACAGGTTGCGCTGGTCCTGGATGTTTTCCAGAGCGTTGTTGCTGGCGTAGTCCGGGTCCAGGACGGCGAAGCGATCCAGCAGCAGCTCGCAGTGGGCGATGAGGGCGTTCTGGATGGTCTGGCTGACCATGCCGGGGGCGGCCACCAGGCTCACTTCGTCGATGTCGGCCAGGGCGGCGATGCCGGTGCGCTGGCCGGGGCCGTTGTCTACGCCGACGTAATCGGCGTCGCTGGGGGCGCTGCCATCCAACCCGCCGGCCAGGGCCAGGGTCAGGCCATCGGCGGCGGAGGGCTGGGTGAAGGGGTCTTCTGTGGTGGTGTCGGCGACCACGGTGCTGGGGACGCGGACGAGGGTGGAGACGTTGTTGATGACGGTCTGGTAGTAACGGCTGGTCGTGTCGTTGAGGCTGAGACCGTCGTAATCTTCGGTGACGCCATCATAGCTGACGACCAGGCGAAATTCGCAGGTGCGGGCCATGGTGGTGGTCGTGCCGGCGTCGGGGTCGAGGTCGGTGGTAGCGCCGAAGGGGGTGGCGACGGTGATGCTGCGGCCGTTTACGGCCGTTACCTGCGCATACACCTTGCTCTGCCCCAGATCGAATTCCACAATCGCCCCGGCATAAAAGCCGCTGCCCGTGGAAAGCTGCACGGTGTCGTTGGCCACCACGTTGGTGACAATGGCCTGGACGGCCGCGCTGGCGGCTGACGTGTGGAAAACTTGCACATGGATGCCGTTGCCCCACGCGCCCGGATCGGCGGCTTCCAGTTCCAGCGGCGTGCCCGGATCGGCGATGCTGGTGATGGTGACGCTGGTGTATTTGGCCTCGAAATCGTTGGCTAACGCGGCCGTCAGGGTGACGGTTTTGGTTCCGGGCGTGTAGCTGGCGACCGTGACGGATTCCGTGGTGGTGGTTCCGTTTTTCGTCTGGCTCAGGTCTATGGTCGAGGCGTTTTCGATGCCGCGCAGGCTGATCAGGCGAATGGTGGTGGCGGTGGCGGTGGCGTTTTGCGCCAGCCGGGTGACAATGCCGCCCACAGGCGGGCTGGCCGCCGCAGCCGTTCCGGCGGTGTCGGCCGTGCCGGTGTCTAATACACGCTTGATGTAGACACGTTTGCCGCCGTTTTCAAAAAAGCCGCGCACGGCATAGGGCAGGTATTGATACCCGTCCAGGGCGGCATCGTCCAGGTAGCCGCCGAACCTGCGCCGGTATTCGGCGAAGCTGGTGACCAGTTTGGGCAGGCCATCGGCGGGACCGCGCGCGGTCATGCCGACCATGCCGGTGGTGCTGGTGCTGACGCCTTCGATTGGTTTAGGGCCGGCTTCTATTTCTTCTACGTAAACGCCGGGGGCAAGATATTCAGCCATAATGACCTCCTCTGGGGGATTTATGATTTGCGATTTGCGATTTACGATTTGTCGTCAATCGAATAATCGCAAATCGTCAATCGTTAATCGCTATGCTTAATCAAGTCTAAAATCGATTGCATTGACAGGTTGGCGGTAGTTGACCGTCCAATCCTGGTTATCGGTGTTTGGGCCGTCGGCGGCGCGTAGGGTGATGGCGGCGAGACGGCTGAGGCCGTCCAGGCGATAGTAGCCGCGGGCATCGCTGAGGGCGTTGAGGCTGTGGAATTCGCGGCGGGCAGGGGCGGCGTCGCTGATTTGGATGGCGACGGCCGTCATCGTTCCGGCCAGCCGGAGCACACCTTCGCCCACCAGCACGTCATCGAGCAAATTCACGGCTGCGCCGGGCGCGCCGACTGTGATGCGTTCGGCGGTGGCGGCGCGGGGCAGGCTGCGTTGGAGAACGGCCGTAAGGACCACATCCCCCGCGACGGCCGGATTGCCTACAATGGCGGCAATGACGGCGTATTCGGCGCGGTCGGCTGCGCCCAGGCGCAGCACATTGCCCGGCGCCAGCCCGGTCCGGTTGTTCAGGGTGATGGTGTTGCTGAGTTGGCCCGCAGGGGCGGTGAGGGTTTTGCTGACGCCGCTGGGCGTGAGGGTGACGGGTTGGATGGGCGTGCCGGCCGGGTGGTCGAAGTGCAGGGGGGTGCGCAGGGTGAGAACGGCCGTGTCGTCAATCGTCACTGTGGCCCCGGCAACCGGCGTATGGTCCGGATCGTCCAGCGTGACGCGCCCTTGCAGGCGCACCGGGTTGTTTTGCAAAGTCACATCGGGCAGGGTGATGGGCCAATCGCTGCTGCCCGCAATGGTGACAGACCGGATGACGGGGCGATGGAAAGGCGCAGCGATAGCCACGTCGAACGTCACCGGGTAAACCGGGAAGAGCAAGTTTTCGACGCCTGCCAGGCAAAAGAAGCCATCGGGCAGCGTCTTCACGAACAGGCCAGGCCAAACGGCCGTGACGCTGAATTGGGGCAGTGGCAGGCCAAACACGGCCGAAAGGACTCGCCCGCTTACCAGCACGCGGTACTGCGTGGTCAGATCATCCACCACTGTGACCATCTGCTGACCTGTGTCTACCTGATAGATATTGGCCACGTTACTCTCTAATCTCCCGTCTCTAAAATTTGGGTATAGGTTGTTTCCCGCTGCATCACCAGACCGCTGGATTCGGGTTCGTGGTCGGATTCGATGGTGATCGATTGGACCAGATAGGTGAGTGACGCCTGGTATGGTTCTTGCAGCGCGCCCCAAATGCGCGTCAGGTCTTCCAGCGAGGGCGCTTCAAAGGAGAGGCGCAGTTCGGCGTCGCTGCCCAGCAGGGCGTCTTTGAGGTCGCTGCCGCGCACAGTGGCGTGGTCGTTAAAGACTTGCAGCACCAGCCCCAGCAGCATTTGCTCGTCGCGGGGGTCGGTCATGAGCGGGGTGATGAGGTAGTGGAGGTTGACGGGCATGGGGTTGCGGGCGACCTGGCCGTTGGCCGGGCGGCGGCGCGGTTGGTTGAGCAGAAATTCGTTGCGCGTGAGGCGATAGAGCCAGATGGAGATGCCGGTTTGTTTGTTTTGCTGCATCTCTTTGGGCGAGGTGAGGAAGACCTGCACCGTGGGATCGGTGACATGGGCTTCTACCAGCTCTTTGAGGGTTTGGCTGACGGCGCGAACGGCCGTGTATTCGCTCATAATCAGGACTTGTGGTTTTGGATTTCAGACTTCTGATTTCGGAATGCGCCCCATTGTTCCAGGTAGGGCCGGATAAATTGAATGATGCCGGTCAGGTCTTGGAAATGACGCCGTTTTTGGTCGATGACGTTGGTGATGTTCCCGCGCCAGAGAACGGTCTCGCCGTCGTCGTCGCCCTCGTCTTCGCGCCAGATTCGGATCACAAACGCATAACTATCGTCGTTGGCATTTACAGACAAGGCATCCTGGTCTGTCGGGGGTTGCTCAGGCGGCTTTATTTCCATGACTTGAGCAGTGTAGCAGGCAGCGTGTTTACGGAGCGATCTTGGCGCGTATCATGGCGCGTTTGGGCATGAGGGAATTTTGAGTGGAAGATCGGACTAATCTTCTGAGATTGGTCCAATCTGAACGGGCAAACTATTCAATTCGCGCTCCATAAAGTATGAAGCAGCCTGTCTTCCCGCGTCGGAACTACTTCTCCCGGCGCGGTATCTTAAACCCTAAGGGTTTGGCCTTGGGAAATTAAATTTGTAGTCGTTCAAACCCTTAGGGTTTGGTGGCGAGGAGTTGGCTTTGCGTGCGTTAAACCCTAAGGGTTTGGCCTTGGGAAATTACGTTTGTATTCGTTTAAACCCTTAGGGTTTGGTGGTGAGGAGTTGGTTTTGCGTGCGTTAAACCCTAAGGGTTTGGCCGTGGGAAATTAAATTTGTAGTCGTTCAAACCCTTAGGGTTTTGGTCTTGGGCAACCTGACGCCGGGATGGTTATTCCCTGTTTTCTAGCTTTTGTTCTTTTGTTTCATAGAGGGAGGATTCGATGCGCTGGATTTCTTGTTGGATTTCCTGGCGGGTTTGGGAGAGGATGCCGTCGAAATGCCGCAGGTGTTCCAGCGTGTTTTGCAGGGATGGCGGGCTGTCTGTGGCGGCGGAGGGGAGGAAGAAACGAGGTTCTAACTGGTCGGCCTGGATTTGGGCGCGGAGCTTTTCGGTGGCGGCGGCTGGTTTGACGCCTAGCTCGTGTTGGAGAACGGCCGTGCACCGATCATATTGCCTTAAGGCGCTGGTACGGTCGCCAGACAAATAGTGCAAACGCATCAGGCGGCGATGAGTGCGCTCGCGGGCTAAATCGTAGCGCAGGATTTGCATGCCATAGGTGATGCCGGCTTCATAGGCGGCGCAGCCTTCGCAATGTTCCATCAGCTTATCGAGCATCAGCAGCAGCATTTGCTGGTAGCGTTCGCGCTCGAACAGGCACCAATCCTGGTACCATCCTTCTAACAGGTTGCCGCGATATACTTTCACCGCTTCGTCCAGAGCGCGAACGGCCGTGGCATCCAAACCCAAACCTGGCTTGCCCTGGGCGCTGGCAAACGCCTGCTCAAACACAGCCACATCCAGCCACAGCCCATTTGTGCAATTGACCTGAATCCAGTCAGCATCCACCTGCACCAGAGAATTTAAATTAGTTTGATCATTGAAGGCATTTTGCAACTGCCACAACGTCCGGCGTAAGTAGCCCTTGGATTGCGCCGCCGGTTGTTCTTGCCAGAGCAGCCCGGCCAGCGATTCGCGGTGATGCGGCCGGTTGGCGTGCAGCAGCAGATAACAAAATAGTTCCTGAACTTTATAAGCGTCCAGCCCATTCAACGCTTGCTCCCCACAGCGAACGCAGAATTTCCCAAACAGCGAGACTTGCAACCCATCCATGAGGGAGCCTCCTCAAAAGTAAAAGTGCAGATGGTTACCCGACAACGATGATACCTGTCGGGATGCCGGTTCTATGGGCGTTTTTGTTTCGCTTTGCAAAACAAGCGCTTTCCGGCAATATGGGACGATCCGTAAAAAAGGTGATGACGGTAGCGTGGTGAGGCGGTAGTGGGCGGGCAGCAATGGGCGGGCAGCAGTGGGCAGGTGATATGTAGTTTTGTTGATGAACCATACCATTATAAACGATACGTTAATAATTTTTCCGGTATGGCTTAGAAGGCTTAGCGAAAATTCAGAAAGGGGCCGCGCCTCAGATTGGTCCAATCTCCAGGATTGGACCAATTTTGCCAGATGATCGACGAATAGTTTGTGCCCGCGCTATTCTTGTTGATCGGAAAGAATCTCTTCCAGAGGATTATCGCCTTCTTCGACCAGGCTTTTGCGGGTTTTGCCGCCCGTTTGCGGGTCTTCTACCAGACCCATCTCGTAGAGGTGTTCCATGATGCGGGCGGCGCGTGGATAGCCGATGCGCAGTCGACGCTGCAACATGGAGCTGGAAATGGTGTCTTGTTTTTGGGCGATTTCGATGGCCTGCTCTAGCAGTTGATCGGTTTCGTCTAGCAGGGCGTGTTTGGCGATGAGCGTTTCCCAGGGCGTGGGGATAGGCGTGAAGTCTGGCATGGCGGCGTGCCAATGATCGACGATGCGCTCGATCTCGTTGTCGCTGACAAAAACGCCTTGCACGCGCACTGGTCCGGCGGCGTCGGGCGATTGGAAAAGCATGTCGCCTTTGCCCAGAAGCTGTTCCGCGCCTACGGTGTCTAAAATAACGCGCGAATCTGTGCCGGAGGCTACTGAGAAGGAGAGGCGGGCGGGAAAGTTGGCTTTGATGAGGCCGGTGATGACGTCGGTAGACGGCCGTTGCGTGGCCACAATCAAATGAATCCCCGTCGCGCGCGCCATTTGCGCCAGGCGGCACAGGGTGCGCTCCACATCGCCGGGGTACATGTGCATCAAATCGGCCAATTCGTCGATAAAGACGGCCAGATAAGGCAGCTTTTTGAGTGTTGGGTGGCGGGCGACACGGCCGTTGTAGCCGTTCAGGTTGCGCGCGCCGACCATCGTAAACAGTTCGTAGCGGCGGTCCATTTCGGCCGTCAGCCAGCGCAGCACGCCCACCGCCCGATCCGCCTCTACCTCCACTTTGCCAATGAGATGCGGCAGCCCATTGAAGCGGATCAACTCCACTTTCTTGGGGTCAATCATGATCAGGTTCAGCTTGTCCGGCGGGTTGTTAAACACCAGGCAGGAGACAAAAGCGTTGATGCACACCGATTTACCGGAACCGGTCGTCCCGGCAATCAACAAGTGGGGCAAAGTCGCCAGGTCCACGGCCAACGGCACGCCAGAAACATCCTGGCCAAGGGCAACACCAAGCGGGCTTTTGATCTTGGCAAAGGCGTCGGCTTCCAGGATGGCGCGCAGGCGCACAATGCTGATTTCGGCGTTGGGAACCTCCACGCCGACCACGCCACGGCCAGGAACCGGCGCTTCGATGCGCAGCCGGGTGACGGCCAAGGCCAAAGCCAGGTCGCGGCGCAGGGAGGCAATCTGGCCGATGCGGATTTTTTGCTGTTTCGGGTCGCCTTCGGGACCAATTTTTTCTACATAACCGGGTTCGACGCCAAATTGGGTGATGGCCGGACCGCGCCGGATTTCGGTGACGGTGGCCGGAATTTGGAAGTCGGCCAGGGTTTCTTCGATGATGCGTTTCTTTTCGTCGATTTCGGCCGGGGACATGGCGGCGGGCGCGCCTTCTTCCAGCAGCGTGATGGGGGGCAGGCGTTTGTCGCGGCGCTGCCAATCGACGACTTCGTCCTGGGAGGCGGAATCGTCGATGATGATCAGGTCGTTGGGGTTGGGCAGGTGAGATTGAGGCAGGGGCACGGCCGTTTCCTGTTCAATTTCCGCCGCCGGTGTGGCTGTTGGTTCCTGCTCTGGCGGGGCAATCTTTGCCGCCCAGCGGCGCAGGGCAATGGCCAGCCGGTTGAGGGTTTCTAGCATGTCGAGCCAACTGTAATTGACCAGAAGCGCGAAGCCCCAGACGAGCAAAATGGCGTAGAGCAGGCTGGTAAGCAAGGGGCCGATGAGTTCTAACAAAGGTTCAGACAATGCCCAGCCGACCAAACCGCCGCCCAGCCCACGGTAGGCGTCGGACAGGTTGGAATTGGTGACCAGGTGGCTGAGAGGCAGGGCGGTGAGCAGCAGGAGTTCCAGGCCGACGATTTGCGAGGCGCGGATGTTGTACGGCCGTTTCACCTTCCGAATGGCGATATGCAGCCCCACAGCCGCCAGAATAAAAAACAACGGGTATGCTCCCCACCCAAACACCTGGCGCAGCAGGCGCGTCCAGGCTGTCAGCCAGCCCGCTTCCGTCAGGCTGGGCAGGGCCAACAACGTGATCATGGCAAAGGCAAAGAGGACAAGGCCGCCGATTTCCACGCGCCAGGGAATGAGGCCGTTGATAAATTTCTCGTCCCAGGTAGGTGGTGGTTGGGGAGGTGGCGAAGGCTCGGTCTTGGGCGAGCGGGTTGTGGGTTTGCGAGTCATTGCGTAGTCGATAGCCGAAAGTCGATAGCCGAAAGTCGATAGTTGGTCGTTGGTTGTAAGCACTTGCAAGTATACAACAAATCAACGCCGGACGCGTGAGGTGGCCTTCGGCCCACGGTCGATTTCCAACTGCCGGCTGACTATGGGTTTTGGGGGACGCTGCGTAAACTGAGGGCGAGGCGTTTGGCACGGCCGTCTACTTGCAGCACGCGGGCGGTCACTTTATCGCCAATTTCCACCACGTTGCGCGGGTGCAAAAATGCGCCTTCGGCCAGTTCCGAAATGTGAATAAGACCTTCCAATTCCGGCTCCAGCAGGACAAACGCGCCGTAATTGACGATGTTGTTGACAACACCTTCGACAAGTTGGCCTGGCTGGTAGCGAGATTCGGCCGTTTTCCAGGGATCGGGGTAAAGCTGTTTCAGACTAAGGGCAACCCGTTCGTTTTCCTGGTCTACCCCCAGAACCAACACCTTTACTACCTCGTCGGGTTTAACCACTTTGCTGGGATGCGGCACACGGCTCCAGGAAAGTTCCGAGATGTGGATAAGACCTTCGACGCCGCCTAAATCAATAAACGCGCCGAAATCGGTCAGGTTGGTGACTTTGCCGGTGAGGATGTCCCCCGGCATAAGGGTTTCCAGAATACTTTGCCTCTGTTCGGGTTCCACTTGCGCGGCGCGCTCAGACAAAATGAGACGATTGAGCGGTGGGTTTACTTCGATAATGCGGAGCGTAAGAACCTGGCCTACAGCCTTTGTCAGAACCTGAAGGCGTTTAGAGGCGACATGAAACTGGGGAAAATCGATCAATTGGGAAGCCGGGATAAAACCGGGCAGCCCATGCCACTCCACCAGCAGCCCGCCTTTGTTGTAACCCGTTATGGTGAGGTCTAATTTGCTTTCGGCATCGTAAGCTTCCTGGGCCAAAAGCCAGGGGTCGGTTGTCTCTTGTTTTTTTTCGGCAAGCCAATCAGTGCGGACATCGACCAGATCGTCAATGGTTGGCGGCGGCGACTGGTTCATTTCCGCTGATTCTACGTTGGCTTCTCCATGTTCAAAGAGAGCCGCCCAAAAGGAATCATCACGACGATTAGGTTTTGAATTACCCTGAGAAGATTCAAAATTCATGTTCCATTACTTTGGCGAAATGACGCCCGATAATTGAACGAATGGCGTGGGAATAACCTGATGACATAGTACTTTGTTCCTATTCATTGCTTAATTAATTATAGGCTTTGCTATTTCTCTGTCAACACAGATGGTTAAATGGTTATAATGAGGCCGTGAAAGGTTGAAAGAGGAGTGGGATATGGGCGAAGATTTGCGGGCAACGGCCGTTATTCCCCAGCTAACAACGCATTGGTTGGGACGATCCTACCATTATTACGACACCATTACTTCGACAAACAGCGTTTTAAAGGACATGGTGGCTCAGGGGATACCCGCGCCGCCGGCCGGAACCATGCTTTTAGCCGATTATCAGAGCGCCGGTCGTGGCCGGTTGGACCGCCGTTGGGAAGCCGCCCCCGGCACGTCGCTGATGCTTTCGCTGCTGTTTCGCCCGGATTGGCCGGGGCAGCAAGCGCTGTGGCTGACCATGATGGCCAGTCTGGCGGTGACAGAAGCGGCGGCCGGCCTGGTGGCCGGGCCATTGGGCATTAAGTGGCCCAACGATGTGATGCTTTGGCAGGATGGCGAGTGGCGCAAATGGGGCGGGCTGCTGTTAGAGGGTAGCGTGGGGGAAAACGGCCGTCTGCAAACCATCGTTCTGGGCATTGGGCTGAATGTGAACATGACCGCCGCTCAACTGCCGCAGGGCATCACCCCGGTCAGCAGCCTCTCATTGGCCGCCGGTCGGCCCATTTCGCGTGCGCAACTGCTGGTGGATTTGCTGGCGCGATTGGAAACGTACTATGAAGCGGCGCAGGCTGGCCAGACGCCGCAGCCGGCGTGGCAGCAGCGCCTCATCACGCTGGGGCGCAAAGTTTCCGCCAGTCGTCCCGGCGAGGAGCCGTTGGTAGGCGAGGCTGTGGCTGTGGATGAATGGGGGCAATTGCTGCTGCAAACGGGCGACGGCCGTGTTCATGCCATTGCCGCCGCCGATGTTTCTTTGCGGTAATCCAGTGAGCAGAACGGCCGTCTTCAGTCGAGTCTGCCATTGACAATTGTCATAATGTCGGGTAGCCTTTCAGGTAGAACGTGTGGCCTATTGGATACCAGGAGAGAGACCATGAGCAATGATTTTAGCAGCTTCAGCGATGATGCGTTTGATGAAAACCCCGATTGGTTAGCTGATGACGATTTCACATCGTCCCAACCTGCAATTGAAGGCGGCGATGACGAGTTTGACCAACTCCGCCGCAAAAGCGCCCGCACCGGCTCCATGCAAGATGAAATGGAAGCCGCCGAACCTGCAACTGAAGCCACAACCGGCAAAGCGTTTGCCTGGAGCAGCTTTACCCCTGGCCAGCGCCTGGTTTTGGCCCTGCTGGTTGTGCTGGACATCGTTGCCATTGCCTTTGGCGTGATGGTGTTGACCGGCACTGTGTAAGAAGTGAATTCTGTACGGCCGTATTCCGGCGGCTGAATGGTTGGTTTTTTAAGTGTCTCGGTGGCCTAAGGCTGCCATTCACCCGACTTGCAAAATAATTCAAGCCCCGCAGATGATTATCTGGCGGGGCTTTTTATTTTACGCGCGCTATCCAATGGTGCGAACCCTAAGGGTTTTGCTGCACCTGCGGTCATTTCCAGAGGTCAAATAAACCCTTAGGGTTTTGGCGCGCATCCTTAATTACTTGCTCTTGCTATCCAACAGACATTCGCTTATCCCCGCCGCCAAACAAACAGAGACGCCAGAAAACGGGCTGCGCCCGCGAGAAACAACGTCTCCACCAGGCCAATGCGGCCGGCAAGCACCGGGCCACCCAACGAACCAATCAAGACGGCCGCGTTAAGCGCCAGATTGTACCAGGCCAGATAAGCCGGGCGGCGGTCTTCGGGAATGCGTTCCAACAGGTAATTGGCCTGCGAACCGGAGACCAAGCCCCAGGTGATGCCGCCGACGGCCGAAACGACGAGAAAGAGCGTTAGATCGCGGGTAACGGCCGTTAACACCGGATACAGGCTCATCCCCACCACGCCTATCACCAGGATCGCGTGTTGGCTCAGCCGCCGCGACAGGCGGCTCAACTGTGTGGAGGCCAGCAGCACCGTGCCATAAAAAACGGCGTTACCCAGGCCAATATTCTGGTCGGTGAGGCGCAGATAGTTTACCCAGTACAGCGGGAACAACGACAGCGGCAGATATTGGGCCAGATGAAAGAAAAACATGGTCAGCAAAATGAGCTGAAAGGCATGGTCGATAGTTTGCGGTTTTTCGCCTTTGGCCCTTGGTCGCCGGTTTAATAAAAAGCGCCAATCGGCAACGGCCGTGCGCATACCGCCCGACCACACCCGAACCGTACCCGGCCGGGCCAGGTCGCCCACACTTTGTCCGTGGCGAGGAACGTAACTGTCTTCGTGCAACGGCCGTATCTGCCACAGGTGGTAGCTGCTAAACACAGAGCCAATCGCGCCGATGGCAAATACCACCTGATAGCCCAACGGAAACGGCAGCGCCTCCAACAGCCAGCCGCACAACAGCGATACGGTGATAAACGTAACCGCCAGCAGCGCATTGCGGATGCCGGTAACGTGGCTGCGCCATTCCACCGGAACCGTGGCGGCGAACATGGCGTTAAATCCCACCGCCAGGGCCGTGCCTGGGATGCTCATCAAAAAAACGAGGGCGATCAGGGCGTTGATTTGCCCCTGGGGCAGCAAGAAAAACGGCAAAAATATCCAGACGGCGTAAACCAGGCGATGGCCAACCGATGCCCAAAACACCTTCCGGCTGATTGAGCCGCGCTTTTGCAGCCAGCTTCCGGCCGGCAGCGTCACCATCAGACTGACGACGGCCGGGGCGGCGCTGAGCAGCCCTAGCTGCCAGCCGGTAGCCCCCAGGCGCGTGGCATAAACGGCCATAAAGGAAATGGCGCTGGCGTTCACCACCCCAAACCAGGCGATGTCCATGTATAAATGAAAGAAATTCCGGCGATGCTCCACCGGAACAGAAATTGCGTGACGGCGAAATGTGATACTTGCCATAATTTAGAAATCCTCAATTCGTGTTTAATACAAAACCGCTAATTATCCCCAAGTTTTGGCGCAGGGCGAAACACGATGGCTACGGGATTCGGACGTTTTGGCTCCGCAGGGGGCTGTCTGGAAGGTGTTCAAATTTTAGAAGTGGGGAAGTGGGGATGCGTGGATCAGGCGAGGTGAACGGAGGAACGGCCGTCTGCCAATTCCCAGACCAGTTTATCGGCGCGCAGGACAAGTTCGCGAACGACATCGTGGGAAGTGCCGGGCACAATAACCAGGACGTGGCGACCAGTATGATCTTGCCACTGCCGGCCCTGTTCCACAGTTTGCCAACGGCCGTCTACGGCCATGCGCCGCACCTGGACACGGCCGTCGGCGGCAAAGGTACATTCAACGCTTATTGGAGTCATTGGTTGCTCTAGTTTAGCGGGAGTGTTGCACTGTTTAAGCGGTCTGCCCGCCTAGCCACCGGAACACAAGTTGCCTTTTCATTCTTCCCGCCACAGCGCGGCTAACTTGCGGTATTTTATCCACTCATAGTAACCCATGTATAGGCTCAGGCGCAAGCCGTGCAGACCATCGCGCGCGCCATGGAGGGTTACAAAACGCCACCAAAACTGCCGCCACGGCTGCAAAACGTAATTTTGCGGTTTGGGGCGCACGCCGTTTTGCCGCAGAATGCCGGCGTCGTAGTCGGTATATGCTTGTTGTTTGGCGCGGAAGTGCGCCAGATCGCGGTAGTTATAGTGGATGAGCGGGTTTTCCAGATGGCCGATGGCCCCATCAACCACGGCAAGTTCGTGGACGGGGCGTTCGTAGTGGACACGGCCGTGTTTGAATAAGCGCAGTTGATAATCGGGAAACCAGCCCGCCCCCAGGGTTAGTTTGCCAAAGAGGTAATTGTGACGCGGCACATACCAGCCCATTTCCGGCCGTTCGGCTGCCACGCGCCGGATTTCGGCGGCCAGTTCCGGCGTGCCGCGCTCGTCGGCATCCACAAAAAAGACCCAATCGGTTTGCACATGCGCCAGGGCGGCGTTGCGCTGTTGGGCGTAATTCTGAAACGCGTTTTGCGCCGTTTCCGCGCCGGCAGCCTGGGCCAGCGCCATCGTTTCGTCCTGGCTGAACGAATCGAAGACCACCACCCGGTCGGCCCAACGCAGGCTCTGGATGCAGGCTTGCACATGCGCCGCTTCGTTATAGGTGAGGATAACGGCCGTAATTTCCGGCCTGTTTGGCAAGTTTGGGGAGGGGCTGGGGCTAGTCGCCGTCATGGTTGAAGTGGACGGCCGTGGGACCGGAATGGTTGGTCCAGATGTGGATGACTTCTTCATATGCTTGTTTCAGGTGGGGGTCGGTGGTTTTGGCCGCTTTTTGGCTCATGCCCATTTTTACGAGATGGGTCGCCAGGGCTTTGCGCCAACGGCCGTGATGCGAAGCATATAACTGCGCCCGGCTGCGCCACAAATTAATGATCGATTGGGCGGGCACTTGCTTGGTGCTTTCGCCGCCAAAGTGGACGATTTCCGCCGCCGGAACTGCGTAGATGTCCCAGCCGCCTTCACGGATGCGCCAGCTCCAGTCGATTTCTTCGCAGTACATGTGGTAGGTTTCGTCGAAACCGCCGGTGGCAGCGGCTACGCTGGCGCGCACCATCATCGACGCGCCTAAGGGGTGGTCGATGGTAAAGGGTTTGTGGTTGGGGTGGAAGAGGTGGCGGCTGTAACGGCCGTTTAGGCGGCTGTCGTACAGGCGGTTGGGCATGGGAAATAAATCAAACGTAAGCTGCGTAATGCCGGGGAAATAGAAGGCGCTGTGCTGGAAACGGCCGTCTCGATACACCAGGCGCGCGCCGGCCATGCCGGCATTCGGCCGTTCATCCAAACATTGCACCAGGTGTGACAATGCGCCCTGGCGCAGCATCGTGTCGGGGTTTAGTAAAAAATAATAGCGCGGCTCCAAGGGCGCGGCGTCAGCCATGGCCTGGTTGTTGGCGGCGCCAAAGCCCACATTATGCTCATTGGCGATCAGATGAATCTGCGGGAATAGGCTTTGCAGCAGTTCAACCGTGCCGTCGGTGGAGTTATTATCAACCACCCAAACTTCGGCTCGCAGCCGGGTGCGCACAATTTCTTTATGCACCGAACGCAAACAATCGACCAGATAGTCGCGTACGTTCCAGCTAACGATAATGATGGCCACGTCTAGCATACGGTTGGCTTTCTCTTGGCGTTCTGAACGCCGTTGGTCATGGTTAGCGCGGTCATTCTTCGGCGAATACTCCAGCGGTAATCATGTCGCGGATGGGAGTGTATTGATCGTTGCTTGCCGGTTCCAGGCCGCGCCAATCATAAAAATCGCTGGCGCAGACAGATGTGGCGCACGCTTCCGAGGTGGCAAACGTTTGCAGTTCGCTGATGACCTGCCGGGCCAGCGCCAGCGGAAAATCACGGCCGAAAGCGACAGTTTCGTTGGGTATTTGCGGGGTCAGGGCCACAATGCGCGTCTGGTTATAAATCTCCGGTTGAATATCGAAAATACCGGCGCGCGCATCGCGCAACCGGTAACCGCCAAATTCCGGCTCGGCAATGACCAGCACATAACCGATGGGGCTGCGTTCGGGCGCGATGCCCAACTGCCGCCAAATTTCGGCGGCGTCTACGCCGTATTGCCACAGGCGTTCTTCGTAGGGCAAGATGGGCGGCGTGTATGTGCCAACGGCGAAATCGACGTCGCCATCAAACACGGCCAGCATGGCGCTGTTGTCGCCGGGCACTTCAATCATTTCGGCGATTTGGACACCGGCGTTTTGCAGCATGGTTTCGACGGCTTTGGCGTTGGGCAGGCTGTTGGCGTTGGGCACAGCGCCTCGTTTGCCGGCCAGATCGGCCAGGGTGAGGATGCCGCTGTCGCGGCGGGCGACGATCATGCCTGCCTGCCAGCTCAGGCCATCGGGGTGAACGGCGATGTTGCCGGGTTGGACGCCGCACCGCGTATTGGCCTGTACCAGACCTAAAGGCGATAAGACGCCGATGGTGTCGGCGGGGGCGGTACACATCAGTTCGATGAGAGCTTCTTCGCTGTCGGCGACGCCGACTACAAATTCCAGACCGGTGGCTTCAGCCAGGGCGTCGGCCAATACCTGCCCACGGGTCATGATGACGGCCGTGCTGCTGGCCGACGAAAAGAGTAATTGTATCGGGCGTTGTTCTGTGCCCAGGGGTGATTTGGTGACTTCGATGGGGATTTCTTGCACAACTTCGGTGGTGACAAGGCGGGTGACTTCGATTTGCATGGGGGAGGGGGTGGGAACGGCCGTTCCTTCCTCTTGACTCACCGGCGTGTTTTCGACCAGGCGAGTAACTTCCACTTCTAATACCTGGGGCTGGCAGGCTGCCAGAATTATGAGGAGCAGTCCAGCCCCTATAAACCATCGTATCGCCATCAAATCGCTTTCCTGTCCTTGCTTTAGGCGGCCAAAGCCGCTTTGGGCGGCCAAAGCCCCACAACCCAGGTATCTATATTTCTGAGCGAATTTTAGTTTACCTTGACGGCCGTTCGCCTGCCACCGATGCTAACCTGCTGCTTAGATGACATTAAGGGAACCCGGCTGACGGTGCAGGGAGACCTGGTATCTTGGGATAAGATGGAAATTATTGTTCCGGTTTCATGGGGATTTCGCGGGGTTCGCAGGTGGGCATGTTGGCGGCGTCGGGAATATCCACCAGGATAGCCTGCGGGTCTACGCGATTGTTGAATTCGGTGATGGCGACATCTTCGTGGATGAGGCCGGCCCACACGGGCTGCGGGTTGCGGTTGCCAAACACATCCACCAGCCGGATGCCGCCGGTGACGACGGCGCGCGCGCCGGGCATGAGATAGGTGTAATCGCCGATTTGTTCCAGATCGTCGGGGCCGCCGACGGCCCAGCGGTAGGGGTAGTTGCTCAGTTCGTTTTCGTAGCCGATGGCGGCGCGCCAGGCGCCGGATTCGGTGTGCCAGCCGAGGGTGTTGTAGTTCCAGTCGGAGTCGTAGACGGTTCCGGGGGCGGGTCCGGTGGTGCGGATGGGGGTGTTGCCGTAGTTCTCGATGGTCATGGTGAAGTAGAGGGTGTCGCAGATGGCTACGGCCGTTGTGTTAAAGCGCAGCGTCTCGCCGGAGGGTGGGGCAAAGATGTCGGCGCGGGGCACGCCGCCATAAGCGATGGTCAGCTCGTTGGCAACGCGCACTTTTTGCCCTTCGGCGTCTTCGGCGATGGCGATGATGGGGTATGTGCCATCGGCGGGCGGCGTTTCGCCGTTGTCTACGCCGGCTTCGTAGTCGTAGATGTGGCGGCCGGGCATGCCTGCCGGTATGTCGCGCTCCAGTTCGGCGATGGGCAGTTCCAGGCCATTGGGCGTGAGTAAAAAGACGCGCACGGTGGCTTCTTTGGTCTGGTAAAACTGAATCTGGATACGGTCGTCGATGCCGTCGCGGTTGGGGGTGAAGGTGGCGCGGTCGAGGGAAAAGTCGCGTAGTTCGGGCAGGGCGGCGTCGGCGTCGGCGATGGTGAGCTGGCCTTGTTGGGTTTCGGTACGGCCGTTTGTATCGGTTGCCTCAATCGTCCAGGTGTAGGTTCCGTTTTGCAGCAGGCGAGCGAGCACCTCGCCGGTAACGGTTTCGTCGGGCAGGGCATACCCATCGACTACGCCGCTGAACAGAACGTTGTATTCGCCTGCGCCGCGCTCTTTATCCTGGCGAAAATAGAAGCGGTCGCCGGTCTGATTTTCTAAATAGATGGAGACAGTAGCGTTGTCGGATAATTCGTATTGGATGCGGGTGGCGTCGGTGTCGCCATCGGCGTTGGGGGTGATGGTGTTATGCTGCACGCTGACGTTGCGCAGCAGGCTGCTGTCGCCATTGAGCAAGCGCCAACCGATGGCTACGGCCGTTAGCACCACAATCAGGGCGATGAGGCCCACAATAAATGGGAAACTTTTATTTTCACGCATAGTGGGGCAAGTTTACCAAAGCCGCCCATGCCGGGCGAGGGGCGATCCACCGACGAATGGCCTATGGGATTGGGGACTGGGAGAGGGGGAGGCTGGGAGATTGGAGCACAATCCTGATTGACTGATAAACCTTATCTAACAGCGGAGAGCGCGGAGAGCGTGGAGTTTGTACCAGAGAAAACCTCCGCGTCCTCTGCGCCCTCCGCGGTAAAATTCTGAGATTTGTCAGTCAATCTCCAGTCTCCAATCTCTAATCTTCAGTTATTAACGGCCGTACACAGCGATCATCACCTGAGGGGTAATAAAGGCTTCGACGAAGGCGGCCAGCAGAAGTATGGGCAGCACCAGGCCAATAAAAATGCGGGCGAATTCAGCGGCGGTGGCGACGAAGGCTTCGCTGAGGGTGCTGTTGGGCGGCGGCGCAATGACCGTGAGGTGCCAGCGCAGGGCGGCGGCGGCGGCCAGCATGATGGCCGGCAGCTCGAAAATGGCGTGGGGCAGAACGGTGGCGGCGATAAACAAAAGGGGGTTTTCGCCAGCCAGAAAGATTTGCCCGGCGGCGAAGCCGACGATGACCCAGGGCGCCATAAAAACGAGGATGCCCAGGATGCCGAAGGTGAAAGTTCCTAACAGAGCCAGCAGGAGCAGAACGCGTACGTTTTGGAAGAAAATGGTCAGCGGCAGCCCGCGGGCGACAATTTGTAGCTGGTCGAGATTGGCGGCAATCTGGTCGCCGGTGAATTGAGCGAGCATGTCAGGGGGGAGGCGGTAGATAAAGGCCAGGGCAACGCCCATGCCCAGCGATCCCAACAATGCCACGCTCAGGGTAACGATGGGACGGCCTAATTGCGGGACAATGGCCAGGGTTTGCCGGTACCAGCGGAAGGGGTTGGGGTAACGGCCGTTATTTTCCCGTCGTCCGCTCATTACCGCCCAAAACTCGGCCGCAATCCAGCCCAGGCGGATGTCGTCGAGTTCGCGGCCCATGAGTTCTTCGCGTTTGAAGAGGTGAAGACCCATGCGGACCAGGACAACGGCCGTAATCGCCAGCGCCAAAATGAGCCACCACAAACCAACATGGTTGCCCCAAAACAGCGCCGCCGCCTCACCCTGAATCAGCAAAGCCATCGGCACAATGATAAAACTGGCCAGCAGGTTGGCCGCGCGCACGCTGGTTGTCTGGCTGGAAATTACCACGGCCGCCGACACCATAATCACGCCCTGCACGGTGGTCAGCAGGACTGTCTGGCTCAATAACTGCCAGGTGGGCAGCCAGCCAACGTTGAAATAAAGCCCCACCATATAAACCGTCATGCCCAGATAAGCCGCCAACAGCGGCGGAACCAACACGGCCACCATTTTGCCCAGATAAAGCTGCGCGTCGGTGAGCGGCGTTGCCAGCAGCGGCTCCAGACTCTTCCGTTCCTTTTCACCGACGAAGGTTTCCAGGGCAATGATCAGCGAAAACGACATGGGGAAAAAGCCCACCACCAACAGCAAAAAGGGGATGAGCTGCGTGGCGATGATTTGCGCGCCGTAGTTGGATACAAACGCCATCATGCGGCCGGCGGCAAAGTTCATCAGCGCCGGAAAAAAGACAGTTAGCAAGATAATGGGTGTCATGATCCGCCAATCGCGGAAGGAATCTTTGATTTCGCGGCGGGCGACAACTGTGGCCATGCGCCAATCCTGGCGGTTCAGGGAAACGGGTTTAAGCGTTATAGAAGTCATAGGAATCTCGTGGTATGGGTTAGTTGTTGGCGCCGGGTTGTGCTTCTTCGGCTTCGGCGACGACGCGGAGGTAAACTTCTTCCAGGCTTTGGCTGACTTCGTGCAAGGCGATGATGCCCAGGCCTAGTTCCCCCAGGCGGCGCACTAAAATGGGGTTGTCTTGTTCCGGGTTAGGGGTGCGGTAGCGGATGGTATTTTCGTTGATGGATTCTACCGTTACCAGATTATCCAACTCTTTGACCTGGCCGTTCAGGTGGTGATCGACGCGCACTTCAAGCTGAGGGTGGCCTAGAAGCTGTTGTTTTAGTTCGGCCGGGCTGCCTTTGGCGACGACGGATCCTTTTTTGATGATGGCAATGCGGTCGGCCAGCGTTTCGGCTTCAGACAGGTTGTGGGTGCAGAGGATGATGGTGCGCTGATCGTCGCGCATTTCCTTGATGGTGTCGCGCACGAGTTTGGCGCTGTGGGGGTCCATGGCGGAGGTGGGTTCGTCTAGCAAGAGGACGGTGGGTTTGTGGAGCATGGCGCGGATGAGGCCGACTTTTTGGCGCATGCCTTTGGAGTATTGGCCGAGGCGGCGCTGGTGGGCGTCGGCCATGTCGAAGCGTTCAAAGAGGGCCAGCCCGCGTTCGCGTATGGCGCTGTCGGTTATGCCGTAGAGACGGCCGTAAAACAACAAATACTCAATGCCGGTCATGCGCAGGTAAAGGCCCGGCTGCTCGGTGAGTACGCCAATGGATTGGCGCACCTGGGCGGGCTGGGTCACAACGTCGTAGCCATTTACTTCCGCGCGGCCGGTGGTGGGGCGAAGGATGGAGCTTAACATGCGCACGGTCGTGGTTTTGCCGGCCCCGTTTGGCCCTAACAGCGCCAGTAGTTCACCGGCGCCTACGTTCAGGTTGAGATTGCGAACGGCCGTAAACGAGTCGAACGATTTGCCGAGATTCTGGGTCAATATCATGGTTGCTCTCCAATGCTGTTTGCTTGTTGATTAAAACACCACTCGTGAAAAAGTTGTGACAGAATGAGGGTGAGATACGGGTTGATTCTTGCCAACGGTAAAACACTCCCCGCGAATTTGAATCATCAACAGCAACTATAGGGTATCTGTTTGCCAATTGCTGCACAATAGGAAGTAGGGTGGTGGCCGCTGGCCCCCAATACCCGGCGCATAAAAAGCGCCGGGTTGTCAGGAAACGGCCGCAGGAGTTTTGGTCTTTGCGGCCCGGTAATGGCGGCCAATGATCCAGGCAGCCATGCCCAGGGCAATCAGCAAAGAGATGAATGTGGCAATAGCCATATTGAGTTGGACAAAACCCAGGTTTACCATGCGGCTGTCCAGGCGCACCAGTTCCAGCAAGATGCGTCCGGTGGCATAAAAGATGAAATACAGCGCCATGACATCACCGATCAACACCTTGTGGTTGTAGCGGCGGATAAGCGTGTAGAGAATTATAAATGTCAGCAGACTCCACAAAGATTCGTAGAGGAACGCAGGGTGGAAGCGGGTAAATTGGCTGTAATCTGGCAGGCGGTAGATGGGGTCGATGGTGACGGCCCAGGGCAGATTGGTGGGACGGCCGTATAGCTCCTGGTTGAAAAAATTTCCCCAACGACCAAATACCTGCCCTAACGCCAAGCCTACAACGGCCAGATCGGCCCAGCCCAGCAAGGGGATGCGCGCCCGGCGGGAATAAATGGCCAGGCCAACCAGGCCGCCCAAAATGCCGCCATAGATGCCCAGCCCGCCATTGCGCAAGTTGATGAGCTGGTAGGGATTGCGGAAATAGTCCATGGGGGAGTTGATGCCGAAGGCGGCCATGCTGGGTGAAGGCGTGAGCACATGGTACAGCCGCGCCCCAATCACAGCCAAAATAAGGCACCAGATTAAGCCGTTCCAGACATGGTCCGGGTTCCAGATGCGCCAGGGCGTTTCTGACAACCAACTTTTTTCCAGGTCGGTCTGGTTGTCGAGTTTGGCCTGGACGATTTCGATGCCGGCCGCGTTCAGCGTGGTGTTGCGGGGATTAAAACCCCAAATTAGCAGTAAGTCGCCCAGGGTATTAAGTTTGTTTTTGCTGAGAATCTGGTGGATTTCTTCGGGCAGCGCCAGGTCTGCGAGCGACCGGGCGCGGATGGCGGCAGGGACGTGTTCTTGGAAAACGGCCGTGCCCCTCCTCAGCGCCAGGTCTGCCACTACAAAAGCGCCAAGGGCAATGCCGCCGACGATGCAAAGGCCATACCAGTACACATCGAACCCGCCGCCGAAGGAAAAAGCGACACGATTGGGGGTAACGGCCGTGGCCAAATGGTAACCATACAACCCGGCCAAAACTGCCAGCCAGACCCCAATCACATACCAATACCAACTCACCTGGCGCATACGCGCCCAAAGTTTACGGCCTGCGCCTACAGGTTTATTCTTCATGAGCCGACTCGCGGTAGTATTGATACCAGACATGGTACATGCGCTGGCCCACCGTCACATACGTAAACACAGCCAAAATCCCTACGGCCACACCAGGGTAATTTAAAATCAAAAAGACCAGCATCAGCACATACCGTTCTACCCGGCTCATAATGCCCACCTTGGCCGACATATGCAGCGATTCTGCCTTGGAACGGGTATAACTCACCATCAACGAACCGGTGATGGCCACATAAGCCAGACCTAACATCAACACGTCGTCGGTCTGCACATAGTAATATATAAAGCCGCCGAACAAGATAATCTCTGCCAGCCGGTCTAAGGTGGAGTCTAAAAACGCCCCAAACCCACCCTGCTTTCGCCCCAATTTGCGCGCCAGGGCGCCATCCAACGCATCAAGCGGCGCCAGGAAAATCATGGCAATACCGGCCCAACGCATTTCGCCGATGGCTATCAAATAGGCCAGGAAAAAATGAGAAAGCATCCCCATCACCGTTAATGTGTCTGGCGAAAGGTGATACTTGGCTAAAAAGGTCACGATAGGATCGATGATGACGGCCGTTTTCCCTCTTAAGGTGTCAGTCAACGTATGTTTCTCGGACCTGCTTGTTTCTGATCCCGTTTGTTTCATAATTTCTCGCTCTTACATCTTCCCAATCATAATTTCAAGGTAACTACTACTAAGGCTCTCTGGAAAGGTTTGATGGTTAGTTGGTTTGATGGTTGGTCTCCAGCCAACAAACCAACCAACTATCAAACCAACCAACGCCTTGGCAGTTACATTTCAAGGCTCAAAACCAGCCACGACACACCATCTACCACGCCAAATTCGGGCGATGCTACCGAATCCCCTGAGGGCTGTCAAGAAATACTTCTTCCCTGGATCTAAAGCCTCATGAACTTCAGGTGGTAGCCCGCTTACCAGATGACTTTCGTCATAAGCAATCATGCAATCTGTCACTGTCTGGGAGTCCTTACACCAGCATACAATAACGCCGGAATTGGCCGCAATTATACCCATGATATACCCACAAACCGCTTCCGCGATAAAAATTCGGCCCAAGATCAGCCATATTGTTTAGAATCGAGTAACTAACCACACCAGATGCTTCGCTTCGTGTTGCAGTATGTCACCACGATAGGTTGTGCGTGAAGGAGAATTGTTATGACCAAACAAATGATCACCTTAGATGGCAACGAGGCTGCCGCCCGTGTAGCCCACAAAGTCAATGAAGTCATTGCCATCTACCCTATTACCCCTTCTTCCCCCATGGGGGAATTTGCTGACCAATGGTCGGCCGAAGGAAAAACCAATATCTGGGGTTCTGTCCCGATGGTGGTGGAAATGCAAGCAGAAGGCGGCGCGGCCGGCGCAGTCCACGGCGCTTTGCAGGCCGGAGCCTTAACCACAACCTTCACGGCCTCCCAAGGCCTGCTGCTCATGATCCCCAACATGTACAAAATCGCCGGCGAATTGACATCCACCGTCTTTCACATTGCCGCTCGTTCCTTAGCCGCCCAGGCCCTTTCCATTTTTGGCGATCACTCAGATGTGATGGCGGCGCGCAATACAGGGTGGGCGCTGCTGGCTTCCAACTCAGTCCAGGAAGTCCATGATTTTGCCCTGATTGCCTCAGCCGCCACTTTGGAAACGCGTATCCCCTTTCTGCACTTCTTCGATGGGTTCCGCACATCGCATGAACTCAATAAAATCGAATTAATAGAAGAAGAAGTCATGCGCGCCATGATCAACGACGAACTGGTTCGCGCCCACCGCGACCGCGGGCTTACCCCTGACCATCCAGTCTTACGCGGCACGGCGCAAAACCCAGACGTTTATTTCCAGGCCCGGGAAAGTGTCAATCCGTTCTACCTGGTTGCTCCGGAAATCGTACAGCAAGCCATGGACAAGTTTGCCGCCCTTACCGGACGGCAGTACAAATTATTTGAATATGCCGGCGCGCCGGATGCCGAGCGTGTAATTGTATTGATGGGTTCTGGCGCGGCAACGGCGCAAGAAACGGCCGAATACCTGGCCGCCCAAGGTGAAAAAGTAGGCGTTGTTAAGGTCCGCTTGTATCGGCCATTTGCCATGTCTGCATTTTTGCAGGCGCTGCCACCCACCGTCAAAGCAATCGGCGTCCTGGATCGCACCAAAGAACCCGGTTCAACCGGCGAACCGCTGTATCTGGATGTCGTTTCGGCCGTTGCCGAAGCTATGGCCACCGGCGAAGCCCCATTTGCCACCTTCCCGCGCATCATTGGCGGGCGATACGGCCTCTCCTCGAAAGAATTTACCCCCGGCATGATCAAAGCCGTCTTTGACGAATTGCAGCAGCCCAAACCCCGCAACGGTTTCACCGTAGGCATCAACGACGACGTTACCCATACCAGCCTGGATTGGGACAAAACCTTCGACATCGAACCCGACGACGTGGTACGCGCCGTTTTCTACGGCCTGGGGTCTGATGGAACCGTCGGCGCCAACAAAAACTCCATCAAGATTATCGGTGAAGATACCGAAAATTATGCGCAGGGCTACTTTGTCTACGATTCCAAAAAAGCAGGTTCGGTCACAACATCCCATTTGCGCTTTGGACCACGGCCGATTAACGCCACGTATCTGGTTCATTCCGCCAGCTTTGTGGCCTGCCATCAATTCAGTTTCCTGGAGCGTTACGACGTGCTGCGTCTGGCGAAACGTGGGGCCACTTTCCTCTTAAACTCGCCTTATGGTCCCGATGAAGTGTGGGATAAACTGCCCCGTTCCATGCAGGAAACTATCATCGAGAAAAAGCTGAGATTTTTTGTGGTGGATGGTTTTAGCGTAGCCAAAGAAACGGGCATGGGCAACCGCATCAACACCATTATGCAGACCTGTTTCTTTGCCATCAGCGATGTGCTGCCTACCGATGAAGCCATTGGGGCCATTAAATATGCCATCAAGAAAACCTACAGCAAGCGCGGCGAAGCAGTGGTAAATGCAAACTTCAATGCGGTAGACACCGCTTTGGCGCATATGTATCAGGTGAAGGTGCCGGCTGAGGCGACGAGCGAGTTTGAACGGCCGCCTATCGTGCCGGAGTTTGCGCCTGAATTTATCCAATCGGTGACTGCTCGAATTATTGAAGGCCTGGGCGATGACCTGCCGGTGAGCGCCATGCCAATAGATGGAACGTACCCGACGGGCACAACCAAGTGGGAAAAACGCAACATTACCACCGAAATCCCGGTTTGGGATCCGGATATTTGTATCCAATGTGGCAAATGTTCGATGGTTTGCCCGCACGGCGTTATCCGCATGAAGGTTTACGATCCAAAATATCTGGCCGATGCGCCATCGACGTTCAAATCGACGCCAGCCCGGTATAAAGAGTTTAAGGATGATTTGTTCACCTTACAGGTAGCGCCTGAGGATTGCACCGGTTGTACGCTGTGCGTGGAAGTTTGTCCGGTTAAAAACAAGCAGCAGCCGAAGTTTAAGGCGATCAACATGGCGCCACAAATTCCGCTGCGCGAGCCTGAACGAGAGAATTGGGAATTTTTCCTCGGCCTGCCGCAAGTGGACCGCACCAGTATTCCGTTGAGCCAGGTCAAGTACTCGCAGTTATTGGAGCCGTTGTTTGAGTTTTCTGGGGCGTGCGCCGGTTGTGGCGAAACGCCGTATCTGAAGCTGATGACGCAGTTGTTTGGCGACCGGGCTGTGGTGGCGAACGCGACCGGATGTTCTTCCATTTATGGGGCGAATTTGCCGACGACGCCGTGGACGAAAAACAGTGACGGCCGTGGCCCATCCTGGTCCAATTCCTTGTTTGAAGACAACGCCGAGTTTGGCTTTGGTATGCGCGTCGCCCTCGACCAACGCATCGAAGCGGCCACCTTCGCCCTGCGCAAACACCGCGAAGTGGTCGGCGTCGACCTGGCCGATTCCATTCTTTTCGCCGAACAGATCGACGAAGAACAGATCAATCTACAACGGGCGCGCGTTGTCAATTTGCAAGAGCGGCTGGCGGCATTGTTAGGCGAAATCGCCGAAGGCGATGTTAAGGCCGAGTTGGAAAACCTGTTAAACATGGTCGAAGTCTTCGTCAAGAAGAGCGTCTGGATCATCGGCGGTGATGGCTGGGCGTATGACATCGGTTACGGTGGTCTGGACCATGTATTGGCCTCCGGGCGCAATGTGAACGTGCTGGTCTTGGATACGGAAGTCTATTCCAACACGGGTGGTCAAATGTCGAAAGCCACGCCACGCGCGGCCGTTGCCAAGTTTGCCGCCGCCGGTAAGCCCATGCCGAAGAAAGACCTGGGTATGTTGGCCATGAGTTACGGCAATATCTATGTGGCGCGGGTGGCCATGGGCGCTAACGACGCACAAACCATTCGAGCTTTCATTGAAGCCGAAGCGTATGATGGCCCGTCTCTGATTTTGGCCTACAGCCACTGCGTGGCGCATGGGTATGACCTGAAATATGGCCTGGACCAGCAAAAAGCTGCTGTGGATTCCGCTCACTGGCCATTGTTCCGCTTTAACCCGGACATGAGCGTAGAAGGCAAAAACCCATTCAGCCTGGATTCGCGCGCGCCGAAGATTTCTTTGGATAAATATATTTACCGTGAAGGACGTTACCAGATGTTGACTCAAAGCCATCCTGAACGGGCAGCGAAGCTGCTTGAGCTGGCTCAGGGCGATGTGGAAGCACGCTGGGAAAAGTATTCGCAGTTGGCCAAAGACACCAGCGGCGATGGGAAAAGCTAATAAATCTGTGAATTGGTAATGAAGATAGGTGAAGGGGGAACGGCCGTTTCCCCTTCACCACCTCGTTTTCATTTTCAATTATCTCAAGGAGACACAACATGGACCTGACCACGACCTATCTTGGCATGAAGCTCAAAAACCCACTGGTGCCCTCGTCCTCCCCGCTCATGCGCAGCCTCGACAACCTGCGGTGGATGGAAGACGCCGGCGCGTCGGCCGTCGTGCTGCATTCGCTCTTCGAAGAACAAATCACCATGGAAAGCCACACCTTGAATCACTACCTGACTCAAGGCGTGGAAAGCTTTCCTGAAGCATTATCTTATTTCCCAGAGGCTTCAGAATATAAAACCGGCCCTGTGGAATACCTGGAGCATATCCAAAAAGCCAAAACAAGCCTGGGCATCCCGGTTATCGCCAGCCTGAATGGCGTGTCTACCGGCGGCTGGGTCAACTATGCCCGCCAAATCCAGGAAGCTGGGGCCGACGCCCTCGAATTAAACGTTTACTACATCCCCACCGATCCGAACCTGACGGGCAGCGAAGTGGAGCAAATCTACCTGGATGTTATAAAAGACGTTAAATCGGCCATCAACATTCCGGTGGCTATGAAACTAAATCCATACTTCAGCGCCCTGGCCAACATGGCCCGGCGGCTGGCCGACGGCGGCGCCGACGGCCTGGTTTTGTTCAACCGTTTCTACCAACCCGACCTGGACCTGGAAACGCTGGAAGTTGTGCCGAATCTCAAACTCAGCACCTCTACTGAACTGCGCCTGCCCTTGCGGTGGATCGCCATTCTGTACGGCCGTGTCAACGCGGACCTGGCGCTGACGACAGGCGTTCATACGGTAAGCGACGTGCTTAAGGCCGTCGCCGCCGGCGCAGACATTACCATGTTGGCGTCTGAACTGCTGCGCAATGGCATCAACCGCCTGAAAGTGTTGTCGTTGGGCATGGAAGAATGGCTTATCGAAAACGAATACGAGTCGTTATCGCAGCTTAAAGGCAGCCTGAGCCAGATTAACTGCGCCGAACCAGCCGCCTTTGAACGCGCCAACTACATGCGGGTACTCAGTTCCTACGCGCCGGATTACCCCTGGCGCATGGAAATCCCTACCGGCGACTAATTTTTTCGTCGCCCAATACGATGATTTTGACACAGGCTCCTCCGGTTGAGGAGCCTGTTTGCTTTAGCCGCCGATTTCATGCGCTGACAGCTCTATTTTCAGGGTCTTTGGGATTTCGTGGGGTTTGGTCTGATGCGTGATACGTGATGCGTGATGCGTGAAACCTCTCTGGCCACGCATCACGCTTCACGCATCAGGGGCTGTCAACCCCCTGAGTTCTTGAAGAACCTATTTTCATCGTCAAACCACATCACCAGGGCATGGGGTATAATGTGGCCTTTAGGCACAACAAAAAAACAAGGCGAGGCAAGGTATGAAGGAACAGCGATGGGAAACAAATGATGCGCCGCAGGTGGTGGTGACGACTTGCAGCGGCAAATTGGTGGTGGGGAGCTGGCGAGAAACGGCCGTTTCCGCCCAAAGCGACGCCCTCACCATCGAACAAACCGCCCCGAACACTGTGCAAATGACGGCCGTTGGCGACCTCTACCTGGCCGTGCCGCAAAACGCCAGCCTCACGCTCGGAATCCTCGGCGGCAGCCTGACCATCAAACACATCAGCGGCGGCATCACCGTCGACGATGTTGCTGGCCGCGTGACGCTGCGCAACGTGGACGCCATCACCATCAGCCACGCGGCGCAGGCGGTGCAAGGCGATAATATCAACGGATTGCTCGTGGTGGAAGAAGCCGGAGGCGCGGTTGATTTGCGCAGCGTCTATGGCGTGCAAATCAACCGCGCTTTGGCCGATGTGACCCTGCAATTTGTGACCGGCCACGTTACCCTGGGGCAGGTAGCTGGCAAATTGGATGTCCGCACGGTGAATGGCGATGTGGCCGTTGAACAGGTTCTGGGCGATGTCATTTTGGCGAATTTGGGCGGTCAGGTGCAACTGCCGGCAGCGGCGCAGTCTGTGTGGCTGGCGGGTGGTTTGGCCTCCGGAGCGCACCGTCTGGCGGCGGCCAACGTTTACGTGTATTGGCCGCCCGACGCGCCCCTCAATCTGACGGCGCGTGGTGTTTTGGTGGCGCATGATTTACCGCTGGAGAATGAGACGACCACGTTGGAAAATGGTCAAACCGTGCTGACCGGACATATTGAAGATGGCAAGGTGGATTTGTTTGTGCAGGCGGCGCAGCGGGCGGCGTTTAAGGCGCTGACCAATGACCCGCCGCAGTTTACGGAAAGTGATTTTCAGTTTGCGCCGCCATCGACTGGTGAAGATCAGGCTGATCTGGTTACGGCCGTGCGCGCAGTTTTTGCCGAACTTGCCGCTGAATTGCCGCCGACCACTCTGGCGCAGTTGGCGGCGGTGCGGCTGGAGGAACGGGTGATAACGGCCGTTACCGCCGCCCCATCCACTCCGCCTGCTGAACCGCAGGCCTCCCCATCCACCGTTACCGATGAGCAGCGCCACATCTTGCAGTTGCTTAAAGATGGCCTGCTGTCTGTGGCGCAGGCCCAACTGCTTTTGGGAGCGTTATGAAAGTAAAAATATGTGGCCTTACCAATTTGGCCGACGCGCAAACGGCCGTTTCCGCCGGCGCCGACTACCTGGGATTTATCTTTTATCCGCCGAGCAAACGGGCGATTGAGGTGGAAGCAGCCCGGCGCATCGTGGCGGAGCTGCGTGCCGCGCCGCAGTGCCCGCTGTTGGTGGGCGTGTTTGTCAACGAAACGGCGCAGAAAATGGCCGAGGTGTTGGCGACCTGCCAGCTAGATTTTGCCCAATTGAGCGGCGAAGAAGTGCCCGCGCTGGTTGGTGATGCGAATTCGCCAGTTTACGGCCGTGCTTACAAAGCGTTGCGCCCGGCCTCTTTTGCCGAAGCTGAAGCCGAAGCCGAATGGTATTTGCCGCCCGAATATGAAGCCGAATTTGGCCGTCAGCAAGGCGAACAGATGCCGCCGGGTTTGCTGCTGGACACCTATCACCCAACGCTGCGCGGCGGAACGGGGGAAACGGGCGATTGGTCGGCGGCGGCCGCGCTGGCCGGTCAGATTCCCGGGCTGATGCTGGCAGGCGGATTGACGGTGGCGAATGTGGCTGAGGCTGTGCGCTGTGTACGGCCGTTTGCCGTGGATGTGGCCAGTGGCGTCGAAGCTGCCCCCGGCCGCAAAGACCCTCAATTGGTGCGCGAGTTTGTCCGGTTGGCCAAGCAGGCGGAAAGCCTCTCCCTATAATGCGATCTTGTCCGTGAGCGGCAAATGAGGTTTTGGCGGGGGAGCGCGCTGCTGCTTGACGCCAATGAGGGCGGCTTATACACTGCCCCACAATGGATGTAGAAACTGCGAACCAGGCTGGGCCGGAATTGGAAACGGCCGTATCCGCCAAACGGGCGACACCGCGATTTTTGATAGGGTTGGTGGTATTAACGGCCGTTATCTTTGCCCTCGCTCGCTTCACGACCGGCCCCATCCACGATCGGTTTCAAACCTTCACCACCATTTTCCTGGGCATTTTCATCGAGGCTGTGCCCTTCCTGCTTGCCGGTTCCATCGTTTCCGGACTCATCGAAATTTTTATAGACCGTGATTGGCTGGCGCGATGGGTTCCGCGCCGCGCCGCCGCCGCCGCCCTGACCGGCGCGCTGATGGGTTTTGCGTTTCCGGTGTGTGAATGCGGCGTCGTGCCGGTAACGCGCCGCCTGTATCACAAAGGGCTGCCGCTGTCGGTGGGGGTTGCATTTTTGCTGGCTGCGCCGGTCGTCAATCCCATCGTCATCCTCAGCACGTATGCGGCGTTTGGTTGGGGGCCGGTGTTGATCGGTCGTCTGGTGTTTAGCGTGCTTATCGCGTTCATTGCCGGTCTGTTGTTTAATCTGGCTGCGCCGGAAGAGGCGCTGCTGCCAACCACGCAGGCAGACGAGGCGTGCAGGGTGGTAGACGAGAGGCAGGGGACGGGATACGGCCGTTTCTGGCAAGCCCTGGCCATCGGCGGCGACGATTTTATGGACATGGCCCGCTATCTCATCGCCGGCTCTATGATGGCCGCCGCCATGCAGACGCTCATTCCCCAATCGACTTTGCTGGCGCTGGGCAGCGGTCCCATCATTTCCGTCATCATCATGATGGCTCTGGCTTTTGTCCTTTCCATCTGCTCCACCGTAGATGCCTTTCTGGCTTTGTCCTTTGTAAACAGCTTCACCACCGGCTCTATTCTCGCCTTCCTGGTCTTTGGCCCGATGGTTGACATTAAAAGCTCGCTGATGTTTCTGGGTGTTTTTCGCAAACGCGCGGTTCTTTACCTGATTTTATTGCCCATGGCCCTGAGTTTGCTCATGGGCGTGGCTATCAACAGCTTAATTGTCCAATAAACGGCCGGTCAGGTAGTCAAAGAGCTATCCGACTTTTGTCTACCCAATTATCTATGAATCGTTTCCTCAAAATTGTTCTGTTGCTTTTGCTGGGCGTGTTTTTGCTGCTGCGCGTGGTGGATGGTACGGTTTTGTATTACATCAACCAGCGGTTTGTATGGCTGACCGGGTTGGCGGCTGGCGGGTTTGTGTTGGTGGCGGCCAGTTATTTCCTGGTTTCCGGCCAGCAGACGCACGATCACAGCCACGGCCACAATCATGGCGATGTGACCTGGGCGGGATTGTTGCTGGTGGCGCTGCCGCTGCTGCTGGGCTGGTTGGTTCCGTCACGGCCGTTAGGCGCAGCCGCCATTGGCAACCGGGAAATCAACATCGGCCAGATGGGGGCGTTGGCGTCCGTTGCCCCGCCGCAGGCCGATAATTCGATGGGCCTGGTCGCTGGCGAGAAAAATATCCTCGACTGGCTGCATGAATTCCAGAGCAGCAGCGACCCGGCCGATTTTGCCGGCCAGGAAGTGCATGTGGTGGGGTTTGTTTACCGCGACGGCCGTTTCCCCGCCGATTCCTTCATGGTGGCCCGCTTCACGGTAAGCTGCTGTGTCGCCGACGCCGCACCTATCGGGCTGATCGTGCGCTGGCCCGATGCCGCCTCGCTGCCTACCGACCAGTGGGTAGACGTGACCGGCCATTTCGCCGTCGGTGATTTTGACGGCCAGCAGGTTCCCATCCTGGTGGTGGACGACCTGACCCTGGTCCAACCGCCAGCGCAGCCGTATTTGTACCTGTAGGAAATCGCAAATCGCAAATCGCAAATCGTCAATCGGATGTCTTTGGTTCAGGTTGTTTTATGGCTACAAAAAATTCGGCCGTTTTGGTTAACGATCATACGACTCGGCGCATAAGCCGTTTTGACCTGGCGATTTGGGCGACGGTGGGCGGCGCGCTGCTGCTGACGGCCGTTCTGGCCTGGTGGCACGGCCGTGCCACGCTGCCCACATTTGCCGAATCCACCGCGCCGCGCATCCTCTACATCGGCTGGGACGGTGAAAATGGCCTCAGCCAACTTTATATTGTCCAGCCAGACGGCCGTAACCCCACCCCGATCACCAACGAACCCTACGGCGTGCTCGATTACGCCATCGCCCCGGACGGCACGCAAATGATTTACAGCGCCAACAACGCCCAGGGCGGCGCGGATTTGTGGCTGATGGATGAATACGGCCGTCAGCGCCGCCAGCTTTTGGCCTGCCCGGAGGCCGCCTGCACCCAGCCTGTCTGGTCGCCAGACGGCCGTCGGGTGGTGTATGAGCGGCGCGGAATGCCCACGCCTGGCGCGCCGCCCGGCCCGCCCCGTTTGTGGTGGCTGGACAGCCAGACCGGCGAGACGTTGGCCGTGTTTCAGGATAATCAATGGTTGGGATTGGGCGCGCGGTTTTCGCCAGACGGCCGTTGGCTCAGTTACGTGGCCCCCATTGACCAGGAAATACAGGTCTACAATCTGGAAACCGGCGACAGCCTGGTTATCCCCAGCAAAACCGGCGAACCGGCTGCCTGGCATCCGGGCAGCGCCAGCTTGTTGGTAAGCGAGATGCAGTTTCAGGGGGAACGGTTTACCGTACATCTATTCCGGGCTACCCTGGCCGATGCGGTACTCACCGATTTGAGCGGGGAGGGGTTGGACACCCAGGATGGGCTGCCGGTCTATTCGCCGGATGGCGAATGGATCGCCTTCAGCCGCAAAAAGACGCGCGCGCCCATGGGCAAGCAACTGTGGCTGATGCGTGCGGATGGGAGTGGGGCAACGGCCGTTACCGCCAATTCAGACATTCATTACAGCAAACCAGCCTGGTCGCCTACTGGCGCGGCTATTGTCTTGCAAGGCTACCTGCTCGCCGAGCCGGGCGCGGAACCGAAATTGTGGTTGGTCGATGTGGCTTCTGGGGAGTTGCGGGAAGTGGTTTCGCCGGGGATGCAGCCGGCGTGGCTGCCATAAATTTGTTGATGCGTGATGCGTGATGCGTGATGCGTGATGCGTGCATCACGCGCCACGCATCACGCGCCACGAAAGGCCTTAAATCGTCCGAATATCCACAATTTCTTCGACGAGCGGGGCAATCAATTCTTTGACCTGCGCTTCGTTGAGGCCGGAAACCTTAAAAGTGACCACCCGGTTATCGTCATCGTCGCCGTTGAATTGGCCGAAGGAGATAAAGCTGCCGCCAGCCTGAGCGACGGCGTGGGTCAGTTTTTCCAGTTCGCCCAACACATCGGGGATCAGAGCGGTCAGGCGCACGGCCGTTTCCCGCGCCCCCATCAACTCCAGCAAAATCTTAAACAAATCTGATTCCGTAATGACCCCAACGATGGTATTTCCCTCCATCACCGGCAGCCCGCCAACTTTGTTGTCTACCATAATCCGGGCGGCTTCTTCGATGGGCGTTTCGCCACCCACGGTCAACACATTGCGGGTCATCACCTGCTTCACTTTGATCTTACCAACCAGATAATTGATCTCCCAGACGCTTAATGATGTCGCGTCGGAAGGTCCGGCATTGAGCAAATCTTTGTCGGAGATGATGCCAATCAGTTTGCCCTGCTTATCCACCACGGGCGTGCGGCGGATGTTGTGCGATTTCATCAAGTTCAGGGCATCCATGATGGGCAGGTCTGGTTCGACAGTAATAACAGGTTGTGACATTCGGTTTTTGACGAGCATGGGAAACTCCTTCTCATATAAAATGCTTGTGGTTCAGATGGGCACATTATAATGCAAGCCGGAAAAATCGAACATGGTCCTATACCGACCCCAAGGGTTTAATGCCCAACCAATCCAAACTCCCAACCCCAACCCTTGGGGTCTGTATCGTTCGCTCATCAATGGTCATCCCCATGTTCTCAATGGTCATCCCCATGTTCTCAATGGTCATCCCCATGTTCTCAATGGTCATCCCCACGCTCTCAATGGTCATCCCCACGTTCTCAATGGTCATCCCTGTGGGGACGAGGGCAAAATGGGCGGCGCATGGGGAAAGCCTCAGCCGCGGTATCCCTACCGCGCTCTGGAAAATACGCGGTAAGGATACCGCGGCTACAAATTCCACGAACAAAACGTGAAATTGTTTTTGTAACAAAGCACTCAGGGTCTTGCCAAAGAGACCTGGCAGGTACCGAACATGAATGAATGAGGAATCTGAATCCTTTTTTCGGCTTATCCGTTATCTATCATAGAGTATGCTCATGGTAAAGAGGACGTCTTGTGAACGAACCGAGTGACAACGAGTTGGTCCGGCGCGCGCAAAAGGGCAGCCCGGACGCCGTCGGCGAATTATATGATCGTTACCAGGCTCAACTATTTCGCTTTGTGTGGGCGCGTGTAGGCGACCGTCAGTTAGCCGAAGATATTACCAGCGAAATTTTTACGCGCATGGTGGTGCATTTGCCCAAGTACCAGCCAACGGCCGTTCCCTTTTCCGCCTGGTTGTATCAGATTGGTCGTAATTTGATTACCGACACCTATCGCCGCGATAACGGCCGTTACCCGGAACCTTTGGAAAACGCCCTGTCGGCGGGCGATGGACAGGCAGGACCAGACCTTATGGTAGATCAACAACTCACCCTGGAAAAAATTCATACCGCATTGGCAGATATCGACCCTCAACAACGGGAGGTTGTGACCCTGCGATTTCTGACCGGCTTATCCCTGCGTGAAACGGCCGAGACGCTGGATTGCTCCCTTTCGGCCATTAAATCACTGCAACACCGGGGCCTGATAGCTTTGCGCGCGACCCTGAAATAGGTAATACGATGACAGAACCAGAAGATATTTTTCAGCAAAGATTAGAAAAACTGGAAGCGGGCGAACCGTTGGAAGCTTGCCAACGCGGCCTGCCCTTAACAGAAGCCGCGCTGTTAGAATTGGCGGCTGGGCTGCGGGCGATAGAGTCGCCGGTGCGTACCCCGGCCGAATTGGCGGCGCAGCGTGCCCAGCTTCTGGCGCTGGCCGAGAAAAATACGCCGGTTTCGTCCTCGTCCTGGTTGAGTGGCGTTTTAGCCTGGTTAACGGCTCGTCCGGCAGCGGCCGGCGCGTTGGCGCTGGCGGCGATTGTGGTTGTTGTTCTGGGCATTGGCCTTTGGCCACGGCCGTCGGCCCCCACAACCGATATGGCCCAGGTAGATCAGGCGGATACGGCCGTGTCCACCCCTGTGTCCAACGCTTCCGAAGCCGATGATACGGCCGTGCCCGCGTCCCTCGCGGCAGCCGCGATGCCTACGCAGGTTGGGCCGGATATTTTCCTGCCGATGGTTTCTCTGGCGCTGGTCACTACCCCCGGCGAAGCGGCGCTGCAAGACGTGCGCGGTCTGGTGGAAGTGCAAAATCAAGATGGAACGTGGACGGCCGTAGCCCACAGCGCCATTCTCCAGGCCGGGCAAAGCTTACGCACCGGCCCGCTCTCCAGCGCCTACCTGCTCTTTCACGATGGCAGCCAGGCCGCCATTGGCCCCCAAAGCGAACTGGCCATCACCGAACTGAACGCGCTCTTGCCCGCCGATGGGTTTCGGACAATCGTCCTGGCCCAGCGGCAGGGCGAAAGCCGCCATCAGGTGCAGTTTCGCGGGGACAACGGCTCTCGCTACGAAGTGCAAACCCTCGGCGGCTCCGGCATCGCTCGCGGGACGAAGTTTACCGTCTCCATGCCCACCGCTGCCACGGCGCGCTTCACCGTCACCGAAGGGCGCGTAGAGGTCAGCCAGGCTAATCGCACCGTCTCCGTTTCCGCCGGACAAACCACCAGTCTGCCCGCAAACGAACCGCCTACGGCCCCCACCTTTCTCATCACCGGCCAGGGCGAAGTTACGGCCGTCACCCCCGAAGCCTGGACCATTGCCGGGCAGATTTTCGCCATCTTCCCCGGCACAATCATGAGCGGCAGCCCGCAAATTGGCGATGTTGTGTACGTGGAAGGCCATCTGGCCGAAGATGGCGCGCGTATAGCCGACCGCATCACGTTGGTTTATACGCCGCCGCTTAACCAGTTTGTACTCACCGGCGCGGTAGACGCCAGAGGCGAAGACAGTTGGCAGGTGGCCGGGCAAGCCATTATGGTGGATGAAAACACGGAAATTGAAGACGGCTTGCAGGTGGGCGATCAGGTGCGCGTGAGCGGCGTCATTCAAGCGGATGGCGCGTTATGGGCCGCAGCTATCGCCCGCCTGGAAGATGGCGAGACGCGCCCCTTTGACTTTACCGGCGTGGCGCAGGTCATTGGGCCGCAGATGTGGACGGTTTCAGGCGTGGCTGTCACTGTCGATGCCGACACGGCGATTGATGCAGACCTCATTGTGGGCGATATTGTGCGCGTGCAGGGGCATATTGCGGCGGGCAACGTCTGGCTGGCGGAGCGCATCACTCTGGCTGCGCCGGAGCAAGCGGCGTTCAGCCTGACCGGGCCGGTGGAGAGCATCGATCCGTGGCGCGTGGCCGGGGTTTATTTTGCAGTCACGCCGGGCACGCTGATTGCGCCGGACATTGAGATGGAAGACCTGGTGCGGGTAGACGGCCGTATCCTCTCCGACGGAACCTGGGTTGCCGACAGCATCCAAAAGCTGGACGACGACAGTTGGTTGGAAATTATCTTTGTCGGCGCAGTGGATGGCCTCGATCCCTGGATCGTCAGCGGCCTGCCCCTGGTCACCAACGAGCAAACGCTCATCGAGGACGGCATCGAAGTGGGCGACCTGGTGCGCGTTACGGCGCGCATCCGGCCAGATGGAACCTGGCTGGTCGTGCGCCTTGACCTGTTGGAAACGGAAATTGGGGAGTCGTGCGTGACGGTAACGGCCGTGATCACCCAAATCATCAACGACCAGATCACCCTCAGCGATGGCACCGTCATAACCCTGAGCGACGCCCTCAACGTGACCGGCGACCTGCAAGTCGGCAGCGTTGTCGCCATCATCGCTTGCGTCAACGAAGACGGTACCATCTCCATCACGGAAATCATCGTCATTTACAATCCGATACTGCCCACTCCCACACCGGTTCCCGGCGCTACCCCGCCGCCGCCATCCGGCGATGGCAACGTGACCATTTGCCACAAACCGGGCAGCCCGGCCCAACAAACAAAAACCGTGCCCCAGTCGGCTCTTGGCGGCCATCTGGGACACGGCGACACCCTCGGCCCCTGCCCGTGACAGAGGCTGGGGTGTAAGAATCAGGGATTGGGGCTAATGTTTTCCCCAATCCCTGATTCCCAATCTTTAATCTCCACGGGTCTTTGGGATTTTGGGGGGGGGGGGTGGTGGGGGGGGGGGGGGGGGGGGCCACCCCCCCCGTTTCCCCCCCCCCCCCCCCCCCCGGGGGGCCCCCCCCCCCCCCCGGAGGAAAAAACCATCTCCACTTCCCTTTGGCCCGTACCCAAGCTCGGCCAGCGAATCGGTGATTTCATCCAAAATCGCCGGGTCGTCGATGGTGGCGGGCATTCGCCATTCCTGATTATCGGCGATTTGTTTCATGGTACCGCGCAGCACTTTGCCGGAGCGCGTTTTGGGCAGCCGTTCGACCACCGTGGCCGTCTTAAACGAGGCCACCGGCCCGATTTCCTCGCGCACCAGACGCACCACTTCCTTCACGATCTCCTCGTGATCGCGCTGTACGCCAGCCTTTAAGACGATCAGCCCCAGCGGCACGGCCCCTTTCAACTCGTCATGCACGCCAATGACGGCGCATTCGGCCACGTCAGGATGGCCGGCAATCACACCTTCAATGCCGCCGGTAGACAGGCGGTGTCCGGCGACGTTGATAATGTCGTCGGTGCGGCTCATGATGAAAACGTAGCCGTCCTCATCTTTGTACCCGGCATCGGCCGTCAGATAGTAGCCCTTGTAGCTGGCCAGATACGATTGGTGGAAGCCGTAATCGTTGTGCCAAAGGGTGGGCAGCGTGCCCGGCGGCAGCGGCAGCTTCACCACAATATCGCCGATTTCGTCCGGCGCGGCTTCGTCTTCATAATCGTTTAGCACGCGCACATCGTAGCCGGGGACCGGTTTGCTGGCCGAACCGGCTTTTACCGGCAGGCGTTCGATGCCCAAAGGATTGGCAACCATCGGCCAACCGGTTTCCGTTTGCCACCAGTGGTCCACAACCGGCACGCCCAGCATGTTTTCCGCCCAATGCAGCGTGTCGGGATCGCAGCGTTCGCCGGCCAGAAACAACGCCTGCAAGCTGCTGAGATCATATTTTGCTTTGTAGACGCCGTTGGGGTCTTCGCGTTTGATGGCGCGGAAGGCAGTGGGCGCAGTAAACAGGACGTTGACGCCGTATTGATTAATCACCCGCCAAAACGCGCCCGGATCAGGTGTGCCGACCGGTTTGCCTTCGTACAATATGGTGGTGCAGCCGTGAAACAGCGGCGCGTAGACAATGTAGGAATGACCCACAACCCAGCCTACGTCAGAAGCAGCCCAGTACACGTCGCCGGGGTTTACGCCGTAGATGTTTTTCATGGACCATTTCAGGGCCACCAGGTGGCCGCCGTTGTCGCGCACGACCCCTTTGGGCACGCCGGTGGTGCCGGAGGTGTAGAGGATGTAAAGGGGGTCGGTGGCGGCGACAGGAACACAGCCGACGGGTTCAGCCAGGGTCAACTGCTCTTGCCAGTCGAGATCGCGCCCGGCGACCATGCTGGCGGCGAGCTGCGGCCGTTGCAAAATCAGGCAGGTTTCTGGTTTGTACTCGGCCAGATCGATGGCTTTGTCCAGCAGGGGTTTGTAGGGGACGACGCGGTTGGGTTCGATGCCACAGGAGGCGGAGAGGATGACTTTGGGTTTGGCATCGTTGATGCGGGTAGCCAGTTCGTTGGCGGCAAAACCGCCAAATACGACCGAATGGATAGCGCCGATGCGGGCGCAGGCCAGCATGGCCATCACCGCTTCGGGAACCATGGGCATGTAGATGATGACGCGGTCGCCTTTTTCGACGCCGAGGTTCATGAGGACGCCGCCAAGCTGGGCGACCTGGTCACGAAGCTGGCTGTAGGTGAAGGTCTGGCTGGTATTGGTGACGGGGCTGTCGTAGATGAGGGCGGGCTGGTCGGCACGGCCGTTAGCCACATGCACATCCAGGGCGTTATAGCAGCTGTTCACTTCTGCCCCCACAAACCAACGATAAAGCGGCGCGCGCGAATCGTCTAATACCTGATCCCACTGCTTGTTCCAATGCACATCTGCGGCCGCTTCCGCCCAAAAAGCCTGCGGTTCGGCCTGCCATTTCCCATAAACTGCGTCATACGTTTGTTCGGTCATCTCTAGTTCCTTTGCCAACCTCCAGATTTAAGAGCCTAAGGGTTTGCTCGTGAGAAGTTGGGTTATTTGGACCTGAAACCCTTAGGCTCTTCTTTTGCCCAACTAATATACATGACAATGATCCACAGATGGCCCAAATTCCGCAAATTAAAAATGGGAGTAACCATACAGACCCTGAGGAACGAGAATTGAATAATTTAGGCTCTTTAGGAATTCAGGGGGTTGACGCTCTATGAAGCGTGATGCGTGATACGTGACCAGAGAGGCTCCACGCCTTACGCATCACGCTTCACGCCGGACTCCACGAAATCCCAAAGACCCATAATTTACACATTCAGAAACTGGAAACGCGCTTCGAGCGGGTCGTGGTCGGAACTGCGCACGGCCGTTGCCCCATTCAGCCATTCCGCCTCCGAGTACAGCGCGTTAAAGTGCAGCACATCCACGCCCGCAAACAGCGCCAGCAGCGCCGGACTGACCAGAACATGATCCAAAATTTCATTGCGCTCTTCCCAGATAAACGTGTACTCGTGAATGTCTCGTTTCAGCGGCAGCAAACTGGTCAGCGGCGGCTCCGACGGCCGTCCGGCCAAAATGCGCAGCGGTTGGACCACCGCCTCTTCCGGGCCGCCGCGCCGCGAGGTATTCAGGTCGCCAGTGACCAAAACCAGGGCTTGCGGATCACGATCTAGCAGCGTATTGACAAAATCGCGCACCACGCGCGCCTGCGCATTGCGCTGCGCCAGATTTGCCGCCAGCCGTTCTTGGGTTTCGGCCGTATATTCATCGGGGATGTAGTTGCTTTTAAAGTGATTGTTGATGAGGGTCAGGTTACGGCCGTTCACCCGAAACTCCCCCACCAACGGTTCCCGGCCAGGATTGGGACTGTGGGGGCCAAATGCCGCCGCGACGGCCGTGCCCTCCATCTGATACGCTCGCGCCAGTTTCACCCGCCGTTCGTCGTATAAAAAGCCTATCTGGATACCTCGCCGGTCGCTGGTTGATGGCGAGAGCGCCCGATAAGCCGCGCCGCTGGCCGCGTTGACCGCGTCGCCCAGCCGCTGCAGCACGGCCTGGCTGCTCACTTCTTGCACAGCCAGGATGTGGGGTAAATTGAGTTCGTGCCGGATAGCCAGACTCAGTTTGGCGATCTGGGTGGGCAGAGACGGCCGTATCCATTCACCGCCAATACGCACCGTCACATCCCGCCCTTCATCAAACAAATTGTACAGATTGAAGGTGGTAACGGCCGTATCCCCCGGCCGTTCGCTTCGTTTGCTAATTGGTTGGTACACTGCATCAGTCATGAAAAATCTCCTCAAGTGGAGACTGGTGACCCGGTGGCCCCAAATCTCCAATCTCTACGCTATTACCTCGCTCTTCTCCGGCGTATTCGGCCCTGCAATCCAGCCCAGAAATCACCGCTGCGCCGGTGCATTCTGCCGCCGGTTTGCCCTGGGCCGGCCTGGATAACAGGCTGGATATGTAGCGGGATGGCGAAATGAGGGCGGCGTCGGCGGTCGTTTTTTGCGAGAGTGTATCTAATAGTTGGGCATGCAAAGCGCTCATGGTTGGTTGGTAATTATAACAAGGGGAGAGAGATTCGATAAACAGCAAAACAGAAAGACAGCAATTCTCAATTTAGGCTGACAGAAAGACAGGAATTCTCAATTTAGATCAGGCATTCGTGCGGACAAGGTAATTTCGGTTCTTCAGGAACTCAGGGGGTTGACAGCCCTGATGCGTGAAGCGTGATGCGTGACCAGAGAGGTTTCACGCATCACGTATCACGAATCAGACCAAACCCCCTGAAATCCCAAAGACCCGTAATTTCTTTGCAATTTACGCTGAACTGTCATGCTGAGCGGAGTCTTCGGAGCGAAGCATCTCGCTCCACCAGAAGAACGGGGTGCTTCGGAGGACCTCAGCATGACACATTTCTGGTTAAATTGAGAATTGCTGTTTGGCATCTAAAACCGCTGTCAGGGCGGCTTAGATGGGGTATGATTGGGTGACGGCCGTTCCGTAAATTCACACAGTGGGGGTAAAACAGGCGGCCTGTAAACAAGAGTTTAGCGAACCCAAAGTTGGAAGGAAATCGATGACAGGTAGGGTAACGGCCGTCGCCGAATGGCTGGCAGAACGACTCCGAGATGTGTCTATGTGGCCCATCAATCTGGTGCGCGATTTTCCGACGCGGGCGGCTCGTTGGCTGGGCACGTTTTGGCGCGGCGCGGGGGGTCTGGTTTCTTTGCTGCCGGAGTGGGCGCAGGCGCGGCGCGAACAGCGCACGGCCGTCTGGCGGCGGCAAAAATTGGCCCGCCTGGCCGACGGGCTGCACCAATTATTTAGCCAAACGTTTGATCTGCTGGGCGGGCCAGAAATCGCCCAATGCCTGATGCACCTCGGCGCGCGCACGTCGCCGCTATCTGGCGCAGAAATCGCCCTGATCGCCACGGTGTTGGGGCCGGAAGCGCTGCGTTTTGGCGATGTTCGGGTGGCCGAAGGGGGGCTGTATCATCTGGTTTTTCGCTTCAATGGCAATCTGGCGTTTGCCACCTGGCACACCATCAACTTGCCGCGCGACGGCCGTTGCACACGGGCCAATCTGCCCATTGTCGTCCACGAGTTAACGCATGTGTTCCAATATGAGCGTGTGGGCAGCCGGTATTTGGGCGAAGCGATTTACATGCTTATCAAGACGAAACGAGATTGTTACAATTATGGCGGCGCCGCAGGCCTCAGAGAGGCGCAGGCGACCGGCCGGTGTTATCGTGACTACAATCGTGAGCAGCAGGCTCAGATTACCCAAGATTATTTTACTTTATGCGAGAAAGGGTCAGACGTGACCGCTTATGAACCGTTTATTGCTCAGGTGCGCGCCGGTGAGTTGTAGGTGGCTTTTTGTATTTTGCGGCCTGGTATGGACGGCCGTCTGGCTGTCTGCCTGCCGCGTGCCGGTGGAGGTGGAACCGGAAACCGTGACGCCTGTGCCGCGTCCGGAGCCATCGACCGAACCGGCTACGGCCGTGATCCAGCCGGAAGCGACGTATGCCGGAACCAAAGACCTGGTGGTTTGCCTTTCCCGCGAACCGGAGACGTTGTACCGCTACGGCCGTTCCGCCCGCGTGGAAAAGGCGGTGCTGCATGGCATCTACGAAAATGATTACACCCACCTTTCCTTTGCCTACCAGCCGCAAGGGCTGGCAAAACTGCCCAATCTGGCCGACGGCGACGCTGTCTGGCAGCAGGTGACGGTGAAAACCGGCGACCGGGTGGTGGATGTGGATGGTAATGTGGTGACGCTGGCCATGGGCGAGCGGCTGCGGCTGGCCGATGGGGAAACGGCCGTTTTCACCGGCACGCCCGTCGTGATGGCCCAGTTGGCCGCCGATTTTCGGCTGAAGCCGCGCGTTTGGGCGGATGGCGTGCCGGTCACGGCCGCCGATTCTGTCTACAGCTTTGAGACGGCCGCTCATCCCGACACGCCCGCGCCCAAAACCAAAATTGAGCGCACGGCCGTTTACCAGGCTCTGGATGATGTCACGGTGCGCTGGGTGGGGCTGCCCGGGTTTAACGATCCCACCTACTTCACCAACTTCTGGGGGCCGCTGCCGCGCCACGCCTGGCAAGCCTATACGCCCGCCGAGCTGCTCACCGTCGAAGCCTCCGACCGGTTTCCGCTGGGCGATGGGCCGTTTCAGGTGGTGGAATGGGTGACCGGCGATAATTTGCGCCTGGAGCCGAATCCATTTTACTACCGCGCCGCCGAAGGGCTGCCTCACCTGGACAGTGTGACGTTTCGCTTTTTGCCGGACCCCGACAAGCGGCTGGCGCAAATTTTGGCCGGCGCCTGCGACATTGCCGCCCAGGATGCGGTGGAGTTGAGCCAGGCAGCGCTGTTTTTGGACGCGGAAAACGGGGGATTTTTACGGCCGTATTTCCAAATTGGCAGCGTGTATGAAGCGCTTACCCTGGGCATAAACTCGTGGGGCAATTATGGCGATGGCCTGGGCCGCCCCGACTGGTTTGAAGATGGGCGCGTGCGGCAGGCGTTGGCGTTGTGTCTGGACCGGCAGGCGATGGTGGATGGTTTGTTTTACGGCCGTTCCGAAATTATGCACAGCCAGATTCCCGCCGCCCACCCGCTGTTTACCCCCGAAATCCGCCAGTGGCCTTATGATCCGGCAGCCGGCGCGGCGCTGCTGACGGCTGCCGGCTACCAGGATACAAACCAGGACGGCCTGCGCGAAGACCCGCAAACCGGCCAACCGTTTCGCATCACCTTTCACACGACAACCCAATACGCCATCAACCAGCCGCTGGCGACGATGATTCAGGAAAACCTGCGCGCCTGCGGCGTTGAGGCGCAGGCTGTCTTTTTGCCGGTGGAGGAGTTGTATGCCGCCGGCGAGGAAAGCCCGCTCTTTGGCCGCCGCTTCGATATGGGCCAGATTGCCTGGCCGGTAGGTGAACAGTCGATGTGCCATTTATTTGCTTCGTGGGAGATTACCGGGCCAAACGGCCGTATCAATGCGCAGACCGGCGCGCCCTATGGCAGTTGGAACGGGTTGAATAACACCGGCTGGTGGCAGTTGGAATACGACGCCGCTTGCCGCAAAGCCCGCGACCTGTTGCCGGGCATGCCTGGCTATGATGAAAATTTCCAGGAAACGCAGCGGCTTCTGGCGGAAAACCTGCCCATGATTCCGCTGTTTATGCGCCTGAAAATGGCCGTGACGCGCCCTGGCGTGCGCCATTTTGTCCTGGACCCCACGCAAGATTCGGAAATGTGGAATTTGTTTGCCCTGGATCTGGCAAACGGCCGTGACAATTGACCAGATGAGCGAAAATCCTATAATTGCCCCTACATCCGTGTCCTACGTTCATTTGAATGTTTACATTCTACAGTCCCGATTGTTTCGCCGCCGCCCAACTTACGGCGCATCACCAAACAAGCGATAGAGTTGAAAATCATGGCAGACGTAAAAAAAGTATTGGTTGTAGATGATCACTTTGAAATGCTGGAACTGCTGCGCACCTTGTTGGAACTATCTAATGAGGAGTGCGAGGTGTTGGCTGTGCCCTCCGCCGAAGAAGGGCTGCTGGAGTTTCGCCGCACACACTTCGATCTGGTGATTACCGATGTGCGTTTGCCGGGGATGAGCGGGTTTGATCTGGTGCGCCGTTTGCAGAAGCTGGGCCGCAATACGCCGGTGATCATGATTACGGCCTATTCCTCTTCCCAAGGACAGAAAGAGGCCAGCGATTTGGGCGTGCTGCGCTATTTCTCCAAACCGTTGGACACAGACGCGGTGCTGATGGCGGTGCAGGTGGCCTTGCATGGGGAGATTCCGGCAGTGCAAGAGCAAACGGCCGTAGAACCGGCTAAACCAACGGCCGTTTCCGATGCCGTCCGTAAGCGCTTGCAAACCTTACGCGCCGATACCGGCGCAGCCGGCTTGCTGCTGGCCACCACCGCCGGGCAGATTGTGTTTGAAGCCGCCGCCAATCGCCGCCTGGATTTTGCTCAGTTGGCCTCCGCTTTAGGCCAAACCATCAAACAAAGTTTTGCCCTGAGCGTCCATCTGGATGGCGAAACGCCGAATACCATCCAATATTATGCCGGGGAAACAATTGAGTTGTACTGCGCCAACGTCGGCCAGGATTATTTTCTGGCGATCTTGTTTGATGTGCAGCTTCGGCGCGGGCGGATTGGCACCATTTGGGTGTTTACCCAGCGGGCGATTAAAGACCTGGCCGATTTGATGGCCCAAGGGTTAGCGCCTGCGGCGGCGGTAAAAACCAAACCGGTAACGGCCGTTGCCCCGCCGCTCCCTCCCCCGGCGAAACCCTTGCCCAAAGCCCAACCATCAGCCGCCAAAAAGCCAGAAACGCCGCCGGCGCTGGTGCAAAACGATGCCATTCTGGCCATGATGAAAGATATGCTGGCGAGCCAGGAAGAAGAAACGCTGGCTGACGAAGGCCCACAGAAACCGATCAAACTGGGCACGGCCGAATTGGAAGACCTGTTTGGCGTTGAACCGGAGGCAGCTAACGAAGAAACCGACCTGGATGCGTTTTGGGACGATCTCTTGGGTGAATGATGCGCCGAAGGAAACGATTGAGGCGTTTTTTCAGCGTTTGGCCGTCCGGCGGGCGGCAATTTCCAGAAAATGGATGATTTCACCGGCCACATTGACGCCGGTAACGCCCTCAATGCCTTGCAAACCGGGGGAGGAATTGACCTCCAGAATTAGCGGGCCGCGATTTGAGAGCAGAATATCGACCCCGGCTACTTTTAGTCCGTGCGTTTGCGCGGCGGCGACGGCCAATTGAACCATCTCTTTGTCTGGGGTAATAGACACGGCCGTTCCCCCCAAATGTAAGTTGGCCCGAAACTCCCCTTCGCCGCTGGCGCGCCGCTCCATGGCCGCCACACAGCGGTTTCCCACCACAATCAGGCGCAAATCTTTGCCCGCCGATTCGGCGATAAATTCCTGAACCAGCGCTTCTCGTTTGGCTTGTTGAATGGTTTTCATCACGGCCACGGCCGTGGCCAAATTATGCGCCAGGATAACCCCTTTCCCCTGCGTCCCTTGCACCAATTTGATGATCACCGGCGGGCCGCCAACCGATTGGACGGCCGTGATCAATGCTTCCGGGTGGGATAGGACGGCCGTTTTGGGGATAGGCAAGTTCGCCTGGGCCATCACCTGTAAACTATGCAGCTTGTCCCGCGAGCAAGCAATCGCCTCTGAGGTCGCAGTTGTATAAACGCCATGCGCCTCAAACTGGCGCACCACCGCCAGGCCATATTGGGTAATCGACGCGCCGATGCGGGGGATAATGGCGTCGAGGGGCGGCAGATGGGTTACGGACCTGGCCGAACTGCTCCATTGGCTGCCCCAGCCGGGCATGAACCCGGCCTTGATGATTTTGATGGGACGGCCGTTGGTTGGGCCAGCTTCCACGGCGACGGCCGTGGTATCAATCACCAAGGCTTCGTGCCCCTGTTCTCGCGCCGCCTGGGTCAGACGGCGCGTGCTGTACAGCATACGATTGCGCGATAAAATGCCTATTCTCATGGGTTCCCGTTTTGACCTGCCAAAACAATCTCGTTACAATCACCGCTCTGTCTGAAGAGGATAAATGAATGAGTGATGTAGAAGCTTTTGTAATTGTTCCCACCTATAACGAAGCGGATAACCTGGATGATTTAGTCTCGCAGTTGTTGGCTTTGCCCGTTCGTGTTGGCGTGCTTGTTGTGGATGATAATTCGCCCGATGGAACTGGTCAAATGGCCGACGCCTGGGCGGCCAAACACCCCGGCCGCGTCCATGTGGTTCATCGACCGGGTAAAATGGGTCTGGGTACGGCGTATATTGCCGGTTTTAGAACGGCCGTTGGCGAGCTAAAAGCCACCCGCGTCATGACCATGGACGCCGATTTTTCACACAACCCACGCTACATTCCGGCCATGATCGAAATGAGCCAGGACAAACACGTGGTCATCGGGTCCAGATACGTGGCCGGCGGCGGGCAGATCAACTGCACCTGGAAGCGCGTCTTTTTAAGCCGGGTGGCCAATATGGTTGCCAAAACTCTGCTCGGTTTGAAGGCCAAAGACACCACCGCCGGTTTCCGGCTGTATCGCCGGGAAGTATTAGAATCTATTCCCCTGGAGCAGATATTTTCTAGCGGCTATTCGTTCCTGGTAGAAATGTTGTTCATGTGCCAGCGGCGCGGCTGGCAAATTGGCGAAGTGCCGATTATTTTTGAAGATCGCCGCAAAGGGCAAACAAAAATCTCGCGCCAGGAAGTGTTTAAGGCGCAGTATACGGTTTTTCGCCTGTTTTTGCGCCGCCTGCGCGGCGGCGAGCCGCGGCGGCCTACGGTTCCGATCTCCTCATGATTAAAGTAACTTGTAGTTTATGCGGCCAGGATGCGTTTACCGTGCGCTACCCGGCCACTTTAAATGGGTCCTCAGACGTTAACGTAGATGCGTTTCGCTGCACCAATCCAGGGTATGGGCATCACCCGCAAATTGTGCAATGCGCCAATTGTGGCTTTGTGTATGCCAATCCGCGGTGGGCGGAAGATGATTTGTTGGCGGCGTACACGGCCGTTGAAGACCAAACCTATGTCAGCGAGCGCATTGGCCGGGAGCTGACCTTTCGTAAGCATTTACAACATTTGCAGAAATGGACTGGGCCGGGGAACGGCCGTTCGCTTCTGGACGTTGGGGCATACATCGGCGTATTTGTGGAAGTGGCGCAGGCCGCCGGTTGGCAGGCGATGGGCGTAGAGCCTTCCGATTGGGCTGCGGCGGAAGCGCAAAAGCGCGGTCTGGATGTAATCGTCGGCACGCAGGATGCACCGGAACTAGACGGCCGTCAGTTTGATGTGGTCACCATGTGGGACGTAATCGAGCACGTCGACGATCCGGCGGCGGAAATGGCCAAAGCCTACCGGCTGCTGAAGCCCGGCGGCTGGCTGGTGGTACACACCATGGACGTAGACAGCCTGTTTTCGCGGCTGATGGGGCCGCGCTGGCCCTGGTACATGGATATGCACCTGCACTATTTCAGCCAAAAGACCATGCGGCAGATGTTGGCCCAGGCTGGTTTTGATGTGCGCTGGACAGGCGCGCAAGGCCGCTATTTACGCCTGAAATATATCGCCAGCCGCATCGGCGGCCTGAACCAGACCCTGGGGAAAATGGCCAAAGCAACCGTGCATGGACTGAAGATCGAGCAGGTTGCTTTGCCCGTGAACTTTGGCGACTTATTTTCAGCGTATGCGCAACGGCCGTTGTCCGACAAATAACCATCAAAAGCCGCAAGGGCTTTTATGGCTCCGCCGTAGGGTATGACAGTTCGGCGACTTTTTACGACGCTTTTCCTGGTAGCCCTCTTCGCTATGGCGGTGCGGGAGACCCTGGACCCCGATATGTGGTGGCATTTACGCACCGGCGAATACATCCTGCAAGAGGGCATCCCCCGGCAGGATGTTTTTTCATTTACCGTGCCAGACCATGAATGGATTACTCACGAATGGTTGTCGCAGGTGTTCATGTGGGGCGTGTATCAATTTGGCGGCTTGCCCGGTCTCATCATCGTGTTTGCCCTGTTGATTACCCTGACATTTTGGTTGGTGTATTTGGTAACGCCGGGACGGCCGTTTCTGGCTGCCTTTGTGGTGTTATTGGCGGCGTTCGCGGCGGCTATTGTTTGGGGAGCCAGGCCGCAGATATTTAATTTGTTGTTGACGGCCGTTTTTGTGTTCCTCCTTGAGCGCTTCAAAGACAAAAAAATCGGGCGGCGCGCCCTCTGGCTGCTGCCCGTTTTTAGCTGCCTGTGGGCTAATTTGCACAGCGGTTACCTGCTGGGCGTGGTGCTGCTGGGCACATACACAGTGGGCGAAGCGTTGCAGCAGTGGCGCGGCGGCGGCGACCGTACCCTGGCGTGGGCCGACATCCGCTTTCTGGCCATGATCACGGCGCTGAGTTTTGGCACGGCCGTGCTGAACCCCAACGGCCCAGAATTGTGGATTTATCCCTTCTTCACCCTGGGCAGTTCGGCCATGCAGGTCTACATTCAGGAGTGGCACTCGCCCGATTTCCACATCAGCATCTTTTGGCCGTTTATCGCGCTGGCTGGATTGGGCGTTATCGGCATGATTTTTAGCCAGCGCCGCCCAACGTGGGGCGACCTGCTGCTGTTTGGCGGCACGTTGGCCGCCGGGCTGCTGTCGGCGCGCAATATCCCTTTGTTCGCCATTGTCAGCGCGCCGATTGTGGCGCGGCATGTGTTAGGTAGTCTGGATGGCACGGCCGTTTACCCCATCCTCAGTGGTGAAAAACCAGAACGGAGGGCAACGGCCGTGATGCAGGCGCTGAACTGGCTGCTTTTGCTGCTGGCCGTGTTGGGGGCGCTGGGCTGGACGGCGACAAAAATTGCCGGCAATGAGGCGGCTGTTGCGGCACGGTTTCCGGTAACGGCCGTGGATTACCTGGAATCCAGCGGGCTGGCCGAACAGCCCGGTTATAACAGCTACAATTGGGGCGGCTACCTCATCTGGCGCGGGCTGCCGGTGTTTGTCGACGGCCGTGCCGATGTCTACGGCGATCCCTTCCTGTTTTACTATTTACAAACGTTTGAAGTGGCCGACAATTGGCAAGAGCCGCTAGACGACTACGCCGTCGCTTATGTGCTCATGGAAACCGGCGCGCCGTTAACCACCTTGCTGCAAACCAGCCCAGATTGGCAGCTCGCCTTTGCCGACGACGTGGCCCAAATTTTTATCCGACGATAAGGCAAACATTGGACCAATCTCCGAGATTGGTCCAATCTAAGAAACCCAGTCACCATGATCGACTTTTTGCGACAGCGACAGACCCGGCGCGATTTGTTGTGGATCACCGTAGCAGCCCTGGCGGTGCAGGCTTTTTGGGCGCTGCGCATGAGCCATCCCACTTATTTTGACGCTTTCTACTACACCACCAACGCCCAACGCCTGGCCGAAGGGCATGGATTCACCCAGGAAATCATCTGGCAGTACCTGGATCAACCGGCCGGACTACCTGCGCCCAGTTTTACCTACTGGATGCCGCTGCCGGCCATCATTGCCGCCGCCGGTTACAAAATCAGCGACAGTTTCCGCGCGGCGCAGCTCCCATTCTGGCTGCTGGCCGGATTTTTGCCCTGGTTGAGTTACGGCATCGCCTGGCATGTGAAAAGGGAACGTTGGATTGCCCGCACGGCCGCGTTGTTTACGGCCGCGGGCGGTTATTACACGGCCTACTGGGTTCAGCCCACCACGTTTGTGTTGTTTGCCTGGGTGGGCGGCGGCTGTTTGCTGGCGCTGGCCTGGGCGCACGAGAAAAAGTGGCCGCGTTACTGGTTCCTGGCCGGGTTGGCCGCCGGATTGAGCCACCTGACGCGCGCCGATGGCGTGCTGCTGGTGGGCGTGGCGGGGATTATCTGGTTGTGGGATGTTAGAGATTGGAGACTGGAGATTGGTGAACGCCGCAGTCTTCAATCTCTAATCTCCAATCTTTTGTTGTTTGGTCTGGGGTATTTGCTGGTGATGGGGCCGTGGTTTTGGCGCACATACCAGCTTGTTGGCCGGCCTATGTCGACGGTGGGCACGCAGACGATCTTTTTGACGACGTATGACGATGTGTTTTCGTACGGCCGTCAATTCACCCTCTCCAATTATCTGGCCTGGGGCTGGCCAAATATCTTGCGCTCCAAGCTGGAAGCCTTATCGTTGGCGCTGCAAACGTTTGTGGCTGTAACCGGGCTAACCGTGTTTACGGTGTTTTTTGTGTGGGCGTGGGTGCGATTGGGTCGAGCGGAACGGACGAAGCGGTTTATACGGCCGTTCACCTGGTACACCTTCGTCCTGTATGGCATGATCATATTTGTGTTCACGTTTCCCGGGCAGCGCGGTAGTTTGCTGCACTCTTCTACGGCGTTGTGGCCCTGGTCCATGGCGTTGGCGGCGGTGGGCATTGATTTGGCTGTCGATTGGGTGGCTGCGCGGCGTTCGGCCTGGCGGCCCGAACCGGCCAAGCGCTTCTTTGCCGGGGTGTTTGTGTTGTTGGTGTTTGTGGTCAGTTTTGCCGTTTCTACCCGCCAACCGCTGCAAACCGAACAAGCGGCCATCTATCGTCAGGTTGGCGAACTGATTCCTCCCGGCACAGTTGTGATGACCGGCGATCCGCCGGGTTTGTATTACCACACGCGGCTGCCGGCCATCGCCACGCCCAACGAGCCGCCAGAAACCTTGCTGCAAGTCGCCGCCCAATTCCATGCCGGCTATCTCCTCTTCGATGTTGACCATCCTGCCCCGCTGGATGACCTTTACGACGAGAAAATCGCGCTGCCCGAATTACAAAAAATCCACGATTTTGGCGATGGGTTTGTGTTGTACCAGTTTGTCTGGAACGAGGCGGCGCCATGAACCGGCGTTGGTGGGTTGTGGGGGCTGTGGTTCTGGTTGTCGCGCTGTTTGTCGGCTGGTCGGCGCGGCAAAGTGGGATGGGGTTTCCGCTGGATGACGGCTGGATCCATCAAACCTACGCCCGAAGTCTGGCGCGGAACGGCCGTTGGGAATACGTGCCTGGAGTAGTTAGCGCCGGTTCCACCTCGCCGCTGTGGACCATGCTTTTGGCTGTGGGCTATGGGTTGCGAATGCCTTATTTGTTCTGGGCATTTTTGATGGGCGGGCTGTCGCTGCTGTGGCTGGCCTTTGCCGGGATGCAGGTCTGGCGTACAGTTTGGCCGGAATGGGCGGCTAAAGATTGGTTGGCAGGTCTGATTTTAGTTTTGACCTGGCCGTTGGTTTGGGGGGCGGTTAGCGGCATGGAAACGGTGCTCTTTGCCGCGTTGGGGATGCAGATTGTGGCGGTGTACGGCCGTGTGGTTTTAGACGACAAAACCAGCATCCATTGGAAAAAAATTGCCGCGCTGGGCTTTTTATCCGGTTTGCTCATCCTGACGCGCCCGGACGGATTGGTGCTGCTTCTGCTGGTAGCCTTGGGACTGCTCCTGCTGCCGGTTCCTTTGGGTAAACGATTGCAGGCTGAGGTTTTATTTGGTTTGCTGACGGCCGTGCCGCTGCTGCCCTATTTCGCCTTCAATCTGGCGGCCAGCGGCAGCATTTGGCCAAACACCTTTTATGCCAAACAAGCCGAATACCAGGCGCTGCTGGCCGCGCCGCTCTTGAAGCGGTTTGCCGGCTTGCTCTATTTTAGTTTGGGCGGCCCGGCGGAAGGTTGGCGCGGCATGAGCAGCGCCCATCTGCTGCTGCTGCCCGGCGTGATTGTGACTGGCTGGCAGGCGTTACTGGCCGATTGGCGCGGCCGTATGCTGGCGCGCACGCTGCCCTTGTGGTGGGCTGGGGGGCATGTGCTGCTCTATGCCTGGCGGCTGCCGGTGACGTATCAACACGGCCGTTACCTTTTCGCCGCGCTGCCGATTTGGGTGTTATACGGGCTGGCGGGTTGGCTGTGGCTGTTGGGGAAAGTGGGAAACGGCCGTCAGGCGCGTATTCTCAAACAGGCTGCCGGTCTAACGTTTGCTCTGCTGTTAGGTTTCTTTCTGCTTTTAGGCGCGCAAAGTTATGCCACCGATGTGGCATTTATTGAAGGCGAAATGGTGGATGTAGCCCAATGGCTGGCCGCCAATACGCCATCAGATGCCCTGATTGCCGCCCATGACATTGGCGCGATAGGGTATTTTGCGGAACGGCCGTTGCTAGACCTGGCCGGCCTCATCTCGCCAGAAATCATCCCCCTGCTGGCCGACGAAGGTGGTTTGGCGGCTTATGTCCGGGCCAGCGGGGCCGAGTATCTGGTCACCGCGCCTGGTTGGGACTATGTGACCCTGACCACAGACCCGGAGAGTACCTGGTTATACTCGGCTGATTTTGCCTGGACGGAAGCGCAGGGGGTGCGGGGAACGGCCGTGTATAAACTGCCCTAAAAACTATTCGTGTATTCACCGCACAGGTTTGCAAATGCTTTCTTTTTCATGGTATACTGCCACTATTCCCAACAAACCAATACGACAACCTATGTGAAGCAACGACATGGTTTGAATAGCCCCGCAACAAATCGGTTCAGCAAAAATAAGAGGTGAGTTTCTGTGTCAGAACAAATCAAAGTACTCATTGTTGATGATCATCCTTTATTCCGTCAGGGTCTCAAAGATTTGTTAGATACCGATCCAATTATGAACGTAATTGGCGAGGCTGCTGATGGAGAAGTTGCAATCGAAATGGTCTACGATGTTAGGCCCGATGTAATTTTGATGGACATAAACTTGCCAACCATCAACGGGTTGCAAGTAACCCGCAAAATAAAAACCCAACTACCAGACGTTAAAGTAATCATGATCACCGGCTATGATGATGCAGAACAAGTCTTTCATGCATTCCGTGTTGGCGCATCGGCCTATTGCCCCAAAGATGTCACGCCAGAGTCGCTTACCAGCATCATTCAGGCAGTTGTAACCGGAAAATATGCCGTCGGCGAAAAGATTATGTCATATGATGAACTTCTCGCCTGGATTGAGCAAAAAATCGGCCGTTTCAGCGGGCCATTAATGGGTGACAGCGATGAATTATTCGTGCCGCTATCGCCTCGTGAAATGGAAATACTGGAACATGTCACCAAGGGTCTGAGCAACAAAGAAATAGCCTACAAACTTGGAATAAGCCATCAAACTGTTAAAAACCACATGACAGCCATCCTGCGGAAACTACGAGTAGACGATCGGACGCAAGCGGCCGTCTATGCGCTGCGTCATGGTTGGGTACGTTTAGAAGGCACGCAACCATAAAAATCCAATCGGCACAGGAATTAACGCCCCATGATCGAAGAAGCAATCGGTGATTCGCTGCAAAGTTTCCTTGAGGAAGCACAAAAAGATTATGAACAAACCCAACGAGATCTGAAAGAGATCGATATTCTCATCAAACAAAGTGCCGCAGAAGTAGAGCGCTTGGCACAGCGAAACGCACAAGTAACTAATTATACGCGCCAACTTCAAACCAATTTCGAAACATTACCCCGTGAAGATATTAAAGAAGCATACGAAGCTCTGAATGATGTCCAGCAACGTTTGTTTACCATGCGTGGTCAACTAGAGAAACTGCAAAGTGACCAACGCAACCTTGAGCGATTATCAGAATTTCAGCGTCGTTTACTAGAATTAACAGAAGAAATGGGATCGGTTCCTACAGGCGCCAAAAACCCTGTCCGCAAAGTAGCTGGAGACCAATCAAATGTTATTCGTGTTATCCAGACGGAAGAATTGGGGCGTCAAAGCCTGGTGCGGCGAATGCATGACGGTCCAGCTTCGTCGTTAAGCAATTTCATTTTGCAGGCTGAGATTTGCCAGCGGTTTTTCGATGTGAACCCAGACCGGGCCAGAGCGGAATTGAATGCGCTTAAAGGGGCAGCGGCAGCCACCTTTAACGACGTTAAGGATTTCATCTTCGATTTGCGCCCGATGATGTTGGATGATCTAGGTGTTGTGCCCACATTGCGCCGATATGTCGAATCTTTTCAGGAGAAAAATAGCATTTCTGTCCCGATTACGGTTACAGGTGTAGAGCGGCGGCTTGAAAGCCATATTGAAGTAACAATTTTCCGTGGCGTTCAGGAACTGCTGAATAATTCTTTGCTGCATGCTCAGGCAACACAAGTGCAGGTTTCATTAGATCTGGCGCAGGATCTGGTGCAGGCAGTTGTTGAAGATAATGGAAGTGGGTTTAATGTAGACGAGACTTTGAATTCTAACAGCCGTACAATTGGGTTGTCTTCTTTGCGTGAACGCATCGAAATGTTGGGCGGCGAGATGAAAATTCACAGTAGAATGGGTCATGGAACGCGCGTGGAATTTGCTATTCCCATCACCATGGATACCTATTAAAAACGGATTATTTTCAGTACCACGCTCCTATTGCTACTCAAGCTTTTAATCGCTATTCTATAGCTAAATATTTTATAAGCTTTTTTCAATTTATTTGGAGGTATATCAAGATGTTATTTTTACAACGTGAAGATGGTCAAGGTTTGGTAGAATACGCATTGGTTCTCGTTTTGGTGGCTGTTGTCATCATCGCTATTCTGACCCTGTTGGGACCCCAGATTGGTAATGTTTTCAGCAAAATTACCAACGGCCTCAAATAGTCCAAGGTTTCATATCGTCAGATTGTTGATTAGTATTTAGTTTGAAACAGGATCCTATCGTATGATAGGATCCTGTTTTTATTTGTGTGTTAGGCAATGTAGCCTGACTACGGTACAATTCTTTTGTGCTTCATCATAACTATCTCTACTATTTTCGCCACGAGCACCCAAGAATACTAGGTTAAAATACCCATTTGCTTCTATTGACAATACTAAGGATCATAGTAAGATGATTTTAGTTAACTTGGCAAATGATTAACGGGTATCTTTTAACATATGGGATATTGCTTGTTTACCCAGATCAGAATTAACCCCATTTTATCACTGTCCCAAGTGAGCAAGTCTTTGATGCCTATCTGGAATGTTGCCAGTGAGTGTTGTTACCCTAAATCAAACTAACCTATTGGAACGATAATGTCAGAAACTATTCGTGTATTAATTGTGGATGATCTGCCGGAGACGCGAGAAAACGTCCGAAAGTTGTTGCAGTTTGAGTCTGATATTGAGGTGATCGGCCAAGCGGGAACTGGTGAGCAGGCGGTTGATATGGCTCAGGAACATCGACCGGATATCATCCTGATGGATATTAACATGCCGGGTATTGATGGCATTGGAGCGAGTCAGAAGATATCCGAGTTGGTACCGACGACGCAAATTATTATTATGTCGGTGCAAAGTGATTCTGATTACCTACGACGCGCAATGCTTGCCGGCGCGCGTGATTTTTTGACGAAGCCGTTTGGTGGAGATGAGTTGGTGGCTGCGGTTCGTCGAGTTCATGCTAAAAGACCTGTGATACGAACGGGGTCTCAGCCAATGCAAACGGCGGCCGTGCGGGCTGGTTCTCCGCAAACGGCCGTTGCGCCAGTAAGAGGCCATATGTTAGCCGTTTTTAGCCCTAAAGGCGGTAGTGGTTGTACTACCCTGGCTATTAACATGGCGATTTCATTGGCCTCAAGCGACCACCGTACTATATTAGTCGATGGCAGTCTGCAATTTGGCGATGTCGCTGTTATGCTAAACATGAAACCCGTGACAAGTGTTGTCGACTTAAGTGCGCGCGATAGCGAGATTGACGCTGATTTAATCAACAGCGTTGTACAGGTCCATCGAAGTGGCTTACACGTTTTGATGTCGCCGCCACGACCAGAAATGGCAGATGTCGTTACAGAAGCCAGCTTAAAAGTATTGTGGGCCAGCTTGCGGCAGATTTACGATTACATCATCGTAGACACAACATCCAGTCTTAATGATATCGCCTTGTCAATATTGGATGAAGCAGATCGTATTTTGTTGGTCACGCAACAGAATTTGCCTAGCTTAAAAAATGTCAGCCGTTTTTTCGATCTGGCCCAAAGTTTAGAATACCAGCAGAAAAAAGTTTGGCTCGTGGTGAACAGGCTGTCCACGAAACAAGGTATATCCGTGAAAGATATCAGCGAAACGCTAAAGCGACCTGTTTTAATGACTATTCCTGAAGACGATTTGACAGTCAGTGCAGCAATCGATCAAGGCGTTCCCGTCATCCTCGGATCAAATAAGAAGAAGCCAATTGGCCTTGCGCTTGTCAAGCTGGCTCAAACAGTAGCTCAAGAATTGGGAAAAGAAAAAATAGACGGCACAAACGGCCGTGCAGAAAAAGCAGATACCAGTGGCTTGTTTGGACGTCTATTCGGAAAACGGTAAGGTGGAGGTTAAGCGGTGTCTCTATTAAAACGAATTGAACAAAACCAACAACAACCCGCACCAACAGAAACTCAATCTTCCAAGTTGCAAGAATTGCGGGTAAAGCGGTCGTCTCCGGCCGTTGGCTCGCGAGATGCTTATGTTGAGTTGAAGAATCGTATTCAACAAAAGTTAATATCCGAACTAGACCCAGGCATGGATATTACCCAGACGGCCGAAGTACGAGCGACTATTCGGGAAATGTTCGAGACAATGCTAGAAGAAGAAAGTATTGTTCTTACCCGAAACGAAAAGCGGCGTTTGTTTGAATCTATTGTTGCCGAAATTCTGGGTTATGGACCACTTGAACAATTTCTACAGACAGATGGCATCACCGAAATTATGGTGAACGGGCCTGAGCATGTGTACATTGAATCAAGTGGTAAATTGCAACGGACGAACGTTACATTTGAAGATAACGATCACCTGCTGCGAATTATCGATCGAATTGTCGCCCCATTGGGTCGTCGTATTGATGAGGGTTCTCCAATGGTTGATGCCCGTTTGCCCGATGGTTCTCGTGTCAACGCAGTGGTTCCTCCCATTTCTTTAAATGGCGCATCTTTAACGATTCGTGTGTTCTCCAAAATCCCATTTACGGTTGAAAACCTGATTGAGTTTGGCAGTATTACTCCTGAAGCGGTTGAATTCTTAAGAGCGTGTGTTATTGCCAAGCTCAACGTCCTGGTCTCCGGAGGCACAGGTTCTGGAAAAACAACGCTTCTAAACATCCTCTCGAGTTTTATTCCTGATGGGGAACGAATTGTAACAATAGAAAACGCGGCTGAACTGCAATTGCGCCAGGAACATGTGGTGACATTGGAATCGCGTTCAGCAAACGTGGAAGGGCGAGGGGCTGTCACCATTCAAGATCTCGTGATCAACTCTTTGCGTATGCGCCCTGACCGAATCATCGTTGGAGAGGTTCGAGGCGGTGAGGCCCTGGATATGTTGCAAGCGATGAACACAGGCCATGATGGCAGCATGACGACGGGCCATGCCAACAGTACACGAGATATGTTATCTCGTTTGGAGACGATGGTATTGATGGCAGGTATGGATTTACCCCATCGCGCTATTCGTGAGCAAGTTGCTTCAGCCATTCATTTGATTGTTCATCAAGATCGCATGCGTGATGGTACTCGAAAAGTTATGTCCATTAGTGAAATCCAGGGTATGGAAGGCGATGTTATTACCACTTCCGAGATTTTCCGGTTTGAACAAACGAGTATTGAAGATGGTAAGGTGATTGGGCGTTTACGTCCTACGGGGTTACGTCCTAAGTTTATGTGGAAAATTCAGGAAGCGGGTATTATGCTGCCGCCATCAATTTTTGGTATTGGCGCGCGCAATCGGCGTTAAGCGTTGAAAAGGAGCAAATTATTGTGTCTCCCGTCATTTTGATCATATTAGCTGGCGCTTCTTTATTGGTGGTATTTGGAGCTGGCATTGCGCTGGTGACCAGTGGCAGTCGGGGAAATGTCGACAAACGTCTTGAGCAATTTGTGGGCGCTACGGACGTCGTAGATGTGGTTGAGGAAATTGAGGCAGACAAGGGCGACGACCTGGCGGATAAATTGGATACCGCGCTATCGGGCCGAGGTTTTTTTGCGCCGACGAAAGAGCGTATCGCCAAAGCGGATGTAAAACTTCGTGTTAGCGAGTACGTGATTCTAGTTATATTGAGCGCTATAGGCCTGGGGGTTGCCGGCTATTTATTGATGCATCGCAGCATTTTGATGGGCGTCATTGGCGCGATAGTGGGGCTTCAATTACCGAAATATTATATTTCTTATTCGGCTAGTAAGCGGATGCGTGCATTTGATAATCAACTCAGTGACACTTTAAATTTATGGGTGAACGCATTACGATCAGGTTATAGTGTATTGCAGGGGATGGAGGCAATTGCGACTGAATTGCCGCCACCGGTTTCCAGAGAATTTGAGCGGGTGGTACAGGAAGTTCGTTTGGGGTTGGGTTTGGAAGAGGCTCTGGCGAACATGTACCGACGAGTGCCTAGTGAAGACCTGGATTTGATTATTACGGCCGTTAACATCCAACGCGAAGTAGGCGGTAACCTGGCCGAAATCTTAGACACGATCAGCTTTACCATTCGTGAACGCGTGCGGATAAAAGGCGAAATTCGCACATTAACGGCTCAAGGCCGCATTTCTGGTTGGGTTGTTGGCCTATTACCCCTGGCATTATCTGGCGTTCTTTACGCCATCAATGGGGAATATATGGCTCAATTGTGGGCAAAAGATAAGCCCTGGGTCTTGGAACCTTATTTGCCTTGCGGTTGGTTGGTAATTGGCAGCGGTTTGTTTATGATGTTGATGGGTATGTTGGCAATTAGGAAAATTGTAGATATCGAGGTTTAGGACAAAAAGGTGAAATCGAAAGCGAACCGTCTGTGTTTCACTGCTTTCATTGGCTCCAAGAATAATATTTTGAGAACCCATGAATAATGGAGTAAAAAGATGCCTGTCTTATTCTTAGTCGTAATTGCCGTTGTAGCTGTTTTCATCATTGGCGCAAGCGTGCTGCTGTTGCGCCGCTCGGAAGAAGATCCATTGACGGCGCGCATTGATGAATTTGCAGCGCGTGAAGAATTGGTTTCGATTGAAGACATCGAATTGTCGATGCCCATCACTGATCGCATTTTTGTGCCAATTGTTAGAAGAATTAGTGATTTTGTCATCCGTTTCACCCCTCAAACTACATTAGAACGGACAACAAGACAGTTGCAACTAGCCGGCAACCCACGAAATATGTCGGCAGCCGAGTTTTGGATTGTACGCGGCCTGGCAACTGTGGTTTTGGGCGGGTTGGTGTTCCTTATGATGACTCGTAATGGCGCAGAACCTACCAAGCGTATTTTATATGCTTTAGGCGGTGCGGCATTGGGAAATTATTTACCGGCTATGTTTCTCCGTTCTATGATTGATAGACGGAAACAAAGCATTTTAAAGAAGCTGCCAGACGCGCTCGACCTGATGACGATTTGTGTAGATGCTGGCTTAACTTTTAACGCGGCAATGCAAAAAGTGAGCGAAAAATGGGACGATCCGCTTTCGGATGAGTTTGGACGGGTTATTTACGAAATGCAGCTTGGGAAATCCCGCAGGCAAGCGCTTAAAGACATGTCAGAGCGCACAGATGTGCCTGATGTGACCAGCTTTATTGCCGCCATCTTGCAAGCAGAACAACTTGGTGTAGGAATTGGTAAGGTTTTGCGGATTCAATCGGAGCAAATGCGTGTGCGCCGACGGCAGCGAGCTGAAGAACGCGCCCAGCAAGCGCCAGTGAAAATGACATTCCCGCTTGTTTTCCTGATCTTTCCTTCCATTTTTATCGTCTTATTGGGTCCGGCGGGTATTCAGGTGGCGCGCAGCGATGCCCTTAAGGGTCTGACTGGCTGAGATTTGGGGCAGCGGAAGGCTGTGGCCTTTACGTATTTATAGGCGAATCATTGGCAATCGGAGATATCAACATGTCGCCTGCATCCTGGCTTGGGCAAGTCAGGAATCTGACCAATCATTTAGTTAACTTTGTCTTTCCACCGGTTTGTGTTAACTGTCAGAAGGTGGGAGCGCTCTTGTGCGCGGATTGTCGGACAAAAATTCCGTGGGTTTGTGAGCCGATTTGTCCGGCATGTGGCCGAATATTGCAAAAGCCTATTGGTCTTTGCGCAGTGTGCCAGCGACGGCCGTTACCCCTTAAACAAGTGCGTACGGCCGTTGTCTTCGACGATATTATTCCCCATATCATACACCAAATGAAATATAACAATGCCTTTGCTTTGGCCGGTCCGTTAGCCGATATGATGGCCAGCGCGTGGCCCACCTGGCAATGCCCAGCTGACCTGGTTATTCCCATTCCCTTACACGCCCAGCGGCAAAAAAAACGAGGCTATAATCAATCCGAGCTAATTGTTAATCATTTTTCTGAACAGGTCGGACTGGCTCATAATGCCCATAGCTTACAGCGCGTCCGATCGACGCCCCCGCAAGTTGGTTTGGATGCAGAAGCCCGTCGTTCTAATGTATCAGGAGCTTTTGCAGTTAATGATCAAGATGTAATAGGCAAAAATATTCTTTTAGTGGATGATGTTTGCACAACCGGAGCAACCCTTTCTGCTGCGGCCGAGGCATTGTTGACCGCCGGAGCCTGTAGTGTATCAGCTTATTGTGTGGCACGGGCCATATAGTAGTGGGATAATAACTCCCACATTAAATCCGAGGAGAAACTGAGATGGTAGATGTTTCAATACATAGTCACAACTTAGATGTTACACAGAGACTTGAGAATTATGTGGAGAAGAAAACGGAACGGTTAGACCGGTATATGCCTAATTTAACCGAAATCCGGGTTGATCTCAGTACTGAAAACACACGTAGCGCTGTCGAGCGGCAGGTTGCGCAGATCACGATTCGTGACGATCGGGGAACCATCTTACGAGCGGAAGAGCGCAGCAATGATATTTTTGCCGCAATCGATACTGTCGTAGACAAGCTTTACCGGCAAATCAAGCGTTATCGTGGCAAGCGGCAGCGTCGTTGGCGTGGCACCGGGACTGAAGAACAATGGGTTGGCGAACCTTTGCCAGTAGAAGAGGAAGAAGAGGTAACCGAACAAACAATTGTACGTTACAAACAATTTGCTCTTCAACCTATGTCTACGGAAGAAGCTATTGAGCAGATGGAACTTTTAGGCCATGACTTTTTTGTGTTCTTTAACGCCGAAGAAGAAGCCATCAATGTTCTTTATCGCCGGCGTGATGGCAATTATGGCATCTTGCAGCCTGATTTAGATTGAGAGTGATTTGAACAGGCTTCCTCAGCGCGCCTGTGGCTTTGAGGAAGCCTGTTGCTGTATCTATGGCGCATATTCTGATAGTTTGCACAGCTAATATATGTCGTTCGCCTGTGGCTGCCGCATTGCTGCGAGACAGATTGCAGCGGCGCGGTTTAAACGATTGGGTGGTTCGATCGGCGGGTACTTGGGCGCAAGAAAAAAGAGGGGCTTCGCAGTACAGCCTGGAATTGATGGCGCAGCAAGGGCTAGACATCTCGGGTCATCAAGCGGAGATGATCGATCGGCGGCATTTGAAAGAAGCTGATTTAGTGCTGTGTATGGAAGCCGGACATGCGGAAGCGCTGCGAGTTGAATTTCCTTGGGCGGTGGATAAGATTTTTTTGATGAGCGAGATGATGGGGAGGAAGTATAGTATTAGCGATCCTTACGGCCGTTCCCGAGACGCTTACGAATCAATGGTTGCCGAACTGGTAAAACTGACGGACGCTGGCCTGGATGAAATTATTAGCCGCGCACAGCAACTGGCTGTCTGAAGGCAGCTTACCACCCCTCAATAAACTGCACCCATTCTTCGTGGTTTTCCAAATGTGTGCCGAACCGATAAACGGCCGTTGGCGTTGGTTCGGCCGGCTGGCGATGAAGTGGCATACCCACTTCGTCCAACAATTTCCCCCCTTTCTGCCGATTACAAGATGGGCATGCGGCTACCAGATTTTCCCATGAATGAGGACCACCCAAATGGCGCGGTACTACATGATCAATTGTCAATTGCCGCGATTTACGCCCGCAATACTGGCAAGTATAATTGTCTCGACGCAAAACCTCGCGCTTAGACAAGGTCACTCTGGGGCGCGGACGCCGAATCATGGTGCTGAGTTTGATGACAGAGGGAATTTCAAATTCGGCGGAACTGCTGCGTAAGTAGCCACGGCCGTTCATGATAATTTCTGCTTTGCCAGCCAGCACCAACGCCAGCGCTCGCTTCGTGTTGCAGACGTGTAGGGGTTCAAAGTTCACATTTAGCAAGAGCACAGGCTCATGCAAAAGATCCTCTTTGCTCATGACCAAAGCAGTATACAAGGGATAAAAAATTGCGTCAATCCTGAGGCCAGCAGCATTCTGTTAATAATTCGTTAAGAGATGAATGTCATCATGTTAAAAACCGATCTCGTTGCTTATTTGGACAGCTTTCTGCGGATAGCTGAGTTTAAAGATTATGGACCACAAGGGCTACAGCTAGAGGCCAGCAGCGATACCATTGGTAAAATCGCGCTATCTGTCGATGCTGCGCCGCCAGTCATTCTGGCGGCCGCCGAATGGGGCGCCGATTTGTTGTTGGTGCATCATGGCATCCTTTGGCGCAGCGTTGAGCGGTTGGCCGGCCCCCTGGGGCGGCGGGTGCGCCTGCTGGTGCAGCAAAACATGCACCTCTATGCCGCGCATCTGGCTTTGGATGGACATCCTGAGGTGGGCAACAACGCCGTGCTGGCCCGGTTATTGGGCGTGGCAGTCATTGATGGGTGGTGCGCGCCAATGGGACAGCCGATTGGCGTTTGGGGACGGGTAACGGCCGTTACCCCGCTTCCCCAATTCGTCCAGACAATCGAACGCCAGTTACACACAACCGCCCGTGTCCTGGCACACGGCCCGCAAACCGTCTCCCAGGTAGCCATCCTCTCTGGTTTTGGCGCGGATCAGGCCAGCGCCGCTCAGGCATTGGGCTGCGATACCTTGCTAACCGGCGAAACGTCTCACGCCAATTATTGGGCCGCCGCCGATTATGGCCTGAACGTTATCTACGCCGGTCATTACGCCACCGAAACGGTGGGCGTTCAGGCGCTTGGCCAACATCTAAGCGAAAAGTTTGGCCTGGAAACGAAATTTTTTGATTTCCCGACGGCCATGTAAACGGCCGTTTCCTATTTTTATCACGCACCCAAATTTCAAGATCAAGTCATAGGCTTTTTTACGCCCTAAAGGAGAAAAAATGAGTAACCACCGCACGGATTGGATTTCTGAGGAAATTACCGGTCTAAAAGAAGCCGGGCTGTTTAACGTTATCCGCACCATCGATTCGCCGATGGACGCCCGGGTAAAAATAGACGGCCGTTACCTGCTCAACTTCTGCGCCAACAATTACCTCGGCCTGGCCAATCACCCCCGGCTGCGGCAAGCCGCGCAGCAAGGCATCGACGCCTACGGCGTTGGCCCTGGCGCAGTTCGCAGCATCGCCGGAACCATGTCTTTGCACATTGAATTGGAGAAACGTCTGGCTGAATTTAAACGCGCCGCCGCCTGCATTACCTTTCAAAGCGGCTTTACGGCCAATCTAGCCACCATTCCGGCCCTGGTTGGTCGCGATGACGTCATTTTTTCTGATGAATTGAATCACGCCAGCATCATCGACGGCTCGCGACTGAGCCGCGCTACCATTGTCCGTTACGCCCACAACGATACGGCAGATTTGCGCCGCAAAATCGAGGAAACCACAGGATACGGCCGTCGCCTCATCATTACCGATGGCGTATTTAGCATGGATGGCGATATTGCCCCTCTAGACAAAATTTGCGACATCGCCAACGAATACGACATTTTGTTGATGGTAGACGACGCCCACGGCGAAGGTGTGTTGGGCGAAGGTGGACGCGGGATTGTGGATCATTTTGGGCTGCACGGCCGTGTCGATGTTGAAGTTGGCACCCTCAGCAAAGCGTTTGGCGCTGTGGGTGGGCTGGTGGCCGGACGGCAAGAAATAATCGATTGGCTGCGGCAGCGGGGACGGCCGTTCCTCTTCTCCAGCGCCATGACCGTGCCCGACGTTGCCGCCTGCCTGGAAGCCGTCAACGTCCTGCAAGAATCCACAGAACTCGTAGACAAACTTTGGGCCAATGCCAAACTTTTCAGAGAAGCCATGCAGTCATTCGGCTTCGACACCGGGTTTAGCCAGACGCCCATCGTCCCCGTCATGTTAGGCGATGCCAAACTCGCTCAAACCTTCAGCCGCCGGCTCTTCGAAGAAGGCGTGTTTGCCATGGCCATTGGCTACCCTACCGTGCCCCAGGGCAAAGCCCGCGTTCGGGTAATGAACTCGGCCGCGCACAGCCCAGACGATCTGGAAGAAGCATTGGCCGTCTTTGAAAAAGTCGGTAAAGAGCTTGCCGTCATTTAACCAAAAGAAAAGCCGCCACTGTGTCTAAAACCAATGGCGGCTTTTTTCTACGATCTATCACGTATTGGAGGGCAGATCTATTGCTTCATTACATTATTCCCATTCGGCGTGTGTTCCGGTTGCCGATGGATTAATTCATCTAAAAATGCCTGACGTAAGTTGGCGTTGGTGATGAGCTTCTGGAAAAACGCCGGGTAATTGGAACCCAAATCATCCCCCTTTAGCGCAGCTTGAGCCACAATGGAAAGCCATTCGTTATCTTCATTGGTTAGCGGGGGCGCATGCCACCGCGACACAGGCAGCAGGGCCAAAAACTCATCGCCAGCTTCCGGCCACACATTGAGCCGTAGAAGCGTTTCTCGTAAATCGGTCACATCTGCTTTCGTGTTTTCGGCAGGTCGTGTTGGTCGTAGAATTGGATTCAAAGCAGTATCCATAATCAACATGATAGATGACCCCCTTCGTCATTAAATTCCATTACTTCTGATTCTGGTAATTGATGGTACATCACTCACAATCCCTTTTGGTTAGGGGAGTGCCTGTACTATAACAAACTTACCGTTCATAAGTGGATAGGAATCTTGGACTATGGCGGCTAGTTCATGTGCTTGAGGGCTGACCTCGTTTTTCCGATTTTATCCAATCGTAAACGACTGGCCCAATTCCGGTACGGTGACATTGCGAAACCCTTGTTCTTCTTGCAAAGCCTGGGCAAAAGAGAAAGCTGCCTCTTCTTCGCCATGGACGATGAAGGTATGCTGCGGCGGCTTTTGCAAGTGACCGGTCCAGGCGAGCAGTTCATGGCGATCCGCGTGGGCGCTGAAGCCGTTAATGGTTTCCACCTGAGCTTTCAGTTGGTATTCCTCGCCGAATATTTTGACGATGGGTTGTTTTTCTACCAATCTGCGGCCTAGCGTGTCTGGCGCTTGCCAACCAACAATCAAAACGGTGTTGCGGGGATCTTCTACATTGTTTTTGAGGTGGTGGAGGATGCGGCCGGCTTCAGCCATGCCGCTGGCGCTGATGATAACGGCCGGTTCGCGCAGGAAGTTTAATTCTTTCGATTCGCTTGTGGTGCGGGTGTAGCGCATCATGTCGAAGCCAAACGGGTCGCTGCCATGATTGGCAAGCATGAATTGGGCGATTTCGTTGTCGTAGGATTCTGGGTGCAGGCGGTAAATGCCGGTGGCGTCGATGGCTAATGGGCTGTCTACGTAGATGGGCAGGTTCGGGGGGATGTCTCGGGATTCGACCAGTTTATGGATGCGATAGACTAATTCTTGGGTGCGACCTACGGCAAAGGCGGGCACAATCAACTTGCCGCCACGGGCATAGGTGGCGTTGATGATTTTTTCTAGTTTGTCGCTGGCTTCTTCGAGGGCGGGATGGGTGCGGTTGCCGTAAGTGCTTTCGATGATGAGGATGTCGGCGCGGTCGATGAAGGTGGGATCGCGTAGAATGGGTCGGTCGGGGCGGCCTAAGTCGCCGCTGAATACGAGGCGCACATCTTGTCCGGTGGCCTGGTCTTCAATGTCCAGCACGACGATGGCGGAACCGAGGATGTGTCCGGCGTCGAGGAAGGTGAGGGTGATGCCGGGCAGAAGTTTGTAGGGACGGCCGTATCCAATGCCCACAAAATGCGTCAGACATTCGATGGCATCTTCTACGGTGTAAATGGGGGTGAGCAGCGGTAGATTTTTGCGCGCTCTTTTTTTGTTCAGGTATTGAATGTCGTAGTTTTGGATGTTGGCGCTGTCGCGCAGCATGATGGCGCACAGGTCGCGGGTGGCGTAGGTGCAGACGATGTCGCCGCGAAAGCCGCTTTTGACGAGATTGGGCACGTTGCCGCTGTGGTCGATGTGGGCATGGGAAAGCACCAAGATGTCGATGTCGGCGGCGTTGAAGGGCAGGTTTTGATTACGCTGGTAACTTGCCTGGCGGGAGCCTTGATAGAGGCCGCAGTCAAGGAGAATTTTACGGCCGTTTACCGTCAGCAGATGTTGTGATCCAGTAACTGTGCGCACCGCGCCATGAAATTGAATATCCATGCTGCCCTCCAATTCTATCGGGTTTGTTATTGGTGATTTGCCAGCAGTTTGATGATTTCACTGCCATATGTTTGGCAGTGCCAGGCTCCAATTCCCATTTGGATGAGTTCTTCGGTGGTGCGGGGGTTTTCGCGGGCAATCGCCCACAAAACATCGCGGCTCAGGATAACGTCGGATTCTACGCCCCGTTTTTGGGCGCGCTGCTTGCGCCAGTTGTGCAGCTTTTCGTAGCGGCATAACACGTCGTCGGGCGGTCGAGACGGCCGTTTCGGCTGCTTTGGCGCTGGCCCAGATTCGTTCTCGGCAATAACCCGCAGCAGCTGCCGCCCATATCGCCGCAGTTGGCCCGAAGACATACCATAAATCTGACCCAACTCAGACAATGTGTGCGGCATCTGGCGCACAATTTCCATCATCGTGCGGTCGCCAAATATCTTAAAGAGGGGTTGATTGCGCCGTTGGGCTTCTTGATCGCGGTAAATGTTGATGGCTTTAAGGACGGCGCGTTGTTCGCCCGATAATTCATGAATGCCATGAATCGACCAGAAGCTCTCTGGATCAAATTCATGATTTCCCGGTTGGACTTTGGTTTGTTCCAGAAAGATTTCTTGCGCCTCGGTGATGCGGTTGGCGGTGTGCAATTCACGTTCCAGGTGGTCGCGCAGTTGGAGCAGGTCGTGGGTGTCGTGCTGGGCATAGATAAGCTGCGCCGGGGATAACGGCCGTCTGCACCAGTTCGATTTTTGATATTGCTTATCTAATTTAAGGCCAAACACGTTTTCCAACAAGTTGGCCAGACCATATTGTTTATACCCCAGTATACGCGCTGCCCACATCGTATCGAACAGATTATTCAGCTCCCATTCGTATTCTCGTTTCAGCAGAATCAGGTCGTATTCGGCCGCATGAAAGACCTTTTCCACGGCCGGGTTCGCCAACAATTCTCCTAAACCGGTTAGGTCTAAAGGCGCTACTGGATCAATAATATAATCTTGGGTTGGAATAGAAATCTGGATAAGGCAAACCCGCTCCCGATAGGCGTACATGCTGTTGGCTTCCAGATCAATGGCAAAACGAGATTCCTGTCTTAGGGCGGTGAGGCACTCTTGCCAACTGGTTTGCGTGGTTATCAATTTGTGGGGTGGCAACGGCACAAACAATCTCCGTTTAGTGCGATAGCTAGGATGACAGTGGATGGTATACACTGTAGATTTGTAATTGTTCAGGTTTCTTTGGCAAGACCCCAAGGGTTTAATGCTCCAATAATCTAAATTCTTAGGAGCAAACCTTTGGGGTCTGTATCGTCACGTAGATTTTAAATTTACCATCCTGAATTTCAACAAACATTATACCATTTGTGTCAAATTGAGCGATGATTGGGCGAAGGCGAGTTGGAAACATACGGAATTCTCGCCTAGTTAATGTGAAAATTAAGGCAGGAGGTGTAACAATAGGGAAGTAATCCCATTAGATTTCAAGTATTGGTGAGTTGCAAGATGAATACATTAGCCAGAGTGCTCTACATAGAAGATGATAACGACAGCCGTCGATTGGTTTCTCGTGTGCTGCGTAGTTCGGGGTATGAGGTAGTGTTGGCGTCTGATGGCCTGGAGGGGGTTACGATGGCGCGAACCACGCAGCCGCATCTGGTGTTGATGGATATCAACTTGCCCAATATGGATGGTCGGGCAGTGACCACGCGCCTGCGCAGCCTGCCAAATCTGGAGTCGGTGCCAATTGTGGCCCTGACGGCGAATAATTCGCCGGGCAGCCGCGAATTGGCTTTAGCTGCCGGCTGTACGGGGTATCTCACTAAGCCAATCGACGTGGATGCTTTGCCGGATGAAGTGGAGGCGTTTTTACACGGCCGTATCCAAACCCTCACCGAGACAGTCCGTTACGAACAGTTGCAACGCCACGCGCAAGATATGGTCACCCAATTGGAAGATAAGCTGCGTGAGCTGGAAAAAACCAACCAGCGCCTTTACCGGCTGGATCGGTTGAAAAGCGATTTTATTACCCTGGCGTCGCACGAACTGCGCACGCCGCTGACCCTGGTAAGCGGCTATGCCCAGTTATTGGACATGCAAATTCGGCAGTTGAAGGATGAAGACCAGAGCGGGGTGGTGGATTGGCAACGGCCGTTAACCTCTGTGGAAAAAATGATTCGGGGCATGGCCCGCCTGGCGCAGGTGGTGGATGAAATTATCGGCATTTCCCGCATTGCCACCAACCGCCTGGACCTTTACCTGGAGGCAGTTTCTTTGGCCAACCTGGTCAATGCCATTGTGGGTGAAATGCAGCCGGTGTGCGCGAAACGCTCCATAGAAATTGAAGTCACCGGCCTGCAAGGTTTGCCGCCGATTCAAGGGGATAAGGAACATTTGCACACGGCCGTTACCAACGTCATCGAAAACGCCATCAAATTCACCCCCGACGACCACTCGATTTTCATTTCCGGCTCCACCGAAGCGGGCGCCGTCATGCTGCACATCAAGGATTCCGGCATTGGCATCGCCCCCGAAGATCAGCCCTACATTTTCGATCAGTTCTACATTGTCGGCTCCATCGACCACCATTCCAGCAGCAAATCATCATTCTTGGGCGGTGGATTGGGGGTGGGGCTGGCTGTGGCCAGGGGGATTATTCAGGCGCATAACGGCCGTATCTGGGTCGAAAGCTCCGGCCAGGATTTTGCCACCCTCCCCGGCAGCACCTTCCACATCCTCCTCCCCACGGCCGTTACCGCCAGCGAAACGCCCAAGTCAACCGCTGTTAGTTAACCGCCTACGGCGCCTTCGCAGCATACCACTCCCAAAACCGCTGCACCCCTTCCGCAACCGAAACCTTCGGATCATACCCCAACAATCTCCGCGCTTTGGAAATATCCGCCTGATTTAAGACAAAATCGGCCGCCGGTTTGGGCTTGTTGATCAGATTCGCTTGGCGCCCGGCCAGCGTCTCGATCATCGTCACAAAATCGCGCAGCAGCGTCGGTTCGCCGCGCCCCAGATTAATGATCTCATACCCCAACGGCCGATCGAGCGCTGCCACCACGCCGTCGGTGGTGTCATCCACGTAGGTCCAATCGCGGTACATTTGCCCGCCTTCATACAGCGGCACTTGTGTGCCCTTGGTCACGCTTTCCGCCAGCAAATAAGCCATCATGTCCGGCCGGCCGCTGGGACCATAAACCGTGAAGAAGCGCACCACGGTAAAATTCAGGCCAAACAAATGGTGGTAGGAGTGACCTAGAATTTCGGCCCCTCGTTTGGCGGCGGCGTAAGGCTGCAAAGCGCGGTCGCAGGGGTCTGTTTCTACAAAGGGAACGACTTGGGTATTGCCATACACCGAGGAAGTGGAGGCAAAGACGAAGTTTTGCACGCCGCCGGCCGCCAGCGCGGCATCCATCAGGTTTTGCGTGCCGTTCAGGTCTACCTGCACGTACAGGGCCGGATATTTAACGGCGTTGCGCACGCCGGCCAGGGCGGCCAGATGGGCGACCGCCTCGAATTTTTCTGCCGCGAAGATGGCCAACATGCGTTCCCGGTCGGTAATGTCGGCCTGGATCATTCTGAAGTTGGCGAATTGGGCCAGGGATTGGGCACGGCCGTATTTCCGTTCCGAGTCGTACACAATGTCGTTAAAATTATCCAAACCCACAACATCATCGCCGCGTCGGGCGAGTTTGGCGGCCAAATGGCTGCCGATAAAACCGGCCGCGCCGGTAACCAAGACTTTCATGTTATTCCCTCACGTTTGTGGCAATGTTTTCCGCTTCCGTGGCCCGCATATCCTGGACCATGAGCTGCAAGCTGCGACGGCCGTTCCACTCATTCACCCCCACCGTGTACACCAGGTCTACATACTGGGGCATATGCGCCGCCCACGCCCCCTGCCGAAACGCAATCGCGCCCAATTCACGGTAGCCGCCCACGGCCGTTCCCACCGCCTTAAACTGCAAATGCGACCCATCCTGCCCCACCACGCGGTGGCTGAGTACCTCCACATGGCGGCTCATAAACACCGGCGTCGGGTTCGCGTACCCCGTCGGTTCCAACGGGGAAAGACTTTCGTACAGCGCCCAATCGACGGCGTCCAGGTCGATTTCGGCGTCGACGGTGATCGTGGGATACAAATCCAGGCCGTCTAATTTGCTGGCCGCGATGGCCGTCATTCGCGCCACAAAAGCCTCCAGGTTTTCATTGCGCACCGTGAACCCGGCCGCCTGCGCATGGCCGCCGTGGCGCACCAGCAAATCGGCCACCTCGTCCAGCGCTTCCGTAATGTGAAATTCAGGAATCGATCGGCACGACCCCCGGCTTTCTTCCTCGCCCATCTCCATGATGATGGCCGGGCGGTAATACACTTCCGCCAGACGGCTGGCCACCAGCCCCACCACGCCCGACACAAATCCAGCGTCGGCGGCAATGAGGATGGGCGCTTCCGGCTGAATCAGACCTTCCGCTTTGGCGGTTAATTCGGCCGTCAGGCGTTGGCGCTGTTGGTTCAGTTCGTTTAATTTGGCGGCAAACTGGTTGGCTTGCGGCCGGTTGTTGATGGCTAAGAGCCGGGCCGCGTCATAGGCATGGGCCAGCCGCCCGGCCGCGTTGATGCGCGGCCCCAGGCCAAAAGCAATCGACTCGGCCGAAAGTTGGCCGGGCTTCAGGCGGGCCACTTCGGCCAGGGCGGCGACGCCGGGACGGCGCGCTTCGTTTAATACCACCAGGCCATCGGTTACCAACTGGCGGTTTTCGCCGAGTAAGGGGGCCAGATCGGCCACCGTGCCGATGGCGACCAGATCGAGCAGGTCGCGTTCGTCGAATTGGGCGCGGGCGGGCATGGCCTGGCGCAGCGCCTGGGCCAGTTTGTAGGCAATGCCCACGCCGGCCAGCATGGTTTCCGGGTAGGCGGAATCCGGCCGTTTCGGGTTAATCACCGCCAGCGCCGGCGGCAGCTCTCGCCCCAAGCTGTGGTGGTCGGTGACGATCATGTCCAGGCCGATGTCGCGGGCGTGGGCCACTTCGGCCACCGAGCGGATGCCGCAGTCTACGCTGATCACCAGACTGGCGTTGAACTCTTCTTTGATTTTGCTCAGCGCTTCCACGTTCAGACCGTAGCCCTCATCCACCCGGTCGGGAATGTAGGGGCGCGCTTTTTCGCGGTCCAGGCCGCAGCCGCGCAGCGCTTCCGTCAGCAGCACCGTCGAAGTCACGCCGTCGGCGTCGAAATCGCCGTAGACCACGACGGTTTCTTCGTTTTCGATGGCTTGTTGGATGCGGGCCACCGCTTTGTCCATGTCGGTTAGCAGGAAGGGGTCGTTGTTTTCCAGGTAGCGATGCTCGACAAAGGCTTGCAAATGGGCCGGGTCGATGATGCCCCGGTTATAAAGCACCTGGAGTAAGACGGGGTTGATGTGGCTAAGTTGTGTTTGAATGGCGGCGGGCACCGGGGGCGCAACCAGCCACCTGTTGGGTCGAATGCTGTCTGGTCTCATAGTGGGCGAATGGTAGCACGGATGGGGGGAAGTGTAAACCGGTGGGGGAGATAGCAGGAATTCTCAATTTAGATCAGGCATTCGTGCGAACAAGGTAATTTCTTTGCAATTTACGCTGAACTGTCATGCTGAGCGGAGTCTTCGGCCCTGAGCAACGTCGAACGGGGAAGCATCCCGCTTCACCAGAAGAAGGAGATGCTTCGGAGGATGCTTCGGCGGCCTCAGCACAGGCTCTCAGCATGACACATTTCTGGTTAAATTGAGAATTGCTGGGAGATAGGGGACTGGAGACTGGAGACTGGAGACTGGAGACTGGAGACTGGAGACTGGAGATTGGAGATTGATTAGGTCTCGCACTCCGCACTCCGCACTCCCCACTCCCCACTCCCCACTCCCCACTCTCAGTTGTACTAGGGCAGCCGCCAGCTTACCTTCGCCTCGGCCTCGTCGGGCAGGCGGCCGAGCAGGCTGCCCCAGGGTGTGTTCAGGCGCACGGCCAACTGGGCGGCGGCGCGGGCGTGGGCCAGGCCGGGCGGCAGGGCCAGCACGATGTAGACCACCAGGCTGCCGGCCAGCAGGGTGCGGCCGCGCTCCAGAAAGGTCCAGCGCACGTCGCTTTCGCCCAGGCCATCGACGGTGATGGCTGCGGCCGTGCGCCGCAGCTTGAGCGTGCCTTCCACTTTGGCCAGGGCGGCGTCGACGGAGCCGAATTTGAGGGCCGGCCCCAGGGCGAGGGTGACTTCGCCTTCCTGGTCGATGGTGGTGGTGGGCGGGTAGGCGTCGTAGACGGTGGGGCGGGGGCCGGGGCCGCTGGGGTAGAGGGCGAGGGTGAAGTCGGCGCGCTGCACGCGCAGGCCGTCGCCGGGGCGCAGGGTGAAGGGGAAGCGGGCCAGGCCGTAGGTGTGGGCGGATGGGGGCGCGCCGGGTTGGAGGCCGGGGATGTCGGGCAGGGTGGGGGCGGCCAGGGGCCAGTAGGTGGGTTGGCCGATGCTGGCCTGCCCGGCGGAGCCGCGCAGGGCGAAGGTTTCGCCGGTGGTGGTGAGGTCGCCTTGCCAGGCGGGGATGAAGGGGAGTTGGGTGTCGTCTATGTACATGGGTGTCTCCTTGGGACACCCTCCCGGAGGCTCCAAGCCGCCGGGAGGTGTTGATATGTCATTGGCTCGTCATTCTGAGCGGAGTCTTCGGAGCGAAGAATCCCCCACACGTCGGCCTGCCCAGGCGAGGGGGATGCTTCGGAGGACCTCAGCATGACGGGGTGGGTTGGCCTGCCAGGCGAGGGGGATGCTTCGGAGGACCTCAGCATGACGGGGTGGGTTGGCCTGCCAGGCGAGGGGGATGCTTCGGAGGACCTCAGCATGACGGGGTGGGTTGGCCTGCCAGGCGAGGGGGATGCTTCGGAGGACCTCAGCATGACGGGGTGGGTTGGCCTGCCAGGCGAGGGGGATGCTTCGGAGGACCTCAGCATGACGGGGTGGGTTGGCCTGCCAGGCGAGGGGATGCTTCGCTGCGCTCAGCATGACGGGGTGGGTTGGCCTGCCAGGCGAGGGGGATGCTTCGCTGCGCTCAGCATGACGGGGTGGGTTGGCCTGCCAGGCGAGGGGGATGCTTCGGAGGACCTCAGCATGACGGGGTGGGTTGGCCTGCCAGGCGAGGGGGATGCTTCGGAGGACCTCAGCATGACGGGGTGGGTTAGGCCTGGGCCTGGGCCTGGACGATGGCTTGCAGGAGGCGCTGGGTTTGTTCGGTTTCGGCGGCGGCGCGGGGGCCGTAGACCTGGAAGTTGCGCAGGGCGGCTTCGGCGTAGGCGCGGGCGTCGGGCAGCCGCCCCTGCTGGTACAGCATGAGCGCCACGTTGTAGCGCGTTTGCCCTGCGCCGTAGAAGTTGTCCTGCTGTTCCTCGTAGTGGATGGACTGCTGGTAATGCTCCAGGGCGCGGGGCGTTTGCCCGGCATCCTTGTAAATGTTGCCCAACTGGTTGTGGGTGACGGCCAGGTCGTTGACGGCGTTGGCGGGCAGCAGGGCCAGCGCCTGCTGGTAGTAGGTGAGGGCGGCGTTGAGGTGCTTGAGCAGTTCGGCCTCGGCCGCGCCGGCCGCCCGCGCCTCCTGGAAGCGCTCGTAAGCTACCAGCCCCAGTTGGTTGTGGCATTTGCCGCGTCCCAGCCGGTCGCCTTCGTCGTGCATGGCCAGGCTACGGCCGTACCACTGTTCCGCCGCCGCCAGGTCGCGCAGCGCGGGGAGGTTCTTGTAGGCATGGCCCAGGTTGAAGGCAGCCACGGCCGCAGCCGGCGGTTCGTCAATTCGCAAAGACAACTGGTGCTTCCTCGTAAGAATCAACACAATCCGGTTGTTCCTGTTCTCCGCAAAATATCCCCAACTCATGCAGCGACACCGCCAGCGTGCGGATGGCGTTGCGCTCCCCGCCGGCTAACTCCGCTGGCGGGCGGGCCAGCGCCGCCGCCGCCCGCTGCCGGTTCCCAATCCACACGCACGCGCTGCAGGCGCTCCGCTTCGTCCCAGTCGCGCTGCTCCCGGGCCAGGCGCACGCGGTGCTGCGTGACCAGGCTCCACTGTTCCTCCCGGCCGGGCAGGGGGCCGTCGGTGGCCGGGTCGACGAAGTCGGGCACGATTTCGGCCACCAGCCGCGCCCACTCGCCACGGCGGCCGGTGTGGTCGTACAGCACCCGCAGCCCCTGCATGGCGCTGGTCACCGCCCCCCACCAGCCGTGCTGCTGCGCCAGGCGGCGGGCGTGGCGCAGGTTGGCCTCTTCCAGACCCAGCACGCCAATCACGTCGCGGTTGCCGCCTTCGTACTGGGCGTGGTAGTAGTTGCCCAGTTGGCCCATGGCCTCCACAAAAGCGCGAACGGGGGATTGACGATTAACGATTGACGATTGACGATTGAGGTCGTCTGGATCGCCGCTTACTTCTGACTGTTCACCGTAATATTGCTCAAAAAGCTGCCGGAAGTACCAGGGCAGGGCGGGGTGGATGCGGTAGAAGCCGCCGCCGAGGGCGGTGAGCAGGCCGACTTCGGCGGCGCGGTCGAGCAGGGAAATGCCCTGTTCGCGGGTGAGGCCGCGCAGGGCGGGCACGTGCCACTCAGCGTCAGGATCGCCCATCACGCGCAGTACGTCCACATCGACAAAGCCCTGGAAGAAGTGGAGCAGGGCTAACTGCTGGCGCTCGGTGTCGTTGAAGCTGGCGGCGAAGCCGTAGCTGAGGGAGGCGCCGAGGGATTTGGCCCGCCCCTGGGCCGGTTCGTCGGCGAAGACGGCTTCGCCACGGCGCAGTTGGGCCACGTAGGCGGCGATTTGCTCTTTGCTGGTCAGGCCGTCGCGCAGGGCCTGGCCGACGATGGTGGTGAGGGTGAGGGGGTTGCCCTGGGTGTACTCCAGCAGCGGCCGCCACTCCTCTACCTCGTCGAGCCGTTTGTTTTGTTTGCCGGCGATGGCCCGGGCCAACTGCACGCGCTCCTGGAAGGGCATGGGCGGCACGGCGAGGCGCGTGGGCAGGTCGCCCAGCCAGCCGCGCTCGTCGCGGCGGGAGGTGAGCAGGAATTTGGCTTTGGTCTGCCGCGCATCTTGCAAGAAGCGCTTGAGTTCCGCCTGCTCCGCCGCCGTCCAGTCGGCGGGCGCGCCGGTGGGGAAGCCGGACACCGGCTCCACGTTGTCCCAAATCCACAGCAGCGGGACCTGGGCCATCACCTGCAAGGCCATCGCGCGCCGGTCGGCGTCGCTGAGGGCCAGCCAGGGGACGCCAATCTGGTCCAGCGCGGGGCCGAAGATTTGCCCGAACTTGTCCAGGACGCGGGGCAGGGGCAGGTAACGCTCGAAGCTGGTGAAGAGGACGGGGCCATCGACGCCGCCGGTGAGTGAGTACCAGCGGGCGAACTCGGCGGCGGTGGTGGTTTTGCCGCTGCCGGCGAAGGCGTGCAGCAGCAGGATGGGGTCGCGGTCGAAGGCGCGGTCCAGGGCCAGCAGGGTTTCGTCACGGCCGTAAAAACCCACATCCGGCGCGGGCGGCATCTCCTGGTCGATGCTGGCGGCCGCGCTGGCGCTTTCGCCGGGGGTCAGGTTGATATTCAGCTCGCCGCCATCGGGCAGCGGGGGGAAGAGGGGCAGCGGCGCGGCTTCGTAGACCACGGGCACCTGCCAATCTTGCAGGGGGAGGGGGCGGAAGCCAATTTCGCGCTGCGGCTGGGCGTTGAGCTGCTGGCGGCCACGGGTGACGGCCTGGCCGAGGGGCCGTCCCTGCACCAGCCCGGCGTATAAATCGGCCACAAACTGGGCGGCGGTGACCACGTAGACGTTGTAGCGCATGGCTACCACCCCGGCCACACCGGCGTCGATCACTTCGTGGGCCAGGGAGCCGAAGGCGCGCACGTTGTCGTGGGCGCTCTGCTGGGCGCTTTGGGCGCTGCCCAGGGCGGCGCTGGCCACGGCCGTTTCCGGCTGCGGCGGCGGGTCGGCGTGGGCGGAGCGGCAGGCGTTGAGCACCAGCACCGGCACGTTGGCATCCACCAGCAGCTTGCCCAGGGCCGGGCCATCGACATACTGGCTGTTTTCGTCCTGGCCGGGGTTCTCGAAGAGCAGGTAGCCATGTTTGCCGGCCCGCTGCCCGCTGAGCAGCAGCGGGCTGAGCCGCCGCCAGAGGCCGCCGCCGCTTTCCGGGGTGTCCAGGTAAGCGCCGTGGCCGTCGAAGTGGACGATGTGGTAGGGACGGCCGTTGTCTTTGGCCTGGTGCAGCGTCTGGCTTAATTGGGCAAAGGTGGGCGGGCGCAGCACGTCCAGATCGAACCGCTGGCGGGCTGTGTCGGACAGCCCTTTCACCAACTGGCTGGCGACGGAGCGGAAGGGCACGTCCCGGCTGCCGCCGGGGCGGCAGATGACCAGCAAAATGCGGATGGGGTCGGCGGGGTTGGGCGCGGCCCAATAGGCTCTTTGGGCCGTCTGCGCGTGGCTGCGCACAAAGGCGGGGGCGCGCAGGGCCAGATGCACGCCGGTTTTGGGGTCGCGCAGCAGTTCCCAGGGGATGGCCGCGGCTTCGGCCACGCCGGTGACGATTTCTACGCGGGTGTTGTTGAGGTTGGCGCGCAGGGTGGCCCACAGGTCGCGGGCGTCGTCGTCGGCCTGGAAGATGGCGCGGAACAGCTCGTCGCCCACGTCGGCCAGCCGCTGTTCGATGCGGGCGGCGATGGCCGGGGCGGGGTCCCGGGGGTATTGCAAGAAATCTTCCAGATACCAGCGCAGGTCTTCGCGGTCTTGGGCGGTGAGGGCGAAGGTGAAAACGGCCGTGGCTTCCTGGGGCAGGCCGTCTCCTTCCAGGCGCAGGCGGGCGCGGTATTGGTTTTCGGCGATGGTTTCTTGGGTCAGGCGTAAGGTTGGCATAGCTCCTCCATGATGTGTGTTGGGACCGGTGAACACGCCTAAGTTTAGCAGGGGGGGAATCGGGCTGTCAATCTAATGCCGGGTTTTTAGGATTTCGGGGGATCGGGCGTGAAGCGTGATGCGTGCTGCGTGAGGTCTCTCTGGTCACGCAGCACGCTTCACGCATCATTGGGTGTCCATCCCCTGAATTCCTGAAGAACCCCAATTCCATGGATTCAACCTCCCGGCGGTTCTTTGCAGAGCAGCTTCTCAATATTTCGGGGTGTCGTAGTGCGGAATGCCATTCCGCACGGTCGGATTAACAATCCGACCTACAAATCAGAATGACGAGCCAATTATTTGGTTATTTTCTTAAAGGCTAATGAACCTCCGGGAGGTAGAATGGGTGAGTAACCATCGTAGACTATGAAGCAGCCTGTTCTCCCGCGAAGCAGCCAGTTATCCCAGCGAAGCAACCATTCCTCCCGCGTCGGAACCATTCCTCCCGGTGAAGCATTCCTCCCGGTGAAGCAGTCATTCCTCCCGGTGGGTCCCATCTTCCCAGATTGAACCAATCTTGGGCGCGATCTTGGGCGCAAGATTGCGCGGCATTTCGTTATCTGGTTGTTTTTTATTTTTGCCATAACAAAAAGGAGATGACACCATGGCAACACGATCGAAGCAAGGTATTGGGGAGCGGCTGATGGCCGCGCAGGTGGCGATTGACGCCGTGCTTGGGGATGGGGCGCTGCAAGCCGCCCTGACGCCGTTTGGTTATGGCCCGGAGCGAATGGCTGCGGGCCGCGTCTTGTTTGAGGAGACGGAAGCGCTGCAGCAGGCGCAGCAGCGGGAATACGGCGAGCAGTTTGGGGCGACGGCGGCCCTTGAGGCGGTGTATGCGGCGGCCGACACGGCTTATACGCGTTCGTTGAAGTTGGCGCGGGTGGCTTTTAAGGGCGATGTGCGGGCGCAGCAGGGGTTGGGGCTGAACGGCCGTCGCAAGAAATCTGTCTCTGGCTGGGCGGAGCAGGCGCTGCAATTTTATGCCAGCCTGCTGCAAGAGCCGGACTTTTTGGCGGCGATGGCGCCGTTTGGCTATGACGCGGCGAAGGCGCAGGCGGAGATGGATCTGGTAACGGCCGTGCGCGCCGCCAACGTGACGCAGGAAAACGAGAAGGGTGATGCGCAAAAAGCGACGCAGCTGCGCGACGCCAAACTAGACGAATTGGACGACTGGCTGGCCGACTTTAAAGCTGTGGCCGAAGTGGCCCTGGCCGATGATGCGCAGCAGTTGGAAAAGATGGGTTTTGGCGCGGTGTAAGGTGCGTGAGGCGTGAGGCGTGAGGCGTGAGGCGTGAGGCGTGAGGCGTGAGGCGTGAGGCGTGAGGCGTGAGCGGAGAGGTTTTACGCATCACGTATTACGCAGCAGACCAAACCGCATGAAATCCCCAAGACCCCAAGGGTTTGGTGACTAACTTATCCAAATTCTCAAGAGCAAACCCTTGGGGTCTGTTTTATGCTTCAGCCGGTTTTTGCGCCCGGTACTGCCGCCAGGCGGCGAACAGAGGCAGGCCAAACGTGAAGGGCACACCGACCAGGTGGGCCAGAATGGAACTGCCGCCCAGGGCGTAAGCGCGCAGATGCCCGTAAATCAGCACCGATAGCTGGCTGGTGAGCAGGAACCAGAGGCCGGCTTGCAGCCGGAACGCCTGACGCGGGTCGGGGGCTTCGGCTGCGTCTAGCAGCAGCCAGGGGAACGGCCAGGCAGCGTACCAGATGCGAAAGCTGAGGGCCTGGGCGATGTAGAGGGCGAAGATGTCGGCGGCGCTGCGAATGGGGGAACGGCCGTGTGCCGCCAGCCACAGCAGCCATAGACCTGCGCCTACGGCCGTCAGCGCCAGCGCGCCGCCGAGGCCATAGAGCAGCGAATAGGTGGGAGGAATCCCCAGCAGATTGGCCAGATAAAAGAGCAGTACGACCGGCGAAAAGCCGGGCACGCTGGTGGCTTCATAGAGCAGCCTTTGGGCATAGTGAAACGGCGAGCCGAAGGGGAGAAAGGTAATTAGCACCAGAGCCAGCGCGCCAACGGCCGTGCCGGCCGCCAGCCGCGCCCGGCCCCGCCAGGCGGGAATTTGCCGCCAGGCGGCCAGGAAGAAAAAGGGCAGCGGCAGCAGCCCAATGAATTTGGTTAAGGGAGCCAGCACCATCAGCAGCAGGCCGGTGGTTAGATGCCCCCGGCGCATGACCCACACGCCCAGCAGCAGCCAGAAGAGCATCAGAATGTCGTTGTGCCCATCGACCACAAAGGTGAGCAGCAGGCCGGGGTTCCAGGCCCAGAGCAGGGTGAAGGCGGTGCGTACGGCCGTTTCCTGCCCGGCCAACACCTGCCAGATCAGCCCGGCGATGGCCAGGTGCAGCAGGGCGGCCAGCCCTTTAAACATCAGCAGCCCCAGCAGCAGGTTGTTTCCACTGACGCGGGTGATGGCGGCGGCGGCCGTTTCCCACACCGGCCCATAGGGCGAGGTCGCGTCGGCCCATTCACCGGCGTAGGCCGCGATGGAAGCATCGGGAAGCTGGCTGGGCGGGGTGGCGAAGGGATTGGCGTCATACAAACTGGTGGTTTGCCCGCCGATGACGTAGCGGTAGATGTCGGTGGCGTTGATGGGGTAGGTGAAGAGCAGCGGCAGAATGAAGAGGAGGGTGGCGAGCAGCAGTTGGGGCAGCGAGAGCCGTTTTTGCCCCTGCCTTACCTGGGCAAACGCGGCGGCGTACAGGGCAAACAACCCGCCGATCAACAAACCATAGAGCAAGCCTTGCAGCAGCGAGGGGGAAAATGTGCGCACATCGGCCAGGGGCAAACGGCCGTAATGGGCCAACAACGGCATCCACAAACAAAGCGCCAGATAGCCGGAAAAGCTAAGGGCAACCAGACCCCACAAGGGGAATCGGCGGCTGACCGAGGTTAACTTCGGATACGGGAGAAGGGGGGAGGCAAACACGGTGTTTGTTGGTTGCGTCTGTTACGCCGTCACATTTGTGAAAACCCTAAGGGTTTTGCCGAATCTTTTCCAGAGGTCAAATAAACCCGGTTCTTCAGGAACTCAGGGGGTTGACAGCCCCTGATGCGTGAAGCGTGATGCGTGACCAGAGAGGTTTCACGCATCACGCTTCACGTATCACGAATCACGAATCACGAATCAGACCAAACCCCATGAAATCCCAAAGACCCATAAACCCTTAGGGTTTTTTTTGGTTAGCTGGCCGCCTTAACGATGGGAACCGGGGGTGAAGACACGGCCGTGTTTTTCCAGCGGCACAACCAGGGTGATTTTGGTGCCTTGTTTGGGGATAGATTCGACGCGCAGGGAACCGTTGATGCGTTCGGCGCGTTCGCGCATGTTGACCATGCCCAGACTGCCGCGCGAGCTGTAGTCACGGTTGACATCCTGGGTATCGAACCCGACGCCGTTGTCTTGAATAAGGGCGACAAATAGATTGTCTTCTTTCCAGAAGCGCACTTCGATTTGGGTGGCCTGAGAATATTTACGCGCATTGCCCAGCGCTTCTTCGACAATGGAGAAGACGACGCTTTGCCCGGCGTCGTCCAGCAGGTCGCCGTATTCGCCGCCGTTGAGCTGGATATTGAGGCCGTCGGCCTCGCGCAGGCGGTTGATGACTGTTTCCACGGCGGCCCTGAGACCTTGAGTTTCTAGAATTAACGGCCGTAACGTAAACAACATGCCGCGAATATCTTTGGAGGTTTGTTTGGCCAGTTCTTCGACTTTTTGCAGCTCCATAACGGCCTGTTCCGGGTCGCGGCTGACCAGCGACCGGATGAAGTTGATGCGCATGGCGATGGCGGCAATGCTTTGGGTTGGGCCGTCGTGCAGGTCGCGGGCCAGTTCTTTACGGGCGTTTTCGTTGGCGTCGATAAGGCGCTGCTTTTCGGCTTCCAATTCCTGATACAACCGCGCATTTTGCAGGGAAATGACCGCCTGGTCGGCTACGGAAGTGAATAATTCGTACTGGTCGTCGTTGATTTGCACGGCCGTTTTGGAAGCAATTAGCATCGCGCCAAAAATGTTAAACCCGGCTCGCAGCGGAATGCAAACGGCCATCTGGCAGGAACGAAAAGCGATAAACGTCTGGAGTTCAGGGTCGCGTTCCAGGTTGTTGGAGGCAGTGATCTCGACCTCGCGCAGCGCTTTGCCGATCAGCCCTTTGTTGCCCGGAATACGCCGGTCCAGGTCGCTGCCGGAAAAGCTGCGCGTGGCCACGGGGCGTAAGGTGGCGCCGGCAAAAAGAAACACGGTGCTAACCAGGGCATCGCGGGCCGTGCCGTTGTCGATGAGCGCCTGGTTGCAGACATTCAGGGCTTCTTCCACCACGCGTTCAAAGCTGAGGGTGGCGCGCATGATAGAGGCCAGTTCTTGCAGCGATTTGAGCCGTTTGTTGGCGGCTTCCATCTCATGGGTTTCGGTGAAGACGATTTTGTTAACGGCCGTGTCCACGCGCTCACCCGATTGACTCATCAGCATAAAAATAAGCACCGTGACGCCGAAAAAAAGGAGAATGGTAATGAACAACCCGGCCATCCAATTGCTCATCGGGTTGCCCAGATAAACGCCGACGACAAAGTAAAAGGCAGCAACCAGCATGAAAAAGGCGATCACTAAAATGGCTAACGATAGCCATTGCAGACGCCTGAATTCTTTGTTGATGAGTGCCGTCAGTTGCTCTTTCATGGATGAGTATTGTTTGCCTGAGAGCGGTTTGAGACCTTGCTGCGTGCTGTTGAAGTTTCTCCAGTTTCCTGGCGTGATTATACCCAATGCCTTGAAAATAACGACAGGAATGAGGTGGGACAGGTCTAGCAGTTTGTTGGAAAAGTGCCCGTAGCCGCGGTTTCTTACCGCGTCTTCCAGAGGCGGGGTAAGGATACCCCGGCTACAAAAGTGGTTCTCCGACAGACTGCTAGGGCAGCGCGCTCAGCACGGCGGCGATTTGTCCGGCGACACGGCCGTTGTTCTGTAGAAGGGCGGTGTTGGCGTGCATGCTACGGCCGTTTGTCAGAGCAACAACCCGGCTCAGCAGCCAGGGCGTGGCCGCCGGACCATGAATGCCCAGGTTGTCGGCTTCTTGGGTGGCCTGGGTGATGGCCGCTTCCATTTCGTCCGGGTCGGCGGCGGCGGCGGCGGGCACAGGCACGGTAACGAGCAGCCCGCTTTGCAAGCCAAGCTGCCGCCGCGCGGCGATGACAGCGGCGACGCTTTCCGGCGTGTCCAGGCGTACGTCAACGCCCAACCCGCTGCGAGTGGTGAAAAAAGCAGGCATTTCATCGGTGCCATAACCAATGACGGCCACGCCGTTGGTTTCCAGCACTTCCCGCGTGGCGGGCAGGTCTAAAATCGATTTGGCCCCGCTGCTGACCACGGTGACGGGCGTGCGCCCCAGTTCAGCCAGATCGGCGCTGATGTCGAAGGGGTGGCCGCGATGCACGCCGCCAATGCCGCCGGTGGCGAATAATTCGATGCCGGCCATGTGGGCCAGGATCATGGTTCCGGCGACGGTGGTGGCGCCATCTTCACGCCGGGCGAGGGCCAGGGGCAGATCGCGGCGGCTGCATTTGCGCACGTCTTGCCCGGCGCGGCGGCCAAGGTATTCGATCTGGTCGGCGCTGAGGCCGATGTGGATTTGGCCCTGAATGATGGCAATGGTGGCCGGGGTTGCGCCGCCGGCGCGCACGGCCGTTTCCATGGCGACGGCCGTTTCGACATTTTGTGGGTAAGGCAGCCCGTGGGTGATGACGGTGCTTTCCAGGGCGACTATCGGCCCTTGCGCGGCCTGTGCGGCGGCGACATCTGGATGAAGGTGTAACAATTCGGACATAGGTAAGCCATTGATCCTGTTTGGGTTTAATTGGTTGAGCAAGGGTAATGATGCCTATTTTTAGTTAGACGCGCAAGGAAAATGCGGGGAACGGCCGTGTTTTTCTCTGTTTAGCCCCATCATTTAGCCACCCTACACAATTCGCGCGCCTGGTTATTCTGCCAACTTGGCCCTTGTTTGTCGCCGGAAGCGCCTTTACACTCATTTTTAAGGGTCTTTGGGATTTCATGGGGTTTGGTCTGAAGCGTGATACGTGATGCGTGAAACCTCTCTGGTCACGCATCACGCTTCACGCATCAGGGGCTGTCAACCCCCTGAGTTCCTGAAGAACCATTTTTAATGAGGTTTGTAGCTTGTCAGATGCAAGTGAGATGGTTTAAGATCGTGCTGAGTGACAGGCGTTTTGCGGCTGCGGCTCATGGTGGTTTCCGCCCTGGCGCAGCCCAAAACAATGAGGATTTCTTAAATAAAACAGAAATTGGGAGGTTCCATATGTTGAGTAAAAATTATTCTAAAACCGGCACAGTTTGCCGGGTGACATTTAAGCTGCCGGCGGAAGTAGAGGCGGAAACGGCCGTGCTCGCCGGTGATTTTAATGGCTGGAGTACCGACAGTCACCCGATGAAAAAGTTAAAAGATGGCAGTTTTAGCGTTGTTTTGTCGCTGACGCCGGGCAAAGCTTACCGTTTTCGCTATCTTTTAGACAGTGATCGGTGGGAAAATGATTGGGAGGCGGATGCCTATTTACCCAATTCTTATGGCGAGGACGATTCGGTGGTAGAGGTCTGATCACTTGCCGTTTGGCCGGCCCAGAAAAAATAGAAGGAACAAGACCTGATAGACGGTTGGAAATCTATCAGGTCTTGCGCTTTAGGGTGATTTGACAAATAAAGTACCCTATGAAAAAATTCACCAACCTCATCGTAACCCACACTCATGGTTCCAATATAGAAGGATAGATAAAAAGGAGAGAGAAGATGAATAAGAAATGGACAGTAGGTGTTGTCGCATTGCTGTTGGTTTTGCTGCTGGCAGCTTGTGGCGGAGGCGCGGCCGATACGGCCGAACCCATACAACCGGCGGAGGCAACGGCCGTACCCGAAACCGCTGAACAACCAGCCGCCGACAGCGCCGCCTTGCCCGACCTGGGCGGCCGAGAAGTAACCATTGCCGTTGAAAATGCATACCTGCCCTTCAACTACATAGACCCAACAACCAGTGAACCGGCCGGTTGGGACTATGACGTATGGAACGAAATCTGCTCTTTGCTCAACTGCACGCCGGTCTACGTCGAAGCTGGCTGGGAAGGCATGATCCAGGCCGTAGCCGATGGGCAATATGACGCCGCCGCCGACGGCATCACCATCACCCCGGACCGCGCCGAAATCGTAGACTTCTCCGAAGGCTACATCAACATCGACCAGCGCCTGCTGGTGCGTGTCGACGAAGACCGCATCACCAGCATCGACGACATCGTTAACAACCCGGACCTGGTGCTCGGCACACAAACCGGCACGACCAATTACGAAACGGCCAAATCCTTCCTCTCGGAAGACCGCATTCAGGCGTTCGAGCAGTTCCCGTTTGCCGTGCAAGCCCTGTTGGCCGGCGACATCGACGCCGTGATCATTGACGAAGTAGCCGGACAAGGCTACCTGGGCGAGAACGCCGACAAGCTGATGCTGGTTGGTGACTCGATGTCCAGCGACAAACTGGGGTTCATTTACCCCAAGGGCAGTGATCTGGTAGGGCCAGTTAACGCCGCCATTGGCGAATTGACCAAGAATGGTTTCCTGGAAGCCGTGAATCTACAATACTTTGGCCCTGGTTTCACCATCACCTATGATGATTTGTTCCCACCCGAAGAAGCCCCGGCAGACAGCGGCGCCGCCTTGCCCGACCTGGACGGCCGTGAAATCACCATCGCTGTCGAAAACGCATACCTGCCCTTCAACTACATAGACCCAACAACCAGTGAACCGGCCGGTTGGGACTATGACGTATGGAACGAAATCTGCTCCTTGCTCAACTGCACGCCGGTCTACGTCGAAGCTGGGTGGGAAGGCATGATCCAGGCCGTAGCCGATGGGCAATATGACGCCGCCGCCGACGGCATCACCATCACCCCGGACCGCGCCGAAATCGTAGACTTCTCCGAAGGCTACATCAACATCGACCAGCGTCTGCTGGTGCGTGTCGACGAAGACCGCATCACCAGCATCGACGACATCGTTAACAACCCGGACCTGGTGCTCGGCACACAAACCGGCACGACCAATTACGAAACGGCCAAATCCTTCCTCTCGGAAGACCGCATTCAGGCGTTCGAGCAGTTCCCGTTTGCCGTGCAAGCCCTGTTGGCTGGCGACATCGACGCCGTGATCATTGACGAAGTAGCCGGACAAGGCTACCTGGGCGAGAACGCCGACAAGCTGATGCTGGTTGGTGACTCGATGTCTAGCGACCAATTAGGCTTTATTTTCCCCAGAGGCAGCGATCTGCTAGGACCGGTTAACGCGGCTTTGCAAGCGCTGAAAGACAATGGTTTCCTGCAAGGTGTCAACGCATTTTACTTCGGCCCCAATTTCGATATTACGTACGAAGATTTGGAAGGTTAGAAACAGTTCATCGTAGTTTGTTATCTGTAATCGAATAAAGGTCAGGAGCGTCAGAGTGTTTTACTCTGACGCTTCTTTGTTTTATGTTCATTTCAAGGTATTATTTAATACCCACGTATTAAATTCTAATTCAATTCGCACAAACAGGAGGTATGATGGCAGGTCCAGATATTCAGATTCCAGATATAACCTGGCGTGATAATTGGCGAGAGTTTCCTTTTTGGCTTGTCGCTATTTTTGCATTTCTTATTGTCATGGCCATCCTGGTCTTTACTAACCCGGACATCAAAGAAGCCTTTCTTTTTATTATCCCCGGTATCCAGATTACGCTTTACATTACCCTGGCGGGTTTTGCCATTGCCCTGGTTTTGGGTTTATTGGCGGGTTTGGGGCGGATTAGCAGTAACGCCGTGATACGCAATATCGCTATTACGTATGTGGAGTTTATTCGCGGGGTTCCCACGCTGGTATTGATCTTAACGCTGGCGTTTGTGTTGGTTCCGGCCGTGAGCAATTCGTTTGGCGTGGATAATCGCAATGTTTCGATTGAGCTGCGGGCAATTTTGTCCCTTTCAATTATTTATGGCGCTTTTTTGGCGGAAATTTTTCGCGCCGGTATCGAGTCGATTTCTAAGGGCCAGATGGAAGCGGCGCGCTCGTTGGGCATGAATTACCGCCAATCCATGCAGTTCATTATTTTGCCTCAGGCTGTGCGCAACATTTCTCCGGCGCTGGGCAATGATTTTATTGCCATGCTGAAAGATTCTTCGCTGGCCTCAGTGTTGGCGGTGCGAGAATTAACGCAGCGCGCTCGCCTTTACGCTGGCAGTACATTTCGTTTTCCGGAATCTTATCTGGTGCTGACGTTTTGTTATCTGACTATGACAATCGCCTTGAGTTTGCTTTTGCGTTGGTATGAGCAGCGGCTGGGCAAGGATTCACGTTAAGATGAGCGATAACATTATTGTGGTTGATCAGCTGCATAAATATTTTGGTCATGTGCAGGCGGTAAAAGGGGTGGATTTGAGCTTGCGGCGCGGCGAAGTGGTGCTGATTGTTGGTCCCAGCGGCTCGGGCAAGAGTACGGTTTTGCGCTGCATCAATCACCTGGAGACGCCTACAAAGGGGGGCATTTATATTGACGGCGTGCATCTGGAAGATAAGAAGACCAATATCAACGAGGTGCGGGCTGAGGTGGGCATGGTGTTTCAGCAGTTTAATTTGTTTCCGCATCTGACGGTGCTGCAAAATGTGACGATTGCGCAGGAGAAAGTGCGTAAGCGGAGCAAAGCTGAGGCGGAGAAGATTGCGATGGAGCAGTTGCAACGAGTCGGTATTCCAGAGAAGGCGGGGGCGTATCCACGGCAGCTTTCCGGCGGGCAGCAGCAGCGGGTGGCGATTGCTCGTTCGCTGGCGATGCAGCCGAAGATCATGCTGTTTGACGAGCCGACGAGCGCGCTGGACCCGGAGATGATTAAAGAAGTGCTGGACGTGATGCTGGACCTGGCGAAGGCGGGCATGACAATGGTGGTGGTGACGCACGAGATGGGCTTTGCGAAGGCGGCCGCAGACCGGGTGGTGTTTATGGATGACGGTCAGATTGTGGAAGTTGGTCCGCCTGACCAGATTTTTGGCACGCCGACGCATGAGCGGACGCAGTTGTTCTTGAGCAAGATTTTGGCGCACTAATTGACAATGGATTGGCGAACTGAGTAAGATAGTTTTTATGTGGGGAAACGGCCGTTAACGAGATGGTGTGGGGTAACGGCCGTTTCTTTTATTGACCTAACAGGAGTAAAACTGATGCCCGATAAACCCATTTCCCCTGATTTGCAGCAGTCAGATGACTTGCTTGATCAATTATATGGCGCAAGCCATCTTGCCGGTGGGCAAAAATTAGAAATTACCGACCGCATCGACAGCTTGAAACAAACCAAAGTCCAGTTTGGCAATCCTAGAGATAATTTGATAGCCCTGACAGAAGAAGAATTGCATGATTCTGGCCTTGAACTTAGCAGCATTCGCCAGCAACAAATTCAAAACGAATACGATTTTTATTATATGACGATCACCGTCGATCTGCGCCCTCAGCCTGGCGCTCATTTTCAATCGCTTGCTTGCGAGCTGGATTTTGGGCCAAAAGGTGAACACGAGCCGATTGTCCAGACAATTTTCCCACATAATAAGTGGAAAGACGTGATGGCGTTTGGCGGCGGCATGAGATTGGGCCTGGATGGGAACCTGGATTGGAACGTTGGCGTAGACGCGACAAAAATGGCGGCGCTGCTTAATTTGCCGACGGCCGTAAAAGCAGGCCTGGACAATAAGAACGAGATGAAATCATATATTGTTTTGAATGATTTCTCTTACGACCTGGGCAAATTTGAAATTGCGGCTTATGGCGACGGGAATTCAGAGTGTTATTGGTACATTCAGGACGCCGACTTGCAGCAATCCTTATCGACTAAGTTCGGCGTGGTGTTCAAAGTCAAAAAAGGCACAACTTCAATTACGCTCAAAGGCATGGCCTGGGCAGAGCCAAAAGTGAGCTGGTTTACGGCCAATATGAGCAATGTCATCGAGCGTTTATCAGAAGGATTTAAAACGCTCTTCAATCGCCCGGATGCGCTTGCGCAAAAGCTGTCTCGGGGCGCCGGGGAAGAGTGGGTTATCACATTGCCGGGAAAGTAACAATTCAGGTGTCTCTGGGAAGACCCTAAGGGTTAAAGGCTTCTCCAGAACAAACCCTTAGGGTCTGTATGGATACAACATCAAGCCACAAGGATTTAGTTTGTAGCCGCGGTATCCTTACCGCGCTCTGGAAAATACGCGGTAAGGATACCGCGGCTACGAGGCTAAGGGTTAAAGGCTTCTCCAGAACAAACCCTTAGGGTCTGTATGGATACAACATCAAGCCACAAGGATTTAGTCAGCAATGAGCAACGCATACTACACATACCGGATTCGCCTGGCCAACTATGGGTCGGTCAAGGTCGAAAAACGCGACTTAAACAATCAAAGCCTGGGTGATCCGGAAGGTAAATTCGGCTATGCCAACGAGTTGCGCCAAACCATCGACAAACTAGTGATTGAAGCACAAGCAGATGCCCTAACGGACGATGAGCCGGTGAAGGCGTTGGGCGAGGCGCTGTTTGACGCGCTTTTTGATGATGGGCTGCGTCAGGATTTTGTTGGTTTTTACCAGCAGGTTGTGGTTACAGAAGATCGTATTTTGCGCATCGAGTTAGATGTTGATGAAGCTTCTATGCCTGAGGTAGCTGCGCTGCCCTGGGAATTCATGCGTGTGCCCAGCAAAGCCAATTTGGGGGTTCTCTGGTTGGGGACCACTCCCAAAGTCGTTTTTTCCCGGCGGCGCGCGCAGTGGTTTCCGGCCAAGCCAATCCAATTAGCCCCCAACGAAAAATTGCGCATTGCCCTGGCGGTAGCCGCCCCTTCGGATTTAGGTCCGGTACTTTATGATAAAGTGGAAGCCAGTTTAAAAACATTGGCTGCGGAGCAAAGCGACAAATTTGAGCTGCTGCCGGTTTTGCTTAAGGCAAATGCCGAAACGGTTGATGGCTTGCTGGCGAAAAAGCCGCACATTTTTCATTTTATTGGCCACGGCCGTTTCAATACCGAAAACCATACGCCTAAAGCCGAGATAGCTTTTGTGGATGACATTCTGGGCGAATCCGACTGGGTGGATTCCGAATTTTTTGCCGGTTTGTTTAATACGTTCCGACCTGGCGTGGTGCTGCTCCACGCCTGTGAAGGCGGCACGCTTTCCGCTTCACAGGCCTTTGTGGGCGTGGCTTCACGGGTTGTCCAGCAAAATATCCCCGTCGTGGTGGCCATGCAATATGAAGTGACCAATAACACGGCGCTCCGCTTTGCCCTGAAGTTCTACCAGCAATTGGCGGCAGGAGATCCGGTGGATATGGCGGCGCAGTACGGCCGTCGCGTCATTGCCCTCAACACCCAATACAAAAGGCGCGATTTCGCTACCCCTCTCCTCTTCATGCGTGTGGTTGACGGGTATTTGTTTGCCCGCGCTGGTGGAAATAACACGCCGGTCACGCCTAACCCCAAGACGGCTCTTATTGAAGTTCCCCCTGCACCGGCAACCCTGACGCTGCCACAGGTAGCCAACCTGGGGCGTGCAATCAAAGAGAATTTCTCTGATGAAGAATTACGCGCCTTCAGTACTTCTATCGGCGTGGATTATGATGATTTGAACGGCGGCACCCTACCCTTGAAAGCGCAGGAACTTGCCAACCACTGCCGCCGCCACGGCAAAATATCCGACCTTTGGCAAGGATTATACGCCGCTCGTCAATCGGTTGATTGGGCAGCGGCGTTGACCTAGCAGGCTGTTGGAAAAGTAGAAATGGATACACGGATGACACGGATTTACACCAATTTTCTGGTGATTTGTAATCGTCACGGATACGCTGGAATCGCTGTCATTCTGAACGGAGTCTGCGGAGTGAAGAATCCCCGTTTGGCACAGTGGAGATTCTTCCTCGAAGAGTCGTCAGAATGACTTTAGCCAACTCTTGACCGCTACCGATTTTCTGGTGATTTATGTATCTTCTCAATATTTCGGGGTGTCGTAGTGTGGAATGCCATTCCGCACGGTCGGATTAACAATCCGACCTACAAATTCCCCAACTTTTTGAGAAGATACTGATTTATTCATAAAAATCCGTTGAATCCGTTCAATCTGTACACCTATCCTGAGTTCTCCGACAGGCTGCTAGAAACAGCTTAACGTTTAGTCGGTAAACCTGACAGGTTTTTTCCCTTCACAAACGAACTATGACCCAGGGCTATTACACCTTTCGCATATCTGTCCTCACCCAGGACAAGGTCAAAGGGGAAATCCGTGACCCTGATGGTAACTTGCTGCTAGAGCCAGAGGGGGTTTTGGCCTATCAAGGTCCGCTGCGCCAGCAGATTGACCAACTGGTTGCCACGGCTCAGAACCTGCAACTCGCCGCCGCCGACGTGCCCGCCCTGGGCGAAGCTTTGTTTAAGGCCCTGTTCGACGCGCCCCTGCTGCACGATCTGGCGAATTTATACGAAACGGCCGTTCACGCCCAAAACCAGCTCCTCCGCCTCGAACTCGATATCGACGAAGCTGCCCTGCCGGAAATCGCCGCCCTGCCCTGGGAATTTATGCGCGTGCCCATTGGTTCCAACCTGCCCACGTTTTGGCTGTCCACTGCGCCGCAAGTCATTTTCTCGCGTCGTCCGCGCCAACGTTTCCCGCCCAAACCCATCACCCTCGACAAAGACGAAAAATTACGCCTGGCGGTCGTCATCGCGGCCCCGGCCGACGAGCCGGCCATCGCTTACCAAAACCTGCTCAACGAAATCGACAGTTGGGCCAAAGAAATGTCGGGCAGCGTCCAACTGCTGCCTATCGTCACCGCCGCCACGCCCGACAACATCGACCTGCTCCTCCGCCAATCGCCCCACTTTTTCCACTTTGTCGGCCACGGCCGTCTCGCTCCCAAAAACGGCCGTGACGTTGGCGAAATTGCCCTGCTGGCCGATAACGGCGGCGCCTTGTGGGTGGATGAAGATTATTTTAGCGACCTGCTCAACCAATATCGGCCGGCCGTTGTTGTGCTGCAAGCGCAGGAATCGGGCCGATTGTCGGCTACTACGGCCTTCGCCGGCGTCGCCTCCCGCGTTTTGCAGCAAAACATCCCCGTCGTCATCGCCATGCAGTATCGCGTCAACGACCTCACCGCCGCCAGGTTCGTCTCCCGTTTCTACCGGCGGCTGGCCGAAGAAATGCCTGTCGATCAGGCGGCTCAGGACGGCCGTCGCGCCATCAGCCTGGTCCCCAATTTGCAATATAAAACCCACGATTTTGCCAGCCCCACCCTCTTCATGCGCGTCGCCGACGGCCGTCTCTTCCAACGCCGTCTCACCACCGCCACGCCGCCAGACAGCGTGCAGGGCGAACAAAAATTCCGCGACACCCTGTGGACGCTCAATTACAGCCAGCAGCGCGATAAATTTCTGGATATTTTCGACAAGCCGCGCATCGGCGCCTTCCTCATCACCGGCCCCAGCGACGCTTGCGGGCAGCGCTGGCTGCTCAACCGCCTGGTGCAAAAAGAGCTGGAAGATGATTACGCCGCGCACATCACCGACCGCTGCAAACCGATCACCATCCGTTTTAATGGCCTCAACCGTCCCACGCTCGACTTTTTCTGGCGGCAGCTGCGCAAACAGTTGGCAACCAACAGCAGCCCACTCGCCGAACCGGATGATATTTTGAATGGTCTGGTGGCCGCCTGGCAAGAGCGCGATGTGGTTATCGTGTTGGACGATGTGTGTTATCCGGGTCAGGAGTTTCCGCAAAAACTGCTGCAAGAATTTTGGCAGCCGCTGGTGCCCAAACTCAAAACGGCCGTCGCCTCCGGCAATTGGTGTCTGTTGGTGATGATCGATAACAAAGGGTTGGCCGCCCTGCCAGATCAATCTGCTGACCTGGCCGACCCGCTGGCGCCGATTGTTTTGCCCCCGCTGCCGCTGCAAATTCCCCCGAACGAACTGCGCGGTTGGCTGCGCGACGGCCGTACCCGCCTAACCATCCTGGAACCAGCCCAGAAAAAACTCAATCTGAATACCCTGGACGCCGTGCTAAACCATCTATTGCACGAATCCGAAGACGGCGTGCCCCTTTACCTCTTAGATGAACTGTGCCATGTGTGCAATTATGAATGGAGTGACCTCCAGGAAAAATGGATGAAACTATGACGACTCTAAAATATGAAGGCAAACAGCGACTGCGAAAAATGGTCAACGGCCGTCAAGTGCCCGTAGAACCCTACATCCCCAACGCCAATTTAATCGAGGCGGTCAATATCGCCATTGATCTGGAACGGCCGTTGCTGCTCAAAGGCGAACCTGGCTGCGGCAAAACCCGATTAGCCAAAGCCGTCGCCAACGAACTCGACCTACCTTACTTTGAATGGCCGGTTAAATCTACCAGCCGGGCGCAGGACGGCCTCTACATCTACGACACCATCGGGCGGCTGCGCGACGCCCAACTCGCCGCCAACCGCAGCCTCAGCGACGCCGAACGCGAGCGCATCACCAAAAAATTCGACAACCCGCGTGAGTATATTCTCTGGGGGCCGTTGGGCGAGGCGTTTCGCAGCCCCAAACGCGCCGTTCTGCTCATCGACGAAATCGACAAAGCGGACATTGATTTCCCCAACGACTTGCTGCATGAATTGGAGGACAAATCGTTTACGGTGCAAGAACTGCCGCCGGCCAAAGACGACCAGCAAACGCCCGATGCCGACGGCCTCATTGGCAATCTGGTCCCGGCGCAGCACCCGCCCATTATTTTCATCACCAGCAACGCCGAAAAAGAGCTGCCGGCCGCTTTTTTGCGCCGCTGTCTCTTTTACTACATCAAATTCCCCAGCCCCAAACGGTTGCAAGAGATCGTGAGCCTGCACCTGGAATTGGAAGCCGCCGATGAGCCATTTTTGGCAACGGCCGTTGCCGCCTTCGCCAATCTGCGCCTCAAAATGAAAAATGACAAAAGCGCCAAAAAAGTCTCCACCAGCGAACTTATCGACTGGGTAAAAATCATGAAATTACGCTACCGCCAGCAAGCGCAGCCCTGGCCCACCATCACCGATGAGCTTCTTTTCCCCAGCGTGCTGCTAAAAACGCTCACCGATTACACCAGCTACGGCCCGCCGGAAGCAGAGGAAGATGAGGCGTAGGGAGATGGAGAGGCAGGGAGGCAAGGAGATAGGGAGACAGGGAGTAGGGGATTGGGGAGACTGTTCAATCTCCAATCTCTAATCTCCAATCTCTAATCTGTAGTCTCTATTCTTAAACCACAATGATCAACCCGGACACGCTTCAACAAACGGTGCAAACCGACCTGATATTCAGCGCCACGCGTTTTTTTGGCTTGCTTGAAGAGGCAGGTCTTACGCCGGGGACCGATGAATACCGGTTGTTTTTGCCTGCTTTGTCCGCCGGATTGTTTGGCCGGGAAGATGCTGCCCGTGTGGACAAAACGCTGCGCCTGCTGCTGCCCCCATCGGTGGACGGGGAAGTGGTGGCGCAGGCGCTGGCGATTGGTCGATTGGTGGGGCAGGTAACGCTGTTGTTTGACCACCTGCGCCGCATCGCCGATTTGCCGCTGGGCGTGGACGATTACTTGCTGGTTTTGCGTGCGCTGCAAAAGGGATACGGCCGTTCCACCCCCCAGGACCCCGATGCCCTCAAACGCCTGTGCAACATCACCTGGGCCAATTCCACCGTCGAACAGGCCATTATCAACGCCCACTTTGATCAGCTCATCACCGCGCCTATGCTGCCTGCGCGCCCCGACCAGGTGGAACCGACGACGGCCGTTCCCCCCCAAGACGATGAGGAAAAGGAGCCAGAAAAGCCGCAAGCGGAGCCGCTCTTACCTGAACCTGTCCCCCAACCCTTACAAGGCCAGGCAGCACGGCCGTTAACCCCAACCCGAACGCCGATTCCCGCCGCCATCCCCGGCGACATGGACCTCGACGCCGCGCCGGCGCTGCTGACGCCCGCGCAAGACCATGAAGTGGCCCTACAGCGCTATTTGTTAGTCAATGAGTACCTGCCCATCACCCGCCGCCAGATGAAACAAAGCTGGCGCTACCTGCGCCGCCCGCGCCGCGAAGGCCCGCTGGTGGAAGTGGATGTCGAAGCCACCGTCCGCCAAATCAGCCAGGATGGATTTTTCCTCACGCCCACGCTGCGTCCGCGCCGGGTTAACAAGGCCGGTTTGCTGATTTTGCTGGACCAGGATGGCTCGATGGCGCCGTTTCATGTGTTGTCGCGGCGGCTGCGGGAAACGGCCGTTGAAGCCGGTAAACTGGGCCGCGCCGACATCTATTACTTCCACGACTGCCCGCCGCCGCAAACGGCCGTGCGCCCCACCCGCGCCAATCCCCTGCGCGAACATCTGCTGTTTACCCATGAACAACTGCGCAGCGCCCGCCCCGCCAGCGAAATTATGGCCGATTTTCAGGGATTGGAGACCGGCGTGCTGATTTTTAGCGACGCCGGCGCGGCGCGTGGCAGTTGGGACGAGGCGCGCATCGAATTTACCGCCATTTTCCTCTACCAACTCAAAGCGTTGGGCGTCGAACACATCGCCTGGGTAAACCCCATGCCCGAAGCCGATTGGGCCAATTCATCCGCCGCCGCCATCGCCGCGCTGCTGCCCATGTTCAGCATGGATCGGAATGGCCTCTACCAGGCCATCGACGTGCTGCGCGGCCGAACCCGCCGCACATTTACCTTATGAGCAGCTACAAAACACGCCAGGCGCAGCGCGCCATCGACCGATTTGCGGAGCGTTATGGGCAGGCGCGCCTGGATTTTGCCTGCCATGCCGCCCTGCCGTTGGCCCTGACGCCTGATTTGCTGTACGCGCTGTGGTTTAACTTTAACGAGGATGTGAATGGCGTCCCCTTAAATGTTCCCTGGATTGCGGTGGCCAATTTGCTGCTGTCGCCGCTGTGCCAGGAGGTTGGTTACGAACTGTATGCCATCGAGCAGCCGATTCGGGATGCGCTGGCGCAGAAGCTGATTGATAATGAGCGGTTTGGCCTGAAGCGCGCTCAGCAGATCGCCCAATTTTTAGACCAGTACGTCGACCGGTTTTTTATAAGCGATGATCTGGATACCCAGGAGTTGGGGCAGGCGCAGCGGTTGGCGGCGTATGCGTTTGCGAATCCGCAGCAGTTGGTGGCCTATTTGGATGCGGTGTATCAACGGCCGTTATCCACGCCGCAAATGATCCGCTTCGCTTCGCTGGTCGAATCGGTTAGCTACCCCATTGCCAACTGGCACACGGCCGAGCCGGAAACCAAGACCCAATTTGCCCGCGCCCAAACCATCAGCGAAAGTCTGGCGGCGTATGCGCGGGGCGATGTGGCTACGGCCGTGTCTACTCTGCAAGCTAACTTTGCTGCGCCGGCGGATGTGGCCATTCGGGAAACGGCCGTGCCCCTGCCCGCCGACTTGCTGGGCAGCCTGACCCCGCCGCCCACCGATAACCCCGACACAACCGCCGCTGCCCTGCGGCAGTACTTCGACGATTACCTCAGCCGTCTCCTGTTCGATGTGTCCGGCAAACTGGAAACGGCCCTGCGCGCCATTGCCCGCTGGCTGGCAGAACCCAACGACGCACCCATCATGGTGATTACCGGGCAGCCAGGCAGTGGCAAAACCAATCTGGCGGCCAATTTTGTGAAGACCATGCAAGCAGGCGGCCAATCGTTCCCATTGAATGCCCAAACCTTTGGCGGCTATCACTTTTGCCAGGACGACCGGCCAGAAACAGTAGACCCCCAGTTGTTCGTTCGCGCCCTCAGCCAGCAGTTGGCCGAGCGTTTCGTTTCGTTCCGCACGTTCCTCCCCGCCGACCCACCCGCCGCCGCCGCAACCCTGGAGGAACTGGCGGATCAACTGCTGACGCAGCCCCTGCAGCGGCTTTTGGCGCTCCCCAACCGGTCCGCCACGGACCCGTACCAATCGTCGTTTAGTCCCACAGACCCGTATGAATCGCCCTTTATGGCCGATTATCTGGTGGTGCTGGTAGATGATTTGGACGCGGCTGTGTCCTATGCGGGGAACCGTGTATTGTGGATGTGTGTTTGCGGCTGCAAACGGCCGTGCCCCGACTGCGCTTTTTGTTCACCACCCACCTCTCCAGTGAGGTGCGCGATCTGTTAAACGCTGCCCGTTACGCCACCTACACGCTGGACACGGTTTATGTCAATTTTGACGTGCGCATTGAAGATGCGGGAACCAAACGGCAGGCGTATGCCGTGCGTGTGCTGGCGTCGCCTGCCGGAGAAATGCGCCCCAAGATCGTGTATGACGGCGATTCGCTGGCCAGGCGCATTGTGGATGAACTGCGCCGCATCCATCAGGGCACGCCGCGCCAGCCGATTGGCGTGGATTTGTTTGAAACCTTTTTGAAGGGCGAGGTGGAGTCGCTGTTTCGCGCCGCCTATGAGCAGGCGCAGCGGGCGGGCAATCGCCTGCGCCTGCGGCTGTCGCTGGGCGATGCGGATCTGGCGGCGCTGCCCTGGGAATGGTTGTATACCAAGGACCTGGGCTTTTTAGCGCAGCGTGAGGATATTTCGGTGGTGCGTTATGTGGCGCAAACGGCCGTTTTCCGTACCCGCGCCAATCCCCAGCCCATCGAAACGCTGCTGGCCGTGGCCAATCCCACCAGCGAAGCGCCCTGGGATGCCGAAAAACTCGTTCATCAGGTCCAGTCGGCGCTGTCTGGCTTGTCGGGCAAGGTGGATTTATCTGTTGTGCAGTCTGTCAGCCGCCGGGCGCTGCAAGCGCGGCTGGATGGCGGCCCGGTGCATGTTTTGCATCTGGCGGCGTCGGCGGCCAACGTCCAGGGCGAGCTGCGGTGGGCGCTGGACGACGACGCCGGGCAGCTTTGGTTGGCGTCTGCGGCTGAGTTGGCGGCGTTGCTGAAAGGGAACGAATTGGCGCTGGTAATGGTAACGGCCGTCAACGCTGAACAATGGTCGCCTGTTTTGCTGGCAGCCCAAAAACTGGTCGAGGCAGGCGTTCCGGCGGTGTTGGTCTGGCCGTCGCCTGTGCCGGACGACCTCCTGGTTGGGTTGCTGGCCGCCTTTTACGAATCGCTGGCGCAGGGCGCGTGGCTGGATACGGCCGTGTCCGATATGCGCCGCGCCGCCCTGAGCCGGACCGAAGGCCAGGAATCCGGCCCAGACCTGGCCCTGTTTACCAGCACGGAGCACGGCAATGTGTGGCGCAGCGAGTTAACGGCCGTTGACCTCTACGAAGCGTTGACCGAAAACTTCACCCTGAATGATTTGCAGGAGCTGTGTTTTGGCCTGCAAATCGATTTCAACAGCCTGGAAGGGGAAGGCCGGCGTGGCAAAATGGTGAGTTTGGTAAAGTTGTCTCAGCGCGAAGATCGCTTTCAGGAATTAGCCCTGGCCATTTTGGATGCCCGCCCCAACGTTAATTTTGCTTACCGGTCGCAAAAAGAAGCCCCAGTTCCCTCGACTGCGGCCAGCCCGGACACCCTGGCGCAGTGGTTGGTGACGTTGTTCAATCTGGAAGAAATCCAGATTTTGTGCCTGAAGTTGCAGCTTGCCTATGACGATTTGGCTGGCAGCCGCAAAAGCGATACGGTGCAGAATTTGGTGTCGTTGATGGCGCGTAACGGCCGTTTGCCAGATTTAGAAGCCGCTGTTGTGCAGGAACGGCCGTTCCTGGCTGCGCCACCACCCGCCCAATCGGCTCAGGAATCATTAGAAATAGATCCCATCACCCTTTACCGGCAAATCGCCGAATCGTTTAATTTGCAAGAGATCGAAGCCCTGGCTGCCCAGATAGGCATCCAGTACGACGATCTGGCCGGTAATACCTCCAGGCAGAAAGCGCGTGAACTGGTGTTGTATATGCAGCGGCACGGCCGTTTGTCTGAATTGTTAGAAGCAGTGCAGCAGTTGCAGCCAGTGACTGAAAAATCTGCGGCCATTAGTTTCAACGTTAGCCAGGCGACAAACGACGCGCCAATGGTTACTTTTGGCCCAAACCAGCCAGACGCGAAAGAAGTAGCTGCCCTGTTGGAGGAAACGTTTAGTTTGGATGAGTTAAAAACCTTGTCTTTTGAGCTGCAAATTGATTTTGAAAATTTAGAGGGAAGCACGAAAGCCGCCAAAGGACGGTCTCTCGTGGAAATGGCGCAAGATCAAAATCGTTTGAGCGACCTGATAAACACGGTGGGCACAAATAGACCCGGCATTGGCCGAGGTGATTTTTCGGAGGCTGCATGAGCCAATCACTCTTGTTGAGTCAGGGCAAATTGGAGGCGTTTCTGGCCTGCCGTCGCCGTTTCTACCTGCGGAGTTTGCGCCGCCTGCCCTGGCCGGCCGCGCCGCTGGGAGATGAATCTGAAGAGGCGCTGGCTCGCGGGCAGCAGTTTCATCGGGTGATGGAACGCCACTTTTTAGGCTTGGGCATAGCGCCGGAAGAAATTGACGACGGCCGTGTACAGCATTGGCAGCGACAGTTTCAGGCCAGCGGCCCGGCCATTCCAGACGGCCAACTGCTCCCAGAGCATCGGCTCACCGTGCCGGTTGGTCGCCACCTGCTGCTGGGCCGCTTCGACTTGCTTGTTGTGGGAGAGGCAGACGGCCGTGCCTTTGCCCATATTTTCGATTGGAAGACCGGCAAGGCTCGCCGGGAAGCCGACCTGCGCCAGAATTGGCAAACAAGGCTTTATCTGGCATTGTTGGCGGAAGGCGGCGGCGCGCTGCGGGCGCAGGGTGGGAACGGCCGTTCCCTTTCCCCCGACCGCGTCAGCATCACCTACTGGTACGCCGCCGAGCCAGACACGCCGCGCACCATTCGCTACACATCCGCCTGGCACGCGCAAAACTGGGCCGACATTCAAGCCATCGTGGCCCAGATAGACGCCGCCCTGTCCCAGGACAACTGGCCGCTGACCGACGATTGGGACGAATGCCGCCGCTGCGCCTACCAGGTTTACTGCGGCCGTCAGACCGCCGGGCATGACCCCCTTACCGCCACGGAGGAAGAGGAAAGCGACGAACTGACTGACCTTTCTTTGGAGCCGCAAACGCCCTGACGGCGGAAGCGATCATACCCATGGATCTGAACGCATTGCATTGGTTACTGTCGCCGGAGGGGCAATGGGTGATGGCGAACACGGCCGTTCAGCCGCTTACGCCGCAAACCCATCTGCAAATTGCCGCCCAGCTTCGCGGCCAGATTGCCCCGGAACTGGCTCAGGCCGTGCTGGAAACGCTGCTGCTGCGCCAGAAGGCTGTGGGCAAATTCAGCCGCGCGGCGGCGATGTATTTTACCCGCGCGGCCTTAGAGCAGGCTTCCGGTGAGAGCATTGCCGCTTATCGGGCGCGGCGTTTTGCTGCTTTGGGCGCGGCGCGCGTGGCCGATTTGGGCTGCGGCATTGGCGGCGACGCATTGGCCTTGGGGCAAACGGCCGTTGTCATCGGCGTGGATTTAGACCCGGTGCGGCTGGCGATGGCCCGGGAGAATGTGCGGGTATATGCCGGCGACGGCCGTTTTCATCCCCTCCAGGCCGATTTGCGCCAACTGGTCCCGCTGCCGGTAGACGCGCTGTTTTTTGACCCGGCGCGGCGCGATGCGCACGGCCGTCGCCTGTTTTCCGTCCATGATTATCAGCCGCCGCTCAGCCTGATCGATGGCTGGCGAGCGAAGGTGGCGGCAACGGCCGTTAAAATCAGCCCCGGCGTCGATTATGCCGAGCTGCCGCCAGAGGCCGAGGTTGAGTTTATTTCGGTCGATGGCGAAGTGAAAGAAGGCGTGCTTTGGTTTGGTCCGCTGCATTCCGGCGCAGAACGGCGAGCGACGCTGCTGCCAGATGGGGCTACATTGACCTGTGGAGCGGGTGAGCCGGTAGAAGTGACAGCGCCGCAAGGGTATCTGTATGAGCCAGATGGGGCGGTGATTCGGGCGCATTTGGTGGAGGAATTGGCGCGTGTGTTGGGGGCGACCAAAATAGACGAGGAGATTGCGTATGTAACGGCCGTTACCCCCCAAAAAACCCCCTTTGCCCGTTGTTTTGCCATTGATGACGCCTTTCCATTTCAGTTAAAGCGGCTGCGCCACTATTTACGTCAGCGACAGGTTGGGCAGGTGATCATTAAAAAGCGCGGCTCGCCGCTGGAGCCGGAATGGTTGCAACGGCAGCTTCGGCTGCGCGGCGATGAAGAGCGGATTTTGTTTTTGACGCATGTTCAGGGGAAAGCGAGTGTGTTGGTGGGACGGCCGTGCGAAGACCTGTAGATCATAGATTCAAATCCAGTAATTATTCGGGCTTCTCCAGGGAGACCCTAAGGAGTTGAGTGCCAAAAGGTCTAACTTCAAGAGCAAACCTTTAGGGTCTTGTACAAACAAAAAGAGGGCCGCAGCCCTCTTCTCCATCTGTAAAACTTTTTGCGACAGCGCGTTGACTAAACAAAGCGGCTAATCATTGTTCAGATAAGTGCGCATTACTTCGCGCAGCTTCCGAATATCCAATGGTTTTGGCAGATAATCGTCGCAGCCAGCTTCAAGACAACGCTCCCGATCCCCAACCAATACCTGTGCCGTCGTCGCTATAAGGGGGATAGGCGCAAGACGTTCGTTTGCCTTGAAGCGGCGGGCCAGCTCCAGCCCGTCGATACCCGGAAGGTTGATATCCAGCAGAATGATGTCGGGCTCCATCGTTTCCAATATGGAAATGGCTTTGGGACCATCTTCTGCGCGGATCAATTCGTGCCCCTCGGCCTCGACAATGCGCGATACCAAAAGCATGTTAACCGGATTGTCTTCTACGCAAAGTACTTGTTTTCGTTCATTTGGCATAACAATATCTGATTTTGAACCTCGTTAAAATAAGTCATCTCCAAGATTTTAACAGGTATCTGAAATTTGTGAAAATCCTCATCTAAATTAGCCCAACTGAGAGGTGTCTCGGCGGCGACGAATATGCTGCGCGTTGGGAATAGTAAACCAGAATGTGCTGCCCCTGCCAACGCTGCTTTCAATCCAGATTTCTCCGCCATGCAGTTCGATTAATTTCTTGGTGATGGGCATGCCCAGGCCGGTGCCGCCAACGCTGCGGTTCAGGTTGCCATCTATTTGACGGAATTGTTCAAAGACAATATGGACGTTTTCCTCTTTGATGCCAATGCCTGTGTCTTCGATGGAGACCAACAAATTATTGTTTTGCATCTGCATATTCAGAGCGACGTGTCCTTTTTCGGTAAATTTAATGGCGTTCCCGATGATGTTCCACATGACCTGGCGTAAGCGGGTGCGGTCAGCTTCGACAATATCCACATCATCGCCGATGTTGCAGTATAGTTGCAGATTTTTCGTTTCCGCCAGGGGCGCGGCCGTGGCAATGACATCGTTGGCCATCTGGCGCATGTCGATTTCTTCGTAACGCAGTTCCATGCGGCCGGCTTCGATTTTGGACATGTCTAGAATGTCGCCAATCAGTTCGCGCAGATGCCGGCCGCTGTCGCGGATCAGCCGGACGTCTTCTTCCATGCGCTCGTTCAGGTCTCCATCCAGCCCTTCCAGTAACACATCGGCAAAGCCGATAATGGAGTTGAGCGGTGTGCGCAGTTCGTGGCTCATGCTGGCCAGGAATTCGGACTTGAGGCGGTCTACTTCGCGTAATTTCTCAGATGCGGCGACCTGCTCCGCAAACAAGGTGGCGTTTTGCACGGCGACGGCGATCTGTGAGGCGAGGGTGCGGTGGATATTGATGTCTTCCTCGGAGAAGTAGTCGATCTGGTCTGACTGCAAGTCCAGGATACCTACGAGGTGATCGCCGACGATCATGGGGACGGCCAATTCAGCCCGTGTGTGGGGCAGCAGCGGGTTGGGTAAAAAGTCTACGATTTTACGCACGTCGTTTTCGACGATGCCGCCGCGTGTGCGGGCGGCGCGAGCTACCAGGGATTCGGCGTTCAGATCGATTTCGCGGCCTTCCAGAGTCATAAGTCGCCCTACCTGGTCGGCTCCGGCGCGGAGGACAAGGCGGTTACGGAATTCATCTAGCAGATAAACATGTGTATGGTAAAGGTTAAAACTGGCTTTGGTAAGGTCTACTACTGCCTGGAGCAAGGCATCTACTTCCAGCATGGTGGAGGCGGCGGTGCTTACCTGGGCGACTGTTTCCAGTTGGGTGGAGAGGCGTTCTTGCTCGCTGAGTGAGTCTTGGGTTTGTTCGAAGAGGCGGGCGGCTTCGAGGGCTTCGGCCACCTGGGAGGAGACAGAACGGATGAATTCCAGGTCATCGTCGGTGAGTGGGTTGTCTTCATCGGCCTGGATGCCGATTTTGCCGATGGCTGCGCCGCCGAGGACGGTGAGAGGGACTTCCAGGCTGGCGAAGGGGGCGAGTGATGTATCGGTGGGGGTGCTACGGCCGTTATTCTTCTCATTCACAACGGCCGTCGACAGCGTAGGGAGAGATAGGACGCCCTGATGGTCAAATTGATACCCGGTGAGTTTCTTTTCCCGCTCGGCGTGATACGCTTCCCAGCCTTCACGGCTCATATAACGTTGGAGCGTAGTAAGTTCATTCATGCGGGCGTCCATTTCTTCGCGCAGGCGCGTACTTTCAATGGCGATGGCAATCTGCCCGCAAAGACCTTCCAGAACGAGTTGATCGTTGTCGCTAAACGCATTGGATGTGCTGCTCTGAATATCCAGCACGCCCAGAACTTCGCCGCGAAGTTTGATTGGGACGGCAATTTCACTGCGGGTCTCGGGCAGCAGCGGGTTTGGCCGCCAGTCGGGAGATGTCATCACATTGTCACGCCGGGTGGTAAGGCCGGTTTCGGCCGCAATGCCAATCAGGCCAACACCCATGGGCATGGAGTGGTTGATACTCAGCATCTTGGCGCCAATTTCGCCGTAGCCGTAAATCAGCGCGACGGTATCTAAAAATGGATCGTAGCGGAGCAGTTGGACGTGGTAGAAGTCGTACCCTTCTTTTACCTGGTTGACGACTCGTTGATACAACCCGCTAAGATCGTGCGCGGTGGCGATTTCTTGGGCAATTTGGATGCTCAGGTTGACTTCGCGGCTGCGAGATTCGAGAGAATTTTGGATGTTGGCGAACAGCCGCGCAGCGCGGAGGGCGATGCTGATTTGTTCGGCCAGGTTGCGGTAGAACGAGAGTTTGGTTTCGTCGAAGAAGTGTTCGTCTTGGGAGAGGATGGCCATGTTGCCCAGCCATTCGCTGCTGGCTACCAGCGGCAGGAGGGCAAAGCTGTGGACATTGGAAAAGACGAACATCTTTTTGACGGCGTCGCTTATGCGTTTGTCGGTAGGGACGTCGCCGCTGACGAAGATGGTTTCATTGGAGTAGAGTTTGGTAATGGGGGAATCTTTCCAGGGTACGCGTGAGTTTTGGGGCATGAGGCGAATGCCGCTTTGGGCGGCGTTTTGGGCCTTAACCACATCAACTTGCATGTCGTTGTCGAATTCCATAAAGGTGAGAGAGAAGGCTGCCTGGGGGTAGTAGTCGGCTTTTTGGGCGATGGTTTCCAGGATTTCTTGGTCGGTTCTGGCGCTGGCGAGTGTCTGGCTGATTTCTAGTTGGCGGCGGCTGAGGCGGAGAGATTCCTGGACTTGTTCTTCCAGGTGCTTGCGTTCGGAGATGTCGTCGATTTGCACCAGGAAGTAGGAAAGACGGTTTTGCGCGTCGTAGATGCTGGAGGCGTTGACGTTGGCCCACATGGTGCCGCCATTTTTGTGCTGGAAGCGGGCTTCGTTGCGGATGGAGGTGACTTCGCCTCGTTGCAACTGCCGGATGAGGCGGGCGTTGATTTTGGCGTCGGCGGGGTGGAGCATGTCGATGAAGCTGGGGGCCATGAATTCTTGATCGGTGTAGCCGAGCATGTCTTGCAGGGGGGTGTTGGTTTGCAGGAAGCGGCCTTCCTGACTGACCAGCGCCATGCCTGCGGTTGTGTTTTCAAAGGAGCTTCTGAACCGGGTTTCGCTTTCTAGCAGGGAGGTTTCGACCCATTTGCGTTCGGTAATGTCGCGGGCGAAGACGATGAGCAAGGGGGTTTTTTCGTCCAGGTTAAACCCGCCGACGATTTTTTGGGAGATGGGCACTTCGATGCCGTCACGGCTTTGGTAGACCACTTCTCCTTGCCAGGAGCCTTCCTGGATGGCGGTGGGGAGGGCTGTTTCTTGTTGGAGTGTTTGGTAGGCTTCGGCGGTTAGATCGACGATGGTGAGGTCGGCGAGTTCTATTTCGTCCCAGATGCTCATGAGCATACGGCCGTTTTCGTTTATATCTAGTATTTGGCCGTCTGGGGTGATGAGCGCGACGAAGTCGGCGGCGTTCTCGAGAATTTTTCGGGCCGGTAAGGTATCGATGAAGAACTGCGGGGACAAGCTGGCTGTGTCACTCATCTCTCGCTCCTTTCTTGGTTTCGGCTGGCGATGGGGTGTTGGGGTCTGCATCGCTGCCCAGGTAAATGAATGTCCGCCGTCCGAGCGCCTGCCCAATTTCTTTGACGGCCGTTTTCATAATTGTATCCATGTCGGCGGAACTGCGAACGCGGGCGGTGATTTCGCGCAGTAGTTGTTCGCGTTGGGCGCGGGCTTGGGTTTGTTGGAATAAGCGCGCGTTTTGCAGGGCGATGGTGGCCTGGCTGGCTACCGCGCTCAACAAATTGAGGTGGTTTTCGTTGTAGCGGTAACTTTCGGGATGTTGTACCCCGATGACGCCCATGATTTGCCGACCGCTGATCATGGGTGTGCCTAGCCATGAATGGGTCGGATCGCCTATGAGGGTAAGCCCTTGTTCTTTTATGTAGGTTTCCAGGTCTTTTTCGATGAGGATTGGCTTGCCTGTGTGGATGACGTGTTCGGTGAGGCCATTGCCGAACGGCCGTGTCCTGATTTGGGTCGGTTTGCCGTTTTCTTGCGCCACCGGATAACTCAGCTCGTTGGTTTGCGGATTATAGAGCGCAATAAAGAAGTTGGCGGCATCCAGTAGTTGGCTAACGTAACCATGGATGCTTTCGATGATTTCACGCGGCTCCAGCATGGTTGCCAGAGCGCGGCTCATCTCATTAAGAACGCCCAATTCGTCGGCGCGGGCTTTTGTTTCCGCCACAGAGATCACGTTTTGAATGCTGATGGCCGATTGACTGGCCAAAGCCGTCAGGCGGCGAATGTCTGACTCAAGAAAATGACCGGGTTCGCGGTATAAGGCATTGATGTAGCCAATCCACTGACCGGCAACCACAAGCGGCACAAAAATCGCGCATCTGGCGCCAAATTGTTTGGTGTATAGGTTTCTGATAGCGTCGTGAATAGGGAAGGTTGGGTGGTCAAAATCCTCAATGATGGTTGGCTTGTTGGGGTTTAGAATGGAATCGGCTGAGGGGAATTCTGCCAGGGGATAGCGTCGAATGATTTCCTGGTTTTCTCGTTTGGTGTAAACGGCCAGCAGTTCAATCCAATCAGGAGTTTGTGTAGGGGTCCAGGCCCGGTCGAAGATGCTAAAGCTGACGCTTTGGGCCGTGCCGGCGATGGTAAATTTGCGCACAACGGCCAGGATGTCGTCGTAGGTTTGGGCGGCGTTCATTTCAGCGCTGGCCTCGTATAGGCTGGAGGATTCGCTGAGGGCGGCCTGGGTTTGGTCTGTCAGCCGGAGGTTTTCGATTCGCGAGCTTAGTTGTTCGGCGACAGCGGCGATGATCTCTTCCATTTCTGCGATCTCAACGGCCGTTTGCCCGGTTTCCTCATCATCGTTAATAAGGGCCAGACGCCCGATTGGCTCGCCATTTACCAGCAATGGTTGAGCCAGCAGGCCGTTCGCTTGTTTTTCTGTGAGTACAGACGCCGAAGACAGCTCTGCCCCGGCCGAATCAAGTGCCAATAGTTGGCCGTAATTATAGGTGAAGCCCCATTCCGGCCGTTCAATGGTTTGCAGATAATTTTCCCAGGATTCACGGGTCAGCCGTCGCGTCAGCGTATCTAGCTCTTCAAAGGCGCGTTGGGTTTCTGTCAGCAGGCGGGAGTTTTCCACCGCGATAGCGATCTGCGTGGCCAGGGTGGTTTGAATGTTGGCGTCATCTTCGGTGAAGTAGTTGGTCTGGTCTGCCTGAATGTCCAGCACGCCAATGACCTGATCGCCGGCGAGCATGGGCACGGCCATTTCTGATTTTGTATCCGGCAGGAGGGGATGGGGCAGAAAGCCGGGATCCATTTGTGTGTCGTTGATGATGATGCTCTTTTTGCTGCGAGCAGAGCGGGCGACCAGCGATTTTTCTTGCGAAACTGGAATGGAACGCCCTTCGGTCGTCATGATTTGCCCGACTTCACCGGCGCCGGCGGCCAGCACCAGCAATTTGCCGGAGGGATCCAGCAGATAGATGTGGGAATGGTAAAGGTTGAAGCGTTCTTTGGTAAGCTCGACGATGTTTCTCAGTAAAGTGGGCTGATCCAGGATTGTCGATACGCTGGTGGAGATTTCGGCTACGGTTTGTAGTTGGGCTGCTTGTTTAGCCAGGGTTTCTTCGGCGGCGATGCGATCTGTGATGTCGTGGACAAATCCCACAACGCCGATTACCTGACCGGTAGAATCTTTGAGCGGCGCTTTGATGGTGTTGAGGTAGCGCTGCTGTCCATCCACTACCGCCGGTTCCACGTCGATGATCTTGACCTGGTCCAATTTCATGATGTCATCGTCGTCGGCCCAGAAACCGCGAATGCCTTTTTCTGGATTTCCCTTGACGATGTCTTCTGGGAAACCGAGGTCCAGGTCGTCCTTGCCAATGAAGTCGTCGGGGTTGAGGTGGAGCGAATGGCCATATCCCTGATTTGCCAGCAGGTAGCGGTGGTTCGCGTCTTTGACAAAAATCCAGTCGGGTGTGGAGTTGATAATTGTGTGCAGCAAGCTTTCACGTTCACGCAATGCCTGCTCGGTCTTGACCTGTTCGGTGATGTCCTGGTTGGCGCCGATGAATTTGATGGTGTTGCCGTCGTTGTCTTTGATGATGCGGAAGCGGACACGGATGGGGAAGACACGGCCGTCTTTCGTCAGGTTTAGCGAGGCAAATTCTCGTTGATAGTTTGCGTCTGTGGTAGTCAGGGCGGCTATGATTTCCTTCTCAACGATGCTGGCTTCATAATCGGGCACGTATTTGCGGGCGTAGTCGGCTGCCGCCATGGTGTAGCCGCCTTCTTCGGCGGCCGATGTGCCCAGTAGTTCGTAATATGCCGGCAAGAAGGTGAACTGCTGCGTGGCGACGTTGAATTCCCAGTAATGCAGCCGGGCGATGCCTGTGGCTTCGGTCAGGCGCGCCTGGTTTTCGCGTAAGGCTTGTTCTGCCTCTTTACGCTCGGTGATGTCTTGGGTGGTGGCGACAAGGCCGATGGGCTGGCCGTCCTCATCGCGCAGCAGGTCGATGGTCATGAGCGTGGGGAAGGTAGCGCCATCTTTGCGCACATGGCCGATTTCGGCGCGCTGCGCCTGGCCGCTGGCCAGGGCGCGTTGGTTGACCGGGTCTACTTCGTTGGTCAACTGTTCTGGGGTGTGGAAGATGCTGAGGTGCTGGCCGATCAGTTCGTCTATGGTGTAGCCGTGCATGGTGGCCCAGGCGGGGTTGACAAACTGTACGATGCCGTCCAGGCCGGCCACGGCCGTGCCGTCTAGCGATTGTTCCACCACGTAGCCCAAACGGCGCAGCTCCTCTTGCGCTTGATAGGCCGCAGTGATGTCTCGGCTGAGGCCGATGAGGCCCAGCAGGTTATTGTCGGCGTCATAAAAAGGTGTTTTGAGGGTGTCTAGCAGCACGCGACGGCCGTCCGGGTAATCGACCCATTCCTCATTGTGACGCGCCTCGCCCCGGGTCATCATCTCCGTGTCTTGCTCGCGGAAAAAGGCGGCTACTTCGTGGGGGAACATGTCGAAGTCGGTTTTGCCAATGATAGCGGCCGCCGTTCGGCCGGTAAACTGGGCAAAGGCGGTGTTGCAGCCCAGATAAACGCCCGCCACGTCTTTATAGAAGATCAGGTCTGGGACGGAGTCGAGCAGGCTTGTCAGCAGCGCGCTTTCCTGGCGCTGTCTTTCTTCGGTGGCCTTGCGCTGGCTGATGTCTCGCTTGACGGCGATGTAATGGGAAATCTCGTTGTTGGCCGATTTAATCGGCGTAATGGTCATATCTTCGGGGTAGAGGGAGCCATCTTTACGACGGTTGATGATCTCGCCTTGCCAGACACGGCCGTCTAGCAGCGTTTGCCACAACTTTTGGTAAAAGGTTTCGTCGTGAGCGCCAGATTTGAGCAGGCGCGGATTGCCGCCGATGGCTTCGTCCCGGCTATACTGGGTGAGGGTCGAAAAAGCGCGGTTCACCCAAAGGATGTTGCCCTGTTTGTCGGTGATGACGACGCCATCAACGGCCGCTTCCAGAGCTGATTGGCGTAGATTGAGTTCTTTATCGGATTTTTTGCGGGCGGTAATGTTGCGGCTGTATAAGACGGCGCCTTGAGATTCGCCCTGATCATTGCGCCATAACTGTGCTTTGTTCCAGACATCAACCGTGTCACCATTTTTATGCAAAAATTGCACTTCGCCTTCGGCATGGCCTTCGGTCATAAGCTGGGGAAACATGGATTGGAAGAGGGGCAGGCTGGCCGGTTCAAAGTAACGCGTGATATTTTGGCCGATTATTTCGTCACGGCCGTAACCTAGAAGCTGAATAAAACCAGGATTGCAGTCTTCCACGTTGCCTTGATTATCCATAATGACAATCGCGTCGGCGGCGTTATCGAATAACGTTTGGTAACGGGCACGCTCCTGGCGATGCAGCGCTTCTTCCGACTGTTTTTGGGAGATGAGATGCCCCAATGTTGCGCCATACAGTTTCAGGATGTCCAGATGGTAGGTGAGCGGTTCGCGTTTAATCAGGTTGTCGGCCGCCAACCAGCCGACGGCTTTGTCGCCGCTCCAAAGTACGGCCATGGCGTTCCAGCCGTCGCCGATTGCCTGTCCGAAGTCGCGTAGTTGGGTCTTGGGCCAGTAGCCAATTCGCTCTTCGCTGCGCAGTACTTGCAGCAGGCGCGGGTCTTCGATAGGTTCGCTGTAATCGCGCTCGTCGCGCAGGTTGCCCTGCTCGTCGGTGCCAAAAGCGCCGCGCATCAGGTTGTTGGCTTCGTCGTAGAGCAGCAGGCCCAGACGGTCGAAGCCGAGGCGTGACCGGCCCAGTTCGACAGCCTGGCGGTAAAGTTCTTCCAGGCTGGCCGTGCGGTACAAGGTCAGGCTGACTTCTTGCAGCGCCTGCATTTTATCTAAAAACTGGTAATCACCGGCGGCGGTTTGATGAGTTTGGCTGTTGTTGGCCATAAGTACGGTCTCCAATCTCGTTGGCGTTATGAAATCTCAGGCAACGGTTTGGTATGGTTTAGCTCGACGATAGCGCGTTTCACCTGGAAGGCTTTGCCCAGTTCGGCCACGGCCGTTTGCATGGCGCTTTCTATTGTCGAGGCGTTCTGGATCTTTTGGCTGATGGCGTTTACCAGGGCTTCTCGTTCAGCCCGACGCTGCGTTTCCGTGTAAAGCCGCGCATTTTCCAGGGCCACGGCTACGTGGTTGGCAATACCCGCCAACAGCGCCAGGTCGTGATCGCTGTACGCTGCCTGCTCATAGCTCTGCACCGACAACGCGCCGATGGCTTGTTGGCCCAGAAACAGAGGGACAAAAATCAACGAGGCAGATACTTTGCCAGGGGCGCCCAACCGATGTTCGGCCGAATCTTTCAATTCGGCCAGACGCAGGGCAATTTCTTCTTCTGTTCTGTTGATCAGCTGCGGTTGGCCGGTTTGTACCACGCGCAGCCACGGATTATCTGCTGCCGGTCGGCCGGCTGGCGGTTGGTAACGGCGGCCGCCATCATACACAAGCGGGTAGCTGAGGAGATTTGTGCGCGGGTCGTAGCTGGCGACGATGAAGGCATCGGCTACGACAGCGCGTTGTACCTGTTTGAAGATGGTTTCCAGCAGGTCTGCCGGCTCCAACAATTGGGAGACGGACTGGGCTACCTCGTTGATGACGGCCAACTCACGCGCCTGAATGTCCAGGCGTTGGCGGCCAATTTCGGTTTCTTCAAACAAGCGGGCGCGTTCCAGGGCTTCGACCACCTGAGTGGAGAAGGCCATGAGCAGGGCTTCTTGTTCGTCGCTTAATGATTCACCTGATTTGCTGCGAACGCCGATGATGCCAATGGATTCGCCATGGAGATTCAGGGGTACGGAAACGGCCGTATGCGTTTCATTAAACGAGATTTCTGTGATCTCTTCCAGCGGAATAGGCGCGTTTGTCTTGATCTGGTCATTTAAACCGCCGGTCTGGATGGGCTGTATGATTTCGTCGGCAAACATGAACCCTTGTACGGGTCTATTACCAGTTGTCAGGAATTCTTGCCACCCTTCAAGCGACATAGCCCGCTGTAGCGCATTCATTTGCTCCACGCGCTCTTCTAGTTCTCGGGTTAATCGTTCCTGGGCCGACTGCGCCTGTTTCTGTTGATGAATGTCTTGCACCGTACCAAAAATGGTATTCGGCTGTTGGCTGTCGGAGCCTAAATAATCGAAGCGCACCAACATCGCGCGCTCTTCCTTGTTGGCCAGAATGACGCGAATTTCTTTTTCGATGGTGTTCGTGCGATGGGCAATAAGCAGCTCTTGGACCGCAGCAGTAAGCACATTCTGGTCTTCAGGGTGTATAAATTTAGCCATAAAATTATGGAGGGATTTTTCGTAGCCGCCTTCATTAGCGGTTGAAGTACCTAAAAGTTCGTAAACTTGATCGTTAAATGTAAAGGTGAGGCTTGGGAGATCGATCTGCCAGTTGGCCATTCGCGCGGTGTGTAAAGCCTGCTGAAGCTGCGCCTGATTCTGGCGGAGCGTTTCTTCTACAGATTTCAGATCGGTGATGTCATGCACAAACCCGACGACCCCAATGGCGTTTCCTTGTTCATCTTTAAGCGGGGCTTTAATTGTGCTGAGAACTCTTGGTTGATTGTCAACCACAGCCGGTTCTTCGGGAATAATCTTTAGTTCGCCTTCGGCCATAATTTGGCGGTCGTCGGCCCAAAAACCGCGAATGCCTTTCTCTGGATTGCCTTTGACTATCTCTTCTGGGAACCCGATTTCTAGATCGTTTTTGCCTATAAAGTCTTCAGGCGTCATGTGGAAGGTGTCGGCGTACCCCATGTTCACAAGCATGTACCGATGATCGATATCTTTGACAAAGATCCAGTCGGGTGTGGAATCGATGATTGTGCGCATGAGGGCTTCGTTTTTCTGCACGATTTGTTGCGCCCGATTTGTGGCGGCGTATTGGCGGGTGTTTTGCAGGGCAACGGCCGTTTGCGCCGCCAATGTGGTTATTATTTGCACATCCTGTTCGGAAAAACGGTCTACCAGATTTGCCTGAATATCCAACACCCCCAGCACCTGATCGCCAATTATTATCGGCACAGCCATTTCGGAGCGGGTTTCGGGCAGCAGCGGGTTCGGCAAAAAGCCATCTGCTGTCTGAATGTCGTTAACGACTACGCCTTTTTTGTCGCGGGCGGCGCGGGCTACCGGCGATAATTTTTGGGCCAGCGGGATGTTGTGATTTGCCGCAACCATCTGCCGGCCAACTTCACCGGCCCCGGCGGCCAACACCAGGTTTGTACCGGAATCATCTACCAGATAAATTTGGCTGTGGTAGAGATTAAAACGCTCTTTGGTCAGGTTGGTCACCGCGTGCAGCAGCTCTTTTTGATCGAGGATGGCGTTGACGGCCGTAGACACTTCGACCACGGTTTGCAAATCTTGCGCCTGTTTAGCCAGCGCCGCATCCGTGCGTTTGCGTTCGGAGATGTCGCTTTGAATGGTAAGAAACCCTACCAGTTCTCCTTCTGGGGTGACGATGGGGTTGTTGCTGCCGTCGATGGGAATAAGACGGCCGTCTTTCGCTTTATTAATAATTTCACCAGCCACAACTTGTTTGGCCAACAGACTGCTCCAAAAAGATTCATACTGCGCTGGTGGAATAACTCCGGATTTTAGAATACGCGGCGTTTGCCCAATGGCCTCTGCCGCCGTGTACCCATAAATTTTTTCAAAGGCTGGATTAACATAGGTGATTGTGCCATCTACCTGCGTCAGGAAAACACTTGCGCTCGATTGTTCGATGCCGAATTTAAATAAGGCTGCTTCCTCTTCAGCTTCCTGAAGTTCGTTAAACAACCGGGCATTTTGCAGCGCAATGGCCACCTGGCTGGCAATGGACTGCAACAACTCCACACTTTCCTCGGTCAGACTGCCCTCCATGTTTTGCTGCACATCCAAGACGCCCAATACCCGATCTCCGATGGCAATCGGAACAGCAATTTCGGCGCGTGTATCGGGAAGGAGCGCGTTGGGCAGCCAGCCCGGTTCCTGGGTTACATCCGGTACCAGCACGGAGCTGTTATGAGTAGCCGCCCGGCCAACCAACCCTTTGGCCACTTCAATTTTATGCCCTTGCGCCAGCATGGCCTGACCGGCGTCACCGGTGCCGCCGGCCATTACCAGCCAACTGCCTTCTTTGTCTAGCAAGTAAATGTGAACGTGGTAGTAATTGAAGGCGCTTTTAATCTGCGTTACCACTTCTTGAACCAGGTGTTCCGTATCGAGGATTGTCGACAGGTTGCGGCTGACCCGGTTGCTGGTTTCCAAGGCACGCGTGCGTTCCTGAATAACTTGCTCTTGACGTCTGAGGGTGGATTCGAGTTCGTCGGCTACTGTGTTGTAGGTTTGGCCGAGCAGGCCAAATTCGTTGTCTGGCAGGTGAGTGACGCGAGCGGCGAGGTCGCCGGTGCGCCATTTTTCGGCTGTTTCGTTGAGTTGGGTTAACGGCCGTAACACCATCCCATTAATAATCAACGCCACCAATACAAAACTCACCAGCGCAAATATGCCGGTCTTGGCGATGGAGCTAAAGACATTCGTCCGTAAGGCGGCCAAATCTGCCTGCCGCGACGTAACGATCTCTAAAACGCCAATAACTCGGTCGCCATACGCCAGCAAAGGCGAAACCAGCACACTCAGCTCTTCCCCATTTGCCGTAACAAAAATGGTTTGGGGGTTCCCCGTGTTCAAAACCTGTTCATACGTTGCCGCCGGGATGGGCAACGGAGTTGTTTGGGTTCCGGCGTAAAAAAACAATTCTGAAATAGGCGGGTTTGGCGCCCCTTCTGCTGGTTTAAGACCGGCCGGCGCCGCCGCCTCTTGCGACACCCACATGCGAAAATCAGCGCCGTATCGTTCTTTCAAGCTGTTAATAAACGGTTCATCATAATCCAGGCCAACTTCAACCAGGCCGATAAATTCTCCGGCCTCAAACATGGGGGTTACACTGCGAACCCCCAGACGGTTGGGGCCAATCTCCACCCCGCTGATGGTTTGCACATTTTCCAGCGCCGCTGCGGCCGTGCGGCGGTAGGTGATATCGTCGCCGAATTGGGCGGGGTTGTGCACGCGCACAAATACCGTGCCATCCAAATTTTCTAAGTACAGGTGGACGATGTCGTACTCGGTTTTTAAGGTGTTAAAGAGCGGCGTGAGCAGCGTCAATAAGCCATCTCGATCTTGTGCCAGATAGAGGTTGCGCACGTCGGCGCGGTCGGCAATGCTGATGGAGAGCGTTTCCGCAGATTTTTGGCGCAGATTGATTTCATTGCTGTAAAGGGTATAAAGCTCAGCCAAACCTTGCTTTTCCTCTTGTTCTAAAATTTCGACAGACCGGTTGGCGTTGACCCAGGCCTGAGCGACAATGAGGATGAGGAAGATGGCAAACAGGGCCAGCAGGAGCCTGAAAGTAACCCCGGTATATTGACGCTGTCGTTGTCCTGTGTGCATAACGTTCTCCTAAGTCTGTTTTATGCAGTCGTATGCTGCCGACAAGTTATGACGTTTGCCCGCCATTTTCTGCTGGTTTAGCGGCTTTGTTGGCAGGAGTTTTAAGATAGACGAATGTGTCTAAGCCCAGCGCGCGCCCGATTTCGCGGGTGGCTGTGCGTAAGACGGTTTCGGTGTCGATGGCGGTGTAGACCTGATCGGATACTTTGCGCAAGAGTTCCTCGCGTTGGGCGCGTTGCTGCGCTTCTTCATAGAGGCGCTGCGTTTGGGCCACAACGGCCGATTGCCCGGTGAGGCTGAGGATCTGGCGAATGGCGGTTTCGCTGGGGTGCTGAATGGTTTTAGATACGCCCATGACAAAGCCGATCCACAAGTCGCCAGCTACCAGGGGCAGGGCGATGATGGTTTTGATGTTGCGTGTGTTGGCGAAGAGCTGCCGGGTTGCGTCGTCGAGGCGGGGGTCTGTGGTGACATTGGTGCTGACAAACGGCCGTTCCCGGGTGAGATATTGCAGAACAGGATAGGATTCGGTGGGATAGGCGGTGTTGATGTCAATCTCTGGCGGCGTGCCGTCTTTGTGCCAGATGGCGCTGATCGTAACCGTTTGAGGCATGTCGGTCTGCCAGGCTTTGTCGAAGAAAACCAGGCTGGCGCTGTCCAGGTTTCTTAATTCTGTTCCTTGCACCAGCGCCTGCAAAATTTCGCTGGGCGTGGTGGCGCGAACGAGGTGTTCACTGCTGGAGAACAACGCTTCTGTCTGGCTGCGCGCCGTTTCTGTGGCTTCTAGCAGGCGCGCTCTTTCCAACGCTTCTGCCACCTGGAGCGAAATCGCCTGGAGAAATGCCTGGTTTTCAGTAGAAAGCGGTTTATTGCCAGACGGCCGTACCCCCAACGTACCGACCGTGACGCCGCGTACTTGCAAGGGGTAGGTAACGGCCGTTTCCAAGTCCACGCCCTCTTTTTCCAGCGCATCCACTAACGGCTGCAAGGCGTCCTGGTTGGCGCGATAGCCGCTGGCCAGCCGCGCGTTCGCCAGAAACTCTCCCCAACCTTCACGAGCCATAATTTGCTGCAAGGCGTTTAACTCTTGCAAGGCGGTTTGCGTTTCATCGTATTGGATGGCGTTTTGCAGCGCCACGGCAATTTGAGCGCCAAGTGTGGCCAGAATGGTGATGTCGTCGGCCGTGAATCGGTTTTCTACCGATGAGAGGAGATCTAAAACCCCCAGAACCTGATCGCCAATGAGCAGCGGCACGACTATTTCGGCGCGCGCCGTTGGTAAGGAGGCGATGCTGTTGGCGCCAGATTCGTGGCGAATATCGTTGATCAGCACAGGTTGCCGGGTACGCATCACTTGATTGATGGATGAAGGTGATTTTGCCAACGGGATGCGCCGCTCCCAGTCTGAAATTTGTTGCCCAGGTTCGCCAGATCGGGCAGCCAGGCTTAATTCTTCCTTGAGTGGATCGTAGAGGTAGATTTGCACATGGTAGAGGCCAAAGCGTGTTTGGGTCAGATTGACCGATTCCTGTAGTAGCTGTTGTTTGTCGAGAATGGCGGCAACGGCCGTACTCACTTCGGCCACCGTCTGCAAATCGCCCGCGTTGTTCTGAATGCGCTCCAGCAGCCACTGCGTTTCAATATAGTTGCTCACGCGCCGGCCAATATCGCCAATCAGGGCGCTTTCTTCGTTCAGGAAACTGAGCTGTTCTGTGTAGGCAATATAGATGCGCCCAACCTGTTCATTGCCAATGCGAATGCCTTCTACCATCTGGCACGGCAGGTCCACAGCCGCTGGCGCGCCATAAACAATCCCCTGCAGCAGGATAGCCGCCTGACATAATTCCGGATACTGCATCCCATGGGGGATATGTTCGGTTACAAAACGCAAAAAGTCGGGAATAGGCAGCTGCGCTTCTGTTACGCGGCCAAGTTCGTTCAGCAAATTCAGCTCTTTCACACGCTCGCGCAGCATCAAATCCGCTTGTTTGCCCTCGGTAATGTCTTCGGAAATGCCCATCAAAAATTGCGGATTTCCCTCAGCGTCCAAAATGGGCACTTTGATGGTGTGCAGCAAGCGAATTCCTTTATCGGCCGTGCTGATTGGCTCTTCAGCAATATCAACTGGCAGGCCATTGTTTAGAACGGCGCGGTCATCGGCCGTGAAGGTGTCGGCTTCGGCGGCGGGAAAGAGGTCGTAATCTGTCTTGCCAATGAATGTTTCGGCGGGCAGACCCACAAGTTTTGCGCCTGCTTTGTTCCAGCGGACGTAGCGCAGGGTTTCGGCTTCCTTAATGAAGAGCATTAGGGGAAGATTTTCGACCACTGAATCGAGGAAGTTGGTGTTTTCGACGATGCGCCGCGCATTTTCTTGGAGTTCGCGGGTCAGGTTGTCTTGTTGGCTGAAAAGAGCGGCGTTTTCAATGGAGACTGCTAGCTGGCCGGCCAGGGCTTCAAAAGCTGGCAAACTGTCTTCGGAGAAGGCGTTGGCGTTGGCGCTTTGCATGTCTAATACGCCTACGACGTCATCTTTGACGAGGAGGGGGATGGCTGCTTCTGACCGTGTTTCCGGTAGGAGCGGATTGGAGCGGAAAGTGTCAGAAACGGCCGTGTCCGCAATAATCACAGGCTGTTTCTGGCTGGCCGCCATCCCATTGATGGAAGTTAAGCCAATAGGTAGCTGATGCTTCCTGTTTAACATTTCCTCCCCGGCCAAACCGGTGCCCGCCTGAAGCCGGAGCACTTGTTGCTCGTTATCCGCCAGATAGATTTGCACATGGTAAAGATTAAACCGGTGACGAATATTTTCAGCCGCTTGCGTTAACAGGATGTCCAGGTCTCTAATTTCAGAAATGCGGCGGCCGACTTCGGCCGACAACTCCAAATCCTGGGTGCGTTCCTGAACACGCGTTTCCAGTTCTTTTTCATGCGTAAGGATTTCCTCGATCATCTGCTGGAAATCCCTGGTTAATTGGCCGATTTCGTCCTTACGTCGGGCAATAGAGGAAAGCTGCTTGCTTGAGGCGACGATTTCCTCCATCGATCCCGTCCGGTTGATGACTTGTTGGGCAAATGTGGTCAGTGCAATCAGCGGTTGGGAAATGCGGCTGGTTTGCGCATAGGCCACTATCACGCTGAGGACGAGTACCAGACCGATGAGTAAGAGTTGGTTGATAATGGCCGACTGGATAGAGGCGCGAATAATCGCCAGGTCCATGCCAACGTGGGCAAATCCGGCGACGCCAGCCAAAATGGGGGCTGTTACATCCAGATAATTGCCCTGGCCAGGGATGGTAATGTTGCGCACGAGGGTGTGGTTTTTATCACCGGCGGCGATTTTGATAATTTCGGTGGGCACGGCCGGGACAAAGGTATGGGCGATGAACGTGTTTTGCTCGTTGACGACAAAGACGTAGGCGACGCCATTCTCAGGGTCTAGAAATTGGTCAATGGTGGATTGGATAGTGGAGGCGTCACGATTGAGTACCAATTCGACGTTCGAATTGGCGATGCTGTTGACGATGGATGTGCCGCGGTTGATAAATTCACGGTTGAGGTTTGTCCACAAGCTGATGCTGAAAAAAGTACCCGTGACTATCGCCAGGACGACAAAGAGGATAATTTCTTGTATGAGGTTAGCCTGGAACAGCTTCGATGTTCTCATTTTTTCCACTCCTCCCAGCTTGTCAGGGGGATAAATTTGCCGTCTTGCAGCACGGTGTAATAAACAGTGTCCAGGCCCTGGTGTTTGTTTTCGGCGTAGGAGACAGTTGTGTTGATGCCCAGGTTAAGGTTGTTCATGGCATCTAACACATCGTCGATGTTTTCGCGCCGTGGTTGTTCGCCTAAGCGGCTTAATAACTCGACCAGTATTTTGGCGTTGAGGAAACCTTCGAAGCTGACAAAGCTGTAGGGCAGCGGGGTGTAGCTGGCCTGAACGGTTTCATTGGGGAACTGCGGGTTGTATTTGTCGATGAGGGCGCGGTATTCGCGCACGGCCGTTAGCGTTGTGTCTTCATAACTGGGAACAACCTGGGAGTTGATGAGGTTGACGGTGTAATCACGGCCGTTTTCGCTGCCGGCCTGTTGCAAATGGGCCAGTAAGTTTTCGCTGCCGACAAATGAGACATTGGCCATGGGCACATCCAGGCCGGAATCGCGTGCGTCTCGAATGAATCCGGCCGCAGCTTCATAAGAGCCAATAATGATGATGGCATCCGGATTCGCGGCTCGTAAGATGTTGACCTGGGGTTGAAAACTCTCGGAGAAATCGGCGTTTCGCCGATAGGTGGCCTCGGCCACAATATCTGTGCCATAGCCGTTGAGCGCGCGCCGGACGCCGTCCCAACCGCTGCGACCATAGGCGTCTGCCTGATAAAGCAGGGCAATGCGCCGGCGGTTAATGTTCAGGAAGTTTTGCACCAGGCCGGCCGTTTCTTCCAGGTAGGAAGCGCGCAGGTTGAAGACATATTCACCAAAAGGTGGCTGCCGCTGCGGCTCGGCGCCCGAAAACGGGAACAGCATAACCATGGACCGATCTTCATAAAGCTTGAGCAGGGGCAGCACGCGGGTAACGGTGGGCGTGCCCACATAATTAAACAGCAGGAAGACGTTGTCGTTTTCTACCAAAGAAATGGTGTTGTTGATGGCCGGGTTGGGGTTGTAGCCATCATCATAGATGCGCAGGGAAATGCGACGGCCGTTGACGCCCCCGTTGGCATTCACTTCTTCCAGATAGGCCATCGCGCCGCGGTACAATTCCACGCCCAAACCTTGCGACGGCCCGCTAAAAGCTGCCGATACCCCAATCACAATTTCGTCGTCAGAAACACCTTCCACAGCGCTAGAAGGCGGTCCAATCGGGTCGATCATGGGCGACGATGGCTCTGGGTTACTCGCAGGCGCCGTTCCGCTGGTGCAGGCAACCAGGCCAACAAGCCACATAATCAGCGCCAGCCGATAACAATATTTTCTCATCATAACTCGCTCCGTTCTTCGCTGTGCCCATTACCCTGACCAACGGCCTGGATATCTGTTGGCGTCAGGTAAACGTATGTTTCCAAACCCAGAACGCGGTTCACTTCTCGAGCCGCCGTGCGTAAGATGGTATCCGCATCGGCCGCGGCAAAAACACGCGCGGTAACTTCTCGCAAGGTCTGTTCCGCGCGCGCGCGGGCCTGCGTTTGTTCAAACAATCGTTGTGTCAGGCTAACAGAAGCGGCCTGGCCGGTCAGACTGCTGATCTGGCGGATTTCTGCATCTGTCAGGTTGAGCACGGAGTCGGACTGGGCTGCCAGCAGCCCAAACCATTGATCGCCGGCGATTAGCGGGAAATAAGCCGCGCTTTTTGTGCCCAATTTGTTGGCTATTTTTTGCACGTCGTCTCCGACACGTTCGTCATTTTCCAAATTGGGGAAAATGGTTGGCTCGTGGCGGCTGATGTGCCTGAAACTGGGCAAATCTGCCAGATGATAGGTCAGGCCGATGGCCGACTCTGCGGGTTTCCCATTGCGATTCCAGGCTGCGGTGACACTCATCAATTCAGGTTCCTGGGCGTCCCAAGGTTTGTCGAAAAACATAAAACTGACCCGATCCATCTGGTTGAGTTGGGTGGACTCGACCAATGAATTTAAGACGCCTTGGATTGTATTGGCTTGTACGACTCGTTCACTGCCGGCAAACAGTTGTTCCATTTGGGTTTGGGCCATTTGCATTTCTTCAAAGAGGCGGGCGCGATCTAATGCTTCGGCTACTTCGGACGCCAGAGCGGTGAGCATTTCTTGTTGGTCTCGGTTTATTGGCTCGCCAGATGGATTGCGCGCGCCTAACACGCCGATGGTTTCGCCACGCACCTGGATAGGCGCTGCCAGGGCTGTGGCGTCGTCGCTGCTTGTCTCGGCTGCAGAAGGTAATTTGGGAATTTCCGGTTTTAAAAGGTCTCTGGAAGATAGGAGGCGGATTCGTTCGTCATCGAAGGTGAAGCCTTGGATGAGACGGTTGGGAGAGGTGAGGAATTCGGACCAGCCTTCGTGGGTCATGGTGCGCTGGAGCGCATTTACCTGGAGCAGACGTTCTTCGAGCTGAACTGCGAGTTGATGTTGGGCTTCTATGGCTTCCAGACGGTCGGTGATATCGCGCATGGTGATGCTGAAGTTGGTGGGGGTTTTCTGGGCGTCGCGATTGGCTGAGATGGTGAGTTCGACGGGTATTAATTGGTCGTTGCTGGTGCGTAAGTGGCCCTGACCGGTCCAAGAACCGCTTTGCAAAGCCTGGGGGATGCTTGTTTGGGCGATGGTATCGCGCTCTTCTTCGGCGTAGAGGTCGGTGATGGTTTTGTTGGTGATGGTCTGGTCGGCCGGCAGGTTGAGCATGGAGAGGGCGGAGTGGTTGGCGTAGATGATACGGCCGTTTAGCGCCGCCGCGCTGATGAAGTCTGGGTGGTTTTCCACGATGTCGGCCAGTAAACCGACCCGATCGGCCAGGCGGATGTTTTGCAGGCGGGTGGCGATTAACGCGGCGATTTTTTGGATGAGGACGATGGTTTCGTCGGTGAAGGCGTTGGGCTGCGGGCTGCCAACGTTGAGCGTGCCAGAAGCCTGTCCTTCGGCGGATAGGGGCGCAAGGACCATGCTTTGCAGGCCGTTTTGGGCCTGGGCTGAATCGGCGTCAGCAGAGAATGGCAGGTCTTGGGGTAAGCGTAGGATGCGGTTTTGGGTGATGGCCAGGCCAACGGCCGTGCCGGCAAGCGGCATCTGGCTGCCGGAAGAGACCAGTCCCTTGTCGCCCGACAGCGACAAAGTTTCGTAACTAACGCCGTCTTCTGTGATGGAGGTGATGGAAACTTGACTGCTATCAACCAGATCGCCGATATGCTGGCCGACCAATTCATACACTTGGGCTGCGCTGACGGCCGTTGACAGGTCGGCGCTCAGGCTGGTAAGGACGGCTTCTTTGCGCGACTCGGCTTCCATGTCGGCCAGCAGGGATTGTAGGGCGTGGGCAGTTTCTTCGCGCTCGCTGAACAGCCCTGCATTTTCCAAAGCAATGGCAATTTGCGCGGTGAGCGCTTCAAAGGAGGGCAGGTTGTCGGTCGTGAGACCAAAAGGCACGGCGCTTTGTAAATCTAATACGCCCAAGACTCTATCGGCGATGACCATGGGGATGGACATTTCGGAGCGGGTGTTTGGCAGCAGGGGGTGGGGCCGGAAGAGTGGGTCGTCGGCGGTGTTGGGAACCAGGATGGCGCGTTTTTGCAGCACGGCCGTGACATTAATCGACGCCGCATTAAACGGTAGATAGTGTCCCTGGCGCAGGATGCGCTCGGCAGCTTGTCCGTAAGCGGCGCGCAGTTCTAGCTTGTTTTCGGTCTCGTTGACCAGGTAAATTTGGGCGTAGTAAAGATTGAAGTAAGACTGGATAACTTCCACGGCGCTGGTGAGTAGGGCGTCGACATGGCGAATCGCGGAGATGCTGCGCCCAATTTCGTTTGTGAGCGCCAGGTCACGGGTGCGTTCGGCGACGCGATCTTCCAGTTGGGTCTGCGCGTCGGCCATTTCTTTTTGGCTTTTCTGCAAACGCTCCAGAGCGTTTTCCAGGTTTTGCAGGTTTAGGTACAGAATGACAGCCATTGCCAGGAGGTTTACGGCCGTGGCCGAAACAGCGATGGTCGGGATGACAGGTAAGGCGGCAAGCATATACCCGGCCGCTTCAATGATGTAGGTCAGGATAGCGGCGGCAATGGATAGAAAAGCGAAGAGGATGCCGGCTCGTTTGTTAACGACCGTGCCGGCAAGGAATACCAGGACAAAATAGCTGGAAACAATGATGATGGTAAACCCGGAAACGAAGAAGCTAACGAGGGTCACTACAGCCCAGAAAAGCGAAACGGTTATGATGGCGCTCAGGCGGACTCTGCCGCTGTGTAAGAGCGCAAAGAGTCCAACGGCAGCCAGCACGGTGCCGGCATTGATGGCAATCGCCAGCGCCTCGTCGCCAAATAGGTAAGATATGGCGGTGTTAAATGAAAACAGCACCAAAAGCGCCAACAGGATGATGTGCATCAAATGGGCAATGCGCGTTTTGTTCTCGTCTTCAGGGTAGATGGGTGGCGAAAAGAGCCTTTTGATTGTTTCTACCATCAGTTTTTTCCTTGGTCTAATCTAACAGACGTAAGACTCATGTTAATTGTCGAGTTCTGGGTCGGGCGTTTGCTGGCGACCGTTTGTCTGGGTGGGTTTTAAATATACGTAGGTTTGCAAACCCATGGCGCGTCCGATTTCGCGCACGGCCGTTTGCAAAATTGATTCAGCGTCGACTGTGGTGTTGATGCTGCCGGAAATCTCCCGCAGCAGCTGCGCCCGACTGGCCGTGTGGCGTGTTTCTGCCAGCAGGCGGGCGTTGTCCAGAGCGACGGCGACGTGGTTGGCAATGCCCATCAACAGGGTGCTGTTGGCCTGGGTGTAGGCGTTCAGGGAGTAACTCTGGACAGATAAGATGCCTAACACCTCCTGGCCGATTTGCAGCGGGACATACAACAGGGAGGCGGATGGTTTTTGGTAGTCGCCGAGCATGGTGGATTTTTGGCCAACCTCAATACTGCGAAGCTGGTCGATGGTGCGGTTGATAAGCAATGGCTCGTGGGTGGCAATGACCGTGGCGATATTGCTGGTTGCGGCGAAGGGTGAGGCGGGTTCATGGTAGATACGGCCGTTATCATACACAAACGGGTACCGAACCTGATCCGCTTCCCGATCATACAAGGCGATAAAATAGGCGTCCACGGGCATAATGCGCCGGATTTGTTCATGCACCGCCAGGAGCAAATCCTGTTGGTCGATCTGCTGGGAAACCACTTGCGCCACCCGGTTCAACACAGCCAATTCCTCGGCGCGCGCTTCTGTTTCCTCAAACAAGCGGGCTTTGTCGATGGCTGTAGCTGCTTGTAAGACAATTGCCTCGGCAAGCTGCATCTGGTTATCGTCCAGCGAGTGACCTTCCTCTAAGATGTCTACACCCAACGTTCCGACAACATCCCCCGACAACGTAATCGGAATAATAGCCAGGCCGTAAATGCTCTGTTCGTGCAATAGATCTTGAATTCGTTCGGTTAGTGGGGATGTGCGCGCATCTGGCACATAAATGCTCTGCTTGCTTTGCAAGACTTGTTCTGTCAGGGCGTTTCCGGCGATAGGAATGATTTGCCCCAAGGCGCTCGGCGATTTAGCCATGTCGTAATGCTCGGCGATGATGGTCAGCGAGGTGCCTTCTTCGTTCTTCAGGGCAACGCGGACTTGTTTTATTTTCAGGGCGTCGGCTACTTCGTCCACAATCACTTGCATACTTTCTTGCAGGCCATTTACCAGCGAGATTGATGTAACCACCTTGTTTAGAATGGCCAGCTCTCGGCCACGGCGCTGCGATTGAGCCAGGGCTTGTTCTGTTGCGTCCGTAAGGCGCAGGTTTTCCAGGTGGCGGCTCAACTGGTCGGCGATTACGGCCGTTAAATTCGCCACTTCTGCCACATCCATAGATTCCGCCGTCTCCACGGCCAATTCGCCGATCACTTCGCCACGAATTTGCAGCGTCTGGGTCACCATCCCGGTCGGAAATTCTTCGTCTGTCATGGGCGCGGCATTCACTTTGTTCTGATCATAAACAAACCCATTAGAAAGCGTGGGCAAATATTCCGCCGCTTGCCACGCCTCATAGGTCAGGCGGCGAACCGCCTGCTCTGCTTCCAACTGGTAACGCGTCGCGTCTTCCAGCAAGCGCAGATTTTCGATTTGCTGCCCGACCTCTTTGGAAATTAACGTCACCATCTGCAAGTCGTTTTCCGACCAATTCAAACCATCGCCTTTCTCAAGTTGGATGGCGCCAATGGTTTCATCGACGACATGAATGGGAATGGTGATGGCGTTTTGGGGCGTTGGTTCTGTTGGGGCGATCTCCATGGCGTTGTGGACGGCATCGTCTTGCATGTCGAAGATATAGCCGATACGGGTTGCCCGCTCCAGACCATTTAGATAGTTGTCCCAGCCCTGGCGTGTGATGCGGCGGGTGTAGTTCTCGATTTCAGCCCGGGCTTCATTGGTTTCGGTGAGCAGGCGGGTGTTTTCAATGGCAATGGCTAACTGCCCGGCCAATGCCTGGTAGGCGGGTAAATTTTCTTCGGACAGACTATTTGGCCGCGCGCTTTGCAGGTTTAATGTGCCGACTACGCGGTCGCCAACGAGCATGGGAACGGCCATTTCTGAGCGTGTGAGGGGCAGCAGGGGATTGGGTTGGAACAAAAAGCCTTCGCTGGTGTCGGCGACGATAACGGGCAGCTTCTGTACGGCGGCTGTTCCGTTGATGGAACCAGGGCCAATCGGCAAGCTGTGGCCGGATTGCCGCAGTTGTTGCCCAACTGCGCCAGTACCGGCGCGCAGCATCAGGGTGTTTTTGGCCTCGTTGGCCAGATAGATTTGTACATGGTAAAGATCAAACCGATCTTGAATGATGTCCACGGCCGTTGTTAGCAGCTCATCCAGGTCGTACACCTGCGACAGGTTGCGGCCTAGTTCCGCCGCCGATTCCAGATCACGGGTGCGCTCTTGCACCCGAATTTCTAGCGATGCAAACAGATCGCGCAGCCGGCCGGTCATTTCGTTAAAAGTGTTGGCCAGGAGACCAAATTCGTCCTGACTCGTCAGTGGAACAATAACATTCAGATCGCCCAGACTGATTTTTTCGGCCGCTTTGGCCAGTTGGGTTACGGGGGCGGTAATGGATTGGCTGACCGCCAGGGCCAGCAGCGGGGTGAGCATTAAGGAAATGGCCAATACCGCCAGACTTATGGATAAGGTTTCGTTGACAACGGCAAAGGCAACGGCCGTAGGAGTCGTATTTACCAAAAACCAACGCGGGCTGCTTTCTCCCGGAACGACGATGGGCGTATACGCAATCAGGTTTGCAACATCTTGCAGGTCGCCAGGATTCCCGGAAAAAAGAGCGTCAGCCAAGTCGGGGTACTCTTGCTGGATGGTAATGCCCGTTTCCAAATCGCGGCCCCACCGTTTTGTCTCATCAGGATGGTACAAATAGTAGCCATCTGCATCTACCAGCGTGTATCGGTTGTTTGGGTCTTGCAAAAAGTTCAGAAAATTATCAGCCAGGATATTGGTGACAATCACGCCAACTTTTTCGCCGTTGTAAATAACCGGCGTTCCGTACCGTAAAACGGGTTTATGCGGTAGTTCGATGACGTCTTGTTCCACATTCAGGTCCAGGGGCGAAATCATCAATTCGCCCGGAGAGAGGGCGAAGGTGTCATCGAAATAATAACGGCCGGCCTTATTCTGCAATTCATCTTCGGGCACAATCGTGGAAACGCCATTGCGGTCGGTGTTGACGCGAATAATTTCTTGTCCGGTGGCATCCAAAAATCGGACCTGGTCATAAATGCTTCTTGCCTGGGCGAAGGCGAAAAATTCTTCGTTCAGGTTGTCGCGCGCGGCGGCGATGGCGGCTGGATCGGCGTTTTCGTTGACGGCCGTCAGATAGTTTCGTAGCGCAACCGATTGGCTAAGGAACTGAACGTCATCGCTGGCGTCGGTGAGAAAAAAGGCGAGGGCTTCTTTTTTGTTTTCTACATTGTTGCTGCTGTCATGGCGTATTTGAGTGTTGAGTCTGCCCAGAAAGCTCCATAAGAAAAAGCCGCCAACGAGGATAACGATAACGGCCGGAATGGTGACAAAAGTCACCAGGAGTTTGGTGCGCACGCGTAAACGCCGGTATTGCACCAATAAAATCAATACAAATCCGGCTGCGGCAAACCCCAGACCGAAGAGCGGCAGGGGGGAATAGACGGGGGCCAGACGTTCAATCGGGATAAAGAGATCGAGCAAGATGGAGGCAATGCCGACGAGTGCGCTGACGCCTACCCAAAAATTAGCGAGCTTGTCGGGCAGCGTTTGCGCGGATATGCCCACGACAATAAACACAGCCAGGATGGCCAGAGAAGTGGCGCGGTTGGCGGCAATGAACGGCACGTAAAAAACTACCAGCATGAGCGTGGTAAATAAAAGAGAAATGCCGAGTAGGTGGCGTTCGTGCCGGCTTAACCACACACTGACCCAGGTGCTGATAGCGAACAGGACAATGAGGAGGAGGGCGATGTATATTTGCCAATTAATGGGAACGGCCGGATCGAGGGTCTGGTAGGTTAAAAAGGCGGCGCCGAATGTGGCTATGATCGCCAGAACGAGTGATAGCCAGAACGATTTTCGGACCTGGGCTGCTGTCGTAATTTCTGCTTCCATATCAGTTTCTCCGCGTATGAGAGGAGGAGTCGCTTGTTAGTTCGGCACGGCCGTTTCCCTCAATAACATCGTGCCCTAGCTGTACGGTGGTTCTTTGGGCATTGATGGCCAGGCCAATTTCGCGGGCCGCCACCCTGAGAACAGTGTCAATATCTCCCGCTGACCGAATGCGCTGATTGATCTCATTGATGGTTATTTCACGGTCGATCCGCGCTTGCACTTGTTCGTGCAGTTGGGCATTATGCAGGGCGATGGCTACCTGGGAGGCAATCGACTGGAGGATTTTGGCGTCTTCTTCATCCAACCCGTTCACGCTGTTTTGCTGCACATCCAGAACGCCCAGAACCTCGGAACGATAAATAATGGGTACGGCCGCTTCCGATTTTGTGTCGGGCAGCAGGGGGTTGGGCAGCCAGTTTGCCACCTGCAGCACATCGGGCACCATGACGAGTTCCCCGCTGTCGGCTGCTTGCCCTACCAGCCCGCGCCCCAGAAGTATTTTATGCCCCTTCGCCAGCATCATTTTTCCGGCCGTGCCCGTGCCGCCAGCCATGATCAGTTCGTTGGTGGATTTATCCAGCACATAAATATGCACATGGTAATAATCGAAGGCCTTGCTAACTTGTTCGACAACCTCGGCGACCAATTGATTTTGCGCCAGGATGTTGGAGAGCCGCTGGCTGATTTCCATGCTGGTTTCCAGCGCGTGCGTGCGTTGGTTGACGCGTTGTTCCAGGTTGTCTAGCATTTCTTTCAAGTTTTCGGTCATCACGTTGAAGTCTTTAGCCAGGATGCCCAATTCGTCGTTGCTGGCGACGGGAACGATGCGGTTTAAATCGCCGCTGGCTATAGCTGTGGAGGCTTCGGTCAGGTCTTGAATGGGGTGCAGGATACGGGTGGTGATGAAGACCAGGCCGGCGCCGACAACGACGAGGGAAAAGAGGGAGAGGACGGCCGTTGTCACAACTTTCTCTGTTTGCGCCTGCAGGATACTCGTTCGGTCGGTCACAATTTCTAGCACGCCGATGATATTCTGCGAAAAATCATACAAAGGCACGCTGTAAATTGCGTATTCAGTGTTGTTGACTTTGATGTCATTGCTAAGAATCGGCTGGTTGGTTAGCACCTGGTCATAAACGGCCGTCGGCGCAAAAAATGGCGTTTCCAGCGTAGACGCCTGCAAAATCAGCTCTTCTGTCGGGCCGACCGCATCGGCCACAGCGCCGGTGAAGGTGGCGATTTCGGCCGGTTCACGCCGCAGCAATATCTGCCAATCGACGCCATACTGATTTTTTAGGTCGGCTAATAATTTCTGGTCTACGTTTAAACCAAACTCCACTGTGCCAATGTGGTTGTTTTGGTAATTCACCGGAACGACCCCGCGCATCCCTAACCCGCCGCGACCGATCTCCAGGCCGCTAACCGGTTGATTGGTCGCGTTGGCCTCTAACACAGTAAACCGAAAGGTGGAAAGATCGTCGCCAAAGCTGTCTAGTTGGTGCAGCCGCAAAAATGATGTGGCCGGCGGCAGGTGGAATTGGCTTTGTGGGATGTCGAACTCTTCGTCCAAAGCCAGGTAGGCGGGTAAGGTGAGTTCAGTTAACCGGCCTCGATCTTTGGCGGCAAACGCAGCTTCTACTTCGGGATTTTGGGCCGTTTCCATCGCCAGCGCCACAGCAAACGACTCCATGGCTTGCAGCCGGCTCTGCCATGTCTGGAACAGGAATTCCATGCTGCTTTGTTCGTTGGCGGCGCTGACGCGCAAGTCGTTTTGGGCTTGCACAAGAAGTAAGCCCAAAAACCCTATCCCCAGGATAAGTAAGGTAGGTAGAAGCACTTTTCGGGTAATTGTCATGGGATGATCTCCAAGGGTTGCTGCCGGGAGTCGTTTTGGTTTATTTTGTTAGACCGGTTGTTCATCTGTCTGTTTGTTTTGTTCGGTCAGTTGCCCGTTGTTGGGGGTTGGGGACTCGGCGGATACGGCCGTTTGCAAGCGAATTCTGGTCTTTGCTGCTCCGGTCGCCTGACCAATTTCCCGAACAGCCACTTTCATGGCTGTTTCCATGTCTGTTGTACTCAAGATTTTTTGGTTGATGGCCCGAATCACGCCCTCACGGCGCGCGCGCTCTTCGGCCTGGGCGTAAAGCTGGGCATTTTGCAGGGCAATGGCTACCTGGTTGGCAATGGATTGCAGCAGGTCGACATCCGCCTGTTGTAGGCCTGCGCGGATATTGTGCTGGACATCAATGACGCCGAGTACATCTTCACCAATCTTAATGGGCACGGCCGTTTCTGCCTGTGTTTCTGGCAATAATGGGTTGGGCAGCCAATCTGGCGATTGAGAAACATCTGTCACCAGGATTGGCTTGCCCAAAGACGCCGCCTGCCCTACCAGACCCTGCCCCGGCAGAATCTGATGCCTGTTGGCGAGCATTTCTTCGCCGGCATCACCTGTTCCACCCGCCAGTAACAGCCTGGATTTCTCGGTGTCAAACAAATAAACATGCGTGTGGTAATACCCAAAAGACGTGTTAATTTGCTTCACCACTTCTTGCACAAGCTGGTCACGATCCAAAATCGTTGTCAGTTGGCGGCTGACCTGGGTGCTGATGAGCAGCGCGCGCGTGCGGTCTTCCACGCGCTGCTCCAATTCGCCATAAGAGGCGCGCAGCAGATTGGTCATCTCCACAAAGGACCGAGATAGTTCCCCGATTTCATCCTGATAGGTTAAGGGGGTAATTTCGCGGAAATCGCGCTGCGTAACGAGGCGTGTTTGGGCGATGAGGGCGTCTACGGGCCGGGTGATGCTGCGCATGACCCACAAGCCGGCCGTTGTCCCAACCACAACCGCCAGAATGACTGTGCCAATCCAGGTGAGGCGTAGGAAATTTTGAGCTTCTACGGATTGGGTGACAGCCAGGTTCACATCTTCTTGAATGTAAGACCGGAACTGCGCCAGACTTTCGTCGAAGCGGCGCTGAAGGGAACTCATTTCGGTGTGCCGGATAACCTGGGCTTGCGACCAACGGCCGTCTTGGGCAACGGCCGTTATCTCATTCACCGAATCCGCTAACTGCGAACCTAACAACTGCGCCGTTTCCGCTGCCGCCAGATCACGTTCGTTTAGTCCTGGCAGGTCCGACACGGCCGCCAGATGCTGGCTGTAGGTGTCTAGCAGTATCTCCAAATCACTTAAAATGGCGCTGCCTGTCTGGCGAGTCAGCAGCATCCGATCCACCGTTGCCGTCACAGAAGCCCACGATCTTTCCAGGTCTGCCAGGTCGTTAAACTGTTGCAGGCCGATTTGCGTCTCAGAAATTGTGCGCGAGACAGAACTGGCAAACGCCAGCCCCAGGCCGCTGGAAAGCAGCACCAACAACCCAATCAGCAGAAAACCCAGGCCAATCCGCTGTCCCAGGGAAAGATTTCGTATCATAGCCAGCTCCTGCGGCATTTGTGATGAGAAGATCGACAAATCATAAGTCAGCGCACTTTTTGTTCAGACCAGACCCTAAGGGTTCTCGAACTCAAACCCTCAGGGTCATCTTAGAGAAACCTGACAAACTCATTTGCGCAGCCTGTCAGGGTTTGCATTTACCTAATGTGTAACCAGGGCAAGATCAACCGCAATGGTTTCCGGGATTGTTTCGCCTTGCAGATGTTTGACGGCGTTTTCAATGCCCAGACGTCCCATTTCCGCCGGCTGCTGGGCTATGGTCCCGGCCAGGGAACCGGTTTCCAGCGCTGCAATGGCATCGTCTACCGCGTCGAACCCCATGAATCGGATGTCGCGCAGACGGCCGGCTTCTTCGGCGGCGGCAATGGCGCCCAGGATCATTTCGTCGTTGTGGGCAAAGACACCGGCGATTTTGGGATTGTCGGCCAAAATTTGGGCGAACACGTCATGCCCTTCCTGGCGGTTAAAATTGGCGACTTCCTTGACTACGACTGTGATGTTGGGATAAGCGGCGATGGCTTCGTTGAACCCTGCGCCGCGATCTTGCGCGGCCGATGTGCCCTCGATGCCTTCCAGTTCTACCACGTTGCCTTCATTTCCTAACAATTCGGCCAGATAATCACCGGCCATTTTGCCGCCGGCCACGTTGTCTGAGGCGATGTGCGAGACGATGGCGTCGGATTCGATGCTGCGGTCTACGCTGAGAACGGCAATGCCGGCTGCGGCTGCGGCGTTGATTTTGTCTGCCACGCCGGCGCCGTCAACGGCCGTTATCACAATCGCATCCACACCCTGATCAATCATTTCCTGAATTTGCTCATTCTGCGTCGCCAGGTCATTTTTGGCTTCGCGGATAATCAATTCGGCTTTCAACCGGTTGGCTGCTTCGCTGGCCCCTTCTTCAATTGTCTTAAAGAAAGTCGCGTCTTCCGGCATAAGCAGGGCAATGCGCAGCGTTTGGGCGGCGTCATCGGTCTGAGCATCTTCTGGCACGGCCGTATCAGAAGTGCAGCTTGCCAAACTGAAGCCTAAAATTAGAACCAAACTGAACACTATCTTGGTTAACGATTTTTTACCAAACATTTTTTCTCCTTTTCAGTCAAATTGGGCCAGGGATATCAAGAATTTGCGGGAAGTAGACTATGTTGCCTGATTGCCTTAATTCTATCTGGCGTTACTTTGATCCTGAATGGTACTTTTGGTAATCGATCCGTAGCTGCGCAGGTTTCTCTGGCGAGACCCCAAGGGTTTGATACCCCAATAATCCAAATTCTCAGGAGCAAACCCTTGGGGTCTATATGGTTACATCGGTCGGTCCCTTGGTGTGGGGAGCCTATACGGTTATTGGTTTACCAATACGTGGATTTACGATCTGCTTACGCTACGAGCCGATCATAACACAGAGTGTAGGAGGAGGCGTGAAGAATGCGTGACAGTGGACTGGAGAAGGATGGGAAAATAGTACCTTTACGGCCGATTTTCCGTGATGCGTGATGCGCAATTCGTTGGGTGCGCATCACGCATCACGCATCACGCATTAACTTTCCCGGCTTGATTTGCGCCGGTGGCTGAATTTCTTGCGGAATTTGGCGACTTTGGGGGCGACGACGAATTGGCAGTAGGGTTGGTAAGGATTGTTTTTGAAGTAATCCTGATGGTAATCTTCCGCCCGGTAGAAGACATCCAGCGGGGTGATTTCGGTGACGATGGGGTTAGGCCACAGGTCGGCGGCGTCGAATTCGGCGCTGATGGCCTGGGCGGTTTGCTTTTGCGCTTCGTCGTGGGTGAAGATGGCAGAGCGGTACTGCGGGCCGACGTCGTTGCCCTGCCGGTTGGGGGTGGTGGGGTCGTGGATGGTGAAGAAGACTTCCAGAATTTCGCGGTAGCTGATGATGCTGGGGTCGAAGGTGACCTGGACGACTTCGGCGTGGCCGGTGCGTTTGCCGCACACTTGCTCGTAGGTGGGGTTGGGCACGTGGCCGCCGGCGTAGCCGGAGACGACAGACTGCACGCCGATGAGGTCGTCGTAGACGGCTTCCAGGCACCAGAAGCAGCCGCCGCCCAGGGTGGCGATTTCGGTTTGGGTTGGTTCTTGGTTCATGGTTTATTTACTCCTGAGGGAAAGATTTGACGCAAAGGCGCAGAGGCGCAAAGGGTTAAAGTGTTGGGGTTGATTGTAGCGGAGAGTGGCGGAATGGGGGTGGGTGTTTAGGGAATGTTAAGTTGGGGGAGAGATTTGTCAAATCTTCAAGATTTGACAAATCTCAACCATCTACGCCACGACCCAGCCGAGCTGCTCTAGCTGCTGCGGGGAGGCGGACAGGGCGATTTCGGCGATGACTTTGTAGTCGACCAGCCATTGGTTTAGTTCGTCTAGTTTGGCGTCGCGGAGTTGGGTGGCTTCCTGCGCTTGGCCGCGCTCTATATCTTGCAGTTCGCTGGCGTCGGCGACTGCTTCCACCAGGGATAGTTCGGCTTCCAGTCGGGCCTGGGTATAGCTGTAGGCGGTCATGGCGGCGATGAAGGTTGGCTCGCGCAGCAGGTTGTTATAGAAACGGCGCGCCTGATCCAACCAGCCGCTCAGGCTTTGTTTGCGGATGCCGCTGAGGCCCAGAGCGTTCCGCGCGGTTTCTTTGTCGCGGAAGGCGATGCGGGCGATTTTGAGGGCGGTGCTGTAGGCGCGGGCGGCCTCGTCCCAGGCTTTTTGTACGGTTTGGGTTGCTTCGTACTGTTCGCCATATTTTAGCGCCTGCTGATCTGTGAGGGTGCGCGCCTCGGCATGGAGGGCGCGGGCGGCTTCCATGCGGGCCTGGTCGTAGCCGAAGGGGGTAACGGCCGTCAGGATTTGCGGATTTGACAGGGTGTTGTTGATGGCTTGTTCGGCGTCTAATAAGCGTTGTGCAATACTTTTTGTTGGTCTTGTCATGATAAACCTCCCATTAGATTGATAAGTGCCCCAACTGGGCTGTAAATTGACCGAATCGGGCTGGCGTTTAGCGCAACAAGGTTGAAAAACAATTTCCTTTAGGCAAAACGTAACCGAATCGGCTAAAAACGAGAGAATTTGCTGATTATTCAGCAAAAAGTTGTTGTTTGATTGTTGGTTAGACTCGTTTAGTCGCTGCTTAGACTTGTTTGGTTGCTGCTTAGACTCGTTTGGTCGCTGCTTAGACTTGTTTAGTCGCTGCTTAGGCTCATTTAGTCGCTGCTTAGGCTTGTTTAATCGCTGCTTAGGCTCGTTGAATCATTGCTTGGACTTATTTGATGATTGCTTAAGCTTGTTTGGCGATTGCTTAGGCTCTTTTGATGATTGCTTGCACTTGTTATGCTGCTGTTAATTGTTCTGGCGGAATTTTAGTGGGGGAACGGCCGTTCTCGCTATAGTAAAAAATGGACTATTCTTTAAGAATGGTCCATTTTGGCGGCGGGTGATGGGGGAGGAAGAAGACGGCCGTTTGGTTTGTGTTACGCCCCAAGATTTGTCAAATCTTCAAGATTTGACAAATCTGCTTATTGCGCTGCCGGCTCCAACCGCGCCCAGGCCAGCCAACTCCAGGGGGAGTTGGGCGCTTGGCGGATGAGGGAGAGGTAGGTGGTGACGGCTTGGTTGTTATCGCCAGCAAGTTCGTAAGTCAATCCGCTTAGGTAGAGCAGCCGATTATGCATCATCTGGTGAGAAGGTGTGTCATTGGGCAATTTGTCTATCAGATCTTTAGCTCGTTTTGAAATCGGGAAACGGCCGTTCTCCCGCCAAAATCATTTCTTCTATTTGATTGATTTGCTGATTGTAAAAGAAATCTACAGGCGATTCAAAAAAGCTATTGTCCAAACTATCAGAGCGTAATGGTAACGATTCATCCGCACAGGCAATCGTATGATCTACCAGCCCATGCACACCTTCGGACAATCCAATGGTAAGTATGTCAGTCTGCTGATCCCCCCAGCAAAACCAAGAGTAAATGTTTTGTGTTGCTTGTAAAAGTAGCAAAGGACTTCCATCGAGCGTGTCAGTTATGGCTTGAACCTGAATATCCGTCACAGGTGGGATCAATTCAGCTAACCGATAAAGTTGCCAGGTATCGTCAACCGCATCCAAAATCACAACTTGTGGGGCTGCTGGTTCAACATAACCAGCCATTCATTTTCTAGATCATCATCAATATTGAATTCATGCTGGAATAAAATCTCTATGTGATTGGCAGCGAATGCAGCTTCAGGTGACAGACTGACCGGCAAACTCAAACGCTCCAGGAAGCCAGCAATTACCATTGAAAAGGACACATTCGCCTTTGTAAAGCTGTTGTTGGATAGCCGTAATTTCGCAACATGCCAAGTTGGGCTAATAAATCATCGTTTGCATTCATATCTAAGCTGCGAAACCATTCATCCTGGTACATCAAGCGGCAAGAGGCTACCAGATCCTCATCGGTTGCGAGAAAAATATTTTGTATAGCAGTGGAAAACTCTGTTTGAGGCAGATCGTGGATAGAGGCCATCGTGGCTAATGCCAATTCATTTTCGTGCGCAAGCCATTGCCAAATGTAAGCGAAGAAGCGCGATGTAATCCACGAAGGGCGCTGTTTCAATTGTTGTATTTGCCAAACTGCGGTTAAGCATTGTAATGCGTTCATCCACGCTTAAATTTTCGGGAGAAAGGATAACATCACCGATGTAAATGCTTTAAGATGGGAAAATAAAATGGACTGTCTAGATAATTTGCTTTCCAATATCCATTCACTTCATCAAATTCACCAATGTTGGATCTTCTGGTTCTAATATGCCAATCCATTCGAACTCTCCATCCTGATCAAAATCACCAGACTGCATAATATCGAGTACAAGTCCTAAATTCTCTGCGATTTCAGATGGCAGTTGTTCAATCGGCAATAAAGATTGGCTCAAAATGTTTTTTGAAAGGTCTTCAAGGTTACAAATAATTGATCGATCTGCTAATTCCCAGTCGAACCCCCTCCCTTTGACAGCCTGTTCATTCAGAAATTCCCCAATGTTTGTTTCTAACGCTTGATCTGAATTGATGACAAGGTTTCTACAGAGGAAATTAATCTTGATTCACCCGTATCTTGATCATTTTCAACTATAAATTGTGCGTAAGGACTGTTCTCTAAAGTGTGGATATCATCTAAGTTTTGTTTGGCTTGTTGATAATTTCCATCTCTAATATTTATTATTGCAGATTGAAACAAAGCAAACGCTAACCAATCTATTTCAGCATTAGAGTCTTCCTTTAACTGTTCGATAGCCAATTGTAAATAATCCAGATATTCTTCTTCTGGTATTGAATAAGTGCGATTTGCCCCCATAACACTCCGCCATAGATTACACACTGCGCTACCCTGAGGAAATCCATCCGCTAATTCATGTTGCGGTTGTAAACCATTCCAACTGTAAGTATTTTCTTCTTCCCAGGCACATCCGAAATTGGATGCATGGTTTTGCAAAATCTGGATATCGACAGTTTCATCTTAATGAAATCACCAAATTCATATTTTGGCGCAAAATAATAGGAATCATAATAATGCAAATCAAGAGATTCTAATTTTTCCAACCTATCTCCGGTCCAGGTATAAATATGGAGCATTTGATCAGTAGCATTACCACCTAAATATGTTTCATTATGGATAATGATCTCGTTTATTCCATCCCCTGTTAAATCATAGTCAACGATTGCTTCAGATTCACCATCCTCATAATATCGGCTGGAAAAACTGGGCAAGATATTCGATATTTGCTTATAAGGACCGTTTTCTACTCGTTCCACCAACATGAAACTGCGAGTATGATATTTTAGAAAATCTACCGCAACAATCCAGGTTTTAGATTCTTTTCCTCCTAATTCAATTTCTTGCACAGAAAAGTTCAAAACATCATCAATTTGTTCAATGTTTTCCAGATCTTCTACTTGTTGTTCATTCAGATACTGCAAAAAACCATTTTGTAATATTCTTACAGGTCTAGCGCCATTATAATATGCTCTATATTCACCTAGCGGATTCTCATTAACCATATTTTGAGCGTTTGGAAAGCCATCTTCATAATAGGTTTCTGATCGTGGTTGATTAGTGAATTGATCAATCGAGAACGAATCGAAAGATTCCCCCATTTGGGTTCCAATCAGAACTGTCTATTCGCACTGCCTGGATCAACGATTCGATAATCAAATCTGCTACAGGCCTCTGTAAACGAAATTGCTGATCTAATTCTGATACATCTAGAATAGGAATTAGGATTGGTGTTTCAGATGGCCACAGAGTAGGCTCTGGGGTAATAATCGTGGAAGTTGGTGTTGGAGTGGAAACGGCCGTTTCCACCACCCCCATCGTCGGCGAAGGCAAAGCCGTAGGCGGTATGGTTGCAGTAGCAGTTGGTTGGGGCGGCACGGCCGTTGCCGTCGGCAAAACCTCTGGCGCATCCGCTCCGCACGCCGCTAACCATAACAAACAGAAGACTAACAGGACTATAAACGGCCGTTTCCCCATCTTTCGCTCTCCTAAATCAACCCCCAAATGATAACGCCAGTAGATTTGTCAAATCTCAAAGATTTGACAAATCTGCTTACTTCCGCGCCGCCAGCGCCGCCGCCAGCAGGCGGTTCACCACCGCCGGGTCCGCCTTGCCGCGCATCTCGCGCATCACCTGGCCTACAAAGAAGCCGATGAGCCGCTCCTTGCCGCCCAGATAGGCGGCCACGTTGTCCGGGTGGGCGTCCAGGGTGCGTTCGATCACGGCCGTTATCGCCCCCTCATCGCTCACCTGCGCCAGCCCCTGCGCCTGCACAATCGCCGGGGCGCTCTGGCCGCTGGTAAACATTGCCGCCAGCACCTCTTTGGCCGTGTTGTTGTTGATGGCCCGCCGCTCGACCAATTCCAGCAGTTCCGCCAGCCCGGCCGGCGTGACGCGAATCGCGTCAATGCTTTGTTTATGCTCGTTCATCAGCGAGAAAAGGTTGTTGATGATCCAGTTGGCGATGGTTTTGGGGTCGGGGGAGGAGGGGGAGAGGGAGACGGCCGTTTCAAACCATTCCGCCACCGCTTTTTCCTCCGTCAGCACCCGCGCATCGTAAGCCGAGAGGCCGTAATCTGCTTGGTAGCGCTGCACTTTGGCGTCCGGTAGTTCAGGCAGGGCGGCTTTTACGGCAGCGATCCACGCGTCGCTGATGGCGAGTGGCGGCAAGTCCGGCTCAGGGAAGTAGCGGTAATCCTCCGCCTCTTCCTTGCTGCGCTGGCTGAAGGTGATGCGCTTCGTGTCATGCCAGCCGCGCGTTTCTTGCACAACTTGGCCGCCGCTGTTCAGCACTTCGGTTTGCCGGGCAATCTCAAAGGCCGTGCCATCGGCCAGCGACTTAAAGCTGTTCAGGTTTTTGAGTTCCGTGCGCTTGCCAAAGGCCGTCGTGCCGATGGGTCGGATGCTGATGTTGGGTTCCACGCGAAAGACGCCTTTCTCCAAATCCCCGGCGTTCACCCCCAGATAGCGCAAAATCTGGCGGATTTTCATGGCATAGGCCCGCGCCTCCTCGCCGCTGTGGATGTCTGGCTCGGAGACGATTTCCAGCAAAGGCACGCCGGAGCGGTTGTAATCGACAAGGGTGCCTTCTTCGGCGGCCACGGCCGTGCGGTCCAGGTGGGTCAGCTTGCCGGTGTCCTCTTCCATATGCACCCGGCGCACGCGGATGCGTTTGGTGGAACCATCTTCCAGTTCAATATCCAGCCAGCCGCGCAGGCCAATGGGCAGCTCGTACTGCGTAAGCTGGTACGCCTTGGGCAGGTCGGGATAGAAGTAGTTTTTGCGGGCGAAGATGTTGTGCTGCTGCACCGCGCAGTTCAGCGCGAGGGCGACGCGCATGGCATATTCGACAGCGCGCCGATTGATGACGGGCAGCATGCCGGGCATACCCAGACAGACAGGGCAAACGGCCGTGTTCGGTTCTGCCTGCACGCTGTCGACCACCTGGCAGCTGCAAAACATCTTAGAGTTGGTCATGAGTTCGGCATGGATTTCCAGGCCGATGATGGGTTCGTATTGGGTCATTGTATCAATCATAAACTCGAAATTCGTGGTTTGGTTGGTGATTGGCCCGGTGGGCGTGTGTAGTTATTGCTGTATTCTGGCTTCAACGAACAGTTTGTGAGCGAAAACGAATTTTTCTCTCTGTTACCACAGCAAAACGTCCACTTAACTGTGAGCCATATTGAGCCATCAGCGCCGCCATAACTTGTATGCGGTTGCCGCCGCTTTCATCTTGTAAGCGTAGTAGCACAACGCCATGATGCGGTTCCTGCCGTCGGAAAATTAATTCGCCAAAATCCTTGTCATTGGTAACTACAATGCGTTCTTCGTCCCAGGCAAGCTGCAAAATAGCGGCATCATCTGCTTCAGGCATTGCCTCGGCCACAATGAGAACGTCATGACCTTCTGCCTGGAGGTAGCGGGCAATGCCGAAGCCTGTCGATTCATCAACAAGGAAGCGCATATTTAGGCGGCTAACGGTAGCAACGGGAACACATCTTCTTGGGCGACAACCATCGCAGCATACGAAAGTGCAGCCCGAATATCGGCCAGTTCCAGGCGCGGATATTCGGCCAGAATATCCGCTTCTGGAATTCCTTGGGCCACCATGCGCACGATTAATTCAACAGGAATCCGGGTGTCTTTGATGACCGGCTTTCCAAGCATAACTTTAGGGTTCATTTCGATGCGTTCCAAGACTTGTTTGTTGTCCATAGTCACATCCTTTTGTGGCCGAAGGGAACGGCCGTTATCAGCATTATTAGCTTATCTTACCCATGCCGCCGCATAAACTTCTCAATCCGGTTCAGCGCCTCTTCAATCTTCTCGAACGACTGCGCGTAGGCGGCGCGCACAAAGCCGTTGCCGCTCTCGCCAAACGCCTCGCCGGGGATGACGGCGACCTCCTCTTCCTCCAGCAGCTTGTTGGCGAACTCGTCGCTGCTCATGCCGCTGCGGGCTACGGAGGGAAAGGCGTAAAACGCGCCCTTCGGCTCGAAACAGTCCAGCCCCAGCGTGTTGAAGCCATCAACAATCAGCCGCCGCCGCCGGTCATACTCGGCGCGCATGGCGGCGACGTGGGCATCGCCTTGCTCCAGGGCGACCACGGCCGCCGCCTGGCCGGTGGTGGGGGCAGACATGATGGTGTATTGGTGGACTTTGCGCATGGCGGCCAACAAATCAGGATTGGCGCAGACGTAGCCGATGCGCCAGCCGGTCATGGCGTAATCTTTGCTAAAGCCGCCCAATAGGATGGTGCGATCTTTCATGCCGGGCAGGGCGGGCACACAGGTGTGGGCCACGCCGTAGACAAGCTGGTCGTAAATTTCGTCGGACAGCACCACCAGGTCGTGGGATTCGGCTACGGCGGCGATTTCGGCCATGCGTTCGCGGCTCATCACCGCGCCGGTGGGATTGTTGGGGTAGCCGAGCAGGATGGCTTTGGTGCGGTCGGTGATGCGGGCTTCGATGTCTTCGGCCGTGACTTGAAACTGCTGCTCGACGTAGGTGGGCACGGTGACGGGCACGCCGCCGGCAAAGGTGACTTCCGGGGCATAGGCCACGAAGCAGGGTTCGGGGATGATCACTTCGTCGCCGGGGTCGAGAACGGCCGTCATCGCCAGATACAACGCCTCACTCACGCCCACGGTCACCAGAATTTCCAGGTCGGGGTCGTACTGCACGCCATACAGCCGGTGCAGGTGTTGGCTCAGGGCGCGGCGCAGCTCAATCGTGCCGCTGTTAGAGGTGTAGCCAGTCTGCCCTTTCTCCAACGACGTGATCCCGGCGCGTAAAATGGGGTCCGGCGTGACAAAATCCGGCTCGCCGATGCCCAAGGAAATGACATCTTTCATGGTAGCCACAATGTCGAAAAATTTACGGATGCCTGATGGCGGGGTTTGCGCAACGCGCTGAGAAATGTACTTGTTCATGGTCTCTCCATTTTGAAGATACGTGATACGAGATTTTTCACGCATCATGGTTCACGTATCGTTTGTTAAGTCAGTCATTGAATCATCATTGGCAACCAGTTTTCTGGCGCTGCCTATCATTTTAGCACGTTCTCCCACCAGCGCGCCGTCGAGGATGCAGGTCTCGACGTGGGCGTCGGCGGCGATGATGCTGTGCCGCACGATGGCGTCTTTGACGACCGCGCCGGCATGGATGCTGACGTAAGGGCCGATGACGGCCGTTTCCACATACGCTTCCTCGTCAATATAGACGGGCGGCAGGACGGTAAAATCTTCGGCGTAGCTGCGTTCGATGGCGTCGGGCGTGGCCCCGTAGCCCAGACCCAGCAGGCGTTGGTTGGCGTGCAGCAGGGCTTCGGGGGTGTGGGTTTCCAGCCAGAGATGCGCGGTGGTGGTGCGAACGGCCGTTCCTCCCTTCCGCATCTCTTGGCAAACGTCTTGCAGGGTTGCGGAGGGGGCGGCGGATTGTAGGGCGTGGTGGAGGAGACGGCCGTTTTTGAACCAGGTTATGGCGGCGGTGGGGTTGGGAGAAACGGCCGTGTCCGGCGGCGTCACAAATACCGCGTCCATTCTGGAATCGGGCAGATTACTCCAGGCAGCCTCGGCAATGACCATCCCCGCCACCACGAGCACATCGCCTTCGTCCAGATAATCGCCACACAAAGCAATGGCTTGCGCCTGCCCAAGAATGCCTGCCTGAGCGACAAATTGGGCGTCTAACTGCGGGTACTGCGCCTTCAGCCAATCGGCAATCTCGTCAGCCTGCTCTCCAGCGACAAAATGACCGGCCCGTTCAAAACCTCTCCCAGCAAGTCTAATAGATGGCTGAGGATGGTTTTGCCAGCTACATTTAACAAAGGTCTGGGGCGGTGGGAAATCTGCGCTAGACGATTGGCGTCTGTGTTGGCGAGAAGGATGATAGTTTTCACGAATGTCTCCGGTAACAAAACGAAAATATGTCAATCTTGAACTGTTAATGTTGGAACCTGGCGATGCCACCCGGTCGCCTGCTCATACGCGTAGGCCGCGTTCAAGATGGTCGCCTCTTGCAGCGTATTGCCGATAAGCTGCAAGCCTATGGGCAGCCCTTTGCTGTCGAAGCCGCAGGGAACGCTCAGGCCGCAGCTGGCGCTGAGGTTCACCGACAGGGTGAAAATATCGGCCAGATACATATTCAAGGGGTCGTCGGCGCGCTCGCCGATTTTGAAGGCGGTGGTGGGGCTGGTGGGGCAGGCGATGACATCGACTTGCTCGAAGGCGTTCAGGAAGTCTTGTTTGATGAGGGTGCGCACTTTGAGCGCACGGCCGTAATACTCATCATAATAACCGGCGCTCAGCACATATGTGCCTAACATGATCCGTCGCTTCACCTCCGGGCCGAACAAGGCGCGCGTTTTCTTCACTGTGTCGATCATGTCGGCCCCTGGCAGGCGCGGGCCGTAACGCACGCCGTCGTAGCGGGCCAGGTTGGCGCTGGCCTCCGCCGGGGCGATGAGGTAGTAGACGGGCAGGGCGTAGCGGGTGTGGGGCAGGCTGATGGGCCGGATTTTCGCGCCCAGTTCTTGCAGTTTGGCGATGGCGGCGCGCACGGCCGTTTCTACCTCTTGATCAATCCCTTCTATAAAATACTCGGCCGGTACGCCCACCCGCAGTCCGCGAATGTCACCGGTCAGCCCCGCTGCAAAATCGGGCACAGGCACATCCAGCGAGGTGCTGTCGCGCGGGTCGTAGCCGGCGGTGGCCTGGAAAAGGGCGGTGCAGTCGGCGACGGTGCGGCCGAACATGCTCACCTGGTCCAGCGACGAGGCAAAGGCGACGACCCCCCAGCGGGAGATACGGCCGTAAGTTGGCCGCAGCCCCACAATGCCGCACAACGATGCTGGCTGGCGCACGCTGCCGCCGGTATCCGTTCCCAGGGCGGCGAAGGCCATTTGCGCGGAAACGGCCGTTGCGCTGCCGCCGCTGCTGCCGCCCGGCACGCGCTCTAAATCCCACGGATTGCGCGTGGTAACGTAGGCCGAGTTTTCCGTGGAAGACCCCATCGCAAACTCGTCGGTATTGGTTTTGCCCAGGATGACGGCGCCGGCTTCCTTTAATTTTTGCACCACGAAGGCATCATAGGGCGGGATAAATCCTTCCAGAATTTTGCTGCCGGCGGTGTTGGGCACGCCCTGGACGCTGATGATGTCTTTTATGGCCACCGGAATGCCCAAAAGGGGGCCGTCTTCGCCGTTGGCGCGCCGCTGGTCGGCGGCGGCGGCCTGCTCTAAAGCCAATTCATCGGTGATGGTTAGGTAGCTTTGCAGGTCGTTGTCCAGGGCGACGATGCGGTCGAGCATGGCCTGGGTCAGGGCTGTGCTGCTGGTTTCGCCGCGCCGCAGGGCGTCGCGGGCTTCGGTTAGAGATAAATAGTCCATAGTCTTTAGTCGAGTTGTCGAATAGTCTGGTGGTCGAATTGTCGGGCGGTGTCGGATTGATTGCCCGGCTATAAGCGTGCCTGACTAGCTGATCAAATAAAAAAAGGGCGCGTGGCCCTGGTTACGTGATGGTGATTGGGAACGGCCGTTTCCGCTTATTCATCCAGCACAGATTGGATGAGAAACTGGTTTTGCGCTTGCTGGGGGGCGTTAAACAACACATCATCCAGCGGCAGCGAGGGCATCACAACGTCATCACGCATAATGTTTTGCTGGGCGATGGCATGGGCGGTCGGTTCAATGCCTTCCAGGTCCAGTTCGTTAAGCATGTCGGCGTAGTCCAGAATGGCCGACAATTGTTCCAGATATTGTGCTTTTTCGGCGCGGGTCAATTCGAGGCGGGCTAAGTGGGCAATTTTTTCTACGTCTTGCAGGGTTAGAGACATTGGTTTCTCCTGGAATTGATGTGGGCGAGATTATAACATTGGGCCAGAGGGGGGACAAACGGCCGTTTCCCCGCCCTAACCCCATCACCAACGGCCGCTCAACTGGTGGGGATGGGTTCTTCCGCCGGCCAGCCGTTGGCGCCGACAAGCGGCACAAAGGCGACCGGAGCCAACGTTTTGGCGGTGTATTTCCGGGCGCTGATGCGCCGCAGCAGGCGCAGCGCCTGGTAATGGGGCGTCTCGCCTACCGGCATAACCAGACGGCCGTGGACAGCTAACTGCATTTTGAGCGCTTTAGGGATGTGCGGTCCACCTGCGGAAACGAGAATGGCGTCGAAGGGGGCGGCTTCTGGCCAGCCCAGAGTGCCGTTGGCGTGCCGGATGGCGACGTTGGTAATGTCCAGGGCCGCCAGCCGTTCCTGAGCATAGGCAACCAACTCTGGCAGGCGTTCGACGGCATACACCTCGGCGGCCAATTGGCTGAGGATGGCCGCCGCGTAGCCGGAGCCGGAACCAATTTCCAACACGCGATGGTTTGGCTGTATGTTGAGCGCCTGGATCATGGTGGCGATGATGAATATCTGGGAGATTGTTTGGCCGCCGGGGATGGGTAGGGGCTGGTTGCAGTAGGAAAATTCTTGCCAGACGGAGGGGATGAATTGTTCGCGGGGGATGGCGTTGATGGCGTGGAGCACGGCCGTTTGCGTAATGCCGCGTTCTTCTAATTGGCTTACAACAGCGGCTCGCTGTTCGCTAAAAGGATAGGACGCAAGGGTTGGCGCGCCCATTTTGTAATCACCTCCTAAAGCATGAGACCCTAAGGGTTTGAACTAACGCAAAGTTAAATTTCTCGAGACCAAACCCTTAGGGTCTGTATGGCTCAGGCCAACATTTCTTCGTTGGCCGTCGGCGCGTCGTCGTCTTCGTCGTGTTCGTACTGCTGACGAAATTCTTCTTCGGTCCAGAAGTTTTCCGGCGCGGTCAATTTGTCGATGTACAAAACGCCGTTCAAATGGTCGATTTCGTGTTGAAAAATGCGGGCGGTCCAGCCATTGAGGCGCAGTTTAATTGGTTTGCCGTGCCGGTCCAGAGCGCGCACGCGGATCGCTTCGTGCCGGTCTACTTCGCCCAGATAGCCGGGGATGGAGAGGCAGCCTTCGATGCCATCTACTATGGTGCGGGAGCGCCAGATGATTTCCGGGTTGGCGATGACGTATAGGTCGCGGGAATTGGGAATTTCACGGCCGTCATCATCATGTTTGGGCAGGGTTTCGATGACGCTTAGCTGCAGGTTGCGGTTAATTTGCGGGGCGGCCAGGCCAACTCCGTTGGCGTCGCGCATGGTTTCGATCATGTCGTCGATCAGGTCTTGCAGTTCGCCGTTAAAGCTGGTGACGGGGCGCATTTTTTGGCGCAAAATTTTATCGGGTAATTTTACAATTTCTAATAAACTCATGACGCTATTTTACCTTAAAAATGGGGTTGTTGGCAGGCGTTTGGGGGCGAATTGAAGGTTGGTTTACAGGTTGGTTTCTGGCGTGTCGGCATATTCACCGGGCGGCGGGGTGCGGCGGGGGATGCGTTCTTGCTCGACAGCCTGCTGGTAGACATCGAGCAGGACGGCGTATTCGTCGCGTCGATCGGCGCCGCGCTGCTGCCGCTGTTTTTCTTCGTGCAGTTCTAGTTTTTGGAAGATGTCGGCCTGGATGAGGCTGGGTTTGGGCACGCGCTCGAAGGTGATGTCTGTGTCGACGCCGGCCGTATCGATGAAGACATAGCCGTAATTGAAAATGGTGGGCAGCAGGCCGGGGCGTTCGGCGTTGACGTTTTGCACTTTGGAGATTTGGGCTTGTTTGCGGCTTTCGCCAAAGCCGAAGGGTTTGCGGTCGATGTCGGTGACGAAGCGGTCGGAAACCTGGAAGGTGTCGTTGCGCCAATCTTCAAAGTTCCAGATGAACCAGCCCAGGTTGAGCAGCCCCAGGAGTCCAAAGATAATGATCAGGAGGCGGTCGTTAACGGCCGTATACCGGCCAATCGCGTAACCAATGCCAATCAAGACAAAACCGGCAATCGCCGGCAGCCAAACAAGGGCGATTAACACAAAAATGTGCTTGCGATAGGTGATGACATTGTTCTCTTCTACCCGCCAGGAGTACCATTTGCGCAGACGCGCTAGGGCGCTGGTATCTGTTGGCTGAAGGTTGGGCGGGGGCGAGGTTTCTTCTTCGTCAGTGACGGGGCGGTAAGGCGGCGGCATCTTGAAGTGCTTTTCCACCGACTGCCGCATGGTGGATTGGGCTTCGCCCGCGTTCAGGGTGCGCACGCGCAGGGTGAGCCGGTTTAGCGTTTGTTCTACCAGGATGGGATCGTCGATGTTGTCGAAGTGGATCACGCCTTTTTGGGCGGCGGTGGTGACTTTGGCGGAGCCTATCTTGAAAAGATTGGCGATGAGCGTGGGTTTAAGAATTTCGACGCTTTGCACTTGTTTGATGGGAATTTTGTTGACGGTAATGCGGAACGAGCGCAAATCGAACTCGCGGTGGATGAGATGCTTGTTGGTGATCACAAAATAGTCGTTGGACCAATCTAACAGGCGGAAACCAGCCCATACCAAAAAAAACAGGGTAATGAGGACGCCGAGTGTGGCGGCGATGGTGGGCGAAAGAACGCGCGATACCAGGGCATAGGTGATGGTGGGGGCAAGCAGCAGCCCTACCAGTGGCCAAAACAGGCGCACCAGCAGGAACCAGATGCTGCGTCGGGCCTGGTACTCGACCAATTCGTCGGGCAGGAGGCCGACGGCGGAGCTTTTGGAGTCGGCGCGGCCTTCGATCTTTAGCGCTTCGGCAAAGGCAGGCTCGGATAGTCCGCTGAGAAGATGGCCGTCGGAGTCTGTTTCGGGGGCCAGCAGGGCGAGTGTGTCGGGGTATTGGGTGAGAAAGGTGAGGAAGTCACGGCCGTTGATGATGAGGAGACGGCCGTTTTGGGCCGCCGAGATCGTGTTGGGGTGCGTGAAGGGGGCAAACAGCCACACATCTTCGAAATAGTCGCCGGCAAAATATTGCCTGGAGCCGCGCACGATGTTGTTTTCATCTACCTGTTGGGCGTAGAGACGGCCGTTTCGGACAATATACAGGCTGTTGGCAACATCTCGCTGGTAAGCAATGACAGCGTTGGCGTCAAACTCATATTCCTGGCTGATGGCCGCCAAAGCATGAATTTGCTCCTCTTCCAGGTTGGTAAATATAGGTAATTGGGCCAGAAATTCTACTTTTTCACTCACGGCTGTTCTCATCGTCTCCAAAGAATTATTTTAACATAATCTTTTTGGCCGGAAAAGGGTCGCCTTTGCCTCCACCCACGCCCTGCTGTATGATTTAGCCTGCAAAGGCAGCATAAATTATGTTTTCACTTACCAATCTATTCAATATCTTTGCTTTGTTGTATGTACTGCGTGGTGTCCAACTGCTGGTTATCATTGTGCGGCAGTGGTCATCGCTTCGCGCCGAACCGTTAACTGCCGCCAAAAAGCAGTTAGCCGAGCAAGCCTCCTTTTTTATTGCCGTTCCCATTGCTGTATTTTTTCATGAATTAGGCCATGCGCTGGCTGTCTGGGCTTTTGGCGGCCAGGTCGTGGGGTTTGTTTACCGCTTTTTCTGGGGCGAAGTAGAACATATGGGGGCATATACCCCGGCCGAACGCTGGTTTGTCGCCCTGGCAGGCACGTTGGGTTCGCTGCTGTTTGGTCTGGCGATCTGGTGGCTGCTGCGCCGCAGCCAATCCTCTACGCTGCGTTTTTTCGGGCTGCGCGCCTTCCGCTTCCAAATTTATTTTTCGCTGCTTTATTACCCCCTGTTTTCGGCGGTTTTGCCGATTGGCGACTGGCGCGTCATTTATGATTTTTCGGCCACGCCGCTGTTGAGCGGTGTGACGCTGGTTGTTCATCTGCTTTTCCTGGTTTTCTACTGGCAGTATGACCGGCAGGGTTGGTTTGAGGAGCCGAGCCACGAAACGGCCGTTGCCCAGGCCGAATTTGATGCGCTGGAGCGGGAAACGGCCGTGCAGCCCCAAAACACCGATCTCCAACTCCACTACATCGACATTCTCCGCCGCGGCAGCGCCCACAACAAAGCCGAAACAGCCCTCAAACGCTTCCTGCGTGACAATCCCAACTCTGCTCTGGCCTATCTGGAGCTGGCCGCCCTGGAGGCGGGCAAACAAAGAACCGTCTCCAAAAAAGCGGCGGCCTACGCTGAAAAAGCGCTGCAATCAGGTCTTTCCGAACCGAGGCGCGTAGCCATGGCCAACCAGATGGCCGCCAGTTATCAATTGGAAATGGGGCAGGGGGCAACGGCCGTGCAAACCTACACCCAGGCCATCGCCGCCCTGAATAACCTGGAACCAACGCTCGCCGACCAGCACGCGCTGGCAAATTTATACCGCTCCCGCAGCCTGGCTCACCGCCGCCAACAGCAGTACGATGCCGCCTCCCAAGATTTGCAGCAGGCCACGACCCTGGCAAAACAGCTTGGAGACGATAACCTGGTGGCCGCCTACCAGGAAGATTGGGCCATTCTGCAAAACCATGCCAACCACGCATCCAAAGCGGTTTCCTACAATTCGCCTGACCAGTAAGTCAGCCGCAGCGAATGAAAACCTGTGAATAAGGGCTGACAACTGTCACGTCAAAATCAGGAACAATAGCAGTGGACGATTGGACGAATCCCGACTATTCTCAACACGTGACCTTCACGATTGCCTTGATCCCTGCGCAAGAGTACCGATTCTACGGATTGGCCGGATTGTTGCCAGTGCCCACTGAGGCAGTTTGTCTGTATCCCCCCAGCGCCATTTTTGGCAAAGACGCTATACCCTGCCTGGAAAACGGCCGTTATACTGTCCACTAACCTGATAAGGAGGTGATAGAAAACGGAATAAATCAAACACATAAACCATTCACTCCCATCTCACTCGCTCGGCGAGTCAACCATCAATTTGTACATTAAATATTAAGAGGAGAAATCTGACATGACAAAACAACGCCTTTGGATTGTATTGCTTTTAACTGTTGTCCTGAGCTTACTGCTCGCCGCTTGCGGGGGCGGAACCACCGAACCCGCAGCCGATAATGCGGCCCCAGCCGACAATGCCGCCGCCGAAGCACCAGCCGAAGCGCCAGCCGAAGCGCCAGCCGAAGCCCCGGCCGAAGATTCCGCAGGACAATACCAGATTCCGGCCATCGAAGATGGCAAATACAACGTTGCCTTCGTCTACGTTGGCCCCCACGATGACGGCGGTTGGAGCCAGGCTCACGACGTCGGTCGCCAATATGTAGAAGCAAACGTAGAAAATGTCCACACCGCCTACGTTGAAAACGTCGCCGAAGGCGCGGACGCCGAACAGGTGATCCGCTCCCTGGCCCGCAAAGGCTTCGACGTCATCTTTACCACCTCCTTTGGCTTCATGGATGCCTCCGAAGTAGTAGCCAGCGAATTCCCCGATGTAGACATCATTCACATCAGTGGCTACAAATCAAACGAAGAAAACTTTGGCAACCTGATGGGCGCCATGGAAAACATGAAATACCTGGCGGGTATGTTGGCTGGTTCTCGCACCAAAATGGACAACAATACCAAAATTGGTTACATCGCCACCTTCCCCATTCCCGAAGAACTGCGTCTGGGCAATGCCTTTGCCCTCGGCGTACAGCAAACCTGCCCCGACTGCACCATCGACGTGCGCTGGATCTTCACCTGGCATGATCCCATCCTGGAAAAAGAAGGCGCATCTTCTTTGTTTGACGCTGGCGCTCAGGTTGTGATGACTGGCGCCGACACGCCGGCTCCGGCCGACGCCGCCCCAGAAGGTAAATGGGGTATCACCTACGACTATTCCGGCAACTGCACCTCGCCAAAGTGCCTCACCTCCATGTATTGGAACTGGGGACCAGAATATGCGCGTATTGTTGAAGGTTCACGCGAGGGCACCTGGAGAGGCGGCTGGGAGTACTTCGATGCTGACAGCGGCGCTTTGGGATTATTTGGCTTTATGGAAGGCGAAACGATGCAGCCGGGTGTGGCTGAACTGCCCGCCGAAGATCTGGCGCTGGTTCAGGATACCCTCGCAAAGATGCTGGCCGGTGAATTCACCCGCTTCGACGTTTTCAAAGGCCCCATCACCGACAACCAGGGTAATCTGGTTTTGGCCGATGGCGTGAGCCTGGAGCAGCTAGACCTGGATGGTTTCGCGCAGTTTGGCAGCGAATGCACGACCTGCATGTACTGGTGGAATCAGAACATCACGGCCGAATTGCCCGACCTGGAAAGTTAGTTAGATGTAATTAGTATAACCTCCCGGAGGTCCTGAACCTCCGGGAGGTTGTTTTTTAGAGGTTCCCATGTCTGAATCGCCTTTCGCCGTTGAAATGAATGACGTTGTGATTCGCTTTCCCGGTGTGCTGGCCAATGATCACGTGAACTTTACGCTGCGGCAGGGCGAAATCCACGCTTTGCTGGGGGAAAATGGCGCAGGTAAAAGCACGCTGATGAATGCTTTGGCCGGTTTGTATCGGCCTACGTCTGGCACGATCAAGATTAAAGGGGAAACGGTTAATTTTAGCTCGCCTAAAGATGCCATCGCCAAGGGGATTGGCATGGTTCATCAGCATTTTATGTTGGTTCCTACGCAGACAGTCACAGAAAATATTTTGTTGGGTCTGGATCAGCCACGTTTTTTTATGAGATTGAAGGAATATGATCAGAAGGTGCTGGCTTTGCAAGATCAGTTTGGCCTGCGCGTGGACCCGACGGCCAAAATCTGGCAGCTTTCGGTGGGTGAGCAGCAGCGGGTGGAGATTTTGAAGACGCTGTATCGGGGCGCGAATATTTTGATTATGGATGAGCCAACGGCCGTTCTCGCGCCGCAAGAAATCGACGATCTCATTGAGACGATGCGCTCTATGGTGGCGCAGGGTAAGTCGATTGTGTTCATCAGCCACAAACTGCAAGAGGTAACGGCCGTTGCCGACCGAGTTACCGTCTTGCGTAAAGGTAAAGTCACCGCTGAAGGCGTGAGCATAACCGGCATGACCAAACGCGACCTGGCCCAACTCATGGTCGGGCGCGACGTGGTCTTTTCGGTAGCCAAAAAACCGCAGAAACCGGGTGATGTTGTCTTATCTATCAGAGATGTACGCGCCGAAAACAACAAAGGCGTGCCCGCCCTGCGCGGCGTCAATTTAGAAGTACGTCAGGGCGAAATTTTGGGCATTGCTGGCGTTTCTGGCAATGGGCAAAGCGAACTGGCTGAAGTCATCACCGGGATGCGGCCGTGCCAGGGCAGCATCCTGATCAACGGCGAAGATGTCGCCAACCAGCCTCCCATCGTGTCGATTCGCGGCGGCGTAGCCCATGTGCCCGAAGACCGCACCCACGTTGGCAGCGCCCCCAACCTCAGCATCACCGACAATACCATCATGAAAGCGTACCGCGAACAGCCGGTAGCCAAAGGCTGGAGCGTCGATTTTACATATGCCCGCGAAAATGCCCGCAATTTGAAACGCGCCTACGAAATCCTGGCTCCCAGCGTCGAGACAATGGCGCGCAAACTTTCCGGCGGCAACCTGCAAAAAGTGATTCTGGCGCGCGAGATTTCCATTGAGCCGCGCCTGATGGTGGCTGTGCAGCCCACACGGGGTCTGGACGTGGGCGCCATTGAAGCGATTCAAACTTTAATTTTGGCGCAGCGGGAATCGGGAACGGCCGTGCTCCTCGTCTCCGAAGAACTAGAAGAACTCCTCTCCCTCAGCGACCGCATTGCCGTTATTTACGAAGGTGAAATTATGGGCATCGTGCCCAACGAAAACGCCGACGTCGAAGAATTGGGTCTGATGATGACCGGTTCGCACCTGGAAGACATCCGCAAGCAAAAAGCGGCCTCAGACGCAGGGAGGGTACCATCATGAAATTGCCATTTACGGTCATGTTTGAAAAACGTATGGATGATGTCCCCAAATGGCTGCCAGCGGCTACCTCCATTGGCTCAGTCGTGATCGCCTTTATCATCAGCGGCATCATCCTCAAACTAATAGGCGGCCAGCCTATGCGCGTCGGAAAATTTTTCTTCGAGGCCACCTTCGGTAGTTGGGCGGCCGTTTCCGATACGTTGGTAAAAGCCACGCCGCTAATAATGGTAGGTCTGGCCTGCACCATCGCCTTCAAAATGAAATTGTGGAACATCGGCGCGGAAGGTCAGTTTTATATTGGCGCGTTTGCCGCCAGTCTGGTCGTGTTAATCCCCATGGTTCCATTGGACAGCCCCAGATTTGTCATCATTGGCCTGATGATCATCATGGGCATGATTGGCGGCGCAGCCTGGGGGTTTATCCCCGGCGTCCTGAAAGGCAAGTTTGGCGTCAACGAGATCATCACCACCCTCATGCTCAACTATATCGCCATCCTGTGGAACAACTTCTGGATTTTCAACAAATGGAGCGACGCCGGTTTCCAGATGACGCCGCCTTTTGAAAAAACAGCCTGGCTGCCACGGCTGGCCGATTATGCCCGTGAATACAAAGCATTTTCCGGCATCACCTTGCACCTGGGCGTGGTCATCGCTCTGGTTGCCACGGTGGTGGTCTGGTGGGTGCTGGAACGCAGCCGTTGGGGATACGAAATCAAACTTACCGGCGACAACAAAGAAGCTGCGCGTTACGCCGGTATCAACATCGTGCGCAACATCATTCTGGTTATGATGTTTTCTGGCGCGTTAGCCGGGTTGGCCGGTATGTCGGAAATTAGCGGCGTGGTGCATCGCTTGCAAGAACGCATTTCCCCCGGATATGGCTTCACGGGCATCATCATCGCCTGGCTGGCCAAGCTTAACCCGTTCGCCGTGGTGTTGGTTTCCATTTTGTTTGGCGCGTTGATTGTCGCCGGCCGTGAAATCCAGCCGTCGGGTTTGGCGCAGCTGCTGCAAGGCATCATTCTTTTTATGGTGATTAGCAGCGACGTTTTGTTACGTTACAAAATTCGGTTTATTCGGTTGCACTCTCCGGCGGCCGGGGAGGTTGAGGTCGCATGAATTTAGAAATTATTCTGCATGCAGGTCTGGCTACGGGCACGATTTTACTGTTTGCGGCCATCGGCGAAGTGTTTTCGGAACGAGCTGGCGTTTTGAATTTAGGCGTGGAAGGCATGATGCTTTTGGGCGCGATGGCCGGTTTTAGCACTTCCCTGGCGACGGGTAATGTGTGGTTGGGACTGCTGGCGGCTATCATCGCGGGTGGTATTCTCAGTCTGGCGCACGGGCTGGTGACAATCCATTTCCAGGCCGATCAGGTGGTCAGCGGCCTGTCGTTGACGTTTTTGGGTACGGGTCTGGCTCTGGTTTTAGGCGAGGGGCTAACTGGCAAGAATCCGCCTCTGGTCCCATCTTTTAATATTCCCGGTTTATCGGCAATTCCCTTTATTGGACCGGTCTTTTTTACGGATCACAGTCTGTTGGTGTATGTGGGGTACTTGTTTGTGCCATTGGCCTGGTATTTTATTTTTCGCACACGGCCGGGTATGCACCTACGGGCTGTGGGCGAAAAACCGGACGCGGCCGATACGATGGGCGTGAATGTGTATGGGTTGCGTTATTTGTATGTCTTTGTTGGCGGTTGTTTGGCTGGCCTGGCTGGGGCAACGATCAGTTTGTCGGTGTCACCAGGCTGGTACAGCACGCAGACAACATCTGGGCAGGGCTGGATTGCCGTGGGTCTGGTTATTTTTGCTCAATGGGATCCACTGCGGGCGGCGTTTGGCGCGTATTTGTTTGGCGCGCTGCGGCGAGGCATTTTGGATTTGCAAGGACCGGCCTTTTTGTTGGGAATGAAGAATCCTTTGTACATCAATTCGAATTATGGCTTCTTTTTGCAGATGACGCCGTATGTTTTGACGATTTTGGCCCTGGTTATTGGTTCGAGGCAGGCGGCGCGTAAACGTTTGGGGGCGCCGGCGGCGCTGGGGCTGCCGTATATTCGGGGCGAACGCGGGTTGTAAGACTCAATTGGCCATTGTTCAGGAGAAACGGCCGTTCTCTTCACATCACAGTGGGGGAACGGCCGTTTCGTTTTCCCATCACCCCGCTAACTTTCCCAGCAATTCTCAATTTAACCAGAAATGTGTCATGCTGAGGTCCTCCGAAGCATCCCGTTCAGCCCTAATGACCAATACATGGGGATGCTTCGCTCCGAAGACTCCGCTCAGCATGACAGTTCAGCGTAAAGTGCAAAGAAATTACCTTGTTCGCACGAATGCCTGATCTAAATTGAGAATTGCTGCTAACTTTCCTGCACAAATGGTACGAATAGCCCGCCTTTGGTAAACTGTTTGCCAGTATTATTATGGGCCTTTGGGATTTCATGGGTTTGGTCTGATGCGTGATACGTGAAACCTCTCTGGTCACGCATCACGTATTACGCATCAGGGGCGGTCAACCCCTTGAGTTCCTGAAAAACCATTATTATTTACCCCGTCATCTGGAGGAAATGTATTATGCCGGTTGTGTGGTTCATTCGTCATGGCCAAAGTGAATCTAATGCGGATCTCCGTACCAGCCATCCAGCCGACTCCGCGCTGACCCCGATAGGCCACGAAGAATCCCGCCTGATATCCAACGCGTTATCACAGCCACCCGACCTGTTTGTGCTTTCGCCTTTCTTGCGCGCCCGGCAAACGGCCGTGCCCACACTCGACCAATATCCCCACACCCCCGTAGAAACCTGGCCGGTACAGGAATATGTCTACCTCTCTCCCGCTCAATACAAAGATACCACCGGCACCGAACGCTGGCCTTTAGCCGTCGCTTATTGGGAGCGTAACGACCCTCGCTACAAAAGCAGCGAAGATTCCGAATCGTTTGCCGAATTAATAGCCCGAACCACGGCCGTTCAGGCCCAATTTCAGGCTCGCCAGGAAGAGTTTATCGTTGTCTTCAGCCATGGCTTGTTTATCCGCGCTCTGCTGCTCACCCTTCTCCAGGGTTACGCCGACCCAACCCAGGAGTTTATGGCGCGTTACGCCTACTTTATCCAGGCCATACATATGCCCAACGGCGCCATCCTCAAAGTAAACTTCACCGCCGACGGCCGTTCTACCTTCTCTGGCTTCGATACCCGCCACCTGACCGCCAGATCATAAGCCTATCTGACAATGTCTTACGGAACCCTGACCTTCACGCTCGCTGGTGGCCCAACGGCCGTCATCGAACTGGCCGCGCCCGATGTCATCCTCGGCCGTTCGGGCGAAGCCGATGTGCAGCTAGGCGACGAACTGGTCTCCAAACGCCATCTGCGCCTGACCGTGAACCAACAGGGCGTCTGGCTGATGGATCTGGGCGCGACAAATGGCACATTCCTGGCCGGAAAACGACTGCCGCCTAATCAATCCGTCCCCTGGCCGTCTGGGCAGCCGCTGCTGCTAGGCGATACAACCGTAACGTTTTCCCCGGCTCCGGCCATTTTTGCCGACGAGACCTGGAGCGACCAGCCAGCTTACGAACCGCCGCTGCCGACGCTGTATGAAGCTGCATCGCCAGGGGGATGGCGACGGCCGTCAGTCATCTTTGTTTCGCTGCTCCTGGGCCTGGCGCTGTGTCTGTTGGGCGTGATGGGCGTGTGGTGGTTCTCGCAGCGCCTATCGGCCAACGAGGCCGCCGCGACGCCGGTTCTGCTGCCGCCCACGCAAGCCATTGCCCTGGCCGCCTGCCAACAACCGCCGATTACGGCCGTCTCCTTCATCGGCAGCGCGTCGGCCGACACAACTGCCGACCCGCTGCTGCCTTCTTTCCCGCTGCTGGAACTGCCCTTCCCGTATGATGGTGGCAACGAGAATTTTGGCGGAGACACGGCCGTTTTCCTCAAAGCCATCCAACGCGCCCAGTCCGGCGGCCGGGTCAACAGCTTCTTCGATCATCTCTATCCGTTGTACCCTGCGCCCCAAGACCCTGGCGTCGTCGCCGGGCGCGAACCCGCCGAGCTGCCGGTAGGGCGCGGACTGCTGCCGTTCACCGGCCAACTCAATCCCGAGGACAGCTACAGCGGCCATCCCGGGTTTGACTTTTCCACTTTCGTCCCGCGCCAACCTTCCACGCCCGTTTTTGCCGCCGCCGACGGCGTCGTCGCCGAAGCTGGTACAGACCCATCTTCCGGCGCGTTGTTTGTCAAATTGATTCATGCCGTGCCGGAGTTAGGCAATCTGGAAACGATTTACTGGCATCTACACCTGGATGGCTTTTTTGCCGCCACGCAGGATTTGGTAGGTCAGTTTGTCTCGGCGGGCACGCGGTTGGGCACAATGGGCAACACGGGTTGGAGCACCGGCCATCATTTGCATTTTGAAGTGCGCCTGGACCAGAACGGCGACGGCCGTTTCACCTCCGATGAAACCATTGACCCCTTTGGCTTTCTCCCCAGCCCCACCTATCCCTCAGACCCGTGGGCCGATGCCGTGCAGTTTGTCGATGCGCGCGGCGACACCTACAACCACGCTGGCAGCCGCAGCCTTTACCTGTGGCGGCACCCCCTCGGCCTGATCGCCCCAATCCCCGACAGCGGCGGCGGGCAAATCAGCCATCCGGCGGCTGCCGGTGATGGCGCAGCGCCGGCCGGATTGTGCGCCGAGCCGGGTAGTTTGCCGCCCGGCGGCCATATCACCTTCGCCTGGTCGCCCGACCCGCCCTTCACCCACGAATGGGTCGGCACAGGCAATGGCTGCGTCCTGGCCGTCACCGACGCCGCCGGAAATCAGGTCACGCAGTTCAGCGCGCCCCTGACAGTAGAAATCCCGCTGGCCGCCGCCGATCTGAGCAACGTCGATCCCAACACGCTGGCGATTTACTGGCGCGACGCCGACAGCGAAACGTGGCGGCCGCTGCCCACCTTTATCGACGAAGCCAATGGGCTGGCCATCGCCGCCACCGACCGTCCCGGCCAGTGCGCCTTGCTCGGCCAGCCGCTGCGCGATGTGGTCCCGCCCACGTCCAGCATTCAGGTGGAAGGCCCGCAGGGCATTGACGGAGCCTGGTATGATCGGGTGACCGTGTCGGTGAGCAGCGAGGATCCCGGCGGCGTCGCTTTAATCGAGTACAGCCTGGATGCCGGCGCGACGTGGCAGCCGTATACCGGACCATTTGTGTTGGAAGCGAATGGCGCGCTGCCGGACTTGCCGACAGAGTTGGTGGAGAGTTTTGGCGGAACAAACGGCCGTTTCCTCGTTCTGGCATCGGCTACGGATAATGCCGGTAATGTCGAAGACCCACCGACGGCGCGGGCTTTTGTGATTGATCCGTCTAAAAGTTTGCTGGCGCCTGAAGAGACGAGGACGCTGACGCCAACCGGCACGCCTACGCTGCCCGGCGGCGCAGCCTGCACGCCGACTATCACCGTGACGGCCGAGTTTGGCGTGAATGTGCGGCGCGGGCCGGGTGTGGCGTATCCCATTGCAACGACGCTGCCGCAGGGGCAAACGGCCGTGATCGACGGCCGTAACCCCACCGGCAGTTGGTGGCGCATTGTTCTGGAAAGGGCTGGCGGCCCGGAATTTTGGGTTTCCGACGATGTGGTGGAGACGAGTTGCGTCGATGGGGTAACGGCCGTGCCGACGCCCCCACCGCCCACCGCCACGCCTACCCAAACGCCAACGGCCACGCCGACGCAAACCCCCACCCCCACAGCCACGCCCACTCTCACCGTCACCCGCAACCCCGACGCGCGGCCGCCTGTCGTGTCCATCGCCTTTACCCCCGTGCGCCCCGCCGCCGGCGACATCATCACCTTTACCGCTCGCGCCGAAGACAATGATGCCGTTGCCCGCATCGAAATCTGGCTGCAAAGCCCATCGCAGACAGACCTGGTGCGCGTGCAAACCTGCCTGGAAACGACCATTTGCCAGTATACCGGCGGCCCTTATGCGGCCGGCGAACTGCGCTACCGCGCCTACGCCTGGGACCTGGCCGACAATCAAGACGCCACCCCCATCACCAGCGTAACCATTCAACCCGTTTTGCAATAGCTCTGCAATTAAACCGATGAACGCCGGGCAATAAAAAAACACGGGGAAAGCCCGTGTTTTTGTTGCCCGGTAACCACTTAAAAATGCGCAGATTGGTCCAATCTAATAAGCGCTAACTTATTTTGTTCGTAGAATTTGTAGGCGTAAATTTCAAAAATCTTGGGTTCTTCAGGAACTCAGGGGGTTGACAGCCCCTGATGCGTGAAGCGTGATGCGTGACCAGAGAGGTTTCACGCATCACGTATCACGCATCAGACCAAACCCCATGAAATCCCAAAGACCCAAATCTTGCCTTACAAAGCAAATAGTACTATGTCAGACAGAAACTGTTTTCAAGCAGGTTTAATGCCCACCGCCGCCACGCGCCAGTCCGGCGGCCATCGTTTCTTCTCGACCGGGGGTGATGCGTTTAACGGCCAATGCCAGCAGCAAGGCCATCAAAATACCACCGGAGAGAAAGGGTGAACGCGGCCCAAGCGTCTGGAACAATACCCCGCCAATCAAGGGCGCAAGCGCGTTAGCCGCGCTGAGAAACGAAGAGGAAATACCCAAAATCCCACCCACTTCTTGTGGTTCCACCCGTTTGGTGATGAGACTGTTAATGGTTGGCTGCAAAACGCCGCCGCCGATGGCAATGGGAACCATGGACACCAGAATCCAGGCCAGTCCCAGCCAGCCGGTGTTCGAATCGTCTGGCAGGCTGACGCCTACATTTTTCGTGGGCGGCGTTTCGCCCACAGCCTGACGTCCGCCGCTCAATTCTTCTTCCAGGGCGGCCTGCGAATAGCCGGGCAGCGGCTGCCGGGGTGTTAACGAGATGGCTGTCAGCCCAATGGCCAGCAGCGCCAGCCCGGCATAAATCAGCCGCCGGTCGCCAAAACGTCGGCTCCATTTACCGATGTAATATCCCTGCACCGCCACCACGATGAACCCGACGTACACAAAGATGATGGCATTGCGCGAGGCGTTGAAGCCCTGGTTGGAAAGGGTGAACAGCGAGAGAAGCTGCTCAAAGCCGCCAAAAGCCAGTTGCTGGGCGAAAATAAGGATGAGCAAAATGCCCACGGCCGGATTTTTGAGCGCCTTGAGCAACGCGTTGACGGAGAGGGTTTCCAGGTTTTGTCGTTTGCCGCGTTCTTCGGCGGGCAGGGTTTCCTGAAACCAGAAGCTGGTGAGCAGAATGGAGAGCAGCGAGAACCCGGCGGCGACAAAGGCGGGCACGCGGTAATCGTTGCCGCTGGCCGCCAGAGAAACAAAGGCAATCACCGGCCCAATGATGAAGCCCAGTCCAAAGGCCGCGCCTATTAGACCCAGGCCCTGGGTGCGGTTTTTTTCGGTGGTGCTGTCGGTGATGGCTGCCTGGGCGGTGGAGATATTGGCCCCGGAAATGCCGTCGATAATGCGGGCCAGGAAGAGCAGGATGATGGAATTGGCGAAGCCCAGGAGGATGAAGCCGGTGAAGGTGCCGATTTGGGAGATGACCAGGACGGGTTTACGGCCGTATCTATCCGATAACCGCCCTAATACCGGCGCGCCAATCACCTGCATGATCGGGTAGGCCGCTCCCAATACACCAATAATCGCCGGAGATACGCCAAACGAGGCAGCGTACAGCGGCAGCAGGGGAATAATGATGGTCAAGCCCAGTAAATCGATCAGAACAATGACGAAAATGGGCAATATGCGCTTGAAGTCAAGCTTTTCGTTGGCTTCTGCAGAGGTTTGATTATCCGCTTCTGTAGTCATGAGATACCTGTTTTTAAGAAATTAAATTGAGTCCAGAAGATTAGACCAATCTCCAAGATTGGTCTAATCTCATTTGATAGCAGCCGCCGGCCTAGAATGGCAGCATCGGCCGGAACCAGGGAATGGCTGCCAAAACAGCGACCATTGCCAGGGTGAAGAAAATAGCCGCGCGTTGGAATTTGGCGCGATCAGTCGCTGCTTTTTTGGAAAGCGAACGGCCGACATGCGCGAAAGCCAGGGCGACAATCATGGTAAAAATATGTTCTACCAGCCAGAATCGGGTGTCTGGGTTGGCCATGGCCGCGCCGAAATCGGAAAAAGCGGCCGTGGTGATAGGGCTAAAAACTACATACAGCAGCAAACCCAGCAGAATCTGAATGTCCATGCTCATTGTGAAATACAAACCGAGTTTGTTGTCTAGAGCAGTCCATTCTTTTTTGCCCAACCAGCCTAAAGCCGCGCGGACAATCGCCGCAATGCCAATGATGAGCACTATCCAGCGGGTGATATTGTGTAGACCAAGTACGACGGTATACATTCCTGAAAACTCCTTGTTGATTTTGAAATGATTATTTAGCTCACACCCTGATTACTGACGCGAGATTAAGCTTGCTCAGTAAGGTGGTTGATAACATGATCCAACCAGTCTAGCTCAGACCGAAGGTGGACGATCTGGTGTTCAATCATCAATTGTAAAGAACCGGTGTGTACCGGCGCTTTTTCTGCGCGATCTAGCTCTGCGGCAAGCGCTTCGCGGCGTGTTTGCAGCAGGGCGATGGCTTCGGATTGGGGCAGCTTGTCTAAAAAGGTGATGCCTGTATCACCAGGGAAAAGTGCTGGTAGGAAGGTGGACAGGTTTTCGCGCAGCAGCTCTAAAAACCGCGTTTCGCCGGCTGGGGTCAGGCTGTAGACTTGTCGCGTGGGGCGGTTGCCTTCGCGCTCTTCACTTGGGGTGATGAACCCGTCTTTGGCCATTTTTTCCAGCAGGTAGTAGGCGGTCGATTTTTTGAGATCGACGCAGGTTTGCATGTAACTGTCGATGAACTCGTGCAGTTGGTAGCCGTGCATTTCTTGCTGCTGTAAGAGACCGAGTAAAAGTAATTCGCGTTCCATCTTGACCTTGTGTTATAAATCTGAATAGTCAAATTTGACTAATCAGGTTTGATTATAGTGATATTTGAGTTGAAGTCAAGAGGTTGTTTGGCGCGGGGTCACGCGGAATGAACTGTGGTGTCTTCGGATTGGGCCAATCTTACCATGGTTAAACAGCACGAATCTTTAGAGGGGGAGGGAGATGGTGAATTGGGTGCCCTGGCCGGGGGCGCTGGTAACGTCGATTTGGCCGTGGTGGGCTTCGATGAGTTGTTTGGCGATGGCCAGGCCCAGCCCGCCGCCGACGCCGTCGGCGTGGGTGCGGGCGCTGTTGCCGCGCCAGAAGCGGTTGAAGATGTAGGGGAGGTCTTTGGCGGGGATGCCTTCGCCAGTGTCGGCGACGATGAGGTGGATGAAGTTGGGTTGGCGCACGGCCGTTAACCGAATAACGCCTCCCGCCGGTGTGTGCCTCAGGGCATTGGCTACCAGATTGCTGAGCACCTGATCCAGACGGCCGGCGTCGGCCATGATCGTCAGGTCGGCGGGTTGGCCGTCAAACGAAATTTCCAGGGCAATTTGAGCGGCTTCAGCCTGGCCGCTGAAGCTGGTTTGGACATCGGCCAGCAGTTCGGTAAGGTCGACGGGTTCCAGGCGCAGGGGAAGCTGCCCGGCTTCGGCCTGCGAAAGGGTGTGCAGATCATTGACCAGGCGGGCGAGGGTGTGGGTTTCTTCGAGAGTAGCTTCGATGTGTTCCGGGGTTGGTTCGTAGACGCCGTCGAGCACTCCTTCCAGGTTGCCCTGGATGATGTGCAAGGGGGTGCGCAGTTCGTGGGCTACGTCGGCGGTGAGGTTGCGGCGCTGCTGGTCGGCGCGCTCTAGTTCGGCGGTCATGCGGTTGAAGGAGCGGGTGAGTTGGGCGAATTGGTTGTGACGGCCGTTCTCCGTGACGCGCACCGTGAAATCTCCCTCGGCCACTGCATCGGCGGCGGCCATCACTTCGGCCAGCGGCGTGGCGATGCTGCGAAAAGCGCGCCGGCCGATGCCCAAAGCCAGCATCGGCAAAACAAGCGCCAGACTGCACCCACTGAGCCAGACGAGTACGGCCGTTTCCCGATACCCGCCCAGCCCGCGCACCAATAACATGGCCACAGCCGCCATTCCGGCCAAAATAAGCAGCGCCATCAGCCCAAAAACAAAGAAAAACGAGAGGAACAACCAGCCGCGTTTGCGCCGCCAGTGTGGCGGCCGGTGGCGTTTCCAGGGCGGTGGTCCTTGCCAGCCAGGGGCAGGCCCATGTGGTTCTGGCCAAGGCGGTGGTTTTGTCATGGGGCGCTCTCCTGGTCGTCTAAACTGTCGTTGAAGCGGTAGCCGATGCCGTAGACAGTTTGGATATACAGCGGGTTTGCCGGATCGGGTTCGATTTTGCGGCGCAGATTTTTAACGTGGGCGTCGATGCTGCGATCAAAGCCATCGTGGGTGTGGCCGTGTAGTTCTTGCAGCAGGCGTTGGCGGCTGAATGCCTGGCCGGAATTTTGCGCCAGCAGGGCCAGCAGGTTAAATTCGATGCGCGTCAGGTGCAGCGGTTCGTCGGCCAGGTTGGCGCGGTGCGCTTCCAGGTCAATTTGCAGATCGCCAATCTGGATGAGGCCGGGTTGGCGCAGGCCGCCTTTTACGCGGCGTAAGACGGCGCGCACGCGAGCCACCAGTTCGCGCGGCGAGAAGGGTTTGGTGATGTAATCATCGGCGCCCAATTCCAGGCCGATGAGCCGGTCGGTTTCTTCGATGCGCGCGGTGAGCATGATGATGGGCACGTCGGAGTCGCGGCGCAGGTGGCGGCAAACATCCAGCCCATCCATGCCGGGCAGGTTGAGGTCGAGGACGACGAGGTCGGGTTTGTCGGCGCGGGCGATGGCCAGAGCGGTGGAGCCGTTGACGGCCGTTAACACCCCATAGCCGCTCCGTTCCAGATAATCGCGGGCCAGCTTGACAATTTTGGGTTCGTCATCGACGATGAGAATGCGCTCGTTCATGGGCGTGTAGTGTAACGCAAACAGGGTCCAGGTGAAACACTGGACCCTGTTTGTCATGCTTTGATGATGGGTTCGTCGGCCAGGTCGGCGTCGTCTACCCAGGGTGGTTTGTGGCTGCCGGGATGTGGGTGGCGGTGATGATGGTGACGGCCGTGCGGGCCATGTTCACCCCAGGGGCCGTGCCCATGTCGCCAGCGCCGCCGTCCGCCCAGCAAAAAGAAGAAGCCGCCAAACATAAACAGCGGGAACAGGCAGAAGAACAGCCCAACACCCGGGAAAAAGCCCCGATGGCCGCGATAATAACCATCATAACCATAGGCGCCGGGGTGGGTTGGGGGCAAATGGGTCGCTGCGCCATCTTCCGCGCCGACTGCGGCTTGCTGCCCGGCCAGATACCCTTGCATCCACGCCGATTCCGAGCGCGACCGGCCGGCCATGCCCACAAACCCCATTGCGCCAAAGACCAGCAGCGCCAATAGGCCCAGCCCTACAAATTTTCTAATCCACATCGTGTTTACTCCTTGTTTTAAGCAAGTGTTCCGCATATTGCGGACACATTTTTGGGTTGATAGGGGGAAGTATGGAACGCGTGTGTGTAGAAATGATGAATTTGTCGGGCAGAGGTGGTGAAAATTGTTAGAGAGGAAACGGCCGTAACCGGTCACCATTTGGTATTTGCCCGATTACGGCCGTTGGTAATAGGCTAGATCGCCTATTTCATTTGGGTGGGAAGCGGCTAGAATAAATCTTGTAGATCAATCGTATTGGTAGCGCAGCAAGCAGAGAATTTACCGATTCTCTGCTTGCTGTTTTTTTTATGCTTATTTGCGGCGGCGACCCATGAACCAGAGCAAAAACAAGCCAACTGCCGCCACAATGGCCAGTCCCGCCAGTTGTTTTTCCCGATTGGGCGCGGTTTTTTGCGCTGTTTGCTCGGCTATCCAGTTAAAGGTTTCTTGCATGCCGATTTGTAACGGCCGTGTCTCCCACCCCAACTGCGCCCGAGCTTTATCGGACCGGGCAATGTACGTCGCGCCCAATAAGTTAATCGCCTCCCGGCTAAATGCCGGCGGCAGCGGCACAACATTGCCCACTGCCCCGACCAAGGGGCTGAAAGGTTTAACAAACTGGCTGGGAATTCGCAGCAGCGGCGCGGGTTTGTTTGTGAGGTGCGCCCAAAAATCGACCATCTCGCCCAGCGGAATGGCCGGACCGGCCAGCACGTAACTTTCGCCGATTTTGCCCTTTTCAGCGGCAAGAATGTGGCCTTCGGCGATGTCGTCAACGTGGGCAAACGTGAGCATCAGGTCGGGGCCGGGCAGCGCCGGCAGCCCCTGGTAAAACATCTTCATCATCGTCCCGATGAGGCTGGTATCGCCGGGGCCATACACCACGCCGGGCATGACAATGATGATGGGCGCGCCTTTTTCAATGAGGGGCAGGGCCACCTTGTAATGCGCCAGCCATTTTGTCCGGTCATATTCTGATAGAAAGGGGCCGCCCTGGTAAAACGTTTCGTCTACCAACTGGCCGTGGGTATCGCCAAACACGGCTACGGTGCTGGTGTAAATAATTTTGGGGATGCCCAGTTCGTGTGCCAGGCGCAGCACTTTGCGCGTGCCGCCGACGTTAATCGCTTCGGCTTGCAAAGCAGCCTTGGGGTCATAGTCGTACCAGGCGGCCATATGAAACACAACGTCGCTGCCGGCCATGCCTTCGCGCATCGACTCCGTGTCTGTGATGTCGCCGTGGACGACGGTGCAGCCCTGATCAGCCAAAACCTGGGCGCTGTTGGCCGAACGCGCCACGGCATAAACCTGATATCCCCGCGCCAACAATTTTTGAATGACGCGCTGCCCAATAAATCCGGTGCCACCGGTAACAAATGCCTTCATAGAATTGTCCTTCTTATCTACACAGACCCTAAGGGTTTGCTCTTGAGAAGTTAGATCTTTTGGAACTCAAACCCTTAGGGTCTTCCCAAAGAGACCTGAACTGCCACAATCTTTACTGTTTTACCAACCTGTTAACCTGCGCATTATACTGAGAAGCAGGACAAGCGGGCAAATGACCGTAATCCGCTGCAGGAATTCTCATCTAACTAGAAATTTGTTGGGGGGGGGGGGGGGGCGCGGGCCCGGCGCCCCCCCCCCCCGGCGGGTTCCCGTTCGGCCCCACGCCCCGGGGGGGGGGGGAGGGGGGGGGGGGGGGGGGGGTGGGGGGGGGGCCGGAGGCCTGGGATGTCTGAGGGGCGTTTTTAGGCATGTGAAACGGCCGTGTCGCCCGTTGTTATGGTTCTGTTAACGTCCTCGCCAATAGAGTAAAATGGAGACAGGTAGCTTTTTTATGCCCTTGTCATTCCGCGCCCTTGCGCCTGGTTTTCAGGAGAACCATCTTCATGCTGAAATTCTTGCTCCCGCCAGATTACGACCTTGCCCACCTGGCCGCGTGGTTGACCTGTCAGATTGAACCGACGGCTATTCCGGTTCATACCAACCATGTGATTCTCTACGATACGTTTGATTGGCGGCTGTTCCGGCAGTCGTTGGCGTTGATTGGTTCAGATTCGCGCTACACGTTGTATGATCTGGCGGCGGATCGGGCCGTGGCCACGGCCGTTATGCCTGAAGCGCCGGTTTTTGTGTGGGATTTGCCGCACGGTCTGCTGCGCGCCCGCCTGGACCCCATCATCCGCGCGCGCGCCTTGCTGGCTCAGGCGGATGTGCTGCTGCGTACGGCCGTTTATGTGGCGCTAAACCAGGACGGCAACCCCCAGGCGGGTTTGGAAGTAGAGGAGATACGGCCGTCCGCCCGCGCGGCTTTCGCGCCGGTCTCGGCGGTGCTGGCCATCCAGCCGCTGCCAGAGCAGGGTGCGGCGGCGCAGGCGATGGCTGAACGCCTGGTGTTGGCGGGGGTAACGGCCGTGGCCACCACCTATCACGCCGCCCTCGCCGCCGCCGGACAAACGCCAGGCAGCTATGCCACCCGCCCCGACATCGCCCTGACGCCCGACATGCGCGCCGATGAAGCCACCAAAACCATCCTGCGCTATCTGTTTCAGGTTATGCGCGCCAACGAAGCCTACATCCAACAAGACATCGACACCGAATTTTTGCATGATTTTCGTGTGGCCGTGCGCCGCACGCGCTCGGCGCTGGGGCAGATCAAAGCGGTCTTCCCGCCGGAAAGCACCGACCGCTTCAAAGAGGCGTTCAAGGTTATCGGTAAGTTGTCGAATCAATTGCGGGATTTGGATGTTTATTTGCTGGCTGAGGAAGAGTATAAGGTCCAACTGGCGCCTTTTTTGCGCGACCAAATCGACCCTTTGTTTGTTTATCTGCGCCAAAAACGCGTCCAGGCGCTGCAAGATGTGAGCGACGGCCTGCAATCGGCCGCCTACCGGCAGGTGATGGCGGATTGGGAAGCGTTTTTGGCTGAACCAGAGGCAGACGAGGCGGAAACGGCCGTTTCCCCTCCCGGCGCGCCCAAAGCCGCCACCCCCATCATCAAACTGGCCCGCCGCCGCATCTATAAACGCTACTTGCAGGTGATGGACGCCGGGCAAATCATTCTGGCGCAAAACCAGCACGGCCTGATGCACAGCCTGCGCATCGAATGTAAAAAACTGCGCTACCTGATGGAATTTTTCGCCGACTTGTTCCCGCCGGACGAGTTAGGGCTGCTTATCCGGCGGCTTAAGCTGCTGCAAACCCACCTGGGCGACCTGAATGACCTGAATGTGCAGCAGGCCTATTTGCTGCACATCGCCGACGAACTGCCGCTGACGCGCAAACACGATCGTCGGGCGTTGGTGGCTATCGGTTGGCTGGTGGCCAATCTGGAGCAAAAAAAGACGCAGGCCAAAGCGGAATCGGCGGCCGCGTTTAGCCAATTCGCCGCCGCAGAAAATGCCCAACTGTTCGCCAAATTGTTCAATCCACCCCAAAATTCCTGACGGCAGGTGTCATATTTTTAATGTACACTGAAAAAAATGGATGGGGCCGGGAAACGGCCGTTTCGCCCACAGAGGAGATTTCACCGACTGTAGCCGACCACCATGAATGAAAATCCGCAGGTTTTTCTCTGCGCTTTTGCGTCAAATTATTTCCGAAGGAGCCGGGTATGGACAAAATTGACTTCAAACGCGATCTAAAACATCTTTATCAGCCGCCTGCGGGCCAGTTTACCCTCATCGAAGTGCCCGCCATGCAGTTTCTGATGCTCGACGGGCATGGCGATCCCAACAGCGCGCCCGCCTACCAGGAAGCCGTAGAAGCGCTCTATGCTGTCGCCTATAAGCTCAAATTTGCCAGCAAACAGCAGGTGGGCCGCGATTACACCGTCATGCCGCTGGAGGGGTTGTGGTGGGCTGAAGACATGGCCAGTTTCACCGCCCGGCGCGATAAAAGCCAGTGGGATTGGACGATGATGATCATGCAGCCGGAGTGGGTGACAGGAAAAATGTTTGCCCAGGCAACGGCCGTTGTCGCCCAACAAAAAGCGCTGCCCGCCCTTGCCAAACTGCGCCTGGAACCGTATCACGAAGGTCAGTCGGTGCAAATTATGCACATCGGCTCCTACGAAGATGAAGCGCCTACCCTGCACAAGCTCCACCACGAGTTTATGCCCGCCAACCAGCTTGCTTTTAACGGCCGTCATCACGAAATTTATCTTAGCGACCCACGGCGCGTGGCCCCGGAAAAACTCAAAACGGTGCTGCGTCAACCTGTGCATCCGGTATAATTTCAATGGATTCCAGGTGGCATTACGCCTCACGATTCTGCCAACACCACGGAATCCGCAAGATTATTTAATTCCTAACCTGTGTGGAGGTAAAAATGGAACCCAAATTTGTTCAGAAACCAGCTTTTACTGTTGTCGGTATGGTGCATCGCGGCCCGATGGGCAACCCCGACATCCCCAAATTATGGGGTGTTTTTGATCGCCATGTGGCTGATATTCCCAACATCATCAATCCGCAAGTGTTTTACGGCGCGCAAGACCATTTCGACGAAGCCGCCGGAGAGTTTGACTACCTGGCGGCCTGTGAAACGCCGCCCGGCAGCCGCGCCCCGGAAGGAATGCAGGTGTGGGACGTGGCGGCCGCCAATTACGCCGTCTTTCCCACCACCTTAGCCACCATCCACGACTCTTACCATTACATTTATGGAACCTGGCTGCCCCAATCCGGCTATCAACGCGCTTCTGGCGTCGAGTTTGAACTGTACGACGAATCGTTTAACCCGGACGATCCAAACTCAACCTTTTATCTTTATGTGCCGGTTGTGGCCCAATCTTAGACCATTGGGGGGGTGATTTGATGAGCGTATCACGCATTTTGATCCTTGGCGGTTATGGCAGCACAGGACGGCCGTTAACCCAACTTCTGTTCCAAACAACCGACGCTCAACTCATCATCGCCGGGCGCAATCTAACCAGCGCCCAATCCCTGGCCGACACGCTCAACAGCGGCTCTGGCGCGGCCCGCGCGGCCGCCCGCCACGTAGATGCCGCCGACCCGGCATCCCTGCGCGCCGCCCTGAGCGATGTGGATGTGCTGGTGGTGGCCTCATCGACGGCCGTTTACACGGAAAACGTGGTCCAGGCTGCCCTGGCGGCCGGCGTGGATTACCTGGATGTCATTTTCGCGCAGGAAAAAATGGCCATACTCCAACGCTACGCCCCCCAGATCGAAGCCGCCGGTCGCTGCTTTATCACCGACGGCGGCTTTCATCCCGGCCTGCCGGCGGCGTTGGTGCGTTATGCCGCGCCCCAATTTGATCAACTCATCAGCGCCAACGTTGGCAGCGTCATTAAAATGGATTGGCGCGCGCTGCATCCCAGTCCCGGCACGATGACCGAATTTGTGGCCGAGTTTATGGATTTTCAGATGCTGGCGTATGAGAACGGCCGTTGGCAGCAAAAAAGCTGGCTCAGCATGATGAAACCAGACACCATGGACTTTGGCCGGGAGGTCGGCCCAGGCTTTGGCCGCCAATACAGCCTGCCCATGTACCTGCCAGAAATGCGCCCCTTGCCCGATCTATACCCCGGATTACAAGCCACCGGTTTCTTCGTTGGCGGGTTTAACTGGTTTACCGACTGGTTTGTTTCGCCGCTGATTATGGCCGGGTTAAAGCTGGCCCCCCGGCGCGGTTTGCCGCCGATGGCTCGCCTGATGAAGTGGAGTCTGAACACGTTCAGCCGGCCGCCCTACGGCACGCTGCTGAAACTGGAAGCGCGTGGATTCAAACAGGGGCAGCCGGCAGGAGTGGATATTTTTGTTTTTCACGAGGATGGGTATGTGATAACGGCCGTGCCCGCCGCTGCCTGCCTGCTGCAACTGCTAGATGGCTCCGCCCGCCGCCCCGGGCTGCATCTCCAGGCCCACATTGTTGAACCCAACCGTTTCCTAAATGACCTGCAAACTTTAGGACTCACCGTACACACAAAACCGCTGCCTGAAACACACCCGATTCAGAGTTGAGTTCACTAAAAAAAGCAGAGAAACAGAGGAGCAGAGAACTTCCCTTTCTGTTTCTCTGCTCCTCTCTGTGTTAGCGTCAGATAACCAAACAGGCCAGGAATCAGGAAAAACTATGGCTCTGCAAACAGCGGTGGTTCCGGTATGCCCGGATACGGGTCTTCGCCGCGCACCTTTTTCAGGACAAATGTCAGCATCTCGCCCAAAATAGCCAGCACGGCCGCCGTAATCAGAACGCCCACCAATCCCAGCGCCGCCGAAAACACAACCAGCCCCACCAACAAAATCCAGACCGGTATGTTGACAGATTTGGAGTAGACACGCACGTCGACAAAATAATAGGCCACGCCAGAAATCGCCATAAAAACGGCCATTTGCAAAAACCCAAAAAGCAGCGGATTCATATGGATGGTCGCTGAACCGGCGAACATCGTATAGAAAAAGATCATCAAAGCCGATATCAGGCCGCCTAAACTGGGGATAAAGTTTGGCAGGGCAATGACAAAGCCACTCACAAAGGCATTGGGAACGCCGGTCAGGGCAAATATGACGGTGGTCAACAGCCAGTAAAACGCGACCACGACAAGTGATCCCACCAGATAATTTTGGAACAGGTCAACGCTGCGGCTGATCAGAATGGCATATTCGCGGCGCGCCGTTTCCGGAATAAACCGGCCGGTCGCGCTGACTGTGCGCGGCATTTCCAGCAGCACAAACAGCATCAAGATGACGACAAAAAACACGTCGCTTAAAAAACTGGCCAACAGGCCCAGGACAGAAGTCAACCGGTTGATGATGTCGCCGGAGGAAGAGAGCAATTTGATGGCGCCGCCAATGGTGGCCATTTTTTGCAGCGGCTGCAAAATTGGGCTGAGGTCGAAGGGGCCAATGGAAACGGCCGTTGGCGCTGGAATGAGCGCATTTAAAGCCAACTCAATGCCGTTGAACATGGACACGGCCGTTCCCGCCAGCGTCGAGAGCAGCCCAAACACCGCCCAAAACACCACCACCACAAAAATCAAATAGACGATCAACACCGACACCCGGTAAGACAACTTCAACCGGGTCTGCAAGAGTTTGATGGGGTAGCGCAAAATAAACGCGCCCAGAAACAAATAAATCAAGGGATACAGCACCGGACGAAGCAAATAAAACGTCACGGGAACTAAAATAATCAGCACCAAAACAGCCAACTGTTTTTGCCAGTCGGCCCAAGGAACTACCGTCCCTTGGGCTTGTGGAATGGGTGTTTGATCTTCTGCCATCTTCTCATGCCTCCTGTTCAGGTCCAAACTGCCCTGGCAAACATTGTATCAGAACGAGGAAAACTCTACATGCCCAACACGGCCGTTAACCGGCGCACGCCTTCTTCAATTTCTGCTTCTTCCAAACCGCTAAACCCCAGCAAAATCGACGGCGGGGCTGGCTGTTCCAGGTGGTAGGGCGCGCCCGGATAGACACCCACGCCCGCCGCCGCGGCCTGCTGCACCACGGCCGTTTCCACCAGCCCGGGTTCCAAATACACCATCACATGCAGCCCGGCGGCCACCGGCGCGTAACGCACCCGCCCCGGCAAGTGCCGTTCGAGGGCCGTCACCAACACTTCGCGCCGACGGCCGTAGGCCAATCGCAGCTGCCGCAAATGACGCTCAAAATGTCCCTCGGTAATAAAATCGGCCACCGCTGCCTGAGTCAGCGTGGGCGCGCCGCGATCCACCAGGCTTTTGGCCTGCACAAACGGGGTCAGCAAGGCGGGCGGCAGCACCACATACGCCAGCCGCAGCGCCGGAAACAGCACCTTGGAAAACGTGCCCAAATAGGCCACCCGCCCTTCATCGTCTAAGCCTTGCAGAGCAGCCAGCGGACGGCCGTTATACCGCAGCTCGCCGTCATAATCATCCTCAATGATCAACGTTTCATGCTCTCGCGCCCAACTCAGCAGGCGCAGGCGGCGCGCCAAAGACATCGTGCCGCCGCGCGGAAATTGATGCGTCGGCGTAACAAATGCCAGCCGCGCCCGGCTGTCCGCCGGAATCAATTCCACCGGAAACCCTTCATCATCCACCGGCAGACCGACCAATTTGGCCCCATACACGCGCAGCAAATCATAAGCCACGGTGTAACCAGGCGTTTCCACCAGCGCCTCATCCCCCGGATTTAGCAGCAGACGGGCCAAAATATCCAAAACTTGCTGCGCGCCGCTGACAATGACCACCTGTTCCGGGGCGCAGCGCACGCCGCGCTCCCGCGACAAATAATCGGCCAGCGCTTCGCGCAGCGGATAAAAACCGGCCACCGACCCATACCGCGACAGCATGGCGTCGTCGGTGCTGAGGTAACGGGCCAGCAGCCGCCGCCAGACGTCGTAGGGGAAAATCTGGGCAAACGAGCGGCCAAAGCCGAAATCAATGGGCGGGCGCGGGGTGGACACGGCCGTTTCCCCCTCCGCCGCCAGCACCCGTTTTCCCCAACGAGACAGGGTGGGCGTGAACGGCCGTTCCTCTTCGCCAGGTCTATCCTCTTCGGCTAAACCCTCAGCCACAAACATGCCTGCGCCCGTGCGGCCGATGACGTAGCCTTCTGCCTGAAGCTGCTCATAGGCCTGCGTCACCGTCACCCGCGCCACGCCCAGGTTGGCGGCCAATTGGCGGCTGGGCGGCAGTTTCATGCCCGCCAGCAGGTGGCCGCGCAAAATCTGCCCCCGAATCTGGCGGTAGATTTGGGCGTAGAGCGGGAAACGGCCGTGGCGATCCAATAAAATGTCTTGCATAACACTGCGGAGGAGGGCGGTTATCTCGCCCTCCTCCATGAACGCCTGTTTTAGCGTATAACAGCAGGCATGTGGATTTGGTAACAAATGATTGGCAGGCTCCAGGTTTTACTGGCGGGTAAAGCGCCAAGCGCATCGGTTGTGTTGCTCAGTGTGCCGATAAGTGTGGTGTTGCAAGCCGCCAGATCGGCCGTAGCCTGATAGGTGAGCATGGCTGTTTGCGCTCCCAACCGCGGCACAGACACTTCCCAACGCAGATAGTCGTTCGTCTGCGTAAACAGGCCCGCCGTAACATTGACGTGGGTTACGGCCAATCCGGCGGGAATGGTTTCTGTAATCACGTAGGCCATTGCCACCGGCGTCACATTTGGCAAGATGGTCAGCGTGGTGGTCAGCGGCCGGTTCATCAGCGTGACTGTGGGCGAGACTGTCCGGTTCACGTCGTCGGCCAGGCGCACCAGATTGACCGGGATAAAGGCCACATCGCGCGGGTTGGCCGGCTGCGTGCCCAAATCGAAGCCGCCATACCAATATTCGCCGCTGTCCATAGCCGGTTCGTTCCAGAAATAGCGCAAATCGAACGGCCCGCCAATCGGCTCGCCCAGTGGCCCTGTGAGCCAATTGTTGCTGGATGTGGTGTTGGGCACAACGGCCGTTACCAGCACCACCTCATCCTCGGACAAGGCGCTTTTCACACTCGTCACCACAATCTCATACATGCCGGCGGCCGGGTCCAGCACGTCACAACTTTCATTCCACCATTGGCCTGTCTCGTTGCACACCACGCTGCCGCCGATCTTTTGCATGGTAAAATCCACATTGATGGCTGTCGATTGGACAATCTCGGCCGTTAGCCGCCGGTTGTTCGTGGAAACGGGCGTTGTCACGGTTATCGCTTCTCCCACCGGAATAGAAAGGGTGTACATGGTTCCCGGCGTCAATCTGTACGAGGACGCCGTGAGTGTGAGAATGTGCGAGGCTTGCAGATCGGGCAAGAGCTGCGAACCGGCATCCCGGCGCGTGTAGATCAGCATTTCCGAGACCAACTTGAAGTCTACATGGCGCATTGCCAGCGGCAAGTGCGCGCCGGGGACCAGTGGATCGTCGCTTTCCAGAAGTACACTGCCAAAATCCCACACGTTTGCCGGCAAATCACCGATGCTGCCGGTGATGGTGATGGTTTGCACGCCGCCTGGGGGTAAGGTGAAGGTTGTTGGCGTTACCTGCACGGTGGCGGTCACCGGTTGGGTGATGGTGGCGGACCAGGTGGATTCTGTGGCTAAGGCGCTGCGGAATTGGCGCGTCCAGGTGCAGGTTTGGGGGCAAGCGCCGTTTACCAGGGCGGCCAGATTCAGGCTGTTGGCGCTGCCGCCCAGCGCCGGATTGGCGGCGCGGAAGTTAACGGCCGTCTCGTTCAACAACAAGCCGGCGCGAGCAACGGCCGTCAGGTCAATTCGTCCCGCGCCCTGGTCAAATGCGCCTGCCGGACTGGTTCCGCCTGGCAGGGGAATGGGGGAAACGGCCGTCATCATCAACGCCGATTCCACCTCCGCCGGGGTCCAGTCCGGGTGCAGCGCCCGCAGCAGCGCCGCCGTCCCGGCCACATGCGGCGACGCCTGCGACGTGCCGGTATAAAAAGAAAGCTCCGGCGGATTTGCCGGGTTTGTGGTCATGCCCGCCGACCAAATTTTTGTGCCGGGGGCCGCCACATTGGGTTTCAGCACGTCGGTAATGATGGCATTGGGGCCGCGCGAGCTGCCAAAATACAGTTCGTCGCCATACGCCGGGTTCGCCGTGCGGATGGTGCCGCTGATGGTAGCGGTGTGGCCGCTGCCGCTGGCCAGCCAGCCTGCCAGCGCCGCCGCATCGCCAGACAGCAAATTCATGCCGGGCAAAGGCAGTCGCTCGATGCCCAGACGTTGGGCGAGCGTTTGCCCGGAATCGATCACCACGCCGCCAGCGCCGCCGGCCAAGACGTTGTTGGCTTTGCTTGTGCTGTTTACCGTGCCTGTGCTGCAATAGACAATTTCGCCGTTGGTCCAGGTGTTGGGGGGGAATGCGACAGCGCAACGGCCGTTATCCGGCACGCCGTTTGTGTTGGTAACGCCCAGCGCCCGCACAATGGGCGCCGGGCCGTGGGCGCCGGCCACTGAGGAACCGGTTAATGATGGTGGGGGCGTGGTCGCGCCGCCGCTGAGGTTGGCGAGGGTGTTGTCGAAGCGGGCCGGGCCGGTGGCGTTACCGGCCGTGGTCATCCAGGGCACGTTGCCGGGCGAATTGATGGTTCCGGGGTTGGGGCCGTTGTTACCGGCGGCTGTGGCGACAAAAATGCCGGCTTCGCGCGCGGCCAGGAAGGCCAGTGCCAGAGGATCGTTCCAGGGGTCTACGGCCGTGCCGCCAATGGAATAATTCAGCACATCCGCGCCATCCAAAATGGCCTGCTCGATGGCTAGAATTCCCAGGTAATCGGGACAAGTGGTGGCGCTGCACACATCGTAGGCGATGAGGGTGGCGTGGGGGGCCACGCCCGACAAAGTAGGCGTGAGGGTGAGGGTGGGGGCCGCGTAGGGCAGCGTGATCACGTTACCGGCGGCGATGGCCGCCACATTGCTGCCATGACCCCAGTTGTCTTCGGGATTATCGCCGCTTTCCGGCCAACTGTAGGCGCCGATGAGTTTATCGTTGCAGACAAAGGTGGCCGGTTGGGCGGCGCAGGCGCCCAGGTAATTGCCTGCGCCGAGTGGATTGATATGCGTGTAGCCATCACCACCAACGGCGGCGAAGGACGGGTGGTCGATGTTGATGCCGGTGTCGATGATGCCGACGATGATGCCCTCGCCCATTGTGCCGCCAGGAGTGCCGGTCTGGCTGCCATCCCAGAGGCTGGGCGCGCCAATCCAGGCCGGGCCGGCGTCGGTGAGGGGCTGGTGGTTTTGGCTGGGGCTGATGGCGCTGATGGCGGGGTTCGCGGCTGCGGCCGTTGCTTCCTCTGGCGTCAGGTCTATGGCCAGGGCGTTGAGGGCGAGGGTGTAGTGATAGCGGGCGGTTAACGGCCGTTGTACTTCTTTGCTCAGTTCTGCCAGAAGGCTGTCTTGCTGCTGTAGTAAGGTCTGGCGGTACTGCTGCCCATCCGGTGTGTTCAGGTTAATGCTGCCGGTTTGGGCTTGCCGGGTAACCAGCGAGGGAGCGGAGAGTGTGATAAGATAGGTGTGGGTGTTGGCTACGGCCGTTGGCGTTGTGGGCGGCAGCGGCTCATAAGATTGTGCAGTGACCACGAATGCAAAAAACAAAACCAGTCCCAACATTTCTGCCGGAAACCACCAACGTTTTTTATGTTTCATTTGATTACCTCTTATTTGCGGAACATTCCAGTAAAATATCAGACTGACAATAGAATGGCCTATCTTAAATCGGCCAGGTTCAATTTTGCGTCAGGAAACCAACAGATTTTAGGATATTTTGGTTCAGACTGCACAAAACCTAAAGCTGATTTACAATACGACCTGCAGGGTAATCAGACAGGCCCCAAGGGTTTGCTCATGAGAATTTAGATTGTCGGGGTATCAAACCCTTGGGTCTTGCCAGAGACACCTGAACTGCTACCGTGGCGACATTGCTTGCGCCCTGTGGTCTGGTATGGCCTGAAAGGTATATTGACAGCGTAGCACGTCTGACGGTAAATTGAAACAGTGTCTCAATATGTGAAAACCCCCTGAGGGTTGGCAACAGAGAGCCGCTTACCATGAATGAGTGAAGATTATGCCTTACCAAAGCAGCGACAAGACGCGTCAGAAAAAAGATGCCAAACGCACGGCAATGATGCAAGCTGCGGTGCGCGTTTTTTCCGCCAAGGGGTATCATGCGGCCACAATTCGTGACATTGTGAGCGAAGCGGAAGTGGCGGTAGGCACATTTTATTTTTATTTTCCTGACAAAGAGACGTTGTTTGTGCACTTGTATGAGGAGACGGCTCAATTTTTGCTCCAAGCCATTCAGCAGGCGACGCAAGCCCGCGCCACGCTGCCACAGCAGATGAAGGCTGGGCTGCAAGCTTATGTCAACATTGCGGTGTATGAACCGGCGGTGGTGCAGCTTTTATTGGTGGGGGGCGTAGGCGCTGTGCCGGCGCTGACGGTTAAACGGGCAGAATTTCGGGAACGGCTAACGCTGATCTGGCAACGGCCGTTAGACAAAGCTCTGTTGGAAACCTATATTTTGCCCCAAAACACCCGCCGCACCGCCGAGGCATTTGCCGGGGCGTTTGATGAAGTGGTGCTGAACCTGCTCAATTTACCGGCAGCGGAGCAGGAGGCGGGCGCGGTGATACAAGAATTACTCCAGTTTGCTCTGCGAGCCGCCGCATACACAGGCGGCGGCTAGATCGGTTAAGGTGTAGTGTGTATGAAAGCAACCACTCAAACATCGAAGCCTGCTTTGGAACCAAGTGAACCATTCAGCCTGGCAGCCGTGGGTTCAAATCGGCAAGCAACCAACCTGGCAGAACTGATAACGGCCGTTTCCACCCATCTCATCAACCTGGCCCCAGACGATATCGACACCGGCATTAGCAATGTCCTCTCTTTGCTCGGCCAATACACCCAGGCAGAGCGCAGCATTGTTGTGCTGCAAGACAATCAACTCCTCACTTCCACCCACGAATGGCGCGCCCCAGACATCCCATCTGACCGGAATACCCTGCAAGAAATCGAAGCATCTAGCCTCGCCTGGATTCTGACCCAGCTCAATAAATCCAACATTATCCACATCCCCTCCATCAACCACTTGCCGCCAGAGGCGACCAACGAAAAAGAGTTGTTTATCAACCAGGGGTTGCAATCATTCGTTGCCGTGCCCCTGACCTACCAGAACGTTCAATTGGGGCTGCTTGGTTTATTTACCATCACTCGCCAACACACCTGGTCGGCCGAAGACATCTCCTTGCTGCAAATTGTCGGCGAATTGTTCACAAACGCCCTTCAGAGAAAAGAATTTGAGGAACGTGAAAAACTCGCCTATAAAATTGGCGCCGAACTGGTTTCTATTCTCGACCAAGATATGCTGCTCAACGTTACGATTAACCAACTTTGCGACAGTTTTGGTTATTATTACGCCCAAATCTTTCTGCTCAACAACCTTTTTCCCGATCAAGACAAGACGCAACCCACGCACCTTATTATTCAGGCTGGCACCGGCACAGTGGGCGAACGGCTGATTCAACGGCGGCACGCAATCGACATCCATGCGCCACGCAGTGTGGTAGCCCGCGCCGCACGCACTCAAGAAACAGTCTGCGTGGATGACGTGCGGCAAACGACCTACCATCTGCCCAACCCCGTTTTGCCCAAAACCCGCAGCGAACTAGCCATCCCCCTCATCAACGAGCAGGCGCTGATCGGCGTTTTGGATGTTCAACATACCAACCCAAACCATTTTACCGATCACGAAACCCGCATCTTGCAAATCATCGCCAACCAGCTTTCCATCGCCCTGGCCAAGGCGACCTTGTTTGCGCGCAACCAACGGTTGCTCGAAGAACTCACGTTGCTGCAAGCCATAGCCACTGTCGCCGCTGAAGCCACCGACGAAGACACCTTGTTTACGCGCGTCACCCACATCGTCGTCCAGGCTCTTCACACCGATCATTTTGGCTTTGCCTTTTTAGACCCGGAGTCTGGAAACCTGACCTATCATCCCTCGACGTGGAATCACGATAAAAAAATTATGGTCAACTTGATTCGGCCGGGTGAAGGTGTGTGTTGGCAGGTTATCAGCAGTGGCCGGTCGCGGCGTTATGCTGATGTGACCCAGGAACCCGCGTTTATCGGCGATCCGCTGGTTCGCTCGGAATTGTGCGTCCCTCTAAAACTCAACCGAAAAGTGATCGGTGTGCTCAACGCAGAAAGCATGACTGTGAATGCGTTTAGCGAAGCCAATGAACGCCTGCTGCTGACCATTGCCGAGCAATTGGCCACCACCATCGAAAAACTTCGTCTATTTGAGAAAGCGCAGCATCAGGCGGCCGAAACGGCCGCGTTGTTGGCCACCAGTAAAGCGATTTCATCGCTCAAACTCGACCATGTTCTTAACACCATCGCCACCGAGGCGCAAAAACTATTCAAAGCCGACACCTGCCGCATCCACCTGCTTGAGCCAGACGGCATCATCTTGCGCTGCGTGGTGGCCATATCCGACCAACCAGACCATGCTATTTTGAATTTTACTCAGGGCGTTGGCGTGGGCATTACCGGGCGGGTGGCGCTCAGCGGCCTGCCGGAGATCATCCGCAATACGCTGGATGACGGGCAGGGTATTCAGATTCCCGGCACGCCGACAGAAGATGAGGCTATGGCGCTGGCGCCGCTGGTTATCCGTAAAAAAGTTATCGGTGTCATGACCGTCACCCGACGAGACATTACCAATCAGTTTACCCAAACAAATTTACAGTTGTTGATTGCTTTTGCCGATCAGGCGGCCGTCGCGATTGACAATGCGCGCTTGTTTGCGGTGGAACAACAACGCGCCCGGCGGCAGCAGCACCTGGCCAATACTGCAGGCGCTTTGTTGAATGCCCGCAGTTTGTCGGAATTAGGGCCTACGATAACGGCCGTTGCCCAACAAACCCTGGATGTCGATAGAATCGCCATCTACCTCTACGACGCCGCCCGTAAATCCCTCAGATGCCTGTACGCCCACAACCTCTCCACCACCTACACAGACGCCCTCAGCCAATTTTATCGCACAATGCCCGGCGCAAAATTACTCAACAACGCCCAACCCATCACGGTAGACGACGCCCTCGACGACTACCGCACCGCCAGCCTGCGCGATGTCATCTCTACAGAAGGCTTCCGCAGTTACGCCGTCTTCAGCATGTCCATTCCCGGAGACCCGGTCGGCGCTCTAACTTTCTACCGCGACCACGTCGCCCCCTTCAACTCTGACGACCTGGTTACCGGGCAAACCCTCACCTATATCGTTTCCATCGCCTACCAAAACATTCTCCTGCTCACCGAAATCCGCCAGGCGCTAGAGCGCGAACAACGTCTCAACGATATCTCGCGCACGCTCAACACGGCCCCAGATTTGCCTACAGTCCTGGCGTATGTGGCCCGCCTGGCAACCGACCTTCTGGACGCAGACGCTGGATTGGTCGGGCTGGTGATTGATCACCAGATAGTAACGTTTTATCCCTACAACATCCCGCCCAGCGTTAGCCTGCGCCCGGTTACCAAAGGCAGCGGCATTGCCTGGGAAATTATCGAAACCGGGCAATCGGTCATTCACGCCCATTACCAGGATCACCCCAAAGCGCAGCAAAAACTGATCAAAGTCGGCGTCGGGGCGTTCATCGGCGTGCCCATTGTGGCCGGGGACGAGTGCCTGGGCGCACTGCAAATTTTTAGCTTCACCCCCGGCAGGCAGTTCAGTCGCCGCGATTTGGCCCTGGCTGAATCAATTGGGCAGCAAGCTGGCATCGCCATGCAAAATCGCCGCCTCTTCTCGCAATTGTCCGAACGCGCCGAAGCGCTGGCGATTTCTCTGGCTCGCCAGGAAGAGCTGGACGAAGCCAAAAACGAATTCATCCAAAATGTGTCGCATGAACTCCGCACGCCACTGGGTCTGATCTATGGTTATGCTGAATTATTGGACAGCGGCGGGCTGGGCGAGCTTGAACCGGCGCAAAAGCAGTCGATGGACATCATTGTGAAGCGCGTTCGTATGTTGATCAACATGCTGGAAGATATGTCTGCTCTGCTGGCGGCCGAGACACAAGATTTTCGGCGTGAAGAGATTGACCCGGCCGCTTTACTGCGAACCGTTCAGGAGGAGTACCGGCTTCAGGCGGAAAAAGCAGGCGTTTCTCTCGAAGTTACTACCACCAGCACCATGCCCTTGATTGTGGGCGATCCTTTCCATTTGCGGCGGGTATTCGATAATTTGTTATCGAATGCCTTCAAATTTACACCTGCAGGCGGCGCGATTTCCTTGCGTGCCTGGACGGTGGGGCGGGAAGTCCTCATTGAGGTGAGCGATACCGGCACCGGCATTGCGGAGGAAGAAATGCAGCGTATTTTTGAACGCTTCTATCGCGCGAACTCCGGATCGGCGCAGCACCATATGGGCAAGGGAACCGGCCTGGGTTTGGCGCTGGTGAAAGAGATTGTCGAAGCGCATCGTGGCAAAATTACGGTGCGTTCGGTGCTCGGCCAGGGCACAACCTTCCAAATTCACTTACCCGGCGCGGACTGATTGGGGGCGAAAACGCCGTGACTTTTTTGCTTTTTCCAGGCCGTCACCTTTTAAATACATCGTTTCAGGCGCGATATTTGCAGCAGATATTGCAGATGCCGCTGGCGCAGTTGACGTTTTTGGCCGGCGCGCCGCCGCCAGCTTCGGGGCCGCTCGATCAGGTGGTGTTTGCCATCACGTCCAGCAACCAGGCTGGTTCCCGGTACAATCCGATTCCGCTGCATGTGCGGGCGATTGGGGTAGATCGATTTATACGGCCGTTCGAAGCCACCCTATCTGTCCATTACCGCATCATTGGCATACCCCATTACCAGCCTACCCCCCGCTTCGCCGAATTTACGCTCAAAGAGATCGCCGAACAAACCGAAGGCGGCCTGCGCCTGACGCCGGATAACTGCGTGGTGCTGTGCTCTACCACGGCCGTTATCCGCCAATACCAACAGCTCGGTTTCGCCATTCTCCCGGCCGAACTCAATCATCCCGACCAACCGCCAACACCCATCGACGTGCTGCAAAAAATGGTCGCCGCCGGGGAAAGCTGGCCCACTTAACCCCGACCTGCGCGATCAGCTTTCATCGGCCACCTTTGACCTCTGGCAGGACTTCCCCGACATCCCCCGGCGTATTTTGCGCCTCTGGCGCGACCCGCTGCTCAACGACGAAGGCAGCCTCACCAACGACCGCAACTACGCCACCTACGCCTATGGCCTGAGCAACCCGGAAATCATCAACCTGAAATATCAGGACATTCAAGAAGCCATCGTGCCGGGCAAAATTGTCGACGAAGGCTGCGCCGACGGGGCGCTGCTGGCGGCTGTGGCCCATGATTTTCCCGATTCCGACCTGATCGGCATCGACATTTCTGCCGAATTTATTGCCCGCTGCCGCGAGCGACAGCGGGCCGGCGATTTTGGCGGGAGTTTTGTCTTTTTCCACCAGCGCAACATCACCCAGCCCATTTTTGAACCGGGCGCGATTCACACCACCATTTGCAATTCTACGCTGCATGAATTGTGGTCTTATGGCGATCAGGCGCAAACCATCCACAGCTACCTGGCGTTGAAATATGCCCAAACGGCCGTCTCCGGCCGCCTGCTCATTCGGGATGTGATTGGGCCGGAAAACGGCCGTCAGGAAGTGTATCTCTGGCTCAACGATGCGGATGGGGCCAACGACGCTGTTTTTCAGGAGTTTGCCAGCCCGGATTTGCTTGCCGAACACCTGCAAACCTTGTCCACTTACGGCCGTTTCCGCCGTTTCGCCCGTGATTTTTTGCCCGACAGGCAAGCAGGCCAACCCGTTGTCCAATACCAGGAAGCGCAGGTAGACGGCCGTCAATACGCCATCTTACCGCTGCGCGCCGCCTGTGAATTTATGAGCAAAAAAGATTACACCGACAACTGGGCCAGCGAAATGCACGAGGAATTTGCTTTCTGGAGTTTTAGCGACTGGAAAACTGCCCTACAAACCGCCGGGTTCCACATTCTGGAAAACCCCAACACCCCTCAAAGCGGCTCCCGCGTGTACACCAATCCCTGGATTGTAAGCCACCGCTGGCAAGGCAAAGTGGCCCTGTTTGTGCTGAATGAGAACGGCCGTCTCGACCCCTTACCCTATCCGCCCACCAACGTCATTCTCGTGGCCGAAAAATAAGTCCCGGCCGCTGCCGGGCCTCAATTTTCCACGGCCAGACACGCTTCGCCGCGTAGATATTGTTCGCATTCTCGCGCCGTCATGGGCCGCGTCATGCGCTCCAACGCCCGCTCAAACAACGTAGTCACCGAATTCAAATCGTTGATTTGCGCCGTGCCATCGGCGCTGGCCGTCGCCAGACGGCCGCCATCCGGGCTAAACACCACACTGTTGACCGGCGCCGTATGTCCCAACAACGTGCGCAGCACCTGCCCCGTTTGTGGGTTCCACAATTTGGCCGTTCGATCCACACTGGTTGTCGCCAGACGAGCGCCATCCGGGCTAAAAGCCACGCTGAGCACCGGTCCGGTATGGCCAGACAGCGTGCGCAGCAGGTCGCCGCTGCCCAAATCCCAAATTTTGGCCGTGCCATCGCCACCCGCCGTAGCCAGGCGACGGCCGTCGGCGCTAAAAGCCAGCCCATTCACCGGCCCGCCATGTCCGGCCAACGTCAACACCGGCTCACCCGTCTCCGCCTCCAAAATCACCACGCCGCCATTCACATCGCCAATGGCCAACCGCAATTGGTCCGGGCTGAACGCGGCGCTGGTGACGGCCGTATCGTGGGCAAATGTTTGCAGCAAATCGCCGGTCATCACGTTCCAGATGCGTATCTTGCCATCTTCGCTGGCTGTTAGCAGGCGCGCGCCGGCGTCGTCAAACCGCACCCAGGTTACCGGGCCTTCGTGGGGCAGCACCGGCAGGCGCACCAGTCCGGTAGACAAATCCCAGATGCGCGCATAATAATCGGTGCTGCCTGTGGCCAACAGGCTGCTATCCGGGCTAAACGCGACGCTTTGCACCGGCGCGTTGTGGTTGCCCAGGCTAAACAGCACCGCGCCAGAAGCCGCATCCCACACTTTTGCCGTGCGATCGTCGCTGGCGGTGGCCACAAATTGGCCGTCGGCGCTAAACATCACGGCGTTGATGGGGCGTCGATGCCGTGAAAGCACCAGCACGTCCAGGCCAGCTTCCGAGTTCCAAATGCGCGCCGTGCTGTCCTGGCTGGCGGTGGCCAATTGGGAACCATCTGGGCTAAAGGCCACAGCCGACACCGCGCCATTGTGGCCGGACAGCGTATAAAGCGTCTGGCCGGTTTCAGCGTCCCACACTTTGGCTGTACCGTCGCCGCTGGCTGTAGCCATCAGACGGCCGTCTGGGCTAAAAGCCACATCGGCCACCTGGCTGGCATGGCCGATCAGGTTAAACAGCAGTCCTTCGTTCTTAAAATCCCACACGCGGGCCACGCCGTCGTTATAGGCCGTGATCACCCGCGCGCCGTCTGGGCTAAAGGCGAGAGCGTTGGCTCCCACGGGGTCTTCGGGGTATGGATTGGCCGAGTAGACCGGCGAGCCGTTTTCCATGTTCCAGACAATGGTACGGCCGTCGTCGCCAGCGGAAGCCAGATAACCGCCATCCTGGTTAAAAGCCACGTCTTGCACTGTCGCGTCATGGCCATACAGACGGTACAACGAACGGCGCGTTTCCGTGTCCCAGACGCGCACGGTGGCGTTCCCGTTGGCTGCCGCCAGATGCAGATTATCGGGGCTGTAGGCCACGGCGCGAATCGGGCCATCGTTGCCGTTCATCACCGCCAGCCGTTCGCCGGTGGCCACGTCGCGCACGATGATGAAGCCATCGTCGCCGCCGGAGGCCAGCCGCTGGCTGTCTGGGCTGAAGGCCAGGCCGTTGACCACGCGGCTGTGGTCGGTGAAGGTGCGTAGTTCGCGCCCGGTTTGGGCGTCCCATAATTTGATGGAATTGTCGTAGCTGGCGGTGGCCAGGAAACGGCCGTCCGGGCTAAAGGCCACATCGCTCAACCAATTTGTATGGCCGGAAAGGGTCATTTGTAGCTGCGACGCTTGCAAGGCGCGGTAGAGCGCGTCTTCGGCTTCGGCGGCGGCGGTGCCGTCGATGGGCAAGGTGCGGTTAACCGCCTCGATGGCTAACAGCAAACCCAACTGCGGATCGCTGGTAAGCTGGTCAATCGAGGCGGCGGCTAATTCGCGGGCGGTTGCCAGGCGGGTTTGGGCTTCGGCTTCGCGGGCGTTGGTTTCGGCCTGGGCGGCGCTGGCGACGGCCGTAGCGCGGGCAGTCTCGGCTTCGGCGGCGTTGATTTCGGCGACGTCGCGTTGGGTACGGGCTTCGGCTTCGGCGGTGGCGCGCAGGTTGGCGTCTTGTTGGGCGGCGATTTGGGCGGAAACGGCCGTGGCTGCGCTGGCTTCGGCATCCATGCGTAAGGTTTCGGCAATAGAAGCGTTTGCGCGGGCGGTTTCGGCGTTTTGGGCGGCTGCGGAGGCATTTTGCGCGGCTACCGCGCCATTTCGCGCGGCCCAAAACGCAGCTACCAGGGCCAGCACAAACACCACCGCCAGCGCCACAGACAGCCGCGCCAGCCGCCGGGCAGAGCGGTCGCTTTCGGCGGCGCGTTGTCGCTCTGCTTCGGCCAGGGCGCGGGCCTGTTCCAGTTCGCGCAGCTGCCGTGTTTCGCGTTCAAGCTGTTCTTTGTGCGCGGCCGTTTCGCTGGCTTCCACAAAGAGCGCTTCCAGAGCGGTCAGGTCTTCGTATTGCAGCGCATCTTCCAACAAAACGCCGCGCAGCAGCACGCTGTTGGGTTGGCCAAGCGCGTGCCACTGTTCGGCCGTTGTCGCCAGGCGGAGGCGTTGGCGCTGCGCCACGCGCGCTTCTTCAATCCAGCCCACCAGGCGCGGCCAAATTCGCACAATCGACTCGTGGGCCAGACCTACCTGATCGTCTTCGGCGCTTGTGCCGGCGATGCGGCGGACCAGGCGCGCGCCTAACAATTGATCAATGACTCGGCCGATTTGCGCCTGGGGCTTGCGGATTTCCTGGTAAAGAATAGACAGCAGCACCCGGTCGGCGGTGATGGTTTGCTCGACGGTTGGCCGCACAATGCCCAGCATAACCTGCCGGGCCACGGCCCGATCTTCTGGCGAGAGGCCGTCGTAAAAGGCGTCGGCGCTGTTGGCCAGGGCTTGCCGCCCGCCGCCGATGCGCCGGTAAGCCGCCCAGGTGACGCGGTTGTGGTCGCGGTTTTCCCAGAGTTTGAGCAGGGTAAATTGCAGCAGGGGCAGGGCGGCCGGTTTACCCAATACTTCGCCTACCAGTTCTTCGACCAGGTTTTCCTCGAATTTCAGGCCGACCAATTCGGCCGGTTTTTCGATCACTTCGCGCAGTTCGTTGGCCTTCATGGCCGTGACGCGCACCTGGGCTTTTTCGTATTCGGATTGCAGGGCCGGGATTTGCACCAGGTTGCTTTCCAGGTCGGCGCGCATGGTGATGACGACGGTGTGCCGCGCTTTGGGCATTTGAATGAGGTTGAGCAGGGTGATGATGAAGGCGCGGCGTTTCTGTTCGTCCTGGCAAATGGTGAAGATTTCTTCAAATTGGTCGATCAGCAGGACGGCCGGTTCGGAATCGGCCTGATCGATGAGGTTGACGAGGTAGGTGGAATTTTGGGCGCATTGTTCGGTGACTTCGGTTATCCAATCCATCATGGCGACGCCCTCGGGTTTGAGGACGCGGATGAGGCTGGCCTGGGGGTCTGCGCCGGGGACGATGGGGGCGTAGTAGCGCCAGTTGCGGCTGCCGTGCAGGGCGCCATCTTGCAATTGGGTGAAAAGCCCGGCCTGGGCGACTGAGGATTTGCCGCTGCCGGAGGGGCCGACGATGGCCAGGAAACGGCCGTATTTCAGCTTTTCCACCATTTCTTTGATGAGGGCAGCGCGGCCGAAAAAGAAGGAGTGTTGCGACGCGCCAAAGGTTTGCAGGCCAAGATACGGACATAACGAGTCGTCCAATTCCGGGGCTAAACCAGGGTCGTATTCGGTTAGATTGGTGTCCGGGGCCGGCCGTCGGGCATGGTATAACTCATTGGCCCAATAATCGATCAGATTTTGCGCCTGCCAGCGGTCACTGCGTGTATCCAAAAAAGCGCCGGTGGCTACACCCTGCGCCACAAACTGCTCTACTTCGTCTAAAAAAATCTCCAACTGGCCGTCTTTGCTGCGGCGTTCAAGTAAACGACGATGGGTAGTACGCAGTGCGGACAGTGATGGAAATGCTTCGATTTGTTCCATTACAACTGTTCTCCTGACTACCTGCAAATCTACATGGGGACTGCGCCCGGTCAATTTTTGCCGCCGGACGCTCATCCAGGGCGGGATCATACGGCAATCCGGGGCAATCATCAACTATGCAATATGCGTGGGACTGCCGGTTCACCGTTTTCTCACGCCGCGATGGCAAATAGACATTTGAGGTAGGCGGCTTCGGGGAAACGAATGGGATGGTCCAGGGCGTGGCCGGTGCGGGCGATTTCGCGCAACGGCCGTCCCTCTTCCCGCGCCGTCTGGTGCAGCAGGGCAAAAAATTCCTCCGTGTTTACCCGGCTGGAGCAAGAAGCCATCACCAATATGCCGCCGGGACGCAGCACAGCCAGCCCCAGACGCGCCAGGCGGGCATATGCGCCCAGTGCCCGCGCTGCTTCGGCCTGTTTTTTGGCGAAGGCTGGCGGGTCGATGATCACCAGGTCGAATTGACGGCCGTTCTCTGCCAGCCGCGCCATTTCCGCAAAAGCGTCGCCGGCGATCAGGTCGTGGGTGGCGGCGGCCACGGCCGTATCCGCCTCGTTCAGGGCAAAATTCTCGGCCGCCGCTTGCAAGGCTGGTCGGCTGAGGTCCAGGCTGGTGACACGGCGCGCGCCGCCGCGCGCCGCGTACAGCGAAAAACCGCCGGAATAGGCAAACACATTCAGCACATCGCCGCCGCTGGCCAACCCTTCTACCCGCGCTCGATTGTCGCGCTGGTCGAGAAAGAAGCCGGTTTTTTGCCCCTCGACCACGTCGGCGGCAAAATTCAGGCCGTTTTCGCGGAACACAACCGGCCCGGCAAGCGGCGGGCCAACCAGGATGGTTCCATCTGGCAGCCCAAGCTTGGTGAGGACGGGGCGGCTGGTTCGATTGAGCCGCAAAACGACGCGCTGGGGGCGGGAGACGGCCGTTAACCCCAGCAGCACATCGGCCAGATGTGGCAGCCAGGCGGTTGTGTACAACTTTAACACGTAGGTTTCGGCGTACCGGTCAATCACCAGTCCGGGGAACCCGTCGTTCTCGCCGTACACCAGCCGGTAGCCGGTTGTTGGCGATTCTAACAATGGCTGGCGCAGGGCGGCCGCCTGCCGCAGCCGCTGTTCCCACCAGGCTGTGTCGATGGTTGCCGAACGGCCGTGATGCAGAATGCGCACGCGCAGCGGTGAATCGGGGTCAAACAGGCCGACGGCCAGAAAGCGGTTTTTGTGGTCGAAAAGGATGGCCAGATCGCCGGAACGGCCGTCCTGGTTTTGGCGGGTGATCGAATCGGCGAACAGCCAGGGGTGGCCTTCGCGCACGGCGCGTTCGGCGGCGGGCGTTACCCGCAAGGCCAGCCGTCTGACCTCTGGCAAAGCAAACTGTGCAAGGTTGATAGGATCATTACCAACCACGAAACACCTCTCTCACAAATTTAACAATCGGCTGACGGCTGATTTTAGCGTAAAATCATGCACCCTATGCAAGCGACTATAACCATTCCGGCAACATCTGCAAATCTTGGTCCGGGCTTCGACTGCCTGGGACTGGCTTTAAGTTTGTATCAGACGGTGACGTTTACGACGCGGGAAGAAGCGGGTCTGCTCATCACCACCACCGGCGAAGACGCGCACAAGATCCCCACGGATGAGAGCAATCTGGTGTTCGAGGCGGCCAATCGTTTGTTTGCGCGGTTTGGGCAACGGCCGTCTGGCCTGCACATTCACCAGGACAACCAGATTCCCATCGGCAGCGGGTTGGGCAGCAGTTCGTCGGCGGTGTTGGCCGGGCTGTTTGGGGCCAATGCCTTGTTGGGCAAGCCCCTTTTGCGCGCCCAAATTTTGCAGGAGGCCACCAATTTGGAAGGACACCCGGATAACGTGGCTCCGGCCGTGTACGGCGGCCTGATTTTGGGCGTGCAAGCGCCAGACGGCTTGTTGGTGGAGCGAATTAGCGTGCCGCCGCTGCGCGTGGTGGTGGTTTTGCCCGATTTCCATTTGCCCACGGCCGAGGCGCGGGCGGCATTGCCGCAGCAGGTCAGTTTGCAAGATGCCATATTTAACGCCAGCCGCCTGGGGTTGTTGATCCGGGCCTTGGAAACGGCCGCGTATGACAAAATTCGGGCGGCCATGCAAGACCGGCTGCACCAGCCTTATCGGCTGCCGCTGGTTCCCGGCCTGAGCGCTGCCTACGAGGCGGCGTATGCCGCCGGCGCGGCGGGCGTGGCCCTGAGCGGGGCAGGCCCCAGCCTGATCGCTTTTGCCCCGGCAGGGCACGAGGTGATTGGGGAAGCGATGACGGCCGTGTTCGCGGCGCACCAATTACCCAGCCGCACCTGGATATTGGCGGTAGACACGCAGGGCAGCCGGGTGGATATAGACAATTAGGCGCCGATCGGGGCACAATCCCGATCAAAACCTTAACGAAATATGTATCATACCGTTGGTTTAGAGCGGATTGCGGTATAATCCTGACGTTTAAACTTATCTCTATCAATTTATTGATAAAAAGGGGCGCAGATAGGATGGAAACGGCCGTTGCGCCCAATTTCCACAACCTATGCGCAGCCCACGCGCAGCCTTTTCACACATTCGCCCTTTTAAGAAAAGAATTCGCAACCATTCACACGCTTATGTGTTGCCATTTAGTGGCGACCATGGCGTTTCACCGCGTCTCGGCGCACCTTCGTTCTGACAAGAAATTATTTTCAGGAGAAACATAAATGGAAAAAGCAACGCTGTTAGAATGGTACCGGCAAATGGTACTCATTCGTCGATTTGAACAACGCTGCTCAGATTTATATAGTCTGGGCAAAATTGGTGGCTTCTTACACCTGTACATTGGCCAAGAAGCAGTCGCCGTAGGAACCATCGCGGCCCGCCAGCCGGGCGACCATGTGATTACGGCTTACCGTGATCACGCCCACGCCCTGGCTGTGGGCAGCGAAACCGGCCCGGTGTTGGCCGAATTATTGGGCAAAGCAACCGGCGTCAGCAAGGGCAAGGGCGGCTCCATGCATCTGGCGGACGTGAACCGCCAGTATTGGGGCGGTTATGCCGTGGTTGGCGGCCATGTGCCGTTGGCCACTGGTCTGGCCCTGGCGGAGCAGTACAAGGGAACCGACAATGCCGTCTTGTGTTATTTTGGCGATGGTTCGACGAATATCGGTTATTTCCACGAATCGCTCAATCTGGCCGGCGTGTGGGATTTGCCGGTGGTGTTTGTGGCGGAGAATAACCAGTATGGCATGGGAACGGCCGTTGAACGCGCATCGGCCGTCACCCGAATGGTTGATAAAGCCCCCGCTTACGGCATGGAAGGCAAACAAGTAGACGGCATGGATGTCATGGCTGTGTATGAAGCCACATCCGCTGCTTTGCAAGCCATCCGTGATGGTAAAGGGCCGCAGTTCCTGGAAATGCTCACCTATCGTTTCGAAGGGCACAGCATGGGCGACCCGTTGCGCTACCGCACCAAAGACGAAGTGGAAAAATGGCGCGAAGACGACCCCATCGGCATATTGGAACGCTACCTGCTAAAGGAAAACATCGCCGACCGGGAGGAGTTGGAAAACCTGGACAAAGGCGTGGAGCAAGAATTAGTGGATGCCGTTCAGTTTGCTGAAGAATCGCCCTTCCCGGCTTATGAAGAGCTGTTCACAAACATTTACGTGGAAGATTAAAAGATTAAAGAATGGAGGCTGAGGCGTAAAAACCCTGCAACCTCTGTTTTTGGAGAAAACAATGGCCTTTATAACCATGCGACAAGCAATTAGCGATGCGCTGCGCGAAGAAATGAAGCGCGACGATACGGTCTTTATTATGGGGGAAGAAGTGGGCGTGTGGGGCGGCACTTACGCCGTCACACGCGGTTTTTATGATGAATTTGGCCCACGCCGGGTGAAAGACACCCCAATTTCGGAAATGGTCATCGGCGGCGCGGCAACCGGCGCGGCCATGAACGGCCTGCGCCCGGTGGCTGAATTTATGACCATCAATTTTGCCTTCCTGGCTTTGGATGCGATGGTCAACCACGCGGCCAAGGTTCATTATATGTTTGGCGGGCAGATGAAAGCGCCGGTGGTGTTTCGCGCGCCGGGCGGCGGCGGGCGGCAGTTGGGGGCCACCCACAGCCATACCCCGGACGTGATTTTTGCTCATTTTCCCGGCCTGAAGGTGGTTTCGCCGTCTACGCCTTATGACGCCAAAGGGCTGCTGAAAGCGGCTATCCGTTCTGACGACCCGGTGTTGTTTATTGAACACGCGACCTTGTATCAACTGCGCGGCGAAGTGCCGGAAGGCGACTATGTCGTGCCGATGGGCGTTTCTGATGTGAAGCGTGAAGGCACGGATGTGACGTTGGTGGGGTATGCGCAGGGTTTGCAGGTGGCTTTGGAAGCCGCAGAAAAGCTGGCGCGTGAAGGCGTGAGCGCGGAGGTAGTAGATTTGCGTTCGTTACGGCCGTTAGACATGGGTCCGGTTGTCAAATCCTTCAAGAAAACCTTCAAAGCGGTCATCGTGGAAGAAGGGTATCGTTCTTACGGTATCGGCGCGGAAGTGGCGGCGCGGCTGCAAGAAGAGGCATTCGATTACCTGGATGCGCCTATCAAACGCGTGGCCCAATTTGAAGTGCCCCTGCCATACTCGCGTGATTTGGAACAGGCAGCCCTGATCAACGTCGATCGGGTCATTGCGGCTGTGAAGGAGATTCTCTAATGGCTGAATTTATTGTCATGCCCAAACTTGGCTTCGACATGCGCGAAGCCGTGCTGGTGAGCTGGTTAAAAGGCATCGGCGAGCAGGTCACCAAGGGTGAAGTGGTGGCCGAAATTGAGTCTGACAAAGCGACGCTGGAATTAGAAGCGTTGGTGTCGGGCACGATGCTGAAGCAGCTTGAGAAAGAAGGGTCGGTTGTGCCGGTAGGCGCCAAGATGGCGATTGTCGGCGAGGCTGGCGAAGATATTTCTGGCCTGACCTCTGGCGGCGAGACGCAAGCGGCGGCGACGGAAGAAGCCCCAAAAGTTGACGCGGCGGCGGAGCCTGCGCCGGCCCCGGCCGCCGCGCCTGTGATGGAAACGGCCGTTTCCGCTGAATTCCCTGGCGGCATCAAAGCGACGCCGGTTGCCCGCCGCCTGGCTGAGGAAAAAAGCGTAGATTTGCGCCGCGTGAAGGGCAGTGGCCCAGACGGCCGTGTGCGCCGAAGCGACGTTGAGGCTTACCTGGCGGCTCCGCCGGTGGCACAACCTGGCGCGGCGCCGCCCACGCCGGTAACGGCCGTGCCCACCGGTCCGGAAACCACCGAAATCCCCACCAGCCGCTTGCGGCAGGCCATTGCCCGCCGCATGACCGAAAGCAAAACCAGCGTACCCCATTTTTATGTCACCAGCGACATCGACATGGAACCGGCGCTGGCCCTGCGCAAACAAATCAACGCCCTCTTGCCGGAAGAGCAAAAGGTCACCGTCAACGACATGGTTGTCAAGGCGGCGGCGCTGGCTTTGCAAGAGTTCCCGAACCTGAACGCGGCGTTTGGCGGCGATAAAATTGTGCGCCACAACCGCATCCATGTGGGAACGGCCGTGGCCGTAGAAGGCGGCCTGCTCACCATCGTCCAGAAAAACACCAACCTGACCCCCCTGGCGCAAATTGCCGCCGACAACCGGGCCATGATCGGCCGGGCGCGCGTCGGCAAAGTGAAGCCGGAAGATGTTGAAGGCAGCACCTTCACCGTCAGCAACCTGGGCGCGTTTGATGTGGATTCCTTTGTAGCCATCATCAACCCGCCCGACGCTGCCATCCTGGCGGTCGGCTCCGCCCGTCAGGTGCCGGTGGTGGTGAATGGGCAGCTTGCCGTCGGCACACGCATGAAGGCCACCATCTCGGCCGACCACCGCGTGACGGATGGCGCCGAAGCGGCCCAGTTCATGCAGGCTCTCAAAGCCATTTTGGAAAGCCCCCTGCGTTTACTGCTTTAATCGGAAGTCTGGAGACTGGAGACTGGTCATAAATCAGGTTCTTCAGGAACTCAGGGGGTCGACAGCCCCCGATGCGTGAAGCGTGATGCGTGACCAGAAAGGTTTCACGCATCACGCTTCACGCTTCACGCATCAGACCAAACCCCATGAAATTCCAAAGACCCACAAATCAATCTCCAGTCTCCAATCCCCAATTGTCCCCTTAGTACAGTTCCACCATAAAATCTGTTATACTAAATCCCGTGTGTTCACATAAAGCATACACCACCTGCTCATCAGGTGGCTTTTTATTGGAAAACCCAATTCTTGTGGAGGTAGTGTAATGGCCACAATTCTGGTTATCGACGATGATGAATTGGTTTCCAGAACCTTACAACGTGCGCTCAAACTGTATGGACACCAGGTGATGGTGGCCAACAGCGGCACGGAGGGGTTACAAACCGCGCGTCGCCATCGACCCGACCTGTTTTTATTAGATATTATGATGCCCGGAGCCGACGGTTATCAGGTATGCCGCCAAATTCGCGGCGATCCGCTGCTGGCCGACCTGCCCGTCTTGTTTCTCACCGCTAAAGCCAAGGACGAAGATAAGATTGAAGGGTTTCGCGCCGGCGCAGATGATTATCTGAGCAAACCATTCAACATGGAAGAATTGCAACTGCGGGTGAAGGCGATTTTACGCCGCACCAGTCCTGTGGAAGTGGCTCCGGAACCGGCGAATGAAGTCATTGTGGGTAACGTCACATTGGATTGCCGCAGCTTTAAGGTGACAACCCCAATGGGGGTGGCGCTGCTAACCAACGTGCAGTTTGATCTGTTGTACCATCTGATGAGTAATGCGGATCAGGTGTTTAACAGCCAACAACTGCTGCAAGATGTTTGGGATTATCCGCGTGATACTGGCAGCCCGGAACTGGTGCGCGCCCACATTAAAAATTTACGGGAAAAGATTGAACCTGCGCCCAGCGATCCCATTTTTATTCGTACGATTCAGGGACATGGGTATACCTTTTCATCGGCGGCGACAGACACTCCCTGAGCGTGTTCACAAATCTTAGGGTTTTGTTGATGGCAGACGTATCATGGCGATTCCTTTGCACAATTTCACGGCGACGCGCATTCTGGTTGTTGATGATGAACCGGAAATTGCCGAATCTCTAGCCGATTTTTTGGTTCGGAAGGAAGGCTTTTTGGTTTCTTTAGCCGGTACAGGTGAGGAAGCCATTGATTATCTGAAGTCGACCATTGGCGAAAGCAATGAAGTGGATCTGGTGCTGCTGGATATGCGGATGCCGGGGATGTCGGGGTTGGAGGTGTTGGCCTGGATTCGCCAGCATCCGGTGCTGCGGTATACGCGGGTGGTGCTGCTAACGGCCGCTGCCGGCAGCAACGACAAGGTAGAAGCGCTCTCGGCCGGGGCTGACGACTATATCACCAAGCCCTATTATCCTCAGGAGTTGTTGGCGCGGGTAAAGACCATTTTGCGTACGCAGCAGCTGGAAAAGCAGCTTCAGCGGCAGAGTCAGCAGTTGGCGGCGTTGAATCAGATGGGGCAGCGGTTGGCGACGACGTTGGAGACGCAAGAGGTGTTGGCCACGGCCGTTGCCGGGGCCATTGAGATCTTGGGCGTGGAGTCAGCGGCGGCGTTTTTGTTGGAAGGGGGCCGTTTGCGCTGCAAGGCGCTGCGCACGGCCGACGGCCTGGTGGCGACCGACCATTGGCTGGACGTGGATGAGGGGTTTGTGGGGCAGGTGTTTGCCCGCCAAACGCCGACGCTGCTCAATGACCCGGCGGATGACGGCCGTTTCCAACCGGCCATCGACATTCCCCCCGGCATAGAACCGCGCAGCATCATGGCTGCGCCGCTGGTGGTGCGCAGCCGGCCGGTGGGCATTTTGACCTGTTATAATCGGGAGAACGGCCGTTTTACCGACAACGATCTCGAGCTTTTTTCTTCCCTGGCCATTTCCATCAGCGACTCCATCGAAAACGCCTGGCTCTTCCAGCGCATCCGCATGCGGCAGCAAGAGCTGCTGGAAAACCGCAACACCCTTCAGGCGCTCATCGACGGCATTCCGCACCCCATTTACACCATCAACGACCATTGGAAACTGATTTCCATCAACAAAAGCAAAGCCAACGAGCATCCGGAAACGGCGGAACAATTGGTGGGACGGCCGTGTTACCAGGCCTTCTACCACCAAAAAACCCCCTGCGCCCACTGCCAGGTCACACTAACACTGGAACACAAACAAGCCCAACACTGGGCTGTAAGCTGGCAGGGCGACGACCACCTACCCCGAAATTGGGACATCAGCGCCTACCCCATTCCCAGCAGCCAAACCGCCTCGGTACGCGCCGTTATTCTATGGCAAGACCGCACCGAAGAACGTCGCCTGGAAAGCAGCCTGCTACAGGCCGGCAAATTGGCGGCGATTGGTCAACTGGCGGCCGGCGTCGCCCATGAAATCAACAACCCGCTCACAGCCATCAACGCCAACGCCGAAATGCTCAAAATGTTCATCCCCCCGGAGGATGACAACTATGAAGCGGTAGACTTGATTGCCCGCGCCGGCGAACGCGCCACCAAAGTGGTGCGCGGGCTGCTCGATTTTGCCCGTCAGGAACAATACAAATTCACCAGCAGCGACGTCAATATCTCCATTCACCAGACCTTAGACCTGATCAGTTACCAATTTCAGACGGCCGGAATCACCATTATCGACAAAACCGAGCCAGAGCTGCCGTCGATTACGGCCAGTTGGGAACACCTCAAAAGCGTCTGGCTGAATTTGCTGGTTAATGCCCGCGACGCCGTGCAATCGGTTTCCGAAAATCGGCAGATCGAAATTACCACCCGTCTGACACCGGAAAGGGATCACGTTCAAGTTCTCTTCCGCGACAACGGCCATGGCATGTCTGCGGCCGAAGCGCAGCATATATTTGAACCGTTTTACACGACCAAAGAGCCAGGAAAGGGGACTGGTTTGGGTTTAGCTACAAGTCATCGTATTATAGAGCAGCATGGCGGTGACATACATGTGGTCAGTGCGCCAAACCAGGGAACAACTTTTATTGTCCGCCTACCTGTGCAGCCGAAATTTGGAAACGGCCGTCAATCCATAGAACCATGAATAATCAACAAATACCAACTGAAATCAATATCGGTGACATCCTCAGATTGGCTCTGCCCCTCTCTACCACCGTCTCTGCCGGGGCGCGGCACGCTCGCCGTAACGTCAAATGGGTGGTCCTGCTCACAAGCTGGGATGATCTGGAAGATCAGGTAGAACAAGGCGATCTGCTCATCATCCCGCCGGTGTTGGAGCAACAGACCACCACAGAAAGCCTGCTCGACCTTCTGGATAAAGTGGTTGAACTTGAAGTAGCCGGCATGCTTGTCTTTAAAGAAGTCCTTGAAATCGTCGCCGAAAAAGCCAGCGCGCTTAACCTGCCGCTCCTCGTCGCCCCCCCCGGCATCTCCGTGCGCGACGCCCACCAGGCTATCGTATTCCTCCTGGCCGACCGTCAGGCCGCCACCACCGAGCGCGGCATGCAGCTCTACCGCAAACTCTCCGAAATGTCCCGCGAAGAACAAGGGCTGCAAGCCATGACCGATGTCATGTCCAAGCTCACGGGCAAAATCGTTGTCATACAAGACAAACGTCTGGAAGTTCGGGCCATCAGCTCGCCGCGCACCACCGACATCGAAGAATCTGAGCTAATCGAAGTATTGATGCAGCGTGATGAGCTGCCGGCCGTCCTGCGCAATCGTAAAGCGGCCGCCAAAGCGCGCCAAAGCCATTGGCAGCAGTTATTGCCCGTCAATAATCTGGCGCGGCTCATCAGCCCCATTATTTCAGGTGATCGCGCCCGTGGTTATTTATCTGTTGTCGGTCCGGCCGACCAGCTTGATTTGCTAGACAACCTCACCGTAGAACATGGCGCGGCCGCCTGCGCTCTGGAAATGGCAAAAGCCAAAGCAGTGAGCGAAGCCAAAAAATCGCTGCGCGGCGATTTTTTGGAGGGTTTGTTGGCCGGAACCTTGCCGACCAAAGAAATTGAACGACTTGCCGGCCGACTGGACCACGACACAACATCGCCTCATGCAATTATGACCTTTGCCTGGAGCGGGCCGGAGTCGCCATCCCTGCGCCGCCTGGAAACAACGATCAACTGGCTGCTGCGCAACCATCCACGCCCGGCGCTGGTGCATATTTATGGGGATCAACACGCCTGTGTGTTCCAATCGCTAAAAAGTATTGAAGACATGGATTCGGCGCACGAATTGGCCCGCCGGTTGTTGGAGCAAATTGATGCCGAATACCCCAATACCCATTTAATCGGCGGCATCAGCGGACCTGTCATGACGCTGGCCAATTGGCCGCATGTGTACCATCAGGCGCTGCAAGCGATGCAGCTAGGGCAGCGGCTTAAAATGAATCAGGTTGTGGAGTTCGACAGCCTGGGCATTTATCGCCTGTTGGGCCGCTTGGAAAACATCCCGGCGGTTATCGAGTTTACCGATCAGGTCATTGGGCCGTTGGTGCGCTACGACGACCAACATCGAAGCACGCTGGTGCAAACCATCGACGCCTACTTTAATCACCACGGCAATATCAGCCAGACGGCCGAAGCGTTGTTTATTCATCGCAACACGCTGCTCTATCGGCTGGACCGGATTCAGGAATTGACCAATCACAATTTGAACCAGGCCAACATGCGGTTGGCGCTGCAATTGGCGCTGAAATTATGGCAATTGCGCCCGGAAGCGCCGCGCACGATTTGATCCTGTACAAATTTTACAAACAAATGGTTGACCGGTTCTTGTAAGTTGACCGTATATTTCCGGCTTATCTCTCCTTATAATTCCTTATGACTTGTGCTGAAATGCGCGGTTCAGTGGGAAATAGTGGGAAACGAAAAGGGCGTAGCGATTGCTATCGCTCTTTTTGTTTTAAATGAGGAATGGATTTTTTTCTTGTGCATTCCATACAAGTAAACGGCCGTCTTTGTTGTACGCTTTAACCTATGGACGATGAGGGGAACGGCCGTTACCCTTGTGAACAAATTGCCGTATAATCTTTGTGAATTATGAAACGCACGTTGAGTTTTGTCCTTATTAGCCTTATTAGCCTGGTCCTTATTATCGTCGTTGAGGACCCGATGCCGGTTGGGTGAGTAAGGATAGACAAACAAACCATCGTTTGAATCCAAGCCGCCCAACAAGGCGGCTTTTTTATTTTCAAGCGCAGACACATTTATGAACGCTTACACCTTTCAAGCACAAACCGACACCCAATCTCAGGCATGGCCGACACCATGCGCCATGCAGACCTGCCAGCCCGGTTCAATGTCTCAGCGCCAAACAACAACCGCCTTCCCCTCTTGTGTATCAAAGCAGAAAACCATTCAGTTTTCTGCTTTTTTTATCCTTGCATCACGTTCTATTCCACCCCAACACCCGTATGCCCAAAAGCAAACCCAACCTACTGCTCAAAAAGGAGGAGCAATCATATGAGTAAAATGAAAACAGGTGGTCAAATTGTTTGGGAAAGCCTTCTGAAAGAAGGCGTCGAAGTCGTCTTTGGTCTGCCCGGCGGGGCTATTCTGCCCGCCTACGATGACCTGATGAAATACGAATATCCCATTCATCACGTTCTTGTTACCCATGAACAAGGCGCGGCCCACATGGCCGACGGTTATGCCCGCGCCACCGGCCGTACCGGCGTCTGCATCGCCACTTCCGGCCCAGGGGCAACCAACCTTATCACCGGGTTGGCTACCGCCTACATGGATTCCTCGCCGATCGTCGCCATTACCGGGCAAGTGCCCACGTCCTTGTTAGGGCGTGATGGTTTCCAGGAAGCGGATGTCCAGGGCGTCAGCCTGCCGGTGACTAAACACAATTACCTCATCACCGACATTAAAGATTTGGCCGACGCCATCAAAGAGGCGTTTTACATCGCCGGCACCGGCCGGCCCGGCCCTGTTCTGGTTGATATTTGCAAAGATGTCTTACAGGCCTCGATTGAGTTTGAATACCCGGAAACGGTCCACCTGCCCGGTTACAGACCCAATCTAAACGCCCCAAGCGAAGATTCTATTGCTCGCGCGGCCGTTTTGCTGAACGAAGCCAAAAAACCGCTCATCGTTTCTGGTCAGGGCGTTTCCATTGCTCGCGCCGAAAAAGAACTGCGCCAACTGGCCGAAAAAGCCAACATCCCCGTAGCTACCAGTTTGCTGGGCATTGGCACATTCCCCGCCACCCACCCGCTGGCCATCAGTTGGGGCGGTATGCACGGTGAAGCCTACACCAACTACGCCATGCAAGATTGCGACGTCATGTTCGCCATCGGCGCGCGATTGGACGATCGGTTGACCGGCGCGTTTGATACCTTTGCCCCAAACGCCAAAATTATCCATGTAGACCTGGACCCGGCCGAAATGGGCAAAAATATCACCATTCACACCCCTGTCATTGGCGACGCGCTGCTCACGCTGAAAATGCTCCTGCCGCAAGTGCAGCCCAACGAGCATCCGGCCTGGCTGGCCCAAATTGCCGACTGGAAATCAGAATCGACAGACCGGGACATTATTGCCCAGGAAACCGACGAATTGGTTGCGCCATACATCATGCGCCAGCTCTGGCACGCTACTGATGAAGGTGACGCCACCGTTGTTAGCGATGTGGGTCAACACCAGATGTGGGAAGCGCAGTACTTCCATCACACCAAACGGCGCAGCCTGCTGACCTCTGGCGGTCTGGGCACGATGGGCTACGGCCTGCCGGCAGCTATTGGCGCGCAGATGGGCCTGCCCGACGAAGAAATCTGGGTGGTAGCCGGTGACGGCGGCTTCCAGATGACGATGATTGAACTCTCGACGGTGATGCAAGAACGCCTGCCCATCAAGATAGCCATCATCAACAATGGTTTTCTGGGCATGGTGCGGCAGTGGCAAGATGTGTTTTATAACAAACGCCACGCCGGCACACCCTTATTTAACCCGGATTTTGTGAAGCTGGCGGAAGCGTATGGCATTGCGGCCAAATCTGTGACCCGCAAAGAGGATGTGTATGACGCCATCAAAGAAGCGCAGGCGCATGACGGCCCGTATCTGCTGGATTTCCAGGTAGAAGAATTTACAAACGTTTACCCGATGGTAGCCCCCGGCAAAAGCAACGCCGATATGATTCGTCGGCCGATGCCCAATATGGAAGGTGAAGAATAATGAGCGAAATACCCATGAAACGACATACGATGATCGCCTGGATGGAAGATAAGCCGGGCGTCTTGAACCGCGTGGCCGGATTATTCCGCCGCCGCAACTTTAACATCGAAAGCCTGGCTGTTGGTCACAGCGAAACGCCGGGCATTAGCCGCATGACGTTTGTGGCGCGCGGCACTGACCGCGATATGCGCCAGATTCAGACGCAGCTAGACAAGCTCATCAACGTTGTGGATATTCAGGATGTGACGAATGAGCCGGTGGTGATGCGTGAGCTGGTGCTGGTGAAAGTTCAGGCCAGCAATGGCAATCGGTCGCAGGTGATGCAGATTGTGGATATTTATCGCGCGAGCATCATCGACGTGGACCTGGACTCGATGATTGTGCAAATTGTCGGCCCGGAAGATCGGGTGGAATCGTTTGTTAAGCTGCTGAGTAATTTTGGTATTGCGGAAATGGTTCGTACTGGCCGGGTGGCGATGGTGCGTGGCGGCAAGAGTGAAAAGCAGGTGCAAATGGAAACGGCCGTTCTCGGCCACAGCAACGGAAATCAACAGTAACCTGTTCATAGGTAACAGAGTAACACACCAAGAGGAGACTAATTTTGGCAAACATCTACTACGACAAAGACGCAGACCTGAGTTTATTAGACGGCAAGACCGTCGCCATTATCGGCTACGGCAGCCAGGGCCACGCCCACGCCCTGAATCTGAAAGATTCCGGCGTCAACGTGATTGTGGGTCTGTATGCAGGCAGTAAATCCTGGCCCCAGGCTGAAGCCGCCGGGTTAACCGTCAAAACCGTCGCCGAAGCGACCAAAGCCGCCGACGCCATCATGATCCTGGCTCCGGACACCAGCCAGGCAGCCATCTACAAATCGGGTATCGAGCCGTACCTTACGGCCGGCAAGACGCTGATGTTTAGCCACGGCTTCAACATCCGCTTCGGCCAGATTGTGCCCCCGGCCAACGTAGACGTGAGCATGGTCGCGCCGAAAGCGCCCGGCCACCGCGTGCGCGAGGTTTTTGCCGAAGGCGGCGGCACGCCGGGTCTGGTAGCCGTGCATCAAGACGCCAGCGGCAGCGCCCAAGCGTTTGCCCTGGCCTATGCCAAGGGCATTGGCTGCACCCGCGCCGGGGTTATCGAAACGACGTTTTCTGAAGAGACGGAAACCGACCTCTTTGGCGAACAGGCCGTTTTGTGCGGCGGTGTGACGGCGCTGGTGGAAGCCGGGTTTAACACCCTGGTCAACGCCGGCTACCAGCCGGAAATTGCTTATTTTGAGTGTATGCACGAGCTTAAATTAATTGTTGACTTGATGTATCAGGGTGGCATGAGCTACATGCGCTACAGCATCAGCGACACGGCCGAACATGGCGATTACACCGCCGGACCCAAAATTATCACCGACGAGACGAAGAAGGCGATGGAGCAGATTCTGACGGACATTCGTTCCGGGGCGTATGCTGAGGGTTGGATTGACGAAAATGTCAACGGCCGTCCCTGGTTCGATAAGCGCCGCGAAGAAGCCCGCACTTCCCAAATTGAAACTGTCGGTAAACAACTGCGGTCGATGATGCCGTGGTTGAACCCCAAAGAAATTTAGTCATGAGGCCATCGGGTGGCAAGGCGAGCGATTAGCGCCTTGTCACCCGGTCGCCACCAGTGAGGAGAAACCCCCAAATGGATGAAAGCGACGTTCCAATTCAGGACAAAGACACAGTCATATTTTTTGATACCACCCTGCGCGATGGCGAACAATCGCCTGGGGCAACGTTAAACGTGGATGAAAAGTTAGAAATCGCCCGACAGCTTTCGCGCCTGGGCGTGGACGTGTGCGAAGCCGGGTTCCCGATTGCGTCGCCCGGCGATTTTGACGCTGTGCGGCGGATTGCGGAGGAAGTGGGGCCGTTGCTGGACGGCCGTAAATCCAACCAACCCATGATCATTGCCGGCCTCGCCCGCGCCAGCAAAACCGACATCCAACGCGCCTACGACGCCGTCAAAGTCGCCCCGCGCCACCGCATCCATACCTTCCTGGCCACCAGCGACATCCATTTAAAACACAAACTCAAAATCGACCGCGAAGAATGCATTGAACAAGTCATCGAAGCGGTCACCTTTGCCAGCAGCCTGTGCAGCGACATCGAGTTCTCGCCGGAAGATGCCGGTCGCTCCGATCCCGATTTCCTGGTTCAGGTTCTTGGCGAAGCAATCAAAGCGGGCGCAACCACCCTGAACATTCCTGATACCGTCGGTTACACCACCCCGGACGAATTCGGCTGGCTGATCAAATACCTGATCGCCAACACGCCGGGCGCGGACAAAGTCGTCTGGTCGGTCCACTGCCACGACGACCTGGGGCTGGCCACGGCCAACACCCTGGCCGGCGTGCAAAACGGCGCGCGGCAGGTGGAAGTGACCATCAACGGCATTGGTGAACGCGCCGGCAACACGTCCTTAGAAGAAGTGGCGATGGCGATTGTTACCCGGCCGCAAACTTTCAACGTCCAGACCCACATCGACACCACGCAAATCACCCGCACCAGCCGCATGGTTAGCGCCTACACCGGCATGGTGGTGCAGCCCAACAAAGCCATCGTCGGGGCCAACGCCTTTGCCCACGAAGCAGGCATCCACCAGGATGGCATGTTAAAAAACCAGCAGACCTACGAGATCATGCGGCCGGAAACAGTCGGGCTGCACGCTTCCAAACTGGTGCTGGGCAAACATTCCGGCCGTCACGCTTTCCGCGTGCGCCTGGAAGACATGGGTTATGGCGACCTGGACAAAGAGGAATTAAACGCCGCTTTCCAACGGTTTAAGCGTCTGGCCGACAAAAAGAAGGTTGTTACCGACGCCGACATCGAGGCGATTATCGCCGACGAGATTTACCAACCGCCGGAAATCTGGAAACTGAACCACATTCAGGTCTCTTGCGGCGACAACAGTATGCCCACCGCGTCGGTCAGTCTGACGGGGCCGGATGGCGTGGAATACCGCGACGCCGCCCTGGGAACCGGGCCGGTAGACGCCGTGTATCAGGCGGTTAATCGCATTGTGGGCGTCAGCAACCGGCTGACCGAGTTCACCATCAACGCCGTGACTGAAGGTTTGGACGCGGTGGCCGAAACGACCATCCGCATCCAACCGGAAAACGGCGGGTCGGCTTACAGCCTGAACCCGCAGACCAACCAGCCGTTTTTGCGCACGTTTAGCGGTCATGGGGCGAGCACGGACATCGTGGTATCCAGCGCGCGCGCCTACATCAGCGCCCTGAACAAGATGCTGGCGGCGCGGGAAGAGTTGTCGAGCGAAGTCTCGGTGATGGCAAATTAATCATCAACAGGCACCTATTGCCTTTTGATCCGGAGAGGAACATGGCAGAGAACGGCCGTGTCTGGCAAGCTAACAGCCTGGTCCAAACCTACCTGACGGGCGTGCGGGGGGCTATCCCGCACGCCAACGAGCAAATCGACGTGATGCTGCGCCTGATCCGCGCCGCCTGCCCCAATGTAGAAACCTTTTTGGACCTGGGCTGCGGTGATGGCATCCTGGGGCGAGCCATTTTGCAGCAGTACCCGCACGCGCAGGGCGTGTTTGTGGATTTTTCTGAACCGATGCTGGCGGCGGCGCGGGAGTTGCTGGGAGATGAGGGGGAAACGGCCGTTATCCTGGCCGATTATGGCGAGCCGGACTGGACGAAACAACTAAATGGTCTGTTTGACGTTGTGGTGTCCGGCTACTCGATCCATCACCAGCCCGACGAGCGCAAGCGCGAGATTTACGCCGAAATTTATGATCTGCTGCGCCCCGGCGGCCTCTTCATCAACGTGGAACACGTCGCCTCCATTGACCCGTGGGTGGAAGGCGTCTTTCAAGACCTGTTTGTGGACCGGCTGTATGCGTTTCAGCAGGCCAATGGCTCCACCATGAGCCGCGAAGAAGTGGACCGCACCTTCTACAGCCGCCCGGACAAGGTCGCCAATATCCTGGCCCCGGTCGAAGATCAATGCCGCTGGCTGCGGGCCATTGGCTACAAACACGTCGACTGTTACCTGAAAATATTCGAACTGGCCGTCTTTGGCGGCGTAAAAATGACAGACTAGAGACTGGAGGCTAGCAGTCTGTCGGAGAACCTCTTTTTGTAGCCGGGGTATCCTTACCCCGCCTCTGGAAGACGCGGTAAGAAACCGCGGTTACGGGTACTTTTCCGACAAACTGCTAGAGATTGGGACTTACACAGTTTCCAGTCTCCAATCTCCAATTACAAAAGGAATCCTTATGGAAAAACATCCACAGACCATCATCGACAAAATCTGGGAAAACCATGTCGTGGTTGACGAGCCGGGCAGTCCGGCCGTGTTGTATATTGATTTGCACCTGGTGCATGAAGTGACGTCGCCGCAGGCGTTTCAGGGGCTGCGTGAGCGGGGATTGATGGTGCGACGGCCGTTGCAAACCATCGCCACCATGGACCACAGCATCCCCACCACGCCCATCGGCGTACCCATCTCTGATCTGATTGCCGCCAAACAAATCGCCACCATGGAACAAAACTGCCGCGATTTTGGCCTGCGCCTCCTGGGCATGGACAGCCCTAATCGCGGCATCGTCCACGTCATCGGCCCGGAATTGGGCCTGACTCAGCCCGGCATGACCATCGTCTGCGGCGACAGCCACACGGCTACCCACGGCGCGTTTGGCGCGCTGGCCTTCGGCATCGGCACCAGCGAAGTGGAACATGTGCTGGCCACCCAATGCCTGCTGCAAACCAAGCCCAAAACCTACGCCGTCAACGTTGAAGGACAGCTCAAGCCCGGCGTGTCTGCCAAAGACATTATCCTGGCGCTGATTGCCCGCATTGGCGTGGGCGGCGGCACCGGCCACGTCTTTGAATATCGCGGTTCGGCCATCCGCGCCCTGACGATGGAGCAGCGCATGACCATCTGCAACATGAGCATCGAAGGCGGCGCGCGCGCCGGTTTGGTAGCCCCGGACGATACCACGTTTGACTATCTGGCCGGACGGCCGCACGCGCCGCAGGGCGCAGCCTGGGATGAAGCCGTCGCCTACTGGCGCACGCTGCCCAGCGACCCCGGCGCGCAGTTCGATAAAGAGATCACCATCGACGCCAGCAGCCTGGAACCGATGATCACTTATGGCACAAATCCGGGGCTGGGCATTCCCATCAGCCAGACGATTCCCGATCCGATGAGCATTGGCGATATCAGCCAGCGCAACACGGTGATCAAGGCGTTGGCGTATATGGGGTTGGAGGCGGGACGGCCGTTGCTCGGCCATCCCCTCGACGTTGTGTTTATTGGCAGTTGCACCAACTCGCGCATTTCCGATCTGCGCCTGGCGGCCCAGCTCATGAAAGGCCAAAAAGTGAAAGACGGCCTGCGCGTCATGGTCGTGCCTGGCTCGCAGCAGGTGAAAAAGCAAGCCGAAGCCGAAGGGTTAGACGTCATCTTCAAAGAAGCCGGGGCCGAATGGCGCGAAGCCGGCTGCAGCATGTGCATCGCCATGAACGGCGACCAGCTCCAGCCCGGCCAATACGCCATCAGCACCAGCAACCGCAACTTTGAAGGGCGGCAGGGCAAAGGCGGGCGCACCTTCCTGGCCAGCCCACTCACCGCCGCCGCGTCCGCTCTAACCGGCGTTGTTACCGACGTGCGCACCGTCACGCAAAATTTTTAACGACCAGATTGGACCAATCTTCCGAGATTGGTCCAATCTATAATGGTTCTTCAGGAACTCAGGGGGTTGATAGCCCCTGATGCGTGATACGTGATGCGAGACCAGAGAGGTTTCACGCATCACGTATCACGCATCAGACCAAAACCCAAGAAATCCCAAAGACCCATAATAATGATGAGGTTTACCATGTCCCACTGGCAAATAATCGGCATTTCCAGCGCGCAAGTTGTCTTTTTCGTCTTATACGCCATTGTGTTCGTCACAAATCGACAATTTACGCGGAGAGTAAACCATGCACCAATACGAAACGAGTGACCGATTCGAAAACCATCTGAGACGGCGGCGTCTCTACCAGCAAGCTGTGCGGCAAATGCCCAGTCGGCCTTCGGTTGTCACCCAGACCTATGCGGTCGAGGTGAAGCAGTCCATCGAACTGCTCCGGCAGCTGATTGATCAGGCGCGAGAAAACGCCTGGCTGACGTTAGAAGGCGATCTGTCCCGGTTTAACAGCGGCGGGTTAACCGGGCTAATGCGCGAAGACACCAGCAAAGATGGTTTGGGGGATGATCTTTTCGCCCCGCTGCACAGCCGGGTAAGCATTCCGCTGTATTCAGGCAATGCCCACCAGCTAAAACATGGTGTCTTGCAGCACATCGGCATTCGTTCCCACATTGTGCATCTTTACATGGATGGTGATGACCGCCGCTTGTTTGCCGCGAACAACAAATTTCGCCAATGCACCTTGTTTGGCGGCTGGATTTCCGCCGATTTTCTGGCAAAACTGCAAGAAGACGGGGTGCTAGCCATTCACTAAAGCGTGGGCTGCCAGCAAACAATGGCTTTCGCATCACGGATTATCGTAAAAAGGAAACTATGCAAGCATTTACAACATTAACCAGCCACATGGTGGCAATTCCCACAGAAAATATTGATACCGACCAGATTATTCCCGCCCAATTTCTGAAGACCATTAGCAAACAAGGGCTGGGTAAAAATCTGTTTTTCCATTGGCGTTATAACGAGGATGGGACGCCGAAGGCGGATTTCCCGTTGAATCAGCCGGAGGCGGAAGGCGCGGCTATTTTGTTGGCCGGCGATAATTTTGGCTGTGGCTCCAGCCGCGAACACGCGCCCTGGTCTTTGATGGATCATGGCTTTCAGGCGGTGATCAGCACGTCGTTTGCCGACATATTTCGCAATAATTCGCTGAAGAACGGCTTGCTGCCCATCATTGTGGATGAAGAGACGCACCGGCAGCTTCTGAGCCTGGTGGCTGAAGAGCCAAAGACGCAGGTGAGCGTGGATCTGGCAAGTCAGATAGTGGTGCTGCCAGACGGCCGTTCCGTTCCCTTTCCCATCGACGCCTTCAGCAAAACCTGTTTGCTGGAAGGACTAGACCCACTTGGGTACCTGCTTAAGCAAAGCGAGCATGTCGCGGCATATGAGGCAGCCCATCCGGCGCGTGTCAACGCTGCCGGATAGAGGGGATTAGAGATTAGAGACTGGAGACTGGAGATTGGAGGCAGCGCAAAGGCAATCTCCAGTCTCCAGTCCCCCTCTCCCCAGGAGAAACAATGAGCAAAGTATTCCTGTACGACACCACCCTGCGCGATGGCACGCAGCGCGAAGGCATTTCCTATTCCCTGGACGATAAAATAAAAATCGCCCGCAAACTGGACGAATTTGGCATTGATTACATCGAGGGCGGCTGGCCTGGGTCCAACCCCAAAGACGTGGATTTTTTCCGTAAAGCCGCCAGCCTGAACCTGAAGCACGCCAAAATCACTGCCTTTGGCAGCACGCGCCGCAAAAACGCTGATGTGGCCAATGATCCCAACATCAAGGCGCTGCTGGATGCCAACACGCCGGTTGTGACGCTGGTGGGCAAGAGTTGGGACCTGCACGTCATCGACGTGCTGGAAACGACGATGGAAGAGAATTTGGCAATGATCGGCGAAAGTGTGGCGTTCTGCCGCCAACAGGGTAAAGAAGTGGTCTACGACGCCGAACATTTTTTTGACGGCTACAAGGCCAACCCGGAATATGCGGTAGCGACCGTGAAAACGGCCGCGATCAACGGGGCCAATTCGGTGGTTCTGTGCGACACGAACGGCGGGTCGCTGCCCTGGGAAATTGAAGAGATTGTGCGGGATGTAAAGGGGCAGTTGGGGAATACGGCCGTTGGCATCCACACCCATGACGACGGCGGCATGGGCAACGCCAATACATTAGCGGCCGTGCGCGCCGGGGCCAATCAGGTGCAGGGAACCATTAACGGCTATGGCGAACGGGTCGCCAACGCCAACTTGTGCATTGTCATCCCCGATTTGCAGCTAAAAATGGGCCGCGACTGCGTGCCGCCGGAAAAACTGCGCGACCTCACCGAACTGTCTCGCTATGTGGCCGAAGTGGCTAACCTGACCCACGACAGCCATTATCCCTTCGTCGGCGCGAGCGCCTTTGCCCACAAGGGCGGCATTCACGTAGCCGCCATGCTTAAAAATCCACTTAGCTACCAGCACATCGATCCTACTCTAGTCGGCAACCAGCAGCGCAGCGTCGTCTCCGAACTGTCCGGGCGTGGCAACATCGTAGACAAAGCGGTGCAGTTTGGCCTGGACACCGAAAGCCTGGACCTGCGCCGTGTGTTGGACCAAATCAAAACGCTGGAAAACAAAGGATTCACCTACGAAGGCGCGGAAGCATCGGTGGAATTGATGCTGCGGCGTACTCATCCGGCCTACGTGCCGCCCTTTGAATTGATCGATTTTATGGTGGTGGTGCAGCAGCGGCGCAAGCGCGGCATGTTGGCTGAAGCAACCGTCAAGGTGCGTGTCGGCCCCAAAATCCTGCACACGGCCGCTGAAGGCAACGGACCGGTGAACGCCCTGGATGGCGCTCTGCGCGCCGCCCTGGTGGATGTCTACCCCCGTTTGGCGAATGTTAAACTGGTGGATTACAAAGTGCGCATCATCGACAGCGACAATGCCACGGCCGCTACCACCCGCGTCCTGATTGATACTCAGTTGGGCGCGAACCGGTGGAGTACCATCGGCGCCAGCGCCAACATCATCGAGGCAAGCTGGCTGGCCCTGGCCGACAGCATGGAATATGCCTTGCTGCAATAAGCCGTTTCAAGACCCCAAGGGTTTACTGATGAGAATTTGGATTATTTGAGTATCAAACCCTTGGGGTCTTTTGTCCAGTTACCTTTTCAAGACCCCAAGGGTTTACTCATGAGAATTTGGATTATTTGGGTATCAAACCCTTGGGGTCTTTTGCCAGCAATTCTCAATTTACCGCCAGGGGCTTTGCTGATGTCAATTTGGATTATTTGGGTATCAAACCCTTGGGGTCTTTTGGTGAGGGGGCTGGTCTTCCAGTTACCTTTTTTATTGCCTCGATCTATGGCACAATTCGCCTTATGTTTGAACAGACATTAACTCAAAGTGGCGGCAATTGGCGCGAAAAAGCGGCTGAGCTGCAAAAATTGCTGCAAGCTGCCAGCGCCGAACTGATTGATGCCGAAGCCGAGTTGGCGGAGCGGCTGGCGGCGATTAACGCCTTTGAATTCAGGCTGCGCGCGGCTACCAGCCAGCTTGTGGCCCGCCTGGATCAGTTGGAGGCGGAAATACGCGCCTTGCGCGACCAACTGCGCTGGTTGGACGATGATTGGCGCAGTACGGGCGGGGGAAACGGCCGTTGGTCGGTGGATGATGTGGAATATGTAGCCAGTGGGCACGGTCCGCAGGCGTCCGGCGGGTATCGCTACCGCGAAGTGGGGCCGGAAAGCGCGCCGCCGAAGCTGGACGAAAACGAAGGCGTGGAATTGAAGCGGCTTTACCGGCAGTTGGCGCGCCGTTTTCACCCGGATCTGGCGGCCGATGCGGCCGACCGTGAGTATCGCACGCAGTTGATGATTGCCATCAACGCCGCGTATGCCTCTGGCGACCTGGAGAAGCTGCGTAAATTGGCTTTGGAGCCGGATTCTGTGCAGCAAATGGAACTGGCGGATTCCGACCAGCTTTTAGCCGAGACGCTGCTGCGAGAGTTGGAACGTTGTCGGCGGCGATTGGCGGAAATCAAAGAGGAAATGGCTCGCTTGGAAAAGCATAAGAGCACGCGGTTGATGCGGCAGGCGGGGCAGGCAGAGGCCAACGGCCGTGACTGGGCCGGCGAAATAAAATCTCAACTTCAGGAACAAATCACCCGCAAACTGGTGGAACGGGACGTGCTGAAGCAAGAAGTGGAATTTAACTCCGGCGCGGAATCGCCGCTGGATGGCGACGCCTATGCGGACGCGGTGTGGGAAATTTCGCTGGAATACGCCTTTGAGGAAGACCCGGACTCGGAAGCCGAAGAATGGACCAATCGGCGGCGAGATCGATTTTCATACGACGATGACATTTTAGACGATCTGGATTGATTGTTTTGCAGATTGGTCGATTCTGCGTTTTATATGGGCAAGTGGAGTGGGTATGCATCCTTCGGCGCAAAAAGTAGCGGACGCCGCCCAGGCTTTGGGTCTGGACATTGAGATTGTGGAGTTTGCCCAGACCACCCGGTCGGCGCAGGAGGCGGCGGACGCGATTGGCTGCGACGTGGCGCAGATTGTGAAGAGTTTGTGTTTTGTGGTGAACGGCCGTGCCACCATCTGCCTGGTTTCCGGGGCCAATCAACTCGACGAGCGCAAGCTGGCGGCGCTGGAAGGCGTCGGGCGAAAGCAAGTGAGCCGCGCCGAGGCCGAAATGGTGAAGGCGGCCACCGGTTTTACCATTGGCGGCGTGCCGCCTTTCGGCCATGTGACCTCGCTGCCGGTGTATATCGACGAGGATTTGAAGCGGTTTGAGGTGGTGTGGGCGGCGGCGGGCACGCCGTTTGCCGTGTTCGCCATCCGGCCGGAAGCGTTGGAACGGGTGGCGGGTGGAACGGCCGTTTCGCTAAAAAAAGAGTAACGGCCGTTCTGTTGCCCATCCGGGTCAGCCGCCAAAATACCACGTTTCTTCATGCAAAAATTGCCAGGTTTGCGCGCTGTCGGGCACGGCCGTCAGGCGCATGATCATAGACCAGGGCCGGTGCTGCCAGCCCGATTCTGTCTCGATGAGCGGCTCGAAAGTTTCATTTTCCAGGCGGCGCACCTCTGGTAGTAAATCCTGGTCAGTCGGGTTGTTGTCGATGACGATGTGCGGCGGCTCATCGTGGACCACTTTTACGCCACCCAGGTAACAGGCAAAAACTTGCTGGTAGGTAAGATCATGGGCGGCGGCAAAAAAGCCGATGTATTGGCTGGGCAAATCTTCGATGGCAAAGCGTGTATAGGGGCTGAGCAAAACGCGCGGAAAATCGCCCTCCCAGTTTTCAAAACGCCAGCTCCAATCTGTGTAAATGCCGAAAGCCACGTCAATGATCTGTTGTTCAGAGACCTGGCCGGAAACCTGATAATGTCCTGTGTAGCCTGTAATGCCATTGTGCAGCCCCTGGGTGATGGTGATGACGCCGCCGCCATTGGCCACGGCCGTGCCCACATCGGCGATGATCTGCCGCGGATTTCCGGTGGCAAAATGTGTCGTATCAAACCAGCCATACGTCTTGTTATACAAATATTTCGGCCAGGAATTAACTTTTTGCGTGGTGTCCAGTTGACCCCACCGCTGCAAACAATCTTCATCCGGCAGCACCGGAGCCGCCCAATCTTTATCTGGCGCGCTGCTGACGTATTCGTACCCTGCGCTTAAAAGCAAAATGGGTACGAGTAGTTGGGTTAACACGCGTATGGTTATGTGTTTTTTCTTCATTTTTCTACAACCTTCATGCTGAAAGACCCCAAGGGTTTACTCCCTTGAAAATAGATTTGTCAAATCTTTAAGATTTGACAAATCTCAACCTTTTCATTCGTGGTGGTGGGTTAGACCACTCATGATATCTCCTGAGAATTTGCGGATTGATTATCCAACCTTGTAGTCTAACTCACCCTGATTGCCTTATCAAATGCCGTGATTTGGTATAATCGGGCGCTCAGAAAGAGGAGAGGACACGGCCGTTTCCCACCGCCCGGTCACCAAACAAGACATCATTAGTTTAAACGCTCGACAAGGAGAATTATGAAAGCAAAAATCACCCTTCTGCCCGGCGACGGCATTGGTCCTGAAGTTGTGGCCGAGGCGCGTAAAGTGCTGGACGTGATCGCCGGCAAATTTAACCATACCTTCACCTTCAGCGAACAGCTTGCCGGCGGCATTGCCATCGACCAAACCGGCAATCCCCTGCCTGAAGAAACAATTGGCGCCTGCCTGGAAAGCGACGCTGTGTTGCTGGGCGCGGTCGGCGGGCCAAAATGGAGCGATCCCACGGCTAAAGTGCGCCCGGAGCAGGGTTTGTTGCAACTGCGCAAATCGCTCAATGCCTTTGCCAACTTGCGCCCGGTAAAGGTTTTCGATGCCCTGGCCGACGCCAGCCCGCTCAAAGCGGAGCGCGTGCAGGGCGTGGATATTATGTTTGTCCGCGAACTGACCGGCGGTATTTATTTTGGCCAGCCATCTGGCCGAGAAATGGTCCCCGAAGGGCGCAGCGGCCACGACACCATGCGTTATAACGAGATGGAGATCAGGCGGGTGCTGAAGGTGGCGTTTGAATTGGCGCACGGCCGTCGCCGCAAAGTCACGTCGGTGGACAAGGCCAACGTGCTGGCGACTATGCGCGTCTGGCGCGAAGTGGCCCACGAAGTGGCCGCCGAATACCCGGACATCGAATATGAAGACGTGCTGGTAGATGCGATGGCCATGTACCTGATTAACCGTCCGGCCGATTTTGACGTGGTGGTAACGGGCAATATGTTTGGCGATATTTTGTCTGATGAAGCGTCGATGATTACTGGCTCGTTGGGGATGCTGCCGTCGGCGGCGTTAGGCGAGGCCGGGTCGATTGGGCTGTATGAGCCGATTCACGGCTCTGCGCCGGACATTGCCGGTAAGGGAATTGCCAACCCGCTGGCGACGATTTTGAGTACGGCGATGATGCTGCGTTGGAGTTTTAAGCTGCATGAGGAGGCAGAGGCGGTGGAAACGGCCGTTTCCCACATCCTCGCCGCCGGTTATCGCACCCGCGACATCGCCTATCACGGCGAAAAACCCATCGGCACCGTCGAGATGGGTGATCTGGTAGCTCAGGCTTTAAGCTAGAGCTACCAGTCTGTCGGAGAACCTCTTTTTGTAGCCGGGGTATCCTTACCCCGCCTCTGGAAGACGCGGTAAGAAACCGCGGCTACGGGTACTTTTCCGACAAACTGCTAGAGCTAGAGTGTGGAGTTAGAGGTAGAGGTAGAGGTTCTTTCTTCCTCTTCCTCTTCCTCTCGCTCTCGCTCTCGCTCTAGCTCTAGCTTGTTAATACAAGAACATCGGCTTGCCCATAACCTGGCGCACTTTCGGCCGATACTGCTTTTTATCGTACAGTTCGTCTACATCCACCCGCTTAACGCCGGTGGCTACGGTGCTCATGGGAATGTGGGTATACGTTCCGTCGCGCAGGGCCACCATACGGCCGCTTACGCCATCCTCAATCAGATCCATGGCCATGTGGGCATAGTTGGCCGCCACCATCAGGTCCAGAGCGTCTGGCGCGCCGGAGCGCATCAGATAGCCTACGCGCTGGTTGATGATGTTTTGTCCGGTGATTTTCTTCAGCGCTTCGCCGGTGATTTCGCCGATGCCGCCCAGTTTGCGGTGGCCGTAGGCGTCGGTTTCGCCAAATTCCACCACTTTGCCGCCAACCATGTGCGCGCCTTCGCTGATGGTGACCATGGCGTAGTTGCTGGGATTGGTGCGCTTGTCTTTCAAGATCAATTCGGCCAATATTTCCGGATCGTAAGGCACTTCGGAGATGATGGCCCGGTCGACGCCGGCCAGATACGAGCTGATCAGGCTGGTTTCGCCGCTGTTACGGCCGAATAGTTCCACCACCGCAATGCGCTCGTGGGAACCGGTGCTGGTGCGTAATTGATTGATAAACTGGACGCTGCGGGTAACGGCCGTGCTAAAACCAATGCAATAATCTGTGCCGTACACATCGTTGTCCATTGTTTTGGGAATGGCGATCACCGGGAAACCTTCGCTGTGCAGGCGTTCGCCGTAGCTCAAGGTGTCATCACCGCCGATGGGAATGAGCCGGTCGATGCCCAGATGTTCCAGGTTGGCCAGTACGTGCGGCGTAAAATCGCGCAAACGGTTGTCTTCCGCTTCGGCTTCCAGATGTTCCGGGTCTTTCAGGAATTCCGGCACGCGGCTGGGGCGTACTTTGCCCGGATGGGTGCGGCTGGTGTGCAAAAATGTGCCGCCGGTACGGTCGATCTTCCGCACAACCTGATTGTCCAGCGGAATAAAGTTCTTATCGAAGCTTTCCGGGTCGTCCCGGTTAAAATCTAATAGGCCGCCCCATCCCCGGCGTACGCCTACAATTTCGTGTCCCTGGGCCACGGCGCGGTTTACCACTGCTTTGATGCAGGGATTTAAACCGGGCACATCTCCGCCGCCAGTCAAAATACCAATTTTCATTACCTGTCTCCTTCGCAATAAGTTTTGTGGGCCAGCCGAACAATTGGTAAGCCGGCTGGCCATAAAAAAGGGCAAGCGTTTGGCCTGCCCTCATTTATTTGAATGGAATGCCCGGAGGATTATCCCTCACTGGTCATAATCATCAAGGGCTTCATTTCAAAGCTTTTGTAGTGCGGTCGCAGCCGTTCTGTGTTGTAAAACTCTTTGACGTTGACGTATTTCTTTTTGCTGGTGACCACGGTGATCGGCACGTTGTCGTAACGGCCGTTCTTCAAAACCACGAGACGGCCGTAGATATTGTTCAAAATCAGGTCCAACGCCAAGTTACCATACGCCATGGGCACAATCGAGTCAATTGCATCCGGGTCGCCGCCGCGCACCAGATAACCCAACTTCTGGTTGATCACGTTAATGGTCTTGCCCTTGTTGTATTTGGGCGAATACTCTTTTAATTTGGCCGACACCATGTCGCCGATGCCGCCCAATTTGGCGTGCCCATAGGCGTCTTTTTCCGCTTCCTTAAACACCATCTCGCCGCCGGAGAATGTCGCCCCTTCAGATACCAGCACCACCGAATAGCGGCTGGGGTTTTTGAATCGGTCATCGGCCAACAGCGATGTCAGCAGCTCCACGTCGAACTGGTATTCCGGGATGACGCAGCGATTGGCCGCGCCGGCCATCGTCGGCAGCATGGCGGTGAACCCGGCATACCGGCCAAACACTTCCAGCACCAAAAAGCGCTCATGCGACCCCGCCGACGTGCGCAAACTGTTGGTCATCTGTATGGTGCGGGTGACACAGGTGCTAAAACCAATGCAGTAGTCGGTTCCGGGCACGTCGTTGTCCATTGTTTTGGGGATGGCCACCACCTTCACCCCTTCCTGGTACAGGCGCACGCCGTAGCTCAACGTATCATCACCGCCGATGGGGATCAGGTAATCTATGCCCAGATATTCCAGGTTTTTGATGACTTCCGGGGTCAAGTCGTTTATGTCGTCGCTGTAGGTGTCTTGCAAATGTTCGGGTACGTCGCTTTTGCGCATGTGGCTGGGGCGTGTGCGCGAACTGTGCAAAAATGTGCCGCCGGTACGGCCGGCTTTGTTCACCACCTCTTCGGTGAGAACTTGAAAGTTGTAGCTGTTATCGGCCTTCGGGTCGCGGATCAATTCCGTGACGCCGGCCCAGCCCCGGCGCAGGCCGATTACTGTGTACCCTTCGCGGATGGCGCGAATGGTGACGGCGCGAATCGCCGGATTTAAGCCGGGAACGTCGCCGCCGCCGGTTAGAATGCCAATGACCCCTTTTGTGTTATTCACGTTTGCCATCACAATGATTCTCCTCAACCATGTTGTTTGTTTGTTAGGTAAATAATCCGGGTTCTTTGAAAATGTTGGGGAAGGCCAGAATGATGCGTGATGCGTGATCGACTGGTGGTTACGCGCCACGCATCACGGTTTGCCCTACCCTCACGAACCCAAAAGACCCGGCGCGGTTACTTGTTTTCTTCGGCCTGATGCCGTGGCGCGGGCTGAGCCAGCGTGCGGGCAATGGGGCGCAAATCCATCCACCATTGGGTTTTAGGCCGGACATGCTCGGTGTCCATCAGGCGGGGCAGGTCTTCCACGTTGGTCAGGCGAAAATCGCCGCCGACCAGCCCAATGTATGCGCTTTCGGCACGGCCGTCCAAAATCTGCTCCTCTAAATAATCCACACAATCCGAAGCCATGCGCGTAGCCAAAATACGATCATAAGGCGTAGGGTTGCCTCCTTGCTGCATGTGGCCCAAAATGGCCTGGCGCACATCAAACAAGTCGCTGCCTTCTTCTTCAAACAAGGCGCGCATGAAATCGGTGGAATAGATGTCGTTCGCGTGTTCGTTGCGAATCATTAACCCGACGCGTTTGCCGCGTTGGAACCCTTCGGTCAGTTGGCTGACGTCTTCCACCAGGTCTTTTAGCGTGACGCCTTCCTCGTGAATATAAACGCGCTCCGCGCCGGTGGCCAGGGCGCTCATCAGCGCCAGATAGCCGCAGTAATGGCCCATCACTTCCACCACAAAGGTGCGCCGGGAGGCTACGGCCGATTGCTTGATTTTGTCGACGGCGTCCACGATGCTGTTTAGGGCCGTGTCTGCGCCCACGCTCAGTTCCGAACCGAGGAGGTTGTTGTTGATGGTTGCCGGCAGGCAAATCATGGGAATTTTGAAGGCGGGGTAGTTTTCGCGCAGGCGCTGCATCTCGTAGATGGCTTTGTAGCCGGTCCAGCCGCCAATCACCAGAATGCCTTCTACCTGGTGCTCTTCCAGGTTGCGGGCGATGGCGTACCACTCGCCGCCTTCGGGGGCGGTGCGGTTGGTTCCCAGTTCCGACCCGCCGCGTGGGGCTAACCCGGATACATCCATCCAATTCAGCTCACGAATTTCGCCGCGAATCAGGCCGCGAAAGCCGCGATTGACGCCCAGCATGATGTGCCCTTTGTCGGTTCCCAGGCGCACGGCGGCGCGTACGGCCGTGTTCATTCCCGGCGCTGGGCCGCCCGCATTAAATACGGCTATCCGCAAACGGCGCTTGCCTTCGACGGGCGGGTGGGGCAGCGCCCGCACCAATGTGCGCAGCGTGCGGAAAGATTTCATGAAGCTGCGGCCGCGCAGTTCCATCGCTTTTTCGTATTGCCCGGCCGCAACGGCATCGGCGACGGCCTGGGTCACTTCCAGGCATTTGGCCAGCGGGGTGCGCGTGATTTTGTTGCCCTGAATGCCCATGACAAACGGTTCGGTGCCGGGTTCGTCGGCCAGTAATTCTTCGACGGCGCGTACGCCGAGTTGGGTGGCCAGGTTGCGGTCGAAGGCGCTGGGCGCGCCGCCGCGCTGCACGTGTCCCAGCACGGTGATGCGCGCATCTTCGCCCAGACGTTCTTCCAGGACTTCTTTAACATATTGGCTGGTGATGGGGCTGCCGTGCCGGTCTTGTGCGCCTTCGGCGACGATGACGATGCTGTCGCGACGGCCGTTTTCCCGCCCTTTCGACAGCACTTCACACATTTTGGCTTCCCAATTGTCCAGATTCGGCGGCGCTTCGGGAATCAGCACCCAGTCGGCGCCGGTGGCCAACGCCGACATCAAAGCCAGGTAGCCACACCGCCGCCCCATGACCTCGATCACAAAGCTGCGTTGATGGCTGGCCGCCGTGCTGGTGATGGCGTCTACCGCTTCCACAATGCGATGCAGCGCCGTATCCGCGCCCGTGGTCATGTCGGAGCCGTACATGTCGTTGTCGATGGAGCCGATGATGCCGGCGATGGCTAATTGGGGGTGGGCGACGGCCGTTTCCGGGCTGATGACGCCGGTTTGCAGCAGTTCGTCTATCAGGCTGGGCCATTCCTGGTACAGCTTAAATGCGCCGGTCAGGCTGCCGTCGCCGCCGATGCACACCAGTTTGTCGATGCCATTGGCGAGCAGGTTGGCTACGGCGCGCAGACGGCCGGGCCGTTCGCGAAATTCCAGACAACGCGCTGAGCCAATGATGGTGCCGCCTTGCTGCAAAATACCGCCGACCTCGTTCCAGCTTAACGGCCGTATATTGCGGCCGCCATCGACCATGCCCTGGTAGCCTTCATAAATTGCATATGCTTCTGCCCCGCGATCCAGGGCTGTTCGCACTACGGCACGCACGGCAGCGTTCATGCCTTGCGCATCGCCGCCGCTCGTGAAAACGCCTATTCGTTTCATGTCTTCTTCCTTGTTAATGTTTGCAAATAGCGGCGCTGGCGGCAAAGAGGAAACGAAGCGTACCGTAAATCCCCTCGCCGACGGAGCCGTGACAAATGGTAATCTTAAGGTCCTGTAGACCGGTAGAAAACGGTGGGAATTTGTGGTAGGAAAAAGCAGGAACCGTTTTAAACGGCCTACCCTCAATACTACTATTTTCGGGCTGTTACGCAACTTTTTTGTGCCCGCTCGCGGCGAAGGATGGGAAGATTGCCTGATTGTGAAGCTGTTTGGGTTTCGTGGGGGATGTGGGGGGGATGCGTGATGCGTGATGCGTGATGCGTAACCCAGAAACCATCACGCATTACGTCCCACGCATCACGTTATGTTGGGCACAGCTCTTGAATGATCAGAGGGACGGTAGGGGAAAGGTTAGTTACGGCCGTTTCCCCCGGCAGGCACGGCCGTTGGCGCAGGCACATCGGGTACGTTTTCCGCGCCGGTGGCCGCCGAATACTGCGACCCGCCGGAAACCCAACAGGATGTCCCGTCGGCCAGCGGCGGGCATTGGATGCGCCACCAACCGGTGGCCGCGTGCCGCCCGATGATGACGGCCGTCTCGCCTTTGGTTAAAAAGCCAACCCGCGTAAATTGCACGCCGGGGCCGCTGCGGATGTTTAAATCGACCAACATGCGTACGGTTGGGGCGCCGTTGGGGTTGGCCGGGGCAACGGCCGTGCCCGTTGCCGGCGCGCTTTGTCCGGGCAGGGTTACGGTTGGCGCGATATTCAGACCGGATGGCGTGGGAAGAACGGCCGTGCCTCCCGGCGGCGGCAGCAGCAACCCCGGCTTTGGCTCGCCCGCAAACGCATTGCAGGCCAACGAAACCAATACCAGCAAACCTACCAATACCCCTATCGCCCTATGACGCGGCATAAACCCTCCAAATTCTCCGTTGGGATTCGTCGCTAATGGACAAATGCGCAAACGACGGTAACAGTTTAAAATAGAATCGTGTAAGTATACAGACCCCAAGGGTTTGGTACCCCAATAATCCAAATTTTCAGAAGCAAACCCTTGGGGTCTTGCCAGAATGATACCTGATTGACAAGTGTATGCGATACGGCCGTTTTGCGGCCATCGAGAGAAAACCAACATGAGTTTCCGCACATTTTTAGAGCAGGCTGCCCACAGCGGCGACCTTATCACCATCGACAAACCCATCAACACCACCTTTGAATTGGCCAACGTCGCCCATGCCCTGGAAGGACGGCCCGTTCTGTTTAATCACCCAGATGGTTATCCGGGCTGGCGTGTGTGTGCCGGACCTTGCTCCGACCGCCGCTACTTTGCCATGAGTTTGGGCGTTCCCCTGAACCAGCTTACCCACCACCTGGCCCAGGCGTTAGAAAACCCTGTGCCCCCGCCGATGGTCGAATCGGCCCCTTGCCAGGAAGTTATCGCGGAAGCTGTTAACCTGGATGAACTGCCAATTTTGCTGCACCTGCCGCAAGACGCCGGGCATTACATCGCCAGTGCGGTGGTCATAACCAAAGACCCGGAGTTGGGACGCAATATGTGTTACCATCGGCTGCTGCGGCTGGATGAGAAGCATTTTGCCGCGCGCATTGTGGAGCGGCGCGGCACGCACACGGCGATGAGCAAAACAGCCGGCGATTTGCCGGTGGCCATCTGCATTGGCGTTTCTTTGGCAACGCACCTGGCGGCTTCGATGTCGCCGCCGCCGGGCGTGGATGAATTGTCGGTGGCCAATGCGCTCTCGCCCACGCCGCTGGTGAAGTGCCTGACAAGCGACCTGGAAGTGCCGGCCGATGCGGAAATTGTGCTGGAGGGGCGCATCACCCACCGGCGCGTGAGCGAAGGGCCGTTTATGGACCTGACGGAGACGATGGATATTGTGCGCGAGCAGCCGGTGATTGAAATTGACGTGATGACCCATCGCCGGGAGCCGATTTTTCATGCGCTGCTGCCGGGCGGGTTGGAGCATAAGTTGTTGATGGGCATGCCCCGCGAACCCACTATTTTTAATGAGGTGAATAAGGTGACACGCTGCACCGGGGCGGTGATTACGCCGGGTGGGGCGTCGTGGCTGCACGCGGTGGTGCAGATTGAGAAGCAGGGGCCGGATGACGGCCGTTTAGCCATTGCCGCCGCTTTTCGTGGACATGGTTCGCTAAAACACGTCTGGGTGGTGGACACCGATGTGGACATCTATGATCCGATGCAGGTAGAATGGGCTGTAGCTACCCGCTTCCAGGCCGACCAGGATCTCGTTGTCCTGAGTAATCAGCCGGGCAGCTCGTTGGACCCTTCCGGGCTGCATGTGCCGGGGCAAAAAAGCCTGACGGCCAAGATGGGGCTGGACTGCACGATTCCCTGGGGAGCCGATAAAGGCAAGTATGTACGCGGGGAATACGGCCGTGTCAATCTGCAAGATTATGTTAATTTATAACCAAAAGGCATCCACTTTTCTAGCAGTTTGTCGGAAAGTACCCGGAGCCGCGGTTTCTTACCGCGTCTTCCAGGGGGACCCGGCAAAAAAGGGGTTCTCCGACAGACTGCTAGCCATCAACTATCAGAAATAAACCACATGCAATTACTACAACTGTTTGCCCAAGAAAGTGAATTGATCCGTCAGGAGATAGGGCTGGTCTTTTTGCTCGCTATTGCGGCGCTGGTGGCCATCATCATCCGGCGTTTCCGGTTTCCCTACACCGTCGCCCTGGTGTTGGTCGGGCTGGCGCTCTCCTTTGTGCCCAACTTCCTGCCCTTCCACGTCAGCAGCGACATTATTCTGGCCCTGCTTGTGCCGCCGCTCCTTTTTGAAGCCACGCTGCACATCAAATGGAAAAGCTTGCGCGACGATTTTGTCATCATCACCATCATGGCTGTCGGCGGCACGTTGATCGGCACAGTAATAGTGGGGGAAATTATCACCTGGGTGCTAAACATTCCGGTCCTGGCGGCCTTTGCTTTTGGCGCGCTCATCTCGGCGACCGACCCTGTGGCGGTTATTTCCTTTTTCCGCAGCCTGGGCGTGAGCAAGCGGTTGGCCATTTTGGTGGAAGGCGAAAGTTTGTTCAACGACGGCGCGGCCATCGTCATCTTTAATTTGATGATTGGTCTGGCCATTACCGGGGTTCAGAGTTTTAGCCTGACAAACACGATTATTGAATTTTTGCGGGTTTCCCTTGGCGGGGTTGCCGTTGGGCTGACGTTGGGTTATGTGGTTTCTTACATCATCCTCAAAAACGTCGACGACCACCTGATTGAAACGACAACTACGGTGGCGCTGGCTTTTGGCTCGTATGTCATGGCTGAGGAGCTGCATGTGAGTGGCATTTTGGCGGTGGTAGCCGCCGGGTTGATTGTGGGCAATATCGGGATGCAGAACACGTCGCCGACGACGCGCCTGACATTGGATAATTTTTGGGAATTTTCGGCCTTTGTGGTGAACTCGCTGGTTTTTTTGTTGATCGGCCTGGAAATTCAAATTACGCAGATGCGGCCGTATCTGGTTCCGATTATTGTGGCGGTGGCGGCCGTGTTGTTGAGCCGGGTGTTTATTGCTTATGGGTTTACGGCCGTTCACAACAAACTTACCCCTAAAACCCGCGCCATCTCCATGCCTTTTCAACACGTCATCTACTGGGGTGGCCTGCGCGGCGCCATCAGTTTGGCCCTGGCCCTCACCCTTACCGGCAATGTCTTTGGCCGCGACCTCTCCAATGAGATTCGTGTGATGACTTTTGGCGTGGTACTCTTTACCTTGTTGGTGCAAGGCATCACCATCGAAAAGCTTATCAAACGATTGGGCCTGGCCGTAAAACCCGCCCACTGGATTCAGCAGCAGCAGCTTCAGGCGCACATCTACGCCAAACGAGCCGGCAAACGCGAATTGGATCGCCTCCACGATGTGGATATTCTGTTCCCGGAAATTTGGGAAGCTATGAGCAATATCTATGACGAAGAAATCCGCAGCGCCAAAAACGCGCTAAGTGAACACCTGCAAGATTATCCGGAACTGGAGCAAGATATGTTTTTACAGGCCCGCGAAGATGTGCTGAAGGCCGAACGCGCGGCGCTCAGTGTGGCGGCTCGCCAGGGGTTCATTTCTGATGATTTGCTGCAAGATTTGGGCAAAGAAACAGATAACCATCTGGCTGCCCTGGAAATAATCAAGCGCAGCCGCAGCCTGAAAGATGAAAAAGAGTAACATCTATCCAGGCCCCAATAGTTTGGTTTGCCCTTCAGTAGCGCCTGATGAGGCGCAAAATGCTCAGGCTCCTGCATAGGTCCGCAAAACCATCATGAACCAATCGGGAAACATGCTCATGAAATGTATTGTATGTGCCACAAGAGGCGGCGAAGGCAGCCGCGCCGCCCAGATGGCGGCAATTCGCCAGGCGCGCCGCACCGGCAAACCGCTGGTTTTTTTATACGTTACCGACCCTTACAGCATGGGCGACGTGGACGAACTGCTGCTGCCCGCGCTGCGCGCAGAATTGAACTGGCTGGGTCGCACCTTGCTGCAAGTCGCCAAACAACGCGCCGAATCGGCCGGGCTTTTGTCGCATGTGGAAATCCGCGAGGGGCGTGTCCAGGAGGAAATCGGTCATTTTTTACGCGCTTCGGATGCGGAACTGCTTATTTTGGGCGCGCCGCGCGGGGCGACGGCTAATATCTTTGGCGATGATGCGGTGGAGCAATTTGCCCACGCCATTCAAAGTGAAACGGGTATCGAAGTCATGGTGGTTCGTCCGGAATTGCATGAGGCTACTGGTTTCGGGAAGGAATCGTAACAGGCGTCTATGTTCGAGAGTTTACAAACATTTTTACAGGCTCAATTCCAGGTCAGTCCGGAGACGCAAGACAAAATCTTTGCCACCATACTCATCTTCTTGCTGACGATGCTGCTGCGATGGCTGTCTTTTCGCTACGTTAACCAACGTTTTCATGATTCGACGCGCGCCCTCTACAGTTGGCGCAAAGCTGTGGATTACACGGCTTTTATTCTGGGGATGATTTTGATTGGGCGCATCTGGCTGGCGGGTATTCAGTCGATGCTGACGTATCTGGGTATTTTGTCGGCCGGTCTGGCAATTGCCTTGCAAGACATGATCAGCAATCTGGCTGGCTGGGTGTTTATTGTGACTCGACGGCCGTTTGCCGTTGGCGACCGTCTGGAAGTAGGCGAGTTCTCTGGCGACGTGATCGACATTCGCCTGTTCGAGTTTAGCATGTTGGAAGTTGGCGGCCGTATCGACGCCGAACAAAGCACCGGCCGTATTTTGCATGTGCCAAACGGCCGTGTCTTCACCGACATTCTCGCCAACTACAGCCAGGGCCTCCCCTTCATCTGGAACGAAATCCCCATCCTGGTCACCTATGAAAGCGATTGGGAAAAAGCCAAAGCCATCCTGACTGAAGTGATCAACACTTATGCCCCGCAGGTAGACCGACACCAACTCAAACAACGTCAGGTGAAAGGTATGCGTTTTGTCATCTCCTACACCAACATTGCGCCGGCCGTTTATACCCAAATTGCCAGCAGCGGCGTGCTGTTAACCCTGCGTTATCTGGTGCAGCCGCGCCAACGCCGCGACAGCGAGCAGGTGATTCACGAAGCCATCTTGCGCGCCTTCCAGCCGCACGAAGACATCGACTTCGCCTACGAAACGCAGCGCGAGTATATTCATTATCAGGAAAAGAAACGGCCGTCCTACACCCCACCCTCGGCCACCTTTAACCAGGAGGAGAGAGATTGACGATTTTTTTCGATTGTGCTAATGAGATACTCCTAAATCGCAAATCGCAAATCGCAAATCTCCCAACGGAATAAAATTATGTCAACTATTGTTCTCAACAACCAACAACAGGCCATGCTCAACGGGGAGCAAGGACTGGCCCGGCAAATGGCCATGCGCCTGCTGTTAGACATGGCCGCCGCCGCCGGAGCCACAGAACTCATCCCGATACAAAGCGCCCACCTGTCCGGCGTCTCGCCGCTGACCGGCGGGCTGGGTCTGCGCCAATTTTTGGCCCGCCTGGCCAACCAGGAAGGCCCCGGCGTCGCCGTCGCCACCACGCTCAACTCCGCCGGCTGCGATGAAGCCCAGTTCGACGCCATGCGCATCACCACGCCCGATTTCCTGGCCCACAATCACGAAATCGTCGCCCTGTATACAAAACTCGGCGTCCAGCCTACCCAATCCTGCACCCCCTACGAATGGGAAGGCGTGGTGACGGAGGGCACGGCCGCCTGGGCCGAATCCAACGCCATTTGTTTTGGCAATTCCTACTGCGGGCTGATCACCAACCGCGAATCTGGCCTGTCGGCGTTAGCCTGCGCCCTCACCGGCTACACACCCAAATACGGCCTGTTGGCCGAAGGCGCGCGCCGCCCAAACCTGGAAGTCACCGTCACTGCCCACCTGAGCGACCCCACCGACTTCTCTATTTTGGGCGACTGGATTGGCAAACAGCGCCAACCCACCTGGAAGCTGCCGCTTGGTCCCATCCCGTTCATCAAAGGTTTACCGGCCGATTTGGACCACGAGCAGCGCAAAGCCCTGACCGCCGCCGCCGCCAATTATGGCTGCCCTTTGTTGTATATTGATGGCCTGAGCGATGTTCCAGAGGGTGACTTCCAGGACCATTTGGTGTTCGACGAGACTGCCTTGCAGCAGCGCTACGCCGACTTGCGTCCCCGGACGCCTGTGTCGCTCATCACCATCGGCTGCCCCCAGGCTTCTGTGGGCGAACTGCGCGCCACGGCCGAACTGCTGCGCGATCAAACTTTGCCGCCCGACGGCCCGCCCGTCTGGGTCTTTACTTCCGCCCACAACAAAGCCATCGCCGAAAAAACCGGCCTGGCTGACCTGATCCGGGCCGGCGGCGCACTGCTTCTGGAAAACACCTGTCCCGAAGTGGTTCCCTACGATCAAAGCTGGGTCCATCACGTCCTCACAAACTCCATGAAGGCGGAGCATTACATCAAATCCGGTCTGAATGGCATTCCCACCTCGGTGCTGAAATTGGCCGACTGCCTGCTCGTGGCGCAGGGCGCGTGGCAGGTGGAAGAGAGCGCGGAGCGCGGAGCGCGGAATGCGGAACACGGAAAGGAAACTGCTTCACCCGCTCACCCGCTTACCGCCACACCGCCACACCGCCACACCGGCTCATTCACGACCAACGGCCGTGGCCTGCCATCTCAAACCAACTTCATCGTGCGCGGCGAAGCGTTTGTAACCGACGCGCCGATTACCTTGCTGGGCTTTGTGAACCGCGAAACAGGCGTAATTGAGGAAGCGGGGCATCCGGCGAACGGCCGTAGCCTGGCCGGTAAAATCGCCATCTTTCCCAAAGGCAGCGGCTCCACCGTGGCCCCCTACGTGCTGCTCGAACTTTTCTATCGGGGCAAAGCGCCCATCGCCATTGTCAATACCGACATCGACCAACAAAGCGCGCCCGCCTGCTCGCTGGAAGGCATTCCCTACGCCTACAGCTTCGACGGCGATGTCATTGGCCGCGTCAACAACGGCGATATTGTGGAATTGAAGCGGCAGGGTGAGGCTGTGACCCTGCGGGTATTGGGCAGGGTAACGTAGTTATGTCTGGTGAATTCCTGAATTTTATTCTGGCCCTAACGATCATCATTGTTGTCGCTAAAGCCAGTGGGTATGTGAGCATTCGCTTTGGCCAGCCATCGGTGCTGGGCGAATTACTGGCCGGCATTGTGCTTGGCCCGACACTGCTGGATATGGTTCACGGGTGGCCGATTTTTCATGGCGACGAGCTTTTGGGAGAATCCATCACCTTACTGGCAGAAATCGGGGTCATTCTGCTGATGATGCTGGCCGGATTGGAACTCCACTTGAACGATCTGGCCAAGTCGGGCAAAGTGTCGGCGCTGTCGGGCACGTTGGGGGTGGTTTTGCCGTTGGTGATGGGGTTTGGCACGGCCGTTCTCTTTGGGGCCAGCAACGAGAGCGCCATCTTCATCGGGCTGACTCTCTCGGCGACGAGCGTCAGCATTTCGGCGCAAACGCTGCTGGAATTGAAGGTTCTGCGCAGCCGGGTTGGTCTGGCCTTGCTGGGCGCGGCCGTCTTCGATGATATCCTGGTCATTTTGGCCCTTTCGCTGGCTACCATCCTCATCGCCGACGCCGGTGGCGGCCTGTTGACAATTGTGATCACCGTCCTGCGCATGATTGGCTATCTGGCTGCGGCCAGCGCCATTGGCGTGTTTGTGCTGCCCAGGTTAGTCATGGTGGTGCAGCGGCTGCCCATCAGCCAGGGACTCATTGCCCTGGCGCTGGTTTTGTGCCTGCTTTACGCCTGGGCCGCAGAAGTCATTGGCGGCATGGCGACGATTACCGGCGCGTTTTTATTGGGCTTGTTTCTGGCGCGTTTGCCGGCCAAAGAGCGCATCGAGTCGGGCATTGTCACCATGGCGTATGGCTTTTTTGTGCCGATATTCTTTGTTAACATTGGCCTGGAAGTAAACATGCGGGCGATTAGCGGCACGGCGTGGTGGTTGGCGTTGGTGATCACGGCCGTAGCCGTCTTCAGTAAAATTGCTGGCTGCGGTTTAGGGGCCAAACTCACGGGATTTAGCAATCGGGAAGCGTTGCAGTTGGGCATTGGCATGGTTTCCCGCGGCGAAGTTGGCCTGATTGTCGCCTCTTTTGCCCTGATTGAGGGGCTGATCAGCCAGGAATCATTTTCTATTGTTGTCTTTATGGTCATCGTAGCCACGCTGTTAACGCCGCCGATGCTGCGTGCGGCCTTTGCCGCCCCCAAAGAAACAAACGCCGCCAGGGTTTAATTCCCTGACCGGTTATCAGGAGGAATACCCCACATGCACCACATGGTTTTATTGGTTCTCGATGACGTTGATCATTGCACGCCGGTTTTAGACGCCTGGGAAGGTGCCGGAGTGCCCGGCATTACCATTCTGGAAAGCACCGGTTTAGGCCGTGTGCGTAAATCTGGATTTCGTGACGATTTGCCGTTATTTCCCAGCTTCGCCGATCTGATGAAAACGCGTGAAGAGCATCACCGCACGCTTTTTACGGTTGTGGACAGCGAAGACATGGTAGACAGATTGATCAAAGTCACGCAGCAGATCACTGGCGGATTGGATGCGCCTAATCGCGGCGTGTTGTTTGTGCTGCCCGTGGCGCGGGCAATTGGCCTGAATTACAACGCGGATTAACCGCCTGGAGAGTATCTTCTCAATATTTCGGGGTGTCGTAGTGCGGAATGGCATTCCGCGTGGTTGGATTAACAATGCGACCTGCAAATTCCCCAACTTTTTGAGAAGATACCTGGAGGCGCAAAAAAAGAGACTTCTCACCGAGAAGTCTCTTTTTTGTCGAGTTTTTATTCAGGATGATTCAGTTTCCTCATCCTATTTTGTGGGCGAGAAAGGACTCGAACCTTCGACCTCACGGATGTGAACCGTGCACTCTAACCAGCTGAGCTACTCGCCCATACGAGCGACGGAAATTATAGCACCGAGGTTAGTGCGTAGCAAATAGACTTCAAGCAGGACAGCAATTCTCAATTTAACCAGAAATGTGTCATGCTGAGGTCCTCCGAAGCATCCCGTTCAGCCCTAATGACCAATACATGGGGATTCTTCGCTCCGCAGACTCCGCTCAGAATGACAATTCAGCCTAAATTGCAAAGAAATTGCCCTGTTCGCACGAATGCCTGATCTAAATTGAGAATTGCTGCAAGCAGGATGTCGTGATTCGGGCTGTGATGTTTAAAGTGTAGACCAGAAAGCGTAACTGGCGATGATCCAGAGGCCGCTGGTTATTTCCACCCCTAATTCCAGAAAACCAAATCGTTTAACGTGGGTTACAGGGCGCGGCGCGGCGGCGGCCCAAATGGCGCGCGCCAGGAAGGTGGCGTAGGGCACAACGATCGGCCAGGGAACGAGTTGCCACGCGCTGGCCAGGATAACCAGCAGCAGGCCCAGGGCGTGGATCAGCCACACGGCCGTGCGGTTGATGGCGCGTTGGTGGCTGTCGTGGATGCGCAGGCGCACATACCAGGCGCCCAATACGTTTTGCCCGGCCATCACGCCCCACAAGCCCCAGGCCAAACCGGAGAGCGCGCCGGTTGCGGCGATGACCGCTGCCGGCGCCATCAGGGCCAGGGCGGCCGCGCCGGCTGTTTCCATGCCCAGCGAGCGCAAACCGGAACGGCCGTATCGCGCAGCCACAACGTACAACCCCATGATCGCCAGAGTGGGCAGCAGCAGCCAGGCCAGCGCTGTGCGCCCCAACAACAGCAGGCCCATCAGGCAGGCCAGCCCTACTGCGCTCCAGATCGCTATCCACATGGCGGCCAAACGGCCGTCCCCTTTTCGCGCTCGTCCCCGGCGGGCGCGAAACCACACCGTAGCCGGTTGGCGCAGCATAAACACCGCCAACCCGCCCAGCAGCACCAGCAGAGATGAGAGGGTGAATTGGCCGGCAACGGCCGTGCCCACGGCAAATGGCACAAACAACCAGGCCCAAGACCCATGTTCCGCCGGTAAAACAATATGCTTCCGAAACAGAACAGGGCGCGCCGGTTGGTTGGGTTGATTTTGTGCTTGGTTCAAGTTTTTGTTGGTCATCGGCTCATTTATAGCGCAAACAAGGGTAAATGCCTTGCGAAAAATGCAAGAGCGTTATGTGCCTCAGCTAAAGCTGCCTCGGGTTTAGGCGCGAATAAACATACTTTGCGCCAACTCTGCTATAATCAGCCATCAATTATGTTGGCGCGCCCGGTGTCTACCCTCGGTGGGTTTCCTAATTTTTGCCCCATCCCAATCGCATGGTAGAAAGCAGCCAGACGCCAACCCCCAATTCGCAGCACTTCGGAGTAGTTTTCCTGTATGGCACAACCTGATTTTAGAGAGGAAGCAGAAAAGTTATTTGGCTACATGGTCGAGCAGCGGCGCGATTTTCACCGTCACCCTGAGCTTGGCTTTCAGGAAACGCGCACGTCGGGCATTGTTGCCGAAACGCTTCAGGCACTGGGTCTGGAAGTTCAGCGCGGGGTGGGGCAAACCGGCGTGGTCGCTTTGCTGGAAGGGGCCAGCCCCGGTCCTACGCTGCTGGTTCGTTTCGATATGGATGCCCTGCCCATTCAGGAAGAAAATTTACACGATTACGCTTCGCAAAATCCCGGCGTGATGCACGCTTGCGGCCACGACGGGCATACGACGATGGGTCTGGCTCTGGCGAAAATTCTGACGCAGCATCAGGCAGACATAGCCGGGACGATTAAATTTATGTTTCAGCCGGCCGAAGAAGGGTTGGGCGGCGCGTTTGCCATGATCGCCGATGGCGTGCTGCAAAATCCCCGGCCAGATGTCGCCCTGGCGATGCACTTGTGGACGCCGGAAGAGTTTGGCAAAGTGCGCGTAGTGGAAGGGCCGTGCATGGCTTCGTCGAGCGTCTTTACGCTGACGGTGCAGGGGCACGGCGGGCATGGCGCTGCGCCGCATCTGGCCGTAGACCCGATTTTAGCGGCCGCGCAAATTGTATCGGCGTTGCAGAGTATTGTGAGCCGCAACATCAATCCGCAAGACAGTGTGGTGGTGTCGATTGGGCAGTTTTCGGCCGGCACAACCTTTAACGTGATTCCCGATCGGGCCATTCTTAAGGGGACGGTGCGCAGCTATGACAACGATTTGCACCGCACGATTTACCGGCGAATTTTGGAAATGGCCCACAATATGGCGATTGCGTTCCGGTGTGAGGCTACCATGGAAACCATTGCTATTGTGGCGGCGGTGAATAATGCGCCGGAGCCTACGGCCGTTGTCCGGCTGGCGGCCGAACAAACAATGGGGGCGGCCAATATTGTCGAGCACCGCACCATGGCCTCTGAGGACATGGGGTATATTTTGGAAGAGGTTCCTGGCTGTTATTTCTTCATCGGCGCGCGCAATCAGGAAAAAGGGTTTACGTTTCCGCATCATCACCCGCGTTTCGATTTTGATGAACGGGCCATGGTGGATGGCGTGGCGGTGATGGGACAGGCGATTGCAAATTATTTGATGGTGGCAGATGGCGCCGGCCACATGCCACCATCGGAAACACCCTGATTATTTATGAATGTATTAACCGACTTAAATATTGTGTGTCTGGCAGGGGGCGTGGGCGGCGCAAAACTGGCGCATGGTCTGGCGCAAATCGTGCCGCCTGAGCGGCTGACCATCATCGTTAATACCGGCGACGATTTTCAGCATTTGGGCCTGACCATTTGCCCGGATTTGGATACGGTGATGTATACGCTGGCCGGGGTCGCCAATCCGTCTACGGGTTGGGGGCGGCTGGACGAATCTTTTCGGGCCATTGAAGAAGTGGGGCGGCTGGGTGGGCCAGATTGGTTCCGATTGGGCGATTTGGACCTGGCGACCCATTTGACCCGGTCGCATTTGCTGGCGGCTGGGCAGTCGTTGACGGCCGTTACCCGCCATCTCTGCCGCCAATTTGCCATTCAACCAGACGTGCTGCCCATGAGCAGCCAACCTGCGCCCACCTTCATCCAATCTGGCGCGCGGCGGATCCCTTTCCAGACGTGGTTTGTGGAAGAACGGTGGCAGCCGCATGTCGATGAGGTTGTCTTGCCCGATAACGTGCAGGCTTCGGCGCAGGTCACGCAAAAGCTGGAAAAAGCCGATGTGGTCATTTTCGCGCCGTCTAATCCTTTTGTCAGCCTGGATCCTATCCTGAATGTTTACCCCATCCGGGAAATGGTGATGGATTTGCCGCAGGCGGTGATTGCGGTCAGTCCGATTGTGGGCGGGCAGGCCGTGAAAGGCCCGGCGGCCAAGATGATGCAGGAGTTGGGGCTGGCGGTGTCGGCTACGGCCGTGGCCGACTATTACGGCGATTTGCTCGATGGCTTTGTGTATGACCTGCAAGACGCGGATGCGGCAGACAAACCATCTGGGCTAACGGCGTGCGTGGATACGATGATGTACAGCGATGCCGATCGGCGGCGGCTGGCGCTGGATGTACTGGCGCTGGCGCAGCGGATTGTTGAGGCGACGGCCGTTTGAGGCCTGGAGGCGGCAGGTTGGGCCAGGACATCTGGGTGATTATTCCCGTTAAACCGCTGTTGACGAGCAAGAGCCGTCTGGCTCAGGTATTGTCGGCTGAAGCGCGCGCGGAGTTGATGCGTGAATTTCTCATGCGAATGCTGGCGGAATTGCAGCAGGTGTTTGAATGGACGCACATTTTGTTGGTGAGCAGCGATCCGGCGGTCGCGGCGATAGCGCGGCGATTTGGGGTGTTGTTATTGGCGGAGGAACGGCCGTTGGGGTTGAATACGGCCGTTACCCAGGCCACCCATCTGGCTGCGGCGCATGGCGCGGCTGGCGTCCTCATTTTGCCGGCCGATTTGCCCTTTTTAACCGCCATGGATGTGCGCCATTTACTGGCTCAACGAACCGGCGACGGCCCCATGCTGGTCATTTGCAGCGACGATCGGGGCAGCGGCACAAACGCGCTGTTTCTTAGCCCGCCAGACGCCTTCACCTTTCAGTATGGTCCGGGCAGCTTTCAGAAACATTTGCGCGAAGGCCGCCGCCGGCGCATGGCTTGCCAGATTGTGCAGCGCCCCGGTTTGCAATTTGACCTGGATACAGAAATTGATTGGCAAATTTACCAACAGGCCCGGTTGAACGTTTCGGGTATGGCGGAGTTTCATTAGCCACAAACCGCTAACGGAACGCGCCATAGTCAACCCAACCGGTCCACCCACCAAAGGAGGTTCCCATGTCTCAAGATCGCGTAGCACTTTATTTGCAGGATGCCCACTCCTTGCAGGAAGGGATAAAACTCGTCCAATATGCCGAGGAAAAGGGCTTTGAAGCCGTCTGGCAGGCGGAAAGCCGTCTGGTGCGTGACGCCATTGTGCCGATGGCTGCGTTTGCCGCCACCACCAGCCGGATAAAGGTTGCCAGCGGCGTGACCAACAACTGGACGCGCAACATTGGCTTGTTGGCCGCCACTTTCCTGACGCTGGATGATCTGGCGCCAGACCGCATTATTTGCGGCATTGGCGCGTGGTGGGATCCGCTGGCCACGAAGGTGGGCATTAACCGCCGTAAACCACTGAGCGCGATGCGAGAAACCATCGACGTGATGCGGCGGTTGTTGAATATGGAGCGGGTCACATTTCATGGCGAGTTTCATTATGTGGATGATATTATGCTGGATGTGGTACACGGCCGTCGTGAACCACGCAACGTCCCCATCTACATCGGCGCGACCGGCATGAAAATGATGGAAATGGCCGGCGAGATTGCCGATGGCGTCTGCATGAATTATCTTGTCAATCCGAAGTACAACCTGGAAGCGTTGGATGCGCTGGAAAAAGGCGCCAAGCTGTCTGGTCGCACCCTGGATGACATTGATCGCCCGCAGTTGATGATTTGCTCGGTGGATCATGATCGTAAAAAGGCGCTGGACAAAGCCCGCAAGATGATGACGCAGTATCTCGGCCAGCAGCCGCATCTCATGAAGGCCAGCGGCGTCAGCCAGGAATTGCTGGATGAGATTCATCAGGTACTCACCTGGCCGGCAACCGACGAAGAAATCGAGTCGGCCATGCATCTGGTTCCCGATGACGTGGTGCAGATGTGTACGGCCAGCGGCTCGCCTGAAGAAGTGAAGGCCAAAGTGCGCGAATACATCGACAACGGCTGCACCTGCCCTATTCTTTACCCGTTAGGCGACCCCATGTTGATGATTGATATTTTTAGCGAGGGGTATAACGGTTAACGGCCGTATATCGCCCCGCTGATTGGCGAAATCAGTGAAAGTTCGGTGAAAAAGCGTCCCAGGCCGTGTCTGGGACGCTTTTTTGTGCGCTGGGTAGTACACTTTTCCCGTCATGATCTCGGAGTTGGGCAGGTATAATGGTCTGATGCAATGATGGGCTGTGCAGGGAAACGGCCGTTTCCCTCTTCGTTTCCGATAATTTCACCCTCGGTAAACGGCTCAAACTTAAGGCCTGATAAAAATAAACTCGTAACTGTTCAGGTTTCTCTGGCAAGACCCCAAGGGTTTGGTACCCCAATAAGCCAAATCCTCAAGAGCAAACCCTTAGGGTCTGTATAGACACATAAAAATCATGACAAACATAATAGAAGAAGATTATCGCGATGAGCTTCGAGCTGATTCCAGCCAATTAATTTTTCCTATCGTCACCGGATTTGTTCTTGCGGTCTGCTTTGGCGCCATTTTGGCGGCCAACAGCCTGACCGCTAGCTGGCCGTATGTAGCTTATGCTGTTTTTAGCACAGTCGGCAATTGGTTTGCCTGGAAGCTGGTGAAACAGGGGAATCAGTGGGCCGGCGGCACATTGTTCTCCTGGGGCCATATGATCATGTTGACCATCATGCTGGTGAGTACGCATGAGCCAGGGGTTGTTGGCCCGCTGCCCTATGTCTATGGCATCTTTATTATTATTGGCAGCATGATTATCAAACCCTCGTCGGCGTTCACTAACTGGGCCATTTCGATGGTTTTAATTGCTTTAGGGACGGCATATTTAGGTATATGGGGGGCAGAAAGCTTTTTTGCCTACTTCCCCTCGCTTCTGATCAATTTTTCTTTGGCTGTGGTGGCTTATTTGACGGCGATAGAATGGCAAACGGCCGTAGAAGCCACCAGCTTCCTACATCGCCGCGCCCAACAGCGGCGCGATGAACTCTTTGCCATTCAGGGCGAACTAAGTCTGACAAATGCGCGCCTGCAATACCTCAACGATCAGCTAGAGATCGCGCGCCACGCAGCCGAAAATGAACGCGATTTGCGCACGCGGTTTATGAACAACGTGAGCCATGAACTGCGTACTCCGTTGAACGCCATTGTAAATTTCGCCCATATCCTGGCTTTGGGCGGGCGTGGACCAGTCAGTACAGAGCAGATCGATTACCTCAAGCGCGTGGAACAATCTGGCTGGCATCTGTTGGAAATCCTGAATGACCTGCTGGATATGGCTCAGATCGAATCGGGCGAATTTAAACTTCACCTGGAAACCATCCATCTTTACCACGTGTGCGAGGAAGCGATGACCAGCACGCGCGGGCTGCTTCTGGACAAAAACGTGGAACTGCTGCGCGATTATCCCTCTGAATGGCCGTTGGTTCAGGTGGACCAGATGCGCTTGAAACAGGCTTTCATTAATTTGTTGGGCAACGCCGCCAAATATACCGAGGAAGGCTATATTGCGCTGCGGGTGTATCCGAATGGCAGTACGGTAAAAATTATTGTTGAGGATACCGGCATTGGCATTGCGCCGGAGCATCACGAGACGATTTTCATCGAATTCCGCCAGATTGATGATACGGCCGCCCGCAAACGTATCGGCACGGGGCTGGGTTTGCCCATCACCAAACATTTGATCGAACGGCATCAGGGGACGTTGTCGGTGGAAAGCGACCTTGGGCAGGGCAGCAAGTTTACCATCACGCTGCCCATCTATCAGCCCGCAAAAGAAATTGTTGAACAAGAACCTGAATTAAAGACGGCCGTCTAAAGCGCGACGGCCGTCTGTTTTACTGGAAGACCCTAAGGGTTTGCTCTCCAACAGGTCTAACTTCTCAAGAGCAAACCCTTAGGGTCTTTGTGGTTACGCAACCCCTTCCCAAATCAATGTGCCGGTTGACGATCTCGTGCGCCGAGGCGGTTGAACCGCTTGTTTTGGTAAATCAGGGCTGATTTGATACACTCTGGAGAGTATATCATCCAAGGGACTGGGCTAAATTTATGACATCGTTACTAGACGCATACATCGTAGTAGTCGAGGATGATCCGAACGCGCTGTTGGTTACAATGGATTTGCTGCGCTTAAACGGCGCAGAACATTGTTATGCCGGCAAAAGTGTGGATGCAGCTTTGGCTTACGCAGAAAAACTGCCTCGTGTAGATTTATTTCTGGTGGACATTAATATGCCGGGCAAAAGCGGGTTTGAAATGTTGGAAGCGGTACGGGCAAACGGCCGTTTAGAAACAGCCAAAATTATCGCTATCACTGCCGGTACCTTCGCTGAAGACGTAGAAAAAGCCCGCGCCGCCGGCTTCAATGGATTCATCAGCAAACCCCTGAAGACAACCATTTTTGGCTCGCAATTACAGCGCGTCTTAAACGGCGAAGCAGTTTGGGACTGGCGCTGACCGTGTCTTAATTTTGCATCCCGTTGGAGGTGGCGTGAACCTGAAGTTACCGACTGTTGCTCCGCTTGCCCAGACCCCCTTCTGGGGCAAACGGCCGTTTCCCACCCCCTTTCTCCTGGCGCTCTTCTTCCTCTTTTTTATCACCGGCTGCGGATTGTTCAACCGCGACACCCAGACCCAACCGCCCGAAGGGCAGGCCGTTACCCAAATCACCGTTGTCTGCAGCGATGAATGTGCGCGCCGCGGGCAATGTGGCCAGACAAGAGACGGCCGTTCCGTCGTCTTAGGCCACCCGGAACGCCCTGCCGTGCAAGACCACCAAATGATTTTTACGACAGGCTCCCCCATGACCTTTGTTAGCGCCAACACTCGCCGGGTGCAGGTCATCGCCACCGGTGAAGAATTTGACCAAACCTTTTACCTGATCACGCGCCCGGAAGACGGCCGTTCCGGTTGGGTCGCCGGTTGGTGCGTCAATCCCTAACATGGACAATTCCGCCATTTTGCAAGAACTCCTGGCCGCCCAAGAGGCGGGCGAAACAGTCATCTTAGCGACGGTCATTCAAGCGCGTGGGTCTGTGCCGCGCCATGCCGGCGCCAAGATGCTGGTGTATACCGACGGCCGTACCAGCGGCACCATTGGCGGCGGCGAATTGGAAGCTCGGGTAACGGCCGTTGCCCAGGAAATGTTCCACGACACCCAACCCCGCATCATCCCATACGCCCTGGTCGATCCGGCGCGCGGCGACCCTGGCGTTTGCGGCGGCGAAATGGAAATCTATATGGAAACCTACCAACCACCGGCCAGCGTATTGGTCATTGGCTGCGGCCACGTGGGGCAGGCCGTGGCCGGGTTAGCCCACTGGCTGGGCTACCGGGTTATTGTCACCGATGATCGCGTTGAGCTGGCTTCCCCCACCGTCATTCCTGATGCGGACGTTTACCTGCCCGGCGACTTCGCCGCCATCTGGCCCCAGCTAACCATCACAGCCAATACCTACATCGTCGTTGTCACCCGCAACGTGCTGGTCGATCAGGCCATTTTGCCGCGATTGGTTTCCAGCCACGCCCCATACATTGGCGTCATGGGCAGCCGCCGCCGTTGGGCCGAAACACAGCGGCTGCTGCTCGCCGCCGGTCTGCCGGAAGCTGATCTAACCCGCTTCCATTCGCCCATTGGCCTGGAGTTAAAGGCCGAAGACCCGCAAGAAATCGCCATCAGCATTATGGCTGAAATCATCCAGTTCCGCCGCAACAAACCTGCGCCCTGATCGTTTATCCGCTTAACTTGCTGCCCGCCAGATTTTTATCCTCATGACACATGTCACTTGTAACGAATCCTGAATTTGAAGATACTACGCCTATGAACCAGCAACCTAAATTCATTCAACGGTATGAAACCCCCACTCGTGTAGAAGACGTGCTGGCGCTGCTGGCCCAATACGGCCGTGCCGCCCGCCTGCTCGCCGGTGGGACAGACCTCTTATTAGAACTGGAACGTGGACAACGGCCGGATGTCGACGTTCTGATCGACGTGACCCGCATTCCCGGCCTCAACCAGATCACCCAGGATGACCAGGGCATCATCCATCTTGGGCCGCTCGTCACCCACAATCAGGTCATTGCCTCGCCGCTCATAGTGGCAAATGCGCTGCCGCTGGCGCAGGCCTGTTGGGAGGTAGCCTCGCCGCAGCTGCGCAATCGGGCGACAGTTGCCGGCAACCTGATCACGGCCAGCCCGGCCAACGATACCATTTCGCCCTTGTGGGCTTTGGGAGCCACTGTGACCCTGGCGTCGGCGGCCGACGGGCAGCGCACCGTGCCGCTGCGTTCCTTTTACACCGGCGTGCGGCGCAATGTGATGCGCCCCGACGAAATGTTGATCGACATCAGCTTCCCGCCGCTGGCGGCGCGCGCGCGCGGCGTGTTTGTGAAACTGGGTTTGCGGCGGGCGCAAGCCATTTCGGTGGTCCATCTGGCCGTCATACTGGAGTTTGCCGCAGATGGCGAAACGGTGACCGGCGCAACGATTACCCTGGGCAGTGTGGCCCCGACGATCATTTCCGCGCCGGCCGCCGAATCCTTCCTGGTAGGTAAACCGCTGACGGACGACACGACGGCCGAAGCGGCGCGGCTGGCGGCGGCTGCTCCCACACCCATCGACGACGTGCGCGGCCCGGCCGAGTATCGCACGGAGATGGTGCGGGTGCTGACCAAACGCGCCCTGGCCGTTTTGCGTGATGGGCAGGAGCGCGTGAACTGGCCGCAAAATCCCACTATGTTGTGGGGTGATACGGGCGGCGTCTTCCCGACGGGCGATTCCTTTGCGGCCAGCCATGACGCGACGGCGCCTATTACGGCGACGGTGAATGGGCAAACGGTAACGGCCGTTGGCGGCGTACACAAAACGCTCTTGCACTGGCTGCGCGACGAAGGTCAGCTTACCGGCGCCAAAGAAGGCTGCGCCGAGGGTGAGTGTGGCGCATGTACCGTCATTATGGATGGCATGGCGGTGATGTCTTGCCTGGTTCCGGCGCCGCGCGCGCACGGGGCGACCATTGTGACCATTGAAGGGTTGGCGGCGCTGAAGGGCGGCGCGGACCTGCACCCGCTGCAAGCGGCCTTTGTAGAAACCGGCGCGGTGCAGTGTGGCTATTGCATTCCCGGGTTTTTGATGTCGGGCGCGATGCTGCTGGAAGAAAACCCGCAGCCCGACCTGGCGCACATCCAGCAGGCGTTTGCCGGCAATTTGTGCCGTTGTACCGGGTATTACAAAATTATTGAGGCTGTGGAGAAGACGGCCGTTTCAGCCTGATTCTAAGCGTTGTTGGAGGTATATCCATGAGACTTGAAAAGAAACGAGAGGAAGAAACAGCCAAACGCAAAGGCATAACCGGCCGCACAATCGTGGCTTTTATCTGGCTGCTGCTTTCCATCGGTCTGAGCTATGTGCTGATCACGTATTTAATCAGTCAGAAAATGTTGAGTCTGAACATTTTTTACCAATGGGGCGTGCCTCGCGCCGTCCCAGATTGGGTATTTCTTGTTTTTCTGATTTTGGTGGTGGTGGGGTTTATGCAATTTTTGCTCTTCTTTGGCTTTATGATGGCCAGCCCGGAAGGCCGTCGTCATACAGGCGACCCATCGCTCTATTCCAGTTCCAAAGATCCGTTTGATGATGAGCGTGGTAGGGGGTAATGTGAAAAAGCACGATTCTCAATCTCTGCCGCGTGTGGATGCGGCGGGTAAGGTGACGGGGCAGGCCAATTACCCTGGCGACCTGACGCCGGACAATTTGTTATTTGGCAAGGTATTGTTTAGCCATCAGCCGCACGCGCGCATGGTGGCGATGGATACAACGGCCGCAGCGGCTGTGCCGGGGGTGGTGGCCATCCTAACGGCCGTCGACGTGCCCGTCAACGAATATGGCCTGATCATGCCCGACCAGCCGGTGATGGTGGGTCTGGGCAGCAGTAAGCTGCACAGCGACGTCAGTCTGTGGGAAGGCGATCACGTGGCCGTGATCATTGCGGAAACGGAGGAGGCGGCGGCGCAGGCGCGCAGCCTGATCCAGATTGAATGGGAACCTCTGCCGGTGATTACGGATATGTTTGTGGCGATGCAAGACGATGTGGTTTTGCAGCCCTGGCATGGCAGCAATGTTCTGAAGAAGTATCAGATTCGCAAGGGCGACATGGCTGCCGGTTGGGCGGCCGCCGACGTGGTGATTGAAGGGGAGTATAAGCTGCCCTATCAAGAACATGCCTTTTTGCAGCCGGAAGCTGGCGTGGGTTATGTGGACGAAAACGGCCGTATCACCATCCAAATTGGCGGGCAGTGGACGCATGAAGACCAGGAACAGGTCGCCCATGCCCTGGGCCTGCCGCTGGATCAGGTGCGCATCATTTATCCGGCGATTGGCGGGGCTTTTGGTGGCCGCGAGGATATGTCGTTGCAGATTGTCCTGGGGTTGGCGGCCATGCGCCTGCACGAACAGGGCATCGACCGACCGGTGCGCATTACCTGGACCCGCGAGGAAAGTATTATCGGCCACCACAAGCGGCACGAGGCGGTGGTGAAGACGAAATGGGGCGCGACGAAGGATGGGATGGTAACGGCCGTTTCTGCCGAAGTCTTTATGAACAGCGGCGCGTATGCCTATACCAGCACCAAAGTGTTGGGCAATTTCCACCTGATGGTGACCGGTCCCTATGAAATTCCCCATGCCCACATCGACAGTTACGCCATCACCACCAACAACGTGCCCGGTGGCGCGTTCCGGGGCTTTGGCGGCCCGCAGGGCGCATTTGCCGCCGAAAACCAAATGAATAAATTGGCTGAAGCGTTGGGCCTGGACCCGGTAGAAATTCGCCTGAAGAATGCGCTCACCGAAGAGAGTCTGCTGACAGTGCAAACCAAAATGCCCAAGGGCGTCAGCCTGAAAGAAGTCATCAGCCGCTGCGCCGCAGAAGCGAATTGGCACGGAGAACTGGCGCCGTCTGCCGGTTTTGCCAGCATCCAATCCCTGATCCCCAACCCCCAATCGCTCAAGAAAGGGCGCGGGTTCGCCTGTTCGTTTAAGAATGTGGGCTTCTCGTTTGGCGCGCCGGAGAAGTGTGAAGCGATTATTGAGCTGTATGGGACGGGCGAGATTGAGAAGGTGATTTTGCGCCATGCGGCGGCTGAAGTGGGCCAGGGATCGCATACGGCGCTGCGGCAGATGGCGGCCACGGCCGTTGGCGTAGACGTTGGTTTGGTCGAGCTGGATATGTCCGATACGGCCAGCACCGGCAACTCTGGCTCGGTATCTGCCTCGCGCATGACCTTTATGGCCGGTAACTCAATCCGGCAGGCGGCGGACAAGGCTCTGGAGAAATGGGCCAACGAAGAGCGCCCGGCCATTGCCCGCGAAACCTATTACCCGCCAAAGACAGAGCCGTATGATCCGGAAACGGGTGTGTGCATGCCCAACTTTTCTTATGGGTATGTGGCCGAAGCGGTAGACCTGACGGTAGACGTGGAAACCGGACACATCAGTATTGATCGGGTGGTGTGCGCCGATGATGTCGGCAAGGCCATCAATCCAATGCTGGTGCAGGGGCAGATCGAAGGGGCGGTGGTGCAGGCGCACGGGTATGCGTTGATGGAGAACTTGCAGTTGAAAGACGGCCGTATCCTCAACCCCTACCTCAGCCAATACCTCATCCCCGGCATCAAAGACATACCGGCCAGGGTTGAATCCATCATCATGGAAGTGCCGGACCCCATTGGCCCATTTGGCGCGCGCGGCATGGCCGAAATGCCTTTCTTGCCGCTGGCTCCGGCCATTGTGGCTGCGCTGCATGACGCGACCGGCATCTGGTTTGATGAGATTCCCCTGGTTCCTTACAAAGTCGTGCAAAAGCTGCGCCAGCACGGCATCGGCGTCGACTAGAAATTGGACCAATCTCCGAGATTGGTCCAATCTTATGCAAAGGGTCTGCGATAACTGCTTATCGCAGACCCTTTTAGTTTTCCAGCGGATGTTTTGGTAGTCTATACCAACAGCCGCCCCAATCAAAAGCGCGGTTGTTGGTGATGCGAGTTTCATTTTCCCCGTTGGGAAGCATCACGTACAGTTCGTTATTCCCGTCGCGGTTGCTCTCAAACAAAATGAATCTGCCGTCCGGCGACCATTCTGGCACAGTGTCCTGAGCGGTGTTGTCGGTTAGTTTGGTAACGGTAAGCGTATTCAGGTTCAGGCTGTAGATTTCCTGATCGCCATCTACATCGGAGTGGAAGGTGATGGTCTGGCCATCCGGCGACCAGGATGGTTCTTTGGCTGAAGCATAGGCCATTGTGATCTGGGTGATATTGCCGCCCGCAGCATCCATCACGTAGATTTGGAATGCGCCGGAGCGGTTGGAAGCGAAAGCTATCCGAGAGCCATCGGGCGACCAGGCGGCGTCCTGATCTTGAGCCGGGCTGGTCGTTAGCTGCTGTAGGCCTGTGCCGTTAATCTGGATACGGAACAGATCGCCGTTGCTGGCGTAGGCGATGGCCTGGCTATCCGGCGACCAGGTTGGCTCTTCCCCAACCAGATTTGCTCCCCACGGCTGGCTGATTATCCCCGTCTGGTAATCGATCAAATAAAGGCTGCTGCCGTTGTCCTGGTAGGAAGTGAAGGCGATGCTGCTATCCACCGCGCAGGCGGAATCGCCGTTTTCGTAGTCGTCGTTGGTGAGCTGGCGCAGCCCGCTGCCATCCAAAGCCATTGTGTAGAGGTCGCTGCTGCCGTTTCTATCGGACGCAAAGACGATGTTGCCTTTCAGGGGGAAGTAATCCTGGTAGTTGTTTGGCGTGTTGGGCAGAAACAGGTGGAGAATGTCGCTGCGGGTCAGGCTCCACAGATCGGTGTTGTTTAATCCATAATAAAGGATGGTTTCCAGAGATATGGGAGCGGGGTAAGGGGAGAGGGAACCTGTCAGGCGATCCACATTGTGGTCCATGATTTTGATCGTTGTTGTGGCGGTTCCGGTGCTGGCCCATAAATCCCGGTTGTTATCGGGCAGCCCCTGGCCGTCTGACGCTGAGAAGAAGAATATGTCGAAGGCAGTCGCATTTTCTGTCCAACCTTGGAGGATGGCGCTGCCGTTGGGGTTGATGTCTTTGACGAGGGTTGTGCCTACGGCCGTTCCATCACTTACCCATAATTCTCGTCCATGAACGCCGTCATCGGCAAACATGAATAACTGCCTCTGGATAGCTGCGCGCAAGAGAGGAAAGGATGATGCGCTGCCGGGGTTGATGTCTTTGACCAGGGTGGTGCCTGCTTCTGTGCCATCACTGGCCCACAACTCTTGGCCATGAGTTGGCTCTGTGGCCTGGAAATACAATTTGCCATCCATGACCAGATTCTCAAGGGCGTAAGGAGGGAAGGAATCATCCACGCCAGGGTTGATGTCTTTCACCAAGACTGTCCCATCTGTTGTTCCGTTTGAACGCCATAACTCAAACCCGTGGGCGTCGTCGTAGGCATAAAACAGCATATTGTTGTTTACCATGCCATAAAACAGAGGGTATGATCCCGCCCAGTTGGCAAGATATATATCTTTTACCAGGGTTGTGCCGCTGCTGGTGCCATCGGTTTTCCACAGCTTGACGCCAGAATTGTCGTAAGCGGCGCCGAAGAGTACGCCTGTATCCCACCCTTCGTCAGCAAACGTCGGCCAGGAAGAAGGTTGCCCAGGGTAGATGTCGGCAATCATTTGTGTACCGCTGCGGAGGCCGTTGGTTACCCAGAGTTCACGGCCGTGTACGATTTCATAGGCGTTAAACACCACAAGACCATTTGCGTCCAACGCGTAATAGTTGCGTGGATTGGACCCTAAACTGCCGGGGTAAATATCTTTGACCAGGCTTGTGCCCACGGCCGTTCCGTCCGTTTTCCACAACTCAGGACCATGCGTACCATCATCGGCCACAAAAAAGAGCGTGTCGCCGCTAATAAACATGGAATGTGGGTAAGAGCCAGGCCCTTCTGGGTGAATATCTTTAATCAGATATGTGCCGGCCTCCGTGCCATCGCTGCGCCACAATTCAGAGCCGGTCACGCCATCACTCGCGGCAAAAATCAGTATGCCGTGGAAATTTGTTAAACCATATATGTCTCCAGCAAACGTTTTCAGTTTAATGGTGCTGGTAATGGTTCCCTGCGTTCGCCAAAGTTCAGGGGGGAATGGATCAGAAAGGGTTCCATAAGATGTGTAAAACAGATAGCTCCCGGCGGCTGTTCCCCAGCTGACGTTTTCCTGAAGGAGGTCGGTGGGGTTCAGCGGGGGAATTGGACCGGACGCAGGCTCTGGCGGCGCAGCGAACAGCGCCAAACTGGTTACGACTAAAGATAATATGGCTAAGGGGAAAAGGAATACGAGAATTTGTTTCACACGGATGAGTTTCACTTTAGCTATCTCCCTATTTGCGGTCATGTTGAAAGAACAAAACGGTCTGGACGATTGGATCATGTGAATTTTACCCTTCTATTTGTTCTGAACAAAACACGCCGGTAAGATAAGACAATGTTATTCTCTGATCATCTTGTCATTATTCGTGGCGGGGGCGACCTGGCGACAGGGGTGGCTTATCGGCTGCACAAAGCTGGCTTCCCGCTGATTGTGTTGGAGCTGGCACGGCCGTTAGTCATTCGGCGCAAAGTGGCATTGGCTACGGCCGTTCTCGAAGGCCACATTACCATCGAAGACTTGCACGCCCAACTTGCCCACTCGCCCGCCGAAGCGCTGGCGATGGCCCATACCGATACCATCCCCGTGCTTATTGCTCCGCACCTGGACGGTTTAGAATGGCACCCTGATCCAGGGCAGTTGGTTGTTGTGGATGCGCGTCTGGCAAAACGGAACATCGACACGCGCATTGATCAGGCCGGGCTGGTGGTTGCCCTGGGACCGGGCTTTACCGCCGGGGCAGACTGCCACGCAGTGATCGAGACCATGCGCGGGCATTGGTTGGGGCGGGTGATTTGGGACGGTCCCGCGCTGCCCAATACCGGCACGCCGGGCATCATTGGTGGCAAGGGGGCAGAGCGCGTGCTGCGCGCCCCGGCCGACGGCATGGTGGAATGGCGATTGGCGATTGGTGATTTGGTGAAAAGCGGCGAGGTGGTTGGCGACGGTGGCCGGACAGCCGGTGCGCGCGCCGTTTGATGGCGTGATTCGCGGCTTGATTGCCCCGGAAACGGCCGTTACCCAATCCCTCAAAATTGGCGACATAGACGCTCGCGCCGAAGTCGCCGCCTGCTTTACCATCTCCGATAAAGCGTTAGCCATTGGCGGCGGCGTGCTAGAAGCTATTCTGGCTCATCTCAATCAAAGCCATCATACAAGACCCTAAGGGTTTGAATTCCGCAAAATTTAACTACCCAAGGACAAACCCTTAGGGTCTAAGTCTCGCAAAATTTAATACCCCACGGGCAAGACCCTAAGGGTTTAGGCTTCGCAAAATTTAACTACCCAAGGACAAACCCTTAGGGTCTGCGTTTTTCAAATAGTTAAGCAGGAGAAAGTGAGCGTGTGAGAACAAAGTGGAAAGGTTTCGTGTTCGTCTTGTTGGTGCTGTTGGCGCTTGTTTATGCGGGCGGCAGCTATTATTTTTCCAGTGTATTGATTGCCAGCCCAACGCAATCATTGGCCGACGGCAAGGCTTATATGATCGAATTATTGGGCGAGACCAACCTGCCGCCGCCGGAAGAGGTGGCCATTCCTGCGGGTGATGTGACCCTGGCCGGTGACTATTACGACAATCCATTGGACGGCCGTTGCGCTGTCTTACTCTTGCACGGCTATTCCGGCACACGCTACGGGGCGATGCAGTACGCCCCCTTGTATTGGGATCGCGGCTGCGATTTGCTGGCCTACGATGCGCGGGGGCATGGGGCCAGCACGCCCGCCTATCACACCTTCGGCTATTACGAAAAGCTGGACGGGCAGGCAGCCTTTAACTGGCTGGTGGATCGCGCCGGTTTGCAGCCCTCACAGGTCGGCGTGACCGGCGTTTCTTATGGCGCGGCCACAGCCTTGCAAATGGCTCCCCTGATTCCCAACGCCGCTTTTGTGCTGGCCGATTCATCGTATCAGGATATGTACACCATCACGGCATATCAGGCGGTGCAGATGTTTGGCTCGTGGGTGAAATTGTTTGTGCCGGGGGCCATTTTCTTTGCCCAACAGCGGGCCGATTTTAAGGTAGATGAGGTGTCGCCGCTTACGGCCGTTACCCAAACCACCATTCCCATCCTTCTTGTCCACGCCAAAGCCGATGCCTACACGGCGGCCACGCACTCGGAAGCCATCTTTGCCCAAAGCAACCCGGCCACCACACGCCTGGAAATTACCGATTGGGGCGCAGGGCACGGCGGGTCGATCACTGTCGATTATGATGCCTTTGCCCAATTGGTCGATACCTTTTTAACCGAGTTGGTCCCCGGTTTTGGCCTGAGCAGTGGCCGATAACGCCACCAACGGCCGTCGCCTGTTAGCGGCTTTGGGGCTGGGACCGCAGCCGGAATTGGTGTCCATTGTTGGCGGCGGCGGCAAAACCAGCTTGATGTTTGCCCTGGCGCAAGCCTGGTCCGGACGCGCCATCGCTACCACCACGACGCGCATCTTCGCCGCGCAGATGAAACTGTCGCCCGCTGTCGTGCAGATTGGCGCTTGGGAAATAGAGACTGGGGATTGGGCCGAAGAGGTCCAATCTTTGCTCGCTGCGCTTCGCTCCCCATTGGATACGTTTGGGCATTGTTTGATTGTGGGGCCGGTGGGGGAAGGGTCTAACGTGGAGAAGGCGTTTGGCGTGCCGGTAGCCCTGCCGGGGCGCTTGTTGGGGCGAGAAGGTATTGATCTGGTCATTGTGGAGGCGGATGGGTCGCGCATGAGGCCGATTAAAGCGCCGGCCGACCATGAGCCAGTCGTGCCGCCGGAAACAACTTTGCTGGTGCCGGTGGCGGGCATTGATGCGTTGGATGAGCCGGTGGAGCAGGTGGCCCACCGGCCGGAACGGGTGCGGGCGCTGCTGGCTGCTGCTGGATCGGCGGCGATTGTGGATGAGCGGTTGACGGCCGTTGGCCTTGCCCGCCTGCTCTCCCATCCCCAGGGCGGTTTGAAGGGCGCACCGGAGGGGGCGCGGGTTGTGCCGTTTATCAACAAGGTGGAAACGGCCGTGCAGCTTGCCGCCGCCACAGAAATCGCCCACCTGATGTTGACCGAAGCGCGTATCGAGCAGGTGGTGATTGGGGCGCTGCGCACGGCGCAGCCGGTACGGGCGGTGGTACGTCGGGTGGCCGCTGTTATTCTGGCAGCCGGAACATCCGCTAGAATGGGGCGCACCAAGCAGTTAATGCCGTGGGGAGACACGACGGTACTGGGGCAGGTGATTCGGTCTGCGCGAATAACGGCCGTCACTCACACCCTTGTCGTGAGCGGCCATGAGGCGGCGGCGGTAGAAGCCATCGCCCAGGCAGAAGGCGCGGCTGCGGTACACAATCCGCACTATGCCCAGGGAGAGATGCTGTCTTCTTTGCAAACGGCCGTGCGCCACTTGCCGCCCAACGTGGGCGCGGTATTGGTGCTGCTGGCTGATCAGCCAATGGTGACGCCGGAAGTTATGGGTCAGTTATTGGCGGCGTATGAACAGCAGCCTTATGGCCTGATTGCCCCGGCTTACAAGGGGCAGCGCGGCAATCCGGTGTTGATTGACCGGCGTTATTTTGCTGAACTGTTGGCTTTACCGGAAGGGGCGGCTCCCCGCCGCCTGCTGCGCCATCACCCGGATGATGTGCTGCTGGTTCCCGTTGCCTCTGCCGGCGTTATTGTTGATCTGGATGATCCGGAAACGTATGAACGCTGGCAGCCTGCTAACCAGTAGGCAGGGAATTGGAGATGGAAGATTGGTCCAATCTCCAAGATTGAACCAATCTGAAACTAGGGCAATGTATGGGCGAGCGTCTGATTAGCTGTTGTCCAGCCCGGCCCATTGGACCGGTTTGGCATATTGGGGGCGCTCTTTGCTAACAGGGCCGTGGGGCGCGCCAACGCCGGGTAGTTCGATTTCGCGGGGCAGCCTGAGGCCGGCAGGTGGACCGCCGGGCATGGCGGCCATGATTGTCTCTAAAGCGTTGACGGTAAATTGTGTTTGCAGCCAGTAGCGTGTACCCCAAGAGCCGTTGTATTTACCTATCCAGTAGAGGTTATCCAGGTTTAGGCGGTGGATCCATTCATCATGGTCGATGGTACGGCCGTCGCCCGTGGCATAATCAAACAGATGGTAAAGTTTCATCAGTGGGTGGGTGTCGGCTTTGGGGTAGGTGGCGTGTGAACCGCCACCGATGAAGCCTACGGGATGCGTGCCGATGACGGTTACGTCGGGATCGTCCCAGGTTTTGGTCTGGCGCGATTCATGGTCGGCGAAGGTGATGTGGCTGGGCGGTTCTTGCGGGCGGCCCTGCCCATCCAGCCGGAAGAAGAGCATCATGCCTTCCCAGTCTCCTTCGTGGTCGTTGAAGCCGCCAAAGCTGTGGCCCCAGTCGTTGTAGGCGTAGAAGAACCAGTATTGCAGGCAGAGGAAACGGCCGTCTTTCACCTGGCGGTAATAGTAAGTGAAGCCTGGTTTGTAGACAGGGTCCTGGTAATGGGTTAGCGCGTCCTGGTAGATTTCTTTGGGCAGCACAAGGCGGGGGAGTTCGTTGGCTTTGGCGCTGGCGACCTGTCCTTCCAGGATGGGGGTGATGACGGCGTTCCACCAAAACAGTTGGGCGGCCTGATGGTGTTTGGGGGCAAACCAACTGTATGCTTTTTCGGCCAGCGCTTCGGTAAAGGTGGTGCGTTGTTCAGCGGCCCAGCGGTAAATCATTTCCAGGGTGCTGTGCTCCCAGTCGGCTACAAGGTCTTGGGCAAAGAGCGGCCCGGCGCTGACGGTGCGTAAGAAGACTTCGGAAGAACGGCCGTGTTTTTGCAAATGACTGGGCGTTACCTGTCCGGCGGGTACGATGGGGTTGGCGGCCCCTTTGGCGTAGAGGCTGCTGCGGTGCAGCAGGTCATCGACGCGCATGGGGAAGAAGTTTTCACCTTTGTTAAAACGCAAGATAGGGGCATATTTCTCATGTAGATCGCTCATAGTTGTGGCCTCGGTTTGGTTTGTTTTTTATGATAGCTGGGGGTGATCTGAATGCAACGATAGCACGGGGTAACGGCCGTGTCAATTATCACCATCAGATGACAGATGTTTACCAGGCTGGCAGCAATCTGTTTTTCCGTCAATGTTGGGTCGTCAAAAATTTATACGTTAAAGTTATTCCAACTTATACCTTAATCTTGTACCAACTTATACCTTAATCTTGGTCCAACTTATACCTTAATCTTGTACCAAACTTCCCGGAAGCTCGGAAGCTCAGAGCTTCCGGGAAGTTTGGTAGTTTGAATCTATTTTAATCGTCCATATCCTTGAAGAGGTCGCGCAGACCTTGCTCCCAGACATCATCCAGAGGCACAAACGAGAGTTCGTCGAAATCTGCGCTGAGTTTGTCCAGGTATTCGCGGATGTTGAACTGGGGAAGTTCCTTGATGAGTTCTTCAATTTTGGCGTCAATCGCCGTCACCATTTCCGCGCTGTTGGCTTCTAACTCTTTCAGGTCGAGGCCCAGGTTGAGCAGGTGGTTGAGCCGCTGCATCACGTTAAACCAGGCCGTGTAGTCCCGTTCGATTTGGATGCCGCGCGGCTGCACGGCCGTTTGCGAAAAGTCATAGGCCGGGACAAAGGCGTAAAAGGTAAAGTAGGCAATTCCTTTACGTCCGGCCATCGCTACCAGATAGGAATCTATGCTGGAGCCACCCTCGTAATTGGAGAAGCTGACCGCGTAGCCTTCTAACACATCGCGCAGTTCCGGCAGGCTGTAGATACAGGAGATTTGCCGGTCTTTATCGTAGGGAGTGGGACCAAATACACCGGCTACGCCGGCCAACTGCGTAACGCCAAGGGTGGAAACGGCCGTAAACAAAGCTTCTCCATACCGCTCCACATTCAGGTGCGGCTCATCCCCCAAGAAAATGATCAGCCCGTGCTGCTCATCGCCGCTGAAATAAAATTCATTTCGCTTCTGCTCCAGGTCTGTCACGACGCCATCTTCAATGTTAACCACCGGCCGCAGCAAATGGTGAGTCCCGGGCATCTGGAACAGATAAAAGCCATCCGACTTCAATTCGCCAATTTTGCGCGCCCCCGTCTTTTGAATCAAGTAAGCGGGCAGTTCCGAGGAAATGGTTCCCGCATCGGCCCACTGCCGCCAACCGGTAATCATTACCATGTTGGCGCTGGTGGGAATCTCTTGAAAGTCGAGCAGTTGATCGTCCATCGGTTTATCCTTCTATCTGTAGCCATGCGCTGAGAATCATCCTTAAAGATAACATGGGAACTGCGCCATGCCAATGGTCTCATATTTCATTCACGCGGCGGATGGCGTATACTTCCGCCCTATGAAAGCGGAAAAGAATGAACATTTGGCAGATTGGCCGGTGGAAGTGGTGCGCAGCGCCCGACGGCAAAAGAGCGTTAGCGCTGAACTAAAGAACGGCGTGCTGGTGGTGCGCGCCCCGGCCGAATTGGATGATGCCGCCCTCGCCCCGATCATTGAGAAGTTTCGCCGCCAGTTGGCGCGTAAGGTGCGTCCTGCGCCCCAAAGCGACGATTCGTTGGCGGAGCGCGCGCAAGCATTGAACAAGATGTATTTTAACGGCCGTCTCCGCTGGCAATCCATCCGTTATGTTAGCAACCAACATAAGCGGTTTGGCAGCTGCACCCCGTCTAAAGGCACCATCCGCCTAAGTGACCGGCTGGCCGCCATGCCTGCCTGGGTGCGCGACTATGTGATAGTGCATGAACTGGCTCACCTGGAAGAAGCCAATCACGGCCGTCGCTTTTGGCAGCTCGTGAACCATTACCCACTCACGGAGCGGGCCAGGGGTTATCTGATGGCTGTCGGGCTGGAAGAGCAAACCGATATGCCGCAGGAGGGCGAGTAATTGATGGCTGTAAACCTGACAAGCGTGATGTGGTGGGTGACGGTGGCCGCCTATTGGGGCACGGCCGTTCTTTGCGTCATCGGTGCGCTGCGTTTGCGGCCGAACGCGCCGCGCGCGGCCAACTTATGGTGGCTGCTGGCTGCCAGTATGGCCGTGCTGGGTATTAACAAACAGGGCAACCTGATCGGCCGCCTGACCACAGAAGGGCGGCTGTTGGCCTGGACCGGGAATTGGTATCAATCGCGCGTCTGGCTGCAAGGGGCGCTGGTTGTTTTGATTGTGCTGCTGGCGGCGGGTGTATTGGTTTGGCTGCTGCGGCGGTTACGGCCGTTATCCGCCGGACAAATGACGGCCGTGGTGGGCGTGATGGCTTTATTGGGCTTTGCCCTGCTGCGCTCCGTTTCGCTGCACGCTATTGATGCCTTTTTGTTTCGTCCGGTGCTGGGCGTTTACCCGAATTGGTTGGTGGAATTGGGCGGGATTGCTTTGGTGGCTGTCCCGGCACTGGGGGAATGGAAACGGCCGTTACCCCTTAGCAATAACCCGGCACCCACTGCCGGGAGCAGAGAGTAAAAATCAGGTAACGATACAGACCCCAAGGGTTTGATACCCAAATAATCCAAATTCTCAAGAGCAAACCCTTGGGGTCTTGCCAGAGAAACGTGAACAGATACCGTGTTACAAAATCAGGAGGTAGATGGTGAATTGGTTGATGGCTATTTTACGCTTACGCTGCTCTCACTGCCGTCAGGGGCATGTATTTCGGGGCTTTTTACGTATGAACGAGACCTGCCCCCACTGCGGCATCCGCTATGAACGCGAGCAGGGCTATTGGATGATGTCGGTATTTGTCGGGTACGTCATGTACTTTGTCATCCTGGGGCCTATCAGCCTGGTACTCTATCTACAAAAAGTTCCCCTGATGACGCTCTTTGCCATCGTCGGCGTATTGATTGCCCTGTTGGCCGTCCCGATATTTATTTATGCGCGGGTCATCTGGCTGTACATAGACGAACTGCTGGACCCCAGACCGAAACAAAATTAGAAAAGATTTTGTAGGTGTAGCCGGGGTATCATTACCCCGCTCCTACAAAGTACGTTGAAAAGATTTTGTAGCTATACAGACCCCAAGGGTTTGCTCCCTTGAAAATAGATTTGTCAAATCTTAAAGATTTGACAAATCTCAACCTTTTCATTCGTGGTGGTGGGTTAGACCACTCATGATGGCTCCTGAGAAATTGGATTCGTTGAGCATAAAACCCTTGCGGTCTTGGGTTTCATTAACCTTGAACAAAATTAGAAAAGATTTTGTAGCCATACAGACCCCAAGGGTTTGCCCCTGAGAAATTGGATTAGTTGGGCATAAAACCCTTGGGGTCTTGGGTTTTATTAACCTTCAAGCGCCAGGCGACGATAGCCGCGATTCCAGTAGATAAGCGGGTCGGCGTCCGGGTTGGGAACCCCGCTGGCCTGAACTTCGCCCAGGTATAATGTGTGGGTTCCGGCATCGAAACGGCCGTAAATCGTACAGTCTAGCCAGGCCAACGCATCTTGCAGCACCGGCGCGCCGGTAACGGCCGTGCCCCAATCCCCCTCCGCAAACCGATCCTCATCCTTCACCCAGGCAAAGCGATTAGACAGCTCCATCTTACCTTGCGGCAAGATATTGACGGCAAAGACCGCGCCCGGCACTTCCAGCAGCTCGCGCCCCAAAGCGCGGTGATCGATTGCCACCATAATGAGCGGCGGCTCAGGCGAAATAGAGACAAAGGCCGAAACGGTCAGCCCGTGGGGGGCATCATGCCCTGGCGCTTTGATGGTAACGATGGTCACGCCGGCCGGAAAGAGGCGCAAGGCGCTGCGAAATTCTTCAGAAGTAATAGACATGAACGGTTTATTCCTTGTATCTGGTTAGACCCTAATGGTTGTGAGTGCCAAAGGTCTAATTTCTCATAAGCAAACCCATCGGGTCTGCATAAATGCTGGGCAGATTCATTTTAGCGGCAAACCAAGCGTGGTGCGAACGGCCGTGGCAATATCTGTCAGGTTGTTAATCTGGCTGGCCAGGGCCGCCTGATTCGCGCCCGCCAGAATAGTGGGAACCGGGTTGCGCGTGTGGCTGCGGCTCTCCTTATCTTCGATATTGCCGTGATCGCTGGTGACAATGAGCAGCCCGTTGGTTTCGTCCCAGGCTTCCAGCAGGCCGCCCAGCACTGCGTCAATGCTTTCCAAATGCGCGGCCGCTTCCGCCAGCGTGCCGCGATGCCCGCGCACATCGCTGGGCCAATGTTCAAAAAAGCTGAAGTGATGGGTTTGAGCGATGGCCGCCATTTGCGCTCCGGCTTGCGCCAGGGTAAGAATGGGTATGTCTGGATAACCCAGGTGGTCGCGCCACCCTTGAGCGGTGAAGTCTGGACTGACAGCACGGCCGTTGCGCAAATCTTCTAGGGTCCGCAAAGGCAGCCCGGCGCTGGCCGCGGCCAACGGCACAGAAGAGAGCAGCCGCCGCCCGCTGTCGATGGCCGCAAAATAGCCGGGCGGGTAAGGCGTTATCAGCGCTGCCTGCCCACCGGCCGCAACGACTTCCTGAAACAGACTGCCCTGGCGGATGATGTCGGCAACGGCCGTGTTGGGTTTGGGGCCATAATGTTCGCCGACCAACTGCGGCACATTACGCCCGGTGAGAATGGCGGCCTGACCGGTGGCGCTTTGCGGCCGTCCGGGCAGCCCCAGGTTGGCGTCGGTGGGGATCAGGCTGGCTTTGTCGGTGAGGATGGCTCCCCGCCCGGCCAGGTACCAGTCTGGGCCAAAGAGCGCGGTAAGGTGGGGCAAAACGGCCGTGGCAAACGGATTCCGCGCCGGGTCAGCTTCGCCCAAACCCACGCCATCCAAAAAAAATATTAAAACGTGTTTGTCATTCAATTGCGCCATGGTCAATCGCCCAATGTCCCCGAGACTTTGGTATTCTCGACAAATCTCTATACACTTACCATCCGTCTTTAGGGATAAAGCATGATGGACGAAAACGATATTCTCATCAACAACAACCTGAGCCTACCGGCCGCCGAGCTGCAATTTCGCTTCTCTACCAGCAGCGGACCGGGCGGCCAACACGCCAACCGTTCCGCCACGCGGGTTACGCTGCTCTTCGACGTCGCCCAATCCCCCAGCCTGGACGAACCAACCCGTGAACGCCTGCTCAAAAATCTAGCCAGCCAATTGGACAAAGAGGGCGTGCTGCAAATTCATGTTCAAGACACCCGCAGCCAATACCAAAACCGCGAACTGGCTATCGTGCGTTTTCAGCAGCTTTTGGCCCAAGCCTTAAAATTACGCAAACCCCGCCGCAAAACCAAACCCAGTCATGCCGCCATCGAAAAACGGATCGCTGCCAAAAAGCAGCGCAGCCAGATCAAAAAAGATCGCACCAAACCGCGCGAGGAATAAACATCAGATTGGTCCAATCTCCCAGATTGGACCAATCTAAAAGCGTCAATTGGTCTTCTCTTCCTTACAGCACCACACCCGCCGGATCATTGCCCGAATCCAGCATTGCCTGGCGCACATTGACCCGGCTCAAAAGCGCCAATCCCACCACAAAGAAAATAATTAAAGACACAATGGCAATGCGCTGCGAACCGGTGATTTGCACGGCCGCGGCAAAAGCCAGCGGCCCAATCCACGAAGTGCCTCGTTCGCTGATCTCATAAAAGCCAAAGTATTCCGCTTCGTGGTCGGCCGGAATCATTTGCGAGAAGAGAGAGCGGCTTAATGCCTGGGATCCGCCCAAGACCAATGCCAGCACAAAGCCCAAAACAAACAACTGCGTCTCGGTGTACAAAAACGCAAACGCATAAATCACCAGCGCCGACCAGATAATCAGGCTGACCATGATGGCGCGTTTGGCCCCAAACCGTTTCGCCAGATACCCAAAGGCCAACGCGCCGCCAAAAGCCACAAACTGAATCATCAAAACCAGCAGCAGCAGGCTCTGTGTTTCTACGCCCAGTTCGTCGGCGGCAAAAGCGGTCGAGACAATAATCACCGTCTGGATGCCATCGTTGTAGATAAGATAGGCGATGAGGTAGCGGAAGGTCATGGGGTACTGCCGCCACATCTCTAGCAGGGTATTCCAGACGCGCTCGATGCCATGCTTAAACATATTGGTTCCTGGCGGCAGTTGGCGCGCCGCGTCGCGTTGGACGAGGCGTTTGTGGGGAAATAGATAGGTGAAGACCAACCACCATACACCGGCGCTGGCCAGACTGATGCGCACGGCCAGGGCGGTGTCTTCCATAACGGTTAACAATCCCAGGTTAATGAGCAGCAGCAGGCCGCCGCCCAGATACCCTACTGCCCAGCCGCGAGAACTAACCTCGTCTCGTTTGTCTGGCGAGGCGATGTCGGGTAGGAAAGCGTTGTAGGAGACAACGGCCGCGCCAAAAGCCAGGTTCGCCAAAATGTAAAGCAAACTGCCCACCACCACGGCCCCGTTGGTTCCCAAACCGGGCATATCTGCACGGATGAAGAACAAAAACACGGTTGCCACTGCGCCAATGTAGGCAAATGTGAGCATGAGGCGTTTCTTGAGGTTGGTGAAGTCGGCGATGGTCCCCAGGAAAGGTAGAAACAAAACCTGGAGGAGTACGGACATGGAACTGGCAAAGGGGAAAATCGCGGCCGGCTCAATTCTGACGCCAAATACGGACAATGGCGCGGTGCTGGAAGCAGCCAGGGCTAAAATATAGGGACCGAGTAAGGCGGTGACGACGGTGGTTGAAAAGGCGGAATTGGCCCAATCATACATCATCCAGCCCCGAATCTCGCGGCGGTCATTGATCATGGTCACGGTGTGTCCTCCTGCAATGTTGGCTTGCGCCGGCCTGGCTTATGCGCCTGGGATGTTGGGTGATAACGGCCGTTAGTCGCCAAATTTTCTAACGGCTTTTGTGAGTCTGTGCCTTATTGGTCGAAAGCGTCAGGCGTATACAGTTGTGGCCGGCAGGGATTGTAATCGTCGCCCAAGACGACGCGATAATCATAATCGTATTCAGCATCAGCGGCGAGTTCAATCTCGCTGCGGTTCATGTCAAAAATCCAACTGATCAACCAGTCGTAAGATTCCTTGAAGTTGGGTTTGTAATAGCTGAGATGAGTTTCGGTGCCCGGGCGCGAGATGGGGTCGCCAATTATGGGGATAAAGCCATACCAGGCCAGATTGTCGGCGGCCAGGGCTGCCAGATCGGGGTTGTCGGTGGCGTTAATGATTTCTACGTAGATGGGTTTCCGGGTAGCGCGGCTGAGGTCTGGGGGACGGAAGAGGCGTTCCAGGGTGTCGTGCATCATGCCGCGCCCTTCCCAGACGGGAAGCTGCACGGCCGCGCCGCCAGGCGTAACCCAGGATTCGGTTTTGCCGGCCAAATAGAGATTTTGGACGCCATTTTCACGAATGGCCGGGGCAATGGTAGCCAGTTGCAGCAACCGGCCGAGGTCCAGGTCGGTTTCTACGGTGTCTTTGTAGGTGTTCCAGAGTGTCGGCAGTTCGGCAATGAGGTTGAGTTCGAGTCCCTGGTTGAACATGGCGCGCAGTAGCTGCTGCTGCCGCCGGCTGCGACCCCAATCGGAGAGCGGGTCCATCAGGCGGGATCGGGCATACCAGAGAGCCAGGTCGCCATCCATGTGTTGGACGCCAATGGGCAGGGTGAACACTTCCCAGTTATCCTCGTTGAGAGGATCGAGTTCGGGAGAGATGAGCCGCCAATCGGTGCGTTCGCAGCTAACGGCCAGATCGACGCCGCCCATGGCATCGACAATGTCCTGAAAACCCTGGAAATCAACTTCGGCGTAGTAGTGGATGGGGATGCCAAAGTTGTAGAGGATGGCTTGTTTGAGCAGTCCTACGCCGCCGCCGGGGTAGTCGATGGCATCGCCGCGGGCCAGGGCTGTGTTGAGCCGGTTCATGGTGAAGCCGGGGATGTAGACGTAGAGGTCGCGGGGCAGGGAGATCATGGAGGCGGTGGGGCCTTCGGGATTGATGGTGACGATGAGCATGGTGTCGGTACGGCCGCTGCTTTCGTCGCCGATGGGATCGTCGGAGCCGAGGAGGAGGATGTTGGTGGTGCCTTTGGGGATGTCGAAGACGGGCACGGCCGTAGGGATGGGGGTGCTGGGTGTGGGTTCGCCTTCACGCAGGAAGCCGACGGCGACGGTAGCATCCAGGGTGGGGTCTAACTGCGGCCGGCTGGTGGGCGAAGCTGTGGGCTGCGGCGTGGCTGTCGCGGTAATGGTGGGCGTGGTTTCTGAGCTTGTGTTGGCAGCGGCTGTTGGGTTTTGTTCGGGGTTGGCGGGCAGCGGCGTGTCGGTAGGTTCGGTGGCGGCAGTGGGCAGCGGGGTGGCAGACGGCCGTTTCACCACCGCCAGCGAAGCAGAAGTGGGTGTCGGGTCGGGTAGGCGGCTGCCCGCGCCACAGGCAGCCAGGAAGCTGCCGAGGAGGACAAGGCAAACAAGGGTAATCCAGTAAGGGGTATATGTTCGGTTCACAAGTGTTTGTTGAAAGATTAGATTTTTTCGCCGAAAAGGTATTCGAAGCGATTGAAGATGTAATAACCAAAGATGAAGATGATAACGGCCGTTACCGATGTGCGCAAAAGATAACTCGGGTCCATGTTCACCGGGCCATTGCTGCCCATTGTCCCCCACAATACCGTGCGGTAGCCATCAATAATCGAGGCCATCGGGTTCAGCCAGCGCATCACCACAGCCGGATTAAACGTAACGCCCATAATCGTCGTTGACGTCCCCAAACTTTCAAAGGGATAAAAAACCGGCGTCAGAAAAAACCACGCCAGCAGCCCCACATTCAAAATCTGGATAACGTCCCGATAAAAAACCTGCACCGTTCCCAAAATCATGATGATCCCTTGCATAAAAATCATCTGAATCAGCAAGAGCGCCGGAACCCAAAGCGCATAAATTGTCAGGCCAAACCCATAACCATATAGCAGCGCCACCATCACCAAAAAAGCCAGGACAAAATTGACCAGATTGGAGAGCAGCACCGACGTAGGCAGCATGATGCGCGGAAAATAAACTTTACGCAGCAAGGCCGCGTTATCGGTCACGCAAACCGTGCCGCCAATGAGCGTGTTGCTAAAAAATTGCCACGGGATCAAGCCTACCAGGATAAAAATGGGGAAGATGCGGATGGCGTTGTTGGGGATAAGCTTGGTGAACAGCAGGGTATAAACCACCATCATCAGCAAGGGATTCAGCAAGCTCCAAAACATACCTAAAATCGAGTTTTTGTAGCGAACTTTTATTTCCCGCGTGACCAGATTTTTGAGCAGAAAGCGGTAGCGCACAGCTTCCGCCAGTCGTGAACGCCAGTTTTCCCAATCGGCGGTATCAAATAATTCCATTGCCTGGTAGGGCGGATCGGAAGGTGTGTCGAACTTAGAAGTCATAAAAATTGATTCTCGGTAACAAATCCCAGGCATTATAGCGCAGAAGCATTGATTGACGAATGGCGGAGCTTTCTTAGCAGCAATTCTCAATTTAGATCAGGCATTCGTGCGAACAGGGCAATTTCTTTGCAATTTAGGCTGAATTGTCATTCTGAGCGGAGTCTGCGGAGCGAAGAATCCCCATGTATTGGTCATTAGGGCTGAACGGGATGCTTCGGAGGACCTCAGCATGACATATTTCTAGTTAAATTGAGAATTCCTGCTTTCTTAGTGGGTAATCGCCGGGTAGGGATTTGGTTGGTTTCGCGGTCCGGTTTAAGGGAGGGCGGGCGCGATTTGTTGGTAAATGGATTGGATTTCGGCGGCATGATCTGAAAATGAGCGTACCGGTCGAATGCCCTGTCGCAGGCGTTCTCGCAGGACCGAATCCTGTTGTAACCGCGCCAAAGCTTGCTGCCAGGCGTTCACGTCTCCGGCGGGGATCAGCAGGCCATCTACGTCGTGCCGCACACGGTCGGCCAGCACGCCCAAATCGGAGGCTATAACCGGCACACCCATGGCAAATGCTTCTGAGATGACAAAGACAAACGATTCGTACCACAGGGAGGGCACGACAACGACATCGACGCCAGCCAGCAAATCCCAGATGGCTTCCCGGTCTAATTTTCCGAGAAAGGAAACGCCGGGCGTTGCCAGGGCTTGTAGTTCGGCGCTGTAAGCCGGGTCGGCTTCCAGGTCGCCGGCCAGCCAAAATTCGGCCGATGCGGGCAGGCGGGCGAATGCTTCCAGGGCGACATGGACGCCTTTTTGCCAGGAAAGACCGCCAATGTAAGCGATGCGGAAGGTATTGGGCGTGTTTGGGCGGCCGGGAAGCTGCGGCGGCAGGACAATGCCGTGGGGCACGACGTGGATTTTTTGTGGGGAACGGCCGTTTCCCTCATGCAATCGGGCCGCAAATTGGCTGGGGGTGATGATGGCTCGCGCTTGCTTCAGGACGCGCTGGAGCTTTTGCTGGCGTAGGGCCAGCAGCGGCGCCAGCGCAGGCACAGCCGCGACTGCCTGTGGATGTCCGGCGCGCGCTAAAGCGCAGCGAGCGCAGTTCAGCCACCAATCTGGCCCTTCGCAAATGGTCTGGTCGTAGTTGGTGAGCAGTTGGGCGTTGGCGCACAGGTACCAATAATCGTGCAGCGTAACGACGTAAGGTATACCGGCGCGGATAATCACATCTACCAGGCCGGCCGGCAGCCCCATGAGGTGTTGGATGTGGATGAGATCGGGTTGTTCCTGGTCGAGAACGGCCGTAAACCCGGCCATCACCTGGCTTTGCCCAAACGTGCGCCAAAATACTCGGGTACGAGACTGTGGTCCCAGCTTCAGGCGGTAGACTTGCACGCCGTTTTCGTGGGCTTGGGTTAAGGCGAGGTCTGTTGGCGGTTGTGGCGATGGGGTGAAGACGGCCGTATGATGCCCTTGCGCCGCCTGCCAATCGGCCAGAGTTTGGGTGTATAGTTCTGTCCCGCCAACATCATCAGGCGGGTATTGGTGAACAACGTGTAAGATGCGCAAAACAGGTCTGTTTAAGCGGCAGCATTCAGGAGGTGGTTGTAAATTTGGAGCACGCGCTCGCCCACGCTTTCCCAGGTGAAAACTTCTTGCACCTTTTGCTGTCCTCGCTGGCCCATTGTCTTGCCTAAGTCGGGTTCTGTCAACAGGCGGCGCATGGCTCCAGTCAGCGCCGCGACATCGCCAAACGGGACCAAAATGCCGTTTTCGCCATCGTCTACCACGCCGGGGATGCCACCTGCCCGCGCACCAATCACCGGACGGCCGTGCGCCCACGCTTCCAAAAAGACAATGCCAAACGAATCGGTGTGCGAGGGCAGCAGGAGCATGGCGCAGGCAGCGAGAAGGGCATGTTTTTCTACGTCAGTCAGGATGCCCAACGGCCGTATCCTCTCCTTTTCCGCTTCGGTCAGGCTGGCATACAACTGGTCAAACTCCGCCGAAGTCTGGCCGATGAGTGCCAGCGTCAGCGGCGTCCCCTGGGCGTTCAACGCCAGGGTTGCTTTCATGGCGTCCAGAGCGCCTTTGGCGCGGCTCATGCGGCCGATGAACAAGGCAAACGGGCTGCTGTCGGGCACGTAACTGTCGCGCACGGCCGTGCCTGTTGGCAAATCGGGTAGGGGGTCTATGCCGCCGCTGATAACGGCCGTGTGTTTTGCTTGCACACCCCACTCGCGCAGGCCGTCAATTTCCACCGAGGTTAACGCCAGCACTGCGTCCGCATCGGCCAGCAGATGGCGTTGGTGGTCCATGGTGGCGTTGCGCGCCAGCCGATCTTGTTTGTCTGTGCCAAAATGGGCGAAGGGAGTCACGACGAACGGAATGCCGCGCTGGCGGGCAAACTGCCAGCCGGCCAGCAGTGGATATTCCCAGGAAAGGTTAAAGCCGTGGACGAGCTGGATGTCGTCGGGCAGGGCGGCCAGGGCTGGTTCCAATTGTTGCGCGGGAGGGATGAGGCGGGCCATTTTTTGCAGCACGGCCGTTTGGTCGCCGGGCAGCGCCGATAGCACAATCATGAGTTTACGCCACAGGAGTAACGCAGACTGCCCGCCGGGCAGTGGGCGCAGCGGGCAGCGAATGAGCGATATGGGACCATCTTGTTCAATTTGGGTGGACGGTGTGCCTGTGCCTAGCCAGAATTGTGTTTCTAATTGGGCGGTGGTGGTAACGGCCGTGATCCGATGCCCACGCGCCGCCAGATTAAATGCCAACGCCCGCACATAACGTTCCCCACCGCCGGGAAAAGGGGGATATGCGGGCGTGACAAATAAAATGTGCATCCAAACCCTGATTAATTGTTCGGGATCATGGGCACAAAGGTTTTGTAAAGATTGTTAACAACCAAAACCTGAACGACCACCTGCACCGGACTGCCGCTCACTACACGGCCGTCGGTGGAACCTTCAATCGTGACCACAAATTCATGCATCCCCGCGCTGAGGCCGGCTGGATTAATCCGCACCTGAACTGTGTTTTCACTGATAATGGTGCCCGAAGTCGGGAGCATGGTAATGCCGGTGGCTGGTGTGATGGAGGCCTGCCAATCAAACGAGCCAAGACCGGAATTGGTGAGGTTGAGATAGGCAACAACAGGAGTAGACGATCCGATCTGCGCCATATAGGTTGCGCAATCTGGCGTGACAATGAGGCCGGGTTCCTGGTTGGCGCTGGTGCGCGAAGCATTTTTCTTAAAAACCGGCCAATCAGCCAGATCGCTGGAATTGTTCAAATCCCAGACATAAAGCTTGCTGTTGCTGGCAATCAGTTCTAATTTGCCATCATTGTCTATGTCGCCGACGGCCGGCGTGTTGATTAAAGTGCCATTGGCATAATAGATCGGTTGGGTGTTGTTGGGGAAATTGGTTCCCGTTAGCTGCTGGCCATTCCCGTCTACCACATTCACCGTCCAACTCTGGTTCAGGAAGATTTCCATTTTGCCGTCGCCATCAAAATCGCCCAAAACGAGTCCCATTTGGGTGTTAAACGGGGAACTGGCGTTGCCATTTTGGTCTCTGGGCGTCATGGGGAAACCGGGGACCGGGGTTCCGTTGAGGCTCCAGGCGTAGAGTTTACGATCATCGGAAAGTGCCACTACTTCTGGCGCGCTATCACCGGCAATATCACCTAAAGATGGCGACACCACCACATTGCCACCGGTGGGTTGTGGCCACCCAGGTAAATTGTTGCCCTGTCCATCCAGGCCCATGACCATAAAACCATATTGTGGGTGATCTGGGCTATATAGATTGTAGAACTGCCCTAAACCCATAAAAAACTCTTGTTTACCATCATTGTTGATGTCTATCACTGCCGGAGTGGAGCTGATTTCTTCTAAAAAGTAACGTGGGAAACCGTGAGTGGGTTCGCCAAACCGGTCGAAGGCGTAAACGGAACCGCCGCAGTAACCAGGCGCCCAACCGGCCGGGGAAGCGTAGGGGCAAACCCAACCGACGCCATTCGGGTAGCTGTCATCAAAATTACCTTCACCGGTGCCGATGATGACTTCTGGGTAGCCGTCGTTGTCCAGGTCGGCTAGTGCGGGAGAACCCCAGGTGTCATCGCCGAGTTGGCCGTAAAGATTGGGCCAGGTGGGAAATCGTTCGTGCAGGGCGCTGTCTGGCGGGTAACCTTCGACCAGAGTACCGGTGTGGTGCCAGGCATAAACGCGCTTATCGAATCCGGCGGCGACAATTTCCAGATCGCCGTCTTTGTCCAGATCGCCGATAGCCGGGCTGGAGAAGATGGTGTCGCGGCAGCCCACTGGAGGCACATCGCCGTCAGCCGCTAATTTGGGCCAGCCTGGTTTTACCTGGCCGTTATGGCCAAGGACGATTAGCCCGCCTTGGGTGCAGACGCTGGCGTGGATGGTGCCTGTGCCGACGGCTATTTCGAGAAAACCGTCGTTGTCGATGTCGGCCACGGCCGGGGAGGAGTGGATTTCTTGGGTTCCGGCGGCCATGCCAAAATAGGGGGCTGTGTCGGTGTCCCACAGGATGTTGTGGTTGTGGTCTACCGCGACGACGTGCCCGTTGTTGGTGGCGACGATGATTTCTAGAAAGGTGTCGTTGTTGATGTCTGCCAGGACGGGGGAGCTGTATTGGCAGTTTTTGTCGCCGGTGAGCAGGCAGGTGTCGCTGGGGAGAGCCAGGCTCCAGGCTGGTGGGGTAATGCCGCCGGTTGGGTCGGCATGAACGCGGCCAACGAGAAAAATGTTGAAGAACACGGCCGTTCCCAAAACTCCCAGTAAAACAATGATACGTAATGAACCTTTTATCAAATTCTGTTTGGTGTTCATAAGATATTTTCCCATTACATGATTCTGTTACGACAAAAGTGATTGTGTGCTTACGATACTACGCTTGAGGAATGCTTAACCTTGATTTGTCGTTTTTCTGATTGCTTTTTCGACTACCTCTGTTGTTGGCTCTGACCGGCTTCTCGTTTTGAGGGGTGACTTTGGGTGTCTTGTGAAGCCGGGTCTTGGTTAAGATTAAGAAGTTATACCAACAAAGTTGTTTTTATATATGCCATTAGTGTAGTTAGTTCAGGGAACGTTCACAATGGGAAAATTGTCTTGTCTGGCTGAAGTGTTAGGGGGTTTCAGGAGTGAGGAGGGTTTTGTAACGGTGAATAATGGTGTCCCAATGGTATTCGGTTTGGGCGAAACGTTGGCCCTGGCGGCCAAGCTGTTGGCGTAGGGAAGGATTGGATAATAGTTGTTGTAAGGCGGCGGAGAACTCGTCGTAGGAGGTGTAGTAGAGGCCGCCGTTGCTGCGGCGGCACTGGTTCCTGAGAACGGCGCAACGGCCGTTTACCAACACCGGCCTCCCCATCAACCAGGCTTCCAGCACAATCATCGACAGGCTTTCATACAACGAAGGCATCACCACGACGCTGGCAGCCTGGAGCGCGTCAAATTTGTCTTGTTCCGACAAAAATCCCAGCGGCACGATGTCGGGGTGGGTGGGCAGGTCGAAATTGGCTTTGCCGATGAGCACCAGTTTGAGCGGATCTTTCTGGTGTTGGCGGAATTGTTGGAAATCTTCCAGCAGTTCGGGCACGTTTTTGCCATGGGCGATGCGGCCCACGTAGAGCAAAAACGGGCCGTCTATCTGGTATTTTTGCCGGAAGCGTTCGGCGGAGACGTGGTCTGGCAGGTTGACGCCTACCCCGGCGATGATGTCTTGCGCACGGCCGTGATTGCCTGTGACGCGATTGACCAGCCCTTTTTCCGTCAGGGTGTTGTAGACAATGGCGCGCGGTAAATGAAACAACGGCCGAAAAACGGGCAGGTAGAGAAACGGTTCGTCATGGGCGGTCGGCACGAGGATCGCTTTGTCAGACACCAGCGGCAGGCCAAAGTAGGTGGTGGCGTAGAGGTAGGTGAAAAAGATGAAGGCGTCGAAGTTGGCGTAGGATTGGCGCACGGCCGTTAACAATGCCGTCGAATACGGTCCTTGCGCTTTTACCCAGGCAATTTCGTCGAATAAGCTGTGCTCTTGCAGCAGCAGCGCCTGGGTTTGTTTTTGCGCCGCCGCCCAGTCTCGTGGTTGGTCCACGGCGAAGCGATGCACCGTCACCCCGTTCACCAGCGTCGTTTTGGCCGGGTATTCGTTGGCCCAGGTGACATAATCCACAGCGCAGGTGGTCAGGACGTGGATTTCGGCCAGCGGCAGCAGGCGCTCCGCCAGCCAGCGGGCGTGCAGTTCTGCCCCGCCGCTCACTTCCTCGCCATATCGCTGCACAATTATCGCCACTCGCTGCTGAGTCATGGTCTATTTTCCAAAATCAGGCCGCCGGGCATTGCTCGGTTCGGGCAGCTTATCAATCAACTGCAAGCTGTGCAAAAATTCCAAAAAGGTGTGGTAAACGGCCGTTTCCCGAAACACCTGCACCCGCGCCGCCTGCCGCGCCACAATCCGCTGCCGTAATGGCTTGTTGGTTGTCAAAATGTCCACCAACTCGGCCAGCCGCGCATACTCTTTCTGCCGGAACAGCACGCCCGCGTCGGCCAGGGTGTAAGGCACGCTGGTACTGTCGTAGGCCAAAATGGGGAGGCCCAGGTACATGCTCTCGATAAACGGTTTGCCGAAACCCTCGTGTTCGCTCATGGACACGTACAGATCAGCGGCGCGATAATATGTCACCATGTCTTGCTGCGAGATTTTGCCGGTGAGTGTCACGGCTTCGCTCAGTCCTAAATCGGCGGCCAACTCCTCAACCCAGAGATCGTATTTTAGATCCCAGCGGTCGCCCACCAGCGCGAGTTGGGCGTTTGGCCGGAGGCGGCGAACGAAGTAAAGCAGTTTGACCAGGTCTTCTTGTTTTTTATTGGGCGCAAGACGGCCGACAAAGAGGAGCAACGGCCGTTTCCCCTTTAATTTCTCGGCCAACGTCGGATTATCTGGCAAATCTAACTGCGCTTCCGCCAGCGAAATTGGCAAAACGCCCGTGCGCTCGTAGCCGGCTTCATGAAGTTCCAACTCGTTATAGGCTGAATCGGCCAGCGCCAGAATGGTGTGCGGGCGCAAGCGCGAAGCTGCGCCTGCCCCAACTGCGCCAACTGCACCCACGCCGGATTGATCCGCTCAAAAAATTCCGGCGGCGTAACGTTGTGATTAATTAGCACAATCTCTAACTGGTTCTGGCGCAAAAAGTCGGCCACGTCTGAGCCAATGCTGTGATGGTAAATGACGCGACGGCCGTCTCGCGCCGGGCGATACGTGGTCAGCGGGCGCACTTCTTCAGCCATGCTGGCGTGAATGTGCTGGGCGTACAAATGCGACTCGAACCCCAGGCCGCGCAGCCAGCCGCGCAGCAGCAGCGCCTGATCGGTAATGGCGTCGCCGGTCGTCGCGCCGGTGAGAAATTGGTGTAGTGCTCCGTTGGCTGGTTTACGATTCATGGTCTGTCGGTTCTTGTAGGCGGTTGATTTCGGCGCGCAGCTGATCGATTTCGGCTTGCTGGCGTTGGGTCAGGCGGGTGAGTTCGTTGAGGGCGCTGATGGTGTGGTTGGTGACGGCCGTTTCCCTCGCCGCCAATCGGTTAACATAAAACAGCACCAACTGGTGGGCCTGCCCGCGAATCTGCCGCCACAAACGGCCCAAAACCGGCACGCGCAGCGCCGGCGATTCCACCAGCAGCGGCGCTGTGTCCGGCGCGGGCATCTGGTTTAATTGGCGCAGGTGATGGTGCAGCGTGGTGAAGTCGTGGACGCCGCCGGGCGGTTCCGGCTGCGGGGCCGCGTAGCCAAACGTGGGGAAGAGTCGCGGCACACTGCCCGGCTGCTCCTGGCGCGCGGCCAACCGGGTTTCGATTTCGGCCATCAGGGAAACGGCCGTTACCTCGTCGTCGTGCAGCGCAATCCAGGGAAGCTCTTCTGGCTCAGGCGCGGTTGGCGGCATGGGGCGCGTCCTCCGTTTGCATGGTGGCGATAATTTGTTGGTACTGGCTGATGATTTGCGGCCACTGATAATGGGCCAGGACGTAGGCACGGCCGTTTTGCCCCATTTGCCTGGCCGCTGCCGGATGTGTTTGCAGGTAATCCAGCGTGGCGGCAAATTCCGGGTAGTTGGTGAAGTACAACCCGCCATTGGACCGCTGGCAATGTTCGCGGGTGACGGCGCAACGGCCGTGTACCAGCACCGGCGTCCCGGCCAGCCAGCTTTCCATCACCACCAGCGAAAAACTTTCGTTCAATGAGGGTTGGCACAACACAGCCGCCGCAGCGTAGGCGTCATATTTCTCCTGGCGCGAGACAAAACCCAGGTCAACCACGCTGTCCGCTGCTTCTGGCGGGATGGCTATGTCGCCCGGTCCAATCAACACCAGCTTCATGCCTTTGGGCGCGTCCTGCGCATAGTGCCGCCAATATTCCAGCAGCAGCGGCACATTTTTGCCAGCGTCGCGGCGGCCGGCATACAACAAAAATGGCTCGTTGATCTGAAACCGGGCGCGAAAACGCGCTGCGTCGCCGCGCATATCATTGTCCACGCCTTCGCCAATCACCGCCCGCGCCTGCCGCCCGGCCGGCCCAAACAGGCGGTCGGCCAGGGCGCGTTCGGCCTCCACGTGCAAAATCAGGGTATGGACCTGGGGCAGCACATCGCGGTAGAGCGACAAATAAGCGTAACTTTCGTCGTGCAGGCAGGGGATTACGGCCGTGCGTTCCGGGCAAATTTGCGCCCCAAAATAGGTGGTAGCAAACATATAAGGGATAAAAAAGTAGATGGTTTCCCGGCAGGTTTGGCGGATGTGGTCATACAGTTCCGGGCAGCGAAACATCTCGTTGATGTATACCTGCTCGGCTTCCGGCGTGATGGGCAAGCCCTGCATCAGCCGCCAGTTCACTGCGTCAAAAGCCGCTTTGTCACGCGGCAGCACCGGAAAACGGCGCACGGTCACGCCGTCCACCACGTCGATGCCCGGCTTGTGGAAATTTTTACCCCAATCGGCATGGAAGTCGCGGATGCAGGTGGTTAGCACCTCCACGCTAAACCCGGCGGCCTGTAACTGGGCGATGGTGCGCCGCGTTTCCGCTTCCATGCCGCCGGGAATATCCGGCCCAAACCAGGGGGTGACAAAGGTGAGTCGGCTCATTTTTTGGCGTAAGCAACCACATCAACGTGGCCGATGCCGGAAGCGGCTTGCGCGGCCATGATGGCGGCGGTGCTTTGCGGCGCGGCGCTTTTTTGCCCGCTGCGCTCCAAAATATAGACGTCGTACTGGGTCTGGATGGCGTCCATGAAGGCGGCAGGGTCTGCGCCGCTGGTAATACGGATCAGTTCCGGCGCAAATTCCATGACCAGAACGGGCCGGTGTTTGGCGATGAGCTGCTGCATCCCTTCCCAGGCGCGGGGTTCTGCGCCTTCGATGTCCATTTTGATGACGTCAATGCGGGCTGCATCGGCCAAAACGTCATCAAGAACGACGGCTTCGACGCGGGGTAGGGCGAATTCTTGGGCCATGGGTTCGGATTCGTTGATGATACGGCCGTTGCTGTCTGCCCCACCGCCAGAAAAAATCAACGTCTGCGCTTTTTCGGCGGCCGCGTTTTGGAACACCGTCACATGATTGAACCCGTTTTCCGCCAGACTTCGGCGCAAGGAAACGCAGTTCCCCGGGTTGGGTTCAAACGCATAGACATGGCCGCTTTCCTGCACCAGTCTGGCTGCCAGCAGCGTGAAGTAGCCGATGTTGGCCCCCACGTCTAAAAAGGTCATGCCTGGCCGCAGCAGTTGGCGGAATTCCTCGGTAACGTAGGGTTCGTAACTCTTTTCCCTGGCGATGGTTGCCTCCGACAAAATGGTCGTTCAGGCGCACATACATGCTGAAGTCGGCCAGTTTGACCAGATGCAGGCGGTTGCGTTCTTCCAGCAGTGTTTTCAGTTCGAAGGAGTTGAGGAAGCCATCGGCCAATGTTTGCAGCGAAATGTGGTGGGTATTCACCAGATCAGACCAGTAGGCCCAGCCGGCTTCGTCCGGCTGGCGGTTGAGCAGCAGGCGGTAGCAGTAGTAGACGTCTTGTTCGGTCGCCTGGCTGAAATCTGATTGTCTGGCCAAAAGGCGGCGCTGAATTTTACCTAGAATGTTTTGTATCATCGTGTTTCTTCTTCTTTTTCGAGTTCCTGGCTGAGTATGCTCACGGCGCGCAGGAGGTGGTAATTGACTTCGACTTGCTGCGCGGCTACCTGATTAACATAATAGAGAACCAGTTCGTGCAGTTTGCGGCGCAGCCATTCAGCCATTGGCCCAATAACAGGCGTATTGACCTTCGTGACGTTCATTTTGACGCCGACACGATTGTAAGCCAGCCCGGCATGGTAAAGATGCTCATAAAATGCCGGCGGCAGATGTTTGCCGCCAACAGCCACCAACGGCTCGCCGTCGGGCATGCGTACGGTTTGATCGGTCAAGATTTTTAGCCGAATTTCCTGCATGATGGCTTCAATATCGACCTGAAGCTCCTCGGCGGTGGGTGACGATTCTTCCTGACTCATAACATATTCTCGCTTGTCTTTCAGGTTTCTCTGCCAAGACCCCAAGGGTTTTATACCCCAATCATCCAACTTCTCAGGAGCAAACCCTTGGGGTCTATTATTCAGGTTTCTCTGCCAAGACCCCAAGGGTTTATACCCCAATCATCCAAATTCTCAGGAACAAACCCTTGGGGTCTATTCAGTTTCTCTGCCAAGACCCCAAGGGTTTATACCCTGGAGCAAACCCTTGGGGTCTGTATCGTTACTGCAGAATTTAGTTGGCCTTACGGCCGTTACCAAGCAGAAAATGGTACATGATGCCTACCGAATGGTCAAAACGGCAGAGCGCCAACCACATCTTGCAAAAACGCATGGTACGCGCCAGCCACCTGCTCCGGCTGACATTGCCCGGCAATGTAACCAAGGGCCGCCTGCCCCATTGCCTGGCGGGCGGCCGGGGATTGGGCCAGATGGCGCATGGCGGCCAACAGCGCCTCGTCGTCCAGCGGCGGGAGGAGGGTGACGGCCGTTTCCGGCAGTTCCCCATACCAGCCATGATCATAAACGAGTAACGGCCGTGCCGCGGCCATCGCCCGCAGCGCCGCCGCCGATGTTTCGCCCAGCGTAGGGGCGCGCAAGTTGATGACCACATCGGCGGTGTGCAGCCAATCGTTAAAGGCCGCCAGATCGGGCACAAAGCCGGTGCGCCACACGCTGCTGCTGATGCCCAGGTCGGCGATCAGGCCATCCAGCCCCACCTCCGGCGACTCGCCGCCAACGATCAGAAAATAGAGGTTGTCCATCTCCTGGCGCAGGCGGCTGAAGGCGCGTAAGGCGCGGTCTACCTGCTTGGGCGGCGTCACTTCCCCGGCGCAGGCAAAGATGATGGCCTCGTCGGGCCAGCCCAATTTGGCGCGGCGCGATTGGCCGGGCATGGGGCGGATGGGTTGGGCGATGGGTTGGACGGGACGGCCGTTACCCACCATCTGGCGCACCCAAGCGGCGGCCGTGCGGCTGTGAACCATTACCCCCAGGTTCAAATCCAGCACGCGCTGGTTTAACGGCAGGCTGGCCAGGGGGTGCTGCGCCTGACCGGCGCGAATGGCCCAGGCCAGAGCGGTCCCCGCCGGTCCGTGGGCGTACCCCATTTCTCGCGTGTAGCCATCATACCGCCCCTGTCCGGCGGTGCTGTGGGCGATGAAATGATGCAAAAAATAATCATGCAGCACAACCACGCCCGGATAGCGCCGCATCATCGCATAGAGGTCGGCGTGATGGGCGCTGTTGCCCATCTGGTAGAGGGGCAAATCAAACTGCCAGCGTTCTTGGGGATAGGCGGCGAGAGGGCGCACGGCGAACTGCTGGCGGAGGGTCTCGTCGATTTGTTCTGGCACGGCCGTGTACAGCGTCAGGTCCATTTCCCGGGCCAGATAGGGCAGCAAATCGCGGCTGTAATCGGCGATGCCGCTGCGGGCGGGCGGCAGCGGGCTGAAATAGGCAATGCGCATTCGTTAGCCGTCCGTTGGCCGCGTTTCCAGGTTTGCCAGCCGCCGGTCGATGGACGCCAGCAGGTGGTTAAGCTGCACGACCTGGGCGGTCAGTTCGGCCAAATCGTGGGTGCGGTCGGTTTGTTCGTGGTCCTGGGCGATGAGCCGCGCTTCGTGGTCTTGCAGGCGGTCGACGAGCAGCCGGTTGAAGTCGTTTTGCTGCTGCAGCAACGGCCGTACATACCACGTCGTAGCGACATCATTCCACATCTGGCGCAGGCGGGCAATAAAGGGGCGGGTGGAAGTAAACGGCCGTTCGGTCACCCGCCATTTTGCCTCCAACGGGTCAGTGATTTGTAACTCTTGCGGTTGGCTCATAGGTGCTTTCTCCAGGTTATGGCTCTACCTGCCAGATGGTTCCCGGCCAGGTGGTGGGGATGACGGCCGTTGGCCGGCGATCGTAGCGGCCTTCCAGGGCGGTGGTGGTGATGGCGTAAGGGGCGATGGCTTGTAACGGCCGTGCCGCCAGCGGCCAGTCCGGGCCATCGGGCACGGCCAGCCAGTACACCGCACGCCCGTCTGCCTGCCATTGGTCGATCTGTTGGGTGAAAACGGCCGTGTCCAACGCCGCCGGATCGCGCAAGGTGAACACATCCAGGCCATACAAAAATTTCAGCGGCGTGCCGATAAAGTCGCCCTGCCCGATGGGCGCCGGGTCGTTAAAAATCAGCACGGCGTCTGGTGCAAACTGCTGGCTAAACGCCGTCATCTGGTCGATAAGGCCAGGGTAATCGACCTGCGTGACAAAACCGCGCGCCAGCCAGCCCAAACCACCCAGCCAGACCAGCGCCAAACTCCCGGCCAGAATCAGGCTGATGGGTTTGCGCCAGCCCGCCAGCCAGGCCAGCAGCGCGGCCGCCGCCACAATGAAAAAGGGCAGCGTCACCGGCACATAGCGCCGCATGGTGTAAATGTGGTGCGGATTGGTCTGGATGCGCCACAAGTAGAGCAGGGAAAACAGCAGTCCCACACCGATCATGACCGCACTGCGCCGGTTGGCGCGCCAGATGAGCAGGCACATGCCCCCAATGCCCAGCCACACGCCCAGCGGCGACAGATACCAGCCTAAACGCCGCAGGTTTTCGTGGTCGGGGCGGGGTATCTGGTTGGTGGAGTACCAATCGTTGAGGATGCTGGGCGCGCCGTAAACCGGCCGGATAAACCAGCCGTACACCCCCAGCAGCAGCACGATGATCACCCCGGCCGCCAAAACGTGGCGACGATACCGGCTTAGTTGGGCCAACCGGTTCCGGTAGCGGGCAAAGATGAACAAAACGAGGCTGGTGAAAAGAACGGCCGTTGCCGGAATCAACCAAAATCGCCCCAACAAGCTCATCCCGTAGCCAAAAATCTCGTAAAAATACGGCCGGCTCTGGGTCAGCCCGTGCAAGAACGAGTGGGCCGTCAGCAGGCCAGGCGGCAGGTAAAACCAGGCGGCGTCGCGGCGCAGTTGGCCGCTGCCCAACTGCCACAAAAACAACAGCCCTAAAATCAGCCAGATAAAGTAAAAATCAATGCGCACCAGGAACAATTGGCCCAGCGCCAGCCCGGCCAGCAGCGCCCAGGCACGGCGCGGCGGCCACTCGCGCTGCCCTGCGCCCAACCACATGCCCAGGCTCCACAGCCCGGTCCATAACAGAAATTGGGTCAGCGGCTCGGTGGTGGGATAGCGGGCGAACCACTGCTGTACCGCGTTCAGCGACAAACCGGCCAGCGCCAGGGCGGCGGCTTCCCAACCGGCGATTTGGCGCACTGTCAGATAGACGGCCAGGCTGCCGAGCAAGCTCCAGAGGCCGGTTAGCAGCAGCGCGGCATGGACGCCGCCCAGGCCAAAAGCCACCGCCTGCCAGACCGGATGCAGGTGGTAGAACTGCGGCATGATGGTCGGCCCTTCCTGGCTGGCGACGTAGAAGGCGGGGAAAAGGTAGGCATCGGCGATGGGGTTGACGGTTTGCTGGCGCAGCAGGGCGGGATACAGGGCGGGGGGCAGTTGCTCGAAGGTAGGATCGTGGATGAGGATACGGCCGTTTTCCGCAATAGACGCCGCCAGGTTTATATAAACGCCTGCATCCGCCCCGCCAATGATAAATTCGTGCGGCCGGAAGAAGAGCCACAACGCGGCCAGGAACCAGAGGAGCAGGAAGATGGGTTCCAGGCGGGCCGGCAGGAAGCGGGAGGGAGCCGGGGTAAACGGCTGAGTAGGCGAGGCGGGCCGCTGGCGTTTTAGAAGGAGGGCGCACACGGCCGTCAACGCCAGCCAGATCAGGGCCAGCGTCGGCAGCGAATAGAGGCCCAGTTCAGCCAGCACAAACGCAATCCAGCCGAGGACCAAAACGCCCAGAGTGAGCGCGGCAAAAACCAGTTGGAAGACGGCGAAAAACCCGCGTTTATCCGCGCCGAGGCGCGCGCCAGTTTGGGCCAGCACGCCCAAAAGCAGCCAGCCCAAACCGCCGCAAGCGAACCCGATGAGCGCCAGTGTGACCCACCCTGGCAGCAAAGCGTTGTCCATCATGGGTTACTCGCTGCCTGCTGTGGCGCGCCAGGGGATTGGGGGGATAACGGCCGTTTGCGCATACGGCCCCGCCGCTAAATCGTCAAAAAAGCCGCTGCTTTCCAGCGCGCTGTAAGAGAAAAGGGCATGTCCGGCCGTGCCAATGGCTCGGGCCATGGTGATGCGCGCGTCAATTTCGCTAAAGTCGCAGTATTGGGCGCCGATGCCGGGGATGATGTAACGGCCGTGACTCTCCAGTTGATAATCCGCCACCAACGTCTGCCACCGCGCCTGCGTCCAGTAGATATTGTCATCCGGGCAGTTGACCGCGCTGGGGTAAATCATGGGCGAAATACTGTCGATGATGCCTTCCGCCAACCACCCTTTTGAATCCTGGTAGTAGGTGGCATATCCCTGCTGGTAATACTCCGTCCAGCCCCATTCCGGCTTGATGGTATGCACCGGCCACACGGCCGCCGACAACCACAAATCGGGATGCGCGGCAATCACTTCGTTATAAAAACGGCGCACTGTGCCATCAACCTGCGCCCGCTGCCAAGCGGCGTAACTGGCATATCCGGCGGGCGCGTCGGTAAAACAGGGCACGCCAGACTGCTCCGCACTGACCGGATCGCAGGAGGCGGCGCTGCTGGCGTAGCGAATGCGGTCCAGATGCAGGCCGTCGATGGCGTAGCGGTTGGCGATGTCCAGCGCCACGCTAATCACATGGTCGTCTTGAAAAATGGAGGCAGGCGTGCCCCACAGGTAGGCGTCGCCGCTGCAATACACAGAATTGTTCTGCAGCCATTGCAAGCCGTTGGGCTTTTCGGTCACGCCGTCGTCGTCCAGGGTGGCGCCGTGGGCGGCAATGAGTTGGTGGTAGAGCGGCGTCGGCACGACAGCGGCGTCGGGGATGTCGCTGCATACGGCTACCGGGTAAATGTTCAGGTAGGCGTGAACCTGCAAACCGGCGGCATGGGCCTTGTCGATCATGTAGGTCAGCGGGTCCCAATAGGGGTTGGGCGGCTGCCCATACACGCCGCTGGCGCGTTTGGCCCAGGGTTCCAGCGTGGAGTCGTAATAGGCGTCGGCTGTGCCGCGCACCTGGAAAAAGAGCACGTTAAACCCGGCGGCGGCGGCGTCTTGCACAATTTTGTCGATACGCGCCGGGCTGGCGCCGTTCCAGGCTGTCCAATCGAAACGGGTTACCCACAAGCCGCGCAGTTCGACCATGGGGGTTTCGGTGCGGGCAACCTGGGGTAAATAGACAAATTTGTCCAGGGTTTGGGCGGTTATTTGCCGCCAAAACCACCAACTGCTGATGAGGATCACGGCCGTTACCACACCCAAAATGCTTCGCTTCATCATCTTCATGCTCCACTCGCTCTCGTTGCGGCCCAATTGTCCCACAAAAAGCTGTGGAACTGAAACGACGGTTGACGGCCGTTCCCCCCACGACTATACTGCCCCGCATGACAATTATCGACATCAGCCGCACCTTAACCCATGACCTGTCCGTCTGGCCGGGCAGCGATCCGTTTGTATTAGAGACCACCATGCAGAAGAAGCAGGGCGCTTCTGTTAATGTGACGCGCATGATTTTGGGCGCGCACACTGGCACCCACGCCGACGCGCCCTACCATTTTGATGATGATGGGGTGACGTTGGAAGCGGTGGATTTACGGCCGTTCTGGGGCCTGGCTCAGGTCGTCACCATCCACAAACCGGCCGGGCCGCTCTTCCCCGCCGACTTCGCCGCCTACGACCTCACCCGCGCACCCCGTTTGCTCGTCCGCACGCCCATCGGCGACCTGCCGCACAGCCAGTTTCCGCCCGCTATCCCGCACCCCAGCCCGGAGCTGGCCGATTTTCTCAACGCGCAGGGCGTTATCCTGTACGGAACCGACGCGCCGTCGATGGACGCCGTGGACAGCCAGGATTTGCCCGGTCACCACGCCCTGCTGCGCAACCGGGTCGCCATCCTGGAAGGGCTGGACCTGAACAACGCCCCTGACGGCCTTTACGAACTGGTCGCCCTGCCCCTCAAAATCGGCGGCGGCGACGGCAGCCCCGTGCGGGCGGCGCTGAGGATTAGAGACTGAAGACTGTGGACTGGGGGCTGAAAGCCCTGGTTAGTATGCTCTTCAGTCTCTAATCTCCAGTTTCCCCAATGACATGTCCTACCTAACTGACCTCTCCACGCCCAACAACTGGACGCCCAGGATGAGCTGGCCGCGTTTCGCGGCCGCTTTGTCATCACCGACCCCGATTTGATTTACCTGGATGGCAATTCGCTGGGGCGGCTGCCGCTGGCGGCGCAGGCGCGATTGGCCGACGCCGTAACCCGGGAATGGGGCGACCGGCTGATTCGCGGCTGGAACGAGGGCTGGATTGACTTGCCCGCCCGCGTCGGCGGCAAAATCGCCGGGCTGATTGGCGCGCAGCCGGACGAAGTGCTGGTGGCCGATTCCACGTCGGTGAACCTCTACAAGCTGGCGCTGGCCGCGCTGCACGCGCAGCACGGCCGTCACACAATCATCACCGACGACCTGAATTTCCCCTCCGACCTGTATATTTTGCAGGGCATTTGCCGCCAGATGGGGCCGGATTACCGGGTGCAGGTGGTGGCGTCGCCGGACGGCATTCACGGCCCGTTGGCAGGGCTGGCGCAGGCTATCGACGACGACACGGCGCTGGTAACGCTCTCGCACACCACGTTCAAGAGCAGCTACACCTATGACCTGACGGCCGTTACCCATCTGGCCCACCAGCACGGCGCGCTCGTGCTCTGGGACTTCAGCCACTCGGCCGGGGCGCTGCCCATCGGCCTGAACGCCGCCGGGGCCGACCTGGCGGTGGGCTGCACGTACAAATATCTCAACGGCGGCCCCGGCGCGCCCGCCTTCCTCTATGTGCGCCGCGACTTGCAGGAAACGCTGCCCAACCCCATCGCCGGTTGGATGGGGCAGCGGCGGGCGTTCGATTTTGGCCTGGAATATGAACCGGCCCCCGGATTGGCGCGATTTCTCAGCGGCACGCCGTCGGTTTTGGGGCTAACGGCCGTTGAATGCGGCGTCGACCTGCTGCTGGAAGCGGGCCTCGACCGCCTGCGCGCCAAATCGGTGCGGCAAAGCGAATACCTCATCGGCCTGTGGGCCGCGCGGTTGGAACCGCTGGGCTTTACGCTCAACTCGCCGCGCGCGGCCGCCCGGCGCGGCTCGCACATCTCGCTGGGCCACCCGGACGGCTGGCGCATCGCCCAGGCGTACATTCAGGAGATGCACGTCCTGCCCGATTTCCGCCGCCCGGACAACATCCGCCTGGGCCTGACGCCGCTGTACACGACGTTTGGCGAGATTGACACGGCCGTTGCCCGCCTGCGCACCGTCGTTGAAGAGAAGTTGTACGAAAAATATAGCGGGGAGATAACGGCCGTAACGTAATTGCCAATGGTTAATGGTCAATTGCCAATGGTCAACGGTTGGCAAAGCGGCGCAGCAGCTTTTGGCTGGCGGGTTGGTGACTGGCCAGCGGGGTGTGGCGTCATATTGCAGTTACCGTCGTATGCAAAACGAACCTAATTTTTCACCGGAGCATGGAACCACGTTAATCTGATTCATGACAATTCTTTGAGCTAAAAAGGTCTGCAATCCAAATGCCAAACGCAATTACTAAGCTGCTGCAAATCATGCCTCCAAATGACTCGTCCAATTGCCAAGCTACGAAAAGGGTAACTAAAATAGCGAAAATATATAATAGCGCTTTTCTTGTGTTCATAAGTAAATTCCCCGCCACTGTGGCCGCATCTCAGTCCCGAAGGGCTGCTCTGTGACCGAGCCACACCCCGCTTGCCAATCCCCAACCCGCAAGCCAAACGGCCGTTCCCCTCATCTCCACCCCACTGCCTGCCAAATGATTAGAACGCCCCCAGTATACCCATGTTTAACGCCTGAACCCTGCCAATCGACTGCAAATTAGCTGCAAAACGGCCGTTCGTGCCCCAGCACCAGCCATTTTGCACCGTGCACCCTGCTGCTGTTAGTTTCCGTGTATAATAAAACCAAAAACGAGGCGGAAAGGAATGACCCAATACGAACGAGTATTACAACTGAGCAGCCAGCTTGAACTGCCGGAACAGTTGCGTTTGCTAGAGGCGCTGTCCCGGCAGGTGCGCCGCCAGGTGGAGGGGTCTGGCGCGCACAGCATCATGGAACTGGAGGGGCTGGGCGCGGACATCTGGCAAGGTATGGACGCGCAAGAATACGTCAATCAGGAACGCGCCTCGTGGGAGGTTTTGACACCCTTTTTTTGCTGTCGTTTTTCCGCACGCCAGACGCCATTCAGTTGGCAACGGCCGTTCATGCCAGAGCCACCTACTTCGTGACCAACGACCACGCCCTTAAACGATTTACCGGCTTACAAACCATCACCCTTAAAGAACTAATTGCCAACAGCCAATAGCCAATGGTCAACGGTTGGCAAAATGGCGGGTATGGACTATTGGCGCAGCAGCCTTTGGCTGGTGGGTTGGTGACTGGCAAGCGGGGTGTGGCGCGGTCAGACGAGCACCGCAGGCACTGAGATGCGGCCACAACCCAAACGGAAGATGCGCGGCAGTGGGCCAATTTTTTTTCCACCCTTCTTGCCGCCAACACCCCTTCATCTTGCCCTGTGCCACCAGCCATTTTGCCCCCACACCACCCATTTTGCCTGCACCAGCCAATCGACTGCAAATTGGCTGCACCAGCCATTTTGCCCCGTGCACCAGCCATTTTGCCCTGTGCACCAGCCATTTTGTGCCATGCACCAGCCATTTTGCCCTGTGCACCAGCCATTTTGCCCCGTGCACCAGCCATTTTGCCCTGTGCACCAGCCATTTTGCCCCGTGCACCAGCCATTTTGCCCCGTGCACCAGCCATTTTATCCTCATCCCCACGGGGACGGCCGTCACCCATCGTCAATCGTCAATCGTCAATCGCCAATTGTCAATTGGCTATTAACCATTGACAATTCTATAATCCCCCCATGACATCCATCCAAAAATTCACCACCAGCGGCGGGCGGATTATTTATTCCTTCCCCGTGCGCGCCTTCCCCGGCCTCGTCAACAACGTCTACCTCATCAGCGACGGCGATCAGCTCATCCTGGTAGACTGCGGCTCCGGCTACGACAAAGCCAACGACGAACTGCTGGCGGGCGTCACGGCCGTTGCCGAACAGTACGACCACACCATCAGCCTGACGGCCGTTTCCACCATCCTCATCACCCACGGCCACATCGACCATTACGGCGGCCTGCCCTTCGTGCGCCAATTCACCAACGCCCCCATCGGCGTCCACATTCTGGACCGGCGCGTGCTGTCCAACTTTGAAGAGCGCATCGTCTTTGCCGCCAGCCGCCTGGACATTTTTCTGGAACGCGCCGGCGTCGCCGACAAACACCGCGAAGGGTTGATGGCCGCTTACCATTTCGGCAAAAATTTCTACCGCTCCACGCCCATCCAGTTCTTGCTGGACGAGGATGAACCGACCGTGGGCGGCATTCGCGTCTACCACGTGCCCGGCCACTGCCCCGGCCAGGTCTGTCTGCACGTCGACGACATCATGCTGACGGCCGACCACATCCTCTCGCGCATCACGCCCCATCAAGCGCCTGAATCCATCACCCACAACATGGGCCTGGGCCATTACCTGGCCTCGCTCAAGAAGATCGAGAAATTGGACGGCATCCGGTTGGGGTTGGGCGGGCATCAGGACCCAATAGAGGATGTATACGGCCGTATCGCCGCCATCCGCCAATCCCACGACCAACGCCTGCAAAAAGTGCTGGACATCAGCCGCGAACCGAAATCCATCGCCGCCATCAGCCGCGAATTGTTTGGCAATGTGGAAAGCTACCACGTCTTGCTGGCTCTGGAAGAAACCGGCGCCCACGTCGAATACCTCTATCAACGCGGCGAACTCATCGCCGCCAACCTGGACGAAATCGCCGGGCAGCGCCATCCGGTGGTGCAATACCTGCGCGCCTAGCCAGGGGCTAAAGCCCCCGGCTAAAAAACAACGCCCCGTAAACGGGGCTAAAAGAGAAGCTGTAGCCGGGTTTACCCGGCGTCGTTTTATTGCCGGGGCATTTATGCCCCTGGCCACCTAGCCAGGGGCTAAAGCCCTCGGCTAAAAAACAACGCCCCGTAAACGGGGCTAAAAGAGAAGCTATAGCCGGGTTTACCCGGCGTCGTTTTATTGCCGGGGCATTTATGCCCCGGCCACAGGCGAACACCTCAATGACCACACAATCCGCCGCACCCCACCCTTTACCCATCGCCCAATCACTGCTCGATTGGTGGGACGCCGGCCACGCCGATTGGCCCTGGCGCGGCACGCGCGACCCGTACCGCATCTGGGTAGCGGAAATCATGCTCCAGCAGACACAAATCGCCACCGTGATTCCCTACTACCAGCGCTGGCTGACGCGATTCCCCACGGTGCAGGATTTAGCCGCCGCGTCGTTGGATGAAGTGCTGAAGTTGTGGGAAGGATTGGGCTATTACGGCCGTGCGCGCAACATGCACGCCGCCGCGCAAAGGGTGATGGGGGATTGGCACGGCCGTTTCCCCGCCACCGCCGCCCAATTGCAAACATTGCCCGGCATTGGCCGCTACACCGCCGGAGCCATCGCCGCCATCGCCTTCGGCGAGCCGGTCCCCGTGTTAGACGGCAACGTCATCCGCGTCCTCAGCCGCCTCACCGACCTGCCCGACGACGTGACGCAGACAGCCACCAAAAACCATCTCTGGCAGCTTGCCGCCACCCTCGTACCGGCAGAGCGCCCCGGCGATTACAACCAGGCGCTCATGGAACTGGGCCAGACGCTCTGCCTGCCGCAGAAGCCGTTGTGCCTGCTCTGCCCGTTGGCCGATTTTTGCCTGGCGCGGCAGCGGGGGACGCAGTCGGAACGGCCGTGCAAACCCCCGCGCCAGCGCACGCCCCACTACGACGTGGCCGCCGGCATCATCTGGCAGAATGGCATGGGGAAAGATGAGCGGTTTTTGATTGCGCAACGGCCGTTAGACGGCCTGCTCGGTGGCTTGTGGGAATTTCCCGGCGGCAAACAAGAAGCTGGCGAATCCTTGCCCGCCGCCCTGGAACGCGAAATTCAAGAAGAACTGGCCCTGGAAATCCGGGTTGGTGACCATCTGATCAGCATCAAACACGCCTACACCCACTTCCGCATCACCCTCCACGCCTACCACGCCGCCTACGTGGCCGGTTCCCCCCAACACCTCGGCGTCGCCGACCACGCCTGGGTCACCCTGGCCGAGCTGGACCGCTACGCCTTCGCCGTAACCGACCAAAAAATCATCGCCGCGCTGCGCGCCGCCATGTAGCGCCTTGGCCCGCCGCCGCTGCCCGGTTATCCCCGCAAAATCTCATCGATTTCCGGCAGAGATAAGCCTTCCCAAAGATAAATCTTCAGGTCAATTTTTAGATCGTCGCTCACCGCGACGCCCTCGCTTTTAAGCAGTTCCGCCTGCACATTAGCCCCATGCTCCCGGTTGACAATGCTGATGCGGCCCTGGCTGTTGACCACGCGCTGCCAGGGAATGTTCTGATGTGCGGGGTCGTCGCGTTTGTCTTTGAGGGCGTTGAGGGCATAGCCTACGGCGCGCGCGGCGTTGGGATGGCCCAGAATGTTGGCGATACGGCCGTAACTCGTCACCTTGCCACGCGGCACCAGCCGCACCACCGCATACACCTGCTCATAAAAATTCGCACCCGGTTTTTCCATATGCCAACTCCCTTGAACATAGGACACGGATTGACGCGGATAAACACGGATAAGAATCCGTGAAAATCCGTGTGCATCCGTGTCCGTTTCATTGATGGTGTTGAGCCTGCGCTCATGTCATCTTCTTCGATTTACCTGGTAAGATTGGTCCAATCTCCAAGATTGGACCAATCTATCTACTTATTCATACCGAAAGCGCACAATGCCCACGACGAAAAAAACAACGGCAAAACCGCTTAACACGGCCGCTTCCGGCAAAATTTCGGCCACGCCGGCGCCGCGCATGACCAGATCGGCCAGACCTTGCATGGCCCAGGTGGTGGGCAAGACGTGCACGGCCGTTTGCACCGCCGGTGGAAATAGTTCAATCGGAAACCAGCAGCCGCCCAACAAAGCCATCGACATGCCCAGCATGATGCTCAGGTTGTTGGCCTGGCCTTCGGTTTTAACAAACGTGGCCATCATCACGCCAAAAGCCACCGACGACAAGCCAAACGTGAGCAGCATAATTGCCAGGCCGGCCGGCGAACGGCCCCAGTTGACGCCCATTACTACGATACCAAATCCGACGAGAATGCCCATCTGCACCACGGCCGTGCTAAATTGCCCGAAGATGGTTCCCAACAGGTACGTCGCCTTGCGCGTTGGCGTTACCAACAGGCGGCGCAGCGTGCCGTAACGCCGTTCAAACGCCAGCAGCGCCGACGTGCCCAACAGCGGGATAAACACCCAGGTAATGAGCTGCCCGGCCGATTGGTGCGCCGCCTGATCGTAGGTATTGGCCTCTGTGAGCGCCGCTTCTGGCTGGGTGACACTCACGCGCTGCGGCTCGTCGGCCAACAGCGCTGCGGCGAGATCGGCGGCTTGCTGGAAGTAGGCCTGTCTGGCGGCGTCGTCGGCGAAGGGCGCAAGTTGTTCGGCTTCTTGCAGGCTGGCGCGGGCGGCTATCCACGGCGCGCTGATGTCGCTGACGGCCGTTTGCACAGCCCGATCCGCAGCGTTGGCGTTGTTGTTGTTGGGCAGTTGGCGCAGGTCCAAAACGGCCGTGGACCCATCCAACACGGCCGCGCCAAAACCGGCCGGAATCACCAGCAGCGCCGGCGCTGCCTCATCGGCGAAGCGCGTTTCCGCCTCGGCCAGCGGTTCTTCTTCGATGCGCACCACGTCCGACGCCGCCAGGGCGCGGATCAACGTGTTTGCCGGTTCGCTGCCGTCCTGGTTTACCACCAGCAGCACGATGCGATTGTCGCCCGCGCCGGTTTGGCCGGTTCCCACGCCGCCGCTGAGCAGCACGGTGAATACCAGGGGCAGAATCAAAAAGAAAAGTAGTTCGGTTCGGCTGGAAAAGCGGATGATGGTGTCTTTCCAGGCCAGAGCGGTCATTTTTTGGAACATGAGTCCTCCAGACTATAAAGGGTTGGTTGATGGGTTCAGCGGGCGATGAGCGCGCCGGAGCGACGTTGGAAGATGAGAACGGCCGTGCCAAACAACAGCGCCGCCATCACCACCAACGCGATCAACGACGGGGCAATATCGGCCAGCGAGCCGCCCTGGCTTAACGACATGAAGCCTTCAATCGCCCAGGCGTTGGGCGTGATTTTGCTCAGTTGGGCCAGCAGCCCGGTGAACGGAATCTGCACAAAACTGCCGCCCAAAATGCCAAAGGTTAGCATCAGCGCCGTGCCAAAACTGGATACCTGGCCGGGACGGCTAGCCAGCGAAGCCAGCAGCAGCCCCCAGCCGGTCGCCGCCGCCGACACGGTGACGATGAGCAGCACAACGCCGGGCAGATTGCCCCAGCGCAGGCCAAATAACAGGGCGCTGGCGGCAATCAACACACTTACCTGCGCCACGCCAGTCAGGAAAATGCCCACCACTTTGCCGGCCAGAATTTGCGTGGCCGACGTGGGCGAAATGAGCAGGCGCGAGAGCGTGCCCTTGTCTCGTTCGGCCAGGATGCTGCGGCCGCCCAGGGCGACGGTGTACATGAGAAAAGCGACGGCCATGCCGGGGGCGATGTAGGCCAGGAAGTTGGGGTTGCTGGCCGCCTCGGCGGCGGCTTTGTCGCGTTCGATGCGGATGGGTTGGGGCGCGGCGTCCTGGTTGATCAGGCGTTGGCCCATTTCTTGCCCCAGAGTCATCATGGATTCGGTGTCGGCGGGGGTGATACGGCCGTTCATCACCAACTGCGTCAGGGCCACATTCACGCTAACCAGGCCGGTTTCCACCTGATTGATGTAATCTTCCACAATGCTGCTGACGACATTGGCGCTGATGGGGCGGGCGGGATTGGCGTACACTTCGATGCTCACAGCATCGCCCACCTGGCCGCTGGCGTTGGGCAGAATACCGGCGGTAAAACCGGCCGGGATGATGACGGCGGCGGCGATGTCGTTGTTGTCTACCAGTTGGCGGGCGGCTTGGGGGGAAACGGCCGTGTCCGGCGCTAACAATTCGGCCAAATCGGCCGAAAACAGCACATCTGCCAATCCCTGGCCCAACTCGCCGCTGTCTTCGTTTACCACGGCGATGGGGATACCGGCTAACCCGCTGCCGCTGTTGCTAGAAAAGGAGCCGGTAATCAGCCCCAGCCCCAGCGTCAGGACAAATGGCGCGCCCAACATCAGCACCAGCGCACCCTTATCTCGAAACAAAACAATCAAATCTTTCCAACCAATGTTCAGAATTTTTTTCATGGTAACTACCTTTAGATTCGTGTTTGGCAGGCTGTCAGCATCACGCCGCACGCGGCTAATCCCGCAGCGCGCGCCCGGTCAGGTGCAGGAAGACGGCTTCCAGATTTGGCTCTTCGATTTCGATGGCCCGAATGGGCAGACCGGCGCTGTTGGCGCGTGTGACCACCGCCGGCAGCACGGCTGCCGCTTCTTTCACCGACAACACAATCTCGCCATCCAGCGAAGTGGCCGCCAATACGCCGTCCACGCCGTTGAACAGGTCGGCATGGCCGTTGGCTTCGTGGCCTTCGCCAAAGTTCAGGCGCACGGTTTCTTGCTCGCCCACCACTTGTTTTAGCTCTTCTTGCGTGCCCAGGGCGATGAGACGGCCGTGATCGATAATGCCCACGCGGTCTGATAATTCTTCGGCTTCTTCCATGTAGTGGGTGGTATAAAGCACCGTCATGCCCTCGTCGCGCAGGTCGCGCACCATGTCCAAAATACGCCGCCGGCTTTGTGGGTCGATGCCCACCGTCGGCTCATCCATGAAAAGCAGCTGCGGTTTGTGCAGCAGCCCCACGGCGATGTTGATGCGCCGCTTCATGCCGCCGGAATAGGTTTCTACGCGGTCGTTGGCCCGGTCAGACAGGGCCACCTGTTCCAGCACTTCGTCGACGCGCTGCTTCAGGGCTTTGCCTTTCATGTCATACATCTGGCCCCAAAATTGGAGGTTTTGGCGGGCGGTCAGTTCATCATACAGGGCAATTTCTTGGGGCACGACGCCAATGATACGGCGGATGGCCAGGCTGTCCTGGGGGATGGCATGGTTGTCGATAACGGCCGTGCCGCCCGTTGGCGTCAGCAGACAGCTCAACATGGAAATAGTTGTCGTTTTACCGGCGCCGTTTGGCCCCAGCAGGCTAAAAATTTCCCCGCGCAGAACGCTGAAGGTAATGCCCTTCACGGCCTGATTATCGCCGTAGGATTTTTGCAGGTCTTTGGTGGTTAAAATTGGCTCAGACATTAAAAACTCCTTGGAGAGTCACGTCACCGCAGAATACGGAGAAGGCTGAGAAACAAGGGTCTTTGGGATTTCCTGGGGTTTGGTCTGATGCGTGAGGCGTAATGCGTGAAACCTTTCTGGTCACGCATCACGCTTCACGCATCAGGGGCTGTCTAACCCCTGAGTTCCTGAAGAACCAGAAACAATCGGCAGCGCCGGCGCAATCTACGGATGACGTATTGTGATTTGGTTATTGGTCTTTAGCGTAACAAAAAGAGGGGCAGGGGCGATGTGCTGGAAGTCATTGGCCGGGTCATGGTTTGGACCATGACCCGGCGGGGAGGTTAGCGTTGGCCGCGCAGTTTGCCACGGGCGATGGGATCCTGGCGCGGCGTGGTGATGTGGAGAAAGCCGTCGGTGTCCAGGTAGCCCAGATCGCCGGTGAACAGCCAGCCGGCACGGCCGTCTGGCCCGGTGTGCAGCACTTCGGCGGTTGTTTTCGACTGCTGCCAATACCCGGCCATCACCTGTGGCCCGCGCACGACAACTTCGCCGATTTCGCCTGTGTCGAGCGCATCGGTGCCAAATGAGGTGTCGGTGATTTGGACGTCTGTGTCTGGCAGGGGCAGGCCAACGGCCGTTGGCCGGATGGTGTGCCAGGGGTCCATGGCTACCAGCCCGCCTGTTTCTGAGAGACCGTAGGCATTGAATAGACGGCCGTTGGTGGCCGCCTGAAACCTTTTTCGCAGCGCCGAGGGCAGGGCTGTTTTGCTGCTGAGGGCTATCTTGATGGACGAAAGATTGCGTTTGTCCTGTTCGTTTTGTTGCAGCAGGGCGTCGAACAGCCTGGGCACGCCGGGTACAAAGGTGACGTGAAATTGGGCCAGGGCGCTCAGACTGTGGGCAATTTCTCTGGGATTGGGAATGAGGACGAGGGTAGCGGCGTGGGCGATGCCGGCATTGAGAACGGCCGTCAGCCCATAGGCGTCATAAAACGGGATGGCGGCCAGAGTGGTTTCTTGGCCGGACGCCAGGGGCAGCCAATGGTTTAGCATGGTGGCGCTGCACACCAGATTGCGGTGCGTGAGGGTGACGCCGGGCTGGCTGCGGGCGCTGCTGTAACGGCCGTGCTGTGGATAAAGGATAACGGCCGTGTCCGGCGGCGTCACCTCAATCAATTTCAGCCGGGCTGTTTTTTCGCGCAGCAAGTGCTTAAACGACAGCGTGGAGGAGCCGCTGGCTCCCTTTAACCGGCGCACGTGCGGCTGATTACCAGAAAGGCTGGTCGAAAAAACGGCCGTCCAGGGCAAAAAATCAGACGCCCGGCTGATGATGACTCGCTGGAGACTGGTTTTGCTGCGCACAGCCTGCACCGTTTCATACAGGCCGCGCGAAATGATCAGGGTTTCGCTGCCCGAATCGGTCAGAATATAGCTCAACGTGTCGGGTTTAATCGTAGGGCTGATGCAAACAACAATGCCGCCAATCCGCCAGGTGGCGTAGGCGGCGATGATAAACTGGGGGCTGTTGGGCAAGGCAATGGTTACATGGTCCCCTTTCTTGACGCCGGTTTGCTGCAATCCGGCGGCAAAATGGTTGACGGCCTTGTTCAACTGGGCATATGTCAGACGGGCGGCCGCCAGACGGCCGTTCGCTGGCGCGCTGTAAATCGTGGCGGTTCGTTTGGGAAACTTGTGGGCGGCGTGGAGTAAAAAATGGTCCAGCGGCAAGACCGGATAACTCAGGGACTCAGGAACCCGTGAATCGTAATTTTGTAACCAGGCTTTGTCCATTTGCGTGCTCCTTCAAGGGGCATCGTCTAAAAATGGGGCGTCCTTGGGGTTTTGTAGCGTTAGTATGCGACGTGTAAAAAAGTTACGGAACCATTTGCATCTGGCGCAGCAGCCAATCGCCGCCCCACTGGTACATAAAAACAAGGAATCCACAGCAGCAGCACATCAAGATCAGCAGCACGATGGCCAGAATGCTCACGATCCGTTTGCTGGAGCTGCCGCCGGTTTGCGGCTGGGGAGCCACGGGTTCGGCGGCCGGGATGACGCGCGGCGTGGCTTTGGGCATGGGCGGCGGATCAGCCTTTGGCAGATCGGCCAGGTCGGGCAGCGCGGAGGCAACGTCTGCGGGCGGTTCAGGTTGGGGAGCGAGAGGTTCTACCGGTTCGATCTGGTCTACCGGTTCGGCCGGTTCTTCAAATGGCGGCAGCATGGGGTCGGTGAATGCGGTGATGAGAGGTTCGGTGTCGGGCACGGCCGTTACGGCCGCCGCACTTTCCCCAGCATCCCCAACAGTTTCTACCGGTTCTGCCGGTTCTTCAAGCATGGTGGCGGCCGGTTCTGCGGCCGGTTCAGCGGCCATGTCGGCTTCGGCTTCGTCGGGCATTTCCTGGTAGGCAATCACCACGCTGCTGCCCAACTGAATTTCCTGGTCAGGTTCCAGCAAGATGGGACCGGCGCTGATATTGCGCCCATCGACAAATGTGCCGTTGGTGCTGCCCAGGTCTTGCAGGCGGTAGCCGTCCGGGGTTTCTACCAGACGAGCGTGCAGGCGCGAAACTTCTGCGTCATCGATCACCACATCGGCGACTGGATCGCGCCCCAGCGTGAGGGTGGGCGCGACGAGAAGGATGGTTTGACCCGCATGGGGTCCTTTGCGGATGACGAGTTGGTACGCTTTTTCTAACACGGCCGTTTCCTCCCATATATCGTCGGCGCTGCGCCAACATAGGACAGGTGATATGTAAACATTTTACCCGAAGTAGAGGCCGGTGGCGAGACTTACTAGGCGATGTTGGCTTTTTTGCGGCGGCGCAGCAGGCCAGGCAAGGATTTGGCGATCTTGATGTCCAGCACAAAGACCATCACCGTGTAACCGGCGACCCCGGCCAAACCGCCCAGCAAAACGACGATTACCCGATTGAGCAGCGAGTCCAGAGGGAAGATAGGCAGCAGCAGGGCCATCACGCCCAGCGCAGTCAGGCCGGTGACCAGGGCCGCGCCAAACGATTTGACGGCCGAGGTGGCGATGCCGTAGCCGCGCAGGCCGTTGAGCGACCGGTTGAGCAGCCAGGACATGATCAGTGTGTGGACGATGTGTTTGACGGCATCGGCGACCATGAGGCTGTATAAACCGAGAGGGCCGATGAGCAGAACGGCCGTGGCCAGATACACCACAATCGCCACCACGCCCACCAGCGCCGGGCGCAGCGTATCTTTGCGGGCGTAAGAGGCAAAAACCAGCATCTGATCAATCGCCGCGAAGGGCAAGCCCAGCAAATAAAAACGCAGCACCTGCGCCGTGATCAGCGTGTCGGCGGCGGAAAATTCGCCGCGCTCGAACAGCAGCGCCACGATGGGCAGCGCCAGGGCAAATAATCCGGCCGTCGCCGGCAAAATCAGGGTGATCACCAACCGTAAACCATCGGAAAGGGTGTGTTTGAAATCGTCCAGGCTGTTTTCGGCCTGACGCGAGAGCGTGGGCAAAATGGCCACCGACAGCGCTGTGACGACCAATCCCAGCGGGAATTGGTAGAGCGTGGTGGCGAAGCGCATAAAAGCCACGCTGTCGTCGCCGGTGCGGGTAGCCAGATTGTAGCTGAGGGCGACGGAAAGCTGGGTGATGACCAGCCCGGCGACGATGGGCGCGTATAGTTTGAGAATGCGGCGGATGGCCGGATGGCGCAAATTGAACTGCCAGCGCAGGCGGGCGTCGCGCATGGCGGGCAGTTGCAGCACAATTTGCAGGAAGGAACCGGCCAGCAGCCCCCAGACCAGGCTTTCGATATGATCGGGGCGCAGCAGGGCGGCGATGACGATGGCCCCATTCAGCACCGCGCCGATGAAGGCGGGAATGGCGAAACGCTTGAGGGCGTAGAGCGCGCCGGTGAGAATGCTGGCGATGCTCATGAACAGCACGGCCGGGGCGGCGAGGCGCATGAGGTGGATGGAAACGGCCGTAAGCGCCGGGTCGGTAAAGTTGCGCGCGCCAATCAACCAGGCGATTTGCGGCGTGAAGATTTCGACGATGCCCACGACTACCAGCAGCAGCACTGTGGCCGCGCTGAGAACCATACTCAACACGCTCCACAGCTCTTCGCGCCGCTCTTTGGGCGCGTAGTCGGAGAACACTGGCACCAACGACGAATTTACCATGCCGCCAATGATCAAATCAAACAGGCTGATGGGAATGTAGGCGGCGATTTCGTAGGCTGCCAGCAGGCCAGACGCGCCGAACAGGCTGGCTTTCACGGTTTCACGGGCCAGCCCCAGGATGCGGCTGACGACGTTGCCGGCGGCCAGGATGGCGGCAGCCTTTACCACGCCCCCATCTTCACGGAGGGAATTGGGGAGAGGCGGTTCGTCGGGTGTGATGTCGGTGGTGTCTAGCAAAAGGTTGCTCTGAGAAAAGGTTGTAAGATTGACGGCCGTAGAGTGACGGCGATCGGGTAGTTGGGGGGCATTCTAACCGATGGATGGAAGGGGGGCAATAAGTGGCAGGCTACGGGATACGGCCGTTTGCCCTATTTAGGCGCAGTGGACCAATCCCGACAGGGCAAAATTTTACCCAAATGGAGGCCGGGCGGGTTGGGAATCAGCCAGGCGCAAATCAGTTTCCGGGCACATGAGCGAGCCAGTATGTGTTATACTTTTTATCCTGTAATGACAGCAACGACGGGTTAAGACGTTGTGGTCATGATCCCGAAATCTACCGGTTCAACAAAATGGCGCAAACCATAGCCTGACAGACAAACCGCAGGTTTAACGCCGATCTCAATTGCGAATTCTTGCTCTCCTATCTGGACCGTTGATATGCCCAAAACAACCAAAAGCAAAAAACAACTTGCCGCCGAAAACGAAGCGCTGCGCCTGCGGCTGAAAGATGCTGAAGAGGCGCTTACGGCCGTCGACCATTCGTACCGGACCCTGGTGGAGAGTATGCGTGACGGAGCGCTGACTCTGACGGCTGAGGGCGTGATTTTGTACGCGAACGGCCGTTTCGCCGAAATGCTCAAAACACCCCTCCATGAACTCATTGGCTCCCCTATCGCTGCCTGGATGCCGCCAGACAGCCAAGAGATACTGGCCGTCATGCTGAACGGTGGAAACCCCAAACGGGGTGAAGAATTGTCGTTCGCTGCCCGCGATGAAACGACGGTGCCGGTCTATCTGTCGATAGAACGCCTGGCTGTGGCGGACTCGCTCAATCACTTCTGCCTCGTCGCCACTGACCTGACCGAGCGCAAGCGCACAGAGCAAATCATGGCCGCGCGCCTGCGCCTGCTCCAATTTGCCGCCATGCACCCGCTGAAGGAATTGCTCCAATCAACATTGGATGAACTGGAGATATTGACCGGCAGCCGGATCGGCTTTTATCATTTTTTGGACGCCGACCAGGAGACGTTATTGCTCCAGACATGGTCTACCCGTACCCTGCAAGAAATTTGCCAGGCAGAAGGCGACGGACTTCATTACAACATTTCCGAGGCTGGCGTATGGGTAGACTGCATTTGGGAGCGCCGGCCGATCATTCACAACGATTACGCTTCATTGCCACACCGTACAAGTCTGCCAGAGGGACACGCCGGGGTAACGCGCGAGTTGGTAGTGCCCGTATTTCGCGATGGCCGCATTGTTGCCATCCTGGGTGTGGGCAACAAACCGGAAAATTACACCCAACACGACGTTGAGAGCGTGTCCAGTCTCGCCGACCTGGTCTGGGATATCGCCGAGCTTAAGCAAGCAGAAGAAAATCTGCGACAGAGCGAGGGCCTGTTGCGCCTCATAGCCGATAATCTGCCGGCGTATACGGCGTATGTCAGTGCGCCTGATTTGTGTTATCGCTTTGTCAATCGCCAATATGAAGATGCTCTTCAACGACCACGGGAGGAGATTGTTGGGCAGCCAGTCAGTAAGGTTTTAAGCCAGGCAAACTTTGAGTTTGCCTGGCCATATATTGAGCGTGCGCTAAACGGCGAGGCATGTTCGTACGAAAACGTATTTTCTCTGGCAAATGGGCAACGCTGGCTTCAAGTCAACTATGTCCCAAACCTGGACCAGACCGGCAAAGTGAATGGACTTGTCCTTCTCAACTATGACATTACCGAGCGTAAACAGGCGGTTGAAGCGTTGACCGCCAGTCAGGAACTTTACCGCCTGCTGGCCGAAAATTCGACAGATGCCGTGACACTGATTGATGTGGCTGGCAATGTTGTGTATGCCTCCCCGTCTTCTACCCGGCGCCTGGGTTATGACGAGAACGACTTGTTGCAACTTGATACGCCGGGTATCTTGGAATTTATCCACCCGGAAGATCGTGGCCGCATCGGCGCTGAGATCGTGCGTGGCCGGCAATTGAAACTGCCCATTAGCCGTTATGAATATCGAATGAGAGCCAAAGACGGCACTTACATATGGGCCGAGGATATTTTGCGCCGGGAGTTTGATGAAAACGGTGAGTTTGTCAGAACGATTGTGAGTTCGCGGGATATTACCGAGCGCAAACAGGCGGAGGAAGCTTTGCGCCAAAGCGCGCGTCAGAACGCCACTATTTTGGCGACGGCTATGCATGGCTTTTGGCAGGTGGATCCGGATACGGCCAAAATTATAGAGGCTAATGAAGCCTATTGCCGTATGAGTGGTTACAGCCGTGAAGAATTACGCCAGATGACCATCGCGCAGCTTGAGGCTTTGGAACATACCGAGGATGTAGCTGGGCACATTGAACAAATCAAAAATGACACGGCTCTACATTTTGAAACTATGCACCGGCGCAAAGATGGCAGCACATTTCATGTGGAAATCAGCGCGCAATACCTGGCCGATATGGGGACTATTTTCGCCTTTTTACAAGACATCAGCGAGCGCAAACAGCGAGAAGCAGAGCATGATCGATTTCAGGCGCAGCTGGCGCAGGCGCAGAAGATGGAAACGGTTGGCCGGCTGGCCGGTGGCATTGCTCATGATTTTAACAATCTTTTGGCGGTGATGATGCTGCGCACCGAAATGGCGCTGCAAGCGACTGATCCGGCTACGCTGCTGCATCGGAATCTGACTGAAATTTACACCACCGCACAGCATTCTGCGGAACTGGTGCGCAAGCTGCTAGGCTTTGCGCGCAAGCAGATGGTTTCTCCCAAGGTGTTAAATGTGAATGCGGCAGTGGAAAGTACTCTGCCAATGCTCAAGAACTTGCTTAGCGAGGAGATTAAGCTGGTATGGCGCCCGGACAGGCAGGTATGGCCGGTCAAAATCGACCCGACGCAGATTGATCAGATCCTGGTGAACTTATGCGTCAACGCGCGTGATGCCATCCAGGGAGTGGGCATGTTCATGATCGGAACAGAGAATATCGCCTTGGCGGATTCCATTGTGGCGGCAAATGGATCTACCATGCCTCCGGGCGATTATGTGATGCTCACGGTAAGCGATACTGGGAGCGGTATCGAAAAAGATTTACTGGCGCATATTTTTGAACCGTTTTTCACCACCAAAGAAATCGGCAAGGGCACCGGCCTGGGTCTGTCCGTGGTGGATGGTATTGTGCAGCAGAATGGCGGGCAGGTGCAGGTATACAGCACGCCGAACCTGGGTACAACATTTAAGGTTTACTTGCCGCGTTTTGCCGATCCGGTGCAGGTGGCAGAAGAAGAACGGCCGTCGCCGCCACCACTTCAGAGTAAAGGTGAGACCGTGTTGCTGGTGGAGGATGAAGCAGCGGTGCTGCAGATGGCGGCCGATGCTTTGCGCTATTTGGGTTATAAGGTGATCACGGCCGTTACGCCTGACGAGGCCATCTACCAGATGGAAAATTATGCCGGAACCATCGATCTGCTTATGACCGATATCATTCTGCCGGTGATGAACGGCCGTGAATTAGCCGAGCGTATCATAGCCATCCAGCCAGACATCAAAATTCTTTATGTGTCCGGCTATCCGGCCGATTTTATTGCCCATCGCGGGGTGCTGGAAGGTGGGGTGCACTTTTTGCAGAAGCCGTTTTCGCTACAGAAGTTGGCGTCTAGCCTCAAAGAAGCGCTGGTAGGAACCCCATACTAGGTCTAAGTCAGGCCTCTTTAATCAGCCCGGAGCGGAAAGCGGACAGAAGGTCTTTCAGGTGGTTGATGCGCTGTTGGATGGCGTGTCCCTCATCGGTATCCTTTACGCGAATGCGAAGGCGATTGCGTTCCAGAATTTCTGTCTGCGTTTGCATGTCGATGCCTTCTTCGATGGCGAGCTGCTGCGATTCAAAGGGGTCGTGGGAGGCCAGGAGCAGGCCATAGGAATTAAAGATGAGCGTATAGCCGGCAATCCCGGTGATTTTGTGATAGGCCTTGGCCAGCCCGCCATCAATCACCAGCAGTTTGCCGCCGGCTTTGATGGGGCTTTCTCCCCGGCGCACCTGTACCGGGACGTGGCCGTTGATGATATGGGCCGTGTCGGGGTTTAGGCCAAATTCGCGCAGGATTTTAACGGCCGTTTCCTCCTTATCCCGCCAGGCAAAATAAGCGTTTTTCTCTTCTTTGTGCGTCGTTTCATCGGCAATAAAATAACGCTCGAAGGTCGCCATCTTGTTTTTGCCAAAAATTGGCGACTTGGCTCCGCTCCACAAATACCACATCACGTCCTGGCCATATCGCTTTTCGTCCGGGTCTGTGCTGAAATAACCTTGCCGCGCCAGCCGGTCCAGCCGGTCCATAAATGCCTTGCCGGCAAATTCTTGCCCGGCAATACGCGCCGACATAAAGGAGCCGTCATTTTCCATCGCAATGCAGCCATGATAGAGCAGATTGCCGTTGTAGATCAGGTACATGCTGCCCCGCGAAAAGAGAAAGCGCACATGCTGCTGCAACCTTTCGCTGATGGCGAATGATTGTTGCAGCCGGGTGACGGTATTGGCTTCTTCCGGGGTAAGCTGGTAAGGGTTGGCCGGGTCGATGGTGGGGAAGTGGGCGTCGAGGAGGGGATAGGAACGGCCGTTCACCGTCACGGTTCCCGCTTCATAATCGATCTTATCCAACAGGAGGCGGTCTTGCATTTCGTAATGCGGCCGTCGTTGGATAATCTGCGCCTCCAGCTTGAGCTGAATGATGGTGATGGCTTTGTGCATCTTGGCCATCACCTGGATTTCGTTTTGCGTAAATTGCTCATCGCTGCCAATTTTGGGCTGGAACCGCGCGCACGGATCATCGCCATACACATCCATGGCAAAGGTGGCCAGCGGCAGCAGGCTCAGCGCGTAGCCATGTTCCAAAGTCTCCATATTGGCGTAACGCAGCGCCGTGCGAATAACATTGGCGATGCACGCCGCGCTGCCCGCCGCCGCGCCCATCCACACAATGTCATGATTGCCCCATTGGATGTCCAGGTCATGATAGGCCATCAATGTGTCCATGATAATGTGCGCCCCAGGGCCGCGATCATACACATCGCCAATGACATGCAGCCGGGCGATGGCCAGCCGCTGAATTAATTCGGCCATTGCTTCGATGAAATCATTGGCCTGCCCAATAGCGATAATCGTTTCGATGATGCTGCGGTAATACGCCAGTTTGTTATCGCTGCCTTCTTGTTCGTGCAGCAGTTCCTCGATGATATTGCCGAAATCAGCCGGTAAGGCGGCGCGCACATCGGCGCGGGTATATTTGGAAGCCAGATTGCGGCACAGACGGATCAGGCGAAACAAAGTGATGCGATACCAGGCGTCCGGATTTTCGGTTTTGGGCAGCAAGTGGGCCAGCTTTTTCTCCGGGTAATAGATCAATGTGGCCAGATCGCGTTTTTCTTTCTCGTCCATGTCGTAGACAAACAGCTCGTCGATGCGCCGTTTGATGGAGCCGGAACCGTTTTTAAGGACGTGGAGAAAGGCTTCGTACTCCCCGTGGATGTCGGAAACGAAGTGTTCTGTGCCTTTGGGAAGCTGCAATTGGGCGCTGAGGTTGATGATTTCCGTGGAGGCGGCTTGAATGGTGGGGAATTGTTGGGCGAGCAGGGAAAGGTAGGCTAGTTTTTCGGCTGAGATGTCCATATGACCTTTTGACGCGGTTAAGGGATCAGGCGCTGGCGCAGCCAACGGCCGTCTGGTTGCAGCGTATAGGCGAAGCGGTCGGGCAAATTGTCCGGTTGGCTTTGCCAAAATTCATACCGATAGGGCTGCAAACGATAGCCGCCCCAGGCGCTGGGTAAGGGAATTTGCCCGGCCTGGAATTTTTGTTTGAGTTCGGCCATTTTCGCTTGCAAAATGCTTCGTGAGGAAATAACTTCGCTGGATTGTGTGAGCCAGGCACCCAATTGGCTGCCGCGCGGCCGGGTGACAAAATATTGCCACACTTCAGTGGTGGAAAGGGCAACGGCCGTTCCCTGAATGCGCACCTGACACCCCAGCGCCAGCCAGGGAAAAAGCAGCGCCGCCTGCGGATGGGCGTTTAAATCATGCGCCTTTTGCGTGTCCAGGCCGGTGTAAAAGACAAATCCCTGCTGATCATACGTGCGCAGAAGCACGAGACGGGACGAAACGTCGCCTTCAGCCGACACAGTCGCCAGGCTCATGGCATTGGGTTGGGGCAAATTCTGCGCCTGAGCCGCCTGGTACCAGGCGGCAAACTGCGCCAGCGGATCATCGTGAAGGTCTGTGGCAGGGGGTGATTCACTCATTACCGGGCAGAGGGACAAAAAAACGGCCGTCTTGGTTCCCAATCAGGTTCCGAGACGGCCGTTTTGCTATGCGCTTGTTTGCAATTGACCTGTTGCCAGGAATCAATTACTTACCAACGGCGGCTGTTTCCACTATCGTTGTAATCATTACGACGGCCGTAGTTATCACCACCACCACCACGGCTGCTACCGCCACGGCTGTCACCACGGCCACCGCCGCTCCGACTGCCGCCGCCACCACTGCGATTACCACCGCCGCCACTGCGTTCTTCACGCGGACGGGCCTCGTTGACGCGCAAATTACGACCGCCAACTTCTTTGCCGTCTAAAGCAGCAATTGCTGCATCAGCCGCAGAAGGGGCCATCTCGACGAAGCAGAAACCACGAAAACGGCCGGTGTCCCGGTCATTGATCATGGCGACTGATTCGACATCACCGAACTCTGAAAACAGGTCACGAACATCTTCTTCTGTGGCCGAAAACGACAAATTCCCTACGTAAACTTTCTTTGCCAAGTCTAACTCTCTCCAAAATGTAGTCCCAGTCTAAAACACAACCAAAAGCTGCGCAAACATGGGTGAAAAATATTTAACGTTTATAGGATACCCGTATTTTTCGATTTGTCCACAAAATGATTCCAGGAATTCTCAATTTAACTAGAAATATGTCATGCTGAGGTCCTCCGAAGCATCCCGTTCAGCCCTAATGACCAATACATGGGGATTCTTCGCTCCGCAGACTCCGCTCAGAATGACAATTCAGCCTAAATTGCAAAGAAATTGCCCTGTTCGCACGAATGCCTGATCTAAATTGAGAATTGCTGAAATGATTCCCGAAAGCGGTTTCTGGTCAGTTGTAAGCCGATTCCTCCTAAAAAATCGCCGGGAACCCGTATTCCGCAATCCGTTGCCCGTAATCCATTGCCGCTAACTCTGGAAAATCTGTCGGATGCCGGGAGGCGGACTTCAAGCGGCGGTCAGTGTTATAATCTCGCGTATGGTAGACGATTTGCTGACTCAAAAGCCTATTCCCGACGATGCGCGGACGGAAGCGGATGATTATTGGATGAATCTGGCGCTGGCACAGGCTGCCCAGGCGGCGGCTTTGGGGGAAGTGCCCGTAGGCGCGGTGGCGGTGCTGAATGGCGCCGTGATTGGCGTCGGGTTTAACCGTAAAGAAGCCGACCTGGACCCGATGGCTCATGCAGAGATGATTGCGCTGCGGGCGGCGGCAACGGCCGTGCAAAACTGGCGGCTGATTGGCGTGACGCTCTACTGCACGTTGGAACCCTGCCCCATGTGCGCCGGGGCAATGATTCAGGCGCGGCTGTCGCGATTGGTCTATGGCGCTAAAGACACGCGCTTTGGCGCAGATGGTTCGGTCGTCCAGGTATTGCGCGCGCCGGAATTTAATCACCGGGTGGCCATCACGTCTGGCGTGTTAGAGGAAGAGGCGGCCGCCTTGTTGCAACAATTTTTTCAGGACTTGCGCGAAAAACGGGGAAAAGCGGAAAAACGCGATCTGTAAGTGGTTCTGCTGCCGTTAGCGACTGAATCGTCGACGGCCGTAAGCCACAACTTGCTCCAATTCCTTCACGCGCAGCACGGCGCAGGCCAGCAAATAAGCCAATCCGCCCACGACCGACCCCACCAGCATCTGCCACCAGGGGGAAGCGGGAATTTGCGCCAGGGCGATGAGGGTAACGGCCGTCATCACCCCCGCCGCCAATCCCATGCGCAGGCTGCCATCCAGCAGCGCGCGCCCTTCCAGCCGCCCCATCTTGCGCCGCAGCAGCCAAAACAGCAGCGCCACTTCAAAGTAGTTGGATAGGCTAAACCCCAATGCTAGCCCGCCCAGCGGCAGCAGCCCGCGCTGCGGAAAAACCTTCTGGCTCAACCACAAACTCAGCACCGCCATGATGGCTATCTGCGCGCCGCCGGCCAAAACCGGCGTCAATGTGTCGCTCAAGGCGTAAAAAGCGCGGGCAATCACTTCCAACATCATCAGGGCAATCAATCCCAGCGACAGGTAAAACAAGGCCGCCGAAGCAAATTCGGTGGATTCGGCGTTGAACAAACCGCGTTCAAACAAAAGCGTGATGGTGGGTTGGCTGAGCAGCAGCAGCAGCACGGTAATCGGGAACCCCAGAAACAGCAGCAGGCGTAAAGAATCGGTGATGATGACCCGCATATCATCCAGCGCATGACGGGCGGCCAGCGTAGACAGCGTGGGGAAGGCGGCAATGCCCAGGGCAATGCCCAAAATACCCAACGGCAAATTGATGATGCGAAAGGCCACGTTAATGGCCGGTAGGCTGCCCAGAGCCATCACGGCCGTTCCTGTTAGAAACAAAATAATGAATTTGTTGATCTCGCTAAAAGACAACCCCAACACACGCGGGGCCATCAGCTTCAATACCTGGATGACGCCGGGATCGCGCACGGTGACAATCGGCGCGTAACGCGCTTTCTTTTGCGCCAACCCCGGCAGTTGGATCAAAAAGTGGCCCAATGCGCCAAGCACTGTGCCTACCGCCAGCCCCATGGCTTTGCCTTGGGTTGGACCGGCGTCTGGCTGCACCCAAAGCACTGCCCCGGCGATGATGCCCAAATTGTAGATGGTGGGAGCCAGCGCCGGCAGCAAAAAATGCTGACGCGCGTTTAACGCGCCCATGATCACCCCGCTGGCGGCAAAGATGACCGTGGAAAACAGCATCACCCGCATTAAGGTGACCGTTAGCGGCAGCAGTTCCGGGGCCAGGGTGATCTGGTCGGCATAAAAGAATTGGATGAGCGGCGCGGCAAAAATGGCCGCCAGCACAGCAATCGCCGCGACCACCAGGGTAATCAGGTTGATGACTGACGAGAACAGCCGCCAGGCGCCCGGCTCGTCCTGGCGCACAAAGTAGGCGGAAAATGTGGGAATAAAGGCCGAGCCAATCGCGCCGCCGGCGACAATCATAAAAATCGCTTCCGGGAAGCGGCTGGCGACGGCATAGGCATTGGCTTCCAGGGTTTCTGTGCCCAAATAATTAAGCGTGACCATGTCGCGCACCAGCCCTACTACTCGACTGAGCATGACGGCCACGCTCACCAATCCGGCGGCGCGGAGGACCTGGGAACGGCCGTTATCCAACTTGTTTTCTTCTGTTTCTGTGGCGGACATAGCGGAGGATTATACGACCAACGCTTTAAAACAAAAACGGGCTGGTCCCCAACGAACCAGCCCGATTGGTTTTTGGAGAGTCAGGAACGCCGAAACCTGACTCTCGTTAAAAGGAGGAGAAGAAGAAGAGATTTTACCCTTCAATGACTATTCTAAGGCAAAACCCCTACGGCACACTGTACGCCGATCCTACGCAAAACCTACGCCAAACCTACGCTAGTGAAAATTGGAACAATACAGGCGGCGATTCGACCCTCTGACAGAGTTCAGACTGCCGATCTCCAACCTGCTTACGCCGCGTCTGCATGACGTTTAAGAGGGGACAGGCTAAAATCCATGACCATGACCCGAATCAACCGGTATCACGCCCTGGTTTTTATGCTGCTTTGTTTGCTGGCGGCGGCTGTGCTGCGCTTGCCAGATTTGCAAGTCGTGCCGCCGGGCGTGCATTACGATGAGGCGGCCAATGGTATTTTGGCGGCGGAAATTGGGCGGGGCGAAAGCCGTCCGATCTTTATTGAAAGCTACACGGGCAAGGAAGTACTGTTTTTCTACTTGGCCGGGGCGTTGGCGCGGTTGGTGGGGGAGACGGTGTTTGCGCTGCGGCTTACGGCCGTTTTCATCAGCCTGTTAACCATTGCCGCAACCTACTGGCTGGGGCGCGAACTGTTACGGGATCGACGGGTGGCCTTGTTGGCCGCCGCGCTGCTGGCGGTGAGTTTTTGGCACCTGGTGTTCAGCCGGTTGGGATTTCGGGCCATCAGCGAGCCGCTGCTGCAAGCTCTGACGGCCGCAGCGTTGTTTCGCGGACTGCGGCGCGGGCAGTGGCGCTGGCTGATTATGAGCGGTGTGTGCCTGGGCCTGACAGGGTACACCTATTTGGCGGCGCGGCTGTTTCCCGTGCCGCTGCTGCTGGCGGCGCTGCCGCTGCTTTTCCAGCGGCAGCAGTACAAACTGCGCTGGCGGCAGTTGGCGGTGGTTGCTGGCATTGGCCTGGTGGTGGTTGCGCCGCTGCTCGTTTACTTCGTCACCCATCCAGATGCCTTTTGGGTGCGGATTGGTCAGGTTGGCCCGGCCAGCAGCCGGGCGCTGCTGGAAAGTTATGGGCGCACGCTGCAAATGTTTTTCTTGAAGGGCGATCCGTATGTGCGCTTTAACGTGCCGGAACGGCCGTTATTCAGCCTATTTTGGGGTGCATTGTTGGTGGTGGGCTGGGTCGTAACCCTGTTAAGTTGGCGGAAATTGCGGGCTGACTGGCAGCGAGCCGCAGCGGTTTTGCTCTTGTGCGTGCCGTTTATCATGATTTTGCCCACTGCGCTGGCCGTTAATGAAATTTTGCCCAGCAATTTACGGGCGATTGGCCTGATTCCATTCATCTTTTATTTACCGGCGCTGGGATTGGTGACGTTGGTGGATGTGTTGGCGCAGCGGTTGGCACGGCCGTATCTGGCCAACACTGGCTTTCTGGTTCTGTGTGGCGTGGTTTTGGTCGCGGAAGGGGTGGCGCTGAACCGGCTTTATTTTGACGTTTGGGGAGCAGACCCGGCGCTGTTTGTGGCTACCGATGGCGATTTAACGGCCGTGGCCGATTTCCTCAACACCCTGCCGCCCAAGCCCGACGAGACCATTTTTGTCGCCGCGTTGCATTACCAACACCCGACCATCGCCTATCTCAGCGACCGGTATGGCGAGGTGAAGTGGCTGCCAGGAAGCGCGGCGTTTGTGTGGCCGGTGCAAGGGTCAGCGCTGTACATTTATCCCATCAACAGCCCGCTGCCAGATTGGGCCGAGCCATTTTTGGCCGGGGCGACGGCGTTGCCCACGGTAAATGGGCCGGATGGACAACCGGCGTTTGTGGCGTATCGCGTAACGGCCGTGCCAACCATCAACCCGCCCCACGCGCAAACCGTCCATTTTGGCGGCGCGGTCACTTTGTTGGGCTACGATGTCGGCCCGGCGGCGGCCGGTGAAACGGCGCCGCTGACCCTTTATTGGCGCATCGACGCCGTGCCCGGAGCCGATTTTATGCCCTTTGCTCACCTGGAAGATGCCTGGGGCGCGCGCTGGAGCCAGGCGCAGACGTTTGCCTATCCGGTTGCCCAATGGCAGGCGGGCGATGTGGTGGTGCAGCGCGTTGACGTGCCGGTTCCGGCGGGCGCGCCGCCGGGTGATTATCGGGTGCGTTTGGGCTGGTTTGATGAGGCGAGCGGGGAACGCCTGCCGGTGTTGGATGGCGACGGCCGTTTTGCCGGTGACAGCCTGGTGATTGAAGGCCTGGCGGTAACAGCAGGGGCGCCGCCTGATCTGCTGCCTACGCCGCCATTTGTGGTGGATCAACCAGTTCGGCGCGGGCTGCAATTGTTAGGCTACGAACGAGGAGGCAGCGCCATCACCACCGGCGAAACGATGGACCTGGCCTTTTGGTGGCTGGCCGAGGAGCCGCAGCCAGCCATTAGTTTGCGCGTGGAGGCTTTTCGCGCCGATCGTACCGGCCGGATTTTGTTGGAAACGCAGCCGGTGCATGGCACATACCCGTTCCCCAGTTGGGCGACGCCGCAGTTTGTTATCGACCGGCAGCGTCTGCCAATTCCGGTGAATCTGGAACCCGGTGAGTACCGCCTGACCCTGCACCTGTTCGATGCGGGCAACCAGTCGCTTTTCAAAGCGGATTTGGGGCCGTTGACTGTGGCGCAAACGGAACGCCTGTTTACCGCGCCTGATACGCAGTTCCCCTTGGCGGCGATATTTGGCGGGGAGATTCGGCTGTTGGGGTATGATTTGGCGGCTGGCGAGGCGGCGGGCACGTTTGATTTACGGCTGGTCTGGCAGGCCATCACGCCGCCAACGGCCGATTACACCGTTTTTGTTCACGTTCTTAATCAAGATGGGACGTGCTGTCTTTGGCAGCAAGATGCGCTGCCCCAGCAGGGCCAATATCCCACCAGCCGCTGGCTGGCGGGCGAAGTGGTGGTGGACGAGTACCAGATCGCGCTGCCGGAGGGAACCATGCCCGGTTATTACCCATTGGAAATTGGGTTGTATGTGGCGGAAAACGGCCGTCGCCTGCAAGTGCAATCGCCGCCGCTGCCGCCATCCGACGCGGTGTATCTGAATCCGCTGGTGGTGGGGGAATGAAGCCGTTACTCTTTTGTGTCGATTTTGGCTGCCGGATAAGAGCCTAACACTTTCAGGAAAGAGGCTCGTTTAAGAATGCCCAGCATCGCTTCGCGCACCAGTGGGTCATCTTCGTGCCCTTCAAAATCCACGTAAAACAGGTAATGCCAGGGACGGTTGCGCCGAGGGCGCGATTCGATCTTGGTCAGGTTGATGTTGCGGCTGGCCAGTTCACCCATCACGGCGTACAGCGCGCCGGGGACATGGCGGGTGGTGAAGATGATCGACGTTTTGCTGGGATCGTGCCGGGGCGGCGTGGATTTACCGAGGACAAAAAAGCGGGTGAAATTAAAGTCCAGGTCTTCCAGGTTACGCACGAGAATTTCCAGGTTGTAGGTTTGGGCGGCCAGTTCGCTGGCGATGGCTGCCGTGCCCGGTTCCGGATTGGCGGCCAGATCGCGGGCTGCGCCGGCCGTGTCGTAGTAGTCGATGGGGGTGATGGCCAGGCGGCGCAGGGTCTGTTCGCATTGGGCCAGGGCCTGATAATGGGATTTGACGCGTTTGATGTCGCTGAGGTGGGAACCGGCGGGGGCCATGAGGCAGTGTTCTACTTTGACGATGGCCTCGGCCTGGACGGAGAGGTCGTGGTCCATGAGCAGGTCGTAGGCGGGGACGACGGTACCGGCGAGGGAGTTTTCGACGGGTAACATGCCGTGGGTGACACGGCCGTTATGCAGCGCTTCAAAAATCTCGGTAAATGTGCGGCATGGCAGGGTGCGCGCTTGCGCGCCAAAATGTTGGCGCACGGCTTGTTCTGAATAGGCGCCTGGTTCGCCCTGAAAGGCGATGAGTTGCTCTTCGACCATGTTGTTTTCTCCTGGGTACTCTGCAAGGGCGGAAACGGCCGTAACGGCCGTACAAACTACCACAAGTATACCGTTGAACCAAACCTGATACGAACCATATCCAGCGCAGAACCGGCTAATGGCCCACGATCCGTTTTCGGCTGGAAGACCTAATGATTTTCCAATTTTCAGCCAGGAACATCGTGCATTTTTTACAAGAGACGATAGGTTTTGTGGTACTATTTGTCCATAGATGAAAGAGGAGCTGCCATCCCCTTAATACAACCCAAAGAAAGGCGCTGGCTGGCTGGTTGTCAGTGAAAATAGAAGGAGAACCCAACAATGGAAATGACATACGCGGATAAACCCTGGTTGAAAATGTATGATAAAGGCGTTCCGGCAATGGTTGACATCCCTCAGGAAACCATCCTGGATATGTTAGATGGCGTCGCCCGCAAATATCCCCAGCACGCAGCCATCAATTACAAAGGCAAAGCCCTGACATACCAACTGTTCAAAGAGCAAATAGATGCCACGGCGGCCGCATTGGTTGCCAGCGGCTTCAAAAAAGGGGATCGCGCCGTCATTTATATGCCCAACACGCCCCAGTTTGTAATCAGCTATTTTGGCATTATGAAGGCCGGTGGAATTGTCATTGCCACCAACCCGCTGTATACCGAACGGGAATTGGAACACCAATTGGTGGATTGCGGCGCAGAGACAGTCTTTGTCATGAGCCGGTATTACCCACTCTTAAAGAGCGTGCAGCGCAAAGGTCATACCCAGGTTAAACGCATTATCGTCGCCAACATCAAAGAATACTTTCCCTTCACGCTAAAAATCTTGTTTACCTTGCTGCGCGAGAAAAAAGGCGGCGATCAGGTAAAACCAGAGCAGGGCGACATGAGTTTTCCCGACTTTCTCGCTTTGGGGCGGCGCTCGCCACAGGCTAAAGTAACGGTAACAAACGAAGACCTGGCGATGCTGCAATATACCGGCGGCACAACCGGCCTGGCCAAAGGAGCGATAGGGCAGCATAAAAACCTGACCGCAAATATCGCTATGTTGAAAGAGTGGCTGGAATGGGAAGAAGCCAAGGAAGGCTTTGTGGGGGCCATTCCATTTTTCCATTCGTATGGCATGATCACCACCATGATTTTATCGGCGACAATGGCCGCCACCCTGTACATTGTGCCTGACCCCCGCGACCAAAAGGATTTATTGAGCACCATCGACAAATACAAACCGACTCTTTTCCCCGGCGTGCCGGCTATGTATATTGCCATCAACAACAACCCAGATGTCGCTTCCCGCAAATACGATGTCACGTCGATTCGCGCTTGCATCTCCGGGTCTGCGCCGCTGCTGATGGAAACTAAACACCGCTTTGAAGAATTGACCGGCGGTAAGCTGGTTGAAGGGTTTGGCATGACGGAAACGTTTGTAGCCACCCACTGCAATCCCATCGAAGGGGAAAACCGTGAAGGTTCTATTGGTTTGCCGCTGCCCGGCGTGGAATGCCGCATTGTGGATGCGGCCGAGGGCGAGAAGGATTTGCCGGTTGGCGAGGTTGGCGAACTGCTGATTAAAGGGCCGACGGTGATGAAGGGCTACTGGAATATGCCTACCGAAACGGTCAATTCGCTGCGTGATGGCTGGTTGTATTCCGGCGATATTGCCCGCATGGATGAGCAGGGTTACTTCTATATTGAAGACCGCAAGAAAGATATGATTATTGCTGGCGGGTATAATGTTTATCCGCGGGAGATTGAAGAGGTTCTGATGCTGCATCCGGCGGTGATGGAAGCGGCCGTTGCCGGTGTGCCAGATCCAAAGCGCGGCGAAACGGTGAAGGCCTGGATTGTCAAAAAACCAGGCGACGCCACCACGGAAGCTGAAATTGTCGAGTGGTCTAAGACGCAATTGGCCAAATATAAATACCCACGTCTGATTGAATTTCGCAGCGAGCTGCCAAAAACAACGGTGGGAAAGGTGTTGAAGCGGGATTTAGTGCGAGAATACAAAGCCCAGTTATCCGAAAAGGATCAGGCTGCGTGACGCTGGCCTAGCTTGCATGATGCAAAAGCCCTGCCCCTGGTTAACCAAGGGCAGGGCTTTTTAGTTTCAGGGGTGATTGTTTAGGCTTTGCGGGCGGGCTGGAGGGCGCGCCAGAGGGGGCCTTCCTGGCGCAGGCCGCGCCGGTCCAGATCGCTGTTAGCCAGGATGATGCGGCCTGTGCAGCGATTTGTGAGGCCGCGTATGATGTTGCTGAGGAGTTGGTTGCGAATGGCAAATTCTTCCTCGGTGCTCCAGAGAATTGGCTGGCGGCTTTGGGCCAGGACAAAGGCATTGCTGAGAGGTTGTTTGGGGATGTCCCACCAGCCGGTAGCGGCCGTTTCCAGCCATACCTGGTAGGTCACCCGCTGTCCAGCCAGCAGGTAGCCGTAAATGGTGGAGATCATAATGCCGTTGGGGTCGGGTGGGTCGCCCAATTCAGGTGGATTGGCGGTGACAAGCCCTTGATTGACGCCATCGATAAAGGTGACGCCAATTTCGGCTGGGGTAGTTAACCCAATCGCTTGGGCCGACTGCCGAAGGCGGGTGGCCGACTGGACCAACCAATCGCACACGGCCGCGCCGGAAATATCCGGTTCGGGGCGGAAGCGGGGCTGCGCCAGCAGATCGTTGAATAAGTTGTAGAGAAAGGCATCAATGGGCAGGGTTGGGCTTTGCGCTTCCAGCCAGAGGCGCAGTTCTTCTACCAGGTTTATGGTGTGCGCGCCGATGCGTTCCGCAAGCCAATCGGGTAGTTCAGTGATGGGCAGCAGGCGTGGTCCTTTGGTCTGGTAAAGGCGTTCGGCGATAAGGGCGGCGCGGGCGGGATCGAGGCCGCTGATGCTCAGGGTGAGGGCTTCGGCGACATCGTATTCGGACGGGGCGAGGCCCCAGGTTGGATAAGCCAGGGCGAGCCAGGTGAGCCAGGCGCGGATGCGCGGTTCTTCGCGCGGGCTGGAGCGGCGGCGCAGCAAAAAGTAGGGCAGGCCGGCCTCTTGGAGGGCCTGGGTCAGCAGGTAGTGGAGCGCGCCATCGAGGTAGGGGACGATGATGGCTATTTGATTGGTTGGCGTGCCCTGATCGACGAGATTGGCGAGGAGGGGGGCGAGTTGAGAGGTCATGTCGCGGCGGTAACGGCCGTTTACCACCCGTTCCACCGCCTTTTCTGCGCCCAACGTGGGCAAGTTGGTGTGCAGCAGAAAATTGTCTACCAGATTGGCGAGCGCGGTCATCTCAGGCGCGGCGACAAAGTTCTGCGTGAAATCGAAGGCCAGCTTGCAGTTTAGCCGTAAGCGTTTGGCTCCCGACGGATCGGCGGCCATGAAGCGTTTGTAACCGCCGCCGTCGTCGTAGGCGACGGCCGTTGTTTGCGTCGAATCCATGAGCTGCGTGACAAAGTTTTGGCCGGCCGGTGTCTGTTCTTCTATGTTGTCCACAATCAGGTGGCGGAAACGTTCGCGGAAATAGCGATGGAATTCGGGGTGTTTTACGAGCTGGGTATCGAACATTTGCACAGCCAGCGAGAGATCGAGCAGGCTGTGAGCCAGGCAGTGGCGGCGGAATTGGGTAACGGCCGTAGCCGCATCTTGCAAATGCCGCACTCGCTCCGCTTCCCCCACCCAGGTGTCGATTTGCCGCTCAATGGCCGCTTCCAGACTCAGGCCATTCAACGCCGCCCGATTCAACGTATCCAACAACTGGCTCACAATCTGCTGCGGCCGCAGCCGCAAATCGGAAAAAGCCCCCTCGCGCAGCATAGCCGAGATAATGCCCCACATCAACAATTGGGCCAGATCATAACTGAGAAACGTGGGCGGACGGTGTGGATGAATAAACCCGCCTGGCCGGGCCACCAGCGGCCAAAATAACGCCACCATTTCCTGCGCCAGTTGGGTGTAAGTGGTAATTTTCAGGTCAGCGTAGGGGCCTAAACCCGATTGATGCACGGCATCCAGGAATTCCTGCTGGTGTTCTGGCTCGGCGACCAAAACCAACAGGGTGTAAGCCGGCTCCCCGTCTGCCAGCAGACGCAGCAGACGCTGCTGCAAAGCGGTAGTTTTGCCTGTGCCGGCCGCGCCCAACAAAAAGCTGTGCGTGTTTGCGGCTATGGTTTCGTTTTGAACGGCCGTAAGCGCAGCCATTTAACCGGCAAGCAAACTGACCAGCCAGGCAGCCAAAAACCCGCCCAGGAAGCCAAACAAATGGCCGGTCGTGGAGATGCCTTCTTTGCCGGGCGCAATCTGTTTGATCATGCCAAACGCGCCGTAAAAGAAGACGCCCAGAACAAGCACCCCTATGGCTATTAGAATGGAGACAAAATCACGCGGGGGCAGAATGCCATTCCCCAACACAAACCCAAAATAACCTAAAATCAGGCTGCTGGCGCCTATATGGGCCGTGCCCGACTTGCCAAAAAACCAGATACCCAACCCACTGGTTACCATGACAATGGGCGTTACCACCCAAAAGGCAATGGTGTTCGGAACCATCACCAGATAAGCCAACACCAGGAGAGGGATGGTGTTCGACATGATATGCTTAAAATCTTTGTGCAAAAAAGGGGCGATGACAATGGGCAGCAGCCGAAAGGAGGTTCTCGGCTGGATGGCAAATCGTTGGTTCAACCGGTTGCGCAGCAGCAGGCCGTCTATGAGACGCAGCCCCCAAATGAGGATAAACAGGCCAATGACGATGTAGATGCGGCCGGAAACATTGCTCAAAAGTGAATCCATGATCTTAAGCCTCCCGATAACGTAAGTGGACAGCCCCTAGATGAATTTCATCCCCATCCATGAGTTGAATGCCATATTCCGGCACCTGTTGTTCGTTGACCCAGGTGCTGCTGGTTGACCGTTCATCGAAAATGCGGAAATGCGTGCCTTCCAGGTGCAGGCTGGCATGCAGCCGGGAAACCGTGATGTCATTCTCGAAGGCGATGTCGGCCTGCGCCGGCGAACGGCCGAGTTTGACCAGACTGGCGGTGAGGGCTAAATAATCGGGCATCCGTGTCACCGATTCTAAAATTTCCAGGTAAGCAAGCGGTTCGGTGGAGGTGACGACGGGTTCGTTGGCGTACTCCTCACTGGTGGGCTGATTATAAGCGGCGGCGACCGGTTTTTCACGTTTGGGACCGGCGCTGGTTGGAAGTTTCTTCAGCCAGCCCTGGCGGCGGGCCAGGAAAACAAGCCCGCCGACTACAGCCACGATCAGCAAAAGGATTAGAAACGTTCTGAAGATGCTGCCCAGGCTGCTGCCGGTGGCCAATTCGGGGGGGATTTCGCGGCTGCCTTCCTGGACGGTTAGGATAATGGGCGGGCTGGTGACGGGAATGCCCTGGTCGTCCAAAATGGCGACCTGGACGCTGTTGTCGCCAAAAATCAGGTTGTTGATTTCGGCTTCAAAGGAAGGCAGGTCGGCAATGGGAATGTCTTGGATGACCTGGCTGTTGACGATGAGCTGCGCCGCGGAGACGCTGCGTTCGACGCCATCTAGCCAGGAAACGGCCGTTGTAAACCGCAGCTTCACCGGATCATCCAGGTTGGGCAGGGTCAATAATCGGCTTTCTGGCGGCAGATTAATCACAATACTGGGAATGCTGCCAGACACAGTGACCGTTGTTTCGGCGCGCACATCCGGGTTGTCGGCCAGGCTTAAAACCACGGTGGTTTCGCCGCCGCCCATATTTTCCACCACATAGCGCAAGCGCGTTTGGTCGCGGAAACTGGCGATACGCTGCCAGATGGGCGGCAGTTCGCCCGCGTTTTCCATGCGCGCCGCCAGCCCGCGCGAACCGGCGGAGACGCTGCTGAGGTAATTTTGCCCGATTTCTTGCCCAACCGGCGGCAATTCCGTATTTGTCAGCCAGATGGTGTGCACGGGAATGCCCAGCAAGGCGGCGCGCGGCGCTACGTCGATATCTTTGAACTGGGTGCTGACAGCATCCGTGCCATCGGACATGATTACCAGGGAAGCGGCCATGGCCGGGGTTGGCTTTAGCCCGTCCATTTGATCCAGCAGCGACATGGTGCTGTCGATCAGCGCCGTCGCCCCGGTTTCGGGGGTCAGGGCGCTGGCGAACAAATTGCGCACACTGTTGTGAAAATTGGTTGGCGCCAAAAGTTGGGTGGGGTCCGATTCGCCTACTTTGTAGATGGCTACATAATCCACGCCTTCGCGCATGGTGGGTTCGGCGGCGAATTGTAAAATGGCGTCCTGAATGGCCGGAATCTGGTCGCTGACGCCTGGCGGAATGTCGATCAGGAAGACGGTGAGCGTGCCGACGCTGGTGGAGCCGGCCACTTCGGGCGTTACCGTTTGCCCACCGTGTTCAATGATCAGCGAATTGGCCGACAGCGGCAGGGCTGTGCCGTCGCTGGCGATGCCATACGCTTGCAGCTCGATGCTGGGCGGACTGGCGGTGTTGGTGTCGGTGATGTGCAGGTGGGGCGGAGCCGGTTGGCTTTCCTGCGCCAGTACACGGGTTCCTGTCAGGCTGATGCTGAGGAATAGGACGAGAAGAAGGAATAAAAAAGACGGCCGTTCCTGAATCGTTTGGTGCATAATTGCTGCCTCTTGGGGTTTGCCAGGCTGCGACTGCCACCTTCTTCTGACAAAAATTTGTGGGGCAATCTTAGCGCTCCTGTCGAAATGATTATCGGCTCGGATTCGTTAGCTTCCGGCAGTTGCCTGTATAATATCAAACCAGGGGCAGAAAGTAAACATAATCAAACACATTCCGCCATTAAAACGCATGAGAACGCACCCGAAAATAACCCGTCCACTTTGGCAAACCGTTACCCTGATTCTAGGGCTGCTGGCCGTTTTGGCAGCAGGTCTGGGGGTTACGGCCGTTGCCGGCCAAAACCTGCCGCCGACGGTCATTCGCATCACGGCCGTCGATGACCAACAATTCCCCCAGGTAGCAATTAACGTGATCACCCTCGTTCCGCCCGGCGGGCCGATGGCCGATCCGACCAGCCTCAGCCTGCGCGAGAACGGCATCCCGGTTGCTTTTACGCCGACCACCGTGCCTGTCGGCGTCGATGTGACCTTTGTGATCGACGCCAACGGGACCATGTTAGACGTAGACGACGACAGCGGCGAGACGCGCTGGCAAAAAGTGCAGGCGACCATTGCCCGTTTTGCTCAAGAGTTTATGGACCCGACCGGGCTGGATCGGGTGTCGATTGTGCTGCCGGACGAAGCGGGGGAAAACGGCCGTTTCCTCCTCCAAAACGAAACCGATCCGGCCGCCGTTGCTGCCGCCATCCAACAAACCGGGCCGCTGCTGGTGAATCCCACGCCGCTAAATGGGATGATGACCCAGGCCATTAACCAGATGGCCGGACAAACGGCCGACGGCCGTTACCAGGCCATCCTCTTGCTCACCGATGCCGGACAAATTCACGTGCAACTGCCCTTCGACGACCTGGCGCAGCAGGCGCAAGCCATCGACCTGCCGCTTTTTGTAGCCATCTTGGGCGCGCGCGCCGACGCCGACGAGAGTTTCCGCGCCAATCGTCTGACCGAGCCGACCACCGCCATGACGCTGCACATGCCGCAGCCGGAAGCGGGCGATGCCATTTACGAAATTTGGGCGCAGCAAGGCCAACAACTGCAATTGCAATATGAATCGCTCCAGCGGCAAAGCGGCCAATTTCCCATCTCGGTGAACCTGGGCGAGGTGCGCGACCTGACCACGCTAGACCTGGAACTGCTGCCGCCGCAGATCGCGGTGACGCCGCTCAACCCATCGATCCAACGAGAAGGCAGCGCGCCCGATACGCCGCTGCTGGATTTGCAGCCGCAGCGCGTGCCCCTGCCGCTAACAGTTTCCTGGCCTGATGGCAAACCGCGCGCGTTGGTGGGGCTGGCCTGGACGGTAAATGGCGTACCGCAGGCCACGCCGGAAACATTGGCTCTGGACGCCGCCGGGCAGCTTTTGCTAGATTGGGACGTGCGCACGGCCGTTGCCGGCGCGTACGAAATTGTGGTGCAGGCGGCCGACGAATTGGGCTTTACAGCCAAATCCGCGCCGATGGTTGTGGACGTGGTGGAAAAACGGCCGCTGCCGCCCACGCCCACGCCGCCCCCAACGCCTACGCCCACGCCGACACCTGCCATAACGGCCGTGCCCGCCGCCGATTTACTGTCTACCGCCTGGGTATGGCTGCTGCTGGTATTGGGCCTGGTGGCGGCGTTGTGGCTCTGGCGGCGCAAACGCCGCAATGCCGCTCCCAAACCGCCAGTGGAAACGGAAACGGCTGCCCCAGCGGCGGCCGAGCCGGCGGCGGAGCCGGTGCTTATGATGGCCGTGCTGGAACCATTTTTGGGCGATATTGGCGCGGCGGGCCTGATTGTGCTGACGCAAGCCAATACGAGCATCGGGCGGGACACGGCCGTGGCCGACCTGGTGTTGGCCGACGCCAGCGTGGCCCGCCTTCATGCGCGCATCTTGCAGCAAGGCGACGAGTATTGGCTTTATGACGAAGGCAGCGCGGCGGGCACCTTCCATAATTACGGCCGTGTGGGCTTGGCGCCCCAACTGCTGCAAGACGGCGATCAGATCGGTTTGGGGCGCGTGCAGTTTCGTTTTCGCCTGCGCCCGGCGGCCAGTTTACCCGCGCTGATTGGCGCGGATGAGGAAGAATAGGATGCAGCGATGCGCAGTTATTTTTGATATGGATGGCTTGATGGTTGATACGGAACCTCTGGCGCGCGCCGCCTGGGCGACCATTGTGGACCAGCACGGGCAAACCCTGACCGACGACGTTTACCGGCAGATGATTGGCCGCCGCACGGTAGAGAGCGCGCAACTGCTGTTGGATCGGTATGAGCTGCCGTATACGGCCGTTTCCTTAGCCGCCTATAAAAACGAATTGTTTGCCGTGCGTCGGGCACAAGGCGTGCCGTCGATGCCCGGATTGATGGAATTGGTAACGGCCGTTGCCGGGCGCGGACTGCCCTGGGCAGTGGCTACATCCAGCCCGCTGGATCATGCGCGGGTCATTTTAGGGCAGCTTGGTTTGCAGGCTGCCTGCGCCGCCGTCGCCGCTGGCGATGAGGTGACGCACGGCAAACCGGCGCCCGACATTTACTTGCTGGCGGCGCAGCGTTTGGGCGTAGACCCGGCGCGCTGCCTGGCGTTAGAAGATTCGCGTCCTGGCTGCCAGGCGGCGGTTGCCGCCGGCATGAAGACAGTGGCCGTCCCCAATCGAGACACGCAAGAAGCCGATTTTAGCTTTGCCCATGCCGTGTATGCCTCACTTGAGGCGGTAAGCCGTGACCTGGAGAGCCTATTGGCCGACTAAATAGAGAGGGGGGTGGGGAGAACGGCCGTTTGTGAAATGTTAGACAAAGGAACAGGTTTTGATTAGAATAGATTTTCTCTGGAAACATCCATAATCGCTACTTGTCGGTAACATCGTCATTCAAGCGTTTCAAACTTTAAATAATTAACTGTTAAACCTGCTGCCAAATTTCTGACCTTGAAATTTCATGCCGCATTGCTCAGGCCCATTCGAACCCTGGCCATTGCCCGTGACAGCAAAAAACATAAGGGAGACTTCATAAGTGGCCAACCCACCACCACGAATGAAAATCCGCAGATTTCGCCGATGAAGCAGATGACGCAGATTTTGATCCGCGTTAATCTGCGTTCCATTTTTGAAGGAGGAGAGATAAAAATATGTTCCGTCGATTTGGGATAAATTTTGCTATTTTATCCATGTTTTTGGATGGGGGAGTGACCTTTCTGGCCCTGATAATAGCCTTCAAATTGCGACCGTATTTGCTTTCATTACCCTTCCTCATCGTGGGCGAAGTGAGAATCCCCCTGATTCTTTTTGGCATCATTCCTGTGTTGTGGGTGGTGGTTTTTCTGCTGGCGTCGGTTTACGATCCCAAGCGCACTTACAAAGCGGTAGACGAATTTCAGCATGTCACCCTCTCTGGCGCGTTTGCCGCGTTGGTAGTGGCCGGTACGCTTTATCTGGGTTTTCGAGATTTCTCGCGCTGGTTGTTTATTACCTTTGTCATCCTCAACATGCTCTTTTTAATTGGCTGGCGCATCATTGCCCGCGCGTTGTTCAGGATGGGGCGCGTGCGCGAAGCGGAGCAGCGCGTGCTGATTGTGGGCGCAGGCGAAGTGGGGCAGCGCGTGGGTGAAATGATTGGTGCGTATGCCTTCGCCGGTTTGCGCTTGATCGGTTATCTGGATGACGATGCCAATAAACGGGAAGCCAACTTGTCGATTTTGGGCGACATCCAGAATGCCCGCGAGGTTGTGCAGGCAAATCACATTGATAATGTGGTTATTGCTTTGCCGCGCCGGGCGTATGGGCAGGTGAATAAATTGGTGTTGAGCCTGAGCGATTTACCGGTGCGGCTGCGGGTGGTGCCGGATTATTTTAGCCTGACGTTGTACCGGGCTACAGTGGATGATTTTGGCGGGGTTCCCATGATTAATTTGCGGGACCCGGCTTTGAATGATTACCAGCGGTTGATGAAGCGCATATTTGATCTGACGTTGGGTGGCATGATGACGCTGCTGCTGCTGCCGGTGATGGGGCTGATTGCCCTGCTGGTGCGGCTGGATTCGCCGGGGGGGGTTATTTTTCGGCAGGAGCGGGTGGGGGAGAACGGCCGTATCTTCTTCATGTTCAAATTTCGTTCGATGGTTGAAGGGGCGGAGCAGATGCAGGCCGACGTGAACCACACAAACGGCAACGGAGAGCTGATTCACAAGCAGCCCAACGATCCTCGCGTGACGCGGGTGGGCCAGTTTTTGCGCCGGTCCAGCCTGGATGAGCTGCCGCAGTTTTTTAATGTGCTAAAAGGTGACATGAGTCTGGTGGGGCCACGGCCAGAGATGCCCTGGCTGCTGACAGAATATGAGCCGTGGCAGCACAAACGGTTTGCGGTGCCGCAGGGGATTACGGGCTGGTGGCAGGTAAACGGCCGTTCCGACAAACCCATGCACCTGCACAGCGACGACGACATCTACTACGTGCAAAACTACTCGTTGTGGATGGACTTCTACATTTTGTTTAAGACGCCCTGGGTGGTGCTGCGCGGCAAAGGCGCTTTCTGAGTTTTGGAACTGGGGGCTGGGGATTGGATTAATCGCCAATCGCCAATCGTAAATCGTAAATCTCCTCAATCAAGCAGAACAGCATCCAAAATTCTGTCCAGGCGGAAGGTGCGCTGGGCTTGCTGCGTGTGGCAGTAGGCGATCAAATAGGCGATACCTTCGTTTTCGGTGACGTATTTGGGGGAAATTTGCCGTCTGGATTCGCCTGATTGACCGAAATAGCGGATTTGCAAGGGCTTTTTCTGCGCGATGGCCTGGGCGATGAGCGGGGGAACCGCCGTTACCGGCGCTGCCGGGGTATAAATCGGGCCGCCCTGGGCGTGCAGCAAATCGGCCGTGGTCACAAAGCGTTTCTTTTCCAGGTCGTGGGCCATGCGTTTTAAGATTTCGGCCGTCGTGTAGACGTCGGTCAGGGCGCGATGGGCGCGGCCGACGCGCACGCCCAATTGACGGGCGATATGTCCCAGATTGTTTTTGCCAAAATAAAAGTGGCGGCGGGCCAGTTGTAAGGTGCATAACCAGGGCTGCGGCAGCGCCGGTTCGCCTGGCGCGCGCTGCGCGGCATAACCGGCAATGATATATTCCTGCCCCACAAACCCGGCGTCGAAGGCGGCGTTGTGGGCCACCAACAGCGCGCCGTCCATGAAGGCCAGCAGGTCAGCGGCGACGGCGGCGAAGATGGGCTGGCCGATGAGGTCACGGTCGGTGATGCCGTTGATGGCCGCGGCGTCGGGGTCCATGGGGCGCTCCGGCTGGATGAGGCGGCTGAATTCGCCGACGCGCTGCCAGTTTTCCAGGCGCACGGCAGCGATTTCTACCACGCGGTGGCCCAGGTAAGGCTGGAGGCCGGTGGTTTCGGTGTCCAGCACGACGATGGGGATTTGTGACGGCCGTTTCTCACCAAAATCTAAAACGCTCATAGTTCCTCGGAATATGGGACACGGATTAACGCGGATGAACACGGATCAAAATCTGCGTAATCTGCGCAATCTGCGGATTTGACGATGCTCATGTCTGTTCCTCGGCGACCTGGGCGGCCGTTTTGCCCGATTGGCGGCGGAACATTGTGCCTTCGTGGGCGCTCAGCGCATCGGCGACGCGCTGAGCGTGCAGCGGCAGGCTGTTGGCCGGTTCCTGGCCGGGCAGGAAGTAGGCGAATTCGGCCGCTTCGGGGCCGGTGGTGAGCTGGCCGCCGGTGATTTCGGCCGTAAACACAAACACCATGAGAGGATCGGGTTTGACGTAGACGCCGGTCAGGTCGGTGAGGCGGACGTGGAGGCCGGTTTCTTCAAGTGTTTCGCGCACGGCCGTGTCCCATGGCGGTTCATTAAAATCGCTGCCGCCGCCCGGCAGATTCCACATATCCATGTCTGTGCGTTTCACCCACAACACGGCCCCATCCGCATTGCGAATCACGGTAAACGCCGCCAGCTTCCAGATAGGCGGGGCAATGTACGGCCGTTCGCCGCGCCGCGCCCGCCGCCAATCTTTCCAGCGGTAGATGACTTGTTGCAGCATGAAGCGCCCCAGACGCATGGTTAAGTCGTCTTTTTGCGTGCCCCAGTAGGGCGGGCCGCCGGTGTGGGCCAGGCTGCGGGCCAGCCGCTCTTTGTGCATGGGGGCGATGGGGCCGGGCAGCTTGTGGGCCGGGAAGTAGGCCACGACCGGCGATTCGGGCGAAGGCGTTATCTCGCCGCCTTGTTGGAGGCAGCGGAAAACAAAACCGAGGTTGCCTTCTTTGAGCCAGTGGAAGTGGTAGACGCCGACCAGCCGCACGGGCAGCACAATGAGGCCGGTTTCTTCGCGCACTTCGCGGCGGACGTCGTCGGTGGGCAGTTCGCCGGCTTCCAGGCCGCCGCCGGGTGGGGCGAAGGTGCGCGTGTCGTCGCGCCGGATGAGCAGGACTTCGCCGTATTCGTTGATGATGATGCCGTTGGTACCGATTTGCATGGGGTTGATTGCCGGTGAGATTTGTCAAATCTTTAAGATTTGACAAATCTGGAGCGCTTACTCGCCGCGGACCATGGCGGCGGCGAGGCGGTTGTGTTTTTCCAGGTTGGCGGGCAGGTTGATGGTGGCGAGACGGCCGTTTTCCACCACCACTTTGCCGTTAATCACCGACCAGTCTACGCCGGGCGGCTGGCACAGGACCATCGCGGCGACCGGGTCGTGGTTGGCGCCGGCGAAGGCCACCTGATTCATGTTCAAAGCGATGAAGTCGGCGCTCATGCCGGGGGCCAGATAGCCGATGTCGTCACGGCCGAGCACGGCCGCGCCGCCGCGGGTGGCAATCTCTAACGCTTCGCGGGCGGTCATGGCGTCGGGTTGGCCGCCGAAGCCGCCGCGCCCGCCGGGGGCTTCGCTGAGGTAGCGGTGCGGGGCGACGCGCTGGAGCAGCAGCGCCTGCCGCGCTTCGGTGAGCAGGTGGCTGCCGTCGTTGGAGGCGGAGCCATCGACGCCTAAGCCCACGGGCACGCCGGCGCGGCGCATGGCGGGCACGGCGGCGATGCCGCTGGCGAGGCGCATGTTGCTGGAGGGGCAGTGGGCGACGCCGGTTCCAGTCCGCCCAAACAGGCTGATTTCCGACTCGCTCATGTGGACGCAGTGGGCGTGCCAGACGTCGTCGCCGGTCCAGCCGAGCGATTCGACGTAGGCGACGGGGCGGTGGCCGAAGGTTTCCAGGCAGAATTCTTCTTCTTCGAGGGTTTCGGCCAGGTGGGTGTGCAGGCGCACGCCGTAGGCGCGGGCGAGTTTGGCCGATTCGCGCATGAGGTCGGGGGTGACGGAGAAGGGGGAGCAGGGGGCCAGGACGATACGCATCATGGCGTGGCGGCTGGCGTCGTGGTAGGTTTCGATGAGGCGCTGGCTGTCTTTGAGGATGAAGGCTTCGTCTTCGGTGACGCGGTCGGGGGGCAGGCCGCCTTTGCTTTCGCCGAGGGACATGGAGCCGCGGGCGGCGTGGAAGCGCACGCCGATTTCCTGGGCGGCGCGAATTTGGCTGTCCAGGGTGCAGTCGTTGGGGAAGATGTAGAGGTGGTCGCTGCTGGTGGTGCAGCCGGATAGGGCGAGTTCGGCCAGCCCGGTGAGGGTGCTGACGTAGATGGCTTCGTCGGTGAGGTTGGCCCAGATGGGGTAGAGGGTTTTGAGCCAGGTGAAGAGTTCGGCGTCTTGGGCGAGGACGCGGGTGAGGGTTTGGTAGAGGTGGTGGTGGGTGTTGACGAGGCCGGGCAGGACGACGTGCCCGGCGAGGTCGAGGACGGTGTCGGCGGTGGCGGGCAGGTCGGCGGTGGGGCCGACTTGCTGGATGATGTTGTCGACGACGTAGAGGCCGCCGTTGGGGATTTCGCGGCGCTGGTCGTCCATGGTGACGAGGACGGCCGTGTTTTTAACAAGTAATGTGCTCATGTCAGGCTCCGACTCCTTTGGGTGTGGGTTGGTTTGTTTGTAGCTGCGGTATCCTTACCGCGCTCCGCGGAATACGCGGTAAGGATACCGCGGCTACTTAAAGTAACTGTAGCACGGCCGTTTGGGGTTGGCAACGGGGGAACGGCATATGTAGGGGCAAGCGACGGCTTAAGAAGGGTTCAGAAAGGATGATCGAAGGACGAGCGAAGGATGAGCGAAGGATGTATGAAGCATGAGCCGGTAAACGCAAGCCCGTATATGGGGAGAATGGCTGAAAACGGGGCGGTTTACCCAGATGTGGGCGAGAGCGAGAAGGAAGCGGGAAAATGGGGCAAGCCATATCTGGCGGTCCTGGTGGGGTTTGGGGGCGGTGGGGAAACGGCCGTGTTGCAGCCGATTGGCAGGGGGCGGGCTAATCATTTAGCAGGCAGTGGGAGGGGAGATGAGGGGAACGGCCGTTGGCTATTGGTGAATGGTTTATTGTGAATGGAGGAGGGGAACGCCGTTTGATTTTTCTCTCAGAATTTGAAAGAAATTTATGCCTTATTTATCGTGGTATAATAAATATACCATGTTCGATTTTGAGTTTGATAATTCCAAGAGTGAAACCAATCTCGCCAAACACGGCATTGACTTTAATCAGGCTCAACGATTATGGGCTGATGCCGATTTGCTGGAGATACCGGCCAGAACACAAGATGAACCGCGGTTTCTGGTGATTGGCAAAATTCATGATAAACATTGGTCAGCGGTTATTACCTATCGCGGTACAGTTATTCGCCTTATTTCAGTCAGGCGATCTCGACCGGAAGAGGTGGCTTTGTATGAAGGCTAAAGATTTCGACGAAAAGTTTGACGTGGGTGAAGATGTAACGGCGGACTTGGATTTGTCCAAAACAAGGCGCGTACTTCACGAGCAAAAAAGGGTGAATGTGGATTTCCCCACCTGGATGATTGAGTCTCTGGATAAAGAGGCTAGTCGGCTAGGTGTTACGCGCCAATCTATCATTAAGATATGGTTGGCTGAACGTTTGGAAGCGGCGTCTACGCGGCGCGCACGCGAATCTTCCATGGAATAGGGGAAACGGCCGTGCTTATTGGCTAATGGTTTATGGTTGAGTTGTTGAATGCTTTATGGGAAAAGGAAGGCACGCGCAGATCAAAAGGGTGTTTGGCAAAGCGTTTACCAGTGGTATAATCACCGTTCGCCGGGGATGTGGCGGAACTGGCAGACGCGCATGACTTAGAATCATGTGCCGCAAGGCGTGTGGGTTCGAGTCCCTCCATCCCCATTTTCAAATTTGCAGCGTTGCCCAGGCAACGCGCTTTTTTTTGTTAACGAAATTTATTGAGAGAGGTACACCGGTGACCCTGACGATTCATACAGAAGAAGACGATCAACGACAGCTTGTCGTTACGGTAGAAGTTGCGGAAGAGCGCGTACAAAAAGCGATGCGGAATACCGCGCGTAAACTGTCCAAAGATGCTTATATTCCTGGTTTTCGCAAAGGCAAAGCGCCTTATCAAGTGATTGTGCGCCGCATTGGGGAAGAAACACTGCGCGCGGAAACGATTGAAGATATGGTGCAGGCCGTTTTTGAAGAAATGATGGAACAAAATGGCTTTGAACCATATGGTCAGCCCAGTTTAAATGAGGTGGAGTCTAGTCCCCTGGTTTATAAATTTACCGTGCCGTTGGAACCTGCGGTAACGCTGGGGCAGTATCGTGACCTGCGCCGCGACGTGGCCGACGTTGAGGTGACAGATGAGGCCGTGGCCGAAGCGTTAGAGCAGGTCCGGGTGCGGCATCAGAGCGTCGAAGTTGTCGAGCGGCCGGTGGAAGCCGGCGATCTGGTGACGTTGTCGGGGTTGGGACGCTTGCTGCCGGCTGTAAAAGAAGAAGAAGAAGGGGATGAGGAAACGGCCGTAACCGACCAACCCGCCGCCGAATCCGACGATGAAATCCTCTTTAATGAAGAACAGACCGAGCTTCTCATGGACGATACCATGATTTTCCCCGGTACGCCGTTTGTGGAAAATATCGTGGGCATGTCTGTGGGCGATGAAAAAGCTTCAACTTCACCTTCCCGCCCGATTTTGATGATGTGGACCTGGCTGGCCGTGAGGCGACCTTCACCGTGTCGGTGCTCGACGTGAAGAAGCGTACGCTGCCTGAACTCGATGACGAGCTGGCGAAACTGGAGGGTTCCTACGAATCCATCGACGAACTGAAAGCGACCGTGAGCGAGAATTTGCAGAAGCAAGCGGAAAATACCGCGAAAAACGAGTTGATCGAGAGCATGATCGACGATCTGCTGCAAGACGCGCACATCGTTTTCCCGCCCGTAGCCGTCGAAATGGAACTGGACTCCATGGTCGAATCGCTGAAGAGCCAGATTGTCCGGTCTGGTTGGGAATGGAACGATTACCTGCAAATTCAGGGACAGAATGAAGAATCCATGCGCAGTGAATTTCGGGAAACGGCCGTTGAGCGATTACAACGCCAACTGGTTCTGCGCCAATTCATCTTCGATGAAAAACTGCGCGTCACAGCCGAAGACATCGACGCGCGCGTCGAAGAACGCCTGGAAGGGTTTGGCGACAACGACGAGCTAAGAAACAGCATGCGAGAGTATTACCAACAAGGGTATGCTTTCGAGATGATCAGCAGCGAAGTGTTGATAGATAAAGCCTACGACCGCATCAAAGCGATTCTGGCCGGCGAAGCGCCTGATCTGGCTTCATTAGAGATTGATGATGCCGCGGCCGACGACGAAGAAGAATAATACAAATCTTATAAAACGTTAGTAGACTGCGCGACTATCGCTAGACGCTCTGGAAGACCCTAAGGGTTTGAGAGTGAAAACCCTTAGGGTCTGTATAGAACATTTTATCATCCGCGCATCATTTTCCCCGTCATGCCTGATTGGAGAAACGGATGCCAAGTGAAGGAGAACGTCAAATGAATATACCAACCTCACTGGTTCCTATGGTCATCGAAACAACCGGGCGTGGGGAACGTGCGTTTGATATTTTCTCGCTGCTGCTCAAGGAGCGCATCATCATCCTGGGCACGCCGATTAATGATCAAATTGCCAACCTGACAGTCGCGCAGTTGTTGTATCTGGCCCGCGAAGACCCGACAAAACCGATTCGCATGTATATCAACAGCCCAGGTGGACAGGTTTACGCCGGCATGGCCATTTACGACACCATGCAGCAGGTGGAATGCCCGGTTTCTACGGTAGCCGTCGGGTTTACGGCGAGTTTTGGCACAATTTTGTTAACGGCCGGCACCAAAGGGATGCGCTATGCGCGCCCCACACAACCATCCACATGCACCAGCCATTGGGCGGCGCGCAGGGACAGGCCTCAGACATTGCCATTCAGGCGCAAGAAATTTTGCGTTTACGCACCACCCTGAACGAAGTTCTGAGCCGTCATACCGGCCAGACCGTGGAGAAAATTGCCGAAGACACCGATCGTGATTTATATATGACAGCCCTCCAGGCGAAAGAGTATGGCCTGGTCGATGAAGTGTTGGAAAACCCCATTGGCAAAAGCTAACCGTCACCTGGAATGAAAGTGAACGGCCGTATCCTAAAAGCGCCCCACCCGAAGGAGCGCTTTTTTGTTTTCTTTGTAAATTTGCTAATGACCTATACACTCCTTATAATTTCTACAATCTTTTAGCGAGGTATTTATGGATCAATCCCAATGGCGTCGTGTCAATCGGGCATTAATGACTGGTGGACTGACAGTGTTTTTTCTGGCAGTCTTACTCATGATCCAACTCTCCAAACCCTCCATCCCTGTCGCTTCCGCCCAAACTCTGCCCACCGTATTTTTTAGCGCCGCTTCCGTAGATTTTGACGAAAACGCGGGAACCGTCCAGGTTTCTGTTGCCCGCAGCCTCATCACTGCGACAAACACAGTGCGCGTCAATTACAATTCATACTTCGGCACAGCCACCGGCGACGGGGGCGATTACACCAATGTCAGCGGCGTCCTGGAATTTCCCACCAACGTGGCCACAAGAACCATTGCCATCACCATCATCGACGACAATATCGACGAACCCATAGAATTTTTCTACATCGAACTGCTCAATCCCGTCAATGCCACGCTAGGCACGCCATCGCGAATCAAAATCAACATTGTCGACAACGATCTGCCTGCCCAGGCCACAGCCACCCCGGGCGGCGTTATCTTGCTAGACGCTTACGAACCGAACAACACCCTGCGCGAAGCCCGGGCCGTCGGCGTGGGGGGTTTCGACATGCAACGCCACATTCTGGCCCACCGGTGACGTGGATTATTACCGCTTCTATGGCAAAGCCGGGTCACGTTACCGAATTCAAACAAGAGATTTGCTGGTGGGCATTGATACATTGCTGAAAATCTATGACACCCAGGGGAATTTGATGGGCGTCAATGATGACATCGACGTGACCACCCGGCGCTCCATGGTGGAAATCGCCGCCGGTGCGGAAGGGTTTTATTACGCCTACGTAGAAAACCGCGACCCCTCAGATCCAACCGGCAAAACGTACTGCCTGGACGTGCAGGAAATTGCCCAGCCAACGGCTACGCCCTCCCAAACGCCAATCGCCGGAGCCGATGCCTGTGGAATATAACAGCTCGCTGCAATACGCCTGTACCATCGGCCTGGGTCTGGTTTATAACCTCAGTTTTGTACCGACATTGGGCAGCTCGCAGGACACCGACTTCTTCCGACTCTGGATGAAGGCTGGTATGCAATACACCTGTGAAACGCTCAATCTTTCGCCTTACGCCGATACGAACACGATCTTTCTTGATCAGAACGCCAACGATTTTTACCCGAACCTGGGCAACGACGACAAGGCGCCAGGCGATCGGGAAGCAAATTGAGTATTCGCGCTCCGTACACCGGTTTTTTGTCGGTGGTGGTGGGTCCGGTTAACCCGCCGCCTTATGACGAATCACCTTTGCACACTTATGATCTGGTGTGTATTGAAGAAGTTGTTACCCCTACGCCTACACCAACAGAAACGCCTACCGCCGTGCCCTTTTTCCCCGGAACGGGTACGGGTACGGGCGGTCCAGCGGCAGCCACGCCCACGCCATTTGGTAACGGCACGGCCTTCCCCACTGTGACGCCGATTGACTTTACGTCTATTTTCCAGACCCTGACGCCAGCGCCGCCGCCGTCTGTGCAGATTCAACCTTTGCCAACGGCCGTTCCCCCTTCCGGCGGGCAGCGTGTGGTTGTGGTCAATGTCACCTTGTATTACGACAGCAACAATAATTTTATGCCCGAACTGACGGAAGGCATTGTCGATGCGGCCGTGGCCCTTTATGAAAACAGCACAGGCCAGTTGTTGGCTTTTGGCTATACCAATGAAGCGGGCATGATCCGGTTCGATTCCATCGAAACGACCGGCGCATTGCGCATTGTTGTTCCATTTTTGAATTACAGCCAGGTTGTGATCGGTGACGAATCGACCGTCCTCATCCGAGTTGCCCCACAGCCCTTACCGGCAGGCATTCCGTAACGTGGCTTCCCCTTTACAGACCGATTTGCCGTCAGGACGAAACCTATGTCGCCAGAGTTAGAGCCACAGGAAACTGAGCAAAACGCACCTCAAGACGCATCTTCTCAGAATGGGTCTTTTAAAACCTGGATCAGCGCCAATCGTTGGTTGGCATTGTTTGCCGGCATCGTGGTGATGGGCGTTGTGGCCTTGTGTCTCATCGCTATGTTGATGTTGTTGTCTTTTCGTGAAGGCAGGGGGCTGTTTGCGGGCAGCGGCGAGCCGACGCCGTTTCCCACGGCCGTTGGCTCGCAAATTTCCAGTCAAGACCCGTTGGTGGTGGGGGTGGGTCCATCGGACACGATCTCGGTGACGCTGGATATGCCCGCCACCCTGACCCTGCGCGGGCGGACGTTTACCGTGCAGCCACAAGTGGTTGGCGCAGACGGCGTCTGGTCGCCGAATGTTGCAGATGATACGGCCGTTTGGGTGTATGGCACCATTGTCAATTATGTCTTTGGCTTGCCACACTCAGCCGATTTACAGGCGCTGATCGAGCAACTAGAAGTTGGCGACGAAATCGAAATGGTTACCCAGGGCGGCCTGACCTACACCTTCTCCTTTAACAGCCGCGAAGAAGTGCCCATCAACAACCGGGATATTTTTTCGCAGCAAGTGCCGGGGACAACGATTGTGCTGCTGGGTAATGGCAACGAAAACCGGCTGGTGGTAAACGGCCGTTACGTCGTCTCCGATACCGCTGGCAATTTCCAACCCAACACCGTCGAATTAGGCGAATCTGTGCAGTTGGGCGATTTGCAAATTACGGTCACCGGCACAGCCTATGATCCAGGGCGCACCGAATCGCCGGCGGGTTTTGCCTTCTTCCGCGTCGATTTCCAGGTGCAAAATGTGGGCTTAAAGGCTGTCGATTCCAACCGATTCCGCCTCACCCTCGCCGACGACCTGGGCAACCAATACGCGGTCAATCCTCTTGCCAGCCAATCGGGCAATTTCCCCAGCTTAAGCGGCTTCCTCAACGCCGGGCAATCGTTCCAGGCCACCGCCGGGTATCAGGTACCCGTGGGGTTAAACACGCCCACGTTGCAGTGGGTCGTTGCCGATATTGAAAGCGGCGCGCAAATTCAAGTCGTTATCCCCTTTGCTGGCGGCAGCGGCGATTTAGCCCAAACCAACATTTCCTTGACCGGGGCGATCATTTCTGGGGGACCAAATTTCCCTCATTTTGGAAGGGCAGATTACCAACCTGGGGCAGCAGCCGGTGATTGTTACCGAGTCGGATTTGTCATTGGTAACAGCGGATGGCTCCCAATTTTACTACTTTCCACGAACCCGGCTTTTCCCTGGAATGTGCCGCCGGGGCAGACGCTGCAATTTTTTGTCACCTATCAGCGTCCACCGGCAGATACATTTGTTTTTACTGTCTTAAACCAGCCTTTTCAATTGTCTCTGGTGCGGTAAGAGGCGCGGGTTGGGGCGGCAACTATTAGTATCTAAATAGACCCCAAGGGTTTGATACTGGGAATTTGGATTAGTTGGGTATTAAACCCTTGGGGTCTTGCCGGAGTTATTCATACAGACCCCAAGGGTTTTTTTGTGGGAATTTGGATTAGTTGAGTATTAAACCCTTGGGGTCTTGCCGGAGTTATTCATACAGACCCCAAGGGTTTTTTTGTGGGAATTTGGATTGTTTGGGGATTAAACCCTTGGGGTCTTGCCAGGTTTCAGGCGGTGGTTGGTTTCGTCAGTCTGTATGCTCGCTTTTGCCATTCATCAAAAATTCCATTGAGGAAGTGCCGCGCAGGCGGCGGCTGGAATGGTAGAGCAAAAGCCCGATCACGATCGACAGGGTTCCCACAAAAATCCCCCCAATTGCAGCGGACCGACAAACGGCCGTGCAAACTTCGGGTCCACATGCGTGCCAATGCCAATTAAATCAGCAAATCCGGCTACATAAATAAACACCAGACCGGTCGCCGCCAGCCGCACCCCAATATCCGCTTGCAGCGAGCGCGGCGCATTCGCTGCGTGCAGCGTGCGCAAGTAAAGAAACCCGGCGACCGTCAGGCAAGTGATGCCGAACAACAACTGCATCATTTGCACCGCGCCAAACCCCGGCGTAAATTCTAGCCCTAACAGCTCGGCGCCTAAAGAAATCGTACAAAGCAATATGCCCAAAACAGCAAATGCAAGCGCGCTGCGCCGTTGTAAACGAACGGCTTTGCCATTGCCATTGCTACCTTGTTCTGTGTGCGTACCCATGCTGTCTCCTTGAAAATAGATTTGTCAAATCTTTAAGATTTGACAAATCTCAACCTTTTTATTTATGGGGTTGAGCCTGCGCCCATGTCGTCTCCTATGAAACGGGAACGGGCCGCAGACGTTTTCGGCGCCCGTTCTGATGATTGTTGGGAATAGAAAACGCCGCGCTTATGAGCGCGGCGTTTTTCTTTTTCTAGCCAGTCGGGGCAGCGGGATTCGAACCCACGACCTCTTCAACCCCATTGAAGCGCGCTACCAAGCTGCGCCATGCCCCGAATGCGGCGGCATTATAACAAAAATGATCCTGCCGTGCCAATTTTGCCTGAACCGGCTTATGGGAGTGTGTTTGCATATTGCATGGCCAACAGGCTAATCATGCCCAGGGCGAAGTTGTAGCCCGAATGGACGAAAATGGAGACGGCCGTGCCATGTTTGCGCCGAATAAGCCCCAATACGATCCCGATGACAAACACCACCAGGGTCACAGGTGTCAGCCCATATTGCACATGGGCAAACGCAAACAGCAAGGCCGTAAATCCCAGCCCAAAGACGGGCTGGAGCGCGCCGCGGAACAGCAGTTCCTCGCCCAAACCAGTCGCCATGGCCAGAAGCAGCCATTCGCCAAACGTGTCGATGTTACCCAGCAGTTCGCCGCTGATGTTTTCTACCAGCTTGGCCTGGGAGCTGTCCATCAGCGTCCATAGTGCGCCGCCCAGGGCTTGCAGCACAACCAGCACCACGATCCAGCCAATGCCGGTGAGGAGCTGCTGCAAGGTAGGACGCGTCAGCCATGCCGCTGACGCGCATCTTGAGGCGTGCGGCGTATGTAAAGGCCAATGCCCAATACCGCCACCCCGACAAACAGAGCTTGCATGAGTAAAATATCGAAAATAGAGGCGGAAACGGCCGTGGCCGCCAACTCCTCCAGCCCGCCCTGCGTTAGTGAAAAAATGGTGTTCCCTACCAGGAACCCGCTTAACACCAACGCCAGCGTGTGCATCGGCAGATCGGCGTTGAGCGGCGCGATTCGGCCAAGTCCCTGCCGCACGGGCCGCAAACTGACCAAGACCCCCCACAAGCCCATTCCCGTCAGCGTCCAGCCGGCGGCCGGCCAGTTCAGCGCCGGCAAGCTGCTGCCCTGCATCAAAGCCGACAGCAGGTCGGCCGGAAAGGCTAACAGCAGCGCGCCAATGAAGAAAATGGGGAGATTGATGAGGATCAGGAATAAATCAAAAAGTTTGTTTAGCTGTGGTTTTTGGGCCGCCGTCACAAAATTTGCGGCCAAAACCAGACCAAAAACAAACACCATACCGAGTACTAGAGTCATAAATTGTCCTAAAAAGTAATGTATTGAGCTAAACCCTTCGGGTTGACGCAGTTCCTTAGTGCTTTGGTATCTTCTCAATATTTCGCGGTGTCGTAGAGCGGCATGGCATTCCGCACGGTCGGATTAACAATCCGACCTACAAATGCCCCAACTTTTTTAGAAGATACGTGCTTTGTTACAAAAAATCATTTCAAGTTTTGTTCGTAGAATTTGTAGCCGCGGTATCCTTACCGCGCTCTGAGAAATGCGCGGTAAGGATACCGCGGCTACGAGGCGTCAATTTGAAAAAAACTTGGGTTCTTCAGGAACTCAGGGGGTTGACAGATCCTGATGCGTGATACGTGATGCGTGACCAGAGAGGTTTTACGCATCACGTATCACGCATCAGACCAAACCCCATGAAATTCCAAAGACCCAAATAAGTTAGCGGTTTTTAGATTGGTCCAATCTGCGCCACTTAATTTTTAAGCGGTTCCTTAAAACGTGCGTAATGCCGGGCTGAGATGGTCCCACATATTCAGGTGCAGCAGATGCCAGCGCCCTCGCTTCCATTCAATCAGGTTGATTCCGGTGTTATAAATCCAAAAGGAGACAACGTCGCTGCCGACTACCTGGCGCAGCATCGTGGAAATTAAGCCGCCATGGGAAAAGGCCATCACGGCGCCGCCGTGCGTTTCTGCGCCGGCTATTAGGGCAGCCAGTCCAGTCTGCGCTTGCGTTTTTAAGGCCGCATAATCGGCCGACGGCTGAAATGGCGCTGGCGGATCGAAAGGTGACAGTTGGTTTGGCAAATGGTCGGAAACGAGAAAAGTGGCCTCGGCCAGATTTTCGTCCGTGTGGATGGGGAGTTGGAGGGCGTTGGCGGTGTAGACGGCCGTTTCCTGCGCCCGCTGTAAAGGACTGCTGTAAACAGCCCCTACTTCCACCCGCGTTTCCGGGTCAACCCTGTGCCCATTGGCCAGCCAGCCGGCCAGCTTCTGCGCCTGTTCATGTCCTAACGGCGTCAGCGGACTGTTCCAGTCCCCTTCCGTCCGTTCGATTTGCCAGCGTGATTGCCCGTGTCGGGCGAGATAAATTTTCATAATGCACTTTGCGCTGGTTGGTTGACCGATAGATTTTATTTTTACCGCAAGATCGCAAAGATTTTAAAAGCGGGTCTTTAGGATTTCGTGGGGTCGGGCGTGAAGCGTGATGCGTATTGCGTGAGGTCTCTCTGGTCACGCAACACGCTTCACGCATCATTGGGTGTCAACCCCCTGAAATCCCAAAGAACCTTAAAAGCTTGTAACTGTTCAGGTTTCTCCGGCAAGACCCCAAGGGTTTGTTACCCCAAAAGCCCAAATTCTCAGGAGCAACCCCTTGGGGTCTGTATAATTACAAAAGCTTTTCCTCTTTTGCGTCCTTTGCGGTGAGATAGGTTTTGTCAGTCAACCAGTTGCGCTGGAAGTATAGCTTAAAATTAACGAACTTCGCGGCGAATTCAGGTGGTTATTAGTTGCCATTCACCTACAACATCCTTACAATCAGAACATATGGACGAGAATTTTCAGGCCAGACTGCGCCGTTTGGGCGTGACGAAGGGCGCGCGGAACTTAAAACCCGCGCCGCCGAAGCCGCCGCCGGTGGAACGGCCGTTACCGCCCACCGATTTTTACGAAGAAGGCTTCGATCCGCCCCAACCCATCGACACCCTCATCCCCGGCATCCACCGCCAAGAAACGGCCGAAGGAGCCTGCTACATCCTGGACAAGGTTTATCCGCTGGCCTACCGGCATGGGCAAGATACCCTGCGCGATTTGCTCGATTTGTCGCCGGCGGATACGGCCGTTTTCACCAACGACCCCCGCCTTGCCAGTCTCGATTTCCGTGATTTCCTCTTTTTAGACACCGAAACCACTGGCCTGGCCGGCGCGGGCACGCTGGCATTTATGGTCGGCGCGGCTTTTTTTGAGACGGGGCCGTCGGGCGATGTGTTTGTGGTGCGCCAGTACTTTTTGCGCGATCATGGCGACGAACCGGCCATGCTGCTGCTGTTGGACGAGCTGCTGGCGGCCAAAGCGGGGTTGATTACGTTTAACGGCCGTTCCTTCGACGTCCCCCTGCTCGACAACCGCTACCTGATGAACCGGATGCCCACCGATTTGCGCCAGAAACCGCATATCGACCTCCTGCCGCCTTCGCGCCGCCTGTGGCGGCAACGGCTCGAATCTTGCGCCTTAGGCAGTCTGGAGCAATCCTTGCTGGGTTTACGGCGCACGCAGGACGACGTGCCCGGCTGGCTCATTCCCACCCTCTACACCAACTACCTGCGCAGCGGCGACGCCCGCGAACTGCGCCGCGTTTTTTACCACAACCAGATCGACATGGTGTCGATGGTTACGCTGACCGGCCGGGTGGTGCGCCAGTTTGCCCAGGCCAGCGCTGCCGACCACCCCATCGACCTCTATAGCCTGGGCCGTTGGCAGGCCGCCCTGGGCCAGCCAGACGCCGCCGAGCAAACGCTGCGCTGGGCCTTGGCCGGGGATTTGTCGCTCGATTTATACCATCGCACGCTGTACGAGTTGGGTGGGCTGCTGAAAAAAAACGGCCGTCGCGCCGAAGCCGTGCCCTGCTGGCAGCAAATCGCCGCCACCACCTACGACGACGTATCCGCCCATGTGGAGTTGGCGATGCATTATGAGTGGCAGGAGGTGGATGTGGCCACGGCCGTGCGCTGGACCGAACAGGCGCTCGCCCTCTGCCAGAGCTGGTCGCCCGCCCGCGCCCAACTCGTCCAACCCGAATTGGAACACCGCCTGGCGCGGTTGCAGGCCAAGTTGTCGCCCCCGTGAGAGATTGGCATTGCCTTATGCGATGATGTCGACCATGAAACCCAACGTGCAGATACCGACCGATTAAATCTCAGACTTTTGTGATCGCCACCCCATTCGGGAGTTGTCATTGTTTGGCTCCGTTTTGCGCGAAGATTTTAGGGTTCTTTTCTCTAATCTCTCTCACCCCATCACGACCAGCACCTGATGCACGCTGCCGGAGGGCTGGGGCGGGATGGGTCCATAAACAGATTCGCCGTTCAAGTGGATGGAGCGGACACCCTTCTCTACGCCGGCGGGGTTTTGCACGGTGATGTGGAAGGTTGCGCCGCGCCATTGGCGCTGCACGGTAAAGCCGGGCCAGTCGGCGGGGATGCAGGGATTCACCACCAGGCCGTCGAAGCTGAGCTGGATGCCGAGGACGTGGCGGGTAACGGCCGTATAAAACCATCCCCCACTGCCCGTCAGCCAGGGATGACGGGCCTGGCCGTGGCGCGTATGGTCGCGCCCCATGATGAACTGGCAGTAGGCGTACGGCTCAGCTTCGCGGATTTCGATATGGTCGTTTTGATTATAGGGCAGCAGGGCGTCGTAATACTTCATGGCGCGACGGCCGTTGCCCAGCATACATTCCGCAATCACCGCCCAGGGGTTGGGGTGGCTGAAGATGGCCGCATTTTCCTTCACGCCGGGGTAGACCCGCGTCACGTAGCCGATGTCGTCGTTGGGCGTGGTGTAGGCAGGCCAGAGCAGGTGCAGGCCGTAAGGCGAGTAGAGGTGTTCGTCCACGGCATCCAGGCAGGCGGCCGCCCGTTCGGGCGCGGCCACGCCGGACAGCACCGCCCAGCTTTGGGCGTTGAGGAACAATTTGCCCTCGGCGCTGGCGCGGAAGCCGAGGCCGGTGCGCCCGCCCACTTCGATGAAGGAGGCAAAGCGCGACCAGGTGACGCAGGTTTCGGCTTGATACAGGTTCCAGGTGTTGACCATGGTGTCCAGCCCGTCGTGGGGGGTGTGGCACTGGAAGGTGGCCCGTTTGGCGGCCCAGTAAGATTGGAGGGCGGCGAGGGATTGGGAAACGGCCGTTCCCTCCCCATACTTCGCCCGAATCCGCCGCGCCTCGGCGTCTGGCCCATTGCCCAGCATAAACACCAGCCGCGCTTCCTCGCCGGCGGCCAGTTCCAGCCGCTTGTGCAGCGCGCCGCAGTGGTTGCCCGTCAATTGGGCGCTGCGGCTGCCCGCGCCGCGTTCCACCGCCAGCGGGTTGCTCTCCGTGCGGTACGGGCCGATGAAGCTGTCGCGCAGTCGTAGCTGTCCGGGGCGAAATTGGCCGTCATGAAGCGGAAGGTGTCGGGTTCATAGAAGAAGTCGTACTCAATGACGCCATCGCGGTAGCTGGAGCCGCTGGCGTAGAGGCTCATCTGGAAGTTCTGGTTGTCGATGGCGACGTGGCCGTAGGAGAACTCGACGTAGGAAAAGACGCTCAGGCGGCGCGGGCGGCCGGATTTGTTGCCCACGACCACGTCCCATAATTCCACATCGTCGCCCAGAGGGATGAAAAGGGTTTGCGCGGCGGCGATGCCCTGGTAGTCGCAGCTAAACTTGCTGTAAGACAGGCCGTGGCGCGTTTCATATTTAGCCTGGGTGAAATCTTTGCCCACCGGCTGCCAGGAGATGGACCAGTATTCGCCGGTGTCGTCGTCGCGCAGGTAGATATAGTGGCCGGGTCGATCCAGGGGCACGCCGTTGGGCCGGAAGCGGGTCAGACGGCCGTCTTCCGCCGATTTGTAGAACGTGTAGCCGCCCGCGTTGTGCGAGATCACTGTACACAGGTTTTCTACGCCCAAATAATTGGTCCACGATACCGGCACGTCGGGCCGGGTGATGACGTATTCATGATGGTCGTTGTCAAAATAGCCGTATTGCATCATTCACTTCCCAAATTAAGAGATTTAACCGGGAGGGCGCGGAGGGGAGGGTGGAGGGCTTGCAGCGAGCGTCGGAACAGTTGCTACGTGCTGCGGAACCGTTCCCACGTGCTGCGGAACCGCTGCTACGTGCTGCGGAACCGTTGCTACGTGCTGCGGAACCGTTCCTACCTGCTGCGGAACCGTTCCTACCTGCTGCGGAACCGTTCCTACCTGCTGCGGAACCGTTCCTACCTGCTGCGGAACCGTTCCTACCGCTGCGGAACCGTTCCTACCCCTGCGGGTCCCCGCTGCGGAACCATTCCTACCCGCATCAGTATCATTTCTCCAATCCTTAGTCTCCAGTATCTCACGCGCCAAAAGTACCGCGCCCCACGTGCCCGGATTGTACCCGGCGGGCAGCATAATTTTATCCTCGTTTAGCAGTTCTGGGAGCAAAGCCGACTGCGCCCGTAGACCGGCCAGGGCGGCCAGGAGGGGGGTGTTCATGAGATGATGCCCAGTTCCTCGTTCAAAATCATGGCCGAGCAGCCGAGAATGACGATGTCGCTGCCCAGGGCAGCAAAGCTGATTTGCGTGTCGGCGGCCAGGGTGGGCATGACGTGCTGCCGGGCGGCGGCGGTGACGGCTTGCAGATAGGGCTGGCCCAGCGCCACAACCGGTCCGGCCAGGACGATGTGGCGCACGTTGAGGCTGCCAATTAGCCCGGCGATGGCTTGACCAAGGGCGTGGGCGGCGTGATGGACGATGGCGGTGACGGCCGTTTCTCCCTGAGCATAAGCTGCGGCTACATCTTCCCAGGTGAGGTCGGGTTGGGCGGCGGCTTCCTGGGCCTGGCGCAAGATGGCGGCGGCGCTGGCGACAGTTTCCAGGCAGCCGGTGTTGCCGCAGGTGCAGAGACGGCCGTTTGGCCGGCCATCCACCGCCACATGACCGATTTCACCGGCGCTCAGGCCATCGCCATAAAACGGCAGGCCGTGCAGCACGATGCCGGCGCCCACGCCGCGCCCGATTTTGATGACGATGAGGTGACGGCTGTCGCGGGTGGTTCCGAAGGTGTATTCGGCCAGGGCGGCCATGTGGCTGTCGTTGGCCAGGTAGATGGGCAGGTTGTAGCGGGCGGTCAGGAGTTCAGCCAGGGGGAGATCAACCCAATTGAGGTTAACGGCGTGGCGGATGATGCCTTTTGGGGCGTCGACCAGGCCGGGTGTGCCGATGCTGATGCCCAGGAGGGGGGTGGTGGAAACGGCCGTGAGCTGATCCAGCAGGGTGTACACCAACGTCAGGGCGGCCTCGGCTTGTTGGTGATTGACGGGAAGGGCGCGGTGATGGCGGATTTCGCCCCTGAGATTGATGAGCGCGCCTCGGAATTCCTGGCTGCCCAGGTCCACAGCCAGCAGGTGATAGCTGTCTTCAGCTACGCGCAGCAGGGTGGGGCGTTTGCCTCCGGCCGATGGCCCCTGACCCGTCTCGATGACAAACTGGCTGTCCATGAGATTGGTCACGATGGCGGAGACGGTGGGGCGGGTGAGGCGGGTGGCGCGGGCGATGTCGGCGCGGCTGATTTCGCCCGCGTCGTAGATGGTTTTGAGTACGAGGCGGGTGTTGTGGTCTTTGCTTTGCTGGCGGGTGGCTTTTTTCATGGCTGGTTCCTTGAAGAAATGTAAGTAAAGTGACCTTACAAAGCGAGTGTAGTCAGGAGGGAGAAGATTGTCAATGGTGATGTCTTGCAGAACAAATCAAACCAATAACATGATCCTTTGTAAGTAAGTTTGGTTCTTCAGGAATTCAGGGACCGAGCGGGTTGCGTGACCAGAGACCTCCGCAACCCTTCACGCCACCCCACGAATCCTAAAGACCCGTAAGTTTTTGAAATTTACGCCTCGTAGCCTCGTAGTGTTTCCCAGAGCGCGGTAAGGATACCGCGGCTACAAAGTAACAAAGCAATAGGGTTCGCTTGTAAGTAACTTTGGGATTTCCAGATTGGTCCAATCTTCAAGATTGGACCAATCTCTCAAGTTAATACCATAGCCATAGGTGCGGCGTGGGTCTGGGCAAAGGTATTGGGCTGTCTGTAGGCTGGGGATGCTGCGCGCAGCGCAGCATGACGTAAAAAAGGCCACCGGGAAAGCGGTGGCCTTTTTTGCTATCAACTATCAACTCTCAACTCTCAACTAACTGACTGTGCCTAATCGGTCCAGTTCGTCGGTGATGATGCTGTCGTCGAGGCGTTTGAAGAGGGGGTGGGGCGTGGGCAGTTGGCGGCCGACGGGGATTTCGCGGCGGGTCCAGTCGCCTACGGCCGTTGACCCATCATACGTCAATCCTTCGTGGCTTTTGCGGCTTTCCTGGTAGGTTTCCACCTTCTGCTGGCCAAACAATTGGCCGTCCTCGCCCAGCATTTCGTGAACTTGCTGGCTGGTGAAGGGCAGAATAGGCGCCCATAAAATTTTGAGGCCGCTGATGGCCTGCACGGCCGTGTACAATGACCGCGCCGTGGCCTGCATATCGGTTTTGGCGGTGGTCCAGGGGCTGGTTTCTTCCAGGTATTGGTTTACCAGGGTGGAGAGGCGCAGATTTTCCTGGGCGACGGCGCGGAATTTGCAGCCGTCGTAGAGCTGGCGCACGGTTTCAAACCCGGCGTCAACGGCCGTGAGCAGGTCACGATCTTTGGCGGTGAGTTCGCCGGGGTCGGGCACGATGCCTTTGAAGTAGCGTTTGGTCATGTTGAGTACGCGGTTGACCAGGTTGCCCCAGTTGTTGACCAGTTCGGTGTTGTTGCGTTCGACGTAGCCCTGCCAGGTGAAATCACTATCGCGGCTTTCGGGCATAACGGCCGTCAGGTAATAGCGCATCGGGTCGGGGTCGTGGCGTTCCAGAGCGTCCAACATCCACACGCCCCAATTCATGCTGCCGCTGATTTTGCGCCCTTCCATGTTCATAAATTCATTGGCCGGCACATCGTAAGGCAGGTTCAGGTGCGCCGTTTTATCGTCGGCATAGAGACCCTTCGCGCCCATAAGCTGGGCCGGCCACATGACGGTGTGGAAAGGAATGTTGTCTTTGCCGATGAAGTAAACGGTGCGGGCGGCCGGATTTTGCCACCAGTTGCGCCAGGCGTCAGGTGTGCCGTTGTTTTTGGCCCATTCGATGGCCGCCGACAGATACCCAATCACCGCCTCAAACCACACGTACAGCACCTTGCCGCTGGAGCCTTCGACGGGCACGGGGATGCCCCAATCCATGTCGCGGGTAACGGCGCGGCCGATTAAACCCTGGTCGACGAAGTTGCGGGCGAAATTGATGACCTGGGAGCGCCAGTGGGCTTTGTCTTCGTTGTGCAGCCACGCTTGCAGCCCGTCGTCGGCGATGGCCGGCAAATCCAGGAAAAAATGCTCGGTGTCGCGCAGTTCCAGGGCGGTGTCGTCGATTTTGCTGTGCGGGTGGATGAGTTCGGCGGCGCTTTCAAACAGGGTGTTGCAGTTGTCGCATTGGTCGCCGCGGGCGCGGGTGTAGCCGCACTTGGGGCAGGTGCCTTCCACGTAGCGGTCGGGCAGGAATTTTTGGGTGATGGGCGAGTACATTTGTTTGGTGACTTTGCGGTAGAGGTACTCGTTTTCTAGCAGAGAAAGGAAGATGTCTTGCGAGACTTGAAAATGGTTTTCCGTGTCGGTGTGGGTAAAGAGATCGTAACAGAGGCCCATTTTCTGGAAGAGCTGCAAGAAACGGTCGTGGTAGTAGCCAAAGACTTCTTCAACGGATTTACCCAGTTCTTCGGCTTTGACGGTGACGGGCGTGCCGTGGCTGTCGGACCCGGAGACCATGAGGACGTGGTTGTGCTGTAGGCGGTGGAAACGGCCGTATATATCCGCCGGCAAATACGAGCCGGTTACGTTGCCCTGGTGAATGTCGGCGTTGGCATAGGGCCAGGCCACACACACTAAAATATATTCATCACTCATTTATTCGATGTCTTCCTCTTCGTATTCTTCTTCGTCTTCCAAATCTTCTTCGTCATCTTCGCTGACTTCGGTGAGCAGTTCGGCCAGCAGTTCAAAATCGTCTTCGCTCATTTTGAGAAAAGATTCTGGCTGAAGGCGCATTTTCATCAGGTTGGGATAGCTTTCCAATTCCACGCTGTCGATAGAAACAGCCTGCTTCAGGCTGTGCGCTTCGGCATCAATGTCGATGGAGAAGAAATGAGCCTGATTGTGATCCACGTTGAAGAAATACTCTTTGGGGTTGTATTCAAAGGGATCGCTGGTGATGGTGGCGACGGCGAAAAAGATCTGTGGTTCGATCAGGTATACGATAATTCGATCACCCTTCTTGACGGTTTCTACATTTTCTTGCGTTGCCGCCAGGATGACCCGTTCTGGCCAGCCGGGAAAGGTAAGATCGTCTGTATCCGGCAGGCTGATAACCTTGAGAAAATGTTGGTTGATGGTTCCGCCTTGCCGGGCAGCGCGAGCGCTGCGTTTGGCTTCCTGGGCTTCCATTTCGGCGGCGATATTTTCCCAGATTCGCGCCTGTACGTTGATGTTTAGGTCGGCCTGACTGCCATCTTCGTAACGGACGCGCATTTTGGGGGAATTTATTTCTAGTACAGTGTATTTGCCTATGCGGTTAGCATATACGCCATTGACTTCGAACATCCTATCTCTCCAATTCTCCAAATCCTGGTTAATTTGGTCTGGTTTTATTTGGGCGTGCATAGTATCTTTTTCGCCTTGAGTTGGCAAGTCGAAATTTACAGGAGTGGAAATTGGCAATTTGGAGCAGGGGGCTGGGTTTAGGGGGTTTGGCCGGCAAATTCCTGGCCGTTCCAGGTAACGGCCGTGCGTCCTTCAGTCGTGCAGCCATCGCGGATGATTTGCAGATGTGGTGTGCCATCCTGCGCCAGCAGGCGCAAGCCGCCCCGGCAGCGATCTGGCAGGGGCAGCAAGGCCAGGTCGCCCAGAGCTGAGGTGAGGACGAACTGGTAGCCGTTGTCGGGGTCGGTGAGCAGGAGGTCCGGGGTTTGGTCGGCGGTGAGATCGGCGACTTCGGCGAAGGTAAGGCGGGGGGTGATGTCGGTGCGGCTGGCGAGGCGTTGGTCGAGCCAGAGGCTCATTTGCCCGTCAGCATCCGGGGTGAGGACGACGAGTTCGTTGAGTTCGGGTTGGCGGATGGGGCCGCGCCAGATGAGGATGAGTTCGTCACGGCCGTCGCCGTTTAAATCGACCCAGGTCCATTCGCTTTGGCGCTGCGGCGTTTGGCTGAGCCAGAGGCGCTGCAAGGGGGCCAGGGCGGCGGGGCCGCGTTGGTTGAGGGAAGTCAACAGGGTGGTGACTTCGCCTTTTACCAGCGGAACGGCGGGCTGAGTTTGTAATAGAGCGGTGGCCTGACCCACATCCGGGTTGGGGGCGGCCGGGTAAGGGAAGAGCAAGCCCGTGGTGTCGTTGACGGCCGTCTGGTTGCAGCTAAATTGCAGGCTGATGCCGGCGGCTTCACTTTGCAGGCCGATGGTGGCGGAACGGCCGTTGCCCTCAAATTGGGTGGTCGCGTCTTTGTATAAAAAGACGACAGCTTGCGTATCTTCAAATAGCTGCACGGCAAAGGTCAGGGTGTCGTCTTCGCCGCCGCCATATTGGGGCACGCTGTCCCATTCCACCACAAAGACCCGTTTGGGTGTGGTTCCGACAACTTCTGTTTGCAAAAAGCCGAACGTCGTCAGGTCTAAGTCGTCCCAATATGGGGCGAGCATATCGCCCATGCCGGTCAGCGGACCGCCGGTGAGGCAGTCGTTGAGGTAGAAGGGATTGCTGTTGGCGAATTGCAGGTTGCCGTTGCTGCTGGCCTGCACGCTGGTATAGGTTGTGCCGTAGAAGGTGAAGGGAAAGGGCAGGTCCAGGCCGATGATGCCATCGTCTTCGTAGAGGCCGGTGTCCTGGGTGGCGTCGATGTAGGCGTAACCGTCGGCGGTGGTGCAGGTGTAGCCAAATTGATCTGGGCCGGGGCAAATGGCGGCTGCCGGGCCAAATTCGGCGCGGCCTTCTGGCCGAAACAGGAAAAACAAGGCGATGATCAGAATGACCAGCAGGAGCGAGCCGAAAAGGAGTTTGGTGCGAGTGCGCATGGCGAGAGTGTAACGCAGGCAAGGCCGGGTGACAAGATCGTTAACGGCGGGGGAATTGGTTCAGGAAAAAGAAGGTGGATTTCTAATCGTTGGGGGAGAACGGCTGATTACCCAGGGTGAGATTCCTGCGCGCCGGTTGCTGGTTTCTGCGCGTCGTGGCGCGCCAGGAAGACCAGGCAGCCAAGCAGCACCAGCAGGGCGATGATTTGGATGATGTGGTAGCCGTTCGCCGTGATCCAGGCGTTGTCGCGGAAAATATCTAAAAAGAGACGGCCGGCGCTGTAAAGGCTCATGGTCAGCAGGAAGGATTGGCCGGGGAAGGTGCGCCGGGCGGCGGTTGGGTTGTTCAGGTCGCGGACCTGGGCGCTGCTGACGCGCCACCAGAGCAGCAGGGCCAGCAGGCCGAGGATGATTTCGTACAGTTGGACGGGGTGGCGGCGAATGCCGAAGACAGAAATGCCCCAAGGCATGCGCGTTAAAATGCCGTAGCCGGGGCCGGCCAAAAAATCGGCCAGGCTGATGGTGAGGAAGGCGGTGAGGATGCCAGGGGTGAGCGCGTCGAGGGTGGGCCAGAGGGGAAGGCGTTTGTAACGGCCGTAAAAAAACGCCCCCGCCGCGCCAAAAAATAAGCCGCCCCCCAAATTATAGCCGCTGGTCAGCGGCCAGATAATGCCCAGCAAGTTTTCCTGAAAGGCCGCCCAATATTCCGCCACAAACAAAAGCCGCGCCCCAAGGAAGCCGGCGATGAGTCCGGTTACGACGAGGCCATACGTCGCTTCGACGTTCAGATGAAGCTGTTTGGCGGCGCGTTCGATGAGTGTCAGGCTTAACCACACGCCCAGGAGATAGACAATGCCGGCGGTGGGAAAAACAAATGGTCCGAGGTTGAGTGTTGGATACATAAAAAGTTGAGATAGCGATAGAGGTGCGCAGGCTAATGGGTGATTGGCACGGCCGTTTAAGGCGTTTTGGCCAGTAACCCTTCGATGCGGTCTTGTAATACTGCCTGACTGACAATGCCGACGACCACTTCATCCACCACGCCGTCGGGACCCACAAAAATGGTGGTGGGCAGGCTGTTGATGGTGTAGCGCAGGTTGACGTCGTTGTTTTCATCTACCAGCAGGGGATAGTCGATGCTCTGCCGGTTGCCAAAATCGCGGATAATGTCGGCGGATTCGCCCTGGTTGATGCCTAAGATGGCGACACGGCCGTTATACTTCATCTGCGTCCGTTCAAAAAAGGGCATTTCTACCCGGCAAGGCCCGCACCAGCTCGCCCAAAAATTCAGCACAACCGGCTGCCCGCGATAATCGCTCAGGGTGTGGGTTTCACCGTAGGTGGTGGGCAGCGTAAAATCCGGCGCCAGGTGTCCCACAATCGGCGCTTCCGTCAGGCTGAGGATTCGGGGTTCTTTGACCTCTTCTTTGGAGGCAAAAATCCAGCCGCCGCCTAACAAAGCCGCCAACACAATCCAAATCGTCCATTCAAAGCGGTTGCGAGCCATCTTAATTGGTAATGGTTACCTGCCCCAGGCTAATGGTTTGCGGGGCATTCAAATCAGGCGTACCGGTGAGATCGTAAACCATGGCCCCATCAATACGCACGGGAATCATTTCGCCCAGCGGCAGTTCGCCGGGCACCAGCACCAGCCCATCAATTTCCGGCGCGTCGCGGTAGGTGCGGCCAATGCTCACGTTGTCGCCATACCCTTCCACCAAAATGGGCAGCGTGCGGCCAACTTGCGCCTGGTTGCGCGTCAGCGAAATGTGCTGCTGAATCGTCATCAGCTCGTCGCGCCGGGCTTCTTTGACTGCTTCCGGCACCTGCCAGGAAACGGTGGCTGAAGGCGTCGAGGCTTCGTAGGAGTAGGTAAACACGCCCACGCGGTCGAATTGCAAATCGCGCACAAATTGCTTCAGCCCGTCGAATTCCTCGTCGGTTTCGCCGGGGTAGCCCACGATGAAGGTGGTGCGAATGGCGATGTCGGGCATGGCGCGGCGCAGTTTTTCCACAGTGCTGTACACCCAGTCGATGTTGGCCGGGCGGCGCATCCGCTTCAGGGTTTCGCGGTGACCGTGCTGCAGAGGAATATCCAGATACGGGAGGATTTGCGGCGTGGTGGCCATGGTTTCGATGAGTTCATCGGTGACAAAGCCGGGGTAGGCGTACATGAGGCGAATCCAGGGGATGTCGGGCGCGGTTTGGGCGATGTCTTTGAGCAGTTGGCTCAGTCCGTTTTTCAGACCCAGGTCGTGGCCGTAATCGGTGGTGTCCTGGGCGATGAGGATGAGTTCTTGCAGGCCGGCGTCTTGCAGGCGGCGGGCTTCGTTGCGGATGGCCTGGGGTTGGCGGCTGACGTGGGTCCCTTTGATTTGGGGGATGGCGCAGAAGGCGCACGGCCGTCTACAGCCATCGGATATTTTGAGGTAGGCGCTGCGACCTTGCACGGCCGTTCTTAATACCCCTGGTTCATCCCTGCCCACCGTCGTGGCCTCTTCGGGCAGGTGGTAGAGTGGTTCGGGGTGTTTGTGGCGGCGCAGTTGGCGCACAAAGCGCACAATGTCCATCCAGCGGCGGGTTCCAATGACGCCATCTACCCCAGGCGCCCATTCCACAACCTCTGCGCCGTAGCGCTGCGCCATGCAGCCCGCGGCAATCAGCAGTTGATTGGGCTGCTTCAATTCCGCCAATTCCCGCAGCGCGGCTATCGATTCCTGGCGGGCGTCTTCGATAAACCCGCAGGTGTTGACGATGAGCACACTGGCGTCGTCGGGGTCTGTTACGCCGGAGAAACCTGCGTGATGCAGCAGGCTGGCCATGCTTTCGGAATCCACTGTGTTTTTGCTGCAGCCCAGGCTGAGCAAATAAAAATTCTTTTTCTGTTGTTGTTTGCTCATGGAATTGGTCAATTATTGGTTGTGGTGCGCCACACTTCTTCTTTGTTTTCGCCCCGGTTGCCCATGCGTCCCCAGGCGATGTCGTTAATCGTTACAAACACGCCTACGCCGTTGCCGGTGTTGACTTTGGCTTCTGCGGTGGCGGTCCATTCGTAGGGCGGGTCGCCATTTTTGGCCCAGCCGCTAAACACCACATCGCCGTCGATGGTTACTTCCATCCAGGTGCGTTCGCTGATGTCCAGGCGCAGGCGAATTTCGTCCATGGTGGCGGGCAGAGACGGCCGTGTCGGCAATGGCGTCAGAGTGGTATCGAAATTATTGCGGCTGGTGGAGGTGATGACCTCGCCGGGCACAACAATGGGTTGTTGGTCTGGGGCTGGCGTCATCCCATCGGCTTCAGCGGCGGCGGCCGTGGCCGTGCCTTCTGCCCGGTTGGTGATGTTTAGCAGGGCATCGTTGATGCCATCGGTAATGGCGGCTGAACCGTCGCCATTGCCCAAAAACAGCGGCACAAACCGATTGGCGATCAGGGCTAACACGACAATCAGGGCCAGAATAATTACCAGCCGCAGCGCAGATTCAGGATCGCGCCGCTGGCCGACGTCTACTTCGACGTTGACCGGATCATAAAAAACAGGCGCATCTTTGCTGATGGTTGGTAAGGGGGTGCTGCTGCCGTTTTCGGAAACGGCCGTGGCCTTAGAAGGCGGTCGGCTGAGATAACTTTCGTATCTGTCTAACAGCGGCTGCGGATCCAACCCCAGGAAACGAGCATAATTGCGCAAGAACCCACGCACATGAACAGGCGTAGGCAGCGCGTTATAGTCACCGTTTTCCAGCGATTTGAGATATTTCGCATTGATGCGAATTTCTTCTTGAACATCCTCCAGGGTATACCCCTTTGTCTCACGGGCCTCCCGGAGGATGTGGCCGAGTTCGTTCATGCTAAAAAAAAGTCACTGATGCAAACCAGTGACTTGGAATGTAAGCAATCATGATGGCATCAGCGGGGTGTGCCTCGAGGCGAGAAATATTAGAAGGATTCTTCAAATTCCTCATACTCATCGAATTCATCGTATTCTTCGACTTCTTCGATAACAGGGGCTGCCGCTTCAACTTCCGGCTCGCCGCCTTCAGATTCAATGATCACCGTCACCGATGGGTGAATGTCACCAGACAGGCGAACCACTACTTTGTGTTCCCCTAACTGACGCAGCGGATCAACGCCCACTTTCCGGCGGTCTATGTCCAGACCCATGGTTTCGTTCAACGCATCGGCGATCTGCGCCGTGGTGATTGAGCCATACAATTTACCCGAATCACCGGCGCGCGCCGTAAAGTTCAGGGTGACGCCCTCAATTTTAGCGGCTAATGCTTCATATTCGGCGCGAATCTGGGCGCGGCGTGCTTCCGCTTTTTTGCGCCAGACAGTCGCCTGATTCATTGCGCCGGGGCTTGCTTTTACGGCAAAACCCTGGGGTATGAGGTAATTACGGCCAAAACCGGCGGCTACTTCGTGAACTTCGCCTGCCAATCCTAAATTATCAACATCTTCTTTCAACAGCACTTTCATAGCTGGTTACTCTCCAATTTTAAAAATTTGCAGCATGTGATCCTATCAGACGTGACGAATTTTGACAACCTGGATGAGTGGTCTACAGGAATTCTCAATTTAGATCAGGCATTCGTGCGAACAAGGTAATTTCTTTGCACTTTACGCTGAACTGTCATGCTGAGCGGAGTCTTCGGAGCGAAGCATCCCGCTCCACCAGAAGAAGGAGATGCTTCGGAGGACCTCAGCATGACACATTTCTGGTTAAATTGACAATTGCTGAGTGGTCTAGCTGCTTTCGGCCGTGTAGACCTCATCCATCGCTAAGAGTACCTCGTTTAGCTCGGTAACTTCGTCGGAAATTTCCTGGCGCAGGCGTTTGGCGCGGCTGCTGTCGATGTCTTTGGCGTCGACCAGCAAAGCCTGGGAGTAGATAGTGCCCAGATGCGCCAGGGAGTTTTCAATTTGTAGTTCGGCGCGCTGCATGGTGTTTTCGACGCCGGATAGGGTTGCCAACTGTTGTTGCAGCCCTTGAATGGTGATGCCCATTTGTTTTTTCACCGCTTCGTCGTCTTCTAAAATCATTTCCTGGTCTAATTCTTGAATGCGGCGTTGGGCGCGGGCTTTGTCGCGTTCGATTTCTTGTTGGCGCTGCCGGTAGCGGGAGATTTTTTGCGCCAGGTTGTAAATGTGTTCGATCCAATTGTCGATCTGGCTGGCAGCTTGTTGCAGTTCGTCTTTGAGCAGGTTGTCGGGTTGTTCTTGAATGGCTGTTTCGATGCGGCGGCGGTAGTTGACGGCTTTGAGGAACTGTTCGCGCAGCGCTTTGTCGTCGATGTGTTTGGGATCGAATTCGCGGTGCAGGGCTTCGGCCATGATTTTTTGGTAGAGTTGTTTGTCGGTGAGGCTGGAAGCGACCAACCCGGCTTCGCTGAGCAGGCCAGCAAGCAGCCAAGCCCAGGTGGGTAGAAAATCGGTTAACCCGATATTGGGGATGGAGAGGACTGCCAGAATGACGGTGAGGCTGATGATGACGGCGCTTTCCCAGCGGAAGAGGGCGTTTTCGACGTAAGCTCTTTTGACGCGTTTTTCGAGTTCTTCTCGTTTTTCGTTAGCCATTATGTTTTTCTTCTTGAGTGTTGCTAGTATGTTGGTTTACAACTTGCAGCAGGTGTTCGATTTGGGCTTTTTGGGCTGGGTCGTTGGTTTGGGGTAGGGCGGCTTGCAGGATGTCGGCGCTGCGCTGGTAGAAGCCGAGGCGGGCGTAGGCGCTGCCGAGGTGTCGTTGGAAGCTGACCTGGCCTGGGGCTTTGGCGGCGGCGCGCTGCCAGTGGAGCACGGCCGTTGCCCATTCCCCCCGTTTGGCTGCTTCACGCGCGATGGCGTGGTAGCGGGCTGCTTCTTGCACGCCCTTTTGGACCTGGGCTATCTGGCGACGCTGTACGCGCTCGAAATCTGGGCCGGCTTTGAGCGTGGCCACAATGAGAGCCAGAACAATTGTCGCCAGTTGGAAGTAGCGCAAGAAATCGTCTAATCCCCGTACAATCGGATTGACGACTTCATCGATCATGGGGGCGATGGGGAGCAGCGCCTCTGGCTTGAGTTCGGCCGGCAGGAGGAGGCCGATGATGTTGATGAAGAGAATGATGGACAAGGCGGCGATGGCCCCGACATACCCCCAAAATTGGCGGAAGTAGACGCCGGCGGTGAAGATCAGGAATAAGGCCATCAGGCAAATGGGCAGGGCGGCGGCCAGCAGGTTTTGGCGAGCAATCACATCGTAAATGGCCTGGATCAGGTAAAGCTGGGCAATGGCGACGAGCAGCACCCAGAGAACATGGAGGTTGGCGCTGGGGTTTTCGTAGCGGTAGGCGGAGATGAGCAGGTTGCGGCCGCATTGGGGACAGGTGTTTGTCTGGGGAGTTATTTCCTGGGCGCAGTAGGCGCAGAGTTCGGTGTCGCGTTCCCAGACATCGTGGTAGCTGGAGGTGTGTTTGAGGCCAGTGGTTTGCACGGTGTAGTCGCTGGTCGATTTATGCTCTTGCCATTCCTGGATTTGTCGTTCGGGGTAGAGAATGGCGGCGGCCAGGGTGTTGGCGGGAATTTCGCGGCGAACGGTGATGGGTGTGTTGGGTGTGGCGCGCGTTTGCGCTTCTTGTTCTTGCCCGGTCAATTTTGCCAGGCCGCGGCGAGCGGCGGCATTGTTTGGATTGATGGTCAGCACATTTTCCAGGCAGATTTGTCGATCTTCAAGGGAATCGACGGCCCCGCTGAGCCATAACCAGGCCATTTCGTTGCTGTCGTCTTTGTCTACCACGCGCAGCAGCAGGTCGCGCGCCTGGGCGCGGTTGCCAGCCTTTAGGGCGGCGATGCCGGCTCTTAAATCGGTTTCGCTGTTGGGTGTAGACATGAGAATAAGCATAAAAGATACCCGAATTGTGGTCAATCTACATACCCCATCTTCTTGTTGGGAGGATGGGGTGTGTAGGCGACCAAATCGGGCGGGCGATTTTGATAGGGTGAAAACGGCCGTTGCCGATGGGTGTATGTGGGGGAAACGGCCGTTACTCGTTTTTCAGCGAAGAGGAATCCGCCTCTTCGCTTGTCTCGAAGGTTGGGGCGGATGGCTCGGCCAATCCCAGACGGCGTTTGCGTTCTTCAAGCTGTAACTCGATTTCCGTTTTTCCCAAAATGTCGTCCATCTGGTTGTTCAGGCTGCTGGCGTACATTTCGCTGTGGGCGCTGGCTGTATCCAGGCGGCTTTGGATAGAGTCGCGCAAGCGGGCGATGTCGCCATCGCCAATGCCTTGCAGGTCATCCAGGCTTTTAATGGCTTTGACAGTGACCTCTTTGGATTTGGCCAGGCGCAGCAGGGCTTCCATTTCTTTTTGTTCCTGGCGAATGGTTTGCAATTTGGCCTGGAGTTTGAGACGGGCGTTGAGCAGGGATTCGTATTCGCGTTGTTGTTGGACCCACTGCGTGTGGTATTGTTCTTGTAAGCGACGCGCGCTGTTGAGTTCGTTTTGGGCGGCCGTAGCCAGTTCGGGCTTGCCTTGCATCAGCAGCATATCAATGTTGTGGTCGAGTTGATCGGCTTTTTTTCTTATACTCTTTGTATTTTCGTTCCATGGATTTAACTTCGCCGCCCACAGTGGCGGCGGCGCGTTCCAGGTCGTCCAGATTTTCTTCGGCGTCACGAATATATTGTTTCATGACGGCGACAGAGTTGGCTTCCAGAGCGCGATCCACCATTTCGTGTAGATTTGCCTGGATGAGTGTTTGGGTTTTTTCCAGTAGGGATGCCATTTAAGAGTCTCCTTTGGTCTTATCTTGGGATTTGAAACTTATTACGGGCTGATTAGATATTGGTTGCTGCTTTGCCAGGCAGTACCAGGGAAAAGGTAAAGTGGTTGGGAGAGTGGTTGAAGAGGAGACGGCCGTTATGCAAATTCATGTAGCCGTTCACAATGCTCAGGCTGGGCGCGCCATTGGGCAGGTCGAGATTATCTAAATCCTTGGCTAAAAGATAATTGTCGATAGCCTCGGCTTCGTCGGCGGGCAGGGGATAGGGAAAGGTAATCGAGAGATTAACTGCCTCATTTTCCGTACAGGCCATCATTTTGATCGGGTTTTCGGTTTGGGATGGGTGATAATAACCAAGACCCATATCCAACAGCCGTTGGATGCAGTTGATGAGTGTCGCCCGGTCGCCCTGAATGGTGGGTAAGTTGCTTACCAGGGGGCAGCTGATGGTAAGGCCCTTTTGTAAGGCCATTTGTTCATAGATCTGGCCGGTTTCATAGAGCAGGAAGCCGATGTCGCTGACATCGCCAACGCGGAGGTCGTAGGCCATGTCGGCTTCGCCAGTTTTTAGCTCGGCCAATGAGATGAAATCTTCGACGAGGCGGCTGAGGCGCATGCTGCTGTTCTGAATGCCTTGGAGTGAAGATTTCAGGTCTTCGTCGGTGCGCGCTTCGGTGATTTGTTGTTCGAATTCACCGGAGTATTTGGCCACAGAGGCTAAGGGAACGCGGAAATCGGGGGTGATCAATTCTACGATGCTGCGTTTTAGCGCGTCGAAGTTACGGGAAATGGCTCGTTTCATTTGGAAATGGCGATCGAGTTGTTTGATGGCCAGCCCGATCAGTTCTTCGCTGTCGTAGGGTTTGGTGATGTATTCTTCTACGCCGCTGCGCAGTCCTTCGTGAATGTCGCGCCTTTCCCCTTTGGCGGTGAGAAAGATGAAGGGGATTTGAACCCATTCGGGGTTTTTGCGCACTTCGTGCAGGAAGGTGAAGCCATCCATGATAGGCATCATGATGTCGGAAATGATGAGGTCTGGTGTGTGTTCGGCCAGAACGTCTAGCCCTTTTTTGCCGTTGTTGGCGATGAAGGTGTTGAGGTGGTAGGGGCCTTGATAGATTTCCAAGAGTTCTCGTAGACCTTCGAGCAGGAATTGGTCGTCTTCGACGATGAGGATATTGGCTGTGGTTGGGGTGCGGGAACCGTTTGCCGGTTGTGGCTGGGTGTTGGTGTAGATGGGTAGGATGACGGTGAAGGTGCTGCCGACGTTTTCTTTGCTTTTTAGTTCGATACGGCCGTTATGGAGTTTTACCAGTCCGTTGGCAATGGTCAGGCCGACACCGGCTCCTTGCTGCTCCAGCTGATCGCGGTTGTACTGCACAAACAGGTCGAATACCTGGTTTTGCATGTGCCTGGGCAGCCCTACGCCATGATCTTGGAAAGCAATCGCCAGTTCGGTGTCGGTAACGGCCGTGTGAATTTCCACCGCAGTCCCCAACGTCGGCGACAATCGTTTCGACGAAAACTTGATGGCGTTGTCTAAAATTTGTTGAAATACAATCAACAGGCTGTGGCGATCGCCGAATATAGGCGGCAGAGTGGCAGCCGGCGCATACTGAATGGTTAAGTGGTTCCGCGCCGCCTTGTCGGCCACATGACTCACGGCTTCCTGAATAATCGTGTCTACATCGGTAAGGCACTCAGCCTGACGCAAAAAATGTTGCTGCGCTTCGCCCGTTCGTAATTCTATGACGGCGATAAAACTATCTATCAACCGAGTCAGGCGGATGCAGCCGGCCTGGATACCCCGTAAATATTCCTGAAAATTATTTGTGTCGGCATAAGTGTTGACACTGTCTGCCAGCATCTCGTAATAAGCCGTTACGTAGGTCAGCGGGGTGCGGAACTCATGGTTTAGAATTTGGAGGATATTCTTTTTCAGGTTGTTGATGTGCTGTTCGTTGGTGTGTTCTAGCTGGAATTTACGATCTAGCTGCGTTTTGATCAGTTCCAGCAAATCCATGCTTTGAAACGGTTTGGTGATGTACAGTGCCGCCCCGCTCAGGCGGCCTTTGTGGATTTCATGTTTTTCACCGCGCGCCGTGAGAAAAATGAAGGGGATATTGGCCCAGGCTGGTTTTTTTTGGACTTCAGTTAAAAATTGAAAGCCGTCCATCAGCGGCATCATGATGTCTGATACGATGAGATCTGGTGTTGTTTTCTCCATTCGTTCCAGCGCTTCTTGACCGTTTCCGGCTGTTTGCACCACGACCTCATAATCAATATCGACAACTTGGAGGAGGTCGCTCATGCCAAAAAGCATGGACTTGTCATCTTCGACCAGGAGAATGGTTACTGTACGTCTCATAACTGTATTTACCTGCAAATGCCACTCGAAGGATCACAAGGGTATTATAACATAAGCTTTGTCGCCCTTGGTTTCCGGTTCAGGTTGATGTGTGTCTTGGAATCGGTGGTTGCAATTACCAGTTGAAAGCGATAAAAAACGGCCGTTCTGTGGGCAACGGCCGTTTCCCTTCTATTCATACTACCCACACAGTTGAGTCAAAACCGCAGCAGTAGGCATTTGCCCAATGGGGTTCGTTGTCGATTTTTCGCCAGCGCTAGCGATCAGGCGCGGCGGAGGCGACGGGCCATGAACAAGACAGCTACCAACGCCAGACCAAGCAGCATGACGCCCCAGGTGTCGATGCCTGTGTCGGGCAAAGAGCCGTCGTTGCCGCCCACAACGGGAATGGGGGTTGGCGTGCTGCTGTCGGTGGGGTTATCGAACGTGCTCGTTCCCGACAAATTAGGCGTGCCCAGGCTGCTGCCGTCGGTGGGCGTTTCCCCATCAGCCACGACAGGCGTATTGGTTGGGCGTGGGGTAGCCGATGCCTGCGCGGTTGGGGTAAAGGTTGGCGGCGGGGACGGTGTTTTTGAGGGGAGGGCTGCTTCTGTTTCCATGGCGGCAATGGTTTGGGTAACCGCTTCGTTGGTTACGGCGACAATTGCGTTTTGGGTTTCAATTGCGGCCACGGTGGCCACAGCAACCTGGTCCGTTGAACCGCGTGATAATAGGGAGAAGGCCGAGCAGCCGGCCGCCAAAATAAAAATCACCAATAAGATGCCAACGGCCGTGAAAAACGGCCGATTGCTGGAGCCGCCAGTTGTATCTGCAGATTCTCCTTGAACGATAAAGCCATCTTCTTCCATGTGTCCCTCCAACTTGTGGGTTTTCAACCTAGATAGGTTATCGGTTGACCGATTTAATTATATGATCGCTTCCATGTTCGCGTAAGGAATAAACACAATTTGCCCGCTTTCCAGGCGCACATCTGCTCCTGGGGCTTTGCCGCCGGCGGGTGTTGCCTGTGCCAGGTTGTAGAGGTGGTGTACCGTGCCCATTTGGTTAAGATAGGGCTGCCGCAGCAGACGAACTATCTGGCCAACGGCCAAAGGTTCGGTGGCGGATCGCGGTGTCTGGGTTGTTTTTTTGTCGGCCTGAATGATGATTTGTGGCCGTTCTGTTTTGACGCCAGATTTTTTGCCAAGCAGGGCGGTGCGACGGCCGTCTGCCGTTTGCAGCAGCTCAAAAACAGGTTCCGACATGCCCTGTAAACCAATCCCGTCCGTGACAAACACAGGGAGGTCCATCTGGCTGGCCGCCTGGCAAAGATGCGCCGGTAAACTGCCTGTGATTATCCCTCGGACGCCGATTTCGCGGGCGCGTTCCAGCACCTTTACCTGATCAAAACAGCCGACGGCTATAATGGCGCTGGTGGCGTCGGCGCTGATCTGTTCCGGGAAAAACTGCGCATTGGGCGACATGGCCAACATTTTCAGCAGCCCGGCGTCTTCATCGTCTGTGCTCCAGGTGGATTGAATGAGGGAGCCAAATGTTTCCAAAATGACGCCGCGCGTGGCGATGTGTTCGATCACGCGGCCAGCGACGAGCGCGCGGAGTTCAATTACTTCAGACATTTGCCGCAGGATGAGACGGCCGTTACTCACCTCAAACACCTCGCCCTCAAAGGGGGACTGGTACTGTTGGCGACGGCCAAACAGCCCTTTTTTATCTACCAGCGTCATCCCCAGGGTAATTTTTTCGCCTGTACGCACGGTTAACAAACCAGCCAGTTCCACTGGTGGAATTTGCAGAATTTCACTGAGCGGCAAAATGCGGTAGCGGGTAAATTGTGTCGCTCGCGCCACGGTTTGCATGGGGTTCACCATTTGCCCAATGCCCGTGACAATATCTCCGGCAACCGGCAGCATGCGCCGCACAAGAAGGCGGATATGTGGTTCAATTACTGTGGTGCGAATTAGCGTCTGCATGGCCATTAACCACCCACGTCCCAATACCACTTGTGTACTTGTTCAACCCGTTTGTCTTCGTCGAAATCGGGCAACGGCCGTCCCCGACCATCTACAATCAGCCCGACTGCGCCGCCATGGACCGTTAGTTTTTTCCCTTTACCCGGCCCAAACCCCAGATCAATCCGTTTGTCTGGCTGCAAAGTGACTTCAGCCACCTGGCCGGAGTTTAGGATGGTGGTGTCGATACGGCCGTGTTCCACATCCAGATTAAATTGCCCCTGAGGCGATTCTACTACCCCTTTTACCACCGATTGGCCCGCCTGTCCCTTGCCCGTCGGCGCAATTACCCAGCCCAGGTCAGACAGCACCCCGGCTTCCAAAGCCTGAACAACCGCCAACGGCTGCTCGGAAGCCAAAGCGCCCAACGCCGGCAAAACGCCATATTTGTCTAGCGCCACCGAGAAAATACCCGTTGGCTGCAACGCATCTAGCAGCAGCAAAATAGATTGACCCGACCTGGGCGTATGGGTTAAGGTTTGTCCGCGAGCCAACAACATATTAAACGACGGCAGCGGTTCCGGGGCAACACACCGAATGATCTCCCGCGCTATCGCCTGTTCCAAATAAGACTCGGCTTCAGTCATTGGAATGGTCTGCGGGTGCAAGGATTTGTAAAAAATAAAGTCACGGATTTCTTCAGCGGATATTTGGTACGGCAGCCACCGCGCAATGGCCGCTGTATCCACTTCGTTTAGAAGATTGATAATTGGCTGCCCCATCCCCAGATCGTTGCGCATATATGTCTGCGTGCCATTCGCATCGGCCAACAGCAGCGATACGCTGTTGCTGCCCAGGTCTACGCCCAACACGCGCCCTTTGTTCAGCGCAGCAAAATATCGGGCTATGGCGGCAAAGGCCTGGAGTGTGGGAATGATGGGCTGCTGGTGCCATTCATGCAAGGTATGCACGCCTGGCAAGGCGCCGATTTTTAGATCGCTGTACAACTCGTTAAGCATCCGAATGGCGTCTGTCAGGTTCTCTTTATCCAATTCTGGGCGTACGTTATCGGCCATGTGGATTTTGGCGCGATCTTTTAGCAGATCGCGTACACGTTCGCGCAGGTTTTTGTTGCCGGCAAAAACAGCCTGGGTGGGCTTACCGGCGGCCAGTGGCCCAAGGCCGATGCTGACGGTTTCTACCAGGTGCAGCAGCCGCTGTTCTGCCCCGCCGTCTGTGCCCCCCACAATGAGAATGATGTCCGGTTTTTGGGCGATGGTGGCTGCCAGGTGTTTTTCTTCATTTTGTTCCTGGCTCAGGCTCAGGTTGTTGGTTGCCTGGGCGTAGGTGCTGCCCAGCACGTGGCGGCCGCTGGCCAGGCTAACTTCGTCGAACAGGCCAACGAGTGAGGTGGCCAGGGGCGGGGCGGCACTGGCTACGGCCGTAAATTGATCGACGCCTGATCCATTTGTCCGGCTTGGGGTAATGAGTTTGCGCTGGCTGGTCAGGAGCGTTCGCCCGGTGATGGCTTCGATGTGCTGGATGGCTAAATATACCCCTTCCATGATGTTGAGCCAGGGTTCGCCAACTGTGGTGGGGGCGGTTGCCTGGGCAATGAGGCGGTATGAGCCAACGGCCAGATCAAACAAAGCGACGGTGGTGTTTGTCGTGCCACATTCCGCGATGAGATAAGATTCCAGCGTTTTGGGTTCTTGGGTTTCTTTTTCCTCAGGTATGGTCATTGGAGCATCAGCATAAACTGCGCGAAATAGTAACCGATTCGTTCGGTTAGCAGCACCAGGCTGGTGCTGAGTAAGCCGGCAAAAAGCGCGCCAAAGGTGATCATGAGTACGGCCTGACCGATTTGGACGAAACCGCGCTGCCAAAACGGCCGTACCCATTCTCCTAGTTCATTTTTCTTGCCGGTAAACTGAAACGTCAGCAAGGTGCAAACTGTTAGCACGGCCGTAACGATTCCTTGTATCGGCGATAACGATGTGTTCCCGGCATCGCCAAAGACCAGAATTTGCGGCAACAACGTGCCGGTGATGGCGCCCATCAGAGCGATGGCTGCGCCAACGCCCACCAACAGGGCGGTGGCATTGTCGCCCAGCCAGGCAAAGCGGGGCAGTCGCTGCAAAATCAACAACAAAGCCAATAAAATAGGTACTAACCACAACAGCGAGTTGAGGCTTAGGGGGTTGAGCGCCAGTTGGGCAACTATGGGTAGAATGGCCTGCCGCAGCACCAAAACAGCGGCATAGGCGGCGCTGACGCCCACCAAAATGTGTACAGCTAACCGGTAAGCAGGATTATCGCCAATGACATAGCTGTATATCAAAAGCGTTAAGATAAAACCGATCACAAGACCCAATGTGTCATTCATGTCTGTTTTGTCATTGTCCTTGCGTAGTAGACGACTTGTTGCGGTTGGCGGCCAGCACCAGTGCGCCAATGATCAGGAGTAGGGCGGCGGCCAGTTGGATAAGGCTCTGAGCGCTTAATTGGGCTTCAGCCTGGGTCAAATCCGCAGATGATCCGTAGCGGTTGGCCAGGGCGATGGCGTCTGGCAAGCCGTTTAACAGGCCGTGAAGCTGGCCGCTGGCGTAATAAGGGGCTGCTACGGGGCCGAGCGATTGGGTGACGCCGGCAATGATTGGGATATCGGTGTTGGGGTCGATTTGTTCCAGCCAGTTGACCAGGCTGTCGCGTTCGCCGGTCAGCACGATAATTAAACCGAGGTCTTGAAGGGCTGCCTGGGTGTCGGCGTTTAGGCTGCGGCCTTGCAATGTGGCGCAGGTTGTTGGCTGGCTGCCCAGGCAGTTGCCAAGTTGCCGCAGCCCGATGGCTTCGCCAACCAACATGCCGATGTGGATGGGCGGATTTGCCTGGGATTGGGTGAGGGTTTCGGCCACGGCCGTTCCCCCTGCGGATTGGCTGACGGTAATGATCTGGCTGCCGTTGTCTTGCAGTTGGCTCAGTAACAGGCGCGCGGCTACATCCAATTCGCCCGCCATGGCAGGTGTGTATTCAAAGGCGACCAGCACCGGCTGTCCGGCGGCGGCGGTAACGGCCGTGTTTACCCCTTCCCCGGCGGCAGACAGGGAAGACGGCGGTTCGCCGGCCAATATATCTGGCCCCAGCAAAGCGAAGACCACTGCGGCAAACAGGAGCGCGGCCAGCAGCAGGCGCAGTCCGTTTTTACTCACGGCCGTGCCGACGGCATGTGTTTGCGCCGTTGCTTGATGCTCTTCCTGCACCAGTTGGCGCAAGAGGCGCGCTTGCTGCTGCTGTTCTTTGGTGATGGTGAACTGGTCGGCGGGGATGATGGCGCGGGGCATGGCCACGATGGGTTCTACTTTTACGACGCCGGGCATGCCGGCTAATGGTCCTGTTGTTTCTAGTTTGAAATCGGGGGCGGCGGTGGGTTTGCCGGTTAATTCGGCAGGTTTTAAATCTTGAATCCACTGTGGGATTTCCGCCTTTTGCAGCAGATCTTCCGGCGGCGGCGCTGTCGGCAAATCGGCCAGAATGGATGCCAATTCGCTGGATGGTTCGCCGAGGTCGCTTTCTGTGTCTATCCAAATCGGCAGTTCCGCCCCAACCAGGGTGGTGACCGGTTTTTCTGGTGTGCTTACGGCCGTATCGCTCAGCCACTCCGGCAAATCGGCGTCTCCCAGTTCATCCGCAGCGATAGCGTAGAGATTGTCCTCGGCTGTGGGCAGGGCAGACGGCAGCAGGCTGTCTAGTTGGCTGGTGTCTTCCGGGCGCAAGGAAGCGATCCACTCTGGCAGTTCTCCGGTGGAAATGAGCGGTTTTTCTGGTGTGGCTTCGTCATCCGCAGCCAAAGATAAATCCAGCGCCAAAGCAGCATCGGGCATATCGGCAAATTCATCCAGCCAATCCACAAGCTCTTCTTTTTCGGTGTTTACGTCGCTCAGGATTTCGTCTAGATTGGCCCATTCTTCGTCTCCGGCGCTGTCGAAGGGGTAAACGGCCGTTTCCACCTCGTCGGGCATATCTTGGAGAGTGTCGTCGCGCCGGGTGTCGTCGCGCCGAGTGTCGTCGCGCCAAGTGCTGTCAACCAATGAATCTGCAAATAGGGAATCGGTAACGGCCGTTGTCTCCATGGCGGTCGGCGCAGATTCATCAACCACCACCGCATTCGGATCAAAAGCTGCTAATTCGCTTAACCAATCTGGTTCCTCGTTAACATTGAGTGGTTGGGCATCTGGTGGCAATTCGCTGAACGAGGCGGCAACCATAGCCTCGTCTATTTCTTCGGCAATTTCTTCAGCCGGGAAGGTTTCTTCTGGCAGGGCCGGGCCTAACAAATCGTCTAACATCCCGGCCATGATGGTTTGTTCGTTTGAAGCAGGTTTGGCGTTTGCGGGTTCTAATTCGTCCAGCCAATCGGGCAGCGGCCCGGTCATCCCAAACCTGAGTGAGGTTTCATCTTCTGCGGGGATTTCTGGTTCAGATGGACTGAGCCAGTCGGGTTCTTCGGCCGTTTCGTCGTCAGGTGGTTCCGCTGCATCGCGGGCGCTCAATTCGCCGAGCCAATCGGTGAGTGTTTTGCGGGCTTTTGTTTCTTCGATAGGGGTGACGGCCGTTTCCGCGAAGATATTGTCAAATTCATCATCTTCTTCGGCCACTTCGGCCACTTCAGCCGTTTCTTCTTCATCATCATCTTCAAAACCGGCCAACCAGTCTGTGACCGATTTTTTTGCCAGAGAATCGGCGGCGATGGCGCTTTCTACCTGTTTGGGCGCGGCCGGCAGCGCCAGTTCGCTGGTGTCCGGCGGCCTGACAAGCCATTCCGGGTAATCTTCTTCGGTTTCTTCTTCATCAAATCTGGCGGCGGTTACGGGATGAGAAAGCCTGTCTGTGTCTGGCGCGCCTGTGGCCGCCAGCCAATCGGGTATGCCTTCGGTTGGGCCTTCGCCGGATAAGATAGCGTCTATGGAGGGTTCGTCGGCGGCGAAAGACGGCCGTCGTGCCAGCATCTCTGTATTAGGCGGCTCCAGACCGCCTAACCAATCGGGCAAATCGTTGTCCGCTTCGCTTTGCGGCCGGCGAGACTGGGGCTGCTCGACTGGATGAGCCAGCATGTCGGTGTTTAGCGGACCAAGTTCACTCAACCAATCAAGGTCCTCGGCGTCAGCGCTCGGCTGACTGCTCGTTCCGCGTTTGCCGGGTTGAGGCTTCGATGGCGGCGTCGCTTTTGGCGCTGGTTTTTCCCCGGTTTCTTCGGCCGATTGGACAAATTCTTGCAGCCAATCCGGCAGTTTGCCGCCTTTGCCGGTCAGCGCAGGATCAGACAACATGCCGGTTAATTTTTTGCGCTCTTCCTCATCGATCTGTTTGATCATGTTCAGGAAGTGTTCGGTGGTAATATCCTCCGGCGCTTCGATCAGGAATTCCTGGCTGTCGGAGTCCACCAGCCAGGCCGGCAAGTCGTCGGTTTTGCCGCGCTGATCTGGCGTCAGATCAGAGAGGCGGGGGAGTTTGCCGGTGTCGGTCTTGGGCTTTGCGTTGGCGTCGGTTGCATCGCCTTGCCCAGACATCAACCAATCCATCACGTTTTCGGCATTTAATTCGCCGGTATCACCCGGTTTACGGCTTGGCAGGGAGAACATTTTGGCGCTGGTGGGCAAATCGCTTTCGGGCGCAGGTTGTTCTGGCGGTGGGGCTTCTTCTTGAATCAGGCGGGAGCCGCAGCTATCGCAGTAAAAATTGCTGGATGGATTGGGAGTCTGGCAGCGCGGGCACATGATGCTTGTGCTTTTGGGTAGACGCGCGCCACAATTGCTGCAAAATTTGCCGCCCGGTGTGTTGGGAGTGTTGCACTCCTGGCAAATGGTTTTTCTAATCATTTGTTATACGGCCGTTCCAGGCCAAGTAACAGGCGGATGCTCAAGGTAATTGCGCCTAAAGCAACCCCAATCAAAATGCCTCTTATGCCGGAAGTGACGATGATGCTTTGAATGAGATCGCGCAGTTGTTGGAACAGGCTGCTGATGCTTTGGGGTAGGATAGGGCTGGCGATGAACGCATTGCTGAGCAAAATGAGCACGGCCGTTGCCAAAAATAAAATCGACGCAATGGTCCGCTGCCGTTGCAGCAAGCGAATCCCGGAGAGCAGCAAGAAAAAGGCCAACAAGGAAGCCAAAGCCGCCTCCAGCGGCGCCTGAATCCAATTAAACACAACGCCAACGCTGTTGTTAGTCAGGCCGATCAGGTCTGTCATCCCCAGGCCAAAAACGACCAACATGCTGATAACCAGAGCGGCGCTGTAGATATTTTGGCCGCCAACCGGCCGGTGTGCGGCCAGCCGGTGAGTATGCACGCTTAGCAAGTTGATGGCCCCCAATAGCAGCGCCACCGCAGCTAGAAAACTGGCCCATTCCAAAATCAGGCTGCTAATTTCAGTAATAGAAAACAGCAGGCTGATCAGAGTTAGCCCGCCGAAGCTGATGGCAATGATGAGTGGAATACCGCGTTTTAACATAAAGACCGCTGACGAGGCCGGCTTACCCGCCGGCAAAACGATAAATAGCCAAGCCCAAAATGGTCAGGCTAATGAGAATGCGCACTATGTCTTGTAGTTGCAGGCTGGCTAATTGGGCCGGTTTCCCTTGCATGTAGGCTGGAGCAGCCAGCATCTCTTCGCCAATCATCAGGTTGTCAGTGACAGGCGCGGCTGCGGCCAAGGCCAGGGGATCGTCTGAGCCGATAATTTGTTGGACTTGATTGCGGGCGGCGACTTCGGCGACAATGGCCAGTTCCTGGCCAAAGTGCCCCACCATGATGCTGCCCAAAATTTTCTCTTGTTGGATAACGCTGGCTACGCCGGCGGCGTAGGCAAAGGCGTCGTTGCGGCTGGCGATGAACCGGGCGGTTCCGGGCGGGATGCCGGTGGAACTGTTGGCGTATTCGGCCGCGTGACGCAGATTGTTTTCGGCCAGGGGCAGCAGGGTGCCATCGCCGACGGTGGTGATGGGTGGGGTGTCATTGGCGCAGCCTTCTTCGGCAAGTCTGTCTAGCACGGCCAGGGCGGCGACGCTGGTGGCGCTGGCGGCTCCGGTCAGGCTGGCGCGTCCCAGGCTGATGTGTAGTTGACTGGCGCTTTCGATGGCTCGGCCGACTTGTCCTTTGAGCGCGGTGTAACCGGCTAACGGCCGTAACGCCGGGCCTTCGCGTTGGGCCAATCGCCGACTGCCTAACAAAATCGACACGGCCAGGAGAATAATGATGACCAAAGGCACAAGGTTTGTCATGGGGTTTCATGCTCCAGACGATGTACCAGGGCGGCAACGGCCGTTGGGTCTTCCAATAATTGGGCTGTTTGGCGAATTGTCTTGCCCTGCACCACCAATGACAGCGCCGGTTCGGCCAGCCACAAAATTTGGCCGCCTAAAAAGGCCAACGGCTGGCCTGCTTCCAGAGCAATGAGCGCGGGAAGGCGCAGGCCGCGCCGACAAAAAGCAGCAGCCAACTGGTCGATAAAGGCGTCTCGTTCCGTTGTGGTCTGATCAGGCAATCCCTGATTCATGGCACACTTTTCTCGCTGCATAATAGGGCTGTCGCTGGTGGCAGATTGTTTCAAAATTCAGCATCGACCCCGTAGTTAACGTAACATAATATGTTGGCGCGAGTATAACACGTTTATATTAGGGTGTAAAGCAATGATACCGGCATATATAAGAGGTCGGCGATCTGTGCCAGAGGAGGAAACAGGGTACAATTCTGACCCTGCGACTGGTATTGACATGGCAGCAAGTTCCCAAATAGGCGATTGGTACTATAACGGAGAAAAGCCCTGTGCGTGTAAAAGTAATTTTGAACCCGGCCGCCGATAACGGCCGTGCCGCCAACCTACAAACCGGCATTCTCCAGGCCGCCGAGCCAGTTGGACACCTGGACCTGGTGTTGGCGCAGCGGCCGCGACACGCCGAACAATTGGCGCGCGAAGCCGCCGCCGCCGGGTACGATCTGGTTGTGGCGGCGGGCGGCGATGGCACAGTCCACGAAGTAGTCAACGGCTTGCTGGCCGAGGGCCAGCCAACGGCTAAATTGGGCGTGATTCCGTTGGGGTCTGGCAATGATTTCGCGTTTTGCAGCGGCGTGGCGGCCGATTGGCCAACGGCCGTAACCCGTCTGTTTACCGGCCAGAGTAAATGGGTTGATCTGGCCCGAATTGAAGACGAAAACGGCCGTGCCCAAATCTTCGACAACAACTTCGGCCTTGGCTTCGACGCCCGCGTGGTGGTGCAAACCATCAAAATCACCCGCATCCACGGCTTTTTAAAGTATTTTTTAGCCGTTCTGCACAGCATCGCCTTCTATTACGATACCCCCCAGCTAGAAATGGCGTTTGATGGCCAAACAGTTGCCCAGAGAATCTTATTCCTGGCGTTAGGCGTAGGGCCGCGGGGCGGCGGCGGCTTTTTGCTAACGCCAGACGCCCGACAGGACGATAACCTCATCGACAGTTGCCTGGTAAACCCTATTGGTCGCCTGACAATGTTGCAAATGCTGGCCCAGGCGATGAAAGGAACCCACATTCACAGCCGCCATGTGACCATGCGCCGCAGCCAGCACATCACCATTCGCCTGGTGGACCCTGCCCCGATCCACATCGACGGCGAACTGTTTGCCGTCACCGAAGATAAAATTCGCCAGGTAACAATTACGAGTATGCCCGCCGCCATTGAGGTGGTTTATTAGGAGAAGTGTATGCGCGCCCTTGAACAAGCCCTGAATGACCATGAATTGATCGTTTTACGCGTGATCGGCGAGTGGTGGGAAATGGACCTGACCGGACTGGATAAAGTGGCCTGCGTAAAGGTTTTGGCGCAGGCGCTGACCCAATTGGATATGCCGCAGGAGCTGCTGTACCTGTCCCCGGAAGAGGGCGCCGCGCTCAGAGACCTTATTCAGGCTGGCGGGCAGATGCCGGTGGCCACCTACAGCCGTGCGCACGGCGAAGTGCGTCTGATGGGGCCTGGGCGGTTGGAACGGGAAGAGCCGTGGTTTGATCCGGTCAGTCCGGCGGAATCGTTGTGGTATCGCGGGTTTCTCTATCGTGGGTTTGATGAGACGGCCGAAGGGCTGATTGAGTTTTATTATTTGCCGGATGAAATGTTGGCCCAATTTCCGCCAGCCGGGGTGAAGGTTGTGGCGGAAACGGCCGTTACCCCCACCCCCATTTTGCTGTCTGTGCATGCGCCCAAAGGGGTGAACACGGCCGTCCATGACGCCGTTGATGACCTGACCACGCTGTTGGCCGCCGCCCAAACCACCAGCTTGGGACCAGAATCGTTGGCCGGAATACGGCCGTTGTTGGGCGACGCCAATTCAGACCGCCTCTCATTGCTCATGACCCTGGCCGATGAGATGGGCTTACTGCGCCAGACCGACAATGTGCTGCGGCCAACCCGCACGGCCGTTTCCTGGCTCAAACAAAGCCGTGAAGCCCAACTGCGCGACATGGCCGAAGCGTGGAGCGGCTCCATCTGGAACGACCTGTGCCACACGCCCAATCTGCGCTGCGAAGGTGAAGGCTGGAGCAATGATCCTATTTTGGCGCGATCCACACTGCTCGACCACCTGCCGCGCAGCGAGGAATGGTATCGTCTGGCTGAACTGGTCGGCCAGATAAAAGAAGCCGACCCGGATTTTCAGCGTCCAGACGGCAATTATGACACCTGGTATATCCGCGACGTGGACAGCGACGCTTATGTGACCAGTTTTGCCAATTGGGAGCTGGTGGAGGGGCGGCTGCTGCGTTTTCTGGTGCAGGGGCCGTTGTTTTGGCTGGGTTTGGTGGAAACAAGCGATGAAGATGGCGGCGTCTTTCGCCTGACGCCGCGCGCGTTGGGCTGGTTGCAAGACCAGCCGCCCGCGTCCGACGAGGTGCGCGTGCCGTTGGTGGTGCAGGCGGACGCTTCGATTTTGGTTCCGCACAATGCAGATCGTTACCAACGGTTTCAGGTGGCGCGCATCAGCGAAGCCGAACCGGTAGCGGCGGGGCAGCCATACAGCTATCGCCTGACGCCGGCGGCGTTAACGATGGCCCAGCAGCAGGGAATTGCCGCCGACCGGATTTTGCAATTTTTGGAAGAGGCCAGCGGACGGCCGTTGCCCGTCAGCGTGAAGCGGTCGGTGGCGCGTTGGGCGGAGCGGGGCGTGGAAGGACGGTTGGAAACGGCCGTTATCCTGCGCGTGCGAGAAGCGGGCATTTTGGAGACACTGCGCGCAAATCCGAAGACACGGCCGTTTTTGGGCGAGAGCCTGGGTGATCTGGCGGTGATGGTGCGCCAAGACGACTGGGAAGCGCTGCGCGAAGCGACGGCGCAGTTGGGGCTGCTCCTGGACGTGGGCGGGGTGGCTCGCCGGTAGCGTGGACTAAAAGCAAGGCCCGTCTTGAGTTTGCGAGTTGGGATTTTCACTTTACGATGGGCGCTTGTGGGGGATGGCAAATTGGGAGTGACGATGAATTTATTCAAGAAAAAATTGGAGAAAGATGCGGCGGGGTTTTATACGGCCGTTCCCACCTCCGACCTGCCCAACGACCAGATGATCAGCGTCGATTTGAATGGCCTGAAGGTCATCCTGGTGCGCTGGCAGGGGGCGCTGCATGCCGTCAGCAGCATTTGCCCCCACGCGGCCGCCGATTTATCCGGCGGCGAGTTTTATCGCGGGAAATTGGAATGTCCCGACCACGGCTACTGCTTCGATGTGCGTACTGGCCGCACACTCTGGCCGGAAGACGAGATGGTTCGTCTTAAACGGTACACGGCCAAAGAAGAAGACGGCCAGATTAAGGTAAAGATAGATTGAGATCCGCCGGGCAGCTGTTTTGTCCAACCAACCAACCAAGCCAGCCAACCAGCCAACCAGCGGCCCAATCAAGCTACTCTCGAATTTGGTAAACGCCACCGCTTATGTCAACCACGTAAAGTTCACCGGCCGCATCTTCGCCAAAGCTGGCGATGCGGCTGGGGCTGCGGTAAAGGACTTGAGCGGAGAAACGGCCGTCTTCCCCCATCTTCATGCCCCAAATCTCGCCGCTGCAATAATCGCCAAAGAAATAGACGCCGCCGAGCGTGGGGAATTGGCTGCCCCGGTAGACATAGCCGCCGGTGATGGAGCAGCGGCCTTGTTCGTGCCGGTAGTCGATGACCGGCAAAACCAGGCCGGTTTGATCGCAGGTATTGCGGTCATAGCAGTGCGTGCCTTCCATGATGTTCCAGCCGAAATTACTCCCTCCCGGGCTGCCCGCAGGCAGGAAGTTGACTTCTTCCCACTGGTTTTGGCCCACATCGGCGATGAGCAAATCGCCTGTGGTCCGATCAAAACTGAAACGCCAGGGATTGCGCAAACCGGTAGCCCAAATCTCTGGTAGTTTGGCGGCGTCGGCGATATAGGGATTGTCGGCGGGAATGCCGTATTGGGCGGCATCGGTTGATTGATCGACATCCAGACGCAGGAGCGCGCCGAGCAGGGTGGCCGGATTTTGGCCGTTGCCCTGCGGATCGCCGCCGCTGCCGCCGTCGCCCATGCCCACGTAGAGGTAGCCATCAGGCCCAAATTGTAATTGGCCGCCGTTGTGGTTGGCGTATGGCTGGTTGATGGTTAATAAAATGGATTCGCTGCCGGGGTCAGCCTGATTGGGGCTGCTGCCGACCTGAAAGGCGGACACGGCCGTATTCCCCGCCAGGTTGGTATAGTAGACAAAAAAACGGCCGTTTCGGGCATAATCGGGGTGAAAAGCCACGCTGAGTAAACCGCGTTCCGACGAGTCCGCATTGACCCGATCACGGATGTCCAGAAACGGTTCGTCTAATAAACGGCCGTCCTGCACAAGGCGAATTGCGCCCTCTTTTTCGGCGATGAACAGACGGCCGTCACCGGCGTTGGTCAGGTAAAGGGGCTGGTCCAGCCCTTCGACCACCACGGGAAAGAGGGAAATAGATGTCACGGCCGTGCCGTTTTCGGCCGTTGGCAGCACGGCCGTCGATGGCGAACTGCCTGAGTTGCAAGCCGTCAGCCCAAACAAAACGAGGCAAGATAGAAAAAGTAATTGTTTCATCGCTGGCTCCTTATGTACAATGAAGCTAATTTTAGTGTAGGGTTGTGTTTGGCCGAAGACCTTTAAGCGAATTCACAGGTAGTCTCTTTTGCCAGATGCCTGCGCCAATTTTATTCCTGGCGATTATTGAGTATAGTAAGCGCAATGAATGAGCGTAAACTGCGTATTGCTGGCGCCCTGGTTGGGGATATACAGCGAGATCCGAATGCGAAAATCAAATATGGCCTCTTCTTTGCCGCGCTGGAAAAGCATGTCACGGTGGTTGACGTTTTCGACGCTAATTTGAAAGGCGCGCCGCGGCTGCTCAATGCCTTGCAGACGTTTCAGCCGGATCAGCAGCGGTGGCGCGAACGGTTTTACAAGAACGTACCGGCTTTTCGGCTGCGTTCCGAACGGGCGACGAAATATTTTCAGGCCCTGGATGGGCAGATTGATTTGATTTTGCAGGTGGGGGTTATGTTCGACGGCCGTTGGCATAATCAGGCTCCACCCAGTGTGATTTATGTGGATTACACCGCGCGGCTGGCTGCGGAACGGCCGTCAGCCGGTCGTTCGCCCTTTACCCCTCAGCAGCGCCAGGAATGGCTGCGTCTGGAACGCAGCGCCTTTGCCAAAACCAGCCACATCTTCACCCGCAGCCATATGGTACGCCGCTCCATCATTCAAGATTATGGCATCGCGCCGGAAAAAGTGACGACAATTGGCGGCGGGGTGAATCTGGCCCAATTACCGGAAGTGGTGATACGGCCGTCTACCAACACCCCCACCGTCCTCTTCATCGGCAAAGAGCTGTATCGTAAAGGGGGCGATATTTTGCTGGAGGCGTTTGCCAAAGTGCGCGAAACAGTGCCCGGAGCCAGGCTAAAAATGCTCACCCACGGCGCAATCCCCGATCATATTGCCGCGAACGGCATCGAAATCATCCCGCCGACGTGGGACCGGCAGGTAATCACCGCGCTCTATCGTTCGGCCGATCTGTTTGTGCTGCCCTCGCGGTTGGAAACGTGGGGCGATGTGCTGCTGGAGGCCATGAGTTTTGGCCTGCCCTGCATCGGCGTGACGGGCCAGGCGATGGAAGAAATCATTGATCATGAATCATCTGGCTTGCTGGTGCAGTCTGAAAACGCGGCCGATTTGTCCGCAGGCATGGCGCGGTTATTGACCGATGGCGATTTGCGGCAGCAGATGGGGCGGCAAGCGCGCCTGAAAGCGGAAACGTACTTTACCTGGCCAGACGTTGCCCGGCGGTTAAGCGATTGTCTGGAGCAGGTCAGGCTGACGGATGTCTTAGAGCCGTAAGTTGCAAGGTGGGGAAGACAAAATGGCGGGTAGCAAATGGCAGCGGATGGTGAGACAACTCATTCATCGCCTGAAAAATGGCTTTTCCCCTGCGTGCCCCTGGATTGCCCTCTTAGGTTTGGATGGCAGCGGCAAGTCGAGCGTTGTCCAGCAGCTTGATGGGACGGTGGGCGCGGCCGGGTACGCCGGTTTGTTTGTGCTGCATCGACGGCCGCGCCTGGTGTATCGCGCGGCTGCGGCCAGCCGTGCCGGTCAGATCGAACATTACACCAAGCCGCCGCACAGCCCTGCGCGTTCGGCCGTTAAGCTGGCGGCGATGTGGTTGGACTGGGTGGTGGGGTATGGGCTGCAAATTCACGGCCGTCGCGTGCGCGGCATCCTCGTGGTGGCCGATCGTCATTCGCTCTTAGATTTGCAGGCTGATCCGCTGCGATACCGGTATGGCGGCTCGCCGCGTTGGGTGCGATTGGCGGCGCGGCTGTCGCCAATGCCGGAGGCGATCCTGCTGTTGGATGCGCCAACGGCCGTTTTGCAAACCCGCAAACAGGAATTAACGGTAGAGCAAGCGGCCGAATTACGCCGCAACTATTTGACTGTAGTGGACCAATGGAATAGGGGTAGGAGCTATATCATCGATGCCAGCCAACCGCTTGATCAGGTGGTGGCCAACGTGCAGCAAGTGCTGACAGAAATCAGAAACTCCAGGTAGTCTGGTTTCTGGCGGAGGTGAGCAATGTTTACCGGGAGCATGATTCGTAAGTTGGCTGTTCTTGTTTTGGCGCTTCTTGGCGGTTTTGCCGGGCGGCTTGAGCAACCGGTTCAGAGCGCAGAAACACAAAGCGCCGGCGAAATTTTCGTCATAACCAGCGCTGAAAGGAGGGTTGGGCAGGGGGAAATGCCGCGGGTGTGGCTGGAAGCGCCGGCCACGGCCGTTGCCGGGCAACCTCTAGCCGTGAAGCTCATGGTGGAAAATGTCGCCGGATTGGCCGGCTTTGAAGCGGCCGTGAAGTACGATTCAACCCAATTGGGGCTGCGCACGGCCGTGCCCCATCCGGCGCTGGCGGGTGAACGGCCGTTGCTCAATCTGGGCGTCGTGCCGCAGACGGATCGCCTGGTGGTTGGCGCTGTGAGCTGCCCAACAGCCGATTGCGCCGCAGCAGTTCAGTCGCCGCTGCGCCAAAGCCTGGCAGGCGGCTCTGGGCGTCTGGAACTGGCTGAGCTTGCGTTTGATGTGCGCAGCGGCGGACCAATAACCCTCGATCTGGCCGATATTTTGCTGGTGGATGTGAACGGCCGTGTCCTGCTGGCGAGCGATCATTACCAGGCTGAAGCCGCCAGCAACCCCATGCCTGAACTCCCTGCGCTCGATTTGTCTGGCAACCATATCATCAACGATGCCGATGCGTATCTGGCGGTGGATGTCTGGCGCGATCTGGCGCGGAACGGCCGTTGCCTGCATCCCAACATCGCCCGGTACGACGTGAACGCCAGCGGCTGCCTGACCACAGCTGATATTCAAACTATCCTGGCGGCCTGGGGACAAGCAACGGCCGTGCTGCCCGCCATTTCCGATGACCTTCAATCGCCGCAGGCCACGTTCACCGTCAACTCAGCCCAGGATCAGAGCGATATGAACCACGGCGACGGCCTCTGCCTGACATCCACCGGCACGTGTACGCTGCGGGCGGCCATCGAAGAAGCCAATGCCCGAACCGGCGCAGACACCATCGCCTTTAATATTCGCAACACCAACGGTTCTTGCCCTGATCTGGTCACCATCACGCCCGGCAGCAGCCTGACCATCGACGCCTACGACAACGCCAGCCTGACCATTGACGGCTACACCCAGTGTAACGCCGCGCCCAACAGCGCCTGGATAACCGGCAACGCGGTCATCAAAATTGAAATTCGCGGCAGCAATGCCGCCTTTGAATTCGGGCTGCATGTCTTGTCGCCGAACAATGTGATTCAGGGGTTGGCCATCTATAACTGGCACCGGCAAATTCAGGTTTTGGGAGATCGCGCTCACAATAACACCATTGCCGGTAACTTTTTGGGCACAAATGCCGCCAATACCTTTATCCAATCGGCTTCCGGACTGGAAGGTGAAGGGCTGCGCATTCAGTTAGGCGCGCATGGCAATCTGGTCGGCGGAGCAACGCCGGCCGCGCGTAACATCATCTCCGGGAATGATCAGGATGGCCTGGACCTGGAAGCGGCCAATGCCAACATCATCCACAATAATTACATTGGTCTTAAGCAATCGGGGGCCGCCGCGCTGATGAACATTGCCGATGGCGTGGATGTGGCCGAAGGCGCTGCCAACAACTGGATTGGCGGGTTGAATCCGGGCGAGCGGAATGTGATCAGCGGGAACGGCCGTGACGGCATCGAAATCTCCCATGACGTCGGCACCCAGGGCAACCAGTTTGCCGGTAATTTTGTGGGATTAGCGCCCAACGGCCTGGCAGCCATCCCCAACCGCGATCGCGGCGTGACCTTCGAGGACGTGGTGAACCAAAACGATGTTTACCGCAATGTCATCGCCGGCAACGGCGGCGACGGCGTGCGGCTTTATACCGTGTTCAACAATCGCCTGACCGACAACTTCATCGGCGTTGCGCCAACCAGCCTGGGATCTCTGGACGTTGTTCCACAGCCCGGGACTGAGGCTGGCTTGTTTGCCCTACCCAACGGTTCCATGCCAGAGCGGGGCAAGGGTCTGAGCGGTGTTTACATAACTGCGGGCAGCCAGAGCAACCAGGTGACGCATAATATCATCGCCTACCATCCGGAGTATGGCATTTACCTGGATGCGGACAAGGGGTATTTGAGTTATGGCACTTGCCAGGCGTATTACAACACGTTCAGCCAGAACAGCCTGTTTGATAATGTCGCTCAGGGAATCCGCCTGAAATCGGGCCTTTGTGAGGATGGTCTGACGTATTTTCCCAACGAAGGCATTGCCCCGCCGCAGATTGTGGCGGCCACAACGGCGCAAGTGACGGGCAGCACCTGCGCCGGGTGTCTGGTGGAACTGTTCCTGGCCGACAAGGATGTGGTGGACAGCCCAACCGACAACTCTGGCGAAGGCAAAACTTTTCTGGCTCAGGCTGTGGCCGACGGCAGCGGTAATTTTGGCATGCCGATCAGCGGCCTGGCCGTCGGCGCGATTGTGACGGCGCATACCACGGACAGCGCGGGCAATACATCTGAGTTTGCCCGCAATGTGGCCGTGGTGACTGCGGGAACGCCAACCAACACCGCCACACCAACCAGCACACCAACAGCGACGCCACACCAACACGACGCCACACCAACCAACACACCAACAGCGACCAACACCGCCACACCAACCAACACACCAACAGCGACGACCACCGCCACGCCAACCAACACACCAACAGCGACGACCACCGCCACACCAACCAACACACCAACAGCGACGACCACCGCCACGCCAACCAACACACCAACAGCGACGAGCACAGCCACACCTACCGGCACCCCGTCACCCATGCCGACGCATACGGCAACTGCAACCTGGACGCCGATGGCGACCCAAACAGCCACGGCCACCCCGACACACACAGCCACGGCCACCCCGACACCGACGGCGACCAGCACCGCGACGCCAACGAGTACGGCCACTGCGACGCCAACGGCTACCGTGACGCCAACGGCTACCGTGACGCCAACGGCCACGGCCGTTCCCTTCGATCACTTCATCTTTTTGCCCATCGTGCCACGGCCGTTGCTCCCCTAAAACAAACATGCGGCTGATAAACGAACGCCACGTTTATCAGCCGCATCTACAGACAGCTCCATTTTTTGCCAACAGGCGGTGTGTTACGATTCAGTCGCCCGCAGGCGCTCGCCGTATTGCGCTTCGTAGTATTGGCGGAACTCGCCGCTCTTGATTTTGCGCCACCACCACTCGTTGTCGCGGTACCAAACGGCCGTTTGGCGAATCGCTTCCTCGGCTGTGTGGCGGGGTTCCCAACCCAACGCCCGAATTTTATCAATGTTCAGGCTGTAGCGGCGGTCGTGGCCCGGCCGGTCGGCCACATGGCGGATCAGATCATGCGAGCGGCCCAGCGTTTGCAGTAAAATCTCGACCATGGTCACATTTTCCATCTCGACGCCGGTGCCGATGTTGTACGCCTCGCCCAGTTTGCCTGTATGCAGCACCAGGTCGATGGCTTCGCAGTGGTCGCCGACGTATTGATATTCGCGCATCTGACGGCCGTCGCCATACAGTGGCAGCGGCAGCCCATCCAGCGCATTGGTGGCAAACAGCGGCACTACCTTTTCCGGATATTGGAATGGCCCGATGTTGTTGGAACCGCGGGTAATGGTCACCGGCAGGCCGTAGGTGATGAAATAGGCGTTCACCAACAGGTCGCCGCTGGCCTTGCTGGCGGCGTACGGGCTGCGCGGGTCCAGTTTGTCCGTCTCCACGCTGGAGTAGCCGGCGGGGATGTGGCCGTAAACCTCGTCAGTGGAGATTTGATGGTAACGTTCCAGGCCGAACTGCCGCGCCGCTTCCAGCAGCACATACGTCCCGTACACGCCTGTCTGAATGAAGGCGTCGGGCTGCATGATGGAGCGGTCTACGTGGGTTTCGGCGGCAAAATTGACGATGGTGTCGATGTTGTAGCGGGTGATGGTTTCCGCGACGGTCAGCGGATCGCAAATATCACCCTTTACAAAGTGGTAACGCGGATTGTCGGACACAGACAGCAAGTTATCCAAGTTTCCGGCATAGGTCAGCTTATCGTAAACAATGATGTTGTACTCAGGATATTTATCCAGCATGTGGATGACAAAATTGGAACCGATGAAACCCGCCCCGCCGGTTATTAGAATATTTTTCACCAGAAGACCCCTTTGCTAATTGATTTTGCTCTTATTTTGTGACTACTAAGGCTCTCTGGAGGGTTTGCTGGTTGGTTTGTTGGTTGGTTTCTAGCCAACAAACCAACTATCAAACCAACCAATGGCTTGGTAGTTACCTTATTTTAGGCCGATCTGCTTGCATTTCAACCTACGGGGCGGCAATGACCTGTGTACGGGAAACGGCCGTTTCCTCACCCACCGCCACCCGCCCCAAAATTTGACATCCATTTGGCTTGAGTTATGATTGTTATTGATACTAAATATCATTAAACATTAGGAGATAATCGTTCAGATGAATCAAGTGTTCCAAACAATGCGGAAAACGGCCGTGCCTACGGCCATTGTTTTGCTTTTGCTCATGCTGGCTGGCTGTGGGCAGAATGCACCGGCGGCCACGCCAACTCCTGCGCCGGCCGCCCTGCCCGTGTTGCCACTGCCAGAATTGAGCGCGGTGACTGTAGACGGCCGTGCCCTGCGCGTTGTGGCCACCACCAGCATTATTGGCGATGTTGTAGCTCAGGTTGGCGGCCAGGCCATTGACCTGACCACCTTGATGGGGCCGGGGCAAGACCCGCACAGCTACGAACCATCGGCCAACGACCTGACCGGCGTCGCCCAGGCGGACGTTATTTTTGTGAATGGTTGGGACCTGGAAGAGGCGCTGCTCAGAAGCCTGACCACCATCGGCGGCCAAACGCCGCTCGTGCCAGTATCGGCCAACATCCAGCCGCGCCCTTTTAGCGGCGAGGGCAGCAGCGATGAACACGGCGGCGCCGATCCACACGTCTGGTTTGCCGTGCCCAACGTGGCGCAGTGGACCCGAAACATCGAGCAAATCTTAAGTGAATTGGACCCCGCCCACCAGGATACCTATGCCGCCAATGCCGCCGCTTATCTGGCGCAGCTCGAAGCGCTGCAAACCGAAGCCGCCGCCCAATTGGCCGTCATCCCTGCCGACAAGCGGGTGTTGGTGACCAACCATGATTCACTGGGCTACTTCGCGGCAGAATATGATTTTGAAACGCTGGGCACGGTTATCCCGGCCATGAGCACCCTGGCCGAACCATCGGCCAACGATCTGGCAACTCTAATCGCGGTGATGGGTGAGCATAACGTGTGTACGCTGTTCACGGAAACAACCGTCAGCGACAAACTGGCGCAAACGGTGGCTGCGGAACTGAGCAACTGCGACACGGTAAACGTGGTTCCGCTGTACACGGGCGCAGTTGGTCCGGCGGGCAGCGGCGCAGATAGTTACCTGGGCATGTTTCGAGCTAACATCCAGGCAATCGTCGCCGGTCTGCAATAAGCATGGTATAAAACCGAGATGGCAGAAATTGTAAGACAAATAGCGCACCGGGGGGTGGCTCACGAACACGGCCGTCCCACCTTAGAGATGCAAGGCGTGACCGTGGCGTATGCCGCCGGCATCAACGGCGTAACAACCACGCGCGGCACAGATTATGCCCTGAAGGATGTCTCCTTCCAGGTAGGCGCAGGGGAGCGCATCGCCGTGGTAGGGCCGAATGGCGCCGGAAAAAGCACCTTGTTTAAGCTGATTGTGGGCACGCTCAAACCAAGTCAGGGCGATGTGACCATTTTCGGCCACGGACCATCCGGGCATATTTGCATCGCCTACGTGCCGCAGCGCAGCCAGATCGATTGGGGGTTTCCGGTGACGGTGGAAGACGTGGTGATGATGGGGCGGGTGGGGCAAATCGGCTTCTTCCGCTGGCCGCGCCGCCGCGATTGGGCAGTGGTGCACCACAGTCTGGAACGGGTGGGGGCGGCGCACCTGGCGCGTAAACAAATCGGCGAGCTGTCTGGCGGGCAGCAGCAGCGTGTATTTGTGGCGCGCGCCCTGGCGCAGGAAGCCGAACTTCTGCTGCTAGACGAACCATTAACCGGGCTGGATTTGCCCAGCCAGGAAGCGATTTTTGAGATTTTAGATGGCTTGCGGCCGGATGGCGTGACGGTTTTGGTGGCGACGCACGATTTAAATCTGGCGGCTGAACGGTTTGACCGGGTGATGTTGTTGAACCGTAAAATTGTGGCGCTGGGCGCGGCAACGGCCGTTCTCACCACCGACAACCTCCTGGCAGCCTATGGCGGCCACATGACCGTCCTGAACGATGGCGATATGCTCCTGGCCGACACCTGCTGCGATCATGATTGATAACCAACCGACACACAAACCGATTACATGATGACCTGGCTTCTTGAACCCCTTCAGTTTAGTTTTATCGTGCGCGCGCTGATCGCGGCCGTTATCGTGGGCATTGTTTGTTCTGTATTGGGCACGTATGTGGTGCTGCGGGGCATGGCCTTTTTTGGCGATGCCCTGGCGCACACAATTTTGCCCGGCGTGGTGATTGCTTTTTTGCTGGGCTGGCCGCTGGCCGTGGGCGCGCTCATTTTTGGCGTACTCACGGCGCTGGGCATTGGCGTGCTGACCGATCGCGGTTCATTGAAGGAAGATACGGCGATTGGCGTGGTGTTCGCCGGATTGTTTGCCCTGGGCGTGGCTTTGTTGTCGGCGTCGGGCAATTACACGTTGGACCTGGCGCACTTTTTGTTTGGCAATTTGTTGGGGGTGACGGCGGGGGATTTGTGGGTAACGGCCGTTCTCGGCGCCATTGTCCTGTTAGCTGTTTTCCTCTTCTACAAAGAATTCCTGGTTGTATCTTTTGATGCCGTCCTGGCGGTGACGCTGCGGCTGCCCACCACCTTTTTGCGTTATCTTTTGCTCATCCTCATCGCCGTGACCATTGTTGTTTCACTGCAAGTGGTGGGTATCGCTCTGATGCTGGCAATGTTTGTCACGCCGGCGGCGGCGGCATCGCTGCTCACCCGCCGCCTGCCCACGATGATGGGCGTCGCCGCGCTCATTGGCGCGTTTTCCGGCGTGGCGGGATTGTACGCCTCGTATTATATGAATATCGCTTCCGGTCCGGCCGTTGTGCTGGTGGCGACCTTCATCTTTCTTATTGTGTTTCTCTTCGCCCCGGGACGCGGCGTTTTGCTGCGTTCAGCCTGATCAGGGCAGGGGCCAGATGGTGAAATCGGTGAAGCCGGTGGTGGTGTCGGCTATTTCATCGCCGTCGTAAAAAGCGGCCGCCACAGCCACATCGCCCGCAACCAGCCGATCCCCTAACTCCAAATTAGACACAAACGAACCGTTCAGGAACAAATAACCGATTCCATTTTGCGCCACGAGGGTGAGGGTGTTCTGTTCGCCGTCGCCGGTGGCCAGATTACCTTCCACCGAACCGTCGTTGATGAAATAATCGTCGTCGGGGCGCCGGTCAACCAGACTCCAATCGCCATTGGATTCCACGATCAGCCAATATTCGTTTTCGGTTTCGCGGAAGGCGAAGCCCCAGTCCCAAGCGCCGGTTGTGGCGGCGTAGGGATTGCTAAATTCGGCCTGGGCGACAAAATTTTGCAGCGAGACATCGCTGGATTGCATTTTGATGAAGTCATCGAGCACATGGGCCAATTCGCCGCTTTGAGGGCCGTAGGCGGGCACATAAGACCAGACGCCAAAGGATTCATAGCGGGTCACCGCGCCCGGCTGTTCGTCAACGCTGTAGAAGCCGGTTCCCAGGAGCAGGTCGCCAAAATCGGTGCGGGTGGAAAGGTCCAGGGTGGTGATAAATTCGTTGTTGAGGAAGAAGTAGCCGGTTTCTTCGTTGGCAATGAGCAGGATGTCGTTACGGCCGTTGGCCTGCAAATTCAAATACGCCGATACATCTCCCTCGTGGATGAAAGTATCCGTGTCGCCGCTGCGATTGTTCAGGCTCCAGACGCCATCGGAACCCACCACCAGACGCAGTTCTTCGTCGACGGCCGTTTGCCGGAAAATCAGGCCAAAATCCCAACTGTTCTCAGCGGCCGCATACGGATTTAGCACGCTCGCCTGGGCGACAAAATTGCGTAAATCGACCCCTGAGGACACCGATTCAATCACATTGTCGGCTTCGTGGACCAGGTCGCCGGAAGTTGGGCCATAGGCGGCGGGGATGGCGGGCGGCTGACCGAGCGCGCTGCGCGTGGCGGCCAGGCTGGCGCGTGTTCCCGCCAGGTTGTTAGCCGGCGTTGCCAGCAGCGGGTTGTTGGCGGCGCGGGTGGCCAGCAGGCTGGCGCGGGTAGCGGCCAGCGGGTTTTCCAGGGCGATGGTGGGCGGAATTGGCGTGGGCTGGCCGCGGGTGGGCGGCGCTTGCGTCGGGGAGACGGCCGAGGTTGCCGCCGCGATGGCCGCTGCCGTGCCGATTTGCTCGCGGGTGGCGATCAACCCGGCTTTGGCGGTGGCGGTGGCGATGTCGTTTTCGTCGAGCAGGGGGAAGGCAGCGGCCGTGGGCGAGTTGTCGGCAACGGCCGTGGGCGTGCCGCTAAGATTCGCCAGAATATCATCCCGGTTGCGCACAATCAGCCCAATGACGCCGGCCAGGCAGAGGCAGAGCAAAAGCAGTAAGCCACCCATCACCCAGCCCCAGATAGGGATGTTGCGCTGGCCGGGGTAGGACGGCGCGGCGACTTTTTCGACCGGTGTTTTAGGTGGCGGCGGCGGTGGCAGCGGTATATTTGCCAACAACACTTCGCTGGCGGCGGCTGCGGCCAGGTCGTCGGGCGCGGTGTCGATGGGCATTGGCGGGATGGTGGGCAGGTCGTGGGCCTCGGGTGGCTGTTCGGCGTGGTCAAGCATGTCTGGGGTGATGGCGGCCTGCATGGCGGCCAATTGGCTGGTGGCCAGGTTGTTCTGAACTTCAACGGCCGTTTTGCCTTTTTGCGTCAGGGTACTCAGGGCAGCGTTTAGATCGGCGGCGCTGGCGAAACGATCGTCTCGCTCTTTGGCCAGCGCTTTGCCCACCACCTGCTCCGCTTCCGGCGGCAGGTCTGGCCGGTTTTTCAGGATTTGCGGCACGGGGTCCAGAATGTGTTTCATCATCATTTTGGCCGGGGTATCCGCTTCGTAAGGCAGGTGGCCGGTGAGCATTTGGAAGAGGATGACACCGAGGGCGTAGATGTCGGAACGGCCGTCTAGTTCTTTGTCGCCGTAGACCTGTTCCGGACTCATGTAAGTGGGCGTGCCCACCAGACTGCCGCTGGCCGTCAGGTTAGAATCGGACGTGGTCAGGCGCACGATGCCAAAATCGGCCAAAAAAGCGTCGCCGTATTGATCGAACAAAATATTGCTGGGCTTCAGGTCGCGGTGGATGATGCCTTCGCTGTGGGCGCGGTCTAGCGCCGAGCCGAGCCGCTGTAAAATTTCGGCCGATTCTTCGATAGTCAGCGGGCCATGCTCCAATCTGTCGGCCAAGGAACCGCCGGGCATATAGCGCATCACCAGATAAAGCAGCCCGGCCTCTTCGCCGTAATCGTACACCGGCACAATGGCCGGATGTTCCAGGGCGGCGATGGTTTTGGCTTCCCGGTTGAAGCGCGCGCGAAATTCAGGGTCGTGCATGAATTCTGGCGGTAATACTTTGACGGCGATGGGACGTTCAAAGCGCGGATCGTAGGCTTTGAAGACGGTGGCCATGCCCCCGCGCCCAATTTCTTCTTGAATTTCGTAACGCCCAATTTTTTCTGGTTTCGTGGTCATACAATTTGCCTCATGTCGTTTTCATGACAACGAGTGTGATATCGTCAAACTGCGGCGTGTCGCCGGCGTGATCGCGAATGGCCTGGGTGATGGCTTCGATGGTCTCTGAGGCGGAATGTTTTTGGTGGGCTGTGGCTGTGATGCGCAGCCGTTCCAGGCCAAATTCGTCGTAATCTTCGTTCATGGCTTCGGTGACGCCATCGGTATAAAAGATGAGGGTGTCGCCTTTGTTGACGTGAATGCGCTGCTGCTGAATGTGGATGGAGGGCAAGACGCCGAGCGCCATGCCTTCGCCGTTTAGCAGATGGGAACGGCCGTTGCTTTCTAGCAGCAGCGGGGGGTTGTGGCCGCCGTTGGCATAGGTCAGGGTTTGGGTTTCGGGATTCCAAACGCCGTAAAACACCGTCACAAACAGGTCCGACTGCGCTTCGCTGTCCAGAATCTCGTTGGCGCGCATCAGCACGTGGGCCGGATTTTGGCGGTTGAAGGCGACGGTGCGCAAGATGGTGCGGCTGAGGGCCATAAACAGGGCGGCGGGCACGCCTTTGTCGGCTACGTCGGCGACGACGATGCCCCAGTGGCCGTTTTCCATTCGGATGAAGTCATAGAAATCGCCGCTGACCTGGCGAGCGGCCAGCCAAAAGCTGGCCACCTGGCAGCCGGGGATGTTGGGACGGCCGTATGGCAGCAGACTGGCCTGGATTTCGCGGGCAACATTAAGTTCTTGTTCCAATTTGCTGCGTTCGGCGGCCACCAGATAGAGTTGGTTATTGACAACGGCCGTGGCCGCCTGATGGGCGATGCCATTCAAAATGCTGATGTGGCGCAGCGTCAGGCGGCGTTCCTTTTCCTCGGCTACGCCCACAATCATCGCCCCGACCAACTGCCCGCGCGCGTTGAGCGGGAAGGCATGGGCGTGAGACGAGCTTAACACTTTAGACAGCCAGGGAGCCAGGGGGAAGGTGTAATAAGCGGCATTGGGCGTTAGCGCTCCTGCCTGGGAATGGGCGGCCAGAAATTCGTTTTGTTCCAATTCGAGTGTCGAAAGCAGCCCCAAACCCATTTCGGAGATGCCGTAGCTGGGTCCGGGCCGAAACGCTTCCCGTTGTTTGTCCCAGATTAGCACCACAGCCGATTCAACGCCCACCAGCATGGGCACCAGGCGCACGATGGTGTCTAAAATTTCATTTAGATCAATCAGGCTGTTGACGGCTTCGGCCGTTTGCAGCAGGGCAGCGTTGACCCACGCTTCTTCTTGCTGGGCAATGCGCAGGCAGGCGCTCTCGATGGCTTTGGCCGACTGGTCCATGATGGTTTGCAGCAGTTCCGGTCGCCGGGGAAAGGGGCTGCTGCCGTCGTTGGTTGGCGGCGAGTCGATGATCATCACGCCCAACATATCGGCGGCCGTGTGGATGGGCAGCAGAGTAAATGGGCCAATCGGACCATCGCTGCCCAAAAAATGGCGCGACCAGGGTGGCGGGGCGCTGCTGGTGAGGGCTTCGTGACCGACGTGAACAGCGTCCAGCGCGCCCCAATCGCCCAGTTTAAGCCAGAGTTGGTGGAACCATTGGCTAAATGGACGTGAAACGCCGTAAACGTCGCCGCCGCGATACGCTTTTTGTTCTTTGTCCCACAGCAGGATGGCGCAGAAGGAAAGGCCGAGCAGCAATGGGGTGATGCGGGTAACGGCCGTAACAATTTCATTCAGTTCGCTGCTCTGGCTGATGGTTTCGGTTACCTGCAATTGGGCGGCCGTGAGCCACGCCTGTTCACGCTGCCAACTCAGCTGCTGCGCTTTGTGAATGGCGATGGCAATTTCGGCGGCCAGGGCGGCCAGCACGACCTGCTCGTTGTGGGTAAACGCGTTAATTTGCGTGCTTTGTACGTCCAGGATGCCGATGACCTTGCTTTCGGTTTTCAGGGGGATGGCGATTTCCGCTCTGGTGGCGGGGGTAACGGCCGTTTGCCCAATCTGGGCCAGGTAGCGCGGGTCGTCGGCGGTGTTGTTGGCGACAATGGTTTCGCACAGAGCCAGCGCCGAGCCGACAATCCCTTCACCGGGGCGCAGGCGGGCTTCCAGGTCGGCGATGTGCGGGCTGCTGCTGGCTTCGATGACCACGTCGCCCGTGTCTTCAGCGACGCTGAAGATATTGACCAGATGGAAGTTGAAGGTTTTTTTGATGGCCTGGACCACTTGTTCAAAAATTTCGCGCAGTTCATATTCGCCGGTTACGTCGCGGGCTATCTGGCTGACCAACTCCAGTTGGGCAGCGCGTTGGCTTTGCTGTTCGAACATGCGCGCATGGGCGATGGCTGCGGCGGCCTGGTTGGTGAGGATCATCAGGCGGCGCAGGTCTTCTTCGCTGAAGTGCGACGGCCGTAAGCTTTGCGCCGCCACTACGCCGATCACTTCTTCACTGCTGAGCAAGGGCAAAAAAATGGCCGACCGGGGGGCGACATCGCTGATGTAGCGGGGTTTGGCCGGCAGGCGGCTCATTTCTTTTTGGAAGTCGCGCACCAGCAGGGGCGTGCGCGATTGGCGCACCCAACCGGCGATGCCGCTGTCCTCGCTGAGGTCGAAGGTGATGGGGGTTTCTTGGGGACGGCCGTTAATCTTCCAATACATAATCTCGTAGAATTGGTCGTCGAACAAGCCGATCTGAAAGGTCTGGTTGTCGATCACCTTGCCGCATTCCTGAGCGATCAACTGGCAGAGAGCGGTAATATCCAATTCGGCGCTGACAATGCTGCGGCCGGCAGCGCTCAGCGCTTCCAGTTCGGTTACGCGCTGCATGAGCGCCTGCCGCGAACGATAGCGACGGACGGCAATGAGGATCAGAAATGTCATCGCCACAAAGACGACAAAGAATGAGAGGGTTGGCCCTGAAAGGGGACCAGACGCTTGTAAGTTGATGGATGACATGTCGATTAGAACCGATTTGGAGAAGTTGGGGTTCTGCGGTTTGTGTAAGCGTTATTAATTAAATGGGGGCATCGCAGATAGGGCTTCCTCCTGAGTTTGGTAAATCTCAAAGACTTTGTCGAAGCCGATCATGGTAAAGATTTCACAGAGGCGCTCGTTTAAACCGTACAGGATGACGTCGCCTTCGTGGGCGCGGGCTTTGCGCCAGGCGCTGACCAGGCAGCGCAGGCCGCCGCTGTTGATGTAGTTGGTTTCGGTCAGGTTGACGAGCAGTCGGTATTGTTGGGCGTTGATGAGTTCGGTGAGGGTTGTGTTGAGGTCTGGGGTCTGGGTTTGGTCCAGACGGCCGTGTACCTCAACTTCCCAAATGCCGACGGTTAACTGTTGTTGGCTAATGTTCATGGTTTACGCATCACCCATTTGTTTGATCATCGTCAGGGTATTGCCCTGACGATCAAACGTGTATTGGATGTCGTCCATTAAAGTGCGCATGAAGTGGATGCCCAAACCGCCCACCTTCAAGGTTTCGGGTTCAGCTTCCACCGAGAGGTCAGACATGGCGGGTGGGGGGACGTTGGTGGGGTCGAAGGAACGGCCGTGATCCCGAAAGGTAATGATGAATTGGTCCTTAGCGACCCGCCAACTCACCTCGATATCGCCTAAATCTTCCCCTTCATACGCATGTTCAATGATGTTGGTGCAGGCTTCGTCACAGGCCAGTTCTACATGAAACAACGCCCCTTCATCCAGACCAGATGTTTGTGCGCCATCTACGATAAAGTCGCAAATATCTCTGATGTTAGTGTAACGACCACGAACTGTGAGGATGTGTTTTTCACCCATAGAAGTGTTTAACGTGGGCCACAGCGCTGCCACTGGCCATATCTGGCGCACCCGTTTATATGGGGCGGTCGGCTACCTGTCGGCATGAAAATGGGGTGCAGGCAAATGAGAAAACGGCATCAGGCGTTACACTTTTTTGCCGGTAATCATTGACTCGGCTTCCAGGCGCAGGCTGTTCGGCAACATGATGGTTGGGAAGGGTTGTTAGAAGCTGCCGACGGCGGCCGTCAGGTCGTCGTAGGTTACAAACAGCGCGGACAGGCCTGCTAGAGAAAATACCTCACTCACCCGTTCCGATGGGGTGGCGATGCGCACGTCGCCGCGCTTCTTCTTCGCTTCGCGTAAGGCGGCAACGATGGCCCGCAGCCCGGCACTGCTCATGTATTCGATTCCTGATAGTTCGACGACGATGTTGGCGTTGCCATCTTCGAGGAGTTGTTTCAGGGCATTGTCCAATTGGTTGGCATTGGTGCTGTCGATGCGCCCGGCGGCGGTGAGGACAGAGACGCGTTTGTGGGTTTCAATGGATAGGGTCAGTTCGGATTCGCTCACAGTGTTTTACTCCTTGCGTTTAGGGAAGGGATAGTTGGCGAAATTATACCACAAAGAAAATGGGTAACGAGGAATGAGGTTTCCAGGCGAGGGGAGGGTGGCGTTGTGTTAGAATGGAGGAATGCATGAGTTAGAGAGCGGCTTGCGGGCAAAGGCTCGGGAACTGGGATTTGAACGGTTGGGCATTATTTCGGCTGTGCCAGGCCGGCGGCTGGATGCGTATTTGGCCTGGGTGGCGCAGGGATTTCAGGGGGAAATGGGGTACATGGCGCGGCCTGATCGGGTGGCGCGACGGCAAGATTTGCAGGTGATTTTGCCTGGTGTGCAGTCGATTGTGTGTGTGGGATTGGATTATTTTACGCGGCGGCTGCCAACGGCCGTGTCCCAAGACCCCAGCCGCGGCCGCATTGCCAATTATGCCTGGGGGCTGGATTATCATGATGTGATGACGCCCCGCCTGGAAGCCCTGGCCGAGTGGCTGCGCGCGGCCGGCGGCCAATCGGCCAGCCGGGTGTATGTAGATACGGGCGCTGTGCTGGAACGGGATCATGGCGAAACGGCCGGTTTGGGGTTTACCGGCAAAAACAGCATGCTCATCCATTCACGGTATGGTTCCTGGTTTTTCTTGGGCGAACTGCTGACCACGCTGCCGTTGACCCCAATTTCCGCCCAATCGGCCGTATCGCCGCCATCTTGTGGGCGCTGCCACCGCTGCCTGGACGCCTGCCCGACGGATGCGTTCCCTGAGCCGTATGTGTTGGATGCGCGGCGCTGCATTTCTTACCTGACGATTGAGTTGAAAGGATGGATTCCCCGAGAGTTACGGCCGTTAATGGGCAATTGGATTTACGGTTGTGATGTTTGCCAGGATGTGTGCCCGTTTAATCGGTTTGCGCAGCCGACAGGGGAAGCCGGGTTTTATCCGGCGGCTGGGGAACTGGGATTGGCGGATTGGGCGGCGGCTGCGCCGCCGTTGCTGGCTGTGCTGGCGCTGGATGAGGCGGGTTTTGCGGCGCGGTTTGCGCGCAGCCCCATCAAACGGATAAAGCGGCCGCGATTGGTGCGGAATGCGTGCGTGGCGGCGGGGAATTGGGGCAGCGCAACGGCCGTTCCCGCCCTCATCGCCCTCCTAGCTGATCCGGAGCCGATTGTTCGCGGCCATGCCGCCTGGGCGCTGCGGCAGATAAATGATGAGGGGGGGCTAACGGCCGTATACCAGGCATTGCCGCGCGAACCCGACGAAATTGTCCGCAGCGAAATGCGCGGCGACGGCTCAGGACGGCATTAAAAGCTGCTCCATGTGGGCCAGCAGATCTTCAGGATCGATGGGTTTGGCGAGAAAACAGTTTGCGCCGGCGGCCAGACTTTGCCTTTCCACCCTGTCAAAAGAATTCCCGCTCAGGATGATAATCGGCAGATGGGCCGTTTGCGGTTGGTCACGCAGATGTCGGCAGACGGTCAGGCCATCCATTTTCGGCATCATCATGTCTAAAAGTATGATATCCGGCAGATGGTCGGCCACTTTTTCTAAAGCATCTGCGCCATCTTCTGCCGAAAACACCTGATACCCCGTCATTTCTAAAATAATTTGTAAGATTTCGCGCGTAGCTTCTTCGTCATCGACAATTAATACTGATTTGCTCATTCCTCTACTCCTCTTACCAGTTGTGAGTGACCAACTCCTTTATCCCCCCCATGGATGTTTGTAATTTAGTCGGATACTTCTAGCAGTTTGTCGGAAAAGTGCCCGTAGCCGCAGTTTCTTACCGGGTCTTCCAGAGGCGGGGTAAGGATACCTCGGCTACAAAAAGAGGTTCTCCGACAGACTGCCAGGCGCTTTGTGGACGTTTTCGCCGCAATTCAGACCTGTTTTGCAAAGTTTTGTCGATAAGTATATGGGTCTCTGCGCGTTTAGGTGGAAAATGTAACGCTTATTTCACGCAGTTTGCGGATATTTTGCGTGGGCGTGGTGACCATGATCACGCAGCCGGTGCCCAGCAGCAGGCGACGGCCGTTGGTTTGGGCCACCGCGTCTTGGGCTTCAGCTAGCAAGCCGTCTGGCGAGTCCTGGTGCAAGGTCCAATGGTCGATGCCGCCGCTGGCCGCGCCTTGAATGCGCGCTAGACCGTCGGCCAGGGTAACGGCCGTTTCCCGATCATGCCAGTTGAGAAACTGCGCCGGATAATCGGCCACCAAATCAAACATCACTTCCGAACTGTGCAAATGAACCATGTTGCACCATAAGTCCTCTACCGCCGCCAAAATGCGCAAATCATAGGCGCGGCCAAATTCATGAAACTCGGCGCGGCTGAGCAAGGGGTAACGGGCGTGCTGCACAGCCAGGAAAATCCCGGCGATACCCGTGGCTTTGGCTGCCTCAATGAAGCGTAAGGTGCTTTCGGTGATGGTTTCCAATCCGCGATGAAAAGCGTCTGGATGGCTGCGCATGTGGCTCAACATCGTCGGGTCGCCGGCCAGATGTTTGGCCTGCGACAGCGGCGAGAAAATGGTGGCAGTGAAAGGAACGCCGTCGCCAACGCCTTCACCCACCAGCCGCAGCGCTTCGATCTGGGCGGCCAACATGCCCTTTTGCGGGTTTAAGGGTTTGAGCGCGGCCCAATCATCCGGCGTAAAGACGGCGCGGCGCACGTATTCGCGTGTGCCTTCGATGTGGCCAACCCATTGGGTTTCTACGCCCCAATCGTCTACGGAATAGCTGCTTGAGGGACCGACTTTAAGCAGATCCCAGTCGTAATCTTGCTGCCATTTCAGGTGGGCGGCGGCCAGAGCGCGGGGGTTTTGATCGTCGCCCGGCCAATGTCGCCACAGCGCCACGGGCAGGCGATCTGGTTTTTCGCCGGCGATTGCGGCTTCTAAACGTTTACGTTTTGTCCAGTTCATGATGTTTTTTCTCCAACTGATCGAGCAAGATGGGCATCGTACTCGGTAAAGGGTAAAGGTTTGGTAGGATTACTCCAGGCTGGAGTTTACTATAAGTTCGGTAAGTAAGAATAGATTGGAGGTTGGATGATGACGGTGAGTTGGGCGGTAACAGTTAAAGACGCGAAATTGTCCGATATTTATCCAGGCTTTGTTATAGTACTTTTGTCTCAGTGGGGTTGGCGGTTGGTTGGCATTTTTAGGGTAATTGGGCACGGCCGTTTCCCCCCATTTAGCAATTTCATTATAATCGTCGGCAACTATAAACTATCCGGCGCGGGTTTTGCCTGCCAGGAGTGGGCAAACTGCCGTCGCCCCCATTGTGAGGAAATCATGATTACCCATTACCCCGGTTTTTCATCAAGTAATGTGCCCTCGCGCCAGGTGGATGTCTGGCTGCCGCCGTCTTATGAGGCTGACGGCGACCAACGGTATCCGGTGCTGTATATGCACGATGGCCAAAATCTCTTTGATCCAGCCACGTCTACCCATCAGATTGATTGGGGGATTGATGAAGCGCTGGAGCAGTTGATTGCCGACGGCCGTGTCCCGCCAACCATTGTCGTGGGCGTGTGGAATACGGCGAAACGCTGGCACGAATATATGCCGCAACGGCCGTTTACCACCCCCGCTTCTCTGGAAGTACTCCGCAGCATGGGGCCAGATTGGGCTGATGGTCCTCAGAGCGACGCCTATTTGCGCTTTCTCACGCAAGAACTCAAGCCATTCATCGATGCCACGTACCGCACCCGCCCAGAGCGAGAAACAACCACGATCATGGGTTCCAGCATGGGCGGCCTTATCTCGCTCTATGCTCTGTGCGAATACCCCGACGTGTTTGCCGCCGCTGGCTGCGTATCCACCCATTGGCCGGCCGGCGAAGGGATCGTGCTGGATTATTTGGCCCAGGCGCTGCCGGCGCCCGGCCGGCACAAGCTTTATTTTGACTATGGCACAGAAGAGCTGGATGCACTCTACGAGCCGTATCAACAGCGCGCCGATGTGATATTAGCGGCCGCCGGCTACACGCCGGAGCAAGACTGGATCACGCGCAAATTTCCCGGCGCCAACCATTCGGAACGCGCCTGGCGCGAGCGTGTTCATATCCCGCTGACGTTTTTGTTGGGAGCGCCATGAGAAAATTGTGGCATTTCGAGCGCCATTCGGAAGGGCTGCTGCCCAAAAGGCAGTTTTTCCGCCGCTGGTTGGTTTATGCGGGGTTGTCTTTGGGGATTTTGACGGTTTCGCTGTGGATTGGGGTGTGGGGATACCATGTGTTTGAGGGGTTGCCCTGGCTGGATGCGCTGCTCAATGCCTCGATGATTTTAGGTGGAATGGGACCGGTGAACCCGCTGCAAACGGCCGTTGGCAAGCTCTTTGCCTCGTTTTACGCGCTTTTTTCCGGCATGATTTTTCTGGTGGTCTTTGGCGTTCTGATGGCTCCGGCCGCCCACCGGCTGCTGCACATGTTTCGCCTGGACGATGAAGCAAAATAAGGGGTGAATCCCTGACCTTAAAAAACCCTAAGGGTTTAGCTGGTTTTTGGAAAATGAGCCTGATTCGCCAAAACCCTTAGGGTTTCTGCTGAGTTCTTAATCGGCCGGATACATGGCCTCAATCAGGGCGGCGTATTTGTCAGTTACCACTTTGCGTTTGATTTTTTGCGTGGGGGTCAACTCGCCGGTTTCCTGGGTAAAGGGCGCGGGCAGCAGCGTAAAGGCTTTGACGCGCTCGTAGTTGGCCAGGTCCTGGGAAACCGCGTCTATCCGGCTGCGGTAGAAGGCAATGATATCCGGGTGTTGGATGAGGTCGGTAACGGCCGTATACGCAATGCCATTCACGCGCGCATATTCCTCTAACGCCGCAAAGTTAGGCACAACCAGGGCGCTGATAAACTTGCGCCGGTCGCCAATGGCAATGAACTGTTCGATGTAATGGTCTTTGGCCACGGCCGTTTCAATCCGCTGCGGCGCAATGTTTTTGCCCCCCGACGTAATAATCAAGTCCTTGATCCGGTCGGTGATGCGCAAAAAGCCTTCCTCGTCAAATTCGCCCACGTCGCCCGTGCGAAACCAGCCATCCACAAAAGCTTCAGCCGTGGCCTCTGGCTTGTTGTAATATCCCTGAGTCACGCTGGGGCTTTTGACCAAAATTTCGCCGTCCGGGCCAAATGTCACCTGGCAATCTGGGATGGGCTTGCCCACCGTGCCAAATTTAAAGGCGTTGGGCGTGTTAAACGTGACCATAGGCGACGTTTCCGTCAGGCCATACCCTTCACACACCAGCAAACCGGCGGCAAAAAAGAATTCTTCAATAGGCCGGGCCAGCGGCGCGCCGCCGGCGGAAAAGAAATTTTTGGAGCCGCCCACCACATCTCGGATTTTGCTCAATACCAGACGGTCGGCCAAACTGTGCTGCACATTCAGCCACAAACCAATCGGCCGTTTGTCCTTGCGCCGGTACTGGTAGGTCTGGCCAATGTCGATGGACCAGTGGAACAGCTTTTGTTTCATGGCCGAGCCATGTTCCAGACCGGCATAGGCGGCGGCGTAAATTTTCTCGTACAGGCGCGGCACGCTAACCATGACCGTGGGGCGCATTTCTTGCATGGTCTCGATGACGGCTTTGGGATTGGCCAGATAGTAATTGGTCGCGCCGGTCTTGAAAATAAAATAGGACCAGGAGCGTTCGTAGACGTGGGTGAGGGGTAAAAAACAGAGCGAGCGGTCGCCGGGACCAACCTGGAACTGACCATCCATCGCCTTAAACTGGTGGTAAAAATTGGCGTGTGTCAGCATGACCCCCTTGGGTTCGCCGGTGGTGCCAGAAGTGTAAATGATGGTCGCCAATTCGTGACGGTCGGCGGCCGCCAGGCGGGCGGCAATCTCGGCATCGGCGGCGTGATCGGCGCCTTGTTGGAGGAATTGGCTGAAGTGGAGCGATTTGTCGCCGGTTAGTTGGGTGTCTTCGTCGAAAGCGATGATGGTTTGCAGGTGGGGCGCGCGATCCAAAATGGCCTGGATTTTGTTGTAATGCTCCTGCCCGCCGGTGAAGATAAGGTTCATGGCGGTTTCTTCGATGATATAGGCGGCCTGGTGTTTGGTGTTGGTGGCATAAATGGGCACGGATACGGCGCGGATACTCAGAATGGCAAAATCGACCAGCGCCCATTCGGGTCGGTTTTCGGCGAAGATGCCGATGCGGTCGCCGGGCTGCACGCCGTGGACCAGCAGGGCGCGGGCGAGTGTGTCAACGGTCTCGCCCAGGGTCTGGTAGCTGATGTCTTGCCATTGACCGGCTTTTTGATAGCGCATGGCAGTTTCATGGGCGTAGGACTGGATACTCTGACGAATAACGGCCGCAAGGTGTTCGTTTTCCATGGTTTATTCCTTTGGCGTATAGCCGACTGGTTGAGGGCTTCCAGGGGGTTGCGCCGATTGTTCATAAGGGGAAGTATGCCGGAAATGTGGGGTTTGCGTAGTGACAAACGTCATGTGCTGAGAAGAGACAATGGCGTCCCCCAAATTCCTTTCTTATCGAATGTAGCCGGTTATGGACCGGGTGTTTACTCGTTTGTCTCGGCGGCTTTCGCGGCTAAGAAGGCTGTCTGTTTGTCTACATCTTTCAGGTAAGCTTTTTTCTGGTTGCCGGTCCAGCTTTCAAAGCCGATTGTGCCCAACTCTTTGTCTTTTTTGTCTTCTTCGACGTTATAAAAAACCAGGTAAGTGAGCTGTTTCATGCCGATAAAATCGGCCGTTTTGTCCAGCGAGATGGTGCGGTAAAACCGGCCGCGCCATGTGCCGGTGTTGAGGTAGATGATGTCACGGCCGTTGACCACATCTAACGGCCGTAACACAGGCGTGTGGGTGTGCCCATATAAAACATAGCGCGTCTCGCTCTCTGGCTCGCGGTACTCCGGCTCGTAAAACGCGCCGGTTGTATAGCTGTCCAGGCCGCCTTCGTTCAGCGTGCGTTCGATGGTGGGCAGCAGCAGCGGCAGCAGCCGGTTGGCATCGGTGATGCGCGTGAGCGTTTCGATGATGCTGTTGAAGGGCGTGCGGCTTAAGGTACGCAGAACCTCATCCACATGGGTGTCGGGATTGTGCCAGTTTTGCACAAATTCTACATCGAAGAAATGGTTAATGACGGTGTCCAGGGTTTTATCGAGCGCTTCCAATACGTCTGTGTTGTTGACTTCGCGCAATTTGGAGAAAAACCATTCCATCATGCGGCCTAACGGCCGTACATTGTCAATATCCTGCATCGCCTTCACCAGGTCATCGGTCACGTCCGGGTATTCGGCTTGCAGCAGCCGCAGGGTGCGCGGCAGGTTCACGGCAAACTCGGTGGCAATAACGTCGCCAACAGGGACTTGCAAATGGTCGGCGCGGCTGTAGGCCGTTGTGCCGTTGTAATTGTAAATGTCATGTTGGTGGCCGTGCCGCGCAAAAACGCCATACGCCTCATCGACAAAGGTATACGGATACCACCATTCCATGCCATCCAGCACCTGCACGGTTTGGGTATTGACTGTCAGTCCCAGCATTTTACGCAGTTCGTCGCGCAGCGAGGGATATAAATTAATCAGCCGGTCATGGTTGCCGACGATATAAATGGTTTGCACCGGAATGTCGCGGCCCAATTCTTCATGGATGGTTTGCTGAAAGGTACGGAAAAATTCGAAGGTGTCCCAATTTTGAAACAAAATGGTATTTTCTGGCACGTCTGCCCGTTTGCCGGACTCTGGAAACCGCCCCAAAATATCCAGACAGCGCCGTTCTACGCGGCTGCCCAGGTGCGGCGTGGGAATATCGCGCAGGCCGTTGGCGCCCCAGGGGCGGTTTTCCGGCGCTTCATCGAACCACTGTTCGGAGCGGATCAGGTCTGGGATGTCGCCTAACAGGAGTAGTTTTATCTCTGTGGCCTTGTTTTTTTTGGCCAAAGAGATGATGTTGGAGAGAAATATTTGTTCGAATGCTTTGGCGGGCAGATTATGGTCGCCCGATGTGGCATCGACAAAGTGTAGATCGCTGATTACGACAAGCATAAAACCTCCAATTTTGATTCGCAAATGAAATGGGATGTGGTTCTGTCAAGGTAGGATGCCGAATGTGCACATTCTAACGGAAAGAGACACCAATCACAAGCCTGGAGGTTACGGCCGTTCTTCCTGTTTATCACGCCTGATGGCTGGTCTCATTTTTGTCCCGAATGGGCTATCCGTGATAAAAAGAACCGCAAAATGAGCGAACAATTGTGAGGAGAGGATGACCATCATGGCAATGAGCGAAAACATAGGGATGTGGGGACTGCGTGGTTTGGCGGCGATTATCGGTCTGTATATTGTCATCGGCACGCTGATTTCGGCGATCAAGACCTTTGTTTTGCCGCGCGGCGTGAATGTCTGGCTGACGCGGATTGTATTTTGGGTTGTGGGGTTCTTTTTTCGGGTGCGGGCGAAAAAGGCGCGCACCTATGACGAACAAGACCGGATCATGGCTTTGTTTGCGCCGGTGGGTCTGCTGGTGATGCCTGTCGTTTTGCTGACCTTGATTTTAATCGGCTACATGTTCCTGTTTTGGGCGATTGATCCGCAGCCGGTGGCCGATGCGATGCGCTACAGCGGCTCGTCGCTGTTGACGTTGGGGTATGCATCCGGCGGCACGATTCCCTACAAGCTGTTGGAGTTTTCCGAGGCGATGATTGGTTTGATATTGGTCGCGTTGTTGATCGCCTATTTGCCAACGATTTACGCGGCGTTTTCCAGAAGGGAAACGGCCGTTTCCCTCCTCGAAAACCGCGCTTCATCCCCGCCGTCGGCGGCGCAATTTGTCAGCCGTTCCTACCGCACCGGCGAACTGGAAACCCTGAACGAAGTGTGGTCCGATTGGCAAATCTGGTTTGCCGAACTGCGTGAAAGCCATACGTCGCTTGCCCCGCTCTCCTTTTTCCGCTCGCCGCAAATTGGAGTTTCCTGGGTAACGGCCGCCGGGACTGTGCTGGATTCGGCGGCCCTGATATTATCGGCCGTGGACGTGCCGCCGGAGCCGCGGGCGGCATTTTGCATTCGCGGCGGTTATCTGGCGCTGCGCGATATTGCCGCGTTTTTTAATCTCAGTTTTGATGCGAATCCGCAGGCGGCCGACCCGATCAGCATCAGCCGAGAAGAGTTTGCTGCCGTGGTCGCCGAATTAACCGCCGAAGGCGTGCCCATCGTGGCCGATCTGGACCAGGCGTGGCGCGATTTTGCCGGTTGGCGGGTGAATTATGACACTGTGCTGCTAAAATTGGCCGCGATCACGCTGGCTCCCTATGCCCCGTGGTCGTCGGATCGCTCGGCTGTTGTGCCGGGTAAGCGGAATTTGAGGGGCTAACTATCAAGGAGACGACATGAGCGCAGGCTCAATACCATGAATGAAAGGGACACGGATGAACACGGATTTTCACGGATTGTTATCCGTGTTCATCTGCGTCAATCTGTGTCCCATTTTCGAAGGAGAAAACTATGACAGAAGGAAACGGCCGTTTACACGGCCAAACCGTGTTAATCACCGGGGCGACATCCGGCATTGGCGAGGTGGCGGCCCACCAGTTGGCCGGGATGGGCGCGCGTGTCGTCATCGTTGCCCGCAGCCCGGAGAAAGGCGCGCAAACAATGGCCAGCATCCAGAAAACAACCGGCAGCCAGGCCGTCGAGCTGCTGCTGGCCGATTTGTCTGCGCAGGCCGATATTCGCCGACTGGCGGCTGAATTTAAGGCGGGGCACGACAGGTTGGATGTGCTGGTAAATAATGCCGGTGTCTTTAACCTCAGCCGCGAATTGAGCCGTGATGGCATCGAGATGACCTGGGCGACCAACCATCTCAATTACTTTTTGCTGACCAATTTGCTGCTGGACGTGCTGAAAGCCAGCGCCCCGGCGCGCATTGTCAACGTCTCCTCAGATGCCCATCGCGGCGGCAGCATTCGCTTCGACGACCTGGGCGGGGCAGAAAAGTACAGCAGTTGGCAGGCATACAGCCAGTCCAAATTGGCGAATGTGCTGTTTTCTTATGAGCTGGCGCGCCGGTTAACCGGCTCCGGCGTGGCGGTTAATGCGCTGCATCCCGGATTTGTGCGCACCAATTTTGCCCGCAATAACGGCCGTTTCTCCCGCCTGCTCGTCCCCATCTTCCAACTGGCCGCCATCAGCCCGGAAAAAGGCGCCGAGACGATGGTTTATCTGGCCTCGTCGCCGGAGGTTGCCGGGGTGAGCGGCAGCTATTTTGACAAAAAGAAGGCGGTGCGCAGCGCGGAGGCTTCTTATGATGAGGCGGTTGCCCGACAGTTGTGGGAGGTGAGCGCGCAAATGGTGGGGTTGGAAACGGCCGTCTAACTTTGTAAGGTTTAGACCTGACAGGTTTTCTAAAACCTGTCAGGTCTGCCAGTTACTTCAGATACTTCTCAAACCAGCCCAAAATATGGTTCAAACGCACGATGCGGCGGTCGGTACGGCCGTTGCGCGAAAGCCCGTGCGGTTCATCCGGGAAGAGTACCAGCTCGGTATCGACGCCCAATCGTTTCAGGGCCACAAACACCTGCTCGCCCTGTTCCTGCGCCACGCGGTAATCGGCCTGACTGTGGATTACCTTGGTGGGCGTTTTGGCGTTGCCGATGTATTTCATGGGCGACTGCTGCCAGTAATGGTCCAAATTATCGAAGGGCGGTTTGTTTTGACCGAGCGATTGCTGGAACGCCCAGTTGAAATCGCTGGACCCCCACATGCTGATGAGATTGTTCACGCCTCGCTGGGTAACGGCCGCTTTAAACCGCTGCGTCCGCCCAATGATCATCGTGGTCATGTAGCCGCCGTAACTGCCGCCGGTTACGCCCATGCGCGCCGTGTCGATGTAGGGCTGACTGGCCATGTAGTCGGCCCAGGCCATCACATCGTCGTAATCGACTGTGCCCCATTGGTGCCAGATGGCTTTGCTGTGCGCTTCGCCGTACCCTTGCCCGCCGCGCGGATTGCTGAAATAAACCACATAGCCGTGCGCCGCCAGGTAGAAAAATTCGTGCATGAAGGCGTTGCCATACTGCACCTGCGGCCCGCCGTGAATTTCCAGGATAGACGGGTAGGTTTGCGCCGGGTCAAAATCGGGCGGGAATAAGATCCAGCCATGTAAATCGTAACCATCGGCGGCTTTAAACCAGACTTCTTCAATCTGGCCCATGTCGAGGCGTTTGAGCCAGGTGTCGTTGAGATGGGTGAGCTGGCGGGAACGGCCGTTCTTCCCATCATACACAAATAATTCTCCAGGCCGCATCATGGTGTTCAGGACGTAGGTCATTTTTTGTTGCGCGGCGTCCCAGGTAGCCGAACTGATCAGGCCATGCTCAGGCAGCAGCCGAGTGACCGTTGGTTCGTCGTCCAACGAGACCTGGTAAAGCGCGGTGTCGCCGTGATGGGAAACCTGCACGAAAAGGGATTGGCTGTCGTTGGTCCAGACGGGGGCATGGGCTGCCCGCCGCCCATATCGCCGCTGGTGACGTCCTGGCAGTGCAGATCGGTTTGGGCGGTGAGGTTGCGCGCCGGCGCGCGGCCATCGACGGGCACAATCCATAAACTGGTGTTGCGCCACCACTGCCCTTCCGCGTCTACGCCCAGATAGGCCAGATAACGGCCGTCGGGCGAAAAAACAGGCGTGTATTTGGGTCCGATGGGGGCGTCGATTTGCCGCCAATTCTGGCCGTCGGCATCCATGACGAACAAATCCTCGCGGTCTGGGGCCTGGTCGGGGTCGGGTTGGCGGTTGGAGGTGAAGGCGATGAAACGGCCGTCTGGCGACCAGGCCGGGTGTCCTTCATCGTAGATGGGGCTGTTGGTAAGCTGGGTGGCTTTGCCACTTTGGGCGTCGATGCGCCAGATGTGCCAGCGTTCGTCGGGCAGGTAGCCGACGCCATCTAACTTAAAGAAGGTGCGGGTGGTGATGTGGCGGGCGACAATGCCCAGTTTTTTCTTTTGCTCGTCGGCTTCGCGTTCCAGGGCTGCCGGATCGGGTTTAAGGAAGGCGCAGAGCAGGGTACGGCCGTCGGGCGACCAGTGCAAACTGCCGAATTGTCCTTTGAGATCGGTTAACGGCCGTGCCTCGCCGCCGCTCAGGGAGATGAGATGGATTTGCATCTGTTTTTCATCCTGGCGATTGGAGAGGAAGGCGATGGTACGGCCGTCGGGCGACCAGTGGGCAGCGGTGTCTACCTGGTTGCCATAAGTAAACTGCTGCGGGCGACCCGCGCCGGTTGGCACGAGCCAGAGATTGCTATATTTCTTTTCGGTTTTTTTGTCGATGCGTTGGATGGCGGTGATGGCGAAACGGCCGTCGGGTGAAATGTGCGCGTCGTTGATCAGGGTAAAACGGTACAGGTCTTCGGCGGAAATACGAGGTTTAGATTTTACAGGCATATGCTTCTCCAGTGGGATTCGATAATTATCTAACGCGCCTATGTTAACCCATGAACCATCGGATTGGCAATGAATAAAAAGCGCCTCTCTGGGAAGAGCCTAAGGGTTGGGGTTCAAATAAACCTGGGCCTTTGGCATGGGGTTTGGTCTGATGCGTGATGCGTGATACGTGATACGTGATGCGTGATGCGTGATGCGTGAAACCTCTCTGGTCACGCATCACGCATCAGGGGCAGTCAACCACCTGAGTCCCTGAAGAACCATAAACCCCTAGCAGTTTGTCGGAAAAGTACCCGTAGACGCGGTTTCTTACCGCGTCTTCCAGAGGCGGGGTAAGGATACCCCGGCTACAAAAAGAGGTTCTCCGACAGACTGCTGGGGTCTAAGAAGCAGCGCTAGCTCTTAGCGGGGATTCAGCCAACCGCGCGCCAGAGCCAGGACCATGAGAACAATGGCCACCAGGGTGAAGCTGGCAGTGCCGGCAAACATCACCTGTCCACCCCAGCGGTCAAAGACGTAGCCGCTCAGGGCGCTGCTAAACAGGGGAGCCAGCCCAACCAGACAGGCGCCCATGATGGCCTGCGCGGTGGATTTCCAGCCGTCGGGGGTGCGCTGGTTGATCAGGTAAACGGTGGTGACAAAAAATAGGCCATAACCCACGCCCTTGAGTGTGGCGGCGGCGAGCAAAAAGTTGGGTGTGCGGGCCAGGGCGTGGCCGTAAACGGCCGTTGCAATCACCACCAGCGCGGCCAACAAGATTTTCGGCGCGCCAAACCGGCGCATCAGGTTGTCGCTGGCCCGCATGATCGGCACTTCGGCCAGCGCCGAAAAGCCAAACATCAGGCCGACATAGCTGCGCGTGCCGCCTAAATCGGTCATGAAGATGCCGCCAAAGATGAACGTGGAAATGAGCGAGACGCCGCTTAGAAAAGAGATGGCAAATAGCGTCAGCAGGCCAGGGTCTCTCAACAGCAGCCAGGCAGAACCAGATGGCTGGCGGTCGCGGACGGGTTGTTCTTCCAGGTGGCTGATGAGAAGGACGCAGGGAACGGCCGTTACCGCCGCCGCATAAAACATCCAGCCATACCCCAACCGCTGCCAGGCCATGCCACACACAATCGAGACCAGGGCAAACCCCAACGACCCCCACAGACGCATCGACCCATAACTCAGCCGACGGCTGACCGCCATCTGGGCGATTAGCCCATCGCCAATGGGGCTGGTTGGGCTGCGGAAAGCGGCCAGCAGCAGCATGACCGGCATAAATCCCCAAAAGGTTTGTGGCTGGCGCAGCAGCAGCAGCGCCACAATCCAGCCAATGAGGGCGATTTGTAACATACGCAGCCGCCAGCCGCGCCGGTCGGCCAAAGCCGCCAGATATGGCCCCAGCAGGATGGCCATCAGGGGGTTAAAAATTGCCAGCACGCCGACTTCAAAACCACTTAATCCGCGTTCGTTCGCCAGGTAAACATTTAGAAACGGGTCATAAGCAGCTACAAATGACCAGTAAAACCAATAAAACAAAGACCCCAACACCAGGGGTGTAGACGAAATTCGGCTCAAGCTGCGAGTTAACATAAGTGATATTGCTCTAAAATTTGAAGAGTGACAGACGTATTGAAGGAGGGAATTGGGTGATGGCGCGAAAAAATTGCGCCAGGAAACGATGATGATTTGGGAACGCGGATTAAATAGTCTACAGGAGATTGGACAGTAGAGATTGAGGATTGAACCAGTCTCTACTCTCTAATCTCCAATCCCCGTTCTGCAAGTCGTTTCATGCACATTCCCTAGCAGTTTGTCGGAAAAGTACCTGTAGCCGCAATTTCTTACCGCGTCTTCCAGAGGCGGGGTAAGGATACCCCGGCTACAAAAAGAGGTTCTCCGACAGACTGCTAGACGGCGGCGGTTGTCACGGAGAGGGTAACGGCGCGTCTTCAGGCACGGCCGTTTGGGGAAGGGTGAAATAAAAGGTGCTGCCTTCGCCAGGTTGGCTTTCGACGCCGACGCTGCCCCCTAATCGTTTGATGATGCGTTCTACCACGGAAAGACCTAAACCAAACCCCTCGATTTTCTTTGGTTTTAGCCGTTCGAAGGGCACGAATAGGCGTTTCATGTCGTTTGGGGAGATGCCGCTGCCGTTGTCGCGGATCCAAAAGCGGATCATGTGGTCTGGTTGAAGGGTGCTGCCAAGTTCCAGGTAAGGTGGATGACCTCCGTATTTGATGCCGTTGCTGATGTAGTTTGCCCAGACTTCTTCGATCCAGGGGGCGTGGCCTACGGCCGTTGGCCAATCTGTAGGGTACACAATTTCCGCCTGGCTGTTCTCGATCAGGAAAGACAGCCGTCGGTTCGATTCGCACACGATGTCATACATGTTGAGCGGTTGTGGATCGACGGCTTGTTGGCGAATCCCGGCCAAGAGGAGCAGTTCGTCGATGATCACATTCATTTTTAGCCCGGACTGGAGGATACGATCCAGGTTTCTCTGGCCGCGGTCGTCTAAGTTTTCGCTGTAATATTTTTGCAGCAGTTCTACGTAGCCAATAATGGCGGCGAGGGGGTTTTTTAGATCATGCGCCACCGTGTGGGCAAAGGCGTCTAGTTCCTGGTTGCGCGCCTGTAATTCTTGGGTATACGCTTCCAGCCGTTGGCGTTCGATTTGTAGTTGTTCCAGAAAGGCGTGTTCCTGATCGCGTAGACGTTTTTTCTCCAGGGCGGCGCTGAGGCGGGCGTTTAGCAGAACAGGGTTGAAGGGCTTGATGAGGTAATCTTCGGCGCCCATTTCGATGCAGCGGACGGCGTTGTCGATTTCGTCTTGGGCGGAGATGACGATGACGGGCACATTGATGATTTGTTTGTCTTGCTGCATGGCTTCCAGCACCTGGAAGCCGTTGAGTTCAGGCATAACAATGTCTAAGAGCATCAGGTCGTAACGGCCGTTGCCCAAACACTCCAGAGCCAGACGGCCGTTTTCCGCTTCCGTGGTCTGGAAACCTTGCTGTTGCAGGACGCGCGCCAGTTTGACCCGGTTCAGGCGATTGTCATCCACAATCAGAATGTGTGCGTTAGATTTGTTGACTTCCATAATGACCAGCGACCCAAATTGTCGTTTTTGCCGCCCTGCTCAAACCCTTAGGGTCTGAACAGTTGTGCAAAATTTTGCTTTTAACCGGCTTTCAGGGCTTCCAAAGCCCACACAACCGGTTCAAAAGCGGCCTCTATCTGCGTGATCAAAGCCTGACAATTTTCAATTTGTCCTGATTTTGCCATAGTTTCCAATTGCAGGCACAAATTGGCCAGGGTAAAGGCCCCAAATTCGGCGCTGTTGGCCTTCAGGCTGTGCGAGGCCATGTGCAGCGCCGGGACATCGCCATGGTTGGCGGCATTACGGATTCTGTTGAGCAAGATCGGCGCATCGTGTAAATAAACGTCGATTAACTCGTTGAGAATCTCTTTGTCGCCGCCAAGCGAGGTGGACAAATTGGCAAGGCCGCGTGGATTGAGCACGGCCGTTTCTTCTTCATCGGGTTCATCGGGTGGCGCGGAAACGGCCGTATCCGGTTCCAACCCAGGCGGGCAGGCGGTCAGCGCGGCAATCAACGCTTCCAGACGCAGCGGTTTAACCAGGTAGCCGCTCATCCCCGCCGCCAGGCAGGCGGCCTGTTCTTCGGCCGTCACATTGGCTGTCAGGGCAATGATTTGCGGTTGTTGTTCGGCCGGCAGACGGCGGCGGATCAGCTGTGTGGCTGTCAGGCCATCCATTTCGGGCATCTGAATATCCATCAAAATCAGGTCATACACATGATTTTTTAATCGAGCTACCACTTGCAGTCCATTCTCGGCCAAATCGGGCTGATACCCCAGACGCTGCAAGACGGTTTGCATTAATTTTTGGTTGGTAGGCGTGTCTTCGGCCAGCAAAATGCGCAGCGGGTGGCGGCTGCCCAACTGTTGGTCGAACAAGCTGTTGGACGAGCTTGCCCGTTGAGTCGGCGTGTCGAGTTCGCCGCTGAATAGGCTGACCAATGTATTGTGCAGAATTTGGGCGTTGATCGGTTTGGTGAGTGTGGCGGTAAATTGCCCGTCATTGGTAAGCGGCTGGCTGCGCCCGGCCGGGCGCAGCAAAATAAGCGGCGGCGTCTGGTCCGCCATTTCTGCCTGGGCTGCTTCCGCCAGCGCCAGTCCATCTTGTCCGGGCAGCGCCAGAGCAACCAGAACAACGTCATAAGGCGGCTGCTGCGCCAACAGCTTCAGGGCTTCGCCGGGGTTGCCGGTGCGGACAATTTGCATGCCCCATTTTTTTAGCTGCACAGCGAGGATGCGCCCGCCGGCGCTGTCTACATCCACCAATAAGGCGCGCTTTTCGGCAAGTATAGGCTGCTGCATTTTTAAAAAGGCGGGCGTAGGCGCAGGGACTTTTCGGGTGACCAGGGTAAAGGTGAAGGTGGACCCTTTGCCCAGGGTGCTGTTTACGGAGATGGCCCCACCCATTAATTCGCACAGCCGCTGGCTGATGACCAGGCCCAATCCGGTGCCGCCGTAACGTCTGGTGGTGGACACATCGCCCTGGGTAAAGGCCTGAAACAACCGATCCAGTCGTTCTGGTGGGATGCCGATGCCGGTATCTTGCACGGCGAACTGGAGGATGTATCGATTGTTTTGGCTGGTTGGGGCGGTTACGCGCACCACGACTTCACCGTGATTGGTGAATTTGATGGCGTTGTTGAGCAGGTTCAAGAAAATCTGGCGCAGGCGTGCGCTGTCGCCCATGATGTGGTGGGGGACGTTGGCTTCGATGTGGCAGGCGAGTTCCAGATTTTTTTGGGCGGCGGCTACGGCGACGATGTCCAGGGTTTTGTTGATGCACTCATGGAGGTCGAACGGCCGTGCCTCCAACTCCATTTTGCCGGCCTCAATTTTCGAGAAGTCTAAAATATCGTTGATGATAGCCAGCAGCGCTTCGCCGCTGTATTGGATGGTGTTGGTAAATTCGCGCTGCTCCGGGGTGAGCGGCGTATCTTGCAGCAAGGTGGTCATGCCGATGACGCCGTTCATGGGCGTGCGGATTTCGTGGCTCATCATGGCCAGGAAATCGCTCTTGGTGCGGTTGGCTTCTTCGGCGGCCGCGCGGGCTTCTTCGGCTTTTTTGGTGGCGGCGGCCGATTCGGCCGTGCGCTGTTCTACTTTCTGCTCCAGGATGCGGTTGTACTCTTCGACACTGCGGTATAACCGCACATTTTGGATGGCAATGGCGGCAAAGTCGGCGATGGTTCTGAGGAGTTGGTCGTCGCGTTCGCTGAAGGATGTGCTGCCCTGGCGTTGGACCACGCCCAGCACGCCCAACACGACGCCGCCCTGCATGATGGGTAAATAGAGGTGGGTTTCGGTTTGGGTCGCAGCGGAGGCATCCGTAGCGGTTTCATCCGTGGCGGAAGCATCCGTTTCCAACGGCAGCGTAACCATCAGCGGCTGGCCGGCCTGGATGACCTGGGCGACCGGCGAAGTTTGTGGGTCTGGTTCGTGATAGCGGCTAATTTTGTTTTCATCTAGGCCGTAGGAAGCTTCCAGGATCAGCTGTCCGGTGTTGGCGTCATTCAGCCAAATGGCGGTTTGCACGGCCGTTGTCAGCGTAATAGCCGCTTCGGTGACCTGGTTGAGCACTTCGTCGAGGTCTAATTGGGAGGTGATGGCCTGAGCGATTTGGGCCAGGATGGAGGCCAGGTCTGGCGGTTTGTTGAGAACGGCCGTCTGGAAAATCGGCCGTTCGTCGATCTGAATGAGCAGCTGTAAGTGCCCCAGAGTGATAATGTCGTCGGTGAGCAGGCGTTCTGGGCTGTGGCCTACGGTACGGCCGTTGCGAAATGTGCCGTTGGTGCTGCCTAAATCCAAAATAAACAAATTGTTGGCCGACGGCCGTAAGATGGCGTGCTGCCGCGAAACGCCCAAATTAACCGCATCGAAAAGCGTCAGGTCGATCACGTTAGGTAGATCGGCGTCGCGGCCTAAAATGGCTTCGTCATGGATTTCCAGGGCAATTTCCTGATGGAGGTCCGTGACCAGGCTCAGGCGAATGCGCCAGATAGTTGGATTGTCGGGTTGGTCGGCGTCTGGGTGGTGGGGGATTGGGTGGTAAGTGACATTGCTAGGCAGCGTAGGGGGTCGGTTATGAAAGACGGCCGTCCGGGTCTTTTTGAACGATTGCTGCATGGTAATTTTTAGCCTCTACCAGATAGTTTTAAAGACTTTGATGGTATTTGACAATGGGAAGAAACGGCCGTTTGCTTACTGCTGACTAAGTCGATTCCTCCAACAGTTCGGCCAGACTGGCTTCCACTTCGTCGCGGGGCAAATTACCGGCCGTCAATTCCGCGTCGGATTTCTCGATCAAGCGTTCGTAAAATGCGATGCCCGCTTCGATAGGCGCAGGGCTGGTGGGGTGCATGTCGCGCCAGCTAAAAATCACGTCTTCGGCCTGCGCAAATTCCCCCTGCTGCTCGTAAAATCTGGCAAAATCGGCGCAGGTGTCTTCCGGCCAGACAATGTCTGCTACTTTGGGCAGCAGCGTGTCGACTCCAGGCACGATGTCTGGCAAATCTAGCTGCGGGTGGCGAATCTGCACCGCTAGAAGCAGCTCCAGCGCCTTGAGGTGTCGCCGGTAAGCGGCTTCCTCGTCGCCTTGCAGTGCGTAACTGTTGCCTTCCTGGTCTAAAACAGTGACGACAGTGAGGCTGGTTTCAATCCAGCCCAGTTCGTCGCGCATGGAAAGCTGGGCGACCAGGTCCTGGGTGTCCAGGCGCAGCAGGGCTTCGCTGCTCAGGCCGGTCAGCCGGCGCAGCGAGCCGTTGGTAACGGCGATGGCTTCGGCGTAGTCGCTGGTTTGATTGAGTTTGAGCACCCGGCTCAGAACGGCCGTTGCTTCTTCAATCAGGCGCATAAAATAATCTCGACGGTACATAGCGGCCAATGGTACGTCATGTTGGGTGAGTTGCAAAGTGGCATTTCAGCCGTGGCCGGGGCGACGGGGCGTTTATAACGCCCCATGTTCGCGGATGGCGCTCAGGAGGCGGATGGCGCGGTTGATGAGCGCCTGGTTGGCCGGTTTGTTGGGCCACAGGCTGGCGCCGGAGGGGTGGGGCAGGGGAATGACCCAACGGCCGTTGCTGTCTTGCGCCGGATCAAACGCGGTGAATTGTTGTCCCTGGCTCAGGTCAAACTGCACCGGGTTGCGCAGGGCGGCGGGTGGAAAGTAAACGGCCGTGCCGATCACTTCTTGCAGGCGGGCGTTGGCCGGGTAAAGCAGCTTGATCGCCAGCCCGCCGACCAGAATGAGCAGCCGGGGGCGCACGAAGGCGATTTCTTGCGCCAGAAAGGGGCGGCAGAGCGCTTGCTCGGTTTTGCTGGGCACGCGGTCGCCTTTGCCGGATTTGTCTTTGCCGGGGTAGCATTTGGTAACGGCCGTCATATACTGCCGGGCGCGAAAGTCGTCTTCTTGCCAGCCGGCCTGTTCCAACCATTGAAAGAGTCGACGACCGCTGCTGGCGTTGAACGGCCGTTTGGCTTCCACTTCGGTTACGCCGGGCGCTTGCCCAATCAGCATCACCTGGGCGGCGGCCTGACCGCTAAAAATGGCCCCTGGCGTGATGGCGTGCCCCTGCTCCAGGCAGCGGCGACAGCCGCGCAGCGCCGCGTGCAAATCGGTCATTGTGTCGTAAGTCGTTGTCATGGCCTCATTGTAGCCGAGGAAGGGAAATTGCGCCGAGATAACAAAAGCCTGCCCGACTTTGGGAATCTGTCGTAAAATACGCCGCCATGAAAAAGAAACGCCAGCTTCGCCGCCAAATCCGCGCCCAAATCCGCGACATACGGGTCTTGTTGGGCGAATCTGGCTCGTCGATGCTCCTTTTTTTGGCAGTGGTTGTGGGTGGGGCGACCATGTTTCATCTGTTTTACACCTTTCCCGCCAGCGCTGAACGCGCCGGTCAATCGCCTGGCTTTGGCGAAGCGATTTATGCGACTTTTTCGCTGATCTTTTTTGAGACGCTGCTCCCGTTTCCGGAACTCTGGTATCTGCAAATTCTTTTTTTTATCATCCCTGTGGTCGGGCTGGTGGCTGTGGCCGATGGTGTCCTGCGGTTTGGCACGGCGCTCATCAACAAGAAAGATCGCGGGCAAAAATGGCAGGTGGCAATGGCATCAACATATAGCAACCACATTATCGTGTGCGGCACGGGCAAAATTGGCTACCGGGTGACTCAGGAACTGCTGAAATACGGCCGTGACGTGGTGGCTGTTGAGGTGAATGAAAACGGCCGTTTCGTCGAAAAAATGCGCGCCCTCGGCGTCCCGCTGCTCATCGGCGACGCCCGCCGCTCCGAAAACATCCTCAAAGCAGGCATCGAACGCGCCGACGCCATCATCCCCTGCACCGACGACGAACTGGCCAACCTGGACATCGCCCTGGATGCCCGCGAAATCAACCCCACCATCAAAGTTGTCCTGCGCATGTTCGACAGTGACCTGGCCCGCCGCGTTGAAAAAGGGTTTGGCATCCACACCGCGTTCAGCGGCTCGGCTCTGGCGGCGCCTATCTTCGCCGCCGCCGCCATGCGCCTGGACATCAAGCATTCTTTCTACGTAGGCGAAGACCTGCTCAATCTGAGCGAGATGACCATCCAGCCCAATTCGCCGCTTGCCGGGCAAACCGTTACCGGGCTGCAGCAAGCGTACAATCTCTCGATTGTGTTCCATCGCAGCCATACCCATAGCGATATGCACCCCGATCCGGACCAAAAATTATGCGTTGGGGATTTTTTGCTGGTTTTAGCCTCGTTAGACACCTTGCGACACATCAAAACCGTTAATCATGAACTGTGAGGTCTTTGCATGAATCTTTTTCCGCTTGTCATTGGCGCGGCGTTGTTGTTTTTGGGGTACCGGTATTATTGGCTAATTGCCGGCGGGATTGGCTTTTTATTTGGGCTGAACATCGGCAGCGCCCCGTCTGGCGGAGCGCTTACCGGGTCGGCGATTGTGTTGGGGTTGGTGTTTGGGGCGGTGGGGGCGTTTACGGCCGTTTTCATCACCGCCCTGGTCCTGAACATCGCCGGATTTCTCGTCGGTGGCATTATCCTGGTTCAGTTATTTGCTTACCTGGATTGGAACGTCGGCTCTACCCTCGTCACCTTCCTCATAGGTGGTATCATTGGCCTGTTAATGGCCCTGTTTGCCAACGATTTTGCCAAAATCTTCATCTCCTCAGTTACCGGCGCGGCCATTATCGTCACTTCACTCCAGGCAGATGTTGCCACCGCTTCATTTTTATACGGCTTTCTGGTTTTGCTAGGCATTGTGGCCCAACTCATTTTGCGTCGTCGCTTCAAATAAAAGCGTGGTATCTGTACAGACTCCATAAACCCTTGGGGTCTTGCCAGCGAAACCTGGATAGAACAAGCGTGGGATCGATTTATCCATAACCGGATTCCGCAATGGGGCGAAAGGCGCACAGTATAGATTGATTTTTTGGAGGTCTCCCATGGATTTGCAGACTGTAGATGAGTTATTAACCACCACGCGTACCGTGCGCAAACGGCTCGATTTTGACCGGCCTGTTGAGCGTGACGTGATTGAACGCTGCCTGAGTATTGCCATTCAGGCGCCCACCGGCAGTAACGCCCAGGGCTGGCATTTCCTCGTCATCACCGACGCGGCCAAACGCGCGGCTATCGGCGAATATTACCGCCAATCCTTCTTCATTTATGCCAACGATAGAAACGAGCAGCCGCGCCAGCGGTATGCGCCGGCCGAACAAATGCAGCGCGTGGTCAGTTCTTCGGTGCATTTGGCCAATAACATGCACCGCGCGCCGGTCATGGTGATTCCCTGCATTGAAGGCCGGGTGGAAAACGCCGGGCAAATGGCCCAGGCCGGGTTGTATGGCTCGATTTTGCCGGCGTCATGGTCTTTTATGCTCGCTTTGCGGGCGCGTGGATTGGGCGCGGCCTGGACCACGCTGCACTTGCGTTATGAGCAGGAAGTGGCGGCGCTGCTCGGTTTGCCCAAGTACATTACCCAGGCGGCTTTGCTGCCGGTGGCCTATTACACCGGCGAGGGTTTTCAGCCCGCAAAACGCCGCCCTTTGTCTGAGGTGCTGCATTGGGAGAGTTGGGAATAGGCAACGGCCGTTCCCCCACCCTCATTTCCCCCTCGAAACCATCTATGAAAGACCGCACCCTGCAAAACCCAGGCGCCCTCACCCGCCTGATCCTGCGCCTCTACCCTGATCTCGTCGATCAGGACAATGCTACGTTTCTGCGCACGTATGAATACATTTTGCTGTCGATGTATCTTGGCCCCTTCATTGTGGTGGGGCTGGTCTGGTTGGCGGCTGCGAGCGATTGGGCCTTAATTGTCCGGCGCTGGCCGGCGCTGCTCATCATCCTGTTGGCTTTATTGGCCATGAGCCGCCAGACATTCAACCTGATTTTTGCTTTGGATGGCGAGAGCGGCGTTACCCTCATTAGCTCGCTGTCTAATCTGGCCTTATGGGCCGGAATCCTGGTTGTGGGGCCAACCATTTTGTGGCTGCCGCTGCTGGTCGCCCTGATCAATCGCAGTTGGGTGGCCTGGCAGCTTTACCAGTACAACCAGAATCCCGTGTGGGAGTCGCTGTCGTTTTTGGCGCAGGATTTATTTGTGGATGTGTTTGCGCCGCTGGTGGCTTTGCTGGTTTATGGCTTGTTGGGCGGCGATTATCCGCTGACGGCCGTTACCTTTGCCTCTTGGGGCGCAGCTTTTGCGGCGATGATCATATCGGCAATTTTGCCGGGCATTGTCTTGCTGCCGCCCATGCTCCACGTTGGCGGCATGTTGCAGCGGCAGTTTTCTCGCACCGGCTCTTTGCAATTTATCGCCCAGGTTACGGCCATGTCGCTCATCATGTCCCCCTTTGCCGTCTTGGTGGCTTTGGCTTATGTCAATGGCGGCCTGGGCGCATTCATCTTCTTCATCATCGGCATCATCCTGATCAACATGCTGGCCGCCACCCTCAGCCGCATGGCCGAACGCAGCCGCCAGCGCACCCGCGAATTGGCCCGCCTGGAATCGCTCAGTGAAGCGCTGTTGCAAGCGCCGCCAGATGCCATCAACTTGCCGGATATCCTGAGCGAACATTTGCCGCGCATGTTCCCGGATGCTTACGATCTGATCGAAGTGCGCCTGTGGGCGGCGGGCAGCAGCCCTGTTGGCGGCATTCTGGCCGCCGAAACGCCTGCCGACACCCAAAGCATCGCCAGCCAGATTCTCTGGCAGGTGGTTCATCCTCCCACCAAACCGCCGCTGGCAGAGGCCGACTGGTCGGCTATGCGTCAGGCGGCTGCCGCCTATCTGGTGCAGCACGATGTGGTGCTGCCCGGTATGCGGGCCACGTATGGCCATGCCGTTCTGGTGAAAATCATGGAGATTGTCCCTGGACGAGAAGCGGCCGATGGTGTGTGCCTGGGCGGTGTGTATTTGCTGCGTCATCGCCGCAGCGCGCATACATTGGATTCGTTAACGGCCGTGCAAGCCCTGGCCAACCAGATTGGCGCGGCTCTCTACCGGGCGCGGGTGCATCAGGAAACCCTGGCGCATCAAAAAGTGGCTCAGGAATTGGAATTTGCCGGGCGTATTCAGGCCAGCTTTCTGCCCCGCAGCGTGCCGGTTGTGTCCGGCTGGGATCTGGCGGCTGCGCTGGTTCCGGCGCGGCAAACGTCGGGCGATTTTTATGATTTTATTGAATTGGGCGACGGCCGTTTGGGGCTTTTGGTAGCCGACGTCGCCGACAAAGGCACCGGGGCTGCGCTCTACATGGCGCTCAGCCGCACCTTGCTGCGCACCTACGCCACCGAATACCCGGACGCGCCGGAACACGTGCTGCAAGCGGCCAACGAGCGCATCCTCGCCGACACCGAATCGGACCAGTTTGTGACCCTGTTTTATGGCGTGCTCGACCCCGCCGCCAACACCCTGACTTACAGCAATGCCGGGCATAACCCTGCTTTTTTGATTGATTCGCACGGCCGTCTGGAACCACAACCGCTGGGGCAAACCGGCATTCCGCTGGGTATGTTTCCCGACATGGCCTGGCGGCATGAAGTGGTCCGCGTGGCTCCGGGCAGCGTGCTGGTGATGTATACCGATGGCGTTTCTGAAGCTCAGAACGAGGTGTCGGCCGAATTTGGGGAGACGCGGCTGCTGGCGGCTGTGACTGGCTGCGTGAATGGCAGCGCGAAGGAAATGGAAACGGCCGTGTTAACCGCCTTACAAACCTTCGTCGGGCAGGCGCCGCAATTTGATGACATCACCTTGATGGTGGCTGTTAACCAGGCGGTCTAAATGTCCCGAAATCCTGCCGCCGAGCCTGTGCCCCCCTTCCAACTGCGCCAATGCACCAACGATGCCTGCCGCTTTCGTTTCCCCCTGACCGATAACCGCGTGACCGGGGACCTATGCCCGGTGTGCGGCGCGGCGGCGGCGTTTACGGCCGTCTACCCCACCGGAAATCCGCCTGCTACTTTACCCGCCCGCCAACACGTAGAAGCGCTGCTAGACAATGTGCGCAGCACTTACAACGTCGGGTCCATGCTGCGCACGGCCGATGGCGCCGGTGTGCGCCATCTTTACATGGGCGGCATCACCCCGCCGCCAGACCATCCCAAAGTGGCTAAGACGGCTTTGGGCGCGGAACAGTCGGTGGGGTGGACGCGCTGCGCGAACGGGCTGGACACGGCCGTTGCCTTGCAGCAGCGTGGGTATCAGGTGTGGGCTTTGGAAGGCACGCCGGACGCGCAGCCATTGCCGCAAACGGCCGTGCCCCTGGATGTGCCTATCCTCCTGGTGGTGGGCAACGAAATCGCCGGCGTCGACCCCGGCATCCTGGCGATGTGTGATAAAGTGGTCTACATTCCCATGCAGGGCGTTAAACAATCGCTCAATGTGGCTTCCGCTTTTGCCGTCGCGGCTTACCACCTGGCGTTTGATGGGGTGAATGATGGCTGAACAGACGATTTGGATGGGCGAGCGAGAGCATGAACGGTTTGGGGCGGTGTGGACGGCCGTTTCGGCGGCCGGCGTGGTGGCCGTCAGCTTATGGCCGGAGCGCGAAAAGTTTGCGGTCGAAGTGGCGAAGCTGACCGGACGGCAGCCGGTGTATGCAGCGGCTGCCGTCGCCGGTGTTTTGGATGAACTGGATGCTTACTTTCAGGGTCAACGGCGCGATTTTGCTGCGCCTATCGACTGGTCGGTGATGACGCCCTTTCAGCAGACAGCGCTGCGGGCCGTGTATGCCATTCCTTACGGCCGTACCCTCACCTACGCCGACGTGGCGCAGCAGATTGGGCAGCCGAAAGCCGTGCGCGCTGTGGGCCGGGCCAATGCGACCAACCCCATGCCAATCATCATTCCCTGTCATCGCGTGCTGGGCAGCGACGGCCGTTTGCACGGTTATGGCGGTCCCGGCGGCCTGGATACCAAAGCGTGGCTGCTGCGCCTGGAGGGCGCGTGGCTGCTTTAGCCGCCATTGGTTTGTAACCGGCGGCTTACACGAATTGAGGCACGGCCGGGAGCGTATTGGTTTTGGGCACGGCCGTGGCTCGCCGCTGGCGTTCCAGGGTGATGACTGCGCCCGGTTCGACGGCCGTGGTGGGCAGCCGCTGGTAAAAGGCGCGGTGATTGGGCCGCACTTTAGCGTGCGCCGGAATAAGCGAAAGCTGCCAGGGCGCTTTGTTCTGGATTGTGTCGTGCAGTTCGATTTGCAGGTGTTGGGGGCCAAATTCCCAGATTTCCAGATGTGACGGCCGTTCAAACTCCGGCGACAACTGTGACAGGGCGCTGCCTGATCGCCAGACGGCCGTTTGTTGGCCTTCCCGATAATCCAAAAAAAGCAAATCCTGCCCAAAACCGCTCACTTCATACACCACAAAATCCACCTGACGCTCTAAAAAGCGCAGCACATTTGGCGAAGGAATGTGTAAACCAGCCGCACCGGAAAAGATCAATCGCGTCATCACTGCCTCCGTATTGGGGAACTGCTCGCGTGCCGGATAAAAAGTTTGGCGTTGCGAGGCACTTTCCGCCTGTATCTGTGACAGATAATAGCACATGCGTTCTAAATTTTCAACAGGCAATTTAATTTGTGACAAGATGTGCCATCCGGTAAAGCCTGACGCTTTAAAAATCCAGGTTCTTCAGGAACTCAATGGGTTGATAGCCCTCGATGCGTGAAGCGTGCTGCGTGACCAGAGAGGTTTCACGCAGCACGCTTCACGTATCAGACCAAACCCCATGAAATCCCAAAGACCCAAAATCCATTAAGAAATATAGACAAAACCTAAACAATTGTGTTAAAATTATTCACACAATTTGCTTGCCCGGCCTGTCTAGGTTGAATCGCAAAGAACGCAAAGCGCGTGGGGAGCCGCTTCAATCGCACGCTGCGCGCTCGGCGACTGTTACAAGAGATAGGCGCTAATTTTTGAATACCGAGGAAAGTTTTGACAGACCCACAAAAAAATCCCACGTTTAATCTAAAAGCTGTTGTTCAGGAGACCGGAATTAAGCCAGACACGCTTCGCGCCTGGGAGCGACGGTATGGCCTGCCGCAGCCAGATCGCACGAGTGGCGGCCACCGCCTGTATTCGCAGTATGACATCGACATGTTGAAGTGGCTTCTGGCCCGCCAGGAAGAAGGCTTGAGCATCAGCCGGGCGGTCGATTTATGGCAGCAGCTAGAGTCGGGAGGCGAGTCGCCGATTGAGTCATACGGCCGTGACGAAGACGACCCAACCGTGGTAATGGTAACAGGTCAATCGGTTACCCAACTGCGCGCAGAGTGGATTGCCGCCTGCCTGGCATTTAACGAACTTTTGGCCCGCCAAATTTTGGCCCAGGCCTTTGCCCTCTTTTCGTTGGAGATGGTGTGTTTTGAGCTGTTGCAAAAAGCGTTAGGCGAAATTGGCGAAGGCTGGTATGAGGGACGCATTACCGTGCAGCAGGAGCATTTTGCCTCGGCGCTGGCCATTCGCCAACTGGAAGCGTTGTTAAACGCCGCCCCGCCGCCGACACGCAGCGCCCGTGTGGTGGTTGCCTGCGCCCCGGAAGAACAACATACCTTCAGCGCCCTGTTGATCACCTTGCTCCTGCGCCAGCGTGGGCTGGAAGTGATCTACCTGGGCGCGGATGTGCCGCCGGATCGATTGGAAGCCATGTTAACGGCCGTGCATCCCCAACTGCTCATCATCACCGCCCAAACTTTGCACACGGCCGGTCGCGTGCCCGCCATCGCCCTGGTGGCGCAAAAAACAGGCACGCCCATGGCCTATGGCGGCGGCGTTTTCACCTTTATTACCGATATTGTGTCTCACATTCCGGCGCACTTTTTGGGCAACGATTTGCGCGCTGTTCCTCAGGTGGTAGACCACCTGCTCAGCAATCCGCAGCCGGCGCCCCAGGCGCAACTCGCCTCCCCAGTCTACGAATTGGCCTTAGAACAATACGCTGCGCAGCGAGCAGCCATCGAAGCCGACATTTTAGAATCTTTATCCGGCCTGGATGTGCCAATTCGCTACCTGAAAAACGCCAACCACAACCTGGGAGATAACATCCAGGCGGCGTTGAGTCTGGGAGACATCAACTTATTAAATAATGATCTGGAGTGGGTGAATGGCTTGCTGATCAATTTTCATTATCGTATGCCAGCTGAAGTGATGAAACCGTACATGGAAGCTTACCGTCAGGCGGCCGAGAGTCACCTCGATGCGCGAGGCAAGCTGCTTTTGGATTGGTTCGCTGGGGTCAACTAAAACTGACTGCATTACTTGCAGAGTGATATTGATTTAGCTTCTCTTAGGAGACATCATGAGTGGTCTAACCCACCACCACGAATGAAAAGGTTGAGATTTGTCAAATCTTTAAGATTTGACAAATCTATTTTCAAGGGAGATGGGTATGCGTGTAATTATTACTGGGGGAACGGGCCTGATTGGCGGTGCGCTGGCGAAAAGCCTGGCGGCCGATGGGCACGAAGTGATTGTGTTGAGCCGCAATCCGCAGGCGCACCAATTGCCGGATGGCGTGAAAGCGGCGCAGTGGGATGGCCACACGGCCGTATCCTGGGGTCACCTGGCCGACGGTGCAGACGCCATCATCAACCTGGCCGGGGAAAATCTGGCGGGCAATGGGCTGCTGCCTGCCCGCTGGACAGCGGAACGCAAACGGCGCATCTTGCAAAGCCGGCTGGACGCGGGCCGCGCTGTGGTGGAAGCCGTGACGGCCGCCGCCCGAAAACCGCGCGTGGTTGTCCAATCATCGGGCATCGACTACTACGGCGCGCGCGACGACGAATTCATTACCGAAGCGTCGCCGGCGGGCAAAGATGGTTTTTTAGCCAATGTCACCGTCGATTGGGAAGCGTCGACGGCCGCAGTTGCCGCCCAGGGCGTGCGCCAAATTATCATCCGCACTGGCGTGGTGTTTAGCGCGGAAGGCGGGCCATTTAAAACGTTGGCGCTGCCGTTTAAATTTTTTGCCGGCGGGCCGCTGGGCAGCGGCCGCCAGTGGATGTCGTGGATTCATTTGGAAGATGAGGTACGGGCGATCCGTTTCTTGCTGGAGCAGGAAACGGCCGTTGGCCCTTATAATTTATGCGCGCCGCAGCCATTGACCAATCGAGACATGGCCAAGACCATTGGTAAGGTGATGGGACGGCCGTCTTTTATCCCTGCGCCTGCTTTTGTTTTGCGCTTGCTGCTGGGCGAGGTAGCCGATGTGGTGCTGGACGGCCGTCGCGCTCAACCGCAGCGTTTGCAAGAAATGGGCTTTGTGTTCCATTACCCGGATGCCCAAACGGCCGTACGCGACCTCTTGAAGTAGAGCGTAAGGAAGATGGATTGAATAACTTGCGGGAGACTAAAGACTGGAGACTGGAGATTGAACCAGTCTCTAGCAGTTTGTCGGAAAAGTACCCGTAGGCGCGGTTTCTTACCGCGTCTTCCAGAGGCGGGGTAAGGATACCCCGGCTACAAAAAGAGGTTCCCCGACAGACTGCAAGTCTCCAGTCTCGAATTTCTGGTTCGATATAAAATTCCCCCATGCAAAAAACCCCTTTTCTTTGGTTAGGCGCAAATCGGGCGCGCAAATGGCCGCTGAGTGACAAAGCGCGCCTGCTGGATCGCGCCGCGCAGGCAGGGCTGCCTGTGCCATCCGGCGCAATTTTGTTGCACGAATTGTTTGTTCTGCTTCTGGAAGCGGGGGTGATTGTTGTGCAAGATGGCGTCGTTACGGCCGTAGACGCGGCCTGGCTCTATGAAACCCTGTACGATGGTATCCGTTTCCCCCGATTAGACGCGCCGGTAATCTTGCGCGCCGCCTTTTCCCTGGACGGCGCGCCGCAGCCTGGCGATCCGGTAGGCGCGCCGCAGCGCGACGTGCGCCTGACGGAACCGGCGCAGTTGGCGGCCGGTTTGCAGCGGGTCTGGTCGTTGGCCGCTGCGCCGGAAGGGCTGCGGCGGGATGTGCTGGTGATGCAAATGGTGGACGCGCAGGCGGGCGGAACGGCCGTAACCACTGCCGACAAGCCAGATACCATCACCACCCTGGCTCCCGATGCTGCGCCAAACACCCTCACCTTGCCGCCGTTGAGCCGGTTTGGCCGCCCGCCGGCCGAGTTGCCGCCCTACGTCCAGCGGCTGCAAATGCTCCTGCGCGGCGCGCGCCGCACTTTTCGCGCCGGAACCTGGCAAATTGATTGGTTGGATGACGGCCGTGTCTGTTGGCTCATTCAAGCCCATCATCGACAAGATTCAGCCCTCTAAAGTATCTGGTTCTTTAGGAACTCAGGGGGTTGACAGCCCCTGATGCGTGATGCGTGATGCGTGACCAGAGAGGTTTCACGCATCACGTATCACGCATCAGACCAAACCCCATGAAATCCCAAAGACCCAAGTATCTTCAGGTCGGTCGACAGACCCTCAGGAACGCGGATTAAATAACCTGAGGAACCTCCGGGAGGTTGAATTAACCATCCTAGCAGCCTGTCGGAAAAGTACCCGTAGCCGCGGTTTCTTACCGCGTCTTCCAGAGGCGGGGTAAGGATACCCCGGCTACAAAAAGAGGTTCTCCGACAGACTGCTAGACTAGCAGCCTGTCGGAAAAGTACCCGTAGCCGCGGTTTCTTACCGCGTCTTCCAGAGGCGGGGTAAGGATACCCCGGCTACAAAAAGAGGTTCTCCGACAGACTGCTAGTCTAGCAGCCTGTCGGAAAACCCAGCGCGGTTTTTACCCGTCTCCAGGCGAAGCAACCATTTCAGCGTTCGGAACCATTCCTCCCGGTGAAGCAGCCATTCCTCCCGCGTCGGAACCATTCCTCCCGGTGAAGCAACCATTCCTCCCGGTGAAGCAACCATTCCTCCCGGTGAAGCAACCATTTCTCCCGCGTCGGAACCATTCCTCCCGGTGAAGCAGCCATTCCTCCCGGTGAAGCAGCCATTCCTCCCGGTGAAGCAACCATTCCTCCCGGTGAAGCAGCCATTCCTCCCGCGTCGGAACCATTCCTCCCGGTGAAGCAGCCATTTCTCCGGGGGATAACTCATCTGGGTGTTTGCAGATTGGGCCAATCTTGGGCGCAAGATTGCGCGCCAAATCGTTATCTGGTCGTTTTTTATTTTTGCCACAACCAATCAATCACTAATCTCAGTTCTGCAAGTTGTTTAATTCACATTCCTAAGGGTTTGCTCTCGAGCAGTTAGACCCATTGGGTCTCAAACCCTTAGGGTCTTTCCAGATATACGGTTGGTTGGAATTTGTGGGGGGGGTGACTTGACGCGTGATGCATGAGGGGTAGCCCCCCACGCATCACGCATCAAAATAACGCTGACTAGCAGTTTGTCGGAAAAGTACCCGTAGCCGCGGTTTCTTACCGCGTCTTCCAGAGGCGGGGTAAGGATACCCCGGCTACAAAAAGAGGTTTTCCGACAGACTGCTAGCGGACGGCCGCGTGGACGCTCTTTTCTTTCAGGCCGCCGTTCACCGGCGGAATGGGCATTTCCAGCTTGCCGGGTCTTATTTCCACGCTGAATGGGGGTTCATCGCTGCTCAGCAGGGCGATGGGCAGCACCTGATCCAGATGACTCACAGGGATGAGTGTCAGGTCGTCGCGGACGCGCTGCGGCAGGTCGGGGATGTCTTTGGCGTTGTCTTTGGGCAGCAGCACCGTGAGAATCCCGGCGCGATGGGCGGCGATGGCCTTCTCTTTCAGGCCGCCAATGGCCAATACCTTGCCGCGCAGGGTCACTTCGCCGGTCATGGCCACGTCGCGGCGCACCGGCCGCCGCGTAAAAGCGGAGATAATGGCCGTGGCCATGCCGATTCCGGCGCTTGGCCCATCTTTGGGCACAGCGCCTTCGGGCACGTGAATGTGCAGGTTTACCTGATCAAAAATGGAGGGTTCCAGCCCCAGGGTGCGGGCGTTGGCGCGGGCATAAGTGAGGGCGGCCTGGGCTGATTCACGCATCACATCGCCCAAGGAGCCGGTCATGGTGATACGGCCGTTGCCCTCGCTCAGGCTCACTTCAATCGACAAGGTATCGCCGCCAAAAGCATTTACAGCCAGGCCGGTGACCACGCCGATTTCGTCTTCTTCTTCGGCTGTGCCGTGATGGAATTTATCTGGCCCCAGGTAATTGGGGATGGAAACGGCCGTTACCCGAAATGCTCCCGTCTCCCCACCGGCAATTTTTACCGCCAGCTTACGCACCACCGAGCCGATCTGCCGCTCTAGTTGGCGCACGCCTGCCTCGCGGGTATGGTGGCGAATCATTTTTTGCAGCGCCTCAGCCTCCATCGTGACCTCAATGTCATGGATGCCATGCCCGGCAAGCTGCTTCTTCAAGAGAAACCCCTGGGCAATGCCCATTTTCTCTTCTTCAATATAACCCGGCATGGTGATGGTTTCCATGCGATCCAAAAGCGGTCCCGGGATCGTGCTTAGTTGATTGGATGTGGTAATGAAAATCACCTGGCTCAAATCAAACGGCGCTTCCAGATAATGGTCGGTAAAGCTGTGATTTTGCTCCGGGTCCAGCACTTCCAACAACGCCGACGAAGGATCGCCGCGCCAATCGGCCCCGACTTTATCAATTTCATCCAGCACAATCACCGGGTTGCGTGTGCCGGCGTCGCGCAGGGCGCGAATAATTCGCCCCGGCATCGCCCCAATGTAGGTGCGCCGGTGGCCGCGAATCTCGGCCTCGTCGCGCACGCCGCCCAGGCTGATGCGCACCAGCTCGCGCCCCATCGCCCGGGCCACCGAGGTGGCAATCGACGTTTTGCCGACTCCGGGCGGGCCGTTCAGGTTGATGATTGCGCCACGCATCTGCGGACCGGCCAGTTTGCGCACGGCTACGTATTCCACAATGCGTTCTTTGACGTCGTTCAGACCATAGTGGTCGGCGTCCAAAATTTCGCGGACGTGGTGGATGTCCAGATTATCTTCGGTGGCTTTGCTCCAGGGCAGCTCTACCAGCCATTCCAAATAGGTGCGAATCACGCTGGCTTCGGCCGACTGCTGCCCCTGATATTCCAGGCGCTGCAGCTCTTTGTTGGCCCGTTCGGCGACCGGTTCTGGCATCTGGGCGGCTTCGATTTTTTGCCGCAGTTGGTTCATGGGGTCTTCGCCTTCTTCGCCGAGTTCTTTGCGGATGGCACGCATTTGCTCGCGCAGGACGTATTCGCGCTGGGCTTTGTCGGTGTTGGCGCGGGCGTCTTGCTGGATTTTTTTGCGGATTTCGGTGATGCGCAGTTCTTGTTCCAGGTATTCGGTGACGATTTGCAGCCGCTGGCCGCCTTCGAGGGTTTGCAGAAGTTGGAGTTCGGTATCAAATGGCAGGTTGATCAGCCCGGCGATGTAGTCGGCGAGTTCGCCGGCCGTTTGTTTGTTGCGGGTGATGCTCATCACCTGTTGGTTAGCTTCGCCCAGGGCTTCGGCGTATTGTTCCAGGTAGGCGATGGCTTTGTTGACCAGTTCTTCGTCGTTGGTGTCGCTTTCGGCAGCTAATTCGCTGTAAACGCCGGTGAGGTAAGGTTCCGTGCTGCCCAGGCCGTGAAATTGGACGCGCCGGTGGAGTTCGACGAGCATTTGAACGCCGATGTGGGGCGCGCGCAAGACGTCGCGGACGGTGGCCAGCACGCCTATGGGGGCCAGGTCTTTGTCGTTGGGGGTTTCCAGTTCAGCGTCGTATTGGACGAGGATAAGGAGGTCGCCGCCCTGGTCTACGGCCGTTTGCGCGGCCGCTAATGAGTTTCGCCGACCAATCGAAATCGTCGTGGTGATGCCTGGGAAGACAGCGCCTCCGCGGAGCGGAACCACGGGAATTGATTTGGTCTGGTTTTGCATTTTTTCTGTCATATACGTTTGTCCTTTGCCGATCAGGCATGTCAGGATTGCGCTTAAGATTAAGTATGTGCTTCTCTTAAGCAGGCAACAATAGCCCATTGGTATTTTTACCGACACACGTAAATAACGCGATAGTCCTATATCAGAGATGCGTAAGAGTTTTGAATCATGTGGTGCAAACAAAACGGCCGGTAACGGCCGTTTTGTTTGCGTTTTTATTTGCCGGTGAGGAAATCGGGGTGGGTGAAGGCGGGATGGGGGTAGGTGTAAAAGCCCGCGCCAGTTTTGCGTCCCAGTTTGCCTTCGTCGATGTAGGGTCTGAGAAAGTCGGCGTTGGCGCGCAGTTCACGGTCGCCCAGGGTTGTGGCCCAGAAGTCGGTGATTTTCCAAACGGTGTCTATGCCGACCATGTCGGAGATGCCGAAGGGGCCGATGGGGGTTTTCATGACGCCCATCCAGGCGCGGTCGATGTCTTCCGGGGCGGCGACGCCTTTGACAGCCAGGGTGAGAGCGGCGGTGTTAAGGGCGCTGAGCATGGCGTTAAACACGTAGCCGGAGGATTCTTTGTGCAGGACGATGGGGATCTGCCCGATGCGCTGGGCGAACCCTTCTAGCAGAGTGATAACGGCCGTATCCGTCCCTGGATGCGGCATGATGTCTACCACGTTGGCCAGCCAGACGGGCAGGTGAAAATGAAAGGCGGCAAATTGCGACGGCCGTCCGGTGGCCGCGGCAAACATCGAGGGCAGCAGGGTGGAGCTGTTGGTGGTGAAGATGGTGCGTGCCGGGCAAAGCGCATGGAACTGCGCCAGTACCTTGCCCTTCAGCGCCGGGTCTTCGGGCACAGATTCGCTGAGTAAATCGACGTCTTGGGCGGCATCGGCGGGAACGGCCGTCCAGCTTATGCGCGCCAGAACTGGCTCCACCTGGTCGGCGGAGCAGCCGCCCGCGGCCACTATTTCGGCCAGGGCTGCGCTTAGGCGCCGTTCGGCCGTCGGCAGCACGTCGGCCTGAACGTCATAAATGACCACCTGATAGCCGTGCAGGGCGCATTGCAGGCCAATCTGCTGCCCCATCGTGCCGGCCCCGACAATTAAAATACGTTGAATGGCGTCTAACTCGATCATGCTGCCTCTTTGAATGGTTTTTAGTTTTGTGGCGATATTTGATGCGTGATGCGTGATGCGTGATACGTGATCAAAGAACATCACGCATCACGCATCACGCATCACGTGCCACGCATCACGTGCCACGTACCACGTGCCACGTCCTCGTATTATTTCAGCTCTTCTACGCGGCGGGAAATGCGGCGCAGGGAAACGGCTATCGCCGCCAGCGTGGTGAAGAAGGCAATGGCGATCTTGGTGGGGTCCATAATCGGCTCTACGCGCACGCCGTCTGGGCCGATGGAGATGGCGGCCACCGGCCGGGCCATCATGCTGCCGCCGCCACCGCCGCCGCCGCCAAACCCGCCTTCGGCCGAGCCGTCCTCGGCTTGCGGGCCGGTTCCGCCGCCGCCGCCAAAGCCATAGCCCAAACCGCCGATCATTTCAGAGGCCATGACGACGGCGTATTCGCCTTGCACAACCGGCTGGCTAAACAGGCTTTCCGGTTTGGCGGCGGTAAACATACGCCCCATCAATTCGTTGGCCTGGGTCTGGTTGGGAACGGATTCTTTGATAAAGCTGCCCATATCTGGTTTCATGTTATCACTCCTATTTGTGGGCGCGACGGCCGTATGCCCAGCCCAACGCCACGATTACTGCGCCCAATCCCCATATCGCCATCAAGGCGAGGCGGGTGGGATCCATTATTTCCACGCGCTCGGTCACGCCATCGGTTTCCAGAAGAACGGCCGTCGGCCGATTCCACACAAACCCGCCAAACGGCGTATTCAATGACACCACCCACGCTTCCGGGGTGATCGTGCGCTTCCCGGCCACAATCGGCTGGCCGGTGGATTTGCCAAATTGTAAAAATTTTGGTTTATCTTCCATAAAGCTGACCTCCACTTAGAGACCCGATGGGTGCTGCGCATCGGGTCTTGGCAGTTCTGCACTATTTGCAAACTCGCTAACCTTCATTCACAATTGTACCGTTGGTTGGGGTAAATCTCATAAATAGTTTTTAGACCTGAACCTTGCTGCTCAGCGGAGGGCCAATGAACATGTTCCGGTTTGTCTTTTTGGGATTGGTTTTGGGGTGGCTGCTTGTTTTGCCTGTTTCTGCCCAGCCTGTCGCCGGGCCACCCGGCGTTTTGATTACCGAAGTGTATTACAACACACCCGGCAGCGATGGCGACGAAGAATGGATCGAGATTGCCAACGTGGGCACGGCCGTTATCGACCTGTCCGATTACAAAATCGGCGATGAGGAGTTGATTGGCGGGCGCGAAGGCATGAAACGTTTCCCCGAAGGCGCGCTCATTGAGCCGGGACAGGTGGTGATTGTGGCGCAAACGGCCGTGGCTTTCCGCGCCCGGTTTGGGTTTAACCCCGACTTTGAAATCCGCGATACCGATGCCCGCGTGCCCGACATGCGCCCCTTCCTCGTGTGGGCGTCCGGCGACCTGGCCCTGGCGAATGATGGCGATGAAGTGCTGCTGGTGGAGAAAACGGCCGTGCGCGACAGCCTGAATTACGGCGACGCCCTCACCTTCTTCCGTCCGGCTATCAACGGCGTCTTCAGCGGGCAAAGCATCGAGCGCGTGCCGGCTACCTGTGACACCAATTCCGCCGGGGATTGGCTGCCCCGCGAACAACCCACTCCCGGCCAACTCACTCTTGAAGGCGACTGTTTGCCGCCGGTTGATCTGGCCGCTGCGGAAAACTTGCCACCAATCGGAACCATCCAGGGCAGCGGCGAGTTTTCGCCCTATGTCAATCAGATGGTTGCCTTTCGCGGCGTGGTGACGGGGGTGTATGAAGACCGCAATACGCGGGGAACCACCTATTACACGCTGTTTGTGCAAGACGCGCCCGGCGCGGAAGATGGCGATCCGGCGACTGCGGATGGGGTGGCGTTGTTTTTGGGGCGCAAACGGCCGTTAGCCCACATCGGCGATCAGGTGCGGGTGTCAGGGCTGGTCACCGAGTTTTTCGGCCTGACCGAGCTGGACGCCGACGCCCTGGAAATTGTCGTGGAGGCGAGCGATCAGCCGCTGCCTGCGCCCATCTTCCTGGATCCGCCGGCCGATAACGCGGCGTTGGCCGCCTATTTCGAGCCGCTGGAAGCGATGCGGGTGATGGTAGACGGCGCGGCGCAGGTGGTCGGCCCGACGTTTAGCGGCTGCGGCTTTGCCATCGCCCGACCGGAAACGGCCGGTCGGTTTTTGCGCCAGAGCGCCGCCGATCCCATCGGACGCATCATCCCCATTTTGCACACCAGCGATGTGGACTGCGGCGATTTCCCCAACGTGAAGACCGGCGATGTGGTGGCTGGCCTGGTTGGCCCGTTGATTTACCATTTTGACCAATTCAAACTTGTGCACCAGCAGACGGCCGATTTGCAAGTAACGGCCGTGCCCTTGCCGCCCATTCCCGCCCCGCTGCGCGCCGGTCCTGGCCAGTTTAGCGTCAGCACCATCAACCTGGAAAACCATTTCGACGCCATCGACGATACCGGCGACGACGCCGAACCCAAACCGGACCTGACCGACATCGGCCTGAAGCAGATGAAGCTGGCGGCGGCGATTGGCCGGACGCTGGGCTGTCCCACGCTGGTGGGCATTCAGGAAGTGGAGAAGGCGAGCTTGTTGGTGGGGCTGGCCGAGGAAACGGCCGTTGCCTGCGGCTTTGTCTATGACGTGACCCACCTGGAAAGCGCCGACGCGCGGGGCATCGACGTGGCGCTGTTGAGCGATCCAAACCGCGTGCAGGTGCAGGCGGCCAATCTGCGCCAGACCTGCACAGGCATGGATTTGGGCATTGTGGATGAGACGGCCGTGTGCCCGGCCGGTCAGTTTCCCCTTTTTTCCCGCGCTCCGCTGCAAGTTGATCTGACCATCGACGGCCAGCCGGTGACGATTTTTGTCAATCATTTCAAGTCTAAATTGGGCGGCGAGGCGGAAACAGAACCGCAGCGGCTGGCGCAGGCGGCGCACATCAACGCCCTGGTGGCCGCGCAGTTGGCCGCCAACCCGGAGGCGCGGCTGGTGGCGCTGGGTGATTTTAACGATTATGAATTGTCGCCGACGCTGCTGGCGCTGACGGAAAACGGCCGTCTCGCCAGCGTGTTAGCCCAAGTGCCCCTGGCGGAGCGATACAGCTATGTGTATGGCGGGGCGGCCCAGTTGATCGACAACCTGCTTGTTTCCCCGGCTCTGGCAGATGGCCTGGCCGCCGTGACCATCCAGCACGTCAACGCCGATTACCCGGACAGCCTGAGCCGTGATGTGAGTGCGGCGGGGCTGCCATACAAATCAACCGATCATGATTTGCCGCTGGCGATTTTTGGGCTGCCAGGGGTGATGGCCGAAGCAACGGCCGTGCCTACAGCGACACTTTTGCCCCCGGCTGTCGCCCCAGCCGCAGCACCGGGAATGCGCGGGGTCTGGGTGGCGGGCGCAGGCGGGGTGGCAACGGCCGTATTGCTGGTCGTTGTGTTGGCACGCCGTCGTCAAGGTGGGTAGAATCGCATTGTGACTCAGCAACAAAACATTCTCATTGTGGATGCCGATAAGGCTTTTGCCTTGCGTCTGGCCAAAGCGCTCAAGGCGCTGGGGTCGATGCGCGTCAGCCTGCTGCCGAGTGTGCGCGAGGCGGCGCTGCATCTGGTGCAGCGGTCGCAAGACCTGGCCTTCATTCCTGTCTCCCCCGATGACCAGAGCGTGCGTTCTCTGCGCGCGGTTCAACCCAATCTGCGCCTGGTTCTGATGACGCCAACGCCGGATTATGTGGTGCCGGATTTTTATTCCGGGCTGGTTCAGGCGGTGTTGATCAAATCGTTGGTAGATGTCGATTTACTGGCGGTGTTGGACCAGGCAAGCGGCCAGCCATTTTTTAGTCCTGGCGAGGAAAAGCCGTTGGCGCGGGTAGAGGATGGTCCGGACACGGCCGTGTTGATCGCCGCTTTACAGCAGATTCAACTAGGGCAGTTGTTGCAAACGGTGATTTTTGCTGACGCCACGCAGGTATTAGCCCACTGGGGCAACCTGAAAGACACCGAAGTCGCCAATGTGGCCCTGCACACCGGCCAGGAATGGCTGAAGGATCAATTCAAGACGCGCGTGCAGTTTTTGCAGCTACCGCCGCGCGCCGGTGAATGGCTTTTGTATACGGCTTGCCTTGAAAAGAGGTACTTGTTGACCCTGGTGGCCGCGCCAGAAATGCCTCTGGCGCAGTTGCGCCGTCAGGCGGAACAGCTTACCGTCTATTTGTTAGATGCGCTGCGGGGTATTGCGCCGTTTGTGTCTGTGGCGGAAACGGCGGAAGCGGAGCAAGAGGGCGGGCAGATGTCGTATGCGATTGTGTGGCGGCCGTTGGTGAGTTTGCCGTCGGCTTTGCACATCCCGCTGCGCCGCGCTCTGGAACGTTTGGCGACGGTGAATGGGTGCCGGCTGCGGCATACGGCCGTGCAGCCCGAACTGGTTCACCTGGTTGTTACCTGCCCGCCAGGGCGGGACAGCGCCTGGGCGGCGTATCTCTTCAAAAACGGCGCCGAAGAAATCATCCAGCAGGAATATGGCGTCGCCGCAAGTTTGTGGGAAACCGGCTATTATGCCGCCGAATCGACCGAACCGTTGACGGATGCCGAATTGAACATTTTTATGGAACACAACACCTGAAGGAATTCACCATGACAACGCCACAAGTAAATCTGGATGTCTGGTCCGATTTTGTCTGACCATACTGTTTTCTTGTCTCCTCCAGTTTGGAGAAGCTCAAACAATCACATGGCGTAACTGTGCAATGGCGCTCGTTTGAACTGCGTCCGCCCGGTTCGCCGCCGATGCCGCCGGAATACAGCGCCCGCATTGAGGCGGCGCGTCCCCGGCTCGTGGCTATGGCCCGCGAGCAATATGATCTGGAACTAAACGTCGGTCCGTTTGGCATCGACAGCCGCCCGGCGCTGATTGGCGCGAAATATGCTGAGGCGCAGGGGGTGGGGGAGGCGTATCACACGGCCGTTTTCCGCGCGTATTGGCAGGAAGCTCAGGACATTGGCCGCCCGGACGTGCTGGCGGACCTGGCCGCCGGGGTGGGTTTAGACCGCGCGGCCTTTGCCGCAGCGCTGGATGACGCCGGTTTTCTGGCGCAGATGTTGGCCGATGTGGAGCAGGCGCACGCCTATGGTTTAGGCGGCGTGCCGGCCCTGGTTTACAACAACAAATATCTGGTCAGTGGGGCGCAGCCCTACGCCGTGCTGGCTCAGGTTGCCGAAAACGTGCTGGCCGAGTGATGGGGTCAGGCCGTCAGGAGCGACAAAACGAACCACGCCGCCATCACCAGCAGGACGAGCGACACGACGATCAGCGCGATTTCGATTTTGGATAGGCCGCTGCTGGGCGCAGCGGTTGGCGATCCGAAGGGATCGGTGTCGGGCGGTGACCATGTTGGCGTATCAAAGGACGGGTAGGCGGTGGGTTTGGCCGGTGGGGGAACGGCCGTTTCCGTTTCTGCCCAGCTCTCTTGGCTTAGGTTTGTCCCCAGCGTCGCGGCAATGATACGGGCGATTTGCTCGTATTGGCGGCGTTGGTACAGGACGGAAAAGAGAAGGATGCCCAGCATGAAAACCAAAAACAGGGCCGGGATGGCTTCGTTGGCAAGTACAAAGACGAAGAAAAGCGGAAAAAACAGCAGGTAAGAACTGTACAGATAACCGGAAATGGTCATACGGCCGTGCGCCGGTTCCAGGCGCACCAAGCCTTGCATGGGGTTACGCGAGCCAAAATTATTGCGAAAAGCAAGTTCCGTGGGGCTGAGGGCACGAAACACAACACGCGGACGCCACCAGGAACCCCGCAAATTTTGCTCCAGGCGCGGAATTTGCGCGGCGATATTGGGGTTGGCGGGTAAGCCGTAGGTGCGGCGCAGCAAGGGCAGGCCATACCGGTAATAAAATGGCGCCCAAAGAGATGACAGCAGCAGCTCTGCCAGGCTGCTGATGATGATCAGAACGACAAACAGGGGGAACAGCGTGAAGAACAACGGGGACATCAGGATTCAAAGTCAACGGCCGTTGACCCTTCGGTCACCGCTCGCATGTAATCCAACACCACCACATGGTCTGGATGCACCTGATACGCTTGCAAACCCGCCAGATCATCAAAGCGAGCAATCAGCGCCAGATCATAAGAGCGGGCCGACCGGATGACATCCTGCCCCACCTCCAGGCTGCGCAAAGAGGGCACTTTGCCCGCTAACCCGCGAATTTTCTCGACGGCTCGGTTAATGCTGGCCTCGCTGCGATCTTCCATTTTGAACACAACAACGTGAGTAATCATCCTGACCTCCTGATACAGTTCCGATTATGGCCTGAAGGGCGTGGCTGTTAGCCGCCAACTTCTACCAGCATTGTATCGTAAGCGAAGCGCAGCGGATAGCCTTCCGCTTGCAGGTTCTGCTCCAGGCGCAGCAAGTCGTCGTAGCTCAGATTGTCCGGCTCTTCGATGTGGGTCATGATGGCCTGTTTGGGCTGAATCTGGCGCAGCATGGCCAGGGTTTGGCGAAAGGTCGCCTCGCTTTTCAGCACGGGATGGTCTGGCGGAATGATGCGCTCGCCGGTCCAGACGTTAAATTCCACAATGCCCATGGGCACGACGGCCAGGTCTACGCCGTGTACAAAGGCGGGCGGCTGCCAGCCTACCAGTTCATCCGGGGCGATGAGGACGCGACGGCCGTTTCCCTCCACCAAAAAGGCATACACATACGCCTCGGCCACCGGAAACGGCGTGATGGTGTACCCGTTCAGGCTAACCGATTCGCCTTCGTTCAGGTAGTGGATGGCCACAGCGCCGATGTGCTGCATGTAGGCAAAGTTTTCCTGCAAACCCAGGTGGCTGGCAAAATCGACGCCCACGCGCGGCGGCAAATAAATATCCGAGGAGCGATTGCTGCGCGGCCAATGCCGCCAGTCGATATTCATCTCCCAAATGCGGCGGCCGGCCGTGTGGTCCGGGTGCCAGTGGGAGTAAAAACAGGCGGGGATGTGTTCCAGGCGCGCCCGGTTGAGCTGTTCGTTGATTTGTTCGGAGGTGTCGATGAGAAAATTGGGGCCATGAACAAAGAGGCCCGGCCCGGAGCGGCTGTAGGGCACGCCTTTTGCGCGGGCTTCGGTGCATAGGTGGCAGAAGCAGCCGGCCCTGGGCGTGGTAAACGCGCCGCCGCTGCCTAAAAATTCCAGTTTCATGTTTCCTCCTTTGGAAATAGTTTTAACGCAAAGGCGCAAAGGCGCAGAGAAAAAAATCTGCAAAATCTGCAAAAGCCACAAATTTTCATTCGTGGTGGTTGGCGGCCGCCGGTGACATCTGCGCGATGCCGGTTAACGTTTTTTCCAGGATGAGAAACGGCCGTTTCTCATCCATCACACTGTTAAACTGCTGCACCGGTACAAACCCCTGCTGCTCCCAGACACGCTGCGCCCGCCGGTTAAAGGCGGCGATGGTCACCCGCAAGACGGCTGGTCGGAAGGTGCGGCAGGTAAAATCGATCACGGCCGTGACAAACTCTCGCCCCATTCCCTGCCCCGTCAGGTCTGGGCGCACACCCAGGCCGATGTCCAGGGCGGCACGGCCGTAATCCCCGCCCGGAACCTGCGCATCTTCGCCAAACGTGCAAAACGCCAGCAAATCGCCCGCGTCATCGACGATGGCATAACATTGCACGGCCGGGTCGTAAAAATAATTGGCCGCCTGCTCGATCATGTCCGGATCATTCGGATCGGGGAGGATGTTGTAGATGTCGTAGGGCGGCTCATAGACCCAGCGCGCAAACTGCCGGGCTTCGGCCTGGGTGATCAGGCGGATGGTTTTTATCATGGGTTCCTCTTTTGACGGCGGCGATTGTTTGGCGGGCGGGATGCGCCGCCCGGAGTAAGCCACCAGGCGATAGGTGGCGCCGATGAGGACCAGGCTGAGCAGCAAGAAGAAACCGGCCAGAAGGCCATAAAAGACGGCCGTTTGCGGCAAAAGGAAACGGCCGTTCACCACCTCAACCTGCGCCGCGCCACTTTGCAGCGCCGCCGACAGGCTCATTTGCAGCCCAACCCACAACCCATACAGGCCAAAAAAAGCCAGAAGCAGCGCCAATACAGCCGCCAGAATTTTGATGAGTTTGCGTCTCATGGGAAAGTGTTACAACCAGCGCCGCCGTCGAATATACCAAAACATCACAAACGGAATTAAAAACATGCCTGCCAGAGCCACTTCAAATGGCAGCCAGCCGGTCCAGTTGTGCGTGTCGATGGCCGGAGCAAAAAAGTTCATGCCAAAAAAGCCGGTAATAAACGACAGCGGCAAGAACAGCGTGGTAATGATGGCCATTGTTTTCATCACGTCATTCATGCGATTGTTGACAATGGATAAATAGGTCGTTTGCGAGCCGGTGGAAAGGTCGCGCAAGCTGTCCATCAGGTCATACAGGCGCACCATGTGGTCATAAATGTCGTTGAAAAAGACCTGCGCTTCGGGGTCGATGACGGCGTAGTGGTTGCGGCTGAGCGAATTGAAGACCAGCCGCTGCGGCCCAATGGTGCGCCGCATTTGCAAGACGCGCCGCTTGTGGATGAAGATTTGTTCCAGGGTGTTGTTGTCCGGATTGCTAAAAATTTTATCCTCAATGTCTTCCAGCTCTTCTTCTATTTTTTCCACGGCCGTTATATGCTCGTTCATCAGTTCGTCGGCCAGGCGGTAGAGCAGGCGCGAAATGCCATTGTGCCGGATGCGGTCGTCGGTCTGGCAGGCGGCCCATACGCGCTCCAGCGGGGCGATCTCTTCCTGATGATAAGTCACCAGGTAATTGCGCCCCACAAAAATATCCACTTCCGGCAGGTTTATAGGCTGATGGTCGGGCGCGGTGTATTTGATGGCGTGCAGCACAATGTACACATAATCGCCCCAATCGTCTATCTTGGGCGCGTGGGCTTCATTGAGGGCGTCGTCGATGGCCAGCGGGTGAAAATGGAAGATGTCGCGCAGCACGTCTTCGCTTTCTTCGTGCGTTTCGCCCCAAATATCCAGCCACATCATGCCCTGCCCGGATTGGAGAACGGCCGTTACCTCCGCCAGTTCCAATTCCATCTCGCACGCCTTATCTTCCTGGCAATGTATCACGCGAATCATCTTGCTTAAACCCCTCTACCTTGTGGTTTGCTGCCGGATAAACTCGGCAATAAGCTGATGGGCGATGCTTAACGCGGGCGGGAAGGGCGGCAAATTGTTGGCGGTGTACCAACCGGCGTCCATCAGTTCGGATTCTTCCAATTGTATCTCGCCGCTCTCGTATTCGGCCGTAAAGGCAATCATCAGCGAGTTGGGAAACGGCCAGGGCTGGCTGCCAAAATAGCGGATGTCTTTTACGGCGAGGCCCACTTCTTCCATTATTTCGCGGCGCGCGCAGCTTTCCAATGTCTCGCCCGGCTCGACAAAGCCGGCCAGCACGCTGTACATGGGAATTTTTGCCCGTTGGTTGCGCGCCAAGAGGATTTCACGGCCGTTCGCCCCATTCCGCTCCACCCGCACAATCACTGCCGGCGACAGGCGCGGGTAACTGGTGTGCTGGCAGTTCGGACAAACCTTCATCCGTTCATTGGGCGCGGTAAAGGTGGGCGCGCCGCAGCGACCGCAAAAGCGGTGCGTGCGGTCCCAATCCACCAACTGCACGGCGCGCCCCGCCAGCCACACCTGCGCGTCAGCCAATCGGCCAAACAGGCGGCGCAAATCCAGCAGGGCCATTCCGGGCGGCAGGTCTGGTTTGCCGTCTCGCCGGGGCGTTTTTAGCTCGGCGGCAAAACAATGGATACGGCCGTCTTCCGGCACATAGCCGAAGTACTGCTGCCGCTCAACCGTAAAGCCGGTCAGGTTTAGCGAAGCGGGATTAACCACCAGGGGCAGCCGCGCCGCGCCCGTTGCCTCGTCCAAAAAGACAAGCAGATCGAATTTGTGAAACAAAAACCAGAAGGCTGGCCTGGCCCGATTGTCGGGCGGCGTGATGGCAGAGACGAAATTATCGTTCATAGCGGTTAATAGGGATTGGGCGTAAGCGTCGGCGTCGGGGTGACTGTCGCGCCCGGATAGCCGGGGCTGGTGGGCTGCGGCGGGCTGGTAGCCAGCGGCGGCAGCGTCGCGCCGCCGGGCAGCGTGGGCGTGGGGGCCGCGCCTGAGGGTGATGTGGGCGTGGGCGAGATGAACCCTGGCGGGAAGTTGGTGGGCGTGGGCGAAATGCGCGGCGTGATGGACGGATAAACCGTGCCCGGCCCGGCAGTGGGGGTGACGGTTTCAGGTGTGCCGAAGATGGGGGTGCCGGGGAGCACGGCCGTTCCCATCACCGTGGGCGTGGGCGTGCCGATGGGCGTAAAGGTGACGGCCGGTTGGGTCGGTGTGGGCGTAGACAGAGGCGAGCCGGGGAAGGGCGTCGAAGATTGGCCGGCGTCTGTGCCGGGCACGGCCGTTGCCTGCGGCGTCGCGCGGAAGTTGGGCAGCGGGTTCGGCGAGACAATCCGCTCCACGGCCAGATACCAGACCTGGCCGTCGGGCGGCTCTTTGCCGCAGCCTATTGGACCGGCATATTGCCGCCAGATGCCTTCGACGACAATGATGGTGCCGTCGGGCATGAAGCGCAGCAGCGCTTCAAACCCGGTCGCGTTGAGCTGCAAATCTTCGGCGACCAATGACCATTGGAATACCGGGCCGTTGGTGGGTTGGCAGGTTGGCGGCGTCAGTTTGAGGTAGCTGCCTGTGACGCGGATGCGCTGGTTGCGGTAGGTGTCCGGCGAGTCGTTGAGGTCGGTGAAGGTGACGACGGCCGCCTGCCCGTCCAGGGCCAGTTCGCCGGGGGTGGGGGAGGGGCGGAAGGGTTTCAGGCCGCGGCTGCTGCGTCCCAGGCCCGGCAGGATAAAGCCGACGAGCAGGATCAGGAATGCCAGTACCAGCAAGGGGATTAAAAACCACAAGCGGCGGTGTCGGGCTAAGAATGTTTGGACGGCATGATCCTGACTCATTGAATTGTTCGGTTTAGGTTTCTCTTGTGAAGAAAGACCCTAAGGGTTTAGTTGCCAAAGGGCCAGTTACTCGTGTGAAAGACCCTAAGGGTTTTAGTTTCCAAAAGGCTAGTTACTCGCTACCAAACCCTTAGGGTCTTGGTCACGCGAAAGACCCTAAGGGTTTTAGTTGCCAAAGGGCTAGTTACTCGCTACCAAACCCTTAGGGTCTTGGTCTCGCGAAAGACCCTAAGGGTTTTAGTTGCCAAAGGGCTAGTTACTCGCTACCAAACCCTTAGGGTCTTGGTCGCGCGAAAGACCCTAAGGGTTTTAGTTGCCAAAGGGCTAGTTACTCGCTACCAAACCCTTAGGGTCTTGGGAATGACGGGCCGCGGTGCTGAATCCACCACTCGACCATTAAAATCAATATGGCGATGGCTACCAGCCAGGGCCACCATTCGCGCTGGCCTACGTTGCCTTCGGCTGTCGTATCGGCGGTGACTTGCCCGATGGACAGTGACGCGGCCGGTTGGATGGCCGATTCGGCCGGACTAAACAGGTTGACGGCGAAGCTGCCGGCCGGGCGCGTGCCTTGTTCGTCGCGCAGGCTGACCCGGTAGAGGCCCAGTTGGTTCGTTTCCGCAAAGATGAGCGCGTCTTCCCCCACGTCGGCGGTCCAGACACGGCCGTCTGGTTTTTCCACAATCACGGCCGTGGCGCTGGCCGAGGGCGAAATTGTTACCGGGTCACCCGGCCGTAAGCCGGCCGGCGCATCGAAGGCGCGTCCAGGGCTGAGCCAGCCTGTAATATTAGCCATTAAAATGGGAAATGCAATTTGCAGGGGCAGGTCGGAGTCGCGCAGGTCGAAGGTGAGCAGGGCGATACGCTGCCCGTTTTGCTCGCCGGTGAGCAGCAGCGGGCCGCCGGAAGCCTCGACCAACGGCCGTGCCCAGGGGGCATCGACGGCCGTTGCCTGCCGGATGTGCACATCGCGCCAGTCTACAAATTGCAGCAGGGGGGAATCGGCCAGGCGCACGGCGACGGTGTCCGAGAAGACGCCGCCGACGCTGAACAAGTCGCCGCCGCTGCCGGGGGGCGGGTTGATGAGGAGCATATCGGCCTGGGGCAGGGGGGAGGGCAGGGGCACGCCGTCGAAGACGAGCAGGTCGTAGGTTTCTTGCGTTAGATCGGTGCCGGGGGCGGCTTTGAAGGCTTCGATGCCGGGCAGCACGCTGAAAACTTGTTCCAGGAAGAGGTTGCCTTCGGTGATGAGCAGGGCGCGGTTGGTGACGCCGCCTTCGTGCACGGCCGTGGCCACATCATCCAGCGGCAGATTGTCCCCTTCGTTGTCGGAGAGGCGGGCGGTGATGACGGCCGTTCCTTCCGGCAAGTCCCACGTCAGGTTGGCGCTGCCGTTGGCCGGGATGGGCACGCGGCGCGAATCGTAGAGCGCGCCGTCCAGTTCCAGGCTGAGGAGGGCTTCGCGGTCTTGCGCGCCCTGGTTGGCGACGCTGGCGAAGAGCTGCGGGCCGCTGGCGGTGGGGCGGGTGGCCAGGGCGGAAATCGCCAGGTTCTCGGCGCTGCTGCCGATGGGCAGGTAGAGGGGGGTGGTGGGCAGGGGGGGCAAATCGGCGGGCAGGCCGCCATCGGAAATGATGATGATACGGCCGTCTGCGAAGCCTTGCGCCGCGCCGGCGGCCAGGGCGAGGGCGGCGGGCCAGTCGGGGGGGCCGTTTTCGGGTTGGGCGGCGTCCAGGGCGCGGCGCAGGGCGGTTTTGTCGCTGCTGGCGCTGGCGAGGACGGCGGGGGTGTGCCCGACCTGGATGAGGGTCATCTGGCTGCCGCCGCTCAGGTCGCCAATCAATTGGGCGGCTTCGGTTTTGGCGGCGGCGAAGCGGGAGGGGGCCGCGTCGGTGGCTTGCATGGAGGCGGAGCCATCGAGCAGGAGGACGGTGCTGCCGGTGATGACGGAGGGGCTGGGCAGAAACGGCCGTGCGAGGGCCAGGACCAGGGCGGCGAGGATGAGAAGCTGTAGGATGAGGAGCAGATTGCGGCGCAGCTTTTGCCAGGGGGCGTTGGCTTCGCGGTCGCGCAGGAGTTTTTGCCAGAGGAGGGTGCTGCTGACGGTGACTTCGCGCCGCCGGAGGCGCAGCATGTACATGACGATGATGGGCACGGCCAGCAGGCCGAGGAGGAGGAAGGCGGGGGTCAGGAAGGACACAGGTTGGTTGATTGGTTCATAATAGTCTTGGTGAGATTTGTCAAATCTTTGAGATTTGACAAATCTAATTATTGAGGGTGGGTGAGATTTGTCAAATCTTTGAGATTTGACAAATCTGCCCTCTGCGTGGCTACCACCAATCTTCCATCAACAAGGAAGCCGCTAGTTCATGTTCTGGTTCGGCTTCGTGGGCGGCGATGAAAGGGGCACGGCCGTTGTACCAGTCCAATACGTCAGCGCGATTTAGCTTTGTCGGTTTGGATGACAGGATAGCGCCATAAGATGACCAGGGCCAGTCGCGGAAGTCGGTTACAAAGCCGTGTTTTTGCGGGTTGTGGTGGATGTAGGAGATGAGGGTGAGCAGATAATGCTGGCTGTTGACGGGTTTGCGGTGGAAGGGGCGCTCGAACAATGTGCCGGTGCGGCCAGTGGCCTGGTTGAAGGCGCGGGTGTAGGCGATGAACAGGTTTTTGAATGCCTGGCTGGGTGGGGTGGGTTTGAAGATTTGTCTATTCTCTGTAGAGATTTGTCTATTCTTTGAGAATAGACAAATCTGTTCCTCCTCGGTGTAGGTACGGATGGCAAAGTGGAAATGGTTGGGCAGCAGGCAGTAGGCGTAGGTTTCGGCGACGGGCTGGATGTGGTTGGCGTAGAGTTGTAGGAAGTAGGGGTAGTTGCGCTGTTGGACGAAGATGTTTTCGCCGTTGTTGCCCCGGTTGTAGATGTGATAGAGACGGCCGTATTGCAAAGGTTCATTGGCCATTGGTTGCTCCAATTTTGGCGTACCGCGAAGAAGATTTGTCAAATCTTTAAGATTTGACAAATCTTTGATTCTTACGCCACCACCCAGCCCAGCTGCTCTAGCTGCTGGGGTGAGGCGGCCAGGGCGACTTCGGCGATGGCTTTGTAATCGGCCAGCCAGCGGTCTAGTTCGTCCAGTTTGGCGTCGCGGAGTTGGGTGGCCTCTTGGGCTTCGCCGCGCTCTTTGTTTTGCTCAGCGCGGGCCTGAACTACGGCTTGCGCCAGGGCGGCTTCTGCCTCTAGTTTGGTCTGGTCGTAGCCATAGGGGGAGAGGGCGGCCATGAGATCGGCCGTGCCCAGGAGGTTGATGTAGAAGGTGGTGGCCTGTTCGATCCAGCCGCTGAGGCTTTTTTTGCGGCTGCCATAAAGGCCGAGGGTGTTTTGGGCTTTGGTCTGGTCTCTGAAGGCGATGCGGCACAGTTTGAGGGTGCGTTTGTAGGCCAGGTCGGCGGCGTCCCAGGCCGCTTGCAGGGCGGCGGAGGCTTCGTATTGTTCGCCGTATTCCCGTTGTTGGGCGGCGACCAGGGCCATGACCTCGTCGTAGAGGGCGCGGGCTGCTTGTAGGCGGGCCTGGTCGTAGCCCATGAGGGCGACGGCTTGCAAGATGGCCGGGTTATTGAGACTGGCGTCTATGGCTTGCTGGGCTTCTAACAAACGCTGATCGATACTTCTCTTGGGTTTGGACATTAATAACCTCCCGTAAATTGATGGCGCCCAAACTGGGTACGCAAAACGAGCAGTCCATTTTGGGCTAAGGATTATCCGATTTCAATGGTAATCGGTTGAAAAACGCTCCTGGATCGTTCCTACTTGCTTCTGAACCATTCCTACCTGCTCCTGAATGATTCCTACCAGCTTCTGGATGATTCCTACTTGCTTCTGAACCATTCCTACCTGCTCCTGAATGATTCCTACCAGCTTCTGGGTGATCCCTACTTGCTTCTGAACGGTTCCTACTGGTTGCTGGATTGCGCCTACTTGCTTCTGGGTTGTTCCTACTTGCTTCTGAACGGTTCCTACTGGTTGGTTATGGCGGGGATTTTAGAGGAGGAACGGCCGTTTCCGCTATAGTAAAAAAGGACTATTCGTCGTTTAAGATTTGTCAAATCTGAAAGATTTGACAAATCTGGCGGCGTGTTACGCCGCGCCTTCGACGATGGCGATTTCTTCGGGGGTGAGGTTGTAGAGTTGGTAGATGAGGTGGGCGGTTTGGTGGGGGAGACGGCCGTTTTGGTTTGTGCGCCCTTTAGATTTGTCAAATCTGAAAGATTTGACAAATCTGGCGGCGCGTTAGGCCGCGCCTTCGACGATGGCGATTTCTTCGGGGGTGAGGTTGTAGAGTTGGTAGATGAGGTGGGCGGTTTGGTGGGGGGAGACGGCCGTTTTGGTTTGTGCGCCCTTTAGATTTGTCAAATCTGAAAGATTTGACAAATCTGGCGGCGCGTTAGGCCGCGCCTTCGACGATGGCGATTTCTTCGGGGGTGAGGTTGTAGAGTTGGTAGATGAGTTGGGCGGTTTGGTGGGGGAGACGGCCGTTTTGGTTTGTGCGCCCTTTAGATTTGTCAAATCTGAAAGATTTGACAAATTTGACAAATCTGAAAGATTTGACAAATCTGGTTACGCTTCCACCCTTACCACATCCCCCACCCGAATCACCCCCGGCTGCTCCGTGGAGGCATGGACCCCCACACAGTTGTCGCGGGTCTGGGCGATGGTGCGTAAGAGGGTGGGGTGCGTAACGGCCGTGTCCGGGTCCACATTCACCATCACGCAGCGGGGGATGCGCTGGTTCAGCCGGATGCGCGCCCCGGAGCTGAAGTGCAGCGCCCGGTCCAGCCAGCTTTCTTCGAGGAACGGCCGTCCGTCTACCGTTTCTATCACGATATTCTGCCGGAAGCGGCGCACATCGGCGTTTAGGGCTGTGGCCGTGGCCGTGCTTATCACGGACAGCGGCAGGCTGTCGAACACCCCCCGGCCGATGTGGATGAGATGGATGGTACGGCCGTAGGCCTGGGCCAGTTCGGCGTGCAGGTCGGGGGAGGTGATGGGGAGGGAACGGCCGTTGGGCGTTTGCACCACAATCGCCGAGTTTCGCACGTCCTCCGGGTTGGCAAACTGCGGCGCATACAGCAGCATCGCCGGGATTTGCCGCGCCGACAGCCAGGGAAACGACGAATCCCCCACGTCGCCGCGCACAAACGCATACCGCCGGTCCCCTTCCAGCCCATGCCACACCACCTGCGCCTCCGCCAACGCCTCTCCCTGCATCGACTTCACCGGATACCGGTACAGCGCCTTCACAACACCCACGTCTTGGAATTTTTCAGTCATTTTGTACTCCGATAAAACTTCCCGGAACCTCTGAGGTTCCGGGAAGTTGGTTTACCCCACCGCCTGCAAAAGCCACAAGGCCGCCATGCCGACGGCGATGGTCCACAGCACGTTCTTCGTGCGCCAGGCGACGATGGCCGCCAGCAAACCGGCCAGCAGGCGTTCGTTACCCAGCGAAATGTCCAGCGTGCCGCCGGGCATGAGCAGTTCCGGGAAGATGATGGCCGACAGCACGGCCGCCGGCACAAAGCGCAGCGCCTGCCGCGCCGTCCCGCCAATTTCGATGCGCTCCATCAATAATATCGGCCCCAGCCGCAGCGCGTAAGTGATGATCCCCATGCCGATGATTGCCAGCCAGATGTTCATACGTTTCTCCGTGAAATTTCTTCCGCAAGACCCTAAGGGTTTTGCGCCTCATGAGATGGATTACTCGAGGTCAAACCCTTAGGGTCTCCCCCCAAGACCCTAAGGGTTTTGCGCCTCATGAGATGAATTACTCGAGGCTAAACCCTTAGGGTCTCTTCTTTCAAGTACAACCCCCACCACGATACCCGTCAGCGCGGCGGCCATCAGGCCAAGTTTGTAGGGTAAACTGTAGGCCAGCACGGCCACAATGCCTGCCGACAGGGCGGCGGCGGCAGACGGCCGTTCCTTCAACCCCGGTATGACAATGCCGATAAACGTCAGGGCCAGTGTAAAGTCCAGCGACCAGCTTGCCGGCACTTCCGCGCCCAGAAAAATGCCGACGGCCGTGCTGATTTGCCACTCTGCCCACATGATGAAGCCTGCTCCCAGGAAGAACCAGTGTTTGTAGGTGATGGGAATCTGGCGATTGGCGTAGTGAACGGCCGTCATCGCATACGCTTCGTCCGTTAGCAGATAGGCCAGCAGCCAGCGCCAGCGGCGCGGCAGGTGGCGCAAGTCGGAGCCGAGCGCTGTGCTGTACAAGGCGTGCCGCAGATTCACCACCAGCGTCGTCAGCCATAATACCGGCAGCACCGCGCCCGTGCCCATCATCTGCGCCCCAATGAACTGCGCCGACCCGGCAAATACTATCAACGACATCGCCTGTGCCTGCGCCGGAGTCAGCCCGGCGGCCAGCGCCAGCACGCCATAAATCATGCCAAAGGGAATGCCGCCCAGAACAATGGGCAGTTCGGCCTTGACGCCGCCCCACAGTTCAGACAGGCGCGGGCGGGAGGAGGCTGTTGGTGTGTCAGGTATCATGAGGTTTTTGTTGATGCGTGACGCATCAGGCTTCCTTGAAAATAGAGTTGTCAAATCTTTAAGATTTGACAACTCTCAACCTTTTCATTCGTGGTGGTGGGTTACACCACTCATGATGTCTTCTGTGGAAAAAAGAATCAAGAGATATACGGGACTTGAATCGTTAGCAGTTTACACTGGCCTATGAGGCTGATTTCGAGGTCAAGGTCAGCGATATCAATGCCCTGTCCAGGCAAGCGCCTGAATTAGCCAAACAACGCCAACAGGTTGAAAGCACCGATGAAATGATGGGGTTCAAGCTTTGGAGCGCACACATCCGGGCTTGCCGCTGTCGTCAGGCCAGGCGGAGCGCCGTGGGTTTGAATATATTCGGCACGGCGCGCTCACTTTCATATTCCAATGTTGACATCGCCACGGGAGAGGTGGTAGTCTGTACCGCCAGCCAGACCCGCACTGAGCAGGATTTTTGCAGCACATTCACGGCCTTTCCCCAAACCCCATGAAATCCCAAAGGCCCAGTATTTTAGGTCGCAAAGTGATCAAGCGGGTCAACATTGCTTCGTCCACAGACCGGTTTTATGTCTGCGTGTGCCGGGTTACGCTATCGTCAGATCGATGCCCGGTTTGGGATTAGCCTCGGCCAATTTGAAGCGCACAAAAACCAGGGGAGCATAATATGTGATCCAGATGCCCACCAGAAAATAACGCAAAATGCGCAGGGGAACGGCTAACCACAATGGGTCGCTGGGGAAAATTGCGTCTAAACCGGCCCACAGGGCAATGGCGACAGCCATCCCCAGCACGTAGCGGCCTATCCGCCGCCCAATGCCACCCTGGCTGCGGAAGCGAATCCGGCTGGATTCCAGTAACAAGCCAATGCCTGCGCCGAGTAACACGCCAACGGCCGTAGCTGCGCCTTCCAATCCCGCCAATTCCGCTTCAGGAATATACGCTGCCCAGGCTACTGTGAGATCCGGCGCGCCGATGATCAAACGCACGATCCCATAAATAACCGCGTAAACTATCGGAACCAATACTGCAATCATCAGTTTGAAGCCTAAAATACGTTGACCAAAATTTTTCGCAAAATACTGCTGCCAGAATACAAAGCCCAGCAGCAGCAAGCCGCTGACCAAAAAACCGACGATGACATCATGGATAAAATGAGACCCCAGATACACGCGGCTCACAGCCATCAGAATAATCATGATAACGGCCAGCAGCCAGGCCCACCAGCGCCGAATCCAACCGGCCATAAATAGGTACGTCAACGTTGCCAGTTGTACATGCCCGCTGGGCACGCCGTAACTCGTTTCTTCCCATAACATCACGTCAGGATCAAACCAGAACGGCCGTGGCCCACGAAACGCATGTTTCAGCAGCGGGTTTAAAGCGTTGGTCAGCAGAAACAAGTACGCAAACAACTTGCCCATAGGTTTATTGATGCACCAATAAACCAGCGGAAACAGCGCCAGATAGAATTGTTCCAATCCCAGGGTGCTAATCAGGGAGAAAAAACCGGCAAGCTGAGGAAAATTGTCTTGCAGCCACCTCGTTGCATTCAGCCCCATCTCATAAAGTGGGTCCATGTGCTTCCTCCTGCATTCAATTGTTTTAACATAAATCTCTTCCCACACAAGATTGTAGCCTTGCAAGTTCCAACTAGTCAACCATTCCCCCAAAACGGTTGGCTTTCAACCGGCCAGTGGATAAAGGCAGGGACATTTGCTTTCGCTAAGAATTTGCGTTAAACGGCCGTCTAAACAACGCCGTCTATTGCGTACTGGCCTGGTCAGTTTATAATCTGTGCATGAACCTGATTGGAGGGTATGTATGTCAGCAAGAATTTTAGTAGTAGAAGATGAAGATCGAATTCGCCAATTTTTACAACGCGGCCTCACATTCGAAGGCTACCGCGTTGACGCCGCCGCCGATGGGCAAACAGGCCTGGACCTGGCGCGCGAAAATCCGCCGGACCTCGTTTTACTCGACCTGATGCTGCCGGGCATGAACGGCCTGGAAGTTTGCCGTCGCATCCGCGCGGCCAGCGAAGTGCCCATTCTCATGCTCACAGCTAAAGAAACCATCGAAGATCGCGTTGTCGGTCTGGATGCCGGCGCAGATGATTATCTCGTCAAGCCATTTGCCTTCGACGAATTGGTAGCCCGCGTCCGCGCTTTGCTGCGCCGCGCCCAGCCTACCAAGCCCCAGGTTTACCGCTTTGCCGATTTGGAATTAGATACCGGCACGCGCCAGGGCAAACGTGGCGAACGCAGTTTTGACCTGACAGCCAAAGAATACGAGCTTTTGGAACTGTTCATGCGCCATCCACGCCAGGTACTCACCCGTGAAGTTATTTTTGATCGCGTTTGGAACTACGATTTTGGCGGCGAAAGCAACATTATCGAGGTATACGTGCGCTATCTGCGCCAAAAGACTGAATCCGACGGACAAACACGGCTAATCCATACCGTGCGCGGCATCGGGTACGTCCTGCGCGAAGAAGCCTGATTAACCCTTGTCCATTCAAACGCGTCTCCTCCTGATCTACACGATCATTTTTTCAGCTGCTTTTGTGCTGTTTGCCGTCATCGTTTACTTTTTGCCGAGCAACAGGATTTTGGCGGAAATCGACGCCGACCTCCAAACGCTGGCCGCTGAAATAACGCCGGAGAGACTCGTGCCAGATCGTCAGGGTAGTTTTCGGGTAAACCTTCCTGGCGACCTGGCAACCTTTGAAACAGCCTCTACCTTCATGATTCTGAGCGACAAGTCTGGCAATGTGCGGGCGCAGACGAGTAATCTAACTGATTATTTTGGCCTATTGGACCCGGACAGCCTGGGAGATACGGCCGTTTCCAGCCTAAAACAAATCGACAACACACCCTTACGTGTCTACACCACTCCCCTCTACCTCAACGACGACCCCAACGCTGAAATTGTCGGCTATCTACAAGTGGCCCGGCTGCTCAACACCTACACGACCTACAACCGCCTCCTGGCCGTTGCGCTGTTGGTAGGTTTCGCCGCCGCCACCGCCTCCCTGTTCCTGGCCGTCTGGTTGACGCCCGGTTTATTCCGGCCCTTAGACGACATCGCCACCGTGGCCAACCAGATTTCCCGCGCCGACGACCTGAGTATGCGCGTCCCCCATTCGGACCGCATCGATGAAATTGGCGTATTGGCTCGCGCCCTCAACGAAACTCTGGAGCGCCTGGAGCGCCTGTTCCAAACCCAACAACGACTCCTGGCCGACGTTTCCCACGAATTACGCACGCCACTAACCGCCATTCGTGGCAACGTCGATCTCATGCGCCGCATGGGCGACGGCGACCCGGAATCGCTGGGCATCATTCAAGAAGAAGTCGACCGCCTGACTCGTCTGGTCGGCGATCTGACGCTTCTGGCCCGCGCCGACGCTGGCGGTTTGCCCCTGAACCTGAAACCGGTGGAATTAGACAATCTGCTGTTTGAGGTATACCGTCAGGTGAGCCTGTTGAACAAACCGGTTGAGGTAGTCGTGGCTGGAGTTGATCAGGTTTGTGTGAATGGCGATCCGGATCGCCTGAAGCAGCTGCTGCTGAATCTGATCGAAAATGGCATGAAATATACGCCTAGAGGCGGCCGGGTAACGGTAAATCTGGCGCAAACCGATGGCTGGACACAGATGACCATTCAGGATAATGGCGTAGGCATTCCCGCCGAGGATTTGCCTTTTATTTTTGATCGCTTCTATCGGGTAGATAAGGCACGCAATCGTTCGCAGGGAGGCTCGGGTTTAGGGCTGGCGATTGCGAAGTGGGTGGCTCAGGCGCACGGCGGCGATATTCAGGTCGAAAGCGAAGTGAATGTGGGGACAACGTTTACCGTTGTGCTGCCTGTGTTGGAAAAAGAGGTAGGGCCGGAGGAGATGAAGCAGGAAAACGGCCGTTCCCGTTCCAGTTTGCGCCTGCTTACATCGACACGTCGAAAAGAAAAACAGGGCGATTGAGAAACCCCAATCGCCCTATACCAGTACACACTATCCGCGACGGCGGATCAATAAGACCACGCCCAGACCAATGATCACCAGCGGCCAAAACGCGCCGCCTAACCAACCGGCCCAACCGAACTGCTCTAACAAGAAGTACAGTCCCAGTAATATAAAAACGACTCCCACCGTTGCTGGACGTCCAATTTTCCCGGCATTCGCGCTGACCGCTTCTTTCATCTCTTTGATGTTGTCCTGAATCACCACCGCATCCGATTCGCTGGCCGTGGCTGCCCGAGGCATCACAATCCATAAAATCAGGTAGATGGGAAAACCAATACCGCTGGCAAAAAACAATACAACAAAAGCCAGCCGCACCAACACCGGATCGATGTCCAGATAAGCAGCCAGACCTCCGCAGACGCCGGCTACCATTTTGTCTGTGTCGCTGCGCACCAATTTTGATTGAGCCATCACAAAACCTCCAATACGTTTTTTGCAATCTGAGCGCCGGAGTAGGCGCATCTGTCGGACTATACGGGATAAAAAATTGAAAGTTGCGGGCTGCAATTTGCAGGGAGGAACGGCCGTTCCTCCTCATCGCCCCCTCACCTACATGAGAATCACCTTACACCCACCCCAGGCCCGGCTGACGGCCATTCCGCTTTTTGTTATACTGACCAGTTGATTCCAGGGGCAGTCTAAAAAAACAAACCGCTCCTGGCGATGGGATGATCAGGCATGTCATTTTCAGATACATGGAAAAACCGAATCGCTCGCTCCATGCGCTGGCCGTTTTTACGCCGGTTTATGCATTGGGGCATCCGATTGTTTGTTCCTAAACGACCGGTGGGTGTTGGGCTGGTGCTGACAGACCGAAACGGCCGTATCCTCCTCCTACGTCATGTCTTTCACCCAGAACACCCGTGGGGGCTGCCCGGCGGCTGGCTTAAACGCCACGAAACGCCACAAGATGGCGCGCTGCGGGAACTGCAAGAAGAAACAGGGCTAACGGCCGACCTCGGCCCAGTCCTGGCTATCGACGATATCGACCGGCCATTTCACATCGGCATCATTTTTCTGGCCTCGCTGCCCGCAGGCCAACCTCCGCCGCTCACCCTTAGCAGCGAAATCATCGCCGCCGATTGGTTCCGGCCAGATGACCTGCCCGACTTGCTGCCTTTCCATCAGCGAGCCATCGAAACGGCCGTGCGCTACCGCCAATCCTATGCCCCATTCCCCAATACAAAGGCCATCCGATGAATAAAAACAGCTCACCCGGACTCGGCCAGTGGATCACCGTTTCCCTGCTGGTCGCCATTACAATCTTCCTCCTATTTAAACTTTACCAATACGCCGGCGCCCGCAGCTATTACCCCACCGGCCTCACCGTCGCCGGCATAGACGTAGGCGGCATGACCCGCGAAGAAGCCAGCGAAGTCCTGAACAACCGCTACCTGGACGCCCCCGTCCTCATCTACCACAATACCGACTCCTTCGAAATAAGCCCTACCCGCGCCGAATTTGCTCTGGACCTGGAGGCCATGCTCAGCCAGGCCGATTATCAACGCTTCCAACAAGATTTCTGGGCCGGCTTCTGGGGCTTCTTGTGGGGGCGACCAGTCGAAGTGGAACCCGTGCCGCTCTATGCTACCCACAACCGCGAAGCCCTGCGCAAAGTACTCCAAGACATCTCCGGCCTCACCGACCAACCCGCTCAGCCGCCGCAGCCCGTCCCCAACAGCCTCAGCTTTCAATACGGCGAATCCGGAACGAAAACCAACATCGAAGCCAGTTTTGCGGACGTGGAAGCCGCCCTCTACCGGCCATCCAGCCGCGAAGCGCGTCTGGTCATCGACCCGCTGCAACCCCAGCGGCCAGATATCAACCTGCTGACCCGCCTCCTCGTCAACTACATGCAGGAATACGAACAATCAACCGGCGGTTCAGCGGCCATTTTTGTGTATGATCTGAACAGCGGCGAAGAGGTGGACATCAACTCCAGCGTCCCCATGTCGGGCATCGATCTGCTGCGTATTCCAATCGTCTTGGAAACTTACCGCAACCTGGACAACGTGCCGACTCTCTCCCAACGAGAACTCATTTCGGACACGCTGATGGTTCAACCAGACCCCGCCAGCGCCAACCAACTCCTCAATGTGATCGCCGGGACTGACGATCCCTATCTGGGAGCCAGCATGGTCACAGACATGCTGCAGCGCATGGGTCTGGTGAATTCGTACCTGCTGGTTCCATTTGGCGCTGATCCGCGGGCGGGGCAACGGCCGTTAGCAACCCCCGCCAATTCCGCCGAAGGCATACGCACCAACCCAGACCTCTATCGCCAACTCACCGCCGAAGATATCGGCCTGCTGCTGGCCAATATCTACTACTGCGCCCAGGGGCAAGGCGGGGCCATTTCCGCCCTGTTCGCCGACCAGATCACCCAGGAAGAATGCCAGCAAATACTGGATTACATGACCCAAAATAAAATTGAAAGCTTGCTCGAAGCTGGCGTCCCGCCAACAGTTACCATCGCCCACCGCCACGGTTGGATCAGCGATACCCACGGCGACGCAGGCATCGTCTTCTCCCCCGGCGGCGATTATGTGATCGTCGAAATACTCTACAAGCCAGACTGGCTGGAATGGGAAGTCAGCTCGCCGCTGCTGACCGATATTTCTCGCGCTACCTATAACTTCTTCAATTTCGACAATCCTTATCTGAGCGACGCAAACGCCAACTAGGCATTGCCTGAACCGACATGCTAAAAGCCCTGCAAAAATTCTTATTTCTCCTGCTCCTACTCACGGGCGGCCTGTATTTGCTGTATCAGGGGTTTTTGTATTTGCAAGGGCGCAGCAATATGCCGCCCGGCATGACTATCGCCGGCGTCGATGTGAGCGGACTAACGGCCGAGGAAACGGCCGTTTCCCTCCAAAACCATTACTTCGCCCCCGTCCGCCTCGCCTATCGCCAGGAACTGGTAGACCTGGACCCCCAAACAGTCGGCTTCAGCCTCAACACAGACGCCATGCTCGCCGAAGCTCAAACCTACATCGACCAGCAAGACATCTGGCAAGGCTACCTGCGTTACCTCATCGGCCGTACCCTGGAACCCATCGACATCAGCCTCCAGGCCAGCCATGATCCCGCCGCCCTGCAAAACCGGCTGCAAACCATCGCCCAATTTCTCGACCAACCCGCCCAGCCGCCCCAACTCAACGACGAATCGGAAACCTTCGAAATGGGCCAACCCGGCTACGCCACCAACATCGAAGCCAGCCTGCCGGCCATCGAAAAAGCCCTCTACGAACCGCAAGACCGCACCGCCGACCTGATCGTCGAAGACGAACCAGCCCCCGATTTCGACATCAACTTCATGCGCAACAGCATCCAGAAACAACTGGATGCTTTCAGCGGGATGGGCAGCATCTTTATCATGGACCTGGAAACGGGCGAAGAAATCAACATCAACGCCGATGTGGCCATTTCTGGCCTGAGTATCTTGAAGATCGCCATCTTTTTGGAAACTTACCGCGCCCTGGATGGCCCGCCAAATGAGTACGTGCAGGGGCTTTTTTATGACACGGCCGTTAAATCCAGCAACTTTGGCGCCAACCTCCTCCTCCACGAAATCGCCGGCGAAGCCAATACCTACAAAGGCGCCGACATCCTCACCGAATCCATGCACCGCCTCGGCCTCGTCAACACCTTCATGGCCGTCCCCTACGATGCCGTCGCCCCCGCCACCCGGCCCAGCACCTACACCACCCCGGCCAACTCCAAACCCGATCTGCCCATGCTCCCGGACACCGCCATGCAAACCACCGCCGAAGAAATGGGGTCGCTGCTTTCCATGATCTACTACTGCGCCAAAGGCGGCGGAACCCTCATGGCCGTCTACCCCGGCGAAATTACCGCCGAAGAATGCCAGGCCATTATCGACTTGATGGTTCTTAACCAGGAAGGCAACCTGATTCGCTTCGGCGTGCCGGAAGATGTGCCAGTCTCCCACAAACATGGCTGGGATCTCGTCACTCACGGCGACGCCGGTATCGTCTTCTCGTCCGGCGGCGATTACGTCATCGTCGAATACCTCTCCCTCACCGCCGATGACACCAGCGGTTGGCTCGATCACGACATCAGCTTCCCCATCCTGCGCGAAATTTCCCGCGCCGCCTACAATTACTTTAACTACGACCACCCCAACCTGGAAAAACCGGCCGATCGCTCCGCCCGCGAAGCTGTTGTCCGTGAAGCCATTGCCGCCACTGCTACCGCCGAAGCTGCTGCCGCCGCAGCCACTGCCGCCGCAGCAGCAGCCACTGCCGCCGCCGCCAGCGGCGAACTGCCACCAGGGGAAACGGCCGTGCCCGCCACGCCAACATCTACCCCGCCGCCACAAACCAACAACTAACAAGGAGTTCACACATGGAATATCGTCGTTTAGGCCGTACCGGCCTCAAAGTATCCACCATTTGCCTGGGGACCATGCAGTTTGGCTGGTCGGCGGACAAAGCCACCGCCTTTACCATCCTGGACCAGGCCACCGCCGAAGGCATTAACTTCATCGACACCGCCGACGTCTACTCCCGCTGGGCAGAAGGCAATGACGGCGGCGTCAGCGAGCAAATCATCGGCGACTGGCTCCAGCAGAGCAGCGCCCGCCGCCAGGACATCATCCTGGCAACCAAAGTGCGCGGCCAAATGGGCGATGGACCCAACGATCAGGGTCTTTCCCGCCAGCACATCCTCAACGCCGTCCATGACAGCCTGAAACGCCTGCAAACCGACTACATTGACCTCTATCAGATGCACTGGCCCGACGAAGAAACCCCGCTGGAAGAAACCTTGCAGACGCTCAACGATCTGGTGCGCGCCGGAAAAATCCGCTACATCGGCTGCTCCAACTACCCGGCCTGGCTCCTGGCAAAATCCTTGTGGATCAGCGATATCAACCAATTCAGCCGCTTCGACAGCCTGCAACCTCATTACAATCTGGTCCATCGCGCCGAATTTGAGCGCGAACTGCAGCCGCTGTGCCTGGATCAGGGCATCGGCGTTATCCCGTACAGCCCGTTGGCCGGAGGATTTCTCACGGGCAAATATCGCCGCGATACACCTCTGCCGCCATCCGTGCGCGCCGGTGGCGTGCAATCTCGTTACATGAACGAAATGGGGTTCACGGCCGTCGACAAACTCGCCGATCTCGCCGCCGCCCACCAGGCCACCGTCCCCCAGATAGCCATCGCCTGGGTGCTGGCTAACCCGGCCGTCACCTCAGCCATCATCGGCGCCAACAGCCTGTCCCAACTCGCCGATACCCTGCAAGGCACGGCCATCCAGCTTTCTGCTGAGGAAAAAGCAGCTCTGGATGTTGTTACGGCGTGGGAGTAGACGTGATGCGTGATGCGTGATGCGTGAACGCCTCACGCTTCACGCATCACGCATCACGCTTCACGCATCATTTCCCCGGCACAACCCCCACATACCGCGCTCGCGGCCGAATCATCTGGTCCAGTTGATATTGCTCCAGAGCATGACCAATCCAACCGACGGTGCGCCCCAGAGCAAATAACCCCAGCGCCGCGCCCGGCGGCAGATCTAACGCCCGCGCCAGCGTTACCAGGCCAAAATCCACGGTCGGGTGCAAGCCAACAGCCTGCCACACGGCCGTTTCCAATGCCTTCCCCAGCGCCACGGCCGTCGCCGCCGGACACATCTGCGCCGTCATATCCACCAACGCCCGCCCGCGCGGGTCGCCGTCCGGGTAGAGCCGGTGGCCAAATCCTGGCAGTTCCTCGCCGCGCCGCAAGCGGCTGGCCACCACCGCCGCCGCTTGTTCCGGCACGGCCGTTTCCCGAAAAAGCGCCGCCACTCGCTCCGTAAACCCGCCATGTTTCGGGCCTTGCAAGGCCGCCAGCCCGGCCATCACCACCGCATAGGGCGTGGACCCGGCCGAGGCCACGCAGCGCGCCGTAAACGACGAGACGTTCAGTTCATGGTCGGCGCAAAGAACGAGCGCCGCGTTCAGCAGGTCGGCAGCTTGCGGGTGGTCGGGAACCAGGGCTTCTTGCAGGCGCTGCGGGATGGGGAGATGGTCGGATTGGCCGGTGGCCTGCTGGGCGAAAACGGCCGTTAACAACTGCAAAATACGCGCGCCGGTCTGGCCAACGGCCGTCGGCGACAAATCATACGCCGCCCAATCGCCCGCCGCCGCCAGGGGCAGCACCGCCTGAAACGCCTCGATGGGCGTCAGGCCGCCCAGGGCCACGTCGGGCAGAACAGGCGGCGGGGCTTCCGCAAAGCAATCCGGCTCATCGCTGCCCCAGATGAGCGCGGCCACTTCAGCGAACGGCCGTTCCCCGGCCAGGGTGATGGCGTCGTGGCCGCGATAGTAGAAACGGCCGTTCTCGATCAGCGTAATGGCCGATTCCAGTACCGGCGCGCCAAAATGCAGCGCCGATTCGGCCACCCGCGCCGGATCGCGCCGCAGTTCTTTGCGCGCACACAGCGCCTCCACATCCGCCGCCAGGTACCGCCGCGCCCGCGATTTGCCCTCGCCTTCCTCCGAGCGGATCAGGCCTCGGCTGACGTAGGCGTACAGCGTCGGCACGCGAATTTCCAGCCGGCGGGCGGCTTCTTGCGCCGTGAGATGGGTTTTGGCGGTCATGAAAACTCGTTGAGGATGTCGCGCAGAACGGCCGTGTCCACATTCCCGCCCGACAGCACACACACCACAGTCAGCCCTGTTATGTCAATTTGATTGGTCAGCAGCGGGGCAATGGCAATGGCTCCCGACGCCTCCACCACCAGTTGATGCCGGTCTAGCAGAGTAAACATCGCCCGGCGCATCGTCTTCTCGTCGCTCAAGAGTACATCGTGGATGAGATCGGCGGCCACGGCAAAAGGAACTGCGCCAAACCCGCCCGCCAGACCGTCGGCCAGCGTCGGCTCGTGGTCGAAGGGATCATACGCCACGCCGTCGCGCAGGCTGAGCAGCGCCGCCGGGCTGGCCGATGGCTGCACGCCCACCACCCGGCACGTGGGACTGAGAACGGCCGTCACGCTGCCAATCCCGGCAATCAGACCGCCGCCGCCCACCGGAACCAACAGCACATCGACCTGCGGCCGCTGCTGGAAAATCTCCAGGCCCACGCTGGCTTGCCCGGCAATCACATCCAGATCATCGTAGGCGGAAATCTCCAGCGCGCCTGTCTCGGCGGCAAACGCAGCGGCGGCCTGATGAGCCGCTTCGTAGGTGTCGCCCACCTGATGCAAGGCCACCGGATACGCCGCCAATTTAGCGATTTTGGCCTGGGGCGCAGTGCCCGGCACAAAAATATCGGCTGTCACGCCGCCCAAAACGCTGGCGGCATAAGCCACGCCAAGCGCATGATTCCCGGCCGAAGCGGCGACAATACCCCTGGCCCGCTGCGCCGCCGAAAGACGGCCGATTTTGCTCAGCGCGCCGCGAATTTTGAAGGAACCGGTGGTTTGCCAGTTTTCCAGCTTCAGCCAGACGTCGGCGCCGGTTAACTGGCTGAGGTACGGGCTGTGTAATAAGGGTGTGGTGCGGGTAAACGGCCGTATCTCCCGTTCAGTTTGTAATATTTTCGGCATTCGTACCTGCATGGTTCAAAATCCTCCTCGCGGAATGTAGGGGCATTGTAACACGCCAAGTATTGATTATCAAATCAACATTGACAACATTGAATCAACCTAATAAGATGGCAGGATGACGGCGGAACCTGTGAAGCGTGATGCGTGATGCGTGACCCGGAGACCCTCGCGCCGCACGCATCAGCGGATTCAGGCCCGAAGTTAGACCTTTTGGAACTCAACCCTTCAGGTCTTCCTGGAGAAATCTCAACAATGACAATTCGAGGAACTTATGAACCCAGAAACGCTTGCTTATAAACCTGGCTTGGAAGGTGTGGTCGCTGCCGAGACGCGCCGCAGTTACGTGAACGGGCAGACCGGCACGCTGCTCATTGCCGGCTACCCGCTGGCCGATATTGCCGCTCAGGCGACTTTTGAAGAAGTGGTGTATGTGCTGTGGCGCGACCGGCTGCCAACGGCCGTTGAACTCACCAACTTCAAGGGCAAATTGGCGGCGTTACGGCCGTTACCCGCCGCCACCCTCACCCTGCTGGAAGCCATCGCCCACACCGGCACACCGGTGATGGACGCGCTGCGCATGGCGGTGGGCACTCTGAGCCTGGACCTGAACGACGCCGATTCCGACACCCTGGCAATGGCTCTGGTAGCCCGCTTCCCGACGATTGTGGCCGCTTACTGGCGTCTGAGCCAGGGCCAAAATCCCATCACCCCCACAACCGACCTGGGACATGCGGCCAACTATTTGTACATGCTGAAGGGAGAACGGCCGTCGCCCGCTCAGGCGCGCGGCATGGCTACCTACCTCAACACAGTCAGCGATCATGGACTGAACGCGTCTACGTTTACGGCGCGAGTCATCATTTCCACGCAGTCCGATCTGGTCTCGGCGATTACCGGCGCGGTGGGCGCGCTGAAGGGGCCGCTGCACGGCGGCGCGCCGGGTCCGGCGCTGGATATGGTGTTCGAAATCGGGCAGGCGGACCGCGCAGAAGCATACCTGCGGGCCAAAATCGAGCGTGGCGAACGGCTGATGGGCTTCGGCCACCGCGTTTACAAAGTGCGTGACCCACGCGCAGAAGTGCTGGCGGTCGCCGCCGAGAAAATGTACCGTGCGGATGGCGATATGGCTTTGTATGAATTGGCGAAATCGGTTGAGGGCACGGCCGTTTCCCTGCTGGCGGAATACAAACCGGGCCGCAACCTGCAAACCAACGTGGAGTTCTACACCGCCCTGCTGCTGCATGGCCTGGGACTGGACACGGCGCTGTTCACGCCGACCTTTGCCGTGGGCCGGGTAGGCGGCTGGCTGGGGCAGTGCTTCGAGGAAATGGCCAACGGCCGTCTCATCCGCCCCAAGGAAGTCTACATTGGCGACATGAACCGGCAGTGGCTGCCGCTGGAAGCACGCGGCTAAAAAATATGATGCGTGATGCGTGAAACGTAATCCCTCCAACTACAATCACGCATCACGCATCACGCATCACGGAGACCCCATGTTCCATCCCATTCCCGATCCCATATTGGCACGCATGCGCGAATTGGAAAAGATAGACGGCCGTGATCGCGCCGACGGCACGCCCCACCTCGCCCGGCTGCGGCAAATCCCGCCGGATACTGGCCGATTTTTAGCCTTGCTGGCCGCCTCTGCGCCGGCCGGGCAGGTGGTAGAAATCGGAACCAGCGCCGGTTATTCAACCTTGTGGCTGGCGCTGGCCTGCCGCGCCACCGGCCGCAGTCTAACCACGTTTGAAGTGCTGCCGGAAAAAATCGCCCTGGCCAAAGAGACCTTTGCCCTGGCGGGCGTGGACGATGTGGTGACGCTGGTGGCCGGCGATGCCCGCAGCCATTTGCCGGCCATGGCCGGCGTCGGTTTTTGCTTTTTAGATGCCGAAAAAGAGGTGTACGCCGACTGTTACGAAGCGGTTGTGCCGCGATTGGTTCCCGGCGGGCTGCTGGTGGCCGACAACGCCGTCAGCCATCACGCCGCGCTGCGGCCCATTCTGGACCGGGCGCTGACCGATCCCAGAGTGGATGCGTTGATTGTGCCGCTGGGGAAAGGGGAGTTGATTTGCCGCAAAATTTAGGGCGTCAGCTTTGTTGGGGCTGGCGCTGGGGCAAGAGAACGTGGAACCGGCTGCCGGGGCAGGCGGCTTCATCCATGCCGGAGCTTTCGACCCAGACACGGCCGTAATGGGCCTCTACTATCCCGCGCACAATGGCCAACCCCAGGCCGGAGCCGCCGCCCTTAAACTTGGTGCGCCCAGAGGAGTGCAGCGTGACTTCGCCGGTCTGGTAAAACTTGTCGAAGATGAATTCTTGCACGTCAGGGGCTATGCCAATGCCGGTGTCCTGGACGATGATTTCGACGGCGGGCAGGGCGGTTCCGTTGTGGGTGATGGTTTGGGAACGGCCGTCTACCCGCAAACTACCCCCGTCTGGCGTATACTTGATGCCGTTTATAATCAGGTGATAAAACACCTTATTCATCGCCTCCACGTCCGCTTCCACCTCTGGCAAATTGGCCATCGGGCCAAGCGACAAGGTCAGGCTGCGCTCTGCGGCCGCGCCGCGAAACCGATTCACCACCTGACGAATCAGAAACGGTAAATCTAATAGGGCCGGATGCAAATCCAACGACTGGCTGTCGATTTTGGCCACATCCAACATACGATCAACCACTTCTTGCATGCGCACCACGCCCTTATCAATGCCCTGCGCCCAGCGCGCATACTCCGCATTCTGCCGGATATCCGCGTCGCCGATAAACATCTGGGCGTTTAAATTGATGATCGTCAGCGGCGTCAACATCTCGTGCGAGGCGATGGCGATGAAATCTGTTTTGGTTTGGTCCAGGCGTTCCAGGCGGGCGTAAGCGTCTTGCAGCGCCTGCGTGCGTTCGGCTACCATGCCTTCTAGCTGCTGGTTGAACTGCTTGATTTCGGCGTTCAGGCGGTGTAATTCCTGCTCGCGCTCCTGAGTCAATACCCGCAGCATTTCGGCGCGGCGATAAGCCAGCACGCGCCCGACATGGGCTATATAACCGGTCCCGGCCGAGGCCAGCAGCACCACAAAGTAATAACGAAAATCCTGGCCGCCCACAAACCAGGTAAAGGCCTGGAAAAGCGAAAGAAACGCCAGCAGCAGCATAGCCAGATACCACTGCGTGGCATGGAACAACACGCTGACGGCAAAAACAAACAGCGCCAGATTCGCCGCCTGTTTGGGATCGTGGGTCAGGTAAAAACGAAGCTGGATATTGATGAGGACCACAAACGCCAAAAAAGCGCCCAATCGGCCAACGTGCCGGGGCGCAAATCTGTTCTGGGTAAGCATCCACCAGACCACCGCCAGGGCAATCAGGCTAAAGGCGGCCACGCCAAGCAATAAAGGCAGGCCGGGTTCCCTCAGAAATGCAGCCTGGATAAGGGCATAGGCAAGAAAGAGGAGGAGGATGCTGCCATAGATAAATGGGAGAAGGCGCAGTTCTGACTGATTGATGGCTTCATCGACTTGCTCTTTGGGAACGCCAAGATTGCTTGTATGCAGCAAATCGGTCAGGTGGCGAAGAGGCCAGTCGCGGGATGGTTTCGTCTTCATTGAATTGGGATACTGCGAGTTAGATATTAGATGAATAAGATTGTACTACAGAGCTTGCCCAGCGGCGATGTGAGAATAAGGGACCAGGTGAATAAAAGAGCAGAGACTCAGCAGGCTGATTGACTGACAAAACTTATCTACTGCGGAAAACGCGGAAAGCGCGGAGTTTGTACCAGAGAAAACCTCCGCGTTCTCTGCGCTCTCCGCGGTAAAATCAAGCAGCGATGCGCGCTAAGGGGTTTTTGCCATCCTTCTTTGCTTCTTTGCTCGTTGCGTTGAGTTTTTAGCGGTCAGGATGAGAGGGGAGGGACACGGCCGTTACAAGAAAAAGAACGCCAGCCCCAATATCACATACACCATCAGCAGCATCGCCCCTTCCAGCCAGATACTTTCGCCGTCTAACGACACGAACGCAGCGATAAACGCCGCCGCCGCCACGGCCGCCAACTCAAACTGGTTAAACTCCAACTGCATTGGGTTGCCCAGCAGCAAACTCAAGAAAACCAGCAGCGGCGCGACAAACAGGGCAATCTGCAAGCTGGAGCCGATGGCAATGCTCAGGCTCAAATCCATCTTGTTTTTCATGGCAACCTGCACCGCCACCAGATGCTCGGCGGCGTTGCCGATGAGCGGGATGAGGATGATGCCGATGAAAAACTCGCTCAGGCCCAGCGATTCGGTGACATGTTCGACTGCGCCAACGAGAATTTCGCTGAGCCAGACAATGAGCGCCACGGCAATGCCCAGGATGATCAGGGCGTGGGTGGTGGTCCAGCCGGAGGGCGCATGGGCTTCGCGCATCACCGGGTCGTCGTGGTTGGGCTGAGAGGTGAACGAGTATAAGACAATCAGGCCATACATCACCAGCATAGCGATGGATGCCCCGATGCTCAAGCCTTCGACGGCGGCAAAATTGGGTTCCAAGGCCCAATTAAACAACGAGGGAATGCCGAGAGCGATCACCGACAGGATCAGCAGGGTGGCGTCGATGCCTGCGTTAGACCGGTTGAAGGTTTGTTTGCCATTTTTAATGCCGCCTGCCAGCAAGGAAAGTCCCAACACCAACAGCAAATTGCCCAAAATGGAGCCAGTGATGGAGGCCAAAACCAGACTCACCAGTCCGGCGCGCAGAGCCACCAGGGAGATGATCAGTTCGGCGGCGTTGCCTAGCGTGGCGTTGAGCAGGCCGCCCATGCGCTGGCCTACTTTTTCAGCCAGGGATTCCGTCGCCTGGCCAATCATGCCGGCGAGGGGTATGACGCCCACGGCCGTTATCGCAAAAATCAACGCTGGATTGCCATGCGTAAATTCTAGAATAATGGCCGCCGGGATACATAACGCCAGAATCAATAAGATATTCCCCAGCCCAAGCCACTGTTTGGTAACTGCCAATGCTTTCATAAATGGGTTCCTCTCTACAAAACCCTAAGGGTTTTGCCACGCATGGTCTAAAACCACTCCAGGTCAAACCCTTAGGGTTTTTTACAGGTACAAAAATAAAATGGATTCTTATTATAGACAGGCGTAGACTATAATCCAACCCATGTTACCGACGACCCCTCGCACAGCGTTCATGGCCGGTTTGCGCGCCATTTTGCCCATTCAGTTGGGCGTGCTGCCGTTTGCCCTGATAACCGGTGTGGCCGCAACCAGCATTGGCATGACGGCCGTGCAAGGCATCGGCATGTCGCTCATCGTCTTTGCCGGGGCGGCTCAACTGGTAGGCATCCAATTGCTAGACGCCCACGCGCCGCTGCTGGTCATCTGGCTTTCCACGTTTTTTATCAACCTGCGCTTTGTCATGTACAGCTCGTCGCTGGCCACTCACCTGCCCAGGCTGCCGCTGCGCTGGAAGCTGCTGCTCCCTTATTTGCTCACCGACCAGGCGTATGCCATGTCGCTTTTGGCCTTTGCGCAGGAGCCGGAACGGCCGTTCAAGCAGTGGTTTTATCTGGGCGCGGCCCTCACGCTCTGGCTGGTGTGGATGAGCGCCACGGCCGTTGGCGCTATCGTCGGCGTGCTCATTCCGGCCAGTTGGTCGCTCAACTTTGCCGCGCCGCTCACTTTCCTGGCCCTGGTGATGGCCACCATAAAGGATCGGTCAATGATCGTCGCGGCCGTGATAGCAGGGTTAACGGCCGTTCTGGCCCACCCCTTACCCTACCGCACCGGACTCATCCTGGCCGCCCTGGCCGGCATCGCCGCCGGCCTGATCAGCGACAAACTGCGGCGGCAACGGCCGTCGCTATGAGTTTTATCAATTGGAGACTGAAAACTGAAGATTGGAGATTGGTTGATTTGGGGCCTGGGACTGAGGTGTGATGCGTGATACGTGATGCGTGACCGAAGAGAACTTCACGCATCACGCTTCACGCATCAATGTCATATCACCCCCTAAATTCCTGCAGCGCCTTGATTTTTTAGTCTCCAATCTCCCCTTCCCATGGAGGATTTTATGAAAGGTCAATTTGCCGGCCGCATGGCCAACGTCCAAAAATCATTTATTCGTGAACTGCTCAAGGTCGCCCAAGACCCGGCCATCATCTCGTTTGCCGGCGGGCTGCCTAACCCCAGCTACTTCCCGGTGGAGCCGCTGCGCCGCGCCGCCGACAAAGTGCTGGCCCAAGACGGCGCCAACGTCTTGCAATATGCCCCCACCCTGGGCTATCTGCCGCTGCGCGAATATATCGCCCAACGATATGCCCAAAAAACCGGCCTGCAAATCCATCCCGACGAGATTCTTATCACCAACGGCTCGCAGCAGGGGCTGGACCTGGTGGCTAAAATCTTGCTGGACCCTGGCGATGAGGTCATTTTGGAAGCGCCCAGTTATCTGGGCGGCATTCAGGCGTTTTCGCTCTACCAGCCGCAGTTCCAGACTGTCGCTCTGCATGAAGATGGCGTGGATCTGGCCCAACTGAGCGAGGCGGCCGCCCGCGACCGCGCCAAATTGTTTTACGCCCTGCCCAACTTCCAAAACCCATCCGGCATCACCTATTCCGCGGCTAAACGGGAAGCGGCGGCGCGCATTTTGCGCGAGAATCAGGTCTTTTTTATCGAGGATGATCCTTACCGCGAACTGCGCTTTATGGGCGACGACCAGCCGCCCATTAGCAGCTTTGGCCGGGAGCGGGGCTTTTTGCTTGGTTCGTTCTCCAAAATTGTGGCTCCGGCGCTGCGTATGGGCTGGATTGTGGCCACGCCGCCCAACATGGACAAACTGATCATCGCCAAACAAGCGGCCGACCTGCACAGCAATTATGTGTCGCAGCGTATCTTGCACCAGTTCCTGCTGGACAATGATTTGGACGCGCATATTGGGACGATTACGGCCGTTTACCGCCGTCAACGCGAATTAATGGTCTCTATGCTAGAGGAATGTTTTCCGCCGGAAGTCAGCTTCACCCTGCCGGAAGGCGGCATGTTCCTGTGGGTCCGGCTGCCGGAGGGTGTGTCGTCGATGGATTTGTTTAACGAGGGCGTCAAGGCCAACGTCGTCTTTGTGCCCGGCCACCCGTTTTACGTGGATGGCAGCGGGCAAAACACGCTGCGCCTCAACTTCTCCAACACCGACGAAGCCCATATCGAAACCGGCATGACTCGGCTGGCGCAGGCGTTGAAGACCATTATGCGCTAGCAGTTTGTTGGAGAACCTCTTTTTGTAGCCGGGGTATCCTTACCCCGCCTCTGGAAGACGCGGTAAGAAACTGCGGCTGCGGGTACTTTTCCGACAAACTGCTAGCCAGGGCATCCTTACCCCGCTCCGTCAGGCGCGACAAAAAATCGCGGCTACTATCAGTCTTAGACCAGACATGGTTTACGGCTTTTTGGTTCTTTGAGAATTCAGGGGGTTGACACCAGATGTACGGGCGACCCTTGTGGTCGCCCTCGTCTGGGCGGGTACAAGGGTCGCCCTACATTTGGCGATACCCCACGAAATCCTAAAGACCCGGCTTTTTTTGCGCCGCAAACTGCGCCAAAATGAGCAGCCGTTCGCTCTCTTCGTCGAATGGGTCGCCATCGTAACTGCCGGTGAGGCTTTGCAGGCGGAATCCGGCTTCTTGCAGCAGCAGTTCCAACTGGTGGGGATAGAGGTAATGGTAATCTGCCTGGGCGATGGTGCGGTGGATGGGGCCGCCTTCCGGCGGTGAAGCGTCATAAATCCAGGTGATGTGCAGTGTTTGGGCGGCTTCGTCCAGGCGGTTGGCAGCCATCTGAAGCACCGTGTGCCCATTGGCCGGGTCGGTGAAGGTTGTTTCCAGCGTTACCGTCTGGTCGTTGGGCGTGCTGGCGATGGCCAGGGGATTGATGAGGTCGATGAAGAGACGGCCGTTTCCCGCCAATACCCTGCGAATCCCTCGCAGCGCCAACGCCGTCTGGTCAGAATCCAGGTGGAGCAGCGTGTTGTAGGGGATAATCGCCAGAGAAAATTTTGTGTTGTCGGGCAGCAAAAGGTCGGTCATGTCGCCGGTTACCAGGGTAATGCGCTGGCGCACGGCCGTTTCTTCCTCTGCAAACCGCGCCTGTGCCCGCGCCAACATAACCGGCGAATGATCGACGCCGGTTACGCTGAAACCGGCGCGGGCCAACGGCCGTAACAGCCGTCCGCTGCCACAGCCCAATTCCAACACCGGTCCATCGGCTGCCTGCGCCAGCGCCAATACCAGCGCCACATCGTCGGCTAAATGATCGTGGGTTAAATCGTAATAGTGGGCAATTTGATTGTACATAACATCAAGTTAAGAGGTGTGGGTAGAAACCTTACCAATCTCCAATCACCGGTCGCCATTAAACTCTGGTTTGCGTTTTTCCACAAAGGCTTGCAGCGCTTCCAGGTGGTCGGGTTGGGGCCAAAGCGACACAAACAGCTCGCTTTCCAGGCGGTTGGTTTCGGCGAGCGATTGGTGAACGGCCGTATGCGCCAACGCCTTATTGGCGGCCAACGCCCCACGCGAGAACTGCATCAGGTCGTCGGCCCAGGCCAGAGCGGCGGCCAGGACATCTGCGCCGGGCGGCGTAATGCGGTGGACCAGCCCAATTTGGCGCGCTTCCTCCACGTCAAAAAGCCGCGCCGTCAGCATCAGTTCGATGGCCCGGCTCTGACCAATCAACTGCACCAGCCGGCCAGTGCCGCCCCAACCACTGGTCAGCGCGTTTTTCACCTGAGCAAAGCTGAAGCGCACGTGGGCGGCGGCGATACGCAGATCGCAGGCGGTGATGATTTCGCAGCCGCCGCCAAAAGCGTCGCCGTTGATGGCGGCAATTACCGGCAGCGGCAGTTCGGCTAACTGCGCCAACGCGCCGCTCATGATCCGGTTTAGCCGTTCGCCGGCCGCCGCTTCCGGGTGCCGGCTTAGTTCTTTCAGATCGGCTCCGGCGGCAAACGCCTGCTCGCCGCTGCCGGTAACAATCAACACCCGGAGGCAGGCATTCTGGGCGGCCTGGTCTACGGCGGCGGCGAACGCTTCTTGCGCTGCCCAATTCAACGCATTTCGCGCTTCTGGTCGATTGATTTGCAGCACGGCCGTGCCATTTTCCTGAACGTGATACTCGATTGGCTTCTTCATACCTTCCGAGTGTAACAAAAACAGGGGCAAGAGTGAAACAATCGTAAAAAAGCAGAACGGCCGTTTATCGCCAGGGGTGGGAGTGTTAGACTATTCTTGACGCTGAGACTGGCCGTCTGTAAGCTCTTTTAGGCGAGATTCTAACGCAGCACGGCCGTTGCTGGAGATAACAGTCATGCACACCCGGTCAAATTCCCACATTTTTGATTATCTGGTCATTGGCAAAGGGCTGATGGGCGCGGCGGCGGCGCGGTATCTGAGCCAGGTAACGCCCAACGTGGCCCTGGTTGGCCCGGACGAACCGGCCGATTGGGCCAATCATCGCGGCGTTTTCGCCAGTCATTACGACCAGGGCCGCATCACCCGCCGCCTGAGCGAGGATGCCGTCTGGTCGGCGCTGGCGCAGCGGGCCATCGGCCAGTATGCCTACCTGGAAAAAACCAGCGGCGTGTTATTTTATTGGCCTGTTGGCGGATTGTATGTCGCGCCGCACGGCCGTGACGCGGCTTATTTGGCCGCTGTGGCGGCTGTCGCTCAGCGGTTTAGCCTGGATTTTTCTCTCTACGCTACATCTCTGGAACTGGAACAGGCGGACGGCCGTTTGCAATTTCCACCGAATTGTCATGGCTTGTTAGAACCGCCGCCGGCCGGGTACATCAATCCGCGTGGGCTGCTGCAAGCCCAGGCGACCATCGCCGCGCAGCAGGGCGTATGGGTGGTGGCCGAGACGGTAACGGCCGTAACCCCCCATGCCCACGCTGTGGAAATCTTGACCGAAACCGGGCGCGTTTTGTGGGCGCGCAAAACCCTCATCGCCGCCGGAGCCTTTGCCAACTGCTACGATCTGCTGCCGCGCAAGCTGGATTTGCGCGTAAAAAGCGAGACGATTTTGCTGGCGCGGCTGTCGGAAGCGGAGGCGGCCCGCCTGCGCGGCTTGCCCACCGTGCTGTACCAGATTGATTCGCCGGATATCGACAGCATTTATTTGCTGCCGCCGATTGTGTATCCAGACGGCCGTGCTTACCTGAAAATCGGCTGCAACACGCGGACCGATCGCTGGCTGCCCAACCTGGAAGCCATGCGCAAGTGGATGATCGCCGGAGACAGCGCCGTCATGGAAGAGCCGATTCGCGCCGCTCTGGAAGAGATGATCCCCGGCTTGCAGATTGAGGCCGCCACGACGCACCGCTGCCTGGTGGCTTACACGGCGCACGGCAAACCCTACGTGGATCAACTGACGGATCGTGTGTATGTGGCCGCCGGGGGCAATGGCGTATCGGCGAAAAGCTCGGACACGTTGGGCTGGCTGGCGGCTAATTTGATGCAAACCGGCGGCTGGCCGCTGGCGTTTGAGCGGGCTTTGTTTGAGGCGCGTTTTGTCTGAGCGCGGGCGCTCGCTGCCCTGGTTGGCGCTGCTGCTGCTGGCGGCTCTGGCGATTGGAGCCACCCTCATCAGCGCCGGTGTGTTTGATCCGCCGGTGAATGGGGTGATGGTGGGGGAACGGCCGTTGCCATCCCCCTCAACGCTTGCCCCTGACGGCCCGTTCCTGACCTGGCTGGACGAACCGTTGCCGACTACCAATTACACCGTGCGCCTGACGGCCGTTCACAAATCCGGCGAACCGGATGTGGCTTATGGCCTGATCATCGGCGACGCGGTGACGGTGTTGGTTTCGCCGTTGGGGTATGTGACAGTGCGGGTGGGGGAAACGGCCGTGGTGCCCTGGCAGCCCTGGCCGCATGTACACACCGGCGCAGAACCCAACGAAATCTGGTTGAATGTGGGTGGGGTGGAAGGCAGCGGCGGCGTATCTGTGCGCATCAACCGGGAACTGTTATGGGCTGGCGAAGTGGGCCACCTGCCCGGCCAGGTGGGGTTGGTAGGAGAAAATTATGGGGATGGAGAAACGGCCGTGGTACAGTGGACTAAATTGGAAGTGCAGGAATAAGACAGAAGGGAAAGAGACTGGAGAGTGGTGACAGAATCACCATTTCCTCGTAACCGCAGTATCCTGATCGCGTATTTCCCAGAGCGCGGTAAGGATACCGCGGCTACGAAGTTGAAACCACCAATCGTCAATCGTCAATCGTCAATCTTCCCTACCGCCCAACGCCCACACTGCCGCCAAAGGCCGCCGACATCTCATCATAAATGGCGGCGATACTTGCCTCATCGCCCCGGTAAAAGTTGCCGTTGCCGCTGATGGCCAGTTGGCCTAACACACCTTCGTCGGCGTCACCGCCGTAGGCGATGGTGAAAATGGTCGTGTTGTTGCCGGTCGCGGTGTCGATTAACTCCTGATTAAAGCTGTAGCGGTAGCTGCGTGTATCTTGCCCATCGGACAAAACCACCATGGCGTTGGTCATGGATGAATTGTTGGTGCGCGCGATACTGGTTGCGCCGTCGCCGATGGCATCGAACAGGGTTGTGTCGCCATTGGCATCCAGATCACGAATGGCGTTGGTCAATTTGTTGCGGTTTGGTCCGACTTGAATGCCTTCTACCAACAAGTTTGGTTCGGTGCTGAAGGCGATGATGGTCAGGCGGTCTTCGTCGCCCATTTGCGCCACAAATTGCACGGCCGCTTCGCGCATGCTGTCGATTTTGCTGCCGCGCATACTGCCGGATGTGTCTAGCAGCATGACCAGATTCACATCTTTGCGGGCGTTTTGCCAGACATCTTGAATGGCGTAGACGGTTTGCACGTTGGGTTCGCCAAAAATGATGGCCGGTTGGGCCATGTCTACGCCGTTGTCGGCCGTGAGCGGCGCGGTGATGGGGGTGTTGGCTTTGACGGGGCGCAGGGCGTGGGAAACGGCCGTTACCTGCCCCGCATCACTCAATAAATAATCCCGAAACAATTTAGCCGCCTCCTGCTCTGCCGACTGCTGGTTGAGGCAGGCCGGATGGGTGGCCATAAACGTGCCTTCCAACGGATAAATCGGCACGATTTCTCCCTGACCGCTGCTTACCGCATCACTCTCATACATCACCGCTGCGCCCAAATAGCTGGGGCCGCGTTCTTGCATGGTGCGCGCCAGCGTGTAGGGGTCGCTGGCAAACGAGGTCACGGCGCTCTCAAATGCGCCGACGGACGCCTGCACAATCGGCAGGTTGATCTCGTCCACGGTCACGGCTTGCGCCTGCCGCTGCGCCGACTGCACCAACGCCAGCAGCGTACTCGCGCCTGCGCCGGAAAGACCGGGATGTGTGTGGCTCAGGCGCAAACTGGCGCCGTATTCGCCGCCGGTGTAGTAATTCCAGGCTGATGGGTCCTGGGCCAGGCTGCCAAAGTCCAGCCAGCCCAGCGCGTACCCAGGCCAGCCCAACGATTCGGCCACATTACGCCAGGTGGCGATGACCAATGGGCTTTCGGCGATGCTGACGCAGTTGCTCTGATAGGCGTCGTTGCCTTTGTCAGCCAGGACGTTGGTCCAGACCGGGCTGTCGGGTATCCAGATGGACGGCGGTTCGATGACGCCATTGGCCAGGTCGGTGATGAATTGGCCGGATTCCTGGCCCTGGATTGTGACGTAGACAGGTTGGTCGACGGCCGTTTTCGGTTCGCTGGCATTAAACTCGGCGGCGGCCTGGTTCAACCAGGGGACCAGGCTGTTGTTGGCGACCACGGTGACGAGGGTCGCGTTGTTGGGAATGTTGGGTGTGTCGGGTGTGTCTGATTGGCCGATGCTGCCTAGCTGGCAGGCAACGGCCGTGAGTCCCAACAACCCAACAAACAGCCACAGCCCGCGATAACGTTGCAAACGTTTCATAGTTTGGTCTCCACAGACCCCAAGGGTTTTCCGAAACCCTTGGGGTCTCTGCTCACTTATTATTTATCGTCCCACCGTAATCAGGGTCAGTTCCACATAGCGGTCGGCGGCTTGCAGATTCGCATCGCTGGTGTTGCGGTGGTCTTCTGGCGGCAGAGCGGCCTCGATGATGAAGCGGGCCGGATCAATCCCCTTGCTCACCAAATAATCGACAACTGACTGCGCGCGCCCTTCGGCTACTTCTAAAATATCAGTTTCGGTATAGGGTGGGTTGTTGGCCGGCCACGCCGAAGAGCCAACCACCTTCAGGAACAAACCGACGCTTTGGGACAATGTGGGCACAACACAATTATCCAAAATGCGCCGCGATTCCAGCGTTAGCTCAGTCGATTCGGGCAGGAAGGTGAAGGTGCGGCAGGGCAGCACAACCAGAGTTTCTGAAGCGGAAGTGGTGACGCCGCTCAGGTCTAGTTGCTGCGAAATGGAAAAGGTGTTATTGACCGGGTTGCCGTTGGGCTGCAAGCTGGCTTGCTCGGCGGCGCGGATCACGAAGCCGGGATTGACCAGATTGTCTACTGTGTCGGAGGGAACGGGTACGTCGGAGGCGGCCCAAACGCGCCGGGCAATGTTAAGCCGGTCGATGATGGGGCGCATGTCGCGCATCACAAAGGCGTTGTCGCCTAAATCTGCCTGGGCGACGCTTTCTAGCCAGGCGTTAAAATCAGTGCTAGCCGTTTCCGGGTAAACGAAGCTCCAATCGTTGTGGCCCCAGGCGGCAATCTGGCTGGCGGCCGTATCAAAATCTTCTACCTGGGCTTTCAGGGTGGCGAACCAGGCATTGTGGAAGTTTTGCACCAGGTCAGGCTGGTTTTGGATGGAGTCGCGCGAGGTGACAATGGTGTCGATGACGATGCGTAGTTGGGCGGAACTGAGCAGGGGTAGCCCTCCGCTGGATTCGGCGTCGTAGATGTCTGGTTCCCAACCGGAAACGACGTCGGCCTGCCCGCTGTTGAAGGCGGCGATGGCGTCGGCGACGGTGTCTTGGGGCACCAGGGTGACATCGGAGCGCGGGCTGAGTTGGGCGATGGAAAGTGTGTAGTAGACGAAGTATTCGCCTACGCTGCCGCGTGAAAAGGCGATGCGCTTGCCCTGCATGTCGTTGATGGTTTCGATGTTGCGGCCCCAGAGCTGGTCGGCGCCGGCGCTTTCATCGACGATGGCGGTGATGACGCCGGGGCTGGTGAGGGCTACCGAGTCCAGGGTGGTTAGCAGGCAGTCCCAAACGCCGCTGTTGAGCAGCGCAGTTCGCTGCTCTTCGGAGATTTCATATTTGGGGTCGCCGTCCAGGGCGAAGGGCACGATGCCCAGATGGAAGCCGTTGGCTTTGTCGATGCCGGCCATTTGCATTTGTTGCAGGGTGAAATAGCTGCCGAAGGCGTCTGCGCCGCAGATGTAGGTGGGCAGGCCATCGTTGGCGTCGTAGTTGGGACCCCAAATGGGTTCTGGTGATTGGAGATTGGTAGACGGCCGTGTAGGGCTGGCAGTCGTGGCGGCGGTTGTGGCGACCTGGGCTACCGGCGTGGGGGTAGCGGCGTTGTTGGAGAACATGGTTAAAGCGCCGGCTACACAGGCGATGATAAGGGCCAGGCCGACGATGGCTATAAAAATGACGCGGGTACGATCCATTTGCATTGCTCTTCTCCTGATAAGAAATTGGCGCAGAAGCGTGGGCGCAGCGGGTGGGCCTTTGCTTCTGAAATTAAACTAGATAGACCCTAAGGGTTAGGTTTCGAGAAATGCACCCTGGCGTTCGTTTAAACCCTTTGGGTCTCTCGATATAGTCACAAGCTATTTCCAAGATATGGGTGAATTGATAAAAATTATCCTGATTTGTCTATATTTGCGGGTCCACGTCTGGGTGATATTACGTGAAAACGGCCGTGAAGTTGCGTTTTAGATGAGCTGATAACCGAGGTTGCGCAGGACATCGGCGGTGGTTTGGCCAGGGAGGAGGTCGAATTGGTAACGGCCGTTTTCATCCTTGTACACCACCAACTCCATCGCTTCCGGCAGTACGCAATGTTTGCTGCCGCGCACCCCGCCCAACATTTCCTGGTACGCGCCAATGCTAAAAAAGCCGATATACAAATTGTCTGTTTCCACCGGCAGATAGAGCGGCGCGTGGCTCTTTTTCGGCGGATACACATCATCGCTGTCGCAGGTGATGCCGCCAAGCTGCACCCGTTGGAACGGCTTGTCCAGGTGGTTCAGTGGCAGCACAATGAAATGTTCGCCCAGCGCCCAACTATCGGGAAACGAACTCATAATCGAACCGTCGATGATGTACCAGGGCGTTTCCGAGTCGTTTTCTTTGTCGGCGATGATTTTGAAGAGATGCGCGCCATGTTCCGAGGTGGTGTAACGGCCGAATTCACCCATCACGTCTGGCTCTGGCACGTTATACCGGGCGCAGGTTTCTTTGAGCGTGGTCAGGAGTTGGCGGGTGAAGGCGGCATAGTCAAAATCGAAGTTCAGGGTCATGGCCACGGGCATACCCCCGCCAAAATCGAAGATGGATAGGCTGGGGTGGCGCTGGCGCAGTTGGGCGTATAACTCGATGCCCGGTTTCAGGTAGTCGACAAATGAGGCTTTGTCGGTGAGTTGGCTGCCGACCATGTTGTGGAACAATTTGAGCGTCAGGTTAGGGGCGGCGGCGATGTAGTCGGCCGCTTTCCACATGCTTTTGCTAGCCAGGCCAAAGCGAGAATTGGCGGCGTCCATTTCGGCCAGGGTGGTATTGGGGCCATAGCTTTTTTGGCGTAAACCGACATCAAATGGGTGGCGGCTGTTTAGGAAGGGAGCGATTTCGCTGAGGTCTTCGATGACCGGGATGACGTTGGGGTGTTCGTCTTTGAGGCGCAGGATGTTGTCGGCGTAGGTGCTGCCATTGGTTTTGAAACCATTGCACACGATGAGGCGGTCTTGCGGCAGCAGGCCGCGCCGGATCATCAGGCGAGCGATGTCGACGTCGACGGTGGAGGACATTTCGTGGTGGGCGCCGGCGGCGAGGGTGGTGCGGACGACTTCTTCGGCGGCGTTGGCTTTGGAGGCGTAGGTGTAGATGAAACGGCCGTGATACCCCACGTCTTCTATCGCTTGCGCAAAAACGCCATTCATAAACTCAATCTGGCGGCTGATGATCGGCAGGTAGACGATTTCCAGCGGGCTGGGCAGCGTGCGGCCGATGCCTGGGCCGCTGCCGCCCAGAAATAATTGCGCCAGATCCAGGTCTTCTATGTGGAGACGGCCGTTTCGCGCATTCAAATAGCGGTTAAAGCGAGTGCCTTCCGGGACAGGCTCGGTGCTTTCCCAACCAACTACAGGTTGTGTCATAGATGTTTCTCCCAGTTGCAGAATGTAAAAGCATTGTATTTGCTCAGACCCTAAGGGTTTGCTCTCGAGAAGTTTATTCCCCCGGAACTCAAACCCTTAGGGTCTTCCCAGAGAAACCTGAGCAGATACAAAACATTATACAAGAGAACAAAACGGGATCATAACTCAGGGCACACAAACAACCGGTCAATTAAAAAACAGACTGCTGTTCGATTTCATTTGTCAACGACCAATCTTTCGTCTTAACGACAAATTCTTCGTGGATGGCGCAGCCAACTACGCATTGTCAGGCATGGGCGAGCATAGTATAGTTAGCGGCGTCATCAATCAATACCAGACAAAAATCAGGAGGAATTGACATGACACACCCTGATAACTCACAAGAATCAAAACAAGAACACGACCCTGAATTGTCGTCTATCTCCCGACGGAAGGCGTTGAAAATTTTGGCTGCGGCTGCGGGTACGGTCACTCTGAGCAGCGTGATGGGGCAGTGGATGAAGCCTGTCTTGCGCGTCGGGGTGCTGCCGGCACATGCTCAAACATCCGGTTTGCCAACCTCTCCTCCGACGACCACACCCACCAGTACGGCAACCAGCACACCTACTAGCACACCCACGGCCACGCCTACCAGCACACCAACGCCCACGGCCACAGCGACCCCGCAAGTTATCCAGGGCTTACTGGGCGTTGTTTTGGATTGGGGGTTTGAGGTGGGCGAGATTGATTTGGACCTGGAAGTGTTTGATCCAGGCGACAACACCTGGGCCACGCCTGCCAATCTGACTACCCTGACGCTGGTACATAGCGGCGACGCCGGTTTGGCCGGCTCTGGTGTGGAGACTGTAGATTCGACGACCGGCGTCGTGGCGGGAACTTACCAGATTTGGCTGCGAGTCATTTCGACCAACTCCCAGCAGGGTTTTCTGATTTTTGCTTCCATTGATGTGACGGCCAATGCAACCAATGAAAATCGGGGGATTTCGTTTGACGCGCCCCCGGCCAGCAACAGCACCATCCACGTCGCCGATGTGACGTATCCGGCCGGGACGATTAGCTGGTTGATTCCCTGAGTGGGGATTGGCGAATATCCAATTCTTTGGCGGTTAGGGCACAGACGCCAATTCTGAGTGACGCTTAAATTTCTTGAAGGCATGGATTGAGAGTGGATTTGCAAAAACGGCCGTTACCCACCCCCAACTTTCGCATCGAAACTCTGGACGGCGAACTCCTGTTGTTTAACCCGGCCAGCGACCAGATTTTGCAAACCAACCAGAGCGGCGCGTTGGTCTGGCAGTTGTGCGACGGCCGTCGCACCATCGCCGACATCACCGCCATTCTGGCCGCCGCTTACCCCGACGACGCGCTAGCCATCACCACCGACGTACCCGACATTCTGGCCAGTTTTGCCAGCCACGGAGCCATTCATTGGCAATGAACCCGTCGCCGCTGCTCATTCACTTTGGCGACCAGGCCGTCTCTCTGCAATGCGACGATCTGGAGATGGCCGCCTATCTGGCCGAGATGTTCCGGCATAGTTTAGACGGCCGTTACCCCCCACACGCCACCTACCACATCAGCCAAAACGATCACGGCCGTTTCGTCCTGCGCCGCGACGGGCACAGCTTGCAAACCGGCCCAACGGCCGTCGCCCTGCTGCCCTGGCTGATGCAAGATTTAGTGTCCGCGCTCATCGAAGCGCAAGCCAACCACCTGATATTTCACGCAGGCGGCGTGATAGTTGACGAAATGGGCGTTTTCCTTGGCGGACCAACCGGCAGTGGCAAATCCACCCTCACGGCCTGCCTGCTGGCCAACGGGGCGACCTACCTCAGCGACGAAGTCGCCGCCCTGTCGCCCGGCGACCCGCCGACCATGACGGGCCTGGCTCGCCCCCTGGTGCTGAAGGAAGCGCTGCCGCCCGCCTGGGCGCCCTGGCTGCCCGACCCAACCTCGCCGCCGCTGGCGGCGATGACCGATGGCACCCATTGGATTTTGCCCGCCTGGATGGGCGCAGGCGTTACGGCCGGCCCTGCGCCGCTGCGTCTGCTGCTGTTTCCTACTTACCGGGCGGACGTGTCGTTAGATATACGGCCGTTAACCCCTGCCGAAGCCGCTTTTCACCTGCTGCAAAACCTGGTCAACGCCCGCAATTTGCCGGATAAGGGCGTCTCCTCGGCGGCCAACATAGCTCGCCATGTGCCTGCCTACCAGATCGCTTACGACGAAGCAACGGCCGTTGCCGCCTGGATTCACGATCAATCCCTCCGCCTATGAGTAATGTGGATGGCCTGCTGTTGGCCTGCGCCCACCTCCCCCAGAATGACGACTCCCGTTTAGCCCAACATCTGGCCTCTTTTGCCGCCTGGGACGCGCTGCTGCCGGCGGCCGAGACCCAGGGACTGGGACCGCTGCTCTACGCCCACATGCGGCGCGCGGCCTTCGACCCACCGCCGGCCGTGCGCTTGGGCCTGCAAGGGATGTTTTTGCGCGCCCGGCATTGGCACGAGGTAGCCCAGGCCGTCGTTGGGGATGCCTTGCAGGCCGCCCAGCAAGCCGATGTGCCGCTGGTCGTGTTGAAGGGGATGGCGCTGGCCAGCGTGGTTTACCCGGAACCCGCGCTGCGTCCCATGCGCGATGTGGATGTGCTGGTAAGCTCGGCCGACGAGCCGCGCCTGCGCCGGGCGCTGGCTGATTGGGGGTTCTCGCCGCTGGCAAGCGGTCCCATTCCTCCAGACCACCGGCATGGCGTGGGGCTGGCGCGAACGGTGGATGGCGCGGTGGTGCAGTTGGAACTGCATCACAATTTGTTTAGCGGCTTTATGGCCGGGGATTCGTTGACATTGGCGGATGTGGCGGCCTGGTTACGGCCGTTTTACCTGGGCGACCAGCAAGCCTTTACTTTAGACCACGAAGTTATGTTGTGGCATCTGTACCGGCACATGATTGTGGAGCCATGGCGGTTGATTCGCTTGGTGGACCTGGTGGCGTATGCGGAAAAATTTTCCGGGCGGATCAATTGGGCGCGCTTGCGGCGGCGTTATCCGCTGGTGGCCCCGGCATTGGCGCTGCTGCACGGCATCACGCCATTGTCGGCGCAGTTGCAGGCCAGATCTGGCATCAACCCCACCTTTACCTTGGCGCTGACAGAAATCCCCCGCGATTGGCCGCCTCTTGGCGATGCTCGCTGGGCGGAGATGGGGCATGGGCAGCGGGCGCGGGCGTTGTTTTTCCCCCAGCCGGCCTCGTTGAGCCTGTATTATGGCATAAAGAGCCAGAATGAATTGGCCTGGCAGCGCTGGCTGCGTCATCCCATGCAAGTGGGCGTGTGGATTATGCGGCGGGTGGTGTGGGGACAGAGCCGGTCTTGATAGACTGGTAAGCAGCGACTGCATCTGTTGGCGGCGGCGCCTGGGGCAGGGTGAACCAAAACGTGCTGCCGTTGCCCAATTGGCTGTCTACGCCGACATGCCCGCCGCACTTTTCTACGATGCGGCGAACGATGGAGAGACCCAATCCTTTGCCTTGGGTGCGTTGTGGATTGAGGCGGGTGTGGGTTTTAAATAATCGAAATTGGTCAGCTTCGGTAATGCCGTCGCCGTTGTCTTTTACCCAGAAGCAGATGGTGCTGTCTGGGGTGATGCTGGCTCCCAATTGCAAGGTGGGCGGCGTTCCGCCGTATTTCAGGGCGTTGCTGATGTAGTTGACCCACACTTCTTCGATCCATGAGGGGTAGCCAACGGCCGTCGGCCACTCGTCTGGCTGGCTAATTTGGGCGCCGCTTTCTTGAATTTCAAATACGAGCCGTTTACATGCTTCGGCGACAATTCGCTGCATATTCAGCGGGATCAGCATCGCTTCTTCTCGGTCTACGCTGGCCAGCAGCAAAATTTCGTTGAGTACATTGTTCATTTTGTGGCCGCTTTGCAAAATGCGTTTCAGCGCCAACTGGCCTTCGGCATCCATTTGATCCAAATAAACCATGTGTAGATAGCTGCCATACCCGATGACTTGTCCCAGAAGCCCCTGGACCTGATGGGCGACGGTGTGGGCAAACTGGTCTAATTCTTCGTTGCGGGTTTGCAGCTCGATGGTTTGCTGGGCCAATTGGTTTTTAGCCTGAAGGTGGTTGTTGATCAGGTGTTGGCGTTCGATGGCGTGGCGAATGGCGCGGATCAGAAGCTGGGCGTCGATGCTGCCTTTTACCAGGTAATCTTGCGCGCCCTCCTTCATGGCTTTGGAGGTGATGGTTTGATCGTCCAGGCCGCTCAGGACGATGATTGGGGTGCCGGGGGCGTTGATCTTGATTTTTTTGAAGGTGTCTAGACCCTGGCTGTCGGGCAGGGAAAGGTCGAGCAGAATGGTTTGATAGGTGTTTTTGGCCAGCAAGCTGGCAGCCTCGGAAACACGTTTGGCTTGATGAATGGTTATCTCTTCAGGCTGAGGGGTTGGAATTGCCGCCAGGCTGTTGAGCAGGTAACGGATGAGGTCGGCGTCGGCCTGGCTGTCTTCAATCAGAAGAATGTTGATGAGTGGTTGATTCATAACAGGCTCCAGCGATGCTGTGGCCAGCAAGGAAGTTGAGAAAATACGGTTTTGTTCATGGTAACTGGACGATACTTAACCAGAATTGTTCGATTTGTTTGATGACGGTCATGAATTCGTCGAGGTTGGCGGGTTTGGTGATGTAGCTGTTGGCGTGGTGTTCGTAGGTCTGACGAATATCCTCGGCGGCTTTGGAGTTGGTGAGGATGACGATGGGGATGCGTTTGATGTCGGGTGTTTTTTTGATTTCGGCGAGGACCTGACGGCCGTCTTTCTTAGGCAGGTTCAGGTCTAACAAGATCATATCGGGACGGGGAACGGCCGTAAATCGGCCGGTCTGGCGCAAAAACTCCAACGCTTCTGCGCCATCGCGCACGACATGCAGGATGGTGTTTTGATTGGCCTCTTTGAAGGCTTCCTGGGTCAGGCGAATATCGGCCGGATTGTCTTCTACCAATAAAATGTTGGTCAGCGTTTTGGTCGGGCTTTGTGAATCGGTCATTGTATTTGTGTCCTTTCTTACGTGGGCAGCGTGAAATAAAACGTGGCGCCTTCTCCAGGTTGAGATTCTACCCAGATACGGCCGTTATGACGCTCTACAATTTTCTTGCAAATGGCCAGCCCAATTCCGGTTCCGGGATATTCTTCCAGGGTATGCAGGCGCTGGAAAATAGCAAAAATTCGTTCGGCATACTCAAGGTCTAAGCCAATGCCATTATCCTGCACCCAGAACAGCCAATCTTGCCCGTCGTTCCGACAGCCAATAAAAACTTCTGGTTGGGCCGCGCTAAACTTAATCGCGTTGCTGATCAGATTTTGCCACAACTGCCGCAGTTGAACGGCGTCGCCCAACAGGGTTGGCAAAGGGTCGGCATGGATAATCGCCCCGGTTTCTTCGATGGTTACCTGAAGGTTTGCCAGCGCTTCCGCTAAAACGTCATGGCAGTTTGTTACGGCGAACGGCGACCCTGATCGACCCAAATAGGAATAATCTAACAGCCCGTTGATCAGGTCGCGCATCCGCAGCGCGCCATCAACGATGTAATGAAAAAACAGGTCGGCGTCTTCATCAAACTGGCCCCCGTAGCGCCGCTGCAACAACTGCACATAGCTGACAACAATGCGCAATGGCTCCTGAAGATCATGCGAGGCCACATAAGCAAACTGCGCCAATTCCAGATTTTGTTCTTCCAAAACCTGGGCATGCTGCTTGACCTGTTCGTAGAGACGGGCTTGTTCGATGGCAATGGCTAAGGGGGCGGCGATTTCGCCAACGGCCGTAACCTCACTTTCATCAAACGCGTCCGCCGTGTCACGCCCCAGGTTTAAAGTGCCCATTAACTTCTCATGCGTGTGCAGCGGGTAAATCAAAATAGATCGCGTCCCCCCGTTCATCAACGTGTTAAAAAACGGCAAAATAGGTTGCAATTTATCCAGTGCGCCAAAAATTGGCCCTTTGTTTATCAACGCCAAAGTCTCGGTGTTTGGGTCCAGCGGATAATCTCCCTCCATCAGAGAGGTTTCGTCACCACTGGTCACCGATACAACGTGCGCCCGGCTGTTCTCATAATCAAACATCGTAAAACTTGCCCGGTGGTAAGGCACAATGGTCTTCAAACATTCGATGGCTTTACCGGCGATGCTTTCTGGCGATTGGGCCGTCAAGATGGCCTGATCTATCTGGTGCAAACTTTGCAGCCGCTCCGCGTACCGGCGCAGTTCGCGTTCTGCCGCTTTTTGCTCTTCAAATAAATAGGCGTTTTGGATGGCCGTGGCAATGTGTCCGGATATGCTGCTAAACGTGGCCAGGTCCAATTGGTCAAAACGATAGGACCGATCGTCTTGCACATCCAGAACGCCCAGAACCTGCCGGCCAAGGATCAGCGGCACGGCCAACTCGCAGCGTGTATTGGGCAGCAGCGGGTTGGGCATAAAGTCTGGCTCCAGGCTTACATCATCTACCAGAATGGTGTACCCATCGCGGGCGGCGCGAGCGACCAGGCTGTGTTCGGTGTCCAGGGCAATCGTATGGCGACGATCGCGCAGACGCTCACCAACGGAGCCAGAACCGGCCACCATGCGTAGGATGCCGTCGTCGCCGTCCAGCAGATAGACGTGGACGTGATAAAGCTCGAACCGTTCTTTTAGCAGCGTGACAACCTCGCTCAACAATGGGTCTAACTCCAAAATTGAGCTGAGTTGTTTGGAAACTTCGGCCGCTGTACGCAGTTGGTTAGCAAAACGAGATATTTGCGCCCCGGTTTCTTTGTAAGTTGCCAGTTCAGCCTCTAATCTTTGGACGGTTCTCGTGAGGACCGCGATTTGTTCTGCGCTGCTAGCTTGTTTGGGTGAGGTTGGCTCCCTGGTTTGGGTCATTGTCTTTTGCCTTGTTGCCTTGTTGTGTTGGTGAATAGTTGTTAGCCACCGCCTGGTAAAACCGGTCAATACGTTTCAGATATTTCTGTTCACTACTGTAGCGGTGTACAGAGGGGCGCATTGGTTTCTGTGTAGGCACATTTTAGCATAAGTTGTGCTATAATTTCTTGTAGAACGTATGGTCTACATTCTGGGGTGTAAGCGATGGCACGATTAGCGACACGGACAGCGCGGCTGCGCGAGATTGAGTCTTTATTGTTGTTGGCGCCGGAAGGTCTGACGGCGGTTGAATTGGCGGATGATTTAGGGGTTGACCGGCGCACGGTGTATCGGGACGTAGAGTTTTTGTGTGATCAGGGTGTGCCTGTGTGGCAGGAAAACGGCCGTTTCGGGATCAATCGCAGCCGTTATTTAGCCAGTATCCGGCTTTCCTTTCAGGAAGCCATGGCCCTGGTGCTGGCCGGGCTTCTGCTTTCGCGCACAGTTGAAGACCGCAATCCTCATGTCATGGCTGCCTTGCGCAAGCTGGCCTCCACCCTGCCCAAACCCCTTAGCAACCATCTCCAGCGCGCCGCCGACCGCGTGGACCAACGCGAAACGAGCAGCCAGGGCGCCGTTCTGGAAGCCGTTGCCGAAGGCTGGGGAACCGGCCAACAGGTAAAAATCGGCTACCGTTCGCCACGCAGCGGGGTGCTGCGCCAGCGGGTCATCTGCCCATATGCCCTGGAGCCGACCCCCTCAGGCATCTACGTTATTGGTCATGACAGTTGGTCGGACGAAATTCGCACCTTTAAGCTGGATCGGCTGGAGAGCGCGGCCGTTTTAAAGAAAAAGTTCACCATCCCAGAAGATTTTGATCTGGAAGCACGGCTGGCTTCCGGCTGGCGAATCATGGCCGGCGACGAGGTGAATGAAGTTGTTTTGCGCTTTGCGCCCGAAGTAAATGCCCAGGTGCGTGAACGCCAGTGGCACCCATCGCAGACGCTTGAGGCCACGCCGGCCGGCGGCTGCCTGCTGCGCGTACAGGTGGCGGAACCATTGGAAATGAAGCCGTGGATTCGTAGTTGGGGCGCGCAGGTAGAAGTTTTAGCGCCTGGCTGGCTGCGGGCCGATCTGGCCGTGGAAATGCGCCAGGCGGCCGCCCTTTATATTCCTCAGGCTATTTCCGCGCCGACGGATTGAGGTGTTGGGCCTTCTGCATGTGTGGGTTTGGCCAGGGTTGACCCTCTCCCCCTCACGCCTCACGTAGCACGCTTCAAAAAGGCGCTGCCTGCTCATTTACCCAAACCCACAAAGTGTTGTTGCCCCATCCTCCCCAATTCCCGAACCATACCCTTACTTTGGTCGTTTTTTATTGGGAATCCCTGTCTGACGTGATACTATATTTGCGTCGGGTCAGGTACGCTTGGTTTGGCCGGGTTAGAGGGAAACAAGAACGTTTACGGCGCATGGAACCATTGCTGTGGGACAACTGGATGTTACGTTAGGCGCTTGGGCGCAAAATTTGGCGCGAGCAGCGCGGCTGGAAGAAGGTGTTTTTGCGGCAACGGCCGTTCTCTTCTTGTCCACACCCACCATCTGCGGATCGCCGACCGCATTTGTATTCGATCGATTCGCTTAATTTTGGAAAACGGCCGTTAAAAAACATGTCCTTTTCTCAATTCCCGCGCAGCTTTGATTTGCATACCGACTCGCCGCAAACGCTAGAAGCGTGGCGCGACCAATTGCTGCATTGGGTGCTGCGGGGCATTTTGCTCTTTTGGGTGGCCGGGCTGTCTGTGGGGTTGGTCACGACCTACCAGATAGGCCAGCAGACAGGCAATTGGCTGACAAGCTGGTTGGTTATCGGGTTTTATTTGCTCGTGGCGGCGGCCATGTTGGTTGTGACTTTCTTGCCGCGTTTGGGGTATGCGGCGCGCGTTACCGCATTTTTGCTGCTGGTTTATTTGTTTGGGGTGGCCGACTTTTCTTTTCGAGGCTACAGCGGCGACGGCCGTGTCTTCCTGCTGGCGTTTATTGTTCTAACAGCCATATTTTTTAACATTCGGCGCAGTGTGGCCGCTTTGCTTATCGGCGTTGGCACGCTGCTGCTGGTGGCTGCGCTTCAGCTAAATGGTTACCTGTCTTTCTTGTTGTTAGCCGATACGAATGCCGCAGTCCGGTTAGCGGACTGGGTGAACAGCATCGCTATCTTTTTGGCGATTAGCATCATGCTGGTTATTTCGGCATCCTATTTGATCCGCAGCCTGGAAAAAAGCGTAACCGAACTGCGCAAAGAGCGGGATTTTGCAACGACGGTGTTGGATACATCGGGGGCGTTGGTGATGGTGTGTGATCCTGACGGCCGTATCGAACGATTCAACCGCGCCTGTGTTGCACTATCCGGTTACGCAGCCGCAGAAATGGTCGGTCAATCTGTCGCCGACCGCCTGCTGACGCCCGAAGGAGCGGCACAACTTGAACCCATTCTGGCCCACCTGCGGCAAGATTTACAACCCGTGCATTACCAGGGAAATTGGCTGACGCGCACCGGTCAGCGCCGGTTGATTGATTGGACCAGCGCGGTGTTATTGGGCGAAGACGGCCGTGTCCAACACATCATCAGCACCGGTATCGACATCACGCAGCAAGAACTAGCCGCCGCCGAACGCAGCCTTCTCCTGGCCGCCGAACACGAACAACGCCTTCTGGCCGAGACTCTGGCTGAAGCCACCCTTTCGCTGGCCTCCCAAACACAGCCGGAAGATCTGCTCGACCAGATTTTGCGCCAGGTGCAGCGAATCGTGCCCTTCAAAGCGGCCCACATCATGTTTCTCAACGACGATATCCTTCAGATCGCTCGTTGGCAGGGATATGATAAACTGGGCGGCGAAGCCCTGGTGACCAACCTGGAGCAATCATTATCGGCCATGCCTTTGGAACGGGAAGTGGTGGACAGCCGGCAAACGGCCGTCATCCCCGACACCTACCAGGACCCCCGCTGGATTGTGTACACCGATACCGCCTGGGTGCGGTCACACCTTGTCGTGCCCATTTTGCAACAAGACAACGTTTTGGGTCTGCTGCGTCTGGATGGCGACACCCCAGGCGAGTTTGATGATCAAGACACCCAACGCTTGCAACATATCGCCGCCACCATAGCCATCGCGCTGCAAAATTCCAGGCTGCTGCAAGAAACCCAGCAAATTGCCCAGCGAGTGCAGCATATTTTAAATACAGTTCAAGACGGCATTTTGCTCCTGGATGCGCACCTCAAAGTTGAACTCGCCAACCCGGCAGCGCAAAACTATCTCACCTTCCTGGTTCGTACGCCCTCAGGCCAGCCCATCAAATCATTAGGCGGCCGCCCCATCTACGAATTGCTGCAAGCGCCGCCAGCCGATGCTCTTTGGCACGATGTTTTTGTACCGCAGTTTGCCCGCACCTTTGAAGTGCGCGCTCAACCCACGCAAACGCAGTCTGGCGGCTGGGTCTTGGTCCTGCGCGATACTACCGAGGCGCGCAAACAACAGCAATACCTTCAGGCGCAAGAAAGATTGGTGATGATCGGGCAACTGGCTGCCGGCATCGCGCATGATTTTAACAATATCATGACGGTTATTCTGCTGTATACGCAAATGCTTTTAAAGACGCCAGAACTACCCGCTTATTTGAGCGAACGCCTGGAAACTGTGTTCCAACAATCTAAACTGGCGGCCAGCCTCATCAGTCAGATTCTCGATTTCAGCCGCCAATCGGATGTACAGCGCCGTCCCCTTTCCTTACTGCCATTTTTAAAGGAATTCTTCCATTTGTTACGCCGAATGCTGCCAGAAATAATTGAGTTGCGCCTGGAATATGAAGAAGGCGATTATGTGATCAGCGCGGATCTGACGCGGTTGCAGCAGGTGGTGATGAACCTGGTGGTGAATGCGCGGGATGCCATGCCGGATGGCGGCAATTTGCGCCTGGAATTAACGCGGTTGGCGGTGAAGGCAGATGGGGCACGGCCGTTACCCGATATGCCTCCCGGTGAATGGATTTGTTTGCAAGTCAGCGATACCGGCGAGGGCATGTCGCCGGAAATTCAGCGGCGCATCTTTGAGCCGTTGTTCACCACCAAAGCCCGCAGCAAAGGCACGGGCCTGGGCTTGTCGCAGGTGTACAACATCATCAAACACCATCAGGGATATATCGACGTCGACAGTACGCCTGGCGAAGGCACAACTTTTTACCTTTACTTTCCTGCCCAGACGCGCTTGACGCCTTTTTTGACCGAAGGCTCTCATGCGGTGGCGCAAAGAGGCGCGGGTCAGTTGATTCTGGTGGTGGAAGACGAGCAAATTACCCGCGAAGCCATCTGCACCACCCTGGAATCTTTCAACTACCGCACCTATTCGGCGGCTAATGGCGAAGAAGCTATTCGCCTGTTTCAGGCCTTCAGCGACGAGATTGCTCTGGTTCTAAGCGACATGGTCATGCCCGACATCAGCGGCGCGACGCTTTACTCTCGGCTTCGCGTAATCCAGCCAGAGATCAAGATGATCATTCTGACCGGCTATCCATTTGGCGAGGAAGATCGGGCGGCTTTGCGCCACGGCATTGTCGGCTGGATTCAGAAGCCGTTTGAAGTGGAACAAATCGTGACGGCCTTGCAAACCGCATTGGCTGCCGATCTCCCCTCAAATAGCAGGTAGCTGGCCACTTCCTGCGCAAAAGCCCGCAGTTTTGTCCGCCAACTGATCCATTGAATGCTCCGTGTGGGCGAGCTGTAGGCTTGCATGTTCAGGTCAGCGGCGATGGCCATGGCGCGTTTCATGTGGAAGGGCGTGCTGACGATGAGGAAGGTGTCGAGTTGCTGAGCCACGGCCGTTTCCCGCGCATTCTTCAGGTTTTCCAGGGTGTTGCTGGAAGTGGTCTCGCGCAAAATGGCTTCCGGCGGCACGCCGTGCGCCAGCGCAAACTGCGCCGCAACGTCGGCCTCGGTCGGTTCGCCGGGGCGGCCCTGCCCGCCGGTGAAGAGGATGTACCGCACGGTTCCGGCCTGATACAGGCGAATGGCGTGGTTGATGCGCTCGCGCAAGACGGGCGACGGCCGTTCGCCAAACACCGCTGCGCCCAACACAATCGCTGCATCTGCCGGGCGGGTTTCGTCCACGCGGGCGTAGGCATACACCTGCCACGCAGCCCAGGCCACTATCCAGCAGACCAGGAAAACAGAGAGGAAGACGGCCGTTTTTACTGGTTTGCGCCAGCGCATACAGACCACTATTTGACAACGCCCTTCAGGCGTAAGGTTTGCATCACCACTTTTTCCCAGGGCGTATCGGTGACGAGGGGGATGTAGTGGCTGGCCCGACCGGCGCAAAAGGCGGCGATTTCGCCCTGCCAGGCTTGTAAACGCTGCCGGTAGGCGGCCAGCGTGGCTCCGTCCAGGCTGATTTCGGCGTCCTGACCGGTTTCCACATCTACCAGTTTCAGGTCGCCGCTGAGGGGCGGGTCGACTTCGTCGGGGCTGAGCAGGTGAATGAGGCCGACTTCGTAACCACGGGACAGCACGGCCGTTACCCCATCCTTATAGCCGCCTGGCGAGAGCAAATCGCTGATGACGAAGAGCAGGCCAGGGCGACGGCCGTGCAGCGCATAATTGCGCAGCGACAGGTTCAAATCGGTCGGGCCGCTGGCTGTGCTGGTTTCTAAAAATTGCAGCAGGCGCAGGCTGTTTTGTTGGCCGCGAAACGGTCCCCAATTGCGGTTGCCCTGGCTGGTGAGCAGAGTCACTGTCAGCAAATCGCCGGACGTGAGGGCAATATGGCCGAGCGCGCCGGCCAGGCGGAGGGCATAGAGGAGTTTGTTGGTTTGTTGGTTTGTTGATTGGTTGGTAGGGGGCCAGTCCATGCTGGCGCTGGCGTCGATGAGCAGGTGGACGGAGAGGTCTTCTTCTTCTTCGAGCAGTTTGATAAACGGCCGTTCCAACCGCGCATACACATTCCAATCCAGCCGCCGCAAATCATCGCCCTTCACATAGTTGCGATAGTCGGCAAATTCAATAGACGTGCCGCGCTTCCGGCTGCGCCGGTCGCCCTTCATTATCCCCACGCGCACCTGCTCGGCCACAAGGGTAAGTTGTTCCAGCTTGCGCAGGGTGGGTTCGTCGAAAAGGTTCATGGGAAGAAGGAGATTGGAGATTAGAGATCGAACCAACCTCCAATCTCTAATTTCTAGTCTCTTTTCACCTTATCCAGCAAATCCGCCACCACGTCGTCTGGCCGGATGCCTTCGGCCTGGCCCTCGAAGTTGAGCAGCAGGCGGTGGCGCAGGGCGGCGGGGGCGACGGCGGCGATGTCGTCGAAGGCGACGTTGAGACGGCCGTCTAACAGCGCCGTAATTTTCCCGCCCAGCACCAGCGCCTGCGCCCCGCGCGGGCTGGAGCCGTAACGCACGTAATTGTTGACGCGCGGCGCAGGGCTGCCGCCGGGATGCGTGGCGACTACCAGACGGCTAACGTAGTCGGTGACGTGGCTGGGGATGGGAATCTGGCGGGCAAGCTGCTGCATGGCGATGATGGTGGGGCCGGAAACGGCCGTGGCCGCCACCGCCACCTCTTTGCCGGTTGTGCGCGTTAAAATTTCCGTTAACTCGGCTGACGAAGGGAAGCCGACATTGATTTTGAACAGGAAGCGGTCTAATTGTGCCTCCGGCAGCGGGTAAGTGCCTTCTTGTTCGATGGGGTTTTGCGTTGCCAGCACAAAAAACGGTTCTGGCAGTGTGTAGGTGTGGGTAGACACAGTGACGGTGTGTTCTTGCATGGCCTCCAACAGCGCCGATTGGGTTTTAGGCGTGGCGCGGTTGATTTCGTCGGCCAAAATCAGGTTGGCAAAGACGGGGCCTTGTTGGAAGCGGAATTGGCGACGGCCGTCGCCCACCTCTTCCATGATGTCCGTGCCGGTGATGTCGGCGGGCATCAGGTCGGGCGTAAACTGGATGCGGCTGAAGTCCAGGCTCATCGCCTGAGCAAAGGTGCGCACCAGCATGGTTTTGCCCAGCCCGGGCACACCCTCCAGCAGCACATGCCCGCCGCTGAGAATGCCAATCAGCACATGCCGCACCACGTCTCGCTGCCCGACGATAACTTTGGCGATTTCGGCTTCGATGGCTACGGCCGTTTCCCGAAAATTTTCTATAGTGAAATCAGTCATTGGTAAATTCCTGGGGAGATGGGTTCGATCTCTAATCTCCAATCTCCCTTATGGTTCAAGAGACGAAAAATAATCGCGGATGTAACCTTTCATGCCTAACGGAATGTAATCCCTGGATAGGGCTTCCGAGGCGGCGTTGCGGTAGTCGCCGAAGACCTGGTTATAGGGAACAGTGCTGCCTTCTGTGCCCAATTGGGTGGGCGTTTCGCTGAGCAGCGCGCCGCAGTTAGCCGGATTGGCGGCGCATTCGGCGGGCAATTCCACGTCTACCCCTTGCTCGCCGCTAAGGTCACGGATTTCCGGCACAAAAACGTTCTCGGCATGGCCGCCGCCGGGACCGGGGCCGCCGGTTCCTTCGCCCTGATCATTGCCCGCGCCTTGTCCCAATCCCTGCCCTTCTCCTTGTCCTTCCCCTTGCCCATCACCGTTTCCCTGACCTTGTTGGCTCTGACTTTGTCCTTGCCCGGTTTGATTTCCCTGGGCTGTTTGTTCCTGTCCTTGCCCAGATTGCCCGGCCTGAGCGATTTCCTGACGGCCGTTCGCCAACTGCCCGGCGGCGGCTTGGGCCTGCTGCCCGGCGGCGTTTTCCTGCGCCCGCTGCTGCAGCGTGCCGGCCGCGTCGCGCAGCGCTTCTTGCGCGGCGGCCGTGTCGCCGTTTTGCAAAGCCTGGGCCGCGTCGGCCAACTGTTGGGCCAGTTGGTCATCCACGCCTTGCAGCGCGGCGGCCGTGGCGGCCAAATCATTGGCCAGCGCCTGCCGTTCTTCCGGGCTGAGGGTAGGCAAATTGTCGGCCAGTTGGGCGGCGGCGGCAGCGGCGCCGGACAAATCGCCGCTTTGCAAGCTTTGGCCGAGCTGCTGCCCGGCGCTGTTTTCGGCCAGCGGTTGGCCGGCTTCTTGCAGGCGCTGCTGCAATTCGCCGGTGTTGTTGTCGGCGGCTAGCTGGCGCAGATCGGCTTCCGCTTCGGAGAGGGTGGCCACGGCTTGCTCCGGCGACGTGTTGCCCGCTTGCAAATCTTGCAACGCGCCTGCGATGGGTTGGAGCAGTTCTTGCTGTTGTTCTTCTGTCAGGCTGTCGTTTTGTTGGATTTCTTCTTGCAGCGCTTCCAGGGTTTGGATTTGTTCGGCGATGGCTTGCTGGACGGCGCGCGCTTTTTTGAGGATGGTTTCCTGGGGATTGGGCAGCAGCACGGCCGTTGCCAACACCACCATGGCTATCAAAATAAAGGCCCAATCACGGCCGTTCACGCGCAAAGGCAGGTCGCGGGCGGCATCAACGCGGGCTGCGGCCGTTAAGGTGTCCGCCAACTGTTCCTCGGCAATCTCTGGCGGGACTGTTAGCGCGCCGGTGTGGATTTCGACGGCCGTTCCCGCTCGCTCTTTCAGCCCAAACTGCCGGTCGGCAAACCGCGCCTGAGCCAGCAGCGTGGCCCGCTGCCCCAGTACAGCCAGCAAACCAACCAGCAAACCAATCAGCCCGGCCCCAACCGCCACATAAGCTATTTGCCGATTGTCCAATAACGGCCGTAACCGCGCCGCTGTGGCCACGATCACCGCCAGCATGAGTCCGGCCAGCAGGCCCTTTGGCAGCCACAACAGGCCATCGCGCACACGGCGACGGCCGTGCCAGCGGCGTAATTGCGCAACAAGGTCTTGAAAATTTGTGTCCATAAAGTTCTAAGCGGCCAATGCTAAATGCCCATCATGGGTCTTTGGGATTTCATGGGGTTTGGTCTGATGCGTGATACGTGATGTGTGAAACCTCTCTGGTCACGCATCACGTATCACGCATCAGGGGCTGTCAACCCACTGAGTTCCTGATGAACCCCCATCATTTGTTGGCAATCCGCCGCACGCGGCGCACGCTGAGCGCATAAAACAACAGAGCCAACAAACTGTAGAGTAGCAGAAAAATCGGCCAGGGCGATGGAAACCAGAAGGTACGGCCAGAAAAAGAAGATTGAAAAAAGAAAATCGCGTCTTCTTGCTGCAAAACCAGGTCACTCACAATTAAAGCCGCCGGGAGGTTGGTCGCCGCCAAAAACACGCCAAGATACAACAAAATCACTTCACCCACCCAACTGACCGACATGCCGGCCATGATCGGGCTGGCAAACAGGCTGAACAACAAGACCAACATGGGAATACCGGCGATCATGAACAAGATGCCGGCGAAGGTGGCTACGCTGGCGGCCTGCGTGCTGCGCATCACACTGGAGCAATAAAGCCCCCACAAAGCAAACGTAACTGCGCCCACCAAAATGATGAGCTGCGAGACGATCAATTCCTCTGCGGCCACGCCGCCCAACAAAAAGGCAATGCTTTGCAGCGGAACAGAGGCAATAATCAGCAAGAAGACGTAGCTGAGGGCGGAAATGAGCTTGCCCGTGACCAACGTTTTGGCAGAGAGCAGCGTCGTGCGCAGCAGATCGTAAGTCTGGCGTTCTTTTTCGCCGCTGATGGCTCCCACCGTGAAGGATGGGCCAACAAAAATGACCATGAACGTTTGAATGGTTAATACGCCGCCGAACACGGCTTTGCCGGCCTGGCGGGAATCGGTGGAGCCATAGGGGTCGTTGGCGGCGGCGGCGTAGGCGGCATAAATGAGGGTGACGAAGACGCTCATGGCGATCAGGTACACGGTTAGCACGACAAAGGCGCGACGGCCGCGCATGCGGCTGCGTAGTTCTTTCATCGTGACCGGATTTTGCCTCAGGGATCGCAGGCGTTTTTTCGGGAGTTCGGTTATTTCGCTCATAATGATTTATGCCGGAGAGGCGAACGTGTTCGCCTTTGGGCGATTGTTATCCGTAGCTTAACTTTTTTGCCTGATGAGAGAGGCCAAACCACACGGCCGTTATCACCAGCCCATAAATCAGCAGCGGCCCGACGGTTGGCAGCACCAGAGATAGGGTTTCATTGGCGTTGTTGAGGAGCAGTAAGGCCAGCCATAGGCCGCTGTTGTTGAAGATTTTTAGCAGGATAACGGCCGTATACGCACCCACCAGCGCCATCATCGCCGATTCCACTACCGTCGACGTGTATAAACCAATCAAGGCGGCAAACATCACTTCGGCCCAGGGCCGCAGCGTGGTCGTCAGGCCCAGCAGCCAGCCCCACAGCGCCCGTTCGCCGCCAAACACGCTAACCGAAAGAGCCAAAATGCCGCCTTGCAGCAAGCTGAGCGCAAATAAAATCGGCCAGATGCGCAGCCGCGAGAGCGAGCCAAACAATTTTCCGGCCAGGATCAGGCGCATCGACAGGGGCGTCAGGCGTAAAATGTCCCAGGTCCCTTGCGCGCGCTCCTGGCTGATGGTGGGCGCGGTGAGCGCCGGGGCTAAAAATTGGGCGTAGAGGGAAACGGCCGTTAACAAAAACCCCGGCAAACACAAAAAACATGCCGCCGCAAACAAATCCTCGTTGCCGGAAAACAACGTGGTGTTGGTCGAACCGGCGCAAACGCCCAATAGCACCGCGCCAATTACCATAAACGGCGAGTAGCGCATCAACTGGGCGTAAAACGGGTTTGGGTTTCCCCACGTACCTTTTTCGCGCAAATAAACCGGGTTCGCCCGCAGCGCCTGCCACCATCGCCACGCATTCAATTGATAATCCCTTGCGTAACGTGCAAGAAAACGTCTTCCAGATCGCCCGTTTCTTCAAAAAAGCCGACCAACGGCAGTTTTTGGGCCACGATGTCGGCCAGCAGTTGGCCGAGTGCGTTGTCGTCGCCGCTAAAATCGACGCGCAGCGTACCCGGCGGTAAATCGGCGTCGTCGCCAAGGGTGACGTTGTGGACCTCCGGGCGGCTGAGCAAAAACGCTTGTAATGGCAGCGTATCGCCCAACGCGCGTAACTGGATCAGCCGATGCGTGCGCAACTGCCGCTGCATTTCGGCCATATCGCCATGCGCGATGAGCCGCCCCGCCTCGATAATGCCAATGCTGGTGCAAATATCGGCCACTTCCGACAAAATGTGCGAGGAGAAAAAGATGGTTTTACCCATGTTTTTTAATTCGCGCAGCAGTTCGCGCATCTCAATGCGGGCGCGCGGGTCCAGGCCGCTGGCCGGTTCGTCTAAAATCAGGATTTGCGGATCGTGCGTCAGGGTGCGGGCCAGGCAGAGGCGCTGTTTCATGCCTCGGCTCAGGCCTTCGACATAGGCGTCTTTTTTGTGCCCCAGGTCTACCAGAGCCAACAAATCGTCGATCATACCGGCGCGGACATTTGGCGGAATGTCGTAACACGCGCCAAAGAAATCCAGGTATTCCCAAACTTTCATGTCGTCGTAAACGCCGAAAAAGTCCGGCATGTAGCCGATGGCCCGCCTGACGGCGCGTGGATCATCGGTGACGGAATGGCCAGCCACCCATGCTTTGCCGCTGGTGGGCTTGAGCAGGGTGGTGAGGATGCGCATGGTGGTGGTTTTGCCTGCGCCGTTTGGGCCGATGAAACCAAAGACCGCGCCTTCTTCCAACGTCAGATACAGGTCGTTGAGGGCGGTCAATTCGCCGTATTGTTTGGTGAGTCCCTGAATTTCAATGATTGTTGACATAAGATTTTGCTGTATAAATTACTCTGGAAAGACCCTAAGGGTTTAAGTTCCCACAGGGCTAGCTTCTCGAGACCAAACCCTTAGGGTCTGGGTAAACGACCCTAAGGGTTTAAGTTCCCACAGGGCTAGCTTCTCGAGACCAAACCCTTAGGGTCTGGGTAAACGACCCTAAGGGTTTAAGTTCCCACAGGGCTGGCTTCTCGAGGCCAAACCCTTAGGGTCTGGGTTACGGCCGTAATCTCCCCTGAATAATCGGATAGAAAGTGGCGATTTCCAGGCTGTCTGGGCTGTTGTTTTCCAGGCGCAGGCGGACGTTGTTCTGTGGGCCAATGAATGGTTGGAAGTTGGCAACGGCCGTTTCCCCCCAGGCCTTTTCGGGCAGCGGCGTCCATGTTTCTGCAGACCAGTCCCAGGCGGCGGCCGTTGGAGCCGGGCTGCCGCTGGCCGCATTTTCTTGCACCATCACAGCCAGGTCGGTGATGTCCATCGCTTGTAATTCTGGCCAGGGTTGATAATTCACCTCCACCCACGAAGATGGCCCGAGATAAAAATTTTGAATCGTTTGCAAATACAGACCGCTGTCGGCCAGGATTTCCCAGTTGAGCAGGGTCGCAGGGATAGTTATTTGCTCATCGGCAAGCTGGCGAATGAGGGGGATTTCGAGCATATACAGGGTGGTGGCTGCCTGCCCGGTATCGCTGCCGGTATTCAAGGTGGCCTCAATTTGTGGCCGGTCCGACCAGGCCAGCAGCGTGACCGCCGGAGTCGTCGTTAAGGTCGCCGCGCCGGGATATTCAGCTTCCAGGGCCTGTAAAATCTGCCAGCGGGGGTAAGCAGCCGGATCGCTGTAATAATCTGAGGTTCCTAAAATGATGGCGGCGTTGGTGGTTAGCGGCGAGCCGATGCTGGGACCAAAACTGAGGGCAGGCGCGCCGGTGGCTGTGCCTGCCAGACCGGCCACGCCGATGATTTGGGTTTGGGAAACCTCGGTGTTGGGCGGGAGGTTGCCCAGGTTAACGGCCGTATCGCCTACCAGCAGCGTCGCATTTTCCAGCAGCAAATCGCTCTCGTTACGCACCGTAGCCGCCAGTTCCAGGTTGCCATCGCGCACATTCAGCGCCGCCTGACCAGACACAGCCGGTGATGGCTGCACACTGTCGACCAGGAAAGATTCGATGCCGCTCACATCCACCCGGACATTGGTCAGCGTTAGATTGCTGCCGCGAGTAATGGCCTCTACAGTTGGCGCATCACCAAAGCCGCCCGTAAGCGGCCGAGCCATTGCCGAGGCAGGCAAAACGATGTCGTAGGTGTGCCGGCGCGGCGAATAGAGACCTAAAATCGACTGTACCTGAAGGTTGTCGCTGTCAATGTCGCCAATGGCGACAGACATCTGGTTGACGATGGCCTCGTTGCCCTTGAGCTGGAAGCCAGTGAGATAGGCAATGCCGCTAAACAAGATGACCAGCGCCGGAATGGTTGCCCAGGCAAGTTCGCGCCGGTTGCGGCGTTTGAGAACCAGATAATTGACCGGTCCAATCACGATAATGTACAGCAGTAGATAAAAAACGAGCTGAAGCACAGAGGGTAGGGCGAGTGATGGCAGGCTGGAAACGGCCGTGTTCGCTGCATACACATTTCTGACCCCATCCGCCCAGGGCGAAAGCTGAGGCAGCCGGTTGGCGATTTCCGCCCAGACCAGCGGGCTGCCATCCCAATCGACCAAAGGAGCCAGGGTGGGGTCCAGCGCCAGAAAATAGGCCGCGCCGCGCCCTTGCGCCTGGCGGGCCAACAGCGGCAGGCCATCCTGGTGCAGCAGCAGCTCGCCGCTGCGCAGGCTGCTGGTAGCGACCAGATAAGGCCCCGGGTCGCGGAATGGCTGGCCCACGGCCGTGCTGAGCGCCGGTAAATCGGCTACCGATTCGCTGCCGATGAGGGTGACAGGCAGGCTGTCGGCCAGGGGAACGGCCGTTTTCTGCCAGTTGGGTGACCCAACAACAACCAATTGGCCGCCCATGTCCACCCAGGCGTCCAGCGCCTCTTGCTGCGCGGCCGATAATTGCGCGGTATCCACATCATGAAAAACCAGCACATCCAGGGCATTCCAGGCGGATGGCGCATCGGGCAGTTCGTCCAGGGAAAGGTAAGCGACGGCCGCTTCTGAGCGCTCGCCGGTAACATCTTGCAAATAGTCCAGGCTGCCTGGCGATGGGGTTACGATGCCGTACAAAACGCCATCAGTGGCTAATTGGGTGAGTTTGTTGCTGACGGCCGTGGCCAGCAGACGGCCGTCGGCGTCGTGCAGTTCAACCGTTACATTGCCGGTAAACTGCGGCAGGTAGACATAAAGCGTCACCTGCTTGTTAGACTGCGTTGGCAGGGAGATGAGGGTGTTGTAGACTACTTTGTCGGCCGTGGCCACGCTGCCCAACGTGATGCTGATCTGTCCTTCTACGGCTGGCCCGCTGTTGGCGGCAGTAATTTGCACCGGAACCCACCGGTTTGGCTTGTAGATGCCATCGTAGCCGGCGTGGGCGGTCAGGGTGAGGCCGTTGTTGGATTGGGCGTGGGCAACGGCCGTGTCCAACCCCCACAGCGAGATGAATAAGAGCAGTAAAATGATGAGGCAGCGCCGAATTGACATACAGGGCATACGCTTTGATGGGCGATTTTGTTCCGCTAAAGAAATTCAATCGTATAAGCGTCGATGGGGACGTCTGGGCGATTGGTTTCCAGCCAGGCAACGGATTTTTCTAACAAACTGTGCAGGTTGCGCGTATCATTGCCCACTGTGACCAGGGCGATAACGGCCGTTTGCCACACATCCTGGTGTTCAATTTCCGCGCCCGCCACATTAAATTGCTGGGTCAACCGCGCCAAAATCGATTTTACAATGCGCCGCTTCTCCTTAAGAGAAGAAACGCCGCGTAAATTCAGGGTAATCACACAGGCCGCAACAACCATAACGCCAATTGTCCACCAGACCCGCGAGGATGCAAATCTGGAAATTGATGAGACGGATATAAATTTTTGCCATCATAGGCGCACCTTATCTTGAAGCGTTTTGTTTTAAATCACGTAAAGTATCTTCTCAAAAAGTTGGGGAATTTGTAGGTCGGATTGTTAATCCGACCGTGCGGAATGCCATTCCGCACCACGACACCCCGAAATATTGAGAAGTTACCCGTACAGACAACAAGAGCTGACGGCGAGTATGCGGCTCCTCTGCCGAAAACCTCAAGGGTTTTGAAGGCGTCACATCGGCCGATAAGGTGGTCTTGAGGTTCAGATAAGGTTAAAAACCCACGGAAGGATTTATACTTACACACAGGTTGGGGTATTTACGCCCCAGTAGAATTGATAGTACGATAGGAATAATAAGTATGACAAAACAAGAGAACGTAAGAGAAGGCAGCAACGTAGGCGCCATTCTGCGCAATATCGTGTTTGTGGTGTTGATTGTCTTTATGGTGATGGGATCGGTAGCCGCCTATGCCGTGATCGCCGGCGCCAACAAGGTAGACCAAAGTGTGGTGCAGCCGGTAAGCGACCTGGTGCGCAGCCTCATTATCCCCGCAACGCCGGTCTACGTTCCCAGCCCAACCACCATCGTCACCCAAATCAACGATTTGTCCCGCCTGGAAACAGCCTCCATCGAACTGGAAAAAGTGGTAACGGCCGAACGCAACCAGGATGCTCTGTGGGGCTTGCTGGGCGAATCGCTGGTGTTTGTGGCCCACGGTAAAGTAGTGGCCGGCGTCGATTTTGCCGAAATGTCGGTTGAGGATATTCAAGTGTATGGCCCGGACACGGTGATGGTTCACCTGCCGACCGCCAAAATATTCGATGATTTACCGGCGCTGGATACCGGCCAATCTTACGTCGCCAGCCGCGACAGCGGCCTGTTGTCTAACCCCGACGCGGATATGGAAACAGAAGTCCGCCGCCTGGCCGAACAAAAAATCCGCGAAGCGGCCCAGGAAAGCGGATTGCTCGATTTGGCCAGGAACAATGCCGAAAACTATATGCGCGACTTTTTAATGAGTCTGGGTTTTACCAATGTAACCTTCACGGAAACTACCCCGCCGCCACCGGCAGCGCCCTACACGCAGGAAGTGCCCAAGGGCTACATCCTGGTCACGGCCACGCCGGAAGCGCCATAGAAAAGATTAAACAGGGAACAGCGAACAACTTGCTGTTCCCTGTTTTGTTCATTAACCCGCGTAGCTCCAGCCGAGTTGGGGCAGTGTCAGGGTATCATCGACATCGCCTTCTTTGAGAATATCGCCGCCGATCACTTCGCCAATCAGGATGTCGTGGTCGCCGCCGACATCCACCATGGTTACAACTTTGCACTCCAGATAAGCCGCCGCTCCCGCCAGAATGGGGCAGCCGGTTTCCGGCGCGGCCGTAAAGGTGGCTTCGGCCATCTTATCCGGTTTTTTGGCGCGCCCTTTGGTGAAGGGCATCATGTCGTCCTGGTCTTCCTGGTTGAAGATGTTGATGGCAAATACGCCGCCAGCGCTGATGACGCTGTGGGTGTAGGATTTTTTTTGCAGCCCAACGGCCATCAGCCGGGGGGTAAAGGAAGCCTGCGTGATCCAGTTCGCCACCATAGCGTTTACATCGTCGCCGTTGCGCGACGTGATGCTGTAGAAGCCGTAGGGAAGGCGGTTGAGAGCTTGTTTGATGGGGTCGTTTGACATGGTTGTACTCCTATTTGAGGGTTGTAAATCATTTTTGATTATGGCGAAAACCGGACAAAAGTCCAGTTACCCTTGTATTGCCTCATACTTTTTTCACAATGGGTAAGCTGCCGGGCAAGGAAAGTGTAGGTGTGGGTCTTTCTGAGAAACGGCCGTATCTAAAATGGCTAACGGCCGTCTACATCCTCTATGCCCTGGTCTGGATTAGTTTGGAAGGATCACTGGCCGGGGTAGTCATCATGGGGACAGGCACAACGGCCGTTTCCCTGGCTTATCTCACGCAGCGCTATCTGGGCGGGCGGTCCTGGTCTTTACGGGCGTGGTTAGGCAGAACGGCCGTGCTCGGCCTGTTGTTTGGTTTGGGCAGCGGGGTGCTGACGCTGGTGTTTATGGCCGTCAAAACCGGCCTTCATGCCCACGGCCCTGAATTTACCCCCCAACAAATCGCCTGGGTCTGGCAGCAGACGCCTCTTTGGGCAGCCGTTGGGCTGCTGGCCGGTCTGGGTCTGGGCATGATAACGGTAAACGGCAAACGATGATCTGGCGCTCATCGTTTGCCGTTATTGTTACCGTTCATCCTTAAACTTCGCTTCCAGGGCTTCCAGCGCTTCTTCCAATTTTGCCTGGCGCAGACTGGTAGTTACGTCGCCGCGTGTCCGTTCCAGCACGGCGCGCACCGTGTCTGTACGCCGGCGCAGCCCGCCGGTGATCGAATCGTTAAAGTCAAACGTAACCAGGATGCTGTAAATGGCGTCCATCACATCCAGCAGGCGTTCCGCTTCGTCGCTGTGGCCGTGACGGATAATGTCCAGGATGCGGCGGCGCAGTTCCGTAGCCGCTTCCGCCAGACCATTCAGCCAGGTGTTCGATTCTGCGCCGAGGTCGGTGGGGGTGGGCAACGGCCGTGCCCGCATAATGGCATACGTCAGGTGCGCCTCCACATATTCCTTGATAGCGTCTTGCGTATAGCCAGCAAAATAAAGGTCGGGGAAATCTTGCACATCGGCCACAAACGTATCTTTTGCCCGGCCCAATTCAACCAGCAGCGCATCGGCCGTGTCCCATTCGCTGCGGTGCATGGCGCGGATAGAACGCGCGCACAGGCTGATCAACTCGCGTGATCGTTGATACGCCTGGTCTCGCGCCGCATTGACCCGTTCAAATTCCTGGCGGATTTCTTCGGCCAGCAGTTCTAATTGATCCATAGATGGCATCTCCTATTCGGGGTCGCTCTTGTTCTCTTTGTTGTCGTCGTCGCTGTCCTGCTGCGGAAAGCGGAAGAATTGATCCGCCAGGTTCATTTGCTGCGGCAGGCGAATTTCGCCAAACTGCCGTTCGTAGTTGGCGATATTTTGCGCCAGAGCTTGCTGCAACATTTTTGCGTGCATCGGCGACATGATCACCCGCGCCTGAACCGAGCCACGCGGCATTCTTGGCAGCACCTGAGCAAAATCCAAAACGACTTCTGCCGGCGTGTGGCTGATAAAGGCGACGTTGGCATAAACGGCCTGTAAATCTTTGGGGATGTCGATGTTGATGCGTTTGCCTGGTTGTGGGGGTTGTGGCTGTGGCTGTGGTTGATCGCTCATGATTCGCTCCTTTTCTCACAATGACTGAGCCTGCGCCCAGATGCCTAATCATACCGTCAGCCGCCGCAAGATGCTATGGATTTTGCTTCTATGTTACAATGGACCCGTGTCCCAAACGAGTTAAGAAAGAAAGAATTTACCACAAACAGGGACATTTTGGGTGCATTTTTCCAGGGATGTGGCGGCGATTAGCCACAGACTAATCGCCAAAATTGCCAACACAGGAGCCGCGACGGGATGGTTGGTTTTGAGGTTGTCGATCATACGGCCGATTGGTCAATTCGGGTTTGGGGGCGCGATCTGGCGGACTTGTTGCGCCAGGCGGCTCTGGGCATGAACACGCTGATGGTTGGGGAGGACACGGCCGTTTCCCCTCCCACTATCACCCGCCGCCTTACCCTGGACGCCGACGACGCCGAGAGCCTGCTGGTCGATTGGTTGAGCGAACTGGCTTACTGGGCGGAGATGGAGCAGGTGGTGTTTCCGGAGTTTGCCTTAACGGCCGTCACCCCCACCCACCTCCAGGCCACCCTCCACGGCGGCCCGGTCGCCGAACTGCTCAAACACATCAAAGCCGTCACCTACCACAATTTAGCCATCACCCCAACCGCAAGCGGCCTGGAAACGACGATTGTCTTTGACGTCTGAGTGACTGACAAAATTTATCTAACCGCGGAGAATCTGGAGAGCGTGGAGTTTGTACCAGAGAAAACCTCCGCGTTCTCTGCGCTCTCCGCGGTAAAATTCTGAGATTTGTCAGTCAATCAGCTTTGACGTATAAATTTTGGAGGCAGCCATGAAACGCAGCGATTTCAAACAAATCACTCCCTATGTGCACGAAATACCGGCCACTTTCCGCGCCGATATGCGCGTGCCGGCGCGATTTTACGCCGATGGCGAGCTGTTGGAAGCCGCCCTGGGCGACAAAAGCCTGGATCAACTGGTCAATACCGCCACGCTGCCGGGCATTGTCAAATACGCGCTGGCCATGCCCGATATTCACCAGGGTTATGGCTTTCCCATCGGCGGCGTCATCGCCACCGAACTGCCCGATGGCGTTATTTCCCCCGGCGGCGTGGGCTACGACATCAACTGCGGCGTGCGCTTGCTGGCGACCCATCTGCACCGCGATGATATTACGCCACACCTGGATCGTCTGGCGTCGGCGCTGCAAGCCAACTGTCCGAGCGGCGTTGGCCGAGGCGGCAGCGTGCGCCTGAAGCGGCAGGATTTGGACCGATTAATGGAGCAGGGTGCAGATTGGGCGCTAAAAAACGGGTATGCCACCAAAATGGACCTGGAGCGCACAGAGGAAAACGGCCGTCTCCCCCACGCCGACGCCAGCAAAGTGAGCGAACGCGCCAAAAAACGAGGTCTGGATCAGATTGGCACGCTGGGCGCGGGCAACCATTTCATCGAAGTAGACGTGGTGGACGAGATATTTTATGACGAGGCCGCGCAGCGTATGGGCCTTTTCCCCGGCCAGATTGTGGTGCAAATTCACTGCGGATCACGCGGTTTCGGCCATCAGATTTGCACCGATTATGTTAAGCGATTTCAGCAATCGGTCCACCAATACGGCATCAAACTGCCGGATCGGGAATTGGTGTGCGCGCCGCTCAGCAGCCCGGAAGGTCAAGATTACCAGGCGGCGATGCACGCGGCGGCTAATTACGCCTTCGTCAACCGCCAGGTTCTGACGCACCTTATCCGCCAAAGTTTTGCCCAGGTATTGGCCGGAACCGGCTTGCGGGATACCGTCTACCAGATTTACGACATCGCCCACAACATGGCTAAAATTGAGGAGCATGAGGTAGACGGCCGTAAACGCAAATTATGCGTCCATCGCAAAGGCGCTACCCGCGCCTTTGGCCCAGGTTCGGCCGTTCTGCCAGACGCCTACCGCGACATCGGCCAGCCGGTGCTGGTCCCCGGCTCGATGGGCACGGCAAGCTGGGTGTTGGTCGGCACGGAAAAGTCCATGGCCCAAAGCTTTGGCTCGACCTGCCACGGGGCAGGCCGCACCATGAGCCGCAGCCAGGCCAAACGCACCATTCGCGGCGACGAACTGCGCGAAGAACTGGAAGCCGAGGGTATTCAGGTGCGCGCCGGCAGCCTACCCGGCCTGGCAGAAGAAGCGCCATCGGCTTACAAAGACGTGGACAAGGTAATCGAGGTTGTACATGGCGCAGGCATTGCCCGCAAGGTGGCCCGAATTGTGCCGGTGGCTGTGGTGAAAGGGTAGCGCCATAAGGAATGTGAAATAAACACTTGCAGAACTGAGATTGGAGATTAGAGACTGGTTCACTCTCCAATCTCTAATCACTAATCCCTTTCAGGTTATATAATCCGCGTTTCGAGCAGTCTGTCGGAGAACCCCTTTTTGTAGCCGGGGTATCCTTATCCCGCCTCTGGAAGACGCGGTAAGAAACCGCGGCTACGAGTACTTTTCCGACAAACTGCGAGGAGCGCTGATTGTCATCATTCTTTTCTGATGGAGGGCAGGAATGAAAATTACCCAGAGCAGTTTAGGGTACATCGTTTTGGGTTTGATTTTGGGGGTGGCGCTGACGCTCTTGGGCGTGGGGTTAATGCGCCAGACGCAGCCCGCGCCCATCGAAATTATTGCTCCCGCGCCGCTGGCCACGCCTGAACCAACGGCAACTCCCGGTCCGATTCGCGTTTTCGTGAACGGCGCGGTGGTGGCGGCGGCCGTTTACTTATTGCCGCCAGACAGTGCGGTTGAACAGGCGATTGCCGCCGCCGGTGGGTTTGCGCCGGAGGCGAACACGGCCGTTATCAATCTGGCGCAGCCGTTGTTTGATGGGGCGCAGGTGTATGTGCCCACGATGAGCGAATTGGCGGCCACGCCAACGGCCGTGGTGAGTGCGCTGTCTCGTGGGGGAACGGCCGTCCAACTCAGCGCATCTTCCTCTGACGGCCTGATCGACATCAACCAGGCAGACGTAGCTGAATTGGACTCTTTGCCGGGAATTGGCCCCAGCACGGCCGAGAAAATCATCGCCTATCGCAGCAGCGTGGGGCTGTTTAAAACCATCGAAGAGATTATGAACGTGCCGGGGATTGGCGAAGCCAAATTTGGCCAGATTAAAGAACTGATCACCGTAAGCGGAAATTAACCCTTTGGGCGCAACGGGTTGTTTCTGTTATCTTTAGGCCACTATGCCTCGTGATAATTGGCTGACTGTTGCTGCGGCGCGAACGGCGCGCATCCCGTTTTGGTTTCTTAGCCGACGGCCGTTTACCCCACCCCAAAAGCGGTCATCTTGCAGCCCTGCTGCGTAAGCCAGATTATGTTAACGACGCCCTTACTGGTGGCGTTAAGCAATGCTTTTCCGCAAACCCGATTCGATTGGGTTGTCAGTTCCTGGGGCCGGCCGGCCATCATCGGCAACCCACGCATTACAGAGTTGATCGACGCCGGCTCCGGCGATCCCGAAAGCCGCAGGGTGGGGGGCAATTCGCCGATTGGCGCATCAATTGCATGAAGAAGCCTACGACACATGCATTATTCCCAGCCGCTCCAGCACCCTGGCCTTGTTGGCCTGGGAAGCGAGCATTCCGCAGCGGATTGGATTGAATATAGACGGCCGTGGTTTTGCGCATACGGTGGCAGTAAAACCAGCACAAAACATCCGGCACGCCGCCGAAATTTACCTATCGCTGGCGGCCAGCATGGGGGTGGATGTCGGTTCGGACGCGCCAAACCGGGTAGGTATGGAATTTTACCCACCGGACAATGATCGCACGGCCGTTACCCATCGGCTAGTAGAAGATGTCGATTGGCTGGGCGACTGCCCGTTGGTGGTTATCCATCCGGGCGGGGCGAGCAATCCGATACAAACGACGCCTGGCAAACTATGGCCGGCGGAGCGATATGCCCGGCTGGCAAACCATATTGTGCGCCAGCACGGCGCGCGTGATCCTGGTGGGCGCCGACCAGGATCGGGAGAGATAGCCAGAGCGATCATCGGCATGACAGCCGCGCCGCTGGTTGATTGGGTGGGCCGCATCAGTCTGGGCGAGCTGGGCGGTTTGTGCGAGGTGGCGGATTTATACATAGGCAATGACACCGGTCCCACGCATGGCGGCGGCTGTTGGCTGCCCGACGCTGGCGATTTTTGGCCCAAGTGACCCGGCTGTATCACGGCCGTATGGGACAAAGGGGCAGGTTGTGGCGCTTTGGCATGATTTGGCGGCGGTGGCCGACGAACGGCCGTTTACGTGGGAGGAAGGGGTGACGGTGGCAGAGGCGGTAACGGCCGTGGATGAGTTGTTGCGGCGGGCGAAAACGGCCGTAAGCCAGCAGGGCAGATTGTGAAATTGCTAGCAAATGATATTGACAGCCTACGTGGTTTTTGATAATATCCCAGTCGCTCTAGGGGGCGTGGTGTAGTGGTTAACACGTCGGCCTGTCAAGCCGAAGATCGCGGGTTCGATCCCCGTCGCTCCCGCTCTGGCAAAAAGCAAAAGCTCTCGATTTAGTCGAGAGCTTTTTGTTTTCTGCGTGCCCCACCCGCTGCGGGTTCCACCCTGAGTCGCTCCGCCAACCACGCCGGAGGAAAACGGCCATTTCCTGCAAAACCGTCGTCAAAAGATTGCCCACCGTACGCCACGACCTGGGCAGCGTCGGCGACATCATTGCCGCGCAGGCGGAAGAGGCGATGCTGGGCTGTCAGCAGTTAGACCTACCGCAGAGGGGTCAGTCTGGCGAAGGAAGAAGCCAAAGCCGACGTCCTCACCGGGCAGCGGGTGCGCGAAGTGGCCCAAAGCGGCCTGCCGAGCGAGAAAGAGACCAATTTCTACCAATTGGCGCTGCCCGGCCTGGAAGACGAGCGGCAGCAGTTTTGGGACGATACGGAATGCGCTGCGGCGCAAACTGGACTACTTGCGCGGTGACCCGACAATGAGTCGGAGCACATCTAGCAGCGCTACACCCTACACACGGTGCGCGTTTTCCCGTTGGGGCTGCTTTACCTGCTGCCCCAAAGTATGACAAAGTGACAGCAGGGGTTGACCTAATAAAGCGTCATGCTTTATACTGTTTATCAGGATATTGCAATTCTGAGGTCGAAATGAGCGAAGCGCAAATCAGTATTGGACAGGTGAAACGGGATTTTGAGCTGGTCAACCGGGTGGCGTTTGGCGGGGAGCGGATTGTGCTAACTTCTCGAGGCAAGCCCAAAGCGGTTCTGGTGAGCCTGGAAGATTATAGGAGCGGATTCAGGTCGCCGATGAACAGACGCGGCTGGACAAATGGCAGACGTTCAATACAGAACGGAAAGCCTACACGCCCAAATCATGGCCCGGCGCGGTGGCGAGCCACTTGATATAGTGGCAATCATCACCGCCCCAAAGAAGAACAGGAGGCGCGACATGACGACCTCAGTGGTCATTGATGCCAACCTGACTTTCTGCTATCTGCCTTGCCAGGAGAGGCGCACGAACAACTACGGCCGTTGTTCTACCAATGGAAGCGCAAGGAATCACCTCGTCGCCCCCACCCTTTAGGCACGAAATGGCATCCATCATCAGCAAACCGTGCATTTTGGTCACCTGATGGACGCCGAAGGCGAGGCCGCTACTGCAAATGGCCGGAGCTTTTGCCGTGCAGCTTGTCCCACCTGATGGTGAGTTGCTTAACCGCGCTTACACTGGACCCGCCGACTGAATCGAGCGGTCGCCTACGACAGCTTTTTTATCTGGCGCTGGCGGAGCGCCTGACTGCGACTTCTGGACGGCCGATCGTCGTCTGGGTCCGCGGCCAGCCAGCCCTGGATAAAAAGCCCGATCTTTTGATTTGACAGAGTGCATCTGAATGAATTCAACTTTACAAATAGTGACACGGAGGTTCAGAGAAGTCACGGCGAAACACGGCGAAAAGCAAGTTAATCCTGAATCTCTCCATGAAACTCTGTGACTTCTCCGTCTAACTCCGTGCCACTGTTTTTGAAATTTATAAAGGACGGTTTATTTGTATGAACCATGCCCGATTTTCCAAATCGCCCTATGCGAGAAGATGATATGTATTACGGCCATCATTTCTTGAACGCTTTCTGAAGTAGCCGCCCAGGAAACGCGAGTCATCTACTGGAAGGCCATGCCCCTTCTGCCCGAACGTAGCATGGCCTGGTTGAACTCTTCTGCACCGAACCGGGCTGCACTGCCGCCGGGTGATGCTCTCCATTTACCAGCTAGAACCCCAAAGCTGGTTGGCG
>JADIYP010000002.1 GCA_016705235.1 Candidatus Leptovillus affinis
TCTACTTCAACGATGGATAATCATGCGTTATCGATCACTTTCCCGAGTGTGCATCCACCATTGTGCTTTTGGAACCATGTCCTCGTAGTCTTGCCACGAACCCCAGTCATATCCGGTTCGCATAAGGGCTGTGAAACTCCTCAGTTTTTGCAGTGCGCTCTTCCGGTTCGCTAGTGACATAAGGACTCTTATAGGGGTCCCCAGGCATGGCAATGATTCTCCAAACCCGTACCACTCATAAGGCTGGGTTGTTAGCAAGGGCTTTTTCCGGCTTCCACAGGCTCCTGAAGATGTACTCCAGACGCCGGTTAAATTCCTCTTCGGCTTGCTCTGGTTTTAAAAGCCATACTTCTGCTGCAATAAACCGATAAGCTGGTCAGCTTCAACATTGACTGTTCCCGAAATAGGTCGTCATCGGTGAAGTTGTCCCACCATTCTTTGACCTGGCATCTCACTTCTTTCCACTTACCCCTCAAATACATCTTGGTTCATTTGTAATCCTCCCGATCTCTGTAGATAAACTGCCTCGATTAGATAAAACGGAACCTCGCAGAGAAACATACCTTTATGGGGTCACATACTTTGTTTTGAAACGCAACATAGCTTTGATGATAGACGATGAACAATTGTGGGGAGGTGAAGACGGCGCCATCAAGAATGAATACGCCCAGCCGGCGCTCCACGTTTCGCCTTTGTTAATCGCCAGCGCAACAGCTGGAGAGCCGGACGGACTTGGGGCTGGTCATCGGCTAAGATTAGGCGGTTTATCTATTAATACTACAGCTAACCCACCTTGGGCACATCGGCTTAGTCGGCGGATGACGCTCCGCCACTTGGGGGATAAATGATGACATGTAGGGAGGGAGAAACAGCGTTTCTTGGCATAATATCTATCCTCACACCACCAACATACTTGGGGTTCAAGTAATTTGTGTTACGCTCTGAATCAATCTGCTCCACTAATTGCCCTCACACACATCAGCAATTTGCCCAACATCCAAAATATAAATCTATAACGTCAGTGGTTTCCCTACTCAACCCAAGCAGTGTGCCTGCCTGTCACTAGTTCAAAACAAGTTGCCCACCGGGGTCGCCCCAGGGAAACGCTTTTGCCTGATCATCACGGCCGGTATCATCTCAGTGGTTTACTGGCAGCCTACTACCTATCTCGTGGATGGGCCGACACGGCATGGCCTTGAGAACCATACAACCTCAGTAAGTAACCGCCAGATCGATTTGGGGAGTCGGCGGCATTTCCCCAGTTCCGGCGACAGTTTACAGTTGGTTCCAGGAGGGCTGTTAACTGGGACTTTTTCTTCGCTACCTCGTCAATTTCACTCAGGCGTTTGCCTTGCCGTCGTTGCAAGTAACCGTTCCGGTGGCGGGGAGTGAAAGTCAGGGCAAACATGTCGCCGCAGCGTGATCGGGGAAATCGACGATGGATAAAGTCAATGTCGCCAAGGGCATAGTGGAAGGAATCCAACGTTGCCGCCCAACGATTTGGCCAAATTTTCCACAACTTCGTGTCGCTTGGAGCCGCCGTCTTTGAGCAGGCCCTGGCGCCCCTCGCGCTTGTTGGCTAATTAGCTTGAACGAGATATTTCGACATGGATTGTTCTCTTAGGGATTGGCGTACGCCTCAAAGAAGGCTGCACAACGGGTTAACGATTTACCGAAAAACTAACAATCACATCAGAGTGAACACATGTCCTCTAACATCATTTAGGGCAAATCGCAATTGGGTATAGCCCCTTAGCAACAGCATGGGGCATCGACTAAGCATACAATCAATGGTTCTACGCAACATCGGCTAGAAGGGGGGAGACTTCACTCCGCCAGTTGGGGGAGATCGGCAAACAAGCAGGTGGGGATGGACTGATTTGGAACGGCCGTTCTCCAGAAACCGGGGATTAATCCGGGTGTCTTTGGCTGCACGGCCCAATAGAAATTTCTTGCCAGGCCTAAGTTAAAAACAGCGATATACCCTGGGTGCTTAATACTAATGACAATTTTAGTCCAGTCCTTTATCTTCGTCGGTTTTGCGCCTGGAGACTTATCGATCAATTTCTGCCTACTTGGAGCACGGCCAGATCGCCGATCCATCTTCTCGATATTGTTGGTCAATGAGCCAATCCTCAAATTTTTAAAAATGATCTTCTTCACCTTGTGATGTTGAATGTTTGCCAGTTAACCGGATTCCATGGCCAATCAAAGGAGGTTGTCCTCGACGCTTTGAGGTAATAACGTACCGCCCCTTTTGCTGACTCAACGTAAAGGTTGTGGCCGGCCTGCCCAGTGGTGATGCGCAATTTCCCCAGCCGGTGATGCCATTTTTGGGATAAATATCGCAGGGTGCTGACGCGGCCAGGATGGTGTGTGTTTCACCGGGACCGGCACACAAGTGCCGACCAGGGTGCGCCCGTAAAAATTTGCGCCTGCACCTTTAATTCTACTCTGTTATGGAATGTGATCTCTGTTTCTATCATCTTTTTCTTCAATGCAGTTCTTATAGCCGCAGCAAATGGCATCGGCGTCTGGGTTAATGGTATAACCAAAGCTTCCCGGTGACATCAGCCAATCAGGAGTAGTGAACTCCGCCAGTTGGGGATAGGGGATTGAAAGAGGGCAGTGTGGGGAACGGGCCGTTTAATCAACAAGGCGATGACGCACAGCCATCGCCACAGCTTCAGTGCGACCAACAACGCCCAACAGCCGGGATAGTTGCTACACGTGGATTTAATGGTCGATGGGCTGACGACCAATTTTTCAGCGATCTCGGTGTTGTTCAAACCAGCAACCATCAGGACCAGAACGTCTTGTTCGCGCTCCGTCAAGTCGTGACCAGGCGGGGGCGGCTGGTTGGCGGCATGAACTAACGCCGGCTTCTGGTGAAAACGTACTGGCCGGTATGTGCGGCACGGATAGCCTGGACCAATTTTTTCGGCCTGATACGTCTTTGAGCAAATAGCCTATCGCTCCAGCTGCAGCGCATTCTGCACCAATTCCTCTTCTTTGAAACTGGTCAGCGCAATCACCTGCCGTAGGAAACTGTTGCCGAATAGCGCGTGTGGCTGTCACGCCATCCATATCTGGCATGAGCATATCCATAAGTATCACATCTGGCAGGATGCGGGCACACAGTTGGATAGCAGTTTCGCCATCGCCCGCTTCGCCCACCAGTTCCAGGTCGTCAAAACCTTCAAGAAAGGTGACCAGACCGCGGCGCACCATCGTATTGATCGTCACGGCATGACCTTTATCGGTTGTGAGAAGTAGTCATAGCGTCTCCTGTTTCGAGGGTCCAAACCAGATGGGGAATATCCGTACCCTGATCTAGCTGGCTGGTTACCAACCATTCGGCGCCAATGGCCTTAGCCCGCTCGCGCATAATACTCAAGCCATAGTGACCGGCTGGTATATTAGCTGGATTGAAGCCGCAGCCATCATCGTGGATGTGTAATTCTACCTTACTACCCCATACTCAAGATCGGTGGCACCTGGCTGGCTCCCGGCGTGTTTGGCAACTGTTGTTTAGCCCTTCCTGACACAGGCGATAGAACGCTACCTGCACTCCGGCCGGCAAGGTACCTTTCCTGTTACGGTCGCGGCGACGGGGATGTTCGTTCGACCCGTGAGTGCGTCTCCCAATTGGCGCAGCAGATCGCCCAAATCGGAATCAGTCAAAAACAGAGGGCGCAGCTCGGCTAGCAAGCTGCGCATTTCAGCCATCGCGCCCGTGTCAGCCGGCGCAGGTCTTCAGTGACTGCCGTCCCTCATCCGGGTTTCGCTCCCACAAGCGCGGCAGAACTTCAGCGATGAGACTGGCCGAGAAGAGCGACTGGTTGACCGCGTCGTGCAGGTTTTGGGCCAGGCGCTGGCGTTCCTCCAAAGTGGCAAGTGTTTGGGCTTGCTCGTACAGTTGGGCATTGACCAGGGTGATAGCCGCCTGATTGGCGACGATCAGAGCCAGGTTGGCATGGTGAACTGTAAAGCTGTCCGGCTCGGCATGTGCCACCCCAATACCACCGATAATGCGACCCTTCACGGCCAGAGGTGCCCACATCCAGGCCCGTACTCCTTTCAGCAGCACGTTGGTTTGCTCACCAGAGGCGACCACAAAAACTGCGCTGCTGGATCGCCTTTTGCATCAGCGATTCGTTGCGGTTGGTGTCCATTAAACAGGGCTGCCAGTGTTTCTGATTTATCCAGTTGAATACTGAAGGGCATGGACTGTTCCAACAACTGTGATCCACGAACTGCCAGGGCAACCAGGGTCAAGTTTTCCAACACACAAAGAGCGCAGCATGTTTATATTCGATAATCACCCGTAGTTGATCAAGGATTAAGCTCGGCTTTAACTCCAGCGCGGAAGCCAACGTTTGGGAAATCTCTAGCAGGGTAGACTGTTCGCGCTTATGAGCTTCCATCTGTAATTGGCGCTCCTGATTGCGTGCCTGCAACGCGGTTAGAACTGCCCGAAAATCCTCCAGCACCAGTTGTTCCTGAGATCCCACAGGCCATTGTTCTTTCGGAACAGCAGGGTAGCGCATCGGGGAGTGAGGGCCATTTTGTCTTAACAGGCTGGTCAGCGGATCGTAAAAATCGGATGGTAACGACATAAGATTAGTGTAACCGAACCCCACGGGGTTGTCACTTTATGATAGTGCAAGTTGTTATACCCGTCATTTCCACCACGTGCTTTGGCGATGATGTGGTCAACTTCTGGTTTATCCTCCGCACCGAAATACAATCCACAATGAGCGCATTTACCAGCTTGGGGTCCCCAAAAGCGGCTCTTCGTCATCCTTGGTGCAATGGCGGCGAATAAATCATCCTAATCCTCAGCAGTTCAAGGCTTGCTCGTCCAAATATGATTTCAGGAGTCACAGCCACCCGCGCGCAAATTGACCAGGACGGTGATTACTATCTGCTCCCCGTGAGCCAGAAAGGAGCGCAACGGCAATTACTGACCGACCTGGTCGCGGAAACGCTGGCCAGCGAGAAGCCGGGCCTGATAGACATCTATCTCCCCGACGCAACGCAAACGGATGAGGACAGCCGTTTGGGACAGGGGCAGGAAAGCGTTCGCCAACAGGAAGCAGCGCTTGATGGCGGCCTTCACCAGTGGCAAGAACGTCTCTTACTCATCCATTCACCAACGCTGGCCGCAAGTGGCGCGAGAGGATTACAGAAACGCCTTCAGGAAGCAGAGAGGCAATTAATCGCATTGACGCCTGCGCCTGGTCGTAGCAAACGTCAGGCGACAGACCGCGCCACCCTTGAAGCCGCAGTCACGCAAATCCTCAGCCGGTATGACGTGGCTGACTATCTCCAGGTGCAGTACCAATGCCATATCTCTGAGCGACAGATTCGCGCCTACAAAGAACGTCCTGCCCGCACCGAGCGTACGGTTCCGGTACGAGGTAAGCATCATCCGTGATACGGAGGCGATTACCCAGGTTGAGCGTCAGATGGGCTGGCGCATATACGTCACCAATGCCCCAGAGCAGCGACTCTCTTTACCAGAGGCGTTGCGTACTTACCGCGGTGGCGTGCCGACAATTGAACGAGATTTCTCCCGTTTCAAGGGACGGCCGTTGGGCTTACGCCCCTTGTTTGTCCAACGAGATGACCACATGACCGGATTGGTGCGTCTGCTTTCTTTGGGGCTGCGGGTTCTGACACTGATTGAATTTCTGGTTCGCCGTTCACTGCGAGAGGAACAAGAAAGTCTGGCAGGTTTGTACCCAGGAAACCCCAAACAAACGACAGAGCGACCAACGGCAGAACGTATTTTGCGGGCATTTCGAGGAATAACGTTATCCTGTATCCATTTACCAGGACAAGAAATCCGTCACGTGACGCCATTGTCACCGTTACAAAGCCGTATTTTGCAATTGTTAAAGTTGAGTGATTCTGTTTACACGAGTCTGGTTCAAGTAGAACCAAATTCGTCATAGTCCGAAAAATTTAATCCGAAAGGCAAGTAATTCTGTTGCTAATTCTTGAATATCTTTACTGGTTAATGTGATTTCTGAGACTGTATCAATTGGTATATTCATGCCCACTATTATGTCAATCAAACATTAGATCGACATATGAATCTTCCACTTGCAAAGTCTCGTTGTAGTACTAAGTGCAGGGCGTTCGCTCAAATAAACAAGCAAAAGCCAATTCAGGTTGCCATATCGGTGAAGTGGTTCAGAAGCCAGCAAAACCGATACGACAGCCACATAAAACAAGTACCTTACCAATCAAATACCGTCAACAGACCCAATCCACCCCTCTGGTTAACCACTTCAGGCCACAGTCCAGTTGGTATACAGCGTGGCTGGCAGGCCTAACAGTGAAAGGATGCGCTGCTGCACGGCCGTTAACGGCGTCGCCTGGCAAACCCGCTGCCCGGTCAGATGGATAATGCTCAGGTTGATGTTGTCAAATACCTCCAGCAACCGCTCCATCGTCGGCCGAGCCGTGGCCCGCTTGGGGTTGCCAGGGTAGATACCACTCAGTTCTGACTGTTGGTCGGCCAGGGCGCGGCGAGCCGTGTAATCGCCCAAGGCCAGCAGTCGCGCCGCCAGCGAGAGCAAATGAAACAAACCCTGCGCGTGGTCATCCCGCTGGACATAGACCGGGGTGATGGAGAGCATCCTGCCTTTGAGACGGCGAAAAATGTTCTCCTCGATATACTGGTCGCGGTAAGCCAGCACGGCCGCGGTCAAAGAAAGCGACGCCTGCGGCGCATTGGTCAGGTAGATACGCCAACCAGCCCGGAACAGCGCCCATTCAATCGCCGCCTCGTCTCGCTTGACCTGCACCTGGTAACGAATGTCTTGCTCTACCCGCGCCGGCTGACCACGATAGCCACGGATGGCGCGTTCTGTGACCTGGCGAGTGCGGCTGACCAGCAACAGACCGGCCACGCGATACTGCTTTCAATAGCGGCAATGGCTTTTTGCAGGCTCGCTTCATCGGTGATGGGGCGTTTGCCTCGCCCTGGCGCAGGCGTTAAATCCCGCAGCGCCCCTTCCGCTTTGGCCAACCGCTGCCGCAAGTTCGCCTGTTCGGTCTTTTGGTAGCTGAACGAGCGCACCACCAGACAACGCTCCGACCAGACGACAGGCTGTGTGCCCACCCTGGCCTGATGGGCGCGGCTGACCTCGAATCCTTCAGCGATGGCCAGGGAGAGGTCAGGCTCTTGTCCCGTCTCAGGCTCATCGTCGGGCAGGAAAACCGGCATTGCCGTGCGGTCGTCAGCCTGCCACTGGCGCAGGTACTGCTCCAGCAGCCCCGGTTCACTCTTGCCATCGGGCAGGGTGTCAGATAGTGGTCATGGCCCGCCGCAATCGTAGCCCGGGTGCCAAAGGCGCTCATCTTGCTGTCGCCGACTACGAGCAGTCCATTCCGAGCCAGCATCTCTTTCGCCCGCAGGTAGCAAGGCACATACAGCGGGTCATCAGCCCGATTGCCAGGCGCCACATCCAGCGCCAACAACAGGCCCTAACGGGTCAAGGCTGGCCAGCATCGCTTTGAACTGCGGTTCATAGACCCTTCTTTGTTCTTCCCCACCTGAAACAACGGGTGACCCGCCGGGTCGTGATACACCCCGGCGGTTGTGCCATCCAGCCGCACGGTGTTCGCCGACCGCAGGTCGTAAACGCGCAGCAGCCGATTGCCCAACAGACTTTCGATCCGCCGCCACTGGTCAGGCTCGTGCAGTTCCCGCAGGCAAATCGCCAGTCGGTCATCGGTGAAGTCAAGCTCGGTCACGTTCTGTCCGGTCAACTGCCGCAAAGAAACCTGGTGGGTGGCCGCCCACTCCTGAACCCGGTCCATCCGATGGTTGTAGACCGAGATGATGTGGCTGAGCCAGATGGAGACCACCCAACCCATGCTCAGTCCTTGCCAATTCCCGTGCGGTTTGATGACGGTATCAATGGTGGACTGAATGCCCATCTTTTCGATAAACCCAAGCAAGAGCGGCAGGTCATCCAGCCGCTCAACACTGATTGTGAATTCTGGCATAGTCATGCCGCCAATTTTACTATTTACCGCTCAATTTGAGCGAACCTCGAGTAAGTGATAAGCTGGAGATGGATATTCGACTGCCGCATGAGGTTGAGTGGGAAGTGGCGGCACGGTGGCCGGACGGCCGTTTCTATCCCTGGGGCAACACGTTTGATAGCCATAAGGCAAATACAAGGGAAGCGGGTATTAGCCTGACAACGGCCGTTGGCCTGTATCCATCCGGCAGAAATGAGGCGCTGGAATTGTATGACCTGAGCGGCAATGTCTGGGAGTGGTGTCGGAATAAATATGACCCACCGGAAGCTGTGGAGGTGGATGAAAGTGGAGACTCCCGCGTGGTGCGCGGCGGTTCGTGGAACCACAACCGGGGCCTCGCGCGCGCGGCCTGCCGCGACTACCGCGTCCCAGTCGACCGCTTCGACTTCGGTTTTCGGGTGGTGGTGGTGCGTTTTTCCCCATCTCATCAACCTGACCACTGACCACTGTTCCCGGCGGGCGACCGGTAGGGAGTCCCGCCTCTTCTCGCGCGAAGCGCGATCCGCAAAAATTTTCGGAATGGGGCGTGTGAGTGCACGCTCCATTCCGAGTCTACTTTAAGTCATAGAAAGCCAAGCGCTGCTTTTGATGGCTTAGTTGAACAGGTCGAGGCGCGCGGCTTCCATTGCGGCGATAGTATATTACCCAGCTTAGCGGTAAACTTTTTTATTTTGCTTATGTCATGTTGATAAAGTTAGAGGCAAACTTTATTATTTCTGTACATAACCACTTCAAAGGCTACGGCCGTCTACTCCACCGTCACGCTCTTCGCCAAATTTCTCGGCTGATCCACATCCGCGCCCAGGCGCACAGCTACATAATAGGCAAACAATTGCAGCGGAATCGTGTTGACCACCGGTGACAACAGCGGCGGCGTCGCCGGCACATACAACACATGATCCGCTTCCGCCCGGATGGCCTCGTCACCCTCGGTGGCCACGGCCAGCACAATGCCGTCTCGCGCCTTCGCCTGCTGAATCTGGCTGATCATCTTATCGTACAATGCGTCCTGCGTGGCCAGGCACACCACCGGCATCGTTTCGTCGATGAGGGCAATGGGACCATGCTTCATCTCCCCGGCCGGGTAGCCTTCGGCGTGAATGTAGCTAATTTCCTTTAACTTTAAGGCGCCTTCTCGCGCCACCGCATAATTGATGCCGCGTCCCAGGTAGAGGAAATTTTTGGCCTTGAAAAAGAGGCCGGCCAGCGCCTCGTATTCCTCATCGTGCTCCAATACTTGCCCTGCCAGATACGGCAACTGCGCCAGATCGTCCACCAACTGGCGCAAACGCTCCGGCGACAAGGTACCGCGCAGTTCGCCCAGGGCGCAAGCCAACATGTACTGGTCTACCAGAGACGTGGTAAACGCCTTTGTGCTGGCCACGCCAATTTCCGGCCCGGCCTGCATGGGGATGTAGCCATGGGAGATACGGGTCGCCTGGCTGCCTACGGCGTTGACAATTGACCACAGGGTAGCGCCCTTTTGTTTGGCCAGTTCGCAGGCCGCCAATGTGTCGGCCGTCTCGCCGGATTGGGTAATGGCCAGCACGGCCGTTCCCTCATCCACAATCGGGTCGTAATAACGAAACTCCGACGCATACGCCACTTCGGTCGGCAGCCGGGCGATGCTCTCGAACATAAATTTGCCGGCCAGGCCAGAGTAATAGCTCGTGCCGCAGGCGATGATGATTAGCTTCTGCACGCGCTGCGCCAGTTCCGGGGTCAGGTTCATTTCCGGCAGATGGACACGGCCGTTTTCAAAATCCACCCGCCCGCGCACCGTGTCAATCAACGACTGGGGCTGCTCGTGGATTTCTTTTTGCATGAAATGTTTATACTCGCCCTTGGCCGCGCTGACCGGGTCCCAACTAATCTGATGGATTTCCGGCAGCACGGAACGGCCGTCCAGGTCGGTTATCTCGTAGGAATGCCGGGTCAGCCGGGCGATCTGCCGGTTTTCCAGAAAAATCATTTGCCGCGTATATTCCAAAATCGCCGGGATATCGGAGGCGATGAACATCTCATCCTGGCCCAAGCCCAGGGTAATGCCGCCGGCGTTGCCCAATCGGGCGCACAACAAGGTGTCCGGGCGGTCCTGGCTCATAACCACCACGGCATTGGCCCCTTTCAACTGCTGCAAGGTTTGGCGCACGGCCGTTTCCAACGCTTCCCCCGCCTCCAGATACCGCTCAATCATCTGCACAATCACTTCCGTGTCGGTATCCGACTCAAAGACCACGCCTTCCGCTTCCAATTCGTCGCGCAAGGTGGCGAAATTTTCGACAATGCCATTGTGGACAACCACGACACGGCCGTTCATGCTCACATGCGGATGGGCATTACGCTCACTCGGCGCGCCGTGCGTCGCCCAGCGCGTATGCCCAATGCCAATCTGCCCCGCCAGCGGCGATGTCGCCAGCGTTGCCTGCAAATTAGACAATTTACCCACGTCGCGCCGCAGTTCAATGTGCCCATTTTGCGCCAAAACAGCCACCCCGGCGGAATCATACCCCCGATATTCCAGCTTCTTCAAGCCGCCAACCACTACCGCCGACGCTTCACGCGAACCGATGTACCCAACAATACCACACATAATAAGCCTCCAAACCATCTGTGAATTGGTAGCAACCAACAGCTAACAGCCAACAGCCGACACCTCTGTTAACCGTTCGTTGTCGCTTGTTTACCAGTATGGCGGCCCTCAATTTTTTGTTGATTTTGGGGGACGCCCCTCAATGAATAATGGACCGCCGGCGTTTTAGCCAGCAGCCTATCCCACCTGTGATGCGCTTTGTTCGCCGGTTGCCCGGCGCTTTTGACGTATCACATCTCTGAAGGGGCACAGAGTCAGAATTGTGGTGATTCTGGAAGGCATCCGCTGATCTTTCGATTTTCCCGGCATCTGGATTAGCTGCCGGTTAACACCCACCTCGCGGTGGGGAACCTTCACCTCGTCAACCGGCGTTCTCATCAGAATGCCGGTCCATGCGCTACCTGTCCCCGGAAACAGGCCAGCAAGCCGCCTGTCTCCATTTCAGGATCATACCATACAAACCCGACCTTGCAATTTGCCTTTCCCCAAATCGCCTAGAATAGGCTGTGTCCGATTGCCGGCAGAACAGCGGCTGATTTGAGGAACGGCCGTTGCCAAATTGACAATTGGGTTACAATTAAACAAAGACCCCAAGGGTTTGGTCGGAAAAAACCCTTGGGGTCTGTATAAAATCCCACCCACCTCTACTGGAATCACGCTAGATTTTGCTTTGGCAAACGCAAAGGAAAACAGGATGAAACCCAGAACCCGCCGCATTGTCCGCAATTTTGTCTTGGAACTTCTCATCTACGCTGTTTTGCTGGTTGTTTATTTCTTGCTCGCGCTGCGCTTCTTAGGCGCGCCGCTCAACCAGCTTTTTCACCTGCATCCCATTGTCTACGCGGTAGCCTCGCTCCTGCTCATTGTCGTGCAGGGCGTCGCCTTAGAATGGCTCACCTCTTTTCTCATCGCGCGCCTCGGCCTGGAAAAGGTAGACTAACCGGATGGATTTTCCAATCAGCGGCGTTGCCATCAACCCATTTTTTCTCATTGGCATTGGCTTTTTGGTGGGTCTTTTGGGTGGATTCTTTGGCGTTGGCGGCGGTTTCCTCGCCGGGCCGCTCATGTTTTGGTCTGGCGTGCCGATGAACTTCGTTGTTGGCACAGACCTGGCCCACATGACCGGCAAATCCATTGTCGCCGCCAAACGTCATCGCACGTTGGGGCACGTAGATGTCCGCCTCGGTTTTGTGATGATTGTCGGCACAATCTCCGGCGTGGAAATTGGGGCGCGGATCATTGAAACCCTCAAGGTGATGGGCAACATCGATCAGGTCATCGGCATCACGTATGTCGTCATTCTCCTGGCGATCAGCTTTTTTACCGCCTGGGAAAGCGTCAGCGCCATTCGTATGAGCCGGCAAACGGCCGTTACCCACACAGCCCACAAAGACATCGTCGCCTTCGGGCGCATGACCCGCGCCGTCCGCCGCATCCACATCTGGCCGATGGTCGCCTTCCCCGGCTCCGGCATCGAGCAGATTTCCTTGTGGATTGTGATCGGCGTGGGGCTTATTACCGGCATTTTAGCCGGCGCGCTGGGCGTCGGCGGCGGTTTTGTGCGAATGCCCATGTTGATCTATGTGCTGGGCGTGCCCACCCATGTCGCCGTCGGCACAGATTTATTTGAAATTATGTTTTCGGCCGGTTACGGCACGCTTACCCACGCCCTCAAAGGCAACGTAGACATCTTGATGGCCCTGGTCATGCACACCGGCGCCGCCATCGGCGCGCAAATTGGGGCCATGTCGACGCGCTTTTTTGCCGGCCCGCGCATTCGCCTGTTGTTTTCTTTATTACCGCTCATTGGCGCCATTTTGGTACTCGTTCGTCTGCTGGGCGGCGATATGCCCAATTTTTAATCATCACCGAGCCAGAGCCACGCGCCACCCTCTGCCTCTGGCTCTCGCTCTAACGACTACAGGAGTACGGCCGTTGAAAATCCTCATTTGTGTTAGCGGAATGCCCCACGCCAGACCAACCTTGTTGTTTGGCAGCCTCATCGCCCGTCCGAGCCAATCGCCGGTCACCCTGCTCACGGTCATCGACAATCCGGCCGCCCGGCCGTTGGCCGAAGCCGCCCTCGCTCAGGCCAAAGCCAACCTCAATCTACCCGATGTTCGCCTGGTTATCCGCGAAGGAACCCCGGCCAACGAAATCATCCGCGAAACCAAAGAAGGCAAATACGGCATGATTGTGGTGGGCGATCATATCGTCCGTGGTTTTTTCGACCGTTTCCGCCCCAAAGTGACCCAGAAAGTGATTGACCGCGCCAAAGCCACCGTACTCATCGTCAAAGAGGAAACCGCCGCCCTCAATCGCATTCTCATTTGCACGTCCGGCCAAAAAATTGACCGGCAGGTGGTGAAAGCAGGTATAAAATTGGCCAAAAAGAACACGGCCGTTGCCGATCTCCTCTTTGTCAGCGACCCCGTACCGGTGATGTATGCCGGTCTGGAAAGCATGGATGAAACGCTCCCCGCCTTACTCCACACCACAACTCCCCTGGCCCAACAACTCACCTGGGCCGCCGCCTACCTTACCGACCAGGGCGTTACCGGCGAGCTAAAAATGCGCCGCGGCGTGGTCGCCGACGAAATCGCTCTGGAAGCCCTGGAAGGAGATTACAATCTGGTGGTTGTAGGCGCCAGAGCCGGCAGCAACTTCTGGAACGATTTGCTTGTCGGCAGCATCACGCCCCACATCGTCGAAAAAGCGCCCTGTTCTGTGCTCGTCGTGCGCACAAAAACCGCTCCCCCGCCTACAGACTGATGTTTAATGCTGCGTGATGCGTGATGAGATGGGACACGCATCACGCAGCACGCAGCACATGTCACGCCCCCCCATCCAATCCAAAAATCCAAAATCAGGTTCGGCGTCAACCGATCTTCCTCAAAGCATGATGCTCCTGCAAACTCCGCACTGTCAGCCCTTTTTCACGCAGCGCCTTAATCCCATTCACCGCCGCCTGCGCCGCCGACAGCGTGGTCATCAGCGGCACGTTATGCCGGATAGCCGCCGAATACATCGCCTGCTGGTCGGCATACGCCTGCTGTCCCAACGGCGTGTTGATGATCAGGTTAACGTCGCCGTTGGTAATCACGTCTACGGTCGTTCGGCCGGGCTGAAACGCTTTTTCGACCACGACGACGGGCAGACCCACTTTTTGCAAAGCAACGGCCGTGCCGCTGGTCGCATACAAGGCAAAACCCATGCGGTGCAAATCCCGCCCAATCTTCATCGCCGCCGATTTGTCGAAATCGTTCACCGTGATCAGCACGCCGCCGCTGGAAGGCAAATGGGTTCCGGCCGCCAACTGCGCCTTGGCAAACGCATGGGCAAAATGAGCCGCGTGCCCCATCACCTCGCCGGTGCTGCGCATCTCCGGACTGAGCCGCGTATCTGCCCCTGGCAGTTTATCGAACGGCAGCACCGCCTCCTTCACAAAAAAGCCATCCACCTCCGGCGTTTTGGTAAAGCCCAATTCCGCCAGCGACTTGCCCGCCTGCACCTGCGCGGCAATTTTTGCCACCGGCACGCCGGTCGCCTTGCTCACAAAGGGCACGGTGCGGCTGGCGCGGGGATTCACCTCAATCACGTACACCACGTCGTCTTTGATGGCGTACTGGACGTTCATCAGGCCGCGCACGCCCAGCGCTTTGCCCAGCTTTTCAGTGTAATCGCGGATGATGCTCAGGTGGTAGAGGCTGATTTTGTACGGCGGCAGCACGCAGGCGCTGTCGCCGGAATGGACGCCAGCTTCTTCGATGTGCTGCATAACCCCGGCAATGACCACGCGTTCGCTGTCGGCGATAGCGTCTACATCCACCTCAAAGGCGTCTTCGATGAATTGGTCAATCAACACCGGATTCCCTGGCGAAACCAGCGCCGCCTCTTGCAAAAAATGCAGCAGCGACTCATCGTCGTAGGCAATGGCCATGGCGCGCCCGCCGAGGACGAAAGACGGCCGTACCAACACCGGGTAGCCAATCCGTTCTACCACTGTCCGCGCCTCAGCCAGCGAATTGGCCAGCCCCCACTGCGGGTGATCAATGTCCAGCGATTGCAGCAGCGCGCCAAACCGGCCGCGATCTTCGGCCAGGTCAATGGCTTCCGGCGGCGTGCCCCAAATCGGAACCCCGGCGGCGTGTAGACCGGCGGTCAGGTTGATGGGCGTCTGCCCGCCAAACTGCACGATGATGCCTGACGGCCGTTCCAATTCCACCACATTCAGCACATCCTCCAGCGTTAGCGGCTCAAAATAGAGCCGGTCGGCGGTGTCATAATCGGTGCTCACCGTTTCCGGGTTGCAGTTGACCATGATGGTTTCCAGGCCCAGTTCACGCAGCGCCCAGCACGCCTGCACGCAGCAGTAATCAAACTCGATGCCCTGGCCAATGCGGTTTGGCCCGCCGCCCAAAATCATCACCTTCGTCCGGTCGGTCGGCCGCGCTTCACAATCCTGTTCGTAGGTTGAATACAGGTACGGCGTGTGGGCGGCAAACTCTGCGGCGCAGGTATCCACGCGGTAATACCCCGGCACAACCCCCACGTCTTGCCGCCGCCGCCGCACCGCATCCTCGGTGGTTCCCCAGGCCGCCGCAATCATGGCGTCGGATAAACCCAGCCGCTTGGCGCGGCGCAGCAGGGAAGATTGGAGATTGGCAATTGGAGATTGGTCGGCGTGAGTCTCTAATCTGCGGTCTCGAATCTCCTCCTCCAGGTCTAAAATCTCGCGCATTTGCGCCAAAAACCAGGGGTCGAACCCGGTGGCTTCTGCGATTTCGGCGTCGGCCAGGCCATTAACCATCGCCTCGGCGACCAGAGAGAGGCGTTGGGCGGTGGGTACGTGGAGAGCGGCCTGCCAGTTGGCGGCGTTGGCGGGCACGGCCGTTTCCCCCCCGCGCGCCAGCAATCGACTAAACCCCGGCAGCCCAATATCCAGCCCGCGCACTGCCTTGTTCAGCGCTTCGGGGAAGGTGCGGCCAATGGCCATCACCTCGCCCACGCTTTTCATTTGCGGCCCCAGGGTGGCGTTCGCGCCGGGGAATTTCTCAAAATTCCAGCGCGGAATCTTGACCACCACATAATCTATGCTCGGCTCGAAACTGGCTGGAGTGACGCGGGTGATGTCGTTGGGGATTTCATCCAGCGTATACCCCACCGCCAGCAGCGCGGCAATTTTGGCGATGGGAAAGCCGGTGGCCTTGCTGGCCAGCGCCGACGAGCGGGAAACGCGCGGGTTCATTTCGATGACGATCACGTCGCCGGTGGCCGGATTGACGGCAAACTGCACATTGCTGCCGCCGGTTTCTACGCCCACGGCCGTCATCACACGTTTGGCCAGATCGCGCAGGTATTGGTATTCCTTGTCCGTCAGGGTCATCGCCGGGGCTACCGTGATGCTGTCGCCGGTATGCACGCCCATCGGGTCGATGTTCTCGATGGAACAAACCACGACAAAGTTGTCGGCGCGGTCACGCATGACTTCCAGTTCGTACTCTTTCCAGCCCAGCAGCGAGCGTTCGATCAGCACCTCGCCCACCGGGCTGGCGCGCAGACCATGTTCCACGACGGCCGTAAATTCATCCGGCGTGTAGGCCACCCCGCCACCTGCCCCGCCCATGGTAAAAGAAGCGCGAATCAGAACGGGATAGCCGATTTGGGTAACGGCCGTTTGGGCTTCTTCTATTGAATACACGAAAAAACTGACCGGCACAGGCACGCCCGCCGCCTCCATCGCCTGCTTAAAGCGCGACCGATCTTCGGCCACGCGAATGGCGTGCAAATCCGCGCCAATAAGCTGGACGCCGTACCTGGCCAGCACGCCGCTCTCGGCCAATGCCACCGCCAGGTTCAACGCCGTTTGGCCGCCAACGGTGGGCAGGATGGCTGACGGCCGTTCGGCGGCAATCACTTTCTCTACCAGGTCCACGGTCAGCGGCTCAACGTAGGTAGCGTCGGCCAGGTCAGGATCGGTCATGATGGTCGCCGGGTTAGAATTAACCAGCACGACGCGGTAGCCCTCGCGGCGCAGCGCCTTGCACGCCTGCACGCCAGAATAATCAAATTCACACGCCTGCCCAATCACAATCGGGCCGGAGCCAAGAATAAGAATCGTCGAAATGTCAGTTCGTTTTGGCATGTTTATCGGGGAAGCTTGGGGATATTGGCGACTAGAGATTGGAGACTCGCGCTTCCCAATCCCCAACCTCCAATCTCTATCCTTTCTTCTGCACCGGCAGCCCTGCCCGCGCCCAGGCGCCCATGCCACCGGCCACGTCTGTAACGGTGTAGCCAGCCTTTGCCAGCCGGCGGGCGGCCATCGGGCTGCGGTGGCTAGAAGCGCAGATGGTCAGGATGGGTTTGTCGCGCGGCAGCTCATCCATCCGTCGTCCAAGTTCGGAGAGCGGAATCAGCACCGCCCCCGGAACCACGCCCGATTGGGTTTCGGCCGGCTGCCGCACATCGACAATGAGCAAATTTTTCTCGGTCTGTAAGCGCTGCTGCGCTTCCTGAACCGTGATTTGAGGCACCTTGGCCCCGAATAACCAATCAAAAATTCCCATAATTGATCCTTCTATTGCAGTGGTTGGTAGGTAGTTGGTAGGCAGTTGGTTAGTTGGTTGGTTGGTCTGTTTCTGGCCAACAAACCAACTAACCAACCTCAACTATCCCCCCCATCAGCGCCACAAATCGGCGGAATAACTCGTCGGAGTCGTGGGGACCGGGGGAGCTTTCCGGATGGTACTGGACGGAGAAAGCCTGGTAATCGGGCGCGGCCAGCCCTTCGCAGCAGTGGTCGTTGAGGTTGATGTGGGAGGCGGTTACGCCGGATGGCAAGGTGGCCGCATCCACGGCGAAGCCATGATTGTGGCTGGAAATTTGTACAGCGCCGCTTTCGGCAACTTGCACCGGCTGGTTGCCGCCGCGGTGGCCAAATTTGAGCTTGTAGGTTTGCGCGCCCAGCGCCAGACCCAAAATTTGATGTCCCAGGCAGATGCCAAAAATGGGTTTCTGGCCTAAAAGGTCGTGCACGGCCGTTACTGCATAAGTCACCGCTGCCGGATCACCCGGGCCGTTGGAGAGGAAAATGCCGTCAGGTTCCAGGGCCAGGGCTTCAACGGCCGTCGTCGTCGCCGGAACCACCGTAACCCGGCAGCCATAGGCGGTCAGCAGGCGCAAAATGTTGCGCTTGATGCCAAAATCATACGCCACCACGTGAAACTGGCGGTTGGAGATTGCAGATTGGCCGTTGGCAATTGGCGGCTGACCATTGCCCCATTGCCCATCTGCCGACCACCAATTGGCGGCCTCGGTCCAGCGGTACGGTTCGGCGCAGGAAACTTCGCGGGCCAGGTCCAGGCCATTCATGTCGCGGGCAGATTGCGCCAGCGCCAACAAACGCGCCGGGTCCGGATCAATGGTAGAAAGAGCGGCGCGCATCGCGCCATGCGTGCGAATATGGCGCACCAAGGCGCGGGTATCAACACCCGTGATGGCCACAACGCCCCGTTCAGCCAGATAATCTGGCAAACTCTGCCGCGAACGCCAGCTGCTGACCATAGGGCTGGCGCTGCGCACCACCAACCCGGCCGCCCACACACGATCACTTTCATCGTCCTCTGGATTGCAGCCGACATTGCCAATGTGGGGCATGGTCATGGTGATGATCTGGCCATGGTAAGAGGGGTCGGTGAGGATTTCCTGGTAGCCGGAGAGGCTGGTATTGAACACGATCTCGCCGGTGGTGTCCCCGGCTGCGCCAAAGCCAAATCCCGGCCACAAACTGCCATCTTCTAACGCAAGCAAGGCTGGTTGATTATTTTTCATAGGCATGAATCCTGGTAAAACGGCCGTTACTCACCCAAACAGGTCAATTCTAACACACCCGCCCGGAAGCGGAACGCCCAACCTCTACAAATTTATGGCCGTTGGTTCGGGTAAAATGGCGCATGCGGCAGGCACGGCCGTGCCGCGCAAAGCCAATCGTAAATTTGCCGGGTTTGTGGCAAAATTCAGCCATGCGAGCCAAAACCAACGTGTCGCCGTCACCAGATGTAGACGCAGGTGAATTGACCCTGCAATTACGGCTGCGCCTGCCGGTGGTATGGCTGGGTGTGCTGTTGGCGACGGCCGTTTTCCTGCCCGACCGCGTTTGGAACACCTTGTTGGTTGGGTTTGGCGGCATGTTCCTCATCGCCTATGCCTGGACCTATACCCTGGCCAAAGGTCTGCACGCCAACCGCAAGCTCCGCTACGGCTGGGTATCTGTCGGCGACCGCCTCAGCGAACAATTTGAACTGATCAATACCAGTCCGCTCCCCGCCCTCTGGGTGGAAATCGAAGACGACTCCAATGTGCCTGGCTACAACCCGGCCATCGTGCAAAGCCTGAACGGCAGCAACTCCATTCGCTGGCGACAATCAGCTATTTGCGCCCGGCGCGGACAATTTCGCCTGGGGCCGTGGGCGCTGCGGACTGGTGATCCGTTTGGTATATTTTTGGCTACGCGAACTTATCCCGCCGCCAACGAAATCATCATTCACCCACCCATTCACAGCACGCTGCCCATTCCCCTGCCCTCCGGGCAAAGCAGCGGCCGTTCTCATGCCCGTGAACGCACCTTGCAAGCCACCATCAACGCCGCCAGCGTGCGCGATTATCACCCTGGCGACCCGTATCGCTGGATCCATTGGCGAATCAGCGCCCACCGCGACAACCTTTTTGTGCGCGAATTTGACCTGGACATGGCCGGCGATCTGTGGCTGCTGCTGGACATGCAGGCCGCCGCGCAGTTGGGCGATGGCGCAATGGGCACCGAGGAACACGCAGTCCTGCTGGCGGCTTCGATTGGCGCGCGCGTGCTGCGCAGCAATCGCGGCGCCGGGCTGGCGGCTTATGGCCAACACCCGCAGGTGGTCACCCCGGGGCAAGGTGAAGGACAACAGTGGCGGCTGCTGCGCGCGTTGGCCCTGGTAAACGCCGACGGCGACGTTGACCTGGGCGTGGCCCTGCGCGATCTGGCCTATTTGGCGCGGCGGGGGAGCACGGCCGTCATCATCACCCCCAATGGCACGGCCGATTGGCTGCCCCAACTGCACAACCTGACGCGCAGCGGCGTGCAAGGCAGCGTCATCCTGCTCGATCGGCCCAGTTTTGGCGGCGAGGGCAGCAGCGAAGGAGTGCGCACCGCCATTCGCCAGCTCGGTTTTGCCGCTTACATCGTTCGCCAGGGGGATATTGGCGAGCCGCTGGAAGAGCATGAGCGGCGCGGTTTTTGGGATTTTCGCGTGACGCCGCACGGCCGTGTCATCACCATTCACAACCCCTTGGAAGAGGGTAACAAACGCTGACACAACCGGCGTTTAGGAACGTAAGACTGGATTTTTCTCATGGTTGCTGAAACGATCGTTTGGGCCTGGAAACGCTTCCGTCCCAGAGAGGGCTGGCTGGTGCTGGCGGTAGTCGTGGCGCTGGTTGCCTGCCTGATCGGGGCCGTGCAAGAAGTGAACTGGGTTCCAGAATCGGCTGTGGTTATGGCGACGGCCGTTCCTGGCCTGCTGTTGGGCATCTTGCTGGCCAAACGGAACATCAGTCCGCGTTTTGCCTGGACGCTGCTGACGCTGTACGGCCTCCTGGTGACGATGAGTTACCTGGCGAATCTACTGCCGCCAACGGCCGTTTGGCGGCAAGGCTGGTGGTCGGCGGTCGATTACTGGCGGCAAAACAGCGCCCTGTTCAGCGACCGCCTGGCCGGTTGGGTGATCGCCGTGATTGGCGGCAACCGCAGCCAGGAAACCGTGGGCTTTGCTCTGGGGTTGGGCCTGGGCGGCTGGTTTTTAGCCGCTTACACCGCCTGGGTCACGTTTCGCCAGCGACGGCCGTTAATCGGGCTGACCGTTTTGGGGTTTGCTCTGGCCGTCAACAACTACTTCGGCCTGGCCGAATTGTGGTGGCTGGCCATATTTGTCGGTCTGGCCGTCTTTCTGGTTTCGCTCGTTCATTACACCGAGATGGAAGAAAGCTGGCAAAAGGCGAGCATTGATTATTCATCAGAGATTCGGCTCGAACTGCTGCTGCTGGGCGGGGGCATCGCCATGAGCTTGCTCACGTTATCCATGACCTTGCCCGCTTTCAGCCTGACCAAACTGGTGGAAGCGTTTCGCAGCCAACCGGCCGTCGCCGAAATTGAAGATACGCTCGAAAGCGCGTTTGGCGGCGTCAACCAGCCGCGACAGGCGGGGCGCAGTCCCGGCGCGCCGGGCGGCGGCGGACTCCTGCCGCGAACCTACCTGCTGGGCACGCCGCCAGACCTTCAGGCACAGGTGGTCATGACGGCGACGGTAGAAATTGCCGGAACCAACGGCCAATGGCTGCCGGCCACGGCCAACATGATGCGCGGCGCGCATTGGCGCGCCCTCAGCTACAACGTGTACACCGGGCGCGGCTGGGCACTGTCTGAGGAACGAGAGGAACCATTCGCCGCCGGGCAGCCCATCCCCCTGCCCGCCGCCGCCGGGCAAACCCCCATTCGGCAGAACGTATTTTGGCAGTACGACAACCGCCTCATCCGGTACACAATGGGCCTGCCGGTGAGCTTCGACCATGACGTGGTAGTCCTCTGGCGCGGGCGCGACGATCTGGCACGGGTGCAAGGCACGCCGGAAGAATACCTGGCCGTTTCCAGCCTGACAACAGCCAGCGCGGCGGCTTTACGCGCCACGGCCGTGGCCGACGTGCCTTCTACAATCCTTGCTCGCTACACGCAATTACCGCCCAGTTTACCCGAACGCATCCCGGCGCTGGCCCAGGAAATCGCCGGAAACTTGCCCAACCCCTACGATCAGGCGCTGGCCCTGGAGCGTTTTTTGCGCCAATACCCGTATTCGCTGGATGTAGCTTCGCCCCCGCCGGAGCAAGACCCGGTGGATTATTTTTTGTTTGATTTGCAGACAGGGTACTGCGATTATTACGCGTCGGCGATGGCTGTGCTGGCCCGTAGTCTGGGCCTGCCGGCGCGGCTGGCGGTGGGGTATCTGGCGCAGCCGCCAGATGAAACCGGCGCGCAAACCATCCGGCAGCTAGACGGGCATTCGTGGACCGAGATTTATTTTGCCGGGTACGGCTGGGTGGAGTTTGAGCCGACGGCCGCTTTTGCCAGCCCCCATGAGGGAGAACGGCCGTTCGCCGCCGCCGACACGCGCTTCGATGAGCCAACATTTCCCAGCACGGCCGTGCCGCCGCGTGAACCGGCTGCCGTTCGGCCGTCCTGGCTGATCATTGCCGCGAGGATAGGGGTCGTGGGGCTGCTGGGTCTGGCCGTGTGGGCATGGTGGCGGCGCAGCCAGCAGGCGAACAAGAGCAGGCAAGACGAGGTGGTGGCGGTGTACGGCCGTTTGCAAGAGCAAGCAAAACGGCTGGATCAGCCCGCGCAGGGCAGCCAGACGCCATCTGAATTTAGCGCGTCCCTGCAAGAACGGCTGGGACCATTTGGGCAGCACCGACGTCTGGCTCATCTGGTGGCACAGGCCAATTCAGACGTCGCGCGCCTGACAGATTTGTTTAATTCGCGCCGATACGCCCACCGTTCACTGGAAGCAGACCAGGAAGATGAACAGGCGGAAAAGACATGGCGGGGATTGAAACGGCCGTTGTGGCTGTTGTGGGCCGCAAAAAAATTGCAGACTAGGCCACAAACACCTAAGAAAACAATGAAGTAATCCTCCCCGATAAGCCCGCACTGCTGATTTGTGGGATAATCCTAATGTGGTCAGCAGCGCATGGCGGGTACCGTAACCGGCTGCCAGCCACAAATGACCCGCGACCCGCCATGAATACCATTTTTCAATCTAGTTAGCCTGGAGAAATTACATGAGCCGCGACCCAAACGATATCCCCGAAGTATTTCGCCGCGCGATGCGCGATGCGGGCTGGGATTACGGGACCGAAAACGACGACGATAAACGCCCCCCCTTTCCACCACGACCAGATCGTCCTGCTGAACCGCCACGACCAAACCGCACGCTGTGGATATTGGCCATTATTTTCCTGTTGATTATCAGCTTCAATTGGATTGTGACAACCTACACCGATTTGCTCTGGTTCCAAAAAATGAGCTACGAATCTGTCTGGTTGACCCAATTTGGTTGGAAAATCGCCCTATTTGTGATCGGGTTTTTGGTAGCTTTAGGATTGTTGTGGGGCAACTGGCATCTGGCCCGCCAGCGAGCGATTCGCAACACGCCGCCAATGCAGCCGCAGCTTCTGAAAATCCCCGGCGCGCGTTGGGTGATTGCCGGGTTTGCCATCTTTTTAGCCCTCGGTTTCGCCTCCAGCCTATCGGCGCAGTGGGAGCAATTTTTGCTATTTTTGAACAGTGTGCCATTTGGCGTCAGCGATCCAATCTTCAATCAGGATGTGAGCTTTTATTTGTTTGCGCTGCCCATTTTTGATTTGATACAAGGATGGCTGGGATCGCTGTTGTTTATGACGACGGCCGGGGTGGCGCTGCTGTACGCCGGAAATAATTTGCCGGACATTCAGCAAGGGCGTTGGAAGCCGCAGCACATCCCCTATGTGCGCAAACATGTGGCGCTGCTGCTCACGCTGCTGCTAAGCGTGTGGGCAATTGGTTATTGGCTGGATATTTACCACCTGCTGTATTCGCCGGGCGGCGCGGTATTTGGCGCAACCTACACGGATATGAATGCGACTTTGTGGGCGCTGCGGGCGCAGATGCTGTTTATGAGTCTGGCAGCGGTGGCGGCATTGTACACCTATTTCCGCTTCAATTTACGGCCGTTACTCATCACCGGCGGCTTATGGCTGTTGTCGGTGGTGGTTTTAGGCGGGTTGTACCCGGCTTTGCTCCAACGGTATGCCGTGGAACCAAACGAATTGGAACGGGAACGGCCGTACATCCTCAACAACATCAACTTCACCCGCCTGGCCTACAATTTAGACCAGGTGAACTCGCAGCCTTTTAGCGACATCGCCGTGCTCGATCAGGAAGTATTGAGCGATGTCAAAGCGGAGGCGATTTTACGTAACATTCGCCTGTGGGATTATCGGCCGCTCCATGACACCTACACACAGCTTCAGGCTTTGCGCCCCTATTACCAATTTGGTGAAATCGACATTGACCGCTACCAGATCAATGGGCAGACGCGCCAGGTGATGTTGGCGGTGCGCGAACTCAACAAAGCCAATCTGAGCAACCCGACCTGGGTCAACCGCAATCTGGAATTTACGCATGGGTTCGGCCTGGTGATGAACCCGGTGGATCAGGTAACGCCAGACGGCCAGCCCACCTTCTACATACAAGACATTCCCCCCCAAAGCAACGTGCCTGAAATTCAGATCACCCAGCCGGAAATTTATTTTGGCGAATTGATGAGCGATGAAGTGTACGTAAACAGCAACCGGCCCAGCTTTAGCTACCCCAGCGGCAACGAAAATGTGGAATCGGTGTACACCGGCACGGGCGGCGTGCCGTTGGATTCATTCCTCAAGCGGCTGGCGTTTGCCCTGCGGCTGGCCGACATGAATGTCATTTTGACGAACGAAATTGACAACAACTCAGGCGTGATGTTGTACCGGCCCATTCGGGAACGCGTGGCCAAGATCGCCCCGTTTCTGACGCTGGACAGCGATCCGTATATCGTGGTGGACGAAAACGGCCGTCTCATCTGGATTCTCGACGCCTATACCACCAGCGACAAATTCCCTTACGCCACCTTTGGCACGAACGGATTCAATTACATCCGCAATTCGGCCAAAATCACCATCGACGCCTACAATGGTACGGTGAATTTTTACATCGCCGACACCCAAGACCCCATTATTCAGGCGTATGACAGCGCGTTTCCGGGTCTGTTCCAGCCATTGGCCAACATGCCGGCGGATCTCGTCTCGCACATACGCTACCCCGAAGGCTTGTTCCGCATCCAGACTGAAAAATATCTGAAATATCACATGACCGATGAACGCGTTTTCTACAATCAAGAAGATTTGTGGGAAGTGCCGACAGAAATTTTTGATGGCGCGGAACAGTTGATGGAGCCTTATTACGTGACCATGCCGCTGCCGGGCAATGTGGCCTCGGAATACTTGCTGATTCAACCGCTGACGCCGGTGGGCAAACCAAACATGATCGCCTGGATGGCTGCCCGCAACGACGTGCCAAACTACGGCGACCTGGTGGTGTACGAGCTGCCAAAACAAGAGTTGGTATTTGGACCTTTGCAAGTTGAAGGGCGTATCGACCAGGAACCGGAAATTTCGCAGCAGTTTTCGCTGTGGGACCAGCGCGGATCGCGGGTGATACGCGGTAATTTGCTGGTGATTCCGATTGGCGCGAGCTTTTTGTATGTAGAGCCGGTGTATTTGTTATCCGACACCAGCGCGCTGCCGGAACTGAAGCGGGTGATTGTGGCTACGGACACGCGGATTGCCATGGATGTGACACTGAGCGGCGCGTTACAATCGCTCCTGGGAGAAGAACCGGGTCAGATTGTGATTGAAGACGTCGCGCCTGAGGCTGTTCCCACGCCAGAAGCCGGGGCAACGGCCGTTCCCCTGCCCACCGACGCCTCCGTCGAACAGCTCATCCAATCTGCCAATGAACACTTTGAGGCGGCGGAGGCGGCACAGCGCGACGGCGATTGGGCCACTTATGGCGAGGAAATCGACGCCCTGCAATTAGACCTGGACCAACTGATGCAGTTAACCGGGCAGTAAGGTCGCATAAAGGGCGAGTAGCGCGCAACCCGCACTACTCGCCCATGATCTGTAAAACCAGTTCCCGCCGTCGTGGGCGGTTGTCAAAATCGATGAAAATAATTTGCTGCCAGGTGCCAAGGGTGAGACGGCCGTCTACAAATGGCACGCACAACGACGCCCCCAACAGAGCCGCCCGTACATGGCTGTGACCATTGCCATCTCCCCAGCGGGCATTGTGAGCATAATCACGGTCTGGGTCCACAATCTCATCAAACAAACGGCGCAAGTCGTGTAAACAGCCTGCCTCATGCTCGATGGTCGTCACGCTGCTCGTTGCCGAGGGCGAAAAAATGGTGACGGTCCCGTTGCGCAGCCCTGCCTGCTGCACAGACATCACCACTTCGTTGGTGATGTCTAAAATATCGCTGTGGCCTTTCGTCGGGAATTGAATAACATCTGTTTGCACAGTCATGGGAAAATCCTCAAGTACAAATTCAAAGGAGCGAGGGAACCTGCGGTTTTTCTGCGCCGGGCTAATTTCAATCAAATAATACGGGCAGTTCCAGCGCGGAGGGGTGCGCGGCGTCATGGAAAATGGTCTGATCGGCCGACACCATGCGCGTGCTGGTGAGCACAGGCTCGCCGGTGCCAAGATTGCGGCTGACGCGCGGGTGCGCGCCGCTGGAAACCTGCAACCGGATGCGGTGACCAACCAGAAAACGGTGGGCGGTGGCGCTGAGGTCGATTTCCAGGCACAAGCTGCCGTCGGGTTGGCGTTGGCCGCAGCCAGGTTCGACGCGCAGCAGGCCATCGCAAATGTTGAGGGAACGGCCGTCTGGCTGCACATCGCACAATCGGCCAAAAAAGTCGGTATAGGGGAGGCTCGATTGCCCATACAAGCGCAAACGCACCGGACCGATCACGTCCAGATCGCGGAAAAGCGGCTGCGTGGTAAAAGTCAGCACATCAGGGCGGCTTTCCAGGGCGCGGTTGTCGGCTGCCCCGGCGGCTTTAGACAGCAGCGGGCCGGCGACGTTGGGCGTCGGGTCGGCGGGATCGTAGCGGTAATGGTCGGGTGGATTGGCGGCGGGCGGGGATTGCCGGGTGAGACGGCCGTCGCCGGTTTCATCACGCAGCAGGTAAAATTTTTCTGTCCGCGCCGGTGGCGGCCAATGGTCAAAACTGCGCCATTCGTCTGCGCCCATCACATAAACCTGGACCGGGTTGGGGCGTAGATCGTCTTTTTTGTCTTTTAGATGCGCGTCGAACCAGACAAGGGTATCGCCGATGGTTTGCAACTGCTTGCCAAAGCTAAAATGATGCCAGGGGCCGATGGTGAGATACGGCCGTTTGCCCATGGTTTGCAGCCGCATAAAATCGTCCAACAAGCCGGGCAGAAAAATATCGTACCAGCCGCCCATGAAGTGAACCGGCGCGTCTACCTGAGTCACGGTGGGCTTGAGATCAACTTGAGCAAAATATGGGTCGTTTTCTTTGCCAAAATGCTTCACCCAGGTGCGGAAAAAAGGAACTTTCTTTTCCAGAACCACCTCGTCGGCTGTGCTGATGGGCAAATGCATAAACCCGTCGGCCAGGTAATGATCCTGAACGGCTGGCTGCAAAATTTTACGTAGGCGGCCAAGCGATATGGTTTTGCTTTCTGTCATCACCTCGGTAATAAACACCCAGCGCAAAATGGTGTCTAACGCCGCGCCGTTGTCGGCCAGGTCTACCATGTTGGATTGGGTAACGAGCGGAGCAAGCGCCCGAACGGCGCCATCAGCGGCAGCGGCGGCCCACTGCACGTAGCCAAGGTAACTTGGCCCCCACATGCCCACCTGCCCGTCGGCCCAAGGCTGGGCCACAATCCAGCGCACGGTTGCGCCGCCGTCAGCCTGTTCATGGACGAATGGCTCGAATTCTCCTTCGGAATCGAAACGGCCGCGTACATCCTGGCACACCACGTTATAGCCGCGTTCGGCAAAGCGTTGGGAGATGAAGACCATGGGCAAGCCCATGGTTCCAGAACGGCCGTAAGGGGTGCGCAAAAGAACAGTGGGTAACGGCCGTTTGGAATGCGGCAGATAAAGATCACTCGCCAGGTGAACGCCATCGGGCATAGGCAGGCGCACATTACGCTGCACGGCTACTTTGTAATGAGCAGGGGGGAGAGCTAAAGCCTTCTCGAAGATCGTTTTGCGGAAAAGGTAGGCAACGGCCGTGCCCGCCCCAATTACGCCCAATCCTGCCAGACCAATGGATGACTTCGTATTCATACTCCCCCTGGTGTTTGTGCGTCCGGGCAGAAAAATCAAACCTGCCGGACCAACCTGTAGTTTGATGCGTACAGTGTGGAGGGCTGTTGGCGGAGCAATCCGACAAAAGCCCGCCACACTGGCAAAAAACAGCTAAGGCAGGCTTATGCAGCCGCCGCTTCCTCTTCCTCGTCACTCTGGCCGCTGAACAAGTCACGCAGCTTGTTCTCGTTTTCAGTGGACAATGATGTTTTCAAAATCGTTGGGTTAAACTCTTTCACTTCATCCATCAGCTTGTCGACGGTGGCTTGATGCACCAACAAGAACAAAGCCGAATGGCCCGGCTCGATGGTGCTGCCCACTTCCTTAATAAAGGCGTCATCCACGCCAATATCGGAAAATTTCCCGGCCAGGGCGCCCGTTACCGCGCCAATAGCCAGACCCAACCAGGGCATCCAAAACAGCAGCCCAATTAACATGCCCCAAAAAGCGCCGCCCAGAGCGCCGGCGCCTGTCAGGCTGGTGACTTGCTTCACTTTGACTTTGCCATCGTCTTTGCGCACAATCACGGCCGCATCTTCCAGGCTGATGATGTGCTGGGACTGTAATTTGATCAACTTGTCACGAAGCTGAAAAGCGCCATCAGCGTTATCAAACGCTAAAACAATCAGATCACTCATGGTTTTCTCCTAACTATGGGTTGATAATAATCTGCGCTACGACAGTTTATTTGTTTCGGCGCGCGCTAACGGTCTGTCGGAGAACCTCTTTTTGTAGCCGGGGTATCCTTACCCCGCCTCTGGAAGACGCGGTAAGAAACCACGGCTACGGGTACTTTGCCGACAAACTGCTAGGCGTCTGTTTCCTCGTCCGTTTCAGACGAAGCGTTCGGATCATTCAGGGCGACAATCGTGCCGAGAACGGCCGTGTCCTCATCAATGGCCATCACGCTGGCAGCCATGCCAGCTTCATTGACTACGCCCGCCGATACAACAACGCCCTCGGCCGTAGCCGTTATGTTGGACATTTCGATTTCATTCTCGCCAACGGCCGTGCGGCTGGCCGACAAACCTTCTGCCGACGAAAGCGCCGAATAGGCCACGTCTTTGCCAGCGTCCAGTTGTTCGGCAATGTCTGCCGCGATAGCGGCCGTCATCACTTCTGCGCCCAACTCGGCCAATTCATCCTCTAACTGAGCCACCCATTTGTGCTCAATCACGGCCACAATCGCAGATGTTTCCGGCTTAAGCGATTCGCCAATCTGCTGCAACCGTTCGTTGGGGAAGCCAATATCTTGCTTCTTACCAATCAGGCCGCCAATCGCTGCGCCGGCTGCCCCCAAAATAAGACCTGTCCCACCGGTTAGTAAACCCAGGGCAGCGCCCAAGACGACGCCGCCAACGGCGCCTTTGCCGGTCGTTAATTCGCCTACTTCTTTCACATGCAGTTTATTTTTCTTATCACGACGAATAACGGCCGCGGCTTCGATGCCTATCAGTTTTTCTTTCTTGGCAGCTTTCAATTCTTTCAAAGCTTCGTCAGCTGCATCTTCTGCGTTAAAAGCGGCAATAATCAGTTCAATTGTAGGGTCACTCATAAACCACCTCTTTTTTCTAGGGTTAAAAGTAACTTCTCAATGTTTCGGGGTGTCGTCGTGCGGAATGGCATTCCGCACGGTCGGATTAACAATCCGACCTACAAATTCCCCAACTTTTTGAGAAGATACGGTTAAGACTCGATAAAATCTACTAACGCAAACGGAACGAGGCCGCAATGGCCACAATTCCCATAATAATGGCAAACACGCCCATCACAAGCGGTAACGAGAAAGTGGCAATCCAGCTGTTGGAAAGCAAGATCATGCCAAAAATAATGCTCAAAACACCCAAAAGGCCAACACCCCAACCGCCGCCTTTAAAAGCCTGGATGATATTGATGACGCCGATCATTATCCCTTCGATACCTAAAATGATGACAATGACCTTACCGACTACCAAAGGACTCCATAAGGGGTGCTGCATGACGACGATGCCGGCCAGAATACCCAAAATGCCAGAGATGAGCTTCAGTCCCCATGCTGTATTGTCTAAAAAGATGCTGACAATAGAAAAAATACCGCTTATGAGCCAATAGATGCCAACAAACTGCACTAAAACAATCGTCGTCATGGCTGGATTGGTAATCAGCAAGATGCCTATGATCAAGGCCGAAATACCCTGAATGAGGACTGCCCACCAGGGAACAGCAGGTTGAACTTCCTTCGCAGTTAACGACATAATTTATTTCCTCCTGAATAGATGAACTTCAAACTTTCGCTAAAAAAGATTTTTTATTGATTACTAGTATAATCACATAGTACTTCAGTGCCAATGATTGAATAAATAGGCGGAAGAGAAAGGCATCCCACTGCTTTCCGATGACGACGGTGGTACAATGCGTTTTAAGACACCTTTGCTGAATTTTCCCCGTCGGGATAAAAGGACAAGATCATGTATCAGGTTGGCTTGTGGTTAAGACTTAGCGCAACGGCCGTAGCGGTGATTGTGTTGTCGGCCTGTAGTGGACAATTCGGCAATGCCCAGGATTTGGGAACGGCCGTTCCCTCCCCCACCTCTACCTCTACCACGCCAGAAACGGCCCCGACCACCGATGAACCGATTGAAATTGTGGTGTGGGGTGAATACTTCACCTACGACGCCATGAGCCAGGACCCTGAAAACGCCGGTAAATATGGTCTGTACCTGAAAGAACAATTCGAGAAAGAACACCCCGGAGTCACTGTAAACATTGAATATCACGGTTGGGATGAGACCTTGCGGCAAAATTTATTTAACGCCTTGCTGGCCGGGACCGCGCCAGACATTGTGGTGGGAGAAAATTATTTCCAAAATTTTGCCGAATTAGGCGCCCTGGTTCCCCTGGACGACATCATCGGGGACATTGAGGCCGACCTGATTCCCGGAACGTATAAAGCGGCGGAGTATAACGGCCGTATCTATGGCCTTTCTGCTTTCACCGGCGTATTCGGTTTTGAGCGCAACTGCGCAGTCATTGAAGCCGCCGGATTAAACTGCGACCAGCCCCCCCAAACCTGGGACGACCTCTTGTCTGAAGCGCGTCAAATTACGAGCCAGGGCAATGGCGAATATTACGGTTTTACCCTTCAAGGTCCAAGCGAATCCTCCTCCGTTGGCGGAATTTTTCGTACGGCCGTTTTTCTAGCTCAGGCGTCGGCGCCCATGTGCCAAGACAACTGCACCTACCCCTATTTCAATAATCCCCAGGCCATCCCCGTCATGAAATTCCTGCGCAACATCTATGGCTACACACCGCCAGGACTGGCCTTCAATCCCCATGAAGGCCAGGTTTACGAACAACTATTTTTAGGGTTGTCGGCCTATCAGGTAGCCGGGAGCTGGCACCCGGAATGGGCGCGCACCACAGGCTGCCAAGACTGCCGTTACTCCCCCGTTCCCATCCCCGAAGGCGGCCAGCAGGCCAGCGTCATTGTCGGCAACGTGATTTATGCCGTGCTTACCCAAAGCAAACATCCAGAGCTGGCCGCCGAATGGGTGAAATTTGTAGCCCGCGAAGATGTTCAGGAAAAAGTGTACCCGGCCTTGGGTCGTCTGCCGTCCACTTACAGCGCGCTGCGAAAACTTCGCCCGACAGTCTCGGCCGCTGAACAAGCCTTCATTGACCAACTGTTAGAGACACCCAATTTAGAAATTTTGCCCCAATGGCGCAAAGAACCGCAAATGCTGTGGCAAATCTACAATGACATGCTGACCAAAATTCTCACCACAAGCCGGCCGGTAGAAGATATTATGAATGAAGCGCAGCAAGCCGCCGAGGAGGTGATGGCCCAGTGACACGGCCGTTGCGCAAACTGGTTCAAATGACCCTAAGAACCAAAATTGTCGTCGTCTTTTTGGTCATCACCAGTCTCTCATTAGGATTGTTAACGGCCGTCTACAACCAGGCCATGCGCGCCGCCCTCACCGACAAAGCGGATCAGACGTTATACGCCGCGGCCTCGCGCACGGCCGTCAGCCTGGACGCCTTCATCAAACTCAACCTGGACCACATTCGCGCCGAAGCCATGCTGCCAGACATTGTCGACTACATCACGTTACCCCCCGACCAGCAGCAAACAGACCCGCTCGCCAGTCGCGTGGCTAAGACACTGGAAACCTTACGCAACCAGGATCTCAATTTCATCTCTTCTTACGCTTTGTTAGACAGCAACGGACGCAGCCTGGTAGACACCAACAGACCCGAAACAGGCCGCGACGAATCAGACCAGGACTGTTTTTTACAACCGTTTCGCAGCGGTTTACCATACATGTCGCCCATACACTTTTCACCCAAAGTAGGTGATGTTTATTTTTGTTTTAGCAGCCCGGTGCGCAATGATGTCGGACGCATCGTTGGCGTGTTGCGCGCCCTTTACAGCGTAGCCATCTTGCAGCAATTGGTCGCTGAAAGCCGTGGCCTGGCCGGCGCAGATTCCTTTGCCATTTTATTTGACGAAAATTTCTTGCGCATTGCCCACGACGATATGCCGGAGCTGATGTTTCACACCGTCATGCCACTAGATGAAGAAACGGCCACGGCGCTCTGGCAAGACGGCCGTCTCCCCAACCTGCCCCTGAACCAGTTATCCACCCATATCCCCGACCTGCAATGGGGCCTGCTCAACGCCGTCAACGACCCCTTTTTCTCCGCCGACGCCCAAACTGGCGACACCAGCCTCGAAGAAATTGTGGCCGTCCGCCTGGAAACCAAACCCTGGACCATTGCCTACGTGCAACCGCAAACAAGCTTTCTGGCTCCTGTTAGGGCCGCTCTCAACACCACCATCCTCTTAGTCATCCTGTTATCCAGCCTGGTGGTTATCACCGCTTTCCTGGCGGCGCGCTGGCTGGCCAAACCCATCACCCGCCTGACCGTGGTCGCCGAACAAATCACCGCCGGGGACCTGACAGCCCGCGCCACCGAAGAATCAGGCGATGAAATAGGCCGATTGGCCCAAACCTTCAACAGCATGACCGCCCAATTACAAATCACGCTGCAAGGATTAGAACAACGCAACCACCAATTACACGGACAAATCAGGGAACGCGAACGCGCCGAAGCGGCGCTGCAACACGCCAAAGAAGCAGCCGAAACGGCCAACCACGCCAAAAGTCAGTTCCTGGCCAATATGAGCCACGAACTGCGCACGCCCTTGAATGGCATTCTGGGTTACACGCAACTGCTGCTGCAAAATGGCAACCTCACGGCCGTTCAGGCCAACAGCATCGAGGTCATCCAACACAGCGGCAACCACCTGCTCATGCTGATCAACGATTTGCTAGACCTATCCCAAATCGAGGCCGGCGGCCTGGAACTGCGTTACACCGAATTTCACCTGCCGACATTTCTGGAAAACCTGAATGCCATGATACAAGTGAGCCTGTCTGAAAAAAATTTACTCTACACGTTTCAAATCTATGATTTCCGCGCCGGAGAAGCTGCGGAAAATCTGCCCGCCTATGCATATGGCGATAAAATACGCTTGCAACAAGTGCTTATTAACCTGCTCGATAACGCCATAAAATTTACGTCCGCAGGCAATATATATTTCCGAGTAGGCTGCGTATCTGAGCCAGCAAAAAAAACGGCATATAATAAGAACAGTCACCAAACCATTCGCTTTCTGGTACAGGATACCGGAATTGGCATTCAACCCGACGAAATAACAACCATTTTCCAACCCTTTGTCCAGGCCGATACCGATCAACGAATCAAAGGCACCGGATTGGGCTTATCGATCAGCAATCGCCTGGTTAATATGATGGGCGGTCAGTTACAAGTTAATAGCAAACCAGACAAGGGCAGCACCTTCTGGTTCGATCTAGAAATGCAAGTAAGCGATAAAGTCGAAACCCCTGCGCAGTACCCCAACAGCCGCATTGTCGGCTACAAAGGGCCGCCACAACAAATTCTGGTCATCGACGATTATTCAGACAACCGTAAAGTCTTGATCGATATGCTACGGCCGTTAGGCTTCATCTGTTTGGAAGCCGCCAACGGACTCGATGGCCTGCATATCGCTCAAACCCAACGTCCCGCCGTCATCTTAACCGATCTAAGAATGCCCGATATGGATGGCTTTACACTGGCAACCAACATTCGCCAGCTACCTTCCCTGGCCCATACACTGCTGATCGCCATATCAGCCGACCCGTCCTCCCAAACCCGGCAAAACAGCCAGAGAGTCGGCTTCGACGCCTTCATCCTTAAACCAGTCATGACTGAACTCCTTCTAGATCAACTGCATACCTTGCTCGACCTGGAATGGCAATACAAACACTCAAACGCCCCTCAGCGCCCAGGCGACAGCGCGCACGGCCGTGCCCCAGAATCACGCCCCACCCACTCACCCGATTACCGCATCCCCCCCATCGAAGAATTAAACGCTTTATACAAGCTGGCGTTGATCGGTGATGTCGAAGCCATTGCCCAACACCTGAAAACATTAGATCAACCAGACCAATACCCGGCCTTTGCCAACCGAGTTGCCTTCATGTTGAACGGTTTTCACATTGAACGCTTAGGTGAATTTCTCGAAACATACCTGAGAAAGGATCTAACGCCATGACCCAAGACAATTCGGAAACCGTGCTTATTGTAGACGATAACTTAACCAACCTGGCTGTGCTGTTTGCTCATTTACGCAGCGTTGGTTTCAAGGTGTTGGTAGCCGAAAATGGTTACAGCGCCATCAAACGCGCCCAACTCGCCTTGCCCGACATTATTCTCTTAGACATTCTCATGCCTGGAATTGATGGCCTGGAAACCTGCCGCCAGCTCAAAAAGTTGCCCGAAACCTGCAACATCCCGGTCATTTTAATGACGGCGCTCACAGATACAGAAACCAAAATCACAGGCTTTGCCGCCGGCGCTGTCGATTACATTACCAAACCGGCCCAATACGAAGAAGTTGCGGCGCGCATCCACACCCATCTTACCATTCGCAACCTGCAAAAAAAACTTGAGGAGCGCCTGGCCGAACGCGAAAAACTGGTACAAGAACTGGACGCTTATGCGCAAACTGTCGCCCACGATTTGAAGGCGCCATTGGCGCTCATTTTAGGGTTTGCGGAAATTCTGGAAACCCGGTGGCACAATCTTTCGCTGGCTGAATGCGAGGGGTTATTGGGCAGCATATTGCGCAACGGCCGTAAAATGCAAGAAATCATCGACGGCTTACTGCTTCTCGCCAACGTTCGCCAGGAAGAAATCCGCCTGACAAAACTAGACATGCTCCCACTGATCGCCGAAGCCCAGGCCCGTCTATCTCTGCTCATCGAACGAAATCAGGCTAAAATCATCTTGCCGCCGGGCTTTCCCGCCGCTATGGGCTATGTGCCCTGGATCGAGCAGGTGTGGGTAAACCTGTTGAGCAACGCTGTCAAATATGGCGGCAGCCCGCCAGAAATTATCCTGAACGGCCGTCTACAACCAGACAATATGGTCCTGTTTTCCGTTCAAGATAACGGCCGTGGCCTCACCCCAGAAGAACAAAGCCGCATTTTCTCCCCCTTTTCGCGCCTGGATCACGCAGGCCAAATCGAAGGGCATGGCCTGGGCTTATCCATCGTCGAGCGAATTGTTTCCAAATTTGGGGGGACAACCGGCGTTACCAGCGAGCCAGGAAAGGGCAGCATGTTTTACTTCACGCTGCCCAGTTCACCTTCTGAACCATAAACCCAGGCAGTTCAACAAAGATAGCGTGTCCGATGTCTGCGCGAACAACGCCAAACCGGTGGGCCTGACGGCGGTAAAAGCCACCATTTAATCGCCCTGCAGCATTTCCGAACGCGCCAACAAAGCAATATCCTGCCTGATTTCTTGCAACTGGGCCTGGGCTACTTCTAAATTGATGACGGCCGCATTCAGCCGGCCCATTAGTTGGTGCAATATCGGTTCCACCGCAGACGGCCGTTTGCCCACGCCCACAAGTTGCTCATACAACACACGCGTTTCCAAGGTCGGCTCAATGCCCAACTCTTCAGCCAAAACCCGGCGACACATGTCATACTGCTGAATGGCCAACACCCGCTGCCCGCTGACCATATAAATCAAAATCAGCTCCCGATGAACCTGCTCCCGCAGTGGGTCGGCCGCCAAAATCTTTTTGCCGTAATAAATGCCCTGTTCATAAATTTCATGATGGCGGTAATAACGCATCAACCGCCCCAGGCAGCGAATATACAGCAAATTTAGCCGTTCACGCTCGCGCAGCGCCCATTCTTCATAACAATTTTCCAGCAGTTCGCCGGTGTATAACTGCACGGCCGTTTCCAAAGCCGCCACATGCTCAGCTCGCATCTCCTCCATCACCACAGACAAGCCAGCCTGCACGCCGCGCTCAAACGCCTCGATATCCAGCCAATGGTCACTGGCAAAATCAAACCCAATCTCCCCATTCACGCCCGGCAGCAAATAAGAGGCTGAATTTTGCTCGTTCAATTCCCGCCGCAAGCGCCACAAAGCCGTACTCAGACAGCGTCTGGCATTTTTCTCCGGCTGATCGCGCCAGAATAAATTTGCCAGCGCTTCCCGGCGATACCCCTGCAGCGGCTGATTACGCGCCTGGAAGAGTAAAATATAGGCAAATAGAGATTGCACACTTGGCGGCAAACGCAGTGGACGGCCGTCTGGCCGAATAATTTGCATCGTACCCAACAAACGAATTTCTAAACGAGCCATCGTAACCTCCAGCGAGGATAATTCGGGGAACTACAAATTCAGTGGATTTCCAGAGCCTAAGGCTCCTTCCTTACCATTCAACTTAATTCACAAAATTCCGAGGCCCCTCAATCTGCCAACTGCTACCTGGCACTGAACCACATCATCTTACACCCCTCCCCTGGCTCAGGCCAACAATCCTTCCCGCAGCCGGTCGATCACTTCCTCTGAAACGCCGGCCGCCTGCCGCAAATAGCCGCTTACCGAGCCATACTTTTCGCGTACGGCCGTTAAGGTGAATCGCAGCGTTTCCGGATTTGCCAGCAGCAAGGAAGATAACTGCGACGGCCGTATCCCCACCCACAGCGCCTGCCGCAGCTCCCGCCGCATCACCTGCTCAATCGCCCCATGAGCCAGATTGCTCAACGTATAATCCGCCACAATCGTCTCATCAGGCACACCCAACATTGCCAGCAGCAGCGCAACCATCACCCCCGTGCGATCTTTGCCGGCGGCGCAGTGGAACAACGCCGGGCGATTTTCCGCCTGCCCCAATCGGGTAAACATGTCGCCAATCGATCGCGCATTTTCTTCTAAAATGTCTTGCGTATACATGCGCCGCAGCAATTTGTCCAATTCATGACGTTGTTGGCGCAGCAATCGCGCCTGTTCACGCCCACCAACCTGGCTGCTTAACGGCCGTGCCACCCATTCGCCGCCCCAACCCGCTGGCAGCCGGTCTGGCGCTCGCTTCACCTCTCGCGGCGAACGCAAATCGCACACCAAGCGCAGCCCCAGTTGGTCCAGATAAGCAAGATCCGCATCCACCAGACCGGCCAGCGAACCCGATCGGTACACCTGCCCCCAGCGAACCTCACGGCCGTCTCCGGTCCGATACCCGCCAATATCCCGAAAATTTAACCCGCTGCGCAGCGGCAAAAAACGTTCGGCCACTACCACGCGCCGCCCATCTGCAGGGCCGCCGCTGAACTGAACGGCAAAATAAGGCCGCGCCAGCCCGGGCAGCGCCGGCGTCACGGCCGTTTGCCTGCCACCAACCGCCGCCGCCAATTGTTTCATCTCCCGGCTTTCCGGCTCGGTCAGAGCAAAAATCTCCACCTGGTCTGCCTCGTCGCGCCACCAAAGCTGAAAACGGCCGTCCGCCAACCGCGCCACACGCACCGCCACCGCCGGTTCAATCACCAGGCTCTCCGGCACAACCACAGGCATCCCCGCCGCCGTTCGAGGCCAAAATTCGCTCAATCGGGAAAATAGTTCACCTACCATCCGCCCATTGTAGACGGTTACGGCCGTTTACCCCTTAAAACAGGCCGCTTTCTGTCACTTTTTTCATTTGCCCACATCTAAACTAAAATAGATGGTATACAAACCGGATATTTATTGGAAGATTAGAAAAAGCGCCTGCGCCGCCCAAAACCAACCACCACACCATGCGGCGTCATGTAAATTCAGGTTCTAAGGAAAATTACATCATGAGCCGAGCACAAAATCCCTACTCCCGGCGTCAGCGCCAGGAAAAAAAAGAACAACAAAACCGCCTCATCGTCTATGCGGCCTCCGCCTTACTCATTGTGGGTTTGTTGGGGCTGCTGTGGGCCAGCCTGCAATCGGGCGATGGCCCGAAAACGGCCGTCATCCCCGGCCCCGTCCAGACAGGCCAACCCGCCCCCGATTTCACGCTCGCTATGTTAGACGGCCGTGAAACCAGCCTGTCCGATTACGCCGGGCAAGTTGTGGTCGTCAACTTTTGGGCCACCTGGTGCCCCCCCTGCAAAGCAGAAATGCCGGCCATCAACGCCTATTACCAGGCCAACCAGGACAAAGGCTTCGTCGTCCTCGGCGTTAACGCTCACGAAGACGCCGGAACCGTCAGCCGCTTCATCGAATCCACCGGCTTCACATTCCCCATCTTGTTAGACGACTACGGCAAAGTTGAGCAGCAGTACCAGATCAACAGCTTCCCCTCCACCTTCGTCATCGACCGCGATGGTCAGATCGTCTACATCCACATCGGCCTCATCTCCCCCGAAACCCTGGCCGCAGTCGTCGATCCGCTTTTGTCCTGATCGCTCGCATCCCCTGTTTTTTCTGACGTCGCGGCTGGTGCCGCGACGTCAGATTCTGCACGGCCGTCTACTTCACCGCCGCCGGTAGAAAAATATGATGCGCCGCGCCGGTGGCGTCTATTAAATTCAGAACGACATCATCCACGTACAAGGCGGTACGGCCGTTCCACCCATCATTGTACGCCCCAAACAACAACACCAGCGACCGCCCGGCATACGGCTTCAGGTTGGCATCCACCCGCCGCCATGCCTGACCATTGCTCAGTCCCCAATCAATTGTGCCTACAATCGCCTGGGTTGATGGGTCCAGCAGCAGCACATACTGCGCATCGCCGCTGGCTGGCTGGGCGGGCAGCCCCTCAGATGCAGCCATTTGTTCCGGGAATACGGCCGTCTGCGACACGGCCGTCGCCTCCCCAGACACCGGATACACATAAAAAGAGAGATTCGCCCCGGCAATTCCCGCCGGAATTGTCACCACCTGCCGCGCCGACGAGTACCCATACACGTTGGCTTCGTTGTCTAACCCAACCTGCAAGGCGCGACGGCCGTTATACACCACCTGCGACGAATATTCCCCAGGCGTCGGCGTCACTGGCAGTTCCCATCCCCCGTCAGCCTCAAACCCACCGTTGATCAGCACACTGGTCGCCAGCGTGCTGTAGCGCCACACACCGGCGGTCGAAGCCACAAAGACATTTCCGGCCCCATCCACGGCCACATCCTGCAAACAAGGCGCTCCCGGCGGCGACCCCACCAACGTCCAACCAACGCCGCCATCCCGCGACCGGTACAAATCTTGCCCGGCAAGCGTGTAGGCCGTGTGGTCGGTGGCAAAATCCGGCGAAAAGGCCAGCCCGCCGATTTCTTGTTCCGGCAGGCCATCCATCACCGGCGTCCAGTTCACCCCGCCATCCGTCGAGCGGAAAACAGCTGCGTGCTGCGTGTAATCGGGCGGATTAGACCAGGAAGCCGCTGCCAGCAAGGTCTGGTCAGCGGCAAAATTGGGCGACACCCGCAGGTCAGAGACGTATTGATCGCCGTTCAGTCCGGTCAGCGCCTTGGTCCAGGTGGCGCCATTGTCCGGCGTCCGCCAGAAGCCATTACTGCTGCCCACAAACAAACGGCCGTCAGCCGGAACATCCGGCGGCAGAGCCAGTTTTTGCGCGCGGCTGGACGCATCGGGCGGCCAATTGGGCAGCGGCAGCCAGGTAGCGCCATCATCGGTGGAACGTTGGACACGGCCGTTATTTCCCGTGGCATAAATGGTCCCATCGCCGGCAAAACCGGGCGAAATGGCCAGACTGCTCACATAATCCGTGCTGTATACGTTCGTCCAGGCCGCACCGCCAGTTTGCGTGCGGTAAATCGACGCGCCGATGCCCGTGCCGCTGGCACTCGCGGCAAACATCGTCTGGTCGTTGGCCACATCCGGCGAAATGGCCAGCGCGGCAATGCTGTAATAGCTGTTGCCAGCCTGTAAACCCTGCGGCTGCCAATGATGGCCGCCATCCAGGCTGCCAAAAACGCCATGATCGCTCGTCCCGGCCAGCAGCAGCGATTCGTCGTCGCTGAGGGCCAGCACGCCGCTGCGCAAAACGGCAAACCCCTCCGCTGCCTCCTTCACTAAACCGGTTGATGGATCGGCGGACAACAGGCGAAACACGCCTGACGGCGTGCCCACCAATAACACCGCATCCCCTGGCCACTGCGGCGAAATGGCCAATCGGCTGATGGAAAGCCCCGCATATTCCGGCACGGCCGTCCACGTCAACCCGCCATCCACCGACCAGTACAACCCGCTGTTCGTCCCGGCAAACATTGTCTGATCCACAGCAAACTGCGGCGAAACCGCCAGCGCCCAAATATAGGTCACCTCAGCCGCCACCGTGCGGCTGATCCAGGTCGTACCGCCATCGGTGGACAGGTGGATGGCTTGCCCGCCGCCCCACACTGTCTGGTCGGCGGCAAAATTGGGTGAAACGGCCACGGCCGTTACACTCTGCGAGAGAACCCCCGTCCACGTCAGCCCGCGATCCGTCGAGCGGTAAAAGCCATCACCGCGCCCGCCAAAAATGGTCTGATCGGCGGCAAAGTCAGGCGAATACGTCAGTTCGCCCAACGAAAAGTTAAGACCGGTCCACGTTTGCCCGCCGTCTTCGCTGACATTTAATCCGCCATACCCACCGGCGGCCACCAGATGCCCGCTAACCGGAAAGTCCGGGGCCACAGCCACATCGGTGATGGCTCCGAACGTGCCGTTATACAACGCTTCGACCTGCGCCCATGTCTGCCCGGCGTCGGCGGAGCGGAACAAGCCGCCCCAGGTGGCCGCAAAGACGGTCTGGTCTGTGGCAAAGTCAGGCGAAAAGGCAAAGTCGTGCACGGCCGTGCTGTACTCATACGCTTCCGTTCCGGCGAACGACGGCGCCCACGTCTGCCCGGCGTCTTGGGAGCGGATAATGCCCAATCCCGATCCGCCGCCACGAAAACTGGTCAGCCATTCGCCGGCAAAGGCCAGGCCGTCCGCCGCAAAATTGGGCGATACAGCCAGCGCGTTGGCCTTGCCGCCGCGCGGCCCCTCGCTTTGCCACGCCCCGCCCTCGGCCAGGCTGCCCTGGGAAATTGTGGTGGCGTGAATGCCGCCATCGCCGGCCGCGTAGAGCAGGAAGGAATGGGTAGGCGTGCTGGTCAGAGCGGAAACGGCCGTGCCCGGCAAAGCCCCGGCAACCGGCTGCCAATCCGTCCCGCCAGCGGTTGAACGATAAACAAACGGGGTTCCCGCCGCGCCATACTGCGCCCCGGCCAACACCGAGCCATCCACGCCAAACGCCAAACTGCCGATGACCAGCGGCTGCCCATTTTGCTCCGGGGGAATGGTGGTGGGCAGCGTTTGCCAGGTCGCGCCGCCATCTATGGTGCGGTAAACGGCCGTAGCCGAATAGGTGTTGGCGCGGGCGGCCGCGTAAACCGTCTGGCTGGCCCCATAGGCCGGCGATATCGCCAGCGCAGTGACGTATGCCGTCGGCATTACCCGCGTCCAGACAAACCCACCATTGGTCGACCGGTGAACGCCGTCATCGGCCATGCCTGCGAAGAGCGTCTGGTCGATGGCGTAGTTGGGCGAGACAAGCAACCGCTGCACATTCAGCCCCGGCGCGACCAGCGCCCAGGTGCTGCCGCCATCGGTGCTGCGATAAACGCCCACAGCCATCGTGTAACTGAGCGCCGAGGCCCAAACCGTATGGTCGTTGGCGTAATTGGGCGAGATGGCGATGGCGTTGTAGGCATGGGCGATGGGGGAAACGGCCGTCCAGTTTTCGCCGCCATCTGTCGTGCGGTAAATGCCGCCCTCCACAAATCCATGCTGCCCAATCATGCCTGTGGCCGCAAAAGCCGTTTCATCCACGGCAAAATTGGGCGAAAAGGCCAGACCATTTACCCGCGCCAGCCGCCCGCTAACCTGCCGCCAACTTTGCCCGCCATCGCGGGAAAGCTGCACATTACCCGCGTCATCGGTGATGCTGCCGCTGTCAAAACGAAGCTGTTCAAAATAGCCGGTTCCGGCCAACATTACCTGCGGGTCGTTGGGAGCCAGAGCAAAGGCGCGTACAGTTAACTGTGGCAGCCCGTCATTCACCTGGTACCAACTGTCGCCTCGATAAGGGGAGAAAGCGATGCCTGCGCGGGTGGCGGCAAACGCACGGCCGTCCCAGGTCTGATCCGGCGCCAACGCCAACGCCCGCACACCGCCGCCCAACAAACCACCCTGATACGACGAAGCAGGATCGTACCATCCGGCCGTTTGCCAGCTAACGCCGCCATCCAACGAACGGAATGGGCCAGGATCGGCCGAACTGGCAACCTGGATCACTCGGTCGGCGGCAAAGGTGGGCGAAAAAGCGATGCTGAAATCGCCGCCGGAGGCCAATGTCAGACCAGGGACAACAGCCCAGGTAACGCCGGCATCGGTAGACAGGTGTACCAGGCCACTGGCGGCAATTGCTAAAAGCACATGATCAACGGCAAAGTCTGGCGAAACAGCCAGCGTGCTAAAATTACCGCTTAGGCCAGTGGGCAGCCAGGTTACGCCGCCATCTGTAGATTTGTAGAGACCATCATTCGGGACAATGGCGAAAAGCATTTGATCAATGGCGTACGCCGGGGAAAAGGCCAGCGCGATCACATCATGGGCGGCCAACCAGCCGTCTGCCGCGATGAAAACACGGCCGCCATCTACAGAAGTGTAGGTGAGGTTATTATGCCCGGTCAGCAGATAAACGGTCTGGTCGGTGGCAAAGTTGGGCGAGACAACCAGGGCCAGGGCGTCGGGGAAAGTGGTTGGTGAGGCAGTTGGCTGCCAGGAATCGCCGCGATCGGTGGAGCGCTGAACCGTGTAGCCGGTTGTCCACAGGCCGGCCAGCGCAAAAAGGGTGTCGTCGGTCGCAAAATCAGGCGAAATAGCCAGATCGACGACAACTTGATCATCCAGTCCGGCGGGAGACCAATCGTAAGTGCTGTTCTGACTGCGATAAACGCCGCGCCCGGACAATCCGGCGTAGAGGGTGTTATCGGCGGCAAAACCGGGCGAAAGAACGATGTCCGTGACGCTGCCTCCGGTAGGGCCGGGAAGCGTCTGCCAAGAAAGCGCAGCAGTTTGTAGGTGATGGGTTTGAGCGTTCGCAGGGGTGTTGGGGGCAATGACCAGCAAGAGAATACAAAAAATCAAGGTCAGACTAAAAAAGCGTCTGGTAATCATTGACTCATCTCACAGGTTATAGGAAATGGGGATGGCGTTCTCCATTGTCGCTGGAAATCGACCGGTCTTGACACGACGCGCCACGGCAAGACGGCCGTTGCACACCCTGTCATCATAACATAGGAAGCAAGGCCCAGTCGGCCGATTTTATGCGATTTTCACGGGAACAGCGCAAGAAAAAGCATCTATTGCAAAGAATATATTATAATATCTGCATTATATATTCTATTTTATAAAAACTAAACTATAAACGTTGATTGACATGGACAAACCGATCCTTATAATACATGACATAAATAAAAAGATTATTTTCGAGAAGGGGCAAAGATGGCGAGTGGTCACATTCGGCTAAATCGCCGTTTTTTCTCTGAGGACAAGCTAAGAAATACAAACCCACATCGGCTGTCACTTGACGAAAAAATATCGCGCCCGACGATATTGCGCTACCTGCGCGAAGACAATGTAGATACTTTTTCAGGTGATGTGCTTTATGCCATTCTTGTAGGCGGCTTCGGCATGAGCCGCGAACAAGTAGAGCAGCTTACAGTGGGTGAATTATTTGAGGTTGTTACCGGAGAATAGACGGATTGAAGCTCACAACAGAAACTCCATATTTTTGAATCCTGAAAGCCGGAAGTTGCTGGTTCATGATTTCTGGTAAAGCGTGACATCATTTTTATACCGGGTTTTAACATTTGCCTGAGCAACTGCCAGAAACAGAGCAGTTGCCTTTCCATAATGTAAAGTTATAATGTGAGTTATGTTAGCTTATGCTAAGGCGCTGTTGGTATTACCGGCGTGGTTTCGGGTATGGTTCAAACAATTTTTAACGTTTGTAGGCATCCGAGGTCCGCAGCAGCTAGCCTTAGGCGTCTTAAAAGGGTCGTTTGACACATTATTGCTGGTCCTTCTAGGCACGGGTTTTGTTGCTGGCGGCCGATTCGTAATGGATGGCCAATATGCGCTGCCCAGCTCAATCCAATCCACAGCCCTGAAGTGGGCGCCAATTGCCGACCGCATTGCCCGCAATGCAGACATTCCCAGAGAAATACCATTGGTTTTATGGTTTAAAGAGAACAGTATGCTGTCCACAAATCCCGAAAATTGTACTGGAATTATTGGCGCATACGATCTGGTGCGCACCGGAGAGCTGCCCTGTTTTACGCCTGGCCCTATTTCCGACCTGGAAGTTGCGGAGCAACTGGCAATTGCCGCCAGCGAATTCAAAAAACGGTGCCCGGAAATTTCCTATTACACGCAAAACCCTGAAGAGATTAAACGCTGCTATTTTGCCTATAATGCCGGCATGGGGGCTGCGGCAAGGCTGGATGCGAACCAATCGGCTTATGTGATGAACAATTTCGACAAAGCTCACACCAACATGGTTTATTCCGACGTGGAATTGGGCACGGTGGTGGTGCAGCAGTTAGGGGCATGGCCGGCACATTTAGCCATGCAAAGTTTGGTCGTTTCGCAAATAGATGTAGGGGGAGAGGAACGGCCGTTAACCATTGCCATCATCGACCTCAGCAACCGCATTTATGATTGGACTAGCTCCGCCCTTACCAACCTCAGCAGCACAGTTCTGGGTGTCGACAGCGACATGCTCTTCCCAACAACTCGCAGTGTGGACGATGAAACCTGTATTGGCAAACCCCACGCTCTGGGCAACCCTACCCTGAGACCCCGATTAAACCCGGTCACATTTGCCCCGATTCTGACCCAAGATGTTCATGGTTGCAGCTACAGCCTGCCGGGACTCGATATCTCCAGCGATGACAGCACCGCCATTTTACAGGCCCCTATGCCCGGTGAAGTAACCACCTTCACGGATCGCTGGTACAACACCACTATTCGAATTGAAAATGAAGAATGGATTGTTTGGCTGCTTCATCCTCGTTCTTACCTGGTCGAATCAGGACCTGTCAAGCGCGGCCAGGCGGTTGGGGTGATGGGCGCAGTGGGCTACGCCACCGGTCCCCATGTTCATTACACCATCTACGATAAAACCAACAAAACCTTTGTAGACCCGCAAGGATTTTTACCCTGACCCTGTAGAGAAGAAGTAAGGAGTATCATCATGGATTTGAATCTTGGTCAACTTTTACGTTTTATCCCGCTTGTGGTTGGGCTAATTTTAGCCTACCATCTCATTTTCAAGGTACAACTACCAAAATCTGGCATTTGGTCGATCATTACTTACTTTGTCGGCATATTGCTTGTTTTCGTGGCGGTTAGCTTTATCATTACCCAGGTGTTTGCGACGTGGGCTAATGATTTACTGGAGGCTGGTACTTCGTCTGAATGGCAGCAGGTCATGAATACATCGTCGAGCATCCTTGATTCTGCATTCAACACCAACACAAGCCCTGGCAATCCTTCTGCCGCAACGCCGACGCCGCCTACTTTGATCATTGTTACGCCAACTCCTCCCGGTTCTGGCGGGGGTGGCGGCGGTAATGCAATTCAATACACTGTTGTCCAAGGGGATAATTTAACCAGTATCGCCGCCCGGTTCGGCACAACCGTAAGTGCCATAAAAGCCGCCAATGGCCTGACATCTGACCTGATATACGTGGGTCAGGTACTGATAGTGCCGCAATAAATGATGCTTGATCTTATGCGCATATTTAACACGATGAAAGCGGGGTGGCATGGCAAATAGAAGGGCATCCACTGGCACATTTGGGTGGGCGAGAAGGCGGTGGAAGCGCCTGCCCACTGATTTTCGTTGGCACATTGAGGACTCGTTTCAGCCAGAAGATATTTCGGAGCGGTTGCTGCCGGGGGAAACACCTATCCTGCAAATTGGGCTTGCCTGGTATCGCGCATTTCCGGCGAATATCATTTTTAGATATTTAACCTTGCTGATCGTGCTGACGATTGTGAGTACGGCCGTTCTTCTTCTTCTTGGCTACCTGCAAATACTTAGTTATTGGTTTGCTCTTGTACCTATATTTGTCGTGGTCAGCCTAATTTCTGGCAGCGCTCGCCAATACATTGTCTATAACCAATGGCGGGTGCTGAAGACAAACAAACGTCTGATCATTTCGCTGCCGCAGCCAAAGGGCTTCCCCCTTATTGATAACATTGAAATAAAAGGCATGCCCACCGTCATCGACACCAACTGGTCACGAAATCCTGGTTGGCGCGTTTTTCAGTTTTTTACCGGCGCGCGTGATATGTATATCAGCATGGTGGCCTACAAATTTAATGAAGACACGGCTCGCGTTGGCGATGCCTTGATTATTCCTGACGTCACCTTGCGCGACGTTCTGGAGTTTAAGAAAGTCGTTTTTGGGTAACGACCCTGATTATCGTCACGCCAAACAAAAAAGCGCTCTTATTGAAGAGCGCTTTTTATTTTATATGCTGGGGCTTTTCGGATTTCTCAAGGATGACCCAGAGAGTTCGCCCGCGATTAATGTTTTGGAGATTCCAGATTGGTTCGATCTTAAAGATTGGACCAATCTGAGTAAAATACAAAAGCATTCTCGACTGCTGAAGTTATGAGGCCACTTCGCCTGAATATGGCTCGATCTCCATGGCTTCAGGCCCTTTACGTGTTTCCTCAACATCATACAAGACCCACTGACCTTCATTCAGGTCTTCCGGGCGGCCAACTGTGCTGGATTTGTGGAAAAATATCTCTTCCCCTGCGCCACGGACTAAAAAGCCATACCCTTTTTGCGGGTTATACCATTTGAGCCGGCCGATATATTTGCCGGTTTGTGGATCGATCTGAATGGGGAATGAGGCATCGAATTCGCCGGGCGCGTCTGAAACGGCCGTCTGGACGGCCGCTTTAGGCTGAGATTCGCTGCGTTCGGGGCGATCGTTGGGTGTGGACACCGCTGCTGGCGCCTGGAAATCGCCTAATTGAGAAAGATACATTGGTTCAAGCGGTAAACCGGCCTGGCTTAATCGCCGCTGCATTTCGACGGTGAAAATAAATTCGACGCCGTCTTCATCCTTTGCTCTTCGGTCTCTAAAGTTCATCCTATCTTGTCTCCGTTTCCGTTCGTACAAACAGTGAAAGTCTTTTGCTTGCTGTCATCGTTTCATGTGAATTGATTTAATGACTAATATCTATTCAGGTTTCTCCAGCAGTTTGTCGGAAAAGTACCCGTAGCCGCGGTTTCTTACCGCGTCTTCCAGAGGCGGGGTAAGGATACCCCGGCTACAAAAAGAGGTTCTCCGATAGACTGCTAGAAAGACCTTAAGGAATGTGAATTAAACAACTTACAGAACTGAGATTGTAGATTATTTAATCCGCGTTCCCAAGGGTTTAAGTTTCTTAAGGTCTATCTTCTTTAATGCAAACCCTTAGGGTCGATATAGCCACAATGATTATACCTATTTTTCTTGCATCCGGTATGTCGATTTACACGAGGGCGTCCAGTGACTAATCGATCAATGATAGTTGTTTGGGCACGGCCGTTTCCTGATCGCCAGGGTTTTCTAGTCTGGCTACCAACTGAATCGCCCCGGTGACACGGTTGCGGTCGCCCACTTGCCAGAGTGCTTTCGGTTTGATGACCCGCGCGCCCACATCTGCCTGACCCAGCCGCATGGTCTTGGTGGTGCCTACGGCCGTTGTAATGATCAGATTCGCCTCCAGTGGTCCAACAACAGCGGCCACCACTTCCGCCGCTTCTTTTGGCAAACGCATATTAATCACACCCTGACCATAACGCCCCTGAGTCGGATATTGATCCATCGGCGTTGCCTTCGCCAGGCCGTTATCGGTGACGCTCCACAAATACGCCGCCGGGTCAACCACCGCCATGGCGACCACGCCATCCACATCGCTGCTCAGTTTTATGCCCATCACGCCACCGGCCGGCAGGCCCATTGGCCGCACCTCTTCTTCCTTAAAACGGATCGCCTGACCGGAAGCCGTCACCAGCAGCACTTCATCCTCGCCAGAGGTCACCTTTGCCCAGCCCAAGGCGTCATCATCGGCAACATTAATCACCCCAAAAGGATCTGTGGTGATGCCCGGCAAATCTTCCAGGCGCACGCGTTTCACCACGCCCGATAAGGTCGTTAAAAACAGATACCCTTCGGCTTCAAAGGGCAGCACCAACGCGGCCGCCAAATGATGCCGCCGGGTCAGGCCTGTCATATCCGCCCAGTGAGTCCCCTGCCCCAATTCTCGCGCCTGCGCCAACTGATAAACAGGCAAGCTAACAGCCTGCCCATCGGCCGTGAACAGGTAAAGAATATCCTGGGTATTGGCTTCTAACAGCGCTTTGGGCTGCTCGGTAGGTTTGGTGGGCACAGATGCCATATCCGGCGTGGTGGTGCGCGCTACGGTGCCTTTCTCGCCGATCATCACCCACACCTGTTGGTCTGGCAGCAAATCGGTGGCAGTAATGACTTTGCTTTCGCCGCTTTCGATAATTTGCGTTCGGCGGCTGTTAACGTATTTGCCGCGCACGGCCGTTAACTCTTCTTTGATTGTGTCCCGCATCATTTGCGGGCTGGCGATCAATCGCTCTAAAAACTTGATGAGCTGTAACTTTTCCTTGTACTCATCCTGAATTTTTCGTCGCTCCAATCCGGCCAAACGCCGAAGCTGCATGTCCAAAATAGCTTGCGCCTGCATCTCCGAAAGCTTAAACCGGCTCTGCAAATTGGCCCGCGCCGTCTCAACCGTCCGCGACCGCCGGATAGTTTCGATCACTTCATCCAGATTATCCAGCGCAATTAACAAGCCCTCCAAAATATGCGCCCGCTGGCGTGTTTTTTCCAGATCGTACTCGCTGCGCCGCTTGATAACCTCCAGGCGATGCTCCAAATACACCCGAAGCGCCTGTTTCAGCGTTAAAATTCGCGGCGCGCCATTCACCAGCGCCAGCAGGGAAATGCTAAACGTGCTTTGCATCGGCGTCAGGCGGAAAAGCTCGGCCAGGACATCCTCTGGTTCTACATTGCGCGTCGTTTCTAAAATAATGCGCATCCCATTGCGATCCGATTCGTCGCGCAAATCGGTCAGACCATCGATTTTGCCATCCCGATGCAGGTCGGCAATACGGCCGAGCAAATTCGTCTTGTTGACCTGATACGGCAGTTCCGTGATGACAATGCGCGATTTATTGCGCTCCATGCGCTCGACATGAGCTTTCGCCCGCACCGTTACCCGGCCGCGCCCCGTGGCATAAGCATTCAACAAAACATCCGTTTCGTTTTCGTCGCCCCGGAAACGGAAAATTTGCCCACCTGTGGGAAAATCTGGCCCTTTGATAAATTGCATCAAATCGCCAACCGATATGTCCGCCAGAGCGTCCCATTTATCCAACATATAACAGAGCGCATCGACAACTTCACCTAAATTGTGTGGGGGTACGCTGGTGGCCATGCCGACGGCGATACCCGACGAGCCATTTACCAGCAGGTTTGGAATGGTGGCCGGCAGCACGTTGGGTTCTTGCAGTGAATCGTCGAAGTTGGCGGAGAAATCGACGGTGTTTTTATTGATGTCTTCGAGCATGTCGAACCCCATGTTCGACATGCGGGCTTCGGTATAACGCATCGCCGCCGCCGGGTCGCCATCAATGGAGCCGAAGTTTCCTTGCCCGTCTACCAGCTCGGCGCGCATGGAGAAATCTTGGGCCATGCGGACCATCGCGTCGTAAACAGATTGGTCGCCGTGGGGATGATATTTGCCCAGCACTTCGCCGACAACGCGTGCAGATTTGCGATAGGGGGTATCTGGCCGCAGCCCCATGTCATACATGGCGTACAAGATGCGCCGCTGTACCGGTTTCAGCCCATCACGGGCGTCGGGCAAGGCCCGCGAGACGATGACGCTCATGGCATAGCTGAGGTAGGATTCTTTTACTTCATGCTCAATGTCGATTTGTTTTACAAGTCCGATTTCCATAGTTCGTTATATGTTTCCGATTGATATTGGGGGCAAAACGGCCGTTTCCCGCTCGCTACAGGCAGCCTAAACTCCCTGGCTATTGAAATGTTTGTTCTATTTTTGTGGTAACTATAGGCAGTTTGTGGCAGACAGTCAAACGACGTTCACCTGCGCTACCAGATGTCCGGCGATTCGACGTAGACGTCTCCGTCTGCTACTTTTACGGCAAAAGTTGGCACAGGCGACGTGGCCGGCAGGCACAGAGCTTTGCCGGTGCGAATGTCAAATCGCGCGCCGTGGCGCGGACATTCGATTTGGTGGTCTTCTAATTCGCCATCTTCCAGTGGGCCATCGTCGTGGGTGCAGCGGTCGGCCAGGCAGTACAACGTCCCACCCACATTAAATACAACAACTGTTTCTTCTGCAAAATCGTACCAGAGCCGTCCGCCTGGTGGAATGTCGTCGAGGCGAGCTATTTTTATAAATTCGGTCATTTCAATTGTTCACTCATGTTATGCGGTTACGCTGCGGGAAACCTTGATGGTTTGGCGTGCGCACCATCGGTTATTCATCTGTGCTGACCGCGCCAGATACGCCAGCCTGAAGCACTTTTAGCGGCAAGAGGGCGCATTTTCGACGCGCCTGACTTAACGGAACCCCAATCAGGTCCAACAAGCGTTCCGGGGGGAAAGTTTGGATGTCGGTGAGGCTCATGCCTTTGATGGTTTCGGTGAGCAAAGATGCAGCTGCCTGGCTGATGGCACACCCGCTGCCTGTCCAGCCGACCTGGTAAACTCGTCCGGAATCATCCAGGTTTATGGCTATCCGGATGATGTCGCCACAAAGCGGATTATCGTCTTCGTGACAAAAATCGGCCGTTTCCAATTCGCCAAAGTTCAGTGGATGTTCGTGAAGATCGATGATCTGTTCCCGGTAAATATCCATGACAAACCTCGAATCAGTTAAAGTACAGTATGCCGATTAGAGCTTTTGCGGCTCTAATATCCTTTCTCTCTGGCAAAATTATAATCGAAAAAGTTTGCGTGTCCGGTTCAGGCTGGCAACGAGTTTATCGATTTCTTGGGTGGTCGTGTGCAAATAAAAGCTGGCGCGGGCGGTGGCGCTGACGTTCAGGCGCAAATGGAGCGGCATGGCGCAGTGGTGACCGGCGCGGATGGCAATGCCATCTTTGTCTACCACTTCGGATATATCGTGGGGATGGATGCCCTGAATGGTGAAGGTGGCTACGCCAGCGCGCTGCGAGGCGGGTGGACCGTAGAGGGTGATGCCTTTTATTTCGCTAAGGGCTTCGAGGGCGTAATGGGTAATAAACTGCTCGTGGGCGTGAATGTTGTCCATGCCGATGCCGGCGAGGTAGTCTACGGCCGTTCCCAAGCCAATTCCCTCAGCAATACTCGGCGTCCCTGCTTCAAACTTCCAGGGCAGATCATTCCAGGTGGAGCCTTCCAGGGTTACGCGGCGGATCATGTCGCCGCCGCCCATGAAGGGCGGCATGCTTTCCAGCAATCGGCGCTTGCCATACAGGATGCCAATGCCGGTTGGACCGCACATTTTGTGGCCAGAGAAGGTCATAAAATCGCAGTCCCAGGCCTGAACATCGACGGCCGTATGCGGCACAGCTTGCGCAGCATCTACCATGACCACTGCGCCCACAGCATGACCGGCATCGACCAACTGGCGGACAGGGTTGATGGTGCCAAAGACGTTGGAAACGGCCGTAAAAGAAAACAGCTTCGTTCGCTCCGTCAACAACCCATCCAACCGGCTCAAATCCAGCGTGCCATCGGCCAAAAAGGGAATGTAGCGCACAACCGCCCCTTTCTCTTCCGCCAACATCTGCCAGGGAACCAGATTGGCGTGGTGCTCCATCTCGGTGAGGAGAATCTCATCGCCAGCCTGAATGTTTTGCCGCCCCCAGCTGTAAGCCACCAAATTAAACCCCTCGGTGGCGTTCCGCACGTAAATAATCTGGCTCTCATCCGGCGCATTGATAAAGCGAGCGATTTTTAACCGGGCTGCTTCATACGCGTTCGTCGCGTCTTCACTCAATCGGTGAATTCCGCGGTGTACGTTGGCGTTTATCTGCCGGTAATAGGCATCCATCGCGGCCAAAACAACTTCGGGCTTCTGCGACGAAGCGGCGCTGTCCAAATAAACCAGCGGCACACCCGGGTACGCTTCTACGCTTAAAATGGGAAAATCTGCGCGTATTTTTTCTACATCTAACATGAAATAGATTGTAATGCGGATCAGACGATACGCAAAAAGTCGAGGAAGGGGTAGGGGTCTGGGAATGGGGATGGGAGATGGAAGATAGGTCCAATCTTGTTGTGGATTAAAAAATCAATCCAGTAATCGAGAGATTTGTCACGCTGAGATTCTCCGAAGCATCCCATTTGCTTGGAATGACCGAGTTAGAGGGATTCTTCGCTCCGAGGACTCCGCTCAGAATGACCAGTCCATTACCTGATTGTTTTCGTAAACGCCAAGAAGATTGGACCTATCTGGGAACTCTGAAATTAATTACGTGTGATTCCTCGGCATGCCTAGCGTTTGGCTTTGGATGGATTTTCAATGGGCGCGCCCACCAGGTTGCCCCATTCGGTCCAGGAACCGTCATAGTTGCGCACGTTTGGGTAACCCAGAAGGTAGGTCAAGACAAACCAGGTGTGCGAACTGCGCTCGCCAATCCGGCAGTAAGCGACCACATTGTTATCAGGCGAAAGCCCTTGTTCTTCTTCATAAATCGCCCGCAAACTCTCAGCGGATTTGAAGGCGCCATCTTCGGCGACTGCCCGGCTCCAGGGCACATTGACTGCGCCGCGAATGTGTCCGCCGCGCAGTGCGCCCTCTTGCGGCGACCCGGGCATGTGCAGCAGCTCGCCGCTAAATTCTTGCGGACTGCGCACATCCACCAACGGCTGATCCGCGCGCACATGGTCCATCACCTGATCCCGAAAGGCGCGGATTTTGTAATCGGCGCGCGCGGCAGGTTTGTAGGTTGTCGCGGGGAATGAGGGTTTCTCTTTGGTTATTTCGCGCCCTTCAGCAATCCATTTCACGCGGCCGCCGTCCATGATGCGACAGTCGGCGTGTCCGAACAGTTTAAAGACCCAAAATGCATAACAGGCCCACCAATTGTTTTTATCGCCATAAAAAACAACGGCCGTCTCGTTGCTGATGCCGTTTTTGGCCATCAGCGCAGCAAAAGCGCTTTCGTCCAGGTAATCGCGGCGTACGGCGTCGTTGAGATCGGCCACCCAGTCGATGTGCACGGCCGTCGCAATATGCCCGGTGCTGTAGAGCAAAACATCTTCATTCGATTCGACCAGGCGTACGGCCGTGTTGTGCATATTGTCGGCCACCCAATCGGTGCTTACCAAAACTTCAGGATGAATATAGCCTTTGTTACTCACGTCAAACTCCTACTTTATGGTGGTTTAGATCCAAAACGGTGGCCGCGCTGCCACCCAGGTTTCCTTGGGAATGGCGAGAGTCGCGGCCACCGTTTGCCTTGAATTCAATTCATTCCAGGCGGGGAAGTCAGCTCTCCCGCCTTAAACACAAGCACCAATCATCCGAGGTGATTCGAAGTCTGGGTGCGCCCATGAATTTAACCAAGCTTTTCAACAATGCGTCCAAAGATGCGTTCGCGGACACCCTCGAATGGAATGCGCCGCATGAGCGGATCGAAGAATCCTTGAACCGACATTTCAACGGCCGTTTTCCGGGGAATCCCACGGCTCATCAGATAGAACAACTCTTCCGGGTCGAGCTTGCCAATGGCCGAGGCATGGGTACAGCGCACGTCATCGGCTTCAATCTCCAGACCGGGGATAGAATCGGCGCGGGCTGTTTTATCCAGCATCAGGTTGCGGTTGGCCTGGAAGCCATCTATTCGCTGCGAACCGGGCAGCGCTTTGATCATGCCCTGCCAGACAGTGCGCGATTTGTCTTTGAGCGCGCCTTTGTAGAGCAGGTCGCTGGTGGTGTCTTCGGCGTTGTGGTTTTGCTGCGTGTCCAGGTCCAGATGTTGACGGCCGTTTGTGAAGAAAATGCCGCTCATCCGTCCCCACGCTCCTGGCCGATCCAGTTCCATCGTCTGGAACGCTTTCGTCAGGCGCGTGCCCATCATGCTCGTCACCCAATCCAGCTTACCATCGCGGCCTACGCGGCCGCGTTCGTGGTTAAACTGCCACATGTTCGCGCCGAAATCCTGCAAACCGGCATAGATCAGGCTGGCATTGTCACGCACCAACAACTCGATAACCCCGTTGTGGATCCCGGCCTGCTGTCCATTGGCCGACGCGTATTCATCCATAAAGATGACTTCCGCGCTTTCTTCCACGATAACCAGGGTATGGGTAAACGTTTTGCCATTCTCCACCCACAACACGCTGTGCAGGGGGGCGGCCGCTTTGACGTTTTTCGGCACGTACAAGAAGGTGCCGCCGCGCCAAAATGCGCCATGCAGGGCGGCAAATTTACCTTCGTCTATGCGCACGCCTTCGGTCATGAAATGTTTTTGCACGAGGTCGGGGTATTGGGCAACGGCCGTGTGCATATCACAAAATATCACACCCTGCGCCTTCAACCCATCGCTCAACGTCAGCGCCTTCACCACGCCATCCACTTGCAGCATATTGCCGCCTGCTTCGTCCGTGGTCAGTTGTTTACCCAAGTAATCAGGGATAGTTGCGTCAGCGCCCGCATCGCCATTTACCGAAGGGCCAAAATCGTCTAATTTTAGACGGCGCAAATCCGTGCGCCGCCAATCTTCCAGTTGGGGTGTCGGCATTGGCAGGCTTTCGTACACATCAAACGCTTCCAGCCGCAAGGCCAACATCCACTCCGGCTCGTTCAAGTAAGCCGATAATTGTTTTACTGCTTCTTTCGTAAAGTTTGTCATTTTATTTAACAATGAAGGGAATTGTACCGGTACAATTCCCCATTCAAATTTTAACCAGAAAGACCCTAAGGCTTATTAAACCCTTAGGGTCTGCACGTTATTTTAATTTTTAGCCGATGCTGCCTTCCATCTGCAATTGAATCAGACGGTTCATTTCGATGGCGTATTCCATCGGCAGTTCTTTCACCAATGGCTCAATGAAGCCGTTCACAATCATCGAGGTCGCCATATCTTCGGGAATGCCGCGGCTCATCAGATAGAAAAGTTGTTCTTCGCCAACCTTACTCACCGAAGCCTCGTGGCCTACGGTCACATCCTCAGCGTCGATTTCGATGTAAGGGTAGGTGTCCGACCGGCTTTCGGGGTCTAAAAGCAGGGCGTCGCACACCACGTTCGATTTGCAATTTTCGGCGTTCTTTTCCACTTTCAGCAGCCCGCGATAGGAGGCGCGGCCGCCGCCCTTGCTAATCGACTTGGAAATGATGCGGCTGGTAGTATTGGGAGCCACATGCACAACTTTGCCGCCGGCGTCTAAATGTTGTCCCTTCCCCGCAAAGGCAATAGAAAGGATTTCACCGTGCGCCCCTTCGCCCACCATGTACACGGCAGGGTATTTCATGGTGATTTTGGAACCCAGGTTGCCATCGACCCACTCCATGGTGGCGTTTTCTTCGGCGACGGCTCGTTTGGTGACCAAATTATAGACGTTGTTAGACCAGTTTTGGATGGTGGTGTAGCGGCAGCGCGCACCTTTGCGCACCAACACTTCCACCACGGCCGAATGCAGGGAATCGCTCGAATAGATGGGGGCGGTGCAGCCTTCGACGTAATGAACGTAGGCGCCTTCATCCACAATAATCAGGGTGCGTTCGAACTGTCCGGCATTTTTGGCGTTGATGCGGAAGTACGCCTGTAGGGGCATTTCCACATGGACGCCGGGTGGAACATAAATGAAGCTGCCGCCAGACCATACGGCCGTGTTCAAAGCCGCAAATTTGTTGTCATTAAAGGGAATAATCGTGCCAAAGTATTCCTTCACCATGTCGGGGTACTGCCGCAGCCCTTCGTCCATGCCCAGGAACACAACGCCCTTCTCTTCCAAATCTTTTTTGATGTTGTGGTAAACAACTTCGGATTCATACTGCGCGGCTACCCCAGAGAGGTATTTTTGCTCGGCGTCGGGGATGCCCAGTTTATTGAAGGTGTCTTTAATATAGCTGGGAATGTCATCCCAATTATCGCCTTCCCGTTCGCTGGGTTTAATGTAGTAGTAAATTTCGTCGAAATCGATTTCCCCTAAATCAGCGCCCCAAGTAGGCACCGGCCGGCTCAAAAAGTGCTCGTACGCCTTTAAGCGAATGTCCAACATCCACTCCGGCTCATTTTTGGACAGGGACATCGCCCGGATAACTCCAGCGTCTAGCCCTCTTTTGGCTTTAAAGAAGTAATCTTCGACATCAGAAAAGCCGTATTTGGTCGCATAATCGGCATTCACGCCAGCCACGACTTCTTCTTCAGTTAATTCACGTTCAATATCTGCCATAATCTTTCAAACTCCGTACAGCATTCAGGGACCATGCCCACTGAAGCCAATTTAAGCCGTTTCTGTAATACCGTATTTCTCACGGAGCCAGTCGTAGCCCTCTTCTTCAAGTTTGAGCGCCAGGTCTGGGCCACCGCTTTCAACGATACGGCCGTCTAGCATGATGTGAATATAATCCGGCTGAATATAGTTCAGAATTCGCTGATAATGGGTAATCACCAACATGCCCATGTTCATCTCACGATACAGGCGCATCGCGCCTTCCGAGACCACGCGCAGCGCGTCAATATCCAGGCCCGAGTCCGTCTCGTCCATGATGGCAATCTTGGGTTCCACAGTCGCCATTTGCAAAATCTCGACGCGCTTCTTTTCGCCGCCGGAAAAGCCCTCGTTCAGGTAACGGCCGGCAAATTTATGGTCGATGCCCAACATATCCATCTTTTCTTTCAAAAGCCGGCGAAAAGCAGGGATAGAAATGCCGCTGTCTTCAGGATTCTCAGCCTGACGGCGCGAGTTGATGGTCTGGCGCAAAAATTTGGCCAAGGTCACGCCCGGAACGGCCGCCGGATACTGAAAAGCCAGGAAAAGACCGGCGCGCGAGCGCTCATCGGGTTCCATTTCCAGCAGATCTTGCCCATCATAAATCACCTGCCCTGCGGTCGGATCATAAGCGGGATGGCCCGCCAGGGTATAGGCTAACGTACTTTTGCCAGAACCATTTGGCCCCATCAGAGCGTGGATTTCGCCCTGCTTGATCAACAGATTAATTCCTTTCAGAATTGGTTGCTCGCCAATACTGGCGTGCAAATTTTTTATTTCTAAAGCAATGGTCATCGGTAGTTGTGTCTCCTAAATAATCTATTTCTACGCTTCGACAATGGGTAATTCTACCGCTTTAATCATGCGGGATTATAGCACGCGAGCCGGTTAATGTCAATTTTTATTAAATTAATAATAAAAATAACTTTAATTGACAAAACCCCCTGCTGTTGCTATAATCCTGCCTGGATAAAAAGGAATTCTAACGTGAAATCAGTTACAAGCAATCATAAACAGAGTACGCGAGACGTTATTTTGCATGCTCTAAAGAACGCCAGTCAACTTAAAGTTGAAGACTTGGCCGAAGCTGCCGACGTTTCGCCGGTGACCGTCCGACATCACCTGAATGCTTTGCAAGCCGATGGCTTGATTATGGTGGACAGCGTGAGGCGGAAGGTAGGACGGCCGTATTACGTCTACAGCCTCAGCGAAGAAGGCCACGAACTATTTCCGCAAAAATACGTCCACCTCACCAACATCCTGCTCGACGAAATGAAAATGCGCCTGCCCCAACAAACAGTCGACGACATTTTTGGCAGCGCAGTCGAACGTATCGTGGCCCGGCACCGCGGCAAATTTGAAACCCTTTCCTTTGAAAACCGACTCACTTACCTGATGGACATTCTGGCCGATGAAGGCTTCCTGGCCCACTGGGAACTCATCGACGGCCAATACCATATTATTGAATACAGCTGCCCTTACCTTTCTGTGGCAGCCAATCACGCTGAAGTATGCACGTTGGACAAAGAGCTAATCATCAGCGTCATGCAAACGCCGATCCAACAGCACAGCTGCATGTTAAAAGGCGACGACTGCTGCCAGTTTTCCATTCCGGCCAATCCATCGTCGCAAAATGGCAAATAAACGAGGAGCCTTATCATGATAATGAGTAAAGAAGAAGAACTCATCGAATCCCTTCGTTCAGTCATCGACCCGGAAATCGGCCTCAACGTAGTTGAACTTGGCCTGCTGCGCCAAATCGACATCGACGCCGAAAGCGATCTGGCCAAAATCACTATGATTTTAACCACCCCATTCTGCCCATATGGCCCACAAATTATTGAGCAGGTGCGCATGGTTGGCATGCAGGTGATGACTGGCGGCATTGAAGTAGAAATCGGCACAGAACTCTGGGACCCTTCGATGATGGAAGAAGGGGCCGGCGGCGACTGGGGTTTGTTTTAGTTTTACCCAGTCATTGGTTTTCGCAATTGTAAGATAAAGCGGTATCATTTTTTGATGATACCGCTTTTTATTTTGGCTCTTCAGGAATTCAGGGAGTTGGCACCCAATGATGCGTGATGCGTGATGTGTGAAGTCTCTCTAGTCACGTATCACGTATCACGCATCACGCATCAGTCAAGCCCCACGAAATCCCAGAGACCCTTTAATTTTTACTGGATCAAAATGTGATGGAATTTTTTACGCTTCTTACCGTATTTAGCATCGGGGTTTTAGGGTATCACTATACGATTTATCCGGCCATCATTGCCCTGTGGGCGCGGTGGCGGCCAGCGACCGCGTCTTCTGGTCTCTACACGCCCTCTGCCAGCCTGATCATCACTGCCTACAATGAAGCGGCGGTGATGGTGGAAAAGCTGGAAAACAGTTTGGCGCTGGATTACCCGACCGATTTACTAGAGATCATTGTGGTAACGGATGGCTCCACCGACGACACGGCCGTTCTCGCCGCCAAATTTCAGGACCGGGGAATCCGCCTGCTGCATGATCCGGTTCGACGGGGCAAAAGCGCGGCCATGAACCGCGCCACGGCCGTCGCCCGTGGCGACATCATCCTCTTTTCCGACGCCAACGCATTCTACCAACCGGACGCCCTGCTGAAGCTGCTGCGCCATTTCCAGAACGGCCGTGTCGGCGGCGTCAGCGGCAACAAAACCGTTAAACCTGGGCCGGGCGGCGTCAGCCAATCGTCTGGTCTGTACTGGCGCTACGAATCGGCCATTAAAAAATGGGAAAGCCAAACCGGCAGCACCGTCGCCGTCGTCGGCGAAATGTTCGCCCTGCGCCGCACGCTGTTCGCACCTATCCCGCCGGAGGTTATCAACGACGATGCCTACCTGGCAACCCTGGTCTTGCGCCAGGGCTTAAGCGTCTTATACGAACCTGAAGCCGTTTGCTGGGAAACCGCCTCCGAATCCACCGCCGACGAACTGACGCGGCGGCGGCGCATCAGCGCCGGACGGTATCAACTGTTATTTGCGCCTCGCTGGTGGCCCTGGCGGTATCCAGCGGCTCTGTTTCAGCTCGTTTCGCACAAATTTCTGCGCCTGCTGCTGCCATTCTTTATGATTCTGGCCCTGGTCGCCAACACGGCCGTTTTGCTGCGCCGCCCCAAAAATTTCCTCATGGGACTCGTATTCTTGGGCCAATTAGCCGTTTATATGCTGGCAGGGCTGGGCTGGCTGGCCGAAAAACGACAGAAAAAAGCCAAAATTCCGGCGGCCGCCTACTACATTGTCAGCGGTAATTTTTCTTCGCTGCAGGGGTTGTGGCGGCTGCTTTCTGGCAAACAATCGGTGTTGTGGGAAAAGGCGCGGCGCGAATAGTGGAACCTGATGCGTGATGCGGCCTATCGCCCAACAGGCATCAGGCCCCACCCTCAAACCCATAAATCGCCAGCGTCTCGCGGATCATGCGCTCCGGGTCGAAGCGGGTTTGGACAAGTTGGTACACGGCCGTTGCCAGACGCGCCCTCTCCGCCGGATGCTCCGCCAGCCAGACCAGCCCATCAGCCAGCGCCTGTGGATCAGCCGCAGGAACCAGGTAGGCGGTTTGTTGATCGGTCAGCAGCTCGGCCATGCCATCAACGGCCGTTACCAGCAGCGGTAGCCGGTAAGCCACCGCCTCCAACATGGCGTAAGGCAGCCCTTCCGCCAGCGATGACAAACAAAATATATCCGACGCGCTGAGAATCGCCGGAATGTCGCGGCGAAATCCGGCCAGATGAATGGACTCGGCCAGCCCAGCGGCAGCAATTTGCGCCTCCAGGTCCGGGCGCAAATGCCCTTCCCCCACAAGGATGCAGCGCAGGCGCGGCTGCGCTTGCACGGCGAGCCGCATGGCCTCCACCAGATATTTGTGGCCTTTTTGCGGCTCCAGGCGGCCAACGGCCGTAACCACCACCTTATCTGCCCCCCAACCCAATGTCTGCCGCCATTCTCCATCAGACGGGGTCGCCGCCATCGCCTGCAAATCGACCGTGTTGTCGATCAGCGCTACTTCCGGCACGCCGATGTCGTGCAAATAAGCCTGGATGGATTGCGACACGGTGATAAAACGGCAGTTCCAGCGCTTATTCAGGCGCAAGACTTGCTCATACAATTTGCCGCGATAGGAGTCGTTTTGCACACGGCCGTACGCCAGGTGTACCGTAGAAACCATGACCGGCACACGCGCCCGCTTGGCCGCCAGCAAACCCCACATCTGTGATTGTGGGTTGTGGGCATCCACAATCTGGAAACCCTCTGTCTCAATGATCTGCCTGATTTTGCCGGCCAGCCGCGGATCGCCGCGCCCCAGGCTCATCGGGCGGCGCTGCAAACCGGCTTGCGCCAGCCGCTCATCCAACACGGACCCCTCTATGGTAACGACGGCATAGGGCAAACGGCCGTCAAACGCCCGCGCCAGGTCAAACACCCGCACTTCTGCGCCGCCATAACGCTTGGCCAGGGCAATTAAAAGGACTGACGGCCGTTTTGCATCATTCACAATACATTTTCTCCCATGATAGTTACCACATAGGCCCTAAAAAACACGGACCTAATAACTCGCTGAAGTCTGAAAACTGGAGACTGGGAATTCGCTCACCCTCCAGCCACCAGTCTCCACTCTCTAATCTTTAGTCCAATGGCCACCGCTTCACCCAGGTATCTGTCACCCGATGGTTTTGCATAACCGAACGATACAGGGCGTCGGCCGGTTCATCGGCAGCGGTAGCGAAGACGCGGGTGCAGCCAAGATGTTTGAGGCGGCGCATCCCTTCCCCCACCACGGCCTTTCCCAGCCCGCGCCGCCAATGTTCGGCGGCGACGCCAACCAGAACGGTGACGGCGCTGCGCGTGTAATCGTCGTAGGCGCAGGTGCAGAATGCAGCGACACGGCCGTCAGGCGCAATAACAACCACATCCAGATCGCGCCGGTAAAGCGGGGCCGATTGGAAGGTCCGATACCACGAGGAATCGCCCTCGTAATGGTCATCCGGTTCGTCGGCGTGGAAGGCACGCCAGGAACACCAACTACGGGCGGGATGCTCGCTCTCGTCGCCCATCGAGCGCAGATAATAACCATCTGGCAGCGGCCAACCGGGCAGCGGATCGGTCAGGTCGCGCCAGTAGTGGTGGTTCCAGCCTGCCTGCCGGACCAACCCCAACCGGCTGAGAGTTTCTTGCCGTAGGGTATCATCGGCCAAAACCGGGACAATGAGGAGACGGCCGTGCGCCGTTTCTTCGGCATACTGCTCCAGCGCATAGGCGAAAATCTCAGCTTCCAGTTCCGGGCTGCGGTAGCGCGGGTGGATGTGCAGACGGATTTCGCCATCGCCATAAGGATGCAAAACGGCCGCAAGTTCGCCCTGGTCCGTTTCCCAGACGGCCGTGACCTGTGCAAAGGGCGGGGTAATCTGGCAGGTGGCGATGAGATGCCAGCGCCAATGGTCAAGACGAGCGACGTGCCAACTGTTTTCGAGACGGCCGTTCGCCAAAAAAACCTCGCGTAAAAAGTTACGCACACGCCAATAATCCGCTTCGTCGTGGCAGCGCCGCTGGATAAATTTCATCCTGCTCCTCCATGGATGGCCGGCGAGTGTGCTTTCGCCTGGTTCCAGGCAGCGCCAATCGAATAAACGATCAACAACTGCGCCGGGCCATATGTCAGCCAGACGACATCCCCAATCAGGCGGAAATACAAATCGCTAAACATATCGCCGGCCAAAATGAGATCGCTTAGCAAAAACAACGCCCCGCCCAACGCCAGCGCAACAAAGCGCCGGTCTTGCACCGCCAGCCCAGACCCCAGGCCGGCGGTACTGGCTAACAACAGCGCGTAGGGCAACGCTACCCAATGTATAATTGTGACGTCTTGTCCACGAAAAACGACAAAAAACCAACCGGCCAATCCGACTAGCCACCACAGGGCCAACATGCCCCATCGAGGCAGCGGTGCGCCGAGGTGAAGGCGGCGGCTTAAGCCAGTAAGGGCCAGGATATAAAAAATGTGCCCCACAGCGAAGGACGCCATGCCCGTTAACACACGATCAGGGGCAGGCAAGACCGAAGCCAGAAACATATCACCCAGGAAGCCAAACGTCATCCCCAAAGCAATCAACAAGGCATAACGATTGACCTGCTGCCCGCGGCTAAAAACGAACCAACTCCAACCGGCCACAACCAACGTGAAGGAAGAGACCATGCGCGTCCAGATAGGCATACGATGGCTGTAACTGGCATCTGGCGCACCAAACAGGAACCCGCCAAACAGAAATAACGCCCAAAGGAGCATTAATCCGATGATCCAGATGCGTTTGGATGAAGGCAAAAAGTGATATCCAGTTTTCAAGTCGTCCCTCCAGTTGGTCTATTTTCTGCGGAAATTCTGACACAGATGCCAGGTAAGGACAAATAGCCCGGAAAACGCGCCTGATTTGTCTGAATTGTCATAATTATGGTTCAAGAGGTCAAAAGTCCCATATAATTAACGCATGTTTTTTGTAACGATACAGACCCCAAGGGTTTGCTCCTGAGAATTTGGATTGTTTGGGTATAAAACCCCAGCAATTCTCAATTTAGATCAGGCATTCGTGCGAACAGGGCAATTTCTTTGCAATTTAGGCGGAATTGTCATTCTGAGCGGAGTCTGCGGAGCGAAGAATCCCCATGTATTGGTCATTAGGGCTGAACGGGATGCTTCGGAGGACCTCAGCATGACATATTTCTAGTTAAATTGAGAATTCCTGATAAAACCCTTGGGGTCTTGCCAGAGAAGCCTGAATGATTACCGTTTTTTAACATCCGTAACCGTGTTCTGCTCATAAAGTTGAAAAGGTGCCCACATGTTAAACAGATTAGCCGCTCGTCAGCAAGATATTAACGTCGCCATTATTGGCATTGGCTCCATTGGCAATGGCCTGGTGTACCAATGTCACAACACCCCCCACTTCAAACCTGTCGCCATCGCCGACATCAAAATCGAACGCGCCATTACCTGCGCCAAATGGCTGGGGCTGGATTATCAACTTGTCGATTCGCTCGCCGCCATGAATGAGGCCGTTCATCAGGGCAAACTCGCCGTGACCGACAACGGTGAATTGGCCGCCCAATGCGACCAGGCGGAGGTGCTGATAGAAGCCAGCAACGCCATCGCCGCCGGCGGGCAACACGCCGTCGCCGCACTCACCCACAACAAACATCTGGTGATGATGAATTATGAAGCCGATTTGATGTTTGGCCCGGCGCTGCTGCCGCTGGCCCAGCAAAATGGCCTTGTTTACACCAGCGCCGATGGCGACCAGCCAACAGTCATCAAACAAATTGTCGATGACATCACGTTTTGGGGCTTCGATCTGGTGATGGCGGGCAACATCAAAGGCTACATGGACCGTTATGTTAACCCGACGATCATCATTCCTGAAGCCGACAAGCGCAACCTAGACCACAAAATGTGCTCGTCCTACACCGACGGGACGAAACTGGGGGTGGAAATGGCGGTTTTGGCCAATGCGTTGGGACTGCGCACGGCCGTTCCTGGCATGGTTGGTCCCCGCTGCGCCCACATTCAAAATATCTTCGACCACTTTGACTTCGACGCCATCTGGCAAGACCGCCAGGGTGTCGTCGATTACGTCCTGGGCGCAGAACCGACCGGCGGCGTGTTTGTCATTGGCTACACAGAAAGCAAATTCCAGCAGTTCACGCTGGATTGGTTCCCGCCCAAAATGGGACCGGGGCCATTTTACCTGTTCTACCGCCCCTACCACCTGGGACACATTGAGGCCCTGACATGCGTGGCCGAGGCTGTGCTAGACGGCCGTGCCCGCTTGCAGCCCACGCATGGCTTCCGCACCAACGTCTTTACCTACGCCAAAAAAGACCTGGAGGCCGGGGAGGTGCTGGATGGTATGGGCGGGTATGCGGCTTATGGCCTGATTGAAAATTACGCGAACGGCCGTGCCGACGGTCTGCCCATCTGCCTGGCCGAAAACGTCACCCTCAAACACCCCATCGCTAAAGACCAACCCATTCTCATGTCCGACATCGACTACGATGCCAATGCCTTCCAATTCCAATTCTACGCGCAAGCCCTGGCCCAATCCCAGCGGCTGAACGCCGCCAAATAAATGATGACTATTTCTCAACAACCAGCCATCACCGTCCTCATCGCCACCTATAACAAAAGCAGCGCGCTGCGCTACGCCATCGACAGCGTCCTCTGGCAAACCTTCACCGATTTTGAATGCTGGGTCATCGGCGATGGCTGCACCGACGACACCGCCGAAGTTGTAACCGCTTACGATGATCCACGCGTCAAGTGGTACAACCTGCCGCAAAACACCGGCGACCAATCCGAACCGCACAATGAAGGGTTGCGCCGCGCTCAGGGCCAATATATCGCCTATCTGAACCACGACGATGTGTGGCTGCCCACCCACCTGCAAACGCTGGTGACCCACATCGAAAAAACCGGCGCCGATTTTGTCTTCTCCATTTTGGAATGGATTATCCCTGGGCGCGACCCCTACGTGCTCATCCCCGATTATCCGGTTGCCCCCATCCCGCCGGAAGCCACCGCCACGCTGCACCGCAAAAATGTCATTGACACCATCGGCTACTGGCGGCACCCGGAAGAAACTTACTCTTTTCCCCGCGCCGATTATTTCCGGCGGGCGCAGTTTAGCGGCAAACGATTTGAACTGGTCCCGGCGCTGACAGCCCTTAAATTTGGTATTAGCAAAAAAGGGTACGCCGAGTTGGTGCAGCAGCCAGAATACATGGCCAAAATCCGTACCGATCCCGATTTTGCCCATAAAGAATTAGCGCCAATTTTGGCCAGGGTGCAGTTGGAGATGGAAAATCACGTCCGTCCCAAACGGATCGCCGCGCAAATTGTGATGACCATCAAACGGTCCATGGCCAAACGGGGCATCGACCCGGCGCGAATTCGTTTTTGGCAGTCGCGCGGCAAGCGCATTCGGGAATGGCGCAGAGGCCATGGCCTGGACAAGTAATGGGGTGTCGGGGTGGGAGTTTTATGGAAATTTCGTGATGCGTGATGCGTGATGCGTGAAAGGGGGCCATCACGCATCACGCATCACATCACGCATTTCTGAGGCACATTCCGCCCCACAAACCGCAGCGGTTACGGCTGACGCTCGAATGCGCCTAAATCGGGGTCGGTGCGGGGGTTGCCCAGAATGTCCATAACCGGAGCGTGGGTTGGGTTGGCGGCATTGCGGGCCGGGCTGTTGGCGGCAATTTGACCGTATCGCTCCACCAGACTGATGAAGGCGTCACGGATAGAAAGCGAACCGTCGGCGAAACGGCCGTTTCCCGGCAGCCAGCGTGGTATTGTCACCCCTTGTTGATTATAGGGCAGCAGTGGATCACCCTCCAGACGAGCCGAATCGTCGGTATAGTTAATTGGCTCGCTGCTGTCCGCCGGAATGGCTTCCCCGCCGTTCCAATACAAATTATTCAGCAGGGTAAACGACGCCGTGCCTTCTGTGCGCGAAAAGCGGGTCCAATCCCCCGGAAACTCAGCCCCCATCGTGCCCGCCGGATCAGCCCAGATGTTGTTATAAAACTGGATATTTTCATTCAGCAAATTGCCGGTCGTCAGGCGAAAAGCAAACGACTTGGCGGGCATATCGCCAACCACGGTGTTGTTGCGGAAGGTGATATCTTTGCCCTGGACAACTTTTAGAGCCGCATGCATCACATTGGCCGCGTTGCCTAGCATCAAATTATTCTCCACCAGCACATCGTAGGCATGAAAATAAGTTCGCGGGCTGTTATCGCCCATGGTTATAAACCCATCGCCGTTATTGCCTTCCCAATTCAAAAATACATTGCGCTGGATAGCCACATGATGCGAGCCTAAAATGCCATCCGCCGCGCCATCGACATCTTTGATCAGGATGAAACCGGCCGTATCGTTTGAGTTTGACCGGCCGCTGCCGGCAAAATCGTTGAAGAAAACGTTGTCGCGAATGGTGATGTTGTAGGCGCTGGTTAGATCAATATGCTCGTCCAGACCCGACTGGTTATAAAACATATTGCCTTCCACAATAATATCGTGCGCCCCGTTGTTGATTTTGAGAATGTCGTTGTTGTAGCTGTCGTGAAGAACGTTGTCGCGGAGAGTAACCAGACTGCCCCCTAACCCATCATCCAACACGTCTTGAATCTGGATGACGTAACGCTCGGCTCCTGGGCCAGTGTGGGCTATATCAAACCCGGTGATGGTGACATTGCGACAGAAAAAGCAGGTGATGACGCTGCCTGCGTAACGCAGCTGCGCCTGATATGGCACAACCGATTGGATCAGTAACCCTTTGGTAAACTGGCGGCGAATATCAATTTGGCCGGTATACGTGCCTGGCTGCACTAAAATCGTGGCGCCATCCGGCACGGCCGTTTCCGCAAAACCAATCGTCGCCCACGGGGATGATTCCGAACCGTCGCCAGAAACATCGCTGCCGTTTGTGGCCACGTAAAAGATATTGGACGGCCGTGTCACCATCGGCAAAAAGATAGGCGTCGGGGTTGGCACGGCCGTTGGCCCTTCCGTCGCCTGTGCGGTCGGCAATTCTGTTGGTTGGGCATTCACCTGTGGGCGGCTGATTTGCTGGCTGCTAATCTGGGGAACCGTCATGCAGCTTAACATAAAACAAGCTACGATTCCCAAAAGAATAAATCGAGTCATTGGAGGTTTCATCTCACGTTACCATTACTGCTGCTCACGCCCTGAGGCCATGAGCCTGCTTACCCTATATCTAAACCAGAAAAATCCTAACTGGTAACGATTGGCGGGTCAACTAGTCCAGGAATTTTCTCATCTCCCAACCCCCAGGAAATACCTACCATTCAGGCCGCAGCAGCGAATCGTACAGCGCCCGCAGCGTGTCGGCGACGCTTTCCAGGCCGAATTCGGCCGTCATTTTTTGCCGGGCCTGCTGACCAAGCGCCGCTCGCGCCGCCTCGTCGCCGAGCAAATGGCGCACGGCCGTTTCCAGCTCAGTCGTCGAATCTGGCGGAATGAGCCAGCCGGAACGGCCGTGAGCCACCACATCCGGCGCGCCGCCAACGGCCGTTACCACACACGCCACCCCGGCCGCCATCGCCTCCAACAAGGAATTGGACAACCCTTCAGTGGCCGAGGGCAGCACAAACAAATCGGCCGTTTGTAAATATGAGGCCACGTCGTCCACCCGGCCGCCAAACAAAACGCCTGCCCCGGCCTGCGCCTTCAACGCCGACGCTTCAGGTCCGTCGCCCAAGAGCAGCAGCACGGCCGTGGGGAATTGTTGGCGCACACTGGGCCAGAGCGCAACCAGTTGATCCACCCGCTTTTCAGCGGCCAACCGGCCGGTGAACAACGCCAGCAGACCATCGGGCAAACCCAATTCGCGCCGTTTGGCTGCTTTTGCCGCCGCCTCCAGGGGCCGAAACCGGGCCAGATCAACTCCGTTGGGGATGAAAAACCGGCGGTCTGCGGGCACGCCAATGCCGGCCAATTCAGCGTCTATCTCCTGGCTGATGGTGATAAAGCCATCGACTTGCCGCCGGTAAGACGCCAGGCGGCGCGTTCCCAACGGCTTCTGCCGCATCCGGGCGATGTCGCCCAGCAGCCCGCCGCGCAAGACTTTGGCGACTACCGGTATACCGAGGCGTTTTTTGGCCCACACGGCCGTCGACAGCGGCGAAAACAAACTGTAGGCGTGGATCACATCTGGTGGGGAGCGGCGAATTGCCCCGTAAGCGGCCAACGTAAACGCCGAAGCAGCCACCAGCTTTGGTCCCGGAGCAGGTAATCGGTGTACAGGAATCCCTTCAATGACTTCAAAAGGCGGCAGGTCATCGTACCGGCGCGTCAGAATCCGCACGTCCACGCCCCGCGCTTGCAGCAGAGGAGCCACCATCGCCAACTGCCGCTGCGCCCCGCCGACAATCGGGTGATATTCCAAAATTATCATGTCGACGCGCAGTCGCTTGGTCATGGATTTACTCCGGCTGATTTGAGGTCGCGGCGGCGTGCGAGGTGGCGATAAAGAGCCAACTGCTTCTCTACCCAGGCGTCGGCATTGTAAGAATCGATGACTTTTTGACGGGCGGCGCGGCCAAAACGGGGCCATTCATCGGGCGTTTCTACCACGCGACGCAGCGCCTGAGCAAAGGCCTCTGGCTGCTGTGGCGGGAGCAGGATGCCCATGGTTTCATCCATCACCTGGGGCACATCGCCAACGGCCGTCACCACACAGGGCAGTCCCGCGGCCATCGCCTCCAGCATCGAGACCGGCAGCCCTTCCCAATGGGCCGCGCTAACGTAAATGTCGCTGGCGGATAGCAGCGCCGGGATGTCGTGGCGCAAACCCAGCAAAGAAACTTTGCCGGTCAGGCCGAATTGGGTAACGGCCGTGGCCAATTCATCAGCCAGCGGACCCTGGCCGGCTATGAGCAGCCGGGTTTGCGGGCAGGCGCGGTGAACATCGGCAAACGCGGTGACGAGATCGAGAAACCCTTTTTGCGGCCGCAGCCGGCCAATCGCCAGCAGGATAACGGCCGTGGGATCATCCACAAGCGCGGCGCGTAAACGGTCGCGCTCATCAGCCGGCAGAGGGGGCGGCAGCGACACGGCGTTGGGCAGCACAACCATGTTGTCCAGGCCAAGCCGCTCCTGGTGAGTCGCGGCCACTTCCCAGCCCACGCCAATAACTTGATCGGTCAGATGCCTGAGAACCCAATCTTCTAAACGGCCGTGATACAAATGGTCCTGGCTGAACAATTTCGTGTTGTGCAGCGTGGTCACAACCGGCGTGCCCGTCAGACGGCCGACAAAGCCGCCCAAAATATTGGCCGCCGTGAGATGGGTATGAATCACATCAAACCGCTCCTGGCGCACCAACCGCCACAAATTATAAAAACGAACCGGGTTGACTAATTTTTTGCTGTGCAGGGGAATAACCCGCGCTCCGGCAGCTTCGATGGCTTCCTGCATCGCTGGCACATTTCGCTGCAAAGAAGCCACCGTCAATTTTTCCGGGTGATGGCTCAATTCTCTGGCAAAGGTAACAATTAACTTTTCCGCGCCCCCCACGCGCAAGCCGTCTACCAGATGAAGGATAGACATTCCGGCGGGAGCCTGAGTGGATTCAGAAATACTCATGAGCCATTTGTGTCGATGTGGGGTGTCGTAGGCAGAGGTTGCAATTGGCGGCGCGACCATTCATACTGCGCCACGTTGGGCAGCGAAAAACCAATACCCAGGAACAGCCAAAAGTAGCGCGCATAGGCCAGATGCAAAAAGATGGAACCAACCAGATAACCAATCAAGGCAATCCCAAAAGCGATGGCCAGATGCGAATAATCGGTGAGTCCGGCCGTTTTGAAGGTTTTGTTGGCCTGAAAAATGCCTTGAAATAAAAACCACAAAATTGCGCCAAAGGAAACCAGACCGATCAAACCAGACTCAGCGGCAATTTCCAGATAGAGGCTGTGGGCGGAACGCGCATCCAGGCGGGGGTCCAGACCCAGGTTTTGCGAATAGGCTTGATAGTTCGAATTGTAATTCGCCAGCCCGACGCCCTGGATAGGATGGTCGAGAAACATTTGCCAGGCGACGGTGGTTTCGCTAAGCCGGCCGCGAAAGGAAACTTCGGTGGCAACGGCCGTATCGCTGCCCGCCCCCACCAAACCGCCCAACGTGCCAATCCGGTCGGTATACTGCGCCGGTAAAAACTGCCACACCACCAGCGCAAATGCAGCCAGAGCGACCAACAGCCAGGGGTTCAATTTCATGCGCAGCAGCATCAAAACCACCACCACCACCAACGCTAAAAAACCGCCGCGAGAGTAAGTAAAAACAATCGACAAAACAGTTACCAGGAGTGTCCAGCCGGCGAGCAAACGCAGCAGCCGGGACGACTCGTGCCACAGCCGGTCGATAGCCAGAGGCACCAGAGGCACCAACACCAGAGCATAAAAATTGCTCGATAGGGGTCCGGCGATGCGAAAATCGTTCGTTTCGCCGATAATTTGCTGCACCTCCGCCAGGGCAAAGCCGCCGTAGATGTTGGTGAATGTGCCGGTTAACTGTTGGTAGGTGGTGATGGTTGCCAGGAACATGCCGGCCGCCAGCAGCGCCCAGATCACCCGCCGCAGCGTCATGCCATCCTGCAAAATCATCACCACGACGATGGCAATCAGGCCATCTTTGATGTAACTTTGCAGCGCATCGGCGGCATCCGCAAAGCTGCTGGCATAGAGCAGAGAGCCAAATCCTACCAGCGCATAAATGCCAAGGAGCACGGCCGTTTTCGTCCAGGGCGCCGGTTTCTTTTGCAGCAGCAGCCAGCGGGCAAACACCACCAGCAGCAGCATCGGCACAAATAATTTGGCCACCGATGGCGCGCCATGATACTGAACCAGCACATCAGACAGCCGCGTATACGTCAGGACCACCAGCACCAACAGGCCAAACTCAATATAAAAGAGGGTCAGCACGCCAACGGCCAGCCCGGCAAGTCCGGCCACAATGTACAATGGCTGGCCAACCAGACCGGTAAGGCCGCCCAGGACCAGGCCAACGACCACCGCCAGCCCGACAAAAGCAGCAATTATCCATTCCTTACTCAACTGAAAACGGGAAAGAATCATGCGCCAACGACTCCTTCGGCGGATTTGCGGCGGCTGAAGGCGGTGCGCAAGCTAACCACAGCCTGCAAAATGACTTCGCGCTGCCAGAACCACATGATGCCGCCATAGACCAATGCGCCGGCGGCGACGCCGGCCAAAAGCTGCCAGATCGGGGCCAGCGCGGCCAACTGATCAACCAGACCCCGCACGACCACGGCCATCACGCCGCCGGCAATGACCGACGGCAAAAAGGTCTTAAACAGGACCTGCAGCGGCGTGTTCAACATCCGGGCGGCGACAACCAGCGTGATTGCGCCGGTGATCAGGGCTACGACGACTTGCATCCAGGCCACGGCCGTTATGCTGCGCACCACAACCGCCGCCCACCACAATGAGGGAGTTAGAAGAACGGCCGTTACCAGCGACAGCTTCGTCAAAATATCGGGGCGGCCTTGCGCTTTATACACATCGCCAATGTTGAAGGTTATCGACCGGATGAGCGTATACATGGCAATCGCCGAAAGAACCGGAATGGCTTCCGCCCACTTGTCGGTGAAAAAGGTGAGAACGAGCGGCCGGGAAACGGCCGCCAGACCAAAAGCCACCGGCACAGTAATCATGGACATATAGCGCATCGTCACCAGAAAACCCTGGCTCAAAGCGGCCATGTCATCACGAATTTTGGCATAGGCCGGAAAAATCACCTGCCCGGCATTGGCGCAAAAATCTTTCACCAGCAGTTCGGGAATACGGAAAGCAAGCGTGTAAACACCCAGCGCCGCCGCGCCAAGCACGCGGCCGATCACCAGATAATCGACCTGATTGATAAAGGTTCCCAGGCCGTTAACGGCGACAATGTTTGTGCCGTAGCCCAACAGCGGACGGGCGTACTGCCGATCAAACTGCCACGCCGGCCGCCAGGGCATTACCCACCACAAGGCCACAACGGCCAACGACGCGCCGGCTACCTGGGCAACCACCAGACTCCACGCCCCCATGCCCAACAGCGCCAGGACGATAGAAATAACGCCTTTGCCAAACGATTTGGTCACGTCTGGGATAAATTTGCGTTTGAAGGTGAGGTTTTTGCGCAAGAGCGAGCTGTGGATATTGCCAACGGCCGTAATCGGAAAAGACAGTCCCAAAAAACGAGTCAGCGGCACAATGCGGGGGTCCTTAAAGAACATGGCCGCCAGCGGCGCAACCAGCCACGTCAGGCCAAACAGCACAATGCCCGTGGCGATATTGAGCCAAAACGCCGTATTAAGCACTTTGGGATCGTCACGATGATAGATAACCGCCGCGCCGATGCCCAAATCGTTGAGGACATCTAAAAAGCTGATGACGATCAGCGCGTACCCGGCCAGACCAAAATCTTCTTGCGCCAAAAGGCGAGCCAGAATAATGGTGCTGATAAAGACCAGGATTTTCCCGCTGTAGGTGGCCGCATAGAGCCAAAACGTGCCGTGCAGCGTGGCGCTCACGAGGTTCTGGTTATCTTGAGAGGTTGGTGGCAGGGATGAGGTCATGGGTAAAGCGTGATTTATCCAAGATAGGCCCGCTCGACAGGATCGGGCCTATCTGAAAGCCTTTAGCTGAAAGCCCAACGGCTTTCCTACGCGGCCGGTGTTTCTGCCAGAGGCGCGTCTGGTTCCGTGTGCGCCTGTTTATCCACAATAGTGACGTACAAAATGGCCAAAACCACGCCAACCGCCAGACCTAAAATACCGGCGACCAGGGCATCACGCAGCGGCGTGGGGCTGATGGGTCCTTTGGGCACGCTGGGCGGATCGAGCGGGTTGACGGCGTACAGGAAATACAATCCTTCGATGTATTCTGTGGCGCGTTCACCAACGGCCGTTGTCAGAGCCATCGCCTGGGTAGGGTCGCTGCCTTCAACGGCAACCTGGATCACGCTGGCTTCCGGCAGGCTGACGGCCGTTACCCGATAATCGCCCATCGTCTCGGATGTTTCGCCCAACGACGCAATCGCTTCAGACAAAATCCGGCTGCTGCCAAACACCTCTGCGTAAGTGGTGATGATCGACCGCCGGTCCAACGTATCCAGGCTGCGGAAATAATCCGTCTGGTTGGACATGATCACTTCTTGCGGGCTGACAATGTAACGCGCTGTGGTCCGATAAACACGCGGCGAGACAGAAGCTAAAATAAGAACGGCGGCTACTGCCGCAACGGCCGTTAAAACAATGATCCACCATCCCCGCCGAATAATTCGCCAATATGTGTTGATTTGTGTCACCGCATTTACTCCCAAAATATAGATGATCGTTCAGGCTAACCTATCAGTTCAGGCTGCGAAGCCGTTCTCAATTTGTCTGCGCATGTGCAGCAGCTGCCAAAGATGCCAAAACGTGCCGGCGAACCGCTGCCCCTACGTGGTCCCAATTGTACCGCTGCGCAAACAATTCGTACCCCTGCGTGCCAAACGTTTCGCAATCCGCAGGATTTTCCGACAGAGTTTTCAGAGCGGCTGTTAATTCGGGCACATTGTTGGGCGAAACAAGGTAGCCATTGTAACCCGTTTTCACAAAATCAGGAATTGCGCCCACATTGGTAGCGACGATGGGCAACCGATGCGCCATCGCCTCGACAAAGGCAACCCCAAAGGGTTCCAACTGAGTCGGCAAACAAAAGATGGATGCTTCCTGGTAATATTGGCTAACTTGGTCCACAGGCACCGGGCCTAACACCCGGCAGTTCGGCATATTCAGATCAGGCGCAGCGCCGACGATGGTTAACCGGGCGTTGGGGCTGCTTTTTTGTAATTCCATGAAGGCTTGCACCAGATCAGGGCCACCCTTACGCTCCCAATCTTTGCCGACAAAGAGGATGTGTGGCTCCTGGTAACGGCCGTTCCTCGCTACCGCAGGCAGCGCCACCTCTTGCGGCCGTACATTCACCCCAACATACACGCAAACAGCCTGTTCAGCCGCCAGACCATATTGGTCAACCAGCGAACGGGAAATGTTGCTGCTGCGCGTAAAAACCAGCTTCGCCTGATGGTAAAGGAGGCGCTCTTCAGCCAGCCAGGCTTTATTATTCAGGCGGTTCCTGTCGAAATGGGCGTAATCAAGATTTGCCAGATGGGTGTGGTCTGTGTATACAAAATGAGGGCAGAGGTCTGTTTGCAAAGCCAGCATGGATTGCAATTGGAAAGAAAAGGCATAAGCACCGTCTTGCTGGCGCATTTTTTGCGCCAACACACGGCGCACATGAGTCATCAGGTAACTTGTAGCCCAAAAGGCCTGGCCGATGGTGCGGTAGCCGCGCAAGATGTCACGGCCGTAGGCGCGCATCATCGCCACGCCATTGGCCGCCACAAGACCAGGGCTGTGTTTTAGCAGAGTCGTGACATCAAAGGTATCTACTTGATATTCCGGGAAAGCGTTTTCCAGCATCTGCGCGACGCTGTCACCTACCGGAGCTTTAGGGAACATCCGGGCAAAAGCAATTTTGAGTGCCATGTTGGGAGCAGCGATCAATAAGCGCCTCGTTGGGATACTACGGCCGTCGCCGTATGGATTAAAATCAAAAAGTCCAACCAAAGACATTGGCGTTCAATGTAGGCAATATCCAACCGCACGCGCTCATCAAACTCCATCGAACCACGCCCAATCACCTGCCACAGACCGGTTACGCCGGGCAGCACATCCAAGCGCTCCGTTTGCCATAAGGCATATGTCTCGGGTTTAAAGGATGTCGGCCGTGGTCCAACAATGCTCATGTCGCCGCGGATGACGTTTAGCAACTGTGGCAGTTCATCCAGACTTGTCTTGCGCAAAATCCGCCCGACGCGCGTGATTCGCGGATCAGAGGTGATTTTGAAATCCGGCCATTGCAGTTCATTCAGGTGCATCAAATCTTGTTTGATTTGTTCTGCGTTGGGCACCATGGTGCGGAATTTATAAATTTGGAATCGGTTACCGTCTTTACCGGTACGCCACTGCTTGAAGAAAACAGGGCCGCCCGGGCTGTCGAGTTTGACCAGCAACCCGCAGATGCCAATAATCATCAACCAAATTGGCAAGGATAAGCCAATCAACGTCAGATCCATCGCCCGTTTCATAAAAAGGTAGCTTTGCCCTTGAAAGAGGGCTTTGTCCGCAGAGATATTCATCCACCAGGAGTTGGGGTATTCCTGGGCAATGGTATAGCGCAGCATGTGGGCGGCAGATCGCTCAAAATCTTGCCGTGGGCTGTCCTTGTCGAATAGAGCTTCATAATCAAGATGGTAACTCATGAAATTAATCCTTTACGTTAAACTGCCCAAGGAAATTGTGTTTTGCAGTTGATACATGATTGGAACAGACACATGGTTGAGTAATTTGTTGTTTTACTCACTTTATTAGTCGTGTGGCAATCAGAAAAGTAACGGGCTGCCAGCATATTTCAGGTAAAGTCTTCGGTCTAGCAGTTTGTCGGAAAAGTACCCATAGCCGCGGTTTCTTACCGCGTTTTCCAGAGGCGGGATAAGGATACCCCGGCTGCAAAAGTGGTTCTCCGACAGACTGCTAGAGGCATGTCCGAGTTTTTCCGGTTGCAAAGCTATCCGGCAAGATTGATAGACAAAGACTGAATGCGGTTGCGGTGTGAGCTGCGCGGCTCCATTTGGCACGAAAAGACAGGGCCAGATGGATTAACCAATGGTTTTGGATGATGGTAAAAGGGTCTGCACAAATTTATTTTCTTGAACTGTGCCGTCTAAAGTAACGGCCGTACGTTCTAATAACTTGTTAAATGTCAGCCCGTCTTGTGGAAAGGAAGCGACGGCGCAAGTTGGTTTAAAGCTATATTCACGCGCCAGGGCCTGGGCCAGAGTGTTGGCCAATTGGGTGGCTTCGTCTACGGCCGTTTCCGGGCACACAATGGCATACCGATTTCCGCGCCGCTCAATAAACAAATTATCACCAGGTCGAAGGCGACCGGCGATAGTTTGATGAAGGTTTGTTTGTAAATGGGCATCACGCGCCCGATTCAAAGATTCGCCATCTGAAACCGCCAGACCCTGTGAGGCAAGGTAAGGAAAAGTTTTGAAAAGGATCAGGCTTAACGGCCGTTCATACCGCCGACTCACAACCATTTCTTGTCGAATAAGACGGATGCCGGTCTCAGAATCCAACGCTGGGGGAACGGCCGTGTCTTTACGCTCCGTCCGCGCCTGCCTCTGCAAAATCCCTAAATCCAGCGACACTTCATAAGATAGATAGGTAATCACCACCAAAAAGAAAATTTCGACCAGGTAGATTCCCCAGGTCGACCAAACCGGTCCATGATCCCATCCGGTAAAAACCTTAAACAAAACGACAAGCGTGATTCCTGCGCCAACAACAAACCAGCCGGAAATCCGCTGCAAACCAGGGGCCAACAACAAAATAACGGTCATCGCGCCAAACACCAAAATGTCCAACACCCAATACGCAGGCAGCCCCACCGGCGACAACAACGCCCCAAACAGAAGAAAAGAAACAAAACACGCAAAAAGAGCGGCAATTTTAAGGCGCAGGCGCATGGCTGCCTCCCCTTTGATGCCACCCTTCTTGCTGAAAAAAAGACGCCAACGGCCGTCTCAGGGCAAACTCCCAATCCCTCAAGCTGGCTACCTCATCGCTACATGCTAATAACGCCATTACTATTAACTTCCGTACCAACAATTACACAGCATTGAATTCCAGAGCATTACGATAAAATTCAGCCACGAGAAGGCTTGTTACAGCAAACAAGCCAAATATCTGGTTCGACTAACTATTTCAACGACAATTTTTACGCAGTGGGATGACAACAACTTTAGTTTAGTAAATCCAGCCCCACCTGTCTATCAATTTTAAAGAATTACAAATCTAATCGTCGTTACCTGAGATCAATTATATGAGAATCGGTTACGGTTTTGGTTAAGGTAATCTGTCGCAGATGTGAATCGCGTCTATAATTCTGCGCATGAAGAGAGATCGTCTCGCCTTTCTCATACTTTCGGCGGCTGTAGGAATGATCGCCGGGCTGCTCATGGTTTTTGCGCCAGCTTACGCCCAACTCAACACAATCGGCGTTGCGCAGCCGCCAGATTCGCCAACCATCACGCCCATCACCGAAGAGACAGACGGGAAGCTGGACCCCGCGCTAAGCGAAGTCCTCACGGCCGTTCCACCGCCACCCACCGCTCGTTACATCATCTACTTACACGCAACCGCCGATCTCAACGCCCTGGAAACCTTGCCCTCTACCGATGACCGCCACAATGCCCTGGTGCAAACGCTGCAACAAACGGCCGTCGCTGCCCAGGCTCCGTTACGCGCCAAACTCGCCGCCATGCAAACCGACGGCCGTGTCACCAACTTTCAACCCTTGTGGATCATCAACGCCATCGCCGTCACCGGCCAGCCGGAAAGCGTTTACGAAATCGCCCAAGACCCGGCGGTAAAAGAAATTTTACTCGACAACGGCCGTCCCCTCACCCCACCACCCACCAACGACGCCGAGGCCCTGCTGACACGCGCCCTGCCAGCCGCCGCCCCCACCGGAGCAATCTCACCGTGGGGCATCAATAAGATACAGGCCCCTTACGTCTGGCACGCCCTGGGCGTCAGCGGCCAGGGCGTTACCGTGGCCATCATGGATACCGGCGTCGATTGGCAGCACCCCGATCTGCTGCCCAACTACCGCGGCAATCTGGGCGGCGGCGCATTTAACCATGAAGGCAACTGGTTCAACACCGTTCATCCCACCGACACCGTTCCCATCGACTGGTATGGCCACGGAACCCATGTCGCCGGCACGGCCGTTGGCCAAAACGGCCTGGGCGTGGCGCCCGGCGCAGCCTGGATCGCCGTTAACATCCTGTCCGACGATGGTTTCATTTACGACAGCGCCGTCCACCTGGGCTTTCAATGGCTGCTGGCCCCCGCCGGCGACCCCAGCCTGGCCCCGGACATCATCAACGGTTCCTGGGGCGGCTCCGGCTGGCTGACAACTTTCTTGCCCGACATCACGGCCGTTCAGGCGGCCGGAATCATCACCATTTTTGCCGCAGGCAACAACGGGCCGGAACCGGCCACCATTTTGTCGCCGGCCAGCTTGCCGGGCGTGCTGGCCGTTGGCGCCAGCGACCCGCATGGGCCGCCGTCCTGGTTTTCCTCGCGCGGCCCCTCCTTGCTAACGTCAGAAACCAAACCGACCCTGATAGCTCCAGGAGCGCGCATTTTATCGGCCATGCCCGGGGGCAGCTATGCCTACCTCAATGGCACCTCGATGGCCACGCCGCACACAACCGGCGCAGCCGCCTTGCTTTTGTCGGCCAACCCCAGCCTGACCCGCGCCCAACTCACGCGCATCCTCACGGAAACGGCCGTTTCCGTGTCGCCCGACGCCCCCAACCCCCTCTCCGGCTGGGGGTTGCTCAATGCCTACGCCGCCGTCAGCACCCAGGCCGCCCATGGGACGGTGACCGGTCAACTGCGCGACCATGGCGCGCCTCTGGCTGGCGCCGTCGTCACCATTACCACGCCCACGGCCGTGCCTCTAACGTATACCACCGGGTTAGACGGCCGTTTCACTGCCGCCCTGCGCGCAGGCAGTTACCGGCTGGACATTGCGCCGTTTGGCTTCTACCCAACCGGCAATGGGTATCTGGTAATGCAAAACGGCCAGACCATAACCCAGGATTTCGATCTGGTACGGCCGTCGTCGGGCAGGCTGGCGCTGTCCATCATCGACGGCGCGGCGCAAACGCCGCTAACCGCGACAGTGACCATTTCCGGCACGCCCATCCTATTGACGACAGATTTGCAAGGAGAAACGGCCGTTACCCTGCCCATTGGCCGCTATACCCTGCGCATCAGCCGCGCCGGCTACGAACCCGCCCATAATGAAGTCACCATCAGCGCCAACACAACCACGAATCTGGCTGTTTATCTTCAGCCCGGCCCCAATATCATGCTCGTTGACAGCGGGCACTGGTATTACCGCAGCCAGGCGGGATTCTACAAAGCCAGCCTGGATAATCTGGGGTACGCCTACGATTATTGGCCCATTTACTCCCCATTCACCCCCGGCATCCCTTCCGCACAAGACCTCGCCAATTACGATATCGTCATCTGGTCGGCGCCCGACGATTCACCCGGCTATATCGTGGCTGGCGAAACCATCACCAACTTCCTGGGAACCGGCGGTTCCATGCTGATCAGCGGGCAAAACGTGGGTTATTACGACGGCGTAGGCATGTTTACCGAAATCTGGTGGGCAGATCTTTTGCAAGCCCGCTACCGGGGTAAAACGCCCTCCACGCAAATCATTTCCGGGGCAGCAGGCACGGTTTATGAAGGGCTTTCATTGACGCTAAACGGCGGCAGCAGCGCCAATAATCAGGGCGATGTGGATCAGGTCACACCGGCCCCCAATGCGCTGGCCGACGAGATTTTTTATGGCCCCAACGGTTTGGCCGAAGGGCTGCAAGCCGACCAATGTCGTGATTATCATCTCACTTATTTGGGTTTTGGCCTGGAAGGCGTAACGCAGCAAGCCGACCGCGATGCCCTGTTGGCGCAAACATTCGCCTTCTTTCAAACGCCGCCAACTACCTATGGCTTAAATTGGGATCATGCGGCCATCGACGATTTTAGCCCGGCCGACAGCGACCTGATGTACCCGCTTACGCTGCGCAACCTGAGCGAATCGCTCACGGACACCATTTCCTTACGGCTGGATAATGCGCCGTGGTCGGTGGAGCTTTCAGACAGCAGTCTGACGATTGGGCCGTGCGAAACGGCCGTTGTCACCCTAACCATGCGCATTCCGGCCGATGCGCCCAAAGATGGCGTGTATGAATGGGGCATTACGGCCGTTTCGCACAACTCCGCCACCACCAGCGCCACCCTGCCCATCCGCTTTAAAGTACCCGGCGACATCCTGCTGGTAGATGACGACCGCTGGTTTAACCAGGAAGCCCTGTACCGTACAGCGCTCACGCAGGCCGGCTTTAATTTCGACGAGTGGACGGTGGGCTGGGATGGCGAAGTGCGCGGCAGTCCACCACAGGCGCTTTTGGATGCCTATGACTATGTGATCTGGTACACAGGCTACGACTGGTATGAGCCTGTCTCGGACCGCGAAATCGCCCGCCTGACGGCTTATCTGGCCCAGGGCGGCCGGTTGTTCCTGAGCAGCCAGGACTTTTTAGATGCGCACAGAGCAACGCCGCTTGCCCGCCAATATCTGGGCATCGCCAATTACCGCAGCTCTATGAAGCCAACGCAAGCCTACCGCGCCGACACCATTCTGCCGCCCGCTGCCGCCGGACCGCTGCCGCTGTCGTTTTACACCTACAACAACAACGGCGACGGTCTTGTGCCCAATGCCAGCGCCGAGCCGTTTTTGTGGCAGGAGCAAGGCATGGCTGCCGGTGTGGCCGCCCAGGGTTTAGATACGTTGATGGGGGATGGGGAACGGCCGTATCGCGCCATTTTCTGGTGCATTCCTTTTGAACAAACGCCTGTCACCCTCCAACCGGCCATCATGAACGGCATCATGGGCTGGCTGAGCGACCTCGGCGACTCCACTTTTACAGTCGACAAGCCGGTCAACCTGCCCGACGAAACACGCACCTACACCATTACCTTGCGCAATTTCGCCCCCAACCAGCCCAATCAGGTAACCATCACCAACACCCTACCCGCCGACCTGCGCCTTCTGGAAGACACCATTACCGGCGACGCCAGATTTGTGCCCGAAACAAATGCCCTACTCTGGCGCGGCGAATTGGCCGGCGGCGCGGTGTATACCATTACCTATCAGGCGCAAGTAGCCGGCGGGCTAAAACCGGGCACGCGCATAAACAATTTTCTGGAAGTTACCCACACTCGCCCAGAGGCAAATGAGGTCATGAGCTTTAACCGCATCGCCTCCGTTCAGTCAGATACGTCCGACTTGTCTCCATCGCATTTGGATGTGCAAATGGCGACAATTGGGCACAGGCAATATGTCACCTATACGCTCACCCTGGCTAATGTTGGGTCCATTGCGGCGTCGGGGACAACGGCCGTTCTCCGCTACCCCACCAGCCTGACAGCCATCACCTATACCCTCAGCATTTCATCCGGCACGGTAACAATGTCCAGAGGGGCACTGACCTGGGACGGGTCGATACCGCCCAATCAAGAGATGACGATCACGCTGCAAACGCGCCGCGTTACCCAACTGACCGGCGGCAATTGGCTGACGGCCGTGGCCTACATCCACCAGGCGCAATCGGGAGACGACACGGCCGTGCGCGCCCAAATCAGCTACCTGCCACCTTATCAAACCTTTCTGCCAATTATTGCCATCCGCCCATAGAATCGGTATCATCAACGGCACTTGCAGTAACAAAGGAAGAGTCAATGGGAAAAAGCCAGAAGCCAAAAATACATGTCGTTTACGTCGAAGATGAACCCAGCATCGCCCAATTACTGGTCAGTGGGCTGGGCCTTTTTGGCATTGTAGTACATCCGGTATTTATGAGCGCCGAAGCGCTGCTCGAAAGAACCGACCGCGATGAGTTTCAGCGCGCCGATTTGTTTTTCTTTGATATTCGGCTGCCGCGCATGACCGGATTGGATCTGGCGCGAGAACTACGCGCGCGGGGAGAGCAACGGCCGTTTGTCCTCGTCAGCGCCTGGCCCTCGCCACCCAAAAACGAACTAGAAGCCATCCACGCGCGGTTTCTCCCCAAACCCTTCGACTTCCCCGATGTCGTCCAGACCATCCAGGACCTCATGGAAAATTAGCGAACCCAACCACCCAAGCTGGAGGAACTCACCTCATGGCAAAAGGCCAACAGAACCGCTCCCCTCTGCCCAAACTTGTGCAATACGCATTAGAAAATGTCCCCCACGAGGTTACGACATTCCCCAACACCATGCGCGACGCGGAAGAAATTGCCGCTCTACTCGATTTGCCGCCAGCCCAACTCTTCAAAACATTGGTCGTGCTGCGCCCAGGCAAAGGCAAACCCCTCCTCGTCATGATTCCGGCCAACCAACAGCTCGATCTGAAAAAAGTAGCCCAGGCGGCAGGTGAAAAAAAGCTCACCATGGCCGCCCACGCCGAAGCAGAAGCCATCACCCGCCTGCAGGTTGGCGGAATTTCCGCCCTCGCGCTGCTCAATCGCGGCTTCGACATCTTCATCGACGATTCCGCGTTAGCCTTCGAACAGATTTACGTCAGCGGCGGGCAGCGCGGCTTAGACGTGAAAATCAAGACAACGGACCTCATCCACATCACCAACGCGCGCCCAATCGCCGCGACCTGATGCGGCGGCGGGTTTTTGGGCAATTTTGAGAACACGTCCCGGTTTGTTTTTCGACTGGCGGACGAGTAGGTTAAACTTCTTCTAAAGCTGGCGCAAGATATCAGCAAACATACGGAGAACAACAGAGCAACATGGAAATAAAAACGCCTGATTGGGTGAAGGATGCCATTTTTTACCAGATTTTCCCTGACCGATTTGCGCGAAGCAGTGCGCCGGCGGCGGGAAACGGCCGTTTCCTACCCCCACAAAATTTCCAACCCTGGGGCACGCCGCCCACCGTAAAAGGTTTTCAGGGCGGCGATCTGATCGGCGCGCGCGAAAAGCTGCCCTATCTGGCCGAATTAGGCGTCAACGCCATTTACCTGAACCCCATTTTCGCCTCCGCCTCCAACCATCGTTACCACACCTTCGACTATTTCCAGGTCGATCCGCTGCTGGGCGGCAATGAGGCGCTGCAAGACTTTTTAACCGATGCCCACGCTTTAGGCATGAAGGTGATTTTGGATGGGGTGTTTAATCACGCCAGCCGGGGATTTTTCCAGTTCAACCACCTGCTGGAATGCGGGCCGGATTCGCCCTACACAGACTGGTTTCACGTCCATAAATGGCCCTTAAACGCTTATGACGACGGCGCAGCGCCTAATTATGAAGCGTGGTGGAACATTCCTTCCCTGCCAAAATTTAACACCGAGACCACGGCCGTGCGTGAATTTCTCTTCAACGCAGCCGCCTATTGGCTGGAACAAGGCATCGACGGCTGGCGGCTGGATGTGCCCAACGAAATCGACGACGATTCGTTCTGGCAAGAATTTCGCCGCCGCTGCCATGCGGTAAACCCGGAAGCCTACATTGTGGGTGAACTTTGGCAGGACGCCCGGCGCTGGCTGCAAGGCGACCAGTTCGACGCGCAGATGAACTATCAGTTTACCCGTCTGGCCTATGGCTTTTTACTGGGCAAGGCCATGGACCAATCGGAAGCGCAGCATACGGGCTACGGCCGTATGCGCCCGCTCAGCGCGCCCCGTTTTGCCGCAGAATTAGATTCCCTGTTCAACCAGACCTACCACCGCGAAATTGTCCTGGCGCAAATGAACATGCTCGGCAGCCATGACACCCCACGCGTGTTAACTGTCGCCGCCGGAGACAAAACGGCCGTACACCTCCTCTTCCTGCTGCAAATGACCGCGCCCGGCGCGCCCAACGTGTATTATGGCGACGAAATCGGTCTGCCCGGCGGCGGCGACCCGGACTGCCGCCGCGCATTTCCCTGGCAAGAGCCGGCCCAATGGGACACAGACTTGCACACAAACGTAAAGCAGTTGATTGCCTTGCGGCATGAAAAACCAGCCCTGCGGCGTGGCAATTTTAAGATTCTGGCCGCCGACCGGGGCGTGGCGGTTTATCAAAGGCAGCATGAAGGGCAAACGGCCGTTATCGCCATCAACGCCTCCCACCGCCGCCGCACAGTAACCATTCCGGCCCAGTTTACCGGCAGCCTGCCGGAACAATTGGCCGCCGCCGGGTCCGATGAGCCGTTGGCAGCAGGAGCGAGTGTGCAGATAAACGGCCGTTCAGCGCGCATTTGGGCAGACTAACAAATCTCCACAAATATCAACCAGCCCGACGCATTTTTCTGTTAGCATCTGCTATAGGCGCAAAATAAGCTTTTTTCGCAACCTTAACGGCGCGGCAACCAGAATCAAGTACACTATTATGTGGTATAAACCATCATACTAGCTATTTATCGAATTCATTATGGGAAAAGATGGCCGACCTGACACGGCACAGGTAACACAAACGCCAACCATACTCTACATCGAAGACAACCTTGACAACCAAAAACTTGTCATGCGTGTCCTTCAGGCTGCCGGTTACACAGTCCATGGCGCGTCAGACGGTCCGTCCGGATTCACCTATCTACAAACCCATACCCCAGACCTCATTCTGATGGACATTCACTTACCCGGAATGGACGGCTTCACAATGACCCGCCAACTGCGGCAGAACGAACAATTTGCATACACGCCCATCATCACTCTTACCGCCAACGTAACCCAAGAAGATCAACAACGCAGCCGAGAGGCCGGTTCCAACGGCTTCATCCAAAAACCGATCAATGTCGATAGTTTGCCTGATCAAATCCAGGCATTCCTGGCCAGTAGTAAACGAGAAACCCCATGAACAAGCCGCTTTCCAATACAAGATATCCCGCCAATCCTACCGATGCCCATATTTTGGTCGTTGAAGACAATGTATCCAACTTCGTTCTGATTGCCCGCCTGCTTGCCTTTATGGGGGTGCAAAAATGCGAATGGAAAACCACCGGTTGGGGCGTGGTGGATTTTGCCAATACCATGCCGCGCGTCGACCTGATTTTAATGGATTTACACCTGCCGCACGAAGATGGGTATGAAGCCCTGCGACAAATTCGCGCCGACAGCAATCTCCGAGACACTCTGGTCGTTGTCGTTACTGCCTATGGCAGCAGTGAAGAAATGAAAAAAGCCAGGGAAGCGGGATTTGACGGTTTTTTGGTTAAGCCGCTAGATGCCGACCAATTTCCTGAACAGATCAGGAAAATTTTAGGTGGTGAAGAAATCTGGGATTTGGGCATTTAGTATGACGCTCCCGGCTTCATTCAGACGCTTGCTGGCGATACCTTCCAGCAGCGAAACGGCCGTGCAAAAAGGCCATCTCATTCAGAGCATCATCATCGGGCTTTCTGCCATTGCCATCCTCAGCGCGCTAACCCATTTTCTTTTGACGGCTTTTTCCGGAAATATCACAACTGAAACATGGGCATCTACACTGATTGCCCTGATCCTCATCCCCGTTACGGCGGCAATTGGTCTGTTCTTAGTTCATCGGGGCAACCTGGTCTGGGCCGCCCACTTCTTCTTTGTCGTCACCAATACCATTTTTTTTAGCCAACTCGTCATCCGGGAAAACACCACAACCCTGCCCTATTTGATGCTCATCTCGGTCATCGGCATCGCCACGGTGGGTTCTGTCTCTGCCAGCGTTGTCTACACCGCGCTAATTCTGGCATCTATGGCGGCGTATTACCTGTTTGCCGGAAATTCTAACTTCACCATCATCGATCTGATGGCCTACACCTTAACCACGGTCAGCATCAGCTTTGCCGCCTGGGTTAGCGCCAACGCCATGGAAAAATCGGTTGATGCTTCTGCGAGATTGTCAGCCGAGCAGCAAGAACAGGCGCGGCAGTTGCAACGCCGCGCGCAGCAGTTACAACGCGGCGCAGCCGTAAGCCAGACAGCCAGCACCTATTTGAACCTGGAAGATTTGCTGCGCGACACTGTATACATGGTGCGCGATCAGTTCGGCTTTTATTTTGTGGCAATTTATTTGTTGGACGAGTCGGAATCCATACTCCTGCTGCGTGAAGCGACCGGGGCCATCGGCGAAGAGATGAAAACGCGCCGTTACCAGGTAGACATGGCTTCCAAATCGATTGTGGGCTGGGTGGCGGCTCATCAAGAGGCACGCATCGCCCGTGATGTGTTTGAAGACCCGGTCTTCTTTAACGAGCCGCTGCTGCGGGAAACGCGGTCTGAATTGGCGCTGCCGCTGCAAGCGCACGGCCGTATCCTGGGTGTTTTAGACGTGCAAAGCCGCCAATCGGAAGCCTTCTTAGAAGATGACATGGCCATCCTCCAGATCATGACCAATCAAGTCGCCATCAGCATCGACAACGCCCGCCTGTTCGCCGCCACGGAGCAGCACCTCAACGAAACGCAAACCCTGTTAAACCTCAGCAGCAATCTGGCCAGCACCATGGATGTGGGCGAAATTCAACGCCGGGCCGCGCGTACCTTCGCCAACCAGCTAAAGGCTTCTGTTTGCCTGATCACCCAATGGGATAAAACAAACAACCAACTTATCGGGCAGGTGACGTATGTGAGACAGGAAAACGGCCGTCTCACCGAAAAATTCGACCTCACCCCGATCACCCTTGATCTGGCCAACCACCCGGCTACAGCCCAACTGCTCACTACCGGCCAACCCGTCTTGCGCAATCTCCAAGACCCGAACGTGGACGAAGCCAACCGCACTTTCCTGACCAATGCCAGACACATCGCCAACCTGGAAGTTCCCCTGCGTCACGGCACGCAAACGTTAGGCGCCATCCACCTTTTCCGCGACTTTCCAGAGCGGCCCTTCAACGACGCCGACGCGCAGCTCATTCAGGTGATGGCCAACGAAACGGCCGTGGCCATCCACAACGCCACCCTCACCTCAGACGCCCAGGGACGCGTCGCCCAACTCAGCGCCCTTAACCGACTCAGCCACACCTTATCCATTGCCCCCACCATGCACGGCATTTTTAACGGCGTCCGGCGCGAAGTTTTCTCCCTCTTTGAAGCCACGGCCATGTCCATCATCCTGGTAACAGAAGACAAACAACACCTCGACTGGATTTACGCCTACGAATACGGGCAAGAAGTTGACCTTTCCAACATTGCCCCGCTAGACATTAACGCCGGTTTCAGCGGCCAGGTCGTGCGCAGCCGCCAGCACCTGCTTATCAACCGCCAATTTGCCCAATTGGCCGAACAATATCAATCCCTCACCGTCGGAGCCATGTCCTCCACCTGGCTCGGCTTCCCCCTCATCGTCGCCAACGAATTAATCGGCGTCCTGGCCATCGAAAACGAAAACGACCCCGACGCCTTTGGCGAGCGCGATGTGCAGCTTCTGGAAACCATCGCCGGGTCAGTAGCCATTGCCCTAAACACCCACCTGCAATTTGCAGCGGTGCAAAAAGCCCTGGAGACACAATCCGCCCAACGTACCCAACTGCAAACGGCCGCCGAAGTCGCCGCCGTCACCACCAGCATTCTGGAATTGGACCAACTGCTGGAACGCGCCGTGAATCTCATTCAGGAACGCTTCAATCTCTATTACACCGGTCTCTTTCTGATTGATGACGACGGCCGTCAGGCCGTCCTGAAAGCGGCCACCGGTGAAGCCGGGCGCGTTCAGCTTCGCAAAGGACACCAACTCGCCGTTGGCGGGCAGTCGCTAATTGGCGGGGCTACCGGTGACGGGCAGGCGCGTATCACCCAAGACGTGTCGGCGGACACCGAATGGCAGCCCAACCCCCATCTGCCGGCGACTCGCTCCGAATTGGCTCTGCCTCTGCGTGTACGCGGCCAGATCATTGGCGCGCTCACCGTCCAAAGCGACAAAGCCAACGCCTTTGCCACCGAAATGATCAGTATTCTACAGACCATGAGCGATCAATTGGCCATTGCCATCGACAATGCGCGCCTGTTGGCTCAGGCGGAAGACCGCACCGCGCAGCAGGAAGAAATTAACCGCATCAGCACACAGTTGCACAATACGGCCGATATTGATGCGATTATTCACATTGGCCTGAAAGCCATTTCCGACCGGGTCGGGGGGCAGCCGGTGAGTTTGTCTTTGGGCGCGCAAAAAGAAGAGACACGGCCGTTACCAGACCCACTGCCGGGCAACGGCCGTTCACACCCCACACCCTCGGAGCAGCCATGACCGCACACCCAGAACAGCCCATCGCCGGTTTTCTGCGCCAATGGCAGCTTCACCACGAAGAAATCATTCAAGCCCTAACCGGCGCATTTGTCGAATATGCCGCCGACAACCGGGAAGATATGAAATCGATCCAACGCGGGGCATACGTGGCCGCCGAAATCTCCAATCTTGCCATGCATTATCTAACCCAGACAGTCAGCGCCTTCGATGTGGGAGCTACCGCCAACCAAATGGGCAAGCAGGGGTTAGCCATCATCACCGGCTCCTTCATGCTGCAAGCGATGAACCGAATTGTCTACGAAGTGCTGCTGCCCGGTCTAGAGCATCCCGGCAGCAGCGACCTCCTGCGCAAACTGCATGATTTCCAAATAATTTTCATAGAAAAGCTGGCCGAAACGCGAGAAGTAGTCCAACTTCGGGCGCAAGAAGAATCACAAATCGCCTTACAGCAAGCGCTTTACACCCAACTGGAGCAGCAACGGCTGCTTCGGCGCAATGTCGAAGAACGCAGCAAAAGTCTAAATCAGATTTTGCAGCTCAACGCCCGTCTGGCGCGCGCGGCCAACGAAACAGACCTGCTGGACGAAGCTGTCAGCGGCATTTGCCAGGCGCTGCTGCTAGAACACGTCACCATCTACGAAAAAACCTTGCCGGCCAATGTCTGGCAAGTGCGCACCACCACGGCCGACAACCCAAACATGGTACAAGCCAACATGCCGGAGGTAGCCAATTCGCTGGCGCAGGCGGCGGCCAATAAAGATGGCGAATTTATCCATCAACACCACAAAACGCGTCATGCGACCAATTTGTCGGTGGCGCTAATTTTACCGCTCAATGCCGAACGACAAGGGGCACTCATCGCCCATGGCAGCCAGATCGCCAGCGACGACAAAGGCGAGATGCCTATTTTGCTGCGCACCTTTGGGCAAGGGTTGGCCACCCTATGGCGCAATTTGTTCCTGTTGTTGGAAACGCGGCAGCACGCGCGAGAATTGGAGATTTTGTACGGCCGTTACGTAGACACCATCTGGCGCACCGATCAGGCCGCCCTTACCGCGCAAATCACCCCCGGCGGCCTGGAAATCACCCGCCGCCAAACCCAACCCATGCCCAATCAAGATACAGGCCTGGCCCTACGCATCGGCGACCAGACCTTCGGCCAGATTGCCCTTCCCGCCAATTTAGACCTGAGCAGCGACGATCAGGAATACATCCAGACCCTGGTACGGGAAATGAGCGTGGCCATCAACAATGCCCACCTCCTGCAAACCACCCGCGCCTATTCCAACCAACTCCAGCTAGCCGCCGAAGTTTCCAGCGTGGCTACCACCATGCTGGAACGTCGCTCGCTCATCAATGAAGCGGTAGAGCTGATTCGCGCCCGATTCAATTATTACTATGTCGGGCTGTTCCTGGCAGACGAACTACAGCAAACGGCCGTGCTCCAAGCCGGCACCGGCGAAGCCGGCCGCATCCAATTAGCCCGAAACCACAAACTGACCATTGGCGGCGGATCGATGATCGGCAGCGCCATCGCCAACAACGAAGCCCGCGTCGCCCAAAATGTCACCCAGGCGGTCGATTTTGCCCCCAACCCGGTCTTGCCCGATACGCGGGCAGAGCTGGCTCTGCCTTTGCGCAGCCGAGGCAAGGTCATTGGCGCGCTCTCTGTGCAAAGCGTCGAGGAAGCCGCCTTTACGCCTGAAGCCATCACCGTTTTGCAAAATCTGGCCGATCAATTGGCGGCGGCCATTGCCAACGCCGATCTCTTCACGCAAATTCAGGCCAATCTTACAGAAACGAGCCTCCTATACGAAATTGGTCGCCAAATCAGCGAAGCGCGCAATCAGGGCGACATCTACAACGCCCTCATCGACTTCGCGCGCCAATCGGGCATTGTGGACCTGGCGCAAATCATTGTCGAAGACAACCCAGATTATCTCACCTGCCCGGCCATCTGGTCGCGCTTCGATTGGTCTGCGGACGCCCCCTTCGGCCGGTACCCGCGCAGCCAGTTCAACTATGAAGACCAGCTCACCCGCAACGAAATTGTGATCGTGCAGAATCCATCGCCAGAGATTGCCGTCGATGATTTTTCGCGCCGATTGCTTGCCGACGGCAAAATAAAATCCATGGCAATGATTCCGATTATTATGGAGTCACGCTGGTTGGGCACGCTGGTTTTACACACGGAAAACGAATTGGCGTTTAACGAGCGCAGTTTGCAGCCGTTCCGCACTCTGGCCGACCAGGCCGCGATTACGTTGGCCAACCAGCAGTTGCTGCGCCAGACAGAATTGTTGTACCAGATCGGCCGTTCGCTCAGCCAGTCGCTCACGCGAGATGATGCGCTGATGATAGCCGTGCAGGAGATTGCCCAGTACACCAGCGCGTCGCAGTGCCGCATGGTGCTGTACAATTTCCAGCAGGGCGTGGGGCATATTGCCGCTGAGGCGCTGGCCGCAGAGCAGTCGGCGGAGATAATGTTTGCCATGCAAGGCGACTTTGTGTATGAGCAGTTGAACATGCTGCGCCAACCGTTGCTGTTGAGCAAAACGGCCGTAAACCTGCCCACGGCCGTTATCGACCATTATCTGACGCAGTTTAACGCCGAAGTCTCCTTGCTGGTGCCCGCCGCCAGCCAGCAAGATTTGATTGGCTTTTTGGCGCTAGATTCGACGAGTGCACGGCCGTTTCCCACCAACCACATCATCTTTGCCCAAACCCTAGTCGATCATCTGACCACCCAAATAGAAAACCTGAAACTCCTGGACGAAGCCCTTACCAGCGCCCAAGAACTGATCTTCCTCAATCAAATTCAATCCAACATTTCCAGTATCCTGAACATCGACCACCTGGTACAAACCATCTACCGCGAAGTGGGCGGGCTGATAGACAATACCATTTTTATGTTAGCCGAATACAGCGAAGCCACCCGCGAATACAAACCCACCCTGGCCATTAAAGAAGGGCGAGTTGTGCCGACTCCCGGCCGAATTCTGGATCGCAATGAACCACTTTACGCCTTCTTACACAACAAACACCATCTGCTAACCCATGCCAACACCCATCACGCGCTGCCCGATGCGCTGCCCCACGAAATCGCCGGCGATCCGGCGATCCAATCCGGGCTGTGGATTCCATTGGTTCGTGAAGGCGCGCCCTCCGGCTTGATTTGCGTGCAATCCTATGAACCTTACGCCTACCGCGAAAACGATGTCCAACTGCTGCGCAGCATTGCCACCCAATCTAGCCTGGCGATGGAAAACGCCCGTCTATTTGAACAAATTCAGGCCAGCGTAGAGCAGCTCCGCCAGCTTGACCACATGAAAAATCAGTTCCTGGCCAATATGTCCCACGAGCTGCGCACCCCGCTAAATTCGATCATCGGTTTCTCGCGGGTAATTCTAAAAGGGATCGATGGGCCACTGACCACGGAACAAGAAGAAGATTTAAGCTCGATCTATAACAATGGCCACCATTTGCTCATGCTGATCAATGAAATTTTGGACATGGCGAAAATTGGCGCCGGTAAAATGACCCTGACATTTGAGCCGGTTATTGTCGAAGACGCCATCACGGCATCCTTAACAACAATTCGCAGCCTGGTACACGAAGGGGTCGAATTGATCAGCGAGGTAGCCCCCAATTTGCCGCTTATTGAGGCCGATCCTATTCGGCTGCGGCAGATTTTGATCAATTTGCTGTCTAACGCCACAAAATTTACCCGCGAAGGCGTGATCCGGTTAACGGCCGTTCCCGAAAATTCCAACCACCTCCTCCTCGCCGTCTCCGATACCGGCACAGGCATTGCCCAGGAAGACTTCGACAAACTGTTCGTGGCCTTCGAGCAGGTAGACAACTCCACCACCCGCACGGCCGGCGGCACAGGGCTGGGTTTACCCATAACCCAATGGCTGGTTAATATGCACCATGGGCAGCTCTGGCTGGAAAGCGAAGTCGGCATAGGGACAACTTTTTTCATTCGTTTACCCTATCGACAACCGGATGGACATCTGACAGAAGGCAAAACAGTGGAAACGGCCGTGCCCGCCTGACCCCACTCCCACCAACACACCTACCCTACCGCAATGGACAACGACCTATCATGAGAGAATTTTCCGTCATCTGCCGTAACTGCCACACTCAAACAGCTTACACCCAACCCCTCAACGCCTGCCCGCACTGCGGCGAACACTGGCTAGACGCCATCTACCCCGAAACCGAAACCATCCCGCCCAACACGGCCGACTGGCGAGCAAACCTCAACCAATATGGCACAAACCTTTGGCGTTACCGCCAACGCCTGCCCCTGCGCAACGATGCCAACATTGTCAGCCTGGGCGAAGGCTGGACCCCCCTGCTCCGCGCCCACAACCTGGGACTCATGCTCGGCCACGCCAACATCTACATCAAAGACGAACGCCAGGGACCAACCGGCTCCTTCAAAGACCGGCAGGCCACCATCGCCATCAGCGCGCTCAAAGAAGCCGGCATCACCGAAGCCGTTGTCGCCTCGACCGGCAATGTGGCCATCGCCTTTTCCGCCTACGCCGCCCGCGCCGGCATTAAACTGTGGGTATTCGTCACCAGTTCGGTGCCGCCAGACAAAATGCGCGAGGTCGCGCTTTACGGGTCAGAAGTTATCAAAGTAGCCGGAACCTACGACGACTGCAAAAAAGTCGCCGCCGATTTTGCCGCCAGTAAAAACCTGTTTTTAGATTTAGGCATCAAAGGCATTGCCGCCAAAGAAGCCATGAAAACCCTGGCCTACGAAATAGCCGAACAACTGGGCAACATCGCCGCCGGCGTCGATGACTCCTTGCCCAGCGGCGACCGCTATCCCTGGCAGGCGCCAGACTGGTATCTGCAAGCCGTCAGCGGCGGCTTAGGACCGGTCGGCGTGATGAAAGGATTTGCCGAATTAGCCTCCGCCGGAATCGTCGACAAAGTGCCAAAATTGGCTTGTTTCCAATCCAGCGGCTGCGCGCCAATGGCCAATTCGTTCCACAAAGGCTTACAAGTCGCCGAAAATGTCGCCAACCCCATCACGGAAATCACCACCCTGGCGACCGGCGTGCCCGGCGTGGCTTATGAAGTGATCCGCGAACTCATCGAGCGATATGGCGGGACCATCGAAGCCATTGACGACGCCGATGCTTTCCAGGCGCTGCAAGTGGTGGCGCAAATGGATGGGCTGTCGATTGAACCGGCAACGGCCGTAACCTTTGCCGGCCTCTTCAAACTCATCCGCGAAGGGGTCATCAAACCCCACGAAACCGTTGTCGTCAACTGCTCCGGGCACACCTTCCCCGTCGAAAAACACATCATCGGCGAACATTTCGCCCGCGACGTTATCCTGGAAGGAACCGCCAGCCACTCTACGGCCCGCCAGGAAGGGCTGCTCACCGCCCTGGAAGACATCGATCCGCGCGTGCAGCGCATCGCCATCGTCGAAGACAACCCCGACGCCGCCCGACTTATTCGCCGCATCTTGCAAGCCCAGGGCAACTACCTCATCGAAGAAGCAAACAACGGCCTGGACGGTCTGGCGCTCATCAAACAAAAACGACCCAACCTTGTCATTCTTGATCTGATGATGCCCGGCTTAGATGGCTTCGCTATCGTCGACGCCATGAAAAAAGAAAGCTACCTGCAAGACGTTCCCATCATTGTCATTACCGCCAAGGAGTTATCACCTATTGAAAGAGAGCGACTTGACGGTAAAATAAAAGCATTGCTGCAAAAAGGGTCTTTCATGGATTCCGACTTACTAAGCGACATTAGACAGGCGCTACCCGAATAGAAGGCAATTGGGACACTGCATGACTGAAAAAAGCGCAAGAATTCTTTATATCGAAGACGACCACGCCAGCCGCCGTCTGGTTGAACGTGTATTAACCAGCCGTGGGTATGAAGTGCTGGTAGCTACCGAAGGCTTGGAAGGCATTAACCTGGCCCGAGAGCAAAAACCTCAGCTCATCCTCATGGACATTAATCTGCCCAATATGGATGGTCGGGAAATCACCACGCGTCTGCGCAGCCTGCCAAACTTCAGCAATGTCCCGATTGTGGCGCTGACGGCCAACATCAGCGCTGGCAGCCGCGAATTGGCTTTGGCGGCCGGCTGCACAGGTTTCATGACCAAACCCATCGACGTGGCCACATTCCCGGCGGACGTTGAGCGGTTTTTACAAGGCAAACAAGATAAACTGACCGCCGACGAGCGCAACGAACACCTGGAAAAACATGCCCAAAATCTGGTCGAAAGCCTGGAAAAGAAGGTGCGCGAGCTGCGCGCCGTCAACAAGCGCCTGCTGGAATTGGACAGCCTGAAAAGTGATTTTATTGTGCTGGTTTCGCACGAATTACGCACGCCGCTCACCCTGGTCAGCGGTTATTCGCATCTGCTGGCAGAGCAGGTATCGAACAAAAATGGGCTGGTTCAGGCCCAGTCGATTGCGGGGATCGCTGAAGGGCTGCAATCGGGCGTGGCCCGAATGCAGGATGTGATCAACGAAATCATCAGTGTGGTGCGTATTTCTTCGGGCACATTGGATTTGTCTTTAGGCCCCGTGCGCTTAACCAAAGTGGTTAACGACGTGCAAAAGACGTATGGCGACATCTGCCGCAAACGCAACCTGACGCTAGATATAGGAGACTTTAGCGAGCTGCCTCTTATTCAAGGCGACGGCCGTCGCATCCAATCGGCCGTGGAGCATGTGGTAGGCAACGCCGTAAAATACACGCCAGACGGCGGCCGGATTTCCCTTTCCGGCCATTACGTGTTGGACAAAGCCGTCGATATCATTGTGCAGGATACGGGCATCGGGATTCCACTCGAAGAACAACGCCATATTTTTGAGCAGTTTTACACTCTGGGAGCGATTCAACATCACTCCACCAGTAAATCAGCTTTTCAGGGAGGCGGGCTGGGGTTGGGTTTAGCCATTGCCAAAGGCATTGTGGAGGCGCATAACGGCCGTATCTGGGTAGAAAGCGAACGACGCGACCCACAAGCCTTACCCGGCAGCACCTTCCACATCTTGCTGCCTCTCTCGCCATCAGACGAAGTACCAGACCTCTAACCATTCAGGCCAGGAAGCCTGACAACCTTTTTGCCAAAATCGAATGCCCTCACTTCACCACAGAAGTAGCCAACCGCCACCCGATGCTATCTCCGGCCTGTCGGCTGCGGCTGACGACAAGGAGCAGATAGCCCGCCGTTGGCGCGAAGGCCTGTTCTGGGCGCTCCTTTCACCTGTATTCCTGGGAACCATCCCCATTTTCGCCAAATTAGCTTACGCGACCGGCGTCGATGTTTTAACAGTGGTCGCCTTGCGGACAATTTTTGCGGCGGTGGTGCTGTGGACGGCCGTTCTCCTTTTCGCCCGTCACATGATCCGCAGCTCTAGCCCCGGCATCATTGGCAGCCTGATAGCCGGCAGCATCAACGGCCTGGGTTCGCTGTTTTATTATGCCAGCCTCAACCGCATCGACGCGTCTGTCGGCCAGCTCATCAACATCAGCTATCTCCTCTTCGTCACCATTTTGCTGCGCCTGTATGGGCATACCATCTCGCGGCTCACATTGCTGCGCACCCTGCTGGCAATGACAGCCATGTATTTGCTCACCGTTGGCGGCCTGAACAAGCCAGATTGGCTGGGAGCCGGCATGATGCTCATCGCCGCGTTTACCTATGCCCTGCAATTGGTCCTCAGCCAGCGCATCATGTACGATATTCCGGCCCCGACCATGACCCTGTATGCCATTACCGCCATGGCCGGCGTCGTGACCCTGGCCTGGCTCATGTTCCCCACAAAGCTAACGGCCGTTCCCCGCGCCGGTTGGGAAGCCATTTTTCTTATGGGCCTGGTCACCGCCCTCTCCCGTCTGACCCTGTTCCTGGGCGTAAAACGCCTGGGCAGCATGCAAACCGCCCTCTTAGGCGTGCTGGAAGTTATCGTCAGCATTGTGCTGGCTATTTTGTTCCTGGGCGAACGGCTAACGGCCGTGCAGTGGCTCGGCGCGCTTTTGCTCATCATTTGCGTCCTGCTGGTTCGCTACGAACGCAACGTTCCCAAATTTATCGATTGGTGGCAGATCATCCTGCGCCGCCGCGCCCCCCACAAGCCGTAATATTTCGCCGGTAGGCCGCGTCAAATACGTTATAATTGCTATACCAACCCATTTAATCACCCAAACATCCGATGAGATCTGTTCGTCGGATGTTTCCATGCACTGCACAGGATACAATTCGCCGTTATGTTAACTAAACATTTCATTGGACCCGACGTTTTTTCAGACCTGGCCAACGAATGGGACAATCTGTCCAGCCAGGGCATGACCGACACGCCTTTTCAGACCCTGGCTTACCAGCAAGCCTGGTGGCAGCACCTGCAACCCCCAGAAGCCACGCTGCACACCATTACCGCGCGGCACGAAGACGGCCGTCTCGCGGCCATTGGCTGTTTCTACCTCCACAACAACAGCTTACACTTCAACGGCTGCGTGGAAGAAACCGACTACCTCGACCTGATTGCCCGCCCTGAAGACGCTGAATCTGCGTGGACGGCCGTACTCCAACACCTGCTCCAGCCCGATTTCCCCGACTGGCACACCGCCGAATTTTGCAATATACCCGCCGCCTCGGCCACACGCCCAGCCCTGATCAGCCTGGCAAGCCGGCTAAACCTGGCCGCCAACGAGGAGCTATACGAAGTTTGTCCGATTATCACCTTGCCCAAAACCTTCGACGCTTATCTGGAAACGCTGGACAGTAAACAGCGGCGCGAAGTGCAGCGCAAACTGCGCCGCGCCTCTGGCGCAGACGCCCGTCTGATCGTCGTCGGCGCAGAAGATCATTTGGCCGCCGAAGTGGATGAGTTTTTGAGCCTCCTACAGCGCAGCACTTTTGAAAAGCGTGACTGGCTGAATGACGGCCGTCGCGCCATCTTTCACGACATCGCCCAATCCGCCCTGGCGTCCGGCACGCTGCAACTCATGTTCATGGAAGTTGACGGCCAAAAAGCCGCCGCCCTCTTCAACTTCGACTACAAAAACCGCATCTGGGTCTACAACTCCGGACTAGACCCTGAAGCGTTTGGCGGCCTGAGCCTGGGCGTGGTGCTGACGGCACAGGCAATAGAATTTGCCATTGCCCACGGCCGTACCGAATTCGACTTCCTGCGTGGCAACGAAACCTACAAATATCGCTTCGGCGCCCAAGATACCCAGATTTACCGAATTACGCTCAAGAAACAGCTAACAGCTGTTAGCTGTTAGCTGTTAGCTGTTAGCTATTGAAACGAGGTTTTATTGAACCAGACTTCTATTCAGCGCGTCGCCATCTTATCCGTCCACACCTGTCCTCTGGCCATGCTCGGCGGTAAAAAAACCGGCGGCATGAATGTGTACGTGCGTGATTTCAGCCGCGAACTCGGCCGTCAGGGCATCCTGGTAGACGTTTTTACCCGCTCGCAAGACGACTGCCAGCCCATGGTAAAGCATGATTTGGGCTATGGCGGCCGCGTCATCCACATCCCGGCCGGGCCAGAAAAACCAATTCCCGTGAGCGAAGTGGGCAACTATCTGGATGAATTTGTCGCCGGGACCCTGGCCTTTGCCACCCAAGAAGGCATCCACTACGACCTGATTCACAGCCATTATTGGCTCTCCGGTCTGGTGGCAGAAAAACTGCGCGACGCCTGGCAGGCGCCTATCGTCCACATGTTCCACACCCTCGGCCACATGAAAAACCGCATTGCCCAAAGCGAGAGCGAACGCGCGCCGGAAGAGCGTTTGCTGGGCGAAAAACATGTCATCCAAATTGCCGACCGTCTCATCGCCGCTACCCCCGCCGAAGAAGCGCAGCTAAACTGGCTTTACGGCGCCGACATGCGCAAAGTGCGGGTCATTTCCCCCGGCGTCGATTTGGAGCGGTTTATGCCGATCCCCAAAACGACGGCCAGACAAAATGTGGGCATCCCGCCTGACGATAAAAACATCATCTTTGCCGGCCGGATTGAACCGCTGAAAGGTATCGACACGCTGCTGCAAGCGATAGCCCTCATCCAAAAAAGGTACCCGGACGCGGTTCGCGGCGTCTGCGTGGCCATCATCGGCGGCGATCCGTGGGCTGATACGCCAGATGAAGAAATGGCCCGCCTACAAGACCTGCGCCAGGAATTGGGCATCACCGATCTGGTTACTTTTTTAGGCGCCAAGGATCAGGAGATATTGCCCAATTATTATGCGGCCGCGGAAATGGTGATTATGCCCTCGCATTATGAAAGTTTTGGCATGGTGGCTCTGGAAGCGATGGCTATGGGAACGCCAGTGATTGCCTCGGAGGTGGGCGGTCTGGCCTTTCTGGTGCGCGATGATGAGAATGGCTTTCACGTTCCGTCACGCGATCCGGAGGCGCTGGCGGAGCGCATTTTCTGCCTGCTTACTGACGATGCGTGCCGTGAGCGGCTGGGGCGGCAGGCGCGTTATTATGCGCTGCAATACGATTGGGAAATCATTGTGCAGCGGATGCGGCGGGTGTATGAAGAAGTGGTGGAGGCAACGGCCGTTCCCCCAACATCCAAATCCCAGTTATCAATCCCCACAACCGAGCAATTTTAGCCATGCTGGAAGAAGAATACTTTTTCGACTGCCCGCCTGTGGAGCGCGTATTTCAATGCTGCTGGACCTCTCCGTACGTCGCCAGGCCTACATCGAAGATTGCGAAGTCTGCTGTCGGCCGCTCGAAATTTCTTACGTAATAGAAGACGAGTTTGTCGTCAATTTTTCGGCGCGGCCGGGTATCTTCTCAAAAAGTTGGGGAATTTGTAGGTCGGATTGTTAATCCGACCGTGCGGAATGGCATTCCGCACTACGACACCCCGAAATATTGAGAAGATACGCAGCCGACATAAAAAAAGCCGAGCTGACCCAATCAGCCCGGCTATAACAGGTTTATGACCGCCTGATTCCGGTTTACCGAATCACCTCGATGCCGCCCATATACGGCCGTAATGCCTCCGGCACCACGATACTGCCATCCGCCTGCTGGTTGTTTTCCATCAGAGCAATCATCACACGGGGCAAAGCCAGACCGCTGGCGTTCAGGGTGTGGACAATGCGCGTTTTGCCGCCTTCTGCCGGCCGATACTTCACATTCGCCCGCCGCGCCTGAAAATCGGTGCAGTTACTCGCCGAGCTGACCTCCAGCCATTCGCCGCAGCCGGCGGCCCACACCTCGATGTCATACGTTTTCACCGACGCATAGCTGATGTCGCCAGTCGCCAATTCCAACACACGGTAAGGAAAACCCAACGCTTCGCAAATGTCGATAGCTTCCTGCTTCATCTCTTCCAACGCGGCAAAGCTGGTTTCGGGCGTGGTATAGCGGTACATCTCCACTTTGTCGAATTGATGGCCGCGTTTGATGCCGCGCACATCCTTCCCAGCGCTCATCTTCTCGCGGCGGAAACAAGGTGTGTAAGCTACGTATTTGATGGGCAGTTCGGCTTCTTCCAGAATTTCGTCTCGATGAACGTTCGTCAGGGCAATTTCGGCCGTGCCCAAAAGCATAAAGTCTTCTTCCGCATCGCGGTAAATGTTGTCATAGAATTTGGGCAGTTGCCCGGCCGTCTCAAAATTTACCGAACGCACAATGAACGGCGGGTAAATTTCCGTGTAGCCATGTTTCTGGACGTGCATATCGAGCATAAACTGGATGACGGCGTGCTGCAATCGCGCCCCCGCCCCCTTCAGCAGATAAAAACGGCTGCCGCTCAACTTGACGCCTCGTTCAAAATCCAAAATGTTTAGCGCTGGACCTAAATCCCAGTGCGGTTTTGGCTCAAAATCGAACTGGGGAATCGGCGCGCCCTGCGGCTCGTGGATGACGTTGAAGCTTTCATCCGGGCCGACGGGGGTGCTTTCGTGGGGAATGTTGGGAACCCAGAGCATATTTTTCCGCAGGGCTTCTTCTACCTCGCGCAGCTCGTCGTCTAATTCGGTGATACGCTCGCCGAGTTCACGGGGTTTTTCTTTGGCTTCTTCGGCGTTGAATTGCATCGCCAACACCTGCGTCCGCAGCGCTTCCACCGGCTGGCCCACATCCTGACCGGCCTCAGCCCGCTGCAAATCTGCTTCCAGTTTTTTGAGCGTGCCCATCACCCGGCCAATTTGTTTGGAGGCTTCGTTCACCTGGCGGCGCAATTCTTCCACTTCTTGCAAAATCTCGCGGCGACGGCCGTCACCGGCCAAAATCTCATCAATGGGCGATTGATCATAACGCCTGGCGATCTGCTCTTTTACCCACTCCGGCTTCTCACGAATTAAATTGATGTCTAACATGATCCTTTTATCCTTTTGTCTTGTAGTCGAATCGTCTCGCAGCCTACTTTTGCCTTTAAACGAAAAAGTCCCCTCGCCATCTCAGGACGAAGGGACTCGTGGTGCCACCTGAATTTGCCAGCGCAGCTGCGCTGACCTCAATTTCGCTGTAACGGGCGACCCCGGTTTACCTTAATCGCCTGATGGCTTTCGGTAGACGGCTCCGGAGGGGATTTCGGGCGGTGGGTTGTTGGCTTGCAGCATCCGCCAACTCTCTGTAAAAAAACCGCGCTGCCGTACTTGTCTCGTTCACGGCCGTTTCTCTTTCAGTTGTTGGGGCATTATAGCGGCGGGGGAAACGGCCGTCAACCTTTACGCCAACCGCTGATCACACACAGAACGCACGCCACAGCGACGGCATCGCTCCCAATCGTTATGGTCACGGTCTAATTCAGCGACAAACATCCCTTCGTGCATCTCGGCCAGCAAATCCAGCAAATCCTCTTCCAGATCGGGCGTAAAATCCACCGCAAACGCGCGGTCCTGGTATTGGATGATGCCGTAGGACGGCCGTATCTGATAATTCTCCATCACCAGCAGGCAGTAGGCCGCCAACTGCAAGACATGCCCTTCGTGCGGTTCGCTGGGCGCGCGCCCCGACTTAATCTCCACCGGCACAATGCTGCCATCGTCCTGTTCCACCAAATAATCGGGCTTGCCCACCAGTTTATACGCCGCCGCATACAACGGCTTTGTCATGGGGAACCACGCGCCGGTGTCGGCGTAGATGATTTCGCCTTCGGGCACGCCGCTTTTCTCACGCTGATCGCGTGACCACAGCCACGCGCCAATCGTGAGCAAAAACAGCACCACGCCTAAAAGTAAACCGGTGCTTCCCATCCCTATCGTGTGCTCATCAGCAACTGAAACGTCACATACGCCACCAATACAAACAACAGCGCATACGCCAGGCGGCGGGTCCAGATGGCTCTGGCCAGGGAACGGCCGTGCTGCTGATGATAGGCCGTCCCCTCACCTAATTCTCTGACATTCTCAGAAGAGTATCCCTGCATACGTTGCAGCCACCAGGCGCGGCGACAGTACACATAGTTGCTTATTTCACTTGCCCGAATCCACTGTTCGCTCATATGTTCTATTTTACGCCCGACCGGTCAGGCGCGTCAAGGGCAGAAACGCAGGCAGCTAAAGCGGCAAATCGGCAAACAGGTCGCTGAAAGTCTTTTGCGGCACGGGTTCAGGCATGGCCTGAGCAAAATATTCATAGCGCAGCACCTCGGCCATTTCCGCTTCCGGCAGTTGGCGGAAAATGCTTTCCGGGCCAAACTGGGTAGCGTGGCAGCGAAAGGCGGCCAATTTTTTCCAGACTGTGCCGCCAACATCGCGGACCGCGTGAATCTGATCGTCCGGCCACCCTTTTCCGACCCGCTGCCCCAAACTCTCGAAAAACGAAACGTCCAATCCGCGCGCTGCCATGCGTTCTTTCATCGTTAATAGAGTGGCTACACGCACAATCGGGTAAAAAACACGCGGTACAGACCACGCAGCGCCTAAATCAGGCCGGTAAGCAGGATCGGCGGCGGCGGGCACGGCCGTTAGCGTGTGGTGATGAATGGCGATGTGGTCAGGGTGGCCGTAGCCGCCGTATGGCTCGAAAGTGAGGATGATATGCGGGCGAAAGCGGCGAATGATTTCGACCAGACGCGCAGTCACTTCGGCCGAATCGCTGTTGATGTAGGCCAGCGGGTTTTTGTTATCTTCTGTGCCATCCATGCCTGAATCGCGGTATCCCAGGAAGGTGACGTGGCTGATGCCCAGAGTCCTGGCCGAGCAAAGCATTTCCTGTTCGCGCACAGACGCTAAATTTTCCGGCGTCGCCAGGGCAGGATCGGCGATTTCGCCGGCCTCGCCGCGAGTGGTGACCACCAATTCGACGCGCGTGCCGTTCTGGGCATATTCGGCCAGCGTGCCGCCAAGACCTAAAATTTCGTCGTCGGGATGGGCAAAGAGGCCCAAAAGTCGTTGATTTTCCATAAGTTATTGGGGGGTTTGGTCTGAGCGAATGATAAGGTGATTGGCCGAAGGATCTTGCAGGTGGAGGTCACGGCCGTTTCGCCCCACAGGCACATCCGCCGCCGCCAATCGCGCAGCCAGCAAATCGACGGCCGTTTCGTCCGGCAAAAGAATTTCATACCACAACAATCTGGCCTGGTCGGGCGCTGGCGGCGGCGCGCCCACGCCGGCCCAGGTATTCAACCCCAGGTGGTGGTGATAGCCGCCAGCGGCCACAAAACTGGCCGAACCGCCCATCTGGACAATCATGTCAAACCCCAGTTGGTCTACATAAAACTCAATGGTCGGGGCCATGCGGCTGATGTGCAGGTGGACGTGCCCCATGGTGGTGGCCGCGGGCAGATGGGACCACACGGCCGTTTCCGCCGACAATTCGCCCAACACGCCATCCACATCAAACGGTTCGGTGGTCATCGCCAGCCGCCCGCCAACAGACGGCCATTCCGACCGGGGGCGGTCGCGGTAAATTTCAATACCATGCCCGTCCGGGTCGGTGAGATACAGCGCCTCGCTGACGGCATGGTCAGATGCGCCGCTAATCGGGGTTTGGTGCTGGATAAAGTGGTAAAGCGTCTGGGCCAGGGCCAGGCGCGAGGGCAGCAGCAAGGCAAAATGATACAGGCCGGTAACGCCGCGCGACGGCCGTGCGCCAGGCTGCTCTTGTAACCTCAGCAAAGGACGCTGCGGTGTGCCGAGAACGGCCGTATCCCCTTCCCGATCCAATAAGCGCAGGCCAATCTGCTCCTGGTAATAAGCCAGCGAGCGGGATAGGTCGGCTACGGTTAGGGCGACCTGCCCCATGCGGGTTTCAGGCGGTAAAGGTGTCGCGTTCATTAATTTTGCACCAACCGGGTCCAATCGCGTAGGGAACCTAGCAGGCGTTCCAGGCGCAGGCGCATGGCTTCATCGGTGAGACGGCCGTCTTCGTCGAAGTATTGGCCAGCGCGGGCAACCATCAATTCTGGCCGCGCCATCACGTAGGTCTGATTATGGCTCAAAATCTCGCGTAAATGCAATTGGGCGCGCAGTGTGCCATACATGCCGCCAGCGCCCATCATCGCCACCGTTTTGCCATCCAGCGGCGCGCGATCATCGGGGCCTTTACGGGAAGCCCAATCGATGGCGTTTTTCAGGACGCCGGGAATCGTGTAATTGTATTCAGGTGTGGCAATCAACAAGGCATCGGCGCGTTTGATGGCCTCGCGAAATGCCATCACCGGAGCAGGCGTGCCGATGGCTTCCACATCGGCGTTAAAAAACGGGATGTCGTCTAAATCAAATATCTCCAGGGTGGTGTTCTGGGGCAGCAGGTGTTGGGCATTGCACAATAAAGCGCGGTTGTAAGATTTACGGCGCAGGCTGCCAGCAATGCCTAAAATGTGGATTGAATTGTCAATCATCAATTACTCCGGTGTGAGTTTAAGAAACCATGAACGGCTTTAGATAAAACGAGAGATAGTTGAGCGGCTGGTCGCCGGCCTGGATCACGGCCGTTTCCGCCTGTGGTTTGGCCAGAACAACATCGTACAAGCCGATTTCCTGGGTGATGTGTGGGGTTTGGAAACGGCCGTCGCCAGCCACAAAATAGAGAAATAATTCCTCGCCGGGCTGCGGCGGCTCCAGCGCCGCCTGTCCGCCAGCGGGCAATAAGGTACTCGTCAGGCGGGCATCCACATGCGCATCGGTGGCCCCGTTTGGCCCGATAATTTCGCGCACGACGCCATCACCCAGGCGGCGCGGCGGCATGTCGGCCAGTTGGATTTGCTCGTAATGCGGCGGGAGATCCCTAAACTGCGGCTCGGCCACATACCAGATCTGGATCACGCGGGCGTAGTCGTCGCTGCGGTTGAGTTCTTGATGCTGGATAAAGCTGCCGGAAAACATGCGCTGCACCTCGCCGGCGCGAATCACGCCCCGGCCTCCGGTTGTGTCTTCGTGGTAGAGTTCGCCGTCGATGACATAGGTGTAAATTTCCAGGCCGCGATGTGGGTGCCAGGTGAAGCCGTTGCGCGGGGCAATCTGGGTCATATGGGCAGTCAACATGCCGCTCAGCCGCTGCAAAGGACTCCAGCCGCCCACGGCAAAATGAGAAGTCAGCCAGTGAACCGGGTGAACGACGGGAAACGTATCCGCCGGGTAATAAAGCAGATCGCCCTGAACATCTAAACCGCTTATGGCGCTGGCAAACAAGTCTGTCTGGTGCATGAGACCTCACGGGTGCTGAATTAGAAGAACGGCCGTTTGCTGAGAAACGGCCGTTCTTTATTTTAGGGGATTGCGCGCAGGAACCGTCGTGTTCCCATCAAACGCTTAGGCGGGTGCATTTTCCGGCTGTTTGACCAGCTCCAGCTCGATTTCGATATTGATTTTTTCGCCCACCAGCACGCCGCCGGTCTCCAGGGCCTGATTCCAGTTAAGGCCCCAATCTTTACGATTCAGGCTGCCGCTGGCCGAAAAACCGGCGCTGGTCGTGCCCCAGGGGCTTTTGGCTTCGCCGGCATATTCCACGTCCAGAACAACTTCGCGGGTAATGCCGCGAATTGTCAGGTCGCCAATCAATTTGGCGGTGTCGGCGTCGATTTGTTCTACGCGGGTGCTTTGGAAGGTCATGGTAGGATATTCGGCCACGTTGAAGAAGTCTGGGGAAACCAGATGGCCATCACGCTGTTGGTCGCGGGTATTGACGCTGGACAAATTCACGGTAATGGAAACGGCCGTTTCCGTCGGATTGTCCAGGTTCAAGTTCACGCTGCCTTCCCAGGTTTCAAAACGGCCGCGAACCTTCGAAATCATCATGTGCCGCGCCGAAAAATTGATGCTGGAATGCGAGTAATCAATTTGCCAGGTCATTTGTTATAATCTCCTTGTCTTGTAAACAGTTGGTTTTAGTTTTGGTTTGCAATAAGTGGACTTCAGTCCGCATTTCTGGTATGATAATAACGGACTAGGGTCCACTTGTCAAGGGCGAATTTCAATACGCGCAGCAAAACGATGGCCAAACAGGCGAAATAAAATGGACAATCCGATAACAAACTTATCTTTAAACCCCAACATTCCCCTGGGAAATGTCGACGATGGGCAAAAATCAGAGCGGCGTGACGCCGCCGCCAACCGCAAACTGATTTTGTCCACGGCCGAGGCGCTATTTAACGAGCATGGCGTCGCCAACATCAACATGGCCGACATTGCCCAGGCGGCCGGCGTGGGCAAAGGCACGCTCTACCGCCGCTTCACCAGCAAAGCCGAATTGTGCCTGGGCCTGATGGATGAGCAGATGACCACCTTTCAAAACCAGATGCTGGCCCAATTTCGGCAGATGACGGCCGGCAGCGTGCCCTATATGACGCAGTTGGAATTTTTTCTGGATGCCCTGGTCAGGTTCACGGAAATTCACGCGCCGCTGCTGTGTGAAGTCCAGCGAGCCGGGCTGATTCAAGAGGAACACCACATCGAACTGCCACACTTTTGGCAATACATGACGGTGAATGGGCTGCTGCAAACGGCCGTGTCCGCCCAAGAACTCCCCGCAGGATTGGACATTGCTTACCTGGCCGATGCAATTTTAGCGACTGTCAAAGCAGACATCTTTCAATACCAACGCCAGGTGCGCCAATTCTCGGTTGATCGCATCAGCGAAGGGGTGCGGGTTCTCGTCGGCGGCCTGCGCTCCTGTTCGCCAGCAGAAACAAAAGCTGGAGATTAGGCGGCTTCCCCCCTAATCTCCAGCTTGCAATTGCCGGTTACAAAACTCCCTTCCCCAACTTCACAATCAAGAAATAGACGGCGACTGGCGCAAAAACGCATCATCAGTCAGTTGCTTCAGGACAAACTCGGCCACATCGGCGCGCGACACCTGACCCGCTTTGATGTCTTTACCAAGGCCAAAAGCGTAATTGCCGGTCCGCGGCCCATCGGTCAGACCGCCAGGGCGCACAATCACCCAATCCAGGTTGCTGGCTTTGACCAGCGTTTCTTGTTTTTCTTTCTCTTCCATGGCCGCCTTGAGAACGGTTTTCATGAGCATTTTAAAGGCAAACGGCACCTGATCTTTGCTATCGCCCACGCCAATAGAACTCACGACAATCAGTCGGCGCACATCTGCCGCCTGCATGGCGTCGATGATGTGCCGCGTGCCGGAAGAAACCACGTCGCCAGGGTTATTGGCCGTGCCCCCCAGACTGCAAATGACGGCTTCGGCCTGGGCGACGCACTCGGCCACATCGGCCGGGCGCAGCACATCACCGGATATCACGGTAAGTTGCGGATGGGAAAAGTCAAATTCGGCCGGGTTGCGCATGAGCGCCTTTACGTCGTGCCCCTGGGCCAAAGCCTGTTCCAGGGCCTGGCGGCCGACACCTCGGCTGCCACCAAAAAGTGCGATTTTCATTGTTCAGTTCTCCAGATGTTTTGGGCTTTATGATTTGCAGGATTGTAAATGCTCAGGTTTCTCTGGCAAGACCCCAAGGGTTTGATACCCAAAAAATATAAATTCTCAGGAGCAAACCCTTGGGGTCTGTATAAGTATGCGGAATTTTAACAAAGCCCTGAAACCAAGCATAATAACCCTCATTATTCGCTCAGGCCATCAAGCAGGATGGCCAAATTTCGGTAGTCGGCGGCGCTGTGAATGACGTGGGGGAAGGTCATGGCTTCTTGCGCGGAAAGGGCTGTGTTGATGACTACAACGTCCATACCGGCGCGGCGGGCAGCTTCGATGCCGGCGCGGGAATCTTCAAAGACGAGGCAGGCGCCCGGCGATTCCTGAAGTCTGCGGGCCGTTGTGAGGAATATTTCCGGGTCTGGTTTGCCATTTTGCACGTCGTGGGCGCCGACAACGGCCGTAAACATCTCCTGCAACCCCAAGCCATCCAACACAAACCGGATATTGTCGGCGCCGGCCGAGGTGGCAACGGCCGTTTTCATTCCCACACCCAGACTTTGCCGCAAAAACGCGGTCAGGCCAGCAATTTCGCGCAGTTGCGGGGCATAAATCGCCCGATACTGCACTTCTTTATTGTGGGCAATGCGGTCGATTTCCACGGCCGTCACGTCGCGCCCCAATACTTCGCGCACGGTTTCCGCGTTGGTCTTGCCGCTCAAGCGGCGATGAAATTCGGCTTCGGACATTTGGATGCCCAGGTTGGCAAACGAGGCCAGCCAGGCCTGAATGTGGTACGGCATGTTGTCGATGAGCGTACCATCCATATCGAAAATGAAGGCTGAATATTGTTTCATGCGCGGGACTGTAACAGCCATTTGTTTGCCGGTCAACCGCTCTGCTCTGGCAATTTGGGGCGGTGACACAACGGCCGTTCTCAGCTACACTTCCTGTTATGGAAACATCCACCACAGTCATCCACGTTTTGCAGCGCATCTGGTTAGCCGCACGGCCGTTTCTGCTGGCGCTCATTCTATGCCTGTCCATCACCATCTACTGGCTGGATTCTTCCGCCACTCCTACACGCAGCCACACGCTGTTGGCCCAAACGGCCGTCACCCCCACCGACCCCTTCACGCTCACCGACACACTGCCCGCCTACGGCGTCAACCACATCAGCTTCCCCGCTGCCCAACCCACCGGCGCAACCCGCTACGCCAACGGCCTTGCCACCGGCGCAGCCTGGAACCGCTGGCCGATGTATTGGTCCAACATCGAACAAACGCCGGGCGTCTTTTCCTGGGCGTATCAAGACGCCGCTGTCATCGCCGACATTGGCCACGGGCTGAAGCTAGACGCCATTTTGTTGGGCACGCCCGATGAATACTTCAGTCCGGCCACTTCCACGGCCGAAACAGCCAGCAGCGGCGCGTCCGCCGCGCAGCCCACGTCCCCCTTCACGCTGAACGAGATTCAGAGCGGCACGCCTATTGGGTTGTACAACGCCGTTTTTCAAGATGGCAGCGATACGCCTGGCCCCGGCAAAGCGATTAATCCGGCCAACGTGTGGGCGCGATTTGTGGACACGGCCGTTTCCCGTTACAAACCCGGCGGTCTCATCGCCCAGCAGCAGGGCTGGCCGGCCGGCGTCGGCGTAACGCATTGGGAAATGTGGAACGAACCCGACCTGCTCAACTTTTGGGATGGCACCACGGCCGATTATGCCCGTCTGCTGAAAGTGGGTTATCTGGCCGCCAAAAACGCCGACCCCAACGCCCAGATCATCTTTGGCGGGTTGGCCGTCGTTTATAACCCATACGATATCCCCTTTCTCAGTTCTGTGTTAGCCATTTACGATCAGGACCCAACGGCCGTGCAGTTCAACTATTTTCATGACATTCTGGCGCTGCACAACTACAGCTACGCTTACCGCTCCTGGCGCGCCGTCTACATCGCCGGGCGACGGCTGGCAGCCCGCAACCTGACCAACGCCATCTGGCTCAATGAAACCGGCGTGCCCGTCTGGGATGACTACCCCGGTCCGATCTGCGAACCAAACAGCCCTTATCGCGCCACCATGACCGAGCAAGCCGACTTTATCATCCAGAGTACGCTTTATGCCGCCTATGCCGGCGCAGAAAACATTTTCTTTTTCCAGCTTTATGATGACTGCGGCAACGTGGCCCTAAATCCTCCCTACTTTCCGCCGGAGCTTTCCGCCGGAGCAGTGCGCCTCCGGTCCGCCGCCGGATTACGCCGGGGACGCGTTCGGCTTTTTTCGCAACGAGGTGGGCGCGGCCTGTTATGCCAACCACCCGGCAGCAGGCACGGCCCGCCCCAGTCTGGCCGCTTTCCAAACATTGACCGATTATTTCCGCAATGTAGACGCTTTGTGGCGGCTGCGACCGGGCGGCGCGCAAGAGTGGGTTGCTTTTTACCGCCCAGATACGCAGTCGCGCATTGTGGGCTTGTGGGCGCTGACAAATGTGGGGCAAACGGCCGTTATCACCAGCACCAACAGCGCGCAAACCGGCCTGCTCATCCACCCGGACGGCCTCACCGAAACGATTACGGCGGCCAACGGGGTATTTACGCTGACTTTACCGGCGGCCACCAACACCAACACCCCTACCGACCTGCCCATCAATCCCATCGGCGGACGGCCGTATCTGCTCATTGAGCCAGACACAATGCCCCCGACCGTAGCCGTCGCGGCGCCGCCTATTGCGGCAGTATCGGTTGTGGTGCAGTGGTCGGGGCAAGATTTGGGCAGCGGCATGGCATCCTATGACGTTCTTGTCAGCCGCGACAACAGCTTTCCTACCGCCTGGCTGCTAGACACAACGGCCGTTTCCGGCGTGTATCCGTTGGAAATGGGTCATACCTATACCTTCAGGGTGATGGGGCAAGACAAAGCGGGGAATGTAAGTGGGGAAACGGCCGTAACCGTTGTAGCTCCTATACTCGATAAAACGTTATACCTGCCGTCGGTAACGCGCTAACGTCTGGTGACTTCCATCTTATTCGGTCCTTGACCCAGGTGATCGCCGTTTTGGCAAATGGGCAGCCCCATCCGAAAAACCGCGCCCCCATCCGGACTATCGGCAACCGCCAGCGTGCCCTGATGCGCCTCCACCACCATCTTACAAAATGTCAGCCCCAGACCGGTTCCCCGGCGTTCCGTCCCTTCCACCTGGGCAAACTTCTCAAAAATACGCGCCTTGTCGGCGTCAGGAACACCCGGACCATCATCCGCCACATAAAGGGTAAGTTCATTCCCCTCAACGCAGGCCGCCACATTCACCAGCCCTTCCATGGAGGAATAATTTAGCGCATTGGTCAACAAATTATTGATCACTCGCTGCAACAAATCGCCGTCACCCCAGAGTGGCGGCAGTGTGTCCGGCACATCAATCGTCAGGCTTTTATTCTGCGCCCCGGCCACAACTTCCCAATGCGCCAACGAGTCTTGCAGCCAAATCGCGCTTTGAATCTCGGCTCGCCGCAACATCAAGGCCCCAACCTCCAGCCGCTCCACATCCAGCAAGTTGTCGATCAATTGTAAAATGCGCTGCGTCGATTCGTCCGCTCGCCTCAATATTTTTTGCTGGCGGGCGTCCACTGCGCCCAGGTTGCCCTTCGTCACCATGCTAATACTGCTGCGAATGACCGTCAGCGGGCTTTTGAGGTCATGGATAACCATTTGGGTTAATTCCGCTCGCAAACGCTGCTCGCGTCGAAAATCAACGGTCCGCTGGCGCACCAAACGCTCCAGGTGAGCCACAATCACGTACAAAATCAAAAAGCTTAAGACGCCTTCGGCCAGAAGAGTCAATAAAATGGCCGGTCTGATTGCCTGCAGATCGAACAAACTGATGACAAATTCGCCCAAGACAAGCGAAAAGCCAACGATGATGACGCTGCCCGACGCCGCAAAATAGCGTGAGACTTGCAGGTCTTCATTATTGCGCAATGCGGACAAAATCGCCCAGACAGCGACAAATAGAGCCAACATCATCTGTGGATAAAAAAGGTGCCCGCTCAAAGCCTTGTCTCGGCCGACAACCAGGAAGAACTGCGCTTCAACCAGCAGCAGCAGGGTAAGGCTAAGACGGTGGCCAAAGGTATAGAGCGCCACAAAATCGGTCCGGATGCGCTGAGCAGACCAGATGTATAGGCCGATGGTGCTTATCGTCAACAGGGTAGTGACGGCCGAATTCATGGGGCTTTGGTTGAGCGACACGATGGGTGGAGATACGGCCGTTACCAACCACATCAGCAACACCAGCAACCCCACCACGCCAAGCCCCCACCAGGTCAGGTACTTTTCTAGCCAGGCTTCCCCGGCCGGCGACCAGCGAACGCCGGCCAGCGCGAAAAACACCGCCCCTACCGGCAAACTCAGGTAAAGCGCCCAGACCGCCACTTTTGCTTCCGTCCCATTGAAATAAACGCCAGGCGTGAACAGGGCACTGAGCAGCATCATCGCCGCCAACAGGGCAAATGCCAGAGTAATAAACCGCAAACGCGTATCAATTTTTCGGTCAGATAAGCTGCTTGAATAAAAGGCAACTATCAAGGCGACGAAGCCAGAAAACGCGCTCATGTAATAATGGGCGTATATTTCATACGGTACGGCAAACCACAAAGCGGCATCCAATTTGGGGAACAGCAAAAGAACCCCGAAAATAACCAGAGGCACAGTCAACAATACGGCAAATACCGGTTCTTGCTTGATGATCTTTCGCAAATCAAACATCATTAAATGGTCAGTGTGCTCCTCGGTGATCCAAAGGCAGCCCCTTTTTGTAGACTAATCAGGAGGCGAGTTTACCCGGTAAAACTGTCCTTCTGGCTTAAGACGAGGCGGGCAATACGGCCGTTGGCGGCATAAGCAATTTCAGGGAAAATTAGCGTAAGTATCTTTGCCTCGGCGAAAGGACACACATAACCTATGGACCCGATTTTACTCGACATTCCACACCAATTTGAAAGCGAGCGGCTGCTCATCCGTTGCCCGCTGCCCGGCGATGGACCGGCCTTAGCCACGGCCGTGCAAGAATCGCTGCCAGAATTACGGCCGTGGCTGCCCTGGGCGGTCCAGGAACCATCCGCCGAAGACAGCGAAATCAACGTCCGGCGCGGGTATACCCGCTTTATCAACCACGAAGACCTCTGGCTCATCCTCCTCCTCAAAGGCACCGACACCATCATCGGCGGCTCCGGCCTGCACCGCATTGATTGGGAGATACCCAAATTTGAAATTGGCTACTGGCTAAGAACGTCCTACACCGGCAAAGGGTATATCACCGAAGCGGTCGCCGCCATTGCCGATTTCGCTTTCCAAACCTTGGGCGCCAAACGGGTAGAAATCCACTGCGACTCGCTAAACCATCGCAGCGCGGCCGTCCCGCAACGCCTGAATTTTGTCCACGAAGGCACCCTGCGCTGCCACCGGCGCAATCACCTCACCAACGAATTACGCGACACCCTGATTTTTGCCAAGACGGCCGTCGATGAATAAAACCCACGGTTCCTTCAGGCTGCTGCTGCTGCTGAGCATAGCTCTCTGGCTGCTGATTGGCTGCGCCGACAACGGCCGTGCCAACCCAAATGGACAAACGGCCGTCTTGCCCTCCCCACGTCCGGCCACCACCCTGCAACCCACCTTCACCCCCCAGGCAACCGCCGGTCCATTGCCCTCACTCACGCCGCCGCCGCCCCGGCCAACGGCCGTGCCCAGCACCCCTATCCCGTTTGCCGACACCGTCTTCGAGCTGCGCTACCAGATACCCGCGCTCTCACTCGACAGGCGGCTGCAAGGCAACGTCGCCAGCGAAATTGTCGCCGTCGACGAAACCACCGGCCTATCGCGGCAGCGCAGCAACCAGGCCGGCATCATGCTTGAGCTGCGCGCCGCCCTGCCCGCAATGAAGCTGGAACCCCTGCCCGCAGACTGCCCCGGCTGCGTTTCTGTGACCTACGATATGCCCGGCCTGGATGTTTCCGGCTCAGGCTGGCTGCAAGACCCCGTGCTTCTGGCCAGCATCGAAAACTATCTGACCGCCGCCTTAGGCCCCCATTTCCCGCCCGACACCGTGGTCGGCCTCCGCCGAGCGGCTTCGCCCTATGCCCCGGCCCATTCCGTGGCCCTGACCAGCGACGGCCGTATCTGGACCTGGCTGGCAACCGAAGCCCAGGTCTCGTCCCCTGGTGAAGCCGCCACCGATCTCCTATCATTAAGCCTGCTGCCCGACCTGCCCCTGACCGATCTCCAACCAACCTACGCCGCCGACTGCGCTGGCAGCCCGCTGGAAACGCTGCTCATCCGCCGCAGCGACATAGCCTGGGAAGGAGAAATTGTCTGCCCAGAAATGGCCTTGCCAGACACCTTGCTCCCGCTCTATCTGGAATTGGACCAACGGCTGGCAGCCAAAACAGCCGACGTGTCGCTGCCGCGCCCCGCTTTGCCTTTCCCCCTGGACGGTCTGGTAGACTATCGCCGCGCCGATGGTTCCCAGCTAACCTTATTGGCCGATGGAACCCTGATCGGCATAGATACCAGCAGCAATGTATTCACCGGCACGCTTACCAGCACATCGCCGCTAAGCCTCACCGCGACTTTGGTCAGAAGCAATTTACTTCAGCCCGGCTTGCGCACGTTCACTGCCGCCCCATCCGCCATGCCGCAAACCATCCTGGTTGTCCGCGGCCCAACAGGCGTGTTAGATGGGCAGTGGGACACCTTGCCAGATCGTGAAATTTTCGTTACCCTGAATAACCTGTTGGCAGATTTAATCGGCGGCGGCCCCGCCGACCCCGCAGCGCCACAACCTGAAGCAGAAGAAACGGCCGTCTCCACCACAATCGCCCCGTCACCGACACCCTGATAGACGTTTGGCGGCTCACAGATCCGATTTACCTGGAAAGGTGGAAGAATGAAAAATCAAGACCGCACCCTGTTGATCGGCTCTATCGCGCTGAACGTCGCTTTGTTGATCGCCGTTGCTTTTTTGGCCTCACGGCCAGGCCCATCGCCAGAGGCCACGCAAGTGGCCCAGGTGAACACCCCAACCAGCGCAGTTACACCGACAAGCGCACCGTCGCCATCTAGCGCGCCGTCGCCGACGGCCGTCATCGTCACCGTCGTCGTCAGCGCTACCCCAGCCCCAACTGCGCGCCCCACGGAAACGCCAGCGCCCACCGCCACCGCTGCGGCAACGGCCGTGCCCAGCGCAGCGCCGACGGAAACGCCCACCGAGACGCCCACGGAAACGCCAACGGCCGTGCCCACAGAAACCCCCATTGCCCTCACCGGCCCAAATTGGCTGCGCTACGCCAACCAATTCCGCCTGCAAGCCGGGCTGCCGCCGGTAACCGAAAACGCTGACTGGTCTGAGGGCAGCGCAAACCACAGCCTGTACATGGTTTTAAATAGCGACACCTCTCACAGCGAAAGCAAAAATCAAATCGGCTATACAGAATCCGGGGCCGCCGCCGGGCAAAACGGCAATATCGCCGTCAGCGGGTCGGCCGGGGTGGGCTACACCTGGCCGCTAGACTATTGGATGTCGGCCTCTTTTCACGCGCTGCCTCTGCTAGACCCCGAATTGCAAATGGTAGGCTACGGCGATTTTCGTGACGCCAGCAGCAGCTTTGGCATGGCGGCCACCATGGATGTCAAACGCGGGATACGTGGGCTGCCCGCCGACATCCAATTCCCCATCACCTTCCCGAAAGATGGCGGGCAAACGTGGGTCACCACCTTCAACCTGCCGGAATTCCCCAACAGCATCGCCAGCTGCCCCGGCTTCAGCCAGCCCACCGGCGCGCCCATTATCCTGCAAATCGGCAGCGGCGATCGGGTTCCGCGTGTAACCAGCACGGAATTAAAACGCGGCGATACGCCCGTGCCGCACTGTTCATTTAGTGAAACCACCTATACCAACCCCAACAGCTACTGGCAAGGGGTTGGCCGTCTCATTTTGGATGTGCGAGACGCCATTGTCATTGTGCCGCGCTCACCGCTGGTAGTCGGCCAAAAATATACGGTTACAGTCAATACCAATGGGCAAGTGATCACCTGGCAGTTCGATGTGGTCGCTGGCCCACCAACAAATGGATCATAAATGCAAGCTGTTTATCTGGAAAAAGGCCACATTCATTATTTAAAAGAGTATGAGATGCCGGTTGCTCAGCCTGGGGAGGCGGTGGTGCGCGTCTCCGTGGCCGGCATTTGCGCCACCGACCTGGAGTTGGTGAAGGGATACAAGGGTGATTTTAAGGGCGTACCCGGACATGAATTTGTGGGGGTGGTTGAACGCGCGCCAGACAAATGGTGGCACGGCCGTCGCGTGGTGGGCAGCATCAATATCGGCTGCAACCAGTGCGCCATCTGCCGGCAAACTGGCCCGGAACATTGCCCCAACCGGCGCGTTTTGGGCCTCATGGGCAAAGATGGCGCGTTTGCCGATTATCTCACCCTGCCCCAAGAAAATCTGGTGGCTGTGCCCGACAGCGTGCCCGATGAGGCCGCCGTGTTTACGGAACCATTGGCGGCGGCTTTGCGCATTCGGGAGCAAGTGCGGCTGCGGCCGTCGGCGAAAACGGCCGTCATTGGTCCAGGACGATTGGGGCTGCTGATTGGGCAAGTTCTGGCGCTGGATGGCAGCGACGTGGTGATGATTGGCCGCAACCGCCGTTCGCTGGAACGGCCGTCAGCTCTGGGCTTACGCACGGGTCTGGCCGAAGCGTTTGCCCCGGATAGTTTTGATCTGATCGTGGAGGCGACAGGCAATGCAGAGGGGTTTGCCACGGCCCAACGGCTGTTACGGCCGTTAGGCACATTGGTGCTAAAAAGCACATTCGTCGGCGCGCCGTCCATCGACATGAGCTATCTGGTCGTCAACGAGATCACCGTGATTGGCTCGCGCTGCGGGCCGTTTGCCCCGGCGCTCAACCTGCTCGCCCAGGGAAAAATCAGCATTGAAAACTTGCTGGAAGCAGAGTACCGGCTGCGGCAGGCGCAAATCGCCTTTGCCCACGCCGCTCAACCAGGGGTGCGCAAGGTGTTGTTACGGCCGTAAGACCGGCTGTTTTGGGCTACCGGAGACCCATCCCGCCACCAAAGGATAATTTCTCGATGGACATCAATCCCGTTTAGAAACGCCTCCCGCCATTCCGGGCTTTTTATCCCAGCGCTTAATTTTTGAATGCGCCCAAACGTTTCCTGAAGAATTTCCCCTGCGTCGGGATGACCGGCAGCCTGTAGCACCTGGAAACAAATCCAGTACAGCCGAACCGGTTCTTCTACGCGGTCGATGGTTTCGTTTTGGGAATAGACCAGCACGCCGGTTAACCAATTTTGCGCCGCCGCCAGATCGCCCTGGAGCATGGCGAGGTAAGCCAGATTGGCCAGCGCTTCTAAAACGAGGAATTGGTCATGGGCTTTGCGGCGAATGGCGAGAGATTGCTGGTAAACGGCCGTTGCCCTGTCCCACTGCCCCAACCCGGTGTAAGCCCGCCCCAAATACCCCAGCGCATACCCACGCAGCGATTCGTTTTTCAGCGAGTCGGCCAGGGAAAGGGCCTGCAAAGCCAACTGCCACCCCTGTCTAAAATCGCCAACGCGGGAATATAACAAGCTCAAGTTGCCGGTGGTCCAACATTGGCCGCGCCTATCGTCAATTTCCCGGCAAATTGCCAGGTCCTGCTCAAAATGGGCGCGCCCCAGTTCATACAAGCCTACCCGCGCATACAAATAGCCCAGGTTGCCTAGCGCAATGCTCTGGCTCCAGCGGTCGCCGGTCATCCGAAAAATGGCGAGCGCCTGGGCGTAATAATTTACGGCCGTTTCATAATGGTGAGAATTTTCGGCCACCAGTCCCAATTTATTTAATGTTTCGCCTTCGCCAATCCGAATACCTGCTGCTCGGTCCAGAGCAAGCGCTTTACGCAGAAAAGTGCTCGCTCTGGCAAAATGACTGTGTTTCCAGGCGACAGAGGCCAAAACGCGCAGGCATTTGGCTTCAATATCACGCGCCTCGAGTTGTTGCGCCAATTTCAACGCCCGGCGAGTAATCAGGACGGCCTGTTTGTACTCGTCCAGGCGATAGAAGATATTTCCTAACTGCTGGTAACAGTTCGCCTCTAATACAGGATCAGCGGCTTGTTGGGCCAGCGACAGGGCAATTTGCACGGCTCCTTTCACGGCCGAATAATCCCCGGTCACCTCGGCAAAACGGCTGAGGCGCAAGGCCAATTCTGCGCGTTGGTGCAAATTGCCCAACGGCGGAAGTTGTTCCGCCATGCTGCTGAGGTCTTCAAATTGGCGCTCGCGCTCGCCTAACAGGTCATAGAGATGCTCGCGGGCCAGATTGAGGGTGTGCCGCATAGTATCTTGATCTGTGGGCAGCAGTTCTAGAGCGCGGGAGTAATAGTCAACAGCCTGTTGGTTGGCGTAATTGGCTTCAGCGTCTCGACCGGCAAGGATGACGTAGTGATACTCTTTGGCGTCGTTTTTGGCGCGCCGCCAATGGTAAGCCAGGTCGGCGTAGCGGGGTGAAAGGTTGGCGGCGTAAACTGTTTCCAGGGCCACGGCCGTTTGTCCGTGAAGGTAACTCAGGCGCGAAGGAAGCTGCATGTGGTAGGCGGCGTCGCGCAGCAGGGCATGAGAAAAGGCATAACGGTTGGGGGCCACGGCCGTCCAAATCTGGGCTAATTCGGCCTCGGCCAGTTGTTCTGGCAGGCTGCGTTCTACTGGCGGGGCCATCGCCGTCTGCGGGGCTATCGCCGCCGGCTGGACCATCACCGTCTGCGGAGCCATCCCCGTCTGCGGGGCCATTGCCGCCAGCACGGGCACATCAAAGACCGGGCCTAACACGGCAGCCACCTGCACCAGCCGCCGCACCTCTGGAGACAACCGATCCAGGCGAGAAATCAAGACCGCCTGAAGTGTTTCCGGGACAGAATCAACGGCCGTCTGCGACAAGTTGTATTCGCCGCTTACTTCATCAATCAGGAGCATTCGCTGCTCGCACATCGACAAAACCAGGTGCTCGATAAACAAGGGGTTGCCGTTGGTTTTTTGGTGGATAAAATGAACGGCCGTTGGCGCAAGCTCGCCCTCTATGATTTGCGCCGCCATCAACCCCACTTCATACACAGACAAATAATCTAGCCCAACTTCGGCCGTAGGAACCTCTGGCCCAAGTTCCAAACGAATCGCCGCGCCGCCGGTCCCGTACCGCCCTTCCACCAGAACAGCCAAAGGATAATCGGCCATCTCGCGCAGCAAATAGGGCAGAATTTGCTGTGAATCCAGGTCCAACCAATGCGCGTTTTTCAACACCAGAATCACCGGCTGGATCAATGAAATCGCTTTGAGAAAATTTTTTAGCGCCAGACGCGTATTCTCAAAACGCAGCTTGGGTTCCAGCGCGGCATACAAAGAATCCGGCCACTCCAAATTTAGCAAAGCCGCCAAAAAAGAACGCGAGCGCCATAATTCTTGGTGAATGGTCACGGCCGTTTCGCCTTCCATTTGTAGTCGATGGCTGAGAAGATCCAAAGTCTGGTCAAACTTCTGCTTATTCTGGGCAAAAGAATTGGCGGGCTGCTGCAAAAAATAGTCAGCCAGAAACGCACGGAAGGGGTTGAGCGAGGTTTGCAACACCTCGTCGGATGGGCAATTGGCCACAAACACCGATTGCGCGCGGCGGATGTGGCGGGAAAATTCGGCGAGTAAGTAACTCTTGCCAATTCCCGCTTCCCCATCCAGATAAAAAACGCCGGCAAACTGACTATTAAAAATGGGTTTTACGAATTCTTGCAAGCGCTGCATTTCTTTGGCGCGGCCCCAGAAATGACGGTCCAACTGCAAACCAGTCGTCGGCCGTTTAGGCTGCAACACGCGGTAGACAGCCAGTTGGTGGCGCTTGCCTTTTAAGGGGATTTGGCCAAAATCGGCAAAAGAAAAGGCGGATTGCCCGGTGATATACACGGCATGGGTGGTCCAAATGTCGTAGTCGGGAGCGCGCATGGCCAGGCGGGCGGCTATGTTGACCACATCGCCAATCGCGCCATATTCGCAGCGCGCCTTGCCACCGCGCAAACCGGCCCACACCACGCCGTTGGCTACGCCGGCGCGCCAGGGCACGGCCGTTGGCCCGCTGTCAGGCCCAAACGTTTGTTTGAGGGCAAGCAAAAACGAAAGCGCCCGGTCGGTATTGTTTTCGTAGCTGCTGGGCAAACCAAACCAGATGACCAGATACCCACCGGGGATACTAAAATCGACCTGGCTGAAGTCGCCGCCATATGTTTCGGCCAGTTGGAGAACGGCCGTCACAAATTCATGCAGCCTCTCGGTTTCATCGGGCGGCGTGAAGGCGATAAATACCGGGGTGGCCTGCCGAAATTCGGCCTGCGTATGCCACAACCACTCCAGTGAGGACAGAAAAGGGCGTATATCGTCGAGGGAAAATTTGGGCAGCGGCGGGGCGGTAAACGGCCGTGCGCGCTGCCGGGGAATGACGCACACATTGTCGGTTTCGCCAAGCGGTCGGATTTGCGCCTGGCCCTGGATCAAGGGCAACATGGATGGGTCGGCAACGGCATCGCCAGAGGCGGCCAACGCCTGCGCGCACACGGCCTGGGTGATGGCTGGACCGCGAAAATAATAGGTGTAACGGCCGTTTCCCCCCGGAATCCCCCACGCCACGTCGCCAAACGCAAGTCCCACCTTCACGCCAATGGCAAAATCGCCATACGGCGTCTGAAAGGTGCGTACGCCGCGCAACCCATTCGCCGCATCCGAAAAATAACGCTGGATAAAATCAACAACTTGCAAGGCGCGGGCTGCCGCCATTTGGGCCATCGAACGATCAAGTTGGTCGTCAGCCTGGGGAAAAATGGCGGCGAAGGCGTCGCCGGCAAACAAGGGAATGATGCCGCCGCAAGCCGCCACCTGGGAAACCATCGGATCGAAGATGGCCATCACCACGTCGCTCAACGCTTCAGCGCCGCCTTTTTGGTGGGAACCTCCTGTCAGGTGCCCCATCAACGATTCGGTCAGAGGGGTAAAACCAGAAATATCGACAAATAAGACAACGGCGCGCATGTGGCCTGCGCGCCGATTCTGGGCGAATTGTTCGCTGATGAAGGCTGGAATCAGGCTGCCGATTGGTCCGAATTGCATTCGTTCTTCCCAGGTCATCCCCAAAACCTATATGAGCAAATCATACCAAAACGGATGATTATCCTGCAACTATTTTGGTTCTTCAAGGAGTCAGGGGGTTGACTGCTCCTGACGCGTGAAGCGTGATGCGTGCCCAGAGAGGTTTCACGCATCACGTATCACGCATCAGACCAAACCCCATGAAATCCCAAAGACCCCTATTCCCCTGACGCGGGTGCTGTGGCAATGGGGGAATGCAAAACGGCCGTTTCCCCGCCTGAACGCTAAAAATCAGGGAGGAAACGGCCGTTTCTTGTAGATCAATCGAATCGGCGTTAGCTTCTGTTTCGCGTGGCTACGTCAAAAATAACGGCCGCCGCCAGCACCACACCGCGCACCATATACTGGTAAGAAATACCGATACTCATCAGGTTCATACCGCTGGTCAGCGACGCCATCACCAGCGCGCCAATCAACGCGCCGGTCACCTTGCCCACGCCGCCAGCCGCCGATACACCGCCCACAAAGGCCGCCGCAATCGCGTCCAACTCAAACAGCGTTCCGGCCGTCGTCGTCGCCGATTGCAAACGGGAGGCAAACAAAATGCCCGACAGCGCCGACAGCATGCCCATTTGGCCAAACACCACATAAGTGATGTTCTTCACATTGACGCCGCTTAATTCGGCCGCTTCCGGATTACCGCCAACCGCGTAAATGTGCCGCCCCAGCACCGTCCTCGTCGTCACAAAATGGTACAACGCCACCACCAGCAGCATCACCACCACCGTCCACGAGAGGCCGTTATAGCCGGCCAATACCCAGGTCATCCCGCCGACAATCGCCGAAACGAAGAAAAGCTTCAACACAAACACGTTCATCGGCAACACTTCAAAATCGTACGCCTGTTTTTTGCGACGGCCGTTTAACTCGCCAATAATGTACATAACAATAGCCGCCAAACCCAAAAGCAGCGTCAATTTATGAATTTCTGGCCAAAACCCAAGTCCCGGAATGTCTGGAATGTAGCCATTGCCAATCGCGTTAAACGTATCATTAGGGATGATGATCGTGCCCGTTTTCTCGGTCACAACCAGGATGGCGCCGCGATAAATAAGCCAGCCAGCCAGGGTAGCCACAAAGGCCGGAATGCCCATTCTGGCTACCAAAAAACCAGGGATAAAGCCCAACAATAAGCCCAGCACTAGGACGGCCGGCAGCACCAAGAGCACAGGCCAGCCCCAAAACACCAGGGCAATCGCCGCCACTGCGCCCAGGAACCCCGCCAAAAAGCCCACCGACAAATCAATATGCCGGATAACTATGACCAGGGTCATGCCAACGCCTAAAACAGCAATGTACCCTGTCTGGTTCAGCAGGTTACTGATATTTCGGGAGGAAACAAAAATCCCATCCGTCAAAATCGCAAATATTACCCAGATGACGAACAAGGCGATAAACATACCGTATTCGCGGATATTTTGTTTTAACACTTTTTGTAAATCTTTGATGAAGGACATGCCAATCTCCTTAGTGCATTGTAGCCAGATGCATGATTTTTTCTTGAGTTGCTTCCTCAACTGGCAGTTCACCTGTTATTTTACCGGCGGAAACAACATATACCCTATCACTCATACCCAAAATCTCCGGTAGTTCGGAGGAAATCATGATGATGCTCATGCCCTGTTCCACAAGTCTGTTCATGATTGTATAAATCTCAAATTTCGCGCCAACGTCAATACCCCGCGTCGGTTCGTCTAAAATCAACACATCCGGCTTCACAAAAAGCCATTTCGCCAGAGACACCTTTTGCTGGTTGCCACCGCTCAGATTCAATACCTTTTGTTCAATGCTGGGAGTCTTGATGTTGAGAGAAACCCTATACTCATTGGCGATTTTAATTTCAGCATTTTCATCAACGACCCCGCGATTGGCAATTTCCTGCAAATTGGCTAAGGTGATATTGTGCATCACATCCTGGATCAAGATAAGGCCGTTTTTCTTTCGATCTTCCGATACATAAGCCACCCCGGCGGCAATTGCTTCGTGCGGGTGCTTAAACTGCTTTGCTTCGCCGTGAAGGTACAATTCGCCCTTCACATGGTAGCCTTCTGGGTTGCCAAAAATACTCAAGGCCAATTCGGTGCGCCCAGACCCCATCAGGCCGGAGAAGCCAACAATTTCGCCTTTTCTGACAACAAAATTATTGTCCTCCAGAATGTCTCGCTCTCGCGCCGGGTCAAAGGCATTCCAGTTTTTAACTTCCAGCACAACCTCATCGGAACGTACATGGTCTCTGCGCGGATAAATATTGTCGATTTCACGGCCGACCATGTGCTTGATCAGCGCGTTTTCTGTGATTTCACCCCTGGCTGCGCTCAACGTGCAGATGGTTTTACCGTCTCGCAGCACCGTAACAGAATCTGAAATGTCGATGACTTCTTTCAGCTTGTGGGTGATCATGACGCAGGTAACGCCATTATGTTTTAGTTCGCGCAACAAAGATAACAAGTTATCCGAGTCATCTTCATTGAGGGCGGATGTGGGTTCGTCTAAAATCAGCAGCTTGACATCTTTGCTGAGGGCTTTGGCAATTTCTACCAACTGCTGCTTGCCCACGCCGAGTTCCCGGACTTTTGCCGCCGGATTGACGTTGAGCTTCACCATTTTAATCATTCGATTGGCTTGTTTGATGGTTTCGTTCCAATCGACCATGCCTCTGCCATGAATTTCGTGGCCTAAGAAAATGTTTTCGTACACCGACATGTCGGGAATAAGCGCCAGCTCCTGGTAAATGATGCTGATGCCCGCCCGTTCACTGTCACGAATGCCGCCAAACTGTTGGATTTCCCCATCGAACAGAATATCACCGGAGTAAGCGCCATGTGGATATACGCCGCTTAAAACTTTCATGAGGGTGGATTTACCGGCGCCGTTTTCACCAACCAGACAGTGGATTTCCCCTTGAGCGACTTGGAAGCTAACATTGTCCAAAGCTTTTACGCCGGGGAATTCCTTGGAAATATTTTTCATTTCTAAGATGGGAGAGTTGTTCATATTTAGCTCTGGCTCCAAACGAGATACGGGCAGGGGTGGTAACGGCCGTAACCCTTACCACCCCTGCCTACTGAATTACTTACAAGTTACGGCAGGCCGGTGAAATCACTGGCGCTGTAATAACCGGAATCGATCAAAACAGAGACCAGATTGGCTTGGTCAACCGTCACCACCGGGGATTGAATCGCCGGAACGTCTTTGACGCCGTTGTTGTAGGAGCCGGAAGCGGTCGGTGCATTGCCCTGCAGCAGCGCAATCGCCGCATTGATGGCATCATCGACAAGCGTGCGCACGTCTTTGAAGACCGTCATGGATTGCCGGCCATCAATGATGTATTGCACAGAGGCTTTTTCGGCGTCCTGTCCAGTCACCAGGAAGCTGGTAACGTCGCTGTCGGCGGCAAAAGCGTCGGCAATGGCGCGAGCCGTGCCGTCGTTCGGGGCCAAAATGAAGACATCGCCTTTGTCTTCGGCCGTGGCAACCGTCAGGTTGGCTTCAGCCAGGTTTTTGGCGGTGTTGAAGTCCCAGTTGGTCGTGATCTGGCCAATGATTTTGGCTTGTTCGTCACGAGTCAGTTCGGCTTTGTCCATCAAACCGACTGCTTCGCTGGAGTTTTTCACGACAAACGTGCCGTCGGCAATCTTGGGCTGCAAGACTTTCCAGGCGCCTTCGAAGAAGATGAAGGCGTTGTTGTCGGACGCTGCGCCAGCATACAGGAACAGCGGGTTGCCGGTGCCGGTGGCGTTGTCAACCAGGAACTGCGCCTGCTGCGCGCCCACGGCCAGGCTGTCGAAGGTGACATAGTAATCAACTGCGTCGGTTTCGCGGATCAGACGGTCGTAGGAGATGACCTTAACGCCAGCGGCTTGCGCTGCTTCAGCGGCGGCGGCAGCGGCCGTGCCATCCTGGGGCGTGATGATCAAAACTTGTACGCCTTTGGTGATCAGGTCTTCGACGTTGGCTTTTTCTTTCGCCGAGTCGCCCTGGCTGAAGAGGATTTCTACGTCATAACCGGCGGCGGCTAAGGCTTCCTTGAAGCGGGTTTCGTCTTGAACCCAACGGGGTTCGTCTTTGGTCGGCAGAACGATGCCAACTTTGCCGGTGATTTCGGCCGGCGCAGAGCCGCTGCCCAACGCATCCAAACCGGTGAAGTCGCTGGCGCTGTAATAACCGGAATCGATCAAAACAGAGACCACATTGGCTTGGTCAACCGTCACCACCGGGGATTGAATCGCCGGAACGTCTTTGACGCCGTTGTTGTAGGAGCCGGAAGCGGTCGGTGCATTGCCTTCTAACAAGGCAACGGCGGCATTGATGGCGTCATCGACGAGCGTGCGCACGTCTTTGAAGACTGTCATGGATTGCTTGCCATCGATGATGTATTGCACAGAGGCTTTTTCGGCGTCCTGTCCAGTCACCAGGAAGCTGGTAACGTCGCTGTCGGCGGCAAAAGCGTCGGCAATGGCGCGAGCCGTGCCGTCGTTCGGGGCCAAAATGAAGACGTCGCCTTTGTCTTCGGCCGTGGTGGCTGTCAGGTTAGCTTCAGCCAGGTTTTTGGCGGTGTTGAAGTCCCAGTTGGTCGTGATCTGGCCAATGATTTTGGCTTGTTCGTCACGAGTCAGTTCGGCTTTGTCCATCAAACCGACTGCTTCGCTGGAGTTTTTCACGACAAACGTGCCGTCGGCAATCTTGGGCTGCAAGACTTTCCAGGCGCCTTCGAAGAAGATGAAGGCGTTGTTGTCGGACGCTGCGCCAGCATACAGGAACAGCGGGTTGCCGGTGCCGGTGGCGTTGTCAACCAGGAACTGCGCCTGCTGCGCGCCCACGGCCAGGCTGTCGAAGGTGACATAGTAATCAACTGCGTCGGTTTCGCGGATCAGACGGTCGTAGGAGATGACCTTGACGCCAGCGGCTTGCGCTGCTTCAGCGGCGGCGGCAGCGGCCGTGCCGTCCTGGGGCGTGATGATCAAAACTTGTACGCCTTTGGTGATCAGGTCTTCGACGTTGGCTTTTTCTTTCGCCGAGTCGCCCTGGCTGAAAAGGATTTCTACGTCATAACCGGCGGCGGCTAAGGCTTCCTTGAAGCGGGTTTCGTCTTGAACCCAACGGGGTTCGTCTTTGGTCGGCAGAACGATGCCAACTTTGCCGGCTACGGCAGCGGCCGTTTCGGACGTGGCGGCAGGTTCGGCGGCGGATTCGTTGGAATCGGTTGTATCTGTTGTGCCTGAACCACAGGCAGCCAACACCGCGACCAACGCCAGCAGTGCGAGCATCATCATGAACCAATTTTTCTTAAACATCTTTCCTTCTCCTTAACTTTTTTTCTTAGATGTAGGGTTGAAATAAAACACGGCAAAATGATTTTTCAATAGGCGTTACCTCCTCTTAGAGTAGTCTGGATATCAGGTATGTTTGGTGATCTGAGACTCTGGTGTTTTTCCTTCTGAGAGCTTCAGGTAAACATCGGTTTTGGAATCGCCTGGAAATGTGGAGCGGTCATGAAGTTTTTGTCGCGTTCAGACAGTTACAGGCGTTCTGAATCGTAAAAAGAAGGGTCGGTGTCAGGTTTAAACTGCGTTAAACCATCGTGGGGCTTCGAGATTCAGTTTTTAGGGAAATAGTTCAAACGCTTCTTTTCTTGCTGGTGGAAATGGGCAGCAGAAGCTACGGGTATGATAATCTATAATACAACTTTAATGTTACCCCTGCTACCCCCATGCTAGATAGGGGAAACCCCCTAATTTGGGGTGAGATAAGGGGGATGGGCGGAAAACGGCCGTTATCCCCACTCCACTTCTAAATGTTTATGCCTCGGACGGGGGTGGGGAATCTCCACCTGGATTTGCAGCCCGCCTGATGGTTGATTGCCAAAATCAATCCGCCCACCCATCAACGCCACGCGCTCCGTAATGCCCAACAAGCCATAATGACCAGCCTGATTCAGAATCCCCAGGTCAAAATTCTCGCCGAGTCCTTCACCGTTGTCGGTAATTGTAATTTTCAACATGCGCGGCGTGGTATGCACCAGAGATATGGCTACAGAACTGGCATTGGCATGATTGCGAACATTGTTAAGACCTTCCTGCACAATGCGAAAAATAGATAGTTCTATCTTCTCCGGCAACCGCCCTATCGCCTCATCAATATGCAAATCTGCGTCAATCCCCGTTTGCTCGCTCCAATTGGCAACATAAGATTTCAAGGCGCCATCCAACCCCAGGCTGTCAATGGTCGGTGGACGCAGATTCCCACAGATGCGGCGCAAATCATCAACCATTTGGCTGATGTGCTCCCGCATACCAGGAATCCGCTCCAATAATTCTTCAGCTTCATCCCGCGAGTTGCCGATGTCTTCTAATTCGTAACCCAGACCGAGCAAGTCCTGAATCAATTGATCATGCAGTTCGCGGGCCAGGCGTTTGCGCTCCTGTTCACGCTCGGTCAACAAACGCCGCTGAGCATCTTGCAAGGCATGATTGGCTTTATCCAACGCATCGACTTGAAGGGTGAGTTGCTTTAAGAGCTGTTTGTTGAGCGTGTCTTGTTTGGCCAAATTTCGCTTGAGCAGTTGTTGATTGTGATGGAGCATTTCTGCTTTTTGCCGCGCCTGAAAGTAACTGTCCAATGCCCAAATAACCGGCGTAATTTGCTGGTGATCAGACCCACCGACAAGCGAAGCGACTATTTCTTCGCGATTTGTTTTGTCGGTTGGCGTATCTTTGATTAATTCGCCATCGCGCAGCACTGCAATGCGATCTGAAATGGCGAAAAGATGGTCCAGGTTGACGCTGCACAAGATGAACATGCATTTCTTTTCTTGCCAGACGCGCATTAATTGCAGGAGGTGGTCCTGGTAAGGAAGGCTTAATGAACGGCCCGGGTTTTCAATGATGATGAGTTTCGGCGAACTGGCCAACACGCGGGCGATAGCCACTAACTGTTTTTGTTCCAATGTGAGGCTGTTGGGTTTGGCGGATAGCGAGGGTAGGTAAAGGTTTAACGAATCCAGCAGGCTGGCTGCTTCTTCATGTATTTTGTATGGGCTTAGAACCTTCAGCCAGCGGCTTTTTCCACTGGCGGCATACTCGTTGCCGAGAAGGATGTTGCTGGCGATATCAAAAGAGTCGACCAGTTTGGGTTCTTCGTAAATGACGCCAATACCTAATTCGCGGGCGATAAACGGCCGTTCCAACAACACGCCATTCAACCAAATTGCCCCCGAATCGGCCGCGTCTCGCCCCGACAAAATATCAATCAACGCCGAAACACCTGCGCCAACCCGCTCAGACAACCCTAAAATTTCACCATCTTCAAGACGCAAACTAATCTCATTTAGTACCGCATGATTACCTTGCTGCTTGGTCAGGTTTTTAATAATGAGCATGGAATAAGCCCCGCAAGAGGTCTTCTCCTTTCCAAAATGACTCTCGTAAACGTCCTGCTAGCAGTTTGTCGGAAAAGTACCCGTAACCGCGGTTTCTTACCGCGTCTTCCAGAGGCGGGGTAAGGATACCCCGGCTACAAAAAGAGGTTCTCCAACAGCCTGCTAGCCAGTCAAAGTTATATCATCGCCTGGGCAGAAAATTCAGCGCACTCAACAGCTAAACTCTCTGGCAAGATCAAGCCCCTTCACGCCACCGCATCTTCGATAATTTGTCGCAATGTAGCTGTATCCAAATCCTTTTTATCTACAAACGCTACCGCGCCGGCTTCCAGCCCTCGCCGGTGAAACTCTCGGTCAGGATAAGCGCTGATCAAGACAATGCGCGAAGACGGAACCTGACGCCGCAATCTGCGAGTACAACTAATGCCATCCTCATTCCCTAACACAACATCCATAAAAATGACATGCGGAATAATTTTAGCTGTAATGGTAAACGCTTCTTGCAGACTGCCAGCTTCAAAAATGCGCGCATTACTTTGCGCCGCGCCTACCAAACGACTGAGCTGTCTGCGGTACCGCTTATTGTCGTCAACAATGAGGATGTTGGTCTGGGTGGTGACGAAGGGTTCTCTGACGGCGCTGGCATCCTGAACGGCCGTGCCAGGCATAGCCAGCAATTCCGGGTGCTCATGAATATAAGCCAGAGCTTCCAAACGATTGGTGACGTGGAGCTGATTATATAACCGCGTTAAATGATTTTCTACCGTTTTGATGCTGAGGTGAAGTTGGGTGGCAATCTCGCGGTTCCCCAGGCCGCTGGTAAGGCATTGGGCAATGTCTATCTGCCGTTTAGACAGAATGGGCGCATTGTCCATTTTGTGGACCGGATTTAACAATTTGTCCAAAAGCGGGCTGGAAAGCCAGCGCTTGCCGGACAAAACGCGCTCAATCGCCAATTTCAGATCGCCCAAGGGCTGATCCTTCAGGTGATACCCATTGGCTCCGGCGCTCAACATGCCCTGAACATACACATCATCGTCGTAGGCGCTGACCACCAGGATACGTAAATTGGGATACGCCAGCCGAATCTCATGGATTTCTGCCAATGGGTCGAAACCCGGCATATTCACATCCATGATCAACAGATCAGCCGGGAATTGCGCCAGGGAAGCCCTTAATTCTGCCCCGTTACCCACCTCTGCGGCCACTTCCAGACCAGGGAGATCGCGCAGCGCGTTACGAATCCCCGCGCGGACCAAATCGTGGTCATCCGCCAAAATGATGTGGATGGGAGATGAAATCATGGCCTTGCCAGAAACATCAGATAACAATATTGATCAGCTTTCCCTGGACGACGATGACTTTTCGCGGCGTCTTGCCTTCTAAATGACGCTGCACATTTTCGGCTGTCAGAGCGGCCGTTTTGATGTCTTCATCGGAGGTACCGGCGGGCACGATGAGGCGTTCGCGCAGTTTGCCGTTTACCTGCACCGGGATGATGAGTTCGTCTTCCTTAGCGACTTCATCGTCCCAGGTCGGCCAGGATTGTTGATGAATGCTGTAAGCGCCGCCACGCATGGACCATAATTCTTCGGTTATGTGGGGGGCGATGGGCGCGAGCAAGAGCAGCAAGTTATCAATTGCTTCGTCCCAGGCTGCCTGAGTCACGTTTCGTTTGCGCTGGGCTTCGGTGATGGTGTTGCGTAGTTCCATGATGGCGGCAACGGCCGTATTAAACGAAAACGTCTCGAAATCCTGCGTCAACTTGCGAATTGTCTGGTGAGTTTTGCGTCGCAGCGCCCGCGTAGCCGTCTCATCCACCTGGCCTGGCGCATAAGCCGCAGACGCCATTTCCCACACATCATTCACCAGACGCTGCGGCCCTTTGATGCCATCATAATTCCACGGCCCGCCCTGGTCCCATTTGGCGAAAAACATCAAATAAGTACGCACGGCGTCCGCGCCATACTGGGCTACCAAATTGTCCGGCGCCACCACATTCCCGCGCGATTTCGACATCTTCTCGCCATCTTCGCCCAGAACCATGCCCTGGTTGTACAGGGCCAGCATCGGCTCCGGAAAATCTACCAGACCCATTTTGCGCATCGCTTTGGTGAAGAAGCGGGTGTAAATCAGGTGCATCGTGGCATGTTCGATGCCGCCGGTGTACTGGTCTACCGGCAGCCAATAAGCGCCTTGCGCCGGATCAAACGGACCCGCTTCATAATGCGGGCTGAGATAGCGATATTGGTACCACGAAGAGCACATAAAGGTGTCCATGGTGTCTGTTTCGCGCAGCGACGGCCGTCCACACACAGGGCATTCGGTGTGAATAAACGCCTCATGAAACTTCAGCGGACTTTCGCCGGTGGGCATAAATTCCACGTCTTCCGGCAGCATCACCGGCAAATCTTCGTCTGGCACGGGCACAGCCCCATGGTCCGGGCAATAAATCACCGGAATCGGCGCGCCCCAATAGCGCTGGCGGCTGATCAACCAGTCGCGCAGGCGGTAATTGACCGCTTCCTCACCGGCGTCATGAGCCACCAGCCAATCAATTGCGGCGGCGATGGAGGGATTTTTACGCCCTTTGTCCTCGGAAACGGCCGTGCCATTCAACGTCTCGCTGTTCACCATCACGCCGGGGCCAACATACGCGGCCGTCATGTCGTCGGCAGCCAGTTCGCCGGTCGCCGGCGCAATGACCGGAATAATTTCCAGGTTAAATTTACGGGCAAACTCAAAGTCGCGCTGATCATGGGCCGGCACGGCCATAATCGCCCCGAAACCGTAACCCATCAACACATAATCGGCCACCCAAATGGGAATGCGACGGCCGTTGACCGGATTAATGGCATACGAGCCGCTAAATACACCCGTTTTATCACGGTCAGCCGCTTCCCGATCAATATCCGTCAGCCGCTGCGCCTGCTCGCGGTACGCCTGCACCACTTCAGCCTGCGCCGCCGATGTCAGTTTTTCTACCAATGGGTGCTCTGGAGCCATCACCATAAAGGTTGCGCCCCACAATGTATCCGGCCGGGTCGTGAAAATGGGCATTTCGTCGCCAAATTCACTCCTAAAAACGACATTGGCCCCTTCAGACCGGCCGATCCAGTTGGTCTGCATCACCTTCACCCGTTCCGGCCATTCGATACCGCCAAAATCGAGCAGTTCATCGGCATAATCCGTCGTACGGAAAAACCACTGCTCCAATTCCTTCTTCACAACCGGCGTGCCGCATCGTTCACAGTGGCGGTCATCGCCCCAAACCTGCTCCCGCGCCAGGGTTGTATTGCAATGGGGGCAAAAATCAACGGCCGCTTTCTCGCGGTAAGCCAGGCCCAATTCAATCAGCTTCTTAAAGAACCACTGCGTCCATTTGTAATAAGCCGGATCAGCGGAAACAGCTTCACGCTCCCAATCAAACATCGCTCCCATGCTGCGCAGTTGACCGCGCATCCGCTCAATGTTGGCAAATGTCCATTTTTGCGGGTGCACGTTGTTTTTGATGGCCGCGTTTTCAGCCGGCAGCCCAAACGCATCAAAACCCATGGGAAACATCACATTATAACCCTTCATTCGCATAAAACGGGCGCGAGCGTCGCTAGGCGTCATGGCGTACCAGTGGCCAATGTGAAGATCGCCCGATGGGTAAGGCAGCATGGTCAACGCATAATGCTTGGGTTTGTTTACGTCTATCACCTGCCGGTACAAACCGGTCTCGTCCCATTTTGCCTGCCATTTGGGTTCTAGTTGCTGGGGGTTATAGCTGCTCATACTGTTTTCTCCTGAAAGGTCCAGATTGGAAAGCAAAAAAATCCCTAATCTCCAGTTTTCCATCTCAAAACAAAAAGCTCCTTTCGTTCAGAGACGAAAAGGAGCTTCCGCGGTACCACTCTGATTGATGGAAATTTTAGGTGGACCTGAAGGGACTCGAACCCTTGACCCCCACAATGCCATTGTGGTGCTCTCCCAACTGAGCTACAGGCCCAATCATTAAGGCGGCGCATAAAATATCACAATTAACCTGATTTGGCAATAGCGATTCGCGCCAATATCCATCCACTCAGGCACGTAACGTGTGCGATTCGACATTGGCTAGGTAAATACCTTCACCAATGCAGCTCCCAGGCGAGTTCGGCGCTGCATTGTCACGCTTTCAGCCAACGGCGCGACTCTCTATCCCACACTGCCCAAACGGCAATTTTTCCGCCTACTACTCCTGTTCACAGCTTTTTTGTTTTTAATTGTCAACAAAAGCCGGGTTTGTGCCAAACCCGGCTTTCATTTTATGGACCTGAAGGGATTCGAACCCTTGGCCTCTACAGTGCGATTGTAGCGCTCTCCCAGCTGAGCTACAGGCCCTCAAGCGACCGATATGGTAGCCCAGGCCTATGCGATTGTCAAGCATTCACGCGATAGTTCAGCAATTCTCAATTTAACCAGAAATGTGTCATGCTGAGGTCCTCCGAAGCATCTCCTTCTTCTGGTGGAGCGGGATGCTTCGCTCCGAAGACTCCGCTCAGCATGACAGTTCAGCGTAAATTGCAAAGAAATTACCTTGTTCGCACGAATGCCTGATCTAAATTGAGAATTCCTGGCGATAGTTGTCGCATCGCCCGCCTCCATTATACTTGGGCTTATACCAAACTTTGGAGGTCTTCATGGAAAACAAACACACCATCTCAATTGAATATTGCGTGCCCTGAAACTACCGCGAACGAGCCGTCCGTGTGGCGGATGAAATTTTGAGCCAATATCAGCACGTTATCCAATCTTTTACCTTCATCACCGGCAGTAAAGGGGCGTTTGAGGTGCAAATTAACGACCAGCTTGTTTTTTCAAAGCAAACGATGCAGAAACGGCACGCGGAGCCAGGGGAGATTTTGGCGCTCTTCAAAGAGATTGTCGGGCCAAACGTAACGATTTACGGCACATAATCCATCGGCAAAATTGGAGTTCGTGGTTGATTTTGCGAGTCAATCATTGGCCGTCAATCTTGCTTTGTAATTGATCAGACCCCAAGGGTTTGTTTCTGGAAATTTGGATCAGGTGGGTAGCAAACCCTTGGGGTCTGCATAGTTACCTTGCTTTTACGTAATCCAATCGCGGTGAAACACATCCCAACTGCGATGGGCATAGGTGCGCACGCACGCTTTGCAAACCAGGGCGGAGTCTAAGTCGCCGCTTTCACGCCAACGCCAGCGGACTACAGACAAATGAATGCGGCAGGCAGGTTGGTTGCAAATGGGGCAGTATTCGCCTTCAGCCAGCGCGATGCTGTCGCCTGGACGGCCGTCCAAGTTTTGGTCGCAGATGTAACAAAATTTTACGGTCATGATTCTGTCACTCACAGACGACGGCCACAGATGTTTTCTCCATTACGGCCGTCAACTAATCCTGGCCCAAAGGATAACACAAATCAGTCACATGGACAGTTTCGCCGCGCCTATCGACTTTGTAAACCAGCTTAGTCGTGTTATCCTTACGCAGCAGCAAGCAAGTCAGTGGGAGAGTAATCACCGCTTATGGAACTTCAAGCAGTCACCGGCCAACTTTACCTTGTAAACGGCCGTGTCCAGCCCCTAACTGAACACCCGCAAGGCATTCCGGGGATACTCGCCCAAGCCGCGCCCGCCAAAGCCATTCGCAGCCGCCGCCGTGATTTTTTGTTTACCCACCTCACCCTCAGCGGGCAGCCAGAAGAAACGGCCGTACTCGCTCAGGATTTGCTCGACCTCATCAGCCGCCAGTTTTACCAGGCTACCGGCAGCGTTACCGCCGCCCTGCGCCAGGCCATCACCGCCGCCAACCAGCGTTTACTCCACTTAAATTTGGAAAGCTCCGCACCCAACCGCACCGGAGCCGTCTCGTGCGCCGCCTTACACAATGGCGAATTGTTCATGCTGCAAGCCGGCGAAGGACTTGCCTTTCTCGGCCACAATTTTGGCGTTGAACGCCTGCCGACTCAGAAACCATCACCCGTGGTTCCGCTGGGACGCAGCGCCGGGCTAAATGTGCGCTATTTTCACCACCGCCTACAAGATGGCAACATGCTCTTGCTGGCCGACCCGCGCATCGCCAACCTACGCGCCGAAACGCTCACCCCGGTCCTGGTAGACACAGACATCGAAGAGGGCATGATCGCACTGCAAACGGCCGTCGCCCAGCAAACCGCCCGCCTGCTGCTCATCGAATTTACCAGCGAAGATGTGGGCCAGCAGATCGCCGAATTTCCCACAGCGGCCGCTGCCGCCCCCATTTCTACGCCCGATTCGGCGTTTCCCACCCCACTGCGTGAAGGGCAGCAGCCATCGCCAATGGCTCCCAGGCGTCCGACTGAGCAACGGCCGTCTACAAGACCAGTCCCGGCCCAACAATCCACCAAACCCACAGCCGATGTCGAAACCAGCGTCCGCAAAGCCACAGCCGGAGCCGCGTTTGGCCTGGCCAACTTTACCGATTGGCTCACCGATATGCTCGCCCGCCTGCGGCCGCCCCGTGATGAAGAGGCAGAGCCTACCAATTGGGCTGTTCCTGCCATCCTGGCCATCGTCATTCCCCTCCTGGTCGCCATCATCGTCACCGGCGTTTACCTGGAGCGCGGCCGTGTGCGCCGCTTCGCCGAACTAAAAACAGAAATGGGGCAAAATATCGGCCTGGCCGATGGCGCCGAAACGCCCGACCAGGCCCGCGAATTCTACGGTAATATTATTTTGCTGGCAGATGAAGCCGACGCCTTACGCGCCGGCGACGGCGAAGTTACCCGCCTGCGCCAGCAAGCCATGGTCGAGCTAGATCAGTTAGATGGCGTCTCGCGGCTGCAAGCCAAACTGCTATACGAATTTACCAGCGACATCAGCCTGACGGATGTTGTGCTGCAAAATGGGTTTGAGGGCGGCATATTTACCCTGGACAGCGCCAGCAGCGTCTATTTCCATGCCACCGACGAAACTTACCTGAACCTGACGGGCGACCCGTCCCAAATCGTCTTCAAGGGCAACGCGCTAGGCAGCCACATTGTCGGAAACATCGTCGATATGGCCTGGCGACCGGCAGGAACGGCCGTTACCCGCGAAGGATTGGCCATGCTAGACGCCGGCGGCGCGCTGCTGTCCTATTTCCCCAACATGAAAGACACTCGGGTGGCTCCTCTGGGTCTGGCCAGCGTCTGGCAAATTCCCACAGCGATGGCCTCATTCGACGAGAGACTGTATGTTTTGGACCCTGGCGCGCGCGAAATCTGGAAATATTTCCCCGATGGCGATGGGTTCATCATAAAAGATGATGAGCAGGTATTGGCTTTAGACCCCAGCGCCGATTTAAATGCGGCCATTGACCTGGATTTGTACAGCGAGGATGGCTCCTTGTTGGTGTTGTATGGTGACGGCCGTATCCGATATTACGACACCCGTTCCGGACGCGTGCAGTGGGATGAAACCGAACTCATGCAAAATGGCGGCCTGACCACCCCCCTCCTATCGCCAACCTCGGCCCAACTGGTAGGCAAAGGTCTCAATTCATCCATTTTTGTCGCCGATCCGGGCACAGGGCGCATCTTACAAATTGCCCGCGGCGGTCGGGTCATCGCCCAATACCGCGCCACCAGCGACACAGGCACAGAACTTTTTAACCAGATTCAAGGCTTTGCCGTAGCCGAAACGCCCCTGCGCATATTCGTGACCGACGGCAGCAAACTTTACGTTGCCACCCAACAATAAATCTGCCGGCCATCTGGCTATCACCAGAATTGGCAGACACCCAACGTCTGTCTAACGCCCTCTTATTCACTCTTGTCGCGTTCTGCTCTGAGCACGGCAACTTCACGACGAGAAAAAGCCATTTCAATCCCCTCGGCGGCAAAATCCAGGCGTATCTGACGGCGCAAAAAGCGCTGAACCTCCCATTGTTTGTTCGGCTTTGTCTTGACCATCAGCCGCAGACGCACGGCCCATTCGTCCAGACCTTCGATGCCGGTGACTTGCGGGGATTCAAGCAGTAAATCGCTCATTTCTTCGTCATGGGCCAGGGTTTCGCCGCTGGTTTGCAGCACAGCCAGCGCGCGGTCGACGTTGGCTTCGTAGGCAATACCCACGTCTACAATCGCCCGCGACCAGTCGCGGGAGCGATTGGCCACAATGCGAATTTCGCCATTGGGGATCATAAAGAGGGTGCCGGTGGAATCGCGCACGGCCGTTGTCCGCAGCGTCATTTCCTCCACATTGCCAACAATGGCATTCACCTGGATAACGTCTTCAATCATGTATTGGTTTTCTAGCAAAATGAACACGCCGCTAATCACGTCTTTCACCAGCGTTTGCGCGCCCAACCCTAAAGCCAACCCAACCACGCCCACACTGGCCAGCAATGGCGCAATAGGCACGCCGACTTCTTGCAAAATCATGACAACGGCCGTCGCCACAATCGCCGCCAGCCCGGCGCTATGCACCACCTTAGAAATTGTCTCTGTCCGCTTATCAAAACCGCCGCCAGCTTCGCTATCCAGCCCCTTTATCTGGCGGCCCATAAACCGCACAACGGCCTCGAGCAAATAATAACCAGCCACACTCAAAAGCAAAATGACTAAAATTGTCAGGCCATGGACTAAAAACCATTGTTGCAATCGATCAAATATCTGAGTCATTAGGTATCTCTTTTGGCTTAGTTAAACAGCGAAAAATCCGAGGGGCTGCACTACTGGCGCTGATAAGCAGCAAACAAATACAAAAAAGCGGCGAATGACAAAACTATTTTGTCATTCGCCGCCAGGCTCTTTCAATTAAAAATAATTGAGGCCATCATCCTCATCGTCAAACTCATCGTCAAAATCTTCTTCATCGAAATCTTCATCATCGAATTCGCCCTCGTCATATTCCAGGTCAAAATCGAGTGAAACCCAAAGCGATAACATCGGACCTTCTTCCAAAGATTCCAAACGCATGGCCACCACATCTGCTTGTTGGCGCATCCGCATTTCATCTGGGTAATCTAGTTTTACTGGGCGGCCTTCATGCCAGGCATCTTCGCAGCGGGTGATGATGTCATTTCCGTTGTTGGTGCGCAGCTGGCACAGAGCAATCGCCCGATCATCTGGACCTTCATGAATAGATTGTAACCAACGGTGCGGCGTGGGATGAAAATCAGGTGTTGGACCCTCGATAATTGTTATGAGTTCAGGTTTTATTGCCGTCATGTGTCACCTTTTTGTTCAAATTTATCATCCGCGCAGCAGCAAATAACGAGCAGTAGACTGCTGCTGCGTGCAATAGTCTACTGTTTGCGAAGCTGTCTGGCAATACTTCTTATGGACTAATTATACAAAACAGGCCAAACCCGTAATCGTCCAGTCTGCCTGAATTTGATTATGGCGCGTATGTGGAGGTTTACCTGAGGGTGTGCTTCGTATACGCTCCTATGCGCTTAGGAACGAGAATTGAATAATTTGCACGCTTAGATTGGACCAATCTCAGAAGATTGGTCCAATCTTTCGCATGTTATTTAATTTTGGTTCTTCAGGAACTCAGGGGGTTGACAGGCCCTGATGCGTGAAGCGTGATGCGTGACCAGAGAGGTTTCACGCATCACGAATCAGACCAAACCCCATGAAATCCCAAAGACCCTTAATTTTCAATCCTTAGCGCGGCTACGGCTGGGACAGCAAGGCAACGGCCGTGCTGCCAGGCATGGCGGCGGCAGAGCCGGAACTGGCCATGACAGCAATTGCCCCGTCGGCGGTGCGCAGGTCTAGCGTACCATTTTGGATGGTGTAGGACACGGCCGTTTGCAGCGCCGCCAGGAACTGATCTTCTTGTTCCATAATGCCTTCGGGTTCCGGGCAGAAGGCGCGTGTAGTAGCCAAAGGTCCGACACTAATTGTTTCGCCGCTGACCGTAAAATACCCGAAGTATAGGTTGCAGCCGGCCGAACCCTGAACACTACCATCTTCGCCGAACATCATGGTAATTTCCGTGCCATTCACCAGACTGACAGCCGCCTGGTTGCCGTTATTGAAAACCGTAACCGTCCATTCCGCCCCCACAAGTGTTGTCGCGGCTGGCGGAGCGGAGGTAAATGAAGCGACTAGCGCCCCATTGGCGTCTCGCAGTTCCAGAGCGTCCCCTTGGATTGTATAAGTGGTCGCCATCGGCAAAGCCGCCAAAAATGCGGTTTCTTGAGCCATCACATCTTCGGCGCAGGCCATCATGGTGCTGGCAATGGCCGCGTTGATAGAGAGCGTGCTGCCGTCCAGGGTATAGGAGGTGCTGTAGTTGTTGCAGCCGCCCGTGCCGGAAAGCGTGCCATCTTCGCCGAAGACGGCCGTTACGCCCACCCCACTCATCGCCGAAACCACCGCATCATTGCCATTGTTGTAACCGGTGAGCTGCCAGGATGTGCCAACCAGGGAAGCGGTTGTCTCAGGCGCAGCAGCGGTGTAGGAGGCAATCAACGAGCCGGTTACGTGGCGCAGTTCTAGCCCGTCGCCCTGAACGGCATAGGTTGCGGCGGTGGGCAAAGCGGCCAGGTAAGCGGTTTCTTGCGCCATCACATTTTCAGCGCAGGCCATTCTGGTGGTAGCGATACCCGGGTTGATGCTGATGTTGTCACCGTCGATGGTGTAAGAGGTGCTGTAGTTGTTGCAGCCAGCATTGCCACTCAGGGAGCCATCGTCACCGAAAACGGCCGTAATCTCTGTGCCGTCTATCAGCGTTGTCACGCCGCCCAAACCGTTGTTAAAGCCGGTAACCTGCCAGGTTGTGCCGGTGAGCGGCGTGGAGCTAACGGCCGTGTAAACCAACAGTGCCGCGCCAGAAGCATCACTCAACGTCAATGTATCGTCGGCAACGGTCCAGGCGGCTGCCGTGGGCAGCACAGCCAGATACGCCATTTCCTGCTGCATGATTGTTTCTTCGCAGGCCATCATTGTGGCCGCGATGATGGGGTTGATGGTGAGCGCGCCGCCATCCACCGTGAAGGATGTGTTGTAATTGTTGCAGCCAGAGCTGCCCACCAGCGAGCCATCGTCACCAAAAACGGCCGTAATCTCCGCGCCAGCCGCAACGGCCGTGCCCTGGTAAGATTGCAACCGCCATAAGATTCTTGTCAGGGACGACGCGCCAGAAAAATCGGCCGGGGCAGCTTCCCCTACGGGCGTCTGGCTAACTACAGCGACCAGCGTATATTTCAAAGACGAGGCGTCCGCCGGTGGGTTATCCACAGTTTCTACGCTTACCTGCAATTCATATTCATAACCTGGCTCAAAGGTAAAGCCTTCAATCTGACCGTAAAAAAGCGTGTACGCATCGGCCGGATTTTCTTTTACCTGCATACATTGCTGAGGGGCAACGCCCACACAATCAACCAATTCTGGGCCGACATACAAGGTTTTCATTTGCCCGCCAGTTGCTGCATCGGCAACGCCAGAACTCATCGGGGTTTTGCTAACTTCTTCCACCAGGATATACCGCAACGATGAGGCATCGGCCGCCGGGTTTTCTACCGGTTCAGTGCGTACGCGCAGTTCATAGTCATACCCTTCTTCAAATGTAAACCCTTCGATCTGGTCATAAAATAGACGATATTCGCCGTCAGGCGTATCTTTTACTTGCATACACGTTTGCGGCGCTACGCCTGTGCATTCCACCAGATTCGGTCCAACATACAAGGTTTGCTCCGGGCCTGCGGGCTGCCCATTACCGCCACAGGCAACCAACAACGCCAGCCCAACTGCCAAAAGGGTCAGCAACAGCCAATTCGATCTCTTTTTCATCTCAACTCATCTCCTTATTAATTTGCCGGCGGTTGACCTTAATTTTCCACCGCCATCAACACATTAAAGCTTTAGCAACATGCCTTTCAACGCCCACCAGCAACAAAAGGTTGCGCCTCTTACTTGGCGCTCATTTTTTGGTCTCGGTGGTAACGATGTAGAAAAAATCTCGGTCAGATTGGCGCAAATAGCGGTCGGGTTTGGTTTCCATGCCTTCAGAAAACAGCGGTATGGCGATCATTTCGTTGTCTGTGTCGGGCATAATTTGGGCAAAATGAACCCATGATTCGTTTATGTCAAGCAAAAAGCCATTTTTCATGCCAACGGCCGTCATCGCCGCAGCCAATGTGGGCATGCTCATACTTGGGCCAGCCAAAAAATAAAGCACATTATTATCGGAACTGATGCCCAGCCCCGAACGCCAGGTGACAATGTCCCCATTGATATTGCCGCCCCAGGTGGTAATAGAACCATTATAAACACGAGGGTTGATTGCGCCATCCTCCACAACCAGACGCGCATTCTGACGCCAGGCGATAAAATCGCCGTCGGCCGAAATCGTGTCGCCCCAGTTGCCAATGCGCACGTCGCCGTCGCTGTAAATAGCCACGGTGGCGTAGCCATCCTTGGCGGGCAGCGCTTCCAGGCCATCGGCCATGGCGCCATAGGCGCCATGCGAGGCCATAAAGCCGCCATTAAACGTGGCGATGAGCCGGTTGGCCTGCAAATGGTTTGCCGGTATGAAACCGCTGCCGCGCGGGCCGCCGTCAACGGCCGGTTCCTGCGAGCCTAATACATACCGCAAATCTACGTTTCTTAAATCAAAGGCCACAACAGCTACCAGGGCATACGGCCGTTCTGCATCCGGCTGTAAAAACGTACGCAGCCCCACAACCTCACCCGCTTCATTGTGCAAATACGCCTGCCATTCCCCCTCGCCCGCCAGATCGCCAAAAGGAGTTAGCGATGGCAGTGTCCAGGGAACCGGGGTTGGCGGTGGTGTGGGAGTAACCGTTGCTTCAGGTTGTTCGGTTGGTTCGGGCGACTGGGTGGCATCGCCGGCAGCGACAGGCGACGGCCGTGTGGCAGTAGGCGGCGCGATTGGTGGACTGGGCGATGGCTGGACGGGTACGGCCGTTGGTAACGGCAGTACGGCCGTCGGCCAGGGCGCTTCCGCAGCCTGCAAACCCAAGCCATACTCCGCCTGACGCACCCCATCTTGCGCTGCAAACAACACAGTCTCCAGCGCAGCCACCCCGCGATTGCCAATAATCTGGCGCAACGGCCGCGCGGCCTGCGCCGCCAATCCGGGCCAGCGGCTAATCGCTGCCGCGCCCAACAAGGCAACAACCAGACCAAGCGCCGCCAGCCAGGCAACTTTTTGCCAACAACCTTTCCCCTGCAACATTTCCAACGCTTCCCAATCAACTCTAATCCGGCAGTCATCTAGACAAAACTGAGACTTAGCAGGATGATAAATTTTGAACATTCACTTTTCGGCTTCGTTTTGGGTTTTTGCGGTTTTGCGGCTAACGGCCTGCCCGAGTCAATCGCAGAATACCGCAGCTTTTTCCACTATTTTACCCGCACAAACTGCTGACAGCGTTATGGGAGAAATCCCATCTCACCTGCTTCCACTTTACCACCGACAGCCGCAATTGGCACACGAACGGCCGTTTAAGATTATGTAGACAATTTTCGGCCAACTATGATATAAATGACCCAGCTTGGGGACACATTTTATTTTCATTTGAGTAACAAGACCTCCCGGAAAATACCCGGTGGAATTGGAGGGAAACATGGCCAGAAAACCGTCGAACATCCTGCTAATCATCTTATTAGCGTTAGCCTGCATCGTTTCCATTGCCTTTACCTCAGCGCTGCTCGATTATTTCTCCGGCGGCAGCCAGACCGCGACCCCTACGCCGCCGCCCGTATTGCCGCCCAGCGATCCGTGGGAACGCATCCGCAGCTCCGGTAAAATAGTTGTGGGGTCTTCTCTGGATTACCCACCCTTTTCCTTCTACAACGACACTTTTCAACCCGACGGTTTCGACATTGCCCTCATTCGGGAGATCGGCCAGGCGTTAGGTGTAGCCGTAGAAATCAAAGACATGTCCTTTGATGGTCTGGCCGGCGCGCTGCAATTGCAGCAAATCGACGTCGCCATCTCCGCCATTTCCGTTACGCCAGAACGAGAAGCCTTGTTTGATTTTTCCAACATTTACTTTGTCAGCGACGATGCCATTCTGGCCAACCAAAACGCCAACATTGCCGCCATCAATTCCGTTACCCAGTTGGCGGCGTACCGCGTCGGCGTGCAGCGCTCCACAGTTTACCAACGCTGGCTGCAAGAATCGTTGGTCGATACGGGCATTATGCCGGCCGAAAGATTGCAAATTTACCAGCAAGCCAGTCAGGCGATTGAGGACGTGCGCAACGGCCGTATCGACCTGGCCATTGTCGATATACCGGTGGCCCAAACGGCCGTGGCCGCCGGCGGCCTGCGCATCGTCGGTCAGGGCCTGAACCCGCAGCGATTGGCCATCGCTCTGGTCAACGGCGCAGCCACCACCCAGGCCCAGATCAACAACGCCCTCATCCAAATCCAAAACTCCGGCCGCCTGAACGCCCTGGTGCAGCAATATCTCGGTCTGGGTCCCGGCGAAATTGTGCCGCCGCCCACACCGCTGCCGATCACAGCCACGCCCTTCCCCACGGCCACGCCCATCCCCTGCATCGACCAGATGACTTTTGTCCAAGACCTGAACCTGGACGACAACAACATGACCACCCCGCCAGAAATCGCCCCCGGACAACCCTTCCGCAAATGGTGGCGCATTCGCAATTCCGGCACCTGCACCTGGAACAACACCTACGCCCTGGTTTTTGTCAACGGCAATTCGCCGCTGGCGCAAATGGGCGGCCAACCGGCTGTTATCCAGGGCAGCGTCGCCCCCGGCCAAACCTACGACATATTTGTCGACCTGGTTTCGCCGTTGACCCCGGGAACCTATCAGGCCTTTTGGTCGATGCGCAACGCGCAAGGCAGAACGTTTGGCGACCGGATTTGGGTAGGCATTCGCGTACCCAGTCCGGCTACCGCAACACCCGCTCCCACCCAAACCCCGTCAGCCAACATCCAGTTCACGGTAGACCGCTCTAATATTACCGCCGGCCAATGCGTGACATTCAACTGGAATGTGGTTGGGGCCAGGGCGGTTTATTTCTTCCAACGGGGGCAAAATTGGCAAAACTTCCCGGTTCCGGCCAGCGGCACACGGTCTGAATGCCCGCCAGAAACAACTGTTTATCAACTGCGGGTCGACAGGCTGGACAACACGGTGGAAGTACGCGATATTACCGTGTTTGTCCAACCGGTGGTTGGTGCGCCAGTTATTCATCGCTTCACCGTCACCCCGGCCGACCAGGTGGCTTTAGGACAGTGCGTTACGCTAAATTGGTGGGTTGAGGGTCGAATTACCACAATTCGCCTCTTCCGCGACAATGTTATTATCTGGGACAGCGCCCCGGTCAATGGATCGACCTCCGATTGCCCCACGCAGACTGGCATTACCACGTATCGCATCGAAGCTACCGGACCCGGCGGCACGACAAACCAGTCGCAAACAATCAACGTGGTAGCCCCGGCGCAGCCGACAGCCACGCCACAGCCCAATACGCCCACGGCCGTTCCCCCCACTGCCACCACCGTTGCCCCGCCGCAAATCCTTTCTTTCAATGTCTCGCCGACACAAATTCAGGCTGGCAGTTGCGTCAGCATCAACTGGTCGGTGGGCGGCTCTATCAGCACCATCCGTCTGCTGCGCAACGGGGCAGTCATCCTGGACAATGGGCCGGCCAGCGGCACCGCGCCAGATTGCCTGAATGACGCCGGTTCTTATATTTACCGGTTAGAAGCAAATGGGAGTGACGGCCGTCAGGATGCCCAAGAGCGCACGGTGACGGTAACGGCCGTACCCACCATCCCGCCGCTGGCCGGGACATCCTGGAAGTTGTCCTATTACTATGATGGCGTTGGCGCGTTGGTGTCTGTCATCAACGGGACAGAGGTCACCGCCCTCTTTGGCAACGATGGACAGCTCACGGGCACAGGCGGCTGCAACACGTATAACGGCCGTTTCACCGGCGCCAACGGGCAAGTAACCATCACCGGCCTTACCAGCACCAACATCGCCTGCGACGATCCGCCAGGCATCATGGAACAAGAAGCGCGCTACTTCCAACTCATACCCCAGGCCGCCTCTTACCAGATCAACCCCAACGAATTAATCATCAAAGACATGTCGGGTCAGGTCATTTTGCGCTACGAACCGCTGATCAGTCCCCGGTAAACCCACAACGTGGCGGCTGGAGTCCAGTATCTCCAGCCGCCGCGCTTCAGATCACCAAACCCAAAAACCGCTCCATGTAATACGCGGCCGTTTGCGCCCCCGGCGACACACGCGGCAAAACAGACTCAAAACTGTGCTCACAGCCCGGCATAGGCAGATACACCACCGGCACATTGGCTAATCGCAGCGCCTGATACAACCGCTTGACAGCCAAGGGGTCCACCAGTAAATCGTGGGTTCCGTGCAGCAGCAGCGTGGGCGGACAATCTTGGTCCACATAGGTGATGGGCGAAATGAGGCGATACATGTCGGGAATATCCGCCAAAGGACCGCCCATGAGCGAAGAAAGCCCCTGGTCCCAACCATCCTCGCCAATACGCTCCAAAAGCTGGTTGACCCGCCGATTTACGCGCTGAGACATCACCCCGCCAAAACGCGCTTCAATATCGTCAAACATAGCCACCATGTCCGGCGGGCCATAGTAGGAGATAACGGCGCGCACGGCCGTATCACCCACCATGGTACGGCCGTCGGCATCTTTGGGCTGCAAGCCCAGATAATTGGGCGTATACGCCGCCAGCAAAGACAAATGACCGCCAGCCGACTGCCCCGTCAACACAATCCGTTCCGGGTTGATGGCGTACTCGGCGGCATGTTCTTTCAGCCACAGAATAGCCCGCTTCACGTCCATCACCATGCCAGGAACCGACGTTTTTGGATTCAGCGTGTAATCAATGTCCATGATCAGGTGGCCCTGGCCGGCCAGTTGATGGAAATAGGGAAATTTGTCGATATTGCGACGGCCGTAACGCCACGCACCCCCATGCACAAAAATCATCGCCAAACCACTGGCCGGCACACCCTCCGGTGGGTGCAGCAAGTCGGCGATCAGCGGCGCGCCAGTTTCCGGATTCACGCCATACACCACATTGCGCTGCACCCGCCCCACAGCCCCGCCCCACACAATCGGCCGCCAACGACGGCGCAAAAATCGAGCGCGCAGCGTCACGGGAATCTTCGCTTCCCAATCTGCCCCAAAGGCTTCGACAAGTTCCGCTTCTCTGGGCGCAGTCACGGCCGCCAACTGCCGCAGCGCCAGAAAGGTGCTGGTTATCCCCAACCCAACCAACAGCGGATCACGCCGCCGCCGGCCAACCAAAATCGGCAGCCAACTCGCTGCCACCACCAGCGGAGACAACGCCGAGGCCAACAATTTGGGCAGCCATAACAGGAAATGCAGCGGCCCGCTGCGGGGGTTTAACAACGTCGTCGTCGTGACGAACGCCATAATCAGACCAAAAACGCGCATGGGAAACCTTTTCAGGCAGTGGGAGCGGGTACTTGTTGGCGGATAAACTCGCCAATGAGGGCAGTGGTTTTTTCGACGTGGGTACGGCCGTCTGGCAGTTTAGCTTTGTAATCAAAGTAATCGCCGCGCCCGGTGTGGATCATCGGACCGGGGTCAATAATGGTGATACGGCCGTCGGCTAGCGCCTGATTCCAGCCGGAATAACGCACCATCGGCCAGCGGCCGGGAAACAAAAGTTTGCCAATATCAGGGATTTTATCTTTAGCGCTTTGCAAATGAAGCATGTGCTCCATAAAAACCACGCCTGGGTCATCGGCCATTACTCCACCGACAGACACCACGTATACGGGGGCATCCAGCGCCTGATGCAAATAAGGCACAACCCCCACGGCAATTTGCCCGCCGCCGCTCCAACCCATCACGGTGATGGGCTTGCCGCTGGCCGGGCGGTAGCCATGGCGCAGCAAACTGAGGGCAATCTCGCGGGCGACGCCCACATTATAAATAGGGCCATAGCGTGGATCGCTGGAAACGCCGACTTGCAGCAAGTTGCGCACAAAAATCAACGTCGAAACAAAGCTCTTTTTGCCGCCCATGCGGGTGTTGTGGATTTTTTGCCAGAGCCAGCTTAGCTGGCGTTCGCCGTTAAGCGGATTATTGGTAACCGAAAACGGGAAAACGTCGTGGATGATTTCGGCTGTGGGCGCCTGCGCCTGCAAATGCGCCAGAAAGGTAAGCTCGCGTTTGGAAATATCGTCGGCAGAAATGCCGCCGATGGCCGTCAGGTAAACGATAAAAAAATCAGCGTCGGAGGCGGGAGCGGGCAAGAGGGCGGATTCAGACGGCCGTGCCGACGCAACCTGGCGCTTAGACCAACCCGACCACCAACCCAAGGCCTCCAACGGCGAAGCCATGGCCAAAAGAACAAAGAGAAGCAGTCCGATAGAAAACAAACAGAGAAGCGGCTCAACCAGATTCATGTTTGTTCCTCCTGTTCGGAGGTGTTACCGGGTAACGGCCGTGACGCTGCCCGCAGCTCGCTGACAAATCTTTCCACCACATCTTCTGTCGGCAGGATTTCCCGCGTGCCGGTTGTTTTGCGCCACAACCAGTTTTCGACGGCCGAAACCACCGGCAGACGCGTCGCCATTTCCAGCATCAACCAGCCCAGCAAGGAGCAAATTAACGCCTGCCAGATAGCCAGGGGAAAAATCGCCGTAACCGCTCCCACTAAAGCGATTAAAATCCAGATGCGCAAAAAAATGTAGAGGATGTTGCCCAAATAAGGCAGTAAAACAAACACGCCATACAACATCGGCGCATAACTCAGGCTAACCACAATCATCACCAGCCGAAGGGAGCGTTCTGCACCAAACACATAGGTAGCCAATACCCAAACACTGGCCGCCCAAAACAGCACGCCCACCAGCAGCAGCAGCGACGATAACACCAGACTGACGATAAACCGGCGGCGCGGCAAGCGGTTGGCAAACAGCACCACACTCTGGCCAATGGTGATGGAAACCCCGGCGACAAAAAGCACCGCCAACGACAATCGGCCGCCGCCCTCCTGGGTGAGAGCGGCGTTGTAGGCTTGTGGATCCAGAGACAACACGCCCTGAATCAAGGCCCACAGAGAGGCCAAAAACCCGCCGATTGTCGTTAGATCAAATTGATACATTTTATTTCGCCGCAGTTACGGCCGTTTCCCCGGCTCTCCTGTTCTGCTGATCCATAAAAAAGGCCACAACCACCGCGCCCAAACCGATAAACGTCACGATCAGGCTCAAAGCCCAACCGGCGTATGGGATGGCAGCCAGCAGAACAAAAACAACCAGACCAAACAGCAGCGACCAAACCCGGCGCTGCGCCCGCGGCATGAATCGGCCCAGGAACCAGCCGCCAAAGCGGTAGGCGACGATGACTTTGCTGAGGTAGGAGACAAAGAGAATGAAAATCCAGAAAAACAGGCTCAGTAACGATAACGAAATGCCCCACCACGTAAACGCCAGCCCCCAAAATGTGACCATTGCCAGTCCCGCGCCCAGGGCAATTAAAACGATCAGGGCAATTAACGAGCCGATAAAGCCGAAAATGTAGGCTCCTAGTCCCGAACCAAGCGCGGGCAACGGCCGTTTCCCCGCCTGGCCCGACCACTTTTGCAGCCAATTGGGCAGCAGCCACAAAGCCAGCACGCCCACTACCAGATAACTCACCAGCAGCCTTCCCCGGTCAGCCGCCCAGTTTCCCGCTGCCACCATCTGCGGATTTATTTCCTCGGCCTGGGCGCGCACCCGGTACATGGTGGATTTGTTGCGCGTATCAATCGTTAAGCCCGGCTCCAGAAAAGAAACTGATTGACCGGTGGTGACCCGATTGATTGAGTTCAGGACAAATCGCACCACTTCAACAATGCCTATCACCGCCTGGGTGTTGCGCTCTACGTTGCCGGCCAACCGGGCGCTAAACGTCACCGCGAACAGGTCGCGGCCGACGGTTGAGCCTCGTTCTGTGAGCAAACTCAGGCCGGCATTGTAGAGGCTGCGGCCGATAACGGCCGTTCCCCCCACCTGCGTGGACACCGAACCCACGTAAACGCTGCCCCCTATCTGGCCATTGATGACCACTTTGTTGCCAAATACAAAAAGACTGCCATTGACATCGCCGTCGATGATCACCGTCTGGCCGATGATAAAAGCATCCCCATCCACGACCCCTGCCAGACGAACGTCATTGCCATTTAAGACAACGTCGCCTTCTATCTCATCCCCGGCAGCCACAAGCTCGCCAAACACAATACCCTCTGCGTAAACCGATTGGGCGCCGCCCATAAACAACAACAACAGAAGGCCCAAAACGGCCGTCAACCACTCAAAACGCAAACGCTTTTTCACCATCTACTCCTCCTGCTTCAAATAGGATCAGCTTCACCTAACTATATCTGAATTTTACTCACGCGTCGTCAGAATACTGATCAATAACTCTCTGATAAAAACCCTAAGGGTTTTACCGATTCAATGGTCATTTTCCAGAGGCCCGAAAAACCTTAGGGTTTTACATCAGTGAAAACCTAAGGGTTTTACCAATTCAATGGTCATTTTCCAGAGGCCCGAAAAAACCCTTAGGGTTTGATGCGCGGTCCATCAGTCAATTAAAGAAAAAGTCGCCCAAACAGGGGCATGATCGCTGGCCGCTGTTTCCGCGCTGCCGACCGCAGCCATCGCCAGCGACCGGGCAAATAGATAATCCGCCGTCACATCTATCCCGGCGATGGAAACTGTGGGCGCAGTCAGGGCGCGCGCCAACCCCACGTCGGTAAATTGTCCGACCAGCCGCGCCCTATCGGTTTTGGAAATGGTGTTGAAATCGCCGCCCACAATGACCGGCGACTGACCAACAGGAATATCGCGCACAACGGCCGTTGCCTGAGCGCGGCGGCCCAACGAATTTAACCAATACGTTTCCGTATGCACGCTGTACACCGTCAACGGCAAGTCACCCACATTCACAACCGCTTTGGCCGCGATGCGCCGCTGCCCGTTGCTGGGATTGGCAAATGGCAGCAGCAGCTTTTCCGGCTGGCTGATGGGCCATTTTGCCAGCACCGCATTGCCAAAATTACGGCCGTGATGGCTGTGAACCGACGCCGGTATGTAGACATAATTATAAGCCAGCGCTTCCGCCAGATACGCCACACCGGCCTCGTCCATTTCTTGCAACAGCACAATATCGGCGTCGGCCAGGTTGGGGTTGCGGCGAATTTCGGCTACGGCCGTTGCCACTTCCTCCCCAAACCGAATATTCCAGCTCACCACCCGAATCTGTGACGGAACCGGCGGCGGCGCTCCGGCAAAATTTCCGGTGAAAATGGGGCCGTCCGGGGCGGTGTAATTCTCCATCGTCCGCGCCGAAACGGCCCAGAGCAGCAGCAGCGGCATCAGCAACAGCCCGCCGCCCAGCCATCCCGCCCACGACCAGCGTCGTCTCATCGCGCCAACTGCTCCAACTGCGACAACTGCTCCCGCGTCCCCAACACGATCAACTCATCCCCGGCAGACATCCGGGTGCTGGCATTGGGAACAATTGTCGAGACGCGCCCATCGCCTATGTCCTGGCGCAAGGCGACCAGCGTAACGCCGGTTTGCCGCCGCACGTCCGCCTCGCCAACCGTTTTGCCATCCAGCCGGGCGTTTTCGGCCACCACCAATTCTTCCACCCAGACTTCTTCCCCATTGTCCAGGGTCACAACTTCAAAAAAATCGGTGATGTGCGGCCGGATGGCCAGATTGCCATGTGCCGCCCACCAATCTGATAGGGCGAGATGACCCGATTCGCGCCGGCCAGGCGCATTTTAGCCTCGTTCACGCCCTCAATGCTGCGGGCAATGATGAATAAATCGGGCTTGATGGCTCTGGCCGACAGCACAACGAACAGGTTGATGGAATCTTCGCCGGAGCAAACGATAAGGCCCCAGGCGCGTTCAACCCCGGCATCATAAAGGATTGCGTCGTGGGTCGCATCGCCCTCAATGACGTAAATGCCTTGCTGCCGCAAGCCTCGGCGTTGAGCGGATTTTTTTCGATGATGACAAACGGCCGTTTCCCCTCGCGCAATGTTTCCACCACACTTTGCCCAACACGGCCGTAACCGCACACAATCACATGATTTTCCATCACTCTCACCTGCCGCATAATTCGCCGCCGCCGCCACTGCCGCAAATAATCGCGCTCTAAAATCAATTCGCCAAGCGTGCGCAGCCGTAAGCCAGCGTGCCGACGCCCAACAAAATCAAGCCCATCGTAAACAATCGTCCGGCCGTTGACAGCGGCTTAACCTCGCCGAAGCCCACAGTCGTCAGCGTAATCACCGTCATAAACAGGGAATCTACTGCCCCCCACCCTTCGATCAACACATAACCGGCTGTTCCCAGAGCCAACAATCCGAGAACCATGCCCACCAGCCAGAGAATTTTGCGATCTGTGCTGCCCCTCAATCCAACAACACACCTTCTGGCCCCATGGCCAATACACGTTCATACAGGTGGCGAAAAATTTCTGGCACCTGCTGGACGATCTCTTCCGGCAGCAGCCAGGCGATGGCTGAAATTTCGGCCGTGTCTGGGGCAGGCTGCCCGCCAACGAGCCGCGCCAAAAACAGCGTGCCCACATTTTTAACCTGATCGCCATTGGGAAAGGTGTGGTGGTAGGTTGGCGAGGAATAGATGGCCAGGATGCGCTCGATGGTGATGTGGTAGCCAGTTTCTTCCAGGTTTCGCGCACGGCCGTATGGGCCACATTTTCGCCCAGGTCAGAATACCCGGCGGGAAACGTCCATGCGCCGTTATCCGAGCGGCGCACCAGGGAAACGGCCGTCGTCTCTTTGCACCGCCGCCATGGCCCCAACGGCAATCATCCGGCCATGCCCCACAAACTGGCGCATAAGTTGGATTTGATCAGACGGCCGTGCCGACACATACGGCGGCAAAAAAGCGGGCGGCCCGCCCGCCAAACCATCCCGAATCATCGCCCGGTACCAATGCGGCACGGTCAGGCCGGCCAAATCTTCCGGCGCGAAAAAATCTTGCGCTTTGGTTTCCACCATGTCCGGCAGCATTTCGCCGCCAGAAACCAGACCCGTCAGGCAGATGGTGTACTGCTGGACTTCATCCCCATTGGGATACGTAACATCGAACTGCGGGTGGGTATAAATGCCCACCAACCGCAGCTCGCCCATTTCCAGGCCGGTTTCTTCCCATAATTCACGGCGGGCGCAGGCCTGAATATCTTCATCGATTTCCAAAACGCCGCCAGGCAGCCCCCACACATCAAAATCGGTGCGGTGCTGGAGGAGAATACGGCCGTCACTATCCCGCAAGATGATCGATGACGTAACCAAAAAAATCTTACGCCGACCAACACGTTCACGAACCCAAGCAATATAAGATTCAGACATGCGCAAAGTCTACTGTATTCCCCCAACCCCAACAACTATAGCTCCAGGCTCACGCCGCATCCGGCCGGTGAACCGTGGGCGGCAGCGCGCAGGTTATATTGGCCGACCGGTAAAACCTGGTCTATAATAATTTTTTGCAACGATGCAAACCCCAGGGGTTAGCTCCCTTGAAAATAGATTTGTCAAATCTTAAAGATTTGACAAATCTCAACCTTTCATTAGTGGTGGTGGGTTAGACCACTCATGATGCCTCCTGGGAATTTGGATTATCTGGGTATCAAACCTTTGGGGTCTTGCCAGAGAAACCGAACAGTGACAATTTTTTAGCACCCACTTAACCTTTGCCCTAAACCATCGGAGAAGTACCATACCTGCCCTGGTCATAAACAATCAGGCAGCCAACACCTGAAAACTGAAACAGATGACGACACGTTATGCTTTATATTCTGACTACCGCACAACCTCCCAACGCTTAAATCTCCCCCAGATTGCCAGCCCCACAATAGCTTACAAATTTTTTATCGTTGAATAGTCCACAAGACTGTTCTTTTTAACCCTCATGCTGTGATAGGAGAGTTACCCCATGTTTAAAAATTATATTGACCCGGTCGAGCGAAAAGAAGCCAACCGCAAGCTGCCCAATTTGATGGTAGAAGGATTGCTGCTTGGTGGCGCAGGGTTAGGCGTGCTGGCGCTGATCTTTGAAATCGCCGCCGACGCCTTCAGCGTGGCCGCCTACCAGACGTTGTTAGCCATCCACGGCGCGCAGGGCCACCACGAGATTGCCATCGCTGCGTTCATTTTGCTTTCTGTGCTGCTATTTTTGGGTATTGTGCCTGCTTATAAAGCGGGCGCTTACTTGCGCCCCAACGCTGGCGGCAGCGGCCCGCTGGTGGAGGCCATCGGCCCGCCCAAAATGCGCTGGCTCTCCTGGATTGGCACCAGCCTGTTTTTCCTGGATGCCATTCTCACCATTATCATCAGCTCCATTTCCGCCGCCGACGTAACCATGTTGATTTTGCCGGAACTGGCCCCTTACCGCATCCTGCTGGCGGAGGTTTTTGCCTTTTTTATCATGGTGGTTCTGGTGGCGATGGGACCCAAAAGGGCTGTCCCCTTGTTTTTGATTGGCGGTGGGGCGTTTACTATCTTTACGGTGGTGGCTTTGGGAATGGTGGGGGCAACGGCCGTTTCCAACCCGGAATGGGCCTTTCTTACCCAGGGCATCGTTACCCGCTTACAGCTTGCCGGCGTCACGGAACACGTCATCCGCGCCACCCAAGACATCTCCGCCCTCTCCACAGTCGTCCTCTTCCAATTATTTTTCCGCTCCATGTCCAGCGCCATGCTGGGCTTTTCCGGCTATGAAGTCATTCCGGCCAGCGGCAAACACGCCGCCCGCCCCAAATGGAAAACTATCAATACCGCCCTCACGCTGGCCGCCATTTTTCTCATCGGCACAGGGGTTTTCCAGCTTTTCGCCGCGCGACAGTGGAACATCCCGGCCACCGAAGGATATAGTACCCTGCTCATCGAGTACGAAATCGTTTCCGCGCAAACGCTCGGCGACGGCGTCTCGCCAGAAGATGTGGTCATCACCAATGCCGACCAATTGGCCGCCGCAGAACTGTATACGGCCGAATACACGGCCACCGCTCTGGAAGGCCCGCTCAGCAATACCCCGGCCTTGCCCGAAGAGCTAATCGGCTTGTCGGAAGACGAAATTATCGAGGGGTTAGCCGCCGATATTGCCCTGGCCCGCAAAGTCAGCGAGGCAACGTCCGGGACGTCTGGCGAGACCTTTCTCTTTGTTGCCGGCACGCTGTTGGCCATCATTTTGTTGTTGGCGCAGGGAGGCGGTTACGTCGGTGGCGCGGCCGTGGCCGCTAACGCCGCCCGCTTGGGGCGGCTGCCCGGCTTTTTTATGGATGACCGCATCGGCATCGGCGTAATCTGGGGCATATCGGCCATTATGATTCCCATCATCCGTGAGGTTATTGTTGTCGAAGCGTATTATGCCTTTGGATTTGTCAGCGCCTTTGTCATCACCAGCACGACTGTGTTTTTCGTCCGCCACGACATCTTGCAAGAGCGCGGCATCACGCCCGGCTCCGACGAGGCCAAATCGTTACGCTTCGCCGGCTTGCGGGGCATGGTTGCCAGTTACTTTATGTTAATTGTATTGGTCACCCAAAAAACAGAGGCTTTGCCAGCCATTATTGTGGCCGGCGCGGCCATCACGCTCTTCCAGATGCTCATCGCCCATGGCGGGCTGAAGCGACCCAATAAGGAAAAAACGGCCGTCCCCCCATTCCCTCCCGGCACGCCCAAACCAGTCTACGACATCGGCATTCAGCGCGCCCACGATCAGGCGCGCCAACGAGGCATTGCCAATGCCGTCATAGATTCCATCCACGATGGCCAATTTGCCAAATTTAACATGGGACCAGACCGCATCCAACGCCTGGTCGGCTACCTGTACAACGTAGACCCGGTCCTATTCAGCGCGCATCTCGACCACGACGACCACATCGAGGAACCCAGCGTGGAATTGGAAGCCACCTACCGCAACGCCTACAACCAACGCCAGCAGGTGGCCCAACGCATTGAGCATTTCTCTCACTTTGGCATCTTCATGTTCATCCACAACTACCATGTCAATTGGGTGGATGAGGAGCGCGGGCGGGATGTTTCCGTCGTTCAGCGAGCAATGCTGGACATTTTATTCCCGCTCACGGACCCCGAACAGGTCTGGCATGAATACTGCGCCTTTGAACCCACCGTTCAACCGGAACCTATCTGGCAGTTTTGCCGCAGGCGGTATCTGTGGGCCAAAGACCAGTGGCCCAATTTAAGCGACCGCATCACGACCATCTGGACGCTGCAAGATTTTGGCCTTGTGCCGCAAGACATTGACGTGCAAACCATTGTGTCGGTGGCTGATGGCAAGAAACAAATGCGCGTCCGCGTCCCCACAAAATTGTCACAAGACGGCTGGAAATCGACTACCGAAGAAAAGGAATAACAGCCCGCGTGGATGTAAGAAGCACGTAGTACGCAATATTAAAGGTTCTTCAGGAACTCAGGGGGTTGACAGCCCCTGATGCGTGATACGTGATGCGTGACCAGAGAGATTTCACGCATCACGTGTCAGACCAAACCCATGAAATCCCAAAGACCCTAAATAAAAAGAGCGGTTGTTCAGGTGAACAACCGCTCTTTTTTAGCCAATTGGTTTTGAATGGTAATGGGGAAACGGCCGTTTCCCCACCACCAATTCATCGCTAAGAAATCTGGTACGGCACGTCAATCACCGCCACATCCTTATGCCCGCGCAAACGGAAGCGCAAGAAATTCGCCGTCTGGTTGTGCAAAAACTGGCTGCCGATAGATTCGGACACGAATTCTGGAATTACTACCGTCACAACCTCATCCGGGAACTCGGTGGAATTTACTTTCTCAATGTACTCCACCAGCGGCGTCAAAATGTCGCGGTACTCATAATCGATGCAGATCAGATTCATATCTTTGGTAATTTCCGGGAAACGGTTCCAGCGGCGGATCAGCCGCTCCCGCTCCTGATCCGAGGTCACCACGGAGATCACGCGCACATCATCGGAAAACGTCTTGGCGAATTGCAAGGCATATAACGTGCCGCGATGGATGTCGGCCACGGGCACAATCAGAACGTTGGCCACAGGACGCGTCACATCCGCCAATTCCAGATCGCGCGTGCTCAATGATTCGGCGACGTTACCGTAATGCCGGCTGATGCTGCGGAAAAAGACAATCAGTAAAGGCACAGCCAGGACAATAACCCAGGCCCCTTCGGTGAATTTGGTAACGATGAGGACAATAAGGACAACGGCCGTTGTCACCGCTCCCACCGCATTCAACAACCGTTTCCAGGGCCAGCCCTTCTCAAAATGGATCGTCGTCACACCGGTAAAGAACGACTCGCCCGGCTTCAACTTGCCAATTTTGCCCATCAACAGCACCATGCCCGACTGCGACAGCGTAAAACTCAGCATCACGCCCAGAGCATATAACGGCAGCATGGCAATTTCATCCGCCTGGAACACCAAAATCAGCAGCGAAGCTAAAAAGGCCAACACCACAATGCCATAGCTATAAACCAGCCGGTCGCCACGATGGGTCATCCAGCGCGGCATAAAACCATCCTTCGCTAAAAACGAGCTAAGACGCGGAAAATCCTGGTAGCCGGTATTGGCCGCCAAAATCAAAATCATCATGGTGAAAAACTGCACCCAATAATAAATGACGCCGCCACCCGCCACGCTCCGCGTCATCTGCGACAACACACTCTCTGATTCCGAGGGCAAAATGTTCAGGTGAGTCGCCAAAAAGGTGATGCCCACAAACAGCGACATGGCAATCACGCCCATAGCGACCATCGTTTTGGCCGCGTTTTTAGATTCCGGCGGCTTGAAGGCTTGCACCCCATTGCTGATGGCCTCGATGCCGGTCAAAGCCGTACAGCCGGCGGCAAACGCCCGCAAGATCAACCAGATAAACAATAACTGAGATACGGGCTGAATAGCCGCCACATTATGAACCTGCGGAACCAGGTCCGGCGCGCCAAATAAGCCCGTAAACCGCACAAGCCCAATGCCCACCACCAGCAAAACACCGCCCACAAAAGCATAGGTCGGCAGCGCAAAAATGGTGCCGCTTTCTCGAACGCCGCGCAAGTTGATCCAGGTGAGGATGAAAACGGCCGTGATCGCCATCAACACCCGGTAATCATACGTCCCCGGAAACGCCGACGTAATAGCCCGCACCCCCGCCGACACCGACACCGACACCGTGAGAATATAGTCCAACAGCAAAGCCGCCGCCGCAAACAACGACGGGTAAGTTCCCAAATTATCTTTGGCCACCGTATAAGCGCCGCCGCCATCCGGGTAATGCATAATAGTCTGGATGTAACTAAAAATCACCAACAAAACAAGCGTCATGATGCCCATGGCAATGGGCAGCGTCATCGCCAATGCGCCGCTGCCCAGAAGAATCAAAACACTCATGATCGCTTCCGTAGCATACGCATTACTGCTGATCGGGTCAGACGCAAAAATGGCCAACCCGCGCTTTTTGTCCAGACGCTCGTGGATTTCGTTGTGCGTGGGGAATGGCGTCCCCAACAACGCCCTTTTTATACCGGTATATGAAACTGACATCTTAATACACTCCTTTACGGGTCACACCTGCCTCGTCTTCACAACAACGGTCGCCAATGGCACAGACCATCGGCTGCCTAAGCAGTTCCTCGGCAGACTTATCATCTGACCAAAGCGTCTGGACTCCCCAAATAATGCTGCCCTAAAACTGCTTTTTCTCGTCGGCATTGTAGTATTATGCCGCCTCCGATTGCTCGAATCATCAGGAATCATGACCAAATCGATTGCGAAATAATATGACAAACGTACCAAAAAAGCGATGATATCCGGCACTTTCTGCTTCACACTGGTAAAATATGCGGCGATGATGAACAATCGATCCCAAAAACCGATACAAGGAGTCTCCCATGAAAAGCCTGCTTGAAAAACTGAACCTCACGGCCGTTAACCCCGGCACATGCTTTGGTCCAGACAACTGGCTCCAAACCGCCAATTCACCCATCACCTCCTACAACCCCACCACCGGGGAAGCCATCGCCCAATTTATCCCCACCACCCCCGATGCCTACAACCAGGTTGTGCAGCAATCTCAGGCGGCCTTCCAAACGTGGCGCGCCATGCCCGCGCCCAAACGCGGCCTCGTCGTGCGCGACCTGGGCAGCGCCCTGCGCGACCTACAAGAACCTCTCGGCGAACTTGTCAGCCTGGAAATGGGCAAAATTCGCGCCGAAGGCATCGGCGAAATTCAGGAAGCGGTGGATATTTGCGATTTCGCCGTCGGGCTTTCGCGCCAGCTTTATGGCCTGACCATGCACTCCGAACGCCCCACCCACCGCATGTACGAACAATGGCATCCTCTCGGCCCCATTGGCGTCATTACGGCATTCAACTTCCCGGCGGCCGTATGGTCCTGGAATTCAGCCATCGCCGCCATCTGCGGTGATACAACCATCTGGAAGCCGTCCGAACTTTCCTCGTTGGTGGCCATCGCCGTGCAGCAAATTTGCAATCGGGTCATGGCGGATCATGGCCTTACGGCCGTTTTCTCTCTGGTCACCGGCGACGGCACAGTTGGCCAACTGCTCACCGAAGACCCCCGGCTGCCACTCGTTTCCTTCACCGGCTCCATCCCCACAGGCCGCCGCGTAGCCCAAACCATTGCCGGACGGTTGGGGCGCTCGCTGCTGGAATTGGGCGGCAACAACGCCATCATCGTCGCCCCAGACGCCGATTTAGACCTGGCCGTGCGTGGCATTGTATTTGGCGCAGTCGGCACTGCCGGGCAGCGCTGCACCTCCACCCGCCGCCTTATCATGCACGCATCCATCGCCGCCGAACTGACGGAACGGTTGGTGCGGGCTTACCAACAGGTTAACCTGGGCGACCCGCTGGCTGATGGCACGCTGATGGGACCGCTGGTGACGGAAACGGCCGTTTCCGCCATGCAGCGCGCCCTCCAACAAGCCCAACAAGAAGGCGGCCAAATCCTCACCGGCGGCCAAACCCGCCCCGATCTCGGTCCGCAGTTTGTCGAACCGACCCTCGTTAAAATGCCGGCTCAAACCGCCATCGTTACCACCGAAACCTTCGCCCCCATTCTCTATTTGCTGGAGTACGAAACCCTGGACGAAGCGCTCGCCCTGCACAATGGCGTGCCCCAGGGCCTCTCCAGCGCCATCTTCACCGACAGCCTGCGCGCCGCCGAAACCTTCCTCAGCGTCGGCGGCTCCGACTGCGGCATCGCCAATGTCAACATCGGCACCAGCGGCGCAGAGATTGGCGGCGCGTTCGGCGGCGAAAAAGAGACCGGCGGCGGCCGCGAGTCTGGCTCCGACGCCTGGAAAGCCTACATGCGCCGCCAGACGAACACCATCAACTGGGGCACAGATTTACCATTGGCCCAGGGCATACAGTTCGGCGACTAAAGAATAAACCCCAAGGGTTTGGTACCCAAATAATCCAAATTCTCAGAAGCAAACCCTTGGGGTCTGTCGAGTAAACCATGTCGGTCTTAACAGTTAGTCTCTGGCCTCAAGGCGGTAAACCATATGGACAAGCAATTATTCTGGAAACGCATCAGCGGTTTGATTTTGTTGGCCTTGCTGCTGGGCGTAATGATTTTTAACCGGCAACGGCCGTTCCTCCAGGCCGCCAACCAACCCGCCGCACCCGCCGCCTGCCCCATCTTCCCCGCCGACCATATCTGGAACACGGCCGTCGACACCCTGCCCGTCGATCTCCTTTCCAACGCCTACATCGCCGCCATCGGCTTAGACACCACCTTTCACCCCGATTTCGGATCGGGCGATTGGCCGCCCGGTTCCGGCAACCTCATCGGCATCCCTTACACCGTCGTCGGCGCAGGCCAACCCACCGTGCCCATCGTCTACACCGCCTACGGCAGCGAAAGCGACCCCGGCCCCTTTCCCATCCCGCCCGACGCGCCCGTCGAAGGCGGCTCCGACCACCACGTCCTGGTCGTCGACGATGCCAACTGCGTCCTCTACGAGCTGTACAATGCCGTCCGCATCGGCGGCGGAACCAGTTGGGAGGCCGATTCCGGCGCTCAATTTAACCTGGCCGGATACACCCTGCGCCCCGCCGGTTGGACCTCTGCCGACGCCGCCGGATTACCCATCTTTCCCGGCCTGGTGCGTTATGACGAAGTGCAAAGCGGCGAAATCAAACACTCGCTGCGTTTCACCGCCCCACGCACGCAAAACAGCTACCTGTGGCCGGCCCGCCACTTCGCAGGCAGCGATGACCCTGCCTTACCGCCGATGGGTCTGCGCCTGCGTCTGAAAGCCAGCGTCGATATCAGCGGCTATCCGGCCGAGGCGCGCGTCATCTTGCAGGCCATGAAGACCTACGGCCTCATCCTGGCCGACAACGGCTCGCCCTGGTACATCTCCGGCGCGCCCGACTCCCGCTGGGACAACGACGCCCTGGCCAGCGCTTCGGCGACATTCAGGGCAGCGATTTCGAGGCAGTGAACACCGCTTTGCTGCAAATAGACCCGGATTCTGGACAGACACGGCCGTTCACTCCCCAAACCGCCGCCTTCCTGCCCAGCCTCCAACGATAACATGCCTGCTAATTCTTTCCGGCTTGCATTTCAGCCACGATTCGTCTATTAGCCAATGCGGCCAAAGCGTTTTACCTCAGGAGAACAAGATGATGAATGAAGAGATCATGGTTCAGCAGGGGTTCCCAGACGACCTGCGTTTAGCGGCGGCCGAGTTATATGATGCCGCGTTTGGAGCCAAACTATCCATAGCCATACCAAACCCCGCCTCACGAATGGCAATCCTGAAAAAAGGCTTTAGTCCCGCGTTCTCTTTCGTGGCGCTGCATAATGGTGAAATGGTTGGAATTGCCGGCTTTAAGACGGCGCAAGGAGCGTTAACGAACGGGATTTCGTTTCGCTTATTACAAGAGGAGCTTGGGTATGCGGGAGCCGTTCGCGCCGTCCTCATTCTGACGCTGTTCCAACGAAAACAAGTCCCCAACCAATTGTTGATGGATGGAATCAGCGTTTCGCCCAAAATGCGCGGCAGCGGCATTGGCACCAATCTTTTGCACAGCCTCCTTGCCTATGCGCAGCAAGAAGGGTACCAGTCGGTGCGCCTGGATGTCATCGAGACGAACCCCGCAGCCCAGCGACTGTATGAACGTGTTGGCTTTGTCTCCATTAAAACCGAACATTTTGCTTATTTGAAGTGGCTGCTTGGTTTTGGGGCAGCCACAGAGATGGCGTTTGATCTACATGCAAAAGTATAACCACTGCTGACCGCCAGGTACATCTGGCATCAGTCTGGGGTTTGAACTCCTGTGAAAATAGAGTTGTCAAATCTTAAAGATTTGACAACTCTCAGCCTTTTCATTCGTGGTGGTGCGTGAGCCGGCCTCTCATGATGTCTCTTGTGAAAAACAACGATTTAACATCTCTCCGGCAAATTTCTCGAGGTAACGCCATTAACAGCTCAACCAACTTCGTCTTGTTAACCGCCAAAACAATCTCTTTTACGCTATGCCCTTCGCGTGAAAACTACCTTCACAAGCCCTGAAACTCGGGTATACTCACATTGTGAATGCTTGCACATCTTACATTCCCCGCAGCAACCAACCACCCGGACAGCGCAAGCAAACTATTTCATGAACATGACTCGCCACCTCACACGCAAAAGACGCAGATCAGCCGAGAGAAACGCTTATTCTCGTCAAACTTCAATTGTGGTGTCTGTACAGACCCCAAGGGTTTTCTCCTGAGGATTTGGATTATTTGGATATCAAACCCTTGGGGTCTTGCCAGAGAAACCTGAATGGTTACCAATTTTGTTCATTTGTGCCCAAGTTTCAAGAGAGAAACCAACCCATGACCGACACACTATCCGGCCGAACCATCGGCAAATATCAGCTAATTGAAAAAATTGGCCGCGGCGGCATGGCCGAAGTCTACAAAGGCTATCAGGAAAGTCTTGACCGATATGTAGCCATCAAACTCATGCATGCTTTTCTGATCAGCGAGCAAGACTTCCTCCACCGCTTCAAACGCGAGGCCAAAGCCATGGCCTCCATGCGTCACCCCAACATCGTGGCCATCTACGATTTCGACGTATACGGCGAAGATACGTACTACCTGGTCATGGAATACATCTCTGGCGGCACCCTGAAGCAAAAATTAGAAGACCTGGCGGCAGCCAACGAAGCCCTACCATTGGAACGCGCCGTGCAAATTGCCCTGCAAACGGCCGAAGCCCTGGAATATGCCCACAGCCGGGGCATGGTCCACCGCGATGTGAAGCCGGCCAATATCATGTTGAATGAAGACGGCCGTGCCATCCTCACCGACTTTGGCATTGTTAAACTCGTTGGCGGCCAGACAATGGCCTACACCGCCACCGGCGCGCTGATCGGCACACCTTCCTATATGTCCCCGGAACAAGCGATGGGCAAACCCGGCGATGAACGCGTGGACATCTACGCCCTGGGCGTGCTGCTCTTCCAAATGACCACCGGTCAACTGCCCTATTCCGCCGACACGCCGCTGGCGGTCATTATGCAGCACGTTAACACCCCCATTCCCGAACCGGCCCAATTCAACCCCAACGTGCCGCCCGAACTGCAAGATGTCATCATCCATGCCCTGGCCAAAAACCCCGACGATCGCTACCCGACTGCCAAAACCATGGCCGACGACCTGCGCGCCATCCGCCTGTCGCCCGGAGCAAAGACCGGCGTCTTTGTCGCCGCCGGTTTCCCCCGGCCCGATACTCACAGCGGCGGAACCGTGGCTTTACCCACCGACGAGACACCGCCCAGCCAGCCAGCCGCGCCGCCGGAAACGACAGCAATGCACACGGCCGTTTCCACCCCACCAGCGCCCGTCTCACCACCAACGGCCGTGCCCATCCTGGAAAGCGTCCCCTTCCAAAGTATGCCTCTGCCCGCCCAACCCCCGACCGCTAAAAAACGACCCGTCTGGCTCTTCGCCCTGATCGGTCTGCTGCTGGTTGTGCTCATCGGCGGCGGCGCTTACGCCTTTAGCCAGACCAATGGCCGCGACCAGGAGTCCGCCACCACCGCCGCTCTGGCAGACGCCGCTACAGAAAACGCCGCTGTCGCAGATGCGCCTACCGCCACAACTGCGCCTACCCAAACGCCTCTTCCAGCAGCCACAGACGTGGACGCAACGGCCGTTGCCGCCGCCCCAGAACCCACAACCACCCCAAAACCCACGGTCGCGCCCACCACCACTAAAAAGGCAACCGCCGCGCCCACTATCGACGCTACCGCCGCCTTCCTGGCAAGCTGCACGCCAGACATCACCCTCGTCAACACATTTACCTATCAAAACCCGCGCTTCAATTCCGCGCCGGTTAACGCCAATTTCCCCATCAACTGGGTCATTCAGAACAGCGGCGACTGCCCCTGGACCACAGACCTGGCCTGGGGTTACCTGTCCGGCGACGCCTTTTCCTTCACCGGCGACCCTATTCCACTCAATACCGAAATCGCCCCTGGCGAAACCATTACCCTCACGGCCAATTTCAAAGCGCCTGCCCAGGCCGGCCGATACCAAAGTGTCTGGTCGCTCATTTCCCGCAGCGACAACAAACCCATCGGCCCGGAACTGACCTTTAGCCTGGAAGTGTACGTGCCGGCCACGCCCACACCGGCGGCTACCAACACACCGGCGGCCACGGCAACGGCCGTTGCCTCCCCCACCTCCGAACAAGCCACAACCCTGATCTACGTTGTGCAATCGTGCGAATACATCGGCACAGAATGGCGCTGCCAGGTACAAATCACCCCCTACGGCGGCGGCGGCGGTCCCTACACCGTGTGGGTTTTCGACGCCGACCAACCGGCCGAATATCGCGGCACAGGCCCATTCACCCACTTCGCCAAAGCCCGCCGCTGCGCCACCTACAACCACGAAGTCCGCGTACAAGACGACGCCACCGGCACAAGTCAATCCCAACAACTTTACATCGATCCTAACTCGTCCATCCCCGGAGGCTGCACCTTACCTTAGGAATGAAAATAAATTACATGCGGAAGATTGGTCCAATCTCAGAAGATTGGACCAATCTGAACGTGTAAAATATTCAGTTCTCGTTTCCGAGAGCTTGTCAGCAATCAAGGAGCTTACCATGTCAACACCCACAACTTTCACCGAACTCTTGGCCCTCGGCAGCGATGAGGCCATCGCCCTCACCGCCCCTGGCCGTCTCCCCCTCACCTATCACGCCCTGCGCCAGCATGTGCAGCAGACCATCGCCACGCTAAACGGCTACGGCATCGGCCGCAACGACCGCGTAGCCATCGTCCTGCCCAACGGGCCGGAAATGGCTTCCGCCTTCGTCAGCGTCGCCGCCGGAGCCACGGCCGCGCCGCTCAACCCCGCCTACCAGCAAAACGAATACGCCTTTTACATGGAAGATTTGCACGCCAAAGCTCTCCTTGTGGAACAAGGCAGCGCCTCGCCGGCCGTCGCCGCGGCCCAGGAATTAGGCATCCCTTTGTTGGAACTGATCGTCGCCGACAACAATCCGGCGGGACGGTTCAGCCTCACCAGCAGTTTGCCGGCAGTCTCCGCCGCGTCCGGCGGGCCTGCCGGTTCGGAAGATGTGGCTTTGATTTTGCACACTTCCGGCACCACCTCGCGCCCCAAAATCGTGCCGCTGCTCCAGCGCAACGTCTGCGCCTCTGTGGGCAATATCCGCGACACCCTGGCCCTGACTCCCGCCGACCATTGCCTGAACGTGATGCCGCTGTTTCACATTCATGGGCTGATGGCCGCCCTGCTGAGTTCGCTGCTCGCCGGGGCCAGTGTTTGCTGCACGCCCGGGTTTAACGCCCTGCAATTTTTCGCCTGGCTGGATGGCGAAAAACCGACATGGTACACGGCCGTTCCCACCATGCATCAGGCCATCCTCAGCCGCGCCGCCCGCAACCAGGAAATCATTGACGCGGCCAACTTGCGCTTCGTGCGCTCCTCATCCGCCTCGCTGCCGCCGCAGGTGATGGGCGAGCTGGAAGCCACTTTCCGCGCCCCGGTTATCGAAGCCTACGGCATGACCGAAGCCTCCCACCAGATGACCAGCAATCCGCTGCCGCCGCGCCCGCGCAAAGTGGGCACAGTGGGCATCGCCATCGGGCTGGATGTGGCCATCATGGACAAAGAGGGCAACTTGCTGCCGCCCAACACCACCGGCGAAATTGTTATTCGCGGGCGCAATGTCACCCCTGGCTACGAAAACAATCCCCAGGCCAACGCCGAAAACTTCACCAACGGCTGGTTCCGCACCGGCGACCAGGGCATCCAGGATGAAGACGGCTATCTCACCATCACCGGCCGTCTGAAGGAAATCATTAACCGCGGCGGCGAAAAAATCTCCCCGCGTGAAGTGGACGAAGTGCTGATGGACCATCCGGCCGTGCAGCAGGCGGTCACCTTTGCCATGCCCCATCCCAAATTGGGCGAGGAGGTCGCGGCGGCCGTTGTCTTGCGTGACGGCGCGGAAGCCACCGAGCGCGACATCCGCGATTTTGCCGCCGAACGGCTGGCTCCCTTCAAAGTGCCGCGCAAAGTGCTTATTCTGACAGAAATACCCAAAGGACCGACCGGCAAATTGCAGCGCATTGGTCTGGCCGAAAAGCTGGGTTTGGGCTAATGCGCATCTGCATTTACGGCGCGGGGGCGATTGGCGGCTATCTGGGCGTGCAGCTTGCGCTGGCCGGCGCAAACGTCACGCTGATCGCCCGTGGGGCGCACCTGGCGGCCATGCAGGCCAACGGCGTGCGCCTGCTTATCAACGGCGAAGAGCGGGTCGCCCATCCCCGCTGCACCGACAACCCGGCCGATGTTAGCGAACAGGATTTTGTGATCCTGACCCTGAAAGCGCCTTCCGTGCCGGGCGTGGTGGAATTGATGCAGCCGCTGTTGGGGCAAGACACGGCCGTTGTCACGGCCGTTAACGGCATCCCCTGGTGGTATTTTTACGGGCTAGACAGCCCCTGGCGCAATCACCAACTGGCCAGCGTAGACCCTGGCGGCCGGCAGTGGCTGGGTATCGGGCCAGAGCGGGCCATCGGCTGTGTGGTTTATCCGGCGACCGAAGTGGTGGCCCCCGGCGTCATCCAACACGTCAGCGGCGACCGCTTTAGCCTGGGCGAGCCGACCGGCGAAAAAACAGCCCGCGTGACAGCGCTCAGCGACTTATTTCGCGCCGCCGGGCTGAAAGCGCCGGTGCGCCAACACATTCGCAACGATATTTGGGTGAAGTTGTGGGGCAATCTGTCGTTTAATCCGGTCAGCGCCCTGACTGGCGGCACGCTGGAAACCATCGCCGCCGACCCCGGCACGCGGGCGGTGGTGCGGGCGATGATGTTGGAAGCGCAAGCCATCGGCGAAGAGCTGGGCGTGCGCTTTGGCATCGACGTGGATCAGCGCATTGCCGGCGCAGCGGCCGTCGGGGCGCACAAAACGTCCATGCTGCAAGATTTGGAACACGGCCGTCCGCTAGAAATTGACGCTTTGGTAACAGTCGTGCAGGAATTAGGCCAACTGGTCGGCCTGGCCACACCGACGATTGATGTGGTGCTGGCGCTGGTGCGGCAGCGCGCCAAACTGCGTGAATTCTGAAGCGTGATGCGTGATGCTGCTGGCTCACGCATCACGCATCAGCCAAACTCCCCAAACCCTATCCAAACGAATCAATCATCGTAATCCCCACCCCGGCAAATGTGTCCATTGCCACCAATGCTTGCAATGACTCTTCCAGGCTGATGTGTTTGCCGATGAGCCGCTCCGGGCGCAGTTTGCCCGCCTGAATCATCGCCAGCATGGCGTCGTAGCGGAAGGCTTGCATGCCGTGGCTGCCCAGGATTTCCAGCTCGTTGGCGATGACTTTGTTCATTGGCACGGCCGTATTCCGGTTATCGCCCACCATCAGGCCAACCTGGATGTGTTTGCCCCGTTTGCGCAGATTGGCGATGGAATTGTAGCAGGTCTGCGGGCTGCCCAGCGCGTCTAAAGACACATGGGCGCCGCCGTGGGTGATGTCTTGCACGGCCGTTACCACATCTCCCACCTGCCGCGCATTCACCACCGCCGCCGCGCCCATCTCGCGGGCAAACGCCAGCTTGTCATCGTCGATGTCGATGCCCACGACATTGGCTCCCAGCGCATTGGCGATCATAATCGCCGACAATCCCACGCCGCCGCAGCCATGCACAGCCACCCACTGCCCGGCCGTCACCTGCCCCTGGTCAACCATCGCCCGGAACGAGGTGGCAAAACGGCAGCCCAAACTGGCAGCGGTGGCAAAATCCAGCCCTTCCGGCAGCCGGACAAGGTTGATATCGGCCTGCTGAATGGCCACATATTCGGCAAACGACCCCCAATGGGTGAATCCGGGTTGGAACTGATGATCGCACACCTGATGGTTGCCGGAAAGGCACTGCGGACACGCGCCGCAGCCGCAGACAAATGGCAGCGTCACGGCATCGCCGACCTGCCAGCGGGCTACGTCTTTGCCCAGGGCGACGATGACCCCGGCGAGTTCATGCCCCGGCACATGGGGCGGGGTAATGTCCGGGTCGTGGCCCATCCAACCGTGCCAATCGCTGCGGCACAGGCCGGTGGCGCGCACTTCAATGACCACGCCGTGCGTTTCGGGCGTGGGATCGGGCAGGTTTTGGATGGTTAGGGGCTGGCGGAAGGCTTCGTAGACGGCCGTTTTCATCGCATCCCTCTACAACAAACCGACATAACTGCCGCCGTCTACCTGCATCATCACGCCGGTTACATAACTGGCCGCCGGTGAAACCAGGAACGCGGCCACATTGGCAAATTCTTCTGGCCGGGCCATGCGCCCCATTGGGATGGAATTGGTGATTTTGGCGCGCTCGGTCTCCACGGCCGTGCCATTAACCTCAGCGCGATACTCAAAAATATGATCCACGCGATCCGTGGCCGTCCAACCGGGCAAAATGGAGTTGACGCGAATGTTTTCCGGGGCCAATTCCAGAGCCAGCGTTTTGGTCAGGCCCACCACGCCCGGGCGCAAGACGTTGGACAACAGCAGCCCGGCGATAGGCTGCTTCACCGAAACGCTGGTGATGGTGAGGATGGCCGGGGTTTCGCTTTGCCGCAGGTGCGGCAGCGCAGCTTTCACCAGATGCACCACGCTCATCAGGGTCAGGTCGATGGCGCTGCGCCAGGCATCCAGGTTGGTGGTGTCGAAGGTGCCGCCGGGAGGTCCACCAGCATTGGTGATGAGGATATCCAGCCCACCAAAGGCAGCCACCGTCTCGGCCACCAGATGATCAATTTGAGCGCTGTCGGTGACGTCGCACGGGATGGCCAGCACGGCCGTTTCCTGGCCCAATTCTTCCTGCAATTTAGCGACAGCCTGCGCCAAAGTCGCCTCTGAACGAGCAGAAAGCACTACTTTTGCCCCTTCCCGCGCCAACTGTCGCGCTGCGGCAAATCCCAAACCGGTTGAGGAAGCCACAACCAGGGCCACTTTTCCACGTAAACCTAAATCCATTTTTCACCTCTGTAGTCCCGCGGGGGCTTCAGAACCCCTGCGAGCGCGAACGATTGTGCTAGCAGTTTGTCGGAGAACCTCTTTTTGTAGCCGGGGTATCCTTACCCCGCCTCTGGAAGACGCGGTAAGAAACCGCGGCTACGGGTACTTTTCCGACAAACTGTTAGAGTTCCACTTTTAAATCTGTGCCGCCGATGGTAATAACGTCGCCGGCGCTGATGACGGCCGTTTCCACCAGCGGCGCGCCGTTCAACAACGTGCCATTCCGACTGCCCAAATCTTCCAGCCACCACTGCCCATGACGCTGGGTAATCAGCACATGCTCGCTGGAAACATACCCATCATCCAATAAAATGGTGCTGCTTTTGGCGCGGCCGATGCTGGTTAACGGCCGTAAGGCGTACATCGTGTCCGGCGCCGGTTCGCCCGATTCGCTTTTGATCACGCGCAAACTGCCGGTTGCCTGCTGTTGAATCGCCAACACCGCTTTTGTCAGCAGCACATCCTGATAAATCAGCCAGGCAAACAGGCCAAAAAAGCCCAATAACAGGACCGCAGCGGCCAATCGTAGCAAAAACAACACAATCAATGGATCCATAAATCACCGCGCCGATGAAATACCCGGTCTGGGCATGGTTTCTTCGTCGATAAAAGCCCGCTCCAGGCGCCTTTTGCCATCAGGTTCATCCTGCCCTTCGCCGTAGATAATTTTGACACTGCTCAGGGTGATGACATCGCCGGGCTGTAAGGCGTATTCCTGCACCGGTTGGCCGTTGACCATGGTGCGCCCGGGCCGGGAGCTGAGATCGTATAACACGAAACGGCCGTAGCGCCAGCGAAGCTGGGCGTGGCGGCGGCTCACCGTCGGCGCATCCAACACCACATCGTTGTCCATACGCCGCCCCAACCCAATCAACGGGCGGTCTAAGGCGACATGTCGCTCGCCATCGACAATTAAATACGCATCCAAAGCACGCACCGCCGCCAGGATTTCCTGCGCGGCCCGGTCTAAATCAGGGCGCGGCACGTTGAATTGGGTCGTGGGATTGGCGGTCTGGCTGTGTTCAGCCAGGATGTGGACTTCGTGGGGCATGTTTTGGGGATCGGCCACCAGGGTGACATACGGCCGTGACACCAACCGCCAGCCCGACTGCTGCGCCAACTGCGCCACATAATCGGCCAGGGTCTGCTCAATGTCCGGCTGCTCGGCCAGAATGCGGGCCGCGTCCTGTGGCTGGAGCATGATGGTAAAGATGTCGGCGACACGGCCGTCGTCGCGGCTGTCTTCCAACGCCTTCGCCAGCCGGTTGGCTACGTCCAGCGAGCCTAACTCGCCGCCCAACAGCCGCCCAAAAGAGCCTTCTACAAGCTGCTGCGCCCGCGCTTCAAATTCAGAAAGTCGAAATCGTTTCATCATGGCTTTACCTCTTATCCGGCCAAAATAGTCTATCCTGGCCGGGTTCAAGGGGGATTATAGTTTCGCAGATTCGGGCGTCAATTGCAATTGCCAGCGCGTAGGCATCCGGTATACTTCCCATTATCGAACGCTCACTTACCACTAACCAAGTTTAGGAGATCTATGAACGGCAAAGAAATTCGCCTGACGGCGTACGCCTCATGCGCGGGTTGAGCGTCTAAACTGAGTCCTACGGACCTGGCGCACGTGTTGCAGCCATTACGCGAAACCTTCGATCCCAAAAATTATCCCAACCTGCTGGTTGGCCTGGAAAAAGCCGATGATGCGGCCGTTTACCAGATTAACGACCATCAGGCCATCATTTCCACCACCGACTTTTTCCCGCCGGTAGTCGATGACCCCTATGATTTTGGGGCGATTGCCGCCGCCAATGCGATGTCGGATATTTACGCCATGGGTGGGCAAGTGCTGTTTGCCATCAATCTGGTAGCTTTCCCCGACAACCTGGTCGGCGAGGTGCTGCGCGAGGTGCTGCGCGGCGGCGCGGAAAAAGTGGCCGAAGCGGGCGGCGTGATTGCCGGTGGCCACAGCGTGAATGACAAAGAACCCAAATATGGCCTGGCCGTCACCGGCATCATCGATCCGGCGCTGGTGAAGCGCAAAGGCGGCGCGCGCCCTGGCGATGTGCTGCTGCTGACCAAACCTCTGGGTGTTGGCGTGATCACCACAGCCCTGAAACAGCAGATTACGGACCCGGCGCATGTGGCCACGGCCGTTGCCTCCATGAGCGCCCTCAACCGGCAGGCATCCCAGGCCGCTCTCGCTGCCCAGGCCCACGCCATGACCGACATAACCGGCTTTGGCCTGCTGGGCCACGCCCACGAAATGGCGCTGCAAAGCAGCCCCCAACAAGGCGGCGTCGATTTCCGCTTTTATGCCCACAAGCTGCCCTGGCTGCCCGGCGCATTCGGCTACGGCGAAGCCGGGGCCTTCCCCGGCGGGCGCGGCAACAATATGCTGTTCTTCCAACCGCACGTCACCTTTGCCGCAGGCGTGTCCACGCTGGTCCAAGACCTGCTCTGGACGCCAGAGACATCCGGCGGCCTGCTGGTGGCCGTTGCGCCGGAGCAGGTGGAGACGTTTGTGTTGGGGTGTGAAACGGCCGTTATCATCGGCGACGTCATCCCCGGCAGCGGCCACATCTTCGTCAACAATTAGACACCTCCCCGGAAGCTCAAATCTTGCGGGAAAATAACCGAGGCCAACAGGAGACCCATGGACAGAACCGTCCCCAGTTCCGGCAACGAAGAGATCAATCTCTACTTGCGAACCTACTATTCTCTGCTGCGCAGCACCCGCGAAGTCAAACTCAAAACCTTGCTAGAAGCTCACAAACGCATGCACTCCGCCCTGCACATCTACGCCGACGAACAAAATCTGGATACGGCCGCTTTCATCTACTCCATTTTGCGCGTGCCCGACTGCATCAATCGCGTCAAATTGGTGGTCATGGGCCAATCGGCGCGCGTGTTTGCCGAGCATGGCTACGCGCAAATCGAATCATGGGAACAGGTTAGCGCCCCAGGGCGGCGGCGGCGCAGCTTTTTTGATGGCCAATCTACCCTGGCCGTCTACATCGCCAGCCGCTCAGACATCGACGACATCGTTCCCATCCTGGTAGCCTACCAGATCGAACGGCGCAAGCTGTACAACACCCTGCACCAGCCCACCATGATTCACCTGCTGCAACAGCTCAAACAAAAAACAGCCGGACAGGAACCCACAACCGACGATCTGGCCCCCCTGGCCCAAGCCGCAGGCATCCCCGTAGATGATCTGGAAAAATTAACCCGCATTTGGTCAACCCAATTACCCGACAAACTGCTAGATATTGCCCAAAACCGCCACGAAATATCCATCCGTTCACTGGCCGGGTCCCTGGCCGATTATAAACGGGCCACGCGCCGCTGGTGGATCAACGTAGAAAAAAACACGCCCGACATCGCCTTCGACGAACGGCCGGTTTATTTTGTTTCCAGCAATCCCCACAGCCTGCCCAACATGCTCAGCGGCTTTGGTTTACAAATCAAACAGGCGCTGGAAACCTTTCTCACGGATAATGGGTCCAATGCGCTGCGACAGGAATATCACGACATTGTTGAACGCAACATCCCCAGCAGCCTGGAAAATTTCCTCTACTACCTCCTTAAAAAATATGAATCGGCTCATCCGAATGTGAAACAAGACCGACTGGCCCATGAACGCTCGGCGGGCATTATTCGCATTCCCAGCGAACACGCCTTCGATATTGAGGTGCAGGTAATCGCTCTCAATCAATTGGACATTTCCCACATGGACACCCGGCTGAACGTGCCGGGCATTGAAAAATTGAGCCAGAGCAAGGCGCTGATTGTCAACATCGATTATCCCCTGGGCATGGCCGCCTATCAGGTGCTCACAGAAATGGCGCGTAACGTGGATGAAATTCGCGGCGTCTACATTATGGGGAAAGCCGCCACGTTGAACGGCGGCATTGGCGACGTGATGATTCCCAGTGTGGTCCATGACGAACATTCGCTGAACACCTACCTGTTTGATAATTGTTTTACGGCCGATGACGTGGCCCCCTATCTGGTTTATGGCTCGGTGATGGATAATCAAAAAGCCATCACTGTGCCCGGCACGTTTTTGCAGAACGAAGGCTATATGTCCGTTTTTTATCAGGAAGGGTACACCGACATGGAAATGGAAGCGGGGCCATATTTGAGCGGCATTTATGAAATGGTGCGCCCCAAACGCCATCCGTATGACCAGATTGTCAATTTGTACAACAACCCATTTCCGGTGGGGATTTTGCATTACGCCTCGGACACGCCGTTCAGCAAAGGCACAAATCTGGGCACGCAAAACCTGTCTTATTTTGGCATGGACGCCACGTACGCTACCACAATTGCTGTCTTGCGGGCCATTTTGACGACTGAGATCGAGCATTTGCCGGCGTGATGCGTCTCCGGATCACGCATCACGCATCACATTCTACAATTTTACTTTTTGACGCGAGCAACCCATGAACCAATCCCCTTCACCTGACGAATTAACAGATCGATTAACGGCCGTGCGCCAACACCTCGCCGCCTGGGACATTCCCGCCATCCTCATCACCCAGCCCACCAACCGCCGCTGGCTCAGCGGCTTCACCGGTTCCGCCGGGAGTTTGTTGGTCACTGCGGACAAAGCGCTGCTGGCGACTGATTCCCGCTACTGGGAGCAGGCGCAGGCGGAAGCGCCCGCCTTCAGCCTCTTCCGCCACAATCGCACCGATGAGGACAACCTCCGGTTCCTGACGGCCGTTTCCGCCGCCACCATCGGCCTGGAAGCCGACCATATCACCCTCAGCGAAGCCGACCGCCTGAAAATGATTACATCCATCACCTGGGTTCCCATCTCGCCCTCGTTGGAAACGCTGCGCTATCATAAAACAGCCGGAGAACTGGCCAACATTCGCGCCGCCGCCGCCATCACCGACCAGGTGATGGGCCTGGTTCCGCAGTTGGCGCGGCCGGGCATGACCGAGCGCGCGCTGGCCTGGGAATTGGAAAAAGCGATGCGCGAAGCGGGCGCGGAAAGCACGGCCTTCGACATCATCGTCGCCGGCGGACCCAACGCCGCCCTGCCCCATCATCATCCCGGGGAACGGCCGTTACAGCCCAACGAACCCCTTCTGGTGGACATGGGCGCGCAGGTAAACGGCTACAAAAGCGACCTGACCCGCACATTTTTTCTGGGCGCAGAGCCAGACGCCCAATTTCAGGCAATTTATGCTGTGGTGCAGGCGGCGCAAACGGCCGTGCGCCAGCACGCCCGCCCCGGCCAAAACGGCAACCAGGTAGACGCGCTCGCCCGCGAGGTAATCCAACAAGCCGGTTACGGCGAGAATTTTGGCCACGGCCTGGGGCACGGCCTGGGATTGGACATCCACGAAGGACCATTTTTCACCTTCACTCCCAACGGGCGGCGGTATTCATTGGCCGTGGGCATGGTGGTCACGGTGGAACCGGGCATTTACCTGCCCGGCTGGGGCGGCATTCGCCTGGAAGATTTGTTCCTGGTAACGGAAACCGGCCTGGAAGCGATCAGCCAGTGCGCGGCTACGGCCGTTATAACCGTAGCTGAAACGTAGCTTACAAGACGGTCGAATCTGGCATAATAAGGGCAGCCAATTGGCACGGAACGGCCGTTATCCACTGTTCCCAACGAGTACAGCCGATTGGGAAGGAGTGATTTGTATGAGATCATCACACCAACCTGACGATTTTGCCCCCGACGCTGCCCAAACTGGGCTGGAAAAAATCCGCCTGCTGCTCCGCGAAACACTTTGGACCCTCTGGCGAGCCATTATCCTGGCGTTTTTGCTAATTTACTTTGTGGCGCAAACCAACGTCGTTCTGGGCGCGAGCATGGAACCGACGCTGCATGAACACCAACGGCTCATTGTGGAAAAAGTGAGCTATCGGCTGACCACCCCCCAGCGCGGCGACGTGGTGGTGGTGGATGTGACCGGTCTGGATGTCCCGCTCATCAAGCGTGTGGTGGGGCTGCCGGGCGAGACGGTCGAAATTCGGGATAATCAGGTGTGGGTAAACGGCCGTGTCCTCAGCGAACCCTATCTACCGCCCTTGTGGCAAGTCAACTACCCACCCACCCAGGTTCCACCAAACTTTGTATTCTTGATGGGCGACAATCGGCCCGTATCACGCGACTCCCGAGCGTTTGGGCCGGTAAGCATCGACCAGATTCGCGGCCACGCCTGGGTAAGATATTGGCCGCTGCAAGACGCCGGTTTAATTCGCTAGCAAATTGGTCCAATCTTTAGAGATTGGACCAATCTGCACCATCTACTCTCTAGCAGTCTGTCGGAGAACCTCTTTTTGTAGCCGGGGTATCCCGACCCCGCCTCTGGAAGACGCAGTAAGAAACCACGGCTACGGGTACTTTTCCGACAAACTGCTAGTGCCAGACATTTTCGTAAGAATGATCGCCTTTTAGCAGTTGACCAGCAGTAAACCGGGCCAGATCAAACGGCGTAATATCCACCGTGCGCGCTTTGCCTTCCACAATCAATTCGGCCATGCACGCGCCAACGGCCGGACCAATCTTGAATCCCGTCCCGCTAAAACCACATTGCAAATAATACCCTTCCGGTCCGGCCGCCCCCATGATGGCGCGCTGGTCGGTGGTGAGGCCATCGAATCCGCTGTGGGCGCTGTGCAGCGACCCCTCTTCCATCAGCGGCATGCGGCGGCAAATACGCTCCACGGCGCGGTCTACAAAATCCGGCGCGGCATGGTCGGCGTCGCCGTCCGGCGAAAGGCCGATGGGATTATGGTCTTCCAGGCCAACCAGGGTCAGGCCGCCGGTTTCCGGGCGAAAGTACAGGGAATTGGCCATGTCGATGACCGTGGGATGGCTGGGACCGATGCTGGCCGGGCGGCGGATGAACATCGTATCGTGCCGCCAGGTGTCGATGGGCAGGTCCAGGCCAACCATCGCGCCGACCGCTTTGGCCCACGGGCCGGCGGCGTTGACCACAATGGGGGCATGAAATTCGCCTTTGCTGGTGATGACGCCGGTGACGCGGCTGGTGGTGGTGGTAACGGCCGTTACCTCACAATCTTGCACCAACGTCGCCCCATTCGCCCGCGCCGCCGCTAAAAAGCTCGTCACCGTCGCCGATGGATCGGCATAGCCCGATTCCGGCTCATACGCCGCCACCTCAAAATCATCCACCGCAAACGATGGCGCCAGGCGGGCCACATCGTCGGGCGTCACCAGCAGCGCCGGGATGCCAATCTGCTGGTGCATGACAACGTTGGCGCGCAGTTGGTCGCTGTACGCCGGCGACACAATCTGCAAGAAACCGGTGCGCGTAAACCCGCACTCGCCGCCCACCATGTCGGCCCAATTGCGAAAATAAGCGAACGACGCCCAGGCCAGCCGCGATTCCGGCTCGAGATCGTAGTGCATACGCACCAGACCGCTAGACCGGCCGGTTGCCCCGGAAGCCGTGAAATAGCGTTCGAGGATTAACGGCCGTACCCCCAACCGCGTCAAATGAAAAGCCAGACTCGCCCCATGAATCCCGCCGCCAATAATAATTACATCCGCTTGTTGGTTCATATCCTCTGCCTCCATAACAACAAACACAGAAAAAGAGGAACAGAGGTACCCCCTCTGCTCCTCTGCAAAAACAACAACCCACACGCCACAATCGTTTCAGAGATTTTTGCCAGATTGTATTGCCCTCTGAACGAGATTAAGCCTTTGCCGATTCCGCGCCTAAAAACTGCGTCATCAACTCATTACCTTTAGGAATCAGCGTGATTTTCGTATCACCCTTCAAGATATTTTCGGTTTCCAAAATCTCAAACATCGCTTCGGCCACGTCAGCGTCCGTGGTAATTTGCTTCAGCGCCTCGCCGACGATCTTGGGGCGCATTGCCTGTGCCTGGGCAAATTCAATAGCCGCCCGCCGCTCGGCCGAATTGGTGATGATGCTCACGCGGTTCGCGCCATCCTGACGAATGGCCGACGTTACCTGCCGCAGCCGGTTCACCACCTTTTCCTCGATTTGGCGAATCATGCCCCTATCGCGGAAATGCACCTTGCGAATGTAGACCGAACCCAGGCGATACCCCCACTCCTCCGATTTAGGCGATACCTCCGCCCGCACCGTCCGGCTCATGACGTGCCGCGTTTCCAACATGTCTTCCAGAGGCATATTGCTCAATGTGCGCACAGTGGCATTGCTAACATTGGCCGAGAGCGAACCGCGCGGATCGGTGTTCTTGAACAGATAAGACACCGGATCGCTAATTTGCATCTCGTACCAAACGCCAATGCCCATGGGCGCGCCTTCTTCGGAGTTGACTGGCAGGCTGCGCAGATATTGCTGGTCCAGGCGCATATCCAAAATGCGGCGCGTGCCCAGCCAATTGACCACCAACGCGCTCGGTCCCATCTTCAGCCACAACAAATGCAGCCCTGGCTCCTGCAGCACACCCACCACATTGCCAAACAACACATAAACGTGGCATGTCCCTTCTTTAACAATGGCATACACGCCAAACAGCCGTAAGAAAAAGCGCACCAGCGGCTCAAAAATGAAGAACAAGAAAAAGGATACAAGGGCAATAGAGAAAACCGTCACCAATTGGGTCATTCTTCCACCTCCAAAATGATGCTTTTGGCCTGGGTATACAGGGCCAAACGCACGTTGCGCAGATAGGCGTCCAATGCTTCGGGACCATGACTTTTGATAGCCCGAAGCTGCTCGGCCATCGCGGTGAGCGGTTCTACTTCAGCCTGCGCACGCAGGGTTTCGATTTCCACTGCGCGTTTGGACTGCACAATGGTCTGGTCGGCCTGGGCTTTGGCCAGACTGATTTCGGAAGACACTTCGTTGTGGGCGGTGTTGATGGCGGCGAGGGCCGATTCAACTTCAGACGGCGGATCGATACCTGTAATCAGGGAGGCATCCAATTCAACGCCATAACGAGCGGCGGCCGAAGCGCATTCCAGTTCCATGTAGTTGTTGATCTCGTTCAGGTTCTTACGCAAATCATTGATAGAAATACCAGCCATGAGACCCACATCGATCACCTCTTCTTCAGAGCTGATGGCTTGCGATTCAAAACTGGCGATGCGCTGGCGCAAGATAGAAATGAAATAGGCCATGACATGGACGATCGGCGTCTTGACGCCAAAAAGGTAAGCATAAAGGTTTCGTTCGCACGGCCGATAGCGAATTTGCCCGGTCAGGCCGATATTCAGCTGATCTTTGGTCACTGCGTCGAGTTCTGTCCCGGCGTGATTGGCGTCGGGGGTTTCCAGGTCCAGGGCCATGTTGATGGTTTCGGTAGCCACCGACACTTTGTGTATCTTTTCCCAGGGCCAACGGAAGTAAGGTCCGCCAGGAGGAATGACCCGCACGAGGGGATAGCTGTATCGTTCTCTATCTTTTTCGTTGAGGGCTTCCGAAATGGGATCGTCGAGGGTGGTAGATTTGCTGAGGCGTACTGCCCGGCCGAAGCGTGTTTTTACGGCGCGTTCGTTCTGATCAACGGTATAAAAACCCCTGATGACATAGCGCAAGAAAAACCAGCCGAGGAACCCCAGCAAAATACCCGGACAAAACGTGGTCATACCTTTTCTCCTTTGTTTTATATTCCCCCTACCTGAGCGCGAGAAACACGGCCGTTTCCTTTTACAAAATCGCTAGAATCATATCACAGACGGGATCGTTTTGTCTTCCGATCCTTTGTTACTTTGTTGCTTAGAGACCCCAAGGGTTTTGGAAACCCTTGGGGTCTTACCCATCGGGCGCAGACATCGCCGTCAACTGCTGCCAGTCGCGGTTGAATTGTTCGATTGCCCAGGGGATATGGTCCGCGCCGTCGAAGCGCACCTTGTCTTCGATGAGCATAATCAACCAGAGATAGAGCCGGTAGAGGGTGCGGCGGGTCTGGGCGGCAGGGTCGGCGGCCGGCAAACGGCCGTATCCCACCCAAAACGGATCCTTCTCCCCGCGAAACATCACCTGGTCGATGTCCGGGTCGCCCCACAAGGCGCGTTCCCAGTCGATGATGCCGGTGATGGTGAAACGGCCGTCTACCTCGGCCACGAAGATATTGCCCTCCCACAAATCCCAATGCACCAGACTGGCAGCCTGCACTGCGTCCAACAGCGAGGCCAATTCATCCAGGCGCTGGCGCACGGCCGTATAAGGAACCGGCAGCAGCACGCCCAAACCCTCGCCATCGGCCAGCAGCGCGGCCATCATGCGCAAAAAAGCCGCCCGCCACGTCTCGGCCGAGAGATCGGGGCAGTCGTAGCCAAACCGCGCGCCGTGGAGGGCGTGCATACGGGCGGCGTATTCGCCTAACTGGTGTAGTACACGGGTCAGCTCTTCGGGCGGCATGTCGGCTTTGGCCTGATCCAACGGCCGTCCCGCCAGCCGCCCCACAAACATATAATCACGGTCAAGCAGTTGGCGACGGCCGTCATAAGCCAGCAGCGGGGCCACCGGAATATCCAGCTTTTCTTCTACCAGTCGCATGATGGCTGCTTCGCGCTGCATCAGATCACGCTCGTACGACAGCACAGGCTGGCCGGGCGGCGGCGCAATACGCAGCACCACGTCCGGCTGCCCATCGCTCAGGCTGAGGGCGTAAGCGGTGTTGAACCAGCCATCTTTGAGGGGAGTAATGATGGTCGGGAAAACGGCCGTGCCAAACTGCCCCCGCACCAGCTCCGCAATGACCTCGTCGCTAAAATCACTTTTGGTAAAACTTTTCATTGTCTACCTCAGATTGGTCCAATCTCTGAATAGTAAAAGTGCGCCACACTCGAATTTAGTGTAGCGCACTTCAAAAGGGAGGAAAACCCAATAGAAAAACCACCAAAACAATGACCCTACGGGTTTGCTCTTGAGCAGCCAGGCATCTGGCCCCTAAACCCTTAGGGTCTTGTGTGCCGCCATCCTGACGGCTAAGGCGTTGTCAGGCCGTAGCCAAAGGGGAACAGCGGCCCGTCTTCACCCTCGCCCAGATTGGCGAAGTCAAACGGGAGCTGGTCGGCGCTGCGCGGCCAGGTATAAGACAATTTGCCGGTGAATGGCACATCACCAAACAATACGTCGGCCACGCCCTGCCCTTCCGTGCCGGGCAGCCAGGCCGCTACCAGCGCGTCCCAACTATCCAACATATCGGTAACGATGACCGGCCGGCCGGAAAGCAGCACCACGACCAATTGATCGCACCGCTCCTGCATCCGCTGGACGGTGCGCAGGTCGTTGACCGGCAGCCGCAGGTCCGGGCTGTCACCCAGCCCTTCGGCGTATGGTTGTTCGCCAATGACGGCAATGCAGACGGCCGTCTGGTCGGCCGGCACGTCTTCAAAGCGGCCAAATTTATCGTAGATAACCGTGGTGTCTGGCGAAACTGCGGCCTGAATACCTTGCAAAATCGTCGTGCCGGGGGTGATATTGCCCGGTTTGCCCTGCCACTCAATCGTCCAACCGCCGGATTGGATGCCGATATCATCGGCCGCTTCGCCGCCAACCAGCAGCAGCGGCAAATCCTTCGCCAGCGGCAGCAGGTCGCCGTCGTTCTTCAGCAGCACCTGCGATTCGGCCACGGCCTGCCTCGCCACGGCCCGATGCTCCTCGGAGCCAACCAACGGCAGCAGCGCCGGGTCAGAGAAGGGATGCTCAAACAGGCCCATCTCAAATTTCACTCTGAGAATGTCGCTCACAGCTTCGTCGATGCGCTCCATGGAAACCGCGCCATCTTCAACCGCCTGCGTCAGCGTAGCGATGAACCGGTTGTAATCGTAGGGGACCATGTTCATGTCTACACCGGCGTTGATGGAGGTGACAACGGCCGTGTAATAATCGTTGTCGATCTGGTCAATACCGGCCCAATCAGACACGATGAAACCGCTAAAACCCAGTTCGCCGCGCAGCACATCACGGATCAGATACTGTTGGGCGTGCATCTTCAACCCGCCCCAACTGGAATACGAGGTCATGATATTTTGCGCCCCGGCCTCAATCACGGCCGCGTAAGGCGGCAGATGTATGGCCCGCAGCGTCGCTTCGTCCACGTCGGTCACACCCTGGTCGAGTTGGTAGCTGCCGGTGGTCGAACTGCCCCAGGCCGTGCCGCCATCGCCCACAAAATGTTTCGGCGTCGCCAACACGGCGTCGGGCGCGGCCAAATCATCGCCTTGCAGCCCCTGCATGTAGGCCACCGCCAGCGAGGAAACCAGGTCTGTGTTTTCGCCATACGCCTCGTAGGTGCGGCCCCAACGAATATCTTGCGGCACAGCCACCACCGGCGCGTAATCCCAGTAGATGCCCGTGGCGATCATTTCCAACGCCGTCACCCGGCCGATTTCGGTCATCAGCGCCGGGTTGTTGGCCGCGCCCAGGCCAACATTATGCGGGAAAATGACCGCGCCGTTGACGTTGTTGTGCCCATGCACCGCATCCACGCCGTAAATCAGGGGAATGGCCAGAGGCGCTTCCAGCGCTCTCGCCTGGAAGCCATCGACCATTTCCGCCCATGCTTCTGGCGTGTTGGGCGTCGGATAGCCGCCGCCGCCGCTCAACAGGCCGCCAATATAGCGGGCGGCGATGTCGTCGGCGATCATGCTGTTCTTTTCCACCAGGGTCATCTGCCCGATTTTTTCGGCCAGGGACATGCGCGCCAGCAAATCGGCCACCCGCTCATCGACGGGGAGATCGGGGTTTTTGTACGGCGCGTCGGCCGGAACCGGATCATGAACCGGACCGGGGGTTGGTTCGGGCACGTTGGCGGCCACGTCAGTTTGCCCAATCTCGAAGAAGACGAGCTGGCCAAAAACGCTTGGATTCTGGTAGGAGCTGTCGGCCGTGTCTTTGAGCGACCAGATGACTTTCAGGCTGCGGTCTAATTCTGACGCGCTGTTGAGGTGGACCTGGAAGCCGATCACATTGCCATGTTCGCGTTGGATGTTCCAGACGTTATTTTTCAGGGGGACGGCCATTTCCACGGCATAGCCGGTGTCGGTGAGGGCGACCTGCACCTGGGCATCGGCCGTAGGGCCATTCACGCCGCCCAAGACGATTTCGCCCAGTGGTTTATCGGCGTTCAGCGGCGGCACGGTGATTTGGGCCACGCCATCGCGGTAAGAGGTTAGCCCTAAATCGCCGGTGGCGTTAATGTAAAATTCGACAGAATCTTCGTTCCAGTAGTTTTCGCCATGCTGTCCGGTGATGACTTTGGCGTCATCGACGTTGGCCATAAAGTAGAGGAATTCGTCATCGGCGGCGGCGGCAAAGGTAACGGCCGTTGACCCGCGTACCTGCGCCGCTGTTTCGGGAATGAGCACTTTGGGCACACCCTGCCAATCACTCAGGTCGCCATCCACGGTGATGGTTACGGGGAAGGGGGCCAGGTAGGTTTCGCCGGGCGCGCCATCGGGAGCCAGCATGGGGCCTTCGTCCACAGGCATAGTTTCGGCGGGCGCTTCGGCGGGCACGGCCGTTTCAGCAGGCGCGGGCGCGGCGGTAGGTTCGGGCACGGCCGTATCCGTCGCCGCGACCTCGGGTAAGTCGGCGGGTTGGGCTGTCGGCGCGGGCGTCGCTTCCTGCGCACCGCCACAAGCCACCAGCAAAACGAGTAACAGGAATAATAGGGCCAAACGGCCGTTTCTCTTCATCTTCATTCTCCTTTTCTATAACAGTCAGCCAAAGCAAACCGAGACACGCGCTCGCGCTTCAGCCTATGTCGGTACTGTCGAAAGTTGGGCCATGGTGACGGCAGGCGGGGGGGCGGCCATTTCATCTTCCCAAACAAAACGCCCTGTCGCCCGAATATCGCGGGACGAACTGCCCACGCGCACTTCAAACTCGCCCGGTTCCGCCACCCAATCCGAAAACGCCGGGTCAAAATAAGCCAGCGACTGCCGCGTCAGTCTTAAAGTTACGGTCTGGCGCTCGCCTGGTTCCAGATGAATTTTGGCGAAGGCTTTTAGCTCTTGCAACGGCCGTACCAACCGGCTTGCCACATCGCGCACATACACCTGCACCACTTCTTGCCCGGCGCGCTGGCCGCTGTTGGTCACATCCACGCTGACCAAAATCTCGTCGCCTGGGCCAAAAGTCTCGCCGTTCAGGCGCAAATTGTCGTAGGCAAAGGAAGTATAGGAAAGACCATGCCCAAAGGGAAACTGCGGATCAACCCGCTTTTTGTCGTAGTAGCGATAACCAACAAAGATACCTTCGCCGTAATGGACACGGCCGTTTTCGCCTGGGTAGTTGATGAACGCCGGATTATCTTCCAGACGAACCGGGAACGTGGTGGGCAGTTTGCCTGATGGGGTCACATCGCCGAACAGCACGTCGGCCAGGGCGTTGCCCGCTTCCTGCCCGCCATACCACTGCTGCAACACGGCGGGAACCTCCGCCAGCCAGGGCATTTCCACCGGCGACCCCACATTCAGAACCACGATGGTGTTGGGATTGGCGGCGGCCACGCGGCTGATGAGTTCATTTTGGCGGCCAACCAGGGCCATGTCCGCGCGGTCGAAGCCTTCGCCTTCCCATTCGCGGGTCAGTCCGGCAACCACGATGGCTGCGTCGGCTTGGGCTGCCAGGTCTACGGCCGCCTGAAGCGGGTCGGCCGGCACAGGCGGCAGGCAGCCAAGGCGCAAAACGCGCCAAACAGCGCCCGGGTCGGTGATGTATTCGACCAGGATGTTGGCGGGCTGGTCTGGCGTGAGATGAAGGGTAACGGCCGTTTGCCGATCCATATCTTCCCCCGCCGCCCAATGATCAATCACCACTGCGCCATCCACCAGCAGGCGCGCCCGGCCAATGCTCCAGAGATGAAGCCGGTACGCGCCAGCCGAGGGCGCCGTCAGCGTGCCTTCTAACCGCAAGGAAAAATGCGTGGGGTCAACAAACGGATTGACCGTGCCAAACCAGGCGACTTCACTTTTGGCCACGTTATCCACGTGCGCCGGCTCGCCGCTCAGGTCCAAATTGTGATAATAAGAGAGGGTCAGACCGGCGGAACGGCCGTTAATCGCCTCCAACCAATCAACATCCAGCAGGGGCGGCAGGCGGTGCAGCAGTGTGCCAACTTCGTAGGCAACCGTCACCTGCTCGCCTACGCGAGCCTGAATGCCGGCCAATGGGGAGATCATGTACTGCGGATTCACCTGCGAACTGCCGCCGCCCATAATTTGCGCCCACTGCGCGTTTTCGCCAATGACGGCGATGGTTTGCGGCTTGTCGGGGTTGAGGGGCAGCAAATCGCCGTCATTTTTGAGCAAGACGATGGCTTCGGCGGCGGCAGTGCGTGGTAACAGCGGGTCCACAGAGGAGGGTACGGCCGTTTCCTCTACCCCCTGCTCCCACAAACCCACGCGCCCCAACAGGCGCAGCAGGCGGCGCACTTTGTCGTCGAGATGGCTTTCGGGCAAATCGCCGGCCATCACTGCGGCCACAATTTTCGCCGGATTCATCCAACGCGCCGGGCCGGGCATTTCCAAATCCAACGCCCCGCCGGGTACATTGTCGCTGTACGTGCCATACCAATCGGAAATAACCAGGCCGTCGTAGCCCCATCTCTCTTTGAGAACGTCGCGCAGCAGGGGGCCATTTTCGCTGGCATGGGTTCCGTTGATGCGATTGTAGGCGCTCATAAGCGTCCAGGGGTTGGCGTTTTCCAGCGCCAAACGGAACGGCTCCAGGTAAATTTCGTGCAACGGCCGTTCCGCCACCTCCGAACTCATCGAAAAACGCTCGAATTCTTGATCGTTGGCCACAAAATGCTTGATACAAGCGGCTACGCCCTGGCTTTGCAGGCCGTTGATATACGCCGAGGCAATCATGCCGCTGAGATACGGGTCTTCCGCAAAACATTCAAAGTTGCGCCCGGCAATGGGCGTGCGGTGGATATTTACCGTGGGGGCCAGGAGCACCTGCGCCCCTTTGCGCCGGGCCTCCACCGCCAGCCCCGCGCCGACCTGCTGCACCAACGCCGGGTTCCAGGTCGCGCCCAGAGCCACGCCCACCGGAAAACAGACGGAGGTTTCGCCTAAATTGTCGTCGCGGCCGCGCACGCCGTTAGGACCATCGCTTACTTGCAGGGCCGGAATGCCCAGCCGTTCGACGGGCAGCGTGCACCACATATCTGCCCCGGCCACCAAAGCGGCTTTTTCAGCCAGGGTAAGTTGCCCCAATACATCTTCTATCTTCTTCATGAGTTCCTCAAGGTGCTAATTTTTGTTGGTCTACGGCCACACGCACCAGACTGATCTGGCCATCGCGGTCGATAATATGTCGGCTGGACGCGGTATTCAATTGGGTTCCAGGGAAAGTTTGGCAACGGCCGTCGTGGTATTCTATTTCGATTTCGGCCTGGTTCCCAAGCGTGTACACAATGGGCGTCTGGCAAAACGTAAAGGCCAACGAACCGGCGGGCAGCGGCAGGCTGTGGCGCGAGCCGTCTAATCCCACGCAGGCAAAACTGCCTGGCGCAGCCGAAAATTCTCCTGCGCGGAGCAGCGTGGGCGCAAAACAAAGCTGCCCATCTTGCACAGAAACCCCCAGTTCGCCCCAACGCGTGAGGATTTCTTCTTTGACCTGGCCGGTCATGCCGGGCTGGCGCGCGCCGCTGCCGGCCGGGGTGTGGGAATAGGGGTCGGTGGGGAATGCGCCGTAGACGGCGGGCGATTTATTGAAGCCCAAGCCCTGGCGAATGTCGTAGTAGGCGGCGGCGAGAGAGTGGATAACGGCCGTGTCTCCCCCATCTGCGGCCGCCTTCAGATAACATTCTTGCACCGCCAGCAGCAGTTTGGCCACCATGTGCCAATAAATGCTGCCCAAGCCTTCAAAGGCAAAGAACGTGCCGGAACGGCCGGTAAAAGCGCGGTGATCGAACGTCTCTTCAAATAAATCCAGGATGAAGGCACGGTCGCTCTGAGCCAGTTCGGCATAGGCCGGTTCCTGCGCCAGCACATCCAACACCTGCGCCGCGTCGGCGGCGTTGCGGAACGCGCCATTGAAGTGGTAGACGCCCGCAGCATCACGGATGAGTAAACGGCCGTCGCCGGCCGCAGCCAGCGCCGCCACCAGCGGCGATGTGGCCACCTGTGCATGTTGCACATTGTTTTTCTGGCGGAAGCCGGGCAGGGCGCGATTGGGGTAAAGGATGTAGGTGTGCTGGTCAGCGCGGTACAACTCGCTGTGGCGCAAACTGCGCAGCAGGGTCAGCGCCTCGTCGGGGGATAACAAGCCAGACGACAGAATGGCAACCTGACCTTCCAGCATGGTATAGAGGTGATCAACGGCCGTGCCGCCATCGTCTAAGCGCAAAATGTTGTAGGCGTGGTACAGGCCATCCGGGCGGCGGTTGGCGTGCAACGTATGCTCGACATACGCCTGGGCCAGGGCCAGAAAATCGGCCACAGCTTCACGGCTTAATCGGGCCTGGGCAGCGGGCAGCCCATCCTGGTAAATGGCGGCGCGATAAGCCGTAGCTGCTTCGCCCAGCGCATCCATGATGGCGCGGCGCGAAAGGGCATCGAAACCAGCCGCCAGAGCAGCCTGGTAATCGGTAAAGATGGTTTGCACGGCCGTGAACAGGCCGGCAACGGCCGTATTTACCACAAACTCGTTCATCTCACCCCTGGCCAACTGCGCCTGCCAGAAGGCAATGAAGCGGCGCAGATACGCGGCCGTCACCACAGACAGCCCTTTGCCCACGAGGGCATTGTTGGCGTCGTTCCATTCCGGGCGCTGGGTGTTCATCCAGATGCCGCCGTCGGGGACCAGGTTGGTGAGCTTGGCCAGCAGCAAAACGAGCAGCTTTTCGGCCAGGCTGACGTGAATGATGTCGCCGGTTGGCTGGCGCAGCAAACGGCCGTCTGTGCCTAGTTGGGCAACGGCCGTTTCTATTTCCTCTTCGCTGGCCCAATCAAACTCAATGGTATTGGACCAATCGGCCAACATGGCCTGATAGGGGCGCAGCCGGTAAGGCACGCTGGCATAAGTGAACGTGGGGCGCTGCCCCAACCGCGCCAACGCGCCGGGTTGAACCTCTTCGGCAATTTCCAGCAGCTTTTGCAGATAAATAATCTGGTGATCGCTCCAGTAACCGATGTTGGACCAGGGGTTGTCGGGTTCGGGGACTTCCCATTCGATGCCATCGCGGGTAATTCGGTACGGATTGTACCCGTCGGTGGTGGTGGCATTGAGAAATTTCACGATCATCCCTTCGATTGTGTCGGGGAAGGCCAGGGCCAGCGGCTCCCAGTTCTGGAAAATATCGCGCCAGTTGCCCTGGTAATCCAGGCGCGGCGAGCCATCGGGTTGTTTTAGATTGATGGAAAACCGGTTCCAGGGCCGGCTGGGATCGCCGTGCCGCCGACTGAAGGTGAGGGGCAGGTATTCATAACATAAACGGATGAGGTCAGGCGAGCCGTCGGCGGCCGCCCTGGCCGTTAATTCATGGATGGCCATGCGCGCCGGTAGTGCGGCAAACCAATCGGCAAAAGCGGTTGCCGCAGAGCGGTTACGCACGCTCACAAAGTCTAGCAGGTCGGCGCGTTCAACAACGCAGCCGTTGGCGGGGACGCCGCCGCGCATGATGTTGAAGAGGACATTGGCGAAATGGTGGGTGGTGATGGCCGGGTCGGCGGATGTTTGCAGGCCGTCGGCGGCGGCGACGTAGTTGACCAATTCGGTTGTGCCCTGGTTGATGTCGTCTTCTAGCTGGCAGATGATGACGGCCGTTTCCTGGCCCAGCAAATCTACCAGACGGTTTACGGCCGTGCTGTCCTGGTTGACATCGGCCACGATGTGCCAGGGGCGGGTCTGTCCGGGCGTCAGGCCAAAATCGGACTGCACCAGGTATGCTCCGGCCTTGCCGCGCACATCGTATTCCGGCGTCAGGGGCAAGCCATGCCGGAACCCATCCACCTGTTCGGATGAGAGCAGATAACAGCTGCTTTGTAAACCAGTCTGCCAGACGGCCGTGGCCTTCAATGATTCGCTCGGTTCGGCACGGTCGGACAGGGTGGCGCTGAGGGCAAAAATGCCCAACCCGGTTTCAGGGTCCAGCTCGCTGCGTTTGTAAGCGTGGAGCAAGTTGCTAAGGGTGGTTTGCATGGCCGTGGTGACGCCATAAGGCAGCACATTTTGCACGCCGTCGAGCAGCGAAATCTGGCAGGCCGCGCCATCATTACGCAGCCAACTGCTGCGCACAAAGCCAAAACGATCACCTGTGCGCCAGGCGGTGCGCAAGGTTAACTGTAAATCGTGGTTGATTTCTTCAAAAATTAGTTTGTTGCCATAGACATTTTTATACAGGCTGCCTTCACAGCGGTAAACGCCGGCGTAGCGTTTAGAAAAGGGTTCCCAGAGGTGAGTTTGCCCGTTTCGTGTTGCCAGGATGATGGTTTTGCTGCCGGTATAATCACTGTGGGCTGTAATTTTGTCGTCGGTTTCATACGGGAACAGGGCGGAATCGGAGTTGGTTCGTCCGGCGGTCAGGCCGCCGGTGCTGGCAATGAACAACCAGTGGTCGGCGCTGCTGACCAGACTCATGAAGAAGGGCGACATCTGGTCATAGTGGCGAATGCGGTAGTAGGTCTCGTCCATGAGCTGGACAAATTCGCCGGAGGGGTGTGAATCGTTAACCCAAATGGGGGTTTGGCCCAGGTTGATGTCGTGGTGACGGTGAATCATGCTAAAGTCTCCAAAAAGTAAAGGTCGGGTATCGGGGGAATGTGGTGGGGAAATTACGGCCGTTCGTACACCCGCACATAATCTACGGTCAGGCGTTGTGGGAATTGGGTGGTCGCGTCGGGATAACCCGGCCATTGGCCACCTACAGCCAGGTTGAGTAAGATGAAAAATGGATGATCGTACACCCAGTCGCCGGCCACGTCGCTGGGCGTGACCGTGTTGAAGAGTACATCGTCCACGTACCAGCGAATTTCTTCCGGCTCCCATTCGATGGCAAACACGTGGAAATCGTCGGCGAAGGGACGGCCGTCGGGCAAACTGTAGCTTGCGCCAACGCCTCTGGCGCCAGAGTAGCCAGGGCCATGCACGGTGCCGTGGATCATTGTAGGCTCTTTGCCGATGTTTTCCATGATGTCGATTTCGCCGCTGTCCGGCCAGCCGGCCGTGCTGATGGTATCGCCCAGCATCCAAAAAGCAGGCCAGATGCCCTGGCCGGTGGGAATTTGCAGGCGGGCCTCGAAACGGCCGTAGGTCTGGCTAAACTTATCTTTCGTGATCAGCCGCGCCGAGGTATAGGGTTTGCCTTGTTTGCGCTGCTCCAGGGCCTGGATTACCAGGTTTCCGTTCTCGATGAACGAGTTTTCCGGCTCGGCGGTGTAAAACTGGTCTTCGGCGTTGCCCCAACCGTTGCCGCCAATTTCGTGGGTCCAGTGGGCGGCGTCGATTTCCGGGCCATCGAATTCATCTTGCCAGGTAAGAATCCACCCTTCGCGGTAGCCGATGGGGGTTGGGGAAGGGATGGGGGATGGCGTGGGCGGAACGGCCGTGGGGGTTGGCACAACCAGGGCGCTGCAAGCCGCCATGCTCAACAAGCCCAAGAGCAACACAATCAAACCAATAAATCGACGAGTAGCAGCAACCATCTGAACGAGTCTCCCTTTTCCCGGTCTTTACAGACAATCAGAATGTGTATTGGAATTTATTAACTATACAGACCCCAAGGGTTTGCTCCCTTGAAAATAGATTTGTCAAATCTTAAAGATTTGACAAATCTCAACCTATTCATTCGTGGTGGTGGGTTAGACCACTCATGATGTCTCCTGAGAATTTGGCTTATTTAGGTACCAAACCCTTGGGGTCTTGCCAAAGGAACCTGAACAGTTACGGAATTTAAACCCTGAGGGGTTGATTTCTTAAAAAAACCCCCACAGGGTCTATAGTTTCTCTGTTTTTTTGATCTGCGCCTGGCTTCCTGTCGGAAATCTCAGGCTAGCAGTCTGTCGGAGAACCTCTTTTTGTAGCCAGGGTATCCTTACCCCGCCTCTGGAAGACGCGGTAAAAAACCGCGGCTACGGGTACTTTTCCGACAAACTGCTAGATACACGGATTGAACGGATTCGCTAGATTTTTACGGATAAATCGTATCTATTCAATATTTCGGGGTGTCGTAGTGCAGAATGGCATTCCGCACGGTCGGATTAACAATCCGACCTACAAATTCCCCAACTTTTTGAGAAGATACGATAAATCGCCAGAAAATTGGTGTAAATCCGTGGCATCCGTGTATCCATTTCTACTTTTCCGACAGCCTGCTAGTTATAGTCGCGTGTCGCCGACAGGTTTTGCACTTCAATTACTGCCTGCTCAGACATTTGCAGATCGTATAGTTTACCACCAGATTGAGCCAGCGCGGAACGGAAAATGCCTTCCTGGTTGGAGCGGCCCTGGGCAAACATGACCGAGCTTCCGGCCGTCATATCGGCCGTTACCATTTCGATTTTATCTTTGGGAATGCCCAGGTCAATCTTTCGGGACAAGAGTGCGCCGGCGGCCGCGCCTAACAATGCGCCGCCAATCGGGCCGCCCAGCAGCAGCCCAACAACAAATCCGAGCGTTCCGCCTTTGGCCGCGCCTTTGCCGGTGGTAAGGTCGGCTGTTTCTTTTACTTTCAGCTTACCGGCGGGGTCTTTTACGACAATAACGGCGTCGTCTATTTCGACACGGCCGTCTTTTGCCAGTCCGCTCAGGGTCTTGAGCAACGATTCGGCTCCTTCCATAGTAGGAAAGATAACTGCCACGATTCCGGTTTCCATTTGTGCCTCCTGTAAAAGGAGACCCTAAGGGTTTTTAGAAACCCTTAGGGTCTAAAATCAGTTTGTCTAATTCTTAAACATTATCGGGTAGAAATAGGTATACAGTGTATCCAGATAGACCCAATCCATGTGGAACGAGCCAGTTGTGTTGTCCGGAAGCTGCAACCCATACCCCCAAACTTGCGTCAGCGTTAATCCATCGTTGGGCGCGCCCACCGGTTGGTTTGCGCTGCGAGTGAATTGATCGAAGGGCAGCAAAACTTTTTGCCAGCCAGTGAAATTGTCCACAAACGAGGCTTCGAAGCGTTCGGAGGTGTTGTCGGCCTGATAGATGCGCACATAATCAACCAGCATTTCCTGCGGGAAGACGATGTTGGGGTCGATGCCGCCGCCGAAGTTACCGCCAATCGCCAGGTTTAGGATGATGTAGAAGGGATGATTGAAAACCCATTCGTTGGGGGCTACATCAGCCGGGCTGGCGTTGTGGTAGTTGATGCCGTCCACGAACCAGTGAATTTCGTCCGGTCCCCATTCCACCGAGAAGGTATGGGCAGTCGTCGAGACCGGCACGCCGAAGTCGTAGGTATTGCCGAAGGATGCGCCGCCAGAGTAGCCGGGGCCATGAATCGTGCCAAAGACTTCATTGGGGATGCGGCTGACGTATTCCATGATGTCGATTTCGCCGCTTTGCGGCCAGTCTACGTCGCCGATGTTTGTGCCGAGCATCCAGAAAGCGGGCCAGAGGCCGCTGCCGCCGGTGGGCACTTGAATGCGGGCTTCCATACGGCCGTATTCATACTCCATCCGATTCGCCGAAACCAGCCGGGCGGATGTGTATTGGCAAGGGCCGTACCAGCAAACCAGGTCGGTGGTAGCCGTGTTCACTTTTTGCATGGTGATAGCCAGATTGCCATTACCGTCCAGCGAGGCGTTGTCGGCGTTGTTGGTGTAAAACTCGAATTCGCTGTTGCCCCAGCCGGAGATGCCATTCAACGTGCCGTCACCAATTTCATGTTTCCAATTGTTGGGGCTGGGCAATGTGCCGGCTAGGCCATTGAACTCGTCGTTCCAGACCATCGTCCAATCAGCGGCGGGCACATCGGCCGTGGTGGTAATCTGGTTGTCCAGCAGGTTGACAGTGATGGCTTTGCCGCTGTTGCTGCCGTAATACCAGAGGCTGAGGCCGTCGTGGGCGCTCCAATCCTGCCCCTGCACAAAGGTTTGGGTAAACTGTGCCGGACCGCCGGTGGTGTCGTAATCCACCGTCAGAACTTTTTCGAAGGCGTCCTGGCCGGGACGGGCGTTGCTGTCGGCAGCCGCCAGTTCGGTGATGGACATCGTGAGGTCGCCAACGGTATCCAGGAAGGAGTGGAACCCTTCAAAGTCGTGGACGAGGGCCGGGTCGGCCATTTCGTCGTCGATGATGGTGAGGACTGCGCGGCGGCCGAAGCCTAACGTCACGTTCACCGGGTCAGACAGCAAAACCATCAGGTTTTTGTCGCCGCTGAATTTGCTGTTGGGCAGCGTTTGGATGTTGATGGTTCCCTCGGTGTCGCCAGCGGGGATGGTGAGGGTGCCACTGACCGGCGTGTAGTCGCGGTCGGGAATGGCGTAGCCTTCGGCGGTGCGGTAGTTGATGCTGACCGGTTCGGTGGTGCTGGTGGTGAGGCTGACGGTGAGGACGGCCGTTTGCCCTTCCAACACGTCAAATTGCTGGGCGGCAAAGGCGAGTTCTAACGGCCGTATGTTGCCATTGTTGCCGTAAATGCTCATCTCGTCGACGTAGCGGGTTTCGGTATTGCCGCCGGTTCCTGTCGTCCCCAGCGCCCAACCGTACACTTCCGCGCCCGTCCAACCATCGTTTGGCGCGCCATTGCCGATGTCTTTACGATTCAAATCACTGAACGGGATTTGCTTGAATTGCCAGCCGGCCGTATTGTCGGCCCATTCGGCGCTCCAGCGCTCGCCGTCATCGGTAGTGGAGCCGGGATTGCGGTTTTCCACAATGTCCAGGAAGACAATCGTGCCGCTGCCCGTGCCGTAATACCAGAGGGAAACGCCGTTGTAGCTGCTCCAATCCTGGCTGACCCAGGTATCCAGAGTCCCGTTTTCAAAGGCGTGGGTAAAACCGCCCCAACCGATGACATTCGAGGTTAAATCGAGCACCTGATTGGTTCCATCCATCCCCGGAACCGGGGCGATGGCCGCCGCGCTGGTGGTGGTGGTGGTGATGGCTACCGTCGTGCCGTTCCAGGTATCGCCCCAGGTGGCGAAACCAACCGGCAGCGCGTTCGCGTCGACGCCGGACGGCAGGCCGCTCTCAAAATCGTCGATAACGGTGACGCGCTCTAACAAGCCAAAGTCGTCGACGTAACGTGTTTCGGCGCTGCCGCCTGTGCCGGTGGTGCCTAGCGACCAGCCAAATACTTCGGTCCCGGTCCAGCCATCGTTGGGCGCGCCGTTGCCGATGTCCTTGCGGTTGAGATCGCTGAACAAGACCTGAACGAACTGCCAACCGGCCGTTGTGTCGGTCCATTCATAGCTCCAACGCTCGGCGTCGTCGGTGGTAGAGCCGGGGTTGCGGTTTTCGGCCACATCCACAAAGACGACTGTGCCGCTGCCCGTGCCGTAGTACCAGAAACCGATGCCGACGTAGCTGCTCCAGTCCATGCTGACCCAGGTGTCGACGGCCGTGTTGGCAAACGCATGTGTAAAACCGCCCCAGCCAACCACATTGGCTGTCAGGTCAAGAACCTGGTTGGCGGGGTTTTTACCGGGCACGGGATCGATGCCCGCGGCGCCTGGTGCTGGTGGTGGCAGCGGGCACGGGATCGATGCCTGCGGCGCCGGTGCTGGTGGTGGTGATAGCTACGGTCGTACCGTTCCAGGTGTCACCCCAGGTAACGTAGCCGATGTCCAGACCATTGCCATCCTGCCCGGCGGGCAGGCCGCTTTCAAAGTCGTCGATGACGACGGTTTGGTTGGGGTTGGGGGTTTCGTTGTCCAGAATGGTGACAACGGCCGTGTTCAATGCCCCCAATTCGGCGCTGATCGGGTTGGAAAGCTGCACGGAAAACGCTCTGGAACCATCCAGAATGGTGTTGTCGAGCGTGGCAACCGACAAGGTTTGCGTCAGTTCACCGGCGGGGAAGGTTAGCGTGCCGCTGACGGGAACGTATTGGCTGCTGTCGGCCGTGCCGGGAACGGTGGCGTAATCGACCATGATCGCGTTGCTGCTGGTAACGTTCAGGGAAACGGTCAGCGTGACCGACTCGCCTTCGATGACATTGTAGGTACCGGAGGCGAATTGGGTCTTAAGGGTGATATTACCCGCGTCGCCATAAACGCCGACGTTGTCCATTTTGAAGGACCCGATGGTGCCATCGAGGACAAAAACCCAGTTGTCTACCTGCGACACGTCATAGGGGGTTGTGCCAAAGGTGGCAAAGGGCAGAACAATGTGCCGCCAGCCAACAAAATTATCGACAAATGTGGCGCGGCGGTCGTCGCCGGGCACGGTTTGGATTTCAAACTCATGGGTTGTGCCAGAGTTCTCGCCATAGAACCAGAAGCTGACGCCTTGCATGTCGCTCCAGTCATGGGCCGGGCTGAGAGCCGCGCCAAAACCGGCCCAGGTGGGCACGCTGGTGGTCATGGAGAGAACATCGTTGAAACCGACCTGTCCGGGTAAGGCTAAACTATCGGTATCGCTGATGGTGGGAATGGTGGTGTCGATGGTGATGTTGCCCCAATCGCCATAGACAAACCAGCCAGCCGGCACGCCGCCTTCAAAATCGGCGAAGGGCTGCAAGTTGACAAGCTGCAAATCGTCCATTTTGAAGGAACCGATGGTGCCGTCTAGCACAAACACCCAGTTGTCTACCTGGGTCACGTTATAGGCGCCGCCAGCGCCAAAGGTGCTGAAGGGCAGGATAATTTGTCGCCAGCCGACGAAGTTGTCGATGAAGGTGGCGCGGCGGTCGTCGTTGGGCACGGTTTGGATTTCGAATTCGTGGGTCGTGCCGGAATTTTCGCCGTAGAACCAGAAGCTAACAGCGTCGTAATTGCTCCAATCTTGAAGGAGCGGGCTGATCGCTGCGCCGAAGCCGGCCCAGGTGGGCACGCTGGTTGTCATGGAGAGAACGTCGTTCAGGCCGACTTGTCCGGGTAAGGCCAGGCTGTCGGTGTCGCTGATGGTGGGAATGGTGGTGTCGATGGTGATGTTGCCCCAATCGCCATAAACGAACCAGCCGGCCGGCACACCGCCTTCAAAATCGGCGATGACGGGGAAAACGGCCGTTGGCGCCTGAGGCGCGGCTTCTGGTTCGGCCAGGGTTTTGGCGGCCACCAGGTTGGTAAAAAAGGCGTACGTAAGCAGAAGACTCACGAACACCACGAGGAGTAACGTTATGCTTTTTCGCGGTTTCATTCTATACTTGCCTTTGTTTATGAACATAAGACTGCGTCCACAGTCCATGGTCATGATGCGAATGGGATTGCCCACCTGTCGTTTCAGGGTAGGGGGCAATCCCATTTTATTTTGATAAAAGTGCCTGTAAATTCAGACCCTAAGGGTTTGCTTTTGAGAAGCCAGATTATCTGGGCCTTAAACCATTAGGGTCTTCTCAAAGAGACTTGAATTGTTACTAAGCGCCATGAACGGCTATTTGTCTACACCGGTAAAGACGATGCCCTGCATAAAAATGCGTTGGGCAAAGAAGAAGATAATCACCGGCAGCACCAGGGTAATGAGCGCGCCCGCCTGGATGAGATTGGGTTGACGGCCGTACAGGGCATTGAAGCGCTGCAGACCAACGGAAAGCGGCCACAGTTCTGGCTTGGAGGCCAGGTAGACCAGGGGAGAGAAGAAGTCGTTCCAGGCAAAGAAGAAATGGAAGAGGGAAACGGCCGTAAGCGCTGGGATCGACTGCGGCAAAATCACCGACCAGAACGTGCGCAAACGCCCTGCCCCATCAATCATGGCGGCCTCGTCCATCGCCCGCGGAATTTGCATGAAATACTGCCGCATCAAAAACACGTTATACGCGTTGGCAAAATAATGCGGCACAATCAGCGGCAAGAGCGTATTCGTCCAGCCAATCCGCGAGAAAAAAATGAAAGTTGGGATCAACGTCGCCTGGACAGGCAAAATGATCGTGGCGATCAGGATCATGAAGAGGATATTCTTGCCCTTAAAGTTAAAACGGGCAAAACCATAGGCTACAAAAACAGAAGAACCAACCGCCCCCAACGTGCCAAACCCGGCAATGACCAACGTATTTAAGAACAAACGCGGGAAATTCAAATCGTCCCAAGCTTTCTTGAAATTTTGCCATTGCGGATCGCGCACATACACAGGATCAAGGGTGCGCCAGTTGCCTTCCCACATAATTGTGCCGGCATCCGGGTTATTCGGATCAAGAAATTCGCTGGAGGTACGCGTTTTCTTGACCATGGCCAGTTCCTGCATTTCGCCGTTAATCGGTACATTAAACAGCTCCAACGACTCGCCGTTAAACTCGAATGTTGCCTTGGAGTGCGGCCAAATAACCGGCGCCTGAGGGTCACTCATCTGGGAATCGCTCTTGATGGCTGTGGTGAACATATAACCCAACGGAGCCAGGAAAATAATCAGGAGAAAAAGAGCAATGCCAGTGACCAGAACTTTATTTAAGAGGTCTCGCTGCTGGTAAGAACGTTTAGGTAAAGCTAAATTTGCCATGATCATTAACTCCCATCACCTGCGGCGTAATAAACCCAACGACCTGAGGTGGCGAAAAGAACGGCCGTTAAAGCCAATACAATCAGGAACAACACCCAGGCTAACGCCGATCCGTACCCCATTAAATTGTATTCAAAGGAGTTTTTATAAAAGTTCAGCGCATAGAAAAGCGTCGCATCCTGCGGCCCCCCAGTCCCATTTTTCAGGACATAAGCAAGGTCAAAGTATTTGAACGCGCCAATGATCATCAGGGTGAGGTTATAGAAGATAACCGGCGAAATCATCGGAATCGTAATGTTGACAAAACGCTGCCAACCATTAGCGCCATCAATAACGGCCGCTTCATAGATTTCGCTGGGCACACCCTGCATACCGGCCATCAAGGTCAACATCAGGTTGCCGGTACCCCACAAACCAATCAAAACCAACAACGGGTAAATCCAGGTGGTTGAATTAAGCCAGTCTGGCGTGGGAAGTCCCACTGCCCCAAGCCCCAGGTTGATCCAACCCGTTTGGGTATTGGCTACGCCAGCCCAAATAACGCCAGCGGCCACAATAGGAATCATCGCCGGCATGTAGAATAAGGTACGAAAGCCCTCGCTCACTTTCAAGTTTTTAGAGTTCACCAACGTGGCAAGCATCAACCCAAACCCAAAGGTGATGGGAATCGCCAGCACAGCATACTTGACAGTCACCCCCAATGATGCCCACACCTTGGCGTCTGTAAGCATCGTGGAGAAATTCTTGAGACCGATAAATTTCACTATGTCTGGTTGAACCGGGTTGTAATCGGTGAAAGCTAAGACGAGGGTAGCAACGACGGGAATTAAGGTGAATACAAGAAATCCGATGAGCCAGGGTGAAATGAAGAACAAACCCCACTTCATCTGCTCACGTTCCCTACTGGACATCCGTTTAGACTTTGAGCCTGTTACTTGCACAGACTGAGCCAGGTCTGGTGTTGCCATAAGTTTTCTCCTCTACTATGCACAAAACTCAAGGGGAAAAGGTTAGATCCTCAACCATCAACGCGTCACAAACCATACGCCCCCAAGTTATCCTTTTAGCGCTCCCTAAAAAAAGAGACAGGAGCGGTATTCACCACCCCTGCCTCTTCTTTTTATGTGATGCTATTTCACTTCATCAAAAACCGTTTGCAATTCGGCAATCAGTTTGTCAATCTCTGCATTCAGGTCAAGATCTGGCGTGCTTTGGTACATAGCTCCAAAAGTGCCATATACATCGCTGGCCTTGAGGAAGTTAGGCATACCGGATTCGTGGTTGGGGTTGTCAGGATAGTTCAGAGCATCCACGAAAACTTGCAGATCGGCATCCGGGAAGTTCTCCTGCATCTTGGCCATGGCCGATTCTTGCAGGCTGGTACGACCGGGGAAGGCGCCGTAGATTTCGACAAGGTCGGGAGCGAATTCACCTGTCAACAGGGTGTAAACTGCAAAAGCGGCATCTGGATTCTTCGTGCCCTTCATGATACCGAAGGTGTCAGCATGAAGTTTGGCGGTGGTGGTGCCATTGTAAGAAGGAATCGCGGCTATATCCCAGTTTACGCCTTCATAACAGCAGGTGTACCAGGTGTGGTTGGGGTTCATGGCTACGTTGCCGGAACCAAAGGTGTTGCCCTGGGCCAGCATATCGCTGTTGACATAATTGTCATTGGGCCAGAAATGATCGGTCCACATGGCATCGTAGGCCCATTGGGCGGCTTCGCGCCAAACCTCTGGCATGACAGCATTACCATCGGCATCGGCGAAGCTGCCCGCGCCAAAGAAGGTCCACTGCCCACGGATGTCTGTCCACATCGGATGATAACCAAATTGAACGGTGTTGTCGGGGTCGAAGCCATCCATGGTGGCGTCGTTGCCATTGGCATCGACGGTCAGGAACATGGCCAACTCGCGCAGCTTGTCGAAGGTCCAGGCATCGCCATCAGCGTAAGGAGCGCCCCACTCGTGCGGCGGGTATTCCAATCCAGCTTCGTCAAAGAGGTCTTTGTTATACCACAGGGCTGTTGGATAAACGGCAAAGGGCAAGCCAACCTGGCCCTGGCCTTCGAATTGGTAGAACTCGACGAGGGCGGGGTTGAAGTCGCTTATGTCCAGATTGGTGGATTCGATGTAAGGAGCCATATCGAGCCAGGCGCCTTCAAAGCTGTACATACCGCGTACGCCAACGGGGCCAACGATGTCGGGTACGTCGCCAGAGGCGATTTGGGTTTTCAAAACGTCGTAGGCGGTTTCATTTTGGACAATGTCGAGGACCAGTTTGTACTGATCGCCGTAGGCGGCGTTGAACTTCTCTGCGAAGGCGTTTTCTTTTTCGATTTCTTCAGGGTTGCCACCAGCGCCTAAACCAATGAACCAACGAATTTCGATGGGACCATCGGAGGAGGTTGCGGTGTCAGCGGCCGGAGCTTCAGTAGGAGCCGGGGCTTCGGTGGGAGCAGCGGCTTCTTCTACGGGGGCTGCTTCTTCTACGGGGGCTGCTTCTTCAGCAGCCGTTTCCGAGGTTGTGGCTGTATCAGCAGCGGGTTCCGCGCTGCCACCACAAGCGGCTAAAGCCAGGGCCAAGACGACCAACAAGCTTAAAAGCCAAGCAAAACGTGACTTGTTCATTTATATTCTCCTTACTCTCTTAATAAAACATTTGACTAAAATCCGCTTTGCAAGCGGTTTCATACGGTTAGCGGCGTTTCGATTATTCTTCTCCTGGGGCTAGTGCATCACCTCCCTTATTAACGGCCGTGTGGCGCTGCAAGATTGCCGAATTACCAGTTCGGTGGGCAAGATAATGCGGCGCGGCGGCTCAGATCCATGGGCTAATAGGTCGATTAACGTTTCAACGGCCGTTTGACCGGCACGTTTTATCGGTTGGCGTATGGTAGTCAGGGGCGGGTTTGTTTGCGCGGCGGGTGGCAAATCATCATAACCCACCAGAGCCACGTCGTCTGGTACAGACAGCCCCTCTTGATAAATGGCGCGCAGCGCTCCTTGGGCCATCAGATCTGAAGAAATAAATACGGCGTCTGGCCGCTGGGGCAGTAGTTTGCGCATGGCCGTGTATCCGCTCACCTCGGTAAAATCCCCTTCAGCAACCATGGCTTCATCGAGCTGATGGTCCCGATCGGCCAGAGCTTGCAGGTACCCCTGTTTGCGCTGGACGGCCGCCAGGTTATTGAGGGGGCCGGTGATGGCGGCGATGCGTTGATAACCCATGCGGATGAGATGGGTAACGGCCGTGTACGCGCCCGCCTGATTATCCGAATCCACAAAACTCACCTGATCGCTGTCATGCTGACCAATCAAAACAAACGGAATGCCCGAATCCAACAACTGGTAAACCGATTGGTTGTCGCGCTGAGTGGCGGTCATAATCACGCCATCCAGCATCTGCTGGCTCAAAATACGACCCACACTACGTGATTCATCCTGAATGGTATGAAAAAGGACCAGAGATAATACATAATCGTAGGCTTTACAGGCGGCGGCTACCCCTTGGATGACATACGAGAAGAAAGGATCGGCACAAACAGAGGCGGCCGATTTGGGGATGATCAGGCCAAAGACCTGCGACTTGCCTAAGGCCAGTGAACGAGCGGCGGGGTTAGGCTGGTACCCTGTTTCACGGACGGCCGTCATAACACGTTCCCGAACGGCCTGGCTGACATTAGGGTAATCATTGATGACCCGCGAAACCGTTGAAGGCGACACCTGGGCCATTTGACTGATTTCTTTAAGGGTCACTTTGCCGTTCATAGCCGTATCTAGCCAAAAATCATTAGAAAGCGCTTTCAGAGAAAAGCGCTTTCAAGGACCGATATTGTGAAAGCGTTTTCAGAATTCTATCATCTGCGACTCATTTTGTCAATATTATTTGTGCCAGAACGGCCGTTTCTAGCCATACTTGGGTTACTTTGAACGATAAACTCCCGCGATATGTAGCAAAACTGCTGCGCCAGGTCATTTTGATGAATTTGTAGCTTATGAAAATGATTTCAAGTTACAATAGGAATGAATGGTGCTGTTAGCCAGGAGGAAAGTAAAAATGACGACCGAGAACAAAAAAGTAACCATCACACACATCGCCAAAATGGCTAACGTTTCGCCTAGCACTGTTTCACGGGTTCTGCGCGGCTCCGCCGAAGTCTCTGAAGCCAAGCGCACAGCGATCCAACAAGCGATTGAAGAACTTCAGTACCGGCCAAACATTTTTGCTCAAAGCCTCGCCAGCGGTCAATCGATGACGATTGGGGTCCTGACGCAAAATTTCGGCAGCCCGTTTTATGACGGAATTTTGCAAGGGATTTTACAAGGCCTTGAGGGCAGCGATTATTGGCCTATGTTTGCCGACGGCCGTTGGTATGAAAAAGTAGAAAAACATGCTCTGCACCTGCTTCTAGACAGACGCGTAGATGGCCTGATCATCATTGGCGGACAGTTGGACGCAGAAATGCTGCACTCTATCCTCAAAACCACACCCCTGGTAGTCGTCGCCCGCGAAATTCCACCTATCCGCAACCGTTGTCTTTATGTCAATAACTACGAAGCCGGTTACGCGGCAACCCGCTACCTGATCGACATGGGACATCGCCACATTGCCCACATCACCGCGCCCACCATCAACAAAATCGCCATTGACGATGTGGAAAAACGATTCGAAGGCTACAAACAAGCGTTGATAGATGCCAGTTTGCCCATAGACCCGCACTTGATAGTCGAAGGCAACTTGTTACAGCAATCAGGTGTTTTGGCAGTGGAGATGTTATTGTCGCGGGGACGGCCGTTTAGCGCCATTTTCGCGGCTAACGATCAGATGGCCTTTGGCGCACGCCTGGCGCTCTACCGCCGGGGCATTCGAGTGCCAGAAGATGTCTCCCTGGTAGGCGTCGACGATGAACCATCCGCCGCCTACATTGTCCCTCCCCTGACTACGGTCAGGCAGCCGGCAGTTGAAATGGGCCAGGTGGCCGCCAAGGCCATCCTCGCCTTCATCAACGGCAAAACGCCCGAACTTACGCCTTTCAAAGCCCATCTCGTAGTCCGCGAATCTGTTTCCCGGTATCGCTAAACAATCACTGACACGGCCGGCAAAACAACCAGAAATTGGTTCAAAAAAACAACCGCCCCACGATGGTAGGACGGTTGTTTTTGTTTGGCCACATGTCAGGGAATGACACATAACCTGGATTTTCGGGCTATACGAATACGAGAAAGAGGATGTATTGACCCTGAGTAAAGCCGAGTGTTCCAGTCGCGTTTCTCTCGTGCCAGTTTTTGAGGGAGGAATTTTTCTCGTATGTTTTCCGGCATTACCTGACCAATAGTGTACAAAAAATGAAGGGCTTTTTCACCAGTCCTTTTTTCCTATTTTGAGGCCACAGGGATTCATTTGTGGCGCTGTGCCCGCTCAAGAACCGAACTGCTTTTCAAATGACAATGTCACCTGATTGACAAACGGCCGTGCTCGGATTTACCATTTCCAAATTCGTACATTCACATTTCAGGAGGTTTTCATGAAGCGTCTGTCCGTTTTCTTTCAGATTACGTTGTATTTTTTCGTCTTTGTGTTCCTCATTACTGCAGCCGCCAACCTTGTCGCTCAGGACGATACGGCCGTTCCCCCACCTTCCGGTCTTCTTACCAGCAATGGCATCTGGATTGAAACCGGCCTCCCCCTGCCCGTTTTCCGTTTGTCAGCCCCCCAGGTAACCGGTGATGGTTCCGTCAGATTGGCAGCCAATTTTTCCGCGCTAACTGGCAGTCCAGCCGAACCCGATTCCTACCTTGGTCGCTCCCGTTTTACCGTGCTGAACGAAGCAACCAACTCCGTGTTAGAACAATATGGGGCAACGGGTGGATTTTACGCCTTTAACCCCACAGAAGCGTTTGGTGAAACACCGCGTGGTCCCATCGATTCTACCCTCGCGCAGCGTGCAGCCTGCCTCTTTTTAAAGAACAACCAGATGTTCCCCGACAACACCATCATCGGCACACCCAACGTGTTTTCCTGTGATTATGATTTCAGCACCAACCCGTATAACTTTACGCTGATCAACGCCAGCTCCCAGGGGGCAACCAGCGGCAGCGCAACAAACCCGACGGCCGATGTCATCGGCGCAATCGTCCAGGTGCCCATGTTTGTCAAAACTGGCCCTTTCTCACAAATACCAGAAGTCCCATTGGGCGGCGCAGGCGGTCATATCTCGCTCTTGTTCCGCACCACAAATGTTCAAGATACTGGGTTTTCGCTGGATGACAGCGTAGTCGGTCTGGGAGCTGTGGCCATGCCGTTTTACAACCGCTCCGCCACCTTCATCGATAATTTCCCTACCCGCGATCCGGCCGCTGCCCGTGATGCCGTCATCACCCGCGTCCAGGAGAGCTTTCCAGGAGCAAGTAACATCAACGTGCCCGATCCCGCCTTGCTGTACATGGTTAACGACGCCGCCCAACCCCAAACCGGGCTGGAACCAATGCTCAGCTTCTCCGGCATCGAAGTTACCACCGGCGGCGAAACAATCATCCTGCGCGACATCGTCGAGCCGGCGCTGGAGGGCGGCAGCGGTGGTTTTGGCCCCGATGTGGCCATCACCAGCCCGGCGGACGGCAGCAGCTTTACGCCAGGCAATCCCGTTAATCTCACCGGAGCCATCAGCGCCGGCGCTGCGCCATACACCTATACCTGGAGCTTAAACGATGGCGCGGTCGTCCTCACCGGCACATTAGGCGCGGCAGGCAATCTAAATGCCACAGCAAACGATTTACAAGTCGATTCGCATGACGGTTATCCGGCGAATGTGGCGGTTTTGTTAGAAGTGGAAGACAGCAATGGCGCAGTCCGGCAGGCTGCCATTAATTTGATTCCTACGGTAGCGCCGTCTGCATATCTGCCCATCGTCCCCAATGGGACGGCAGCCTTGTTTACCCGGCATGTGACTTCGGCGCCGGCTGCGGTAACGGCCGTTTACCGCTTTGGCGTCGAAGCCGGGTCAGATTACCCACCCTATGGCGCAGGCGGCCCCGATTTGGGCGGCGTCATCCCGGATGCTTCTGGCTTCCGCAGCAGCATGCTTGCGTATGGGTGGTCCTCCAGCTTCAACTGGTGGAATGCCTCCGCCTGGGAGCGCGACTGGCGCGATTGCAGTCTGGGCGGCGGCGATTGCACCTACGGCGTCGATCGAGTCGATTTTGCCTATTATGCCGGACACGGCGGCGCTGGCGGCCTTAGCCTGCCTTCCAGCACAGACAGCAGTTGGTTCCCCGGCAGCAACGCCCGTTTCCAAACCTTACGCTGGGTTGGTTTTGCTTCGTGCCAGACCTTGCGCGCCCAATGGCCAACCCCCAGCACCGCCCCAATTCGCCAATGGTTCAACGCTTTCCAGGGCGCGCACATGCTGCTCGGTTTTAACAGCAACATGGCCGACGTCGCCTTTGGGCCACGACTCGTAGACAATATGCGCATGCCCTCTTTTCTGGGCATTACGTTCCCCTGGGCGCAGCGCACAATCCGCGAAGCGTGGGTACAGACCGCCTTTAACATGAACGCCGGCAAACCAGCCTACATCTACGCCATCGGCACCAACAGCGTCAATCCGGCGGACAACAAACTACCGTTCTCCGGCGATCCGGCGTTGGCACGGCCGTATCCGGTTGCTTCCTATCATTGGGTGTGGTGGGACGAATAACCACCCAAAACGCCGCAGACTGGACCGATCTGGCTGTTAACCGGTCCAGTCTGCCTGCAACCCTGAGAAAGTGAGGATGAGGTAAGATCATCCAGATGGAAGTTGCGACGCCGCCCTTTCCAGTCGTATAATGCCAAAATGCTAAGGTGCAGGTTGGGAACTTACCCTACATCCCCTGTTCACCAGTTTACAAGGAAAGCACTATGTCATTTCTATGGGCGTTAGCCGGATTTTTTTTAATCCTTACACCGATCATCCTCATTCATGAATTTGGCCACTTCACGGCGGCCCGGTTATCCAAAATCCGTGTAGAAGAGTTTGGGATTGGCTTTCCGCCGCGCGCGGCCGTCTTAGGCCAGCGCAATGGGACAACATTCACGTTAAACTGGCTGCCGCTGGGCGGTTTTGTCCGGCCGGCCGGCGAAGACGACCCTGCAATTCCTGATGGACTTTCGGCCGCCTCCAAACGCGCCCGCTTCTTCGTCTTAGTCGCCGGCGCGCTGGCCAACTTCGTCGCCGCCTTCCTGGCATGGTGGTTTGCCTTTTCGATCGGCGCGCCGGCCATTGCTATTTCTTATGTCAACCCCGATTCGCCCGCCTTTCTGGGCGGCATTCGCACAGGCGACGTTATATTAGAAGTAGACGGACAAAAAGCCGACAACACCAACGTCATTTCGGAACCCATGTACGCCAAAGGCGGCCAACCCGTCGAGTTACTCATCAGCCGCGATGGGGAAACCACGACGCTAACCGTAATTCCGCGCCTGGAAGGTGAATACGATCCGGCCGTTGAAGGCCCCATCGGTGTTGGACTCACAATGGCCGACTCTGGCGAACGCATTAGCAGAGGATTTGGCGAAGCGGCAAAAGACGCCGCCAACACCTTCCGCGAACAGGTGACGCTGTTTTTCCAGGTTCCGGCCATGCTCATTCGCGGCGATTTGTCACCAAGCGAAGCCCGGCCGGTTAGCGTGGTGGGCATCAGCCAGATCGCCGGGCAAGTAACAGAAAGCTCGGTTTCGCACAACACCGTGTTCCCCTTGCTGCATTTTTTCGCCTTCATTAATGTCGCCCTGGGCCTGACCAATTTGCTGCCCATCCCGGCGTTGGATGGCGGCCGAATTTTATTTGTACTGATTGAAGCCGTTCGCGGGCGACGAATCGAACCGGAGCGCGAAGGCATGGTGCATGTGATTGGCATGTTGGTGCTTTTGTCCTTGATGCTCTTCATGATCGTTCAGGATATAATCAACCCAATCATTCCTTTTTAGGAGCGCTGTCACATTTTTACCCTCGCCAATCCGGCATTGTCTCATCGAAACTGAGGGTAAATTGAAAATTCGTAAACAATTTACCAAACCTCCCGCAAAAAACGGGAGGTTTTTTGTGAGGAACCATGCAAGAAGAACCCCAAAAACCTTTTTCAGACGTATTGGATGCCTTGTTTAATGAAGAACAGGTACCTGTCCATTTACTTTTTCGCCTGTCCGATATGCTGGCCGACGAGAAAAAACGTTTTTTTGCTGCCTGGGCAGAGGGCGAAGATGATCGCCGGCAGGAGATCATGCGTCATCTGGCGGATCTGGCAGAGGACAATTTTGTGGTTGATTTTTCGCCCATTTTTGTCAAAGGGCTGACAGATTCGCTGGCGGGCGTGCGGCAGGCCGGCCTGGATGGCCTTTGGGATGCGACAGATGTGCGCCTAATTCCTTGGGTATTAGGGCTGATGCAAACAGACGAAGACCAGGATGTGCGGGCGACGGCGGCGAGTACGCTGGCGCATTACGTATTGCTGTCGGAGTGGGGGCAAATTCCGCAACGGCCGTTAGAACCCGCCATTGCCGCTTTGTTAGCAGCGTATGAGGATGAGGAAACGGCCGTGCCCATCAGACGCTCCGCCCTGGAAGCCCTTGGCGCGGCCAACCACCCCCGCGTTCCTGCCCTCATCGAAGAAGCATACGAAAACGATGATCCGGCCATGCAGCTCAGCGCCATCTTCGCCATGGGCAATTCCGCCGACCCCGGGTGGCTGCCCACCATTCTGGCGGAAATGACCAATCCATCCGCAGATATGCGCGCCGAAGCAGCTCAGGCAGCCGGAGCCATCGGCGGCAGTGACGCCATCTCCCAACTGGCCGAACTCACCCAGGATGACGACGAAGATGTGCGCGCCGCCGCCATTGTTGCTCTGGGCATGATTGGCGGTGATGATGCGCAAATGATTTTGTCCGACTTGCTAGAAGACCCGGACTTTGAAGACCTGCGTGAAATTATTCAGGAATCGTTAGAAGTACTCTTGCTAATGGGCGGCGAACTCAATCTCCTCTCATATTTAAATGGCGACGACGACTACGAAGAGGACGACGAAGATTATGAATTTGATGACCATGATGATGCCGGCCAGGACGACGACGAGGACGACGACGAGGACGACGACGACTTCATCTACAGCCCGTTCGACGAGGACGACGAGGACGACGACGATCTTTATGGCTAGCGGCCGCTAGCCAGGCGTCGTAGATTGCCTTGGACACCATTTCGGCCGTTCTCTGGCAGAATATTCTGCCCATTTTTATCATTGCCAGTTTTGGTTATGCCCTGCAACGCTGGCAAACCATCGACAAACACACCTTATCGAAGACAGCGCTGTACGTCCTTAGTCCGGCGCTTGTTTTTTCTTCACTGGTTAATTCACGCCTGCCCGGCGAAGAATTGTTTAGCCTAACCGCCTTTACCATTCTCAGCATGACATTGATGGCGGTATTAACCGTGTTGGTGGGCCTGACTCTGCGGCTGCCGCGTCGGTCTATGGTCACGCTGTTGGTGGTGACCATTTTTGTCAACAGCGGCAACTATGGTCTGACTCTGGTGCAGCTGCGCTACGCCGAGGAAGGATTATCCAGAGCGATTGTGTATTACACCGCCAGCACCATCTTGCTGTATTCGGTGGGTATTTTTTTGGCGTCGATGGGCGCGCTGAACTGGCGGCAAGCCTTAGGCCGTATGCTGCGACTGCCCCCGGTATATGCCGCCATCGGCGCCATTTTGGTATATGCGCTTCAGTTGCATGTGCCCGATCCACTTCTGCGCGCTGTGGAAGTAACGGGAAAAGGGGCTATCCCTGTGATGCTGCTGGTGTTGGGCATGCAAATTGGCAGTCTGAAGGGCGGCGTTGATTGGCGGCTGACGGTGCCAGCGGTGACGCTGCGGCTGATTATCGCGCCGTTGGTTGCCGTGGCTGTCGCCGGGCTGCTGGGGCTGACCGGCTTAGGGCGGGCGACATCGATCATTGAGGCGAGCATGCCTACGGCCGTTATCACCATCATCCTGGCGACAGAATTTGACTTGCAGCCCTCAGCGGTTACGAGTATCGTTATTCTCACAACGGCGCTAAGCCCGTTTACCCTGGCCGCCACCATTGCGCTGCTGGGGCTGTGAAAGTGTTCGAGACATGAAAAAAGCATTGCTTCGTTCGTGGATTTGGTGGGTTGGGCTAACGGCCGTAATCTTGGCAGCCCACCCCGTACAGGCGCAGTCCCCAAACGGCTGGACATCGGCCGCCGCCTATACGTTTGGGCAGGCCATGACCTTTTCGCTTAATGGCGTAAGCGACGCCGACATCCGCAGCATATCGCTTTCATTTCAAGCGCCGGAATTTGATAACACCTTCGTCGCCGAAGTGCCTCTGCCCGGCGGGACAGCGGCAAATGGACAGCCGGTGAATGTGAGCCATCGAGTTGATTTGTCTCAGGTGCGGCTGGCCCCCTTTACCACGGTTACGTACTGGTGGTCGCTGCAATTGGCCGACGGCCGTACCATCACCCTGCCACAGCAGCAAATCCATTACCAGGATGATCAGTTTGCCTGGCGCGAGTTAGCCCAAGACAATGTGCAGGTCCATTGGACCGGCGACGATCTGGCCCTGGGACAGTTGGCGCTGGACGTGGTAGCTCAGGCGCTGCCTCGCTGGCAAGCCATCGCCCCCCTGCCGGCCAACCTGGCCTTCAATATGTACCTGTACCCGTCGTCGGCCGATTTGCGGGCGGCGCTGCGGTTGTCCGGGCGCGATTGGGTAGGCGCACATGCGCACCCGGAGTTAGGCGTGCTGCTGGTGACGGCCGTTAACAGCCGCACGGCCGCCGCCGATTTAGGGCAAAGCATTCCACATGAAATGACCCATTACCTGCTCTACCAATCGCTGGGGCCAGTGGCTTACGAAACCGTGCCCGCGTGGCTGGGCGAAGGGTTGGCCACGCTGATGGAAAGCAGCCCGAATCCGAATTATGCGCTGGTATTGGAAACGGCCGTAAACGCCAACCAGACCTTGCCCTTTAGCGATTTGTGCGGCCGTTTCCCGGCCGCCGAAGACAAAGCGGTGCTGGCCTACGCCCAAAGCCAATCGCTGGTCCGCTACATCCAGGCGCGATATGGCAATCAGACCTTAGACGCGCTGCTAACCGCCTACGCCGACGGGCAAGATTGTGACGGCGGCGTCCGGCAGGCGGTCAACCAATCGCTGGCCGAGCTGGAAAAAGAGTGGCTGGCCAACCAACAACCACAGACGCCGCTGGTCCGTTTTTTTAGCCAAAACGGCCTCTGGCTCTTGCTGGTAGCCGGTGGATTTTTGTTCACCGGCCTGATTATCTGGCAATCAAAGTGAAACAATGAGCAAAGCAAAATTTTCAAATGCCGAATCTGGCGATCAAGTAAAAAAACTGCTCTTGCGCGGCGCGGAGCTGCTGCAAAGGGGCGATGCTGAACAGGCGGCGCGGATTTTGGAAAAGGCGTACGCCCTGGATATGACCCATCCTGACGTAGCCCTGAACCTGGGCGGCGCCTACATTTTAAACCAACGATTTGCCCAGGCGGTGACGATTTTGGAGCCGCTCAGCCAGATGGAGCCTTATAATGCGATGGTCTGGACTAACCTGGGCGCGGCATATCTGGGCAACCCCATTCTGGCGCGAGACGCAGAACACGAAAAAGCCATCACCGCCTTTGAACGCGCTTTGGAAATTAACCCCATTGCGCCGCATGTGGCTTATAATCTGGGCCTGATTTTCCGCGACCGGCAGGAAATGGAGCGGGCAAAATATTGGTTTGGGCAGGCGATTATGGCCAATCCCAACGACCAGGATGCCCGCAATTTATTGGCAAAATTAACGGCCGTTGACGAAGAGGAGTAGGGGCTAGAGCAAAAGCCCCACAAAAACCATGCGTGCATTGTTGCAACGAGTCAGCCGGGCGCAGGTGAGCGTCGCCGGTGAAGTGGTCGGCGCCATTGGACCCGGGTTTGTGGTCTTATTGGGCGTTACCCACAACGACACAGCGGCGGAAGCCGACTGGCTGGCAAATAAAATCGCCGGTATTCGCTTGTTTGAGGATGCCGAGGGCAAAATGAACGCGGCGCTGGCCGACATAGATGGATCGGTGCTGGTTGTGTCGCAGTTTACGTTGTATGGCGATGCACGCAAAGGGAGACGGCCGTCTTTCACCGACGCCGCCCGCCCAGAACACGCGGAACCCCTGGTGGATTATTTTGTAGAACAATTACGCCGACACGGGCTGATCGTGGCCACCGGCATATTTGGCGCAGCCATGGATGTGGAAATCCACAATGATGGCCCCGTTACTTTAATGGTAGAACGAAACAACGAAAGATAGGGCAAAGAGGAAGCAAGACCACTCTTGTTCCCTCTTTGCTCTCTTTGAATTTGGAGGAGTCAACAAAAAGAGATGAAAGCAGCATACATTTTAGGAGCTTTGTTTATTTTTGCGGTCCTGGTTGGCTGCGGACAAACAGCCAATGCCCCGGCAGAGGTTGTTAGCGAAGGAAACGGGACGGCGGGCACGGCCGTTCCCCAACCCACCACACCGGCAACGGCCGTGCCGGCCAGCCCCACATCCAGCCCCATCCCACCCACAGCCACCATCGAACCAACCGCTACCCCGGCCGGCACCGAAACCCCCACCCCCACGCCCACCAGCGTCTGGGTCAACCCCACCGCCACCGTCGATCCGGCTATCCCCGCAGCCACCTCCGCGCCGGAAGGAACCATCACCCAACCCGACTACGCCGAAAGCGAATGCAGCGATAAATACCCCTGCAACGAAGATGTGGCCGCCTGGGAAGCGCGCATCCAGGTGCTGCCTGGCTTTCAGGTGAAATATTACACCCGCGTTGCAGGCCAGCCGACCAGTATGGCTTTTGGTCCGGATGGCCTGCTTTATGTGGCCGTAGCCGAAGGCACGATTTTCCGCATCGACGAAACGGGCACGCCCAAAGCCTACGTCGGCGGCTACAAAACCCCGACCGGCATCGCTTTCCACCCGTACAACGGCGAATTGTACGTCTCCAGCCGGGTAATTGAAGAAAATATAGATGGTGAATCGGCCGTTTCCATTGTGAATCACGGCCGTATCATCGAAGGACTGCCCTGCTGTTACACCTTCTTCCACGCGGCCAACGGCATCGCCTTTGGCCCGGATGGGTACGGCTACGTTTCCGTCGGCGCGCGCGCCGATCATGGCGAAATTCTGGGCACCAACGAACAAGATACCCTGCACCCCTACGAAGCCACCATTTTACGCTTCAGCCCAGATGGCCAAGAGGTGGAAGTGTATGCGCGCGGGCTGCGCAATTCCTACGACATCGCCTGGGATGGCAACGGCGACCTTTGGGCCACCGACAACGACCCAGACTTTGGTCCGCCGGAAGAGGTGCATAAGGTCGTGCCCGGCGGCGAGCATGGCTACCCCTGGTACGACTGCGACGTATGCTTCCAGGCGCCTCCTGACGTCGAAGTGATTCCGCCGACCTATAGTTTTATGCCCCACGCCTCGCCCACGGGCATTACAGCCTACCTTTCCGGCGTGTTCCCCGGCTATTACAACAGCATGTTTATGGTATTCTGGAGCGCTTTCCCCGGCGCGCAAAAAGTGATCCGCATCAGCCCGGAAGATGGTCCGAGCGATTTTTCTCTGGGCTACGCAGCGCCCATTGATGTAACGGTTGGGCCGGACGGCAATTTATATGTGGCCGATTGGGCCACGGGCATCATTTTCCAGATTAGTTATATCGGCGAGTAGGTTAAGTTGAGTGGTGATGGGGTGTTTACATGCTTCTGGACACCTTATCACCTGAACGTATGCTTATGACTGAATTGAACGAAAGGTACACGGCCGTTCTGGAACGCATCGCCGCTGCCGCCCGGCGGGTTGGGCGACAACCGGCAGATGTGACTCTGGTAGCCGTCACCAAAACGTGGCCGGCAGAAACCGTGCTGGCGGCCTATGCTGCCGGTATGCGCCACTTCGGCGAAAACCGGCCGGAAGAATTGGCGGCCAAACGCACGGCCGTTGAGCAAGTGTTGGGTGCGGACAGCGGCATTGTCTGGCATCAGATTGGCACGCTGCAAAGCCGCAAAACGGGACTGACGGCCGTACATGCCGACGTATTCCATGCCCTGGACCGGCTCAAAATTGCCCACCGGCTGGCGCGCGAGTTGGAAGAAAACGGCCGTCTCCTGCCCACCTTCTTGGAAGTCAATGTGTCTGGCGAAGCCAGCAAATCCGGTTTCGACGTGAGCAATTGGGCAGAAGACGCAACGCAGCAGGATAAAATCCGTACTGCCGTGCGGACAATGAATGAACTGCCCGCCCTGCCCTTACGCGGCCTGATGACCATGGCTCCCTGGGACGCGCCGGAAGAAGAAATCCGCGCGGTTTTCCGGCAAACCAAACGTCTGGCCGATTGGCTGAATGAAATGGAAACGGCCGTTCATCTGACCGATTTATCAATGGGTATGACCGATGATTTTGAACTGGCTGTCGAAGAAGGGGCAACCCACGTGCGCGTTGGCCGCGCCCTGTTCGGCACGCGAACCTGAGCATTCACAATGGAGTTGAGAAATCGCACATGATTATTTTATTACAGCTTGTTAACCTGATTTATTACGCCCTCGTCATCCTGATATTTGCCCGCTTTGTATTCTCCTGGGTACGCCCGGACCCCTATCACCCCACCTGGGGGCCGATTTTGCGCTTTGTATATCAGGCCACCGAACCGCTGCTGGCTCCTATTCGGCGTTTACTGCCGCCGCAGGCTGGGTTGGACTTCAGCCCCATGATCCTGCTGTTTGGCATTTATATTTTGCGTATGCTTTTGTTCAGCCTGCTGTAGCCGAACTAGTCGCCAAAACCCTGAGGGTTGCGGAAAACCCTGAGGGTTGCAGAGAACCCTCAGGGTTTTAAATCCGAAAGCGTGGCAAACCGATAACCGCGCTTTTGCAGGGCGGGCAAGATGCGGCGCAAAATCTCGACTGTTCCCTGCCGTTCGCAGTCGCCGTCATGCAAGATAATGACCGCTCCGGGTCGCACATTGCCCAAAATATACCCGGTCGCAAAATCCACCGAATGAAACTGCGCGTCGTAGGGGTAAATAGAGCCGACGACACAATGGTAGTCATACGGCCGTATCTGCTCCAACATCCGCACACTGTAAAACCCCGAACCCGGCCGGAACCACCGCACCGGCCCAAAAGGCGCAATCAGCTCATGAGCCTCGGCCAACTGGCGCTCAAATTCTTCCGGCGCCAGCGTGATGCTGCGCTGGTCACTCATCAGGTGATTGCCCAACTCGTGGCCATCATGCACAATCCGCCGCATCACATCTTCATTTCCCGCTACCTGCCCGCCAATGATAAAGAAGGTCGCCGGCACGTTATATTCGGCCAGCAGATCGAGAATTTGCGGCGTTAATTCGGCGTGCGGGCCATCGTCTATGGTCAGCGCCACCACTTTTTCGCGGGTATCAGCGCGAAACAATACTTCGTCCGAGGTCGTTTGCTCCACCAGGCGCGAAAACAAACGGGCCTTAAAGAAAAAGGCCGCGACTGCGGCCAAAGAAAGGCCGCTTAACAAAAGAAAAGATTTGTTCGTTCGAGACATAAGCCTAACGATACCCCGTTACCCGTTTGTTGCCCCTATTCACAACGACTTATTAACTTGTTTCTCAGTCCGGTTCCAACATGCGGCGCAAGACTTTGCCGACAAAAGATTTGGGCAGCTCATCCCGAAATTCAATATCCCAGGGAACAGCATACGGCTCCAGGCGGCGGCGGCATAAATCTAATAATTCCTCTTTTGTCAGGTTCGCGCCCTCACGCGGAACCACAAACGCTTTCACTTTTTGCCCGTCTTCGGCGCGGCCAACGCCGACCACAGCCACTTCCAACACGCGCGGATTTTCGTAAAGCACTTCTTCCACATCACGCGGGAAAACGGTGTATTCGCCAAAGACGATGGTGTCTTTTTTGCGGCTGATAATGCGGAAATACCCATCTTCGTCCTGCACGGCCACATCGCCGGTATCCAGCCAGCCGTCATCCAACACAATGCTGTTGTCGAGTGTGCCATCGGGCTGCCAGTAGCCCTGCATCACCTGGGGGCCGCGCATGACCAGCTCGCCAATCTGCCCCACGGCCAAATCTTCGCCGGTGAGAAAATCAATGATTTTGGCGTCGGTGTTGGGCAGCGGCACGCCAATCGAGCCAGGTTTGCGCAAGCCATAAAGCGGGTTGGCGTGCGTGACCGGCGAGGCTTCGGTGAGGCCGTAACCTTCGACTAAACGGCCGTGACTCAACTTCTCAAACGCCTCCTGCACCTCAATCGGCAACGGGGCCGCGCCGCTGATGCACGCTTTTACCGTTGATAAACCATAATTCCGCACGTCGGGCATTTGATTGATAGCCATGTACATCGACGGCACACCGGGGAACATGGTCACTTTATGGTCGCGGATATGCTCTAAAACTTGCAGCGTATCGAAAACCGGCAGCAGCACCAACGTCGCGCCGACGGCGATAGGCATGCTCATGGCATTGATCAGCCCATAGCTGTGCACCAGAGGAATGACCGAAAGAAACACTTCCTGGCCAAAAACCAGGTCGGGAACCCAGTGACGGGTTTGCAGCGTGTTGGCTACCAGATTGTAATGCGACAAGGCCACGCCTTTGGGCTGGCTGGTGGTGCCGCTGGTATACAAAATTACCGCCAGGTCTTTGGGTTGTACGTCGATGCCTAACGGGGTGATGGGCGCGTCTTGCCGCACGGTGAACATGCGCATGCCCAGGGCGCGGGCAGCTTCTTTGTGATGCTCTTCGTTGTCGGCAATGCCAAAGCGGGCGATGAGCTTTTGGTAGACAGAATGGGAAACGGCCGTGCGCAAATCGGCAAAAACAAACTCCGCCAGTCCCGTCTGCTGGCTGATAGCCTGCGCCAGTTGGCTAAAGCTGTGGACTGTTACCAAGACTTTGGGTTGGGTTTCGCGCACCTGTTCAATGATCATGGCCGAATCGGCCTCGACGTTGGGCAGCACAACCACCCCGCCGGCGCGCAGTACGCCATAAAACGAGATCACAAACTGGGGCATGTTGGGCAAAATGATCATCACCCGGTCGCCGGGACGCACGCCCAGGCCATGAAAAACATGGCTCATCTGGTTCACCTGGTCGTTTAGCTCTTTGTAGGTCAGGTGGGAACCGTAGAAGCTGATGGCAACGCGGCGCGGCAGCCAGTCGGCGGCGCTTTCCAGGAAATCGGGCAACGGCCGTCGCGGAATCGGAATCGACGGCGGCGTGCCCGGGCTGTAACTTTTTAGCCAGATGCGGTCATGGAGCGGGTTGTCCTGGCTGATGGCGTCACGCCAGGAGCGGTGGCGGCTTTCCACAAACCGTTCAATCGCCCGCGTCACGGCGTCGTGGCGTTCCAACTGCACCTTGTGCTTGGCCGATCCCACGTCGATGACTTCCGCCTGGGGAATCATCTTGCCCACGTCTTCAAACACACGGCGCGGAAAATAATTATCTCGCTCGCCGGTAATGATGAGCGTGGGCGTGGTAATGTTGCGCATCAGCGGCCAACCCTGCCAATGGCGCATGTTGTTGGCCATCATGTTTTTGACCACGTGGATTTCAGCGTCGAAGCGGGTGCGATATTTCCATAACGGCCGTAACCAATTCAATGGCAGTTTCAGCAGCCAGTTGGCAAACTTAGGCAGCGGATATTCGCCGGCCGTGGCAATCAACACCAGCTTCTCCAACTGCTCCGGGTGAGCGTTCGCATACTCTACGGCAATCGAGCCGCCAAACGAGTGCGCGACCAGGGTGAATGTAGGCGGCAAGGCCAATTTTTGCGTGATGGCATACAAATCGGCCACCAACTCGTCCATGGTATAACGCGTATAAGGCGCGTCGCTTTGGCCGTGCCCGCGCAAATCGGGGGCAATTACCCGAAAATTGTGGCTGGCGAAATAATTGATCTGGAACTCCCACGATTCCAATACCCCGGCATACCCATGCAAAAAGACAATCGTGCGCTCCGCGCCCTCCGGCCACAAATCCAAAACACTCAATTCCGCGTCACTGACGCCGGGAATCGGCACATTGCGCCGGTAGAGATCATAATCAAATAAAATCTCGCGCCGTTTCACGCCGAGTAATTTTTTCTTCATAAGCGCACCTTTGGAAGATGAGATGGTTTGTCCCGCTGTTTGACAATTCTGGCCTGCTGCGCGGTTAGCAAATACCAGAGATGGCCGCCCCCACTTCTATGCTAACCGAACGCCGAAAGAGACGCAACGGATTGCCGCCTTTCGCTTCAACCCGACAGTTTTGCCCGGCGGCTAGTAGTCTGTCGGAGAACCTCTTTTTGTAGCCGGGGTATCCTTACCCCGCCTCTGGAAGACGCGGTAAGAAACCGCGGCTACTTCAACCCGAGGGTTGGGGGGGGGGGGGGGGGGGGGGGGGGGGGCCCCCCTGGGGGGGGGGGGGCCCCCCCCCCCCCGGGGGGGGGGGGACGGGTACTTTTCCGACAAACTGCTAGTAGTCTGATAATAATCTTTTGACGTTGGACTACTAATCTGCCGCCGAGGGCCGCGCCGTATCTACAAGCTGACGGGCAACGGCCGTCTCGCCGGCAGATTCGCCACGCCATCAGGTAATACCAACGGGGTGCCATACGCCGGATGGGGAATAACGTCGATGGGAACGTGGAACACGGCCGTCAGATTCCTGCTGGTCAACACCTCTTTGGGCGAACCAAGCGCCTGGAGACGGCCGTCTACCAACAGCGCCACCTGGTCGGCATACAAACCCGCCAAATTCAAATCGTGCAGCACAATCAACACCGCCAACTGCCTCTCCAGGGCCAATTCACGCAGCAAATTCAGCAGCCCGGCCTGATGCTGTAAATCCAGATGCGTCGTCGGCTCGTCGAGCAGCAGCACCGGCGCAGCCTGCGCCAGCGCGCGCGCCAGCAGCACCCGCTGCTGTTCGCCGCCCGACAACTCGCTGACTTTTCGGCCGGCCAGTTCGGTGAGGCGCGTGCGCCGCAGCGCCCAGGCGGCTTGCTCGTGGTCCTGAGAGCCACTTTTGCCCAACCAGCCCAGATAAGGTGTGCGCCCCAGCAGGATGGTTTCGTAGACGGTGAACGCGCCGGGCAGTTGCCGCGCCTGGGGCACGACAGCCAGGCAGCGGGCGCGTTGGTTGGCGGAAAGTGTGTGTAACGGCCGTGTCCCAATCATCACCGTGCCACCCGACACCGGCAGCACGCCGCTCACCGAGCGCACCAGCGTTGATTTGCCCGCCCCATTCGGCCCAATCACGGCCAGGATTTGCCCCGGCATGATGTTCAGCGAAATATCTTGCAGCACAACGCGGCTGCCATAAGCTACCGTCAAATTTCTGATTTCTAGCATCTTAACCATCCTGTGAAACAGGAAAATTATCAATCGGAGGTCACGATAAAGACCCTAAGGGTTTGCTTGCGAGAAGTTAGACCCTATGAAACACAAACCCTTAAGGTCTACCACGTCACTTTCGTTTTCGCCCGATACAAAATCCATAAGAAAAACGGCGCGCCGGCCAGGGCTGTAACCACGCCTACCGGCAGCACTTGCGGCGCAAGGGCTACCCGCGCCAAAATATCGGCCAGCAGCAGCAGCGTCGCGCCGCCTAGAATAGACAGCGGCGTCAGACGCCGGTAATCCGGTCCCCAAATCATGCGTACCACATGCGGCACAATCAGGCCGATAAAGCCGATAATCCCGGAGAATGCCACGGCTGCGGCCGTTGTCAGGGAGGCGGCGATGAGGAGCAAGCGTTTGGTGCGTTCTACATTCAGGCCCATCTGCTGGGCCTGATCATCGCCAAATTGCAGCACATTCAGCGCGTGGCCCGTCGTCAACAGCAGCAGCAGGCCGATGGTTACATAAGGCAGCATCGCCAATACCGGGGTCCAGCCGCTGAGCAGGGAACCGCCCAACAGCCAGCCCAGCGCCCGGCGCAGTTCGGCGTTGGAGCGCAGCATCAGGAAGGAGGTGAGGGCGGTGGCAAAGGAGCTAACGGCAACTCCGGCCAGAATCAGGGTGGTGGTTTGCAGGGTGGCCCCGGTTTTGGCCAGGTTGTAGACGATGATGATGGTGATGACCGCGCCCAAAAAGGCGGCTACCGGCACGGCGTACAGCCCCAGCCAGGTTGTCGGCCAACTGCGCGACATGGCGATGACGGCGCCCAGTCCCGCGCCAGAGGCGACGCCAATGAGGTATGGGTCGGCCAGCGGGTTGCGAAAGAGGCCCTGGTAGGCTGCGCCGCTGCCTGCCAGCGCGGCGCCGGTCAGGGCGACCAAAACGGTGTGGGGCAGGCGGACTTGTAGGATGATGGTTACGGCCGTTTCCAACCCTGCCATCCCCACATCCACCCCCGGAATCTGCGCCCAAAAAATGCGCAGCACCATGCCTGGGGCAATGTACACTGCGCCAATGGCCACGCTGGCCAGCAGCGCCAGCGCCAGCAGCAGGCCGTTGAGGAAGTAGGGACTTAAACGGTTGCGTGTCATAAGAAGAAGTTTGTTGGTTAGTTGGTTGGATGGTTTGTTGGCATCAAACCAACGAACCAACTCAACCAACTAACCAACTCAACCAACTACTCAAATAATTCCGGGTGGAAGATTTTGGCCATCGCTTCCAGGCCGTCTACCAGGCGCGGACCGGGGCGGCTGACGGTGTTGTCGTCGAAGGTGTAGACGGTGTTGTTTTGCACGGCCGTTAACCCGCCCCATCCTTCTCTGGCGGCCACATCTTCGGGCAGCACGCCGCCCCAGGTGTAATCGCCCAACAGGATGATGTCGGGGTTTTGCACCAGCAGTTCTTCGATGCTGATTTGCGCCCAGGCGCCATCCAGCACCGCGCCCACATTTTCGCCGCCGCTCATGGCTATGAGGGTGTCGATAAACGTCCCCGCGCCGGCGGTCCAGGGCGCGTTAGGGTCGGTGCTGTCCAATTCATAAAAAACCAGCGGTTTGTCGGTAACGGCAGCGATTTGGTCAGTAACGGCCGTGACTCGCCCTTCCAACGCACTCACCAGAACGGCCGTCTCCGTTTCATGGCCGGTCAGTTGCGCCACCGTCTGCAAATTACCCATCAAATCGGCGAACGTGGTGGGGTTGGGCAGCGCAAATACAATCAACCCTACGTCCGTAAGGGCTTTGATTTGTTCCGGCGGGGTGATGTCGGCCACCAGCACCAGGTCGGGCTGCAGGTCGATGATGGTTTCCATGGCCAGTTCGCCAAACCCGCCGCCGATGTCGGCCACGGCCAGCGCCGCTTCCGGATAGTCGGACACCGAATCGCGCCCGACCACCTGCGCGCCCGCGCCGACGTAGAACAGAATCTCGGTGTTGGATGGGGCCAGCGAGATGATGCGCTGCGCTGGTCCGGCCAATTCAATGGCGCTGCCCAGGCCATCGGTCAGGGTGATGGGTTGAGCGGCGGGCACGGCCGTTGGTTCATCGGTTGGGGCCACAGCGGGCACGGCCGTGGCTTCGGGCATAGGGGTGGTAACGGCCGTTTGCCCGCCGCACCCGCTCAATACAAACAACATCGTCAAAAGAGCTATCAGCGCAAGGCTGATGATATTTTTTTTCATGGTTCGTTCTCCAGATTTATGTTCAGCGATTGGCGAGCAGGCGTGCGATCCGCAATCGCTGCTCGCCAATCGTCAGTCGATTTAAAACGAAAACCCCCAGTGGTTTTAACTGGGGGTGGATTAAGATTGGTTGATTTTAATTTACCAATAGGGGGATTGAGACAAATAACTCTCGAATCACCGTTCCACCTCCTTGTCCTCGAAGCGAGTGGTAACTTAGATCAAGGTGGGCGACCTGACTCTCCGCTGACGCGGAATACAGTTGCGGGACAGTGTCGGACTCTTTCTATGAACGGGCAAAACACAAAACCATCACCTGGTTTTGCAGTTTTGCCGCCACAGACGTTACCGACTTCGCCATTGAGCCTACCCATCCGGGGGTTAAGGCGCCTCGATCCAAATGGCTTTCAGTTTGAAAGGTACACTGCTATCTTACTCTAAATTCACCGCTTCTAAAAGTGACGCATGTCATTCTGTACACGGCCGTCCACTATGCAGAGACCGTTTTCACAGGCAACAGCCTATAACAACTTGGCAATCAGGTCTTTGTGGGGTGACGGAATAACGGTGAACGAATCGATGACTCCCTCATCCTTGAGCTTGGCAACGGCCGTATTCACCCCGCTCCGCACCGCGCTTACCTCGCCGGTAAACACCGTAAACGCCTTGCCACCCATGGCAAACGGCAGCCGGATTTCGATGAGCTGCACCGGCGCGGCCTTAACGGCCGTATCCGCCGCCACAATCGCCGCCGCCAGCGTAAACGTCTCCACCACGCCAATGGACCTTACCTCTTCAATCTCCGTCGTCGCCGTCAGCGCCGGGAAAACACTGGGATGCACATTGGAAAGGATAAAATGGTCTACCACCACTTCCGGCGCGACCTGCTGGCCCACAGCCACCGCATTCCTCACATGGCTGATGGCTCCGGCAATGAGGATGATGTACTTGCCAGGGCAAACCACATGGGCACGCAGCAGTTCCACGTCGGCCGCCTTCAAGATCGCATCGGTCGTCAACATGCCGCGGGCAATACTGCGCAGTTCAATCAGGCCGATGGCCCGCTTCAGCGTTGTTGTTCTGGGAATTGTAGGTTGTGGCATCATCTTAATTCGCCTCAATTACGATAGATTCGTAGCTTACCTGGCGCACCACGCCATCGATGCTGGCGTGAACCGGCGCGCCTAACCCGCCCTTGGTAATGTCGCCCACCAGGTCGCCGGTTTTCACCCGGTCGCCCACTCTAACGACTGGTCCGGCGGGCATGCCGATGTGCTGACTCATACGCAGTTCCACACGGGAAAAGGGGGTGGGAACGGCCGTTAACGGAGCCGCCACGTCAAACTTCGCCAAATCCAGCCGGTTGATCAACCGCGTCATCGGCACGCGGCGATAATCGCGGTACGGATCGGCTTCCGTTGAGCGATGGTAAGGATTTTTCATGCCCTCGCGCACCAGGTCGCGCTTGATATTCAGCGCAATATCCCCCGGCGACAGATGCACCGGACAGGCATAATTGCACGTCCGGCATTCACAGCACAGCATCGCCCCGGCCATCTGCGCGTCAGTCAATGGCACGCCGGAAGCCAACAGCAAAATCAGCTTATGCGGCTGAATGGCGTGTCCCTGCGCATGGCGCGGGCAGTAATCGGTACACATATAGCACTGATCGCACGCCGCAATAGCCTGAGAATCAAACGTTTCGCGCGGCGTCCGCCGTTTCACGCTCAATTGATGGTCATAAGGCAGCACCAACAGCATTTTCGTGCGCTTTGTCACCGGCGCATCCAGATCGCCCACCACGCTGCCCATCATCGCCCCGCCATCCAGAACAACCGGGTCCGGCGAAGTCGCCCCGCCGGCCAAAGCCAGCACCTCCCGCAGCCGCACGCCAATCGGTACCTTCACCGTAACCGGCCGCCGCACCGCGCCAATGATCGTGATAAATTTTTCCGTGACCGGACGGCCGTGCAGCGCCGCGTCAATGTTATAAAGCGTCTCAATATTCTGCACCACACAGCCCACATCGATGGGCAGCCCGCCTTCCGGCACCACACGGCCTAACACGTCATACACCAGCACCTGCTCGTCGCCCGCCGGATAAAAATTGCCCAATTCAGCAATCGTCACGTCCGTGGCGCCGCCCAACGCCGCGCGTAAAACAGCAATCACTTCCTTATACTTGCCCTTCACGCCCAAAATGCCGCGCGCCGCGCCAGTAGAGTGCATCGCCGCCCGCAAACCGGCAATCACCTCCGGCGCGTGATGGATCATCAATTGTTTATCCACGTGGGTCAGCGGCTCACACTCCGCCCCGTTGGCAATGATCACCTCAGCCTTGGCCTGGAGCTTGACGTAGGTCGGGAATCCGGCCCCCCCGGCCCCGGTTACGCCGGCGGCTTGCACCGCCTGGACAATTTCTTGCGTCGTTTCCACTAGATTCTCCTAGGCTAATAGATTTGACAAATCTTCGAGATTTGTCAAATCTTTATACTGCTGAAAAAGCGCCCACCAGCGTACAACGCCGGATGCGCGTAAACGTGCGCGCCGTAGTCATGCCTTCGCCGGTGCGCCCGGCAATCGTGAAACTCGTGTGCCCTTCGCCGCCAAAGCCCAGCCCGGCATACGAAGGCGCATTCTTCACAAAGACTGTCGTATTAATCGCCCGGCCAAATTCGCTCATGTGGTAGATATTAGACGAGTGGATGATGGCTGAGTGGCGCAAACCGGCTTCGACTTCCACGGCCGTTTCCACCCCTTCTTCAAAATCACGCACCCGCACCACACCCAGCACCGGCATCATCAATTCATGCCGCACAAACGGATGATCCTTGCCCACTTCCACAATAATCGCCCGCATCTCCTCGTCCGCCGCAATGCCCAGTTCAGCCAAAATCACACAGGCGTTCTGGCCGATGTATTGGCGGTTGGGGCCGCTGCGTTTTTCATTCAACACCAAACGTTCCAGCTCCGGCAGGCGGCTGGGGTCCAGCACACAGACATTGCCCGCCGCGCGGAAGGCAGCCATCAGTGCGTCGGCGTTCCCGGCCGTCACAATCACCTCTTTTTCCGAGGTACAGGGCATATTGTTGTCGAACGAATGGCCCAAAATGATGTCCCGCGCCGCTTTCACCGGGTCGGCCGTATCATCCACCAGCACCGGCGGGTTGCCCGCCGCTGCGCCAATCGCCCGCTTGCCAGACCGTAAGGCCGCGTCCACCACCGCCGGGCCGCCCGTCGTCACGATCAGGTTGATTTGCGGATGGTGCATCAATTCGCCGGCCACTTCGATGGTCGCTTCGGCGGCCGCAACCAGCAGGTTGGGCGGGCCGCCCGCGCTTTCAATCGCTTCATTCAAAATATCCATCGCCATCAGCGAGGTGTTCTGGCTGGCCGGATGCGGCGCAAACACAACCGTGTTGCCCGCCGCCACCATGCTGATGGCGTTGTTGATCACCGTCGCCGTGGGGTTGGTGACCGGAGTGACGGCCAGAATGACGCCGAACGGGGCGCATTCTTCAAGCGTCAGGCCGTCGTCGCCCACGTAGGCGTCGTTGGGCAGAATTTCTACGCCGGGCGTTTTTTCGGCGACGAGCAGGTTCTTGAGCACTTTGTCGGAGACGCGGCCCATGTGGGTTTCTTGCACGGCCGTTTGCGCCAGCTTTTGCGCGTTTTCGATGGCCGCTTCCCGCATGGCCTGAATAATAGCCTTGCGCTGCGTCAGACTAACGCGCCGGAAGCGGGCCAGGGCCACGTGAGCCGCCTTTACCGCCTCATCGGGGGTAGCAAATACGCCGCGATAGTGAGCGGCGCGTGGCAGGGGGGATGGGGAACGGCCGTTAGCGCCATTTGCACTGCCCAACTGCGCCATCACCTGCTGAATAATCGCTTCAATTTGTGAATCCTGGATTTGTACAGTCATGGTTCAATCCTCAAAAATGGGAGATTAGAGATTGGAGATTGAAGACTAACCAATCTCCAGTTTGCAGTCTCCTGCCTAATACGCCGCCGCCATCGCCTGGGCCACAGCAATATCCTGCTCCACCGAGCCGCCGCTGACGCCGACCGCGCCGACCACTTTACCATCCTTGCGCAGCGGCAAGCCGCCGCCGACCAGGGTGATTTTGGGCAGGTTCACGTCGATGCCATAAAGCGATTGCCCCGGTTGGGACACTGCGGCTAATTCATGAGTGGGCAGGCGCACAGTCGCCGCCGTGTACGCTTTGTGCGGCGCCAACGTAACGCTGACGATGAGCGCGTCGTCCATGCGGCGGGCTTCGATCACGTCGCCGTTCTGGTCTACCACCGCCAAAACCATCGGCACGCCGATTTCCTGGGCCTTCTTCATCCCGGCTTCGACCAGACGGTCGCAATCTTTGAGAGTCAGTTCCATTGCAATATCTCCTTGAGAACGGCCGTTGGGGGAAACGGCCGTATTCAATTCCGCTGGCAAATTCCGGGTAATGGTTTCGATGAGGCTGCGCTGCTCGTCGATGCGCGCCAGCACGTACAACAAGTCCGACAAACGGTTGATGTACTTAATCAAATGCGGATTCACCGCTTCCTGCCGATTCAGGCTCACCAGCCGCCGTTCGGCCCGGCGAAAAATAGCCCGCGCCATATCCAGCGCCGCCGAGGCCGGCGACCCGCCGGGGCGCACAAACTGCCCGGTCTGAATCCATTCCTCGTTGTACTGGTCAATCAGGCGTTCCAGCCGCTCCACCTGGGATGGCTGCACGCAGGGCAGTTCAAACTTCAGCGCCTTGCCGCCGGGCACAAACGCCGCCTCAGACATAACAGGAATCAACTCCCCTTGCAGGTCGATGATGTGGCGGCACAGGTCGTCGTAGTGCGTGGTAGCGCGGGCCAGGCCCAAAGCGGACGTGCCTTCGTCCATTGTGCCGTAAACCTCGATGCGTAGATCGTCTTTATCCACGCGCACGCCGCCCAACAGCGAGGTCTGCCCGGCGTCGCCGCCACGGGTATACACTTTGCTACTCATCGGCAATGTCCACCGCATCGATAATGCCCACAATCGCCACATCCAGCGGCGCTTTGCGATGCTCCTCGCTGATGACGCGGGCCGCGCCGCCCTGAACCCACAAAACCACGTCCCCTTCCCCCGCACCCAGCGTATCGACGGCAACCAGGCGGTTGTTGGTGGGGCGTTCTTCGCGCGGGTCCATCTCTTCGATGACCAGCAGCTTAAACCCGATCAACGATTCTTCCTTGCGGGTGGCGACAACAGTGCCAATTACTCTTGCTAAACGCATGGTTCACCTCGGTGTAGCCGCGGTATCCTTACCGCGTTCATGCCAGCGCGGTAAGGATACCGCGACTACTTTTAATTCCTATCCCACACCAGCCGCAAATTCTGCCGCCGGGCGATGTCTGCGGCGAGCGGGGTCAGGCGGGTTCCCGCGGGCAATTGCAAGCTGGAACCGGGTTGGTAAGCGGCTAAATCGGCGGCGGTGAGGATGGGGGCACGGCCGTTCCCCATCCCCACCTGAATGGCCCGCGCCGGTGAAGCCGGGGTGGGCTGGGGTGCAGCGGGCTGGAGCTGGCGGAGCACGGCCGTTACAAATTCCTCTTCCTTCACCAAATTGATCCCATAGTCCATTAGCGTGCTTAAGTGCCCCGCCAGCTTTTGCCGCAGCGCCGGAGCGCCGGTGTTGGTATGGCTAAAGACCAGGCCGCCGTTACCGTATGGATCGGCCCCATCGCACACGGCGATGACTGGCTTTTCGGCCAGCAGCGCGCCCAGGACCAGCGTGGAAAAGAGCGAATCCATCAGGCCCAGCGCCAGGCGGGCGGCGGTGTTCATAGACAGCGTAGGCAGCAGCAGCAGATCGGTTTCGCGCACCAGTTTGGGCGTGTTCACCCACTGCTGCGGCCCGATAATTTCCTGCGCCCCCGCCCGCCGCACGTTGTCCTCGCCAATAATGTGCAGGGCCGAGGCGGTCATAAACACGGTCAGGTTGTGGTTGGCCTGGGTGAGCAGTTGGATGGTTTCCATGCCCACCACATAGCCGGTGCTGGCCCCGCTAAACAGCATGAGCACGCGCTGCGGGGGAACGGCCGTGGCCATCCTCGCCCGCACCAACGCCACCACCTTCGCTACGATTTCATCAATAAGTGCTTGATCCATGATTGTTTTTTTATCCGCAGATTTTGCCGATTTTGCCGATAAGAGAAAAATGGTTCTTTGGGATTTCAGGGGGTTGACACCCAATGATGCGTGAAGCGTGTTGCGTGACCAGAGAGACCTCACGCAATACGCATCACGCTTCACGCCCGACCCCACGAAATCCTAAAGACCCAGAAAAATCTGCGAAATCTGCGTAATCTGTGGACTATCTCTTCTGAATAATCAACGTGCCGGTCTGGCCGTTGCGAATGCCGACGGCGTTGCCTTCGTCGGTGTCCAGATGCACTTCGGTGAGCCAGCCGGCCTTCACACGCACCAAAATACCGTGCAGCGTGGTGGGACGCGGCCCATCAATGCGCAGATCGAGTAAATCGCCATGTGCGACGCCCAGGGACACGGCCGTTTTATCGCTGATATGAATGTGCCGCCGGGCAATAAACGCCCCGCCGCCACCGCCGCCGGGCAGCGTCACCGCCCCTTCCGGCCCCACCAGCGTAATGGGTTGGCAGGCCGGGTCCGCGCCGTCGGTAGCCACCGGCAGCTTCATGCCAATGATCAGGGCGTCGGTTTGGGAGAGTTCGACTTGCGAATACGGCCGTGTCGGCCCCAGCACCCGCACCTTTTCGATGGCCCGCTTGCGCCCCACCACCATCACCTGCTCGCGGGCGGCGTAATAGCCCTTCTGGTACAACTCGTTGTAGACGGTCAGGTCGTGGCCTTTGCCAAACAAAATTTCCACGTGCTCCGGGCACAGGTGGACGTGGCGCACGGAAATGCCGATGGGCACTTCCAGTTCCAGGTGGTCGTTGACGGCCACGGCCGTTGGCTCTTGTGGCACGGCCGTTTCCAGCGGCTGCATCGTCGCCAGGCGGCGCAGCACCTCCTGGGAAATACGCTCCACGGTCAGGCTGGCTCCGTTCAATTTCATAGTCGGTTGGTTGATGACTGTTTCCACAGGTGTCAGCTCTCTTAAAGATGGAGATTAGGGATTGGAGACTTGATAATCTCCAGTCTCTACTCTTCCAGCTTGCGATGGGTGGCGCAGTATTCAGAGCCGGCCACGGCCGTGCGCTTGCAGCGTTCGCCGGATTTCGTCAGAGCAATACATTGTTGAGGTTCGGAAACGGCCGTTCCCCCCTCTTCCTCTTGCTCTAGCTCTTCCTCTAGCTCTCGCTCTGGCTCTCGCTTCTTCCCCCGGTCCAGGTTGGCAATCAACGCCTCAATCTCATCATGCGGCCGGGGAATGATATGCTGGCCATACACCTTGCCAATGCGCGACGCGGCGGCCACACCGGCAGCCACGGCCGCCTTCACCGCGCCCACGTCGCCGACAAACTTCACGGTGATCTTGCCGCCGCCCTTGGTGTTTTCGTAACCCAGCAAGGTCACGTTGGCCGCTTTCACGGCCGCGTCGGCGGCTTCAATCGCGCTGACCAGACCGATGGTTTCGATTAATCCCAATGCTTGTTTCATCGGATACCTCTCTCGTTTAACTTTTGCACAATCAGCGCCACCAGCGCCGCCACCTGTGCCGGATCGTCTATGGGCGCACCGGCAACGGCCGGTCGTGGTTGAGCAGCAGCGTAAGCCTGCGGCTGCGGCAGCGTGCCGCGCGCCGGTTGGCTCTGGGGCGACGGTTCCTCATCGGCAAAGCGGAAGGGCTTGCGGATGACCATGCGCGCCGCGTTAGCGCCCATCACCCGGCAAAAATAGTCGGCCGGCCCGCTAAACTTCAGCGACATCACCGGCTTTCCCACCGGCATGTGGCGCTCGTGCAGCACCACTACCTCCGGCGAAACAGCCACGCCGATGTTAAAGCGCGAACTGCGCGCCGCTTCGTAGGCCATCGTCACCAGATCATACGCCGTTTCGGTGACCAATCGGCAGGGCACGCCTTCTTCCTCCGCGCCGATTTGCACCCAGCGGTAGAGGGCCAAGTCTGTGCCGGGCAAAAGAGCGACGTGAATCGCGGGGCGGTCTTGTTCTCTGGCATCCATCCCGTTACCTCGCCCTCTGCCGTTCGTAATAACCTAAAACCAGCCCGGTCGCCACCGCATTCACCGGCCCCAGCTTGCCGCGAATGTTGGCCGTGCCCACCACCGTGCCAAATTCGGCCAGCTTATTCATGAGCATTTGCGACAGCTCAAAATCCTGCCCGGAGCCGCCGACGATGGCCACAAACTCAATGTTGCGGATGTTGCCCAGCGGGGCCACTGTCTTCAGGGCGCGCAGGCTGTTGCGCAAAAAGACGCGCCGCTTGGCTTCCCGGCGCACCTCGCGGATGCGCTCGATGGTGTGTTCGGTGGGGATGGGAACCAGCCCGCTTTTCGTTACCAGGGCTACCCGGCCAAACAATTTGGGGTCCAGCGGCTCCTGGAAAAAGCGCACGGAATTGTCTTCGTTGCGGATGTGGAACAGGCTTTCCACCTTCGCCAATGGGTAGCGTTTGATTTCCTCGGCCACATCGACGTTTGTGCCGCTGGGCAAATCCAGTTCGCGTTGGATGAGCAGCGAGACCATGTTGCCCGCCCCGGCCAGATGAATGCTCTGCACCGGCTGCCCCTTCACCATCAGGGCGGCGTCGGTGGAACCGGCGCCCAGGTCCAGAATCGCCAGGGGCACATCGATGCCGGGCGTGGTGAGTGTGCCCAGAATAGCCATGTTGGCTTCCACGCCGCCTAACTCCACGGGCACGCCAATCTCCTGCGAGAGCGCCTGCGCCAGCCGCTCCATGAGCAGTTGGTCGGTGTTGACCATGGCGGCCAGGCCGACGGCGTTTTCCATGGAGAATTCCTGGGCCAGGCCGCCGGACACTTTTTGCGGGACCAGGCAGTCGACGGCCAGGATGTCGCGGATTTTGATGGCTTTGAGCGGCTTTTCGGTAACGTCGCTCATGGTCTGGCGCACGCGCTCGACCATGCCGCCGACGTTGGTGCCGGCCGCGCCTTCCACGTCTTGCAGTTGGCCGACCTGGGCCAGACCTTCCATGATGGCGTCTGCGCCGCCGTCCATTTCGACAACGGCCGTTCTCACATCCCCGATCAGCTTCAATGTGCCCGCCGGGATGCGCCGCGTCTGCACATCGCCCGCCGGGGTGCGAATCACCACCGCCGAACGCAGCCCAATCAGCGCCTTGGCAATGGGGATGACCATCTGCGTTTCTTGCGGGGTCAGTTCAAACAAGGTGGCGATGCCGTAAGGATTGCACAACTGGCGGATCACCTGCCCGTGGTCGCCCACTTCGACGGCCGCCAGCATATTCAGCGGCACGTGGTCGATCAGACCTACCTCGTCCACGAAAGGCAGAATTTTGGGCAGGCGGTTGGCGATCAACACGCCGTCGTCCGCCTGCACAATGCCGCCCTGCACGTCTATTCCAGCTTCGATGGCCCGTTTGATCAGCGAAGCGGCTACCTCAAAGTCATACGCTTTAGGGATGACGACGATGACCGGTTCGCCGCGCCGCACAGACACCAGGTTTTGGATGTGGATGGTCTGCCCGACGCCAATGCCCATGCCGCCCGGCGAGCCGGGGTTGTGCCCAATCATCGTCGATTCGGTGATGATGGTTTCGGTGATGGTCTCCATGGCGATGTCGCCGATGACCGGGGTGGCCTCGTTGAGCAGGGCCAGGTCCAGATCGGTGATGGCGATGTGGGCGTCTTCAACGGCCGTGCGCAATGCCAGCGCCATGCCCGGAATGTTGCTCAGGGTGCCTTTGATGCCCGTGGTGGGCACACGGCTGGAGCCTAAAAACCGGGGCGGCCGGTTGAAGTCGCTGATTTCAGCGATGGCGACTTCGGTGGTGGAGTTGCCGACGTCGATGCCGGCGATGATTTTCGTCATGGGTTGGTTGGTTAGTTGGCTGGTTGGTTGGTTAGTTGGTTGGTTGCTAACAAACTAACCAACTCAACCAACCCAACCAACCAATTAATCCTTCTTCAAAACGTCGCGGGCTTCGTAAACGCCGGCGGCTTCGCGGACGAAGTTGGCGCAGACTTTAGCTCCGTATTGGCTTTCCAATTCGTCGGCGATAGCCAACAGTTCCGCTTTGCTGGAACGGTTGGGGCGCAGCGCGTTGTACATGCCCAGCACGCGCTCGTCGGGAACGTTGGTCAGTTCACCGGCGCGGCGCATGTTGCGGGCCAACTGCGGCCGGCTGATGCTTTCGGCGATTTGGGCCTGGTATTCCAACGTTTGCGGGGTGATGCGAATTTCTTCCGCTTTCACCGCGCCGGACATGATGGCGTCCAGGGTGATGTCGTCGAGGGTTTTGCCGGTGGCCGTTTTGACCAGTTCGCGCCGTTTTTGGGCCAGTGGATAGTCGGTTTTGTAGTTGAGGGAACGGCCGTTAGACGCCGCCGGAGCCGCACTCCCATTCCCGCCATTCAACTCCGCGAGAACCTCTTTAACAATTGCCGCAATAATATCTTGTTGTGACATGCTACTTTCTCCTTAGTTGAAGCGGACTTCCAGGTCCATCGGCTTCTTGCTGCCATCCACAAACTCGGTTTCGCGGATGTGGTAGACGGCCGCAATCGCCTGGTACTTCGGCCGGGCCATCTGGTCGCTAATTTGGGCGACGGGCGCGGGTGAATCCCCTTTGGCGTAGCGGGCCGCGTTGCGGCCGATGTTGCGGTAGGTCGCCAGGTCCAGAACCGGGGCCTGCGGGAACAGTTCGATGTTTTGCAGCGGGAACAGGTCGCGTTGGTGAATGACGGTGGTACCGCGTGATTGGATGGCAATGGAGATGCCGGAACCGCTGAGTTCCGCGCCGCGCTTGCCCACGAAGGCCACGTCGGAGGTGTGCCAGACGCGGATGATGCGCGCTTTCATGCCTTCTTCTTCGATACCGGCCATGAGTTCGCGGAGAACGGCCGTGTGCGGTATCCCCGTAATCGTCCGTTTCTTCAACTTATCGCCAAACGCCGGGGCCAGAGCAATCACCACCTCGTCAGAGGCCGTGCCTGGCTTGGCCACACCCACTTCTCGCATGGTCATATCGGCGACAGAATCGCCATTGGATACAGCGGGAACTGCTGAGGCCGACGCAGAGCCATTGCCCATTTGCGCCAGAATCTCCTTCACAACTTCCCGCACAACAGCTTCAGATAATTGTGCCATGGGTATGCTCCTTAAATGTCCTCAGGACTCATCGCGTGGCGGATGTTGGCTAACTGCTCCCAACGTTCGCCCTGCAAACGGTAGCCTGTGCCCGGTCCCTGGTAATCGTTCAGGTCATTAACGGCCGCTACCACGTTGAAATCCTTGTCCAGAATCGCCGAGGTGTGCAAGTAATCGCCGGAAACGCGCTGCTTCTGAATGTTCAGAACGGCGTCGGCCACTTCCGGGAACCCGCGCTTGGCCAGGGCCTTCACCACATCCACGCCGGTAATGCCACGCTTCAAGATTTCCTGCGCCGCTTTGGTGTCCTGCACCTTGTCGCGGGCGGGCATGTCGTTGCTGCCGTGGGCATACGTGGCCGCTTCCACCTCTTCATCGGTGATGGCCGGTAAGCCCAATTCGGCAAAGACGGCCTGGATCGCTTTGGCGGCTTTGTGGCGCAGCTCGATAATTTCCGCTTCGCGCACGGGGCGCAGCCCACCATCCACCTTCAGGTCACGCTGCAAGATCAGGAAGTCGTCGTAGTCGTCGGAATCGAAGTTGGAACCGGCAAACACGTTGTCGTAGTTGGGGACAGCGCTGTAGCCGGAGAAGATGAAGTCCGTGCCGGGCAAGAACTGGCCCATCAGGCGGGCCGTGCGGCGGAACGGCGAGTGCGAGAAGGTCTGATCGTTGCCAGACGCTACTTCCAGGTCCAGGCAGGTCGTCACCAGGTTCTCGGCCAACACGGCGCGGATGCCGCCGGGCACGCCGCCGGGCACGCCGATGCAGCTAATCGAACCGTTCTGCAATCCCTGAACGCCTGCGCCCTTGGTGATCATGACGCACTTGATCTCCAGGTAAAGCATGGATTTGCCTTCGGCGTAGGCCATCTGCACTTCAGAGCCGGTGCCGGAGGTGAAGCGCATCTTCAGACCGCGAGAGGCATAGGCGGAAGCCAGGAAGCCTTTCGACCAGGGGGTGTCGTCGCCGTCGATGAACACTTTCTCCGTGCCGTAAACAGACACGGTTTCGGCGTAGGCTGTCAGGCCGCGCAAACCCAGTTGCAGCTCGATGGATTCTTCCAGAGCGTCCTGGCTGAGCGCGCCGGGGCGGCCAACCTGCCCACCCACCAGCAGCGCCAGGGCGTTCATCGGGCCGTAGTTGAAGACGGCGACGGTGGTTTCGATTTCGTCGAAGCCGTAATAGGTGGCCTCGGCGGCGTCGGCGGCCATGAGGACGGGGTTGTCTTGCATGTTGGTGACGTGCGCCTGGTTGCCGGGGGTACGGCGGGCGCGCATCTTTTGCAGACCCATCATCATTTCGACGACGTTCAGTTCGTCCATGACGGCCGCAATCTTGGCCGGAGTGAGGCCGGAAAAGACCTTGGCGACTTCGGCGCGGGGAACGTTGATGTCTACGATTTTGCGGGCGATCTCCACACAGGGAATCGCCATCATTTGTTCGGCAACGGCCGTGTTGATGGCGTAATTGGCGATAAACAGCTCGTTAAAATCGAACTGCTCCCGCTTCTTGCCGTCCATCTCCACAATCATGCCGTTGGCGACTTTGACGCTGGGTTGTGGATCGTTGGGGCTGCCCATGGCGATCAGGCCAACTTCCGGCCATTCGGTCACGAAGCCGTCTTTGTTGACCTCACGCGCATCCAAAACCTCAAATCTCTTTTGTCGTTTTGCCATCGTGTTTAACCTCCGAGGGTTACCCTTCGCCAGAAGGGATTGCCCCGCTTAAATGTAGGGAACGCCTAAACAAGCCGGTGGTTCGCCCAACGTGCCGAGCAGCTTCACGCCCACTTCGCGGGCGGTCATGATAGCCTGACGCACAGCCCCGGCGTCACCGCTGAAGAAGCCGATGACTTCGTTGCTGAACGAGGTGCCTTTCGCCGGGGTGGCGTAACCAATCACGTCCACATCGGCGGACTTGACGGCCGCGTCCACCATAATCACGCCGATACCGGCCGGCGCGCCCACACACAGGCCAAAGGCGCGGCCAATCGGGGCGCCGAAGGCTTTTTCGCAGGCAAAGCTGGCGCGGGCAGTGTATTGCAGCTCGATGTGCCCGGCGTCGTTGGCATACACGTCGCCAAAGGTGCGCTCCAGGTCTTTAAGGGCTACTTCGATGGCACGGCGGGCGTCGGAGACTTCTTCGGCGCCGAAGATGATGAGCGAGCCGTGACCGGCGCCGCCCTTGGTGTCGCGGGCCAGTTCAACGGCTACGACTTCGGTGTTGGTGGCTTTGACGGCTTCGTCGGCGGCCATAATTTGGGGACCAGCGCCGGTGCGGGCGCTGAGAATGCCGATGGAGCGGTATTTGGCGTCCAGGCCCATTTTTTCGTGGACTACCGGGTCCAGGTTGGCAATGACGATGCCGATGGTGTCGCCAAAAGCGGTGCCGACAAATTCGGTCATGCCCGGATTGGCGAAAGCGGCCGTGGCCTTAGCCGGGGCGGCTTTGCCGTTATCCCCAACTTTGTCCATTACCTGTGCGACAATCATGTCTAAAAGTTTGTCATCCATTGAATTTCACTCCTTTGAGAGAATTAGGACACGGATTAACACGGATGAACACGGATGAGACTCTGTGAAATCGGTGTAATCGGTGGACAGTTTCTTGGGTCAGTGGGGGCGGAGGTGGCTTTGGGGCCGCCTACGCCCGTCACGTTGACCCCGGATTGAGTGAAGGAAAGCCGGGGCTATTCCTTCGTGGGCAGCAAGGCTTCGGTGTCTGCATGGGGGCGCGGGATGACGTGGATGGAAACCACTTCGCCAACTCGTTTGGCGGCAGCGGCCCCGGCATCTGTGGCGGCTTTCACCGCTCCTACGTCACCGCGTACCATGACAGTCACCAAACCGGAGCCGATTTTTTCCATGCCAATCAGCGTCACGTTCGCTGCTTTGACCATGGCATCGGCGGCTTCGATCATTGCGACCAGGCCGCGGGTTTCTACTAAACCCAATGCTTCACCTTGAGGTTTTGCCATTTCGTTCTCCTTTACACATTATTTTGGTTCAAGAGGTACTCTCTTAATTCCGAGATCCCCAGACCCGTTAACGCGGATACACAGAATAATTCACCCGTTACACCGGCCGTCCGCAGCAAGGTTGTAGCCTGTTTGATGTTGGCTTGAGGGCTGTCTAGCTTGGTGAGGACGCCTATGGTGTGTTGGGGGAACATTAAAAAATAATTTGGCGGGAAATAAGAGTCGGCGCGGGTGGCGTCTTGCACGGCTACCAGGATTTGGGCGTCGAAGGATGTGGATACCAGGACACGCCGGAGGTGACCCATTTCAACAAATTCACCGGGCGTGTCTATGCCCCAACTGGAGTAATCGATCATTTGTGTTTTGCGAACGCCGGATGGCGTTTTGCTTTCCAGCGCTTTGATCAGCGTGGTTTTGCCGGCGCCTACGCCGCCAACGAGCATGAAACGCCAGGGTTTGGCTTCGCTTGTTTTGACCATGTCGTTGAATGTGACCTTGTGCATCATGCTTGTCATACAGATTTGTCAAATCTTTGAGATTTGACAAATCTCCTCGTCTTTTAGGTGCGGGTAATGGGGGCCGGATAAAAGTTGAGGATTTCGGCCAACCCTCTGTTGGCGGCTTCGAGGGCTGCCTGAACGCTGGATAAACGGCCGTTCACCACCAACGTCCCGCTAAACCGATCCAAAAATCCAATCTCTACGTCCGCCGCCTTCAGGGCCAGGTCGCCGGCGATGATGGCGCTCTCGCCCGGCGTGATGGTCATGATGCCGATGGCTTCCGCTTCGCTCAGACCAACGCGCTGGCAAAGGGGTTTATCCGGGTTGGCGATGATGTGGGCGATGGTCACCTGGCGGCCGGGCACGTACTCCTGAATGATGCGGGTGGAGATGGCTTCACGGCCGTACTGCCGCGGGTCGGTGTCCTGAAGGTCTGCGTATGGGTTCGACATAGTGGTTCCAGCATAACAGCGGGGCGGCGGCGTCTCAATTCACTAATCAATGCTGGATATGCACAAATCAACGGAGTTTTAGTTGGATAAATTGGTGAGGGGAACGGCCGTTTTGCGTTATGTTTGGTGTTTTATCAGCTTCCCGGAAGCTCGGAGCTTCCGGGAAGCTCGGAGAAGTCTGGTGGTCGGACCAACGCCATAAAAAAGTGTATACCCGGCGTTGTTTTCGTCATTGTGCAGTCGGGAGCGACATTCTAAGATGAAGCATATTCAGACCCAAAGGCTGTGGAGACATTTGTATGAAAGCTGTCGTATACGAGGGACCGGGTAAGATTTTTCTGGCAGATAGGCCGCTGCCCTCGCTTTTGGAAGCCACCGACGCCGTCGTCCGCGTGACCAAAACCACCCTCTGTGGCACCGACCTGGCCATTTTAAAGGGCGGTGTGCCCAGCGTGACGGCCGGGCGCATCATCGGCCACGAAGGGGTGGGCGTGGTGGAAGCGGTAGGCAAGGGCGTGCGCTATTTTAAGGCAGGCGACCGGGTGATCATCTCCTGCATCACCTCTTGCGGGAGCTGCGAGAACTGCCGACGAAGCATTCCTTCAAACTGTGTGGATGGCGGCTGGATTTTGGGCAATACCATCGACGGCTGCCAGGCGGAATTTGTCCGCGTGCCGTTTGCCGACAACGGTCTCTACCACATTCCAGAAGCCATCCACGAAGAGGTGGCCCTGATGCTGTCCGACATCGTGCCCACGGGCCTGGAAGTGGGCGTGATGGCCGGCGATGTGCAGTTTGGCGATGTGGTGGCGATTGTCGGCGCGGGGCCGGTGGGGCTGGCGGCGCTGTTGGCCGTGCAGTTTTTCTCGCCGGCGGCGGTGATTGTGGTAGACCTGGATGATTTTCGCCTGGCGCTGGCCGAAAAGCTGGGCGCGACGCACACCATCAACAATGCCGATGGGCAGGCGGTGGCGAAAATATTGGAATTGACAAACGGCCGTGGCGTAGACGCCGCCATTGAAGCCGTAGGTCACCCCCTTACCTGCAAGCTGGTGCAAGAAATCATTGGCGTGGGCGGGACCATCGCCAACATTGGCGTGTACAGCCAGAGCGCTGAACTACACAAACAAGCCCTGTGGACAAAAAATATCACCATTCGCATGGGCGTGGTGAATACCACGACAATTCCGCTGCTGCTCAAAACCATTCTGGGCGGCAAGCTGGACCCCGGTCAGCTCATCACCCACCGCCTGCCGTTTACCGACGTGCTGCACGCCTATGACCTGTTTGCCCATGCGGGCCAGGAACGGGCGGTGAAGATTGTGCTGAATGTGGCCGCGCAGGAACCGGCAGCCGAAGCCGATCTGGTGGAATTGATTGTCCGCCGCATCATGCAGGCGTCCGGAAGTTAAAAACCTGTTCCCTCTCCCCAACCCTCTCCCAAAGGGCGAGGGAGCCGGGCTGGAATGCTTTACAAGGTGACCCATGATTTTGACGATTAACTGCGGCAGCTCGACCATTAAGTACCAGCTTTTTTCGACAGACGTGGCAACGGTTGTCGCCAAGGGCATCGTCAGCCGTATTGGTGAGGAAGGCTCATATTTCGAGCAGGAAACGGCGCGCGGCCAAATTAAAGAATTGGCCGCCGTGCCTTCCCATCACGAAGCATTTGAAATTTGCATCCATAATCTGCTCCATCCTGACTATGGCGCGATTGCCGACATCCACGAGATTGAGGCGGTGGGCCATCGGGCGGTGCATGGCGCAGATTTGTTCATCGCTTCGACGCTGATTGACGCGGATGTGATTGCCAAACTGGAAGAATGCGTGCCCCTGGCCCCGCTGCACAATCCGCCGAACCTGGTGGGCATCCGCGAGGGGATGGCGCTGCTGCCGGATGTGCCGCATGTGGCTGTGTTTGACACGGCGTTTAACCAGACCATGCCGCCCAAAGCGTATATTTACGCCCTGCCCTATTCCTTTTATGAAGAGCACAAGATTCGCAAGTATGGTTTTCATGGTACGTCGGTGCGCTTTGTGTGTCAGCAGGCGGCGGAGGTGTTGGCACGGCCGTTACCCACTCTCAAAATGGTCGTGCTCCACCTGGGCAATGGGGTGACGATGACGGCCGTTGCCGGCGGTCAGGCCGTCGATACCACCATCGGTTTCGCCACCTTCTCCGGCGTGATGATGGGCACCCGCTCCGGCGACATTGACCCCGGCCTGATTTTTCACATGCACCGCCAGCTTGGCCTTTCGCCGGATGAGATTGAGCGCATTGTCTATAAGGAAAGCGGCCTGCTGGGCGTGTCGGGCGTCAGCAACGACGTGCGGGCGATCACGGAGCAGGCGCAGGCGGGCCATGCGCGCTGCCAACTGGCGCTGGACAAATTCGCCTACATGGCAAAAAAGTACATTGGCGGCTTTGCGGCGGCGATGGGCGGCCTGAACTGCGTGGTCTTTACCGCCGGGATTGGCGAAAACAGCCCGCTGCTGCGGCAGATGATTTGCGAAGACCTGGAATTTTTGGGCGTGGAACTGGACGAAGCGCAGAACCAGCGCGCCGTGGGCGGCAAGACGGCGGAAATTATCAACAAGGCGGGGGGAAAGACGGCCGTTCTCGTCGTCCCCACCAACGAAGAGAAAATGATCGCTCTGGACACGAAGGATATTGTCGGCTTATGAACCCGGAATTAGACGCGATTTTGCAGCAGGCGCAGGCTGTTTTTAATCACAAACCCGCAGCGAACGGCTACCGGGGGCCGGTGTATGTGGGCGTGGATTTGGGTACGGCCTACACCGTGCTGGCGGTGCTGGATGAGGCGAAACGGCCGTTGGCCGGCCGCTATCAGTTCGCCCAAATTGTGCGCGACGGTCTGGTGGTCGATTTCATCGGAGCCATTCAACTGGTCAAGAAAATGAAGGCCGAGTTGGAGGCCGAATTGGGCTTCCCGCTGCTAAAAGCCGCCACCACTTATCCGCCCGGCGTGCCCCTGGTCGAAGTCAAAGCCACCAAAAACGTGCTCATCGGCGCCGGGCTGGAATGCAGCCACTTTGTCGACGAGCCGACCGGAGCCAACGCCCTGCTCCAGGCCCAAGACGGCGCCGTGGTAGACATCGGCGGCGGCACGACCGGCATTGCCATCATTGAAAATGGCCGGGTCATTTACACCGCCGACGAAGCCACCGGCGGCACGCACTTTTCGCTGGTGGTGGCCGGGGCGCTGGGCGTTTCGTTTGAAGAGGCGGAAAAAATCAAAACCGATCCGGCGCAAAGCCGCATGGTTTCCACCCTGGTCTATCCGGTGATGCAAAAAGTAGGCAGCATCGTCGCCCGGCACATCAAACCCTACCAGGTAGAAACCATCTACCTGGTGGGCGGCACCAGCAGCCTGGCCGATATTGGCGACGTCGTCAGCGGCATGACCGGCGTCAAAACCGTCATCCCGCCCCACCCGATGTTTGTAACCCCGATTGGGGTGGCGATGACCGACGGCTAAATTTTAGAGGTTCTTCAGGAACTCAGGGGGTTGACAGCCCCTGATGCGTGAAGGGTGATGCGTAACCAGAGAGGGTTCACGCATCACGTATCACGAATCAGACCAAACCCCATGAAACCCCAAAGACCCATTTTAGATTGGTCCAATCTCAGAAATTGGACCAATCCGGCACACCAAAGCATTATGGCAGAACGACTGATCATCATTGGCGGGGTGGCGGCGGGCATGAGTGCGGCGGCCAAGGCGCGGCGCATGAATCCTGCCCTGGAAATTGTGGTGTACGAGAAATCGGGCCACATCAGTTATGGCGCGTGCGGCTTCCCTTACTTCATCAAAGGAGACGTAACGCGCCTCGAAGACCTGATTGCCCGCACGCCGGCGCAGATGGCCGCCCAAGGGGTGATGGCCCACGTGTGTCATGAGGTGATGGCGATTGATCCGGCGCAGCGAACGGTGCGGGTGATGGACCATGAGAACGGCCGTCTCTTCACCGACCATTGGGACAAGCTCATTATCACCACCGGGGCGAGCGTCAATCGGCCGCCCATCCCCGGCGCAAATCTGCCCGGCGTTTTTACCCTGCGTACCGTGGAAGACGCTCTAGCAATCCAGCGCTGGCTGGTGGAAGAAAAGCCCAAACACGGCGTGATTGTGGGCGCGGGCTACATTGGCCTGGAGATGGCCGAGGCGTTACAGGCGCACGGCCTCGCCGTCACCCTGGTGGAGATGGCCGACCAGGTGCTGCCGGGGCTGGATGCGGACATGGCGGCGCTGGTGCAGGTCGAATTGCAGGCGCACGGGGTGCAGATTTGTTTGCAGCAGCCGGTAAAATCCTTCGTCGGGCCGACTTTGGTGCGCGAAGTGGTGCGCGAGGTGGCGGCGATGGTGCAGGGGGACGGGGGGGAGAACGGCCGTCTCCGCATCCATGAAGTTTTAACCCCAGGCAGCATCCTGGCCGCCGATATGGTGGTGTTTGGGGTGGGCGGGCGGCCGAATGTAACCCTGGCGCAGGCCGCCGGCATCCATTTGGGCCAGACCGGGGCCATCGCCGTGGATGAATATCAGCGCACCAACCTGCCCAACGTTTGGGCAGCGGGAGCAGCGGCCGAAAGCAAGCATCTGATTTTAAATAAACCGATCTATTGGCCGCTGGCGGCCCCGGCCAACAAGCAGGGCCGGGTGGCCGGAACCAATGCAGCGGGCGGGCAGGCAAAGTCGGGGATGGTAGCGGGAACGGCCGTGGTCAAAGTCTTCGATCTGGCCGTCGCCGTTACCGGATTGACGGAGAAACAGGCCCAGGCAGCGGGTCTGAATGCCGCCAGCGTGACCATTGAGGCTTCTTCGCGTGCCCATTACATGCCCGGGCAGTCGCCCATCCACCTAAAACTGGTGTATGAACAGGAAACAGAGCGCGTTTTGGGGGCGCAAATGGTGGGCAAAGACGGCATCGCCAAGCGTATAGACATTATTGCGGCCGCTTTGCACGCCAATTGGACCATTCACGAGCTGGCCGAGCTGGATTTGAGCTACGCGCCGCCCTTTGCGCCCGTGTGGGACCCGATTTTGGTGGCGGCCAACGTGGCGAAGAAGAGTTAACCGCACCCTCCGTGGTTAAAATTGCACTGGTGGGAAACTATGTTTAGAACGCCTGCAAAGACATTTGCCTCGCAGACGCCGGGCACGATTGACCTGGAAATTTCCGATCCGGTTTTGATGTTGAACGAGGTAGCGCGGCGCTACGAGACGGCCGAACGCGTCCTGATGGAGTACGTGGACAACGCCCTCGACGACGCTGAGGCGCTGTATCACGAAAACGGCGGCGCTTACCCCTACCCCATCCACATTGAACTGCGCATCGACCGCGAACAGCGCGCCGTGGGCGTGCAGGACAACTGCCGGGGCATGACCCGCGACACGCTGGAACGGGTGGTGCGCAACGTGGGCGAATCGCAAAAGCGCGGGCAGACGTGGGTGAACGGCCGTTTCGGCTTTGGCGTCCACGCCTTCCGGGCGGCGGCGGAGACGATCCGGTTTCAGACGCAGCATAGGCACAGTTCCCACCACGTCCTGACTTTGCAGCGCGACCAGCACCGGGGCATCAAAGAAGCCCGGCGGTTGGATGAGCCGTTTCCCAGCGACAGCGGCACCGGCTGCCTGGTGACGGTGAGCGGGTTTGATGCGGATTGGTTTCGGGGAGTAACGGCCGTTTCCCTGCAAGCCGAAGTTGAAAACCATTTTGAACGGCTGCTGGCGCGGCCCGATTTACACATCACCGTCGGCGAGAAAGGGCAGCCGCCGCTGGTCTGCCGGCCATTCGATTATGCGGCGGTAGAGGGACCAGACCTGCACCGCGAACTAAACCTGGAACACAAAGGGGAAATTTTCCCGGTGACGGTGTTCTTGAAGGTGGCGCAGGCAACGGCCGTGCACCGTCCGGTCAGCTTTTTTGCCAGAGGCCGCCGCATTGGCGAGGCCGCCGACATCAAATCATTCATGCGCAAATCGGCGGCGAAAACGGCCGTGTGGGCGCATCCCCATCTGACGGGTTTCATCGAAGTGGGAGAGATTGTGCAGCCCATCATCAATCGGGATGATTTTGGGCGCACGCAGGGCCGGACGGTTTTGTACGAGGCGCTGCTGCCAATCGAGGCCCGGCTAAAACCGCTTTTGGCCGGTCTCAACCAGCAGCAAAGCCGGGCAACGCTGGGCCAGTTTGAGGAAGCGGTGCAGAAGGCAGTTACGGCCGTGGTGGGCGGCTCGGCCTGGCGGGTGGCCTTTGTAAACGAAGCGGATGAGGCGGGACGTATGGGGGTGGGAAACGGCCGTGTAACCATCAACACAGATCATCCCGATTTCCAGGCGCGGGCGCGATATACACGCCAGGGAAACCTGCGACCAACCGACCGGTTGAACGCTTATTTAGCCACAATGCTTTCGCGGGGCGTCATGCAACCAGACACAGACGCAATGCAAACTCCGGAACAACTGCTAAACGCCCAGATCGAACTCATTGTGGGGTTAGAATCACGGCTGCATGAACAGGAGCGAGCGGCTAAGAAACGATAGCCTCACGGTAGGCGGCTGGCGTCATGCCGATATGGCGTTGAAAATGGCGGTAAAAGTTAGTGGCATTGGGGTACCCAACCATTTCGGCTACTGTGGTAATGTTGTAGTCGGTAGTGCGCAGCAGTTTTTGGGCTTCTTTGAGGCGCATAGAGGTCAGATATTTTACATAACTAACGCCGACGGCCGTTTTGAACTGCGAGCTAAAGTGAGATGAGCTAAGATTCACGGCCTCGGCCACCTCTTGCAGCGAAATATCAGGCCGGTGGTAATTCTCGTGAATATAGGCCAGGGCGTCTTGCACCGTATTCTGTCGCTGGGACATTGCCTGAACAAAAGTCATCATTTCAGCCAGACTGTTCAACGTCCAGGCGCGAATTTCGGGGATTGTTCGCCAGGAAGCCAGCGCGCGCGCCTGCTGCTGGAGCAAATTTAGAACTTTAGGATCATTCACTCCGGCGCCAACCACCCCCCAGGCCACAAGGGTCATCAACTCCGCACAATGATTTTTGATGGCGTCTGGTGAAGATGAATACTGCTGTGACAAATAATCTACGATGTGGTTGACGAGTTTTTGCGCCTCTTGCTGTTGATTGGTCTGCACCAATTGCGTTAGCTCGCGTTCTTTTTGCACCAGATAGAGACCCCGGTCGTTTGTGGATGGCAGCAAGTCTTCCAGGTCGTCGATACCCACCACCACATTGCCTTGAAAATGGCTGTGATAACGCCGGGCGAGATTGGCTTCGGCATAGGACAGCGGGATAGACTCCAGAGCCATATAGCGTTTGCCCATGCCGATGGTCACTGTGAACGGCAAGGTGTTGGCAACGGCCGTGCGAATCTTCTCGCCCCACACCCGAAGCTGCGACGCAGTCGCCAGGTGCATTTCGGTGGAAACAATGACGACCACCCGACCCGGATTGCTGTACCCCACCAGGGCGCGGTGCGGGTCTGGCAATTCCTGCCGAATAATCTTGGTGAGCGATGAGACAAGCTGCTGCATGGCTGCCGAAGGTTGAACCTGACTAAGCGCGTCAAACCCATCTATCTTCGTCACCAAGACAACGGGCCAGATAAGCCGTTTGCCCAGGTAAGCCAACGATTCTTCGGCCGATGAGCCTTCGGGCTGGGTGCCGCGAATCAGATTTTCCACCAGATTGGTTTCGATCACCGGCAAAGTTTTTTGCAGGGAATCTTTGACAATTTCCACCGTGCGTAAATCGCGGCGTTCTTGCTCGATTTCCTGGTATATTTCGGCCAACAATTCTAATAATTTATTGGGGCGGACAGGTTTTAAGAGGTAGTCGCGCGCGCCTAACTTGAGGGCTTTTTGGACGTAGGCAAATTCATTGTAGGCCGTCAGAATGATGATTTTGGCGTCTGGCTGTTCGCGGCGAATAACGGCCGTTGCCTGCAACCCCGTCACCCCAGGCATTTTGATGTCCATCAAAATGATGTCCGGTTTATGGATGCGCGCCAATTGCACAGCTTCCTCTCCGTTGGCAGCTTCCCAAATTGCCCCGTGATCGCGATTTTGCTCTGAAAGAATGGAAACCAAAGCAGACCGTATAACCGGCATATCATCGACGATCAGAATTCCGGACATTGTGGGCACTTTATTGTGGTCTCAATGGCGGAGAGATAGGCGAGACATCAATTTTGCCTAAAATGCCATGCTTATAGGCCAGGGTAGGCGGTGTTTTTAGCGGCAGTTGAGCATGATCAAAACTGATTTGATTGCCAATGCCAGATGCTTTGGGAAGGGTCTGTTGGGCGGATGGGCGGATGATACGGCCGTTATCGGCAGTGAGCGAGATAGCCAAATGAATCAGGGTTCCCTGATCAGGAGCGCTTTTTACCCCAATTTCCACCGAGTCGCCATACTCGTTGACCAACCGCTGAAATACGTTTTGCAAGCCTAAAGAAGCGCCCTCGCCTTCGAAACGGCCGTTTTCAATGTTGCGCACAATCGCCTCCGGCATCCCAACGCCATCATCAGCCACCTCCAAAATGAGATAATCCAACTGGCGGGTTGCCCGAACCGTGATCATGACCGGGCGAGTGAGCGGCTCGGCCCCGTGGATCACCGCGTTTTCCACCAACGGTTGCAGAATCATGCAAGGAACCTCTATATGCGCCATCTCTGCATCAAGCAAAACCTGGCTTTGCAAACGGTCGCCAAAACTAATTTTTTGAATCGCCAGATATTGTTCGATCATCTCCAATTCAACCCCCAGCTCTACCTGTGTAGACATATTGCGCAGGCTGTAGCGCAAGAGATCGCTCAAATTGTAAGCAATCTCTTCTGTCCGGGCTGCGCCTTCTTCCAACGCAGTGTAACCGAGTAATGTCAGGGAATTGAATAAGAAGTGGGGGTTTATTTGAGCTTTTAAGGCTCTCAGCTGCGCCTCTTGCAAGGCAGCCTGTAAAGCGGCTCGCTCCTGAGTTTCCCGCAGCAGAAAAGACTGCGTAAGGTTGGCGGCCCCTTTTTCCATGACATGGTTGGCCGCCAAAGATAACATTTCCACAGCCGCATGAAAACGTTCTCTTGGCAGCGGCTCGATTTTGCGCACTTCCTCTTCAAATTGTTCGGCCGGCAAACCCAGAGGTAAATTCCGCGCCAGGATATCCTGAATAAATGCTTCTGGAGCGTCCGAAGGAATAACCTGCCCGCACAAAATAGAACCGACGTATTGACCATCAATGATAATTGGCGCCGCAGCGTCCAAGAACCCGCCAGAACACCGGTATGCATACGGTTCTTGTAGTTCCAGCGCAATACGACCACCTTCTGCATCGCATTGCTGGCACCTTGCCAGGCCCACTTCAGTGGAGCGAATCATTTGGCACACTTTGCAGAAGTTGCTGGTTTCGGTAATGGGCATACCCTGGCGGTCTACTGTTACAGCGGCCACGCCCATTGCTTCAGCGAAGGTATTTTGAATCCGCTGCAGCAAGGTCAGGTCAATTAAATCTTCAATGTGGAGTTCGTATGAGTGGGTCATGATCACCTCACAAAACAAAGGAACAGTCTAGTTGGGATTGGTCCTTCCACGAGGATACATGCAGGCAAAAGAGGGGATCTGGCTGGTCGCGGCCGTTGGAGAAACGGCCGTCAGACTTCACAGTTGCGGGACAGCGCCGGAATTCTCGCTGTGAGGAGGCACCGGTCTTCACCCTCATCAAATTGAAAAATAGGTGACTTCAGTTGAAAATGAACTCTGCCTGATTTCAGGCAATTATACGCTGGCGTATGTGATTTAGCACAATGACATTGATCACCAATGTTTCGGCGACTTGTAACTCTGCGGGCTACACGTCCAGATTACGCACCTCGCTGCTGTGCGTCATGATAAACCGCTTGCGCGGGGCCACTTCACTACCCATCAACATGTCGAACGTGCGGTCCGCCAGCAGCGCATCTTCAATTGTCACTTGCAGCAGGGTACGCTCGCCGGGGTCCATCGTCGTTTCCCACAACTGCTGCGCGTTCATTTCGCCCAGACCTTTGTAGCGCTGGATGCCCACCTTTTTCCCGGCCAACTGCTTTAGCAGCACTTCTTGCTGCGCTTCGGTGTAGGTGTAATGAAGCTGCTTGCCTTCTTTCACCGCAAATAATGGCGGCTGAGCAATAAACAGATGTCCGGCCTCGATGAGTATTGGCATGTAGCGGAAGAAAAAGGTCAGCAGCAGCGTGCGGATGTGGCTGCCATCCACGTCGGCGTCGGTCATGATGATGATCCGGTGATAACGTAGATTGGCAATGTCCATGGTTTCGCCAATGCCAATGCCCAAAGCAGAGATAAGGGCTTTCACTTCGTTGTTGGCCAGAATTTTGTCTAATCGTGCCCGCTCGGTGTTTAGAATCTTGCCGCGCAGGGGCAAAATCGCCTGGAAGTGGCGGTCGCGCCCTTGTTTGGCCGTGCCGCCGGCCGAATCACCCTCGACAATGTACAGTTCGCATTTGGCCGGGTCGCGCTCGGAGCAATCGGCCAGTTTGCCGGGCAGGGTCAGGCTTTCCAGGGCGCTCTTACGCATCACCAGGTCACGCGCTTTACGGGCAGCGTCGCGCGCGCGGGAGGACGTGAGGCAGCGATCAATAATTTTGCGCGCCTCGCGTGGGTTTTCTTCCAGGTACGCTTGCAGCGCCTCGCTGGTGACGGAGGAAACGATGCCGCTGACTTCGGCGTTCATCAGCTTGACTTTGGTCTGGCTTTCAAATTGGGGGTCGGGGTGCTTCACGCTGACGACAACGGTGATGCCTTCACGGGTGTCGTCGCTGGAAAAGTTGGTGTCTTTTTCCTTGAGGAAGTTGTTGTCGCGGGCGTATTTGTTGATGATGCGGGTTACGGCCGTGCGTACCCCGGTCAAATGTGTGCCGCCATCCGGTGTATGGATGGTATTGGCAAAGGCATACTCGGAAATAGCCACGCCTTCGGTGTACTGCATGGCGACTTCGACGCCGATGCGGTCCACTTCTTTTTGGACGTAGATGGGATCATGCAATACTTTTCGATTGCGATTCAGGAAGCGCACAAACGATTTCACGCCGCCTTCAAAATAAAAGCTCATTTCGCGGGGGGTTGACGGCCGTTCATCCCGCAATTTTATAAATACACTGCTCGTCACAAAGGCAATCTCGCGGAAATGGTTCATCAACGTTTCAAAACGATAGGTCTCCCCATCCTTGAAGATGGTTTCGTCATAGCGAAAAGTAGAGATCGTGCCGGTGTCTTCGTCTGGTTTCAATTTGCGCACTTTTTCTACCGGACCTTCAGGAATTCCCCGATGATAACGCTGGCGATGGAGATACCCATCCCGCTTCACGGTCACTTCCATCCAATCAGACAGGGCGTTAACGGCCGCCGCGCCGACGCCATGCAGCCCGCCGGACACTTTATAGGCCGATTCGTCGAACTTGCCGCCGGCGTGCAGCGTGGTCATAACCAGTTGCAAGGCAGATACTTTTTCGGTGGGATGCATGGCCACCGGAATGCCCACGCCGTTGTCGCTTACAGTCACCGATTCGTCGGGGTTAATCACCACCTCAATGCGGTCACAGCGGCCGGCCATGGCCTCGTCGATAGAATTATCAACAATTTCCGTCACCATGTGGTGCAGCGCTTTGATATCTGTACCGCCGATGTACATGCCCGGACGGCGGCGGACAGCCTCCAGCCCTTTCAGGACTTGAATGCTGTTTTCATCGTATTTTGTCGTCGAATCAGTTTGTTTCGCCATGTGGAATCCTGCTTGTAGAAAGTTGTAGTTTGAGCAAAAAATAAAATTCTCTTCAGAATTTGCCTTCTTGCCTCATTATTCAAGCGTTGGCTGCGGCTGCTGGGAAACATCCGCAAACAACACCTGGTAACGATCACGGTAAAAAATAAAGGTTGCCGCAACCAGCGAGGTCATCACAAAAGCGTGACCCACCATGCCGGCCAGAGTCAGCCAGGAGCCGTCATCGGCAATAAGCAAGACCATGCTCAATAAGTTGCGGATGATGAGCAGCGCCAGCAGCAGACCCAGCGTGGGGATGATGTGCAGGCGCACCAACTGTAGGCTCTCAACGGCCGTCTGAAACAACGAACGGCCGTGCCATGCCAGCCCATACGGCACAAAAAACAGATAAATCACCACCCACATCATAATCACCGGCCCCAAAAACAAGGCCAACGCCGCCAAAACGGTGCTGATGAAACCAAGCACCAGGCTGATGGGCAGCAAGGGGATGTACAAGACCAAGCCCATGATTACAACCACCACGCTCAACCCGATGAGGCTCAGCCATACGGTGGCTACGCGACGCATCAGCGCCGGCCCAGACAACGGCGCGTTGTCCACGCCAGCGCGCTGCAAACTCTGCGCGATGAAGGTGTAATAAACGGCCGTCAGCAGCAATCCCATCAAGCTAAACAACAAAAACAAGCCCATCCAGGCGGCTACACTGTGTAGCTCCACAATCTGCGTCGGCAGCGGCGTCTTTTCCGGCGTCGCGCCAACCATCAGCGCGGGAATGCCCAACAACGGAACAGATAGGCTGGTAAACAAATTGGTGCGCGGGGCCATCGCCAGCAGTTGGCTGTTCAAATCAAGTAAAGCCTGATCTGTCGGCAGCAGCGATATAAATCGCTCGATGATCAGGCGCCCGCTCAAGCGGGGACCTAACCAAAAAAAGCTGTCGAGCAGCACCGGCAGCAGGAGCAACCAGAGGTGTTTGCTGGTGAAATCGAAGCCGGCGGCGATGGTTTGCCAGATACCCGGCAAAGGTGTTGTGGGTTCTTTCTTTTGCATCATGTCAACCGATGGATTTTATCACAAATGTTCTACCTAAGCGAAAAACGGCCGTTCCCCACACAGGAGAAACGGCCGTTTCTCATACCCAGTTCAGGATGGTCGGCCAAGCATCAGCCGTCATCCGTCACGCATCCTATTTACCGCTGACGCCGCCCCGGCAGCATGCCCACCAACATGGCCGGCATCACCAGCATGGCGATCCAGGGCATCGCAGCCGATGCCTGAGGTTCTGCCGCCGCAGGCGCGGCAACAGGCACAGACACCCGCACCCCGATGATTGGGAAGTATTGGATGTGCGTTTGGCGGGCTACGAACACGGCCGTTGTCCGGCCTGGAACCACAAACGTACCCGTCGCCGCAGCAAAAGTCGTCTGCTTTACCACCTCGTCAACCGAAGCCGCCTGCACCGGGTGCAGCGTCAGGTTTTGGTCGATCCAGGTTGTGCTGCTGATGGTTTGCGGCTCGTCGTTGGCGTTGAACAACACTACCACCCAGTCATACAGCGGGTCCAGGTCGGCCGTGCCGCTTACCACGTCAGACAAATTCATGACGATGAGGCCAGGAATCTGGTTCGGGCCGACGTTTTCAAACGAGAGGCGAGATTGGACGTCGACGGCCGTTTCCAACCGGAACAACGGCGAGCTGTAACGAATCGCCAACCAATCCTGGTACCAATTAGCCGAGTGGGCAATGTCATCATGCGATGGCATCATCCCCGGATCGCTCAACAGCGGTTCCATCACGAACCAGTTCGGTTGGTTCACGCCAGCCACCGGCAGGCCTGCGCCCCAATTGTTTGTACTATAAGTAAAGTCCAGCCGGTTAAACCAGTCGCCCGAGTTATAACTGTCCCGATCCAACGATTTGGACCGCAGCATATCGCTGCCCGCCTGATAGAACGGCACGCCCTGGCTCAACGACACAATGCTTAACCCCATCTGCTGAATACGGACGCGGTCGCTCATCGTGGTCGTTGCCGTCGGGCTGGCGTACGCGTTAATGTCGTACAAGGTCTGGTTATCGTGTTTGGAGATGTACACGATATGTTCTTGCGGATCGGCCGTGTAGCCGGTCGGCTGACCGTTGTAATCCACCTGCGCGCCGGTCACCAGATTGCCGTCGCGGTCTACAAACTCGTAGCTGGCCAGATTACCAGCCAACCCCACCCGAATCTGGTCCGAAAGCAGCAGCAAACGAGCCAGCGCATCTCCTTGCGGGTGCGTGTTCGGGTCGTAATACAGACCATTGGCAAAGCCCTGGTTTTGCAGGTCCAGGCCACTGGCAAACGGGCTTGGTCCGCGCACCGCGTCGCGCAGCCGGTCACTAAAGGTGCCAATGCCGGTCCCCGCCATGTTGAGCTGGGTGGCGTTCACACCACGCGCATTGTTGGCTACCTCGCCAAAGTTCCAACCTTCGCCATACATGTAGATGGCCCTACCGTCTACGCCGTCATTTTCCAGCGTCAGCGCGTCGAGGGCGGCGCGTACGGCCAGCATGTTGTCTTTCATGTGATGGCCCATCAGGTCAAAACGGAAGGCGTCGACTTTGTAGTATTTAGCCCAGACAACAATGGAATCGACCATCAGTTTTTCCATCATGTCGTGTTCGGTAGCGGTATTCTGGCAGCAGGTGCTGGTTTCTACCTTGCCCACGTTATTGAGGCGATGGTAATAACCGGGCACAACTCTGTCCAGAACCGAGTTGGCCGTTTGGCCAGAGGCGTTGGTGTGGTTGTAGACCACGTCCATAACGACGCGCAGGTCGTTCTGGTTGAGCGATTCCACCATCTGGCGGAATTCGACGATGCGCATGGTTCCGGTAGGCACGGTGCTGTAGCTGCCTTCAGGGACTGTGTAGTGGAGCGGGTCGTAGCCCCAGTTGAAGGCGTCGGTGTCGGCAACGGCCGTTACCGCCGCTTGCTGGTCTTGGGAGGCCGGCCCCATGTCCGCGCCCGTAAAGTCTGGTTCCTGCCAGGTCGACTTATCCTCATTGATGGTGGCAATATCGAACACCGGCAGCAGATGCACATGCGTCAACCCGGCCTCGGCCAACTGCCGCAGGTGCAGCATGCCATAGCTGTTCATGTAAGTAAACGCCTTGAACGTTCCCCTGTCCGCCGGAGCGACCAACGGGTCGTTGACGCTGAAGTCGCGTATGTGCAGTTCATAGACGGTGATGTCTTCCGGGTTTACCAGCGGCGGCTTGGCCAGCGCGTCCCAGCCCACCGGCTCCAACGCCGGGTCGGCCAGATCAACAAGCTGGCTGCGGGTACTGTTCATGGCCAACCCGTATGAATACGGGTCAGTCACCAGGTTGTGTTCCACCTGCCCGGTGCTGTGGACGTACACTTCCACATCATACAGGTAATATTTATTCTTCCAATTTGGCGCGCCGACTATGCTCCATACGCCGCTGGCCGAATCCAACGTCATCGTATAAGGCACGCTGGTCGTCGCCGGATCGGCGTCGTCAAACAAGTGCAGGGTCACCGATTTAGCCGTTGGCGCCCACAATTTGAGCGCCGGAGTGCCGCCGACCCACACCGGGCCTAACTGCTGGCCATACGCGTCGGCCGCGTACAGGTCATCCAGCACGCCGGGGATTTGCAGGCCGGTTGCGTCTACCAGGACGCTGCTGGCGAAGGCGGAAACGGCGATTTGCCCTTTCAGCAGTTCGGCCACATCCGGCACGTCAGCAGGGTCAAGTTCCCAGGCCGGAATGCCGGCCAGATGCGGGAATTTGGCGGCGATGTCGCCGGTGATCACGCCATTTTGCGTCAGGGTGTAAACCGCGCCGCCGCTAATGCCGTTGGCGTCCAGGACCAGGCCGCCCGTTGGGGCAGCGTGCAAGAAGACCTGATCCGCAGCCACCAATGGCTCCCAGCCGATGGTGTTGGCGCTGAGCCAATGGGCCATCTGCTGATCAATGTTGCCCACGGTCGCTCCGGCGCAGACCTGCTCGCGGATGGAGTAGGCAATGGGCTGGGAGTTAATCTGGCGACGAATGCCGTTCACGTCCACGATGTCGCCGTTGACGACCCAGATTTCGTAACCCAGGCTGGCCAGATTCAGGGATTGATCGGCGTCCGTATCTTTTTCATCGCCACGATGGAAGATGTAATTGACGGTGGATGCGCCGTCGATCAGCGGCACTTCATAGTAGACGCCAAAGCCATCCTGGCCGGCGGCTTTCAGGGGCGTCTGCCAGGTGAGGCCCGGCACGTCTACGTCGCCCCAGAGGTGCATACCCCAGAAGTCGTTGTAGTCGCTGCTCTCGTAGTTGCCAAAGTCGTTGAGGCAGCGAGCGTAGTGGAACACGGCCGTATTCGTCGCCGCGCCCCACGAATCAAACACCGTCTCATTGCCTGAATTCAGCCAGATTTCATACTGGTCGGCTGGTGTGTAGCTGCGATCCGGGCTGTTGGGCGGATCCTTGTCCGGTCCATTGTGCATGATGAAGCTGAGCGGGCTGGTGACAGTCAGCGAGGGGTAAACCGATGTGGTGATGCTGTACACCGCGCCAAAGCTGTCCAGGCCGTCATACGTGTGCGACACGTTCCAGTCGTTGTTCCAATCTGTCTGCCACAGATACAACTTCCAGTCTGTATACGTGGCGTCGGGGCGATTGTAATGCACCAACGTCGCGCCCGTCGCTTCGGCGCGCGAGGCGTAGTTGGTGGTATCGCCCTGAATCAACCAGATTTCCGGCGTTACGGAGGGGTCGAAGCTGCGGTCGGCCGGGGTGTCTTTGTCATTGCCGCGATGAATGATGAAGTTGATCGGCTTGGTGATGTCTTGCAGCCGGATGGCGACAAACGCGCCAAAGTCATCAATGCCGGCAAACGGCTTAGGCGAGGTCCAATCGGTGGCTTCCTCGGGGGCGATGGCGTCACCCCACAGGTGCAGGCCCCAGAAATCATTGAAGTCGGTAGAGGTAAAATCGCCATAATCACCGGCCGGGCGGTGGTAATGGACGATGGCGTAGGCTTCCTGCCCCGGAACCACATTTTGGCCGACGACGACGGTGACGATGTTGTTCTTGTAGCCGCCGTTCAGGTCGTTGACAATGGCCTGGAAGGTAACTTCCGTGCCGGGGGCGATCTGGCTGACATCGTAGAAGATGCGGTAAGGCGCGTTGTTGTCTGTGCCGATGTATTCGTAAGCGCCAGCGCCCACTTTCACAGAGAAATTGACTTCGGCGAAAACAGGCGCGCTCAGGCTGACGCCTACTTCTACCCGCCCGGTTACTTCAGCGGCGGGCGCCGGGGTAGTGAAGGTGACGTCGGGCGCAACGGCCGTATTCTTAATCGGAGCCAGCGGCGCATCGGCTTTGTAAACCACCACGCCAAGCGCAGGGACGTCGACGGTGAGTTGGCTGCCAACGGTGGAGGTGATGGGCGGGGCGGCGAGGGGGTAAACGGCCGTAAAGCCCATATTGGCCGAATACACGTCAAACGTCGCCTGCTGCGCCGTCTCCGCGTTGTTCAGGGCTACCACATATTCCACCTTCTCGCCCCGTTCAATGCGCGAAAAAGCATAGATGCCCGCGCCATTGCTGCTGTAGCGGTGGATTTGCGCCCCGCGCCGCAGCGCCAGATTGGCGTCGCGCACGGCGGCAAAATCGCCCAGGGCCAGGTAGAGCGGGTGTGATGGGTCAAAGTTGTCGTCGGCCACGGTCAGGTTTGTGCCGATCAGGTCGCCGTTGAAAGCGGCCGTCTGGCTGGGGAACATGTCTTCACGGGCCAGCTTGTCGCTGCCGCCGCCCACAAACCCTTGTTCGTCGCCATAATAAACCACCGGGAAGCCGCGCCCAAAGTAGAGCAGCGCGTATCCCAGTTCCATGCGGCTGACCAATTCGCCATCGGTCGTGCCCGCCAGACCGCGCAGTCGCGCGCCCAGGCGCTCAATGCCGCCATCGTGGTTGCTGACAAACGTGCCTAACTGGTAGGCGTTGCTGTCGGCGTCGGTGAAGTAGTCGTCAGCGGCGTAAAAGTCGCGCAGGTTGTCGGTGGCGCTGCTGTTGACGGCAAAATTCGTGGCTGCGCCATGCAGGCCAAAGTCTAACACGCCGGGCAGGGTGCCCTGGGTGGTGAATTGGCTCATGGTGGCTGCGCTGCCATCAAACACTTCGCCAAAGATGAAGAAGTCCGGCTTGCCATTGGTGGTGGCGTAATCCATGACCGCCGGGATAACTTGCTGCCAGAATTCGATGTTGACATGTTTGACGGTGTCCATGCGGTAGCCGTCGATGCCATACGCGGCAATCGTGCCGGTTAGAATGTCGGTGAAACCGTTCACCACAAAAGGCTGCTCGGTAAACACGTCATCCAGGCCGAAGAAATCGCCATAGGTAGAGCTTTCGCCGACGAAGGTGGAATCGCCGCGATTGTGGTAGTAGATGGGGTTGTTGAGCCAGGCAGGGGCTTTGCGATTGGCGTCGGCCGGGTCTACTTGCGGCGTGTAGGGGAAGCTAACGGCCGTATCCAACGCCGGGAACGTACCAAAAATGTAATCCCGATCATCAAACGCGTTGCCGCTGGCGTCGCGGTACGGGAAATCGGCCTTGTAACGGTAGGCCGATGTCGCTTCGACATAGTTGATCAGGTCGCCGGTGTGGTTGGCGACAAAGTCAAAATACACTTTGATGCCGCGCGCGTGGGCGGCGGTGATGAAGTCGATGAGTTCCTGGTCCGTGCCCAGGTGGGGATCGGCCGTTTCATAATCCAAAATCCAGTACCCGTGATAGGCCGCGCCGATGCCGTTGGTGGCGCTGCTGTCTGGCTGGGTGGGATTGTTCTCGAAAACGGGGGTGATCCAGATGGCCGAGATGCCCAACCCCTGAACGTAATCCAGGGTGGCGGCTGCCGACAGGCCGGACAGGTCGCCGCCGTGGTAGTAGCTGATGTCCGTGGGGTCGTAGCCGTGGTCGGTGGGACCTCCCGGAATCCCGCCGGTGTTGTTGGTTGGGTCGCCGTCTTTAAAGCGGTCGGTGAGGGCGAAGTAGAAAATTTCGTCCTGAACGGCGTGCTGCACGGCCGGTTTGACCAGGTTCAGGTCGATGGGGGGCAGCAGTGGGGCCGGGGTGACGATGGCCGTACGGCCGTTGCGCCCATCAACATAAAAGGCGACCACGTCGCCATCGGCGGCCACGGTAAATGGGATGGTGCCCGCATTTTTGTTACGGCCGTCAATGCCTATCTGATTGTCCCAGGCGCCTGTGTTGGTGATTTTGGCTTCATAGCTGCCCGCCGTGGCAAACTGATAGGGCAAAATGTAATACTGGTTGGGCAAACTGGCCAGCGTGGTGGCGGCGTCGCTGTTGTTCCAACTTTGCCACGGGCCAACAACCGTCAGGCTGGGGGGCATATCATCCCAGGCATTGACGATGTGCTGGGCGGGCAAAAACGGCAGCCCGGCATCGGCGCTGTGGTCATTGGTGTCGAAGGTAAGTTTCACCGTCTGGCCGCCGGCGGAAGCGATCATCCAGGCATTGTCAGATGGGTAAGCGACGCTCCAGTTGTTGCATTCAACGGCTTTAAATTCCGTACGTCCGGCAGCCGCCAGGACCACATCCAGGGAATAAACGCCATCGCCGCCCAAAAGGTCGCCGTTGGTTCCATCATCGTAAAGGGGGTCGCTGGCGTTATTCCAGGTGTTAAAGTCACCGGCCGCGCACCAGTTGCCAGCGCCGCTGCCATTGGGCGTGATGGACATACGCCCGGTGACTGTATCGAGCAAAAAGATGACGGTTTGATTGACGCCGGTAGTGGTGAAGGCGATGGTAGGCGCGCTTTTGTTACGGCCGTCAGCGCCAATCTGGTTGGCCCAGTTGCCGGTTTCGCTAATTTTGGCTTCGTATGCGCCGGCTTCGGCAAACTCATAGGCCAAGCGGTAGATGCCATGGCCAACGGCCGTCATCGTCGTGGTCACTGCGGTATTGTTCCACTGCTGCCAGGGGCCAACCACCGTAAAGGAGGCTGGCGGCACGTCGAACCAGACGTTGACAATGTTTTGCGACGGCTTCATCACCAGCCCGGTATCAGCGCTGTAATTGTTGGTGTCAAACGTCAGTTTGACGGTGTGGGCGTCTTGGGTGGTAGTCAGCCAGGCGTTGTCGCCGGGAAAAGCATTGCCCCAATTCCCACACTCCACCGCCTTGAACTCGTACCGTCCGGCGGTGGGTATCACCAGATCCAATGAATAAACGCCATCCCCGGCAATTAAGTCACCGGCGGTGGCGTCATCAACAAGGGGCGTGCTGCTGTTGTTCCAACCGTTAAAGTCACCGGCGGTACACCAATTAATGGCCGCCGTGGCGTTGGTTGGGGTAACACTGCGGGGCGAAGAAACGGCCGTGCCGCCCACTGCGGGCAGCGCTGCGCCATTTCCCTCAGCCGCCTGCGCCGGAGGGCGCAGCAGCCAGAACATGCCGCCAAACAACAATAAAACCAACAGGCTGCTCATCAGCAGCCGCCAGCTTGCTTTGACCTTCCTATTCATCCCTACTCCTTTAAGATTTGAATCTTTTTCGCCAGTTCGCCTGGCGAACATCGCACCGAAAACAATAAAAAAACGCCCATTCAGACAAATTATTTGTCCGAACAGGCGCAACTTACGTCATAAACTGCCAAAATCAACTGGCTTGAGCCGAAAAATATGATTATTTGTAGGCGCATCTCTTACACTTCTTCCGATCAACGACCACTCTATTGTAATTGCAAATTCCGACAACGCTTAATTTGGGATAGTCACGTTTTGTAATGCTTGGCTGCTACAAAAGTAGTTGATGGCTCAACTATACCATTGGCCTATTTTTCCGTCAATAGGCACAAAAAGGGGATGAATTTATTGGTGGTTTTGACTAATATGGGGAGGAAACGGCCGTTTCCCATCCCACATCTGAAAAACAGATAAGAATCAGCATACGATTTGCCCACGCTCGACCCCAAAATGTCACCAAAATACTACCAAGCGCCGGGCAATCTTGGTATACTCTGCATGTTCATTTCCAAAGCAACTTATCATTTTCCCTCATAAGGAGTGTCTATATGGCTGATGTTCAGACAATCGCCAATCGCATTGTAGAGAACGTGGAGCGTGTAATAATCGGCAAACGCGCCGCCGTGCAGCTAACAGTGCTCGGACTGCTGTGTCAGGGCCACATTCTCATCGAGGATGTGCCGGGCGTCGGCAAGACTGTGCTGGCCAAAACATTGGCCAGGTCCGTCGGCTGCAAGTTCCAACGCATCCAATTCACTCCCGATATGCTGCCCAGCGACGTTACCGGCGTCTCTGTTTTTAACCAGAAAACCCGCGAATTTGAATTCCGCCCCGGTCCCATCCATGCCCAAATCGTCCTGGTAGACGAAATCAATCGCGCCACCCCTAAAACCCAATCCGCTCTGCTGGAATCCATGGAAGAACGTCAGGTGACGGTGGATGGGCACACCTACCCCCTGGGCAGTCCTTTTATGGTGTTGGCCACGCAAAACCCCATCGAGTATGAAGGCACCTTCCCCCTGCCAGAGGCGCAGTTGGACCGCTTTATGCTGCGCTTACGCCTGGGCTATGCGGCCAAGCACGAAGAAATGGACATGCTGTCCCGCCAGCAGCACAAACATCCGCTGGACTCAATCGAACAAGTGGTTTCCGTGGAGGAGTTGTCGGCGGCTCAAGAAGCGATTAAGGATATTTACATCGATAATCTGGTTAAGGAATATATTGTCGACCTGGTGCGCGCAACACGGGAGCATTCAGAGGTGTATCTGGGCGCAAGTTCCAGAGGCGCGTTGTCGATTTATCGCCTGGGGCAGGCGCGGGCGGCCATGTTTGGCCGCGATTTTGTACTGCCGGACGATGTGAAGGCGTTGGCCGGCGCGGCGCTGAACCACCGCATTATCGTGGGGCCGGCGGCGCGTATTAAGGACATTGAGCCGGATGCCATTGTGCAGGAGATATTGGACAGCACGGCCGTTCCTGGGGCCAAAGTGAAAGCGTAAAACCCCCTATGGTGAACCAGCTTAAGCAACGGCGCACGGCCGTTTTCGGTTTAGCGCTTCTGGCCCTGATTGGCGGTCTGGCAACCGGCCGTGACATCTTGTTCAACCTGGCCTACATGCTGGGGCTGCTGCTCATCCTGTCCTTTTTTTGGGCCTGGGTCAACATCAATTGGGTGCATCTGGGTCGCGCCACTCGGGTGCGGCGCACGCAGGTGGGACGGCCGTTAGAAGAACGCTTCACCATCCGCAACACCAGCTTTTTACCCAAACTGTGGCTGGAAATCCGCGATTTTTCCAACGTGCCCGGCCACAAAACCAGCTATGTGGTTAACAATTTGGGGCCACACCGCACCTTCACCTGGCGGGCCATCACCGTTTGCCGCGAACGCGGCCGTTACCAGCTTGGCCCCATCCAACTGCGTACCAGCGATCCGTTTGGCCTGTTTCCCATGCAGCGCGCCCTGGCCCCAACCTCCAATGTAGTCATCTACCCGCTCACCTTCGACATTTACCAGTTTGCCTTGCCGCTGGGGTTGCTGCCCGGCGGCGACGCGCTGCGGCGACGCACGCATTATGTCACCACCAACGCTTCCGGCGTGCGCGATTATGCCCCAGGCGACAGTTTCAGCCGTATTCATTGGCCCAGCACGGCGCGGCGCGACCGCCTCATCGTTAAAGAATTTGAACTGGACCCCATGGCCGACATCTGGATCGTGCCCGACATGTCTGTGTTTGGGCACATTGCGCCGCGCCAAATGCCGCCACAAAATGAATCAAAATCGGATTTGTTAGATTGGTTGGGCATTGCGGATTTTAAGCTGCCCGACGCCACGGAGGAATACACCGTCACGGTGGCAGCGTCGCTGGCGCAATACTTTTTGCGCCATGATCGCTCCGTGGGCATGTTGGCGTATGGCCAATCGAATGAAGTGTTGCAGCCGGACCGCGGCGAACGGCAAATTAATCGCATTCTGGAGACGTTGAGCGTTTTGCGGGCGCAGGGGCATGTGCCGGTTTACGACATGCTGCACGCTGAATCTTACTTGTTTCCGCGCGGCACGACGTTGATTGTGGTGACGCCGAATACGCAAGATGAATGGGCAGTGGCGGCGCGACAGCTTACGCGGCGCGGGCTGCGGCTGGTGACGGTGCTAATCGATCCCGAATCGTTTGGTGGGCGGCGATCCAGCGCCAAACTGGCGGCGCTGTTGCAAAGCAGCGGCATGATGGCTTACCTGATTAGACGTGGGGATAATTTAACGGCCGTTCTCAGCCAAAATCCCAAACGGGCCAATTCGTTTACGGTGTAGGTGGGGCTGGAGGTAAAGTCTTCAGCCCCAGCGATCGTGTATCAGACAATGATCAGGGGGATAGAGGCGGGCATATCGGCAACGGCCGTCGCCCGTTCTACTTTGGGACGATCCACCGCCACCCCTGAGAGGCTCCAGGGGCCGGTGTGCTGAATTTGCACCCGCACCAACTGCCCTTTCAGGTCGCGGGGATCATCAAAAAAGACCAGTTTGCTTTGCGGCGTGCGGCCGCGCCAGCGCCCTTTTTGCTGCTCTTCCACCAAAACCTCCACGGTTTCCCCCAACCAGCGTTTATTTTTCTTTTCCCCAATTTCCTTTTGTAGTTGTTCGATCATTTGGAAGCGGCGGCGCTTTTCGTCTTCGGGTACGTCATCGACCAGACGGCGGGCGCTGACCGTGCCGGGGCGCGGACTATAACGAGCCAGATGGACTTTATCCAGCTCTAATTCACGCAACAGGTCGTAGGTTTTTTGGAACTGCACGGCCGTTTCCCCCGGAAAACCCACAATAATATCATTGTGAATCGCCACGTCGGGGATAATCTGGCGAATACGAAACACCAACCGGCGATACTCATCGGCCGTGTAGCCGCGTTTCATTTCGCGCAGCACATCATCATCACCCGCCTGGATGGGAATTTCGATTTGCGGCATCACTTTGGGCAGTTCGGCCACGGCGCGCAAGATTTTATCGGTCATGTAGTTGGGGTGACTGGTCAGAAAACGGATACGCTCCAGCCCGTCTATGCCATTGATCACGCGCAGCAAATCGGCCAGGTCGGGTCCATCCGCGACGTCGTATCCATAGCGATCCACAATTTGCCCCAGCAGCATCACTTCCTTCACCCCCTGGGCCACCAGCGAGCGGACCTCGGCGGCAATTTCACCCACCGGGCGGCTGCGTTCGATGCCGCGCCGCTGCGGGATGATGCAAAACGAGCAGGCGTGCGAGCAGCCATACACCACCGAAACCGGCGCAGCGACCAATTCGCCGCGTTGATCGGCCGGTAAAATGACTTCGCCATCCTGCCAGGCGTGGCGCTGGGCTGTGCTTTCCAGCTCATAGGTCTGGTCTTCGCCCTGTTTTAGATGAGAAACCAGCGGCAAGCCATCGGTGCTGGGTTCCATGAAGACATCCACAAAGGGGAAACGTTTTTCCAGGGCTTCATTGCCGCGCACGCCGACGATGCAGCCCATGACGGCGATGGTCATGTTGGGGTTCTGGTCTTTCAGCGGGCGCAAATTATCGAGTTTGTTGTAGGCTTTGTCTTCGGACTGCTGGCGCACGGTGCAGGTTTCCAGGACGACGACATCGGCTTCTTCCAGGCGCGGCGCGGCGTGGTAGCCGATTTTTTCTAATTCGGTGGCTACGCGCCGGGCGTCGGCATAGTTCATCTGGCAGCCGGTAATCCAAAAGTAATAAGTTTTGTTCATAGATGTTTCCAAGTAATTGTTCTGGTTCCGCTGGGAAGACCCCAAGGGTTTGATACCCAGCTAATCCAAATTCTCAACGGCAAACCCTTGGGGTCTGTATCGTTATGTTTCCAGGTAACTGTTCTGGTTTCGCTGGCCAGACCCCAAGGGTTTGATACCCAGCTAATCCAAATTCTCAACGGCAAACCCTTGGGGTCTGTATCGTTATGTTTCCAGGTAACTGTTCGGGTTCCGCTGGGAAGACCCCAAGGGTTTGATACCCAGCTAATCCAAATTCTCAACGGCAAACCCTTGGGGTCTGTGTCGTTATGTTTCCAAAACAAAAAGATTGGGGAGTGAAGGTTGAAGGTCAGGCTTGCCTGATCTTTAATCTCCAGTCCCCAATCTCCCGATTAAAATAGCTTCAGTTAAGTAGAAGGCGATTCTATCGCCGGTCTGGGTGGGCGTCAAGAACTCAGCCACGGCCGTTGGCGCTTGCAGCAGCATCACCCGCAGCCGGATGCGGTCCTCGTCGGAAACGTGCATCCGGTCGGTCCAACTGGCAAAGTCCATTTCCTTGCGCAGCGTTTCGGCATGGTCCAGCGCCAGACCGGCCTTAGAAAACGCGTCCAGCCATTCATCCAGGCTGAGGCAACGGCCGTGACCCGGATCGCGCAGTTTCTCGAAAGCATTGACATACCGGCCTGCTTCGCGCTGCAATTGAGCCTTTTTGCCGCGCAGGCGGCTGCCCGGCACAATGTTGTCCACAATGGCCAGACGGCCGTTGCCCTTTAGCACACGCGCCGCCTCGGCTAAAAATCGGCCAATATCCGGGAAGTGATGGGCGGCAATGCGGCAGGTCACCAGATCGAATTCCTGATCGCCAAAGGGCAAATCATCCACGTCGGCCGTTTCAACCGACAGGTTAGTTAAGCCGCGTTCTTGGGCGCCTACGGCCGTTTTTTGCAGCATCTGTGGCGTCATATCTGTGGCCACCACCGAGGCAACCAGGGGCGCCAGGGCAAAAGCGGTATGCCCTGCCCCGGTAGCCAGGTCCAGCACGCGCCAATCGGGCTGGGGGCGCAGCAATTCCACCAGCCGGTTCAGGCTGGCCCCTTTGGCATGAACCAAACTGGTCACGTAGGCGTCGGCGTTGGCGCCAAATAAGGATTGGACGATTTGTTTGTTCATGGTTCACTCCTGATGGGTTGACGGTTTATCCAGTTCATCGACGAGCAGTTGCGTTGGTCGTGGGCAAAAACCCACTGGTAATGATAATCGGGGGCGACGAGGCTGAGGATGCGATCATCGACAACAAACAGCAGCCAACGGCCGTCCGCCGACCAATCGTACTGCGGCGATAACACGAAGTTGGCAAACTGCGAGATGTAGGTTTGGGTTTCGTTGGCGGCGATGTTGTGGACATATAAAATGCCGGTGGTGGAGTCGGCGCGGTATTCGTTGTTATCGGAACCGGTCAGGGCCAGCCAACGGCCGTCTGGCGAAAAACCGAGGGCGTGGAACGGCCGTACCTGCGATTGCAAGCGCAAAACCAGGTCGCCAGCCTGCCAATCATACGAAAAAACATACCCCTCACGTCCCAGAGCATCCAGAGCCACGACAAATAAAAGCCCAGGCTGCTGAGGATGGGTCAGCACGTAGCGGATGGAAGCGGGCGTATAAAGACCTTTTGGCATCGTCGCTTGCAGATCGGCTAACGTGAGAACGGTTTGCGCGGTCATGTCGGGCAGCGACAGCAAAACGACTTCGTCGCCTGTTTCCGGCGCGCCGGGGCGCACATAGCCCAACTGCTGCTCATTCAGCCAGAAGGGGGAATAGCCCTCGCCAAATGGCGGTTCGTCGGGCGTCTGAAGCCGACCCTGCGCATCCCCCAGGCGCAGCGGCGCCGCAGCCGGGGACAAGGCGGAATCGAACAACATCATACGGCCGTTGATAAATAACGCGCCGTCTGCAAATACATCGGACGTGGTCAGGATGGTGGCCTGGCTGTCTGGCGACCAATACGGCTGCGCCGACAGTTCTATCGGGGCGCAGGCGTCAGCGGTGCAGTGGTCCAGGTCTATCAGGGTGGGAATGGGGCGATCGACATCAGGATTGAAGACATAGTTGATGAGGTAACGGCCGTGGGGGTCAAACTGCCCCAGGGTCAACGACATACTTTCCTCAGAATGAATCGGCGTCGGCTGCCCATTGCGCCAAATTTCGGCCACCTGCGCGGCGTTATCGACAAACGGAAAGGCCTGCACCACCCAGCCCGAATCGTCGAGCAGCGGCGTTGTCAGCAAATAACCGGTGCGGCTTAAGACGTTGGTCCAGGTTTCCTGCTGCAAATTGTAATGGCGCACGGCCGTCATGGTGTTGTCGTCATAATTCTGGTCTGTCAGGCATGAAAGCTGCAAATCCTGGCCGGGAAAGGGCAGTGGGCGCGGCATTTGCTGCTGCGCCAACAAGGTCTGGGCATAGGCAAACTGCCACCATTTCTCATCCAACGCCTCTAAAACCGCCGGTCCGGCGCCCAATGTGGCCCCTTGCCCGCCGTATAATGCCTGATTTAGCCAACTGACAATGCTGCGATTGCTTTGCAATTCGCGCAGCCAGACCATCGGGCCAATGTCGGGATACGCTTGCAGCAAAAAATCAACGGCCGTATACAATTCCCAGCCATCTCCTTGGGGCCATTCCTGCCAATCGGTCTGCTCCCAATAAGCGTTCAGGTCGGCCGTGCCCACGCTCTCCCGCAGAACACGGGCATGATCGGCGTCGGTCACGGGCCACGGCCGTAAATCCATCTGCCGCAGCATGGCGTCTACCAATACCTGAAAAAATGGCGCGTGGTGGCAGCATTGCCACCCAATCCGGTCGGCGATAACGGCCGTAGCCACCTGCGCCCCATACGCCCGATACAAAGCGTCGTACCCGGCCTGATCCACCGGCTGCCCCATCAGGGTAGGCGCAGGCAAATGGAGCGTCAGCCCGCCGTCTAAAAACGTTTCCCAATCCGTGGCCGTTAACACGATGGCGGGGTCGGCGTCCAGGCGCAAGGAGATGTGCAGGTCGTCCGGGCAGGCCAAATCGGGAAATGTTTCGCAGAGTTGACGCAGCATCACTTCCAGGTCGGCGGCAAGCTGCTCGGCCACGAGCCTGTCCCGCTGCGGATAAATCAGGGTCAACAAATCCCCCCGATTTGTCACCCACCCATCCCAAAACGCCTCTTCCGGCGGAGCCAGCAACCAGCGATTTTTACCGCGCCGGTAAACGGCCGTTTGCGCCAGGGTGATGGTTTCGGTCACGCCATCCGCCTTGGTTACAAGATAAGTCAGGGGGAATTGCAGCTCCGCGCTGTTCAGGTCCGGGGCCAGGGTCAACGCCAACGGGCCGGACACGGCCGTCAAATCCGCCAGGGTTAGCGGCGGCGAGAAATTTGGCTGCTGCCAGCCCCAAAATTCACGTCCCTGAATCAGCTCGTCGGCCAGAAGCGACTCTTGCGTCTCCGTCCAGGCAGGATCACGACCCGACAACTGCGAGCGAAACAATTCCAGATCGCTGCGGGAGACGGCCGTTTGCACCAAATTGTGCGTCGCCAGCACATCGGTCTGCACGGCCGTGGTAGCTGCGTCAATTTGCCGATCCAACTGCCGGTACACCACAAAACCGGCAGCCAACAAAACAAGCAAGATGAAAATAATCACCCCCCACGGCCGTTTGCGGGAGTCGGGCGGCAGCGGTTTAGGCGGCTCGCGCCAGGATGCGTCATCCTCGGTACGCCAATCAAACTGGCTCATGGGTCACTATCTTACCCGCTTAACTGCGATTATCCAGCGGCCGCGCCCAGCCAACCATGGCCACCACATCCACAATCGCCCGATTGACCACCTGACCGGCGTAAGCCTGGGCCAGTGCCTCGTATCCCGCCTCGTCCACCGGCAAGCCAATGAGCGACGGGGTGGGCAGTTCAAAAATCGGCGCCGGCTGCAGGAGGGTTTGCGGGTCGGCAACGGCCGTTAAACTAGCCGGATCCGTCTCCAGGCGCACCAACAACTGCCAGCCGCCGGGGCAATCGGCCGCCGGTTCAAAATTGCACAGCTTTTTAACCTGCGCATCCATCTCTGGCAGCAGTCTCAGGGCAATGTCGGCGTCTCGTTCGGGGAAAATCAGGGTGATGTAATGCCCTTCTACCTGCTGCCAGCCGCCCCAATACGCCTCCGAAGGCGGAGACAACAACCAGCGGGATTCGCCTTTACGAAATATCAGCGGCAGCAGCAGCGTGACGGCTTCACTTTGCGTCGTCGGCGCGGACGCATTGAAATTTGCGCCACGGCCGTCTGGCTGATTGGCATCGGTTTTGCTCACAACATACTGTCGTTCGACCAACAATTCGGCCGATTGCAAATCCGGGGCCACCGTCAGGGAAACCACGGCCGATGCGCTCGGCAGCGCATTCAGGCCAAACGACGACCGGTCCCAGAGCATCTCTTGCTGGAAAAGCGCCCGCTGGGCAGCGGTCCAGGTTGCATCGCGGCCAGATAAAATTGTGGAAAACAGTTCGATGTCGTTTTGATTGGCAGCCTGGTCCAGGATGGCCTGGCTGGAAAGAATGTCCGCCTCCACGTTGGCGGTAACGGCCGTTACCTGCACCTTCGCCCGCCAATAAAGCAGTCCACCCGCGCCCAAAATCAGCAGCAGCCACACACCCCACCATCTGCGTGGTTTGGGGCGCGGCGGCGGGGGCGGCACGGCCGTATCGGCCCAATCTGCGTCATCCTCTGTGGTCCAATGGAAATTTTTAGACATAGGGTTCTTCCGTCGCTGATTACATCATCATCCGGTAAGGTGGCCCAACCCCCACAAAATGATACCAGGATGTCCGGCGGAAGCGGTTGATGACTTAGCGACTATTCATGCATAAGCCGCTTGCGCCGCGCCGCGCTCTGTTATTTTGCCACCGCCGAACTGGGGCGCAGACCCAATTGGCTGAGCAAATCGTTTAGCAGCGCCTGATAAAAATCCACCTCTTCGCAGCAGCGCCAATCAACCAGGTCGGTAACGGCCGTGGCCACCACCAACGACGCATACCCGCGAAAAAGCGCCTGAAAAGCGGCCTCAGACTGCGGCAAACCCACGAGCGTGGGCGTGGGCAGCCGCAGGCCAGTTTGTTCGGCGGTTATCACGGCCCCCAGACTGGCCTGCGCCAGCGCCTCCGGCTCCGGGGAAAATATTACGTCTATTTGAAAACCGGGCGGGCAGGTGAAATTGGGCAGCTGCGTACACATCTGGCCCAATTTGTCATCCAGTCGCAGGAACAATCGCTCCACCACAGCCGCGTCACGCGTCGGGAAATGAACGACAAGGTACTGACCGAGGATGGTGCGCGACGCGCCCCAAAATTCCGCTTCTGGCGGCGACAGCAGCCAACGATTGTTGCCCAGGCGGTAAACGGCCGTTTGCTCCAACACCACCGTCTCTGTCAGCCCATTGCCCACGTCGATGGCGTACCTTTCGCCCTGCGTCACCTCGGCGGATTGCAGATCGGCTGCCACCACAACCGTGGGCGCAGCCGATTGCTCCGCCAGCCAGGTCAGGTTCAGACCGTCTCGTCCATACGTCAGGCCATCTGCCGCCAGTTGGCCGGTGGCTGACGCCCAATCCGCATCCCGTCCGGACAAAAAGCTCAGGACCACCTCGCCATCGCCGCGCACGGCCGCTTCGTGGATGACGGCATGGCTGGCCAACACATCGGCCTCCACCTGCCCGGCCACCTGTGCCAGCCGCTGCCGCACACCCTGGAAAATAACGGCCGTGGCCAGCAACACCAGCGCCACCACCACCCAGCGCCCACGGCGGCTTTTAGGCGTCGGCGGCTGAGAAGGAGCATCCTCCCAAACCGTTTTGCCCTCAGTCTGCCAATCAAAACTCATAGACTATGCACTCGTAGATCATCAAAAATAGGGGGAATGTTGCTTGGAGACCGATCGACTGCCAGACCGCGAGACTCACCTGCCATACAAAAACCGATAAATGGCGTGCCCCAAATAAATGCGCTCGATATACAGGCGTGTCTCGGCAAAATCAATCGTTTCTTTAAAGATGTCGATGTCTGATCCGGCCGCTGTATACCAGCGCGCCGCATTGCCCGGACCGGCGTTATAGGCCGCCAGGGCCGCATGCGCGTGGCCATCGAAAGCAATCAACTGCTGGTGCAGGTAATACGCGCCAAAAGCCAGCCCGACATAAGGCTTGTACAGATCATCGTTTACAAAGTTGGGCCAATTCAGCCGCTCGGCGATAAACGCGCCGGTATCGGGTATTACCTGGCTCAAACCCTGGGCGGCCGCGCCGGACCGCGCAAAACTCTCATACAGGCTCTCCTGGCGTACCAGGGAAAATTGCAGCAGCGGATCGTAGCCGTAGGCTTCGGCCAGATCGAGAATCTGGTCGGCGTAATAAACCGGGTAAGAGAGACGCCCGATAAATTTGGGCGCGTCAAACACCGAGATATTGGCCTGGGCTAAAATGGAGGTCGCCGCCAATATGGATGAGCGGTAAAGACCCAGATCGCGGAAAAACAGGGCCAATTGGTAGCTCAGAACGGGATTGTCGCTTACTTCCAGGCGCACGGCTTCCAATTCGCGCTTGGCTAACTCTTGCAGACCAATCTGCCACAATTTTTCGCCGCTGATCAGGCGTTGGTCGTAGGCCAACTCAGGAGCCAGCGGGCGCACGGCCGTTCCCGCGTCTAATCCTGCCAGTTCCCGGAGCCACGCTTCCGCCTCCGCCTGACCTTCGTCGGCGGGCGGCGGGATGATGAGCGAGTTGGCCGGAGCAAACGGCCGTGTATCCGTCGCCGTATCATGGGCACGCACCGCGCCATAAATCGGCAGGGTGCTGGCGGCTGCGCGCGCGCGCATGGTGTCCAAAAGCTGGGGCAAGCTGACCGGCGCAGGCGCAGCTCCGGCCGCCGACACCGGCGTTACAGTTGGCACCGCCCCCGGCTCCGGCGTGGGCAAGATGGCCGATACCGGCGTGCCCTCGGCGCTGCCCTGGGCGGCAATCAATTCCGGCAGCATACGAATCAACCACAGCAGACTTTCGTTACCAAATTCAGAATAAGGGTAGGTATCGGCGGCTTGCTGCCAGCGGGCAACGGCCGTTGCTCCATCACCCAACTCATACGCCAGCCAGCCAGCCTCAAACAACGCTTCCGGCACATCGGCAAAGGATGGGTACGACTGCGCCAAAGCGGTGTAGGCTTCAATGGCGGCAGCCGTCTCGCCCAGTCCACGCAGGAGTTCGGCCGTTTTCCAGGCGGCCGTTGGCGCGTCGGCATCAGCGGGATATTGGCTCAGGTAGGCCTGATAGGCGGCCAGCGCGCCAGCCGCGTCGCCGGCGCGGGCCAACAAGTTGGCCTGCTCAATGGCCGACCGGGGAGCGTTGGTCGCCGCCAATTTTTGTAATTCCGCCTGCGCCGCCGTCAGGTTGCCCAATCCTTCATAAGCCTGGGCCAGATAGAGGTGCGTGTCCGGGGCATAAGTTTCCGGGTTGGCGGCCATGTAGGCCAGGAAGGCATTGATGGCCGGTTCATACGCCTGAGCGTACACATCCACCAGCCCGCGCTGGAAATCATCCACCGGCACGCCCGCATCCACCAGCGTGATGAGGCCCTGGTAACTTTCGTAGGCGCCAGGGTAGCTGCTGACGCCGCTGAGAAAACGTTGGTACGCGGCGTCGGTGTTGCCCGCCAGCAGTTCGGCGCTGCCCGCCAGATAGGTCATTTGCCCTTTGGTGGCCTCGGTTTGGGCAACATCGCGCACGGCGTCGTATTGGGCGATGGCGGCCGGGTAGTTGGCGTCGTCTAAATAAAATTGGGCCAATTTCAAGCGGTTGGCGACTTCTGTCAGGCGGTGGGCAGGGGCTTGCACGGCCGTTTCTAATGCCGTTATCGCCGCTGCCCGGTCGCCCAAAACCAGAAAGTTATCGGCAATGATCGGCCCGATATACGCGCCCAGGTCGGGATTGGCAGCGAGGTAGGTCTGGTAGGCTTCAATGGCATTGGCTGTTTCGCCCTGGGCTTCGTTCGCCTGACCCAGGAAAAAATAGGCGGGGTCCGGCAAATCGGCCTCGTTGGGTGTCTCGGCGATGAGCTGGTTAAAAGTAGCCGCGCTTTCAGCGAAACGGCCGTCTTGCAGTTGGGCCACAGCCAGGTTGTACCGGGCTTCGCGCTGCTGCGCGGGGGTCAGGCCGTTGGCATCGGCCAAACCGCCGGAAAATTGGGTGACGGCAGCGGCAAAATCGCCTGTTTGCAAGGCGGCGGCGCCCAATTGCAGGCGTTCGGCGGGCGGCGGCGTAGGCGTGGCCGTGCCGGAAATGGTGGGCGCGCTGGTGGGGGCGGTTACGGCCGTTCCACCTTCGCTCCCGGCCGAGCCGCCGGCAAGCGGAGTAACCATAGGCGTGGGTGCGTTGTTGATGGGCGAGCCAGCCGCCAAAGTAGGCGTGGGGAGCAGCGTAGCCGTGGGTTTAAACACAATCGGCTCCGGCGTGGCGGCAGATTGGGCGCAGGCGGCCAGGAGCAGAACCAGGAGAAGCAGCAAAAGATGGCGGCGATCAGGCGTCATAAAGGGGTTTGTTCCTCGTTGGGGGCGGGCTGGGAGCGGCGAAGTAAACGGCCGTCGGTGAGCAAATCCAGCCCCAGGTACAGCGGCACAAGCTGCGAGACGGCCAGCCAGACCATGCCGAGGGTAATGACAAATTGGGCGCTTGAAACCTGCTGATCGATTTGCCCGCGAATCAGGCGCAAATTGTCGTCGGTTTCGGTGACGATGCGGATGTAGTCGGTGATGAGCGGGTCGAAGTCGAGGAGACGGCCGTTGATGCCGTCTAAATCGGTAGAGAGGGAGCGCATATCCTCGCTGATGGTTTGCAGGTTAACGGCCGTGTCCTCCAACGCCGTCTGCAAATTTCGCAGCCGAATCGGCATATCATCCAGGCTGCGGCCAATGGCCAAAACCGACTCGCCAAACGGCACATCCGGATTGTAATCGATGCCCAGATCATACTGGATGGGAAATCCAAGTATCGTGGTGTCGATTTTAAAGCGATTCAGCGTGGTCAGCGTGGAATCGATGGCTTCGGCGGCCTGGGCAGCGTTGGGAATGGCGGCCTGGATGGTTTCCACGCTGCGCGGTAAATCCTGCCCGGCAATGGCGGCTACGTCGGCCACCATGGGCTGAGACGCTTCCAGAGAAACGGCGACATCGGTGGCTGTGGTTTGCACAGTTTCCAGACTGGTATGAACATCGGCGATGGTCTGCCGGGCCAGCGTTAAAGAGTCGCTGACTGTTTGCAGGCTGTCGATGGCCAGATCGAGTCCGGCTTTGGTGCCGTTGGACAACGTTTGCAGCATGTCGCGGCTTACCCGCGCGCCAACAATGCCTAATGCGATGCCGCTCAGACCAATCAGTAAAAGAATAATGCCCAACATTCGTCGAATCATCTTATTTTCACTTTGCCAATTTGTGATGGCTCTTTGGGAGCTGCGGCGCAACGCTGGTGTGAAGCGTGCCGCGTGCCCCCTACCGGCTGGATAATGCCTCAAATACGGCCGTCCGGTCGATAGTTCCTGTCGTTTCTTTAGCTTCTGCTAATGCCTGCCAAAGCAGTTGGAAGGCGTCGTAGGCCGGGCCGGCGTAAGGGCCGGGCGTCTCGTCGAAGGGGGTGACGGCCTCATAGGTCGCGCGAAAATCGGCCGAGAGCGCGGCCGGATCGGAGGAATCACCGCCGGGCAGATGGGCAAGTCCGGCGGCGGCGTAAATGGGAGCGGCAACGGCCGTTGTTTCTTCCCCCCAATGTCCCACCACCGCCACCACCTGCGGGTCGGCCACCAAAGCGTGCGCCGTTTGCGCCGCCAGGGTTGGATCGCTGCTGTCATCCAATGCCACCAAAGCCACCCGATAGCCGCCAATGCCCCCGGCTTCGTTGATCTCGCGCACCGCCAGCCGCGCACTGTAAATTACGTCGTACCCCACCGCCCGATTTTGCCCTTCAAACGGAGCCACCAGGCCAATTTTCACCACCGGGTCTACGCTGGCGCAGCCAGACAACAGGAAAATAAGCAGCAGCCATACAGACCCTAAGGGTTTGACCACCGGCCATTTTGCCCGTCTTGGCGCTACACCCTTAGGGTCTCTGCCCGTCCTTACCCTATTGGCATTTTTGCGCATGGGCCAGATGTTCCTCGAAGGTGGCCGAAAAGACGTGGCTTCCGGCGATGGAACTTTCGCAGTCGACGACAAAGAAAAAGTAGTCGCTGGCCGTGGGGGTGGCGACCGCTTGCAGGGAACCCAGGCTGGGGCTGGCAATGGGACCAGGCGGCAAACCCGGGTACAGGTAGGTGTTGTAAGGCGAATCGACTTCCAGGTCGCTGAGGTAAAGCGGCACTTTCCACCAGGTTTCGGTGTCTGGCTGGAAACCAAGAGCGAATTGCACCGTGGGATCGGCGCTGAGGGTCATATTGGCGGCCAGGCGGTTGAGAAAAACACCGGCGATGATCGGCCGTTCGTCGGGCAGCACCGCCTCGCGCTGCACAATCGAGGCCAGTGTGACGGCTTGCGAAATCGACAAGCCCTGGACGCCAAACGATTGGCGCATGGCAGGCGTCACGCGCTCGTCGAAGGTGGTAAGCATCAAATCGATCAGGTAGGCGGCGTCGGCGTCCAGCGGCACGCGGTAGGTGTCGGGGAAAAGGAAACCTTCCAGCGTGGCGGTGGGTGGCAGGTCGGCGAGGAAGGGATAAGGCGATAGGTCAAACGGCCGTTCCCGCCGCACAATCGCCAAAAATTCATCCGGATCAATTTGCGCCGGTTGGGTGACCAACAAATAGTTGGCCATTTCCTCGGCGCGCAGCCCTTCGATAAACCGCAGTTCTATGTCGCGGCCGATGGCCTGGGTAAGAGCCATCGCCAGTTCGGGAATCGTCAACTGCGGCGGCAGGGTGAAATCGCCGGCGGCCAACTGCGAATCGAGGCCGTAATAGTGGGCGTAGCGCACAAAGAGGGTTGAATTGTTCAGCAGGCCGGCTTCGGTAAGGTTTTGGGCGACGGAAACGGCCGTTTCCCCCGGATTGATGGTGAAATTGACCGGGTTGGCGGCGCTGCCGGCCGCCGATTCCAGACCATCGGCGTTTAGCGACAGGTAGGTCTGCAAATATAGCCGTTCCGGCAAGCTAAGGCTGGCGCTGCCGCCTTCAACACGGATGCCGCCATAGGCCGCGCCGCGCCATTGACCATATAGGGCGAGAACGGCCGTCATACACCCCACCACCACAAAAAACAACACAGCCACGCGCAGCAGCCAGGTCGCTGCGCCCGGTTTGCGCCGGTAAGGGTCTTTTGAACTGCGGGTTTCAGATTCCAATTTGCTGATGGTGAGCCTCCGGTGGCGGTTGTAGATTTTGATGCGTGATGCGTTGCGGGTGATGCAATTACGCATCACGAATCACGCGTCAAAAGCCCCTGCCTGCATATCCAGATAAGCCTGCAAGATCAACGTAGCGGCGACGGCATCGACATTTTGGCGAATTTTGCGCCCTTTTTGGCCGCGCGCGCGCAGGCTGTTTTCCGCCTGCACGGTGGTAAAGGCTTCGTCTGTGAAGGCGACGGGGATGTGGAGATGTTCCTGCAAGGCGGCGGCGTAATCGCGCACCCAGGCGGCTTTTTCCCCTTCGTGGCCATCCAGCATCACAGGCAGACCCACCACCACCAGATTGGCTTGCTGTTCGGCGATCAATCGGCCGATTTGGGCAAAATCATCCTGGCGCGAGGTGCGTTTGATAACCGTCAGGGTGGTGGCGATGGTCCGGGTGGCGTCGCTGACGGCAACGCCAATGCGCTTTTCGCCTAGATCGAGGCCCAGGACCCGCCCTTTAACGGCAAAGTTGTTGTTTGTCATAGATCACGTCACGGCGCGGGGCGGCGAGCCTGAAGTCTCGCCGAACATACGATTATGGGGTAAGGATGGCACAGAACGGCCGTTTTGACTTCTGCGATATGCCTACGATTCCCTAACCACTGAGCCAAGAGAGAGCGGAAGAGCGGCAATCTCCCACTCTCCCACTCTCTCGGTCTCCGACTCTCTAGCAGTCTGTCGGAGAACCTCTTTTTGTAGCCGGGGTATCCTTACCCCGCCTCTGGAAGACGCGGTAAGATACCGCGTCTACGGGTACTTTTCCGACAAACTGCTAGCCGTTTCGCCGCCGCCGGACGACGAAGGCAGCAGCGGCCGCAGCGGCGGCAGCGCTAACCCCGGCGGCCACCAGCCAGCCCGTATTATTGGATTCGGCAGGTTCGTTAACCGGCGTCTCTGGCGCTTCGGCGGTGGGCAAAGGGGTGCTTTCGGGAACGGCCGTAGCCGTTGGCGCAAGGGTTGGTTCGGCAGTTTGTTCAGCAGTCGGTTCGGCGGTTGGTTCGGGTGTCGGCACGGCCGTTGGCTCTTCCACCGCCAGCATGGCCGCGTTTTCCGGCATGACGAATACGGCCGTTGTGCGCCCAGGGATGGTAAACGCGCCGCTGTTGGGGTCGAAAACGGCCGTTTGCACCACCGGATCCGCCGAATTTTGCTGCACAAAATGCAGCGTCAGCGGGAAACCGGCCATGTCTGGCTGGCTGAAGGTTTGCGCTTCGTCATTGGCGTTAATCAGCGCCACAAGCAGCTCAAAATTCGGGTCCAGGTTTTCGCCCACCCTATCGGACAGGCTCATGACGATCAGGCCGGGAATCTGGTCTCTGCCGGTGTTGTAGAAGGTCAATCGCTCCTGAACATCAACGGCCGTAGGCAGGTGGAACAATGGCGAACTGCGGCGGATTTGCAGCATTTCCTGGAAATGAACGGCCGTTTGCCGGATATTTTCGCTGGTCGGCGTCAGGCCATCCGCGCCCAACAGGCCCTCCATCACCGGCCACATACTCTGGTTGTCGCCCGCCGGGGGCAGGCCCACGCCCCAATTGTTGCTCTGATAGCTAAAATCCAACCGATTGAACCAATCGCCCGAATTGTAGCTGTTGCGGTCCAGCGATTTGGAGCGCAGCAGATCATCGCCAGCCTGGAAGAACGGCACGCCCTGGCTCAACATCACAATCGAGTTGCCCAGGTTCTGAATGCGCACCCGGTCGGATAGACTGGTGGCCAGCGGCGCTTTGTACTGCACAATGTCGAACAACGTCTCGTTGTCGTGCTTAGAAATGTAGACCAGATTTTCTTGGGGATCGCTGGCGTACGCGGCCGACTGCCCGTTGTACTGGATGGCCAGTCCGCTGACCAGATTGCCTTCGGCGTTGACAAATTCATAATCGGTCAGATTCCCAGCCATGCCCACACGGATCAGGTCGGCGAATTGGAGCAAGCGCAGACGCTGTTCAGCTTCCGAGCCTTGTTCGATGTCGTTGGGATCGTAATAGAGGCCGTTGATGAACCCTTGTTCCTGCTGGCCGCCAAACGGGCTGCCGCCGCGCACTGCGTCGCGCAGCCGGTCGTTGAAGGTGCCGATGCCGGTTCCGGCCATGTTTTGCTGCGTGGCGTTGATGCCGCGGGCATTGTCGGCCACTTCGCCAAAGTTCCACCCCTCGCCATAGATATAGATAGCCGCGCCGTCTACGCCGTTGACGGCCGGGGTGAGGTTGTGCACGGCCGTTTGCAAAGCTACCATGTCATCGCGCATGTGGTGGCCCATCAGGTCAAAGCGGAACCCGTCCACTTTGTAGGCGGTAGCCCACATCACAGCCGAATCGATCATCAATTTGCGCATCATGTTGTGTTCGCTGGCCGTGTTTTGGCAGCAAGTGCTTGTTTCGACGCGGCCGGTGGCGTTCAGGCGATGGTAATACCCCGGCACAATGCGGTCCAACACCGAGCGGGGGTCTTGCCCGCTGGCGCTGGTGTGATTGTAAACCACGTCGATCACCACCCGCAGGCCATTTTGGTTGAGCGCCTGCACCATCTGGCGGAACTCCAAAATACGGACCGCGCCATTGGGATCGGTGGCGTAGCTGCCTTCGGGCACGTTGTAGTGGTAGGGGTCGTAGCCCCAGTTAAAGCCGTCCTGATCGCGCACCGCGCCGACAAGCGCCTGCTGCTGATCGGAGTTGGGCGGGAAGGTGGCGAGAACGGCCGTGTCCGGCTCAACCCGCGCCGCCGCATCCTCCTCAATCGTGGCAATGTCAAACGTTGGCAGCAGGTGCAAATGAGTCAGTCCGGCCTGAGCCAGGCTGATCAGGTGCTGCATGCCATTGGACTGCACATCCGTAAACGCCAGATACTTGCCCCGGTGTTCCTCCGGTACAGTCGCGTCGTTCATGCTGAAATCGCGCATGTGCAGTTCATAAATGACCGTGTCTTCCGGTGCCGCCAGGGGCGGTTTGGCTAATGTTTGCCAGCCATCAGGCATCAGACCGGGATCAGTCAAATCCACAATCTGGCTGCGCTGGCTGTTCATCGACAGGCTGATGGAATAGGGATCCGTGACCAGATTGAATTCCACTTGCCCCGTGGAGGGCACAAACACTTCCACCTCATAAAGGTAGTAAGCGCCGTTCCAGTCCGCCTGCCCGGTTAGGCTCCAAACGCCAGTACCGGCATCTGCCACCATGGGAATGATGTCGGAAGGGGTCTCCGCGTCGGCGCTGTCGAACAGGTGCAGCTTCACGGAGCGCGCCGTGGGCGCCCACACTTGCAGCGTGGGCGTATCGCCCTCAAAGGTAACGCCCAACGGCCCATCGTAGGTGTAGAGGTCGTCGAGAACGCCGGGAATTTGCAGACCGGTGGCATCGAGCAATTCGCCTGCTTCGTTGTAGGCGGAGATGGCAAGCTGGCCTTTTAAGACCTGCCCAACCTGTTCCAGATCGTCGGGGCTGAGCGTCAGGGCGGTAAAACGGCTCAGGTGAGGGAATTTGGCTTTCACGTCATCGCTCAGGCCAGCTTCATTTACGGTCAACGGCAGGCTTGCCCCGCCCACGATGCCGTCCAAACCAAGACTGAATGCCTCGTCGGCTTTGGTGTAGTGCAGCAAGTAAGTGTTGCCGGCTGCTGGCTCGATGTCCCAGGCGATGGTGTCGGCCGTTACCCAATGCGCTTTTTGCTGCTTGATATTGCCCTGGACTGCGCCGCCTTCGCCTAAGGGGCGAATGGTCAGCAAATGCGTAATGGCATCGTAGTTAAAAATCATTGGCGCGTTATCGGCGGGAACGGAAAAAGCGATGTTGGCGCCGTCTTGCGCGCCGTCTACGCCGTAGTTTTCGTCCCAACTCTGGTTGATGGCCACTTTGGCCTCATATTCGCCCGCAGGGATGGCGTCGGTGAGGAAGGTGTAGATGCCGTCGCCGTCGGGGTCTTGCAGCCAGGAGCGCAGGCAGTCGGGCTGCCAATCGCCGGGGCAGCCAATGGCCGCCTGGAAATCGCCGGGCACGTTGGCCACAAGGTTGTTGACGCTGTCGGCTACCCAACCGGTGGTGTTATCGAAGAAGAAGGATACGGCCGTTTCCTCCGCCAATGACAAGGGGATATTCGGCCCGCTCGGTTCGGCGTTCAGACCAAAGTTTACGTCCCAACTGTCATTGAGCGCGGCCTTGTATTCGTAGTCGCCGGCCGGAATGGTGAACACGGCCGTCCAAAGCTGGTCTTCTTCATCAAACGCCAGATAAGTGACATCACAATCGGGCTGCCAATCGCCGGGGCAGCCCAGCACGCTCTGGATTGTGCCGGGAATGGTCACTGTATCCGGCATCGGCACGACAGGCGCGGGCAGCCCCACCGGCGCGGCGGCGGCGACGCCCAGCGCGGTCGGGTCGCCGGTGCTTACTTCCAGGCTGTCGGCGGCCGGGTCATAGGTAAAAAGCGCGGCCTGCCCAGCGGCGATGGTGAACGGAGCTGATTGTTCCCCGCCGGGCACGACGCCCGTGGCCTCATAGTCGCCTGGGGGAATATCGGCCGTTACAAAGGTGTAGACGCCGTCGCCATCCGGGTCTTGCAAAAACGAACGCAAACAATCCACCTGGCCATCTTCGGCGCAGCCCAATTCGGATTGGAATGTGCCGGTCACAATGGCAAACAGGCTGTTCATGTCATCGCTGACCCAGCGCGTTTTGTGGTCGTACCAAAAAGTCACGGGGCCATCGGCGGGCACTTCCAGGGGGATATTGGGGCCGTAATACTCGGCATTGAGGCCATAATTGTCGGCCCAGGTGCCGTTCAGGGCGGCTTTGTACTCGTAGTTGCCCGCTTTCAGGTCGAAGACGGCCAGCCAGAGGTCAGCTTCCGGGTCATAGGTGAGCATACTTTCCGGGCAGGTGGTGTTCCACTCACCGGAGCAGCCCAGTTGGGGCTGGATGGTTCCCGCGATGGTAACGGTGTCGGGCGGGGGAATGGAGGCGGGGTCGTCGCTTTGGGCGGCAGGCGTCGCACCAACAGTCATGACGGCGCCGGCCAAAATTAGAAGGAGCCAGAAACTTAGAAAGAGTCTACGGCCGTTTCGCATGTGATTCACGTTCATTTCTCCTCGCATTGTCGATCATTTTCAGCAATCTCAACATACAATCCCGATGGGCTGGCTGGCGATTAAAAATCGCTCCAGCCCCTCATTTTTGGTTTTCAAGCTGTAGGGTTTAAATCAGGCCGATTTCTCGGGCCTTCAGGGCCGCCTGGGTGCGATCGCGCACGCCCAGTTTGCCCAAAATGTTGGTGACGTGGTTTTTGACTGTGCCTTCGGCAATAAACAACTCGCTGGCGATTTCTTTGTTGCTGGCGCCGGTGGCTACCAGAGCCAGAATTTCCTGTTCGCGTTCTGAAAGCGGTTCGATGAGTGTGTTTTGGGGGGAGACGGCCGTTTCCTGGGCCACGGCCGTTAACCGCGTAAATTCGGCCACCACTTTTGCCGCCACCGACGGCTGCAAAAAAGATTGCCCGGCCGCCGCCGCGCGAATGGCTTCGACTAATTTTTCCGAAGGCACATCCTTCAGCAGATAGCCCACCGCGCCGGCGCGCAGGCCATCAAACACATGGTCATCATCATCAAATGTGGTCAGGACGATGATTTTGACCTGGGGCATTTTTTCCAGCAGACGGCGCGTCGCCGCCACGCCATCCAGCACCGGCATGCGCAAATCCATCAATACGACATCGGGCTTGAGTCGGGCGGCTGCGTCCAGCGCTTCCTGGCCGTTGCCCGCTTCGCCCACCACTTCCAGGTCTGGCCACACGGAAAGAAGCGTGTGCAGTCCTTCACGGAACAGCGCCTGATCGTCGACCAATAAAACGCGAATACGCATCAGGTTATCTCCTTTACGGCCGTTGGCAAACAGACCATCAGCGAAAAGCCCTGGTTGACGGCCGTTTTCACCGTCACCTGTCCGCCCAGCAAATGCACTCGCTCGCGGACGCCCAGCAAGCCAAAGCCGTTTGTCGTTTCTTCAGCGCCCAGACCGTTATCGACAATCGATAAACAGACTTTGGTCGGGTCGGTATAGTCCAGCAGCAAATCGGCGCGCGAGGCGCGGGCGTGTTTGCGAATGTTGGTCAGCCCTTCTTGCGCCACGCGGTAGAGGGCTAATTCTTCGTTGGAGGCCAGGTGGTGGGGGGTTCCCCGGACGACCAATTCGGTCACAATGCCGGCATTGTTGGATTCTGTGACCAACGCGCTGATGGCTTCGGGTAACGGCCGTTTGCCCAACGGCGATTCACGCAAAGCCGCCACCGACTGCCGCACTGCGCCCAACCCTTCCTGCGTCAACGTTTGCGCCTTATCCAGCGCGTCCAACGCCCGCTGCGGATCAGCGGCCAGCAGCACTTTGGCGGCGGCAATTTGCACATTCACCACGGTGAGATAATGCCCCAGATTATCGTGGATTTCGCGCGCCAACCGGTTGCGCTCTTGCGTGGTGGCCAATTCCTCGGCCTGCAAGGCGTAGGCCGAAAGCTGGCGGTTGGCCGTTTCCAAATCGGCCGTCAGCTCTTCGGCGTAGCGGCGGGCAAGCCGTTCCCGCTGCCCCTGTTCGGTAAACACCACCACAAAAAAGATGGCCGGACTGACACTCACGGCAAAAAAAGTGGCCGATTCCCACTGGTTGTACCGAAAGCCAATCGACACAAACATACCGGCCAAAATGGCCAGATAAACGGGCCAGCGCCAGAGCGGCGCCAACCGTTCTACAGCCATTGCGGCCAACGGCAGCGAAACCAGCCAGATGCCGCCAGGACCGATCAGCCAGTGGATGGCAAAAATCAGGCTGATCTGTAACCCGAAATAGAGCAAATTGGTCCACCGAGATTGGAAACGCAGATAGAAGGCATCGATGTAGATGCACAGCCAGGTGTAGACAACGCCCAGCAAGATGGCGAGAATGGTTTCCTGGAGTGTGCCGCTGTAGCCTTGGGAAGAGAATGCGCCCAGGAAAGTTACCAGATAGCCGATGACGACAACTATCAGAATCGATCGGCGAGCCTGAACTTCGACATCTATTTGGTTTTGGCGCAGTTTTAACATGGCAAATTTCCTTGGGGGAAACTATACCACAATCAGGCAGTGAATGATGCAGCCAAACAGGGGAAAACGGCCGTCTCCCCACCCCACCCTGGCGTTCAGGAAAGAGCGTCGCGCACGGCCGTAAGCGCTTCTTTTTCCATATCGTGGATGGTCAGGACACTGTCGCGGATGGTTTCGCGCAGCACGGCCGTTTCGGCTGCTGACAGGGGGAAATCCTCGGCGGCGGTTTGTTTGATGGCCGCGAGACGGCCGTTGATTCCCCGAATTTCTTCCAGCCCCGCGCCGCCCTGAGTCAGGAACACGTCTCGCCGGCGCAGCAGCAGTTCCCGCGTTTCTTGCAGCAGCGGCACACCGTCTGGCAGCAGCGCCGCGCCCAAATCGGCCCAGGCGCGGCCGCTGGCGCGAAACTGCGGCGCGATGTCGGCCAGAGCCGGTTTGTCCAGCAGCAGCGCGGCCTCTTGCAAGAAATCGGCGAACAGGTCGCGGTCGGCCCAATCCGCTTTGCCAAAGAGGGCAATGTCGGTGAAAGCGGAGGTCAGCACGGCATACAGACGGCCGTCGCTGGCGTATTCAGCGGCCCAACTGCCGCGCCCTTTGGCTTTTACCAGCAGGTCGGCCCAATTCTGGTAAGCGGCAAAACCGAAATTCTTTTTGGCCCCTTTGGGTGGCTTTTCGGTGAAGAGTTTGATGGTGTCCCAGAGGCCAGCGAGAACGGCCGTTTTTAATTTTTGCGGCTGCGGCGGGTCAATGGTCATCAGGCGAAACTTGTGGTTTTTCACCCTCGCCCGCGCAGCGGCCAGCTCGCTCAGGCGGACGGTTAAGGGAACTTGCGCCCGGTCGGCAATCCAGACGGTATCGGCGGCCGCATCGAAGCCATACACCACCAGCGGGAACATGGCCCACATGTTTTCATCGTGCGGCAAGGCGTTGTAGGGCAGGCTAAACATATCGGCCCAAACAATGGCCGGCAGCCCGTCGGTCAACGTTTCCTGCAAATTAGCCAGCCCGGTGTCGGCGCTGGCAGTTTGGCGAATGTGCTGCACCACGCCCAGACGCGATAACAGGGTATTCAGCGGGTCGAAGGTGTTGCGCGTCAGGATGCGCACTTCAGGATCGTAGCCCTGGTAAGCAAAGGTGAAGTAGCCCATCACAATACCGCCGCTGACGCCCAGCAAAAAGGCCTCGGAAAATGGCGCGTCGGTATGCGGCGCTTTTACCCCGCGATACGCCCAAACATTGCGCACGCTCCCTGTCTCCCAATGTCGGCCGGAAAATTCGTTGTAGCCCACAAGTTTCATGGTTTTCGCTCCTTGTATTTGGTTTGCTAGCCAGGTCTCAACCGGCCAACTTTGGATAGTATACGGGGAAAAACGGCCGTATCACCCAAGAAGAGACCTGGTTGCAAAAACCGCCAAACAATGCTGACAGAAGGTGTCAGGTATGACGAGTATCCTTTACATATCGAAGAAACAAACAGCGGGTGTAGATACCAGGAGGTAAGCATGATACCGACATCCCCATTTCAGTTTGAGTTAGCGTATTTGCTCTTGTTGGATCGGCAACGGAAGGAAGCGGAGCGACACGATTTAGCACCGGCGCGCGAGCGGCGGGCGGCGCGCCAGGGCATGGTTCGCCAGAGTTTGCATCATGTGGGTCTGAGCCTGGTGGCCGTGGGGCGTTGGTTGGAAGCGGGGACACGGCCGTTAACCCCCGTCGACCCAACTGGCGAAGGCGGCATGGTTATTTAGGAAGCGTGAAGCGTGATGCGTAACCTCAAAGGTCTCACGCATCACGCATCACGCATCACGCATCACGCATCACGCTTCACGCTTCACGCTTCATCCCCCGCCGTTAAACCGCGTGCGGATATACCGCGCGGCTTTGCTCACGGTCAGCCATTGGCTGGTGTTGCCGGTGCGAATGTAAAACCGCTCATCCCCTTTGTGGGTCAAAAAAACCGGCTCCGGCGACGGCCGTACCGCCGCCATACAAATTTCCTGCCCCGCCACCACCGGAAACGAAACATCCACAAACTGCCGATACTCCGCGCCAATCATGGTATTGAAGGCCATGTTAAACACATTCTCAAACCCGTCGCTGTCCTGCTTGCCCATGGTCTGATAATCTGGCGTCAGTCCCAAAACCTGCCCATCATCGGCCACGCCAATCAGCACCACACCGCCGACGGTGTTCATAAACGCCGCCAAATTTTTCATCACCGGCTCGTATAAATCTTTGTTGCGCTTCTCTTGGCGGTAATCCCACTGCAAGCTGGCCTTAAACTCCACGTGCTGCGTTTCGCCGGCGGCGATCAGCGCCAGCGGCGGCAAACTTTCAGATTGGGCCTGCGGGGCCAGCTCTGGCAGCACCATTTCTTCAATCAGGCGGGCATACTGCGCCGGATTCGGGACATCGCGCAGGTGAACCGGCTGGGCGGCATCTGAGGTGAACAGCGCCAGCGTGCCATAATCAAATTTGCGCCCCAAAGCGCCTTGCGCCACTTCAATTTGGGTGATGGCGTAGGTGCGGGCCAGTTCTCTGGCTTCGAACAAGCCGCCGCGCACCAGGGTAATGCGCTCCGTGCTGACCACATAAGAAGGCACATACCACCAGATAAAGACCAGGGCAATGATAAAAATTTGAATGGTGGTGGTAACGGCCGTCAACACAATCGAAAACGACACCGTTCTGGCGGCAATTGAGGCGGCGTAATAGCGCTCCACGCCAAAAACCAGCGCCAAAACCGTCGGCAAAAAAGCGAAGACAAATTCCAGAACAGCCAGCCGTTTGATAAACACAAATGGGCTGAGTTTGATGATCAGGTTGGTAGATTTCATAACAGCTAATGGTATCAACGGGCCGCGCAGACGGCAACGGTGTGCCATCTACCGGACAATCTAGTAGAATGTGGCGGCGAGAGACTCCCTCGTTCATCCCCGCGACGCTGCGGCACGGCCGTTGCAACCGCCGCTTCGCCCGACAACACCATCCGGCAAAACCATGAACCGCGATCTGATTCTGACAATCGACAACGGAACCCAAAGCGTACGCGCCCTGATTTTTGATTTGCAAGGCAACCTGCTGCACAAATCGCAGGTCTATTTCGAGCCTTACATTTCGCTAAAACCCGGCTGGGCCGAACAAGACCCGGACGTTTTTTGGGCGGCCATTTGCGCTGCCTGCCAGCAGCTTTGGGCGGCAAATGAGATTGATAAAGAACGGATTGCCGGGGTTGGGTTAACAACGCAGCGGGCAACCGTGGTGAATGTGGGAAAAGACGGCCGTCCACTCCGCCCGGCCATCCTGTGGTTAGATCAACGCCGCACAGAAGGACTCAAACCCGTTGGCGGGTTGTGGGGTCTGGGTTTTACCCTGGCGCGCATGAAGGAAACGGCCGTTTACCTGCAATCCGAAGTCGAAGCCAACTGGATCAACAAACACCAGCCGGAAATTTGGGCCAAAACCCACAAATACCTCTACCTGTCCGGCTACCTCACGCACAAACTCACCGGCCGTTACGCCGATTCTGTCGGCTGCCAGGTTGGCTATATGCCGTTCGATTACAAAGCGCAAAACTGGTCTAAATCATGGGATTGGAAATGGCAAGTGGTCAATGTGCCGCGCAGCTACCTGCCCGAACTGGTCCAGCCCACGGAACGTCTAGGCACTATCACCGCCGCCGCCGCCGAGGCCACCGGCATTCCCGCCGGCCTGCCCCTCATCGCCGCCGCCGCCGACAAAGCCTGTGAAGTGATTGGGTCTGGCGCGCTGGCGCCCAACATCGCGGCGCTTAGTTTTGGCACCACGGCCACCATCAACACCACGCACAAAAAATACGTCGAAGTCATTCCCCTGCTGCCGCCTTATCCATCGGCCGTGCCCCATGCCTACAATCTGGAATTCCAGGTATTTCGCGGCTTCTGGATGGTGACCTGGTTCCGGCAGGAATTTGGCCTGCGCGAAGAACAGTTGGCCTCGGAACGCGGTCTGCCCACCGAGGAATTATTCGACCATCTGGTAGCCGATGTGCCGCCCGGCTCCATGGGGCTAATGCTCCAGCCGTTTTGGTCGCCCGGCCTACGCGTGCCCGGGCCAGAAGCCAAAGGGGCCATTATCGGTTGGGGCGATGTGCACACCCGCGGCCATTTTTACCGGGCGATTTTAGAAGGCATTGTCTATGCGCTGCGCGAGGGCAAAGAACGCACCGAAAAACGCAGCAACGTAGCGATCACCGAACTGCGCGCCGCCGGCGGCGGGTCGCAGTCCGACGCGGCCATGCAAATCACGGCCGATGTGTTTGGTTTACCGGCCTCCCGCCCGCATGTCTATGAAGCGTCGGGTTTGGGCGCGGCTATTGATGTGGCCGTGGGGTTGGGGCTGCATGGCGATTTTGACACGGCCGTTTCCGCCATGACCCGCGTAGGCGACACCTTTGAACCCAATGCCGCCAACCACCGCCTGTACAACGACCTGTACCATGGCGTTTACAAAAAAATGTACAAAAATCTCAAACCCCTCTACGAAACCATCCGCGACGTCACCGGCTACCCGGCACGGTAAACGGCCGTCAGCTCCCCTCCCCGACTTTTCTGTTACCCAACCTCTATCCTTGCTGCCCTTCCAACTCATCAATCGCCTGCCGAATCGTGGCCGCGCTGCGATGCAAAGCCGCTTCCTCGGCGGCGCTCAGAGGCAGGAAAAACGTATCCTCCACACCTTCGCCGCCGACAATATGCGGCAAAGCCACCGTCACATCCTTCACCCCGGCAATGTCAGGCATTGGCGTACACACCGTCATGATGGCCCGCCGGTTGCCCAAGATATTGCTGACAATCCGCGCCAACGCGCTGCCAACGCCATAGTAGGTCGCCCCTTTGCCTTCGATAATACGATAAGCAGCCCTGCGCACCGATTCTTCAACCTCATGACGCATCGCTTCGTCTAAATTGCACGCATGGGTACGGCAAAAATCATCCAACGGGATATTGCCAATATTCACCAGCGACCAGGCCAGCACTTCCGAATCGCCATGTTCGCCGATGACGTAGGCATGAACATGCGTGGAATCGATGTGCAAATGCTGCCCCAGCAGCGCCCGGAACCGCGCCGTATCCAGAGTCGTGCCGGAGCCAATAATGCGATGCGACGGGATGCCAAATTCGGCCGCATACTGCGCCGACAGATGGGTCATCACGTCTACCGGGTTGGTGGCCACAATCAAAATGGCATCCGGCGCGTTGGTAAAAATCTGCGGAATCACTTCGCGGAAAACGGCCGCATTCCGTGAAAGCAGTTCCAGCCGCGTTTCTCCAGGTTTCTGCCCCACGCCGGCCGACATAATGACCACCCGGCAGCCCTTCAAATCGGCGTAACCTCCGGCGCGAATGGTGAGCGGGTGCGCAAATGGAACCGCGTGCAACAAATCGGCGGCTTCGGCAATGGCGCGCTTTTCAAACTTATCTACCATCACAATTTCCCGGCCCACACCACGCATCAACAAAGCGTAGGCGGCCGTAGCTCCCACCATCCCACTCCCAACGATTCCAATTTTCATATCAATTCTCCTAAAAAATCTGGAGGAAGAGCAACCAGCCCTTCCGGTTTAGCCATTAACGCAAAAGGTCGCATTTGCAGACCAGCTAAATAAACGCTTTATGTCAATCGGCTGAAATTGTAAGCGAGGCCGGTTTGCGGCGACCAGCCCCGGTGCGGCGTACCAATACCAACGCCGGCGCCATTACCACCAGCGACAACCCCGCGCCTAACCAGTATGGGCTGGTGGGATTCAGGGCAAAAATTGTGCCGGCAATGGCCGAGCTGAAAATGGTGGACAGGCTGATGGTGGACTGATAAACGCCCAAAACCCCGCCGCGCAGTTCATCGGCGACGGTGGTTGTGGTAAGCGATTGCAGCGGCGGCATCATAAAGCCAATGCCTGCGGCAAACATCACAGAGGCCACCCCGCCCAACAAGGGCGTGGCCAGAGCGGCAAAAACAAATAAACCAACGGTCCGCAGAACAAGGCCAAAGACCACCAGCAGCGCGTCATCGTATCGTTTGAGGGCCTTGGGCAGCAGCACCGCCTGAGTGACAAACTGCCCCACCCCAACCAACGTCAGCATAATGCCAATACCCAGGCTGATCATGTTTTCGCTGTAACCGGCGAATAAAACTGCTTCGCCAAACAGGGCGAAGGTGGCTTGCAGCAAACCCAGGCCAAATTGCCCCACAAAAGCGATAAACAACACGAGCAGCAGGGATGAATTTTTCATGATGGCGGCGAGGCCGATGCTTTGTTTGTTGAATTTGCGGTTTACTTCCCGTTGTTCCGGGGTCACGGTTTCATCGAGGGTGAACCAGGTCATTAAGACGACGAGGGTGGCGGCAACAGCGGCAATGATGTAGGGCACACGCGGCCCTAAAGCCGCCGACAAGAGGCCACCTAAAGCAGGCCCAAAAATGAACCCCAGCCCAAAGGCAGCAAAAATGTATCCCAGGGATTCGGTGCGCTTTTTGCGCGGGGTAATATCGGTGATGTACGCCTGGGCGACGATGATATTGCCGCCGGTGATGCCATCGAGAATACGGGCCAGAAAGAGGATAGAAACCGAGGGCGCCAGAGCAAGCATGAGAAAACTAACGGCCGTTCCCACCTGGCTGATGATGAGGATAGGGAGACGGCCGTATTTATCCGACAATCGCCCTAAATACGGCCCGGCAACAAACTGCGCCGCAAAAAAAGATGTGCCCAACAACGTAATGGTTTGCGGCGACATGCCAAATTCGCGCTGCGCGTACAAAGGCAAAATCGGCATAATCATGGCCGCGCCCAGCATCTGCACAAACACGATGAGCAGAACGGTGAGCAGCCGCCGATCCATGGTTTGCAACTTGTTTAACAAAATTAACCTCGTCGAGAATGAAGTAGGGTCATTTTAACCCGCCCGGCGGCCAGATGAGCTGGTTGTTAAGCGGATGTTCAGACGGCCGTCTCGCCCGCCAATCATAACCCCGCCGTCATCACAGGCAAACCTTTGCAAAAACAGCCAAGAAACAGGGCGCGTTCTGCGCCAACGGTTAGCCAAAAATTTGCAGCGCCTGATCGAGATCGGCGATTAAATCGGCCGTGTCTTCAATGCCTGTGGAATAACGCACCAGGCTTTCGGGAATACCCGCCGCCGCCCGTTCGGCCGGCGTGCATTCCACATGGCTCGTGGTCGCCGGCGGGCCAACAATCGTCTCCACCGCGCCCAAATTCGCGGCCGCATGGGCAAATTTCAGCCGGGGCAAAAATTGGCGCACCGCATCGAGGTTGTCCTCTCTGAGCCGGAAACTGAGCATCCCGCCAAAACCGCGCATTTGCCGGCAGGCGATTTCGTGGCCTTCGTGCGACGGCAGGCCGGGGTAATAGACAGCGGCAACGGCCGTATGCCCCGCCAGGAAACGGGCAATCTGGCCCGCGCTTTCGTTTTGCTGGCGCACCCGCAAGTGCAGCGTTTTCAGGCCGCGCAGCAGCAAATAAGCCGACATCGGGTCCAAAGTCGCGCCATTGATCTCGCGGAAATGGTAAACCTGCGCCACCAGCTCCGCCGCGCCGCAAATCACGCCGCCCAAGGCGTCGGCGTGGCCGCCCAGATATTTTGTGGCGCTGTGCAAAACCAGATGCGCCCCCAACGCCAGCGGGTTCTGATTGACAGGCGTGGCAAAGGTGTTATCCACAATCACCACCGCGCCCACCGCGCGGCCCGCAGCCGCCAGCCGGGCTAAATCAACCACTTTCACGGTCGGGTTGGTGGGACTTTCCAGATATAGCACGCGACAGCCCTGGGCAATTTCGGCCTCGATGGCTTCGTGGTCGGTGGTGTCGCACAAGGCCACGTCTATCTGGAATCGCGGCAGGAATTCGGTGAAGAGCTTGTTGGTGCCGCCATAGGTGTCTTTAACGGAGACCACCCGATCACCAGGGGACAACAGGGCGAACAGGGCGCTGCTGATGATGCCCATGCCCGTGGCGGCGCTGGTGGCGGCTTCTGCGCCCTCCAGCAGGCGCACCTTTTCTTCAAAGGCATGGACGGTGGGATTGGTGTTACGGCCGTAAATATGCCCCGCCTTTTCCCCCAAAGCCACTTGCAGCCATTCATCCAAGTCGTCATAAGCAAACGAGACGCTGTGAACCACAGGAACCTGGGTGGCGCCCTGCCAGGCGCGAGTTTCTTCGCCCGCCCACACGGCGCGCGTGCCAATGCCGGGTTGATCTGAGTGTGTCATTTTTCGCTCCAATGGGTTCGCTGGTAAATTCCAGGAGAAGCCCAATCGCCAAGATATGTGTTCAGATTAGACCAATCTTCTGCGATTGGTCCAATCTTCTGCATTGTTCAGCATTTGTGGCATCGTAATTATACAGACCCCAAGGGTTTGCTTCTGGGAATTTGGATTATCTGGGTATCAAAACCCTTGGGGTCTTGCCAGGAAAACCTGAACCGTTACGCGGCAGAAAACAAAAAACGGCCGTGTCCCTCCCCTTAACATACCACCGAAAAGAAGGGAAACGGCCGTTTCCACAAACAACCGAAGCCAACGGCTTACCGCCTATCAATCATCGTCGTCGTCTAGATCGTCATAAGCGTCATCTTCAAAGTCTGCAAAATCATCTTCGTCGAGTGCATAATCCTCCAAATCGTCGTACTCGTCCTCATCCACCCAACTCAATTTCAGTGGTCTGAGCTGCACAACTTCCAATTCTGCCTCACACTCCTCACAAATAATAAAAGAGCCAAGCTCAGGATTCGCTTCAAAACGAATCGTCGTCTGACACGCCGGACATCTCGCAGATAATGTGGTCATCATGTCTTTCACCTCACAATTTTGCCGCACCGACCAGGAATATGTTGGAACGTCGCGGTACGAAAAAACTTATTCTTGGCGCATATTATGCCCAATTTCCTTGCAGAAGCACGAAATTCATGGCAGGAATTTTGCCCGCTTCACGGCCGTCTCTGAACCACGCTCAACAACGGCCGTTTCACACCCATATCCACCAGGACCAGATCATCATACCAACCTGGCGCGCTCACCCACTGTTGGCTAAACGTCCAGCCTTGCCACTGCCACACCGACACCGCCTGCCGCCCTTCCTCAGCCGCCAACTGGGTGATTACCACCAATTCTGGCACGCCGTCGCCATCCACATCACCCAATTCCAGTTCTTGAATCGGGTCCACCACCGGCCGGCCGCCCCAGAGCAGATCATACACGCCGCCGCGATACCCCACGATGTACGGCTGGCTGCGCTCGTAACCCGCGCCATCGCGCCGCCAAACAGCCAGCATGATTTCGCCACGGCCGTCATCATTCGGATCGCCCAGGGCCACATCCACCACCCGCCACTCCGCCGGGCTTTGCCACACGGCCGTGCCATCCTGAAAAATGGTGAGCTGCGTCCCCTGCCGCCGCACCGTCTCCGGCACGCCGTCGCCTGTCAGGTCAATCTGCCCGCTAAAAAATTGGCCGGATACGGCCGTTTGCGGCACATCCACCGCCAGACACTCCATTTCTTCGCAGGCGAATCCAATCCGCAGCGGCGGCGGCGCGATCCGCGCCAACAGCGGCGCGGCTTCTTCTGGTAACAGCAAACGCGGCTGCCGCCCGGCCTGAACCGGCAGCGCCTGCACGGCGCGCAGCCCGTCGGCATCGAACAAGGCGCGCAGGGCCACCGCCGGCCGCGTCTCCGGCAGTTCCTGGTCAAAGACAAAATTACCCAGGCTGTAAGCCACCAGGCCGCCGCGCGTCGCCGCCAGCGGCTGCGCGACATGGGGGTGATGCCCCACCACCAGATCGGCTCCGGCGGCCAGCATTTCTTGCGCCAGCCGTTCCTGGGTTGGCGACGGCCGTGTCTCATATTCCAGCCCCCAATGCACAGAGACGATCACCGCGTCGGCGGCCGCTTTAGCCGCGGCGATGGCCGCCGGACCGCTCTGCGCGTCCCACGTCGCCAGCAGTGGGTCCGGCGCGCCAGCCGGATCGGGCACGGCGTTAAACGCCAGGAAGGCCAGGGGTATATTATTGGCTACACGAATTTCGTGGGTAATTTGACCGGCTTCTCGCAGGCCAAGGGGTGTTAGACCGGCCTGTCGCAGGCGCACGGCCGTTTCCGCCAAGCCCGCCGCGCCGTTGTCCAGGCTGTGGTTGTTCGCCAGACCCAGCAGATCAAAACCGGCATGGCGCAGTTGGAAAACGGCCGTGAGCGGCATTGCCAGGATGATGCGTGAATCGCGAGTGGTGATTTGTGCTTCATACTCTGTAGACGCCTGCCAGAGGCACGAATGCACGGAGCACGGGTCACGGGTCACGGAAATAACGCCTTCCAAATTTCCTAGCGTCACGTCGGCCGAAGCAAGCCAGGCAGCCGCCTCGCCCAACGGGTCGGGCTGGGAAGCGACGCCGCGCCCCAAGAGCACATCGCCTACCACGATGAGGCTGGTCACGGTTTCGTCGTCGGCCAGCGGACGGCCGTCGCGCAGATAGACCCAGGGATAATCGGCAAAGTCGGGGGCAACGGCCGTTTCCTGCGGCTTCCCGACGAGAAGCAGGATAAACAGAAGAGGAAACAGGAGGTAGGAAACGGCCGTGCGCTGCAATTTCATGGGGTTAGATGGGTCCAATCGCTGAGATTGGACCCATCATGCATTGTCTAGGGCGTTGTCCATTCCGGCGGCTGGTTGGCAAAAACGAGGTTCGTCACCTGCCAGGCCCCATCCACGCGGGTGAGGGTATAGGTGACATCAAGGGTGTAGGGACCACGATGACTCAGCACCGGGTCGCCGGTGTCCGGGTATCCCACAACCAGTTCATAGAGCGTATCGTCCCACGTCTCGCGCACGGTGACAACGGCCGTGTCCGGCCCTTGCAAGTCGAATGAGCGGTAATTGGCGCTTATCCACTGCCGCCCCACGTACTGCTCGGCGGCGGCCAACGCCGCCAACTCAGCCTGGAAGAAAGGTCGCGGCGCTGCCGGCCAATCGCCGGCCGGTTCCCAAAAGACCCACGGAATATCACGCTGGAAGTTATAGATGGCTTCCTGAGCAAAGGCGAATTCGGTTTCCGCCGAGAAGAACGTGTTGATCCAGACCGGACGGGCAGGCGCTGTGCCATCATCCAACATGCCGCGCCATTTGTCATCCGTCAGGCGGTCATTGGCCGGCCAGGGGAATTCGTAATAGGCAAACACGCCGCCTTTGGCAACCTGCAGATAGATCGTGCCATCCGCGGCGACCACCGGCACGACCACATAAACCTCGTCCACGCGCCCCACGGCCACTTCCAAAACCGTCGGATCAGGCACGCCGTCGCGCACATAATCGGGCGCGGTGGCCACATCGGCGATAACGGCCGCTTGCGGTTCTTCGTCCATGTAGGGCTGCGCGAAGGGGTCTTCGTCCGGCGTATCGCCAGAAGCCATCACCAAATGCTCCAGTTCGCCGCCGTAATAACGAATCAGATACGCTTCATCTTCGGTGATGGGTTCGCCGCGCAGTTCTTTTTCGGCAATAACTTGAAAAGCGTCGGATAAACGAATGAGCCGCTCCAGGCTGTCGCGCTCTTTGTCGGCTAACAGGCCGCGGCTTTCCATGCCGGTGAGGGTCATGGAGGCCAACGCGGAGAGGCGGGCGTAAAACTGCGGCACCGGCTCCACGTAGCCCACCGCTTCTTTGGGCAGCGGCGGATTGATGCCGCCGCCGCCGAGTTCGGCATAGGCTTGTTTGGCGTAGAGGATGGTATCGTGCTTGAGTTCGGCCCAACTGCCCAGGCTGGTGGATAATTGTTTGTCCAGCCAGGCGTCCGACTGCATGAACTGCGGGTAGCCGTCGCCGGGTAAGGCGAACAAGGGCTGCAAGGTGTAGAGCCAGCCGTTGTAGAGCGTTTCGGTCCAATCGTTGGCGGTCAGGCTGCTGGTCCAATCGCGCATTTTGGTCATTTGTTCGGGGTAATTGGCGTAGGCGGTTTCGCCCAAATTGTCGAGGATGGTATAGGCGCGGTCGGACCCCATGGCGGCCATCACGTCCAGGCCGTTGGGCAACTGGCGCGGCTGGTCGTTGGTGCCGACATTGCGCCAGATGAGTTCGCGGAAGATATAGGCGTCGGGGACGAAGCGCTGGCCCATAAAGCGGAAGCCTTTGGTGGTCTTTTCCACGTCGTCGGTTTCGCCGATGACCAGCCCCAAGATGCGCGGCGGCGGCAGGAGGTTGGCGGCGGCGATGAAGGTGTCGAGTTTGGCTTCATCGCTGATCGTGGCTACATCGGGGTTGTCGCCGTACACGGCCGTTATCACCTCTATGTACTGAAAGGCGGTCAGATCATCGCTGCGGCCTACCAGGAAAGCGGTCGGGTCGTACAAATCGCGCCAGACATCCAGGGCGGGACGGCCGTTTACGGTCGCGGTTTGCATGGCCTGCACCAACAGCAGCGCGGACCGGGTTTCGGCCCGGCCTACGTCTGGGTTGTCGGTGGTCAGGCGGAAGGTCATACGGCCGTACCACATCATGCTCTTGAAATATGCCATCAAATCTTCGCTGAGGGTGTAATGGCCGCGTGGGATGTATTGGGTGTAATCCTCGCCAAAATCCAGGCCGGGGAACAGCGGCGACGGCAAAATGCCGTCCGCGCCGTCGATGAGAGCGATTTCCGCGTTGGCCAGTTCCTGAGCATATGCCGGAATTTCGACGGCCGGGTCGAGCAGTTTGCTGGCTACGCCTATAAAAGCCACCGAGCGCAGCGCGGCGTCCTCCCATTCTGTGCCTTTTAGCTGCTGATATTGGGCATCGGTTTGGGCCAGCAGGGCGGTGTTCAGGTCACGCAGCAGGGGGACGAAGAATTCCCGTTCGGCCGTGCGCAGCACTTTGTCGAAGATGAGATGGTAGCTGTGCAGCATGGAATCGCTGCTAACGAAGATGGGCACGTTGGCGTAACGCGCCTGTTCGTAGACGGTGAAAAATTCTTTTTCGACGCCGGGGCTGACCACAACGCCGTTTTGCCCCAGGCGGGCCAGTTGGTCCGGCGATAAAGCGAAGGGCACGGTGACGTTGCTCAGATCAGGGGCGATGGGATCATGGAACATCGACGGGGCGGCGTCTACGGCCGTTTCCTTAAAATCGGCAAATCTGGGCATCGGTTGGGCGATGACTTCCGGAGCCGGTTCCTGGGTCGGGGGTACGGCCGTCGCCGGTTCATCTGTCGGGGACACGGCCGTGTCGCTGGCTTGCGGAATGATGATCGTGGGGGTCATTACCGGCGGGACGGTGGGCGCTGGAGCGGTGGGCGGCGGGGCGGTGGGCGGAACGGCCGTTGGCGTCACCTGCCCACCACAAGCAACCAATCCCCCGAGAAGCACCAATAACACCAAAAATCCTACACGGACACCTATCTGACGAATCATGGTCTACCTCCTTCGCAGGTATGATTTTTCACAAACCCAAGGTGGTTTTAGCTCCCAACCACCCACTGATGCGCGTCTAACTCTACGTATTATAGATGAGTGGCGAAGCCGAGAGAATAGGGCGCGCAGAGATTGTGTGGGAAAAGCAACGCGAAAGGAGGGTGAAACACAAACCAGTCAACAAATAACCGTTAACGTCAAACGGTTATTTGTTGACTGTGGATTGCGGCGCTGAGGGCAGCGCCTTTTTCGGGCGTAAATGCGCCTGTTTCCCGCCAGAGCACCTCTCCCTGGCGGTCAAACAACATGACAGAGATGTGCTGCTCGTCGGGGATTTGCAGCGCCCGGCGGAAAGGCGCTTTTTCGATGTAGAGAGTGATGGTGCGCCGGCGTGTCGGTTGGTGACGAATACCGGCGCGCATCCCCTCGTTGATAAACATCCGCGACAGGCGATTCATGCTCTGGATGGTCGGAAATTCATAATACGCCAATCGCGGATGGTCCTGATGTAAGGATTCCGCCAGCGGAACCCAGGTGTCCACTTCCATTTGATGCCATTGTTGAAAGGCAATAAAAACGAGATTCAATTCACCGGCAAAGTCAGCCGGAAAGGTGAGGGTTTCACGTTCGAGGTTAGAGCCACTCACAGTTGGTAAGCGCATGGATATGATTCCTTAGGCGGCCTGGGGTTGGGCAACGGCCGTTTCCACCCCACCGCGCGTCCGCCAATACCCCAATAAAGCCAGCGCCACAACCAGCGCCGCCGCGATAACGGCCGTATTCGCCACCACCGGCACAGTCGCATACGCCGAGCGAATGCCAAACAACGCCCAGACCAATACGCCCGCATAAGCCAGATTGCGCCGATTGATGAGCAAAACACCGGCCACAATCACGGCCACAGACATCATCATCGCCGACCAGATAGGCTGGTCAATGCCAAAACCATTCCAACCCCAATAATTAACCACACTGGAAATATTGGCGATGGTGGCCACAGTAATCCACCCCAGGTACAGGCTGAAGGGCGCCTGGTACAGCAGTTTGTCGGCCGTGGTCAATGATGCGTCGCGGCGGCCAATGTTCAGCCGCAGGTAAATAGCGATGAGCGTGACCAACAAACCGGCCATGAAGAGGATCGACAGGGCGTAAACGCCATAATGCCACGAGAACAACCAGGCGATGTTAAACACGGTGCTCACGGCAAACAACCAGCCGATTTTGTTCAGGAACGGCCGTTCCCGCTGCGCCGGCAGCGCCTGATAAATGCCAAAACCCAACAGCGCCGAATAAATCAGGCCCCAGATGGCAAATGTATACCCGGCCGGGGTGAAATAAGACGGCAAAGCGTCGGAAATAGACTCCACGGAACGGCCGTTCAACGGGAGCGCACTGGATAAGATATTCATCACGATCACCGCAATGACCGCGACTATGTTTACTATTTGCAAAGATTTTAAGTTAGATTTAGTCGTATTCATGACTATATCTTAACAAAACCTGTGCACAATGTCAAGCATTTGGTGACTATGCAGACCCTAAGACCTTTGGGAACTGGGTTTTGGGGATTTCATGGGGTTTGGGCTGATTCGTGATACGTGAAGCGTGATGCGTGACCAGAGAGGTTTCACGCATCACGCTTCACGCATCAGGAGCGTCACCCCCTGAGTTCCTGAAGAACCTGGGAACTTAAACCCATAGGGTCTTGCCGGTTTTTCAGCGGGCACGCGTTGGGTAAGACGCCGTCCAAAAGCTACAATCGTTAGCATGAAAATTGCTCTCCTCTCCGATATTCATGGCAACGTCGCCGCCCTGCAAGCCGTCCTGGCCGATATTGATGCCTGGCAGCCAGATCAGGTCATCGTGAACGGTGATGTGGTCAACCGCGGACCCGATTCCCCGACCTGCTGGCAGATGATTGCCGACCGGCGCGCGCAGTCCGGCTGGCAGGCGCTGGGCGGCAATCACGAAGCCTACGTGTGCAAACACGCCAACCCCATGCCCGACGCCGAGCACATCGGCATTCAGGCCGACATTAACCAAAATTCGCGCTGGACCTACCGGCAGCTCAATGGGCAGGTGGCCGAACTAACCGCTCTGCCTCAGGTGATCGATATCACCGCGCCGGATGGCAGCCGGCTGCGTGCTACCCACGCCTCCATGCGCGGCAACAGCGACAGCATCAATCCAGCCGACGACGAGGCCACCATCAGCCAACAGATTGCGCCGGCCACGGCCGTTTTCGTCACCAGCCACATCCACGTCGCTTACATACGCCAAATCAGAGACACGCTGCTGGTCAATACTGGCTCGGCCGGGCAGTTGTGCGATGGCGACCCGCGCGCCAGCTATGCACAGGTCATCTGGCAAAATGGACAGTGGCGCGCCAAAATTGTACGCCTGCCCTACGACCGCGCGGCCACCGAGCGCGCCTTTTTCGCCTCCGGCTTCATGGATGAGACCGGCCCGGTGGCTCACCTCGTCTTTCAGGAATGGAAAACGGCCGTACCCCTGCTCCCTCCCTGGCGGCAGCAATACATGGCCGCGGTCATCCACGGCGACATCTCCCTGGAACAAAGCGTGGCCGATTTTTTGCGGCAGTGCGGATTGGCCTGAGAGCCGGAAAAGAACAAGGTCGCGCCCAACCTGTGCTAAAATGCAGATCGTGAATCAATTCGTCGTGCGGGAGCCGCTCGCCAATGACAAACTCAAGGAGAATCTGATGCATTTACCAGAATATATTACCAAGGAAGAAGTACAACGCGTCTGCCGGGAACTGGGGCTGCGTGATTGGACGGCGCTGACAGACACGGCCGTTTCCACCCAGGAAGCCGCCCTCCTCCAAGACCTGGTTGGCGGCGAAGCCCTCCAGGTCACCACGCAAGATTTCCGCCTGGGTCTGGAAGTAGAACTGGAACACGGCATCGCCTTTGCCGACGCCAACGTCACCAACAACCACCCTGTCCTGACCGCCAAAATTGTCCTGGCCCACCTGAAAGAAATGCTCGATTATTATACGCGCCTGGAAGTTGCCGAACTGGAAGGCGACGTCCTCAAAGCCAGCCTGGCCAACAACCCGGAGAAACTGGCCGCCAAATACAAAAAACTGGTCGCCGCCCGCGCCGCGCTGGCCCAATCTGAATGGGACAGACAAAACGCCTGAGAGTTCGCCTTTATTTTCCCTGGTGAGATTGGACCAATCTCAAAGATTGGTCCAATCTGGCAACGCCAACATCTGCCCACCCGCTCACCGCCTCAGCCGCCTACAAATTTGGTCTTGTACCCCAGTTTTCGCAGTTCGGCGGCAATCGTTTCCCGGTGATCGCCCTGAATTTCAATAACAGCTTCCTTGACGGCTCCACCCGAGCCGCATTTTTGCTTTAGCTGCTTGCTCAGTTCCTTCAAATCGTCCGGCGTCAGCTGTAAATCCATGATCACCGTTACCGTTTTGCCACCACGCCCTTTTGTCTCGCGGCGAATCGCGGCCGTTTGCTGGTCTGGCGGCAAACTCTTCGGCTGCGGGCAGCGGCAGGGAAAACTGCCACAGCGCGGGCAGCGCTTTTTAAAGGCGGGATCAGTGGAGTAGACGACGTTCCGTTTTTTAGCTGGCATATGTGTATCTCGCTAGAAATCCTTGAAGGTGCGGCTAATTTTTGGATAATGGCAATGATAACGGCCGTTTCCCACCCACGCCACTTCCCCAAAAATTTGGGCACATTCACCATAGCCGCCGTTAACAGGCGCTTTGTATAATGCCTGTCATAAACATGGAGCAGTACTCATTATGTTCGACAAATTCGCCAACGACGACTTCCAACGCGCCCTCAGACGCGGCTTCCTGCGTAAACTGGTCGCCCGCATCACCGGCCAGGAAAACGAACTCCTGCCCTACAGCGAAGTGCGCAGCCAGCTTCCATTCCAGGGGCAGCACGACCTGGGGCAGCAAACCATCCCCATCGACAAAATTGTCGGCAGCGTTGGCCGCTACCGCGATTTTGATCGCGCCTACCTGCCCACGCAAACGGCTACCGCCCAACGCTGGATTGGCATCAGCAAAGCGCGCTACAAAGATATCGACCTGCCGCCCATCGAAGCCTACAAAATCGGCGAAGTCTATTTTGTAAAGGATGGCAACCACCGCGTTTCCGTCGCGCGGGAACGACAGCAGGTGTTTATCGACGCCTACGTCACCGAAATCGACATCCCCGTCACGCTGACGGCCGATATGGGCCTGAGCGATGTGCTGGAATTGAAGGATTACGCCCATTTTTTGCAGCAGACCGGTCTGCGTTCTCTCCAGCCGGACGCCGATCTGCAATTGTCGAATGCGGAGCTGTACGGCCGTTTGCACGAACACATCAACGCCCACCGCTGGTACATCAGCCAGGAACGCGGCTACGAAGTGCCCTATCCCGAAGCCGTCGCTTCCTGGTACAACACCGTCTACCAACCGCTGGCCGACGTGCTGCAAAACCAGGGTCTGCCGCAGGCATTCCCCAACCTCACCCTCACCGACCTCTACCTGCTGATCAGCGAATACCAATGGCTGCGCCGCGCCGCCGATGAAAAGGCAGGCAGCGTAGAAGACGCCGACCAGGCGCTGCGGCAAATTTACAATCAAAAAGAAGTCCGCCGCGTGTTAAACACCGTCAAACAACGGTCATGGATCGACCGGTTGATTTTGGCCCAGGAGCGCGCAGCGTTTTACGGCCGTACCCACATCCAGGAAATCCGCCCGGATGCGGCCATCGAAGCCAGCCTGCCCGGCAAATACGAAAAACTCCTGCACCACATCGACGTCCACCGTTACTACATGGGCCAAAACCGCCAGGCCGACGTGAGTTACGAGGAAGCCGTCGCCTCCTGGTATGACACGATCTATCTGCCGGCCATCCAGCTCATCCGCGAGCAAGACAGCCTGAAACGCTTCCCCAACCGCACCGAGACGGATATTTATATCTGGGCGCTCGACCACGGCGCAGAACTAACCGAAGCGCTGGCGCAGGGCGAACCAGAGGCCGAAATCTGAGCATTTGTGGTAAACTGACGGTGTAGCAATCAACACAGGGAGCAAATGCAATGAGCTGGTTTAATTTCCTCAAAAAAGACAAACGGCCGAAACGAGCCGCCATTATCGACGTGTCCGACAGCACGTTTAAACAGCAAGTTATCCAACGATCGTATAAAACCGTTGTGCTGGTCGATTTTTGGGCAGCGTGGTGCGGACCCTGCCGTCAATTAGGCCCCGTTTTGGAAAGCCTGGCTGAAAACCCAGACAGCACCTTTGTCCTGGCCAAATTAGACACCGAGGCCAACCAGCGCACGGCCGTGCAGTTTGGCATCCGCAGCATCCCCAATGTCAAAGCCTTCCGCAACGGCCAGGTCGTGGACGAATTTGTCGGCGCGCGGCCCGGTCCCCTGGTGAAAAATTTCATCAGCAAGGTGGAATCGGCCGAACCGCCGACGCCCAAACTTGTCGGCAGCAGCAGCCCGGCGCAGCGGCTGAAACAAGCCACGCAGCACCTTAAAAAAGGGCGCGGTTTTGAAGCGTTTGTCCTGCTGACTCATTTCCCCGAATGCGATGAGGCCGCGCAGGCTGCCGCCCTGCTCCCGCTGGCCCGATTTTTGTTCGACATGGACGACGGCGACGCACTGACCGGCCTGGACGCGCTGGACGAGGCTTACCAAAACGCAACCCAGGCTTACCGCAAATGGCAGCCCGACCAGGCCCTGCAGCAGATGACGGCCGCCCTGGCTTTGGGTCAGGACGTTGACCAACGCTATATCCTCGACATTATCGAAGCTACCTTTGCCGCCCTGGGTGAAGAAAACCCGGTCACCCTAAAATACCGGCCACAGGTAGCCAGCCAGCCATAATTGGCCCACTTCCCACCGGCAAAAAGGAACGGCCGTATGCCCGCAAAAACCGAAACCCTCTCCACCGCCGACGCCATCTGGGTGCACATGGAAGACCCCACCAACCTCATGTTTGTGGTTGGCGTTTTGCTGTTTGATCAGCCATTGGAGGCTACGGCCGTCAAAACGGCCCTCGCCGCCCGCCTGCTGTCGTTTGATCGCTTTCGCCAGCGCCTGAAAAAAAGCCGACGGCCGCTGCGCCAGCTGCAATGGGAAGAAGACCCCCACTTCGACATCAACGCCCACATCCACAATCTGGCCTTGCCTGCGCCCGCCGACCAGACCGCCCTACAAGACCTGCTCGGCGACTTGGCCAGCACGCCGCTGGACATGAGCAAACCGCTGTGGCAAATTCACCTCGTTGAAGGCGTCAACGGACCGGGCTGCGCCGTCGTGGTGCGCATCCACCACGCCATCGCCGACGGGCTGGCGCTGATTTATGTGCTGCTCTCCGTGCTGGACGAACAGCCGGACGCTGTTTGGGTGGAGCCGGAACCGGAAGCAGCTGATGGCTCTTTGCTGAGCCTGTTTTTGCAGCCGGCCGCCGCCGCCCTGCACACCACGCGCAAACTGACAGGCACGGCCGTTTCCCAAAGCGTCGATCTCCTCACTCACCCCGGCAAAGCCGTCGACGCCGCCAAAACGGCCGGTTCCCTGGCCTTTGCCTCCGCGCGGCTGCTGCGCCTGGGACCAGACGCCGACACCGTGCTGCGCGGCAAATTGGGCGTGGCCAAACGAGTGGCCTGGTCGCCGCCCATTCCCCTGTCTATCGTCAAATTGGTGGGCAAAAGCAGCGGCGCAACGGTCAACGACGTGCTGCTGACCGCGTTCACCGGCACGCTGCGCCATTACCTGGCCTCGCGCGGCGAGCCGGTAGACAGCCTGGAAATCCGGGTGATGGTGCCGGTGGCTTTACGGCCGTTAGCCGAATCCGCCAATCTGGGCAACCACTTTGGCAATGTCATCCTCACACTGCCCATCCACAGCGCCGACCCGTGGGAACGGCTGCAAATTCTCAAAGAACGCATGGCCGCGCTCAAGCAATCGCCCGAAGCCACCATCATGCTTACGTCCATGTCGCTCATCGGCTACGCGCCCGGCGATCTGGCCAGCCGGTTGATTGAACTATTTAGCAAAAGCTGCTCCGCGATTATGACCAACGTGCCAGGACCGCAGCACGCCCTGTATCTGACCGGCGTCAAACTGCAACAGGTGATGGTCTGGGGGCCGTTGAGCGGCCGATTGGGCGTCAGCAGCAGCATTCTCAGCTACAACGGCGGCGTCACGCTGGGCATCATCAGCGACGCCAACCTCATCCCCGACCCCAACGACCTGGTAGGCGCTTTCGGACAGGAATTTGCCGCCTTGCAAGAACGCATCGCCAATCTTTAGCCACCGGAAAAGCAGAGTCCGGCGGCGAATTCCTGACAACAGGTGTCAGGATTGGGCGGTAGGATGGAAACGGCCGTACCTGCCCTACGGACCTCACCCTGTTTGGAGGCACGCATGAACAACCCTAATCCAATCGCCCAACCGCCCACCCCGGTTTCCTCCCGCCCGAATATGCCCGGTTACGGCCTGCTGGAATCACCAGACGGCCTGCTGTCCTGGGAATACGTCAGCCGGCGCATGGCCGCCGCCCGCAATTATTGGATCAGCACCACACGGCCAGACGGCCGTCCGCACGCCGCCCCCATTTGGGGTTTATGGCACAACGAAACCTTTTATTTTGGTACTGGCCGGGCCAGCGTGAAGGGGCGCAATCTGGCCCATAATCCGGCCGTCAGCATCCACCTGGAAAGCGGCGACGACGTGGTTGTGTTAGAAGGCCTCGTGGCAGAAATTGGCGACCGGGAGCTGCTGCGGGAGATTTATGCGCTTTACGGCCGTAAATACGACCTGGACATGAGCGCCAGCGCCGAAGAAGGCGCGGAACCAACCTTCGCCCTGCGCCCAACGGTTGGGTTCGCCTGGCAAGAACACGATTTTCCCAACACAGCCACGCGGTTTACCTTTTAACCCCCTACCCAACGTTCCGGTAAAACAACAACGCCGGTAAATCCCGGCTTTCGGTTTTTTCAGCCCCGGTTACGGGGCGTCTTTTTGTCGCCTGACGGCCAAACCAGTTGCCAACAAGATGTCGATCAGGTAAAACCACGCTTCATCCTGTCTGAATTGGCAGCTATTAACGCAGTCGAAAGACAAAACCCCAAGGGTTTGATACCCAAATAATCCAAATTCTCAGGAAACATCATGAGTGGTCTAACCCACCACCACGAATGAAAAGGTTGAGATTTGTCAAATCTTAAAGATTTGACAAATCTATTTTCAAGGGAGCAAACCCTTGGGGTATGTATAGTTCTAGAGCCATTGCAATGACCAGTTGGCAAAACCCTTCGGGTCTTAATAGAAACCTAAATGGTGAAAACACACATGAAAACAATCGTCATAACAGGCAGTACACGCGGTATCGGCTATGGGCTGGCCGACGAGTTTTTGGCGCGGGGGTGCCAGGTGGTGGTTAACGGCCGTTCCCCCGCCAGCGTCGAAAAAGCCATCACCACCCTGAGCCAAAAACATGACCCGGCCAGATTGGCCGGACAGCCCGGCGACGTGACCCGGTTGGCAGATCATCAGGCGGTGTGGGATACGGCCGTAGCCCGCTTTGGCCAGGTAGACATCTGGATCAACAACGCCGGCATCGGCCATCCGATGCTGATGGTTTGGGAACTGCCGGAAGCGCTGGTCAATCAGGTGATCGACATCGACTTGAAGGGGCTGATTTTCGGCGCGCAGGTGGCCATTCGCGGCATGATAGCGCAGGGGTTTGGGCATGTGTACAACATGGAGGGCTTTGGCAGCGACGGCCGTACCCGCCCCGGACTCAGCCTCTACGGCAGCACTAAATCGGCCGTGCGCTTTTTGTCCCGCTCGCTGACAAAAGAAACGGCCCATACGCCGGTTAAAGTCAGCACCCTCAGCCCTGGCATGGTCATCACCGAATTTATTACCGGCCAATACAAAGATGATCCCCAGGGATTGGAGAACGCCAAACAAATCTTCAACACCCTGGCCGACAAAGTGGAAACGGTGACTCCCTGGCTGGCAGAAAAAGTTTTGGCCAACGACAAATCCGGCGCGCATATCAACTGGCTTACGAACGCAAAAATCATTCAACGCTTCGCCACGGCGCGCTTCACCAAGCGAGATCTATTTACATAAAAACTAGAGGGTGCTTTCCGGGTCGATGTCCACGTACCAGTTGGCCGGAATGGGGAAATCGACCAGCAGCCGGTTGGGATTGGGGGAACGGACGATGAGCTGCCAGCGGTAACGGCCGTCTACCCGGCTAAAAAACGGCGGCACCGGCCCTAAAATCTCCGTCGCTCCCAGAGCCAGCTCCCGCGCATGGCGGCGCAGCCCTTTTGCCAGGTCCTCAGCCTGCCGCTTGCCACGCTCGTTGATCGGGTCTACAAGCACCAATTTCGCCAGACGGCGGAACGGTGGCAGGCTGTGCTGCGTGCGAAAGCGAATTTCCTCCAGGTAAAAGCTGGCATAATCATGCTCCGCCGCTGCCTGAATGGCGTAATGCTCCGGCTGATAGGTCTGGATGATCACGCGCCCGCCCAGCAAGCCGCGCCCCGCGCGCCCGGCCACCTGCGCCAAAACCTGAAACGCCCGCTCGCCAGTGCGATAATCTGGCAGCCCCAAAGACACGTCCGCCGAAATCACCCCCACCAGCGTCACCAGCGGCAAATCCAGCCCTTTGGCGATCATTTGTGTGCCCACCAAAATATCCGCTTCCTGGTTGATAAAACCGGCCAGAAGCTGCTCGTGGGCGTCGCGCCCGGCCGTGGTGTCGCGGTCCCACCGGGTGATGCGCGCGGCCGGCCAGCGCTGCTGCACCTGCTCCTCCACCTGCTCCGTGCCCAGGCCAAAATAGCGAATGCGCTTGGACGCGCAGACCGGACACTCGGTGGGCTGCGGTTCCTGACGGCCGCAGTGGTGGCAAACCAGCGCGGCGTTCGGTCGATGGAATGTCAGGGGCATGTCGCAGCGGGAGCAGCGGGCGATGTAGCCACAGTCGCGGCAGATCACAAAGGTGGCCGTGCCGCGCCGATTGAGGAAGAGAATAGCCTGCTCGCCGCGATCTAATGTTTCGGTAACGGCCGTTTCCAACGCCCGGCTAAAAATCGAACGATTCCCGGCCCGCAGTTCCTGGCGCAAGTCAACCACCTGGATGGGCGGCAGGGGAATGGTCAGGGCATCGTCCGGGTCTTCGCCCGCCTGGACATAGCGGGCAATTTGGTGCAGCCGTTCGGCCTGGCTTTGCACGCGCTGGCGGTGGCCCATCACCCGTTTGGGCAGTTCCAGCAGGCGGTATCGCCCGCCCTGCGCCCGATGGTAAGTGACCAGATCAGGCGTGGCGCTGCCCATGATGACTGTCGCGCCGAGGATGTCGCCCAGGTGAACGGCCGTTTCCCGGGCGTGGTAATACGGCGGCGGCACTGGCGGCGTTTGTTTGTAACTGGGATCGTGTTCCTCGTCGACCACAATCACGCCAATGTTGGGCAGCGGCGTAAACAAGGCGCTGCGCGGTCCAACAACAATATCAAACAAGCCCTGCCGTGCCCGCCGCCAGGTGTCGTAGCGCTCGCCCGCGTTGAGACCACTGTGCAGCACAGCCACCCGCCCCGGAAAACGGGCGGCAAACCGGCGCACAGTTTGCGGCGTTAGGGCAATTTCCGGCACCAGCACAATCGCCTGCTGGCCCTGCGCCAACGCATAGTCGATGGCCCGCATGTAGATTTCGGTTTTGCCGCTGCCCGTGACGCCATGCAGCAGGAAAGGCGTAGGGGCTTCATCTTCCGCTTCGATCATCGCCACTTTGACGCGGCCCCAAATGCGCGCCTGATCCAATGTGAGCTGGGGCGCGTCGGCAGGGATAAAATCACGGTCGGCCAGGGGGTCGCGCCACACTTCTTCCGCGCCAAGCCGGATGAGGTCCAGCTTGACCAACTTTTTCAGGTGGTTGAGATTGGCCCCGGTGGCGGCGTAAATATCGCTAACGGCCGTTGCCTGAGCCGCCGCCGCCAGCAAAGTGACGATGCGATAATACATGTCCGCGCCGCGCAGCCGCAGAGCCTGAGCCAGCGCCTGGCGAGGCGGAACCGCCAGACTGACAGATTGCAGCGGTTCCCCATCCGACACCCCAAATCCAACATCGGAAATGGTAACGAGATCGGCTTCGGCCAGGGCTTGCAGGTGGTCGGCGGACGCGCCGGTGGCGGCCAGCACGGCCGTTTCCTCCGGCAGCGGGTCGTCCAATTCGGCCAGATAAAAGAGTACGTCGGCCTGTTTGCTGGGGCGGCCAAGCTGGCGCAAGGCGGCCTCTACTCGTTTGGGTCCGGCGATCAGTTCGGCGGTGCGGATTTCCTTGGGGCGCGCGCGGGGCGGGTCTAACACGGTAGCTTTGCGCAAGATGTTGCGGTTGGTAAGTTGGGTAACGGCCGTTTTCCAATCTGTTTTAGGCAGTGCGCGCTGAATCTGGCGGCCGCGCAGGTCGCCCTTCTGGCGCAGCAGGTCGATAATTTGCCGCTGAAGGTCAGTGAGACGGCCGTTGCCGTCCCAGTAAGGATTCACGTCAAACACACTATCCGCCCAACGGGTCAGGCCGGGCGGCAGCATCAGCCGCAGACAGCCGTTGAGCGGAGCCAGATATTCCTGGCTGAGCCACTGCGCCAGGGCGATTTGCCAGGGCCACAACACCGGCTCCGGATCGATCAGGGCAATCACCGGTTTGGTTTCCTCCACCGGCGCGGTGTCCTCGAAGGCGATGACGATGCCCTGCGCCAGACGGCGGCCAAATTCCACCTCTACCAGATGACCGACGCGCAGTTGGGCGGCCAGATCGCGCGGCACGCTGTAATGAAACGTGCCCTCAAGCTGCGCCTCGATATTGATGACTAAAACGGCATACATGCCGGTGATTGTATCATAGGCAGAAGGGGAAGGGGTGAACGGCCGTTAACGCTTCCCCAATTTCCAACATAGGCAAAGCCATGCCCTGATGCTAAAATTCGCTTTATGGCTTCCTCAACCCCATCTCCCCTCATTTTGCACGCCGAACAGGAACATCCCCGACTGCAATTTGTGGTCGTGGCGCTGCTTGCGGCGGCTTATATCGGCTTCTTTTTTCTCTTGCGCGCCCTCATCCGTCTGGCCCCTGGCGATTTACCCAGCTTCGCCCTGAGCATCTCCTGTTTGTTTTCGGCGCCGCTGGCTTTGGCCGTGGCCTGGGGCGCGGAAAAATGGCTCAAGCAAATGTGGCCCAGCGGTTACAACCTGGTACTCACCGAGACAACCCTGCAAGTCAACCAGCCGGAATTGGAAGCCTTGAATTTTCAGTGGGCGGGCAACATCGACCGGATCGGCTGGTATTTTGGGCTGAAGGGGTACAAACGAGGCGGGCAAGAGCGACGGGTTCCCGACAGTTGGCTGTGTCTGGCCTGTCAGGTGCAGCAAGACGACAGCCGCCTGATCGTGTACACCTACGCCTCGCCCGATAAGGCGGCGGCGCATTTGACGCCGCAAGCCAAACCGATCCGGTTTAACAAAATCAATCCGGTTGAGGTGTATGGCAATACGTTGTCCAACCGCTTCCAACCGCCCAGCCGCCCGCAGAGTATCCCAACGCATATTTTGAACAGCAAAGACGGCCGTTTCTGGCTGGCGGAACAACGTCGCTGGCAGGAAGGGCTGGAATTGCCGCTCAAAGAATTCGAGATTTTCTTAACCTATCTACAATCGCACAACCCATAGCGGAACAAGGTCGGCCTACACGGCCGTTGTCCGCCAAGACAAGGAGAACACACGCCATGTTTGATTTTATTACCGAAGAACACAAAATGATTCAGCAGGCGGCCCGCGATTTTGCCCGCAACGAAATCGCCCCCATCGCCGAACACCACGACCAAACCGGAGAATTCCCCATCGACACGGTGCGCAAAATGGGCCAGTTGGGCTTTATGGGCATTGAAGTGCCGGAGGAATATGGCGGCGCCGGCATGGACACGCTGGCCTATTCGATGGCCCTGACGGAAATTTGTAAGGTCGACGCCAGCCACGGCACGGTGATGTCGGTGAATAATTCGCTTTACTGCCACGGCCTGCTCAAATTTGGCACGGAAGCGCAAAAGCAAACCTATGTTGTGCCCATCGCCAGCGGCGAAAAGATCGGCGCGTACAGCCTGACAGAGCCGATGAGCGGCAGCGACGCCGGCACGATGGCCAGCCGCGCGGTGCTGAATGAAGCGGGGACGCATTATGTGATAAACGGCCGTAAATCCTGGGTCACTTCCGCGCCATACGCCAACTACATTGTCCTCTTCACCATGACCCAGCCGGAACTACAGCACAAAGGGGTCACTGCCTTCATCATCGAAACCGATAAGCCGGGCTTCTCGCGCGGCAAAACCGAACCCAAGCTGGGCATCCGCGCCAGCGCCACCAGCGAAATCATCTTCGACAACTATGAATGCCCGGTGGAAAACCGTCTGGGCAAAGAAGGCGAAGGCTTCAAAATTGCCATGACCGTGCTGGACGCCGGGCGCATCGGCATCGCGTCGCAGGCGCTGGGTCTGGCCGAGGCGGCCTTAGAGGCCAGCATCGTCTACGCCAAAGAGCGCGAGGCGTTTGGCCAAAAAATCGGCCAGTTCCAGATGATCCAGCAAAAATTGGCGGACATGAAATGCAAGGTCGATGCTTCCCGCCTGCTGATTTACCAGGCGTGTCTGGCCAAGAAACAGGCGCTGGCGACGAACGGCCGTTATTCCATGGAAGCCAGCATGGCCAAACTCTTCGCCAGCGAATCGGCCATGTGGGTGACCACCCAGGCCATTCAAATTCATGGCGGCATGGGTTACAGCAAAGAAATGCCCCTGGAACGCTACTTCCGCGACGCCAAAATCACTGAAATCTACGAAGGGACCAGCGAAATCCAGCGCATGGTCATTGCCCGCAGCCTGACCGGCTTGCGCTAAACCTGCCTGACCTGACCGACCTGACAGATTTCCCCCAATCTGTCAGGTCGTATCCTCCAGTGTGGGAAGCCACAGGTGAATACAATGGAAACGATGGACTTGTATACGGCCGTAGCCCACTTTGCCACCCTCACTCACCCCTTCAGCGAAGCCGGCCTGGACCAAAACTGGCAGTGGCGCGCCCACAACGAAGGCGTTCGTTTTGCCCTTTGGGAAACAATCATCCCATAAACAAGGCATTGAGTGGCCTGCAACTGGTCGGCTACTCACCCAGGAATTCTCAATTAGTCAGGCATCGGCGAACAAGGGAAATTTTTTGAATTGGGGGGGCCGGGGGGGGGGGGGGGGCGGGGGGGGGGGCCCCCGGGGGGGGGGAGCGGGGGGGCTTTCTGGTTAAATTGAGAATTGCTGCTACTCACCAACCAGATACAACACACCTTCCCTGCCAAACCAGGGCGCGATGTGGAGTTGTGGAATTTGCTGGCTACCCCCTTTGCTGCCCGCTTGTTATAATTAAGAGGGTAGCTATCAAGACCCCAAGGGTTTGATACCCAAATAATCCAAAATTCCAGGATTAAACCCTTGGGGTCTTACTTCCTCAAATATTTTTAGCAGCTGAGAGAATCGAGATGAACGTTGATATTCAGCCAGAAAAAGACGTAATCACCGTAAAAATCAGCGGCGAACTAAACCGCCAAACAGTGCCGGACCTCCAAGATAAACTGCTGCCGCTTATTTCCACCGGCTGCAAAATCTTAATGGATATGCGAGACGTGAGTTACATATCCAGCGCCGGACTGCGTGTATTTTTGCTCATATATCGCCAGGTGGATCATGAACACGGCCGTATCGTCCTCACCGGCCTGCAAGAGATGATCCACGACACCATGTCGATCACTGGTTTTCTCGACTTCTTCCAAACATATCCGACCGTCGCTGAAGGCCTCAACGCCCTCAAACAACCAGCGCTCTAAAATCACCCTATCCACAACTTATGCAACGAATAGACGTTTACCCAACACACCGTTATCAAAATTTTCTGCTGCGGGTTGGACGGCCGTATCCCCTCGGCGCAAACTTTGTCCCCGGCGGGGTCAATTTTTCCGTTTTCTCTCGCTACGCCACCGATTGCACCCTGGTTCTCTTTGATAAAGGCGCCCAAGAGCCATTTGGCCAAATCCCCTTCCCGGCCGAATTCCGCATTGGTCACGTCTTTTCCATGGTCGTATTTGACCTGGATTACGAAAACATTGAATATGGCTACGTATTTGACGGCCCAAACGCGCCGCACGAGGGACACCGCTTCGATAAATCCTGCGTTTTACTAGACCCCTACGCGAAGGCCGTCAGCGGGCGCGATTTGTGGGGCAGCCCGCCAAAATACAGCGACGGTCTGCAACATCGCGGCCTGCTGGTATACGATGATTTCGACTGGGTTCATGACCGGATGCTGGGTATTCCGGCGGAAGACCTGGTTATTTATGAGATGCACGTGCGCGGTTTTACGCGCCACCCATCCTCCAATGTCAAATACCCCGGCACCTTCGCGGCCATCCGCGAAAAAATACCCTACCTTAAGGAATTAGGGGTCAACTGCGTGGAATTTATGCCCATCCACGAATTCGACGAGCTGCAAAACACCTTTGTAAACCCGGAAACGGAAGAACCGCTAAAAAATTATTGGGGCTACAACACGGTGGGCTTTTTTGCGCCGAAGGCCGGCTATGCCGCCACCGGCCGTCTGGGAATGCAAGTGGATGAATTTAAGGCTCTGGTGAAACTGCTGCATCAGAACGGCATCGAGGTGATGTTGGATGTGGTGTTTAACCACACGGCCGAAGGGGGCAACGACGACGATCACACCTTCTCGTTCCGAGGGATTGACAACAAAACGTATTACATGCTGCGGCCAGACGGCCGTTATTACAATTTCAGCGGCACCGGCAACACCATGAACTGCAACAACCCGGTCGTACGCGGCATGGTGCTAGACTGCCTGCGCTATTGGGTAGCCGAGTACCACATCGACGGCTTCCGGTTTGATCTGGCCTCTATTTTGGGGCGCGATACGCGAGGTAACCCGCTGTCCAATCCGCCGCTGCTGGAAGCGCTGGCCTACGACCCCATTTTGGGCAAAACCAAGCTCGTCGCCGAGGCGTGGGATGCGGGCGGGTTGTATCAGGTGGGGTCATTTCCGGCATACGGCCGTTGGAGCGAATGGAACGGCCAATACCGCGACACCCTGCGTCGCTTTCTTATCGGCGACATGGGCCAGGTGGGCGCGCTGGCTGAATGCATCCAGGGTTCGCCCCACCTCTACCAGGAACGCGGTCCGACAGCCTCCATCAACTTCATCACTGCGCACGATGGCTTTACATTGGCCGACCTTTTTTCGTACAATGAAAAACACAATTGGGCCAACGGCGAGAGCAATCGTGATGGCCATACCCCCAATCACAGTTGGAACTGCGGCTGGGAAGGCCCCACCAACGACCTGGCCATCAACACCTTGCGCCGCCAGTTGATGAAAAATGCCATAGCGATCTTAATGGTCAGCCAGGGCATTCCGATGATACTCATGGGCGACGAAGTGGCCCAATCCCGCAAAGGTAACAACAACAGTTACTGCCAGGATAACGAACTGAACTGGTTCAATTGGCAGTTGTACGACAGCAACAGCGACATCTTTCATTTCTTTAAAAACTTCATCGCCTTCCGCAAAGCTCACCCGGTGCTGCGCAGTCGCACCCATTTCCGCAATATGGATTATGTGGGCAGCGGCTTTGCCGATATTTCCTGGCATGGCGTGGAAGCGTGGAACGCCGACTGGTCTTATCACAGCCGGACGCTGGCCTTTATGTTGTGCGGTCAGCACGCGCGACAAGGCTCCGTGCAAGACGATTACATCTACGTCGCCATGAACATGCATTGGGAAAGCCATCAATTTGACCTGCCTAATTTACCGGGCGCGCGCAAATGGCATGTATTTGCCAACACCAGCATGGCGTCGCCAATAGACATTTGTGAACCAGGGGACGAAATTAGTTTAGCAGTACAAGACTCTTTTTTGGTAGGAGCGCGTTCTGTGGTTGTCTTGGTTGGCCGGTAATTCGCATTGACCACAGCGTCTCGCAAATCGAAGGCGGGATTTACCATGATGAAAGCGCTGAGAGTTGAAGGGACATTACAAGCGATAGAACCTATTGTGAAATTTGCCATTCAGGCCGCCAAAGAAGCGGGTTTGGATGATCAGGCAACGTTTCGCATTCGGCTGGCTGTGGACGAATTGATCACAAATATTATTATGCATGGGTATCTGGAGGCGGGCCGTTCTGGCGATATTATTATTTCTTCAGAGATAGACGAGGAGGGGTTAAAAATCTACCTGGAAGATTATGGCGTTTCTCATGATCCGCGCAATACGCCGCCGCCGAACCTGGATGCGCCATTGGAGGAACGGCCGTTAGGCGGCCTGGGCATTTATCTGGCCTTGTGGGCCATCGACCAATTTCATTATGAACACGACCGCAATGGCAACAGGAGTGTTCTCGTCTTGGAACGGCCGTGTCCGTCCAAAACCTGTTAACCCCATCCCCCACCATGAGCATCAGCTACGCCCACCTCCTTGTTGTCGACACCGATGAAAGCCGCCTAAACGCCCTGATTGAACCGTTGCAAACCAACGGGTGGTACGCAGTCACCACCTGCCAAGACATCCAAACCGCCCTCTATAACCTCACATCCTACGCCTACGATCTTGTCATGATCGATGTCACCCTGGCATCTGCGGCCGACCACGAATTTTTACGCCGCATTCAGGCCCACCCCCGACTCAACCAACTCCCGGTTATCCTGCTGGCCACACCCTTACAAATGGAAGCCATCGCTAACGCTTTGGAAATGGGCGCGGTTGATTATCTTTTTACTCCCGTTCCCAACATCTTGCTCAAAGCGCGCCTCACCACCCACCTGCAGCAGCGCGAAGTCCGCGCTCAGGCATTATCTTGCCTGAACGCCTTCAACTCCATGAAACAACTGGCCGATGACCTGCGCGAAGTCATTTTACCGCTGGGCATTGCCTTATCCGCCGAAAAAAACTTCGACCGCCTGCTGGAAACCATCGTTGTCGAAGCCAAAGCCATCTGCAATGCCGATGCCGCCACCCTGTATCTGCGCACCGAGGATGAGCGCCTGGCCTTTACCGTCATGCGCACCTACTCGCTCAATCTGGCCTATGGCGGACCAGATGCGCCAGCTATTCCGATTGCCCCATTACCCTTGTTTATGCCGAACAGCGGCCAACCAAACCACAACAACATCGCCACCTACGTGGCCCTAACCGGCCAATCCGTCAATATTCCCGATGTTTACAACGCCGCAGAATTTGATTTTTCCGGCACAAAAGCGTTCGACAAACAGCACAACTATCGCTCTATTTCCTGTTTGACTGTTCCGCTAAAAAACAATGACGTCATCGGCGTCTTGCAGCTTCTGAATGCCAAATCGGTCGTCGACGACCACATCATCCCGTTCACCATTTACCACAAACTGGTGGCCGAATCGTTGGCTTCGCAAGCGGCCGTTGTGCTGACAAACCATGTCTTGCGGCAGCGACAAGAATCACTTCTGCAAGCCGAACGGGAATTGGAAATCGGCCGTCGCGTGCAGGCTGAATTTCTGCCAACCCACATCCCGCAGCCGCCGGGCTGGGAGATTGCCTTCCATTTCGAGCCATCGCGCGTGGTCGCTGGCGATTTTTATGACGTGTTTTATCTGCCAAACAACAAAATAGGGCTGGTTATCGCCGATGTATGCGACAAGGGCGTAGCCGCAGCCATTTTTATGGCACAGGTGCGCAGCCTGTTACGAGCCTTTATTCAGCAGCATTATTTTTTGGGCAACCATAATTTGCTGGCCGTGGAGTCGCCTTATGTTGTGCCACCAGAGTTGACCCGATTCCGAGCTATTGATTTCTCAGCGCTGGTCGATTCTGTGATGCTGACAAATGTGCAGGTGGGCAGCAATCATGGCAACTACAACATGTTTGTCACGATTTTCCTGGCTTCGTTGGACCCGATAAGCGGCGAGTTTATTTATATCAACAGCGGCCATTTGCCGCCGTTGGTGCTGAGTGGGGATGGGATACGGCAGTGGCTCATGCCCACCGGGCCGGCTGTCGGTCTGACGCCAGACGCGCGTTTCCAGGTAGGGTCCGGGTGTTTACAACCCGGCGAGACGCTGTTGGCTTATACAGATGGCATAACAGAAGCGCGTAACCCGGAAAACCTATTATTTGGCAAAGACAGGTTAACGGCCGTTTTAGCTGAAGGGAAACGGCCGTCTACCGCCGCCGATCTCTTACAATACATTGTCAAAAGCGTGCAAACCTACCAATACCCGGCCGGTCAATACGACGATATCACCTTAATGGCCGTCCGCCACCAACCGTCTATTTAACGCAGGCCTGCATAGACCTGGTTATATAATTTATTTATCAATTGTAACTGTACAGGCGTTGGGTTATACCCAAGAGACCCTAAGGGTTTGAACTAACGCAGAGTTAAATATCTCCAGACCAAACCCTTAGGGTCTGTATCGTTACTATCAGTGCAAGCAAAACAGAAGGGGAATCTCATGGAAAATGAACAGCCAGAAGAACACACCAGTATCATCTCCGATAAGCCGCACAGCGCGCCCTTAAAAGCTCTGGATGAAAATGCCGAGTTTACTTCCCGCACGCCGCCTCCTTTGCAGATAGGGTACAGCGGCGTCCAAATTCAGGCCCGCCTGCTTCCCTCAAAACCGCCGGAATATAAGAGTGACGGCCGTCTCAAAAACGAATACTACGAGCAAGAACTCGCCCGCCTGCAAAACGAACTGGTCAAACTGCAATACTGGGTCGCCGAAAAAGGGCTGCGCGTCGTCGTCGTATTCGAAGGACGCAGCGGCGCCGGCAAGGGCGGCGTCATCAAACGCATCACCGAAATGACCAATCCCCGCATTGTACGCGTGATCGCCCTGCCCAAACCCAGCGACCGCGAACGCACGCAGTGGTGGTTCCAGCGCTACGTTGCTCACCTGCCGGCGGCCGGCGAAATCGTCCTCCTGGATCGCAGTTGGTACAATCGCGCCCTGGTAGAGCCGGTCATGGGCTTCTGCACCGAAGAACAATACCGCGAATTTCTGCGCTCCTGCCCCCAATTCGAGCGCATGATCGTGCGGTCCGGCATCATCTTGCTTAAATACTGGTTCTCGGTAAGCGATGAAGAACAGGAAAAACGGTTCCAGGCGCGGGCAGAAACGCCTTATAAACGATGGAAACTCAGCCCAATGGATTTAGAAGATCGCCGCCGCTGGGTAGAATATTCCAAAGCCAAAGACCGCATGTTTGATTACACCGACATCAAACAAGCCCCCTGGTTCGTCGTCAACGCCGATGACAAGAAAAAAGCGCGTCTGAACACCATCACCCACATCCTCAGCGCCATCCCCTACGACGATATTACCCCACCGCCCATCGACCTACCGCCGCGCGAAGAAGACACGGGCTACATCCGCCCCCCCATCAACGAACAAACATTCGTGCCTTCGATTTACTAATTAAAAACCCTAAGGGTTTCAGGAAAACCCTTAGGGTTTTTAGCGCTACTAATTGCTGTGCGGTTCCATGCCCTGCGATTCTCGCCAGGCATTGGAATCTGGAATAAACAGCGAAGACCCAAACTCGGCCACGCCAAAATTACCGATCAGCTCTTGCGTCGGCACAGAGATCAGCCAATCAATAAACTGATTGGCCAGATCCGCGTGAATATGCGCGCCTTTGTCTGGATTAACGGCGATCACGCCATAGGGATTGAATAGGATCGGGTCTCCTTCGACCAGGATGACCAATTCGGTTCCTTCGAGCGTAAGCGCCAAATACGTGGCCCGGTCGCTGAGCGTGTAAGCCTGCTGCTCGTCGGCCATGGTCAGCACCGCGCCCATGCCCTGCCCGGCGGAAATGTACCAATCGCCGGCCGGTTCAATGCCCGCCGCCGCCCAAATCGCTTTTTCCTTGGAGTGCGTCCCGGAATCGTCCCCGCGTGACACAAACGGAGACTGGGTTTCGGCTATTTTGGTGAAAGCTTCCGTGGCACTGGTCATGCCTTGCAAACCGGCGGGGTCAGAAGGCGGGCCAACGATGATAAAGTCGTTGTACATCACATCTTCACGGCGAGACCCGTCGCCATTGGCCATGAAGGCGTCTTCCTGGGCGCGTGCATGAACCAACAAGACGTCGGCGTTGCCGTCCACGCCCAATTGCAGCGCCTGCCCCGTTCCGACAGCCACCACATCCACATCGACATTGTACTCTTGCGAAAAGGCGGGCAAAATTTCGGCCAACAGCCCGGAATTTTCCGTGCTGGTGGTGGTGGCCAGGAGGAGCCGCGGCCGTTCGCCGGCCGTGTCCGCCGGCGCAGGGGCGTCGGTAGGCGCGACTTCAGGCGCGGGGATGTCGGTGGGTACGGCCGTCGGCTCAGCCGTCCCGCCACATCCAGCCACCATTAAGGCCAAAACAAAAATCGCTACAAACCATAACCACTTCTTGTTCATATTTCCTCCAAGATGATTTGCCAGATAAGCGCCAAAGGCTCTCTGGTGTGGATTAATAAACCATGTCGCCGCGCACAAAAGCCGCCGTGCGTGGATCGCCAGGTTGGTTGAAAAATGTGTCTGTGGGAGCTGTCTCGACTACACGGCCGTTTAAGAGCAGCGCCACCCGATGCGCCAATCGTTTCGCCTGAAAGATGTTGTGCGTCACCAAAACCATCGTCATGGCCTGGGTCGCATTCATTTGCCGCACAATCTCTTCAATCATCCCTACGTTATACGGGTCCAGATTGGCCGTCGGTTCGTCCAGCAGCAGCACGTCCGGCTGCAAAATCATGGCGCGGGCCAGCGCCACGCGCTGCGCTTCGCCGCCAGATAGGGTGCGCGCCCTTTGCTGCGCCTGGTCTTGCAGCCCCACTCGCGCCAGGACGTCCGCTACTTGCTCCCGGCTGTCGCGGTTGCCGCGTAAATGCAGGCCATAGGCCACGTTGGCTTTTACGGAGCGGTTAAGGAGAAACGGCCGTTGAAACACAGTTGTCACCCGCCGCCGTTCAGCCAGGGGAACCTCCTGCTGTCCATTAAAAACCTGACCACGAAACATAATGGTCCCTTTGGTGGGCGGCTCCAAAAAGTTGAGCAGGCGCAGCAGAGTGCTTTTGCCCACACCGCTCGGCCCCACCAACGCCAAAATCTCGCCGGGATAAACGGCCAATTCGTCGATGTGCAGCACAGAACGGCCGTGATACGCCTTCTCCACCTGCCGCAGTTCATACAACGGCTCGCTCATTTGCTCACCTGCCGCTGCAAAATCAACATGGTCGTGTTCACCACAAAGGCGATGCCAATTAAGATAATGCCCAGAGCAATCGCCAGCTCAAAATTACCTTTGCGCGTTTCCAGAACAACGGCCGTCGTCAGCACCCGCGTACGGCCGTCGATATTGCCCCCCACCAGCATCACCGCGCCCACCTCGGCGGCAATACGCCCTAACGCGGCCACGATGGCAATGATCACCCCCACCCGCGCCTCGGACAACGTGGTGGCCATTTCTTGCCAGGGGGTTGCGCCCAACGACTTGATCTGCTGCTGCAACTGTGGATCCACGCCCAGCACGGCGGCCATCGTAAAACCGGCCACCAGCGGCACGGCGATCACGCTCTGCGCCAAAATCATCGCTTCTGGGGTAAACAAACGGGGAATCCAGGCCGACTCGATCTGCCCCAAGGGGCCATTACGCGACAAGAGCAGGTATACCAGCAGCCCTACCACCACCGGCGGAAACCCCATGGCGGTGTACAGCAAGGCCATGACAAACGGCCGTCCCACAAACCGGCGCAGCCCCAAAAACGCGCCGATTGGAATGCCTATCACCGTGCTGACGAGCAGCGCCGTGCCCGAAACGCGCAGCGATAAGGCTACAACTTCCATCAGGTCCGGGTCGCCGCTTAGAATTAAACGGATGGCCTGATTCAGGCCGTTGATGAGAACGTCGATGGCCCTGCCTCCAGAGCGTGAGTGCCCCAGACCTGTCCGAAGTTGGGCAGCTTCGGACAGGCAGGGCCGGAACTAGGTAATGATATTAACCGATGGTTCTTCCACCGGATCATAACCGTCAAGAGCGGCAACGGCCGTGCGGAAATGGTCGCCGCGCACCAGAGAAACAAGGGTTTGCACGGCCGTGTTTTCCCACACAGATTGGGGAATGACCAGGTCGTAGCGTTCGCGGGTCAGGGGAATAAAATCGAGGCCATAAGCGGCTCCGGCGGCGGCAATTGCCAGCCCAACGGTGGCGCTTCCTTCAGCCACGTTTCTGGCTGCGCGCAAATGGGTGGTTTCGGCGGTGTCATAACCGGCAACGGCCGTTGCCTCAACGCCCAGCGTCTGCAATTGCCGATCCAGCCACACCCGCGTGCCCGAGCCAGCCTGCCGGTTTACCAACTGCACGCCCGGCCGGCTGAGATCGGCCAAACCGGTGATGGCCTGCGGATTACCGGGCGGCACCACCAGGCCCAAAGCGCGATAGGCCAACCCGACCAGATAAATCGGGCGGCCGGGCAGCACCCGCTGCACAAATGGGGCGTTGTAGGTATTCGTCTCGCCATCCCACAAATGCGCCCCGGCCAGATCGGCTGTGCCTTGCGCCAGGGCCATCAGCCCGCCCAAACTGCCGGCATATTCCACCTGCATTTGGGTGTCCGGGGCGGCCTCATGCAGCAGCCGGGCGATAAATTCGATGAGCAAATCATGGCTGCCCACAAAGCGCAGGGTATTGAGGGCCGCCTGAGTTGGGGCAACGGCCGTTGCCGCTGCCTGCTGCGGCAGTTCGCGCCAGCGGGCAATAGCCACCGCCAGGGCCGCCTCTGCCTGCGCCGGTGAATGGCCGCTGCTGATGGCTTCCAGCAGGTATTGTTCTGCCCGGTTGATCAGCGTGGCCCACTGCCAAGACGGCCGTGCCGCCATAATTTCCGGCTCGCGGACGCGCGTCCCCCCGCCCTGAAAACTGCTCACCAGCCCTTCCTCGGCCAGCAAGCTGTACGCCCGGCTGACTGTGCCCGGCGTGCAGCGCCACTGCTCGCCAATTTCGCGCACCGATGGCAGCCGGTCGCCAGGCTGTAACTCGCCGCTGGCGATTTGCTGCCGCAGCGTGGCGGCGATTTTCTGGTAGAGGTGGGGTTTGGTTTGATGGTTCATTGTGTCGTTTGTATGCATACAATCGTAACAAATATCGCGCAAATGGCAAGCATACCGGCCGCGCAGGGCCGGGTTTTACCCGACAGCGTTTTAGGATAAACTTGGGCGCTGTTTGAGACCGTTTGTGAGGAAAGTTTGGTTTATGACAAAACGACAATTGGGTCTGGCTTTTATCGCCCTGGGCGTGGTTGCGGCGATTGGCTCGTTTGCCAACGATTTATTTGGCGCCGGCAATTTTCAGGGGATTGGGCCATCGCAGCGGCTGGCGCTGCTGGCCGCCGGGGTCATTGTTCTGGTGGGCGTCAGCCTGCTGCCGCTGGGAGACAAACCTGCATGAGCGATGAATTTATGGCCCTGAACGAGAGGGAAACGGCCGTACCCCTCCCCACCAAACTCGCCATCACCCTCCCCCGCATCCTGATCGGGCTGGCACTGGCCGCCTTTGTTGGCTACTTCATCGTTTACGCCATCTACGCTTACCGCCTTTTCCAGTTCCCCTTCGATTACGATCAGGGCGAAGGTTTTGAACTCATGGACACCCTGCTGTTCAGCCAGGGGCAGTGGCCATACCGCGACAACAACGCCTATCCCTTCTACTCGTCGAACTACCCGCCGCTGTTTCATGTGGTTACTGTGCCACTGGTGTGGCTGTTTGGACCGCATTATTGGACCGGCCGTCTGGTTTCCTTTTTGGGCACGCTAATCACGGCGGCGGCCATCGGCTACGCCGTGCAGCGCGAGGGCAAGCGGTGGTGGCTGTCGACGCTGGCCGGGCTGGCATTTTTGGCTTCCAACTATGTCTACCACGTCGGGCCGCTGTTCCGGCAGCACATGTTTATGGTGATGTTCGAGACCGTGGCGGTGGTGGTAATGGCCGCGACGATTGCCAAAGAGGAAGAGACGGGCAGGCGGCTAAACGGCCGTCTCCTCCTGGTTATGCTGCTGCTCTTAGCCGCCGGTTATACAAAACAATTGGCTTATGCCACCGTTGCGGCCGTGTTCATCTTCTTTTTTATTCGCCAGCCAAAGCGGGCGGTGCTGTGGGCTGTGCCCTTTGCCCTGGTGACCGGCCTCATCTTTTTGTGGATCGATTGGGCCACCAACGGCATGTGGCTGCTGAACACTGTTACCGCCAACATCAACCCGTTCATCCGTGAGCAGGCGATTGGGCTGTTCCGGCAGTGGTTTACGCTGCACACCATCCTTACGGTGACGGCGCTGGTCTTCGCCGGTTATCAGTTGTATTTCGAGCGGCTGTCGGTGTACAGCATCTGGTTTGTGGCGGCGTTGGCCAACAGCGTCACGGCGGGCAAATGGGGCGCGGGGGAATCTTATTTTGCCACGGCCGTTGCCGCCAGCTGCGTGCTGACCGGTCTGGCATTTCATCGGCTGCTGGTGTGGGCGGAAAAACGAGACGGCCGTCGCCCGGTGGGATGGCAAACGGCCGTGCTGACAGCCATCGGCCTGCTGTTCCTCATCCAGGCCAACAAAATGTTCCACATGCCCACCGACATTCCCGCCCTGCGCGCCATCGCCGCGGCGCTGGGCAAACCCACCGAGGTATGGATCGCGCCGCAAACCTCCTGCTCCGCCCCGCGCGCGCCGGAAATGATTCCCTACGTTGATTCGGCCGGGGTTTCGCTGCTCGGCCGGCCGCCCAATCAGGCCGATACCGCCGCCGGCATTCAAATCGCCGAATTTGTCGCCGCCGGGCAAACGGCCGCCTTTAGCGAAGACGCCGGCTTCAATTTTTATGTCGGGCGGGACATCGTTACCAATCCAACCCAACTTTTGAACCTGTACAACAACAACCAGGTTGATCTGACTGAAATGCTGGCCATGCTCAACGCTCAGGCCTTCGATTCGGTGATCTTGCGGGCACAGTTTTACCCGCCGCCGGTGCTGGAAGCCATCGGCCAGCAGTATGAAACGGTGGATTTGGTGCAGATGAATGGCTTTGTCTACTGCTTGATGCGGCCAAGGTAACATGAAGCTTGGAGATTAGAGATCGGATGTCGTTAATCTCTAATCTCCCCATTGCCAATGAAAAAATACAAAATTGACCTCCCGGCATTCGCCGGACCGCTGGATTTGCTGCTGCATTTGATTGAGCGTGAGGAATTGGACATCACGGCCGTTTCCCTCATGCAGATCACCGGCCAATATCTGGCGCAAGTGGAGCAGCTTAAGGAAAACCGGCTCGACGAGTTGATCGATTTTCTGGTCGTTGGCGCGCGGCTGGCGCTGATTAAAAGCCGCGCCCTGCTGCCGCAAACGCCCGCCCTGCCCGGCGACGGCGACGAAGAGGAAGACCCGGCCGAAGCGCTGGTGCGCCAACTGCGCCAGTACAAACAATTTAAGGATGCGGCCGCCTGGCTGCATGAACGGGAAGAGCAGAACTTGCGCACCTATCTGCGCGTTGCGCCGCCGCCAAAGTTGGAAGGGCGATTGGACATGACGGGGATAACGGTGGAGAGGTTGATGACGGCCGTTCTCGACGTTCTCTCCCATGCGGAAAATATGGAAGAAAGCGTGGCCATCGTCCAGCCGCGCCAGCTCACCATCGAAGGCCAGATCAAACGCATCCGCCTTCGGCTGAAGCAGCAGCAATCATTCCAGTTTCAAGACCTGCTGTCGCCGGAACGCTCGCGGGTAGAAATATCGGTGACGCTGTTAGCGGTATTGGAATTGATTAAACGACACGAGGCAACGGCCGTTCAGCCGTCGATGTTTGGGCCAATTGAAATTCGTACGGTGGATGGGACAGAAACGGCCGTTACCACCACAACTGCTCCCGACCATACCGAAATACCAGATACACAATAAGGCCGATCAACGCCGGCACAAACAACAAACGCAGCAGCATAAAGCCGCCAAACCGCAAAAACACAATCAGCAGCAGCAACCCAATGATAATCTGCGCCCAGCCAGGAATCTGGCGCAGGCGCGTCCACCAATCCGCGCTGTCAAAAGAAGATGGGTTTAATCGTCGGCTCTGCGCTTCGCGGCAAAATTCCCCCGTCCCAATGTGTACCACATCACCCTGCATGGTCCACTCGCAGCCGCACGTTTGGCAGCGATAAAAAGCCGACTGCGGCCGGACCGGACGTTTGCCTTTTTGCCGCAAAATCTCCCCGCCGCAGTGGTCACAATCATACCCGCTGTCTAACCAAATTGTTTCCTTTGTTTTCATACATTATCAGGTACAAGAGGGCTGAACGACTGGATGGTGCTCAATAAACCAGCCCCTAATCAATCCAACAAGCAGGTTACATGCGCTCGCAGCTATCTAATAACAGGTTATAGGTTCCCGACAAACTGACATATACAAATCCACCACAATCCTTGCAAGAGGCCTGATATTCAACGCCTTGCTCGCCTGAAACCGGTTCCCAGGCTGTCAGGACATGGCCGCGAATGCTGGCGAACGCTTCCGCTTCGCGCATCTGGCGGTTGAGAAACACTTCTTTTTCGGCCGTTTCGGCTACGTGCAAATTTTCGGTTGCCCCAACAATGGCGCGCACCACGGCCGCCTGCACTAAATTATCCGGCACGTTATCGGGTAAGCCGCTCACTTTAGCCAACATCAGCTCCAATACTTCCGCAATTTCCTGGCGGGTTTCCTGGTGGTAATGCGACACCAACGAGCCTTCTTCCAACAATCCGGCCAGGTAGTGGACGGCCGTTTCCAACTGCATTTTTTTTACTTCAGCCGACGTGGTCATTCTTCTGTGTCTCCTTGCTATGACGCCGACCGCCCTTGCGGCGGTAGTAGTTATGGGATAGCTGCGCGGATCCTTCTCTCACAAGCTGGTGTATTATACCGGCTATGTTAACCGATGCCAGCGGCCGTCATCAGCCCCAGCAACTCTCAATTTAACCAGAAATGTGTCATGCTGAGGTCCTCCGAAGCATCTCCTTCTTCTGGTGGAGCGGGATGCTTCCCCATTCGACGTTGCTCAGGGCCGAAGACTCCGCTCAGCATGACAGTTCAGCGTAAATTGCAAAGAAATTACCGGTTCTTTGGGATTTCAGGGGGTTGACACCCAATGATGCGTGAAGCGTGTTGCGTGACCAGAGAGACCTCACGCAATACGCATCACGCTTCACGCCCGACCCCACGAAATCCTAAAGACCCAAATTACCTTGTTCGCACGAATGCCTGATCTAAATTGAGAATTCCTGCATCAGTCCGGCTCTGAACCTGACGGCCGATTTAAACTCTCGAACTGCGCCTTGATCATGTCACGCTCGACTTGTTTTCGGGCGATTTTTCGATCCACTTCGGCCACCATTTCACCCAACAAATCGCGGCCCTGACGTTCGGCCAGCGTCACTTCCAGACTGAAGGCAACCATCGGATCGGTGTGCAGCGTTTGTCGTTCCAGGTGAATACGCGCCAGACGGCGGCGGCAGCGGTTCAATTCTTCTGCCAGCGCCTGCATCATGTCGCCCTCGGTGTGCGCGGCGGAAACTGGGGCGATGGGCTGATCGCCATCCAACTGCCGGGCTACGGCCAGAAGTTCGGCCAGACTGCGGGCGGCATAGGCGTCATTGACGGCCGTCATCATTTCTGTGCGGTAGGCGCGATCCTCGGCGTCGGTGGTCAGATCAGGGTGCAGGCGGCGGGCCAATTGGCGATAGAGCTTTTTGATCTGCGCCTCGGTGGTTTGGCTGACGGGTTCAGACGGCCGTTTTGGCGGCGTTTTTGGCGGCTGCTGCCAGGTGCGCCGGTACTGCTCTTCCACCGAGCGGTGATCGGTGCCAAATGTTTTCTCGTTGCGGCGGCGCTGAATGCGGTCCAGCAAATCGGCCACCTCCGCTTCGACGGCCGCCAACACAACCAACCGGTCACCCATCCGCGCCGCGTAGGCAAATTCAAACGCTTCGATATCGGCGCGATAATCGGCCAGTTCCGCTTCGGCCTCGATCAGGTCTGTGCGCGCCGCTTCCACTTCGGCGCGCAGCCGGGCGATGGTGGTGGCTTTCGATTCCAATCTAGGGTCCGTCCTTTTTAGCGCGACACAGCCGGCAAATAGGTGTAGCGGATTTCGTCGGCGACAACCAGCCTCACCGGCAGCATAACCGGCAGGCCAATCGTTTCCCCGGTGGCGCTTAGGGTGATTGTGCCGGTGTAAACGCCTGACGGCCGTTCCACGCTGGTTATCGTCGCCAAGACGGTGATCTGCTCTCCGGGCGCAATCAACCCATTAGCTGACGACAAAACTGGTTGGATAACGGCCGTATCGTCCGTTTGCGCCGTGTAGGTGAACGACTGCGTGCCGATGTTGCGCAGGCTGATCGGCCAGGTGGTGGTATAAGGCTGCTGCGTGGGGGTGATAACGGCCGTCAGGTTGCCAGGCCACACTTGCGCGGCGGCGTAAGTGGGGATTGTCGCCTTTGGCATATCGCGCAGCGCGGTCTCTGCCGGGCGTCCCTGGATGGCGTAATACCGCATCTGTTCGCATTCCTGGTACAGGCCGGGCTGGTTGAAATTCAGGTTAAACACCATCATGGCTTCCATCCACGGCCAGTTGGCGGCAGCGTATTGGTAGGCCCCCACCAGGTTATCGGCCTGTTCCTGTTCGGTTACAAGCTGCCAGAGACGGCCGTCCCACGACCCATCGGCGCGGCAGGCATCGGGCGGCGTGACCAACCAGCCAAACTCGGTCGCCCACAATTTTTTATGCCCATACCCCTGCTGCTGCATAATCTCGTAGATTTTTTCCGCGCCCCGGAAGCAAAAACCGTTGGTGCAGTTCTGGTCGGGATCCGGCGACGAAACGTCCGGCGCGACGTCGAAATTAGCGCTAAAACCGTAAGGATGATAACCCAGCGCATCCAGGCAGTTCCCGCCGCCGGCCGCCAAAAACTCCTTGAGGAATTCGCGCTCATCCTGGTACAAGCCGTTATGCCCCGGATGCCCGTTCCACGTGCCGATAACCCGACCGGTGGGCGCCAGCCCGGCAGAGATCACTTTGGCCTGAGGATCGGCGGCTTTGATTTGGGCGTAGGCGGTACACAACAGCGTGGCGTAATCGGCGGCGTTGGGTGGCGCGGCCCAGCCATAGGCAGCGTCCAGGTTAGGTTCGTTGCCGATCTCGTAAGCGTCTATAAAACCAACCTGCGACTGCGCCAATTGGAACACAGATGCGCTAAAGGCGGGTAAATTATTGAATTGGGCCGCGCTGGCCTGCACGCGCATGACCACATTAACGGGCAGGCGGCTGCCGGGGGCGTTAAACACCTTCATCCAGTTGAAACCCATCGTCTGAATTTTCGCCACGTCCCAGGCGGCGACGTTGGCCCCATAGCCCAGGGCAAGGTCTTCGGTTTTTTGGGGGGCTGCGGAATGGAGTTGGCTGAAGAGCAGGCCCAGCCCAAGAACCGCCATGAGAACACTGCTAAAGAGGGAAACGGCCGTGCGTCGGCCAGTCAGTTGGTAAAACATAAGGTTTCCTTTATTGTTCCAGTTTCGCCGTGAAAGACCCTAAGGGTTTAAGCGCCACAGGGCTAACATCTCACGAGCAAACCCTTAGGGTCTGCTTTATTGTTCCAGTTTGGCCGTGAAGACCCTAAGGGTTTAAGCGCCACAGGGCTAACTTCTCACGAGCAAACCCTTAGGGTCGGGGTAAAATTTTCCTTTACTTTGCGCGACATTTTACGTTAGTTTGTGCTTCATCACGCGAAACCAGCCACGCACACGTATGCCCGACAGCACCAAACCAGTAACCCAAGACGGGTACTGGCGGCTGTAAAATTTGCGGTAAAACACCTGCATCGCCCGCACCGATTCCTGCGCCACCTTTACGCGCGTCTCTTTGGGCGGGCGGGCTATGTCGGCCGACTCTTTGCGCAAACCGGAGCTGGCGCCTTTGTAATGCAGCACCTGCGTATGCGGATAGTAGACGATTTTATAACCGGCCTCGTTTATCCGGTAACAAAAATCAATGTCTTCGCCATAAAAAAAGTAGGTTTCATCCCAGCCGCTCAACAGGTCGAACAGAGAGCGCGGCATCAGCATGTACGATCCGGCGATAACCTCCACTGTGTGAGTCTGGCTGAAGTCGGCGTAGGATTGGAAGTAGCCGTTAAAGCGGGGTGTGTTGGGAAAAAGGCGGCTGAGGCCGGAGAAATGGCACAGGGCATTCCAGGGCGTCGGAAATCCGCGATGATTGTCGGGGTCGCGCTGCCCATTGGGGTAAATGAGCTGCACGGTGAGCGCGCCTACGTCTGGATTGGCCTGCATGTAGGCCAATGGCTTGGTCAGCGCATCGGGATCGACGCGGGTGTCGGAGTTGAGGAAGAGGACGTATTCGCCTTGGGAAACGGCCGTGCCTGCATTATTTGCCGCCGCAAATCCTTTATTTTCCTGGCTGGCAATCAGCCGCACGGCCGGGTATTTTGTGCGCACCATCTCCGGGCTGCCATCGGCAGAGGCATTATCGACAACGATTATTTCCACCCCGCCGGGCGGCGCGTCGGCGGCCAGGAGCGAGCCGAGGCAATCATCTAGAAGCTGCTTCGTATTATAAGAGACGATAATCACCGAAAGGGGAAACGGCCGTGGCCGCGCGTGTGTTTCATCCATGCTCATTCTTCTACTCATTTACAATCAACCAGGGTCCGTAGTGTACCACACAGCCACCACCACCTGAAATTGCTGATGCGAATTGCTCCCGCCAGCAGGGGCAAAAACTTCTGGGTCTTTGGGATTTCATGGGGTTTGGTCTGATTCGTGATACGTGATGCGTGAAACCTCTCTGGTCACGCATCACGCTTCACGCATCAGGGGCTGTCAACCCCCTGAGTTCCTGAAGAACCAAACTTCTTCGGAACTCATCCTCGCCCGGCCCCGACCGATAATCCACATTTCATCCTCAATCGAATGGCCTTTCGCCCCCCGCTGTGGTAAATTTCTGCCTATGATGCAACGAGCCATTCTCTCCGTATACGATAAGGCAGGGTTGTTGGAATTTGCCGCTGCCCTGGCCGCCATGAATTGGGAATTGATCGCCAGCGGGGGAACCGCGCGGCAGCTCAGAGAAGCGGGACTGCCCGTTTTGGATGTGTCTGACATCACCGGCGCGCCGGAAATGTTAGGCGGCCGGGTTAAAACGCTGCACCCGGCCGTACACGGCGGCATCCTGGCCCGCGACCTGCCTGAAGACCGCGCCGACCTGGGCGCGCAAGGCATTAACCCCATCGATCTCGTCGTGTGCAATCTTTACCCCTTCGAAAAAACCATCGCCCAACCCGGCGTCACCCTGGCCGAAGCCATCGAACAAATCGACATCGGCGGCGTTACGCTGCTGCGAGCGGCCGCCAAAAATTTCGCCCGCGTGACTGTGGTTTGCGACCCACAAGATTATGCGCTGGTTCTGGCGCAACTGCGTGTTGATGGGCAAGTCAGCCCGGCCAGCCGCCAATCCCTGGCGATTAAAGCCTTTGCCCACACGCGCGACTACGACACGGCCATCACCGCCTATCTGGCAGGCGCTGCTGGTTAGCGGCTGGCGTTGAGCTACGGCCGTTTCCACCAAAATCAACTCTGGAAGGATGTCATGCAATCAGAAATTATCCTGCGATATGGGATGAACCCTCACCAACAACCGGCGCGGATTTATGTCAACCAGGGCGCGCTGCCCATTCAAATGCTCAACGGCGCGCCGGGTTTCATCAATTTGCTCGATGCCCTCAACTCCTGGCAGTTGGTCCGCGAGCTTAAACGCGCCCTGAATCTTCCCGCCGCCGCATCCTTTAAACATGTCAGTCCGGCCGGAGCCGCCGTTGGCGTGCCGCTCAATGACACCTTAAAACAAGCCTATTTTGTGGAATCTGCTGACCAGTCACCGCTGGCAGCGGCCTATGCCCGCGCGCGCGGCGCAGATCGCATCTCGTCGTTTGGCGATTGGGCCGCCCTGAGCGACGTGGTCGACGCGCCCACGGCTCAACTGCTCAAACACGAAGTCTCCGATGGCGTTATCGCCCCTGGGTATGAGCCGGAAGCGCTGGAAATTTTGCAGGATAAGAAGAAAGGCGGCTACCGCATCATCCAGATAGACCCGGATTATGAGCCGCCAGACATGGAGCAGCGCGAACTATTTGGCCTGACCCTGGCACAAAAGCGTAATGACGCTTTACCGACATTTGGCGATTTGGTGGATGTGGTAACGGCCGTGCAAACCATCCCCGACGCCGCCAAACGAGACATGATCGTGGCCTTGCTCACCCTGAAATACACGCAGTCTAACTCGGTGTGTTACGCGTTGGATGGCCAGGTTATCGGCGTGGGCGCAGGGCAGCAATCGCGCATCCACTGCACCCGACTGGCCGGCAGCAAAGCCGACACCTGGTTTTTGCGCCAGCACCCTCGTGTACTCAATTTACCTTTCCGTGAAAAAATCGGCCGTACCGAACGAGACAACGCCATCGACCAATTCCTGCTGGACCATTTAACGCCTGCCGAAGAAGCTGTCTGGGAAAAAAGTTTTGCCACGCCGCCGCAGCGGTTAACGGCCGTCGAAAAACGCGCCTGGCTGGATCAATTATCCGGCGTCACCCTGGGTTCCGACGCCTTCTTCCCGTTCCGCGACAGCATTGACCGCGCGCAGCAAAGCGGTGTGAGCTATGTCGTGCAGCCCGGCGGCTCAGTCAGGGATGACGCCGTCATCGAAGCTTGTGACGAATATGGCATGGCCATGGTCATGACCGGGGAACGACTGTTCCACCATTAGCCCTCTGAGGATTTCTTGTGAACCGGATTCCACATGTTGTAAGCGTTGAGGACGACGACGGCATTTTTGAGCTGCTCCAGATCACCCTGGACCGGCTGCCCATCCAGTTGCAGCGCGCCAGTAACGGCTACACCGCCGTGGAACTGATTGCTGAGGTCAGACCCGACCTGCTGCTGCTGGATATTGCTTTGCCAGATATGAACGGTTGGGATGTTTTAAAAACTGTGTGCGAGCGGCAAATGAAACCGCCCAGGATTATCGTCCTGACGGCTTACTCCGAACCCACCCACCGCCTGATCGCCCATTTCCAAGACGTGGACCGGTTTATGCCCAAACCTTTTTCACCGGTCGATTTACGCCAACTGGTGTGCCAATTGTTAGAGCTGCCTGAATCGCCTCTGTAATGAGGCCAACGTTAACGGCCGTTCCCCTGCTGCCGCAACAAAACCGAACGAACATCGGCCGGCTGCCAACCGGCCGGCTTAAGCAGTTTGCCATCGGCGCGGCGCGGACCGCCCGCTTTTTGCAGATTGGCTCGATGGACTTCCTGGAATACGGCGTCGGCATCCACGCCGCACGCTTCAATCGCCCCATAGACCACATAAAGCAGATCGGCCAATTCATGGACCAGCGGCGTTAAAGCCTCCACGGTGTCCGGTTGTTCACCGGCTTGCAAAGCGGGAATGATGGCTTGGAAAACGGCCGTTACCTCCTCATATTCTTCCTGAATCAGCTTGTGGCGCATCGCCAGGTGGTCGGCGTCGCGCAATCGCGGCGCGGCCGGCAGCGGCGAACCAATGGCCGCATGAAATTCACGGATCCGCCGCGCATTGCTGTTGAGAAACGGCGCGCCATTGGCCGCCACATGCCCCAACAACTGCTTCAGCGGCATATCGGCCAGCGAAGTCAGCCGGTAATCAGGTTGAGAAAAGGTTAATTGACTGGTCATCTCGTTCGGCACAATCACGCAGAAAATGCCGGCGGCTCGCGCCGCCGCCGCGCCATGCGGTGAATCTTCGAAGGCCAGCGCCTCGTCTGGCCCAACGTCCAGCGCCGCCAGTGCCGCCTGATAAACGGCCGGGTCTGGTTTGGCCCGCTGCTCAACATCATCGCGGCAACAAATGGCGTCGAATTGGTCGGTAAGCCCCAGGCGATTCAGCAGGGGATCAACCCAGGCATGGCGGGAACTGGAGGCAACGGCCGTTTTCAACCCCAACTGCCGCGCTTCAGCCAGGTAATCAGCCACGCCGGGCATCCTGCCTTGCTGGGCCATTAACTCGTCGTCACGACGACGGCGGGCGGCTTTTACCGCATCCCTGTCCAATGCCCGCCCCACCAACGACTCCAAATGAGTGTAGGGATCAAAAAATGTAACCGACCCAATATTTTGCACCCACAAATCCACTGGCAGCTCGACGCCAAAGGATTGATAGGTTTCTTTCCAAGACAGATAATCCGGCATTTCTGAATCCAGGATCAGCCCGTCAAAATCAAAAACAAGTGCTCGTATCATAGCCAGTAAGTTTAGCCCAATTTGCCGATTGTATCTCAGCAATTCTCAATTTAACCAGAAATGTGTCATGCTGAGGTCCTCCGAAGCATCCCGTTCAGCCCTAATGACCAATACATGGGGATGCTTCGCTCCGAAGACTCCGCTCAGCATGACAGTTCAGCGTAAAGTGCAAAGAAATTACCTTGTTCGCACGAATGCCTGATCTAAATTGAGAATTGCCGATTGTATCTATTCAGACCCCAAGGGTTTGCTCCTGAGAACTTGGATTATTGGGGTAACAAACCCTTGGGGTCTCGCCAAAGAAACCTGAACCGTGACTGCCGATTTTTAGGAACGAAAACGAAATGTGCCGTCTTTCGGCCCCTTAAACCAGCACAAAAAAACCCGTAGACAGGGTCTACGGGCATCACCTTTACCTGCAAAAAACAAAAGTGGAATCCAATCAGACTGATTGAGCCTCGGCAATGGATAAACACTCCGTCACAACCCGATTCAACTCCCACGAGCTAATCGGCTGAGTCAGGAAACGATTAGCCCCTTTTTGGGCCGCTTCCATGGGCGCTTGCTGCTGCCCACTGGCAGTCAGCATAATGATGGGCAAATTCTTGAACTTTTCCTGCGAACGAACTTGCTCCATGAGCGTGAACCCATTCATAATCGGCATATTCAGGTCGGTAATCATCAAATCTACCGGCAATTTCTCCAGCTGCTCTAATGCCTGCGGTCCATTATCGGCCGTAACCGTTGTATGATTAATTCTTTCTAGCATCAGGGTCAAGAGTCGGTGTGTATGCGGCGCATCATCGACAATTAGAATTCTGGCCATTTCACAACTCCTTATCTTCTACCAACAGCGCCATGCGCTGACACAAAAACCTGACAGCCGCTCCTGGTATGTCAAGGTTAATCAACAATCCTCAATATACCGAAATTCTCTGTCAATCTGTCTTACGAGCTAAGACCGTCACAAAGAGCTGGCAACGTCACAATAACGCCAGCCTGAAACGCAAGTTTAGGGGCATCTACAGCATTCCAGCCACAACCTGGCGCACGCTCTTATATTTTTAGGTTCTTCAGGAACTCAGGGGGTTGACAGCCCCTGCTGCGTGATACGTGATGCGTGACCACAAAGGTTTCACGCATCACGCATGACGCATCACGCAGCAAACCAAACCCCACGAAATCCCGAAGGCCCATTTTTTATTGGGATATTACGAGAGGTATCAGGCACACATCGGTTAAATATTTTTGACCAGCCGCCAGCGATTATTGCCCTGTTGCGGAAAATAAGTCACTTCGTCCATGAGCTGATTAACCAGGAACAGCCCATAACCACTGGTCTGTGGCTGGCTTAAATCTGGGGCTACCACATCAGACAAGCTAAACGACTGCCCGCGATCATTCAGTTCAATGATAAATTGACGCAGACTCTCATCCAGCGTGAATGCGATGTCAATCCGGCCAGAAATACCGGCATACGCATGTTCAACGATATTGGTACACGCTTCATGAACTGCCAGTTCGATATTGTAAAACAAGGATTCTTGCCCTGGCAGGCCCTGCTCGCGATCAAGCATCGCCCGAATACATGCGCCAATGACGTTTAAATATTTATGGATAGCCGGCAATTCCAGCCGGACAGTATTGGTGAGGGGTAACGGATTCACAACTGCCTCTTGTTGATTTACGGTCGATTTCACGCGCCTATTCCCTTTAACACCACAAGGGTTTGGTCGTCACTTTGCGCAGCGCCATTGCTAAAATTGGCTACTGTGCGGTATAAAGTCTCGGCAATCCCACGCGCTGATTGGTCGGCTATTGATTCAACTAAAGATACCAACCGATCGTAACCAAATTCGTTATCCTGAGTATTTCTGGCTTCACTAAACCCGTCGGTGGCCACAACGAGGACATCGCCTGGTTGAAAATCTATGCCCTGATCTTTGGATAAACTGTCCGGCAAGATTCCCATGGGTGTGCCATCGGCGCGCAGCAGATGGGCTTTTCCACCGGCTGGACAATAGATGACGGGTGAATGACCGGCATTGGCGTAGAGTAATTTGCGATTCGATGAGTCGTACTGACCTACAAATACAGTAGCAAACATACTCAGCTTTGTAAAGTCATCGTAGAGTTCCTGGTTGGAACGCCCCATGACAACCTGGGGCGTAGGCATAGGCATGACATTTGTTTTGGTACGGATAACTGTGCGGGTCATGGCCATCAGCAGGGCAGCGGGGACGCCTTTGCCGGAGATGTCGCCCACCGTGAATGTGAATGGTTGGTTGGTGCCGATGATAAAATCGTAGAAATCGCCGCCAACTCGTGAGGCAGGCCAGGAAGCGGCCCACAGGTCCAGGCCGACAACGCCAGGTGGCTTTTGCGGCAGTAGATGGACCTGGATGCGTTGAGCAAGGTCCATTTCTGTTTCCAGTCTGGCTTGCTCGACGTTCACCTGATACATGATGACGTTTTCAATTTGGGCGCCGGTAAATTCGGCAATGGCCCCGGCAAGTTTGATGTCTGGGGAGTTGAAGTCGCCGTCGAATTTGTTGAGCATGCCCATAACGGCCGTGCCCGCATCCCGCACCTTAATCGGCACAATCAACATATTGCGTACGCCCAATGCCTGCTCATCGGCATTGCCCCGGCTAAACAAAAACTCCCGCCGGGATTCCTTCATCAAGTTCATGTAATTCTGAAGGGCTTCCTCGGTCAATATCGGGCGTGGATACTGCTGGAAAATTGGCAGCCGGCCCTTCATATGAACCCAAAAGAACGCCGCTTCCGCTTTTACCAGCCGGGCCGTTTCAAACGCCAGGCGCGCCAGCGTTTCCTCGGGATTTAAATAATTCCGCGTCGCCTGGGTCAGATCATACAAAGCCAAAAGTTGGTCTTGCGTATCAATCAGGTCGGCGGCCATGCTGTTCAGGTCTCTTTCCAGGCGGGCGATCTGGGCGATGAACCCGGCCTGGGCCTGAAGGCGCAAACGATGCGCTGGCTGGCAAAGGCCGGCCAGATGAAGCTCGCCTATTTTGACCGAATTGACAGTGATCGGTTCTACGAGGGCGGCTGGTTGCGGGCTGCCGCCGGCCGACCAGGTGGCTAATGAAACGCCATCGGCCCAAATCGAAAAGGTTGAGGCTCCCGCATCCAACCAATCTTTGGCTAGTATGTCAAAATCGGACTTTTGGGCAGCCAAAATTGCCGGTAGGATCATTTGGAATCTATTCCTGCCAGATGATTCAACGAGCGAACGCCTGGACCGCTTCGTCCTCGCGGGCGAAAATTTCGAAGAATCTATCTAGACGAGTTAGTTCAAAAACCATGCGTACAGACTGCTGCAAATGACAAAGACGCAGATCGCCTTGTAATTCACGCGAACGCTTGAGTCCATGGACGAGTGTGGCCAGGGCGGTCGAATCGACAAAATCCACCTTTTCCAGATTGACAACAATGTTGGCAGGTTCTTCGGCCATGGCCTGTTCTATGGACTGCCGCGCGGTGTCGGCGGTATAAGTATCAAAACGCCCTGCAAGTTCCAGGATCTTTACGTTTTCGGCAGATCGCACATTGATCTCCATTAGCTACCAACTCCTTTGCAGTACAAACTGTTTGGCGAACGACTCTCAAATAATTATTTATCTGGTATTTTGTTTGAGTCGGCGCCCCCATGCGAGGGGTGTTTGTCCTAGCAATCGCAAATTTGCGCGCCAGGAACGTGTGGCTACATAGTAGGCATCAGTTATCAGGATTTCATCCAGGCTGCTGCCCGGTCTGGTCTGGATGTACCATAATCCGGTAAATCCGGCAGGGCACTCGTGCCTTTTTTGCTGCCAGGCTTCACTGATCTGGTTGATTTCTACGGCCGTTAGCGGTTTGACGCCCACCAGGCGCATATCACCGCGCAAAACGTTCCAAAGTTCAGGCAGGCGGTGCAGTTCCAGCCGCTGCAGCATGCGGCCAACGGCCGTTTCTCCCCCGCTCTTTCTCCCCATAGCAAAACGCCATAGGAAGAATTTTTGCAAGGCGGCCGGAGCTAGCTGGTTGGCCGGGTCCGGCCAACCGCCAAAGCGCTCTAATTTGTCAAAGACACGGCCGTTTACCACCAGCAGCAGCAACGCGATCGGTACTGTCACAATCAGCGTCAGGACCAGGATCAGGCTTGCCAGAATAGCGTCGCCCAACCGCAAAAACCGGTCGTCGAGGAGTGTAGTGACCTGACCCAATAGAAATTGATCGACAACCTGCGTACTCTCGGCGGTAAGTTTATCAACAACCAGGTTTTTATTCACGAAACGGCCGTCAATATTCACCAACTGGCCAACATAGGTGCGGTCTAAAATGGTGCTGCGGCTGATGGTGGCATCGTCGTCAATCACCACATTCGAGCCAATCACCACTTCCGGCCCCAGCTCCACGTCTGGCCCAATCTGGCAATTTTGCCCAATGAAAACCGGCGGCGACAACCGCGCGCTGGGGTGAATCATGTGGTTACGCCCCACCCAAATCCCTTCCGAAATCTGCCGGCCTTCAAGTGACGGATAGTGCAGCGCTGGCTGCCCGTTCAGGCCGTCAGAATGTCCCCAGGCGCTGTATAACACATGCTGCTGCGCCGCGTGGTAGTCGGCAAACGTCACCAGCGGGTTCCAGTAACCGGGCATCTCGTAAGCATCAACGGCTATGCCTGCGGCCATCAGCGCCGGCAGCAGTTGTGTATGTATATCAAAGGTCGTTCGCGGCGGGATGTGGGCCAAAACTTCCGGCTCAAAAACGCAAACGCCGGTGAGGTAGGCCATTTCACGGCCGTCAGTGTGTCTCTCATCGAGCAGTTGGCCGTTGGCGTTCAGGGCGACGGCCGTGGCTCCATTCAGGTTACGGCGATGGACGACGACAGTAGCCCGGCTTTGTCGCTGGCGATGTTGGGCCAATACGGCCGTTAAATCCACATCCACAATCGCGTCGCCGGGCAGCACCACAACCGTCTGCGTAATGGCCGCTTGCGCCCATTTTAATGCCCCGGCCGTACCCAGAGCATCGCGTTGCAGCAAGTAATTTAGCGATACGCCCCAGCGTTTGCCGCTGCCCAGGTACGCCTCCACATCGCCCGCCAGATGATACAAACTGACCAAAATCTGCTTAATCCCCTGGCGCGCCAACAATTCAACGGCGTACAGCATAACGGGGCGGTCAGCGACCGGCAGCATGGGCGCAGGAACCGTCTCGGTCAGTGGTCTTAATTTATTTGTTTCGCCGGTGGCCAATAAAATTGCCTGAACATTATCCATGGTAATACGTCTAGTGTTTCAAATGATGTCAGGCTACTGCCGCCGGTACATCGTGATATAAAGCCAATACTTTATCGAAGCGTACCATTTCGATAACCCGCATAACGTCTTTAGAGCAGTTGGCCACTCGTAGTTCCCCGTCGCGCTCATCGGCGATGCGCTTGAGTTGGGCCAGGGCGGCCAGACCGGCGCTGGCCAAAAGCACGGTTTCGGATAGATCGAGAACCACACGCGGATTGGCGTCTAGCAGCGAGGTGCATGTTTCAACCATTTCTGGCGCGGATGTGGCATCCAGGCGACGAGGGCCTTTTAAGATTGTCCAGGTGGTTTCGATAACTGAAACGGCCGTTTCTCCATCATTCCCCAAATCATCAGCCACAACAGCAGCGGGCGCGTTTTCGGTTGCCTTGATCGCCGGCGCATGGCTGGCCGCCAGCGCGGTTTTCGCGTCATCCACAATCACAAAAAAGCGATCCAGCCGCAGCAGCGACAAGGTTTGCAAGATATTGGGCGGCACAGAAGCCAGCCACAACTCGCCATTCGCGTCTCGCGCCTGTTTGGTCAGGCCAACCAGGGCGCCAATCACCGAGCTGTCTAAGAAAACGGCGTCGGTCAGGTCGATGATAATGTAGGGGGTGATGGTTAAGGCTTGTTGGGCTTTTTTGTTAAAGCCGTCGTAATTGCTAACGGTAAGATGCCCTTCAACGTGTAAGACGGCCGTGTCCTGAATCAGCACCAGGTCGGTTTTGGGCAGCACCGGCGTCGGCACATTGCCACGGCGCATCACCCACCATTGGCGCAAAAAGAACGCGCCAAACCCTACCATGTCCACAGCATACCGCCGCCACAAGCGGCGCGGCTCCTGAAGCAGCCGGTGGAGCCATTCCAGGCCATACCGCTGCATCCATTCCGGCGCGCGTTTTGTATTGCCGGTAATAAAATCGAATGTGCCACCCACGCCTATCATCACCGGAATGGCCAGATCACGGCCGTACATGCCAATCCACTTTTCTTGTTTCGGGTTGCCAAAAGCTACCAACAAAATATCCGGCTGCGCGGCCTTGATTTCCGCAATGATGGCCGGGTCCATATCGATCACCGAACTGTAAGGCGGCGATTTGACGCCCGCCACAATCAGGTCCGGGTTTTGCTCCTTCAAGATTTCGGCAGCCTTGGCCGCAATCCCCGGCGCAGCGCCCAAAAAGTAAATGGAGTACCCCTTGGCCGCCGCGCGCTGCGCCAGCGCCGGAATCATGTCCGCGCCAGCCACGCGCCCTTCTAAATTTACCCCCAGCAAACGCGAACCCCACACCAAAGGCATTCCATCGGCCGTGGAGAGGTCAGCTTCTTGCAGCAAATAGCGCAGTTCCGGATCGGTCATCGACTTGACGACAAAATCAGCATTCACCGTCGCCACCTGATGCCCTTTGCCCGTCTCCCGGCCGGTCACAACAAATTCGTCTAACCGATCCAGGGTTTCCGCCATATTCAAATCGTCGATAGGCACGCCTAAGATGACAATGAGCCTGCGCATGACCATTCTCCCCTGGGGTTAATAAGCGCCCCGGCCTGTCAGAACTGCCGGAATCGTCTTTAATAAAATTTCAATATCTTTCAGAAGGCTCTGTTCGGAAATATATTGCAGGTCCAGTTCAACCCAGCGTTTGAAACTTAGCTCGCTGCGGCCGGATACCTGCTGCAAACCGGTAATCCCCGGCACTGCATCCAGGCGGCGCAGTTGATCAAACTGATATTGGGCTACTTCATAGGGCACCGGCGGCCGTGGTCCAACCAAACTCATTTCCCCCTTCAGAACATTAAAAAGCTGGGGAATCTCGTCGATGCTGGCTTTGCGGATCAGCCGTCCAACACGCGTTACACGAGGATCGTTTTTAATTTTGAAGACGACCTCGTCGGCTTCGTTATTGGCCATCAATTCAGCTTTACGGGCTTCGGCGTCTATGTACATCGAGCGGAATTTGAAGCAGTAAAACGGTTGTCCCCACTTACCTACCCGTTCTTGCTTGAAAAACACGGGGCCAGGAGAATCTAGTTTGATGGCAATGGCGATCATCAACATGATTGGCAGCGCAAAAGGGAGAGCAATACAAACGAGTATAAAATCAAAAGCCCGTTTCAGGTTGCTGTTGATTTTGTTACGGATAACCCAGGTAATCAGGCGCAGCCGCATCCGTTGGATGGTGCGTGGGCTTTTGAAGGATTGGCTGGCATATTTCTCCAACATGCGTGCGGCTTTTTCAGCCTGTTTTTGTTCATCGCGCAGGTCGGTGGAGACAAGATGTGCCTGATTAACAATGGACGCCGGGTTTTCTGTCATAGTGATTTTTTTCTGTTGCCGCTCTTCAGGTCGTTGTTGATTGAACCTGACGGGTGATTTGTGTCCTAGTTGCATGTTATGCCTCGTCGTTCCGCGCCGTTCGTATCCAACCATGTGAATCGAAGCCGAGCAATACGCGCCCATAATGCCACACTTTCCAGGTGACAAAGACAGGGATGTTGAGCAAGGCCATATAGACATTTTTGGGCGCGTGGACCAGCCGCAGGCCGGAAAGTAAGTAGATGAGCTGCCCGACGATAAGCGCGACGGCTAAATACAAGTTGATGCGCGCTAGATTGGCAGCCCACACGGCCGTTTCCGTTCCCATGATGCGCCACAATACAGGCAGCGGCAGGCTGACCGCCAAAAACAGCCCGCTCAACGCGGCCATCACCGAAAAAGGGGGAATAAGATGTTCCATGGCTGCATCTAGCAGCAGATAGGCACGGCCGTATTGCCCGGCGCGCACGCTTTTCCCGGCTGTGCGCAGCAATTTGGGCACATACTGGCGCATCATCTGCATCCGGCCGCGTTCCCATCGCACATTTTGCGATGCGGCGCTGGCCAACGTTTCCGGCATTTCAGCTTCGATCACTGCCTCGGAGGCAAAGGCTACCCGCTCGCCGTTCAGTATGAGCGCCATGTGGAACTCGATATCTTCCGTAATGGAGGCGGTCCATTCGATCTGGCGCATCACGTCGGCGGCAAACACCATGCCGTTGCCTTTCAGCCCGGCAGAGCCGCCCAGAGCCGTGCGGCCTAACGGCCGTAAATAATGCAGCACCGCCAACGCCGCATAACGCAGCCCCACACTCCAACTACGGCCCGGATTGCGCACCGCATAATAAGCTTGAATTACACGCTCGCCTCGCGCCAGCCGCCCGGACATCGCCCGCAAAAAATTGGCCGACACCACCGTATCGGCGTCTAAAATCACAATCGCATCGTGGGGTTCGCCGCTTGCCCAAATGCGCTGCAACAGCCACTGCAAGGCGTACCCTTTGCCCACTTCGGCCGTGTTGAATCGCTCGTGGGCTACCGCGCCAAATTGGCGGGCAATAACGGCCGTTTGGTCCGTACAATTATCCGCCACCACATGCACCGTGAATAACTCGTGGGGATAATCCAACTGCGCCAGATTTTGCAGCAGGTCGGGCAGCAGGCGCTCTTCATTGTGCGCGGGAATGAGAACGGCAAACCGCTTCGCGGGCTGCCCTGGTTCCGGCATCTGCCGTCTGGCAGCACGCCAGGCCGACACTGTAAGAACCAGCAAATACCCAACCAGACCGGCAAGCAGCAGTTCCATGATTAATAAAACAATTTGCGCAAACGTAAAAAAATAAAGCATGACGACAGCATTAAAGAATGAAACAATCCGGCTTTTCTAACTTCGTCGGATGCAGGAACAAAAAGAGACTTGTAGACCGATTTATAGGGAGAAAAATGATACTACTTTGCTTGCCCATGTGATCCTTCACAGACTAGGACAATTTGTTGAGGGGTCAGGTCATCTCGTGGCGGCAAAGGATTCCAATAAAATTTTTGATTACTCAATGACCACAACGTCGTTATCACATCGTGGAGGTGATCCCACAACAACCCTGATGACAGATCATGTGATTGTTGGTTCACACATTTGAAGGGTTAACCCTTACAGTCAGACAACCGTGTAGGCGTGACTTCATGATGTTAATCCTAGGGTGATAAACTTACATTGATCCTTACACAGCGTGGGTATGGATAGGGCGCGTAACGTACCAGCAGGATAGGCATCAGCCAAGCCGCAAATTGGTCTAATCCGCCAGATTAGGCCAATCTGGTGTCGGTCTACAATTAGCAGGAAATCCCCAGGCGATCAGGCAATGAGGATGCTGGCGGTAACGCCTAGCTGGGCTAGCTGACGGCCGATTTCATCTTCGTAATTCCGGTTCATGATAATGACCACGTCGGGCTGATAAACGCGCAAAAATTCCGGCGATACAATTTCCTGGCCGCTGCCGGCCACAAACATGCCTTGTTTCCGGGGGTTAATGTCCACCGCGTAGCGAATCAACCCTTCCTGGTCGAATGTGTTCATGAACATGACCCCTTTGGAGCCAGAACCCCAGACGACGACGCGACGGCCGTTCTGCGCCAGTTCGTGCAGCGTTTCATGCCAATAAGCCACCTTTTGCCGGTAATTGTCGGCAAATTGGGCTACATCGGCGGAGAGTGCGGCCAGGTCCTGGGGATTGGCGGGGGCGGGAACGGCCGTGTCCGGGGCCAATCGCGCCTCAATCGTCAAAAATTGCCCGCCAAAGGTCTCATCTACGGCCAGCACCTGAAAACCAGCCTGGGTAAACAAATGAGCCAGCGAAACCGGGCTGTAATAGGAACAATGTTCGTAAATGATGTCCCAAATGCCCAGTTGGCGCACCGTCCACAGAGCGTTGGGCACTTCAAAAAAGATCACTGTCTCCAGACGGCCGTTAATCGCCCGGCGCACGGCTTTTAAAAACGGGACTGGCTCGTGGATATGCTCCAACACGTGACGGCAGCAAATAAAATCGGCCGGGTAGTCGGCGAATTCCTCGGAATAGAATTCTTGAATGAAGGAAACGGCCGTGTCCGCTTCTTCCTGCTCCTGCGCCACGTAGCTGGGGTCAAACCCCACGCCGCGATTGCCGCCCATGCGGCACAACATTTTCAAAAAATCCCCCTGCCCGGAGCCAATTTCCACAATGTCCTTGTTGTGCAGGTCATAGGTGGCAATCAGGCGCTCGGCCAGGGCGGTAGCGTACGCCTGAAAACGGGCCGAAAAATGCAGCGAGTTCTCATACGCCTGCGTGTAGGTCATCTTGTCAGGGTCGAAGGCGCTGTTGTAGATGTGGCCGCATCCCGGCATATACGTCAGGTGAATGTCGCCGCGCGGCGCGGCCAGGGCGCCTTCGCGGCTGGGCCAAAGCACGTTGCAATGAACCGGCAGCCGGTCCATATCCAACACCGGCACGGGCGCGGCGTCGGTGCAGTTAACGAGGGGTAAATGGCTCATGGTTAGATATCCTCAACGGTCATCAGGATGGGGTTCAGGCCCATTGCCTGTAAATCGCGGCCGATTTCGGCGCGGTAAATCGGATTCATGATGATGACAACATCAGGCGGATTGGTGGGTAAATAATTCGGCGCAACGATTTCCTGCCCGCTGCCGGCCAAAAACGTGCCGGTCTTGTGCGGGTTGATGTCGACCACGAACGGGATTTCGGCCACGCCCAGACCCAGCGTCGTCAGGAAGGCTACGGCTTTGGAGCCGCCGCCCCACAGCGTAATTTTTCGCCCCTGAGCGCGGAAAGCGGCGATTTTGTCTTGCCAGGCGGCGATTTTTTGCGGCACGGCCGTGGCGAATCGCGCCACGGCGGCCAGCACGCCGTCCAGGTCATCGCCCAGGGGGATGGGCGCGTTGGGGTCAGGAACGGCCGTAGGCCGAGCCGCAATCATCAGATATTGATCGTCGTAATCGGTCCACAAATCCAACACGGTAAACCCAGTGTGACGGAACAGGTGCGCCAGCGAACCCTTCGTAAAATAGGAGCAGTGCTCGTAATAGACATCCCAAAAAGCGAGATCATCCAGCACATAACACGCATTGGGTATCTGGAAAAAGACCACCGTCTCCTCGCGCTCGCCAATCGCCCGGCGCACAGTGCGCATAAAATCGCCCGTGTCGGGGATGTGCTCCAGCGTCATCTTGCAGGCGAAAAAATCGGCGTCGTAGTCGGCGTATGTTTCCGAGTAAAAATCGGCGATGAAAGTCAGCCGGTCGGCGGCGGCGCTGGGATGGCGCCCCGGCACATAGGCCGGGTCGAAGCCGATGCCGGTATTCGGTCCCATCTCGCACAGCATGGTGATGAAGTCGCCCTTGTCACAGCCAATTTCGATGATGGTTTTATGGCGCAAATCAAAACGATCAATCAGGTCTTGGGCCAGTTTTTGGTGAAATCGGTTGAAAGTAGGCGAGTAACCCTGAGTGGCTTCATACCGCGCGTTGTACTGCGTCAGCGCCGGGTCAAAATCGACGTTGGCGATGAAGCCGCTGGTAGGACTCACGGCCAGGGTGATGGTTCCCCGCGGGAAGTTGAGGGCTTCATCCTGGCTGTTGAGCAGCAGGACGCTGTTGGTGGGGGCGTTTTCCACCCGGTAGAAGGCTTTCATGCCGGGCACGCCACACCCCGGGCAGGCAACATCTAATTCTTGCTGATACATACGATTTCCTTTTTTGAGTAACTCCCTGTTTACTTAACGAAGGCGGCCAGGCGGCGGGTGTAGTGGGTCAGGCTCATGTGGGCGACAATGCGGCGACGGCCGTTCACCCCCAAACGCCGCGCTTCGGCCGGCTGTTGTAAAAGTTGGTCGATGGCTGCACGCAAGGCCGCTGGGTCTTCGGGCGGCACGTAGATGCCTGTTTTGCCCTCCACCACCACATCGGTTTGGCCGGGCGTGCGCGAGCAGATGACCGCTTTACTCATGGCCATCGCTTCCAGCAGCGCCGTGACCCCTGCCTGGAAGTTGACGGTATACAGCGGCATGACCAGGAATGCGCTCCGCGCATATAATTCGCGCAGTTCAAACTGCGTAAAGCGGCGCACCAGCACATTTTCCGGCACATCCTGATCGGCCGTGCTGTCTTCGCGTTTAGACCAGGGGCTGGCGGCGGCGATAACCACCTGCACATCCAGGCCTCTGACCGCCTGCATCAACGTCGGGTAATCGCGGAATTCCAGGCCGACGGCGCAAATCACCGGCTTCTCCTGGCCATCCAAACCCAGAAAATTGTCCAGTTTGCCGGCCTGATCCGGGGCAAAAAAAGCGTCGTCCACCATAAATGGGGTGAAGACCACACGATTGGCGGGTACGCGCCAGCGGTGTTCGATGAACTGTTTTTGCCAGGTGGCGTAGACAAAAAAGATGTCGATGTGGCTTTGCAGCCGCAGCCAATCGAGAAGCACCATCTTTTTGCCGACCGAGAGGATGTGGACAATCATCAGGTGGCGCGGGCGCGGGTTGGTGCGCGGGGCGAAATTGGCAAATTTCAGCAGCGCCGCCAGGGGCAGGCCCACCTGTTCGCCATCGGTGAAAATGACGCGGTATTGCTGGCGCAGAGTGAAACACACCCAGGCAAGCAGCAGGTTGGGACCGCCAATTTTCCCCAACAGCCGGCCGAATTTTCCGGCGCGGCGGTGGGCTTCGGCATAATCGATCAGGTCGGCGTTGAAGGCGCGGGACATGGCGATGTAGTCGGCCTCGGGACGCTCGCCGCGGGCAGTTTTGGCTTCAACCTCGGGGTCTATGAGGCCGGAAACGGTGAGTAGGACGTCGTTCATGCCATCACCTTGCGGGCGCGGCTGGTCTCTTTGAGCAAATCGAGCAGGCGGCGGGCGTTGGCGGAGGCGTCGAAGGTGCGTTGGATCTGGGTAACGGCCGTTTCCCCCTGCTGCAAACGCAGCGCCGGGTTTTCTATCAGTTGGCGCAGGGCGTGGGTCAGGGCGTCTACGCTGCCCGTGGGAATGAGAAAACCGGTCTCGCCATCGGCCACAATCTCAGGGATGGCGGCAACGGCCGTGGACACTACCGGCAGCCCGGCAGCGCCCGCCTCCGACAAAACCATCGGCAAGCAGTCGCCATAGGTGGGCAGGCAAAAAATGTCGGCGGCAAAATAAAGTTGTTTGAGGGGGTCGCTGTTTGGCTGCATATCGTTATAGATGAACAATCCTGGTTCGGCGGGAACCGTGTCGCGGGTGGCCAGGTGGAGTTCCAGATTGGGAACGGCCGTTGCCCGCAAATTCCGCCACGCTTCCAAGAGTAACAGCCCGCCCTTACGCTCCAGATTTCCACCTACAAACAGAATTTTTAGCGGTTCCTGGTGATATTGGCGCGGCGACGGCCGTTTCCAGGCCGCCACATTGACGCCGGGCGGAATGACGGTCACTTTGTCTGCCGGAACTTCGTATTCCCCAACCACGCCCTCTTTGGCCCAGGCCGACCAGGTAACGACGTGCTGCGCGGCCGCCAGGCAGTCCCGGTTCAGCCGCCATTTCCAGTTTTCCAGCCAGGCCGGGCCGGAACTGTGGGCGTAAAATTCGCCGAGAGCGTCGTACTGCCGGGGCGTGGCATCCAGGGAAACGACAGCGGGGATACGTTTTAACCAGGCTTGGGCGAGAACGGCCGTAACCTGCGTATGAAAAAACAACACGTCTAGCTGCGTCTGCCGCTGCATAGCGGCAATTTGCTGGCGCGCCTGCAAGCCGGCTTTAAAGGTCCAATTGGGCACGAGGCCGGCCAATCCACCGGCATCCCAGGCGGGCAAACCCCAGTAGGCCTCGATGGTGGGGTCTTGGGCGACGTTTTGCTGCAAATTTTGCCCGTGGGTGATGTGGCCTAAGGCCTGTTCGATGATGAATCCGATTTTAACCAATGAAATCCTCGATCTCTATCAACTGGGAAGACCCTAAGGGTTTTAACTAAACCCTTAGGGTCTGTCTAGCTGCTCAAAATGTAAATAAGCGTCGAACCTTTTCATACCATTTGGCTCCTAAAACCGTGCGGGCCGTGATAATGAGTGTCCGTTTATTAAGCAGCGATTCACGTGGGCGCAGTTTAATGCTTTCCCACATAATTTTCCAAGATTGCCGGTAGCTGTCGCCAAATACCAGGGACATGGGAACGGCCGTGAGCGCATGTGTATAGGCCTGCCGTTTCGCCCCGGTCGGGTCGTCCATCTGAATGCCCAATGGACCGTCAAAAACGGTATCAATTGAATGGAGCATTTCTTTCGTCAGGCGGCGATGTTTGAGAACGGCCGTCATGCTCTGGCTGTGCTGGCGGTAAGCATACAAATCATCGGCGATGTAAGCGACCTTACCCAAAACGCATAGATCAAACCAGAGCTTTAAATCCAGAACAAAGTGGTAGTTCAGATCATAACCGCCGCATTGCAAAAAGGCATCCCGGCGAAACATCGGCCCGCTGTGTCCAATATAAAAGCCCATCGCCTTTTGCGCCGCTTCAACGCCGGGAACAATGGTGTCTGTAGGAAAAGACGCCATACTCATCAGTTTTTTCCCTTTGTTGTTGTATTCAGACAAAGCCGAATAAACAAACACAACATCGGGGTTGGCATCCAAGATGGCTACCTGGCGTTCAAACGCGGTAGAGGACTTGATCCAATCATCAGAATCCATGTGTACCAGATAAGTACCCTGGGCCATGGCGGCGACATCTTCCAATGTTTGAGCATATCCTTTGTTTTTCTTATTCACATGCAGGCGAATTCGGTCATCGCGCACAGCATATTTTTTGATTACCTCAACCGATTTATCCGTTGAGCCATCATCAATGATGACCAGTTCAAAATCTTTATAGGTTTGCCCTAAAATCGTTTCGATTGTTTGACCGATATATTTGGCGTAGTTATAGCTTGTTACCGTAACCGATACCTTGGGCGATTTTGTTTCCATGATAGCGTTTACCTTTTGGCCGACAGAATAAATCTGACAGCCTGAATAACATCTTCAACATCCTGATCGGTCATCTTGGGAGATAGCGGCAATGACGCGGTGCGCTCGCTGATCCAGGCGGCGTTGGGGAAATCTTGGGCTTTATAGCCAAATTGTTCCCGGTAATAGGGGTGGAGATGGACGGCGACGTAATGGACGCCTGTGCCGATATTCATTTCGTGCATTTTTTGCAGGAAGGCATCACGATTCAGGCCGCATCGTTGTTCGTCTATCATGAGGGTGTATAAATGGCGGGCATGAATGGTGTCCGGTTCGGCGGGAGATGGTAAACCCACCGGCAAATCGGCAAAAGCGGTATCGTACTGGGACCAGATTTCATTTCGCCTTGCCAGATACTCGTCCACTCTGGTGAGCTGATGCATGCCAATGGCGGCTTGGAGGTCCATCATGTTGTATTTGAAACCGGGGAAGATGACCTGATAATGTTTGTAGCCATCGTCTGAAAAGCGTTTCCAGGCGTCGCGGCTCATGCCGTGCAAGCCGTACATTTTTATTTTGTCGGCAAAATCAGGATTGTTGGTGGTGACCATGCCGCCTTCGCCGGTGACAATGTTTTTGGTGACGTAAAAAGAAAACGCGGTGAGATGGCTGATGCTGCCGATTTTTTGGCCTTTGTAGGCGCTTTCTATGGCGTGGGCGGCGTCTTCGATGACGATGAGATCATGTTTTTGGGCGATGGTTTCGATGGCGTTCATGTCGCACGGCCGTCCGCACAAATGAACCGGCAAAATCACTCGCGTCCGGGGCGTGACGGCATCTGCAATGCGCTGTGGATCGATGAGCATGGTGTCTCTGTCGCAGTCGACCAGGACAGGCTTGCCACCGGCATGAAGGATGGTGTTCACGGTGGCGCAGAAGGTCATGGGCGTAGTGATCACTTCATCGCCTGGCTTCAGGCCGGCAACCAGGAGCGACAGGTGAAGACCGGCCGTGCAGGAATTGAGGGCAATCGCATATTCTGCCCCCACGTAACGGCTAAACATGTCTTGAAACCGGGCGACTTTGGGGCCGGTTCCTAACCACCCGCGACGGAGAGAATCAACCACTTCCTCGATTTCATCATCTTCTATTTTAGGTGCGCCGAACACGAGATACTCTTTTCTGGGTACAAAATTTTGCATATTTACCTCCTCAGATCATAAACTGGCAAACCTAACAAGAGAAACGCATCTGGACTACATGGCAACTCGGAAATGAGTTATAGATTCAATATCTGGCGATAAATTTCTTCGACATCGTGGGCCATGCGGCGGGGTGTGAAGTGTTCCTGAGCGCGGATACGGCCGTTCTCCCCCAACGTTTGTCGCAGGTTCGCATCATTCATCAAGGTCAGGATATTTTCTGCCAGCGCGGCAATATCTTGCGGCGCAGACAACAAGCCCGTTTTATTTTGTTCAACCACTTCACGGGAACCGCCATTATCCAACGCAATAACCGGTTTTTTCATGCACATGGCTTCTAAATAGACCATGCCAAATGGTTCCTCAAAACTGGGCATGGTGTACATATCACACGCCGCCATTAGCTCCTGAACATCGCTCCGATACCCCGTGAAAACAACCTGATTGTCAAGCTGCAATTCAGTTACCAGGGCTTTTAATTCGGCCGTATAGCTGCCATGCCCCGGATGCGCGCGCGGGTCGTCCACGCCGACGATCAACAGTTTAAAGTTCGACGTTTGTTTTTTGACTTCCGCCAGGGCTTTTAACAGTTCGGTGTGCCCTTTCCAGTAGCTCAATCTGGAAACGGTCAGTAACAACGGTGTGTCTGGCTTAATGTGAAATTCCTGGCGAATGGGACGGCCGTCTACAGCCGGGTTCCAGCGATCACTTTCAATCGCATTTAAAACATAAAAGGTTTTCTCGGCCGGGTAGCCCATCGCCACAATCGACTCGGCCACAAACTCCGACACACCTACCAAGGCATCCGCTCGTTTCATCGCCCATTGCACATTCTTGCTGATCCAGTCCTCGGCTTTTACATGCAGTTGAATCACACATTTGGCTCCCGTCAAATTCGCCAACAGCTGCCCGTAAAAAGCATCTCGTGGTTTTTCGGTGCAATGAATAACCTGGATGTGATTATCGCGGATATACTTTGCCAGCCCTGCCAGACTAAAAAAAGCCGGAACGCCATGCATAACCGAATCACGAACAATCTCGCCCTTGGACCGAAAATTAATCGACGTGCCAAATTTTGTGGGGCGTATGTGAATATCTGGTAAGGGTTCCAACGCCTGAGCCGCCGCCGACTTACCCTCGCCATCACCATAATTGCAGGCGATGTGTACGTTAATCCAACTACGATCCAGCTCTTTAATGATCAGAGAATGTATATATGAATCAGCGCCAAAATAAGTTTGAGACTGCATGAACAATACATTTAACATAGCTTGTTTATACTGACCCCTATCGATTTAATCTGCAAACACGAGACATATACCTGTAGCAGACAGTCATAATCCGTTCTACAACTCAGGCGCTCTTCCGTTCAACTGTGTATTTTTTCTTTAAGAATAGCGCGGAAGTTACGGCCACAAAACGACGCGGTAGACCGCCTAAATCCCACAGCAGGCAATGAATATGTCGCAGACCAAAACGTGCAATGTACACGCGACAAATCATGCGGTCGATCATTGAAATGTTGACGCCCTTCAGTGTCTGGTTGAATTCTGACAAGATGCGCCAGTTTGGGTACTTTGGCCGAGACATGCCCTGGGTATCATACCATGAGGCATAAGCGTCTGTGTCCAGACCACAAGGAACTTCTACTTTGTAGATCTCGTTCGATTGCGCAGCGTGCCGTCTGGATTTAAACAGGTATTCAGAAACCTGCTGAAAACGGCCCAACAGGATCAGGCGAGCAATCAATATCGTGTCGCCATGCGTGTGGGGCAAGATGAGTTTTGTTTGTTTCAGAGCGGAAACGCGTATCAGGCCAAACACATAAAAACTGTTGTGCCAGCCCAGCAAAATCTCATGAAAGCGCGTCCGAGGGCGGGCGTCATCAATCCTAAGCGCTAACTCACAGGTAGAAAACGGCCGATCTTGTTCATCGATGTATTCCGCCCAGCAAAAGCATAAAACTGTGGTGGGATCATTGTCCAATGTAGGGACGCAACGGCCCAGAAACTCCGGGGCCAACATGTCATCGGAGGCCAACCATTGGAAATATTCGCCGCGCGCCAGTTCAAAAACATAGTTAAAGTTGGGCGCCGCGCCCAGGTTTTGCTCCTGGCGGTAATACCGAATACGCGAGTCATTTGCGGCATAGGCCTGACAAATCGCTCCGGTCCCGTCTGTGGAGGCATTATCAGAAATAATTAATTCAAAATTGGCATAGGTTTGAGCCAGCACGGATTCAATTGCCCGGCTGACATATTTTTCGCCATTATAAACAGGCAGGCCAATGCTCACCTTGGGATTATTCATACAACGCTCTCATCTAAAATTTGGCAGTGAACCGGCGAGATTGGACAAATCTGAAAACCGCCAGCTTATTTGCGAATGCTATTTTAATTTTTTAGCTGTCCCAAAATGGACAAGGAGGTTAATCAACCAGAACGCCTTCGTTGACAGGCTGGAGCAGGCTGGCGTGTGCGCGGTAATGGTGCAAACAGGAGGCGTAACCGCTGGAAAAAAAGCGCCAACCCATGAGGCCAGAGAAGAAACGATGGGGGCGAAACGGCCGTTTCCAACCATTTAATCGCTCATTCCTTGTTCCGGCAAACCAGTTTTCACCCCGGTTATCACCCATCAACGTTAATTTGGCCGCTAACCCCCCGTTGGCATAGGCATAGTTCCGCGCATGTTTCCAAAGCTGCTGATTGTAACGATAGCCAAATGTGTGGCAGACCACAGCTTTCGGCGTCGTAGCCATTTTGATGTTCAAGGCTTCAGCGCGCAGTAGATAATCGGAATCATCGGCGGCCGGGAATTCGGTGCCGGGACCGAGGTATGGATCCCAGGGACCAATCACGTCGGCGGCTGAACGGGTAATGGCAACGTTGCAGCTGATCCATTCCCAGCCGGCCGGCGGGGTGTACCCCATCTGCTGCGGATCGTAAACCGATTCGGATGGCGTAACTGTGGGGCATTTGGCGATGCCCCGGCCTGTTTTTGGCGGGGCCACCACTGCGCCGCCAACCATGCCAAGCGTTGGGTCTTGCGCAAAATAGGTCATGAACGTAGCCAGCCATTCTTCGTCGGCTTCGCAATCATCATCAATGAAGGCAAAAATATCGCCGGTAGCCACTTCCATGGCTTTGTTGCGCGCGCGGGTAGCGCCTCGTTCCGGGGTGTGGGCATAACGAACTCGTGGGTCGTCGGTTGCGCTGGTTACGGCCGTTCTCGTAGCCTGAGTCTGGGGAAGACTTAAATCACCTTGACCCACCGCAATAAGTTCCCAGTCAGTCCAACTTTGCTTGAGAATCGATTGAATTGTTAGAGCTATCGTATCCGGCCGAGAAGTCGGTACACAAACAGATACCTTCATCGTAACCCTCTTTGAAAATTTACGGGTGAATATTGCAGCACAAAGACATTACCCTCAAACAAAACCAAATCACATTGATACATTGATGCCCTGGGTGCGCTTAAAGAGTCATTAGCCTCTAGCAGGAAGGCCCTTGTTTAGGGAACTCCTGTTGATTTGCCGCAGAATCAACCTTCTTAAAATAGCGCGAGAACCTTGCAAACTACCTAAAGTTAAATCAGGGCAATCTACTACCAAAACTTCCTGAGGTTTATCTGGCTGCGAACCCGCACAGCTCCAATTAAAAGCGTTGGATAGCATCGGGTTACTGGTTCTTCAGGAATTCAGGGGATTGACACCGAATGATGCGTGAAGCGTGAAGCGTGTTGCGTGATCAGAGAAACCTCACGCAACACGCTTCACGTCCGACCCCACGGAATCCTAAAGACCCAGGTTACTTTATCGGTTTTGTCAATTTAGGGGAGTGTAGATCAGAAAACCGTGGCAATCATCCTGTGGGCGTGGGCGTTCTGGGCAAAGAAGGCAGCCAAATTTCTCTATTTAAACTGAGCACGGAATCTGAGCTCAGACAATTGGCGTCTAGCACCGATTCTAAAGAGGCTCCGGCGGCAAAGGCGAGATTGGCTATTGTATCGCCTGTTTTTATGCGGTAACTAACCCATCCGGGCGGAGGGGTAACCTCGCAAGCCGCACCCGCCGGTTCGGCGGACGCATTGGCAGCGGGCGTCGATGTGCCGTCGGGTGAAGCGCCTTCGGGCGATGGCGTGCTAGTTGGGGCAGGCACGGTGCGTAGGGGAATCGGCGTTTCAGCCAAATTTGGCGTCATCAAGAAATTGATATCGTCGATGTAAATGGTGTTTTCAAATCCGACGTCATTTTTCAGGTAAAAGCCGGTCACATATTGGTACTCTGGATCGTAGACGAGAGATTCCATGGGCAAATACACCTCAACCCACGTTTCCGGCGGGATGGAGCGATTGAGACCCAGGAAATAGAGGCGTGTTTCGGAAAAGGATTCGCCCTGGGGGAAGGCAACCGATTTGTCATCGGCGACCCAATAGTAATAATCGTTGCTGCCCACAACGGCAACAGCCAATTCGTCTAATTGCAGATAATCGTCTCCGCTGTTGAGCCAAAAATCGATGCCCACGACTTCGTTGAATGGATAGGAGGTGCGGGTTTCTGGTTTGACGGTGAAAAAAAGTGTGCTGAAGTCGATTTCAGGCGTGAAGGCGATGGAGTGCTGTCCGGTGCGGACGCGAATTTCGCTGGCGGTGTCAAAAATTGCGCCGGTGTCTTCCAAAATAGTCCAGTTTTCGTTTAAGGCATCATCGTAAATGGTTTTGGTGATGGTGTCTGTGGACGAAAAATTGGGGCGAAGCGGCGGGTATGTGGGAAAGGGGGTATTGGTAAGGGTGGGAACCGGGGTATCACGTTCGGAAAAGATGCTGGCGACGGTGGGCACGGCCGTTAATTGCGCGTTTGTTCTTGTTTCATAAGCCGTTGGCGCTTCCGTCTGGGTGAAAAACAAAAAGGTCGTCGGCGTCGGCAACGGGACAATGGTCGTCACAGTACCCGATGTTGTCGATTGGCAACCGGTGAACAGCCAGAGGATAAACAATCCCCAAATGATGGCAAAACGGGTTTTCATGAATGAGCTGCCTTATACGGCCGTTTGATGCAAAATTTCAGTGATTCGGGCTGCATTTTGCCGAGCGTCAAATTTTTGTTCGGCTCGACTGCGGGCAGCCTGCCCCAACCGTTTCCGCAAATCGGGGTCCGCAGCAAGCTGATGCAGGCGTTTGGCCAACAGGTCAACGTTACCCGGACTTACCAGGAAACCATTTTCACCGTCGACGACGATATCGGTAACGCCGCCAACGGCCGTGGCAATTACTGGCATCCCCATCGCACTGGCCTCTATTGCCGCAATACCAAAAGCCTCGGCTTTGGTGGGCAAAACAAATACATCCGCTGTCTGGTAGAGATCAATAAGTTCCGCAGAATTGGGCTGCAGGTGATTGTAGACCAAAACACCGCGCTGCGGTTGAATCTGCGAGCGTGTCACCAACACCAGTTCAGCCAGGCCATCTGGCAGCTGCCGAAACGCATCGCGTAAAACGTCGCCACCCTTGCGGTAAAAATCTCCCCCGACAAATAAAATTCGTAACGTTCCGTTGGGCTGGCGGGCTTTTGGCCGCCAGATGTCCAGGTTGACCCCTGGAGGAACTACTTCAATACGCTCCGAGTTTACCCCATAATCCCGAATGAGCGAATCTTCAACCCAGGTGGACCAGGGCAAGACACGCGCCGCGCCGCGAAAGAGCGCGCAGTTAACGCGATGTTTATAATCCCGCAGCAGCTTCCATCGATCCGGTTGATGCCCGTACAGCTCGGCCATTTCGTCGTATTGCCGGGGGGTGATGTCGGTGGACAAAATATAAGGTTGGCGGTGAATGAGGCGGCCGGCGAGAGCGGCAGGAACTTGCGTATTAGCCAGCACCACATCGGCCGGGGTTTGTTTTAGTCCGCTGCGGGCCTGGGCACGGCCGTTTAGCGTACCGCGCACGCCTTGTGGCAAAAAGGGCAATCGGGTCCACGCATACCCATCATCCTCATAGGTAATGGGAACCCAGTTGGCCTCAATTTCCTGCGTCTGATCAATAAACTGCCTGAGATTCTGATAGTAGGCGCGATGGCCGATGTGCTGCTCCATCATGAAGGTAACACGAATCATAAATTCCCTATCAAGGTACACGGCCGTAACCCAGGACCCAACTCTCTCGGCTTACGAATCTTCAACATTCAAACCATCCTGCGCCACGGGCGCTTGCTTGATGACTTTGGCCGGAACGCCAACCGCTGTCGCTCCTGGCGGCACATCATGGATCACAACCGCGTTCGCGCCAATCACCGCGCCATCACCCACCTGAATGCCGCCCAGCACGCGCGCGCCTGCGCCAATAAACACGTTGTTCCCAATTCGGGGAAAGGCCCATTCGTTGCGCATCCCGGTGGTGACGCTGGCGACGATGGTGCAGTTTTCACCCATTTCTTGCACGGCGATGACTGTGCCTACCGGGTGCGCAATATACAACCCGCCGCCAATTTTGGCCCCTATCCAGATTTCTAAGCCAAAAAAGCGCAGCAAGAAGCGCTGCACCAAACCGGGGATCATCGGAATCCGCCGTTCTTTGCACCAGGAACCAAAACGATACCAAAGCATGGCGCGTAAGGACATATACTGCCAAAGCAGCCGCAGCGTGCGTCCCCATGTTATTTCAGACGGGTCGGCGATTTGCTGCGGCACAACCCATCGCTGCACATCTTGTTTGAATTTACTCATGACCCAATCACCTGTCTACCATTGAAGTTTGTGCGGGTGGGCGACTTGTGTCATTGCCCGATTGGTCTGGCGTAACCGCATTCGGGGCGCTTAGGCCGGCAAAAAACGCCGCCCGGCTGCCCAATTGGTCGGCTGTGCCTTGATAATACCGCAGGTTAAAAATGCCGCTGTAAGCCTGAGCGGCTAAGGTTTTCAGACCCAGTTTGTAGCCTGCCAAGGCGCTAATTTCTAGCAGTTTGAGGATGAGTTGGCTGATAAACGGCCGTCCCAACCCCACACTCGTTATCGCTTGAATTATCACATTTCGCTGGCGGTATTCGCGCCAAATGGTTGTCAGCAGCCAGGTCTGCCCTTTTTCCTGCGCAAAAATCACGTCGTTACGGCCGTAGGCATACGCGATATTCATCCAGGAGGTAAAACTGCGCTCGGCATAATGGTAGCCGATGGCTGCCGCGTTAAACACAAAGCGCAAGCCGGAATCGGCCAGGCGGTAGGCTAATTCCACGTCTTCGGCGCGTTTGAATTGGGTGTCGAAGCCGCCAGATGCCAGGAGATAACTCCGAGGCAGCGAGGTATTGCCGGTGTAAAACTGTCGCGCTGTGGGTTCCCAATCGCCGTGGGTCATGGCGGTGTATTGCTTCACCAGCATGGCCTGTTCCCACTGCACCCAGGGAGCCATCACAAAGTCGGTGGGCGTGATCATGGGGCCAAGAACCACCAGGTTGTCGCCTTCGGCGGCATGGGTGCGCAGGTGTTCGGCCAACAACTGCGGGGCGGGAACCACATCATCATCAAGGAAGACAACGAGGTCGCCAACGGCCGTTTGGATGCCCGCATTTCGCGCCGCAGCCGCTCCGGCATTCACCTGAAAAACAGGATTCAGGGTCAAGGGTGTCGCCAGATTGGCCAGAAATTCATCTGTGCCGTCGGTGGCGCCATCAGAAACAACTACAACTTCAAAGTTGGCCGGCGCAAGGGTTTGGTTTTCCAGGCCCTTAAGCACCCGTTTTAAGGAGGCAAGCCGATTATAGGTGGGGATGATGATGCTGATGTTCATAGAGATAACGGCCGTTTCCTCATAATTGCCGAATAACTTTCGCCGGGGCGCCAACCGCTAAACTGCGCGGCGGAATATCGCGCGTCACCACGCTGCCCGCGCCGATGACGCTGCCCGCGCCAATCGTGACGCCGCCCAGCACAACAACCCGCGCCCCCAGCCACACATTTTCTTCTATTACAATCGGTTTCGATTCCGGGCGCTCGTCCCGTCGTTCCGGTTCCAGCCGGTGAAAATCGTTGTCCATGATGATGACGTATGTGCCGATGTTGCAATGCGGCCCAATCCGCACTGAGCGCAAAGCAGAAATCGAGGTGCCATAGTTGATAAACGTGCCGTCGCCGATTTCCAGCGTCCCCTGCTCGCCTGTCCCCAATTCCAACGGGACAATTCTCCCCTCAATTCGGACGCGATTGCCAATGCGTAACATCCCCTGGTTTTTCACAACCGCCCGGCCCCACAATCGAACCCGCGGACCCAGGTAAGCGGCTGAACGAAAATACCAACGGGCGCTGAGATTGGCCCAAACATTGTGCAGGAAAGCCAGGTTCATGGTGTTACCGCGCCCTCTTGCACTGCGTCCAAAAGACGCATTACTTTGGCCGGCACGCCGCCCACCAGGGTATTTGGCGGCACGTCTTTGGTAACCACCGCCCCGGCGGCAACCACTGCCCCCGCCCCAACGGTGACGCCGGGAAGAATGGTGCAGCGCGCGCCCAACCAGGCGCCATCTCCGATGACAATGGGCTGCGGAACCAACAAACCCAGCCGGCAAGAAGCATCGCCAATTTCGTGCGCGCCGGTAATGAGGGTAACTTGCGGTCCCAGGACAACCTGGCTGCCAATGGCAATGGGCGCGGCCAGATCGATAAAGCAGTCGATGTTGAACAAGGAGTGGTGGCCGATGGTTAATTTTTGGTGCAGCTTGCCACTGCCGATGAGTTTGGGCAGTCCCCACATCGACGCGCCAAGGCCAATATGGAAACCAAGCAGGCGCAAGAGGGCGACGCGCAGTCGGCTGCCAACATAAGGGGGCAAGGGAAATAGCAGGATTCGCGCCAGCAGCCAGCGTGGGTGCAGTCCGTACATTTCTTCACGGGCGACACTGAGTAGTTTTTGCAACATAGGGGATGACGTGCCTCATTTTGTATTCGATGATGGTGGTGGAAACGGCCGTAACCCGGGCGCCGGTTCCGGCGCAGGCTGCCAGGGCCAGCGAGTTTGTTTGGCAGGGACCGGTTGGCCGACGATATGTTCGGCCGCACTCAGCAAGCCCATCATCATGCCAACGTAGACCATGCTCTGAATGTCCCAAGAAATATCCGCATAGGCAAAAATAAAGTGCATGACGATGTAGAGAACGGCCGTCAGAACGATTGCGCTCATGTCATCACGCGGCATGCGCCACAAAGCCCGCGCCCCAACCATAATGGCCATGCCGACCAAAAACAGCATGGCGATAAAGCCGCCAACGCCAGCTTTTAGCCAAATCCAGATGATGGAGTTGTGGGGAAAGTATTGCCACCAGGAGAAAAAGCTGATGTCTGGCAGGGGAACAATCACGTAAAATTTTTGCCCGAAGCCGACGCCGGTTAACGGCCGTTGATGCACCGTAAAACTCGTGTTCACATTCTCAATCTGCCGGTACAAATTCGACGACAAATCCGCCGCGTCCGCCTGATCCTGCGCCACAACCGACTTCACCGCCTGCGCCGGCAAACCCAATGCGCCGCTGGCATTCCAAAAAATAGCGATATAAACCATTGCCGCCAGACCCAAAGGCGGCACAATCAACCAAAACGCCCGTCTGTTTTCCAGAAACAGGATAATCGCCATCATGACCAGGGCAATGGCCAACGTTAGAAAAGCCGCGCGGCGCTGCGTAGCCAGATACGTTAGAAATACAATCGGAACCATCAGAGGCAGCACAAACCGTTTAACAGCAGATGCTTTATACAGCCACGACGCCGCCACAAAAACAAACAACGTATTCATGTGAATGGCCGCCGCATGTTCCGTAATCGCTTCCACGCCTTGCAAACTGCCTCGCAGAGTCACCAGAAAATAATAATCGCCAATCAAACTTTCAACCAACAGAGCCAGCATCGCCGTCCAGAGCAAATTGCTGGCCTGACGGCGCGTTTCTATCAGGTTGTTGGTTAGAACCAACATGGCAACCAAATAAAAAATTGGCCTTGACTCCCAGAGCGCAATATTCAGGTTGCCGCCGGTCGAAACGCCGTAAAACAGGCCAAACAAGATGAACCCCAAAAAGATCATCGCCGGCAGAAACAATTCACTGACGTAAAACTTCATCTTCCGCTGCATCGCCCCTCGACCCAGCCAGGAGATAAAAATCAGGGCAAAATAGGATTCCAAGGGGCTGATAATGAGCGTGTCGTGCAAATATAACAACGACTCGCGGCTCGAAAAGTTTTTCGTAAATGGATACCAGGGGGTTAGATAATTATCCCCTATCAGCACCAAAAAGATGATTAAATACAGGCCATAACGCGGCCGATAAAAAATGACCAGCACGCCAGCCAGATACACCAGCCAGGCCAAAACAGACAGATTGGGACCGCGTTTCACCATCACCAGACCCAAAAACGCCGATAGGCCGAACATTGCCAGGAACCATAGAAGCCAGGCGACAAAAGAGCGCCGCTGGCGCGTTCCGACATCTATTGGGTGGTCATAGTTATCGATATACGTTGACATGAGATCGTTGGGGCAATTTCTGAGGCAATGACGCTATCTTTGTCCATCAGGTATGAGACATCGTGGCGCAAACCCTCAGCCTGTTCGCAGACAGTAGCTTAGAGTTGATTCAGGAAATAATAAGCAAAACCAACCAACACACAGACGCCGAGCAAGATAAAAGAGCGCCGCTGGAAGGACAGTTTCCACATCAGTAAGCCGCCGATGAAGGCGAATATGATAAACCCGATAAAAATTTTCACAGAGTCAAATCCTTGTGGGTACGGCCGTTTCACACCCCATGCATCACAGTTATCAGGCAGGAATCAACTTGGTCACAAACGTGGGCGTCGCCAATTTGACCCGGTTCAATACCACGCCCAACATGGGAATATGGTCAATCTCATCCAGCCCCAGCCGCACATCTTCCACAGTAGTAATTCCCTGGCGCACCACCAGGCAGCAGGCGTCACCCAATGAAGCCAGCGGAATCGCGTCGCTGGTGGAATGAATGGCCGGAATATCCAATATCAAAAAGTCGAACCGGGTACTCAAATTGTTGATCACATCTTGCAGTTCCTGGCTGCGCGCCATAACCGGCCTATGTTCAATGGCCATGTCTCCCGCAGGGATAAACACCAGGTTAGACCAGCCGGTAGGCGCGATGACATCATCAAGTTTGGCTTCTTTGGCAATGACGGCCGCCAGACCCGGATTATCGGTGGCCGCCATAATTGCCGGAGATGGCCACCACCAATTCAAATCCACCACGCAAATGCGCGCCTTCATGTCATGGGCAATAGTGGCCGCCAAAGCCTGAGAAAGATAAGTCACCCCTTCGCCGCGCAGCGCCGAAACCATCGACAGGCGAGAAGGAAGCTGACCATTGCGCAAAATTCGCGTGACCATGTAGCGTAAATTATCAACCACCTCGCCAGAAAATTTCTGGATCGGCGTGCCGTCGCCGGCCGGAATAACCAGCGGCGGCAGCGGTTCTTTTTTCTGTTTGCGTAAAGTAAATTTCATAACAATCTCGTTACAAGACGGATAGATGACTTTTCGTTATCCGGTTAGGCCGGCTGTTTGCGCACACGTTTCATGAGCGACACGCCAATTGTTTTGAGCAGGTCCCAATCTTCTGGCGGAACAACGCGCAGCAAAAGGATCAAGGCAGAATAAGACACCACGCCCAGGGCTATGGGAATGGCGATGAAGAGATCGCGCGCCCACCAGGTGGCTGCCACCATGCCGATACCGGCCAGAATTGCCCGCGAGGATCGGCGGCTGGATTGCCAGGTGATGATGCCGTCGGGCAGCATTCTCAGGGCGACAAACAACATGCCGGCTTCGGTAATCACAAACGCGATGGAGCCGCCAATGGCGCCATTGCCAAAGACGCGCTCGCACCAGGGGATCAACACCAAATCAAGGGCGATGGTGGCGGCGGTAGCGGCAGCCATCACCCAGGTCCAATCTTTTTGTCTGTCGATGGAGATAAAAAATTGCCCCAAAAGCATGTTTTGGTAGGTCAGAATAATGACAATGCCCATGACCGCCAGGATGGGACCGCTTTTAATAAATTCCTCGCCAAACAGCAGGACAACCAGAGGGTCGGCAATGACCAGCACGCCCAGACCAACCGGGACGCTGACCAGCAGGAGCAGGTTGAAGCTTTTGCTCATGAGTCTGGGTAACGAGTCTGAGGCGTTGGCATACATGCGAGAGAGGACGGGGAATACGGCCGTCATAAAAATGGACGGCAAAAACAACAGCGTGCCAAATAATTGGTCCGCAGCGCCATACCAACCCACGCCCGTTTCATTCACCAGCAGCGAAATGACGATGATGTCTACCTGCATATACATCACCAGGAAGATGTACACAATCAAGTAAGGGTAACTTTTTTGCAGCATCTCTTTCGCCGCAGCCCAGTTAAAATAAAATTTCGGGCGGCGCAGGCGACGCACGGCCGTATACTGGATGGCTACGTTGATCAATGACTCGAAGATACCCACAGAGACGATGGCAATAAGACCATAATTCAGCAGCAGCAAGGCGATGGTGACAACGGCCGTAAATATCCGAGCCACAATCTGCGCCACTGAAATATATTCCATCCGCTCCAACCCCTCTAACGAGGCGCGGTAAACCATGCCAAACTGAATGACCAAATTGCTGATCCCAGTGACAAAAATCACCGCAATCGTCACCGGAGCATAATCCGTGAACTGGAGGTAAAGCAATAAAACAAAAATGCTGCCCACGTAAAGCAGCGACCGAAGGATCAACGATACGCTTAAAAGATTGTCAATTCTTTCCGGGGAACGCGAAATTTCTTTCGTCAGATAGGTGTTCATGCCAAATTCAATGGTGATCGCCAAAATCGCCCAAATTGAATTTGCCAGATGAATCTGCCCAATACCCGTTGCGCCCAGGTAACGGGTCATAAAGATCATGATAACCAGCGACAACCCCCAGGTAGACACCTGGGAAATTAGCAAAACGCTGGCGTTTTTTACGATGGTCCGGCCGGTTTGATTCATAGAGTGATATTCGCTTTGTCGCCTTTGCGTTCATTTTGGATTTCAGTCAGATCGTTCAGTTGACCGGAGGGCATGATAGCTGTTCCCTCTTTCATTTCTTCTTGCAGATCTACCACCTCTTTTTGCGCCTTCTTTCGCCGTTGATACCATCTCCGGCGTGGCATAACGTCCGGAATCAGCGCCAGCACAGGCAAATCCAGGCGATGGGACACATCAATGGGCAGCCGCATGCTGCGATCGATGATCGCCGAGCCAACTATGGCCGCAATCGAGAGAAAGGCACCGGCTACCAAAAACACGGCCGCTTTGATCGCCTTATCTCTTAAGGAATTACTCGGTTCCGTGGGCATGCGTGGGGCGTCGATCAAGAAATATTTTTGCCGGGCATCACTTTGAATTTGGGCAATAGACAACCGGCTGCTTTCTTCTTTATCCAGAGCTGTGGCATAACGGGAAGATGCCAGGTCGATGGCCCCTTGCAGGCGATCGATGTCGATTTGTTCGCCGCCGGGTCTATCGCCGCGCAGCGGGGCCGGGTGGGCGACCAAATAAAGCTTCATTTCTTCGCGCGCCGCATTTAGTTCATCTTCGTAGGTTTTAATCAGGTCATTGAAGAAGTTTTGGGCGGTTTCGCTTTCAGATAGCTGGGCATTGATTTGCCACTGCACATAGCCTTCAACAACCGCGTTCACTAATTGGTAGGCAATTTCCGGCTGTTCCCGCGTGGCACTCACGACGATCTGGTTATCGCCCAACGTAAAGACCCAGATGCTTTTGCGTGTTTCGTCGATGAGGGTTTTAACGGCCGTATCCCCCTCATTCATCTTCGCTTCCAAATCCGTTTGCTGAATAATCGCGCGGACAAACGCATCCGTTTGCAGCAGTTCATTCAAATCCTGGCTCGCCGTTTGCGCGGCCGTTACCCACCACGATCCACTGTTGTCTGTCACATTTGTCAACGAAGCCAGATAAGACTCATTCTGCACATACAACACGCCCTGCGCGTAATAGCTTTGTTTTTCATTCACCACAAAATAAGCGGCCAGAGCAACCGACAACACAATTGGCAATAAATATAACCAACGATGTCGAAAATAACTTTCTAATATCCGCAAGATAACCAGACGTAACATAGCTTCTCCTAAAACAACGCCAAAGCGCCCCATTTAGCAACCTATCATGGCTCGCCTGTTTCAAATTCCAGGCAAAACACACTCCGCGAGCCTTGCAGGCTCATGGAGATCATCTTGGACAAAGCTTAAGAACTACATAACGGATACCCATCCGCTCAGGCAGCCACTCCAGAAAACCCGACCCCAACCCCAGGCATAAAACCAAGACGCACGGATAATCAGCAGTAAACTAACTGCCCGTGCGCCTTCCTTTTCGATTCAAAAACGGGGTCTTTGGGATTTCCTGGGGTTTGGTCTGATGCGTGATGCGTAATGCGTGAAACCTTTCTGGTCACGCATCACGCTTCACGCATCAGGGGCTGTCTAACCCCTGAGTTCCTGAAGAACCCAAAAACGTATCTTCTCAAAATTTCGGGGTGTCGCAGTGCAGAATGGCATGCCGCACGGTCAGATTAACAATCCGACCTACAAATTCCCCAACTTTTTGAGAAGATACTCAAAAACGTCCAAAATAAAGTTACATAACAATTCCCATCGCCGGGTTTTTGGGCAATATCGCGCTGAGCAGCCGGCCGACCCCACCACCCGGCGCCGGCAAAACAATCTTCGCTTTAGGGGCGAACCGTGCGAGACCAAATAGAAATATCCCGCACTTGCCACGCGCCGCCCCACCAGTCGTTGGCTTTAAATCTCACACTGGTTGTGCCCGCAGGGGCCGACATCCAGTATGATTTAAATGTGCCTTCCTGGGGCGAGTTTCTGGCCGGCTGAACCCGCGCAGCCTGCCAGGAGACGCCATTGTTGAAGGAAACCTGCAAATTCGTGCCAATCCCCGTAAAACGAAGATACGAGCCTGACGGCACGGCCGTGGCGAAATTAACCACCGCTGGCGTCGCGCTGCTTACCACACGCCGATCCGCGCGCACCATGGTAAACGGCACGGCCGGATCAATCATCACGTTGTCCCAGTGCCAGGTATTCGGGCCACAGCCCGTGCAGGCTTTGGTCGGGTTATATGAATGATGCCCCAATTGGACCACGCCCTGGTTCCAATTTAAGGGAGTAATGCTCGTATCGATCCACCAAAAATTATACGCGGGCATGCCGAATTTAATGTGATTACGCGAAATGCGCAGTTCAAACGTGTCCCGACGGCGGGCATCCGGCGTGAGAAAACTTTCATACCCCTGCCAGGAATCACCCGTGCCCGGAATTGAACTGAGCGAAAAATCGCGGATGAGAAACCCCTGGAACCTTGAGCTGCTAAAATCCATGGCAATGTGGATGGCATTGCGCGGTTCACCGCTCAGGTCTGGCAAATAATCTTGCAAGGCCAGTTGAAGATTGTCATCGAACGGCGTCACCCACACGTCAATCCAGTCGCGTCCCGACGTGCGCAGGGTGGAAACGTCAAAAGAGATAACCGCCTCGCCATCGGCAAAATCGACCATCTGGTTTGGCGTTAAATAAATCAGGCCATACCCACCGGCGTTTATGGCCGTCATCATGTGATTTTTACATTGAAATACGGTGTCTTCATACGCGCTGACGGTATGCGCTGCCGGCGGCGGCTCGCAGTTTGGCCCATGCGCCCCCTGCATGGTCTCTATCGCATCCCAGGTATCCACATCACGAGAGTGAACGGTTATATCCCAATTTGTGGGATTCCACGGCGTTGGCTGCGCCGGGTCGCCATCAAAAGTCGCCAGAAAACTGCCTTTACTGCGAATAAGCGAGGGCAGGAAGATGGGCGAACCGGTAACTGTTTCTTGTGCTTCGATGGTGGCTGTGGTGGAAAGATTTTGTCCGATGCCGATGATGGCCGCGAGAACGGCCGTGCACAGAACAAAAGAAATTGCCTTTTGTTTTACTTTCATAACACCCTACCTTTGCACTAATTTGCTCAGCACTATAGTGGCAGGGGGTGTTATCGTCAATTGGGAGTCTTGCCTTTACAGGCTAAACATTAAGAAATCCTCATGTGGGCAGCGCAAGATAGTTTTCTACCATCCACCCGGCATGGGGGTAAGAATCCGGCAAAAGTTCGATCTGATAGCCGAATTTCTGCAAAAAATCGGTGCAGATCTGCCGTTTTTTCTCAAAGGCTTCGGGATCGCCATCGTCAATTTCGAAGATAATGATGGGCTTGTGGGACTGAATGGTGGCCGTCATGCCCTGAAATACGTTGATTTCGGCTCCCTCCACATCGACTTTGACCATGGCTGGCGCGGGGAGCTTGTGGCTGCTGACCAATGTGTCGATGGTGGTAAGTTCTACCTGGAGGATGCCTTTGAAGTCCGGCGGCGCGGTGGTTACTGAGAGGGATGCGCCGCCAGAGTATGCGGCTAATTGCAGTTCGCCTGTGCCGCATTGATCGGACACGGCCGTTTCCCACACCACCACCTGCTTCATCCCATTCATCTCGCAGTTGTGGCGCACGGCCGTTGCATTCTCCGGCACAGGCTCAAACGCATGAACCTGCCCACCAGGACCAACCAATTTCGCCCCAATCAGCGTAAAGAACCCCACGTTAGCCCCAATGTCATACAACACGTCGCCTTCATGCAGGTGCTGCGCAAACGCCGCCTGAACCGGACGCTCGTTACTGCCCAGACTGTATTCCGGATTCGAGACAGCCGCGTTAAAGCGCAATCCCTTCGCCACCCCCTCCCCAATCGTCACATCGCGGTTGCGCAGCCAGCGGCGGCGTAATCCGCTGGTAAATCCCGCTATCTTCAGGCCAAGCCATCCCTTGCTCGCTACCTCGCTTGCTTTATTTTGTTCCGTGGTCATCGTTCCTTGTCCTTTGTCGCGCGACAAACTGCTTAAACAGACTGCCGGTGTCGTTGCCCCATTCCCAATTGGCCGCCAAACCCACCCGGCGGATAGCCAACCGGTCAAATTGGGGGTAAACGTCGGTAATGGATCGCACCAACACCGGCTCATCATTGACATAAATAATATAATGGTTCCCATCAAAAGCCACCCGCAGCCGATAAGGCACGCCCCACTGCACGCGGCGGCCCACGTTGGTCCACACAGCGTCATAAATTTCTTCAAATCCCCGCAAATGAAAGAAAGAAGAGATGGATGTGCCATCATAAAAATCGTCTAGCCAGGTGTTGACGATCAGTTGATTGTCATCGTCTTGCCAAAAAACCAGCCCGCCACGGCCGAATTCCCATTCGCCGCGCTTAGTACCGGGCGGCGTAATTTCCACCTCCAGTTCGGCAAAGGTCGGGTCGTCCCAGGGGATGGTGTAAAGCGTCCGGCCCGGATTGGGGCTGCTGGCGCTGGCTTTTACTTTGGCGCCTTCTGCTTGCAGATAGATGTGTCCCAAGCCAAAACTTTTGGCCCAGGTTTTGGCGCCGGTTGTGGTTTGATGGCCGGCCAGGGTTTCCGCCGGTCCGGGGAATGTGTCGGCGGCGACCACGGCCGTTTCCCCCAACGACCACGGCGGCTTAAACTGCAATTCAGCCGGAACCGGCACAGCGCGTGGGTGCGCTTCCAGATGATGCAGCCTGCCCGCAGCCTGCCCGTCGACGCGCACGCCGATGCCTGCCGCTTCTTGCAGCCTGTCGTCGGTAATTCGTTTCCCGAAGAGCAAACGGCCGTTCAAAAACGCGGCCATCGTTTGCCCATCATCCAAAATTTGCACCGCGTTCGCCTGCCCGACCAGCAAACCCGGCTGCTCATCGCGCGCCACTTCCAACACACGGCCGTCCTGCCGCAGCCGCAGGCGGCAAGAACCAGCGGTCACAGCCAGGCTCCAATAGTTGGTTTCGTCCTGAAACCGCCAGATTAGCTCCAGGCCAGGGTCGGCAACGGCCGTGTCCAACACCGCATGAACCAATCCCGCCGCCGTATCCCCCGCCAGCACGGCCAAATTTTCCGCCGCCAGGGGGCAAATCCCCGTCGGCGACCGGTCAAAACCACCCTGATAAACTTGCCACGCGCCGCCTGTGTCCGCTGCCGAGCCGGCCAACGGACCTGCGCCGGTTAACGCATCAGCCAGGTGGGCTGTGCCGTACCAACTGCCCCAGGCCGCCAGCTTTTGCACGGCCGTGCCATACACCCGCGAATCCACCCGAAAACCAATCTGGCCCAACACACTCTGGTGAATTCCGGCATACACTTCCGGCGAATCGTCAAACGCATCAATCGCCAACGGCCGCAGCAACGGAAAATCGCCCAGGCCATGCGCTCCAGGCAAGGAGGCGGCGTAATAAGCCGCGCCGCGCTCGCGCAAAACCACCACGTAATAAATCGGCACATTCTGCAAACCGCGCAGCGCGGGCAGCGGCGCGCCCGCCGACCGGACCCACAATTCGCCATTTTCCGCCCCGGTCGCATGAACCACAAAGCCATTGCCGCAGGCTACCGGGTCCTCCGGCGTTTCCTGCGGAAACCAGCCCAACGCCAAATTTTCATCCAAAACGCCATTCTCGATGTGCCGGTAATGGCGGTTTAAATACGCCCACCGGCGGAACTGCTGCAAGGATTGGCGTTTGTGCCCTTTGAGACCCCAGGCCAACAGCCTCTGAGGAACAGCGGAGCGGGTTCCGCTGCCGGCGGCCCAACGATACATGCGCTTGGGAAAACTTTGCGCCAGATCGCCAACCTGGCTGGTGTTGTGGCCGTTGAGCATATGCACGCCAAAAGCCAGCCCGTTTTCGCGCCGATAGGGACCGTAAGCCAGTCCGGCCCGGCCCCACCCCGGCCGAAACAGCGGTTGAATGCGCAGCGCGCCATGATCGCTGCTGATCACGCCCTCTATATCAATGCCGCCGCGCCGAACGCCGGCCGGATTCAACCGGCCGATCACCTGACCGGCGGGCAAATCCTTGTCGAATGTGTCTGTAAAATTCGTTGTGGGTACTTTGTTTGGGTCTGATTGAGTCGTCATAGGGTTAGTTGGATGGTCTCCTTTGGCGGCGCAGGGCCATCAAAAAGACAATGACCAATGCCGCCAGGATGATGACAATAAGCAGCCACGGTGTCGTCGGGTTGGCCGCTGGCGACGGGGCGGGGTCTGAAGGGGAAACGGCCGTCTCCCGCACACTTTCCCCTTCGGTGATGGGCGCAGGTGGGGAAACGGCCGTGGGCGTCTGCTTAACCGGCGCAATAGCCGCGCCTTCCACCACAGGCACAGCCACCGGCGCGCGCGGACCAGCCTCATACCGGCTGGCAATCTCCGCTTCACTCAAAGCCCGATCAAAAAACGCTACCCGATGATACTCCCCCAACCAGGGACGATCTTGGGACAGTTCATTGGCTAAAGCCAGCCGGAAGCCATCATCCCAGGTCAGAAGGTTGCCGGTAACCTGATCCTGAGCGACCACTTCCCCATTGCGATAAATTGTCGCCTGCCCGGCTGCGTCTCGCGTGTAGAGCAGGTGAACCAGATCAGGCGTGGCCAGGCCATCGGGCGTGACCAGCGACGGGACGCCATTTTCAGAAGTGTGGGTGGTGCGCAGCCGCATGTCGTAAGCGCCAAATTCCTGACCCAACGTCAGATTGCGGTTAAAAGGATCGGCGGACAGGGTGATGATGCGCGCCGGTCCTTCCTGGTCGCCAGCCGCCGGTCTGATCCAGGCTTCCACGGTCAGTGCGTTGGCAGCCTTGAATGCGCTAATCACCTTGTGCGCCGGCTGCGACGAAGCCAGAATGGTCGGCGAAGCAATCGTCAGGCCGCCAGATGGCAGCCAATTCAGCGCCGATTCATCCGCCGCGACCAGATCAAGCGGCTCGCCAAACCCGGAAACGTCGTGGACGGTGTCGCCTGCGCCTTCATCAAAGGCATACAGCGCCACCGGTCCTTGCCCGGCGTCAGGCATCGACGAGTTGGTCGTGTCTGCTGGCGCCGGGGTGGGCGCGGCTGGCGCGACCTCTGCCGGGGCAGCAGAACTCGGCGCGGTGTGGCCTAATTCATCATTGCGCCACAGGTGAATGAACTGCGGCGCATCCCAGGCAATGCTGACGATATCCAGATCGCCATCACCGTCCAGGTCTACCGTTTGCGCACCCAGGTGGCTTTCTTTGCCCGTACTCACCACCTGCTCGGTGAAATTGCCCTGGCGGTCATTGACCCAGATCGCCAATTTCAGGCTGCCGCGATGTTCGGCCAAAATCACGTCGGCGCTGCCGTCGCCGTTCATGTCGGCGACGTCCAGGCTGTTGGTGGTAGCCTGGGTGGTGATAAGGTGACGTGTCCAATCGCCGCCAGTGGGGTCGGCGGGCTGCTCCCACCAGAAGGTTTGGGCGTCGCTGTCCTCGCCGTTTTCTTCGGTGACGATGATGTCGAGACGGCCGTCGCCGTTCAGATCCGCCATTTCCGTGCGATCCGGGTACAGGGCCTCGTCGAAGGTCCCGACCGGGTAAGCCGTCCATTCACCGGAGCCGTCGCCCGGATTCAGATACCACTCTACGCGCTTGGAATCGCCGGTGGTCCCGGCGATGTCTAACTGCCCGTCGCCGTTGATGTCGCCAAAGGCAAAACCCTCGTCCGACGGATTGCTGCTGACGTGAACTTTGGGCCAATCGCCGCCCGCCGGATTGTCGGGGATGGAGAAGTAGTAAATGCCGTTGCCGCTGGAGATGGCGACTACCGGTTTGGAACCGGCAGACAACACGGCCGTGCGATACCCTTGCGCGCCTAATTCATGGCTGGCTGACTCGACGGCGCCGATTTTAACGGCCGTCCAATCCGTTCCGGCGGCGTCGGCGGCTTCCAACCAGTACACCACCAGCCCGGATTCCTCTTTTTGAGCGATCACGTCCGTTTGATTATCACCATCCACGTCCAGGGCCATCAGCACGTGCATACCGGCGGGAAATTCATGCTGCGCCCAATCGCCCAACATGTCGCCGCCCGGGTTGTGATACCAGTAACGGCCGGCCAGAATATCTTGCTGCCTGTCCCCGTCCACATCGCCAAAGCCCAGGCCAAACGTCTGCGCATTTTGGGCTGTCACCTGCTTGTAAGTCCAGCGATCCAGCGAACCCGCCGCGTCCAGTCGATTTTCCCACAGGCGCACCGGCGGATTGCCCGTCCAGTTGGCGCCAAAGATGTCATAATCGCCGTCGCTGCCAATATCGGCCACGACGCCATTGTGCAAGCCGCCGGTGTCCACCAACTGCTTTTCCCAGGCTGTGCCCGCGCCGTCCAGGTTGTACATGACCATGATTTCATTGTCCGCCGAGGTGTGCATTTGCCCCAGCACCACGTCCATTTTGCCGTCCAGGTTCATGTCGGCGGCCTGGAGAGTATGGGTTCTTTCCATCATGGGCAGGATGGTGTGTCTGGTCCAGGAGCCGGTGGGATCGCCGTTATCGGCCGACCACCAATCGACGTTGGCGGTGTTTTCGGAGCTGGAGAACAGCACGTCCATACGGCCGTCCTGGTTGATGTCGGCGACCAGGGCTTTGAAGTCGGGATCGGCCGGGCCGATGTTGTAGGGGGTCCAGTTGGCGGGGTCGCGGGCAGCGTCGCTGCCAGGGTTGCGCACCCATTGGCCGTGCACCACCAGATCGACGTGGCCGTCGCTGTCGACGTCGCCGCTGGTCATGCCTTCGTGGCCGGTGTCGACGTTGGTGAATTCCATTTTGGTCCACTCGTCGGGAGCCAGTTGAAAGAAGACCATAACGGCCGTATCGCGCCGCGTCGCCACATCCAGCAAGCCGTTGTCGTCGAAGTCGGAAACGTGAACATCTTTGCCCCAACTGCCGACGGTGCCGATGGTGTGCCGGACCCAGGCCGCGCCATTAAACGGATCGCCGGACGGCCGTGGGTTCTGAAACCAGACCAGGTTGTCGGGGCCGTCGCCATCGGGAACCACGATGTCCAGGTAGCCATCGCCATTCACGTCGCCGAGACGGCCGTCGGTGGTAAATTCGTTGTTGGGGGTGGCGATGACTGTTTTTTGCCAGTCGGGGTAATGGTACCAGTTTAATTTTTCCGTCGGGCTGCCGCCGATGATGAGATCAGGGAAGCCATCGCCGTCGATGTCGCCGACGAGCTTGACGTCGCCGGAAATGCTGTCGTCGATGATGGTGAGATCGAAGGGAACGCCGGCCATCTGGATGGTAGCGTCGGTTTTTGGCGGGTGGGCAAAAGCCACGGCCACGTTGACAACCTTATCGATGCGCCGCTGGATGCCGGCGATAGTCGGTCGTCGCCACAATAGAAACAATCCACTTGCCACTATCAAGGCCACAACCATATAGATTGCGACACGCTTGAGTTTCATTCGAGTCATTCCTCTACCTCTGGCCAAAAGGGTAACGGCCGTCATGAGGCGCTATGGGTATTAAATTTAAGATTTGCTGCGTGGCAATTGGAAGCGGCGATAAATTTCCTGGTTCATGAAAAAGCAGGCCAGCCAATCGCCGTCGGCAACGTCATGCAAGGTTAACCAGCCTTTTTCGGGCATCAGGCTGGTCATTTGCGTTTTGTGCGCTTCGAGGGCTGTACACTTTTGCGCCCGAACATCGGCAATGTCCAGGAAGCAGTTAAAGTCGGTGAACAGTCGCCCACCGAAAAATGTGTGCAGGGTGTTTTTGAAGATGGCTCGTCTTTCCCCCTGCGTGCTGGGATTCAGGCTCACCCAGGGCCAGTGATGCCAGAACCAGATCGGGTATTCGTAGACAGTTACCGGCTGTCCAAATGTTTCCAGCGCGGCCAGGACAATGCGGTTGGTAGCCAGGTGATCGGCTGGCGGCTCTTTGAAGTAGGGGATGAATACTTCCTGCGGCCGGGTTTGGCGCAGGCAGTCCAGCACTTGGGCAACGGCCGTGTCGATTGATTCGCTCAAATAGCCGTCCGTAAAACCCAAAAAAGAGACATCCGCTTCCGCCACGCCGAGTTCGCGGCAGGCGGCAATGGCTTCTTGCCGTCGCAGCTCGACGAGTTGTTCGGTGGGGATGAGGTGGGCGTGGGATTGACGGCCGTCGGTCATAAACACCACGTTTACATCTGCTCCGACGGCGCGCTTTTTCAGGATCATGCCGCCGCAGCCCAGGGTTTCATCGTCTTCGTGGGGGGCAAAAACCAGGGCTGAGCGGTGGGAAACGGCCGTGTCCAACAAACTCAGACGGTTTACCAGCGCCTGCTGGTAGCGGTGACGAAACCAATCTCGCATAACCATGCTTAAAACAACGCTTCGTAATGAGCAATCAACCGTTTGGCTACCTGCGGCCAGCTAAACCGGTCGATGACGTCTAATCGACCCGCTTTACCCATACGCGCGCGCAGCGCATCATCGGCCAGCAGCCCGACGATGGCGTCGGCCAGGGCCGGAATATCACCGCGATCCACCAATCTCCCCGCGCGCCCATCACCAACGATTTCCACCATGCCGCCCGCGCGGGTGGCCACAACCGGTTTTTCGCAGGCCATGGCTTCCACCAGGCTCATGCCAAAGGATTCGCTGTAGGAGGGGTTGACGAGAACGGCCGTGTTCCGGTAATGTTTCACCAGTTCAGACTGTCCCATGCCGCCCAGGAAATTCACCCGGTTCTTCAAATGTTCAGGCACCATCTTTTGCAGGGTTTCACCATAATCTTCATGGTAAAACCTGGCCAAGCCAGCCACCAAAGGATCATCGCTCACCCCCACAATAAATTCGCTGGGCAGCGCCCCAATGGGACCTGCAATATCCAGAACAGCCTCCGGGCATTTTTCCGCGACAAGGCAAAACGCTTCAATCAAATCATGGATGCCTTTTTCTGGCGAAACGCGACCAACAAAAAGAAGGCGCTTTTCCTTTGCTGCGGCATCTGCACCATTGTTTGCTTCAGGCGCAAAAATGTCCGTATCTACCCCGTTATAGATCGTGTTGCAGCGGTCTGCGTAATGTGGGTAGCGTTGGCGCGCCAATTCGGCGATATAGTTGCTCGATCCCAAAATCAAATCTGATTGTTCGATCCGCTGCTCCATTACGCCGTAATCAAGCTGATTCAACCACTCACAGTTCATGTGTAAGACAATCTTCGCCTTCGGGTTGAGCGTGCGAATGATGGGCACAAACTGCGTAAAATTGTGGATGTGAATAACTTGGGCTTTTTCTTTTCTCAGGCTCAGGCCAATCTGGGAAGCATAATCGCCATAATACAGGCGCGAAGCGTAAAGAGGCAGTTTGTCATCACGCCGCAGCTTTCCCAGTTGATTGAGCATGATCTTGTTGGGAATAACCGGCTGCATAAAATGATAGCTGACGTCCTTTTGTCCATTCCACGATTTTTGCAGATTGTTACGCTTGCCATAGACAAGAACGTCCTGAGATTTGGCCACCTGCGGGGCAACCTTATAGGTCCAAATGCCAATGGAATTTTGGTACGGGGGGATCAGCATGTCCAATGGCTGGTTAACAAAAGCAATTTTCATGGGCATATCTACCAGGTTCTTCGTAACCGTTGATCTTTAACTCGGCGAGATTGGACTAATCTTTAAAGATTGGTCCAATCTGAAAACCGCCAACTTGGTTTTGCTTGGTTGCTTACGATCAAACGGATGTTTTGTGATACGTGATACGTGAGCCAGAGGCCATCACGCATCACGCATCATCCAGTTAGTATTGTGGGGTGACCTGCGTTTTTTGCGCTTCCCAGGCCTGCGACCAGGCAACGGACTTATGGATGCCGTCGCGGAGTGAAGTTTGAGGCGTGTAGTCTAATACAGCGCGGGCTTTGCCAATGTTGGCCACGTAATGGGTCACTTCCCCTACCCGCGCCGGCTCAATGGTCATATTTGGTTTTTTACCCAGAGCTTCGCCGATAAATTCGGCCATGGATACCAGGGTGTTTCCCTGCCCGTAAGCCAGGTTGATGGTGTGGTTGACGGGATGGCCGCTGGTAATGAGATTAATGCCACGGTACACGCCGTTGATGCAGTCGTCGATATAGGTGAAATCGAGCACTTTGTCTTTGCCATAAACGGTAATTGGTTCGTTGGCCCCAATTTTGCGCACGAAGAGGGGGATGACCCGTTCCATGCGTTCGATGTCGTTGTCGTAACGGCCGTACACATTGCTAAACCGAAACACCAAATACCGCAGCCCATAACATTGCGCGTATGAATAAATCAACGCTTCGCCAGAAATCTTGCTCGCCGAATACGGGCTTTCCGTATAGGCAAAATCGGCGTATGTCTCTTCCGTAATATAGCGATGAATATCGCCGTAGACCTCGCGCGAACTGCTGAAAATAATCGGCAGGTTGTTGTGGCGGCAAAATTCCAGAACATTAAATGTCATGGTAATGTTTTCCAGGGCGCGATCCGGCTGTTCCACCAGTTCATGCACCTTGGCATGGGCGGCAAAATGCACCACAACATCTAAATTTTCTGGGTATTCGATGCCGATACCACCTTCGTAGTGGTGATATGGCACACTTAAATCCTGAATAATTGTGCTAATTTCATTGGTCCAGGAATTCGGCCGTTTATCAACGCCAAAAACCTGATGCCCCTGTTCCTGTAGAAAAAGACCTAAGTTCGTGCCAATTTGACCACTCGAACCTGTTATCAATACGCGCATTAGAATCTCCTGATTGTAGTTTTAGACAATGGGTGTACGTTTTATTTGCGGTGGTAAACGGCCGTGAACCTACAGACGCACCACACGGCTCTTAGACTTGCCTTTAATGGCGTTCCGCGAATCCACAATTAATTGGGCATGGTCAGTGATGAAATCCCAGTCATAATCTGCATGATTGGTCACAATCACAACGCAGTCGGCTTGTTCTAAAGCAGTCTGCGTCAATTCAATCGAATGGAAAGAGATGCCCGCCGCCACAAAGTCGGCCACATAAGGATCATGATAACTGACTTCCGCGCCGCGTTCTTCCAATAAATCGATCACATCAATCGCCGGGCTTTCGCGCACGTCGCCGATGTTGGGTTTATAGGCCACGCCCAGCACCAGAACCTTGCTGCCGTTAACTGCTTTGCGCGCCTCATTCAGACCAAGGGCTACCTTATCCACCACATAATCGGGCATGTGGCTGTTGATGTCGTGGGCCAGTTCGATAAATCGGGCCGTATAGTTGAGTGTGCGCAGTTTCCAGCTTAGATAATGCGGATCAACGGGAATACAATGACCTCCCAGGCCCGGACCCGGGTAAAAGGGCATGAAGCCATAAGGCTTGGACGCCGCCGCGCCAACAACTTCCCACACATCCAGGCCCAGTTTGTCGCACATGAGCGCAATTTCGTTGACCAGGCCAATATTTACCGCGCGGAAGGTGTTTTCCAGAAGCTTCACCATTTCGGCCGTGGCCGTGCTAGAAACCGGCACCGGATGTTGGACAACGGTTCCGTACAAAGCCAAGGCAACCTCCAGACAATCCGGCGTGACGCCGCCAATGACTTTGGGGGTATTAAACATGTTGTAATCGGTACGGCCCGGATCAATTCGTTCCGGTGAAAACGCCAGGAAAAAATCGCGGCCTACCTGGTCGCCGTTGTGGGACAATCGCGGCAAAATGATTTCTTCGGTTGTGCCCGGGTAGGTGGTGCTTTCTAAAATAACCAGCTTCCCGGTGGCCCCGTAATGGGCGATATTGTCAGTCGCATTGATGATGAAAGATATATCAGGGTCTTTGGTTTCGCCAAGAGGAGTTGGCAAACAGATGGCGATGGCGTCAACCTGCATCAAATCGGCAAAATCTGTGCTGGCGCGAAAACTGCCAGCCTGAACCAGGGGGAGCAGTTGGCTGTCGGCCACATCTTCAACGTAGCTTTGCCCGGCGTTCAACATACTCACCTTCCGCGCATCTACGTCGATCCCAATCACTTCGATACCGGCCTGGGCAAACGCAATGGACAGGGGTAAGCCGACATAACCCAACCCAATCACACTGAGTTTTGCTTGGCGGTTGGCAATTTTATCTAGGAGATTTTCTTTCGTGTTTATCATGAACTCGCTGTTTTTCGTTCTGGTTGATTTTTTAATGGGTCCTGAGTTTGTTCTAACATACCCAAAACACAAATTGTTGATAGGCCATGGCGCGCAAAGTGGATCGCTCTATAGTGCCTGCCTTAATCCAGAGTAATCAGCCAATCTAAAGATTTACATTACGTAGACTTGGGGAGCTAACAAAAGGAGGGAGAGATTCACAAACCGTTCATTTGAGCGGCATCATGGCGATACCTGGGGAAAACGAAACCGGTGATATTGGCGGGCGATTAAGAAGGCAACGGCCGTTCCCCCCATACCCATCACCACATGCCCAACCTGAAACACATACCCTGGCAGCAGCCAACTCAACAGCACGTCCCAAATCAGCGGCGGCAAACTCAGGCCAAGGAGCAGCCAAAGACCGGATAACCGGCGGTACGCCAGCCAGACCGCCCAGGGCAAAAACAGGCCGAGCGAGTACAGCAAATGAAAAATGGCCATGTTTCCCCGATTCAGGCGCATCTGGCCCACTTCGTTGGGAAAAGTTTTAACGAACAGGGCCACCGCCGGCAGCAGTTCGACGGTGTACACGTTTTGGGCGCGGTCTATGGCCAGGCGCACGGCCGTTCCGTCATACGTCATCACAATCCGGTGCATTTGGGTGTCGGTGAATACGTTGGGGATAATCAGTTCCGGCTGACGGCCGTTCTCACCCGTCAGCGGCATCCGCAGCCGAACCACCAGGTCCGGCCCTTCTTGCCCCAAGGTCAGGTTGCGCCGATACGGGTCGCCCGAAATTGAGATCAGCCGCGCCGGTCCGCTTTGCTGCAAATCGCCCGACGCGCCCTCCAGCACCAACGTGAATTGAGACGAAGCCGCCAGCGCGTCCGACACGGCCGTTACTGCCCCATCACTCGCCAACCAATGTTCGCCCGACAGCGCCACCCCGTCGGCCGTGAGGGGCGCGGCGCGGCTTCCTTCATCCCTTACCGGCGGAAAATTGTCGGCCGAGGGGTTGGTAAAATCGTATTGCGCCACCACGGACTTGCCGCCTACGGCCGTAACGCCCTCTCCGGCAAAAATCCGCCCCACTTCCTCGGCCGAAAAAGCCCGGTCGGCGATGTAAAATTGCCGCAATACGCCTTGCCACGGCCGGTCGCGTGTTTGTTCGTTGCCCACAATCAACGGAAATTGATTGTCCCAATTGTCCAACCGAGTCAGCGAGGGCAGCCAGGCAGAAAGAACCAGCCAGGCAGCCAAATAGAGCAGGTACAGGGGCAGAAAACGACGCGGGGCGAGAAACGGCCGTATCCGCTCCTCTAACCAATCCACCCCGCCCCAAAATCGGCCGCCAGCCAGACAAAACAGCCAGAAACCCGCGCCCGCCCCCAAGCCATTCGCCAACACGTCCGCCAGCGATGGGAAGCGCAGCAGCGCCACCGCCTGCGCGACTTCCATCACCGCCGACAAGGCCAGACCGATGCCCACCACCAGCGAGAAGGTGCGCCAGGAACGGCCGTTCCCCGCCCACAAGCCCGCCAGCCCAAACCCCAACGGCACAAATAGCAGCACATTGCGCGGAAAATCGGCCAGCACGTAAGCCCGCGTCAGCGTCAGGTCAAAGCCGCGCAGCGCCGCCGGCCCCGTGCGCACAAAAAAATCAAACGGAAACAGCGTCGTGTACAAAATCAGGAGCAGCCCAAGCCCCGCCACCAGCCCCGACCGGCGTGTCAGCCGGTGGGGCGCAGGGAATTGAGCGCGATTCTGAGGAGGTTGATTCATGGTTTAAAAGATGGGTCCAATCTGTGAGATTGGACCAATCTTACTGCGTTTGCTACGGTTGTAACACCACAGGCAGGTAATTAAACTTGTCCAACACCGGCGGCTCGGTCGGCGTCAGGGCATCGTTGCGCCACAGATGCACCAGATTGGATTCATCCCAGGCAATGCTCACGATGTCCAGGTCGCCGTCGCCGTCCAGGTCAACGGTTTGGCCGCCCAAATGGCTCTCATGGCCGGTGGACACGATTTGTTCGTTGAACGCGCCCTGGCCGGAATTGGCCCAGATGCTCAGGGTTTTGCTGCCGCGATGTTCGGCCAGAATCACGTCCGGCGAACCATCGTTGTTCATGTCGGCCACGTCCATGCTGTTGGTCGTGCCCTGGGAGACGATGAGGTGCGAGGTCCAATTGAGCGTGGTTGGATCGGCCGGCGCTTCCCACCAGTAGGTTTGCGCGTCGCTTGTGCCGCCATTTTCCTCGGTGACGATGATGTCCAGACGGCCGTTGCCGTTCAAATCCGCCACTTCCGTCCGGTCCGGGTACAACGCCTCGGCGAAATTGCCGATCTCGTAGCCGGTCCAATCGCTGCCGCCGTCGCCTGGGTTTTTATACCAGACCACGCCCTTGGCGTCGCCGGTTGTGGCCGCAATATCCAGGTGGCCGTCTCGATCGATGTCTCCAACCGCCAAACCCTCGTCCGAAGGGGCGCTGTTGACGTGAACTTGCGGCCAATTGCCGGCTTCCGGGTTCACCGGCACACGGAAGTAATAGATGCCATTGCCGCTGCTCACAATCACTTCGTCTTTGCCGCCCGGCTCAATTTGCGCCGTGCGATATCCCTGCGCGCCCAATGCGTGGCTGGCGGAGGGTACTTCGCCTATTTTGATGGCGTTCCAGGCTGCGGCCGTGGCGTCTGTGGGTTCCAGCCAGTAGAGGCTCAGGTTCGCCTCCTGCTTTTGGGCGATCACGTCCAACAAGGCATCGCCGTCCACGTCGGTGGCCAGAATGGCGTGCATCCCGTTGGGGAAATCGTGCTGCGTCCAGCCGCCCAGCAAATCGCCGCCGGGGTTCTCGTACCAGTTCACGCCGGACAGGATGTCGGCACGGCCGTCTTCGTTCGCGTCGCCAAATGCCAGGCCAAAGGTCTGGGTGTGGCTGGCGGTCACTTGTTTGTACGTCCAACGGTCAATGGGCAGGATGCCGCTCGGCGGATCCAGGCGATTGACCCACAGGCGGGCCGGCGGGTTGCCGGTCCAATTGGCGCCGTAGATGTCAAAATCGCCATCTTTGCCGATGTCGGCCACAACGCCATTGTGCAATCCGCCTGTGTCCACCACCTGCTTGGTCCACGTGGTGCCCTGGCCGTTGCCGTTAAACATCACCATGATTTCCTGGTCGGTGGAAATGTGCATCTGGCCCAACACCACGTCCATGTCGCCGTCCAGGTCCATGTCGGCGGCTTGCAGGGTATGGCAGCGCTCCAGATTGAACACAATGGTATGTTTGGTCCACGTTCCTGTGGGATCGTTGCCGTCGGCCGACCACCAATTCACGTCGTCGGTGTTTTCCGAGCTGGAAAACAGGACGTCGTTGTGGCCATCGCCGTTGATGTCGGCCACAAGCGCTTTGAAGTCGGTATTCGCCGGGCCGATGTCGTAGGCTGTCCAATTTACGGCCGTGCGCGCCGCAGATCCGCCCGGATTGCGCACCCATTGGCCGCGCAAAATCAAATCAACGTGGGTATCGCTGTCCACATCGCCGCTGGACATGCCTTCCGTGCCGGTGTTGACGCCGGTTAAGTCCATCCGCGACCAGGTATTGACGGCCGTTTGGAAGAAGATCATGGCCGTGCTGCTGTTGCGCGTGGCAATGTCCATCAACCCATTGTTATCGAAGTCTGACAGGTGTACATCTTTGCCCCAACTGCCAATGGTGCCGACCTCGTGGCGCGTCCATTCACTGCCCACAAATGGGTCGCCGGACGGCCGTGGGTTTTCAAACCACACCAGGTTGTTCGTGCCGTCGCCATCGGGCACGGCAATGTCCAGGTCGCCGTCGCCGTCGATGTCACCCAGACGGCCGTCGGTTGTAAATTCATTGTTCGGCGTGGCAATCACCGTCTTTTGCCAGGTTGGGTAATGGTACCAGTTCAATTTTTCGCCCGGCATACCGCCCAACACGAGGTCGGGATAGGTATCGCCGTCGATGTCGCCCACCAGCTTGATGTCACCGGCGTTGTTGTCGATTTCCACGTAATCAAAGGGCACGGTGGCCGGAGCGGCCGGTTCCAGCGCCGCCGCCCGACTTTGCCCCCACCCAACCATCAGCGCCAGAGCGGCGAGAACGGCCGTCATCCCCACCAATCCTATGCCAATCCTTACCGCAGCAATTCGTTTAGAAAGTTTCATGGTTTTTTCCTTTTAACTATACAGACCCCAAGGGTTTGCTTCTGAGATTTTGGATTATCTGGGTGTTAAACCCTTGGGGTCTTGCCAGAGAGACCCCAAGGGTTTACTTCTGAGATTTTGGATTATCTGGGTGTTAAACCCTTGGGGTCTTGCCAGAGAGACCCCAAGGGTTTGCTTCTGAGATTTTGGATTATCTGGGTGTTAAACCCTTGGGGTCTTGCCAGAGAGACCCCAAGGGTTTGTTCCTGAGATTTTGGATTATCTGGGTGTTAAACCCTTGGGGTCTTGCCAGAGAGACCCCAAGGGTTTGTTCCTGAGATTTTGGATTATCTGGGTGTTAAACCCTTGGGGTCTTGCCAGAGAAACCTGAACAATGACCAAACCCTCAGGATTCCCGCGCCAGGACATCCCGCAGCGCATCGTTGAGCCGGCGGTAGCCCGCCGCGTTCAGATGGAGATAATCCTGGGCATATGCGTCGGCCAATTCGCCGTTGTCGTTTACCAGCAGCGCGTAAGCGTCTAACACCAGGATTCTGTCCGTGGCCTGAGCGCGAATGTCCTGGTTGACGGCCGTAACGGCCGTCAACACTTCCTCCGACCAAAACATCCGCTCCTGCCAGGGCGGGGTTTGCACCGGAAAAATCGTCGTCAGCACCACGATGGCCCCGCCAGCCGCGGCCTGCTCGACGATATGGCGAATGTTTGCGGCGGTGGTGGCCGTGGCGGCGGTAACGGCCGTCGAATCATCACCCAATGCCGGAATCACCCGCAAATCGTTAATCCCCACCTGCACAACGACCACGTCGGGGCGCAGCGGCGCTGTATCTAGCGCATATCGCAAAGCCGCTTGCGCCGACGTTTGCCCATTCACGCCCCGATTAACAAACGCAGCGTGGTCAGCCGCGGGCGACGGCCAGGCCGCCGCCCGTGAATCGCCGAAAAATATCACGAGTTTGCCGTCTCTGGCCTCCGTTTCGGCCGTTGGCTCCGGCGCAAATTGGTTCAGCCCCAACGGATCTAAGGTGACGCGGCTCAGTTCGCGGTACGCATGGCGATACCGCTTGACGAGGAAGTAATTGAAACCCAGGGAAATAACAAGCAGGGCAATGAGTCCTGCCACAGGCAAAATCGTGCGGTACCATAAATTCATAGACGACTCGTAACGATATACAGAGACCCTAAGGGATTGAACGAACGTAACGCTGCATTTCTCGAGACTAAACGCTTAGGGTCTTGAACGGAGGCGTAAATTGAGTATTGCCGCGACGGCGATGAGCGAAATGCCAATGAGTTCCAGCAGCCAGTTGATGCGCAGTCCGCCGGTAAAGCGCGAAAGCTCGGGCAGGGAAATGCCGTAAAATGTGGCGATGCGCACGGCAACAAACCGGAATATCGCCGCCATGCCTAACAGCAAAAAGAGGTAATTGCGCCAATATCGCCGGACGTGCCAGGCAATAACCACCACGACCACAAAACCAAAGAGGGCAAACGCCGCTAAAAAGAGTACCTGCGCCCGCTGTCCGTATTCATACAAACCTAGTTCCCAGGCGAACCGTTTAATGGTCGCCGTGAAGGAGGTTTGCAGGTCCAGTTCCTTGTTGATGCCCAGAAAAAACAGCAGAAAAGACAGCCCGCCCCAGATGAGCATGTGGGGTCGTGGATCGCCGTTGGTGAAGATGCGTTTGACCGAGAGGGCGCAAACCAGGCACAACACGGCCGTTCCCAAATACACCAGCGTCGTCAGCCAGCCCAAAAAAGTCGGGTCGCCGCCCGGCAGCGGCGCGGAAAATAGAGGCGACATTACAGCCACAGGGTGCGCCTCGTCATCAAAACAGGGGAACCTTGCCGATCACACAGGGGGGAGAAGTATGCCATGCGCCCATCCATACCGCGCTCATGATAGAGGGCGGCCTTGCAAATGTCAATCGGTTCTCAGGTTCGGGTAATGGGCGATGGGGCGATGGGGCGGTTTTAGGGAGCGGAAACGGCCGTTTCCCCCGCCAACATGCGCTCGATAAAATCCAGCGTCAGCGCGGCCACAGCCTCCCACTCCACGTCAATCGCCACCACATGCGACGAATCGGCCATCCACACCAGTTCTTTCACCGCCGACGTGACGCCATCGAGAATAATCTGCCCGGCGGCCGGATCAATCGTCGTGTCGTGGCGGCCTTGCACCACCAGCACCGGTTGGGCAATGCGCCCCAACTGCCCGCGCACCTCGCGCCCCAGCCGCAGCAGTTCCATCGCCCCGCGCAGCGGATTAACCGGATACCCCTGCCAGCGGTCGCTGCCATCCAACGACTCTTTGGGCACAAATTCAATAAACGGCGCGGCCGCGTACAGGCGCATCACGTCTTTGGTGGAGGCGGCCAGTTTGATGGCCGGCGCATAGGTCAGCACGCCGGCAATTTCCGGGTAACGCGCCGCCAGATGCAAGGCAATCACCGCCCCGGTGGACTCCCCGCCAACGAATACCTGGTCGCAAATGGTGAGCAAATGGTGGTAGTCGGCTTCGGCGGCCTGCACCCAATCGAGCCATTTCACCTGGTTCAAATCTTCGGGTTTGGTGCCGTGCCCTGGCAGCAGCGGCCCGGCGACGGTGTACCCGTGGGCGTGCAGGTATTCGGCTAACGGCCGTACTTCCGCCGTCGTTGCCGTCAGGCCATGCAGCAGCAGCACGCCCACCGGCCCGGCCTCCCAAAAAAACGAATCGCCTGCCAGATGCGGGTTGTGTAAGGCATTGTTTTCCGTGTTCATGTCTTTTTTCCTTGGTTGTTGGCGGTTGCGATTGGACCCATCTCGCCTATGCGCCGCGCAAAATGGGGCGCGTCAGGCATGTGGCCCCGCCTTCGGCCTTTAAAGATATTTCATTGCCCACATAGGTCAGGACGGTGCAGCCGGCCGCTTCCAACCGCTGTTGGGTCACCGGATTGCCGGCCAGCATGAGGCACAATCCCGGCCTGATGGCCAGCACATTCGGCCCCATGGTCATAAATTCGGCGTCGGGCACGGCCACAAAACGAATGCCCCGCGCTTGCAGCATCTGCCAGAACGGAACCGGCATGAGCGGCGGGTAGACCACCGCCAGATCATCGTCCACCATGCTGATGAAGGACATGAGATGCAGGCACGCATCCGGCCCGGTGTAGTACGGCAGCTGCACCGGCACGATGTCTACGGCTGGCAGGGCTTCCTGAAGCTGCCGCAGCCCGGCAGCGTTGGTGCGAAAGCCCTGCCCAACGGCCAGCGTGCGCTCATCGACCCAGAGTAAATCGCCGCCTTCGGCCAAAGCGTCGTCGTGCAGCCGGTAATGGATGGGCACGCCCATCGCCGCGAGCTGTTGGGCCAGGGCTTCTTCCTCGCCGCGCCGCAGCGGCTTGCCCATGCGCAAGCATGATCGCGCCCTGGTTGCTTACCAGCACCGGGTCGTGGACAAAGATGGCGTCGGCGTGGTCGGGCAAGGGGGCGGCGTGGTAGATAACTTCGCAGCCGGCGTCGCGCAGGCGGCGGGTAAAGTCGTCGTGCTCTTGTTGGGCGGCGGGCAGGAACGGCCGTGCCGCATAATGCCATGTCTCCGGGTCGGCCGCGCCAAAAGCTGCGTCTGGCCGCCGTACCACAACGATTTGCAAGTCTGCAACCATGCTTTGGCTGCCGTATTGTTTATTCATAAAGGCTGCTCCAATGCCTGCTGTCTGGTATGTATGGGCTGCTTCGCGTTTGTTTAGGGCTGCTTCGGGATGGTTACAAACGGCCGTTCATGCTGCCCGCGTAACCTGTCAATTCAATGTAACCTTGCGCCGTCAACGGCCGTCCGGCCAGCGTCCCGCTGAATTCTACCGCCCCTTCCCAATACGTGGTAGACACGTTGAGTTCCTGATTGGGCATGAGCGGGCGGCCTTCCAGGTCTAGATCGAGTTTGGGGATGCGGATGCGCCAGCCCGCCGGATATTCGCCGCCGCTGGCGGGGCTGGTCCAGGTATCCAGCACGGTAATGTCAAAATCGGCCAGTTCCAGGTGGGTGATTGCGCCGTCTGGGGCGATGTAGCTGCCGCTGGAAAATGGTTCTAAACGGCCGTCGGCGTTGCGAATCTGGAAAATCATCAGCCCGCCGCCGTTGTCCAATTGCAGCGAGAACCAGTCCCAGCCCACCGCGTTCGCGCCGAGGGCGCTGGTGGAATATTCGTGATCTTTCCAGCTCAGGCCGGTCACGTCGATGGTTTCATCGCCCACGCGCACCGTTCCGGCCGTCTCTTGCCGGATGATGGAGTAGTAATAGGAGGCGTTGCCCGGCTCGTCGCCTTTGGGGCTGAGGCCGCCATTGCCATGCAGCACCGGCGGCATGGTTTGGGTGAGGGTAAGGTCCAGGGCTGCGTCACGGCCGTCGGCCTGCAAGCGGACCACGCCGGGCGCGGTTTCCGTGATGGACCAATCCTCCAGCCAGACGCGGTAGGGTTCGGCCTGCGCCCCGGCCAAACCGGCCGCGCCACGGCTGAAGCGTTCGTGGGGGTAAAAATCACCATTGGCGATATCGGAGAGGGTGAAGTGGGCGAGGTAGACCTGGTTGGTGCGCCAATCGGAGTGGGGAGTGGGGAGTGCGGAGTGCGGCGTAGTGGGGGTGAGGGCGCGGCGGAAGATGGTGAGTTGGTAGCCGAAGAGACGGCCGTTTTCCCCTTCCAGGTTGCCGGTGTAGTACCACCATTCGGTCTGGTAGTCGGGGTGTGGGCCGAGGTCGCGGGGGAATTGGATGGCGTTGGGTTCGGTGGCGCGGGCGAAGCCGGCCGTATCGGTCTGGCTGAGGAGGGGCAGGAGGGCGGCCTGGGCGGTGATGGGGGGAGACGGCCGTTGCCATAAAAACAGCCCGCCCACCAGCAAGGCCAGGAAGATAAATACCAACATTATGCGTCGAGAATTTCCGTTTTGAGCCATCATGTGTGTCATCTTCATCTTAAACCCTAAGGGTTTGGTAGCAAGCGATTGTGCGCAGGTTAAACCCTTAGGGTTTGTCATCATGCGATTGTGCGTAGCGCGAGTAAAACCCTAAGGGTTTGGTAGCAAGCGATTGTGTGTAGCGCAGGTTAAACCCTTAGGGTTTGTCATCATGCGATTGTGCGTAACGCGGGTAAAACCCTAAGGGTTTTTTTACTCTTCGCGCACGGCCGTGGCCACCACCATGCCACTCAATCGCAGCGAGGGGTAAATGGCCGCCAGCAGCGCGGCGACAATCGCCACCACAAATCCTTGCAAAAAATAGGCCGGTTCCAACTGCATTTGCAGCGTCCAGCCAAAGGACCGCACGTTGATCACGTAAATTAAAATCCAGGCCAGCACGTAACCAACCGGCACGGCCAACAGCCCGGCGACGCCGCCCATCAGCCCCGTTTCCAGGAAGGTCAGGCCCCAAAGCTGGCGCGTGGTCATGCCGGTGGCGCGCAGCACGCCCAGCTCGCGGCTGCGCTCCAACTGCAAGCTCATCAGCGCGCTCAGCACGCCAATGAAGGCCACCACAATGGCCAGCAGCCGCAGCGCTGCGGTGATGGCAAACGTGCGGTCGAAAATCTCCAGCGACCCGGCGCGTAACGCCCGGTTGGATTGGATGAGCACATCCTGACGGCCGGACACGGCCGTTTCCATCTGCGCCACCACGCCATCCACATCTACCCCCGGCTGCAAAAAGAGACCCATGCTGCTCACACTGTCATCCTGCCACAACTCGCGGTACAACGCCTGCCCGATCATCACCGTGCCCTGGTCGCTGGAATAATCGTAAAACACAGCCAGCACCGGCAACGCCCGGCGGCCAACGGCCGTTTCCAGCACCACATCCGGCGGCGGCGTGGGCAAGTTCTCCTTCAACATCAGCGCCTCGGACACCATCACCCCGTCGCCGGCCAGCAAGCGCGGCCACAAGGTCGCCTCGTCGCCCGCCACCCAGGCATACGGCCGGTTGCCATTGGAAACATCGCCATCGACGGCCACCACTTCCAAAACGCGGCCCCATTCCGGCGCGCTCACCTCGATGTGTCGCGCCGTCACGGCGTGGTCCACCCCCGGCCATTGGCGCAGTTCGTCGATCACGGCCGTTGGCAGCGCGCCAATCACCCGATTGGCCGTCAGCGACGGCGGCGAGACGTACACATCGGCCTGCAAGGTCTGGTTGAGCCACTGCTCGACCGTCGCCCGAAACGAACCAATCATAATGGACACGCCCACGACAACGGAGACGGCCGTCATCAACGCCGCCACCGCCACCGAAGTCCGGCTGAGCGAGCGCACGATGTCACGCGGGGCCATGCGCCCCAGCACGCCAGCGAGCCGCCGGGTGATGGGCGTGATGGCGCGCATCAGCAGCACCGTGAGGGGCGGCGTGAGCAGCGCCGCGCCAATCAGCACGGCGAACAGGCCGCCAAAGGTGGTGACGAGATTGCCGCGCAGCCACAACAGCAGCCCGCCAACGGCCGTCAGCAGCGCCCAGGCCAGGGCCAGCCAGGGCAGCAGTTGGCGCGTGCGGCTTTCCAGATTGGAGCGTTTGAGCGAGGCGTTGGGCGCGGTGCGCATCGCTTCCCAGGCGGGCAGCAAGGCGGCAAACAGCGCCGCCGCCAGCCCCACAACCAACCCTTTCAGCAGGGTAAACGGCGGCACGGTCACGCCGCGCACATTCACCACAAAATAAAAATCGTTGATGGTTTGGGTGATCAGCCCGACGATGCCGCGCCCCAGAACCACGCCCAAAACCAGTCCCAACAGCGAGCCGATGAGCGCCAGCACGGCCGTTTCCAGCAAAATCAGGGTGAACAACTGCCCGCTGGTAACACCCAAACAGCGCAAAATGCCGAATAACGGCCGTCGCTGCACCACGCTAAACGTCACCGTGTTGTAAATCAGGAACATGCCCACCACCAACGCCAGCAAACTCAGCGCCGACAGGTTCAGCTCGAAGGCGGCGGTCATTTGCTGGATGGCGTTGGCCTGCGAAGCGGCCGTTTCCAGGCGCAAACCGGGGGGGAGAACGGCCGTTAACGCAGCCAGGGCAGCTTCATCGTCGGCAATCAGATCAATGCGGCTGAGACGGCCGTGCATGTCCAAAATCTCTTGCGCCGAGGCGATGTCGGTGAAAATAATGCCGCTTAGCGCGCGGCGGCTGATGTCGTCTGCCGGCTGGAGCAGCCCCACAATCTCGGCCGGGATCAATTGGCCGGAACGGTTCAGGGTGATGGCATCGCCAAGAGCCAGCCCGGCCTCGTCGGCCACTGCCTGCGCCAAAATGACGCTGTTGGGCACGGTCAGAAAAGCGGCCAAGCCGTCCAACCCGCTCCCCTCTGCGGCTCCGCGGCTCTGCGTGGAAAAGTAGTCCCGAAATGGCGGCTCGGCAAACGGATCAATGCCCACCAGCCGCATGACCTGGTCGTTCAGTTCCGGCACGGTGAGGTAATCTTCCACTATCGGCGCAGAGAAAATGGTCAATTGACAATTGACCATTGGCGATTGACAATTTCCTCCGCTCTTGAGTCGAGCATAGATCTCATCATTGAATCCGGTTGGCCCGCCGACGATGCGGTGGGTGGTTTTGCCGGCAATGGCGTCGGTGGAGAGCTGAAAGGCGCGTTGGGCGCTGCCGTTGGCCAGGTCGATGCTGACCATCATGGCCACGCCAATGGCTACGCCGATGATGAGCAGGATGTATTGTAACGGCCGTCGCTTTAACCGCCGCCAGCCGAGCCGGAAGAGGGGGAGATTGGAGATTGGGGGTTGGAGGTTGGGGGTGGTCATGGGAGTTGGTTGGTTTGTTAGTTTGGGTTGGTTGGTTGGTGAACTAACCGGCTAACATACTATCTACCCTTTTTTCGACCAGACGGCCGTTATGCACTTCTATCACCCGGTCGGCAAATGGCACAATGTCCGGGGAATGGGTCGCCATGATCAATGTTTTGCCCGCGCCGCGCGTCAGGTCGATGAGCAAATTCAGGACACGTTCGCCGGTTTCTTCGTCCAGGTTGCCGGTCGGTTCGTCGGCTAAAACCAGCATGGGGTCGTGGGCTAGAGCGCGGGCGATAGCCACGCGCTGCTGCTCGCCGCCGGACAATTTGTCGGGAAACGTATCGCAGCGATCAGCCAGACCGATTTGGTCCAGCAGGTGCATGGCGTGGGGGCGCACGGCCGTTTCCTTCTTCCCGGCCAATTCCTGCGGCAGGGTGATGTTTTCCAGCACCGTCAGAGTCGGAATGAGGTTGAAAAATTGGAACACAAACCCGATGTGGTCGCGGCGAAACAAGGTGCGCTCCCGTTCCGTCAGCCGGGTAATGGCTACTTCATTGAGCCAGATGTCGCCGCCGTCCGGTTTTTCGATGCCGCTCATCAAATTCAGCAGGGTCGATTTGCCGCTGCCAGAACGCCCCAACAAGGCGACAAACTCACCTTCGGCAAACTCGGCCTGAACGTTATCCAGCACCAGGCGATTTTGTCTACCTTCTGAAAAGAATTTACTTATTTGTTCAATCCGTACCATGCTCATGACGCTTGCTGCCTTTGCCGATTGTTATGTTTTTCACACAGTGTCTAACTGTAACATGTTGCGGAAGCTAAATCAATCATAAATCATGAATATATCTTAACAAAAGTTGTACAACTGGTTTGCGACAATGCCGATACCGCCCCCGCCCCATCCACGTTATAATTCCAACAGGCTTTTCACGAAATGATGGAGCGAACCATGACTATGTTGTTTGCGGATTATTTAGAGCGATTGACCAGTTTGCACGATGAACTTAAAACGGCCGTCCACGACCTCCCGCCCGTCGCCCTCGACTGGCAGCCCGGCCCCGATATGAACTCGTTTACCATCCTCATCACCCACACCGCCCGATCCGAACGATACTGGATAGGCGATATGATCGGGCGCGACCCTTCCGGGCGAGTGCGAGCGCAGGAATTTGAGACGACGGGGTTAACGGCCGTTTCCCTCACCACCTTGCTCGACGAAACCCTGGCCCACAGCCGGGCCGTTCTGGAAGCCATCACCCTGGCCGACCTGGACAAGGCATATGAATCGGCGCTGCACAACGGCCGTAGCTTCCGCGTCGCCTGGTCCCTGGCGCACAACCTGGAACACGTCGCCATCCACCTGGGCCACGTGCAAATTCTGCGCCAGTTGTGGGACCAGCAGGCCGCCAACTAGAAAACAACCGATTAGTCCAAACTGCGAGATTGGACCACTCTAACCAGGAGACTATTCCATGAGCTTTGGCATCACCAAAACCATCCCCGCCGGCGACGGCCGTGCCGCCGTAGACAGCCTATACGATGGCGCCCTCGCCGAATTTGAATTTCACATGGCCGGCAAACCCTCCAAACTGGCCGTCGGCCACTACGTCTACACCATCTTCAACGACGAACTCATCGGCCGCTGCCAGATTAAAGAACTCATCCCCGGCGCCATCAACCCCGATTCCGGCAAACCGCGCACCCTGGTGATGGTCGCCTGCCCCGGCGAGCGCCTGCCCGCGCCCCTGCCCTACAAAGGCCATCGCGGCACGCGCTACACCGATGGCGCGTTCTGGCCCTTGTAAAATACCCGCGCCGCCCCTCGGCCATCCGGCCAGAAAATGACATTCATCCCCGCCGTTTGTGATGTAAGACACTACGGCCGTTTCCCCATCCCGACTATCATCAACCCATTCTGCATGTTACAATCATCCTGCTTACCAATTTCAGAGTGCGAAACCCAGCCTGCCAGACACAAAACACCTGCGCACTCGCTCATCAACGGAGGTTCTATGAAAATCGTCTCCTACCTCGTGGCCGCCGCCCTCGCCTTTTTTGGTTTTATCTTCATCGCCGGTTCCCAGGGGCAGTTCATTCGCATCGTCGTCGGCGTGATTTTGTTGGGCGCAGCGGCCGTTTTTGTCTACATGGTCCGCGTCAAACCCCAGCCCACCCAGACCACCATCGTGCAAAAAATTGACCTCAGCGGCGATGTGGACTTGCAGCAAATCCGCTGCCAAAACTGCGACGCCGCCCTCAGCGACAAATCTATCCGCGTAGAAGCCGGGGCCATTTTCGTAGAATGCGAATTTTGCGGCGCCAGCTACCAATTCGAGGAAAAACCCAAATGGTAAAATTTCTGACGAAACCGCGGGGGATACAGGAAGCGCCTATTTGCGACGAGCAAGACGTGTGCTGCCCTGGGGAGCCGCCCGGTTATCATTCAGAAGTCAAACCCAACGGAGATAATCTGGCTCAACGATTTTGGCAAGGGCTGCGGCGCGATTGGGGAAGTTTTCGCGCCGCCTTCAGCGAACTGCCCACCGCCGACTCCGGCTTGCACACCTTCCACGTGCCCCTCAACGGCGGGCAAAAACGGCTCCATTTCCGCCGGGAAAGTGATGGCTCCGCCGCCCTCTTCATCGACGTCACCGACGTTATCCACCTGAACCCCACCGCCGCGGAAATGGCTTTCCTGGCCCTGAACGAAATCCCGCAGTACCAGGCCGAAGCCGCCCTGGCGCGCCGCCTGCAACCGGCCAACCGGCCGCAAATGCAAGCTGAATTGGACGCCATCTACGCGATGGTACAGCGCTTCCGCACGCCAGAAACCGGCTGCCCCACCTGCGCCGTGCAAGATTTGCAGCCCTCGCTTTTAGAGGCCACCGCCCTTTTCAGCCACCGCGCCGACGCGCCGTACAAAGCTGACCTGGCCATCACTTACGGCTGCAACAATGCCTGCAACCACTGCTACAACGAACCGGATCGCTTCGACATGGCCTCGCTCACCCTGGCCGATTGGCAGCGGGTGATTGATCGGCTGCACGCGGTGGGCGTGCCGCACCTGATCATCACCGGCGGCGAAGCGACGCTGAACCCGGATTTGCTAGACATCATCCGGTACGCGAATGATTTGGGGCACGTGGTAGGCATGAATACCAACGGCCGTCGCCTCGCCCACCAGCCCTATATCGACGAACTGGTCGCCGCCGGTCTCAACCACGTGCAAATCACCCTTGGCTCCAGCCGCCCGGACGTCCACGACGCTGTCATGAACGCCCGCTCCTTCCACCAGACCGTGCGCGGCATCCAAAACGCCGTCGCCAGCAACCTGCACGCCATCACCAACACCACCCTCATGCGCCGCAACGTCGACCACGTCGAAGAGATCATCGACTTTCTCTACGACCTGGGCATTCGCACCTTCGCCATGAACGGCATGATCTACAGCGGCGGCGGCTTCGCCGACCCCAACGCCATCCCCGAAGCGGAAATGCCCGCCTTGCTGGTGCGCGTACGCGACCATGCCGCCGAAAAAGGCATGAAATTCCTCTGGTACACACCCACCGAATACTGCCGCATGTCGCCGGTGGAACTGGAAATTGGGGCCAAACGCTGCAACGCCGGGGAATACTCGATTTGTATCGAACCCAACGGCGATGTGCTGCCCTGCCAATCGTTTTACGTAGCCGCAGGCAACATTTTGCGCGACGACTGGTCGCAAATCTGGCGCAGCGAGCTGTTCCGCAGCTTCCGCGACCGCGAGGATGATCCGGCGTGGGCCGGCCTGCCGCAAAAATGCTGGCACTGCCCCGACCTGCCGCTGTGCGGCGGCGGCTGCCGCATCGAACGCGAAGCGCGCGATGGCGTGCGCGTGGCCGGCACGGACAGTCTGGCGTGTGGCAGCTGCGGTACAGGCGGCGGTAAGGGTAACGGCCGTTCCGGCAGTGAAATCAAACACACAACTTTTATCTCATTGGATAGTTTGGTTATTGGAGATTAGAGATTGGAGATTGGAGACTCCCATTAATCGCCAATCTCCCAAAGTGACAAAAAACATGGACAAAGAGCGACTTTTAAGCTGGATGCTTCCCAAACGACACAAACCACCCAAACCCATCCCCCCCGGTTTGTACCCCTATTTGCACGACGAAAATGGGGCGATCACCCGTTTTCACCTGCGCGTGGAGCCAGATGGGCAGGGCATGTTGTTGGCCAACGCCGCCGCCGCCGCCCGCCTCAACCCCACCGGCGTGGTGATGGTCAAGCAATTGCTGGATGGCGACCCGCCTGATGCCGTCCTGAACGATGTGCTCTCACGCTACAAAGGCGCTTCCCGCGAGACAGTCGCCGCCGACTTACAACAGGTGCGCAGCCTGCTTTCCAGTCTAACCTCGCCCGATGACAATTATCCCATCATCAATTTCAACGAAATCAAAGTCAACATCTTTGAATCCCAAATGCTGGCGCCTTTGGAAGCCAGCGTGCCCCTGGCCGGGCCGGAAAAAATCGTGCCGATTCTGGATAAGCTGTGGCATGTGGGCATTCCCCATGTGACGTTCCTCGCGCCAGAACAAGCCGATGCAGCGCAGATGATTCGCGCCGTCGAACGCGCCGAAGACCTGGGTCTCATCGCTGGCGTACGCGGACGGGCCACCGATTTACACCAGGACGGCCTGTTGGCAAACCTGGCTCAGGCTGGCGTAGACCACGTGACGGTTCTTTATGCCGCCGCTGACGCTGAAGTCCACGATGCCCTTTGCGGCGCAGGTGACCATGCCCTTCTGGCCGATCTCTATGCGGCCATTGAAACCAATGAAGTTTGCCCGGTCGCCGAAATCCCTCTGGTGGAAAGCACACTGGACATCTTGCGCGAAACGCTGACCCGCCTGTTAGACGCTGGCGTGCATAATTTTTCGTTTTTTGCCATTGTTGCGCCGCAGGGCATGGGCAATGAAGAGCGCGCCGGAGCGCTGACTGCCCAGGCCATGCCGCAAACGGCCGCCTGGGTGGAGGAGATCGCCCATCAGGCCGATGTGCGATTTATCTGGCAGCCGCCGGTGCAGCGCGATCCGCGCCTGACGCTGGCGGAGCAGGTGTGCCAGGGACCGCGTTGTTCTGGTGACGCGGCCGTGCGTATTGAGACCAACGGCGATGTGATTCCGCCGCGCGGACCATACCTGAAAGCCGGCAATTTGCTGGCCGATCCCTGGCCCATGATTTGGGGCAACCGGGCGTTTGTGCGTTATCGGGAACGGGTAGCCGCGCCAACACGCTGCATGGACTGCCCGGGCCTGGTCATTTGTGAAGCCGACTGCCCCCGCGAACAGAGCGGCTGGGCGCAGGGAGTGGGAGGTGCGTTAGCATGAAAAAGAAACAGCCCAATCATCAACAGGGACCTATGAATAAAGAACAAAAAACAAAGCGCCAGGGGGAAGTAACGGCCGTTTCCCAACCCCCAACGCCCCAGCCGCCCACCCCAAATTCCCCGTGGAATTCCGTTGTCAACCGGCGGGCAGGCATGTTTATGCTGCTCATCCTGCTGCTGCTGGCGCTGCCCGCTTCCAGGGCCTTGGCGCAGTCGTACAGTTTCGCCGTGCCGGAACTAAAGATGCAGGTCTTCGTGCAGCCAGACGCCTCCATCCACATCGTCTACGACATCACCTTCGAGAACTTCGGCAGCGCCATCGACATTGTGGATATTGGCACGCCAAACCGGGGCTATGATCTGGCGAACTTCTCGGCGTCGATAAACGGCCGTAGCCTCACCGACATCCGCACCTCCGAAGTCATCGACACCGGCGTCGAAGTCCACTTAGACGGCGAAGCCATTCCCATTGGCCAATCCGGCACGCTCCACGTCGAGTTCACCATGCCTGACATGGTGTATGAAGACACCACCCGCGACGGCTACGCCTCGCTGCAAATCACGCCCACCTGGTTCGACAGCACCCTGGTGCGCGGCAGCACCGACGTCTGGATTTTGGTCCACATGCTGCCAGAAATCCAACCCGACGAAGTACTCTACCAGGATGTGCCCTTCACCGATAAAGTCATTTTTGAAGAACACACCGTCGTCGGCTGGCGCTGGCCGGAAGGCACAGCCACCGGTCCTAACCAGGTGGGCGTCTCCTTCCCGCAGCGCGGCATGACCCGCGTCGTGCAGCAAAGTTTGTACGACATCACCATCAAATGGCTGCAAGACAATCCTGCCGTTTCCTTTACCTTTGGACTCATCACCTTCATTTTGGTGGCCGTAGCTTTCTTCCGGTTTTCTGGCGGCACCGGCATATCGATCTTTGCCCTGTTGGCTTGCGGGCTAGTCTTCCTGCTGTTCATGAACCCCCTGGTTTCCCTATTTGCCTGGATTCCGGCCGTGGCCTTTCTGGTTTTTGTGGAGAAAAAGAGGACCAAAGGCAAAGACACCTATCTGCCGGCCATCGCCCAGGTGGAAGGCGGCGGCATCAAACGCGGCCTCACTGCCCCAGAAGCGGCCGTTTTGCTGGAAACGCCGCTTAACAAAATCCTCTTGCTGATCATGTTTGGCCTGCTGGACAAAAAAGCGGTGCGCCTGGTCGATGATTCGCCGCTGACGGTGGCCGTGGAAAAAGATTACGTTGCCAAGGGCGAAACCGCATCCAAGCGGCGGCAAGACCGGCGCGAGGCGGCTAAACAATTCGGCGTCGTGCTGCGCGATTACGAACAAGACGTGCTGGACGCGCTGCAAGACAATCCCGCCAAACCGGTTCACAAGCAAGATTTTGGTCCGGCGATGAACCAGTTGATCAAAAGCGTGGTCGACAAAATGAAAGGCTTTGACCTGTCTGATACACAGGATTATTACAAGAAAATTATCGGCCGGGCGATGGAAGAAGCCACCCGCATGGGCGAAGTGCCGGAATTGGAGAAATTCCTGGACCGCACCTGGCCCTGGATTTTGATGGACGACAATTATGGCCCAGTCTTGCAGCGCGGCGGGTATAACTATCAGCCGGTGTGGGTACGGCCGTATATCGGCGGCGGCTCCAGTTCACCCATCCCCTCCGGGGGCGGTACATCCGGCCCAGCCTACGGCGGCAAAACCAGCTTCGGCGACGTGGCCGCCTCTTTCGCCGGTTGGACGGAAAACACGGCCGGCAAACTGGCTACCTCCATTTCCCCGGCCACGCTCAGCGGCGCCGGCGGCCTGGTAAACCTGGGCGGCGCGGACAAAGTAACCGGCGACATCTTCAAAGCGCTGGCCTCTTCCTCTGGCAGCAGCGGCGGTTCGTCTGGCGGCGGCTGTGCCTGCGCCTGCGCTGGCTGCGCCTGCGCCTGTGCCTGCGCCGGCGGCGGACGATAAAAAGAGACTGGAGATTGGAGACTAATAAAAAGTGGGTCTTTGGGATTTCATGGGGTTTGGTCTGATGCGTGATACGTGATGCGTGAAACCTCTCTGGTCACGCATCACGCATCACGCATCAGGGGCTGTCAACCCCCTGAGTTCCTAAAGAACCTAAAAAGTCTCCCGTCTCCAATCTCCAATCTCCAATCTCTTGTGAACACTTCAGCCTTACCTGATAAAAACTTACTGAAAGAACAGGCCGCCTGGTTGGCTCCGGCGCGCGGGCGGCTGCTGCGGCGGGTAGGCGTGGCGCGGCGCCGCCGGATTTTAGACCTGGGCGCGGGCTACGGCGCGGTGACGGGAGAACTGCTGCGGCGCGGCGGCGGATGGGTGGCGGCGCTGGACCGGGAGTTTACGGCCGTGTCCCATACCCCGGCACTCAACGTCAACGGCGATGCGGCTCACCTTCCCTTTGCCGCCAACACGTTTGACCTGGTCTTTGGCCAATGCGTGCTGCTGTGGGTGGGAGATGGGGCCACGGCCGTCGCCGAAATTCAGCGCGTCCTGGAACCGGGCGGGGTGCTCATCGCCCTGGAGCCAGACTACGCCGGCATGATTGAGCAGCCGCCGGATATCGCCACCCGCGACCTCTGGTTGGCGGCGCTGGCAAGGGCGGGCGCGGAGCCGGAAATTGGGCGCAAACTGCCGGGCATCCTGGCGGCGCAGGGCTTCACGGTGCGGGTCGATTTGCTGGAGGAAGTGAAACGGCCGTCATCCACTCGTTTTGATTTTTTACGCCAACTCCCCCTGACCCCGGCGGAACAAACGCAGTTAGCGCGCGCCGAAAACGCCGCCAGACAGTTATCCGATGATTGGGCGCAAATCGCCCACCTGCCATTTTTTTTGATCAGTGCCAGCAAACCATAGGCAGGGAAACGGCCGTAAGGCCGCTTACAACCTTCTAAACTATAATTAACACCACAAGTAACCATTAAACCATCGGGCCAGACTGCCCGACAACCTATGAGGAGTACCTATTCATGACCATCAAATTTGGTACCGACGGCTGGCGCGCCGTCATCAGCGAAACGTTCACCTTTGGCAATCTGCGCCTGGTGGCCCAGGCCATCGCCGACTTTGTCCGCGAACAAAACGACAATGACCCCAGCGTCATCATCGGCTTCGACACCCGCTTTCTGTCCGACCGGTACGCCGCCGAAGTGGCCCGCGTCATGGCCGCCAACCAGATCACCTCCTGGCTGGCCCGCGCCGACACGCCCACGCCAACCATTAGCCACTCCGTGGTACACAAAAAAGCCACGGCCGGGATCATGATTACCGCCAGCCACAATGCGCCACGTTACAACGGCGTTAAACTCAAGGCCAGCTACGGCGGCAGCGCCACGCCAGCGCAAAATAAGCGCGTAGAATACCTGCTGGACCGCAACCTGGAAACCGTCCACGGCCCAAATCTCATGGACCTGGAAGACGCGGTAAAACAAGGTCTGGTCAACAAATTTGACCCGGCCTGGGCGTATTACGAACATCTCAGCACACTTATCGACCTGGATGTGATTTCCAGTGGCGAGCTGCGGGTGGTGGCTGATGGCATGTACGGCTCCGGACGCGGCGCGATTGGCGAGGTGTTGGCGCGCGGCCGTTCGCGGGTGCATAACATCCGCCACGAAATGAATCCTGGCTTCGGCGGCATCCATCCGGAACCCATCGCCAAACATTTGGGTATGTTGATGTCGACCATTCAGGGTGGGCATTGGGATGTGGGCTTGGCCACGGACGGCGACGCGGACCGCATTGGCGCGGTGGATGCGCGGGGCGAATTTGTGGACCCGCACCGCATTTTCGCCCTGGTGCTGCGGTATCTGATCGAGAAACGCGGCTGGACGGGCAAAGTCGTGCGCACAGTATCTACCACGCGCATGGTTGACCGCATTGCCGCCGACCACGGCCTGCCGCTGGTGGAAACGCCGGTCGGCTTTAACCACATCGCCGACTTAATGGTGGCCAACGGCGTGTTGATGGGCGGGGAAGAATCGGGCGGTATCAGCATCAAAGGCCACATCCCGGAAGGGGATGGCGTGCTGATGGGTTTGCTGCTGCTGGAAGTGATGGCTGAGGCCCAGGCCCCGCTGCACGTCCTGGTGGCCGATTTGCTGGACAAATATGGTCCGGCGCAGTATGCCCGCACCGACATGAAGCTCAAACGGCCGATTAACAAATCGGACATGGTAAAACTGCTGGTCGATTCGGCTCCGGCGGCGATTGCCGGGGTGAGCGTGGAAGAAGTGCAGACGGTGGACGGGGTGAAGTATTATCTGGATGATGGCAGTTGGTTGTTGATACGGCCGTCTGGCACCGAACCGGTCTTGCGCGTGTATGCCGAAGCGCCCAACGATGCGCGGGTCAAAGCCCTGCTCGGTTTCGGCGAGGACATGGCCCAAAAAGCGTAAAGCAGGTCTGGCCCTCCCGGAAGTTGGCCAACTTCCGGGAGGGCCATGGCTCTAATTCTCCGCCGCAAACTGCGCCACGATATAAGCCGTGTGGCGAATTCCGTTGATCAAATCTGCCAGTCGGATGTTTTCATTGGGGGCGTGGACCCGCCCGCCCGGATAGCCAATGCCCGCCGAGACAACCGGCAGCCCCAACACGTGGATAAACGGGTAGTTGGGACCGCTGCCGCCGATGAGCGGCTCGATGACCGGCTCACGGCCGTAAACCTGCACGGCCGTTTCGTTGGCAATGCGCACAAATGGGTCGTCGGGGTCTACTTTGGCCGGTCGCCCGCCGCCGAAGTAGGTGATCTGCACGTCGCTAAACCCCTGCGCGTCGAGATGGGCGCGTAATTTGCCCACAATTTCCTCCGGCGCTTGGTCGGGAACCAGGCGGAAATCGACTTTGGCGCTGGCTTTGGCGGGCAGCACAGTTTTTAGTCCCGGTCCCTGGTAGCCGGTGGTGATGCCGCAAATAGTGCATGTTGGCTCGAAAACGGCCGTGCGCTCCAGCTCCACCCCACCCGTCAACCCCTGCAAAAAGCCGGCCAGGCCATACATTTCCTGCATCTTAGCCGAATGGTCGGGCAGCTTGCCCAACAATTCCAGGTCTCGCGCCGATGGACCGACAACGTTGTCGTAAAAACCGGGGATGAGGATGCGTTCGTCCTGGTCTTTGAGGGTGTTGAGCGCCCAGACCAACCGCCAGGCGGCGTTGGGGAAGATAGAGCCGCCCAAACCGGAATGGGCATCGGTAACGGCCGTTTCCACCGACAATTCCACGTAACAAATCCCGCGCATCCCCAACGATTGATTGGGCGCGCCGGCCGCATCCACGCTGCCAAACTCCCAAATGCAGGCATCGGCGGCCAATTTTTCTTGATGATTGGCCACAAAAGCGGGCATATTGGGGCTGCCAATCTCTTCCTCGCCCTCGATTACAAATTTTACGTCGCAAGGCAGTTCGCCCATCACTCGCCGCACAGCGTCCAGCGCCGCCAGGCGGGTGATGACATGGCCTTTGTCGTCGCTGACGCCGCGCGCGAACAACTGATCGCCACGCCGTGTCAGTTCAAACGGCGGCGATTCCCACAAGTCCAGCGGTTCGGGCGGCTGCACGTCGTAATGGAGGTAGAAGAGGAGAGTTTTGTCGGCACGGCCGTTGCCCGCGCCATAAACCACCGGATGGCCGCCGGAGGGCATAATCTCCGCCGTGTATCCCTGCTCCGTCAACATTGTCGCCACCAGTTCGGCGCATTCCGTAATGCCCAAATTTTGCGTCGAGACACTTGGCTGCCCAACCAGGCGGCCCAGTTGGGCAATCCAATAGTCCAATCGTTCGTTAATTTGTTGATCAATTGCTTTTGTTATGTCGTTCATGTGAATCCTTTTTTGGGTTTGATTGATGGGGAACGTAATCCGTGATGCGTGACGGCTCATGTCGGCACATGGTCGCCGAGATGGCGCGTGTCGTTGATCATGGTCAGGCGCGGAACGTGGTTGGTGACGCGCAAGATGGTGAGGCCGGTATTGCCATGAAAGCTGAGACGGCCGTATTGGTGTGGAATGTCCAGCACATGCGATACCAGCGCGTTCAACGCGCCGCCATGGCTGACAATTGCCACCATCTCGTCGGGGTGGTTTTCCACCACGCGCTGATAGGCGGCCGCGACGCGTTCGCGCAGATGGTCATGTTTCTCGCCGCCGGGGATGTCGATGACCCCCTGGCGCATTTGGGCAAATACATCAGGATAAGCAGCTTGCAGTTCGTCGGCGGCTCGCCCTTCAAAATCGCCCACGTGGCGTTCGCGCCAGGCGGTTTCGTAGACAGGGGTGACGTTCCAGGCCTGGGCCAGGGGCACGGCCGTCATGGCCGCCCGTTGCAGATCGCTGCTGTAAACGGCCGTGCCCGGCCAACCCGCCAATCGCGCCGCCAATGCCTGCGCCTGCGTCTGGCCTACATCATCCAGAGGGATATCCAAATGCCCTTGCCAACGCTTCGCCGCGTTGTAGGCCGTCTGTCCATGTCGAATAAGAAGGAGAATGGTTGTCATAGGTGATCGGTGAGCCTGTTTTTTAAAAGGTTGGTATCTCTACAGACCCCAAGGGTTTGCTCCTGGGAATTTGGATTATTTGGGTATCAAACCCTTGGGGTCTTGTTGGCTTGTTTTTGTGGCCAGGCGCGAAATCCAGGTGTCCAGGCTGCCCTGGCGGACGCTGCCGTCGATAATGTGCAGCCCGGTGGCGGTTAACAGCGCATCCAGCGCTTCTGGCTGCCAGTAGGTGAAAAAGCGGGAGTGCCGCTGGCCAAATTTATCGGCCGTCCAGGCTTCATCGTCGCCCAGCTTGACGGAAAGGTAGAAAGCGCCGCCCGGTTTGAGCAAGGCGGCCAGGTTGGCCAGAACGGCCGTTACCTGCAATCGCGGCACGTGCAGCAGCGAAGCGCTCGCCCACAGGCCATCCCATCCGGCGGCAAAAGGCAGGGCGCGCATATCGGCCTGCACAAAATCCACGGCCACGCCGTGCCGCCGTCCGGCCTGCATCATCCCCCAGGACAAATCCATGCCAACAGCGCGTAAATTGTGGCGGGCGAGAACGGCCGTATCAAACCCCGCGCCGCAGCCGACATCCAACACCCGCCCACCTGCTCCGGCCAACGCGGCAAACTGCGCCGCCTCCTGCTCCATCATCGAACGATCCTGCCAACGTTGGGCATATTCAGCCGCAATCCGGTCATAAGTAGCGATGGTTTTTTCGATGGGGTCCTGGGTCATCTGGTTTTCCTTCGGGAGTTTTGAGGCACGCACGGCAATCGGAGACTGGAAACAGATGGTCGCCAGTCCCATTTTTTCCAAGTCATTGTGTCAGATACCGTTTTGGGCCAGCATTGCCGCCACTTCTACCAGCAGCGCCCCGTCGATGAGCGTCATCGGCTTGCCCTGCGCCCAGTCCCGCGCCGACTCAGAGATGTCGGCGGTGGTCACCAGGAAGGCGTGGGCGACTTTCTCGTGCATGAGCGTGCCGTACAATTCACGGACAATATCTGGGCCGATGGTGCTTTGATACCGTTTGCACTGCACGATGGCCCGTTTGCCGCCCGATTTTGCCAGTTCCAAATCCACGCCCTGGTCGCCGCTGCGGCCGCGCAGCTTGACTTTGTAGCCCTTGCTGCGGAACAAACGCGCCACATAGGCTTCAAACTCGGCCGGGCTGAGGGCGTAAAGCTCCTTGAGTGTGGGCACATGGGCGGCAGGTTGGGGCAACGGCCGTTCGCGCACCAATCGCCACCCCCACACCAGCCACAAGAGCGTCAGGGTAAAAATGCCAGACGCTTCTAACAGACGCAAGGTGTCGGTGAACCCGCGCGGCCAACCGGCGAACCAATCCGGCAAACCAGCATAATGCAGCCAAAGCCAGAGGAGGAAAACGGCCGTTAACCCACCCAGAACGATACCGGTCACCTGAACCGATAACCTGGGTTGAGCCGCCGACCTGTTCGCCGACGGTGGAGGCGCAATTTGCCAATCAAAACGTGCAATCATAACGGTCCATCCTGCGTTAGGGTAAACAAAGACGCTGGATTGTAATGTGTTTTGGCCGATAGACCAAAGGCCAATCAGCCAGACCAGATAGCCGCAAAAGAGCCGCCCGCTCGGTTTCTCAGGCAGCGCCGCGCTGCTCAGGCGGCCTGAGCATGCCGTGAACGCTTTGAACGGTTTGCCACCACTCGTCAACGTCCTGGAAAGTAGCGGCTACATGGCGCCGCCAGTCGCCGCCGGGGATGGGCATCATACCCGGCAGCGCCGCTGCGTGACCGATGTAGACCCAGGCAGCATGAGAACGGCCGTCTTCCCCCAGTACCTCGCGCGGCTCCCGCCGATACGCCGAGGCCGTTGGCTGCGCCGGATCGTATCCTTCCAACTCATCCAGCTTTGCCAGGGTGGTGTGATATTGTTCCGGCGGCAACGTAATCAGGCAGCCAACCACCTTTTCTTCGCCCTCTTCCACCAACATCGGAAATGCGCCTAAATCGTAGAGACGGCCGTTGGCCAACGTGGCGTTTTGCTGCGCAACGATGCCATCGCCCCATAAATGCGCGTTCGGTTGACCGGGCAGCAGCGTACCATACACAAAAAAAGGCAAAAGCCTGGGCGTCGATTTCATGCTCATAGTTTGTTATAATCCTTCCGGTTTGCCGCCAATTGTCATGGGACACTTGGTCATTGTCAATTAACAATTTCCCCGCCCTCGTAGCTCAATGGATAGAGCAACCGCCTCCTAAGCGGTAGATTCAGGTTCGAGTCCTGGCGGGGGCATACTGGCAAGAGCAAAAGCAGACAATCCTGCCCCGTCCAACACATCGTGGCCGCAAATCGGCGTAAATTGGGCAAAAAGTATTTTCTCAATATTTCGGGGTGCCGTCATGCGGAATGGCATTCCGCACGGCCGGATTCACAATCCGACCTACAAATTCCCCACCTTTTTGAGAAGATACGGCAAAAATTCCTCAAATCAGGGATTGACGACTGTATTGGACAATGCTATACTCTCTTTGGCTCCCCCCCCCAGAGGTGGTCGAACTAACGCCCGTTAGTTCGCCACCTCATACTTTTTTAAACGGGGGCGTCACCCAATCCAAACCAGCCAATTCAACCCCCACCCAATTTAGCCCATGACTAACAAATCGACGCCACAATTGGTTACGGCCGTACCCATCATCAACCAGACCGGGCTTATTCATCGCGTGCAACAGCCGCAAGGAAACGGGCCATTCCCTACGGTGGTGCTGCTGCACGGCCGTTCCGGCAATGAAGACGTCATGTGGGTCTTTGCCCAAAGCTGCCCGCGTGATTGGCTCCTGGTCGCTCCGCGGGCCATCAAACCAGACCCTGACGGTGGTTTTGCCTGGCATCCGCGCAGCCAGGATGAATGGCCGACACTGGCGCAGTTTGAACCGGCGGTAACGGCCGTAACCCGCTTCATCCACGCCTTACCCAGCCTCTACAACGCCGACCCGCAGCAAATTTACCTGATGGGCTTCAGCCAGGGGGCGGCGACAGCCTATGCCACCGCCATGCGGCAGCCTGGATTGGTGCAGGGTATTGCGGGTCTGGTGGGATTTGTGCCGGAAGAAAGCGAGGTGGGCGTGGAAACGGCCGTATTACACAACCTGCCTATCTTCATGGCTGTTGGCAAAGAAGACCCCCTCATCCCCTACGAGCGAGCCAAAGCGAGCGCGCAAACACTTAAAATCGCCGGGGCCAACCTGACCTATCGGGACTACGACACCGGTCATCGCTTAAATGCCCCAGCCATGCACGATCTGAAAGCCTGGTGGCGGGCGCAGCGCGAATCAATTGGCAAAAATTAGGGGGGTTATTCCGCTTTTGCCGTCATCACGGCACGGACGGCCGGGGCGGCCAGAAATTTTTCCCGCAGTTGCACATCTTCAAGGGGATACATAATCTGATCGATCACTTCAGCGGCAATCCGATTGTGCGTTTCTGCTAATGGCGCGATGCCCACAATCTGCGCCAGCCCGGCATGAAGCTGCCAGATAAGGTTTTGCTGATGGGTCTCGTGCGCCAGAAAAAGAGCCTGCTGCCAAACTTGCTCCGCAGCCACTGCTTCCTCCAACTGCTGATAACACAAACCCAGGCCATACAAAGCGCGCGCTTCAAAATGCCGCGCTTTAATCCGTTCCGCCTCCAGCCGCATGGTCTGGGCATATGGCATAGCCACTTGCGGCCTACCGCTCTCCAATTCCGCATAAACCAGCGAATCCAACACCTGCAGCCGCACATCCTGGTCGCCATTTGTTTCGCTGAGCTGCAGGGCATCGTGCAGGTAGGCCAACCCTTCATCCATCTGGCCAATACGGCACAAATCTACACCCAAGTTGCGCAAAAGGTCATCTTTGGGCGAGGTGAAATGCGTCTGGGTAATCAGGTCCAGGGCTTCCCGATGATAGGCCAGCGCTTGTTCAAAATCGAACAGGTATTGGTGACATTCGCCCAGATTATTCAGCAGCGTGGCGCGCAGCACATCGCTGATGTGGGCCGATTCTTGGAGAGCGCGTTGGAAAGCCTGGATGGCTTTGTCGATATGCCATTGATCCATGCGCACAACACCGATCCAGTTGTTGGTACGGGCTACTTCGGTGCGATTGTTGATCTGGTCGAAGAGGGCCAGGGCTTTTTGCATGTTGTTGATGGCATCTTCGGTGCGCCCGAGATGGGCGTAAGCCCGGCCCAACACCTGGAAGGCGGCGGCGCGGCCGGCCGAATAATTCAGCGCTTCGGTGAGTTCCAGAGCTTCGCGGCAGGCTTGCAGGGCATCGTCGTAACGGCCCATGCCGTTGTACTGGTTGGCCAGCAAAGCCAGCGCATCTACGGCCTGTTCACCAGAACCGGCGTCCATGTAGATTTGTTGGAAGCAAGCCAGCGCAGCCTGTTGATGGCCCAGTAAGCGGTGGAGACGGCCGTTCTCTCTCAGCGCCTCTAGCCGAATTTCACGCACCTGCGGATCCGCCACGCCCCCATCGGTTTCAGCGATGAGTTCGGCGTAAAGCTGCATGGCAGCATCATTGGCCTGCCCATTTCGGGCGGCGGTAGCGCGGTTCAGCAAATCTAAGAGATGGTCGGTTTCCATGATGTTTCCCTGGCTCGAAGTTTAGCACAATTGAAAATGGGAAACACACCCAACCTGTCAATCACTGCCTGATTTCACGCTCAGGTCACAACTGAGGCGGCGAAGTAATCGCTTAAAAATTAAGGTTCTTCAGGAACTCAGGCGGTTGACAGCTCCTGATACGTGATGCGTGAAACCTCTCTGGTCACGCATCACGTATCACGCATCAGACCCAACCCTATGAAATCCCAAAAGCCCAAAATTAAGTGGCACAGATGGGACCACTCTCCAAGATTGGTCCCATCTAAAAACCGCTAATTTGTTTTTGTCTGGGGACCAAATATGCTGGAACGGCCGTTTCCCCATCCCCACCTCCACCAACCTTCCGGCAAACTCTCAGCAATTACCCATATTGGCCTTGACAGACGGCACACGGTTATGCTTTAATAAAGGCGAACGTTCGGGCGAACGTTCGCTTAAACGGTTTTTTACCCGTTTGTTAGTAGAGGAAGACGACTTCATGACCCGAATCACCATCAAAGATGTGGCTGCACGCTCTGGCGTCAGCTACCAAACTGTCTCCAAAGTGCTGAACAACCAGGGCAACGTCTCGGCCGAAACCGAGGCCCGCATCTGGCAGGCGGTGGAAGAATTGGGCTACAAGCCCAACATCAGCGCCCGCAATTTGCGCACGCAGTCTAGCAATCTCATTGGTTACGCCTGGCAGCGCAGTGTAGACGATTCCCCCCGCCCGATTTTGGACCAGTTCCTGTATGATGCCGTCTACACATTTGAGCAGCACGGCTACCACCTGCTCACCTTCCTCGTCGACGTAGACGACAAGCCAGACGTGCCCATTTATAAAGAGCTGTACGACCGGCGGCAGGTAGAGGGGTTTATCCTGGCCGATACCAACCACAACGACCCGCGCATTGCCTATCTGATGGAGCAGAATATCCCGTTTGCCAGTTTTGGCCGGGCCAACACCGAGTGGGATTTTTGTTGGGTGGACATCGACGGCCGTCACGGCCTGCGTATTGTGGTCGATCATCTCATCCAGCGCGGACACCAGCGCATTGGCCTGCTCGCCTGGCCGGAAGGCTCGGAAGCGGGCGCGTACCGCGAGGAAGGTTTTGCCGCTGGCCTGCGCGAAGCCGGGCTGGAGCTGCGGCAGGATTGGGTGCTGCGCGGCAACAACACGGTGCAGTTTGGCGCGGCAGGCATGCAGCATTTTCGCAGCTTGCCTGAGGCGGAACGGCCAACGGCCGTGGCCTGCGTGTCCGACCTCATCGCCATTGGCGCGCTGAACGACGCCAGCGCGGCCGGCCTGATTGTCGGCCAAGACATCGCCATCACCGGCTACGACGACATTCCGATGGCCCAATACTTTACCCCATCCCTGACCACCGTCCGCCAGCCCATCGCCACAGTCGGGCAGCAAGTTGTCGATCTGCTGCTCAAACAAATCAAAGGGCAGCCCATCGCGGAAAAAGGTATTCTGCTCAAACCAGAATTGGTCATCCGAGAATCAAGTTAAGCGCCCAAAACCGGCCAATAACAGCCAAAATTACGTGGAGAAACAGAACTCATGACATTGCAGGCGGTCATTTTTGATTTGGACGGTGTGATCACCGATACGGCCGAATTCCACTATCTGGCCTGGAAAAAGTTGGCCGATGAAGAAGGGCTGCCTTTCGACCGGACCCTCAACGAAAAGCTGCGCGGCATCTCCCGGCGGGAATCGTTGCTGATTATTTTAGACGGCCGTTCCCTGCCCGAAGAAACCATGCTTAAACTCATGGTGCGCAAAAACATCTATTACCAGCAGATGTTGACCCAAATTTCGCCGGCCAACCTGCTGCCAGGCATCGCCAACCTGCTTGATGAACTGGATGCGGCAAGCATCCCCTATGCGATTGCTTCCGCCAGCCGCAACGCGCCCGTGGTGGCGCAGCGATTGGGCATCGCCGGCCGGTTAGGTGTGCTGGCCGACGGCCGCAGCGTAGACGAACCAAAACCGGCCCCCGACCTCTTCCGCTTTGCCGCCGCCAAATTAAACGTCCCGCCTCCCCACTGCCTGGTGATCGAAGACGCTGCCGCCGGAGTGCAGGCCGGGCTGGCCGCGGGCATGAACACCCTGGCCCTGGGACCGGCCGAACGGTTTGCCAATCTACCCCACCTGCGCAACCGCCGGGACAGCCTGGATGGTGTAACGCTGGCCGAGTTACAGGCAATGACGGCCGTCGATCCCCAATGGGTCGTCAGCCAATCAACCCTCGATCCGGCAGCGCAGCACCACATGGAAACCGTGTTCACTCTGGGCAACGGCTATTTCAGCACCCGTGGCGCATTTGAGGAAGGTTATCCCGACGACAAGGCCATCACCTTTGCCCACGGCATCTTCGACGACATGCCGGTGAGCTTTACCGAACTGGTCAACATGCCCGATTGGCTGGACACGGCCGTGTGGATCGACAGCGCGCCATTCCGTCTGGACCAGGGCCAGGTTCTCCACTTTTCCCGGCAGATGGATTTGCGCGACGGCATTTTGCGCCGCGATGTGCGCTGGCAGGCGCCATCCGGGGCCATTGTCGACCTGACCTTTGAGCGGTTTGCCAGTTATGCCGAAGAGCATGTGGGGGCGCTGCGAATATTGGCAACGGCCGTTAACCAACCCTGCCACATCACCCTGCACACAGGCATCAACGGCCACGTCGCCAACGAAGATTTGCTGCACTGGCGCCTGCTGGACCAGAGCGCAGACGATGGCGCGGCCTGGCTGCACAGCCGCACGCGCAAGACAGGGATAGAGGTGGGTACGGCCGTTGCCGTCACCCATTCCAACGGCGCTTACTGCCTGGCGCAAAATTGCCCCGGCCAGCCGCGCCTGCGCCTCGAACAAATGCTCAACGCCGGGCAAAGTTTGCAAGCCGATAAATTGATCAGCTACGCCGCCAGCCGCGACGCCCAACCAGAAGCCCAGCGGGTAGTCGCTCGCGCCCAGGCCTACCTGCACAACCAAACCTACGACGCCCTGCGCGCCGCCCACACCGCCGCCTGGCAGCAGGTTTGGCAGGCCAGCGATGTCCTGATCGAAGGCGACCCCGAAGCGCAGTTAGCCATCCGCTTCAACCTGTTCCAATTGTTCATCGCCGCGCCGCAGCACGACGAGCGGGTAAGCATCGGCGCGAAAACGCTCAGCGGGTATGGCTATCGGGGGCATGTTTTTTGGGATACGGAGATTTTTATCCTGCCGTTTTTCACTTACACGCAGCCGCGCATCGCCCGCAATATGCTCCTTTACCGCTATCACACCCTGGCCGGAGCGCGGCGTAAGGCGGCGCGCAACGGCTATGCCGGGGCGCAGTACGTCTGGGAAAGCGCGGCCACCGGCGACGAAGTAACGCCGACCTGGGTGCCTCATTTCAGCGACGCGACGCAGTTGGTGCGCATCTGGACGGGCGACATTCAAATCCACATTTCGGCCGACGTGGCCTATGCCATCCGGCAATATTGGCAGATCACGGGCGACGACGCCTTTATGCGTGACTACGGGGCGGAGATGATTCTGGACACGGCGCGGTTTTGGGGCAGCCGGGTGGAGCGGGAAGAAGTGAACGGCCGTCTCGCCTACACCATCCGCGACGTCATCGGCCCGGACGAATACCACGATCACGTGGACAACAACAGCTACACCAATTACATCGCCCGCTGGCATTTGCAGACCGCCCTGGCAGTGCGCGACTGGCTGCGCCAGGCGTACCCGGCCCAGGCCAACGCGCTGGAGCAGGCACTAGACCTGACCGAAAAGGTGTACCGGCACTGGCAAGAAGTGATTGATCATCTGGTGTTTTTGTGGGATGAGGAGACGGCCGTTATCCACCAATTTGAAGGCTTCTTCCAACGCGCCCGGCTGGACCCGGACCTGTTCGCCAGCGCTGCCCAATCCCTGCAAGTGATCCTGGGCATCGAAGGCGCCAACGAAAGCCAGGTTCTCAAACAAGCCGACGTCATCATGCTGCTCTGCCTGTTCCGCGACCAGTTCGACCAGCGGACGTGGCAGGCCAATTGGGACGCCTACATGCCCATCACCGACCACAAATACGGCTCCTCACTCGGTCCCAGCTTTCACGCCTGGGCCGCCTGCGAAATGCAGCGGCCCGACGAAGCCTACGAGCATTTCATGCTGGCCGCCCAGGCCGATTTACGCAACCCACGCGGCAACGCCGGCGACGGCGTCCATGCGGCTTCAGCCGGCGGGGTCTGGCAGGCCATCGCCTTTGGGTTCGCCGGACTGCGCCAGGAGCAAGAGATAATTTCCCTCCAGCCCCAATTGCCACAGCATTGGCAGCGCATTGCATTTACGTTCAGCTATCGTGGCGCGCAAAAAAAGGTCGATATTCGCCGCGATGCAGAAGGAAGGGTCATTGCCAAAATTGAATGAGTAAACACGATCAGGCACACAAACGAAGCGGGTCTGGTAGAAAAACCAGGCGTCAACCAACGAAAAAGCCGCATGCCCCGACCGGTCAAGATGGGGACACACGGCATATGAGATGAGACGAAACGTATTTAACGATGCGCCTCTTGGAGCCAATTATACAGCAATCTCCCCATCGCTCCTCGAAGTGCATCGAAATGACAACAAGCAAACGTAAGGAGAAGAAAATGAACAAGCGTTTATTAACTTTGTGGGTATTGTTACTGGTGGGCGTGCTGTTGGCCGCCTGCGGCGGAACTGCGGCGGAACCAACCGCGGCTCCGGAAACGACTGAGGTGGATACGGCCGTTCAAGAACCCGCCGCCACCGAACCAGCCGCCGAAGCGCCTGTCGCCGAAGCGCCAGCCGCCGACGTAGTCCAATTACAACTCATGGGCTGGGCCAGCTCCGACGCGGAAAACATCCGCCTGCAAGAAATGATCGACAACTTCAACGCCGCCAACAGCGACGTGCAGGCCAACCTGCTGCTCGTGCCCGACTACGACACCAAATTACAGACCAGCCTGGCCGGCGGCGCGCCGCCCGACGTCTTCTACATCGACAGCTTTAAACTGCCTGATTTCGTCGCCGCCAACGCCATCGCGCCCCTCGGTGACAAGCTGGAAAATGTTGATGATTTCTATCCCAACCTGCGCGAAGCCTTCACCCTGGACGGCACATTCTACTGCCCGCCCAAAGACTTCAGCACCCTGGCCCTGGAATACAACAAAGACATGTTCGACGCGGCCGGACTGGAATACCCCACGGCCGATTGGACCTGGGATGATCTGCGCGCCGCCGCCGAAGCCCTCACCGACAGCGACAACGGCGTCTACGGCATGGTCCTCAGCGCCGACATGGCCCGCTGGATCGCCTTCCTCTATCAGGCTGACGGCGCAGTTACCAATGCCGACTTCACCGCCATGACCCTGGATTCCCCGGCCGCGCAAGAGGCCATGGACTTTTACGTAGGCCTGGTGCAAGATGGTTACGCTGCCCAACCGGCCGATCTGGACAGCGGTTGGCCCGGCGAAGCGTTTGGTAAGCAGCAGGCCGCCATGTCCATGGAAGGCAACTGGATCATCTCCTACCTGAACGACCAGTTCCCAGACGTTAACTTTGGCGTCACCGAATTACCGGCCGGCCCAGGCGGCGACGCCACCATGTCCTTCACCGTTTGTTACGGTGTGCCGGCCAACGCCGCGCACATGGATGCTTCCGTACGCCTGGTGAATTTCCTCACCGGCCCCGACGGCATGAAAGCCTGGACCGACCTGGGCCTGGCCATGCCCACCCGCGCCAGCCTGCGTGATGGCTGGTTGGAAAAATACCCCGATCTGGAACCATTCCTAAACGGCGCCGATTATGCCTACCCGTGGCAGTTCCGGCCTGGTTTCCAGGACGTGCTGGACACTGTAAATTCCGGCTTACAAGAGGCCTTCACGGGCCTGGCCACGACAGAGCAAGTGCTGCAAAACGCGCAAGAAGTCGGCACAGAAGTGCTGAACCGGTAAAAATTGAGTCATACAGACCCTAAGGGTTTTCCGAAACCCTTAGGGTCTTGTCCAGGAGGCAGCAGATGACTGTGGCAACGGGCGTACGGGGTGAAGATCGGCAAAATGCCATTGCCGGCTGGCTGTTCATGACCCCCACTCTTCTAATTTTTTCCGTATTTATCATCATTCCTATCATTGCGGCCGTGTACTTTAGCATGACCAATTGGAACGGCATCAGTCCGCCGGCCGAAGCCAACTTTATCGGCCTGGACAACTACAAAGCCATCCTGACCGAGCCAGGCATCCGGCAAACCGACTTCTTCACGGCTCTGAAAAACACCACCTACTTCGCTCTGGGCGTCGTGCCGATGCAAACCATCCTCTCTTTGCTGCTGGCTGTCGTCGTCAACCAATCGCTCTTGCGCTTTAAGAGCTTCTTTCGCACCACCTACTACTTTCCTTCCATCACCTCGTCGGTGGCTATCAGTCTGATGTTTTTGTTCTTCTACCAGAAGAGCGGTCTGGTGAACCAGGTATTGGGCACGCTGACGTTTGGCGCCTGGGAGCCAATCGCCTGGATGGCCGATCCGCGCGGCCTGATCCACATCGTGTTAAGCTGGTTTGGCCTAACCATTCAGACCGCTCCAGACTTCCTGACGCAAACCGACCTGTTTGGCGTGACCCTGTGGAGCTGGATCAGCGGCCCCAGCGTGGCCCTGACAGGCATCATGATCATGAACACCTGGACGACCATCGGCACGATGATGATCATTTTTCTGGCGGCTTTGCAGGACATCCCCAACTTTGTCTATGAAGCGTCGCAAATCGACGGAGCCTCGCCCTGGACGCAGTTCCGCCGGATCACCCTGCCCATGCTGCGGCCGACCATGTTTTTTGTGGTGACGCTGGGTTTGATTGGCACGTATCAGGTATTCGACCAGATTTATGTGATGAGCAGCGGCGGTCCGGCCAAGACAACGCTGACCATTGCCTATCTGGTGTATCGCAATGGCTTCAACAACAGCCAGATGGGGCTGGGCGCAGCCATCGCTATCGTGCTGTTCATCATCATCTTTGCCCTGACGATGATTCAGCGCCGCATTACCGGCAGCGAAGCAGACAATTAGCGGGAGGAAGAGGAGTTTATTATGGCGACGATGAGTGAATCGATTCCGCAAGGCAGTTTAAGAACACGCGCCGGTTGGGCAACCGTTAAGACCTTGCTGTCTTATGGCGTCTTGTTTTTGCTGGCGCTGACCTTTATTTATCCGTTTTTACTGGCCATTGCCACCAGTTTTAAGAGCCTGCCGGAGATCAACCAGTTCCCGGTGAGCCTGATCCCCAAAGAAATCTCCCTGGAAGGGTACCAGCGGCTGTTGACGTTTAACGTGCCGCGCTGGACGTTGAACAGCGCTCTGGTGGCCGTGTTTGTGACGTTGGGCAATTTGTTATTTGCCAGTCTGGGCGGGTATGCGCTGGCGCGCATTCGCTTTCCGGGCAGCAAGGCGGTCTTTCTGGGCATTTTGGGCACGATGATGATTCCCGGCATCGTCCTGTTGATCCCCATGTTCATTGTGTTGAAAATGTTGGGCTTTGTAGACACTTACGCCGGGTTAATTGTGCCCAAGCTGATTACCGCGTTTAGCATCTTCTTGATGAAGCAGTTTTTCGAGTCGGTGCCGCGTGAATTGGAGGAAGCGGCGCGCATTGACGGGGCGACGCCGCTGCAAATATTCGCCCGGGTGGTGCTGCCCACGGCCAAACCGGCGCTGGTGGCGCTGATCATTTTCAGCTTTCAGGGGGCATGGAACGACTTTATGCATCCGCTGATTGTGATCACGGTGAACCAGCAGTTGTTTACGCTGCCGCTGGGGCTGGCGCTGCTGCGCGGCGGCATGGGCCAGAATTTGCAGTGGAATTCGTTGATGGCCGGCTCGATGCTGACGACGCTGCCGATGGCGATCATCTTTTTCATTTTCCAGCGGTACTTTATTGAGGGAATTAGTTACAGTGGGATTAAGGGGTAACATGGGTTGGTTTGTTGGTTGGTTGGTTTGTTGGCTGCCGGATTGTGAGGATTGACCTGGATGATTCGATTAACGGCCGTTCTCTTCCAAGCAACCCGTCGCTGGTGGTATGAATGGACGGCCGTTCTCCCCCTCGCTCTGGTCTGGTTTGTCTGCCAGCTCCTGGTGCTGCCGGGGCCGCCGGCGACGGCCGTGCTCTATGCCCTCATGCGCCAATCCAGCGATAACCAGTGGTGGAACGGCCGTGATGCCTGGCAGGCGGCCAAGACCCTGTTCTGGCCCGCCTGGCAATGGGCGTTGGTCAATGGGCTGGTGGTTGGGCTGGCGCTGTTTAACCTGCTCGTGTATTGGGACGTACCCGGCGCGTGGTGGATGGTCTTGCGCTTTATCTGGCTGCTGGTTCTGACAATCTGGCTGGGGCTGAATCTGGTCTACTGGCCCTTTTGGCTGGCGCAAACAGACAAATCACTGCGCAATACCTACGCCAACTGCGGCCGGTTTTTGCTGCTGAATCCGTTGGGCGGGTTGGGGTTAACGGCCGTGTCCGCCCTCGCCCTGTTCGTCAGCAGCCTGACCATCCTGCCTTTTGTATTGGGCAGCATGGCCTGGGTGGCGCTGGTGGGTGTAACGGCCGTGCAGCATTCCCTGCTGATGCGTGATACGTGATGCGTGACCAGAGAGACTTCACGCATCACGTATCACGCATCATGGGCTGACAACCACCTGAGCCGATTTTATTTCCAGTCGGTCTGCACGGCTTTACGGCCGTGAATATACTTATCCGCCGCCACCGCCGCAATCACGCCGTCGGCCGCCGCAATCACCGCCTGCTTGATGTGCGTACACAGCAAATCGCCAATGGCAAACACGCCCGGTACAGTCGTCTGCATCTCTTTGTCCACCACCAAACAGCCGTTCGGCTCTGTCTCCAACTGCGCCATCAAGTAATCGGTAATCGGTTTGCCGCCCTGCAAATAGACAAACGCGCCGGTCACGGGCAGCGTTTGCTCGTCGCCGCCGCGCGGGTGAACGCGCACCCCGGCTACCTGCCCATTGCCCACAATTTCCTTCAGGCGCGTGCCCAACTGCACCTCAATCTTGGGATGCGTGGTCGCCTCAGCCGCCAGCGCTTCACGCGCTTTTAGCTCCGGCGTCGGCACCACCAGATGGACTTTGGCCGCGAATTTCGTCAGGAACAACGCTTCTTCCAGCGCCTCATCGTTGTTGCCAATCACGGCCACAGTTTGATTGCGGAAAAAGGCCCCATCACAGGTGGCGCAGTAACTCACGCCGCGTCCCAAAAATTCCTCTTCGCCTTTCACCACGCTGGTGCGCCCCATCGAGCCGGTCGCCAGCATGATGACCTTGGTGTAAAACGCGCCCGTCCCGGCCATCACCATTTTACGCTCGCCGCTGATGTCTACGCCCACCACCTTATCGGTGATGAATTTAGCGCCAAACGATTCGGCCTGCGCCCGCATAATTTCCACCAGCTCTGCGCCGGTCACCGGACCGGGCACGCCGGGATAATTGCTGATTTTGCCGGTGATGCCCAGCGCGCCGGCCGTCAGCCCTTTGTCGATAACCAGCGTGCGCAAATCGGCGCGCGCCGTGTAGATAGCCGCCGATGCCCCCGCCGGCCCGCCGCCAATGATGACGACGTCGTAGTTGTTGTCTTCGCCGCCGCCCAAATTGGACATGCCTAATCCAAGATTTAAATCAAATGACATACAATTTTCTCCTCTTGGCAAGACCCCAAGGGTTTTCTGAAACCCTTGGGGTCTTTTGTTTGCCTAGGCAACGGCTTCCTGCAATTTGCCCAGAAGAATTGGTTCCGGCGCGGCCCCTTCCATGTGGGTAGATTCATTGATGACGGTGCGCGGCACGCCATGGACCTGGTATTTGTTGGAAAGCTGCGGGAATTCGATGGCTTCTACCATGTCGGCGGTGATAAATTCGCTTTCCATCGCCAGTTGGTGGGCCATAATCACGGCCTGCGGGCAGTAAGGGCAGGTCGGCGTGACAAACACTTGCAAATGAACCGGCTCTTGCAAATTGGCCGCCCAGGCTTTGGTTTCAGCCGACAGGCCCGACTCGCCCCGAGAGACCATCATAATGTTTTCAATGAGTGAGCTGAATTCATAGCCGGAGGGGATGCCGTAAAAGCGGATGCCGTAATCTTTGGGTTTTTGGCCGCCGCGCACGATGGCGATGGCCGGGATTTTGTCGATGTTGTAGTGCTCGACAATTTCCTGGTCGCGGACGAAGTCGTAGACCTCTACCGAGATTTTGTCGGACAGTTCGGCGACTTCTTCGCTGATCATGCGGGTTTCGCGGCAGTATTGGCATTCCATTTCTTGGGTAAACATGACCAGTTTCACCGGCTCGGTGAGGGCTTGAAATTCGTTGATCAGGTGATTCCGGTCGGCTTCTTGTAATAAAGACATGCGAGTTCTCCTTGGGATACGGCCGTTTCTCACGGCCGTCAAATAATTTGTGTCAACAATAACCCTAGAAGCATACCCCCTGCATATAAACAGTCCGTAAGGAGTGTGTAATGGTTCGGTAAGGAAATTCGCAAACGCCAAAATCTATGGTAAAAGTAATACTGAATTTTCGCATGAAAAAGGAGTTACCTGTATGAAACAAAAATATCTCTGGCTGATTGGTCTTTTGTTGGTTTTAATTGTTGGGCTGGCGGCTTGTGGCGGCGGCGCGGAAACAGCCGCGCAATCCGCAGCGCCGCAGCAGCAGCAGCGGCTGAAGGCGAATTGAACCTGCCCGACACCGTTGACCCGCAAACCGTCGCCCAAATCAAAGACCGCGCCGACGTCGTTGTTTTTGATGTCCGCGAACAAGTGGAATACGACGAAGGCCACATCCCCGGCGTCACCCTCATCCCCCTGGGCGAAGTGGCCAACCGCCTCAGCGAAATCCCCAAAGACAAAACCGTCATCATGACCTGCCGCAGCGGCAACCGCAGCGGTCAGGCCACCGATTTCCTGCGCCAGAACGGTTACACCAATGTCCACAACATGGAAGGCGGCATTGTAGCCTGGCAGCAAGCTGGCCTGCCTGTCGATAAATAACCCCCACCCGGCATAAAAAAACGGAGCCAACCAGAGTGGTTGGCTCCGCTATCACGTCAAAAAAGGACCAATCTGCGAGATTGGTCCTTTTTTGCAATATCACACAAATATCTAGCGCCGACGGCCGGTCAGCAAATTGAGTATGCCCAAAAAGACCACCGCGCCAATCACAGCGACGACAAAACTGACCAGATTGAATCCGGTCACGCCAGAGCCACCAAAGATGCTCATGATCCAGCCGCCTACCACTGCGCCAATGATGCCTACAACGATATTTGCCAGACAACCCATCTGATTGTTGCGACCCATCACCATACTGGCCATCCAACCGGCCAAGGCCCCAAAAATAATCCAACTTAAAATACCCATTTTTACCTCCTCAGGTCTTATTTTGTTAACAGTTCCCTATACGGCAGCATGACGTAAGAGTTTCCCGTCAACACCATGCGAAACGCCACGGACAGTCACAAGCCATAAAAATGGGGTCTTTGGGATTTCGTGAGGTCCGGCGTGAAGCGTGATGCGTAAGGCGTGAAGTCTCTCTGGTCACGTATCACGCATCACGCTTCATTGAGCGTCAACCCCCTGAATTCCTAAAGAGCCTAAAAATGCCAACCACTCAAGGGGTGGAACGGCCGTCCAGCACCATTTCCACCGCCCGATACGCATTTACAATACCATAGCCGGTCAAATTATTCGGCGTGGCGTCCTTGCCAAGAAAACACGCGCCCAAACCGGCAACATCCACGGCCGTTGCTTCCACCGGCAGCCCCATGCCCGCATCACCCAACTCGCCCATCATTTCCGCCAGCAGCGATGTGCCTATCTGGCCGGTAAATGGCGTGGCCGTCTGGCGCAAAATTTCTTCGGTGCGCTCAATATCGCCAATTAGCGCCGGATTTGCCGACCACATCAAGGCCACCACCCCCACCACATGCGGCCCGGCCATCGACGTGCCATCGGAAAGCCCATATGTATTGCCCGGCAGCGATGACAACACCTGGACGCCCGGCGCAAGAATATCCGGTTTGGTGCGTCCGCTGCCATCGGCCGTCACCGGACCACGGCTGCTAAAAGCGGCCAGATCGCCCGCCTCATTCACCGCGCCCACCGAAAATGCTTCGTCGTAGAGCGCCGGGGGATCGGCCACAGTGCTGCACGCCGGTCCCTCGTTGCCTGCCGAGGCGACGACAAAAATGCCCGCCGCCCGCAGCGCGGCCACCGCCGGCCGCAGCGATTCAGCATCGCAGCCTTCATAGGTTTGCGGGCAGCCCCAGGAATTGTTCAACACATGCGCCGACCGCAGCGGATCGCCATCTTGCAGCGGGTTACCATCAAGGGGAAAAGGCGCGAGCATAAATTGCAGGCAGTCCAGATAACGGGCCGGACTGCCCAGGTTGCGCGGTAGATTGGCGCAAGCGTACCAGGTGGCCCCAGGCGCTACGCCCACCGAGTCACCGACAATGGAGCCGAGGGTGTGCGTGCCGTGCCCGCCGGGATCTTGCGGCTCCCGCGAATGATTCCAGGGGTCGTACCAGTTGTAATTGTGGTCGCCGTTACGGCCGCGATACGCCGCCAGCAGTTCGGGATGGTCCCACTGCACGCCAGAATCAGACTGGCCGATGATGATGCCTTCGCCCGTGACGCCGAATTCGCTGCGCACGGCCGTTGCCCCAATACTTATCAGGTTCCACTGCGGCACAGACGGGCGATTGCCAGATTCCGGCAGCGCGAAAGCTGCGCCTTGCGGCGGCCGCAGCGTAGGATTAGGCAGAATACGATCCACCTCTGGCCGGGTTGAAAGCCACAAGGCCACCGGCCAACCGCCGGTCACTTCCAATCCATTAACCAGGTAATAGGGCGTGTAGGCAATGCCCAGCCGCTCCAGACTGGCGCGCAAATCGCTCTGGGTTGTGTCGGCGTGGGCTACCAGGGTGTCGTAAACGAACTGCCGCCGGGCGTCATAGTCGCCCATCGCCGCCGCCGCCGACACGTCGGCCTGATCGCGCAGCACCACGAACAAGGTATCGCCGTGGAAACCGGTCTGGCCGCTCTGGGCATAGATCAACCCGCCGACGAGCAAGGCCACGGCCGTTGCCACCCACCCCACCGGCCCAGTCCGAAACGCCGCGCCGCGCCGCGCCGTCAGCACCAGCACAGCGCCCAACACCCAGGCCACCGCCAACGCAATCAACGCCGCCTGCATGGAATAAGACAAGATCGAATCGGCCGTGATGAGGCCCATGCCGTCGGTGTCCATGAACCAGAGGGGCACGGCCGTTCCCAACCCAACCACCACCGCCACCGCCGGCCAATTGGCGGCGGAAGCCCGTTCCTGCCCCCAGCCGGCCAGGCCGGCCGCCAACCAACCCAACGCCGGTAAACTGATCATCAGCGCCAACTGTGCCCCGTTCAGGCTCAGGCCGCTGGCGACGATGAGCAGCAGCACGCCCAGCACAAACCCGCCGGTCAGGGCGTCGTGCCGGGGACCACGGGACAAATTGGCCAGAGAATGGAACCAGAAGCGGCTCGCTGTGAGGCTGACGGCCGTGCCCACCGCCGCCGCCAGCAGCAGCCCCATCCCCACGTCCAACGACGACCCCAGCGCGCCCCAATTGAACCAGGGGTAGAGGGTAACGGCCGTTAAGCCCACCGCCGGAACCACGGCCGACCAATTGGCAGGCATGGGCGACGGCCGTTTGCGCCAAAACGCAGCATACGCCACGCCCAACCAAACCATCGCCCCCACAACTTGCAGCAGCAGCGCCACCTGGCTTTGCGCCGGCGGCACGATGCGCGCCCAGCCCAACGCCAGCAGCAGCCCGCAGCCCCACAGCCACGTTTGGAAGATGGCCCGGTAGCGTGGATGCGGCCAGCGCCAGGCCAACAAGGCCAGGGGCACACCCAACACAACGACCTGGAGCAGGGTGTCCGTCATGGGCTGGGTGTCGGCCGGGACTTCGCCAAAGCCCGGCGCCAACCAGGCCCGCGCTTGCAGCCAAAACGAGACCAACAAAATCACGCCAAAAACCAGGAACGCCACGATGCGACCTGACCATTTCCCTTTTTCCGGCACTGCTTCGTTCATTTGCATAGATGTCTCCATACGGCCGTTTTACCACAAAGCCCAGTCCTCGCCTAGATTGTTCCGTTCGCCCCTTTGGTTTAGCCGATTTTTTCTTAACCACCCATTCGTCCCGACAAATGCTCCATTCGTCCCGACAAATGCTCCATTCGTCCCGACAAATGCTCCATTCGCCCCGACAAATGCTCCATTCGCCCCGACAAAGCTCCATTTGTCCCGACAAAGCTCCATTCGTCCCGACAAATGCTCCATTCGTCCCGACAAATGCTCCATTTGTCCCGACAAATCCTCCATTCGTCCCGACGAATGCTCCATTCCACGCCCCCATAGCTGCATTGCTGGATTAACGGCCGTTTTTCCGGTTATACTGTAGGCAAATCCGCTTCGTCATGGGGAGCCGCTCCTGAAACGAAGAAACGGCCGTATCCTTTTCGCTCCCCATGCGTCTCAATCTGTATAGGAAATCATGGCGACCGACTACGATGCAATGCTGCAAAAGGCAAACCAAGGTGACCGGCAGGCGCTGACGGCAATTTATGACGCCTTCTACACGCCGCTCTATCGCTACGTTTACCGGCAGGTAGAAGGCGAAGAAACCGCCCGCGACCTGACATCCGATGTCTTTCATCGCTTTTTGCAAGCCATCCAAAAAGGGACAGGTCCAGACCAATATCTTCAGGCCTGGTTATACCGCGTCGCCCACAATACCATCGTAGACCATTACCGCCGCATGCAATACCGCGACCATCTGCCACTACTCGAACAGTTGGCCAGCGCGGAAGATGACCCGATTCGTCTGGCCGAGGCCAACATCGCCGCCGCCCAGGTGCGCCAATCCATGCGCCAGCTAACGCCGGACCAACAACAAGTCATCGCCCTAAAATTTTTCGCCGGCCTGAGCAATCAGGAAATCGCCCTCACCATCGCCAAACCAATTGGCGCGGTCAAAGCGTTGCAGCATCGCGCCATCGCTGCTTTGCAGCGGCAGCTTGTGCCGGTTGAGGAGGAACTGACCGTATGATTGATCAATTTGATACCATGTTGGATTTGGCCCTGGAACGCCAGCTTAACGGCGAGGCGATGGCCGCCATTCTGCAAGATTACCCCGACAAAGCCGAGGCATTGGGGCGTTTGCTGCCGGTAACGGCCGTACTCACCACCCTGCCCTCCGTTCCCCTGCCCACCCCCGCAGCCCGCCAGGCTGACCGGGCCGCATTTCTGGCCGAAGTGGACCAATTGCCGCAAACGGCCGTATCTCCCACGCCTTTGGCGCGTCTTAATGGTTGGATAGTGGCCACAGTTCCCTGGTTTGGCCACAAAACTACCAGACCGAAGGAGAGAAATATGATGAGCAGCCTGATTCTAAAAGCCGCGTTGGCTCTGACAATCTTGTTTGGCGTGGCCGGCGGCACAGCAATCACCGCCGCCGACAGCCTACCCGATTCCCCCATGTACCCGGTCAAACTGGCCATGGAAGATGTGCAGTTGGCGATGGTGGGTGATACGGAAACGGCCGTTTCCCTCCACACCGATCTCGCCGCCGAGCGCCTGCGCGAAATGGAACAATTAGCCCTCGCCGACCAAATCCCCGACGAGGCCACCCTGAGCCGCCTGCAATACCACCTGGAAAGCGCCCTCGACCTGGCCGCCCAACTACCCAAACAAACCATGGCCGGCGCGCTCCTGCAAATTCAGGAAATGGTCCAGACCCGCACCCGCACCATGGAGCAAGTCCAGGCCCAGGCCCCCGAACCGCCCCAAGCCGCCCTGACCCGCGCCCGCACCATGCTGCAAAACACCGGCGACGTCGTCGCCGCCGGACTGCAAGACCCGCAAACCCTGCGCTGGCGGCACACCACCAATCGACCCGACGAAGCACCTGTGCAGCCAGAAATGACGCCCCATCCCGGCGGCGTAATCAGCCCGACCGTGACCATCACCGGCACAAACCCCATCACCACGCCGCTGCGGCTAGGCCCCTGCGCCAGCGGTGACTGCGGCACGCCACAAGGCAACGGCCCCTTCGGCCCCGGCCGCAACGGCCCGCAGCCAGAAGAACCGGGCGTTGGTCCTGGCCCTGGCGAGCCTCAGGCCACACCGGCCGGTCCCGGCCCCCTGAACACGCCCCAAGGCGACTGCCCCGGCTGCCCCTGCCCAGACTGCGATGGCTCTGGCAACCAATACGGCCCACAACCGGACGATTCTGGTAATGGCTCCGGCATGCCCGGCGGCAGCGACAGCGGCATCCCCATTGGCGGGCAAAACCAGAACGGCGCCCAATATCAAGCGCCCGACACTGGCAACCATTAGTCCCTAACCCTGAGGTCCACTACCCCAACCGACCTCGAAAGAGCGGGGCGTGCATGCGGAGGCACGCCCCGCTTTCTTTTTTCCTCAACCCGCCAAGCACGGTACAATCGCCGCCAACTTAACGCTCGCGGGCGATTCGCCCGCTGGAAACAGGCAGGTGATTATGGCAAACAAATTGATGCGTTGGACGCCCTGGATTGTGCTTACCGGCGATTTACTTGCAGTTTTACTCTTCGTTTTTGTGGGCCAACGCGACCACAACACAGTCGATATGGCTCAACCACTGCTGGGTTTGCTGCGCACCGGCTTTCCCTTCTTGCTGGCCTGGGTAACGGTGGCCTGGGTCGTCCACGCCATCCCGCTGAAACCCGAGGATATGCAGCTGCGTACGCTCCTCGGCCGAGCGGTGACCGCCTGGTTCATCGCCGCGCCGCTGGCTCTGATGCTGCGCGGCTTCCTGCTGCGCCGCGATATTCCCCCTGCTTTTATGCTGGTGACTCTGACCCTGGGCAGCCTGTTTGTGCTGGCCTGGCGGCTGGTCTTCGGCTGGTTCTGGCACAAACGCGCTAACCCTCAGACTTTGGGTCAAGAAGAGCTAGGCACACGGATTTGACGGATTTTGCGGATGAACACGGATAAAACAAAAAGGATTCTTCAGGAACTCAGGGGGTTGACAGCCCCTGATGCGTGATGCGTGATGCAGAGAGCAGAGAGGTTTCACGCATCACGCATCACGAATCACGAATCAGACCAAACTCCACGAAATCCCAAAGACCCACAAAAAATCCGTGTTCATCCGTCAAATCCGGGCCATCCGTGTATCTATTTTGGTCTGGCAGCCAAAGGGAGGGTGAATCTGAAGGTGCTGCCCTGGTCTGGGCCGGGGCTAACGGCCGTTAACTCCCCGCCCATCGCCCACACCAGATGCCGCGAAATGGTCAGGCCAATGCCGCTGCCGCCGCTGCGCCGCGCGCGCGACGCATCCACCCGGTAAAATCGCTCAAAAATATAGGGCAGCGCTTCCGGCGGGATGCCCATGCCCGTATCGGTGACGGAGACAACGGCCGTTCCCCCCTCCCCTTTCACGCCCACCACAATGCGCCCGCCCTCCGGCGTATAACGAATGGCGTTGCCCACCAGATTCAGCAGCACCTGGGCCACCCGGTCGCTGTCCGCGTGAACCGCCAGAGACTGCGCCGCAAAATCCGTTTGCATCTCCAAATCCTGCGATTCGGCCGACGGCCCCAACTGCCGCAGCACCCGCTCCACCAGCGGCATCAGGTCAAAATCGGCCAATTGCAGGGCGATTTGCCCCGCTTCCACCCGCGAGAGCGCCTGCAAATCGTCCACCAGACGGCGCAGACGGCGCACTTCATGATCCATCAGGGCGAAGGTTTCCTCGTTGCCGGGGAACACGCCGTCCATCAACCCTTCCAGATAACCGTTCAGCCCGGCCAGCGGCGTGCGCAGTTCGTGGGAGACGTTGCCGATGAGAGCCACGCGCTGCTGCTCAACCTGCTCCAGGGCGGCGGCCATCTGGTTGAAGTTTTCGGCCATCTGGGCTAGCTCGTCGCTGGCGGGGATGGGCACGCGTTCTGTGTAATGCCCCTGGGCAAGGCGTTGGCTGCTGGCGGTGATTTGGCGCAACGGCCGTAAAATCTCCCGCGCCAGCCAAAAACTGGTCATCAACCCGGCGATAATGGCTCCGAAGGCGGCGACGGAAACGGCCGTAAAAATCGACCGACGAAACGTAGACAGGTCGGCAAACACATTGGCCGGGGCAAACAGGCTGAGGATCACGTAGGCCATCAACAGCACCAGGGCCACGCCCACGACCACCACCACCATCTGCGCGGCGACAATGCGCCAACGTAACTGCCGCCACAATTTGCCCACGCTACGCTTGCTCGTCGCTGAATTTGTAACCCACGCCGCGCACGGTTTGGATAAGCGTTTCGCCGGTGGCCTGCTCCAACTTACGGCGCACCTGCCCCACGTACACATCCACCACGCGGTCGTTGCCGTAAAAGTCCACGCCCCACACCCGGTCGATGAGCTGTTCGCGGGTCAGCACGCGGCCGGCATGACGCGCCAGTTCCAGCAGCAAACTGAACTCGGTCGTGGTCAGGCTGAGGATATCGCTGCCCACCCAGACTTCGTGGGCGTCGGCATCCACGGTGACGTGGCGAAAGTGGAAGACGTTGCGCGGCGTCATCGGGCCGACGGCGCGGGCGCGGCGCAAGATGGCCTCCACGCGAGCCACCAGTTCGCGCGGGCTGAACGGTTTGGTCAGGTAATCGTCCGCGCCGATGCGCAGGCCGGCCACGCGGTCGCTTTCTTCGCTGCGCGCCGTCAGCATGAGGATGTAGACGTCGGATTCTTCGCGCAGGCGCGCGGCGACTTCGATGCCGTCCATGCCCGGCAGGTTCAAATCGAGGATGATGAGGTCGGGGTGGTGTTGACGGGCCAGTTTCAGGGCGTCGAGGCCGTTGTCGGCGCACACGGCCGTAAACCCCGCGCTCTCCAGATACGTGCGGACAATGTTACGAATGCTGGCCTCGTCTTCAACGACGAGAATGGTGGCGACAGTATTCACATTTCTTTCGCCTTTTGCAAAGCATATTCAAGAAGTTCCAGATCGATGCGAAACCCTTCTGCCTGCAACTGAAAGAGCAAAGGACGGACGACCTTTATTAGACCGGCCTGTTTGGCCCTGAGGAGCAAACCAACTGTACCGACAACTTGCAAGTTCATATGTTGCGCAAGCTCACGTGCCTGGCGATCATCTAATCCAACAATTTTTACTTGATGGCGACGGGCGTAGGCAAGGACAGAACGCTCCCCAAAACCCAGTCGGTTGGCAGGCAATCCAGAAATATCGCTCAAATCGGTCTGGACAACGTGCACCTGGGGTACCTGGCGGGGATCGAAAATGTGGGGGCGGTTGATACGGCCGTTATCCAGCTCCCGACAAACCGCTTCTGTTGTGTAAACGGCCTCGTAAAGCTGGTGCAGCAATCCGCATTGCTCCAAGAAGCCCAAATATAACCAAACAGAAGTGTCACAGATAATCGCGTTAGTCACTGGCTAGTTCGGCGTCAAGTTCTTCAGAAGTGTACTGGAAAACGGAAATGCCATATTCTCCACATAAATACAAAAACTCGACCCGCGACAATCCGGCCATCTGCGCCGCCATGCCGCTGGAAAGCTTGCCCAACTGGTAAAGCATCAGGGCGGCGTACAGCTTAACGTCCCGCGCCATTTCACCAGGCGTCCGATTCAACGCCTGCTCTATTTGTTCTGGTAAATCGACTGTGATCGTAGCCATTCTGTCACCTCAAAAGGTCCAAAGCACATCGGATCATTTAACAATTCACGACATTATACCTGAGCGAAATAGACCGGTAAATGCCGTCATGGGCCGTCACGCCAGGCGCGCCGCCAGGAAGGCCAGTTCGCTGACCGTGGGATGCGCGCCATAAAGCGCGGCCAGATCGCCCACGGTCAGATTGGCCTGCAGGGCGACGGCGACCGGAGCCAGGGCGTCGGCGGCGTGCGGACCCACGGCCGTTGCTCCCAGGATACGGCCGTTCTCTTCCTCATACGCCAGCTTCAAAAAGGCCGCCTCTGGCGGCAGCAAATGCCCTTTCAGCGTAGCCGTGTAGGGCGTTTGCACCGTGCGCACGCCTGCGCCGGTCAGGCGACCAATCTGGGCCACCTGCGGCTCGGAGTAGACGGCGGCAATGACTGCATCGTCGCGGAAGGGCGCAGGGTCTAACCCGGCGGCGTGCAGGCCGGCCACCCGCGCCTGGGCCATGCCCCGGTTGGCGATCATCGGCGCGCCGGTCACGTCGCCGACGAGGTAAATGTGGGGTTGGGCGGAACGGCCGTACCCATCCACCGCCGCCACACCCCTGTCCAGGCTCAAGCCGGCCGCTTCCAGGTTCAGGTTGGCGGTGTCGGGCTTGCGGCCAATGGCCAGGAAAGCGAGGGCGGCGGGGTAACGGCCGTTGCTCGTCGTCACCACTTCCACGCCCGCCTCGGTCTGGTCGATGTGGTCGGCCATGTGGCCTTCCACCAGCGTCACGCCGCGCCGGGCCAGGGTTTCTTTCAGCGCCTGCGCCGCGTCCGCGTCGAAGGTTGGCAGCACGCCAAACTGGTCGATGATCCAGGTCACTGCCAGCCCCAGCCGGTTGAACAGATAGACAAATTCCGCGCCGGTCACGCCCGCGCCCACCACCACCACGCTGTCCGGCAGGCTGTCCAGGGCGCTGGCAAAGCGGGGCGCGAGGATATTTTTGCCGTTGGGCTTCATCGTCGGCGGGAAAACGGGCACGGAGCCGCTGGCGACGATGAAGGCGTCGGCGGTGAGGGTTTGCTGGCTGTCTTCGTGAGTCAGGGTGAGGGTGTGCGGGTCGGCGAAAACGGCCGTGCCCTGCGCCACGTTCACGCCCAGCGCGGCCAATTCAACGGCCTGCTGTTCGCTCCAGGATTGTTTGACCACCTTGATTTGGGCGACGATGGCGGCGGGATCGGCGTGGGGGGTGTGGGTATCAACGGCCGTTAACCACACTTTGCTCGGCAGCAGGCTGTGCCAGCCGGCCCGGCCGCCCAAACCTTCGTTGCTCACCAGCGTCACCTGCGCGCCAGCTTTGGCCGCCGCCCGCGCCGCTTCCAATCCGGCCGGCCCGCCGCCAATGATCACTATATTTTTGCGCATAATTGCCCCCTTGTTATGGTTGATTTCAAGTTCGTTCCACTTCAAGTATACCCAACCCGCCCTCAATCTCGGTAAGGATCGTGTAAAGAAAATGGGTCTTGGGGATTTCATGGGGTTTGGTCTGATGCGTGATACGTGATACGTGATGCGTGATGCGTGAAACCTCTCTGGTCACGCATCACGCTTCACGCATCAGGGCTGTCAACCCCCTGAGTTCCTGAAGAACCAAGAAAATCTGGTCTTGGGGCATTTCCGACAACAAGTCAGGGCATAATTGAATGAAAAGACATCGCTTTTTTTGATCTCTATCGCACAAACAGCGATAATCGGGCCTTTGGGATTTCATGGGGTTTGGTCTGATGCGTGATACGTAATGCGTGAAACCTCTCTGGTCACGCATCACGCATCATGCTTCACGCATCAGGGGCTGTCAACCCCTGAGTTCCTGAAGAACCCGATAATCTTCCAGCAGTGAAGGGGTAGACAAATCATCTGCTCCCCAAGAAATCATAAATTCATTCAAGCGGGTGATGGCATGGCGGACGAAACTGTGTTGGTGGCGGTTGATCAGAAAGATGTGGTCTTTTATGGGGATGAGTTAACGGCCGTGCGCGCCAACGACGGCCGTATCTATGCCTCCGTGCGCCATATGTGCCAGGCATTGGGCCTGGACGACAACGGGCAGCGACAGCGCATCCGGCGGCACGCCATTCTCAGCCGGGGGTTAATGGTGTGCAATTTACACACCATTCAGGGTGACAGGGAAACCTTTGTGCTGCGCGCGGATTTGGTTCCCTTGTGGTTGTCGGGCATTCGGGTAACGGCCGTTAAAGAAGACGCCCAACCCAAACTTGAAAAATTTCAAGAAGAAGCCGGAACCGTCTTGTGGGAAGCGTTCCAGGAAGGCCGTTTGACCGCCGACGCCCGCTTCGAGGAACTGCTGGACCAGGACACCGACGCCGTGCAAGCCTACAAAATGGCCATGGCGATTGTCAAACTCGCCAAACAACAGATCATGCTGGAAGGGCGGCTGGGCGATACAGAAATACGCCTGGAGAATGTGGAAGAGCGCCTGACCAGCGTCGAAGAGCAGCTTTCCGGCGCGGACGTGGTGACGGAAGCGCAGGCCAGCCAGATCAGCCAGGCGGTAAAGGCGGTGGCCCTGGCCCTGGGCAAAGAGACCGGGCGCAATGAATTTGGCGCGTGTTACGGCGAGTTGTACCGCAAATTTGGCATCACCTCCTACAAGCTGATGCCCCAGCGCAAATTCGAGGAAGCGATGAAATTCCTCACCGAATGGCACCAAAGCCTGGTGGGCGACACGCCCTTCTAACCGACAAAAAAAGGACTCTGCGGAGTCCTTCTTTATTTGCGTTATCGATGGTTTTGTGGGTCTTTGGGGTTTCGTGGGGTCCGGCGTGATGCGTGTTGCGTGAAGTCTCGCTGGTGTCACGTCTCACGCATCACGCTTCATTGAACGTCTACCCCCTGAATTCCTAAAGAGCCGGCTTTGTTATTTAGCCAATGCTTCACGCACCAGCGGCAGCGTGCCGGCCGAAAGCAGCTTGTGGCTTTTGTCGACGATGAAGTCGGCGTAGGCGGGGACGAACAGCGTGCCGGGCTTGCGGAAATCGAACCCTTCCGGGTGATCGCGGAAATATTCCCGGTGAACGCGCGTCCAGACGAGACGGCCGTCTGTGTCAATATTCACCTTCGTCACCCCCAGCGGCACAGCCCGGGCAAACTGATTCGCATCCACGCCCTTCGCCGAGGGGTTCAGCTTGCCGCCGGCGGCGTTGATACGCGCCACCTCCTCTTGCGGCACAGAGCTGGAGCCGTGCATCACCAGCGGAAAACCCGGCAGGCGCTTCTGAATCTCAGCCATCCGGTCGAAATGCAGCCCCTGACTGCCGCTGAATTTGTACGCGCCGTGGCTGGTGCCAATGGCCACCGCCAAACTGTCGCAGCCGCTTTGCTCCACAAAGGCTTTGGCTTCGTCGGGGTCGGTAAGCATGGCGTTCTTCTCGTCCACGGCAATGTCTTCTTCCACGCCGCCCAACATGCCCAGTTCCGATTCCACGCTGATGCCTTTGGCGTGGGCGCGGTCTACCACGCGCCGGGTGATGGCCACGTTTTCGGCAAAAGGATGGTGCGAGGCATCGATCATTACCGAACTGTAAAAGCCGGAGTCGATGCAGTCGTAGCAGGTTTGCTCATCGCCGTGATCCAGGTGTACGGCGAAAATGGCTTCCGGGTACAACGCTTCGGCGGCACGAATGATCGCTTCCAGCATTCTGGGGTTGGCGTATTGGCGCGCGCCTTTGGATATTTGCACGATAAAGGGCGCGTGCGCTTTGACGTTGCCTTCAAACAAACCTAAAGTCTGCTCCATGTTGTTGATGTTGTAAGCGCCTATGGCGAATTTGCCGTAGGCAATTTTGAATAAATCGGCCGTTGTCACAATCATGAAAAATCTCCTTTTCTTGGGCCGAAACCATCTCAAAGGGGATGGTGTCTCGGCCGGTTTCCGTTACTTAAGCGATGGTTGATTGGCCGCAGTTGGCCAATCATACTCGACTAAAGTATACCAGATCGGCCAGGAGACTGGCAGTTTGATCGTCGTGGCGGGGGAGGTTTTAGGGGGATGGGGCGTTATCCGGCAAGCGAATTTCTAAAGGCGGCAATGTTTTCGGCGATGGTACGGCCGTCGCCAAACACTGCACTCCCGGCCACCAACACATTCGCCCCGGCGGCGGCAATTTCGGCGGCGTTGTGGGGTTTGATGCCACCGTCTACTTCCAAATCGGCCTGGGAACCGATGGCGTCTAACATCTGGCGCAGGCGGCGGATTTTGGCCGTGCTGCCGGGGATGTAAGATTGCCCGCCAAAACCGGGGTTCACAGACATGATGAGGACCAGATCGACCAGCGGCAGAATTTCTTCCAGCGTCACCAACGGCGTGGCCGGGTTCAGTGTCACGCCGGCCTTCACGCCCAATTCGTGAATTGCCTGCAAGGTGCGGTGCAGGTGCGGGCAGGTTTCGACATGAACGGTGAGGATGTCGGCGCCGGCTTTGGCGAAATCTTCCAGGTAGCGGTCGGGGTGTTCGATCATCAGGTGGACGTCGATGGGGGCGTGGTGTTGGCGGGCTAACGGCCGTATCGCCTGCACAATCAACGGGCCAATGGTGATGTTGGGCACAAAATGACCGTCCATCACATCCACGTGAACATAGTCTGCCCCGGCCGTCAGGGCTTCCGAAACCTGTTCGCCCAAACGCGAAAAATCAGCCGAGAGAATGCTGGGCGCAAGTTTGATTGGTCGCATAAAAATTCTCCCTTGAAAATAGATTTGTCAAATCTTAAAGATTTGACAAATCTCAACCTTTTCATTCGTGGTGGTGGGTTAGACCACTCATGATGTCTACTGTGAGATTTGTGAGACTGGAGACTGGAGACTGAAATCTCCAATCTCCGGTCCCCGGTAAGGTTTACGCCAACAAGGCCAACGCCTTCGCGGTCATCGCTTCCGGCGTCAGGCCAAACTTTTCGTACAAAATCTCAAACGGGGCCGACGCGCCAAAATGCTCAATCGAGATAACTGCGCCTTGCGACCCGACATATTTGCTCCCATCCCTGGGCGATGCCCGCTTCGATGGCGACACGCGCGGTCACATCGGGCGGCAAAACGGCGTCCCGGTAAGCTGACGGCATTTCGTCGAACAATTCCCAACTGGGGAAGGAAACCACCCGCGCGGCCACGCCCTGGGCGGCCAACTGCTTTTGCGCCTCGACGGCGATGTGGACTTCAGAGCCGGAACCCATGAGAATCACCTGCGGCGCGGGGACATCAACCAGAATGTACGCGCCATTTCTGGCCCCTTCGGCTAAAGCTGGCGGCAAAAGGGGTAATTTTTGCCGGGTGAGGGCGAAGGCAGTGGGGCTGGTGCGGCGGGCCACGGCCGTTTTCCACCCCACCACCGATTCATACGCATCCGCCGGCCGGAACACGGTCAGGTTGGGGATGGCGCGCAAAGCTGCCAGATGCTCGATGGGCTGATGAGTGGGTCCGTCTTCGCCCAAACCGATGGAATCGTGGGTAAAAACGTAGATAACGCCCAATTTCATCAGCGCCGCCAGGCGAATCGTCGGCCGCATATAGTCGGAAAAGACCAGGAAGGTGCCGCCATACGGAATGATGCCGCCGTGCAAGGCCAGGCCGTTCAGGATGGCTCCCATGCCATTTTCACGCACGCCAAAACGGAGGTAACGGCCGTCAAAAGCCCCTTTCTGAATGTCCTGCGCGCCCGTTAAATCGGTTTTGTTGGAGCCGGTCAGGTCAGCCGAGCCGCCGAGCAGTTCCGGCACGCGCTGCGCCAGGACGTTGAGCGCCTTGTGGGCTGTATTACGCGTCGCGTCGGGCGCGGTGTATTCGACAGAAAAATCATCCCAGCCCGGCGGCAGTTCGCCGTGCATGGTGCGTTTGAATTCGGCCGCTTCTTGTGGGTAAACGGCCGTGTATTGTTCCAGAAGGTCGTGCCAGAGCGTGTGTTCGTCGGCGCCGGCTTTGCCCGCCGCGCCCAAAATCTGGTACGCTGCCGGATCAGCCCAGAACGCTTCTTGCGGCAAGCCCAGGGCCTCTTTCGTCAGGCGGACTTCTTCAGCGCCCAGCGGCTCGCCGTGGGCTTTGGCCGTTCCCTGGCGGTTTGGGCTGCCGAAGCCAATGATGGTGCGGCAGGCGATGAGTGACGGCCGTTCCCCATCCGCCAGCGCCTCTTCCAAAGCTGCGGCCACAGCGTCCGGGTTATGGCCATCCACATGCCAGGTTCCCCAACCATAGGCCGTGTACCGCATCGCCACGTCCTCGGTAAAAGAGATGCTGGTGGAGCCGTCGATGCTGATGTGATTGTCGTCGTAAAAGACAATCAGCTTACCCAGCCCCCAATGGCCAGCCAGCGAGCTGGCCTCGCCGGATATGCCTTCCATCAGGTCGCCATCACCGGCAATGACGTAGGTGTGATGGTCGACCAGGTTAAAATCGGGGCGATTGAAACGGGCCGCCAGCCATCGTTCGGCCAGGGCGATGCCCACGGCCGAGGAGATGCCCTGCCCCAACGGGCCGGTGGTCATTTCTACACCGGGCGTGTCGTGGCGTTCTGGATGACCGGGAGTCTGGCTGCCCCATTGGCGGAATTGTTTGAGCTGCTCCAGAGGCAAATCGTAACCGCTCAGATGCAGGAGGGCATACAGCAACATGCTGCCATGCCCGGCGGACAATACAAAGCGGTCACGATCTGGCCAGGACGGCCGTTGCGGATCAAACTTTAGATACCGCGCCCACAACAAGGAAGCCACGTCGGCCATGCCTAAAGGCATCCCAGGATGGCCGCTGTTGGCCTGCTGCACCCCGTCCATCGCCAAACCACGAATTGAGTTGGCCACCGGGTTTAACGTCGTGGATAAATCGCTGCTCATTGTAAACTCTCCTCTTGTGTCGGGGGCAGTCGGTTGAAGACGGTTACACAAGTTTGCTCTGTGCCACAACGTTTTGCAACGACTGCGTATATTATGTAAATACAGCCTCGCCGGCCGTAATCATGTGATAAGCGATTAAGAGTTGGGTCAGAGCGAGCGGGTAGCTGCGCTCTTCCACCAGACCAGACTGATAACGGCCTAAACGGTCCAGATCGACTTCGCTGTTTGCCGGCAAATGGGTTTGAATGATCTCTTCCAATTTTCGGGCATTATCAGCGGTAACGTTACCGGATATTTCCAAAAAATCAACCGGCTTGCCGTCATAACGGCCCAATTCTAGCCGCAAGGCTGGCTCTGCACCATGCCCGCTGTATTGCAGAATATCGGTCAGGTCCGGGTGCGGGATGGTAGGCCGGAGAACCAGGTCGGCGTTCAGGTGCCCGCCGGTTTCATCGGCGTGGCCTTCTGGCGGCTGAAACCTCACCACCATGTCGGCCAATGCCCTTTGGGGTTCGATGTAGCGCGGGGACAAATCTTTACGGCCGTTCAACGACGCCAACACTTCTTCCAACGTATAGCCCCGCTTGGTGGTATCGCGTTTGATTTTCCACTTGTGGCGCAAATCCTCCGGCGGATTCAGGTAAACCTTCACATCAAAACAGAGCCGCATCAGGCGCGTATGAAACGGCAGCAAGCCCTCCACAATCACATACCGGGTGGGTTGAATGTACTCCGGCGCGTCAAAGTCCCCGGTGCTGTGGTTATAAACCGGCTTCAAAATCGGCTGCCCTTCGCGCAGCAGCCGAAAATGCTGCTCCATTATGTCGATGTAATTGCCCTCTGGCGACAGCGCGCTGATCCCCGACTGCTTGCGCTGAACGCGGTTGTATTTGTGGTAATGGTCACAGCAAATAGCGGTAACCTGGTCTTGTCCTAAAGCATCGACAATGCCTTTACTCAGCGTTGTCTTCCCGGCGGCGCTATCACCGGCTATGCCCAACATGATGACTTTACGATTCATGATAGCCTCCAAGATCAATTGTCCAGCGACAATTATTCTTGCACGTCGAATTTAATGTCTGCCCACAGAGCCATCGCGTCGCGCAGTTCGGGCGAATTTCGCGCCGCTTCGGCCAGCGTTGAACCGGAGGCAATCGCTTCTGTGGCCACGCGGTTGGCCGTTGCCCCGGCGCGGCTGCCTTTGGGATGGCCATGCGTGCCGCCGCCAAACAGCCAGAACGCATCATTGCCCGTCAGACGATACAAGTCGGGGATGTGGTTGACGTGAATGCCGCCAGAGGCTACCGGCCACACATTTTTCAGACCGGCGAAGTCCTGATCGAAATAGATGCCCTGGGCGGGGTTGGCGGGAATGTACCGCTCGCGCAGCAGGTCAATGAGACCTTCCGTTTCGCTCCAGGAGCCTTCCAGTTTGCCAACCACGGTGCCAGTGTGCATATGATCGCCGCCGGTGAGGCGCAGCCACTTGGCCACGACGCGCATGTGGATGCCATGCTCATGCTGGCGGGTGAAAACGGCGTGCATCGCCCGGTGGCAGTGGACAATCATGTCCAATTCGCGGGCGTGGGCAAAAACGTCGGCCGAGGCGGCAAAGCCGGCGGTGATGAAATCGAACATGCACATATCCGCGCCGCGTTCTTTTACGTAATCCATGCGTTTCAGGCTTTCCAAAGTAGAACCGGCGGTGACGTTGTGCCAGTGGCCTTTGTATTCTCCGGTTTCGGCCATGGCGCGATTAACGGCGTCTTGGGCGTAGCGGAAGCGGTCTTGCCAGCGGCTGAAAGGCTGGCTGTTCATGTTTTCGTCGTCTTTGGTGGTGTCCAGGCCGCCCATGAGGCATTCGTAGATGATGGTGGAGTACGCTTTGGGCGAAAGGCCGAGTTTAGGTTTGACGGTGCCGCCGAGTAACGGCCGTTCCCACTTATTCGACCACACCCGTTCATCATAAATACCCACATGCGGGCCAGGATACGTCTTCACCAGGGCAGTGGGGATGCGCATATCTTCCAGCCGCAGCGCGGACAGGGCTTTCATGCCAAACACATTCCCCACAATAGAAGACATAATGTTGACGATGCTGTTCTCTTCAAACAAATCCATCGGGTAGGCGATATAGGCAATATCGCCCTGGATGTCGTACACGCGCGCCTTGAAAAATTCCAGATCGGTGAGTTGATTGGACCACACTTCGGTCCAGGTGCCGGTGGACGATTCGGCGGCGACGGCCGCTGCCGCTTCGATCATGTCGGTGGGCGCTTTGGGAGTGATGCGAAAGGCGCAAAGCAGGTCTGTGTCTTTGGGCACGTAATCGGGATCATAATACCCACTGGCGTAGGTACGCACGCCGGCCAGATATTTGTCGCTTAATACGGCCGTTGGTGGTTGGGTCATCAATTTTGGGGCAACCATTTCGCTCATGTTTCGTCTCCTTTTATTGAGCCTGCGAGTAGAGAACGGAGCCTCTCTCTTTTGTGATGATTTACACAAATAGAATACCATGCGTTTCTTTGTGAAAGAACACACAAGAGGATGGTTGTTAGCTACCCGTGGGGATGGGAGCGCCTACCCAAAAGGATGGGGGAAACGAATCGGGAGGTGAAAGAAGCGGGGAAATGCGAAGCGTGAAGCGTGATGCGTGAAATGGAATCCTTCACGCATCACGCTTCACGCATCAAAAAATTAGCTGCGGCGCGTGCGAACGCGCAAGGCAAACACAGCCAGGGTATACATCGCCAGACCCAGGATGAGGCAGGCGGCGATGCCCTGGGTGAGGGCGGCGCTGTCCCAGCCGGTGTTCAGCAGGCCGCGCATGGCTTCCAGAACGTAGGTGATGGGATTGATTTTAGCGGCCGTTTGCAGCCAGCCATCCAACAATTCCAGAGGCACAAAACTGGCAGTCAGGAAAGTGAGCGGGAAAAACAGGAAGCTGGCTCCCTGAGTAGCCGCCGCGCTGCCGCTGCCCAACGCCGCCGAGACAGTGAAACCGGCGAATCCCGTGCCCAATAAAATAGACAGTCCAACAACGGCCGCCAGCCCGGCAAACCCGGTGGCCGATTCCAAACCCAATAACAGGGCAAAAACAATCACCACGGTAGCCTGAATGCCCAGAATAACTGCGCCGGCCAAAATGGGGCCAAGCAATAACGCCGCTCGGCTGACGGGCGTCAGGAGAAGCTTATCAAAATAACCGCTTTCGATATCCCGAACCATATTTTGGGCGGCAATACCGGAACCGGAAAGCGACGAGCTGACGATGGAAAGCGGCAGGATAAAGCCCAGGTAGCTGTTGCCGCTGAGGTTGGGAATAAAATTGGCCGCTTTGCCCAGGGTCGATTCGTAGATCACCAGAAAAAAGATGCTGATGACCAGTGGCGGCACCAGAGCCACCGGCGTGCGGAAAATGGTGACCAGATTACGCCAGGTAACTAAAAGAATTTGTACCGGTAAGCTGGCTTTGGCTTGCTTGCGGTCGGAACGGCCGTAAGCGCTTTGCGCTGCAAGATCAGGTGTTGTCATGGTAAAACTCCTCTCACGGAATAATCAAAAATTGGTTGAATCAGGGTCAAGCCACTTGAGCCAGGGGTTAAGCGGCCTGCGGTTGGGCGGCGTCCGCTTGCAAGCGCTGCCCGGTCACTTGTAAAAAGACATCGTCCAGAGTTGGCTGCGTCAGCGTCAGCGAAATGGGGTTGAGATTGGCCTGTTGCAGCCGGGTAACAACTGCCGGAATGGTCTGCGCGGCCTGATTCATGTACAACCGCACGGTGTCACGGTCTGTCTGAATGGTATCGGCCATATCGCTAAGCTGGGCGCGCGCATTTTCGGCCGTTTCGCGGCTGTCGAAGGCCACGTTAATGGATTCCGTGCCCACGCTGGCTTTTAATTTGGCCGGCGAGCCTTCAATCGCAATTGCCCCGTTGTCGATAATAGCCACCACATCGGCCAATTCATCCGCTTCCTCCAGGTATTGGGTGGTGAGGAAAATGGTCATGCCCAATTCGCGGTTCAGGCGGCGGACTTCTTCCCACACGTCCCGACGGCTGGCTGGGTCCAGGCCCGTTGTTGGCTCATCGAGGAACAGGATTTCCGGCTTGTGGACCAGAGCCAGGGCCAGGTCCAGGCGGCGGCGCATCCCACCGCTGTAGGTTCCGACACGCCGCCCTTTGGCGTCTTCTAAGCGAACCAGGCGCAGCAGTTCTTCGGCGCGATTGGCGGCCTCTTGGCGGCTGGCGCCAAACATGCGCCCCTGCATACTGAGCAGTTCTGCCGACTTCATCAGCGGATCGATGCCTATCTCTTGCAGGGCGACGCCGGCAATGCGGCGCACCTGATCGGCTTGCGAGACAACATCAAAGCCGCCCACGCGGGCAACGCCCCGCGTTGGCAGGGCCAGCGTGGTTAAAATTTTGATGGTGGTGCTTTTCCCGGCGCCATTGGGACCAAGAAAGCCAAAGATTTGACCAGAATTCACCTGGAAAGAGACATCGCGCACGGCCGTTACGCCGCCGGCATACTCTTTGCCCAGGTTTTCGACAACAATTTCACGATTAGACATTGATGTTACTCCCATGGCCGACACTGGTAGGGCGTGTTTGGCATCGGTCATTCAAATTATTTGACATGATGAGGCAACTATAACAGGGAATGGTCAAATTGTCAATATATTGTCTATGTTTTATTTATATTTTGGACAACTCCTGTGGCCTCGTTTTTACTGCGCCAAAGTCCGACTTGAAAGGCTGACTGGTTTTCGCCAAAATACAGGGTAGGCAAAAGGCAACACGGCCGTACAGTTTCTACGGTCAGTCCACATCAAACAGGAGAAAACCATGTCACCCACCCCACCCAACGATCAGCCTGAAGTCAGCACGGCCGTTCCCCCGGAAACCATTATCCAAACCCACCACACCATCACCCTCAACGGGCAGGAGCTGGCCTACACGGCCACCACCGGCGCCCTCACGCTAATGGAAGAGATCGAAAAAGAAGACAAGTCTGAAGGCGAAAAAGCGCGGGCGACCATCTACTTTGTTGCCTATACGAAGGATGGCGCGGAACCAGGCCAGGCGGAACCCGGCCAACGCCCCATCACTTTTGCTTTTAACGGCGGGCCGGGATCATCGTCGGTGTGGCTGCACTTAGGGCTGCTGGGGCCAAAACGCGTGCTGACGGAAGCCGACGGTTCACCCACGCCGCCACCTTACCGGCTGGTGGACAATGAGTATTCGTTGTTAGACAAAAGCGATCTGGTCTTTATTGATCCGGTGAGCACCGGCTTTAGTCGGGTTGTGCCGGGCGAAAAACCGAAAGAGTTTCACGGTTTCAAGAAAGACATTGCCTCGGTGGGCGATTTTATCCGGCTGTACACAACGCGATACGGCCGTTGGCTGTCGCCAAAGTTTTTGGCCGGCGAGAGTTATGGCACAACCCGCGCCGCCGGGTTATCCGGCTACCTGCAAGAGCGCCATGGCATGTACCTCAACGGTATTTTTCTTATCTCGTCCATCCTCAATTTTCAGACGGCCTACTTCAAACCGGGCAACGATCTACCTTATGCCCTGTTTTTGCCCACATATGCCGCGACGGCCTGGTTTCACGGCCGTTTGGCCCCCAAATTACAGGCCAATTTAACCCACACATTGGCCGAGGTAGAAGAATTCGCCCTGGGCGAGTACACCCTGGCCCTGATGCAAGGCGCGGCGCTGTCGGCGGAAAATCGCACGGCCGTGGCCCAAAAACTGGCTCGGTACACCGGCCTGACAACCGAATACATCGAACGCACCGATTTGCGCATCAACATTCACCGCTTTTGCAAAGAACTGCTGCGCGATCAGGGGCGCACCACCGGGCGGCTAGACAGCCGCTTTACCGGCGTAGACCGGGATTCGGCCGGCGAAACCAACGAGTTCGATCCCAGTTACGCGGCCATTCAGGGGCCATACACCGCCACCCTGAATGATTACGTGCGGCGCGAATTGCAATTTGAAAGCGACCTGCCTTATGAGATTCTGACCGGCCGCGTCCAGCCCTGGGATTATGGCGATCATCAAAACGCCTTTGTGGATGTGGCCGAAACGCTGCGCACAGCGATTAGTTACAACCCGCATCTGAAAGTGTTTATTGCCAACGGCTACTACGATCTGGCGACGCCCTATCTGGCGACGCGGTACACCGTCAACCATTTGGGCCTGACGGCCGATTTATACGCCAATATCCACTTGACCTTTTATGAGGCCGGGCACATGATGTATTTACACCGCCCGTCGCTGGCCCAGCTAAAGCTAGACATGGCGGAATGGTTGGAAACGGCCGTTTCCCGGCCGTAATCCTGGGCGCAAACACATTCACAAACTAGAGGCTTCTGGCATATGCCTCTAGCACCAGCTAAATTTATATTGTGGAGGAAACGATGGAACAAGAACGAGAAGTGATCATTGTCGGAGCCGGACCGTCTGGGGCTACGGCCGCCACCATGCTGGCGCGGCATGGCCACGACGTGCTGTTGTTAGACCGGCAGCGCTTCCCGAGAGACAAAATCTGCGGCGATGGCATCCCCACGGGCGTCATTGAAATGATGGGCCGCATGGGCATGCAGGCCAAAGTGGCCGCAGCCGAAGCCCAAGGCGACTTTAACCGCATCGACCAGATGCGCCTGGTTTCGCCCAAGGGCCATATTTTGGACGCGCCGCTGCAAACCGGGCAGCATGGCGAGCATTCCTACGTCGCGCCGCGCATGGTAATCGACGCCATGCTCCAGGAACACGCCGTCGCCTCAGGCGCGGAGTTCCTGGCCGCCCAGGTGCAGGAACCGTTGATCGAAAACGGCCGTGTCGTTGGCGTACGAGCCAAAATGGGCCAGAACGGCGGCCAAGCCATCACTTTACGCGCCCGGCTCGTTATCGGCGCCGATGGCGTGACCTCCGTCATCGCCCGCAGCCTGCGCCCAAAACAAGAGCAGCACGCGCCGGAACACAAAGCCGTTGCCTTGCGCGCCTACATCCAAGACATCGAAGAAGTGCCCAACACCGTCGAGTTTTACCTGTACGAAAACATTTCACCCGGATACGCCTGGATTTTTTCCCTGGGCGGCAACCGCGCCAACATTGGTCTGGGCATGCGCCTGGACCAATTCCGCCAATCCAAACGAAAACTGGAAGAGCTGCTCAAAGACTTCCTGGCGATGCCAGACATCAAAAAGCGGCTCAAAAACGGTGGTCAACTGCAAAACGTAGCCACCTGGCAGCTTAATTTTGGCTCGCAGGCAGGGATGCGTTTTGCCTTTGACGGCGCGATGCTGGTGGGCGACGCGGCCGGTTTTATCAACCCCATCACCGGCGGCGGCATCCACAATGGCATGATCTCGGCCGAGCTGGCTGCCAAAACAGCCCACGAAGCGCTCACGGCCGGCAGCGCCGCGCTGAGCCAGTTGAAAGTATACGAGCAGCGCTGCCGCAGAGAGCTTTGGCCCGGCTTGCACCGATCGTATAACCACCAGCGTATCCTGATGCGGTTCCCGATGCTGATCGATTTTCTCATTCAGCGCGGCCGAGAAAACAGCCAGTTGGTAAAAACATTTCTCACAAAATTGTGACGGCCGTTTTCCGAGGCACAACCCATGATTCCAGGCAAACAAGAAACGGAAGAGCGCCAATATGCGTGTATTGGGGTTTTTCCGTTTTCAGGTTTACCCATTTGCGCCGCCCAACGTGACGGCGATAGCAAATGAGATATTTTCGGCGGTACGCGCTTCTTTTGCTGGCGTTGGGCGTGCTGGGCGGATTGGCGCTCTGGCAGACCCTGCCCTGGTGGGTAAACATGGCCCCTGCGCCGGTGCAGCAGCGGCTGCCGCACCAGGTTTTGGCTCTGGCGAGCACACCCTTGCCCACGGCCCTGCCCGCGCCTACCCAGGACCGTTTGGCGGCCACGGCCGTCATCATCATCCCCACACTGCCGCCGCCCGCCGCCACGGCTACCAGCCAACCCACCACTCAACCAACCAACCAACCCTCGCGCCAGCCCACAATCCAGCCAACGCGCCAGCCAACCCGTCCACCAACCGCCACGCCGGGACCAACGGCCGTGCGCCTGACCGGCCTGCAAATTACCCCGCAAAAGTTTAACAACTGCGGCCCCACCAACCTGAGCATCGTCCTGAACTATTACGGCGTACCCGACGATCAGTTTGCCGTGGCGGCCGTCGCGCGCCCCACTTATGAAGATCGCAACGTCTCGCCGGAGGAATTGGCCGATTATGTTAACAATCAGACCCCGCTGCGCGCGGTTGTCCTGCGCGGCGGGCGGCTGGAAACGTTAACCCAATTGCTGGCGGCCGGTTTTCCGGTGATTGTGGAGAAGGGGCTGCTGCCCAGCGAGTGGGAAGGGTGGATGGGCCATTACCTGACGGTCATTGGCTACGACGAGGCGGCGCAAGAATTTATCAGCCTGGATACCTTTTTAGGGCCGTGGGACGGCAGCGGCCGCACGGACAGTTTTGAGACAATGGCCGAGTATTGGGCGCAGTTTAACCATGTGTATCTGGTGGTGTACCCGGCGGAACGAGAAACGGCCGTTGCCGCCATCATCGGCGACACACTGACTGATCCTGTGTTGATGTGGCAGCGCGCCGCCGAGCAAGCGCAGCAAGAAACCGGCCGCGCGCCAGAAAACGGCTTTGCCTGGTTTAATTTAGGCAGCAGCCTGACAAGATTGGGGAAATTAACGGGGGAACAGGCTTATTTTGTCAACGCGGCGGCGGCGTTTGATCGGGCGCTCACGGCCGGACTGCCCTGGCGCATGTTGTGGTATCAGTTTGAACCGTATGAAGCTTATTTGCGAAACGGCCGTGCCGATGACGTCCTCACCCTCACAACCGCCACGCTGCAAAGTACGGGGGGACAATTTGTAGAAGAAACGCATCTATATCGGGGGTACGCCCTGCTGGCACAAGGCGATGAATCTGGGGCAAAAGCCGCCTGGCTGCAAGCCCTGGCCATCAACCCGGATTTAGCGGAAGCAAGTCAGGCGCTCGCGGCTCTTCATGCATCTGGCGATGCCAGCCGCTGAGGCCTGACTCGCTTACGCTGCGAATCGCGTCAAACTCTGGCGTTTACCAAGCATACCTGGCATATCGGCTGCGCGCCGATTTCCGTTTGACGTGACCCAGACCACCCTGGCGATTGCGGTACACGGTTAAAATAAGCGGCAAATCGCGGCTTAGTACCACAATCGTTCCTTCCAACCTACCCACCTGCCGCCGCTGCGTTTTGGGGATATTACATTTGCCCAGATGGAAAAATACGGCTCCGGCTCGATGCAATTTTTCCCCGTGTTCAAGCACAAAATAAACGTCCTCGAACGATAAGTTACGCTGCGCCATGCGTTGCTCGGCATGATTAGTCGGAACATACTGCTGGAAATCAGTTGGACCAAACATGATCACCTCCGTTATGGCGAAGGGTAGTACGATAAATCTTCTTCTTCCTGTATACAATGATATGCACGGCCGTTCTATTGACAATAACACATGCGAAGTAAATCGGCCGTCAACCACTAGCCTATTAGTACTACCGCTCTTAAAGAAGGGTTTTGCCAACCCAAAAGGCCACAAAAATTCAAATTCTTGTGGAAAATAAACCGCCTTTCAATGGCGCGGGCAACCATTTAAAATCCCCAAGAAATCTCGCCGAAAGTCTTTTTGAAAGAAATTCCGTTTATATCCTATAGGGTCAATGGTTTCGTTTAACCGACCGAAGCAATGGCAAGCAGATATTCGGCGCCACATTTGGAAGCCACTTTTAGATGTCAATAGTGAATTTGTGGACGTTTAAGCAGTTATTGCAACCCGGCTCTATCTTCCTGCTCAACGTCCGTTTTATAAATGCCACAACAATTTGAAAGAGGATCATCATGTATTTAAAAACAATTACCTGGAAAAGTCGTTTCCAATCACTTTGCCTGGTGATTACCATATTAGGAACACTATGGGGTGCGCCAACTTTAGTTCTGGCTGCTAGCGGCGCAGACGGGGACCGAACCATTGCCTCCGGTTCGGTCATCATAAACCGTTATGCGCCAGTCACTGCCATAAACGGAAATACGATCACCGTGGCCGACATTACCGCCCTCAACGATACAGTTGACAATCATTATGCCAACGATGTGTTAGCCGCTGACGATTTAATTCTAATTTATCAGGCGCAAGGAGCCACCTTTACCGACAGTACCGATTTTCCGACTTATGGCGCGTTTGATTATGGGAAGGCTGGCACTTATGAATTTGCAGTGGTAACGGCCGTTTCCGGCAACGACATCACCGTCTCATCTACAACCACCACAGCCTACGCCTGCAGCGGCATCAGCGGCATTTACGACACAATCAATGGCAACGTCCAGGTCGTCAGAGTCCCGCAGTACAACAACCTCACCATTCAAAATGGGGCCACCGTAACCGCAGCGCCCTGGAACGGCCAAACTGGCGGCATTGTCGCCCTGCACGTTCGCTACAATCTGGTCGTAGATGGAACCATCGACGTCTCCGGGCTTGGCTTCCGCGGCGGAACACCTGCTGATCACAGCAACGTCATCCGCGATGCCATCCAATATACCACCACAGATTTAACCCAGGGTGGAGAAAAAGGGGAGAGTATTCTGGGAAATCTTGCCGTCCTTGACCTTGTTACTGGACGTTACGGCCGTGGGGCGCCGGCCAACGGTGGCGGTGGTGGTAATGCCCACAATTCCGGCGGCGGTGGCGGAGCCAATGGTTTTTCAAGCGGGGTATGGAAAACAGGGCATGGGTTTGTAGATTCTGGGGACACCTATGCATCAGCATGGCATCTGGATAACGGCGCCACTCCTCCTGGGAACAGTGTACCTACTTATTTTCAAGGTGGCGCCGGTGGCGGTCGTGGCGGTTACTCTTTTTCCGACGCTTACCGAGATCCCACGAGCGATCAACTTAACAACTCTGTCTGGAACGATCCCCACGGCGATTCACGGCGCCAGGTAGGAGGATTAGGGGGTCGACCATTGGACAACAATGCAAACACGCGGATTTTCTTTGGCGGCGGCGGCGGCGGCGGCGATGGTAACAATTCTTCTGCTTCGGCAGGCGGTGCGGGTGGTGGATTAGTCATCCTTATTGCCGACAACACATCTGGCAGTGGCAGCATTTTAGCCAATGGCCAAACAGCCTTAGACACAGCCAACAGTTTTGATGATGGCGCAGGCGGTGGTGGCGGCGGTGGGACAATTGTATTGAAAACGACATTGCTTTCTAGCAATACCTTAACCCTGACGGCTAATGGCGGTAATGGTGGTAATCAGCCACTTGTAATTTATTTGGGACTACCCTATCCACAAGATGCAATGGGGCCGGGCGGCGGCGGCGGCGGCGGGTATCTGGCCGTGGCTGCTGGCAGCGGTTCGCTGCTGACATCGACCGTAGACGGTGGGCTGAACGGCATCACCTTGAGTAAGGCGATGAACGGCGGCTTAACCGACACCACGCCGATTTTCCCGCCCAACGGGGCGACACAAGGATATCCAGGCGGCACGAGCATCATACTCAACAATGCAAATGCGATTACGTTTCCTGGCTGCCAGGGGCCAACGGCCGTTACCCTTCAAGCCTTTACGGTCACCGGCAGCAGCAGTTTGCCAATCATCGGTCTGGGGCTTATCGGTTTACTGATGGCCTTCACCTGGAACCAACGGCGGCGCATAGTTCACAGCCAGACAGCGTGAGTTTTTATGCGGTGGCCCCACCGCATCGACATCCGTCTGACCTGAACCGGGGAAAAGCGGGCTGTTTGCAGCCCATCCAGCAATCGAATTGGCCGGCAGTCGATGACTGCCGGCCAATGGGCATGACACCACTCATACAAGCGCACGGCCGTTCCCCCACCCGCTTTTACTTCAGAAGCGGCCAGCCAGTCATACCAGCGGCTCAGGCGATCATCATTGGCGCGAGCTTGCACGGCCGTTTGTGACACAAGTCTTGGAAGGACGATTTCTTCCGTCACCCTCACCGTTCACACCCGGCGCGCGCTCGCCAGACAAAACAAAAAGCACCGCCTCTTTCGAAGCGGTGCCTTTCTAGACGCATATGTCAGGAGGGAAGCATACACGCCAGCTTTTCGGGCAATGCAGTACGAGGAAAAGGGGAGACACTGCCCTTAATCTAATCAGGGTTCCAGTCGCGTTTCTCGTGCCAGTTTTAGGGGAGGAATTTTTCCCTCGTACTTACCTGATCAAATCATGTGAAGCATACTCCCACAATGTGAGCGCGGCATTAATTTTGGCTGCTTCCCAGCCTTTGCTCAGAATTTACTCAGCATCGATTTTAAAATCGGCCAATTGAATCGTCGCTTTAAGCAGGTCAGCTTCGCGTTCAAACGCAAAGCCCAATTTCTGGCTTACATGTCGCATACCCCGGTTTTCCGGCAGCATGTAGGCCAACACTGTTTCAATGCCTTCCTCTTTGCCGATGGTGAGCAGACGGCTCAACAACTGCGTGCCGATGCCAATGCCCTGGAACCCATCACTCACCAAAATGGCGTATTCGGCCTGGTTATTGACATGGGAGCGGGTTAACCGGCCGGCGGCCACTACTTCTGGCTCGCCCGCCTCATTTTTATGCGTCACCACCAAAGCAATAGTGCGATCATAGTCCACAAAGCAGATGCGGGTCAGGCGTTCATGTTCCACGCGCTGGTCCAGATTGAAGGAGCGGAAATAGCGCAGGTACACGCTTTTTTCCGATAGAGTGCGGTGGAATTGAACCATAAGCGGTTCATCTTCCGGGCGGATGGGGCGGAAGGTGAATTCTTCGCCGTTTTGCGCCTGGCAGGTGAAGATGTGGCGTGTGGGATACGGCCGTATCGCCAACCGCGGCAAGTCTTCTTCTTTCGTACCGGCATCATACAATACCACCCTGGCATCCAAGGCAATCAGATGCTCGGAAGAAGCAAACAGCGGGTTAATATCGATCTCCTTAATCCACCGTTGATCTACCACCAACTGACTAAAGCGCACCATCAAATCTTCCAACCCGGCCAGATCCACCGGGTCGCGCCCGCGAATACCTTTCAAGGCCTCGTAAATCTTCGTCCGCTCCATCATGCGGCGCGCCAACGTCGTATTCAGCGGCGGCAGCCCCAACGCCCGATCCTTAAAAACTTCCACCAGCGTGCCGCCCGTGCCAAACAGCAGCACCGGACCAAACTGCGGGTCCGGGCTGCTGCCCAGAATCAGTTCGTAGCCTTCGTTCAGCTTCAACATCGGCTGTACGGTCACGCCCTTAAAATCATTGGCGCTAAACTTCTCGGTCACCGACCGTTTCATCGATTCGTAGGCATAGCGCACTTCGTCGGCCGTCACCAGGTCCAGGCGCACCCCGCCCACATCGGTTTTGTGGGTAATGGTTTCGGAGTTCAACTTGATGACAACCGGATAGCCTATTTCCTCGGCGACAGACACGGCTTCGTCGGCGCTGCTGGCCAATCGTGTAGGGACTGTGGGGATGTCATAAGCCGCCAACACCTGCTTCGATTCATACTCGGTGAGAATGGTTCGCCCGCTGCTGCGGATATTGTCAACCATTTCGCCCACCAGAAAACGCTTGTAGGCTTCTTCGTCCAAACCGGAGGGCAGCGAGGGGGTTTCGTACAGGCTTTGCAGACGGCGGTTGTAACGCCACATATAGTTAAAAATACGCGCGGCCGTGTCTGGATTGGTAAACGTGGGGATGTTAGCCCGGTTCAAAATCGTTTCCCCGGTGGCTACGTCCGCGCCGCCCATCCAACTGGCGAGAATCGGTTTGCCAAAGGGATAACCGGCCGGGCGGGAGAATTTATCTTTGATGAATTCGGCCGTTTGCGTGGCGTCGGTCATGGCTTGCGGGGTTAAAATAACCAGCAGCCCATCGCTCTGCGGATCGTTGGCGATGATTTCGATGGCATCCGCATACCGGTCCGGACCGGCGTCGCCTAAAATGTCGATGGGGTTGCCGTGGCTCCAGGCTGCGGGCAAGATTTCGTTCAGTTTGGCCATCGTTTCGTCGGAAACGGCCGCCAATTGGCCCCCGCCGGTGATCAGGGCATCGGTAGCCAACACGCCGGGACCGCCGGCATTGGTGACGAGGGTCAGACGCGGGCCAAGGGCGCGCGGCTGTTTGGCCAGCACTTCGGCCATGTTAAACAGGTCGTCAATCGATTCTACGCGCAGAACGCCGCAGCGCCGGAAGGCGGCGGCGAGCACTTCGTCGCTGCCGGTGAGGGAACCGGTGTGGGATGCGGCCGCCTGAGCTGCGGCTTCGGTGCGCCCGGGTTTGATGACGATAATCGGTTTGGTCAGCGCCACTTCGCGCGCCGCCGACAGGAAGGAACGGGCGTTACCGATTGTTTCCATGTAGATGACGATGCTTTTGGTGCGCGGGTCGTCGCCCAAATAGGAGATCAGGTCGCCCCAATCGACATCGAGCATGGAACCGATGGAGACGAAGGCGCTGAAGCCGACGTTTTCACGGAAGGACCAATCGAGAACGGCCGTGCACAATGCCCCACTCTGGCTGATAAAGCCAACCGAACCAGGGTTCGCCATTGCGCTGGCGAACGTGGCGTTCAAGCCGGTTATCGGATTCATTACCCCCAGGCAGTTGGGGCCAAACACGCGCATATTGCCCCGGCGCGCCTCGGTCATGATGCGTCGTTCCAGTTCCACCCCTTCCGGCCCAATTTCCTTAAACCCGGCCGAGATGACGATGGCTCCTTTGACGCCCGCATCCACGCATTGGCCGATGATGTCGGGCACGGTTGGCGCTGGCGTTACAATGACGGCCAGATCGATTTCGTCGGGAATATCGGCCACGCTGGGATAGGCTTTGATCCCCAGAATGCTGCGCCGCTTTGGATTGACCGGGAAGATAGCCCCGCCAAAGGAGCTGCTCATCAAATTCCAGACAATCGTTCGCCCAACACTGCCTTCTTTTTCTGTAGCGCCAATCACAGCGACACCCTTGGGCTTAAAAATAACGTCCAGCGGGTTTTGTTCGTAGTGCAGTAAATTGGCTGTTTTATCACGATTTAAATTACTCATTTTTTCTCCTGTTGCCACAACGTTGTGGGAGCTTTCCAGCCAGCCCATGGGGTTCCGTGGGATAATTTCCACGCAAACCCATCAACCATGACCGTGTGATGACGGTAGCTCGACTTTCTTGGCTCTCCAACCTGTATATTTTATGACGCTCCTGCCGGAAAGAATTTCGTTCCGCAAAGTAGTCGCCGTTGTTGTTTATAAATTTCTCTGGAAAGACCCTAAGGGTTTGAGTTCCTATGGCCTACCTTCTCTTGAGAAAACCCATAGTGCTTTGTTTTATGCCTCGTAGCCGCGGTATCCTTACCGCGTATTTCCCAGAGCGCGGTAAGGATACCGCGGCTACAAATTCCACGAACAAAACTTGAAATTGTTTTTGTAACAAAGCGCTTCGTGTCTGTATGCTTACAAACTTTGTAATACTTTTGCGCGGTCACGCGGTGTGATGCGGTTGTATGTTTCCAATGTAGCGAGCAGTTGGCGAATGGTCAGGGCGGCGTGTGGCTGGTAACCAGCTTCGCGCAGCGTCTCCATGCCGCCTTGTTCGCGGTCTACAAGAACGATGGCGTCTCGGACATGAAGTCCGGCAGCTTTCAGGGCCACGATGGCTTGTAAGATGCTGTCACCGGAAGTGACCAAATCGTCGAGGACAACGGCCGTTTGCCCCACATGATATGCGCCTTCGATGTCTTTGCCCGTGCCGTAGCTCTTGGCTGTTTTGCGCGGGTAGATGAGCGGCCTGTCTGTGGCCAGCGATAAGGCTGTGCCCAGCGGCAGCCCGGCCATCGGCGCAGCGGCCAACAAATCGAACTCCAGGTCTATGAGCAGACGCTGGTAAACGGCCGTTGCCAACCGCAGCGCCGCCGGATAAGACACCAACATGCGCAAATCCAGATAAATCGGCGAAATTACGCCGCTATGCAGCCGGAATTGGCCCAGGCGCACAGCGTTAATATCGAACAGGGTGAGGGCAAACTGCTCCAAATCGGGTTCGGGTAAGTGCATAAAACTCATCTTATACCTGTTTTTTGCTGACAGATTGTAAACGGAGCGTCTTGCCCCATCACTTAGCGGACGTCATGACGGCCGGTTGAATGGTCTTGGCCACAAATTCATTATAAGCCATCAGCAAGCGCAGGCCAATGGGACCGGGACGGCCGTTTCCCACCTGCTTTCCCGCGATGTCCACCACCGGCAAAATTGCCCGCGACGAACCACTCAAAAACGCTTCATCTAAAGCGTTTACCTCGTCTCGATGCAGCGCCTCCAGGCGCACAGGAATCCCTAACTCCGGCAGCAAATCCAACACAATCCGGCGCGTGATGCCTTCCAACACGCCTTGCCCGGCGGTGTAAACGATCCCCTCGCGCACGCCGTAGAAGTTTGTGCCTGTGCCTTCCAAAATATAACCCTGCTCGTTTACCAGCAGGTATTCATAAACTCCCTCCGCCTGCCCGACCGGATACCGCCGGCGGGTAACAGCAAAATCGGCCGTTTTGGCTAACGGCCGTGTCCGTTCTAAATCCAGCGCCAAATCCACCCGCACCCCATTGGCCACCATGTCCGGCGAGGGCGGCGTGAAGGGCATCAACGCGATCAACAGGCGGCTGTCTGTGCCCAGCGCCCACGCCGGTTCGGCCAATACGTCAAACCGCACCCGCGCCTCCGGGCGATGATATGCCGAGCAAACCGTGTGCAGCGCGCGGCGCAGCGCCGCCTCATCCAATTGGTAATCCCAACCCAACAAGACCATCGACTGCCTGGTGCGCTCGATATGCGCCGCCAGGTAGAGAAATTGATGGTGTGCAAAAGTGCGTAACGCCGAATAAACGCCCAACGCCAGACCTTCATACAGGTCATCGAAGGATCGGGCAGCCGGTGAAACGGGTAACGGCACTGGACCGCTGGCCGTCACCGCAAATAACTGCACGTCTTGGTGGTTTGTCTCAGACATCGGGCCAGATTTTAACTCTACTTCTGCGCGCCGGGTATGCCATATGTCACCCATTCCCGTGATGATCTTCCGGGCAAGATGACTCAGGAGCGCCAGAGCGTAAGATTGGGTGCTTGCTGGTGAGTACTCGAAAGACCCTAAGGGTTTGAACGAACGCAAAATGGATTTCTCAAGGCCAAACCCTTAGGGTCTGCAAAGATGATGGGCGATAAAAATAAAATTGCCTATTGACACAGGTTATGATACATTGGAAATAGGCGTGAAATTCCCGTAACATTTTTGACCTGACGCACAATTTTATCAGTCTACAAGAACGGGTTGAGCACTTTGCAAGAATTCTTTGAGCCAAAGAAAACCAGATACATTCCCCTCTATGGCTTGGCCTTTTTGCCTCGCTCACAGCCCGTTCGCCCCATTCAACCCCCAAATTCAGGAGAAGACAGATGACCGTGGATACCGTTCTGCATCGACTGCACGAAAACGGCCGTAAACGAGCCAATGCCCCTGCCTATTACGTCAAGGCAACCGATCACTGGGTGCCAACAACCTGGCAGGATTATCTGAATGAAGTGCGCCAGGCAGCCAAAGCCCTGATCGCCCTTGGCTTCCAGCCAGACGAAGGCGTCTGCATTCTCGGCTTCAACCGGCCAGAATGGACGATCTTTAATCTGGCCGGGATGCTGGCCGGCGGCCACTCCTCCGGCATTTATACGTCCAATTCCCCCAACGAAGTCCAGTACATCGTCCACCACTCCGAAGCCCCCTTTGTCCTGGTGGAAGACGATGCTCAATGGCAAAAAATCAACGAAAAACGCGGCGAACTGCCCGGACTGCGAAAAGTGATCCTCATGAAGGGCGCATCCGTGGACGATCCGCTGGTTCTTACCTGGGAAGCTTTTCTGGCCCAGGGTAAAAGCATCGGCGACGACAAGGTTGATGAACGGCTCAACGGCCTAAAACCGGACGATCTGGCCCAATTGATCTATACATCCGGAACCACAGGGCCGCCTAAAGGCGTCATGCTGTCGCACAACAATCTGGTCTGGACCGCGCAACTGGCGGCCGAACTGTTAGGCATTACGTCGTCCGATTCGTCGCTTTCCTACCTGCCGCTTTCCCACATTGCGGAACAGATGTTTACCATCCACACGGCCGTTACCATGGGCTACCAGGTCTACTATGCCCAATACTCGCCCCAAGAATTCCTCGTTAGCAACCTCTGCGAAGTGCAGCCCACCCTCGTCTTCGGCGTGCCGCGCATTTGGGAACGCTTCCGCGATGGCGTCGTCGCCAAATTAGGCCATGCCACCGGCGCCAAAGCCAAAATCGCCGCCTGGGCGATCGACGTAGGCACGGAAGTTTCGGCCTTAAAACGGCAGGGCAAAGAACCATCAGGTCTGCTGGCTATCAAGTTCAATCTGGCCAACAAACTGGTCTTTTCCACCATTAAAGAAGGCCTGGGATTGACCCGCGCCAAATTCTGCATCACCGCTGCCGCGCCCATCTCGCCCGACATCATCAGCTTCTTCAACAGTGTAGACATCCCGCTGTTTGAATTGTATGGCCAGTCTGAAGACTGCGGGCCGACCACAACCAATCTGCCCCACGCCAACAAAATCGGCAGCGTTGGCTGCACCTTGCCCGGCACCGAAGTTGTTCTGGATACCGATGGCGAGATCATGGTCAAAGGACCACACGTCTTTTTAGGCTACTTCAAAGAACCGGTGGCTACCGAAGAAACCCTGTACGATGGCTACCTCCACTCCGGCGATTTGGGCCAATTCGACGAAGACGGCTACCTGACCATCGTTGGCCGCAAGAAGGAAATCATCATCACCTCCGGCGGCAAAAACATTGCCCCGAAGAACATCGAAGCCGCGCTGAAAAATATTCCTATGGTGGCCAACGCGGTGGTCATTGGCGAACAACGCCGCTACATCACGGCGCTCATCACGCTGGACCCGGTGGCGGCTAACAAATTCGCCAGCGACAACGGCATCACCGGCCAGGAACTGCACAATCATCCAAAGCTGCGCGAAACGCTGCAAAAAGGCATCGACGAGATCGTCAACGTCCATTTCGCCCGCGTGGAACAGGTGCGCGATTTCCGCGTTCTGCCGCGTGACTTCACCGTCGAAGACGGCGAACTGACGCCGACCTTGAAGATCAAGCGGCGCATTGTGAACCAAAACTTCGAAACAGAAATCGAGTCGATGTACAAAGAATAACTCAGGAAGGCAAAAGCCTGGCTTCTCAAGAGGCCAGGCTTTTTAGATTATGGTCGAATTACTGAAAGCCAATTCGCTGCTCTTGCTGTTTTTGGTGGCGGCGCTGGGTTACTGGCTGGGTCAACTGGGGTGGCGGGGGAACCGGCTGGGCGTGGCCGCTGTTTTGTTTGTGGGTCTGGCCTTTGGCGCGATGGACCCCAATTTAACCATTCCCGACGCTTACCTGAATCTGGGGTTGGTGCTGTTTGTATACACCATTGGCTTGAGCAATGGACCGGGCTTCTTTGCTAAATTTCAACGCGAAGGGCTGCGGGAAGTGCTGTTCATTATCGGCAGTTTGCTGCTGCCGGCCGTTTTGTTGCTGCCCATTGGTCTCTATTTCCAGTTGAGTCCGGCCAGTGTGGTGGGGATTTTTACCGGGCAGGCGAACAACACGCCGGCATTGGCCAGCGTGCTGGATTATCTTCAGGTGAATTTGTCCCGGCCGGACACTGCGCTGGCCGAAGCGGTGGTTGGCTTTTCGGTGGTGTATCCGGTGGGCGTGCTGGGGCGCATGTTGGTGATTGCCTTTACGCTGCGGCTGTGGCGGGTGGATTTTGCCGCTGAGGCGTACCAACTGCGCAAGGTGTACCCGGTGGCGCAGGAGTTGGGGTATCGCACGATTGTGGTGACAGAAACGGCCGTTACCCACCTCCCCCTCCGCCAACTCCAACGCCAACACGAGTGGGACGCGCTCTTCGGCCGCATCTACCGCCCGGACGACATCGGCCTCATCGGCGGCGACACCACGTTTAACCTGGGCGACCAGATCGTCATTGCCGGTACGGAGGAAGACATGGACCGCGTGGAGGCCGATTTCGGCGTGGCCGCGCCGGAAAACCTGGTCCACGAACACGCCGTTTACGTCAGCCGCCGCCTGTTTGTCTCCAATCCGGCCATCGTGGGCAAACCGGTGGCCGCGCTGAATCTGAAAGAAACGCATGGCGCGCTGGTCTCCCACCTGCGGCGCGGCGACGTGGAGGTGCTGGCCGGCGGCGAAAGTGTGCTGGAACTGGGCGACCGCATCCGCGTGCTGGCTCCCCGCGAAGAAATCCCCGCCCTGGTCACCCTGTTTGGCGATTCCTACGCCACCCTGAGCCACGTCAACCTGCTGACGATGGGCCTGGGCATTACCCTGGGACTGCTGCTGGGGCTGATTCCCATCCCCTTGCCCGGCGGCAGCAGCTTCCAGATGGGTCTGGCGGGTGGGCCGCTGATGGTGGCCCTGATTTTGGGCGCGCTGCGGCGCACCGGCTCCATCATCTGGACGATGCCGTACAGCGCCAACCTGATTTTGCGGCAGTTTGGCCTGATTTTGCTGCTGGCGGCGATTGGTGTGCGCTCTGGTTACGCGCTGCTGCAAGCCTTTACGGGCGGCGACGGCTGGCTGATTTTTGGCGTGGGCACAGCGCTCATCATCGTGACGACATTTATCTCGATGGTGGTGGGCTACAAGGTGATGAAAATTCCTTACAGTCTGCTGGCGGGCATGATGGCGCCGCAGCCGGCCATTCTGGATTACGCTCAGGACCAGACGAAGAATTCGCTGCCCTCGGTGGGGTTTACGCTGATGTTTCCCCTGGCGATTATTATCAATGTGACGGTGTCGCAGGTTATGCTGCTAATTTTCCAGAACTGGCGGTAACGTTTGCTCGCTTCGCCTGGGGCTAAAGCCCCAGGCTGCCAAACAACGCCCGGTGAACCGGGCTAAACAAAGATAAAAGCCGGGTTCACCCGGCGTTGTTTTATAGCCCGGACGTTTACGTCTGGGCGAGGCCATCCCTGCTACGGCAACGGCCGTCCCTGCTACGGCAACGGCCGTCCCTGCTACGGCAACGGCCGTCCCTGCTACGGCAACGGCCGTCCCTGCTACGGCAATGGCCGTCCCCGCTACGGCAATGGTCATCCCTGCTACGGCAATGGTCATCCCTGCTACGGCAATGGTCATCCCGGATGGTCATCCCGATGGTCGGTCCCCCTGGGGATGAGGGCATCCCCGGTCTGGATGGTCATCAGGGCATTCTCGATGGGAATGGCATTGCGGCTGGGGATGAGGGCATTGCAGGTGGGGATGAGGGCATTGCAAGCTGGGGATGAGGGCATTGCAGCTGGGGATGTGGTTTTTACGGGGGCAACGGCCGTCTCCCCTCCACCCTCTCATCACCCCAATTCAAACCCCTCGCGGCCGTTAAACCGGCGCAAATCGGCGGAAAGCAACGGCCGTATCTCCTCCGCCCGCGCCAGCAAGCGCCGCGTCCAGGCCGTGCTGGCATCATCGGCGGAAAGCAGATCGGCGGTTTCAACGGCCGTTACCCAGCGGCATTCGTCATGCTCCGCGCTCAGGCGGATGGCCTGCTCCCCGGCCAGCGAGCAGAGGTAGACCACGCCGATCAGTTCATTTTCGGGCACGGCCGTGCCCCGGTAAAAATGCGTCGTGCCCAGCAAATAGTCCAGCGACACGTCTACGCCTAATTCCTCGCGCACCTCGCGGCGCACGGCTTCCTCCAAGCCCTCGCCCTGGTCCACCCGCCCCGTCACACACTCCCACACCCCGGCGGCAAAATCCTTGCTCGCCGCCCGCCGCAGCAGCAAATAACGCCCGGCCTCATCACACAGCAGCGCCCCCACCCCGCCCAGGAAATGGCCGATGGCGGGAGGAGACTGGAGACTGGAGATTGGAGATTGGGGGGTATCTGCTGCTCGTTCTTCGTTCATCGTTCAGCCTCCTGAAAAACCTTTCTAACCGCAGAGAGCGCGAAGAGCGCGGAGTTTTTCTCTGGAATTTTTAGCTCTCCGCGTCCTCCGCGCCCTCTGCGGTTCGTTCTTTCAGTGGTCTCATCGTTCATTGTTCCTCGTTCAAGATGCGCGCATACACCGGCTCAAACTGCGGCACAACCACGCGCCAATCATACTGCCGGGCAAACTCTTGCGCGGCTGCGCCCAGGCGGGCGCGTTCGTCGGGATGGGTGAGCAGGTGGAGAACGGCCGTGCCCAATTCCTGCGCCGTATCCGCCAGCCAGATCTCCCGGCCATGCCGCACCGGAAAGCCTTCCGCGCCGACCGGCGTACTCACAATCGGTTTGCCGGCAGCCATCGCTTCGATCAGCTTCAGGCGCGTGCCGCTGCCCACGCGGAAAGGCATCACCACCACCCGCGCCCCGGCCAGATAGGGCTGCACCCGCTTCACCCAGCCGGTAAGGGTAACGCCGGGCAGCCCGCGCAGCCTCTCCAGACGATCATGCGGCTTTTGGCCGACAATCGCCCAGGTGGTCGACGGCCGTTGCGCCGCCACCTGCGGCCAAACTTCATCGGCAAACCACAACACGGCGTCCACGTTGGGCCGATAATCCATCTTGCCGCTGAACACAATGTCGAACGGACGCGCATCTTTGGGGTCTAGTCGATATTGCTCCACGTCGATGGAGTTGGGGATCACGGTGATGGGCAGGGGCAGTTGGGGAACCAACGCTTGCAAATGGCGGGCATCGGCGTCGGAAACGGCCGTTACCGCATCCGCCGCCCGGCAAGCCCACGCCTCAAAACGAGCCAGCCGCCGCATCTGCACCCACGAATAAGCGGCCGCCGGCCAGCGCCGCGTATCGGCCAGATCGGTTTGCATGTTCCGCCGCTGCAACTCCGTCTCCGCATTGTGGTCATCAAAAACTACCTTGCTCTGCGGACTCGCCGCCCGCACGATGGCGATGTAGCGGGCCAGTTCAATGCCCTCCACCTGCACCACGTCAAACGTTTCCCGCCGCAGCAAGTCACGCAGCCGGGCGGCAAAGGCCGGGCTGTGCAGGCGATGCTCCATATCCGGGCGGCGCGTGGTGAGCATTTGCCCTAACCGCCGCCCTTTGCTCCGACACGGCACGAGAACCGTCTCAATCCGTTGACACAACGCATAAAGCGGCGCATTGGCCGCCGGATCGGCCGATTGGTTGTCCTCTAAAAAGCTCAGCAGGGTGATGGCGTGATGGTCGGCCAGGCCGCGAATGATGTGAAAATTGCGCAGGCTGGTCCCCTGATGGGGTGGATAGGGCAGTTGGGGTGTCAGGAGCAACAGGTTCATAGGTCATTGGTCAGAGTGGACAAATCTTGGCGATTTGTCCACTCTACGCAGTCTGTCCACGATACAGAGCCAGTGTTTTAACGGCCGTTTCCCGCCAGCTAAATTTTTGCGCCTGCACCCGGCCACGAGCCACCAGGTCGGCGGACAGAGCGGAATCCGTCAGGACGCGCTCCAGAGCAGCGGCCCAGGCCGCGTCATCATCGGGGTCCAGCAGCAGCCCGGCAGCGCCAACCACCTCCGGCAGCGAGCCGCAGTTACTCACAATCACCGGGCAGCCGCAGTACATGGCCTCCAACGCCGGCAGGCCAAAGCCTTCGTATTTGGAAGGCGTTACCAACACACCGGCGGCGTGGTAAAGATGGGCAAGCTGTTCATCATCAACACCGCTGAGATGGCGCACCTGATTTTGCAGCTCCAGCGCGTCGATGGTGGCAAAAATCTCGTCGTAAATCCAGCCTTTGCCGCCAACCAGAATGAGGGGAAGATCAACGGCCGTTTCCTGGCGCAGTCGTTGGTAGGCGCGCAGCAGCATCGGCAGGTTCTTGCGTGGTTCCAATGTGCCCACACAGAGGATAAAGCCCGGCGGCAGGTTGAATTGGGTGAGCGTTTGGTGAATGGCGTCGGCGGGATACGGCCGTTCATACACCGGATTCACCGCCAGAGGAATGGTCGTCACCTTTTCCGGCGGCGCGCCCAGGCGCTCGATCAGATCGCGCCGCGTCGCCTGGCTGTCGGCAGAAATATGATCCGCCTTTTGCACCGCCCAGGCAATTTGCCCGGCATAATAACGCAGGCTCTCGGCCGTTAGAAATTCCGGGTAGAAAATAAAATTCAGATCATGGACGGTAATGATGGTGCGTTTTGCGCCGGCCGCCGGCGGGATAAAATCCGGGCTGTGCCAGACATCCAGGCGGCGGGGCAGCAGTTCGGCGGCCAGGGCCAGGCGTTCCAACCGGTGGTGGCTGGGCGTCCACAGGTTTTGGCGCTGAAAGTTGGCGGCGGATGGAGGGAGGTAGGAACGGCCGTCTTTCCGGCTGTGGAAAATCGTGTACAAATTCTCCGGGTCAACGGCCGCCAACGCCTGCACCAGATGCACCGTATATTGGCTAATCCCCCCCATCTGGTAAAAAGGCAGCCGCGCATCAATCCCAATATGCATAGCCTGAATTGTAAAGGAGCGATCCGCTTTCAGCAATTATATAGACGGCCGTCGGATTGTTACGCCAGCAATTCTCAATTTAACCAGAAATGTGTCATGCTGAGAGCCTGTGCTGAGGCCGCCGAAGCATCCTCCGAAGCATCTCCTTCTTGTGGTGGAGCGGGATGCTTCGCTCCGAAGACTCCGCTCAGCATGACAGTTCAGCGTAAATTGCAAAGAAATTACCTTGTTCGCACGAATGCCTAATCTAAATTGAGAATTCCTGTTGTTACGCGGCCCTCTTTTGCCATCAGCCCTGGGCACGTTATAATGCAGTCTCATAGTCTAAAGCATCCATAGCTTTTTCAGAGGTAACCCATGGCTAAACCTTCCGGCTCAGGCGAGTCACAAGAACTTAGAGATTTACGCCAACAAGTTGAATGGCAAGACGAAGAACGGCGCAAAGTGGGCCGCAAATTAACCGAAATCGAGCAGCGCGTCCTGCTGCAGGAACGGGAAATTGCCCCCCGCGACCAGCGCATTCAGGACCTGGAAGCACAAATTTCTAATCTCAGCTCGCAGCTTTCGCGGCTGCCGCAAATAGATGTTAAGTTATCGCAGTTCAAAGACGACATCGTGCAGATGATTGAGCAGTACGACCAACGCCGCGTGCAGGCACAGGCAGAAATGGAAGCGCTGCGCCGTGTTGAACACGAAAGCAACGTGCGCGAAATCGCCGATGTGCGCAAAGAGCTGCCGGCCATCCCGCGCCTCCAGCGCGACATGGAAATGCGTCAGGCAGAAGAAACCCGGCTGGCTAATCTGATCGGGCAGCAGCAAAACAAGATAACGGCCGTGGCCAACCGCGTCGACACCTGGGAAAACTCGCATACCTTCCTGGAAGAAAAAGAAAAACAAAACACCCGCAACATCAGCGAAGCCCAGGCCAAACTCGTAGAAATCAACAAACGCTGGAGTCCCATCCACGACCGGCTGGACGTATTAACCAGCAACGTCAGCAAACTAGACATTAACATCCGCAACGTCTCCGAAGCGCAGCAAGAAATCCGCGACAGCACCAAAGGGTGGATGGAACAAATCCAAATTGGCGAATACGAACGCAACCAACGACTGGAAAGTTGGCGGCAAGTGCTGGAAGAAAACGCCAAGACCATTGAACAATTTTCCAAAGATTGGATCATGTTTTCCGACCAATACAAAGAGGCCAAAATGGCCGTGCAAACGTTGGCCCCCTGGCAGGCGCAGCTCGAACAGCAGCAGCGCGACCTGGCGGAACTACTGCGCGTAGAACACAGCCGCCTCCAATCGCACATGGAAAACTTCCTGCTGGAAAACGACAAAAAGTGGCGCTCCTTTGAAGTGGAAATCGAGCAGCGTTGGGCCGGGTTAAACCGGCAAAGCCGCCAAATCCTGGAACAAATCACCCTGCTCGAAGAAGAGCTGAAGGTGATTGAACAAGACAAAGAAACCTTGTGGCGCGTCCAGACAGCTCAATCCGACGCCCTCAAACAATGGCCGCGCCTCTGGCTGGAAGAAGTGGAAAAAGCTGTTTCCCGCAACCCCAGCCGCCGCCGCCAACCCGCCCTTGTCCCCGTCCGCGAGGAGTAAGAAGCTGTAAACTATAAGCTGTAAGCCGTAAGCTATAAGCTATAAGCTATAAGCTGAGAGCGATTTGTTTCTGGCTAACAGCTAACAGCTAACAGCTTACAGCTTATAACCATCCCCTACTATGTACGTTATCGGAACCGCAGGCCATGTAGACCACGGAAAATCCACCCTCGTTGAGGCGCTGACCGGCATTGATCCGGACCGTCTGGCGGAGGAAAAAGAACGGGAGATGACCATCGACCTGGGCTTTGCCTGGCTGAATCTGGGCGATGGCGACGAAGTGGGCGTGGTGGATGTGCCCGGCCATCGTGATTTCATCGAAAATATGCTGGCTGGCGTGGGCGGCATTGATCTGGCGCTGTTTGTGGTGGCCGCCGACGAAGGGGTAATGCCCCAAACGCGCGAGCACCTGGCTATCCTCGATTTGCTGGATATTCAAAGCGGCGTGGTCGCCCTGACCAAAGTCGATCTGATCGATGACCCCGATTGGCTGGAACTGGTGACGCTGGACCTGCATGATGTGCTGGCCGGCACAGCCCTGGCCGACGCGCCCATCGTGCCGGTATCGGCGCGCACGGGGGCCGGATTGGACGACCTGCGCGCTGTGCTTTGGGAACGGCTCACGGCCGTTCCCCCCCGCCCCGATCTTGCCCGACCCCGTTTACCCGTTGACCGTGTGTTTAGCCTGTCTGGGTTTGGCACAGTGGTCACCGGCACGTTGAGCGACGGCCGTTTCCGCCTTGGCGACGCAGTAGAAATCCAGCCAGCCGGTCTGAAGGGGCGCATTCGCGGCCTGCAAACCCACAAAACCAAACTCGACACCGCCCGGCCCGGCAGCCGCGTCGCCATCAACCTCACCGGCATTGACCGCGATGAAGTCCGGCGCGGCGACGTCATCGCCGCCCCTGGCGTGCTCAGTTCGACCATCTTGCTAGACGTGGCCTATCGCCATCTGGCCGACGCCCCGGCCCCACTCAAGCACAACGCCGAGGTGAAATTCTTCGTCGGCGCGGCCGAAGTTTTGGCCCGCGCCCGCATTTTGGGCGTGGCGCAGATCAATCCCGGCGAAACCGGCTGGCTGCAGTTGGCTCTGGAGCAGCCGGTGGCGGTGGCGCGTGGGGATCGCTTTATTTTGCGACGGCCGTCACCCGGCGCAACCCTCGGCGGCGGCAAAGTGCTAGACCCGCACCCCGGACGCCGCCATCGCCGCTTCCGCCCCGACGTGATTGCCCGGCTGCAAACCCTGGCCCAGGGTACGCCTGCCGACCTGCTGCTGCAAGCGCTGTCCCGCCTGGAACCAACCACCCAGGCCAAACTGCTGCAAAGCGGCGGCATCGACAAAGAGGAAGCCACGGCCGTTCTGGCCGAATTAGAAGGCGACAATCTGATCGTGCGGCTCGACCAACAGTTGATAACGCGCGCCGGCTGGCAGCGATTGCTGGACAGGCTGGCGGAAATTGTGCAGCGCTACCACCACGACAACCCGCTGCGCCTCGGCGTCCCCCGCGAAGAGGCGCGCAGCCGGCTAAAATTATCCCCCGTTGTGTTCAACCCCCTAATCGACGCGGCGGCGCAGTCCGGTTTGATCGTTCCCGGCGAGACCACGCTGCGCCTGCCTACCCACGAAATCACCTTTACGCCCGCGCAGCAAACGGCCGTTGCCGCTTTGCAGCGCCAGATGACCGCCGCCGGCATTAATTCGCCCAGCGTGAAGGAGTGCAAGACGGCCGTCGGCGACGCCGTGTATCTGGCCTTGCTGGATTTAGGCCAGCTCCGCCAGATCACCGACGATGTGGTCTACGCCGCGCCGCAGTACGAGCAGTTTAGCGGGCGGATTGTGGCGTATTTGCAGGCGAACGGCCGTATCAACGCTGCCCAGGTCCGCGACCTGCTGCAAACCAGTCGCAAATATGCCATCGCCCTGCTGGAACACCTGGACGACATCAAACTCACCAAACGCGTCGGCGACGATCGCGTACTGGCCAGTTAGAACTGCGACGGAGGGTTTATGCCCCAATTGTGCGTCATTCCCGGCGACGGGATTGGTCTGGAAGTGGTGCCTGCGGCCACGGCCGTTTTGCAAGCCGCCATCCCCCATCTGGAAATCATCGAAGCTGAAGCGGGTTGGACCTGCTTTCAAAAACACGGTGTTTCTGTGCCAGATAGCACCCTGGCGACCATCCGCGCATGTGGCGCGGCGCTGTTTGGCGCGGTGTCGTCGCCCAGCCACAAGGTGGCCGGGTATCGCAGCGCTATCCTGACTCTGCGGCAAGAATTGGACCTGTACGCCAACATCCGGCCGGTGAAAAGCTGGCCCCACGTTTCCCCCCGCCCCGGCATCGACATGATCATTGTGCGCGAAAACACCGAAGGGCTGTACAGCGGGCGGGAACGGGTGGAGATGGGCGAAGGGGCGCAAATTGACAGGGTGGTAACGGCCGTTGCCGAACGCGTGATCACCCGCCGCGCCAGCCTTCGCATAGGAAGGCGGGCTTTAGAAATCATGGAAACCCTCAACCGACAAAAGCTCACCATCGTCCACAAGGCCAACGTGCTGCCGCTGACCGATGGCCTGTTTCGGGACTGCGTGCGGGAAATCTTTGCCGACGCGGCGCAAAGCAGCGCCGGCGTGACGGTGGACGAACTGCTGGTGGATGTGGCCGCGTTGAAAATGGTGGCCGAGCCGGAACACTTCGACGTGATTGTGACGACGAACTTATTTGGCGACATTTTGTCGGATGCGGCGGCGTATTGGGGCGGTGGACTGGGTTTGGCGCCATCGTTGAATTGGGGCGAGGCGTGCGCCGTGGCCGAACCGGTGCATGGCTCTGCGCCGGACATTGCCGGACAAGGTATTGCCAATCCCATGGCGGCCATTTTGAGCGCGGCGCTGCTGGCGCGCAGCGTGTGGGATTTGCCGGAAGCGGCAGAGGCGATGGAAACGGCCGTTACCCGCGTCCTGACCCATCAACCCCATTTGCGCGGCACGATGGCTTTGGCCACGGCCGTGATCGCGGCGCTGCCCTGATGCTGGCGAATGAAAACTGGCGACCCTTGCTGGTCCGTTACCGATTTTGGCTGCTGGCCTTTGTTTGGACGGCGGGTTGGGTCTTTTTGCTGCCGCTTATTTCGCTGCTGGCGGGCACGGAAGCGGCCATGTATGCGGCTGTGATTGCCGGTTTCGTGTTGTATGACCAGGTATTGAAGGGCTGGCGGACGCGGTTGGGGGAACGGCCGTTGCCCATTTCGCTTGGCCTGACGCTGGTCAGCGTGGTGGGGCTGATTGTGATCTGGCAGGTTTTAACGGCCGTCTGGCTGCTCCCCACCTGCCGTTACTTGCTCATCGACAACATCGTAGACCACAGCGGTGATGAGGCTTATTTTTCCCTTTGTTATGAGACCAAGCCCGACAGCAGCACATTATTTTGGTTGGGGATTACGGCCGTGGTGACGCCGCCGTTTTTGATGGGTATTTTGTATGCCTTTTGGGGATTGGTCTTGATGGGGCGCTGGTTAAAACGGCGACGAACCATGTAGATTGGACCAATCTTGAAGATTGATCCAATCTAACTTCGCCTTCACGCCTTAATGAGAAAGCCCCAGGACGATCCCGGCAATGGTCATATAAATAAACAAGCCGGTCGCATCCACGAGCGTACTCATAGCCGGACCAGACACGACGGTGGGGTCGATGCGCAGGCGGCGGGCCAAGAGCGGCAGCACAGCCCCCAGGCTGTTGGCCCACACCACAATCGCAAAAATAGCCAGCGAGACGGTGAGCGCAACGCCGCTGCTCGTTCCCCACATCAGGGCACGGGCATAAGCCACCACCCCCATCACCAGACCTAAGAGCAGACCGATGCGCAGTTCATGCCATAACGGCCGTAACATACCCTTGGCATCAAATTCACCCAGAGCAATTGCGCGGATAATTGTGCTGGTGGTCTGCGAACCGGCGTTGCCGCCGGTGCCAATCAACAAGGGAATAAAAAAGGAGAGGGCAACCACCGCTTGCAGCTCCGTCTCAAAATGGCGCAGCACGCTGCCGGTGAGCGTTTCCGTGAGAAACAAGAGCAGCAGCCAGCCAATGCGCCGGCGAGCCACACCCAGAACGGGCGTGTCCAGATAGGGACGATCTAACGGTTCCGTCGCGCCGAGGCGTTGGATGTCTTCCGTGGCTTCATCTTCCAACACATCGACCACATCGTCGATGGTGATGACGCCTACCAGCAGACCCTCTTCATCCACCACAGGCAAAGCCAGCAGGTGATAACGCGACATGAGGCGGGCGCATTCTTCCTGATCGGTTCCCAGGGGCACATAAATGACTTCCGGGTCCATGATGTTGGCCAGCGGCGTGTGGGGATCGGCGATGATGAGCTGGCGCAGGCTGACAGCGCCGCACAAACGCCGCTGCCCATCCACCACAAAGAGATAGTTGAGGTCGTCGTTGTCTGGCTGCCAATCATGCAGGGCCTGGAGGGCGTCGTCGCGGGTCATGCGGCGGCGGAGGGCCAGGAATTCGGAAGTCATCAGGCCGCCGGCGGTGTCGTCGGGGTGGAGGAGTAACGGCCGTATATCTTCCGCATCCTCCATGCCGGCCAACACAGCCCGTGCGGCATCCGGCTCCATGCTGCCCAAAACATCGACGGCCTCGTCCGGCTCCATTTCATCGACAATGCGGCTGGCGGCCAGCGTGGGCAAGTGGGCTACCAATTCAGCGGCTTCCATCTCGTCCATTTCGGCCAAAATGTCGGCAACGTCGTCGGGTCTCATTTGCGGCAGCAACCGCTGTTGGGCCTGATCCGTCAATTCCGAGATTAATTCGGCCTGATCGGGTGGGTAAAATTGTTCAATGATAGCCACGGCCTGAGAAACGTTTTGCGTTTCCAGAGATTGGCGTACCTGGGCTAAGATTTCTTCCAAGTTTGACTGCAACATGAGACACCTCCAGGTTTATTCCCCGGAGGCGGAAAGGGGATTTGCCAACCGGGGGGTTAATTTATTTGGTTGACAAGTGGGAGAGTCGGCTTTGTGCTCTGACTGCCAGGCTCTGATTTTTCGTTCACTATCTGCTCCATCTATGAATAAAAGGTAACGGATACCAAATTTTGTTGGGTGACGGCCGTTTTCGCCGCCAACCAACATGTGATTTTAGTCCCAAGCCTATCGGCTCGTCAATAAATTGCCTACGCAAACAGCAATTCTCAATTTAACCAGAAATGTGTCATGCTGAGAGCCTGTGCTGAGCTTGCCGAAGCATCCTCCGAAGCATCCCGTTCAGCCCTAATGACCAATACATGGGGATGCTTCGCTCCGAAGACTCCGCTCAGCATGACAGTTCAGCGTAAAGTGCAAAGAAATTACCTTGTTCGCACGAATGCCTGATCTAAATTGAGAATTGCTGCTGCGCAAAAATATTGGGCAGCGCTGCGCGAACGAGACAAAGTACAGGCATTCAATTGCAGGTATAATGGCATAATAGCGTACAGGGAGTTTTAACGGCCGTTTTGCGGCCAGTGCACAAAAAGGAGATTGAACATGATCCCAAAATTATCATTTGGTCGCACCGGGCACTTGAGTACACGAACTTTATTTGGCGCGTTTGCGGTAGGATTTATTCCGCAGGTGGAAGCCGACCGCGTGCTGGACCTGCTGCTTTCTTACGGCATCAACCACATCGACACGGCGCACAGCTACGGCGACGCGGAACTGCGCCTTGGTCCGTGGATGAAGGACCATCGGCAAGACTTCTTTTTGGCGACAAAAACAGAGCAGCGCACCTACCGGGGAGCCTGGGACGAACTGCGGCAGTCGTTAGAGCGGATGCAAACGGACCACATTGATCTCTGGCAAATGCATCTTCTGGTGGACCCCGATGAATGGGATGTGGCGATGGGACCGGGCGGCGCGTTGGAAGCGTTTGTGGAGGCGCGCGAGCAGGGATTGGTGGGCTATTTGGGCGTAACCGGTCATGGGGTTACGGTGGCGCAGATGCATTTACGCAGTCTGGCGCGGTTTGATTTTGATTCGGTGCTGCTGCCTTACAATTATTCGCTGATGCAAAATCCACAATATGCGGCCGATTTTGCCGCGCTGACGGCCGTGTGCGCCGAGCGCCATGTGGCCATCCAAACCATCAAATCGCTGGCGCGCGGATCGTGGGGCGCCAAACCGCAGACGCGCAATACCTGGTATGAACCGTTTGAGAAAGAGGCGGAAATAGAGACGGCCGTTCACTGGGTACTCAACCGACCAGACATTTTTCTCAACACGGCCGGTGATCCGGATTTGCTGCCGCTGGTGTTGGCCGCCGCATCTCGTTTTACGCCTGCCAATCAGGCCGTCCTAGACACGAAAATGGCGCAATTGCAAGCGGCCCCATTATTTACATAAGCAAGAAACAAAATTGCGCCGCAATTGCAATTCACAATATCCAATTACTGTTAATATAGAGGTAGCTGTCCTGAGTGACTGACAAAACTTATCTAACCGCGGAGAATGCGGAGAGCGCGGAGTTTGTACCAGAGAAAATCTCCGCGTCCTTTGCGCTCTCCGCGGTAAAATTCTGAGATTTGTCAATCAATCAGGGTAGTTGTCTGACAAAACCATCTATTCGTAAACCCTAACCATCCAGGCTGAGTAATGGCATCTGAATCAATAGAGCAACAATTAGTTGACCTAAAACGCGAAAATGCAGCCCTCACGGAACGCATCGCCCAGCTAAATCGCACAGAAAATACGCTTAACGCTATCCTCAAAGGCACAATTGCCGAAACGGGCTACGATTTTTTTGTATCCCTGGTGAAGCATGTGGCCACAGCGCTGCAAGCAAAATATGCCTTGATTGGTGAACTGGTCGGCCCGAATAAAGATCAAATCAAAACGATTGCTTTTTGGAACGACGGCGAGACCGGAGCAAACTTCGATTACGAACTTTCCGGCAGTCCATGCGCCACAGTGATTGCCGGCGGTGTGCAGTATTACACGCATAACACGTGGAAGATGTTCCCGGAAGACAAGGGGTTAGAGAAGAAACATATTGAATGTTACATTGGGGCGCCGATGTTCGATTCAATGGGTGAGCCTCTAGGCGTTTTGGTGGTGATGCACGATAACGTTTTGGAGATGGGCATCGATTCTGTGCCGATCATCAATTTATTTGCGGCGCGGGCGGGGGCCGAATTGGCGCGTAAGCGACATGAAGAAAAGCTGCGCGAATCGGAGAGACGGTATCGACATGTGGTGGAGCAGTCGAATGAGGTCATTTATCTGGCGTTTAACGGCCGTTTCGAACTTATCAATGAGCGTTTTTGCCAGTTGTTCGAGGTGACACAGGCTGAGGTCTATGCCGGTCAGATACGGACGATTGACCTGGTGGCGCCGGAAAGCCGGTCGTTTTTGGAGCAGCGCGGCCAATTGATGCGGTCTGGCAAGGCCATCTCTGAACGGTATGAATTTGTGGCGCAAACGAAAAACGGCCGTAAATTTCCGGTAGAAGTGTCGGTGAGCTATGTAGATTACCGGCACGGAACGGCCGTGCAAGGCCTGCTGCGCGATCTAACGAAACGAAAACACGAGGAATCGGCCGAACGAACCCAGCGAGAACTGGCCGAAGCGCTGCACGAGATCGGCCTGGCATTAAGCGCGTCGCTAGACATCAAAATCGTCTTGGACTTGCTGTTAGACCAATTGGGGCGGGTGGTTCCCTACGATTCGGCCACCATGATTGAAGTAAAACATGGACAAACATTCATCGTGCGCGCGCGTGGGTTTGAAAAGTTTGGCATCAGCTTAGACACCTCGACGCGACCGCGAGCAATGGACATCGCCGAGGCGCTGACCTGGCGCACAATGATTCAGACGAAACGGCCGTTGATCATCCCCGACATTGAAAAGAGCAACCTGTGGCGGCACAGCGCCGCAAATCCGCATGTGCGGTCTTGGGCCAGCGCTCCGGTGTTAATCGGGGGCGAAGTAGTTGCCTTTTTATCCGTTAACAAGATTCAACCTGATTTTTACTCAGAAGAGTACAGCAACCGCCTGGCGGCGTTTGCGGCGCAGGCTGCGTTAGCCTTGCAAAATGCCAGTTTATTTGCCGCCGCGACAGAACGAGCCGAGGCGCTGCGTATTACCGGCGAGATTTTGCGCGCGCTAAACGCCGTATCCAATATCCAGGATGCATTTCCCACCTTAGTGACCTATCTCAAAGAAACCACCCGCTGTCAGCGTGTAACGCTGGCGCAATTGGACGAAAATCAAGAATCGGCGACATTTATTGCCTTGCATGATGATTTCCATGAGCTGCCCGTGCCGTTCCAATTAAGCGCTAGCGACAGTGGTGCGGTTAATGATTTGGGCAACGGCCGTCCCCACATCGTCCCCAACATACTAGACGAACAAAACTATCTCGCCGCCCAACTCCTACTGAAAGACGGCTACCATTCGTATATTGCCCTGCCGCTCATCGCCAATGAGAGCGTCAAAGGCGTGTTAACCTTAAGCTGGATCGACACGAACGGCTTCAAGGACGTTGATTTGTCCATGATTCAGCAAATATCCAGCATGGTGGCCTTGGGGCTGGAACGCAGCCAATTATTTGCCAAAACCCAAACACGCACCCAGGAATTAAATTTCCTCAACAAAGTCATTTCTGCCGCCGCTTCTGGGAAACGAGAAAATGAAATTGTGGAAATCATGTGTTCAGAGATCGCCAATTACCTGTCTGTCGCCCACATTTCTTTGCTGGAACTGGATGATGCGCTGGTGAACGGCCGTGTCACCGCCCAATACCGAAATCCCGCCTACGCCTCCTTAGTCGGCAAAACCATCCCGCTATCGTTAAACAGCGTCATCATGACAGAAATTCTCGCCACCAAAGTCCCATTGGTTTTTCCCAAAATCAGGGAAACCACTTTCAGCAAAGATATTATCACCCTGATCGATATGTACAACCTCGTTTCTATCTTACTGGTTCCCATCTCCTTACGTGGGAAAGTGATCGGTATCATGGGAATTGGGTCAGAAGAAGATAGGACTTTCAGCGTAGAAGAAATTCGCTTGATGCACACAATCAACGAAGAGCTGGGACGAATCTTGGAAACCGCGCGGTTATATGATCAACTTCGCAGCCATGCCGCCGAGCTAGAAGAGCGCGTCGCTGAACGTACCAGCGAATTGGCGGATGCCAACGAGCAGCTGAAAGAACTAGACGCCCTGAAATCGCAGTTTGTAACAGACGTATCGCATGAGCTGCGCACCCCAGTAACCAATTTAAAGCTTTATCTGGACCTGCTAGAACATAAGGGGTCTGATCTGCTGCCTAAATATCTGCCTATTCTACAAAAACAAGCCGACAGATTGGGCCAACTTATTCAAGATATTTTGGATCTTTCTCGGTTGGATATGCAACAAGCCAACCAACCACTTTTCATGATGGTCGACTTAAACGCCATCATTCAAGATGTGATCTTGGCCCACCAACCACGCGCCGAAGTTGCCGGCTTGCGGCTGGTGTTTACGCCCGACCCCAATTTGCCGACGATCTTTGGTGAGCACAATCAATTGGCGCAGGTAGTAACCAATTTGCTGGCGAATGCAATTAACTATACAAGTGAGGGACAGATCAACGTTTGGACTGAATTAACAGATAACGAAAAACAGGTGTGTTTGATTGTGCAAGACAGCGGGGTTGGCATCCACGATGACGATCTAGCGTATTTATTCAACCGGTTTTACCGGGGCCAAAAGGCGCGTCAGTCCAACATTCCCGGAACAGGGTTGGGATTAGCAATCGCTCACGAGATTATTCGGCTTCATAATGGTCATATTGAAGTTTACAGCGCCGTTAACAAAGGTTCTACGTTTCGGGTCTGTTTACCTATCCACCGCCAATCACAAACCGCTGTTTTCGACCAAACCTGATCATTTTACCAGATTGGGATTGATGATATAGGCCCACCAATTGTTGAGAATGCTATTTGTTTTGCCGGTGGTATGTGGCATATGGCCCAACCACCAGAGATGGTGATACCGCATGTCGCCATTTCCCCATTCATCACCGTTAACATGGCGGCTGGTCGCCTGAAAATTGGGAAAGTTAAACCAATCATCACAGCGGCTGGGCACGAAACGGCCGTTTCCCCAATCATAATCCCGCTCACTATTCGGCGCGAAATGGACAGTACCACACTCGGCCAGGCCCGGGTGCGACTTATCATAGCGCGAAAATCGCGCCCACAAATTCGCCTCGCCGCGTTTTTGCCGATACACCTGGGCCATAATCGACTCAGCCCGATGGCCAAACCTCTCCAACATTTCGCCTATGCCACGTTCATAATTAAACCCCATCACCACAAAACGCCTCTGGCTGTCGGCGTCTAGCAGCGGTGGCGCGTTACATACAAAAGCATCGCGCCCAACCATCAAGGATTCATGGTACCCGGCATACGGAAAGCCAAACAGCCACACCTCGTCAATTTGTCCGGCGTTTACCCGCGACACAATGCCAGATTTTTGCAGCAGACGAGGATAATCGAGCAAATCGGGGTGATGAAAGCCGGTACGCGAGCGCCAACGAAACAGAAAAGAATCAGCGTCATAGCGAAAGCCATCGGCTTTAACGGGAAAATCGTCAACTTCAATCCGTTCAACCACCTGATATCGAACGTAGCCATAACTGGCGGCTTCCAGATCCGCAATGTACTGCTGGGTTAGTTCATCCGGATCGTGCCAGCGAAGAACCTCATGAAGTTTGCGCTGCCCTTCAAAAGGGATAACCGGATTATGGATAATGATCAGTACGCGCGGCTGAACGGGATCGGGTGTGTTGGCAGATGTGGCGACGGTGGGTGAAACGGCCGTGTCTCCCCGGCTCAACCATGTTTGACGAAGTTTTTCGGTCAGCTTCATGTCCTAATCATACTCCGACACAGCCAAACTGACAGCTCATTCAGCGTATGCAGACATGACCATCGCAGGCGATTCAGCCCATCCTGCCACATGGGCACGCCAGTACACAAACAACCAGACCAGACCAATAACCACCCCGAGCCAGGCGAAAACGGCCGTAACCTGCCTCACCCCCATCCCTAAAGAATCCTGAGCATATCCGGCGAAAAAAGTTGAAACCGACTGCGTTAAAGTCAATGCCGCAAACTCAAACGCAAAAACACGCCCCCGAAATCGATCTGGCGTCATAATTTGGAGCAGCGCCGCTGAAAACACCCACACCGTACCCGTGCCCACCGTCCGCACCAATGTGCCCGTCAAATAAACCGGCAACGTTCCAGACCATACCAAAATCACAATCCCCACAACCAACAACCCAAAGCCCAGCGAAATCCCCAACAACATACGCTGACGTCGATCCCCCAACCAACGTCGCATCACCAGCGGCCCCAATCCAGTTCCCAACCCACTCACAATATAAATCATGCCCAAGGCAGCCGTGCCCCCATTCTCAATATGAAAAACCTGCCTAAAAATGGAATCGCTCAACGGAAACACCTGCCCGGCGTAAGTAACTTCCAACACATTAATCCCGCCCCAAACCAACGATCCGGCTGCTTTAACCAAAGCAATTGCTAAAATAAACGGCGCCTGCCACAAATAACGAAACCCATCCACAAAATCCAGCCAACCCGTTTGTGGGAGTTCAACCGATCTCGCCACCACAGGCATCACAACCCGACCAATACACCACGCCGACACCAAAAAAGTCAGGCTGTCTAGCACAAATGCAGTCCCGGCTCCCAGCGTCGCAGCAACTACCCCCCCCAGAAAAGCCCCAATGGCCAGCATCGTACTCCATGTCAAACTATCCAAAGCATTCGCCGTAACCAAATCTTCCTGACTCACAACATTGGCCAAAACCGCATTTCGCGTGGGCGTAAACAATGCGCTCAGAATAAACTGAACTACTGTCAGCACATAAAACAGCCAGATCTGTCCCGAAGTGCGGATAAACAAAAACCCCAACACAGTCAGGGCGCGAAGGACATCAGAAATAATAAGAATCGTTCGACGATTGAAGCGATCAGCGACCACCCCGGCCAGTGGACTGAACAAAAAGAGGGGCAAAAATCGAGCCAAAAAAAGGTAGCTTATCGCTACCCCGTTATTGGTTAATTGTGTAATGATCTCGGCCGAAGCTAATAAATTAAACCAATCCCCCAACTGGGAAACCACACTCCCCCACCACAAATACCGATACTGGCGATTATTCCTAAGGAGGATGAGGTACTGGTGCATAACGGCCGTAAAAAACCTAAAAAAAAGAGATTGGCTACTAGAGACTAAAGAATTTACAATTCTTCAGTCCCCAATCTCCAATCTCATAAAAAAAGGTCTCTTGGCAATGACCTACTCTCCCAGGGGGTCGCCCCCCAAGTACCATCGGCGCTGGCGAACTTAACTTCCGGGTTCGAGATGGAGCCGGGTGTACCCTCGCCGCTCAAATCACCAAGAGACCTTTCTAAAAACAAGTTTAATAAAGATCAAGTAAATGAATAAGGTAACAGGAACTATGTACGAACCAAAATTCCGAATTCTCCGTACCATGCGTATCGTAAGCCCTCGACCATTAGTACGGCTTAGCTGAGTACATTACTGCACTTACACTTGCCGCCTATCAAGCTAGTGGTCTCCTAGCGGTCTTACTCCATAACGGATGAGGGATCTAATCTTGAGGCAAGTTTCCCGCTTAGATGCTTTCAGCGGTTATCTCTGCCAGACGTAGCTACCCAGCGATGCACCTGGCGGTACAACTGGCACACTAGAGGTCTGTCCACCCCGGTCCTCTCGTACTAGGGGCAGCCCCTCTCAAATCCCTTGCGCCCACAGCGGATAGAGACCGACCTGTCTCACGACGGTCTGAACCCAGCTCACGTACCGCTTTAATGGACGAACAGTCCAACCCTTGGGACCTTATCCAGCCCCAGGATGCGATGAGCCGACATCGAGGTGCCGAGCCTTGTCGTCGATGTGAACTCTTGGACAAGACTAGCCTGTTATCCCCGGAGTAGCTTTTATCCGGTAAGCCACGGCCCTACCACATGGAACCGTGGGATCACTAAGCCCTACTTTCGTACCTGCGCGACGTGTATGTCTTGCAGTCAAGCTCCCTTGTGCCTTTACACTCTACGGCTGGTTTCCATTCAGCCTGAGGGAACCTTTGGGCGCCTCTGTTACACTTTCGGAGGCGACCGCCCCAGTCAAACTACCCACCAGGCACTGTCCCTACGCCGGATGACGGTCGCGGGTTAGAGCCAAGACTTAGCCAGGGTGGTATTTCAACGATGGCTCCACCGAGACTGGCGTCCCAGCTTCAAAGCCTCCCACCTATCCTACACAAGATAAGCCCTAACTCAATGCCAAGCTGTAGTAAAGCTTCACGGGGTCTTTTTGTCCTGCTGCGGGTAACGCGCATCTTTACACGTACTTCAATGTTCGCCGAGTCCCTCGTTGAGACAGTGCTCCTCTCATTACGCCATTCGTGCGGGTCGGAACTTACCCGACAAGGAATTTCGCTACCTTAGGACCGTTATAGTTACGGCCGCCGTTCACTGGGGCTTCGGTTCAAAGCTTCGCTTTCGCTAACCTCTCCCCTTAACCTTCCAGCACTGGGCAGGCGTCAGCCCCTATACATCGTCTTTCGACTTAGCAGAGACCTGTGTTTTTGTTAAACAGTTGAAAGAGCCGTTTCTCTGCGGCCTCCACCAGCTCAACGAATAGTATCACCAGCAGAGGCCCCCCTTATCCCGAAGTTACGGGGGCATTTTGCCTAATTCCTTAACGAAGGTTCTCTCGATCCCCTTGGTATACTCTACCCACCTACCAGTGTCGGTTTGCGGTACGGTCACCTAAATATCATCACTTAGAGGTTTTTCTTGGCAGCCTGGCTCAATCACTTCTGGCTCTATAGGCACCGCTATCACGCCTCAGACTCCGGGTGCGGATTTACCTACACCCATCCTAATCCTACACGTTTAGCACCCCAATCCAATAAGGGGCTGACCTACCACGCTGCGTCCCCCCATCGCTCCACTTAGGTGGTTCCGGAATATTAACCGGATGTCCATCACCTACGCCTTTCGGCCTCGGCTAAGGACCGACTAACCCGACGCGGATTAACCTTGCGTCGGAAACCTTAGGTTTACGGGGAACATGTTTCTCACATGTTTTACGCTACTCATGCCAGCATTCTCACTTCTGTAGGCCACAGATGTCCTTTCGATCACCCTTGTATCTCCTACAGAACGCTCTCCTACCACTCCAACAATTCCGCAGAACTGTCAAAGTCCGAGGCTTCGGTGCTATGCTTAAGCCCCGTTACATTTTCCGCGCAAAAGCGTTTGACCAGTGAGCTATTACGCACTCTTTAAAGGGTGGCTGCTTCTAAGCCAACCTCCTGGCTGTCTAAACACTCTCACATCGTTTCCCACTTAGCATAGACTTAAGGACCTTAGCCGACGGTCTGGGTTGTTTCCCTCTCGACTATGAAACTCATCTCACATAGTCCGACTGCCGCACTTTAGAGTATAGGTATTCGGAGTTTGGTTGAGGTCGGTAAGCTCGCGCCCCCTAGCTCATCCAGTGCTCTACCCCCTATACTAAACATGCGACGCTAGCCCTAAAGCTATTTCGGAGAGAACAAGCTATCTCCAAGTTCGTTTGGCATATCACCCCTACCCACAGGTCATCCCCTAATTTTGCAACATTAGTGAGTTCGGCCCTCCACGAGGGATTAGCCTCGCTTCAGCCTGCCCATGGGTAGCTCACCTGGTTTCGTGTCTAATCCCAGCAACTACATCGCCCTATTAAGACTCGCTTTCGCTACGGCTCCGTCTGTCGCTGACTTAACCTCGCCACTGAGATTAACTCGCTGGCTCATTCTCCAAAAGGCACGCCGTCACACATTGCCCGAAGGCCATAGTGCTCCGACCGGTTGTAGGCGCACGGTTTCAGGTTCTATTTCACTCCCCTTACCGGGGTGCTTTTCACCTTTCCCTCACGGTACTTGTTCACTATCGGTCGTCAAATGTATTTAGCCTTGGGAGGTGGCCCTCCCAGATTCCGACAGGGTTTCACGTGCCCCGCCGTACTCAGGAACATCGCAGGAGTCTATCCGATTTCGCATACGGGACTGTCACCCTCTATGGTCCAACTTTCCTGAAGGTTCTACTACCAGATAGATTTGTAACTCCTATGCGCGAGTCCTACAACCCCGCTGCCATAAAGACAACGGTTTGGGCTTTTCCCCTTTCGCTCGCCACTACTTAGGGAATTATTTCTTTTCCTGAGGTTACTAAGATGTTTCAGTTCACCTCGTTCCCTCTGCTAACCTATGTGTTCAGAAAGCAGTGCTAGAGCATTAACCCCTAGCAGGTTTCCCTATTCGGACATCCTCGGATATAACATCTGCACACGACTCCCCGAGGCTTATCGCAGTGTACCACGTCCTTCATCGGCATTTGACGCCAAGGCATCCACCGTGCGCCCTTAGTAGCTTACACACATGATACGGAGAATTCGGCATTCTCATACGTACATAAAAAATTACGCCATTACCTTATTCATTTGTAAACGTGCTTCGCAACAACTCAGTAAGCTGCTGATAACTAGTGCCTTCATAAAGGTAACAGTTATCAATCTCTTACCGAACAAAAAAGCCTAGCGCATAGCTAGGCTAAATTAGCTCAACTATATCGGCACTAAAACTTTAATTGCTAATAAAAATAACCAAGATAAAGTTCCAGAAAGACAAAATGCTTACAACACCAATGGAGATGAGGAGACTCGAACTCCTGACCTCCGCCGTGCAAAGGCGGCGCTCTCCCAACTGAGCTACATCCCCTCTTGGAGTCAAGGTGGGCCTGGTTGGACTCGAACCAACGACCTCTCCCTTATCAGAGGAACGCTCTAACCGGCTGAGCTACAGGCCCAAACACGGGCGTTCACAACTTAATCCTCCAAAAAAGGAAGATTAATTGCTACACCTAAAAAATTTGTTAACAACTTTGACAGCTAAAAAGTGACAAAAACGATAACGCCAGGCTCTCACCCATAAGGTGATTGACCTAAGAGTTGTCCAGCATCTCACGATGAAGACAGAACTCCTTAAAAGGAGGTGATCCAGCCGCAGCTTCCGCTACAGCTACCTTGTTACGACTTCGTCCCAGTTACCGACCCCGCCTTAGGCGGCTGCCTCCCTTGCGGGTTAGCCCACCGACTTCAGGCGTTGCCAACTTCCATGACGTGACGGGCGGTGTGTACAAGACCCGGGAACGTATTCAACGCACTGTTGCTGACGCGCGTTTACTAGCAACTCCGACTTCATGCAGGCGAGTTGCAGCCTACAATCCGAACTGAGACCGGCTTTGGGGGATTGGCTCCACCTCGCGGCTTGGCTACCCATTGTACCGGCCATTGTAGCGTGTGTGTAGCCCAGGACATAAAGGCCATGCTGACTTGACGTCATCCCCACCTTCCTCCCGCTTATCACGGGCAGTCTCGCTAGACACGTATAACTAGCGACGAGGGTTGCGCTCGTTACAGGACTTAACCTAACACCTCACGGCACGAGCTGACGACAGCCATGCAGCACCTGTATACGCTCCCCGAAGGGTCGCTCACCTTTCGGCTCGCTACCACGCATATGTCAAGCCCTGGTAAGGTTCTTCGCGTAGCCTCGAATTAAACCACACGCTCCGCTGCTTGTGCGGGTCCCCGTCAATTCCTTTGAGTTTTAGCCTTGCGGCCGTAGTCCCCAGGCGGTCAACTTAACGCGTTAGCTACAGCACAGAAGGGGTCAATAACCTCCTACGCCTAGTTGACATCGTTTACGGCTAGGAATACCGGGGTTTCTAATCCCGTTCTCTCCCCTAGCTTTCGCATCTGAGCGTCAGGAGTGGCCCAGAGAGCCGCCTTCGCCACTGGTGTTCCTCCCGATATCTACGCATTTCACCACTACACCGGGAATTCCACTCTCCTCTACCACCCTCAAGTCTCCTAGTTTCGAACGGCCTCTCCCAGTTGAGCCAGGAGCTTTCACGTCCGACTTAGAAAACCGCCTACATGCGCTTTACGCCCAGTAAATCCGGATAACGCTCGCCTCCTACGTTTTACCGCGGCTGCTGGCACGTAGTTAGCCGAGACTTATTCCTGGGGTACCGTCCTTTCTCTTCCCCCAGAAAAGAAGTTTACAACCCGAAGGCCTTCATCCTTCACGCGGCGTTGCTGCGTCCGACTTTCGTCGATTGCGCAATATTCCTTGCTGCTGCTACCCGCAGGTATCTGGTCCGTGTCTCAGTACCAGTGTGGGGGGTCACGCTCTCACGCCCCCTACCCGTCTTAGCCTTGGTGAGCCATTACCTCACCAACTAGCTGATGGGCCGCAGGCCCCTCTTAGAGCGCCGAAGCTTTAGTCAAGGTTTTCTAAAAGCCTTGACATCTGGGGTATTAGCCATCGTTTCCAATAGTTATCCCCCTCTCTAAGGCAGGTCACCAACGTGTTACTCACCCGTTCGCCACTCTCACCTCAGACGAATCCAAGGATCCCGTTCGACTTGCATGCATTAGGCACGCCGCTAGCGTTCATCCTGAGCCAGGATCAAACTCTCCATAGAAAGTTTAAATCCGTCTTAAACGGACTACTGTTTAATTAAAGAAATTACTCACCTGAACGTTACTGCGTTTCTGTCACTTTTTAGTTGTCAAAGAGCACAAGGTCGTTGATTCTAACACTCTAATTTCTTTCGTCAAGAGCAATTTTGAGGACAAAAAAACGGCCCCAGAGCCGCTCTTAGCTACTTCGATTTCAAATCTTTTTAGACCTTGATTTTGTTGTGTCGATGTTCCGTTTTTCGGCGACATCTTCGTGTCTTACCACGATGAAGAATTCTAGCACAGTAAATTTTCTTGTCAAGGGCAATCTCTAACGAATTTTTTAAGAGATTGCTCTTAGCAAGAACTTTTGGTTCTGCACCAAAAATTATTTAGCTGTGTCAGTGTTCCGATTTTTTTCGGCTACATCTGTGTGCCATCAACAGTGTGGGATAATAGCATGGACCGCGGGAGGTGTCAAGGAATTCATGAAAGTAATTTTACTTTTGGTGCGGTTATTTGTTGCGACCTCGAGTTCTTTGCTATCAACTATCCAGTTTTTGACAGAATAGTTACTATAGATTCGATGTCACTATCGCCCTCCCAATCATTCCAATCTCCCTATTTGCGCACCCGGTTGCTTCCGAGTTGCTGGTATTCGTGCAAACAGAAGCCATCTCACCAAGCCCACCGCCCTGCAGAGGCAAAAACATGTACCTTGACCGATACTACTATACGCAACCCGCGCGTTGCAAAAAGTCAATTATTTATGAGTAGCTCACAAATAATTACCCAGTATTCTTTTTCTGGCCTCTGCAAGGGTTTTAACGTCGGTAAAATCTCGTGTTTCAAGGTAATTTGCAAGTAGTACAAGCGCCAAGCTGAAGGTTTCGCTGCGGTTAGCTCCAAAAGCGGCATTTAGTGTCCCATGGGCACGGCCAAGTTCAATAACTTCTTGAGGGGAGACGCGAATTGATGTCCATTTGCGTTCTGGAGACTTCTCTGGCACTGACAGATCCCAAAGTAGATAAATCGATTCGAGGTCGGTGACCCCTTCTGGGATTTCACGATTTCGGTCAGCTACTGCACGATGCAGGGCTTCAAGTCTTGCTGTAAGGATAGCTACGGCCAAATCCGGCAAATCGGCTCTTGAAAAATTTTCTGGCAGCAATTTTGCCAAGCGCTTGATCTCTTGCTTTTCTTCAGCAGAAATAGCGACATATACGTTTTGCCGGCTTACTGAATGCGGAGGTCGACCACGTCTTGGTTTGTCCTTGAGGAGTTCAGCAAGTGTACTGGTGCGGTCTTTGTTTTGTTGACTGCTCATATTGGTTTAGCTGGTCAAACTGAATTATCTAGGAGATTAAACAGCCTGGCGATAGTCGTGATGATCTTCCAAAAATTTTGCCACAAAGTCTCCGTCTACCACCAAACCGTTATTGATTAACAGTTCTAAGCACAGATGAAGGCATAACAGGCAAATGCTGCGAGGGTATCCGCGAGTTTCTCGCCATATAGGCATGATAGCATCTTCTGTAAACAGCGGTGGCTGTTTACTACCTCTTCCGGCAGCGAGTAAGCGGTATTCTATTAAGGAACGTGTATCGTCAGGGGTTAGGGGATCCAGGGAGGATCGGGTAGCGACCCGATCGTTGAAGTCAGGAACTTCCCGCAAGTTAATATCCAGTTCAGGCCGGCCGAGCAATACTAGTTGATACGCTTTCCCTCCGCGGGGATCTCTAAAATTGAGTAATCGACGCAATTCGACGAACTGCTCTGGCCCCAATTCGTGGGCTTCATCAATAATGATGAGCGGGAGGATGCCCTCTGCGGTTCTGTCGATGAGGAAGGCCCGAAATTCATTAAGTTGATCTTCTGTTGCGCGCCTCGTTCGCAAGCCAAATTCGGCTGCGATACGGCGCAGTAATAGAAGGCCACTTTTTTTGGGGGTTTCGTCGATTTTGGCGGCAACGAAGTCGGGACGACGATGATAACGGCTGTGAAACCAAGAGGCTAGTGTGGTCTTGCCTGTTCCGATTTCACCAACGATTACGGATGCACCCTGACCTGCTTCTACCATATAGCTTACTTTAGAAAGGGCTCGTCTGGTTTCTGTGGAAAGGTACATAAACCGTGGATCGGCTTCTATGGTGAAGGGGGGTACGACAACACCCAGCCGATCCCATTCCGGTTTGTAGTGTTCAATTTCGAATCCGAATTGGGGATTTGTACTCATTATAATATGTTATATAAGTCCATTTTTCTTGTCAAGTGCCGAATAATCAACCAAGCATCGAGTTTTGGGGTATATACTACGGCATCACAATGAATCTATATGCTATAGATTCATTGACATAGTATGTTATTTTTGCTAGACTGTCGTTTAGTGTGGTGTATAGGAGTCATTGGTGCTTATTCGGTTTATTAAGACTGATGGCCTGTACTTTTTTATAGTGTGTTTGATAAATAAAAAGGCCAAGCGTAGTAACGCTTGGCCTAGAGTGGTATAAGCAAGCTACCTAATCACGCTGTTTTGGTGCCGCCAACACCTTCAGCTAATACGCCCCTTAATTGGGGAGGGGGGTTTTTTGCCCCTGGTAGCTCACTAGCTAGGTAAGAGCATAACATAGGCAGACATAGCTGTCAATGACGTTTTATGTAGTGTTGAGACAGTTTATGTTTAGTTTATGTTGCCTGTTTCTTGCCTGGAAACAGAGCAAGATGTGGTTAGCCAACTCAAAAAGGCTTCGTCTGAAGTTCTGGCAGCTCAAGCAAGACTGACCGAACTTCGGCGGCAACGACAGATAATTCGACAAATATCTGGCTTAGAAGAGGCGGGACATGTGCACGGCCGTTCCCCTTTCCTTGCCTCTTCCTGCTGTTCCCAGCAACCCACGTTGCAATCCATTCGGGCTAATCTTGATAATTTGCCGTTACACCTGGGCTGGGGAAGCTCAGCCCTGACGGCCGTTCTGCGCCCACATCATCACCCGCTACCTCCAGCTTCTATCTCCGCAGTACAACCTGCTGCCATTCAAGAAAAACGGCCGTCTCCAACGGCCGTTTTTAAACTCTATCCCGACCTGGCCCTGGCTATGCTGCGCACAAACCAGACGGCCGTTGGTCGGATCTGGTTTGTGCTGCGCGAGGTGGATACACGCGGCGCGGGCTGGGTCAGCGAAGAGCAGTGCCGCGCTCTGCTCACCGAGCGCGATTCGACGTGGCGGGTTTGCGGCTGGCGGCAGCTGCGAAATTTGCTGCGGCGCGGAGAAGGGATTTTCTGGCAGCGGCGGAACGGCCGTATTTGGCTGGCTTCCGTTGCCAAAGCAGCAGCCGCGCTGCAAGTGGAACGGCTTATACAGCGGCCGACGGCCGTTCCCGTAACCATACTGACGGCAAAATTGAGCGTGGTTCGGGCACATTTTTATGCCAGTTTCCACAGCAGTCGTCAGACCGCAGATACTGGCCGCCAAAAACCCGTTGCTCGCGCCACACTGAACGATCTCACCACCTTAACCCCCAAAACCCAGCGGGCTTATGAACAAACGGCCCATGTTAAAGCACAGGCTAATTTTGCCGTTGGAAAACCCAGCTCGCCTGAGCGGTTACAGGAGACCGCCTGGAAAAAAGGAGCTGCGTCGTTCGAATTGGTCGACCGCAACGGCCGTCAGGGAAAAACAGGCGCGACGTATGTGGCCTGGCAACTACCAAACAGCTACCGTGGACCGCATCGGATTATGGCGCGGGGCCGGCAGAAACAGATCAATCGTGAACTGACAGACCTGTTTATGAAAGGGATGACGGGGAACGGTCAGAAAGGGATTGATCAACGCACCTGCCTGGTCCAGCGGTATTTTCGCAACGGCCGTCTCGCCGCCCAGGCTTTTAACCAGGGTAAAATCAGCGGAGAGCTGTATTGGTGCAGCCCGCAGCCGGCTCAAGCAACCTCTTACCGGCGCGTCTGGCATGTCATAGGCCAGACGGGGTGATTTTTTTGCAGCCAGGGTCGGAAGTAATTTACCCCCGTTATAGGGATACTATGCTATTATTTGCCCTATGAAGATTTACACACTCGACCTGAATTTCCAACATGTTCCCCAAACAATTGCGTCGTACCTCATCGTGGGCACCGCAGGGCCGGTACTCGTGGAAACTGGGCCTGGTTCCACCCTGCCCTTCCTGCATGCTGAATTGGCCAGACATGGTTTTCAACCTGCCGATATACGCCATGTTCTTGTGACCCATATTCACCTTGACCATGCCGGCGCGGCTGGCTGGTGGGCGCAGCACGGCGCGCAAATTTACGTGCACCAATTTGGCGCTCAACATCTCATCAACCCGGAGCGGTTGTTGCAGAGCGCAACGCGGATTTATGGCGACAAAATGGATGTGTTATGGGGTGAATTTTTACCATCACCGGCCGAACAGGTGACGCTGGTGCATGATGGCGATGTGCTTGAGGTGGCCGGTTTGAAGTTTACAGCGATTGAGTCGCCAGGCCACGCCCGACACCATCATGTGTTTCGCCTGGGTGACGTGGCTTTTACTGGCGATGCGGCCGGTATCCATTTGCCCGATATGCCAATGATTGATGTGCCTGCTCCACCGCCAGAGTTTGAACTGGAAGTGTGGGAAGCAACCATTGATCGACTGCTGTCAGAAAACTTTACTCAACTCTATCCTACCCATTTTGGAGCGTTGGATAATGTGACGGAACACCTGACGACGCTAAAGAAGTTGATGCGCGAAACGGCCGTTACCATCAAAACCCATCTCGATGGCGGCATGGAACGTGACGAACTGGTGGAGACCTACAACAACTGGAACCGTGCCCGCGCCCGAAAAGCAGGCATGAACGATACCGCCATCCACCAATACGAAACTTCCAACCCCTGGTATATGTCTGTGGATGGCATCAGCCGTTACTGGCGCAAACGGGAAAAGCCGACCGGAGGCTAGCAGTTTGTCGGAAAAGTCCCCGTAGCCGCGGTTTCTTACCGCGTCTTCCAGAGGCGGGGTAAGGATACCCCGGCTACAAAAGCGGTTCTCCGACAGACTGCTAGAGAGTAGAACCCAGAGGCAGGGCCAACACAACACGGGTATGTTGGCCGGGAGCGCTTTCCACGGCCAACGTGCCGCCGACGACCGCCATCATGGTGCTGTGCAGCGCCAGCCCCTGACCGCTGCCTTTATTCGTGGCGGCGGTCATTTCCAGACCAACCCCGTTATCTTCCAGGGTGAGCAGCAGGCCGTTTTGCCAGTCGGCGGTGATGGTGAGGGTAAACGGCCGTTTCTCTCCATCCCATGCCCCATCTCCACGGCCGTACCTGGCCGCGTTTCGCACCACTTCTCGCGCCGCATAAAACACCACTTCCGCCGTCAGGTTGGGAATCTGCCCCGCGTTTTCTTCCGCCGCCGCCGATATGCGCCAATTTACCGCATCAAACGATGCCTTAAATTCGCTTTCCACAGCGCGCCGGAACGCAACGATCAGCCCCAAACGCGCCACGTCAGGAGCCGTGATGGTGGGCATGTCGTGGAGCAAATCGGAGATTTGCCGATGGGCGGCCGTCAATATCTCCACTGCTTGCTGCACTTCGTCATTTAATTGTGAGCTACTCATCTTTATCATGGCCGTCTGTAGGGCAGGCAGCAAATCATCGTGGAGGACGCGGCGTGTTTGCTGATCGATGACTTGCGTTTGCGCCAGGCGTTCACGCTGGACCAGCATCAGGCGGCGGGCCATCTCCGAACTGGCCTGGGTGTCGATGAGTCGTTCGCCGCTGACGCGGGCAATTTCGATCTCTTCCTGCGTATAGAGGCCGCCGCCGCGCTTTTCACCCAATAAGAAGACACCGATCAGGCCGCGTTCGCTCCACAGCGGCACAGCCCAGACCGCGCCCTGATAACGCCCCGGGTCCAGGGGGATGGTGATGATAGTTGGCGCTGTAAATTGCGCGGCGATATCGGCAAGTGGCGGCAGATTGAGGTTGGCGCGGTTGGGATAGGTGAGCGGCGGGCCGACGAGCGGGGCCATTGGGCCTAAAGCCGCCAGATAGGCCAGGCGAGCATCCAGAACGTTGGCGCAGAGGGTGCGAAATGGTGGACCGAGGTCTAAATCTTGGGGCGTGGCCTGGGTGAGGAGCTGGTCGTAGAGGCGGTTGCTGGTGATGAACGGCCGTAACTGGGCAATGTACCGCTCCCGTTCTTCATACGACGACCAGGCGAACAAGGCGAAAAACAAGGTCATGAGAACGGCCGTTAGCAGCAAAATGTAGATAAAGCGCAGTTCAATGGCAAAAGCCGCGCCGACAATCATGCTGTAACCGGCGGCCAAAATGATCGCGCTGCGCCAATGACGCAGCAATCCGCGACGGGGCAGCGACTTGCCGGTGAACACCTCGTAAGAAACCACCGCCTGCCCCAGCATCAAAATAGCAAAAGACAGCAATGCGGCGATCACCACATCAAACCAGGCAAATGTTCGCGTGGACGCGAGGAAAATATCATAAAACGTGCGCTGCCTGGCGTCTTGCACCACCCACATGACGACACCCATGACCAATAAACTGACCACCAGCATGGCCAATGAGGCCACAACCAGCCAGGGATGGGCGCGGCGGCGGGCCAGATCGCCCATCATGCGGCGCGGCGGGCCAGGGCGGCGCAGCGCATCCAGCGACAGGCCAATGCACAGGACGACGTAGAGCGAGTAGCCGACGGCCAGCAGGGGAATTCCAGCAATTGACCAGCGGATGAAGGTGCGCAAGGTGTATAAAAAGGGGGCCGGAACGGCCAGCAAAACCATGCCCGCCGCCAGACTGAGTAGCCCAACTATCAATCCGCCGGAAGTGAGCAGGAGTAACGGCCGTTGCCGCCGCCGCAAATCAGACTGAGGATCGTTCCAGTAGCCGGCATACCACAACATGATCGCGTACCAGGCAAACGGCAGGATGATGGCCGGAACCATGGCGATGGTCCACCAAAAGATGGTGCTGGCGACGCCTAGTGTGATAACCCCCCGCCCCACAATCGCCGTGTGGCTGACAAAAAAGGCTGCTCCCAGCAGCAGGCCAGCCCCGGCCACCCAAATGCCCGGCGAGCGCCGGTCGGAGTTGAGCAGCACAGTGAAACCCAGCCACAGCAGCAGGATGGCGTTAAAGAAAGAGATGGCGATGATCGCCCAGTCGAGAAGAAGATTACCGCTCATAGGTGATTGGGGAAGTCGAGCATCGTTTCAGAATAGTTTTCTGCCGCTGCATAACGATTGGGCGGCAGATGCGTCCGGTTAACCTTCCCATTCGATCCATTCGCCGCGTTTGTTGAGGACGTGCGGCACGCCGTCATCGTTCCAGGTGATGAGCTGCCCGCTGTGGACGATGAGGCTGGCGCGGGTGCGGGCGATTTTTTCGTCGGCGGCCGTGTCGTTGAGGCCCCAGGTGGTGTAGATCTGGCCGTTGATGCGGCTGATGGTGCGTTTGTCGCGGAAGCCGAGGCGGTCGGCGATTTGCTGATTGTTTAGACCCTGGGCCAACATGCGGGCGACCACTTGTTCGTTGGGTTCCAGCAGGTCCATGGGGGCGTTTTCGTCTTTGTGGCGCACTTCCTGGACGCGGGATTCGATGTCGGGGTCGATGAAGGAACGGCCGTTTACCGCATCCAGCAGCAGCGGCACAATCATCGCCGGGAGCAGGTAGTTGGATTTGCGCACATAGGCATAGTGGCTCAGGATGCCGGCGCGGCGGAAGTCGCGGTAGTAGGCGTCGTCGTCCTGGATGGAATAGAAGACGACCGGCAGGCGCGGCAGTTCGCGGCGGATGGCCACGGCCGTTTCGATGCCGTTCATGACGCCGGCTAACTGCACATCCAGCAAAATAACGTCTGGCGCGTCGCCAGTCAGGCAAAATTCCAGCGCATCTTCGCCCGTAGGGGTATCGTGGACTACGCATACCTGGTTTGTAGCCGTTAATCCGGCTTTGAGGGCGGGTCGGAGCTTCTCGTTGTCTTCCACAATCAGCAAATTGAGCATGTTGGCGTGCCTCTGAATCATCAGGGTGTGGGCGTTCCCAGCGGGGAGCGCTCTCTATTCTAACATCGTCTACTTTGCCCGGCAGATCAAGCACTCAGGTGCGCGTGGATGTGGGTTTGGGCGGTGGAGGGGACACGGCCGTTTGCGTTACAGTGGCTTCATCTTAAACGATGGGTGCAGGGGCGGTTAGCGAACCGCCCTTTCGCCCAGACCATGGAGGTTATGTGTTGAATCTGCCACAACCAACGATTTTACGACAAAAATGGCTGCCTGTGGGCCTGCTGCTGCTGGTGGGAGCGGCTTTATTTCCTTATGGCCTGCTGGGCGAGGCGCTGCCCTGGGTGAATGGGTTGTTTTTTGACCGGTTTAGCTCGCTGGCGGCGCATGTCGTGGGGCATATGGGGCTGTTTGCGCTGGTGGGCACGGCCGTGCTGCTTACTTTTCCCCGCTTGTTGGCCCATCCGCGCGGATATTTGGGCGTCATGCTGCTGTTGGGCATTTTGCAAGAAGCGTTTCAGATTATCGGGTTTAAGCATCGCGGTCTGGTGTTTGATGATTTTTTTGACGTGGGCGTTGATATGCTGGCGGCGCTGCTGGTGTGGCTTATCGTTAAAAAATGGAGGTCTGCTCGTGGATAAGCGTGATGATTTGTTGAAGGGGGAAACGGCCGTAACCCGCCGCCTGGTTCTCATTGGGCTGGCGCTGGCCTTTGCTTCCAGCCTGGTCACGATGATGGTGGCCCTGCGCATGGTGTATACGGGCGAATTGTATTTCGCCTTTTTGGTCTGGAATTTGTTTCTGGCCTGGCTGCCGTTTTTGTTTGCCGTGGTGGTGTATGGCTGCGCGGAACGGCCGTTGGTCCTGGGCGTGATGGGACCGTTGTGGCTTCTGTTTCTGCCCAACGCCCTGTATCTGGTGACGGATCTCATCCACCTTTACCCCTGGAACAACGTGCCTTTTTGGTACGACGCGATTATGTTTTTTGCTTTTGCGCTTACCGGGTTGATGCTGGGGCTGCTGTCGCTTTATCTGGTACACGCTGTCGTGACGCGGCATCTGGGCCAACGGTGGGGATGGGTCTTTGCCTTGCTCGTGTCTGCCTTGTCGGGTTTGGGGGTCTATATTGGCCGCTTTTTGCGCTGGAATAGTTGGGATGTGTTCACAAATCCCTTGCGTTTGTTGCAAGACATTGCCATCAACCTGCTGCACCCCGATTTGTTTTTAAAGACCTTCGTGACGACGGGGTTGTTAACGGCCGTCTTCATCCTGGCTTACGTGATATTGTTCATGACCCCCCGACTAACCATTGGCGATGAGTACCTTTAGGAACGCCAATTAAATGACCAAGGGAAGAGAGATTAGAGATTGGAGATTGAGCCAGTCTTTAGCAGGTTGTCGGAAAAGTACCCGTAGCCGCGGTTTCTTACCGCGTCTTCCAGAGGCGGGGTAAGGATACCCCGGCTACAAAAAGAGGTTCTCCGACAGACTGCTAGTCTCCAATCTCCCCATCTCCCAATCTCTAGAATGAGGTAACAATGGCTGCTTATGAATTCAAGGAAACTGTAAATGGCCAGGAGTTCCCTGTGCTGGGCGTTGTATCGTTGTGGTTTGGCGTGGCGTTTGTGGGAGCAACGGCCGTTGCCCAGGCGCTGCGCGGCACAAAAGATACAGTCGCCAGCAGCATGGAGGTTGTCTTGTTTGCCCTGATCCTGGCCTCCGGCGTCTACCTGGCCTTTCGCGCCGGACAAGGCGGCCTGCCGCTGGCCGCCGTTCCGCTGCTCATCAATGTGGGCACCCTGATCATTGTGCAAGGCGTGCCTTTTGCCGATTTGTGGGAAAACGCGCGCTTCCAATCAAACATTTCCGCTTATGAACAGGTGGTAGACCTGGTTGCCAGCGGCGAACTGGCTCCTGGCGACGATGGGTTTGCCGACTTGCCTGCGCGTTACCGGCGATTGTCAGAAAACGGCCGTATCTTCATCAACCAATCCGGTGGCGTGACGCGCATATTCTTCTTCCTCGACAATTCCGTCAGCGGGTTGGCCGGTTATTTTTACCGGGCCGATGGCGCGCCGCCCCAGGCAGAGTTTGGCGGTGATTGGACGGCCGTGCTGCGGAAACGGCCGTCTTGGTACTACTGCGCCCGCGTCGATTAATGTTTTGCATTTCCTATTTGCCGGAAACCCCGTAGCCTTCTACAATGGTCTGAGATTTGGCGCGGCAGTTTGGGCGACGGCCGTCTCGCAATGGCAAAGGTTGCCATTATGGCCGCTCTTGTTATCATTTACACCCATAACAGCAGGCCCAATCTGCACCCGAACAAACTGACTTCAGCCTGGAACCACAACGAATTAATTATGAGTAGGTCATAAAATAGTCTGGGCGGTTCATGTGACTTTCGTCCCTGGCAAACGTGCCGATTGTCACTCAGAACCTGCCCAACTGCCTCGTAAAATACCGAACGATTAACCCAGTAAGAGTCACTGACAACGGTCGAAAAGAACGGCCGTTTTTTTCAAAAAGTGAGTGAAGGATCAGCAATTTTTGGCCAGACAGCCCAATCGCCTGGCTAGAAATTGCTGTTTGCCGTATTGCAACGTCAACGATGCCATCCACACCGGAAAGGCAGATGACCAATATATGTTGGAGGACAATCCCGATGAAATATGTTTTTATGTTTAATGAAGTAGAAGAAGCTACCAAATATGCTGGTGGTTCCTGGGATGCTGCACGCAGCCTGCTGGGCGGAAAAGGCGCTAACCTGGGCGAAATGACCCGCATTGGTTTGCCGGTGCCCCCCGGTTTTACCGTAACCACCGAAGCCTGTAACGCCTATCTGGCCGCCGGCATGAAGTTCCCGGATGCCATGTGGGAACAAGAACTGGCCGCCATAAAGACCACCGAAGAGTTAACCGGCAAAAAATTTGGCGATCCCAGCAATCCACTGCTCGTTTCCTGCCGTTCTGGAGCCAAATTCTCCATGCCGGGCATGATGGACACCGTGCTGAACATTGGCTTGAATGACGAAACGGCCGTGTCCATGGCCGAATTCACCGGCGACTCCCGCTTTGTCTACGACGCCTACCGCCGCCTCGTCCACATGTTTGGCTCTGTCGTCCTGGGCATCGACGACGAAGCCTTTGAACACCCACTGGACAAACTGAAGGCTGAAAAAGGGTACAAAGTCGACACCGAAATGACCGCCGACGACTGGAAAGCCCTCACCGAAGCCTACAAAGCCGTCATCAAAGCCCACAAAGGCTTCGATTTCCCCCAAGACCCCTACGAACAACTCAAACTGGCCACCGAAGCCGTCTTCAAATCCTGGAACGGCAAGCGCGCCTTCGATTACCGCAACGCCGCCGGCATCCGCCACGATTTGGGCACGGGCGTCAACATCGTCACGATGGTCTTCGGCAACATGGGTAACTCCTCCGGAACCGGCGTTGCCTTCACCCGCAACCCCGCCACCGGCGAAAACATTCTCTATGGCGATTACCTGATCAATGCCCAGGGCGAAGATGTGGTGGCCGGTATCCGCAACACCAGCAAAATCGAGAACATGGGCAACGAACTACCGGAAGCATTCGCCGAATTCATGGAAGTGCAAGAAACTCTGGAACAGCACTACCGTGATATGCAGGACGTGGAATTTACCGTCGAACGCGGTAAATTGTGGATGCTGCAAACCCGTGATGGCAAGCGCACCGCCAAAGCGGCCGTAAAAATCGCCGTCGATATGGCCGAAGAAGGCCTGATCACCAAAGAAGAAGCCGTCAAGCGCGTCAAGCCGGAACAGGTTGACACCCTCCTTCACCCGCAATTTGACCTGAAAGCCAAAGAACAAGCCGTTGCCGATGGCAAACGGTTTGCCACAGGCGTTAATGCTTCTCCTGGCGCGGCCGTTGGGCGCATTTACCTGGACGCCGACACCGCCGAGAAAATGGCGAAAGAAGAAGGCCAGGACGTGATCATGGTACGGCCGTTCACCAAACCCGACGACGTTCATGGCATGTTGGCCGCCAAAGGTATCCTCACCAGTGAAGGTGGCGCGACCTCGCACGCGGCCGTTGTCGCCCGTCAGTTTGGTATCCCCTGCGTGGTCGGCGCTTCCGACGTGCGCATCGACGGCGAAAAACGAACCGTAACCGCCAACGGCATCACCCTGGAAGAAGGTGATTACATCTCTGTAGACGGCACCACCGGCGAAGCCTTCCTGGGCAAAATTCCGGCCGTCGCTCCTTCTTTGGAAGAACAAACCGAACTCATGACCCTGCTTGACTGGGCCGACGAAATCAGCGCCACCGAAGGCATCCGTGACGTGCCCGCCGGCTGGCCGACCCGCGGTCTGCAAGTCTGGGCCAACTCCGACTACCCGGAAGATGCTCGCCGCGCCCGCTCCTACGGCGCCAAAGGCATTGGTCTCTGCCGCACCGAGCACATGTTCTTCGAGACCGAACGTCTGCCCATCGTGCAGCGCATGATTTTGGCCGACACAGTTGCCGAGCGGCAAGTTGCTCTGGATGAACTGCTGCCCTTCCAACGCAGCGATTTCGACGGCTTGTTCGAGGCCATGACCGGTCTGCCCGTCATCATCCGCCTGATCGACCCACCGCTGCACGAGTTTATGCCCGATGAACATGCCCTCCTGGAAGAGGTCATCGAAAATCGCATCAAAGGCGTTGTAGACCAGGCCAAAGAAGATTTACTCGTCAGCATCCAATCCATGCACGAAAGCAACCCTATGATGGGTTTGCGCGGCGTTCGCCTGAGCGTGATGATGCCGGAAATCGTGGGCATGCAGGTGCGGGCCATCTTTGAAGCCGCCGCCGACGTGAAACTGCGTGGTTTCGAGCCGAAACCCGAGGTGATGATTCCGTTGACCGGTCACGTAAACGAACTGCACTTCATCCAGCCAAAATTGGTTGAGATCGCCAAAGCCGTGATGACGGAAAAGGGCGTCGAATTTGATTACAAATTTGGCACGATGATCGAAATTCCGCGCGCCGGTCTGACGGCCGACCAGATCGCCGTTACGACTGAGTTCTTCTCCTTCGGAACCAACGACCTGACCCAATTCACCTTCGGCTACAGCCGTGACGACGCCGAGCGCAACTTCCTGGTGAAATACGTCGAAGATGGCATTCTGCCCAAGAATCCTTTCCAGACGATTGATCCGGATGGCGTAGGCCAGTTGATGGACATTGCGGTGAAGAAAGGGCGCGCCACGCGCGTCGAGTTGGAAGTGGGTATCTGCGGCGAACACGGCGGCGACCCGGAAAGTATTGCCCTGTGCCACAATCTTGGCCTCAACTATGTTTCTTGCTCCCCGTTCCGTGTGCCGATTGCCCGTCTGGCGGCGGCCCATGCGGCGTTGAACGGCAGAAAATAGTGTGTTGCCCACTGTGAATCTGTCACAGTAACCTGAATTTGTGAAAGACGGCCTCGACGAAAAATCGAGGCCGTTTTTTTATGATGTTTATCCTGGCGGGATGTGCCAGATGGCACTGTAACGGCCGTTTCCCCTCCCGTATACTCACGCTAAACAAGACGGGCTTCGGGACCCGGGGGGGGGGGGGGCGGGGGGGGGGGGGGGGGGGGGGGGGGAGGGGGGGAAAGAAAAAAAAAAAAAAAAAAAAAAAAACAAGACGGCCAGAACGGGAACGGCCGTCACAACCCCTCTAGGAGCTGAACCATGGAACAAAACTTTTCAGTAGATGCCCTCATCCCCGCCGAAATGGCCAAAAAAGCAGAATCGGCTGGCGTAGCCAAGGCCAATTTGGGGGTGTATCGCATGTTTGCCCTGGCCGTGTTGGCTGGCGCGTTTATTGGCATGGGAGCCGTGTTTGCCACCACAGTGACTACCGGAGCCGGCGAACTGCTGCCCTTTGGACTGGTGAAACTGGTTGCCGGGGCGGCTTTTTGCCTGGGCCTTATTCTGGTTATCGGCGCGGGCGCGGAATTGTTTACCGGCAACAACCTGATTGTCATGGCCTGGGCTGACAGGCAGGTGACGACGGCCGCTTTGCTGCGCAATTGGGCGGTGGTGTATGTGGGCAATTTTGTCGGCGCGTTGGCCACGGCCGTAGGCATGTTCCTCACCAAACAATATGCCTTCAGCAATGGAGCCATCGGCCTGAATGCCTTAAACACCGCCAACGCGAAAATGCAGTACGACTTTGTGCAGGCGGTGATGTTGGGCGTTTTTTGTAATGCGCTGGTCTGTCTGGCGGTGTGGTTGTGTATTGGGGCGCGCACGGCGACCGATAAAATTCTGGCGATTTTGTTTCCCATCACCGCCTTTGTGGCGGCCGGATTTGAACACAGCGTGGCCAACATGTACTTTGTGCCGATTGGGTTGTTGGTCAAAGCGGGGGCTGGGGCTGAATTTTGGACGAATGTGGGCAAAACGGCCGTAGATTATCCTGATCTCACCTGGGGTAATTTCTTCCTGGCAAATCTGCTGCCCGTTACTATTGGCAATATCATCGGCGGGGCTTTGATGGTGGGGTTGGTGTATTGGTTTATTTACCTGCGCCCCAGTTGGACCGGCAAATAAGCGCGCGAGCGGGGAGAATTTGACCCGATCTCCCCGCTCGTTTGTTCATTTTAGGCGGATCCGGGCAATGGTTCGCCAGGCCGGGTCTTGAGGGCCGCGCTGCATCACCTGCAAATGAGAGATGGGGGCGTGGAAACGGCCGTTCTCCCATTCCATCGCCTGCAGCGACGCAACCATCGCCCGTACCCGGTCTGGCTTTAGGCGCATCGCCAGGGTGAGATGAGGCGTAAACTGGCGATGTTTGTCTGGTCCGGCGATTTGCAAAAGCTGCCGCCGCACGGCCAGCAGTTCCGGCGTTTCCTCTACTCCCAAATAAACCACCCGCTGCCCAAAAGTCCGAATGCCCCCCAGCATCAGCCCAAAAGCTGGCAGGTTTCCGTCTATTTGGGCGTGCAGATTGTCGATCAGCGCGGTTTCGTTGACGGCCGTGGCTGCGCCTGTGCGCCAATACGTGCCCGCCAGGGTGACATGCGGGGGTGTGATAACGGCCGTTTTGGCATCATACGCCAACCGAACAGCTTGAATCCGCTCGGCCAGGTCGCCGGTCGGAAAAGCCCCCACAAACACGCGGTAATCTCCCGACGGCGCGTCAGACAATTTCTATTTCCACCCCTTCGGGCACAGAAACAACGACCACCCCGGGGGTATGGCAGGTTGTCTGAACCAGTTGCAGCCCGGCAGGAATTTGCACCACCACCTTGTCGCTGGTTGTGGGATGGTTGTCGATGGGGAAGATGGCGTCGTCGTCGGGAACGGCCGTAGCCGCCAGCGTAATCCCATCAATGAAAAAGTCTTTGGCGCGCGGCCACTTGCTTTTCACGCGGATCATGATTTCCGCTTTGCCATCGTCGGGAACGGTGAATTGGACGGTATGGAAAAACCAACTGCGGTTCCCCATCACCCCGCCGTTGACCCAGCCGCCTTCCCCATTCACCCAAACGCCCGATTCCGCGCCAAATGGATCTGTCTCATTGTTTAAGACGACCAGAACCGGCGCTGTGAGCGTGGCTGGCGTGCCCGGAGCCAGCCCGGTTATTGTTTGTTTTAGCTCCGCGCCAAAGGGCGAGCCGGAGTGGAAAATTTTATACGTCACGTCGCCGACCAGGATCAGAGCATTGCTGCCGCCGAGCTGCTCATCAGGTGGCAGTTGGTCGGATAGTTTGTGAACGCATTCTGGAATCCCGCCGGCCGTATCGCCCGCGCCAAACAGCGATTGCCCCGGTTCTATCCAGCGAAGCTGCCAAAAATTAGGCTGTTGGTTGATGAGAAACCCTGGCGTCGGCGGTAAATTGGTCCATCCCTCGGTGAACGATCCATTTTTGAGCATGTCTAACTCCTTTTGCCCTGTGGGCTTTGTGACCAGATCAACATTGACGAGTGTCTACATTATAGCCGCATCTGGTTTGTTTCCGTCGAATTTTGGCGATTGACAAAGTGTGTATGTGACACTATACTAATAGTGTATATAAAACACTAACTAAAAAAGAGGTGCAGCATGTGGCGAATAATTGGATTATTGGGTTCGGTAGGATTAGGTGTTTTGGCCACAGTGTGGGGCGGGTTAACAGGATTGGTGGGCACGGCCGTTGGCCTGCTTTTGCTCCTGGCTGTCTGGTCTATTTGGCAAGCGGCGTATGTGCATATTCCAGAGATGGAAATTGGCATCGTTCAGGCGGCCGACGGCCGTTTCGCCCGATTCCTGCCCTCTGGCAGCCACTGGCTGCGCCCCTTCACGGAACAAGTTACCGCCACCATTGCCGCCGAATCCACCACCATCCAGGGACACACGCCGGGTCTGCAAACCATTGGCGGCCTGTCTTTGGCGATTGATTGGCGGCTGGCTTATAACCTGAATGTGTTCCAGGTGCCGCCGGAAAAACAAGCCAAAGTGGCGCGGATGCTGGCGCGCAATCCCGCCGCCACCGTGCGCAATCACTTGGGCAACGTCTTGCAGCACATTGTCGGCGAATATACCATCGAGCAGTTGACGCTGCCGGGCGCGCACAAACAATTAGAGGCGCAGGTGAAAGCCGCGATTGAGCAGCGGTTACGGCCGTTAGGCTTCGAAGCTGGCCGGGTCATGATTGGGGCCATCGAAATGCCGCCCCACGTCAAAGCGGCCTTGGAAGCCGTCCATGAACGACAAATGCAGGCCGAAAACGAAGCCAAAGCTCTCTCCCTGCTGCAACAGGTGGTCAGCCAGTTTTCCGACGCCGACATGCAGCGCCTGATCGAACTGGAGCGCATCCGCAACATGGGGCAGCACGGCGTTATCCTGCCCTATCCCGCCCTGTATGAGCAAAATCGGCCTAACGGCCGTTCCTTCTCAAGCATAGCGCAGTAACCCTGGTCATCTTTTTGTCCTCTGGCATAATCTTGTCAGCAAAAATCGGAGGTGACACATGAAAATTGCCATAGGTTCTGACGAACGCACCCATCTAACCGACGCCGTGATGGCTGATTTGCAGGCTCGCGGCCATACGCTCCACTGTTTTGGCCCGCTGGCCGGTCAAGCCGAATATTGGCCGGCCGTGGCCCGCCAGGTCGCCGAAGCTGTTGCCGCCGGAACCGCCGACGAAGGCATTTTGTTTTGCTGGACCGGCACCGGCGTCAGTCTGGCAGCCAATAAAGTCCCCGGCATCCGCGCCGCTTTGTGCGACGACGCCGAAACCGCGCGCGGCGCGCGCCTGTGGAACAATGCCAATATCCTCTGCCTATCCTTGCGCCGCACCTCTGACGTGATGGCCAAAGAAATTCTCGACGCCTGGTTTGCTCATTGTTACCAGCCCAACGAGACCGATGATACCTGCCTGGCCCAGGTGGCGGCCCTCGAAGCAGATTATCGGCGGGAGGAGAGGACTGGAGACTGAATATTGAAAGCTGATTGACTGACAAATCTCAGATTTTTACCGCAGAGAGCGCAGAGGACGCGGAGGTTTTATCTGGTACAAACTCCGCGCTCTCCGCATTCTCCGCGGTTATATAAGTTTTGTCAGCCAATCAGGAAATTGAAAGACCTATCAGTCTCCCGCCTAACCACCAACCCCTCAGCAATTCTCAATTTAGATCAGGCATTCGTGCGAACAGGGCAATTTCTTTGCAATTTAGGCTGAATTGTCATTCTGAGCGGAGTCTGCGGAGCGAAGAATCCCCATGTATTGGTCATTAGGGCTGAACGGGATGCTTCGGAGGATGCTTCGGCAAGCTCAGCACAGGCTCTCAGCATGACATATTTCTAGTTAAATTGAGAATTCCTGCAACCCCTAACCCCTAGTTGACCGCCACGAACGCATGTTCTATAATTGGGACATGGATGCTCTAACCAAACTCAAATTCCTGGCCGATAATGCCATTTTGGAACCGGCCGAAGAAGTGACCCTCACTCCACCGCCCCACATTGCCCCTTGTGGCATAGAGATTGGCGATCCAAAAGCTGGCGCTAACCACACGTCGGCCAAATCGCCTGCCGCCACTGCCCAACAAGCCCTGGGCATCCATCACGCCAAAATGCCTGGCGGCAAAACGATCCCGCTGCTGAAAACCATGCTCACCTCCGCCTGCGAGCGGAACTGCTACTACTGCCCATTTCGCGCCGGCCGTGATATGCGCCGGGTCACGGTGAAGCCGGAGGAAATGGCCCAATCCTTCATGGATTTGTACCGCGCCGGAGTGGCTGAAGGGATTTTTCTTAGCTCTGGCATTATCCAAGGCGGCGTGACGACGCAAGATAAGCTCATCGACACGGTGGCAATTTTGCGCGAAAAGCACAATTTTCGCGGCTACGTGCATTTGAAGGTGATGCCGGGGGCGGAAAAGGCGCAGGTGGAGCGGGCGATGCAGTTGGCCAACCGCTTATCGGTCAACCTGGAAGCCCCAAATGACAAACGGCTGGCGCTGCTGGCGCCGAAGAAGGATTTTTGGGGGGAATTGGTACGGCCGTTACAATGGATTGAAGAAATCCGCCAATCACAACCTGGGCAAATGGGGTGGAACGGCCGTTGGCCCTCCTCAGTCACCCAATTTGTCGTTGGCGCAGTGGGCGAATCCGACCTCGAACTGCTCTCCACCACCGAATACCTCTACCAAAAGCTGCGCATCAGCCGTGCCTACTTCTCCTCTTTTCGCCCGCTGCCTGATACCCCGTTGGAACACCTGCCGCCCTCCGACCGGCTGCGCGAACACCGCCTGTACCAGACCTCCTTCCTCTTCCGCGACTACGGCTTCGATCTGGAAGACCTGCCGTTTAGCCAGGACGGCAATCTGCCGCTGGAAATTGATCCGAAATTGGCCTGGGCGCAGGTGAATTTGCGCGAAAATCCGGTGGAATTGAACCGCGCCGAACGCCAGGAACTGCTGCGCGTGCCAGGAATCGGCCCCATCAGCGCCCAAACCATCATCCAATCTCGCCGCCAGGGCATCCTGCGCGACATCGCTGATTTGCAAGCCATCGGCGTACAAACCAAGAACCTCAAGCCGTTTGTTTTGTTAGACGGCCGTCGCCCCAATTATCAACTCCCCCTGTGGTAAAATAACCTGCAAGAAATCGGGTATAGTTATACGTGCAGCAAGCCAGCCTACCGTGCATGACCACTGCACAGCTATTTGGTAGCGGCATACGCCATGGTTTTGCTGCTTTCTGGTCTCTTTAATTTTAAGCTTGAAAAAGGAGCCTTATGACCACTCTTCCCATTACCCGCATGATCCTCTACAAGCACGGCGTCGGCTTTTTTGAACGCCGCGCCCAGGTGCAGGGTGACGAAGTTTCCCTTTCCTTCCGTGTCGAAGAAATGAACGACATCCTCAAGAGCCTGACGGCCGTCGATTGGGGCGATGGGCAGGTTCTGGGCGTAGACTACGCCACCCCGCAAAGCCGCGAAGAGCGGCTGGCCGGCTGCTCCATTCGCCTGGGCGATGCCCGCAGTCTGCGTGATTTGTTGATTGGCCTGCGCGGGCGGCGGGTGGAACTGCACCTGGACCAGGGGGAAACGGCCGTTGGCCTTCTCCTCGGCCTCGACGAACTCCCGGACCGCCAGCCGGTGGGCGATTCTCTCGTCTCCCTGCTGCAAGACCAGAGCAGCCAGGTACAAACCGTCGCCCTCAGCCGCGTGCAAAGTGTCACCATCCACGACGAGCGCGGCGCGGCCGACCTGCGCTTTTTCTTGCAAGTTGCCCAGACCCAGGAAGATTACCGCGAAGTGATCATTCGCCTCACCGACGGCGCGCACGATCTCTCGGTGAGCTATATTGCCCCGGCCCCCACCTGGCGCGTCAGCTACCGCCTGGTCGCCGACCCCGACGCCGACGGCGGACCCATCGCCCTGCTGCTGGGCTGGGGCATCTTCGACAACCGCCTGGAAGAGGAACTGGAGGACATCAGGCTGTCGCTGGTAGCCGGCATGCCCATCTCTTTTGTGTATGATTTGTACACGCCGTTTACGCCGGAACGGCCGTTTATCGCTGAAGAAGCACGCACAGCCGCCGGACCGGTGGACTTTCTGGGCGCGACTGCGGGCATGGGCGCGCCGCTGCCGCCCGCCGCACCCATGCCTGTGGCAATGGCGGCGATGGACGATATGCGCGCGCGCGCCCCGCAAGCCGCCAAACTATCGCGCCAGGACTTGCAGGGGGCAACGGCCGTGCAAACCAGCGGCGAAGCGCTCGGCGAATTGTTCCAATACCACATCAACACCCCCGTCAGCGTCGGGCGCGGCCAGTCGGCGATGGTCCCCATCGTGGCTGCCAACCTCCCTTACCGCAAAGATTTGCTCTATAACGGCGCTAAATTGGCCTCCCATCCGGTGGCCAGCCTGCGCCTGGACAACAAATCCGGCCTGACGCTGGAGCGCGGGCCGGTCACAGTTATCGAAGGTGGCGATTATGTTGGCGAGGCGGTTCTACCCTTCACTGCCGACGAAGCCGAATTTATCATTCCCTACGCCGTGGAGTTGGGCGTGCGCGTGCGTGAGCAGGCCGGCTCCTCCACGGAGATTTACGGCCTGTCCTTGCAAGGGGCCTATCTGACCTTTGAAGAATGGGACATCCGCTGGCGCGAATACCAGATCAACAACACCACCAACCGCCCGATCACGGTACTCGTAGAACATCCGCGCCAGACCAGTTATGAATTGTTCGACACGCCCGACCCGACCGAAAAAACCGACGACATGTACCGCTTTGCCGTCGCCGCGCCGCTGCGTCAGGAGACAAGCCTGCGGGTACAAACTCGCTATTTGCGGCGGCGTTCGGAGCAAATCGAGCGCCAATCGTATGTCAATTTGCAGCGTTTTCTGCGTCAGGGGCTGATTGATCGGGCCACCCATGACCTGATCGCCACGATTTTGGGCCTGCTGGAAAAAATTGGCGATCACCAGAAGCGGCTGGAGGCCATTAAGCAGGAACGCCAAAAGATTTACGAGGCGCAAAAGCAAATTCAGGGCAACATGCAGGCGCTCTCGAACACCGGTAAAGAGGGCCAGATGCGCGCCCAATACGTGGATCGCCTGGAGGAAACCGAGCAGAATTTGCAGGTGTTGGCCCTGGAAGAGGGGCAGTTGGAAGCGGAAATCAAGCGGCTGGAGAAAGAGATAGAGCGGCGGCTGCAAGGGTAAGAAAGACTGGAGACTGGAGATTCTTTTAGTCCCCAGTCTCCAGTCTCCAATCCCCCAAATGACGATGAACACACGATTTATTGGCGAACCCATCACGGCCGTTTTCCACACCCCGCCGGCCATGAGCAAAAAACCAGGCTGCCCGGACGGTTTCGTCTGGGGGGAGGAATCGTTTGTCGTGGTCCGGCTGCTGGAAGAATGGGTCGATTACGGCCGTCGCGGTCGAATGGCCCAAAACATGCGCCCGGAACACGCGGCGCGCGCCGCCCAACACGGTTCCTGGGGCGTGGGCCGCTTTTACTTCCGTGTGGTCACGGACAACGGCCGTACCTTCGAATTCTATTACGACCGCGCCCCCAAAGACGCCGACGACCGCTCCGGCGCCTGGTTCCTCACCCGCGAACTGCTGCATGAGTAACGGCCGTTCGCCATTTCCCCCCTCCTTGCGCTAAAATCCCCCCATCAAACAGCTAACAGCCAACAGCCAACAGCCAACAGCCAACAGCTTTAAGCACATCCTCAGGAGGAACACATGTCTTTATTTGATCAGGGAATGAATCGTCTCATGGCCGCCACATGGTGGATGGTCTTATTGCGCGGTCTGGCCGCCATTGCCGCCGGTCTGCTGCTCGTTTTCCAATCCAGCATCTCATTGTTGGTGATTGCCCTTTTCTTTGGCGGTTACCTGCTGGCCAGCGGCGTTTTTGCCGCCGTGGGCGCCATTCTCAACCGGCGCAGCCACCCCCGCTGGTGGCTCGACGTGTTGATTGGTTTGCTGGGCGTGCTGGTGGGCATTGTTGTCCTTGCCAATCCCAACAAATCGCTGCAGCTGGCCCCGGAATTGATCATCTACATCCTGGCGGGCGTCGTTTTATTGTCTGGCGTGTTGGAAATCGTCAAAGGGCTTGAACTCCGCCGCCTGGGCCACTCCGATTCGTCCGACATTGTCGTTGGGGTGTTGTATATCATCAGCGCCATCTGCCTGCTGCTGGTTCCCAACATGGCGATTGGTATTTTGTTCTTTGCCTTCGCCTTCTTGCTGCTCTTCATCGGCGGCGTCCTGGTGTATTACGCCTTCGTGTTGCGCCAACCAGCCGCTGCCTGATCCCCCTTTTTTGCTTTTGCAAATGATGCGTGACGCGTGATACGTGCTGAGATTTCACGCATCACGCATCACGCATCACGCATCACCCATCACGCATTCTCCGCCTCATACTCCGCCGAAGCCAGCTTCACGCACAGCGCCACCACTTCCATCGCCTTTTCCACCTCGGCCGCCGGTGGGCGGCTGGGTGACAGGCGAATATTGGCGTTATGCGGGTCGATTTCGTGCGGATACGTGGCGCCGGCCGGGGTCAGCGAGACGCCCGCTTCCTGAGCCAGCGCGACCACGCGGTCGGCGACCGGCCGGGTGGTGTCCAGGCTGACAAAGTAGCCGCCCTTCGGGTTGGACCACGTGGCCAGCCCCGTGCCGCCCAATTCCCGCGCCAGCACGTCCTGCACGGCCGTAAATTTAGGCCGCAGAATGGCGGCGTGATCAGCCATCAGCCCCATCAACCCGCCCGGGTAGCCGGTGATGAATTTGACGTGCCGGTACTGCTCGATTTTGTTGGGGCCGATAAACTGCGTGCCCATCAGCCCGACGATGTATTTGACGTTGGCCGTGCTGGCGGCCATGAAGCCAATGCCCGCCCCGGCGAAGGTGATTTTGGAGGTGGAGCCGAAGAGGTAGACGCGGTTGGGGTGGCCCGCTTCTTCGCAGGCGCGCAGCAGATTGTACGGCCGTTCCCCCGGCTCATCCGTCAGGAAATGCACAATGTAGGCATCGTCGGCGAAGATGGTGAAATCGGGCACGGCCGTTTGCATGCCCGCCAGCCGCCGCACCGTCGCCTCAGACACCGTGTCGCCGGTGGGATTGCTGTACGTGGGCACAAAAGCCATGCCGCGCACCGTCGGGTCCAGGGCCAGCGCTTCCACGGCGTCCATGTCCGGCCCCTCAGGCGTCATGCCCACCGTCACCATCTCGATGCCCAGCGCGTCCAGCAGGGTGAAGTGCCGGTCGTAGCCGGGCACGGTGACGATGAATTTGGTTTTGGCTTCCTGGCTCCACGGCCGTGGGCTGTCCTTCAGGCCGCGCAGCATGGCCCACATCAGCGTATTGCTCATCAACTTCAGGCTGGAATTGTTGCCCACGATGGTCTCTTCCGGCCGCACGCCCAGCATCTCGCCAAACAGGGCGCGCGCTTCGGCGATGCCCGCTATGCCGCCGGGGTAATTGCGCACCGCCACCTTGCCTGGCGTCACCACGTCGCTGGCGTCCACAATGGTCAACATCGGGTTGGCCAGATTAAAATCATTGTCCGATGGCTGCCCGCGCTGCATATTCAGCGCCAACCCCAGGCTCTTGACCTGCTCAAATTGTTCCCGCAAAATTTCTAATTCGCTCACCGTTCCACTCGCTCCTTATGTTAAAACCCCCGGGAGGAGATTGGCGATTGGTGGAATTTCCAACCGCCAATTTTCAGTCTCCCAACCCTTCCCGAAAGTTTAAGTATACGCCATTTGCGCTGCCCTGATTTTAGTAAGCTCTGCGGGTTTAGGCGAGGGTGAATGTGCACAAGTTCACCGTTGGGCGAATTGGGCGGGAAAACGGCGCAGGGGCCAAATTTGGGCCGATTGGCAGGCCGCAGGCAGGCCCGCGGGGCGAAGGGAAGGCCTGCCAAACTGTCAACCGGGGTTGACAGTTCCCCGATGATCACGTCATGCTGAGCGAAGTCTTCGCAGCGAAGCATCCCCATCGGCCTGAAAACGTCCAGGGCGTTGGGGAGCCGGAAGGGGATGCTTCGGAGGACCTCAGCATGACAACGTGGTTATTTGGCTCGTCATGCTGAGCGGAGTCTTCGCAGCGAAGCATCCCCAGGGTTTGGGAAGGGCCAAAGCGCTAGCGTGTTTAGCAGGGGGGATGCTTCGGAGGACCCCGGCCGGAAAAGGGGGGTGTTGGGTGGGCCGGGGGGGGGGGGGGGGGGCGGGGGGGGCCCCCCAGCGGGGGGAAGAAAAGGGGGGGGGGGGGGGGGGAACCGGAAGGGGATGCTTCGGAGGACCTCAGCATGACAACGTGGTTATTTGGCTTGTCATGCTGAGCGAAGTCTTCGCAGCGAAGCATCCCCAGGGTTTGGGAAGGGCCAAAGCGGTAGCGTGTTTAGCAGGGGGGATGCTTCGGAGGACCTCAGCATGACAGGATGACGGGGTAGCGAGTGACTGGATGGCTATTCCCAGGCTTCGCTCAGGTCTTGCCAGGAGGGATTGCTTTCTTCAATCAGGGCAATCTTTTTGCGGCGAACCCACCCCTTGATTTGCTTTTCCCTGGCAATAGCCTCTTGAGGTGTGTTGAAGGTTTCGAAATACACCAGAAGCCCAACGTTATACCGGGAAGTAAAGCCAGGGATATGCTTATGTTTGTGTTCATAAATCCGACGGGCCAGATCATTGGTGACGCCTGTGTAAAGGGTTCTGGATGGCGAGGCCAAAATGTAGACGAAGTACTGCTTCATCACTTATGAAACGTTTTCGAGAAACCGGTGCACGCTTTTTGTCGTGGCATGGTCTGTCCCTAGAGCGTGTTCATAAATAGCCAATGCTTGCTGGTATAGATCTCTGGCTTTGCTCCGGTCGCTGTCGCGTTCCGCGATGACACCCAGCCACCAGAGAGATTGAGCCGTATCCGGGTGCTTTGTTCCTAATGACTTTTCTCGAATCGTATACGCTTGTTCAAAATACGGCCGTGCCCCCGCCAGGTCGCCCATGGCTTGCAGCAGTGCGCCGAGGTTGTTGAGGCTGGTGGCGGTGTCGGGGTGGTCGGGGCCGAGCGCTTTTTCATAGATGGCCAGGGCGCGTTCGTAATACGGCCGTGCCCCCGCCAGGTCGCCCATGGCTTGCAGCAGTCCGCCGAGGTTGTTGAGGCTGGTGGCGGTGTCGGGGTGGTCGGGGCCGAGCGCTTTTTCATAGATGGCCAGGGCGCGTTCGTAATACGGCCGTGCCCCCGCCAGGTCGCCCATGGCTTGCAGCAGTGCGCCGAGGTTGTTGAGGCTTTGGGCCGTGTCGGGGTGGTCGGGGCCGAGCGCTTTTTCCCGGATGGCCAGGGCGCGTTCGTAATACGGCCGTGCCCCCGCCAGGTCGCCCATGGCTTGCAGCAGTCCGCCGAGGTTGTTGAGGCTTCCGGCGGTGTCGGGGTGGTCGGGGCCGAGCGCTTTTTCCCGGATGGCCAGGGCGCGTTCGTAATACGGCCGTGCCCCCGCCAGGTCGCCCATGGCTTGCAGCAGCAGTGCGCCGAGGTTGTTGAGGCTTCCGGCGGTGTCGGGGTGGTCGGGGCCGAGCGCTTTTTCCCGGATGGCCAGGGCGCGTTCGTAATACGGCCGTGCCCCCGCCAGGTCGCCCATGGCTTGCAGCAGGTAGCCGAGGTTGTTGAGGCTGGTGGCGGTGTCGGGGTGGTCGGGGCCGAGCGCTTTTTCCCGGATGGCCAGGGCGCGTTCGAATACGGCCGTGCCCCCGCCAGGTCGCGTAGCCGCGCTTGTTGCCAAAAAGTCCAGGTAACCGGAAGTCAGCCTCCCCGGTGGCGATGCCGCTTGTGTTGTAATATTCGCCCCATTCAGCGGCCAGGTCGGTTGCCGTCGCCAGATGCGGCATTAATTGCCTGCACTTTATCCAGGTTGTCATGTCATGTTGGTTAAAACGGTACGCTTTGCCCAACAGTTCAACAGCCGCTTCTGCCCACACCTTCGCCCGTTCTTCGCCCATCTGGTCGCGGGCCACTGCTTGCACCAGCCGGTGCAGGCTCAGCGCCCCATCCGCCCGCGCCAGCAGCGCGTAGCGCTCCAGGGCGCTCAGGGCCTCGTTCCGCGCCAGCGGGTCGGCCAGCACGGCCGCCAGGTCGTCGGGCAGGCTGGCGGCATGGTCCGCCAGCAGCTCCAGCGGGATGTCGTCCGGGGCCAAGAAGCAGCACAGGTTCAGCAGGTCGGCCGCCCCGGCCGTCTGCCGCGCCCCCTCAAAGCCAATTTCCCAGGTGGTGGTAATCGTCGCGTGGTAATCATCCGGCGCGGGCTGCCGCTGCCACAGCTCCCGCCGCCGCGCCCGGTACAGGTCCAGGTAGCCGGCCGCATCCAGCCCATTCACGTCCGCATACGCCGCCGCCTGCTCCAGCGCCAGCGGCAAATAGCCCAACTCTTTTGCCAGCTCCGCCGCGCTAGATTTGTCAAATCTTTGAGATTTGACAAATCTTTGCCGCCAAAAATCCCACGCCTCCGCCTCCGTAAACACATCCAGCCGCAGCACCGCGCCCAGCTTATGCCAGTGCGGGCTGCGCGAGGTAATCAGCACCCGCCCCTGCGGGTTGGCGGGCAGCCAGGCGCGCAGGGCGCGCGGCTCCATCGCGTCGGCGTTGTCGCACAGCAGCAGCCACCGTTGGGCGCTGCCGTTCAGCCAGGTACGCACCATCTGCACGGCCGCCGCCTGCTCCACGCCATCCACCGTCAGCCCCACCTGCCGCCCCAACGCCAAAAAATCCTCCGCCAGGGCCTCATCCACCCGCAGCCACCAGATCACGTCATACAGCGCCCGCTGCCCATGGGCAAAATGCAGCATCAGCTGGCTCTTGCCCACCCCGCCCATGCCACTAATCGCCTGGGTAATGGTCGTTTGCCCGCTGCCCGTGTTTAGCTGCGCCAGATGTTCCGTCCGTCCCACAAAATGAGGATTACGCGGCGGCAGGTTGGTCAGGCAGGCGGTGATTGGCCCATTCCCGGCGCCGGCTGAGAGGTTGCTCTCATCCGGCCAGGATAGAGCAGGCCGCTGCTCGCGGCAGTAAACCAGCAAGGCGGGCAGCCGTTCACGGTGTTGGCAGTGAGCGAGGATGTCTGTGACCAACAACTGGTCCGTTTCGTGCCGCAAACTGCCCTCCGGGATGTCCAGCGCATAACAAAGCATCACCAATTCACTGTGGCTAAAATGATCAAAAATCAGTTGATGAAGTGCTTGTGGATTCATGAGAGCGTAGTCCGAAATTGTATGATGAGACAGCAAAAACTTGTAAAGAGAAGGATCTGTTGGCTGCGCCACACCACAATTAGCGTGAAGGGTTTAATAACCAATCTGCCAATCTGTGCCTCACGCGGTCTAGTCGTTCTGTGCTCACCGCGCCAACCGCGCCTAATAACATAGTTCCTTCGACAACCGCCACACGGCCGATGCGAATGACGCTGGTCGTTTTAAGACCTGAGCTGCTGTAATCGGGGTCTGTTGTCTGGACAATTTCATCAAATCCCGCAACGGCTTGTCTGGTCTGGGATGAGATCATGCAGAGAAGCCAGTCGTCATAAGGGCCAGGAAGTTTGCCCAACAACAAGGCGGGGCGTATCTTGCCCGGTTGCAGACTGGTTTCAGGGAATTGAAACGCGACGATTTGACCGGCTTCTTTCATCAGAATTTTTCTCTTAGATCGGCCAGCGTATATTCGGGACCATCTTCATCTTCCATGCCGTGCATCGCTGCCGCCAACGAGAGCCTGGCCCAGGCTGTATCATTATCTTCTATCTCTTGGGTTGTTTTGAATAGCAAATATTCAATGAAATTTAGCGCCTCCACCTGGAAAGGGACCGGTAGTTGCCGTGCCTGGGCATATATTTTCTCGGCAAGAATTGTATCGCTGCTCATGTTGTCTTTGCCTCCCAAACAGTTTCAATGGTCAATTGTCATTGACCGGCGGTCAATTGTCAACGCGATGCGCCAGAAGACGCGCGCTCCTCAATCCAAAATCGCAAATCGCAAATCACAAATCGTCAATCCCTCCTCGTAGCGTATTTGCGCACCAGTTCTTGCACGCGCTCCTCGTCCCAGGCCACAAACTCGCCGTCCCAGTCGCGCGGGGCAAAGAGGGCCAGCACGGCAATGGCCCCGCCGGGGGCTTCCGGCGGCAGCAGTTCGCCCTCGTCGCGCAGGCGCACAAAGCGCTGGTAGGCGCTTTCCGGCATGCCCGCCGCGCCCATCTGCCGGATGATGGCTTGCATGTCGGTATCTACCACGCCGGGACGGACGGCAACGGCCGTAACCATCTCCTCCTCCACCGATAACACGCGGTTGAACTGGTTGAGCGCTCCCTTGGCCGTGCAGTAAGCCCCCCAGCCGGGAATGGCATACGTCGACGCGCCGCTGGAAACGTTGATCACCCGGCCGCGATTTTGGCGCAGGTAGGGCAGGGCGGCTTGCGTCAGCATCATCGGCCCCAGGACGTTCGTGAGCAAGTTTTGCCGCCAGGCATCGATGCTGGCCTCGGCCAGCGGGGCGATGGGTTCGATGACGCCGGCATTGTTGATCAGGGCGTCAATTCGGCCAAAATGGGCAATGGTTCGCTCAACCACCCGGCGGCAGTCGGCTTCCTGGCTGATGTCGCCGGGCACGGCCAGCGCCTTACCGCCGCCGTCGCGGATGGCCTGGGCTTCTTGCTCCAGCTTCTCGGCGGAACGGGCAAACAGGACGACATTGGCGCCTAAATCGGCCGCGTCGCGGGCGGCCGCCAGGCCCAATCCCCGCGACGCGCCGGTAATGATGATGGTTTTAGCAGTCATGGCAATCTCCTTGTAGCAATAGACGTGATTGACAATTGACAATTGGGGTTCTTCAGGAACTCAGGGGATTGACAGCCCCTGATGCGTGACCAGAGAGGCTTCACGCATCACCACGCATCACGCATCACGTATCACGTATCACGTATCACGCATCAGACCAAACCCCATGAAATCCCAAAGACCCACTATTGGTTATGTTCTTCCAGCGCGGCCAGCAGAGAGGCCACGTCCTGGTGGATAAGCTGCAGCAGGCGGCGCATTTCTTTTTGCTCGGCGTGGGCGGCGTTTTGGGCGGAGACGCGGGCAAGATGGCCGCGCACCCAGTGCAGGCGTTGGATGTGGGTTGGTTTGCTGGTTTGCTGGTTTGCTGGTTGGAAGGTTGGATCGGCGACCGGCCAGTTTTCTTCGTTGGCAGGGAGGAGTTGCTCGAAGGAAGTATCGAACTCTGGTTCGGTTTGGGCTATTACCGGTGGTAGCGGCATGTGGAGGACGCGGATGGCTTCATGGACGGTGGCGTTGGGCGCGTCGTTTTTCAGGTAGCGGGTAACTTGTTTGTACTCGGTTTTATTGATGTCGCCGGCTTCCAGAGCGCGCACCAGGGCGCGCTGCTGCGAGGGTTTCAGCCCCTTCAGGCTGCGCGTGTCCCGTTCGCTGATGGCCCCCTGGCGCACGGCCTCCTTGATTTCGTCGGGCAGGTCGAGCAGTTGGATGATCTGGCTGGCGCGTTGGCGGGTAAAACCCAGCCGCTCGCTGACCTTGGCCCAACTCACGGAGCGGGAATGGGGCTTGCCGCTGATGCCATCCTCCTGGATTTGGGCGTCGAGTTCTTCTTGCATCAGGTCGCGCAGGCGCATCATGCCGTAGGCGCGGTCCACGTCGTTGAGGTCTTCGCGCTGGATGTTTTCCACCAATTGGCGGACAAAGCGGGTTACTTCGTCGTAGGAGCGGCGGCGGACGACGGCCGGGATCGTCTCCAGGCCGGCGAGCTGGGCGGCGCGCCAGCGGCGTTCGCCATGCACAATCATGTATTGACCAGTGCGTACCTGGGTGACTTCGATGGGTTGGATGACGCCATCTTGTTTGATGGAATCGGCCAGTTCTTGCAGGGTTTCATCGTAGAAGGTGCTGCGCGGCTGTTTGGGGTCGGGGTGGACGGCGTCGACGCGCAGGGCCAAAAGCTGCAAGCCGGCGGCCTGTTCGATGTCGTCTTTGCTGGCGAACAGGGTTTCCATGTCGCCGGTTTGGGCGGGGATGGGACGGTTGAGATTGATAGACGGCCGTTTCTTAACCATAGTTGTGTAGTCCTTTAGTCTGGTGGTCTGGTAGTCTTGTAGTCTTGTAGTCTGGTGGTCTGGCTATTTGACTACCAGACTACTCGACTACTCGACTACCAGACTACTCGACTATCTCTCTCGCCACTTTGCGGTACGCTTCCGCGCCGGGGCCTTTGGGGTCGAAGGCCAGGATGCTTTGTCCGGCGACGGCGCTTTCGGCAAAACGGACCGAGCGTTTGATGATGGTGTCGAAAATGCGCATGCCGTCGCCGTACTGCTGCTGCACGGCCGTTAAAATATCCCGCGTCAGCGTCGTCCGGGTGTCGGCCATGGTCAGCAAAATGCCCTCAATGGCCAGGTTGCTGTTCAGCTTCTTGCGCCGCACCGTCTCGATGCTGGACAAAATCATCAGCGCCCCCCGCGCCGCCAGGTACTCCGTTTGGATGGGGATAACGACGCTGGTTGCGGCCGTCAGGGCATTGATCACCAACAGCCCCAGCGACGGGTTGCAATCGATGAGGATGTAATCATAGTTGTGCTGCACGCTCGTCAGCATCGTCGCCAGCACGCGCTCGCGGCTCAGGGTGTTGATGAGCGCTAGCTCGATCAGGCTGAGTTCCGGCTGCGACGGCAGCAGGTGAAACGCCTCGTCGGTTTCATAGATGGCGTCGCCGATATTGCTTTCCAGGCCGTCAATTTCAGCCTTGAAGCCATTGTAGATGGTGGGGGAGATGTGGTCGGGATCAAAACCGGCGTGCTGCGTCAGATTGCACTGCGGGTCCAGGTCGATGGCCAGGACACGTTTGCCCCGCTCGGCCAGGGCTGCGGCTAAATTAATGGTGGTGGTGGTTTTGCCCACACCGCCTTTTTGCATGGCAATGGCGATAATTTCAGTCATTAGACCTCCTGAGGGAAGAAGGGAAGATAAATTACAAAGGAACAGAGATACAAAGATACAAAGAAATAAGCAGGGCGTCAACGAAGTGTCAACCCGGGTTGACAGGTTACATAATGTTTCCCGGGAAACATTTATGTTTACTTGGCGGGATGAATTGACCCGAATCAGGCAACTGAGGCAGCGCAAAATGCACAAACCAGGCGTTTTTGTGTAAAATATAACGCAGCGTGTTATAACTATTGCCGAATTCCGTTTTCCCAAAGGGATTGGCCTCAGCAAGGAACCAATCAAAGTCCACAATACGAATAGGGGTGGCTGCACATGACAAATAAAAGCCGTAAAGACAGCGCAGACGACGTTTTTGATTATGTAATCATTGGTTCGGGCTTTGGGGGAAGCGTCTCGGCGCTTCGCCTGGCCGAGAAAGGGTATCGCGTGCTCGTGTTGGAACGTGGAAAGCGTTACAACGCCAAAGATTTTCCCAAAACAAATTGGAATGTATTCAAATATCTCTGGCTGCCGGCCGCCCGCTGCTTTGGCATTATGGGGATCAATTTTTTTAGCGACATTTGGATCCTGAATGGCAGTGGGGTGGGCGGTGGCAGCCTGGTGTATGCCAGCACCCACATCAAGCCGCCCCAAGCCTTCTTTGCCGCGGAGGAATGGCGCGATCTGGCTGATTGGGAGGCTGAGTTGACCCCTTATTATGACGTGGCGAACCGGATGCTGGGCACGGCCGAAAACCCCAAATTCTGGCCGGCCGACCACCGGCTGTTGGAAATTGCCACCGAATTGGGCCAAGAGGATACGTTTAAGCCGACGCCGGTGGGTATTTTCTTTGGCGAACCGGGGCAAACGACGCCGGACCCCTATTTTGACGGGCAAGGGCCGGAGCGGGCGGGCTGCATTCATTGCGGCGGCTGCATGGTGGGCTGCCAACATAACGCCAAGAACACGCTGGATAAGAATTATCTGTATCTGGCGGAGCGGCTGGGGGCAGAGGTGCGCCCGGAGGCCAATGTGTTGGATATACGGCCGTTATACGGCCCCCAACCCGACCTCGCCCGCTATGAAATCCACTATGAAAACATCACCGACTGGGCCTGGAAACGGCAAACGGCCGTGCGCGCCCGCCATGTTGTGGTCTCGGCCGGGGTCTTGGGCACTGTCAATTTGCTCCTAAAATGCCGCGATGAAAACGGCTCCTTGCCGCTTTTGTCCGACCGCCTGGGCCAGATGGTGCGCAGCAACAGCGAAGCCCTGATGGGCGTCACCTCCCAAGACGCCGATGTGGATTATTCTCAGGGCGTGGCCATTTCCTCGCATTTTTGGGTAGACGAAGTGACCAGCGTGGAGCCGGTGCGGTATGCTCCCGGCCAATCGTTTATGCGCAACCTCACCTGGCCGTTGATTCAATTTGATGGCGGCCTGCTGGCGCGGACCAAACGGGCGCTGCTCGATGCCGTGCAACGGCCGTCCGCCTTCTTCACCGTGCGCATTTTGCCCGATTGGCCCCGACGCAACACCATTTTGCTCATTATGCAAACGGTGGAAAACCGCATGGCCTTTGTGCGCGGGCGCAGCGTGTGGACCTTGTTCCGCAAAAATTTGGTGAGCAAACGCGACAAATCGCTGCCCATCCCGCCGGTGATTGAAGCCGGCCGCGCTGTGGTGGAAAGTTTTGCCCAAAAAACAAACGGCGTCGCCTGGGCCGGCATGAATGATATTCTGGATATTCCCAACACCGCCCACATTCTCGGCGGCTGCAGCATCGGCGCTGATGAAAACCGCGGCGTGATCGATAAAAACCACGAGGTCTTTAATTACCCCGGCCTATACATTGCCGATGGTTCGGTCATCCCGGCGAATCTGGGCGTCAACCCCAGCCTGACCATCACGGCGATGACGGAACGGGCGATGGCCAATATTCCCGCTAAAACGCAAGCCGCGATGCCCGAGCCTTTGGCTGCGCCGGCGGGAGTGGATGTGCAGGGAGGTGGAAACGGCCGTTCCCCCCTGAAAGCCACATTACCCTTCATGCTTCTATTGGCAATTCCCCTGGCTGTGTTGTTCCTCTTGAAAGCCTGGCAGAAAAAAGGTATGGAGTAAACCATGAGTCAATCGCGTGTGATCCCCTTCATTAATCCGGCCAACGGTGAGCAATTTGGCCAGGTAGAGATGGCCACAACCGAGGAAATCGCGGTGGCCCACAAAGAAATGCGCCAGGCTTTCCAGGTATGGCGGCGCAAGCCCCTGGCCGAACGCATTCGCATTTTGCGCCAGTTTCAGGCCGAAATCATCGACTCCATGGACGAAATTAGCGCCGTGATCAATCAGGATGCCGGTAAAAGCCGGCAAGATGGTTGGATTGAAGTCAACATGACGGTGGACAGGCTGCACCAATACTACAGACTCGCCCCCAAATGGTTGGAGCGCCGCCGCGTGCCGCCCGGCCTGTACATGTTTAAGCAGTACTACACCGAACCCCATCCTTTTGGCGTCGTGGCGGTGATTGGTCCCTGGAATTACCCGTTCGATTTGTGCGTGCCGCCGATGTGTTCAGCGTTGTTGGCCGGGAATACGGTGCTGCTGAAGCCATCGGAAGTGACCCCGGCCGTAGGCGTGATGATTGAATCGCTGATCAAGCGGGTACCGGAATTGGCTCCGTTTGTGCGCGTGCTGCACGGCGATGGCTCGGTAGGGGCGCAGCTTGTGGCTTCGGGGCCAGATTTGATTTTCCTGACCGGCTCTACGGCGACCGGGCGCAAAATTGCGCAGGCGGCGGCGGAGACGTTGACGCCGTTTATTTGCGAGCTGGGTGGCAAAGACCCGATGATTGTGTTTGATTCGGCCGACATTCAGTCGGCGGCGAAGTGGGGGACGTGGGGCGCGTTTTACAACACGGGCCAGACGTGCATGGGGATTGAGCGGGTGTATGTGCAAGAGTCGGCCTATGATGATTTTGTAACGGCCGTACTCGCCGAAACGCGCAAAATTAAAATCGGCTACACCAAAGAAACCGACAGCCAATTCGACATGGGTCCGCTGACATTCGAGCGGCAGGTCAACATTGTAACCGATCAACTGGATGACGCGCTGGCCAAAGGCGCGCGCATCCTCACCGGCGGCACGCTGGATGGGCTGTTCATGAAGCCGACGATTCTGGTGGATGTGGACCACAGCATGAAGGTGATGCGCGAAGAAACCTTCGGCCCGATCATGCCGATTATGAAGTTTCATGATGAATCTGAGGCGATCTGGCTGGCGAATGATTGTGAGTATGGCTTGAGCGCGGCCGTGTGGAGCGGCGATATGCGCCAGGCAAAGCGCGTGGCCCACCGGCTCGATGTGGGATCGGTGAACATCAATGACGCCATTTCCCATTATCCGGTCTCGCTGCTGCCGTTTGGCGGGGTGAAATTGTCGGGGAATGCGCGGACACACGGCAAGGAGGAGGTGCTGCAATTCACGCAGATGCGCTCTTATGCTGTGGGCGGGCCGCCGCATCCGTTGGACGTGGCGACGGTTTTCCGCACGCCGGGGCATTATCGCCTGGGGAAAGCGATAACGCGCTTTTCGTTTGGCGTGACGCCGCGCCAGCGCGTGCAGCCGATTACGGAATTGTTTACGGATGGCGAATTGAGCGGGACGGCCGTTAAGGCGGCGATGGCGGCGGGGGCTGTGGCGGTGGTAACGGCCGTGTTCTTTGGCCTCATCCGTTCCCGAAAGTAAAAACGGACATAGCTGGATATAAAAAAAGGCCGCCTGATTTCAGGCGGCCTTTTTTTCTGTCTATAAATCGTTTCAGGCTAAGGGGACGATGTGCGAGTATGATGGGTGTCGATGGTCGGTAATGAATTAGCCGAGTTTGAAACGATCGACATTCGGATTGGTGAAGGCCCAGTCGCAGGGGACATTGGCCAGGTTGCAGGCGACGTTAGCGGAGCATTTGCGGGCAATGACGCGGTAGGGTTCGCTGTCTGGCAGCATGTCTGAAGCGTATACGCGTTGTTCCATAATGCTGGCTTCTTGTTGAATATAGTCGCACCACTTTTTTTCGACGATGATCCATTTGGTTGTAGTCATAATTACCTCCGAATCGGGTGCTTGTCGTCGAATGGTGGTGTGGACGACAAGGTGGAAAGGTTTCCCAAAGTTGGGTTAAGGATAAACGGTGCGGCGGATAACAGAAAGTGCCTATTGTCATGTGATGCCGGGATGATGATCATATGGTTGGGGTGACGATTACGGCCGTTTCCTCCCCTTTTTGCTGGTAGGCGTGATGACATTCGCCTTTTGAAATGGGTGACATATGGCATTGGAAACGGCCGTGTCCTTGTGCCACAATCGGAACCTGGCCGGCGATGAACGGCCGTTGGTGAACCTATGCATGAACTGCCCATTGCGGAAAACATTCTCGGCATTGCCCTGGAGTATGCCGAACAGGCTGAAGCCCGGCGCGTTACCCGCCTGAATCTGGTGATCGGCCAGCTTTCCTCCATCGTCGATGACACGATCCAATTTTATTGGGACATCATCAGCAAAGACACGCTGTGCGCCGGCGCTATCCTGAACTTCGAGCGGATTCCGGCCACGTTGGTTTGCCTGGATTGTGCCCATGCCTACACCCTCAGCCGCGAATTGACCGCCTGCCCGCAGTGCGACAGCATTCGCCTGAAGGTGACGGCCGGGGAAGAATTTCGCCTGGAAAGCATTGAGGTGGAAACCTAAAGGGGTTGTAATGAGTAAAATTGTACCTGTTGTCCAAGAAATTATGAGCGCCAACGATAGTCTGGCGGCGCAAAATCGGGCAAAACTGGATGCCGCCCAGGTGGTGGGCATGAATATCATGGCCTCGCCCGGCGCCGGTAAGACCAGCACCATTTTGCGCACCATCGAAGCGCTGACGGCCGATTACAAATTGGGTGTTGTTGAAGGCGATACGGCCAACGTGACCATCGACGCCGACAAAGTGATTGCTGCGGGTATGCCGGCCGTGCAGATCAACACCGGCGGCAACTGCCATTTGGACGCGGTGATGTTAAGCGGCGCGCTGGCGCAAATGCCGCTGGCGGAAATTGAATTGTTGATTGTGGAAAACGTGGGCAATCTCATTTGTCCGGCTTCGTTTGCCTTGGGAACCCATTTTAACGTGGTCATCGCCAGCGTGCCGGAAGGGGACGATAAGCCGTACAAGTACCCCAACATTTACCGGGGCATCGACGCGCTCATTCTCAACAAAATGGATTTGCTGCCCTATATCGATTTTGATATGGCTTATTTTCGCCGCGGAATTGAGATTTTGAATCCTGAGGTGGCCTTTTTCCCCATTTCTTGCAAAACGGGGGAAGGGGTGGCCGAATGGGTGGCCTGGCTGAAGGAACGGGCGGCCGTTTATCGGCAGTAAGGGCAGGGTAAGGGCTTATTGTTTGCGCACGTACATGGCGGAAACGGCCGTTACCCTGGCCGGTAATTTCATCGTGAACGTCGATCCGCGGCCTATTTCGCTGACCAGACTGATTTTCCCTTGCATAGACCGGCAAAAATATTGATTGATCGCCAGCCCCAGCCCGGTTCCTTCGTATCCCCGCGTAAACGATTTTTCCACCTGGTCAAACGGCAAAAATATCTTCTCGTGCTGGTCGGCGGGGATGCCGATGCCGGTGTCTGACACCTGGAACTCAATCCACTCCTGGTCGCCATCCACTTTGCGGTTCACGCTGAGGGTGATCGAGCCATCGTGGGTGAATTTGGCGGCATTATTGAGTAAATTTTCCAGCGCGCGCCGCACTTTGTCCTGATCGGCAAAGATGACGCCGATGTCCGGGGGGATTAGGACGAGCAAGGTGTTGTTGTTGGCTTCAACGGCCGTCTGGCTGTTGGCCACCGCCCGATGGACAGTCTGGGCTATATCAAACGTCTCCAACAAAAAAGTTACCTGCCCGGATTCGATTTCCGTGATTTCCAACACATCGTTGACAATGACCCGCAGTTTTTGCGCGGCTTGTTTGATTTTTTGCGCCAGGAAATAATAATCTTCCAGACCATTTGTCTGGGCGTCCTGGCCGATGATGTCGGTGTAACCAAGAATCACCGATAACGGCGTGCGCAGTTCGTGCCCCATATTGGATAGAAACACCGTTTTGGCGCGGGTCGCGTTTTCGGCGGCTATTTTGGCTTGTTCCAGTTCGATTTGCTGCTGTTTCTTGCCGGTGATGTCGCGGGCAATGCCGAGAATGGCGGATGGCTGCCCCTGATGCTGAAAGAGACGGCCGTTTACCTCAATCATCACCGGTTTCCCGTCTTGGGTATCAAAGGCCAGTTCGTAGTTGGCGATCCGGTCTTGTTGCAAAAAATCCCACAAGACAGCTTCATCCGCATGAGTGGCAAAGGCCGAAAAATGCCGCCCCACCATTTCTGCCGGCGTGTAGCCGGTGATTTTTTGCGCAGCCTGGTTGATATAAATGAACTTGCCATCTAAATCGAGAATAAACACAATGTCGTTGGCTTGCTCGAACAGGTCTTGATACTGCTCTTTTTGTTCGCGGATGGCTGATAGGATGCGCTGTTGGCTCGCAAGTTCGGTTTCCCGGCGAGCCAGATCGGCGGCGGAGGCTGCCGCATTCGCTGCCGCGCGCTGCGCCGGTTCTATGACCGCCCGCCACAGAAAGACCCCCAGGGCGCTCCCCACCACAATCATCAGCCCCAGGCTTGGCCAGCCAGGCAACCTGCCGCTTACCAGGGCGTCGGCCAACAACACACCTAGTAAAATTAGAACGGCCGTCAAACAAGTACCCAATAGGTTTAATCGCTGCATGATTGGTTTGCATGTTAGCATAGTTCCTGAGGGCTGTCACTCTGGAATTAGCAATTTTCCCCCATTTTTAAGGCGTTCAAAGGTTGCGCCAGATTGCCGCTATGCGTGCGACGTGCCTGCGCCGTTTACTGCTGGGCAGCCGCCAAAATATCCGTGGTGAAGGCGTCCTGGACGGAAACGGCCGTATCCACCCCATACACCGCCAACATATCCGCCAGCGCCTGCCACTGCACGGCCGTTTGCCAGCCCAGCCCAAACTCATCCGTCACCGCGCTGTGCGCGTCTGCCAGTTCTGCGTCCAGCATAAAACGCATATGGTCGCGGTTCGTTTCCGGCCCGGCATACAGCAGCACAATGTCTACCGCCTCATCAGGATGTGCTTCCGCGTAGGCGATCCCCTTCATCGCTGCCCGCAAAAAGCGCGTCAACATCTCCGGGTTTTCCTGCAAAATGCTCTCGCTGGTCACATAAACCAGACCCAAAGTCGGCACGCCGTACTCGGCTGCGTCCCACAAGGTCACGTCATACCCCCAACTGCGAATCAGAAACGGCTCGTTGGATTTAAACACCGGGTACACATCCACCTGACCCTCCGTCAGCACGCGCGGATCAAAGCCCACGTTCACCAGTTCCACAGTGTCCGGGTTGGCATCCACGGCGTGCAGCAGCGCAAACAAATCGGGCGGCGGCGTGCCCTTAAACCCCACTGTGCGCCCTTCCCAATCTTTGGGCGATTGCAGCCCGCTGTCGGCCAGGGCGGCGAACGCCTGCTGCCCGCGCTGCCCGATCAAGGCCAACGACACCAACGGCAGCCCCGGATCCGCCCGCCGTTCCAACAAAACGGCCGCGTCTTGCGTCGTCACCTGCACTTCCCCGGCCGTCAGCAGTTGCAAATGCTGCCCGCCGCCGGTCGAGTGCTCAATGGTCACATCCAGCCCTTCGTCGGCAAAAAAGCCCTTTTCCTGGGCCACGTACACGCCCACAAACGGCAAATTGGCCTGCGGCCGAAACCCGGCCATAAACGTCATCGCCGTCTTTTCCGGCGGGTTGGTCTGGCAAGCCGCCAGTCCCAGACATAACAAAATCGAAAGCAAAAGATAGGAATAACGTGTCACAATAAAATCCTTTTTAGGTGCATGATAAGACCCTTCGGGTTTGGTTTTTGGTTGGTAAATGGGCCTGGAAATAAACCCGAAGGGTCTGGCGTTAGAACTGACCGGTGACAAGACCCTTCGGGTTTGGTTTTCGGTTGGTAAATGTGCCTGGAAATAAACCCGAAGGGTCTGGCGTTAGAACTGACTGGTTGGCTGCCAAAAGACGACTCGTTTTTCCAACCAGACGATGGCTCCGTATACCATCACCCCGGCAAAGGCCAGAATGAAGATGGCGGCAAACAAATAGGGCAGGTTCAGATTGGTATACGCCAGCCACATAGTCCGCCCCAGCCCGCCAGACGCGCCGGTCCATTCGGCGACCACGGCGGCAATCAGGGCCAGCGGGCCGGCGATTTTGAGCGCGGTAAACAGGTAGGGCAGGGCGGATGGCGCGCGGACGTGGCGAAAAATTTCCCGACGGCCGCTGTGCCAGGTGTGGAACAAATCCAGCATGGCCGGGTCGGCGCGCTGAAGGCCGGCCAGCACATTCACCAGCACCGGAAAGAAGGTCAGCAGGGCGGTGATGATGATTTTGGGTATCATGCCAAAACCCAGCCAGATGGTTAGCAGCGGGGCGATGGCGACCAGCGGCGTCGATTTGACCAGAATCGCCAAAGTCATGACGCCGCGTTCCAGCCGGGGCCACAGACTCAGCAGTACCGCCAGTCCGGCGCCGGTGGTTGTGCCCAGGAGCAGCCCCAGCAGCGCTTCGCTGAGGGTAACGGCCGTTGCCTCCGCAAACAACCCGATATTCCCCACCAGCGTCTGCCCGATCAGGCTGGGCGCCGGCAAAATGTACACCGGAATGGCCCGCCACCGGACAATTGCCTCCCACAACAGCAGCGTCAGGCCCACGATGACCAGGGCGATCCCATTGCTTTGCGTCTGATCGGTGTCTGGAACGGCTTTCATGGTTCCGCCTGCATCAGCGCGGCGCGAATGGCGCGCACCACGGCTTGAAACTCGGCTGTTGTCTCGTCGCGCGGGCGGGGCAGGGAGACCGGCACATCGGCCAGCACGGCCGTTGGGCGCGGCGACAACACCAGCACCCGATCCGCCAATCGCGCCGCCTCGGTGATGTGGTGCGTTACCCACAACACGGTCGGGCGCTGCTGCTGCCACAGGGCCAGCAGTTCGCCGGTCAACCGTTCGCGGGTTAGCTCGTCCAGGGCGGCAAACGGCTCATCCATCAGCCAAACGGCCGCTTGCTGGGCCAATATCCGCGCCAGCGCCAACCGCTGCTGCATGCCGCCGGACAGCGTGAACGGGTGGGCGTCGGCAAAATCGCTCAATCCCACCAGCGCCAGCAGGTCGGCAGGGGTGTGGTGGTTGGTGCCGTTGATGCGCTGCACCAGGGCGATGTTGTCGTGGGTGGTGTACCACGGCAGTAGGGCGGGATTTTGGGCCATCCAGGCGATGCGCTTGTGGGCCACGGCCGTTGCCGGGTCCGCGCCGCCGATGTCCACCAGACCGCTTGTCGGCGTGAGCAGGTGGGCCAAAATACGCAGCAGCGTCGATTTGCCGCAGCCGCTGGGGCCAACCAGGGCGACAAATTCACCGGCCGCAATGTTCAGGTTGATGTCGCGCAGCACGGGCAGCAGACGGCCGTTAACCTTAAATTGGTGCGATAAACCGCGAATGGTGATGTTCATGGCGGGGCTTACCGGCTGGGCCAATAGGCCTGGTGGATGGCGCGGCCTTCGTCGGGCAAAATGGGGCCGGTAACGGCCGTTGGCCGCTGTCCATAGGCCAACAAAACCCGGCTGGGAACCACAAACGCGCCGCCGGCAATCTCGCCCAGGGTTGCGGCGCTGCTGCCATAGACGATGGCCGGCACGCCGGCCCAAAAAATTGCGCCGGCGCACATGGCGCACGGCTCGGTGCTGGTGTAAAGCGTACATGCGGCCAGTGTGGCGGGGTCGAATTGGCGGCTGGCCTGGCTGATGAGGTTTAGTTCGGCGTGGCGGGTCACGTCGTGGTCGGTGGTGATGGTGTTTACGGCCGTAAGCAAGACCTGCCCATCCCGCGCCAGCAGCGCGCCAAAGGGATGGTCGCCTTGGGCGGCCGCCTGCCGCGCCAACGCATAACAGTGGCGGATAAAAGGGTCGTGTTGTGTGCTTGTCATGGCGAGGATTATATAACGCCGGGGATGAGAGACGAAAGATTGCCGCTGAGCGGCCTGCGCCCTTCGCCCTGGAATCCGGCTAAACCTGGTAATACCCATCTCCGGCGCACGAGCGGCAGAGGAAACGGCCGTCTACCGCCACTTCGCGTTCGTTGATGATTTCCTCGCCGCAGACGGCGCAGGCTACCCGCAGATTGGGCCGGCTGATGATTTGCGCCAACGTTTGTGTCAGTTCCACCGGCTGCACGCGCAGCAATTCGGCGTCGGGCATGATCTGGTACGCTTCCAGGTAGCTGTGCCAGCGGCTGCGGGCCATGGGCGCATAACGCCGGGCAGCCGCTCGCGTTTCTAGCTGTGGGCTGACGCGCACGGCCGTTCCCGTCCGCGTATCGACCAGCGTGGCGGCGACTTTGCCAAAATCCAGCACGCGCATGGTGCGCCGCCCGACGAAGCAGTCGGTGGCGGCGGAGACGCCGTCGGCGGCGCAGCCATCGGTTTCCACGATGGTGAGGAGGTGTTTACGGCCGTTATCAAACCGCTCGTCATACACATTCGGCAGGCCCAGGGCCAGCAGCCCGGCCAGCCCCAGCCGCGCGCCCAACACCTGTCGCGGGCACAGGTGTTTGTGCCGCGCCGCCGAATCGTCTAAGATGGCCTGCAATAAAATGGGCGAAGGCTGTGTTAAAGCGTCCATGCTCCCTTCCTTTTTTAGATTGGTCCAATCTTCGCCGAGCCTCGTAGCCGCGGTATCTTTACCGCGTATTTCCCAGAGCGCGGTAAGGATACTGCGGCTACAAATCCCGCATGTTAAACCGAGATTGGAGGATTGTAGCCCTTTCTGCTGATTGGCAAAACGGCGCCGCAGCAATTCTCAATTTAACCAGAAATGTGTCATGCTGAGAGCCTGTGCTGAGCTTGCCGAAGCATCCTCCGAAGCATCCCGTTCAGCCCTAATGACCAATACATGGGGATGCTTCGCTCCGAAGACTCCGCTCAGCATGACAGTTCAGCGTAAAGTGCAAAGAAATTACCTTGTTCGCACGAATGCCTGATCTAAATTGAGAATTGCTGACGGCGCCGGCCTCCTCTTGTCCCTTTCCGGCCGTCTCTGTTATGATTCTGGCATGGAAAGGGAGAGCCAGATACCCGCTGATCCGGAAGAACATTTAGCCGCTCGCCGCATTTTGGCGATTACGGAAGAAGAATTGCAGCGCATCATCCTCGATATTCATGATGGGCCGGTGCAGCAGTTGTTTGCTGCTCGTTCGCAGTTGAGCAGCTTGCAGCACCGGCGCGCGCACGACCAATCCATCCCCGCCGCCGAGTATGAGCAGGCGGTGGACCGCCTGGCCCGCCTGATGGACGGCGCGCTGGCGGAAATTCGCGTGTTTTTAGGCACGTTTCGGCCGCCCAATTTCGCCCATCGTAATCTCATCGACATTTTGCGCGATTTGCTGATCTACCATGAGGAGACGACGGGCTGCCGGGTGGATTTTATGGCGCCGGAGGGGTTGGACACGGCCGTTTCCCTGCCCGTCAAAATCGCCCTCTACCGCATCTGCCAGGAGGCGCTCTCCAACGCCTACCGCCACAGCGGGGCCAGGCAGCAGTGGGTGCGCGTGTCGGAAACCGGCGGCCAGATTACCCTGGCGGTGTGGGATGAAGGGCATGGCTTTTCGCCGCCGCCCCTGACCGGACCGGCGGCGACGGAGCGCGAGGAGCATATCGGCCTGCGCGGGATGCGCGACCGCGTGGCTCTGGTGGGCGGTGTGTTCGATTTGTTTAGTTCGCCGCAAGAAGGGACGCGCATTATGGTGAGGGTGCCGGGAAATGGATAAACAACCGATTCGGGTGATTTTGGCCGACGATCATGCCCTGGTGTTGGAGGGGCTGCGCAGTTTGTTGGGGCTGGAAGCGGACATTTCGGTGCTGGCAACGGCTACGGATGGCGAACGGCTGCTGACGGCCGTGGCCCGCTTTAGCCCGGACGTGGTGGTGATGGATGTGCAGATGCCCTTCATGGATGGGGTGACCGGGCTGGAGAAGCTGCGCCGCCGTTTCCCGGAAACGCGCATTTTGGTGCTGACGGCGTATTCCGATGCCGAGACGATTCGCGCAGTGCTGGCCTGCGGCGCGGACGGCCTGTTGTTTAAGACCGACCCGCCGGAGCAGACGATTCGGGCGATCCGGCAGGTGATGGAGGGGCAGGTGGTGTTTCCGGCGGTGGCCCGGCGCTGGATGTTTGGCGCGGAAACGGCCGTTCCCGACCCTACGCTTTCGCCGCGAGAGGTGGAGGTGCTGACGGCCGTGTCTGAGGGCCTGACCAACGCCGAAGTGGCCGAACGCCTGCACATCAGCGAAAACACGGTGAAATTCCACTTGCAAAATATCTACCAACGATGCCCACCGTTGGGATGGTGTAACGCCGCGCCGTCCCGCCCCCACGCCATGTCCCGCGACCCCGTAGGGGCGGGACCGGCGGACGATTCCTTTGCCCAAATCCAACAATTTATCACCCGCCGGTCTCGCCCTGGATTAGGCCGACCGATGCGCCGGGGAGGGCGAGACGGCGCGGTGATGATGCCCACCGTTGGGACGGCGTAACGCCGCGCCGTCCCGCCCCTACAAATGATGGGTCATTTTAGTCAGAAGGTTGTCCAAATTATCACGATCTTCAGCCCAACGCGCCGGGTTGTTGACAACATATTGGCGTGTCGCCTGCAATTCACGATCGTTACGAATGATGCGGTCATAATAACCCTGCTGCCAAACCTTTGTCCCCGATGTGCGGCGCAAATGATTGATGCGGGTGGTTACGGCCGTTTTGTATCGCCCGACCACCATCCCCAACGATCCGACCAACGCATTGGCAAATGTCCCGTCTGGCGGAGCCGTGTTTGCCAGGATGGGATATGCAATAAATTCCAAAATGACGTGAATGTGGTTGGGCATCACCACCCATTCATCTAACCTGACGTGCCGGGCGTGGTTCTGTTCTGGGATACGAGCTAATGCTTGGGCGGCAATATCTTGAAAATCGACGTCGTCGAACAAGCTGTGCCGCTGGTGGGTGCAAATGGTCACAAAATAATATCCTGGTCCGCGATAGTCCCACCCAGACAATCGGATGGTGTGGCGATGATGTTTGTTTGGGTCGTATTTGTCCACAAAACCAATAACCTCCATTGGTAACGCCGCGTCACTCCCGCGCCCCGGGCGGGACCGGCGGACGTTCCTGCCCAACCAATTTATCGCCGGTCTCGCCCTGGATTAGGCCGCCATGGGGGGGGGGGGGGGGGGGGGGGGGGGGTGGGGGCGACGGGGGGTGGGGGGGGGCCGGGGGGGGGGGGGGGGGGGGGGGCGGGGATGGATGGCCAACGCCTGGTTGTAATGGGACACGGCCGTCGCCCACTCCCGCTGCTCCTCCGCCACCCTGCCCAACTGGTGGTAGGTTCCCGCCTGCTCGTAGCGGTCATTGAAGTCGATGTAGATTGCCAACGCCTGGTTGTAATGGGACACGGCCGTCGCCCACTCCCGCTGCTCCTATGCCACATTGCCCAACTGGTGGTAGGTGGACGCCTGGCTGTAGCGGTCATTGAATTCGATGAAGAGGGCCAACGCCTGGTTGTAATGGGACACGGCCGTCGCCCACTCCCGCTGCTCCTGCGCCACCATGCCCAACTGGTGGTAGGTGGACGCCTGGCTGTAGCGGTCATTGAATTCGATTTTGAGGGCCAACGCCTGGTTGTAATGGGACACGGCCGTCGCCCACTCCCGCTGCTCCTGCGCCACCATGCCCAACTGGTGGTAGGTGGACGCCTGGCTGTAGCGGTCATTGAATTCGATTTTGAGGGCCAACGCCTGGTTGTAATGGGACACGGCCATCGCCCACTTCTGCCCAACTGGTGGTAGGTGGACGCCTGGCTGTAGCGGTCATCTGAATTCGATTTTGAGGGCCAACGCCTGGTTGTAATGGGACACGGCCGTCGCCACCCGCTGCCCTGCCACGCCCAACGGGGGGGGGGGGGGAATACAAATGCCGATTTGTACGTTTGCCGGTTAATATTTCAGGAGTATAAGTTGTCCAAGTTGCCCAAACGATTTCGCCTAAACGACGTCGTTTGTGCCAAGTTGTGATCTTGCCAGCGTCAAGGCAATTGATAATGCTTGGAAGTATAAGGTGTCCAAAAATTGACTTTCTATTGTCAGCGCCAGTTAGCGCCAGCTTGAGCGCGGTCATCAGGTTTTCGTATTCCAGGTTGGTCAGCGCCTGGCCTAGCTGCCGCTCCTGGGGCTGTTTGGACGTCAGCAGCCCGGCCAGCGCCCCGCCCACCTCGTCGTAGTGGGCGCGGAAGGCAGCGTCCACCGCCTCTCGGAGGCGGCCAGCCTCCGGGAGGCTGGCCAGCCGCTGGCGCAAAAAGTAGGGCAATATCGGCTGGAGGCGCAGGTAGCCGCCGCCTATTTCGTGGGGGGTCAGCAGCCCCCAGTTCAACGCCTCGGTCAGCACCTCGTCCCAGCGCTCATAGGGCAGGGCGGCCAGGGCGGGCTGCGCCTTTAGCTGCGCCGTGTACTGCGCCAGCCAGTTGGCGTTGAACACGCCGGTGAAGGGGGCCAGGCAGGCCAGCAGCGCCTGGGCGTCGGCGGAGAGGTTGCTGTGGCTGTATTCGATGCAGCGCAGCAGGCTTTTGGTCTTGTCCTGCCACAAATCGCCGCCGGCCGCCGCGTCGATGCCCGCGTCGCCGCCGCTAAAGGCGGCCAGCAGGGCGGCGGGCGTCTGCTGCGGCTGCCCCGGCCGCGCAGCCAGATTCGCCAGCACAATCTCCAGGGCCAGCGGGTAGCCGTCCAGCAGCTTGAGCAGTTGGCGGAAAGCGTCGCCGTGCTGCGGGTCGGCGGGCAGTCCGCCCCGGCCCAGGCGGTTGAGGATGCGCTGCGCCAGGGCGCTGGCCGCTTCCGGGTCTAATCCCGGCAGCTCGTAGGGCGATTTGGAAAATCGCCCCACCAACCATTCCTCCGGGCCGCGCGACCCCAGCAGCACCAACGTCTGCCCCCCGGCCAGCCGGGCGACAAACTCGCGCAGGCGGCCTTGCTCGGCGGCGTCCAGGGTATGCTGGATGGCCAGGGCCGCGCCGGTGATCGATTCCAGGTTGTCCAGGACCAGCAGGTGGCGCTCGCCGCGCAGGGCGGTCACCAGCTTTTGCTCTTTGGCGGCGTCGGACAGGGGGGAGAAGAGACGGCCGTATTCCGCCCCATACAGCTCGCGGGCAATGCCGTCCACAATCTGGCCGGTGGTATACGCCTTGTTGTCATAACCAAAATAAAAGACGCGGGCCACCAGGCGGGTGGTCTGCCACCATTCCATCAGGTGCGTCAGCAGCGTCGTTTTGCCCGCGCCGCCCATGCCCTGAATCAGCAGGATGTTGGCGGAGTCGGTGAAAGAAGAAGAGGCGGCCGGGACGCCCGCGCTCCCGGAGAGGAGGCGGGTTTCAATCTCCAAAATGTCTACGTCGCGGCCAACAAAGCCGTAGGTGGGCTGGGGGGCGCGGTAACGGCCGCTCTGGCGCAGCAGGTAGGCTTCTTCCTCGGCGGCGCCGGCAAACTCGGTGATGGGCAGGGCGACGGGCTGGTTTTGGTAGACCACCGGCAGCAGCCAATCTTCCAGTTCGATGGTCTGGTTGTAGGCGGCGCGGCGCTGCTTCACGTTTAGCAGTTCCAGGCGGGCGCGGCGGATGGCCTGGGGCAGGGGCAGCCCGCCCAGCAGGTGTTGGTAGAGATGGGTCATCAGCAGCCGGGCGGCGCTGACGGTGACGGAGTAGGACATGGCGACGGCCGTTTGCACTCCGGCGGCCATCAGGCGGCTGCCCAAACTCGTCTCGCTGTCGCCCACCTGCATGCCCGACTGGCAGGCGTTGAGGATGGCGATGGGAATCTGGTGGCTTTGCAGCAGGTTGGCGATCACTTCGTCGGCGACTAAATCATGGCTGCCCGGCGTGTCGCCGCTGAACGAGAGGAAGGCGCGCAGGCCGTCGTAGGGTTGGATTTCCGGCTGGCCGTAGCCGCCCTTAAAGACGTAGCTGCTGGCGGCGGCTTCCAATTTCTGGTACTGGTCAAAGGTCAGCAGGCTGCCGTGCACGTCAAAATGGATGATGTGGTAATAGCCGTCGCCGTGGCGGTCGCGGCTGCGCTCCAGGTGGCCCACCAGGGCGGCGTAGCTGCCCGGTCGCACGATGTCGATTTGCGTCCGCAGCTTGCTGTTTTGCAGGGCGTCGACCAACGGCCGGGAGATGGTGCGGTAGCCCACGTCTTGCCGCCCGCCGGGTCGGGCGGTGACCAGGAGCACATTCAGGGTGGGGGAAGGCTGCGGGCGGATGTGGAAGGCGGGCGGGTTGTCGTTCTGGCGGTAAAAAGCGCATTCGGCGGCGAAGGGACGGCCGTTTTGGAGGTCTTGCAGCGCTTCCCAATGCAGGGCGTGGAAGGCGGGCGTGCCGCGAATTTCAAATTCCAGGCTGGCGAAGCCGCCTTCGTAGCGCAAGGCGGCTTTGTATTCGGCCAGCACGTCGGGGTTGTGGCGGAAGACCTGGGCGAAGAGGGAACGGCCGTAGTCGGCCACGCTGGCGGCGGCCTTGGCCGCTTTCACCTGCCCGGTGAAGGGGAAGCTCAGCCAGCCTTCGAAGTACCATTGCAGTTGTTTTTCTTCCTCGGCGCTGAATGGGTCGCTGACGGTGATGGGGTAGCGCGGGCCGCTGTTGAACTGGACGGCTGCGGCGAAGGGGCTGGTGTCGGAGGGGTTGGTTTGGGTGATGGTTATTTTGGTCATGGGATTTGCGATTTACGATTTACGATTTTTGATTTGCGGCTGTTGTTAAATTAATTTCAGCGTCTGTGCTTCTGCCACAGCCTGTACCCGGCTGTTTACATCCAGTTTTTTGTAAATGTTAGTCAGGTGGGTTTTCACCGTGCTAGGCGAAATGCACAATTTAACCGCGATCTCGCGGCTGGATAATCCAGCGCACATCAACCGCAGTACCTCCTGTTCACGCGGCGTGATGGAGGCTGTCGTTGTCAGGGTTTTAAGTGTTTCCTGGGGCAGTATATTTTCCACGCTGCCAGTATGCCCTAACAACTGCAAAATATGGTGGATGAACTCTTGAGACTCGGCGGAGTTATTTTGGGTGTGCAGCGTCAGCGCCAGCAGAGGGATCAATTGGCGACCGTGGTTGAGGAACGGAGAAATAAACCGTTCCGGAGCTGCCAGCCTGATAGTTTCAGCCAACGTTTGCCGGGCCTGGTTGAGTTTATGTTGGTCGTACAATGCCGCAGCCAGCAGCACCCGGACGCTCATCAAAGGTTCGTTGAGGATGCCATGCGGGATTTGCTCCAGCAAGCGCCACAAGATATCTTCAGCCGCAGCCGCTTGCTTTTGCCAGAGAAACATTTCGGCCCGGACCATGAGGGATATTGCGTGGTTTTCTTCAGAGATTTCATTTAACAACCGCGTCACTTCTCCCCAATTTTTCTGAGGGATACAGAACATGGCCTCATAAGCTGCCAAATCTTGATCGCGCCACACACCGGCTGGTCGTTGCATTTGTAAAGCGCGCGCCGCCTGAATGGTTGATCGCGCGGCTTCATGATCACCCAGGGCTGCCTGTAACCTGGCGCGGGTAAAGGCAATGTTCATCAGAATGTTGGAACTGGTTGGATTGGGGTCAACGGCCGTTGCCTGTCGCAGCAGTTGGCGAGCTTCGGTCAATTCATTACGCGCCAGATAAATTTGAGCCAGTGTCACCAGAACAATGCTGGCCGGCTCTGGCAATTTCCCACGCCGGGTCAACGCCTGCTGCAAGACCTGATAGATAATCTTTTCACTTTGGCGCAAATGGCCGCGCAAATATGCCCGGTTGGCGCAGTCGGCGCCGGCGATGAGCATCACAAACAAGTTTCCTTGGTCCTGCGCCTGCTCGAAAACTTGAGAAAGGCGCACCCCGACTTCTTCGGTAAGTGGCTTGTAGCTCGCCTCGACGATCCACAAATCATCCAACAATTGCCAGCGCGTATCAGATACGTCTGGCGATACGATTTTATCCCCGGCCAGGATGCGCTGCCGGATTGTCCGGACCTCAGACAAGACTTCCTGCTCATCAGACGTGATACTCGCCGGGGTTTTACTTCCGAGGTTGTTCTCCACGTGCTGCAAAAAGCGTTCCACTTCACTGGCCGGCAGCGCCAGATGGGCCAGGCGCAAATAGACAAACAAGAGCGTTTTGTGCCGTTCCACTACAGTTTCTGGCAGTTGTTGCAGCCAGCGCAGCAGGCGAGAATCTTCTCCAAATTCGGCCAATTCTCGCAAGGCAACATCTTCAATCAAGGAAGCTGCCTCTTCCCAATCTTCAATCGCCAGCAGATGGCGCACGGCCTCGGCCAGGGCATTTTGCCGAAGATACCAGGCTGCCGCCCGGCGGTGAAGGTCGGGAATGAGGGCGGGGAATCGACCTTGCAGTTGATCATGCAACATTTCGGCAAACAGATCATGATAGTGGTAATAGTCGGGTTCTTCGGACCGCACCATAAAAAGATTTTCCTGCCACAGGCGGGCCAGCATCTGTGCGCCGTCGGTTTGTCCGGTGACGACGTCACACAGCCCACCGGTTAGCTGCTTCAGGATGGAGGTTTGGAGCAAAAAGTTTTGAACGGCCGTTGGTTGTTGCTGCAGCGCCGTCTCCATAAAGTATTCACGCAAATAGAGATGCGCACCGCTGAACGTATCTAAAAAGCGACGCCGGTCTGGTTGTTTGTTGAGCGCCAACACAGCCAACGTCAGACCCGCCGCCCAGCCCCCCGTCCGCTTAACCAGAACCTCCATGTCGCCATACGCCAGCGGCGGATCGGCGATGTGCTGCTGGAGAAAATCAATCCCCTCTTCCAGCGTAAAGCGCAAATCCTCCAATTCCAATTCCGTCACGGTCCCTAAAGCCCGCAACCGACCCAACGCCAGCGGCGGACGGGTTCGGCTTGCCACGACAAGCTGTAAACCAGGAGGCAGCCGTTCTAACCAGATTTGCATAGAGGCATGAATATCTGGGTGTTGAATGTGATGGTAATCATCCAATACCAACCCCAGACAAAAATGTTCGCCGGTGATAAGGGCAATTTCATTGGCCAACTGGGATACGATCTCGATTGGGGACTCAGGGAGCGAGAGCTGAAATTGCAACAACAAGTCTTGTCCCAGGCCGGGTTTAATCGCTTGCAGAGCCATCAGAACCGTAGACCAAAAACGGGCCAACTGATTATCGTCTGCATCCAATGTCGCCCAGGCTACCGGCAGATCGCGGCTCTCTTGTTGCCAGGCATTGAGCAGCGTACTCTTACCAAATCCACCAGGGGCGCAGATAAGCGTAACAGGCGTATTGATTTTTTGGTTCAGGCGGGGACGCATAATCAGGTTGGGCGGCAAAATGGGGGGTCTGATTTTTGTCAGGGTAGGAAACGCGCCGGTGGTCCAGGACCTGCGCGGGTGGTTATTTGGCGGTTCGGCAGAAAAGGTTAGCTGCGTCAAAACGGGGCTTCCGGCCAGATCGGTGGCGGCCAGTTCCAATCGTACTGGCGTAATTTCTTCGGATTTCCCTAAATAGACTTTATGAAGCCTTCCTCCCCGTCGGCGGTAAGCATACCAGTAATCGCTGCCGTGGCGGGTTTCGCGGCGGGCGGAAAAGTGACCGGCAGTTCCTTGGAATTTGAATTGTGTATGGCGGGTAAGCCATTCATACCACTGGGGAGAATCGAGAGGCAAGAAGTGGGGAACGGCCGTTCCTCCTTCCCCCACCCACAAAACATTATCTCGTACAACTGGCTGTGCCACCTTTCCCATTTGCAAACCTCAAAATAGATGTAAAGGTGTAACCGTTTAGAGGCGCCATGAGATCGAAGTATGTCAGCCCGCATAAAAGTTACCCAACACAACGGCTATTTTAGCTGATTTGGGTAACTCCTGCGAGCTTTTCATACGACTTGTTATAAATTATGACTTATTTTCTTACCCAAAAACTTGGTGAAATCATCCAATAACCCGATGTGCAAAACACCTTTTATTCAGTATGTTTTAACGGTATATAAATGTAGTGGCTTTTACCGAGCCACAAACCATGACCTGGGTTTGTGTCGATTCATAGTGAAAACGACAAAAACCGTTATTTTAGAGAGGAGAATTATGAAGCAAAAAAGAAATCTGTTTTACATCGTTCTTGGCTTGCTGCTGGTTCTTAGCCTGGCGTTAAGCGCTTGTGGCACCACTACGCCGCCGGTAGAAGAAACTGCCCCGGTAGAAGAAGCCGCCCCGGTAGAAGAAGCCGCTCCCGCAGAAGAAGCTGCTCCCACAGAAGAAGCTGCTCCCGCGGAAGAAGTTGCTCCTACAGAAGAAGCTGCCCCGGTAGAAGAAGCTGCTCCCACAGAAGAAGCTGCCCCGGCAGAAGAAGCTGAAGTGGCTGCTGACCCGAATGCTTTGCCCCGCAACGAAACCCTGTACTTCAACGGGCAACAATGGGGTTCGGTTGTTGGTTGGAATCCTTACTCCAACAGCAACAACAATGCCATGGCGATTGCCCAGCAAGATAACGCCCGCGTCATCATGTTCGAGACCCTTTATCTGTACAACATGATGGACGGCCAGGTATATCCTTTGTTGGCTGATGGCCCCTTTGAATGGAATGAAGCGCGTACCGAGATCACCCTCAAGATCAAGCCGGCCGCTATGTGGAGCGATGGTACACCGGTAACGGCCGAAGATGTCGCCTATACCTGGGCTACCCACGTCAAGTACAACACACCCACCGGCGCGGCCAACATTGATTTCATCGATACCATCGAAGCGGTGGACGCCCAGACAGTTGTGGTTAAGGCCAAACTGAATGAGGACGGCGCCGCAGTCAATCCTCTGCTCGTCACTGCTTACCTGAGCAGCAACTACGTCATCCAAAAAGCGTGGACCGAAACATTGGAAGCGCGCGTCGCTGGCGATGCCACTGCTCTTCTGGCCGATCCTGCGGAAGACGTTGTTTACTCCGGCCCCTATCACAAATACTTTGCCGATGACACAAAAGTCATCTATGTTCGTGACGACAACTATTGGGGTCAAGATGCCTCTATGTGGGGCAGCCTGCCGGTTCCCACATATCTGGCGCACGTGATCTTCAAGGACAATGCGGCCGGTACGACCGCTTTGCAGGCTGGTGAAGTGGATGTCAGCCAACAGTTTAATTCTAATGTGAACTTGCTGTGGGAAGATGATGGTCTGCCCATCTCCACGTACCTGCCTGAACCGCCGTACCAGATCGGCGCTTCTCTGCCCACCGCGTTCTACAACCTGGAATCCCCCGGTTTGGATCAGGTGGCAGTGCGCAAGGCGATTGCCATGGCAGTGGATTACCCCACCATCATCGCCAACGCGATGACCAATCAATCGGCTACCTTTGACCAGGTTGCGCGCTCTTTGATGAACCCCACCGAAGGCGAGCAAGCCTTGTTCAACCACGACGCTGTGGCGGAATTGCAGTGGGCCGGTAACGACATTGAGGGCGCGAAGGCGCTGCTTGATGAGGCCGGCATTGTGGACTCCGATGGCGATGGCTGGCGCGAGTATGAAGGCGAAAACCTGAGCTATGTCGCTACCTGCCCCAATGGGTGGTCTGACTGGCAAGCCGCGATTGAAGTGGTGGCTGCGGCCGGCGCTGAGATCGGCATCGACATTACCACCAACTTCCCCGAATGGTCTGTTTACCAGACCATCGTCACCAAATCCGATGCGCCCCTGCCCGAAGGGTATGACATCTTCATGATGTGGAGCGATGGCGCTGGCCCGACGCAGCCGTGGGGCCGCATTCGCAAGCTGATGAGTTCTGAATTTATCGGCATGTCCAGCAACTGGAATGGTAACTGGGGTATGTATTCTAACCCCGACGCCGATGCCTTGATTCAGGCCATCCCGGCCGAGACTGACCCGGCGGCGTTGGAAGAATTGTACACGGAATTGGTGAGCATCTACCTGAGCGACGTTCCCTCCTTCACGCTGATGTACCGGCCTCAATCGTTCCATACGGTAAACGAGACGGTTTGGACCAACTTCCCGTTTGACGGTGATGGAACCACTCCCCCCGTACCCCCGCTCAACCTGACTGATGGTTGGAGTATTGCGGGTCTTTATAACCTGGAGCTTGCTAACAATTAAGTTGTAAGCTGACAAAAAAGCAGCCATGTCCCACGAACCGGGACATGGCTGTTTTTTTAAAGCGTCAGGACCTTACGGATATGGGGGTTGTGGCTGCCGGACGGTTGGAGTGTTTGATGTTTGTTTGGAGGTGCTGTCTTGAAAGGATACCGGAAGTATTTTTTTAACAAGCTCGTTTGGTTCTTCGTCACCTTAGCTTGCGCATTCCTTCTGAATTTTATTCTGCCGCGCCAGATGCCAGGCGACCCGGTAGCGGCCATCGTGGCCAGACAGGCTCAGGGCATGAGCAATACAGCCGGGGTGCAGGCAATTTATGAGCAGTACACAGAATTGTTTGGCACGAGCAAACCGATGTACGAACAGTTTATTTTGTACGTGCGCAATGTGCTGCAAGGTGATTTTGGTTTCTCGTTTAGCCAGTATCCCAGAACGGTATTAGACGTTATCCGTTCGGCGCTTTGGTGGACAATTATTCTCCAGTTTCCGGCGATTATCGTGGGCTGGTTGATTGGTAACTCGCTTGGCGCGTTGGCGGCTTATCTGAAGGGTGGCTTTGATAAAGTCCTTTTACCCATCAGTATTTTTGCCAGCAGTATCCCGCCGTTTGGCATTGCGATGATTATGCTGGTTATTTTTGGCGTTACCTTGCAATGGCTGCCTACATCGGGCGGGTATGGGTTTGATCTGATACCCAATGCCAGTTGGTCTTTTGTCTGGTCGGTGATTGTCCATTACCAGTTGCCATTCTGGTCTATCGTTTTAGTGACGATTGGCGGGCAGGCGATTGGGATGCGTTCTATGTCGATCTATGAACTGAATGCGGATTATGTAAAATACAGCCGTTTCATGGGCATCAAAGATCGCAAGATCGTTGGTTATGTGTTTCGGAACGCCATGCTGCCCCAAATAACGGGGTTGGCGTTGGCGATTGGGACGATGGTTGGTGGGGCGTTGGTGGCGGAGATTATCTTTAGCTATCCGGGGCTAGGTTCGACGATTTTTACGGCCGTTCTCGGCCAGGATTACCCGCTGATCTCAGCAACCACACTGATCATTACCATCATGGCGCTGTTGGCGAACTTTGTGATCGAAATCGTCTACGGCTTTCTTGATCCACGCATTAAAGCAGCGCAGGCTGATTGATAAAGGGAAGATGCTGTTATGAAACATACACTTCGACAAGTATTTCAGTCTGGCAAATTCCTGATCGGGTTTTCCATTTTCTCGTTCATTTTGCTGGTCGTGATCATTTATCCACGAGTCATCACCGATCCCCCTTTGCAGATCATCGGTCAGGGCACGTTTTTCCCACCTGGCCTCTATGTCAACGTCTACGACAGCCTGAATACGCCATATTACACACTCAATCTGCCCAACGCTACCAGAAATCGAATTGCCAGTAAGTTGAGCGATGAAGATCGGCAGGCTATTAAAGAATGGTTAACGGCCGTAGGCATTTCTGAAGATCAAATTGACGTTGAAAACACCGCCCAACTCCTGGAGCAGTGGGCGAACAATTACGACCCCACGCTCAGGGTTCCCGGCATGACCAATGCCCGACGCAATTATTTTATTCGGCTCAACAGCTCACTCAGTAGACTTTTGGCCACCGAAGGCGTGAGCATAGCCGTGCGAAACGAGGAAACGGGCGAACTGGAAGAGATAGGCGCTGTGACACAAACCGATTACGTGAATGCCAGCCAGGTTCCCAATGTACGTTTACTGCTCCTGGGAACGGATAATTTTGGTCGGGACGTGCTGACCGAACTGGTAGTGGCCACCCGTGTATCCCTCCTTATCGGTATTGTGGCCGGTCTTGTCGCCACCTCCATCGGTTTGGCGCTGGGTTTACTGTCTGGTTATGTCGGTGGGGTGGTGGATGACGTTATCACGTTTATCACCAATCTGTTTATCGTTATTCCCAGTTTTGTCTTATTGATCCTGATTTCATTCAGCATCGGGCAGAATCAACGAGGCCCTATTACTATCGCCGTGGTGATTGGGTTCACGTCCTGGGTGTGGACGACCAGAGCGGTGCGATCGCAGGTGATTTCATTACGTAACCGCGATCATGTTAATCTGTCCAAGCTGTCCGGCTATTCCATCGTTCACATCATACTTAAAGATATTCTCCCTTACATTGCTTCCTATGTTGTCATGGCGCTGATCCTGCAAATTTCTTCCGGTATCATCGCGGAGGCCGGCTTATCCATTCTTGGATTAGGCCCCAGAACCACGGAAGTGCCGACATTGGGGTTAATGCTGTACTGGGCGATGATCTACCAGGCTCATATTTTCGGGAAATGGTGGGCATACCTGCCCGTCCTCATCACCATTGCCCTGATTACGTTCTCGATGAATTTGATGAACACAGGCCTCGATCATGTATTCAATCCGGCGCTGAGGGATTAGCTGTGGGCTGTAGGCTGTGAGCTGTAGGCTGTGAGCTGAAAGTCGTTAACGGAATACGGGACACGAACAACAGGAAACTACTATGTCGAATGCCATATTAGAAGTCAGGGAACTAACCACCAAATATATCACCCGGTTTCGGGAAGATATTTACGCCGTTGATCATGTTTCTTTGAGGGTGGAAGAGGGGAAATCGCTTGGCATTGCGGGTGAATCGGGCTGTGGCAAGTCCACCCTGGCGCTGAGCCTGATGGGCTATTACTTCCCGCCCTTGTACTATACCAGCGGCGAAATTATTATAGACGGCCGTAACATCTCCGGCATGAACTCGGACGACGTGCGCAAATCCATTTTGGGCAACGAGATAGCCTATATCCCCCAGGCGGCCATGAACGCCCTCAACCCCACGCAGAAAGTCATCCGCTTTATCGAAGACGTCATTGAAGCGCACGATCCCTCTGTAACCAAGAAAGAAGTGTATAACCTGGCGAAAGGTTTCTTTGAAGCGGTCGGGCTGCCGGCCGATGTGCTGCAAAAATACCCCGTCGAGCTTTCCGGCGGCATGAAACAGCGCACCGTCATCGCCATTTCCGTCATCCTCTCGCCGCAAATCCTCATCGCCGATGAGCCATCTTCCGCGCTCGATGTCACCTCGCAGAAGATGGTCATCAAGATGCTGCGTAACCTGATGGACAAGGGATACATCAAGGCGATGATCTTCATCACCCATGAACTGCCGCTCCTGTATAACGTGACGGACGACATCATGGTGATGTATGCCGGGCAGATAGTCGAGAAGGCCAGCGCCAGAGAAGCGGTGTTCGACCCGCTCCACCCCTATTCCAAAGGTCTCATGGGTTCGATCATCGTGCCGGAAGAAGGGCTGCGGGATGTGAAGCTGACGGCCATTCCGGGCGTGCCGCCGAATCTTAAGAAACCGCCGTCGGGCTGCCGCTTTGCCGAACGCTGCAAATACGTTCGGCCAGAATGCAAGGGCACGTCCGTTCCTTTGCGCGATGTGGGCAACGGCCGTGCCTACCGCTGTATCATCCCCGAAACAGAACTGCGCGAGATGTATGCCAGGGAGGCTCGTAAAAATGTCTGACGAAAAAAAATTGTGCCTGAGCGGGAAAGGCGTGACAAAAGTCTTTGGAGTGGGTCGCAGAAAAACGGTCGCCGTGGATCATGTAGATTTCAATTTCTACGAGGGTGAAATCATTTCCATCGTCGGCGAATCGGGCAGCGGCAAGACCACGTTAGCGAAAATGCTGCTGGGCTTGATCAACGAGACCGAAGGCGACATTTACTTTCAGGGCGAAAAGCGGGATATCGGGTCGCATCGAAAGAAAAAGAAATACTGGAAAAGTATTCAAGCCATCTTTCAGGACCCGTTCTCGGCCTACAACACCTTCAACAAGATTGATACCGTCCTTCTGGATTGTATTCGGATGCGCGGTGGCGGCCGGCTGCCCCATGAACAAAAAGTAGCCATGATGACCGAGGCGTGCAGCTTCGTCAACCTGAAATTCGCCGAACTGACCAACAAGTATCCCTTTGAGCTTTCCGGCGGGCAGCAGCAGCGCCTGATGATCGCCCGCATCTTCTTGCTAAAACCCAAAATCTTGCTGGCCGATGAACCCACTTCGATGATTGACGCCTGCTCCCGCGCTACCATCCTGGACATGCTCATGCAACTGCGCGATGAAATTGGCATGACGCCTATTTTCATCACCCACGATATTGGCCTGGCGTATTATGTTTCGGATAGCGTCTATATTATGGAACACGGCCGTTTTGTGGAAAGTGGCTCGGCCGACGAAGTGATTCTGCGTCCAAAAGAACCCTATACCAAACGCCTGCTCAATGACGTGCCCAAAATCTATGAAGAATGGGACCTTTCAACGGTCTAACGGTAGAGACGTGGCATTGCCACGTCTCTACATAACAAACATGCTGCAAAAATCAAAAATCCCTTCAAAATTAAGCCTGATTCTCCTCGCTTACGCCGCCTTTATTGCTCTGGGCATGCCCGATGGCTTATTAGGCATCGCCTGGCCTTCCGTCCGGGCCGATTTTAGCGTACCGCTCGATGCTTTGGGCATGTTGCTGTTTGCCAGCGTCGCCGGCTATATGACCTCCAGCTTTCTCAGCGGCGTGCTGATTGCCCGCCTGGGCGTAGGCAATTTGCTCGCCATTAGCTGCGCCCTCACCGGCTCGGCGCTCGTGGGGTATACCCTTGTGCCCGAATGGTGGCTGATGGTGCTGTTGGGCGTGGTGGCTGGGTTGGGCGCGGGCGCGATTGATGCCGGTCTGAATACCTACGTCGCCGCCCACTTCGGCGAAGGGCTGATGCAGTGGCTCCATGCCAGCTATGGCATTGGCGTCACCATTGGCCCCATTATCATGACCCTGGCTCTGACCAATCTGGATTCCTGGCGCGTGGGTTACCTCATCGTCGGTGGCTTCCAATTTTTGATGGCCTTCGCCTTTACGCTGACGCTGTCCTGGTGGAATAGCCCGGAAGATCCGGCCGAAAGCCAGCGTGAAAAGCGCCTGACCGAGTACAAAACCCCTCTCAGCCAAACCATCCGCCGGCCGCAAGTCTGGCTTAGCGCCTTGCTGTTTTTCCTTTACGTAGGGGCAGAAGTTTCCCTGGGCGCCTGGGCCTACACCTTGCTCACCGAGTCACGGGATGTGCCGGTGCGTCTGGCCGGTTTCTGGGCCGGCAGCTATTGGGCAATGTTCACCGTTGGGCGCATCCTGGCCGGGCTATATGCCCGACGCCTGGGGATTCACCTGCTGGCTCAGGGTGGCATGGTCCTGGCTTTGCTCGGCGCGGTCTTGCTCTGGTGGAACCCGGCTCCATTTGCCAACTTGCTGGCGGTGGGACTGATCGGCCTGGCAATCGCCCCAGTCTTCCCGGCGATGATGTCGGGAACCCGCCAACGGGTAGGCGCGCGTTATGCCGCCAACACCATTGGGATACAAATGGCGGCTACCGGGCTGGGCGGGGCGACAATCGCCAGCCTGGTGGGCGTGTTGGCGCGCCGGTTTTCGCTGGAAGTTATTCCCGTTTGCCTGGTCCTGCTGTTTCTGGCCTTGTTTGGCGCATACCGGTTATCCCTGACCAGCAAAGTTCAACAGGAAATGGAGCATGTCGCCTGATAGTCAAACGTATCGCGCCTTGCCAGATGTTTGACGAAAACCCTGGAGGCGCAGGCGTCCCGCCTGCCAGAGCGGACGTGACGTCCGCGCTCCCATTTATACAGGAGTCAAGGTTGATACATTGACCAGGCAATTAGAGAAGTTAGGCTACTCGGTTCAATTGGAACCGTTGATTTTACAAGCAACTCCCATTTAGCGGGCACTTTGTGCTCGCTAAATGGGTTATTTTCGTAGGAGACATCATGAGTGGTCTAACCCACCACCACAAATGAAAAGGTTGAGATTTGTCAAATCTTTAAGATTTGACAAATCTATTTTCAAGGGAGAACCTATGACAAACTATCAATCATTGGCCGGCGTCTGGCAATTTCGTCAGGCAGGGGCGGAAGAGTGGCTGGCAGCCACTGTGCCCGGCGGCGTACACACCGATTTGCTGGCTTTGGGCCGAATTCCTGACCCATTTCTAGGCGATAATGAAAAGCGGGTGCAGTGGGTGGCGGAAACCGATTGGGAATATCGCTATCAATTTGCCGCCGCGCCCGAACTGTTGGCGCAGCCCCACGTCTGGTTGGTGGCCGACGGGTTGGATACGCTGGCGACGGTGATGTTGAACGGCCGTTTCCTCGCCCACACCAACAACATGTTCCGCCAATACCGTTGGGACGTTATCGACCTGCTGCAACCCACCGACAACGAACTGCTCATCACCTTTGCCTCGCCGGTGCAGTACATCACCGCCCAAGAAGCCATCCGCACCCTGCCCGGCGTCTCTCAGGCCATCCCCGGCGGGCCGCATCTGCGCAAAGCCCCCTGCCAGTTCGGCTGGGATTGGGGACCGCAGCTTCCGCCGATTGGTATTTGGAAAGATATTCGCCTGGAGGGTGGGGGCGGCGTTCGCCTGGCCGACGTGCATCTGCGCCAGCACCATGCCGACGGGCAGGTAACCATCTCCGCCGCGCTGACGCTGGAAGGGCGGACGGACGAAGCGCTCAGCGCGCGGCTCCGCATCGTGGCCCCCGACGGCGAGGTTTTTGAGGCGGAAGCAGCGATTTCCGCCGATCTCAATCTCCAATCTACAATCTCCAATCCCCAACTCTGGTGGCCAAACGGCTACGGCCCGCAGCCCCTCTACCACATCACCATCAACCTCCGCCAGGGCGACGCCGAATTGGACAGCCGCGGCTATCAGCTTGGCCTGCGCACCCTCGAACTGCGCCAGGAATCAGATACATGGGGCCGCTCCTTTGAATTTGTCGTCAATGGCGTGCGCATCTTCGCCAAAGGCTCTAACTGGATTCCGGCCGATTCTTTCCCCACCCGCATCAGCGATGAGTACCTGGAAACGCTCATTCGCGGCGCGGCCGAGACCCACCAAAACATGCTGCGCGTCTGGGGTGGCGGCTTTTTCGAGGAAGAACGCTTCTACGATTTATGCGACCGCTACGGCATCCTGGTCTGGCAGGATTTCATCTTCTCGTGCAGCGTCTACCCGCTGGACGACCCTGATTTTCTGGAAAACGTGCGCCTCGAGGTAGAAGAAAATGTGCGCCGTCTGCGCCATCGCGCCAGCCTGGCGCTGTGGTGCGGCAACAACGAGATGGAGTGGGGCTGGGTAGATTGGGGCTGGAAACAGCGGCCGGATTTGGACGATATGAAAGCGGCCTACGACCGCTTCTTCCACCACACCTTGCCCGCCTGGTGCGCCGCCGAAGACCCGGACACCGCCTACTGGCCCAGTTCTCCTTCGTCGGATACGCCCTTTGAGAATCCGAACGGCCAGCAGCAGGGGGACGCCCATTACTGGGATGTGTGGCACGGCCGTAAACCCTTCACCGCATATCGCAGCCAATACCCCCGCTTCATGAGCGAATTTGGCTTCCAGGCGCTGCCGCCCTTAGCCACCATCCGCACCTATGCCGACGAAGCGGACTGGAACATGACTTCCTACATCATGGAACGGCATCAGAAAAACGACAGCGGCAACAGCCTGATGGTCGGGCAAATGCTCGATACCTTCCGCCTGCCCAAAGATTTCCCGTCGCTGGTCTACCTGAGCATGGCGCTGCAAGCGGAAGGCATCCGCTATGGCGTGGAGCATTGGCGGCGCGCCCAGGAGCGCGTGGCGGGCACGCTGTACTGGCAGCTTAACGACTGCTGGCCCGTAGCCTCCTGGTCCAGCCTGGATTATTTTGGCCGGTGGAAGGCGCTGCATTACGCCGCCCGCCGCTTTTATGCGCCGCTGCTGCTCTCCATTGAAGACGCGCCGCCGCGCCAGGGGATTTACCTGACCAATGATCGGTGTGATGGCTGGGAAGGTCGCGTCACATGGTCGCTGGAAACGCTGGATGGCGCAGCGCTGGCAGCCGGTGAAGCGGCCGCGCAGGTTGAGGCGTTGGCTGCCGCCCACGTCAAGACCCTGGATTTCGCCGATATTGTCACAGACGACAATCGGCGCAGCCTGACCTTTATCGCCGAATTGTGGCAGGATGACGAGCTAGTGACCCGGCAGACTGCCTTCTTCGCGCCGACCAAACATTTGCGGCTGACCGATCCGGCGATAACGGCCGTTTGCCGTCAGGAAGAAGAGACGCTGCACATGGTTTTAAACGGCCGTTCCCTTGCCCGCCTGGTTGAACTATCCCTCAACGAGGCTGACGTGGTATTTAGCGACAACTATTTTGACCTACCCGCCGGCCGTCCCACTACAATTACCTGCCCGCTGCCACCGGGATGGAATTTATCCCAGGCCGAGGCAGCTTTACAGATTCGTTCTGTTTACGATTCTTTCTAATTGAAGATTAGAGCGAGAGAAACATGGAAGGGGAAGCTGTGGTATCCGTAAACCATCATCGGGATTCCATAAACGGAAAACAGACTGCGGTTAAGCGATTTCGCATATTGACTCTCGTTTCAAACTCTGCGCTCCACAAAGGTTCAGAAAAAAGGGGTAAACCATGTCTGATATTCATGCTCTCGTAGCCAAAATGTCTTTAGAAGAAAAAGCGGCGCTCTGTACCGGAGCCAGCGCCTGGACAACGACGCCGGTCAAATGGCTCAACCTGCCGGAACTGCTCGTCTCCGATGGCCCGCATGGTATCCGCCGCGTCGCCGACATTCATGCCCTGACGCAAAAAAGCCTGCCTGCCACCTGTTTCCCTACGGCTTCCAGTCTGGCCGCCACCTGGGACGTGGATTTGTTATTTGAAATGGGGCAGGCGTTGGCCGAAGAAGCCATCACCCTGGACGTAGACGTCATCCTCGGCCCTGGCGTCAATATGAAGCGCTCGCCCCTATGCGGCCGTAACTTCGAATATTTCTCCGAAGACCCCTACCAGGCGGGGAAGATGGCCGCCAGTCTCATCCAAGGCATTCAGAGCAAAGGCGTGGGCACGTCGTTGAAACATTACGCCGCCAACAACCAGGAATTTGAGCGTTTTTCAATCAACACCCAGGTGGACGAACGCGCCCTGCGCGAGATTTATTTACCGGCGTTTGAAACGGCCGTTACCCAGGCCCAACCCTGGACTGTCATGTGTTCTTACAACAAAATCAACGGAACCTTCGGCTCAGAACAAACTTACCTGCTCACCGACATCCTCAAAAAGGAATGGGGCTTCGAGGGTTTCGTTGTCTCCGACTGGGGTGCCGTGCATGACCGGGTGGCTGCTCTAAAAGCGGGGCTGGACCTGGAAATGCCTGGCCCCAAGCAGACGCGGGTCAACGCTGTCATCGAAGCGGTGCGCAACGGCGAATTGGACGAAACCGTGCTGGACGAGGCCGTTCGGCGCATCGTGCGCGTTACGCTGTGCGCCGCACAGACACCCAAAGGCGGCAACTTTGACGCCGCCGCCCACCACATCCTGGCCCGCAGAGTGGCCGCCGAAGGTATGGTGCTGCTCAAGAACAACGGCCTGCTCCCCCTGCAAAACCCGCAGCACATCGCCGTCATCGGCCGCGCCGCGCAGCGCGCCCACTTCCAGGGCGGCGGCAGCTCGCACATCAACCCCACCCAGGTAGACGTGCCATTCAGCGAGCTGCAAAAGCTGGCCGGAAACGCCGAATTGAGCTTTGCCACGGGGTATCCTGAAGACAACAGCCTGGATCAGGGCATGATCAACGAAGCGGTTGCCGTCGCTCAGGTAGCCGACGTGGCCTTGCTCTACATCGCCCTGCCTTCGTTCAAGGAATCGGAAGGGTATGACCGGACAGACCTGGACCTGACGGAGCAGCAGGTGGCGCTGATTCAGGCGGTAACGGCCGTTCAGCCCAACACCGTCGTCATCCTCAACAATGGCGCGCCGGTGGTTATGGGCGAATGGCTCGATGGGGCAGCGGCCGTGCTGGAAGCGTGGATGATGGGTCAGGCTGGCGGCGGCGCCATTGCCGACGTTCTGTATGGCCGCGTCAATCCCAGCGGCAAACTGGCCGAAACCTACCCCCACCGGCTGAAAGACACCCCCGCCTACCTCAACTTCCCCGGCGAAAACGGCGTGGTGCGTTATGGCGAAGGGCTGTTCATCGGCTACCGCTTCTACGACGCCAAAGAAACGCCGGTGCTGTTCCCCTTTGGCCACGGCCTCAGCTACACCACCTTCGCCTACAGCAATTTACGGCTGTCGGCCGACAGCTTCCAGGATGTGGATGGTCTCATGGTGTCGGTGGACGTAACCAACACCGGCGCGGCGGCGGGCAAGGAAGTGGTGCAGGTGTATGTGCATGATAAAGAGGCGCGGTTGATACGGCCGTACAAAGAACTCAAAGGTTTCGCCAAAGTCGCGCTGCAACCCGGCGAGACCAAAACCGTGCAAATCCCCCTTGATTTCCGCGCCTTCGCTTACTACGATCCCGCCTACCGGCAGTGGATCACCGAAGACGGGCAGTTTGTTATCCTGGTAGGCGCATCGGCAGCCGATATTCGCGCCCAGGCCACCGTCACCTTGCAATCCACTTTGCAGCTCCCCTCCATCCTGCACGAAGAATCCACCATCCGACACTGGTTCAATGATCCGGCCGGCAAGGCGATTCTCCAACCCATGTTTAGCGAACTGATGTCCAATGGTCCCTTCAGCCAGGATGAGTCCGGCCAGGACGCCATCGGCATGGATACGCTCAGCTTTCTGATGGATTTGCCCCTGCGCAGTTTCCTGCATTTCCAGGAAGGCTCCCTCACCCAGCCCGCCGACGACATCGCCGACATGCTGCTGGAACAGGTGCGTGGGCTGAAGCAGTCGGTCTAGTTTTGTGGAGATTCCCAGGAGACATCATGAGTGGTCTAACCCACCACTACGAATGAAAAGGTTGAGATTTGTCAAATCTTTAAGATTTGACAAATCTATTTTCAAGGGAGGAGTTCAGATGCTACCCCATTGGAGCGACGCTTATAGTACGGTAGACGGCCGTACAGTTCATTACACCCGCACGGGGGATGGCAACAAGCCGCCCCTGCTGCTGCTGCACGGCTTTACCGACAATGGCCTGTGCTGGCTGCGGGCGGCGCGTGACCTGGAAGCGCAGTACGACGTCATCATGCCCGACGCCAGGGGGCATGGGCTTTCGGCGCGGGTGCAGCCTGGCGAGCCGCTTGACAACGCGGCCGATGTCGCCGGGTTAATTACCGCCTTGGGACTACGCAAACCGGTTGTCGGCGGCCATTCAATGGGCGGCCTCACAGCCACGGAACTCGGCGCGCGTTACCCGGAATTAGTCGGCGGGCTGGTCTTGGAAGACCCGGCCTGGATTGACCCTTCTCCCGATGAGGCGCCTTTGCTGGAGAACCCATTTTTTGCCTGGCTGCTGACCCTTGAAGAAGCTTCTCTGGATGAGATTGTCGCCATGGGCAAAACAATCAGCCCGCTCTGGGCGGAAGTAGAGTTTCCGGCCTGGGCCGAATCGAAACGCCAGCTTGACAAGAATATCTTTCCGCTCGTAAACGTTCGCCAGCCCTGGCGAGAATTTGTGGCCGCGTTGACGGTTCCGACCCTGCTGATCACGGCCGTTCCAGAAATGAATGCCATCATCACCCCGGCCATCGCCCAAGAGGCGGTCTCGCTTTCCCCGTTTCTACAGGCGGCGCAGGTTCCTGACGCCGGGCACAACATCCGCCGGGAAAACTACCCCGCCTTTATGAACGTTTTGCAGGCTTTTCTCAGCCAATTCGCCGCCACCCAGGATTAACATAATGTCTGACCAATTTCCGCAAGGTTTTTTATGGGGCACGGCCACGGCCGCCCATCAAGTAGAAGGCAATAACACCAACTGCGACTTCTGGGTGATGGAACACTTGCCGGACACGGTTTTCGCCGAGCCGTCGGGCGACGCTATTGACCATTACCACCGCTACCCGGAAGATATAGCCCTGCTGGCCGATTTGGGCTTCAACAGCTACCGCTTTTCGGTGGAATGGGCGCGGGTGGAGCCGGAAAACGGCCGTTTCTCCACCGCCGCTCTCGACCATTACCGCCGTATGTGCGAGACCTGCCTGGCGCACGGCCTCAAGCCGGTGGTCACCTACCACCATTTTACCTCCCCGCGCTGGCTCATCAGCCAGGGCGGATGGGAGAATGGGGAGACGGCCGAAAAATTTGCGCGTTACGCCGCTAAAGTCACCCAGCACCTGGGCGACCTCCTGGAAGCGGTCTGCACCATCAACGAGGTCAACATTCCGCGCATGGCCGCCATGCTCTGGATGACCGGCGGCTCGGACGACTCTTTCGCCCGGCGGGCGGCGCAGGCGCTGCACGCCACGCCGGAACAGTTCGCCCCCTTCCTGTTCGCCGGGACGGCGCAAGGGCGAGATGTGATCCTGGCGGCGCATCATCAGGCGCGGGCGGCGATTAAGGCCGAACGGCCGTCCTTGCCCGTCGGTCTCACCATTGCCATGTCCGATATGCAAGCCCTGCCCGGCGGCGAAGCGGTCCGCGACCAAATGCGCTGGGAGCTGCAAGACGTCTTTCTGGAAGCCGCCCGCGAAGATGACTTTGTGGGTGTGCAAACTTATTCCCGCGACCGGTACGGCCCGGACGGCCCCCTCGGACCGGAAGAAGGGGTGGAGCTGACGCAAATGGGTTACGAATTCTGGCCGCAAGCCATCGGCGCTACCCTGCGCCGCGCCCACGAGATGACGGGCCTGCCCCTGATGGTGACGGAAAACGGCATTGGCACAAAAGATGACGGCCGTCGCCTGGCCTATTACCAGACGGCGCTGCAAAGCGTTCTGGCCTGCCTGCAAGATGGGCTGGACGTGCGCGGCTACTTCGCCTGGTCGGCCTTCGATAACTTTGAATGGATGCTGGGGTACGAACCGACGTTTGGCCTGATTGCCGTGGACCGCAGTACGCAGCAGCGAACCATCAAGCCGAGCGCCCGCTGGTTGAGCCAGGTAGCCCAGGCTAGCCAGGTAGCCCAGGCTAGCCAGGTAGCCCAGGCTAGCCTGATAGTCGGCGCTAATGGGTGGGGATAAACCGTTTTTGATCCTTCAGATCCTCAGGGGGGGTGACAGCCCCCGATGCGTGAAGCGTGATGCGTAACCAGAGAGGTTTCACGCATCACGCATCACGCATCAGACCAAACCCCATGAAATCCCAAAGACCCCCGTTTTTTTATAATCTTGCAAACGTGGCGGATCTGGAGATTGCCATCTTATTCTTGCAACTGGTATTCCGGCAAGCCGACCGGCAATGCGGCCGGGCGTTGGCAACTGCTGCTCAACTCGATATGCCGGCCCGTTTCTGACGCTTCGAGAACGGCATGCATGGTATCCAGTACGTGATAGGCCATCTCGCCATTGGCCCGGTGGGAACGGCCGTTACGCAGCGCATACGCCATATCAGCCGCGCCCAGACAACGATTGTTTTCCGTGTAATTGTGCCTGATGGGCGCTTCGCGCCACGCAACCTCGCCTGACCGGCGGATCAACACCGGACCACCAAACATGTTGGGGTCTGGCAGACATAACGTCCCCTTCGTTCCCTGAATTTCCAGCAAAGCGCCGCCCACATCATACAGATTGATCGCCGCGCCCGCCGACACGGCTACGTCGAAGCTGGTGGTCAGGGTAGCGACCGGGCCGCTGGCAAAATCGAGGATGCTGGCAATATGGGTGGGCGTTTCTACCGGGAACTTTTCCCCTTGTTTGGGACCGCTGCCGATGGCGCGTTCCGGGTAGGTCGTGCGCGCCGAGCCGGTGACGCGGCGGATTGGCCCCAGCAGCGAAATCAGGGCGGTGAGATAGTATGGCCCAATGTCAAACAGTGGCCCTGCACCAACTGCGTAGAGAAAACCGGGGTTGGGATGCCACGCTTCTGGCCCTTGAATGAGCATGAACGCCTGTGCGGCTACCGGCGCGCCGATTTCACCCGCGTCGAGCAGTTGGCGGCAGGTTTGCAGACCACCGCCCAAGAAGGTGTCCGGGGCGCAGCCCACCAGCAGACCGCGTGTTTTGGCTTCTTGCAGGAGAAGACGGCCGTCTTCCCGGCTGATCGCCAATGGTTTTTCATTGTAGACCGATTTGCCTGCTCGCAGCGCCGCCAGCCCGATTTCGGCGTGGACGTCTGGGGTGGTCAGATTGATGATTAGCTCAATTTCGGGATCGGCCAGCACGTCGGCGATGGGTTTGGCCTGGGGGACGTTGTACTTCTCGGCCTGGCTTTGGGCGCGGGGCAGGGTGCGGTTGGCGCAGGCGACCAGGTCCAGGATGTCCCATTTGGCCGCGTTTTCCAGATAGATATCGCTGATGTTGCCGCAGCCGATAACGGCCGTTTTTACAGGTTTGATCATCATACCTCATCCTTTCGTAAGTCGGATTGACAATCCGACCCACACCACTCGTCAGTCGGATTGACAATCCGACCTACACCACTCGTCAGTCGGATTGACAATCCGACCTACACCACTCGTCAGTCGGATTGACAATCCGACCTACACCACGCGTCAGTCGGATTGGCAATCCGACCTACGCTACTCGTAAGTCGGATTGTTAATCCGACCTACAGTATGTATACGGCCACTTCCACCACTCTGAAACTAATCCTGCTTTGACGGGATTGTTCAGCACATAGCGGATTATCCTTTCCCATTCGGCCGTATCTCGCACAATATGATCATAGCTTTCGGCCTGCCAAAATGTGCCCTGACGGCCGAGCAGCTTGTTGCATTCATTGGCGGTATGTCGCTTCAATGACTGCATAATTTTCGACAGCTTATGATATTGAGGCGTGCCATCTGGGTTCACGTCCTTTTGCAATGGCGCAAACACCACATGGGTGTGGTTCGACAAAATGGTAAATGCGTCTAGCCGGTAGACAGTCTGGTCGCGGTAGTGCAGGCTGTCGGCAACCAGTTGAGCGAGAGCCGGTTGTTTGAGATAGTGTGGACCACCAGATTGATGCAACTGTTCATCGAAACGGCCGAAATATTGCCTTTCTGCTAAATATCGCGCCTCGTCCGTTGTGGCAGCCTGCACTTCCGCTTCGCGCTCCGCTCTTAATTGCTCAATGACTGTTTGTGGCAACGATCCTGCAAGGCGAAATGTCACAAACAGGGTTGCGCCTTTGGGTTGAATATGGGGGAGTTTGCGCTTGTAAAATTCTTCCATTTGGTTGTTGTGGGTCGGATTGGCAATCCGACCTACGGTTTGAGCCGGTAAGAGACGAACGCCAGCGTCCGGTTATCCGGGGACCAGGAGTTGACGTTCATGGTGCCCTGGCCGCCGAACAGCTTCACAATCGTTTTAGAAGCGCCGCCTTCGGACGGAACCAGCCGTAGCTCTACGTTTTTGTTCGGCGGATGATCGCCTGGTTCCACGTCCCCTTTGGCGTAGGCGATGTAGGCGACGAAACGGCCGTTTGGCGAGACATGCGGGAACCAACCGTTGGCCTCCTCCTGAACCATGTGGGTGGGGTTCGAGCCGTCCGCTCCCATCCGCCAGATTTGCATCAGGCCGCTGCGCGTGGAGTTGAACCAGATATGGTCACCAGACGGTGAGTATTCTGGCCCGTCGTCCAGTCCCGGTTCGTTGGTCAGTTGGGTTTCTGCGCCGCCGTTGATGGAAATGGTGTAGATGTCGTACTGGCCGCCGCGCTCGGCGCAGTAGGCCAGCCGACGGCCGTCGGGCGACCAGCCGTGCAGGTAGCTGGGGGCTTTGTCGGTCACCAACCGGGGCGTGCCACCCGCCAGCGGCAGGATGTAAATGCGCGATTGGGCATCTTCGTGGGTGTGATGGCTGACGGCCAATTCGCTGTTGTCTGGCGAGAGGACGTGGTCGTTGTTGCAGTCGGTAGCGAAGCCGGTGTCAATTTCGCGGCTTTCCCCGGTGGCCAGCTCGTAACTGACCATTTTGCCCCGGCTGTTGTAGATGAGGTAACGGCCGTCGCTCGTCCAATTCGGCGCTTCAATCACGTAGTCAAACTCCCGGAGAACGGTTCTGGTTCCGGTGTGCACATCCACCGTTTCCAGGATGCTGAATGAATCGCGTGCGGCGATCCAGTTTCGTAATGTCTCAATATCCAATTTAGCGGTCTCCTGTGTCTCTCGGAATTATTTGCTGGCTGGTGCTGGTAACGGCCGTTCCGCGCGCTCTCGATACAGAACATACAGCCCACTCCCCAGCGTCAAAAAGGCGCCAGCTAAGGTTAACCAGGTTGGAATCTCGCGCCAAATAAGAAAGCCCCACATGATGTTGATGGGCAGCGACACGTATTCAAATGGGGCGGCCACCGAAGCCTGGGCCAGGCTGTAGGCGCGCGACAAAAGATACATCCAGACTGCCCAAATCAACCCCAATCCAGCCATAATCAGGCCATCCAGCAAGGTCGGCATGGTCCAGGGGCGAATGAGAAAAGCAATGCTTGGGTGGGCGTTGGGCATTTCGCCCACGATGAGCGGCAGCGGCACTAAAATCAGCGCCGCTGCCAGGTACACCAGCGAGCTGTAGTAGGCCATCGTCGCGCTGCTGTCCTCCGCTTGCAGTTTGCGGGTCAGGATGACAACCAGCGCATAAAAAAGCACGGAGATCAACACAAAAACAGATCCAAGATTAAAGCTGGCCGAACCAGGCTGGACGATGAGAAGCACCCCCATAAAGCCGATGACCAGTGCCACCCAGCGGCGTGGCCCCACCTTTTCGCCCAGCATCACGACGGATAAGAAGGTAATCATCAGTGGACCGGAGAAGCGAATCGCTTCGATCTGAGCCAGCGGTAAGGATGCCAGCCCCATCATAAACGTTGTGTAGGAGAGAAAAAGGAAAAGACCACGAATGTATTCAAGCCTGGGAAGTTTCGTGGTGGGCAGTCCGCGCTGGCCTTCATAGCGGTAGAAAACCAGGGTGAAAGGCAAGGCAATCAGACTGCGGAAGGCGACGATTTGCAAGGCGGAATAATCGCCGCCAATCCATTTGATGACGATGTTCTGGATGGAGATGACGAATGCGGCTGATACGAGAAAGCCGATGCCTTTAACATTTGCGCTTACTTTCATGGGGTCACCTGGCATACGGAATCAGGCCAACGATGGGGTGGGGGACATACGGCTCTTCCAGATAGGCCAAATCTTCGGCCGTTAGCGTCACCGACAGCGATTCAACCGCGCTCTCTAAGTGTGAGAATTTTGTCGCGCCAATGACTGGCGCCACGACGGGATTTTTGTGGCGCAGCCAGGCCAGGGCGATATGGGCCATGGGCACACCATGATTGGCGGCAACTTCCGCCACGCGCGCCACAACTATTTTGTCGGCAACGGCCGTAGCGTCATATTTCTGCCTGGCGATGGGGTCCGTCTCCAGGCGCGTCGTTGTCTCCGCCCAATCACGCGCCAATCTCCCAGACGCCAACGGACTGTAGGGCGTAACCGCAATCTTCTCCTCAACGCACAGCGGCAGCATCTCCCGTTCTTCTTCCCGGTAGATGAGGTTGTAGTGGTTTTGCATGGAAACGAAGCGCGTCCAGCCGTGCTTATCGGCGACGTGCAGCGCTTTTTGGAACTGAATGGCATACATGGCCGACGCGCCGATGTAGCGCACCTTGCCCGCTTTCACAATATCGTGCAGCGTTTCCATCGTTTCTTCGATGGGCGTGTTGTAATCCCAGCGATGCACGATGTACAGGTCAATGTAATCCATCCCCAGCCGCTTCAGGCTCTGGTCTACCTGGCTCATGATATGCTTGCGCGACAGGCCGCCGCCGTTGGGCTTTTGGTTCATCGGCGAAAAAACCTTGGTGGCCACCACAATTTCATCCCGATTGGCAAAATCGTTCAGGGCGCGACCGAGAATTTCCTCGCTACGGCCGTAGGCATAGACATTGGCCGTGTCAAAAAAGTTAACGCCCAAATCCAGCGCCCGCTTGATGATCGTGCGACTGCCTTCCTCATCCAGCGCCCAGGTGTTGTGGACCCAATTTTCGGCCGTGCCAAAACTCATCGTCCCCAGGCAAATGGGAGAGACATCCATCCCGGTATTCCCAAGTTTCACGTATTCCATTTTTAGTTTCCTTTTTTGTCGGTCGGATTGCCAATCCGACCTACGCTACGGCGGGGATGATTTCTTTGGCAAAGGTTTCCAGCGGCGTGATTTTGTACACATCCGGCATGTTGAAGATGGCGTGAGTGAAGCCCATCGCAGAGAGTTCTTCGATACGATTGATGACCCCCTCTACCGTATCTTTCTCGGAAAGGTTCACAGTACCGAGCGATGTTTTCTCAACGGTGTCGTAATCGCGGCCCAGATCGTCACAATGCGCCTTGAGGTTGTCCAGCGCTTTCTGCATATTTTCTTTACCCACCCAATCACCAATGTTGCAGGCATCGGCATACTGCGCCACCATGCGCAGGGTTTTCTTTGGCCCGGTGCCGCCAATCATGATGCGCGGATGTGGCGTGGAGAGCGGGCGCGGGTTGTTGGTGATCGCCGGAGCCGAGAAATGTTGGCCCTCAAAAGCGGTCTCGTCGCTGGCCCAAAGCGCTTTGGCCAGTTTCAGATTGTCTTCTAGCTGCTCGAAGCGCTCTGATGTGGATGGGTAGGGAATGCCAAAGCCTTTGGCTTCGTCTTCATACCAGGCTGCGCCAATGCCCAGGTAGGCGCGACCGCCGGAGAGAATATCCAGCGTGTTGACCATTTTCATCAATACAGAAGGATGACGATAGATGACGCCCGTAACCAGAACGCCGAGAAATGCTTTTTCCGTAAGCCCGGCCAGGTAGCCGAGCGTGGTGTAGCTTTCCAGCATGGGGTCAGTGTACGCTTCGCCGAACAGTCCCTTGATCTGGTAGTAATGGTCCATCACCCAGAGGCTGTGAAAGCCTGCGGCTTCGGCGGTGGTGGCGATTTCTTTGAGCTTGGGACGGATAACGGCCGTTCCCCCCGGATACTTAAACGACGGAATTTGTAACCCAATTTGCATGATTATTCTCCTTTTTGATAATGTTCATCACTGACGTGTTCCAGCCATTCGGCCGTACCTGTTTCGCTTTTTTCCACGATGGCTATGTGGGTCACGGCCGTTTTCGGCCCCGCCCCATGCCAATGTTTTTCGCCGGGTTCAAACCAAACCACATCCCCCGGCTGGATTTCTTCGACAGGGCCGCCCCAGCGCTGCACCCGACCACAGCCCGCCGTCACAATCAAAGTCTGACCCAACGGGTGGGTGTGCCAGGCGGTCCGCGCCCCCGGCTCAAACGTCACATAAGCGCCCAAGGCGCGCGCCGGTGCAGGCGCGTCAAACAACGGATCCACCCGGACATTGCCCGTAAAATTCTCAGCCGGGGCAATTCTGGACGGCTGAGAGCCATTTCGTTTGATCTCCATAGCGTAAATGCCTCCGTCTATCAAGGTTGATCATATCATCTCAAAAAGTGGGGGAATTTGTAGGTCGGATTGTTAATCCGACCGTGCAGGAATGCCATTCCGCACTACGACACCCCGAAATATTGAGAAGATACGTTGATCCTCTGTTACTGTTCAGGTTCCTCTGGCAAGACCCCAAGGGTTTGGTGCCCAAATAATTCAAATTCTCAAGAGCAAACCCTTGGGGTCTGTATGGTTACGATCCTCTATAAAACTTTGCTCATGTCATTCCCGCGAAGGCGGGAATCCACGCTTCTGAAAATGCTGGACGCCTGCCTGCGCAGGCATGACAATGAGGCGTTGTTGTTAATCAGGAACAACGTTATTTCTTAAAAACGTCCTTCGCCACCAGAATGGCCGAGATAGCTCGCGGCCACCCGGCGTAAAAGGCCAAGTGAATCATGACTTCATCTCAAAAAGTGGGGGAATTTGTAGGTCGGATTGTTAATCCGACCGTGCGGAATGCCATTCCGCACTACGACACCCCGAAATATTGAGAAGATACGTTGATCCTCAATAAAATTTTGCTCATGTCATTCCCGAATCCACGCTTCTGAAAATGCTGGACGCCTGCCTGCGCAGGCATGACAATGAGGCGTTGTTGTTAATCTGGAACAACGTTATTTCTTGAAAACTTCTTTGGCTATCAGGATAGCCGAGATGGCCCGTGGCCATCCCGCATAAAAAGCCAGGTGAATCATCACCTCGGCCAGTTCCGTCTCCGAGAGGCCGTTCGTCCTGGCCAGATTCAGGTGGCCTGGCAGTTGTTCCGTGTTGCCGTTGGCGATGAGCGCGGCGACGGTGATCAGGCTGCGGTCTCGTGGCGATAGTTCGGCCCGCGCCCACACATCGCCAAACAGCACGTCGTCCGTGAGTTCTGCCAGTTTGGGCGCAAAATCGCCCATGAGCTGCTGTGCCCGTGTTTGTTCTTGTGGTTCACTCATCTTGCCCTCCTTAAACATCCAGTTTTCTTTCACCCAGCCACTTTACCATTTTAGGGTCACGATGGTCGAAGAAACTGCTGGTTTTTGTATCTAATGTTGTAACAGCCGCCATATCTTCCGCGCTTAATTCAAAATCAAAGATGCTGATATTCTCGATCATTCTTTCTTTGCGGACGGTCTTGGCCAGGGCAATGATGCCTCTTTGCACAACCCAGCGCAGAATGACCTGGCCCACACTTTTGTTGTGTTTTGCGGCGATGGACAGCAGTAGGTCATTTTGAAAAATATTATTCCTGCCCTCAGCAAACGGCGCCCAGGCTTCTACCGCAATGCTGTTGTCTTGTAAAAATTGTTGCGTCTCAATTTGCTGTTGGAAAGGATTGACTTCAATCTGGTTGACTGCTGGGGTGATCTTGTTGTGAATCATCAAATCCATGATGCGGTCCGGTTGAAAGTTGGAAACGCCAATGGCTCTGATTTTGCCCTGTTGAACCAGTTCTTCCATTGCCCGCCATTCACCATGCACATCGCCATAGGGTTGATGGATCAGATAGAGGTCAATGTAATCCAATTGCAAGCGTTTCAGGGAATTTTCAAAGGCTTTTAGCGTGCCTTCGTAACCCTGGCTCTGAATCCAAAGTTTGGTGGTGATGAATAAATCTTCTCTGGGCGCGCCGCTTTGTTTGATGCCCTGGCCAACGGCCGTTTCGTTCATGTAAGAAGCGGCTGTGTCAATATGGCTATAGCCCGTTTGAATCGCGTCAACCACGCTTCGTTCACATTCGGCCGGATCGGTTATCTGAAAAACGCCAAAACCAAGAATCGGGATTTCGACGCCATTGTTTAATTTTACAGTTTGCATTATTTATTCCTTTGTCATTGTAGGTCGGATTGCCAATCCGACCTACGGTTTGCATTGAATTAGTTCTGAATCGTATCACTGTGGGGTGAGTAACTTGGTGAACGAGAGCGCAGCTAGCTGCCAACTGTCGTCCTGCCGCACATACACCTCTGTCACCATAAAGGGATTGGTGACAGAAGTGCCGCCCACAACGGCCAGCAGCGTGATTCGGTTGAGGAGTACGGCCGTTTCCCCCATCACATTCACCGACACCTCATGGATATCCGCCTTCTTGTAATGAATGCCGCCGCTTTTGATGATTTCGAGTTCTTGCTCCTTCCCCCACGAGCCGCCCATATGGACAAACACCGACTTTTCATGGAAGAGCGCGTCAAGAGTATCTACATTGCGCTCGGCCATCCAGCCCCATTTCTCTTTAGAGAGATTGATTACGTCTTGTTCCAAATTTGCATTTTGCATCATTCGCTCCTGAGTAGCCGGCGGCTGGTTGTTAGCAGTCCGTACAGGCAACCAGCCACAAACATCCAGCTTAATATCGGTGGCCGACCACTGTGATATTGGCCATCGCTTCTCTGATCTCGCTGAGGTCGTCGGCCGTCAGTTCAACGTCCAGCGCGCCGAGGTTCTCATCCAGCCGGTGCAGTTTGCGCGTGCCGGGGATGGGTACGATCCACGGCTTTTGGGCCAGCAGCCAGGCCAGGGCAATCTGGCCCGGCGTGCCGTTGTGCTGCGCGCCGATGCGCTCCAGCAGATCAACCACCGCCCGGTTGGCCTTAATCGCTTCGGCCGTAAAGCGTGGGTTGCGGCTGCGGATGTCGGAGCTGTCGTAGGTGGTTTCCTCGGTGATTTTGCCGGTGAGGTAGCCGCGCCCCAACGGGCTGTAGGGCACAAAGCCGATGCCCAGCTCTTCAAGGGTGGCAAGGACATTGTTTTCTTCAACGGCCGTCCACCAAATCGAATACTCACTCTGCAAAGCGGTCACCGGCTGCACCGCATGCGCCTGGCGGATTTGCTCCGCGCTGGCCTCAGACAGGCCAAAATGTCTCACCTTGCCGGCCTGAATCAAATCCTTCACGGCTCCGGCCACATCTTCCATCGGCACGTCCGGATCGGGGCGATGCTGGTAGAACAGATCGATCACATCCAGCCGCAGCCGCTTGAGCGATTCGTCGGCGACGCGCTTGATTTGCTCTGGGCGGCTGTCCAGCCCGGTTCCCGGCGCTGGGCCGTTGTCGCCGTGTTTAAAGCCAAATTTGGTGGCAATGACCACCTGGCCTTTGAACGGCTCCAGCGCTTCGCCGACCAGCAGTTCGTTGGAAAAGGGGCCGTAAACTTCGGCCGTATCGAAGAAGGTGACGCCGCGCTCCACCGATTTGTGCAGCAAATCAATCATCTCTTGTTTGTCGGTTGGCGTGTCGCCAAAGCTCATGCGCATACAACCCAGCCCCAGGGCGGAAACTTCCAGATTACTATTGCCTAATTTACGCGTTTGCATGTTCAGTTCTCCTTGTTGGTTCTTCTGCGTCAATCGGTTAGTTCTTGCTCTTTCTTCAAAACCGCGTTTTCATACACTTGTATTTTGTGGTTCAGCAAATCCAGGGTTTCTTGCATTTCTGCCATTTTGGTTACAAGCTGAGCACGCTGTTTTTGCAAGATTTGTTTCCTGGCTTCGATGGTTTCATCCCCTTGCTGAACCAGCGCGTAATACTCGATTAGCACTTCGATGGGCAGCCCGGCAGCCCGCATGCACTTAATGAAATTAACGCGCCGCAGGTCAAGCTCGTCGAAATTTCTGATGCCGCTATCGGTCCGATTGACCGGCGGCAGCAGGCCAATTTTTTCGTAGTAGCGCAGCGTATCTACCGAAAGACCCGACTGTTCACTCACTTCTGAAATCTTCATGGTTACACCTCCATAGAGAAGTTTACCACCTGGAGTTGGCTCCAAGTCAAGGGGGTATTTTAAAGTTGGTTCATGGTCAGGAGCAACGCTAGCGTGCGAGGGGTTTACACAATGGGGTGGCGCAAGGCGCGCGTAAAAATGCGGGGTGGGGGGAGACGGTTGAAGACGCAATTGCTCGCGGTACCGTTTTTAACGAATCTTTCTTCAACGCCGAACTCATTCAGGTAGATGAAACCAGCCGCCAGATTTTGCGCCATCTGGCGGCCACCACGCGAACCGACCGGATTTTCCAGTGTATACCCAGGGAAAATGATTCCGGCAGAGAGCAGGCAGGTATCCAGCGGCGCTGCATTTGCGATCAGGATGAAGCGTGTTTGGTCCGCTAAGGTCTGGTTTGTGAAGCCGGCCATGCCATTGAGAGGATATGCAAAAATCCCCATTCTGATTCATTTGGTGGATTGGGCTACACGGCCGTTTCTCCCTTATCTTCTACCGGTGGGGCGGCGTGAACGGCCGTTTCCCCAACCATCAATTCTTCTAGCACCTGAATCGCGCCGTCGATGCGCAGCAAGGTGGCCTCCAACTCGCGCTGCCGCGCTTGCAGATCAGCCAGCATCTTCCTGCCCGATTCATATTCTTGTTTTAGTACTCCCAAACGTCGTAGGATAGCTTCTTGCGTTGTAATGGTTCTCCTCCTTACCCGGATTCACCCAATCCGTACCGTTCCCTCAGCGCCGGATCGTATTCGGCGAAAATGTTAAACAATTCTTGAATGGCGGCGACCGCTTCGACCAGCACTTGCTGGTAATTCACCTCAAAATCCACTCGATTTGAGGCCGTTTGATTTATCCATCATTTTCTGCGGCATTACCGGATATTTTCCAATACGGCCGTTCAGAGCTTCATGATGAAGGCGAGTGCGAAGTAGGGGGGGCGGGTTTCGACTGGCTCGTTTCCGCCAGTCTGCCCCAAGGTGATCCCTGTTTTTTTATTGTCGGTCTTCTGGTCAGGATTGCTCGTTGCCGGAGTATAAGATGCGCTCTGCGTTTCAAAACCGTGGCCAAACCCTATGGCGCCGTTGTACGTATGCTGGTGCCCCGGATCGGTTATCGGGTGATCATGTAGTGGCATTTGTTTTTCGGTAAGTGTTACGATTTCCTGACCGCCCTTTGAATACAGTGGGTAAGCCGACAATTTCTCTTTAGTATTCCCAGGCCCGGCACCAATGATGAAACGAGACCGGAGGTCCGGGGCGCCCTCCGTTCCGTCACACAGCGTCCAACCCTCTGGTGCCGTTTTGCCCGTCCACATGATAATCGCGCCCTTAGGCATCACCCACCCGGTCTCGTCCTTGATACGGCCCTGTACTTGAATGGAGCAATTCAGGTTGATAGAATCGTTGCTGGCGATCGTAACCGCCGAATCGGATTGGAGAGTCAGTCCTGCCGGACTTTGAATCTCAAGTATGCCATCTTGATCGAGTCCGATGGCTGCGTCTGGCTCTCCGACTTGCTCATTGCTTTCGTTCAGTATCTCATTACGGAACAAGATTGCCGGTTCGTTCCACAGGTGCAGCCGGTGGCTGACGGATAACCCCAGCCCATCATCAAACGACATCGCCTTGGCCGGACCTTTTTCCAGGGGCAGCCGGAACGTGCGTTTGCCTAACAGGCCAAAGTTTTCGCACACCACCTCCACCCAACTGGGGCCGCTGGGCGCTGATGATGTAAGCCCTGAGAGCGGCAGGACCAGGCGACGGCCGTTGCCCGCCTCAACGGTCATGTCGTACTTCAATTCAAAGGAAAAACTGAAATGGCTGTCCGTGACATCTGAAATGGACAATGCGTTATCGGCCGTTTCACCAGACGGTTTGAGATCGGAATCTTGGGTAAACTGGACGTTCTGGCCCGCTAATTCTTGCGGCAGCGCCAGGCCCTCAAGCCGTTCCCCCTCAACAAAGATGGGGAAGCGCAGCGTTACCAGGGTTTCCTCTACATGGAGTTCAATGGGATCGTCGGCGGCCATCATCTCGATGAAGATGGTTAAATTGTTCAGCGAACGGCCGTCATTGACCATGTGATCGCTGCCGATAATCCCCGCGGTTAGTGGGCCGCTGCCCGGGCTTTGCTCCGCCAACGTCGCCAGCTCCGCCAGCGTCGTATGCAGCGCTTCCAGCCGTTCGGCCACGTCGTTTTGCGCCGACTGAGATTGATCGCGGTCGGCGGCCCATTGGTCAACGGCCGTTTCCAACCCCTTCAACTTGCTCTCCATCGCCGATTCCGAACGCTGCAACACACTCAAGTATTGCAGGCGGCTGCCGGTAAGCGGTTTGGCGCTGCCCGCCGGGATAATTTGCCGGTACTTAATCTGGATGCGCGTGCCCCGCGAGCCGCCCGCCGCGTCAACCCGAAGCCCTTGCAGCGAGACGGTCATCGCCTCGCCCGGCCCCAGGTTTGCGCCCGTCTGATGGCGCAAATAAAGGGACACCGTGCCATCGCTGTGGGCGGCAAAACCCGCCTGCCAGAGCGCATTCGCCGGCAGAATACTCTCCGGTTTGTTGATCGTGCCCGGCCGAAAGCGAATTTCAAAATGGTGGTCGCTGGCCGATACCGGCCGACCGGCGATCTCCGGCCGGATCAACGTCAGCGCGCTGCCGCTGGTGTTCGTGGCGATGAGATGAACCTGCTGGCCGGCATCGTCCGCTGCGGCCCGACCAGGCAGCGGCGTATACAAAACCTGCTGCTCCTGGTCATTGTGCAGGCTAAATTCCAGCGGGGATGGCCGCCCCACCTGTTCGACTGGCAGATCGGCGGCGATGCCGCTCTGGATTTCGTCCGGGGTCAGCGCCTGGCGATAGAGGCGCGCGTGTGCCAGACGGCCGTAAAAACCAGCCGCGTCATCGCTCGAAGAATATCCCAGCCCTATCTGCTGATCGTGCCGAAAATCAATCCGCTCAACGCTCGGCAAAGGGTCGCCCACCAGCTCGCCATCCCGATAAAAACAGGTGTTACGGCCGTCGTAGGTCAACGCCAGATGGGTCCAGCGTCTGGCGGGCAGCGGCGATGGCGAGACGATTTTGCCTCTGCTGTAGCCATCCTGGGCAAACGGCCGTCCGCCACCCATGCCCAGCGTGAAGCCACGGCCGCGAGCAGTGGCATCGCTCACATCAAACAAAATTTGGTTTTCCTGGCCGTTCGCATCTCCATCCGGGTAAACCCACAGAGCCAGCGAAAACCCGGCCGGGAAAAACCAGGGGAATCGTTCTTGGGCCGGCGATATATATGGCTGGAAGAGATCGGACACTTGCAAACCGCCCGCCCCGGCCAGCGCCACACAGTTGCCAAATAGGGCGTCAACCACCCAGTTTACTTCCCCAACGGCCGTGCCATGATTCTCTTGTCCGGAAAAATCGAGGATTTGCCCCGCCTTCGCCTGGTCCAGCGGCAGGTGCAGCAGCAGTCCCTCGCCATATTGGGTATGGGCTTGCACGGCCGTAGCCCCGCTGGCCATATCGGCCATGATATCCAGACGCAGTTCCTCAACCGTCAGCGGCTCCGCATAGAGGCGAATATGGGCCAGCATCGCGCCGGTTTCGCGCAAATTCTCCAACCCGACATCCTCAGGCATAACGGCGATCCGGGCCTCGGAAAATGCTTCCGCCACCTGTTCCCCATCAACGACTACCTGCCAGATGTTGTCTCCATGCGTCAGGGCGATGTGATGCCAATCCGCCCAGTCGCTTATTTCTGGCGCCGAAAGAATCTCCTGGCGGCGTTCAGCGTCAATCAGCTTGATGCCTGAGCCGACAGCTAAGGTAAGGCCGTTATTGTAACGTCCCCCAACTTCGCGGAACTCAACCTCCAGCAGGGGGTCCCGATTTTTTTCTGATGTCCCGGCCGACCCATCACGGATCTCGGCTCTGAGCCAGCAGGCAAAGGTGAAATTGGACAGCGGGTTTGCTTCAGGACCAAGATTAAGACCTACTCCCTGATGCGCCGGAAGCGTCAGCGCCGAACCAAACTGCTGGTCATACGCAAGTTGGGGGGCGGGGCCGCGCCATTGGCTGAACAACTTGCTGCTGCCGGCGTTGGGCACCAGGTATCTGCCTTCGGTGGGCATTAAGAGATTGTCCATTTTCAGGTGCGCCAGAGGGGTGCGGGGCTGTGGGTTTGTCATTCTGCTTTCTCCTTCGGATCTTTTCGGGGATGGTTGATTTCAGGGGCCGGGCTAAGCTGCAACCAGCCTTCCCGGATTTCCTGACGGCCGTTAAACCGGGCTTCGGCGCGTGTGGGTTGGATTTGGAGCACGGCCGTATCCAGCAAGCGCTCCACATCAGCCAGCTCCACGCCGGGCGGCAGTGCCAGGGTCGGCGCGGCGCGTTCGCTTTTGCGCCGCCGCAGCGCCCACGCCTGCGTGCCGGGCAGCGGCTGCACCCATCCCTGCTTCAGCAGGGCCTCCCAGATTTGCGCCCCCTGGGCAAAGGCCGACTCAAACGCCCGGCGCGGCACGATAGGGCGGGATGGGATGGTCAGCCAGCCGGTCGATGCCGGGTTTTTAGCTGGCTGACCGTTGTGGGTAGCGGCGGCCGTGGGTGAGGGCATGGTGGGCAGATGACGGCCGTTCCACTGCACCCAGGTCCATTCATACCCCGGTTCCTCAGGCAGCGGCAGCGCCGTTTGGCCGGCGGGCATCAGGATCGGCGCGGCGAGGAACTGCACCCGCAGCGACCGCAGCCCGGCCAGATATTGGTCCGGCGGAATGGTGAGCGCCTTAACCGGCAAAACGCCGGAAGTAATGTGCAGCGCGCCGCGCGGATCGAGCAAAATTGAGAGCATCTGGGGCGGGTCATCGACGGCCAGCGAAATGTTGAGCGGCCGTTCCTGCCCCTCTTCGCCGAAGATAACCACATTGTCCCGTTTGTCATCCGCGTGGGTAAAGGCGTGGCTTTGCGGCGCATAAAACAGGTCGTCGGCATAGCCGTTTTTTTGCTCCACCCACCAGCCGACGACGCCATCGTTGAACTGCATGTGCTCGCCGATGCGGATGGGAATTTTAACGGCCGTAAACCCGGCCGAATTCCGCTCATGGCCTTCTATCTCTTGCCGCAGCGCCAACCACGATTGCTGCCAAGCGGGCAATCCTTTCAGCTCCAGACTTATCGAGGCGCGCACCAGCGCCATGGGGCGACCCATCAACAGCGCCTGTACCTGATGCTGCTGGCTATCCACCGGATTGATATTTTCCAGCGCGCTTTCCAGCACATCCAGATAATCGCGCATAAAGCGCGTTCGTTCTTCGTCGGTGGGTGTGTGGGCACGGCCGTGTGCCGTAGCCAGGCGCGTGGCGGTAGATTGGGCCATCTGGCTCAACCACACCACCATCTGGCGCAAGTGCGGGTTTTTAATATCGTGGGGCAGCACCGGCTCTTGCCGCGCGGGAGCCAGCCGCCAGCGGCCGGTCTGATCCAGATAGCCCAGGGCGTCGCCGCCGCTGTCGTAAACCATCAGGCTGAGGTCGAGAAGATTGGGAACCAGCCAGCCGCAAATAGGCGAGGTGGCGGGATGGGCGTTCATCTCCGCTTCGTCCCCCAGGGCGGCCAACCAGCGGGCGTTGATGCGCGCCGGTTGGGCAAAACGAGGCGGCAGCGCCACTTTGGATTCGTCAGGCGTGGTCATTTCCTCCGTGCGGATGATATTTTCGCAGTCGATATGGAGAGCCTGACCCCACGTATCCACAAGGCGAAGCTGCACCAGATTCAAATCCCCGCAGCGAATGGGGTGAAATTGATTGAACGGCAGCGGGGCCATATCGTTGGCCGAGCCGATGGCCGGACGCAAAACGCCTTCGCTGATGGTCTGGTAGTCGGGGAATCCAAGCGGGTCGGCGACATCAAGCTGGAGCGTCAGGTGGCGCATGAGAAGGGCGTCGTTAAACCCGCCCAGCGCCTGCGAAACCACGTGCAGCCCGTCGGTTTCCAGCAGCGCTGCGGCGCTTGTGGCGTTGGCAATCGCCGCCTGCGTTTCCGGTGGAAGTTGATCAATTGCCACACCGCCTTTTTGCAGCGCGGCCAGGTAACGCGTTAAGCGATCTTTGAACAGGCGCGGCGCGTGGGGCTGCATGATGGTCCGGCCGCGAAAGATGCTGGTGCTGGTGCTGGTTGTTGTCAGGGTGCTTTGGGCGGCAAAGGTCTGCTCCAGTTCGCCCAGAGCGTAGTTATTCTCGATAAAATCGGGTAGGTAACGGCGTGAAAACGGGGCCATATTGCCGTAATCGCTGATGGGGCTTAATTCGGCCTGCCACTCCAACAGCAGAGGGTGCCATTCGCGCCGGTTCTGGCCGCGAAAGCCGATGCGTTCTGTGTCGGCGGCTTCCAGCGCATCCAACTGGCGGCGCACGGCCGTTACCGCTTCATCTCCGGCGCGGCGCAGGTCTGATCCCGCTGCAATGTCACATTCGAGCAGGCCATCAGGACGCAAACGGCCGTCTTGCCCATGGCGATCCGTCGGTTCGATTTGCGCCCCGGCCAGCAGAACCACCGGCTCGTTGGGCTGCCAATAGCGCGGCGCCGAGCCTTGTTGCAATTTATAGCGCCGCCCCTGCGGCGGCAGGGCGGCATTCAGCGCGCCGATCTGGTCGTTCACGTCCTGAATCGCCTGGGCCAACTGCCGCGCCAGCGACTCGTCGCCGCCATGGGCGGTTAGCCGCGCCTGCCCTTGTCCGGTTGGCTGCATCTGCAACTCGCCGTTGGCCGCCAGTTTTTGTTCCAGTTGGGCCAGGGGGTATTGTTGGATAAAGTCCAACAGCGTTTCCGGCGATTGGTGATCACGCGCTTCGTCATCGGCTGGATAGGCCGCCATCATGTAGCGGCTCCAATCAAAATACAACTGGCGGCGCAAATCGTGAATCTCATCGGCGGCGCGATCGTAAGTTTGCTGGAGCTTGTTCAATCGGTTGAGCGCATGCGCCAGAGCCAGCGGCAGGGTGATGGCTTCGTCTGCATCATGCCCCGGTTGAGCGCCGGATTGGCTTTTCACGCGCCATAAGTTGCCGCCCGGTTCGCTGGTGAATGTGCGGCTATGCCGCGCTTCCTGAAATTTTGCGCCGAGATCGAGCTTTACATGGGCCAGGTCGGCGGCCAGGGTGATGGCCTCGATTTGTTCTTCAATCTGTTGTTTGGGGTGCTTCTCACCGGCCAGCCGGTGGGCCAGCCAGGCAGACAGTGCCTCGGAGCCGCTGTTGCTGATGGCGATGTCGATGTTCTGGGCCGATTCGGGGGCCGGTTGGGCCACATCCGCGAGGCGGATACGGCCGTAACACACCATCTGCTCCACCACCAGCGCCTCATCCGTGGGCAGGGTCCAGCGGAACTGGTCGCCAATCGCTTGCTGGAAGATGCGCCCCAAATCTGCTTCTGAATCAGCCTTCTGGCGTAGTTCGGCCATCAGACCGTGCAGCGGATCGGTTGTCACGTCGCTGTACCAACCGATGATGTCATAGGCGATGTCGCCGCCGGCCAGGGCGGTCGTGTCGGGATCGTGCAGTCCGAACACGCTGCGGCAGTTGGGATAAAAAGCGGCAAAAGCTGGCTCGCCCCAGCCGACGGCCGTTAGCTTTGGCAGCCGTTCCGCGACTGGCTCGCTCCAATCGCCGCCAAACGCCGTATTCCGCCCCAGGTAGCGAAACGGCTGGCTTGTTGGCGTGGGACGCGCAACGGGGAAGGCAATCGGGTCATGGGGATCGTCTTCCTGGGGCCGCCATTCCGCCGGAAAGAGATAATCGCTTTCAACCATCCATTTCTTTTCGACCCTGTTCCCGCGCGAGCGCAGCACCAACCAGCGGTTGGGCACAGAGGGAAATTCCAGCCGATCACGGCCGTTGTCGGCCACATGACGGGCGACGGTCAGCGCATCGGGCAGCGCCCAATGGAGGTGGATGCCGGGCTGCAAAGTCCAATTGGTGTCGCTCAGGGGTGGCGACTGGATGCTTTCGCCCAGCCACGGATGGCGGCTAAAATGATCCTGCTGCCCGTCTGTCCAGGGCAGCCGACTGAAATCAGCCATGGCTTCGACGGCCGTTTTGGGGTGAATGATGTGCAGCGCGTCAATGTGGATGGGAACAGTCAAGAATTGGTCCATAAAAGGTTTACCTGGCTCGAATAAAGCGGCCTAATTCAACGCCCACAACCATTTGCAGCGCAAAATCGGCCGAAGTGAACGTTGCGCCCCGCAGTACTTCCATTTGCCCGACGAGTTCCATAATATCCAAACGGCCTTGGATTTCCCCAACGATAAATGGAACTTGCTCAATCTCCTGACTAATCTCCACGCCGCCGGCATCCCGCAATTCCTTGGTGAAGCGGCTCGTGTCGTCGATGTCCGGTTCGTTAAGACCAAAATGGAGAATTTCCGGCCGCATATGAATGTCCAGGGTCCGCAGCTCTTGTTCAGGATTCTGGCCGCGAAACAGTCCCAGGACAACATGGGACGAAAGCTGTGCCTGCCGCACGGTTTCGAGTTTGGGGTGCGTCTGCGGATCAATTGCGTCTAATGTTTCCTGGCCTTCAATGGTCGCTGCGTAACCGTCATAAATCAGATTTGGCCAGCCGGACACCACCTGAGAACGCAGCAAAAAGCCGCTCAAGCGGTCCATGATGGGCAGCTTTTCGTGATGGGCGCTGTCGGCGCTTGCGTCTTGCTCCAAGACCCGCCCAATGCTAAACGCCCCATCACGCAGGCAGGCCAACCACAATGGATCGACGACAAAAAAGCGCAGAGATTCCGTCGGCAGCAGGCGCTCATCGGGAATCAGGTAATTAAACGGAATGCCCTGCAACTGCGTCAGGTTGTAAAGCCAATCGCTGATTTCGGCTGGCAGCTCCGGCGCCGCCCATGTTTCGTCGGCGGCAAGCGGCAAGTAGAGCAGGTCGGCCTTTTGGCGAATATATTGCGACTGCCGGGCATGTTCTCGTTTCCAATGAAACAGGCGCAGGGCAAAGGCGCTGTCCTGCAAGGCCATCATGCGGCCAAGTTCCCAGGCGGCGGCGTAAGAGACATCGAACATGCCCAGAGCGGTATCGAAAATCAGAAGTTCGTCGGGACTGCGCGCCGGCAGCGGCAGTTGTGGTGGGTCGATGGCCGCCGGTAGGAGTGGGCCGTGATACCAGGAACGGGTTTCCGCGCCGCGCCGCCAAAAGTGGGGCAGGGCGTGGTAGCCAGACCGGACAAAACGCTCGGCCGGACTGCCGGCCACGGCCGTTGTCACGGGCATGTGCAGCGTTGAAGGACTGCGATTAAGTTTCTCCAGGCGCTGCTTAAAGTTGTCGCCATCGGGCAGGCAGGTAAAGCTCCATGTTTTCAGGCTGACAAAGCGCATCATGGTGTCGTCGTCGGCGGCGTCGACGATGGCGTGGAAGGCAAAGCCATCACCTTGCGGCAGATAACGGCCTTCGAGCGCTACCAGGTGCATCACACACGCTTTGCCGGGCGTTGGCAGACGGCTGCCGACGATGACCGCGCGTTCGCCATTTCCATCCGGGTCTGGCGGGCGCTCCGGGTGACCGACAAGGCGGACGTGGGTTAAGAAGGGGAGTTCAACGGCCGTTGGCAGTAACGGCCGTACATCTTTCCAGGCAACATCAATAACCGTGACAGCCTCAGCGGTTTCATTGCTAATTTCAGGTTGCAGTGCCGGGAAACCGGGGCCGGTCTCGGCCAGCAGCGTGGGCAGAGGCACTGTTTTCAGGGGCGGCGCCTGATCGGCCTCAAATAGTAAAAGCGCCAGCCAGGGAAGCCCAGTCTCGGGGTCCTTCACTTTGCCCTGGGCAAAACGTTCCCAGGGCAGTGTGCTGCGCTCCAAAATGAGATGGGGCAGCGTGTGGGAATAGCGTCCCTGGCTGTTATCGGGTGGGAAAACGGCATGAACAAGCGCGGGATCGAGCTGGAAACGCGGCCCCAGCACATGGAAATTAACCGTGACCGGTTTGTCTGGTTCCGGGAAATGGGCCGCGATAGGCGCGGCCTTGGTTTGGTCTTCGACAACATAAGGTCCAATGTGGCGCTGGTCGGTTAGTGTGTGGTCGCCGATGGTTACCTGTTGGTAAAGGGTAATTTGATAACCGCCGTCTGGCAGGCGCGGCCGATGCCGGTCGACAAACTGAATCTGATCGTCGGGGGATAATTCGGGCGGTGTAAGGGAGATTTGTTGGCTCATGATTCCTCTACCACGGCACGGCCGTCGCGGTTGTGGGCAAACGTGGGGGCCAACACCAGCGTAGCGGCAATCTGATCGACGGCGCGATTGGCGCTGCGCGGCTCGATGCCCAGCGCTGTCAAAACAACATCGCGCGCCTCGCGCTGATCGGTAAAAGCCTCGGCTATGGCCTCTGCCGGGTTCTGTGGGGCCTCATCCGGTACGTCATAACCGATTTGGGTGTGTTCCCCCGCATCTTCCGCGATGGCAAAGACATCATAACTGAGGTGTCGCCGCTGAATAAAGGCGGTGGCCCCCGGCTTGACCGGCTCGTGGGGCGTGATGGTGAACCCGCCCCAGGCGCTGCGCATCTCGCTGTTCAAATTATCGGCCGGATTGGCGCTTTCGCCCCACAGCGCGGTTGGGAAGCCCTTGACCATCGGCGTGTACACAAATTCTTCACCGGCCGGAACGCTGCCCCACGTGATGCGAATCACATGGGTTGTGGTCAGCATGGCCGCCCCCAAGGCCATCGGGGCGATGCCGATGCCAGCTTCGGGCTGGGTTTGCTTTTCGCTGCCGCTGTCCATGATTTTAATGGGTACAACGCTGTTGGTGGCGATGCGGAAGTCGCGGGGATTGATGATCCAGTGGGTTTCGCCGGGAGCCTGCGCGCTTTCGATGATGCGCACCAGACCGCTCTGGACCTGGATGGTGCAGATTTGCTGTTCGTCTTGGGGCAGAAACGCTTTGCGGAACGCGGGCCAGGCCAGCGGCGGTGGCTGCGCTTTGCCCGCCCCAAACGAGGCGTCGAAGCCGACGCCGATGCCGCACACGCTGAAATGAATATGCCCACGGCCGCCAAATTCCGGTCCCCAAATCAACAAATCCGCGCCGACGCTCATGGAAACCCGGGTGCGCGTCCAAAAAATTTCGATGACGGCGTAGGCTTGAATTTCCAGGGAAATATGCGCTTCGTAGTGATAAGGTTCCCAGGCGATCAGGAAGTCGGCGGTGACGACAAAATCAGCGCCCATGGAGCCGCTATGCCAATGAGCTTCCAGACGACCGCCGGCCATAACGGCCGTGGGCGTCATGGCAAAATAGAGTTCACCTTTGATGGTCGTGTTGGAGTCGACCAGCCAATCAAAACCCAGCCGTTTCAGATTCTGCGGATAATGGGCCGGCGGTTTGAAATCGGGATGATAACCGCCCATTGAGAGAACAAAATCACCCGCGTTCGCTCCGGTGGCCGCATTGGATTTGAACCAGGCAAAAAAGGCAAAACTGCCCTGCAGATGACACTGCTCGGAGAATACCCAGGAGCGCTCGGTAATTTCAGCGCGTACCTGCAAAAGTCCTTCGGCCGGGGCGTAGTGGGCGCGCAGCGCCAGCTCGATTTTCGCCTGCGGCTTGTCGCTGTCACGCGGCATGACGAGCTGCGAGATGCCGACGACATCAAGGGCAAACTGCTGCCCCAACGAGATGGTCAGCAGAACAAAACTATCCAGAATTTCGAAAGAGGTGAACCGCACGCCAACAGCCAGGAAGTATTCTCCATCCTGGGGCGTGAGCCAATCGTGCAAAGATTGTAGTTCGGTTGTGAGCGATTGGGTGATGGTTTGGGATACGGCCGTATCAGCCGCAGTTGACGGCTGGTCCATCGTTTTGAGCACTTCCTGAATCAGCGGGAATTGGCGCACTTGCTGCACTTCCGGCAGGCGCAGCTTGCGGTTGTAGCCAAAACCAAACGCCATACCCCGCACAAAAAAGAAGGTCGGCCCGCCTAAAGGATAGTCGAGAAAAGCGTAGATGAGGAGAGACGGGTGGCCGGTGTCGTCTGTCCCATAAGCGCCCAGAGCGGACAGCGACATTTCCGTTGTCTTGATCAGCGCCATGCCGGTAAATTCGTCAGCCTGCTTCAGAAACGCGCCGCTGATCGCCAGGTCGCCGGAACGATAATCAAGCCCCAAACCTTGCAGCATGAACGACAGCGCCTTGCTCTTCAAGTTATATTCAACCCCAAGCCCGGACAGCGCCACGGTCATCGGCCCCACAGTGAGCGCCGCATCCAGCAAGACATCCAGGTTTCCGGCATGAAACCCAATGCCCAGACGCGCCAATTCCAGCGGCCCGATGTGTTTTTGCACGTCGATCCAGGTCATGCCATCCGGGTTGGCGGCGGCCGGAACCGGCAAATTATCCGTCGCCGAGGTGCTCGGTGGTGTGTTTGCGCTTCCCAGGCTGGTATCCAACTCTGCCGCCCCGGCTGGCGATAGGGAGCTTTCCGGCGCCGGGGGGTGTTCTTCGTCTCCCCACAAAACCTGGCGTTGTTCGCCTATTTGCAGCGTGGTGATGAAATTAAACGATGGCTTGAGTTGGCCGGGTAACTGGGGCGATCCGGCCGGTAGTAACGCCTGAATGCTGGTTATGTCGGGCATTTTTTCTGGCGCGGAGGGTGTCACAATGGGTTCAAAGGCAAGCAGCAGTTGCTGATCTTTGGGCAAAGCCTGGCCGATCAGGGGCAACTGACCCAGGCCCGCCAGGTCCAGCCCCATATCCATATCAACGGCAAACAAGAATTTGCCGCCGGTCTGATAGACAAACAAAACATCCTTGATCTTGAAACTGGGGCCGGGGTCTCCCAGGATGTCGGCCGCTTCATCGTCGATGGCCGCCAAAAGCTTGCCCAGCGGGACCTCTGTCCCGGCATCATTGTGGTAGCGGGCCAGAAGTGTGGTCACATTTTGCCGGTGATCGGCTAATAGATCAAAGGTCAGCCCGGCCATGGAGAGGTGGCCGCTAAAAGTTGTGTGGTAGGTGTTGTCGGGATTGCGGATGCGCTCTAGCTGTAGAAGGATAACGGCCGTATCCGCACCCCTCTCCTCACCCTCGCCCCAAAATGCGGTGCAGATCGCTGTGAAATGGCCGGTATGGGAATCGAGAGACAGTTCAAGTTCCGTCACCCCAAACCGTTCGATTGGCTCCAAGAGATCGGCAGCGTCCGGCGCAATCGCGGCTACGACAGCCGCGATATGAAGCGCTTTTTCAAATTGAATATCACCGTTTATTTGCCAGCCTTGCCCGGCGCCCTCGTGCGTTCCAGACATACTGAGTTTTTCGGTGGCATTATCAATGGTTAATTCGAGCGCGGCGACCACCTGACCGGACACTTCGGCGGGCGAACCGCCCTTGTAGCTGAAGTCGATCTTGACATCGTTGAGCTGCAGTGGGCCAATTTGCCACACGCTGCCCAGTTCGACATGGATGATGGCGCTGCGCGCTTTTCCGTCGAACAGCACCAGGGCCTCGGCAATGGTGAGGTCGTCTAGCCCGAACCCGGTCATGTGCAGCATTTCCAGCAGGGGGGCAATCCGGTAAAGTTCGCCTTTGAGCATTGCTGCCTGGCCGCGTAAAGCGGGGAATTCGGCGGCTACCTGCCAATCAACGCCGCCGATGCGGGCGACGGAGGCAATGTCGATGGCAATGTCGCCAGCAACAGATTCCAGCATGATGTCGGTTGGACCCAGCGAGATGATGCCGGGGATGATTTGCCAGTTGCCGCTGCCGCCGTGTACGGCCGTTTGGCACGTCAAGAAATTATCGCTGGTGTCATAGGTGATGACGAGCGACGAAATGCCCCAATCCAGCAGGTCCGACAATCCTTCGGTGCCGCTAAAATCGAAATGTTCCAGCAGGTGTTTCAATGTCGCCTCTGGCGGGAACGTAACATCTCCCTCAAACTGCCAGCCCTCATCCGGGCCAGCATGGGTGGCAGAAAAATGGATGATGATTTTGCTGCCGCCGATTTCTATGCTTGACTCGGCCACGATCTCGCCGGTGGTTGTTCCGTTGTCGTAGCGTAAATCGAGTTTGACCGCGTCGAGCGTCAGCGGACCCATGCGCCAGGCATCGGCCAGTTCCACATGAAGCATGGCGCTGGCGTTGTCCACTTCAAAGACAATAAACGCCTCGGCCAGGGCCAGATCATCGAATCCAAGGCCATCAAGTTGTAAATTGCGGGTCAACGCGCCCAGCCGATGCGGTTTGCCGGCTTCGGCGGCGAGCAAATAGGCCGCGCCGCGCCCCGCCGGCATTTCCAGGGAAATTAAAAACGGCAGACCGGCCAGGTCGATAACGGCCGTCAACTGAGCCGCGATCATGCCTTGCTCGCCAGATACTTGCAGCCGAGGCGCGTCAATGACCAGCAGGTCAGGGATGATCGTCCAGCGAGCCGCATCCCAGGCAAGTTCGAATTGGTAATCGCCGCTGTCAGAATCACGTTGGAAATCGTATAAAGTGAACGCCTGGTCCATCAACTCTTTGGGAAACAGCACGGTAAGAGCCGCTGCATCCAGTTCAAGGTCGCTTAACTGCTTAACGCCGCTCGGATCAATCATGGGGATATCTTGTCCGTTTTCTAATTACTGATGCAGCAGAGCAACAGGTGGTATCCCCCGCCGGGATGCTTTGGACGGGTCAGGACTTTCACCGAGCTGATCTAGATATTGATTCATCCACTGGGTATCAATGTCGACAACCCCTTCGCAGCCAGCCCGCGTGATACTATTTAGTTGGATGCCCAGGCTGAGGTCGGAAACACCGTGCAGTTTTTCCGGTATACCCAATTTGAACAACGTCTGTTTGTTTTCCGCCAGGTCGGCAATCCGGTAGCGAATACGAACGGCTTGCAGGGTCCGGGTCCGGGTAACCATGTCATCAAGGAACCCTTTTTTAATTTGGTACGGACTCGGATCTTTTTGGGGCGCTAGGATAACGGCCGTTAACGGATCCGTCGTAAAGCTCGATTCAAGTAGAATGACTTCTGTTGGGAAATCTGGGTTGAACTCGCGATCAAACACCCAGGATTCTGTGAGACAGGTCTTCAATTGGTCAGTGGTCACACGCAGCTGCGCGCTTAGTGAATCGAGCAGAATTTTTTGTTCGCTGCTCAGGGCGTTTGCGGCCAAAACACATTCTCTCAGTTTGAGCGCCTGGACGGAAACGCCAAAACAAACGCCGCTGTTCGTTTCTGAGGCGCGAAACACCGTTGTGATGTCCTCTGTCTTTTCCGGATAGCGCCAGAACACCACCGCCGACCGGTACGTCATCATATTATAAACAGACGGTTTTTCTGCTTCTTTTTCAGGCTTCTTGAGATGCGCTTCAGCGGATTTCTGAACCATTCGATAATCAATGACTGTGTCTTGCGTCATGATCATATTGCCTTTGAAGTTTTTCGCCGGTGTCCATGTTTGAAAACGGTAAGCAGTGTGTTTCAGATAGCCAGTCGCCTGCGCTTCAGCGCCAGCATCAACTTTTTTCCCCAACCTGGCTTCAGCCTGAATGCTGGTCGAGCCATCTTTAGCGTGCCCCCACAGAGAAACAAAACATAGATTGTTGTACGGAGAATTGTAGGGGGCGTCTGGCTCCCGTGTCGGTTGTTCGAGGAAGTTGATATAAGTGGGGAGCAAAACGCGTTCTTTTAAGGGCGGGACGGATATTTTTCTCTCTTCGAGTTTCTTGACCGCCTGCTCGTCGGCATAGTAGGTCTGAAGGTACTTCAAAACTTCAAGCAGGTTCTCCGTTTTCCAATTTTTGGCGCCCTTTTTAGGATTTTTTATATCAAGTTTGAGGAGATCGAAATGCTGCGTAAGTTTTGGACCTTTCCAGTCTTGCCAGGTTCCACCGTTGGCGAGATTTCCTTCCAGAGGCACGCCGCACTTTTTCACCAGCCAGTCGGCGACTTCTTGCTTGAGGTCTCCTTTACTGCCTGAGCCAAGAGCCAGTAAAAAAAACTTTTTCAAGTCGGAGTCGAGAGGGCCTGAGAACCAGCGTGGCGCTTCATCAATTAAACTCATGTACTCGCCGGAAAGCGAGGCTTCACCTTTTGCTTCCAGCGACAAAGCCAGTGTTTCAACGCCGGCCGCGCTGGCGGCGGAAGTAACAGAATCGGGCAGCCCGACGGCCGCTTTTCCCGATATGCTGGCTTTGGCAGTACGGCGCTTGCCATCCAGCTTCATTAAACAGATCGGAGCGGCCGCGCTGAAACCGGGCATCGATTTGGGGTGTACGTGCAGCACGATCAAAGCTTGCGAGCCGGAAGCGCCGGCGATATCACCCCCGACTTCCAGGTCAATACCGGCCGGGGCCACAAGTTCACCAAAATTGATGGAGGTTGAGGCGTAAACTTCTTTGCTGCATTCCCCGTAGCCGCTGCTCAACGCCCCCAGATAAGCCATGTCCGATTTAACAAATTCCAGGAACAGATCGTAAGGGGCAACCAGCGTTGCCTGATCCGCTTTTTGGTTTTCACGTACCCGGCGTTTGAGCAGTAAAACCAGGGAGTCGGTGCTGTTCTTTTGGCGGAGGAAAAGTTTTTTGAACTGCTCGGTTAAGGCCATAGCCAGGTCTCCTTACTTTGAGGTCATGAGGTTTAGGCGACAAATGATAAGCGTTACCTATTGGCGCATCGCGGAAATGCCAACTCCACCAATTGGCTCCAAGCGCCGAATTTTTCTAGCAGTCTGTCGGAGAACCTCTTTTTGTAGCCAGGGTATCCTTACCCCACCTCTGGAAGACGCGGTAAGAAACCGCCGCTACGGGTACTTTTCCGACAAACTGCCAGGAATGAGTACCTTTTTCCATCGAGTTCTGATGGCGTTTACTTAGTGAACCGGCAAAATCGTGGGACGATATGCGGTTCTTTGGTAGATAGATTGTGGGTCTTTGGGATTTCATGGGGTTTGGTCTGAAGCGTGATACGTGATGCGTGAAACCTCTCTGGTCACGCATCACGCTTCACGCATCAGGGGCTGTCAACCCCCTGAGTTCCTGAAGAACCTAGATTGTTTGAAAACAGGTATGGCGCTTGGGTACTTATTGATTAATTGGAGCTGTACAGCCGACTCAAGAGACTGTAAGAAACATGGCTTGAATAACTTGCGGGAGACTGGAACCTGTTGGAGTTTAAGAAAATAATCAGGTAATGAGCTAGTCATTCTGAGCGGAGTCCGCGGCCCTGAGTAACGTTGAACGGGGAAGAATCCCCGCAACTTGGGCATTCTAAGCATATGGGATGCTTCGGAGGACACTTCAACAAGCTCAGCACAGGCTCTCAGCATGACATGTCTTTCAATTACCGGAATAATTTTTTAATCCGCAATAGACTGGAAATTGAACCAGTCTCTAATCTCCAGCCTCCCAATCAACCCAAGAAGTTAGTCTTGAGCGGACCCTTGGTCTGTACAGATACGATTGATTTTGGAATTAGGTAGTAGAAGGTGTGGCCGGTGACACCGGTATGGCCTGAAAAGCAAAAAATTCTTCGTTTTGCTGAGTATTGGTTTGATCTCCGACATGAAATTTTGATAACAGTGCCTGATGGGAAGATTTATAGTTGCCGGTTCTCGAGCCAGAAAGCAATATACTGCCAAACAGTTGGTGGCGTCAATATAAGGAATTAATTCACAAACAAAAGGAGTTGTAGACAGCCAAAAAGGAAGTCGGGAGCATGTGGGGCTTTATAAGGAAATTCTATAGCTCCCGATTGAAAAATTAAATCTCGTGCGTGATAAAAGACACTTATCCAATTATGCTGCGTCTCGTATATTCAAGTTATGTCGTAATCAAGCATATCTGCAACTATGCAAGCTGTGAACAGCTTGTTAAGGGTTCGTGTGTGGTTAACCAAGTGAGATTGGTCTAATCTGCAAACTCATAAGTTAATAATGAACGAACCCCAAGACTGATGAATGAATGAGACAAGCGAAGAATTGGCCGAGCGACAGGCTGATATTTGCCGTGTGTTCGCCAATCCTAGACGGGTGTTAATTTTGTGGGCCGTGGCTGAATCAGAGAAATCAGTCACCGATATTGCCGAGGCGATAGGCGCTTCGCTGCAAAACACGTCGCAGCATCTTCACTTCATGAAAGAAAAGGGAATCCTCTATTCGCGGCGAGAGGCGCAAACCATTTATTATGGGCTGGTCCAAACGGATATGGTGGCAAACTGCCATCTGCTCATACAAGCGCACAAAGGGGATCAATAACAAATTTGTCTTAACAGATCGGGTCTTTAGGATTTCTTGGGGTTGCGAAGCGTGAAGCGTGAAGCGTGAAGCGTGATGCGTGTTGCGCGAGGTCTCTCTGGTCACGCAGCACGCTTCACGCATCATTGGGTGTCAATCCCCTGAATTCCTGACGAACCAACAGTTCTTTTTGACGGAGGTCAATTATGACAGCAGTAGCTAAAGCGTTAACTGATATTCAAGCAGCAAAAATCGTCGATGCTCGGGGGAGCGCCTGCCCTGGTCCATTGTTGGAAGCCAAAAAAGGCATCGGGGCCATCAAAGTGGGTGAAGTGTTGGAAATTTGGTCTGGCGACTCGAAAACGAAAGACCAACTGCCCAAATGGTGCCAGAAAGTGGGCCATGAATACCTGGGTTATGTGACGGTTTCTGGTTATGACCGGTTGTTTATTAAGCGGGTTCGTTAACCGGTCTGTTGGCGGCGCTTTTGGGCTGACAACAGGCGACCTATCACTTGCGATAAACGGATGGGCGAAGGATTGCGTGATGGCCGTAGAAACTGTGAAGTGTGACTTTAAAATCCTCATATTGGCGACGATTTCGGGTGGGTATGCCGGGGCTGATTCTGTCGGCCAACTGCACACGGATTATCCGGCCAATGTGTATGTGCTGCCGGTGGTGTGCCCCGCCATGTTTCCGGAAGATTTTTATTTGCGAACTTTTGAGCGCGGCATTGATGCCATTTTGGTGATGTACAGCGGGACTGATTGTCCTTACAAGGGGGGTGCGGAGCGCACGGCCGTTATCATCAACCACGTCTATCCGCTCATGGAAACCCGGGGGATTGATACCCGCCGCCTGCGTCTGGCCGCCATTTGCACCGTTTGCACGAAGCCGTTTCTTAATGAAGTAATCCAGATGAATCATGTCTTGCAAGAAATTGGGCCTGTCCGTCAGAAACGGAACGTGCCTGTACCCGTCTGAGAGAAATTGGATCGTGACTATGAAAAACCTGCAAGTAGACGCCTTAGTTGTGGGCGGCGGCATCGCGGGGATGCAGTCGGCGCTGGATTTGGCTGATCAAGGATTTCATGTGGCGTTGGTAGAAAAAGAAGCCAGCATCGGCGGCAAAATGATCTCCCTGAGCAAAGTGTTTCCCACGCTCGACTGCTGCTCCTGCATCACCACGCCCAAAATGTCGGCGGTGGCGCATCATGAAAACATTACCTTGTTGACCTACTGCGAGGTGGTCGCCCTTGAGCAAAATGGCGCAAGCTATCGCGCCCAAATCAATAAAAAGCCGCGCTACGTGAATGAAGAGAGCTGCACCGGCTGCCGGTTGTGTGAATATGCCTGTCCATTGGATTTGCCGTCGGCGTTTGACATGGGTTTGGGCGCGCAGCGGGTGATACGGGTGCCTTTTTCCACGGCCGTTCCCCAAAAAGCCGTACTCGACATCGACAACTGCATCTTGTGCGGTAAATGCGAAAACGTTTGCCCGGTAGCCGATTGCATTGATTTTACCCAAACGGCCGTAACCTTCGAGATTCACGCAGACGCCATTGTGCTGGCGACAGGCTTTGAACTGACACCGACTGACGCCAAAGCTGAATACGGCGGGGGTAAGCTGCGTAATGTCGTCGATGCGCTCACGGTGGAGCGCTTCCTGGCTCCCACCGGACCTTACGGCCACGTGCTGCGTCCGTCAGATGGCAAAGAGCCGGAATCCATTGCTTATGTGCAGTGCGCAGGGTCGCGGGACATCTCATTGGGCGTGGCATATTGCTCTCGCATTTGCTGCATGTATGCCATCAAACAGGCGATGCTGCTCTCTGGGGCGCTGCCGCTGGCCGACATCACCATCTATTACATGGACATTCGCACCTTTGGCAAGGGGTATGAGCAGTTTTACCAAAACGCCCGTGCCATGGGCATCGAATTTGTCAGAGGCAAGGTGGCACGCATTCATGAAGACGCAGCCCAAAACCCGGTGGTGCGCGTGGAGCAAATTGACGACGGATCCGTGGTGGAACGGGAACATGATATGGTCGTGCTTTCAGTGGGCATGTTGCCCAGTTATAACCCTGGCCTGATTTATAACGTGCCAGTAGCGGCTGATGATGGGTTTGTGGCTCAATCAGCGGCCAATATCTCCCCGTGCCTGACCTATCAGCCCGGTATTTTTGTGGCGGGCACGGCGGCAGGACCGATGGATATTGTGGACAGTATTGTCATGGCGGGCGCAGCGGCGGCTGAGACAGCGGCCTATTTGGAAGAAAGGCGGGCGGTTGGTATGGCGGGAAACGGCCGTTCCCCCCAAACCACATCTGTCAAAGAGGTGAGCTATGCCTGATAAAGAGCCATTGCCAGCCGAAGAAATTCGCATCGGCGTCTATACCTGCCAATGCGGCGGCAATATCAGTGATGTGGTAGGCTGCGCTCGCGTGGTTAAGGCGGCAGGCGAACTGGGCAACGTGGTCGTCTCGCGCACCAATCTGTCGCTGTGTTCCGATGCCGGGCAAGCGCTCATCGAGGCAGATATTAAAGAGAAAGGTGTCAACCGGGTGGTCATCGGCGCCTGCGCCCCTTCTTTACATGAACAAACCTTTCGCGGCACCGTCGCGCGAGCGGGTCTGAATCCCTACTTTTACAACCATGTGGGCATTCGTGAACAAGCCAGTTGGGTGCATCATGATAATCCCGATGGCGCGACCGCCAAAGCCATTCGGCTGATGGCGGCGGGGGTCGCCAAGGCGCGGTTGTTGGAGCCGCTGGAACCCATTCGCCTGAAGGCGCAAAAACATGCGTTGGTCATTGGCGGCGGCGTGGCCGGTTTGCGCGCAGCGCTGGACATTGCCCGGCGCGGCATCAAGGTCACTTTAATTGAAAAAAGTCCGTTTCTGGGCGGCCACATGGCCCAATTGGAACAGGTCTTTCCGACTGGCGATGGGGCGCGTGACTTGCTGAAGGCGCTGATCCAACGGGTTGTCAGCCATGCCAATATCACCCTCTACACGCAGGCGGAACTGGTTGGCGTGCAAGGGGTGGTGGGCGATTTCACTGTGCAAATTTGCCAGCAGTCTCGTGGTATCAGCGACGATAGGGTAACGGCCGTTAACGTAGTTGCCCCTGCCAATCTGCCGGATGAATTTAACTATGGTCTGACAACACGGTCGGTACTTTATCAGCCATACCCAGGCTGTTATCCGGCCACGCCGGCCATTGATTGGGCGCATTACGAGGATGGCTGTTTGGAACTGAACGGCGAGCCGCTCCATCTGCAAAACAAGCCCAAAACGTTCGATCTGGCGGTGGGGGCGGTGGTCGTGGCAACCGGCTTCCGGCCGTACGAACCTCCCATTGGTGAGTATGGGTATGGCGTGCTGCCGGAGGTGATCACGCTGCCTGCGTTTATCCGTTTGCTGGCTTTGGCTGGGGAAGATGAGAGGCTGGAATTTAACGGCCGTGCCGTCAAAAACATCGCTTTTGTGCATTGTGTGGGTAGTCGGCAACTTGATGGCCTGAACGAGCCGCAGCCAGACGGGCAGGTAAACGATTACTGCTCGCGGGTGTGCTGCACAGCCACGCTGCAAGCCACCAACGAACTGCATCAGCGTTACCCCGCCATCAATGTTTTTGATGTGTATGAAGATATTCGCACCTATGGCCGAGGGCACGAACTGTATTACAACCTGGCGTCGGAAAACAGGGTGCGTTTCCTGCGCTTCCATGACGATGAACTGCCGGAAGTGCTGGCCGCGCCTGCCGGTGAGGAGCATCCGGCGCTGGTGTGGGTGACAGATTATCTGACCTGGGGTCAGTCGCTGGAGCTGCCTGTAGACCTGGTGGTGCTGGCCGTGGGTATGATGCCCAATCCGGTGGACGACATTATCAAGCTGCTCAAAATCAACGCCGGTAGCGACCGTTTCCTGGCGGAAGTGCATCCCAAATTAAGGCCGGTGGAAACGGCCGTTCCCGGTGTTTTGCTCGCCGGCACGGCCCAAGGACCGATGAATATCCAGGAAAGTTGCGCGGCGGCTTCGGCGGCGGCGGCAAAAGTGGCCGTTTTGCTGGGACAAGGGTACGTAGAGCTGGAACCGTTTGTGGCTATTGTCAATCCGGCACTGTGTGATGGCAGCGGTGAGTGCATCAAAGAATGCTGCTACGAAGATGCCATTTCGATGCAGCCGGTGATGGTGAATGGGACGGAAAAGGTAACGGCCGTTGTCTGTGCGGCTAACTGCGCTGGCTGCGGCGTGTGTGTCGGGGCGTGCCCCAACCGCGCCATCGATCTGCAAGGTTGGACGCTGAAGCAATATGAGGCGATGGTCGATGCGCTTGCCGCTGAAGATTTGTTTGCCCTGGAGCTTGCCTGATGAGCGATAAACGAGAAGATGCCAAAAAGAGAGCGATACTCCTTAAACAGTTACGTGAAGCGCATAAGGAAACGGTAGCCCACGCCCAGGAAAAATTGAAAGCGCAGCAAGCGGTGCGCCGCGACATTTGCAAACTGATGCGCGAGGAACCGAAAACGGTGCCCGAAGTAGCCGAAGCGAGCGGCATCCCTGCCCACGAAGTGCTGTGGCATATTACGGCCATGAAAAAATATGGGCTTGTCGTGGAAACGGGCATGTGTGGCGAGTATTACCTTTACCAGCGCGTTAAGGACGGCAAAAAATGAGTACGCGTGTTGATCCTAATTTGCTGATTGACCTTCAGGATTATGGGGCAGTGGGGGCGGAAAAATGCTTCAACTGCGGCACTTGCACTGCCATGTGCCCGCTCACCAGCGACGAGCACCCTTTCCCGCGCAACATGATTCGGCTGGCGCAGGTGGGCGCGAAAGAGCAGCTTCTCGCCAGCACCGACCCCTGGCTGTGTTATTACTGCGGCGATTGCGCCAGCACTTGCCCCAAGGAAGCGGAACCGGGCGAGACGATGATGGCCCTGCGGCGCTGGCTGACAGCACAATATGACCCGACAGGTTTGAGCGCGAAATTGTATACGTCGGAAACGGCCGTTATCAAAACCATCGTGCGCATCGGTTTGATCGTATTGGTACTTTTTATTGGCTACCATGCCCTTACCGGCTTTCACAACATCGTCACAAACTCTGTACAGCTCAACACCTTTGCCCCTGTCATGCTGGTGTGGGCGCTGGTACTCCTGCATGGCAGTATGTTGTTTTATCGCATGATCGCAGGCGTTTTTAAGATGTCGCGGCATGTGTTGGCGCCAGTGACAATGGGTAACAAAGTGCCGCTGCGCATTTACCTGGAAACGCTGCCCGTGTATATAACCGCCTTTGCTACCCAACGCCGCTGGCGCGATTGTCATGGCGATGACGAGGAAAAGCATGATGACGGCCGTTGGTTTAAGCATTTTCTGCTGGTTACTGGCTATGTCACCATGTTGGTTTTGATTTTAGGCTTTCTGTGGTGGTTCCAAACGGACGCTTTTTACCCCCTTTGGCATCCCCAGCGCTGGTTGGGCTACTACGCCACCATCGTTCTGATCTACACCTCGTCAGAAATCCTGATTGGGCGCTGGCGCAAAACAGAGCAGTTACACCGCTTCTCGCAGCCGACCGACTGGCTGTTCCCAACCTTCATTTTAACGGGCGCTGTGACCGGCATTTTTGTCCACATCTTCCGCTATGCGGGCTGGGCATGGCCAACCTACATTATTTATGTGATTCATGTGATGGCAATGGTGGCGATGCTGGATACGGAGGTCGGTGTGGGCAAATGGGCGCATCTGTTTTATCGGCCGTTGGCTATGTATTTGGAAGCCATCAAAGCCAAAGTACGTGAAGAGCAGTTGGTTCCTGATTTTGCGCCAACAGGCACGGATTGATTAGCAAGTTTGTAGTGGCGGCTTTAGCCGTTTCAACCCGCTAAAGCGGTTACTACGAACCTGGAATAAATCGTAAGTTTCAATAAGCATAGTTATGTTAACAAAGGAGATGGTTCAATGAGTGACAATGGAAGTGGTAAAATGGTGGTGGTGTGCAATCACGCCGATCCACCGCATGTCATGCCGACGCTGATTATGGGCGCCTCTGGGGTGGGGATTGGTGATGACGTGATATTGTTCTTCTGCCCAGGCGGGGCAAATGCTTTGGTAAAGGGCGAGCTGGAAAAGATTCGTGATATGCACCTGAAGGGCCTGCCTGATCCCGTTAAATTGTACGATGATATTATGGCCGAAGGCGGCCGTGTTATTTTGTGCGAATTGGCGCTGGAAAATAAAGGCATCAAGGTCGAAGATGTGCGGGAGGGCGTGGAGGTTTTGAGTGCGCCGGCCTTCTTATTGGATGCCCAAGGGGCCGGGATGTCTCTGACCTTCTAGCAGTTTGTCGGAAAAGTACCCGTAGCCGCGGTTTCTTACCGCGTCTTCCAGAGGCGGGGTAAGGATACCCCGGCTACAAAAAGAGGTTCTCCGACAGACTGCTAGAGTTGGCGCGTGTTTACAAATTGATGAAGAACAGTACTTTGTGTGCTGTTCTTCATCTCTGTAAAAAGGTGACGTGATATGAAAATTGCCGTTGTAACGGATGATGGGAAAAAAATTAGCGCCCATTTTGGGCGAGCCACAAAGTATGCGGTTTATACGGTTGAGGCTGGGCAGATAGTGGCTCAGGAACTGCGCGCCAAAATGGGGCATCAGGACTTTGCCGGTGAAGCGCACCATGACCACGAGCATCATCATGAGACTGGACATGGGCAGGGGCAGCATTCGGCCGAAAAGCACCAGCGGATGTTTGCCACGATTACCGATTGTGATGTTTTGCTGGCGCGGGGAATGGGGCAGGGCGCTTACACCGGATTGGAACAGGCAAATGTGCAGCCTATTTTGACAGACATTGCGGATGTGGAAACGGCCGTTACGGCCGTTATCGAAGGCAAAATCGTCAACCACATGGAGCGGCTGCACTAACATGCCTGGCAACACATCTCGGATCATCTGGTGGTGGATGATTTTTGTAAGCTGTCTTGTGTTCAGCTTGCCGGCTTCTGCCCAAGAACAAGAGACGGAAGAACCGGCGGTCGTCCATGCTGTCTTGTTTTATTCGCCAACTTGCCCCCATTGTCATGAAGCCATCAACAACGTCATGATTCCGCTGATGGAAAAATATGGGGAGCAGTTAGCCGTTTTGGCTATTGATACCACCACCGAAGCGGGCAGCTATTTGTTTACGCGCGCCATTACCTACTACCAGACTCCCCAAAACCGGCAGGGCGTGCCTACGCTGGTCATTGAAGACACCGTTTTGGTCGGCGCTCTGGAGATCGAGAATGTGTTTCCGGAAATGATTGAGGCTGGTTTGGCGGCTGGGGGCAACAATTGGCCCAATTTCCCCGGTATGGCGGAGATTGTGATGGAATTAACGCCCGCGCCAGATTCTGCGCAGGCAGAAGAAGCGGCACAGACACAGACTCCCGTCACAGAAGCGGATGGCGCAGTGAGTGCGGATGTGGCAACGGCCGTTCCGCTTCCCTCTCTCTTTCCATCTGCCATCGCGGCAACCGAAGACACAACAGCGCAATCAATTGAAACAATCGACGCCGCAGCTGCGACCGAAGCAGAGACCGCATCCCCGCCAGACGCCGTTGGATTTGCCCTGGGATGGATGGTTTTGCTGGGGCTTTTGGCCGTTTTACTGTTCTGTGTCTGGCAGTTGGGCGGGCGGTGGGCAGCGCTTACGCAAGCCGGCGGCGCGCTCAATTCAGGTATAGGGCGCAGTGGGCTGATGGGCGCGCTGATGACCATTGGTCTGGTTGTGTCTGGTTATCTGGCTTATGTAGAGACGACGCATGTCACGGCCGTTTGCGGTCCCGTTGGTGAATGCAACATCGTTCAGAGCAGTCCTTATGCCCACATTTTCGGCATTCCTATTGCCGTTTTGGGCTTGCTCTTCTACATAAGCGTGGCGGGTTTGTGGCTGCTACAGCGCGTCGAAACCTGGCAGCGTCTGGCTGTGCTGGCGCTGGTCGGGCTGGCGTTTGGGGGTACGCTGTTTTCGCTTTACCTGACACTGCTGGAGCTGCTGGTGATCGGCGCAGTTTGTATGTGGTGTCTCACATCGGCGGTGGCAACCGGGTTGATTTGTTTGCTGGTGACGTGGTGGGCCTTGAAACGGCCGTTACCCCCCGATCCCCAGTGGCAGGCGAGTTGATACGATGAACTACGTTTTCGGGCCAGTGCCATCACGTCGCCTGGGGCAATCCCTGGGCGTTGATACCATCCCGCTCAAAACGTGCAATTGGAACTGTGTTTACTGCCAACTTGGGCGAACCATGCCCGTGACCCATGCACGGCGCGAATATTTCCCGCGCGAGGAGATATTGGCCGAAATAAAATATGCCCTGGCTCTGCACCCACCAGGGCAAATCGATTGGGTGACATTTGTCGGCTCGGGTGAACCAACCTTACACGCCGGTCTTGGCTGGCTAATTCAACAGACTCAGGAGCTGACGACCCAACCTATCGCGGTTATCACCAATGGCTCACTGCTCTATTTGCCATCTGTCCGGCGGGCATTGGCGGCAGCGGATGCGGTGATGCCGTCTCTGGATGCGGGTACGCCTGAGCTTTACCGTCAGATCAACCGGCCCCATCCTGAAGCAACGTTTCAACGCCTGGTTGACGGATTGACCGCATTCCGGCAGATGTATCAAGGCCAGTTATGGCTTGAGGTGATGCTGGTTCAGGGCATGAATGACAGTGAGCAAGCATTGTTGGGCATCAAAAAGATTCTGGAGCAAGTTGCGCCAGACAAGGTGCATCTCAATTTGCCCACCCGCCCGCCAGCCGAGACCTGGGTAGAGCCGCCAGATGATGAAGGGCTAATGCGGGCATTGGCGATTTTTGGAGAGGTGGCTCTGGTGGTGCATCCGGCTGAAGGCAGTTTTGATTTGAGCAAGTGTGATGAGGTGGAAACGGCCGTGATCGAGATTATCACCCGTCATCCCATGCGCCAGGAAGAACTGGAACGCACGCTGGCTGCATGGGCGCCTGAGCATGTGCAAGCGGTATTGGATTCATTAGCCGCAAATAATCGTGTGCAACTAATTGAGCGGCTTGGGATAAAATTTTGGAGTACAACTCCCGCCCATTACCCGGCAGACTCCCGCAGTCGCAAAACCAAACCGAAACCACAAAAAGCAGGCCTTTCAGATTAGAAGGCGGGCATCCGCCAAAGCGTTAGACAGATTCCTCAGAAGCCATGCTCAATAAATCCATGTTGCTCGGATCATGAACAAATCCCCAAAACGTTTCCTGGGGTCGGTAGGGTGTATCCAAGCTGCGCCGGATCATGTAAATGATGCGCTTCAAATCCATGCCGATAACCGGTATATTCACCACGCTGCCTGCCGCCAACGCCCAGGAAGCTGCCAACGAGGAAACAAATGAAACGCCAAACCCCGCTTCAACCGTTTTGACGATTGCCTCCGCGTTGCCTAATTCTAAAAATATATTTAAGTCTTCTAAGGTGATGTCGTGCTTGGCTAATTCGGTTAACAAGACGCGCCTCGTGCCAGACGTCGACTCCCGCATCAACAAGGGTTCCACCAACAGGTCTGCTGGTTCAATAGCCTGCCGGCTGACCCATGGGTGGTGGGATGGCGCAATCAGCACAATGTTGTCTGTAAAAAACTCCTGACATTCAAACCCTTGATTGCACAAATCATAACTGCTCACAACAGCCAAATTTGCTTCACCCTCTAACAGGCGTGGAATGACGTGGTGCGGTGTGCAAGCCAAAATTCTGACCTGAATGCCTGGATGCTGCCGGCAAAAACGAGCCGCCAACTGCGGCAAAACATATTTACCGGCCGTGGTGCTGCACGCTACTCGCAGGCTGCCGACAACGCCATCCTGTAGAGAAGCCATCAGCTCCTGCGTTTCTAAGGCTTGATGAATAAGCTTGGAGGCCCATGGCAAGAGCAAACGACCCGCTTCTGTCAGATTAAGATCGTGACTTGATCGGTCAAACAACGACACGCCCAATTCCTGCTCCAATGTTTTAATGCGGTGGCTGATTGTGGGTTGGGAAAGTTGTAAGTGTTTAGCTGCCACTGAAAAGCTTAGATTCTCAGCCGCATAGATGAAGGCTTCGAGTTTTGATAATTCTATCATGAGCAAGCTCCATAACAGATTGTATCATTTCTAGCAGTCTGTCGGAGAACCTCTTTTTGTAGCCGGGGTATCCTTACCCCGCCTCTGGAAGACGCGGTAAGAAACCGCGGCTACGGGTACTTTTCCGACAAACTGCTAGAAAGGCTGACCGCTTGATTTTAGTAATCCTTAGAAACACGGATTGTATCTTCTCAAAAAGTTCGGGAATTTGTAGGTCGGATTGTTAATCCGACCGTGCGGAATGCCATTCCGCACAACGACACTCCGAAATATTGAGAAGATACCACGGATTGAATAATTTACGGGAGACTAGAGACTGGAGATTGAACCAGTCTCTAGTCTCTAGCAGTCTGTCGGAGAACCTCTTTTTGTAGCCGGGCTATCCTTACCCCGCCTCTGGAAGACGCGGTAAAAACCGGGCGGGCCTTTCCGACAAACTGCTAGAAAGGGACCGCTTGATTTTAGTAATCCTTAGAAACACGGATTGTATCTTCTCCAAAAGTTCGAAAATTGTAGGTCGGATTGTTAATCCGACCGTGCGGAATGCCATTCCGCACAACGACAGCCCGAAATATTGAGAAGATACCACGGATTGAATAATTTACGGGAGACTAGAGACTGGAGATTGAACCAGTCTCTAGTCTCTAGCAGTCTGTCGGAGAACCTCTTTTTGTAGCCGGGGTATCCTTACCCCGCCTCTGGAAGACGCGGTAAGAAACCGCGGCTACGGGCACTTTTCCGACAAACTGCTAGTCACGAATTTCAGTCTGGTGTCAACCCCCTGAATTCCCAAAGAACCACCCTGATGCCAAGTTGCCGCCTCTACTCGCTACTCACTTCTCTCAGTTCGTTTTTATTATTGACCGACCGTCGGTCAATATAATATAATGCGACCCATTCAATCATGCTGAAAGGAGCGCTTATGGTACGCACCGTGAAAGACCCCGAAACCCGTCGTCAGGAAATAGTGGCCACTGCCAGCCAACTTTTCCAATCAAAGAGCTACAAGCACACGAGCATGAACGATGTCATGGATGCCCTGGGGATTGCCAAAGGCACCATTTACCACTATTTTAAATCCAAAGAAGAATTGCTGGCGGCAGTCATTGAGTCGATTGTTGCTGACGATTTGGCTCAAAAACGTCTGCTGCTCGCACAAACACCCGGCAATGCCGTGGACAAACTCCGTATTTTGATTACTTCCACCAACCTGGCAACAGAGTATGGATTCGTTCTCGAGGGCCTGCGCCAGACCGACAACGTGGGCATGCACACTCGCCTGGTGGCTGCGGCATTCGCCGGGCAATCCCCCCTCTATGCCGAACTGATTCAGCAGGGTTGTGCCGAAGGCCTATTTCACACCGAGCAACCGCTGGAATGTGCCGAATTCATTCTCGCCGGGGTGCTGTTTTTAATGGATGTGGTCATTTACCCCTGGCCTGCGGCCGATTTACAGCGACGGGCGTTGGCCTTACCCGCATTGGTAGAGACGCAGCTCAGAGCGACCGAGAGTTCCTTTGCCTTTTTGTCACAAATCCTCATTTCATAAGCGGGAGAACATCTATGCGTATTGCCCTCATAGCCCTGGGAAGTCGGGGAGACATTCAGCCATATATTGCCCTGGGAAAAGGTCTACTGGCTGCCGATCATTCGGTGCGCCTGGTTACACACGAAAACTACGAGTGCCTGGTAAACAGCCACGGGCTGGAATTTTGGCCAGTTCGAGGCAACGTTCAGGAGTTTGCCGAAAGTCCTGAAATGCGTGCGTTGCTGGAAAAAGGCAACTTCATCACGATCATGAACTATGCGGCTAAAACAGCCCGCGAGATTATCATAAACTGGGCCAAGGATGCTCTGCCAGCCTGTCAGGGTATGGATGGCATCGTGGCCGGATTAGGCGGATTATTCACCGGTTTGGCGCTGGCCGAGAAGCTAGATATCCCGTTATTGCAGGCGTACTATGTGCCGTTTACACCAACGCGCGAATTTGCCGGGGCGTTGGTGTCGCCGGCCGTTTCGCGGTTGGGCGGAACAGCGAATCGCCTTTCGCATCACCTGACCCGCCAGATGATGTGGCAGCAGGGTCGTCGGGCAGACACGGCGGCGCGCCAGCAAATTCTGCGCCTGCCGGCCGCGCCATTTTTTGGCCCGTTCAACGCCGCAGCTATGAAGGACACTATTTTGTACGGCTTTAGCCCAGCGGTCATTGCCAAACCCGCCGATTGGAACGGAAACCAGCATGTCACAGGTTACTGGTTCCTGAATGACGACACTGACTGGCAGCCACCTCGGGGCTTGGAAGAGTTTTTGCAAAGCGGGACCCCACCGATTTATATTGGCTTTGGCAGCATGAGCAGCCGTAAACCGGCCGAAACGGCCCATCTTATCCTGGCCGCCCTGGCGGAAACCGGGCAGCGAGCCGTGTTACTCTCTGGCTGGAATGGGCTGCAAGTGGAAAATCTGCCGGACAATGTGTTTGTCGTAGAGTCAGTTCCGCACGAGTGGTTATTCGCGCGCGTGCAGGCAGTGGTTCATCATGGCGGCGCGGGCACAACGGCCGCCGGTCTACGCGCGGGGGTACCGTCTATCATCATTCCCTTCTTTGGTGATCAGCCATTTTGGGGGCAGCGCGTGGCTGACCTTGGGGTAGGGCCACAACCGATTCCCCGTAAACAGTTGACAGTGGAGCGGCTCGCCCAGGCGTTGCAAACAGCCATACACGATTCTGCAATGCGGCAGCGGGCCAGGGTTTTAGGGGAGCAAATTCAGTCAGAGAACGGTGTTCAGCGGGCCGTAGAAATCATCCAAACTCAGCTATGACTGGCAGTGGTTGAACTGTATCCACAATACTTGCTGCCTCAATTGCATCTGCCTATCACTGCCCGTAAGGGTCTGCCCAAGATTAACTTATTGGGTTGACTGGGAGAGTGGAGATTAGAGACTGGGCAAGTCTCTAATCTCCACTCTCCAAAAGTCCTAACTTATTTTTGAGCGAACCCTTACGATTTTCTTCTGCTCAGGAACACCCCGGTCGTTTCGCTGAGTCACGCATCACGCATCACGCATCATCTACCCCCATCTAGGCTGCGTCGGAACCAGGCGTTTGGGCGGCGGGGGGAACGGCCGTGTCCTGCAAAATATCGCGCACCAGAAAGGCACGGGTAATGTCGCTGGCCTCGCCGATTTGCAGCATGGCGCGAGTATTGCCTGCCAGCGCGCGCGCCACTTCCAGTTGCATCAACTCCCGTTCCCAGGCCCACGCCTGCGGGAACTTGGTGATATGCTCTTCTTTACGCGCCAGGCGGAATTCTTCAGTTTCCGCTTCTGTTTCTTCTACGCGCCGCCGCATTTCCGCTTTTTGCAGGGTCAGGCGCAAAATTTCCTTGTCGCGTTCCACTTCGGCCAACACCTGTTGAAAGGCCAGGGCATCCGTGTCTTTTTGGCGGCGGATGGCCAGCGCTTGCGCCTCTTCTTGCTCGGCCTGCTGCAAGATAGCCAGTTGGCGGGCCTCCTGAGAGCGCATAAACGAAGCCGGCGGCTGGGCAAATATGACCTTAATCTTCATAACTTTCACGCCGTAAGAACCCATATCGACGTTGAGCGGCTCTAAAATGTGATTCACTGTGGCATCCTTCAGGTCCATGACCTGGTTGGAGGTGATGGTGCGGATGAAGGCGCGCAGCGTATCCTGGCAGACGGCCTGCAAGACCTGGTCGAAATCGCTGGCGGAGATGTTGAAGACAAATTGATAGGGATCAAAAATGTGGAAAGTGAACAGGGTGTCGACGTTGGCGCGTACGTTGTCGCTGGTGGGCGCTTCTACCAGGGGGACGTCGAAGGGAATTTCGCGCTGCGTGACCAGGTGGGAAACGATAATCCAGGGCGGTAAAACGTGAAGCCCGGGTTCTATGGTGCGCACGAAACGGCCGCCACGGGTCAATAAGGCTTTGGCTCCTTCGGGAATGCGCACCATGAAGGCGCGATAGACGCCCAGCAGCAGCAGAATGGGGCTGATGAGAAAGCCCAGCGTGATGAGCGAGGGTTCGCGCAATAAAATCCCGGTGATGACGCCGCCAACGAGAATGAGTACGGCGGCTATGATCAGTTCATTGCGAATGCGCAGCAATTGGGTGGGAATAAGGATAATGGGTAGTTTGCCGTTTTCGTCGCGGGTTGTAAAGGCGATGGCGGCGTCTTCTAAGGGTACCCGAATCTGGGAAAGTTGTGAATAATCGATCATTTCGTTGCGCGAGACTTCTTCTGGATCCATTGGAAACTCCTGTGCGTTTATTTTTTAAGGGCAAAAATAACATTTTTTTGGTTTTTTGGGAATTCAGGGGGTTGACACCAGATGTAGGAGCGACCCTTGTGGTCGCCCCTGCATCTGGGCGGGTACAAGACCCGCCCCTACATTTGGCGATACCCCACGAAATCCTAAAGACCCATTTATTTTGGACATTCGAGACTGGAGACTGGTCACTCTCTCATTGCCAGTCTCCCTCATGACGGGTTTAGTTTTGTGTATCTGAGTTGATGTGTTGGTCGGTTTGTCGGGCGGCACGGCCGTGTCGGTAGACGACGGATGTGGGCGGCGGGTTGTCTTTAGACGGCCGTGTTTTGCGGGTTTTGGGCAGTGGCTCGCCGGGCAGCAGGCCGGCGGGGCGGGGCGGGCTGCTCAGACGGCCGTAACCATACAAAAAGAGGTCGCGGATAACGGCCGTTATCGGGCCAGCCAGCAGCACCCACAAAAAGCCAAATTCGCTCAAAGCCACAATCACCATAATTAGCAGCGCCGGGTGAATGCTGGGGGTGATTTGTTTGCGCACGCGCGGTTCGGCCGTCAGGCGCAGCATTTGCTCTACTACCAGATAAAGCCCCAGCAAAATCAAAACCTCCGCCGTGCTAAATATAGTCAACCGCGTCAGCAAGATAACCAGCACGACGATTATTGGCCCTACAGTCGGGATGAGCTGCATCATGCCGGCAAAAAGGGCGGCCCCCAGTTTGAATGTGGTGGACAAAGCACCCAGGTTTTCCAACAATATCAGACCAATGTAGACAAAAAGTGTTACGAAAAGCGCCAAAACCAGCAGCCCTTCGACAAAGGCGCGAAAGGAACGATCAAAAATGCGCCAGACGGCCAGCAAATCGGGCAGCCAGGAATCTGGCAGCAAGCGTTGCAGCGCTCTGGCCCCTGCTTGTTGGTCCTTGAGCACCAGCAGCAGCCAGGCCGGCACAGCCAGAAAACCGAGGATAAATCCCAGGGTGTTGAAGAGGTTTAACAGCCCAGTATAAATCAGGTCAACGATGCGTTCGTTATATGCCTCGGCATTGAAACGAACCTGCGTGGATACCCTGGTGAGAAGCTGTTGGATGGTGTTTTGCATGGGGGTTGGCAGGGTGGTCAACTGCTGGTCTAGCTGGTCGATGGCTTCGTTGATTTGTACCTGGGTCGGCACCGTTTGGTAGAGCAGGAAAGCTTGTCGGCCCAGGGTGGTGACGCTGGCGTACAGGACCAGGCCAATCAGCAGCAGCATTGTCAGCAGAGAGATGGTCACGGCCAGAGCGCGGGGCATAAATTTATTCAACCAATTTGTGAAGGGCAGCAAGGCGTAGGCAATGGCCCCGCCAATCAGAAAGGGCAGCAGCGCCGGCCAGGTGGACCAACCCAGCCAGAGAACGGCCGTTATGGCCCCCAACACCAGTAAGCCACGTAATAAAGAAGTTGGTGTGGTTGAGCGCACGGCCGTACCCAATTTTTTCCAGGCCAGCCGGGCTTCGCGCTCCCCGGACGAATTACCACGCACTGCCGAATCTATTTGTTCCATCTCTTTCATCTTCCTTTAGGGCATCGTTGCCAAAGAAAAGTTCACGACTATTCAGGCAGCAAGATTATATCAAGTATTGTGATGAGCTAAAAGTAGGCCAAGAACGATGCCAGGCGGGCGAACGTGGGCAAATCTGGCCTAGCAAAGGCGTCTTTATGCTGTTTCTATACCTCCTTCATCACTTCTTCATATCTGCCGCTTAAACTCTCTACTGTAACCCCATTAACCAAACACAGTAAATGGGCAGTGGTGAAAAATATGACTATCCAAGCAAAACCTATCCGCATGTCGCGGCAAACACGCACAAACTGGCTCATCGACACGGCCGTTTTCCTCGGCGCAGTGTCCGCTATTTTTTCCGGTATCTACTTCCTGGTATTGCCCAATGGGTACGAAGGCGGCCGTAATCCCTGGTATGGCGTGGTCCTCCTCTTCTCCCGCCAAACCTGGGATTCCATTCACCTCTGGGGCGGAGTTCTGATGATTTTGGCCGTGGTTGTTCACTTCGCTATCCATTGGAGCTGGGTGAAACTGATGGCCCGCCGCTTGCGGCGGGCCGTCACCTGCCGGGAAGATTGTTTTTCCCGCGGGGCCAAGATCAATGTCGCCGTCGATGTGGTGATCGCCCTGAGTTTTTTGGTAACGGCCGTGTCTGGCCTCTACTTCCTCTTTGCCCCCGGCGGCAGCTACCAGGGCGGGCGCAACCCCAACTGGGACCCCGGCTGGCTGTTCAGCCGCACCACCTGGGATGTGATCCACACCTGGGGCGCAGTTGTGCTCATCATCGCCGCCATGCTCCACTTTTTTATCCATTGGCGCTGGATTGCCAACGTTACCCGGCGCTTCTTTCTATCGCTCAAACCGCAGCCCACAGCTGCGTGAGATAGCTGCACAAATTAACCGCTCATAACGGATTGAAACCATCAGGAGATTGATCATGATAAAACGAATTGCTTTAGGATTACTCTTTGTCCTTTTTTCCGGCGCACTGGTCGTCGGGGCGGCCAATCGCACCGCCGCCAAAACCGATAAAGTGGCCGAGACGGCCGTAACCAACCCCGCCGCCGCCGCCGAACGCCTGCACGAAAACGCCCCCGCCGAAACCGGTCCGGTGAACGGCCAGGGGCAAGGCGCAGACCTGGCCAGCACAGCCGCCGAAACGGCCGTTACCCAGGGTCAGGGTCAGGGGAACGGCCGTGGCGCAGCCAACAACGGTCTCGCCGCCGATGCCACGACGGATTGTCCCGATGGCGGCTGCCTGACCGATGGCAGCGCCGCCCAAAACGGCGCGAGCGGCGCAGGTAACGCCAACGGCCGTGGCCAACAACAACAGGCGCAGGATGGTTCACAGACGGCCGTTCAGCCGGTGGAAATCGTCACCTACACCGGAACCATCTTCCAGGCGCCCGACTACGGCATCGACCTCATCCTGCAAACCGAAACCGAACAAATCACCATCGGCACCGGCCCCGGCTATCTGACCGACCAGGGCGTCCAACTGGCCATCGGCGACACCTTGCAGGTCGTCGGCTTCTGGGAAAATGGCGAGTTCAAAGCCAACACCCTCACCCGCCTGTCGGATGGCCTGACCATTACTTTGCGCGATGAAATCGGACGGCCGTATTGGAGCGGCGGCGCGCAAAACGGCCGTGGCCAGGGCGGCGGCGGCCAGGGTCAAGGGCAAGGTCAAGGGCAGGGTCAAGGCTAGCAAACCATTTCGCAGCTGGAAACTTTTCATGCTAAGCCATGGACGAGGAGCGAAGCGATTTCGCCCCTCGTCCATTTTTCAGATAAACTTTCCAACCATTCAACCATTCAACCATTCGATAATTTCCCATGAATCAACTCATTCTCGTCGTCGATGACGAAGCCAAACTGGTAAGCGTGGTCAAAGGATACCTGGAACAGGCCGGGTATCGCGTGGTGACGGCCGGCAACGGCCGTGACGCTCTCTTCGCCGCCCGCGACCACCAACCCGACCTTATCATTCTGGATATGATGATGCCGGTGATGGACGGCCTGGCTTTTATGCGCGAATACGGCCGTGAAGGGCGCGCGCCCATCATCGCCCTCACCGCCCGCGTCGACGAAACCGACAAAATTCTCGGCCTGGAAATGGGCGCAGACGACTACATCACCAAGCCCTTCAGCCCGCGTGAACTGGTCGCCCGCGTGCGCGCGGTCTTGCGCCGCTCTGGCGCGGCCCAGCCAGAGACCAACGTCTTGCGCGCCGGCAGCCTGTCCCTGGATAAAGAAGCGCGCATGGCCACGGTAAACGGCCGTTCTATCGACCTGACGCCCATGGAATATGAACTGCTCAATATGCTCATGAGCAGCCCCGGCCGCACCTTCAGCCGCATGGAACTGCTGGAGCGGGCGCAAGGCTTCGCCTACGATGGCTACGAGCGCACCGTCGATGTCCACGTCAAAAACCTGCGTAAAAAAATCGAAGCCGATCCCGCCCAACCGGAATTCATCCTCACCGTCTTTGGCGCCGGCTACAGATTCAATCCCAATGTGTAAAAGACCCCAAGGGTTTGATCCCGAGAAATTCAACGTTGCGTTCGCCCAAACCCTTGGGGTCTGCTGTCAAATACATAAAAGACCCCAAGGGTTTGATCCCGAGAAATTCAACGTTGCGTTCGCCCAAACCCTTGGGGTCTGCTGTCAACCTCCAATCTCCAATCCCCACCCATGAACCTTCGCTCAAAACTCACCTTCGCTTTTGTCCTGGTCGCCCTCATTGCCGTCGGCATGGTGGCTGTGCTGGCGAATCGCGCCACGGCCGTTGGCTTTCAGCGCTATCTGGCTTCCGGCACGGATGCCCAACTGCAAACCCTCACCCAGCAGTTGGCCGCCTACTACGCCCAAACCGGCAGTTGGAACGAGGTCAACAGCATCCTGCGCGACAGCGCCGCCGGACCAAGCGCCTCCGGCGGCAACTTTTTGCGTGTGTTAGACGAAAACGATCAGGTTGTTGGCTCGCGGGGCGGGGGCGGGCAGGGGCGCAACGGAACCGCGTTCACGCCAGAAGTCACCCTGCCGATTGTGGTAAACGGCCGTCAGATAGGCACGCTTCAGGCCATGCAGGCCGGGCAGGGCAGCCGCGCCGGCGAACAATATCTGGCCTCGGTTAACCAGGCCATCCTGGTGGCCGGATTGGTGGCCGTGGCGCTGGCGTTGTTGGTGGGCATATTTCTGGCGCAGCGGTTGACACGGCCGTTACGCCAACTCAGCCAGGCCACAACGGCCGTTGCCGCCGGTGAATTGGGGCAACAAGTCACCGTCACCACCCACGACGAAGTCGGCGAGCTGACCGCCCGCTTCAACGACATGTCCCAGGCTCTGGCTAACGCCGAAAAACAGCGCCAGCAGCTCCTCGCCGACACCGCCCACGACCTGCGCACGCCCATCAGCATCATGCAAAGTCACCTGGAAGCCATGATCGACGGCATTTTCTCGCCCACGCCGGAAAATCTGGGCACGGTCTACGAAGAAACCCTGCGCCTGGGTCGATTGGTCAACGACGTGCGTACTCTGTCGCTGGCCGAAACCGGGCACCTGTCGCTAGATCGCCAGCCGGTGAACCTGCATGAACTGGCGGCCCAGGCCGCCGCCGCCTTTCAGCCCCTGGCCGAAGCCGACGGCATCCACCTCCAACTGGAATTGGCGGAAACGCCGCCCATCTCTGCCGACGCTTCGCGGCTGCATCAGGTGCTGGCCAACCTGATCGCCAATGCCTTGCGCTACGCGCCGCTGGGCAGCCAGACGCCGCCGCTGGTAACGCTTCGCGTAGCCAGCGAGAAGACCGACATCGTTGTCAGCGTCGCGGATAGCGGGCCGGGGTTGACGGCCGTTCAGCAAGCCCAGGTGTTCGACCGCTTTTGGCGCTCCGACGCCGCCCGCAGCCGCGAACAGGGCGGGTCCGGGTTGGGGCTGGCCATCGCCCGCAGCATTATTGAAGCCCACGGGGGCGACATTGGCGTAGAAAGTCAGGTGGGGGAGGGGACGAAATTTTGGTTTCGGCTGCCTTTTGAGGATTTGGGGGGTGAGGGTTGATGGGCGATTTGCGATTTACGATTGGCGATTACACGGCCGTTTCACCGGCAAAACAGCGCAGCACATGGCCGGGGCGAATGCTGGCTTGCACGGCCGTGCCAATGGGGAAATTGATCTGGTGCGGCTGCCAGCTTTGCACCACACGGCCGTCTGGCAAAGCCACTCGATACAGGTAAGCAATGCCCAAAAATTGGCGGGAAAGGATACGGCCGTTGCCTGTCCCGTCTTCTGCGTCTTCCAATTTCACATCATCGGGCCGCACCACCACCTCTACCGCCGCTCCGGCGGGCAGATGGTGCGCCAGGGGCATAAATCCCAGCGAGGTGTCAACCCCGGTTGACGTGGCCGATCCGCCGATAAAATCGGTGTGGCCCATAAATTCGGCCACAAAACGGGTTTTCGGCTCGTGGAAAACCACTTCCGCCGCCCCAATTTGCTCCAGCCGCCCGCCATTCATCACCGCCACCTGATCACCTAAAAAGAGCGCCTCTTCCTGATCATGGGTGACAAAGACGGCCGTTGTGCCGCTGGCTTTGAGCAGCTCTTTCACTTCCTGGCGCACGGCCGTGCGCAGGGCAGCGTCCAGGTTAGAGAAAGGTTCGTCTAGCAGCAAGACCGCCGGTTTGGGCGCCAGCGCCCGCGCCAGCGCCACGCGCTGCTGCTGCCCGCCGGAGAGTTCGTGTGGCATCCGTGCGCCCAATCCCCCCAGACCGACAAAATCGAGCATGGTTTCCACCTGCGACGCGCGCTCTTTGCCGCGCGGCAGACCAAAGGCCACGTTTTCGGCCACGCTGAGGTGGGGGAAGATGGCGTAATCCTGGAAAACCATGCCCACGCGCCGTTTTTCGGGCGGGAGTTGGATACGGCCGTTAGCCACCTCTTGCCCCTCAATCAAAATCACGCCGGCGTCGGCCTGCTCAAACCCGGCGATCAGGCGCAGCGTGGTAGTTTTGCCGCAGCCGCTTGGTCCCAACAAGGCCAGAATCTGCCCGGCCGGCACGCCAAACGACACGTCATCCACGACGGTCTGGTCGCCAAACGATTTACTCAGATTGCGGCAAACGACAGGTGTGGTTTTCATAAAAAGAAGTCTTAACGCAAAGGTTTATGCGCCTGTGGGGCCAATCATTTCATTTGTCACGCAGCGTCAGGATTGCCAGAGGCACAGACGATAGCAGCAGCAGCAGCAAGGTGGGCGCAGCGGCGCGCGCAAAAAACGCTTCGCCGATGCTGCTCCAGATTTGCGCCGCCAGGGTGGAAAATCCCAGCGGACTGAGGATGAGCGTGGCCGGCAGCTCTTTCATGCAGGTCAGAAAGACCAGCGCGCCGCCGGCCAGGATGCCCGGCCGTACCAGGGGCAGGGTGATGGCGCGGAAGTTGGCGAACGGCCGTTTGCCCAAACTGCGCCCCGCCTCTTCCAAACTGGGCGGCACTTGCAGCAGCGACGCCCGCTGTGCCCCCACCGCCTGCGGGATAAACAAAATCACGTAAGCCGCCAGCATCATGGGCAGGGTCTGGTACAACGAGCGGGCGTAATTGGTACCAAAAAAGACAAAAGCCAGCGCCACGACGATGCCCGGCAAGGCAAAGCTGGCATAAGTCACCTGTTCAAAAAAACGGCTTAATTTTCCCGGCCGCCGCACAACCAGAATGGCCACCGGCAGCGCCAGGGCGACGGCCAACAGTGCGCCTAAAAGCGAGGCCGACAATGAGTTGAACGCCGGTTGCAGCAGACTGCTTATGGAGTGCAGGTTGTTTTGCGGCGCAGTCAGATCGCGCACGGCAAAATCCTGGTTCCAACCCCGCCAAAACCAATACGCCAGTCCGGCGACGGGAACCAGCAAACTAAAAAAGACCACGCTGCCCACAAAAGCCAGCGCCGGGGCTTTCCAGACGCCCAATCGCGTGATGGGGTGCTGCCGCGCCGCGCCGGAGGAAAGGCGGGCGTAGCGATTGTTACCCCGGCTGCGCTGTTCCAGAGTGAGGATAACGGCCGTTACCGCCACCAATACCAGCGCCAAAACCGCCGCCGTGTCCAATTGGTACGCCTGATAGCGGTTGTAGAGAATGCGCGTAAAGGTGCTGTATTGCAGCATGGTCACCGCGCCAAAATCGCGCAGCACGTAAAGCGCCACCAGCAGCCCGCCGGCGATGAGCGACGGCCGTAAATAAGGCAGCGTCACTCGCCAAAACGCCGACCACGGCGATGCGCCCAGGCTGCGCGCCGCTTCCGCCAGCGATGGGTCCATGCGCTTGAGAGCGGCGCGAGCAGTCAGAAACACATATGGATAGCTGATAAGCGTCAGCACAAAAAAGGCGCCGGCGAATCCAAATGGACTGGGCAGGCGTTCGATGCCGGTGAGCGGATGCAAAATTTGCTGCAGCAGTCCTTTGGGCGTGAGGATGGAAACGTAAACGAAGGCGGCGACGTAGCTGGGCAGCACCAGCGGCAGGGCCGCCAGCACAGCCCACAGGCGTTTGCCGGGCAAATCGGTCATGGTGGTGAGCCAGGCCAGGGGGAGGGCTACGGCCGTTCCCGCCAGGGTCACGCTGCCGGCCAGCAGCAGGGTATTGCCCAAAACCGCCCAGGTTCGCGGGCTGAGCAGCGTATCCAGCGTGGTCTGCCCGGCGCTGACTGCGCGCAGCAGCAAGTAGGCCGGAACCAGCAAAATCAGCCCGGTAAGCAGCGCCGCGCTGAGGATGAGCAAGAGAAAGAAGGGCGATTTTCGCGCACGGCCGTGCGCCCACTCTCGCGGCAAACTGATAGGATTCAGGCGAATGATCGAATTGTTGAGGACACTCATGGTTTGTTTTCTGCTTGTACAACGTACCTGAGATTGGGTCATTCTCATTGAATGGCCCAATCTCAGGTTAACTTATGACCCGCTCACAATTATTGCCATCCTTAAGATGAAAACAATGGCAAGCGTTAAACCGAGGTTTTACTGGCGAACAGTTAAAAGTTAACCCCGGTTCAATTAACGGCGCGAAACCTTATTCGATGATGCCCAAGTTGAGCAGCAATTTTTGCGTGCCGGCCAGATCGGCCAGGTCCGATAGGTCAACCTGCGCGGCTACGGCGTCTAGTTCGGCCAGCGGCGGCAGCCCGGCAACGGTGCTGACGCCATCAACCACCGGATATTCGTAGGTCTGGTCGGCGAAGTACTGCTGCCCTTCCACCGAAAGCAGATACTCGAGAAACCGTTCGGCATTGGCTGCGTTTTGCGCCGTTTTTAGGATGCCCGCGCCAGAAACCATGATTAACGAACCGGGGCCGCCGCCGGGCAAGAAATAATTGCGCGCCGGGAAGCTGTCGCCTTCTTCGGCCAGGAAGCGGTAGAGGTAATAATGGTTCACAAAGCCCACCTCAACTTCACCGGCGGCGACACCGGCGACGATGGGTGTGTTTTCGGCGTAGACGACCGGGTTGTTGGCCTGAATGCCGGTAAGCCAGGCGCTGGTTTTTTCTTCGCCCCAGATGGCGCGCATGGCGGTGACCATGGCCTGGAAGGAGCCGTTGGTGGGCGCCCACCCGATACGGCCGTTCCACTCCGGCTGGATAAAATCGTAAATGTCGGCGGGCAGTTGGCTGGCCGGGTCGGTGATGGCGCCGGTGTTGTAGACCACGGTGCGCGCCCGCCCGGAGATGCCCACCCACTCGCCATCATCGTCGGCGAAACGAGGAAAAACTTTGCTCAACACATCGGCGGGCAGGGCGGCCAACAGACCGGCCTGCTTAACAGCGCCCAAGCCGCCGGGGTCCTGGGCATAAAACAGATCGGCGGGAGAATTTTGGCCTTCTTCCAGCAGCACGCCGGCCATTTCCGAGGTGCTGCCATAACGCACTTGCACGTTGATGCCGGTTTCCTGGGCGAATTGTTCGATAATTGGTTTAACCAGACTTTCGGATCGTCCGGAATAGATGACGAGATCGCCGGTGTCGCCGCCGTTAATGGTTGTTTCGCCTGATGCGGCTTCCGGGTCGGCGGCGGCTTCGGGTGACTGGGTGGCGGATGAGGAAACGGCCGTGTCGCCGCCGCAGGCCGCCAAGCCCATCACCACAACGGCCAGGCACATCCATACAAAAATTCGTTTGTTGCTCATACGCTAAACTCCTTTTGCCAGAGAGACCCTCAGGGTTTGACCGCGCGGGGCCAAACCCTGAGGGTCGGTAAAGTTTTGTGTGGCGGTGATTATGCGGTGGGGCAGGGCGGCATACAATGGCGAGGGTTAAGTTACAAGTTGACGGCCGTTAAGCCAGGTTTAGGGTGCGCAGTAAATTAAAATTTAACCAGGGTTCAGTTTCGGGTGGGTGGGGATGGTAAACGAGGCAATTTTGGCCGTTTCTTCTATAATGGCGGCCATGAGTACCGTTCAGGAAAAACGACTTGCCCGCGAACAGCGCGTCTTCGATACGGCCGCGCGCCTGTTTGCCACGCGCGGCTATCATGCCACCCGCATGCAAGATATTGCCGACGAGTTGGCGATGCAAAAAGGCAGTTTGTATTACTATTTCGATTCCAAAGAGTCGCTGCTGCTGGAGATTGTGGAGCGGCGGGTGGGCGTGGCCCTGGCGGCGATGCAAGCCATCATGGAAACAGACGCGCTGCCGACCGCGAAGCTGAAAGAGGCGGTCGCGGCGCATTTGAATGTGTTTCAGGAACATGCCGATCTGTACACGATTTTTAATTTTGAGCGGCTCAATCTGATTCATCCACAGGCGGCGGAGACGGTGGACGAACTGGCCCATGCCTACGAGATGTTGTGGCGGCGGCTGCTGCAAGAAGGCATCGCCGCTGGCGAGTTTCGCGCCGATCTGGATGCGCCGGTGCTGGTGAAGGCGATTGTGGGCATGTTTAATTCCACGCTGCTGTGGTTTGATCCGGCCGGTCGACTGACGGTGGGGGAAACGGCCGTTATCTTCGCGCAATTTATTTTACAAGGGCTGGTACAAAACCCGGTCTGAAAGGAAAGCATCATGGACGCACTGCAAAACAACCATTACTTCTGGCAAGGCGAAAAAATCCGCCTGCGCCCCATGCGGCGCGAAGATGCCGCCATGTGGCAGGCTGAAGATACAGACAGCGAGGGCGTTCGTTTTCTGAGTTATGGCATCGAGCTGCCCAAATCGGCTAAAGCGGCTGAGGAATTTGGCGAAAGGTACGCGGATTTTAACGGCCGTGCCGAGCGCATCATGTTTTCCATCGAGACGTTGGCCGGGGAGCTGGTGGGCGGCATCAACTTAAACGGCGTTGACCAAAAAAACGGCACGTTCAGCATTGGCAGCCGCATTTACCGCCCGTTTCGTGGCCTGGGGTATGGCACAGAGGCCAAAGTCATTTTGCTGCGCTACGCGTTTCACGAACTACGCTTGCAAAAGTACAACATTCGCTGCCTGGAGACCAACGCGGCGATGGTTCGCCACGCGGAACGGCTGGGCTGCCAGGCTGAGGGGCGGATTCGCAGCAATGTCTATACAAACGGCCGTTACTACGACGAGCTTCTATTTGGCCTGACCAAAGCAGAGTTTGACGCGCGTTTTGGGTGATGGGTGACTGGCCGGGCTACGGCCGTTCACCGACCAGGCAACGATTACTCGCCGCCCACTGGAAAAAAGGCGGCAAACCTTTTATAAAGTGTTCCTGCCTTCCCCGGGCGGTGGTTGCCGCGGGGGGGGGGGGGGCGGGGGGGGGGGGGGGGCCGTTGCGGCGTCGCCTTTGCGGGGGGGGGGGTCGGGCGGGCGGCGGCCGCAGGGGGCACGGCGGCGTTGGGAGCGAAAAGGCCGTTTCCACATCACGCACATCAATCTGGCCGATGGGCGCATCCACCAACCGCCGGACGTGGTGGCCAGCGATTTTGCGGCGGCGGCACGGCCGTATCAGGCGTCTATTTTGTCGCCGGAAGTGGAAGGGGCGATACGGCCGTTTGCCGACAATCCCGCCCTGCTGCAACTGCTGTGGCGCGCCGCGCCGCGCTGCTGGTGGGGCGGCGCGCCGGTTCTGACTCGCGCCGACCTCCTGGCAGAACTGCCTCAACTCCCGTCAACACCCAATCAGGCGGCCTTGTTGGCCGCTTTGCAACACGCGACTGGATAAAGTGCCTGAGTGGGGAAGGGTAACGGCCGTTACCCCTAATCTTTGGTCATCGGTCGCCTAGCCGGTACAATTTGCCCATGAACTATCTCCAAAAACTGCAAGCGATTCAAACGCAAAACAATTCCTGGTTATGCGTAGGCCTGGACCCTGATCCGGTGCGCCTGCGCGTAGACGTGATGAAATGGGACGAGCCGGTGCTGCCTTTTAACAAGGCCATCATCGACGCGACGGCCGATCTGGTGTGCGCCTACAAGCCGAATTTGGGCTTTTATTTGCAATGGGGCGCGGCCGGCATCATTGCCCTGGAGCGAACCATCGCCTATATCCCCAGCCACATCCCGATTATTCTCGATTGTAAAACGGGCGATATCGGCCATACGCAGGGGGCCTGGGGGCGCGGTTTGTTCGATGAGTGGGGCGTGGATGCCGTAACGGTGAACCCGTTTGTGGGCGCGGAAGCGGTGCTGCCGATGATCGGCGACCGGCCGGACAAAGCGGTGTACATCCTGGCGCGCACTTCCAATCCCAGCGCGGGCAACTTCCAGGGCGATCTGGCCGCTGGTGAAGGATTGACGGCCGAAGTGCTGCGTCAGAGCCAGGCCTGGGAAACGGCCGGTCACAAAGGGTACGTTGTGGGCGCAACCTACCCGCAAGAATTGGAAACGGCTCGAAAAATGGCCCCGAAGGCCAACTTTTTAATTCCGGGGATTGGGGCGCAGGGTGGGGATTTGGCAACGGCCGTGCAATTTGGTCCAGACGCGGTTGCCGGGCCGGTCATCAGCGCCAGCCGCAGTATTTTGTACGCGTCGCTGCAAGGCGATTTTGCCGCCTCGGCTCGCGCCGCCGCTCTGGAACTGCGCGACGAGATTAACGCGGCGAGAAAGGCGACGTGATGCGTGATGCGTGATGCGTGAAAGGAGATTATCACGCATCACGCATCACGTTTCACCCACGTTTAATTGTTTTCGTTCCAGACCGGGAGTCCCTCCGGCGTTCGTAGTTGAATGGTTTCACCGGTGGTCAGGTTGGTCAGCCAATTGACTTCCATGTGGGTGGCGTCGGTTGACTCGAAACCTTCCAGTTCGATCTGGTCGCCCGGGGCCAGGGCGATGCCGCTTTCCGACCAGAACCAGGGCGGCCCGAGCATCGCATCTAGCTGCACCCCATCCGCTGTCTGAAATGTGAGCAAGTTATCAGCGATGGCGACGACCTGACCGGAATAGGGAACGGCCGTGGGCATGGTGGCGTTGGCGGCGTCAGTTTGTCCCTGACCCGGCGTTGCCCCGCTCGGAGTCACGCCGGTATCGCGCCAGGGTGGGCCGCCTTTGCCCTGCCCTTGTGATTGCGTCGTTCCGGGATCAATCGGGTTGGTAGCGTCTGGGGTGGCGCGCAGCCAGGGTGGACCGCCGCCTTGCGCTGTGCCGCGTGGGTTTTGCACCGATGGCGCAGTTGGTTCCCAGGCGCGTAAGAACTGCACAACCGCTTCAATCTCCACCGACGTTAGCCGGTCGCCAAAGGGCGGCATGTTGGCGTTGGGCATTCGCCCGCCGTTGATAATGAAGGTAGTTAGCATCTCATCCGTGTCGCGGCTGAGGATTTGCTGGCTGTTTAGGACCGGGCCGGTTCCGCCGCTGCCATCGACGCCGTGGCAGACGATGCAGGTCGAGTTGTAAATTCGTTCGCCCAGCGCCAGCATCTCCTCAGGATTGTTTACGTCGATGTGGATGGGTTCCGGCGGCGTCAATACCAGGTCGTGGGCGCTGATTTCATCCCAATTTTGCAAAAATTCTGCCAGCGACGTGATTTCTTCCGGGGCCAGGCTGCTGTTCCAACTGACCATCAACGTGCCGGGAACGCCTTCGCGGATGATGCGTTCCAGTTCGGCCAGGTCGGTGGCCTGGATGTCGGGCGTGTTGAGCGGGACGGCCAGGTTAGTGCCTTCGCCGTTGACGCCGTGGCAGAGGGTGCAGTTGTTGGCGTAGAGCTGCAAACCGGCTGCCCACTGGCTGCCTTCAGGGGCCAGGGCGGTGATTTCGGCCAGCAGGCTTTCGTCTACGTCGGGCACGGGCAAGGTGGCGGGGATGAGGCCGCGTTGGGCGGCTAATTCGCCCACCTGGGACCAATCGGCGTAGCGGATGAGGGTGACGAGTTCTTCGATTTGGTAGTCGTTGAGGCTGCCGCCTTCTTCGACGTGCCAGCCGACCATTGCTGTGTTGTAACGGCCGCGTTCGATGGTTTTGAACAGGTCGTCGTAATCGGCCGTTTGCAGGGCGGGGTTGTCCAGGGCCGGCATGGGGCCGATGCCTTCACCGGCCGCGCCATGGCAGACGCTGCAATTTTCCACATATATCACGGCCGCGTCGGACACAAATTCTTGCCGCAGATCGGCCTGGGCGGTGTCCATACGCGCCGGTTCCTGCCAGGCATACACCGGCAGGGCGACGATTAAAACGAGTAAGGCGAGAAAGCTGATGAGTTTATTGTAGTTCATGAGAGACCTATCGTTAATTTCTTGCGGTTCTGTGTGTTAAGCATAGACAAGCTGATCCGGCGCGAAGTTATCGCGGGTTTGGATGGAAGAGGTGTCGACAATGACTTGTCCGGCGTCGATATGGACGGGAAAGGTGTCCAGGGCACGGGGAGCAGGCGGGTTTTCCACGTCGCCGACGATGTCGAAGCTGGAGGCGTGGCAGGGGCAGAAGAAGTGGTTTTGCGCCGGTTCCCAGCTAACGGAGCAGCCGAGGTGGGTGCAGCGGCGGTAAACGGCCAGGAATCCGCCATCGGGGGCGTGAATGAGGTAGAAACGGCCGTCTGGAAACTCCACCACCGACCCCGGCGGAAAGCTGTCTACCAGACCGGCAATTACCTGCCCGCCAAACTCGCCATCCAGGCTGCGCGGCTGCAAAAACAACAGGCTCGCGCCGCTTACTTCCAACACAGCCAGCGCGCTCAACGCGCCAACCCCTAGTTTAAGAAAATCTCGTCGTGATAATTTTGTTTTTTCGGTCGTTTGTTCGCTCATTTTTCAATCTCCAATCGTTAATCTTTGGTAACTAAACAGACCCCAAGGGTTTGCTCCTGAAAATTTGGATTATTTGGGTACCAAACCCTTGGGGTCTTGCCAGAAAAACCTGAACAGTTACCATCTTTGTTTCCCAACCGCTCAAAAAGGCAGAACCAGGGCCATATTTGGGCCACGAAAAAAGATGCCGATGAGGGTGAGCAGCAGCAGGCTGACCATGACAAAAACGAACAGCCCCACCAAAGCCTCGCTTTTGTTGGCTTTATTGGTGGTGCGGAAGAGCAGGTATACCGCAGCCAGCCCGCCCAATGTGAGCGCGAGGGGGATGAGGCCGTTGCTGATGAGCGTCGGCAGACCGGGCAGTAGGGCGGGCAAATCCAGCCAGTATTCGTCCAGCAGCACCAGCAGCGGAATGAGGCCGATGGCGTAGAGGGCCGCCAGCAGGGCAATTTGTTTGCCCACGGCCGAGCGGAAGTAACGGCCGATGTTGTCTTCTTGTTTGTCCAGGTAAGGAATGGCGACGAACGCGCCCAGGATAATGCCGGGCAGCAGCAGGGCCGCCAATGGATGCATGTGCAGGAGTAATTCTTGCAAGCCGAGGAAATACCAGGCGGCTTTGGCCGGATTGGTGGGGTGGCTGGGGTCGGCCAGGGCTTCCAGGGGGGCGGGCACAAACGCCGCCCACACGAACAGACCTAAAATGAGTACGGCCGCAGCAGCAAATTCGATTTGTACCAGGTGGGGGATGGTGGTCAGGCGTTCGACGCGCTCGCCGGGTTCGGTCGGCGGCTGGGAGATGCCGCCGTCTTTACGCACCTTCCAGAAATGGTAGGACATCATCATTACCAGCAGCGCGGGCAGTACGGCGACGTGGATGGCGTAGAAATTGCGCAAGGCTGCCTGGCCCACTTCTGGCCCGCCGAGGAGGAAATTGGCAACGGCCGTGCCCACCAACGGCACATAACTCAACAAGCTCGTGCCCACCGTGATGGCCCAATATGCCAACTGGTCCCAGGGCAGCAGATAGCCGGTAAAGTTAAAAGCGACCACAATCAGCAGCAGGACCAGGCCAATGATCCAGTTGGTTGACCGGCCCAGTTTAAAGCCGCCGGTCAAAAAGACGCGAATCAGATGCAAAAATGCCGTGACCACCAGCAAATTGGCCGACCAATGATGGAGGGCGCGGACCAACGAGCCAAAAGCGACCTGGGTTTCCAGGTATTGGATGCTGGTGTAGGCGCGTTCCACGCTGGCGTCGTAGCGGAAGGTGAGAATGACGCCGGTAATGATCAACAGCAGGGCCAGAGTGGCCGAAAGGCCGCCCAGGCCCCAGGTGTAGGTCCAGCGCAGGGCTGGGGCCGGCACTTTGGTGGGGTGTAAATGCAAAATCAAGTTATTGGCCACGGCGCGCATCCGGCTGCGATCGTCGGTTTGCGTGGTGTAAAAGATGCGCTGCCGCCAGGTTTGGTTGTTTTCAGACATGGGTTTTTTCTCCTTACAATACTGTCCCCCAGTATGCTCGGCGGCGATGAAGAAGGTGTGGTGGGGGTGTGAAGATTTTGTGAAGCAGGAGGTGCGGAGAGGGGGAGATGGGGAGATGGGGAGATGGGGAAGTGATGCGTGTACCATCACGCATCACGCATCACGCATCACGCATCACGCATCACGCATCATTTTCAGATTAGTGGGTTTCTTGTTTTTAGGAGATTTTGCCGGATAGGGGGTCGGCTGATAGGGGGCGCTGGCGTTGGCGTTGGCGATGGCGCACGATGGCATCGCCGGTATAGATGACCAGCGCGAGCCAGATGACGCTAAACCCGATGAGCTGGGTGTGGCTGAAGGGTTCTTTGTAGACAAAGACGCCGATGAGAAATTGGAGGGTGGGGGCGATGTATTGCAAGATGCCCAGGGTGATGAGCGTGACGCGACGGGCGGCGGCGCCGAAAAGCAGGAGCGGCAGGACGGTGATGAAACCGGCTCCGACAAGCAGTACATTGGTAACGGCCGTTGTGTGCCCCAAAACGGCCGTGCCGTTCACCTGCTGCGCCGTCAAATAGACAAACGCCGGCAAAAACATCCAGGCTGTTTCCAGCGATAACGCTTCCAGCGAGTTGAGTACGGCCGTTTTCCGCAGCAGGCCATAGATGCCAAAGGTAAAGGCCAGCGTCAGCGCAATCCACGGCAGCGCGCCGTAGGTGATGGTGAGGTAAATTACGCCGCTGGCGGCGATGATGACCGCAATGGCCTGCCACGGCCGTAACCGCTCGCGCAGAAAAATCATCCCCAGCAGCACATTGACCAGCGGATTGATGAAATACCCCAGCGCCGACTCTACAATGAACCCGGCATTGACGGCCCAAATGTAAACCAGCCAGTTCACGCTAAGCAAAGTGGCCGTCAGTAGAAAAGTGAGCAGGGTTTTGGGCTGCCGTAAAACTGGCGCCACCCAGCGCCAGCGTTGGGCGACGGTGAGGACGATCAACAAGGCGACAAATGACCAGACCATGCGGTGGCTTAACGTTTGCAGGGCCGGTACGTGTTTGATGGTTTTCCAGTAAATGGGGAACACGCCCCACATTGTATAAGCAATTATGCCGTACCAGATGCCTTTGTTTTTCATCGCCTGTGCCTTGGATACGGCCGTTTGGCCGCCGGGATTAAGATAAGTGGGCGAGTATAGTGGAAAACGGCCGTTCGCCCAATAACCTATCCGCCGCGCCGGCCTGTTCGCAGATTGTGTGGCTATCTGTTACAATTTGTGAAGATAACAGCCTGTAGGCTGTCTCCTACGACAAACAAAATCGAGAGTACACCATGCTGCCGACAGAACGACAACAAAAAATCCTGGACTTGCTGCAAGAACGGGGCACGATATCCATTCAAGAATTAGGCGGATTGTTCGATGTGTCCGACATGACCATTCACCGCGACCTGGACCGGTTGGCGGCGGCCGGCCAACTGCGCAAGGTGCGCGGTGGGGCGGTGTTGATGGATTCACCCACCGCCGCCCCTTTGGTGGACACCGACGACGGCGACGCCTGTTATGCCTGCCACAGCCCCATCAATCCCCGCACCCAAATGGTGCTGCATTTACAAGATGGTACACAGCGGCGCGCCTGCTGCGCCCACTGCGGCTTGCTGGGCGTGGCCCGATTGGGCGAGCAGGTGGAATTGGCCCTGGTGACCGATTTTTTGCACGGCCGTAAAGTCAGCGCCCAGACGGCCGTTTACGTGTTCGATCCGGCGCTGGCCGTTTGCTGCACCCCGACCACCCTGGCCTTCATGCGCCAGGAAGAAGCGGAGCGGTTTTGCGCCGGATTTGGCGGGCAGGTGCTGGATCTGGCGGGCGCGGTAACGGCCGTGCAGGCGGCCATGCGCCTGGGCAGCCACATGATGCATGGAGAGGCGAGCCATGGCTAAATGGGGCAGGCAGGGGAAAAGACGGCTGACGGCCGTTTTCATCGGCGTGGTGGTTGTGCTGCTGGCGGCGGCGTGCGGCGGGCGGCAAAATCAACCCACCAACGACACGGGCGTGGCGGTGACGGCCCAACCGGCGGCCACGGCCGTGGGTGAAACCGAACTGCGCATCACTCTGACCGCCGCCGACGGCCGTCCGGTTAGCGGCGCTGCCGTGCAGGTGCGCGGCGACATGAGCCACGCGGGCATGGTCCCGGTGCTGCGCACGGCGCTGCCCGGCGACGCCGGGGTGTACACCGCCCCATTCGAGTGGACGATGGCCGGAGATTGGGTGCTGACGGTAGAATTTACCCTGGCCGACGGCCGTACCGGCACAGAAACCTTCGATTTTTCTATTCCAACCCCTTAGGACAATGACAGGATGGGACGAAACGTTTTAGCCTGGCCGCTTGTCGGTCGTTTTTTGCGCTGGCGCTGGGGGCGGTTGACCCTACAGCTTTTCTTGCTGTTGGTAACGGCCGTGCTGCTCTACGATGGGTTTACGGGACGGCCGTTGGCTCCTACCAACCTGGCGACCGTTGTGACCTGGGTCCATTATCGCGGGCTGGTGATGCTGGGGCTGCTGGTGGCCGGTAATTTGTTTTGCATGAGCTGCCCGTTTACCCTGCCGCGCACCCTGGCCAGGAAGCTAAGTGGAAACGGCCGTCGCTGGCCCCGCGCCCTGCGCAACAAATGGTTGGCCATCGCCATCCTTTTCCTGTATCTGTTTTTGTACGAATGGCTCGATTTATGGGCCAGCCCACTGCTGACCGTGTGGGTGATTTTGGCCTATTTCGTGGCCGCCTTTGTGCTGGAAGCGATGTTTGCCGAATCGCCATTCTGTAAATATGTGTGCCCTCTGGGTACGTTTAATTTTGTCAATTCAACCATTTCGCCTACCCAAATTACCGTTCTTAGCCCGGATACCTGCCGCGCGTGCCCCGGCAAAGAGTGCATCAACGGCAACGGGGATGTTTTGGGCTGCGGCACGGAGTTGTTTGCGCCGCAAATTCACAGCAACCTGGACTGCGTTTTTTGTTTAGATTGCGCCCGTGCCTGCCCGTATGAAAACGTGGCGCTGACTATCCGCAGCCCACTTCATGAAGCCGTTACGCCAAAAGCGTGGCCGCGACGGTGGGATTTGCACCTGCTCATCTTGGTGTTTGCTTTTGCCGGGCTGGGCAACGCCTTTGGCATGGTTCCGCCGGTGTATGCGCTGGAAGCCGCGCTGGGTGGCTGGCTGGGTACCAGCAGCGAAGGGCTGGTCTTGTTTTTAATTTTTGCGGTGGTGAATTTGCTGCTGCCGGTGGTTTTGGGCTTGAGCGCGGCCTGGTTAAGCCGCCGATTGGCGCAGCGCCGGGAGCCGCTGCGCGTGGCGCTGGCGCGTTATGCCCCGGCCGTGCTGCCGCTTTCGTTTGCCATCTGGTTTGCCCATTATGCCGGGTTCCATTTTCTCAGCAGCGCCCTGGCGATTGTGCCGGTGGTGCAAAATTTTTTGCTCGACCACGGCGTGACGTTTCTGGGCGCGCCGAATTGGATGCTGGGGCCGGTTTTACCGGCGGCGTGGTTGGATCCGTTTGAGATGGTGGTGGTGTTGGCCGGATTTGCCGCCAGTTTTTATGCTGTTGGCGCGCGCGCCCGTCAGGCCGAGACGCGGGCGGATGGGGTGGCGGCGCAAGTTCCCTGGCTGGTGCTGCTGTTGGGATTGGCGGCGGCGGCGCTGTTTATTTTTTACCTGCCGATGGAGATGCGCGGCACGGGTTTTTCGGGGTAAACTTGGCCGCTATGATGTTACAAAACCTACCAGCCACACAAACGGCCGTTTTCCCGGCCATCACCGTATTCTTGTTGGGATTAGCGCTGCTCATCTCGGCGTTGGGATTTATTCGAGTTGTCTATTTTGTCAGCATTGGCTACGCCTTTTCCATTACGGCGATGGCGGTGGCCTTGTTGATTGCGCAGCGACAGAATTTGACGGTAACGGCCGTTTTGCACAGTCTGCTCCTGATCACCTGGGGGCTGCGGCTGGGCATTTATCTGGTGCGGCGCGAGTTCCAGCCCTCTTACCGCCAGGAATTGGCCAGCATTGCCAGACGCGGCGAACACGTGAAAGGCTTGTTGAAGCTGGTGGTCTGGGTAGGCGTTTCGCTCCTTTACGTGTCGATGATCTCACCCAACCTGTTTAGCCTGACCAACCCCTCGAGTTTTTCGCCCGCCGTGACGATGGCGGTGCAGGTGGTGGGGCTGCTGGTAATGGCCGGCGGTCTGCTGCTAGAAGCGTTGGCCGACCGGCAAAAATCGGCCTTTAAGGCGCAGCACCCGCGCGATTTTTGTTCTGTGGGGCTGTACCGGTGGGTGCGCTGCCCAAATTATTTGGGCGAGATTACGTTTTGGGTCGGCAACTGGTTCATGGGGCTGGCTTTTTACGTCCTGTTTATCCATTGGGTGGTTGCTCTGATTGGGTTGGTGTGTATTGTGTTGATCATGATGGGTTCGACGAAGCGGTTGGAAAAACAGCAAGACGGCCGTTACGGCCAACAACCCGCTTATCAAGAATATGTGCGGTCTGTGCCGGTGCTTTTCCCCTTCGTGCCGATTTACAGCCTTAAAAATGTGCGTGTCTACCTGGAATGAAACCGGGAACTGTGATTGTGCTGAACGGAACATCCAGTTCTGGTAAGACAAGCATTATCCGCGCGCTGCAAGACAGCCTGGATGAGCCGTTTTTAGAAGCGGGTATCGATAAATTTATCTGGATGATGCCTCGGCGATATTTGGAACGGCCGTTATGGGACGATGTTCTTGGTCTGGCGCACACAGCTGGGGCGGCGGGGCAGCAGTTGGTGCGGACGATGCACACGGCCGTAGCGGCCATCTCGCGCAGCGGCAGCCATGTCATTGCCGATCATGTGTTGGTGGATCCGCGCTGGCTGCCAGCATGTGCCGCTGCTTTTGCCGACCTGCCGGCCTATTTTATTGGCGTGCGCTGCCCGTTGGAGGTATTGGAAGCACGGGAAACCATGCGCCGTGATCGCACATTAGGACAGGCCAAAGCCCAATTTCACCTGGTTCATGCCCACGCTGTTTATGATCTGGAAGTGGATACCGCGCTGTTGACGCCTCAGCAGTGCGCCGCCCAAATTATCACCCGCCTGGTCGATCCCCCGTGGGCGTTTAAGCGGTTGACGGCCGTCTAACCCCATTGTTTTAGGTTCCCCCTACAAAATAAGCCTGACCCATATTCCCCATACAGCTCACAGCTCATACCTTACGGCTCAATCCTCCCATCACCGGCAGCGCTTCCAGGCCACGCAGGATGTAATTTTCGCGGTAGCGGGGTGTGGGATCCGCCAGCCGCAGGTTGGGGAAACGGCGGGACAGGGTGGTGAAGGCGATTTGACCTTCCAGGCGGGCGAGCGGCGCGCCCAGGCAGTAATGGATGCCCGCGCCAAACGCCAGATGCGGGTTGGGTTTGCGGGTGATGTCTAGCTGGTCGGCGTTGGCAAAAACGGCCGTATCCCGATTAGCCGACCCCAACATCACGCTGACAAATTGGCCGGGCTGGAAGTCCTGCTCGCCAATGGTGATGGGCTGCATCACCAGGCGGCTGGTTAGCTGCACCGGGCTGTCGTAGCGGAGAAGTTCTTCGACGGCCGTTTTGGCCAGCTCTGGTTGAGCGCACAACAGGTCCCACTGCGGCCGATTTTGCAGCAGCGCCAGCGTGCCGTTGCCGATCAGGTTAATGGTCGTTTCGTGGCCGGCCACCAGGAGCAAGGCGCAGGTGGCATACAATTCAGCTTCCGTCAGGCGGTCGCCTTCCTCTTCCACCGCCACCAGCGCCGATAACAAATCTTGGCCTGGCTCTACGCGCCGCCGGTCGGCCAATTCCCGCAGGTAGGTAGTAAATTCAGCGGCGGCATCGCCCGCCCGGTTGTAGATGGCCTCGTCTTCAACCAGATCGAGACTGCGCGCCAGGGCGTCCGACCAGCCATGAAAGCGGTCGTAATCGGCTTCCGGCACGCCGATCATTTCGGCGATAACGGTGACGGGCAGCGGATAAGCCAGATCCGCGATGATGTCCATTTCGTCGTTGGCCTGGGCGCTGTCCAGCAGGCGGTCGGTGATGGTCTGGATGGTGGTCCGCAGTTGTTCCACCATGCGCGGGGTGAATGCTTTGTGGACCAGCCCGCGCAGGCGGGTGTGGTCGGGTGGATTTTGCAGCAGCAGCCAGTTAGATTGCATTTCCAGTAACGGCCGTTGCTGTTCCGGCGCTTCCATATATGTGCCATGCCCCACCCGGTCATCGCGCAGCAGCGTCTGGCAATCTTCATGGCGCGAGAGAAAGGTCATGCCCCAATCCTCCCACAAGAAAACAGGCGCATACTGGCGCAGCAAATCGTAATAAGGGTAAGGATTGGCGCGAAACTCAGGAGAACGTGGATCGAATTGCATATATTTCCTCCGGGAAGGTCTTTAGCGTCTGTGTGATGACAAAATCAGGTTCTTCAGGAACTCAGGGGGTTGACAGCCCCTGATGCGTGAAGCGTGATGCGTGAAACCTCTCTGGTCACGCATCACGCTTCACGCATCAGACCAAACCCCATGAAATCCCAAAGACCCCAAAATCAAACCCTTTCTAAAACCGTGGCGATGCCCATCCCGCCGCCGACGCATAATGTAATCAGTGCCGTGGTCAGGTCCAGCCGTTCCAACTCGTCCAGCACCGTGCCCAGCAGCATGGCGCCGGTTGCGCCCAACGGGTGTCCCATGGCAATCGCGCCGCCGTTCACGTTGATGTTTTCGCTGTCCACCAGGCCCATGTCGCGCATGAAACGCAGCACCACGGCCGCAAACGCCTCGTTTACCTCAAATAAATCAATGTCTTGCACGGTCATGCCCGCTTGTTTGAGCGCTTTTTGCGAGGCCGGACCAGGCCCTACCAGCATGATGGTTGGCTCCGTGCCCACCAGAGCGGCGGCGCGAATTTTGGCGCGCGGGCGCAGGCCCAGCGCATCGCCCTTCTCTTTAGAACCGACCAGGACCAGCGCCGCCCCATCCACAATGCCGGAGGAATTGCCGGCCGTATGCACGTGGTTAATACGCGCCACTTCCGGGTAGCGCTGCATGGCTACGGCATCGAAGCCCATCTCGCCCATCATTTGAAAGGCGGGATTGAGCTTGCCCAGGCCGCTGAGGGTGGTGTCGGGGCGGATGAGTTCGTCTTGTGTCAGGATGGGTAGTCCGTTGAGATCGGTCACCGGCACGAGCGATTTTTGGAAACGGCCGTTGGCGGTGGCGTGGGCGGCGCGCTGCTGCGATTGCAGGGCAAAGCGGTCGATCTCTTCGCGGCTGAAGCCCTCGATGGTGGCGATGAGATCGGCGCTGACGCCCTGGGGGATGAAGTTGGTTTTGCTGTTAACTTTGGGGTCGGCAATCCATGCGCCGCCATCGGATCCCATGGGGATGCGCGACATGGATTCCACGCCGCCGGCGACGACCATGTCTTCCCAGCCGGAACGTACTTTCATGGCGGCCATGTTGACTGTTTCCAGGCCAGAGGCGCAGAAACGGTTGATCTGCATCCCGGGCACATCCACGTCCCAGTCGGCGTAGATGGCGGCTGTGCGGGCAATGTCCGCGCCTTGGTCGCCGACGGGCGTGACGCAGCCCAAGACAACATCGTCTACTTGCGAGGTGTCCAGGTTGTGCCGCTGCTGCATTTCGCGCATCAGCGAGGCGACCAGATCAATGGGGGTAACTTCGTATAAGCTGCCGCTGCTTTTGCCTTTGCCTCTGGGGGTTCTGAGAGCGTCAAAAATATATGCTTCTGGCATGTGTTTTTCTCCTGGTAGCGGGTATCCCAAAACAATTAAAAGCTCCCTAATAGCTAGAGCCAGTCGTCTGATCACATTCTTTCGCCGGATGTCGCCGGGGTATTCCTACTCCGCTCCCCCAGACGCGATAAGAAATCGCGGCTACAACCAGCTTCTTCCTTTCGCTCTTGGTCTGGCTCCAACTTCTTATTTGTGGTGTGGGTGAGCCACCTGTGAAGCCCTTTGGCACAACTATACAAGCCTTGGCGCGAGTTGTAAATTAGAGGTTCATGGGAGCAATTGATGCTCCCATGATGTTTGATGCTCTTGATTTTTGATGGCTTGGATAGCTCTCTTCCGTTTCGAGAGGGCAATTACCAGGCGTAGGCATTGGGGGCTTCACCACCTGGCCCTGGGAAAATCTCATCCAGCTTTTGCAGCGATTCTTGATCAAGTTGAATGCTGGCGGCGCGAACCGCGCTTTCAAGTTGTTCTATTGTACGCGGCCCGATGATGGGGGCGGTGACAATGGGATTGTGCAGCAACCAGGCCAGCGCCACTTCGCCCGGCGGGTGCCCCAGTTCACGGCACAGCCCTTCATATTTTTCCAGTTTATCTCTATTCTCAGCCACTTCTTTTGCAAAATCGTCGCCTTTGCGACGGCCGGTTTCTAATTTTTCTAAAGCGCCGCCTAACAGCCCACCGGCCAACGGACTCCAGGGGATGAGTCCTAAGCCGTAATGGCGACAGGCGGGTATGACTTCCAGTTCAATCATGCGGTTATTGAGATGGTAGATACTTTGCTCGCTTACCAGTCCTAACATGCCTCGTTTGGAGGCTTCTTGATTGGCAGTGGCGATGTCCCAGCCGGCAAAGTTGCTGGAACCCACGTAGACCACCTTTCCCTGATCAATCAAACTGCCGAAGGCTTGCCATGTTTCGTCCCAGGGGCAATTGCGGTCAATATGATGCATTTGATACAGATCGATCCAGTCGGTTTGCAGGCGTTTGAGGCTGCCTTCGCAATGTTTGCGGATTTTGTAGGCGGAAAGGGAACGGCCGTCACTGTTCACTTCTGGCAAATTCGCTTTGCGCGTAACCGGGTTGTATACCTTTGTTGCTAAAACCGTCGCCTCCCGGCGTCCGCCGCCCAGAGCAAACCAGCGGCCAACAATTTCTTCTGTATGGCCATGTTCGACAGCCCAGCCGTAGACATCGGCCGTATCGAAGAAATTGATGCCTAATTCAAGGGCGCGATCCATGATCTTGTAGCTTTCTTCTTCGGTGGTGTGCCAGCCAAAATTCATTGTGCCCAGACAAAGATTGCTTACAAGTACACCATGTTTACCTAAACGTTTATGGGTTACTGTCATTTGTTTAACTCCTTTTTTCGAGGTTGTGGAGGTTAATTTTAACTCCACTTGTCTGTTTTTCCGTATCCAAAATTCGCTTGTAACCATTCAGGCTTCTCTGGCAAGACCCCAAGGGTTTGATACCCAAATAATCCAAATCCTCAGGAGCAAACCCTTAGGGTCGGCATAGTTACATTCACATTTAAATAACTCAGAATTGGCTCGTCATTAACTTTGGAGATTGTAGATTGGTCCAATCTTCATGATTGGACCAATCTTTTCACGCAGTTTAGCCAACGACTTCCAAATTTGCATGAAGCGTTGCCAAGGAATCGGCGCCGACCCAGATGTCGAAAGCCGCTGGCTCTTGAATCCAGCCGTTGGCGGTTGTGCTCCAGTAGCGCAGCTCGGCCGGGCCGAGAGAGAAGGAGACCTGTTTTGTCTCGTCGGGCTGGAGGGCGACGCGCTCGAAGCCTTTTAGCTCGCGCATTGGGCGCGAATCGCTGCCCCATTTCTGGTGGATGTAAAGCTGGACGACTTCGTCACCGGCAACCGGGCCGGTATTGGTCACGTCTACCGTGACGATCACCGATTGGCCTACTTTTATCTGGGTCTGGGAGACGTTGAGATGGGTGATGGAGAAGGTGGTGTAGCTGAGGCCAAACCCAAAGGGGTAAAGCGGGGTGGTGGGGCTGTCCCAGTAGCGTGAGTAATACCGTGGGCTACGTTCCGGCAAATGGGTCAGGGTGCGGGCGTAATACATTGGCGCGTGGCTGCCGCTGCGCGGGAAACAGACTGGCAGTTTGCCGCCCGGATTCACGTCGCCAAAGAGAATGTCTGCTACGGCATGGCCTCCTTGCGTGCCCGGCTCCCAGGCTTCGAGGATGGCTGGCACATGCTTTGCCGCCCAGTTGATGCTGAGGGGACGGCCGTTTAGCAGTACCAACACCATCGGCTTACCCAGCGAACTGACGGCCTTGAGCAGCTCTTCTTGGCGTCCGGGTAAGTTTAGCGAGCCACGGGAGGCAAATTCACCGGCCATATCCGCGTTTTCGCCCAGCACCATGATCACCAGGTCTGCGTTTTGGGCAGTGTTAACGGCCGTCTGGAAGGCTGCCTCGGCGTCTTCGGGCGTCTGGATCGGCTTCTTCTCAGTCAGATCGAATTCGCCAAAGGGGTGGGGAATATCCCGGTTGATCTCTGGCCCCGGCGCGTAGGCGATGCTTGTGCCGGACAATTTGGCCCGAATACCTTCTAAGACCGTGACTGCGGCGGGTTTGTGCCCGAAAACCATCCACGATCCTTCGGTGGCTTCCATCGAGTCTGCCAGCGGGCCGATGACGGCAATGTTTTTCTGCTCTTTCGACAGCGGCAAGAGTCCGCCTTCGTTGCGTAATAGGACCATCGAGCGCTGCGCCGCCTGGCGCGCCGCCTGGCGGTGTTCCGGCTGGGCAGCTACTTTGTCCAACAGAGCTTCGTCTACGTAGGGGTGTTCAAACAGACCCATTTGCACCTTGAGCGCCAGGATGGGGCGCACCATTTCGTCGATCTCGTCCATGCCGAGCGAACCATCCTCTACCAATCCGGTCAGGTTTTCCAGGTAGGCCGCTGAAGCCATGTCCATGTTCAGGCCGGCTTTTAAGGATCGCAGGGCGGCGTCGCGTCTATCGCGGGCATAACCCTGAACAACTAAGTTCTCGACGGCAAGCGCATCGCTGACTAAAAACCCCTCAAAGCCCCATTCTTCGCGTAAGACATCGCGCAGCAGCCAGCGGCTGCCACTGGCCGGGACGTTGTTCAGGTCCATGTAGGCGCTCATGAATGTTTTTACGCCCGCTTTTACTGCTGCCTGGAAGGGAGGAAAGTATACGTTCCGCAGTTCAGTATCGGGCAGATAAACCGGGTCGTAATCGCGTCCGCCGTCTGCGGCCCCGTAACCGGCGAAGTGTTTGGCGCAGGCGGCCACCCGTTCCCGGTCAGAGAGATTGTCGCCCTGGAACCCGCGCACCTGCGCGGCGGCCATCGCCGCGCCCAGGTATGGGTCTTCGCCCGCGCCTTCTACGATACGTCCCCAGCGGGCATCGCGGGCAATGTCTAGCATTGGGGCAAAGGTCCAATGTATCCCGGCGGCACGGGCTTCTTTGGCGGCTACTGCCTGAGCCTGTTCGGCCACTGCGGGGTCCCAGGATGAGGCCATTGCGAGCGGCACGGGGAAGATCGTGCGGTAGCCGTGGATCACATCCAGCGCAAAGAGGATGGGAATCCCGGATGGGCTTTCTTCCACGGCGACTTTTTGTATTTCGTTGAACCGTTTTGTATCGTTGAGCCAAAGGATGGAGCCAGCGCCGTGCTTGCGGATGATTTCTTCGGGTTTGGGTCCGTCTAGCCAGGCCCCGCCGCCAATTTGGGCGAGTTGGGCCACTTTTTCTTCGAGGCTCATTTGCCTCAGAAGTGTTTCGACTCGTTCAGCGACTTCGGTTTCTGTTGGGACAGAAACGGCCGTATCCGTTTTCTTTGCATGATTCGTCATAATTCCTCTCTTATTGAATTCTCTTCGTCCAAAAAATACGTTTTGTCGGTTGTGTTGTAGCCGCGATTTCCGAATCGCGTCTTGCGGAGCGGGGTAGGGATACCCCGGCTACATTTGTCGGTTGTGCTGTAGCCGCGATTTCCGAATCGCGTCTGCGGGGAGGGGGAGGGGGTAGGGATACCCCGGCTGCATTTGTCGGTTGTGCTGTAGTCGCGATTTCCGAATCGCGTCTGGCGGAGCGGGGTAGGGATACCCCGGCTACATTTGTCGGTTGTGCTGTAGCCGCGATTTCCGAATCGCGTCTGGCGGAGCGGGGTAGGGATACCCCGGCTACATTTGTCGGTTGTGCTGTAGCCGCGATTTCCGAATCGCGTCTGGCGGAGCGGGGTAGGGATACCCCGGCTACATTTGTCGGTTGTGCTGTAGCCGCGATTTCCGAATCGCGTCTGACGGAGCGGGGTAGGGATACCCCGGCTACATTTATCGGTTGTTTTGCAATCTTCCTGTTTGTGCTTCCAGAAACAAGTTTATCACCTGAAGTTAACTCCAGGTCAAGGGGAATCGGCCTTTTGGTCCCGGAAACCAGCCGCTACAGCAGGAAGGGATTGGTTTGTTTTTCCGCGCCGATGGTGGTGGCTGGGCCGTGGCCGGGGAGAACCTGGGTGTTGTCGGGCAGGGTGAGCAGTTGCTCGCGGATGGAGCGGAGCAGCAGGTTATAGTCGCCGCCGGGCAGGTCGGTGCGGCCGATGCTTTGCTGGAAGAGCACGTCGCCATCGAAGAGGATGCTGTGGTCGGCCAGGTAGAAGCTGACGTGACCGGGGGCGTGGCCAGGGGTGAAGAGGACGTGGACGGCCGTTTCCCCAATCCACAGCACCTGCCCTTCAGCCAACATCTCGTCGGGCGGGGGCGGGGAGGGGAAGCGGATGTTCCACAGGGCGGCGCTCATGGTAGCGTTACGCAGCATGTCGACGGCTTCCGGGTGGATGTAGATGGGCGCGGGTTTTTCAGCTTTCAGTTCGGCTAGCCCGGCAACGTGGTCGAAGTGGCTGTGGGTGAGCAGGATGTGGGTGAGGTTGCAGCCGCGTTCGTCCAACGTGGCGGCGATGGCTCGGCCGTTCCAGGAAGGATCGATCACGGCCGTAGCCATCGTCTCTTCATCCACCAGGATGTAGCAGTTGGTTTGCAGCGGACCAAGCGGTAGTTGCAGAATTTCGATCATTGGTTAACTCGCTTTCACCGGCCGCAGCAGCGGCGTTTCCGCCGGTAAGATGCGCTGCGTATACCAGCCCAGGTACAAAATCTCGCCCACAGCGGCGGCGTTGAGGGCCACAGCGGCGGTGGGCAGACCGGGCAATCGGGCCAGCAGGCCAATTGTCAGCACGCTGGCGGTAATTGCTAAATTGATCGCCATGCCCACGTTCACCGCTTTGGTGGCCCGGCGGTTGATAAGCAAGCCGCGCAGCCAGGAAATGAAGGTGGCCAGCGCCGGAAACAAGAGGAAATAGATCAGGCTGGATTCGGTGAGCGCGCCGACAACGGCCGTCATGTCTTGCACCACATAAATATAGAAGGCGGCCAGCGGCGTCAGGATAAACAGGGCCATCAGCCCGGTCATGATCAGCGCCAGGTTGAGGCTGAAGCGGCGCAGCGGCTGGAAAGCGTCCGGGCGTTCGCTGAGGGCGATGACGGCTTCCGGCAGGGCGAGGGCGGCAGCGCGGGCCATGAGCATGATCTGGAAGACCACCGGCCAGGCGGCCAGCGAAGCCACCGGCTGGTCCAGCCGCGCCAGGCTGAAGGTGACCATTGGCTGGGCCAGCAAAATAAGCAGCGATGTGGAGGCCAGCGGCAGGTGGAACCAAAACAATTCGCGGGATGTTAGCGGTGTGCCGGGGGCGATGGGCGAATCGAGGGCGAGATATTTTTTTTGCAACGGCCGTACCGCCAGGGTGGCGTACAACGCTTCGGCGGTCACGCCGGCCATCAACGACGTTCCGGCGATGATGACGCCGGGCCAGCCGCTAAACAACGTGAGCGAAACGGCCGTGCCGCCAGATGCCAGCAGGCGCACGGCCGTGCCCCAGGCTACCTTGCGCGTTTCGCCAAAATGAATCATCACGCCTTGCAAGAAGCGCCGCCAGGCGATGGCCGCGCTCCACAACGTCATGATTTGCATTCCCGGCCGCACCCACTGAGCAACTTCCGGCGGCGTGTCCAGCAGGCCGGTGACGATCCAGTCAAAAACAGGCGTGAAGGCGACGATGGCGGCAACGGCCGTCAGGGCCAAAGCCCATTGGATGGTGAAGCGGCGCACCAACAAATAGGAAGGGCGATCTTTCACCAGCGCGGTGGAAGTCGCCAGCAGGTTGATGATCGGGCTTTCGATGGTGACGGAGAGGCTGTTGACGATGCCAAACGCCGCCAACATAATCACCTCGTTGGGCAGGCGATTAATGGAGGCGCTGATGATGGGGCCTTCGGCCGTCATCAGCAGCCAGCTAGCAAACAGGGGCAGCCAAAACCAGAAGATGTTTCGTTGTCGCATAGGGCGAGGAGTATAACACGGCGGGCTGATTTCTGTTAAAATCCTCGTATCACTAGCCCACTTTTACAATCGCGACAAACCTCCCGGAAGTTCTCAACTTCCGGGAGGTTATTTATAAGGAGAACCATGCGCAAGAAAGTCATTTTGATTACCGGCGCGGCTGGCGAAATCGGCCAGGCGCTGATTAAAAGTTTGGCGGCGACGGGCAGTAATCAGGTGCTCAGTCTGGATCTGCACGATTTGCCGGACGACATGGACGGCTACTCCACGCACATTTTAGGCGATGTGCTGGATAAAAATCTATTTGCCCGGTTGGTGACAGAATACGATTTTGATGTGATTTATCACCTGGCGGCGCTGCTCTCCACGCGGTCGGAGTTTGCGCCGGAGCTGGCCCATCAGGTGAATGTGAATGGTACGCTGCTGTTGATGCAGATGGCCGCCGAGCAGTCGCAGCGGCGCGGCGAGCCCGTGCGCTTTATTTTTCCCAGTTCGATTGCCGTTTATGGCCTGCCGGATTTGGAGACCAAGGCGCGAGATTTTTACGTGCGTGAATGGGACTGGAATTATCCGACGACGATGTATGGCTGTAACAAGCTGTACTGCGAGATGTTGGGCACGTATTTTGGCAGCCATTACCAGCAGTTATCGCGCACGACGCCGACGATGTTGGATTTTCGGGCGGTGCGGTTTCCCGGTTTGATCAGCGCCTATACCACGCCTTCCGGCGGCACGAGTGATTATGGGCCGGAAATGCTGCACGCAGCGGCGCAGGGCAAGCCGTATGCCTGTTTTGTGCGCGAGGACAGCGTGATCCCGTTCATGGCGATGCCCGACGCAGTGACGTCGCTGCTGCAATTAGCGGCGGCGGAGCGGGCGGCGCTGCGGCGCACGGTGTATAACGTGACCAGTTTTAGTTTAACGGCCGTGCAGTTCCGCGATGAAGTCCTCAAAGCCTTCCCCAACGCCCAAATTACCTTTGAGCCAGATGTGCAGCGGCAGGGCATTGTAGACAGTTGGCCGGCCGGTCTGGCCGACAAAGCGGCGCGGCGCGATTGGGGTTGGGAACCGGCTTATGATGTGGCGCGCGCCTTTGCCGAATATCTGGTTCCGAATATCAGGCAGCGTTATCAATAGACGATTGGAGACTTTTAGCCCAATCTCCAATCCCTTGCAAGCTCTTTAGAAATCGAGAGGAGTTCATGGAAGATCGTAAAAACCTGACGCGTTTTGCCTGGCTGTCGATTGGCACGGCCGTTTTAACCATCTCGTTAAAGGCGGTGGCTTACCTGTTAACCGGGTCGGTGGGGCTGCTGTCTGACGCGCTGGAATCGGGCGTGAACCTGGTGGCGGCTATTATGGCCCTGGTGGCCCTGACGATTGCCGCCCAGCCGCCGGATGATCAGCACGCTTATGGTCATGCCAAAGCGGAATATTTCTCTAGCGGCGCGGAAGGGACGATGATTTTGTTTGCGGCGGTGATGATTGCGGCGACGGCCGTGCCTCGCCTGCTTGCGCCCCAGCCGCTAGAAAAAGTTGGCCTGGGTCTCGTCGTCTCCGTGACGGCTGGATTATTGAACCTGGGTACGGCGCTTATTCTCGTTCGCGCCGGAAAAACGCACAATTCCATCACCCTTACTGCTGACGCGCATCATCTGTTGTCGGATGTGTGGACCTCGGTGGGCGTGGTGGTGGGTGTGGGCGCGGTGGCTCTGACCGGCTGGGAAATTTTGGACCCGATCATTGCGTTGGTTGTGGCGGTGCAGATTTTGTATTCCGGGGTGAAGCTGGTACGTAAGTCGATGTCTGGGCTGATGGATACGGCGCTGCCGGCGGAGGAATTGGCGGCGGTTACGGCCGTGTTAGACACCTATTGCCGGGAAAAACAGATCGAGTACCACGCTTTGCGCACGCGCCAATCCGCCTCTCAGCGCTTTTTATCGGTTCATGTTCAGGTTCCCGGCGATTGGACGGTGCAGCAGGGGCACACATTGGTGGAAGAGTTAGAGCGGGATTTGCGGCAGGCGTTACGGCCGTTATCCATCCTCACCCATCTGGAACCCATCGAAGACCCAGCCTCCTGGGAAGACATCGCGCTCAATCGGGAAGCGTAGCGGGAATGGAGGTAAGCTGTGAGCTGTGAGCTGTAAGCTGTGAGCCGTAAGCCAAAGGCTCTAACTTGCGTAGTCCGTCGGCCAACAGCTAACAGCCAACAGCTAACAGCTTTCAGCCAACAGCTTTCATCTGCTATTCGGGATGGTTTTTGGGGGGATTGGCAAAAGTGTAGGTAAACAGGCCGATGACGCCGCCCAGCATGGTGGTGATAAGGCCGGACCACACGCCAAAACTGGCCAAAACGGCCGTGCCCGGCAACCCTAGCGCGTAATAAATGTAAATCAACAATGCGCCCGCCAGTCCCCACAAAACCCAGCCCACCTGCCACGTCAGATTCATTTGATATCGCATGCCCAGCAAATAGCCCAAAATGCCGACGATGATCAGCCCGCCGGACACGGCGATCATCATGGTGAATTCTGACAAGGCAATGCTGATAACCGGTTCATCGGGCGGCGTGAATGGGGCGACGGCCGTCGCCGTAATGGTGGGTATCGGCGTGTCGGTAGGAATAGGCGTGAGCGTGGGCGTAGGCGTGAGCGTGGGCGTGGCTGTTGGGGCCGGCGTGGGCGTAATGACGGCCACCTGGGCAGCCCCTTCTATGAGGATGTCTACTTCTTCAGAAGCCTGCGCGTCACCGGAAACGGCCGTGATGCGGAACTTCCCCGGTCCGGTGCTGGCTTGCAGCACATAATCCAATTGAGCCACGCCCTCCACTGTAGGTACCTCGGCAATGATATTGAGCGTGCCCTGGATGCGGTCACGTTGAATAAACTGCACCATCGTGCCATCAGGCACCGGGTGATTGTTCCGATCTTGAATGACACCGGTTTGCAGCCGCAGCGTATCGCCCACCGACGTTTCCAACGGCGCTTCGCTGGATGGCGACTGACTCTTCCCGTCATCGCCGACAATAAACAACTCGATCACCTGATTTGGGTTTGGCTCGGTTTGCCGCGCAACGCTGTATCGAATCCCTTCAATATCTACCGGCGACTGCCCGCTTAAAGGCAGTTCCAAAAACAAGGCTCTGGCCGACGCATTAATAAACGCATCAATTTTGCTAAAGACGCCGTAATAGGCTGTCAGTTTGCTAATTTCGGTGCTGTCTAAATAATAGGGCGCGTTGTAGGCAAAGGCGATTACCTGCGAATTGCGCGCCAAGTCTTGCCGCTGGGCCAGAAAATCGCGCATCGGTTGAAGATCGCTGTCGTCTAGCAGGGCAAACACGATCCAATTGACCGGTTGGGTAAACGCTTCTTGAATTAGAAAGGACGGTGGCAGCGTGGCCGTGGGTAGAGGGGTTGGTGTAGCGACACGCGGCAGAACCTCGATTTCCGCGTCGCTGGTGGCCGTCGAATCGGGCGAAGCAGTGGGCGTGCTGGTGGGCGTGGCAATCACGATGGGTTCTGTGCCGGCGGCGATAAATTCACTCAGGTCTGCAAAGGTAAAGCTAGTGATTTGATCTGGCTGGACCTGACCGCTGGCTTGCGGGCCATACAGGGTAAGGATTTGTTCGGCCAGGGCATCGACGCCGATGTAGGGTTGGGGCGGGCAGGCAGAACATTGTCTGGCTGTGTGCATGTCGGTGAAAATGATGATGTGGTCGCCGGGGCCGGGCGGCCGGGAGAGGCGTTCGGCTAATTCTTCCGGGCTGGGGGCGATGAGGGTGATGGCGGATTGGGCCATATCGAAAACGGCCGTGTCTCCCTGCTGCAAAGCGCTGTCTAAATTTTCCAAATTCCCCAGCACATTTTCGGCTGAGAAGTCGCTGCCGTATAACTTTAGCTTGGCCTGTAAAATGCGCAGCACCGCTTCATCTAACCGCTGTCGAAATGTCGGGTCCGTGACGTATAGCTCTTGAAACCAAAGGATTGTGTTTTGGATGTTTTCCAATTGCACAGCATATGGCGCATCTCCCAGAGCAAAATCGTCTAAAATGAGCAGGTCGTTGCCGGCCAAGAAGGCGTCTTTGGCCACGCGCCGGTGGGGGAATTCTTGTTGGGTGTCGTCGTAATACCGTTCGATGGAGCGCACGCCCAGCGAGTCGGAGACGATGAGGCCGCCGTTTTGGTACCAGGGCGCAAATTGGGTTAATCCGAGGAGTGTGCTCAATGCCTGCCGGTCGAAGCTGACGGGAGCAGTGGCGGCCCGGATGTTTCCCTGGAAGCCCTGGTAGCGGATGTGGGTGGTGAGCAATCCTTCGACAACGGCCGTTTCCTCTCCCGTGTTTTGCGTTACCGCCATAAACGGAATTAATTCAGTCTCTAGCAGTTGCTCCAGCGTTTTGCGCACGGTAGGAATTTCCTGATCGACGGGCCGATCGCTGCTGCCGATGCCGGGGAAATGTTTGGCGATGACCGCCAGACGGCCGTTGGCCCCCTGATGCAGTCCCATGACGTACGCTTTGCCCATTAACGCCACCCAATAGGGGTCGCCGCCAAACGAGCGGGCGCCGATGTTGCTGCTGCGCGCGGCCGTCAGGTCTTCCAGCACGTCCAACGATGGGCCTAAGAACATATTGATGCCCATGGCGCTTAGTTCGCGCCCCACAATTTTGCCAATGATTTTGGCGTTATCGGGTTTCCAGGTAGCGCCCAGGGCCATATGGTTGGGCACGGCCGTCAGCCCATCCAAAATGTGGTCGTACACAGGGCCGTCGCCTTCCTGGTTGAGGGCGATGAAGAGGGGGATAGGATTGGTGGGGGTAATGGGCGTCGGGCTGGGCGTGATGCCGGCCGTGGGCAAGGCTTCGTTGGTAGCGTCTGGTTCGGGGGTGGGTTCAGGGGAAACGGCCGTGCTGTAGCCCAAAAGTGTCAGACGCTGCAAATCGGCGGCCAATTCGGCTACCTGAGCCGGCGCGTTCGCCGGGTCCGAATATCCCGTGATGTTATCGTTGCCGGCACGCAGCAGCACGCCGCCGACATGATAATTTAATATCAGGTCAGCAATGTCGCTGTCCAGAGGGGCGTTGTCACCTTCAAACGTAACTAAAAAGACCTGGCCTACGCGTTCGGCAACACCTAAGTCTTCCCACAATGCCTGCGCTTGCTGGGCGTAAGTCGGTGCATCTTCTTGGGCTTCAACAGCCCGTTGGTTTCCCCCTGGCAGCACAAGGCAGAGTAACAAGGCGACAATTAAGCCAATGCGCCAGAAATGTCTCATGGTGAAGGGTCATTTTGTGGGGACGAATCCCCCAAACAAAGTAAACAGATTGACCGGTCGGGGCAAAGCGGCGTTTTTACCCCGGTATACCTGCTATCAAAAAGTTAAGGCAATTATAGCGTAGATTGCCGCCCAGAACACCTGTGTTACAATCTTTCAACTTTTTCTAACCTGGAAATCTGTCTGTAGAGCCAGACACATCTGCCCGAAACTGCGAGTGTAACCATTTGTCTTTGGAGATGGCGTGATGCAGCCAACGACCCATCCACGCGCATCTCTGCAAACACCCAAACGGTTACACTCCAGGACTGGTCGGGCAGTTTTTTTGTACTATGTCTGAAAAAACGCGCAATTATTTAGCTATCATCATGCTTGTGGTTCTTGCCGCCAGCGCTTTTACGGCCGGTTATTTCACCAATGATTTTGTGGAGTTACAAACCGGCGGCACGCTGGTACACCAGCGCCAGGAGTTTGACGTTTTCTGGGAAGCGTGGGATCGAATCGAAGAGAGTTTTATTGGCGAGATTCCGTCTGCCCAGGAGCGCACATATGGCGCGATTCGCGGTTCGATGGCTGACTTGCAAGACCCATACACAGTCTTTATCGAACCTGTCGCTCGCGCCGAAGAACGCCAATCGCTGCAAGGCACGTTTGGCGGTATCGGGGCGCTGTTGTCGCGGCCAGAAGAGGGCGGCCCGATTATTTTGGAGCCGATTCCCGGCAATCCGGCCGAAAAAGCAGGCGTGCTGCTGGGCGATATCTTGCTGGCTATCGACAGCGTGGAAATAACGCCGGAGGTTTCCGTGGCTGAGGTGCGCGACATGATTCGAGGGGAAACGGGCACGGCCGTTATCCTGACAGTCCTCCACGAAGGGCAAACCGAACCGGTCGACCTGGAAATTATCCGCGCCGAAATCCTCGATCCGTCGGTTAGTTACCGGATGGCCGGTGACGAGGCGAACATTGGGTACATCCGTCTGGCCCGGTTTAGCGGCGAAAGCGCCAAGGAAGTGGCCGACGCCATTACCGATTTGCAAAGCCAGGGCGCGCAGTCGTTAATTTTGGATTTACGCAATAACGGCGGCGGTTTGTTGAACGCGGCCGTCGATATCGCCGACCTGTTTTTGTCGGATGGCCCAATTTTGTACCAGGTGAGCCGGGATGAAGGCGAGCGCGAATATCTGGCAACGAGCGAGACGCTGGCTCCAGATATTCCGCTGGTGGTGCTGATCAATGGCGGCACAGCCAGCGCCTCGGAGATTGTGGCGGGCGCGCTGCAAGATCGTGGCCGGGCAACCTTGATTGGCGACCATCCTTCCTATGGTAAGGGGTCGGTGCAACTGGTTTATGATCTCAGCGATGGGTCTTCGGTGCATGTTACCTCGGCGCGTTGGTTTACGCCGGACCGCCACCAGATCGATCAGCAGGGGTTGCAGCCGGATATTAGTGTGGAAATTACCCAGGAAGGGCTGGATAACGGCCGTGACGAAGTCTTGAATAGAGCGATTGAATTTTTACAAACTGAGAGTTAACCATGAATGATTCCTCCTTGGAACCCAAATCTTCACCAGTGAAGTGGATATTTTTAATTGTTGGTTTGCTGGCCGTGGCCTGCCTGGTGGTAACGGTGGGCGGCGCGAGCTTCTTTTTTGGCCAGGCCAGCGTGAACAGCAGCCCGGTTGTCGAAACCGTGACGGTGACGGAATATGTGGAAGTGACGCGGGTGGTGGAGGTTGAAGCGGCTGTGGAAACGGCCGTACCCATCCCGCCAACCGACGCCCCCCCCACACCGACCCCGCTGCCCGTCATGATGCCGGCGGAAACGGCCGTTTCCGGCCCCGACGCCATCCAAAACCTTGATCTGAGCACATTTTACGAAGCCTGGAGCATAATCGGCCAGCAGTTTAATGGTGAAATGCCCGCTCAAGAAGATTTGCTGCACGCCATTGTCGGCGGCTCTGTCGAGACGCTGGGCGATCCGTACACCCGCTATGTGGAACCCGACATCGCCGCCCGTTTCCGCGAAGATATGGGCGGATCCGTCGAGGGCATCGGCGCCTTCGTGCGCGAAAACGAGGAAGGATTCATCGAAATTGTGCGTCCCATCGACGGACAGCCGGCCGACCTTGTGGGCATCCAGGCCGGCGATTTGATCATTGGCGTTGATGGCGAATCGGTGGTTGGGCAAAACATCGACGAAGTTTTGCTGAAGGTGCGCGGCCCGCAGGGCAGCGTCGTGGTCTTAAATATCTTTCGCGATGGCGAAGATGAACTGGAATTTACGGTTACTCGAACCCGTTTCGAGATTCCAATCATTGAAACCCAGATGGCAACGCCGGAAATTGGCTATGTGCGGCTGGCGGAATTTAACGCCAACGCCGAGGAGCGCGTGCGCGAAGCCGTTTCTGACCTGATGGCGCAGGGCGCGCAGAGCATCATTTTTGACTTGCGCGATAATCCTGGCGGCTTTTTGGATCAGTCTGTAGGCATTGCCGATTTGTTTTTGCCGGAAGGCGTGGTGTTGTATGAACGCAACAACAAAGGCGAAGAACAGACGTTTACGGCCGTTTCCGGCGACGAAGCCGAATCTATTCCCATGGTTGTGCTGATTAACGCGGGCAGCGCCAGCGCGTCGGAAATTGTGGCTGGAGCGCTGCGGGATAACGGCCGTTCCCTCCTTATCGGTGAAACAACCTTCGGCAAAGGGTCCGTGCAGCAGCTTCATACCCTGTCCGACGGTTCCGAACTGCGCGTAACCGTCGCCCGGTGGTATACTCCAGCCAACGTCTCAATCAGCGATTCCGGCATCACGCCGGACATCGAAGTGCCCTCGCCAGACGATTTTACTTTAGGCGGCGAAGGCGACACCCAGCTTCAGCGGGCGATTGAATTCTTACAAAATGGGCAGTAATCGGCGGACCCTAAGGATTTGCCCTCGAGAAGCCAGATTATCTGGACCTTAAATCCTTAGGGTCTTCCCAGAAAGACCTGAATTACGCCACACAGATACAACCATGTCAAACACGCAAGGCAGTTTCAAAGTAATAGCCAAAAACAAGCGCGCGAATTTTGATTTTCTGTTGCTGGAAAAATTTGAGGCCGGACTGGTCTTAACCGGCACAGAAATCAAGTCGATTCGTGATCATCAGGTGAGTTTGCAGCGCAGTTTTGTGCAGGCCCGCAAGGGTGAGCTGTGGCTGGTTGATATGCACATCGCGCCATACGTGCATGGCACGCATGAAAACCATGATCCGGTACGGCCGCGCAAACTGCTGCTGCACCGGCGCGAAATCAACAAAATCATGGACCAACTGGCCCAGAAAAGCCTGACGGTTGTCCCGACGCGGCTTTACCTGAAAGACGGCCGTGCCAAAATTGAAATCGCTCTGGCGCGTGGCAAACAAAAGCAAGACAAACGCCAGGACATCGCTAAACGCGACGACGAACGACGGATGGAACGGGCGTTAAGAGAGAAGTTTCGGTAGGGGAAACGGCCGTTACTTCTCATCCCCCGGCAGCTTAAACAGCAAAAACAGCGTCAAAATAAAAACAAACAGTACCACCAGCACCTGCACCATCAACAACGTGGCGCGCGTAGGCGGTTGGGGCGGCAGGTACTTGCCCGCCGGTACCACTTTGGGTGCCGGCTGCCCGCTGCCCGCGCCGCCATCGGCCAGCAGGGCGCTGTCTGTCAGGGTAAGCAGGTAAGCCACCACCAGGTCTAGCTGCTCCGGGCTGAGGCGGCTGACATAGTCGCGGGGCATGATGTTGGGGATGCACGGCCCATTGGGACAGTCTGGCGTGATATAGATGTTGGGTTCCAGAATAGATTGGCGCAGGTATTCCTCGGCGCTCATGCCCGCAATGCGCGACTCGGCGACAAGGCCGATGGCCGACAAATCTGGCCCGACTTTGTGCCCTTCGCCCAATGTGCCAACCTGGTGGCAGGAGCCACAGCCGGAGTTCAGGATGATGTCTTCCGCGCCTTCGCCCTGCACGGGACGTGGGGTGGGGGATGGGGCCGGCGTGGGGGTGTCGATGGGCACGGCCGTTGCCGTCGCCGTCGGCATGGCCGCCAATTCTTCTTCTGATGGTTGAACCAATTCACCCGCCGGATGGGCGATGAGGAAGGTTTCGCACATGTTGATGCCCGGTTCCGGGTCCGGCGAGCACCAGTAAGGCTCGCTTTTTTTACTTTTCAGCAAAGGCACCCACCACAAGACCGGATCGCCGCCGGACAACGGCTCGCCTTCCATCCATTGGCGCGGCGGCACAAAAGTGTCGCCGGGGCCGGTTTGGATGGGGCCATCGCCTTCGCCTTCTTTGTATTGCAGCAAAAATACGCGAGCTTCATCCAGGCCGAAGGGATCGGTGCGGGTCATTTGCCAGCGGTAATGAAGATCGCCGTTGAAGGTGGCCAGTTGATCGCCTTCCGGTGAACCCTGGTCGAGGAAGGGGAAAAATTCTTTTTCTTGGGCGACTTCCACCCATTGGTTGGTGTCCCAGGCCCAGACGTCGGTGCTGCCACGGCCGTTCAACGTCAGATCAATGCGCCAAAACGGCCGGTAGATGGACAAATCATCGCAGCCGGGGCCGTGCGAGACAAAACCGAAGGCGAAACGGCCGTCATCATAAAACTGCATCACCTCTTCATACCGGTAACAACAAATGCAGTTCGGCCAATGGGTAAATTCGGTAAACAATTGGCGTATCTCAAACCCGTTACCCAGGTCGGTGATTTGCGTGTCGCCAAAGGGCGGCACAGAGGCGCGAAAGCCAATTTCATCCCGATAGCCGCCCGGCCAACTGGGATACCAGGCTTCGATCTGCCCAATTTTGGCGCTCTCAAAAATTGGCGTTCCCTGGAACGCTGCGCCGTAGAAATTGATGCCATCGTTGGCCGTCATTTCCCAGCAGACATTCCAACCGTATTCGTTTTCTTTGCAGCCGTCGGTGTAGGCATACCGCTGCGCTTGCGGGGCAGCCACGGGTAAATCGGCCCGCCCGCGCGTCATAAAGATGCGCGCCACCCGATTTTGCTCCATGTTGACAAAAACATGGGCGATTTTGCCGCTGCCGGATGGGTCTTTGTAAGAGAGATCGACGCACCAGTCGTCGCGGCAGTCGTCGTCGGCCAGCCAGGCCGACATGGGAATCATCGCCGGGTCTGTCTGGCCGATGTCGCCGAGCAGATTTTGCACGCCGGGGTCGGCGGCGGCGATGGCCAGGGCTTTGGGCAAAATGAATTCGCTGCCACCAGGGCGCGCGTCCGGGTTACTCCAGCGGTCTACGATACGGCCGTTCGCCGTATTCAGAATCGCGTTGACTGTGCCGCCCTGGGTGTAATCGTAGAGGGAAATGTGGACGCAGTTTTGGCGGCCGCAGCCGGCGTCTTGCCATCTGCTGGCCTCGCCTGCGCCCAGGACAACGGCGTCGAGAAAGCCAAATTCGTCGCTGCCCAGCATGGCCATCAGGCCAGAATCGGCCAGGGCGGCGGCTTGCAGATCTTGTTGGTTCAGGCTAATCTGCGACATGGCTGTCATGTCGTACATCGCCTTGCCTTTGGCGACGGCGACGGCGACTGTGCTTTCGTGGCGGTATTGGTTCCACATAAAACTGCCGGCCAATAACAGCCCGCAGGTGATGGTTAAGAGAAGAATACGGCGATTACGTCTGTTCACAAAAGACTCCTTGGTTGTACGGCCGTGTTCGGGATTGTACCTTGCGGCTGTATGAGAAGTAATGAAGGTGGGTTGTTTTCATCCCTTGCCCAGCGCCCGCGCCACATGATGCACCAGACGTTCGGCGACGGCCGTTTTGCTCAACAGCGGCATCTCTTCCACTATTCCGGCCGAACTTAACAGCACAACGCGGTTGGTATCGACGGCAAAACCGGCGCCGTCCGCCAGCACATCGTTCACGGCGATGAAATTAAGACCCTTGCGCAAGAGTTTTTGACGGCCGTATTCAAACGCATCATGCGTCTCGGCCGCAAACCCCAACGATACACGCGGGTAGCCCGTTTTTTCCCGCCGCTCCTTCACCGCGCTGAGGATGTCCAGCGTCACTTCCAGACCAATCGCCAGCCCCCAGCCGCCGTTGCCGTCGCCTTCCTGTTCGGTCTTTTTGATTTTGCGATCCGACTGCGTTTCTGGCCGAAAATCGGCCACCGCCGCCACCATGAACAAGGCGTCGGCGTCTTGCGTGGCGGCCAGCACGGCATCGGCCATTTGCTGCGTCGTTTCCACGTTTACTCGCGTCACGCCCAAAGGGGCCGGCTCGCTGATGGGTCCGGCAATCAGCGTGACCCGCGCGCCGGCATCCAACGCCGCCTGGGCCACCGCCAAGCCTTGTTTGCCCGTGGAACGATTGCTAATGAACCGCACCGGGTCCAGCGCTTCCCGCGTAGGACCGGTGCTGACCACGACATGCATCCCGGCCAGCGGCCCATTGCCCGCCAAAGCCAGGCGCACTTCGTTCAGCAGTTCCGGCGGCTCCACCATGCGCCCCAATCCGCTCAGACCAGAGGCCATGCGCCCAACCGCCGGTCCGGCAAAGGCTGCGCCACGCGCCTGGAGCGTAGCAATGTTGGCCTGCGTGGCCGCGTGTTCGTACATGCCGCCATCCATCGCCGGGGCCAGCATGATGGGGCAGCGGGCGGCCAAGGCGGTCACCGTCAGCAAATTATCGGCCAGACCGTGGGCCAGTTTGGCGATGGTGTGGGCGGTGGCCGGAGCGATCAGGAAAAAATCGGCCGTTTCGCCCAAACCCACATGGCGAACGTGGTCGTCCAGGTCCCACATGGATGTGTACACCGGCCGCCCGGTGACCGAGCGAAAGGCCAGCGGCGTGGCAAATTGCTGCGCCGCCTCTGTCAGGATCACGTCTACCTGCGCGCCGGCCTGGGTTAATTTGGAGGCCAGGTCGATGCTTTTATACGCGGCGATGGAGCCGCTGACGCCGAGTAAAATTCGTTTGTTTTGCAAAAGGGTGATGGGTTCCATTTTTCGTCCTGTGCTTGTTGGGCGGATTGGGAATTGGAAGATTGCAGCGGTGCGGCGAAGAAGATGGCAGACACTGCTAAACTTCCTTCGTGGTCTGACCACATGCTTTTGATGGCTGTAGCCGGGGTATCCTTACCCCGCTCCGTCAGGCGCGATAAGAAATCGCGGCTACAACTCGTTTGTCGTTTTCTAAACGAGGCAATTATACGCCATCCGCCGCGAGTCCGGCACTTTTTGTGGCTGGGGACCGGGTATGATTCGGCTGGAGAATGGATTATACTGTGGGCAGGCAGCGAGGAGATGTGTTTGTAGGTGTAGTGGGAAAGGTTTACCTGAACCGGACCAAAGGCAAGGGGTGTGATGTCCGTTCAACCCGACAACGTAACCAATCCGCCGTGGATTTTGTCGGCTTTGCAGCAGGCGTGGCTGCTGCAATTGGCGCGGGAGGCCATTCATTTTTATCTGAAGCATGGGAAAACGATGAGGGTGGAAACGGCCGTGCCCGCTCTGATGCAGCCCGCCGGTGTATTTGTGACACTGCGCAGTCTGGCTGATGGCCTTACGCCCAAAGCCGCGCGCCTGCGCGGCTGCATTGGGCATGTGGAAGCCGATTGGCCGCTTGCGGAAGTTGTCGCCTCCATGGCCGTCAAATCCGCCACCCGCGATCCGCGTTTTCCCCCTGTGACCCTGGCCGAATTGGACCAGATCGCCATCGAGATTTCTATTTTGTCGCCGGCGGAACCGGTGGAATCGATTCACCAGATCGAGTTGGGGCGTCACGGCCTGATCATCAGCGATGGCTACCATCGCGGGCTGCTGCTGCCGCAGGTTCCGCTTACGTTTGGTTGGACGCGGGAAGAGTTTTTGGAGAATTTGTGCCGTAAAGCGGGTATGCCGCGCGATGCCTGGCACGAAGCCGAGCTGTATATGTTTACAACGGCCGTAATCGAGGAATCGGCAGAAGGATGACGATTTTTGGTCGTCATCCTTCTGCTACAATGCTTTTTGCTTAGGCTGCCAGGGCCAACTCCGTTTCTACTTTTTGGGCTGCGTAAGCCTGTTCCATTTCGTCACGGAATTGTTTGGTATACAGGTCATAGTAATGGCCGCGCTTGCGGATCAGTTCTGCGTGTGTGCCCATTTCCGATACACCGCCATTTTCGATAACCAGAATGCGGTCGGCTCGTTTGATGGTGGACAGCCGGTGGGCAATTACGAAGCTGGTGCGCCCTTCCATCAACCGGTCCATGCCTTGCTGGATAAGCGCTTCCGTCAGGGTGTCTACCGAGCTGGTCGCCTCGTCCATGATGAAGATGTCGGGTTCGGCCAGGACGGCGCGCGCCAGACTGATTAGCTGTTTCTGCCCTACAGATAGCAGCACGCCGCCTTCGCCAACTTGCGTATGGTAGCCTTTTTCCAGTTTGCTGATAAAGGTGTCGGCGCCGGCCATTTGGGCGGCGGCAATTACTTCATCTTCGGTGGCTTCGAGACGGCCGTAACGCAAATTTTCCATCACTGTGCCCGAAAACAGGTGCGGCGTTTGCAGCACCATGCCGATCCGCGAATGGATGGCATGCAGCGTCAGGTCACGATAATTATGTCCGGCGATGAGGATACGGCCGTTCTTCGGTTCATAAAAACGGCAGATCAGGTTCACCAGCGTCGATTTGCCCGCGCCCGTCGGTCCAACCAGAGCAATTGTCTCGCCCTGCTTGATCGTCAGGTTAAAGTTTGTCAGCACCGGCTTTTCGGCTTCGTAGTAAAAGTCCACATTGTCGAACACAATATCGCCCCGAATCGAGCCGGGATCGCCCGCGCCGGGTTGATTTTGGATCTCCGGCACGGCGTCGATCAGCGAGAAGATGCGCTCGCCGGAAGCAATCGACTGCTGCATTTCGGCGTACACGCGGGCCATTTCTTGCACCGGCCACATCATGAAAAAGATGTAGGAGATGAAGGCCTGAATACCGCCAATGGTCATGCCGCCCAGTTGGAACTGGTAGCCGCCGTACACAATCACGCTGCCCACGCCCAGCGAAGTGATGAGCAGCACAGTCGGCAGGAACAGCGCGGATAACCACGCCGCCCGGTAGCCAGCTTTGTACATGTCGCCGCTCAATTCGCCGAATTCGCGCAGATTTTCTTCTTCGCGCCGCAGCGATTTGACCACGCGCACGCCGGTGATGTTCTCGTTGTAGGAGCCGGTGATTTTGGAGTTCAGCTTGCGCACCTTGCGGTACTCCACCAGAATTTTCTTTTTAAAGATGGTGGCGACCACAATCAACACTGGAATCATGACCAGAACGATGAGGGCCATGCGCCAACTGATGAAGAACATAAACACCAATGCCGTGGTGATGTTGGTGAAGCCCCAGGTAACATCCAGAAAGCCCCAGGAGACGAGGTCGCCCACGCGCTGCGTATCGGACGTGACGCGAGACATCAGCCAACCGACCGGCGTGCGGTCGAAGTAGGACAGCGACAGTTCTTGCAAACGGCCGAACATGGTTTTGCGCAGGTCGTACTGCACGCGTTCGCTGAGCATTCCGGCGCAGGTGATGAAACCAAAGACCATGACAGCCTGCAAAAGCATCAGGGCGCCATATTGCAGGATGATGCGCGTCAGGACGTCGGCGTTGCCGGCGATGATGCCTTCATCCATGATCCGTTTGCTGAGGTAGGTAAAGTAACTATCCAGCGCCGACACCGTGGCGATGCTCACCAGGAAAAAGAGCATCAGGGGCCAATGGTGCAGCCCTTGTTTGATGATGCGCAGGACGGTTTGCCCATTAAATTGAGTCGTGAATTCTTCTTCTTCAAAACGGTATTCATCAGACATGATGATGTCTCCGTGAGCGGCCTGGGGTAGGGCGGCGGATGTGCCTGCCGCCTACCGCCAGGCTTAGTTTGTTGCGATTGTTGTCGTTATTTTTTCCTGGAAACGGCCGTTATGCTGCCCGTTTCCATTGCCATTGCTGCCCGAGCCGACGGAAGCGATTTCTTTTTCCAGTTCGGCTTCGATGCGCGCCTGCAGGTTGTAAATTTGTTGGTACGTGCCGGGCTGGTCCAGGAGTTTGGTGTGCGTGCCGCGTTGGATGATACGGCCGTTATCCAGCACCAAAATCAAGTCCGCATCCATCACACTCTGAATCCGATGCGCGATCACAAAGGTAGTTCGCGTAGCCATTAAGCCTTGCAGCGCCGCCCGGATCGAAGCCTCGGTTTCCGTGTCCACCGACGAGGTGGCGTCGTCCATAATCAGAATGCGCGGATTCTTCAGCAGTGTACGGGCAATGGTCACCCGCTGCTTCTGCCCGCCGGAAAGCGTCACCCCGCGTTCGCCCACCAGCGTTTCATAGCCGTTGGGGAAGGAAAGGATGACGTCATGGATGGCGGCTGCGCGCGCGGCCGTTTCCACTTCCGCATCCGACACCGTTCGACCCACGCCGTAAGTGATGTTTTCCCGGATGGAGCGCGAGAACAAGAACGGCTCTTGCTGCACAATACCGATCTGCCGCCGCAGCCAGATGCGCGGATACTCGCGCAGTTCCACGCCGTCCAGCGTCAGGCTGCCCCCTGTGTAATCGTAAAAACGAGGCAGCAAGTTCACCAGCGATGTTTTGCCCGAACCGGTCGACCCCAACAGAGCGATCACCTGCCCTGGCTCGACATCAAAGCTAATGTCGTGCAGAACCGGCGTCTCTTTGTCATAAGCGAAGTGTAAATTCTTAAACTGCACTGCGCCCCGCAGCCCGTCTTCGGGGATGTATGTACCGGCGTCCAAAGGTTCGCGGTCCTCGCGAATGATGTCGCGCACCCGGTCAAAAGAAACAAGTCCCGTAGACATCTGGGTAATTAACCGCCCCAGGTTGCGAATCGGCCAGATAATCAGTACCACCAGCCCGGCGTAAGTCAGATATTCACCCGGCGTGATGATGCCGTTGATGGCCATGCGCGCGCCCAGGAAGAACCCGGCCAACATTTGTATGCCGCACATAATGTCCGTTACCGGCCAAAACGAAGCGTGCATAAAGATCAACCGCTTGCCGCGCCGATATTTTTCCTGGTTATCGACCTCGAACATGTCGATTTCGTAGCTCTGCCGCGCAAACGCTTTTACCACACGCACGCCGCTCAGATTTTCTTGCAAGCGATTCGATAGGGTGGCTTCTTGTTCCTGATACGTTTCATAGACCTCGCCTACTTTTTTGAAGAAGTAAAGCGAAACGCCAATGATGAACGGGATGACCACCACAGAATACAAGGCCAGGCGCACATTTAGCATCAGCAGGGCGACAAAGTTCACCAGAAACAGCAGCGTAATATTACCGATGCCGTTCAATTGTTCGGCAAACAACCGGCGCAGCGCATCCACATCCGAGGTTGACCGCTGCAGCAGTTCACCGGTTTGCATGTTGTCGTGATAGGTGAAGCTGAGTCGCTGAATGTGGTCATAGAGATAGTTGCGCAGGCGGCGGGTAATGCCTTCGGCCGTTTTGGCGGCCGAACGGCCGCTTACAAACGTCAGCGCCCCTTGCAGCAGCGCCAGCCCGACAACGGCCGTGCCTACCAGCAAACTCTGGCGCAGAATACTGCCATCAGACGACAAAACGTTGTCCACGTAGTAGCCCAATGCGTAGTAGATGGTCGAGCGCATCAGCGCCGACAGGCCGATGGAGACAATCGCCAGCAAGTAGAGCCAGCGGTATCCGGCCAGGATGCGCCATAAACCCACCAGCCGTCTTTGGGTGACAATTTGTTTGAGGTCGTAGTCTAAGTTATCCATTGTTGTGCCTCGCAGAAATCAGTGAGTTTTCTTGTGCTTGATTTCTGCTGACTGGCAAAGGGTTGTCCTTCGCGCTTTGTCAGTCGTTATAAAAAGTTTTGTTACTTCACGATCGCAGCTATGTTTATAGGTTACGATTCATTCCTGACACCTTGTGTCACCATCATCCGCAGCAACAAAAAACGCCACGGGGTCCCGTGGCGTTTTGCTGGTTTCTTAGAAACCGGCAGAAACAAAAAAGGCCACGGGCTTTTATTTGCGCCGTGACCCTGTTGGTTCGCTTGCCAAATGTTACTTTATGTCAAGCTGACAGGGTGCGTCGGCGCACACACGGCTTTATCAAAACCGCTGGGAATGATGTAGATGGTGTTGTTGATTGTGTTACCCATTTGCGCCTTACTCCTTTCAAGATTAGATGTGCATGAATATGCAGGAAGCACTATAACAAATGATGAGGGGGAAGTCAACCCCCAAAATTAGAGGAATATCTAACGATTTTTGGTTTTTTGGGAGTTGGGAGAAGGGTGGTTTTCGGCGTGCTGCACCATGCCTAAGGTGCGGCGTGAACGCCTGGTTTTGGGTGATGAATGACACAGCCACAACCTGCTGCAGTAGGTTGTGGCTGTGTCGGCTAGGCGTGGAAAGATCAGGATTTGCGCTGCTTTAGTCGCCGGTAACCGGGGTTGTGTTGCGGGTTTCCGCGGGCGCGCCGAGCAGGATGCTGATCGGGCCAAAGGCGGCAGTGACCACATTGCGCAGCTGCGTTTCGCGGCTGCCTTTGTCCCAAATGACTTTGGTTAAGAAATCGAGGTCGCTTTCTACATTGCTGTTGCGGATGAAAAATTCTACCAGGGGGTGGGCGACGGCGATGCTGTGGTTGAGTGATTGAAGTTCGATTTGAATGCGCAGCAGGCCATTTTCGTAGGCGTCGACCAGAAAACTACCGGCTTGCCCCAGAGCTGAGCTGGCTGTGCCGGCCAGACCAGTGCGTGCCTGACTGATGGCATTTTGCAGTTGTTGTGTTTTGTTGGTCATTTCCTGGGTTTTGACGGTTTTTTGGTCTTCGATTTGGGTTTGGACGTTGTTTTTGGTTTCATCTTTGGAGTCGCTGCCGCGTTTGATGCCGAACATGCCGGCAACGGCCGTGCCCATACTGGCCATCGCGCCTATCAACACGTCGGTTTGTTTGGTGGCAAATGCATACCCCACCAGTCCAACCACCACCACAGCGCTAATCCCGATAATCACCCAAAAAACCGGGTGAACCGAATCAAAAATACGATTGATGCCTTCCTGCGCCACCTTGGTGGCCGTGCCGCTGATCGACGCCACAAATTCGGCGACATCACGAGCCATTTCGTCGATTTGTTGGCTGGCTTGCTGGAAAGCGGCCGGTAAATCGCGCTGCGCCAGACCCCGCAAATCGCCAATCGCCTCGTCCATAAGCCCCTGGGCAATCCCTTCGACGGTGAAGCCGCGCAAATCTTGCTGGCCGGTCATCAGGTTATACCAGATGCCCGATTGTTCGATCAGCGTCTCGCGTAATCGCCGCCAATCGGCGACCTGCATTTGCGGTTTTTCCAGACTCCGTGCTTCCGCGTTGTCAGGTTTTTCTTCGGCGCCGAGCCAGATGACCGTGCGCTGCCAATATTCGATGCTTTGTTTCACTGCCTGAAGCACGTTGCTGGGCAGAGACGGGTCTGGCCGAACCAGAAGATCGTCTAGCGTGTTGTCTGTCTTAAAAGCGGCCGGCTTTTCGTGGGTGCGATAGTACACATCGTCAAAGACGGCGCTCAGGGCGGAAATTTGGTGCAAGACATGGGTTACGCCGCTGTCGGTGAAGGTGTCTTGCCACATCTGGCATAAATTTTGATGGGCATTCTGGTCTTGTTCCGCCTGATTTTCTAAGCGAACGGCGTTGACGGAGGTGTTCCAGGAAATCGAGGCCAAATTACGCCCGGCCTCGTAGGCCAGCAAGGCGTTTAAATTTTTTGTTCCGACGCCCGATGTGGTGAATCGCTCGCGCAAAAAGCCATCCCACGCCTGAAACAACCGCGCGCTTAAGACGCTGAGGGCCACGATTGCCTCACGGTGGCCGATTTCGGTTTGTTGCGTGGTCAGGCGTTGGTTGTCGGCGGACGGCGTTTTTGCATCATACGCTTCTGGATTGGTTGATTTGTAATCGACGCAGGCTTGAAGGGTTGCTTTGGTTAACGAATCGATAGCGGGACCGGGTGTTACGGCCGTACTCGCATCTGATTCAGGCTTTAGCACATCGCTGATTTTTTGGATTAACCGGTTTTGCTGCCTGGTGATCAGATCAGGAACCAGGTTGTCCAGAGGGTCGCTTAACAGCAGATTCAGACAATTTAATGCCCGGCGGCTCACGTCATAGAGGCGAAAATTGGACCAGAATGGGTTGCTTTCGTCTATTTCCAGGGGATCGATCCCAAAATTGGCGTAATCCAGGGTGTCCGGATCTGCTGTATCTTGCGGGTAAAGATAGGGCAGGTCTGATTGTGGCGGCGGGTCGTAGATTTGGCTGATGTTGGTAAGGGCGGGGAAACTGGATTGTTGGAGGGTGACGATGCTGTTGAATATGGTGCGCATCTGGCTGGCGCGCCGCAGGCCGTTGTTGGCGTCCTGCACCATCTGGAGGGGGTCGGAATAAACCCGCACCCGGCTGGAATCGACCATTTGGGGGAGTTTGGGGTCGTCCAGGGCGGCAATTTGCACGCGACTGCGTAATTCCACAAGCGACCAGCCCAATCTGAAGGCGTTGTGGATCTGAGTTACGGCCGTATCCGCCAGCCAGGAGGCCGTTGTTTGTGGTTGTTCGGCATTTCCAGGGGTTATTTCTGTCATCATGTTCTCCTTCTAACCTATCACAGATGTGAACCGAGGTGATTTAATGTCCTGTTTATCCCGCATCCTCGTACACAATCACCACAAACCGCTTGGGGCCGTGCACGCCCACGGCCATCGTCTGCTCGATGTCGGCCGTTTTGCTGGGACCGCTGATCAGGGTGATGTTGGCCGGGATGGTTTCCTGGCGCGCCTGCGTCCAGGTGAAGATGTCGCTGGTGAGCCGCGAGGTGGGCAGCAGGACGATGTGGATGGGCGGCAGCAAAGTCGCCATGCGACTTTGGGCGGGGCCGCTGCTGAGGATGACGGAGCCGGTTTCGGCCAGGGCGGCGTCGGCGCTGCTCAGGCCGGCGTCGGCGGCGGCGCAAAAGGCGCGCAAATCGCCGGCCGAATGCCCGACCAGATGCCACTGCACGGCCGGGAAGCGTTCGGGCAGGTCGGCGCGGGATACGTCGCCATTCACGACGACAGTTTGGGCGTTGATTTCGGCCAGCAGACGGCCGAGTTCGGCCACGGCCGTTTCCCAATTCGCCGCTTGCCGCACTTCCCCCTTTGCTGCCGTCACCGCCTGGGCAAACTGCGCCGTCAGATCGGCAAACTCCCGCCGCGACCGCCACACCGGCGGCAGCGCCGTCGTCTCATCCCCCGCCGCGCGCAGCCGGCCTAAAATTTCTTCTCGTGCGTTCATGTTGTTCTCCAGAGAGTTGGAAAGATGGTTGGTTGGATGGTTTGTTAGTTGGCTAGCACATCAAACCAACAAACCAACAAACCAACAAACCAACCATCAATCACTTCAAATCCTCATTACCTTCTGCCCACATCTGCCGGAATGATTTTTCCGGCAGGGTGGGCGGGCGGCGGTCGCCGGTGAGATTGACGGGCAGTTGAAGCTGGTTGTCTTGCAGGAACGGCCGTTGCCCCAACCTTGCCAATCCCGTCGCCAGCCGCCAGAGCGATGGGCTGCTCATCACTGCCGCCACGGCCCGTTCGGCCAGCGCTTCCGGCCCAACAAGGCCCTGCTGCACCTGATCTTTGCGCAGTTCCAGCAGCATGCGCGGCAAATCAATGCGCACCGGGCAGACGTCTTTGCACGCGCCGCACAGGCTGCTGGCGTGCGGCAGCGCCTCATATTTTTCCAGGCCAAAGAGCAGCGGCGAGACCACCGCGCCGATGGGGCCGGTGTACGGGCTGCCGTAGGCGTGGCCGCCCGCCTCGCGGTAAACCGGGCAGACGTTCAGGCACGCGCCGCAGCGCAGGCATTGTAAGACTTCTTCGTAGGGCGTGTTGAGGAGTTGGGAACGGCCGTTATCCACCAGCACCACATGCACTTCTTCCGGGCCGTCTACGTCGCCGGGGCGGGCCGGGCCGCTGATGGCTGTGGTGTAAATCGACAGCGGTTGGCCGGTGGCGCTGCGGGCCAGCAAACTCAGCCACACGGCCGCTTCGTCCCAGGTGGGGGCGATTTTTTCCAGCCCCATGACGGCGACGTGGACGCGGGGCAGGCTGGTGACCATACGGCCGTTGCCCTCGTTGGTCACCAATACCACGCTGCCGGTTTCGGCGACGGCCAGGTTGCCGCCGCTGACGCCCATGTCGGCGGCCAGGAATTTAGTGCGTAACATGCGGCGGGCAACGGCCGTCAGCGCCGGAATGTCCGCTTCAGCCAGCGTTTCGCCCGATTCATGCTCAAACAATTCGATGACCTGCCCTTTGGTCTTATGCACCGCCGGGGCGATGATGTGGTACGGGTCTTCTTGCGACAGTTGGATAATCCATTCGCCCAGGTCGGTTTCTACCGGCTCAATGCCCGCTGCGGTCAGCGCCTGGTTCAGTCCGATTTCGTCGGTCATCATGGATTTGCTCTTGGCGACCAGCTTCACATCGTGGGCGCGGGCGATGTCGACGATGATCTGGCTGGCTTCTACGGCCGTGCGCGCCCAGTGGACGTGGGCGCCGTTGGCCTCGGCGTTGCGCTCAAACGTTTCTAGATGGTGGGCCAGATTGGCAATGGTCTGCCCGCGAATTTGCTTCAGATGGTCGCGCATCTCCTCGACGGCCGGAACAGCCGCCAATGCGCCGCCGCGCGCGTCACGAAAATGGGACAGCGCCCGGTCTAGCGCGCCTTGCAAACGCACGTCTTCAATGGCGATGGTGGCGCGCTGCCGGAATTGGGGGAAGGTGCTGCCGTGGGCGCTCATCGGGTGGTCCTCTCTAACATCGTGGCGATGTGTTCGACCGGCGGCTGGTTGTCCGTGAGGCCGCGCATTTGCATCAGGCAGCCGGGGTCGGCGGTGACGAGGGTGGTGGTCTGGGTGGCCTGGGCCTGGCGCAATTTTTCGGCCGTCATGGCGTTGGAGACTTCGGGCATGCGCACGGAGAAGAGGCCGCCAAAGCCGCAGCAGCGATCCGCTTCGGCCATTTCGTTGATGGTGTAGCCGGCGGTTTGTAGCGCCTGGCGCGGCTCTTTTTTCAGGCCGAGCAGGCGGCACATGTGGCAGGAATCGTGGTAGGTGATGGGCGCGGCGGGCGGAGCGGTCGTGGCCGGCTGCCATTTGGCTTCCTTTACCAAGAATTCGCTCAGTTCAAAGGTCTTTTTAGCCAGGCGCAGGGCGCGGTAATAATACTTCGGCTCGTTGGTCAGCAGGTGGGGGTATTCCTGGCGAATCATTGTCGTGCAGGAACCGCTGGGCAGGACGACGGCCTCCTGGTCGGCCAAAATGTCGATGGTGCGGCGGGCCAATCGCCGCGCTTCGTCGTGGAAGCCGCTGTTGAAAAATGGCTGACCGCAGCACGTCTGCTCGGCCGGAAAATCCACGTCGTACCCGGCGCGGCGCAGCACCTTCACGGTGTCCACGCCTACGTCGGGCATGATCTGGTCAATGACGCAGGTGACGAACAGGGCAATCCGTTTCTGTTGGTTGATCATGAACAAATCTCCTTAAAGCTGGTAGCGGTAAGCTGTTAGCTGTAAGCTGTAGGCTGTGTGGTTGGAAAGGTTTGCCACGGCCGTGAGAAAGAGGATAGAAGAAGGCTTGCAGGCGTCGGCAACCTGACGGATGTTGGTTATTATTCTGCTATGAAATGGCTAGAAATGCTACCTGAGATTTAACGAGGTAGACCCTGGTTGCAGTTAGACATGTCATGCTGAGGTCCTCCGAAGCATCCCCATTTGCTGGTAAAAAGGGATGCTTCGCTCCGAAGACTCCGCTCAGCATGACAATACAGACTCTATCGACGTTTTGGCGTGTCATGCTGAGAGCCTGTGCTGAGGCCTCCGAAGCATCCTCCGAAGCATCACCATCTGCTGGCAAAAAGGGATGCTTCCCCGTTCGATGTTGCTCAGGGCCGAAGACTCTGCTCAGCATGACGATTTAGCTGGAGATTGTATAAATGGCTTTTAGAATGAGACGGATGGGTCGTCAGTATGAATCTGATGGCGCAGAAAGGAATGTGCGGCTGACGCGCGAGCAGGTGACGACGTTTGGGCGGCTGCTGCGCTATGTACGGCCGTATTCCAAATGGATGGTCTTGTCTATCATTATGCTGCTCATCAGTGTGTCGCTGGGGTTGATTTTGCCGCTGGTGATTCGTAATCTGGTGGATATTGTGCTGGTGGATAAGAACTTTCCCCGGCTGAATCAGTTGGCGATTGGGCTGTTTGTCGTGTTCCTTTTGCAAGGCTTTGCCAGCTTTGTGAACCAGATTGCCCTGGCTTTTGTGGGCGAAAACGTGGTGGCCGACATCCGCGTGCAGGTGTACAGCCATTTGCAGTCGCTGTCGCTCAAATACTTCACCGATAACCGCACCGGCGAGATTGTGTCGCGGGTGACCAACGATGTAATTTTGCTGCAAACGGCCGTTACCGATAACCTCGTCGCCCTCTTGCGGCAGGCCATTACCCTGGTGGGCGCGGCCATCTTGCTCTTCGTGCTGGACTGGCGGCTGACGGTGATTATCTTGTTGGGTATTCCCTTTGTCACCCTGACGATGGTCTGGTTGGGGCGCAAAATCCGGCGGGCGTCGACGGCCGTGCAAGATGCTTTAGCCCAGGGAGCCAACGTATTGGAAGAAACTATTTCCGGCGTGCGCATCGTTAAATCATTTGCCCGCGAGGAGTATGAAATTGGTCGTTTTTCGGCGCGGGTGACGGATATTTTCGACGCCGCCATGCGCCGGGCCAAAATCGGGGCCGTTTTGGGGCCGGTGATTGGCTTTATGGCCTTTGGTTCCATCACCATTACCCTTTGGTTTGGCAGCTACGAGGTGATTCAGGGGCGGCTGACGGCTGGGGACCTGGTGGCCTACCTGATCTACACCATGCTGGTCGCCGCGCCGATTGCCTCGCTGGCCGGGCTGTACGCCCAGTTCCAATCGGCCATTGGGGCGACGGAGCGGCTGTTTGACTTGCTGGATACGGAGTCCGACATTGTGAGCCTGCCGGATGCGCCGATGCTGCCGGCGGTGCAGGGCGAGGTGGTGTTTGCGGACGTGAGTTTTGCCTACAGCACGGCCGTTGCGGTCTTGCGTTCGGTCTCGTTTACGGCGCGGCCGGGGCAGGTGATCGCCCTGGTGGGGCCGAGCGGAGCGGGCAAATCGACGTTGGTGAGCCTGATTCCGCGCTTTTGGGATGTGGATAACGGCCGTGTCACCATCGACGGCCATGACATTCGGGAGGTCAACCTGCGCAGCCTGCGCGAACAAATCGGCATTGTGCCCCAGGAGACCACGTTGTTCTCCGACACGGTCTATAACAACATCCGCTACGGCAAATTGGACGCGACCCGCGAGGAGGTGGAGGCGGCCGCCCGCGCCGCCAACGCCCATGACTTCATCCTGAACGATCTGGCCGAAGGGTACGACACGCCGGTCGGGGAGCGGGGGGTGAAGTTGAGCGGCGGGCAGCGCCAGCGGGTAGCCATCGCCCGCGCCGTGCTGAAAGACCCGCGCATCCTCATTTTGGATGAGGCCACGTCGTCGCTGGACAGCGAGAGCGAGAGTCTGGTGCAGGAGGCGCTGGAGCGGTTGATGGAAGGGCGCACGTCGTTTGTGATTGCCCACCGCCTGAGCACGGTGGTGAATGCGGATTGGGTGCTGGTGCTGGAAGCCGGGCAAATTGTGGAGCAAGGCACGCACGCCGATTTATTGGCGCAGGCGGATGGGCTGTATACGCGGCTGCATCAGATGCAGTTTGGCGGTGTGGGGTTGGAATAGGGAAACCGTGGGTAACTACAGACCACAAAGGATTGCTCCCTTGAAAATAGATTTGTCAAATCTTTAAGATTTGACAAATCTCAACCTTTTCATTCGTGGTGGTGGGTTAGACCACTCATGATGTCTCCTGAGAATTTGGATTATTTGGGTATTACACCCTTGGGGGCTTACCAGAGAAACTTGAACAGTTACAATCTTGGGTTTCACTGGAACCCTAAAGCTTTTGTGCTTTTGTGGGGGAGGGCTTCTGGTTCGTTTGGGTCAATTGGTTAGCAGGCTGAGGAGCAGCGCCAGGCCAAATCCGGCCAGAATCAGGCCGGACACGATGTTGATGAGGCGGTAGGCCGCAGGCGAAAGGCGGGCGCGCACGGCCGTTACCACCCCGCACAACGTCAGCCACCACAACGCCGAGCCGAGAAAGACCCCGGCTACCAACTGCAACCCTGCCCCAGCCCCGCTTACCCGACTGCCCAGGCCAAAACCGGCAAAAACGGCCGTAAACGACAATATCGTCACCGGATTAGAAAGCGTGAGCAAAAAAGTGGAAGTGTACGCGGCCAGATAGCCCATGTCCGGTTGCGGCGCGTCGGCCTGGCTGTTGGCGAGCGCTGGTTGGCGCATGGCTTTGAGACCGAGATACATCAGGAAGAGGCCGCCAAAGAGGCGCAGCCAGAGTTGTTGTTCGATGAGGAAGGTGGACACGGCCGTTAACCCCAAAGCCGCCACGCTGCCATAAAAGGCATCGGCCGTGGCCGCGCCCAACCCGGACAACAAGCCCACCAACAGCCCGCCCACCAGCGTGCGCCGAATGGTCAGAACGCCAATTGGCCCCACCGGCGCAGCAATTGCCAGACCAAAAATCACCCCTTGCCAGAATAATGAAACATCCATGATGGGCGCAATGGTAAGATCAGTTTAGCAAAACAGCTACAATTTGCTGCCAGAACCAGGCCTTCGTGGAAAAACCAACAGTAGGGCCGATAAGGCGTAATTGGGTCTTTAGGAGTTCATGGGGTCGGGTGTGAACCGTGATGCGTGTTGCGTGAGGTCTCTCTGGTCACGCTTCACGCTTCATTGGGTGTCAATCCCCCTGAATTCCTGAAGAATCGCTTATTCTTCTGCTTCTAGCCGAATCGAGCCGATGCCGCCGGTTACGTTCAGGTCTAACTGCACCTCGGATTGATCATACAGGGCGTTGGTATAGACGTCGCCATTGCGTACCAGACCATACACATTCACAGACCCCAGCCCGGTAGACGTAACCACCCGTACCCCGACGTTATTCGGCAGCTTCACCGTGGTTTCGCCCACCCCGCCTTGCACCGTGATGTCGGCGCTTTCACGCCAATCGCCGGTCAGATCGATGGTTGTTTCGCCGACACCCATGTTTACGTCCAGGTTTGTCAGCCAGATATCACCCAAAACCAGCGTGCTTTGGCCCGCGCCCAAATCGACTTCCAGGTTCAGCGGCACGTCATTGGCAAACCGGATGTCCCATTCGTAGTTCATGTCGCCATCGGGCAGGCCGTTGATGGTGGTGACGCCTTCTGGCTGCTGCACGATCAGTTGGCCTTTGCTGCCGCTCACGTCATAGGTCACTTCTGGCTGCCAATCGGCGATGTTCGAAGTGAAGTCAGCGTCCATCAAATTAGCTGCGCCGCCTTGAATGGATAGTTCGCCCACGCCCATTTTAATGGTGGCCTGAGCGGTTTCTGCGCCGCCCAATTCAATGCTTTTGTTGATGGTTTCCGTTGGTCCAACGTTGAACCGGTTGATGCAGCCGGTGAGGAAGAGGAGAACGGCCGTTACCCCCACAACTATCCACGCTTGTTTCATGTACTTCATAATAACCCTCCAGGTTGGTAATAAACGATTTGTGAAATAATACGCAAATGGTTCCCGGATTGTTGCACACCTGGAAGGCAAAAAACAAGACCGATCGAGGAATCCGATCGGCCTTGTTGAGCAAAAATTAAGGTAACCATACAGACCCCAAGGGTTTGCTCTTGAGGATTTGAATTATTTGGGCACCAAACCCTTGGGGTCTTGCCAGAGGAACCTGAACAATACCCGTAGCCGCGGTTTCTTACCGCGTCTTCCAGAGGCGGGGTAAGGATACCCCGCCTACAAAAAGAGGTTCTCCGACAGACTGCTAGCTGAGAATTATCAGGCCAGATTGTAGAGGCTGCCGAATTTGGTCCGCAAATAACGAATATACGGATCAATAGACAATTCCCCGCCCGTGACGCGCTCAATCAATTCGTTGGCTGTGAATTTGGCGCCGTGCTGGTAGATATTTTCCTTCAACCAGCCGTGCAGCGTGGCAAATTCGCCCCGGCCAATCTCGGCCATAATGGTGGGTTGAGCGGCCAACGCCCGATCAAAAAAGGCGGCGCTCATGATGTTGCCCAGCGTGTAGCCCTGGAATGCCCCGCCGATTGTGCCGCCGTACCAGTGAACGTCTTGCAGGACGCCATCGCGGTTATCCGGCGCTTGCAGGCCCAGATCTGATTGGTAACGCGCCTGCCAGGCGTCTGGCAGATCTTTTACGGCCAGGCTGCCTTCCAGCAGCGCCAGTTCCAGGTCAAAACGTATCATCACGTGCAGGTTGTAGGTCACCTCGTCGGCGTCGGTGCGGATGAGCGAGCGTTCGACGCGGTTGATGGCCCGGTAGAAGGTGTCGAGCGAGACGCTGCCTAGTTGTTCAGGGAAAGCGGCCTGGAGTTCGGGGTAATAGTGCTGCCAGAAGGGAAGGCTGCGGCCAACCAGATTTTCCCACAGGCGGCTCTGGCTTTCATGAACGCCGGAGGACGTGCCGTTGGCCAGCGGGGTGCCGTCCAGATTTTCGCTAACGCCCATTTCGTACATGGCGTGGCCTGCTTCGTGCAGGGTGCTGAACAACGCTTCGCTCAGGTCGTTGGTTTTGACGCGGGTGGTGATGCGGATGTCGCCCAGGGCGAATTTGGTCATGAAGGGATGGTGGGTTTTGTCTTGCCGCCCGCCTTTGAAGTCGAAGCCGTAGGCCTCGATGACTTTTTTGCCAAACGCCAACTGGTCGGTTTCAGGGAAGGAATGGTGCAGGCAGCTGTTATCGGCTTCTGGTTGGGCGATGATGGCCTGGACAATGGGAACCAGTTGAGCGCGCAGTTCGCTGAACAGGGCGCGGACCGATTCGGCTTTCATGCCTTCATCAGAAAAGTCGATGAGGGGATCGGCGATGTGGTCGTAGCCGGGGAAACAATTGGCGATCTGGCGGCTGAAGTCGAGGGTTTTTTCCAGGTAGGGCTGCACGGCCGTAAAATCATTGGCCGGCCGCGCCTGGGTCCATGCCTGGTAAGCGGCGGCTGAATGTTGGTAAAACGCGCCCAACAGGGCGGAGGGTACCTGGGTAGATTTGTCGTATTGGCGGCGGGTGACGCGAATGAGGCTGGCGTCGTCGCTGTCGTAGGGCAGGGAGTCGGCATACGGCCGTAAATCATCCAACAGCTTGCCAATTTCCGGGTCGACAAACTTTTCGTGCGCCATCTGGCTGAGGGTGGCGAGCTGGCGGCCACGGGCAGCCGCTCCGGCTGGGGGCATGTAGGTTGCCTGGTCCCAATTCAAAACGGCCGTCGCGCCATTCAAATCATCAATTTCTAGCAGACGTCGCTTTAATTCTGCGAGCTTCTTTTCCATGGGAATTCTCCTAAACATACGCTGAATCAGTGTGGTTAATGGGCAAATGCTACCCCAATCACGGCAGATGTCAATCCTGAAAGGGCTGATAGGCCCGCTGTGGCAACCCTCAAATCAAAAAACCGCACCCCCGATTGCTCAGGGATGCGGTTTCCAGCAGGGATTGCCAGACGTGTTAGTTGGTTTCCCAACGGGTTACTTCGGCTTCAATTTCCAGCTCGCCCAGGGCGCGAGCGATGGAGACGCGGTGGTGGCCATCGCGGACAAAGTAGTTGCTGCCGATTTGCACCAGCTCTACCGGCGGCATGGGCTTGCCCAATCGGCGGGCAGTGGCGACGCCGACCCAGCGCTCTTCGTCGTGCTGCTGGCGGGGTAAAAAGTCGATGTCGTAGTCGGCGGTGCGCCCTTCGCTGCCGGTGATTTGCGCCAGCGGGACCAGACGCACACCCAGGTAATGACGGCCGTTCACCTGCCCGTAGGCATTCAAATTGAGCAGTTCGCGGCGGCTGCCCTTGAGCCAGGCGCAAAATTGACGCCACTTGGCTGTCATCGCCAGCCGCGAGAAGACCTTGGCGTAGTGGGAACGAGTGGCTTCGTAGGCGGTGGCTTGCGAATTAATGATCCCTTGCGGGTTGATTTGTAGATTACCTAACATGATGTTCTCGCTCCTTTTGTCAGTTTTCGACGTGTTTGTTATCGATACTGACAGTTTAGGCGACGGCCGTTTCCCCTTCGTTGCGCCGGCCGTTTCGGAAAACGTTTCGGCGAGCGACTTTGCCCAACTCGGCCAGTTGCCCGCCTTTTGCGTTATAATTTGCCCTGAAACGAGGTGGAAATTGGCTCAACTACGGCTTTGTTTTCTTGGCGCGGCACAAATTAGCCTGGATGGACAGGCAGCGGGAACCGATCGACGGAAGGCGGTGGCGCTGTTGGCTTACCTGGCGGTAACGGCCGTGCCCCACAACCGCGAAGCGCTGGCCGCCCGCTTCTGGCCGGAAGCCGACCAATCGCGCGCCCTGGCCTACCTGCGCCGCACCTTGTGGGAAATAAACCAGATGATCGGCGAAGGCCGGCTGTTGGTAGAGCGCGATCAGGTCGCTTTTTTGCCCCAGCCTGACGCCTGGGTTGATGTGGCGGTTTTTCAATCCGGCTGCGCCGCCGGGGATGAGGCAGGGTTGGCAACGGCCGTTGCCCTCTACCAGGGCGACTTTATGGCCGGGTTTACTCTGCGCGACGCGCCCGATTTTGACGCCTGGCAGTACGATCAGGCGGAACGCTTACGCCGCCAATTCGGCGACGCTTTGCAACGTCTGGCGCAGGGAGCGGGGGAAAAGGGAGCCTGGGAAACGGCCGTGTCCCACGCCCGGCGCTGGCTCTCGCTGGACCTCCTCAACGAAGCCGCCCACCGGCTGCTGATGCGCCTCTACGCCCAAATGGGCCAGCGCGCCGAAGCGATTCGCCAGTATGATTTTTGCCTGCAAACCCTGGCCAACGAGCTGGGCATTGCACCGGAACCGGAAACGACGGCGTTGTTGGCCCAGATTAAAGCGGGGCAATGGGCGGCCACGCCAGACCAACCCCCTTCTGGTGTACGAATTGCGCTGGTTGACGGGGAAACGGCCGTGCCGCCCAAACCATCACGCTCCTATCTGCCCGCCCAACTTACCCCCTTTGTCGGGCGGCAGGACGAACTGGCGGAAATCAACCGCCTCTTTGCCGACCCCGCCTGCCGCCTGCTGACGCTGGTTGGCCCTGGCGGCAGCGGCAAAACGCGCCTCGCCTTGCAGTTGGCCAGGCGGTACGTGAATGGCGAGCGCGCTGTTTTTCCCGATGGCGTCTATTTTGTGCCCCTGGCCCCCCTCACCGCGCCCGATTTCATCCTGGCAGCGCTTACCTCCGCCCTGCGCCTGAACTTTTTTGCCGAAAGCGAATCCCCACGCCAGCAGCTGCTGGATATTTTGCGCCACCAATCGCTGCTGCTGGTGCTGGACAATTTCGAGCATTTGCTGTCTGGCGAAGGGGTGCATTTGCCGGCCGACATTCTGACGGCCGCGCCCGACGTGAAAATCCTGGCCACCTCGCGCCTGCGCCTGAACGTGCGCGGCGAACAGGTGTACCAGGTGGTTGGCATGAAAACGCCGCCGCCGGAACTGGCCGCCCAGGCCAACGCCGCCGATTACAGCGCCGTCAAACTGTTTGTGCAGAGCGCGCAGCGCATCGCGCCCGATTTTGCCCTGACGCGCGAGAACCAGACGGCAATTATTCGTATTTGCCAGTTGGTCAATGGCCTGCCGTTGGGCATCGAATTGGCCGCCGGCTGGCTGGCGCTGCTGACCCCGGACGAGATTGTGACGGAGATGGCGTCCAGCCTGGATTTTCTGGAAACGACGCAGCACGACGTGCCGGAACGGCAGCGCAGTTTGCGGGCGGTGTTTGATTATTCCTGGCGGCTGCTGACGCCGCCGGAACAGCAAATTTTTGCGGCCTGCTCGGTGTTTTATGGCAGTTTTTCGCGGCAGGCGGCGCAGGCGGTTACCGGCGCATCGCTGCGCGACCTGATGGGTCTGGTGACCAAGTCGCTGCTGTGGCGGGAGGAAAACGGCCGTTTCCAAATCCACGAACTGCTGCGCCAGTATGCCCACGAACGGTTAACGGCCGTACCCGCAACGCTCCAGGCCGTCTCCGACCGGCACAGTGCTTACTTCAACCAATTTCTGCGCGAGCAGGGCGAGGCTATGAAAGGCCCCAACCAAAAAGAAACCTTCGACCTGGTGGAATTGGAGGAAGACAACATCCGCGCTGCCTGGTTATGGGCGCTGGCCCAAGAAGATTATGCCTGTGTAAACGCTTCACTGGACGGACTGCTGATTTTTTACTCGGCGCGCGCCTTGTTGAGCGATTTTCATGCCTTGTTGGGTGTGGGGGTGGAACGATTGGAAACGGCCGTGGCTGGCGGCAACGACACGCCTGAGACCCGGCGCACGTTGTTTTACCTTCTGGTTCTTAGCTGTTGGTCGCTTAATTACGAACTTACCAACCAAAAACCACGCGCCCTGTGCCAGCGCGCCCTGGCGCTTTTGCCCCAAATCGAAGAGTCTGTGCAGGCGACGCTGCCTTATGCCTACCTGGGGATAATCAGCGCCTGGCTGCTCGACATGGACGCCGGGCTGGCTATGTTTACCCGCTGTCTGGCTCGGCTGCGGCAAAAGGGGGATGTTTGGGAAACGGCCGTGGCCCTCAACATTTACGGCGGCTCGCTCATCGACCTGACCCGTTGGGACGAAGCGCGCCAATACCTGGGCGAATCCATCAACCTCAGCCGCCAGATCGGCAACCGGCTCCTGCTGGCCCAAAATCTGCAAACGATGGGCTACCTGGAGGCCATCCGCCGCAATTACGACGAAGCCTTTCGCCTGCTGGAGGAATGCCAGGGCATCTATCAGGCGCTCAATGTGCCGCGCGGCGCGGCCTCCGTCCTCTACAACATGGGCGACACCAGCATTTCGGCCGGCCAATACCGCCAAAGCATCCAACAATATCAGGCATCCGTCGAGCTGTTCGAAACGGTTGGCGAACAAAAAATGGTAGCCAGCATGTACTCCTGGCAAAGCATCGCGGCTGCCCGTTTGGGCGATTTTGATCTCGCGGCGGTCTTGCGCCGGAAAAGTTTGGACGGCTTCGCCAAAATTAAGGACGAAGGCGGCCTGGCCTGGGCGCATTGGGAATGGGGCGAATTGCAGCGCATTCAAGGCGATTTGCCTGCCGCTCGTGAAGCGTATGAAAAGGCTCATGCCATCTTCCAGGCCCAGCATATGGCTGCGGGTCTGGCCTTCTACCATCGCGGGCTGGGGGAGTTGGCCTTTGGCCGGCAGGATTGGGCGGCGGCGCAAAGCCAATATGAAAAGAGTTTGACGTTTCTGACCGGCGCCCATAATCCGTGGATCAAGGCTTATGTGTTGTGCCAACTGGCTCGCGTTTGGGTGCGGCGGGGGGATTTAACCCAGGCGCGCGGGCTACTTGGGCAGGCCATGGAACAGGCGATGATGCAGGGCGACAAGGGCTTAACGCTGTTTGTGTTGGCTGGCATGGTTGAATTACGTTACGCAGAGGGGCTGTGCCCGGAAGCCATTGCCCTGGCCGCTTATGTACGCTCGCATCTGGCGACATTTTGGGAGGCGAGAGAGTGGATTAAGGCATGGTTGGAGGAAAAAAGCCTGGAGTTGCCGCCGGAGGAATTGGCGTTGGCCTTAAACGCGATGTTGGATTTGTCGCTGGATACTGTGGTGATTAGCGCACGAACGGCGTTAGGGGCAGACTCCCTGTTGGGCCAGGTGTAAAGATAAGTCGGGAGTGATGTGATGCCGGTGGATTCCGCCCGGTATCCGTACCCCGCAGTCCCCATTGTGTTATCTAGCAGTCTATCGGAGAACCTCTTTTTGTAGCCGGGGTATCCTTACCCCGCCTCTGGAAGACGCGGTAAGAAACCGCGGCTACGGGTAATTTACCGACAAACTGCTAGCGGATTTTTATAGTCACAGCTAACAGCCTACAGCTAACAGCCTACGTCTGCTCGTCGTCTTCAGTTTGGTTGGTGATGGTGTGGCGGGCTTCGATGCGGGCGACGAGAATCCGGCCCGTGATTAAGGCGATTCCGGCTAACGCCCCGATGGTTCCCCAGGTGGATCGGCTGAATTCTAAGCCGTAGGCGCCGATCATGGTGAGGATGATGGCGCTGGGGAGCCGGCCCAAAATGCTGGCGGCCAGGAATTTTGCGCCGGAGATGCCGGATAATCCGCCAACAAAGTTCATCGCATCGGTGGGGAAGACAGGGAGGACGAAGGCAATGGTGAAAAAGAAGAAACCTTGTTTTTCGCCGATGCGATACCAGCGATCGAGCAGGTCTTTATCGACAAGACGTTCGACTAACGGCCGTCCCATCCACCGCGCCAGGGCAAACGCCAGTTGACTGGCGGCAACAATGCAGACCATGTTCAAAACCAGGGCGGGCCAGAAGCCATACACGTATCCGGCGGCGATGAGAAAAACGTGTCCGGGGATAAACGCAATGATGACTTGCACCAGTTGAGCCACAGCCAGGACCAATGGACCTAGTGCGCCGTAACTCTTCAGATAGGCGCTGACTGCTTCCTGGTCGCCGACCAGGAATAACAGCTCCAGGGCTGGCTGGCGGATTTGCCAGAGTAAAATGCCGGTAAGGAGAATGGCCAGGCCAAGGAAGAATCGGCGGCGGGTAACGGCCGTTATTACCCGCACAGGTTCATCTTTTCCTGGTAGCGCAATAGGCAAAATTGAGGCGAAAAGCTGGTTTAATTGTTGCCGAAGCATCTGCATATTAAACTTGGAATTTGTCGAAGCGGCCATAAGATTCCCGATTCTCTCAGTTTATTGCCCGTTCAGGTGGATTTTGCAACCTCGGCGCTGTGCGGGCGGCCGGGGCCTCAATTGGACATCAGTTCGCCGGTTCCGTTTGTATAATCTTTGTCGCGTAAAAAAAACTCAAGCGCGGACGGCAGGCGACGTTCCCAGGCGGCTTCATTGTGCGCCGCCCATTTTTCTTCCACATGCAGCAGGTCGCGCTGCGGCCGGTAGCCTTTGTTGACCAAAATTCGCTTCAGGCGGCGCACGCTGGCATAGTAGCGCCGCGATTGGGTGCGCGGGCGAGTGGTTTCATGGTTGGCGTCGCCGTATTCGCGCGTGCCGGCATCCAGATAAAGGCGACCGGGGTTAAACTCGGCTTCGCCCACGTAGGCCAACATGGCGTAATCGGCAAACCAGAGCGATGGACTCATCACCCCGGCGAAACCGAAGACGGCCGTATGAGCAAAAAAGGCGTACAAACTAATCAGCCCGCCCATAGACGATCCCATGATGCCGGTGTGCCGCTTGTCTGGCAGGGTGCGAAAATCCTGGTCGATCAGCGGTTTGAGCGTGTGGACGATAAACCCCAGGTATTCATCTCCTTTGCCGCCGCCGTACCCGGCGTGATGAAAGGGGCTGTATTCGTCCATGCGGTGCTGGCCCATATTGGGAATGCCCACAACAATCGCTTCTAATTGTTGTTCATAGGCCAGCCGTTCCATGGTCTCATCAACGCGCCATTCACCGGCAAAACTGAGGGCGTTATCAAACAGATTTTGGCCGTCGTGCATGTAGAGCACCGGGTAGCGCCGGTCGCTGTGGGCGTAAGACGGGGGTAAATAGACAAAAATATCGCGCCGGTTACGCAGGCGCGGGCTGAGAATGCCTTGAGTTACCTTCAGGGTTCCTGTAACGGTGTGATAGCCGTGATAGATCGTTTCGTAAGCGTGCCATTTTGTTTTCTGCAAAGTTATTCTCCGATTCAAATGGGTGGTTTGTGTTCACCCGCGAAAGTGGCGGGTAATTTTCCCTTTTTTTTACGATCCGTCCAATCCTGTTTTATATTCGCAGCAATTCTCAATTTAACCAGAAATGTGTCATGCTGAGGTCCTCCGAAGCATCTCCTTCTTCTGGTGGAGCGGGATGCTTCGCTCCGAAGACTCCGCTCAGCATGACAGTTCAGCGTAAATTGCAAAGAAATTACGGGTCTTGGGGATTTCAGGGGGTTTGGTCTGATTCGTGAAGCGTGATGCGTGACCAGAGAGGTTTCACGCATCACGCTTCACGCATCAGGGCTGTCAACCCCCTGAGTTCCTGAAGAACCGAAATTACCTTGTCCGCACGAATGCCTGATCTAAATTGAGAATTCCTGTTATATTCGCTAAAAGTCGGATTAGTATCTGGCGGGCAAAAACGGCCGTGCCATTACAATTAGGCCAGCATTAACCCATGACAGCGAGGATGAACGATGGACGACGACCGCAAGGAAACACCGGAAGAATTGCAGGCGCAGCAAGAGGAGCGCGAGCGGCTGATTGAGCATCGGCTGCGGCTGCGTTTTGACCGGCCAAATTTGATTGAGGATTTGATTGAAGACGGCCGTCTTCAAGGCTTATTTGATAATCTTCCCGGCAAGGGTAAACCGCTGAACCTGAACCAAAACCCGTACAGCGCTAACAATGAAATAGCCAACAGCCTGTTGAAAGATAACCAGATGGTGCCTGCCTGGTTGGCCCAACGCAACGGCATTCAGGCGCAAATCGACGCCTTTCGCGTGCAGGTAATCCGCGTCTGGCGGCGGTATGAACAGGAATATCGGTTTGTCCAGGACGAAGGGATTCGCAGTGGGCTGATTATTGGCTGGGACGACGAAGTGCGGAAATTGGACGAGAAAGCGGCGCAGATTAACAAGCAGGTGGAAAGTTATAATCTGAAACGGCCGTTAGAAAACCTGGAAATCTACAAACTGCGCCTGGATGAAGAACTGAGTCGCGCCGGCGCCCGCCGCTACCTGCGCGATATGTCTGGTCTTTGAGGCGTGATGCGTGATGCGTGCCCAAAAACGCATCACGCATCACGCCTTACGCTGCTTACACAGTAATCTGGTCGGCAAAAAGCTGTAATTTTTTGTTCCCAATGCCGGTGACCTGAGTCAGCGATTCGACGGTGGGGAAAGGACCATGTTCGTCCCGATAAGCGATGATTCGCTGCGCGATGCTGGCTCCAACTCCCGGTAAGATTTCCAGGTCGGCCAGAACGGCCGTGTTCACATTCACCAGCGCCACATCTGCCTGTTTCGCCGGAGCCGCCGGCTTGGGCAACGCCTCTACCTGCCGCGCCAGTTCCAGCAAGTTGTCAAATTCCGCGTAAAAGGCATCCATGATGGCATCCGGGTCTGGGACCAGCCCTTCGTCGGTGTTTACGCCGACAAACACTTTGCCATTGTAGCTGATAATGCTCAATCCCAACGCCACCCGGCCAGACTGCGGCACCCAGGCCATAATGCCGGCCAATTCCTTCCCGGCAATATAAAGAGGCATTTGCGGTCCTGGCACGTTGGTCATTACCACCGTCGCTTTGCTGCCAAACATATCGACCATGCGGGTTTGCGCTTCTGCCGGCGACAGGCCAATCCCCTTCAAAATACCAAAGGCGACCAGCGCTTCGGGCGTATTTTTCAATTCTTCCATCCGCCGCCGCACCTCAACCAGGCGGTCCAATGGGTCGCCTATGTTCACGGGCAGCGTCAGATAAATGATGCCAAACTGGTTGCCCAGTTCTTCCATTTTTTCCGGCGGCCGGATATTGACAGGCATGGCTGCCCGGAAGCTTACCCCATCCACGGGCGCGCCGCGCTGCTGCATGTAGGCGCGCACCGCGCCGGTCATCGCCGAGACCAATACGTCGTTGACGGTGCCGCCGGTGACGTTTTTGATGGCTTTTACTTCGGCCAGGGAAAGCGGCCTGGACCAGGATGCGCGTTTGGCGACGCCCAACTCGCCCTTGAACAAGGTTTTGGGATCAGGTGTGCGGAAGATGAGGCGGCCGGCGGCCAGCGCCGCTTCGGTGCCTTGCACGGCCCTATCAACGGCGTGCGAGGGGTTGTTGACGGTTTCTAATCCTTCGTGGACCAGCAGGCCGGTGACATCGCGGGCGGTGTGTACGGCCGTCGACGCCTGCCGCGCCAATGACCCCAATAAACCGAAACGGCCGCTTCGCTCTCGCCGGGTTTCGTCGGTTTGCACGGTGGGGTGCTGCCGGGAGGCTTCGGGGGACGTATCGGCCATGGACAGCAGCACGTACATCAGGGCGATGCCATCGGCGATGGCGTGATGCAGCCGCGACATAACGACCGTGCCTTGTTCGTAGCCTTCGATGAAGTGACACTGCCACAACGGTTTGCTGTAATCGAGGGGCGTGCTCATCAGGTCGCTGATCATGTTTTGCAGCGTGTGATAGTCGCCGGGGGCCGGCAAGGCGACGCGGTGGACGTGGGCGTTGATGTTGAAGTTGGGGTCGAACTCCCACTGCGGGCTGGCTAACGGCCGTTTCGGATGCACCACGCGCTGCCGGAAGCGGTCAAATCGCAGCCAGCGGTGTACCACGACCTGAATAAATTCATCAAAATCCAACACCTCATCAAAGGTCAAAATGCCGGAGACCATCATGAGGTTGGTGGGGTCTTCCATCCCCAACCAGGCTGCGTCTACACTGGAAAGCGCTTCTCGTTTAGCCATTTGCTCCTCTCCTGAAGATTGTTATATGCCAGTCGTCTTTAAATTGTGATGTGGTCCTGAATGAGCGCTAATTTGGATTCGTTGATGCCGGTGACGTGGATGAGATCATGGGTGGCGGCGAAACGGCCGTTTTCCTCACGGTAGGCCACAATCCGCTCCGCCATCGTCCGGCCAATGCCCGGCAAAACGTCCAGGTCGGCGGCGCTGGCCAGATTGATATTAATTTGGGCCGTGATGGGCGCTTTGGCGGCCGCTTCCTCTTCAATCTGACGCACCAGGTCTACCAGCGCCTCAAACTCTTCATAAAAATAATTGATAATTTCATCCGGGTTTGGAACCAGGCCGGTATCGGTGTTCACGCCCAGATACACCCTGCCCGCGTAGCTGAGAATGGAGATGCCCAACGCCACGCGGCCGGCTTGCGGAACCCAAAACATCAGGTTTTCAATCTTTTTACCGGCCAGATAGAGTGGGATGGGCGGGCCGGGGACGTTGGTCATCACGGCCGTTGCCTTGCTGGCAAACATAGACACCGACTGCGCCTGCACCTCTGGCGGCGACATGCCAATCGCATTCAAAATACCGATGGCTACGGCCGCTTCCGGCGTGTTTTTTAGCTGTTCCATCCGCTTGTGCACCACCTGCAAGCGATCAAACGGATCGGCAATGCCCACCGGCAAGGACAGATACACAATGCCAAATTTGTTGCCCAGCGTGCCCATCTCTTCTTGTTTGCGCAAATTTACCGGCACGGCCGCGCGGAAATTGAGGCCGTCGACTGTCTGATTTCGCGCCAACATATAGCGGCGCAGCCCGCCCACCATGGCGGCAATCAACACGTCGTTCACCGTCGTGCCGGTGATGCTTTTGATGGCTTTGACTTCTTTTAAGCGCAGGGGCTTGGACCAGGCAGCGCGTTTGGAGACGCCTAATTCGCCCCGGAAAATGGTCGGCGGATCGGGCGTGCGAAAGACCAGGCGGCCGGCGGCAACGGCCGCGTCCGTTCCCTGAATGGCCAGATCCATGGCCCTGGAAGGATTGCTCAAGGTTTCCAGCCCTTCGTTGACAACGCGGCCGGTCAGACGGCGTGTCGTCCGCAGGGTGGAACCCGCCTGCTTAAAGAGCGCGCCCACCATCCCGCCGCGCGTGCCCGCTGCTTTTGGCTCTGCAACCACTTCAGGATGGTTCAATGATGCCTCTGGCGTCATGTCGGTCAGCGATAGCAGCACGTAGATGAGGGCCATCCCGTCGGCCACGGCATGGTGCAGGCGCACAATGACCGCGCAGCCATCGCCAAAATTTTCTACCAGATGCATTTGCCAGGGCGGTTTGGTGAAATCCAGCGGCGTGCTCATCAGGTCGCTGACCAGTTCTTGAAGCGCAGCCTGATTGCCAGGAGCAGGCAGGGCAATGCGATGGATGTGGGCGTTGAGGTCGAAATCTTCATCGTCTTCCCAATAGGGCGCTGCCAGCGGAAGGCGATTTTGCACGATGCGTTGGGTGAAGCGATCAAATTTCAGGAAACGTTTACGCAGCACCTCTTTGATGACTTCCAGGTCCACGACTTCTTTGAAGGTCAGGATGCCGGTCACCATCATGAGGTTGGTTGGGTCTTCCATGCCCAGCCAGGCGGCGTCTACATTGGATAATGGTTCGCTTTTTGCCATGCAGCTTCTCCGGTAGGTTTTGTAGGATGAAGATTGAAGGGAGGAATTTTCCAGTCCCCTTATCAGTATAACGCAATTCGGATTTCAGGTGAAACGCTGTCGAGATTAATTTGTCGTCTTACTGGCTGGCATGTTTAAGTTGGCAAGATGTTCGGCGCGGCTGTGATAGTGCAGCCGCCAGGTTTCGCGGGTGGGGTGTTCCACCAGCTCGAAGCGGGTGATGCCGGTGTTTTTGGTCCATACTTCACAGCGCCGCCAGGGACCGATGTTGAAGACGTGGTCGTAGGTTAGCTCGATGACGCCGCCGTGGCAGACGGCCACGACGATTTCGCTGCGGTGTTTTTCGATGAGGCTTTCGATGAACATGCCGACGCGTACGCGGAAGTGCATCAGGCTTTCGCCGTTGTCGTAGTCGGGGGTGATGGAGGAAAACGGCCGTTCCGATCCCCAATAATCGCTGTATTCCGGCAAACCATCACTCGGCCAGGGGGTGTGGTCCAGGCGGTTGTTGCCAATCTCGCGCAGGCGATCATCCGGCTGAATGGTCAGGCCGTAGGCGGCGGCCAGCGGCGCGGCCGTTTCTTGCGCCCGTTTCATGGTGCTGGCATAGAGGGCGTCTACGTGGGTCAGGTGGTCGGGCAGCCATTTTGCCAGGGCGGCCGCCTGGTGTTGGCCCAGGTCGGTCAGCCCGGCGTCCATGTTGCCCTTGTCCCAGTCTGGTAGATTGACATAGCTTTGTCCGTGGCGAATCATGTAGAGTTGCATAATAAATTCCTGGTAGATGGTTAAGTTTGTTTGCAATGACCCTAAAGGGTTTGTGTCCCAAAAGGTCTAATTTTTCAAGAGCAAAACCCTTAGGGTCTGGGAAGACCCTAAGGGTTTGAGTCCCAAAAGGTCTAATTTTCAAGAGCAAAACCCTTAGGGTCTGGGAAGACCCTAAGGGTTTGAGTCCCAAAAGGTCTAATTTTCAAGAGCAAAACCCTTAGGGTCTGGTTGGCGTTGGTTGATCTGACGTTTCTGCGGGCAGACGTTGGGCCAGATCAGCCAGATCGGCGCGCATGTGGGCCAGGTGGGGGTAATCGGGTTGGTTGGCTATCTGCCGTTGGAGCGGCCAAAGACCGGCGGCAAATTTGGCCATTTCGGTGAAGGCTTCTGCCGCCAGAGCCGCTTCGCCGAGATTTTCCAGGCTGCGGCCAAGGTAGTAATAGGTTTGCAGGTCATATTCGACGATGGGCAGGGTGCTTTGGGTGGCCGAGGCCATCGAGTCGGCGGCGGCGTCAAACTGCCCCAGGCGATACTGCGCCAGCCCCAGGTGATAGTAGTAGAGAGCGTAACTGGGAGCCAGGTCGAGGGCACGGCCGTATACGTCGGCGGCTTCGGCAAACCGTTCTTCGGCCAGGTAGGTCTGGCCGAGGGTATTCAGGGCGGGGTGGGCTTTGGGGTTGCGCTCGATGGCTGCCAGGGCGTCTTTTTCGGCACGCAAAAAGTCTAATTTGGTGAGGTAAATCATGGCCCGAAGCTGGTAAGACTGCCAGTATTCCGGCCGGGCGTTGATGGCCCGGTTGACGAGATCGAGGGCGGCTTCGATACGGCCGTTCTGGAAATGGCGCAGCGCAAAGCGAAATGAAATCGGCGTTTCAATGGTTCGCTGCAGGACCAGCAAGAACATCGACACCCCCACGCCCAGCAGCGTGTAGGTGGCGCTGCCGTAAACCATGCCCAGGGCGATGCCAATCAGCGCCGGAACGGCCAGCAAAATGGCCAAACGGCGCACCCGCCGCGTGGCGTTGCGCGTCCAGATAAACAGAAAAATGAACATCCCCAGCCCGACGAGCAGGGTAACGACGGCGTAAAACTGCCCTGGCAGCAGCAAATAGGCCACCAACCCCGCCAGCCAGACGACGAAGGTGATGCCCACAGGCAGCAGCAAGCTGGCGCGCATTTCTTGCCGCCGGCGGGCTGTTTTTTGTTCTTTCATTCGGCTTTGTTGCGTCATAGGTCGATGAATTTGGAGACTGGAGCTTGTATGAGTCTCCGGTCTCTAGTCTACAGGTAATTTGCAAAAGTTAACGGCCGTTTCCGCCAAAATCTGCGCCAGATCCAGCACGGATTGTACCTCAACCCACTCTTCGTCACTATGCAGCCCGGCCCCGATAGGTCCCATCAGCACAGTGTCGATGCCCGCGGCCGCCAGGATGGCGGCGTCGGTCCAGAAGGTGGCTCCGGTGTGGGCGGGCGGCTGGCGCAAAACGGCCGTGCCTGCCTGTGCCAGCGCCTGCACAATCGGCGCGTCGGCGGCTACCTCAAATGGCTCGCGGTCGAAAAACGGCCGTACCGTCGCCCGAAACGCCGGATCGGCCGCTGCCAACCGGTCGATGATCGCCTGGAGTTCGGCTGTGGCCTGGGCCACTGTCTCGCCGGGGATGGTGCGCCGTTCCACCTTCAGGGTGCAGCGCGCCGGATACACGCTCAGTTCGCTGCCGCCTTGCAGCAGCGAGGCGTGGATGGAGGGCGGGCCGGCCAGCGGGTGCGGCGGGCGCTGGAGAAGTTCCCACCCAAATGCTTCCAGCTCTACCAGGAAGCGGCCCATGTGGGTAATGGCGTCGATGCCTTCATTGTAGCGGCTGCCGTGGGCGGCGCGGCCAATCGTTTCCACCTCGAACCAGATGAAGCCGCGATGGGCGCGGCAGAGGCTCATATCGGTTGGTTCGGTGACGATGGCGGCGTCGGCGGTGACGTGGCGCACGAGATCGTCTGTGCCGATGCTGGCGTATTCTTCGTCGGCCACGGCCGTTAGCACCACGTCCCCGGCCAACTGCACCCCGCCATCGACCAGCGCTTTGACGGCGGCCATCATAGCCGCCAGACTGCCCTTCATGTCCTGTGACCCACGGCCGTACAAACGGCCGTCGCGCACCGCCGCGCCAAAGGGATCAACCATGCCGCCCACGCCCACGGTGTCCATGTGGGCGTTGAGGAGCAGGGAACGGCCGTTTCCCGTCCCTTTTAGCACGCCCACCACGTTCATCCGTTTGGGGCCAAGGTCGTAGATGGTCACTTCCAGCCCTATGTCTTGCAGCGCCTGGGCGACGTAGGCGGCGACGGCCGTTTCCCCCGCCCCCTCCGGCGACAATTCCGGGTTGACGGAGTTGATTTGCACCAGATCGGTTAACGTCTGTACAGCGTAAGTTGAATCGATGGACATGCTCATGGTCGGTTCCCTCGTTTAGTTGGGTCGCGTTGTCGGCGGATTATACCGCTAACGGGCAGAAACAGGCAGGTGCAGGATTTGCCGCCGGGGCGCGAACACCCTGACAGCCTGACGCCACCGGGTAAATCCGGGGTTCATACGTTTAGGAATGTGAATTAAACAACTTGCAGAACTGAGATTAGAGATTGATTGGTTATGGCAAAAATAAGAAACGACCAAATAACGATTTGGCGCGCAATCTTGCGCCCAAGATTGGTCCAATCTGCAAACACCCAGATGAGTTATCCCCCGGAGAAATGGCTGCTTTACCGGGAGGAATGGTTCCGACGCGGGAGGAATGGTTGCTTCACCGGGAGGAATGGTTGCTTCACCGGGAGGAATGGTTGCTTCACCGGGAGGAATGGTTCCGACGCGGGAGGAATGGTTGCTTCACCGGGAGGAATGGCTGCTTCACCGGGAGGAATGGTTGCTTCACCGGGAGGAATGGCTGCTTCACCGGGAGGAATGGCTGCTTCACCGGGAGGAATGGTTCCGACGCGGGAGAAATGGTTGCTTCGCTGGGATAACTGGCTGCTTCATACTCTAGCAGTTTGTCGGAAAAGTGCCCGTAGCCGCGGTTTCTTACCGCGTCTTCCAGAGGCGGGGTAAGGATACCCCGGCTACAAAAAGAGGTTCTCCGACAGACTGCTAGGATGGTTAGTTAATTCAACCTCCCGGAGGTTCCTCTAGGTAATCGGCTCTCTCCCCAAGGACGAGGGAGCCGGACTTCCCCTCACTTGGGGAGGGGATTGAGGGGAGGGAAAACACTTACCCGATAATTTTCTTAGGTGAGATTGGTCCAATCTCCAAGATTGGACCAATCTGGGGCAAGTTTAGCGGGGTTCGGCCCAGACCTGGGCCAGATGGACGCACATTTCCGTGGCGCGGGCCATGTCTTGCAGCGTCACCCACTCCAGCGGGCCGTGGCAGTTGTGCATGCCGGTGAAGAGGTTGGGCGTGGGCAGCCCTTTGGCCGTCAGCCAGGAGCCATCTGTGCCGCCGCGAATGGGCTGTGAAATGACGGGGATGCCGACCCGCGCCAGGGCTTTTTCGGCCATTTCGACGGGGGTTTTGTCTTTTTCCAGCCAGTAGCGCATGTTGCGGTACTGCGGCGTGATGGTCACTTCGATGCGCGCGCGGGGTTCGGCGGCCTGGATGTGGGCGGCGGCAGCGCGAATCTGCTTGCCGTAGGCTTCCAGGCCTTCTATCTCAAAGTCGCGCAGGATGAATTGCAGTTCGGCGGCGGCGGCTGTGCCCTGGAGGCTGTAGAGGAAGATGAATCCCTGACGGCCGTGTGTTGTCTCCGGCGTGTGGCTGTCTTGCGGCAGCAGTTGGATCAGGTTGGAGGCCAGGGTGAGGGCGTTTACCAGCACCCCTTTGGCCGTGCCGGGGTGGGTGGAGACGCCGGTAATCGTCACCACGGCCTTGTCGGCGGAGAAGGTTTCGTAGGTCACTTCGCCGGCGTCGCCGCCGTCGAGGGTGTAGGCCACGTCGGCGGCCAGGTCGTCCAGGTTCATGCGGCCTACGCCCCGGCCAATTTCTTCGTCGGGGGTGAAGCAGAGGCGGATACGGCCGTGGGGGATTTCCGGGTGGGCGAGCAAATGCTCGGCCATGGTCATGATGATGGCTACGCCGGCTTTGTCATCGGCGCCCAGCAGCGTTTGGCCGCTGGCGGTGATGACATCTTCGCCAATTTTACCGGCCAGTTCGGGGGAATTGGCGGCGTTCAGGACCTGGGTGGGGTCGTCGGGTAGGGTGAGGGGACGGCCGTTGTAGTTGCGGTGAATGAGGGGTTTAACGGCCGTGCCGTTGAACGCGGGGGCCGTATCCACGTGGGCCAGAAAAGCGACGGTGGGGATGGTATCGGCTGGTATGGTGGCCGGAATGGTTCCCATCACGCAGGCATAGTTGGTGAGGAGGACATCTTCTACGCCCAGGGCGCGCATTTCATCGGCCAGCAAGCGCAGTAAATCAAGCTGTTTGGCGGTGCTGGGAACGGCCGTGCCCTTTTCGTCGCTTTGCGTATCGATCTGTACGTAACGGACAAATCTTTGTTCGAGTTGGTTAAGAAAAAACTGCTGCATGTAAATTCCTTAAGAAAGAGTTTGGATCAGGTCTGTTACCGCTGCCCGGTTACGCGCTGCCGATCTCAGCCAATCGGTGAATCCTTTTATGAATTGGACCTACTTTTGCGTTTCCATGGTCATGAAGGCGACCTGGCATATGCGGAGGAATTCGCCCACGCTCCAGGCTTTGGCGATGCAGCCGCGAGGGGTAAAGGGCGGATCGCCATCGAAAACGTCGGCGATATTGCCAACGCCATAGTCGGAAAGGTGATGAAACAGGGGAACCAGGAAGGTTTGTGCCTGTTCCAGGTCATTATAAACACGCAGATGTGCCTCGACAAATGGTCCCAGGAGCCAACTCCAAACGGTGCCCTGATGGTAAGCGGCCGACCGCTGCCAATCGTTGCCGCCGTAGCTGCCGATGTAGCCGGGGTCGCTGCGGGTGAGGGTGCGCAGCCCGTGGGAGGTGAGCAGGTGACGGCTGCACACGTCGACGACTCGTTTTTGTTGTTCGGGCGGCAGGGGGCTGTAGGGGAGGGAGACGGCGAAGAGTTGATTGGGCCGGAGACGGCCGTCGTGGGTTTTGCTGCCGTCTGCCCCCGGTACGTCGATGATGTCGTAGCAGTAGTTGTGTTCAGCGTCCCAAAAGCGGGCGAAACCGGTTTTGGCTTTGTGGGCCATTTCCTGGTAATTGGGGCTTTCGTAGCCGAACATGGCGGCAAATTCAGCCATGATGGAGAGGGCGTTATACCAGAGGGCGTTGACTTCCACCGGTTTGCCGATGCGCGGGGTGACGACCCATTCAGCGGTTTCGGCGTTCATCCAGGTGAGGCGGTGGCCTTCTTCGCCGGCGAACAGCAGCCCATCTTGCGGATCGACGCCGATGTTGTAGCGGGTGCCGCGCACATGCCAGGCGATGATGTCCTGAAGAGCGGGAAATAGTTCGCGGACGAGTTGGGTGTCTTTGGTGGCTGTGTAGTAGGCGTGGATGGCCTGGAAATACCAGAGGGTGGCGTCAACGGCGTGGTATTCGGGTTTGTCGGCGCCGTCGGGGAAGCGGTTGGGCAGCATGCCCTGGTCGATGAAGTAGGCGTAGGTGCGCAGGATGGTGGCGGCGTCTTCAAAGCGGCCGGTGGTGAGCAGCAGTCCGGGGAGGGCGATCATGGTGTCGCGGCTCCAATCGCTGAACCAGTGGTAGCCGGCGAGAATGGAACGGCCGTTGGGGCGGGTGGGTAACGGCCGTTTGACTACAAACTGGTCGGCCGTCAGGATAAGCTGATCGATGTAGGGTTTGTAGGCGGGATCGGAGCAGGTGTATTGGGCTTTGGCCAGTAGGGAAGCTTCGTATTGTTGGCGTTCAGCAAAAGCCGCCGCGCCATCAGTGTTGGGTCGGGCTTCGGCGCTGAAGACGAAGGTCACAGATTCGCCCGGCTGAAGCGTGACTTCAAAATCGCCGGCATGTAGATGATCTTCGATAGCGTCCAGACCGCGATTGGCTTCGCGCATGAGGAAGAAGCGGCGGTACCAATCATGTTTGGGCGTGGCGACAGCCCGGTCGCTGAGCAGGTAATAGGGCATGGCCCCATCGTAGGCGGTCACTTGCAGCCCTTTTTTGATGGGTTCGATCTTCATGTCCCAGGAATCGACATGGGAGTTGTTGTGGGCGTTGCGGTAATTGACCAGAACCCGCGCGTTAAAGGTAAGGGGTTCTGTGCCTCGGCGATAATGGTATCGGACGTAGGTTGTGTTGGCGCCTTGCTGCATCCAGATCCGTTTTTCCAACTGGGCGTCGGCGAAGGCGAATGTCCACACGGGGGTTGTGCCGATGAGTTTGAATTGTTCTAACTGCTGGTAGCCATTCGGCTCCAGCAGGCCGCCTGTCCAGCGATCGACGTGAAGGGGGTAGGTGTGTTTGGCGTAAACGGCCGTTTCTTCAATTTTAGACACAAACAACATGCGGCCGACCGGTGGCTGCATGGGCACAAACAAAAGGCCATGATAACGACGGGTTAACAAACCAGCAATCGTGCCGGAGGCAAAGCCGCCGATGCCGTTGGTAACAAGCCATTCACGTCGTTCCGTATTGGTTAGATCACCACAAACGTCGCGTCCAAATTCTATCACCATGTGTTACTCCTATGCTCGTGTTGCAAATTATCTCAAACCCGCCAGCCAGAGATGATGTTTACCTTAGCTTTCGCAGTGCAGTACCCGGATAGATGGTAATATCATTGCAGATTAGTCTGGAAAAATGCGTTGCCGTAAAATAAAAACTTATTGTGGGGTAAATCTGTAAATGAAGTTGATTGCTATGACGAAATTAACCCTAGAGTACTACAAAGTCATGGTTCCGTAAACGTCATAAATCACATGTTTACCCGTAACGATGTTCACCCGTTTCTCGTATCCAGCCCAGATGGGTTGCTCATCTGATCGGGTGGTTGTAAAAACCACCAGACCTGGCGCATCTAAACAGAAGGGTACGGCCGTCACCCTGATTGGCGCTGCGGAGGGCATTCTACTATCGGCGTTTAGGCTCATTTTTAAGTGTATGTCACCACAAAAGTGTTCAACTTGAGTTAAGCGAATACAAGGAGATTGAAAAATTATGGACGATGATCGTAAAGGCGCTGCTGATATTGGGCTGATTGGTCTGGCGGTGATGGGCCAGAACCTGGTTCTGAACATGACGGACCATGGGTTTACGGTGGCTGTGTATAATCGCACAACGGCCGTTACCGACGAATTCTTAAAAGGCAATGCCAAAGACAGCGCAGTTCTCGGCGCCTATTCTATTGCCGAATTGGTAAGTGTGCTAAAAAGACCGCGCCGTGTCATGCTCATGGTTAAAGCGGGCGGGCCGGTGGATGCTGTGATCGATCAGGTTTTACCCTACCTTGAGCCGGGAGACATCATCATTGATGGCGGTAATTCCAATTACCAGGATACCACTCGCCGCACGCGTGAATTAGAGGCCAAAGGGTTCTTGTTTGTGGGCAGCGGCGTTTCCGGCGGCGAAGAAGGCGCGCGCCACGGTCCTTCGCTCATGCCCGGCGGTTCACCGGCCGCATGGCCGCACATCAAAGATATTTTCCAGGCAATCGCCGCCAAAGTGGCCGATGGCACGCCGTGCTGTGATTGGGTGGGTGCAGATGGCGCCGGTCATTTTGTAAAAATGGTCCACAATGGCATCGAATATGGCGATATGCAGCTTATCAGCGAAGCGTATGATCTGTTGCGCACGGTGGCGGGCATATCGGCGGCTGAGATGAGCCGTATTTTTGCCGATTGGAACCAGGGCAAGCTCGATTCCTATCTCATCGAGATCACGGCCGACATTCTGGCCTTTCAGGCGGAAGATGGCGCGCCGATGGTGGACAAAATTGTGGATTCGGCCGGGCAAAAAGGGACGGGAAAGTGGACGGCCGTGGCCGCCCTGGATCACGGCATCCCGCTGACGCTTATCGGCGAAGCCGTTTTCGCCCGTTTCCTCTCCGCGCTCAAAGACGAGCGTGTCGCCGCCGCCGCCGAGCTTCATGGACCGCAAACAGCCTTCAGCGGCGACCGGGCCGCCTTCATCAACGACCTCAGCGAAGCCCTCTACGCCGCCAAAATCATCTCTTACACCCAGGGATACATGCTTTTCCGCAATGCGTCTCAGGAATACGGCTGGAGCCTGAACTATGGCGGCATCGCCCTGATGTGGCGCGAAGGCTGCATTATCCGCGCCGCTTTTCTAGACAAAATCAAAGCCGCCTACGACCACAACCCGGAATTGACCAATCTCCTGCTCGATCCCTATTTCAAAGAGCAAATTCTGGCTGCGCAAGCTGCCTGGCGTCGTGTTGTGGCCCAGGCCGCGCACTTTGGCGTGCCCGTTCCGGCTATGTCCAGCGCGCTTGCCTTTTTTGATGGCTACCGCCGCGAACGGCTGCCGGCCAATTTGATTCAGGCGCAGCGAGATTATTTTGGCGCGCACACGTACGAGCGTGTCGATCAGCCGCGCGGTCAATTCTTCCACACGAACTGGACGGGTGAAGGCGGCAACATCACCGCGACGACATATAATGCGTAACGGCCGTTACCCCCACGCCGCAACTTACGCCACGACACCTTAGGAAACTCACACAATGGACAAAAACGATTCGATTACCATCATCATTTTTGGGGCCACCGGCGACCTGACCCAACGAAAACTCATCCCGGCGCTTTTTAGCTCGTTCCGCAAAGATCGGCTGCCGGCCTTCAACATCGTCGCTTTTGCCCGCCGCGATTGGACCCACGATTATTTCCGCGATCAATTGCAAACTGGCGTAGAAGAGTTCGCCGCCGATTCTTATACGCCTGAAACCTGGGAAATATTCAAATCACGCGTCTGGTATTTTCGGGGCAACCTGGACAATCCAGTAGATTTTGAAAATTTACGCGCCTATCTCGGCAACCTGGAATCCGGACCGTCTAACCGCCTGTATTATCTGGCGACCGCGCCCAATTTTTTCGTGCCGATCATCAAAAACCTGGGCGGCGCAGGCATGGCCCGCGAACCAGATCACGGCTGGCGGCACATCGTTATCGAAAAGCCATTCGGCCACGACCTGGCCTCGGCCAAGGAATTGAACGAAGCGGTTCACGGCGTATTTCTGGAACATCAGGTTTACCGCATCGATCATTACCTGGGCAAGGAAACGGCGCAAAACATTCTGTATTTTCGTTTCGCCAACACTATCTTCGAACCTATCTGGAACCGCAATTACATTGATAACGTGCAAATCACAGTGACAGAGAGCGTGGATGTCGGGCATCGCGCCGGTTATTATGACGAGGCTGGCGTCGTGCGCGATATGTTTCAAAACCACCTGATGCAGTTGTTGGCTCTGGTGGCCATGGAGCCGCCCGCTTCGTTTGCCGCTGATGCAGTGCGCAACGAAAAAGTGAAATTGCTCAATTCCGTGCGCCCAATTGCCCTGGCCGACACGGTGCGCGCCCAATATGTCGGCTATCGCAATGCGGAAGGCGTGACCGAAGGCTCGCAAACGCCAACCTATGCGGCACTCAAGCTGTACGTAGACAATTGGCGCTGGCAAGGAGTGCCTTTTTATCTGCGCTCCGGCAAGGCGCTGGTTCGTAAAAACTCGGAGATTGTCATCCAGTTCCAAAAACCACCGCACTTGATGTTTGAAGGGCTGGATGATGGAGATTTCACTTCCAATATCCTGTCGATTTGTATTCAGCCGGATGAGGGCATACACCTTAAGTTTGAAGCAAAAGTGCCTGATGCGCGGGTGACAGACTCCGTGGATATGGAGTTTCATTATCAATCGTCGTTCAAAGGCAATTCGCTGCCTGATGCGTATGAGCGGCTGCTGCTGGATGCCATTCGGGGTGACGCTTCGCTGTTTACCCGCAGTGATGGCATTGAGGCGGCCTGGCAGCTTGTGGACCCGATATTGTCTGGTTGGCAAACGACAGGGACGCCGCCGGTGACAGAGTATGCTCCAGGCAGCCGGGGGCCGGATGCGGCAGATGCGTTGTTGGCTCGTGACGGCCGTGTCTGGCGACATGGCTGTGAACACCCGTAAATAAAAAAACCGCCCTCAGTTAAGAGGGCGGTTTCGTAATCAGGGCCCATACACCAGGAGGGCGGTATATGGGCTAACGGGCAATGCCAAGGGTTGAGGGAGAGGAAACATTACCCTAAGCTTGATTCAGGTGTTCCAGTCGCGTTTCTCTCGTGCCAGTTTTTGGGGGGGGAGGAATTTTCCCTCAACCCTAACCTCTTCAAGCTTAGTTATGATAATACACAATTTATTTCAACTTGTCACGTGATTTGTGGGACGAATTTTCAATTCGTTTGAAAACGTTAATCTTTTGCGCTGCTTTTGTCCGCTTATGACGAGTGGATTCGCCCGAGCCGATTCAAACTATAGATTGATGATATCTGCCACAGGCTGACGCCATCATAAAATGTTTGGCAGCAGATCGGTATACACGCCCAACAGGCCAATCCCAACCAGCAAAATGCCAGACACTCGCGTTAGAAGCGTGTAATTTTGCGTCGTCCAGCGTGTAAATCGACGCTGCAAAGTCGACGCCAACAGCGGCAGCAGCACAAGAGGCCAACCAAAACCCAGGCCAAAAGCAAAAAAGTACAAAAGCCCATCTGCCAGGCCAGAAAAGCTGCCGGCGCCTAATAAAAAGGCGCTTAGAATAATTGGGCCGGCACAGGGCAGCGTCATGGGACCTAAAAGCAGGCCGTACACGTAAGCCGCCAGATACGGGTTGCGCAGCGCCGGAACCTGCATCGTGGTAAGCCGCTTGAATGGGTTGTGCCCAAACAGCATCAAAACGCCCAAAAAAATGATGACCAGGTAAATAATCGGCAGCAGGATGGGCAGGACATTGCCAAAGGATTGTTGGAAGCCATAGAGAAGCGCTCCCACGATGATCATCAGGCTTAAAACACCGAGCAAGACCAGGATGCCGAGCCATTTGGTGGCTTTTTGCGCCCGCTCATTGGCGGCGTTGCCGGCCATAAAGGCGATCAGACCAGGGTAGAGGGGCAAAATGCAAACATTGGTCAGGATGGCGCTGTTGCCAAGGATAAATGCTTCGAGAAGTTCGTTCATAGGAGTAGAGGGGATTTTGTGATGCGTGATACGTGACGCCTGAAACTTGCTCACGCATCACGCATCACGCTTTACGCGAGATAAATTCCGTTAGCTTTGCGCTTCCTGAATAAACTGCGCCAACTGATCGGGCGAATCTATGCCCGTCTTCAGGTCGGTGTGGGTGCCGTCGGCGCGGATGATGAAGTGCGGGGTGGAAGGCGCGTTGGTGATGGTACGGCCGTATGTGTCGGCCAGCGCTTGCAGCATGTCAGGCGTCATCACGGCGAAATGCCAGTCGAACCCTTGATCGGCTGCGTAGCGGGCCAGGTCTTCATCACTGAGGTTGGTTTCCAGACTGAGAGCGATGAAAACTACATCATCGCCAAACTGCTCGCGGATTTGCGCGACGTTGCCCAACTGCTGGCGGCAGTTGGTACACCAGGTGGCCATCGGCTCGACAAACACGGTTTTTCCGGCAAAATCGCCCAAAGTAAAGGTTTCGCCGGACTGCGCATTGGTCAGAGCGATGGTTTGCCAGGTGGGTTTCTCGGCCATTGTCTCCATATTGGCTTCCGCCATGTTGTCATCGGCGGCTTCCATGTCGGTGTCTTGCATGGCCATGTTGTCATTGTGGGTGTCCATCGCTTCGCTGGGTGTGTCGTCCATGGCTGCGTTGTCATTGTGGTCGGCCATCGATTCATTGGTCATGGCGTCGGTCGAGTTGTCTTCCATCACGGCCGTTTCCCCATTCATCGGTTCGGTTACGGCCGTATTTCCCCCACACGCCGCCAACACAATCAACAACAGCAAACCCAATGCCGGTATCAATACTTTTTTCATGTCTAAGACTCCTTTTAAAGTGTGTTTTTGTTTTGGCCGCGTTGCCGGAACAAGCAGCCGCCATCGGTACTTCAGCAGAATAAGGGCAACTCATTACAAAAAAATAGGGCGCAGATTACGAATTTCTTACGGCCGTTGGAGAGAATGGAGATTGACCAATCGCAAATCGCAAATCGTCAACGCCCCTCTTATGCCCATCTAACCCATTTCTGATGCAAAAAAGGCACAATACAGGTGTGCAAAAAGCTACAAAACGAGAAGGATAGGCTGACAAACTATGAGAATTGACAAATTCACCCAAAAAGGCCAGGAAGCCATCTACGAGGCGCAAAACCTGGCGCAAGCACACAATCACCCGGCTATCGAGCCGGAACATTTGCTGAGCGTGCTGATCGCTCAGGAAGGCGGCGTGGTTCCCGCCGTACTTAAACGCATCGGGGTAGACCCGGCCATGCTTGGGCAGGCCGTAGAACAGGCGTTGAACCAGATGCCCCGCGCTACCGGCTCCTCGGTGCAGGTGGGCATGAGCCGTGATTTCCAGGCCGTGACCGATGAGGCGCAAGATATCGCCGCCAACATGAAGGACGACTACACCTCGACGGAACATTTGCTGATGGCCATGGCCCAGCCCAAAGCGCCGCGCCGCATCCGCGACCTGCTGGCGCGGCAGGGCGTGGATTACAACAGCATCATGCAGGCGCTGGCCGCCGTGCGCGGCTCGCAGCGGGTGACCAGCCAGAATCCGGAGGGGCAGTACGAGGCGTTGGCCAAATACGGCCGTGATCTCACCCAAGAAGCGCGCAAAGGTAAACTCGATCCAGTCATCGGCCGCGACGAAGAAATCCGCCGCGTCATCCAGATTCTCAGCCGACGCACCAAAAACAACCCCGTGCTCATCGGCGAGCCGGGCGTGGGCAAGACGGCCATCGCCGAAGGGCTGGCGCAGCGCATCGTGCGCGGCGACGTGCCGCTGGGGCTGAAAGAGAAGCGATTGGTCGCCCTGGATTTGGGCGCGTTGGTTGCCGGGGCCAAATATCGCGGCGAATTTGAAGAGCGGCTCAAAGCCGTCCTGAAAGAGATTCAGGAGGCCGAAGGGCAAATCATTCTCTTCATCGACGAGATGCACACCCTGGTGGGCGCGGGCGCGGCCGAGGGCAGCATGGACGCCAGCAATATGCTCAAACCAATGCTGGCGCGGGGCGAATTACACGCCATCGGCGCAACCACGCTGGATGAATTCCGCAAATACATCGAAAAAGACGCGGCGCTGGAGCGGCGTTTCCAGCCCGTCTTCGTCGGCGAGCCGTCGGTAGAGGATACGATTTCGATTTTGCGCGGCCTGAAGGAGCGCTACGAGGTGCATCACGGCGTGCGCATCACCGATGGCGCGGTGATTGCCGCCGCCACGCTGAGCCATCGCTACATTTCCGACCGCTTCCTGCCCGACAAAGCCATTGACCTGGTGGACGAGGCCGCCAGCCGCCTGCGCATGGCCATCGACAGCAAACCGCAGGCGCTGGACGAAGTAGACCGCGACATCATGCAGTTGGAAATTGAGCGCGAGGCGCTAAAAAAAGAGAAGGACAAAGCCAGCAAGGAGCGGCTGGAAAAGCTTGAAGAAGAGCTGGCAAACCTCAAAGAGCAGAGCAGCGCCCTGGCGACCCGCTGGCAGGCGGAAAAAGAGGCCATCGTCCAGGTGCAAACCATCAAGGAAGAGATGGATCAGGCGCGGGTACTCATCGAGCAGGCGCAGCGGGAGATGGATTACCAGAAGGCGGCGGAATTGCAATACGGCCGTCTCCACACCCTGGAACAATCGCTCAAAAACGCCACAACCCGGCTGAACGACCTGCAACAGGGCGGCGCGCTGCTCAAAGAAGAAGTGGACGCCGAAGACATCGCCCATATCGTCGCCAAGTGGACCGGCATTCCGGCCACGCGGCTGCTGGAAGGCGAGATGGAAAAGCTGGTCTACATGGAAGATCGGCTGCACACGCGGGTGGTGGGGCAAGATGAGGCCATTAGCGCTGTGGCGGCGGCCGTGAGGCGCAGCCGTTCCGGGCTGCAAGACCCCAACCGGCCCATCGGCAGCTTCATCTTCCTGGGGCCAACCGGCGTGGGCAAGACGGAATTGGCGCGGGCGCTGGCCGAATTCCTGTTCGACGACGAGAGCAGCATGGTGCGCATCGACATGAGCGAATACCAGGAGCGGCACACGGTGGCCCGCTTGATTGGCGCGCCGCCCGGCTACGTGGGCTACGACGAGGGCGGGCAGTTGACGGAAGCGGTGCGGAGACGGCCGTATTCCGTCGTCCTCTTTGACGAAATCGAGAAGGCCCACCCGGAAGTGTTTAACGTCTTTTTGCAGGTGTTGGATGACGGCCGTCTGACTGACGGCCAGGGGCGCACGGTAGATTTTCGCAACACGGTCATCATCATGACCAGCAACGTGGGCAGCCAGTACATTCTGGATGCCAGCGACGAGGCGGTGATGGCCGAGCGGGTGATGGGCGCGCTGCGCAACCATTTCCGCCCGGAATTTTTGAACCGCGTGGACGAAATTGTGCTGTTCCATCGGCTGGAAAAAGCCCAACTCCGGGCCATTGCCGACATCCAGTTGGACCACGTGCGCGACCTGCTGGCGAAGCGCAGCGTGACCATTACCCTGACGGACGCGGCGGCCGATCTGCTGATTGAGGAAGGGTATGATCCGGTGTATGGGGCACGGCCGTTAAAGCGCGTGCTGCAAAAACGGATTGTCGATCCGCTGGCCTTGAAGCTCATTCAGGCAGAAATACGCGACGGCGACCATGTAGTGGTGGATGTCGTTAACGGAGCCTGGAGTTTCCAGATTGGTCCAATCCCCCAGATGGGACCAATTTTCCCAGGTTAAAAACAGAGGCAGCCTCAGGTTTTCTCATCTAAGCCTGATCAGGTATTTACCCATCGCCCCATGGGCCAAAGCAACTTCCTGCCGCCGGAAAACCACCCGGAAGCCAACTTGTCCATGCGAATGTGGGGGACGGCCGTTACACTGCTAACAACACGCCAGGCCCTTCCCCCAGCAATCTTTCACAAATAGCGCACGAAATTGTTTTGTTTATCTACCAAAATGGCTTTGGGGCTGGGAATCGGCGCGTCAGAAAGTTCATAGCCCATGATGATGATTTCGTCCCCGGCATGGATCAGGTGCGCCGCGGCGCCGTTCATGCAAATCACGCCGGAGTCGCGTTCGCCTTTGATAATGTAGGTCTCCAGGCGTGCGCCGTTGGTATTGTCTACCACCTGCACGCGCTCACCTACCCACAGACCTGTTTTTTCCAACAGGGCTTCGTCGATTGTAATACTGCCAACGTAATCGAGATTGGCCTCGGTGACGGTGGCTTTATGGATTTTAGCGTGTAATACCCAACGCATGGGTGTGTTATTCTCCTTTGGTAACTGTCTAAAAATTTAGAGATTGGAAATTGGGAATGGTGAATCTCCAATTTCCAATTTCTACTGCCTAAGCGTGCCAGAGCATATTATCAATCAGGCGGGTGCGGTGGAAGAAAACGGCCGTCGACAACACAGCTCCATCCTCCACTCCAACCAACTCTGCCAGCGTCTGCGGATGCGCCACGCTGATGTAATCCAGGCGGGCCAGCGGTTCGGCGGCGATCATCGCCTGCATCATGGCCCGCAGGCGATGCGCATCGCGCTCGCCGGCTTGCAGCGCCGCCACGCCCGCCGCCAACGTGCGCGACAACACGGTTGCCGCCGCCCGCTGCGCCGGGTCCAGATATTTATTGCGCGAACTCATGGCCAGTCCATCCGCCTCACGCACGGTCGGGCAGATGATCATGTCCAGGTTGAAGTTGAGATCAGTCACCATTTGGCGCAGAACGGCCGTTTGCTGGTAATCCTTCTGCCCAAAATAAGCCCGTGTCGGCTGGAAGAGGTTAAACAGCTTGGCCACAATCGTTGTCACGCCGCGAAAATGCGTCGGGCGCGACGCCCCTTCCAACACCCGCGTCACTTCCTCAACCGTCACATAGGTCTGAAAACCGGCCGGATACATGATGCTGTCGTCGGGCGTAAAAACCAGGTCCGCCCCGGCCGCCTCCAGCAAAGCCAGGTCGTGGGGCAGATCACGCGGGTAGGTACTCAGGTCTTCGGTGGGCGCAAACTGCGTCGGGTTCACGTAAATCGTGGCCGCGACAAAATCGTTTTCCGCCCGCGCCCGTTGCACCAGCGAGATATGTCCTTCGTGCAAAAAGCCCATCGTGGGAACCAGGCCCCACGTCGCCGCCGGCTGCTGCCAGCGCATGTGGCGTATGTCTTGAATGTTGTTGGTTACTTTCATAATTTCCTTCTGCCAGAGTGGGGGATTAACACGCCGGCAATCTCCACTCTCTACGCTCTACTCTTTTCGATAACTTTCCAGGTCCACGGCCGTTCCCCCCACCCCAATCCGCCAATCGGTAATCGGCTGACCGGCTTCCACTGTTTTGACCCAGTGGTAAAGTTGGGCGTTAACGGCCGTTGGCACGCCAAAACGCTGCCCGGCCTTGATAACCGCGCCGCAGATAGCCTCGATTTCGGTCTGTCCGCCGCGCCGTATGTCTTGCAGCATGGAGGAATGGTTTTGCGCTGTGGCCTGGGCCACGGCCAGGGCGCGTTGGGCAGCATCGGGATAAGGCAGTTGAATGCCTTGCGCGGCGGCGACCACGGCCGTTTCCCGCGCTGCAGCCATCATCACCTGTTTAAGTGGCTCTTCTTCGGCCAAAACGCCATTACGCACCTGGAGCACGGCCGTCAGCGGATTGATCGCCGCATTCACCGCCAGCTTGCCCCAGACCAATCCCTGCACATTGCGGACAAGCTCCACCGTAAACCCGGCCGTCCGCAAACAAGCGACAAACGGATCATAAAAAAGATTGGACGCGGCCCACGCCAGGTTGATCGGGCCATCGCCGGCGGCGCGTACCACACCTGGACGCACCATCGTCGCCCCAAGCGAGGTGACACCCTGCACTACGCGCCACGCGCCGTACGCCTGGGCCAAAATCTCCCAGTTGCCCAGCCCATTTTGCAGCGTCACGATGAGGGTGTCGGTATTCACCAGGGTGCGCAGGCGGCGCACGGCCGTCGCCGTCTGATAACTTTTTACCAGCACCAGCGCCACGTCTACCGGCGGCAGCAACAGTGGTTCGTCGGTGGCGGTGAGCGAGTGGGTGTGGGAACGGCCGTCCGCCTCCACCAGCGTCAGTCCGGCCGCTTCAATCGCGTCCAACTGCTCCGGCCAGGAACCCACCATGGCCACGTCGGCCTGTTCCGCCAGCCGCAAAGCCATCAACGAGGCCAGCGCCCCTGTGCCGATGATGCCAATACGCAGCATATTTCTCCTAAAATTGATGCGTGAAGCGTGATGCGTGATCGGGGTCTTCACGCATCACGCTTCACGCTTCATTCAATTGATTTCTTGCTCAACCAGAATTAAAAACTGTGCCAATTCTTCGTCCGGCATGGCAAAGGTGTGGCTTTCGGCGGGAAAAGTTTTCTCGGTCACTTCCTGGCGATACTGGTCCAGCGCCCGCAAAATTTGTTCGCCGATATTTGCATACTGCTTCACAAACTTGGGCTGGAATTTATCGAACAGACCAAGCAAATCATGGTAAACCAGCACTTGCCCGTCGCAGCCCGCGCCTGCGCCAATACCGAGGGTAGGAATAGCCAAGCGCCGTGAAATTTCGGCGGCGACCGGCGCCGGCACCGCTTCTAATACCAGGCTAAAACAACCGGCTTCTTGCAGAGCGAGGGCGTCTTGCAGCAGGGTGTAGGCGGCTACGGCCGTTTTCCCCTGCACCTTGTACCCACCCAGGCTGCTCACCGATTGCGGTGTCAGGCCAATATGCCCCATCACCGGAATCCCGGCCTGGGTGATGGCTCGCACGCGGTCCGCCATCGCCCGGCCGCCTTCCAATTTCACCGCTTCCATGCCGCCTTCTTGCAAGAAGCGGCCGGCATTACGCACAGCCTCTTCCACGCTGACCTGAAAAGACATGAAGGGCATATCACCCACCAGAAATGCCTGTTTTGCGCCACGAGCCACCATACGGCCGTGATGCAGCATTACCTCCATCGTCACCGGGTTGGTGCTGTCCAGGCCCATCATCACCATCGCCAGCGAATCGCCCACCAGGATGATGTCCATGCCGGCCTTATCGACCAGCAGCGCGGACGAATAATCGTACGCCGTCAACATGGTGATGGGGTTGCCCTGTTGTTTCTTCGTTACTAAAGCGGGAATCGTTACTTTTTGCCGCACTTGTTCCGTTTGCGCGCTCATGCTTGCCTCAATCATCCACCGGCGAACGGTCAGGCATCCAGGCCCAACCATTCGCAAACTTGCAATGGTGTCATGCCAACACCAATCAATAATGCTTACATTCTATCAGATTGTCGTCTGTCTTCACCTGACTTTCAGCGATCTGTTATCTGTTTGCGGCGGGCAAAAACTGCTCATACCATTTTAATCTATTTGTGGTACTATCCTTTTCGATGCAGTATAAAGATGTGCCTTCCGCAAACGCGAGTTGATTCCACCCAACAGATGTTCCGCAAAGGTATTACGATACGAACATAGCCAGATCAGGCTCATTTTGGACGCCTGATCTTGGTAAAAATTGGCAAACGGCCGTCACACTACCGACGCGCCGCAAAACGATAAACAAAGATAAGGAAAGAACACAAGTTACAAAATTATGACGAAAAATTTGAAAATTATTCCCTTGGGCGGCCTGGGGGAAATTGGTAAAAACATGACATTATTGGAGTACGGCCGTAACCAAATTATCATCGACTGCGGGGTTATGTTCCCCGAAAGCGACATGTATGGCATCGACCTGGTGCTGCCACAATTCGACTACGTTGTCGAAAACCAGGATATTCTACGCGGTATTGTCCTCACGCATGGACACATGGACCACATCGGCGGTTTGCCCTACTTGCTGGAGCGTGTTAACGCCCCCATTTACGGCACTGCCCTCACCATTGGCATGGTGGAACGCCAATTAGAAGAAGCCCACGTGCGCGAACGCGCCACGTTAGAAGTCATCGACGACAAACAAACCCTGCACCTGGGGCCGTTTCGCATCAGCCCATTCGCCGTCGCTCATTCCATTCCGGCGGCCGTAGGGCTGGTTATCGACACGCCCGTAGGCGCAGTGGTGCATACCGGCGACTACAAATTGGACGAAACGCCCACTGGCGGTCGTACAACTGATTTCAAGCGCCTGCGCCAGCTTACGCCCAACGGGGTGCTGGCGATGATGGGCGACAGCACCAATGCCGACCGCCCCGGCCGCACACCCACCGAACAATTGGTGGCCGACACGCTCGACCGCCTGTTCGCTGAAGCGACCAATTCGCGCATCATCATTGCCACGTTCTCGTCCGTGCTGGCCCGTTTGCAAGAAATCATGCGGCTGGCGGATAAATACGGCCGTAAAGTAGCCCTCACCGGCCGCAGCTTACAACAAAACGTCGAACTGGCCCGCGATTTAGGCTATCTGAAAGTGCCCAAAAAGCTCCTGGTCGACATCACCGACAACGTGCCGGATAACAAACTGGTCATCTTGTCCACCGGATCGCAAGGCGAGCCACGCTCTGCGCTGAACCGCATGGCCAAAGGCGAACACCGCCAGATTCAGGTTCACGATGGGGACACGATCATCGTCTCCGGCGGCACCATCCCCGGCAACGAGGAAGACGTTGGGCGCATGTTGAACAATCTGTTCACCCGCGGCGCCAACGTGATTTACGGACCGCTGGCGACTGTCCATGTCTCCGGGCACGGCAGCCGCGAGGATATGCGCATCATGTTGGAAACGGTGAAGCCGCGCTTCCTGATTCCGGTGCATGGCGAAGCGCGCCACCAACACCTGCACGCCCGCCTGGCGCAAGACAATGGCATGGCCGCTGAGGATGTGTTTATCTTACGCAATGGCTCCACCTGGGTAACAGATGGCGAAAAAGCGTGGCAAGAAAGCTCCATTCCCGCCGAATCGGTGTATGTGGATGGATCGTTGGTTGGTGAAATTGGCGAACTGGTGATGCGTGACCGCGAACGGCTGGCGCAGGATGGGTTTGTGGTGGTTTACGTGCCCGTCGACAAGAAACACAAGCTGGCCGGCGAACCGAGCATTATTAGCCGTGGGTTCTTACGCATGGACACATCGGCCGATTTGATGGAAGCGGCGCGGAAAGAGTTGAAGATACAGTTGAAGCGAAACGGCCGTAATCACGACGACACCGTGCGCGAAACACTGCAAAACTTTTTCTACCACAAAACGCAATCACGCCCGGTCATTTTGTCGAACATCGTCCGCGTATAACCAGACACACCCACAATCAATCGCCTGACGATTGATCATTCTAAACGAAACAACAAGAGCGCCAGGGAAACCCCTGGCGCTCTTTGTATTATCGGCCGCAGTCTGACAAACTCTCTTTGAAATTTTCGCCTCGTAGCCGCAGTATCCTTACCGCGCTCTGAAAAATACGCGGTAAGGATAGCGCGGCTACAAATTCCACGAACAAAAATCTGCGACACTTGATTTTTAAGCGGTTACTTCAGGTCTTCTCTGCGGTTCTAGTCGAGCGTGGCTAACACGTCGTCAATAAAATCTTGCCAAACGGGGTTGGGCTGCCAGATGGCATCCAGCACCTGGCGAGCCTCATCTTCGGGAATACCCAAGGTGCGTTGGTAAAGGTAAAGAAATACCGAGACTCGCATATTGGCCATGCAATGCACAAAGATTTTGCGGCCGGTGTGGGCTTGCATAGTCTGGCAAAATCGGTCAAATTCGGGGCGCCTGGGACTGCTCCAGATAACTGGGATATGAACGTAGTCGAGACCGTTTTGCGCCGTGATGGCTGCTTCATGGAGCAGCGCCTGGGTCGAATCGGTGGTCGCCAGGTTTATCACCACCTCGAACCCGGCCTGTTTAATGGCCGCAAATTCTTCGGCGATAGGCTGCCCGGCGCAGGCAATGTGACCGTTCAGACGATAGTAGTTGTAAATCGCGGTTAATTCTGGGGTCATAAGGCTGCCTATTCCAGTTCTACGAGCAGCGCCGCTTGCTGTTTGATTGTCTTGATCATTTCGTTGAGGCCGGTTTTGCGGGTGGGGCTGAGGTGGTTTTCCAGGTTGAGCTGGCTGAAAAAGGCTGGCACGTCCATGTCCAGGATGGCTTGAGGGGAACGGCCGTTCACCAGACTAATCACAATCGCCACCAACCCCTTAACAATGGCCGAATCGCTGTCCCCCTCAAACGTCAGCGCCGGCGGCGCGCCAGCATAACGCATCTTAATCCACACGCCGCTCTGGCAGCCTTCGATGCGCGTCTCCTCGGTCTTATCCTGAACGGGCATTGGCGACAGCCGCCGCCCTAAATCGACCAGATAACCATACCGATCATCCCACGTTTCCAACCAGCCAAAATCTTCTAAAATTTCTTCAGGGGTCATCATAAGGTTTGTTAAACAGGTGATTTTTGGCAATGAATCAGCCGCATCACGATTTTCGGACCATTTCCCAGGCCATGTGCTGCAATTCGGGGGCGATTAACTTTTCCCAGGCCAGTTTCACCGCGTTGGGCGAGCCTGGCGTCGAGAAAATGAGGGTATTTTGATATACGCCGGCGGTCGCTCTCGACAACATCGCCGCCGCGCCGACAACATCCCAGCTTAACATGCGAAACAATTCGCCAAAGCCAGGCATACGTTTTTCCAACTTTTGGTCGAGTACATCGAAGGTGGTGTCGCGGGGGGCAATGCCGGTGCCGCCGTTGAACAGGATCACGCGGGCCGGGCCGGAAGAGAGCTGGTTGAGTACGGCCGTTACTTCCTCTGGCTCATCCCTAATCAACCGATAATCTACTACCACATGACCAACGGCCGTAATCGCTGCCCGCAAATACTGCCCATTCACATCCGTCTCGGGCGTGCGGCTGTCACTCACCGTCACAATCGCCACCGGAACCGGGCCGGTAACGGCCGCCTTCGCCTTATGGTCAGCCACGCTGGCCGATTTTCCACTTTCGACTGCGTTACTTTCACTCATGCCCACATTTTATCAGGATTCCCGTTAACCCGCTAAGACCCCAAGGGTTTATGAAACCCTTGGGGTCTCCATCCAGGGCCAATTTGCGCCTACCTCTGGCGTAAGATGATTCGTAACTTGCGCCATATACCATGCCCGCGTAGATACAAGCAAGGGGAAGCCCAGCAAATTCATTCATTTAGGTACGTCTCCCAACCCCTCCACCTGTGTATACAACATGCCCGGATATGAAAAATCCGGAATAGTCTGACAAAGGAGTAAATCATTAGATGAAAGTAGGTATTCTGGCCGGTGGCAAAGGAACTCGTCTCTCAGAAGAAACCGTCCTTAAACCCAAACCCATGGTCGAAATCGGCAACAATCCCATCATCTGGCACATCATGATGCACTATGCTCATTATGGCTTCAAAGATTTTGTGATTGCGCTGGGTTACAAAGGCGAAGTTCTGAAAAAATACATGGTCGATTATCTTTCGCTGGGCAGCAGCCTGACGGTTAATTTCCGCAGCGGCGAGGTGCTGTCTCACAACAATTATCACCCCGACTGGGTTGTCGATCTGATTGATACCGGTCACGACACAATGACCGGCGGGCGGATCAAACGGCTGCAATCCTATATCGGCAACGAAACCTTCATGCTAACCTGGGGCGATGGCGTTTCTGATGTTGATCTCAACAAACTGCTGGCTTTCCATCGCTCTCATGGCAAGCTGGCCACGATGACGGCCGTTCGCCCCCCCGCGCGTTACGGCCATTTATCCTTCGAAGGCGACCGCATTGTCAGCTTCGAGGAAAAACCCCAAACCGCCGAAGGCTGGATCAACGGCGCCTTCTTTGTTCTGGAACCGGAAGTGTTTGACTACATCGAAGGTGACGAAACCATGTTCGAGCAGGAACCCCTGTCTCGATTGGCCGCCGAAGGCCAGTTGATGGCCTACAAACACGAGTCATTCTGGCAGTGCATGGATACGCTGCGCGAAAAGCACATCCTGGAAACCCTCTGGGAAAGCAACCATGCTCCCTGGAAAGTCTGGGATTAATCAACAACCAGACCGCCAAATAAATTCAGCAAACGGCCGTTACCCGGCCAGCCCTTTAGCAAACAACAATTTTGTCAGTCAAAATTAAACCCCAAAATAGGATGTGACACATGCGAGTATTAGTAACCGGACACAATGGCTATGTCGGCACAATCATGATGCCCCTTCTCATCGCCGCCAATCACGAAGTGGTGGGCCTGGACACCAACTTATACGAAGGTTCTACCTTTGGCGAAGACCCCAAGCGCGATTTTCTGGAAATCAACAAAGATGTCCGCGACGTCGAAATGGCCGATCTGGAAGGCATTGAAGCCATCATCCACCTGGCCGGGCTTTCCAACGATCCCCTGGGCGACCTGAACCCCGAACTGACCTACGATATTAACCATCGCGCATCGGTTCGGCTGGCCGAAATGGCCAAGCAGATAGGCATTGAGCGGTTTATTTTCTCTTCCTCGTGCAGCAACTACGGCGCCGGCGTCACCGACTGGTTGGATGAAACGTCAGCGTTTAACCCCGTTACGCCATACGGCCGTTCCAAAGTCATGGTCGAACAAGATGTCTCCAAACTGGCCGACGACAACTTCAGCCCCACCTTCCTGCGCAGCGGCACCGCCTACGGCGTCTCCCCGCGCTTGCGCTTCGACCTGGTACTCAACAACCTGGCCGCCTGGGCCTTTACCACCGGCCTCGTCTACCTCAAAAGCGACGGCACGCCCTGGCGTCCCATCGTCCACATCGAAGACATGTCCCGCGCCTTCCTGGCTGCTCTGGAAGCCCCGCGCGAACTCATCCACAACGAAGCCTTCAACGTCGGCCGTTCCAGCGAAAACTACCAGATTCGCCAGATCGCCCAAATCGTCGCCGAAACCATCCCCGGCAGCCGCGTAGAATTTGCTGAAGGCGCCAGCGCTGACAAACGCAACTACCGCGTCAACTGCGACAAAATCATCAACACCTTACCCGGTTACAAACCCCAATGGACCGCCCAAAAAGGCGCGCAAGAACTTTACGCCGCCTACCAAAAGGTCGGTTTGGAATTGGATGAGTTTGAAGGTCCGCGCTACCGCCGCCTTCAGCACATTAAATCACTCATGGCATCCGGCCGTCTCAGCGAAAACCTGCGCTGGCGGCAAACAGACCCAGCCCTATAGGAACTATCCATGATCCATCATAACGAAACCACTTGCCGGGCTTGCGGCTCCCCGCGCCTGCACACCATCGTCGAATTTGGCCTGACGCCGCTGGCCGACCGCCTGCTGCGCCAGGACCAACTGGACGAACCAGAACTGATGGCCCCGCTCACGCTGGTCTTTTGCGAGGAGTGCGCTCTGGCCCAAATTCGGGAAACAGTCGACCCGGAGATTCTTTTCTTCGCCGAATACCCCTATTTTTCTTCTGTGTCTCCTTCCTTGCTGCGCCATTTTGCCGCCAGCGCCGAAGACATCATGGCCGAGCGCGACCTGAACAGCAGCAGTCTGGTGATGGAAGCCGCCAGCAACGACGGCTACATGCTGAAGAATTTCGCCCTGGCGGGCATCCCGGTGCAGGGCATCGATCCGGCCAAAGCGCCGGCGCAGGCCGCCATCGACGCCGGTATTCCCACGATGGTCACGTTTTTTGGTCAGGAATTGGCCGCCAAACTCCGCGCCGAAGGCAAAGCGGCCGATATTTTCCTGGCGAACAATGTTTTGGCGCACGTGCCGGATTTGAACGGCTTCGTGACCGGCATTCGCACCATCCTGAAAGACGACGGCATGGCCGTCATCGAAGCGCCGTATGTGGTTGACCTGGTAGACCACTGCGAATTCGACACGATCTATCACCAGCACCTCTGTTATTTTTCGGTTACGGCGCTGGATCGATTGTTCCGGCGGCACGGGTTGTACCTGAACGCGGTGAAGCAGGTTGCCATTCATGGCGGCTCGCTGCGCTTGTTTGTGGAACCGGTGGAACGGCCGCAAGAATCTGTCTTACGGCTGCTGGCGGAGGAAAAAGAGCGCCAGGTTGACCGGATTGACTTTTATCTGGACTTTGCCGACCGCATTGGCGATGTGAAGACGCGCCTGCTGGCGCTGTTGAACGAAGTGAAGGCTAACGGACATTCCATTGTTGGGTATGGCGCGGCTGCCAAGGCGACAACGCTGCTGGCTTACTGCGGCATCGACAAGTCGATGGTGGCGTATGTGGTCGATCTGAACCCGTTCAAACACGGCCGTTTCATGGGCGGCAACCATTTCGAGATATTCCCTCCGGCTAAATTGCGCGAAGACCAGCCGGATTACGTTCTGCTGCTGGCCTGGAACTTTGCCACGGAAATCATGAAGCAGCAGGAAGCATACCGCGCCGCCGGCGGGCAGTTTATTGTGCCTATCCCCAGCCCGGAAATCCGTTAACGGCCGTCTCCTCGACAATGAAAAAGGCGCAAATCAGATGATTTGCGCCTTTTTTGGTATCTGTTCAGGTTTCTCAGGCAAGACTATAAGCAGCCGGGCCAAAACAAGTTGGTAGATTGTAACTACAGACCCCAAGGGTTTGCTCCCTTGAAAATAGATTTGTCAAATCTTTAAGATTTGACAAATCTCAACCTTTTTATTCGTGGTGGTGGGTTAGACCACTCATGATGTCTCCTGAGAATTTGGATGATTTGGGTATTAAACCCTTGGGGTCTTGCCAGAGAAACCTGAACAGTTACGGTAGATTTAAGATTGGTTCAATCTCCCAGATTGGACCAATCTTACCCGGTTAAAAACATTCGGACCCTAAGGAGTCGCTGTAGGCAAAGGGGTGGCTGTCGGCGTCAGGGTGGGCGTGGGTGTAGGCACGGCCCCTTCCCAGGTAAAAAAGGCATCCTGGCTGCTCTGCCCGCCAAAGGTATAAATGGGCAGGCCGTCTTCGCGCCAATCAGTTACCCGAATAATGCTTACCCGCCAGCGCAATTGATGCGGTTCGGCCACCGGCGGCCGCCACGAAGAGGGAACCTGGAAGGCATTGTCCCGCGTGAACCCACGATACGGGGCCGAATCTAAGGCATCCAGATCAGTCAGTTCCACCATATACCACTCGTCGTCGGCCAAATCTTTTACTGCCACCCATTGCAAGGTCACTAGCCCATCGGGCGGGTTGATGGTGGCATACTGAATGGGGTACAGCAGGCGCGGTCCGGCCGGGGCCGGCGTCAATGAAGGTGTGGGGGATGGGCCGGGCGTGGGCGGCAGGGTGGCGTTATAGATGATGGTGGGAATGCAAACGGTATCGCCGGGCTGCATGACAGAATCGCTCGTTAAGCGATTCACCAACAAAAAGAGATCGTAATCCACGTCGAAACGGGCAGAAATGGCCGACAGGGAATCGCCGGAAACCACCTGATATCGCTGGCAGTTGGTCGGATCGGCTATGACCAGGTCGCCGTTGACATCGACGCCCACCGGAATCAGGGGCGGCGTGGGGGTGGGCCAGGGAATTTGCAAAGCCTGGCCAGACAAAATAGGCGATTCAGGCGCAAAGCCATTGGCTTCGGCGATAGCTTGAGCCGATACGCGGTATTGCAGGGCCAGCCCAAACAGGGTGTCGCCGCTGGTGACGGTGTGTTGGCGCGGCGGCTGTGGCGTTTCGGTTGGCGCAGGGGTTAGGGTAATGGTTGGCGTGGCGGATGGCGGGAGGGTTTCGGTGGGCAAGGGTGTCCAGGTAGGCGTGTGGCTGGGCGTGGGTGGAATAGGCGTGGTTGTGGGAACCAGGGCCAGGATGAGGTTGGGGTCGCGGTACTGCCAGAAAAGGCTGCCCATCACCACGATGATGACGGCGAACACGGCCGTTAGCCAAAACACCATCGACGATTGCCGCTCGCGCACAACCGATTCAAATACATCGGGTATGCTGGCAGGGGTAGACACGGCCGTTTCCGGCACAGGCGGCGCTGGCTCAACGGCCGTTTGTTTGCCCGCCGGGGTGGAAATAGGCACGGCAGGTGGCGTGTCGGCGACGGCCGTTTGGGCGGCTGTTTGGGCGGCCAATTGCGGCGGAATAGCCGCGCCGCACATGAGGCAAACCGTCGCTTCAAAGGCTACCACACTATCACACCGGGGACAGCGAACCACCGGTTGGCTCACCAGACCCTCGTTTTCATCACTCATGTCGATCCTTTTCTCGCTCAAAACGGGGCATTATACCCAAATGTCGGGTGGGTCACAATAACGGCCGTTCGATGCTTATGAGAACCTTATGAAGCCATGAACAACCGGTAAGCAAGTGACACCTGGCGGCTTCTTTTTTCCTCGCCTGCCTTTATACTTGTGGCAGTGGTAAGTTGCCCTGCGAAACCGGGAAAGGAATAAACAATGCGCGAAAAAACATTAAACGGCCGTTCCGATCAAACCATCACCTATGTCGGTCACGCCACCGTCCTCATGGAAATGGATGGCGTGCGCCTGCTCACCGATCCCCTTCTGCGCCGCTATATCGCCCACTTGTCCCACCGCCAACGGCGTATTGCGCCCGCCCACTTTCAAGACATCGACGCCGTGCTCATCTCCCATCTGCACTGGGACCACGTCGATTGGCCCTCGCTGCGCCGTTTGGGAAAACAAACCCGGCTCATTGTGCCGTTTGGCAGCGCAGCTTTTTTTTCACAGCAGGGATTCATCCATTTAGAAGAATTAAGCGCGGGCGACGAAACCAGTGTCAATGGCGTAACTGTGCGGGCGACCCAAGCCGTGCATGACGGCCGTCGTTATCCCCGAGGCCCCTTTGCCCAACCTGTGGGTTATTGGGTGAACGGCCGTCAATCCATTTATTTCGCCGGCGACACCGACCTGTTTCCAGAAATGGCCGATCTGGCCGACAATTTAGACGTGGCCTTGCTGCCCGTTTGGGGCTGGGGGCCGACATTGGGAACCGGGCACATGACGCCAGCGCGGGCTGCCCAGGCATTAACCATGTTGCAGCCGCACCTGGCCATTCCTATCCATTGGGGTACGCTGCATCCCATTGGCATGGGCGTGCTTAACCCGGCATTTCTCACCCAGCCGCCGGTTGCCTTTGTGAAGGAGGCCGCCAAATTAGCGCCAACAGTGCAGACGCATATTTTGCCGGTAGGAGATACGCTGTCTATATCCGGCTTTCTTGGGGCAAATAACGAAGCGCGGGCAGGCTGATAAACGCCGCCAGGCCGCTGACTAAAAACGCAGTTGGCAAGCCATATTGATCGGCCAATAAGCCGACAACCCAGATGGCGGCGGCGCGAATGAGGAAGTTAACGGCCAGATAACTGCCATTTGCCAGGGCGCGATGGTGCGGGAACTGGTCCTGGACGATCGCCAAAAACACCGGCTGCGGAGACAAAACCGTCAGGCCAAGCGCCAGCAGCAGGGGCACAGCCAGCCAGGAAGGGCCATACAAAAAAACCAACAGCAGCAGGGGCGCGACCACCAACACAATGAACAGGATGCGTTGACGGCCGTATTTATCGCTCACCGTGCCGGAAATCAACGCCCCAACCACCCCGGCCGCCTGTAAAATAGTCAGCGAAGCCGCCGCCAGCCACAAATTCACTTGCAAGACGTCGCTCATAAACAAAGGCAAATAAGTCGTCAGGGCGACCTGCAACAGCATCCCGCCCGTCATAATCCACAAGAGCGGCAGGAAAACCCGCCGCGCCGCCGGCCACATGCTCGCCAGTGCAGTTTGCGCCGGGTCACGCGCCGGAGTCGCCGCCACATGGCGCAGCCGGAAATACAAAATCACCGAAACCGCCCAGCCGACAAACATCAGCCGCCACATGCCTTCCAGTCCCCACCAGGCCACGCCAGCGGCGGCCACAACCGGCCCCACTGTGCGGCCCAATTCACCGCTGGCCATGAAAATGCTCATGCCTTTGCCCACGCGTTTGCCAGAAATATTGGCGACCATCGCCGGAGCCGGCGCGTGGAAGCAGGCGATGCTGATGCCAGACGCCAACAGCAGCAGCGCCAGACTGAGATACGTGGGCGTAAGGCCCATGCTGCTCATCAGGGTGGCGGTTACGGCGGGAGCCAGAATGATGAACCAGCGCAGGTTGGCTTTGTCGGCCAGATAGCCGATGAAGGGGTTGAACAGGCTGGGCAGTTGGGCAAAAATCGCCAGACTGCCGACCATGGCGTAGCCGACGCTTAATCGTTCTTGCAGCACCGGCAGCAAGGGCGAGATAAAAGCAGTGTAGGTGTCATGAACAAAATGACCACCGGCAATGGTCATGACTTGTTCGGTCTGGAAGGTGTCGGCAACGGCCGTTTCCACCTCCACTGTCTCTTCTACGGGCATATCCAATTCCATACGAAACCTCATCAAACTTTAGACTGCAAAACAAAATATGGACACCCCAAACCCTAATATGCCAAACTGCTGCCGCCAATAAATTCCCGCAGTACCGAATCCGAAGGCACGGGCGAATCGTCGGCGACCGGTGTGATGGCTTCTAGCGTCTGGCGCACCCGGCTGGCGCGTAAAAACGCATCTTCATGCAGCGGGTCATCCCGATATTCGGCTTCCCATCGGGCAAAATCGGCTAATAAACGATTTGCATACAAAGGCAGCTCGTAGGGCATGGCGCTGTTGACAATGAAATCGGCCGTGCCCATGTGGGGGATTATGTGACGCAGTTCACTGGAGCGTACATAATGCCAGTGCGTCAGCGTCATCTGCGGATTATACGCCCGATGCGTCGCATCGCGTAACATGCGCCGGATCAGGCGCAAATCGGTCCAGCGAATGTAGCCATCCGGGCCGCGCATTTGCAGCAGCGGCTCCAGGTAGAGCTTGAATTTTTTCTCGAACGGGATGCCCTCGGTCATGGGCGGGTAGAGTCCGTGCAGGCTGTCGATTAGCAAAATTTCGTTGGCCGCCAGCCTCAGCGGGGTTTGATCGGGGTGGCGCGAGCCGGTTTTAAAGTCGTAATAGGGGATAAGCACTTCTTCCCCGGCGATAAGCCGCTGCAGATGGTTGTTGATGAGCGGCAAATCCAACGCCTGCGGCGTCTCGAAATCATAATCGCCAAATTCGTCTTTGGGATGCATTTCCAGGTCGAAAAAGTAGTTGTCTACGTTGAGGGTGACAAATTTCAGGCCGGTGCGCTTGAGGCGCTGCTCGATTTTGATGGTGGTGGTGGTTTTGCCGGAGGAAGATGGGCCGCTGATGAGGACCATTTTCAGGGCTGAGCCTTTTTCGGCCAGCATTTCGGCGGCCGTATCTACGTCATCTTCGTAGGCGGCTTCGGCTTCGTGGACGATTTGGGGGAATTCGCCCTGAGCAAGGCGGCGGTTTAGCCCGGCGACGGTGTGCAGATCGTGCTGCGCGGCCCAATCGAGAACGTGCCAGATTTTGGCCCAGGGGATATTTTCGGACGGCCGTGAGGCATGTTTGGCCGCTTCTTGCCGCCGCCTGTTTTGTTCATCGCGGTACAAAATATACGCTTTGGCAACCGTCGCATGGCCGTTTTCAATGAGTACCTTTTCCACCACGTCTTGAATTTCTTCGATGGTGGGATTGTGGCCCGGCGGCATGGCGGCCGCCAGCAAGGCCATCACCTGGTCGGACAATTCCTGCGCCCGGTCGCGGTCGCGGCCGCCCACTGCTACCGCCGCCCGATAAATAGCATTGGTGATGCGGCCCTGATTGAAGGGCACAATCGCCCCACTTCGTTTAACAACATGCGTAATCTGGTTCATGATGCAACTCCTTCCCAAAAATTCCGGTCTGAAAGCGAAAATTTGGATAGCCGCTTTGGGCGAAACGGCCGTTATGACCCAAACTCAAACTGACTTATGACAAAAATCACTGGTCGGCAGCGCCGGAGACGTTTATGCTTAGTCACAAATGGACACGCAAACTACCACCGCTTCCCAATCGCTTAACGATTGCCAATCGCCCCAAGCCACAGTCTGGTGGCGCAAACCAGATGCACCGCCCTGCCAGGCCAGGCCGCCAAAACCAGGCGACGTCTGCCCCACTTGTGGAAACGGCCGTCTGGCCTATGACGGATTGTTTATTTTAGCATGTTCTGCCTGCGGCGAGGCGGCGGAAAGCGGCGCATTTACCTGATAGCTCATTTTCCGGGGGCGTGACCTCCGGCAAGCTCTGGTTAATCCAGAGTTTTTACGTCGGTTAAGACACACAAGGAGACACTTTTTATGGATGCAATTGTTAGCTGGCATGAAGGATTACAATTTACCGCGGCAGCGACCAGCGGCCACAAAATCACTCTGGATGGCGACCCGGCTGTAGGCGGCACAGATTTGGGCGCACGGCCGTTGGAATTGATGCTCATGAGTCTGGCCGGCTGCACGGGCATGGACGTCATCTCCATTCTCAAAAAGAAACGGCAAGACGTGACCGCGTTTGAGGTGAAAACTCACGCTGAACGCGCAGAAAATCATCCTAAGGTGTTTACGGCCGTAACCATTGAATACATCATCACCGGCCACAACATCGACCCCAAGGCCGTGGAACGCGCTATCGACCTGTCGGAAAATGCCTACTGCCCGGCGCAGGCGATGTTGGCGCAAGCCGTGCCCATTCAACACACCTACCAGATCATCGAAGCCTGACGGCTGACAATCGTCTAAGTACGCTGCCCAAACGGCCGTTCCCTTGCCATTTTTATTTGAATCATGGTCGGGCGAACGGCCGTTTTGTTTTCCACGCTGCCCAAACACCTCATCGCAACACAATTCAGCAATTTGGTTAACAATTTTAACCCAATGACCATAATAGAGTTTGATTGTTAACCAAATTCGCGTTTTCGGATATGACATTTGTCATCGAGAATCCGTCAATCTGTCACTGTCGAACCTTTGTGAAAAAACGCATAATCAAAGGCAGATGCGGGGCTTCCACCCGCAATAGTCGTCCCATCACCATTACATTCCCAATTTGTATTTTACCAACCTGATGCGAGATAACGGCCGTGTTTCCCACGCGTTGTCGCTATCCCAATTAAAGAACCGTAACAAGTCACTGGGAGGGGCTGCCAACAGCCCCTCCCCCCCTCTAAAAAAAGGAGAGTCCCACTATGGCTAAAGGTCGAGTTGTCATTGATGTGGAACGGTGCAAAGGCTGCGAACTATGCCGCGAAGCCTGTCCCCCCGATATATTGGTTTTGGCCGAAGACTTAAACAGCAAAGGGTATCGCCCCGTTATTCTGCTAGATCCCAGCCACGACTGCACCGGCTGTGCCCTGTGCGCCACCGTTTGTCCAGATGGCTGCATCACTGTCTACCGTGACATTCCCCAAAAACCGCAAAAAAAAGAACAGACGCTGAACGGCAAAGCCCTCAGCCTGGCCGCTTAGGAGGTGCAACATGGCTAAAGAATTATTAAAAGGAAATGTGGCCATCGCCGAAGCAGCGGTACGCGCTGGCTGTGAGGCTTATTTTGGCTACCCCATCACCCCTCAAACCGAATTGTTAGAGCATATGTCCAAACGAATGCCGGAATTAGGCCGCGTCTTTTTGCAAGCCGAATCCGAAGTTGCGGCCGTCAACATGGTTTACGGCGCGGCGTCAGCCGGCGTGCGCGTCATGACTTCTTCCAGCAGCCCCGGCGTCAGCCTGATGCAGGAAGGATTCAGCTACATCGCCGGGTCTGAAGTGCCGGCCGTTGTTGTAGATGTGATGCGCGGCGGGCCGGGCCTGGGCAACATCCAGCCCAGCCAGGCCGATTACAACCAGGTCGTCAAGCAGGCCGGACATGGCGATTTTCACCCCATCGTCCTGGCGCCCTCCACCATTCAGGAAGCCATCGACATGATGGTGCTCTCGTTTGATCTGGCGGAAAAGTACCGCACCCTGGTCTTTGTGGTGCTGGATGGAGCCATCGGGCAGATGATGGAACCGGCAGAACTGCCGCCAATGCGGGAAATGAACGGAAAACGGCCGTCCTGGGCAGTTACCGGGCAAAACAAGCGGCGGCTCAACGGCCACATCCCCGACAAAAACGTCATCACCTCCATCCATCTCGGCGGCGAGGAGCTGCACGCCTTCAACGAAAAATTGCAAGCCAAACTGGCCCTGATTACCGCCAACGAAATTCGCTACGAAGAAAGTTTTATCGAGGATGCGGAAATTGTGGTGGTGGCCTTTGGCACAGCGGGGCGCGTGGCGGGAACGGCCGTAAAAAGCCTGCGCCAGGCAAACGTACCCGTTGGCCTGATCCGCCCCATCACCCTCTGGCCCTTCCCAGAAAAACGGCTGGCCCAACTGGCCGACCGCGCCAAAGCCTTCCTGGTTGTCGAAATGAACGCCGGGCAAATGCTCCACGACGTGCGCGAAGCTGTGGGCCGCCAAGTGCCGGTGGAATTCCTGGGACGCATGGGCGGGTTAATTCCCTTCACCGATGAAATCGAGCAAGAAATTCAGACCGTCTGGCGGCGCAGCGAAGTGCTCGCCTCGCACCAACAATAATTACCTGCGGTTGGTTAAAAGGAGAACAAACTCATGGTCATGTTAGCACCTGAAAAACAACTTGAGAAACTGGTTTACGAACGGCCGCACAGCCTGGAAGAAGTCTACACCCACTACTGCCCTGGCTGCACCCACGGCGTCGCCCACCGCCTGATCGCCGAAGTCATCGACGAACTGGGCATTCAGGAACGCACTATCCTCGTGGCTCCGGTCGGCTGCGCGGTGTTTGCCTACAATTATTTTGCGTTTGATTCCGTGGAAGCGGCGCACGGCCGTGCGCCGGCCATGGCCACCGGCCTCAAACGCGTCAACCCGGACAACATCGTCTTCACTTATCAGGGTGATGGCGACCTGGCCTCCATCGGCATCGCCGAAGCCATCCACGCCGCTTCTCGCGGCGAACAGCTCACGGTCATTTTCATCAACAACGCCATTTACGGCATGACCGGCGGGCAGATGGCTCCCACCTCCCTGCTCGGCCAGGTGACCACATCATCGCCAAACGGCCGTGATCAACGCACCACCGGCCAACCCATGCGCATCGCCGAAATGATGGCTGCCCTGCCCGGCGTTGTCTACAGCGTCCGCCGCAGCCTCCACGACGCCCGCCACGTCATCCAGGCCAAACAAGCCATCAAAACGGCCTTCGAGGCCCAAATCCAAGGGTTGGGCTTCAGCATCGTCGAACTGCTTTCTAGCTGCCCCACAAACTGGGGCATGACCCCCACCGACGCCGCCCACTGGGTCCGCGACGAAATGATGCCGGTCTATCCTCTGGGCGATTATAAAGTAGACGAGGCGCTGCAAAACAAGCGCGCCCGCAATTAACATGACTCTGAGAGCGCGAATAGGTTCGTTCGCGTTGGCAGGCGCACCTGCCTGCTTCCTCAGGGACAAAGGAGACCTGAAATGACCTGTCCATGGACACGGCGTTATGCCCAACGAATGCAAGGTATGAGCGGTTCCATCATCCGTGAACTGCTAAAGTTAACCGAACAGCCGGACATCATCTCCTTTGCTGGCGGCCTGCCCGCCCCGGAAGTGTTCCCGGTAGCCCAGTTTGAAGCGGCAACTCAACGCGTCCTGGCCAACCACGGCGCGCAAGCGCTGCAATACTCCACCACTGAAGGTTACCGGCCGCTGCGCGAGTACATCGTGCAAAAAATGAGCCGTTATGGCATTCAAACCCGCCCGGAAAACGTGCTGATCACCAGCGGCGCGCAGCAAGCCCTGGACCTCATCGGCAAGGTGATGCTGGACCCGGGCGATGTGATTTTAACCGAGCAGCCCACCTACATGGGCGCGCTGCAAGCCTGGCGCGCCTACCAGGCCGATTATGTGACTGTGCCGGTGGATGACGACGGGATTTGTCTGGATGAGCGTTTTATCGAAGCGCTGCGCGCCGGGCCAAAGTTCATGTACATCCTGCCTAACTTCCAAAATCCGGCCGGCGTCACCCTGTCGCTGGAGCGCCGCCGCAAGCTGGTGCAAATTGCCGATCATTACGGCATCCCGATCATCGAGGATGATCCCTATGGCGATTTACGCTACGAAGGCGAGCATTTGCCGCCCCTGATTGCCATGGATGCGGATTTTCAGGAAGAAACCAGGCCAAATGGCAACGGCCGTTCCTTCACCCGTGGCGACGTGATCTACCTGGGCACCTTCTCCAAAACGCTGGCTCCCGGTCTGCGTCTGGGTTGGATGGTCGCTCCGGAAGAAGTTATCAAGCGCTGCGTGATGGCCAAACAGGGCATGGACCTGCACACCAGCACCTTCTCGCAAATGGTGGCCTATGAAGTCGCCAGAGATGGTTTTTTGGACGAACACAAACTGCTGATTCGCCAGGTTTACCGCGAACGACGCGACGTGATGCTGGCGGCGATGGAGGAACATTTCCCGCTGGGCGTGTATTGGACACGGCCGTCTGGCGGCCTGTTCCTCTGGGTCACGCTGCCGGATTGGATGGACGCCGCCGAACTGCTCAAAACAGCCATCGAGAACAAAGTCGCCTTTGTCCCCGGCGCGGCCTTCCATCCCAACGCCAGCGAAGGCGTGGGCCACAACACCGCCCGGTTCAACTTCTCCAATGCCCAACCCGCGCAAATCGAAGAGGGCATTCGACGTTTGGGGCAAGTGCTTACCCGCGCTATGGCCGAACACCACGAAGACCAAATCGAGCCAGAACCTGTGCTGGCCTGATTTTAGGAGCGAAAGGATATAAACATGGAAACTTCAATCGTAATTGCCGGATTCGGGGGACAAGGGGTTTTGTTTGCCGGGCAGCTTCTGGCTTATGCCGGCATGGACAACAATTTACACGTCACCTGGATTCCTTCTTATGGGCCAGAAATGCGCGGCGGCACGGCCAACTGCACAGTCATCGTCAGCGATGAGCCGGTTGGCGCGCCCATCGTCGCCAGACCAGACGTGGCTGTCGTGCTCAATTTGCCCTCGCTGGAAAAGTACGAACCGCTGGTGAAGCCGGGCGGCCTTTTGGTGGTTAACAGCTCGCTCATCGCGCAAAAAGTAAGCCGCACCGATGTGGACGTGGCCTATGTGCCCGCCAACGACATCGCCGATGAACTGGGTTCGGCTAAGATGATGAACATGGCTACGTTGGGCGCGCTGCTGGCCCGACGGCCGTTCCTGACTCTGGACCAACTCATGCTCACGTTGGACGCCCATCTCCCGGCGCGCAAAGCCCATCTGCTGGCCGCCAACAAGCTGGTCATCCAGAAAGGGTACGAAGCGGCGGCGGCCGTTCCGGCCTGATTTTAAATCACAAAACGCAGATGAACCTGGATCTCATCCAGGTTCATCTGCGCCTAAAAATCCCACGACGGCCCAAGTTTACGCGGGTTGATTATTCCCCACTTTTCACCATCATCGGCAAATACGCGCGCGGCGGCAGGATAATCGGCACAGTCATCACGCTCCGATTGTTGCTGTTGTTGAGATCGGCCGTGGCCGCGCTGACGGCCGTTTCGTTCACCAATTCGCGCCCCGACAAGCCCACCCGCAACACCAACTGAACGGTAGAGGACACGGCCGTTTCTAACCCCGGCAGCGTGCATAAAACAATGGGCGACTGGTCCACGCACTGCCAGCCGCCGCTGTGAATGGCCAGCAGCGCGGCATTCACCGGCAGGCTGTTTTGCAGCGACAAGCTTTCGGCCGGGTCCGGCCCGGCATTGGTCACCGTCAGCGTCACGGTGATCACCTCGCCGCTGTGTACGGCGGTTGGCGTGATGGTTTGCGTCACGGCCAGATCGGCCTGCGCGCCGCTGGCCGGCAGCACGGCCGTCGCCACCGACGCCGTATTGTTACCCACCTGCGGATCGGGTACGGCCGACGTGATCACGGCCGTGTTGGTGATTGTGCCGGTGAGGCCAGGGGCCAGGGTGTGCAGCGTGACCGTCGCCATTTCGCCAGCCGCCAGGGCTGCGCGGGTGCAGGTTACGGCCGCCGCATCCTGGCAGCTCCAGCCAACGGCCGTATGGCTCAGATAAAAGACCCCGTCCGGCAGCGTATCGGTCAGGGTGATGAAAGAGGCCGCGTCTGGGCCAGCGTTGGTGATAACCAGCGTGTAAGTTAGCGGCTCGCCCTGCGGAACGGCCGTGGGAACGGCCGTCTTCATGATCTGCAAATCGGCCGCCGGACTGGTCACGCGTGTTACGGCGTCATCCTGGTTTTGCGAGAGGTCTACGTCGAAGTTTGGCGCGGCGACAACGGCCGTATTGGTTAGAATGCCGCTGTTGGCGGGCGTTGTGGCCTCCACCCGCACATCTGGGGCCGCGCCCACGGGCAAATCCGCCGTGTATACGCAGACGACCAGACCGGCAGGCGTCTGGCAGGACCAATTGGGGGCAACGGCCGTTACCCCCGTTAAACCAGCCGGCAGCGTGTCCGTCACCATCACATTGGCCGCCAAATCAGGACCATCGTTAAAAATCGTCAACGTATACACCAGCGGTTCCGCCGGTCCGGCCGTCGCCGCCGACACAGATTTAACGAGGCGCAAATCACTGTTCTGGCCTGGCACAAATTCAAAACTGCCGCTGTCGCACGCTGCGCCTTGGGGCCGGATCACGCCGCGCTGATCCACAGTCACCGGGTTGCCCAGCGTATCGGCGCAGTCGGCCGCGTCGATGGCCGGACTGTCTGCCCGTAAACCATGCGTTTGGGAAGGACCGCCGTTATCTTGCAAAGGACCCAATGTCGGGTCAGTGTTGATTTGGTCGCTGGCGGCCTGAAACTCACAATCGTTGGCGCTGTCGATGTTATATCCCATGGAGACAAAGGCCGACGTTTGTGGGCTGCGGCCGCAGTTGCCGCCGGTATTGGCGGCGACGATGCTGTTTTTCAGCGTAATCAAACCGGCTTGTGGCGCGGTCGGAGCCACGCCCATCATCAATAAACCCTGCTGATGGGTGTTGTAAATGCCGCCGCCGGTTCCGGCAAAATTGGCATAGATGGTCGAATGGTCAATGTTGACGGCCAAAACGCCTTCGTAATACACCCAAACGCCGCCGCCCAGATATTGGCTGGCGCGATTATGGCTGATGGTGACGTTGGTCAGGTTGGTCGTACCGCCGGTGAGATAAAGACCGCCGCCGTTGCTGCCGGCCACGTTATAGCTGATGGCGCTGGATTGGATGTTAACGTCGCTCGTGCCGGCGTGGATGATGCCGGCGCCGTAATAGGTGGATTGATTGCTCAAGATGCTGCTGTTGATGATCGTCAGGCGACCGCCGTTATAAACGCCGCCGCCAAACCCGGCAATGTTGCCGGAAACCGTTGTGTTTTGCAGGGTTAATTGGCCGCCGTTGTTATAAATCCCGCCGCCGCCGCCGCTGCTTAAGAGGGGCTGGCCTGGGCTGGCCTGATTTTGCGTCACCAACACATTGGTTAGCGTCAGGGCGCAGCCGGAGATGAGCGAGAAGCCGCCGCCGGAGTAATTGACGCTGGTTCCAACGCCCAAATCGCCGCCCTGAACGGTTACATCGCTGACGGCAACCTGGGTGGCTGCGCCCGGCTGGTGAAACACGCGGTCAATGCCGTTGCCGTCAATGATCGTTTGGGCCGAGCCGGCCCCAACCAGAGCTACGCTGTGCAAAATATCCAGGTCGCCGGTGGCATTGCCGTTCTCCTCCACCACGCCGACCGGATCGGCCAGGGTGAGCAGGTAATGTCCGGCGGGAATGGAAATCACGTCGTTTTCACCGGAACCGGCGGCGCAGGCGTCGACGGCCGTATCCGTATTAGCCGCCTGAATCGCCTCGCGCAAAGAACACAACCCGTTGGCATCCAGTTCATCCAGGGCAGTGGTAACGCTGATGAGGGTCTCTGGCGCGGCATGGATGCGCGGGGGATGGAGCCAGAAAACGGCCGTACCCATCAAGCCAAACGCCGTCATCAAGGCCACAATGAGAGCTGCTATTCGTCGCATGGTCATACCTCCTGATAAATGCTGCCAGCCCAGGTTCGTGAGTGTTGTGCCGCATAATCGCGCTGGCAGCCGCTTTCGATAAAAAAATGGGGGCATAGTCGCCCATGCCCCCATTCCTTTTTCCTTTCCGCCCTCAGGCCAATTATCTGGTGACGAGAGGCAAGAAACTCATGAATGGCGAAACGTTGATGGTGGCAACGGCCGTGTTGTTGCTGGCGTTGCTATCATTGACGGCGAATACGTTGAACTGCTGCTGCAACGTGCCAACCGTCTTGGCCTGCAAAACAACCGTGGCCGTTGTTTGCTGCCCGTTTTCCAACACGCCGATGGTGCAAGCCAGTTGGCTGCCGGTCATCGTGCAGGTGTCTGACGAGACAAAGCTGACAGACGCCGGCAGCAAACTCGTGATTTGCACGCCGCCGGCCGCCGACGGACCGCTGTTGGCGACCGTAAGCGTCACCGTGACCCATTCCATTGGATGAACCGGGTCCGGCGCGGCCGCAGCGCTGAGGCTGACGTCGGCCAACGCGCCGAGTGAGTTGGTATCGGTGGCGGTGTTGTTTGCCAGATTCGGATCAGTCGTGCCTGCGGGCGGCGTCACTTCGGCTGTATTGATCAACAGCCCGGTAGCTGTGTTGGCCACCGTCGCCGAAGCGAGAATGGTGATCTCGCCGCCGACCGGGATGTCGACGCTGAGGTCGATATCGCCTGTGCCGCTGGCGGTGGCGCAGCTTGCGCCGCCGCTGGAGGCACATTGCCAGGCTGCGCCCAACAGCGTCGCCGGGAAGTTGTCCACGACTGACGCGTCGATCACATCACCGGGACCGGCATTGCTCACGGTGATGGTGTACGTCAGGGTCTCGCCGGCCACGATGTTAACCTGTCCATCGCTCTTGGTAATGGCCAGATCGGCTTCCAGGTTGACCTGGGTAGTGGCGTTGGCTGTGTTGTTCTCGGTGTTGTCATCGTACTCGTCGGCGGAAACAACGGCCGTATTCGCCAAAGACCCGGTCGTGCTGCTGTCTACCAGAGCGACAAGGGTCACCTGTGCGGTTCCGGCATTCGCCAGAGCGCCCAGATCACAAGTCACAACCCCGCTGGCTTCCGCACAAGTCGGCGAACCAGGCACGGCGGAGACAAACGACACACCGGCTGGCAGCGTATCAACCACCGTCACGTTGGTGGCGCCATCCGGCCCCTGGTTGGTTACGCCGATGGTGTAGGTCACCTGCTCGCCAGCAGTTACCGGATCGGGCGTATCGCTCTTGGTGATGGCGAGATCGGCGGTTTTGATGGCGGTGGTGATCACGGCCGTGTTGTTCGTCAAGTCCGGGTCTGTGTCCACAGCCGCCACGCCCGCACTGTTGGTCAGCGCCGCATTGGCAGCGGCATCTACCAGTACCTCAAGCGTAACGGTGACATTGGCTCCACTCGCCAGAGGTGCAATTGTGCAAGTGATGTCGCCGCTGCTGTGCGTACATGTCGGTGAACCTGGGGTTGAGGACACAAAGGCCACATCCAGCGGCAGCGTGTCGGTCAAGGTTGCTGCGGCCGTCATATCGCTGGGGCCTTGATTGGTCACCACGATTTCATAGGTCAGGGCCGCGCCAGGAATAACCGGGTCCGGCGCGCCGCTTTTAGCCACTTTCAGGTCTGTTTGCGCGACGAGATTGGTGGTGTCTGTGGCGCTGTCGTTGGCCGAATTGGTGTCTACTATGCCAACCGGCGGCGCAACGGCGGCGGTGTTGCTCAACGTGCCGGAATCGTCGCTGGCGATTGTGCCGGTTGCTATGAAGGTAGCTTCGCCGCCCACAAGCAGGTTGACGGTAGCGTTGATGCTGCCCGTGCCGCTGGCCGTATCGCAGCCGGAGCCGGCCGTCGCCGAACAAGTCCATGTCACGCTGCCCAAGACGCCGGTGAAGCTATCTGTGACAGTCGCGCCGGTTACGTCGCTGGGACCAAGATTGTTGACGGTGATGGTGTAGGTGTGCGATGCGCCGGGAACGGCCGTGCTTAATCCATCCGTCTTGGCAATCGCCAGGTCGGTTTCGCCAAAGTTGAAGTTGTTGTAATCCAACAGGTACATACCGCCTTCCACATCGGCCACGTAAATGGCTCCGGCGATGGCCACGCGGGAAGCGTAACCGGCGGTGTCGTAGTAACCAACCTGGGTAGGCGCAGTCGGGGTACTGATGTCGACGACAAAAACGCCGTCAGAACCGCCAGCCACCACGGCACGATTCCCCACAACGGCCACGTCCAGAGCCAGCGGCAAATCGACGCCCGTCAATTCGCCTACCTGGCTGATGTTGTTGGGGTCGCTGATGTCGATGACCTTCAGGCCGCCATTGTCGGCCGCCAGATAGGCATAACTGCCCACCACATCCACATCCCAGGCGGCTCCGGTCGCCAGCGCCAAAGAGTCGGCCACTGCCAGGCTGGCCGGGTTGCTAACATCGACCACATAGAAGCCGTCCAGATCAGCCGCAATGTAGGCATAATTCCCGACAACATCCACGCCGACGGCGTAGGGCAAGTCCGGCGCGCCCAGGCTGCCAGCAAAAGTCGGATTCAAAGGATCGGAGATGTCGGCGATGAAGAGGCCATCCAGGCTGTCGGCGAGGTAGGCATAATTGCCGCTGAGGGCCACATCGACGGCGACATCATTGGTGGGAAGAGAGGCAACGGCCGTTAGCGAACCCGGCGCGCTCACATCCACCACCTGCAACCCGCCAAAGGAATCGGCGGCAAACGCATAATCGTCGGCAAGCTGCACGTTGAGCGCATAATCCGCCAACGCGGCAGCATCAGCCTTCACGGGGGCAGTTCGGTCGGCCGCGTTTGTGCTGGCCAGACCCATTAAGCCATCCGCGCTAAACGCATACGGGCTGGTCTGGGAAACTGCCACGCCATTCACTTCACCTAGCGATGCAAAACGGCCGATGATATTGGGATTGTTCACCACACTAAAATCGATGATGCTCATTCCCGCCCAACTATCGGCCACGTAAATACGATTGTTTCCGGCGGCCAGGGCCACCGCGTAACCCTCTGTATCTACGTTTGGCGGCGTAAAGGGCACAGGATTGGCCGGATTCACAGCATTAAACAAGCGCACACCGGCTGTATCATCAGCCACGAACACATAATTGCCGAAGTAATCGACATCCAGCGCCTGCCCGGCCGTGGCCGGATTGCTAAGAGAAACCATCAGCGCCGGGTTTGAAATGTCGATGATATGCAGCCCGCCGCCGGTATCGGCGACATAGGCGTGTACGCGCGTCGCGTTGACGGCGATGCCCTCGGCATAATCGGCTAATGGGAGGGTGGTTTCCAGGCCAAAAAGCGGCGTGATTTCGTAAGATTCGATTCCGGCCGTGCCGGCAGCGACAAAGGCGTAGATTTCACCCAGGCCACCATTCACCAGGCCGACATCACGGGCGCTGTCGCCGGTGGCTGCGGCGTTGACAAAAGCCGGGGCGGCCGGGACGCTAACGTCCAGCGCCACGATGCCACCCGTATCAAAGGCAACCACAGCATACGCGCCATACACGTCTACCGCTATGGCATAATCGGTGGTATCGGCCGTATTGTAATTAGAGACAAAAGTGGGTTTGGTTGGGCTGCCAGGGTTGGTCACATTCAAAATAAACATCCCCGCGTTTCCGGCGGCAACAAAGATATTGCCAGATGCATCGGGGATCGTGATCTCTTCGACGATGGCATCCGGGCCGCCTAAAACTGACAAGGGATCAGATTCTTGCACGACAACCGGATTGGCCGGGTTGGTGAGGTTGAGAATGACAACTTTGGGGCCAACGCCGAGATAGGCATACTGACCATAAAAAGTCACGGCGCGCGAGTCACCGCCAATTTGGGATACATAGTCTACATTGTTGGCATCGATAGCCCTCACCAGGGCCAATCCACCGAGCGAGAGGAGGGCAATGATGATCAGGATTGCAGCAAATGCCCTATAGGTACGATGGCTTTTCATAATTTATCCTCATTAAAAGCGCTGTGCCGGAGTATTGCGGCTCCGGCACAGCGAATCTAACAGTATCGTTTAACGACGCGTCCGAACGTCAATTGTCTCAGAGTTTTGGCTGCAACCAGCCGTATTGCAAGCTCTGACATAGTACCAATACCTGGTATTGGCATTCACGGAACGGTCATTATAGGTGCTGATATTGACGCCGGTTGTGCCGATAGGGGCGAACGTAGCGCCATCTGTGCTGCGGAATATCTCGAAGTAGGTTTCATTGGTCGAGTTATCCATCCAGTCCAGGGTGACTCTGTTTTTCTGTACGCGAGAGGCCAGGAGCTGAGATGGCGCACCCGGGATTTCGGTGCCGATAACGGCCGTTACCACATTCGTATACGGCGATACAGCCGACCCACCACCGGCAAACGCCTGTACCCGGTAAGAGTACGTGGTTTGCGTGCCTACCGTCGTGTCTGTGTAGGTGGTGATGTTTGCGCCGTTGACGGTGGCGATCCGCGCCCAGACAACGTCTGGACCTGTGCCGTTGGCTCGTTCCACGTAGAAGCCTTGCTCGTTGTTGGCATTATCTGTCCAGGTAAGCAAGACTTGCGGCCCGGCCTGAACGGTGGCCGCCAGATCTGTGGGCGCAATGGGGGCAATAGCTGGCGTGGTTACTGTGGCGCTGTTTGAGGCGGCCGAGGAACCGGCCGTGTTAAAGGCAAAGGCGCGGTACCAGTAGGTGGTGGAGGGCACGGCCGTTGTGTCGCTGTAGCTGGTCGCATTCGGGTTGGCCACCACAAAGGTCGTGGTCCACGGGCCATTCGGGCCGGTTGTGTTACGCTCGATGCGATAACCAGTGACAAGTCCACTCGCCGCGCTCCAGGTCAGATCTACGCGGTTGCCGCTGATGGCTGTGGCTCCCAGCGTGCCGACCCAGGTGGGCAGGCCGCCGGTGCTGGCCGTTACCGGAATGTCCCAGGTGGATTGGCCAATGTCGTTATAAGCCGCCACGCGGTAGTTGTAGGTCATGCCTGGGAGAACAGATGTATCTGTCCAGGCATTGCCGCCTGTCGCGCCGCCCGGCGTCTGGCTGGGGATGCGGGTCACTTCGTAGAAATCGCCCATTACCGGCACATCTTGCCGCTGGATAATGAAGCCAATTTCCAATTCGGCCTGATCGAACCAGGACAATTCAACGGAGTTTGGCGTGACGCCAACGACTTTGGTGTTCATGGGGTTCAAGGGCAGATCAATGGGTGTGGTGATGATCGCCAGCGGAGAATCGGCGCTGTCGCCTTGCCCGTTGAAGGCTACAACCTTGAAGCCGTAGGTTTTGCCGATGTTCATGGCGTCGTTGACGAGCGTTGTGGCGTCATAGACAACGGCCAGTCTGTCCCAGGAGGCGGTCAGGTCGCTGGCGCCGTAGCGGATCCAGACTTGGTAACCATCGGCGGCGGGGACAGCTTCCCAATCCAGTTGAACGGCGAAGGGGTTGAGGGAAACGGCCGTTAACCAACCAGGGGCTGCGGGAACGGCCGTGAGATCACTGCTGTCACTGCCGACGGGATAGGGACTGCCCTTGCCGGTCATCAACCAGGTCGCGTAGGCTACGCCACCCCAGTTATCCTGAAGACCTTCCGTACCATCCAGCGATGTCATGATGTCGAAGTCCGGGATGTTGTCGCTGAGGTAGTTGGGGGTTAATGGGTAATTCGGGTCCAGTAAGTTTGGCGGACCTTCCGGGCGAACGTTCAGGCCCAGAGCGGCGCTTTCTGTGCGCAGGTGCTCCATAAATTCGCGGGTGTGGGTTTGCCAGTAAGCGGTCGCTGAAGCTGTCAGCGCGGAGCCGGCCGGGGCGGCGAACCGGTACGTAATGACATCCCAATTTTGTCCATCCGGATAACGACCGAAGTCTTCACGCGGCGCTTTGGTGACAGGATCGTCGTAGGTGACGAATTTGGTACCGGCGGCGCTGTAATCGGCATAGGTGAAACCGGCCGGGGGAATGCGGTTATCGAACAGGATCGTGTCGTTAATCAGGTTGACGGACATCAGGTAGTTGCCCGTACCGGCATTCAACGAGCCAGTCCGCTTTTCATAGATCATGACCTGGTTGTCGACGGTCGCGTCGATGACATTGGTCAGGGCGCGGTCGTCCAACTGCAAGCTGGCAGGATCGTCATAGAGCTGCGCCGCGGCTTCATCGTAGTAGCCGGAGACGTAGACCGGGCTGCCATTGGCGTCTGCGACGGTGAGGCTGACAAAGAGGCGACGGCCGTCGGGATAACCGGTAGGAATACGATGACCGGATTCGTTGGTAACCTGAACCTGGACTTCATAGACGCCGGGGGATACTTCAACCGGCGCGCTCAATACATCCAGGGTCACAGCCTCTAGCATTTCAACTTCGGCGTTGCGCTGGGCGCGTGTCCACATGGTATCGCGTGAAGAAAGCATGCCGGGGAAGATGCGTACATCATTGCCCGTCACCGCCCCGATCACTTCCAGGTCTACTTCGGGGTAGAGAATGGACATCATCATGGGCAGTTCGCGGTTAGAACCCTGGAACTTGTGGAAAGCAGTGCCGCCGTTCGGGTTGCGATCTTTGGCATAGGGGAACCAACCGGACAACACGGGATCGGCGTTCAAGGAAACCGGAATATCGTCGGCATATTCATGCTTCTGGGTGGGCATGTGGCAGTCCTGGCAGCGTTGATCGTCGCCGCCGACGCCATCACCAAAGGAGCTGTAACGCCATTCTGTGTAGGTGCGTTGTTCCGGCATCCCATGATTGAGTACCGGAATGGTCAGATCGTGGCAGCCGCCACAGAACTCAGAAGTTCTGATGAAATCGCCCTCGAACGTTGTGTGTTCCGGCGAGAATGACTGACCCTGGTAATTGTAAGAGCCATCTGGGTTTTGGGGCGGCCCAATGGGCGCTTCAAAATGCAGGGGCACGGAACCGTCTGGCGCGAAAGCAGGCTGCCCGCTGGCATCAATGCCGCCAGGTAGCTGCCAACCGGGCGGGTAGACGCCGTAAGCCTGGCCGGTGTAGTTGGTGCCGGCCAGGGGGATGTCGCTGAAATAGATTTCGGCCGTGCCGGGGTATTTCCCACCGTAGGTCATGCCATCGTTGATCTGGAAAGTGGCGTCGCCATACGGGTTGCCGGCAATGGGGCCTTGGGGATAGGCATTCCCGGTATGCGGCCAATCGCTGATGCCGGCCATCATATTCCAGACAGGGTCGTTGGGGTCCAGGTCGGCGCGCTGCATTTCAACGCCGCCGATGGTGCGATGGCAGAATTCGCAGAGGATACCTTCGCCGTCGGTGGAAAGTACGATGCTGTTGATGGCGTTGCTGGTATCGGCCATTCCAGCCAGATTGGGGTCTGTGCGGCCGGAGTACCAGGCATTGGGGCTGTGGCAGCGCACGCACACATTACCTGCGCCATCTTCGCCGGTCAGGTTCAGGATTGTTTGGTTTACAATCTGTTGGTTAGCGCGGAAGATGGGGTCGCGGAAGGCGTTGGCGTGGGCGGAACCAGCCCAGTTGGCAAAGTGCCCGGCTTGTTGATCGACGGTGCCGCCGTGGCAAGCGCCACAAGTTACCACAAATTCAAAGGTGTTGTAGGGAGCCGGGAAGGTGATGTTGGCTAATTCTTGTTCTTGTGTGCCGGGGTTGGGCACGGACACGTTGTCGGGTGTGGGGCGGCCGCCGGGCACATCTGCATAGCTAACGCTGATGACGGCGAGCATAGCCACCATCACAACCAGGACGAGTAAGATGAGCCGGCTCCGCGGGTTGCGGATGGGTAAACTGGATTTGATGCGATCTTTTAACTGGGACATTAGTTTCCTCCCTCAGTTTCTGCCGTGGCGGGGGTTAATAGATAATCGCCGGAAAGCTGGAAGGCTTCGTTGAAACGGGTGTTGCCGATTATGGCGGCTTGTGGGGGTTGATTTTGGATTGTTTCGCCGGGGGCGGCGAAGCGCACGGGTTGGCTTAGGAATTGCGCCTGGCCTTCTTTGGTCAGGGGGTTGTAATCGAGTTCGAGGTTGATGACGCCCTTGAATGTATGCGGCCCGTAGCGATATTGGGCGACTTCTGCCGTGGCGTTGGCGTCGGTAATTTTCCATTCGCCGTGGATGTACCATTTGCCAGCTTTTTGTCCGGGCATGTCTTTGGCCGGTGAAAAGGCTGACATCTGGATTTCCAGAATGCCGGTGGTGAAGTTTGGATAATCGGGGTTGGTGGCGATGGCTTTGAGAACAAAGCCATTCTGGAGCGTGCCTTCGGTGATCACGGCCGTTTGCCCTGGATGAGCCACGTATGCTTCAGAGATACTCCAGCCGATTTCCTTTAAAAATTCAAACTGCCCTTTGATGCTAACTGGTCGGACAGGCGCCGAATCAGCGACCGGTCGCTGCTCGGTTGGCGCTTTTGTGAGGCCGACGGTCTGGCTGATCCCTTCTTTGAGGGTCTCGGCAAGCATATTGGGGGGAGCGGCCAGAACCGCTACCAGGAGCAGTACGCCAAACCCGAGTATGGCCACCGCTAAACGAAACTTCTTTCTATGGGGCATAGTATCCTCCTTGGTTAATTTGTGACTGATTAGCCCACTTATCTTTAATAAAAAAACTTGATGCAAGGTGCACAAGGATAATTATTAAGGAAAACAGGCGGCCTGAACGTTCTGGTTCATTCCGAATTGTTGGGGCAATCCTCACAATTGAGGGAGGGGGTTGGAGGGTGGAACGATTCAGACCCCAAGGGTTTGGTTCTGAGAATTTGGATGATCGGGGTAATAAACCCTTGGGGTCTTGCTAGAGAAAACGGATCAGTTAGGGGTGAAAGAGCGCGCTGCCCGCCAGCGCTTTGTCGATTTGGCAGAGGAGGTTGGCGGGGTTGATGGGTTTGACGAGGTAGCTGCTGACGCCGAATTGGCGGGCGCTAACGGCCGTTTGCAAATCTGAACAGGAGGTAAGCACGATAATTGGCAGGGTGGGCGAAAACCGGCGAATCGCCCCCAACAGCAGAAGCCCGCTTTGCGCCGGGATGTCTATTTCCAGAAGGAGGAGTTTGAAACGGCCGTTTGCCAGACAATCCACCACTTCTCGACCCGGCCGCGTTGCCCGAACGTCATAGCCGCCATACTCTAACAAATGCGTTAGCGTAATTCGGACATTGGCGTCTGAATCGGCAATCAAGATATGTGGTGTGTACACTGCAAATTTCTCCCTGATCCGATTCGAATTATTGCCTTGCCAATCATTGGTTTGTGAGGATTAAACTGCCTCAATCGCTGCCTGTAATCGATCCAAAGCAAGCAGCACGCAAGAATTAGCGTGCATCTTCTGAATCATATTTCTTTTTTGGGGGAAAATTGTTTGGGGTTGTGGGTAATTGTTGAGGTAATGTCCGGATTTGACCAACTTTTAGGCTGATTTTCTCAACAAACCAGCCGGTAACCTATGCCCCGGATGGTAATAATGATTGTCGGACGGCGGGGATCCTTTTCCAGAGCCTTCCGCAGTTCGTGGATTCGGCCGCGGGCAAGATCATTTGCTTCAATTTGCGTCAGGTCATACCCCTGCGCTTCCTGTACCAGAGCCACGTACTCGATCGTTTCAGGGGCATGTCGCATCAGCGCCAACAAATAATCAAACGAGGTGGGGGTCACATTCACTATTTGTCCATCGGAAAATAGCTGCCGGGCGACGAGGTCTACAGTTATCTTGCCACAATGCAAGAAGCGTTGGCTGGCTGCCTGAACCTCTTTTTCTCCAGAAGAAACCGCCAGTGGATTATTGCTGCCTTCTAGTTGCGACAGCAGATTTTTCATCTCTTGCACAATGTCTTGTGAGGAGTTGGGGCGTTTGCTGAGGAATATATTTACCCGATGCAAAATGTCGATGGGGTTGATGGGTTTAAACAGGTAATCGTTGGCCCCTTTGCGCATGGCTTCGATGGCCGAGTCTAACGATGCGTAGGCGGTCAGGATAAGGATGGGCATGCGGGGGTGAAGCTGGCGAATTTCTGGCAGCAGGTCCAGACCGCTTTTTTCGGGCATGCGGATGTCTAAAAACATGATATCGAAGGCGCGTTGGCGTAAGTAAGTCAGGGCTTCGCTGGGAGCGGCGGCCGAATAAACCTGGTACCCTTCGTCACGCAGAATGACGGCGAGGGTTTCGCGTAAGTTTTGTTCGTCATCAACTATCAAAATGGTAGATGATTCAGGCACTCGTGGCTCCTTGTGGTGTTTTATTTGGGGGGTTAACGGCCGTTACACGGCAGCCAAATAGTAAAAACCGCCCCATGCCGGGGCATTTCAGCATTCTCAACTGTAATCTGCCCACCATGATTTTGCACAATATCATAACAAATGGCCAAGCCCAGACCAATTCCAGATTCTTTGGTGGTAAAAAACGGCTCAAATAAATTAGGAATCACCTTCTCATCTAAACCTGGTCCGGTATCTTGCAATTGTAGCCCAACCCGGTCTGTTTCCAGATCATACAATGTGCGTAAAGTTAACTCGCCGCCTTGCGGCTGCATTGCATCCACGGCGTTCAGCGAAATGTTCAACAACACCTGTTTAAGCTGGTTGGCGATCCCCAGCGTCATAAAATCGGCCGGAATCGAAGACGTGTCTACGACCCACCGCACCTGATTCTGCTGAAAATGGGGCTGCAATATCGCCTGTGTCTCTTCGATGAGCTTCTGCACCGAAAAGGGCACGATGTCCTGGCTGCTTTGGGGGCGATACACTTCTCGCAACTGCACCACCAGATCAGAAAGGCGGCCTGTCTCGGAAGAAGCCATCTCCAAATAGGTGGAAATAGGGTGGTCTTCGGTGAGGCGCCGCTGGCTGATGAACAAACAATTCTTAATGGTTTGCAGCGGGTTGTTCATCTCGTGGGCTACAGAGGCGATCATTCGTCCCATAGCAGTTAATTTTTCGGTTTGAATCAGGCGTTGGCGCATGGCTTGTTCCTGGTTCAGCAGCGCTTGCAGGTCTTGGTGCATTTGGGCGTTGTGGATGGCTAAAGCGGCCTGGGAAGCCAATGCCTCCAGGCGGCGCAAAATGCTTGTGTCGAAATGTTTGAGCTGGCTATGATGGGCAATCAGGAAACCGATGGTTTGCTGACCGACGCTCAGAGGGGCAACCGCCATTGTTTCTGGCAATATGGGGCTGGCTTTTTGCTGATCGTCGGAAAAATCTTTGAGTTCTACCAGCACGGGTTTGTTGGTCTGAACCATCCATTCATGCTGGGTAGCGGTTAGAAGCGGTGGGGCGGCGTTGTCTGTGGTAAACAGGTGGATAGATTGGGCAACGGCCGTTGCCAAAGTCGATTGGCGCCATTCAGACCCATCCGCGCCCAATAAAATCGTTACCTCATCACAAGCGGCCACCCGTTGGCACTGCTGCAAAACCATGTTTAGCACATCGCCTAGCTGTAAGCTCTGGCTAAAGACTTTGGCCGCCGCCACCAACGCCTCGGCAATTTGCCGCTGCGAGCGTTCGGATTGGTAGAGGCGCGAAGATTCGATGGCAATTGCCGCCGATGCCGCCAGCCGTGACAATGCAACCTCGTCGTGGGCCGAAAAGGCGAATGGCTTCAGGCTGCGAAGGCTGATGGCCCCCAATTCGCGCTCGCCATTGGCAATTAAAGGCGCGACTAACAGCGCGCCGGTTGACCAGGAATGTTGAATCCCTTCGGTTTTAACAACTTCCAGATCGGGGTAGGCCATTATGGACTGCGTAGACAACGCCTGGCTCAACAAACTGTCGCGTGAATCAACAAACAGGGTCATCAGGCTGGGTTCGGTGACACCGCTCCAGATAACGGGGGTTAATATCCGCTCCTGCTCATCGGCCAGATGGATGACCACCTGATCCATTTGGGGGATGAGTACCTGGGTTGAATCGGCGATGAGCTGGAGGAGTTTGTCCATTTCCAAACTTTCGTTCAGGGCTTGATTGATCCTCGCCAGGGTTTCTGTTTCGCGTAGTTGGCGTTGAATGCGGGTGTGTTGTCGGGCGTGGTTGATGGCCACGGCCGCCCAACTGGCGGCGGCTAGAATCAGTCGGCTGTCTTCTTCGTCGAAGGCATTTTGCTGGCTGTGGATGGCTTGCATGAGGCCGATGGTTTCCTGGCCTACCCGCAAAGGGACGAGCATGAGGGCGCGTTGGGGATCGTAGCAGGGATAGGCGCAGTTTTTGAGGTAGAAAAGACAGTCGACGGCCGTGGACAGATACGGCCGTTCCGCAGCCAAAACCGGCGCCAGCAGCTCATCATCAATCGGGATGCGCTGTCCCTTTAAATAACCAAACCCCAGCCCTCCGGTCGCCTGACAAACCAATTCCTCACCCTCGCGCAATAAAATGGTCAGGCACTCGGCGGCCAGCAGCGGCATAATTTGTTCCACGATCCGGCTCAGAACCACGTCCATTTCCAGACTGGAAACCAGCGAACGGCTCAGTTGGCTCAACGTTTGCAGCTCTTGATTTTGTTTGGATAGCTGGAATTCCGCTTTTTTGCGGGCGCTGATGTTCCGCACCATGCTGGTCAGGCCAATAACCTGACCGTTTTGATCTTCAATGACAGAAGAACTAATTTCCACGGGCAAAAGCTCCCCGTTGATATTGATGATTTCGTATTCGGAGCTGCGCGCCGCCCGGTTAGTGAGCAGTTGTTGAATGTTGTTTTGAGCCTGAAAACGACCTTCCGGAGTCAGAAATTCATGGGTTCTGTGGCCGATGAGCGACTGGGGGTTTTCTGCGCCGGTCATTTGGGCCATTTGTTCGTTGCAAAACAATATTTTGCCGTCCAGACTGGTGAGCAAAATGCCGTCAGGAGAGGTTTCCACCAGGCTGCGATAGCGTGTTTCGCTGTCTTTTAACTTTTGCTCCACCTCTTTGCGCTGGGAGATGTCTTGTTTGATGGCAATAAAGTGGGTGATGGCGCCATTCCTGTCCCGCACTGGGGCAATGGTTTGTTCTTCGGTGTACAAACGGCCGTTCTTATGCCGATTCACAATTTCACCCGACCACACCTGCCCGGCCAGAACTGTTTGCCACAAAGTCTGGTAAAACGCAGCCCCATGCTGACCAGATTTCAACTGATTCAGACTAGAACCCACCATTTCATTGCCTGAATAACCGGTCATGGCGCAAAAAGCCGGGTTGATCCATTCGACACGGCCGTTGCGATCCGTAATCACAATGCCGTTCGCCGCCGCTTCTAAGGCGGCCGTCTGCAAGCGAATCTTTTCTTCTGTCACCCGCTGCTGCGTCACATCACGAATCAACAACACCCGATAGGTCGGCTCGCCGTTGTTAGAATGAATCTGCGAAACAGTCGTTTCCACCATGCAGGTCTGCCCACCCTGCGCTCGAAAAACCGTCTCTACGCGCACATGGCTTTCTTGCGGCAGCCGGCCTTCCAATTGCTGCGACCAGATTTGATACGTCTCCGGGTCGGCAAAACAGACGTCAATTCCCCTGCCCACCATCTCCTCGGACGAATAGCCCAACACCTCAGACACCGACTGATTAACCAACAAAATCTTCTGCGTCCGATCATTCAGGACAAACACGATCTCGCCCAGACTGGAAAATGTCTTCTCCAACAAGGAAAGCGTGGCCGTCAGCGATTCCTGTGTCTGCTGCAATGCTGTTAACGAGTTTCGCAGCGGTCGAAACGAAAAGGAATAGATCATCGGAAACACCAGGACGGCTAAAATTGTCGCATCCAGCACGGTTTCCATCACGTGGAACGGGAGGGCCAGCGGCTCATTGAGCAGCACCTCAATGAACAGCATCACCAGCAGCTCGGTCACATAGATGGCTGCCAGCGTAAACAACAACAACCGTTTGGGCGACAAATTGTGCAGGAGCTGCGAATATTCGCCAGCAAACAATTTGTCTCGGACGTTTTTACCAGAATCCGATTCCACAGCAATTCGGTCCATAAATTTTTGCACCCAGTTCTTTTTCGCCGTTGCGACAATCAGGTCAACCTAAACCAAATCGGAAAGGAAACAAGGCCACGATGCCTATTTTTAACTGTTTTTATACCCAACGAATCTAAATTCTCAGGAACAAACCCTTGGGGTCTGTATGGTTATGCCAATTTTATCTTAACATGCCACTTACACTTACTGCTGAGTTTCATTTTACAGTTAATATCTCACGGCCGTTCATCAATTTTTTATTTTTACCACCGACAAAATTGACAATAGGTGTCAGGATTCACAGGTAAACTGATCATAATTGTAACGTTTAAGTCTCGGAAGAGGTGAAACCATGACACAATTTCAATTAACCGCGCCCTACGAACCAACCGGCGACCAGCCCACGGCCGTTTCCGGCCTCATTCAGGGGTTAGCCGACGGACTGCGCCATCAGGTGCTGCTGGGCGCTACCGGAACCGGCAAAACATTCACCATCGCCAACGTCATCCAACAAACGCAGCGCCCCACCCTCATCATGGCCCACAACAAAACCCTGGCCGCGCAGCTTTACAGCGAGTTCAAAAGCTTTTTCCCCCACAACGCCGTCAGCTACTTCGTGAGCTACTACGATTATTACCAACCGGAAGCCTACATCCCGCGCACCGACACCTACATCGAAAAAACCACCGAAATCAACGCCGAAATCGAGCGCATGAGGCTGGCGGCCACACAGGCCCTGGCGACGCGGCGCGACGTGATTGTCATCGCCAGCGTCAGCGCTATCTACTCGCTGGGTGATCCGGTGAAATATCATCAGGCGCATCTGCACTTGCAAACCGGCCACATCGCCCAACGCGACAAAACGCTGCGCCGCCTGGTAGACATTTATTACGAACGAAATGATTATGAACTGAGTCACGGCCGTTTCCGGGTCCGTGGCGACGTGTTAGAAATCCAGCCGCCCCACGGCGAAACCATTTACCGCATCGAGTTTTGGGGTGAAGAGGTCGAACGCATCAGCGAAATCGACGGCCTGACCGGCGAACTGCGCCGCGAGCTGCCGGAAATTATGTTTCACCCTGCCCGTCATTTTGTCACCGAAGCGGACGATGTGGCCACGGCCGTTACCCACATCGAAGCCGAGCTAGAAGAACAATTAGCCCATCTCAACCGGCAAAACAAACTGCTGGAAGCGTACCGCCTGGAACAACGCACCCGCTTCGACCTGGAAATGCTGCGCGAAATGGGCTACTGCAACGGCAGCGAAAATTACGGCCGTCACTTCTACGGCAAACCGGCCGGCGCGCCGCCCTGGACCCTCTTCGACTACTTCCCCGACGATTTTCTCCTGGTTGTCGACGAAAGCCACATGACCATCCCCCAAATTCGCGCCATGTACCACGGCGACCGCCAGCGCAAACAAACGCTGGTTGATTTTGGCTTCCGCCTGCCCAGCGCCCTGGACAACCGCCCGCTCACCTTCGACGAATGGCAAGCGCGGCTTTATCAGGTCATTTACACCACCGCCACCCCTGGCCCATATGAACGCGAACACAGCCAAAACACCGTCGATCAAATCATCCGCCCCACCGGCCTCGTCGATCCGCAAATCAGCGTCCGGCCGGTGAAAGGGCAGGTAGATGATCTGCTCTTCGAGGTGCGCCGCCGCGTCGATAACGGCCAGCGCGCCCTCATCACCACGCTCACCAAGCGCATGGCCGAAGACCTGGCCGATTATCTGGCCGAGATGAACCTGAACGTCCACTATCTGCACAGCGAAGTGGAAACTCTGGAGCGCATCGAAATCTTGCGGGATTTACGCCGGGGCGTCTACGATGCCGTCGTGGGCATCAACCTGCTGCGCGAAGGGTTGGACTTGCCGGAAGTGTCGTTGGTGGCCATTCTGGACGCCGACAAAGAAGGCTTTTTACGCTCCGACACGGCGCTCATCCAGACAATTGGCCGCGCCGCCCGTCACATCGAAGGCACGGTCATCATGTACGCCGACCGGGTGACAGCGTCCATGCAGCGGGCCATCGACGAGACGAACCGCCGCCGCGAGAAGCAAATCGCCTACAACACGGCCCACGGCATCACGCCGCAAACCATCGCCAAGCAAATTAGCGAGCTGAATTGGCAGAAGGGGAAGGTTGATGAGGGGGAAACGGCCGTCACCGAACCCGCCACCTACACCCCCACCGACCTGCTTCACCAACTGGCGCAATTGGAAACCGACATGAAAACGGCCGCTCTCATGCTGGAGTTTGAACGCGCCGCCGCCCTGCGCGACCAGATCATCGAACTGCGGGGCCAACTCGAATCGGTTTAAAGATAATGTAACCATACAGACCCCAAGGGTTTTCTCCTGGGAATTTAGGGTATTGGGTATCAAACCCTTGGGGTCTTGCTAAAGGAGCCTGAGCGTTTACGATTTAGCCGCGAAAATCCGCGTCATCTGTGTACCAATCACATCGCAAAAAGGATGGGAGTCATGAACATTTGTATTCGCAAAGCGGTGGAAGGGGATGCACGGCCGTTAACGGCCGTTTCCCGGCAAGCCTTCAACCACGATATCCACTACGGCGCGCCACAGGTTGGCGGCCCGCCCGGCTACGACATGGTCAACTGGCAGCTGCGCATGATTTTGACCTGTGATTATTACAAAATTGAAGATGAAGACGGCCGTTTGCTCGGCGGCATCATCGTCTACCCCAAGGGCTACCGGCATATGGAACTGGGGCGCATCTTTGTGCAGCCCGACTGCCAGAATCAGGGCATCGGCGCCCAGGCCATTCGCTTTCTGGAAGAAACCTACCCGGAAACCGACCGCTGGACGTTGGACACGCCCGCCTGGAACACGCGCAACCGCTACTTCTATGAAAAAATGGGCTATCGCCTGACCGGCGAAGAAGGGCACGGCGGCGTCTGGTACGCCAAACAAATAGGCGAAAACGAATAAGCAAACCCTGAGGGTCTTGTGAAATATGGCGCGATGATCAGGAAACGGCCGTTTCCACCCGCGCCATCTCGTCATGATCCGGCAAAATAATCTCCACCTTGCGAATCACCGGGAACAGGTAGCCGCCCAATCCCACCAGCGCCGAAGTCAGCCCGGCAAACACAAACAACAGCGAAATCCCCGCCCCCGGACCGCTGCCCACCAGCCAGGAAAAACGATCCACCAGGCTGCCGCCTGCGCGCATGGCCGGTTCCAACCAGCCATCCGTCAGGGGAATTACCAGCAAATTTGCCAGCGGAACCACCGCCCAGGCAATCACCCGGCGCACGGAAAACACGCGCCCCTGCACATCCGGGGCTACCTTCGCCTGCCAGATGGCCTGATTAGAACCATTGATGATGGGCACAAGCAAGTTGCCCAGAAAAGAAGCCAGCGCCCACACCGGCCAGCTTTGGCCAACGCCCATGAGCATCAGCCCCAACACGCCGCTGCCAATCCAACCGGCTAAAACGCCGTTAACGCGCGGCTTTGGTCCGCCCCAGGTACTCATCAACACGCCGCCCAACACGCCGCCAATCGCCCCGGCCGACATGATCCAGGCAAAAAGCTGCGCGTTTTGGTTCGTGCGGTACAAAATCATGGCCGCCAGCGCGGTAAAGGCCAGCGTGGCAAAGAAGTTGCCGATGAAAAAGACAATCTGCAAGCCCAGAAGTGACGGCCGTCGCCAGATATACACAAAGCCATACGCCGATTCGCGCCAGAAATTGCCCTGGCCCTGCTGTCCTTCCACCGTGCGCGGCGGGTCCGGCACAAAAATAAACAGCAACGTTCCCACGGCAAACAGAAACGTCGCCACGTCTATAAGCAAAATGCCTTGCAGCCCCACAAACCCTAACATGGCCCCGGCCATAATCGGCGCAAAAATGTTTGAGCCAGATTCAGCCAGCATGACCAGACCGCTGGCACGGCCGTACTGCGCTTTGGGCACCATCATGCTGATCGCCGCAGAATAAGCCGGCCATTGCAGCGTCTGAAACGCGCCGTTGATGGCGTTGGTGATGTACAGATGCCACACTTCCAGATTCCCGGTCCAAACCAACAGCAAAACAACAATCGTCGTCGCGCCGGCCGCCAGATCGCTCACAATCATCATCTTTTTGCGGCTGTTACGGTCTACAATCGTCCCGGCGAAGGGGCTGAACAAGATGAGCGGCAGCGTAAAAGCCAGCCCCAACAACGCCAGCTCCTGCACCCGCTCCGTCTCCCCAAAAATGTAGATGGGCAGCGCAAATCCAGTCATGGCGCTGCCCAGTAACGAGATAAACTGACCGATCCACACGATCAGGAAACCTTTCATGCCGGTCGGTCTACCCAAGGGATTTTGTGTGTTCATCAAACTAGATGCCTTTTTGTAATTTGGGGTTGCCGTGATGCCGGATCCAGAGTTCAACACGCATCACGATCACGCCTGATCACCTGCACATGCCCGAAGGGTTCTTGTTTTAGCGTATCTTCTCGAAAAGTTGGGGAATTTGTAGGTCGGAATGTTAATCTGACCGTGCGGAATGCCATTCCGCACTACGACACCCCGAAAAATCGAGAAGATACTTAACCCGTTATCCGATTGATGTGCGGCGGCGGAGTTGATAAAAATGGTATAAGCCTGGGGAAGTGTAGACCAGTCTTCAAGACTGGTCCAATCTGGAAACTTCAAAGTCAATAACGGCACTATCTTTGCAGTTTTGGTATTGAGCAAGTTCTGCGACGAGATTACCTTGCTTTATGTCATGCTGAGAGCCTGTGCTGAGGCCGCCGAAGCATCCTCCGAAGCATCTCGTTCAGCCCTAATGACCAATACATGGGAATTCTTCCCCGGTCGACGTTGCTCAGGGCCGCAGACTCCGCTCAGAATGACATGTCCGTAGCAAAATCTTATCGTTTTAAAAAGTGCAAACATCGTGAACGGGTCTTTCGGGTCTTGTGGGTATCACTGAATGGAGGGGCGGGTCTTGTACCCGCCCGGTTGAGGGCGACCACGAGGGTCGCCCCTACATCTGGTGTCAACCCCATGAAATCCTGAAAAGCCTCAATAACGAGTACACCCTTACTGCTGCTGTTGCTGCTGCTGTTGTTGATAGCCATCCGCTGCCGGAGGATGCCAATCGACCTGCGGCAGCAGACGCGTTTGGGACGGCAGCGGTTCATCTGTGCGGGCTACCTGAACGCCCACATCCAACTCCGTCTCTGCCTCGCCGCGAAAAACGCCGCGGGTCGGCGGCACGTCGGCGTAATCGCGCCCCAAAGCCACGCGAATGTGCCGGTCGTCGGCGATGAGATTGTTGGTGGGGTCGAAGCCTACCCAGCCCACGTCCGGCAGCAGGGCCTCGACCCAGGCGTGGGAGGCGTCTTCAAGCGAGCGATCTTCCTTGTCGCGGTGGAAGAGGTAGCCGCTGACATACCGGCAGGGAATGCCCACCTGGCGTACCAGGGCGATCAGGATGTGGGTGAAATCCTGGCAGACGCCGCGCCGCGCGGCCAGGGCTTCGTCGATGGGGGAATCGACTTTGGTGCTGTCTGGGGCGTAATCGAACATTTCGTACACGGCCGTGTTCGCCCACCTCAGCAGCGTCAACGGGTCCATGCGCCGATTGACGCCGATTTCCTGCGCCAACGCCAGCAGTCCGGCCGTAGGGTTGGCAAATTGACTGGGCGCCAAAAAATCCCAATACTGCCCGTTTTGACGAAACGCATCGACGCTGACCCAGGCCCGCGTTGTCAGCGCCGGTGGCAGCGGCGTCGCCGGACGACATTCCACCACCGCTTCCGTTTTGATGGTCAATTGCGCGTGCTGCCCCGGAACGTTGAAATGATGCACCAGGTTGCCCAACGGATCACGATAACTCATGATCCGCGATGGCGGCTCTACTGTTAACTCAAACGAATGGCAGACCTGATTCCCATCAGACATGGGCTGCATTCGTACTTCCATATAACTTTCGGTGATGGGGGCGCTGTAGCGAAACCGGGTGTGATGGCGCAGACGATAATGGGTGGGGGCAACTTGCATACTGGGCGTCCTACGTTGTTGGTAATATTCTGTGGGGTTGACAACCTTCATGGATTCTACATCTCCTCAATTGTATGTCTGGTCCCCTTAAATGGGTAATTCTTCGACCACCGGAAAGGTGATATACACCTGATAAACAGTGTCGTGGATGGCCTGACTCTGCTGCTGAATGCCTTTCAGGAAATCGTGCAGCCCGTCGGCCAGCACTTCATCGATCTGGCTGAATTGCAGCACCGACTGCAAACGGCCGGCCCGGCGGTTAAGCTCTTGGTTGCGGTGGCTTTGGGTGATGATGGCGATTTGTTTAAGCGCCTGGCGCATCATATTGATCGAAAAGTGGAGCGAGTGGGGAAATTCAGCGTTAAGCAGTAAAAATTCGGCGATTCGCGCCGGCGTCAGGTCAGCCGTGTAGACGTTGCAATACGCCTCGAAGGCGGTGCAGCTTTTCAGCAGCGCGATCCAATCCATGTGGTCTTCGGCTTGCGGCGGCCGGCCGATCACTGCTTCAAAATGGATGTCTACCAGGCGGAGGATGCTGTTGGCGCGTTCGCTGTAGCGGCCCAACTGCATAAACTGCCAGCCTTCGTTATGGCTCATGGTGGCGTCGGCGATGCCGCCGATCAGGTAAAGGTGCTGAATGAGCTGCTGCATGAGCATTTGGGGCTGGTTTTCCCAGGCGTCGTAGGGTGGACTCATCATCAAATAAAGTTGATTGATTTGCATCCACAACTCGGAGCTGATTTGTTCGCGCACCTGGCGGGCATTTTCCCGCGCCTGGTTGATGGAAGAGACGACCGACCACGGGTTTTTGCGATCCAAAACGAGCAGGCTGATGGTGGTTTCTTCGTCGAACGGCAGGTTTTGGTATTCGGTGGCGTGGATATTTTTTAATAAGCGTTGGTACCTGTCGCCGCCCATGCGGCTGGATTGGTCAAGGATCAGATCAAAATAGACGCTGGTTAAGCGGGTGGTGTGTTCGGCGCGTTCCAGGTATCGGCTTAACCAGTAGAGGCTGTCTGCTACGCGTGATAACATGCTTGTCTCCCTTGAGAATAGGACACGGATAAACGCAGATAAATGCGGATCAAAATCTGCGGATTTGAATGCGTGGTGGTGTGCCCCATGCTTGAAGTTTTTTAAGATGAATGCCCGGAGGTGTGAATTCTCCAGGAGATGGTGTTATTCGTACAGGACCCAGGTGTCTTTGCTGCCGCCGCCCTGGGAGGAGTTGACGACCAGGGAGCCGCGCTTGAGGGCTACCCGTGTCAGGCCGCCAGGCACAATTTTGATTTCTTTGCCGTAGAGGATGTACGGCCGTAAATCCACATGCCGCGCATCCACTTCGCCATCAATAAAACAGGGGGCGCGTGATAACGACAGGGTGGGCTGGGCGATGTAGTTGCGCGGGTTAGCCTCGATGCGTTCTTTAAATTCGGCGCGTTCAACGGCCGTGCTGTGTGGCCCAATCAACATGCCGTAGCCGCCGGATTCGCCAACCGCCTTGACTACAAGATGCTCCAAATTTGCCAGGACGTGTTGGCGTTGGGCGTCGTCCTCCAGGAGATAGGTTTCGATATTGGGCAAAATGGGTTCTTCATTCAGATAATACTGGATGATTTTGGGCACGTAGGCATACAGCGCCTTGTCGTCGGCGACACCCGTGCCGATGGCGTTAGCCAGGGAGACATTGCCGGCGCGGTAGGCGTTGAACAGGCCGGAAACGCCCAAAATCGAATCGTGCCGGAAAGCCAGTGGATCGAGAAAATCGTCGTCCAGGCGGCGGTAGATAACGTCGACCCGCTGCAAGCCGCGGGTGGTGCGCATGTAGACGAAGTTGTTGTGGACGAGCAGGTCGCGCCCTTCCACCAGTTCGATGCCCATCTGGCGGGCCAGGAAGGTGTGTTCGTAGTAGGCGGAATTAAAAACGCCGGGCGTCAGCAGCACCACCACCGGGTCGGCGGACTGGTTGGGGGCGAGGGCTTTGAGAGTGGCGAGCAGGTTTTGGCCGTATTGGTTGGTGGGCTGGACGCCGTAGCCGCTAAAAAAGTTGGGGAAGATGCGTTTCATGACCTGCCGGTTGGCCAGCATGTAGGAAACGCCGCTGGGTACGCGCAAGTTGTCTTCCAGGACGGCGAAACGGCCGTCTTCCAAGCGCACCAAATCGCTGCCCACCACCGACACGTAAATGCCGCCGGGCACATCCACGCCGCGCATTTCCCGGCGAAAATGGCGGCAGCTAAATACCAGATCAACCGGCACTACCCCTTCAGCCAGAATTTTCCCCTCGTGGTACACATCATGCAGGAAGAGATTGAGCGCCATAATGCGCTGCGTCAGCCCGGTTTCGATGATCGTCCATTCGGCCTGGGTGATGATGCGTGGCAGCAAATCGTAGGGGAAGATTTTTTCCGTGCCTGCCTCATTGCCATAAACCGTGAAGGTGATGCCCTGATGCAAAAAAGAAGCGTCAGCCGCCTGTTGGTAGCGGTCTAAATCCTGGGCCGACATGGTGAGCAAGCGCTGGTAAAGCGCCGCGTATGGCGGCCGTGGCGTGGCGTCGGGCGTGAACATTTCGTCGTAAAATTGCTGTTCCAGTTTGTAATGGTTGAACGGGGGCGGCAGTGGTATGTGCGCCATGAATTTTCCCTTTGGGACAAAAAAACGCACGCAAAAGCTTTGATCGTGGTAACGTCCTGGTTACCGTTGACAAGTTTTTGGTGCGTCATTGTCCGATTGTTTTTTTGTCTGAATTATTCTACAAGAGAGTTTTAATCTGCTCAACCCCATTTTGATGTCTAAAGCGACCAAAGGAACGGCCGTTCCTTTGTGCCAACCGCGCGAATGACGGTTATGTCGTATGGTTAAGCTGGTGAGAAAAGGTAAAATATAGTTTGGAAGCAGCTCACGGCCGTTTTAACCCGATGGACGCAACAGGACGGCCGTTTTTCCGTATATCATCTGTATCGTCATGAACCTTGTGTCGCTAACCGGTCTGGTAACTTGTTGACGACAATCTGAGCAGTCATGTTAACTGAAACCCTGGCCTCCATCTTTATCTGGTACAACTTGCCGTTCACCATCATGCTCATGCTTTGCGTTGCGCTGACAGCGCTCCAGCTTGTCGGCCTCGGCGGCGACGGCGATGCCGACGCGGACCTGGACGCCGATTTTGACGCTGATTTCGACGCGGACCTGGACGCTGATTTTGACGCCGACGCCGACCTGGACGCGGACGCCGACCTCGATGGCGGAGATTTGCCGGATATGTTGGTTATCCTGGCCTTTCTTGGCATGGGCAAAGCGCCGCTGCTGGTTGTTTTGCTGATTTTATTTGGCAGCGTTGGCCTGCTGGGTTGGACGATGAATAGTCTGGTGACGGCCGTTTTCGGCAGCTACCCGGCCTGGGCATTTATCTTCACGCTGGTTGTCTCTCTCGTCGTCGGCGGCCTCATCAGCTCGCGCCTTTCCCGGCTTATTGGCCGCGCCCTGCCATCCATTAGCTCCACAGCCACTTCCGCTTCCGGGTTGATTGGGCGGCGCGGCGCGGTCATCAGCCCGCGTGTGGATGGGGCTTACGGTTTGGTGCGTGTGCGCGACCAGGGCGGCACGCTTATCAACGTGTTTGCCATCACAACCGAAGAGCAACCGATTGGCAGTCAAATGGAAGTTGTTCTGGTGGATTACGATCCCCAGCAAAAACGTTATACGGTTGTACCCATAGGCCGCCAGTAACGGCCGTTTTTATCAGCCCACAGCGTTTCCCCATCAGCTCTAAAGCCCAAGGCCAACGAGAATCTGCATCACCGGTGAAACCTGTCGCTAAACCTTAGAGGAACCATGCAATACATCATCCCGTTTGCCGCGATTGTCGTTTTTATTTTTATTGGCGTCACGCTCTTCTTTTCCATTCTGCGCGCTTACGTCAAAACTCCGCCCAACCGGGCTTTTGTGCGCACCGGCGGCCTGGGCAAAGCCACCATGCCGCCCAAAGTGGTCATGAACGGCGGCGGCTGGGTTTTTCGCACCATTCATGAACTTACCTGGGTAGACCTCAGCACAATGGCTATCGAAATTGAGCGCACCGGCGAAACCGCCCTGCTCACCATCGATCCACAATACGCCGACATCAAAGTGATCATCTACATCAAAGTCAACCCGACCATCGAAGGCATCGTCGACGCCGCCCGCACCATCGGCGGCAAACAGGTGGATGGCAATACCGTCAAAGAATTGGTCGACGCTAAACTAGACGGCGCCTTGCGTGACGTAGCCGCAACTTTCACCCTGATGAGTTTGCACCAGGAACGCGAGAAGTTTATTGAGGAAGTGCAAAATCGCCTCAAAACCGACCTGGAAGAGAACGGACTGATGCTGGAGTCTGTTTCCATTCTCACGCTGCGGGCTGCCCGTCAGGGTTCCTTTGGCACCGATGATGTGTTTGGGGCGCAGGTCGCCCGCGCCAACGCCCAGGTTATTCAGCAGGCGCTGCGTGAGCGTAACGACATTGAGCGTAAGACTGAGATCGAAATCAAACAGCGCGATACGGACACCGCCCGCCAACGACTCGATCTGGACCGCGATCTGGCCTTGGCGGCCGCGACGCAGGCCCGTGAAGTACGCACCATGGAAGCCACCGAAAAAGCGCAGGCCGACAAACAAGTCTATGAAGAACTGCAAAAATCGGAGCAGGCGCGAATTGTCAAAGAACGAGCCGTAGCCTTGCTGGAGATTGAAAAAGAGCAGGAATTGGCCGTTCAGAATGAGCGTAAAACCCAAGAGATCATGGCGACAGAGTTAGCGCGCCGGCAGACGTTGGAACTATCGGACCAACAGCGCCAGATTGCTTTGGTACACGCCGAACAAGAGCGTGAACATGCTGAACAAGAACGGCTGCTGGTTTTGGCCAAACGTGAGGAAGCGGCGCAGGCTGTTAAGACAGTGGAAGCCACGCAGCAGGCGCAGCGCGAAGCCAAAATCAGCATCATTCAGGCAGAGCGTGAAGCGCAAAAGGCGATGATTGAGCAGAAAAACCGCATTGAGTTGGAAGCCTTACGCAAGCAGCGCGAAGCCGAAGCTGAAGCGGCGGCTCTGAAAGCCCGCGCCTCCGCTGAGGCCGAAGCGGCCCTGAAGCAGGCCGAGACGGTGCGTACACAGGCAGTCGCCGAAACGGAAGCCGATAAACTGCGCGCCGAAGCCGCGAAGGCGAAGGCGTCGGCGGCAGGTTTGGCAGAGGCCGATGTGTCGAGGGCCAAGGCGGAGGCGGCCATGCGTGAAGCGGATGCCGTGAAAGCGAAGGCGCTGGCGGAAGCGGAAGGCGCCAAGGCCAAGGCTGAGGCGTTGGCGGCTTTTGATGGCGTCGCGCAGCGCGTGGAGTTACTGAAGCTGCAATTGGACGCGCATGTGCAAATTGAAGTGGCTAAATCGGAGGCCATGGCTAAGGCGATGGCGTCGATGAATGTGAAGATGATCGGCGATCCGAATGCGGCGGCTTCGCTGCTGCGGATGGTGACGATGTCTGATGGTTTGGGCGAAGTGATCGGTAATACGCCACGGCCGTTACTGGAAATTGGCCAACAGTTGTTAAACAAGGTCACCGGCAACGCCGCCGATACCAGCCTGACCCAGCCCGCCAGCGGCGCCACCAGCGTCACGGAACTGGCTATGCTGGTGCCGGAAATTATCCGGCTGGCTGAAGGAAACCTGAATCTGAACAAACTGAAGGGGCAATCGGTGGGCGATGTGTTGAATTTGCTGGCCGAAAAAGTAAAAGACGACCCGGCCGTCAGCAAAGCGCAGGCGGCGATGGCCAGCTTGCCCATCATCCGCGATTTGCCGTTTGAGGACTTTTATCTGCGGGCGGCGGCGAAGTAAGCAATGAAATTATGGGCCAAAGTGCAGCAGATTTGGCGAACGGCCGTCTCCGATTTGTTTAGCGAAGAGTCGGAAACGGCCGTGTCTGACCCGGTGGCTGACCTGATCCGTCAGACGCAGCAGCGCCTGGACGCTTTGCAAGACGAATTGGCGCAGGCCTTGGTGCGCCAAAAGCGCGCCGAATCGGCCTGGCGCGCCGCTCAGGCCCAAGGCCGCGCAGACACAGAATCCCTGGCCGAGCAGCACAAAACATTTGGCCTGGCTCTGACGGCCGTGCAGGTGGAAATCGAGCGCTTACAAACCCGCCTGACAGAATTCACCATCCAGTCCGGGCAGCTAACCGAACGGGCGGAGAGTGTGGCGATGATCGAACGACTGCAAACGCTGCGGGCGGAACTGGACAAAACGGCCGTTACCCTGCACCATGAACTCGAAGACCGCCAGGAACAGATCGCCCGCCGCGAAGATTACACCGCCGCCCGCGATGACGTTTACAAGCGCAGCCTGTAGCGCAAGCGATAAGAAATGATGCTAACGCCCGAACAAGAGCAAGCTCTGGATACGTTGTTGGCCAGTGTGCCGAAAAATGGGGAGGAAACGGCCGTGTCTCCTTCTGCCGACTTCCTACAAACCTGGCTCGGCGTTTCCGGCAGCCAGCTAAAAGATTACCTGTCCACTCTGCTGAACCAAAAAAACGCCTGGCAAGATACATTCCTCACCTGGGTTGAGGGCAATCCGCTGGATTCGGCTTTTGGTTTTTTAGGCGCGGCCGCCGCCGCCTTCTATGCCGCTGAAAAAGACGCCAACCCCAAAATTACAACGTATGTCGATGCTTTCTACTACATCGCTACCTGCGCCTCTGTCGGTTACGCCGACGTGTTTGCCGTCACCCAATCCGGCAAGGCCATTGCCTCCCTGGTCATGGTCGTTGGCCCTGGTCTGGCAGACCGGGCTTTGAACCGGCCAAAAGAATGAGCCTGCTAGTTCTGATCTCAAAAATGCGATTATGGGCGATTGTCTTGCCGATATCCCTGGACCACCAGTGATATAAATCGTCCACACCGCGCAAAAGCAAAAGGAAATGAGCAATATGACGCTGTTTGATGACCGTGCCCGCGCTGTCTTATCCGAACCGGTGATCGTTCGCTTCACCACCATGCGGCCCGATGGGTATCCTCACACTGTCCCCGTCTGGTTCATGCTGGACAACGACGACCTGCTTGTGTTTTCCCTGCGCGAAGCGCGCAAAGTGGCCAACGCAACGGCCGTGCCCAGAGGCTGCCTCTCCATCGGCGGCGATCCCGCCGGATCACCTTGTTACCTGATCGATGGTGATCTGACGCTGGAGGATGATCCTGACCACAGCGTGGCGACGCGAATCACCCATCATTACGAAGCGCCGGAAGATGCGGCCAAAGACCTGGCTGCCTGGCAAGATGAGTCGTTTGTAGTGCTGCGGCTGAAGCCCAGACGGGTCATCAAACTCGCGTAAAACGGACAAAGGCAGTTCTTGCTTCGGATTTGGCGAGCCTGTATAGAGAATCTTGCCAATATTCTGGCACTGCTAGACAACCACCTTTTTCTCAACTAATATCACCGGCATGACGACTACCATCTTGCAAACCGACCGGGTGACATGGATCAACATTGTCCAACCAACGCCCGCAGATATTGAGGCGTTGGGCCAACGGTATCCTCAATTTCATCCGCTTAATCTGAGTGATTGCCTGACTGAATTGGAAGTTCCCAAGCTGGATCATTATGACAATTATCTGTTCATTGTGACCCAACTTCCTCGCTGGGATGAGGCCAGCCTGATCTGCCGACCGGCCGAAGTAGACATTTTTGTGACGCAAGGGCTGCTGGTGACGTCGCATCGCGGGGATTTGAAGCCGCTGAATGAGCTGTACGGCCGTCTCCAATCCGATCCCGACATTCGCCAACACATGATGGGGCACGGCGCCAGCCCACTGCTCTATGAATTGCTAAACACGCTCGTCAATTACTGCTACCCCATCCTGCATAAAGTCAATCAAAACATTATCCAGGTCGAACAAGACCTTTTTGGCCCCAACACGCCTAAAATTTTGCAAGACCTGGCCATCGTCCGCCGCGATGTCATCTCTTTGCGCCACATTTTGCATCCTCAGCTAGAAGTGGTGCGCGAACTGGAAAAAGGCAACTGGACATTCATCCACGACGATCTGGATATCTACTGGGGCGACATTAGCGACCATCTGGCCCAACTGTTGTTGATGTTGGACGAACAGAAGGAGATCGTGGCCGGTTTGTCGGAGACGCTGGACACGCTGGCTTCGCACCGCATCGACGAAGTTGTGCGTTTGCTCACCCTGGTGACGCTGCTCAGCGTGCCGCTTACGGTGCTGCCGACCATTTTTGGCATGAATGTGCAACTGCCATATGGCTCGCATCCGCTGCCGTTTTACCTCATCACCCTCACCGGCATTCTGGTTACGGTTTTGGTTATTATGTATTTGCGCCGGCGACATTGGTTATGATTTGTCGGTAAGCCACCTGTTTTATGCTAAAATGGAGCTTATCTTCCCAACTTACCAGCCAAAGGGAGCGTCATGGAAAACTTGACTCTAACAATCAAAAAACACGCAGAAATCTGGACGAAGGATGGTCAGCGATTGGGCGAGGCCACGCATGTATATCATCGCCTGGAAGGTGTGAATCCGGCCGAACTGCATTATGCTGCTTATCTGGAAATTTTTTCTTTTGAGATTGGCGAGCATTATTTTATACCGACGGATTTTATCGCCGGGTATGATGCAGCTAACGGCCGTCTCACCCTCTCTACCTCGCGTAAAACCATCGAAGACCGCACCTGGCATCGTATGCCCGGCTTCATCGCCATGGGCAAAGCCCGCAAAGAAGACCTGCCCGCCTGATTCCTCCATTGGCGCTGTGGACGGCCGTTTGCCAACGGCCGTCCGCAGCGGTTGCCTTTCTCCCCAACCCACCAAAATTTGCAATACCCTTGTCTGCCGTTATGTTACAATGTCGTTGTGATGTACCGGTGACGGCGCGTGGCGAATGAATGCTTTGGCGCCTTTTTGTGGACCCTGATGCCCATCATGATGAGCGGTCCGCTTCCACCCAGGAGGTGAAATGAAAACTACAAGATGGATATTCGTGTTGACTCTATTTGTCGCCGTTCTGTTGGCTTCCCAGGGCAGCTTTGCCCTGCCGCCGACGCAAGATGGCAGCCAGATCGGGCTGGATGAGGATCAGGCCGCCGCGTATGCCCGGTGGGGCACAGCCGAAGACCCGAATGTGGCCGGTTTGTTGCAGACTGGCGCGGACACGGCCGTTACCGCCACGCTCACCGAAGCCCACATGGGTTACGACAAACTCACCGGCCAATACCTCGACGACCCAACCATCATCCGCCACACGGATGGCGGCCTGCCCGCCGCCAAAGCCAACAGCGACATCGATCCCAGCGTCATCCGCTTTGGCGCCCAAAACATCCTCGTTGTGACCCCCGGCATGGCCGCCGATTTGCGCCAGCAGCTCGCCGCCGCCCCTGCGCCAACTGAATATCTGGCGGTGCAGTTCACCTATCCGGTTGATCTGGCGTTGATCGAATCGTTGCAGGCGCAGGGCGTGGTTTTTGGCGACCCGCTGGATAAATTATCCCTGTACGCCAAAATTCCGGCAGAGGCGGTAACGGCCGTTTCCGCCGCCATCGACCAGGGCAAAATCAACTTCGTCGGGCAGGTTCCGGCCGCTTTCCACATCACCGATGGTTTGCAAGCCCGGTTAAACAGCCTCGCCGACCCCGACGCCAGTGTCGCCGTCACCGTGCAGCTTTTTGAGACGCCCGCAGACGCCCAACTGGCCGAACTGAAATCCCTGATGACCATCGAACGCCGTTCTGATGCCGCCATGCACCTGATTGAAGGGGTGATTCCGGTTAAAGATGTGGCCGCGCTGGCCGCGAACACGGCCGTGCAGCTCATCCACGAACAAATCCGCTACGAATCCGGTTCGGCCGAAACCCCCGCCGTGCCCGACGCCCCCGCCGAAATCCGCGCCAATCTGGAAGGCAATCTGGCTACCGGCAGCGACATCCTCAAAAGCAGCGGCTTCGACGGCACAGATATCAACGTCATGATTATGGATTCCGGCATTGCCCACCAGGGCAGCACCTACCATCCCGACCTGCCGCTCAGCCGCATTGTCGATCAATACGCCTGGTATCCGCTGCCGGTCAGCACAGACGCGGCGGCCATAGACAGCCACGGCACGCACGTTGCCGGCAGCATTGGCGGCAGCGGCGTGCAAAGCGGCGATCTGGCCTGGCAGGGCATCGCCCCGGACGTAAACTTTTTGATCTATCGTCTTTGCTGCAATGTTCCGTTTGGCTACGGTTATTATGACGCCGATTATCAGGCATCCCTACAGCGTGGCGCAGCCCACAGCGGCCACGTTTCCAACAACAGTTGGGGCGGCGGCAATGGCACCTATGCCGTTAGCTCGCAGTTGGCCGATAGAGCTGTGCGCGGCGAATATTCCGGCAATTGGATGAACATGGTCATCATCACCCACAACGACAATCTGCTCTCGCGCAGCCCGGGCACGGCCAAAAACGCCATCACCGTGGGCGCGGTGAAAGACGGCAACTGGCCCAACGTGGATGTGACTACCTGTAACAGCGTTGGCGACCGGGATTGGCCGCCAGGAGAGCGCATCTGTTTCAGCAATTATGGTCCGATTGATGTGGATAACGACGGCAGCGTGCGTGTAAAACCAGATATTATGGCTCCCGGCGTTAAAATTACGTCGCCGGTGGCCTGGTATTTTTACGGCGATAGCCGGTATTACGACGCCTGGAATGGCACGAGTATGGCCGCGCCGCAGGTGACCGGCGGCGTGGCGCAGTTTTTGGACGCTTATCCACAGTACATTGGCTGGCCGGAGGTGGTGAAAGCGGCGTTTATCGCCTCGGCGACTGATGTGGGCGGGGCGGATACGGATCATTACGGCCGTGGCATGCTCAACACCTTCCACGCCATCTACGACCAGAGCGGCATCAGCGACATTACTTTCTGGACCAATTCTCTGGCGGCCACCGGCAACAGCAATGACCACTACTTCACGGTGCCTGCCGGCTTCGATGAGGTTCGCATCGTCCTTACCTGGGCTGATCCGGTGGATGGCACCGGCACTGATAATGTGATTAACGATCTGGATGTGAAAGTCTACGATGGCAGCGGCGCGCAGGTTGGCTCTTCGCAAACCTCCGACGACACGGTCGAATATGTAAAAGTGACCAGCGGCGTGCCTGGTTCCTGGCGTATTCATGTGGAAGCCTACAGCCTTCTTTCGTCGCAGCCATATGGCCTGGCAGCGGTGGCTGTGCTGAAGCCGGCCAATGTGACGGCCACGACATCGTTCTCTCCGGCGGTGGGTACGTTTGTCGGCGGCACTTTTTATCTGTATACCACCCTGAGCAACAGCGGGTTTGCCGCGCCGGGTAGTTATGTACGTTTGCAGGTACCTTCTACCACGTCTTTCACGGTAGAAGGGGCGCGGGTATATACGGATGACGGCCGTTCCCATTACTACAACGATACCGAATTGATGACCGATGGCGGTGGCCTTTATTGGCGCGTGGCGGTGGGCGAAACCATCGCCAATCATGCCCGCGTGGTGCGCTGGTTCATTCAATTCAACGACGCCGCCCCGGTTACCTGCCCGCAGCCGGTCCATTACCCGTTTGGCGTGGTCTCCTATTTTCGTGATGCGGGCCTATTGCAAACGGGCGGCAGCGATCCGGCCAACCTTGTCAACCATAACTGCGACCTTTTTGTCCCCACCCTCACCAGATAAACCCGACAAAGGTGCGCTCTGACGGACGGCCGTTACCGCGCACGCTCTCGAGTACACGGGAACAAACAGCGCCTCCACCTCGTTGTATAGGTAGACATATCGCAAGACCCTAAGGGTTTCTTCAAACCCTTAGGGTCTTGCATAGAGACAGGAGGACAAATCATGAAAACTTTACTGGTGGTTTTGGGGAGCATGTTGATGTTGGCGTTTCTGGCGACGTGCGCCCCGGTGAATGGGGCTGTTGACACCCTGCCGGAGCAGGTGCAGGTCATGATGGATCAACAGGAAGGCGCTTATGTGCTGGTGCAATTATCCGGCACGTTGAATGCGGAAACGGAGCGCCAGTTAGGCGAAGCAGGTATTGTGTTATTTGACCCGGTGGGCGAGTATCAATTTCAGGCGTATGTACCGGCAACGGCCGTTCCCGCCCTCACCGCTCTGCAAGCCAACCACACCATCGTCGCCGTAACGGCCATTGACCCGGCGGATAAACTAAAAGGCGCGTTTTCTGAGCCGCAGAAGGTGTATGATGTGGTGGTGCAGTTTTACGCCGCGCCCACGGAAGCGCAAACGGCCGTCTTGGCCGACTCTATGATTGTGACCCGCACGGCCGTAGGCGTGATGAACTTTACTGAAGGTCAGGCCACCGGCGAGCAAATCAGGCAGTTGGCCGACCTGCCTTTTGTTAAATCTATTGCCGAAGCGGTTGTTTCGACAGGGGGAAGTCGTGAGCCGTAAGCTGTAGGCTTTAGGCTGTTAGCTGTAGGCTGTTGGCCAGAAACGGAACACGGAACACGGCTATAACGATATGGCGCGCAACCTTGCGCCCAATCTGCAAACACGCCAATGAGTTATCCCCCGGAGAAATAGCTGCTTCACCGGGAGAAATGGTTCCGACGCGGGAGGAATGGTTGCTTCACCGGGAGGAATGGCTGCTTCACCGGGAGGAATGGTTGCTTCACCGGGAGGAATGGTTGCTTCACCGGGAGGAATGGTTGCTTCACCGGGAGGAATGGTTGCTTCACCGGGAGGAATGGTTGCTTCACCGGGAGGAATGGCTGCTTCACCGGGAGGAATGGCTGCTTCACCGGGAGGAATGGCTGCTTCACCGGGAGGAATGGTTGCTTCGCTGGGATAACTGGCTGCTTCATACTCTATGATGGTTACTCACCTAATCAACCTCCCGAAGGTTCCTTGTGGTTTAATCCGCGTTCCTGAGCTTGCGTAGTTCTGCGAACAATTCCTTTTCCCGAACCGTTAATTTATGCGGCAGTTTGATTTCCACCGTCACGTATAAGTTGCCGCGTTTGTCTGGCTGGCGCAAATTGGGCATGCCCAGACCGCCCAGCCGGAACACCTTGCCGTTGGCCGTTTCCGCCGGAATGGTCAGGGTGACGCTTTTGTCGATGGTTCGTACCTCAACCTGGCCGCCGAGAACGGCCGTATACAAATCCACCGGCAGCTTCAACTTTAAATCATCCCCATCACGTTGCAGCGTGGCGTGGGGCAGCATCTCCACCAGCAGGTACAGGTCGCCGGTTGGCCCGCCAGCCTGACCGGTTTCGCCCTGGCCGCTGAGACGGATACGCGAGCCGGTATCGACGCCGCGCGGGATTTTGGCCTGAATGGAACGGCCGTTGTCCCATTGCAAAGTACGGGTCGCGCCATGAAATGCTTCCTCTAATGTCACCTGCACCGTGTGTTCCACGTCGCGGCCGGTGCGTGGCCTGGGCTGCGCCGTCTGCCGGGCGTTAAAGTCGCCAAATCCATAGCCGCCGCTTTGCGCCCCTCCTGCGCCGCCAAACAACGTCTCAAAAAAATCGGAAAAGCCGCCGCCGCCGCTGCCAAACATCTGGGCAAACTCTTCTGGGCTGACCGAGCGGGTGTGCGACTGCCCGCCGCCGGGCTGCGCCGCCCACTGCGACCAGTTAAAATCTTCCGGTCGGCCGCCGGTTCGTTCGTACTGCTGCCACTGCGCGCCAAACTGGTCATACTTTTGGCGTTTGTCGGTGTCGCTTAGCACTTCATACGCCTCGTTGATGGCCTTAAAACGCTCTTCGGAGCCTTTGTCGCCGGGATTGACGTCCGGGTGATACTGCCGCGCCAGCTTGCGGTACGCTTTTTTGATTGTTTTTTCGTCGGCGTTTTTACTCACACCGAGTGTCTGATAATAATCCTGTACGTTCATAAGTCCCTCGGAAAGAGATTCGCGGTTTGAGACTGACGACTATTGCAGATTAAAAAATTATGGGTTTTTAGGATTTCGCGGGGTATCGTCAAATGTAGAGGCGGGTCTTATACCTGCCCAAACGAGGGCGGACCACAAGCGTCCCCTACATCTGGTGTCAACCCCCTGAATTCCTAAAGAACCAAAATTATTCCGGTAATTGAGAGACATGTCATGCTGAGAGCCTGTGCTGAGGCCGCCGAAGCATCCTCCGAAGCATCCCGTTCAGCCCTAATGACCAATACATGGGGATTCTTCCCCGTTCGACGTTGCTCAGGGCCGCAGACTGCGTTCAGAATGACATGTCCGTAGCATAACCTTATCGTTTTAAAAAGTGCAAATATAGTGCTGATTTGGCTGCGCGTCTAATGCCCAAAAAGGGCGGCACAGGCCGCCCTTCGCTTGGTTATTTGCCGGAGTTCAGGCCGCAGCCTTACATTTCCTGGAATTCACCCTCGACAACGCCTTCGTCTTGCGGGGAACGGCCGTTGCCGTTGCTGGTGCCGTTACTGTAGCCGTCAGGCTGCGCCTGTTCCTGCGTCTGGTACAACTGCTGGCTAATCGCATAGCTGGCCTGCTGCAAACGCTCGCTCTGGCTGCGGATCTGGTTGATATCGCTGCCTTGCACGGCGGCGCGCAGATCGGCGATCAGGCTGTCGATGTTGCTGCGTTCGGCGGCGGCCAATTTGTCGCCCAATTCTTTCGTGCTTTTTTCCACGCTGTAAATCAGTTGATCGGCCTGGTTGCGGGCTTCGATCAGTTCGCGTTGGCGCTGGTCGTCCGCTTCATGGACCTTGGCTTCACTGACCATGCGGTCGATTTCCGACTCGTTCAGGTTAGTGGACGCCGTGATGCGAATTTGCTGTTCTCGGCCGGTGGCCTTGTCTTTGGCCGTGACGTGCAGAATACCGTTGGCGTCGATGTCGAAAGTGACTTCGATTTGCGGCAAGCCGCGCGGAGCCGGGGGCAGGCCGTCCAGCCGGAAGTTGCCCAGCGTTTTGTTGTCTACCGCCATGGGCCGCTCGCCTTGAAGAATATGGACGTCGACGGCCGTTTGGTTATCCTCAGCCGTGCTAAAGACTTCTGTCTTTTTGGTCGGGATGGTCGTGTTGCGCGGGATCAGCGTGGTCATCACGCCGCCCAGCGTTTCCAGACCCAGGCTCAGGGGCGTCACATCCAGCAGCAGCAAATCTTTCACGTCGCCGCCCAAAACGCCGCCTTGCAGCGCCGCGCCCAACGCCACCACCTCATCCGGGTTGACGCTTTTGTTCGGCGCTTTGCCGGTTAACGACTGCACCAATTCCTGAATCATCGGCATCCGCGTAGAACCGCCCACCAGCACCACTTCGTCGATGCGTTTGGCGTCCAGTCCAGCGTCTTTCAATACATTGTTAAAAGGAACCCGGCAGCGGTCAACCAGATCGCTGGTGAGCTGCTCGAATTTGGCCCGTGTCAGGGTCATCTGCAAATGTTTGGGGCCGTTGGCGTCGGCCGTAACAAAGGGCAGGTTGAGTTCCGTTTGCATCAGGGCCGACAGCTCGATTTTGGCTTTTTCGGCCGCCTCGCGCAGGCGCTGTAGGGCTTGCCGGTCCTGGCTCAGGTCGATGCCCTGGTCCATCTTAAACTGCTCAATCATCCAGTGGACGATGCGTTCGTCCCAGTCATCGCCGCCCAAATGGGTGTCGCCGTTGGTCGATTGCACCTCGATCACGCCATCGCCCACTTCCAGCACCGACACGTCGAACGTGCCGCCGCCCAAATCGAAAACGAGAATGGTTTCGTCGTGTTTTTTATCCAGACCATAGGCCAGCGCTGCGGCCGTAGGCTCGTTGATGATGCGCAGAACTTCCAGCCCGGCGATTTTGCCGGCGTCTTTGGTGGCCTGGCGCTGGCTGTCGTTGAAATAAGCCGGTACGGTGATGACGGCCTGGGTGACGGTTTCGCCCAGGTAAGCTTCGGCATCGCGCTTCAATTTTTGCAGAATCAGCGCCGAGATTTCTTGCGGCGAATAGGTTTTGTTGACCACCGGAATAGAGACGCGGGCGTCTTGCTGTGGCCCGGCGACCACTTCATAGGGCACCATTTTTTGCGTGCGCTGGGTTTCTTCGGCGTCGATGCGCCGTCCCATGAGACGTTTGATGGAATAAATGGTGTTTTCCGGGTTGACGACGGCCTGTCGTTTGGCGGTTTGCCCGACGAGTCGCTCCCCTTTTTTCGTGAAGGCGACGACGGAAGGGATGGTGTTGCCGCCTTCAGCAGACGCGATCACCATGGGGTCGCTGCCTTCCATGACAGCGACGACGGAGTTGGTTGTGCCCAAGTCGATACCAATAATTTTACTCATGATCATCCTCCAACAATCATCTGAAACAAGTTCAGGTGTTTCGTGTTTATGTATGCTTCTATTGTATGGATGAATGTTAGAAGTAAGTCAGAGAAGTGTAAGACGGCCGTATGAACCGTTCTTCCTCTCATTATTACGGCTTGTGGCGGGGGAAAATGGAAAAAGCCAGACGTTATAGTCTGGCTTTTTCAGAGAGGAGAAGAGATGTAGAGGAAGCGAGTGAGGGAGTCTCGCTGAGGGAAACATATTGCAGAACGAGTTAGGCGGGGACGGGCATGGCGTGGGGCACGGCCGTGCCGTTCGCCGCCGAAAGTTCGTGCGGCTGCCAGCCCCAACTGCCCAGGTCGCTTAAAACATGGTAGGCTGTCAGGTCCAGGGTGAGCGGCGTGACCGAAGCGAAACCCATGGCGATGGCGCCGATGTCGGTGCCTTCTTTGGGGATACCGGTCGGCATGTCGCCGCCAATCCAGTAATAATTGTCGCCGCGCGGGTCGCGTCTTTTTTCCAGGCGGTCGCGGTAAACGCGCAGCCCCTGCCGGGTCAGGCGCGTGCCGCGAAAACGCTCGGCCGGGATGTCGGGCACATTGACATTGAAGAAAACATCGTTTGGAAACTGGTTTTGGATAACAATTTGTACAACCTGGCAGGCAACGCTGGCCGCCAGACCGTAGTTGGGCTTCTGTTGGCTGCTGCGTTGAATATCCAGCGATACCGCCGCGCCGGCGATGCCCCAGATATTGGCTTCTTTAATGGCCGCAACTGTGCCGGAGTAGGAAACGTCGTGGCCCAAATTGGCGGCAGAGTTGATGCCGGCAACGACCAAATCAATTTTTTGCGGCAGCAGCCCCATGACAGACATGGCTACGCAGTCGGCCGGACTGCCATCGGTGGCCAGGGCGCTGGTGCCATCGCCCAAACGGACTTCTTGCACGCGCAACGGCCGTTTGAAATGTTTGGTATGTCCATGTCCCGACCAGTCATGATCAGGCGCGACAACACTCACGTCGCCAAATTGGCGCATGGCCTGAGCCAAAACCAGCAAGCCGGGGGCCGAAACGCCATCATCGTTCGTAACCAGAATATGTAAAGTCATGGTCTCTCCTAAGAGGCCCTCTCCTGAGGGTTCTTTTTGTCTCTTTTGTGTCTGGTTAGAAGCATAGGGGGCAGGTGTTAACGGCCGTTTAAGAACCGGTTATCGTTTGGCTAAGAATTTGTAAGGGTTGTGTAAGGGAAACGGCCGTTTTGATACATTTCTAACGCTTTTCCGGTAACGTAGGCCCCAGTTTTACACCTGAAAAGTTGAGGTAAGGTATGAGCAAAGTAATCAATGTCAATCAGGCGGATTTTCAAACGCAAGTGGTAGACCGCTCCCATCAAGAAGCGGTGCTGGTCGATTTTTGGGCGCCCTGGTGCGGGCCATGTCGCATGTTGGGGCCAGTGTTAGAGCGATTGGCCAACGAGCCAAACAGCGCCTTTACCCTGGCCAAAGTCAACTCCGACAACAATCAACAGTTAGCCATGCAGTACGGCGTGCGCGGCATTCCTAACGTCAAAGCCTTTGTGAATGGCAAACTGGTGGATGAATTTGTCGGCGCGCAGCCGGAGCCAATGGTGCGTCAATTCTTGCAGCGTCTGCCCAAAGCCGCCGGGAAAACGGCCAATCAGCCGCCCGCCAACGGCAATGGACAGGCTCCGGCCAATGACCCGGCCGGCCGCCTGCAACAAGCCCGCGATCTGCTGCAAAAGGGGGATGGCTGCAGCGCGCTGCCCATGCTGCAATCGTTCCCGACATCGCCGCAGACAGAAGCGGCCAACAAGCTGCTGCCCCTGGCCCAATTCCTGTGCGATGTTTACCAGAGCCGTTTCAACGGTTCCGGCGAAATCGACGCGCTTTACCGTCAGGCGGCCGACGCCATCCGGCGGCGCGAATACTCGACGGCGCTGTATAGTTTGTTAACGGCCGTGCATCAAGACAAAACCCACCGCGACGGCGAAGCCAAAAAAGTGATGTTGGGATTGTTTGAACTGCTGGGGGAAAGCGACGCCTTAACCCGCGCCTATCGCCAGCAGTTGGCCTCCGCGATTTTCTAGCGCGAGAAAACGTAGACCCCAAGGGTTTTCAAAAACCCTTGGGGTCTTTTTGGTTTAAATGAGCTACGTCAGGCTGGCGCGGGCGGTTTCCAGGCTCACGTCGTGACGTTGACGGTCGAGGAAGAAGCTGATTTGCGCGTAGCCAGCAGCGGCCAGCAAATCCAGCCCCGGCAAAAAGTCCGCGGCCACGCGGCCGGGGTCGTGGGCATCGGAGCCAATCACTACGGGAATGTCGCGGAGGCGCATCTCGGCCAGGATGGTGGAGTTGGGGTTCATTTCGCGGATGCGTTTGTGCAGGCCGGAGGTGTTGAGTTCCATCGCCACGCCCGTGGCGGCGATGCGGTCCAGACTGCGCCGCACATCGTCCAGCAGCCGATCCATGCGCCAGGCGTGCGGAAAGACGTTTTTCACCAGGTCGGGGTGGGCGATGGTATCAAACAGCCCGCTTTCGGCCGACTGCGCCAGATGGTCGAAGTAAGTTTGCTGGAAGGCGACAGGATCGCCGTGATCGTAGGCGTCGCGGTAATAATCGAGTTGGGGGTGGATGGAACCGAGGACGTGGTGATAGGGCGCACGGTTGAGCAGGGATTCTATCCAGGTTTCCATGCCGGGCAGGTAATCGCATTCCAAACCGAGGCGCACATCGACACGGCCGTGCCACGCTTCTCTGGCTCGCGCCACCATGTCCACATACTCGTCAAACTGGTTGATGGACATGCGCACCTGCGGTGACCAGTCCGGCGAGGGGCCGGGATTGTGGCAGGTGATGACGATACCGGCCAATCCGCGCCGGGCGGCGGCGGCGGCGTATTCTTCCGGCTGGCCGCTGGCATGTTTGCAAAGCGGCGTGTGCATATGCGTGTCGTAGAGGATGGGGCGGGATGGGGTCATGGGGGGTTTCTAAAGGGTCCAGCCGGGCGCGCCGAGGAACGGCCGTAAATCTTCATCATGCAGCAGTTCGCGCACACTCTCGGCTAAATCGATCTCTTCGGCCAGAACGGCGTCCTGGTAACGCTTGGCCCAGCGGTAAATCAGGCCGCCGGCGCGGCGCAGTTCCACCAGCATGAGTTGGGCCAGCGGCCCGGCCTCGTCTAAAAATCCAGATTCGACGTAATCGCGTTCAGTTTGAGCGATGTCGTAGGGCAGGCGGATAATGTCTGATTGCCAGCCGTCATGGGTCCAGGTGAAACGGCCGTAGCTCGCCCGCGTATCCCGATCAAATGGTGCGCCCACCGATCCCACATTCACCACCAACGAATCATTAAACCGGCGGATAAGCGGCCGGTGGGTGTGGGCCGTGACAAACACGCCCGGCACTGGCGCGATTTGTTGGTACAACACCTCATCGCTGGAATCGGCGTAGATGCCGTCGCGATTGTTGCGCATGGAAGCATGGACCACGCGAAATTCGCTGCCATCCGGCGCGGTCCAGCTAAATTGATTGGGCAGCGTTTGCAAAACGGCCAGATGACCATTCAATTGATCGTGCGCCCAAAAGGCAAATCGCCACAGTTCATATTCCGGGCCGCAGCGCGGCGCATCTGGCCGGTCGCAGGCGAGTAAATAATCTTCGTGGTTGCCGCGCACGACGCGCCAATCGGCCGTGCGCTGTTTCGCCTGGACAAATTCCAGGCAGTCCAGCGACAGAGGCCCACGGTTGACGATGTCGCCATCAACCACAACGAGGTCTGGCTGCCAGGCCTCGATGTCTTGGGTGGCGGTTTGTAAGGCTGGCAAATTGCCATGAATATCTGATAATACGGCTATCTTCATCTTTTAATCCCAAATTGATAATCGGTTAAGTCTATCTTGATCCGGCAGGACGCTCAAGTCATGTTTATCTTTTTCTCCAAATTTTTGCCTGTTTTGATCTATCCCTTGGGAATCACGATTGTTTTGGTTATCGCGGCGCTGTTTTTGGGGCGATGGCCGCGTGGGCAGCGGGTGGTGTTGGGTACGGCCGTTATCCTCTTGTGGCTCAGCAGTACGCGCATAACCGCTTACACCATCACCCGCTCGCTGGAGCAGCAGTTCCGCCCGCCGGCCGACTGGCCGACCGCTGAGGCGATTGTGGTGTTGGGCAGCGGCGCGCTGCCGCCAATCGCTCCGCGCACATTGGTAGAAGTGAACGAAGCTGGCGACCGTGAAATTTTGGGCGCGTGGCTCTATCACCAGGGCAAAGCGGCTAAGATCGTGGTTTCGGGCGGCACGGTTCCCTGGGTCAATCCTGAGGGCATTCCCAGCGGCGCGGAAACGATGGCTGCCTTTTTGGGTATGTTGGGCGTGCCGCCGGAAGCGCTGGTGCTGGAAGCCCGGTCGCGTAATACCTATGAGAACGCCTTGTTTACCCGCGAGATGTTGGCCGCGACTGGTGAACAGCGCATTTTGCTGGTGACGTCGGCGACCCACATGCCGCGTTCTGTGCGTTTGTTTGAGGCGCAGGGCTTTGTCGTCATTCCGGCGGCGGCCGATTTTCAGGTGACGGATGCAGATTGGGCGCTAATGTTTGCGCCCGACCTGGCCGTGCAGGCGCTCAATTGGACCCCGGAAGCGCAATATCTGGAGATGACGACGCGGGCGCTAAAGGAGTATGTGGGATTGGTGGTTTATGGGCTGCAAGGTTGGTTATGAGGCTTTGTAAGCGGCGGCGACAGCCAGGGCGCTTTTGTGCAGGTGTTGGCGTAGTTCGAGGGGGGCGGTGACTTCGACGGCCGTTCCCAATCCCAACAACTGGCGGCAGGCATCTTCCATCGAGCCAAACGGCAGGTTGATGGTCACCCAGCCGTCTTCGTCGATGGGGGCGGCGGTTAGCAGCGCCACCATGCCTTCGCCAAACAGTTGCACGATGGGCGTGACGCCGGCCGGGGAAACGCGCAGCGTGACCGGGTATTGGGCCATCTGTTTTTCAAATTGAGCGCACCATGTTTTCCAGTAGTCGGGCAGGTGGAAGGTAGACGGCCGTTCAAATAGGCTGTCGCTCAGTTCTGCGTCCTGAATACGCGAAACGCGAAACGTGTAAATGGTATGGTACATGCCGGCCACCACGTACCACACATTCGCCTTGGCGACCAGACCATACGGATCGACCAGCCGCTTCACCCACTGCCCATCGCCGCGCCGGTACGTCATGCGCAGGCGGTGATCGGTCCATACGGCTTCTTGCACCAGCGAAAGGTAGGGGGTGGGTTCGGCGGGCTGGAACCAAACGGCCGTGTCCAGCAAAATGCGCTCGCGTACTTTGTCTACGTCAGGGCGAAAGGGGGCGGGGAGAACGGCCGTTAGCTTCAACATCGCCGCCTGAGACGCTTTGTCCGCGCCTAAATCCGCCAACAAACCGGGAACCGTAAACATAAACAGCGCCCGTACCTCCTTGTCGGTGAAGCCGGTCAGATTGGTGCGGTAGCTTTCCAACAAGGAGCAGCCGCCTTGCGGCCCGCGTTCGGCGTACACCGGCACGCCGGCGATGCTCAGGGCGTCTAAATCGCGGTAAATGGTGCGCGGCGAAACCTCCAGGCGGTCGGCCAACTCCTGGGCAGTCATCTGGCCGTTGGTTTGCAGCAGCATCAGCAGCGAGATCAGGCGATCGGCGCGCATACCGGCTTAGCCTTCCAACGCGCCAAACACAACCGGCAGCAGTTGTTTCTTGCGCGACACCACATCCACTGCTTCCAAAGTATGGTCGGCCAATCGCGGGTAGGGCAGCACTTCCAGTTCTGGCAGTTCGTCGGTGAGAATCAGGCGGCTGGTGCGCCTGACCACATCGGTGACCATGAGCATGGCAAATCGCAGGCCGCGAGCATCTTTCAAATCGCTCAACGCGGCGCGTAAAGCGTCTAAATGTTCGTCCAGTTGGGCAAAATTGGTAACTTCTGCCTGGGAAATGCCAAATTCTATGCCGTCGGTTTCATATAATTTGAAGTCGGCGCTAACAATTTCTTCCGGCGAGCGAGAGGATAGGCCGGCGCCGGCTTCTAGAATTTGACGGCCGTATGTCTCAATCGTTTCCCCTTCCAACATCGAACCGCGCACAAATGCCCAACGCGCCAACCGCGCCGCCGCTTCATGGTCCCGGTCCGTCGTCGTGGGCGATGTGAGAATGAGGGTGTCAGACAACAACCCGGCCAATAACAACCCGGCCAGTGGCGGAGGCGCGCTCAACCCCGCTTCGTTGATTCGCTCCGAGACAAGGGTGCTGGTGCTGCCCACCACATCCACCGTAAACCGAATGGGCAGGCGCGTGGTAGGGTTCCCCAGGCGATGATGATCCAGAATTTCCAACAAGTCCGCTTCGTCCAACGCGCCCAGGGCTTGGCCTGTTTCGTTGTGGTCTACCATGATCAGCTTCAGCCGGGGGGGCTTGAGGGCTTCGCGTTGGCGAAACACACCGGCATAATTGCCGTGGTCATCGATCACCCAAAATTCGCTGCGCTCTTCGCGCAGAATGCGCGGCAGGGCGTCTTTGATGCGGCTTTTGATGGCAAAACGCGGCACTTCGGTGTCGCACGCTTCGCTGCACGGCCGATCCAAAAGTTCGGCCAGCCGAATTTCCTCGCGGCGCGGGTGCGGCCCCACGGCTTCACTCAGAAATTTGAACAGACTCAGCACCGTAACCAGCCCAAAGGGTTTGCCGTCGTCGGTGACGACGGGGGCGGTGCCGCCAGTGCGGTTGGCGATGGCCCAGGCTTCGCGCAGAGGGCGCTCTGGGGTGGTGGTGTTCAGGCGGTGACAAATGGATTCAAATCTGGGCGACGCATCTGGGAGCAGGGTGGGTGGGTCTAGCTGCAATCGTTTGAGTACCCACATGGTTTGGGGGTTCAGTTGGCCGGCGCGGGCGGCGACGATTTTTTCGCCTTCTTTGTCTTGCAGCAGCCAGGCATAACCCATTGCCGAGGCGATGGCGTCGGTGTCCGGATTGAGATGGCCGATGACGAATATCTGGTCGCTTGTGTGGGGCATAGCGGGTTTCCTCTTTAATATTGATTGTAAACCGTTGGCCTTATTTTTAACGCTTTCGGGTGGGTTTGTCCATGATTGTATGGGGGAACGGCCGTTCCCCCTCATCCCAATCAATTAAACCACAAATGTCGCCGCTTAACCTCTCGCGCGTCACCGCCAAACACTCATTTGACAACTGGCATGTCCCGATCTATACTCTTCCTCGTACCCCCCCCCACAGGGGGGTGGGGTCTAGCGAGGTAAACCGTTATGGACGACACGACAAAAAAAGCAGTGACGCAGCGTCTGGCCAGCGCGGCCGGGCATATCAAGGGCATCGAGCGCATGGTCAACGACGACGTGTACTGCATCGACATCATCCAACAGATTCAGGCCGTGCAGGCCGCTCTAGCCAAAGTGAATACACTCATGCTAGATAACCACCTGCATACCTGCGTTACCTCGGCCATTCGCGGTGACGATCCCGCCGAGCGGGAGCGGATGCTGCAAGAAATCACCAACGTTTTTGAAGTGACAGGCAAGAAATAATGGGTCTTTGGGATTTAATGGGGTTTGGTCTGATGCGTGATACGTGATGCGTGAGATGTCTCTGGTCACGCATCACGTATCACGCATCAGGGGCTGTTAACCCCCTGAATTCCTGAAGAACCGAAATAATTTCATACCCAGACAAGGAGAATTCCCATGGAAAGCAAAACATTTACCGTCCCAAACATTAGCTGTGGCCACTGCACCCACACCATCGAATCAGAAGTGAGCGAACTGGCCGGCGTGAAAAGCGTCAAGGCCGAACAAGCCAGCAAGCAAGTAACCGTGCAGTGGGACGCCCCGGCGTCCTGGAGCCAGATTCAATCGCTGCTCCAAGAGATCAACTACCCGCCCGAAGGTTTAATTCAGATTAATTAGCGGTAGAAATGGTTGGTTGGCCGGGCAGTATTTCGGCTGCTGCCGGCCAACCATTTTTACGCACCGAGGACCTATGTCCGAACAGAAGCAACTTACTTTGCCCGTTGTGGGCATGACCTGCGCCAACTGTGTGGCGACGGTGGAACGCAGCGCCAAGAAAGTGGAAGGCGTCGCCGGGGCGACGGTGAACTATGCCAGCGAAAAGGTGACGTTTACCTACGACCCGGCGCTGGTGAAGCCGCAAGATGTGGCCGCGCAGGTGATTGCGCGTATTGAGAAGGCAGGGTATGAAGTGCCCACGGCCGTTACCGAACTCCCTCTCCTGGGCATGACCTGCACCAACTGCGCCAACACCATCGAGCGCCGCCTGAACAAAGTAGATGGCGTGCTCTCCGCCGAAGTCAATTACGCTAATGAAAAAGCCGTGGTGCGTTATGCTCCCGGCGCAACCACACGCGGCGATCTGGTCGCCGCCGTGCGCCAGGCTGGTTATGATGTGGTCTCTTCAGGCGACGGGACTGGTTCCGATGACACCCTCGAAGATGCCGAAGCCGCCGCCCGTGAAGCCGAAGTCAAACACCAAGAGCGCCGCCTCCTGGTCGGCCTCATCTTTTCTGTGCCCCTGTTTTTGCTCAGCATGAGCCGCGATTTTGGCCTGTTGGGCGATTGGTCGCATGCCATTTGGGTTAACTGGCTGTTTTTCGCCCTGGCGACGCCGGTGCAGTTTTACGTGGGCTGGGATTATTACGTGGGGGCTTACAAAAGCCTGCGCAACCGCAGCGCCAACATGGATGTGCTGGTGGCGATGGGGTCATCGGTGGCCTATTTTTACAGCATCGCCGTGCTTATCGCCCTGACATTGGGCAGCATGGCCCTCGGCCACCACGTTTACTTTGAAACTTCCGCGATGATCATTACGCTCATCGTTTTAGGCAAGCTGATGGAAGCGCGCGCCAAAGGGCGCACCAGCGAGGCCATCAAAAAACTTATTGGCTTGCAGGCCAAGACGGCCCGCGTGGTGCGCAGCGGGGAGGAATTAGACATCCCCATCGCCGAGGTGATGCAGGGCGACCTGGTGATTGTGCGGCCGGGCGAGAAGGTGCCGGTGGATGGCGTGGTGGTAAACGGCCGTTCCACCCTCGATGAAAGCATGATCACCGGCGAAAGTTTGCCGGTGGAAAAAACTGTTGGCGACGCCGTGATCGGCGCGACCATCAACAAACAGGGGCTGCTCAAATTCGAGGCCACCAAAGTGGGCAAACAGACGGCCCTGGCCCAAATTATCAAGCTGGTGGAGCAGGCTCAGGGGTCCAAAGCGCCTATCCAACGCGTGGTGGATCAGGTGGCGGCTTATTTTGTGCCCTTTGTGATTGGCGCGGCTGTGTTGACGTTTGTCGTCTGGTATCTGGTGACGGGTGATTTTGTGGCGGCGTTGATTCGGTTAACGGCCGTTCTCGTCATCGCCTGTCCCTGCGCTATGGGGCTGGCTACCCCCACCTCCATCATGGTGGGCGTGGGCAAGGGGGCCGAACATGGCATCCTCTTCAAAAACAGCGCCGCGCTGGAGCAGGTTCACAAGCTCAACGCCATCGTGCTGGACAAAACCGGCACGCTCACGCGCGGCCAGCCCTCGGTGACAGATGTGTTGATTTCGGATTTCGGATTTCGGATTTCGGAGGAACCATCTTCCGACCCGCAATCCGCAATCCGCAATCCGCAATCCGAAATCTTGCGCCTGGCGGCCAGCGCCGAGCGCGGCTCCGAGCATCCCTTGGGCGAGGCGATTGTGCGCGCGGCCAACGAACAGGGCTTATCCCTCAGCCAGCCGACAGATTTTGAGAGCATTGCCGGGTTTGGTATCCGGGCGCAGGTAGACGGCCGTTCCATCCTCCTCGGCAATCTGCGCCTGATGGAGCAGCACTCTGTCCATCTCAACGGCCTGGCCGCCAAAGCCCAAACTCTGCAAGCCGAAGCCAAAACCGCCATGTGGCTGGCCGTAGACGGTCAGGCCAGCGCCCTCATCGGCGTAGCCGACACCATCAAAGATGGCTCCAAAGACGCGGTCCAGGCCATGCACAATTTAGGCCTGACGGTCGTCATGATGACCGGCGACAACGAGGCCACCGCCCAGGCCATCGCCGCCGAAGTCGGCATCGACCGTGTCTTTGCCGAAGTGCTGCCCGGCGACAAAGCCGCCTATGTCAAGCAATTACAGGACGAAGGGTATGTCGTTGGCATGGTTGGTGATGGCATCAACGACGCCCCGGCGCTGGCGCAGGCCAACGTCGGTCTGGCCATCGGCACGGGCACAGACGTGGCCATGGAAACGGCCGATGTGACCCTGATGCGCGGCGATTTGCGCAGCGTGCCGCAGGCTATCAAGCTGTCTAAAGCCACCATGCGCAATATCAAAGAAAACCTCATCTGGGCGTTTGGCTACAATACCGCCCTCATCCCCATCGCCGCCGGGATTCTGGCCCCGTTTGATTGGGCGCCGGATTTTTTGCGCCAGCTTCACCCCATCCTGGCGGCCGGCGCGATGGCTTTTTCCAGCATTAGCGTGGTCAGTAATTCCTTACGTTTGCGGCGCGTCCGGCTCTAAATTATTAGAGGGTCTTTGGGATTTCATGGGGTTTGGTCTGATGCGTGATACGTGATGCGTGAAACCTCTCTGGTCACGCATCACGCATCACGCATCAGGGGCTGTCGACCCCCTGAGTTCCTAAAGAACCTTATTAGATTGGACCAATCTGTCTGTTTGAATTTTCCCTGGGGCAAATTATTTTTTCCAATGCGGAAATTTGTCGGCGCTTTTTGTCGTGTTGTAAATCAGGGTAGATGATTGATTTTCGCGGCGGCCCCGGGGGGGTGCCCCCGGGGAGGGGGGGGTGGGGGGGGACCCCCCCGGGGGGGGGCGGGGGGGGGCCGAGGTTACTTCGTACGGCCGTTGTAACCTTGGTTTCTTACCGCGCTGTAGCCGGGGTATCCCTACCCCGCTCTGTCAGACGCGGTAGGATACCGCGGCTACTCAATAATCAGACGCGGTAGGATACCGCGGCTACTCAATTGAATTGGGAGAAGTGAATGAAAAAGATCGTATGGTTAGCAGCAAGTTTGATGTTGATTTTAGCAGCCTGTGGATCGGTGGCCGAGGAAACGGCCGTGCCCGCCCCCACATCGACAACCACCCAGAGCCGAGGCATGATGGGCATGGGCGGCGGCATGATGGCCCGCCACAATGCGCCCGTCCCGGAAGAATACGCCGGATTGACCAACCCCATCGCCGCCGACGACGAATCGCTGGCGCGCGGCCAGGAAATTTTACCAAATACTGCGTGGTCTGCCACGGCGAAAGCGGCATGGGCGATGGCCCCGGCGCGGCCAACCTGGAACCGCAGCCTGCGCCGGTGGCCCACACCAGCCAGATGTTGGGCGACGATTACCTCTATTGGCGCATCAGCGAAGGCGGGGCGCACGATCCTTTCAACTCGGCCATGCCTGCCTGGCAGACCGCGTTTGAAGAAACGGCCCGCTGGGACGTTATCAATTACGTGCGCGCTCTCGGCAGCGGCCAGGCGATGCCTGGCGGCATGGGCATGGGCAGCGCCAATTCCGAAGCGGCGCAGCGAGCCGACATGCTGGCCCAGGCTGTGACGCAAAACGTCATCACGCAAGACGAAGCCGATCTGTTTGATACGGTTCACGCTTTGATGGACGGCATGATCGCTGCTGGTCCGCCGGCGTCCGGCAGCATGGGGCAAAATCAACAAAACATGTTAGACGAGTTGTTAGCCGCCGGAACAATTACCCAGACGCAGGTGGACACTTTCAACGATGTCCACGACCGGTTGCTGACGGCCGGGCTGATGCAGTGAGCGTATGTTAAGACGTTTCTAACAGGCAGCCGGCCAAATCGTGGTATCCTAACCCCACAGCAAAACATGGAGAGCGCAGACTGACTATCTGCGCTCTTCCTTATGGAATGGAGGAATGGTATGGCTTTTCATGGTGGAGGTTGGTTTGCGTATATCCGGCACGACGAAGCGCAAGATCGACCAACGATTACGCGGGATTTGTTGTGGCGGGTGTGGGATTTTGCACGGCCGTATCAAGGCCAGGTTGTCCTGCTGCTGGTTACAATTTTGCTCATTACCGGTCTGTCGCTGCTGTCGCCGCTGCTCATGCGCGCCCTCATCGACACCGCGCTGCCGGACAAAAACTATACCCTGCTCAATCTGGTCGCTTTGGGCATGGTTCTGATCCCGCTGGTAAACGGCGTCATCGGTGTGTGGCAGCGAAACTTAAATTCGCAAATTGGCGAAGGGGTGATTTTGACCTGCGCTGCACGCTTTACGAACACATGCAGCGCATGTCGCTGCGCTTTTTCACCCAGACGCGCACCGGCGAGCTGATGTCGCGGCTGAACAACGACGTGGTGGGCGCGCAGCAAGCCATCAGCAATACGCTGGTGACCATTATCTCCAACATCGTCTCGCTGGTAGCCACGCTGGCGATTATGTTGGCTCTGGAATGGCGGCTGACGCTGCTGGCGCTGGCTATTTTGCCCCTGTTTGTGCTGCCGGCGCGGCGCATTGGGCGTGTGCTGCGCGATTTGCGCCGCAGGTCGATGGAGCACAACGCTGAGATGAACGCCACCATGAACGAGACGCTGAACGTCAGCGGGGCGCTGCTGGTGAAATTATTTGGCCGCGAACGGCGCGAGGTGGATCGATTTAGCCACGACGCGGCCGAAGTGCGGGATATTGGCATCCGTTCGGCGGTGATCGGGCGCTGGTTTTTTATGCTGCTCAGCGTGGTGAGCGCAGTGGGTGTGGCCGTGGTTTATTGGGTGGGCGGCCTGCTGGTTTTGCAGGATGCCTTTACCATTGGCACGATTGTGGCTTTTGGCGCGTATCTGAACCAGCTTTATGGCCCGCTGATGGCCCTGACCAATGCGCCGGTGGAGTTTGCGCAAAGCATGGTGAGTTTCGAGCGAGTGTTTGAGGCGTTGGATATGCCGGTGGAGATTCAGGAGAAGCCGGAGGCGGTGGCGCTGGAAGAGGTAAACGGCCGTCTGCAATTTCAGGATGTCGCCTTTACCTACGTGGACCAGGAAAGCGGGCAGGTGGGACTGCAAGAGATCGCCCGTTTTGGCTGGGGCGGCAGTGATGTGCACCTGAAGCGGGGCAAGCAGCGCGATGGCGAGGCGCAAGATGAGGAAACGGCCGTGCCCGTTCTCAACCGTTGGGCCTTGCAAGCCATCGACTTTACCATCGAACCAGGACAGTTGGTGGCGTTGGTGGGGCCTAGTGGGGCTGGCAAGACGACCATTACCTATCTCATACCGCGATTGTATGATCCGACAAACGGCCGTATCCTTCTCGACAACCACGACATCAAAGACCTCACCCTGCACACCCTGGCCAACAACATTGGCATGGTCACCCAAGAAACCTATCTGTTCTACGACACCATCCGCGCCAACCTGCTCTACGCCAAACCCGACGCCAGCGAAGCCCAAATGATCGCCGCCGCCAAAGCCGCCAACATCCACGACTTCATCGCCGATCTGCCGGATGGCTACGACACCGTCGTCGGAGAACGCGGCTACCGCCTCAGCGGCGGCGAGCGCCAGCGCATCGCCATCGCCCGCGTCATCCTCAAAAACCCGCGCATCCTGGTATTAGACGAGGCTACATCTCACCTCGACTCGCTGTCGGAAGCGTTGATTCAGGAAGCCTTGCAGCGCGTCATGAAAGGGCGCACCAGCCTGGTCATTGCCCACCGGCTGTCCACCATCCTGGCGGCGGACGTCATTCTGGTTATGGAGAAGGGGCGGTTGGTCGAAAAAGGCACACACGAATCGCTGCTGGCGCAAGATGGCCTGTATGCGAATTTATACGAAACACAATTTAAACCCAAGATCAACGACGAAAGCACGGTGCTGGAAGCAGCTAACACAACAAACCCTGAGGGTTTGCTCTTGGGAAGTTAGACCATTTACAACTTAAACCCTCAAGGTTCCAAAGCGTCATGATGTATGGTCAGGGGTCAAATGTCACGCGGCTGCCATTACGCCAGGATGACATTTGACCCCTGACCCCTGACACTGCGCCACGTTCCGTTTACTGCTCTTCTCTCTTGCGCTGAATTCCGGGAACAATAGCCGCAACGGCGACGAGAATAATAAACACGCCCATCACTAACAAACCAATCGGATCCATATCTACCTCCTTGTTTAAATCAGGCATGATGGCTATTTTACCGGCATCGCCTCATAGTCACAAGCCGTTGAATTGCCACCAAATTGCTTTTGTGACATTTTTCACGAATAATTCGTGACGGTTTTGTTCGCTTGTGAGTTGTTTTTGTTTGTCTGCCAAAGTACACTAATTGTCAGTTAGAGTTTGTTTCGTTTATTTGTGAATAGGAGAAAAACCATGCAAAACTTTGGCCCATTTGTAAGCAACTATGGGGTGGAAAATCACGGAATTAGTAATCCAGGTACAGTTTATTGGAACCTTTCAGCTTCCATGCTGTACGAACAAATCATTCGACGTCGTGAAGGGAATATTGTTCACCTTGGCCCGATTGTCGTAAGCACAGGCGACCATACCGGCCGTTCCCCGAACGATAAATTTGTTGTCAAAGAACCTACCAGCGAGAATGATATTTGGTGGGGGAAGGTGAATCGGCCGTTCTCGCAAGAAAAATTTGATACGCTGCACAGCAAAATGATGGCCTACATCCAGAACCGCGACATCTTCGTGTTTGATGGCTATGCTGGCGCCGACGAACGGTATCGGATGCCGGTACGCATCATCAATGAATATGCCTGGCACAACTTGTTTTCGCGAAATATGTTTATTCGTGAATCAAATCGGGAAAAGCTGCAAAATCACGTCCCGCAGTTCACAGTCATTGACATGCCGCGCTTTAAGGCCGACCCGGCCGTTGACGGCACCAACAGCCAGACATTTATCCTGGTTGATTTTGGCAAGCGCATGGTCTTGATTGGCGGCACGGAATACGCCGGTGAAATTAAGAAGAGCATCTTCTCGGCGATGAATTATTATTTGCCCAAAGAAGGCGTGTTGAGCATGCATTGCAGCGCTAACTATGGCGCCGACCGCGACGATACGGCTTTGTTCTTTGGCCTGAGCGGCACGGGCAAGACCACGTTGAGCAACGATCCGAACCGTACTCTGATTGGCGACGACGAGCATGGCTGGAGCGATGACGGCGTCTTTAACTTTGAGGGCGGCTGTTACGCGAAAGTGATCCGTCTGGACCCGAAGGGCGAGCCGGAAATTTATCAGACCACGCGCCGGTTTGGCACAATTTTAGAGAACGTAATTTTTGATAGTGAGACCCGCCGCGTGGATTTGGATGATGGCACGCATACCCAAAACACACGCGCCAGCTACCCGATTACCCATATCGACAATGCTGACCCCGAAGGGTATGGCAACCATCCGCAAAATGTGATGTTCCTGACGGCCGATGCGTTTGGTGTGCTCCCTCCAATCAGCAAATTGACGAAAGAACAGGCGATGTACCACTTCTTGAGCGGGTATACCGCCAAAGTAGCCGGTACGGAACGCGGTGTCACTGAACCGCAGCCTAACTTCAGCGCTTGTTTTGGCGCGCCCTTTATGCCTTTGCATCCAGGTGTGTACGCTAAACTGCTGGGCGAAAAAATCGACAAGCACAATTCTGTGGTCTGGCTGGTGAACACCGGTTGGACGGGCGGTCCGGCCGGCGTGGGCAGTCGCATGAAGTTGGCGTATACCCGCCGCATGGTTACGGCCGCGTTGAATGGCGAATTGGACAACGTGGAAACAACCACGGAACCATTCTTTGGCCTGCAAATCCCCAAGAAAGTGGAAGGCGTGCCAGACGACGTATTGAATCCGCGGGCGACCTGGGCGGACGGCGCGGCTTACGACGCGCAGGCGAAGAAATTGGTGGAGATGTTTAACAACAATTTCAAGCAATTTGCAGATGGCGTGACGGATGAAATTAAGGCAGCCGCGCCGAAAGCTCAATAATGGATGAATAAGGTTGATTTTTAAGTGCGGATAATTGTATAGTATGAAACGGGGCGATGAATTTCGTCCCGTTTTTATATCAGGTAGATAAGGGGGTTTTGTGATGTTTGAATTGCCGCTTTTTCCTTTAAATACCGTGTTGTTTCCGGGGATGCCGCTGCCGCTGCATGTTTTTGAAGAACGGTACCGGGAGATGATCCAGTTTTGTCTGGATGATAAACGGCCGTTTGGCGTGGTTCTCATTCGCAGCGGTGTTGCCGAGGGCGGGCCGGTAGCCGATCCGTATGAAGTGGGCTGTGTGGCGGAGATTGTAGAGGTAGAACGTTTGGAAGACGGCCGTCTCCTGCTCATGACCGTGGGCACGGAACGTTTCCGCATCCTCTCGTTAAATCACGATCGCGCCTACCTTATGGGGACCATGGAAGACTTCCCATTCGCTGCTGAAACGGAACAGGCGCTGGCGCAGGCGGCCAATCGCCTGCTGCCATTGGTGGCCGAATACCTGCGCATCTTAGCCGATACCGGACACGTCGAATTCGATTCCGATCAGATGCCGACGGATCCGGAAGACCTGATTTTCCTGGCTGCGGCCGCCATACAGGTGGATGCCGAACAAAAACAGGCGTTTCTGGAAAACGACAAAGCCACCAGCGTACTCAACGAACTGACAAAAATCTACCGGCAAGAGCTGAAATACATGCGTCTGATGCCCAAAGAAGACCAGGGCATTTTCTCGCTCAATTAGCGTAAACATGGCAGGCAGAGCGTCTTGCGTTGCGCGCTCTGCCTGTTTTTCTATTTTCTCCATCCGCCAGCCCCTAATTAAACGTTAGAAAGTCTTCGCCGACCCAGCCTTCTTCACCGGCTGGCGTGCGTACATGCCGCCATGTGAGGCCGTCCTGTAGTTGCGGCGCGGTATCCAGCAGGCTGACCACGGCGCCTTCCGGTAATACAACCACTTCGACGCCGCCAGGGGTGGCGCGCAGGGTGAGGCCGACGCCGGATGTGCCAAAGACGATGGCTTGCGGATATGCCGGGGTGGGCACGGCCGTTGGTGTGGGGGGTATGTCCGGCGGCGCAGCCAGCAGTGCGGCCGGATACGCATCCGGATCATTAAAATGGGCATACGCCAGCCGCGACACAGTTTCAAACAGCGGCGCGCTGATTTCCCACTCCAACCAGCCCGGCGAATACAGCGCCAGGGCCACCAAATAGTCGCGCTCAGGACCAAAGACGATGCCGATGTTGCCGTGCGTGTCGTCGATCCAGCCGACTTTGTGGGCCATGACCACGCCGTCAGGTAGGCCGCGTTCCAGCAGCCGGGCCAGGTTGTTTTCTTCCATCAGGGACAATATTTCCTGGCATTCCACGGCCGTAAGTTCGTTGGGGTACATCTCGCGTAGTTGGCCGTTGGCGTGTTCGGCGCAGTCGTAGATCATGCGGGTAACGGCCGTCAGGTCGCCAATCGTCGTCTGGCGGTAAGGGTCGGGATGGGTGGTGAGGTCGGTGCGCTGGTTGGCCGGGGTGAGGTAGGTGGCGAGACGGCCGTTTCCCGGCTCCATGTCATAAGGCACGGCAATAAAGGTGTTGTACAGGCCCAAATCGCGCATCGACTGCGTCAGCGTGTCGGCGCCGGCGAAAATATCGCCGCCACCGACCACATCGCGCAGCAGCAAATTGGCGGCAAAATTGCTGGAAAGCGACGTGGTTTGGGTCAGCAGCTTGGTTTGCTCCACGTCGGGCGGATTGGTCAGCGCGCGAAATGTCTCCACCAGCAGCGGGATTTTGATCAGGCTCATGCCGGCAATAGCCAGATCAGGATCATGGCTGATCTGGTCGCCGGTTGTCAGGTCGATAATGACGTAACTGCTCAGGCCGTCAAAATCAGCCAGGGTCGCCTCGACGGCCGCTTGCAGATAATGGATGTCCGGCGGCGCAAAGCGGGTTGGTTCCGGGGTTGGAGTTAGCGTGGGAACAGGTGTGGAAGTGTGGGTTGGGACTGGGGTTGGCGGCGGCGGCGTGGCTGTAGGGGTGAGGGCGGGCGGCACGGCCGTTGCCGCCATGCCAGGCGCTGAACCACAAGCCGCCAATCCGACCAGCAAACAAACCAATAGAAAAAATTGAAGCGCCTTACCCATGAATTGCCTTCCTGCAACGTTATTTTCGGTCGAGAAGTGTAACATGATCTGATACGGCCGTCTTCGCCATCAACACAACTCTCACCAACCGGCCATGCCCTCGTCAGGGATAGAACAAACGAGCGGTTATTTACTCTTTACAAAGCACCTAATTCTGATATAATTCCGCCCCTAAATCAAATTTTACTGGCGACGAGCCGCTGGCAGCAGCGGTTTTCCCTTATATTGGGGGTTATATATGACGACGAGAAAACCTTACCTGGTAACAGCCGAAGGTCTCATAAAATTACAAAAAGAACTCGAACAATTGGTCACAGTTGGTCGGGAGGAAGTCGCCGACCGTTTGCAGCGCGCTTTTGACGACGGCCCTGATGACGATTTTATCGATAACGCCGAATTGGAAGCGGCCCGGAATGCCCAATCATTTCTGGAAGGACGTATTCAAGAAATTGAAGAAATCCTGAAAAATTACCAGGTGATCAAAGATGACAACGGCCCGCATGATTACGTGCGCGTGGGTGATTGGGTGACTGTGGTGGAAGTAGGCTTCGACGAAGAAGAGCGTTACCACCTGGTTGGCGCCGCCGAGGCCGATCCTACGGAAGGCCGCATTTCCAATGAAAGCCCGTTAGGCGTTGCCCTATTAGGCGCAAAGGTGAATGATATTGTGCGTATCAAGGCTCCGCGAGGCATCACGGAGTTTCGGGTTGTCAAAATCGACTAGCGATTTTTAGGACAGTGATAGATTTTTCAGCCCGTGCTCGACACGGGCTTTTTGTTGATTCAGGAGAGGACATCATGAGCTGGCAGCCAACGCATTTAGAGCAGCAGCGTCTGGAAAAATTGGCGCGATTGGAAGAGGCAGGCATTGAGCCGTATCCGCTGCGGAGCGAACGCACGCATACAACCACGGAAGCGATGCAGGCGTTTAACGCCGCCGCCGAAACGGAAGAAGTGAAAGCCACGGTGTGTGGCCGGTTGGTGAGTATGCGGGATATGGGCAAGACGGTGTTTGCGCATATTGTGGATGGACACGGCCGTTTCCAACTGTTTATCCGCCGCGAAGAAGTAGGCGAAGAATCTCACGCCATCTTCCGCAAACTGCTCGATTTGGGCGATTTTGTGCAGGCGACCGGTGTTCTCTTTCGCACCCGCGCCGGAGAAGTAAGCCTGCGCGTTTCCGACTGGAAGCTCCTCAGCAAAGCAGTCAGCCCGCTGCCGGTGGTCAAAGAGCAAGAGGTTGACGGCGAGTTGGTGCGTTACAGCGCCTTCACCGACGTCGAAGAACGGTATCGCCAGCGATACGCTGACCTCGCGGTCAATCCCGAAGTGCGCGATGTGTTCCGCGCCCGCGCCAAAACCATCAGCGCTTTGCGCCGTTTTTTTGAAGACCACGACTTTTGGAAGTGGAAACCCCCATTTTGCAGCCTTTGTATGGCGGCGCGGCGGCACGGCCGTTTACTACCCATCACAACCAGCTCAAACAAGAACTCTACCTGCGCATCTCCTTTGAACTGTACCTCAAACGGCTCCTGGTGGGCGGCTACGAACGCGTCTACGAAATCGGCCGTGACTTCCGCAACGAGGGCGTCAGCTTCAAACACAATCCCGAATTCACCCAGCTTGAATTTTACGCCGCATACTGGGATTACAACGACGTGATGGATTTCACCGAGCGCATGGTGGCCTACGTCGCCACGCATGTTCTGGGCACAACAACCATCACCTACCAGGGCCACACAATCAGCCTGGCCCCGCCGTGGAACCGCATCTCCATGCGGGAGGCCATTCTGGAATTTACCGGCATCGACTACGTTGACTTCCCGGAAGCCGAGCCATTGGCCAAAGCCATTCAGCAGATGGGCAAAACGCGCGGCGTGGCTACCCAAACGCCGCCGGGAGCCAGTTGGGGCAAATTGGTAGATGGCCTGCTGGGCGATTTTGTCGAACCAAACCTCATCCAGCCGACGTTTATCACCCAATACCCCCGCGATATTTCGCCGCTGGCCAAAGGCATCCCCGGCGATCCGCTGCATGTGGAGCGTTTTGAGTATTTCATCGCCGGCATGGAAATGGGTAACGCGTTTACCGAGTTGAACGATCCGCAGGAGCAGCAGCGCCGTTTTGAAGCCTTGCAGGAAATGTATGCCAAAGATGACGACGAACTGAACCCGATTGACGATGACTATTTGCGGGCGATGCGTTATGGCATGCCGCCGAACGGCGGGTTCGGCACTGGCGTGGACCGGTTGACGATGCTGCTAACCGACCAGCCGACCATCCGCGAGGTGCTGCTCTTCCCCCACCTGCGCGAGCGAGATTAACTGTTTTGAGATGGGTCCAGTCTGCCAGATTGGACCCATCTAACCATGTCGTTTCATTCCCCCGATCAACATTCCGCAGGCCACAAGCACGGGACCGAAGGCGACCCAGGCGGCAAGCTGCATGGTCCAACGGCCGTGCCACGCCGCCGGCCACACATTGCTTAACGGAATCAGGCTGAGGATGAGGAGGGTAACGGCCGTTACCAGCCACCGCCGCCCCTTCACAAAATCTTCGCCCCACGTTGTTTGCGCCGCCGCCACCAACCCCAGCGTCACAAACCCCAAGAGCAGCCAGTGCAGGTAAGAAATCCGCAAATTGGCCCGTTCACTCCAGCGGGCAATCGCCGGAATGGTTACGGCCAATGTGGCCGTCGCTTCCAGGCTCAGGAAAAGCAGCGCCGGCCGCCACCGTTTTTCCGCTCCTTGCCAAAACACAACAATTTGCCCCCACAGCCCCAGGCCAACCATCAGCCCGCCCAGGCTGCCAATCAGGCGCACAAAAGGCGGCAGCAGGTTGACCGGGATGCTTAACAAGAAGGCCACCGGCAGTCCCATGATCAACAGGGATTCGCTCTTGGCCGCCCATGGATGGCGCGAGGCCAGCGGATTGGCGGCGCTGACCAGCCCCAGCACGCCCAGAATAAACCATCCGGAAGCAAACAAATCCAAAAAGAGATGGGTGAGAAGCGCGGAAACAACCGGGTCTTGAATGCGGAGAACGGCCGTTACCGCCACCCCCCACGCCCCCAGCGACGCCAGCGCCATAAACGCCAGCGCGGCGTCCCACAACCGCAGCGGGCTGATGCGCGCCGCCCCTTTTGTCGCCTGCCAGTAGACGGCCGTAAAAACATACCAACTGATCATGTTCAGGCTGGCCAGAATGGTGGAGAGGGGCAGTCGCAGGCTGCCAAATTGCGCCGGGCGGTAGCCGTAGAGCAAGAATGCGCCATACGCGCCCACCGCCAGCAGTAAAACCAGCCGGATGATGCGGCGGAATCGTGACTGGCTGAGCGCGGATAACGGCCGTCCGGTCAACGCGGGCAGCCAGGTAACCATCAGTCCCATCAGCGCGGGCGTTACCCAGCCAAAGTACATCAGGTGGGAATGGGCGTGGCGGACGTTGGTGTATTGCAGTCCCCAGGGGAAACCTTTTAGCAGGCCAAAGCGCATAAGCGCGCCGGTGGTGGCCGCCAAAATGAACACGCTCAGGGCCAGCAGCCAGGTCCAACGCCAGAGGCGATTCTCCTGCCCGATCATGATTTTTTCACCATGATCAGCAGCATGGTGACGGCCGTTTCCGCCAAAATGCTGTGCGGTAGATTGGCCGGCATGGCCGCCCAGGTGTTGGCCTGCGCCGCCATTTCGTCGCTGCCCAGAGTCAGGCGCGCCTGCCCGCTGATGAAGTGCAACAGAGCGGGCATGGCGGCGGTGTGTTCAGACAGCGCCTGTCCGGCGGCAAAGCTAAACAAAATGACCTTATGCGTATCGGTGTTTATCAATGTGCGGCTGACGATGCTGTCTTGGGGCGTAACGGCCGTTAACGCGGCCAAATCGGCAAAAAAGGTATAAGGCGTTTCCATGTCACAAATTCCAATCGTTGGCAGAATGCCAAACGTCACGCACCGGTGGATAACACCGATGGGTGACGATTGACGCAGCCAGAATTTCAGTCTTACGACTCAACGGGTGAAAGCAGGGCGATCAGGCCCAACGTGCCCATATTGGCAAACAACAAGGGGGCCAGGAAAGGCGCGCCGCGCAGAAAACGCTCCGTGACGATGGCGTTTTGTCCCGACAGATCAAACTGCACATGCAGCGCCGCGCCGACAAGCCCAACAAGGATTAGCAGCAGCATCGTTCCGACGTAAACCCAGATGTCGCCTTTGGTGGGTTTGTTGACCACGCCCAACCCGGCGGCGACGACTGTGCCGAAGATGCCGGCCATGGTGGGAATCCAGAGCCAGGGATTCTCGAAACTGGATCGCGCGTGGTCGAGTACGCTGCTCAGGAGCGTGGCCAACAGCCCCAGACTGACCATAAACAGGTAAGCGCGGGTTTTGTTGTAAGGCAAACGCAAGCGGTGGCCGCGCCACAGGCGCAAAGTACCGCTGTCTGGCGGTTCTTCGACCCAGGCGGCGCTGAGACCCCACAGACCGACCAGGGCAAACGTTAGCGGGGCCACAATGGGCGGCGCCCAGACCAGCAAATTGATGCTGAGGCGTTGACCGGCGGGGGCAGTGGGCAGCGCGCCACGGATGAGATGAAAGTATGCGCCTAACAGGCCAACGGCCGTGCTGCTCAACAGCACCAACGTCGCCAGCCAGACCGCCAGACTGCGGTTGCGTAAGGCAATCAACCCGGCCGCCAACAGAACAACCCCGGCGATTGTGCCAAAGTAAACGGGGATTTGTTCTCGCGGAACCAACGTGCCGCTGATCATGTGCGCCAGATAGGTATCCAGACCCAAAAACAGCAGGTTGATGGCGGCCATTAGCAGCATGAGTTGGTCGCGGCTAAACGGCAAGCGTCGCTCTTTTAAGGCAGGAAAAACCAGGGCCAGATAGCTCACGTTATTCTCCTGTTGCCAGACCGGCGGCTTCCATTTTATCGTTCGCCATTTCGCGCAGTTCGGCCAGATCGGACAAAATTTCATACGCCCCATGCCACTGGACGTAATCTGGACCTTGCATCCAGACGCCAAATTTGGCGGTGCGGCCCCAATGGTGCCACAGCTCGAAATAGGTGAAGTCGATGGGTTCGTCGAATGGGGCGGCAGTGAGCAGGCCATTGTCTTTGAGAGGCGCCATGATTTGGTCGCTTTCGGTGACCCAGGCATTTACCTGCTCAACGGCCGCATCCGCATTGCCGTAGAATGTGTCGATGAAGTTTTTATTGTGGCATTCCAGGCAGACACCTTGCATACGTACTTTGTTGTCTTGCCAGGACGGCCGTCGGTCGCTGATCGGCGACGCCAGGAACCAGGTCAGGCGGTCGCCCACATCATGGGTGGTGCCGCTGGACCCAAAGCCGCTGAAGTGGCACAGGGCGCAGGTGGCGGCCGGGAAATCGTTGACGGTGAGCGTGCCAGGGTCGGCTTCCCAATTCCATTTATGACCAGACGTGGCATAGGCGATGCCATGCGGCGACTCCTGGAAGATTTCCCACTGCGGATGGTCGGGGCCGATATGGCAGGCGTTGCAGGTTTCTGGTTTACGCGCCTGTTCCAGGCTAAATTCGTGGCGCAGGTGGCAGTCCTGGCACTGGCCCACGGAGCCATCGCTGGCTGGTTTGCCGACGTTGTGGCAGGTTTCGCAGGCAAACAGGGTGATAGCCGGCCCTTCCAAAGCGTGAAGGGCGTTGCGCGCTTTTACCTTGTCTTGCACATATCCGCCTTCGGGTACGGCTTCGTAGGCGGCTTTTAATTCAGGGGTCAGCCCATCTTCGCCGGCGAAGGCGACGTAGGCCGGGATGCTGTGGCGGCTCTGGTTGAATTGGGCCACTTCGGCTTCGTGGCAAGATTCGCATTTGGCGGCGGTGGGGGAGGCCAGAACGAAGGTGCCTTCGTGTTCGATGGCGTCGGGGTAGTTGGCGGCGACTTCATGGCAGTCGCGGCAGCCCACTTCGGCGCCGGCCATGGTGCTGTGGCCATATTGTTCCACAATGCCGGGGGTGGCGTTGCGATGGCAGGTGACGCATTCGTCGTTGCTGTTGGCCAGCACGTCAACGGGGCCGGTTTCGGTGGCGGTGGCGGGAACGGCCGTTACCGCCTGAATCACCAACACCAGCCCAAGCACAATCACCACCGTGACGACGCCTAAAATAAGCAGGCGTACGGAATTGATTTGATTGTCTGAATTCTCACTCATGAATGTCCCTTCCTTTTGCTTCTGATACAACCCCAGGGGGTTCAGCGGAATAAAAAATAAATCAGCAGCCACTGAGCGCGCCAAAAACAGGCCTGGCGGCGGCGAGTAGGGTGCATTGTAACGACGAAGGGAAGCAGCGTCTTTGCGCTGGCGCAAAGAAGAGGTGGAATTGGATCAACCGTAGTTTGTTGAGCCGCCAGTGCTAGCGGTCAGTTTGCATTGAATTGTAAGTTTCTGGCTGTCTGGTTCGATGGGGGTTCAGGGTTCAGCGGTGGTGGGGGCGTGTGGTTGCAGGTCATCGGCGATGGCGATGATGTGGTCTAGCTGGTGGATGATCAGTTGTTCGCGGCCGGCTTCCACAAAGCCGCGCTGCTCCCAACTGCTGCAAATGCGGCTGACGGTGAAGAGGGTGGTACCGGTCATTTCGGCCAGGTCTTGGCGGCTGAGGGTGAGTAGGGGTGGGGTGGAACGGCCGTTTTGCCCATTCCCCTGCTGCACCAGCCGCACAACTGCGCGGGCCACCCGCTGCTCGACGCGTTCGGTTGCCAATTCTCGGTAGCGATTTTGCAGTTCCCAAAAGCGCCCGGCAACCATTTCCAGGCCGTTAATGGCCAGACGGGGGAACTGCTCCATGAGCGAAAACACTGTCTGTTGGTCCCAGCCCAGCGCGGCGGCATCGGAAGCGGCTTCGGCGGAAACCGGATAATCCGCTTTGCTGAGCACCACAATGACGGCAATCTCGCTGCCTGGGCCAAAATAATGCATGATCACCTGTCGCCCTTCCGGGGTGAGCTGCGCCAGACGCACGTTGCCTTGCAGGATCACATAAAACGTGGATGCAGGTTCGCCCTGATGGAAGAAAAAGCCGTGGCGTTCTACCTGAACCAGGCGAGCTGCCTGGAGTATGATTTGCAGTTGGGCGTCGGTGAGGCCCTGAAAAATGGTGGCGCGGCGGATCGAATGCAGTTCTTGATCGGTGGGTTTGTAGGCCATAAAGCCAATGGTAACATGCTGTCCCCATTACCCAAAATGCGGGTTCAAATGGGAGATTTTTTACCGGACAACCAATACCGGGCAGGTGAGGTCTTCGGCGAGGCGGCGAATAACGGCCGGTGGGAATTGTTCGTATTGGCCGCTCAGGATAAGCAGGCTGTTTTCTGATTCGTTGATGAAGTCGATGAGGTCTTGGGCTTGAACGCCATAGAGGCGGCGATAGACGGCTTCGATCTGGCGCTCTGATAGGGCGGTTTCGATGTGGTCGATGGCGTTTTGCGCTGTGTCGATGTCTGGCAGGTAGAGGAGGATGTAGAGACGGCCGTTGCGCGGTGTAATGCTGGTGGCCACAGACAACACACGGGCGGCGGCGGTGGAGCCATCGTAAATTAGCAGGGGCGGGCGGCTGAGATCGGCTTTGGGGTGGACGAGGAGGACGGAGCGTTCAGCGTGGGTAACGGCCGTTTGCGCCGTGGACCCCAATCGGCCGGTGCGAATGAGCGTGTGGCTGGTGCGCCCCAGCACCAACAGGTCGCTTTCAGGGTGGCCCGGAGCAAGGAGGAAGCAACAACCCCACGGACAACCGTAAACGAATGTTTGATTTTGTGGTCTTCGGCCAACTGCTGAAACAGGCGTTGGGCCTGGGCTGCCTGACCGCGCAGTTGTTCTTCCATGTGCAATGTGTCCACTTTTTGTGACCCAGGCAGGGGGTAGCGCAGTTCGCGGGCGAAGGGTAGTTGTGCCAGACGCAGCAGGTTGATGTCTTCGACAAATAGACCTTGTAGTTCGGCGTCCAATCGTTCGGCCAGATCGATGGCTGCTTCTAGCGCCGCCAGACTGTGAGGCGAAGCGTCCAGGGCGACTAAAATCCGTTGGATTTTCATGAGTTTTTGCTTTCTTCCTGCTTTTGCTGGCTGGCCTCGACGGGAGGGCTAGCAAAAGCCCGTTGTTTTTCGGCGAGTTTATCCAGGTGGGCGACGACACGGCCGTTAATGCTTTCCGCAGGGTAGCTGCCGGTTTGGTCCAGTTCCCCGGCCGGTATGCCGGTTAACAGTTCGATGCCTTCGTCGATGTGGTGGATGGGGTAGATGTGGAAACGGCCGTTGCTGACCGCATCCACCACGTCTTGCCGCAGCATCAGATGTTTCACATTGGCCGCCGGGATCAGCACGCCCTGGCTGCTGGTGAGGCCGCTGGCGAGGCAAAGGTCATAAAAACCCTCGATTTTTTCATTGACACCGCCGATTGCCTGGACCTGACCATATTGGTTAACCGAGCCGGTAACGGCTAAAGATTGGTGGATGGGCGCGCCGGACAGCGCCGAAAGCAGGGCGTAGAGTTCTGCTGAGGAAGCGCTGTCGCCATCCACGCCGCTGTACGATTGCTCGAAAACCAGACTGGCGGTGAGGGATAACGGCCGTTCCGCCGCATAGCGCGCGCCTAAAAAGCTGGCCAAAATCAGCACGCCTTTGGAATGGATTGGGCCGCCCATTTCCACCTGCCGCTCGATGTCGATGACTTCCCCTTTGCCGAGGCGCACGCGGGCGGTGATGCGGCTGGGGCGGCCAAAGCTGTAGGCGCCCAGCATGTAAACAGCCAGCCCGTTGATTTGCCCGACAACCGCGCCCTGGGTGTCGATGAGGATGGTGTCTTCCAGGATGGCTTCCTGGAGGCGTTCGCGGATACGGCCGTTGCGGTAAAGTTGCGCTTCCAGGCTGCGCTGCACATCGGCGCGAGTAACGACTGCGCGTTGGGCTTCTCCCGCCCAATAGCTGGCTTCGCGCAGCAAATCGGACACACTTTGCATGTGGGTAGACAATTTGCCCGCGTCGCCGGCCAGCCGCGCCCCATGTTCAATCACCAGAGCCACCGCTTCTTTGTCGAAATGGCGCAGCGCTTCTTTGCGCGCCAGCGTGCCGATGAGTTGCGCGTAGGATTGGTTGCTGGCGTCGTCGCGCACCATCTCATCTTCAAAATCGGCCGCCACCTTGAAAAGTTCCGCAAAATCAGGGTCATATTGGTGCAGCAAGTAATACAGGTCGCGGTCGCCCATCAACACAACTTTTACATCCAGCGGAATGGGTTCCGGCTCCAACGAGACAGTGCTAATGAGACTGATGGACTGCGCCAGCGATTCCAGGCGAATTTCTTGGGCGCGCAGGGCGTGTTTTAGACCTTCCCAGGCGTAAGGTTGCAGCAAGACTTTGCGCGCATCCAGCATCAGGTAGCCGCCATTGGCCCGGTGGAGGATGCCGGGTTTGATGAGGGTGAAGTCGGTGAACAAGGTGCCCATTTGTGAGATGTGTTCGGCGCGGCCGATGAGGTTGTTGTAGGCCGGCTGATCTTCATAAACGACCGGCGCGCCGCTGGTCTGGCTGTTATCGACGATGACGTTGACCTGGTAGCGGGAGAATCGCTGGGGGGAATTTTCTTTGTCGCGCCCGCCCATCATGGAGGCCAGGGGAGATTCTTCTGCGCCGAGGAAGTCATCGACGGTTTTGACGATGTCGTTTTGTACGGCCGTTAAATAAACCAACACCGCGTCCATGCCCGCATATTTTTGCCGCAGTTCATGAAACATGGGCGTGATGGTAAAGATGGCCACGTTGCCGTTGAGGTCTTTGAGTTGTTTTTGCAGTTCGCGCTGCCAGTGCGGCAGTTGGCTCATGATGCCTTGCAGCCCTTCTTGTAATTCTTGAATTTGAGTTTCGATTTCTTTTTGTTCGGCGGCCGAAAGCTTCATGAATTCTTCGGGGCTGATCACTTCGCGGTTTTTTAGCGGGGCAAAGGCGAATCCGGACGGGGTGCGGATGAAGGCGATGTTATTTTCTTGCGATTTGGCCTTTAAATCGTCCAGCGCCTGAATTTCTCGCTGTTTGAATTCTTCTTCGATGGCTTTTTTCTGCTTCTGGTATTCGTCGCTGGAAAAGGCGGAGGGCAAGACAGTGCCCAGGTCTTCGACAAGCTGCTGCATGTCGGCGCGTAGTTGGGCGGCGTGACCGGCGGGCAGGTTGAGAGCGTGGGGTTTGTGAGGCTGATCGAAGTTGAAGATATAGCACCAGTCGTCGGGGGTGGGTTGTTGGGCCGCTTTTTGTTGCAGGTATTGCTGCACGGCCGTGTACTTGCCGATGCCATTTGGTCCTAAAGCAAATAAATTGAACCCACTATGCTGGATACCCACGCCAAAACGAATTGATTCTACAGCCCGCTCCTGGCCGATGATGGTTTCTAAAACGGGTAAATCAGCTGTGGTTTCAAATTGAAATTGCGCCGGATTACAAAGGCGACGTAATTGGCTGGGGGTTAACGGGCTGGGAATTGCCATGAGACATGACTCCTATAATGATTCGTTCCAGTTTCAGCACGTTGATAACTGAGTGGGCTGCTTCATAGGGCGTTTTATCGGCCGTGTTGACGATCACTTCGGGGGCAAAAGTGGGTTCATAAGCGACGCCAATTCCTGGTATGTGGTCTTTGTCGTCGGCGTTTAAATATTGGCCTTTGGGATCCCGGCTTTGGCAAACCGCCAGCGGGCAATCCAGGTAAACTTCGGCAAAAACAGGGCTTAGACGGCGCGCTTGTTCCCGATATGTGCGTCGATTACCGGTAGCGGCGATGAGGACGTTGGTTCCTTGCCGGGCGAAGCAAGTGGCCAGACCGGTGAGTATCTGGTAGAGCCAGCGGCGTTCTGCGTCGGTGTATTCTGGGTTTGGCGTTAGCAGGGTGCGCAGTTCTGCTGCATCCAATATGAGGGTGGCTATTTTTTCGTCGGCCAGGATATCTTGCATAGCCCTGGCCAGCGACGTTTTGCCGGAAGCGGGCAAGCCGGTAATCCAGATTACAAAGCCTGGGGGCGGATTGGACATAGGGTTTTCTCTTAGGGTGTCAACCAACCGGGTTTATGGGAGATTAGAGAACGGGATAACGGCCGTTGGCAATCTCCTCTGGCAGCTATTGGAGCAGGTCGCTTTCGTCCGAGGCTGCTTCGCTGCCGCGCAGGATGAAGGTGGCGCAGGCGGCTCCCCGCAGCACTTTTTCGGTCACGCTGCCGTAAACCCAGCGGCTAATGCCGGAACGGCCGTGGCTGCACATGGCGATGAGATCGAAGCCCTGGTTGGCAGCGGTGTCGATGATCACGTCGGCGGCTGGGCCAACGGCCGTTTGCGTGGTAATGGTGAGGCCTTCAGGCGCCAACTTCACCAGCAGTTGGCGCAAATAGGCCTCGGCCGTGTCGCGTTCCATTTCCTCCACGTTGGCGAGCAACTGCTCCATGGCATAGGTTTCAATGGCCAGATGCGATGGCGTCAGCACGCGCAGCAAGGTAATTTCGGCCTGGGTTGCGCGGGCAATGGTGAAAATGGGGTCTAATACCTGCTCCGCCAGCAGCGATCCATCCAGGCAGACGAGAATTTTGTGGAATATTTCTGGCGGTGGCTGAACCGTTTGGCGAATGATGAGCGTGGCGCAGCAGCCCTGGCGCAGCACTTTTTCGGTGACGCTGCCGTACACCCACCGGCCCAACCCGGAACGGCCGTGGCTGGACATGACAATCAGGTTTATGTTGGTCTGCTGCGTGTAGCCGATGATACTCTCCGCGACAGACCCGGCGGTAACGGCCGTGGTAATAGGCAAATCGGCTGTAGACCATTCAATGGCGATGGTTTCCAGATAACTTTGCGCTTCTTCTTCGCTCAGATGTAAGGTTTCGGCGTAAAGCACAGGGTCGATGGTGAGAAATAAAGGGGGAACAACCCGTAAAATATCCACGGCGCAGCGATCATTGGTAGATAGCGCTTTGGCAATGGCAAATGCTGGTGGTAACGCTCTTTCCGCCAACGACGAACCGTCTAAGGGCACTAACAACCGCTGGCATTGGTACATGGTACATCTCCTTTTTGGTGATACCCGACCATCCTAAACACAGGTTACGGTAAATAGGGTTCGCGGTGAAGTGAGTAATGTCATCGGTGCGCTTGATGAAACTCATTAGTGGGCAACGGCCGTTCCCCCATCTTCCACCCGCTAATTTTCCTTGTTGGATGAATTGCAGAGAAAAAGCTATACTAATGCGCATGTCATCCTTACGAATTCTTCTTGTCGACGATCACGAAGTTGTCCGGTTAGGTTTACGAAGCCTATTAGATCATCACCCCAATTTTGAAGTGGTGGGCGAAGCTGCGGCCGAAGCCGAAGCCGTTGAAAAGGCCCTAGACTTAGAACCAGATATAGTTTTGATGGATATTCGCCTGGCCGGCGGCAGCGGCGTCGATGCCTGCCAGCAAATAACCATCGCCAGACCCGAAATCAAAGTCGTTATGCTCACTTCCTACGCCGAAGATGAAATGCTCTTTGCCGCCATTCGCGCCGGCGCCGCCGGTTATGTTCTCAAACAAGTTGGCAGCAATGATCTGATTCGCGCCATCGAATCAGCCTCTCGTGGAGAAGCCACCCTGGATCCCACATTAACCCAACGCGTTTTCTCCGAAATCCGCCACTCCATCCAAAAGGAAGAAGCCGCAGCCTTTGGCGAACTAACCGCCCAGGAAATGCAAGTGTTAGCCCTGATAGCCGAAGGTAAAACGAACCGTGAAATAGCCAGCGCCTTGTTCCTCAGCGAAGGAACCGTTCGTAATTATGTCAGCAGCATTCTTTCTAAATTAGGCGTCTCGAATCGCGCTGAAGCAGCCGCTTACGCGATCCAGCATCACTTAAAAGATTACCTCTAGCCAATTACGTATGTCTTACCCAGATCGGCTAACCAGCCAAGAAGTCACAGAACACCAACTGGCCGTTCGGAACAGACAACTGGCGGCCCTCAACGAAGCGGCGCTGGCCATAGCCAGTGAATTAACGCTAGAAAAAGTCCTCTCGCAAATTGTTGAGTCTTCCCGTGATCTGGTAGGCGCGCAGTACGCGGCATTGGGCGTGCCCAATGCCGAGGGCCAGTTGGAAACCTTCGTCTACAGCGGCATGCCCTCCGAAATGGCCAACCTGATCCCCAATTTGCCGCAAGGTCACGGGTTGTTGGGCGTTTTAATCGCCGATCCCCGGCCGATTCGCATCCCACGTATTTCCGACGATGAGCGTTCAGTCGGGTTTCCGGCGCAGCACCCGCCCATGGAGAGTTTTTTGGGTGTTCCGGTAATAGCCGGCAACGATGTCCTGGGCAATTTGTACCTCACCAACAAGCTGGAATTCGACGAGTTCTCTGAATACGATGTCGAATTGGTGCAGATGTTGGCGGCTCATGTGGCGGTGGCTATACAAAATGCCCGGCTTTATGAACAGGTTGGACGTCTGGCCATTGTAGACGAGCGGGCGCGGATTGGCATGGACCTCCACGATGGCGTGATCCAGTCGATTTATGCCGTGGGCTTGATTTTGGAATCGACGCGATTGGAGATTCAGAAGCGCCACATGGCGGAAGCGGACGATCTGCTTGAAAATGCGATTGAGGGGCTAAACGACACCATTCGTGATATCCGCAATTTTATTTTGGATTTACGGCCGCATCGGTTTAGTGGAAATTTGGAACAGGGGCTTTCGCGGTTGGTGCGTGAATTTCAGGCCAACACCATGATTCCTGTGACGTTGTCGGTGCCGCCGGATGTGGTGGCGATGTTGTCTACGCCGGTGGTGCGGGCGATTTTTCTAACGACGCAGGAGGCGCTGGCCAATATTGCCCGTCATGCGCGGGCAAGCCAGGTGTCGATTACGGCGCGGCGTGGTCCAAAAGGGGTAGAACTGGTGATAACGGATAACGGCCGTGGCTTCGATGCATCCACCATTAGACAGGCCGTTGGTCATGGCTTGGCCAATATGCGCGCCCGCGCCGAAGAACTCAGAGGCACATTTAAGATTCAAACCACGCCAGGCAAAGGAACAACCGTTTCCCTGACATTCCCGATCCATTAATTTTGGCTTTCATCGGCGAAGTGACAGCGAGTCATTATTACGCTTTGTGGTTGGCCGCAAAATAATCGAGAAAATCGCTTACCGTAATAATACCTACCAGATTTTCCCCATCCACCACTGGTAATGCCCCGAATTTATACATGCTCAAAATTTCGGCTGCCCGATAGGCTGGCGTTTCCGGCGAAACTGTTACCGGGTTAGGCGTCATGCAGCTTTCGGCCGTTACCTTGTCTAAGAGGTCCTCGTCTTGCCGCCGTTCGTGTAAGACCATGGGCGAATTCATGACCAGTCGTACATCACGATCTGTGATGATTCCCACCAGTTTATTGTCTACGACCACAGGTAAATGCCGGTAGCCTTCAGTTTTCATCATGCCGATAATGTCACGAAGAGGTGTGTCTGGTGAAATAACATCAGGCACGACAGTCATCAAATCGTTTACTTTAAGCATATCTCGCTCCTTCCTGGCCGACTCGAACCATCAAGACGGCGCTCAACCATGGGTCAAGTTTACCCGATTGCTGGCCTGTGGTTGTTGTGGCGAATGTCATAGATGTGTGATGACTTTTGTCGTTCATCGTTTTATGTCTCCATCTTGTTTAGCGTGACATTGATCCCGGCAAAGTATGACATTCGGTACTACAGGGTGGAAAATGATTCACATACACTCTCTGACAGATTCGTTAACTGTAAGGATTCACGCTTGTCATGGAAAAAGTGCAATTGCTGATAATTGATGAACATGAGGCAGTGCGCAATGCCCTGGCAACTCGTCTTAGTTCTAACCCCAATATTGAAGTTGTTGCGACAATACAGAATTTCAGCCAGCAAAATCTGAACGAGAGTGGTTCGGCGGATGTGGCTTTGTATGGCTTGAAGAGCAGCAGTGATGCTGATTTGGATGCGACGATTTCTGTAGTGGAGGACCTGACGTGCCAGGGAACGGCCGTTATCGTTCTCACTTCTTACGCCGACGATATTGAACGGGAACTGCTGCTTAAATCTGGCGCGTACCGTTACCTGCTCAAAAATATCAATTCCAACAAACTGATCGCCGAAATTTTGGAAGTGGCCGCCGAAACGACGGAGCCGCTGGGCTGAAAACGGCCGTGTCCCTTCCCCTTCACCTGATTTCTACCTTTTGCTCTCCTCCCACCATTTCTCCCACACGATAAACCCCTTCCCCTAACACCTGCGCTGCCGCGTCGGCCTGTTCGCGCGCCACGATCACGAGCATTCCCAGCCCCATGTTGAACACATGAAACATTTCCTCGTCGGCAACAGCGGCTTGTTGTTGGATCAGGTTGAACAGCGGGGCGACCGGCCAGCTTGCCCGATGAATGATGGCTCCCAGGCCGGTGGGGAAAATGCGCGGCGGGTTGTCGATCAGGCCGCCGCCGGTGATGTGCGCCAGGCCGCGAATATCAACGCCAGCCAGCCAGAGCTGGCGAATTTCTGCCAGGTAGGGTCGGTGGACGGCCAGGAGCGCCTCGCCAATGGGTTGGCCGAGGTCAGGGTGCGGCTGATGCCAATCCAGGCCGGAGAGAGCTGTACGCGCCAGTGTGTAGCCATTGGTGTGCAGCCCGCTGGATGGCAGCCCAAAAATCACGTCTCCTGCCTGGAGGCGACGGCCGTCGATTATTTTCGCCTTATCCACCACGCCCACAATCGTGCCCACCAGGTCGAGTTCGCCCGGTTGGTAAACGCCGGGCATTTCCGCCGTTTCCCCGCCCAACAAGGCGCAGCCGGCGGCCCGGCAGGCCTGCGCCGCCCCGCCCACCACAGCGGCAATTTGCTCCGGCTTCAGGTGGGCCGAAGCCACATAATCAAGAAAAAAGAGCGGTTCCGCGCCTTGCACTAAAATGTCATTCAGACAGTGGTTGACGATGTCCTGGCCGATGGTGTCCCAGCGGTTCATGGCCGCAGCGACCATGGTCTTTGTCCCCACGCCATCGGTCGAAGCGACGAGGACCGGATCGGCCATCTGTTTGAGCTTGCTTATGTCAAATAGGCCGCCAAAACTGCCCACGCCTGACAATACTTCCGGGCCGAATGTGGCGTGTACGGCCGTTTTCATCAATTCTGTCGCTTTATGTCCGGCGGCAAGGTCAACCCCGGCCTTCGCGTATGCTGATTTATTTGTTGTCATCATATTTTTGATGCGTAAGGCTTAAATTCTTCACGAAGCACGAAGCACGCATCACGCTTCACGCCCGATGTCTGTCCGGTAATGCGCCCCGTCGAAGTGAATGGCAGCAACCCCAGCGTAGGCACGGGACACGGCCGTTGCCAAATCTGCCCCACGCGCACTGACGCACAACACCCGCCCGCCGCTGGTCACAATTTGTCCATCGGCGTGATGGGTTCCCGCGTGAAAGACGACCACCTCCTCTGGCACAGCTTCCAGACCGGTGATGGGCAGGCCTTTGGGATAGGTTCCAGGGTAGCCGGGCGCGGCCATGACCACCGTGGCGCAAGCGCCAGAATGTACCCGGACCATTTCCGGCGTCAGCCGCCCGGCGGCGCAGGCCAGTAAAATCTCTGCCAGATCGCCGTCCAACAGCGGCAGCAGCGCCTGCGTTTCGGGGTCGCCGAAGCGGCAGTTGAATTCCAGCACTTTGGGGCCAACGGCCGTAAGCATGATACCGGCGTACAGCACACCCACATAAGGCGCGCCGCGCCGCGCCATGCCGTCTACCGCCGGTTGGATGACGGTGCGCATGATGTGGTCTACCAGGGCGGCGTCCACGTCGGGCGGTGGGGCGTAGACGCCCATGCCGCCGGTGTTGGGGCCGAGGTCGCCGTCGTAAGCGCGTTTGTGGTCGCGGGCGGGGGGCAGGGGCACGGCCGTCTGCCCATCACAAAAAGCCAGCAGCGACACTTCCGGCCCACTCAAGCGTTCCTCAATGATTACTTCGTCGCCGGCTGGGCCAAATTCGCGGTCCAGCATGATCTGGCGCAGGGCGGCTTCTGCCTCGGCGCGATTATCGCAGACGATGACGCCTTTGCCGGCGGCCAGCCCGCTGGCTTTGACGACGACGGGTCCATCAGGCAGGTAGTTGGCGGCTTGTTGGTAATCGGTGAAGGTGGCGGAAACGGCCGTGGGGATGCCCACCTCCTGCATAAACGCCTTGGCGAAGGCTTTCGACGTTTCGAGTTGGGCGGCGGCCTGGGTCGGGCCAAAGACGGTCAGTCCGGCGGCCTGGAAGGCGTCTACCAGGCCGAGAGCGAGGGGAATTTCGGGGCCAACGGCCGTTAGCCCAATCCCCTTCTCGCGCGCAAAAGCCACCAACCCGGCCACGTCTTCCACGGCGATGGGTACGTTGGTCCCAATCAGCCCCGTGCCCGCATTGCCCGGCGCGATAAAAATCTCCTCCACCAGCGGTGACTGCGCCAGCTTCCAGGCCAGCGCGTGTTCGCGCCCGCCGCTGCCCACGATTAAAATTTTCATGTAAGCCCCTTTGTTACTGCTCCGCCGAGATGGAGATGTAGACGTTGCTGATGGAGTTTGGGTCGGCGGTGAACATGCGGCCGGCGGTGACGTTGGCCATGCGCGTCAGCACGGCCACGTCTGCCTCTTCGCCAAAGGCGATGGGATAGATTTTCACGCCGTCGGCCTCGGCGTTGGCCGGCAGGCAGGTGGCGAACATCTGGTTTTCGGTGACGCGGCCGACGGTGTCTTCCCCGTCGGACAGCAAAACGATGCCGTATAAACGGGATTCGTTGTTTTGCAAATCTTCTTGCTGAATCTGGTTGATGGTTTTGGCGGCTTCGCAGACGCTTTCGTACAGGGCGGTGTTGCCGTTGGCCACCAGGCCGCCGACGCGCTGGGTTAAGGATTCGACGATGTCGCCGGTGCGGGTGGGTTCGGCCAGCATGGTGGCTTCGTCGCTAAAAATCATGACGCCTACCCGGTCGTTGGGGTCCAGGCGGCGTAAAAAGTCGATGGTGGCGTCGCGGGCGGTCTTGATGCGCTCGCCCGACATGCTGCCGGAGGTATCCAGCACGACCAGAATGGTGGCTTTGCGTTTGTTGAGGTTAAAAATGTCGATGACCGCATTGCTGATTTCCGTGTTGGGGCTGGGCAGCGCGGGAATGGTTTGTGGACTGGCGTTGGGGTCGGTGCCATTGCTCATGTCCATGGGCGCGTGGAGAGGGATGCTGGCGTCTAACGGCCGTAAATAATTATCAATCGCCATCTCCTGTTGTTCCGGGGCGCGCAGGTAATCGAGGAAGATTTTGGCCGCTTCGGCCTGCTCTGGCGAGACCCAATCGGCGTTGTCCAGCACGCAGTACGGATGGTCGGCCCAAATTGTGCCGCCGGAGGGGAAGATAAAGACCAGTGGGAAACTCAGTTCGCTGCCCCGTTCCACGTTGAAGCGCACCACGTCGGCTTCGGGCACAGCGGCGGCGTGCAGGTAACTTGGCCCTTCACGAGCCATCAACTCCAACAGGGCGGGGGATTGACGGCCGTATTTGCTCGTGTGCTGCTCCAGATCGCGCAGGGCATTCTGCACTTCGTCGCTGTAAATATCGGCCGGGGTCAGGTCTTGTCCGGCGATGCCGTAGACGAAGCTGGTCATGGAGAGCAGGCCGGAGTTGGCGTAGGCCGGGTGGGTGTGCCCAAAGCGGAACTGACCCCATTCGGGACGGCCGTAACTGCCCCAGCCTTCCGGATCAGCCGCCAAAGCGACAATGGTATCCCAGCCGATGGGTTTGTTTGGCCAGCCGAGGGCTTCGGCCATTGGCTGCCACATAGCAAAACCCAACGGCGCGTAAACGGTCGGCAGGCAGGCTTCGCTGGCGAGGGGTTTGTTGCTGCGGCTTTTCCACTGGTCGTTGGCCTGGTCTACCCAGGATTGGTCGCCAGGACTCCAGGCGGTGGGTTGGGAACGGCCGTCTAAAATTGCCTCCATGGAATCGCCAGAAGTTACGTGGCTAACCTGCACCACAATGCGATTGCCATCGGCCGTGGTGACGTTGGCCGCGTTAAATTTCTCTACCACGGCATTTAGCCAGTTTTGTTTGGTGTTCGAACTGGACAAGGTGACCAAAACGGTGTCTCGGGGCAAAGCCGTTGGCTGTTCCGTCAATTCCCCGGTTGCCACATCGTTATTGCCACCGAGATTAGACACAAATTGAAAGCCGACGATACAGGCGATCAATAAAAACGCGACCCCAATAATGCCGATAAAGATAATGCGTGTGCGGTCCATGTGGTTTCTCCTGGGCTAAACGGCCGTAACAAGATTCTAATTTTGCGGCAGATGCGCCATTGGGAAAGGAGGCCGCATCTGCCCGAACTCATGACGCTTATTTTACCCCCACATATCCTCAAAGATCACCTTATCGCGGTCTTCTTCAAACAGCCATTCGGGGATGTTGATGGGATACTGGCCAGAAAAGCAGGCATTACAATGGCCGGAATGTTTCCCAATCGCCTCGGCCACCGCTTTGTCCAATCCTTCCAGGCTGAGATAGGCCAGGCTGTCGGCGCCGATGCGTTGGCGGATGCCTTCGACGTCCATCTTGTGGGCAATCAACTGCTTGTAGGTGGCCATATCCACGCCCATGAAGCAGGGGTGGCGCACCGGCGGCGCGGCGACGCGCACATGGACTTCCGTCGCTCCGCCATCACGAATGAGCTGAATCAACGGCCCGGCGGTGTTGCCCCGCACAATTGAATCATCGATCAGGATGACCCGTTTGCCCTGCAAGTTGCTGGTGAGCGGATTGTATTTGAGGGAAACGCCCACCTTGCGCAGTTGATCGTCGGGTTGGATGAAGGTGCGGCCGATGTAGCGATTTTTGGTGAGTCCTTCGGAATAGGGGATGTCGGATTCCAGGCTGTAGCCGATGGCGTGGGGCGTGGCGGAATCGGGTACGCCGACCACAATGTCGGCTTCGACGGGGGCTTCGCGGGCCAATTCGCGGCCAAGCTGCTGCCGCACCTGGTGGACCACTTTGCCCTCAAAATGGGAATCGGGGCGGGCGAAGTAAACGTATTCAAAGATGCACAAAGCGCGTTTGGGTGATGGTTTGCCGACGAAGGAGGTGAGGCCGCTGCCGTTCAGGCGCAGGATTTCGCCCGGTTCTACGTCGCGCACATATTTGGCGCCGATGGTGTGCAGGGCGCAGGATTCGGAGGCGATAATGTAGCCGCCGCTGTCGAGTTGGCCCAGGCATAACGGCCGTAACCCCAACGGATCGCGCACGGCATAAATTGCATGGCGTGTGAGAATGGCGAGCGAGTAAGCGCCTTCGGCCACTTCCATGAAGCTGCGAATTCGCGCCGCCCAGCGGTCGCCTTCCAGCCCGTTTTCTTCCGCATTGGCGTAGACGTTGGCCGGCGCGGCCAACATCTGGGTAATCACTTCGCTGTCGGACGAAGAGGACAGGCCGACGCCGCGTTCTAGCAGTTTTTTACGCAGCTCAAGGGTGTTGGTGAGGTTGCCGTTGTGGGCCACGCCCAGCGGGCCGAAAATGGTTTCGATCAGAAAGGGTTGGGCGTTGCGCAGATGGGAGGAGCCGGTGGTGGAGTAACGGTTTTGCCCGATGGCCAGGTGGCCTTTGAGCGGGCGCAAATTGTCCTCGTTGAACACCTGCGCTACCAACCCCATGCCTTTGTGAATATGGGCGATACGGCCGTCGCTGGTGGCAATGCCCGCGCTTTCCTGGCCGCGATGTTGCAGCGAATAGAGGCCAAAAAGGCCAGCCGGGCCACCTCGCGCCCTGGCGCGTACACACCGACCACGCCGCATTCGTCGTGGGGTTTGTCGTCGGATAAAAAGTCTATGTTCATACATTCTCCTCTGAAGAGCTAGAGCTAGAGCTAGAGCTAGAGCGCGGTTCTTCCTCTCGCTCCCGCTCTAGCTCTAGCTTCACGCACAATATGAGCGGCTTCCTCCCCGGTGGCGGCCAGTGTGGTGATGTGCCCCATTTTGCGGCCGGGGCGGGCTTCTGTTTTACCGTAGAGGTGCAGTTTGACGGCGGGATGGTGGGCGAGAACGGCCGTCCAGTTGGGCGATTTCGGATTGCGGATTTCGGATTGCGGATTTTGGCTGGTTGGGGGGGGCGATTTCGTTGATGAGGAGACGGCCGTCTCCCGTCAAAAAGAACTCCACGCACAACACGCCTACCACGTCCAGCGCCTCCAACACCGCCCGTGCCATCGCCACTGCCTCCTTTGCTACCGCCGGCGGCACGTCCGCAGGCGCGGTGGAAACGTCCAAAATGTGGTTGGCGTGGTCGTTGGCAATCACGCCAAAATGGGCAAAGCTGCCATCCGCCCCGCGTGCCGCTACCACCGAAACCTCGCGCTCAAAGTCCACGAAGGCTTCGAGGATGGCGGGTTGCTGGCCGATGGCGTCCCAGTGACGATTGACAATTGACGATTGACGATTGACAATTTTTTCCTGTCCTTTGCCGTCATAGCCGGAGGTGGTGGTTTTGAGGATGGCCGGTGCGCCAATCTCTTCCAAACCAACCAACAAACCCGCTAACGAACCAACCGCCACAAACGGCGCGACCGGCAGCCCATGCTGAACCATAAACTCCTTTTCGCGCAGGCGGTTTTGGGCGACGTGCAGGGCTTGCGGGCCGGGGTGGAGGGGGACGAATTGGGCGCAGGTAACGGCCGTTGCCCCCGGCACATTCTCAAATTCATACGTCACCACGTCCACGCTCTGCGCGAACCGCCGCACCGCGTCCAAATCGTCGTAAGCGGCGATAAATTCCCGGTCGGCAATCTGGCCGGTGGGCGATTGGCGGTCCGGCGAGAAGACGTGGACGCGGTAGCCCATCTGCCGGGCGGCCAGGGCCAGCATCCGGCCAAGCTGCCCGCTGCCGAGAATGCCGATGGTGGCAGGAGGAAGGAGTGGTTTTTTCATGTGGGTGGTAGGGTATCGTTGAGAACTTTGTCGGTTTGGGCCTGTCGGAAGGCTTCGAGTTTGGCGCGGTATTCGGGATATTTATTACCCAGGATGGCAATTGCCAGCAGCGCGGCGTTCTTCGCGCCCGCTTTGCCAATCGCCAATGTGCCGACGGGCACGCCGCCGGGCATCTGCACGATGGAGAGCAGCGAATCCAGGCCGTTGAGGGCGTGGCTTTGCACGGGCACGCCCAGCACCGGCAGCACCGTCTGCGCGGCGACCATGCCGGGCAGGTGGGCGGCCCCGCCGGCCCCGGCGATGATCACTTCGAGGTTGCGGGAAACGGCCGTGCCCGCATATTCCGCCATCCACGCCGGCGTCCGGTGCGCCGACACCACTTTCGCCTCATACGGCACGCCAAACTCCTCCAGTGTTTCCGTGGCGTACTTCATCGTTTCCCAATCCGACGTACTGCCCATAATCACGCCTATTAATGGCTCTTTGCTCATAGAGTGCCCTCGTTAAGAATTTATTTGGTTCCAGATAGTTATTGCATCGTCAATTAGATTCAAGTTCCCACCATAACTGATCAGTTTTATAGGGCGCTAACACTGGTCCTAATATTTCAAGATGGGTGCCATCGCTGTTTACGATTCCTATAGAGGTAAATGAACTGTCATTACTTAGTGGCCCATTAGGATTAACATAAAATGCAATATAGTCTCCTCGTGGTGACCAATGGTGCAGAATCACGTAGTATCGAGAATCCTTGTCTATTGACAACAGGTCGGTAGGTGTTACCAGACAGTTGATGGCATCAGTGTTTAAGTCTAAATAACAAAGTCCGTTGTTGTTTGTTGCAGAATTCCAGTGGATAAAACTAACTTTATTGCCATCCGGTGACAGCATGAACTGCGCCACCTGGACATCTTGTTCTTCACGCCAGCGTGTAATCGCTTCTAAACAAATGTGATTGCCATCAGCTACGTACAAAATGCAGGGAACTATTTCTGACCAAGGGCCGGTTGTGTATAAAAACTTGTATGGTGACACCGAAGCCCACTGCCCGAAGTTGATGTGATCATACATTCTAAATGGTTCGCCTTCTGATGTATAAATAGCTAATCCATATTGGGCAGAACCACTGCCAGGCTCTTCTGGAAAGGTAACCTGTGAAACAGCTAGTAGAGCACCATCTTTGGTCCATGACGCGCTATAATGATTGCTGTAACGGCCGTTAAACAGATCTTGCAGCGCCACTTCTTTATCTTGCTCTTGATCAAGAATAGCTATCCTCATGGGATTTCGATCTATTAGCGCAACGTGACGACCATTAGGGGACAAAACCGCATAGCGACCTGGAAATGGGGGTTGGTGTTGAGTAACTTCTCCAGTTTTGGTGTTGATAAATTCTTGATATGGTTCCTGTAGAACCGTATGGGAGGTTTCTACTCTTGGGTGATCGAGTTGAATATAGAGCGTGTCTTCTCGCAGCAGCCATGAGTGCTCGATGCAACAATCGCCGACAGGAATAACAAATTGTTCTCCACTTACAACGTTATGGACAATAAGGGTATGTTCCCCATCTTGAAGGCCTATAGTTTCAAACATGAGCATCGAACTGTTTTGGGGCTGGCTTAACCAGACTGGAACATCATAAATTGCAAAAGTTGTTGCGGTAGGCGTAGCAGTTATCCTCAGTGTTGGAGTAGGGACTGGTGTGCGAGTTGGCGCATGCGTGATGGTCGCGCGTGGGGTAGCTGAAGGTGTAGCAGTGAAAACCAATGGCGAGGGCGTGACAGTCGGTTTTTGTCCAACGCTAACAACAGCAGTCCCATTGTTGTCGGCTAGAGGAGTGTTTGCAAGTGTATCGTCAAAAATAAGGGTATCTAAACTCGAATGACATGCTGTTAGTCCGAGGAGGACAAAAACCATTATCTTTAAGCATATTAATCTTTTCATGCTGTTCCTACTCAGAGGTTGTGTAGAAAGGGTGAATACATCTAAATAAGCTATTTAAACATTGAATTAGATAAATTCTTCCTCATCCGTTTCAAAACCGGCCGTTCCCCCGGCACAAAACTCTCCCCCGTTAACTTCTCATACGCGGCAATGTAGCGCCCGGCCACCATCGCCACAAAATCATCCGGCATGGTCGGCGGCATTCCATCCCCACGATAGCCCTGCGCCGCGTACCATTTGCGCAGGAATTCCTTGTCGAAGTTTTCCGGTTCCGTCCCCGGCTTGTAGCTGCTGGCGAGCCAGTAGCGGCTGGAGTCGGGGGTGTGGATTTCGTCAATCAGGGCGAGACGGCCGTTTACCAACCCCATCTCGTACTTTGTGTCCACCAGAATCAGCCCGGCGGCGCGGGCAATGGCCTGGCCGCGCCCAAACAGCAGCAGCGCCACCCGCTCAATTTCTGACCACAGCTGAGGCGACACGCCAGCCACCTTGCCGCGGCTTAGTTCGTGGCGGGTAAGCTGCTCGTCGTGGCCGCCATCGGTAGCCTTCGTGGTTGGCGTAATGATAGGGCTGGGCAGTTGATCGTTCTTTTGCAGGCCGTCGGGCAGGGAAATGCCATACGGCCGTCTCTCCCCCTGCTCATACAAATACCACAACGACGTCTTTGTCACGCCGGTGATGTAGCCGCGCACGACAATTTCCACCGGCAGCGGCTGCGCTTCATGGGCGATGGTTACGTTGGGGTCGGGCACGCTGATGAGGTGATTGGGCACAATGTCGGCCGTTTGGGCAAACCACCAGGCGCTGAGCTGATTGAGCACCTGTCCCTTGAATGGAATCAGCCCCAACACGCGGTCGAAGGCGCTGATGCGGTCGGTGGTGATGAGGGTGCGACGGCCGTTCTTCACATACACGTCCCGCACCTTGCCCTCATACTTCTCGCCCAGCTCCGGGAAATCCGTCTGGTCCAGGCATTCCGGTAGCGCATTTAAAATTTGCTCATGGGTTAACATGGTTCATCCTTTTTCAACGCAAAGGTGCAAAGGGTGGAAGGTGCAAAGAAAAAATCTTTGCGCCTTGGCTTCTTTGCGCCTTTGCGTTAACAACTCTTCACCCCGTTCACAAATAACCCCAGCCCGCTCATCCCCCGCGCGCCGCGATGGTAGCCCGGATGCTGCCAGGGGAAAATGTGGTTTTCCGGGTGGGGCATCAAGCCCATCACATTGCCCGCCGGGTTGCACAGCGCGGCGATGTTGGCCGCGGAGCCGTTCGGATTGAAGGGGTAGGGGATTGCGGATTGCGGATTGCGGATTGCGGATTGGTTGAGCAGGTTGGCGTAGTGGAGGGGGATGAGGTTTTGGGCTGTTAATTCGGCCAGGGTGGCGTCGTCTTGGACGGCCAGGCGGCCTTCGCCGTGGGCAACAGGACAGTAGATTGGCTCTGTGAGGCCCTGCGTGAAGAGGCTGGGGCTGGCCGAATTGGGTTCCAACATCACCCAGCGGCACTCAAAATGGCTCGACTGGTTGTATGTTAGCGTGACATTGCGGATTGCGGATTGTGGATTGCGGAACTGGGGCAGCAGGCCAGCTTTGACGAGGACCTGAAAGCCGTTGCAGATGCCCAGAACGGGACGGCCGTTTTCCGCAAACCGCCACATCTCCTCTTGCAGCCGGTGCTGCAAATCCACCGCCCACAACACGCCCGCGCCCAAATCGTCGCCATACGAAAAGCCGCCAGCGATGACCAGCATGGCATAATCCAGCAAATTCCGCTCCCCGGCCAGCAGTTGGTTGATATGCACAATCTCCGGCCGGCCGCCCGCCAGTTCCACGGCCAGCGCCGCGTCGTGGTCGCGGTTCGTGCCGTTGGCGTGGAGGATTAGCACCTTCGGCGCTTTTTGATTGCGGATTGCGGATTGCGGATTGCGGATTGGGGAGGTTCCGAGATCCGCAATCCGCAATCCGCAATCGCCTCGCCATGCCTGCTCCAATTCCTGCACAGTGGCTTCCAAGATGGGGGTGGTGGCACGGCCGTTCACCCTTAACACCTCGCCGCCAATCACGCCCACGCACTCGTGGGGCGTCCCGGCCATCACCTCGCGAAACCGGTCGGCGTCTTCGGGACGCACTTCCACAGCGAAGCGGCTCAGGCTCTCCGAAAATAGAATCGCCTCGTCGGACGAGTAGGCCCAATAGGGATCGCGCGGCGCGTGGCTGAGTTGAATCTCCACGCCCAGGCCGCCTGCCAGACACATTTCGGCCAGGGTCACCGCCAGCCCGCCTTCAGCGCAGTCGTGGCACGCCTGCACCAGCCCGGCCTGCATGGCCTTGTGCAGCTTGCGGAAGGTATCCAGGGCGCCGCTTTTGGCCTTGGGCACGTTGTTGTGCTGCGGCTGAATCGCCCCACCAACCAGCCCAAAATGACTGCCGCCCAACTCCGCTCCCGTCTCGCCGACGATAAAGAGAAAATCGCCGGCCCGTTTCAAATCCATCGTCACCGTCTTGGCTACGTCGGGCACAATGCCGAGGGCCGAGATGAGCAGCGTGCCGGGGATGGCGTGTTTCTGGCCGTCGCTGCCGGTGTATTCGTTGTTCAGGCTGTCTTTGCCGCTGATGAAAGGGGTCTGGTAGGCGACGGCCGCGTCAAAACAGCCCTGGGCACAGCGCACCAGACTGCCCAACCGGTCGGGCAGCAGCGGATTACCCCAGCAGAAATTGTCCAGAATGGCCACCTGATCGGGGTCCGCGCCCACGGCCGTTACATTCCGCAGCGCCTCATCCACAGCCGCAAAGGCCATGTGGTACGGGTCGAGGTCGGTATAAGCCGGGCAGATGCCGTTGGCCAGAGCCGCGCCTTTGAGTGCGGCGTGCGGAGTGCGGAGTGCGGAATTTAACTCCACACTCCGCACGCCGCGTTCCGCACTCGCCGGGACAATGACGGCCGCGTCGCTCGGCCCGTGGTTGGCGTAACCGGTGAGAGGTTTCACGGCCGTTCCCCCCTGCACCTCATGGTCATACTTGCGAATCACGTCCTCTTTGGAGCGGATGTCGGGATGGGCGAGCAGGCGCATAAGCGCCTCTTTGGGATTGCGGATTGCGGATTGCGGATTGCGGAGTGGGAGATTTCTGAAATCCGAAATCCGCAATCCGAAATCCGCAATTAATCTTCGCTGCGGGATGCCGTTGTGCAGAAAATCCATATCCAGTTCGCCGACGAGGGTTTTGCCGTAATGGATGTGCAGACGGCCGTCATCCCCAAACGTGCCCAACACCGTCGGTTCCACGTCCTGCCCGGCGCAAATTTCGGCCAGCCGGGCGAAATTGTCCGGCGGCACGGCCAGCACCATGCGCTCCTGCGCTTCGCTCAGCCAGATTTCCCACGGCCGTAACCCTGGATATTTCAGCTTCACGTCTTGAAGCTGGACCGTCGCCCCCAGCTTTTCGCCCATCTCGCCCACCGCCGAGCTAAAGCCGCCCGCGCCGCAGTCGGTGATGGCCGTGTACAGCCCGGCATCGCGGGCGCGCAGCACCACTTCCTGCACCTGTTTTTCCATGATGGGGTGGCCGATTTGCACGGCCGTGCCGGCAATCTCACTCGTCGCCACGTCCATTTCCATGCTGGAAAAGGTCGCGCCGCGCAGCCCATCGCGCCCCGTCCGGCCGCCAATCGCCACAATCAGGTCGCCTGGCTGCGCCTCGGTGCGGTGCGAGCCGCGCGGCAAAATGCCCAGGCAGCCGCAGTAGACCAGCGGATTGGCGGTGTAGCCGGGGTGGTAGTGGATGGAGCCGTTTACTGTGGGGATGCCCATTTTGTTGCCGTAATCTTCCACGCCGTGAATCACGCCGTCGGCGATGCGCGCCGGGTGCAGCACGTTGGTCGGCAGCTCGTCGTGGGGCAGATCGGGCGGGCCAAAGCAGAGCACGTCGGTGTTGGCAATGGGGCGGGCGCTGACGCCCAGTATATCGCGCACCACGCCCCCCACGCCCGTATTCGCCCCGCCAAACGGCTCCAGCGCCGAGGGGTGGTTGTGGGTTTCCACCTTAAACGCCAGATCGAACTGCTCGTCGAAGGCGATGATGCCCGCGTTGTCCACAAAGGCGGAGCGCACCCAGGGTTTGTTGATTTGCTCCGTGGCGGCGCGGATGTAGGTGTTGAGTAGGCCGTTGATGGTTTCGGCACGGCCGTCTGGCCCTGTGTACTCAATTTGCGCCTTAAAAGTTTTGTGGACACAGTGTTCGCTCCAGGTCTGGGCGATCATTTCCAGCTCCACATCGGTGGGATCGCGCTCTTCGGCGCGGTAATAGGCCTGGATGGCCTGCATTTCGGCCAAATCCAGCGCCAGCCGCCGCTCCTGGCTGATAGCCAGCAGCGCCGCCTCGTCGGCTTCGCGTAGCCAGATAGTCTCAACGGTCGCGTCGGCGGTCTGGTAGGCGAAAAACGGCGGGCTGATGGGCGCGTTGATGGCAAAACGCTGCACCACCGGATTGGCGAAAATTTCTGCCGCCAGCGCCTGGCAGGTTGCCTCGTCCAGATCGCCTTGCAGGTAAAAGCGCTGTCCGGTGGCTGCCCGCTCCAATCCAGCCACGCCCAGCAGGTGGGCGGCCTTCACCAGATTGTTGGCCGGCGGGTCGGTAACGCCGGGCAACGGTGTGGTTTCAATGGTGAATCGCCAATCGCCAATCGCCAATCGCCAATCGTCAATCGCCCATTCTTCCGTCACCGGATCGGCCAGCAGATCGGCGGCGATTTGGGCGGCGTTGGCGGGGCTGAGACGGCCGTGCAAAAAATAGATGCGCCCGGCGTGGCAGTCGGTGAGTTGAGTATAGCCAAGTTGGTGGGCGGCCTGGCGGTGGGCACGGCCGTTTGTACGGCCGTTTTCCAGGCGCGGGGTTACGTCGATGCGGAAGGTGGTGGGTGGTGGTGTGGGGGGAACGGCCGTGTCTATCGGGTCAATCTGCGCTGTCATCTGCTCTCCTCATTAGAAAGGACACAGACCGGGCATCCGCTTGCAGACCATCATCTGTAACAAGCTGCATCTTCCTGTGTCCCGTAAAGTCATCCAAAATAAACTCCCGCTTCGTGTATGGACACTTGGCGGGAGTAAAATTGATGTGCGATTGTCAGGCTGTTGGAAAAAAGGTGAGCGGTTGCTGCCTGTTCAGGTGCAGTCGGCTGCCGAATATCGGCGGTGGCATGAAAATAAGCCGGTTTAGGCCATTGGTTCTCAGGCTTTTGCGGGTTGATCCATCCATCATTTAATGATTGTACCGGAGTCATTCCAGCCATGCACCCGTTTTTTAGAGATTGGTGAAAGATGTCTAACGGCCGTGCCTCCTACTTGTTAGAGATAACCAAGTTTCTTCGCTTCACGAGTCAGCTCATCCTTGAAATCAGGGTGCGAGATGCCGATCAATGCCTGCGCCCGCTGCCGAATCGACTTGCCATACAACGAAGCGACCCCAAATTCGGTCACGACAAAGTGGACGTCGTTGCGCGTGGTCACGACCCCAGAGCCGTGCTTCAGCATGGGCACAATGCGGCTCAAGGTTCCATTTCGTGCCGTCGATAACAAAGCAATTATGGGCAGACCGCCCTTGGATCGCGCCGCGCCGCGAATAAAATCTACCTGCCCGCCTGCCCCGCTGTATAGACGCGGCCCAATCGAATCAGCGCACACCTGACCCGTCAGATCGACTTCCAGCGCTGAATTGATGGCCACCATGGCGTTATTTTGCGCGATATTGAACGGGTCATTTACATAATCCGTTGGATGAAGTTCGATTAACGGGTTGTTGTGGATAAATTGATACAGCCGCTTGGTGCCAAACAAGAACCCGGCCACAATTTTGCCCGGATGGAATGTCTTGCGCGAGCAGGTAATCACGCCTCGTTCGACCATTTCAATCACGCCATCGGAGAAAAGTTCGGTGTGAATGCCCAGGTCTTTGTGGCTGCCCAGATTTTGCAGCACGGCGTCAGGGATACTGCCGATACCCATTTGTAAGGTTGCCCCGTTGGGGATCATGGCGGCGATATGCGCGCCCACTTGCAGATGTTCGGCGGATGCGCCGCCTTGTGGCGCCTCAGGAATAGGGTAATCAGTTTCCACGATGCGATCCAGGCGGCTGAGATGGATGAAGCTGTCGCCCAATGTGCGCGGCATTTGCTGGTTTACTTCGGCGATGATCATGCCGGCAGATTCGGCGGCCGGTTTGGTTGTGCCGACCTCCACGCCAAAGGAGCAAAACCCATGCTCGTCTGGCGGCGAAACGGAAATCAGGGCCATGTCGATGGGCAGGTAGCCATCGCGGAATAAGCCAGGGATTTCGTTGAGGAAAATCGGGGTAAAGTCGGCGCGGCCTTCTTGCACGGCCGTTCGCACATTATGGCCGATAAACAATGCGTTGACCCGGAAACTATCTTGATAGATGGGGTCGCAGTACGGAGCAGGGGCAAAGGTTAAAATATGAGTCAGTTCTACGTTGCGTAGTTCCGGTGCGCGCGATGTCAGCCCTTTGGTTAATTCTACCGGAACGCCTGCGCCGCCGCCGACGTAGATGCGGTTGTTCGATTGGATGACACTGAGCGCCGAGGCGACATCAGTGACTTTGCTGCGATAAAGGTTTTCCCAATTCATCTTAAAACATCCTTAAAGGCGGATCCTCCGGGTGATAAATGAACTTCAACGTCGCGGTTGAGCGTGGCGGCGATGTCCGGGTGGGTTAATTTGCCATGATAAAGGACAACGCCGCGCAGTAAGGGGGTGCGTTTTTGCACTGCGCCCAGCAAGCCATCTTCGCCAATTGCCAGTAAATAGGGCAGGGCGGCGTTGGTGATGGCGTAGCTGGTGGTTCGGGCGACGGCCGATGTGATATTTGGCACGCAGTGGTGGATGACTCCCTCGGCGATGTAGATGGGGTCACGCAGGGTGGTGGGGCGGCTGGTCTCGATGCAGCCGCCTTCGTCGATGGAAAAGTCGATGACGATGGAGCCGGGCCGCATACTGCGAATCATTTCGCGGCTGACCAAGACGGGGGCGCGTTTGCCGGGTTCCAACACCGCGCCCACCAGCACGTCGGCGAATTGGACGGCGCGTTTGATGTTGAATTCGTTGGCCAGCATGGTGGTTACGCGTCCGCCGCAGCGTTCGTCTATTTGGCGCAGCCGGGGAATGTCGCGCCCCAAGACGGTGACTTCAGCGCCGAGACCGGTGAAGGCGCGGGCCGCATTGCTGCCAACCACGCCAGCGCCGAGGATGACCACGGCCGCTGCTGGCACGCCGGGCAAACCGCTTAATAAGATACCCAACCCATGTTGGCCGGGCAGGCTTTGGCCGCTGCGCAGCAAATTGCCGGCGATGACGGGAGCCATGCGGCCGGCAACTTCGCTGGCGGGCAGCAGCACCGGGCGAACGCCGCCGTCTTCTTCCAGTTCTTCGTAGGAGATGGCGGTGATTTCATGGTCGGACAGGGCTTTGAGGAGGTCGGGGGAGGCGACGCGCAGGTGCATGAAGGAGCAGATGATCTGGCCTGGACGGAACAGGCGGTGTTCTGCGGCCGTGGGGCGGGCGACTTTGGCGACGATGTCGGCACGGCCGTATGCCTCGGCCGTCGAGTAGACAATTTGCGCGCCGGCGTTCCGGTAATGCTCGTCGGTGAAACCTGCGCCTAATCCGGCGTCGCGTTCGACGTAGACGGTATGGCCAGCTTTTGTCAGCGCATGAACCCCGGGCGGGGTGAGGCCAACTCTCATTTCTAAATCGCGGATTTCTCTAGGGACTCCAAATTCCATGGTGCTTTTCCTTTTGCGTAGTGGGAAATAGGGCGTAATTGCTTACGCCGCGTTTTTGGGTTCAGGCGCCATAATGGGCGTATGGTTTGGGCGAGTCTCCCTGGGCATTGTGCCAGGCCTGCACAACCATGCGGAAGATGTCTGATTCGGTGATGATGCCAACCAGATTTCCCTGGCTGTCGGTGACGGGCAGGCTGCCGATGGTATGGGCGAGAAGCTGGTGGGCAGCTTCGCCGATGGTGGCGTTTTCGGAAATGGTGATTGGGTCGGTGGTCATGATTTCGGCGACGGTGAGGCGGGCGAGCATAAAGCTGAGTTCCCAGATATTGAGGGAGTTAACCGGTGAAGGTTGGGCGTTGCGTATATCGCCGTAGGTGACAATGCCAATGAGACGGCCGTTATCTCCCACCACCAGCAGCCGCCGAATTTTGTGGCTGGTCATGATTTCGTATGCATCTGAGAGGGTGGTGGTTGTTTTCGCGGTGATTACGTCTCGCGTCATCCAATCCCGAACCATTTCCAGTTTCATCGCTCCTCCCTTGAAAATAGATTTGTCAAATCTTTAAGATTTGACAAATCTCAACCGTTTCATTCGTGGTGGTGGGTATGCCACTCATGGTATCTCCTGTAAAACAATTTCTAACCGGAGACCCAAAAAGACGCCTGCCGCCCACAAGCGGCAGGCGTCTTGGCCATGATCTAATCGACTGCTTTGTTGACCGCGCGTATATACCCGATAGCCAGAATGAGTTGTATGATGATGATGCCGGCCGAAATGAGGCAATATCGGCAGACGGCATGAATGATAAATATCTCCAGCAAAGTGAGGTAGAGGGTGAATACCACCGCCAAACCGGTCAGGCCGATCATGATTTCCGGCAGATAGTCATCCAAAATACCAACCCAATCTTTCAACCAGGCCACCATAAAAATGGTGATATAGCCGAGCAACCCGATGAGGGCGACGGGTATAGGGCCAATTGCCGAGTAGGGCGCGCCAGGACCGCTGACGATGCCGCAGTCTTCAAATCCACCGGGTTCACAAACGCCGACAATATCGCCGTTATGAAAGAGCAGGAGAAAGTAGGCGACAAACATGCCGAATACAGACAGCAATTGGATGACGCGGATTTGCCAATCGTCGGGTAGTTTCATCAAGGCCTCACGAACCTAGTTCACTGTCTAGCAGTTGTTGGAAGTTGGCGATAGGCAGGTTGCCTTCTACTTTTTGCCCGTTGATGAAGAATGTGGGCGTGGCGGAGATGCCGCTGCGGTTGGCGGCTTGAATGTTGGCGCTGACGGTGCTTTCGTAACGGCCGTCATCATAACAGGCCGCAAACGCTGTGGTGTCTAGCCCTAAATTGCCCGCTATCTTCAAGAAGCCATCACGCGTGTTAAAGTCTGCGGTTTGCTGAATGCCAAATAACGCCTTGTGATACGGCTCGAAGGCGCCTTGTTCGTTGGCGCACAGCGCCGAGGCCGCCGATGGTAACGTGGGATAGCCGTTTTGGCCGCCCAACGCATAGGGTATGGTGATCCAGCGTACCTGGCCAGATTCAACATATTGCGCTCTTAAAATGTCTGCTGAATTCAGGTTAAAATTCGCGCAGTGGCCGCAGCCGTAATCGGACACTTCGACGACAGTTAAGGCCGCGTCTGCCGCTCCGGTAGCGACGCAGTTGGCCGGATTCGCGGCGCAGTAGTCTTCTAAAACCAGGCTGCGGGTGGGGGTGGGCACGGCCGTTGGCGCGCCTGTTCCTTGCAGCGAGGCGAACAATAAGCCAAATAAACCAACGACGCCCAGGCCGATGATACCGCCAATAATTGCCCAATTGGTTTTTCGTTCATCTTTTTGTGCGTTGCGCTTGTTTCTTGATCTAGTTGCCATACGTCATTAACCTTCCTTATGATAAAAATCTTGTTGTGTACTGTGTGTGAACGGTCTGTTGGGAATGATCCAAAGGATTGCCGGTTTCTCCGGCGGGCTAATTTTCCCATAAGAGTGTGTTTGCTGCCAAAAGTGGGGCGGCGGCTTAATGGAATGCTTAATGGGTTTTTGTGGGTTGGGGGCTGGTTGACTGACAAATCACAGAATTTTACCGCAGAGAGCGCAGAGGACGCGGAGGTTTTCTCTGGTACAAACTCCGCGCTCTCCGCTTTCTCCGCGGTTATATAAGTTTTGTCAGTCAATCAGGGGTTGGGGGTGAAAATTGGCGTTTGGGCGGACACGGCCGTTCCCAAAATTTTCCCCTGTCCGCTGTGCTATGTTACACTACCCCATCATGAATGCACGTCTTGTTGTTTTTATTTCCGGGTCGGGCACAAATTTGCAGGCGTTGATCGAGGCGGTAAACGGCCGTTCCCTTCCCGCCGAAATTGTGCTGGTGGTATCTAATCGGGCGCAGGCGTATGGGCTGGCGCGGGCGCAAGCGGCCGGTATCCCGACATGCGTATTGAGCCTGAAATCGTTCAAAGAGGCTGGTAAAAACCGCGAGGAATATGACGCTGCCCTGGCCGAATTGGTTCAGACTTATCATCCAGACCTTATTGTGCTGGCCGGTTGGATGCATGTCCTCAGTCCTGTTTTCCTGGCGCAATTTTCGGGCCGGGTAATTAATTTGCATCCGGCGCTGCCGGGGCACTTTGTGGGCACACAGGCCATCGAACGCGCGTTTGCCGCCTATCAGGCGGGGGAAATCAGCCAGAGCGGCTGCATGGTGCATGTAGTGATTCCTGAAGTGGATGCGGGACCGGTGATCGACACGGCCGTTGTCCCCCTCTTTCCCACCGACACCCTCGATGAGTTCGCCGCCCGGATGCACGCTGCCGAACATCGGCTGCTTGTGGCTGCGGTTTCCCAGGTGTTGGCGCGTGATTGAAGTACAGTTTAGAACCAGTCGAATGCTCTAAAACTTCAGATAAAACGGCATAAGATAGAGCGGACGGCCGTCTAAAACCGGCAGCGTCTCACCAAACAACATCCGGCCGAGTTCCAGCAGGGCGTCCTCTGGAGCGGGTGGGGTTTCTTTGGCTTCGAAGGGGCGCGGGAGGATGTAACGGCCGTCTCTAGGATACAAATTGGCCACCGGCAGCGCGGTTCCATCGTCTATTTTCCAGCCGGCCATCTCCCCCGCCTTGTAGACCGCATCCACAAAATCGCCAAAGCTGTCCACCAGTTGATGGGCTTGCGCCTGCCGTCCGGTCCACACCCGGCCTTCACAAATGGCGTCCAATTCCTCAACGGGGAGCTGACGGCCGTTGGCCACCACCTGTTTAAACTGCTCGTAATTGTTCACAATGCCCGCCCAAAAAATCGACCGTTCCTCATCTGTCAGCGGCGCGGAATCCTGGTAAAGCCCGGCGCGCGCGCCGCGCTGCAAACTCGCCTGATGGACATTCAGCTTTTCATATAATCCTTTGGTACTCACCCGGCCGCTAATGACCCCAATCGAACCGGTAATAGTTCCCTGCTGGCACATGATATGCTGCGCGGCGGCGCTGACGTAATAACCGCCGGAAGCCGCGACGTTGCCCATATAAACCACCACCGGCTTTTTCTGGCTGATGCGCTCGATCTGGCGGCCGATGAGATCGGAGGCCAGGGCAGAGCCGCCGCCGGAATCCACATGGAAAATCAGGGCGGCCATGTCGTCCATCTCTTCGGCCTGACGCAGCAGGCGCACCAGGGTGGCTTCGCCGGCCGTCGATCCGCCGAGGAAGGGAAGGGGCAGGTCGATGGGCGGCTGGCGGCTTGGCCCCATCATGATGGAACCTTCCAGCGTGACCACGCCGATAAACTGCTTGCGGCGGCGGCGCGATTTTTCCATCAACTGCCCCCGTGCCTCGCTCCAGGTTGCCAGCCGCGCTTTAGGCCGGGTTTGTTTCTCTGCTGTTGGGAGATCAGCCTCTCCCCCATCTCCCCCATCTCCCCCTCTCTCTTCTTCTTCCTCAGCCTTTAGCTCTGGCTCTCTCGCTCCCCCGCCAGCAAATAAGCCAGCTCATCTTCATAAGCAATCGCGTCGATCAGTCCTTCGGCTAACGCTTCTTCTGCAAACAGCGGCGCGCGGTCAATGAGGGATTGCATGTCGCCCTGGGAAAGGCAACGGCCGTCGGCCATATCGGCCGTGAGCATATCGTAGCGATCTTCCAGCAGCCAGGTAAGCTGCTCTTCCTCTTCGGGCGTCATGGCCGCCTGGCCAAGGGTATTTAAGGCGGTTTTGTAGGGCGAAATTTGCACCACATCCATCTCGATGCCTACCTTGGCCAGGGCGTCTTTCAGGAAAATGGCTTCCATCCGCAGACCCAGCACTTCAAACTGCACTCCCGGCGGGGCGATGATTTTATCGGCGGCCGTGGCGACGTAGTAGTGGGCCATGTCCAGATAGGGCGTGTAAACAATCACCTCTTTGCCTGCTTCCCGCAGGCGGCTGATGGCGCGGCGTACGTTTTGCAGCGTGCCCAGTCCGGCGCTAAATCCCTGGAAAATGAAGACGACGCCTTTCACGTTGTTGGCGTCGGCGATGGCCCGGAGACGGCCGTTTACCACTTCCATACTGAGCGGCGGCGCAGGCAGCGGCAGTTGGCGCTCGATAAAACCACGCGGCGGGTCGGCCCGTTCCGGCAGCGGCCCGCCGAGGGGCAAGACCACATAATCCAGCTGCGTATGGCGTGCCTGTCGCAGCCAATTGCGCAGGGAAATGCCGCCGCCGCGCCAAAGCGTGCCCAGGTCGGTTCCTGCCTGGCGTAGTTCGCGCGTCAATTCGCTGAAAAAATCGGGTTGTTTGACTTGTTCGGTCATAGGTTCGCCTGTTAACAGGAGACCTGACGGGTTTGCTTAAACTCGTCAGGTCTGACTGATTTTGTAATCTGGTAGCCGCGTATCGCGTTTGGCCTATGATAGCCGATGCGTTATAATGCGTCGACATTAACAAGCCGCCTCGGCGGTGTATAAGACACAGGGAGCTGGGGCAAGCCTGGCTGAGAGGATGACCACGTTCGTCATCGACCTGCGAACCTGATCCGGGTAATGCCGGCGTAGGAAGATTGTCAACTTTTGCCAATATTCAGAGCCACCCGGAAGGGTGGCTTTTTTATTTGCCTGAGAGAATGGCGGTCTGGCCGGGAAACCCTTCGGGTTTTGCGCCTTGGGGCTTAGACTGTCGTGGCGGAGAAACCCGAAGGGTTTTGGTGCTTGGGAGTTAAACGTGATGGTCGAAAAACCCTTCGGGTTTTACGCCTTGGGGCTTAGACTGTCGTGGTGGAGAAACCCGAAGGGTTTTGGTGCTTGGGAGTTAAACGTAATGGTCGAAAAACCCTTCGGGTTTTGGCGCGAGTTGCCTGGCGGTGAAAGGATGGAAAAATGACCGTTTTTGTATTTGCCAATGGAGATATTGAGCGGACAGAGTGGATACGGCCGTTACTCCCCCAGGCCGCCTTCATCATTGCCGCAGATGGCGGCACGCGCCATCTGTTTGCCCTGCAAACGCCGCCCGATCTGGTCATCGGGGACATGGATTCGATTCCGCCGCAGGTGATGGCCTGGCTGCAAAGCACGCCGGCCAGGCTGATCACCCATCCAACGGCCAAAGATGAAACAGACCTGGAACTGGCCTTGCTGCACGCCCTGTCTTTCGATGCGCCGATCTGGATTTTTGGCGCATTGGGCGGCCGCCTGGACCAGACGTTGGCGAATATCTTGCTGCTGGCGCACCCGGCGCTGCGCGGGCGCACACTGCGCCTGATGAATGAATACGAACGCGCCTGGCTGGTGGAAACCCACGCGCTGGTACACGGCCGTTCCGGTGACCTGGTCTCGCTGATTCCTTTGGCTGGAGATGTGACCATTCAGGCGACGGCCGGGCTGGCCTGGCCGCTGCGCGATGAGGTGCTGGCCTTTGGTCCGGCGCGCGGCGTGAGCAATGTGATGACGGAAGATACAGCCGAAGTCTGGCTGGCTGGCGGCCGGCTGCTGTGCGTGCATACGCAGCAAAGCTGGCGGCGATAAACATACCCATAAAAACCACCATGAGGTTTGTGGTTTATTTTTGAAGGAGAACGAAATGCGACCTTATTTATTCTTGTTTCTGGTGCTGGTGTTGGCGGCGTGCGGTGGGTCTGGGTCGGAAACGGCCGTGCCCGCCCACGAGTGCGGCGGCCGCCCCGCGTACCCTGACCGTGATGACCCACGACAGTTTTGCCGCCAGCGAAGACGTGCTGGCCGCGTTTGAAGCGGCCCACAATGCCCAGGTGGTGCTGCTGCCATCCGGCGACACCGGGGCGGCGCTCAATCAGGCCATCCTGGCCAAGGACAACCCGCTGGCCGACGTGTTTTTTGGCGTGGATAATGCCTTTATGAGCCGCGCATTGGACGCCGACATATTCCAGCCTTACCCGTCTGCGGCGCTGGCGGATGTGGCCGATGCCTTTGAACTGGACGGCAGCTATCGCCTGCTGCCGGTCGATTATGGCGACGTGTGCCTCAATTACGACATCGCCTGGTTTGCCGACAAGGGGTTGCCCGTGCCGCAAACATTGGCCGAACTGACCGATCCGCAATACAAAGGTTTGCTGGTGGCCGAAAATCCGGCCACTTCCAGTCCGGGTCTCTCTTTTTTGTTGGCGACGATTGGCGTGTTTGGCACAGATGGCGCGTATACCTACCTGGATTATTGGGCCGATTTGCGGGCCAACGATGTGCTGATTACCAACGGGTGGGAGGATGCGTATTATGGGCAGTTTACGGTGGCGAGTGATGGGGAACGGCCGTTGGTCGTTTCTTATGCCAGCAGCCCGCCCGCCGAAGTGATTTTCGCCGATCCGCCGGTGGACAGCGCGCCCAGCGCCAGCCTGGTGGGGCCGGGAATGTGCTTTCGGCAGATTGAATTTGTGGGCATCCTGAAAGGCACAACGCAGCCAGAACTGGCCCAGGCGTTTGTCGATTTTATGCTCGGCCAGACCTTTCAGGAAGATATTCCGCTGAATATGTTTGTGTTTCCGGTGAATGACCGGGCTGGCCTGCCGCCGGAATTTACGGCCTGGGCGCAAATTCCGGCCGAACCGGTGACGGTAGCTCCGGCCGATATTGAGGCGCATCGTGATGAATGGCTGGAAGCGTGGACGGAGGTGGTGCTGCGTTAAAGTGTGGAGTGGCGGGTGGTGCGTGAAACGTGATGCGTGACGTGATGCGTGATGCGTGATGCGTGATGCGTGATGCGTGACGGGTCACGTATTACGTTTCGTGTCTGGCGCGGTAGGTCAGGCGCGGTTGTAGGCGGTGAGGAGTTGGCCCAGGCCGTTGAGAGCCTGAGGATCGTAGTAGAGGGTGTGGAGGGTCATGTCGACGGCCGTTTCCAGCAGCGCCCCTTCCAAAATAGAGGCGAAAGGGTGGCCGCCCAGCAGCCGGTTGGCGTGCGTCAGATAGAGGCGATCTAGAACGTTGCCGCGCAGGAGCAGGCGCAGAATTTGGGGTCCGGCGGCAGAGTAGATGGCGCGGTAGCCAAGCGCGCCCATTTGGGCCACAAGCTGTACCCCATCGACGCTTGTCTCATCACCTACGACGTAGAGCTGACCGGCCTGGGCTTCGATCTCGCGGACGCGGGCCGGGTCCGGGTTGGCTGTGGTGAAGACGACGACTTTACGGCCGTTGGCTGTGAGCACATCGGGAATGGGGAAATTCAGGCTGCCGCTGATGATGGCGATGTCGGGCTGGGGGGCAAGCCCTTGTTCTTGCCGCCAGTCGCGCAGGTCGGCGAAGCGGGGGTCGTCGGTTTGCAGGATTTCCTGGGCACGGCCGTCGGCCCAATCACGCAGATAACGGCCGCTGCTAATGATCAAATCGGCCTGTGCGGCCAGTTCCTGAAAGAGCCGCCAATCGCGCTCGTTGGCGATGGTTTTGGGCACGGTGAGGCCGCCGTTGGGGTGGGGGATGGCGATACGGCCGTCCAGGCTGGTGATAAAATTTGCGTAGACAAAGGGCAGCCTGGCTGCCAGGCAGTATTGGCGCAGGTTGTGGGCGAGGTAGAGGTTGGTTAACGGCCGTTCGGTGGAAGGCAGCGGGTAGAGTTGGATAACTGAGTCGAGCATGGGGTTCCTCGGTTCGTGTTGCGTGGCGTGACGTATGGATTTTGCCAGTTAATGAAGCGGCGTCAGACATGACGGGTCGTCGTGGGCCGGGCTGTTGACCCAGGAGCTGACGGGATAAGCGGCCATTTTTGCGGCCGGATACGGCCGTAACAGGTGCAGTCCGATTTCTGGCCTGGGGTCGGGATGCAGCCAATCGTCGTAATCGGCCGGGTCCAGGATGACGGGCATGCGGTTGTGAATGGGTTCCATCAGTTCGTTGGGGGTGGTGGTGAGGATGGTGCAGCTTTGCAGTGTGCTGCCGTCGGCGCTTTGCCACAATTCCCAAAGACCGGCGAGGGCGAACGGCCGTTCATCCTGACTGTGAATGTACATTGGCTGTTTGCCGCCGGCCGTTTTTTGCCATTCATAAAAGCCATCGGCGGGGATGAGGCAGCGGCGGCGTTTGAAGGCGGCGCGAAAGGCCGGTTTTTCGGCCACGGTTTCTGATCGGGCATTGATCATGCGGGCGCCTAGTTTGGGGTCTTGCGACCAGGAGGGGACCAGCCCCCATTGAAAGAGGGTGAGTTCTCGTTGACGGCCGTTTGCCGCTGCTCGCACAGCCAATACAGGTTGGGTGGGGGCGATGTTGTAACGAGGCGGTATTTGCGCCAGGTCCAGGGGGTTGGCATCGACCTCAAACGCAGTCAGCACTGTTTCGCCAGGGGTGATAAGAGCAAATCTTCCACACATAAACGTCTCCGAAATAAGATGATTGTGGTTCTTCAGGAACTCAGGGGGTTGATAGCCCATGAGGCGTGATACGTGACGCGTGACCAGAGAGGTTTCACGCATCACGTATCAGACCAAACCCCATAACATCCCAAAGACCCATCATTGTTTGCCTATAGTGTAGGTGATTTGGGGCATAAATTCTACCCTGTGCCCTTTATGCGTTACAGGGTTCAGCCGGCAACTTGGGTGCGCAGGGCTTCAGGGTCGAGCAAGGTGATCACGCCCTGGGAGACGCGAATCCATTGCTGTTGGCGAAAGTCGCGCAGGGATTTGTTGGTGCTTTCCCGCGTGGCGCCAATCAGGCTGGCCAGGTCTGTCTGGGTGAGGGTGATGTGGATGGTGACCCCGTCGGCGCGGGCCTGGCCGTAGTTTTGGGCAAGTTCGAGCAGTTTGCGGGCCAGGCGTTGGGGGACGCCCAGAGAAGCGAGGCTGTCCATTTGCCGGGTGTTGTAGCGCAGGCGGGTGCTGAGTTCCTGGAGGAAGTTCAGGCTGAATTGGGGGATGGCGCGAATGTGGGCGCTGAAGGCTTCGCGGGTGAGGGTGTAGAGGGTGGTGTGGTGCATGGCAACGGCCGTTGCCGAACGCGGCAATCCATCAATCACCGCCAATTCGCCAAACATCTGGCCAGGGCTGCCCATCAAAATGACGGACGTTTCGCTGCCATCCAGCCCGTTTACAAAAATACGCACCTGCCCAGATTTAACCAGATAAAACAATTGTCCGGCGTCGCCTTCATGAAAAATGATCTCGCCTGGCAGGTAATGGCGTTCAATCATATCTTGCGTAATGTGGGCCAATTCTGCCTGGGTCAGGTTACGAAACAACGGTGTGGTTTGCCAAGACTCGGATTGGTTCATGGGTGTCCTTGAGAAGTGTGCTGCCAGTATGGGAACAGCCTCATTTAGATTTGGCGTAGGAGCAGCCCTACGATGACGGCCAAAGACACGCTGGCCAACAATTCAACCAGATAGAGAGTTGTTTGATCATGTTCCACCACATCTGACCATTCGCTCACGAGGCGGGGAATGACAACCAGGGGAATGAGCAAGAATTGACCAAAAGCGACGAACGTGGTCATCAGGAGACGTTCCAAAATTTCGATATATTTGTTGGTGCGGCCGGGAAATTGAGGCGGCGTGCCCTGCACCAGCTCATAGGCCGTAAATTTGACAATCACCCAGGCGGGCATGGTGACAAAGGCATACCCTAAGAGATAAATCATCAGGCGTTCGCTCTGGGCGGCGGCGGCGAAGCCAGATGTCAGGTGAGTGAGTGGCAGATAGCCGCCCGCGGACAAGGCAAGCGTGATGATGGTGAAATGGGCGATCTGATCTAAGGAAAAGCGCAGCAGCGCCGGGATGGCTGGTTTTATGTACAATTGCACGGCGTCGATCAGGATATGGGTGACGCCGATGAAAACTACCCCAGGCCACCAACTGGGGTTGAATGGCAGCGAAAAAAGCCAGGTGACAATAAATACAATGCTGCCGTGTGCCAATACGCCTTTCAGTTCCCGGCTTTTCCAGGCGGCCAGGGCGTCCCATTGCAAAATGTAATCTCCCACTAAATGCGCTAAAAACATTGCCATTACCATTATTACCTTCCTGTAAGCAGATGAATATTTGTTTGGATGATTTTCCGAAGCGTGTTTTGCGAGGGGTTGCTCCGGTTATTTTCTGCCTTGATCATAAAGAATAGAAGCCGGTTTTGCTGTGAAATATGTCACATTGGATTTGGGATTGGGATTACTTTATGATGCGTGCCAGGTTGTGGTTGGTTTGTACACGGCCGTGTGCGCTGCGCGTTTCAGTTCGATGCAGGTGTTGGGCTGCGGTTACATGCTGGTTTAATTGGGCTAAAGGGAGATATGGCGAACAATATGGGCTGCGTGCTGCGCCGGCATGATGCCGACCAAAGCCTCTGCCTGCGCTGCGGCCGGTTGGGGGAATGATTTTTTGGTTATTCTCCCAACGTAAAATCACTGCCATCAAACACGGATTGCAGCAGTTGAATGCGTTCCTCTTCTGTCATTTTGCGTGGGCGCGCGTAATCTTCGATCATGCCGGTCCAGAGGTCTGTGCTGAGCAAACGGCCGTTATAAATTACATACGTATCCACAAACATTTGTCGTGTGCCCAGGCTAAACATCTGATCGGCAAAGGTATTGCCTGTGCCATAATGGACGAAATGATCGCCGCTAAAGGCAAACCCCATCGGGTGATGTCCATGCGCGCCATGTACAATCGACGCGCCCGCATTGGCAAACCCCATGAACGCATCCCGCTGCGGTTGGAACACATCATATTGAAACTGCTCCAGAAATTGAATCGATCCAACTACCACATACCCCTGCGCGGCCAACGTCTGAATTTGGGCGATGCTAAAACTGTAATCATCGCATGGCAGCGCGCCCGGCTCATCTTCCCTGGCCCACACCCCCCAGGGGCCTACCGGGTTACAGCCAACAAAAGCAATTTTATTGCCGTTGTGTTCAATTAGCAGCGGCTGCCCTGCATCTGCCAGATTACGGCCGCCGCCATACCATTGAATGCCTTTTTCTTCGTACAAATCGAGCGTAAACAAAAAATTTTGTCTTCCCCAATCATTCATATGATTGCCTGTCAGCTCGACCACATCGACGCCGAGCCATGTCATTAGCTCGATGGTTTTGGGTTGGGCGCAAAACGTGGTGCCGCCCGTTGGCGTAGGATCGGGACAATCGGGCGCAAACGCATTTTCATGGCTCATGTGGGCGATATCCGCCGCCTGCATGAGCGGCGCAATCTCTTCACCCGGATATTGGTAGCCATATTTCTCCATTCGATCGGCTACGGCGCGGCTCAACCCCGACGGGCCAGTCATGGTGATGTGGGTGATTTGATCATCGTGGCGGTTGGTCAGCGGCTCTGGCCAGAGGGCGGCTAGTTGGGCCACGGCCGTTTCTGCCCCCACCCAGCCCAAAGGTAGTTTCAAGCCATAATTGGCCTGATCATAGTTAGCCGAAATTGGGGAGTTGCCATCGACGGCCAACACCTTCAGACGTGGGTCTAGCTGCTCAAAGGGCACAATTGTCAATACTGGCTTATCATAACTGGTTTGCGTGCGCCACAGGGTGTCGATCAGCTGTTCCGGGGCAACGATTGTTGGCTCAGACGCCGGCGACCCCCACCAGTCGCGCAAGATGGTTTCCATTGCCGCCGTTAAAACCAGGTCGCCATTCAGCCATGCCGCCTGCGCATCGGCCAGCGTAATATCGTCGGCGAAGGTGGGAAACGGAGCGGCGATGGCAAAAATCCATTCGCCAATGGGAGTCTCCTCTTGCACTGCCAGCATGAGGTCTGCATTTGCTTCTGTCAGAGCAAATTGGTCTGGATGTTCTTGTAAAATGGCGGTCACGGCCGTTCTTAATTCAGCGGGAACGGCCGTGGCAAAACCAACCGTTAATGGCGCAGGCGTTGGCGTGGGTCGTGGCGGGGGTGTAGCTGTGGGCGTCTGCGTGGGCGGGGGGGCTGTGCTGGTCACAAGCGGCTGCGCGGTCGCCACCAAACGGGTGGTTGCTGCCGCTGGCGCAGTGGGCGTTTGGGAAACGGCCGTTTGGCAAGCCGTTAACCATATAAAAGCAAAAATAACAAAACCCAACCTGGCATATTTGTGCATAAAACGCCCTTGGCGGGGTAAGCTCCTGGCTCACCCGCGATAAAATTTAGTGTAAACGCGGTTGTCTCAACTCCGTCCGGGTGACAGATTGGTCTTGGTCGCGGCCGTGTCTCTGGTTGCCCGTTTTTGCCCGTCCGGCCCGTTAGCCGGCCGCGTCAGCTTCGGCCAGCAGTTGGCGAGCAAAGGCCAGCGCCTTTGCCTGGGTGGGATATAAAAACATCCCCGGCCCCTCGCCGTATACCTCTGCCCCTCCGGCGGCAATGCCTGAATCGACATAGATATGCAGCGAGTGACTGTACCCATCGTTGGTTGCCGGGTCTAGTCCCCATTCTACCGGATCGTAGTAGTGGCGGATCAGGTGCATATTTAGCTCCGGGCTTTCGCTGCCACTGTACGCATGACGCTCTTCTGTGTGTTGTGTGGCCATCAGGTCGTGGAGCATGTAGTGCCATTGCCAAAATGTGCCGTATTGCACCAGGAGACCTTGTTGATAAATAACGGCCGTGCCCACCACAAACCGGATGGTACACTGCAACCAGCCTACCTTCGCCCGGTCAACCGGGGGCCAATCATTACCGCTCGGCGGCCAGTCCGATTCTGGCTCTTCCGATTCGGCCGCCAACTCTTCGAGCAGCACAGTTATCTCCTGGCTCACCTCGTCGGGTATGTCCCAGGAAACCACCGGCCCACGAGCAAAAGGCGTGATGGGTTGCAATCGTTTGTCTACGGTCAATTCAACGGCCAGATAGCCTGCGCCGCTCCGGTCATTTGTCAACAAAGCCATTGATGTCTCCCTTGAAAATAGATTTGTCAAATCTTTAAGATTTGACAAATCTCAACCTTTTCATTCATGGTGGTCGGCAGCCGGTGAAGTCTCCTCTGTCTGCGCCCATCTGTTCGCTGATAGGGCCAAACTGCCCTGGAATTTTTGGTTTTTTGGGAATTCAGGGGGTTGACCCCACGAAATCCTAAAGACCCGAATTTTTCTCTGGCCGTGCCAGGGTTCATAGCCCGATTGTATCATTTCTGGAAAGAATGACTGCTTGTTGTCATTCCCCCCTTGAAAACAAGTGGCTCATTAGGGATTCTGGGGGGTGACGGTTAATGAAGCGTGATGCGTGATATGTGACCAGAAAGTCTTCACGCATTACGCATCACGCCGGTCCCCACGAAATCCAAGAGACCCAAATAAGTTAACGTAGAGAAGCAGAGAAGCAGAGATAAATCGGCGCGATCTGCGTAATCTGCTGATTTTCATTTGTGGTGGTGGGTTGGCCATTCATGAAGTCGCCTGGGAACTGCCAGCGAAGCGCCAAACAGCACGCCGGTCTCACTGCGGCACGCGGATTAAACAGCCTGCTGGAGATTAGAGATTGGAGATTGCACCAGTTTTTGGTCTCCAATTTCCAATCTCGGTTCTGCAAGTTGTTTGATTTACATTCCTTCATCTGTTTACCAACGGCCTCATCGGCTCTGAGGATCTATCTTGCGCCAAAACAATCGTGAGTTATGTCATAAATCCTTGTGACAAATATCATTATCTTTGGTGGTGTGCCAAAATTGCTATTGCAACTTATAGCAAATAGATGCATTATATAGCACGATAAAATGAATTGCTTTTGATGATGGATTGATTGGTCGGAAACGGCCGTTGTCATCCACGCCTAAAGAGAAGATGACTTATGATAGCTTCCACCAACAACGACTTGACTTACTTACATGCCAATGTGTGCCAGGCATTGGCCGATCCTAAGCGCATTCAGATTTTGTACGCTCTGGGGGATAAACCATATCACGTCAATTCGCTGGCTCATGATCTGAACATTCCGCAGCCAACGGTCTCGCGTCATTTGCGTATCTTGCGCCAGCAGTCGCTGGTAGCCACAGAGCGGGACGGCGTGGGTGTCATTTATCGTTTGACCGATCCGCGAATTATTCAAGTATTGGACACCCTGCGGCTTTTGCTGGTGGAAGCGATTGCCCGGAAAACGGCCGTGCTAAACGGGAGTCAACGCGCCTAATCAATCAGGACGATACCCATGATCAAACATAAAACCCATACAATCTTTTGGTTTCTATTGGTGAGCGGTCTCGGAGTCTTTCTAAGTCTGACCGTGCCTCAATCAGCTCAGGCGCAGTGCGGTTCGTCCGCCTCATCGTGCAAAAACTGCCACGAAGTGCAAGGCGAAGACCCGGTCAACAACGATGGCACCAACTGGCACGAAGCCCACGCCTTTGGCGACTTCTGTGAATTTTGTCACGCCGGAAACGTGCAGGCCACCGACAAAGAAACCGCCCATGTCGGTCTGGAAGCGCCGCTGGACAATGTGCAAGTTAGCTGCGGCAACTGCCATGCCGCCGATCTGGACGAGCGCGCCACTGTCTACGCCGTCGCCTTAGGCGTGGAAATTGGCAGCGGTGGCGGCTCCGGTTCTGAACCACCGGCCAATACAGATGGTGGTGGAGGTGGTGGGGGAGAAACGGCCGTTGCCCCTTCTCCCGCCAAACCCGACACAGCATCTTCCGCTCCCGCCGCCCCCTCCGGCCTCGTGGTCAACGATCCCAACGTCATCGACTACGTTGCCCGCTACAACGAAACCGTACTCGGCATCAAAGTTGTCAACTGGGGCGACCGCATCCTGCTGGGGTTAATCGCCATCACTCTCGGCGGCGGCGGTGGGTTTGTCGTCTGGAACGAACGACGACGGCAGCAGCCCATCAGTCCCGTGAGTGAATCGGTTCTGGCTGAACAAAAGAGCAAATACCCCGATTATCCGCCGCAAGTGATCGCCCTGCTGCCCCGCCTCAGCCAACTGTCTGCCGATGCCTGGCAAGACCTCTATCAATTCCTGGAAGACCCAACCAAAGCGCAAGCCCTGTTACACGATTTGGTGCGTCTGCAACCGGACCTCGTTCATCAAGTTCGCCAGCTAGACCGGGAATCGCAAGCGCTGCTCCTAGCCCTTGCCAGCACCGGCGATTAGACCCTCAATTGCGTGACGCTTAACGATAAGAAACCAACCCCTGGGGTCTGGGAAGACACACCCAACTGGAGAAAAAATGGATTGGCTAAAAGAGCAGTTTAAAAAAGAAGAATGGTCGCCTTATGCGGCCGGGGCCATGCTGGGAGTCGTTGGCGTTCTGGCCGTCCTCCTCAGCGACAGTTTGTTAGGGGCATCCGGCGCATTTGAAAACCTGGCCGGAACCATCGGCCAAACGATAGCGCCACAACTTTTTGATAATTTATATTTTAACTATGTCATGCCGCCTGGTCTTACCTGGTCTGGCATCCTGCTCGTCGGCGTGTTTTTTGGCGGCATGATTGGCGCGTGGTCCAGCCGCACCTGGAAACTGCGCCTGAACTCCGACGAGCAGTGGAAACAAGTGTTTGGTCCCAGTTGGCCGAAGCGTTGGCTTCTGGCATTCCTGGGGGCGATCGTTTTGGAGATAGGCGCGGGCATTGCCGGCGGCTGCACCAGCGGGTTAGCCATCTCTGGGGGGATGTTACTCGCGCCGGCCGCCTTCATTTTTATCGGCGCGATGTTTGCTTCCGGCATTGCCACCGCCTGGCTCGTTTATGGTAGGAGATACTAAACATGACTAACACCCTGATAGCTTTAGTTCTGGGCCTCTTTTTTGGCTTATCGCTGCAAAAAGCGGGGTTGACTAAATATCACAAAATCGTCAATGTGTTCCGGTTTACCGATTTTGCCGTGCTTAAATTCATGATGACCACGCTCATCGTCTCTATGGCTGGTCTGTACACGTTGAAGTGGATGGGGCTGATCACGTTTCCCGGCGTGCCGGCCACCTATATCGCCGGTAACGTGATTGGCGGCCTGATTTTTGGCGTGGGTATGGCTTTTACCGGTTACTGACCGGGCACCTGTGTCGCCGGGTCCGGCGAAGGCAAGCTCGATTATCTCATTCCTGGTTTATTGGGGTTCACCACAGGCGCAGCGATCTATGGGCTGATTTATCCATCCCTGTTTCCCAAGATTTCAGCCATCGCCAATATGGGTTCTATCATCATCCCGGATTTATGGAACCTCAATTCAGCGCTGGTCATCATCTTCTTCTCCTTGCTCAGTCTTTTCCTGTTTTATCTGATTGATCGCGCGCGGATGCAGCGCCAGGACAAGATGGCCGAATAACAAAGCTGGCCCGGCCGTAGACCCCAATGGTTTGCTCCTGAGAATTCGGATTATTTGGGCATCAAACCCTTGGGGTCTTGCCAGAGAAACCTGAGCAGTTACGAAAATTAAATAGCAATTATTCAATTCTCGTTCCTGAAGGTTTGTTCTTGAGAAGATTGAACTAAACCTATACGGTTTTCCACACAGGATTCATTATGACATCAACAACGATTAACCGTCGTGATTTTCTAAAAGTTTTTGGAGCAGCGGTGGGAGCCGTGGCCGTGGGGCAGTTATTGCCCATTCATGTGGCCGAAGCTGCCAAAGAGGCGGGCTTCCTGGATATTGATGGCAACGGCTATATCCCCACGATGTGCGAAATGTGTGTCTGGCGCTGCGGTGTGCGGGCTAGAGTTGAAAACGGCCGTGTCGTGAAGCTAGAAGGCAACCCTATTCACCCGCACTCGCTGGGCTTTTTATGCGCCCGCGGCCAGTCTGGCCTGATGAACACCTATGATCCCGACCGCGTTTTAAAGCCGTTGGTGCGTGTTGGCCAGCGCGGCGAAGGCAAATTCCGCGAGGCGTCTTGGGAAGAAGCGTTGGACATTGTTGCCCAAAACATGCTGGAAATTAAAGAGAAGTATGGGCCGGAAGCGATGATTTTTTCGTCCACGCATAATCTTTCGCAGGTGCAGTTCGAGAATTTGCTCAACGCCTACGGCTCGCCGAATTATGGCACGCAGCGCAGCCTCTGTTTTAACGCCATGATTGTGGCGAACCAGATGACCTATGGTATGGAGGAACCGGATCGCAGTTATGCTGATTTGGCGTATCTCATTTTAACCGGCCGTAACCTGATGGAAGCAATTTCTACCTCAGAGACAAGTATTCTGAGCCATGCGATAGATCGCGGGTTGAAGGTGGTGTATGTAGACCCACGCTTCACCAAAACGGCCGCTAAATCGACCGACTGGTGCGCCATTCGACCCGGCACGGATCTGGCTTTCCACCTGGCATTGCTCAACGTGATCATCAGTGAAAATCGGTACGATCATGACTTTGTGTCCCAGTACACGGTTGGGTTTGAACAGTTGGCGGCGGAAGTACGGCCGTTTACCCCCGAATGGGCCGCGCCTATCACCGACATCAACGCCGATGTCATGCGCCGTATTGCCCGTGAATTTAGCGACGCTGCCCCCCATGCCCTGGCCCACAACGGCTGGCGGACTTCTAACTTTGTCAACTCCTTCCAAACCGAGCGAGCGATTGCCTGCCTGAACGCCCTGGTCGGGAATTGGGGCATTCACCTCAAGCCGGCCGCAGGGGAAGGCGGCGGGCCTTTGGGCGCGCCGCCGCAGCCGCCATATCCGCGAGCCTCGGCCATGCGCATGGATGGCGTGCCCTGGAAATACCCGCTGGTGCCGTTTAAGCTCGGCGTTTTTCAGGAACTGCGCGACGCGATCCTGGCCGAAGAGCCTTATCAGGCGCATGGTTGGTTTATCTCCCGCCAAAATCCGGTGCAATCCTTGCCGGATCGGGCGCGCACCCTGGAGGCGATGAGCAAGATGGATTTTATCGCCGTCGTGGATATTTCGCTCAACGACACGGCCTGGTTTGCTGATGTGGTTCTGCCGGAAGCATCTTATTTGGAGCGGTACGACCCCCTGAACATTGTGGGCGATCGGGCTTTTCTGCGCCAGCCCGTCATCCAGCCACAGGGCGAGGCGAAGTCAGCGCTGTGGATTTACAAAGAATTGGGCGAGCGGCTGGGATTGGGTGAGTTTTTCCAATATACGGACGAGGAAGATTACTTGCGGCAGCAGCTTGCGCCTTTAGGCGTTACGCTGCAAGAAGTGCGCGAGGCTGGCTACGCCCAACTGCCATCGGCAGCAAGTGATGAGATTGAATATGCCTGGAACACGCCATCGGGCAAGGTGGAGTTGTTTTCAGATACGTTGGATCGGGCCGGTTTTGCGGCCGTGCCCACCTGGGAAGAGCCGCCTCGTCCTCCATCGGGCAAATTTTATTTGCTGACGGGCAAAGTAGGGCGGCATACGCAGTTTGCCACGCAAAACAATCAACTGCTGCATAAGTATGAAGATGAGCCGCGCTTGTGGATGAATCCGGACACGGCAAAGGCGTTGGCCCTGGTGGATAACGATCTGGTGAAAGTGGCCAGCGATGTGGGCGAGATTCATATTGCCTTGCAGGTAACGCCGGCCATTCGGCCAGACTGTGTGTATTTAGCGCCGGGTTTTGGCAAGCTATCCAAGGGATTGACGACGGCTTTTGGGGTGGGCGCCAGTTCTTCGGTGCTGCATGTGACGCACACAGACCCGATCAGCGGCGGACAGGCTTTGAGTCAGACGTTTGTAACGGTAACGGCCGTTTCCTAAAAGCGAGACCCTCCTATGTCAGAAAACAACACAACTCAAAAAGAATTTGGCTTCTTAATCGACGCCTCCCGCTGTATTGACTGCCGCGCTTGTTTGGTCGCTTGCAGCGTTGAAAATGAAGTGCCCAACGATATTTCTCGCATCTGGATAAAGGAAACGGGCGTCACCGGGCAGTTTCCCGACCTGTCGCGTTATTCGGCGCCTTATCACTGTATGCATTGTGATGATCCTTCTTGCGTATCGGCCTGCACGGTGGGCGCGCTGCAAAAAAGCGACAGCGGCATCGTGACGTATGACGCGGATCGCTGCATTGGCTGCCGTTATTGCATGTATGCCTGCCCTTTTCACGTGCCGAATTTTGAATGGGACGTGCGTTTCCCGCTTATTGTGAAGTGTGATATGTGTGTGTCCCGGTTGGCAGCGGGCGAAGGGGAACCGGCGTGCGCGGCTACCTGTCCGACAGATGCCATTATGTATGGCGAAAAGAGCAGTATGCTGGCGCAGGCACACCAACGCATTGAGCTAAACCCGGATAAATATGTCGACCACGTGTATGGCGAAACTGAAAACGGAGGCACGGCGACCTTTTATGTTTCGCCGGTTCCTTTTGAGGAGATGGGTTTTCCGACAGGCGGCATTGTGTCTTCGGCCTATACCAACCGGTTGGTGACGCATGGTACGCCGGCGGTGGCGGGTGCTGTGGCAATTGGCTTGAGTGGTATTTATCTGACGATTAAGCACCATGAAGAGGCGATGGCAGGGTTGGGAGAAGAGGCGCATGGGGAAACGGCCGTTTCTCCCTCTCCAGCCGAGACCGACCCAGACCAGGCAACAGAGGAATAATCATGTTCATCAAAAAAATTGTCAACGAAATCAAATCCTTATCCGTGGGCTACTTCATTGTGGCGGCCATTGCCGCCGCTGGGTTGGCTGTCGGCGCGTATCGCCTGTATGCTGGGCTGGGCGAAACTACCAATTTGAGCAAGGCGTTCCCCTGGGGCATCTGGATCAGCTTCGACCTCTCCACAGTCGCCTTCTCCGGCGGCGCGTTTACGCTGGCGGCGCTGGTGTATGTGTTTCATCTGCACGAGCTGCATCCGGCCGTGCGCCCCACTGTGCTGGCCGGTCTGATCGGTTACTCATCGGTGCTGGTTATTTTGTTTATGGATTTGGGGCGTTGGGATCGTTTTTACCACTTTCTGATCTACCCCAACCTCAATTCAGCGTTGTTTGAAGTGAGCTGGTGCATTGCCCTTTATTCCACCATCCTGATTTACGAACTCAGCCCAGTCTTTCTGAAAAATTCCCGATTTAGCGGCGTTTTACCCATCATCGAGAAATGGACGATTCCACTGGTGATTGCCGGTGTCACCCTGTCTACATTACACCAATCGTCGTTGGGCACGCTGTTTGTGATCATGTCCTCGCGGCTGCATCCGCTGTGGTACTCGATGTTGTTGCCGGTGTTTTTCCTGATTTTGTCCCTGGCGGCCGGTCTGGCGATGGTGACGGCCGGCGCGGTCATCAGTTATTGGGTTTTCAAACGCACGTTACCCGAACATGTCATGGCGGAACTGGTCTGGTTTATTCCCTGGGTGTTGGGGGTCTATCTGGTGCTCAAATTGGGCGAACTGGAGATTACGGACGAACTGCACCTGATGTTTAGCAGCGGCATGTACAGTGTCCTCTTTTTAGCCGAGCTGATCATTGGTGTTTTGATCCCAATTATCTTGTTCTCGTTCAAAAAAGTGCGGCACAATCGGGTTGGCGTTTTGGTTGGGGCCGGGTTTGTCTTAGCCGGGACGGTGCTTAATCGTTTCAACGTTTCCTGGTTTGCCATGCGGCCGGTTAATGGCGAGGTGTATTCGCCGCATTGGATGGAAGTGGCTATTTTGGTTGGCGTAGTGGCAACGGCCGTTCTGGCCTATTCCCTGGTTGCTCATTATTTCCCCTTGTTCGATGAAACCGTCGTTGTCACGCCTGCCCAAGAACACATCCGCAAACCACGAGCGGTACTCAGTCCTGAGGCCACGGGCGACTAGCCGCCACGGCTGATTAGCCGCCACGGCCGATTAGCCGCCACGGCCGTCTATAAGCCCGGCATTTTGGCCCATTGGTATGCTCTCGGCCTTTTGCTTATAATCTCGTGGCGGTAATTTTCCAACGAAGGAAGAGGCTAAGCCAAGGGTCGAGGTTGCGTATGACTGAGTTACTAACCACGAAACAAGTACAAGATAGATTGCAGGTAGACCGGACAACCATTTATCGGATGTTGAAAGACGGCCGTTTGCAAGGCGTCAAAGTTGGCCAACAATGGCGTTTCCCCCTGGCGGAAGTAGAATCACTACTTTCCGGCACACCAATGCCTGCCTCTGGCCGTGAAGCGCCCCGGCTCTCCAAAGAAATTTTGCCCATCCAATGCCTCCAATCCATCCAGGACGTGAGCGCGGAAACCGTGGAAGTCGGGGCAATCATCACAGATACCAATGGTCGGCCGATCACCGAAATCAGCAATTCTTGCGCGTTTTGCAACCTGATCCTCAGTACGGAATCCGGCCAGAAGGCATGTATCGAATCGTGGCGAAAATTGGCCGAGCAGCATGAAAAACTGCCCCAATTTTCTACCTGTCATGCCGGTTTTCAGTATGCACGGGCGCGTATTGAAGCAGATGGCGATTCTCCGGCCATGTTCGTAGCCGGCCAATTTTTTACATCGCCGCTCGATCCTGCCGTGCGGCAGGCGCAGATTCAACAGTTGGCGAAAAAACATGGGTTGGATGCGGCCGAGTTAGCCGCCGTGGATCGCCCACAGCACATTTTGAGCGACAAGGCGCAAACCAAAATCAGCCGCTGGCTGCAAAAATTGGCCGACACTTTCACGCTGATCAGCCTGGAACGGGCCGATATGCTCGGCCGGTTGCAGCGCATTGCCAGCATCAGCGCCCTGGCGGAAGAAAGGCTTTAGGCGGTTGCTCGCTCTCTTGAAAATAGATTTGTCAAATCTTAAAGATTTGACAAATCTCAACCTTTTCATTCGTGGTGGTGGGTTAGACCACTCATGATGTCTCCTGCGAGAATGGGACACGGATGAACGCATAAACACGGATCAAAATCTGCGTTATCGGCGAAACCTGCGGATTTTCATTTGTGGTAATGTGCCGCCATTCAGGGAATTTCCCTTTAAAATAGCGAAAGCGAGAGTCTGGCACGTTTTCTTCCTCTCGCTCTTCCTCTGGCTCTAACTTTTTGTGATAGAAGGCAGACCCCCGCAATCTTTTGTTTCAGGTGTGAATGATGACCCTGTCGTCGGGAGTTACTTCGATGAGCAGGGAACGCAACGGCCGTGCCGCCGGCCCTAGCTCAACTTCCCCACCTGCCCCAAACTCGCTGCCATGACAAGGACAGTGAAAACCGGAAACGGCCGTTTCCCTTTCCTGCACCAGACAGCCCAAATGTGTGCAAACCGCGTCCAACGCCGTCAGATGTCCCTCAACGTTTACTATCCAGGCCCGCGCCGCGCCGACATACGTGGTAGAGCCAGGCGGAAAATCGGCCAACATTCCTGCCTCCACCAGAGGTGATGGGCTAGTTTGCAGACCGCGCGCGCCCAGAAAACGACCCATCTGATAGACCAAAACGCCCATCGCGGCCACCCAGCCGCCATGAGTCAGCAAAGCCAAAAAGCGGCGGCGGGAAGGGTTGGGCGCGTTGGTTTTCTCGTTCATAAGTTTTTTAGATTGGGGTTGGGGATTAGAGATTAGATTCATCTCCAATCTCTACTTTTTAACCCCCTATTTCTCGTTCATACGCATGGCATTCATGACAGTAATGACTTTCTTGCTCGTCGGGCTGCTGCTGGCAGGCGCTGCCCATCACGAGAGGCACTTCGTATAAACGGCCGTCTACCTTCCCCGTCTCCACCAATCGCGCGCCATCCCACTGCACCCAGCCAAACGTCTCGCCTTGCGCCGTGGCGATAACCGTATCGCCCACCACCACGCTGTAATTGGGGTTCAAGTTAGCCGAAATGATGGCCGGATGTTCCGGGTCTTCGATGGTGGTCAACTGGGGCAGTGCCGCGAGTGTGCCGTGGCAGGTCTGGCATTGGACATACTGAATGTCTGCCTGGTTGGAATGAATGTCGCCATCGCCCATTACCTCGCCGTTGGTGTGGCAGTCCACGCAGTCCAGCTCCCATTCGCACAGCGTAAACTGGGCGATCGGCTGGTAATAGTCCAATTCCCGCTGCTCTTGGGCCGACAAACTGTGTGGGCCGGGCAAATCGTCGCGTTCTAAAAAAGTCATCTGGCGCAAGGAGTAGTTGCCGCGATTGTGGCAGTGGTTGCACTGGTAATAGGGGATAGCGGTGGTTAGTTGGTGCGAACGGCCGTGGCCGGGTTCGTCTTTGGCAATGGTCGGATCGCCGCCGCGATAGAGACCGTCATTTTCGTAGACTGTGTGGCAGGCGGCGCAGCCGGTGGCGCGAAAAAAGTAAGGTTGGGCCAGGGGCACGGCCGTTACGTGGCAAAGCTGGCACTCCTGAGCAAAGGCATGGACAGCCTCCGGCGCGTCTGGTCCAGGGCTGAATTCCGCCAAGAACGGCACGCCGGTATTCGTGGTAATGACATCGTCTTGCACGGCAAATACGCCCCAGCGGGCTGTGGCGTCTGGTTGTTGGCCAAACGCATAATTAACCTGGGCAATGGCTCCGGCGTAGGTAGCCTGTACAGAGGTCAGCACGCGGTGGATGTGGTCACGGCCGTTTTCGGCCGCGCCGCTGTGGCAAGCCGAGCCGCCGCACGACTCTTCAACGACGCTCAGGTCGCTGGGATTGCCTGTTGTCCCGGCGGCGCGGCCACCGCGCAGCGTGGCATGGGCCAGGTCGGCGTCTAGCGCCAACCCATCGCCGCCGTGACACAGCACACAGCCAAACGCTTCTTGTGGGTGGCTGGCGCTGATTTCTTCAATGCCCTGGTGGCAGGTAAGGCACAGCTCCGGCCGGCCGGTGAGGGTGGGGGTAATTTGCACGATTTCGGGCTGGCGCGATTGGCGCACAACGGCGCCAATTGTCAGCACAAAGAGCAAGAAGCCGAGAACGGCCGTTGCTGCTTGATTCCGACTCATCCCCACCACTCCCATGCCGTGAGCAGAACAATCCCCGCCGCAATGAGCAGCACAATGATTTGCGCCAGCCGCCCTTCGCGGTTAAACCAGACGGCCGTTCCCGTCTCGGACCGATCCCACAGCCAGGGCAGCAGCGCCAGCGCCAATGTCACGGCCAGCGGCATGATAATGCCGGCCACCAGCGGCGGCAGGTGGCGCAGCAGGGCCTGAACCCATAAGAAAAACCAGGGGGCGGCGATTGAGGCGGTAACGGCCGTTGCCGGACCATTTACCGAATCGACTGCTGGGGCCAGCGGCGCATCGACAAACAGAGCCAGCCCCAGCAGTAAACACAGCAAAGCCAGCATCGTTACACCCTCCCGCTGCACCAATTCGCGGCGCGAAATGCGCGGCGGGTGTGAGGATTGGAGATGGGAGATGCCGCCATCGCGGCGCACGCGAAATGCGTGCCAGCCGAGCAGCAATAGCACCGGCACACTCAGACCCAGTGTGTGCCAGGTGTAAAAGCGCACCACTGTCGCATCGGAAATGTATGGACCGCCGACCAGTAATTCGTATAGCCAGTTGCCAATTAACGGCGTCTGACGCACGATGTTGACGCCTACCGTCAACGCGCCAAAAGTGTCTACGTCCCAACGCAGCACATAGCCGGAAAAACTGAGCAGCAGACTTAGCAGCAAAGCCAGCAGTCCCAACAGCCAGTTCAAGCGGCGCGGCGGTTTGTAACTGCCGCTCAATGCCACGCGCAGCAGGTGCAAACTGCCCAAACCCACCAGCAGCACGGCGGCCCAGTAATGCAGATTGCGCAGCAGCCAGCCATATGGGGCCACGTAGGTGATGGCGCGGATGGTTTCACCGGCGGCAACGGCCGTTGGCACATAGGCAAACATCAGCGGCACGCCAGTTACAACCAGAGACAGGAATAGGAGCATGGACATGCCGCCGAGGCCGAAGGTATACCGAAAACGCGCCTCACGGGCGGGAATGGTGGGGGGGTGGAGATGCTCGAAGAAGTTTGGGCGGCTCATGTTGGGGATCATACGGCCGTTCTCCCAAAAAAACAATCAAGCATGTCTGGGTCATGCCAAATCGAACGGCGCCACCGAATCACCCTGAATCATCTTCAGCATGAGACGCCCTTCCAGGTGAGCGTATAAATCGCTGGGGTTTTGTCCGGCCGAGTCATCAAGATGGGCTGCCAGCCAGGCGATCCAGTTGTTGACAAAAGATCGCGCATTCGAAAGATAGGGTTCATGCCCCCGGGCCGCCAGTCCGACTAATTCAAACCACAGTTGAACGGCAGGTTGGAAGGCTTTGTCCATGGTCACCTCCGTTAGCTGCGCCAGCTACTGATAGTCATAAATGCGTATGCCGGATTTGTCGTAAACCAGTTTGCCAGGCGGTTGGATTGTGCCAGCGGCCAACCTTTGCTCAAAGCTCCCCTGGACAATGTGGGTGATCTCCCATTCATCGAGAAATGCTTTGCGCCAGGCGCTTGATGTAGAAACATCCCAGAATTGTTCAATTTGCGTTAGTTTGCCGTTAAAGTTGGGCGTCCAGAAAAATTGGCCTAAGAAGACGGGCGTATCGGCAACGGCCGGCAGGAAATTGCCCAGCTTATAGATCTGGTTGTCTAGCAGTCTGTCGGAGAACCTCTTTTTGTAGCCGGGGTATCCTTACCGCAGCTACGGGTACTTTTCCGACAAACTGCTAGTTGAGTTACTTGCTCACGCTGTAGGATAGGTGAGTTCATGTGGGGTGGCGATATGCCTGGCTATATATGCTGCGTCTTCGCCTACGCCCAGGAGCAAAGCTGATTTTCGCGTGTGCAGCCAGTGCAAGCCAAGGAAATACAAGCCAGGGTATTGCGTAACGCCACGCACCTGAACCGGGTAGCCGTCGGTATCGAAGACCGGAAGTTTGACTAAGCTGAAGTCCCATGTGTAACCCATCGCCCAGATAATTGTGCTAATGTTGGCTGTGTGTAAATTGAGTTCGGTGATGGTTTCCGTGGCGTAGCCGTCACGTAGGCGCAGCAAGTCTTCTTTCGGTGCGTACAACCCCTCTTTCTCGATATAATCGTCGATCATCTTCAAGAGGTTCGCTTCGAGTTCATCAACTTTGGTTAGCATCTCTTTCAGGTTCCCCGCAAATAAGACCCGGCCATCTTGCGCCCCCTGAACCCGGCCCAGCAATGTCACACCATCACGGGCGAATTGGTGCAGGTTGAGGCTGTGTCCACCACTTGCTCCTGACAGTTGGGGATTACCAGCGAACCGCGCTTTTGGCGAAGGTAATGTGTCGGATATTTGGTCGAAAAAACCGCACTTGACCAGCCACCAGAAGGTATCCTGGCCGCGATACCGGCGCGGCGCTCGACCTGTGCTGCCCACGCTCAGATATACTTTACGGCCGTGTTGGCACAGCTCTTCAGCGATTTGGCAACCTGATTGCCCGCTGCCGATCACCAACACCGCACCCTCTGGCAACGCGGATGAGGTGCGGTATTGACCAGAATGCACTTGAAAAATATCAGGAGGCAAATCGGCGCTGAGAGCTGGAATCTTGGGGCTTTGATAAGTGCCAGTGGCGATGACGACATTGGCTGCCTCATACGTTATGGTCTCGCACTCAATGCGATAGCCGGTTTCGGTTCTCTGGACAGAGGTCGCGCGGACTCCATACATCACCGGCAGGGGCTGGGCGTAGCGTTCGAACATCGCCAGGATTTCGGCTCGCGGCAGAAAGCCATCAGGATCGGGTCCATTGTATTCCATGCCCGGCAAACGGGTTGTCCAATTCGGTGTAACCAGCGTAAAGGAGTCCCAGCGCTGTCGCCATGCTTCACCTGCCCCTGCCGCAGACTCCAAAACCAAATGGTCATGTCCTGCTTGTGTCAGGTAATAGCTTAACGACAACCCGGCTTGCCCGCCGCCAATGATCACGGTTTGAATGTTCCTGGCCATTTTTACCTCAATATTTTAATACCAATGGCAGCATCGGCCGCAGGTCGGCGCTTTTGTTTTGTATTCCATTATCAAATGTCAGAGTGGCTAATGGTTCGGGTCCCAGCTCAATGGATGCAATGCCATGCTCTGTCATCAACCGCGCAATCGGCGAGAGCGACCTGGCAGCGACAGTCAGCCCAACTGCGGTAAGCCGCTTTACCCCCAGCGGATGCGGAAGGTCTGGAATGTCTGCCTGGAATCCGCGAAAAGACATTTCTTCAGGCACAACGCCGTAGCACGGCTCGGCAAGCGTCTCGCCATTGAACCCTACAAACGCGCCGCCCGGTAGTTGAAGCTGATGAACTGGAAAGGGAGGCGAAACGGTTGCGCCTGGTTGCCGAGAGCGTAGCATCAGGTTGAGCGGCGCCGCATTACTGTGACGCCAGTTCATGCGCGGAATTGTATTCATGGTGAGTGGCTCGAAGTTTCGCCGCGCGGCCTCTTCATCATGAATCCATAACAGTTCCAAATACAGTAGATTGGAGAAGAAGAATGATGTGGAAGCTGAGCCGAGGTCTCCATGCCGGGTGACGCCACCAAACCCGTGTAAGCCGATCTCTTCGAGCCGCTTTTTTTCAGGCGCATCGCTGGAGGAAAAAACAACAATGTGATCTAATTCAAGTGCGAACATACACAACTCCGTTCGATCCCAGGTGTACTGATAACCACGCTGAGTATCGCGGCTACCATTGCTGATCTGTCGTTTAACGCAGTTTCGGGCGCGATGGCGCGGTTCATCCATGAACGAATAGCGTTCCTAATCGCCAACTGTCTGAGGACTCGTGCCAGCGTCAGCCAGGAAGGGTTGTCAGGTCGCCTGACCAATCATTTCTGGCGCTTTTGCCCTGAAGCGATTTCAACTGACTGGGCGGGTAGGGCGCCGGCTGTTGCCAGAGATTTTTAAGGAAATACGGCCGTTTCCCTCTTTCGACCGTCTAATAGTATAACACCTGTACGCTGGAAGGATTCGTGCATATCTTTCACAGGATAACGCTGCGCGGACTCCGTTTAAAATGCCATAAAGTTTTATGGGTCTTTGGGATTTCATGGGGTTTGGTCTGATACGTGATACGTGATACGTGATGCGTGAAACTTTTCTGGTCACGCATCACGTATCACGCATTAGGGGCTGTCAACCCCCTGCGTTCCTGAAGAGCCAGTTTTACCTATGACGACCCGCCGCGCCAGGCGCACCGGCATATGCAATGTACTGCGAATCAGAGCATTGTGCCAGACATTTTTGGCGCGTGACCATTGCAGGCGTGGGTCAACGCACACTTTCTCCATTTCCACTGCGCCGCTAACGCCCAGTTGCGCCCCCAGCTGAGCGAGGACATGATGCCAGATTTTCTCCTGCTCCTTTGATCCGCCCATGAAACGAAAGCCGAATTCGTAAATGGGATCATTGGCGCGGGCAAGTGATTGGATTTGCGCCACCAAGACGCCATCCGCTTCGTAGGCGCTGAAGGTGTTGAAGCCTGATTCGGGGTGGCCTTCGGGCGTCATCACCGTGAAGGCTTCGTCGTCGGCGTACAAGATCATTACGCCGGTGGAGATGGCGCCGGGCACGCCGGGCATGGTGGCATTGATGATGATCACTTCGCCCGGCTTGACGCCGGTGATGGAGGGATAGAAGCGGCTGTTCGGTGGCATCAACTCGGGCAGTTTTTCTTTCCACAGGCGCACCAATTCGGCTGAGGTGGTCTGGACGCCGCGCAGGCGAAAGCGGTATGTCTTTTGCCAGAGTTGGCCAAAGCCTTGCAGTGGGCCGCTGACGCGCTTACCCTGCACGTTAAGGTTGATCGCCTCGGCGGGCGTATCGCCGACGGTTAAGGTGTCTACCGGTTTGGCCCAACTGGCGGCGTTGTCGGGGGTGTGTGTATCGGGTGGTTTATCGTTCATGGATTCCTCTGGGCAGGGAGGAACGGCGGCCACACGGCCGTTCTGCCCTACGTTATGTTGTTAGTCGTTGGTTGGAGAAAATCAGGCGGGGGTGGTTACGGCCGTTACCGCTGCTGTCTCATCATCATAAATGCCAATGGCTTCATTGAGCCGCGTCAGGGCAAAAATTTGCTGGTAATGTTCGCTCAGGCCAAAGGCCAACAGGCGCTGCTTTTGCCGCTGCCCGCGGATGAGCATCGTTACCAGCAGGCCGATGCCAGAACTGTTCATATAATCCAACCCTTCAAAATTGAGGATAATGGCTGTTGTTCCGTTTTGGCTGGCCTGGGTGTAGGCATTCATGAGGTCGGTTTCTGCCTGGGCTGTGATGTCGCCTTGTATATCAATGATGCAGGTGTGGGGCGTGATGGGGCGCACGGTGGTTGTTAATTGATTGGGCATCGGGTATCTCCTTCGTCAAAGATTTGCCAAATCTTGGAGATTTGGCAAATCGCACAGGTTTACTGAATCTCCATAAAATCTGACAACCGCGTGATGGTAAAGATTTCGCGGTAATGGTCGCTGAGGCCGGCGGCGGCGATGGGGCGATGGGCGGCACGGGCGCGGGCCAGCAGCCCGACAATCAGGGCGATGCCTGTGCTGTTGATGTAGTCTACGGTGGCAAAGTTGAGGATGATTTTTTGCGGCACGGCCGTTTCCGCCTGGTTATACGCCGTGGTCAGGGCCGCATCGGCCAGGCTGTTGATTTCGCCGTGCAGGTTGATCACGGCCGTTCCTCCTTGTACCATCGTTTCCGCCCAAAAAGCTTTATCTGCCATGCTTATTCTCCCTGCTGGTTTGTGCGATACATGACCAGTTCAATGGTATGGTGCTGCGCGTCCTGGTGGATGTGCATCTCGTCCACCATATTTTTTATGAGGAACAATCCCCAGCCGCGCGGCGATTGTTCGCCCGCCAGTTTGGCTTCGAGGTCGGGCGTGGTGTTTGTTTTCAGCGGCGCGCCGCCGCCTTCGTCGGTGATGGTGATGCGCACGGCCGTTTCGTCCACAAACACCTTTAGCCGCGCCGGTTTGTCCGGGTGGTATTGGTTGCCGTGTTCCATGGCGTTCATGGTGGCCTCGGCCACGGCCGTTTTTAATCGTTCCAGACGGCTGGCTGGCAGCAAATCCCCAACCACATCGGCAACCTGCTGCATAGCTAACCGTTCGTTGCCCGGCGCAGACGGAATCTCAAATTCAACGGGTGAATTGGAGATTGGAGAGTGGAGATTGGTAGGGATGTCTACTCTTGACGCTTGAATGACCAAGCTCTCTTTTCTTCGCAGCGTCACCAAGGTCACATCATCTTCCTGATCCCAGTCGGGGCCGGTAAAATCCGCCAGTTGCTCTAACAAGAAATTGTTGAGCGTATCGCCGTTATTGTGCGTAGCCATCAATTCTTGCAGCCGGGGGAAACCAAACATATCGCGTTCAGGGCTGTGAGCTTCCACCAGGCCATCGCTGTAGAGCAGCACATACTCGCCAAAATCCAGGATGGTTTCTTTTTCTTCGTACTTCATGCCGGGCATCAGGCCCAGGGGCATGCCGGTGGCCCGCAGTTCCACCACGCCATCGGCCGTGTAGCGGTAAGGCACGTCATGCCCGGCGTTGGCGTAGCGCAAACGGCCGTTGGCCGGATCGAGTACCGCGTAGAAGCAGGTGACAAACATTTTGGGCGGAATTTCCTCCACCAACACGTCGTTGGTGCGGGTCAGAACTGCGCCCGGCGTGGTCAGCCGCTCGGCAGCGGCGCGCAGCAAGGTGCGGGTAGTGGCCATTACCAATGCGGCAGGCACGCCTTTATCGGTCACGTCGGCGACAATAAAACCCACTTGGCCATCGGGGAAATAGATAAAATCGTAGAAATCACCGCCGACGGCGCGGGCGGGCTGGTAGTAGGCAGCGACGGTCCAGCCAGCCAGCGTGGGCAGCGTCTGGGGCAGCAAGGTTTGCTGGATGAGGCGCGCCACTTTTAATTCCTGCTCGATGCGTTCGCGCTCGGCTGCTTCCAACTGCTGCTGCCGGACGAGTTGAGCCACCCGCAGGGCGGGCGCGGCCTGTGCCGCCAGATCGGCCAGCAATTTATAGTCGTCGCTGGCATATTCTTGCTCGCTGAGGCGGGAACTCAGGTTAATGAGGCCAATCAGTTCGCCCTGGCTGACCAGCGGCACGACCAGTTTGACGCCGGCCTGGCGCATAGCCGCCAGCGCGGGCGAGTTGAGTTTGAGATGGTCGACATTGAGTATGCCAGAGTTGTGCTGCACGTAAAGCCAGCAGCGGATCGTGGGGGGCGATGTCCAGATCAATGGTGTTGATTTGGGTAACAGGTGTTGGCGGGACAACAGCCACTTCGGCTGCGCTGAGTGCGGGGGTTGCCACCGCTTCCACCTCTTTTCGTCCGACAAATTTGTGCCAGAATCCTCTCGAAGTTGTCATCATGCCCTCAGCATAGCAGGGAATCGTCTGCTAAACGTTACGAAATTTGTTACGCGCTGCTGTTTTCCCATTCGGCCGTGCGATTTTGCAGCCGCCGCAGGGTGCGCCATTCAGCGGCTAGCGGGGTAAAGCCCAACTGCCGCACCAACTGCCGCGCCGCCAAACCGACCACGGCCGTAAATGTCGGGTACGCCAATTCCAGTTCGGCCAGTTCCAGGACATGCATCCCGGAAGCCATGCCCGCGGCCACAATTTGCACCACTTCTACGGCCTGCTCGCCCACAACATGCGCCCCGACAATCTGGCCGGATTCACGGTTGACGATGAGCTTGCAAAAACCTTCGGCACGGCCGTCGATCACCGCTCGATCGAGATCGCTGTAGGGCACGGCGGCGATGGCGCAGCCGCCCTGCGCCAGGGCCTCCGCTTCCGTCAGTCCGACGCTGCCATACTCCGGGTCGGTAAACCCGCCGTGGGGGACTACGTGGTGGCGGAATGTTTTTTCGCTGCCCAGCAGAGCATTTTCCACGGCCAGGCGCGCTTCGGAAGAGGCGCTTTGCACCAGCATCATACGGCCGTTTACATCCCCGGCGGCGTAGATGCGCGGATTGCTGGTGCGCAAGGTATCATCGACAACCACATAGCTGCGTTCGGTTTGCACACCGGCGGCGTCCAGGTTTAGCTGTTCCACATTGCCCACCCAGCCGACAGCCAGAATAACTTGTTCAACATCCAGCGCGTGGGAACGGCCGTCTTGTGCGTATACCAGCCGCAGCCCATCGGCCAGTTTCTCAATGCGGTCAAGACCGCTGATGCCCGTGATGATCGAGATGCCGCGTTCCTGGAAAACGTGATGGACGGTTTGGGAAACGGCCGTGTCTTCCGCCGGTAAAATTCGCGGCGACAGGTCTAACAGGGTCACTTGCGCCCCAAAGGAAGCCAGGATTGAGGTCAACTGGCAGCCGGTAGCCGCCGCGCCTACAACTGCCACCGAGCGGGGCAGGCGTTTCAACGACCAGACGTCGCTGTGAGTGAGGGCGTATTCGCCGCCAGGGAAGTTGAGCCGCCGTGCATGGCCGCCAACGCAAAGGACGAAGGTTTCAGCCGTCAGACGGTGGCCGTTTTCCAGCACAATGGTTTGTTCATCAAGGAAACGGGCCGCGCCGGCATTGGCGGTGAGCGCCACGCCAGCCTGCCGCAAATGGTCGAGCAATTGTTTCTTTTCGTGCAGGCGAAAGACGGTTTGTTGCGTGCGGACCAGCAAGGCGGGTAAATCGAGGGTTGGTTTGTCGCCTATCAAGCCGTAGTCGCTGAATTGTTCGGCGTCGCGCACCAGGCGGGCTGCTTTGGCCAAGACACGAGTGGGCACACAGCCGTCATTGGTACAGGTGCCGCCCATGCGGTCCCGCTCGATGAGGATGACGGAAGCGCCTAATTCTCTGGCACGTAAAGCGGCCGTTACACCCGCCGGGCCGCCGCCAATCACAATCATATCACGCATGATTTGCCTCCGAATTCTGTAGTTTGGGATTGCTAGACCACATTATAGAGCAAATACGGAGGGATAGTTGCCGCGTTGGATTGTTACTCATGACCAGGTCGGAAAGAAGTGCGAACTGCGGGTGGTGTTGGTTTGAGCCAGATGCTTGCTTGTTCCGGCTGCATCGTCTCTTGCACCACACGCAGCAGTTCCGCTTGCAAGGCTGCCATGTCCGTTTCATCCCGCGCCGTTTGCGCGAATTGCGCCAGCACTTGCTGAGCATCATACTTTTTGCGGAAGAAGCGGCGGTCAATCACCGCTTGCACCCGTTGCCGCAAAGGCGCAAACAGGGCCGCAATAACCAGGGTGGAAATAACAATGATCAGGGGGATTGCTCGCCTGTGCCTGAACACACACTGTTGCAACAAAATCACTGTGCCAAAATAAACCAGTGCCAAAAATCCAGTCAGCACCGTATAAACCAATGTCTTGCGAATGACGACATTGATGTCGTACAAGCGGTAGCGTAAGATGGCAATGGCAATAGCAATTGGCAGCAGCAAAATCGCAAAATTGCGAATACGACTCAACCAATACGTATTGAATACTAAGTTAATGGCATAGACCGCAAAAAATAAAGCGGACGCAAACAACAGCCACTTAATTTGCTCTCGTTCCACTCTTTGGGCACGACGGTAACGCACAAACAAAGAGACAACACACAAAGCGGCAAAAGAAATCAGTAGAATGAACCATAGACCGCCAGGAAAGGCGGCGTCTGTCAGGAATCCGATGGGATTTGGCACGGTCCAGGTTCCATTGGGATTAAGAAAATCTGCCATAAAGGCGGTGAACAGGATGAAAAACAAACATAATCCCAGCCCGAGGCCAACCAGCCAACGCCAGCGTGGTGAAAGCAGCTTGCCAGTAGGGAAAAACAAAGGAATAAAGAGGATAGGGAAGATGTACCATAGCCAAAGCCAGCCCCAAATCCAAAGACTAACCATGCTCACCGGTGAAAGATCAGTGGGTGCCTGGGTCAGATTGTTAAAATAGGTGTCCAGCGGGGCGACAAAAACCAGGGCGGCTTCAATCATCAACAGCCAGCCCACTGTGTTGCGCGGTTGGTGTGAGAGAATCAACGCTCCCGTCACGCCAAAGACAACAAATATAACGAACGCCGTTACCGATTCTACTAATTTGAGAGCAGTATCGTTTAGTGCAGAGCTCAAAGAAGGCATTGATAACGGATGCCAGAATCACCAGCCCGCACAAAATCCAGACCAGTCGCGCCACGGTTTTAGCACTCATTGTTTCACCTCTTTCAACCAAATTGTCACTTTTTCCGGCTGCATCGTTTCCTGCACCACGCGCAGCAGTTCCGCTTGCAAGGCTGCCATGTCCGTTTCATCCCGCGCCGTTTGCGCGAACTGCGCCAGCACCTGCTGCGCATCATACTTTTTGCGGAAGAAGCGGCGGTCGATGAACGCCTGCACCCGCTGCCGTAAGGGAGCAAACAGCGCCGCGATGACCAGCGTCGAAAAGACAATGATCAGCGGCGATTGCTCGCCTGTGGCTTGCCCTACTAAGCTTTGCAGCAGAATAATGGTGCCGAAATAGACGAGAGCGAGAACGGCCGTTAACACAGTGTAAACGGCCGTTTTCCGAATAATCACATTAATGTCAAACAGTTGGTAGCGTAGAATGGCAATCGCAATAGCCACGGGAAAGGCCAGAATGGAAAGCGTAAATATTAAATTTACCCAGCCGTCCATGGCACTGGATTCCTGAGTGCCGTTGAAAAAAAAAGGCGCATAAACAAGAATGAATACAGCGCCCACATAAAGCAGCCATTTAATTTGCTGGCGTTCTACCATGTGGGCGTGCCGATAGCGGCTTAACAAAGAAACCACACTGGCCGAAAGAACCGTTAATAACCCCACACCCCAGATAATCAGAAAAGGCCCTTCAAACCAGGCCAGCGGAATAAACCCAATCGGATTGGGTAATGTCCAATCGTAATTGGTGGGACTGTAGGGGTCAACGAAAAGCGTTACGGTAATGAAAAACAGCCACATGCCCATGGCCAGCCAGTTGACCCAGTTCCACCTGGGAGAAGGAGGAAGACCGGTAGGAAAGTGCAGCGGGATGAGGAAGATGGCGAAAATGATGGGTATCCACGACCAGCCATCGAACCAGATTAACAGGAAAACGCCCAGGGTGAGACGGGGTGGCGGGGCAGCTAGAGAATAGAGGTTTGGGAGGGCTGTCACCAGTGCGGGTAACATGAGCAGCCAGCCAACGCGGTTTCGTGGCTGATGGGCAATGATCAGCGCCGCCAATGTCGAAAAGAGAACAGGCAGCGCCCAGTTCCAGCCTACAGCCTCTACCAGACCAGCCAGTGTGAAAAGCCCATTTTGCGATAACAGCCAATGAATCAAAGTAGCTGACGCAACCAGCACACAAAAGAGGCATAACAGCCAGGCAAGCAGGACACTTCGTTTTAGATGGTTCACGGCCGTTTTCCCAACACAATAAAGCTCGTTTCATCTTCAGCGGCGGCATCAAACGTAAAATCCGCGTGAGCCTGCACCGCCTCAAACCCAGTCGCCTGCAACAAAGCCAGCGCTTCCTCGACGGTGTACCAGGTCAGGTAAGGCGTCGCCGCAAACGAGTAGGATTCCACAATGTCACCATTTTGGATGATTTCGTAGCGATCCTCCGTGTTTTGCAGGCGGTTAGGCACATCATAGCTGCAACGGAACCAGCGCCGGATGGTCGCGCCATCGCTGGGACGAATCGCTTCCTGGTCGATTTCCCAGGGTATCTCATCTTCCGGTTCAAACACCCGCAGCGACATCGCCAGCAAGCCGCCGGGGTTGAGATGGTCATAAAAGCGGTGCAGCGCCTGCTGTGCCTCGTCTCGATTTGTCAGATGCTGGAAAGAAGAGGAAGGCACGATAATGGTTTGGTAACGGCGCGGCAGGGCCAAGGCTTGCATCGTTTGCACCGTCAAGTTGGGCTGCACGCCCATCGCCTCTGCCTTCTGGCGGCAAATGGCGATCATATCGGCGGCATAATCAACGCCATCGATGTCGATGCCTTCGCCCAGGTAATCAAACAGCAATCGCCCCGTGCCGCAAGCGACATCGAGCGCCGGTTGACCGCTCTCTTGAATGAGCTTGAGAAAGTAGGGACGACTCGACCATTTCGAGGTGTCGCCGCGCAGTAAATCCCAGTATTCGGCGATGATACCGTTGTAATCGTAGGGTCGCGCTGTCATAAAACCTCCGCAATTGAGAGCCTGACAGGTTTCTAAAAACCTATCAGGTCTGCAAACCATTCCGCTCATTTACAACCAACACCAGCCCCAGCAGGAACCACGTTAGCACCCATAAATTTTCAGTCAAAAGTCGGCTCGTTGGATTTGGTGAGGATGGGTGGCAAACTCATCCTCACCAGAAAATAGTATACACCCTGCCATAACCGTATGAAATGGGATCCTCGATCAATTTATGCTGGCAATCACGGACGATTAGGAAAATGGTGAGGGTGATGCGGGCAAAACGGCCGTTTTGATACATACTCAGATCATATTTTCTTACTATCAAAGCCAGAACGCCATAAACGGCCGTTCTGTTTTTCCTAAAGTGTCGCGCCAAAACCTAGGGGAAATGCAACGATGCTGGCGGCTGCCGGAACTGATACACCTCACAGATGATTCCTTTAATATGAGGAATAGTGTCTCTTGCTTGGTTTGGCGGCGGAAGCGGATTTTCTGAAGCCATTAAAGCATCTCCAGAAAAATCTAACAAAATGCGACGGCCTCTTAAGTCGTTGTTGTCCCAAATTTCAAGTAATGGGTTTGCCCCATCAGCATACCCAATTGCTAAAATTTGATGCTGGTTAGTGGGAAGTATTTCGTTCCCATAGATCAGGCCAATTGGCCATGCTGCTTCTTTGTCTAACAGCGATTTCAACGTTTCAAAGTGCTCGTACGTCCGATCCCGTAAGACGCGGGGGCCGCCTAAATTTAACAAATCACTTTCTTTCGCAACTAAAGCCCCAATCGCCGCACCTAAAGGGCCGCCGATCACTTGCCCAGCCGCTGCCCCAATGGCAACTGTCGCTAGCCGAGAAACGATCGGCATAATCTTCAACTCCATGCCCCATTCTAAAAAGGTAATGCCATTTAACTCAAGACTATCAAGCAAGCGGTTCCAGATGTAATCATGCAAATCTTGTTGGGACTTATCTTTAAATTGTTTAATCGGCCAGCCCAAGGCAAAAAAGTCGAGTGCGGCAAATGCCATGCCCCCACAACGGCCGTATTCACGCGGAATACTGTCAACAAGCATCTCCAAAATAAGGTTGCGTAAAGGCGTAGTCACCTGTTCAACGACAAAGGTGATCGCATTTGAAGGCAGTGTAACAGAGCCAATAACTGGGAGCGTCATACTTAATGCTTGTAAGGCAATTGTGATGTTTTGCGTCCCTAATAAAAACAAATGATCGATATGGGTGTTGTATCGTTCACGAAGAATGTGAGCATCTTCTGCCGTTATACCCCACGCCTTATCGGGGGCCGTCGAATTGGGGAATCCAAAAATATCCCTTGTTGGGTCAAACGGCCCTGTTTTACGCAGCAGCGCCGTCATCGAGCCATGTGGATCGTGTGGATAAATGTGCATGAGCCTTGAGACGGTCGGGGCTGGTTTGGGCAGTAGCGACCGGTTGCGATAGCGCATCGCATCTCGTACTGTTTTCATGAGAATATTCCTTCTGCAATTGTAGCTTGGATCAATTTGACGATATTTTGACAAGATGATATTTACACTATGTTTGCACTTTATATCAACATAAAGTTTTTCCCTCTAGTGAGTTTAATAAGATGCGCATGTTCTGTAAGTAAGCTTTACCACTTGCTACCAGAGGTAATTTAGTTATGTAAATAAAAACCGCAAAGGTAGTGATTTAAAAAAATTGATCCAAGCCCTATTTTTACCGGTTAGAGACTAAAACGGGAATCAAACCGCGTCCACTGGTGAGCGATTGAAGGGCTTTACCAATAACCGCTCCAAATGCGTGGAACGGATCGTCTGCTCGCATGGCGTGTCCGATGGTATCAGAACTGGTTAGCAGATCGCCTGCTGAGATCGCCCCATAATCTGCATCCACCATGCAATACACTTTGCCCATCAGAGCAATGGGCTGGCGGTTGGTTGAAGACGGCCGTTTGTCCAATACAATCCCCGGTTTATACGTCCCTGCACCAGAGATTACACCTGCCACCCGTTTATCATACGCCGCCTGACATGGTTCTAAAATACCATTTGCACCCAACACCATCACCATCCCTGGCTCAACCGGCTCATCATTCACAACATCAAACTCTTCCGCACAGTCTGCATTAGACAACACGACATCACCATCCACCACCAGTGTTTTTGTAATATGCACATCCCCAACAAAAAAACCGGCATGTCCGACCGCGCCCTTTTTCTCCGCATAAATGGCTGCGCCGAGTCCTGCTGGGTTTAAGTTATAGGCAGCAATCGCCGCATTAGCCGGAGACTGGGTTTCTGCATGAATGGCTACATTGGTTTGGCTATTTGCCACTAACCCGGCACCGTCTTTGCTTTTTGCTTTAACCCCAACACCAGCACCCTTGTGCTCGCCCCAGACTCCAGCTGGTTCATTTTCAATTCCTTCCGTTTCACCATAGACACCATTCCACTTTGTGCTTTTGCCAATAACGCCGCCTAAAGCACCTTCACCCATAACGCCTGCGCCACCTTTGGTGCTGTTCGTTTTGCCATAAACACCCATCCATGTGTCACTTTCACCCATAACACCGGTGCCTACCCCGGTGTTCTTGCCATAAACTCCTGCCCCGCCAGTTGTGCTTTCACTTAATCCAGCAACACCGTGCCAACTTTTCCCATCCCCACGTACACCAACGGCTGCACCTTCACCCTTTACACCAATGCCTTTTGATCCAGTTGATTCTCCCGTGATGGCAATGCCACTCTCTGTTGTTTCAATAAATTTAGGCATGATCGTTTCTCCTTATCATCTAATAGAATTTTTGAGTATATTCTGAACGGCAGTCTGCGGCCGTCTCTGATAATCCACACAATACACCACGGCCGTCTGCTAATCGTTACGAAAATGTGCGTGGACTAAATTTGGCGCATGGCGGGCCAGGAATTTCACGCTTTAACGGCAATCACTAGACTGTTGCCAGGCAACTTGGATAAGCCGATAAAGCGAATGTCCTGGAAACCCGTTTGCACCAGCCAGCTTTTGATCTCATCACGTTCATGCACACGGCCGTCGGCCAGCAAATAATATTGCCAGGCAATCAGCCGAATCAGAGCATTGGTTGCCTGCCCCATCACATTCCCCACAATCTGGTCCAGAATGACCACCCGCCCGCCCGGTTTCAGCGCCGCCGCCGCCCGTTGCAACAGGTCGATATTGCCCTCTGCGCCAAAATGGTGGATGAGATTAAACAGCAAGATCACATCGTGACCATCGCCCCAATCTGTTTGCCATAAATCGCCAACGACGGTTTTCACCCGGTCTTGCATCTGATACTGGGCGATGTTCTCCTGGGCCATTTGCGCCCCGGCGTGGCTGTCCAAAATGGTAGCGTGTAAGTTAGGGTGCTGTTGGCAAAATAGCAGGCTGTACAGACCATGAGCGCCGCCCACATCCAGCAAGCTTTTGGCTTGTTCCGGCAAATTCACCTTGCGTACAACGTCTGCTCCGGCATTGTGGGCGCTCATCATCATTTGCTGCTGATAGGCCCGGTAGAGTTCGGGGCGACTGGCGGCCCACTCGTAAAAGTCATACGGCCGTTCTCCCGTTTGCAGCACCCCATTGGCGGCGGGCATCAATTCCTGCGCCGCCGCATTCCAGAATGTAACCAGAGCCTCTAAATTGAAGGCATCATTGGGCAGCACCCATTTTTCGGTGAGGGGTGTGTTTTGGTAACGGCCGTTTACCTCCGCCACATACCCGATTGCCGCCAACGCCTCCAGCAGCATTTGCGTGCCCCGCTCCTGGCAATGCAGCTTTTCGGCCAACTGCTTAGGCGTCAGCGGCCCGGCGGCCAAGGCCGTAAACACCCCTTGCCGCACAGCCACCGAGATGGCCTGAAAAGCAAACAGGCCAACCACGTCAAGGATAGGGCTGGGGGCCATCTTCAGGCTGAAAAAGGCGGCTCGTTCAACGAAACTAGTTTGTATTGGCATCAAAATCTCCTTCCGGCATTGCCGGTCTGTGTCTGGTATACAGCCAAAATGGCCCGATCTCATCCCGGCTCGCTTTTTCAAATGCCATCCCCATTTTCCCGGCCACGCGGATAGACGCGACGTTTTCTTCATCAATCAGGCAAACCAGGCGCGTCAAGCCGAGCGTGTCAAACCCGTAATCCAGGATCGCCTGCGCCGCTTCCGCCCCCAGACCCTGCCCCCAATGGCTGGGGGCAATCGTGTAGGCCACTTCCACCTCGTCCTGCCCGTCAATCGTCCAGGGCAGCAGCCCGCAGCGGCCAATGAACTGGTTTCCCCCCCCCCCCGGTCCGCGAACCGCCCCTACAAAATGTTACGAATTATTCGGCAGCGCGGGCAGCGATTGCAGATAAGCCCAAATCGCTTGCAGTTCGGTATCGCTCATCTGGGCAAAGTTACCCCACGGCATCTGCTCGCCATCCAACATCTCGCCGGATGGGGTAACGCCAGTACGGATAGCTTTTATGAAATCCTGCTCCGCCCAGCCCGCCAGCTCGCCGCCAGGGGTCAGGTTGGGGCCGGGAGGTGGGCCATCGTTCCCTACAACACCAGCCAGATTGGCGGCGTGGCACTCACCGCACATGGCAATATTGACGATGTATTCACCATATTCGGCCGTTGCCCCTTCCGGCGGGCTGTCGCCACCGACTGCAGCATGGTCAATGCCGTCGATCTTCGTAAACTCGGCAAAAGCCACAAAACCGCCCATCACACTCCCCGGAAAACCAATCTGGCGTGGAGAAAAATCGCTATCCACGGGCGGAAAAGTTTTCAGGTAAGCAATCACGGCCGCCAGATCAGCGTCGCTGTAATGCGAGAAGTAGTTAGAGGGCATGATGGCCAGCACGCGGTTGTCGCCGCCAATGCCGTGACGGATGGCGCGTTCCCAATCCGCGTCGGTGTAGGTAGCGCCAATGCCGCCTTTGCCCGCTGTCAAATTGGGCGCGGGCAGGTAAATACCAATCTCGCCGTCCAAAAAGACATTTCCTTCTAATTGATCGCCGTGACAGCCACGGCATTGGCTGATTACATTGACCAGATGCTCGCCGCGGGCCACGGCCGTTTCATCCATCGTCACCGTCACCGGTTTTGTCGCCACCTCTGGCGCGTTGTTCAACCGTGATTTGCCCACAACATGCAGCACCACGCCCGCGATGAGCACAATGCCCATCACACTACCCAACACAATGCCAATCCATTTCAATGCACGTTTCATTTGAGCCTCCTTATTGATTTTTGCGCAGACCCAGGCCCAGACCCAGGCCATAAACCCCATGCGCCAAAGCCATCTGCCAGGCGGCGATTTGGGCTAAGGGGGACGGCACGGCCGTAAACCACACCCCATACGCCACTGCCAGCAATACCAGGCCATAAACCATGCCCCACAGCGCCACCAGCCGGGACACAGACGGCCGTATCCGTCCCATCGCCGCCAGCAACAGCGCAAACACCACGCCATAAATCGCCGCCACCGCCAGATGCGCCAGCAGCCCGGTCAGCCAGCGGCCATTTTGCGCCGGATCGAAATAACCCAGTGTCACCATCGGCGACCGGCCGCTTACAAAACCGACCAGCGCCAATACAACCGCCATCCCTACACCAGCCGGCAAACCGGCTACCAGACCGTCAACGGCCGTATCCCCCAGGCTCTTTTTCTTTTGGGCCACATAGGCTTTTCCCATCGTTCACACTCCTTTGCCAGTAGATGGGTCCAATCTTTGGCGATTGGACCCATCTGTATGTGTAATTCTGGCGTCACCATACCAAACGGCCGTCTCCCAAACGTTACGAAATACGCCCCTTATCGCCTTTCGGAACGCAATTGGTTAAAATATGCCCATGATCCAACTTCGCCTGCTGCTGCTTGGCCCGCCCCGCATTGAACGCAACGGCCAGATTCTGGCAGTGGACACGCGCAAAGCCACTGCCCTGCTGGCCTATCTGGCTTTGTCTGGCGAACGGCCGTCACGCGATTGGCTAGCCGCTTTCCTCTGGCCGGAATACGATGACCACCGGGCCAAAGCCGCTCTGCGCCGCACCCTTTCCGCGCTGAAATCGGCCGTAGGCGCAGCCGCGATTTCTGCCAATCGGGAAGCAATTGGCCTGGAAGCCGCCGCTGTCTGGTGCGACGTGACGGCTTTCCAGCAAGCGTTACAGCAGGGTGATTTGTCCGCCGCCGCTGCTCTCTACCGCGAGGACTTCCTGGCCGGTTTTAGCCTGCGCGACAGCATCCCGTTTGACGACTGGCAGTTGCAGCAGCAAGAAAGCTTGCGGCGCGAATTGACTCAGGCGCTGGCCCAACTGGCGCAAACGACAACCGGTGAAACGGCCGTCACCCACGCCCGCCGCTGGTGCCAGATGGACCCCCTGCGCGAAGAAGCTCATCGGGCATTGATGCGCCTGCTGGCCGAAAACGGCCGTTCCGCCGCCGCCCTGGTCCAATACCGCGAATGTGTCCGCATTCTGGACGACGAACTGGGCGTCGCCCCCCTGCCGGAAACCACCAACCTCTATTACGCCATCCAAAATGACCGCCTGACCGGCTGGCAAGGCGACGAGGAAACAGCCATTCCCCCGTCCCCCCTGCTCCCCCTCTCCCCTGCTCCTCCGCTTATCGGCCGACAGGAAGAAATGAGCCACATGCAGCAGGTGTATCGGCAGGTCGGGCCAGACGGCCGTTTACTCATCATCGAAGGCGAACCGGGCATCGGCAAAACACGTCTGGCCGAAGCGCTGCTCAGTTGGGCCGCCGCCAATGGCGCCGTAACGCTCGCCGCCCGCTGCTACGAAGGCGAAACCAATCTGGCTTATGCCCCCCTCATTCAGGCGCTTCAGGAAGGCCAGACGTCGGCCGCCGCCCCACAGCTAGAACCCCTGCGCGACAGCCATCTCGCCGAGGCGGCGCGCCTGCTGCCGTCCATTGCCGCCGGGCGCGCGCTCCCCCCACGGGCAGTCCTGAGCGGACCTGGCGAACAGGTGCGTTTTTATGAGGGTGTCAGCCACGTTTTGACAGCCCTGCTTTCTGGCCCGGTTCCCGGCATTCTTTGGTTGGACGATGCCCACTGGCTGGATGCGGCGTCGCAGGAATTACTGCTCTATCTGCTGCACCGCTGGCAGAAACGGCCGTTTCTCACCATTTTCTGCTGGCGCGCCGAAGAACTACCCCCGGCTGCGCCCCTCGCCACCCTGGCTGCCCGACTGCGCCGTGAAGGCGCCTGCGAAATCATCCATCCTACCCGCTTTAGCCTGGTTCAGGTTGAAGATTTGTTGACTGCCTGGAAACGGCCGTTTTCAGCCGAATTTTTGCAGCGTTTGTTTGTCGAAACTGAAGGGCTGCCCATGTTTGTGGTGGAATATCTGGATGTTTTGCCGCCGGATAACAGCGAACTGGCCCTCTCAACCACGCTGCCGGTTCCGGCGTCGGTGCGCGATTTACTGCATCACCGGCTGGCGCAGGTGGGCGAAACGGAACGTCAGATTTTACAGACGGGCGCGGCCATTGGTCATAACTTTGACCTGGCGCTGGTGCAGGCTGGCAGCGGGCGCAGTGATGAGGAAACGGTGACCGCGCTGGAGATGCTCGCTGCGCGCGGCTTGCTGGTTGAGCATTCGGTCCGCGATCAGGCCGCCTATGATTTCAGCCACGACAAACTGCGAACGTTGGTCTACGAGGAAATGGGACTGGCCCGGCGGCGGCTGCTGCATCGTCGCCTGGCTGATCTTCTGGTAATGCAGCGGGGAGCGAAAACGGCCGTTTCCGCCCAAATCGCCACCCATTACCAGCTTGCCGGGCTGGAAGCTGAGGCAGCCGCCTATTTTGTCCGGGCCGGCGACCAGGCCCGCGATCTGTTTGCCCATCAAGACGCCATCCACCACTACCGCGCCGCCCTGGCCCTGGGAGCCGACGACGGCTGGCGGCTGCACGCTGCCTGCGGCGAGTTGTCGGTGCGGCTGGGCGCATATCCGGCTGCGCTGGCCAGTTACGAAACGGCTGCGGCTCTGGCCCCAGAGGACGCATTAGGCGGGCTGGAACACCAACTGGCGCAAGTTTATCAGCGTCAGGGACAGTGGTCGCTGGCGGCCCATAAATTGGCCCAAGCCCGGCAGCGGCTAACCGCTGCCGCCGATCCCGCCACCCTGGCTCATCTCACATTAGATCAAAGTCTGGTCGCCCACCGCCAAAAACAGCCCGCCGAAGCGTTGGCGTTAGCCAACCAGGCTCGCGCTTTGGCCGAGCAGGCCGCCGATGGCCCGATGCTGGCTCTGGCGGAAAATATGTTGGGCATGTTGGCGCGCAGTGAGGGGGATTTGGAGACGGCCGTTACCTTTCTAGAACGAAGCCGTCACCTGGCCGGAGAATGCCAGCGCCTGGATATTCAGATTGCCGCCGGCAACAACCTGGCCCTCGCCCTGGGCGCGGGCGGCCAGACAGACGCCGCTATCACCAGCCTGGAAGAGGCGATCCAACTCTGTCAACGGTACGGCGACCGGCATTGGGAGGCCGCGCTGCGCAGCAATCTGGCCGATTTCCTGCACGAACGCGGCCAGGAAGAGGCGTCGATGGCTCATTTGAAGCAGGCTGTCTCCATTTATGCGGAAATTGGGCGGGAAATAGGCGACTGGCAGCCGGAAATCTGGAAATTAAGTGAGTGGTAGCGTCAATTGGCTGCGGTTGACCAGGTGTCCGCACGGTTCGAGCGAATGGTGAGATGCGTGACGGCCGTGCCCCTCACATAAATCAGCCCCCAAACGAGTGAAATCTCCTGGTTCTTCATCCTCCATCGCCCCCCACTGTGATGGCGATATTCCCGATTTTGCGGCCGGTCTCGGCGTACCTGTGCGCCTCGGGAATTTGCGCCAGCGCAAAGCGGCGATCATCGATCACCGACTTGAGCTTTCCCGCTTCAATGAGGTCCTTCAGGAAAAGCAGATCCTCTTGCGTCTGGCTTGAGGAGCTGATGACGACTTTTTTGCTGCTGGTCATTGAAGTCCAGCGGCCGCGCAGCAGGTGAGACAGCCCGGCGTTGGCCAGAAAATAACGGCCGTTGGGGTTGAGCGATTTTAAGCGGCGGGCGAACCCTTGTTTGCCCACCACGTCGATGATCACGTCATACGTTTCGCCGTTTCGGGTGAAATCCTGTTGGGCGTAGTCGATGACCTGATCGGCGCCGAGGGAACGCAGCATGGCTAATTTGGGGGCGCTGTCGACGGCCGTTACCGCCGCGCCAAAAGCATGAGCCAACTGCACCGCAAACGTGCCAATGCTGCCCCCCGCGCCAAACACCAGCACCTTCTGCCCAGGCTGAACCGCCGCCTGCCGGACAAAATGCAGCGCTTCAAATCCGGCCGTCGGCACAGCGGCGGCTTCTTCATAGCTCATAGTGGCCGGTTTGTGAGCCAGGGACCCTTGCGTCTCATTTGGGCTTGCTTTCAGGCAAATGTATTCGGCATACGCGCCAAAGCGAAAGCCGGTCGTGCCAAACACCGGGTCGCCTGTTTTGAAGGACGTCACATGTTGGCCAACGGCCGTGACATCCCCGGCCAATTCCTGCCCCAGAATGGGTATTCTGGTCGGTCTGATAAGCCCTGCGTAGAGCCGCATGGGAAACGATAACATCAGCGGCAGTTGCAGGCGGCGCATCTCACAGTCCCCAGCGGTGACGGTTGTGGCCCGGATGCGCACCAGAATTTCATCTTCCTTGGGGACAGGCTTTTCCACTTCTTTGAGTTGCAGTCCATCTGGTGAGCCGTATTTTGTCCAAACGATTGCTTGCATCGCGCGCCTCCTGATTGGCTTTGTTATTGGGCTACGATAATGACGACGTTGCCTTTTTTGCGGCCAGTTTCCACGTAGCGGTGGGCGTCGGCCATTTGGGCCAGCGGATAGGTGCGGTCGATAACGGCCGTTATCTTGCCCGCCTCGATCAGTTCATTGGCGAACAGTAAATCCTGCAACTTGGCGGTGGACTTCCGTAAGCCGGTGGTGGCAAACTTTACCTTCTGGCCGCCGGTCAATGAAGTCCACAGGGTTTGAAAAACAATCGTCGGGGAGGGAACGGTGGTGAGATAGATGCCACTTTTTGTCAACGACCCTTTGCATTGGGCAAACGAACTCTTGCCAACGGCGTCAAAAATGATGTCATAGGTGTGGCCGGTCTGGGTGAAATCTTCCTGCGTGTAATCGATAACCCGGTCAGCCCCCAACGACCGCACCATTGCCACGTTTCCGGTGCTGCACACGCCGGTGACTTCTGCGCCGAAATGTTTGGCAAGCTGCACGGCGGCCGTACCGACCGCGCCGGACGCGCCGTTGATCAGCACTTTGTGTCCAGGTTGGATATTGGCTTTGTCCCTGAGGAATGGTAAAGCGGTTAAGACGCCGTTGGGAACGGCCGTGGCCTCCGCAAAGCTGATATTGTCTGGCTTGGGTACCAACGCGCCGTCTTCCGGCATACAGATGTACTCGGCATAGGTGCTCAGAAGACCCAGCCCGGTATTGCCATAGACCGCGTCACCAATTTTGAACCGTGTCACGTCTTTACCCACTGTTTCCACGGTTCCGGCCAGGTAAAACCCCAGGATGGGCTTCTTGGGTTTGCCAAAACCATTCAAACCGGGCGATTGGCGCATGCCGGGGTCTTCGGCGGCGACCGTTGTGGCCATGATTTTGACCAGCACTTCATCATCTTTGGGGATCGGTTTGGCAACTTCTTGCAGTTCCAGAACATCAGGGGGGCCAAATTTTGGATAAACAATCGCTTTCATCAGGTTCTCCTTGTAAAGATTGGGCCAATCTGTTTTGGCATGTTTGCGGTTCTTCAGGAATTCAGGGGATTGACACCCAATGATGCGTGAAGCGTGTTGCGTGACCAGAGAGACCTCACGCAACACGCTTCACGTTTCACGCCCGACCCCACGAAATCCTAAAGACCCATGTTTGCTTACGCCGATCACTGCTCGCCGCAACATCGATTACCGGTGGAGAATGCGGACAATACGGTTATAGATGATATTTGATATGCCCGTGGCCTTGCCGCCGACTACATTCGCTGTCCCCCAGGTGTCTCCGCCGGTTGTATTTACAAACTGAATAACGACTGTGTCAATGTCTTCGTAATAGCGGGCGATACTAAAGTATCCTGGCACCCAGCCGGTGTGTTCATATTCGTAAATTGAGGAGTAGATCGCTTGCTCATCGTCATTGAGCAATGTGCCATCATTCAATGCTCTCAGGAATATTCCGACATCCTCTGCTGTTGCGATCATCGATCCACCAGGGATTACATGATCAATCTGCCTGAGATCATCGTCATATTCATACCAGTAGCCACTGACAACATCGTCGTATGCCACCTGGCTGAGCAAACTGTACGTATTCGTTAGTCCGAGAGGAGCCAATATGGCTTCCTCAATGTATTGATGGTGGCTGTAGCCCAACACGTTGTCCAGAATACGGCCGATCAACAGATAGTTTGTATTGGAGTAACTGGTGCGTGCGTCAGGCGCAAAATCTGCTGGTTCATCCAGGACTCGTTCCAGAGCCTTGTTAATGTCCGTCTGTGAAGTGAACCAATCCCACGCTTCATCGTCCGTGAAATTTGGAATGCCGCTGCGGTGCTGCACCATCATTCTCAGAGTAATCTGATCGGCATATTCAATCCTTCCCGCAAGTTCAGGTAAATAATCGGCGAGGGTGTCATCCAACGACAAACGGCCGTTACTGGCTAATTTGGCAACGGCCGTAGCCATGTACAGCTTGCTAATACTGGCAATTCTGAACAATGCGTGCGGATCGGCTGGTTCTTGGGTCAATTTATTTTTCCAGCCAGCAGCATAAAACTGTGGTGACTTGCCTGTTTGATCGACATAAACGATGATGCCATCCAGTCCATAATCAATTGCCTCATCGACCTGCTCCTGCACGGTATCTGGCAAGGGAGCTATCCATGCCGGTACCAGGTCCAAGGGAGCGATCATGATGACGATGATGATGGCCACAATGGGCATGACGATTCGCAGGACGCGCACGACGCGACGTTTATTGGGATTTTCCATGACTGTTTTACTCCTCACTATCATTTGACTTTTCAGAAACCCGTGAGGTTACACGTAAAAGATAGATGGGCGTAGAGGCTTTAGTCGCAACGGTGTCGGCTGAAGCCGCCACGCCCCGGTTACTTACTCCGCCACGCGCAGCAGCGGGAGCGCCGGATTCAGTACATCCGCCAAACTTTGTTCGGGATCGGCCCCATCGTGGTTGTAGAGCATCACCACAACGGTATCCAGCTCAGGCGCATAATTGAGTACCGACCGAAAACCGGCAATCCAGCCGGCATGACCCACATAGTCTCCCTGGAGCATGACGCCCAGACCGTAGGAACTGCCGGGGGCAGGTGTCGTCATCGAGGCCAGCGTCTCCGGCTCGTCAAACAGCGCCCCACCGAACAACCCGCGAGCGAAGGTGGTCAGGTCCGCTGCGGTGGAAACCAGACCGCCCGCCGACCACCCGACGGATTCATGCAGCTCCGTGACATCAGTCAGGGCGCCCCCAGAACTCGTATAGCCGTGCACCACATCTATCACTGGCTCTTCATAGCAATCCAGAAACGTGGACGTCATGCCCAGTGGTTCATAGATGCGCGTGCGATACGCCTCGGCCAGCGGCATTTCCGCTGCCGCTTCGATGACCATGCCGAGCAGTGTGTAGTTGGTATTGCTGTAGCGCCACTGTGCTCCCGGCGCAAATTGGGCATCTTTGCCGTAGACGTAGCGGACCAGCGTGTCGTGGGGATCCCGCTGCACGCAGTCTAGTGTCACGCTTCCGGTTTCCTCATCAACGACCATCTCCGTGAAGAGATCCGTGTAGTAAGCCTCGTGTTCGACCACGTTGAACAGTCCGGAAGTGTGCGTCAGCAGGTGGCGCAGCGTGATTTGGTCGCCATTTGGCAGTTGTTCGGCGACCTGCGGCAGCCACTGGGCCAGCGGATCGTCCAGGGTCAGCACGCCGTCCTCCGCCAACTGCATAATCACCACGGCGGTAAACATTTTGGTGATGCTGCCAATGCGGAACGCGCCCTCTGGCGGCATCGGAGTAGCATCCGTGAGGTTTGCTGAACCACTGGCCCCGGCGAAGCGGTATTCCGGCGCGTCGATCCACACGATCATGCCGGACGGGAGTTCGCCGGCGCTTAGAGCGTCCATTTCCGCCTGTATCTCCGCCACGACATCGGGCGGAAACGCCTGCGGGTCGTCTTGGGTGGTAGTATCGTCCATTTCCGCTGGTGTCTCCGTAACGACCTCTGGCGGCAACGCCTGTTGGTCATTCTGGGCGGGGGTGGTGCAGCCAATCATTAAAATTATCAAAGTCAGGCTCAGTATAAGTTGTTTAATCATGAAATTTTCCTTTCATTTTTGGGGTATAGATTGGTCCGATCTTGAAGATTGGACCAATCTGGCGAAGTTAAAAGTCAGCGGTTACAAGCTTTGGGGTAACGGCCGTGTAGAACCAACTTCCACCGTTTTCTGCTGCCAGCCGGTCATATTCACGCCTTTAACCAGCAGCCAGATGGGGAAAGCAATTTCGGCAGCGGCGATGACCATGGCAATCAAGCCGGGGGTCGTGGTGTAGCTGGGGACCAGCAGCAAACCAATGGCGTCAACCAGATAGCCAATCCCGGCGGCGATGAACAGGAACCCCAGCACTTTGGGGAAGTAGCCCGACTGCACGATCAAATAACCCAAAATCAGCACGTGGGGAACCAGGAAGGCGATGCCTATCGTGAAGCCAATGCTGTGGGCGTCGAGGAACAGCGTCACCAGCGCGTTTACCTGTTCCGGGTTAAAGGCGGTCAGGAAATCAGCGCCGTTCAGCAGATGCAAGACGAAGTAGTAGTTGAGTAGGTTGAGGCCGTGGATGGTGGTCATGGCCAGCCGGGAAACGGCCGCTACCAACGACAGCGTTTTATTGACCGGTTTGAGCAATACATACAGTACCACGGACAACACAATTTCGCTCAACAAAATAATCAGCTCGCCGCCGACCATGCCCAGGCGGAACGTCGTTTCGTTGGCGGCGATGTTGGCCGCCGTGGCGGCGGTGTCGCCAGCCACAATGAACTGCTCTGGGATGACCATATGGGCAAAAATGGCGGCGACGGTGATTATCAGATAAAGCACACCGGCAAAACGGGCATAGGCAGACGGGGACATTTCACGAATATTGGTTTTCATTTCTGATTCTCCTTCTTCACTTTAGTTAGATAGGCAAATGGAACGAACCATAATGCAATGAGTAATAAAATTACTGTTTGTAAATACGCTTTATCGGCCAAAAAAATCGATGAAATGATCATCGCTGCCGCAAAAACGATAGAAACGATTACGATAGATAAAGTTGCTTTCTGAGGTGACATTTATTTTTTCCTTTTTATAAAAATTAGTGAACAGTTTATTTGTCAGTTTCGACAATCATTTCGCATGGGTTGACAGAAATGAGCGTCAATCCCAAATCGCGCACTTTCTTTAAAATACCGTGCAACGCGGCCTGGTCTACCACCGGGCCAGTGAGGACGGTGTCGCCGTCTTCTGTCAGGGTGATGGCCATGCCTTCAAACCAGCTTGTCCACTCTTCCCCCAGATGCCCCTGGAGGCGAATCTCAAAAATTTCTGGTTGAGGATGGTTGGTCTTCATGCGCTGCTTCACTTTTCCTGTGGATATGGCTTTGCGACCACATCCCTGCCTTGTTTTCATTGCCTGGAGAATACTCGTGAACGTGGTGAAAGGTCATCACCAAATCTGGTGATTACTGTGGTGATTTGTGCGTTGGCCGGATGTGGGCCTGCTCCGGAGGCAAAAAAAAAGCCCCGGCAGGATGATGGCTCATCGGGCGAGGCTTAATAATCGGTTGCTGCGAATTGGCTTATAACAAATTGAGTGCTGCGACGTGGCTCACGGCCGTTTTGCCCCTATTTTCCCCAGCTTCGGGAAACTATTTTTCGTGTACATGCGTTTTGTGTTCAGAGAAATCATCAGCTCGCGGGCAATTTCCGGTCCGGTAAGCGCGGTGGCGAGCAGCTTCAGCACAGTGATGGCTTAAACGGATACGAAGTCGGTCGCCGCATCGACCACCGGCAGCGGGATACGGAACTGTGGTGCGTCGGGATTACCCTTGAAACGGCCGTGTACCTTTTCGTAGCCGGCGTGGCTGAACGGACAGACCGCCAGACAAACGCCGCAGCCGTTCTTTCGGTGAAAGTAGCCCCGGCAGGCTGCGTGGTCGATGGTCTGCATACCACCGTCACCACGCGGCTGAGGCGTTTCGAAGATTGCATCAACCGGGCATTGACGGATGCATTTGTGGCACATGGCGCAGAAATCGCGCACCCAAAGATGCTCGTTTTCCCGCCCCGTGGCTGCCAGCGTCGGCAGGTTGCTGATGTTGGTGTAAATGGTATTGATGCGTACGCGCGCGCCTTCGCCCGGCGTAATCAGCAGGCCGTGGTAGCCGATGGCTCCCAATCCGGCCAGCTCTGCCAAATGAGGGTAGTCGGTGACACCACCGAGCGCCATGCCTGGATAGGCCGCATAGCCGCGGCCGCGCAGCCAGAAGCTAAGCCGCAGGCTGATATCCGCCATGCGCTTATAACCATCCATCACCTCTAGTTGGCAGTCGAAGCTGGGTGCGGTTTCGATTGGCTCCTGCTGCATTTCGACGGTGAAGACAATGGCGTAGGGGGCGGGAATTCCTTTTTCTTGAAAGATGGCGTAGTGTGGCACTTCGACATAGCCAATGTTGACGGCACCTATTCGGCGGGCAAGGGCTTCAAATTCGGCGATGAGATCGGGAGAGGCGGTGTCGTTTTCGGGCCAAAACGCATCGTCATATAGCTTCGCCCCGCGGGTCATGTTGCGAAACAGCGGCACACCCTTCCGCAGGGCGCGTAGCTTGTTTCTCGGCGGCAGGTTGAGCATTGCCGTCTCGCCTGGCGAAACCGTTTCGTCGTCGAAGGGAGTGCGCGGCCGTGACTGCGGCGCCGGCGCGATCAGATCGGAGACCTTTTCCAGGTGAGCATCCATTTGGTTTAAAATGCCATCCAAGGACGGTTTGAATGTACCGCCGCGACTGCCGCGAACGATGGTATTGAAGAGATAGCGTAACATTGTTGCCTCCTTACGAAGTGACTTGTTTTTTTGCAAGTAATCACTTGCATTTTAGCTTAGATTCCAATGCAAGTCAACACTTGCACTTGTGGTTGTATTGCCGGTACAATATGACTATGGCAAAGCAAATTGATGATGCAGATGTATTTTTAGCGACGGTGGATATGCTGCTGGCGAATGGCTATGCGGGTGCGACTACAAAGATGATTGCGGAGGCAGCAGGTATCAATGAGGTGACCTTGTTCCGAAAATACGGGAGCAAAGCGGAACTGGTAGCGGCAGCGCTGCTGCATGAACGCGCAGCACTAGAGAAGGAACAGCCGGTAGCCTACACTGGGAATGTAGAAGCTGACTTGTTGGCCATGGTCCGCATTTATGCGGAGGCGGCGCACCGACAGAGTGCGTTGATGTTGCTGATAATTGCGGAAGTGGCTCGCTATCCGGAGCTGCGAGAGACGATGCAGGTGCCGTTTATGCTCATATCCCGATTTGGAAAGATCGTAGCTCGGTACCAGGAGGAAGGCAGGCTGCATTCCGGTGAACCACTTTTGGTTGTTGGCGCGTTGTTGGGTCCGGTCATTGTCAATACCATGTTGCGTTCGGCAGAAACCAGCTTACCGATTCCGCCAATCGATTTACGCATTCACATTGAGCGATTCTTACACGGCTATGCAATTCGCTGATGGTTGTCATAACAAATTGAGTTCTTCCGTGCGGCGAACGGCCGTTAGCCGACTGTTCACCCCCAGCTTCGAGTAAATATTTCTCGTGTGCGTGCGCATCGTGTTCAGGGAAATCATCAGTTCGCGGGCAATTTCCGGTCCGGTGAGAGAGGTAGCCAGCAGCTTGAGCACCTCTAGCTCGCGCTCCGACAGGGGATCGGGGAGGGGTTGGGCTGTGGGTGGCGGGGCAACGGCCGTTGCCCCAAACGCTTCCAACACCTGCTGTGCAAATACCGGAGCCATTCCTCGTCTCCCTGCTTCTTGCAGGAGCGCCGCCATCGGCGGCCCTTCATCCACAAACAGGCGCACCAGGCCGCCGGGGGCGGCCAAGGCCAGCGCCTCACTCAGGCATTTCACGGCCGTTTCCATATCGCCGGCCATGTCATAAGCCAACGTCAGTAAAACCAGCACTTGCAGCCGTTCATCTGCCCAATTATTCGCTTCTGCTTGCTGGCGTGCCGGTTCCAGCGCCGCCAGCGCGGCGGTTGGATCACCTTGCGCCAGCTTCACGCGGGCCAGACTGAGGGGGAGATTATGCGTTTCGGCTAATTGGGCGGCGGCTGTGAGATTGCCTTGTTGCAGGAATGTTTGGATGCGCACGGCCGTTATTGCCCCTACCCAATGGTCAAAATGATGCTGCCGCACAAACCGCTCGGTCTCTGCCAGCGCAGCCAACGCGCCCGCCGCCTCTCCCTGCGCCAGCTTCACGCGGGCCAGCAGGACGCCGCAAGCCGCCGGCGTATCCACATTTTCCAACTGCCGCGCCAGTTCCAGTCCCTGCAGCCCATACTGCTCGGCGGTTTCCAAATCGTTCCATTGGTAATGGATGCGGGCCAGCCCCACGCACGCTTCACACGCCGCTGGCCACGGCGGGTCGCCCATCATCTTCAGGATGCGTTGGAAGGTTTCCGCAGCTTGATGCGCCTCGTTGTCGGCTTCCCGAATCTGACCGACACAAGTCGTGGCGGCTATTTCATTCATAATATTGCCAGTTTTCTGGCTCTGGGCAATGGTTTCAGCGTAAGCTGCTTTGGCCGCCGCCCGCTTTCCCTGAATCTGATAGGCATAGCCCAATGTCCAGGTGGTGGTGGTGCGCATCGGCGCGTTGTCGGGGTGCAGCAGCTTAAGGGCACGCTGCGATTGGGTGATGATACTTTCTACATCATTTTTTACGATGCCCAACATGGCGCGGTTGGCTGCGATCTGGCCGTGCAGATCGGCCGTTTTGTCGTCTAGGGCAGGGTCTGGCAACGCTGCTTCTGCCGCTTGCAGGATTTCTTCTATGTTATCGTGCAAGCGGCCGGTCATGGTTAACACAGAGGCATAGGTTACCCACAACGCCGGTCTGGCTTTAAATTCGGCCTCGGACAAAGATGCCAGCCAGTGCCGCACAGCAGTCGCTTCGCCCCGGAAATAAAGGGGTAGCCCTTCTCCTTCAATTAAACGCGCCGCGCGTTCAATGTCATGGGCAGCCGCCGCGTGGTGGAACGCTTCTAGCTCCAGGCCGTTGGCTTCGTACCACTGGCTGGCCTGGATATTCAAGTCGGCGATGTCGCTGGCCGCAGTGCGCTGGTGCAATCGCTGCCGCAGTAAATCGGCGAAGAGATGGTGATAGCGATACCAGCGCCGGTCGTTATCCAGCGGCACGAGGAACAGGTTGGCGCGCTCCAGCGATTCCAGAATCGCCTGGCTGTTGTCTTTGCCGGTGAGGGCGTCGCACAGGGGGCCGGTCATTTGGTTTAGAACGGCCGTTTGCAGCAAAAACCTCTGCACACTCTCTGGCTGCTGCTGCAAAACCTCTTCCACCAGATAGTCCAGCACAAACCGGTGGCTGCCGCTGAATGTGTGGATGAAGCTGGCCAAATCGTCTGGGTGTCCTTGCATAGACAGTGCCGCCAACTGTAAACCGGCAATCCAGCCTTCGGTGCGGGCTTCCAGGGCAGCAATGTCTTGTTTTGAGATAGTTAGCCCCATCATTTGGTTGAGGAATACGGCCGTTTCATCGAGGCTAAACCGCAGGTCAGCGGCTCGTAGTTCGGTCAGTTGGCCGCGGACGCGCAGCCGAGCCAGCGGTAGATTGGGGTCCTCGCGGGTGGTGATAACCAGGTGCATCTGCGGCGGCAGGTGGTTGAGCAGAAAGGCGAGGGCGTTGTCAACGTCCGGCGCATCAACCATGTGGTAATCGTCCAGAACCAGCAGAAAATTGTCCGAGACGCTACCGATTTCATTGAGCAGGGTGGTGAGGCTGGATTCGATGGGCGGCGGCGCGGCTTGCAGCACGGCCGTTACATCTTTGCCAATGGCCGGGAACAGGGTCTGTAAGGCGGCAATGAGGTAGGTGAGAAACCGGGGCAGGTCGCTGTCCCTTTCATCCAGGGAGAGCCAGGCAGACGGCCGTGCACATCCGGCAAGCCACTCAGTCACCAGCGTGGTTTTGCCAAAACCCGCCGGAGCCGAGATGAGCGTCAGCTTACAGCCAGCCTGCAACCCCACATTCAATGTTTCGCTGAGCTGCGGGCGAGAGATGAAAGACGGCCGTAATCGGGGGACATATAATTTCGTTTGTAATAAATCGCCAGACATGGGTACATTATAAAGCAAAGGAGATGATAGGCGAGAAACCCTGACTCTCCACAAGATTCACCCCTGGCATAGGGCACGCTCATCCGCGCCCTATTTTCAGAAGGGCAGTAGGGTATAGTTTTTGGCAAAACGACCCCGATCACCGAATGGATAACTGGCGGGAAACGGCCGTTTGGCCCATTTTGGATCAAAGTTTAGTCGTATCGAGGAGATGGGTTATGGAAACCTGGGTATCGCGTAAAATTGTCCACGAAGGGCCGATATTTTCGGTTGTCGTGGGTCAGGCGCAGTTGGATGATGGGCAGTTGGCCGCGCGGGAAATGGTGGTCCACCATGGCGGCGTGGCGATTGTGCCGGTAGATGGGGATGAGGTGATTCTGATTCGCCAGTTTCGTATTGCCGTGGGGCGCGAAATGCTGGAACTGCCCGCCGGGCGGTTGGAAGGAGATGAACTGCCGGCAGTTCGGGCGGCGCAAGAATTAGAAGAAGAGATTGGGGTAACGGCCGTCTCCCTTCTGGAAATCGCCGCCTATTACTCCTCGGCCGGGTTTACCAACGAACGGATGTATATTTTTCTGGCGGAGGGGCTGGTCGAAACGGCCGTGTCCCCTGAATACGACGAGCGCATCGAACCGGTTAGAATCCCCATTGCGGCCTTGCCCCGCATGTTGGCTGCCAAACAATTCGAGGACGCCAAAACCATCATTGGTCTGCGTGAACTGCTGGCGTATCGCGCCGCGCAATCTCCTGACTCCAATCACTCATGAATGATGACATTTGTTACTGGGGAGTAAAAGGCTTGTGGCCTAAAATGGACGCAAATTGTACGTCACCTGTAGTGGAGGAGCCTTATGAAACAAGAATTAGTTCGTGACTGGATGACCAAAGATGTCATTCGAATCAGCCCGGAAACCACGTTACCCAAAGCCCACGAGATGATGACCGAGAATAATATCCGTCGGCTGCCGGTTGTTGACGACGAGAATCGCCTGATAGGGATTGTTACTCTGGGCGATGTGCGCGGCGCGGAACCGTCGCAAGCGACTTCCTTGAGTATGTGGGAGCTGAATTATTTGCTGACGACGGTGTGTATTGAAGAGTTGATGACTAAAAATCCAGTAACTATCGGTCAGGATGCGACCATTGGTGAGGCAGCGCGCTTGATGTTGGATTACCGCATCAGCGGCCTGCCCGTGACCAATCAACTGGGTAAACTGGTGGGCGTCATCACCGAATCGGATATTTTTCGCATGGTTGTGCGGCATCAATGGGACAAAGACGCGGTTGCGGCGTAACGGCCGTTCCCCATCCCCCCACGCTACTTTTCAGCCTCTTTTCCCACTTTCCATCGCGGGAAATCCGCGATGGAACTCTCGATAAAATATTCCGCAATTTCGCGCATCCGATGGTTGGTAATGTTGTTGGCAATCTTATCAACCATTTTGCTGGGCATAAAACGCATCCCTCTAGGTCTAGGCGGCGTTGCCAACATTTTTAGCATGTATTCTACTCTCGTCTGCTCCCCCTCATCCTGAAAAAAAGCCTCGCTGCTGTAATAACCACGCGTTTGCGTCGAATTAATGGTCACTTCTGTTTCGATTGGCGGCAAATTTTCCACAGACACCATGCGCATGGTGTGGTAGCCGGGCACAATATCCAGGCGCACGTCGGCATAGACATGAATGTGGTAAGTGCCCAGTTCAACCGTGTTGTAATACAGTCGGTAGTTGTGATCGGGGCTGGCGTTTTCAAGCTCAATGTGCTGCAAATAACTCACCAACCGATGAATGTCACTATAGAATTCATAAGTCGTAACACGATCGGCAGGGAATAAAAACGAAAAACGTGCAGAGGCGGCGATTTTGATCATGCGCGTTTGTTGACTCTCCGGGTCGTGGAATGGGTAGCTACCGCGTGCTATGATAACATATTCTTCCTGTTCAGCATAAGAAGATGACGCGCTGCGTCCTAAATGGAGGTTTTGGATGAGTTTGTTTAATGGCGAGCGGTTGACCAATGACGTTTTTAAACTGGATATCGAGCGTATGCGGCGCGGCTGGTATTCAGACCAATATTTTGCCAATATCCTGGCTTTGCTGCGCGGCGTCAGCCTGGCCGATGGCTTCCAGGGCGCTTATGCCCGCGATATTGGCCAGGACCCAACCGGGCTAAACGTGGGCGACATTGAAGTGGAAGTGCAATTTTTTACCCGGCGGCCCGGCAAAACAGTGATTGTCGGCGTGGATAAAGCGTTGTCGATGCTGCGTCACTGCACCGGTTATGTGGGTGACGATGGCAACTGGGTAGACACGTGGCAAAATTTGGAAGTAACGGCCGTGCACGATGGCGCCATCACCGAATATCAGGGCGACCCTTTGCGGGTGCAGCCGGTTATTCGGGTACACGGCCGTTACCGTGATTTCGCCCTCCTGGAAACCCCCATGCTCGGCATCCTCAGCCGCAGCAGCCGCATTGCCACCAACGTCTATAAAACCCTCCGCGCCGCCAAAGGGAAACCTGTCCTATTCTTCCCTGCGCGCTTCGACTTACACGAAGTCCAGGCCGCCGATGGGTACGCCTACGACATAGCCGTGGCCCGCTTCAACCGTGATTTTGCCGGCCGGCTGCTCCCCTTCATTTCCACCGATGCCCAGGGCGACTGGTGGGGCGGCGCGGGCGGCGGCACAGTGGCCCACGCTGTCATTGCCTGCTTCCTCAGCGACACCGCCGCCGCCATGATGGCCTACGCCGAGCATGTCCCCACCGCCATTCCCCGTATTGCCCTGGTCGATTTTAACAACGATTCCATCACCGACAGTTTGCGCACGATGGCCGCTATGTTTACCCGCTATGCCGCCTTGCTGGACGATGGGAAAAAGGAAGAAGCGCAGCGATACGTTCTTTATGGCGTGCGTCTGGACACCAGCGGCACGCTGCGCGATGTGAACGTACCCCCACTTGGCGACCCCCTGTTGGACCTGGGCGTTACGCCGCGTCTGGTTTTCAACGTCCGCCAGGCGCTGGATGCGGCGTGGCAAACCTGGGAACTGCGGCCCGATCAGATAGACCTGGCGCAGCAGTACTGCCGTGCGGTGAAAATTGTTGTCACCGGTGGATTTAACCCCGAAAAAATCATACGGTTTGAAAAGCTTTCCGTGCCGGTAGATATTTACGGCGTGGGGTCGTCGCTGCTGATCAATGATAAGGAAACGAACAACGATTTTACGGCCGACGTGGTGCGCGTAAAGATAAACGGCCGTTGGCTAGATATGGCCAAAGTGGGGCGCGGTCCATCCGACAACCCGGAACTTCAGCCCGTTGATCTGACCAACTTATAAACTTGCACACCAATCACCCTTTGGAGAACAACCATGCGCCCTCAATTTTCTATCCAAGATGCTGTGCGTCTGGCGCGCGAACTGTATGGCCTGGAGGCCACGGCCGTTTCCCTCCCCAGCGACCGCGACCAAAATTTTCGGCTGACGGCCGTTTCCGGTTCCCAATTTGTCCTCAAAATCGCCGCCGCCAACGAAGAGCGCGACGTGCTGGATCTGCAAAAAGGCGGCCATGGCCCACCTGCGCCGCACGCCAATCCTGGCCCCTGCCTGCCCGACGTGATTCCCGCGCTCACCGGCCAAACCATCCCCGCCATCCATGGCAGCCAGGACGAGACGTACCTGGTGCGTCTGGTGACGTACCTGCCCGGCGTGCCGCTGGCGCATGTCAATCCCCACACGCCCGATTTGCTGCGCGATTTCGGCCGTTTTTTGGGCGAGGTTGACGCCGCCCTGCAAGATTTTCGCCACCCGGCCATGGACCGGTACCTGCATTGGGATATGCGCCACGCCGCCGACACCATCACCCGCCACCTGGATTACCAGACTGATCCCGACCGGCGCGCGCTGGTGGCCCGCTTCCTGGCCGAATTCGAGGCCAACGCCGCGCCGCGCCTGCCGCAACTGCGCCGCAGCGTTATCCACAGCGACGGCAACGACTACAACGTGCTGGTCACGGCCGACATGAAACAGCCGCGCCGCATCGCCGGACTGATCGACTTTGGCGACATGGTTTACTCCTGCACCGTGTTTGATTTAGCCATCGCCGCCGCCTACGTCATGCTGGACAAGGCCGATCCGCTGGCCGCCGCCGGTCATCTGGCCGCCGGGTATCACGCGGCCCTGCCCCTGACCGAGCTGGAATTGGAGCTGCTCTACCCGCTCATCCTCATGCGCCTGTGTACCAGCGTGGTCATGTCGGCCTACCAGCAAACCCTGCACCCCGACGACCCGTACATGGTCATCAGCCAGAAGCCGGCCTGGGCGCTGCTGGAAAAGCTGGCCGACGTGCCGTTGGACCTGGCCCACTACCGCCTGCGCGCCGCCTGCGGCCTGCCGCCTGTGCCACAAACGGCCGTTATCGCCCATTGGCTCTCAACCTACCAATCTTCCTTCGCCCCGGTGATGGCCGGATTGGACCGCGCGCGGGTGCTGGACCTGAGCGTGGGCAGCCAGGAAATGGGCAGTCCGGCCGATTTTAACGATGCGCCCAAACTGGCGCGGCGCGTCCAACAACTGCTGGACGAAGCGGGCGCGGCCGTGGGCATTGGCCGCTACGACGAGCCGCGCCTGATCTACACGGCCGATTTTTTCCGCACGGCGAGCGGCGAGCGGCGCACCATCCACATCGGGCTGGATCTGTTTGCGGCGGCGGGCACGGCCGTTTACGCCCCCCTCACCGGCGTCATCCACAGCGTGGCCGACAACGCCGTGCCCCAGGATTACGGCCCCAACCTCATCCTGGCCCACCAGACCGACGACGGCGAGACGTTTTACACGCTCTACGGCCACCTCAGCCGCGCCTCGCTGGACGGCTGCCGCGTGGGGCAAATCGTCTATGAAGGCGAGCCTATCGCTGCGCTGGGCGATAGGGGCGAAAACGGCGGCTGGCCGCCGCACCTGCATTTCCAGGTGATTGTCAATTTGCTGGGCCTGGATGGCGATTTTCCCGGCGTGGCCCCGGCCAGCCAGCGCGACGTCTGGCGCAGCCTGTGCCCTGATCCCAACCTGATTGTTGGCCTGCCCGCCCACCTGTTTCCCCCGCCGGAACTGCCCAAGGCCGAGATTTTACAGCGCCGCCGCAGCCACATGGGCAAATCGTTGAGCATTTCTTACCGGGAGCCGCTGAAAATTGTGCGCGGCTGGCGGCAGTATTTGTATGATGAGGTGGGACGGCCGTATCTGGATGTGGTGAACAATGTCTGCCACGTGGGGCACAGTCATCCCCGCGTCGTCAAGGCGCTGTCTGACCAGGCGGCGTCCTCAACACCAACACCCGCTACCTCCACGAAGCCATCATCGACTATGCCGAGCGGCTGCTGGCGACGCTGCCGCCGCCGCTGGAGGTGGTGTTCCTGGTGTGCAGCGGCAGCGAGGCCAACGAACTGGCGCTGCGGCTGGCCCGCACCCACACCGGCGCGCAGGATGTGATCGTGGTGGATGGGGCGTACCACGGCAATACGCAGGCGCTCATCGACATCAGCCCGTATAAGCATGATGGCCCCGGCGGCCGGGGCGCGCCGCCCACCGTGCACAAGGCGCTCATGCCGGACCCGTATCGCGGGGTCTACAAGGGGTATGGCCGGGAGACCGGCCGGGCCTATGCCCAACACGTCGCCGCCATTGTGGAAGAATTAAACGCAGAGAGCGCGGAGGAAGGAAAAAAACCGCCGCGTCCGCCGCGCCCTCCGCGGTGAAACCCGCTCCTCTGGCCGGGTTTATTGTGGAGTCGGTGCTGGGCTGCGGCGGGCAGATTGTGCTGCCGGAGGGGTATCTGGCGGAAGCGTTTACGGCCGTGCGCGCCGCCGGCGGGGTGTGCATTGCCGATGAGGTGCAGGTGGGGTTTGGCCGGGTGGGCAGCCATTTTTGGGGCTTCGAGACGCAGGGCGTCGTGCCGGACATTGTGACGATGGGCAAGCCGATTGGCAACGGCCACCCGCTGGCCGCCGTGGCGACGACGCGGGCGATTGCCGATTCGTTTGCCAACGGGATGGAGTATTTCAACACGTTTGGCGGCAATCCGGTGAGCTGCGCGGTGGGCACGGCCGTTTTGGAGGTGATCCACGATGAGCAGCTGATGCAAAACGCCCGGTCTGTGGGCGGCCATTTGCTGGCGCGGCTGGCGGCGCTGCCGGATAAGCACCGGCTAGTGGGCGACGTGCGCGGCCTGGGGCTGTTCATCGGCATTGAGCTGGTGCGCGACCGGCAGACGCTGGAACCGGCGGCGGCCGAGGCCAGTTATATTGTGGAGCGGATGAAGGCGGCGGGCATTTTGCTTTCCATTGATGGGCCGCTGCATAACGTGCTCAAGCTCAAGCCGCCCCTCGTTTTTGACCATGACGACGCCGATTTTCTGGTGGAGACGCTGGATAGGATTCTGGGTGAAGATGCGGCCCAACCCTAGGCCGTTCCCCGTTCACTGTTAGCTGTTGATGGTGGGGGGAAACGGCCGTACAGCCCTCATCCCCACGGGGACGGCCGTTGCCGTAACCATTCATCCTCCCGGAAGTTCTGAACTTCCGGGAGGATTGGCGAATCACTGCTGTGGCCGCCTCTCAGCCGGTAGGGATGCTCTCCTGGCCGCACCACACCCCGTTTGCCCGCACTACTCCATCGGCAGCACGGCCGTTCCCCGTTCACTGTTAGCTGTTGATGGTGGGGGGAAACGGCCGTTTTCTGCGCAATCCTGGCCCGCGATTTTTAACAAAGGACCCCTATCGTCAAACCAATTTCTGTTATAATTGTGGTCAATATTCGCTGGCCTATGAGATTTTGATCATGACCCTCTACAACGATTTAATCCGGCAAACAGATAAACTAACCCCAGAAGAGCGGCTTCGTCTTATCGCTTACCTGGCCGAACAGGCTCGTCAGTCTGCCCGGCAGCAGCCGCCCGCCAGACGCTGGCAGGATATCAAAGGCGCAGCGGCTTATCCGCTCATGGATGAAGATGCTCAACGTTGGGTGTCCCGTACCCGCCAGGAGAGTGACGCCCAGCGCGAACAACAGTGGCGAAGCCAACCGTGACGATTGACGAAGCGCTGGAGGGCGTCACACATCTCTTCCTGGATACCGCACCGGTCATTTACTTCGTGGAACAGAATCCCCGCTATGCAAATCTGACAGAACGCATTTTCTCTTCCATTGATAACGGCCAGGTAACGGCCGTTACTTCTCCCATCACCCTGTCCGAATGCCTGGTTTTCCCATACCGCTCCAACAATACAGACTTGCAGGCGGATTTCTTCGATCTGATTGTGTACGGACTGCACACGCAATTCGTGCCTATCGACCAGGACATTGCCCGGCAGGCCGCCCAGCTCAGAGCCGCCCACAATTTAACCCTGGCCGATGCGCTGCAAATCGCCACAGCCCTCAACCGTCGTTGTCAGGCATTTCTGACAAACGACAAACAACTGGCCCGGGTAACGGGTATCCGCGTGTTGGTTTTAGAAGAATTAAGCCGCTAAACGCTGCGTATTTTGCTTAGGAACTCGTAGGGAAGTTAAACGGCCGTTCCCCGTTCATTGTTAGATGTTGATGGTGGGGGAAACGGCCGTTTTCCGGCTAACTGGGGATTGGCAGGCGGGGTGTGGCTCGGCGGGCCGCCGGCCACAGCGACAGGAAGACCGCGCTGGCGCAAGAAAGCGAGGAGGCCATGATGAGAAAATGGGAAAATACACTATATCTTTTACTTGTCGCTCTGCTGCTATCCGGTTGCATGTCCGCAAGTCGTGAAGGTTTGATTGTTTCCCCATCGGACACCCAGACGACCCCGTTGCTTTCTCCTTTCACAATGACTCCTGCCCCGACCCATTTATCAGCAACTGCCACTTTGACTAGATCTGTCACTCTATCAAACCCGTCACCCACAAAGACAACCAGACCAACCCAAACAATATCTCTAGAGCCAACGGTTACACCCGTAATTAGCACAACCGTCTTGACGCCACCTTTTATGTTCCTGAAACTAGAAGAACTTACAACCGATGTCGAAATCAGGTATATTGCCTGGGAAGCCAACGGGCTTGGGCTTATATATGCCTTGATACGACCAGAGGCTCGTTCTACAGAACCGAAGGATTGGGCCTGGTGGCATTATGATCTGGAAACAGGTGAAAAAGTGCCATTTCCTTCCCCAGTAAGCCGAGTTACCCAAGAAACGAGACAAAAATTAGATCTTTGCCCCACTGATCAGTCGCCCCTAGTTACACGACCCAATTGTCCTGATCATTCAGTACTGTTGGAATCACCAACAAGTCAAAGGATTGTCTTCTCGCCTTTAAGTGGAAACGATACATGGTTGGGAAACATTGATGGCACAAACCTTATAAAACTAGAGACTCCTATTGAAAGTCCTTCCAATGCTCAGTGGTCATCTGATAATCGTTGGCTTCTCATCAGTGTCCATTTTCCTGGCATGCCGGGCCAAATGACACACTATTTAGTCCACGCTGATGGCTCATTTGAGAATGAGTTTAGCGCGCTTACCAATCATGATCTGTTTCTTCTGAACGGTCTATTTCCACAATTCAGCCCTGATGGAACGAGTTTGGCTTATGTTGGCTCAACGGTGTACGACTCGTTTGAAGCAAGCGATTATCATTTGTACCTGCTCGATCTGGAAAATCTGGAAAGTCACCTGCTATCCAACCGTATTGGCCTATTTCAATGGTCGGCTGATGGTAGTGGGCTATATGTACTTGATAACGGCCTTTTTCCTATGAATCCCTACGAAGATACAACAGAAATGCGCAAAACGGAGCTTTACTTTATTGATGTTACAACGCGACCGGGTGAGGAAAATATTATTGCAACTGATATACCCTACTACCCCAATACCTCCTCTGGCACATGGTTGTGGGGATATTCTTCGTCGGCTCAGGCTCTCGCTTATGTAGGTTATGAGCGGCTTGAGTTTGGCATATTACTTCTTGCGCCTACTCAAGGGGTTAAATAAAGTAGTTACACTACGGTATGAACCCCTGCTCTAGCGAGGTCTTCCGCCACGCCCCGTTTGCCCGCACCAACTCGAAGGCAGCACGGCCGTTCCCCGTTCATTGTTAGATGTTGATGGTGGGGGAAACGGCCGTACAGCCCTCATCCCCACGGGGATGACCATTGCCGTAACCATTCATCCTCCCGGAAGTTCTGAACTTCCGGGAGGATTGGCGAATCACTGCTGTGGCCGCCTCTCAGCCGGTAGGGATGCTCTCCTGGCCGCGCCACACCCCGTTTGCCCGCACTACTCCATCGGCAGCACGGCCGTTCCCCGTTCCCCGTTCATTGTTAGATGTTGATGGTGGGGGGAAACGGCCGTGCAGATTTTACAAATTTCCCGCGCAAATTTCACACTTTGGTAACACTTTTCCGCTATCTTGAGACCAACTATCGGTTGGCCTGGGCGCCGCCTGGGCCGCATACGACATTTGGAGGATAGATTCATGAATAAAATGAGCAAATTGCTTGGCGCGCTGGCGCTGGTGGTCGGTGTGTTGATTGTGGGGGTAACGGCCGTGGCCCTGGCCCAAGATTCCACCTCGGCGGACGGTGGCGCGCTGACGGCCGTTTCCGGGTTTGCCCCACGCCTGCGCCAGGGCATCGAACGGCTGTTTACGCCGCAAGAAAAAGACGCCGCCCTGGCCGACGCGCTGGACATCTCGGTGGATGAACTGGACGCGGCCCGGCAAACGGCGCGTGAAACGCTGCTGGCGCAGGCGGTGGCCGACGGCCGTATCACCCAGGCCCAGGCCGACGAAATGGCCGACGGCAATTTTTCCCCGCGCGGCTACCTGGGCGACCTTCGCCAGGAATACCTGCCCAAAGAAACGGTCGACGCCGTCATCGCCGACGCGCTCAGTCTGACGGTCGATGACCTGACAGCCGCCCGCGACGCCGGTCAGCGGCTGCCGGAAATCGCCGATCAACAGGGCGTGGACCTGAGCGCGGTCCAGGCCGCCCTCCAGACCGCCTTAGCCGATGCCTTGCAGCAGGCGGTGGCCGACGGCCGTATCACCCAAGCCCAGGCCGACGACATCCTGAGCCATCAGGGCGACTGGTTGCGGCCGAACCAACGGCCGTTTGGCCCACGCGGCGGGCGGCCTTAGCTAATGCCAAAATGATGCGTGAAGCGTGATGCGTGAGCCGAAGAAATCTTCACGCATCACGCATCACGCATCACGCCCCACGCCCCACGCCCCACGCCCCACGCCAAACTCCCCCATCCCCTTTTTCTTAACAATTTCCACACAATTTCTTCAAAGCGCCTTCTTACTTCTTGGTTACACTCCAAAGCGAGATGTAAAACCCTGGCTGTGCCAGGCCAGATTTTGTAGAAGGAAGTGGAGACATGCTGCGCAAAAAAACCTTTTGGATTGTTTTTATCATTGTGTTCCTGGCGACGGCCGGGGGCGCTTATGCTTATTATGGCACGACAACTTCGGCGGCCCAGCCGCAAGAAGCTGCGGACGATGTGCAAACGGCCGTTGCCCGCATTGGCGATGTCACCGTCTCGGCCACCGGAGCCGGAACCATCATCCCCAGCGAAGAAATTACCGTGGGTTTTTCCAACGGCGGCAGGCTTAAGGAGCTGCTGGTAGACGTGGGCAGCAAAGTGGCCGCCGGCGATGTGCTGGCGCGTGTCGATGATACGGCCGCTCAAGAAACGCTCACCAATGCCCAAATCCAACTGCGGCAGGCCGCCTTTTCCACCGATCCGACGGCAACGGCCGCCGGGGTGAGTCTGAGCGATATCAGCGTGGAGCAGGCGCGGCTGAGTCTGGATAATGCGCAGTCGGCCCTGGATGAACTGCTGAGCTGGCAGCCGGACGCTGACGAAATCGCGCTGGCCGAGGCCAATCTGGCGGCAGCCAGGGCGAATTATGGGGCGGCGGCGGGGCAAACGGCCGTTTCCAGCAACAGCATTACCCTGGCGCAGATTAGTCTGGACCAGGCGCAGCGTTCCCTGGACGATGCGCAAGCGGCTTACACCACCGCCTACGACCCCGGCCGCGAGTGGGAATTTGGCATCCCGCAAAAGAAAACGGCGCTGGAAGCTGAACGCACGGCCGCCGACCGTAACCTGCTCAAAGCGCAGGAGAATCTGACGATTGCCCAGACCAACTATAATTCGGCCGTTGCCGGGGTGAGCAGCAGCGGCACAGCTTCGGCGCAGACGAGTGTGCTGAACGCGGAACAATCGTTGGCGGCGGCGCAAACCGGCCCCACCGAAGATGACATTGCCGCCGCCGAACTGGCCGTTCAGCAGGCGGAATTGGCCTGGCAGCAGGCGCTCATCAACCAGGAAGCCGACGCTTTGAATTTGGAGCAGGCGCAGTTGAACGTGACGTCTGCGGAACAGGCTGTGACCGATACGGCTTTGTCTGCGCCGATGGACGGTACGGTAACGGCCGTATCCGCCCACGTCGGCGAAACTGTCGGCAGCACGGCCTTCATCACCCTGGCCGATTTGTCCCAGCCCTTGCTGGAAGTGTATCTGGACGAAACTGACCTGGCGATGGTTGGCCTGGATTATGAGGTCGACGTGGTGTTTGACGCCCTGCCCGATGAAACGTTTACCGGCAAGGTGGTGCGGGTAGACCCGGAACTGGTGAATGAAAGTGGCATAACGGCCGTGCGCGCCCTGGTGCAGTTGGATTCTTTTGCCAAGCCGCAAACGCTGCCGGTGGGCATGAACGCCACGGTGGAAGTCATTGGTGGCCGCGCGACCGGCGCCGTCCTTGTGCCCGTGGAAGCGCTGCGCGAAATATCCGCCGGTGAGTACGCCGTCTTTGTGATGGAAAATGGCGAACCCAGGCTGCGTATGGTGCAAGTGGGCATCATGGACTTCAGCTTTGCGGAAATCCTCTCTGGCGTAACGGCCGGCGAAGAAGTAACCACCGGTCTGGTGCAGACGCAGTAGAAATAGACCCTAAGGGTTGGTTCTTAAACCCTTAGGGTCTTGCTAAGCGACAGACCCTAAGGGTTTGCACACGAGAAGCCAGTCCTTATGGGACTTAAACCCTTAGGGTCTTCTATATAGTGCAAGTGAATCTTATGAACAATCAACCAATTATCCAGACCGAAAATTTACGCAAAGTGTACGGCATGGGCGACATTCAGGTAGCGGCGCTTGGTGGGGTAGACATTCGCATCGACGAAGGGGAATTTGTGGCCGTGATGGGGCCATCGGGTTCCGGTAAGAGTACGTTGATGAATATCTTAGGCTGCCTGGACCGCCCAACAGACGGCCGTTACCTCTTAGCCGGCGACGACGTGAGCGGACTGAACAAAGTACAGCTCGCCTCGATTCGCAACCGGCGCATCGGCTTCATTTTCCAATCCTTTAATTTGCTTTCGCGCACCAGCGCCCTGCGCAATGTGATGCTGCCGCTGGTTTATAAACGAGAAGGCCAACTTTCGCCCAAAGCGCGCGAAGAAAAAGCGATGGCCGCTCTGGAAGCGGTCGGGTTGGCCGACCGGGCCAACCACGAGCCAAACGAAATGTCCGGCGGGCAGCGGCAGCGGGTGGCCATTGCCCGCGCGCTGGTCAATGATCCGGTCTTGGTGATGGCCGACGAACCGACCGGCAACCTGGACACCAAAACAGGCGACGAAATTATGACGCTGCTGCACGAACTGCACGGCCGTGGCCGTACCATCCTCATGGTCACTCACGAACAGTACATTGCCGACCAGACGGAGCGCACGATTGTGCTGGTAGACGGCCGTCTGCACACCGACGCCGCCAACGGAGACAAATAACATGGCTACTGCTCAGGAAACCATGCCCGGCGTCCCGGCGCGGGCCAACGAGAAAAACGACGAGTTGACGGCCGTTTCCGGCATCATCAGCCCGGTGGAAATTTTGCGCATCGCCTGGGAAGGCGTGGTGCGCAACAAAGTGCGCTCGCTGCTCACCATGCTGGGCGTGATCATCGGCGTGGCGGCGGTCATCATCATGATCGCCATCAGCGCCGGCACAGAAGCGACCATCGCCGACCAGATTGAAGGGCTGGGCACGAATTTGATTTTTATCCAGGCCTCTTTTGGGCGCGGCGGCCCTGGCGGCGGCGGCGACACCGGCCCCTCGTTGGTGTTTGACGACACGGCCGTAGTGGAAAGTGTAGCCGGGGTGACCGGAACGGCCGTCGACCAGACCAGCGTGCAAAATGTCAAAGCCGACGGGGCTACCCTCACCGACGTCTCGTTGATGGGCACGACCACCGACTTTCCCTCCGTGCGCGATGTGGCTGTGGCAGACGGCCGTTTCTTCAACCAGACAGAGGTCGACCGCTCGGCGAAAGTGGCCGTGTTAGGCGCTGGCCTGGCCGCCGACTTGTTCGGCGAAAGCAACCCCATCGGCCAATCAATTACCGTGGGCACAACCAAACTGGGTGTGATTGGCGTGGCGGCGGAAAAAGGCGTGGTGGGCAACACCGATTTTGACGCCATGCTCTACGTGCCCATCACTCTGGTCTTCGACAAGTTCACGCCGACCATGTTCCGCCAGTTTGCCGGCGACCGGGTTCGCCTGATTTATGTGCAGATCGAAGAAGGCGCAGACATGGACGCCGTCATCCAGCAAATCCAATTGAAGTTGGCCGTGAGCAAGGGCGTCACGGTAGACGAACTGCCGTTTACCATGCAAACGCAGCAAGACATCATCGATACGCAGGGCGCGACGACGGCCGCATTTCGCAGCTTGTTGGCCTGGGTGGCCGGCGTTTCGCTCATCGTTGGCGGCATTGGCATCATGAACATTATGCTGGTCAGCGTGACCGAGCGCACCCGCGAAATTGGCATCCGCCAATCGGTTGGCGCGACGCCCACCGATATTCGGCTGCAATTTCTGACGGAGGCGGTGATGTTGAGTTTGGTAGGCGGTTTAATCGGCGTGGCGACTGGTGTGGGCGGCTCGATTTTGTTTGGCCTGACCAGCGACATGCGGACCGTCATTGTGCCCAGCTCGATCCTGTTGGCCTTTGGGTCGGCGGCGTTGGTGGGCATCTTGTTTGGCTTTTTCCCGGCTAACAAAGCCGCGCAGCTCGATCCGATTGAAGCGCTGCGCCACGAATAAGACCGTAAGGGTTTGGCTTCAACCCTTAGGGTCTCTTGAATAAAAATCACGCATCACAAATCACGAATCACAAACTTAGAGGTGAACACATTGAAAAACTTAACGCTTTGGTTGGCACTGTTGATATTCCTGGCCCTGGCGGCCTGTTCTTCTGGCGGAGCCGAAACGGCCGTAACCCCCGCCAATAATACCGAAAATGGGGACACGGCCGTGTCCCGCCTGAATGAAACCTATGCCGATGCGCTGCCGGTGCAGTCGCAGTTGGCCATCGGCACCTTGCAGTTGGAAACGACCGATCAGGCCGTGGACGAGGCGCAGGCCGCCGAACTGCTGCCCCTCTGGCGGGCGGCGCTTAGTCTGGCGCGCAGCGACACGAGCGCGGCTGTGGAAGTAGAGGCCGTCATCAATCAGATTCAGGACACCATGACCCCGGCGCAAATGAGCGCCATCGCGGCCATGCAAATTACGTCCGACAGCATGCAGGCCATGATAGCCGATGGCACGCTGGTATTGGGTCGGGGCGGTTTTGGCGGCGGCAATACTTCTTCCGGACAGACCGGCGGCAGCGCGGGCGTGCCTCCGGCGGGAGATTTCCCGGCGGGCGGCGGGCCGGGCAGCGGCGGCGGGCCGGGTGGCGGTTTGGGCGGTGATCCCAACGCCATGGCTACGCGGCAAGCGGCGGCAGCCTCCGGCGACAGCGCCGATTTCGCCACTTTTCAGGCGACATCGCTGACCAATTCGGTCATTCGGCTGTTGGAAACCAAGACAGGCGAGGTGACGGTGGATACTTTTGGCGTGTTTGGCAGCGCCATTACGGCCGTAGCCCAATCCACCGGTCTAAGCGAAGACGACGTGCGCGCGGCGATGACCGACGGCCAGACCCTGGCCGAGATTTTGGCGGCGAATGGCGGGGATGTGACGGCCGTGACCGCTGAACTGGCTCAGGCGCTGCAAGATTCGCCCATGCTTCAGGGCCAGGACCCGGAGACGTTTGTGACTGATTTGTTGAATGGGAGCGCGAACGGCCGTCCTGGCAACTAAACCCATTGTTTGTTACCCTTGCGGCGCATACGAATTTGCTGGCAGGTAATTTTGCAGTTTGCCGATTGGACCAATCCTGGCGATTGGTCCAATCGCCGTGAAAATCATGTCAAAGACAATTCTGGTAGTAGATGATAACGAACGACTGCGCACCCTGGTGAAGGCTTACCTGGGGCAGGAAGGATACAGGGTGGTTACGGCGACCAACGGCCGTGACGCCTTGTTTGTCGCCCGTGAGGAAAAACCGGACCTCATTGTTCTGGACATTATGATGCCGGAAATGGACGGCTACGAGTTTATGCGGGTTCATCGCCAGGAACGGCAAACGCCCATCATCCTCCTGACGGCCAAAATAGAGGAAACCGATACCTTGTTGGGGCTGGAATTAGGCGCTGATGATTACATTGCCAAGCCGTTTAGTATGCGTGTTTTGGCGGCGCGCATTCGGGCCGTTTTGCGTCGATCGGGGCAAGACACGCCGCAAGTGGATGTGCTGCGGGTAGCGGATATTACGTTGGACAGAAACGGCCGTCTCGTAAAAGTTGGCGAGCAATTGGTCGATTTGACCCCCTCCGAATTTAGCATCCTTGCCACGTTGATGTCTGCGCCCGGTCGGGTGTTTTCCCGGCTGGACCTGTTGGATCGCATTCAGGGAACCGCGTTTGAAGGTTACGAACGCACCATCGACGTGCATGTGCGTAATCTGCGCGCCAAAATCGAACCGGACCCGCGTAATCCCCGCTATATTGAAACCATTTATGGCGCCGGCTACCGGCTGGCGACCGACGGAAAACATTAACCATGCGCACCCTGGCATTTAAATTAACCCTCGCTTTTTTGTTTGTCGGCGCATTAGGGGCGGTGCTGGTCGCTTTATTTGTCGCCCAACGCACGCAAGCCGGGTTTAACCAATTTTTGTCAGACAGTTTTCAGGCGTCGCTGGCGGCTTCTCTGGTCGATTATTACCAGGAAAATGGCAGTTGGGAAGGGGCCAGTCAGCGATTGTTGCAGGTGGATCGGCCGGAGATGCGGCCGCAAGAGCGATTTTTGCCCTGGGCGTTGGTGGATGCAGACGGCCGTATCGTCTTTGGCGACCGGCGTTACCAACCCGGCCAGCAGCTAGACAGCCGTACTCTGGACAGTGGGACCCCGCTGATCGTCGATGGGCAAACGGTTGGCCGGTTGGTGCAGCTGCCCATCGACACTTCACAGGCAAGGCCCTGGTCGCCAGAAGCCAATTTTTTGGCTAATGTCAACGAAGCCATCTTTTTTAGCCTGCTTGCGGCAATTATCGTGGCTTTGTTGGTTGGCGTGCTGCTGGCGCGCAATATTGCCCGGCCATTACGCGACCTGACACAGGCGACAACGGCCGTTGCCCAGGGCAACCTCGGCCTCCAGGTAGACGTGCGCGGCAATGACGAAATCGCCGAGCTAACAACCTCCTTTAATCAGATGAGCCACGATCTCGCCCTTGCCAGCCGTCAGCGCCGCCAAATGACCGCCGACATCGCCCACGAACTGCGCACGCCCCTGAGCATCATCCTCGGCTACACCGAATCCTTGCGTGATGGCGTCTTGCCGCCAGACGCCGACACCTTCGACATCCTCCATGACGAGGCGCTGCACCTCAGCCGTCTGGTGCAAGATTTACGCATCCTGTCGCTGGCCGACGCTGGCGAATTATCATTGTCTTTAGAGCCGGTCACTCCGCTGGAATTGTTAAAAGTCGTTGCTGCCAAATATGCCCATCAGGCGGAACAACAAGGCGTTATTCTGCGTGTAGCCAACCCTGGTACAGAGCTGCCTCCCTGCCAGATGGATTCTGGGCGCATGGAGCAAGTGCTGGGAAACCTGGTAAGCAATGCCTTGCGTTACACGTCGCCCAAAGGCGAAATTACCCTGGCGGCAAACCAGACAACGCCTGAGACCATGACCTTGTTTGTGGTGGATGACGGCCAGGGCATTCCTGCCGCAGACCTGCCCCGGATATTTGATCGCTTCTACAAGGCCGATGCGTCACGCACGGAAAACGGCGAATCGGGCCTGGGGTTAGCCATCGCCCGTTCCCTGGTGACAATGCATGGTGGGACGATTACTGTCGAGAGCGTACTGGGTTCCGGCACGACTTTTCGGATTGAACTGCCGATAAAAAAAGACCCTAAGGGTTTCCAAAACCCTTAGGGTCTTACCAAATTTTCCACTAATTGACTTAGAACAAACCAACAACCTTGCCGGTTTCCGGGTCCAGGTCAACGTCGTAGTAAGCCGGACGGGTGGGGAGTCCGGGCATGGTGCTCATGGTTCCCAGCAGCGGGTAAAGGAAGCCCGCGCCTACGCTGGCCCGCAAATCCCGAATCGGCACGGTGAAGCCGGTCGGCGCGCCCTTCAGGTTTGGATCGTGGCTCAGGCTGAGATGTGTTTTGGCCATGCACATAGGCAGCGCATCGAATCCATTTTTGGTGTATAGGGCGATTTTTTGTTCCGCTTCCTCAGAGTATTCCACTCCATCTGCGCCATACATCTTCTTGGCTATGGTTTCGATTTTCTCTTTGATGCTGAGGTTGAGCGGGTATAGGAATTCGAAATTGCTGGGCAGCTCGCAGGCAGCCATGACAGCTTTGCCCAGTTCTACTGCGCCAGCGCCGCCTTCGGCCCAGTGATTGGTCATCACGGCATCCTGAGCGCCCGCTTCTTTGGCGATGCGGCGGACAACTTCAATTTCGGCGTCGGTATCGTCTTTGAACCGGTTGACGGCGACGACGACGGGCACACCAAAGCGCACGGCGTTGCGGATGTGGACGCGCAGGTTGCTGCAGCCGGTTTCCAGGAGTTCCAGATTTTCTTCGGTATAGGCGGCGGCTAACGGCCGTCCCGCCACCACTTTCGGCCCGCCGCCATGCATCTTCAGCGCCCGAATCGTCGCCACAAGTACCACGCAGTTCGGCGCCAGCCCACTGTAGCGGCATTTAATGTTGAAGAATTTCTCCATGCCAATGTCTGCGCCAAACCCCGCTTCCGTGAGCACGTAACCATCCTCACCGACCAGCTTCAGGGCAATTTGGTCGGCCACAATGGAAGAATTGCCGTGAGCAATGTTGGCAAATGGTCCGGCATGGACAAACGCGGCCGTGCCTTCCAATGTCTGCATCAATGTGGGCATGATGGCATCTTTCATCAGCACGACCAACGCGCCGCCCATGCCCAGGTCATCGGCCGTAATCGGTTCGCCGGCGCGGTTTGTGCCGATGACCATCCGCCCTAATCGTTCGCGCATATCGGTCAGATCAGTTGTCAGGGCCAAAATAGCCATGATTTCGCTGGCCACGGCAATATCGTAGCCGGTTTCGCGGGTGAACTTTTCTTCCGGCCCTTTGCCAATGGTGATGCCGCGTAAATAACGGTCGTTGGTATCGACAACACGCCGCCAGGTGATGCTGTCCGGATCAATGTCCAATCGCACAAATCGGCTAATTTCTTCCGCCGAGAGTTCGTTGGGATCCGTTTTGTCGATGCCCAATTTGCGCAAACGACGCAGCATAACTGGCGCAAAACTGCGATTACCGACTTTATCGGGCGGGCATAGACGGTTGAACAGCGATTCATCTGACTGGTAGGATTCATGGTGCATGCGCGTGTCGATGGCTGCGGCCAGCAGGTTGTTGGCCGCCGAAATCGCGTGAATGTCGCCCGTCAGATGCAGGTTGAAATCTTCCATGGGGATGATCTGGCTGTAGCCGCCGCCGGCCGCGCCCCCTTTAATGCCAAAGGTGGGTCCCTGGCTGGGTTGGCGTACGCAGGTAAATACTTTCTGATTTAAGTGCGCGCCGAGCGCCTGGCTGAGGCCGACGGTTGTTGTTGTTTTGCCTTCGCCCAGTGGGGTGGGCGTAATGGCGGTGACCAGTACATATTTGCCGTTGGGTTTGTCGCTCAGCCGATCACGTACGGACAGCTTTACTTTGGCTTTGTGGGTTCCATAAGGCACCAATTCTTCGGGCAGCAGCCCTGCCTCAGCGGCAATTTGGCTGATTGGCAGCGGTTCGGCCGCCTGAGCAATGTCGATATCGCTCGGCACAGGGGTGAGTAAGGTTTTTAACTTGTGGGACATAGTGGGTTTGTTGTCTCCTATAAATATTGTTAACAAAAATGGTCGCTTTTGTGCGAATATGTGAAGCTGGTTAGGGGAATATCTCGCTGTTTTCGGTGAGCTGAAGTTGATTAGGAAAAGGCGTGAACATTTGTAATTTGTCTGGCCTATTCCGCCAACTTGCGCTGCGCGGTTATTCGGCCGATAAAATGTGTAATTTGGGGTGTGGAATGGTTTCAAACGCGCCGCAGTGAAATTTTATGCTAAACCCTTGCTGCAAAAGGGGGTAATTTTCCACCTGAGCCTTTGTGGATTCGATGGCAAAATCAATCAGGTCCAGGAATCTTTCTCTGTCGTCTTGTTTGAGTTCTTCTGTGGTGCCTGTGTTTTCAAACGTCAGGGCGAGCCAATGGATGGCCGCTTCTGGATGAAGGGTTTCTATCAGGGCAAAGTTTTTGCTTTCGTCTTTGTGGATGATTTTGCCAGGTTGTTTCCCTTTGATGATGTCATTGAATGGATCTTCCGGCGAAGAAAAAAAATCGATATCCATAAATCTACAAACCTCCTTTGAATTAAGCCGAGTTGTCTGTGAAAAATGTCACGGAACGGATTGTAACATGGGGGTCAAGAGGCGGTCAACGTCATTGTGAGGGGATGAAAAAAGACCCCCAAAACCGGAGGATTTTGGGGGGTCTTTTAGTGAGTGGTGTTTCAGGTGGCGGAATCTGCTTCGCCGGCGGCGTGTTGGGGGTTGCGCCGGACAAAATCTTCGACGAGCAAGAGGTTGCTGCCGGCGTGTTTGATGGTTTGCAGCAGGGTACTCATGGAGTCGATTTCTTCCACTTGTTCGGTGACAAACCATTGTAAGAAGTTGTTGCTGGTGTGATCGTTTTCGGCTACGGCCAGGGAAACGAGGTTGTTGATTTCGTCGGTGACGCGCATTTCTTGTTGGAGGGCAAATTGTACGGCGTCGGCCGGTCCGCCAAATTCGTTGCGCAGGTCGGGGATGCTGGGGATGATGGGTTTAGCGCCGGTTTCGAGCATGAAATGGACGAATTTCATGGCGTGCATGCGTTCTTCTTCGGATTGGCGATAGAAGAAGCCGGCGAGTTCGGGTAAGGCCATTTCGTCGAAATAGACGGCAATGGCGATGTATTGGGCGGAGGCGCCAAATTCGCTGCGGAGCTGGGCATTCATGGCGTCTACGAGTTTCGGTTTGATAATCATGTTTTTTCCTTTTGGGGTCAGGCTGTGGCGGGGTTAACGGCCGTTCCTCCCTTTCCATGCAATAGGCGCGTCAACAAAAGGTGAGGGTGGCTCGTGGTCTGCCGCTAACAGCCGGCTATTTTGGTCAATTGGTAAGGTGTTGAAAACCGGTCTACTTGTGCGAACATGTTAATTTTATCATAATTTCACGTGTGGTTTGAGTTGGGGAAAATATCTTATGCAGCTCTTATGGAATCGGGGTATGATAACGGCCGTTAAAAAAATCACCCTGTCTCGCTAACAAATCAATCAATTAGCCGGAATACCGGCTTTCCGCCTACAATAGGGCATATTCATACCGATACAAACCAATCACATAAAAAGAGGTCGTAACCATGACAGTTGAAGAAAACCAAACAACCGAAGCCTTTAACTTTAAGACAGAAGTCAAGCAAGTCCTGCACATTCTGGTGCACTCGTTGTACAAAGACCAGGACATTTTCCTGCGCGAGTTGGTTTCCAATGCCTCCGATGCCCTGACACGGCTGCATTTTGAGACCCTGACCACCCGCGACTTTTTGGACCCGGACGCCGAATTGGCTATCCATATCGACGTGCCGGAAACCGGCGACGATGAGCCGAAGAAAATTATTGTGCGCGACAGCGGCATCGGCATGACCCGCGATGAGTTGATCCGCAATTTGGGTACGATTGCTCAGTCTGGGGCGCGTGAGTTTTTAGCCAAGATTAGCGCTGGCGATGTGGACCCTGGCGATGTGATCGGGCAGTTTGGCGTGGGGTTTTACTCGGTGTTTATGGTGGCCGACGAAGTGCGCGTGGTCTCGCGCGGCTACCAGCTTGAGGCTGAAGCGTCGGCCTGGGTGTCTGATGGCAGCGACAGCTACCGCATTGAGTCGGCTGAAAAGAGTGACCGGGGCACGGAAATCCACATTACGCTGAAAAAAGAGGCTGAAGAGTTTGCCAACGAGTGGAAGCTGCGCCAGATTGTGAAAAAGCATTCCGATTTTGTGCGTTTTCCGGTGTATGTGGGCGAGCAGCAGGCCAATCAGCAGGAATCGTTGTGGCGCAAAAACCCATCGGACGTGGCGGCGGATGATTATAAGAGTTTTTATCAGCAGATGACGATGGATTTTGAAGAGCCGCTGGCAACCATCCACTTCACGTCGGATGCGCCGGTGCAGGTTCGGGCGCTATTGTTTATTCCGGCCAAACGCGAGGCGAATATTTTGGCTATTCGCAAGGAGCCGGGGGTGATGTTGTATTCGCACAATGTGCTGATTCAGGAATATTGCACCGATTTGCTGCCGACGTGGCTGGCTTTTGTGGATGGCGTGGTGGATTCTGAAGATTTACCGCTGAATGTGAGCCGCGAAACGGTGCAAAACAATCGTCTGATGATGCATTTGGGCAAGACGATTCGCAAGCGGGTGCTGCGTGAACTGCGTAAGCTGGCCGACGAGGATGCGGCGAAGTATCAGTCGTTTTGGCGGGAATACGGCCGTGTCTTCAAAGAAGGTATCGCCACCGACCCATCCTCTAAAGAAGAGCTGATGCCCTTCTTCCGCTATCATTCGTCCAATTCTGAGGACCAACTGACCTCGCTGGATGGCTACATCGAGCGGATGCCGGAATCTCAGGAAGATATTTATTACGTTTTGGGCGACGACAAGCGCACGGTGGCCAACAGCCCGCATTTGGATCCCTTTAAAGCGCGCAATTTGGAAGTTTTATACTGGGTGGATCCGCTGGATGTTCTGGTTGCGCCGATGATGGCGGACTATAAGGACAAAAAATTCCGCAATATTGATGATGCGGGCCTGGAATTACCGGAATTAGAGCAGGACGAAGCGGAGAAAGAAGCTGAAACGGCCGTTCCCGACGCAGATTTTAACCGGTTGGTGGGGCGGTTTGTCACCACCTTGGGCGATAAAGTGGTGGAAGTTCGCCAATCCAAAGTATTGAAGAACAGCCCGGTCCGGCTTGTGTCGCCCGAAGACGCGCAAAACCGCGAAATGCAGCGGTTGTATCGTTTTCTGGACCAGGAATATGAAGTGCCGAAGAAGATTCTGGAAGTTAACCGCCACCATCCGCTGATTGTGAACCTGGCGCGGCAGGTAACGGAGCATCCGGACAGCGAACTGGTGAAACTCTCAATTGAACAGTTGTATGACAGCGCGTTGGTGCAGGAAGGATTGCACCCCAACCCCACGGCCATGCTGCCGCGCATCGAGCAGCTCATGATGCTGGCCTCGGCTGCCTCAGAATAAGCAAACAAGACACGGCTGAACGACTAACAAACAAAATGCGGCGGATAAATCGCAATTTCTGCGTTTATCCGCCGCATTTGGCGTTTATTTGTAACCTATTCTGCCGCAGCGCCCAGCCAGCTTTCGATGGCCGGCCGGGTCTGGTTCCAATTCTGGTGGTGGATGGCGTGCAGGCCAACGGCCGTTGCCCCCCTCACATTCTCCCCAATATCATCCACAAACAATGCCGCTTCCGGCAGTATCGCTAATTGGTTCAAGGCCAGGTGGTAAATGGCCGGATCGGGCTTCAGCAGGCCCACATCGCTGCTGAGAATGACGCTTTGGAAGTGGGCAAACTCTGGAATGAGGGTGTGAAGCCACGCCACATGCACGGCGTTGGTGTTGCTGATGATGCCCAGGCGCAGATTGGGCCGTTGGCGGAGTTCCAGCGCATAGGCCAGGGCCATTTCATTGCGGTTAATGTGGCGGCAGAAGGCGCGGGCGAATGCATCGTAGTCGGGGGTCGTTCCGGCCTGCTGGACGAGAATCTGGTGCAGTTGACGGCCGTTCACAATCCCTTTCCCCGCATCCTCGGCCAGCTTAGAAGCCACTCTTTCCAGCTCGCTAAACGGTGCTTGTGAGATGGCGGCAACGGCCGTCCACGTGCTTTCGTGGTCGTAATCCACTAAAACGCTGCCTAAATCGAAGATGACTGCTTTGGGTGTCATGGTGTGGGTGTCTGAGATTTGTCTAATCTCAAAGATTAGACAAATCTTCGCTGTTAGCGGTTGGTGCGCTCCACCAGCCGCTTGATTTGGCTTTCAAACGACGTGTCGGGCATAAAAGCGAGGTTCAAACGGCGCACAACGGCCGTGCGCGCCGCCACATACGCCTCCAAAAGTTTCCGCAGATGCCCGGCCGTGGCCTTTGTATCCTGCGAATAGAAAGCGGCCAGCAAACCCCGATAGGCGGGGTCCTCAGGCGGCAGCACGCGCAGCAGCGGCGGCAGCGAAACGTGCAGCAGTTCCAGATAAACGGTAAACGGTTTGTCAAAATCACCACGCAGCACCTGCCGGTATACGTCCCAGAACATCACCCAAAAGCGTTCGTCCAGGGAAGTTAGTTCGGCGGCCGTAATTTGCGGGCGTGTGGGCACGGTTTGGGCACAGCGAGCCTGATAATCTGCCCCCCAGCCATCATCTTTTAGAATCCGCAGGTCGCGGTCCCAGGGATTAGCCTGTAAGCTTTCTTTGGTTTCGTAGCGGTAATCGACTTTGGCCCCGTTGCTGTAGAGGGCGATGTGGAAAAACGGCCGTATATGCGCCCCATCAAACGATTTACACGGTACATAAGGTGTTACCGACTTGACAAATTCACGCCGCTGCCGCCAGGCGCTTTCCCGGCGGAAATCATCGGCGAATACCAGGGCCACATCTAAATCGGAATAAGCGTCGTCGGTACGACGGCCGTATGAACCAGCTAAAAAGCAGACCAGAATATCAGATTCGCTTTGCACTCGTTGTTGTAAACGGACAATAACACGTTCTTGTTCAAACATAATCGCTAAAAACTTCCCAGGGGCTATTAGAAATTGAAAAATGGTGTCGATTCCGAAGGTTCCAGGCGTTTGCCTGGACCTTCGGTCATCACGCCGAAGGCTTCGGTCATCACGCCGAAGGCTTCGGTCATCACGCCGAAGGCTTCGGTCATCACGCCGAAGGCTTCGGTCATCACGCCGAAGGCTCCGGGCATCATCCCGAAGGCTCCGGTCATCTACCCGAAGGCCTCGGTCATCATCCCGAAGGCTCCGGGCATCATCCCGAAGGCTCCGGGCATCATCCCGAAGGCTCCGGGCATCATCCCGAAGGCTCCGGGCATCATCCCGAAGGCCTCGGGCATCATCCCGAAGGCCTCGGGCATCATCCCGAAGGCCTCGGGCATCATCCCGAAGGCCTCGGGCAGGTAAATTTTGCGCTTTTTAGATTTGACAAATCTCGAAGATTTGTCAAATCTGGCTTAGAAACAGCCGATGAGCGTCATGGCATACACCACGGCCGCGCCTAAGGCCAGCCCGCCAAGAATTTGCAGCGGATTATGCCGCTTTAGATACAGGCGTACCCAACAAACCAGCACCACAAACGGCAGCACAATCAGGCTTGCTGCCCAGCCAAAGACCAATCCCACCAACAACATCGTCGCCATAATGCCGGTGGCATGGATGCTAATCAACCAGACCACATTGATCAGGCCCAGCAGCGCCAATTCGATGGCGTTAAACAACGTCAGGCAGCGCAGCAGCTCGGGACCGTCAAACAACGAGATGAGGGCAAAGGCGGTGAGGGCGGAGAGAACGGCCGTTAGATATGGCAGATGCCGTTCCTTCGTGTTGCTCATGTGCAGTTCCGCGATACGGCCGGTTTTCAGCAGCCAGAGCACAATAAGAATCGGCAAAAGGGCGACAAAGAAACCATAAACGGCCGCCCACAAGAACCCTTGCAGAGACGGCCGTTCATACAACGCAAAAACCAGCCCTAAAATGGCAAACATCACCGGTGGGCTGACGATATTGGAAAAAAGACGGGCAGCTTGCACCAGTCCGGTGCGGTCGGCTTCGTGGTGGTCGAGCGGAGTTTTCATGATGAGCCAATGAGCAGATGAGCGGGTGGGGCGGTGAGTGTATGTCACGTCATCCCCCGCTCACCCACCTGCTCATCTCATCGTTATTACGTGCCCTCTTCCCAGGAGTTCAGGTATTTCACCTGCTCGTCGGTGAGGGTGTCGATGTGAATGCCCATGGATTGCAGCTTGATGGTGGCAATCACCTGGTCGACTTCTTCGGGAACCGTGTAGACGCGGTTATCCAGCTTGCCTTTGTTGTCTAGCAAGTATTTGGCGGCCATAGCCTGCCCGGCGAAGCTCATATCCATCACGGCGGCCGGGTGGCCTTCGGCGGCGGCCAGGTTGATGAGGCGGCCCTGGCCCAGCAGGTTGAGTTTACGGCCGTCTTTCATGGTGAACTGTTCGACAAACGGCCGTACCAGTTTCGGATCATCCACAGCCAGAGCGCGCAGCGCCGGCTTGTTGATCTCCACATCAAAGTGGCCCGAGTTAGCCAGCAGCGCGCCATCTTTCATAATCGCCAGATGACGTTCGTCCACAACGTGGATGTCGCCGGTGGCCGTTACAAAAATGTCGCCAATCGGCGCCGCTTCCATCATCGGCATGACACGGAAGCCATCCATCACCGCTTCCAACGCCTTCAGCGGATCGATTTCGGTGACGACAACATTCGCGCCCAAACCCTTGGCGCGCATGGCGATGCCGCGCGAGCACCAGCCGTAACCGCCCACAACCACAGTGCGCCCGGCGATCAGGAAATTGGTCGCCCGGATGATGCCGTCCATCGTCGATTGGCCCGTGCCATAACGATTGTCAAACAGGTGCTTGGTCATGGCGTCGTTCACAGCCATCATGGGGAATTCCAGAGCGTTATCGGCGGCCATGGCCCGCAGGCGCACGATGCCGGTCGTCGTCTCTTCGGTGCCGCCGATGATATTGGGCAGCATCTCGCGGCGCGATTTATGCAGCGTGCTCACCAGGTCCGCGCCGTCGTCCATAATAATGTGCGGCTTGTGGTCCAGCACGGCGTTGAGGTGCTTGTGGTACGTTTCGTTGTCTTCGCCCTTAATGGCAAAGACGGGGATTTCGTAATAGCTCACCAGGGCGGCGGCCACGTCGTCCTGGGTGCTGAGTGGGTTGCTGGCGGACAGGACCACATCGGCCCCGCCGCTTTGCAGGGCGATCATCAGGTTGGCGGTTTCGGTGGTGACGTGCATGGTGGCCCCAACGCGGATGCCGGCAAACGGCCGTTCCGCGCCAAATTGGTCACGAATACCACGCAGCACTGCCATTTCTTGCTCAGCCCATTCCATGCGATGCCGCCCACCGGGGGCTAAATCGGGATTCTTAATATCAAAGTCCATCTGTGAAAATTCTCCTAAAAAAATAATGGGGGTTGGGATTAGGGATTAGGGACTGGGGCAAGAAAAATGCCCAGTCCCCAGCCCCTAATCCCTAACCGCTAATAACACATCCAACGCCCCTTCGTCATCGAAATGCTCACGATAACGAGCCACAAATTCGGCCGGCGTGAAATAATGATTTTGCGTGCCGACTTGTTCCAGCACGTAGGTGGCCGCCAAAGCGCCCATGCGCCCGGCGATGGGCCAGGGCAGCCCTAACTCCATGCCGCGCATCAGCCCAGCGCGATAGGCATCGCCCGCGCCGGTTGGTTCGACGACTTGCCGCGGCGGCACAATGGGCAGGTGATATTCCTGGCCGCCAGCCAACAAGTATGACCCTTCTTTGCCTTTGGTAATGAGCAAACCGCCTACTTTCTGCCGGATATCGGCGTCACTGAGGCCGGTTTTGTCGCGGATCAGGTCATATTCGTAATCATTGACCGAGAGGAGGGCGGCGCCATCCAGACCAAGCTGGAGGTCGTCGCCGTTCAGGCGGGCGGTTTGTTGGCTGGGATCGTAAATGTAAGGGATGCCCAGGGTTTTGCATTCCAGCGCATAAGCGCGCATCGCTTCCGGGTCGTTGGGGGAAATGATGGCCAGATTGGCGTCGGCGGCGTATTGGGTGAAGGTGAGATCTTTGGCGTAGGCCATTGCGCCGGTGTAGAAGGTGGCTATCTGGTTCTGTTCATCGTCTGTGCTGACAAAAAAGGAAGCCGTAAAGTCGTCGGCGATTTCGATGATGGTTGAGGTGTCGACGCCCAATCCGTTGAGCCATTGGCGATAATCGCCAAAATCCTGGCCGGCGGTAGCCAGGATGCTGGGTTTGGAGCCGAGCAGGGCCAGCGTGTAGGCGATGTTGGGCGCTGTGCCGCCGCGATGTTTTTTCATCGAATCGACGAGGAAGCTGAGGCTGATTTTATGCAGGCTTTCGGCGACAAAAGCGTCGGTAAATTTGCCGGGGAAGTGCATTAAATAGTCGTAGGCAATGGAGCCGGTGATTACAATTTTCATGTTGAATTATCTTTTGGCCTTGTTTTGTCAGTCACGCAGGTTGGCCGAGTTGGTGACAATGTTATTATGGTCTTGTGTCTTAACGTCGTGCTTAAGAACGGCCGTAAATCCCAATCGGTCGCGCAGCATCGTCAGCATGGCGCGTAAACCATCGCGCACGGTGATTTTTTTGCCTTCGGCGTAGGTGCGTGGGTCGTAGCTGATGGGGATTTCTAGAATTTCGTGGCCGGAGAGCAAAATTTTGTCCGGCAGCTCAAAGTCCAGGTTGAAGTCGGTGGTGGTGAGATTGAGCGATTTGACGACATCGGCGCGGACCATTTTGGTGGCTGTGCCCACGTCGGTGAGGTGGCCGCCAAAAAGGACGTTGGTCATGGTTGTCAGGGTGCGGATGCCCCAGTAGGCGTGGGCGTATTCATAAATGGCCCGTCCGCCCAAAATGCGCGAGCCGAAGATGGCGGCGGCCTGGGTTTCATCTACTTTGCGGCAAAAATTGACGTGTTCGGCGGGGTCGTACTCTTTGTCGGCGTCTTGAATGATCATGTAGTCGCCGGTCATGGTGTCGATGCCGGTACGAATGGACATGCCTTTGCCCATGTTGCGTTCGTGGAAAATGACGCGAATTTCTGGATCGGCGATTTGTTGCAAGATTTCGCGCGTGCCATCGGTGGAGTAGTTGTCCACGACGATGATTTCACGGTCCCAGCCGGGTCCCAGGTCTACCGCTTTGGTTTTGTCGATAACATCCTGGATGGTAGTTTTTTCGTTGTAGCAGCAAATAATGACGGATAGTTTCATGTTTCTTCAACGTTGAGGACTGAGAATTGCGCTTTTCGTTGTTTAAGCCCAGTCCTCAGTCCTCACATCAAAATGATATATATTTGAAAAGCCAGCGAGCGATTATAACACACGGCCGTTTATTACAAAACGCCTGTGGTGGATTGTCAGCAATTCTCAATTTAACCAGAAATGTGTCATGCTGAGGTCCTCCGAAGCATCTCCTTCTTCTGGTGGAGCGGGATGCTTCGCTCCGAAGACTCCGCTCAGCATGACCGTTCAGCGTAAAGTGCAAAGAAATTACCTTGTTCGCACGAATGCCTGATCTAAATTGAGAATTGCTGGGTGGATTGTCAGCAATTCTCAATTTAACCAGAAATGTGTCATGCTGAGGTCCTCCGAAGCATCTCCTTCTTCTGGTGGAGCGGGATGCTTCGCTCCGAAGACTCCGCTCAGCATGACCGTTCAGCGTAAAGTGCAAAGAAATTACCTTGTTCGCACGAATGCCTGATCTAAATTGAGAATTCCTGGTGGATTGTGGATTGGCAAAGGCAATTGCATAGGTTCCCGGTGGGGTGGGGCAAAATGACCCATCTGGTGAAAGCGTGCAGCGTTATCGTTGGCGCACGGCCGTTTGCGCGGCATAAAACCCGCACATCCCATGCACGCCCCCACCCGGCGGCGTGGCTGAGGAACACAGGTATACATTTGGCAGCGGCGTGGTGTATGGGTTCAGGCGCGGCACCGGGCGGGTGAACAACTGCCGCCAGTTTTGCACGCCGCCGTTGATGTCGCCGCCGATGTAGTTGGGATTGTACTGCTGATAATCCTGCGCTGTCATGGTGTGGCTGGCCAGGATGCAGTCGCGGAAGCCGGGAGCGAAGCGCTCGATCTGGGTTTCGATGGCCGCGGTCATGTCGGCGGCGCTGCCGTTGGGGACGTGGCAGTAGGCCCAGCCGGTGTGTTTTCCGGCGGGAGCGCGGGTGTCATCGAAAAGGCTTTGTTGGGTAACCAGGGTGAACGGCCGTTCTGCCACGCCCCCTTGCCAGGCCAGTCGTTCACTCTGGGCTATTTCCGATAGGTTAGCGCCCACATGCACCGTGCCGGCTCGCCGACACGCCTCCGCCCGCCAGGGAATCGGCTCGGACAGCGCCCAGTCAACCTTAAAAACCCCTGGCCCGTGACGATATTTTTCTAGCTGTCGGCGGTAATTTGCCGGCAGTTTTTCGCCGGCAATCGCCAGGAGCTGCCTCGGTGTTATGTCAAACATAATGGCGCGGGCAGGCGGTAATTCGGCCAGCGATTTCACCTCGTGGCCGGTCACGAGGTCGCCGCCCAGGTCGGTGAAGTAGGCGGCCAGGGCGTTGGCGATGGCCTGAGAGCCGCCGCGTGGCAGGGGCCAGCCCACGCGATGCCCCAACGTGCCCAACATCAGGCCAAAAGCGGCCGTCAGCGGCCATTCCAGGGGCATGATGGCGTGGGCGCTTAGTCCGGCAAAAAAACCGCGCGCCTTTTCACTGCGGAAAACCGCGCGCGCCAGGGCGGCGGCCGGCCACATGGCCCGCAATCCAAACTGGCCCATCGCCAGCGGGTGGCGCGGCAGGCGCAGCGGCCCCAGAAATTCGTGGGCGATTTTGTCCCAATTGCTTACCAGCGGGGCGAAGAGGCGGCGGTAGGTGGCGGCGTCCTGGGGGAACTGCACGGCCGTTTCCGCTATATCACGCGCCAGGAAAACGGCCGTGTCGTCGGCAAACGGGTGGGCCAGCGGCAGCTCCGGCTGAATCCACGCCAGGCCATAATCGGCCAGGGGCAGGCTTTGGAAAAAAGGCGACCCCATCCCCAACGGATGAATTGCTGAGCAAATGTCATGGCGAAAGCCGGGCAGGGTTAATTCGGCCGTGCGCAATCCGCCGCCGATGGTTTCTTTGGCCTCCAGCAGCAGCACGCGCCACCCCTGTCGTGCCAGCGTAATCCCCGCTGCCAGCCCGTTTGGTCCAGACCCAACAACAACTGCATCGTATTCAGTCATAAAGAATTTGTTTGTGCCAGAAATTTTGTCGCGAATTTTACTTGCTACATCATTGGACTTTTGACACGGTATCTCAACAGGTCCCAAGGGTTTGTCCCTGAGAATTTGGATTATTTGGGGACCAAACCCTTAGAGTCTTATCAGAGAAATCTGAACGGTTACAATCATATTTCGGTAGGTTGGTGTTGGCAAAACGGCCGTACCTCATTCCCGGTTAGCGGTTGGTTGGTGGGGAACGGCCGTTCTACCCGCCGGTTGGTGTGGCTGTGGGGTTAGGTGTATTGGTCGGTGGCGTGGTTGGGGTGGCGGTGTCCAGCGGCGTGGTCGTGGCGGTGGGTGTATTGGTCGGCGGCGTCTGACCTGGCGTGGCAGTGGGTGTGGGCGTGCTTAAAGGGATAGTGTCCGTGGCTGTAGCCGACGGTGTGGCTGTGAGGGTGATTGTAAACACGGCCGTTGGTGAAGCTGTGGCCGTGCTGGTGGCGGTGAACACGGCCGTCGCCGTGGGCGTGGGCGTGGGCGTGGAGGAAGCGGTGCCGGTGGCTGTGGTTGTGGGCGTGAACGTGGGCAACGGCCGTATGGGCGTGGCCGGCAACGGCGGCAAAAATAACAGGCGTCCGGCGGCCAGGCTGGTGCTGTTCAGGCAGTTTGCTTGCATGATGGCGTACACAGTCGTGCTGTGCCGTAGAGCCAATTGGAACAGGGTGTCGCCCGGCTGAACGCGCACCTGCACCCACCAGTAAGGTGGCCCGCAGGGAACGGCCGTTGGCGGGCGCACCGGCAGATAAATCCTCATACCGCTGACCACTAACCCGTTTTGCAGGCAGTTGACGCGGTTGATTTCGGCCACGCTGGCGCCCGAAAAGGCGGCCAGAGCCAGCAAGGAATCGGCCGGTTGAACCAGGTAAATGCTCCAACCGGGCGGCACTTCGCCGCAAAGGGCTGCCGGGAGCATGGCGCTTGTGGTGCTGCGTACTGTTGGCGCGGAAGCGATTTGTGTGCCTGGCGAAAAAGTATCGAGGGTGGCGCTGGGCATGGCGATGGCGGGCAGGGGGGTGTTGGTGGCGGAAACGGCCGTTGCCCGCACCACCAACGCCGGGGTTGGCTGCAAGCGAATTTGCAAATTGTCTAGCTGCGCCAGCAGCAAAGCCATGACAATCGTGGCGATCACACCGCCTGTCAGGAGTAAATTCGTGCGCCACTGGTTGGATTCGGCTGGCTTATTCATGCTGCGCTGGCTCAATCTTTGGCTGCTGCCGGGGCTGTAGAAGGCATGAGGTCGTTGGCAATTGGGAACAGAACAGAGAATGTGCTGCCGATGCCCATCTCGCTTTCAATCCAGACGCGACCGCCGTTGGCTTCTGTGAGGGTGCGGGCTACGGCCAGACCCGCGCCGGTGTCGCCCAAACCACCGATGAGCGGATCGTCGGCGCGGTGCTGCGGGCTAAATACGCGAGACCGATCTTCAGCCAGAATGCCGCCGCCGCTGTCTTTGAAGGCCAGATGGAGAAAGGTGATCGGTTCGGAGTGGCCGTTGTTGGCGGGAGGCGGTAGGGTGTTGATGTAGGCGCTTACGGCGACACGGCCGTTTGGTGGGGTGGCCTGGCAGGCATTGCCGATGAGGTTGTTGATGATTTGTTGCAGCGCTTCTCGGTGGATGGGCAGTGTTGGTAGTTTGGGTGAGGTATCCAGGTCCAGGCGCAGCTTTTTTTCGCGGATTTGGGTGATGACGTTGGAAACGGCCGTATCAATGCTGACCTGAATATCCACGCCGCCGCTTTCTGCGCCAGGGTTCCGTTCACCAGAGGTTGTTAGCTGCACGATCAGGTCTAAGAAGGCGTCCATCCGCTCCACGTTGGCTTTAACCCGCTGCAAGAAATCGCGCTGTTTGGCGCCTAACGCGCCCAGCATTTCGCTCAACAGCAAATCGGTGTAACCGGCAATGGAGGTCATGGGGGTGCGAAGCTCTTGCGCCAGCGAAATGACCAGTTCGTCCGTGACGCCGCGCTCTTGCCGGAGCAAATCCGCCTCTAGTGTTTCGATGCGGGCCTGCGCGGCTTCCAACTGGCTGGAATAGCGGGTGATGGTGGTCATGATCCATTCGGTGCTAAGCCCTTTTTCGCCGGCGGCGGCCAGGGCCATGGCCTCTTCAGCTTCGATGAGTGATTCTCGCAGGGTGGCGATTTCGTTTTCCAACGAGGCTAAATGTTCGTCGTAATTTATTTTTTCGAGTTCTTCCAGAGTGGCTGCCAGGTCGCGAGCCTGTTTGCTGGCTTTGGTAGCCTGTGATTCGGCTTGCAGCAGACGGGCTGTTGTCGCTTCCAGTTCTATTTGCAGCCGATTGCGTTCTTCCTCCAGAGTAATGATTCGGCCGCTGACGAGTGTTGGTTCGGCCAGACGCGGCTGCGGTGATTGGGCGATCTGATCGGCGACCTGGCTGAAGGTTTGGCTGTTGTGAATGGCTTGGGCCACATAGCGGGCCAGCGCGGCGGCGGTGGTTTTTTCGGCCATGCCCCACTCTGATTGATTGCTGGGCGCGCCGATGAGCAGTAGGCCAACGGCCGTGTTTTCTACGCGCAGCGGCAGCGCCAGCAGTGCGCCCCAGAGTGACAACCCCATTTCTTCGTACCACAATCGTAATTGCCGACCGCCCAAACCGGTCGGTTTTAATTCGACAATCTCGTTTTCATCCAGGGCTTGTTGGAAGGCTGGCCATTCTCGCAGGTTGATCAGCCAGTTGGACGGCCGTTCTGTTGTCTGAATGGCGCGGTTGGTTGTGAGGTGCATCAGGTGCGGCGTGTTTTCCTGCCGCAGCGCCAGGGCGGCATAGGGCGCATGGAGTGTTTGGGTGGCCACGTCGATGGCTGCGGCTATGTTTTCATCTGGCTGCAACGAGCGGATGATCTGGGTGGAAAAATCATAAAACGCGGCGGCCGACGCGTCGGTGGTTTGTATGGTTGCAGGCAGTTTTTCCTGAATCTGTAAAGCGGAGATGGTCTGGCGGTAGGTCAGCACAGCCCACAGCGGCAGGGCGATCAGGTACCCCAGGCGCAGCCAGTAGGCAATGTCGGTCTGGCTGGCGCTGGCGTCTGGGCTGCTGAAGAAGGCCAAAAGGTGAGTGACCAGTAGAATGACAAGAATGATCTGGCGCAGGGAAAACCATAACGGCCGTTCCACTATCGTCAGCGCCAGACCCGCGATCAGCGCGGCCAGTTGAAAAACAAGCCAGATGGTTGCCTGGAAGGTGCTGTTGTAGGCCATTCCCGCCAGCGCCTGTTCTGGCCAGGCTTGGGCGAAGAAAATGTACATCATGCCCACAAGCAACAGCAGCAAAACGGCCGCTGTGTCGCCTATTTGGGGTTGGCTTTTCGGTTGGGGAATCAGCGCCCACGCCAGGAGAACGGCCGTGGCTGTGTTTATGGCCTGCTCTAAAGGTGGCAAAACGGAAACGGCCGTGGCCTGATCCCCAAAAACCGCCAGCCCGGCCAATAAAAGCCCCAAACGCATCACCACCACCGCGCCGGCTGCCCACAGGCTCCGCCGCGCCAGGTCGTCACGCCGGTTCCGCCGCCACTGTGTCAGCGCCAGCGCAAATACAACCTGCAAAGCAAATAAGCTGATCAGGTGATAAATAACATTCCCCGGCGATTCGCTCAGGAGTTGGACAAGCTGTTGCGTTAACGACATCTGATTAATTTTCACCAATCCAGGCGCCAGTGTAACCGGCTTAACCCAAATTATAGCATACCCCAACTCGCCAGCGAGTTGCGTAAAAACAAAGTTAGTTTACCAGATAAAGCCGAATCGCTCGATGGGAGCAAGTGGATCGGCTTGTGGAAAACAAAACACTACAAAAGCCTCAGGGGCTTTTGTAGTGTTTTCATTTGTTCCAGTCAGGTTATACCAGTTATCAGCCGACGATTTCGGTGATGGTTTGGTCGAGAATCGTGATGATCTCGTCAATTTGCGCCTTGTTGATGGTGAGCGGCGGCCCAAGCATAATCACATCGCCAGACGCGCCATCCGCGCAGCCCTGGGAGTAATAAATAATTAGACCCAGCTCGAAGGCGCGTTCGGCAATGTGCCAGGCGGTTTTGGCTTTGAGCGGAAAAGGTGTCTTGGTGGCGCGATCCTGGACAATTTCCAGGCCCCAAAACAGGCCACGGCCGCGAATATCGCCGATTTGCGGATGGTGGGCAAAGGTGTGGTGCAGTTTTTTGTTTACATAAGGCCCCAATTCGGCGGCGTTTTCGACCAGTTTTTCGCGCTGCAAGATGCGCAGCGTGGCCAGACCGGCGGCCGCCCCGACGGCGTGGTGGCTAAACGTACCGCCGTGATTGAAATCACCCAGTTTGCGGAAGACCAAATCTACGTCTTCGTTGGAAGCGGCGATGAACCCGAGCGGGAAATAACCGGCGGCCGTGCCTTTGGAGGTGATGAGAATGTCGGGTTTTACGTTCCAATGGTTGAGCGCCCACCAAGTGCCGGTGCGCCCCATGCCTACCAGGACCTCATCGGCAATGAGCAGCACGCCATACTGGTCACAAATTTCGCGGATGCGCGGCCAGTAATCGTCGGGCGGCACGACGGCGCCAAGGCTGGCCCCGCTGATGGGTTCGGCGATGAAGCCGGCGACGTTTTCCGGGCCATAGGCGAGAATGGATTCTTCTAATCGGTCGGCCAGTTCACGGCCGTTGGCCGGGAAACGGTAGGGGTAGGGATGGCGGATGTGGGGCATGTTTTGCATCATGCTCAGGTACGGGTTGCGTAGGGCAGGCCGTCCGCTTACGCTTAGCGCGCCCAAACTCATGCCATGGTAGCTGAGCGAGCGACAAATGATGATGGAGCGGTTTGGTTCGCCGCGGGCCATCTGGATTTGGCGGGCCAGTTTCAGCGCGCCTTCGACGACTTCGGAGCCGCTGCTGAGGTAGAAGAAACGCGGCTGCGCCAACGGCACAATTTCGGCCAGGGCGTTGGAGTAGGTTTCGACGGCTTCGCTGGTGAACATGGTGGCATGGACGTAAGCCGCCGAGCGGGCTTGTTGGGTGATGGCCTCGACGATTTCGGAACGGCCGTGTCCCACATTAACCACCAATGGCCCGCCCGATCCGTCGATATAACGCTTGCCATCTTCATCATATAAATAAATTCCCTCCCCATGTGAAATTTTGGGGCGGGCATAATCCATCTTGCGGTAAAACACGTGACCTTGTGGATGAGCATAGAGGGTACTCATGTTGATTGTTGTCTCCTTATCAAGCTGCCACGAATTGTCTAAATGAAAGGGCTGTTTTCATTCATTGGGGGTAATCTGCGCGCCAAAATCAGCAAACGGCCGTGCGCTTACCGGTACATTCCTTCTGGATCAAGCTGCTGCCGAATGATTTCCAGTTCGGAGATGTGCGGCGGCGTCATTTCCTTCAGGTTGGGCGATACGCGCAGCGGCCAGGGAATGTCGGCCTGGATACTGTCGGCGGTTTCGCCGGGAGCGATTTCGATGAGCGTCATTTCGCGGTCGGGATTGTCGAAGTCAAATAAGGCCCGATCCGTGATGACCAGCGCCGGACCATCGCCGGGCAGTCCGGCGCGCTGCCGGGCGTCGCCGCCATCGAGATGGCCGGGGCTGGTTAAAAAGTCCAGTTTGTCCACAAAAGCGCGGCCCTTCAGGCGCATGATCATGAATATTTTTTGGGCGTTGATGGCGATTTCGCAGGCGCCGCCGGAACCGGGCAGCCGTACTTTGGGGTGAGAGTAATCGCCGATGACGGTTGTGTTCAAGTTGCCGAAACGGTCAATTTGCGCGCCGCCAAGCAGGGCCACGTCAACCAGGCCGCCTTGCAGGTAGTACATGAACAGGTCGGTCATGCTGGTGACTGATTTGGCCCCGCTGACGAGGGTGGGGTCGCCAATGGAAAGCGGCAGACGGGCCGGGTTTGCGCCAAAGACGCCGCTTTCGTAGACCAGTTCCATCTCCGGCGAGTGGCTGCGCCGGGCCAGATTGCAGGCGATGTTGGGCAGGCCCACGCCAACAAAGACGACGTGGCTGCCCTGGAGGGCGCGGGAAGCGTTGATGATCATGAATTCAGACGGTGTGTAGTCCATAAAATGCTCCTTGTGGTGCGTGGTTTTCCAGGTAAGTGCCAGCAAATAGTGGTGAATCAGGTCAAGTTTCAAATATTCAGGGCATTGTGTCAAGTGATAGATGTCACCGGTGGTTGGTCGGGTCTCAGTTGCCCTGTTTTTGCCCACTGGCTACAATCCAGGTTTAACGGCAAACGGCCGTTCCCACAATTTTCTGGTGTTTGGCGCCGGCCATCACCCACACGGAGAGCTGCGTATTAAGCCAGGCTGTTATCCGGCAGCCTGAATGGAATTGATTATGAGCAAATTCATTATCGAGGGCGGACACGCCCTGCAAGGCACCATTACAGTCAGCGGCAATAAAAACGCCGCCCTCAAATTATTACCCGCTTGTATCCTCACTGACGAACCGGTCATTTTGCACAATATCCCCGACATTCAGGACGTGCGCAACACCATCTTGATTTTGCGCGATTTGGGCGTTGAGGTGACGGAGCTTGCGCCGGGGAGCTGGCGTGTTCACGCTCAGCGCGTGATCAAAACGGAATTAGACAGCGCCCTGGCGGCGCGGACGCGGGCGTCGTTTGTGTTTTCTGGGCCGTTGGTGGCGCGAATGGGCGAGGTGACGCTGCCGCTGCCGGGCGGCGACGTGATTGGCGGACGGCCGTTAGACACCTTGATTTGTGGCCTGGAAGCGTTGGGCACGCGGGTGGAACTGGTGGAACGCAGCATCTTCACCATGAAAGCCGATAAGTTAACCGGCGCCGGCTATTACCTGCAAGCAGAAGCGAGCGTGACGGCGACCGAAAATACCGTGATGACGGCCGTGCTTGCCCACGGTCAAACCATCATCGACAACGCCGCCTGCGAACCCCATGTGCGCGATTTGTGCTATTTCCTCAATCAAATGGGCGCGCATATCGAGGGCATCGGCACCAATCGCCTGATCATTGAAGGCGTGGAGCGCCTGAGCGGCACAGAATACACCATCGGCGCTGATTTTATGGAAGTAGGCAGTTTTATCGGCGCAGCGGCCGTTACCGGCGGCGAAATCCGCATCAAAAACGTGGACCCGCAGTATATGGGCATGGTCCGGCTGGTGTATGAAAAACTGGGTGTGGTCTGGCACGATGACGGCCATGACATCCTTGTCCCGGCCGAGCAGCCCATGCGCATTGCCACCTCCCTTGGCGGGCGGATTTTGCAGATCAAGCCGCTGCCCTGGCCCGGCTTCCCCGCCGACCTGATGAGCATTGCCGTGGTCATTGCCACCCAGTCTGTTGGTTCTGTGCTGCTGCACGATTGGATGTATGAAAGCCGGTTCTTTTTTGTGGATAACCTGACGTTCATGGGAGCGCAGGTGGTAATTTGCGATCCGCATCGGGTGATTATTCAGGGGCCGTGCCAGCTTCATGCCAGCCCGCAGGGCGTGCCCAGCCCAGACATTCGCGCCGGGATGGCCATGGTTTTGGCCGCATTGTGCTCCGAAGGGACCAGCGTCATTCACAACATCCAGCAAATCGACCGTGGTTATGAGCGTATTGAGCAAAAGCTGAAGACATTGGGCGCGCACATTCAACGGGTGGATTGATCGATGGCTACCTGGGGGTTTAACTGGCGCGCATCGCTGCCGCACCTCTTGTTTCTGGCCACGTTTTGGCAGGCGCGTTCGCCGGCGGCAGATGTGGCCGATTTGGATTGGGCGGCGCTGTTGGGCGAGCCAACGGCCGTTGCCGTGCAGCGGTTTCAGGTACAGGCCGCCATCACCCCAACCGATAAATCTGGCCAGACGGCCGTGACCGAATACGGCCGTTCCCATCTTCACAAATTTTTGCAAATCCCTGAAACGCTAACCCAGACGGACAAGTTGCCACCACGCATCATTCGCCAGACGCTGCGCTGGGTATTGCTGGGCGGCGTGGCGGGCATTGTGGACAGTCCCTTGTGGCAAGCCGTGGTGGCGTTGGAGGGAGAAGAGGAACGGCCGTTTCTCCTGCAAGACAGCATCGACATGACGGCCGTTCCTGCCGGCCCGTTTTTATATGGCCCTGGCAATGTGGATATCGATCTACCCGCTTTTCGCATGAGCAAAACGCCCATTACTCAGGCCCAATACCAGCAGTTTATCGCTGCCAACCCCCGGTATCCCACCCCATTTGAAGATGCCATCTGGGCGCAGGCAGCCAATTGGCCGCCCGATTCGCGGCTGGCCCCGGTGCAGCGTCTCGACCATCCGGTGGTGATTGTGAGCTGGTACGATGCGATGGCTTTTTGTGAATGGGCCGGAGCGCGCCTGCCATCTGAGGCGGAGTGGGAGAAGGCGGCGCGAGGGGAAGACGGCCGTCTGTATCCCTGGGGAATGGAGCCGCCGGATGAAACGCGCTGCAATTTTAAAAATCAGGTGGGCGATACTACGCCTGTCGGGCGCTATTCGCCGGCCGGCGACAGCCCCTATGGCTGCGTGGACATGAGCGGCAACGTGTGGGAGTGGACGGCTTCCCCGGCCGAACCGGGACAAACCGGGCGCGTGCTGCGGGGCGGGGGCTTCATCAATGCCGCCTGGACCGTGCAGGCCAATTACCGCTACAGCCTGAAGCCGCAGTCGCGCCTGAATGTGGCCGGTTTCCGCATTGCGGCTGCCTGATTCTCATAAAACCCCTACGTTTGCCCTGCCCCAGCCTGACGATGGGCGACGGCCGTTTTACGCATCCATTCCCCTGGGCTATAATCCATTCACCTGCTTATTCATAAAACTAGACGGCCGGGAACGGCCGTAATACCAATCGTAAAGGAGAAACACAATGCCAACAGCGCTCATTACAGGCATTACCGGTCAGGATGGCTCATACCTGGCCGATTTTTTACTTGGCAAGGGCTATAACGTCGTCGGCATGGTGCGCCGCACCAGCACCGTCAACTTTCACCGCGTGCAGCACATTCAAGACAAAATCACCCTGGTCCCCGGTGATTTGGGCGACCAGATTTCCCTCATTCACATTTTAGAAGAACACAAACCCGATGAAGTCTATAACCTGGCGGCGCAATCGTTTGTGCAGACTTCGTGGAACCAGCCCGTTTTCACCGGCGACGTGACCGGTCTGGGCGTCACCCGCGTACTCGATGCGATCCGCATCGTCAATCCCAAAATCCGCTTTTATCAGGCCAGCTCCAGCGAGATGTTCGGCAAAGTCGTGGAGGTGCCGCAGCGCGAAACCACGCCATTTTACCCGCGCAGTCCCTATGGCGTCGCCAAAGTCTACGGCCATTGGATCACCATCAACTACCGCGAAAGTTACGATTTGCACGCTACCTCTGGTATTTTGTTTAACCATGAATCGCCCCGGCGCGGTTTGGAATTTGTTACCCGCAAAATTACCTACCACGTCGCCCAAATCAAACTGGGCCTAATCAACGAACTGTCTCTGGGCAATCTGGACGCGCGGCGCGACTGGGGCTTTGCCGGCGATTATGTTCAGGCCATGTGGCTGATGCTCCAGCAGGAAAAGCCAGACGATTACGTTGTGGCGACCGGCGAAACCCACTCGGTGGAAGAATTTTTAACGGAAGCCTTTGGCTACGTAAACCTGGATTGGCACGATTATGTTAAGCAAGACCCGCGCTTTATGCGTCCGGCCGAAGTCGATTTGCTGGTGGGCGATCCGAGTAAAGCGGGGCGTAAACTAGGATGGGAACCATCGGTAACTTTTGCCGAACTGGTGAAAATGATGGTGAAAGCTGACCTGGACATGCTGCGTAACGGTCAGGTTGCAATGTAGAGTTAAATTTTGATTGGCGATCAGAGGTTGGAGGCTGCTCACATTGTAGTGGCTGGCCTCTCATCTCCAATATTGCCGGGAGTTGATTTCATGACCATAAAATTTGGCACAGATGGTTGGCGGGGCCGTATAGGCGACGATTATACATTTGATAATGTGCGGCGGTGCGCGCAGGGTTTTGCCACTTTTTTGCAGCAAAACGGCCGTGCCTCCCAAGGTATCGTCATCGGCCACGACAAACGGTTCCAGGCCGAATACTTCGCTCAGGCGGCAGCCGAAGTGATTGCCGCCAACGGCATTCACGTCTGGCTGACGGATGGCGCGACGCCGACGCCGGCCATTTCGTACGCCGTCGTCGACAAGCAGGTTGGCGGGGCGGTCAATATCACCGCCAGCCATAATCCGTTTTGGGACTGCGGCTTTAAGGTGCGCGACCCGCAAGGCGGGGCCATACCGCCCCAGGATTTGCAGAAGATTGAGGCGCAAATACCGGAGATAACGGCCGTGTCCCGCCTGAAATTTGACGATGCGGTGAGTGACGGCCGTATCACCCTCTTCAACGCCGCCACCGCCTATGAAACGCAGCTCCATCGTCTGGTAAACGTCGAACCTATCAAACAAGCCGGGTTTAACGTTGCCTACGATGCCATGTGGGGCAACGGCGCCGGCTGGTTCCCCCGTTTGCTGGCTCAGGGCCAGACCGCCATCAGCGAAATCCACAACGAGCGTAACCCCATTTACCCGCACATGACCCGCCCCGAACCCATCCCGCCCAACATCGACCACGGACTGGCCTTCGCCCGCGAAATCGGCGCAGACGTCACCGTCATCAACGACGGCGACGCTGACCGCGTTGGTTTTGGCGACGAAAACGGCGATTTTATCGACCAACTGCGCGTTTATGGGCTGATGGGTTATTACTTCCTTGAGGTGCGCGGCGAGCGCGGCCCCATCGTTAAAACCATTTCCACTACCAAAATGCTCAACAAATTAGGCCAGCTCTACGGCGTGCCGGTGCATGAAACCGGCGTCGGTTTTAAATTTATTGCTCCCAAAATGATGGAAGTGGACGCCATGATCGGCGGCGAGGAGAGCGGCGGGTACGCGTTTCGTGGTCATGTGCCGGAGCGCGACGGCATTTTGGCCGGCCTTTATTTTCTGGACATGATGGTCCAGACCGGAAAAAAACCTTCCGAACTGCTGGATACCTTGTTTGGATTGGTTGGTCCCCATTACTACGACCGGATCGACAGCACGTTCGAGGCCAGTCGGCGGGCGGAAATTCTGGCGCGCGTGGACGCGGCGCGCCCGTCGACCATTGGCGGCCTGAAGGTGACGGACATCATCACCATCGACGGCCATCAATTCATCATGGAAGATGGCGGCTGGCTGCTGGTGCGCTTTAGCGGCACCGAGCCGGTGATTCGCGTGTACTGCGAAACCACCCACCAGGAGCGCGTGCCCGACATTTTGCAAGATGGGCTGCGCCTGGCCGGGCTGCGATAGGAACCGGTTTTTTAACGCGAAGACGCCCAGGCCGCGAAGAGTGGAAGCAAAAAATCTTGGCGACTTTTGCTTCTTTGCAGTTTGGCGTCAACCATTTGTTTAGGAGGCGATGGGATGGAACAGGCGTTTCAGGATTATTACCCCGATGATTTGAGTTATTGTTACGGCTGCGGCCGGTTGAATCCCGATGGGTTGCAGATTAAAACTTACTGGGAAGGGGACGAGTCCGTGACGCGGTTTCAGCCACGGCCGTATCACATGGCCATCCCGGGCTTTGTCTACGGCGGTTTGATCGCCTCCCTGATTGACTGCCATGGCACGGGCACGGCTGCCGCCGCGGCCTACCGCGCCGAAGGGCGCGAGATGGACAGCGAGCCGGCGCTGCGTTTCCTCACCGCCTCGCTGCATGTGGATTACCTGAAACCAACCCCCCTGGATGCCGTGTTAGAGATTCGTGGACGAGTAAAAGAGGTGAAAGGGCGCAAGGTCGTTGTGGTCTCAACGTTGCTGGCCGGAGGCGTGGCGTGCGCGCGGGGCGAGGTGGTCGCCGTGCAGGTTCCGGCCGAGTTTTTGGCCGCCTATCGCCAGGGCCAAGATGAATCGGCCGGATAATGGAACTGATTGATACGCACTGCCACCTGGATATGCGTCAATTTGCTGACGACCGCACGGCCGTGCTGGCACGCGCCGCTGCGGCGGGTGTGGCGCAGATCGTGGTGCCGGCCATTGACCTGGAAAATTTAACGGCCGTGCCGCAGTTAGCCCAGACCCATGCCCCCGTGTTTGCGGCCGTCGGCATCCACCCCAACTCCAGCGCCGGCTGGACGAATGCCTGGCTAGACACTGTACGCGCCGCCGCCGCCCTGCCCAAAGTGGTCGCCATTGGCGAAATTGGTCTGGATTACCATTGGGACGACGCGCCCAAAGCTGTGCAGCACGAAGCCCTCGCCCAACAATTGGCCCTGGCCGCCGAACTGAATCTGCCGGTCATCCTTCACAATCGTGAGGCCAGCGCCGATTTGATTCGCTTGTTGGCTGCTTCGCCGCTGGCGGGGCGCGAAAACCCCGGCGTGCTCCACTCATTTTCCGGTGATTGGGCGACGGCGCAGGCGGCGCTGGACATGGGTTTCTACCTCGGTATCACCGGTCCGGTGACGTTTAAGAAGGCCGATGAGCTGCGGGAAATTGTGCGCCAGGCGCCGTTGGAGCGATTGCTCATTGAAACCGATGCGCCTTATTTGGCCCCGCAGCCGTTTCGCGGCCAGCGTAACGAACCGGCGTATGTGACCTTTGTGGCCGAGCGCATGGCTGTGGAGAGAGGGGTGGAAACGGCCGTAATCGCCCATCACACCACCGCCAACGCCCGCCGCCTGTTTCGCTTACCATCACCCTCATGACTGAGCTGCCCGATTTATCCATTATTATCGTCAATTGGAACGTGCGGGACTTGCTGCGCGACTGCCTGCTTTCCATCGAGCGCGGGCGCGGCGAGCTGACTCTGGAGGTCATTGTGGTCGACAGCGCTTCCAGCGATGGCAGCGCGGCCATGCTTGCCGCCGAGTTCCCCTGGGTCACGCTCATCGCCTGCCAGGAAAACGTTGGTTTTCCGAAAGGGAACAATTTAGGCGTTGCGAAAGCGAACGGCCGTTATATACTACTCCTCAATCCTGACACGGCCGTTCTGGGTCAGGCGTTAACCATCATGTGGAAGTATGTGCAAGATCATCCTGATGTGGGCATTGTGGGCGCGCAGTTACTCAACGCCGACGGCTCGGTGCAGTCGTCGCGGCGGCGGTTTCCTACGCTGGCAACGGCCTTTTTTGAGAGTACCTGGCTGGAACCTCTGGCTCCGGCGGGCTTATTGACTCGCTACTATGCTCAGGATGTGCCCGATGACCAGACCGCAGATGTCGATTGGGTAACGGGAGCCTGTATGATGGCGCCGCGCACGGCCGTAACGGCCGTTGGCGGTATGGATGAAGCATACTTCATGTATTCCGAAGAGCTGGATTGGTGCCGGCGCATGAAAGATGCCGGTTGGCGGGTGGTTTATCTGCCAGCCGCGCAAATCATCCATTACGAAGGCAAAAGCAGCGAACAAGCCATCGTTGCCCGGCACATCAATTTTCAGCAAGCCAAACTGCGCTACTTCCGAAAGTACCATAGCCGCCTGGCGGCCGGGCTGTTACGCTTGTTCTTATTAATAAATTATTTTTGGCAGTTGATTATAGAGGGAGCGAAGGGCGCTTTGGGGCATAAACGGCCGTTACGCCGCCAGCGCGTTCAAGCTTATTGGGCCGTTCTCCGGTCGGGCCTGCGCCCAGCCGGATATTAACAGGGAAACCGGTTGCCGAACGGTTATCACATCAGGGAAAGGTGATGGATGAAATCGAAAAAAGTCACAATTGATTTACCAGAGCACATTTACGAAGATTTGAAGCGTATTGCTCAGGCGTCTACATGGTCTTTGGAAGAGGTTTTGCTGCAAACCGTTCGAGTTGGCTTGCCGCCATCCTTGACCAAAGTGCCGGAAGCGTTTCACGATGAACTGCTGGCGTTGAATGGCCTGAGCGATATCGACCTGATGCGTGTGGCCGACGGCAACTGGCCGGAGCCAGAAAAATTAGATACAGCCCATCAGAAGGCGGATTTTGTCACCTTGCGGCGCACGTATGCGTTGTCGCTTCTCCGCTGGCGTGGTCATCCGGTCCCTAACGCGTATGATGCTTATTTCGCCTGATCGGCAAACACGGGCTTGCCGCCGTCAATCGTTGATCCCGTTATGAAGATTGGTCTGGTAACGGGGGAGTATCCGCCGATGGAAGGCGGGGTAGGCGCCTTTACGCAAGAATTGGCGTTGGCCCTGGCGGAACAAGACCACACGATACACATCATCACCGATCGGCGGGCACGGCCGTTTCAGGTGCGACGCCGGTGGCAAGATTTGCTGGAACCGGTTGACCTGGGTTTTGCCCAACTGCACCCCAACGTGAAGAAATGGCGTTGGACGGCCGTTTCTCAAATTGCGGATGTGGCCCTGCGGTATGAATTGGATGTGGTCAACGTTCAATATCAGGCCGCGGCTTACAACATGCGCAGCGCGGCCATCAATTTGCTCCCCTGGCGGCTAAAAGGCTTAACCAAAACGGCCGTTACATTCCACGATTTACGCGTCCCTTATTTGTTTCCCAAAGCAGGGCGGCTGCGACAAACGGCCGTAACTACCATGGCCAAATACGCCCATGGCGCGATTGTGACCAATCTGGCCGATTATGAGGCGCTGACGGCCGTTGTCCCCACGCCTGTGCGCCAAATCCCCATCGGTAGCAATATCGCCACGTATACCCCCAACCACATCGAACTCCAGGAAGTCCGCGATCAGTTGGGGCTGCGTGCCGGTGATTGTTTGCTGGGGTATTTTGGTTTTCTGAACGAGAGCAAAGGGGCCGACACGCTCCTGCACGCTCTGGCGGCTCTGGATGACAGCGTTCATCTGGTGTTTATCGGCGGGCAAACCGGCAGCAGCGATCCGCGCAATAATCAATCGTTTCTCGATCAGCTCAAAGCGTTAATTGGCGAATTGGGGTTGGCGGCGCGGGTGCATTGGACCGGTTTTCTGCCCGACCAGCGGGTATCTACTTTTTTGCATGCGGCTGACCTGATGGTGATGCCATACCGCGATGGGGTGTCGCTGCGGCGGGGGACGTTGATGGCGGTGTTGGCTCACGGACGGCCGTTGCTCACCACCACGCCCGCCATGCCCACGCCGGAACTGGTTCAGGGCGAGAATGTGTGGCTGGTGGCTCCGGATGATGCGGTTGCGCTGGCAACGGCCGTCCGCGCTCTGATGGCCAACCCGGCTTTACGCGCCCAACTGGGGCAGGGCGCAGCCCAGGTTGCCAGCTTGTTTACCTGGGACAAAATTGCGGCGGAAACGGCCGTGTTCCTGGCTGAATTGTAAAAAGGTTGGTTGGTTTGTTAGCCAACCAACGCAACCAACCTGACCAACCCACCCATCACTCCTCTTTCTCAAAATCCAGCGCCGCCGAATTAATGCAGAACCGCAAGCCGGTCGGCTGTGGCCCATCCTCAAAAAGATGCCCCAGGTGTGCGCCGCACTGGCTGCACATCACCTCCGTCCGGACCATAAAATAGCTGCGATCGACGGCGACATCCACATTTTCCTCTTGGGCAGGCTGCCAGAAGCTGGGCCAGCCTGAGCCGGAATCATATTTTTGTTCCGAGGAAAACAATTCTGCTCCGCAGGCAACGCATTTGTAAACCCCCGTTTCCGTGTTGTGATAATATGCGCCGGTAAATGCCCGTTCCGTCCCTTTTTGGCGGGTAATGCGATACTGTTCCGGCGTTAGCTCTGCGCGCCATTGCTCGTCTGTTTTCTCAATCTTTTTGGTCATCTTTACCTCCAGTGTGCATTTTCCCGTGTACTATGCCCACACCATCTTGGATTTTTATGAACCAGCGCAAGATGTTAACCCGCTGCTCATTCATTTCGTTGACAAACCAGGCCCACTTTGTTACCATGCCTGCCATGAAACACCTGAATCTGCACCCAACAATCACCAGCGCCGCCGCTGCTGCCAGCCAGACCTCCGGTCTGGATTGTTGCACTGCCTGATTCCGCACCCCTTTTTTTAATTTTAATACAGGCCCAACGACCGCCAGACCGAGTTGATCAGTCTGGCGGTTTTTTATTGTCAAGGTAAAATCTGGGAGACTAAGAAGAAAATTGAAGATAAAAATTAGTATCCATAAAGACCCTAAGGGTTTGGTCTTGGGAAATTCAACAACGCGTTCGTTCAAACCCTTAGGGTCTCCTGGCAATCTTCAATCTTCACCTTAGCCTTCGCTACACTGAGGAGATGTGATGAAACCAATAACCAGCAACGAAATACGACAAGCATTTTTAGAGTTTTTTAACGAATTTAACCATGAGATTGTCTCCAGCGCGCCGCTGCCGCAGCACGATAACCCGACATTGCTGTTCACCAACGCCGGGATGAACCAGTTTGTAGACGTATTTTTGGGTAAGGAGAAACGGCCGTATGCCCGCGCCACCACCTCCCAAAAATGTATGCGGGTCCAGGGCAAACACAACGACCTCGAAAACGTCGGTCCATCGCCGCGCCACCATACCTTCTTTGAAATGCTCGGCAATTTCTCCTTTGGCGATTATTTCAAAGAGGGCGCCTGCCGATACGCCTACGACTTCATGACCAAAGTTTGCCAGATTCCGGCCGACAAACTCTATTTCACCGTCCATACCAGCGACGATGAGGCGTACAACATCTGGGCTAACCAGATCGGCGTGCCCGCCGACCACATTTTACGCATGGGCGACAAAACCAACTTCTGGATGATGGGCGACGTTGGTCCCTGCGGCCCCACCAGCGAACTTCATTACGATTGGGGACCGGAAGCCTGCACCTGCGGCCGTCCCGACTGCTCCGTGCTGCTAGACAACGACTGCGACCGCTGGCTGGAAGTCTGGAACCTGGTCTTTATGCAATACGATCAGGCTGAAGACGGCACGCGCACGCTGCTGCCCAAACCCGGCGTCGATACGGGCATGGGCTTGGAGCGCATTACCAGCGTTGTGCAGGGAACCCAGGCCAATTACGACAACGACCTGTTCTTGCCGGTCATGGACAAAGTGCAAGAGCTGTTGGGCGACACGGCCGTGCAGCGCCAGGAAAAATATGTCGGCTACCGGGTTATTGCGGATCACGGCCGTGCCGCTACCTTCCTCATTGCCGATGGGGTCCGACCGGGCGCGGCCGGCGCGGGGTACGTCCTGCGCATGATCATTCGCCGCGCGGCCCGGTTTGGCCGGCAAATTGGCTTCCAGCAGCCATTCCTGGCCGACGTGGCCCAGGTCTACATTAACCAGATGGGTGAAGCCTACCCGGAGCTGCGCCAGCGCGCCGAACACATTCGCCACACCCTCACCCAAGAGGAACGCCGCTTCGCCCGCACCCTGGACGCAGCGCTTAACCAACTGCTGGCCATTTTGGAAGAAATGGCCGCAACCGGCGCAAACCAAATCGACGGCCAGACCGCTTTTAATTTGTATGCCACCTTTGGTCTGCCCCTGGAAATCACCCGCGATTTGGTGAAGGAGCGCGGCATTACCATCGACGAGAAGGGGTACAATGCGGCGCGCGCCGCGCACGCGTTGGCCAGCGGCTCCGGCGCGTTCAAAGCCTACGAACGCGGCACAGGCGTCTATGGCGACCTGTTAGCCGATTTGCAGGAATCGGGCCAGCTAGATGGCGGCGTGGAATATGATCCTTATATCGGATCGCGCCTGCGTTCCGACGTGATTGCGCTGGTTCGTGATGGCGAACCGGTGAAAACCATCAGCCAGGGCCAGACAGCCGAAATCATCACTGCGGCGACGCCATTTTATGTGGAAGCCGGTGGGGAAGTCAGCGATACCGGCACGATTACGATCCCCGATTCCGGCGCTGAATTTCGCGTAGACAGCATGAGCAAGCCAGTTCCCGGATTAATCGTCCATCGAGGCGAGGTGGTGAAGGGCGAGATTGCCTTGGGGCAGGAAGCGCGGTTGATGGTTGATGACGGCCGTCGCGCCGACATTCGCCGCAACCACACCGCCACCCACATCCTGCACCGCGAACTGCGCGCCCACCTGGGCAACCACGTTACCCAGCAGGGTTCCCTGGTCGCTCCCGACCGGCTGCGCTTCGATTTTTCCCACGACAAAGCGGTGGACGAAGCCACGCTGGCGGCCATCGAGGCCGACATCAACCAGGCTATCCTGGTCAATTATCCGGTAAAGATCAAATATATGGGCCAGCAGGAAGCAATTGAGATGGGCGCGATGGCCCTTTTTGGCGAAAAATATGGCGACATCGTCCGCACCATCACCCTGGGCAGCGGCGACCAACCGGCGTACAGCATGGAATTATGCGGCGGCCTCCACGTTTCCGAGACCAACGACATTGGGCAGTTCCGATTTATCAGCGAGGGGGCGGTGGCTGCGGGCGTGCGCCGCGTGGAGGCTGTGACCGGCCGTGGCGCGCAGGCGCTAATCGCCGAGCGGCTGGATGTGTTGGACCGGTTGGCTGATTTGCTGAATGCGCCGGTGGGCGAGTTGGAAAGCCGCCTGGAAACCTTGCTGGCGGATCACAAAAATCTGCAAAAGACGGCCGAACTGCTGCAGCGCAAACTGGCGCGTTACCAATTTGTCGATTTGCTGGGTCAAATGCAGACGGTTGCCGGAATCAATGTCCTGACGGCGCAGGTCGATGTGGCCGACGTGGATACCCTACGTGAGATGGCCGACTGGTTTAGAGATAAGGCGAAATCGGGCACGGCCGTTCTCGCGGCCATCCAAAATGACAAACCCATCTTCGTCGCTACTGTCACTGACGATCTCATCAAGCGTGGCTTGAAGGCTGGCGATATTGTGCGCGAGGTGGCCAAAGTAGTGGGCGGCGGCGGCGGCGGCCGGCCCAACATGGCCCAGGCCGGCGGCCACGACACCGGCAAAATTGCCGAGGCGCTGGCGATTGTGCCGGGGCTGGTAGAAAAAACGTTAGCTTAATATGAAAATCATCCCGCTAGATTCCGACGACGACATCACCTCTATCTGCGACCGGCTGGATTGGGCCGGGGAGAGCCAGGTGGTGTTGGTGCTGCCGGAAGATGGTGGGGCGCTGCGTGAAGGACTGGATTTGGTGCGCCTGCGCCGGCATGCCGACCGGCGGCGGCTGGATGTGGGATTGGTAACGGCCGTGCCCGACATCACGCGCCAGGCCAAAGCGTTGGGTTTGCCGGTCTTCATTTCGGTGGAGACGGCCGAACACAGCCGCCGGGGCTGGTGGCGCGGGCGGCGTCGGGCCGAAGTAGTGGGGCTGCCCACAGTTGGCGGCGTTAAAGCCGAAGAACTGCGCCCAAACCCAATCGCCGAAGGCGACCGGCAGGAAGCGCGCCGTCGCCTGGCTCCACTGAGCAGCCCGCGCCTGTGGATTTTCCGTTATGCGGCCATTTTGCTGTTTTTTATGGTCGTGGCGGTGGTGTTTGTGGCTGTGTCGTATGCGGTGCCGGGGGCGACGGTGCGGCTGCGCCCGAATGTGCTGCCCATCCAGATCACCAAACAAATTGTTGCTGACCCGGCGCTGGAAGAAGTGGATTACGGCCGTTCCGCCGTTCCTGCGCGCATCCTGAGCGCCACTCAATCCTGGCAGGCCGACGCCGAAACCAGCGGCGTGACCGAAGTGCCCAGCGCTTCGGCCAGGGGCAAAGTGGTCTTTGTGAATCGGCAGGCGCAAGAAGTGGCCGCCCCTGCGGGCACACGCGTGCGCACATCGGCGGGCAGCACCATCGTTTTTCAGACCCTCAACGAGGCCATCGTTCCCGGTGTAGAGGGCGGTACGGCCGAAGTGGAAGTCGTGGCGGTTGAGCCGGGGCCGCAAGGCAATGTGGCTGCGAATCAAGTGAATGAAATAGAGGGCACGCTGGCGCTGCAGTTGGAAGTGCGCAACCTGGAGGCCATCGAGGGCGGTGGGGTGCGTGAAGAAAAGGCTGTTACGCCTGCCGACCAGGAGCGATTGCGAGCGCAGGTGCTGCAATTTTTGCAGGCAGTTTCGGCGTCGGAGATGGAGGCGCAGACGACGCCGTTTGAGTTTTTGGCGCGAGATTCGGTGCGTGTGGTGAGCGTGAACAGCGAGACGTATTCCCATTTCCCTGGCGAACAGACTGACAGGCTGGCGTTGGAGATGCGGGCGGATGTTGTGGGCACGGCCGTTAACGCCAACGCCGCCTCTGGCATTGTGTATGAAGCGCTGGCAACGGCCGTGCCGGAAGGGTATGTTTTGGTTCCCAACAGCATCAAATACACCCGTGGCGACGTGGTGGGTGTTGATGAAACCGGGCGCGTGACGTTTGAAATGACCGGCGAAGTCTTGGCCGCTGCCGACTTGCATCTGGATCAGGTATTAAACGATATTTCGGGACAGCCACCCGATTTAGCCATAGCCTATTTGTTTGAGCAGTTGCCCTTGAGATCCGTACCGGAAGTAACCATCTGGCCGAACTGGTTCAATCGCCTGCCCTACGTGCCTGCCCGCATTCGAACCATCATTAACCCGGTGGAATAAGGCCCCGCTGTTTTCAAGCGTTTAGGATTGAAAAATAGTCGCCGTTCTTTGTGATGCCTGCCTAAACACTGCCGGAGGCCAGCGTGAGCAAAATGCCGCCGGCCATCACGCTGGCCAACTGGCCAGCCGTATTGGCCCCCATGGCATGCATCAACAAAAAGTTGTCGAAATCCTCTTCTTGAGCCATCTTGGCCACCAATCGGCCGGCCATCGGAAACGCGCTGATCCCGGCCGCGCCTAACAATGGGTTGATGGTTCCCCGGCTCAAAACAGTCATCACTTTGCCCAGCAGCAGCCCGGCGGCCGTGTCCAGGCCAAACGCCAGCAGCCCCAGCACCAGAATGCCCAGCGTATCCATATTCAAGAAGGAACTGGCGCTCATGGTTGAGCCGATGGTTACACCTAAAAACAGGGTGGCCACGTTGGCAATTTCATTTTGCGCCGATTTGCTCAGGTTGTCTACTACCAAACTTTCGCGTAGCAAGTTACCCAGCATCAACATGCTGATCAATGGCGTGGCTTCGGGCACCAGCAGTCCTACAACCAGGGTTACAATGATGGGGAACAAGACGCGCCCGCGCCAGGAAACAGGTCTTGGCGCGTAGGCCATGCGAATGCTGCGTTCTTTTTTGGTGGTCAGCAGGCGCATGAGCGGCGGCTGGATGATGGGCACCAGGCTCATGTAGGAGTAAGCGGCTACGGCGATGGGAGCCAGCAGCCGGGGAGCCAGTTTGCTAGCCACAAAAATGGAGGTGGGGCCGTCTATCGCGCCGATGACCCCGATGGAGGCGGCTTCGTTGAGCGGGAAGCCCAGCAGCGTGGCCAGGATGAGCGTGCCGAAGATGCCAAATTGTCCGGCAGCGCCCAGCAGCACCATTCTGGGCTGCGCCAGGAGCGGGCTAAAGTCAATCATGGCGCCTACGCCGATAAAAATTAGCAGGGGAAACAGCTCGGTGCTGATGCCCACGCGATAGAGCAGGCCAAACAGCCCATCGCCTTCAGCCATGCCTGCCAGGGGGATATTGGCCAGAATGCAGCCGAAGCCAATGGGCAGCAGCAAAATCGGTTCGTATTTTTTAATGATGGCCAGGGCGATCAGAATGCCCCCCACCAGGATCATCAGGGCATTGCCAACTGTGAAGTTGGCGAGTCCTTTGAGAAGTTCAGGGAGAAGTTGTGTCAGGTTCATGGAAAGATTCGATGGTTTTGGCGCGACCGTGTGACTGGGGCGCGGTGTTTAATCGGCAAACTCAACGAGCAAGTCGTTGTGTTTGACGTGCTGCCCAATGGAAACAAAGACGGTGGTGATGAGACCGGCGCGCGGCGCGTGGATGGTGTTATTCATTTTCATGGCGTCGAGTACGCAAAGTGGTTGGCCTATGGAAACGGACTGACCTGCCTGGACCAGGATGTCGCTGATCATGCCGGGAATGGGGGCGCGCACGATTTTGATGCCGTCGGTTTTGGTTGGGGCAACGGCCGTTTCCCCTGTTTCTACCCCGGTGCTATTTTGCCCTGCCGCCGCGCCTGTTTCCACTTCTGGCCAGACCTCAAATTGCTCGTTGCCAATGGAGGCGATAATTGGCCGGGCGTGCAAGTCGCCAATCTCAACATCGTATACCTGGTTGTTTATTTTGACTGTGTACCTCATCGGACTGAACCTCGTTTATCCAAAATGTTGCTGCGCATAACGGCCTGCCAGGCGCTGACGATGGCTGTGGGCGGCATGGGCGGGACGTGGGGTCTGGCTTCTGCTTCCAGGGCTAAGGCGAGGGCAACGGCCGTGGCTGCCGCCTGCCGCCTGTTTTCTTGTTCAACTGCCTGATCTGGCTGGATCATTTGCGCTTCTTCAGTCTGGCGTTCGGCCGTTGCCCACACCAGCACCGACATCAACAGCCACAATAAAAAGATAGATCCAAATACCAGCCCCATGCCAACAACAGAAATTTGCAACGCTGTGGTGACTGCATCTGACATCACGATAGCACCTCTACACCGGAATATTCCCATGCTTGCGCCGCGGCGCAGAAGAAAACTTGTCGCGCAGCGCCGTCAGAGCGGCAATGATTTTCGGTCGCGTTTCCTGTGGCTCTAAAATGTCGTCTACATAGCCGGCTTTGGCGGCGTAATATGGGTTGCTAAACTGAGTGCGGTATTCGGTGGCCAGCCGTTCGCGTTCGGCCGCCGGGTCGGGCGCGCCGGCGATCTGCTTTTTGAAAAGAATATTGACGGCTCCTTCTGCGCCTAACACGGCAATTTCTGCGCTTGGCCAGGCATAGGTGACATCGGTGCCCAGATATTTGCTGCCCATGACAACGTAAGCCCCGCCATAGGCTTTGCGGGTAATAACTGTCACTTTGGGCACGGTGGCCTCCGAGTAGGCATACAGCACTTTGGCTCCATGACGGATGATGCCGCGGTGTTCCTGGTCTACGCCCGGTAAAAATCCCGGGGAGTCTACAAAAGTTACAAGCGGGATATTGAAGCAGTCGCACATGCGCACGAAGCGCGTCATTTTGTCGGCGGCGTCAATGTCGATCACCCCGGCCATGATGCTGGGTTCTTGCGCGACAATGCCGACACTGTGCCCGCCAATCCGCGCCAAACCTACGATTGCGTTGCAGGCCCAGGTTGGATGCAGTTCTAGAAAAGTGCCCTGATCGATGACTCGCTGGATTACGTCGTGCATTCGGTAAGGTTCGGAAGAGTCCAGGGGGACAATGTGGTTGAGTTCCGGGTCCATGCGCATGGGATCATCGGTGGCTGCGGTGATAGGCGGATTCTCTACATTATTGGAGGGCAGGTAGCCGATGGCCTGACGGCAGAGAGCCAGCGCTTCTGTTTCTGAATGGGCGCACAAGGAGGCTGTGCCGCTGATGGACATGTGGACTTCGGCCCCGCCCAGGCTTTCGGCGTCTATGATTTCGCCGGTGACAGATTTGATGACGTCTGGGCCGGTAAGAAACATAAAGGAGGTTTTCTCGACCATGATGATCAGGTCGGTGAGTGCGGGAGAATAGGCTGCTCCGCCGGCGCAGGGGCCAAGCAGCAGGCTGATCTGGGGCACGACGCCAGAATAGAGGGCATTGCGCCGGAAAATTTCGGCGTAGCCGCCCATGCTTTTGACGCCTTCCTGGATGCGCGCGCCGCCTGAGTCTAGCAGGCCGATGATGGGTACGCCATTACGGACGGCCAGGTCCATGACGCGGCAGATTTTACGGCTTTGCATTTCTCCGAGGGTGCCGCCATAGATGCTGAAATCTTGGGCATAGACGTAGACGGTACGGCCGTTTATCAGGCCATATCCCGTGACAACGCCATCACCGGGGTACTGCTCGGTGGCGATGCCCATTTCATCGCCCTGGTGGACGATGTAAGGCTCCAGCTCGTTGAACGTGCCGACATCTAACAGCAGGTCGAGCCTTTCGCGGGCAGTTAATTTTCCTTTGGCATGTTGGGTGGCAATCCGCTCCTGACCCCCACCCTGTCGAACTTTTTCACGCATGGCGCGCAGTTCGAGAATACGTGGATCATCTTCAGGCATAAACTCCTCACGGCCGGCGGCCTGTGCTGCCGCCGGTTGTATTGGGAATGTTTAGGCTCTTCAGGCTCTTGGGGCATCAGGATGAGTGGGTTTTGCACCTGCTCATGCCAGGAAAAACCTGGCTGCCGCCAGATTTTGCCATTATCCCCCCTGAATTTTCGAAGAGCCGATGTTTAGAGAAGGTAGTTTAATCGGAAGAGGCAGTGATTGTAGTGTCAAAAGTAATCTCTGAAGCGAATAGGTGTCATGAATTGGTTGGAAGCGGGGGTGGCGGCGGATTTCGGGTGTTTTGTGGGTGGGGGCTTTGTGATTGTAGACGGCCGTTTAACGGCCGTCAGATACAGCTGCTATCCAGGTCGCGCCGCATTACGCCAGCGATTGCAGCATCTTTTTTAGGCTGATAATATGCTCCCGCTTCATGGGATCACGCAGTTTTTTGGCTGCTTCTGTGAAGTATTCGTGGCTTTCTAAAAGCGCCAACTGCGTTTCATACCATGCTTTTTCTTCAATCATACGTCCATAATTGGCTAATTCTTGTTTCAAACATTGATTTCGCTCAAAAAAGTCTTCGCGGCCCAAAACGCTGAAGTCGGCGTCAGCCAAAATTTCTTGCAGCAAAGTAGTGGGTGATTGTGGTAAACGAGTGGCCAGGATCATGCCGGTTACCAGGGCAATTTCACGTTCAGAGTACCCAAAGTCAGGCAAGACCTCAGCGGCTATGTGTACCCCGTTTAACTCATGATTGGCATAATCCACAATGAACCCAATGTCGTGAAAGGCGGCGCTTACTTCTAACAGCCGCATCTCTTCTTCGGCGATATGCAGATCATGCGCAATTTGTAAGCAGCTTAAAACGACATCCTCTTGTGTGTGCCAAAGTGTATGATACGTGAGTTTTGGTGAAAGCTCGCGCTGCAAACGTTTGTAAGCGTAAGTTATTGCTTGTTGATGATTTGGGCTGGTCATTTTTTGTAGTTGTTCTGAGTTATCTGTACAGGCTAAAGATATAAGTTCCCAAAGGTCTATTTTTGCAAACCCCGATGTAAATGATGAACGAACTCTTGGTTAGGGTCTGTTTGAGCAGCTTTTCTAGCATTGAATGCGGGAGGGGGTGTAAACGGCCGTTCCTTCATTTCTATCACATAAATTGCTATCTGAGTATCGGAAATGGCCAGCCATTCAAAATATGCCGGGCAGGACGGCGCGGCGACTGGCAGCGGTAACAAATGGCCTTTTCTCCGCGCCGTCTCGCCCCAAAGAGGTGGTCAGTGGGCGGTCTATCTGACCGCGTATTGTTCATACTAATATGGCCCAAAATTTTAGCGTGGTTCCCCCCAAATAACGCAAACTTCCATAGGAAGGAGGGTAATTCGAGTATAATGACCTGGATGGAACAGGCTTGTGTTTGTGTCCTGATGGGTTCTCTACCTGAACACGTCCCATGTTTTTTCACTCTTTGAGGATCGGCGGAAACCTGCCGGGAGTCAACGGACCGCCGCCCCAGTTCCACCCGGAAGAGGGCGGTGCTGGACAAATTTTGGGTCTTTAGGATTTTGTGGGGTATCGCCAAATGCAGGGGCGGGTCTTGTACCCGCCCAGACGAGGGCGACCACAAGGGACGCCCCACCATCTGGTGTTGATCCCCTGAATTCCCAAAGAACCCAAATTTTTATCGTCAGCATGGATGCCGCTCCCGATTCCCGCCAATTTTTTGCCAGAACATGAAGGCCGCTACGTTCGCAGAAATAGTGCAAAGGTAGGGAAGCCCTGATGAGGCGAGAGGAAAAATGAACGCACAATTGCCGTCGAACGAATCAGCTCGACTTGAAGTGCTGCATCAATTGCAGATCCTGGACACCCCGCCCGAAAAAGTTTTTGATGACCTGACCACATTGGCTGCGTACATTTGTCATACGCCCATTGCGCTTATGACGCTCGTCGATGCGGAACGGCAGTGGTTTAAATCCAAAGTTGGTTTGGATTTCAATGAAACAGACCGCGCCATTTCATTTTGCGCTCATGCTATCTTGGGGATCAATGACGTGTTTGTGATACCGGATGCGCAGCGAGACGAACGTTTTGCCAGCAATCCCCTGGTCACAGGAGAGCCATATATCCGTTTTTATGCTGGCGCAACCCTTGTTACTTCCGATGGGTACCTATTGGGGACCTTATGCGTGCTTGATCGTCAGCCGCGGGATGTGACCCCGGAGCAGCTAGATGCTCTGCGCACTTTGCGGCGAAGCATTATGACGGAATTGGCGCTGCGCCGTACGGTTGCCGGTCGAGACGAGATCCAGGTTGCTTTGCAGCAAGCAAAAGCCATCATTACAGACCACGAACAAGTTAAAAAAGATATCCATCACGCCAATCGTGCTTTGCGCACCTTGAGCGAAGGGGTGGAGGCCACGATTCGGGCTGAACATAAAATCCAATTACTCGATGATATTTGCCGGATTCTTGTGGAAATTGGTGGTTATGCCCTTGCCTGGATCGGAGAGGTTGCTCATGATGAGGCGAGACAGGTTTTGCCTGTGGCCTACGCTGGCTTTGAAGCGGGTTATTTGGAAACGATAACTATTACCTGGGCGGATACGGAACATGGGCGCGGGCCAACGGGAACGGCCGTGCGTTCCCAACAACCTGTCATTGCCCAAAACATTGTCGATGATCCCCGATTTATGCCCTGGCGCGAGCAAGCGCTCCGACGAGGCTTTGCTTCGTCTATTGCCCTGCCCATCCTGACGCAAAACCAGGTTCGATATGTGCTAAACATTTACGCCGCTGAACCCGACAGCTTCGACAAGCACGAAGTGAACTTGCTGGAAGAATTGGGCAGTAGTGTGGCGTATGGGTTACAAGCCTTGCAAACGCGCGAAGCCCAGCGTAAATCTGAAGACCAGTTCTATTCAGCCTTTGAATATTCTGCCAGCGGCATGTGTCTGACCGGATTGGATGGCAGATTTCTTCAGGTAAATCAAAGGATGAGCGCTATCTTTGGTTATTCTGCCGCCGAATTTCAGCAAAAGCATTTTAATGACATTACATTTCCCGAAGATTATGACATTGGCACGGCCGTTGCGCGTCAAATGGTAGACGGAGAAGTTCCTTACGTCACTTTTGAAAAAAGATACATGCGCCAGGGCGGCGCTGTCTTTTGGGCGCGCATCACATCTACCCTACTCAGAGATCCTGCCGCTCAGCCTCTCCATTTTATTACCCAGGTTGACGACATTTCCTGGCAAAAGCAGGCTGAACAAGCGCTGAAGGAAAGCGAAGAGCGGTTTCGGCGGGCCTTAGAAAATATCCCGTATGTTGTCACAATTTATGACCGCGATCTCCGAATCCAATATATCAACGCCGCCACACGTCAGATCACCGGTCGCCCGACTTCCGATTTTATCGGGCGGCGAGAGGAGGAAATCTGGCCGCCAGAGGTATACCAGGTTTACCTGCCAACCTTACAGGAAGCATTCTCTACCGGCACAATTTGCACCCTGACGACGAGTCTGTTGCTCCCCAACGGGGGCAGCCGCAATCTCACGATTACCTGCGTGCCGCTGCTTGATGAGACAGGTGAAGTGCGAGAGGTCTTGGGGATTACGCAAGACTTTTCCGAACAAAAACGAGTTGAAGAACAATTGCGCCTGGCGATACAGGCCGCCAATGTGGGTTTGTGGGATTGGGATTTACGTACAAATCAAGTCTATTATTCGCCAGAGTGGAAACGACAAATTGGTTATGAAGATCATGAGATCACAAATGAGTTTTATGAATGGATGAACCGCGTGCATCCAGAGGATGTGCAGCGCTCTCTACAAACGGTGAACGCGTTTATTGCCAACCCCTGGCCCAACTATCATTTGGAATTCAGGTTTCGCCACAAAGATGGTTCTTACCGTTCGATTTTAACGCAGGCTTCGCTTTTGTTCGACGGGCAAGGCACTCCTTTTCGTATGCTCGGTTCGCACATAGATGTGACCGAGCGCAAACAAATAGAGGAAAAAATTCAGGAAAGTGAAGATTTGTTATATGAGATGAGCCGGATTGCCCAAATAGGCGCCTGGGAATTTGACCCTGTGACGCTTACCGGCTCCTGGTCTGCTGAGGCGGCTAGAATTCATGGCTTTGAGCCGGGGGATGAAGCCACGATTGAGAGTGGATTCAGCGTTTACAAACCAGACTCACGGGCGTTGCTGGAAACGGCCGTTCACCAACTTCTTGAGCAAGCCACGCCTTATGACCTCGAATTAGAATTAGTCACCCCCGCAGGCGAGCAAAAATGGGCGCGATCTATTGGCCAGCCCATCTGGCAGCAAGACCAGATCATCAAAGTACGCGGAACTGTACAAGATATTTCCCATCGCAAACGGTCGGAAGGCAAACTGCGCGAGAGCGAATTTCGTTACCGGCAGCTGCTAAACGTTGCGCCCATTGGCATTGCCGTACATGTAGAAGGCAAAATTGTCTTTACAAACCCAGCCGGGGCGAAATTACTTGGCGCGCCATCCCCGGATGCCTTCATTGGCAAACCCATAACATCTATTATTCACCCAGACAACTTGCAGCAAGCCGCGAATCGTATTAACCGAATGATAGCCGGAGAAGAAGGCCTCTACCCGACAGAAGATCGATATGTTCGTATGGATGGTTCCATTATTCCGGTCGAGGTGATGGCTGTCCCCCTGACTTATGAAGGCAAAATGGGCGTACAGGTCATGGTTACCGATATTTCCGAGCGAAAGCGAGCAGAAAATGTGCTGCGCGAAAGCGAAGAACGATTCAGGACCACATTGGATGCTGCCAATATCGGTCTTTGGGATTGGAATTTAAAAACAGACCTGTGGTATTCCACGCCAACGTATTTTAAAATGTTGGGCTACGACCCAGAGGTAGATGGTCAGAATCGAGAAGTTTGGGGAAGCCGGACCCATCCAGACGATTATGATTTTGTAATTCAAAAGATGGAAACTGTCCGTGACGAGGGAGAGGCAGGCTTTGATATCGAACTCAGGTTTCGGCACAAAGATGGCACGTATCGCTGGCTCAATAGTGTTGGCAGAGGCATCGAGTTTGATGCTCAAGGGAAAACAACACGTATGTTTGGCTTGCAAATCGACATCACTGAACGCAAAAAGGCCGAAGAAGCGCTGCGGCGCTCTAATGAACGCCTGACGGTTTTGCACCAGCTAGATCGAGATATTTTAAGGGCTTCCTCTCCAGAAGAAAGTGTGCGACCGGTCTTGCAAAGCCTTTACCGATTAATTCCAGCCCCTCGAATTAGTGTGTCTTTATTTGATATGGATGCTTTGGAATTTGTAGTTTTTGCCCTGAGCAGCCAACAAGATTCACTTGTCGGCCTTAACCAGCGGCTGCCAATCGTGCCCAATCAACAGATGAAAGAATTGGAGACAGGTCAGATTATCGTTGTGTCTGACCTGTTAGCGTACGTTGATGCGCCCTCTCCTGAAACCGTTAACCGGCTCATTGAAGAAGGGCTGCGTTCCAGCTTGATGGTTCCCCTTATTGCCCAAGGGCAGCTTATAGGCACGCTAATTTTGGCTAATACGATGCCTGGTTACTTTACGGCCGAACACGAAAAAATTGCCGGCGAGGTAGCCAATCAGTTGGCGATAGCCTTGCACCAGAGCCAGTTGAAGGAAGAAATTAGGCGTCACACAACCCAACTGGAAAAACGAGTAGCCGAGCGAACGGCCGAATTGGCAGTCGCCAAAGAACGTGCCGAATCGGCCGACCGGCTGAAATCTGCTTTTTTGGCGATCATGTCGCACGAATTGCGCACACCGCTGAACTCTATCATTGGGTTTACCGGCATTTTGTTGCAAGAGCTGCCCGGCCAACTCAACCCGGAGCAGGCGAAGCAATTGGGCATGGTGCAGAGCAGCGCGCGCCATTTGTTGGCCTTGATTAATGATGTATTGGATATTTCTAAGATTGAGGCGGGGCAGTTAGAGGTTGCCCTGGCCCCATTTGACGCGCGTCAGGTGGTGGAAAAAGTAGTCCAGACATCGCGTGCGTTGGCTGAGAAAAAGGGCCTGAACCTGTGGTTGGAAATTGCTCCGGCCGTGGATGAGTTGACGAGCGACCGTCGGCGGGTGGAACAAATTCTGATCAATTTGGTTAATAATGCCATCAAGTTTACAGATCAAGGCGAGGTTGGGATTCGGTGTTGGTTGGAGAACGGCCGTTTCCTGGTCCGTGTCAGCGATACCGGCATTGGTATTAAACCAGAAAACATTAACAAGCTGTTCCAACCCTTCCGCCAGATTGAAACTGGCTTAGACCGCCGGGTAGAAGGCACCGGTTTGGGCTTGTCAATCTGCCAGAAGTTGATAGAGCTGCTAAACGGCGAGATAAGCGTAACCAGCGAATGGGGCGCAGGCAGCGCGTTTACCTTTGCTCTGCCTTTATCCTTAGGGTCCGCGCAAGATTGACTTCTCTGGGAGAACCTATGAAATACAAAATACTCGTAATCGAAGATAATGAGCAAAACCGTTACCTGTTGACCTACCTTCTGGAGGCCCATGGTTATGAGGTGGTATCCGCTGTTGATGGCTATGAAGGAATCGCTCTGGCAAGAAGCTTGCAGCCGGCGCTCATTTTGCTGGATATTCAGCTGCCGGGGATGGATGGGTACCTTGTTGCTCAGAAATTAAAAACTGTTCCGGCGCTCGCAGACGTGCCTATCGTGGCTGTAACGTCCCATGCGATGGTGGGGGATCGGGAACGCGTCATGGCCGCTGGCTGTAAAGGGTACATCGAGAAGCCAATCAACCCGGATACGTTCCTGGCCGAGATAGAATCTCATTTGCCGAGCTATACAGCTCCTATCGGCGGTGTACTATGATTCGGTTCTTGCTTGTCGACGATGATGCGCATGGTTTGTACATGCTGCGCTCTCTTTTGGAAGGGCATGGGTTTATGGTGGAAACGGCCGTAAACGGCCAAGACGCCCTGGAAAAAGCCCGCCTCACGCCCCCAGACATGATCATCAGCGACATTCTGATGCCGGTGTTAGACGGTTTTAGCCTTTGCCGCGCCTGGATGCAACATGAACACTTGCGCAGTATTCCTTTTATCTTTTATTCTGCCACCTACACCGACGCCAAAGATGAGGCCCTGGCCCTTAGTTTGGGAGCGGTCCGGTTCATCGTTAAACCAGCCGAACCGGTCGATTTGGTGACGACTATCGAGACGGTTTTTAAAGAATTGGGCGACGGCCGTCTGGTCATCCCACAACCGCCCGAAGAAGAAGAGCCAGTTTACCTTAAAAAATACAACGAACGGCTGATTAGAAAGTTGGAAAACAAAATGGTGGAGTTGGAACAGGCCAACCAGCATCTTAAAGTATTGTACTGGGCCAGCACCAACCTGACGGCCGTCAGGCCAATGCGCGAGTTGATTTATCATGCCCTGCGGACTATTGTCGATGCCATGGGATACGCCAAAGCCAACTATTTTGCCTTCGACGAAGAAAGTCAGCATTTTTATCTTCTCGAAGCAATTGAATACACAGCCGAAGAATTAGCACAACTACAGCGGCAACTTGTATTTCGATTAGGTGAAGCGCGCGGCCTGGTGGGGCTTGTGGGGCAAAATCGACAGCCACTCATATTAAACGAAACCACATCCGATCCACGGTGGGTCACTATCGACAAAACACTGCATTCAGCCCTGTTTGTCCCGGTTATTCATGAAGAGCGTCTCTTGGGCGTGATCAGCATGTTCAGCGCAGAACCCAATGCGTTTACTCAGGAACACACCCGCGATATGATGACGTTGGCCAATAATGTGGCTATCGCCATGGAAAATTCCCGGCTTTACGAGGCGCAGCAGCAATATGCCGAACAATTGGAAGCCCAAGTGGCCGCGCGCACAGCGGAATTACAGGTGGCTTTAGAACAGGCGCAAGCTGCTGATAAATTAAAATCGCAGTTTGTCAGCAACATGAATCATGAACTTCGCACGCCACTGTCGGTAATAAAACTTTCTCTGGAATTATTGGTTCATGGACGGCCGGAGAATTGGGCGCGATACATCAATACGTTGAATCGGGAAACGGAACGGCTGCAAATAATGGTCGAGGAAGTGCTGGATATTTCTCGACTGGACCTGGGTAGTACAAAGGTCTATCTGGAGCCGGTTGACCTGAACCAACTGATCGGAAATCTGATCATGGATCGAATTGAACTTGCTGCGGCAAAGGGACTGACATTGGACTATGAGCCGGTGAACGATTTTCCCCTGGTTTTGGCCGATAAGCAGCTTATTTTCCAGGTCCTCACGAATCTGTTGGTCAACGCCATCAACTACACGTCTAAAGGCGGGGTGATGGTGTGTACGGGAACGGCCGTAATCGACAATCAGAAATGGTTAACAGCCAGCGTCAGCGATACCGGGCCAGGTATCTCCGACGAAGACAAAGCCCACCTTTTCGAGCGATTTTATCGCGGTGAAGCGAGCCAAAAAAGCAGCGCTTCAGGAACCGGATTGGGGTTGGCCATTTGTCAGGAGATTATGGATCGGCACCAGGGGCGGATTTCTGTAGCAAGCGCGCAGGACGAAGGCAGCACCTTCACGATTTGGCTGCGACCGGCCCCGTCATTTGCGTTGGAGTGAAAATCAAGGCTTTAGAATTTCGTGGGGTCGGGTGTGAAGCGTGATGCGTGTTGCGTGAAGTCTCTCTGGTCACGCAGCACGCTTCACGCTTCACACCCGATGTAGGGGCGACCCTTGTGGTCGCTCTCGTCTGGGCGGGTATAAGACCCGCCCCTACATTTGGCGATACCCCACGAAATCCTAAAGACCCTCTATTACTTTGCGGAACCAAGTCCCAATTGTAATTTTATGTCTACTTTCTGACGAAAAAGCTGGCATTTACTACGCGCCAACCTGTTGCCTCAGGGAAAGTGGCGGTCTCTCCCCTCCTATCCCCCTCTCCTTGTCTCCTCCAGCAATTCTCAATTTAACCAGAAATGTGTCATGCTGAGAGCCTGTGCTGAGCTTGCCGAAGCATCCTCCGAAGCATCTCCTTCTTCTGGTGGAGCGGGATGCTTCCCCATTCGACGTTGCTCAGGGCCGAAGACTCCGCTCAGCATGACAGTTCAGCGTAAATTGCAAAGAAATTACCTTGTTCGCACGAATGCCTGATCTAAATTGAGAATTCCTGTGTCTCCTCCTCCCTTCTTGACAATATCCTCATAGTTTCTGAATAAGGACCTAATGCCAGTTCGTTAAGCTTTGTTAACAATCAGCTAACAGAGCCGATGCTCGTTGAATGCACTAAAGGGCGAGAAAACGACATGAATAATCTGAGCCACACCATTCGCAAGTTCAACCGCTTTGAACTCAAATACCTGCTTACGCTGCCACAGGCCGAACAATTCAAGGCCGGCCTGCGCCGTTACCTGGTTCCTGATGAACATGGGAACAATAACGGCCGTTACCCCCTCGCCAGCCTCTATTACGATTCGCCAGGTCTGCGCTGCTACTGGGAAAAAGAAAACGGCGTCAAATTCCGCCGCAAGCTGCGCCTGCGCCGCTATGAAACCGGCGAGGTACTCACCGAAGAAACCCCAATCTTTCTGGAAATTAAGCAGCGCATTGACCGCGTGACGCAAAAACGACGCGCCGTCTTGCCTTACGGCGAGGCGCTGCGGCTGTGCCAGGACCGCCAGTTGCCTGCCGACTATGCCCCTGAGGACAAAAAGGTCATCGAAGAAATCTTTGTTTTCTTGTGGCAGTACAACCTGCGCCCGATGAGCCTCATTCGGTACAACCGGCAGGCGTTCATGGGCACGGAGTATGACATCGGGCTGCGAGTCACCTTCGACACCGGGCTGTCCTTTCAGACGCACCCGCTGCATTTGCATGAACGGCCGTCCGGCCTGCCCATGCTCGCCCCCAACCTGACAGTGATGGAAATAAAAGTCAATGAACGCATCCCTTCCTGGCTGACTGAAATGATTGCCGCCCACAATTTGCAGCTCATCCGCGTCAGCAAATATTGCCGCAGCATCGAGGCCGCCCAAGCCATGCCCATTGCGCCCTGGCGACAACCACTGGCCGAAAGCGCCCAGGATGTGCTGGCTTCATCCTTTTCCCTCTTCAGCCAACTGCGGCAAAAAATCACGGTTGAAAAATAAAAACAAGGAGATTTATCATGGAAATTTTCGGCGTTACAGATTTAACCACCGAGTTCACGGTTGTGGACGTGGTGTTGGTGCTGCTGCTCAGTTTTGCCCTCAGCGCTTTCATCGGCTGGATTTACCAGATCACTCATCGCGGCACGTCTTACATGCAAAGCTTTGTCTTTACGCTGGTGCTCAACGGCATGGTCGTCGCCCTGGTGATGCTCATCGTCGGCTCCAGCATCGCCCGCGCCTTTTCGCTGGTAGGGGCCTTATCCATCATCCGCTTCCGCAACGCGGTAAAAGAAACCCGCGACGTGGGGTTTATCTTTTTCACCATGGCGATTGGCATGGCCGTCGGCACGCGGTTCTACCTGTTAGCCATCATTGGCGCCGTCGTCATCAGTCTGGTCATTGTGTTGATGGTGCGCTTTGATTGGTTCGCCCGCGAGATGTCCAGCCAGATTTTGCGCATCCAGGTGCCCGAAGACGTGCCGTTTGATACGTTGTTCGATAGGATTTTGCTCAAATACACCCATTCTTCTGAACTGATCAGCGCCGACTCTGTTCACGGCGGCCTGTTGACCGAGCTGACCTACAGCATCGGCCTGAAACACGCCAACCAGGTGCAGGAATTCTTGAGCGAAATCCGAAAGTTGAGCGGCAGTAACAAAGTGACGCTCATCGCCGGCTACAACGGGACAGATTTGTAAATTGGGCCTTGCGGATTTCACGAGGGTTGACCGTGAAACGTGATGCGTGATACGTGAAAATCTCGCCGGTCACTCGTCACGCAGCACGCAGCACGTTTCATTGTTCATCAACCTGGATTTCCCAAGAGCCGGTAAATATTGCCAAAGGAGACAGCCATGAGTCTTAAATTCAAACGCAACTTACCCATTATTCTGCTGCTTGTGAGTGTTGTTGTTTTCCTGACAGGGGTGATGGGAAATTTCCCCATCGCTGCCTTCTAACGATTAATCAATTTGTACCTTCTCAAAAAGTTGGGGAATTTGTAGGTCGGATTGTTAATCCGACCGTGCGGAATGCCATTCCGCACTACGACACCCCGAAATATTGAGAAGATACTTCAATTTGTAACTAAAAGGACCGCTTACAATGAAAAAATTAACCATCTTATTCTTACTGGTACTTCTTATTTTGTCGCTGAATGCTTGCGCCAGCAGCGAGGCTGATGCTGCCAGCATGACAGACGTTGGCCAAGCGGCGGTGGTGTCTGGGGACACGGCCGTTTCCACCCCACAAACTGCAACCGTAACGGCCGTGCCTACCCCCGTCAAATTCGCAGCCGACGACCTGGACACCACCAGCACACCCACGACCACCATCACCCTCTCCGGCGAGGCCATTGCTGTTGCGGGGGAGGGCGCGGTGGTCAACGGCGGCAGCGTCACCATCACGGCAGCGGGAACGTACAGCCTGAGCGGCGTCCTGAATGACGGCCAGATTGTGGTCGATACGATGGACGCCGAAACAGTAGCGCTCATTCTCAACGGCGTGGACGTCACCTACACCAGCGGCGCGCCGGTTTACGTCAGCAATGCCGCAAAAGTTGTCATTACCCTGGCCGAAGGCACGGAAAACGTCATCACCGACGGCCCATCTTACGCCTTCGCCGACGCCGCAACAGACGAACCGAACGCCGCGCTGTTCAGCCATGATGACCTGACCATCAACGGCCGTGGTTCGCTGACCGTTAACGCCAACTACAACAACGGCATCGTCAGCAAAGACGATCTGAAGATCACCGGCGGGACCATCACCGTCAACGCCGTCAACGATGGCCTCAAAGGCCGCGATTCGATTGCCCTAAAGGACGCCAGCATCACCATCAACGCGGGCGGCGACGGGATACAAGCCAACAACGACGAGGACGCAGAAAAGGGCTACGTCGCCATTGAGAGCGGCGCGATCACCATCACTGCCGGGCTGGATGGCATTCAGGCGGAAACCAGCCTGCTGGTCAGCGGCGGCGACATCACCATCACTACCGGCGGCGGCAGCGGCAACAGCAGCACGACGGGCGGCGGCCTGTGGGGCGGGCCGGGCATGGAAGGCAACCCCAACAAGCCCGAAGAAAGCGCCAAAGGTCTAAAAGCAGGCGCAGATGTCGCCATCCTGGCGGGCAATATCACCATCAATTCGGCCGACGACGCCATCCATTCTAACGGCAGCCTGACCATCAACGATGGCGCGATTCTCGCAGCTTCTGGCGACGATGGGCTGCACGCGGACGCCACGCTGGTCATTAACGGCGGCGCGCTGGACATCACCCAGGCCTATGAAGGCATTGAGAGCGCCATGATCACGATTAACGGCGGGGCCATCCATCTGGTGGCCAGCGATGACGGGATCAATGTAGCTGGCGGCAGTGATGGATCGGCGGTGAACGGCCGTCCCGGGCAAAACGAATTGGCCGCTTCCGGCAGCTACCACCTCACCATCAACGGCGGCTACCTGTACGTGGACGCCGGCGGCGACGGCCTGGACAGCAATGGCGCCTTCGACATGACCGGCGGTTTTGTCATCGTCAATGGACCGACCAACAATGGCAACGGGCCGCTGGATTATGTGGGATCGTTTAACATTTCGGGTGGGTTCCTGGTGGCGGTGGGCAGTTCAGGCATGGCTCAGGCGCCCAGCGAAACATCCAGCCAGTATGCGTTGATACACAATTTTGACGCGCTGCAGGCCGCCGGGACGTTGGTACACATCGAGTCGGCTGACGGCGAGAGCATTCTTACCTTTATGCCTGCAAAGGAATACCAATCGGTGCTGATTTCTGCGGCGGCGCTGCAAAATGGCGAGACTTATGTGGTTTACACGGGCGGCAGCGCCAGCGGCACGGCCGTAGACGGACTGTATGCCGACGGAACTGCTTCGCCGGGTACGCAAGCCGCCAGCTACACGGTGTCTGGAATGGTTGCGGGGAACACCGCCGCGATGGGCGGCGGCCCTGGCGGTGTTCCTGGGGGTGGCGGCATACGGCCTGCACGGCCGTAAGTAACCGGAGTCTGGCGAATTGTAGCCGGGGGTATCTTATCGCGTCCGGGGGAGCGGGGTAGGGATACCCCGGCTACAAGTGTTGTAGCCGCGATTTCTTATCGCGTCTGGGGGAGCGGGGTAGGGATACCCCGGCTACAAGTGTTGTAGCCGCGATTTCTTATCGCGTCCGGGGGAGCGGGGTAGGGATACCCCGGCTACAAGTGTTGTAGCCGCGATTTCTTATCGCGTCTGGGGGAGCGGGGTAGGGATACCCCGGCTACAAATGTTGTAGCCGCGATTTCTTATCGCGTCCGGGGGAGCGGGGTAGGGATACCCCGGCTACAAGTGTTGTAGCCGCGATTTCTTATCGCGTCTGGGGGAGCGGGGTAGGGATACCCCGGCTACAAATGTTGTAGCCGCGATTTCTTATCGCGTCCGGGGGAGCGGGGTAGGGATACCCCGGCTACTTTTCCTGGTTTAAGCCGAAGGCGTAAATTGGGCCAATGCTTCAGCAATGGCGGCGATACGCACCGGTTTGCTGATGTAATCGTTCATGCCTGTGGCCAGGTATCGCTCCCGGTCACCTTTTACGGCATTGGCGGTCATGGCAATGATGTACGGCCGTTCGCCTTCTGGCAGCCGCGCGCATATCTGGCGAGTTGCTTCCAAGCCATCCATTTCCGGCATCTGAATGTCCATCAGGATAACATCGTAGGGTTGTTTTTCTAGCGCGGCCAATACTTCCAGCCCATTGGCGGCAACCTGTGCCTGGAACCCCAGGTGTTCTAATATCGAAAGCGCCACCTGTTGATTGACCAGGTTATCTTCCGCCAACAAAATGCGGGCGGGGGATGTGGAGGCTGGCTTCTGTTGTTCCAACGGCCGTCCTTCGTGCAGCCAGGTTAAGGTTTGCGTGCCAGAAACGGCCGTGCTGGGCAGCATATCCCATAATTCCGTTTGCTGCGCCAGGATAGGCCCGCTCGCTGCGTTTTCGCCCACAATCAGCACCCGTTTTTGGCTCAACTCTTTCAATTTTGGCAGCGATTCAGGCACATATTCGGCCGGCGCCGCCGCATCAATGGTGAAATGGAAGGCGCTTCCCTCGCCCAGATTGCTCTCTACCCACATTTGACCGCCCATCTTCTGGCACAAATGCTGGCTGATAGCCAGACCAAGCCCTGTGCCGCCGTATTTACGCGTTGTCGAAGCGTCTACCTGGCTGAAGGATTGGAAAATGCGCGTCACAGCTTCTGGCGGGATGCCGATGCCGGTATCTTTTACCGCGAAGTGGAGCTGCGGACGGCCGTCCGCGTGTGGCTGGCTTATAACCGACACCGTTACTTCACCAGCTTCCGTAAACTTTACGGCATTGCTTAACAAGTTCACCAGAATTTGACGTAAACGCCCTCCATCGCCCAAAATGACAGGTGGCGTTCCCTGAGCCAGCACATAAGCAATTTCTACATTTTTACGCGCCACTTTGGGGGAGACAATATCAATTGCCTCTTCCAGTATCTCGCGCATAATCACAGGCTGCATCTCCAGGTCCAATTTATCTTCCGAGATTTTGGAAAAATCGAGTACATTGTTAATGATGGACAGAAGCGCATCGCTGCTGGTGCGGATGATGTCTACAAGCTCCAACTGCTCTTCGTCTAACGGCGTTTCCGCCAGCAGTTCTGTCATGCCGATGACGCCGTTGAGCGGCGTGCGGATTTCGTGGCTCATGTTGGCCACGAATTGAGATTTCAGGTTCGAGAGTTCGACGGCGCGGTCGCGGGCATGGAGCATTTCTTGCTCCATTAACTTGCGCTCGGTCATATCGGTAATGACGGTAACGCTGCCGGCGGAACGGCCGTCGACCCAACGTGGAACGCCTGTCAGCAGCGCATACAAAATGCCGCCATCTTTTTGCACGAGGCGTGTTTCATAGGTGGTGGTTTCTCCGGTTCCGCGCTGGTCGCGGGCGGCTAAAAGCGCGTCCAAATCATCTGGGTGAGTAAAACAGGTGGGGTCTTTGCCCAATAATTCTGCCTCTGTGTATCCCAGCATACGCGCATACGCCGGGTTGACGTATTCAAACAGACCATTTGGCCCGACAACTGTCAGTCCCTGACCTAAATTGGCCATGATCTGCTGGCCAAAGTCGCGTTGGGTTTGCAGTTCGTTTTCCATTTTCTTGCGGCTGCTGATGTCGCGGGCGATGGCCTGAAACCCGACAATCTCATCTCCCAGGTAGGCCAGCCACACGTTTTGGCCCAGCCACACCGGCTCGGCTACGGCCGTTGCCAACCGAAATTCCTGGTAGGTGCTGAATGTTTTTGTGTGGTACTGCTGCGCGTAAAAATCGGCTGTTTGCGAGCGATCAGCCGGGTGAACAAGGCTCAAATAATGTTGGCCTACCACTTCCTCCAGGCGATTCAGGCCCAATCGGCGCATAACCATCGGATTGGCATATGTGAAACGGCCGTCAAGATCAATTTCGTAAATGATATCGCTGGCGGAATCGAGAAGACGGCGGAAGCGAGTTTCGGCGCTAAGGGCAACGGCCGTTGCCTCAGACTGCGCTTGGGTTCTTTGGATGCGTTGCAGTTGCTTTTCCGCGTTACGGCGAGCTGCTTTTTCCCTTTCTATTTGTTGTTTGAGAATGTTAAGTTCGTCCATAGGTTGGTAGATTGGTAGAAACGCCACTCGTGTAAGGATCAATTATCGGGAAGAGACGGGCGGCGCACCTATTGGGGTTGACAGCCCTCGATGCGTGAAGCGTGATGCGTGATGCGTGACCAGAGAGGTTTCCCGCATCACGTATCACGCATCACGCATCACGCATCACGCATCACGTATCACGTATCACGCATCAGACCAAACCCCATGAAATCCCAAAGACCCATTTAATCTTGGCAGCCTTCTTGCCGGTTCCCTAACGCGTCAACATGTCAACATGTCTTGGATTATTTCCCTGAGATGATTGGAGCTGACCGGTTTATCTAAAAAAATAGAAACGCCCAGGTCCAAGGCTGCCTGACGATCACGCTCTTGTCCGCTGCCGGTCAGAAAGGCGATGGGCAGTTTGTCGAGCGTCGCGTTGGCTCGAATGTGGGCGACCAATTCCAGCCCATCCATCTCCGGCATGGAGATGTCGATAATGGCTAAATCAACCGGATATTGGTCCAACAACTCTAACGCTTTTCGCCCATTTTCGGCCGTCAATACGTCATGGTCCATCTTACGAATGATCAATCCCAACGTGCGATGAATAATTAATGAATCGTCTACAATTAAAATGGTTGCCACACAACGCCTCGCTTTTTGTCTTCTATTTCAGAATCTAATACCGCTTCAACAAATGCCAGCAGTTGTTGTTTGGCCGCGGCTGATAGGAGACGGATTCAAGCAGTTGGGTCATCAAATACAAGCCCCGTCCGCGCTCCTGAAAAATGTCTGGTTCCGGCACGTTGTCTAACACATAGATAGGACCATCACAAGTCTGGTGGGTGTGCCAGCTTGCCATGGGTGGCCATTCCTGAGCGTGCGGGTCATAGGCACGGCCGTTATCTTCCAACACCACTTCAATTGTCCGGTTCGCTGCATTGGCCTGTACCGTAATAAAAACGAACCGCGCCGGTTCGGCCTTGTACGCATGGTCGATGATGTTCATGCACGCTTCATGGGCGGCCAGGTAAATTTCGTCGGCCAGCGCTGTCCCGTCGGTCAGATACCCCAATTCGGCCAATTCCAGGGCTACGGCCGTTATCGACGCATGTAGCACCACCGAAAAGCGAGAATCGCCCGGCAAAATCAGGCGAATGATTGAATCAGACATCAGGAAACCTCCCGTATTTTTTCCGCTTTGCCTACTTCTGATTTAGCCTGGTCGGCCGCAGCTTGCAGCGCCGCCTCAACCGAATCGAAGATCGGGAAAACCCGATCCAGGCGGGCCAGTTCCAGGGTGCGCCGCACGGCCGTTGATGGCGCGCAAATCGCCACCCGGCCACCGGCAGCCTGCCCCCGTTTGAAGGCCGCCAGCAGCGCGCCAATGCCTGCGCTGTCGATAAACTTGATCTGCTGCAAGTCCACGAGCAAGTCGGATATTTGACTGGTCAGCAGCCGCTGCATTTCCTTGTTCAACAGGTCAGCATTGTCGCGTACCAACTGGCCCTGGCAGGTTAACACGGCCGTATTGGCCGAACGCAGCCGCCGCACCTGAATATCTAACCCGGCCGCCGTGTGCCGATGCTGGTTGTCGAAAGGTAAAAACACGGGCAATTCGCGCCGCCGCAGCAAATGGCGCATGACCTGCAAGACAACCACCGGGCTGTTCACCCGCCCGCCGGCACGCACCGACCCGTTTTCTACCGCCTGCCTGAAGTCGGCGGCCGTTTCACGTGGAAACCAGGTGAACGTTTTGCCAATCATGGTCAGGTAATGGGCGTCGCTGCTGCCGAGGGCCGGGTGATTGGCGTGACGGCGGTTGTAGACGGCCGTTATCCAATTGGCATACAACTCCGTCGGCACAGAGCTGCGCGCCTCCACGCCATCCAGAGGCAGCGCGCCAATCTGGCGGCCAATCCCGTGGAAATCGGTGAATGGCAGCAAATGGGTAAATGGATGCGCGGCAATCGCCAGACCACCCTGCTCGTGGATCGCCGTCACCGTATCGGCCGCGCTCAACCCTTCCGGGATGTCTTCTTCGATGAATAACGCCAAAATATGCCCATGCGCCGAACTTACCTCCACGCCCTTGATCACTTCCAGATTGGCGAAGGTGTCACGGTGTTTTTGCCAGTAGGCATAGGCCACCCGCGCGCCGTCGATGGTGTTGTGGTCGGTTATGGCAATCACGCGCAAATCGGTGTGCGTGACCACATAATTCACCACCGCTTCTGGCTCGTGGAGTCCGTCGCTAAAATTTGTGTGAATGTGGATGTCTGCTTTACTGTAACCGTTCATGGTTGCTCCGGCCGATCAGGCCCAAACCTACAATCCATTTGCTCTAAGCCGCTTTTTTGGCCCTCGCTGCGGATCAGGGTATCAGGTGGCAACGGCCGTATGCCGGGCAAATGAGGCCACCGCCTGGTTCTGCTCACCAAAAATCTCAAATGCCCGATCCAGATGGGTCATTTCAAAAATAATCAACACCGGCTGAGGCAGTGCGCACAGGCGCAGGTCGCCGCCGTTCTGACGGCAGCGCTTCATGCCCGTCACCAACAACGAAAGCGCGCGCGTGTCGATGAAGGTAACGCCTTTCAGGTTGATCAAAATGTGCGGGTGGTTTTGCGCTTCCTGTTCAGCCAGCCAGGCCTGCGCCTCTGGGACCTGATGGGCGTCAAACCGCCCGGTTAAAGTCAAAATCTCAACGCCCTCAACAGACTGTATGTTTAGCTGGTTATTTGTCATAATTTCCTTCCATATTTTTGTAACAACAAATCCTTTTGGATTCCATGACGGTTTCAGCGGCAATTGATCATTCCGCCAGAAAATCACTCCGGTTTTGTAACCATTCAGGCTTCTCCGGCAAGACCCCAAGGGTTTGATACCCAAATAATCCAAATCCCCAGGAGCAAACCCTTGGGGTCTGTATGGTTACCCGGTTTTTATATCGGCAGCATGTCGGCCTCTTGGTCTAACGACTGCGGCATTTGCCGGCCGGTGCGCCGTTCTTTCCAGGCTAGCAGGCCGTCCCAGAGCAGCAGCACAAGGAGCAGGGCGCTCATCAAAGCTACCTGCACCATCACCACCTGGATGAGGCTGGCGTGAAACTGCCAGAGCAGCAGCACTTGCGCCGCCCCGCCGACAACGGCAATGACTGAGCCGGTTCCATTGCCAATCGACAGGCGGTAGGTGATGACCACGTTGGCCAGAGCGTATACGGCCGTTGCCAACGCATACCGCCACAACAACGGCGCCACCGACATATAAGCCTGCCCAAACAACACACTCACAATCAACTCCGGGATCACCAACGTCGCTGCAAAAATCGCGCCCGATACCGCCATCACCAATCCCAGCGAGAGGTACAATAAATGACGGTGTGGTTCTCCTTTCTTGTGTTTTTGGGCCACAATGGGGAACAAAACCGTCACCACCGACCAGGTAGCAAAAAACACAATGCGTCCGATCAGCGCCAGCGCCGCATAAAAACCGGCCTCTTCGGCCGCAAAAAAGCGCTTGACGATTAAAATATCGCTGTTGTTAATTAAGATCTGGCTGACGTGGGCAATAATCACCGGCACGGCGAACAGAGCCACCGTTTTGCGCGCTTCCGGGCTGAGGGTTGGCGCGGCGGGCAGGCTGTTTCCGGCGGCTCGCGCCACCAGCCATGTCGCCACAAACGACAGGGTCAGCGCGCCGACGGCCCCATTCACCGCCCAGCCAAGGGCCACAAACGCCACGCCGGCCGCCAGCCGCACCCACATTTCGGCCTGATAACTCAGCGCCAGACGGCCGAATCGCGTTTGCCCTTGCAGCACGCCCCGGTCTACGCCCTGGACAAAATAGAGGGGCAGCCCGACGCTTAATATCACGAACGGCCAGGCTGAGGCCGTGTGAAAAAATTGCTGCCAATAGGGCGCGCCCACGCCTAAAACCAGCAGCAGCAGCCCGCCAAGCCCCCACGCCAACCGGCCCATCCAACGGCGCACGCCGGCCAGTTCAGCGTCGGCGTTGTCGGCGGTATGGATGGCCGCAAAGCGGGCGGCCGTGAGCTGAAATGTGGCGGTGATGAAGGTAATCATCAACATCAGGGTGACGATGAGGCTAAGGTCGGAAAAGGCTTCCGGCCCAAGCCAGCGCCCCAAGATAAGATTGAACAGGTAGTTACCGGCATTGACCACGGTCATGCTGGCGAACAGCAGCGCGCCGCCGGACAGAATGCTGCCGGCACGGCCGTTTCCCGCCGCATCTCCCGAATTGCCTTGAAGGCGCGATTTGAGCCGCAAGTTGTTCATGGTTAAAAGGCGTTTACCGCTTCGCCTGCGGTCGCAAACATGGCAAAAACCTGATCGAAGCGCGTAAGGCGTAAAATGCGCATGGCTGTTTCGTTAGACGGCCGTACCAGCCGCACATCTCCGCCCGCCTGCCGCGACCGCTTCAACAAATTCACCATCACCGCAACCCCGGCGCTGTCCATAAACGACACCTCCGTCAAATCGACGACAAAATTCACCGCGCCATCGGCCAGCAGGCCATCGATCTCGGCTCGCGCGTTGGGCGCATTAAACGCGTCCAGGCGGTCGGAAAAGGTAAGCACCACAATCCGTTTCGTTTGTTCAACTACTTGCAAATTTCCCATTGTTATCCATTCCTTTGATCACCAAAATGGTCTGATCATCTTCTTGCGCGTGGCCCTGACTAAATTCTGTAATGGTCTCAAAAACTGCCTGCACAATTTCCGCCGCCGGTCTATCGGCGAGGCTGTCGATGAGCGCGATTAAACGTGCATAATCGAACATCTCGCCTGCTTCATTGCGGGCTTCGTTAAAGCCGTCGGTGGCCGCCACCAACACATCCCCGCAGCCAAACGCCAATTCTTCGGTTGTTGCCAGATTTACCGGCAGCACGCACAGCGGCGCGCCGGTTACTTCCATCAGATAAGCCGGGCCGCCCGCCGGTCGATGAATGACCGGGGTGTGTCCGGCATTGACATAGGTCATCCGGCGTTCGCGCGGCTGCCAGTTGGCAATAAACAACGTGGCAAACATGCCCACGTCCGTAAAATCGTCATACAAGACTTCGTTTGTGCGGTCGATAAACGTTTGCAAAGAGTTGTTGGGCAGCAGGCGTAAGGCATTACGCATCGTAGTGCGCGTCATGGCCATCAGCAGGGCCGCCGACATCCCCTTGCCGGAAACATCGCCCAGGGCAATAAACAGACTGTCGTCGGGCTGTTTCAGGCAGTCATAAAAATCACCGCCGACGCTGAGCGCGGGCCGGCAGGCGGCGGCCATCTCCAGGCAGGGGAGTTGGGGCAGTTTTTGGGGCATCAGGTTCATTTGCACGGTGCGGGCCATGTCCATTTCGGTTTGTGAGCGGGTTTGGGCGATCTGCGCTTCGTGTAGGAGGGTGTTTTCGATTTGTGATTCGGCGTATTGAGCCACTGTTTCCAGCAGTTTGATGGCCGGTGACCCAAAGGCCCCATTTTTTTTGTTGATAATTCCGATGGCGGCCAGGGGATGGTTTTGGATGTGCAGTGGCAGAATCAGGATGCTGTTGATGCCATAGGGCAGGAGGAGGGTTGTGGTGGGACGGCCGTTGCTCAACAACTGCCGGTCATGGGTCAGCACCTGGTCGATCAAAGGAACCAGGGCATTTTCGTCCACTGCTTTGGGCGCCTGGGCGATCAATCGCTCTCCCTGGGACTTTTCAAACCAGACAAACGCCGTGTCTACGGTGAACAATTGGCTGGTTGCCTGCGCCAAAGCTGTCAACAAGCCAACCAGGGTTGTCTGATCGTGGGTGGAATGGACGATGTTGTAGAGCGCGAGGAGTTGGTCTTGGGTGTCCACCAATTCGGCCGTAACCGACTCCATTTCATGTTCGGTGAGGCTAAGCCGGCCCAGAAAGGCGGCCTGGGCGTCTAATTTGGCCTGAACGGCCGTGCCCGACATTCCACAGACAAACAATTCTCCCTCAGTCTGTCCCTGAAGCGCTATCGGAGCGCATAGTGGCGTGTGTAGATTCAGGCTTTTGGGTGGCCAATCGGCTAAAACTCGCCCTCTGGATCGTATGCCAAATCTGCTTGCCCCAGAGACCAGCCAGGCATGCGCCATCGCTTCAATTTCTGGCCGGTAAATGTCGAGAATTGCGTTTAACATTTTCTCACGTTAAGACCCCAAGGGTTTGATACCCCAATAATCCAAATTCTCAGGAGACATCATGCGTGGTCTAACCCACCACCACGAATGAAAAGGTTGAGATTTGTCAAATCTTTAAGATTTGACAAATCTATTTTCAAGGGAACTACAAAAAGAGGTTCTCCGACAGACTGCTAGGGCCGCAAAATTTGCTGGACGTGCAGCAAATACCAGTCCACTACTTCATTGATGGGCAGCCCGCGCGAGGCCATGAAGTTTTGCGTGCCCAGCGCGCGCCGTCGATCCGGATCGTCGATCACGCGGGCTACGGCGTCGGCCAGACTCTGCGCGTCATCTGGCTCAAAAAACTCGCCGGCGTACCCTTCCTCGGCAATTACTTCAGCAAAATCGCCGATATGGGGCAAAACGGCCGCTTTGCCATAGTCGCCCGCCTGATGCAGCACACCGGAACTGCCGGTGGTGCTGGTGTAGGGGAAAACCACTACCGCCGCGTCGCCAAAAATGCGCGGCACATCCTCTTCCGCAATGTAGCCGGTGTAGTGGATGCCAGGCACGTCGGCGTATTGTCGCTGCATTTTTTCCAGATAGCCGGGGGCGTTTGGGCTGTCGCTGCCGGCGATGATCAATTGTGTGGCGGCACGGCCGTTGCTGTTTAGCAGCTTAAATGCCTCAATCAAGGTGTCGACTTTTTTATAGGTGCCAAATTTGCCAAAGGTCATAATTTGCATGGGGCCTGCTGGTAGATCGAAGGATGGCTGCGTCACTTCGTCGTCGAAGGAGCCATGCGGGGCCAGCAGGATGTTTTGGGCCTTGTATTTGGCTTGTAAGATTTCCACATACTTGGGGATGGTCAGGGCGACCAGGTTTGCCGCCAGCACCAGCCGGGTGGTAATGGTTCCGGCGGCGCGAATGATCATCTCCATCAGGCGGTTGGCGGCAAAACCGGCGCTGCGCAGATCGACCGTTTCCATGATGTTGTGCAGCAAGACAATGGAGGGGAAGCCATAAAGCCGCAGCAGCGCCGGGCACAGCAGGCCCAGCGTAGCGGCCACTTTGCCATCGCCAAAGGAGGCGAATTGGATGTTGAACATGACGACATCGGGTTTGAGGGCGCGTACGGCCGTTAAAATTCGCAGAGCATTCTTTGGATCATTGAAACGCCAGCAGGGAACTACCTGTACCGGCGCGCTGCCCTCAAGCGGCGCGTCCACCTCATCGTAGGTCTGCCCAGGCGGCAGTTCATCTACCAGCAAAATCACCTCGGCCACTTCCGGTTTTAGCCGCAAGTAGCGCACAAAATGATAAGCGTATTCGTTCAGCGATCCCGCGCCAGGCGGGTGGGTTGTTACCAGGGCAAAGCGTAATTTTTGATCAGGCATAGCGTCCTCGCAAATCGTTCATCTTAATTTTCATCAGGTCTCGCAGGAATCGCTGCGCTTCTTTGGTGGTATCGACCTTGGAACCGGGCGCGTCGATCCAGGTTACCGGCACTTCGGCAATGCGGTAGCCAAATTTCTCGGCCAGGTACAGAATCTCCAGATCGAACGAGAAGCCCATCAGGGTTTGTGTGCGATGGAGCCGCTGGGCGGTCTCCTGGGTGTACAGTTTGAAGCCGCATTGGGTGTCTTGCACGCCAATGCGAAAGACGTGGTTCACAATCCAACGCAGCCCGCCGCTGAGTACCCGTCGTTTTAATGATTTGTTGGCCTCTTCGGCCCCGTCGGCGGCGCGGGAACCGACGGCGACGTCGTAGCCTTCTTCGCGCAGTTTGTGCAGCAGAGTGGCCAGTTCTTCAATGGGCGTGGAGTTATCGGCGTCGGTAAAGAGGATGTATTGGCCTTTGGCGGCCAACATGCCGCGCTGCACGGCGCTGCCCTTGCCGCCGTTTTGCGGCGCTTTGAGCAGGCGCAAATTAACCAGACCCAATTCTTCCACCAGGGGCACAGTTTCGTCTTTGGAGCCGTCGTCGGCGATGATTAGTTCCCAGGTCAGCCCCATGTCGGAGACGTGGGAAGCAATGGCGCCGATGGTGGGCACAATGCGTTCTTGCTCGTTGTAGGTGGGGATAACGATGGAAAGCAGTGGGTCGGTCGCCAGAGGCGTCGTTTTCCAAATTTTGTAATTCTGATAGGACATTGTTTTCTCCAGGTGGTCTGGCACTGCTTGACCGGATCATGAATTTTATTGGAAATTCTTTTCGCTCAGCCTGAAAGCGCCGAGTTGGAAGTTGTTTTCTGCTTTGTTGACTAGCATAGGAGGGAACGGCCGTTCCCCCAATATGACCGAAGTCATAGGCAAGGCCAAAAAGGGTGGTTTTGGGCCTACTGCGGTACTGTTTTTAGGCTTGGGCCGACATTTTTCACTGTGCCTTCACACGGGATGGGCTTGTCTAAACGAATGGGACTTCGGCTAAAATAAGGTGTATGGCAGATAACAAAAAGCAAGGACGATTTCGCATGGTCGCCAAACCGCAGGGTGTCTTGGCGGACGCCGATGCGTTTGTTTTATTGGGGTTTGGATTGGGTGTAGGGGCAGACGGCCGTCTTGCCCCAGGCGTTAGTAATTTGGCGCTGGCAAAGTGGGTGGTGGCCTATAACCCGCTGCGCCTGCCGACCATTACCCAGGAAGGCACTTACCTGGCGCTAAAAGAGTTGGAAACGGCCGTGCCCTCGCTGGCTGTGGATACCTGGGTGATCAATTTGCCCCACGACCCGCGCGTTCATGTGGATACGCATGGCGCGGCGCTGCAAGTGTGGCTCATTTTCAACAATACCGGCATCCGTCGGCCGGTGCTGGTGACGCATCCTTACCAGTCGGAACGGGCGCGGCGTATCTTCGCCAAGCTGCCGTTGGATGAACTGATCTTGCCGCCGATAGAGGCAACGGCCGTGCCCTTCGACCCCGCCTCTGACCAACGTTGGACGCGCAGCCTATTCTGGTATGTTATCTTTGAATTTTTTATGGCGCGGCCTATCGGCCGTTTGTTTGGCTGGTTGTGAGCGTGGAGTTTGGCCGAGGAGACGACATGAGCGCGGGCGCAACACCATAAATGACAGGCACACGGATGAACACGGATTTTCACGGATTCTTAGCCGTGTTCATCCGCGTCAATCCGTGGCTTATTTTTGAAGGAGAATGTTTTGGCTCCGATTGGTACCAGTTTGCTATGCCCTGTCGTGAAGTCGAGGTGAAAATGTGACGCCGGGCTGCAAATGCAGACGTATGCTATGAGGGATGAGCAGCCCGATGTCCGAATTACCGGCCGAAACCGGCCCGGCCCTAACGCCAGACGAGACGACCATGGGGGGAAACGGCCGTGTCCTCCGCCCCAACCAGGTCAGCGCCTTCATCGCCCGGCAAAACCCCTATCTGCTCGCCGCGCTGATCATCTGCCTGGCTTATCACGCCACCCTCTCCTTCTACACCTACACCCGCACCTACGACGCATTCGTTCACATTTTTTTTGGCGATCATTACGCCCGCTCCTGGTTCGATCCCTGGGACTCTCGCTGGTACACCGGCTTTACCCTCACCAGCTACCCGCCCGGCTCCCAGCAAACCATCGCCCTGCTCTCCAAACTGGTCGGGTTGGGATACGCCTTCGTCATCGCTCAAACTTTCGCCCTGCTCATGTGTACTGTGGGCATCTACCGTTTCTCCAAAATCTGGGTCAGCGAAGAAGCCGCCGGTTACGCTGCCCTTCTGTTTGTCTTTTCCTCTAGCATCACCGAGACGGTTCACGTTTTTGGCCAACTACCCACCACGTTTTCCCTGGGCTTTTTGTTAAACGCGCTGCCCTTTGTCTACCGCTGGTTGGACAAAGGCAGTTGGAAAATGCTGTTAGCCGCCTGGGCAATGAACGCCGCCACCACGGCCGGGCATCACGTCACCACCCTGTTTGGCGCGGTTTTTTTTGTCGCCCCAGTCATTGGGCTGGCGATAGTTGAGAAATTCCGTACGCCGCTGCCGGAAGAACGAACTCAGCATCCGGCCAAAGTGACCCGCAAAAACTTAAAGCCTCTGCTTTTTCGCCGCCTACGCCGCATCGTTCCGGTTACGTTTCGCGCTGGCATCTATGGCGTCGGCATGATTGCCGTTTTGGTGCTTGTGGTGCTGCCCTACTGGTTATGGAGCCGTTCTGATCCGATTACCCAGGTGTCTATCCCTCATGCCTCGCGGGACTCGTTTTTGGTCAATACGTCCGCCGGGTTGGTTTTTTGGCTGGTTCCTTATGGCGTTACGCTGCTGATTTTGCCTTATGTGGTTTACAAGGGGTTTTCCACCAAGGCATGGCCGCTCATGCTTTCCTGGTGTCTATTGTTTTTTCTGGGGACGGGCGGCACAACGCCTTACCCCAAGCTGCTCCTGGGTGGGGCGTTTGAAATTTTAACGCTGGACCGCTTTACATTTTGGGCCACGATTGTGCTGCTGCCATTTGCCGGAGAATTTGTGAAGAGTATGCGCCACGGCCGTTTTGCCCGCTATCTCCACGAACAATTTGGCCAATTCACCTGGCGCGCCGCCCAAATTGGCCTGGTTCTCAGTTATGTCCTCGCCTCCATTTTTGTCGCCAACCTGACCCAATTCCGCCGCTTCCAGCCTGCGCCCATCGACATTAACCCCATCGTGCGCTTCATGGAAAAAGACGAACATTGGCGCTGGCGCTATCTCACCCTCGGTTTTGGCGATCAGGTTGCCTGGCTCAGCGCCCACATGGAAGCCAACATGATCGACGGCAATTACCACTCCGCCCGCCGCCTGCCCGAACTTACCACCACGCCCATCGAGCGGCTGGAAGGGGCCAAATACAGCGGCATCCCGGGGATTGGTTCCTTACAGCAATTTTTAGCCGTGCCGGACAAGTACAACCTCAAATTTGTCTTCTCCAACGACCAGTTTTATGATCCGCTGCTCTTTTTTTCTGGCTGGCATCGCTTGCAGCGCCTGGAAAACGGCATCATGGTCTGGGAAAAGGGCGACATCCCGCCGCTGCCAGAAGTGCTGCCGCGCAAAGACATTCCTACCTATCAAAAAATCATGTGGGGCACAGTGCCCATGGGCGCGCTGGTTCTGGGCATGTTGGTGATGACGGCCGTTTTCTGGCTGCCCCCCACGCAAAAATTAGCCGACTTCCTGGGCCTGGCTGCCCTTATGCGCCGCGCCGACGCCCTGCGCTGGCCCCGCTCGCTGTTTGGGCGCGTCTGGGGCTGGCTGGACACCCGCCTGCTCCGCTGGTCGGCCGTGCCTTCGGATGACCATTCACCGGTGTTGCGCTGGCAGGTCTGGCTGGATTGGATCCAATCGCTGCCCCATCCCAGACCCGCGCCCCCTTCGGCGCGGTTGGTGCGCTCGCTGCTGCTGCTGCTTATCCTGGTCGTGGGCACGGCCGTTGCGCTGACAATTCGCCACCGGCAAGTCACCGATCCCCTTCACCTCATCGAAACCTACTACGACGACCTCGATTTTCGCCGTTTCCGGTTGGCTTATGAGCGCCTGGACCCGCTCACTCGCCCCAGCTACGATCAATACCTGCTTGAAATGTCGGTCACAAATGGCCTGGTGGCTTCGTATGGCAAATTAGACAGCGTGGTGGTGGGTGTTGTCGAACGCGAGCCGGACCGGATCGTGGTGGAGGCTGAAAGCACCCTCATCACCGCCCTGGATTATTACACCACCGTCCGCCAGCACGTGCTGCTGCTGCGTGACGGCCGTTGGGTCATCCAACCCGACACCCCAGACGGCACCATCCCGCCGGACACCTTTTTCCGCAAGGGCGTTGTTGATTGGTATGCGGCTGGCCGTCGCCGTGTCACCATGGCCACCACGGCTTTTGGCGATGTGCTAGACCGCCCCGAATTGCAAATGTTGTCGGCGCGGCTGGTGTGGGTAAACGGCCGTTACAGCGTCGTCGGCGAACTCATCAACACCGACAATGACCCGGCCGACATCACCATCGCCGCCCATCTCTACGACAAAGACGGCCAGGAAATCGTCTGGTACAACGCCCAGCAGGCGCTCTTCCACAAACTCCTGCCCAAAGAAGTAACCCCGTTTCGGGTCGATTTTGAAGGCGTGGCCGGCCTGACGCTGGCCGGCCAGCCTGCGCCCATCGAGTTTGAACCCAACGCTTTTTTCCCATTGGATATACAAAATCCGCCGACATCATTTGCCGTATACGGCCGTGCGCTCGTCACTACCCACGATCTCTATCGGGAAGTGGCTGTCCAGGATATGCAAACTCGTGTGGACGCCGACGGCCGTATCCACCTTACCGGCCGTCTGCACAACATTGGCGCTCAGGAAGCCACCATCCCTCACATTCTCGTCACCCTCTACGATGCCCAAAACCGCGTCTTGTGGGTCGATGATTTTTACCAGGAAGAAGGAATCAGGCCGCAGCGCACCCAGCCTTTCGACCTGCGCCTGACCCCCTACCAGGATGTGGCTGTGCTGCTAGACAATGGCGATGTGTACGCCAACATCCTTCAAGAAGAAATCAACCCCAGCGTGAACTGGGCTGAACGGATTCCGCTGCCTGAGGACGCGGGGTATGCTTCGCTGCGCGTCAGCGTGAACTATTTCGTGGGGGCGACGCAGTGATGCCTCGACTCGTTGGCCGCTTCGTCTGGTTGGCGCTGTTGTGGGTATTGGCCGCTTGCCACGCTGCGCCGGTGGAAACGCCGTTTGTGCTGGCGGGCAGCTTGCCCATAACTGCGCCGCGCACGGCCGTTGTCGGCGAGCCGGTTGTGGTGACGGTGGGTCCGGTGGCTGCGCCCGACCACACGGCCGTTACCCTGACGGCCGTTGGCAGCTATGGTCCCATCGTGCTGCGGTCTACTTTTCTGGGCGGCAGCGCCTGGTTTCAAATCCCGCCGGAACTGGCCACCCATTCCGGCGCGGTGACGCTTTTGGCCGCCTCCGGCAGCGCGCGCGGCCAGGCGAACCTGGACTTGCGGCCGCAGGAACCCATCGAACCGATAACCCCGCTGGTGGGCGCGCGCTCCATCATTGCCGATGGCGGGCACTACGCCATGTCGGTCGTTGTGCCATTTGATCGTTTTGGCAATCCGGTGGCCGAGGGCACGATGGTTCACCTGCGTATCCTTCACCCTGGCAGCGTTTTGCAAGAAATCGAGTCGCCTGTGCGCCATCTGCTGGCCTGGGAGCGTGTCTACAGCCGCACCATCGCCGGGCGTACCCTGATCAGCGCCGAAGTTGAGGGCCAGCATGGGCCAGAAAGCACCCTGGAGGAGATAGCCGGTTGGCCCGTTCCTTTTGCCCTCACCGCCGAACCGGCCACGCTGCCCGCCGACGGTTTCCAACTGCTGACGCTGCGCTCTGACGTGATTCGGGATCGTTTTGGCAATCTTATGCCCGATGGTACAGAGATTAGCTTTGTGGCTGCCGGTCCGGCCGGCGATACGCGCATCATTCCGGCGCAAACGCTAGATGGCGTGGCCGAAGCCGTGATGCAAGCGCCATCTATCCCTGGCGTGTATCAGGTGCAGGCGACTGTCTTGGGCATGACCAGCGCTCCGCTGGGCATTACTTTTACGCCGGGGCCGGCGGTGGGTGGTTTCCCTGTTCATGTGGCGGTGGACTCGGCCCAGGGAACGCTGCGCCTGACGGCCGGGCCGATTACGGCCGTTCTCCAGCAATATGTTCCCGACGGCGCGCCGGTCGGGTTTACCATCACCGGGCCAGACGGGCAAATGTGGTCGGATACGGCCGTTACCGCTGCCGGGTATGCCTCTATCGAAATGAGGCTCACGCGCCTGACCAGCGGTGCATACACGGCCGTAGCTGCCGCCGGTTCTGGTCGGGGGACCACGCGGTTCAGCGTGCCATGAGCGCCAACTATGTCTAAAACCCGGCTCAAAATGGTCCTTTGGCTGATATTGGGGGTAACGGCCGTGGCCCTGGTTCTGGGCACGATCACCAGCGCTGCCCGCCTGATCGCCTACTTTCAAGCAGGCGCGGATCCCGCTTCCGCGCTTCATATTGTGCCCAACGTGCCGCCCGATTTGCAAGTTGCCCTGGCATGGCTGCCCGATGACGCCGATACGGGCCGCCAGATGGAGCCGCTTACCCGTGCCCAAATCGAATCGGCTTATTTACGAGCCTGGTTTCAGTGGAACATTTCCTATCTGCGCGGCGAGCCGTATGGATTGGAAACCTACTTCGTGGGTCCGGCTTTGGCCGCCGCCGATGAGGCGGTGCTGGCTGCCCGGCAGCAAGGCTTTTCGCTGGCCCAAACTGACCTCTCCCACCAGCTCCAGCTCCATTTTTATGCCGCCGATGGCTCGATTGTTTCGCTGACGGCCCACGATGTGCTGGTGGCCCAAATCATCCGCGATGCTGCGGGCGCGCCTATTTTTTCTGGCGTAACTCAGGCTGATTATGAAGTGGTGATGATGTTGGAAGATGGCAATTGGCGCGTGCGCCATTGGGTGCGTCGCCGGGCGGTTCCGCTGGCTGCCGGGACGCAGGCGGCGGACGTTCCGGCCGATTTTGCGCGTGTGGTGGGCAAGCAGTTGGTGGTGGGGGAACGGCCGTTTCCCCTGCGCGGCGTCAATTATTATCCCCAGGCTTCTCCCTGGCTGGCATTCTGGCCAGCTTACAATCCGGCCATTATCGAACAAGATTTGGGGCGGATCGAAGCGTTGGGGCTGAACACGGTGCGCATCTTTGTGCCCTATCCTTTGCCCGCCGCTGCCCCCCTGGCCGACGGCCAGCCCGCCGATGTAGACTCGGAAGCGCTTTTCCGGCAAAACCTGGCCGATTTTTTGGACAGGGCCGAGAGCCATCACCTGAAAGTGATCGTGACGCTGTTTGATTTTCGCACGGATTACCAGATATTGCTGTGGCCCAACGCCGACCGCGCCTTGGAAGCCGTTGTGCCTTATTTTGCCCATCATCCGGCTATTTTGGCCTGGGATCTGAAAAACGAACCAGACCTCGACCAGCCGGGGAACACGCCGGAAATGGTCAATGCCTGGTTGGCGCATATTGCCTGGCAGGTGCGCCGTCTGGATGCCAATCACCTGATCACCATCGGCTGGAGCCAGAGCGAGGCGGCGGCGCAGTTAGCTGAGGCGGTGGATTTTGTGTCGTTTCATGCGTATGGCCCGCCAGCCGATTTGCCGGAGAAATATGCGCAATTGCGTACGGCCGTGCCCCACAAACCCATCGTGCTAACCGAATTTGGTCTGTCTACCTGGAACAGCGCCTGGTTCCCTGGCGGCCACACAGAACAGGAGCAGGCAGTTTATTACGCCGCCATGCGGCAGGCATTGGCCGAAACCGATGCCGCCGGATATGTCGCCTGGACGCTGTATGACTTTGCCGGCGTGCCCTCAAACGTGGCCGGACGCGCGCCCTGGCGAACCGGACCGCAAAAGCATCTGGGTATTTTGAACGCGGATGGCACGTCTAAACCGGCCGCGCGGCTGGTGGGGGAAACGAGCGACTGGGGGGTGAAACGGCCGTTTTTCCTGGCCCGCTTCCTACAACCATTTTGGCGCACGATTTGGGTCGTGTTGGGCGTTTGTTTTTTGGGGGGTGTCTGGTTGAGGCGGCGCAAACACGCGCCAAAACCAGACGCCCCACCATCCGATTCCATCCGGTAAGGAACGAGAATTGAATCATTTGCACGTTTAGATTAGACCCATCTTCTGAGATTGGGCCAATCTTCCGCATGTTATTTAATTTTGGTTCTTCAGGAATTCAGGGGATTGACAGCCCCTGATGCGTGATACGTGATGCGTGACCATAAGGTAAAGTGACCCTGAACGCGATACCGGGCGAGGGGCAAGGAGGGGTCTTCGCGGGTGGTGATGACGATGTGAATTTGGGGCGGCAGGTGTTCCAGAAAAAAGGGGAGGGTATCGTCAACGGGTTTGGCGTCAATCCGGTGGTAATCATTGCGGATAAGGATGATGGGGTGGAGACGGCCGTTAACTCATTCAACAAAACCGTCAAAATTGATTCTATGGATGGGGGCTGCGGCGATTGCAGGGCCGCCACGACACCATCGCCCAGCGCTGGCACAATTGTTTGCAAGGTGGCCACCCTATAGCGAAAAAGGGATTGGGATCGTTGTCCCGTTCATCCAGTGACAACCAGGCCGCTTTTGCCGAATTCAGCCCTGCGCCGTCATCCAACAACCTTCGGTCAGGGCGGGGGGGATGAACAGCTTCGTGGCTAAAATTGGCGTAGGCATGGGTTAGATTACGAAGTACACCACGTCTTGTCCCCAATCTACAACGGGTGGCAGGACCTGTGGGGCGACTCAAAGGCTCATAGTGAAGGGGAATCTTCGGTAACAGGCGGGGTATAGCCTCGCTGCCATACGTACCGCTGCAGCAACACGCGCATGGTCGCCGTCAGGGGAACAGCTAGCATCAGTCCCAAGACGCCGCCAATAACGGACGACCAGAAAAACAGAGAGAGGATGACGGCCATCGGGTGCAGGCCCGTGCGATTCCCCATGATTCTAGGACCGATGTACAGGCTTTCAGCCTGACTGGCAAGAACAAAAACCAGCGACACCAGCAGCACATAGCGCCAGTCTCCACCGGACTGCAAATAGGCCAGGGTAATGCCTGGCAAAAGCGCCATAATTGCACCCAGATAAGGGATCAGGCCGACAAAACCGGCGAACAGACCAATTAGAAGGGCGTATTTCAGGTTGAGAATGATCAGGCCCAACGCAATAATGCCGCCAATGGTAAACCCGATTGTAATTTGACCCCGAAAATAAGTTACGATGTACCGGCTGATTTCGCCCACCATAAAGGCCAGTTCGTCTCGGAATTTGGATTCGCGTAAGGGAATATACTCGTGCCACCGATTGGCGATGGTATCGCTGTTTAATAAAAAGTAATAGGCGTATAGCGGCACGAAAATAAAACCGGCGACGTAGGCAAAGATGGCAATGGTGCTGTTGACGGTCGAAAAGAGAAATGAGATGATGTTTGACGTTGCCGCAGGTAAAAACGCCACAACGCTTTCTGCCGTCAAAACAAACGAATCCGCTAATTCAGGGTTTTGCACAAGCTGCTCCCGAACCAGCAGGGTAAATTGCCTGAGCAATTCCGGTAGACTTGTCATGAAAGAGATCAGCGATTTGGCCGTTAAAAAAAACAGAAACGCCCCAAAACCAAAGAAGATCACCAGAACAAGCACGATCGCCCGGCTGCGTTGGAGAGACAGACGGGTTGTTGCCAACTCGATGATTGGCTTCAGCAAAATGGAGATAATCCCGGCGACGCCCAGAGGAACCAATACACTGGAAAGCAAACTCATGGCTTTCAGCAGCCCGAAGCCGACAACAACTGCCGCCAAAATTAGGACAAACATGGCCGTAATCATGGCTGCCTGCCAAAGCGTTTTTTTCTGTTCTAGAGTGGGCACGTTTTGTTCAGTAGAATTCATGAAGGTCTCTTTTGGGCCGCTCCGTCAGGAGTTTCTAGTTTATTTGAGAGTCTCATTACTGCGTAACAACAAGCTTTCCCCAGAAAAGGTGAAAGATTGTCGTAAGTTTACAGATTGTACCCAATTCTTTCCAACTGCCATCCTGCAAATCCTGGTTCCATTTGGAATTGGCCTGGCAAAGCGACGTTGGCGTGTTTTGTTGGCGGAATGGTGATGGGCTGTACGGCCGTATCACCCCCATTGCCTTAGCGATTCTCATTTACGGAAAGGGGTGGGGGGGGGGTCCCCGGGGGCCCCCGCTCCCCCCCAAGAGCCCAACCGGGGGGGGATGCTTGCCGAAGCTCGCCAGCATGACAGTTCAGCGTAAAGTGCAAAGAAATTACCTTGTTCGCACGAATGCCTGATCTAAATTGAGAATTGCTGCCTTAGCTTGGCTTTCGTTGACAAGCATCCGTTTCACTTCTATACTCCTCATGAGCCTACATGTATCGAAGCCAAACTGCAAGAAATGGAACCCGCAGATCAAGCGGGGTCCGTTTGTTGTCATAGAACTCAGCAAGAAACTGCCTCAGAGCAGCAGGTGTTGGCCCATCTTGACCTGAATCACCTCCATTTCAACCAAAGTCCGACCGAGGCGCTGCGGCCCAATTTGTGGCGTTTGCGTTGGACCAAAATCATACCCGCACCGTCACCCGCATCGCTCGCCTGGATTTACGGCCGTTCACCGGCCTCCTACAGTACGGCCACCCCATTTGCCGCCGGGCAGACTGCCGCCCCGGATCAACCGCTACATTGTCTAAAGCGGCGCAAACAGTCACCACAACCCGGCAGGGATGGCGCCTGGTTTCAAGTCCAAGGAGATAAAGTCAATGGCCTATGGAATTGTGATTATCGTTGTTTTTGGATTGCTCATTGTTGTCCCCCTCATTATTGCCGCCATTACGCAGGAAAGATCGATTCTAAAACTGGCTGGCGCGCTGCTCGGCATCCTTTTTGCCCTGGTCGCAGTTGTCAGTTATGCGGGCATTTGGGGCATTGCCGCTTTCATGAGCCTGGGGCTTTATTACAGCATTCTGGTGTGGCATCTTTTTTTCGGCCTGGTCATTGGCCTGGACTTAAGCGTTCGGGATAAACCGCTCCGCCAACAATGGCCGTTATTTCTGGTGTTGGGCATCACGGCCGTTGCCTCATTCATCGGCATATTCTTAGCCAATGCCTATCTGCCAAGTGGCTATTTAAAATGGTCCCTCATAATCATAACCATTACACACCTGGTCCTGATCCTGGCCTTAACGATTCAACATGCAGCTGAATTCGGCAGCCGGGGCAATCTGGTTGGCTACTTTTTGGGTGCATGTACAGTCGCCTTGACAATTGTCGCCATCGTCTATGGGTTTCAGTCGGGCATTGCTGCCTGGTCAATCTCCTGTCTTATCTTCATCGGCTCCCTGGTCGCCATCGCCATCATCGCCCTCATCATCCGCGGATCAGTTGGTTTGCCCACATGGAACGTGCAAAAAGGACTTTCTGGTCAAATTTTTGGCGATACAGCCAATTTTATAGCGGTCATCGCCGGTCTATCTGCGTATAACATCCTCAGCAACCTGGGCAGCGGCTGGTGGCATTTGGGTTTGGTTGCCGGTTGGCTTGCTCTCCTGGTCGGTTTATCGCTGCATCGCCGCTGGCTCAACCTGACGGAGAACCACATTGGCCAATGGGTTGATGAGTATGGTAAGCGTAATTGGCTGCTAATAGGCATTGTCTATCCCTTGAAAGTGGCGCAAAACCGGCGCGAACGGGCTAGCGCGCTGGCTTCTGAAATTGTAGGGTTGATGACGATCTTGTCTGTCCTGGCTCCCACAGGGGCCGCAAGCGCCACAAACGTGCAAATTGGAAGTTGGGTGTGTTTTGGTTTGCTGATTCTAACAGCTATCGTGCTCCTGGTTTATTTTTTGCGGAATAGGAACCCTGCTACCCTTTATGAAGATCCCAGTAATAAACGTTGGCGTATTGGCGGTTTTTTTTGGACCATGTGTTGGTTGATTTTTAGTATTATCATCCTCGGCGTATTTGCGGGATTTTCCTCCCAAGACTGGACGAATCTCGGCCGTTTTTTTGGCGTGATCGGCATTATTTCCTGGATGCTGGTGGAAATTCTTAGCTCCTGGCCGGTGACCAAAGAGTTCATCAACAGTCCCAATGCGCTGGGCTTGCCGCTGACCGATTATCTGGGCTGGGAAAAAAATATTTGGGAAGTGCTGGGCGGTCTGGTGTCGGGGATTTTCATTGTGTTTCTGTTGATGGGCGCCACGCCCAATTACAGCTATAACAGCGGGACATTTACCTTTGATCAGATGGGTTTTGGTTTGACGATTGTCTTTTTTGGCGGCGTGACAATGGCTACGTTTGGCACGATGCGGGGAGTGATCAATGGCATTATCAACCAGCTTTCCTGATGGGACGGATAGAAACGAAATGTGCCCAGGGAGCGTGCGATGACGGCCGTTACCAATCCCCCGGCTCGTCGGCGCTTTAGCTGGCCCCGCCTGCGCTACAATCCGGTCAAAGGGCTGAGCGGGCAAACCCTGGCCGATATTGTCAACTTCTTGGCTGTAGTTGTAGGGCTGGGCGCAGCGCCGCAATTCAGCAGCGCCTATGCCTGGTTTTGGGCCAGCGGGCTGGTCATCGGCCTGCTGACGCTGGGCGTGGCCGGGTTCCAATTTTATCGCGCCAAACGAGAAGCCGCGCCGGGAACCTGGTACATGTTGGCTGTTTTCACCACCATCGTCGGCCTGTTTACCATTGCCAGCAACCTCACCGTCATCATCATGACAGCCATGAACCCGTTGGAAACTGGGGTGACGGCCGGCATTGTGGGCTACCCGGCTTTCGCCGCCTGGATCATAGCCGAGGCGTGGAATTTTTATGATAACGCCACAAAAAGACCCAAGACCGGTCCCTCCAATCTGAGCCTCTTTAAAAGCCTCTGCCAGGTGATTGGCGCTCTGATCATCTGGATTTTTGTGATTCTTACGCTGCGGTATGAAGTGGTGCGGCTGTTGAGCGGCTTGTTTTGGACCGGCGCAGCAATTGCCTTGCTGGGAACGCTGCTGGGTATTGCCGCAGGCATCTGGAATTTGCGGCGGAAGTAACCGATTTGCGCAAACTGCTGTTTATTTTTGTCTTGTTCTTCGCCGTTTCCATTCTTTTTGTGGAGATAAGCCGCCTGCCGGCGCGTGTGGTGGCCGATTGGTTGTCGCCCTATTTTCAGCCGGGAAACGGCCGTACCGCCGAACTGCCCGCCAACCTCTTTACCCCCGAACAACAAAAACAAATCGACGACCTGCGCCGCGACAAACAAAACGAACTGGCCCAAATCAGCCCTGGCAATTTGGAAGGGTACGCCGTGGGCGGCTTTAAATTTCTGGATGGCATCGTGCTGTTCACCATCGTGCTGATGGGGGCGGGGTTCATCGTGCCGCCATCTGTCATGGGGCGCATTCAGGGCATTCTCACCCTGATTTTCAGCATCTTGCTTATCCTGGCGGCCATTATTTTTATTCTCAAGGTGCTGGCGACGCTGCTGTTGATGGTTGGTTTGCTCCTGTCTATTCCCTTTGGCACCATCATCTACCTCATTCGGTATGGCAGTTTCCCCAAGGGGCAAACCCTGGCCGTCCTCAGCCTGCTCATGCTGCTGAAGCTGCTTCTCTCCGGGGCGCTCATCGCCACTCACCAGCGGTACGTGGAAAACAAGGGATTGGTGCTGCTGCTGCTCACCACCATCCTTGTGAACCTGATTATCAGTTTTATTTTTGGCTTGCTGCCGGGAATTTTGGCCAGCATTATTGATGCCGCCGCCGCGATCATTGCAGCCATCGTGGGCATCATTTGGGCCATTATTTTGCTGATTGGGGCGATTATCGCCATCATCATGGCGCTGAAACCGGCGTAACGGCCGTTTTCCCCAACCCCATCCCCCACGCTACTGCAACGAAATCAAACAAATTGCCAGCGGATCATCTTTGGCGTTGGTGCAGCCGGTGACGGTGAGACGGCCGTTTGCGTCATTCGGGTACACATCATACGATTGCGCCGCCTGCCCGGCCGCCAGAGCAATATCATCAATCGTCAGCGCATTTTTCTGCGCCAGCGTCAGATTCACCGACTGCCCAAACGCCAATTGCAAGCTCAACCGGCGGGTCGAATTAGCCGCTAAAATCGTAAAATAACAGGTGGCTCCGGCCGGCATTTGCAGTTGACCATCTCCCACCAGACAGCCCAGGTCGCTGCCCGTCCCCAGGCGTATCTCCTGACTGGTCACTTTCTTTGTCAACCTCTGGCGCATTGCCTGAATCCAGGGCGCATTCAGGTCCGGTACAATCGCTGGGGGCTGCACATCTTCTCCTTGCGTGCTGCGCGCCGCCACCCTGACGCTGGCCCCAAAAGCCACCACCAGCACCACCAGCACCAGCCCGACAAGAATCAACACCTTGGGATTATTCATGGTGTTGTCAAATCCCATACCGCCGTCAAGGCGTAACCTCTCCCTCTGGTAAGGCCATTTGGCCCGGCTGGCTGGCGGTTGTTGGCACGGCCGTTACCGGCGTTACCAAAATTCCGCTGTTCCTGCCTGCCAGGCCAAAATTAGCCTCCACCCACGCCGGACCGGCCACCGGCAAATGGAACCTGTCGTTGGCGTTGTCTTGTGTGCCGGGCGTGTTGATGCGCAAGTTGCAGCTCTGACGCAGGGTACAAGTCCCGGCCGCTTTTTGCCGCCCCGGCCCGTCGTCCAGCGGCCAGTAAGCCGCCTCGTCAAAAAATTCGCCCGGACGGGTTAGCCAGCGCGGAACTTCGGCTTCGCCCAAAGCCCGTTCCCAGATGCGAATGTCATCCAGGCGTCCCTTGAAGTGGTACCGCTCGTCGTCTGGGCATAGACCGCCCACATAAACGCTGCTCACACAGCCTGTCGGGTTGAAATTAACCCGGCTGGTCATTATTTGGGAATCATTTTTCACGTCGGCTCCGTCCCGGTAAAGCTTGAGCTGCACCTCGCCGCTGGCCGTGATCGTAATGACGCCGGTGTAATGAATCCACTGGTTGGTGGGTATCGGCCGCCTGTCGGGCAGTTCTACCCATGCGCCGCCCGTCGCCTCGCCTTGGCGGGCCACAACCGCCACATACCCGCGCTGGTCAATAACCAGCCCGGCCCACAGGCCGATTGTCGGCGCGGAAGGGGTGATCGGGGTGGTGGCGGTGATGGGTGTTGTTGGCGTGATAGGGGTTGTGCCGGAGATTACGGCCGTTCCCCCTGTTCCTGCCGTCGTGGGCGTGGTTCCGATTGTTCCGCCACCGCCCGTAGGTTGGTTGGCGGTCGTCAGACCCGTCCCGGTGATGTCGCCGGTTGGGTCGCCGCCCGTTCCCCCATTCGTTGTGGTGTTGGTCGTCGTGATGCCGCTCGTTGCAACGGCGGTCTCTGTGGATTGATTGGAACCTGCGGGGACAAGCGCCAGACCTTGTTCGGCCTGGATCAGGCTTTGCACGGCCGTTTTCGCATCTTTCAGCGCATCGCGGAAAGCAGTGGTCAAGGCTCCAAGCGGATCTGTTTCCACCGAAGCGGCGGCTTGCTCCACCAGGGCGTTCACCGTTGTGCCCAATCCTGCCTCGGCCGCCGGGTTGTATTGCAGCAGCGCCAGCAAGCGCTCATCCATGGTTTGCAAGCGGTCGCGGGTTGCTCCCTTCGCTTGCAAGGCAGCCTGCGAGCCAATTCCCGCATTGATTTCGGCGTCTAGCCAGCCGTTCATGTAGCTGGACCAAAAATATAACTCGACGCGCGGCCACCGCAGCGCATCGGCTAATGCCCGGTCTACCTGCTGCTGGATGTTGGCCTGGAGCCGCGTGCGCTGCCCCTCGTCACGAATCAGCGATTCGATATCCATGCGTCGTGCAGCCTGGACTGTTTGTTCGGCAATGGCCTGCGCCACAGCGCGCGCCAAGCCTTCAGCAATTTCCGGCGGAATGAGCGGTTCTTCTTCGCTGCGCTGTTTCTGCTGCGCATCGGCCAATTCCTGACGGGCGGTATTCACCTCGGCGTCCAGCGAGTCCAGATACGCTTTGATATTGCCCACAATCTGGTTGCGCAGGGCCACATTGCCCTGGGCATTACGCAGCACATCACGCGAGGCCAGGGCCGCATCTAGCTTGGCCTGGGCCACGTCAACGTTGAAATCCACTTCTCGCTTGAGCTGCTGCCGGGCGCCCATGAGCGCCGCCTGGTACACGGCGTCGTACATGCTGATTTGCGGGCTTTGCGTGCCCAGAATGAAATCGAGGAAGGGGCCAATCCAACGCTCCAGGTTGTTTTGGCGGGCGGCGTCCAGCCCGGCCACGAACCCGGCGCGAACGGCGTCTTGCAAATGAGTGTCCAGATTATCCAGAATGGCTTCCCGCGACTGGATGTCGTTCATGATGGTGATGAGATTTTGCAGGTATTGCTGCCGGGCAAGCGTCAGGGCGGCTTCGGCGTCGGCCAGCCGTTGGCGGGCGGCGGGCACATCGGCCTGGGGCGCGTTGGCCAGAGCTGTACGGGCGGCGTCAACTTCGGCCTGGCGTTGGGTGACTTCGGCCTGGGCCTGGGCGGCTTCTTGCTGCGCCTGGGTGGCTTGCGCATCGCCGGCTTGTGCCTGGGCCAGGTTGTTTTCGGCTTCTTGCACGGCCGTTTCCGCTTCCCGCACCGCCGCCAGATTCGCTTCGGCCGTTTGCACGTCTACCAGGGCCAACAGGGCCTGGTGTAATTGCCCGGCCTTTGGCCCGGAAAATTCATTTGTCAATTCGCCAGCCTGAGCCTGGAGGGCGCGTAGCGTGTCATCCAGTTCCCGCTGCAAAGCCGGTTCCAGACCGGTCAGGGCGGCATCCAGGTCAGCCTGGGCCTGGCCTACGGCCGCGGCAGCCGTTTCCAACGCCTCAGAAAAGCCAGAATTGGGCAGCGTGCCATTGGTCGGCGCGGCCGTACCCACTTCAGAAGTCCAGACGCGGGTCAGATTCTCTTCTGCCGCTGCCAGGCTATCCAGTCGAGTCAGGGCGCGGGCAATAGGCAGTGTAAATTGGTACGCGGAGATCACTGCCTGCTGGCGGTCGCGCAGCGCACCGATTGGCCTGTTGGTGGGGAGGGAAGAATCCGTGTAGACCGCCTGTCCCAGCGCCAGAATAGATTGCTCCAGGTTATAGGCGTCTTCGATGCGTTTGGCCGTGGCCAGGCCAAAATCCGGCGTGACAGCGCCCGCAGCGCTTGCAGCGCTCGCAGCGCCCGTAGCGCCCACGCCGCTGTCAACCGCTGTATTGGACAGCCATTGGTTACGCGCCTGCAAGTAGGGAGCATAGAGGGCTTCCAGGGTATCTGTCCCGGTGATGACCCGCTGCAAGGCCGCCGGATCAACTTCATTCAGGCCCAAAATGCTGTAGACCAGAATTTCCGATTGGTCAACGTCGGCGGGCGGGCTGGACGCGCCAACCAGAACAAGCAGGGAATCGAATAATTGTTGGCGGGCGGTCTGGGTGGCGGACAGCGCCTCGCCGGCGGTGATGTCGATGGCGTTGGCTTGCTGCAAAGCGGCAATGAGTTGGGCCTGGGCAATATCCACGGTGTTGCTGACCGGGGTGAGGCTGGCGACGGTGGGGGAGAGAACTGGTGTGGGGGGAACGGCCGTTCCCCCAGGCGCGGCCTGCCCTACCAGCCATTGTTCCTCGGTGGGAATGTCGGAGACATAGACCCAGGTGGCAAAGGTCATGGCGTAGGATTCGCCGGGCGCGAGCGGTTGGGTGGGCAGGGTCATATCGGCTACGGCCGCTTCGTCGTTGATGCCGTCGAACTGTAAGGTGGTGCCAAAACGGGGCGGTGAAATTTGCCAGCTTGCGCCATAGCGACGGCCGTTCTGGGTTTGCGCCTGGCTGTCTTCGGCCAACATGGTTGAGAGCCTATCAACCAATACTTTTGTCTCCCGGTTGGGATCGGGTTCCAGCGGCCAATAGCCGATGAGCGTTTTTTCCTGCTGCAGGTCGGTGGGGACCAGGCGATAGTTCATGTCGTTCTGGATGGCTCCGGCGGCCCGAGCTTCGCGCCATAACAGCACATCGCTGAGACGGCCGTAATAAAAATCGGAGGCCACCGGACCGTTGGCGCTGGTGTCCCAATCCGTGCCCAGAACCCAGGGGCGCGTGGGCAAACTGCTGTCTAACGCCTGGTTGACCTGCGCCGGCTCCCCCTGCTGCTGCCCATTGATGAAAACGGTGATTTCCGAGAGGGAGCTGCCTATTTTCTTGATCACGACGGCCAGGTGCTGCCGCTGCGTGCTTTGGATGCCTTTGATGGTGGCGCGGGTGTCGCGCAGGTTCACGTGCAGCCCATCTTCGTAATAACCGATCAGCAGGACGTTACGGCCGTCCAATTCGTGCAGGCCAATAAAATTTTGGCCGTCGTCGGTGGCGTATGGATGAATCCACATCTCCACGGTTAACGATTCCGGCGCGCCGGTGACGCCCAATTCGGCGTAATCGGTCAGGCCGTTGAACAATAAGGCGGTTTCCACAACCGGCGTTTGGGCGCTGGTTTGGGCCGCTTCACGCCCCGTTTCATCTACCAGACTGATGCTATGCAGCGGCACTTTGTCGCCTACTTCGGTGGGGACCAAATCGAACGAAACCTTCTCGACTTGAATCACGCCATCGGCGTTTTCAAACTGATTCAGGTGGCAGGCGATTTCAAAATAGGTTTGGTAGGCGCACGCTTTGCTGGGCGGACTATTGACATAACGCATCCCTTGTGGCAGCCGGTAAATCACCGTGTAGGTGTGTGGTTGGGTGCGGGTCAGGACGCTGGTGTCGGTGATGAGGGTGGTTGTGTCCAGGCTGTCCAGGGCGACTGTGGGCGAGATGGTGTTGTCCCAGGCCAGGATGTTGACGGTGAACGGCTCGTCGACGGCGACCAGCCCGGTTGACGCATCGACGACGACCGAGATGCCCGAACCTGGGGAAACGGCCGTTTCGGCCACAGACGGCCGTCCCACGCTTGGCCGCCTTTCCGTAGACGTTACCGTGATCACCTGTGTATTGGTGATAGTGGTCACTCCAGGCGCAGGAATGGCGCGCAGGGTAACGGTTGTGGTCTGCTGTGCGCCCAACGATCCCAAATTGCACCAGATGACCTCTTCTCCTTCCTCGCAGCGGCGGAATGTTGAGCCGGGCACAGTTGCTGTGGCATCCAATAAACTGTCCGGCAAACGGTACTCAAGCAGGACGTTGGTGACGGTCGTGGAGCGGGTATTGCGGATGGTGATGGTGTAAGGCGCGGCTTCCCCAATGGTCACCGTGTCCGGCGCGTCGATATTGACCGCCAAAGTCACCTGCGACAGGTAATACAACACCCCGCCGACAATCAGCGCGACCAGCAAAATCAGCAGAATGAGTGTTGTGGCCACGAAAACGCCCGGACGCGGTTCTTTGCCTGTAATTCTGATGGTAAACACGTCCGATTCGTCAAACTGCTCGTCGGGGTTGTCTACGCCTAAAATGCGCAGCCGGAACTGGTAATCGCCTAATTGGACCGTCTCTTCATCCGGCAGATTGACGTTGACTGTGACGTTGCGGAAACCGGTATCAGCAAACGCCTGCTCTCGATCCCCGGCCAGACTCAACCAGCGGCTCCAGCGTGCGGGCGGCAGCGGCTGACCGGTCACATCGCTGAGCGGGCCTTGGATGGGGATAATTTGGGCGTCTATCCGTGCCGGACCGTTGGCTTGCCGCGTGATGTTAAATGGAATTCGGACCGTGTCCGAATTATCGCTGGTGATGGAGAGGGTGTTGCCAGGTATTTCCGAGTTAATGAAAAACCCAATTGTTTTTTCGTCACTCATGGTCACGTCCTTAGGTCTTTAGGCGCCTGAAAATCCACAGTTCTCATGATCTTGGCCGGCAAGCGCCAGGCAATGTGTGAGATAGGCGGGTTTTTGGAATTCAATGATGCGGCGAATAAAAGGAAGGTGGGGTACGGCCGTTTCCGGATAAATCACGCAAATATGAAACGGCGTATCGTCTCTCTCGAGTACTTCGAAACCGGTCAGCCCCGTAGCCACTTCCAAAAAACGGATCAGACCTTCATCTGTGCTGCGCTGCTGGGCCAGCGGAATAGCCTCGGCGACAAGCGCCCGCAGGCGATCCAGGCCGGTGGGGAAATTTTGCCGCACCAACGCCGGCCAATCCGCCTGCTGCTGCCACACCAGACCCGGCGGCTGATCTGGCGCAAGCAACGCTTCCAGGTCCACCCAATAAGCCAGAAATACCAGGAAATCCAGCCGCGCCCGGTCCGGTTCAAAGAAGGAATCAATCGCGGTCAGCGTCGTTTCCACGCCCAACGTCAGATGAGCCATCACACTCAGGAGCGCGCTCAGGGCATCGCGGCCATCCGGAGCCAGCGTGCGCTGAAAAATAACAGGCAGCAAACGGCCGATTGTTTCTGCCTTGGCCGCTAATTGGGCGTCCGTGAACTGGTTTGTGTCACTCACCGGCTGTGTTTCTCCATTGCCTGCTCATTCGTCTCCTGGCTCTGCCTCATCGACCGTATGAATACCGGAGACAAATAACCAGTCATAGGGGATGGTAATCTTGTCCATGCCGGAGACTTTACTGCTTTCGCTGTAGGTGTCGGTGAACCTGGCAGCGCCCGTTTTGCCAGCGCCGTCACTCACAGATGTCCGGCGCAAAATGCCATGATTGCCGCCGGTCATCAAGACTTTTCCGCTGGCGGCGATGGTCCACAACGGTTCATAGGGGCGGAAGATTTGCTGGGCCACCGGTTCCGCTTCTCCGGTAGGCGATTCCACAAAATTCGGCGCGTAATCCGGCCGTTGGTCATCCAACGAGCGCATGAACGGGTCGAACACAATGGGGTCCAGGGCTGTGCTGGCTACCCAGCGCGCGCCTTCCTGGCGCAGGTTCAATTTCACCACCCCGTTCCATTCGGTGGCCGCGTATACCCATCCCCCATCAAACGTCAGCGCCCGACAGCTCCCACCGCGCCAACTTTCCGGAGACATTAATTTGCCCGAAGGTTGGCCTAGCTGCCAGCAATAACATCCTTTGGCTACTTTGCCCTCGGCCATTAAGCCAGCCCACAAGTAGCTGTGCGGATCTTCTTGTTGGGCAGCCAAATGGCGCACATCCTCACCATCCAGCTCTACGATGCGCCGGAAATGGCTGTCGGCGCGTCGCGCGGAGAGCGGAAGAGGCGGCGTAGACGGCAGGTTGTCCGGCGACATTTCAGCGTTGAGGGCGGTTGAGGGTGATTCAGCCAACTTGCCCCAATCTGGCGCAAGCGGCATCAGGTCGGTAATCTCCGCCAGGGTTAATTCCGGCGCAACATCCGGCAGCAAATCCGCGCCATCGCTGATGAAAACGCCGCCCCGGCTTTTGAGAGCTGCCGCCACCCGCGATTGACCGCGCTGCCCTTTGAGAACTACCAGCGAATAAATGGCGGCTTTGATGTTGTTGGGGTTGATGGGAACCAGCGAGGGCACATCTAGCCTGGGCGGCTTTTGCCGCTGATGGCTCAGGTTAAATTCATACAATCCCTGGTCTGTGGCCAGGAGTAGAATGGTCAGGTTGGCCCGCAGCAGCCAGCCAATATCTTCAATGCCATAGTTGAAATCCGTGACTTTGGTCACTGTTTCGCCGCAATCGGTGGAGATGTATACCCTGGCTTTCACCGGGCTGTCTGGCTCATCGACGCGCGTTACCAGCGCCAGTAAGCCATCGTTATCGGGATTCGGCTCGATGGCCCATACGGTCTCGCCTGAGAATGTCCACATCAGTTCCCAGCCGTTTCCATCGTTGGTGGAGCGGTAGAGGTTGTTCTGGCTGCCGGCGTACCAGGTGCGCGGTTGGCGCCAATCGGGCGTCAGGGCGCGGATGTGGCGGTTGGGGGCGGCCACATGCAGCGTGACGTTGGCAACTTTGGTCACGCCGGGAGTCTGGGCAATGGCCTTTTCCACGCTTTCCAGGGTAAGCGAACGGCCGAATGGCCAGCCGGTGTCTTCTTCGGTCATGTCGGCGGTGTCGGGGTTGTTGTATGGATTGATGAATTGCGCCAGGCGGTTGGTTACGGCCGTTTTCACCACCGAGGTAGCATCCGCCTGTTCATCAATCACCACGGCGGCCGTCACCGAGACTTCTTTATAGCCCACCCACTTGAGTTCGTGGCTGGTTCCCAGGGCCTGGCTGCGGTTCAAAGCCGCTTCTACGGCCGTCAGGTCAAACGTCTGGATCAAGCGGGTCAGCTCTTTCAGGCTGACATGGCGCAAAGGCTGCCCCGGTGTTTGCCCATCTGGCGTCACGGCTGCCGCCGCCAACCCCGAAGAGAGCGCCGGAATCAGCAAGACTTGCACGGTCCCCGGTTCGGCATAGGTCCATTTCATGCGTTTGGTCTGGGCGTTTACGCGAGCCAGGCCATCCGAGGCGGACTTGACAATGCGTTCATAATCACGGGTGGTCACAGCCTGGTCCTGGGCGTAGATGGCTTGCGGCCCGCGCAGCAGGCCATTGCGCAGCGTTTCCGCCTCGCGGCCGCCGTTGGCGCGCTCCGGGTTGGTGACGGTTAGGAAGTAACTGGCTGTCTGGGGGGTGTTGGATTCCTGGCTGTCTGCGGTTTGGGTAATGAGCTGGATGTGGTCCAGAACAAGGTTGAGCGATTCGGCCAATACGTTGCCCGCCGTCCCGCCGCCGTAGGCGTAGGAGACGTAGATGCAACGGCCGTTGCCCGGAACATCCGCCAAGGGTTGTGGTTCTGCGGCCAACATCTTCTGCTTGCCGCCCAAGGTGATCTCGCGCTGGGCGGCCGGGGCAAACTGCACAATTCCGGCCAACCGGTCCAGGGTATAGACGGTGTCGCTGGCGCGGCTCTGGCTGAAGTCGGAAACGGCCGTCCACAGGCGGCAGCGGTGGTGGTTGATGGTTCTGTCGTCCGGATCAAAGTCGTCCTGCGCCGGGTCCACTTCTACCCACACTTTCGGCTCGAAATTGGGGTGAAATGGGGCTACCAACGGGGCATGGGCAAGCTGCACGGCAAGCCCTGGTTTGCCCGCGCCATAACCGGCCAGTTCGTATTCAACCCAGGTGCAGTGGCGCGCTTCGATGGTGACACTGGGCAGGGGGGCGTCTGGGGTGTCGGGAACGGCCGTGCCCACCAGCATTGTTTTGGATTCCACCGTCACAAAGATCGGCGCCTCCCCGTCATCTTTGGCCTGATCACTGGAAATGCGCGTGCCTCGGGGAATCTCCAAAAACTGCGTCGCCCCTTCCGGCGATTCGTGCGGCAGGGCGGTAAAGGTCAACTTTACCGCCGCCGCCGATGGCGGGTATAGATTGACGCCCAACAAACGCAAAAAAGCGACGTACACTTTTTCCGGCAGCCGGTTCATCCGGTAAATCATCTGGTCGGTGAGGAAAGCGAAGGCTTCAATCAGCACCCGGCCTGGATCCCCTTCCGACGCGGCGCGCCAATCGGCCTGTAGTTTGCTGTCGATGTGGTCGAGCGCCATCTCCAGCAGTTTTTCAAAATCGGTGTCGTCTAAGACGGGTAGTTGTAGGGGCATAAGGCTTTTCTCAGCTTATATTGAAACTAAAGGCCAGGGTTTCGGCGCGCTGGGTGATGCGCACCTGGTATTCGAGCTTGAGGGTGAGACGGCCGTTTTCCGGTTCCGGCATAGCGTCCAGGTGCAAAATATCTATCCGCGGTTCCCAGCGCAGCAGCGCCTGGCGCACAAAATGAATGGCCAACGCGGCCGTTGTCTCATCATTGGCCGCAAATGCCAGTTGGTGAATATCGCAGCCATAATCCGGCCGCATCACCCGTTCCCCGGGCCGCGTGGAAAGCAGCAGCAAAATCGCCTGCCGCACGGCGGCATCCCCATCAACCATTTTCAGGCGGCCTTGCGTGGGCGAAACGTGCAATCCGGGCACGCCGCTGTCCAGGTCCGGATGCGTAAAACACACAGCGAGGTTCGCGCTCATTGTTCCTTCCCTCTGTTTGTTGCTGGGCAGATTGCGCCGATGGGAGCTTGCATTTTACGGCCGTTCCGCCACAAAATCCTGGCCGGCATCCTTCACGATATATTGGATTGCCGAAGGCGGCGTGCCGTCCGTCAGGCCCACGATGGTATCCAGGCAGACCGCCTTGCCGTCGATGCGAATAAAATCGGAATACCCCGCCGTCGCCGCCAGGGTCAGGGAACATGGTTTGATGGTTGGCCCCACGTTGGAGCAGCCCAGAATGGTCTTTAGCTCCGGATCGCGTTTCACGAGGACCGAATCGCCGTCAATGCGCACCAGATGTTGCCGGGTGGAAATTTGCACCGCGCCGGTTCTGTGGCGGCAAATCAGCTTTGCTTTTTCTGTTAAAAACTTCATCATCCCTCTTACAGACTTTGGAAATCAATGGCCTTCCCGGCAATGATAATTTGGTCGCCATCGAGTTTAATGTAGCTGCCGGCCTGATTCTTGATCGTGATTTCTCCGTCTTTGATGTCGATGAGGCTGCCAGGACCCATCAATGCGCCGCTGTTTTCCAACCGCACCGAGTTATCGTCGTTGTCCAGTTGGATGCGTTGTCCCTGAGGAGTGGTCCAGGTGTAGCGGTGAACCTGACCCTGCGCGTTTACGCCGCTGTCGGGGGTATTGATTGTGCCGTACAAACCGCCCAACACGATGCCCTGAGCCGGATCTTCGTAGGCCAGCAGCACCAACACGGTGTCGTTGGGGGCCGGCAGCATGACCAGTCCTTTTTGCTGGCCGGCGCCTACGGTTAATACGGGCAGCCAGCCGCTTTCTACGCCGCCATAGGCGGGAAGATGGACGCGGACACGGCCGTTTTCTTTCGGGTCCTGCGCCGTTGTCACAATCCCAACCGTTATCGCTGCCCCCCGTGGGCGCGGGCGCGGGTCTGGCAGGCGGCTGTCAATCTCTGTGATGTAGTCCATCTGGTTGCTCATGCGATGGATAACCGACGCCAGCACATACCGCTGCGCACTTGCCCCGGACGCGCCCACAAGTTCAACCGGAGTTCCCGGCCGCAGCAGAGGATTCCCGACAGCCACGCCCCACAAGGTTCTGGCCACGGACCGCCGAAATTGCATATCGGCCGCTGCCAGCGCTTCCGCCTGATCGCGGTCAACCAGGCTCTCGTTCAGCCAGTGGGCCGCCGATGATTCTCGGCTCCGTGCTGGAGATTGCAGGTCAGATGGCTTCGCGTTGCCGCTGGCTTGCGCTTTGGCAAACTGTGTATCCCAGCCCGAAGCGGTTACCCGTTGGCGCGACAAATCGCTGTTTTGCTCCAACCGCGCTTCTAACAAATCCTGGCGCAAGTTCAGCTTAACCGCTTCGCCAATGCCTGTGTGGGGCATCAGGTGCAGTTCGCCGCCGCGCAGGGTTACATACAGCCCGTCGCGGGCGGCCATTTCTACCAGCAGTTCCAAATCAGACTGGTGGTGCTGAAAAACCTGGGGCCAGCGAAGGCGCGTTGCGCCGCCTTTTACCTTTATGTTGTAGGGTTTGGCGACTTTTTCGGCGACGCCCACGATGGTGGCGTTTTCAAACACGCGCAGCGATTGATTGTTGCGCATCTGGTGCAGCTTATCGTAGCCGCGCACCTGAATCTCGTAGGAGCCGTTGGCGTGGTAGATGTGTTCTACGGCCGTTATCTCGCCCACAAACAACCGCGCCGCTGCATCCCGGTGATAGCTGGTAATTTGCAGGCTCATGCCCGGCGCAAATTCCTCAATCGCCTCCAGCGATCCCACCGAGTCAAAAAAACTCAGCTCGGCCTGATCCGGCAGCGACAACCGCTGCTGCACGCGCACTTCACCCAGGCCAGAGAGCAACCCGGCGTTAAACAGCCGGCCATCCACCGCCACTTCCACTTCATTGAGGGTCGTTTGTCCCATCATGACGCACCCCCTCCGCGTCGTGGCGGTACATGAAGGATTTGCCCCAACCCCAAATTGCCCGGATCATCCACTTCGTTAACTGCGGCCAGCAGCCGCCAGAGCGACGAATCGCCATAGTACTTGTCGGCGATTTGATCGATCCGTTCACCCTCGATAACCTCATGCGTGCCCCAGGTCTCATCGGGGCTGCCCAGGTCAGCGGGAGCAGGAACGCTGGACAGAAAAAAGGATTGGCGGGTCTGCGGCTGCGGGCTGGGGCTGTTGATGCGCAGCAGGCGCAAACTCATCCAGGAACGCTGCGCCTGCCCATAGATGGTAAAGCGCTCGTACCGCTCGGCCACAGACAGCACCACCGCCGGGATACTCCATGATTTGCCCCAAATAAACAGGACTTGCGGCGGTTGGGAATAGATGGGACCTTGCCGGGTGTTTTCGGCCATTTGCCAGAGGGGCAGGGTCAGCGCCCGCACGTCGGCCACCTGATTTGTCGAGTCGCTAAGGCTCAAATCAAACAAGAGTTCCAGTTCCAGCAGCGTACGGCCGCCGCCGGTGAACACCACCGGATCATCGGTGAGACCGGCGCCGGTGACGGGTCCATTTAAAGAGTGCAGCGGGCGCACGCCAGCGGTACGCTGCATCACCAGCGTTTCCGGGTTTAACATACAACGCAGCACTTCGTTTGTAGCTTCGATTAAAAAGGCGACGCGTTCCACTGGGTTCCTCGTTGTTCGCGGTCTAAACGTTCCCGCCGCCGCTGCTCTAATGCCAGCCGGTAAACCAGCCAGGGCGGGGGATTGTCTGCGGGCGTTTCGTTGGGCAGCCGGGGCGTATCGGGCGGCAGTTCTGGCCAGGTGGGGGCGGTGATGGGGGATGGCACGGCCGTTTCTTCTCCGCGTCTGGGTGTTGGTTCAGGCAGGTCCGCCGTCGTGGGGCGAGCAGGCTGCTTCCAGCTCGGCGGGGATGGGTCAGGCGCAGAGGGGACACGGCCGTGTCCCGGCTTTGGCGCGTAGAAAACACTTTCTTCGGCGGCAGGCTGCCATTGTGGTAAACGCGCTGGCTCTTGGTGGGGCTGTGCTGGCTCAATTGGCGGGAGCAGCGGCGACGGACGAACTGTAACCATTTCCTCGGCGGGTAATGAATGGCTTGCTGCGTAGGCTTTGGGCGGTGAATGTGGCGCTGGCGTGGCTGGCACGGCTGGCGGACGGGTGGAGACCGGTTTTAGCTGCAAGGGTTGGCGTGGGGAAACGGCCGTTCTGCCCACCGGTTCGCGCGTGATCTCTGCCGCCGAAACCGGGGAAACAATTTCCGGCGGCGTTTTGGCGGCCAATACCGGCGGCGAGACCGGCGGCGCGGGAGGCAAGTCTGGCTCGACGGCGTGTGTTTCATCGGCTGCGCCTTTTTCGTCCGGCGGGGTGGGGGCGGGGCGCGGCGTTGGAGCTGGCGTCGGAGCAGGAACGGCCGTTGGTGGGCGCGTGTCAACCGAAGGAAGCGGCGCAGGCGACAGGCGAACCGTTGACGGCCGTGTGGCTGACGTTTTTTCCAGGGCGGCCGGCGGCGGCAAATCGGGAGCTGGCGGAGTCGTGATGACGGCCGTTGCGACCGGCTTGGCGGCTGGCGGCGACTCAGCAAGCTGGGCGTCCGTTACCGGCGGCGTGGCGACCGTGTCCTGAGGTATATCGGCGGCGATTGGCGGCAAGGCTGGGGCGGTGGGGGGAACGGCCGTGCCCATCGTCAGGCGCAGTTCGCCGGATTCATCCAGCAGGTGCGGCGCCTTCTCGCGGATGTAGGCCAACCAATGCGCCGGAGGTCCGCCGGAAGCGGCGCGCGCCAGCCAATCGGCCGGCGGCTGTCCGGCGCGGCGCGCATCGTCCGGCTGTTGGACAAACGCCGCCCAACTGCGCAGCAGTTCGTCCAGCAGAGCCGCTGCCGCTGGCGATTGTTCGCCTGTGGCAGCCTGCGCGCGCACATGGGCCGCCCATCGGGAAAGCATCTGCTCGAAATCTTGCAGCCAGGGTTTGTCTGAACCGGCGTTGGGCATGGTTTAGCGGTCGCGTCCCAGAGAGTCGTAGACCAGCGTCAGGCTTTCGATGGCGATTTCGTTGGCCATGGCGTCGAGGGTGGCGCCTTTCCAGGCCGATGGCCAGGCGTCTTGCAAATTCCAACGCATGACCTCGCTGCTGCCATCGGCGCTCATCATGATGATGGACACATTTTTGCGCTCGACACGGCCGTCAACGGCCGTCATCAACCACCGCCATAAATCGTTGGAGTTGGTGACGCCATAGGTCAGGGTCACCGGTTCAAATGTTACCGGCCCGGGAATGTGGCGCACCACGTAGCTGTCTCCAGCTTCCCGGTAACGAATCGGTTCCACGGTCAGTCCCAGGCCAGAACATTCCGTAAAATGGGCGTCGTTGACGCCGCTGATATTCAGCTTGAAGTTATATGAACGAAAAGGATCATTGTCAGCCATGCTTAACCTCCTTGAACTGCAACATCAGTGCCGGCCTGATACTGTTTAATCTGGAAGACGACAAACTCGGCGGGTTTGACCGGCGCCAGGCCGATAACCGTAGTCACCACCCCCGCGTCAATATTTTCCTGGGGATTGGTTTCGGCGTCGCACTTCACGAAGAAGGCTTCGGCCGGCGTCGCGCCTTGCAGCGCTCCCGACCGCCAGATGCGTAAGAGGAAAGCGGTTACATCGCGCCGGATGGCCGCCCACAGCGGTTCATCGTTGGGTTCAAAGACTATCCAGCGGGTGCTGTTGGCGATAGATTCTTCCAGCATATTGAACAGGCGGCGCACATTCAGGTAACGCCATTCACCATCGGTGGACAGTGTGCGCGCGCCCCACACCAGAATGCCATCGCCAACAAAGTTGCGAATACAATTGATGCCCGCCTGGTTGAGCGTGCCTTGTTCGGCGCCAGACAGATCGTATTCCAGGCCCAATGCGCCGCGCACGCGCGTGTTGGCCGGGGCTTTATGGACGCCGCGTTCGGCGTCGGTGCGCGCCCAAATGCCGGCCATGTGGCCGGAGGGTGGCACGCTGATCATGGCGTTGGTCAAGGGATCGCGTACTTTGATCCAGGGGTAGTAGCAGGCGGCATAGCTGGAACTGGGCGGGCGGGACTCGCCGGCCAAAGCATCCAGATCGGCGACTGTTTGGGGGGCATCCAGAATGGCCACCCGGTCTTTCAGGTTTTCGCAGTGGTCGATGACATCCTGGTAACTGGCCGAACCGGGGGCGGCAACGATGGCGACTTCGTCCCGCTTGGTCAGTTTTTCCAGCCCATCTTTGAGGTTGGCGTTTGTGCCTGAACCGATGTTGACGACGTAGCACCGGCTGCCGCCGTTCAGGAAAAAACCGTAAACGGCATTGGTGAGCGGGGTGCTGTTGGCGACTGTTTTTTCGGCTTCTTCCCTGGCTTTTTGGGTATCTTTCAACGCCTGGGTAGCATCATCTACCGCTTTTTGCAATCGCTTTTTATCAGCGGTTGAGGCATTGTCTGGCGCGTCTTTTTGCGCTTTTTGGGCAGCGGTCAGGGCGGTCTTGGCGGCCGTTTCCGCCGTGACTGCGGCGCGTTTGGCTTCATTGCGGCCGGCCTCGTTTGGCGAATCGAGCTTGAATTTGCGAAGGTATTCAAGCCAATTGTTTACGGCGATGGCTTCGTCTTGGGGCGCGTTGGGGCTGCCGGCGTCGCCCACGAAACCGGCTGTGCTTGTGCCCACTGCTTGAATGGGTCGGGCGCCGCCTGAGATTTCCTGGATGTAGACGCCGGGCGCTTTACTATCGTACATAACCATATGATGCCTCCGTTTCGATCATAATTTGAACTGGATAACGACCGGCTCAGAGGGGGAGCCGGACCCTTGCTGCTGAAATAGCCATTCATTGGTTTGAGGGGTGATGGTGAGGGGACGGCCGTTTTGCGTCACGGCGAGTTGGTGGGGTTGGAGGTTGGCTGGAGCGCCATCGAAGATGAAACGGCCGTCTGGCCGAGTGATGACGTACTGCTTTTCGTTGGGGAATTCGATGCGGGCGTTGGTGAGGGGTTGGTTGGCGGGGGTGAGGATACGGCCGTTAAGCGTGGCTAACGGCAGGGGAAGGTCAATTACGACAGGCGCGTCGGCGGCGCCTGTTTCCGAGATTGTGTGGGTAAGTGTATGGCCGCGAGCCGTGATGCGCAGTTCTATTTCTCCCTGGGCGTTGGGCTGGACATTGGCCAGATGGAAGTGGCCCTGGGTGTCGGTGGTGACGGATCGGTCCAGGCCGTCTATGCTTACCTGGGCGGCGGACAGGGTGATGGGTTGGTTGTTGCGGCCGGCGTTGGGAACCTGGATACGGCCGTACACATTCACATGCGCCGGTATCGGCAGCAGTCGCCCTTCGCGGACCAGGGGCACGTTGCGCTCCAACCGCTCCAGCCGCAAAGGCACTTGCAGAAGGAACGACGGGCGCGGCGGTATGCCAAAGCTGCTCCAAACGACAAGCGGCAGGGGATCCGTTCTGACTTCAAGCTGAGGATTTTCCATCACCGCAAACATAAATTGGGTCAAGATGTGATGCTGGTTCTGACCCCAGCTGGTCACAAGATAGTTTAGATTTGCTTGGAGAGGCGGGCGTTTTGTTCCTCGCAAAGAAGGCACGGGAACAATTTCAATCAGGTAAAAGCAAATGGTGGTTGGCTGCGATCCGGTTGTTGTCGAGGCAAATAACGACCCAGGTGGATCAAAAGAGACATTGAGTGTCCGGTTCAGATCTTGAGTCCATGTGGTAAGGAAACTATCCGCTTCCTGTACTGAGGTAAATGGAGGGGCGCCACTAGTCGACAAGCTGAATTTCCTTGGTATGGTGTTTTCGTAAAAAATCGCGGAAGTAAGTTGATCACTAAAATGGGCGAAGAAAGCTATCATAACCGAGAGCGGTTTCAGATGCAACTGGCAGATTTATTGTATTTTGTTTTGGGCCATCGCGGGATCAATTTTCGACTCGTCTTGCCCGGCGCTGAGGCGCGAGTTTACCCAATGACGACCCGTAAATAGAGCTTTGGAAATCCCAGCCTGCCTGGCGCGGTTGGCCTGCGGAAAACAGCCTTACAAGTTGTCATAGACATAGAACATGTAATCTTGGGATTCCGTTTTCACGCCCAGGTCGTTCAGAAGCCTGAGAAGTTGGGCGCGATGATCGGTGCCATGATTGGCCACATGGAGCAGCACTTGCCACACCACCAGGTCTTTATCTTCCTCAGGTTCAACTATCGGTTTATCGAACAACATTTCGTCCTGCAATTCCGCCAGGTAAGTGCGAATATGTTGCTCGATGCTATCCCATCGCGCTCGAATTATTTCCCTGTCGTCTGTGGCAGTGGGTGGCAGTGGTTCTGAAGGTTCAACGCCGCGCAGTTCGCTAAACCATGCGTCGTCTACGTCCATGAGATGGAGAATCTGGTTGCGAATAGACCCGTGGGAATAGTCTGCGCCTTGCGTGAAGAGGTCATAGGACAATGTGCTGACATAGTTGTCCCATATCTTGCGGTTTTCAGAAAAATGATAGCCGTAAAAATGTCGGAAGGCATTGGCATTCATGTGAAACTTACTCCTGTTAGACGTAGTTTGGGCACGGTTAAGCGAGTAACGGAATTTATTGTAGAACTATTGTCCTGTAGTGGCAACAGGTTTTTGCCAACTACCAAACCGCCTCAACACGTCAGGCAGTTTGGTAGTGGCGAATAAATAACGGCCGTTCTCCCCCAATCCTCCACTTAGAATCATGCCAAATGAGGCCTATCTGGTCGGTATGGGACATCGTACAGCGGCATTGGAAGATTCGCGCTTGCTGCCGCTTGTGGAATCAGAAACAGCGGTTTAACTGCGAGATGCGACCGTAACCTGGGCGATTTCCAGGTACGGCCGTCTTAACCAAGCGGCAGCCACAAGATGAATTCACAACCCTGCCCACGGCCGGCGCTCTTCACCTCCACGCGCCCGCCATGCTGTTCTACAAGCGCCTTGACAATTGCCAGCCCTAACCCGCTGCCGCCTGTGTCGCGGCTGCGTGATTTGTCGGCCCGGTAAAAGCGGTTGAAGACGGCCGTTAGCTGCTCCGCTTCCAACCCTTCGCCATTGTCTTGCACAGAAATGGACATCCCATCGGCGCTGCTGCCGCCTGTGAGGATAATCGTGCCCCCAGGCGGCGTGTGGCGTAAGGCGTTGGTCAGCAAATTGAATAAGACCTGCTGAATTCGCAGCGGGTCTAAAGTTGCCTCTGGCAGTTGGCTGGTTTTGTTGCGCAGCGCGATCCCCTTCTCCAGGGCGAGCGGTTCCAGCGCTTGCAATGTTTCCGCAATGATTTCCGTTACGTTGGTGGGAACTTTCTCCAGGGGTAATTGATGCGCCTCTGCCAGCGCCAGTTCGCGCAAATCGTTGACCAGCCGAGATAAATGGCGGGTCTGGCCGTAAAGCGTGGCGATTTCAACTTCGTCCAGGGTGTAAACGTGGTCAAGAACCGCGCGCAGGTTGCTTTCCAGCACCGTCAATGGGGTGCGTAATTCGTGAGACACATCGGCCATAAGATGATTGCGCAGCGTTTCTGTCCGCTGCAAATCTTCGGCCATTTTGTTAAAGGATTGGGCCAGTTCTTGGAATTCCAGGCTGCCGCGCACGGGCACACGCACCGTCAGCTCGCCGTCTCCCACGCGCTGCACGGCCTTCACCAGATTGTTAACAGGCGAGCTGACCACTCGCCCAATTCCGAACCCGCCGGCCGTGCCCACCACCAGCGAAAAGAGCATAAATTCGACCAGCCGGCCCTGAATATCTGCGGGTTGTTCGTCCGTCGGACCTGAATCGTGGTCTGGTCCATCCAGGGTAATGGCTAAAAATTGCAAAAAGAACATAGAGAACAGAACGGCGCTGATCATCAGGCTGAGGCGAATCCAGAGGCGATTCATAGAGTTTCTCCCGTGAGCCGGTAGCCGATTCCATAAACGGTTTGGATGCAAATAGGCGCGTTGGGATCGGTTTCTATTTTGCGGCGCAGGTTGTGGATGTGGGTGTCGAGGGTGCGGCCCAGCCCTTCGTAGGCGTAACCAAGCGCCTGTTCCAGCAGGTCGTCGCGGGTGAAGGTGTACCCAGGGTTGGCTAAAAAGATCGCCAACAGTCTAAATTCCGTTGGCGTTAACTCGACGGGCGATCCATTCACCATGAGAGAATGCTGCTCGACATCCAGGCGAAGGCTGCCAAATGTCAGCACGCTGGGGGCGGCAACCGGCGACTGATCCAGTTTTACCCGGCGGAGAAGGGCTTTGACTCGCGCCACCACCTCGCGGGCATTAAACGGCTTGGTGATGTAATCATCGGCGCCCAGTTCCAGGCCGACAATTTTGTCGGTGTCTTCGATGCGGGCGCTGAGGATGATGATGGGTGTGGCCGCCAGATTTTTATCGGCGCGGACTGCGTGGGTTACTTCCCAGCCATCCCGATGGGGCATCATCAGGTCTAGAATGACGAGGTCGGGGCGTTCGCGGCGTAGGGCGTGGAGGGCCATTTCGCCATCATAGGCCAGGATGACCTGAAAGCCTGACTGTTCCAGATAAGCCGCTAACACTTTAACGATGGATTTGTCGTCGTCGACGATGAGGATTCGGTGGGGCATAGGCAGTTCCTTTTTGCCGGTAATTCGCATCTTTTCAGGTTTCTCTAGCAGTCTGTCGGAGAACCTCTTTTTGTAGCCGGGGTATCCTTACCCCGCCTCTGGAAGACGCGGTAAGAAACCGCGGCTACGGGCACTTTTCCGACAAACTGCTAGAAAAACCCTAAGGGTTTAATTGATTTAGGACAAACCCTTAGGGTCTTTAAAGTCATGGTAAATCTTGTTTTGGGTAACTGCGAGGAATTGTAACATACCAATCTGAAGAGATTCTCAAGGACGGCCGTAAATCCTGCACAAGTCGCCAAGTTTGTCTGAAGATTTTCTTCAGACTTGTCTGGCATAATGAGCAAATATTATTTTACTGTTTGACAGGAGAACCAATGAAAAAACTTTTTGTAGCCCCCTTGTTTTATCTGACAATTTTGGCAACGGCCGTATGGCTGTTGCTTGCCCTGACAGGTTGTAGCAGTGCCGAGCCGACTCCGGTTGTTGTTGCGCCAGTCGTGGAGAATACGGCCGTAGCCCCGGAATCTGCCCCAGCCGCGACAACAGCCCCGGCGGCAGCCAATGTGATGCCGCAGCGCGGCGCCGCTGGCTCCAGCACCACGTTCGCGTCTGTAGCGCCCACCATGGCCGATCTGGCCTACGCCGACCTTTCTTCGACCCAGAAACTCGACCTTTACATTCCTACCAGCGGCGACGGCCCTTTTCCGGTGGTTTTCATGGTGCATGGCGGTGGCTTTATGTTTGGCGATAAAGCAGACGGCGCTGGCTTAACCGGCGTGGATCAGTTGTTGGAGGCCGGTTATGCCGTGGCCAGCATTAACTACCGCCTGAGCGGCGAGGCCATTTATCCGGCGCAAATCTATGATGCCAAAACGGCCGTGCGTTTCTTGCGCGCCAACGCGGCCCAATACAATCTCGATCCGGAAAAGTTTGGCGCGTGGGGCGCATCGGCGGGGGGCAACATTGTCTCTTTGCTGGGCACAACTTGCGGTGTCGCCGAATTAGAAGGGGCGGAACTGGGCTACGCTGATCAATCGAGCTGCGTACAGGCTGTGGTAGACTGGTTTGGACCCATCGATTTCTTGCAAATGGACGCCCAGTTTGCCGGCACAGACTGCCCGGCTACCCACGATGCCGCCGATTCGCCCGAATCCAAGCTGGTAGGCGCGGCCATTCAGACGGTAACAGAGTTTGTGGCTACGACCAACCCGATGAACTACATTACCGCCGACGACGCTCCCTTCTTCATTCAAAACGGTACGGCCGATTGCAACATTCCGCCAGTTCAGAACAGCAACCTGGCCGACGCGCTGGCTTCTATTATTGGCGCCGACAAAGTGACCTATATCTCGTTGGATGGGGCGGGGCATGGCGGGGCGCAGTTTGAAACGGCCGAAAATCTAGGTCTGGTAATCGCTTTTCTGGATACTTATTTGAAGTAACCGGTATGAAATTTTTTGCTCAGGTTGATGGGTTAAACGAGAGCCGCCTGTTCATTTGCGGATGAGCGCCAGGCGGAGAAAACCTGGCAGGTCTTTTTAGACCTGCCAGGTTTTTTAATGACTAGCAGTCTGTCGGAGAACCTTTTTTTGTAGCCGGGGTATCCTTACCCCGCCTCTGGAAGACGCGGTAAGAAACCGCGGCTACGGGTACTTTTCCGACAAACGACTAGGGGGTTTGGGTGGCAAGCACAGCGTTTTGATTACCAGCTGTGCGCATTTCCAAGGTGCTGCCGTTGATGCGGAAAGTGGCGGCAGACCGCAAAGCGGCTAAGAATTCAGCTTCTTGACCCATAATGCCTTCTGGTTCCGCGCATAACTGCTGCGTGCCACTCGGCGGATCGATGAATATGTTGCTGCCGTTCAGGCGATAGGCTGAAAGATACGTATTGCAGCCTGAATTGCCGCTGATCTGGCCGCCTAAACCAAATTCAATGGTGATGCGGGTGTTGGGGATTAAAGAAACAAAACCGCCACGGCCGTTATTGTAACTTATCACCTCCCAACGAGTTCCCGCCAGCGGATCCACGACGCCGGCTACGTTGATGGTGACCTGACGCAAGATGATCGACCCATCACGCTGCAGTACGCGCATTTCATAGGTTGTGGTTGTTGTGGGGCATACCTGCTCGCTGCCCTGCCCGGTGCGCGGGAAGTTCTCGAAGCGCTCGCCCAACGGGTAAACCCAGACCGCCTGGATATTTTGCACCGACCAGCGCAGGGTAGTGCATTCTCCCTGGTTGATATTGGTGCGGTCGGCAGTAAAGGCGATTTCTGGCAGCGGCGTGGCTGTTGGCGACGGGACTGGGGTGGGGGTCGGCGCGGTTGTGGGAACCACGATAACCGGCGGCGCTACCTCAATAACCGGTACGTTTGCTGTATTGGTGGCGATCACGAAGTCGGCGGAGACCCAGCCGATGCCGCCCGGCGCAGTGGGCACAGCGGCCGCCCACCAGCGGTTATCGACGCTGCGGCCGACGATTTCACCTTCATCGCCATCCCGCGCGAACCCGATGACCGGGAAGTTGACGCCAGGGCCGGAGCGGATGTTTAGCCCCTGCGGGGAATTGACACGGCCGCTGGGCAGTGCCGGTTCTGGGTCTGGCAAGTCGATGACAATCTTGCGTGTCATGATAACGGCTAAGGCGTCTTCGGCGGTGCGCATTTCCAGCAAATCGCCTCGGATGCTGTAGGTGGCGGCGCTTTGTAAAGCGGCCAGGTAGGCAGTTTCCTGCTCCATAATGCCTGCCGGTTCTTCACAGTAGCGCATGGTCGATCCGGCCATCCCGATTTCGATGGCGCCGCTGTCGGCTGTGAAGCTGGTGAAGTATTGGTTGCAGCCGGCGTTACCGGTTAAGTCGCCTTCAACCCCAAAATCGGCAGATATTTCTGTGCCGAGTATGAGACCGACCACAGCTTCACGGCCGTTGTTGTAACTGACCACTTCCCACGCCGTGTCGGTCAGATTGGTTGGGTTGACAGCAAATGTGGCTAAAACCTGATCCCCACTCTGCAATGTCAGGTCGCTTTCCGTCATCGTAAAGCTGTTTGTTGCTGTCAGCGCGGCGGTAAACGCCGTGGCCTGCGCCATGATCGTCTCAGGACAGGCCATCAGCGTCGAAGCGCCGGACTGGCCAAAACTGAGGCTGCTGCCGTCTTGGGTGTAGGTGGTGTTCAATAAGTTGCAGCCATCGGACCCGGATACCGTCCCATCTGTACCGAACTGAAGGTACATGGTTGTGCCGGCGAGAGGCAGTTCGCCATTGAGGGCGCTTAGCAGCCAATTTGTACCGGCAAGAACACTACCGGCCGGCTCGACCATTTGGCTTGCAACTGCGGCGGTTTGGACGCTGGTGACAAAGGTCGCCAGGATTTGATCGCCATTACTCAGGCTTAATTGATTGTTGGAAGCGGTAAAGCTGGTTGTGGTGGCCAGGGCTGTCATATAAGCGGCTGCCTGGGTCATGATCGGCTCGTCACAGGCCATCATGGTGGCGGCGGCGGGTTGGTTGATGGTTAGGGTTGCGCCGTCTTGGGTGTAGGTGGTGCTGAATTGGTTACACCCATCAGAGCCAGAGACGCTGCCATCGGCGCCAAACAGAAGGGTAACGGCCGTGCCCTCCTTAGGTAGTTCACCATTTAATGAACTCAGCATCCAATTTGTGCCGGCCAAGTCCATGCTGGCTTCAGGTTCAGCCGCTTGTTGGCAGGCAGCCAGCAAAAACAAGCCGATAGCGAGTAAAATGATCCTTACTGTTGTTTTCATAAAAACCTTTGTTTCTCCTTCCTAATTAATTGGTTTGTTTTTCGATGGGTGGGCGGAAATCAACCCACTCACCATGTTACTTTATTTCGCCAACCACGTTTATGATGCCCGACAGGCAACAACCATTACCATAGCTTGCCGCCAGGTTATCAACGTTTAGGTTGTGGAAATCAGGGGATTGCTCCAGGTTGCGCCGCGATCCATGTTTCGGCTGCCTCTACGGCTTGCAACAGCGCCATGCCAACTCCTTCAGATGCCGGGAAGACATTTTCCCGCCCAATGGTTCGCAGTATACCGGTTCGCTCAATTTGGATCAAGGCATAGGGTTCTATGCCCGCCAGCATTAATTTGCTGTCTTGCTCGTGGAGCTGGTTGGCGTAGCGCGTTAGGACTTTCAAGAAGGTGCTGCCCACGTCTGTTTGTCCACGCAGCGTCAGGATGACGACGGCGTGTTGCGTGGCGTGGGTTACTTCCGGCAGTTGGGCGCTGAACACCGGCGCGGCGGCGTAAAACAGGCTGCCATAGGGCATCAGGATGGTTACTTGATGGGGGGGCACGGCCGTTGGCGGATCGCTTTCTACCGGGTATTCTCCCGGTCCAATTTCCCAGGCTTTGACAACCAGCTTATTGGACTGCTGAAAAACATAGAGCAGCACGGCCAGCGCGACGCCCAGCAGGACAGCATATTGCAGCGGAATAAACAGGGCGGCCAAAAAAGTCAGGCTCATCACGCCCTGCTGCACCGCGCCTGTCCGCCAAACCATGCGGATTTGCGCTGGTTTGAGCGTGCGGAAACCGACCACAATTAACAAACCGGCCAGCACGGGCATGGCGATAGCGCCGACATAACGGCCAAACAGGACAATCGCCAGAGCCATCACGACCCCGGCGGAGATGTTGGCAAAACGGGAGCGCGCTCCGGCGCCGACGACCAGGGCGGTGGCGGAAAGGGAACCGCCTACGGCCGTTCCCTGGAACAGCCCGGATACCATGTTGGCGACTCCTTGCCCAATAAAGTCGCCGGATGCGTCTGGGTAACGGCCGTCTGGGTTGGGGATGGATTGTGTGATGCCCGCCCCTTGCATCAACCCGACAAAGGTCAGCGCCAGCGCCGGGATGATCAGGCCAGGAAACACAGACAACGGCGGCATTAACGGCCGTGGCAGCGAACTGGGAATATTGGCCACGTCCCGCACCAATACGACGCCATCCGCGCCCAGCAGTGGCACAACTAGCGACGCCACCACCATCGCCACCACGATGCCCAACGATTTCAAACTGGTCTTCTCCAGCGTCAAAATCAAGACGATGGTGAGAATGCCTACCATCAATGTTGGCAAATGAACTTGATCCAGGTTTCGCAGCAAGTCCAATGTGCGGGCAATCCGATTAGCCCCCACGCTGCTGTAGCGGGTAAAGTCATCCAACTGCCCCAATATGATGAGGAACGCCACCGCATTGACAAAACCCGTCATCACCGCATTGGGCACAAAGCGCACCAGCGAACCCAGCTTCAACAGGCCGGCTATCAGCATAAACACGCCGGTTAGTATTGCCAGGGCAAATAGGGGCGTGTTCGGGGTTGGCCCTGCGGTGACTTGTGGCACACTGGCTACCACCAACGCCATGGCGCTGGTAGCCTGAATAGACATGAATGCGGAACTGGTGAAAAACGCGCCGCTAAATGTGCCCATCATGTAACCATACAGGCCGTAGATGGGATTGATCAGCGCCAGCAGGCCGTTTCGCCAGCCCGTCGGGGATGCTTTGAATACCCAGGACCAGCCCGGCCGTCAGATCCTCGCCGATCGTGTTGCGGTTGATGAATTGTCGTCTCATGATGAAAATAACTCAGACACGGTTGAATAAGGTCATTTGGCTAACCACCTAGCAACATTGCGATTAAAACCATAATCAGGCAAACAGAGGCCAAAAGCAAACCTGTTTTCCAGGGATTTGTGTCGGTATGAATGCCCCAACTATACCCTGTGGCAAAGACCACAAAAAAGGATAGGAAGTTGGAGATGCGAATCGCCAAAGCGGTGTTGTCCGGCAGAAGCAGCAGCGGCAGTAAAGAGGGCAACACCGCCACAATGGATAGTAAAATGGTGGTTGCTGCTCCCACCAGGTCCTCACGTTGTAAGCCGACAGTCTGCGGTTCAGCCTGGCTTAAATAACCGGCAATATCATGATAAAGCCCGACGCGTTGATTGTCGTTGGTTATTGGTTTCAGGATAAAATCCAGCGTGTCGGCAATAGCGGCAACGGCCGTTTCATCACTATCGCTCGATTGGACATACCTTAGCAAACGATACCGTTCTCCTCGCGCAAAAACCTCAGATAAAACATAGATGACGCCATCAATGATCCCCCAGGCGGCGACGGCCCCTAAAATTGCCGCAAACAATTCTTGCCCATAACCGTTGGCGAGGGATGAATCAATGATGCCGCGATAGATCAAGATGCCATATGATAATGTAAAGAGCAAGGCAAAGAGAATGCTGAAAAAGATGGTAAACAGCGCATCAATCGGGTCCAGATATTCACCCAGGACACTGCTCAATATAGTTTCTTTGGGTGGCGTAACAGATCTACGGCGGAAAAAAGGTCTTCTAGTCGACATCATCTATGTACTAGGTTTGATGGCTGATCATGCGAACCAGCCATAGGAATAAGCCATTGACAATTGTCAATTGTTCGTTGTCAATTGTCAATGCTTCCTGTCTAGCCATGCGCCATCATGTCTACGGCTACGGTAACAGCCAGAATCACAATGTCGTTTTGCCCCGGTTCAATCTGGACGCCGTAGGTGTCGGCCAGGCGGAACCACTTTTTGGAAACTTCGGCGATTTTGCTTCCGCCTTCGCCGATGGTGTATTGGTGATTCAGAATGTTGCCTTGCACTTGCAGATCTGGGCCGTCTCCAATTTTCACTACCCAACGGTCGCGCAGCGGCGAGATCAGCGCCTTCTTGACGATGGCCAAGCGCTCGTCGTTTGGCCCCTCAATCGTCATCGAATCTTTGACGCGCAACAGTTTCTCCTGAATTTTGCATTGGGTTTGGCCTTGCATATCTTCAAAAAAGAGGGTGTCGCGCACGCGCAGCATTTTGCCGTCCACCTTGAAAACACGCTGACCGCTTTCGTTCTCGATCCAGAAATCATCCCCAAAAGCGACCAATTTTTGCCGCATTCTGTAGCGGGTTGCCGTCCCGCGGCGGCCAAAGACCTCACGTTCTTCTTGGCGTTGTTCACGCCGTGCTTTACCGGGCATGGTTTTTATCTCCGTTTGTTTAAGAATTCGCCCGCGATGGGGCGTATCAACCAGATACGCCCATCGCGGGTCATTAGCAAATGAATGGGCGACGGTAACGGCCGTTACCCGCCGAAATCTTCCATCAACTGCGCTTCTTGTTCGCTGGTCAGGTTCGATTGAATCAGTTCAGCCGAAACGCCCTGAAAAGCCTCGGCCACGCGGTCTTGCACTGCGTCGCTGGTCATCAAAAAGAGCGCCGACGTGCCTTCGGTAACCTGACCGCGCACTTCCTTAATGAAGTTGTCGTTGATGCCATAGTCGGCAAACTTGCCCGTCATCGCGCCCATCGCTGCGCCCATGGCCATGCCAAAGAAGGGCACAAAGAAGATCAGGCCAAAGAGCATCCCCCAGAACGCGCCGGAAACGGCCGCCTGGCCGGTCATGCTGCCATAGTTGTTGGTCTTGGGCTTTTTCTTGCCCGCTTCCCACGACACAACGGCCGCATCGTTAACCTGGATGAGGTGCTGTTTTGACAGCTCTACCAGCTTGTTTAATGCCTCTTGCGCCCCGGCGGGGCTGTCAAATTTCCATACAGTTAATGTTGTCATACGAATAGTCTCCTTGTTCTATAGAGTAGATAAAATTCAACCCGATTTGCAGGTCGGGCTGTTGCCAACAAAATAAATTATGCGTGCTGCCAGGGCCAGCGCCCTTCTATTTCAACCAGCAGCGCCCAGCTTAGAAAAGTGCGAATCATTACCAGCAATCCCAAAACCAGGACGCTTTCCAGCGTCGCTTCCAGGGCGACGGTGTAGATGATGTCGGCTGCTACCAAAATTTCCAGACCAAGCAGGAGCGATTTGCCCAGACTGACCTTGAGGGCATGATAAAGTTCCCCCTTGTCGGATTGCGGGTTGGCATATCGCAGCAGATAGCGTGTCAGCGCAACCACAATGGCCACGACAATGATGAGTACGGCAAGGGCTTCAATAAACAGGGTGGCGTATTCCACCCATAACAGGAATGTAACCCCTGTTTCGCTGTTGGTGATGATGGTGGGCAGCATAAAAACCTTTCTTACTCGATCAGCCCGGTGATACCCTTGTAGGAGAACCACAGCCCAAAAATGAACGACACGGTCATGACAATGACCCGATTATTGCGTTCCAGCCAACTCTGCGCCGCTTTTAATGGTTTGGCCGCCCGCTGCGGCGCGATGGCGTAGAACAAGATGGGCGGGAGGACGAGCGTTTGGGTTAGCAGGGTATAGAAAAGGTAGAGGCCGATGCCAGACGGCCGTTCCATCCCCGCCTCGCTAATAATGCTGATCGCTGATAGGGTAAACACCCACTGCTTGACGGCAATTGATACAAACAACGCCCCCGCGCCGATGGCCCGCAGCCCTGAAAGGCTGCTAATGCCGGTCATCCACTTGGGCGGCGGGTCGTCAGGGTCTTCTTCTTTGCGCCACTTCTTGAAGGCCGCCACCAATAGCAAGAGACCAATGACCAGCAGCAAGGTGGAGGCGATCAGCTGTTGGCCGTCTTCGCCATTGGCGGTCATCGCCGCACCTAGAACCAGGCCAAACAACACGCCCTGCGCTAACCGCATCGCCACACCGCCGACCACGAAGGCCACAGCCTTGCTCAGACCCCTCTCGTTTTGCAGCAGCAGCAGCACTATGATGGGGTAGAGCGGCACAACGGCCGCGCCCAAAATAACCGGTAACAATTCAAGGAATACGTCGTTCATAAGCTCATCGGTGTCATTTTTCTTATTGTCAGTTTCTGCGCAGTGGCGTTTTTGTCGTCACCAGTGTGGCGCAAGTTTCAAACTTGCGCCACAACGTCAGAGTTCGCCGCTAAATTCGCCGGACTCCGGTTAGTTTGTTCAGATCACTTGGCCGGCTGTTCTTCATAGAGTGATTGTCCGGTTGCCGTATCCAGGCATTCGACTTCCAGCAGAGGCAGCCCTACATTGTACAAGCTGCTCAACAAGCCAATAAGCGCTGCCTGGTCGCCTATGACGCCGGTAATTGTGGTGGTAACGGCCGTACTGTCGTCGTTGAACTGGATGGTCCAATCCGCGCCCAAGTCTTGCAGCCAGGACTCATCGAATTCGCCCTGAAAACGAATGCGGTAAACGGCCGTTTCATACATCGTCAATTTGTGCTGACTCATGCCTATCAAGACCGTATCAGATTCCCTTTTCACAGATAGATGCTCAACGGAAGTCGAAACTCCCGGTTTCTTTGTACGCTGAGTTTTGGGTTTGTCAACATAGAACTTCCCGGTTTAGACCTGGCAGGCTTTAGAAAACCTGCCAGGCCTTGGCGGAACGTATTCTTTTACAAACCCTAGCAGTTTGTCGAAAAAGTACCCGTAGCCGCGGTTTCTTACCGCGTCTTCCAGCGGCGGGGTAAAGATACCCCGGCTACAAAAGCGGTTCTCCGACAGACTGCTAGCCCTCTAACCACATTTTTTTTGACGGATGCGGCCGGGTATTCTCACCCTGCTCTGTCAGGCGCGATATGAAATCGCGCCTACCACACAACCAACAAAACTTATTTGTTGGACTACTAATAGTCGAAACTTTGTTCCATCTTCTTAAGCACGTCGTCCACGGTAAAGCTGGCCGGTTTCATGCGCGGTGGGAACGCCCTGAAAGTCCCCAGGAACTCGCGCACGAGATACTGCGCGGCGTAGGTCAGATAAACGCGGTCAATCATCCAATCGTAGTAGGTATTGGAGGTGATGTCCGCCCGCTCGAAGGGGTCGGTGCGCAGGTTGAAAATCTTGGGCACGCGCAAAAAGACGAATGGTTCGGCCCATATCTGGACCGTACCCTGGACGCGCTGCTCGGCGAAGACAAACTTCCAGTTATCGTAGCGCAGTCCAACCAAATCGCCGTCGTCGGAGAAGTAGATGATTCCCTGGCGCGGCCCCTTGTCGGTCTCGCCGGTAAAGTAGGGCAAGAAGTTGTAGCCGTCAATGTACACCTTGAATTCCTTGTCGCCGGCCTGGTGGCCTTGCTTCAGCTTCTCGTTGATCTCCGGCTCGCCGGCCGCCGCCAGCAGCGTGGGCAGCCAGTCGGTGTGGCTGATGATCTCGTTAGAGACCACACCCGCCGGAATTTTGCCCGGCCAACGCACCATCTCCGGCACGCGGAAGGCGCCTTCCCAGTTGGAGTTCTTCTCGTTGCGGAAGGGGGTCATCGCGCCGTCGGGCCAGGTGTTCATGTGTGGACCATTGTCGGTCGAGTACATGACGATGGTGTCCTCGGCGATGCCCAGTTCATCCAGCAGGTCCAGCATCTGCCCCACGTGTTTGTCGTGTTCCACCATCACATCGTGGTAGAAGGATTGCCAGCGCCCGGCCTGCCCCAGCACGTGTTCCGGCGGATGGACGCGGAAGTGCATCCAGGTGGTGTTGAACCAGACGAAGAATGGTTGGTCGTCGTCGTGGGCGCGTTTGATGAAGTCCTGGGCTGCGGCCAGGAATTCGGTGTCGGCGGTCTGCATGCGCTCCTTGGTCAGCGGACCGGTGTCTTCGATGCGCTGTTTGCCGACGCGGCCCCAACGCGGGTGTTCGGTGGGATCGTCTTCTTCGGTGGCCCAGGTGTGCAGGACGCCGCGCGGTCCGAAGATGTTCTTGAAGTTAGGGAAATCCTCTTCAGGCGGATAGTCCACATTTTCCGGCTCTTCTTCGGCGTTCAGATGATAGAGGTTGCCAAAAAACTCGTCGAAGCCGTGGGCGGTGGGTAGGTACTTGTTCCTGTCGCCGAAGTGATTCTTGCCGAACTGGCCGGTAGCGTAGCCCATCGGCTTGAGCAGTTCAGCGATTGTGGCATCCTCAGCTTGCAAGCCGATGTCTGATCCGGGCATGCCTACCTTGGTCAGGCCGGTGCGGTAGGGGTTCTGCCCGGTGAGGAAGGCGGCGCGGCCGGCGGTGCAGCTCTGCTGACCGTAGGAGTCGGTAAAGCGCATCCCCTCGTTGGCGATGCGGTCGATGTTGGGCGTCCGATAGCCCATTAAGCCATCGCTGTAACAACTCAAATTGGTGATGCCGATGTCATCACCCCAAATGACCAGGATATTGGGTTTGCCTTTGGGCATGGTATTTTCTCCTTATTGGTAGACTATGAAAACGATTCTACTGCTGTGCCCGACCGGGATTGCGGCGCGGGCAATGGCTTTGAACTTGGTTTTGGCTGCGGACGGCCGTGGCATTGTTTGAATTTACGGCCGTTGCCGCAGGGGCAGGGCGCGTTGCGCTCAACGCCCGTGAAGGCTTGATCCAGAATCGGCATCACCTCTCGCGCCTCACGGCCGCGCCGGATCAACCCGGCCATGAGCTTCATGGGAAACCCTGCATGATGAAAGAACTCTTTGAAGCCGGCGCACAGATAGTTGAGACCCGGCTCGCCATCTGGCGTTTGAATAAAGCGGTTCTTAGGACACTCGCCATGACAGGCAAAACGCACGTCGCACTCGCGGCAGAAGCGCGGCAGTGTATTGCGTTTGTCCAGGCCGAATTGGATTTGCTGCGGCGAGGCGACCAGCTCGATCATGTGGGTGTCCTGGATGTTGCCCAGCAGGTAGTTGGGTTCAACGAAATGGTCGCATGAATACAGGTCGCCGTTGTGCTCAATGGCCAGCCCTGTGCCGCAGGTGGCGTTGAAGACGCACATGCCGGAGTTGGGCAGGCCCAGCCAGTTGCTCAGCGCCGCCTCAAAGGTCTGCACGTAGATGGTACCCACGTCGTGGCGCACCCACTCGTCGAAGATTGTGCTGAGAAAGCGGCCAAATTGCTCCGGCTGCACTGAACGGTCGGAAACGGCCGTTCCCTCCTGATAGAGCGTTAGCCCATCGGCATTGATGCGCTCCACGACAGGGATGAACTGCATCCAGGTTGTGCCCACCTCGTCGCGCAAAAAACGATAGACCTCCAGCGGGTAATCGCCGTTGATTCGGTTGACGGTGGTCAGCACGTTGTAGTCCACGCTGTGCTTCTGCAACAACCGCAGCCCGCGCATCACCTTGTCGAAGGTCGGCTTGCCGCCCTTGTCCACGCGGTAGATGTCGTGCAACGGGGCCGGACCATCAATGCTGATACCCAGCAGGAAGTTGTGTTCGGCGAAAAAGGCCGCCCATTCGTCGTCCAGCAGCGTGCCGTTGGTCTGCATGGTGTGCAGAAAGGTCATGCCTGGCCGCCGATACTTCTCTACTACCGCCATCGTGCGCCGGTAGAAATCCAGCCCCATCAGTGTTGGCTCGCCGCCTTGCCAGGCGATGTTGACGCTGTTGGTCTGGTGCGATTCGATGAGCTGGCGGATGTACTGCTCCAGCACCGGCTCGCTCATGCGGAATTTGCTGCCGGGGTAGAAGACTTCTTTGTCCAGAAAGAAGCAGTAGGCGCAATCCAGGTTGCAGATCGCCCCGGTCGGCTTGGCCAACAGGTGAAAAGCCGGCGGTGTACCGCCGGGTCGTGTGAGTGGTACTGACGGAAGGGATGTGGTCATAGTCCTATGCTTTCACGATGTCGTCCGGTCTCCAGGTCTGCTCGAAGAAAGGCTCCAGCGGGCCGTACAGGCGGACCCAGACGAAGTGGCCCTTTCCGGGCACCGTCTGGACCCAGTTCTTCTCTTTGCCCTCTGGCGTTCCCGGGCTGAAGTAGATGTCAACCGAGCCGTCCGGGTTCACATCGGGTTGATCGTAGGTGCTAATGCTTGGCTTCGGCTGGCCATTCTGCAGCAGCGAGCGCGTCTCGGCGTCGTAGACGGTCACCGACCAGAAGTTCTTCGCGGGAATTCCGGCCGGCAACCGCAGGCGATAGCTCTGTCCGCCGTCCAGGTAGGCGCCGCTCGCGTCCTTGTAGGTCGCGAGGTACTGCGAACCGACGCCGACCATCTTGGCCTCCATCGCCGGAGTGACCACGATGGCGCCGTAGTGCCAGAGGGTGCGGGCGTCCAGGAGCCGGGCGCCGTCGCGCTCGAACTTGTACCCGCCGATGAAAACCCGCTCCCAATGGCGGTCTGGGTAGACCCGGGCCTCCGGGTCGCGGCTGGCGAACATGATCGCCTTGGCCATGCCGTCGCCCAACCGGACGCCGTCCGACAGGATGCGGCGCATGCGCTCGTCGGGCTGGAACGGGGACCCCTTCACGATCCCCAGGGCATGGAGCAGGCCCAGCTGCTCCGGCGTGAAGGCCGAGACCGGCTCGTACTGGATCATCTGGTGCAGCCGCTCGAAGTAGCGGATGTCGCGCGCGAAAGTGGAGTCGCTCGGCTTGAACGACGCGCTGACGACGCTCGGCTGGTGCACGCCCTCGCCCAGCGGGTAGACCTTGAAATGCGCCTTGTAATACGCCAGCGCGGTCTCGCCTCGCCCCGTGTCCTGCTCGAAGCCGCGCGCCATCACCCAGTTGCGCCAGGTGTTCGACCGGAAGACGAAGTAGCCCTCAGGCACGTCGCCCTCATATCCCGGTGGCAGGAGGAGATACTTGCCGCCCTCGCCGCGATCGAGACCAGCATTACCCAGGTCCGCCAAATAGTGAAAGAAGCCGTCGTTGATAACGCCCAGGACATTCGGCGGCACCTCGATGACGGCCGGGCCGATCTGCCTCAGGTCGAGGCTGGAGCTGGCGTACATGCTTTCGGTATTGTAGGTCAGGCCGATGTCTTTCGACCTGCCTTCACCCGGCTCGGTGTACACGATCATGCCGCCGGTCTCGCTGACCCCGTAGTCGCGCGGGTGCATGTCGAGCAAGGCCTGCATCGACATCGCGGGCATGAAATCGAGGTAGGCTTGTGCGGCGCGCTGTATATCGAGTTGGTCGTAGAGTTCGCGGATTGTCTCTGTGGTGGGATAGCCACCCACATATTTCAGATCATCAAGGTTGCTGATCACTTCTTCGCCTCCGGTTCGCTCAGTCGTTCGGATTGGTTCGATGGGTACACTGCACAAGGTAAATCGCCATATCTTACCCATTATAATCGTAAAGGAAACGGCCGTCAGCTTCAATGGCCGAAAGAAGTAGATAGGGAGTATTTACGGGAAGAGGTTTAGCGTTTTTGCTTTGGCGACGGCCGTTTACGCTACTGTGTTGGGCGGTACTTTTTAGAGTCCATTCAATTGGAACGCGTAGCCAATGAAATATAAAATCCAAATATGTAAAGGGTAAAAAGCATAGAAAAAGTATTTTAGGCTATAACGCCCACGTTCGCCATTGTACATGATGATAAATGGTAAGGCGGCAATCATCATCCATTGGAACTCGAACTCCCAGAAATAGGCGATATTTGTAAGCCCCCACAAGAAAAACAGAACGCTTAAACCGGCATAGGCAAAATACAAAGCAGGTTTTTTGTTGTAAAAGAAGTAAAAGACAATGAGCATGGACAGCCCAATGTAAGACGATTCTGTCAAAAGGCTGGTGAATGCAAAAACTCCTGCCAAAGCAAACCCGCCCCATTTTTTGATTCCAATTTGTGTGCGCCCCCATTCAAGAGCCGCAACCATGCTCACACCGACGGCAATGGACAAGAATATATTCTGTCCCACGGGAAAAAAGTTTTCCGATTGATACACAGTCTCAACAATTCGACTAACGATGAAATTCCCAACCTGCATGATTAACGCCCATACATATAAGCGGGCGATATAGCGACGGCGGTTGCTGGTTTTGAAGAAACTTTCTACTGCCAGAAAAAAGAAAATAGGGGCAACAATACGTCCGGCATATTCGAGATAAAGCGGAAAATGATTTGGTAACAATTCACCCAAGTATCTGCCGAAATGCTCTGTGAACATCAGGATTAGAGCAATGATTTTGAGATGAAATGCATTTAATCTCATAAATAACTCGGTCTTTTAGGATTTCAGGGGGTAAGCAGGTGACGAGTAACCAGTAACTTGCTCGCAACAAGCGTAAAGGAAACGGCCGTCAGCTTCAATGGCCGAAAGAAGTAGATAGGGAGTATTTACGGGAAGAGGTTTAGCGTTTTTGCTTTGGCGACGGCTTGGCGACGGCCGTTTACGTCCAGCTTTTGGTAGATATTGCGGTTATGTTTCTTCACCGTCAGCACAGATAAAACCAATTGCTCGGCAATCTCTTTGTCGGTTAAGCCTTTTTGCAAAAGGGCTAAAATTTCCAATTCGCGGCTGGTCAGCGCATCCTCTTCAAGCGATTCGTCAGCGCCAAACACAGTCAGAATATGGTCGATATAAGCTGGCGCAATCCCGCGTGCTGCCAATTGCGCCAGCAGATCAGCCATTTCTGCCCCCAGTTCTGCAAACAGGCGCAGGTAGCCGCCCGGTTCAGCCAACTGCACGGCGCGCTCGGCGGCGGCCAAGGCGTCATCCGGCCGATTTTGCGCCTGCGCCAGCAGCGCTCGCAGCGCCCAAATCTGGATGAGCAGCCAAACGTTGGTTGTCTCTTCGGCGTACTGCTGGCAGTTGGTTAACAGGCGATCGGCTTCCTGGCGAGAAACGGCCGTGCCCTGGGCTATCAGCACCTTAATGCGGGTTAAGTCGTTCGCTTCCCAGAACCAAAGCGACATGCGCGCAGGTCGTTCGCCAGTCTGTAGCCAATAAACGGCCGTGCTCATGTCCCCGCGCAGCAGCGCCAGCCGGGCGCGAAACGATTCTGCCTGCGGCGCGAGCTGCAACTGGGTTATTGCCAGCATGGCCTGAGTTAATGCGTCTACTGTTTGTTGTGCCTGCGTATCGTCTCCTTGACTTTGGTATATCAGTGCCAGACCCAGCATCGCATCATTGTAGACAAGAAAATTGGCATGGTAGCGCCAATGAGACACGGTTGACCAGTGGGCAGTTGCTTCTTCCAGGCGGTTCCATTGGTAATAGACATGGCCTAAGAAATGGCTCGCCCAGGTAATACTGAGTGGGTACTCTTTGGTCAACCCCAATTGAAGCAAATGTTGTCCAATTTGCTCCAGCCGTGACAAGTCGCCGCCCATGCCATAAATGGCGCCGGCGGCCAACATTAAGCAGTAGTGGGCGGCGTAATGCTGAAATCGATCCTCAATTAGCCAGGTGTTCAAGGTTTGCAGGGCGATTTCTGTTTGCCCCAGGCTTTGCTGCCCAACAAGCGCGAACAATGCGGCAAGACCACTGGCGAAAAAGCAATGGGGCGGCAGGTGCTCCAGGGCGGATTGGGCAAAAGTGAGGCAGCGCTGAAAATCATTCTGGAAAAAGGCGAGTTCACTGCGCAGCGCGTCTCTTTCACCCTGCAACATGGGGCGATTGACGGTGTTATTTACGGCCGTTCCCGTCGTGTCGGCCAGCAAGGTTTCAGCTTGCAGGAGTAAAGCGGGAATGGCTTGAAATTTGGCCTGCCAGCGCAGTATCCACGCCTGGAGCTGCAACAAAGCAGGCCGCTGCGCCACTACATCTTCCGGCAGCAGCCCCAGCCACCGATGCAGGCGGTGCATTTCTCCTTGATTGAGCATTTCGTGCCGCTGGTCTTCGATGAGCGTAACGGCCGTAGCCACATCGCCCGCCGCCAGCAAATGACGCAGCGCCGCTTCGGTAAATCCATGTTCAGCCAACCACGCGCCGGCGCGCTGATGCAGCGCGGCGATCTCCGCCTGGTCATATTCTTGCGCCAGCCGCCGCTGCAATAGTTCTCGGAACAGGGGGTGGTAGCGATACCAGGTTCCCTCTTCGTCCAACGAGACCAGGAAAAGGCCGCTGGCGGCCAAACTGGCCAGAAATGGTCCCTCACTGGCCGACTCCTGGCCAGTCACAGCCTGACACAAGGCATCGCAGAGCCGCTCCAGAACGGCCGTTTTCAACAAAAACGCCAAAACGGCGGGCGGCTGATGGGCCAGTACCTCATCCAGCAAAAGTCCATGGCCAAACGATGATTGCGCCCCAGAAAAGCGCGGGCAAACGCCGCCTGGTCTGGCTGCTCGCGCAAAGAAAGGCCGGCCAACTGCAAGCCGATAATCCAGCCCTCGGTTTGCGTTTCCAGCAGCACGGCCGTTGCCTCATCCACTTCGCTGCCGGTCGTCTGGCTCAGGACGGCCCGCGCTTCGGTCAGCGCAAAGCGCAAATCGGCGGCGCGCATTTCTAGCAGCTGCTGCTGCGCCCGACGGCGTGCCAGCAGGGGCAGCGCCGGGTCTACGCGGGTGATCAGCAGCAGGCGCAATGTGGCTGGCAAATGCCGAATCAGCGCGGCCGTCACCTGCTGGATGGCGGGAAGGGTGATCAGATGGTAATCATCCAGAACCAGCAGCAAAGCATGGGGCAGGTAGGTCAGGTCGTTGATCAGGGTATTGGTGATGGTTTCCAGCGGCGGTGGTTGCGGAGCGTTGAGCAGCGTTTGGGTGTTGGCGCACGGCCGTTCCTGGGGGAAAGCGTTGTGCACGGCCGTTGTCACATAACGCAAAAAAACATCCAGGTCATTGTCAGTTTCATCCAACGAGACCCAGGCTGTCGTCAGCGCGGGGCGCTGGCGCAGCCAATCAGCCGCCAGCGACGTTTTGCCATAACCGGCCGGGGCCGAAATGAGAATGAGTCCCTGCGCCAAACCGCGATCCAATTGCGCCAGCAGGCGCGGGCGCGTCATGTACCCTTCGCGTAGACGTGGCGGCCGCAGTTTGGTGGCGATCAATGTTCCCATATGCAGTCTCGTTTTTTTGAAATCAGGTTGTAGAAAACCTCGCTCGTTTGGTGGAGCGCAGAAAAGGGCGCAATGAATTGTTATGGCCAGCTTCGCCCGGCTGCCCATTCTACCTCAAAAACTTGCGTAAAATCGGCTATCGCCTGGGCATCGTCCGTGCCAATGCTGTGTTCAGTTAAACCCCACGTTTTGTTAAACGCGCTGTAGTGCAAGTTTTGGCTGCCCACGATGAGTAGTTCATTGTCAATAAGCGTGGCTTTGGGGTGCATCGGCCCGTTATAAAAACGAACTTCTACCTGATTTGCCAGGCCCAGTTCTTCTAAGCGTACCATAAACGCCTCTAACGCCACAAAATTTTCAATCCCTTCAAACGGAGCAGGTTTCACCAAAATTCGCAAATGGGCGCCATTTTGTACTGCCTGCAACAAGGCTTCTTTATACACCGGCGCTTCATCGACGCTGCAAATGTTGAACAAAACGTTCAGGTTACAGATCATGTCCAGGGAAAACATCACGTGGACAATATCCACCGTTTCCTGAGCGGCGGCGATGACGGCCGCTGTCTGTTTGTCTGCCAGGGCATGTTCTTGGGAGCGGTACATAGAGAAAGCGGCGCTGTCGCTGTTTGCCTGATAAAACTTTAATACTTCGGGCACATGATCCGCGTGCACCGTGCGATCGAAGCAGGTCATTTGCCAGGGCAGGCCCAACGGTGGGTTGAGGTCCAGACAATAACGGCCGTCGGCCCCTTGCCACATATCATCGAACATCCGTAATGTTGGTTGAGCGACTGGCCCGGTCATCTGTATGCCCAGGTCAAAACGGTTGCCGCCCGTGCCAGATGGGTGGTTTGCCGGGAAGTGGTCGGCTGTCATGTTATACCCGACGGTAACGGCCGTTTTCCCATCAACCACCATCGCCTTCACATGACTGTGCGGTAGATTGCCCTCATAATCGGCCACCTCCAGCCGCCAGCCCAGTTCCTTATCAACCATTCTGTCTATGCCTGCCTGGCGCAGATCGTTTATAAGCGTCCAAAGCTGACCAGACGTTTTGCCAAGCGCCAATTCCGGTGGGTTGCCCAGCATGATGCGCACCGTGAGGCCGCGTGGATACTGCTCTGGATGCGCCTGGAGGTTGCGGTACAAATCGGCCACCGCCGCAGCAATAACCATGCCAGGGCTGTCGCCGCCGTTCGGCGCGCCGTACCACATCGTGGTGAACAATACCTCGTACTGTGCGGTCCGGATCAAATCGGCCATGGCATCAAAAGCGCCGTTGGGTGTTGGGGGTTCGGGCAAGCCATACTCTGGTTTGGGGTTCGGTGTGATGAGCAGTTGATCGTACCGGTTATGGCAGAACGGCACCGGATCGGCGGGCGGCGTGTACGTTTCTTGCCGGGCCAGCTCATACAAAACCCGCCCCAGGCGAGACAGATCCGCTGTGTCGCAGGTGTATGGAAGATAGCTTGCTGCTTGCAAGCTCGCCTCGCCAGCCCAGGCCAGATGGAGGCTGCCATCTGACGCCGTGGTCAGCGCCGGCTGAGCCTGAGGGCGACTGTGCCCGATAATCGCCGGGGTTGTCCAGCCAACGGCCGTTTTTACGCTTTCCACCAACAGGCTGGCAGGCCGGATGACGTTGTGGGTGTTTGTTATTTCAGGGCTAAACCAGACTGCGTGGACCTGGCCCTGTTCGTCTAGCGCCAGCGCCGGACGGCCGGCGCAGGGACCGGCGGCAACCAGTTCCGCCGCTCCATTTCCCCGGTAGACAAGGCCCTCATTTGTACAATAAGCGAGGTGGATTTGTTCATTGGCAGCCGTGGCCAGGGTTGGGAAACGGCCGTTGCCCACTTCCTCTGCCGCCGCCCAATTGAAGCCATCAAACCAGGACAAGCCAACAGCCCCGGTTTCGGTTTCAAACACCAGACCGAAAGCGGCGCTCAGTTGCGGCGCGGCGGCTCCTGGCGTGCAGCCGACGGCCGTCGAAGGCGTCGCCGCAGTCGTTGCCCAGGCGACAAAAGGCAAGATTCCCGCTTCGTTGGCCCACACCAAGAGGACAGTATCGTCCTTCACGGCCAATGTGGGCTGGTGGTTTGCCGGGTCCGATGGTCTGGCGCATGAGTTTGGCGCGGAAATGGGCGTGGGCGAGGTGCAGCCGCCGTCCTGGCATTGGCTGACGGCGATGGCGTCATTAGCCACCCAGGACAGATAGGAACGGCCGTTTTCCGCCAGGGCCACCGCCGGGTCAGCCAGAGAACCCGTCGCTACGGAAACGGCAGGCTGCCAGGCAACTAGTCGTTCGGCCGGCAGCCAATGCCCTTCTTGCAGCCAAAGCGTATCGCCTTGCACCCAGGTCAGGACAAGTTGACCGTGGGAGTTGGCGGCCAGAGCAGGGGGTGATTGGGGGGAAACGGCCGTTAAAGACTCGGTACCCAGCCAGCGAGTACCCGTCGTGGGTAAATCCAACACTGCGGACAGGCCGGCATCGATTGGGGTCAGCACATCGCCTAATGTTGAGATCACTGGCCGGAACAGAATCGCCAGCAGCAGTAAAACTGCCGCCGCTATAGACCACCGCTGCCACCAGCCCTGCTGCGTCAACGCTCGCACCGGGGTCAACACATGCTCCACCTGCATTTCCAGCCGCTGGTAAGCAGTTGCCACCCCAAGCCCGCCCAAGCCGGCAAATATAAACAGACCTGCCAGCAGCCAACCGTAAGGTCCAAACGACACCAAACCCTGCTCCAGGTTAAAAATAAAATACCAGATCGACGCTCCCAAAAAGACGCCGCCCAGGCCAAACCCAGATGCGCTCCACCCTGTAATGGGTCGGAAATGGCGCCCTACCGTCCACAAGCCCAAAGAGGCCCCCATTATGCTCCCAAAAATGAGGCCAACCACGCCAAAGATCAGGCCAAACACAAAAACCGGCGTGTAGCCAACTTCATAGTAAGATAGGAGAGAAACAATCAGAATAACGGGAAACAAAAGCAGGCCATACCCGGCGCCAAAAGTTATGCCGCTGCGCCAGGCATAGCCCCAGCGATTTTTTCCTTGACCCAGCGCGGGAAGCGACCAGCCGCCAATCGCGCCGCCCAGCAATCCGCCTAAACCGGATACAAAAAAGGCCAGCAGTACTCCGGCAACCAGCCGGGCTACCGGGTTGCCATACAGAAACCAGTTGGCCGGAATTTGCTCAAAAAGGAAAAAGCTGAAGATATTTCCTATGAGCAAGCCGCCACCATAGGCCAGGCTGCTTATCAGAAGTTGATGGGTACGCGTTATCTTTTTTGAATTTAGGAACCGCATTTAAGATTTATTCCTTTCGATATCATCCATGAAAGAATGTGCTGTTGGCAGTCTATCAGATGCCGGGTAAAAATCAATCACGGTTGGGCATGGCCGATAGACTGCTTTGAACCAGTGTTGTACGAATGGGCGTGGGTGCCCAGGCAGAAACTCCAATCTCGGTTCTGTAAGTTATGGGTCTTTGGGGTTTCATGGGGTTTGGCCTGATGCGTGATACGTGATGCGTGAAACCGCTCTGGTCACGCATCACGCATCACGTATCAGGGGCTATCAACCCCCTGAGTTCCTGAAGAACCTAAGTTATTTAATTTTCGTAACTGTTCAGGCTTCTCTGTGGGGGGGTTGACCCAGGAAATCCAAATTTAGGCAAACCCTTGGGGTCTTTTGTTCTGGCGAGACCCCAAGGGTTTGATACCCAGGAAATCCAAATTCTCAACGGCAAACCCTTGGGGTCTATTGTTCTGGCGAGACCCCAAGGGTTTGATACCCAGGAAATCCAAATTCTCAACGGCAAACCCTTGGGGTCTGTTGCATAGATACTAATTTTCAATCCATAGTGGAGTTAACAGGAGACATCATGAGTGGTCTAACCCACCACCACGAATGAAAAGGTTGAGATTTGTCAAATCTTTAAGATTTGACAAATCTATTTTCAAGGAGGAATTTATGGACATCTTTGCTTTGCTCGATGAAATCCAAACCATCGCCCGCAATGGTTTGCATTATACCACCGGGGTTTACGACCGCGAGCGGTATGAACGGCTGCTGAACCTATCCACCCAGACATATGCCGATCTGCTGGAAACCTCAGACGAAGAAATCGGGCAGCGATTCCGGCAAGAATTGGGTTATATCACGCCCAAAGTGGGGGCTGATGCGGCCATCTTTAACGACCGGGGCGAAATCCTGCTTATGGATCGGGTGGATGGCAGTGGTTGGTGTTTGCCCTGCGGCTGGGTGGAACCGAATGAAAAACCGGCCGAAACGGCCGTGCGCGAGGTCCGCGAGGAAACCGGATTAGACGTGGTGGTCCGGCAGTTGGTCGGCGTCTTCACGCGCCCGCCCGGTGGGCGCAATGGGCCGCACACCATGATTGCCGTGGTCCATATGTGCGAGGTGGTTGGCGGTGAGTTAACCCTATCTCATGAAGGAGTAGACTTGCGATACTGGCCCATTGATGACGTGACCATCTGGCACGCCACCCACGAGCAGTATGCCCGCGCCGCCTACGAGCGGTGGCAGTCGGATCGCCTGCTGCCGGCCATTTCCAACTGAACAGGGGTGATGATGAAAGAGTACCTGCGCCTGATTGAAACCCATACCCCCGGTCCGCGCTGTGATGTGACGCCGCTGTTCGCCGACCCGGCGGCCTTCGCCCAGCTCACCGCCGACCTGTCGGCTCCATTTGCGGACATGTCGCTGGATTACGTGGCAGGCATCGACGCCCTGGGCTTTGTTCTGGGCGCGGCGATGGCTTTGCGCCTGGGCAAAGGTTTCATCCCCATCCGCAAGCGGGGCAAGCTGCCGGTGGCCGCGCTGGCGGCGGAATTTGTGGATTACACCGGGCAGCGTAAGGGGGCTGGAAATTCGCCAGGGACTGCTGCGACCGGGCGACCGGGTGTTGGTGGTGGATGAATGGATAGAGACCGGGGCGCAAATGGCAACGGCCGTTCACCTCATCGAGCAGGCTGGCGGCGTTGTTGCTGGCATCGCCACAATAAACATGGATGACAACCCGCTGCCTGCGCGCCTGCGCCAACAGTACACCTGCCACAGCCTCTGGCTGGACATGGGCTGATGCAGCCCTTATCCGCCAGCCACGCCAATGGGCGCGCTGAAGTTCAGGATGGTGATGGTTCCGTAGAGGAAAGCGATGATACCCAACACCATCGCTCCGCCGATGAGGGCGCGTTTGTACGGAGTGATACGCTCTACATCCATCAGCACAGCATAACCGCCGGCGAGAGCATGTACCAGCACCGCCAGGAGAAAGAGGATATCGATGGCTTTCCACACCGGATTAGCCAGCCGAACCATCACCTGGCTAAAATCCAGGTGACCGGGGGGATAGTGGACCACGACCATGTGAAGGGTTAGAAAGAGGACGAGGGCAACGGCCGTTACCCGCTGCATCACAAATACGCGCATGGTTAATTCCCCTCCAGGGCAAACAGCAAAATCGGCACGCCGCCCACAATCGAAACGAGGATAAACAGGACAAACATCGCGTAGAACAGACTCTGGCGGTATTCCGTCACGTTAAACCAGTGGACAATGAGCAGCCGGATGCCATCAAAACCGTGGTAGATAACGGCGATCAGTAAGGCGATTTCCATTAAACGAAAAATTGGGGATTGCATGACTGCCATCCGCGCATCAAAAGAGGCCGCGCCGCCATTGGCGGCCCCAATCACCCAGATGTGCGTAAACAAATAAAGCACCAGCGCCACCCCCGACACCCGCCGGAAGAGAAAACTGATAAAACCGGTCGTCTTATACATGATCTACTCCTATGAGTGAAAGCCAGAGTTTGCCCCGACCCCCTCTCTGGTTCACAAGCTTTGCTGCCGCTCGACGCGGGCCGCCTCGAACGCCTGCCGTTTCTGCGCCAGCTTGCGCAGTGTCTCAATCGCCTGCGTTGGGTTCAGCCCCTTTGGGCAGGCGTCGATGCAGTTAAAAATGGTGTGGCAGCGGAAGACGCCGTCATCCCCGCCTACAATTTCCAGCCGTTCCGCCGGGGCGCTGTCGCGTGGGTCCAGCACGCGCAAAAACGCCTTCAACAGCGCGTGGGGACCGATATACTGCTTATTCATCGCCACCACCTGGCAGGCTGAATAACACGCGCCGCACATGATGCAAGTCTCGGCCGCGTTCAGCGCCGCTACTTCCTCTGGCAGGACGCGGAATTCGCTGTCGGCCGGCAGGCTGTCGTCGTAGCTGGGCGGCGGGATGAGCCACGGTTTCACCCGCAAATACTGCTCCCAGAAAGAGGTCCGGTCCACCACCAAATCTTTGATGATGGGCAGATAGGGTAACCGGCCGTATCGTCACCCTTCCCTTGCGATCCAAAAACGCCTCGACTCGCCGGTTGCAAACCAGCGTATTCACCCCATTCACATTCATGGCGCAGCTGCCGCAAATCGCGTGGCGGCACGAACGGCGGAATGTCAGGCTGCCATCCAGTTCGCTCTTGATGTGCTCCAACGCATCCAACAATGTTGTGTCGGCGGTAATGGCAATTTCATACTCAGCCAGATACGGCTTGCGGTCCACGTCCGGGTTGAACCGCTGCACCCGAATCACCGCCTTTTTCCCTTGATCTTGTGGTGTCATCTTAATACTTCCTCTCTTCCGGCGGATACCGATCCCAAAAGATGGTGACGTCTTTGTAATCCAAACGCGGGCCGTCGGCGCCATTTTTGTGCGCCAGGGTGTGTTTTCAGCCACTGCGCATCGTCGCGCCGGGCATGATCGGTGCGGTAATGGGCGCCCCGGCTTTCCGTGCGCGCCAGGGCGCTGTCTACAATTACCTCGCTGAAGGTTAATAGATGTTCTGTCTCTACGGCCGTTAACAAATCGGTGTTGAACCGGCGTCCTTTGTCCATAATCTGCGCCTGCGTAAAACGCGCTTGCAGCCGCTTCACCTCTTGCTGCGCCACTTGCAGCCGTTCGCCATCGCGGAAGACGCCCACGTTTTTCGTCATCGTCTCCTTGAGCGCCGCCGCGATGTTGGCGACTGATTCGGCCTTGCCCGACACGCCCTGCGTGTACCGGCTTAGTCGCGCCTTGTTACGATTCACCGGATCGCCGCTTACAGGCAGCAAAGCCGCCCCGTTCTGGATGAATGCCGCCATCGCCAGGCCTGCCCGCCGGCCGAACAGCGACGCGTCGAGCAGGCTGTTGGTGCCCAGGCGGTTGGCTCCATGCACGCTGATGCAGGCGCACTCCCCGGCGGCGTAAAATCCCACCACCGGCGTCCCGGCCGCATCGGCAATCACCTGGCAGTCGGCGTTGGCCGGGATGCCGCCCATGCTGTAATGGGCGGTTGGCTGAATCGGAACCGGCTCGGTGATGATGTCTACTCCCGTGAAATCGAGGGCCAGTTCATGCACCTGGGGCAGCCGCTGCATGATTTTCTCTGCCCCCAGATGGCGTAAATCCAGGAAAACGCCTTCCTTATCTGGCCCGACCCCGCGTCCTTCGTTAATTTCCATTTGCTCCGAGCGGCTGACCAGATCACGCGGGGCAAGTTCCATTTTGTCGGGAGCGTAGCGCTCCATGAAGCGGTCGCCCTGGTTGTTGAGCAGGTAGCCGCCTTCACCGCGGCAGGCCTCGCTCATCAAAATGCCTTTGCCGTAAAGACCGGTGGGGTGGAACTGCACAAATTCCATGTCCATCAGCGGCACTCCGGCATTGTAGGCAATGGCGACCCCGTCGCCGGTATTGGCTGTGGCGTTGGAGGTGATTTTCCAGGCACGGCCGTAACCGCCGGTGGCAAACAGCACTGCTTTCGCCCGCATCACATGCAGCGTGCCGGTCACAATATCCAGGGCCACAATGCCCCGGCAAGCGTTGTCTTCCACGAGTAAATCGAGGCAGTACCATTCGCTGTAAAAGGTGACGCCCTGTTTGAGCGCCTGTTCGTGGATGGTGTGCAGCAAGACGTGACCGGTGAAATCGGCGGCGTAGTTTGCGCGGGGCACACTGTGGCCGCCAAAACGGCGTTGGGCGATACGGCCGTCGGCCAACCGGCTAAAAACACACCCCATGCGCTCATACTCATAAATGATTTCCGGCGCTTCTTTCACCATCATTTCGATGGCGTCCTGGTCGCCCAGCCAGTCCGAGCCTTTGATGGTGTCGAACATGTGCAGTTCCCAACTGTCGGGCGGATCCTCTCCTGCGGGGACCGCTTCCAGGGGGCCGCGTGGTCCCGTGCCGGCAACTGGCCGCACATTGTTCAGCGCGGCTGCGATGCCTCCCTGCGCCGCGCCGCTGTGTGAACGCAGCGGATGCAGCTTCGAGAGAATGCCGATGTCCCTGACGCCTTGCTTGCTGGCGGCCATCGCTGCCCACGAACCGGCCAGCCCGGCGCCAACTATCACCACGTCGTGGGTAATTGTCTTGTCGTGGTCGATACCAGTGATATAGGTCATTGTGTTTTCCTTATTGCTAAATCTGGGTAGGGTGGTTTGTAGCAGCGGCGACGATTATACTTTTGCCTGTCGAGGGCGGCAAGATTGCGGCATCGGTCTGGTCATACCCGCTTGTTGTACGTTGTGCCTGGAGTCGATGAAACAATCGTTGAATTGATTCAGATCATATGTGCAGGCTGGGGCCGGGCACAATACCAGATGTCACCGCCGAATTGTGATATATGTCACGACCCGGTTGGTTGCTGCGAATCAGGTTTTTGTGGTCACTTGCGGGATCGGGGAACGGCCGTTTTCCTTCTGTCACCAATTTCTGCTATGATCATGTGCGACAAAGATGCAGCAAAACAGATCGGCCGGCGAGCCAAACCAACGGTTAATAAGAAGAAGCCTGACCATGACCGAACCAATCATTATCGTAGAGGACGTACACAAATCTTATTTAATGGGCAAAGAAGCCGTGCCCGCTTTGCGCGGCGTTTCGCTAGAAATTCAACCTGGGGAATTCGTTTGCCTGATGGGACCAAGCGGTTCCGGCAAGACCACCCTGCTCAACATCGTTGGCGGTCTGGATGAAGCCAGCCGAGGCCATGTACTTATTGATGGCGAAAATATCGTCTCATTGAACGAAAATAAACTGGCGACTTTGCGCTTGCACAAGATGGGCTTTATTTTCAGAACTACAATTTACTGGCAAATTTCACCGCGCAAGAAAATGTAGAAGCCCCAATGGTGCTGGCAAAAATGGGGCGCAAAGAACGGCGCGAGCGCGCCAAGGCGCTGCTCGAAAAGGTGGGGTTAGGCGACCGAACCCACCATTACCCCAGCGAACTTTCTGGCGGCCAGCAGCAGCGCGTGGCGATTGCCCGCGCCCTCGCCAACGATCCGCTTATCCTGATTGCCGATGAAATGACCGGCGATCTCGATTCGCAAACCGGTTTTGCCATTATGGAACTGGTTAGCGGGCTAAACAAAGAGGGCATGACCATCGTCTTTGTGACCCACGACCCGCGCATGGCCGAATTTGCCGGACGAGTGATTGAGTTGCAAGACGGGAAAGTTTTGGGCATTAGCGATCAGGTTATGATCGCTACGCGCCAATTTGCAACCCTCAACTCCCAATCAACCTCATGATTCTCAAATATGTTCTCAAAAACTTTTCTCGCCGTAAAATACGCACGATTTTAATGGTGTTGTCGCTCCTGGTGAGTACGGGATTAATCGTGACGATGAGCGCCACGGTGGAGACGGTGCGGCAGTCAAATGTGGATTTGATCGCCAGCGCGGTGGGGCGTTATGATCTGACGGTGTGGAAAAAGGATACCAGCCCACTGCCATTTATTGCTGTAGCGGAGGTGTCGCAGGAGATTTTGGCGGCCGATGAGCGGGTCACGGCCGTTTACCCGCGCATTGAGTCCACCATCGAGCTAAACGCCAGCGGCAACACGGGCCAGGCCACCCTCATCGCCCTTGACCCCGCCACCGATGACATTGGTTTTGTGGATGTCATCACAGGCACCTACCAACTGGGAGATCATCAGGCCGCTTTGCTCGAAGAAGCGGCCTTTACCTTGATATTCAGTTGGGCGATACAGTCGATGTTTCATACAGCTTTCCCCAATCGCGTGAAGAAGGGAAAACGGCCGTTGCCGGCTCCAGCGAACGGCGCACCACCGAACAGTTCACCATCACCAGCATTGTGCGGCAGGATGGCCTGACCGGCGGCGTGCGGGAAGGGCTGATCATCTCGCTGGCGGACGCCCAGGCGTGGCTGGGATTGGAGGGCCAGGCGCAGCGGCTCATTGCCACCGTCGATCCGGCGTTATATGAAACCAGCAACGCCGAAATAGCCGCCTTAAGCGTGCGTGATGTTGTCCGGGCGGTGCAGGTTCGGCTGGGAGATGACTATCATTATGGTTTAGACAAGGCCTCGGCGCTTGTCGGCGCCGCACAGGGCTTTTTGGTCATGCAGGCGCTCATCAACACCTATGGCTTGATCTCATTGGGCGTGGTCGGGTTGTTGGTGTATACCCTGGTGATGACCAATGTCCAGGAGCAGCGGCGTGATATGGCGGTGCTGCGCATTTTAGGCGGACAGCGCAATTTTTTGTTTGCGCTGGTTATTACTGAGGTGTTGGTCATCGGGGTGATTGGGGTTGGTTTGGGGGTGGTGTTGGGGCAGTTGCTGACGTCTTATATTGTGGTTCCGGTGATCGAAAACCAGATGGCCCAGCAAGACATCACCACGCCACTCACGCCAGCTTTGTCGTTAACGGCCGTTGCCCCAGCCATTATCTCTTCATTTGTCGTCCTCATCCTCAGCAGCCTCAAACCGGCGCAAGAAGCAGCGCGAACAAAAGTCATGCACGCCATCAACCCCGGCGTTGCCGACAACATCCAGATCGAAGACATTGCCCGCCTGCGTGAACGCCGCCCCGATTTCAAAATGTTTCTGGGTGGGCTGGCGCTTATGCTTATCTTTGCCCTGATCGCCAGTTTCGAGATTGTCAGCACCTTTGGCGGACCGGCAGGCGAAGTGGTATTTGTTTTGCTCGCCCTGGGTTTGTTGGTCTTGGGTCTGGGCCTGATGTTTTTTATCGCCACCGTGCCGTTTGAAAAATCGGTCTTGTTTTTGCTGGGATTCATCATGCCGCGCCTGACCTATTTTGCCAAACGAAATGTGGGGCGTGGGCAGCAGCGCAACACGCTCATTTCGCTGCTGGTGTTGTTTAGCGGGGTACTGCCGAGCTTTTTGGCCACGCAAATGGCGCTGGAAAACGCCAATTTCCAGGCCAATATGGAGCAGAACATGGGCGCTCCGGCCAACATTGAGGTGGCTGGCTGGTGGTTTAGCCCGGAAGAGGCCGAAAAATACCGCCTGCCGGCACAATTCCGCACGGATGAGTTAACGGCCGTGCCGGGCATCGATCAAACCGCATCCCTCACATACGGGTATCGCAGCACAGTCTCCGATCCGGTCGGATTTCGTTCGGCTAACCTGGTTGTTTATGGAGTCGATGGCTACCTGAACGACGTGTTGTTTACCGACTTGTTGGTTTTTACGGCTGGCGATGCTACCGCGCTCGACCAGATCGCCACAGATCCCGAAGCAATTATCATTAGCGAAGGATTGGCGGCTTATCTGGCGGTAGGGCTAGATGATACCATCAAACTGACCGGCGAAGGGCCAGATCATGTCCTCAACGCCCACATTGTAGCCATCGCCCGCCGTATTCCGGGCATTGATAGCATCGGGCGCAGCCGCACGGCCGCCCAAAACAGCAGTGATGCCCTGGTGTCGCTGGCCGCATTCCGGGGCTGATCGTTAAACTGGATGAGCCGCCGCCGCCGCCAGATGCCCGCCTGATGAATCGGGTTTTATTCACCCTCCTGCCCGATGCTGCGGCGCAAGACGTGTCCGACCTCATCGCGCGAACCTTCCGCGAGAAATACAGCTTGTGGACGCGCCTGTTGGAAGTGGAAATGGAGATGAACCAGCGCGCGCAGGCGATGCAGCAAATCTTTTGTTGGTACTGACAACGATTTCGTTTACAACGGCCGTTTTTGGCGTATTCGCCGTGATTTATGTCAATATCTACGCCCGTCGCCTGGAAATTGGCATGATGAAAGCGATCGGTATGAAAGAACGTGAATTAACCGGGATGCTGATCATCGAGTCGATTGCCATGACGTTGGGCGCGGCGCTGGCCGGTATTGCTGCCGGCGCGGCCATGGGTTATGTAACGTTTTACGGAGATAGTGTGCTGTCGCAGCAGCCAGGCATCTTTGCCCTGGATACCACGGTGATGCCATTTGTCGTGATTATGGTGGTGCTGGCGAGTATGTTGGGCGCCGGGTTTTCGGCGCGGCGCATCGTGAAGAAATCGACGGTGGAAATTCTACGGATGTAGGGCATGTCCCCAATGGGTTGAGCAGCATGAATACTAAATTTCTCTCTATTTTTTTGGTGTTATTCCTATTGGTGGGTTGTGCCAGAGCCGCTTCGGAATTTGAGGGGGCGGCGGGGGAGGGGGTAGAAACGGCCGTTCCCCCCGCAGACACCACATCCACGCCACGTCCTACCCGTGCCGTGCAAACAGGCACGACCATTTTAGCCGATGGGCAGTTGGTGGCCCTGCATCCTGCGCTGCCGCTGAGTTTTTCGGGTAACGGCCGTTTGCTCACCCTGCATGTAGCCCCTGGCGATGTTGTCGTTGAGGGCGATCTCATCGCCACATTGGACGACATATCGCTGCAGGAAGCTGTCACCAGCGCCGAACTGCAAGTCGCCCAGGCGGAAAACAGTCTGGCCCAGGCGCAGCTCTCGTTGGATGATTTAGTGAATTGGCAACCGGATGAAACGGCCGTGGCGTTGGCTGAGGCAAACCTCGCCGTCGCCCAAACCAATCTAAGCAAAGCCCAAACCCAAGACGCCACCGCCGGCAACAGTCTCACTGCGGCGCAGATTCAGGTTGATCAGGCGGAACGCGGCCTTGTCGATGCGCAAAACGCCTACAACACCGCGCATGATCCCGGTCGTGATTGGGAACTCGGTGTCCCGTGGCAGGCTGAAATGCTGAAAAACGAGCGCACAGGCACTGAGCGGGGTTTGCAGTTGGCCCAGGAAAGCTTGCAAGTTGCCCAGGCCAACTACAACCTGGCCGTTGCTGGCCTGAGCAACAACAATGCCATCAGCGCCGAAGCTTCAGTCGCCAGCGCGCAGCAAGCCCTGGATCAGGCGACACGCGGCCCCAAACCATCGGAAATTGCGGCCGCCGAACTGCGCGTGGAACAAGCTCAAATCGCTCTGGACCAGGCTGAATTCAGCTTAACCCAAACAAAAAATGCGCTGGATAATGCCCGATTGTTTGCCCCTTGGGGCGGCGCCATCATCACGGTGGATGCTGTGGTGGGCGCGTTGGTGGGAAGCGGCACGCCAATTGTGACCCTGTTTGACGACGACGCTCTCCAATTCCATACCAGTAATCTTAGCGAGCGTGACTTGACGCAAGTGGCCGTCGGGGAGTCCGTTGCCATTACCTTGAAATCCTATCCTACAACCCCGCTCACCGGGCAAGTTACCCGCATTGTGCCCCAGTCGAATGGTCTGGTTGGTGATGCGGCCGTGTTTACTGTGGTAATTGATTTGGACCAAACCGAGCTGGTTTTGTTAACGGGTATGACAGGCCGGGCTGAAATTCAGCACCCTGATTAGGGGTAGCCCTGGCTGCAGCGAAGAACATCATGCTGCTAGCAGTCTGTCGGAAAAGTACCCGTGGCCGCGGTTTCTTACCGCGTCTTCCAGAGGCGGGGTAAGGATACCCCGGCTACAAAAAGAGGTTCTCCGACAAACTGCTAGTTGGAAAATTTGCGCATAGCCATTATAAGATCACTCAAAAACATCCCCCCAAACTTCAAGAACAACCTGCCTTACCCCGGCGCCAGACAGCAACCGGTCTGGAGTGGGGGCAGATCGAGCCGATATAACCCCAACACAATCTCCATTATATCTTGACAATTGACGCGTATCCTTGTGTCAGAATAAAAAACGGCCGTCAGTGACACCTTTCACCCGCCGGCTACCTGCAACTGGGTCATGACACAAGGAATACACATGAATGGATTACTCATAAAAACAACGGGTATCACGCTGCTCCTCCTTTTTTTGGTTCTGGGGGTGGGGTACGTAGGATATTCTGGCTCCAACGGCCAGGCGGCCCACCTGATGGCGCAGCTACAAGCCAGGCTCGGCTCCAGCGACACGGCCGTTACCGATCCCCCACTTACCCCACCGCCCACCGTGCCTGTCGAACGCGGCACTGTAGAAGAAACCATCATCGCCCCCGGTCAGTTAGCCGGCGTCAAAGAACAGATATTGCCTGCCGGCGTGGGCGGCACCATCGCGGAATTGCATGCCCGGCCGGGTGATGGGGTGCAGGCCGGAGATGTGCTGGCGCAGATTGACCAACGGCCGTATGAAGAAGCGCTCTCCCTCGCCCAACTCAAACTCTCCCTGGCACAGGAAGAGTTAGCGCGCCAGATTGCCAACGCGGAATTGGCCGTGCAAAGCGCCCAAACGGGCGTCGCCTCAGCGCAGGCGGGTTATCCCAACCTGACAGCCGCCCAAATCAGGGTACAGCAGGCACAGCAATCCCTCGCCGATGCCCAGGCCGCCTACAACAAAGCGTTTGATCCGGGGCGCGACTGGGAACTCAATGACCCTTACCGCGCCGATATGCTCAAAGCGGAGCGCGAAGCCGCCCCCCGGCAGGTGCAAATGGCCCAGGATAACCTGGCCATCGCGCAGGCGGAATTGGCCAGCGTGCAAAACCAAAGTTGGGCGAACAGCCAGAGCGTTAACGGGGCTGAAATTGGCGTCGCCAAAGCGCAGGCCGAATTGGATGCGTTACGAATGAAGGGCATAGACCCCTTATTGCAATGGGAAGTGGACAAGGCTCAGGCCGACCTAAACGCGACCACCATTACCGCCCCGTTTGATGGCGTGGTGCTGGAGGTAGGGGTGCGTGTTGGCCAAAATGTCGGTGCGGGTCAAATGCTGCTGCTTCTGGCCGATGTGCGGCAGGGAGAGGTGTTGGCCTCGGTTATCGAGGAAGATTTGCCCCTGGTACGTGTGGGGCAGCGTGTCGAACTCTACTTCGATGCCGCACCCGACAGCACGATTACCGGCACGGTCAGCCGCATTGTGCCCCAGCGCACAGGCACGGATCGCCCGCTTTACGCGGTGTATATCACCATAGATGAACTACCAGGGACGCTGCTGCCAGGCATGACGGCCGATGCCATCATCATCATCCAGCGGCAGGAAGATGTGCTGCGGCTGCCCCGCACCTTGATTCGGGCGGGCAGTGATGATACGGCGACGGTGCAGGTGTGGCACGATGGTGTCGCCGAACCGCGCCCAATAGAGATCGGCCTGCGTGGTGACACCTATGTGGAAATTCTCTCCGGATTGGCAGAGGGAGAGCTGGTATTAGGCCAATAAATGGTAGGGAATGCGGTTTAGTAAAAATGACAAGCATTATTCAAGTTGAGAATTTGCAAAAAACCTACACGCTGGGCCAGAACGAAGTTCATGCCCTGCGCGGCGTCACCTTTCAGGTAGCGGCGGGTGAATTTGTGGCCCTGACGGGACCATCGGGCAGCGGCAAATCGACGCTTATGCACCTGTTGGGCTGTTTAGACCGGCCGTCTGACGGCCGTTACCTGCTGCAAGACCGCGATGTGAGCCGCCTGTCGGCCGATGAGCAGGCGGAAGTGCGCAACCAGCACATTGGTTTTGTCTTCCAAAAATTTAACCTGCTGCCCCGGATTACGGCTTTGGAAAATGTCATGCTGCCCCTGCTTTATCGTGGCCGGGTGAAGGACGCCAGCCAACAAGCGACGACTGCGCTGCGCACGGTGGGGCTGGCCGACCGCGCCCACCATCGCCCCGCCGAGATGTCGGGCGGGCAGCAGCAGCGGGTGGCTATCGCCCGTGCTCTGGTGACAGACCCGGCCATCATTTTGGCCGACGAACCGACCGGTAATCTGGACAGCCGCACCGGCGCGGAGGTGTTGGATTTGCTGCTCAATCTGGCGGCGAACGGCCGTACCATTCTTGTTGTCACCCATGATCCCTCTGTGGCCGGCCGCGCCGGGCGGGTGTTGCAAATGATGGATGGAGTGATGCAATAAATAGCGCCTAACGAGCCAACTATTTGCCCAGTGAGCAAGGATATTGTCAATGATTACGCCGATTACGCAGATTTTTGTCTGCAATCTGGGCAATCTGCGTAATCTTTGATGACCCTTTTTGGTTCTGGCTCGTCGAGGTTAGGAGAAAAATGAGATGACGTGGCTAAACATGATGCGCACGGCCGTACAAGGCATTACCAGCAATAAACTGCGCTCCGTCCTGACCATGACGGGCATTATCATCGGCGTGGCTTCGGTGATTGCCATGCTGGCTTTGGGCAACGGCGCCCGCCAGGAGGTGGAGTCCAGCTTCCGCTTTCTCGGTTCAGACGAAATTGAAATTGGCATGGAACAGACATTGGAAGATGGCGAAATGCGGCCGAAAGGCAAGCTGCTCTCCTTTGCCGATGGTCTGGAAATGGCGGCCAACGTGCCCCTGGTTGACCGGGTAGAGATGACCGTGACGGGGTATGGCAAGGCGCGCAACGGCCGTTTCGTGGCCGACATTACCGCGACAGGCGCCATGGCCGATGCGCTGCCCGGTCTGGCGCAAAAGAATCAGACCCAACCGCTGGGCTGGCCGGACGGTCAACCGTTGACGAATGAGGCGTTTTTGGCAAACGGCCGTTTCTTCACCCCCGCCGAAGTGGCCGGCGGCGCGGAGGTGTGCGTATTGGCGCACAAAACCGCGCTCGACCTCTTTGCCGGGGACGACCCGGTGGGCGAGACCATCTGGTTAAACCGCCAGCGCTGCCAGGTCATTGGCGTGCTGCGCGAATTAGAATCCACCGATCCGCAGGAGCGTTATGGCAGCGCCAATATCAATGAAGGGCTTTATCTGCCGATTAGCACGGCCGTTACCCACTTGTTTGCCGAAGAACCAGCCGTGGGCATCACCGCCCACGTGCGCGACGAGGCGCAAATGGAAACGGCCAAAGAGCAAATCTCCGCCTTCTTGCGCCAGCGGCACGGCATCGTCCCGGACGGCGCGGGCAATGTTGCCGATGACTTCTACATGACCACGCGCCAGGACGTGTTGGGGGCCAAACTGGAAGCGGCGCGCACGTTTTCCTTGCTTTTGGCGGCCATGGCTACTGTCTCGTTGGTGGTGGGCGGCATCGGCATTATGAACGTGATGTTGGTGAGTGTGACCGAGCGCACACGAGAAATTGGGGTGCGTATGGCGATTGGGGCGCGGCGGCGCGACCTCATTCGGCACTTTTTGCTGGAGGCGGTGCTGATTAGTGCGCTGGGCGGGCTGTTGGGCACGGCCGTTGGCATTCTGGTCATTCCATTGGCGGCGCAGTTAAACGGCAGCCCGGCGCTGTTACAGCCCAACAGCATCCCCCTGGCTTTTGGCGTGGCCCTGCTGACCGGGGTGATTTTTGGCCTGTACCCGGCCGTGCGGGCGGCGCATTTGAAGCCGATAGATGCGTTACGCTACGAATAAGGCACAAGGGCATGGGGCAATGAACTCGACCCAAAGCCCACACAATCTCCATCAAATCTTGATAACCGCCTACCTATAATACTTTCAAAACATGACAGGCAACTCTTTTAAGCCGTCAGACAAACAAACTCTAGGAGAAATTAAAATGACAGAAGAAACCATTAGCAAGAAACATAATCGTACAGGTTTATTTATTGGCGCCGCTTTCGCCTTCATGCTGTTGTTGGCCGCGACCTTTGTGGGTGGCAAACTCATCGCTCAAGGTGAGGAAGGGGTGCCCTTATCCGGTATAGCCCAGCCCATCACGTTGCAAGATGGCAATGTAGCCCAAAGCATCCCGGCCCCACTGATGGAGATGACTGGCGAACTGCCCGCCAGAGCGCCGGAAACAAAAGGGCTGTTTGTTGGCCGCACCGATGACACCCTGACCATTGGGACAGGCAATGTCATGGCTATGATTTCCACTGAACCCAACGCCGTGCCAGAGTTTAGCTACGACGGCATACAGCAAAATGTCTTGGTGACGAACAAAACGAGGTTGTACATAGATAGAACTGAGTATGCTTTTGGGCAAACGGCCGTCCAACAAAAATTGGAGGAAGTGGAAAGCCTGGATGTTCTGACCGAAAATGCGATGCTCGAAGTGTGGGGCGAGCGGTCTGGCGACCAAATCGTAGCCGAGGCTATTCTCATGCAATTACCAAAGCGGTAAAATAATGGGCAAGGCAGGGCAAGTGGTAAATGACCAACATCATCTGCCACTTGCCATTTATTCCTTTGTCTTTGACTTCCTTTCCGTTAAGATTCCGATGACGCCTCAGTCAGATGGCTTGGTCAGGAGACTGGCCACAGCGGGGATAAACGGTTGAGATTCAGATGATGCCGCAAAAGATATTGGTAGTAGACGACGATGTGAAAATTGTGAACCTGGTAAAGTTGTACCTGGAACAGGAACGGTATCAGGTGTTCACGGCATTCGATGGGTTGCAGGCGCTAGAAATAGCCCGGCAAAAACAACCCGACCTGATCATTTTGGATTTGATGCTGCCAAAGGTAGATGGGTTGGATGTGCTGCGGCTGCTCACCCAGGAAGGTGGGCCGCCCATCATCATGCTCACAGCCCGGCGTACGGAAGATGACAAACTGATTGGCCTGGAACTGGGCGCGGACGATTATGTGACCAAACCATTCAGCCCACGCGAACTGGTGGCGCGGGTGCGGGTGGTGCTGCGGCGGCTGCAAAAGGCGCAGTCTAGCCAGCCGGAGCAGGCGCAGCTTGGCGAGTTGGTGGTAGATTATGTGCGGCGAGAAGCAAGGCAAAACGGCCGTGTACTTCCTCTGACCCCGGCGGAGTTTAATCTGCTGGCTTTCATGGCCCAAAATCCGGGCCGCGTTTACTCCCGCCAGGACTTGTTAGACGAACTGTTTGGTTATGATGCCGCCAGCCTGGAACGCACTATTGATACACACATCATGAACCTGCGCCGTAAAATAGAGCCTGACCCGGCCCACCCCATTTATGTGCAGACTGTGTATGGGCAGGGCTATCGCGTCGAGCAAAAGACGACCACCTAAATATGTTTCACAGACTGCAAACCCGCCTTTTCCTCACCCTGATCAGCGTCGCCGTGATTGCGTTGGCGATTGTGGTCATGGTTGCCATGCAGCAGACGCGCCGCCAGTTTGGGGCGTATGTGGCTCGTGACCAGATGATCACCCTGAACCAGACGGCGCAACTGTTTGAAGCGCCTATTCTGTCCGGCTCGTTGACGGAACTGGACAGCCTGACGGCCGAAGTTTCCCAGGCTTATGGCATTACGGCCTATGTGTACAATACGGCGGGGGTGATTGTGGCCACTTCCGATCTGCCGCAGGTAGGGCAGAGGGTAACGGCCGTTCCCCTACCTCCTGTTGGTCTGGCTCTCAAACAAGATGCGCCCAATGGAGCAGCCAGCACCGTCCACTTCTTTCCCGCGCCGGGTAACAACCAACTGGTAGAAGCAAAGATACACATGATCAGCAGCGCCGATATAGTCAGTAGCCGTCAATGGCTCGCGCCGGATTTATCGTTCACTGATCAATCCTTCCTTGTAAGCGGTGAGACCTCCTTTCCGTCCATCACCCCCTCCCGGGATGTGGCTTACACAACTGTGTCGCTGCCCGATGTGCTGGTGGATACTTCTGCCAGCCAGAACGCCTTTATCCAACTCGTCAATCGCGCCTTTGTGGTGGCTCTGGGCGTCTCGCTGCTGGTGGCCGTGCTGCTCAGTTGGGTCACAGCCCGCCGCATTTTGCGCCCCGTACAGACACTCACCACAGCCACCCGGCAAATGGGACAGGGTGATCTGAGCGTCCGTGTGGCGGTGCAAGGCAAAGATGAACTGGCCGAATTGGGGCAATCGTTTAACCAGATGGCGGCTGATCTGGCGCATCAGGCGGAACTGCGCCGTCATTTAGCCGCCGATGTGGCGCATGAATTGTTGACGCCGCTTACGGCCGTGCGCGGCCACCTGGAAGCGGTGCAAGATGGCTTGCTGGAACCCACCCCCGACGTGATCAACTCCCTGCATGACGAGGTGATGTTGTTGGATAAGTTGATCGCCGATCTGCAAGAACTATCGCTGGCGGAAGCGGGGCAGCTTCATTTGGATATGCAGCCGGTTTCGTTGGTTGACGTGGTGATGGGGGCGGTAACGGCCGTTACTCCCCAACTCGTCGCCCGCCATCTGACATTGACGACCGATCTACCGGACAATTTGCCTCTCATTGAACTGGATACCCGGCGCATGGGGCAGGTGTTCCGCAATCTGCTCGGCAACGCCATCAAATACAGTGACCCTGGCGGGCAATTGACCATCACCGCCTGGCAGTCGGGGAACGAACTGCTTGTCAGCGTGCGCGACACAGGCGTAGGCATCGCGCCCGAACATCTGCCCTACGTTTTCGACCGTTTCTACCGCGCCGACCCTTCACGGGCACGCGATACCGGCGGTTCTGGCCTGGGCTTGGCGATTGTGAAAGGGGTGGTGGAGGCGCATCACGGCCGTGTGTGGGCTGAAAGCCAACCCGGCATTGGCTCGATTTTTACCGTCAGCCTGCCGATTTAACACGCCACAAACACTGGCGAAATTCAATCAGCTCTGAACCTCAAATGCGGGACTACTCAGATTTATTGCGTTTTCCGGCCTGCATGTTTGCGCCTTTATTGCCTCCCAGGGTGATCATAAGGCCCCCGATAAAGCCAAAGTTGTACCCCTTCCCGTTGTTATGCACTTCATAAATACCTAACGCCGCATCTTGTGAATGGTTTCACGAATCAGACCGATAGAAGCATAAGTCCTCCGGGTTAACAGGACGTTTACGCAGCCACAATCGCCGGGTACACCGTCTGCCTGGCTCCTGGTGTGGCGCTAACGCCGCCACCGCCACTGCTACGGCCGTTTCGCCTGAAAATCCTCCACCTCAACGACCTGCACGGCCACCTGGTCCACCTGACGCCGGCCGGCCATGAGCCGGTATTTGCCCGCGTCGTCGGGCGGGTGCGCCACCTGCGCCAGCGCTACGCCACCGACCCACACACGGCCGTTCTCTTCCTCTCCGCCGGCGACGACATGGCCGGGTCCGTCTTTGACGAGATACTGGACGAGCCGGCTGCCCTGACAGATGATTCGTGCGTCCACGCCAGTTACCGCTTGTACGCCGCCGCCGGGTTGGATGCCGCTGTCCTGGGTAACCACGACTGCTGGCGTCCCACGTCTACGCTGCGGCGATTCTGTCCGTGAAGGGCGCGCGCGTTGGCCTGATGGGCCTGCTATGGCGAGTTGGCGCTCTCCCAGCGACGAGGCAGATCGACGGTGTTGGTCTAAAGTGATTAAGCCGTCAAAATCAGGCACGCCGCTGCAAGATAATCTCGCCGCCACAAGTTGTTAAAAAATCTATAACAAATTGTTAACCTGGCCGCGTTATCATGACGGAATTATTTTAGGAATGCGCGAGAACATGATAACGCCAATGCCGCACCCATCTCCTGTACTCTTATCCCCCTGGCGACTGCGCGTCGCGCTAATTCCTCATCGTGGGATTCCCTTAAAATTCAGGAGCAGTTATGGATAGAACTCGATTGATTTTTGTCGGCATTGTCGGCGTGGCGCTGGTGATTGTGACGGCCGTTTTCTTCCTCAATGGCGGCGTAGACGGCCGTACTACTACTTGCTAGCAGCCTGTCGGAGAACCTCTTTTTGTAGCCGGGGTATCCTTACCCCGCCTCTGGAAGACGCGGTAAGAAACCGCGGCTACGGGCACTTTTCCGACAAACTGCTAGACATGGACCGCTTTTTAGACCTGGTAGCCCAGGAAACGCGCTGGGAGGATTTGCCCGGCAACACTACTTTCTCCGTCGGCCGCAGCGTTGCGGGAACTCGACAAAGAAGCTGCCTGGCAAGCTTGGACCACTGGCATCTTCGTTTGCTAGCCTGGTAGAAAATGTAAGGTGTAGACCCATATGGCCGTCAAACTCGTCACAGAGCAGACAAAGACACTGACCTCTGGTCGCTTCTCGGATTCTCTTGCCCCTCCCTCCATCCTCACCAAAGACACGACGATTGGCGAACTGCCTGCACACCGATATCAGGTGGGGGTTAACACCGTTGTTGCTCAGGTTGAAAAAACGCTGCGGCTTTATCCAATACTGCCCGGTGTCATCGTTACCCAACACGACCGGATGGTTAATGTCATTTCGAGAAGGCGCTTTTTCGAGATTTTAGGCACACGCTATGGCGTGGCTGTCTTCCTAAAACGTCCCATTGAGATCATGATCCGGCATGTGGAAGAACCACTCATTCTCCCCGGCACTTGCCTCATTGATGAAGCTGTACACGAAGCCCTCCAGCGCGAGACCATTTTGGCCTACGAACCGATATTAGTGGATTTTCAGACCCATGGATTCCAACTACTTGATATCTACACTCTACTTTTGGCCCAATCGCAGCTCTTTGCAACCTTGCAGCAGGAGTTACAGACCATCAACGTCGATTTGGAAGATCGGGTAGCGCGTCGCACTGAAGAATTAACGCGGGTCAAAAACGAAGCGATCCGGGCCAACCAATTTAAGACAGAACTAATGGCCAAAGTAAACCATGAATTGCGCACGCCACTGGGCGCCATTATGGGTTACACCCAACTATTACAAATGGGCGCTTACGGCCCGACCGCGCCCGAACAAACAGATCCGCTGGAATTGATCCTTAGCAGCACCAACTCCTTAAGCACTCTGGTTAACAGTCTGTTAGATCAGGCGCAGTTGGAAAAAGGTAACTTAACTTTGGAAAACCGTCCGTTTTCAGTGCGCGAAATGGCTATTGAAGTCGATCCCAAGGTCCGCATTCTGGCTGAAAAAACAGGGCTGACATTTAAAATTCTCATCGAGCCAAGTTTCCCCGAAGAAATTGTCGGCGACAGGATGCGCATTGAACAAATATGGACAAACCTGTTGAGCAATGCCATCAAGTTTACAGAGCAAGGGTACATACATACCCACATTCGGCTGCAGGGCACGAGGCAGTGGTTGATAGAAGTCGCCGACACGGGCATAGGGATTCCGGAAGAAGTACAGGCATCCATCTTTGACACTTTTGTCCAGGTGGATGGGTCCGCGACACGGAATCATTCGGGCGCCGGCCTGGGTTTGTCAATTGCAGCGTCAATCATTGAATTGATGGGTGGGACGATTGACCTGGAAAGCACACTGGGGCAAGGAACGACCTTCACGGTAATTCTGCCATTGAACAGGGTCGATAAAGAATAACCCGCTACTAATTTCTTATAATAAGGAAAACACATGTCGAAACCTTTTGCTTTAATCGTTGAAGATGATGCCATGTTAGCCGATATTTTTTCGCGGGCACTGCAAGCTATCGAGTATGAAACGGAGATTATGCGTGACGGCCGTGTCGCATCTGAATGGCTGCAAAAAAATGTGCCCGAATTACTTGTTCTGGATCTGCATCTGCCTTTTTTAACCGGAGATGATATCTTGAACCAGGTCAATGTCGATACCCGTTTTGCCGCGACAAAAATCATGATTGTGACAGCCGATGCACTCAGGGCTTCGTATCTGAACGGCAATATCACGCTGACTTTAATCAAACCGGTGGACGTTAGCCAGCTACAAAAACTCGCTCACCGACTCAAACCCAAGCCAACGACGTAGAGAGTCCCAACAAAAAAACGACCGGGTATTCACACCAAAATCATCAAAGTCGCCCTGACACCTTTACAATTCATTAACCTCTTTTTATCTGCCCGTTAACCAATCCTTTAAGCGATGTTAACCCCTGAATGTTAATTCTACATAGAGACTATGAGCCGCCGAAATACCGGACGCGCTCACAAAACGTATTCGCAGAAAAAAAGGAAAATAAGGTTAATGAGAACACGAGAAACGAATGTCCCCCTGCGCTTGGCCATCCTTGCAGGTCTCCCGTTGTTGCTGATGGTGAGCCTGATGGTATGGCTTATCCTGCCAACGGAGGCCGCGCCTGGCAGCCCAGTTAGCCAGCCCGACACCCTGGAATTAAAAGTACTCGGCACTTATGATTCTGGCATCGTTGATGCCAGCGCCGCCGAAATCGTTACCCATGACCCCGTTACCCAACGCCTGTTTGTGGTGAATGCCAATACCCCTTCCGTTGACGTGATTGACATCAGCGAACCGCTGACCCCGACCCTGGTGTTTACCATCAGTGTGGCGACCTGGGGGGCGGTGGTGAACAGCGTTGATTTCCACGATGGTGTGCTGGCAACGGCCGTCGAAGCCGACCCACCGCAAAACCCCGGCACACTGGTCTTTTTTGACGCCGACGGCATGTACCTGAACGATTTACCCGTTGGGGCAATGCCCGACATGGTGAAATTTACACCAGACGGCCGTTACATCCTCACCGCCAACGAAGGCGAACCCGACCTCGATTACCTGGTTGATCCCGAAGGCTCCATTTCAGTCATCAACATGAGCGGCGGCGTATTGTCGGCCACGGTAGCCACGGCCGATTTCCAGGCCTTCATCGGCCGCGAGGAAGAACTGCGCCAGCGCGGCGTTCGCATCTTTGGCCCCAACGCCAACGCCGCTCAGGATATTGAACCCGAATACATCGCCGTTTCGCCGGACAGCAGCACGGCGTTTGTGACCCTGCAAGAAAACAATGCCTTTGCCGTGGTCGATATTGCCGCAGCGACGGTGGAAGACATCCTGCCGCTGGGCCTGAAGGATTACAGCCAGGCATTTGCCACGCTGGACCAGTATCCTTTCACCGATTTGCCGGTTCTGGGCACAACGCCCGCCGGACAGACGATTCACCTGGGCGGTTTCTCCGGCCTCTGGTTTGAAGGCGTGGACGGCGTGAGCGGCAACTACCAGTTTGTCACCCTGCCAGACCGCGGGCCAAATGGCGCGCCGACGGGGGGGAAACGGCCGTTTGTCCTCCCCGATTACCAGGCGCGTGTGGTGCGCTTTGAACTGGTTCCTGCCAGCGGCGACATCACCATCACCCAACAGATCACCCTAACCCGCCCCGACGGCGTAACGCCCATCACCGGGCTGCCCAACATCGCCGGTGTTGATGAGGCGCCCATCGACCTGAACCTCAATGACCTGCCCTACGACGAATTCGGCGCCGATATGGAAGGCATCGTCGTTACGGATAACGGCCACTTCTGGATGGTGGATGAGTATCGCCCGGCCATCTACCACTTCGACGCCAGCGGCGTGCTTGTAGCCCGCTTTGTGCCGCGCGGCACGGCGGCCGCCGCCGGTCAGCCAGAGGGCACGTTTGGCTCGGAGACGCTGCCCGCAGAGTACGCCTTACGTCGGGACAATCGCGGCTTCGAGGCGATGGCGCTGGATACCGACAGCGGCATCCTCTACGCCTTTATCCAGACGCCGCTGATGAATCCCGATCTGGCTACGTCCAACAGCTCGGACGTGATCCGCATCCTGGGCATCGATCCGGCTGATGGCCGGCCGGTGGCCGAATACGTCTATTTGCTGGAAGGCGTAGACTACCGCGATGCCAAAGTGGACAAAATTGGCGATGCCGTGTATGCGGGCGACGGCCGTTTCTACGTCATCGAGCGCGATTCATCGACTGAACCGTATGCCAAGAAGTACATCTTCGAGGTCGACCTGAAAGGCGCGACCAACGTGCTGCCCATCACCACCTCCGGCGTGGCCAACGGCCGTACCACCACCGACCCGTATCTTTTCGACCTTTCCGGCGGTTACGGCATCCTGCCCCTGCTGACCAATGGCGACGAAGTGCCCCTGCTGGCAGGCGCGTTCCCCAATTTCACCCCCAGCGCCACGGAAACCTACGCCATGCCCGGCACGCCCGATGGCCTGGGCCTTTACCAGGCGGGCAATCTGAATTACGTCTTTGTTAATCATGAATTTGGCAATACGGCCGTCAGTGCGCTGTCGCTCACGACGCCCGGCCAGATCAATGGCTCGCGGGTTTCCCTGTTTGTTTTCGACCAGGATTGGCGCGTGGTCGGCGGGAAAAATCTTATCGAAACCGTAAGCGCCGACGGCGCAACGTACACCCTCGACCCAACCACCGGCAACTATGAAGATGGTTCCGGCAATGTCCTCAACAATGGCTTGAACTTCAGCCGCTTCTGTTCCGGCTACCTGGCGCAAGGCGGTTTTGTGGACGGCAGCAGCGCCCCCATCCCAGTCTGGTTTGCGCCGGAGGAAGATGGCAGCGCCGAAGCGCGCGGCTGGGCGGCCTTCGCCGATGGCACGGCCGTGCCCATTGATGGTCTGGGCCGCTACGCCAAAGAACAGGTGCTGCCCGCCAGCCAATACCGCGCCGATAACGCCGACGTCACCGTTCTTTTCTCCACTGAGGATGACGCCGACGGCGAACTCTATATGTACGCAGGCACGCAAACGGTCAGTGATCCCAATGGTTTTGCCGCCGGCAGCCTGTACGTGCTGCGGGTAGAAGACGATTTGGGCAACATCTTCGATTATGAGACGATGACCAGCACACAAACGCTGACGGGGACCTGGACGGCCGTTCCCGAAGCCATCGCCCTGGGCACTGCCCTGGAATTGAGCGACTGGGTGAATGCCAACCAGCGCTCCACCAATTTCCGCCGCCCCGAAGACATCCACGAAGACCCCAATAATCCGGGTACGTTCTACTTTGTCACCACCGGGCGCAGCGCCATCCCGCCCGGCGGCACGGAACCAGACAACGCCCTGGGGAAACTCTACCGCTTTACCCTGGACGCCGCTGATCCGACGGCCCCGATGCCCATTGAATTCCTGCTGGAAGGCAGCGAGACGACTGGCGTCAGCTATGACAATATGGTGGTAGACAGCAGCGGCCTTGTGTTGCTTCAGGAGGACCGGGCAACAACGGAAGCCGCCACGATCCTGGCCAATCAGATGCGTTACGGCCGTATCCTGGCCTATGATCCCGTGTCCGACACAGTGGACTTCCTTTTTGAAGCCAATCAGGGCGTCATTGACCCCTCATCGGCGACCGATTATGGCAATTGGGAAAGTTCCGGCATTATTGAAGTGGGAGTGGATGGCGGCAGCGGCCAAAGCCTGTACCTGCTGGATGTGCAGGCGCACACCCTGCCTGATCCGTACACGGTAGAAGGCGGTCAACTGCTGCTGGCCCTTCCGGGCAGCGCCCTGCCGCCTAACACGCCAATCATCAGCGGCACATTGGAACAGCAAACGGCCGATTCGCTGGTCGCGGCCGGTATCCAGCCGGTACACAAGATCAAAGTGACCAACCTGCCGTCCATCGGCTACCTGGCCGGGGACAAAGCGGAGGGGTTGGCTATGTTGGCGGACGGCCGTCTGGCTGTCTTGAATGACAACGATTTCGGCTTGCTGGATCAGCCTATTCCCGGTGATGGCACCGTGGCGCTGAATCCCAATCCGACGCCGGCGGTCTTGGGCATTATCAGCTTCCCAACCGGCAACATGCTGGACGCCAGCGACCGCGACGGCGGTATCAACCTGCAAAACTGGCCGGTCTACGGCATTTTCATGCCCGATTCGACGGCCGCTTTTTCGGTCAATGGTCTCACCTACTACCTGACGGCCAACGAGGGCGATTCCCGTGATTACCCCGGCTTTTCCGAGGAACTGCGGGTGAAGGATCTGACGCTGGACACGGCCGTTTTCCCGAACGCGGCCTCGCTGCAATTGGATGAAAATATGGGCCGTCTCAAGACAACCATCGCCCCCAACGGCGACCTGGACAGCGACGGCGCAAACGAATACGTGTACAGTTTCGGCGCGCGCTCATTCTCGGTTTGGGATCAGTTTGGCAATCTGGTGGCCGACAGCGGCGACGAGTTTGCTCACCTCACAATCGATCTGGTTCCAGGCATCTTCAACTCCAACGGCGCCGCCGACACCTTTGACATGCGCAGTGATGACAAAGGCATGGAACCGGAAGCGCTAACGGTGGGCGAGTTATACGGCCGTGTGTATGCTTTCATTGGCTTTGAGCGCACGGGCGGCATTGTGGTCTACGATGTAACCAACCCCGCAGCGCCACACTACGTAAGCTACCAGCGCGAACCGGAGATGGACATTGCGCCGGAGGGACTGAAATTTATCGCCGCCGCCGACAGCCCCACAGGACGGCCGTTGCTGGCGGTGGCCAATGAGGTCAGTGGCACAACGACACTCTACGAAATCGATCTGACCTTCAACAAGTACCTGCCGATGATTCTCCACTAACCGTAACTGCCTGGTCTAAACCGGATCGGGCTGTTACATGCCGCAAAATAGTAACACCAATCGAAGAATCTGAGACCGGGGTGCGTTTTTGCTCTGGTCTCAGATTCTTCATATCCAGGTGCAGCGGTTATATGCGGTGCCTACCCAAGGAGAGAGCTGGAACTGACGCCTGCCCGGTGTGGATAATGGCGGAAAATAGGGGCCATGTCCACACTGCCACCCGACATCCCCACGGCCGCGGCCGACATCGCCGCGCAGCTTCAGGAAACCCACCCGCCGGCCATCCTGCAAATTCGCCGCATTGTGGAACAAATCGGCCTGGAAGCCGCCTACGTTTGTTTACAGAAAGCGCTCGCCGTCGAAGCCAACGGGGGCATGCTGACCGCCGACAACAAACAGCGCCGCACGCCAGGCGGGGCTTACTTCTACATCGTGCGCGGCCAGCTGACGCCGGAACAGCGTTGCATTCTCTGGCCACGTACCAAACGGGCCTACTTTCGGGATGGATGCTGTTGGCTAATTCTTCTCAGTTCGTTTCTGAGGAAAAATCCGTATAAATTGCTGGCAAAATATGCGGAGGTGTTGCTATGTCCATGTATCCTGAACCTGACTTCGATATACCTGAGGTTCGCTCAAATTGGGCGGTAATTAGTCCACCATGGATACCGTCAGGGTCTTTGGGATTTCATGGGGTTTGGTCTGATTCGTGATACGTGATGCGTGAAACCTCTCTGGTTACGCATCACGCTTCACGCATCAGGGGCTGTCAACCCCTTGAGTTCCTGAAGAACCTACCGTCATCAAACCGCACAGGAATTGGCAGGGCAGGAATTGGCAGGGACTGAGCATGGGTTGGGTGGTCTCCATCTGGCTCAGCCACATCATCTCGGTCTACAACCATCGGATGGACCGGGTTCAGGAGTGGGCGGCCACCCACCAGGTTTCTTTGCGGCAGTTGACCGGACAGAACGTGACCGAGCTTGACTTCACCGATGACCGACTGGCGATTTGCCTGCGGGAACTGCACAAACCTGACCAGTGGCGGCGGATCGAGAGTCTGTTGGGCAATCGGCTGCTGCGCGTTTACGACCTGCGGCCGGCGAACACCGTGCGGCTGGATGGCACAACCGCTACCCCGGTCTATGTTCAGCGGGATGACCACGCGCAGGGTTTGTTTCATTTGCTCTCGCTGGCGGCGCGACTGCTGGCCTTGGGCGATTACACGGCTCGCCGCGCTCTGGCCGACCAATAGTCAGAACTGAGTGGTATCTACCCCGGCAACCCCAAGCGGGCCACGGCTCGGCCGACAAAGTATTCCTGCAACAATTGGCGGGTGAAACGTACCTCGTCGCCAACGGCCGTATCCTTCACAGATTGGTCATTCGTCATCTCATCCACCTCCTGCGGGAACACAACAGGCGAAGAGACGGCGCGAAACGGCCGTCGCCTCTGAGCTATGACGGCCGTTCCGACCGCTGGCCGTTGATGGATGACTCGGTATCCATACAGGCGGTAGGGCGCGGCCAGGAATTTGTCCTGGATACCAACCACGACCCGGCGGCGCTAACCTGGCTGCGCGCGCTGTTCACCGAGCCGCTCGCCGGCAGCCAATAAACACACCCCATGACCACTGTATCGCCACCCACTCCGGCAGAATCCTTCGCCGCCCTCGCCGTTGGCATGTACGAATTCGCTCAGTATATTGTGGCCGAAATCCTGACCTTCCAGCCCGACCTGGTCATCGGCCTGGCCCATTCCGGAGTATTCCAGTTTAGTTCGGTCTTGAGTCTGCGCTGCGGCAAAGCGGCTCAATGCCGTACCGTGCGTGTTCTTCGCAGCTCAGTTCGCGTGTGTAGCGGTTGGCGCTGATCCAGGCCAATAATTCGGGCAGCGTTTGCGTTGGCAGACGCCACAGCGTGACGCTGGCATCTGAGGAACCGACCAGGGCGTAACGGCCGTTTCCGCTCAGCGCCACATCAAACGTAATCCCAGGCCGGCCAAAGCGGCGAATCAACTCCCCCGTTTCTAAATCCCAATACGCCAGGTCACCATTCCAACCGCTGGTCAGGGCAAAACGGCCGTCCTCACTCACGACCACCCGCGTCCGAATGCCTTCATGGCGGCCTAACCGTCGCATTTCCGTGCCCGTTTCTATGTTCCACTGGATGATAGCCCCGTTGTTGCTGGCAGAAAGGGCGCTGCGGCCATCGGGCAAAAAGGCGATGCCCGTCGCCCGCCAGTCACTGAGAGAATCCGGCAGGGGAAACGACCGGATTGCCTCGCCTGTTTCCAGATCCCATAAAATCATCACATCGTTGTCACCGGCGGCTAAAGCCGAACGGCCGTCTGGGCTGATGGCTACCGCCCACGGATCGCCCGCCATTTCCCGGCCAAAACGCAGGATTGGCTGGAAGGTTGTCGTGTCCCACAAGATCATCATGCCGTTGGTGGCGCCGGTGAGCGCCAGATTGTGCGCCTGACTGACATCCAGGCTGGGCAGCATAAACGACCATCCTTGTTCGGTCGCACTGCCAGGGTCCCAAGGTCCATGTCCTTCCAGTGCCACAATTTCTCCCGACTCCAGGTTGATAACCCGCACCAGGGGATCGGCGCCTACAGCCAGGGCATGATTGCCATCTGGGGTGAAGGCTACCTGGAAGACAACCGGGCCAGGAATGGCCACGGCCGTTATCTGTTCACCAGTGGCTACATCCCACAAACGGACACTGGTGTCATAAGACCCCCGCGTGATTTCGCCTGCTCCCGACGCCGAAAGTATTTTCGTGCCGTCAGTAGAGAAAGCGACATCGAATACCTGATCGCCATGCCCCAAAAAACGCTGCAACTCCGCGCCATCAACCAAATCCCACACCACAATCGAGCCGTCACGGGCGCTGGAATAGGCAGAACGGCCGTCCTGGCTGAACGCCACCGCCAAAATGTCGGCGTCATGGACAGCAAACCGGTAGAGCGACTTGCCAGAAGACAAATCCCACAACATGAGACTGCGGTCGTCGGAGCCGGTAAGCGCCTGCGTGCCGTCGGCGCTCAGGGCGACAGCGCGCACGCCGTCACCGTGCCCTTGCAGCGTGGCAATTTCTTTCCCGGCCGCCAGATCCCAATAAACGGCCGTGTTGTTAAAGTAGGAGCCAATCAACGCCCGCTCTCCATCGGGGCTGATGTCCAGGCTGAATATCTCATTTTCTAACCCGTTCAACGTGTCCAGCGCTTCCCCGCTGGCTGCCTCCCAACTATGCACAGAGACCAGGCTGCCTTCTGGGGAATCGCCACCCACATCAGTGGTGAATTCGGGGTCGCCGGAACCGGCCAAAATGAGACGGCCGTTTTGGGCAAAAGCCGCCTGCATCACCGCTTTCGGAATACCGTCCAAGCGCCGGATTTCTGCACCTGAGGCCGCATTCCACAAGATCAGTTCGCCCGGATTTTCCACGGAGCCGCCCCCCAGCCCGCCGGACAGGATTTGTCGGCCGTCTGGGCTGATGTCGACGGTGCGCACCGCGCCGGAATGTCCGGCCAGACGGCGGATTTCCTGAGCGGTTTCCAGATCCCATACAATCACCAGAGCATCATGAGCGGCAGAAACGGCCGTTTTTCCATCTGCACTCACCACCACCGCATTCACTTGCCCGGTATGGCCTGATAGTCGTCCTCTCTCTTCGCCCGTAACCGGATCCCACAAAACAAGCGTCCCGTCAGCCAGACCCAACAGCAGCGCGCTGCTGTTGGGCTGAACGGCCATCGTCGTTACCGGGCCGCTCAGGCCGGAAAATAAATTGGCGACCTGGTAACGCCGCCGCGCACCTGGCGCGTAAGCCGCGTTGAGCAGCATACGCTGCGCGGCTGGCGGCGGCTCGTCGATCTGGTTGGCTGCCAGCGCCAGCGCCAGCGCCGTAGCCGTGTCCTGGTCAGCCAAGGCCTGCTGCGCGTTAGCCGCCAGACTGAGGCTGTACGCTTCCAGAGCCGTCCGCTGCTGGCGAAACGCAAAGAAAGACAAACCGGCGGCCACAACCGACGCGGCAGCAAATACAAGCACCAACGCCCACAAAAAGCGACGCGACCGCTGTTCCAGCGTCTGTTCGTGGGCCAGCCGCGCTGTTTCTTCCGCCTGCCGCGCCTCTCGTGCCGCCAGACTGGCTTCCAGGTAAGCCTGCTCATCTGTCGCCAGGGCGAGATCGGTTGTATTTGACCAGGAGGCGAACTGTTCCAGACGAGAGCCGTACAGCAAGAAACTGGCGTCTTGCCCAGCCTGCTTCCAATTAATGGCGGCCTGAGCGAGCTGCTGCTGGAAGCGTAAATCGTCGCGGCTCTCGGCCAACCAGCCGCGTAACCGTTCCCAGGCGTGCAGCAGCGCTTCGTGGGCCACCTCGACGGTTGGCTCGCGGGTGGTTGGGTCACGGTCGAAGGTGAGTAGCCGGTGTTGGCCGAATAGATTGACAATTGATAGGTGGGGATTGGCGATTGCGGAAGCACCCATTCGTGATTGGAGCGCGGCCAGTTCGGTGAGGCGGAGGCGCCGCCGGGTATCCGGCTGTACGCCTGAGCCGCCTCTGCCTTCGTTGACGGCAACCAGGCGCAAGAAAATCTGACGAGCGGCGGCCTGTCCTGCTTCGTCCAGAGCGGCGTAAACGGCTTCGGCGCGTTGGGCCAGCGCGCCGGAGACCCCACCGCTGGTTTTGTAGGCGTGATGGGTAAACAAACGGCCGTTTCGCCTTTCAAATAGTTCCGTCAACGCATATTGCAGCATGGGCAGCGCGCCCGACTGCTCGTGAACGTCGGCCGCAATCGTGGCCGCCAGGCCTGGCTCAAAGGAAATGCCTACCCGCTGCGCCGGTTCTTCAATCACCTGGGCCAGCTCAACGGCCGTTAACGGCAAAACCAATTCTGTGTGGCGCTGGAGCAAGCGGCTGAATTCAGGATGCAGCAGGGGCCGATCATAAAAATCAGCCCGCAGGGTGATGATGACGCGGATGTGACTGTTGGTGATGGAGACGGCCGTTTGCAGCAGCCCCAGAAAATGCGCTCGTTCCGCCTGGCTGGTGGTCAGCGTATATAACTCCTCAAACTGGTCAATCACCAACAGCAGTTCCGCCGGTTCCTCGTCGAGTACGATTAACCGCGCCGCCCGCAGCAGGCCGCGCTCATCCCGCGATAACTGTTCCGCCAGGTCGGCCGGTTGGCGGGTGGCAATACGCAGCAGCCCAATCTCCAGTTCATCCAGCGGGTGAGCGCCAGGAGACATCTCCACGATAAACCAGCGATCCGAGCCGGGAACTGCGCCGCGCCGCAGCGCCGGCAGCAGCCCGGCTTTCACCACCGAAGACTTGCCACTGCCGCTTGGCCCCACGACGGCCAAAAAGCGCGGCGGCGCGTTGACTTGCGCCGTAAGATGGGCCAGTAATTGTTTGATCAGGGCGTCGCGGCCAAAAAAATCGGCGGCATCGGCTTCGGTGAAAGGGTGCAGCCCTTTGTAGGGAGTGGTTGGTTCTGGTAGGGCCGGTGTTGGTGCGGGGAAAACGGCCGTTGTCGTGGGTGTAACCGCTTCGCGGAAAGCCAGCGCAAAAGCCAACACGCCGGGGAAACGCGCGTTCGGTTCGCGGGCTGTCGCCTGCTGCATGACGGCTTGCAGTGGTTCAGGCAAATCTGGCCGCTGCTCGTGTAAGGTTGGCAGCGGCGTGGTCAACCGTTTGACTAACTGCTCTGCGGGAGTTGATCCAGCGAAGGGGTGGACGCCGGTGAGCAGTTCAGCCATGACCAGGCCCAAACTGTACAGGTCGCTTTGCGGCGTCACCGGCTGGCTTTGGGCTTGCTCTGGTGAGGATGTAGGCCAGCGATCCGGCAATGGCGTCAGGCGCTGTCAGGTTGGCGGGGTGCAGCAAATCTTTGGCGATGCCAAAATCGGAGAGGTAGGCGTTGCCTTCCTCGTCCAGGAGAATGTTGGCCGGTTTGACGTCCCGATGGACGATTCCCCGGCGGTGGGCGACGGCGAGCGCCCCGGCGATCTGGTCCAGCAGGGCAGCGGCCTGGGGCAGCGGCCAGGGACCATTTTGCAGAGATTGGCTCAGGCTGCCGCCGCGCAGCCAGCGCATTACCAGATAGGCGCTGTCTGGCTCGCGCCAATAGTCGTAGAGTGGGACGATGTGCAAATGTTCCAACTGGGCAATCAGTCGGGCTTCGCTCTCAAAGCGGCGGATGAAGTCGGGCTGGTTGGCGAATTGGGGCAGGATCACTTTGACGGCCACGTCGCGGTTGAGGGCGGGTTGGTAGGCGCAGTACACCACGCCGAAACCACCGGTTCCAATTTGTTGGCGCAGTTGATAGCTGCGAATTCGCTTTTGCGCCTGGTTGGCTTCTCGTTGTAATGTTCCGGCGCGGATGTGGGCGACGAGCTGCTCGGTCTCGGCGTCTGGGGCGATTGCTAACTCTTTGTCCAGCAGGCGGCGGCAGGTTTCGTATTGTGCCAGGGCTTCGCTGCGACGGCCGTTTAAGGCCAGCAGACGAATCAACTGCCGGTGGGCCTCTTCTTGCCAGGGAGTTTGCTCTACCCAGCGCCGGGCATAATCCAGGCTGGCGGCAAAGTCGCCTTGCTGTTCGTCATGCTCGGTCAGGCGGCACAGGTAACGGCAAAGCTGCCGCTCGAACTGCTCTTGTTTGCCTTGCAGCCATTCTTCAAAGGGGAGGCTGTCGGTGATGGTGAGATTGGGGAGGAAACGGCCGTTATACAACCCGATCAGGTGTCGCAGCCGGTCAATATCTGCTCCTTCTCCGGCGGCGAATTCTACGGCGTCTATCCAGGCATCGCTGGCGGCGTTAAACTGGATGCTTTGCCGGGTGATGAGCAAATAAGGCGGATCAGCTTCCCGATCGTGGATCGCCCGGCGCAGGACGGCGAGGGCGTGGCGCAGGTTGCTGCGGGCCGCACCTTCGGGCCGTTCCGGCCAGAATAATTCGGCCAGATGCTCGCGGGTAAACGGCCGTTCTGCCTCCACCGCCAGATAAGCCAACAACGCCTGCACTTTATCCGATTCAAACGCCGTGAGCGGCTCCCCAGCCAGCGCAGCCTGAAACGAACCAAACAGGTGAATCGCCAACACAGCCATCACACCCTCGCCTATCTGCAACAAAACCCCACCGATAAAAACATTATACATGATTTTGGGAACGGCCGTTGCTCCCGCCGCCGCTGCCATCACGCTTTCCACGCGCTGCCCACGCGCTGCCCCGGTATCCTGGCAGCAATATGATTGGTTAAGCGAACAATAGGAGGTTGAACATGAAAAAGATAGTGTTGGTACTCGTTATTCTTATGTTGATGCTGGCCGCCTGCCAGACCAAACCTGACCAGGTAGCCCTGAAACTGGTCGAAGCGACTAATGCCCAAGACCTGGCGAGCACGCTGGCCCTCTTTACTGAGGACGCGGTAGTAACCATCGAAGGGTCGCCGCCCTATACCGGCAAAGCAGAAATCCAGGGCTGGTTGGAAGGGATGTTTGCCGATAACTGCCGGATCGAAGAAGAGGTCTTGGCCGTAGATGGAGATGTGGTCACGGTCCACGACACGCTGGCGATGGATTCCTTAAAAGCCCTGGGTATTCCAACCGTTGATGGCAATACAGCGCTGACCATCAAGGACGGCAAGGTACAAAAGCTGAACTTCACCTACAGCGAAACATCGGCTGCGGCTTTGCAAGAAGCGGCCATGATGGGGCTTATTCTGAAACAAATGGAGCTGACCAACCAGGGCAAGATCGCGGAACAGTTACAAGGGTTTAAGGACGACGCCGTTGTGACCATTGAGGGCAAACCGTACCTTTACCATCAATTTGTGGGCAAAGAAGCGATTGGCGCTTTCCTTGAAGAGGAATTTGCCGGCGGCTTTCGGATTGAGCCAACGGCCGTTTTGACCGTAAACAACAATGAGGTAGTTGCGCCTACCCGCTTCGCCCTCGATGCCTTTAGCAGCATGGGGATTGAATGGATGCTCGGCACGGATACCTATGTATTGGAAGATGGTCAAATCCAGAGTCACACCTGGACTATCAGCGAGGAGAGCCTGGCGACGCTGGCCGCCATGTTGCCGCCGCCGCTGACGGTCGAAACGCTGGCCGGAACATGGGAATGGACTCTTGAAGGCAAAGGATTTCGCCAGGAATATCGGCCGGATGGGACATATGAGCTGGCGCATCTACTTGTCGGCAAATGGGCGCCCTTCGACAGCGGCCAATTCCAATTGGATGGCGCTTTGCTGACGGGCTACACCCTCACCCTGATCAGCGATGAAAAGTCGCAGCTTTGCCAGGCTGGCGCAAAGGGGCAGATTGGGGTGTTCATGAACGAAACGGGTCAGCTAGCGATTGTCCAGGGACAGGATGAATGTTGGCAGCGGAACTTGCCGGTGAGTGAACCCCTGTTTGGCGACCGCGTAATCCCTTAAAACGTAACTTCGGGATAGGGCCGGAGCGGTCCAGAGGATGGTCTCTTTGACAGTCGGCAGGAAGTGCGATTCCTGCCGACTGTCGTGCAGTAGCCGCGGTATCCTTACCGCGGCTACGAGGCTCCGAGGGCGTCATGCGGAAAGCGCCGCGATGGATAACGGCCGTCAACAACCCATACTGTTTGCCCTGCACGCCGCCAGGAAAGATCATGGACGTGACCTCGGTTTACTCTGGTTTGACCTGAGCGCGCAAACGCATCGGTATATTCGAACGAGAATGGCGTTGCTCCATCCCTGGCAGCGTGATATGCTTTCGGGTAGAACATTCGAGCTACAAGGGCGCGTTTAATTAGACCCGCCAGCTCAATTCAGGCAGGTCGGCAACTGCAAGATGGTAAATGCCGCAGGCATAAGGCAGTGACCGCAGCAGTTGCAGCAAGGAGGTTTGAAAATGGCAGAAGTTGTATTGTTCCACCACGCCCAAGGGCTGACTACTGGCGTTGTTGCGTTTGCCGATGAACTGCGCCACGCCGGGCACACCGTGCACACGCCCGACTTATTCGATGGTCACATATTCGACGACCTGGAGCAGGGCATGGCATTTGTCAGGGAGATCGGCTTTGGCGAAGTGATGGCGCGTGGGGAACGAGCCGTGGCAGGGCTTCCCGCAGAGCTGGTCTACGCCGGATTCTCCTGGGGGTAGTCCCGGCGCAGAAGCTGGCCCAAACCAGAACCGGCGCTCGCGGGGCGCTGCTCTTCTATGCCTGTGTGCCGGTCTCGGAATTCGGAGCAGCCTGGCCCAAAGGTGTGCCGGTGCAGGTCCACGGCATGGACGCGGATCCTTTCTTCGTGGGGAAGGCGACATTGAGGCCGCTCAGGCGCTCGTCGAGGAGGCCGATGCAGCGGAGCTTTTTCTCTACCCCGGCGACCAGCATTACTTTGCCGACAACTCGCTGCCTTCATACGACGCGGAGGCCACCGCGCTCCTGTTACAACGGGCGCTGGCGTTTCTCGCGCGCTTGTAGGGTATCAGGTTGCCATTTCAAGCGGATTGGCAACTGCGGCAGCAAGTGCCGACGACGGCCGCGCAGCCCGAAGCAAATCAATCCAGGATAAAACCCAATGACGAGTACCCAGGCCAAAATCAGCCGTAAATTACTCCGGGTCTTCTTTGCCAATTGGTCAAAAGGCCCCATTGCCGAACAACGCCGCAAACAAGAGTCAAAAACCAGATTCACCCCGCTGCCCTCGCAGCTTGTTTGCGAGCCTGTCACAATCGATGGGATTGCTTCTGAATGGCTCTCGCTGCCAGAGGCCGATTCCGGGGTCATGCTCTACTTGCATGGCGGCGCGTACAACCTTGGGTCGGTTAAAGCCAGCCGCGATCTCATCGCCCGCCTGGTAGCGGCCACAAAACACAAGGCATTGGCCCTTGATTACCGGCTGGCGCCAGAAAACCCTTTTCCGGCGGCGCTGGAAGATGCTGTCGCCGCATATCGTTGGTTGTTGGCTGAAGGGACTGCTCCGTCACGCATCCTCCTGGCCGGTGATTCGGCCGGGGGCGGGCTGGCGGTCGCTGCGCTGGTTGCTTTGCGTGATGCCGGGCTGCCGCTGCCCGCCGGGGCGATCTGCCTTTCCCCCTGGGTGGATCTCACCCTGTCGGGAAAATCCATCCACAGCAAGGCGGCGTCCGATCCGATTTTGGATGCCGCCAGCCTGGCCCGCTATGCCGCCGCCTACGCGGCGGGCGCGCCGCTGGCGTCGCCCCTCGTTTCTCCCTTGTTTGCCGATTTGCATGGGCTGCCGCCTTTGCTGGTTCAGGCGGGCACAGAGGAAATTTTGCTGGATGACGCCATCAGGTTAGCAGAGCGTGCCGCTCAGGCGGGCGTGTTGGTGACGTTGGAGACGTGGGAGGGGCTGTTTCATGTTTTTCCCTTTTGGCTTTTTTGCCTGAAACCAGGCAGGCATTACAGCAGGCGGGCGCGTTTGTCGCCCGACTCTCTGGCGGAGACGCTGCCGATAACCCGGCGCTGCATGGATAACCAAAGACCAGGATGGGGGAACGGCCGTTACTCATGGTGCCGCGGTATCCTTTCCGCGTGTTTTCCAGAGCGCGGTAAGGATACCGCGGCTACGAGGCTCAGGGGGTTGACAGCCTCTGATGTGTGATACATGATGCGTGAAACCTAAACATACTGGCTCGTCATCGACTGCCTGGCCTGCTTCAGGTCAGACGGCGTACCTTCAAACATCACCTGGCCGCCCTTGCTGCCGCCTTCCGGCCCCAGGTCAATGACCCAATCTGCGTTACGTACCACGTCCATGTTGTGCTCAATCACAATCACCGTGTTGCCGCTGTCCACCAGCCTGTTGATGATCCCCAGCAGATGGGCTGTATCCGATTTGTGTAAGCCAGTGGTCGGCTCATCCATCACGTAAATGCTGCCTTCTTTGTGCAGCTCGCTGGCCAGCTTAATACGCTGGCATTCACCGCCAGAGAGCGTGTTGAGCGGCTGGCCAAGAGTCAAATAGTCCAGGCCTACGTCATGCATCGTTTGCAGAAGGGGGTAATCTCCGGGATGGTGAAGAATGCGAGTGCCTGCCTCACAGTCATCTCCAACACATCGACAATCGATTTGCCGTCCAGTTTATAATCCAGCACCTCATCTTTGAAACGTTTGCCGCCGCAAACTTCGCAGGGCGATTTGACGCTTTCAAAAAAGGATAAATCGGTGTACACCACCCCAGGCCATTGCAATTGTCGCAGGCGCCCTTAGAGTTGAAACTAAACAAACCCGCGTTCACCTTATTGGCCCTGGCAAAAGCCTTGCGCACGTCGTCCATAATGCCGGTGTACGTCGCCGGGTTCGAGCGTGGATTCGTGCCCACGGCAGATTGGTCAACCACGATGGCCTCAGGGAACTGCGCGACGAAGGCCTCGCTAATCAATGAACTTTTGCCGGAACCGGCGACACCGGTCACCACTGTCAGCGCGCCCACCGGGATGTTGACGCTGACATTCTTCAGGTTGTTAACGCGCACCTGGCTCAACTTCAAATGTTCCCTGGCCTGACGGAAGGCCATCTTAACGGGCATAGCCTCCTTCATGGACTTGCCGGTCAACGTGTCGGTCTGGAGCAGGTCGGCATAGCTGCCTTCATAGACGATCTCGCCGCCCTGGCTGCCTGCGCGCGGACCGAGGTCGACAATGTGGTCGGCTACCCGGATCACGTCGGGGTCATGCTCTACGACCAACACCGTGTTTCCCATGTCGCGCAGTTTTTGCAGCATTTCATTGAGCCGGTGTATGTCTCGCGGGTGCAGGCCCACGCTAGGTTCGTCGAAGATGTACATCGCGTCGATCAGGCTGCTGCCCAGGTGTTTCACCAGCTTGACGCGCTGTCCTTCGCCGCCGGAGAGCGTATCGGTCTCCCGATTAAGCGTCAAATACGCCAGGCCGATGTCCATCAGGTTCTGCAGCCGGCGCGACAGGTCGTCCACAATTTCTTTGGCCGACGGGTCTGTGATGCCTTTGAGCACCTCTAGCAGGTCACTCACTTCCAACGAGGAAAGTTCGGCAATGTTGTAGCCATGAATTTTGCAGCTCAATACGGCTTTGTTGAGGCGCGCGCCTTTGCAGGCGGGGCAGGGGCCTTCGGTGAGATATTGGGCTATCTTTTCTTGCGTTTTCGCGGAACGTGTTTTCAGGTCACGCTCAATGTAGGAGCGATTAAAGCCGGTGATCACGCCGAGGTAGGTGCGGTTCATGTTGCCCAGCCTGAATTTTTGCTCCTGGCCATAGAGAAGCAGGTCCATTTCAGGCTCGGTGAACTCGGCCAGTTTTTTGTCGTTGTCAAAGAAGCCGCTGGCGGGGTAGATGCTGTCGTCGAAAACCGGTCCCTGAATTGCGCCTTCGTTTAGCGATTTGGCAGGATCGTAGAATTTTTCAACGATGGGTTGCAGTTTACGGCCGTATCCGTTGCATTCCGGGCACATGCCGATGGGTTCGTTGAAAGAGAAGGCGTTGGCGTAGCCGATAAATGGGTCACCAACCTGCGCGAACAGCAGGCGCAGCAAGGTATAGGTGTCTGTAATAGTGCCCAGCGTGGAATGCGAACCTCCGCCCAGGCGCTTCTGGTCCACCACGATGGCCATGCTCAGGTTTTGGATCGAGTCGGCATCCGGCTGTGAGTAGCGTGGCAGGAAGGTGCGCACCATCAGGCTGAAGTTTTCGTATAGCTGGCGCTGCGCTTCGGTGGCGATGGTGTCGAAAACGATGGATGATTTGCCAGAGCCGGATACCCCCGTAAAAACGGTGATTTTGCGTTTGGGAATGCGCAGCGAGACGTTTTTTAGATTGTTTTCCCGCGCGCCACGGATCTCGATAAATTCTTGCCTGTTGTCTTTAGCCATTTTAACCTCGCTCATACACTGGCCAGATAATCGGCGAGGCCTTCCAGCGCCTGCATCGCGCCCACAATGGCCCCATATTTTACCGCTTGTTTGCGGGCAACGGCCGTTACGAACATCAACCGCAGCGTCACTTTGGTCCCGCCGTCCTCATCCTCAAAGGTCACAGTGGTACGCACAGGCGGCGGCGCGTTCACCCCATCGGTCCCATACTCGTAAACAAGCCGCATCGGCTTGTCCAGTTCAATAAACTTGATCTTGAATGAATGCAAAGCGTCATTAGGCGCTGGCTGGCTGTAGCGCCAGACGCCACCGGGTTTTATGTCCATCTCGTGTGTTGTGGCCCCTCTTGGCGACCACCATTGCTCAATATGCTCTCGTTCGGTGAACGCCGCAAAGACAAGTTCGCGTGGCGCGTCGATCAATTTTGTGACGACAATTTCTCGGTCTTTTGTTGTATCTGACATGCTGCCATTTCCTTTTGTATCTATGCACACCCCAAGGGTTTGCTCCCTTGAAAATAGATTTGTCAAATCTTAAAGATTTGACAAATCTCAACCTTTTCATTCGTGGTGGTGGGTTAGACCACTCATGATTTCTCTTGTGAATATAGATTTGTGGTTCTTTGGGAATTCAGAGGGTCGCCCCTACATTTGCCGATACCCCACGAAATCCTGAAGACCCAAACTTCTTTGTTGGACTCCTAACTTTTCTGTTCCTCCTGAAGCTTGCGTAAATATTCATCCAGGCGATCAAGATTTTCTTCCCAGTTCTGGCGATAGGTCTCCAGCCATTGAGAAGCATCCTTTAGCGGCGCGGCTTGCAGTTGTGCCGGCCGCCATTGCGCCTCCCGCCGGCGTTCGATCAGCCCGGCATGTTCCAGCACCTTCAGGTGTTTAGAGATCGCCGGCATGCTGATTTTAAACGGATCGGCTAGTTCCTTTACTGTGGCCGGACCCTGCGCAAGCCGTGTCAGCATTGCCCGGCGGGTTGGGTCTGCCAGGGCGGCAAAGGTCGAGCTTAGGGTATCATTCATGATCTTTACAATCTCCCGATTAGATAGTTAACTAATTGGTTAAATACTAAACCAACCCTGGCAAATCGTCAAATCGAATATTTGTCAAACCTGTCAAATTACCGCTGCCCCATCACAGAGCAAGAGCAAATCGAGAGATGCTGCTGGTGATGCGTCGTTTTTTTAGTAGATAGGGCTGCTATACTCGCGTTTTCTGGCCCAATATCATTTTTATCCACTATAATGTTTCGGAGGTGACGAGCGCCAGGCACTCAGGGTCGTATGTAATAACCTGGTGGGATTGGTCCAATCCCCTTGCAGTTTGTCGGAAAAGTACCCGTAGCCGGGGTTTCTTACCGCGTCTTCCAGAGGCGGGGTAAGGATACCCCGGCTACAAAAAGAGGTTCTCCGACAGACTGCTAGCAGATTAAAAAATGGTTCTTCAGGAATTCAGGGATTGACACCCAATGATGCGTGAAGCGTGTTGCGTGAGGTCTCTCTGGTCACGCAACACGCTTCACGCCCGACCCCACGGAAACCTAAAGACCCTAAAAAATTAATCCGGCAATCAAAAGGCGTGTCATGCTGAGAGCCTGTGCTGAGAGTGCGGTAATTGTCAAGAGGCAAACTTCTGCCCAATCTGAACCTTAAAAAGACAACACTAAACTAAACCGACGCCAAATCAGTTTTTTCAGCGACGGCACACAGCCTGATAATGGGTGTCCTTATATCCCGACTGGTCTCAGGATAGTCAAGTCAAACGCTGAAGCAGCCAGGTGACACAGCATTGCGGGGACTTCTTAGCGTCGCGCCTCCTGTGGGCGATAAGGCTCGTTGCGGTGGAGCAGACCGACAAAAAGCCCAATACTCTTGCGGGCGGTGAGAACCAACGCCCGTTTATGCTGATGTTTTTTGGTTTCGCGGTATTTGCGCTCATAGTATGCCTGATATTCGGGCTGATATTGGCGCAATTTATCAGCCGCTTCCACCAGGTAATAGCGCAAGAAGCGATTGCCCTTCTTACTCAATCGCCTTTCATCTCCCTCAAAATCACCGGAACTTTTCCGTGGCCACCAGAGACCGGCGTGTTTAGCCACCGCATCTTCGACGTCACGCAAGTTCTTGGGGCGAAACCGATTTTGGCGCTCGTCCCACTCCTGACCGGCAAAGAAACGGTGCAAGTCGCCTATCTCCGCAGCGATACCGGCGGCCAGCACAACGCCCAATCCTTTGATGTTGACCAGGTGACTGACTTCAGGATGATAGGCATCAATCTCTTGTTCCAGACAACGTTCTACTTGAGCTGCTTGCTTTTCCAGGAAGGCGATGTGGTCGAGGGTCATGCACAGCAACGACTGAACACCCATTTGCAGTTCGGTTGGCAACGGATAGCTGGTATCAATAGTCTGCCGTAACTGGCGCATGGTTTCTTCCAGGTTAGGCAGCCGGTTATGGCTCCAGTCCGCCAGTTGGTCCTGGAGAATATCGTTGGGGAGTTGGGTCAGGCATTGCCAGTCCGGGTATTGACGAATCAGGGCTCGGCCCGTGGCCCCCAGCCCATCGCCAAAGGGACAATTGGCCCGATAGTCACTGCACTTCAGAAACATGTGCGACCAGAAATAGTTCTTCTCGCGGGTCAACGCTTGACCAATGTGGTAGCGCAGCCGACTGTAAAAACGCAGTCGTAGCCAATCGCCGTCGGCCGACCAGGGATGGTATTTGCCCCGCTGGGTGCGCAGCTTCTCGGTGACGTAGAAACTGTCCTTGGCATCGGTCTTGTCATCGGGAGCATAGCCCTTCTTGAACCAATACACTTGTCGCGAATTGAGCAAATAGAGTGTCGGCTCATGGCTGCCCCAGCTCTCATCGGCCTGTAGCTGGAGAAATAGAGGCAGCCAGTAGTAACCCGTCGATTCGGCCCCGATGTCTACGCCGGTAAATCCCCCGGCAGTTATTTGTTCCAACAAAACGTGCTTCAACTCTTCATAACCATGGCGATTGTTGGCAAAAGAACGATGGTTCATGAGCACCGCACCGTTGGGCTGCATGACACACATGTCCAGTCGTTTCTGGCTGATGTCTAGGCCTACTTGTAATGGGGAATTGTTCATGTTACGCTCCTTTTATATATTGAAGAGCGGTCAGGAATGGGGTGTCCCGGCTCTCTGGGAGCGGCATGCTTGCCCAAATTAGCCCTCGGACTGATTCGGAGCGCCGCTGCGAACTGCTCCTTCGCAGCCCAAATCAGGTCGGGGCATGGTGCGGGGTCAGACGTTGGTCTCACAAGAGAGCGGGAGGCTTTCTCAGATTGCCGTGACTGTCCGTGTGGTCCGGCTCATAGTCGATTGCCTTTCCCGTTGCTGACCGCTTTGCTTTATCTACGGCCATTTTACACCCGGGACACCTTTGTTTTATCTATATCCTATACAAGCTTGCCGAAGCATCCTCCGAACATCCCATTGGCCTGGAGGATTCTAGTTGTAGGGGTTCTTCGCTCCGAAGACTCCGCTCAGAATGACGAGCCAATTGGGGTCAGGTTTCTCTGGCCAAACCCAAGGGTTTAGTATCCAAATAATCCAAATTTTCAACAGCAAACCCTTGGGGTCTGATCATATGCCTTGCTGGGATAAATTTATTTGAAGCCGTAAAGGAGATTGTTGAATGGCCATGCATACCTACATTCCCCAGGATCGATTACGCGCCATAGCATACGGAGAATCGGTGCCCGATCGCACCAGCGGATCAGCCCTCTTCGCAGACATTTCCGGCTTCACGCCTCTAACAGAGTCTTTGCGGATTTCGCTGGGTCCACGCCAGGGGCTGAAGAGCTTACCCGGCATTTGGACGCAGTCTACAGCGCGCTGATTGCGGAAATCGACCGCTTTGGCGGCAGCGTGATCGGCTTTGCGGGTGATGCCGTTACCTGCTGGTTTGATGAAGCTCAGGGCGACGCCGCGCAGCGTGCCACAGCGTGCGCGTTTGCGCTGCAACAGGCCATGCAGGCATTTTTAGAGATTATCCTGCCGCAAGGCGCGCGAACCGCGTTGACTTTGAAAGTGGCCATTGCCAGCGGTTCTGCGCGCCGCTTTGAGGTTGGGGATGCCTTGGTCCAGAGGCTGGATGTGCTGGCGGGGGCAACGGTGATGCGCACATCTACGGCCGAACACCTGGCAGGAAAGGGTGAAATTTTGCTAGACGAATCTACGGTGGATCGATCAGGCTCTGGGTTGACTGTCCGAGAATGGCGGACCGATGCCGATAGCCAGGAACGGTTTGCCGTGGCTGAGAAGTATGAAACGGCCGTTTCCCCCTCTCCCCATTTTCCCCTTCCCGCCATCCCACCCGAAACCCTCAAACCGTGGATACACGCCCCAGTCTACGCCCGCGAGATGTCGCAGCAAGGCCATTTTCTCACCGAGTTCCGGCCGTGCGCCGTGTTATTTGTGCGCTTCATGGGCATAGACTATGAAGCTGAGGCTGCCCAGGCACAGTTGGATTCATTTATCCGCCTCATGCAAACCATCACCACGCGCTATAATGGGACACTCCTGCAACTGACCATTGGCGATAAAGGCAGTTACGCCTACTTAAACTTTGGCGTCCTGAATGCCCACGAAGATGACGCCCGTCGGGCCGTAAAAGCCGCGTTGGAACTGCGCGAAGCCGCCGGGCAGCTACAGGTGCAGGTGGGCCTTTCTTACGGTTTGCTGCGCGTAGGCGCCTATGGCGGCCAAACCCGCCGCACCTTTGGCGCATTGGGCGATCATGTCAATCTGGCGGCGCGGTTAATGTCTACGGCCGTTCCCGGCGAAATCCTCCTCAGCGGCCACATCCACAAAGCCACCTCCCGAGACTTTGTCTTTGATCCACGCCCGCCCCTGCCCATGAAAGGCAAAGCCGAACCGCTGCCAGTATTCGCCCTGACCGGCGAACGCCAACAGCGCGCCATTCGCCTCCAGGAACCAACCTATGCCCTGCCCATGGTCGGGCGACAAAACGAGCTGCAAACCATTAGCGGAAAATTGGATTTAACCCTCCAAGGCAATTCCCAGGTGATTGGCATCGTCGCCGAAGCGGGCATGGGCAAGTCCCGGCTTGTAGCCGAGGTGATCCGCGCCGCGCGCAAAATGGGTTTGCCGGTTATGGCGGCGCGTGTCAATCCGATGCCATCAACACCCCGTACCAGGCGTGGAAACCTATCTGGTCGGCTTTCTTTGATGTCGATCCACATGCGCCGCTGCGCAAACAAATCCGTTCACTCGAAAGCGAACTGCAAGACCTCGCCCCCGGACGCGTGGCGGCGTTACCCTTGTTAAGCAGCTTATTAGACATCGAAATTCCTGACAACGAATTCACAAAACCGCTCGAACCCAAATATCGCCACAGCGCCTTATTGGCTTTGTTGGAAGATTGTTTGCGCACGGCGGCCAAAGACGAACCCCTGCTCATCGTCATCGAAGATTTGCACTGGATTGATGCCCTTTCCCATGATTTGCTAGACGAACTGACGCGAGCCTTAAGCGATAGCCGCCTCTGTTTTGTGCTGGCCTATCGGCCGCCAAGGTTGGCGCGGCTGGAGGCTCCACGGTTGGAGGCCCGGCCAAATTTTACCAAAATCGAATTATGTGAACTCACCATCGGTGAAGCCGAGCAAGCGATTCGCGCCAAACTGGCGCAGCTATACCCCGCGCGAAGCGGAGCAGTTCCGCCAATATTGGTGGAAAAGCTCATGGCGCGGGCACAGGGCAACCCCTTCTTCCTGGAGGAACTGCTCAACTTTTTGCACGATCGCGGACTCGATCCGCGCGCGCCCAACGCCTTAGAAAAAATTGAGCTGCCCAACAGCCTGCATACGCTCATCCTCAGCCGCATAGACAAGTTGAGCGAGCGCGAAAAAACCACCTTGCGCGTGGCGAGCATCATCGGCCGTTTATTCCGCGCTGCCTGGCTAACGGGTTATTACCCTGAATTGGGCGAGATGGTCAGAGTGAAACCCGATCTCGATCAGTTGGCAGAATTGAAATCACCCCGCTCGATACGCCTGAGCCAGAGCTGGCGTACCTCTTCAAACACATTGTCACCCACGAAGTGACCTATGAAAGCCTCCCCTTTGCCACGCGGGCGCGTCTGCATGAGCAGTTGGCCGGTTATTTGGAAGGGCAAATTGCCGCCGGGAGGCTGCGCGAAGCGCCTTTGCTGGACACCCTGGTGTTTCATTACCTTTGCAGCGACAACCGCGCCAAACAGCGGGAGTATTTGTTCAAGGCAGGGGAATCGGCCCTGGAAATAAGCGCTTTCACAACGGCCGTTGAATACCTGACGCCTCTCATGGATCTATTGCCCATCGGCGACCCCACCCGCTCTACCGCCGCGCTGCAATTGGCCGAAGCCCATAAACACCTCGGCAATATCTCCGCCGCCCAAGCCGCCATCGAGCAAGCGCAGCTCGCCGCCATCACCGATGCCGACTGGGCGGCGGCGCTGGCTGCTCTGGGCGGCATGACCAGTGGGATGGGCGATTACACCGGCGCGCAAGCCATTCTCGAAGAGGCCGTAGCTCTGGCGCGGGCCAGTGAAAATTCACTAACCTTGTGCCGCGTCCTTTATGCGCTCGGCTCACAATACTGGCGGCTCGGCAAAATGGATCGTGTCCATGCCCTGATGACTGAAAGCTTAACGCTGGCGCGCGCGCTGGGTAACGCGCAGCGCGAACTATATGCACTGAATGCCCTGGCAACGGTGGCCTGGCTGCAGAACGAAGCCGAAGCCGAACATAACTTCCAGAGCATTTACAGGCAAGCCGTGGCCGTCGGTGACCGTTTGTCGGCGGTGACGGCGCTGAATAACCTGGGTGTCATGGCCGACGATCGGCAGGATTACCAGGCGGCGCGAGACTATTTCCAGCAGGCGTTGACGCTTGCCCGCGAAATCGGCGCACAAGAAGACATAACGCTGGGGTTGCTCAATCTGGCGGATGAAGAGATCAAATTAGGGCATCTCGACGCTGCCCGCGCCGGTTCGCGCGAGGGGCTGGCGTTGGCGCTGCGTCTCGGCGCGCTGCCACGGGTAGTGCAGGTGGTAGTAAATTTTAGCTACCTGGCTTATGCTGAAGGGCAAATCGAGTATGCTCTGGCCTTAAGCGGCCTGGCAAGTCATCACCCCGCCTGGGGCAGTGAACACCAGCGCGAGTTGGACGCGGCTCTCGCTCGTTGGGCGCTTGATCCGGCGGTGGTGGCAGCGGGGTTGGCAAAAGGCGCTGCGCTGGATTGGGACGCGACAATTCAGGCGTTGTTGCAAGAATAAACAACTGGGGTCCCCCAATTCCATCTGGCTCAGGGATATCCAGGCACTCGCAGTCAGGTAAGTAAATGGCTGCAACATAATCGAACAAAACCATCTCCAATGGGTCTCAAGAAGTATTTGGTCAACTCTCAGCTCAAGAAACTGCGTCAACTTAAAACGGAAAGGTCAGCTTGCGATGTTCCAACCATTTTAGAAATGGTGTGGGTGCTAATAAAAGAGCCGGCCAAGCTAACCGGTGATGAAAAAGTCATTAGATTCGTGAGATGAGCATAGGGTTTGTCCTGTCCTGCCTATCACAAGTCAACTACCAAAATGTGGCGGCAGGTGATAGCAATGTTTGATTTAAGCCACCTACAGATGTTCTATCTCAATGCCAAACAACTGCGCCAACATCTCGATGTCGGCCAGGTGATGACCGGACATCAACAAGTAATGGTGCGATGAGAGCGTCTTGAGCATATGACGGCCGTCTGGCACCCGCAGCACGGCCCCATTCAAACAATCAGAATTGGCATACTGCGCATAGCCGGATAGTTCCCCTTCGGTGATCGTCAATTTGTTCATCGTCGGATGAAGTTTGGCCAACGTCATCGCCCCTTGCGGCAGGCGAGCGTCAATCGCCGTGGCATTCTCATCCACAATGGCCAGCACCTTCGAGCGCAGTGTCCACTCCGTGCTAAACGAGGGCGGTACGACCCCCAGATAGCCACAATGGGCCGCCAGAATATGATCGTCAGGATTACCCCCCACTTCCGGGAAATAGGGGATGCGTTCATGCTTCAGTGCCGCCTGCCCCATCAGAAATGGGTACAAATTGGTCATCATAATGGGCATTCCCAACGACTTGTGCAGCATATACTTGGTGATCATAGACATGGTATCCGCTTCGCAGCCCCAGATCAGCCCCATCTCCTGATACAACATGCTCCACGCCAGGCAGGGCGTTGTGTCGGAGAAGTGGGATTCGTTCAGGCAGTTGATGCCTACGCCGCGAATTGCCGGGTCCTCTTGCAGCGCCCGCTTGACTGTCATATAAATTTTGATGGCGCTGAGTAGCTGGCGATTCTTAATGTCTACCGGCCACTGCCACTCTTGCCAAACCGCTTCCGCTTCGGCATCGGGAACCTGTTGAGCCGCGATCCCCATTTCTTTAAAACTCTTTTTGACGATGGTCACGCCGAATTTTGTCATCATGCGCTGAGTACATTCATCTTCCCACCAGTAGAAGCGCTTAAAGATGCTGGCCTGGAAACCCGCACCGGGGTTGTCCTGATAAACCAGGAATTTGGTGTGCCGCAGTTCGCGCTTCACGCTCAAGGCGCGACAGGCTTTTTTTGTCTGCTCCAGGCTGTAAGGGGCGATGATATTCAACCCTTCTTCGCGTAGATAGCTGGCAATTTCCCAGTCCCACATCAATACCGTGCCAAACTCGGAAGTGACGGTGAGAATGGGCAAATCAATTTTGCGGAAATCATCCATACGCCGGTACGCTTCGCCCAACAATTGCGGGAAGATGATAGCTTCCGCCTCGGGCAGGGGTGACCCCAGCGGCAGCGGAGATAAAATTTCGGCTTCGTCGGCCAGTTGTTCGTGCAAAATTGCCAATTGGGTATCAAATTCGGCGTCACGGCCGTTAAAAAACAAAGGAATTAATCGCGCTTTCATGGTTTTTCTCCTTCAAAAAATTGAGGTAAAAAATGGGCTGCTTTAAAACCCACAATGTCCAACTCTTAATCACCATCATCTTCTTATCGGGTCGTCGCGGCCGCTTCGTCCAGGCGGCGGAATAATTCCGGCGTGATCTCGATATGTAATACCTGACCAACAACCTGTGACCAGCCGTGGACGAAGTAGACCCAGCCATCCTCTACACGGACATTGCGTGACTCCACCTGTCGCTGCGCCTGATGCATGAAGTCCAATTCGCCGCGGTAGTTGAACTCCCAGGCGATGCTGTTCAACGGAAAAAGTCCGTCGTCTGTTATGGGAGATCCCGGCGTATCTTTACCCATGCCGGTGGCGTTAATCACAATGCTGCCTTCCGGTAGAGCGGCCATCAGCGCGTCGTTTTGCCGTGGGTCGCTGTTGACGAGGTACTCCATATTGATGTCGGTGTCGTATTGGGCAACCATGTGCCGCATGTGGGTTAACCGTTCCTCAGAGCGGTTAACCGCGATGAAACGTTCCGGTCGGTCAGCCTTGTCTGGCTTGTGGATGAGGTGCAGCAGGGTTGCCAGCGCTGAACCGCCTGCCCCCAGGCAGAGGATGTGGCCGCCGGTGCGCGCAAAATAGCCGGGTTCGATGATATGTTCCAGGCTGAGTCCGGCGGTGATGGGGTCCTTGGCGTGACCTTCCAAACGGCCGTCACGCTTAGAAATACTCGACAATTCCCGTGTCACCTGGGCGTACCGGTCGAAATAATCAAACATGTCTTCGGCAGCAGCAAACAGGTCCAGCTTATGGGTTGTCACCAGCGCCCCTAGCGAATTGGTGTCGTATTTGATCTGCGCCACCGTCGCCCGATAGGCGGCCGGATCGTCGTGTATTTTGTGGTCAATGCCTTCCAGCACCACTTCCGGTCTGCCTAAAACCTCCATCCACAGGGGAAAACCTTGTTGATCGACGATTTGCCGGTGGTTACACCCACAAAGTAAAAAGTGGGCACTTCTTTATGGATAATGGGGTAATCGTTCATATTTTCACTCCTTACCGTCTGGCTGTTTGCACGGCCGTTACAAATTCCTGCGCTACGGCCGTTATCTCATCCCACCGCCCTGCCTGCGCCCATTTGGGCGGGCAAAGCTGGCTGCCAGCCCCTACGGCCACCGCTCCGGCGGCGAACCAATCGGCCACGTTGTCCTTATCCACACCGCCCGTCGGCATCATCGCCACGTGGGGGAAGGGGCCTTTGAGCGCTTTCATGTAGGCTGGGCCACCCAGTGAGCCGGGAAACAGCTTCACCACGTCGCTGCCCAGGTTCACCGAGGCCATTACTTCCGTAGGCGTAAACGCGCCCATCATCACCGGCAAACCGGTTGCTACCATTGCTCTGGCCAGTACCGCCTCCGTATGCGGGCTAACCAGGAATTGTGCGCCAGCGGCCTGGGCCTCGGCCGCCTGATCCGGTCGGGTCAACGTACCCATGCCCAACACGATGCGGTCGCCAAACTGCCGCTTCAGCTCCGCCACTACCTCAGCTGCGTTAGGCGTGGTGTAGGTAATCTCAATACCCAACACGCCTCCTGCCACCAACGCCGCAACCATCTGCACCGTCAGGTCTGCTGATGGGCCGCGCAGCACCGCCAACAAACCCAATTCACGAATTTTCTGTAAGGTGTCTTCTTTACGCATTGATTGCCTCAAAACTTTAGCGGTTTGCGCTGCTCCTGTAACAATTTAAACCGGGTACTTGGCTGTCTCGCCGCGCAAGATGGCCAGACAGTCGGCCAGGGCCATGCGGCCCATGGCATTGGTTGCGCCGTCGCTGTGCGCGCCCATGTGGGGCGTGGGGATGACTTGCGGCAGCGCCAACAGCGGATTATTTGCGCCTGGCGGCTCTTGCTGGAAAGCGTCCAATGCCGCGCCGGCCACACGGCCGTCTATCAACGCCGCGAGCAACGCTGCCTCGTCTATGAGTTCGCCGCGGGACGTATTGATCAGGTAAGCGCCTGGCTTCATTCGTCGCAAGAAGGCGGCGTTTACCATGTGTCGCGTCTCTGGCAGCACCGGCAAATGCAGCGACACCACATCGGCCACCGCCAGCAGGTCATCCAGCGCAACCAGGGTGATGGCGTGCCGCCGGGCGAAGTCGGTGTCAGCGGCCACGTCATAGGCTACTATGGCACAATCGAAACCGGCCAATCGTCGCGCCACTTCCTTGCCGATGGCTCCTAATCCAACCAAACCGACTGTTTTGCCCACCAGCGAGACTCCGTTGAGGCGCGGCCAGCTACCCAGCCGGGTTTCGCTTGCGGCTTGCTGGATGGGGCGCAGCAGGTTCAACAGCAGGGCGATGGTCAGTTCGGCGACGGAGGCGGAATTGGCTCCTGGCGTATTGGTGACAACCACGCCCTGCGCCCGCGCCGCTGCCAGGTCTACGTTGTTAATGCCCACGCCATACCGGGCAATGACGCGCAGTTGGGGAGCAGCCATGATTGCCGCCGCGTCAATCTCATCCAGACCGGCGATGAAGCCGTCTACGTCGGGCAGCAGTTCTTGTAACTGCGCCGAGGTGAGAGGTTTGCCGCTGGTGTTGTAGGTGACGCGGGACACGGCCGTTTCCAGTTCTAGTTTCAGGCGTGGATCGGAACGGCCGTAAGAAGTCGCCGTCACCAAAACATGGCAATCGCTCACTGGTTTCATGGTCTTGCCGCCCGCCCCCAACGTGGATTGTCTACAATCTCTGGCTGCCCATCCTGGTCCAGCACTAACTTGCGGAACCCCTTTTTTCTATCGTGCCATAATCGTGCCCGGCATTGCCCGGATAGATGAAAAAGTGACCAGGTCTTCGTCTGAACTTACGTTCACCGAACGGTGCGCCCAGCGGGGCAGCACATATAACACCCGACCTGGAAACAGCGCCTCCACCGCCCATTCCCCTTCCGGTGTTTCCATGACCATGAAGCCCCTGCCTTTCAGGCAATAATACACCTCGCCCGTCTCCAAAACTTCGTGAAAATGGCCTTTTGTCATGTAATACTCGCTGCCTATCTTGCCTGGATGAACGATTGAAATGCCATGCAGCAGCTCTCCCGGGCAAGGTGGGGCGTTGTAATTCGTACACCTCGTACAAGAGAGGGTCCGCTTCCGCCAGCAAACTGGCATAGGTGTCCTGATCTAGATACTGCCCTTTCATCGAGCTGAGGCGGCGCTGGATATGGTTGTCATACGTCGAGGGAATAAAATCCGGACTGTCAATCTCAAATGTGAATGGTACTGCTTTCATCTTAATCTCCTACCGAGTGGGAACGCGGACGTTGTCAGTTTTTCTGCCACGAGTGTACGTTCCCTGTGTTTTATCCTGGGAAAATCGCCAACCTGCGGGCGATATTGCCTCCCATTAAATCTTGAATGATGGGGGCTGGCACGGCCGTTTCTTCTAGCCGTGCGCTAATGCCGTTGATAAAGGCGGCCAATCCGGGCTGCCCGCCGTAAGCAGCCCACATATTGCTGTCCGCCATGTCTGTTGCCAGGACAATTTGACTGCCAAGACCGGCGGTTAGCATCTTTTCCAACAACGGCCACACATTGATTTCCGGCTTATATTTGGGCCGAAAAAAAAGTATCGTATTCCAGCATTGCCCCAGTTTTTGCCAGCGCTTCGTGAAAGCCAAAATCAGGACGTTTATCCACGTGACAGAAAACCAGCCGCTGTGGATCGACTTGATGGTCCACGAAAAATTGCAAGAACTCCTCGACGGCCGTTCCCCGTTCCGTGTGCATTTCAATGGCGCAGCCGGTCGCCCGGCAGGCCGCCGCCGCCGCTTCGAGCAGATGGCCTGGTGTTTGCTCGAAGCTGGCTTCCCCGGCAATTTTCAGGAAACCAGCGCGTACCGGCTTTGAGTCGTTTTTTGTTTCGCGCAGCGCACCTGTTAATTCTTCTACGAATAAATCAGCTGCGGCCTCGGCCGATAGTTGCCAGAGCATGGCATGGGGCGGGTAGTAGCGTCGCAAATGGAAGCCGGTACAGGCGATGACATGGACGCCTGTGGCGCGGGAAAGGTTGGCCAGGATACGGCCGTTACGCCCACATCCTCCTGGCTGGCAGTCTACCATGGCTCCGCCACCCGCCGCGCGGTAAGCCATCAACTCCTGGCGAATGGCTGATTCGTCGTTCAGCACCGGCGCGGCCGGATCCGTTCCGGCCGTCGGTTCGATCCACAAATGGTTATGGCCATCGGTAGGCCCTAATGCTTCCGGGGCGACAGGCCCCAGGACGGTTGTGACCAATCCATCCATCTTATCTTATGGCTCCAGAGAAACACGTAAATTTTGGCCGTCGGCGGCTGCGGCGAACGCGGCTGCCGCTTCGGCCAGGGGAAAGCGGGCTGTGATCAACGGGGCGAGATCCAGCCGGCCTGAATTGACGATGTCGGCGGCGCGCAGGCAGTCGTAGGTACTGCACGCCGTTGTGCCGGTGACAATCAACTCTTTGTAATGTACTGTGTTGGCGTCAAAGCGGATGAAGGGGTCATCTTTGGGCAGGCCGCCAAACAAGTTGATGCGCCCGCCAACGGCCGTAATGTCCAACGCCGTCTCTTGAGCAACTTTGGATGGGGCAGCCACGATGATGACATCTGCGCCACGGCCGTTGCTCTCTGCCAGCACCACTGCCCGCAAATCTTCATTCACCGGGTCTACCACCCGATCCGCGCCTAAGGCCAATGCCTGCAGACGCCTCCCGGCCGCCGGTTCGCTGACAATGACTCGCAGCGCTCCACGCAGATTCGCCAGTTTGACGTGCAAAATGCCAATCGGTCCCGCGCCCATCACCACCACCACATCGCCATCGTGGACGTTGACAGCATTCTGGCCGCGCAGTACGCAAGCCAGCGGTTCAATCAGGGCGGCGACGGCCGGATCGACAGCCTCGCTTATGGGCATCAGGTTGCCCTGGCGAATGGCTGGCGCGGGTACTCGCATGAACTCGGCGAACGCGCCATCCAGGTTAATACCGATGGCTTGAAAGTCGGGGTCCATATTGTTGTTGCCAGAGACAGTGGCCCGGTTACGGCCGTTGCCCATATTCGGCGCCACAAACACCCGCTGCCCGATTTCATACCCTGCCACCTGTTCGCCGATGGCGGCGATTTCACCCACCACTTCGTGCCCGGGAATCCGCACTGCCCCCGGCGGGTAATGGCGATGACCGCCTTTGTAGATGCGCAGATCAGTGCCGCAGATGTTGGCGTTTGATACCTTTACCAACGCCTCATCTGGTCCGATGGCTGGTTTGGGCACATCTTCCACCCGCAAATCTTCCGGCCCATGATAAACGGCTGCTAACATAGAGCATTCTCCTGAAAGATTGAAGTCTGGCCCAATCTTTAATCTTCCTTTTGCCACGGCACAACCCACGCCGGATCCAGCACTTCTTCCAGCATAACAGGGCGACCCTCAAGCATGGATTTGGTTCCAGCCAGGACAGAAGCAACAGCCCAACGGCCGTCTTCGCCGCCCACTTTGGGTTTATTGCCAGTTTGGACACACGTCACAAAATGCTGAATTTCGTGAATGTAAGCCCAGGCAAAACGTTCTGGCCAGCGCCGGTAGATAGGCGTGATAAGGCCCTGGTCACGATTGATGCAGACCACTACGTCCATCCCCTGCATCGAGCCGATTTGCATGATGCCATTCTTGCCGACGATTTCGACGCGGGCGTCGTAGCCATAGTCGCAGGGGCAAACGCCAGAGATATTACCCAGCGCGCCCGATTCAAACTTGATGGTGGCAAACATATTGTCGTAGAAGTGTTCGGCGTGCGCACCGCGCTCTGCCCCTTTGAAATTGGCTGTTTCCAGATAGATACGCTGCGGATTGGACCCCATCAACCAGCGCACGCAGTCTAAATCATGGCTGTTCACTTCCGCGATCATACCGTTGGAAGTGCGAATATCGTTGGCCCAGGCTGGCGGCAGTCCCGGCCCGTGGGTGAGTGATTTGATGAGCATCGGCTCGCCGATTTCGCCGCCAAAAATGCGCTCGGCGGCGGCTACAAACTCGGGGTCGAAGCGGCGCATGAAACCCAGCTGCAGCAGCAGGCCACGTTCTTCGGTGGCAGCAATAATGTCGTCGCATTCCTGCAAATTCATAGCCATTGGCTTTTCCAGAAAGACATGTTTGCCATGTTCGGCTGCCAGCAGGGCTAGTTCTCGGTGGGTGAAAGTAGGTGTTGTAATAATGACGGCATCGAAATCGGTTTTGTCCAGGGCTTCGGCGAGGGTGGGGAAACGGCCGTCAATCTCAAATTCATCACCTGTCTGATTGAGCATTGCAGCCACCGGGTCAACCAGAGCAACCACGTCGCCATCTGGCACATAACGTTTCAGCGTGCCAGAGTGCAGTTTGCCTACTCTCCCTGCGCCTATCATGCAAATTTGCACTTGTTTACTCATCAAAATCTATCTCCTCTAAAATGGGTGCGCGGATATCTCGCCTGCATACTTGGGATTATTGCAGTGTATGCACAAACGTCTCGCGCAGCGTTGCTTGCAAAGCGATATGTTTTGCTACAAGTGGCTGGTACACCGAAAATATCTCGGGATCAGGTCGCAGCGGTTCGCTGGCCGGTTGGGCATGGCGCATGGCTACCTCAGTCAGATCGTCAAAAATTCCGGCCGCTTTACCGGCAATCATGGCGCTGCCCCAGCTGCCAAACTCGGTGCGCTGCAGCCGCTGGTAAGGCACGCCGGACACATTCGCTTTGATCTGGTTCCACAGGTCATTGCGCGCGCCGCCGCCAATGGCTCGCGTTTCTGTCAGGGCCAGATCAGGCACCGCCTCGCGCAGAATGCTCAGATAATAAGCGTATTCGTAGGCCACGCTTTCCAGGATGGAACGCGCAAAGTGTGCCTGGTTGTGGCTCCAGGAAAAACCGATCCAGGCGCCGCGCATTTCTGGGGTAGCCGGACAAATTCGCCCGCCCAAGTGGGGCGAGAAAAACAGCCCGTCGGACCCGGGCGGTACCTGGGCCGCCAGAGCGATCAATTGATCGTAGAGTTCAAACGACCAGCCCTGCAATTCTCCGTGAAGGGTGTTAAAAAAGTGATCGCGGAACCAGCGCAGCGCTTGCCCGCCACCCCCAATATACGCCAGTGGATTCCACAAGCCAGGAATAACCGAGCGCATGGTTAGCAAGGCCCGATGGGTCACGTCGGCGAAGTAGGTATTGGTGGAGGCGGCCAAAACGGAGGCTGTGCCGGCCACGTCAAACAACATGCCGGGCTGGACGATACCTGCGCCAAGGGCGTTGGCGGCTGTGTCTCCGCAGCCGGCGGCGATCAGGGTGCCGGGGGCCAGGCCAAATTCACTGGATGCCTGCTCGGTAACTTCACCGACAACGTGCCAGGGTTCGACGATGCGTGGGAGTTTGGCCTGATCCACACCCAGCGCAGCGCACAATTCATCGGACCAGGTGCCTTTTTGGGCGTCGCTGAGCGCTGTGAAGTGTAAAAAAGTGTAATCGATGTAAGCCGCGTCTGCCTTTAGGCCAGCCATGCGACCGGCAACATAGGCTGAGGGCATGAGAAATTTGGCGATACGGCCGTATTCCGCAGGTCGTTCTTCCTTCCACCATAAAATCTTAGGCCCGTGATCACAGGTGGGGGGGCAGCCTGTCAGGCGTGTAACCATGTCGCCGTAATGGGTGTCGATCTGCTCGATGTAGGGTTGGCAGCGCATGTCCAGCCAGGAATCAAACCGGGTAGCAGCCTGGTATGTGTCGTCGATAGCGCCTACGCCGGCCATCTGACTATCGAAGGCCAGCGCGGCAATCTGCCGCGCGTCGATGCCGCTTTGCTGAACACACTCGCGGATCGTTTGGGCGGCTGTGCGGTAGAAATCTTCGTTCTCTTGCTCCACGACGCCTGGTTTCGGATAGTACAGCGGGACTTCGGCTACTGCCTCAGCGATGAGCTTCCCATCGGTTGAATACAGAGCAGATTTGGTGCTGCTAGTTCCCAAATCGACGCCTAAAAGATATGTTTTGTTCATCGATTATCCTTTTGCGCAACCAGGGTCACGATAACTTGTAATCCTGTGATTACAAGTTGCGGCAAACAGACGATCTCGTTAGGACAATTGAAACTAAAGTAGAGATTGTCATTGCGTAAATTCACAGATAAGAAAAAGTCAAAGGTCGAAACGGGAAGGGATGTGTCCATAAGGTTTCGACCTATGATCAGAAACACCAGTGCCTAAATCAACCGGGATAAATGCTCGAAGCTGCGAATGGCTTCAGGCACTGTGCCGCATTCCACACTAAAAATAATGTCGCGCTCTTGAGCGACCGGTCTCACGATGTCGATGACCCGCTGCCAATCCACAACCCCTTCACCGCAGGCGCAGCCCACGGGTGTGCCTGTCACTTTGCCGCGCTCGGCTTCACCTTGTTGAAGGCTGATATCCTTGGCGTGGAGGTGAACCAGGCGATCGCGGACGTTTTCCAGCCACTCATAAGGGTCGGAGCCGCCGGCCAGATAGCTGTTGCCAGTATCATAGTTAATCCCAATGGCCGGGGAATCAACCAGGTTGTAAATGGCGTCCAGGCCAGCGGGCGTTTTGCTATATTGTTGGTGGGGTTCCAGGCCGATTTTAATGCCATGCCGCTCGGCGACCATGGAGGCTTCGGTGAGCGTATAGGTCATCAGCAGGAAATCCATCTCCTTGGTGGTCCAGGTTGGTTTAGGCCCTTCGTCGGTATTGACGACAGGCGCACCAGCATCGGCGGCCCAGCGGATGGCCATCTTGAGATATTCCACGCTGATTTCCGGCTTGCAAAGAGGTGTGTGCGATGACAGTCCAGAGAGTTTGATGTTGTGTTGAGCGCAAAGATCGCGGACCCACAAGGGATCATCATACATGGAGACGGAGTGGAAATAACCCGCCTCGCTGAGCAGTTCACGGCCGATATGGACCATTGGTTCAATGTATTCGTACCCGATTTCAGCCGCCTTGGCGACACCCCAGGCAAAGGGTTTGTCGTGATGGCGAACGAATTCCATGTTTACGCCTAGTTTAATTGCCATGTTTCTTCCTTTTTAATTAGGGGTGTCAAATCTTTGGGATTGGACACCTCTTATCTGGCGGCCATGCGTTGATTGGCGTCGGCGACAAGGCTGCGAACCCAGGCCAGGCTCTTTTCGATCATTGGCCCGCCAGCCCCTTCACACTCGATGCTGACGACGCCGTGATAACCAATATCTACCAGGATATCGAAACATTTTTTGATGTTTTCGACGTTGACGCCGTCGCCAATTGCTGTATTGCTAACGGCGATGCCGGTCAGTTCGCCGCGCAGAGAGGCTGCCAGCGACTCGCTAACATCTTTAACGTGTACGTGGCTTACCTTGTTTTTAAACCGGTTAAGGAAGGCGACCGGATCCTGGCCGGCAATGAAAGTGTTGCCGGTGTCCATGTTCATGCGTAAGTGAGGCGTATCGAAGAAAGAGAGCATTTGCGCCATGAAGTCTGGTTTGGTGGTGTAGTAGCCGTGGGGTTCGATGTTGATGATCATGTTGTAGTATACGGCCGTTTCCAATACTTCTCCGTAAATGCGCTTCATCAGCTCTAATGCCTGCTCATCGGTCTGGCCTTCCGGTTTGAACATGTGGTCGGTGGTATCAATGTGGTCGCAGCCTACCAGATAAGCCCAGCGAATGGAGTTTTGGATGTAGGTCGTGCCAATCGAAGCAGCATTGGGCAGCGACAAAGGATACGCTGCGTCTAGCTGAGAAAATCTGACGCCGTAATCTTCCATTTTGCGGCGCAGGGCCAGAGGATCCTCCCATAATGCCACATGGGGTTGGTAACCTAATCCGTGAATCCAGCTAACACCGTCAATTGTGCCACATTCAATGAAGCGAACGTCGTTTTGTTGCGCCCATTGTAAGCAGTGCTCAAAGCTCCAATAAGCGCTGTTGAAAGCATCGGTATGGAAACCAATTTCAATCATTCTGGCCCTCCTCGACACAAATCCTGTTCGAGTGAGCGTGCGGACCTGCGGTAAAATGCAAGTCCGCACGCCTGACTAAGTTAAACGATTCGCCAAAATATTATTTGGTGCCGCCCCAACGTTCGGGGAAATCGGGCATATTTTCGCAGCCGCACATGGCGTAATGGAGCGGCGGCATATTGGGTTGTACGTATTGATCGAGATTTTCATTGGTGACAATCGGTTGGGGCAGACGCCAGACAGCCGGTACTTCTTCACCATTCATAATCTTCAGGGCGGCGATGATGGGGGTGCGCCATTGGAAGGTGGGGAAGGTCGGGGCAATACCAGAAAGATTGTTCTCTTGCCACTTCACCAGAAAGTCTTGCTGATCTTCGCCGACGATGATGGGATACGGTTGCCCGGCGTCTTCGAAGGCTTCCAGGGCGGCAACGGCCGTTGCGCCAGCATCCATCCATACCGCGTCGATCTTGCCAAAGCGATCGAGATAGTCGGTAACAATAGATTTCACCTTGGCATTGTCGCCATCACCAAACTCTACACCCACCACATTAATTCCGGGGCGTCGGCAAAAGCCAGCTTGGCAGCAGCCCAGCGCTCTTCCAATACATCCACGCCTGGCAAAATGCGCAGTGCCAACACATTACAATCTGCGCCACAGTTGTCGATGATGTAACGGGCGCCGGCTTCACCAAACGCGTAGCCGCCAATCGGTTGTACAAAGCTAACCGGGCAATCGGTGAAAACGCCACGGTCAAAAACAACAACCGGCAAGACAGCGCACGCCTGTTCCACAGCCGGGGTCAGGGCGGCCGTCGTGTTCGGAGAAACAATGAGAACATCACAGTTTCCACTAGCTACCAGGTCAGCGATGTCGGCGATTTGCTTTTCGTCACTGCCTTCAGCGTCGACGTGGATGAGTTCGGCGATTTCGGGATGCAGGTCTACTTCGGCTTGCATGGTGGTCCAACCTACCACGCGCCAGGGGTTGTTGACACCGGCATTGGAGAAGCAGAGCGTGTAGGGGGCCATCTTTGGCGTATTGGCTGGTGTCAACCATTTCCGGATTGTCCAACATTTGAATCCAGGGTTGATCTGCCGGACCTTCTGGGGTCATGGTCATCTGACGCATGGAGCGATCATACTGCTCCTGGCTAAAGAACTCGGATTTGACTTCGGCGGCAGTGCTTTCCAGACCGGCAGCGGCTGGTTGTTCTGCGACCGGTTCTTCGGCGGCTGGTTGTTCTGCGACCGGTTCATTGGCGGCTGGTTCTTCGGTCGTTGATGTGCCACCACAGGCGATCAGGCCAAACAGTAATACGACCAGGGCAAACATTAAAAACCACGAACGCTTGACATTTTTTAGAAACATTGGATTTCTCCTCCTAATTGGGAAATAACGTTTTGTAACTCGTCAGGAAAATAAAATGGGAAAGTTATTGTTTTTGGTCCTCGGTCTATCATCACCTCCTGCGTGTTTTGCCACGTTCAATCACAAATCTTGGTTTGGGAATTAGCGTATACGTCGTGAGCGGTAGGCGCCGTAAGCAACGGCACCAATAATGATCAAACCCTGGACTGCGTCGCGCAGTGGTTTGGGCAAACCTAATAAATTGAGCAGGGTAAACAGGGCTTCAAGGGCAAGCGCGCCAGCGATCGCTGCCGGCATGGAGCCGCGTCCGCCGCCTAAGACGGCGCCGCCTAAAACGGCCGCTGAGATGGCTTGCAATTCGTAACCGTCTCCTGCCTCGGGATTGACGCCGCCAAAACCACCCTGAAGAATGCCAGCGATGACGGCCGTTACCGCCGACAAGACAAACGCCACAATTCGCATCTTCTCCACAGGGATGCCCGCCAGCCGCGCTGCCCGAGGATTGTCCCCAATGGCGAGAAGCTGCCGCCCTAAATTTGTCTGGGTGAACAGGAATATGACAACTCCGCTGACAATGATCAACACCAGCACGGCATAGGGAAACCGCTCAATGAATGGAAACGGCTCGATCCAGCCGCGACCAAACATGCGGAAATTATCGGTCAGATACCCTCTTGGCGCGCCGCCTGTCCAATACAATCCAGCGCCTCGTAGTGTCAGCAGCATGCCCAGGGTCGCAATGAGGGAAGGTACATTGAGGTACGAAACGATGAAGCCATTCAATAAACCAACGACGACGCCAATCCCCAATAAAACCAGGATGACCCACCAGGTATTTACCGGGTCGTTGTTGATAAGCAGCGCGGCGCCAATAACCGTCAAGGACATGATTGAGCCAACAGACAGATCGAACCCACCGGTGACGATGACAAAGAGCTGGCCGGCGGTCAGCACCATGAGCGGCGCGGCCCGGCGCAGCAGGTTCAGGAAGCCGGCCGGTTCCAAAAAGGTTGGGTTTTGGGTTCCAATGCCGATTAGCAGCAGGATGAGAACGATATATATCGGTGCAATTTTGCGCAGACTGGCAGTGATACGCTGCCAAACCGACTGTTCGCGGGGTGTCGTTGAGATGGAGGCCATTTCTTTTGTCCTATGCCGCCTTTTCTTTGGAGCGGATGGTGTAGCTGACAACGGCGAGGATAATGATTGCCCCGCGCAGCACTTGTTTTAAGAACGTATCCACGCCAAGTTGGTTGAATGCCGTGTCCAGGATTCCAAAGATGAGGACGCCGGCGAGTGTGCCCCAAACGCCGCCTTTCCCACCGGACAGGGCTGTGCCGCCGACGACGGCCGCAGCGATGGATTCCAGATCGTACAAACCATCTGTGCCCACCCAGGGCGCGCCAGATCGCAAGCGACTGACGACGAATAGCCCGGTCAGCACGGCCGTTAGACTGCATACCACATGCGCCATTATCAACACCCGGTCGGTACGCAAACCAGACAAGCGAGACGTCACTTCGCTGCCGCCCACAGCGTAGAGGTGCGCGCCAAATCGCGTGCGGCTCAGCACAAACGCAGATACCACGGTAACGGCCAATAAAACAATAATGGAGATAGGGACTGGACCGATGGTTCCGTAACCCAGCGTCTGAAAGCTGCGCGGCACGGCGCCGACAAATGTTTCGAAGCTGGCATTGAGGATGCCTTTTAGCACAAGCCCTACGCCCAGAGTGGCAATGAATGGGTTTACTTTCAGCTTGCTGACAATGAGACCGTTGATCAGACCGACCAGCGCCCCGATGGCAAAAACTGCGCCCACAGCCATTGGCACACGAGCCGGGTCACCTTGCATGAGATAAGAAGCCATGACGGCCGTTACGCTGATTAAATAGGCTACCGACAAATCTATCGAAGCAGCCAACATGACAAAAGTTTGTCCCATGGCGACAATGCCCAGAGCAACCGAGCGGACGACCATATTGGTGAGAATGGTGCTGGAGGTGATTTGCCCGCGCCCAAAGATGGCGTCTAGCACAATAGCCGCTATAAAGACGACGATCAGAATGCCATACACCGGCGGTATTTTTGATTCTCGCACTCGTGACCGTACGTTGGTCCAGGTTATCGCTGACATACACTTTTCCTTTGGAGGGAGTTAGACGGCCGTTTCTGCTGACTTTGCCGCTGCTGCCGGCTCGCCTTCTTCGTCCCGATGGCCCGTTGCCAGGAACATGATTTCCTTCTCGCCGGATCCGGACGGTAATTCGCCACTGATACGGCCGTCCCACATCACCACAATACGATCACTCATGCCGATAATTTCCGGTAGTTCCGATGAAATCATCAAAACAGCAGCGCCTGCCTGGGCCAGTTCGCGGATCATCTCGTGAATGCTGGCTTTCGCATCCACATCAATGCCCCGCGTTGGCTCATCAAATAGAAAAATATCGCAGGTAGAGGCCAGCCATTTAGCTAAAACCACCTTTTGTTGGTTGCCGCCGCTTAAATACTGCACTTCCTGCGTAATGCTCGGTGTCCTCACGTCAACTTGTTCTACAAGTTCAGGCACAAGCTGAGGTCTATCAGCAGTGCCATTGCGTTTAATCCGCCGCAGAGTGGATTGCAAAGCACGCAGCGAAACCAGGATGTTGTCGTTCAGCGGTTGGTTGGGGAAAATGCCCTCGGCTTTACGATCTTCGGTCACGAACCCCATACGCGCATTGATGGCAATATTGGGAGACTTCACGCGTATGTCTTTCCCTTTAATCGACAAGACGCCGCTCGTAAACGGCGCCATACCAAACATCGCTTGCGCCAGTTCTGTCCGCCCCGATCCTTGCAAACCAGCCACGCCAACGATTTCACCTGCGCGAAGTTCCAAATTGATGTCATGCAGCTTGGCATTATTGCCATGGCTAATCCGCAGCATTACCTCGCCGATCTCTTCTGGTTTAGCCAGACCAGGGAAGTATTGGTCCAATTCACGACCAACCATCAGCGTAATGACCTTCGATGGCGTTACTTCCGAAATTGGCGCTGTCGCAACAAGTTGTCCATCTTTCAGAATGGTGATGGTGTTGGCGAGATCGAATACTTCGGTGAAGCGATGGGATATGAAAATGATGGCCATGCCTTGCGCGATCAGCTTTTGCATTAGCCTGGTCAGGATTTCTACCTCGTGAGTGGCTAAGGCGGCCGTCGGCTCATCCATAATCAGGACTTTTGAGTCGAATGACAATGCTTTGGCAATTTCCACCAACTGCTGCTCGGCAATGGAGAGTGATTTCACCTCGATGTCCGGCGAGATCATGCCCTCTGCGCCGACTTGCTTCAACACATCCAATGTCTTGCGGCGCAGTTGCCGCCGATCAATCAGACCGTTGCGTGTAGGTTCGCGCCCCAGGAAAATATTTTGCGCCACAGTGCGCTCTGGCAGCAGGTTAAATTCCTGGTAAATAATGCTGATGCCTGCTTCTTGCGCTTCGCGCGGGTGATGGAACGTGCGCGACTGACCTTGGAAGATGATCTCTCCTTGATCGGGAATGTAAGCGCCCGCCAAAATTTTCATCAGGGTTGATTTGCCAGCCCCATTTTCACCGACGACTGCGTGAACCTCGCCGGGCAAAAACCTGGCGGAGACGTTGTTCAGGGCTAACACACCAGGGAATTGCTTGGTGATGTCGCGGACTTCTAGGATAGGTTCTGCCACATTCGCCATTTGGCTAAGATCTCCAATTCAGGTTTTGTATTGCGGAATAATTGCCATCACGGTTTGGTGACAATCCGCGTTTACCCGTGTCCCATTAAGTCTTGCAAAAAGGCTAGACCGTTGGCAGCGATGCTGTCCTGGTCTGGAGCGATTTCGCGCCAGATGCAGACGGCGCGGGCAATTGATTGCACTTGCGGTGTAAAGGACTCAATCACGATCGCACCCTGGTAATCAACGTCACGCAGGGCCTGGGCGATGCTGGACCAATTCACCTGTCCTGTCCCCGGAATGCCTCGATCGTTTTCGCAGGCGTGGACGTGGAAGATGTGCGGCCCGGCGCGGCGAATGGCGGCCGCGGAATCCTTTTCTTCCAGGTGCATGTGGAAGGTGTCCAGGTGCAGGCCAACGGCCGTTCCCCCCACCTGTTCAATGAGCGCCAAACCCTGATCTACGACGTTGATCACGTCGTTTTCAAAACGGTTGAGCGGCTCGAAGGCCAGTTTGACACCATGAGCCTGGGCGTAGTCGCCCCATTTTTGCAACCCAGCGACGGCGCGGTCCCATTCTTGCTGGCGGGCAACGGCCGTGGCCAACCTTTCTTTCCCTACCGCCGAATACATCGGCCCAGCCACCACCGGCGATTCCAATTCCGCCGCCGCTTCAATGCACCATTGCAAATATGTGGCTGCATTCTGGCGCACCGCTTCATCGGCGCTGCTCAGGTTACGCTCCGGGCCAAACGCCCCGCAAACGATCACCCCTACACCGGCGGCCTTCGCCGCCCGAGCCAAAGCGACCACGTCCACCTGCGCCGGGTCTTCCACCGCCACTTCCAGCAGGTCAAAGCCCATCTGCCGAACCTTGTCCAGCAGGTACAGGTGTGCGTCGGTAGAAAAAGGGGACTCCCAAATAAAGGTGTTTGCGCCGAATTTCAAGATTACCTCGCTGAAGAAGTTGGTCAGGTTTGTCGGTTGGATAGTTTGTTGAACCTTAGCCAACAAACTATCCAACTAACAAACCAGCGAATCTATCTGCTGCCAACCGCCACCCGCTGTCCGGTTTGGGCCGATTGTATGCCAGCTTGCAGCACTTCCACTTCCTTCAGGCCATCATAGAAATTGGGGGCGATGCTGCCGCCTGTTTCGATGGCCTTCATGAAGTCCACCACTGCGTGGTGGAACTCGTGTTCATAGCCGATAATGTGGCCGGGAGGCCACCAGGCGGCGACGTAATCATGCTGCCCGCCTTCGGTGGCAATAATCGTGCGGAAGCCTTGGGCATACGCCGGGTCGTCGCGCAGGAAGAGTTGTAATTCGTTCATGCGCTCCAGGTTGAAGATGATGCTGCCTTTGCTGCCATAGATTTCGAAGTAGTTGTAGTTTTTACGCCCGGGGGCGAAGCGGGAGGCTTCAAAGGAACCCAGTGCGCCATTTTCGAATTCGGCCAGCATAAAGGAAGCGTCCTCTACGGTTACTTCACCCATTTCGGCGGCCCCGCCGGTTCCGGCGGTGAATGTGGCGGCCCCGGCTCCGGGTAACGGCCGTTCCTTCACAAACGTCGTCATCATCGCCGACACAGCCTTAATGTCACCCACCAGGAAGCGCGCCAGGTCAATGCTGTGCGAATTCAAGTCGCCATGCGGCCCTGTGCCGGCCGTTTCCTTCCGCAAATGCCAGGTCAGCGGGAAATTCGGGTCGACAATCCAATCTTGCAAGTAAGCGCCGCGCCAGTGGAAAATCCGCCCGACCGTGCCGTCATCAATCAGCCGCTTGGCCAGCATCACCGCCGGACAGCGCCGGTAATTGTGGTTTACGTAATGGACGATGCCAGCTGCTTCGGCCGCCTCGTACATCTCCCGCGCCTCTTCCAGGGTGATGGCAAACGGCTTTTCACAGAAAATGTGCTTGCCCGCCTTCGCGGCCGCCACAGCAATGTCTCGATGCAAATAGGTAGGCACCGAGATGTCGATAATGTCAATGTCGTCCCGTTCCACAACCTTCTGCCAATCTGTTTCGATCTCTTCCCAGCCCCAACGCGCGGCAAATTCTTGCAAATCGGCCGCATTCTGCCCGCAAGCCACCTTTAAGACAGGCTTGATGCCCATGTCAAAAAAGCGCGGGGCATTGAGCCAGGCGTTGCTGTGCGCTTTGCCCATAAACTTTGTGCCAATAATGGCGACGTTCATCGTTTTCATCTGCGTGTCCCCTACTTTACGCTGGCCGCAATACGCTTCAACTCGGCAACGCTTTGCTCAACAGCCCAATGTTCCCGGTTTTCGTAATCAGGATGAAGGGAATCCGTTTCGACCGCCAGGAAGCCCTGGTAGTTGGCGTTATACAAAATTTGGGCCAGTTTTTGATTATTGACCAGCCCTTCGCCCACCGGTGTCGAGGAAAAGAAATACCATTCCCGTGCATTCAGATCTTTCACCGGTTTTAAATCTTTAATATGGGTGGCATACACTCGATTAGCCAGCTTCTGCGCACCCTCTACCGGATCGTCCAGCAGCCGCAAGAAGTTGCCTGTATCCAGGTTCAGCCCCAGGTAGGGGGATCCTACGCGTTCCAGCAGCTCCACACATTCGTCCGAGGTGTAGTCAATGTGGTTTTCCACGGCCAATTTGACGTCATATTCTTCGGCAACCTTTACCGCTTCTTTGAACCAGTCGACCAAAATATCAATTTGGGGGCCGTGTGGTTCAAAGCGAAACATCAGGCTGCTGGCCACCACGCGCATCACCGGCGCACCAATCAATCTGGCATTAGGAATTTGGGCGATCATGTCGTTGTAGGCGGCTCTATTTTTGCCAGCCTCTAGCCCATCAGGGTGTCCCCAGGCATAGACCCGATCGAATCCATAATCATCCAACTGTGCTTTCAGATCTACAAACCAAGCCTTGTCGAAGCTGGGGAAAAAGCATGACTCCAACGACACTCCGTCCACGTCTAATTTCTTGGCAAAAACCAGGAAATCTTCCATGCTCATCTTCTCGTTTTCGGGTGGAGGTGTCTGGTGCGGATATACTTCACCAAAATAGCGGTGGAAACAATAACTATCGATACCAACTTTCATCGCCATTGAAACTCTCCTTTTCCTGGGTTATGGCAAGCCGTTAAATGTGTTCTTCTTCCAGAAATGATTTGGGATTGGTGGTTTGTTCCCGAGTGCGGATAAGCTCTACCTCAAACATAGATCGGTCTCCGCGGTGAAGGGCGTGATAATATTCGAGAGGTGTGCCGTCAGCCAGATAACTAATGCTGTCTAAACTAATGAGGGGGGCGCCTTCAGCAATTTCCAGTAACGCTGCTTCGTATTCGCTGGCTACTACTGCTTCTAAAATGCGTCGTCCACGGTCGATGACCAGGTTGTACGTTTCCTCAAGGTAAGCGTAGAGGGATTGACGCGTGAGATCGGTCTCAACTAAAGCAGGGCAGAGGGCATGCGGGAGGTAAGTTGTGACAAGGACAATTGGTTCGCCACCCACATACCGCACACGGTCAATGCGAATAACAGGCGATTCGGGGGCAAGCTGCAAAAAAGCCGCTACTTTGGCGTTGGCGGGTATGATGGCCTGTTTGAGGACTTTGGATACAGGCGGAAGGCCTTTACTTGCCATGTCCTGATAAAAACCGGTGAGTTCTTGAAACAAGCTCTCCCCAATTTTTGGCTCAGCTACGAATGTGCCCCGTCCTTTTTCGCGAACAATTAATCCTTCGTACTCCAGCCCCTTTAGTGCTTGCCGGATGACGGTGCGGCTGACATCAAACATGCGACACAGTTCTGGCTCGCTTGGAAGTTGTTCGCCAGGTTTAATGTCCCCGTGGTCAATGTATTCTTTGAGGGCGTCTTGGACCTGAGCGTAAAACGGAATGTAGCTGGTTCGGTCGATTTTATTGTCAATATTCACGCCGCACCCTGAGATTTGTAATCTTGTCATCCTGTAATTACAACTAAGTCATAGTTTATAGAACATGTCTAATTTGTCAAGCATAAATTTGTGTATTTTTGCAAATATTAGCCATTACCAGGTTTGAAATGTGGCGTAATCATACTAAATGTGGTTGACAACGGCCGTTTTCTACATTAACATATGGTTATTAGGTTGTCCGTACAACCTAATGATTGCTACTTAAATAAGGAGTGAAAGAAAGCCGATGGCCCTCAAAGATCGGGTTAGCCCACAAAGCAAATCGCCCCTGTACCAACAGATCTACCAACTGCTGCGCACAAAAATCCTAAGCGGTCAGTGGCGTCCGGGTGATGTGCTGCCCTCAGAGGCCGACCTAATGGAGCAATATCAAGTAAGCCGAGCCACAGTCAGGCAGGCAATAGATGAATTGGCCAGTGATGGCCTGATCTACCGCAAGCAGGGCAAGGGTACATTTGTCTCTCCCCCAACGGTTGAACAAGGTCTGGTCCGGATTGTTAGCTTTACAGAAGACATGGAGCAGCGCGGTTTTACGCCGGGAACCAAACTCGTGTCGGCCGGACTGGTGCCGGCGACCGATTTGTTGGCGCGCAAACTGGATATTCAACCTGGCGAGCCGCTGGCGCGCATTGAGCGTTTGCGGTTGGCGGACAATGAACCAATGAGCCTTGAGGTTTCTTTTCTGGTGCAGCGGTATTGCCCTGGCATTTTAACTCAGGACTATACGTCACACTCTTTGCGGCTTGTGCTGGAAGAGCGGTATGGCATTCGTATCACCAGCGCCCGCCAAACCATTCAGGCCATTTCGGCCACTGAGGAACTGGCTGATCTACTTTCCATCGAGACCCACGGGGCGATCCTTTATATTGAACGTACCTCTTATTCCGAATTCGATGTGCCGATAGAATATTTACGCCTGTACCATCGTGGCGACCGCTACACATTGCACAGCGAACTGCGCGGCTAGGGGGCTGGATGCACATCGTCACGTTGGGCGAAATTTTGATTGACATGTTCCCGGCAGAGGTGGGACGGCCGTTACCCCAAGTTTCCGCTTTCCACCCCAAACCAGGCGGCGCGCCGGCCAACGTCGCCGTAGCGGCCCGCCGTTTGGGCGCACAGACCGCCTTCATCGGCAAAGTGGGCGACGATGCCTTTGGTTATCATCTGAGGCGGGTGTTGGCCAATGAGGGCGTCGTCACCGATGGGATGCGCGTGGACGAGGCGGCCCGCACAACGATGGCCATCATCGCCATGCCCGACGAGCACACGGCCGAATTTGTCTTCTACCGCAACCCCGGCGCGGACTTGCGCCTGCGCCCCGATGAACTGGACGAAGACCTTTTGCGCCGCACGCGGGCGCTGCACATCGGCTCGCTCAGTCTGGTGGATGAACCGGCGCGCAGCGCCACGCACACCGCCGTAAAGATTGCCCGGCAGCAGGGCGCGCTCATCTCCTTCGACGTCAATTACCGCCCCAGCCTGTGGCCCAATCCGGCGGCGGCCCTGGCGCAAATCCGGGCCATGATTCCCCTGGTGGACCTGCTGAAGGTGAACGAGGTGGAGCTGGCGCTGCTGGCGGGGGAAGGGGAAACGGCCGTTACCATCCAATCCCTCCTCGCCCTTGGCCCGACCCTGTGTGTGCTGACGCGGGGCAAAGAGGGCAGTTATGCGCAAACGGCCGTCGGCCACACCATCACCGCGCCTGCCTTCCCCGTCTCCACTGTAGACGCCACTGGCTGCGGCGACGCCTTCATCGCTGGGGTGCTGTTCCAACTGACGCAGACCGACGACTGGCGCGCGCAGTTGGAACCCGCTCGCCTGGCCGCCATCCTGCGCTTCGCCAACGCCGTCGGCGCGCTGACGGCCCAAATGCAGGGCGTGATACCAGCCTTGCCCACGGCCGTGCAGGTGCAAACCTTCCTGGCCCACCAATCCGCAATCCGCAATCCACAATCCGCAATCACTTAAGGAGTTTTCATGGACGCAATACCCACAACGGCCGTTGGCGAACTGAACGAAATCGCTCGTCAGATGCGGCTCGACATTCTGGAGATGACCACCAAAGCTGGTTCCGGCCATCCCTCCAGCTCTTTTTCGGCCACCGAAATTGTCACCGCGCTCTATTTCGGCGGCGTGCTGCGCTACCGGCCCGACGAACCGCTCTGGCCGGAGCGCGACCGCTTTATCATGAGCAAAGGCCACGCCGCGCCGCTGCTTTATGCCGCGCTGGCCCGCGCCGGCTATATCGAGCGCAACCTTATCTGGACGCTGCGCGAAGTGGACAGCCCGGTACAGGGCCATCCCATCCAAAACGTGCTGCCCGGCGTCGAAGCCACCACCGGCTCGTTGGGGCAGGGCTTGTCGGCCGGGGTGGGGCACGTGTTGGGCGGACGACTTAACCGGTTTGATTACCGCGTGTATGTGCTGCTGGGTGATGGCGAGTGCGAAGCCGGGCAGGTCTGGGAAGCGGCCATGTCCGCCGCCCACTTCAAGGCCGATAACCTGGTCGCCATCCTCGACTACAACAAATATCAGGAGACCGGCCCCATCAGCCGGGAAATGGCTCTGGAGCCGCTGGCGCAAAAGTGGCAAAGCTTCGGCTGGCACGTCGAAGAGGCCGACGGCCACGACATGGCCGATTTGCTGGCGAAATTCGATGCGGTACGGATGGTCAAAGGCCAGCCGTCGATCATCATCGCCCACACGATCAAGGGCAAGGGCGTTTCTTTTGTCGAGGCTGATTTTACCTTTCACGGCCGTGCGCTGACGCCGCAGCAGGCCGAATTGGCGCGGGAGGAACTCCATGGAACTCGGTAAACTGGCAGGACTCAAACCCTATCCCCAACCGCTGCGCAACGTTTTCGGCGAAGCGCTGCTAAACGTCGCCCGCGACAATGAAAAAGTGGTCGTCCTCGACGGCGACCTGGGTAATTCCACCAAAACGGAGTACGTGCGGCAAACGTTCCCCGACCGGTTTTTCAACATCGGCATCGCCGAGAGCAATCTGGTGGGCATTGGCGCCGGGCTGGCCGCCTGCGGCTTTGTGCCCTGGATTACCAGCTTCTCTTCCTTTTTATTATGCAACGCCTACGACCAGATTCGGTTAGCGGTGGCCATGTCCAACATCAACGCCAAGGTGTTAGGCAGCCATGGCGGTATCACCCTGGGCAAAGATGGCCCCACGCAGATGGGCATCGAAGACCTGGCGCTGATGGGCGGCCTGCCGACCTTTGTCATTTTGGTTCCCAGCGACCCGGCCTCCATGCACGCGGCCGTGAAAGCGGCCACCGATTACGTCGGACCGGTTTTCCTGCGCTCCAGCCGGGTGGCGCTGCCGGAAATTTACCCCATGAATGATTGCCCCTTCGAGATTGGCAAAGCCAACGTGGTGCGCCAGGGCCGCGACCTGACCATCGTGGCCTGCGGCATTATGGTGGCGGCGGCGCTGGATGCAGCGGCCGTTCTCGCCCAGGAAGGCATTGCGGCGCGGGTGCTGGATATGCACACCATCCGCCCGATGGACGTGGCCGCGCTGGCGGCGGCGGCGCGGGAAACCGGAGCCATCGTCACGGCCGAGGAGCATTTGCTGCAAGGCGGCATGGGCAGCAACGTCGCCCGCGTGGTGGCTGAGCAGCACCCCGTACCCATGCGCTTTGTCGGCCTGGCCGACACCTACACCGAATCGGGCGACCCGGATGATTTGCTGCGGAAGTATAAGTTAACGGCCGTCGACATCGCCGCCGCCGCCCGTGAAGCCTACGCCGCCAAGACAAGACAATAGACCCTGTCATGCTGAGCGCAGCGAAGCATCCCCTTTGTTTGAAATGACCAGGGCAAGGGGATGCTTCGCTACGAAGACTCCCCTCAGCATGACGGGTTTCTTCTAATTGAGAATACAGCGATGTTATTAAACGAACTCAAACAACGCGCTGCCTCCGGGCAGCCCATTCGTATTGCCGCCAGCGGGGCGGGCTGGATGGGCAGCGGTTTCGCCGCCCAGATGGCTCACGTACCCGGCATGGAACTCTCCGTGCTGATTGATCCCGACCTTGAAGCTGCCCGCACCGCATTCACCGCGACTGGGCTGGATGCGGCCGACATCGTCGAAGCCACTCACGTTGGCCCGGCAATGGACGCCATTCGCCAGGGCAAACGGGTCGTCACGGCCGATGTGGAACTGGCGGCGCAGATCGAAGCCATCGACGTGATGACCGATGTCACTCCGTCGCCTGCCTCCGGCGCGGCCACAGCTTACGCGGCCATCACCCACGGCAAAGACGTGGTGCTCATCAACATCGAAGCCGACGTGACGGTGGGGCGCGCCCTGAAAAAGCTGGCCGCTGACGCCGGGGTGCTCTACTCCGTCTCCTCTGGCGACGAGCCGGGCTGCCTGATGGAGTTGTATGACTTTGTGACCACGCTTGGTTTTGAACCCATTGTCATTGGCAAGGGTAAGAACAACCCGCTGGACCCCACGGCTACGCCGGATACGGTGGCCGAAGCGGCGCGGCGGGCGAACAAAGACGCCTATCAAACCGCCTCCTACGTAGACGGCAGCAAGACGATGTTCGAGATGACCTGCGCCGCCAACGCCACCGGCTGCCGGCCGATGCAGCGGGGCATGGTCGGGCCGGAGGCGACCCAGGCGACCATCACCGAGATTTTTTCGCTGCGCGAGGATGGCGGGCTGACCCCGTTCCCCGGCGTGGTGGATTTTGTGCAGGGAGCGGCGATGGCCGGGGGCGTGTTTGTGACGGTGCGCGTGCAGGACGGCCGTATCGCCGACGATTTGAAATATCTGAAGGTGGGCAACGGCCGTTACTCTACCTTCTTCCGCCCCTACCACCTCTGGTTCATCGAAGCGCCCATCTCCATTGCCAGGGCGGTGCTCTACCGCCAGACCACGCTGGTCCCACTGGACCAGCCGGTGGCCGATGTGCTGACCATCGCCAAACGGGATTTGCGCCCTGGCGAGCGGCTGGATGATTTTGGCGGCTACACATTTCGCGGGCTGATGGATACGGCCACGGCCGTGGCCGCCGAAAACGGCCTGCCCGCCGGTCTGGCTCCCGGCGCGGAACTCATTCGCCCGGTGGCTTCCGGGGCGATTATCACCTGGGCCGACGTGCGCCTGGATGAAACCAGCCCCGTCGTGCGCCTGCGCCGGTTACAAGATCAACATTAGCACCACGGAGGCACGGAGAACACGGAGTTTTTTACTCTCCGTGCCCACCGTGCCTCCGTGGTGAATTCTTATAAGAAACCATGTCATACCAAACAGTTACAGACGAAAGTGAACAAATTGCCGCCAGCGGCTTGACGCCGGAGCAGCTTTTGCAGGCCCTGCGCCAGATGCACCTCATCCGCGCCTTTGAGGAAAAGGCGGAGGCGTTGTACGCCCTGGGCAAAATTCACGGCACGATGCACCTCTCCATCGGACAGGAAGCGTCGGCGGTGGGGGCGTGCCTGGCGCTGCGTCCTGACGATACCATTCTGAGCACGCATCGCGGCCACGGCCACTGCATTGCCAAGGGAGCCGAGCCGCCGTTGATGATGGCCGAGTTTTTCGGCAAAGAAGTGGGTTATTGCCGGGGGCGCGGCGGCTCCATGCACATCGCCGACGTGGCCGGGGGCAATCTGGGGGCCAACGGCATCGTTGCCGGCGGGCTGCCCATCTCCACCGGCGTGGGCCTGAGCCTGCAAATGCAGCGCACCGACCGCGTCTGCCTCACCTTTTTTGGCGACGGCGCGGCCAACGAAGGCGCGTTCCACGAATCGTTGAATCTGGCGGCCATCTGGCGGCTGCCGGTGGTGTACGTGTGCGAGAACAACCAGTACGCGATGTCGATGCCGGTGACGGCCGCGTTCCCCATCCGCCAGATTTCTGAGCGGGCGGCGGCCTATGGTATTCCCGGCGTGACGGTGGATGGCAATGATTTGCTGGCGGTGTATGGGGCGGTGGAAACGGCCGTGTCCCGTGCCCGCGCCGGTGAAGGCCCCAGCCTGATCGAAGCCGTCACTTACCGCTGGCGCGGCCATTCCAAGAGCGACCGCCAGCGCTACCGCACCCGCGACGAAGTGAAAGAATGGCAGGCGCGTGATCCCATCACCCGCCTGGAGAATTTGCTGGTCGCCGCAGATTTATTTACGGCCGAAAAACTGGCTGATTTAGGCGCGGCGGCGCGCCAGACCATCGAAGACAGCGTGGCCTTCGCCGAAGCGCAGGCCGACCCCGACCCGGCGACGATTTTGGAGGGCGTTTATGCCTGATTTGATGCAAGCTGAATTAAAGACGCAGACACACGCGGCTGAAGCAGTCCGCGAAATGACCTACGCCCACGCCATCCGCGAGGCGCTGCAGCTAGCCATGCGCCGCGATGAGCGCGTGTTTATGCTCGGCGAAGACATCGGCGTCTACGGCGGCGCGTTTGGCGTGACGGATGGGCTGATCGAAGAGTTTGGCGCGGAGCGCGTGCGCGACACGCCCATCTCCGAGGCGGTGATTGCCGGGGCGGCCATCGGCGCGGCCGTGACCGGGATGCGGCCGGTGGCTGAAATCCAATTTATGGACTTCATCACCCTGTCGATGGAGCAGTTGGTGCTGCAAGGGGCCAAAATGCGCTTCATGTTTGGCGGCAAAGCCAGCGTGCCGCTGGTGCTGCGCACGCCCGCCGGTTCCGGCACGGGCGCGGCAGCGCAGCACTCTGAAAGCCTGGAAGCGTGGTTTGTGCACGTGCCCGGCCTGAAAGTGGTCATGCCCGCCACCCCCTACGACGCCAAAGGGCTGCTCCTGGCGGCCATCGAAGACGACAACCCGGTGATTTTTGTGGAGCATAAACTGCTCTACCGCACCAAGGGCCACGTGCCGGAAGGCTACTACATCGTGCCATTGAGCCAGAGCGAGGTGAAGCGCGAAGGGCGCGACGTGACGGTCGTGGCCACGTCGATCATGGTTCCCCGCGCCCTGGAAGCAGCCGATTTGCTGGCGCAGGAGGGCATCGAATTAGAAGTGGTGGACCCGCGCACGTTGAAACCTTACGACGCGGCCACGGTGACGCGCTCCGTGTGCAAGACGGGGCGGGCGCTGGTGGTCCACGAAGCGCCCAAAACCGGCGGTTTTGGCGCGGAGGTGGTGGCCGAGATTGTGGCGGGAGAAGCGTTTGATTACCTGGACGCGCCGGTGCGCCGTCTGGCCGGGCTGGACGTGCCTATTCCGTACAATCGGGAACTGGAGCGCACGGCCGTGCCGCAGGTGGCCGACATCGTGCGTGAGGCGCGGGCGCTGGCGCGCGGGGAGTATTAGCCATGCCTGTGCCCGTGATTATGCCTAAATTTAGCATGACCCAGGAAGAAGGTCGGGTAATGGCCTGGCTGGTTGCCGAGGGCGACATTGTCGAGAAGGGCGATCCGCTGCTGGAGGTGGAGACCGACAAGGTGACGATGGAGGTCGAAGCGCCGGAGAGCGGCGTGCTGCGCGGCGTGGCCGTGAAAGAAGGGGATGTGGCGCCGGTAACGGCCGTTATCGCCCACATCGTCTTGCCCGGTGAAGTGTGGCGAGCTGAGCCGGTGAAGGCCACGCCGGTCGCCCAGCGGGTGGCGGCGGCGGCAGGCGTTAACGTCGGTGACGTGCCGGCGGCGGGCAAAGTGCGGCGGCAGGATGTGGAAGCCTATCTGGGCAAAGTGCGGGCGACCCCGGCGGCGCGGCGATTGGCGCGGGCGCAGGGGGTGGACCTGACGGCCGTGAATGGCAGTGGCCCACATGGCCGGGTGCAGGCAAAAGATGTCATTGGTCCGGTGGTCGAAGAGAAAGCGGTGCAGCCGGTGAGCGCGATGCGGCGGACGATTGCCGAACGGCTGACGCGGAGCTACCAGACCATCCCGCACATTACCTTTACGGTGGCGGCGGACATGACGGCCGTAACCGACCTGCGCCGCCGCCTGAATGAACGGGGCGACGGGGCGACGGTGTCGGTAACGGCCGTGCTGGTGAAGGTGTGCGCCTGGGCGCTGGGGCGGCAGCCGCTGGTCAATGCCTCGTGGCGCGAGGACGGCATCCAACTGCACGAACAGGCCCATATCGGCGTCGCCGTGGCCCTGGACGATGGGCTGATTGTGCCGGTGGTGCAAAACGCCGCCCATTTGGGGCTGGCGGCGATTGCTGAACAGGTGCAGGATTTGACGGCGCGGGCGCGTAACGGCCGTTTGCAGCCCGCCGACGTCCAGGGCGGCACGTTTACCATCAGCAATTTGGGCATGTGGGGCGTGGAGCAGTTTACGGCCGTCATCAACCCGCCCCAGAGCGCCATTCTGGCCGTGGGCCGCACAGTCAAGCAGCCGGTGGTGGTGGAAACGGCCGTGGGCGACGAACTTGTGATACGGCCCATGATGAAGATGACGCTGTCGGTGGATCATCGTATCATTGATGGAGCGGTGGCGGCACGCTTTTTGCAGGACGTAGTCGCTGCCTTAGAGCAGCCGGATCGGCTGTTATGGTAGAGGACCAACAAACCCATTATCTCAAGGAGGATTTCCCATGCGGATTGGCGTATTTACAGCCCTGTTTCAGAATTTGCCCTTTGAAGAGGCGTTGGATAAGGCGGTGGCGGCGGGGGTAACGGCCGTAGAAATTGGCGCGGGCGGTTATCCGGGCAGCCACCACTGCCCGGTGGATGAGCTGCTGGCCAGCCAGGCAAAACGCGAGGCGTACCTGGAAGCGATTCATTCGCGCGGCCTGATCCTCAGCGCCCTGAGTGTGCACAACAACCCCATTCATCCAGACGAAGAAACGGCCGTGGAAGCCGACACCGTCATTCGCAAGGCAGCGCGGCTGGCCGGTCTGCTGGGTGTGCCGGTGGTCAACGGCTTCTCTGGCCTGCCGGCCGGTGCGCCGGGCGACAAAATGCCCAACTGGGTGACCTGCCCCTGGCCGCCCCATTTCCTGGAGATTCTCGATTATCAATGGAACGAGAAGGCCATTCCCTACTGGCAGGAAGCGGGCCAATACATCGAAGACCAGGGCGTGAAATTTGCCTTTGAGATGCATCCCGGCATGTTGGTCTACAACGTGGAGACGATGCTGAAGCTGCGCGACGCCGTGGGTCCGGTGCTGGGCTGCAACTTCGATCCGAGCCATCTCTTCTGGAATGGGGTGGACGCCGTGGCCGCGATTCGCAAGCTGGCGGGCGTGATTTATCACGTGCACGGCAAGGATTGTTACGTGGACAACCTGAATATCGCCGTCAACGGCTGCAACGACAACAAGCCGTATGATCAGATCCTCAACCGCGCCTGGACGTTCCGCAGCATTGGCTATGGGCATGGGGCGCAGGTGTGGAAGGACATCAGCAGCGCCCTGCGGCTTGTCGGCTACGATTACGTCATCTCCATTGAGCACGAAGATGCGCTGATGTCAACCGACGAAGGGCTGGCCAAGGGTGTGGCGATGTTGCAGCAGGCCAACATCTTCGAGCAGCCGGGCGAGATGTTTTGGGCGTGATGCGTGATTCGTGAACCGTGACCGTGAACGGAATACGGTTCACGGATGACGGCGTACGAAACAGAACCATGCTTATCATCCAGTTAAACGAGGCGGGGTGGGTGAACGGCCGTGGCTATCGCAAGCAGGTGGCGGCGGATACGGCCGTTCTCGCCGCCACCGGCACATTTGTGCAGGTGGTGGAGATGGCCCCTGGCGAAACCATCCCCGACCACAGCCACCAGACCTCGCGCGAGTTTTATGTGGTGCTGAACGGCCGTTGTCACCTCATCGTCAACGGGGAGAGCCATCACCTGGAACCGGGCGACATGCTGCTGATGGAGCCGGGCGATATTCATCGCCTGCACAACGACGGCGACGAGCTTTTCCGGCTGCTGGTTTTCAAGACCAACGCCACTGGTGAAGATACGTTCTGGGCAGATGAAGAAGAATTCACCACGGAGGCACGGAGGACACGGAGATGAATAGAGAAATTCCTGAGATAGGCGTAGGTATGTTAGGGTATGCGTTTATGGGACGGGCGCACAGCAACGCCTTGCGCAGCATCCCCTTTGCCATCGATCCGCCGCCGGCCATTCCCCGGCTGGTGGCCGTGTGCGGGCGCGATGAAGCGGCGCTGAAGGCGATGGCCGCCCGCTACGGTTACACCACGACCTACACCGACTGGCGCGATATGCTGGCCGACGACCGCATCCAGTTGTTTGACAACGGGGGGCCGAATGACGCCCACGCGGAGCCGTGTATTGCGGCGGCGGAGGCGGGTAAACACGTTTTTTGCGAGAAGCCGCTGGCGCGCACGGCCGTCGAAGCCAAAGCCATGCTCGACGCCGTCACCAAAGCGGGGGTAAAGCACGGTGTGGCCTTCAATTACCGCTTTGTGCCAGCCATCCGGCAGGCCAAACTGCTGATCGACAGCGGCGCGCTGGGCCGCATCTACCACTTCCGGGCGATGTATTTGCAGGAGTGGATTTTGCCCCACTACCATACGCCGCGCCTGTGGCGCATGGACAAGAGCCGCGCGGGCACGGGGGCGATTGGCGACCTGGCGGCCCACATTGTGGACCTGGGGCGCTATCTGGTAGGCGAGATGACCAGCGTGAGCGGATTGACCAGGACGTTTATTGAGGAACGGCCGTTGCCCGACGGCAGCGGCATGGGCAAAGTCGATGTGGACGACGCCTTTGTCGCCACCGTCGAGTTTGCAAATGGGGCCATTGGCTCCCTGGAAGGCACGCGTCTGGCGGCCGGGCGCAAGAATTACGAAGTGCTGGAAATCAACGGTGAGAAAGGCAGCCTGCGCTTCAATCTGGAACGGCTCAACGAACTGGAAGTTTACTGGGTGGACGATGAACCAGACACGACGCAAGGTTTCCGCAGAGTGATGGTCACAGAAAGCGTTCATCCCTGGCTGCAGCATTGGTGGCCGCCCGGCCACATCATCGGTTGGGAGCACACCTTCATCCACGAATTGACCCATTTCCTGGACAGCATCGTCAACGACAAGCCGGTCGCGCCGGTAGGGGCAACGTTTGAGGATGGATACCAGGCAGCGTTGGTGTGCGACGCTATTGTGGAGTCGGCCCTAACAAAACGCCAAATTAATGTACGTTGAGTCTTAACTTGTATGTTTAATGGTGATGGGTAATCATAGCGATTATCCCAAATCCATTAAACATACAAGTTACTCCATTTCAGCCTAATTTACGGCCAACAAGTGGCGCTTTGTGACAGCTTCTCTGGTTTTAGGCCGTAACGCACCTTTCGAGTTTCTCGGATTGTTCCACAAGAAAGTGCTGATGATATAAAATGCTACCTCTGGTAGCTTCGTTGGATTGAGCCTTTTTGTCTCATCGTTTACCTCCACTTGGGCGCGGCCAAACCAAACTGACCGCGCCGCGTTATTTAACAATCAGCGGTAAATAGACCGCAAATCCACTCTGCGCTACGGCCGTAATTCCTACGGCCGTTCCCCGTCCTGCACCAACTACCACATTATCAATCTGCGCCGTCAATCCACCAGGCAAAACGGCCGTTACCCCATACGTCCCCGCCGCAACCCCATAGAAGGCAAAACGGCCGTTCCCATCCGTCACCCCCATCTGCCCCGCCACCGTCACCGGCACACCCGCCAACGGTGACTCCCACGGCTGGCGGATACCGTCGCCGTTCGTGTCCAACCAGGCGGTGCCGCGTACCACGCCCGCAGGCACAGCAGGCAGCCCCACCGCGCCGTTTGTCGCCGGATTCGCCGCCGCCGGATTGACTGCCAGCCACCAGGGGATGATGGTGTAGCTGCCAGTCGCCACGTCCCAGAAGCGGAACGTGCCCAACGCCGTGCGCTGACTACCCACGCCCGCCACCGTCACGGTGATCGGCATGGTAATCAGCGGCTCGTCCGCGCCACGCTGCCCGTCCCCGTCCCAATCGTCATACACCGCGCCGGAGAGTTGGGCTAACGGCCGTAAGGCGATGCGGATCGCCCCACCGTTTTCGAGCGTGATGGTTTGAGATGGCATGACCGCGTAACCCACGGGGGGAGTGACGTTCGCCGTGTAATTACCGTTCGGCAGGTTGGGCACGCTAAACCGTCCTTGTGCGTCCGTCACCACGTCGGCCGACGTTGGCCCGCTCAGGCTGATGGCAACGCCGGAGATGCCGCTTTCGCCGCGCCGTAGCCAGCCATCCCCATCTTCATCGGCGAACACCTGCCCGCTCAAAGCCCCGCCAAAGCGGAAGGGCAGAGGCGGCAGGGTCACGTCCGCGCCGTTTAGCCAGAGGGATGCCGTATTGCCATGCAGCGGCACATACCCGGCGGGCGCGACCACTGCCAGCGCATGCGCTCCATCCTCAAGGCCGCTGATGACCCCGGACGAATCGCCGCCCACGCTCACGCCGGGCAGCGCCGGTTCGTCGTCGTCCCACACCCCGTTCAGGTTGTCGTCGCGGAAGGCCGACCAACGGATCACCGCGCCGCTGTTCAAGCGATTAGCTTGCGCCGCTGCCGGAAGCAGGGTGATATCCCGCTGCCAGTAGCCTGGATTCCAGACGATGGCTCCGCCGGTGGTCTGGTAGCTGAAATTGGAGCCGGTGGCTGGGGTGGCCGGGTTGTAGCTTTGCTGGTAGCCCTCCGGCTCGCGGGCGGTGATGCAGTAGGCATATCCATTCCCCGGCAGCATATTGGTGAATAGTTTGTAATCGCCGTTGATGTCGCTGGTCGTCTCCAGGTTTTGCCAGATGGGGTTGCTCTGCTGGCAGCCTTGCCCCGCTACCCAATGAAAATAGCCGATGCGTATCCCGGCCACACCCGCGCCGCCATGTGTGACACGGCCGTACACCGTGTTGTAATTGTGATCCGCGCCCCCTTGCAGAATGCCAATGTTCGCCAACGCCGGCTGCGTCCCCGGCAGGAACCAGCCCGGCGCTTCCGTCAGGCTGTCACTCAGGCTAGCCGCATTGCTGACGTACAAATCCACCGTCGCCAGGTAGCGGACGCCCGCGTTCAACTCGGTGAACAGGTAGAAACCGTTGGCGTCGGGAACGGCCGTTTGCACGGGCAGGCCCCCATCATTCAGCAAACTCACCACATAGCCGGTGGCCGCCGCTTCGCCGCTGTCCCGCTGCCCGTTCACATTGTCATCCAGATAGACCACGCCGCTCAGGTGGCCCAACGGGTTGAGCGTCAGGTTTTGCTGGATGCTCTGCCCGGCGGTGGTGTAATTGACCACCGGCTCGCTCGCCAGCAGATGGCCCGGCGGCAGGGTGGGAATGCTCAGGCGGTATTGGCCGCTGGGCAGATTGCTGAACTGGTAGAAGGCGTCGCTGCACCAACCGGCGCAGCCGCTCGCCGCCACCGTGTCGTAGGTCTGGTTGGTCGCCACGTTGGTCAGGCGCACCGTCAGCCCACCCATGGCCCTCTGCGGGCCGATGACCGCGCCGTTGATACCGCCCGCCACCCGCGCCGCCACCTTGCGCGTCGTCGTCCCCGATCCGACCACGATGCTGATCGGCTGCGCTGTGCTGATTGTGTAACCGGCCGGAGCGACCACGTTCAGGCTGTAATTGCCTTCGTCCAGGACAAACGCAGCGCCGTTTTCGCTGAGGCTCTTGGTTTGCCCGCCGACGGTGGCCGCGCCGCTGCTCAGGAATGGTTCGTTGCTGTCATGGACGCCGTCGCCATCTACGTCCCAAAAGGTCAGTACCAGCAGTGTGCCTTGTGGGTAAACGGACAGCAGTACGGGGACGCCGCTGTTCTTGGGCATGGCCGCGCCGTTCAAATTAGCCGGGGCCACATCTGGCGGCAGGGTGTTGGTAACGATTTTGACGCAGCCGGGCGGATTGCCGGGCGCGGGCGCGGCGGCCAGCGGGCTGTTCAGAGTTAGTGGGTTGGTGAAGAGTACCAGCCCATCGGTGTTGGTTGTTTTCGTTTCGATGGGGCCGGCAATCCCGCCGCAAGGTTGGCTGACCAGTTGTACGTCCACGCCGCCCAAGCGCTGTTCCCCCGGATTGAGCTGGCCGTCCTGGTTGCTGTCCACGAAGACGATGGCTCGCGGGCGGCTGTCGTTGGGCGGCAGGGGGAACTGCACCCAGGGGATGCCGCCGCTCGCCGGGACAATGGCGATGCGCGTCAATTGCAAGTCTGGCGTGTTCATCTCCACCCGGTATTCGCCGCTGGTGATCGAGAGCACGGTAAACGAGCCATCAGACGCGGTGGTGTGGGTGGAGATAGGTGTACCGGCTAAGGTTGAGATAATGATCTCTGCTCCAGCGTAGGGGTCGTCTATGCCGATGTCGTAACTGCCGTTGTTGTTCACGTCGTAAAAGGCGTAACCGGTCAGGGTGCGGTTTTCGGTGCGGGTGTAGCCAAAGTCGAGATATTCCGGCGAACCGAAGCCGGTGAGATCGCGCCAGGCGGAGGTGGCCGTCTGGGGGACGAAGCCGCCGGGGAAGTTGATTTCCACCCGGTAGTCGCCCACGGGCAGGTTGGGGAAGGCGTAGTAGCCGCTGTTCCAGCCCGCGCCAACGGCCGTGACGGTGGTACTGATGACCGCTCCGGCATCGTTATAGAGCGTCACCGGGATGTCGTTGTTGCTGGGGATATTGGTCTCGGTGCAATGGTCGGTATTGCCGCGCACCCCCAACGGATAGCAGCGATCCCAATAGGCATGACCGGCGATGGTTTGCAGGTTGCCGGGGTTGAAGGGATAACTCACGTCGGCGTGGGTATCGCCGTCCAGCACCACCACATCGGAACTTTCCGGCCAGCCCGGTTCGGCGGGGATGGTGACCACTTCGTAGCTGCCCGGCGGCAAGCCGGTGATGACGGTCTCCGGGTTGACGCTGGACAAATCTACCGTCGCTATCAGGTTGCCGTCGGCGTCGTACACTTCGACCGTACAGGGGAAGCCCTGCCCAGCCACTTCACAGCCCACCGCCAACGACTGCGCCGGGGTGACGTTGAACGTAGTGTTGCCAAAGGTGTTGTTGGTGACGACGACGGTGCGTGAAGTGGGGGCCACGATGGTATCGGGCGGCAGGTATTCGGGCAGGACGGTGATGGTATACGTCCCGGCATCCAGGTCGGCCCACGTCTGCCCGTTTAGCCCGGTGACCAGGAGTTGATCCACGCCGGTGCCCTGCAAGCGGAAGAAGATGCTCCCCACCGGCAAGCTCTGGCTGCCAATGGTTTGTTCGGCATGGATGGTCAGACGGCCGATGCGCTCCACCAGCCAATTTTCCGTGACAAAGCTGTTAGGCGGCAGGGGAAAGACGCGGAAACCATCGCCGTTGTAGTTGACGTATGGGTAAGGCGGCAGCATTCCCAACCCTTTGTTCTCACTCGGCTCTTGTTCGAGGAAGAGATAGTTACCATTGGCGTCGGTTAAGGTTGTGCTGATGGGTGAGCCAATGTGCATGAGTGCGTTGGGCACACCCACGCCGCTGGTGTTGACCACCTGCCCGCTGACCGTGCCGCCTCGGGCGAAGGGGGCATGCAGGTTCATCAACGGGGCATTGGCACTCAGCCAGATAGTGCCAAATACGCGCTCGTCCGGGAAAAAGTCGGGGCGAAGACCCACATCAGATAGGTGCGGTTCGATGGCACGAGCAGGCGGAACAGGCCGTTGCTGTCGGTGCTGATTGTCTGCGGGGGAATTTGGCAGCCGTAATAATCCACCTGCAGCCCGGCCAGCGGCTCTTCGCCCGGTTCGGGGAAGCCGGAGCCGTCCAGGTCTACCCAGGCGCGCCCGGCGATGATGCCGAAACCAGCCGGGGGCGTTTCGTGCAGGCCAAAATCCACGACCGTACCGCTGTCCTCGCCCATCGGCACGGGGATGGGGCTGGCACTGGTGGGGGTCATGTTGTCGGCGGCGGCGCTGACGGTGTAGAGGCCGGGGGCGGGGGTGAAGAGTTGGTAACGGCCGTTGCTATCAGTGGTCGTCTGAATCGTCCCGGTGGGACCGCTGGCGGTCACGGTAATCCCGGCTAACCCATCTTCGCCGATGCCCAACATGCCGTCCAGGTCTAAATCTTGCCAGACACGGCCGTTGATGTTGGCCGCTTCCACGACGCTGACAACCGTCTGCGCCTGGGCGTTGCTGCTGTTGTTGCTGGCGCTGACGGTGGCGGTATAGACGCCGGGCGCGGCGTAGCTGTGTTCCACAAATGGCCCGGCCGCCAGGTTGCCATCGCCCAAATTCCATTCGTAGCTCACGCCCGTCCCGGCGCTGATGCTGGCGGCGAAGGTGACGGGGTCATTGCTGTAGCCGGATGTGGTGTGAACGGCCGTAAGCCCTTGAATCGGCACATCCAGCACCCCCCCGGCGGGCAGGGCCAGCGAATACTCCGACGTGCTGCCGTCGGCGTGGGTGGCGGTGGCGGTGACAAACTGATTGGGCGGGATGGTGACGGGCAGGGTCACGTCGAAGGTGGCGTCTCCTTCCGCGTCGGTGGTGGTGGTGGCTGCGCCCAGGTAAACCTCCCCTTCGCCGTAGCCGCTGGGGTCGGCCTCGGAACTGTAATAAAAGTCCAGGGTAAAGGTGGTATTGGGGTTGCTGTCCAGCGTGCCTTGGATGACGGTCGTGCCGTTGGCATACGCCTGGGCAAAGGTGATGACCGGGTAATTTTGCAGGTTGTTGCCGCCGGTGTCGGGGTCGTCGGCGTCGTTGATGTTCACGCCATCGGGCCAGCGCAGGTCAATGCCCAACTGCGAGTTGGCGTAGATGTGGTTGCCGCGAATGGCGTTCCTCAGGCCGGTGTTGCCCACGCGCACCCCGCTGTAGTAAGGAGTGGCGCCGTTATGGGCGATGATGTTGGCTTCGCCCGGCCCTGTACCGCCAATGGCATTGTCGTTGCCGGACAGAAACAGGCCGTTGTAGCCGTTGCCCAGCGGGGTGACGCCATCCGCGCCGACGCCAATCCGGTTGCCGATGATTACCATGCTAGACGAGTTGGTGCTGATGCCTTCAAAGGTGTGGGCGGCGATCACGTTGTCGCGGATGATGACCGGAACGCTGGATGCGCCGCTGATGCCGTAGTTGTTGGGCAGCGCCGCCAGGCCAGTGGCGTTCACGCCCAGCCAGTTCCCGGCGATGATGGTCGGCGGCGCGTCGGGGTTGGGCAGGTTGCTGAAGTAGATGGCCGCGATGGAGGTCTGGCTGTTGCCGGAGATGAGGTTGCGCTCTAAATCATCAGAAACGCCATCGCTGTTGGTGCCGATGCGGTTGCCGTAGCCGCCCAGGAAGATACCGGCGCGGGGTGCGCCGCCAAAGCCGTTGGGAATGGAAGCCATGCCGGTGATGTCGGTACCGATCTTGTTCCCGGCGATGACATTGTTTAGTGCGCCGGTTTGCTGGAGCAAGATGCCCCAATCGCTGTTGCCGGAAATCAGGTTGCCTTCCAATTCATCGGAAACGCCGTCGCCATCGGTGCCGACGATGTTGTTCTCGGTGACGTAGACGCGCACCCCTTCCACCTGAATGCCCACGCTGACTGTGCCGCTGGCATTCGTGCCAATCAGGTTGCCGGAAATGCGGTTGTGGTGGCTCATGTTGACACTAGTGCCAGTCAGATTGATGTTATGGATACTGCCGCTGATGACGTTGCCTTCCAGGGCATCGCCCTGCCCGTCACCATCGGTGCCGATGACGGTGTAGCTGGCTTCCTGCACCAGAATACCGGTGGCGGCGACGGTTTGATTGTTTGTGCCAACGGCCGTTGTCCCCGCCGCGTTCAGACCAATATAGTTGCCCATGATCAGGTTGCCGGTGGTGGTGGGCTGATAAATCCAGATATTCTGCTCGACGTTGGCGGAGATGACGTTGCGTTCGGCCACATCGCCCACGCCGTCGGCGTTTGTGCCGATGCGGTTGCTGCTGGAACCGCCGTCAATCCAGACGCCGCGCTGGTTGGCGACGCGCGTTTCACCGGCAAAGTCAGTGCCGATGTAGTTGCCGTAGATCCAGTTACCGCCGCCTGTTTGCAGGCGGATGCCGGCCGCGGAGCCGCCGATGGCAAAGCCATTGACCACCAGCCCGCGCACGGTGCTGCCGCCGCTGGTGATGTTTAGACCGTTGACGGAAGAACCGGCCAATGCGCCGTTGAGTTCGATGAGCGGCGGGCCGGTGTAGCCGCTGCCACCCTGACTCCAGCCGTCTATGGTGACGGGGTCGGTGATGGTGGGCAGGGCGGACGTGGGCTGGATGGTTTGCTGGCTGCCGCTGGCGCCGATGGCGAAGGTGATGGTGTCCGCGCCGGGGTTGGCGTTGGCGTCGAGGATGACTTGGCGCAGGGAGCCGGGGCCGCTGTCGGCGGTGGTGGTGACGGTGTAGGTGCTGGCGTGGGTAACGGCCGTTACCCGCCACAAACCAACCATCACCAACAGGACCACCATCAAACTGAATACAATATCTCGTTTACGCATCATGACGTTTCCTCGTATCCTTTGTGGTTTCTTGCTGCAAAAAAAGCACCATCTCATCCAGGCTGGCAAAACCGCGCCTGGCGTTGGTGTGTGGGTCTTCCAGGCTGAAACGCCAGGCTGATTCGCCTTCACTGTCCAGCCAAAGGCGCATCAGGTAAATGGTGTAAGGTAATTGAAGTGTTTGAGACATAACAAATCCGTGACAACAGAATGACCATCGTTATAATGTCAGCATAAGCATCCAGCATTACTGAACCGTAACAGCAGCGTAACAGGCAGCGATGACATGCATGATCAAGCGACACTGCAACTGACTTTGTTGGGTAAACCGGAAATACGGTTAGACGGCGCACTGCTGGCAAGCAGGCTGCCCGTGAAAGGAGTAGCCTTGCTGGCTTACCTTGCCGTCACCGGTCAGACCTGTTCACGAGAGGCGTTGGCCGGGCTGCTGTGGGGCGAGACGCCCGACGCGGCGGCAAGAGCGAGCTTGCGGGTGACGTTGAACCGGCTGCCGCCCGCGCTACGGCCGTTTCTGACTCTCACCTATCACACCATCAGCCTCAATCCTGATCGTATCATTTTGGACGTGACCAGTTTGGCAACGGCCGTCCTCTCCACCGATCCCTCCGCCTGGAAAACGGCCGTTGCTCTTTATCGCGGCGATTTTCTGGAAGGTTTCAACGTGCCCGACGCCCCTGCCTTTGACGAATGGGCACTGTTGGAACGCGAACGCCTGCGCTTGCTGGTGATAGAGCTGCTGCATCGCCTGGCTGACAACGCCTACCAACAGCAAGCCACAACCGACGGCATCACCTACGCCCGGCGCATACTGGCGCTGGATAACTGGCGCGAAGAAGCCCACCGTTTGCTTATGCGCCTGTTGGCCCTGGACGGTCGGCGTAGTGAGGCTCTGACTCAATTTCAAACCTGCCGCCGCCTGCTGGCCGAAAACCTGGGCGTCGAACCGGCTGCGGAGACCATTGCCCTTTACGATAACATCAAACATAACCGCCTTCCGCCTTTCGACTCGGATCAGAGTAAGCCTGCTCCACCCCACAACCTACCCGCCAGTGCCGCCGCTTTTGTCGGGCGCGAACCGGAACTGGCACAGTTAATTGACCTGCTGGCCCAGCCAGACGGCCGTTTACTGACCATTCTCGGTCCCGGTGGCGCAGGTAAAACCCGGCTGGCATTAGAAACAGCAGCACGCCACCTGACCGACCCGCGCTTTCTCGATGGCATCTTTTTTGTGCCACTGGCCGATTTGCCCTCAGGAACGGCCGTTGCCCCCCATATCGCCGAAACCGTTGGGCTAAAACTCAGCGGCGCGGCAGCCCCCGACGAACAACTGTGCCAACACCTGCGCGACCGCCATCTACTGCTGCTGTTGGACAATTTTGAACACCTGCTGCCCCAGGCCGGTCTGGCCGCTGCCCTGCTGGCGGCTGCCCCTGGCCTTCGTCTGCTTGTCACCTCGCGGGAGCGGCTGAACCTGTACGAAGAGTGGCTGGTGGAATTGGGCGGGCTGGCTTTGCCGCCTGCCGCCGCCGTTGATTGGACTGGTTTCAGCGCACCGCAGTTGTTCATCCAGCGAGCGCGGCGCGTTTACCTGGGTTTCGACAGCGCCGCCGAACGCGAAGCCATCCTGCGTATTTGTCAACTGGTAGGCGGTTTACCGCTGGCGCTGGAACTGGCTGCCGCCTGGGTGCGCACCGTTCCCTGCCAGGAAATCGCCGCCGCCATCGAGCGCCATCTTGATTTTCTGACGAGCGACCTGCAAAACATGCCGGAGCGCCAACGCAGCCTGCGAGCCGCGTTCGACTACTCCTGGGAGCTGCTGCCTGAGCCGGAACAAGCCATGCTGGCGTGGCTGTCCGTTTTTCGCGGCGGCTTTGATGGGGAAGCTGCCCTGACTATTACTGGGAAAAAAGAAAGGAACCGCAGAGAGCGCGGAGAACGCGGAGTTTTGTTAGCAAACTCTGCGCTCTCCGCTCCTCCGCAGTTAAATTCTCCGCAATCTGGTTTGCGACAGTTATCGGCGCTGGTGGATAAATCCCTGGTACAGCGGCAGGCGAACGGCCGTTATCAACTGCACGAAGCGGTCCGGCTGTTTGCTCAGGAGCAGATTAGTCCGGCTGATTGGGCACAGGTTCGCACCGCCCACGCTGGCTACTACGCCGATTTTATGGCCGATCGAGGCAGCAAGAGTACCGGAGAGGAGGCAGAAGCCGCTTTTCGATTGATGGCGCTGGAATTGGAAAACGGCCGTTTCGCCTGGCAGTGGGCGTTAACCGATTGGTCGGCGACGGAACCGCTGCTGAGCCAGATGCTGCCCCATCTCTCGCTGTTCTATTTGCGGCGCGGCCGTTCGTTGGAGGCGCTGGATTGGTTGGCGGAGGCGCTGCAAACCATCGCGGCAGACCATCCGCTGACGGCGCGGCTGCATCACCAGTTTGCCAAACACGAAGAAGCCGTGGGCCGTTTTGCGGAAGCGCAGGTGCGGCTGCTGGTTTGCTTGCCTGGTCTGGAAGCGCCCGATCTCGTGCCTTATGCCGCCGATGCCTGGGAAATGTTGGGGCGCGCGCAGCGCCATCTGGGTGATCTGACTGCCGCCGAAGCCTCTTTTCAGCGCAGCCTGACCCTGCACCGGCTTTCCGGCCAGACATCGAACGTAGCCGGGGTTCTGAACAGCCTGGGGGTGTTGACGAAGAATAACGGCCGTTATACCTGAGGCCATTGCCTACTACATGGAAAGCCTGAGCATTTTTCGCCGTCAGGTGGATCGATCTGGCATAGCGGTATGCCTGATCAACCTGGGCAACATCGCCAACGTGCAGGGCGACTATGAATGGGCGCGTGCTTGTTACCAGGAGAGTTACGAATTGGCCGCTGCCGCTGAAAACCGCTCGCAAATGGCGATCAACCTGCTCAACCTGGGCAGTGTGGCCCGCGCTACAGGTGAGGCCATAACTGCGGAACAACAGTATCAGGCCAGTCTGGCGCTTGGCCGGGAAATTGGCAATGGGTTGATTGCCGCTGCCGCCCTGGATGGCCTGGGGCAAACGCGGCTGATGCTGGGCGACCTACCTGGGGCACGGTCGGTGCTGCGGGAGGGGTTGGAAACGGCCGTGGCCCTCAAATCTTCCAGCATGATCCTGACGCTGCTGGCGTCTGTGGGGCGGGCGCTTGCCGGGCAGCCATTGGGGGCAGCGCTCCTGTTTCTGGCGCTTTCTCACGAGAACACACCCCATCATGTGAGAGAAGAGGTGTTGGCTTTTGCTGCTGCGGAGCAGATGACCTTGCCGGACTTGGGGCAACCAGGCCTCGACCTTGAAGAAGGAGTCAGGCTCTCCCTGACAGAATTGAGCGCCGAACCTGCCATTTAACGGCGGGGTATTTTAGGAGTCGCTTCAGGTCTCACGAATTCCGGTGATCAACCAGGATACTCATAGCGTGTATGCCGACCGGCGCAAAGCCTCTTTGTCTGTCCACTGTCTGTGGGTGTTAAACAGTCGAAAAAGTCGAGTCCGATCCGGCAGATGAGGAAAAAGATGTCGGTAATCGCGCACCAGCCAGCCATAGAAAGCTCGGTTGCCAACTCCTTTCAAAGCAAACAAAAAAGCCAGCAGTTTGTCAGAGAACCTCTTTTTGTAGCCGGGGTATCCTTACCCCGCCTCTGGAAGACGCGGTAAGAAATTGCGGCTACGGGTACTTTTCCGACAGACTGCTAGGGCCACAACTTCACTGGGATACAATGAGGCTTGACTATGTTTTGGCGCAACACCCATCTGGTCATCAACTCGGCAGAACAGTTCAATGATAAAATCTTCTGTAGTCATCGGGTTCTCCTTTTGCTAATGGTCTTGTAGCTCTTAGCTTAAGGGAACTCGATGCCTTTTTTAACTAGCACCAAAGGTTTATAATGGATTCATGCTTGGAGACTTACTGCAAACAAAATTATATGTACCCCGGTTACGGCCGTCTCTCGTCCCTCGTCCCCGCCTCATCGAAATACTCAACCACGGACTGACCGGCAAGCTGACCCTCATCTTACGCTGAACTGTCATGCTGAGCGGAGTCTTCGGAGCGAAGCATCCCGCTCCACCAGAAGAAGGAGATGCTTCGGAGGACCTCAGCATGACACATTTCTGGTTAAATTGAGAATTGCTGTATCAACCAGTAAATTTGGGCAAATCGTGAGCCTTTCCAGTATACTTTTGCGTGATGCTCGGCAACTTGCTCCAAACCAAACTGTATATTCCTCGAAAACGACCGTCACTCGTCCCCCGCCCCCACCTCATTGCCAAGCTCAACCGGGGGTTGCACCGCAAACTAACGCTTATCTCTGCCCCGGCCGGTTTTGGCAAAACCACCCTGGTCAGTGAGTGGATAGCTGATGGGAAACGGCCGTTTGCCTGGCTCTCATTAGACAAAAGAGATGGCGATCTCAGCCGCTTCCTGACCTACCTCATCGCCGCATTGCAGACCCATAAACCCGCGCTGGGGGAAAAAGCGTTGGCGATGCTGGAATCTCCTGAGCCACCGCCGTCCGAATCCATCCTGACCACCCTGCTTAACGAAATCGCCGCCATTCCGGATGAATTCGCCCTCGTCCTGGACGATTACCACGTCTTAGACGCCGCCCCACCCATTGATCAGGCGCTCACATTCCTGTTGGAACACCTGCCGCCGCAGATGCATCTGGTCATCACCACCCGTGAAGACCCGCCGCTGCCCCTGTCTCGCCTGCGCGTGCGCGGCCTGCTGACTGAACTGCGGGTGGCCGATTTGCGTTTTACGGTGGCAGAAACGGCCGTGTTCCTCCACAAAGCAACTGGTCTGGAATTCTCCACTAATGAGATTGCCGCCCTGGAAAAACGCACCGAAGGCTGGATTGCCGGACTGCAATTGGCCGCCATCTCCATGCAAGGGCGGGCCGACGTGCCGGGCTTCATCAAAGCGTTTGCCGGCGACGACCGCTACATCGTCGATTACCTCGTTGATGAAGTGCTGCGCCGCCAGCCCGAACACATCCGGCGCTTCTTACTCCAGACATCCATCCTCGACCGGTTGAGCGGCCCGCTGTGTGAAGCCGTGACGAACCAGGAAGAAGGCGGCGCCTTGCTGGAAATACTGGAACGCAGCAACCTGTTTGTCATCCCCCTGGACGACAAGCGGCAGTGGTACCGTTACCACCACTTGTTTGGTGATGTGCTCCAGGCCCACTTGATGAAAGAACAGCCTGAAGCAACTGCGGCGCTGCATCAGCGGGCCAGCGGCTGGTACGAAGGCCATGGTTTAACGGCCGCTGCCGTCTACCATGCCTTTGCTGCCAATGATATGGCGCGGGCCGCCCGGATTATCGAACTGGCCTGGGGCGAGATGGATAGGAATCGCCAGGCGGCCGAATGGCTGGGTTGGGCCAAAAAGCTGCCCGACGCTCTGGTTCTCGCCCGGCCCGTGCTCAGCGTGGGTTATGCCTGGGCCTTTTTAGACACTGGCCAGATGGAGGCGGCCGAAATGTGGCTGCGCCAGGCCGAGCACTGCCTGGCAGCCACAACCGATTTCGTCGTCGCCGATGAAGCCGAATTTCAATATTTGCCGGGGAGCATCGCCTCGGCCCGCACTTATCATGCGCTGGCGCTGGGCGACATGGCCGTCACCATCGAATATGCCCATCAGGCGCTCGCCTTCTTTCCCGCAGAAGCATATCTCCGGCGCGGCACCCCGGCGGCGCTCCTGGGGCTGGCCGCCTGGGCCAGCGGCGATTTGACCGAAGCCATACACGCCTTTACCGAAGCCATGACCAACTATCAAAAGGCAGGCAACACCCTGTTTGTCATTACCGGGGCGTACGTTTTGGCCGACATGAAAGTAGCCCAAGGACATCTGCGCGAGGCTATCAAAGTTTGTCAAGAGGCCATACAACTGGCCGAGGCACAGGGCGAACCGGTGCTGCGCGGCGCCGCCGACCTGTACACCGGCTTGTGCGAGCTGTCTCTGGCGCAGAACGATCTGGAAGCGGCCAAAGCGCACCTGCTGCGCAGCCAGGAACTGGGCGAAGATGCGGCATTGCCGCGTTGGTCCTATCGCTGGCATTTAGCTCAGGCGGGCGTAAAAGCGGCGGAAGGCAATCTGGATGATGCGCTCGATGCGCTCGACGAAGCGGAACGGCAGTACGTCCGCGGGCCGGTTCCCGATGTACGCACACTGGCGGCGCTAAAGGCGCGGCTGTGGGTGCAGCAGGGCCGGTTGGCCAATGCACAGAATTGGGCTGATGAGCAGGGGCTGTCCGTTGACGATGACCTCAGCTACCTGCACGAGTTTGACCATATCACTCTGGCCCGGCTGCTCATCGCCCGGTACCGGCATGGGCAGGAAGAAAATTGCCTCCAGGGGGCGGTGGCTCTGCTGGAGCGCCTGCGGCAAGCGGCGGAAGCGGGTGGTCGGATGGGGAGCGTGCTGGAAATCCTGGTGCAGCAGGCCATGGCCGCTGAAGCGCAAGGCCATATCGCCGAGGCACTCATACCGCTGGAACAGGCCCTGACTTTGGGTGAACCGGAAGGCTGCATCCGTACGTTTGTCGATGCAGGGCCGCCGCTGGCCAAGCTGTTGGCAAGGATGAAGGCAGAAGGTAGAAGGCAGAAAGCGTATGTTTCTCAACTACTGGTCGCTTTTGGTATGGGAAAAGTTATTCAGCCGTCAGCCGCCAGCGTTCAGCCTTTGGTTGAGCCGTTGAGTGAGCGCGAGTTAGAGGTCTTGCAGCTGGTAGCCGAGGGGCTTTCCAACCGCGAGATAGCTGAGCGGTTGTTTGTGGCTTTGAGCACGGTGAAGGGGCACAATCGAGTTATCTATGGCAAGCTCAACGTCAGCCGGCGCACGGAGGCGGTGGCGCGGGCGCGGGAGTTGGGCTTGTTGTAGGTGATACGGCCGTTCATTCCAATCATCTCATCATTTTGCAGAAAATTGGGGACGTCGCCCACGTTTATCAGCGAGATTTGGATTCCGGTGAAGAAAAGTTAGCATAACCGTCAGACCTGCGAGGTTTCCACAAACCTCGCAGGTCTCCAGAACAACACCCCCAACAATACTTTCGTGTCTATACGCCAATACCGGTTGGCCGATATGCTGCTTTCACATCAAACAAAGTGAAAGGAGCAGAAAATGTCAACTTGTAAAAAATGGTTTTTTGGATTTTTCCTGATTCTGGGTATTGCAGCATTGTTTGTGAGTATGCGGACACAAACGGGTGAGGCGGCTGACCGCCGCGACGTGCCGCCTTTTGGCGTGTCCGGCCCACACTCAGTGGGCAAACGTGATCTGGTGACTGAGGGGGAACGGCCGTTGCCAGTAATCATCTGGTATCCAACCACACTCGACAACAACGAGGGGGCCGCCGCATCTCCCTACAAGGTCAAGCTGGGCGCGCCGTTGGGTGAGGTGATCATTGCCACGACTCAAGGGCACGCCGCCCATGATGCTCCGTATGATTTCTCCGCCGGGCCTTATCCGCTGGTAATTCTATCGCCCGGATTTGCCATCGGTAGTGTTAGTTACAGTTGGCTGGCCGAACATCTGGCTTCTTATGGCTTTGTCGTCATTGCGCCGGAGCATCAAGAGACCCTCGACCCGCAAAATGAACTGTGGCGCGCCGCCATCATCCGCCCGCAGGATATTTTGGCTGTGTTTGCTTATGTGGATGAACAGACCGGACCGGGTGGTGCGCTGGATGGGTTGATTGATGGCGAGGAAACGGCCGTGATCGGACATTCCTACGGTGGCTACACAGCTCTGGCGGCGGCCGGTGCCCAGATAGACACCTCCAGCTTCGAGGTTCACTGTAACGAAGCCATCCGAACGGAAGACCCCACCGCCTGGTTGTGCGACATGCTCCTGCCACATTTGGCCGGAATGGCCAACCTGGCCGGTCTGGACGCTGTACCCGAAGGACTTTGGCCCCCGGCGGCTGATCCACGCGTGGATGCGATTGTGGCTATGGCCGGTGATGCCTATTTCTTTGGCCCGCCCGGGCTGGCCAAAATCGACGTGCCGGTGCTGGCAATGGGCGGCACCCTCGACGAGGACACACCCTTTTTGTGGGGGCCGCAGCCAACTTACGAACACACGGTCAGCCCTCGCAAGGCACAGATAGCCCTGAATGACGCCGAACACATGATTTTCACCAACACCTGCCAGTCGATTCGCTGGTACGCCAAACCACTGGCCAGCGAATTCTGTGACGATTCTGTGTGGGATAGAGATCAGGCGCATGATCTGGTCAAACACTTCACCACCGCATTTTTGCTGGCCGAACTGAAGCACGATTCGGATGCGGCGGTGGTGCTAACACCCAATGCCGTCGAATTCCCCAATGTGACGTATAAAGCACAAGGTTATTAGAAATACCCCAGACAATACCACTAAACAATACTTTCGTAGCTGTACGGCAATACCGGTTGGCCGGTATGCTAAGGACGCATTGAACAAGTGGCATAGACAATTTTGACCAGCCGCACAAGGTAAAAGTAATGGCAATCAAACCCAATTCCCAGGCAGATCCAAATCCACCCATGGTCTATGAAATAAGAATAAAAGGCCATTTGGGTCAGCGGTGGGCAGTATGGTTTGAAGGTCTGACCATCACGCAAGCCGACAACGGCGATACGCTTTTAACCGGCCCGGTTATTGATCAGGCGGCGCTGTATGGGCTGCTCAGAAAAGTGCGCGATTTAGGACTGCCCTTGGTTTCGGTCAAACAAGTCCAATCTGGTCAGCCAGACAGCCAACAATGAAGCAATCTTACTTATCCAACTTTTTTTTGAAACAAGGAGAAACAAAATGAACGCAGTGAAAAAAACCGCAAGAACAATAGGTGTCTTTTATTTAGCAATCTTTTTGCCAACATGTTTGTCTTTATGTTTGTGAGCGGCAGCCTGAATGTACCGGGCGACGCCGCAGCAACGGCCGAAAACATTCGAGCGTCGGAATCGCTGTACCGGGGCGGTGTTGTCAGTTATTTGATCGTCTTTTTGAGTGAAATCAGGGCGACCATTTTGCTTTATAAACTGCTTTCGCCGGTTAACAAGACGGTGGCCATGCTGATGATGGCCACTCGGTTGATGCAAGCGGCCGTTCATGCCGCAAACCTGATCAACTTCATCTTCCCGTTGATTTTGCTAAATGGCGGCGATTATTTGACCTCTTTTACACCTGACCAGATTAATTCCCTGGTATTGTTGTTCACCGATGTCCACTATTACGGTGTGCTGGTTTCGGAAGCATTCTTTGCCGTGAGCCTGTTCTTGTTGGGCTATCTGGTTTACAAGTCTGAGCTGTTCCCCGGCATTATGGGCATCATGCTGGCTATTGCGGGGGCGAGCTACGTGCTGGACAGCTTTGGCATTTTCCTGATGCCCCAGTATGCAACAGTTTTTGCCAATATCATGATTGCCCCGGCGATTATTGCAGAATTGTCGTTCACGCTGTGGCTGCTGATTAAAGGCATCCGTACGCCCAAGGCGGAAAGCCGCCAGGTCATCGCTACGGCGTAATCCAGAAGTAAGAAGGACGATTTTGAATTCTGGCCAGTGCCTGATGAAAACCATCGGGCACTGGTTTAGCAGAAGGAGTTTTTGATATGGCCGTCAATTCGTTTCGAGTTGCGCTCACCGTTGCTGATTTTGACCGGGCTGTAGCTTTCTATCGGGATGGTTTGGGGCTGGAACCGGGTGAACTGTGGACTGATAATGGCCGGGGACAAATGTTTGGGGCGGAGCAGGCTTCTTTGGAAATCTTTGATCCCGATTATGCGGCGGGCGTGGACCAAATCGAAGTGGGGGAGCGGGTAAGTGGTCAAATCCGATTTGCCTTTGAAGTGGCGGATGTCCGAGCAACAATGGCGCGGGCCTTGCAGTACGGTGCCACATTGGTCCATGAGCCAGTTTTGACCCCTTGGGGTGATTTGAATGTCCGGCTGCGCTCGCCGGAGGGTTTGCAGATTACGCTGTTTCAGACTTCAAATGAAGTAAAAAATGGGGAACCAGAGGAAGGAAACGAATGAAAGCTGTTGTGTTCAGCAATACCTTCGCCAAAAATGGCGTAAATAGAGCGGTTGTGTAAGATACGATTTTCACCGACCAAGGAGAAATTTCGTAAAACAACCGCTCATGATAGATATTTTAGCACTTTTACAACATTTGAGTCCCTATGTGGACATGACAACCATTCGGCAAATGAGCCGTATCATCTTGGCGATGTTGGCCATGACAGGCCGGGTAACCATGTTAGGCATTTCCCGCTGGACAGAGGAAGGAGGCAGCTACCGCACGGTACAACGTTTTTTCCATACCGTTATCCCTTGGGCAATGCTTTTCTGGTTGTTTTTTCAACGCCATCTGCTAGACCCTCAAGCCACATACTTTTTGGCAGGAGATGAATGCGTCGTCACCAAGTCCGGTAAAGAAACACACGGTTTAGACCGATTCTTTTCATCCTTGTATGGCAAGCCCGTGCCCAGTTTGGCTTTCTTCGCTTTATCGTTGGTTCACGTTCAAGAGCGTCGCTCTTATCCAATGATGGTAGAGCAAGTGATGCGCACCGAAGAAGAGAAAAAAGCTGCCAAAGCCAAGCAAGCGGCTAAAAAGAAAAAGACGAAAGGCAAATCGGGACGACCCAAAGGAAGCAAGAATCGGGATAAAACGCAAGTGGGATTGACGCGAATACAGCAGATGGTACAAAAGCTGTTGTCACTCATCATGGGCGTTTTGTCGCTAGAGCATCTGGTTATGGATGGTCATTTCGGCAATAACAACGCCGTGCAAATGGTTTGGCAATGCGGTTTGTATCTGATTTCCAAGCTCCGTCACGATTCGGCTTTGTATTTTCGCTATGATGGCCCCTACGGAGGTAGCGGCGCGCCCAGGAAATACGGCGATAAAATCAATTATGCATCTATTCCAGCGCAATATCTGAAGGCGACGACAACTGAAAAGGATGTTCGCACCGATATTTACCAGGCCGACATGTTACACAAGGAATTTGCCCAAGCGCTCAATGTCGTCATCATCGTCAAGACCCATATCAAAACCGGGGCTTGGGCGCATGTGGTGTTGTTCAGCAATGACTTGACCCTCGATTACGACCGCCTCATGGATTCACTACCGTACACTTTTAAGAAAGTCATTTGAGATGTGACAAGAAAGAGAAACATGGAGTACATTCCATTGTTCACCACAAACAAAAGGAGTGTACCGATAATGCAAATCTTTTTCTGTAAAAACATCCCACAAGAATTGCTTGGTGGTGAATTCCTCGGCTGATGGATATGTGGACAACTTTCCGTAAACTCCAAGTTGCCCACATATCCACAGCCGCTACGACGGCGGCCGTTCAGCTCAGCACAGAACCTTTACATCCTATCTCGTCGAACCGCATATAGGTGCGCCCAGTGACCCAATCCTCACTAATTTCCATGACAATGGCCGTGGCTAGGCGCAGACAAGATGCTTCGTTCGGAAAAATAGCGGCCACACGCGAACGGCGTCGAATTTCCCGATTCAACCGCTCCAGCCCATTGGTGGTGCGGAGCAGTCTCTGCTGCTGGGTCGGAAAGGCAAAGACAGTAAAGCCTTCTGGCAGATTCTCCTCCATCCAAGAAGCCAGCCGCGAAGCTGTTTTGGCATATTTCTGCACCGTTTTCGCCAACAACGCTTCTGCCTCATCACGGTTAGCGGCATTGAAGATGGCGCGAATATCAGCAGCAACTTCTTGTTTCATGTTTTGTCGGGGAACATATCCCTGAGCATTTTGTTGCAGGTGGAATTGGCAGCGTTGCCAGGGAATGCTGCCGAAGACAGCCTTACGCGCCTGCTTCAGTCCAGCATGGGCATCACTGACAATCAGTTCTAGCCCCCTTAACCCACGAGCAACCAGGCTTTGCATGAAGGTGCGCCAATGAACTTCCTGTTCACTCAAGGCCACGGAAATGCCCAAAACTTCTCGTTTGCCTGTTTCATTAACGCCTACCGCAATGAGCACGGCGGCATCTCGCACTTGTCCATCCTGGCGCACTTTTTCATACCGGGCATCCAGATAGAGATAGCGGCATTGCCCTAACGGCCGTTCCCCGCCAAGCCTGAAGTTGTTCATCCAGCAAAGCCGTGGCCTGGCTGACCTGCGCAGAGGAGACTTCAAAGCCACACAATTTTTCGGTGATGGCCGTCACTTTACGGGTGGAACACCCTGGATATACATTTCAGCCAACGCTAACTTCAAAGCCCGCTCGCTGCGCAGCCCTTTTCTCTAACGATTGAGGATAGAAGCTGCCATGACGCACTTGAGGTACATCGAATGTGACTTGGCCCATGCGGGTGGCGACGGTTTTGGGCCAAGCCATTGGCGTGATCTCGTCTCTCCAGAGTCCGTTCATATGGCGATGCGCCCAACGCTTGTCGCTCCATGTGCATGGCGGCGTTAATGAGCGTACGCATCATCTCTGGAATAGCATCCAGGCCTTGTTCGGCAATTTGTTCAAGCAACTCGGTTGGTAAGGTACAATTATCTTGGTAGGTCATCTCATTTCTCCTAATTTGTTTTGCAACTCTCTAGGATACCCGATGGCCTACCAGCCATCTAATTTTTACAGAAAGTAATTTACACTATCAGTGTATACCCCATGGGTGATAATCACCATCTCTATCGTCACATAAGAAAGTCTTTGATGCAAATTTATCCCAAACAACTCACAGGCCGCCAAGCTCAACAGATGAATACCTTGTCTGGAATGATAAGCGGCATCGTCCGCAGTGGGAAAAGCCAGATGAGAGCCATGGCCAAGACCGCGCCAGATCGAAGCAAAGTGGAAAGCCGTATCAAGCGCTTCACGCGCTTCACACAAAACGAGCAGGTGGACGCCACAACCTATTTCTTGCCTTTTCTCACCCCATTGTTAATCGGCTTGGCTCGGTCAGGGCCGTTGGTATTAGCCATTGACGGCAGCGAGGTCGGACGCAATTGTCTGGCGCTGGTGATCAGCGTCATTTACAAGAAGCGCGCTTTGCCCCTGGTCTGGGTCGTGGTTCAAGGAAGCAAAGGCCACTTTCCTGAAGAAATTCATGTGCAATTGGTGCAAGCTGTTAAACCGTGCATCCCGGATGGCGCCGATGTCATCTTTTTGGGGGATGGCGAGTTTGATGGGATTGGACTGCAAGCAGAGATAAACCAAAATGATTGGCAATACGTCTGCCGCACCGCTTGCAACCGCCAACTCAATGATGACGGCGATGAGTTTTCCTTGCGGGAAATCCATCTGCAACCAGGAGATTGTCTAGCCATCTCAGAAGTTGGTTTCACGCAAGCAAATTATGGGCCGGTTCTGGTTGTGGCTTGGTGGCAGCGCGGTTATCAAGAACCCATTTACCTGGTTTCCAATATGGACTTGGCGGAAGAAGCCTGTCATTGGTATGCTAGGCGGTTCCGCATCGAAATAGTCTTTACGCAAATGACAAAAGAGGGAATTTTCACCATTGGGGTTGGTCGGAATCACGTAGCGGATTTCGACCTTGTCGTCGTCAACGATAACACGGTCAACGAGCAACTCAACCAACTGGCGGCGTTGAGCAAAGTCAAGAGTGTTGAGGATCGGCTGAAGTCGTTGGCAAAGTCCTGAATGTGCTGCGTCAACTTGGCAGGTCAAGCTGCTTCTGGGCTTGGGCTTCCAGTTGGCGCAGTTGATGGCCTCAGACTGGCCTGAGTTTGAACCAGTTCGCGGCGCTTGCGCTCAAACTCGTCCGGCCGATGACCTCAGCCAGATAGACTTCCAACAGTCTACTCTGTTGACGTTCCAACTGGGCCAGGGTGGCTTGAAGACTTTGCCGGCGAGCCTGGAAGGCTTGCGGCAACCATTCGCCAACCTGGGCTCGTTCCAACTCATGGATAATGAATGTTGGCTCAGTTAGGATGTGGCACAGGTCTTGCCAAACCAGTTGGCCCAAGGCGTTGGCCGGGGCCAGGCGGGCGGTACAGCGTTCGCCCTGGGCAGCACGTAAGGCATCAGTCCGGCCGCGACAAGCGTAATAATCGTAACCGGGCTGGCGGCTGCGGCCGGTGCAGGCCAATTGGCAGCGGGCGCAACTAACTAGACCGCGCAGCAAGTAATCATGAGTGTGATTGTTACGACGAGCCATTTGCTTATTTTCATCCAGGCGCTTCTGCGCCAGGTCGAAGGTTTCCTGACTGACGATGGCTGGCACCGGTATGGCGATCCATTCCTCAACGGGGACGGGTCGCTGACTGTGACCTGGCCCCACCGGTTTCAAGGCCGATTTCCTTTGGTGGGCCGCCGTCGGGCGCGTCCGGCCGCTGATAGCCGTGCCAGCATAGGCGGGCGAACGAAGGATACCGCGGATGGTGGCGACATTCCAGCGAGGACTACCTGTCGGCGTGGGAATCTTCTGGTCGCTGAGTTGTTTAGCCACCCAATAGAGCGTCGCTGGTGTGGTTGGGTCAGTGTACCAGGCAAAGATTTGCCGGACAATCTCCGCTTTGACCGGGTCAAGGCGCACTCGGCTGGGGTCGCGTGGTCGTTCCGGGTCGAGAACAAAGCCATAAGGGGCAACTGTCCAGGGCAACAGCAAACCACTCCGCAGTTTGGCTTGCCGGCCACGTCGCATCCGTTCGGCAATCAGGTTGCGTTCGTACTCGGCCACTGCACCCCGAATGTGCAGTAACAACTGGTCATGAGGGTCCTCGCTCATCGGCCGTTCCAGAAACTCAACCTGACAACCTACCTTCTTCAAGTCGTCCATCAGCAGCACTTGATGAACATAATTACGGGCCAGCCGATCCGGCGCGGTCATCAGAACCAACTCAAAAGCAGCCATCGCCGCCTGGTCGCGCAGCCGATCCAACCCCGGCCGGTTGAACTTGGCCCCACTGTAGCCGTCATCCCGAAAGATGTGGCCTTCCGCCAAGTGCCAGTCAGGATGACCGGCAATCTCATCCCGCAGTCGTTCCAATTGCTGTTCAATCGTCTGATTTTGCTGTTGGCGGGTGGTCGAAACTCGAACATACAAGGCGATCTCCATCACCATCCTCCTGATTGGGTGGTGCTGCCGGCTCTGAACCTGTTGTTGATTCCATGGCCCAGCGCACCAGAAATTGGTAAGCATAATCCCAGCGCCGTTGACCGTCGCAACGCTCAACGGTGCTCCGTTTTACCTGCCATTCTCTTTTCATCTTCCCTCCGAATTGGACAATTCCAACTCGGAGGATACCCCAATCAGTGGCTCTCTTTATCCGCGCAACCGCAAGGGCCGCCGCCACCAAGACAGGTGCAACTGGCCCCAGCGCGTCAAGCAGAATTTGTCATTTGTGATCATACCATTGAGTTCAATTTTCGTGATGCCAAACAATACTGGGGCTGGGTATCGCGGTTAGGGAGGATTCATTGTCCTCCTACTAACCCTAGTCCTTCGTAATTTGGCGAAGGTATTGAGTGTCTCAAAACTATTGACACATTCCGCCTACTGTCGTCGGGCCATTGGCACATTTCGTCTAGAGGACGAAACGGAACATTGACAAAGCTATCAATCAAGGTATCTTGTTAACGAACTCAAAAAGTTGGCATCTCTTTGTATTCAAACGCTTCCTGAAATATTTTCAATGGATCAACTGCAATTCCTGACCTGGACAAGCCAGAACCAAAAAGTTTTCCCACAGATTTTTAGTCGGTGAAATTGGTGTAACCTGTGGACAAAAGCCTTGCACGGCGAGCAAGGCTCTGTCTTATAAAGCACCTATCCTCTCAGGAACTCTCTGTAGTTTGCTGTTACTTTTAGCCACCCTTTTCACAAAGCTGTATCCAGCAAAGGAAAAATATGAAAGTTAATCAACGCCAGATCATGGGTCTGCCTTCACGCGCTAGCAAACGGCCGTTTCCCTGGCTCCTGTTCTCTCTGCTGTCCATCCTGTTGGCGCTAACGCTGTCCATCTGGCGTCCGGCCGCCCAGGCCGCCCCCGACGCCATCACGGCCAATGGCTGGACCATCACCCCCCTGATCGCCAACGGCGAAGAGGGCTTCACCACCCTGTCCGTCGGCCGCGTAGGGGATAACGGCCGTACCGTTGTCGCCGGCATCCGAAACGGCCGTACCGGCATCTTCATCGTCCAGGGCAGCAGCGTCACCGAAGTTGCCAGCGATAGCACCATCCTGCCTGGCGGATTGGGCAGCATCAGCTTCGTCTCGGATTTTGGCGTGGCTCCCCAAGGCGATGTCCTCTTCTCCGCCAATGTGGCGGGTGGCTCTTTGCCAGCGGGCAGTTACGCCTTCCGTTCGAGCAATGGCACGATCACCCAACAGCAGCCCACTGCCAGCGGATTCAGCCATACCCCCAGCCAGCTAACCAGCGACGGCCGTTGGCTGGCCCAACAAAGCGTCGGCACCTTTCCTAACCACACCGACACCTACCAACTAACCAACGGCACAACCGCCACGCCTGTTTTCAGCTTTGCCAACAGCAGCGCTGCTTGCGTCACTCATACCGCCTCCCAGACCACCCCAACACCAACGGCGTGGTGGCCTATTACGATCAAACGTCCACCATTCCCTTCGTCGGCGGACGCTGCGCCACCGAACTGGGCATAACCCGCGACTGGGCGATTAAGCTAGATGGGGCGGGCACGGGAACTATTGCCAGCGGCACGGCCCGTTGAACTCGGCACCCTCTCTGGCACTGAAGCAGACTTCGCCAATCTCTTCTACTTGAACAACCAAAATCAGGTGGCCTGGCTGCGCCGCGTCTACGATGGCACCTTTGCCTTCCAGCAGCAAGTGGTGGTCAGCAGCGCGCAAGGTGAGCAAGTTCTGTTGGATTCCGCGACCACCAATGCCAGCAAAAACATCAGCCTGGTGGATTTTGACCACGAGGGACGCATTGTTTTGATCGTGTTAATGGACGACTTCAACACGGTTGCCCTCATGGGCGGCCCCAGTTTAGCCAATGACATCATCATCCAAACGGGGCAAACCCTCTTTGGGCAAACTGTTACCAGTCTGGGCACAGGCGGCAGCAACGTCTCCAATGCGCCCACCGGCACCTTTGGGGATCGGCGCAACATCCTATTTACCTATAGCTTACAGGATGGTACGTCGGGCATTGCCATCGCCAGCAAAGACGTGACACGCTGGACGAATTCCGCCGGTGGCAGTTGGGGCACAGCCAGCAACTGGCTGCCCGCAATCGTGCCCGACGCCGCCACGGAAACTCTCTTTGATTTAGATGCCAGCTACGATGTCACTGTCGGTACACGCCCATCAGGGCGCAGCAGTGTGGCAGCGGGTTCCGTCGCCTTCCAGTCGGCCAATCTCACCCTGACCGGCCCGTTTTCGGTGGGCGGGGCAGCCAGTTTTACGCTGCCCAACGGCACAATGACCGCCAGTGACCTGATCATCGGCCATTTGCCGCCCACGAATCCGGCCAATCCGCCCACCGCGCGGGTGAACATCTCCAACGATGGCACGGTCTTTACGGCCGGGGCGCAGACCATCGTTGGGCAAGCCGGAGAAGGGGACCTGTTTATCAGCGACGGCCGGTTAGACAGTGGCGAGGCATTGCTGGGCAGTGGTTCACCGGGCACGGCCGTTGTTGGCGGGCCGAAGGCTCTCTGGAATATCACCAGTCTTAATGTGGGCGCCGGCTATACCGCCACGCTGACGATTGAAAACGGTGGGCAAGTGGTGGTGACAAATGCGGCCGTGATCGGTCAGGCGGATGCCTTGCAACCCTATCCCGCCAGCATTGCGGTGAACAATATCGGCCAGCCAACGCCCGGTTTGGGCAACTTGCGCGTCAACCAATTGACGGTGGGCGATGCGCTGCCTGGCCTGTTGGACATTCAAAATGGCGGGGTGGTGGCTGTGTTTGACCTGCTGCAAGCCGGGGTGCAAGCCCACAATCAGGTGTTGGCCGACGGCCGTATTCGTCTGGAAGGCACCGACGGCATTGGCAGCCAGGGCAGCGCTTTACTCGCTTTTAAGGATGTGCTGTTGGGCGTAGGTGATGGCGCGCGCGGCGATTGGCAGATTTTTGATGGCGGCAATGGTAGTGTCATTGGCGATTTGCATCTGGGCCATGAGGCCGGCAGTCGCGGCACGCTTTCGATTTCGGGGCGTAGTCTGGATGGCTTGCGTTCACAGCTTAGTGTGGGCACGCCCAATGGCGTGGAAATGTGCTGGGTTGGCTTTGCCGGGCGGGGCACCGTCACCCTATTTAACGGCGGTCTGCTCACCTGTCGCAACATGAACATCGGCGGTGCTGCGGGCAGCCAGGGGGCTGTGTTCATCACCGGTCTGAATGTGGCTACCCCTTCAACCCTGAAGGTGACGGCCGCGCTGTGCGTGGGCGGGGCGACGATCTGCGGCTCGGCCAATGCCGCCGCTGGCACGTTGACCCTGCAAAATGGCGGTCAAGTGGAAACCGATGCGCTTGTCGTCGGGTCCAGCGGCCACCTGCTGGGGCAAGGCACGGTACAGGCCGGTTTTGCCAATATTTGGGGCGAGGTCGCGCCAGGGGTGAACATTGCCCTGCCGTCCAGCGCGCCTGGGGTTGCTTCTCTGGCGGTCGTTAGTCCCGGAACACTGGTCATTTCGAGCAGCGTGGCGTTGACGGAAACGGCCGTTATCGCTCTCGATATACACGCCCTGGACAGCTACGATCAACTGGTTATTGACGGCACGGCCGAGCTGGCTGGCCAGCTCATCCTCCATTTTGGCGAAGGGTTTGCCCCGCAGCAGGCTGACGTGTTCAACTTCATCCAGACAGGGGCGCGACAGGTAGTTTTGCCGATGTGGTGATCACGGGACTGGCGCCGGGCTTTGAGTACGATCTAGCGCTGACGAATGGGGTGGTGACATTGACGGCCCTGAATGATGGCGTACCAACCACACAGCCATCGCCAGCGGATCTGTTCTTGCCGTTGGTGATGCGATAGTAGGAATGTGTCAATACTCGAGGTTCGCTCAAATTGAGCGGTACATGGAGACCACCAAAAACCGGGGGCTACCAGAGAGCGACTTCAAAGAACGATGATGCCAAACAGAATGATTCCCGGGCTGAATTCGCAATAAATATCAAAGCTGCCCTATATCCTTCTTATATACCCGTGAATTTGCCCCCGGTTTTTGGTGGTCTCCATGCTCAGGTCCTTGTTAGAGCCAGCTAACCAGCAATGGCAGGCTCCAGAACAGTAGCCCAATTATGGCCACACGGGCCGCATAACCAAGCGATGGCTTGCGGGCCTGGGCGAGAGAATCGGTAATGACATACGCTTCGTCTTCGTCGGTTGCCTGAATCTCGCGCTGGCGGATAACGTCGAACGCTTCGAGCCGGACCTTGCCACCTAGGTAGCTAATCAGACCGGCTGTCAGGACAATCACTGGGAACGGGATATTCACAAAGAAGATCCCCACAAAGGCCAACCCTGATAGGAGGACCATCAGGCGGTTCTTTAGCGCTTGCCGGCCAATCCTGATGACGGCTTCGATAACAATGGCGAGCACTGCCGGCTTGAGGCCGTAAAAGAGTGCCTGGACCAAGGTGAGCTCCTGGTAGCCGGCATAGAGAATACTGAGAAGTAGAATGGAAACGAAGCCGGCAATATAAACAGGCTGCCTGCCATAAGGCCGCCAAGAGTCAGGTGTAACAGCCAGCCCAGATAGGTAGCTAACTGCTGCGCCTCAGGTCCGGGAAGCAACATCGTGTAGTTGAGCGCGTGCAGAAAGCGATTTTCGCTTACCCACCTTTTCTCTTCCACCAATATTTTATGCATCAGGGGTTCCACTCCGGATTGGGGCGGGAATCGGACATAGCTAATCTTGAGCGCTTTTCGACTTAAAGATTGCTATATTGGACATGATTCCTGCGATAACGATGACTTTGTACATCAGAATCCGCGATCTCGATCAGGCTTAAGTGTGCTTTTGGAACCCGAAATTCTGTGATACCGGTTGTTCCCACTCTGGCCTCACGCGCTGGCCATCGCCCCAGACGGTGCTGTTTTTGTGGCCGAAGTGGGCCAGGGGCAGCGTGTGCAAAAATTGTTTGATGGAGGATTACCATGAAAAGTAATGAATATACCTTTGTTTCCCGCTGGCGCGTACGCGGCACCTGCCGCGAAGTCAGCGACATTTTGGCCAATGCGCCGGACCTGGTGCGCTGGTGGCCGTCGGTTTACCTGGCGGTGCAAGAGCTGGAGCCGGGCAATGCCCGCGGCATTGGCAAGGTGGTCAGCCTATACACCATGGGGTGGCTGCCCTACAGCCTGCGCTGGCAGTTCCGCGTCACTGAAAACCAGGCACCCTACGGTTTTGCTCTGGAGGCGTGGGGTGACTTAACCGGTTTCGGCCGTTGGTGGCTGGCGCAGGATGGCAGTTGGGTAGACATCACTTACGAATGGCGCGTGTCGGCCGACAAGCCGCTGCTGCGCTGGTTTTCCTTTATTCTGAAGCCGATTTTTGCGACCAACCACAACTGGGCCATGCGCCAGGGTGAGGCGAGTTTGAAGCTGGAACTGCGGCGGCGCTGGGAAGGCACGGCCGTTACGCCACCCCCGCCCACGTTCCGGTATTTGATACGGCCGTAAAGCGTAACGTCGTTTGATTTAATCTGGCAGCCGTGAAAAGAGGTTATGATGGCAGCCGCATCAACCCAATTGCCAGCACCAGCACAATGACATAGCTCATGAATGGCGGCAATCTCCCCAAAACAATGCGCCAATGATGGCTGAGGCAACGGCCGTGGCCATCACCACCCATCCCAAGGTGGGCAAAACACCCGCCACAGCCAATGCCGCGCCCATCAAAGCCAACGCCGCCAAAATGCACAGCGTATTGGCCCAAAAGAGCCAACTGCGATTCACCATCACCTCTGGTGGCGTGGTCGGATCGTAGGTGCTGATCAGTTCGGCCGCCTTCGCCCCCAGTTGCAGCCGCCCGATGCTAATGGGCAGCCAAAAGAGAAAGCCCACCACCAAGAACAGGACCGCACCCACCGCCAGCCAGCGTGAGTGGGGTAATTTTGCGGCAATGAGGGCAAAGAGAACGGCCGTTGCCAAATACGCCACCAAAAACAAAACCGCTTGTGCCGTCCAGCCCACCCGGTCATTGGCGATCAGGGTCAGTTGGCAGCGGCCAGCGGTGGAAATAAACCGCCGCCGACGCGCCAATCAGGAAAACAATCACGTTTATCAGCAGAGCAAAGCCGAATGAGCGGAAAGTATAAGGGTTCATCGGGTCAACCTATGGTTCAGTCGTCAAGTAGGCGTATAGGGCAGCCAGGTCATTATCGGTCATTTTGAATGCGTTTTGCCAGGGTATTGTTCCCGGGAAGGGCTGGCCGTCCGGCTTGACGCCGCTACGCATCATGCCCGCAAATTCCGTCTGGGTCAATGTGTCCACCAATAACCAGGGGTTGGGACAGTCTGTTTTCGCCATCTCCTCGCGGTTGTTGACCCGTAGTGACTAAAGGATTTTCGAGCGGATAACATTTACAGTGTCTTCCACCGACCAGTTGGCAGTGTTCAACACGATCCAACCATCTTTATTCATTGTTTCAAGAAACTGGTAATGCCGCGGCACCAGGGTTGCCAGAATCGAGTCGTGCGGCCCGCCGCGCTGTTGAATGCGTTCGACGAGGGCAGTTAACTCTGGGAGCAGCAAGACGCGCTTCACATCAGGTTTTGAAAGAGTTCGGCATATTGCTCTGGGAAAAATTCCGGTATGGAAACGTCATCGATGATAACGGTCACGTCTTGGGCCGCATACAGTTCGGCCATAAAGCTGGCTGTTCGGCGTGCCCATTGGAATTGCAGCGTCTTCTCCTCGGTCCACTCACCGCCAGGTAAAGCCAGACCACTCACCATCATCTCGCGTAATTGATCCACTTGTAGATGCAGGCTGCGGGGATATTGTTCAGCTAACCGGCGCGCCACCGAAGATTTTCCCGATCCCGGTGCGCCGGTGATGAAGATTATGGGTTTCATTCTTGCCTCCATTATTCACGCCCTGCGGCCGTCCTTCCTGTGCTAATTGGCTGATAAGCTGCTTGCGCCTTTCACCCATCATCCGTGTTGCCTAGTTGCTGCCCACGCTGCGATCATCCTCGCTGCCCTGCCAGCCCCACCACCTTCTCCGGGATCAGGTTGCCCGCTGTATCCAAATGGCCGCGCATCATAAAGCTGTCATTGGACATCAATTTTGCGGCGAGGGGATCACGCCAAGCTGCTGCATCAACCCCAGCGTATCCCGCACCACCCAATCTTCAATGATTTTGCCATCCTGTAAGCGATGGATAATGATGCCTTGCATCGCCACCTGCCTGCCCGTCGCCGGAATTCCAGCAAAAGCGCCCTGATGCGTGCCGGTGACGGTAAAGCGCACTACCACCTTGTCCCCCTCGGCAATCACATCTTCGAGCGTATAATGAATATCCGGGAAGGCAGCGATTAGCTGCGATAGTCTGGCGCGATTTGCTTCAGGCCCACCGCTCAAGTCGGCGGGATTGGATGGATCAATATGCGTCCAATCTGGCGCGTGGGTTTCTTCCAGAATTTCCAGCTTCTTTTGATTCCAGGCTTCCGCATAGAAGCGACGGACAACGGCTTTGTTAGTCTCAACGAATGTCATTTAGTTGCTCCTTCAATTTTCACGTTTCAAGTCGGTTTTCAACTTTGCCAATGGGTAAAGAGGGGAAAACGGCCGTTTTCCCCTCTTTACCATTATTTTCTGTTATGGCACGGCAGCCGTCAGATAAGCGTACAGCGCAGCCAGGTCATCATCCGTCATTTTGGCGGCGTTTTGCCAGGGCATGGTGTCGGGGAAAGTTGTGCCATCTGGCTTGACGCCGCTGCGCATCATCTCAAAGAATTCTTCTTGGGTCAGTTCGTTGACCAGTGGGCGCGGGTTGGGGATGGCTGGACTCATGGCTGATTCGGCCACACCAGTCATGTCTGGGCCATGACAGCCGCGACATTCACCAAAGGTAGCAACGTATTGACCGTATTCGGCCGTTACGCCTTCCGGTGGGGCGGTAATCGTTTCTGCACCCCAGCCGCCGGGCGGCAGCATACCGGAACCCGTTAGAACAGCGCCGACAAAGTTCATTTTGTCGCCAGTGGCCACGGCCGTTTCTGCCGGTTCCACCGAGCGCAGATAGGCAATAATCGCTTCCGTATCTGCATCGCTCAGCTCTTTGTAAGGCAGAAAGTCCATAAAGCCCAGCTTGACGCCTGCCTGATCGACGCTGTGCCGCAAAACGCGGAACAACTCGCCATCGCTGTACTCGGCCAGCTTGCCGCCAGGCGTTAGATTTTCTGTCACCATGCTGCCCATAAAGCCAAACCCTTCGGCTTCTGCGATGTTCCAGCCACCCGTCAAGGGCAGTTCACCGCTCGGATTGCCGCTGGCATCCACTGCGCCGTGGCAGCCCACGCAAGAAAGGCTCACCAGGTATTCACCCCGCGCAATTTGGTCCGGCGTGCCAGCGACGGTTAAATCTGGCGCAGTTGGTTCATCGGGAAAATAAGTGACCGCAATCCCCTTGCCACCCAGAAAAACCATTGCGGCCAGAATCAGGGTCACCAATCCAGCCCCAATCCCGCCGGCGATTTTCACCCACAGCTTCTTGGCCCGCACTGCCCGGTAGGTGAGCCAGCCAAACAAAATCGCCAATGCAATAACCAAAATTAAAATCAAAATATTGCCAATCATTGTCTTCCTCCAAGAAGTTGTTTTGTCGCCATTCTAAAGTTGGATCATTTGGCGATCGTTTATTTTTGTCGCCAGAGATTTTGCTACTGTTTCGCAGCGTAAATAAGCCTTCAGTTAGTGGATGCTGCGAAACACTTAAGCAGTTGGGCACATACGCTGCTTTTATGGCTGGTTTATTTGCGCCCAACTGCACTAGGGCACAACAGTAATCGACCCGACCATGCCTGCGGCTTTGTGCCCCGGTGAGCCGCAGTACTATGTGTCCAATCCGGTGCGTGTGTTTCTTTCAGTATTTCCAGCTTCTTTTGATTCCATGCTCCCTTGAAAATAGATTTGTCAAATCTTAAAGATTTGACAAATCTCAACCTTTTCATTCGTGGTGGTGGGTTAGACCACTCATGATGTCTTCTGTGTAGAAGCGGCGGACAAGAAATTTGTTTGTTTCAAGGATTGTCATTTGATTGTTCATATCTCCCTGCTTATGTAAATTTATTTATTGACTCAAACCATGTTGGGAAACTATTTTTGTTTTATTCATCCATGCGTGGTTCCTGCGGCGGTACGGCCGTCCACTCATCCAAAAACCGCATCAGTTCCGCCAAATCCTTGAAGCCACGCCGTTCAGATGTGTGCGGGTCTTGCAGGCTGATGCGCCAGACGGGCGGGGCATTGGGCAGCGCGCCGCCTTCTGTCCACAAAGTGAGGATGAAGCTGTGGTATTGCAACGGCCGTTTTGCCAAATCCTTGTCCATATCGTCTTTCCATCTGCCTGTGTCTGTGTTAATCTTTGCCTATCTTAAAAAGCGAACATTTAGAGATCATTTATTGGAGCAAGCAATGACGGCCGTTTTAGAAATCCGTTTGTTTGGCGGTATGGCAATTCGTCGGGGGGATGCTCCAATTAGCGGTTTTGTCTCCAACAAAGCGCCTGCTTTGCTGGCCTATCTTGCCGTGACCGGTCGGACACACCAGCGGGATGTGCTGGCAGCCTTGCTTTGGGGGGAGATGACCGACGCCGACGCCAAAAACAACTTGCGGCAGATGTTGACCAATCTGCGCAAACTGGTTGACCCCACCTCATCATTACCCGTGAGACTGTTGGCTGGAATACGGCCGTTCCCCACACCCTCGATGTTGCCCAATTTGAACACCATTTGCACACGGCGCGAGGTGCCGACCAGTTCACTCGCATCGCCGCCTTGCAGCAAGCCTCTATCCTTTACCAGGGTGACTTCCTCGCTGGTTTTTACGTGCGTGACGCCCCGAATTTGAAGAATGGCTGCTGGCTCAGCGCGCTCGCTACCGCGAACTGATGCTGCACACGCTGCACACCCTGGCCGAACACCACCTTGGCCGGGGTGAATATAGCCAGGCTATCGATAGCGCCACCCACCTGCTCACTCTGGAGCCCTGGCGTGAAGAAGCCCACCGCCAGCTGATGATGGCTCAATTGCGCAGCGGTCAGCGTTCAGCGGCACTGTCACAGTACAAGCTTTGCCGTCAGCTGCTCAATGATGAACTGAGGGTGGAGCCGTCGCCTGAGACCACGGCTTTGTTTAAGCGTATCCGTGACGCCAGACCCCGTATTCATCTGCCTGCTTCGACCACCCCGTTTGTCGGACGCCACCACGAGCTGGCCTACCTGCTCCGTTTGCTGGCCGATCCCACCTGCCACCTGGTGACCATTAGCGGTACCGGTGGGAGCGGCAAAACCCGGTTGGCCTTGGAAACGGCCGCTCGGGCAGCAGACGTATTTCTGCATGGCGTTTTTTTTGTGCCTTTGGCGGCCGTTAATTCACTCGAAACCATACCTGGTACGGTGGCCGAGATTCTTGGCGCAGCGTTGAGTGGAACAGCCGATCCATCTGACCAACTGCTGACCTACTTGCAAGACAAGGAACTTCTGCTGGTTCTTGATAATCTGGAACATCTGTCTGGCATGGATGCGTGGGTTAGCCGTCTTATTCAGGCGTGTCCGGTAGTACGGCTGCTGGTTACTTCACGGGAACGGCTTAATTTGCGTGGCGAGAGGCTGCTGGAGTTGGCCGGCTTGACGGTGCCCCCGACGCCAGATGAGGTCACTGGGAATTACAGCGCCACCCAGCTTTTTCTGAATCGGGCACAGATGATATTGCCAGATTTTGTCGTAAATGAAGGGAACCAAACGGCCGTTACGCGCATTTGCCAGCTGGTTGATGGCCTTCCGCTGGCCATTGAATTGGCCGCAGCCTGGGTACGCCAGCTTACCTGTGCCGAAATTGCTGATGAAATCGCCTATAACTTAAGCTTTTTTAGCGACGACGCAAAAAGATGTGCCCGCCCGGCACCGCAGTTTGCAGGCTGCATTTGAACATTCCTGGGCCTTGCTAAATGATGACGAGCGCAACGCGTTTGCCCGGATTTCTGTTTTCCAGGGTGGATGCACACGAGAGATGGCAACGGCCGTTACGCAGTCGACTCTTCCAGTTCTGTCTGCCTTGTGTGAAAAATCATTGCTGCGCCGTGATCCTGACGGCCGTTACACCATGCACGAACTGCTCCGCCACTATGCCGCCAACAAACTTCAGGCCGCCCCGCCACACTATGCAGAAATACAAACACGCCACTGCCAAACCACCATCAACTTCCTGGCCCAACGGGAAGACGCCCTGAATGGTGCCCGGCAAAACGAAGCCCGGCAGGAGATCGCTATCGAAATTGACAACATCCGTGCGGCCTGGGAATGGGCCGTTGCTACAAAGCAGCCAGACCTACTGGCGCCTGCCCTGGAAAGTCTGCGCGTTTTCTTGGAATACGTGGGTTGGTATACCGAGGCCGTGCAATTGTTTAGCTCAGCCGCCGATGTGGAGCGAGCCACTACGAGCGACAAGAGCCAGCTTTTTGGTAGGCTTCTTGTCCGGCAGGCATGGTTCTATCACCGCCTGGATCGCTTTGAGGTGGCACGGCCGTTGATTGCGCAATGCCACTCTATTTTCCGTGATGCGCAGCCTGCCCTGCCCGCAGAGGAAGCACTCTGCTTCCTCTGCCTCGGCAATATGGCTCGCGCCGAAGGTGATTTTGCCCAATCAACCCTGTATTACAACAAGAGCCTGGCGCAGCATCGTCTCGTCGGCAACCCCCATCATATCGCCTCTTCCTTGAACGGCCTGGCAACAAGTTATTCGGAGCGGGGTGAATTTGACCAGGCTCACCAACAGCTTAAAGAAAGCCTGGCACTCCGGCGGAAGATAGGCGATCAAAAGGGATCGCCACAGTCCTGGTTAATCTGGGTTTTATTGCGTTGGGTCAGGCCCGGTATGCGGAGGTAAAGCCTCTGGAGCAAGAGGCTCTTGATATTTTTCGAGAAATTGAGTATCCGATGGGCGCAGCCGTTGCCTTGAATAACCTGGGCGTGGCCTGTTATATGTTGGCGGAGTATGACGAATCGCGGCTTTTTCTTGAGGAGTGTCTGGCAATTTGCCGGGAGCTTGGACACCGTCACATTGCCGCCCACGCCTTGGGCAGTTTAGGCGGTGTATTCGGGGCATTGGGTGATTACCACACGGCATGGCAGCACACCCACGCTGGTTTGCAAATGGCGCAGGAGATCGGTTCGGTATCAGCGATGCTATTTTGCTTACTGAGTACGGCCGTCCTTTTAGCGCGTCAGGGCAATGCCATCCAGGCTGAAAGAATCGCAACCCTGGTGTTTCATCATCCTTCAACCAACCAGGAAACAAAGGATCGTTCGGGCGAACTGCTCAAACAACTTGGGTCGCAGCTGCCTGAATCTGCCATTACTGGCGGATCGATACCGGAACAAAACGAAGCGCTTGAAGAAGTTATTAAAGAAATCCTCCAACAACTGCTATTTAACGGCCGTTACCCTTAACACTTCCTTCTCGTGGGCGGTCAACTGCCCAACCGCTACCGCTTCTTCCAGTGTGTTATTCAGCCGCCGCCTGCTTATGGGTCGTGCAAATTTTCTGTGAAAAAGTCTCTGCAATTCCGTTTGCTCCTCTTGTAAAATGTGGCCAATCCCAATCGGCTTTCCCCTGGCCAGATGGGATGAGGAAGGCCCAAAATCAGAATATGGCCAGGGCTGTTCAGTTCTAAAGAATTCCAACATAATTGAGAACATTTTTCAGGCTCATGCAATTTTCAAAAAGTTCTGCGCTAACATTCAATCATTCAACGGCCGTGTGAGCAGTCATCCCTCCTGCCGGCAAATGCTTGCCCCTCTCAAACCGGTTCTCAACGCGTGCCAGCGGCAGATAAACCCACTGCGACGGCACAAAGGCCACCGCGCCCGCTTCATACGCCCCGGCATCGCACTGCCCATCCACGCGGAAGAAGCCGCGCTGGTCGGTAGCCGGACAGGCAGCGTTCAGACCGCCGCTAATGGCCGGGCTGCCCGCCAGCAGCGGAATGGTCAGCGTCGGCCCGCCGTTGTCGGACAGAGCGCCAAGTTGGGGATTGACGGCCGTTTGCCCGCCAAAACATTCGTAATCGTTCCAGTTACCGGTCGTTTTCTGGGGATACTGGATGTTGCCGCCGCCATTGCTCAGTCCCACCGTGCAGTTTTGTTGGATGCTCCACGGGTTGCCCCCTGTGTTATTGGCGACGATGCTGTTCGTCACCGTCGCCGGTCCGGCCATCGCCCCGCCGACAAACCCGGCCGTGTTGCTGGCAATGGTGCTGTTGACAATGCTCGTCTGGCTGCTGGTACGAATCGCGCCGCCGAAACCGCGCCGCCAGTCGTCGGCGGCCAGGTCGTCGCTGTGGGCATGAACCGCCTGATTGCCGGTAAACGTGCTGTTGACAATCGTCACCGGCGCATCCAGCAGCCACAAAGCGCCGCCCTGGCTGGCCGCATCCAGCGGTTCGGCGGCTGCCCGATTATCGACAAACAGGCTGCGCGTGATGGTCAACGGGCCGGTTCCCAGAGCGCTCTGGTGGTAAATCGCGCCGCCCTGCCCGCGATTGGTGGAGACGTTGCCGTCGAACGTACTCTGGTCGATCGCCGTCGCCCCCGTTCCCTCGGGAAAGCTGAAAATCGCGCCACCCAACTGGTTGGTGCTGTTCTGGCGGAATGTGCAAGCCTGGAGGCGTACCTGACCGCTAAGCGCCTTTGTGCCATCCATGTAAATCGCGCCGCCGCCCCCGCCGCCGGCGACGTTCTGGGCGGTGTTGCCGGTAAATGTAACGGCCGTTGCCCACAAATTGCTGTGCAGCAGGTGGATGGCCCCGCCATTGCCCGCCGCGTTGCCATCGAACTGGCTGTCGTGCACCACCGCCGCCGAGCCACCCGACAAGTAAAGCGCGCCGCCGCCGTTGCCGCCGCCGGGGAGGGCCGGGGCGGTAGCCGTGTTGTGACTGAACGTACTGCCGCTGATGCTCACCACCACGCCATCGTCGTCGGCTCCCCAGCCGTTGGTGGCGATGGCCCCACCGTTGGCGGCGACGTTGTCCTGAAACAGGCAGTCCTCAAGGGTGAGCGTGCTCAGGCGTTCGGCGTAGATGGCGCCGCCGTTGCCGGTTGTGTAGCCGTCCACCAGCTGTAACCCGCGTACCGTGAAAGTCGCGCCATTTTGCACGCTGAACAGGCGAGTCGCCATGCCGCCGCTGAGGGTTATCAGGCCGCCGCCGTCTATCGTGGTGTCGGTCGTGATGGTCTGCACGGCCGTCAGGGTGATGGTGTGCGGCGCGGGGCCACAGTTGAACGTGACCGTACCGCCACCGCCGAGGGCGGCTGTCAGCGCGGCGGTGGTGCAGCTTGCGGGTGTCCCATTGCCGACAACACCGGCTGCCTGTAACGGCCGTGCGCCGGTCAAGACCCATCCACAGGTAATCAGCCCTATCAATCCCATCCATCGGATTATTCGTTTGTTGGTCAACGCCATTGACTGCCTGCCTTTTGTTGCATGAACGGCCGTTTGTCTGAACCGGCTTTATTGCCCATTATATAAGGAAGAGCCGCCTGATGGACAAGTGGAGAAATTGTACCCAGAAATAACCCAGCCGCGGCGGTATTCTCGTCCCAACCGCCAACGGCCGTTACAATCTACCCATGGATATCTTTGGCGTGGAAGCGAATGGCCGGTGCGCAGGTAATTTCTTGCGCTGCGTGGAAGTCACCTGGCTTGTCATCCGCCTCAACTACGAGCGGCTGTTAGTATTCAGCACCCTGTTTGGCCTGGCTGCAGCCTGTCTATTTGCTCCTGCGGCCACAGAGTCCATGCGCTCTCCGGAGGCGGAGGCAACGGCCGTTAGCCAACCCGCTGCCGCCCCCTGTTCGCCGCTCCCGCCGCCGCCCGGACCCACCATCACCGTGACCACCGAAGCCGACCTGCGCTATCAGGCACAGCACGCGGCCCCGGGAACCACCATTCTCGTCGCTCCCGGAACCTACAACCTGCAAGATGCTGTCTATGTCACTGTCAATAACCTGACCATTCGCGGGGCTACCGGCAACCGAGGCGACGTCATCCTCGACGGCGGCGGGATGCTCACCTGGACCCATACCCACATCATCGCCATCTTCGCCGACGACGTCACCATCGCCGACCTCACCTTGCGCAACGGGGATGAACATGGCGTCTCCGTTAACGGCAGCGACCGTCCCATCCTCTACAACCTCCACATTCTGGATACCGGTTACCAACTGGTCAAAGTTAACCCCGTCGGCGATGGCAGCGAGGATGGCCTGCTCGCCTGCTCCCGCCTGGAATACACCACCACCTCCCCCGAAGATTACACCAACGGTATCAGCGCCCACAACGCCCACCGCTGGACGGTACGCGACAACGAGTGGCGGCGCATCCGCACCCCCAACCAGGTTCCTGCCCCCGCCATTCTCTTTTGGTCCGGCTCGTCCGATACCATCGTCGAGCGCAACCTGCTCGTCGACTGTTATCAGGGCATTGCCTTCGGCAACGCCAGCCACGACGCCGGCGACCACACAGGGGGCATTGTGCGCAACAACATGATTTATGCCAGTTTGCCTCACGATTCGGTCATCGAAATGGTCCACGCCAGCGGCTGGCTGGTGGCCCACAACACCGCCCTCCTGCTGAACCCCGATGGCGGTCTGACCTGGGGCATGGAAGCCCGCTTCAGCGACAGCAGCGGCACGTTTGCCTACAACCTGACCAACATGGACATCTGGCTGGACCGGGATGGCGCCCAGGGCAGCAGCGTTGGCAACGTAACCAACGCGCAGAGTAACTGGTTTGTGGATATGGCGGCGGCAAATTTGCATCTGGCAGCGGGGGTAACGGCCGTTATCGACCAGGCAGCCCCTCTCGCCGCCGTGCCCGACGATTACGACGGCTTTCCGCGACCCTATGGCCCGGCCCCAGACATCGGTGCGGATGAATACGTCCCGCCCTTTATACCCAGCCATTTCCTCTATCTACCCTGCACACCGTTACACCCTCGACCTCATCACCGCGCTGAAAGCGCAGGGAACCTTGCCCCACATGGTGCAAATCAGCAAGAGATCAGCCCCGGCTTTCTTTGGGATGAAGGGCGCGTAGGCGGTAATTATGATGGGAACTGGCCGCAATTTGCCGCCCTGCTGCAAGCCGGCATCGTCGGGGTTCAGGATGCTCTGGAGCCTGACGACCAGGTGCAAATCATGCTGCATCTGGATGCCGGGGCCAATAATGCCGTCTGCCGCTGGTTCCTCGACAACCTCCAGGGACAGGGCGTCGCGTTTGATGTTTCAGGGCTGACTTATTATCCCTGGTGGCAGGGCAGCCTGGAAAACCTGTTCGTTCTGGGAGAACGTGGCTCTTTTCGATTTCAATGGCCAGGCTTTGCCCGCCCTGTCGGTTTTGGCCGAACGGCCGTAAGCCGCCTGTAAACAGCGCCTTTGTGCAGCCGTCTCGTTAAGCTGCCCAATCCCAGAACATCATAGCCCTCAAGCATAGGACGGCCTCGCTCCCAGACAGCGGCAAGCCTCTCTAACAGGTAACTGGCCGGGAAAACCAGCACGTTGTGGTCTGTACCCGAAACCCGACGGACTGGGCAGTTCGCAGCATCGCCTCATTATCGCTGCCTGTGCCCAATACGGCCGTGTCTATCCCTCGTTCTTGTAACTTGCGCAGCCCGGTAAGTAAAAGCGCCCGCGCCAATCCCCGCCGCTGGAAATCCGGATGCGTCGCCACGGGGTCCGTGTACCCTTCCCGTCGTCCGGTGCGCTCATTTTCTTCCTGGCTAATTCCACAGAGGCAATAAGCCGCCAATCGCCCGCTGGCTGGCGCAACGACAACCAGGTCCAATTCCGCCTCATACTCCGGCACGCGCATCATCGCCAACCGCTCTTCAGGCGTCATGTGCTCTGTGCCAAATGCGGCGTGGTGCAGCGCCACAAGCGCCGCCACCTCTTGCTCCCCCTGGACGTGACGGATGGTAAATCCGTCGGGCAACTGGGGGGCAGGAACAGATTCAATGAGGGAGCGGACCAGATGAAGCGAGCGGGTTTCTTGCCGTATAAAACCGTGCCGCTGGAGAAAGGCGATTTGCTCGACATCATCTTCGCGGCAGCTGGCGTCGAGGGTGCGCGTTTTGTCTTCCGTCCCCATGGCGTGCCGCAGGCAGGCCAGGCCCCAATCGACGATCGCCGCCTCTAGATCCGGCTGCGAAGCTTGTGGGTCTAGAGCAAACCGCAGATTATCGTAGTGGTCCACAAAGGCATAGGCCACGAGACGGCCGTCGTCGGCAAACCACAGGCGCGTATTTTCCTGCACAGCGCGCAAGGCGAGGAGTTCGCGTAAATCAACCGGGCCGGGATAATCTGCCAGCCGTTCGGCCGGCCTAACAGCAAACAAGAACTGTATCATGGCCGGCAGATCGTCTGGCCCAGCATACAACCGGTGGGTTAGCCTGGTCATCGTTTGCACTACTCCATCAACCCGGCCTGGCGCAGGTCATTCAGCGTGGCCTGGAAGAGGGCAACGGCCGTGGCCTGTTTATCCGCCAGCTCCGCTAAACTGCTGCAGAAAAGCAGCGATTCTACCTGCCGGCGCACCTCCGGCGGCAAATCCCGGTCCAGATAGCGCAGGCCGAAATCGTACCGGTCGGGACAATAGCGCATCCGCAGCAGCTCTACCAGGGAGCGCACCGTGACCGCATGGTAGGTGCTGATGGCGTCGGCCGCATCTTGCCGCCAAATCGCTTTGTCGACAAAGATGTGAAACAGATCGAAGCGGGCGGCTAAATGGACCAGACGCGCCCGCAGCGCATCTTCGTGAGCGGGTCGGTCAAAGGGTATGGGCTGCACCAGGCCGCCATCGTCAAAGAGAACAAGCTGACGGCCGTGTCGCTCCGGCTCCAGAAAGCGGTTGGTGGGGGAGCTGCTCATCTTCAGAACAGCCAAATCCACCAGCAGCCAGGGCGGCGCGTCTTGCAGGCGATAGAAGATTTGCGAGTGCCCATGCCAGGTGGGTTCTGGGATGCGGTACTGCAGGTCAATGGGAGACAGGGCGTTGAGGGCGGCGGTAACGGCCGTAATAACCGCTTCTACCGCCTCATCGTCTACCAGAGCCTGGCAGTCCACGTCAGAATAACGGTCGGTGCGCCCGGTGGCATCGCTGCCGCCCAGCCAGGCGGCATGAACGGCAGGGGAGGCGCGTAACACCTGGTGCAAGGTGTCAATGATTTGTTGCCGGGTTAGGGTGGTGATTGTCATGGGGCAGATGGTAGCAAAATACGGCAAAGCGACAAGAGATGGCGAGCGACCGCCCCCAGCCTTCCAGCACGGTCATCGCCTGGAAGGGGTCTGAAAACGGCCGTTCCCCACCATCTTCGACCGCTGCTCTCAATCACAACGTGCCTGCGCAAAAAAGATGGGATTGGCCGCAACCGGGGTAAAATTCAACGCAAACAGGAGGTAAAAACTGTCCCATGACCAGCTCAAAGGCCGAAGATAACAACGCGACCACCGTCCATCCGCTTCGATGACCAGCTACCAAAGAGGCCGGAAGCAGCCATTTAACCAACGCGACCACCGTTGGCGACAGCCGCCAACGACCCGGGGCGACAAGTTGCGCCAGACAACACGGCAGCAAGGTAGGCTACAAGGCATTCTGCTACCTGCTTACCGGCAAGAGGAAGAAAACGGCCGTTGCCTCGGCACAACCAGAACCTGGTGACAACCGTCGAGAAAAGCAACGGCGCCGACATCTCACCACAGCGCCGTAGACAGCAACGGGTCTATTCGCGACGATGGGAACCGCGCAAAGTCAGATTATTTTTAAGTCACTGCACAAGCTTTTGTTGGTTATTATCGTTCGGCTTATCCCGAAAGTACTCCTTGCTCATGATTTTAACGAAATACGGCCGTTTCCCTTCTATGCAACTAATCTGCCGTTTTTATTGACCTATCAAAGTGCCGAGTTTCTGCAAAACTTCATTGAGGGTGGAAGATGGCAACTTACACACAAACTCTACTTGTCGAGCTTTCCAATCAAGGCTTTTTATCTGGTCTGACAAAATCGCGCCACCAATTTTCGAACCCTCCGGTATGAATACTTCAAAGGGATAATTTTTGATTTGACTCGTAATCGGACATAAAATCGCCAAACCGACCTTGCCATTATAAGCTGCCGGAGACAAAACTAGCGCGGGTCTTCGCCCTGCTTGCTCATGTCCAGCTTGTGGATTGAAAGTTACCCATACAATATCACCACGATTCGGAATGTACGCCATAGGTTCACCAAACTTCATTGCCTACAGCATCGCCCGTATCAGCTTCGTGATGAATGTTGTCGCTATTAACGCCAGCTAACAATTTTTCCAGCGTCCAAGTGGGCGTGGATACTGGCTTGATGACAATTTGACCATCAACGAATGAGATTTCAACAGCCGAATCATTTTCCAATTGCGCATCGAGCGCAAACGCTTTTGGAATTCTCAAGGCAAGACTATTGCCCCATTTCTGAACTTTTGTGAGCATAAGGTATCTCCTTTTGTATCTACAACAAAGATACACTTTTTTACTCAATTCATCAAGCTCTTTCCTATGAGAAAAGAGAATGCCTAACGACGGCGTCAGTTGCCGCCCAAAGCGCAGCGGAGGGTGGTCAACTGCACGCCGGGTCAGCCGGCATGCGAATCGCCATCCTGTTTGTTAACATCAACATAATAGCGCCGGGCTTCTTTTCTTCGGCGAAAGCCTGTTTTCAGCGAGAGGGCGATGGCCTTTTCGTTAAAACTGGCGTGATCTACTTTTATCAAATCTACCCCGCCGCTTTTGAGAATTTGGCAGGCAGAGATCTCAAGCGCCCCACCCAGACCCATTCCTTGACAATCAGGGTGAACGCCCAAAGGTTCTATTTGACCAACATTTCCTCGTTGCCAACAAACACAAAAGCCTACTGGAGCATTTTCACTATTTTCCACAATCAGGTCGAACTCCGAACGATAGGCGGAGTGTCTCAATATTCGCGTGCGCCAGTCAGAAGTCATTTTTTCTGAGCCAAAAGCCGCTCGATGGAGATCTACATACGTGTGAACTTCACCCATGCCATGCAATGGCCGGATTTTATAACCGCCAGGCAACTGCGCCCGGGGCAATTCTTGAAACAGATCAAGTTCGAAGCGGATAATACTCCAATCGAATGGTGCAAAACCAACGGCCTCAAGATTTTTGATGGTTTGGGTTGCATTCGGAGCATCTTCGAATAGCTCTACCGAACCCCAAAATTCTTCTCCTGCACGCTTTGAATACTTCAACATCTGTTCTTTCCCCCACGCGAAGATTTCTTGCTCTATTTCCGAACCACGCAGCGCTGAATGAACAACGAAATCAAGATTCCACCATGCTGGCTGAAAGACTGCCCAAGCGACAACTTGGCTGGCCCTCTCCCATATCCCAATTTCACAATCATGATCTTGCCAAATGGATGTAATCCGGTATGGCATATCTACCACATGAATATGGGGATGTTCGGGATCGACATTCAGAAGGTCATTCAATTGGGGGTCATCGTAATTTGTCACTGTTCTCATGGTGCAAAACCGTACAATTTTCCGCAGGCTCGGGTAAACACGTAATACGGGTGAAAATGGGTCACGTGGTTGCTGTAACAGAGAAAAAGCTGCCAAAATGTCAGCCATTGAAAGAGAAACAGTTGTTAAATTCAGCAGCCGGTTGATAGAAAACACCCTACTATTTTGGTAGCCGAGATGTCGGTGTCTCTCCATTTAACCGCGCTTTGGATTCATTACTCACCTTTGAGCTGAGTCAGACCGGAAAGTAAGGCAGATTGAACAAAATTTATTGGAAAAACCCCCAACACTTGATATTTTGAACTAAATCATGACCTTCAGTACCGAATTTGGCTCAAAATGTTATTCAATGTGGCATAAAAAAAGCCGTATTCTGATTTTGGGCCAATTCCTGAATTAATGGCACCCCTTGTCCCTGGTCGTGATGCGCCAATAATACCCATCCGGATCTAACACTCGAAAATCAGTTAGACCCCAAGTCTGACGCTGCAATTTGCCAGATAATGGCCAGTTTGTAGCACACACTTGTTTATACATTGGTTCTATATCATCTACCTCCAACACAAGCTCAATGCCTCGCCCCAAACGTTCGCCAATATTGGCCTGGATAGGATGATCATCTGGCAAGTTCCCCCTCAGATTCAGGGAAAGCGTGACATTTCCATTGACCATCGGTGTGTAACCATCTGCCTGTTGCTTGCCTATACTAAATCCAAGTACCCTACCGTAGAATTCTGTAGATGCTGCTAAATCATCTATGAACAACTCCAATCTGAATGTTACGTTTGCTGCTGAAGATTTGTCCATCATCCCAGGTTACTCCCTCTCTGAACTGTTGGGCATCATGATAACCACTTTTCCGCGCGCGTGCCCTTCCGCCAGATAGCGCAGCGCTGTGGCAGCCTCGGCCAGAGGAAAGCATCTATCGATTACCGGCACAACTTGCCTGGTCGCCAGCAGATCAGCTAAAAACGCCAGATCATCTTGGTTGGGCCGCGCCATCATGTTGACCATTTTGGGCCGGGCACGATTGGCAGGTCGTAAACCGCGAAACAGAAGCCCCGGCAAAAAAGCGGTGGTTACAAAGTGCCCCATCGGCTTTAAGGCTCGCGCATATTCCGCCACCGCACGATTGCCCACTGTATCAAAAATCAGGTCATATTGCTGCCCGGCCTGGCTAAAATCTTCCTGCGTGTAATCGATGACATGGTCGGCACCGATGGCGCATACCAATCCCACTTTGCCGGTGCTGACAACGGCCGTTACCTCACCCCCAAACGCCTTCGCAATCTGTACTGCAAACGTCCCCACCCCGCCGGATGCACCGTTGATCAACACCCGCTGCCCCGGCTGGAGCTGCCCCTTGTCACGCAGACCTTGCAAAGCGGTAACGGCCGTCATCGGAATGGCTGCTGCTTGCTCGAATGTGACATTGGCCGGCTTCAGCGCCAATGTCGATTCGGGTGCCACCACATACTCGGCAAACCCGCCCCGGTCATGCCCCGATAAATCACCAAAGACCGCATCGCCCTCTTTGAACTGGGTAACGTTTGGGCCAACGGCTTCCACTCGCCCGGCAATGTCCGAACCGAGTATCTGATTCTTGGGTTTTAATAGCCCGGTGCTAAAACGCAGCATCCCGCTTAAGAGATGATTATCGGCCGGGTTAACGGCCGTGGCCACAACCTTCACCAGCACTTCATTCGCTTGCGGAGCCGGTTTTTCCACCTCCACCAACTGGAGTACATCCGGTGAACCATACTTTCTGAACACAACAGCTTTCATTCGTTTCCTTCCTCTGGTTCCCCATTTTTTACTTCATTTGAAGTCTGAAACAGCGTAATCTGCAAACCCTCCGGCGAGCGCAGCCGGACATTCAAATCACCCCAAGGGGTCAAAACTGGCTCATGGACCAATGTGGCACCGTACTGCAAGGCCCGTGCCATTGTTGCTCGGACATCCGCCACTTCAAAGGCAAATCGGATTTGACCACTTACCCGCTCCCCCACTTCGATTTGGTCCACGCCCGCCGCATAATCGGGATCAAAGATTTCCAAAGAAGCCTGCTCCGCCCCAAACATTTGTCCCCGGCCATTATCAGTCCACAGTTCACCCGGTTCCAGCCCCAAACCATCCCGATAGAAAGCTACAGCCCGGTCAAAATCAGCAACGGTGAGCGCAACTCGAAACGAATTGACGGCCATATCAAAAACTCCTTCTGCTAAACCAGTGCCCGATGGTTTTCATCAGGCACTGGCCAGAATTCAAAATCGTCCTTCTTACTTCTGGATTACGCCGTAGCGATGACCTGGCGGCTTTCAGCCTTGGGCGTACGGATGCCTTTAATCAGCAGCCACAGTGTGAATGATAGTTCGGCAATAATCGCTGGTGCAATCATAATGTTGGCAAAAAGCGCTTGATATTGGGGCATCAGGAAAATGCCAAAGCTGTCCAGCACGTAGCTCGCCCCCGCAATAGCCAGCATGATGCCCATAATGCCGGGGAACAGCTCAGACTTGTAAACCAGATAGCCCAACAAGAACAGGCTCACGGCAAAGAATGCTTCCGAAACCAGCACACCGTAATAGTGGACATCGGTGAACAACAATACCAGGGAATTAATCTGGTCAGGTGTAAAAGAGGTCAAATAATCGCCGCCATTTAGCAAAATCAACGGGAAGATGAAGTTGATCAGGTTTGCGGCATGAACGGCCGCTTGCATCAACCGAGTGGCCATCATCAGCATGGCCACCGTCTTGTTAACCGGCGAAAGCAGTTTGTAAAGCAAAATGGTCGCCCCGATTTCACTCAAAAAGACGATCAAATAACTGACAACACCGCCCCGGTACAGCGATTCCGACGCTCGAATGTTTTCGGCCGTTGCTGCGGCGTCGCCCGGTACATTCAGGCTGCCGCTCACAAACATAAAGACAAACATGTTGGCAAAAAAGATTGCTAAATAAAAGACACCTATTGTTCTTGCGGTTTTTTTCACTGCGTTCATTTTGTTTCTCCTTGTTTCAAAAAAAGTTGGATAAGTAAGATTGCTTCATTGTTGGCTGTCTGGCTGACCAGATTGGACTTGTTTGACCGAAACCAAGGGCAGTCCTAAATCGCGCACTTTTCTGAGCAGCCCATACAGCGCCGCCTGATCAATAACCGGGCCGGTTAAAAGCGTATCGCCGTTGTCGGCTTGCGTGATGGTCAGACCTTCAAACCATACTGCCCACCGCTGACCCAAATGGCCTTTTATTCTTATTTCATAGACCATGGGTGGATTTGGATCTGCCTGGGAATTGGGTTTGATTGCCATTACTTTTACCTTGTGCGGCTGGTCAAAATTGTCTATGCCACTTGTTCAATGCGTCCTTAGCATACCGGCCAACCGGTATTGCCGTACAGCTACGAAAGTATTGTTTAGTGGTATTGTCTGGGGTATTTCTAATAACCTTGTGCTTTATACGTCACATTGGGGAATTCGACGGCATTGGGTGTTAGCACCACCGCCGCATCCGAATCGTGCTTCAGTTCGGCCAGCAAAAATGCGGTGGTGAAGTGTTTGACCAGATCATGCGCCTGATCTCTATCCCACACAGAATCGTCACAGAATTCGCTGGCCAGTGGTTTGGCGTACCAGCGAATCGACTGGCAGGTGTTGGTGAAAATCATGTGTTCGGCGTCATTCAGGGCTATCTGTGCCTTGCGAGGGCTGACCGTGTGTTCGTAAGTTGGCTGCGGCCCCCACAAAAAGGGCGTGTCCTCGTCGAGGGTGCCGCCCATTGCCAGCACCGGCACGTCGATTTTGGCCAGCCCGGGCGGGCCAAAGAAATAGGCATCACCGGCCATAGCCACAATCGCATCCACGCGTGGATCAGCCGCCGGGGGCCAAAGTCCTTCGGGTACAGCGTCCAGACCGGCCAGGTTGGCCATTCCGGCCAAATGTGGCAGGAGCATGTCGCACAGCCAGGCGGTGGGGTCTTCCGTTCGGATGGCTTCGTTACAGTGAACCTCGAAGCTGGAGGTGTCTATCTGGGCACCGGCCGCCGCCAGAGCTGTGTAGCCACCGTAGGAATGTCCGATCACGGCCGTTTCCTCGCCATCAATCAACCCATCCAGCGCACCACCCGGTCCGGTCTGTTCATCCACATAAGCAAACACAGTCAAAATATCCTGCGGGCGGATGATGGCGGCGCGCCACAGTTCATTTGCGGGTCGAGGGTCTCTTGATGCTCCGGCGCAATGACAACAAAGCCATAAGAAGCCAGATGTTCGGCCAGCCAACTGTAACTAACACTACCGATGGCAAATCCGGGCGATAGAATTACCAGCGGATAAGGCCCGGCGGAGAAATCATACGGAGCATCATGGGCGGCGTGCCCTTGAGTCGTGGCAATGATCACCTCACCCAACGGCGCGCCCAGCTTGACCTTGTAGGGAGATGCGGCGGCCCCCTCGTTGTTGTCGAGTGTGGTTGGATACCAGATGATTACTGGCAACGGCCGTTCCCCCTCAGTCACCAGATCACGTTTGCCCACTGAGTGTGGGCCGGACACGCCAAAAGGCGGCACGTCGCGGCGGTCAGCCGCCTCCACCCTTTGTGTCCGCATACTCACAAACAATGCTGCAATACCCAGAATCAGGAAAATCCAAAAAACCATTTTTACAAGTTGACATTTTCTGCTCCTTTCACTTTGTTTGATGTGAAAGCAGCATATCGGCCAACCGGTATTGGCGTATAGACACGAAAGTATTGTTGGGGGTGTTGTTCTGGAGACCTGCGAGGTTTGTGGAAACCCCGCAGGTCTGACGGTTATGCTAACTTTTCTTCACCGGAATCCAAATCTCGCTGATAAACGTGGGCGACGTCCCCAATTTTCTGCAAAATGATGAGATGATTGGAATGAACGGCCGTATCACCTACAACAAGCCCAACTCCCGCGCCGCGCCACCGCCTCCGTGCGCCGGCTGACGTTGAGCTTGCCATAGATAACTCGATTGTGCCCCTTCACCGTGCTCAAAGCCACAAACAACCGCTCAGCTATCTCGCGGTTGGAAAGCCCCTCGGCTACCAGCTGCAGACCTCTAACTCGCGCTCACTCAACGGCTCAACCAAAGGCTGAACGCTGGCGGCTGACGGCTGAATAACTTTTCCCATACCAAAAGCGACCAGTAGTTGAGAAACATACGCTTTCTGCCTTCTACCTTCTGCCTTCATCCTTGCCAACAGCTTGGCCAGCGGCGGTCCTGCATCGACAAACGTACGGATGCAGCCTTCCGGTTCACCCCAAGCCATGGCCTGTTCCAGCGGTACGAGCGCCTCAGCGATATGGCCCTGCGCTTCAGCGGCCATGGCCTGCTGCACCAGGATTTCCAGCACGCTCCCCATCCGGCCGCCCGCTTCCGCCGCTTGCCGCAGGCGCTCCAGCAGAGCCGCCGCCGCCTGGAGGTAATTTTCTTCCTGCCCATGCCGGTACCGGGCGATGAGCAGCCGGACCAGGGTGATATGGTCAAATTCGTGCAGGTAGCTGAGGTCATCGTCAACGGACAGCCCCTGCCCATCAGCCCAATTCTGTGCATTGGCCAACCGGCCCTGCTGCACCCACAGCCGCGCCTTTAGCGCCGCCAGTGTGCGTACATCGGGAACCGGCCCGCGGACGTACTGCCGTTCCGCTTCGTCGAGCGCATCGAGCGCATCATCCAGATTGCCTTCCGCCGCTTTTACGCCCGCCTGAGCTAAATACCAGCGATAGGACCAACGCGGCAATGCCGCATCTTCGCCCAGTTCCTGGCTGCGCAGCAGGTGTGCTTTGGCCGCTTCCAGATCGTTCTGCGCCAGAGACAGCTCGCACAAGCCGGTGTACAGGTCGGCGGCGCCGCGCAGCACCGGTTCGCCCTGCGCCTCGGCCAGCTGCACCGCCTCCTGACAAACTTTGATAGCCTCGCGCAGATGCCCTTGCGCCACTTTCATATCAGCCAGAACATAGGCGCCGGTAATGACAAACAGGGTGTTGCCTGCCTTTTGATAGTTGGTCATGGCCTCGGTAAAGGCGTGTATGGCTTCGGTCAAATCGCCGCTGGCCCAGGCGGCCAGCCCAGGAGCGCCGCCGGGGTGCCGCGCCGGAGATATGCTTCTGCGGGAAAGAAGTCGAGGCCTGATGGGCATATTTGATGGTGCCGGCCATATCGCCCAGCGCCAGCGCATGATATGTGCGGGCCGAGGCGATGCTCCCCGGCAAATATTGAAATTCGGCTTCATCGGCGACGACGAAATCGGTGGTGGCTGCCAGGCAGTGCTCGGCCTGGCGCAGCCATATTTCGGCCGTCTCCATCTGGCCAGTATCTAAAAAGGCCCAGGCATAACCCACGCTGAGCACGGGCCGGGCGAGAACCAGAGCGTCGGGCAGCTTTTTGGCCCAACCCAGCCATTCGACCGCCTGGCGATTCCTATCCATCTCGCCCCAGGCCAGTTCGATAATCCGGGCGGCCCGCGCCATATCATCGGCGGCAAAGGCATGGTAGACGGCAGCGGCCGTTAAACCATGGCCTTCGTACCAGCCGCTGGCCCGCTGATGCAGCGCCGCAGTTGCTTCAGGCTGTTCTTTCATCAAGTGGGCCTGGAGCACATCACCAAACAAGTGGTGGTAACGGTACCACTGCCGCTTGTCGTCAGGGGATGACAAACAGGTTGCTGCGTTCCAGTATTTCCAGCAAGGCGCCGCCTTCTTCCTGGTTCGTCACGGCTTCACACAGTGGGCCGCTCAACCGGTCGAGGATGGATGTCTGGAGTAAGAAACGCCGGATGTGTTCGGGCTGGCGGCGCAGCACTTCATCAACGAGGTAATCGACAATGTAGCGGTCGTCGCCGGCAAACGCTTTGATGAAGCCCGGCACGTCGGCCCGCCCTTGCATGGAGATGGCGGCCAATTGCAGTCCGGCAATCCAGCCTTCGGTGCGTTTTTCCAGGGCGGCAATCTCATTAGTGGAGAATTCCAGACCAGTTGCTTTGTGGAGGAACACGGCCGTTTCCACCACTGTAAAGCGCAAATCAGCCACCCTTAGTTCGGTCAGCAGGCCGCGCACGCGCAGGCGAGACAGGGGCAGCGGCGGGTCTTCACGGGTGGTGATGACCAGATGCATCTGCGGCGGCAGGTGTTCCAACAGGAATGTGAGCGCCTGATCAATGGGTGGGGCGGCGTCTAAGACGTGGTAATCGTCCAGGACGAGGGGCGAATTCATCCGGAATGGCGGCGATTTCGTTAAGCAGGGTGGTCAGGATGGATTCGGACGGCGGTGGCTCCAGGAGATTCCAGCATCGCCAACGCTTTTTCCCCCAGCGCGGGTTTATGGGTCTGCAATGCGGCGATGAGGTAGGTCAGGAAGCGGCTGAGATCGCCATCTCTTTTGTCTAATGAGAGCCAGGCAAACGGCCGTTTCCCATCAGCTATCCACTCACTGACCAGGGTGGTTTGCCAAAACCGGCCGGGGCAGAGATAAGCGTTAGTTTGCGGTGCAACCCCGGTTGAGCTTGGCAATGAGGTGGGGGCGGGGGACGAGTGACGGTCGTTTTTCGAGGAATATACAGTTTGGTTTGGAGCAAGTTGCCGAGCATCACGCAAAGTATACTGGAAAGGCTCACGATTTGCCCAAATTTACTGGTTGATACAGCAATTCTCAATTTAACCAGAAATGTGTCATGCTGAGGTCCTCGAAGCATCTCCTTCTTCTGGTGGACGGGATGCTTCGCTCGAAGCTCCGCTCAGCTGACAGTTCAGCGTAAGATGAGGTCAGCTTGCCGGTCAGTCCGTGGTTGAGTATTTCGATGAGGCGGGGACGAGGGACCGAGAGACGGCCGTAACCGGGGTACATATAATTTTGTTTGCAGTAAGTCTCCAAGCATGAATCCATTATAAACCTTTGGTGCTAGTTAAAAAAGGCATCGAGTTCCCTTAAGCTAAGAGCTACAAGACCATTGGCAAAAGGAGAACCCGATGACTACAGAAG
>JADIYP010000003.1 GCA_016705235.1 Candidatus Leptovillus affinis
TCTTCATTAAACCAATATCGCGAGCGGCACAAAGATGGTAAGATGGGGCGCACGGTGGAAGAAACGACCTGGTAGTCAACGGCGAAATTCCCAATCCCGGCTACCGGGTTCGTGGGTTGGCGCTCTGATGATTGTGATCCCGGTGGCGGCTGTCTTTCGCGCTTTTAATAAACCGCTCTCCTTTTTCTGGCGCTCAGCGCGGTCGATTTATGTGTTTATTTACACCATCTGGCTCAAGCCGCGCACGTTGTTAAATTTCTTATCGTCTTTACGGCGGGGCGGCGGCACCCCGACCGTGTTCAACAGCGCGCCGCCGCCGGTTCCTGGAACAGCCCTGGCGCGCTGATTCTCGCTCTGATTTTGTTCTTGTGGACGCCGTTCCATTTTGGAGCCTGGCCATCCTCTACCGTGACGACTATAAACGCCGACGTGCCCATGCTGCCGGTGCACACCACGCCGCGTCAGGCGGCCTGGTAAGGTGATGTCGCATACCGCGCCCACCTGTGTTTTGGCCTGGGGCTGACTTTTTCCCGTTTTAGGCTGGGCTTATTTTGTGCCGATGCTGGCGGCGACGGTAAGACTGTTTGTGCGCAACGTGCGGCAGCATCCGTGACCTTGAAAAATGCGCAGCTTGTTTATTTCTTCCAATATCTACCTGACTGTGTTGATGGCGTTATTATCCCAGCGCCGTTTTGCCCGGCGTGTTTTTAAGCTGACCAGCGTGTTTAGATGGTTGGCGCTGGTTGGCCAACCATCTGGCGGGACCGTGCCCACCCCCTAATGCTTACCGTTGCCCTCTACACAAAAGCGGGCGCCAGAGCCTGTTGTGATGAAAGTCGAAGGCAGGAGTGGCGCAGTTGGCGCTGGGAAGTATCCCCATCACCTGCTGGAAGTAGACGCCAGCTAGGATGCAGAGTTGTTTGCCCCGCTGTCGGTCGGCACATTTCCGGTGGTGGCGGTTGGCACGGCGACCTTGAAAGCGCCGATAACGGCCGCTGCCCTGACCCCGCCTTGCGCACGGCCGTTTCACCAATCCCCATGCCGCGCTGCCCATCGACGTCTTGTGCCTGGGTCACGCCGCCACGATCTTACCTTTATGCCGTCTCCCATCACCGCGCCCGATGAGGAAAAGCGTCGCCGACGGTTTGGTGAGCTGCGGCGGTGGCCCGGACCCCAACAACGCCGTAGCGCTGTCCGCTCCGGCTCGGCAGGCGCAGCGCCTTTTGCCGGCTACCTGGGCCGGGATGGCAATATGGCGACCTGCATCTGGCCAAGTGCCGCAGGCGGCAGGCGTGGATGCGCGGCTGGTGGTACGCAGCGCCGGACCCGGCGCGCTATGGAAGTGATTGGCCAAGTAGACGGACATCGCTCCTGGTCAATTATCGTGGAGACACCACGGCCGTTACCCCCAGACGTCGTCTCGACCCACCATTTTCCAGCCCCAGGTTATCCCTGTTCGACGGTTTGGAGCCGGATGCATCGCTGCCGGCTGCCCGGTGAGCGCAGGCGCAGGGCATTCCCTCGGAGTTGGTGCCGGGTCGGTGCATCGCGGCACGATGGCGCTGGTGGACCAATTGGATTTTGTGGTGGCTTCGGCCAAATTTGGCCTGGAATATGGCGGTGCGCCGGATGCGGAAGCAACCAGATTTCCTACCTGGCGCGGATGGCGGGAACGGCCAGTCATCACCCTGGGCGAAACATGGATTGAGTCTCAGGGCAAAGGGTGCGGCGATGGGCAAATTATCGGCGTTTGCGGTGACGACCATCGTTGCACGGCGCCGGCGACGCTTTCCACGGAGCGCCTTACGTATGGCCTGGCGGCGGGGTTCCTGGCAGGAAGCACCGCGGTATGCCAGTGCGGCGGCGGCGTTGTGCTGCGCCACAATCGGCGCGCAGGTTGGCGCCTGCCATCGGGGACGGCCCGTGGCCGTCTCTCGCCCGCCTCAACAAATCCTTAGAAACCTCCTCTGATTGTTGATTTTTATCACGCATACCTGCCCAACTCGTTAAGGTAAACCTGCTGATTGACTGGCGGAGCTTATCAGGAGAATGCGGAGTACGCGGAGTTTGTACCAGAGAAAACCTTCGCGACCTCTCCGCCCTCCGCGGTAAATCTGGGAAGTGTCAGTCAAGTAAGTTAAACTCCCATTTGTCGAATTTTTAATGGTCTAAGCGCTCTGGCTTTTGTTTTGTTTATTTCCTGAGGCCGGGTTCATGGACAATTTAAACGGTACGCTTATCATCGAGATCAAGAAGACGTTTATCAAATTGCTTCCCGGTGGGCGATGCGGAAAGTACGGTGTTGAAAGGCATCAGCACAGCCGTGCAAGAAGAGCGGGATTTGTGTGCATTGTCGGTCATCTGGCAATGGAAATCCGGCGTTGCTCAACATGATTACAGGCATCGATCACCCGTCTGAAGGCGAAGTGATCGTGACCGGGGGGCCGGTGCACACCATGAGCGAAAATCGACTGGCGGCCTGGCGCGGCGAACATTTGGGCATTATTTTCCCAGTTTCCCAACTCCGCCCGCCCTGAACTTGCTGCAAAATGTGATACCGCCCATGGTTTTGTCGAAAAACCTTACCAACCAAAACAACGGCGTGAACGGGCCTGAATTTACTAGATACCGTGGGTTGGCCGATCAGGCCACGCGAACTGCCGTCAGCAGGTCTCCGGCGGACAGCAGCAGGGCCGCCATCGCCCGCGCCCTGGCAAACGACCCGCCCTTGCTGGTGGCCGACGAACCACCGGCAATCTGGACACCAAAACTTCAGAGATGTCTTCCAACTGTCTAGCGACCAGGTGATCAGGGCAAAAACGATGCTGATGGTGACGCACAGCCGCAGTCTGGCGGCCCGCCGTTTGCCGCGGACGGTTATTGAGATACGTGACAGCCGTAATCTTCAGCAACCAACGTACAACCCCTTGAGCCCCAACACTGAACACCCTTACCAACACTCGTAAGCGTTATCTGGATTAAAGTTTTGGGCGATATCTGGCGGCACAAAGCCCGCACCTTCCTGGCGGTGTTGAGTATTGGGCTCAGGCGTGTTGCCATTGGCAGATATTTGGGCTGGTGGACCAACGCAAGCACGATGGATCTGAACAGGTCGGTCGGCCCTCGCACATGAATATCGTTCTACGGGGGACCATCGACCGCGACACGGCGCGTCATTGCACATCCCCGGCGTGGCGGGTAGTGAACTGCTGAACGTCCCGTCGGTGCATTACAAACGGGGGGAAACGGCCGTTGGGAAGGCGCCACCATCGTCATGCGCGACGACCACGAAAACAAGCTCTACGACTGGGTGTGTTGAAAGAAGGGGCATGGCCTGAAGGTAGCAAATCGGCGTGGAGCGCATTACCAGCGATTATTTACGGCATGGTCATCGGCGACGAAGTGATTTTTGAGCTAGACGGCACAAACGGGGCTTTTGCCGATTACCGGCAAAATTCGGCACCTCCGTTTGTGCCGCCGCCCGACTTTGGCGGCACGCTATTTCTTTGTCGATGCCGGGGTCTGGCCCGTTTTGGTATTCCCCAAGGGCACTTTCACAGATGTGGGTGCGCGTGGAACCCTACAGCGAAGACTATGCCCGCGGACCAGCGGCGGCGAGTCAAAGAACAGTTGGCCAAACAAAATCTGGGCGTGGCGGTGACCATTTTCAGGAACCAGATGAGCATTGGGGACGGCCGTTTCTGCCGAGGCATCACCTCGTTTGCAAATTTTGGCTGTGGTCTCGCTGCTCACGAGCGTGATCATTGTCGCCAACACCATGACCAACATCATCCCAGCAAACCGACCAGATGGCGTCATTAAAGCGGATTGGCGGCCAATCGGGCCTGATTGTGCAGGTCTTTCTGGCCGGTGTGCTGATCTCGGCTGTCTGGCACTGGCGATGGCTCTGCCTACCGGCATGATCGCCGCCTATCAGGCCGGCAAATGGTTCCTGGAGCTGTTCAACATCGATTATGAAACCTTCTAATTTTCCCAGCCGGGCCGTTTTTTTGCAGATTTAGCGGCATGTTGTTGCGCCGATGGTGGCCGCTGTGTGGCCGGTGTTAAGCCGGGCGGCCATCTCCGTACGGGAAGCCATCGCCTCTATGGCATTGGCGGCGATTTTGGCTGTCTAGCTGGATCCAGCCATCGAAAAATTGGGCGAGAAAGTGCTGCCCTCGCCCTATCCCATTGCTTTGGGCAATATGTTCCGGCCGCAAAGGACGGTTGGCGCTGACGCAGTTGGTGCTGATCTTGGCCGGAACGGATGTTCTTGATGACCGTGTACGCTGGCAAGACTCCATGACCTTTACTCTGGATAACGAATTGGACCGGCGGCATTACGACATGCGGATTTTCTTTGCTTCAGGTGCAAGCTGGCCGATCAGGTGGAAACAATTGCCCAGGAGGCCGAATGTGGCGGCGGCCGAAGCGTGGTATACCGTTTCGGGCACGGTGCTGCGCGAAGGGGAAACGGGTGCAAGACACTGACGGTTTGGGGCAGAAGTGTATGCGGCATCCCGCAAGGCAGCGCGATGTACCAGCCGTATATTGTAAACTGCCGTTGGCTGTCCCCACAGATGTCAAACCCGCGTCGCCGTTATCAGCCAGGATACGGCCGAATTTAACAACCTGCGTGGGCGACACGATCACCATCGACTTTGGCAATTTGGGCACGGCGGATTGGGAAGTGATTGGCACGTACCAGATGCTAACGGCCAAATCCGATTTCGACAGACCCAATTTATGCCCCGGCAACGGCCGTGGTGGATGTGACCAAAAAAGCCAACCGCGCCAACCAGATTGTTATCCGCACCGTTCAGCACGATGGGGAGTTTACGGCCGTGATGAACGCCTGAACGACATCTACAAAACACGCGGCGTAGAAACCAGCGCTTTCTTCAGCCGCACCAAAGCCGCCGACGCCGAATATGCCTTCAACCAGTTCAACATCATCAACAGCATGTTGTTTGGCCTGGCCTTGGTGATGGGCGTGGTCGGCGGCATTGGCCTGATGGGGTCCTTATGGATCAGCGTGGTGGAGCGCACGCGGGAAATTGGCGTGCTGCGGTCTATCGGGGCGCAGTCGCCCACCATCATGACCATGTTTGTGATGGAAGGAGTGCTGCAAGGCATCATGAGCTGGCTGGTGGCTGTGCCGGTAGCCTCTTTGGTGGCGCGCCCGATGGCCAACATCCTCGACCAGACCATCCTAAAAATTGACCTTGATTTTGCTTTTAGTTACAGCGGGGTAGTTATCTGGCTGGTGGCTATTCTGGCGATTGCTTTTCTGGCGTCGTTGATTCCGGCGCACGCGGCGACCTGCGCATCAGCGTGCGCCAAAGTCTGGCGTATGGATAGGGTGGGGACTGGGAGACTGGGGATTGGGAGACTGGGAGATTAATCGTCCTTAATTTGTAACGATACAGACCCCAAGGGTTTGTTGTCGAGAAATTGGAATAGTTGGGCATCAAACCCTTGGGGTCTTGCCAGAGAAACCTATACAGACCCCAAGGGTTTGTTCTCGAGAAATTGGAATAGTTGGGCATCAAACCCTTGGGGTCTTGCCAGAGAAACTTGTACAGACCCCAAGGGTTTGTTCTCGAGAATTTAGATTAGTTGGGCATCAAACCCTTGGGGTCTTGCCAGAGAAACTTGTACAGACCCCAAGGGTTTGTTCTCGAGAATTTAGATTAGTTGGGCATCAAACCCTTGGGGTCTTGCCAGAGAAACCTGACCAATTACTTTAATCTTTAATTTTGTTTCCGCAGTGCCGGAAATCAGGTGGAAAGTGGAGTTGGGGATGTCCTGGTAGGAACCGCCATTGGCGATCAGGCGATAGCCGGCAGTTTCCAGGTCCAATTCGGCGACCAGGCTTTGCACGGTGGGAATCAGGTCGCCTAAGAAGTCGAAATCGGTCGCTTGCCAGGCCATCAGGTTGGGGATGCTGCGTTTTGGGACGATGAGAATGTGGACCGGATACGCCGGGCGGGGATGGGGAAAAGCGACCAGCGACGCAGTTTCGCGCAGGCGATCAACAGGTAGCAAGAAGCTCATGTGGGTAAAAGCCGACCCATGAAAAGCCCGCAGCAGGGTGCGGGCCAGCCAAACAGACAGTTTCGCCAAAATCAGGGGCCAAACCGATCGAGTACCGGCGCATAGAAGCAGCGACAACCATCCGGATGTGAGCAACCTTCGTGAGGCAGTTCGGGGACTTCGTCGAATTCGTACGCGCCTTCCAGCGCTTTGCAAACGGGGCAGGCGTCGTTGGAGGCGAGAATGCGCACCTTGGTTGCCAGCCCGTGGCGGATTTTTTTCTAAAGCGGTCTTTTGTTCGGCTCGTTTATCGACTACAGCAGCCATATCGTTCTCCTTTCCGGCTTTGAGGCGTGTAATTTGTGTCGCCTGGGATTGTACGAGCGAGGGGACAAGCTGACAAGTTTGCAACGGCCGTATCCCTCTCAGCCCTGTCGCATCCATCTCCCCCAAACTGCCATTATGGCCCGTGCCCAGCGCCCAATTCCGGTCTATGGTTGTTCGATCAAGCTGTTGCACGGTTCCGGGCTAACCACGCGCAGAGAAATGCCGCCCATCTCACCTTCCAGCCGATATTCGCATGTGTACAGCGTGTCGGGCTGCGGTTGGAGCGTGAGGCTGCGGCGGCCAAAATTGACCGTCCAATAGCGGCCAAAATCGCTGCCGGCCAGATAAATATACCCTGCGCCGAAGTCCTGCATGCTGGCGTTCAGGATGGTGCCCAGGTGGGGCGCGGAGTTAATCCACCAATCCAGCATCGCCGCCGGATCGACAAAGCCCCAGCCAATAATTTCACCGTAATAATTCAGGTCGTAGCAGGCTTCGCGCATCCGGTCGTCGGGTTGGGTTCCGTCTGAGCCGGTGTGGCTGGTGATATGGTTGACGGCCATATCCAGACTGTGGCGGCGGGAGGATTGGGTTAATTCGGCGGCGAGGTTGAGGGCGGGGAGGCCATTGTTGGCGCGCTGCTGGTTAATGCCGCTGCGCACTTCTGCTTCGTAGGCGATGTTGCTGGGAGGGATTTCCGGCGGCGGCACGCAGCCAGACGATGGGGTAGCGGTGGGTGTGGCGGTAGGCGTGGCCGTCGGCGTTTCCGTGGGGGTTTCGGTGGGGGCGTTGGGGGCAATGGGCAGGTAGCTGCGGACTTCCAGGGTGGGGGTTAGCCCGATTTGCGCGCCCAGAGGGAGCTGCGTGAGGCTGAATAAAACGCCCAGGAAACTCAGGACGATGGCGGCGATGAGGAACGATTTGTGAGGTGAATTTTCAGGTGATGGGTTCATGGTTACGGCCGTTTCTCCGCTGGCCTCAATCGACAAAATTTTACAGCTTAATCCGATGTGCATGGGTAAGCCTGCTTTTAAGCCTGATCAGGTACAATTTTGCCATAACGGGTATGATGGCACAACGGCCGTGCCGCCCACAACTTGACACGCTGGGTGTTAGAGCTATGATTTGCCCGCTTTTAATGTTTGTCTGGACGAGAGAACCATGACTGGTGAAACAATTGACGACGTAATCCACGATTTAACCGCTATCATTGATGAATGTCGGGAGATGGACAGCCGCCTCGGTTATTTTCCGGCGATGTACCGCAAGGTGACAGCGCAGATAAAGGAAGGGTGGAGAACGGCCGTTTTGAAGACGGTCCGCGCATGATCCAGCTAGACGTTGTGTTTGCCCAACGGTATATTGACGCTTACCGGCAGTATCGCCAGGGCAAGCAGCCAACCCGCGCCTGGGCTTATACCTTTGAGCGCACCGAAGACCCGCAGCCAACTGTTTTGCAGCATTTGTTATTGGGCATGAACGCCCACATCAACCTGGATTTGGGCATTGCCGCCGCTGAAGTGTGCCGTGAGTGCGAGATAGTACCGCTGAAAAATGACTTTTTTGCAGTCAACCAGGTGCTTGCCGGGTTGTTGGATGAAGTGCAGGATGGCGTAAACCAATCCTCGCCGCTTTTTCAGATGATGGACACGCTCGGCGGCAGCGCGGACGAGGCGCTGGGCAATTTTAGCATCCGGCGCGCGCGTCATGCAGCCTGGGAGAAGGCGCTGGCCCTACACGCGCAGCCCGTGGCAGCGCGGGCTGCGCTTATTGAGCGTTATGATCAGGCGACGAGTTTGTTGGCGAAAGTGATCTGCCCGCCGTTTTATGTGGTGCAGCGGGTGACGGCCGTGATCAATCAGCCAGACCCGCCATCGCCGCGCGAAATCATCGACGCGCTGGCCTGACGCAGAGCCGACAAGGGTGTTATAATTTGTTCATGCCTTTTCTGGTTTGTTTTATCGTTTTGCTTTTGTGGGGCCTGTGGGTTGGGCTGGTGCAATTAGCCCCGGCCGTGCGGGTTTCCATCCCCTGGTTGATTCTCCTCGCCCATTATTTTTGTCGCTGGCCGGTCTGGTGGTGGATACGGCCGTGCCGCATCACGCATTTCCCCTTTCTTGTTGTCTCCTGAATTAGCCACAAACGGCTTGCTGTTGGTGGCAGATTGTTGGCTTACCTCATAAACCCAAAGGGTTTTCCGAATCAACGGTTGCTTTCGAGAGGTTGGTTAAACCCTTTGGGTTTTGGGGTACGTGTCATACGTTAGCATTAAACGAATTCTTTCAGGAGATGACAAATGAATCAAATTTCCCTTAAACTTGGCTTTTGGGCGGCGGCAGGCAGCGCCGTGACCTATATCATTTTTACGGTTTGTTTTGTGGCCATTCTGGCTGTGCAGCCCTTGTTTGTCTGGACGACTATGGCTGATTTTGTGGTGTATGCGCAGGGGAACGGCCGTTTCTTCCAATACCTGGCGCAGGCTTCCATGCTTATATTCGGCGTGTTATACGTGGTGGCGTTAAACAGCATCCACGAGATGGCCCCCGCCGACAAGAAAATTCTCACCCGCAACAGTCTCAGTTTTGGCTTGATTTTGCCACGCTTATTGGCGTCAACTACTTCGTGCAAATTAGCGCTGTGCGCTTTAACCTGCAAATGGGACAGTTTGCCGGATTGGAACAGGTGTTACAGGCCAACCCATTCTCGGCCATGTCGGCCATCAATATGCTGGGTTTTACGCTGTTTTTTGGCCTGTCATCGCTGTTTGTCGCGCCGGTTTTCAGCGGCGGGCGGCTGGAAATGGTCATCCGAACGGCCTTTTTGGCCAATGGGGTGTTTGTTTTGGTGGGCGGCGTGAGTTACCTGTTTCAATGGCTCATCGTGTTGTTTTTGACAATAAATCTTGGCATGGGCGCGGCCATGATGGTGGCGGTGGTCGCCCTGGCGATCTGGTTTCGGCGGCTGATGGGGGAAATGTGATGCGTGAGGCGTGATGCGTGAGGTCTTCGGGAGCAAGAATCACGCATCACGTAACACGCATCACCGGCCGTTAGCGCTGGCAAAGGCAGGGGGCCGATCAACCGGGAATGCTGTGACCCGCCTCAGGATAGTCTGTTATAATCGAGGCGCTTTGATGCCCGTGCAGGGTTGGGGCGTTAAGCCGAAATCTGGAAAATGAGAGGTTCGTCATTCGCAACTCGCAAATCGCAAGCCCCAATCTACGATATTTGTACCTGACGGTGTTTACCGCCGGCATGAGTACCTTGGCGGTGGAATTTACCACCAGCCGCATGTTGCAGACGGTGTATGGCACGTCGAATCTGGTCTGGGCCAATGTGATTGGCCTGGTGCTGCTGTTTCTGACGCTCGGCTACTTTATCGGCGGGCGGTGGGCGGATAAACGGCCGTATCCCGCCACCTTTTACGCCCTTGTCAGTGCGGCCGGGTTTACGGCCGTTTTCTTTCTGCTGCTCACCAGCGTCATCCTCAAAACGGCCGCCGCAGCGATGGCCGCCATCAACGTCAGCGCCCTGGTGAGTTCGTTGGTGGGCGTCATTTTGGCTCTGGCGGTGCCGGTGACCTTGTTGGGCTGCATCTCGCCCTTTGCCATTCGGCTGGCGGTGCAAGACGTGGCCGAAGCGGGACGGGTCAGCGGGCGCATTTACGCCATTTCCACCTGGGGTAGTTTGCTGGGCACGTATTTGCCTGTGCTGGTGACAATTCCGCTGTTGGGGTCGCGGGTAACGGCCGTGCTCTTCGGTTTTTTCTGCTGCTTATCGGCCTGATTGGGCTGTGGCGGGATAACAGGCAGAAAGGCCTGATCGGCTTCATCGCGGTGCTGCTGCTGGCGCCGGTGGTCTTGCTCTGGACCCCAGGCAACATCAAAGCCTACGATGGCCAGCTCTTTGAGACCGAATCGGCCTACAACTACGTGCAGGTGGTGCGCCAGGGCAATTGCAACTACTTGCTGCTAAACGAAGGGCAGGCGTATCACTCATTTTATTGCGATGGCGGCGCGGTGTCCCGCATTTCGGTGTGGAGCATGATGCTGGCCGCGCCTTATTTTAACGCCGCGACCGGCGACCGAACGGTGGAAAACGCAGCGGTGATCGGTCTGGCGGCGGGAACCATCGCCAAGCAGCTAACCCGCGTTTTTGGCCCCATTCCGATTGATGGCATCGAGCTAGACCCGGCGATTGTGCAGGCGGGGCGCGATTATTTTGCCATGACAGACCCCAATTTGCGGGTGATTGTGGGCGACGGCCGTTACGAACTCAACCAACTCGACGGCCGTTACGACCTGATCACCATCGACGCTTACAAAGTGCCCTACATCCCCTGGCACCTCACCACCCGCGAATTTTTCCAGGAAGTGCAGGCGCATCTCACGGCCGATGGCGTGGTGGGCATCAACGTAGGGCGCGCGCCGCAAGATCGTTCGCTGGTGGACGCCATGACCGCCACGCTGCTGACTGTATTCCCCACTGTGCAGGCTATCGACGTGCCTGGTTCGTTGAATACCATTTTGGTGGCCACCAACCAGCCGACTGTGCCGGAAAATGTGGCTGCCAACCTGGCCCAATTGGCAGGCGACGCCGACCCGCTGCTGCGGGCGGCATTGGAAACGGCCGTGGCCAATCTGGTTCCCATTACCCCATCCGACATTGTGTTTACCGATGAGCGCGCCCCGGTAGAAACCATCGTCGATACGCTGGTGCTGCGCTACCTGCTGCAAGAAGGCCCGGCCGGCTTGCCTGGCCTGGGCGAATGAGGCAGCGTCCGGGCGCAATCAACTTGACCATACCTTATATCAACCAAGGACTACTCGACTAAAAGATGATGAATAACAACACACTTTCCAATATGATTCGCTGGGTGGTGGTGGTGGCGACGCCATTTTTATTTACCGTGCTGACCGTGAGGGTGTTAATTGCCTGGAATAATCCCAGTTACCCGGCGTGGGAATACGGCCGTATCGACCCCGACCGCTACGGCTTTACGCCAGAAGATCGGCTGGACATGGCTGAAGCGACGCTGGATTACTTGCAGCGGCCCGAACCGGCCGCCGAGGTGATTTATTTGTTGGAAGATTTGCGCCTGCCCGGCACAAACGACCCGCTCTATAACCCGTCAGAAATTGGGCATATGGTGGATGTGAAGGTGGTCGCCGATGCCTTTAAGTCGGTGCTGTGGGTGCTGCTGCTGGTGGTGGCTGGCGGGCTGATATTCTTGTTTGCCCGGCCGGATACCCGGCCAATGGGCGCCAAGGCTTTGTTTCAGGGCGGGGTGTTTACGGGCACGGCCGTGGTCCTGGTGATGGCCTTCATCGGCATTGCCTGGACAACGTTCTTTACGTTGTTCCACGACATCTTTTCGACCCCGGCACCTGGACCTTTTCTTACACCGACTCGCTCATTCGCTTGTTCCCGGAGCAGTTCTGGTTCGATTTTGCCTTGCTGTGGACCGGCAGCATTTTACTGCTGGGCGCTGTGTTTGCCGGTGCAGGTTACTGGCTGATGAAACGGTGGGCGTCCTGATGGCTTTGGATTACGTCGCCGATTTGCACAATCACACCACCGCTTCCGACGGCGAATATACGCCCACGGAACTGGTGAACGCCGCGCGCTTTGGGTTTGCAGGCCATCGGCGTGACCGACCATGATACGCTGGACGGTTTGGATGAAGCCCTGATGGCTGGCGAAGCGGCCGGGATTCGTGTTGTGCCGGGGGTGGAGGTGTCGCTGCGGTTTAGACGGCCGTATTTCACCGGCACGCTCCATTACCTGCTCTACATCCCCTACGCGCTGCTGCCCGACCCTGCCTTCCGGCAGATGGCCGCCGATATTTTTAGCCAGGGGCGCGGCGCCGGTCTGGTGCGCGCCCGCGTGGCGGCCATCAACCAGGCGTTTGGCCCGCAAGGCGAAACCCCGCTGCTGGCAAAAGCGTTAACGGCCGTCGAAATTGAAATCCTCGCACCCAACGTCACCCGCCGCCATTTTGCCCTGGCCCTCAAAGAGAACCACGGCCTGAACCGCGAGCAAATCAATCAGCTCATCGGCAACGACAGCCGCGCTTACGTGCCTTCAGGCATCGATCCGGCGCAGCTAACGCCGCTGCTGCGCCAATATCCGCAGTTGGTGCGCGTCTTTGCCCATCCGGCCGCCGGCTCGTTTCCCGGCGTCAGCCTGTATAACGAGGTGCTGCCGCCGTTGGCGGTGGTGGAGCGGCTGCTGCCGGAATTTTTGGCCGAGGCTGTGCTGGGATTGGATGGTTTGGAGGTGAACTACCCCGGCCATACGCCGGAACACCGGCTGCTGCTAACGCAGTGGGCGCAGCAGTACGGGCTGCTGATCACCGGGGGATCGGACTGCCATGATCGGGTGGAACGGCCGTTGGGCAAGGCCGGCGTGGCGGCTGACGAGTTGGATGGGCTGCTGCGCCGCCTTCAGGTGTCTGTGGGTTAGGGGTTTGGGGCAGGAAACGGCCGTTTTCTGTTGGGGTCAAGAATAGATTAAACCACTGTCATTCTGACGAGTCTTCGAGGAAGAATCCCCTGCTGTCGAGAAAGAGGGATTCTTCGCTCCGCAGACTCCGCTCAGAATGACCCTAACCAACTCTTGACGACTACAGAAACGGCCGTTTTGCAGGCGTATGGTTATTGTTACCGTAAGGTGCTATCGTCATAATCGGTGGAATTCAAAAAGAGAGTGTATCTGTTCAGGTTTCTCTGGCAAGACCCCAAGGGTATGATACCAATAATCCAAATTCTCAGGGGCAAACCCTTGGGGTCTGGATTATTCCAAAAGAGTAAACCATTTCATTGCTGAACAATTGTCCGTGCTGTTACAATGGAGACCACATCCGGAGTATGGGCAGTTGCGAAACGATTTCCAAAAACTTTTAACGGCCGTGGCGTAAATTCGACCTTTGGGTTTAAAAAACCGCGTTCCCAACCAGAAACAAACCGGCATGAAAGCAAAGAGGGTTACTGCCTTAGGAGAAAGAATGGATGGCTGAAGCAAAAACAAAATACGATGAAATTTGTTTGACGTATCGAAAATCCAGAAAAATGTTTCTCGATTATGAAAACTTGTGCCAGGCATTTGCCCGCGACCTGGTAGACGGCATGATAGAGTATTTTGAATGGCCGCAAAATCAGGAAATTACGTATATCCCATTGGGTGAAGAACTCGATCCTAACAATCGATTTTATGCGCTTGCCGGGGCGATGCAGATGGATAATGAATCATTTTGGCATTTCGGCCTGGAACTGTCGGTTGAAGAACCTGGCGGTTCCTACCCGCTGCCTTTTTTGATGAGCTTCTTCATTAAAAAAGTTGGCCCGCATTTTATTGTGAAATTAGGCCCAAATGGCAAAGAAATTCGCATTCATGAGGAACGGCGCGGGGATCTGACGCCATTTTACGATGCGGTATTTGTCCAGATTTTAAACTTTTTCGCCCGCCAATATCAGGACGCGGTGACCAACGGGCTGAAGGAAGTTGGCTTCATCATGTTGTCGCCCAAGGCCGAAACATCCTGACATAAGGCGATCCATCATTTCGGTCTTCGTTGATGCACACATTCATTAGCAGTCTCCAAAATCAGCGCATTAAACAAGCTGTCAGGCTCAATAACCGCCGCCAACGCGACCTGGAGCAGCGGACTCTGGTTGAGGGAGTTCGTGAGGTATCACGAGCTTTGGCGTCTGGGTTGACGCCGTATGAAGCGTTTTATTGCCCGCAGATTGTCACAGACCCGGAAGCGCAGCAGTGTCTGGCAAGGTTGGCGGCGTTGGCTGACCAGGGGCAGACAGAGCTGTTTGAGGTGACGACGGCCGTATTTGAAAAATCGCCTATCGCGGCGAAAGCGGCGGGATTGTGCTGGTAATTCCTTATCTGCGCCGGACGTTGACCGATTTGCCGCTGTCGGCTGCTCCATTTTGGTGGTGCTGGAGAGTGTCGAGAAGCCGGGTAATCTTGGGGCCATTTTGCGGACAGCGGATGCGGCCGGAGTGGATGGGTTGATTGTGTGTGACGCGGAGACAGATCGCGGCACGGATATTCATAATCCGAATGTGATTCGGGCGAGTTTGGGCGCTTCGTTTACGGTGCCAACGGTGGCTGCGGAAAACGGCCGTGTCCGAGCCTGGCTGCAAGACCAGAACATTCCTATCATTGCCGCTACACCGGAAGCGACACGGCCGTATACGGCCGTAAACCTCACCGGTCCTGTCGCCATCCTCCTTGGCAGCGAAGCACATGGCCTCAGTCAAACATGGCTCCAGGCTGCTCACGAACAAGTCGTTATCCCGATGCGTGGCCAGGTCGACAGCTTAAATCTATCCGTTTCGACAGCTTTATTACTTTTTGAAGTCGTTCGTCAGCGCAGCAGGTTTCCTTGAAATCAGTCTAATGACTTACCAAGCAGAACTATAAATACAGACCCCAAGGGTTTGCTCCTGAGAATTTGGTTTATTTGCGTACCAAACCCTTGGGGTCTTACCAGAGGAACCTGAACAGTTACTACAAAGCAACAAATTGAGCATGACAAACCCCAGTAAATTAGGAAGCCATTTATGCGAATCGCGTTAATCTCAGATATACATGGCAATCTCGTTTCCTTTGAGGCAGTTTTGTCCGATATCCGGCGAGAGGGAGTCGATCAAATTGTCTGTCTAGGAGATGTGGCAACCTTAGGCCCCCGGCCGCGGGAAGTCATACAATTGCTTCAGGACCTCAACTGCCCATGTATCATGGGCAACCATGATCAATACCTGCTCCAGCCCTCCGTCCTCTTTGAGTACATGGATGCTTCCTGGTTTGTGGAGTCTATCGCCTGGTGCGCGGAACAACTGCAACCGGAAGATTTCCAATTCCTGTCCACATTTCAGCCTGTACTCGAAATAAACCTGGACGATAGCCAAAACCTGCTCTGTTTTCATGGTTCGCCAAAATCCAACACCGATATCATTCTGGCGATGACGCCACCTACCAACGTAGATGAGCTGCTCAACGGCCATCGCGCCGCTGTCATGGCTGGCGGTCACACCCACATGCAAATGATGCGCCAGCACAAAGGTATTATGTTAACAAATGCCGGAAGTGTGGGCATGCCATTTGAGCAGGCCCTTTTTGTACACGCGCCGCGCTACTTGCCCTGGGCTGAATATGCCATCGTCAGCTGCCACCAGGGCGTTATTGGCGTAGACCTGCGGCGAGTTCCGGTGGATATTGAAGCTGTGCGCTTGCCAGCGACAAGCAGCGGCTTACCCGACGCTTCCGATTGGATTAAAAACTGGCTGCTGCCCGGCGATTTAATCTAGATCGCTTTTGCTCTCAGGTTGCGAGAAAAGGCAGTTTGGTGATAATTAACCCTGATCGCCACTCGGCGAAATAGTACTTTTATAGTTTCCCACTTAGGGGTCGGGACCCCACCCATGTTAGCCCAATAGGAGAGATATTATGTCAAGACGATTAGTAAAAGTTGCTGTAACCGGAGCGGCCGGCCAGATAGGATATTCGCTTCTGCCCAGACTTGCCTCAGGCGAGATCTTTGGCAGTGATACAAAAGTCGCTCTCCATTTGTTGGAAATCACGCCCGCACTGCCTTCGTTGGAAGGTGTGGTGATGGAATTGGATGACTGCGCATTTCCGCTGTTAGAAAACGTTGTTGTGACCGATGATCCAGAAGTCGCCTTTGATGGCATCAATTGGGCGCTGCTCGTTGGTTCCAAGCCCAGAGGTAAGGGCATGGAGCGCGGCGATCTCTTAAAAGAAAATGGCCCGATTTTCACCGGTCAGGGCGCCGCTTTGCAAAAAGCGGCTTCAGATGTGCGCGTACTGGTGGTGGGTAATCCCGCAAACACTAACTGCCTGATCGCCATGAACAACGCCAAAGATGTTCCCGCGACACGGTTTTCCGCGCTGACTCGGCTGGACCAGAATCGAGCGTATGCTCAGTTGGCGGCCAAGGCGGGCGTGACGGTGAATGACGTGAGTAATGTCACCATTTGGGGCAATCACAGCGCCACCCAGTATCCAGACGTGGAGAATGCGAAGATTAACGGCCGTCCCGCCCTGGAAGTCATCACCGATCATGATTGGCTGCGCGGCGAATTCATCAGCGTGGTGCAAAAGCGCGGCGCGGCCGTCATCGCTGCGCGCGGCAAATCTTCGGCCCTATCGGCCGCCAACGCCGCCCTGGATCACGTTAAAAGTTTTGAAGAAAAACCCCGCCGGACATTGGTTCTCGGCCGCCGTGGCTTCCGATGGCAGTTATGGCATCGACGAAGGCCTTATCTTCTCCTTCCCCGTCCAAAGCGATGGGCAAGGCGGCTGGTCTATTGTGCAGGGATTAGGCTGGAGCGATTTTGCCAAAGAAAAAGTCCAGGCCACCCTCGACGAACTACGAGAGGAAAAGGACGTTGTGGCTTATATGCTCTAGCCATTTGGCGGCAAATAAATTGACCTGAAACGAAACAGGGGACACGGCCGTGTCCCCTGTTTGCTTAATTACAAAAAGCCTTGCATGGCAAGGCTTTTTTGCGGGAAGAGGAGAAGAAGGAGAAAAGAGGAAGTTTTAGATTAATTTAATTGATTAAAAATTTGGGCGGCCTGCATTTGGCCATTTTTAGATTGAGCGAAAAAACCATACCCGTTGACCGCAAGTTTTCACTTCGTCTGGGCCGTTTCTCGACTACAACTGCTTTCTCGGTTCGAGTCGGCCGCCCTCATTTGATAATAGAAGTATAAGCTTTCAGATCGACTTTCGATGGCTGCCCGGATACAAATCGAGTGTAAATCCATTTACATTGTGGAATAATTGATGGTCATTAACGCGGACAACGTGGTGGTTCTAGCCGCCTTAGCGCGTGGTTTCGGCAAACATCTGACATGAGATGAGGAGCAATTTTATGAATTCCTTTGCAGAGCGGAAAACGAGTTGGGAAGAAACCCAGGTGAATCCTGTGGTAACGCGGTTCCCGGAGCGGCAGGAAAAATTTGCGACAAGTTCGGGGATTCCGGTGGACAGGGTGTATGGTCCGGCCGAAGTGGATGCCGATTTTGACGTGAATTTGGGTTTCCCCGGCGAGTATCCGTTTACCCGCGGGGTGCAGTCGACGATGTACCGGGGCGGTATTGGACGATGCGGCAGTATGCGGGCTTTGCCACGGCCGTTGAATCCAACGAGCGCTACAAATTTCTGCTCAGCCAGGGGCAGACCGGGCTGTCGGTGGCTTTCGATTTGCCCACGCAAATTGGCTACGACTCCGACGACCCGATGGCCCTGGGCGAAGTGGGCAAGGTGGGCGTCAGCATCCCCAGCCTGGACGACATGGCGATTTTGCTAGACGGCATTCCATTGGACAAAGTGAGCATCAGCATGACGATTAACGCGCCGGCGGCCGTGCTGCTGGCGATGGTGATCGCCATCGGCAAGCGGCAGGGCGTACCGGCCAACAAGCTGCGGGGCACCATCCAGAACGATATTTTGAAGGAGTATATCGCGCGGGGGACGTATATTTTCCCGCCACGGCCGTCTATGCGCCTCATCACCAATATTTTTGACTATTGCAGCCGGGAAGTGCCGCGCTGGAATACGATTTCGGTGTCGGGTTACCACATCCGCGAGGCGGGCAGCACGGCCGTGCAAGAGATCGCCTTCACCCTGGCCAACGGCATGACCTACGTGCAGGCGGCCATCGACGCCGGTCTGGACATCGACAGCTTTGCCGACCAGATTTCTTTCTTCTTCAACGCGCACAACAATTTCCTGGAAGAGGTGGCTAAATTCCGCGCCGCGCGGCGCATGTGGGCCAAAATCATGCGCGAGCAGTTTGGCGCGAAGGATGACAAAGTTGGCGGCTGCGCTTCCACACGCAGACGGGCGGCAGCACCCTCACTGCACAGCAGCCCGAAAACAACATCGTGCGCGTGGCTTTGCAGGCGCTGGCGGCGGTGTTGGGGGGCACGCAAAGTTTGCATACCAACGGCCGTGACGAAGCTCTCGCCCTGCCCACGCAAGAATCGGTGCAAATTGCCCTGCGCACACAGCAAATCATCGCCTACGAAAGCGGCGTCGCCGACACCATTGACCCTTTTGCCGGTTCGTATTACATCGAATACCTGACTGATGAATTGGAAAAACGGGCGTTTGCCTACATTGAGGCCATCAAAGGCATGGGCGGCGTGCTGGCGGCCATCGAAAATGGCTACATCCAGCGCGAAATTCAAGAAGCCGCCTATGAATTCCAGAAAGATTTGGAAGCCGGTAAACAAACGGTTGTTGGCGTGAACCGCTTTGTGCAAAAAGACGAAAAACTGAGCATTGATATGATGAAGGTGGACCCGGCCGTCGAAGCCGCGCAGCGCGAGCGGCTGGCGGCCTTACGCGCCCGCCGCGACAACGGCCAGGTGGCCGAACTGCGCGGCCACCTGGCCCAGACCGCCCGTGGGGATGAGAATTTGATGCCGTTGTTGATTACGGCCGTTGAAAACAACGTCACGCTGGGCGAAATTTGCAACACACTGCGCGATGTGTGGGGCGAGTATCAGCCCAGTTTTGATTTGTGATCCGTGAAACGTGATGCGTGAAACGTGAGGCGTGAGGCGTGATGCGTGAGGCGTGATGCGTGATGCGTGAAAAGAGTACGAATCACTCACGAATCACGCATCACGCCTCACGAAACAAGGAAAGTGTCATGATTAAAAAAGTAGACCATATTGCTGTTGTTGTGCCGGATTTGGCGGCCGCGATGAAGTTTTGGGTGGAAGCTTTTGGGCTGGCGCTGGAGCGGGTAGAGAGTGTGCCGCGCGAGGGCGTGGACGTGGCTTTTTTGCCGGTGGGCGATAGTGAAATCGAGTTGTTGCAGCCGACCGACCCGGAAAGCGGCGTGGCCCGTTACCTGGAAAAGCGCGGCCCCGGCCTGCACCACCTCTGTTTTGAGGTGGATGACATTGATGCGACCCTGGCGCGGCTGAAGGCGGCCGAGATTCCGCTGATTAATGAAACGGCCGTCACCAGCAATGATGGCAAGAAGTATGCCTTTGTGCATCCCAAGGGCACGGGGGGGGTGTTGGTGGAGTTGTACGAACTGCCGGGGTGATGGGATGGGAGGAAACGGCCGTTCCCCCCAACCATTCACACCAAACTGAGGAAACCCCACTAACCCTCATTCTCCTGCTTGCCTTAGCGCACTTTCCATCACGGCCCGGCTCAGGCTAAAACCTTGCCGCCGCAGTACCTCCAGATAGGGTCCAATCTCCGGCAGAAAACCGGCCTGTTTGCCTTTGAGCAGGAGACCCACAGTGCCCACCTTGTTCAGATTCATCTCGGATAATTTTCGCCGCCCCTTCTTCTCATCCATCAATACCCAATCCGCACGCAACTCACGCGCCAGAACAATCGTTTCTGCTTCACCGCGATCTAATTCATCGAGCAGCACTTCAACGGCTAACTGATCCTGCACGGCCACAACCTTGATCCAATCGGCTTGCGTGACCTCCTGTTTAGCGCCCCCTTCTTCGCGTCCAAACGAGACGGCTTCGGCAAAAACGGCTTCGGGAATGGTGATTTGCCCAAACATGAAACGCAGCAAATCAAATTGGCCGACAACAGCCAGGCCAATCAAAGGAGTCGTGTTGGAAACGATGATCATTCTTGCCGCAAAACGGGCAGCCCGGCAACGGCCTGCCATTCATCGGCCAGTTCATCTTCCGTGTAGTCCACATAGGCAATGCTGTGTTTGCGTAACAGCGCCAGGAACTCAATCCGGTTGATGTCTAACAACTGAGCCGCTTTTCCGGATGAAATCCGTCCTTCGACAAACAAAGAGAGGACCAACCATTCCGTGATGCGGTGCGAGATTTCTTCACGGCTAATGCCCAAACGGAGTAAAGGGGTCGGCAGTTGAATTTCCAGGGTTGTATTTGTCATTTTCTACCTCACTGAGAAACCGGGTCGCTCAAAAAAACTACCTGAAGTTACTGCTTCTGATAAGCACCATGATTGTAACGGGAAACTGCAGTCAACTCGCCATCATTTTAACACATTCCCAGTATAGGAAACGGCCGTTCCCCCCACAATGGAACCATTCATCCTCCCGGAAGTTCTGAACTTCCGGGAGGATTGGCGAATCAGCCCTCATCCCCACGCACGGCCCTCGTCCCCACGGGGACGACCATTGCCGTAGCGGGGATGACCATTGCCGTAGCGGGGATGACCATTGCCGTAGTGGGGATGACCATTGCCGTAGCGGGGATGACCATTGCCGTAGCGGGGATGACCATTGCCGTAGCGGGGATGACCATTGCCGTAGCGGGGATGACCATTGCCGTAGCAGGGATGACCATTGCCGTAGCGGGGATGACCATTGCCGTAGCGGGGTAACCATTCATCCTCCCGGAAGTTCAGAACTTCCGGGAGGATTGGCGAATCCCGCTCACCGGCTCAACGGAGCCAGCTCCTCTTCAATAATTTTCACCACCAGATCATCCAGCGACGAAACCGAATAATCCGACACCTGAAAATCTGTCTCCGTGCCGGTAGAGCCAGGGGCCGCTCGCGCCATAGGTCAGGAAGATAAACCGGCCGCCCGTCGCCTGGGCTAACTGCCGGAAGATATACTCGCCCTGCTCATCCAGGCCGCTGCTGGCGATGGGGTAAATCTTGATGCCGCGCTGCGCGGCTTGCAGCATCTCGGCGGCATAATGGTCCTGCTGCCCATAATCCAGATGGGGCGGGGCGTCGGCCACCAGGAAGATGAGGCTGACCGTGTTTGCCACGCGCCATTCCGGCTGGTGGATGGCGTCGGCCAATGCCTGATTCAAATCTTCGGGATAATCGCCGCCGCCGTCCGCCTGCACCTGGTCCAAAGCGGCGGCAAAGGTCTCCACGTCGGGCGTAAAGTCGGTGACGTGGGTGAGGAAGGCGTCTTCGCGGTCGCGGTAGGCCACCAGGGCAAAGCGCACATCGGGCCGGCTGGGCAGCGCATCCACCTGGGCGGAGATCGCGCGGATGTTGTCCTTTAGCTGCTGGATTTCATCGGCCATGCTGCCGGTAGCGTCGATGAGAAAGAGCACGTCGAGGTTAACGGCCGTTTCCCCCTGCCCGCCATTCACCACCGTCACAAACCACTCGCGCTGCCCACTCCCGGCGGGAATGGTGAACGGGTCCGCGCCGTCCACTTCCACCCGGTAGTCGGCGGCCTGGGCGGGGTAGGCGCGGGGGAAGAAGTAGACACGGCCGTCGCTGTGCGTGCGCAGCGTGGCGACTGTCTGGTCGCCGGATAAAATGCGCACTTGCTGCCCGGCTAACGGCCGTTCCTGCCCATCGCGCACCCAAATCTGCTGCCGCTCCGACACGTCCACCTTCAGCACCTGCGCGCCGTTGTACTCGCGCAAGTAGAGCAGATAGTCGTCCCATTTCGCGTTGTCGTCCACCTCGCCGGCGGTGAGACTGCTGTTTTGATCCAGGGGCAGGGCGGCGCGGCGACACCACCGCGCGCCGCGTCGGCGGCGGGAACAGCGGCTTCGACGGCCACTTCCATTTCGGCGGCGGGGAGGGCAACGGCCGTGCCCGCCGGGGCGCGCGTCGCCGCGACTTTCGGGCCGGAATCTGGCGCGGTGGGGCTGTCGCCGGCCGTGCTTTCACTGCCAACGGCAGCAGGCGGTTCAGCTTCGGTGACGGCGCGGGTCACTTCGACGGCTTCCGGTTGGGGGGTAGTAGCGCCACAGGCTGCTAAGACGGCCGTGCCTACCACCAACAGTAGCATCAGGAACAATCGTTTCAGGGTCATCGGGTAACTCCTCCTTGTGAAATGGTTACACAAGTAAAACGATACGGCCGTGTCATTGGTTCCAATCATTCCGGGTGAGATTTGAATTGTGAGACTGAGGGCAGGGAATCAGCGCGATTTTTTGCCGCCGGAGCGGAAAAGCTTCAGCCAGGCTTCTACTTCGTCGGCTTCGAGCCGGTCTTGTTCGTCGTCTTTGACGACGCGCAGTCTGGCCGGTTTTTGCGGTTTTTGCGGTTCGGCGGGCGGGGCGGGTTTGGCGGGGCGTGGTTTGGATTTGGGGCGTTCAGGCACCGGACCAAACAAGTCGAGCCATTCCTGAACTTCGGCGTCGTTGAGTTTGGGGTCGGCGGGTTTTTCGGGGGGAACGGGTAACGGCCGTTCCTCATCTTTCTCTTTTTTAGGCTCCGCAAATACAAAGCCCATGCGTTCAATAAACTGCTCCGACTGCAAAAAACGGATGCGCAGCGCCTGGGCAGCGCGCATAATTTCTCGGTCGCTGGTCACCAGCGTGTATCCGCCCGGGTTCTTGAGCTTCTTGAGATGGCGCATGATGAGGGAATCGGCCGTTTGGCCCGATGGGGCAAAAATCACTTGCAGATTGCGGCTCGACAGCCGATTCAGATGCCCGCCCGGCACACCGCCATCAAAAAAAAGCGTCACCTGCCGCTGTTTGCTTTCAGCAAGCCAGCTTTTCAGGCGCAGCACCAGGCGCATCTCGTCGTCGGGGTCTTCTAACGAGATGTCCGGCATTTTGCCGATGAGGTTGTGGCCGTCGATGATGTAGTGCATAAGAATGTAAGGTGTGTTTCGTGATGCGTAACCCGTTCACGGCCCACGCATCACGCATTATTCCCCAATAATTTCTAACCTGGCAAAACTGGCCGCCAATCGTTTAATCCCAAATTCTTTAAAGGCTACGCTGACTTCTTCGTCATTGCCGGTGAGTTTGCTTTCGATAACGATGCCCTCGCCAAATTTGGCGTGGCGCACGGTCTGGCCGGTTTTATAACCGGCGGAGATGGGCGCGGCGCGTTCCGGTTCGGCCGGCTGCGCGAGATGGTTGGGTTTGGGTAAGGGCGCGCGTTCAGGCGTCGTGCTGTTGGGCGACTGCCAATTGTTGGTCTGGCGGTTGGTCTGGTTGGTCGCTGCGCGGCCGGTGGTGCTGCCCCGCTTTGGTTCGGAGGATTGACTCCATGACCAGGAAGGCGTGGTCTGGTTCCAACTGCTGGCGCGGGAAACGCTTTCCTTGCGGCGGGCTTTCGGCCGTCCGCCGCTGGTCAATTCTTCAGGAATGTCCAGCAAAAAACGCGAGGGCGTCGTGGCCTCCGTTTCACCATAGGTTGAGCGGCGGAAGGCATGGGAAAGATACAGCCGGTCTTTGGCCCGCGTAATGCCCACGTAAAACAACCGCCGCTCTTCGGCCAGTTCCTCGGCATCTTCCATAGAGCGGCTGTGCGGCAGCATCCCTTCCTCCAGGCCGGTGATGAAGACCACGGGGAATTCCAGCCCCTTGGCGGCGTGCAAAGTCAGCAAGGTGGTGGAGTTCGGTTCGTCTTCCACGTTGTCGGTTTCAGATACCAGGGCGACCTGTTCCAGGAAATCGCTGAGGCTTAAGGTGGTGTCGCCGGCCACGCTGCGCAGTTCCATCACGTTTTCCCAGCGGTCGCGTCCTTCGTCTGTGCCGTCGTCGATAAATTCGCGGTAATGGGTTTGCTCTAACACCAGATCGAACAATTCGCCGACGGTGGCGGTGTCGCGCAGGGTAATCCAGGCGAAGAGCAAATTGCCAAAATCTTGCAGCGCGGAGAGGGCGCGGGCGCGGAAGGGGTGTTGGGCGTGGGGATTGGTGGCAATTTCCAGCACGGCGTCGCCGGGCTGCCAGCCGTTGAGGGCGGCCCAATCTTGCAACTGCTGCAAGGTTTTGGCCCCGATGCCGCGTGTGGGCACATTGATGATGCGGTTGAAACTGACGGAATCGGCCGTGTTATGGACCAATCGCAAGTAGGCGATGATGTCTTTCACTTCGCGCCGTTTGTAGAACTGGGTTGCGCCGACGAGCCGGTAGGGCATGCTGGCACGGACGAAGGATTCTTCCAAGACGCGAGATTGGGCGTTGGTGCGGTACATGACGGCGATATCGCCGGGCGAGTAGCCATCCAGCAGCAGGCTTTGGATGGTGCTGATGACGATGTCGCCTTCTTCCAAATCATTGTACGCCTCGCCGATGACGATGAGGTCGCCGCCCTGGCGTTCGGTGAAGAGTTCTTTGTGGACGCGCTGCGTGTTGTGGCGGATGACGGCTTTGGCGGCATCCAGAATGGTTTGGGTGGAACGGTAGTTTTGCTCCAACAAGACGATTTGGGCGTCCGGGTAAGCCTGCTGGAAACGCTGGATATTGCGAAAATCGGCGCCGCGCCATTTGTAGATGGATTGGTCGGAGTCGCCGACGGCGAAGATGTGGCGGTGGGCTGCGGCGAGGCGTTGGATGAGGACGTATTGGGTGGTGTTGGTGTCCTGGAATTCGTCGACGAGGATGTGTTGGTAACGTTCCTGATATGTTTGCAAAACGTCGGGCCGTTCGTCGAGGAGCAGGGCGGTGTTCATGAGCAGATCGTCGAAGTCCATGGCGTTGTTGGCTTGCAGGGTGACCTGGTAGCGTTCGTAGACGCGCTTGGTGACTTCGGCGATGTAGTTGGTGGCGTTGTAGATGTCGGGGGTGATGAGTTCGTTTTTGGCGCTGCTGATGCCGTTGAGCAGTTTGGCGGGCGGGAATTTTTTGTCGTCGAGGTTGAGTTCTTTGAGGACTTGTTTGACGACCTGGAGCTGGTCGGTGGTATCGAAAATAACGAAGTCACGGCCGTAATACGTCAGGTTTTCAGTTTCGCGGCGCAGGATGCGGGCGCAAACGGCGTGGAAAGTCCCCATCGTCAGGCCGCGTGGTGGGCTTTCTAGCATGTTTTCCAGGCGGTGGGTCATTTCTTTGGCCGCCTTGTTGGTGAAGGTGACGGCCAGGATGTGCCAGGGCGGGACGCGCAGCTCTTGCATCAGGTAGACGATGCGTTGGGTGAGGACGCGGGTTTTGCCGGAACCGGGGCCGGCGAGAACTAAAACGGGGCCGGCGGGGGCGGTTACGGCCGTTTTCTGTTGGGCATTTAGACCTTGAAGATAATCACTCATGCGGCAATTGTAACCCGCCGCCGGAGATGCGTCACCCTGAATTGTTACATCTGGCGGCGCAGGAACCAGGTGATTGTGACGATGACGACCAGCGCGCCAAGCGCTTGCCAGACCGAAGTTAGCTGCTCTTGCAGCAGGAGCGCGCCGACAGCCAGGGCGCTAACCAGGCGGATGGCCATCATGCTGCTAACGAGCGGCGCGCCGAGGTGTTGGATGGTGCGAATTTGCCCCAGGTTGGCTCCCAGCAGGATGCCAAAGGCGAGCAGGGCAAAGATGAGCCAATCGTGGGGCGACAGGGCTGCCCACTGGTTCCAATTTTCGCCCAGCAGCAGGCTGGCGACGGCCGAAAAACTGAACAGGGCAAAGAGATGGACGAGCAGCAGGCTTTCGCCGGTGGCGTGGTAGTGGGCAGTGCGCCGCGTGAGCAGCATGTAGAGGGCGAGGGCCAGACTGCTGCCAAAGGCCAGGCTAATGCCCAGGAAATCTTGACGGGGAACGGCCGTGGCCGTGCCAATCTCGCTAAAACTGCCGCTGATCACCAGCAGCACACCCAACAAACTGATGGTGAGGGCGCGGAACGTATAGCGCGGTAGCGCTTCATGCAGCGCCATCCGGCTGAGAATAGCCACCAGAAAGGGGGTTAACAGGTAGATAAGCTGGACGTAAATCGCCAGCGTAAAACGGGTGGCCAGTAAATTGGACACGCCGCGCACGACGACCATCAGGCCAAAAAGCCACAGAATGGGCAGGCGCAGCAGCTTTTTATCCAGGCGCGGCCAGATAAAAAAGAAAACGGCCAGCAAAACGACCAGATTGCCCACGGACAGCAAGGACAGGCTGGGCAGCCCGCTGACAGTTTGCAAGTAACGAAGCAGAACGGGATACGCCCCCCAGCCAATTTGGGCCAGAAGGGCGGCGGTCAGCCAGGTCCAGGATGAGGCTGCGTCGTTTAGAGGCGGTGGGGATGTTTTTGTTTTTTGCACAAGACATTACAATAAGCGTCACGGCCGTTTCTGTCCACTGATTGGTCAGAAAAAGTTAGCGGTTGGAGACAAAGAGGTTGGAGGCGTTGGTGGAAGAGTCGATATCTTTCATAGAACTACAGGATGCAGATGGCGGCCTGGCACGGCAAGCTTTTGCGATTTATGAAGCGTCGTTTCCCCCGGCGGAGCGCGACCCGATAGAAGACCTGGTGGAACTGATCCAACGGTCTGCTTTGGGCCGGGTGGATCAGGAGACGAACTTTCGCTTTTTTGTAGGGGTGTCCGGGGAGGAAGTGCTGGGTCTTGCGGTGTATACGTATCATGCCCGGCTGCGGCTGGGGTATCTGGCTTATCTGGCGACAACGGCCGTTTTCCGCAGCCAGGGTCTTGGCAGTTGGATGTTTACCCAGACAATAGACAGGCTGCGCCGAGAGGCCGAGGAGCCGCCCTTGGGGATGTGCTGGGAAGTGGAACGGCCGTCCGACATCCAAGACGCCCACGAATCCCAACTCGCCGAGCGGCGCATTCGCTTTTACCAGCGCAATGGCAGCATCCTCTTGCCCGATATCGACCTGCTGACGCCCGCTCTGGCCGACGACCTGCCAGAAGTGCAATACCACCTCATGTACTACCCCCTGGAAAATTCCGCTGTCGAGGTTGGCGCGGAACAAGTGCAATCGCTTATTGACCTGATTCTTTTAGAAGGGTATGGCGTGAGCCGCGACAGCCACTATTACCAACGCGCCATTCGTTCTATCAGCGAGACTGTGTATGCCAGACCAGACTAAACCCAGAGCGCGAGACCTGGGCGTGCCGTTTAGCGGCATGCCAGGGCCGCTAAACGCCATCACCGACGTGGCCGGCGTGGCTGTTGGCCATGTGACTTTAATCGCGGGTGAGGGGAAATTAGAAGTTGGTCAGGGGCCGGTGCGGACGGGGGTAACGGCCGTGTGGCCCCGTGGCATTGGCGCGATTGGCGGTGTGCAGGCCGGCTTGTTCGCCCTCAACGGCGTGGGCGAGATGACCGGCGCGCATCTCATCGAAGAATTTGGCGCCTTTGCCGGACCGGTGATGCTCACCAATACCCTCAGCGTGGGTGTGGTGCGTGATGCCGTCATCACCTGGGCGCGTGACCACGTGCCAGACAAGGAAGCGCTGTTTTACTTTAGCCTGCCGGTGGTGGCCGAAACCTGGGATGGCAATATCAACGACGCTTATGGGCAGCACATCCAACCGCAGCATGTGTTTGCCGCCCTGGACAACGCGGCCGGCGGTCCGGTGGCGGAAGGCGGCGTAGGCGGCGGCACGGGCATGAGCACCTTTGATTTTAAGGGCGGCATCGGCACGGCCTCGCGCCGGGTGGCCACGCCGATGGGTGAATACACGGTAGGCGTGCTGGTGCAGTCCAATTTTGGGCGGCGCGACCAACTGCTGGTCGCCGGCGTGCCGGTGGGCGAGGAAATTGCGGATTTACGGCCGATATCGTCATCCGGCCATACCTTAAGCAGTTCCATCATCATATTGGTGGCCACCGACGCGCCTTTTTTGCCCGGCCAGCTCAAGCGGCTGGCGCGGCGGGCGGGCATGGGGTTGGCGCGCACCGGCAGCACGGCCCATCATCACTCAGGCGATATATTTCTGGCGTTTTCCACGGCCGTCTCGCCCACCAATTTACCATCTGGGTTCGATGTGTATACGGCCGTGCCCAATGCCTACATCGATCTATTTTTCGATGCGGTAGCTTATGCCACGGAAGAAGCCATCATCAATGCGCTGGTAGCCGCAGAAACCATGACGGGAATCAATGGGGCAACACTGTACGCGCTGCCGCACGGCCGTTTGCAAGCCATCCTGCGGCGGCACAAGCGGCTGCGGGAATGATTGGTTGACAGGGAAACGGCCGTTTGCTAGAATCCTCCCCACTGAACATGTATGTTCACTAGGCCGCCCCGTTCGTCTAGCGGCCCAGGACGTAGCCCTCTCAAGGCTAAAACAGGGGTTCGAGTCCCCTACGGGGCATTAAGCCGCTCGGAAGTATCTTTACTCTGAGCGGTTTTTTGTTACCACTGCCTGCTTGGTTGTATTTGGGGTATCAGGCAACTTAATCTGATCTTGCCGTTAGCATCGCGAGTTGCCCTCCGATCTGCCATCGTGCCAAGCCACAACCCTGTTCCTTAATTAAAAACAGGAAATTAGTCCTGTAAAAGTACAGATGGCCTATCCTATTTTAGGGAAAAATACGATAATCCCCTACTCTGCCTTTGTACAATGTGGGGAAGGGATTAGCTGAAAATATGTAACTTTACAGACCCTAAGGGTTTGCTTCTGAGAATTTCGATTATTTGGGTATCACACCCTTGGGGTCTTGCCAGAGAAACCTGAACAGTTACGAAAATATGTCGTTTGAATTCCATTTTTATGTCTGGTTATTATTTGTTTCCGCAGCCATAGCTTGCTGGCTGGGTATTGCCTCCTGGCGCAACCGTCGCGGTCGGTTAACGATTGCGGCTTTTGCGGGGTTAATGTTTGCCTTAAGTTATTGGTCTTTTTTCCAGGGATTAGAAATCGGGGTATCTGGTCTACAGGCAAAAAAAATCATCGTCACATTGCAATATATTGGCATTGTTACCACCGTGGCGATGTGGTTCATATTCACCCTTTCTTATACCGGACGAGACGACTTGCTTACTCCTCGAAATCTGGTTTTTTTGTCCATTGAGCCGATTTTCGTGATGGCTCTGTTATTGACGGATAGTCAAACCCAGCTATTTCGGCAAACGGTGTGGTTAGATTCTACCAACTCGTTCATGCTGCGGTCTGATTACAGCATCGGATTCTGGCTGCATGCGGTTTATTCGTACATTTTGTTGTTCAGTGGCACGGTGTTGATCTATCGCTTTTTGCGGCAGTCTTCGCGGTTATATTGGCCGCAGACGATGGTTATTCTGATCGGTATTTTTGTGCCCTGGTTGGCAAACTTGTTGTTTTTACTGGGGGTGACAACGATTGATCTGACGCCGTTTGGGTTTACGGTGACCGGGCTGGTGCTGGCCTGGGGACTGCTGCGGTTTCAATTATTGGATATTTTGCCGATTGCGCGCACGGCCGTATTCGAAAGCCTCAGCGACGCCATCTTAACCATCGACGACAAAAATCGCATCATCGACCTGAACCCGGCCGCCGAAGCGCTGCTCGGCCTAAAAACCAACCCCCCGCCCATAGGCTTACCCATCGAACAAGTTATCGTTGAGTTCCCGACCCTCTTTGAGAATCAGGCCAAATTGACAGAGGCCCATGCCGATCTCAGACGAAGCGACAAAGACGCCACCACTTATCTGGAACTACACGTATCCCCAATTTTTAGCTCAGGCAAGATTTTAGTCGGCCGGGTTTTGGTCATTCGTGATGTGACCGCCCGCCGCCTTGTCGAACAATCGGAACGCGAGCAGCGGATTCTGGCCGAAGCCCTGCGCGACGCGGCCGCCGCGCTGAATAATTCGCTAAATTTAGATGAAGTGATGGACCGGATTTTGCAAGATGTTGGGCGCGTGCTGCCTCACGACACGGCCAATGTTATGCTGCTGCAGGGCAATATCGCTCATTTTGTGGGGCATCGAGGTTATTCGGACCAAATTCTGGAATCCGTAAAAAAAAGATGGACGATTGATGATACCCCCAATCTGCGTCGCATGTATGATACCGGCAAACCGGTGGTTATCACCGATGTGACCAAAGGGGCGGATTGGGTGGATACGCCGGCGACCCGATGGATACGCTCTTACGTGGGCGCGCCGATTCTGCATGATGGGCAGGTGAAAGGATTTATCAATCTGGACAGCGGAACAAGAGGCAGATATCAACCGGTAGATGGCGAACGACTCCAGGCGTTTGCCAATCAGGCAGGGATTGCTCTGGGCAATGCGCAGTTGTTTGCTGAACTGGAAGAGCGGAATGCCGAGCTGGATGCGTATGCGCGGACCATCGCCCATGACCTAAAATCGCCGTTGAGTCTGATCTATGGGTACATTGAGTTGGTGTCGAGATATGAATTGCCGCCCATGGGGCAGGCGCATCTGGACATTATTCAGGCGACTGTTTTGCGCATGGAAGAGATGATCGACCAATTGTTGATGTTGGCGCAATTACGGGATGTGACGCAAACGGCCGTTCCCGTCGAAATACTCCCGCTTGTCTATTCCGTTATCTCCCGCTTCACCGATCAAATCGCCGCCCGCCATATTATCATTGACGTGGATAAAAATTTGCCCCTCTTGCTGGGACACGCCCCCTGGATAGAAGAAATTTTTGCCAATCTCCTGAGTAACGCCATCAAATACATCGGCGTCGATAACCAGGAGCCACTGATTCGGATTTGCGCCGTGCAAATCGAAAATATGGTCCGCTGCGAAGTGCAGGATAATGGCCTGGGCATCAAAGTGGCTGACCAACAAAAATTATTCGACATGTTCACCCGGTTTCACCGCGAGGAGGCCAGCGGCACAGGCCTGGGCCTGCCCATTGTCGAGCGAATCGCGCGTAAATTGGGCGGCGAAGTCGGTGTGGTCAGCACCCCAGGTCAGGGCAGCACATTTTGGTTTACTCTGCCAGCGGGCGGTAAAAACCTGTGAGAGGGTACGGCCGTGTTGTGCCGTCCAATGGAAATTGTCGGCCAAATCTCTTTATTTCAGTCCCCTTGTAGTTACCCAGACCCTAATGGTTTGTTTTTGAGAAGCCAGATTATCAGGACTTAAACCCTTTGCGTCTTGCAAAAGAGACCTGAACTGTGACCCCGCTTTTTGATTCTAAGCACTCAGCCGTTTCACTTGGGCAATCATCGGTTGTGGGGCATAATCCGCGTCATCATGAGCAACGACACTGAACACTATACCATCGACCGCCAGCGGTACCGACTGATCCTCATCTTTTTTGCGCGGGTCATTGCCCACTTTATTTGGTGGGATGTGGTATTTGCCCGGCTGCCCTTTGTCGGTGAACAGGCGCGCCGGACACGGCCGCAGCGCTACCGGCTGTTGGCCCGCCGTTTCCGTGGGCTGGCGGTGATGATGGGCGGGGTGATGATTAAGTTGGGGCAGTTTTTGAGCGTTCGCGTGGACGTGCTGCCGCCAGAAATTACCGATGAATTGAAGGGGCTGCAAGATGAAGTGCCGCCGGAGCAGCCTGAACGCATTTTTTCGGTGCTGCGGGCAGATTTGGGCGATCTGGAGCAGCGTTTTGCCGAGGTGGAGCAAACGCCGTTGGCGGCGGCGTCGTTGGGACAGGCGCACCGGGCCTGGCTGCTGCCGGATGGCCAGAGGGACACGGCCGTTTCCCCCACCCACATTCCCCATGGCGAACCGGTCATCATCAAAATCCGCCGCCCCAATATCGAAAACACCGTGGCCACAGACCTCGCCGCCCTGCGGATTGTCGCTCGCTGGTTTATGCGCTATCGCCCCATTCGCAAGCGGGCCAATGTGCCGGCCCTCATGGAAGAATTTTCCACCACCTTGTGGGAAGAGTTGGATTATTTGTCGGAGGCGGACAACGCCGCGCGGTTTGCCGATATGTATGCCAACAGCAAAACTGTGTACATCCCCAAAGTGTACCGGCAGCATTCAACGGCGCGGGTGATCGTGTTGGAGGATGTGACGGCCGTTAAAATTACCGACATTGATGGCATGAAAGAAGCAGGCGTCTCTCCGGCCGATGTGGCCAGCATTTTGCTGGAAGCCTATTTCCAACAAATTTTTAAAGAGGGCTTCTTCCACGCCGATCCACACCCGGGTAATTTGTTTGTCCGGCCGTATACCGACGACGAATGGCGGCCGACAGACGCAAAAGAGAAACGGCCGTTTCGCCTGACGTTTGTCGATTTTGGCATGGTGGGCAATGTGCCGGAACTGATGGGCGAAAATCTGCGCCGGGTTTTGGTCAGCGTCACCCGCCGCGACGCCTACGAACTGACGGCTGCCGCCAAAGCGCTGGGCTTCTTCCTGCCCAACGCCGACCTGGACCGAATCACCGAAGCGCTGCGACTGCTGCTAGACAGACTTTGGGGGCGAAAACTGCTCGAACTGGCGCAGCCCGATCCACGCGAAATCGCCGAAATCAGCCGCGAATTCCGCGACGTGCTGTTCGATTTTCCGTTTCAGGTGCCGAAAGATTTTATCTATTTGGGGCGGGCAGTAGGCATGGTTTCCGGTCTGGTTTCGCAGCTTAACCCGGAAATAAACCCCTGGTATTACTTCGAGAAGTTTGGCGAGCAGGTGATACGGGAGCAGAGTGCGCGAGAATTCACCTGGCAGGGGATGTTGGAAGTGTTACGGCCGTATCTGGAAACGCCAGATCAGGTGCGCCGCGTGTTGTCGATGGTGGAAAACGGCCGTCTCCGTGTCCACAGCGTGCGCGACAACGAATCCAACCGTCGCCTGGAAAAACGCCTGGGCCAGCTTAGTTGGAGCCTCCTCGGCTCCGCCGGCATGGTGTCGGCAACCCTGCTTTACCTCAATCGCAAAAACAACAGTAAGAAATAGTTTGTTGAGGAGTGCTTCGTGATGCGTGTTTCGTGAAGGACTCTGAGCCACGCATCACCCATCCTCTGCGTAAACCGCCTCAGGAATTGTTCAACCGGGCGCGGATTTTCTCGCGCCAGTTCGGTTGTTCCAGCCCCAATTTCAAACGTAGTTCTTCGATGGATGGCTCGGTCAGCTTGCTGCCGTCGGCAAAAACCAGGGTTGGCACGCTGGCAAAACCGTTGTTGATGCCGATCAGCGTCTCTTTGGCCGCCCAATCATCCGTAATGTTGATGATCGTTACCGGGATGTTCTCGTCGGCTAAAAATTGTTCTACGCGGCGGGCGTGGCCGCAATAATTGGACGTGTACAGGGTGATGGTGTCGGTGTGACTGCTCATGATGGGTCTTGGCTTTCGGGCGGCGTGGTTTCGGCGGCGGGGCGATTTGCCAGTTCACGCTGCACGGCGATTTCTTTTTGCTGACGGCCGTAATCCGCTTCGGTCACAAATTGGCCGCCTTGGATGTCGGCGTTTTCCAGCTCGTAGCTGCTGTTCAAAGTGACCACAGCCGGCATGGGGCGGAAACATTTGCTGTCGACAATGGTTTTGTGCCAGACAAATCCGCCGTCATTGTTTTCCAGATCGTACTGTTTGTCGGCGCGCAGCCGCACGATTGTGCCGCAGTTGTTGCAGCGCACGTAAAAGTAAACGCCTTGTTTATCCACATACGCTTCGTTTTTCTCGCTGCCAAATAATCGTTTAAAGAATCCCATTTGGGCCTCCAAAGTTGGTTTTGGGAATCCGGACGGATTCAAGTTGTCCCGAATTATAACAGAGTTTAAACTGGGGGAATGGCAGAAAATGAAGCAGGTCAACGATTTTGGACGGCCGTTGCCGACGCTGTCGACCCCGGAGCGTACAAACCGCAGCGCATAACAGACGTCGAAGTCGCCCGCCTGGAGTCGCAGGACGAGCCATATTACGTTCTCAAGCAGCCACAAACCAAAACCTACCTGCGCCTGTCGGAAGCAGATTATGCGTTGTGGTGGCAGATGAACGGCCGTAAATCCGTCAAAGACCTCCTGTTTTACAACCTCATGCGCTACAAATCGCTGCCGATTCCCCATCTGAACCGCCTTGTCGCCGATTTGCGCGCCGGTTCCTTTTTGCAAGATACCCCCACCAACGTCTACGACCAGATCAGCGCCGAGTTGGCCGCGCGCGCGCCGGAAAATCGGGGCCGTCGGCTGCTGCACGGCTTTTTGCACACCGAACTGGCCCGCGACGGGCTGGATGGCATGTTTACCACTTTGTATCGCTGGTTGGGCTGGCTGTTTTCCTGGCCGGCCCAATTTTTTTTATTGGTCATCATTTTGTTGGGCGGGGTTTTATACGGCCGTCTCTTTTTCAGCGGCAGTTTCCCCCTGCTCAACGGCGGTCTGAGCGTTGCCACCCTGTTGGCGGCCAACGTCATCGTCATCTTCATCCACGAGCTGGCCCACGGCCTCACCGTCAAGCGGGTTGGCCGCGAGCTGAATCGCGCCGGATTCCTCATTTATTGGGGAATGCCCGCCTTTTTTGTCGATACCCGCGACACCTGGCTGGCGTCACGCGCGGCGCGCATCGCCGTATCCTGGGCCGGGCCACATTCCGGCCTGCTGATTGGCGGGCTGATCGGCCTGGGATTGACGTGGGCGTTAACGGCCGTGCCCGCCGCCGCCGCTCAACTCTGGGCCGCATTCCTCTTTCAAATGGGCTTCATCGCCTACCTTACTGTTTTTTTTAACCTGAATCCGCTGCTGGAGTTGGATGGCTATTTCATTTTGATGGATTGGCTGGATATGCCGGGGCTGCGCCAGCGTGCGTTCACCTTCTGGCGCGAACAGGTTTGGCCGCGCCGCCGCGAATTAACAACCCCACGCGCTTTTGGGCGTTCATTGAGCCGCAATGAGCGCATTTTTGTCTTTTTTGGCGCGTTGGCCTTTGGTTACGCCATGTACGCGCTGTGGTTTGCCCTGTATTTCTGGCAGTCGCGGCTGGTTCCCCTGGGCCAGCGGTTGTGGAGCGATTATGGCTGGTGGGGGCAGGCGCTGGTGTTGGGATTGGTAACGGCCGTTATTCTCCCTATTCTCGCTGCTCTGCTGCGCTACAGTTGGAGCCGCCTGCGCGCCGGTCTGGAATGGCTCTCGCGCCGCGATCTGCTCTCGCGTGGCGATGTGCTGGCCGTGCTGCTGGGCGTGCCGCTGTTGTTTGGCCTGCCGCTGATTATTTTTAGCCTCACCCTGCTGCCGCACGCCGAATTTGCCGTGGGCATTGTTCTCTGGTTGATCCACCTGGCGGCGTTGGCGGCGCTGGTGGGCATTGGCCGCCAGTTGGCCGGTTCTCGTTTCCAATGGGGCGTCTGGTCGCTGACGGCCGTATTCGCCGCCGTCACACTCGCCTGGATCAGCCCCGATCCACCGGCGTCTCAAATTTGGCGGCAGGCTGCCCTAATCCTGGCGGGCGGCGGTGTGCTGGCTACGGGCATCAACTCCTGGTTCACCATCCGGCCAGACGATTTGGCGGTATGGGAACGGGTGACGATGGGCGTGTTTTTTGTGTTGGGGCTGATTTATTTGGTCGGGCTGATGATGGTGGGGGGTGACGGCCGTTTCCTCCCCACCTTGCTCATCCTCATAGGCGTTTTTCCGGGGCTGGTGTTTCTTACCCCGCTGCTCTTCAATTTTTGGCATTCTCGCTTTGGCACGCCCTGGCTGCTGCTTGTTTTGGCCTTTTTGGTCATCCCCTGGCTGCTATATTTTCCGGCGCTGCACCTGCCGGAAGCGATTTTGTGGCTGTATGCCGCGCTGTTGTACCTGCTGTTGGGCGCGCTGGCTCAATTCAGCCGCGCCGACGTGGCCGCCGCCGACGTGGCCGCTTTCAGCGAGCGCGAACGATTGGTGAGCGCGTTTAACCATTTTATGCAGGCCCTGTTTGCCAGTTATGAGGCTGTGTTTGGCAGCCGCCGCCTGCGCCGCATTTACACCGAAATTCTCACGCTCGGCCCCATCACCCCCGACGAGGATATTTTGGTTATTGCCCGCCGCTGCCAGCAGGCGCTGCTGTTGAGCGTGGATCGCCTGGATGATCTGGCGGGTACACTTTTTACCCGCCAGGCGGGGCAGGCTGCTTACGACAGCTTGCCCTGGCCGGAAGCGGAAACATTGGGGCGACAAGTGTTGGCTGAGATGGATTGGGGCAGCGGACTGGCAACCGGTTTTATTCTGGCGCGGGACAGGCGGCGCGATTTGATTCGGCAGGCGGATATTTTTGCCGGGTTTGACGAGGCGGGTCTGGATGCGTTGATGGCGGTGATACGGCCGTGGCACGGCCGTGCGGGTCAGCACATCGCCCAGGCTGGCAGCGACGCCCTGGCCTTTTTTCTCATCGAGTCCGGGCGGGTGGGCGTTTATCAGGAAGGGTTGGAAACGGCCGTTCTGGAAACAGGCGGTTATTTTGGCGCGCTCGCCTTGCTCGATGAAGGCGTCTATGAGGCGACCTATCGCGCCCTGACGCCGGTCAGAGCGCTGGTGATCGACCGCCGGAGCTTTGATCCGCTGCTGCGGGCCGATACAACGCTCTCGTCGCAGGTTAGTTCCGGGGCGCAGTCGCGCCAATTGCTCAAGCAAATGCCCCTGTTCAACAGCCTCAGCCCGCAGCAGTTGGCATTGATCGATGCGCGGCTGAAGCAGCGTGGCGTTAAGGCTGGCGAAGTGATTGTGCGGCAGGGCCAGGCGCGATCACATCTGTTTATTGTGGCTTCTGGCAAGTTGGCAGTGGCGCAGATGGTTGGCGATGGGGAGCAGGTGATGGGGTATTTGGGGCCGGGCGAGCATTTTGGCGAGTATGCCCTGTTTGCCGATGTGCCTTATTCGGCTACGCTGCGAGCTGTGCAAGACGCGGAATTATACTTGCTCGATGAGCCAACATTTGACCGATTGGTGGCCGAGTACAAGGGCATGTCACATTATGTCGAGCAGATTGGCAGCGGCCGTTTGTTGGTCTCGCAGCGCCGGATGGGCGTAACGGCCGTTCTGTCCTGATCCGTCTCCAAAAATCCACACGCCATACGCTCACGTTTCATGCATCACGCCCCAAAGAGCCTAATCCACAACGCGAAAATGAGCTTCCAGATTGACCAAATCCACCTCGGTGAGGGCGACGGTAAGCTGGCTGTCTAACGGCCGTTCTCCCTTCACATACACCCGCGTTTCCAAATCCAGTTCGGGAATGAGCACCACATCCTTGCGCCCACGTTTTTCGACAAGTATCCCTTCGCCCTGCCAATCCGGGTGCTGGCGCAGGTAAACCATCGTCCAATGCCGGTTGGACAGGCGTTCGGCGCGGCGCACATCGCCGGAAACCGCGTCGGCGGCGCCCACACGGGCCATGACCTCTTGGGCGTCCAACATCTCCTCGCCCAAAACGTGGGCGCGCAGTTGTTGGTGAACAACGAGGTCTAGGTAACGGCGCAGCGGGCTGGTTGCCTGGGCATACAGGCCCAGTCCCAGTCCGGCGTGGGCGCCGGGAGCGCTGCTTTGTTGGCTGGGTTTCATCAGGCGGCGACGGGCAAAAAATTCGGCCGTCGTGCTGGCCGGGGGCAGCGGTTCCGCTGGCGCTTCCTGGGTGGTGTAGGGTAGGGGGATGTTGTGGCTAAAGGCGAACCGGGCGATGGCTTCGCCGGCCAGCAGCATGGCGTCGCGCACCAGGTCGCGGCTGCGCAGATTGGGCAACGGCCGTATGCTCACCGCGCCATCCTCCGCCACGCGCACCCGGACTTCTGGCAGTTCAATCTGCACCGAGCCGTTTCCGTGGCGGCGCTGCTCCGAGAGCTGCGCGATTTCGTATAATGACTTAAATGGCTCTTCGTGTAAACGGCCGTCAACCTCTTCATACGTCAACCGCGTGACATGAATCCAACTGGGCACAATCTCCAACTCAGCCACCTCGCCGTTGGCGCCCAGGTCCAGGCCAAAGGAGAGCGCGGGCGAAAGTTCTACCAACCCGAGGCCAAGCCATTGGGTGGCGATGGGCGGCAGCATGGTGATGGTTCCTTCGGGCAGGTACAGGTTTGCGCCGCGCGCGCGCGCTTCCAGGTCTAGCAAGCTGTCTGGCGGGATCAGGGCGGCGACGTCGGCGATATGTACCCAGAGACGGCCGTTTTCCCAACTGAGCGCGTCGTCGGGGTCCTGATTGCCCTCGTCGTCGATGGCGAAGGCGGGCAGGTGGGTCAGGTCGCGGCGTTCTTCGTCTGGCAGATCGGGCACGGGCAGGCGGGGCGAGGCGGCGGGCAGACCGGCGCGCGCCGGATAAGGGTTGTGGTGGTCGTCCCAATACCCGATTTGCAGCAGAAGGGTGTGGGCGGATTCTGGCGTTTCGGGCAGATTGAGGGCGCGGAGGGCCTGGCTGCGTTGGGTTTGGCCGTTGGCCAGGGAAGCGATTTCTTGCAGGTAACGGCCGTCATCGGCGGCCATTTCCCCTTTTTCCAGGCGGGCCAGAAAATCTTGCCAGGATTGTTCTTCGGCGGCTTTGGCGGCGCGGGCGGCCAGTTCATTGGCTGCTTGTTCTGGCGTGCGGACGGTAATTGCTTCGATTGTGCCGCTGAAATACAGCCCATCGGCGACAAGCTGCCAGGCAGCCCAGGCAGTTTCCGGCGTGTAGGCCGCGTAGGCCAGTTCGGCCAGTTCTGGCAGGGTGGCCGTACTTCCCTGGAGCAGTTCCCAGGCGGTTTCTACGTCGCCCTCTGGCGCTTCCAAATGAGCAAGATGGGTGATGGGACCGGGATGGAGCAGGTCGACATCTTTGGGTCGGACTTTGAGGGAACGGCCGTCGGCCAGGTTGATTTCGATTTTTTTGTCGTTGGTTTTACTCAATAGGGCCGGTTGGTTTTTGTAGAGCACCAGGCTGTTGAGCGGCAGGATTTGTTCGGGCATGGGCATCATCCTCATAACAGGGTGCGGCTATTGTATGGGCAGATGGCGTGAACTGCCAATTGCGGCCCTTTTTTACAGCAATTCTCAATTTAGATCAGGCATTCGTGCGAACAAGGTAATTTCTTTGCACTTTACGCTGAACTGTCATGCTGAGCGGAGTCTTCGGAGCGAAGCATCCCCATGTATTGGTCATTAGGGCTGAACGGGATGCTTCGGAGGATGCTTCGGCAAGCTCAGCACAGGCTCTCAGCATGACACATTTCTGGTTAAATTGAGAATTGCTGCCTTTTTTAACTGGCGAAACGTGGACTAAAACGGCCGTGCGCAGACCGTCTGGTCATCTGTAACCCGATTGGGGAGCGATACGGCCGTGCCCGACGGCCATATTTCGTAAAAACCTCGCCGATGCCTTGACTGACTCAGGAAACGCATGGTATTATGAGTCAGCCAAATTATTTTATGTATAATGGGTTATGTCATATCATTGCAATAATAAGTTTTGCTATTCGCATACAAAGTTCGTAGAGAAGGCGATTTCTGCGAGAACAAGCCTTGAAAGAGTTGCAAGTTAAAGGAGGTTAGATTATGACTCGTCGGATTATTTACATTTTGCTGGCGGTAGTCGTGGTTTTGGTGGTTGTTTTGGGCATCCGCTGGTGGTTAAATCGCGGGGCAGATGGCGATACGGTGACAGAAGAAACGGCTGGCGTTGTCGAAGACATGGCCGTTGAATCGGAAACCGGCGAAACGGCCGTAACCGGCGATGCCTCAACGGGTGACGCTTCGACAGGTGACGCTTCGACAGGTGATGATACGGGCCAAACGGCCGTAACAGAAGGCGGCGATTCCGGTGAGATGGAGGTTGTCGTGGGCGAGGTGGTAGAGGGCGACCAGACCGCAGCAGAGGGTTCTGGTTCGACAGATGCGACATCTCCTGACAATTCGGGGCAAACGGCCGTAACTGATTCGACACTCGGCGGCGTGGCGGAGTCTGGTGATGCCAATGCCGGCGGTGGAATAGTTACCCCAGGCCCAGCCGATACAGCCGCCGGCGCGGTGGGCACTGGTGGCGAGGCTGCCGTGCAACTGCCGGCCAGTGTGGTTGTTCCTGGTCAGGCTGTGCAGCACATCGTGGTCAAGAATGAGTGGCTCACCCAATTGGCTCGCTGCTACGGCACCACGGTTCATGATATTCAGGCGGCCAATAACTTCATTTATCCGGACCTCATTCAACCTGGTTGGGTAGTAAATATCACCAATCCTGGTAATGCCGGCCCCATCACCATCAATGAAATGCCCTGCTTTGCCTATTACACTGTGCAGCAAGGCGATAATTTGTACCGCATTGCCGAACAGCACGGCATCCATTTCCAATGGTTGGCGCGCATCAATGCCATTTACAATTACGATCTGATTTATACCGGGCAGGTTTTGGTTATCCCTAATCCGGTTCCCTCGGAATTGACGACTGCTCCGTTGCAGCCATTTTATTATCCTTCATGCGGGTATTATGGTTGTTGGCAGCCGCTTCCCGCGCCGTATGGCGGGTAATGGGTTTTCGGTTTCCAATCATCCCGCTGGCTAACTAAAACAGGAACGGCCGTCAACAATATGCATTGTTGACGGCCGTTTATGATCCCCGCTTTCTAGCAGTTTGTCGGAAAACCGCTTTTGTAGCCGGGGTATCCTTACCCCGCCTCTGGAAGACGCGGTAAGAAACCGCGGCTACGGGAGGTTCTCCGACAGACTGTTAGTTCCGGTTAATCAACCATCCGTCAGACAGCCTTCAGAAGCCGACTGTACATTTTTGATATATTTGTAGAGCGTGCCGCGCGTTGCTTTGTAAGGCGGCATGGTCCAGGCCGTGCGGCGTTGAGCTAGTTCCGCAGCGCTTAAGTCAACGTCAATCGCTCGTTTTTGGGCGTCGATAGTGATTTTGTCGCCGGTGCGGACCAGGGCGATAGGGCCGCCTTCCTGCGCTTCCGGGCAGATGTGGCCGACGATGAAGCCATGACTGCCGCCGGAGAAACGGCCGTCAGTCATCAGCGCTACGTCTTTGCCCAACCCCGCACCCATAATCGCGCTGGTCGGCGTCAGCATTTCCGGCATGCCGGGGCCGCCCTTTGGCCCTTCGTAGCGGATCACAATCACGTCGCCTTTCACAATCTCGCCCACTTCCAACCCGGTCAGCATCTCCTCTTCCGAGTCATAAACGCGCGCCGTGCCGCTGAAAACCAACCCTTCTTTGCCCGTAATCTTGGCGACGGAACCTTCCGGGGCCAGGTTGCCGCGCAAAATTTGGATGTGGCCAGTCTCTTTGATCGGCTTTGCCAAGGGCTGGATGATTTCTTGCCCGACGGTTAAATTGGGCATATCGGCCAGATTTTCGGCTACGGTTTTGCCCGTCACCGTCAGGCACTCACCGTTGAGGTAGCCGTTTTCCAACAGATATTTCATAACGGCCGGCGTGCCGCCAACCTGGTGCAAATCTTCCATCACGAAACGGCCGCTCGGCTTTAAATCGGCCAAAAACGGCACGCGGTCGCTGACCGTCTGGAAATCGTCGATGGTCAGATCGACGCCGCCCGTTTTGGCCATGGCGATGAGGTGCAGCACGGCGTTGGTGGAGCCGCCCAAGGCCATCACCACCACCATCGCGTTTTCAAATGCTTCGCGGGTCATGATGTCGCTGGGTTTGATGTCGCGCTCCAGCAGCCGGCGCATGGCTGCGCCGGCGCGCGCGCATTCGTCCAATTTGTCCGGCGATTCAGCCGGGTAGGAGGCGCTGTAGGGCAGGCTCATGCCCAGCGCTTCGATGGCCGAGGCCATGGTATTGGCGGTGTACATGCCGCCGCACGCGCCAGGACCAGGGCAAGAATGGCGCACAATCGCTTGCCGCTCTTCTTCAGTAATTTTACCGGCAATGTATTCGCCATAACTTTGGAACGCCGACACAATGTCCAGCTTGTCGTATTGCGCCGTGCAGCCGGCGCGAATCGTGCCGCCATAGACCATGATCGCCGGGCGATCCAGCCGTGACATGGCCATGATGCAGCCGGGCATGTTTTTGTCGCAGCCGGGCAGGGCGATGAGGCCGTCGTACCACTGGGCGGCCATGAGCGTTTCGATGGAATCGGCGATGATTTCACGCGATTGCAGCGAGAAGCTCATGCCATCCGTGCCCATGCTGATGCCGTCGCTGACGCCAATGGTGTTGAAGCGCATCCCGACGAGGTCGGCGGCTTCGACGCCTTCTTTGACCTTGGCGGAGAGATCGTTGAGGTGCATGTTGCAGGTGTTGCCTTCGTACCACATGCTGGCGATACCTACCTGAGCCTTGTCCATGTCGGCTTCGGTCATGCCGGTGCCGTAGAGCATGGCCTGGGAGGCGCCCTGCGCTTTGGGTTGGGTGATGCGGGAACTGTATTTGTTTAGTTGGGTCATTTTTTCTCCTGAAAGCGGGAACGCGGAGTTGCGCAGTGGAAGCGCCGAGTTACGCAGAGAAAAGCGGAGAAAAACCTCTGTATAACTCTGTGGTTCTTTGCGGCTCTCTGTGTTCCAGTTTTTATCTTCCTCTTGAATTGATAAAGCGACGAATGCCGCCATCTTTGAGCATGGTGACTGATCTCATTCATCGTCATGCTTTTCTCTGTGACACTCCATATTTCTCTGTGCCCCTCTGTGTTCCGCTTTTAAATCACGGCCGTTCCCTCCACCTCAATCAAAAACTCCGGTCGCGCCAACGACTGCACGCCAATCCATGTGGTCGCCGGGGGATGGTCGCTGGGGAAGAAGGCCTTCAGCCCTTCGCTCACCGGGGCGGTGCGGTCCATCCAGTCGTGGACGATGTAGATGCGCAGTGCGACGATGTCGGTTAACGCGCCGCCGGCGGTGGTTACGGCCGTTTCCACATTCCGTAAACTCTGCCACACCTGCGCCTGCAAATCATTCGCGCCGATGATATTCTGGTGCTTGTCCCAGGCTACCTGCCCGGAAAAGTACACCATGCGGCTGCCCTGCGCCACCACAATCTGCGAAAAACCAAATTGCAAACTGTTGAAAAGGGAATCGGGATTAAGACTTGTTTTGCTCATGGTTGGAGATCTTCCTCAAAACACTTTGCGCCAGTGATACCCTTTGTATATTTCCGTAAAGCCGAGGCTGTTGTATAGGGCATTGGCCGGGATCATGTCGCCGGTTTCCACGGTTACGTCGACTGCGCCCCAAGTTTTCAGCCGCAGCAGCCCTTCTTGCATCAGGGCTTTGCCCAGCCCTTTACGCTGGTGGTCGGGATGAGTACAGACCGGCTCGAAGATGCCGCGTCGGTTCATTTGGTCCCAAGGAATGCCCACATAGGCGGCAAAATTGCCGTCAGGGGCGACGGCTACCAGGTCTAGTTCACGGCGAAAGCTGGGCGCGTTGCGGGTGAACCACTGGTATTCGACGGCCGTATGGAAATCGCGCCGGAAAGCCGCATTGAGTAAATCGGCGATTTTCTGACAGTCGTCGAGGTTTTCTGGATCGGTGATGCGCAGGGTGTAGCCTGCCGCCAGGTCTGGCTGGACCAGCGGCTGTTGACCCAACCGCAGATAACGCAGCACGCCGCCGTAGCTCATTTTCTCGCAGCCGCGTTCGCTGAGCAGGCGCTGGCGCAGGGCGTCGTATTCGTAGACGAAGAAGTGGAGTTGACGGCCGTTTCCCTCTGCGCCTTCTTCTCCCAGATTGGCCTCGGCCCAATCAATCATCTCTGCTTCTAAAAAGCGAAAATCCGGGTCGATTTGGATGTTGGCCCAGCCCTCGCCGTCCGGGTTGACGATGCCGACGAGACGGCCGTTATTCGTTTCCCAAAGCTGGCAGTTCTGGTTCCAATCAGGATTGCCGCCTTTACGGCCGTCGTAAAAACGGCGGCCTTCCCAGCGACGCATGTCCCAATTGAAACCCGGCGGGGCCGTGGTCACTGTTTCCAGCAGCAGTTGGTGCACGCGCCAGTAATCGTTTTCATCATTCAGCGGGCGATGATACACCGGTGGCAATTTATTTTGGGTAATCATGTGCATCTTCCTTTTGCAGCGACCCAACAGCAGGGTCGAATGGAGGTGGGGCGTTCAGCCGCAACGAGATTGTATCAGGCTGGTGTGGCTTGTAAATGGAGAATCGAGCTTGTCAGGGGATCTGGCACAGGGGATTGGGGAACGGGGTGATAGGGCGCAGAGCAAGCCCACCAAGCGGAGGATTTTTAGCCAGTAAGGTCTTTGGCGCACGGCCGTCTACCACTTTCCTTTTTGCCGTCTTCTCAGACCCAGCAGCCAGGCAATCACGCCGCTCACCAGTGTCAGGGATAGAACACCGGCCTTTTGGACTACCGCGTCAGCCGCTTCCGGCGTGTAACCCTGCTCCACCAGCGTCCACTTCAAAAACACGCCGCCATCCACCACAGGCAGAGGCAGCAGCGCCCCAGTCAAGATGAAGCCATGACTCAGGCAGGCCACATTCGCCAGCTCGCGGGAGAGGGAATTCGGCGCGGACAAGGCGCGCCACAGCAGGCTGCCCAGCAAACTGGCTGCGCTGTAAACCGGTCCGCCCAGGCTGCGCTGGCGATGGATGGCCGGAGCCACATCGTTGTTGGTGTACAGCGTGCGCGGCATATCCAACGAGAGCAGAACCTGGTCCATGGGCGCGCTGGCGCGTTTGGCGCTTTCGGTGTGGGCCAGCGCATGGCCTACGTCGGCCAGGAAGGGGAAGGGCAGACCCAGCAGGGCCACCAACAGGCGCTGCCCCAGGCTGCGTTCCGGTTTGCGCTTACCTGCCAGCCAGACGAGCGCCAGCCAAATGGTAGGCGGCGCGACCCAAAAAATCGGCCGGACATTAACCGGCACGCCGTTAAAGTGGCCAATCGTGCGGGTATCATACAAGGCGTGTTTCATGGTTCATTTCCCTTGAAAATAGATTTGTCAAATCTTTAAGATTTGACAAATCTCAACCTTTTCATTCGTGGTGGTGGGTTAGACCACTCATGATGTCTCCTGAATGGATGGTCAGATTGGACCAATCTTGTGCCGTTGTGAAAGCAAAAAGCCCGCGCAAACGGGCTTTTGGCAAAGAATAATAGGCCAACGGCTCAGGGTTAGACGGCCGTGGCCATTGTGGTAGCCTGCACCTCAATCTTCGGCGGGTGTTCGAAATGTTTTTTGACGGCGCATTGATCGGCGGCGCGGATGATGGCTGGCTTGTATTTTTCGGGAAAATCGGACGGAACCTGGATGTCCAGGTTTACTTTCGTGACCATGCCGGTCATGGGATTGACCTCCAGATTTTGCACCAGGCGGATGCCTTCGGCTGAGATGCCGCGTTGTTGGCAGAATCCCAGGACGTAAATACCGGCACAGGTGCCAATGGATGCCAGAAATGTGGCAAATGGGGTTGGGGCGGTGCTGTAGGGCGGTTGATCGGTGGGCACGGTGAATGGGCCAAAGTGGGCGTCTACCCGCGCGCCGCCGGGAAAGTCGATAATCATTTCCATGAAAAGAGTCCTCCGTTGTATCGGTTGATGTTTTGTTACGGCTGGGTGTATGCACCCAGGTGACCGTACTGTATTATTTAGATAATAAAAGGTGCGAAAAGTGACAAACGGCCGTTACCCATCTGCTAAATGTCATAGGATATGATAAAAAGCAGGTATTTCTTATGACGCCTGCGGTTGCGATTTGGGGCTGGGTTCGGTATAGTTGCAGGTGGTTTTTTAAGACTAACAATCGTGCATCGCCTGTTTTTCACAAGCGACACATGCTGAATTCAGAAAAGGAGTAAATATCCATGACCTATATTGAAGCCATCCACGGCCGTGAAGTACTAGATTCCCGTGGCAACCCCACTGTAGAAGTTGAAGTTTTGCTGTTTGACGGCTCCGTCGGGTCGGCCATTGTGCCCTCCGGCGCTTCCACCGGCATCCACGAAGCCTGGGAAAAGCGCGACGGCGACAAAAACCGTTATGGCGGTAAAGGCGTTTTGCAAGCTGTGAGCGCCGTCAATGAAGAAATCGCCGAAGCCATTGTCGGCTGGGATGCTACCGATCAGGTGGGCATCGACAAAACCATGATTGAGTTGGACGGAACCGAAAACAAAGAGCGCCTGGGCGCGAACGCCATTTTAGGCGTTTCCCTGGCCGTTTCTAAAGCTGCGGCCGTCAGCCTGGGCCAACCGCTGTACCGCTACCTGGGCGGCGTTTCTGCCCGCACCCTGCCTGTGCCCATGATGAACATTATGAACGGTGGCAAACATGCGGCCGGGGCTACCGATTTGCAAGAATACATGATTATGCCCATTGGCGCACCCACCTTTGCCGAAGCGGTGCGCTGGTGCGCGGAAATTTATGCCAGCCTGAAGAAGGTTTTGGGCAGCAAAGGCTACGGCACGACCGTTGGCGATGAAGGCGGCTTTGCCCCTCGCGTTAAAAACAATGCCGAACCGTTTGAATTGATGCTGGAAGCCATCGAAAAAGCGGGTTACAAACCGGGCGAGCAGATCATGTTTGCCATGGACCCGGCCGCTTCGGAAATTTACGAAAATGGCGTCTACAACATGAAGGTCGAGGGCAAGCAGCTCTCCGGCGCGGAAATGGTTGATTTTTACGTGGATCTGGTCAACAAATACCCGATTATCTCGATTGAAGATGGTCTGGCCGAAGATGACTGGGAAGCGTGGGAATTGATGATGGCCAAACTGGGCAATCGCATCCAGATCGTCGGCGACGATTTGTTGGTGACCAACGTTAAGCGCATTCAGACGGCGCTGGACCGTAAAGCGGCGAACAGCTTGCTGTGCAAAGTAAACCAGATTGGTTCGTTGACGGAATCGATTGCGGCGGTGGATAAGGTGCAGCGGCATGGGTGGACGGCCGTTGTCAGCCATCGCAGCGGGGAAACCGAAGACGCAACCATCGCTGATCTTGTGGTGGCCCTGAACGCCGGGCAGATTAAGACCGGCGCGCCGGCGCGCAGCGACCGGGTAGCCAAATACAACCAGTTGATGCGCATCGAAGATCAGTTGGGCGATACGGCCGTTTATCCTGGCCTGGCCGCCTTCACCAACCTCAAGCGTTAAGCATTAACGCATCCTGATGATTTACCATAGGGGCACGTTCTGTGCCCCTTTTTATTTGAAGGATAAGCTGCTCCGTGGCACAATTACTCTCGATATATACCTATCAATCTGGCTCTTACTTACGCCAATCTAACGATTGACCGGCATAATCTTAGCCAAAAGTAACTCATGCCCCTTTGGGCCACGCACTTGAACCAGGAGATTCAGATGAAATACCTCATTGACGAAATTGAAGAAGAAGAAATCGAAGAAGAACCGCAAGAAAAACAAGAAAACGAAAAAGCCCCCGGCTTTAACCTGATGAATAAATTGTTGGAAACCCGCACTATTTTGATTTTTGGTGAAATTAATATGAAAGTCGCTCAGGAAATTACCCGCCAACTCTTGGTTTTGGCGGCCGATTCCGATGACGACATCAAAATCATCATTAATTCGCCAGGTGGGCATGTGGAATCTGGCGACACCATTTTTGACATGATTCGTTTTGTCAAACCGACTGTCAAGATAATCGGAACGGGCTGGGTGGCGAGCGCCGGCGCGCTTATCTACTCTGCGGCCGAGAAAGAAAACCGTTACAGCTTACCTAACACCCGCTTTTTGCTCCACCAACCGATGGGTGGCGCAACGGGGCAGGCTTCCGACATCGCTATCGAGGCCGAAGAAATCATCAAAATGCGCAAACGTCTCAACCAAACCTTTGCCGCCCAAACCGGGCAGCCATTGGAAAAAGTGGAAAAAGACACCGACCGAAACTTCTGGATGAGCGCCAAACAAGCGCAGGATTATGGTCTGGTAGGCCACATCGTCGAGAGAATGGACCAGATTTGAAGGCGAGGCCACCAGATTTGACCGCCCCTAGACGCTCGTGTATAATTTTGCGTCGCATTGCTTTGTGGCAATCTGGCATGAGTTCCAACTTGGTATGAAATTTTCACAGGGCTTAAGGCCCTGGTTTTTTTGGGAGAATATAGAAATGGTAAAGCGTACTTATCAACCAAAAATCCGTCGTCGGATGCGTGTACATGGGTTCCGTCAGCGGATGCAAACAAAGGGTGGGCGTGATGTTTTGAAAGCGCGTCGCGCCAAGGGTCGTAAATCGTTGACTGTGGACATGAATCAATTTGGCAAGCGTATCAATTGGAACGCTACCTCGGCCACGGCGTATCGTTCTGTAAAACGACGGGGCGACACGTATAAGGTGAAGGGGGGTTAGGCTTTAGGGCCTGGGGAGGATGCTGCAATCCCAAAACCGTTTGCGGCGTTCTGCGGATTTGCAGCGCGTGCGGCAACAGGGTCGGAGCCGACGGCATCCTCTCGTTGTGCTGATTGTTCTTCCCAATGCATTAGATGTCAGCCGATTTGGGTTTGTTGCCAGTCGGCGCGTAGGGAAGGCAGTTCAGCGGAATCGCGCCCGGCGTCTGCTGCGAGAAGTCATTCGTCACCATATGGCAGAAATTGAGCCGGGTTGGGATTGTTTGTTTATTGCTCGTAACGAGATGCCTGGAGCATCGTTTGGGGAAGTGGAAACGGCCGTTCTCTCATTGTTATCTCGCTTACAACTCCTCAAAGCCCAGCCGACAAGTGAAGCCTGGTCGGGGTTGTGATGAAACGCATTGCATTGCTGCTGATCCGCTTTTACCAGAAATTTATTTCACCGGCTTTCCCGCCAAGCTGCCGTTTTACGCCAACCTGTTCTCATTACGGTTACGAAGCGATTGAAAAATATGGCTTCTTTAAAGGGGGCTGGATGGCCGTGAAACGTATTGCCCGCTGTCACCCGTTTAACCCTGGCGGTTATGACCCGGTTCCCTAATCGGAGGATCCTCTTTGTACGCAGACAAACGGCCGTTGCTTAAGCCGATCATACTTTTTCTTATCCTCGCCAGTTTTGTTCTGGCCGCCTGTTCTGGTCAGGTTCCCAACGTGAATTGGCCTGGTTTATCTGTGGCTGGTGATGTGGTGTATCTGGCCTACGGCACGGAAGTTTTAGCTATTAACGCTGCCACCCAAAGCCTAATTTGGCGTTTCCCGGCCGAAAGAAGTACCGCTCAATATTATGCCGCCCCCGCAGTAGACGAAAACGGTGTGGTTATTGGCGATTTTGGCGCATCCAATGGCATGTTTAGCCCGAAAGTAATTGTGCATACATTTGGCTTGGCCGAGCAGCCCACAAATCCGTTGACGGTTTGGGAACAACCCGGTTTGGCTACAGATAAAATTGTCGCGCCGCCCCTGATTGTGGGCGACCGTGTGTATTTAGGTACAGCGGATAATCAACTGTTTGCTCTGGATCGGGCAACAGGTACGCCGTTGTGGGATGCGCCTTTTTCGGCTCAGAGCGCGATTTGGGGCCAGCCCACTTATGCGGATGGCACGTTGTATGTGGCCTCTTTAGACGGTTTTGTCTATGCAATTGACCCGGAAACTGGCGCGGAAAACGGCCGTTGGGAAACCTCCGGCGCGATTGCTGGCTCACCCATCGTGGTGGGCGACCAGATTTTTGTCGGCAGTTTCGACAGCAAGCTCCATGCCCTGGATCGCTTACAATTTGGCGTTGAAACCTGGGCTTATCCGACTCCTGATTGGGTTTGGGGCGCTCCGGCCGTTGCGGATGGCGTTGTGTATTTTGGTGATCTGAAAGGCAATGTCTTTGCCCTGAGTGCCGCAGATGGCAGCCTCATATGGCAGAAAACCGTCACAGGCCCTGTGCAAACCAGCCCAATCGTGGCCGAAAACGTGGTTTATCTGGTCTCGCAAGGTGATGTGCAGGCTAAAACCGGACAGGTGACGGCATTTTCCACCGACGGCGGCGCTCAGCTATGGCAGCAATCTGCCCCAGCCTCTGTCTATACCACCCCAGTGATTGTTGGTGATGCGCTTGTTGTTGCCCTTCAGGGCAATGCGGATCTTCTACTGGCTGGGTTTGATCGCGCAAGCGGCGCTCAGCAGTGGACTTTTTCACCGGTAGAACAAAAGTAAACCCAGTCACCTGGGATAGGATCAAAATTTATGTGGGATCAATTTGTCGTTAACCCTATGCTAAATGCGATGGTGTTGCTGTATGATTTTCTGGGCAACAACCTGCTTTTGGCGATTGCGGTTTTTACGATCATCATTCGGCTCGTCACGCTGCCGCTGAACATTCGCCAGCAGCGTTCGATGATGAAAACCCAGGCAATTCAGCCGCAAATTCAAGCCATCCAAAAGAAATACAAAGACAACCCGCAGAAAATGCAGGAAGAATTTGCCAAAATTGGTTACAACCCGGCCGACACGCTAACCGGTTGTTTACCTATGATCATTCAGATGCCCATTCTTTTTGGCATGTTCCAGGTGTTTCGGATCATGTTGGGCACAACGCCGCAGGCATTGTTTGAATTGACCCAGCGCGTCTACGCGGGAATTGATTTGTCGCAAATTTTGCCCATCAACAATCAATTTTTCATCTGGAATTTAGGTCAGCCGGATGCGTTTTTGATTCTGCCCATTCTGGTGTTTGTGACCATGTTTGTGCAGCAAAAGTATGCCTCGCCAACTCCCAAGAAGAAAGGCGATAAAGACAAGAAGGGGCAAGAGGATCCTACGGCCGCGATGACCCAATCGATGCAGTACACCATGCCGATTATGTTTGGGTTCTTTTCGCTGCAATTCCAGGCGGGGTTGTCACTTTACTTTATTTTTTCCAATATCATTGGTATCTTGCAGGGTTTGTATATGCTGCGGATTATGCCGTCGGGTGATGAGGTGGTGAAGCCGGCCTTGTCGGTGGCGGAACCGATGTTGACGGAGAAGAGCGAGCTTTCCAGTGAGAGTAACGGGCAAGAGCCTTATAAGGCCAAACCGCCGACTTCTAAACGCAAACGGCGTTCGGCTAAACGCTAAAGAGAGTTGAAATGTCCATTGAACAAGAACGTAAGATTGAAGCTCAAGGGTCTGATGTAGAAGCAGCTATTGCTTCTGGCCTGGCTAAATTGCGCGCCAATCGCGCTGATGTAGAGATTGAAGTTTTAGATCGGGGTAGTAAAGGCTTGTTAGGCATTGGCGCGCGGGATGCGATTGTGCGTCTGACGTATGTTGTGCCTGCCCCGCCTGAGCCGGTTAAACAGCCAGCGCCGGCTAAACCGGCCGTGTCTGCTAAGCCGGAAGCGCCCGTGCCGAGCAGTGGGCCGGTGAAAACGGCCGTTCCCATCCCCGCTCCCCTTCCTACCCCGCCGTCCCCAGCTAAACCAGAACCTCAACCAGTTTCTGTCAGCCAGACGGCCGTGCCTCAGGATGAATCCGACGATGACGTGGCGCAGCGAGAGCAAGAACGCGATACGGCCGTAACCGTCATCGGCGATCTGTTGGAAAAAATGCGCGTAACTGCCTCCCTGGACGTTTCCCTTTCCGACCCCGACGATCTCACTGGCAAACGGGTCAATATCATCGAAATCCACGGCCAGGACATGAGCAGCCTCATCGGCCCGCGTGGGGAAACCCTGAACTCGCTGCAATACATTTCCCGACTCATGGTTGGGCACCAGATTAAGCAGCGCGCCAGCTTCGTTATCGATGTGGAAAGTTATCGCCAGCGCCGCGAACAGGCGCTCATGCGCCTGGCTGAACGCATGGCCCACAAAGTAGCCAAGCGTAAACGCGCCATGAGCCTGGAACCCATGCCGCCCCACGAGCGGCGCATCGTCCACATGGCCCTGCGTGACGACAAATATGTATACACCGAGAGCACCGGCGAGGGCAAACGGCGTAAAGTGCGCATTATTCCCAAAAAATAATCACACCTGATTAACACAATTTAAAGTACATATCCCAGGCGGTTGGTTGATAAAACCAGCCGCTTTTTGTTTTTCTAGGGTGAACCCCATGTTGATATGGGTAAAATACCCAAATTCCGGCGACTAATCGGGACTGGTTATGGGGGAAACGGCCGTTTCCCCCATAACCAGTCCCCCGTTTTCCCCAGACCACCCCCCAAAAAAATCCGACTTCTTCCCAATTTACCCACACCTCCTGAAGACCTAAACTTAACTTATCTGCAAGGTTCGAGTTTTATCACCTGGGAGGTGTGTAATGGACGTATTATTCGGAATCCTCATCATATTAGCATTGTTCGTCGTGCGATTTGGCCTGCCAATTCTGATCCTTATGTTCATTAGCTCTCGGCAGCGTCCGGCCATCGAGAACGGCAATTTAAATGTTAACTTTCGTCAATAACCTTCTTGCCTTACCTGCTCCCACCCGGTAAGGCAAGATTTTATATTGGCGTAATTAGAGTCCATATTCAAAATCAGTCTCCGATTTTTAAGTATCGCCCCCAGAAGGCTCCCACTAAAAACCGTTTGAGGCGACTGAGCATAAGTAGAAGTAACAAAAGAGGAGAGACCCATGCTTAAACGTTGGACTATTCGCATTATTTTTGGATTGGTATGCGGACTATCCCTAACCTTATTCACCTTTATGGTTAGCGAAGCAAAGCCAGAAACACAGACCGCCTTGCCCAGTGATTGTAATGAATGCCACGAAAGTGTCGTCATTAATTGGCAGGACAGCCAGCATGGGCAATCAATGACAGATCCTGCTTTCCAGGCAGCCTGGCAAGACCAGGGCAGCCCCACTGAATGTTTGGCCTGCCATACAACCGGTTATGATGCCGAAACGCAAACCTGGCACGAAGACAGCGTAGGCTGCGAGGCCTGCCATTCAATGGGCGAGGATGCCACGCATCATCCAGAACAGGTTATGCCGACGAACCGGTCATCTGAAGCGTGCGGTAGCTGCCATGTGGAAACGCATGATGACTGGCAGCTAAGCCAACATGCTAAGGAAGAGCTGACATGTGTACGCTGCCATAACCCACACACCACAAAAATTAAAACAGACAGCGTTCAGGAATTGTGCATCACCTGCCACAACGAGGACGCCTATTATTTTGCGTTCACAGCCCATTCCCAGGAAGGCTTGCTTTGCACCGACTGCCACCTGACAGTATCCACTGAACCGCTTGGCGATGGTCACAGTAAACGGTCTCATACGTTTGGTGTTGACTTGCAAACTTGTAATGCCTGCCACGACCACGAGATGCACTCGCCCATGCAGGATGCAGTTCTGATGAATGGGGTTTTGCCCACATCTGCTGGCGATGGTTTAGATGGGCAAGCAACGGCCGTTTCCACCTGTGAAAGCCTGACAGCCCTCCAATCATCCCGCAGCCACATCGTCAGCGCCGAAACGATTGTCCCATCCGCTCCGGTTTCTGACACGACTCCCTTCGCCTTCGTCATTCCCACGGCATTTGGTCTGTTAATGGGCGTTATGTTATCGCCCCTGTTCGAGCGCGCTTACCGCCGCACTCGGGTAAATTAAGGTGTGGCATGACTGAGACAACAATCAACCGACGCAGCTTCTTAAAGTTTGGTCTGGCTGGCCTGGCCACCACCACCATCTCGGCCAAATACATTAAACTCAATAGTTTTTCCGGCCCCAGTGAAGAAACAAGCCCTTACAAGTGGGCAATGGTCATCGACCAATCAAAATGCACCGGCTGCGGTTACTGCGTCAAAGCCTGTCAGGCACAAAATGATGTGGCCCCCGACAAAAGCTGGACCCGCATCATTGAGGATCAATCGGTCGGCGGGCAAGAAGTTTTTATTCCGATGCCCTGTATGCAGTGTGAGGACGCGCCCTGTGTAGATATTTGCCCCGTTAAAGCCAGCTATCACCGGTCGGACGGCATCGTCATGATGGATTATGACAAGTGCATCGGGTGTCGCTACTGCGAGATGGCCTGTCCTTATGGCGCGCGTTCGTTCAACTGGGAGGCTTTCACAGGCGAAAATCCGGTCGTTCCTGCCTGGGGCCAACCAGAGATTCCCCGACGGCCGCGTGGTGTCGTGGAAAAATGTTCGTTTTGTTATCAACGCATCGATCGTGGGCTGGCCTATGGCCTGACCCCAGGCGTAGACCAGGCGGCAACGCCAGCCTGTGTGGTGGCCTGCCCCAATGGCGCGCGAATATTTGGCGATTTGAATGATCCCAACTCCCCTGTGAGTGTGGCGCTGGCGACCAATTCATCTTACCGGCTGCGCGAAGAATTAGGGACTGAGCCACGGGTGTTTTATTTGCCGGTACATGTGGAAGATTCGAAGGAGGCAGTGCCATGTTCAAACAACGCTTAAGCCTGTTGCGCACATCTTACTTTTGGTGGGTAGCTGGACTTCTCACGGTGATAGCGCTGGGTCTGGCAGCCGCAGGAATCATCTTTGTCAAAGGTCTGGTTGTCACCAACCTGACGGATCTGGTTCCCTGGGGCTTGTGGATTGGCATTGACTTATCGTCGATTGCTCTCAGCGGCGGTGCATTTCTGTTGTCGGCGGCCGTTTACCTGTTGGGGATTAAGAAATTGCAGCCGATAGCCCGAACGGCCGTTTTCATGGGCCTCATCGGTTATAGCATGGCCGTCCTCACCCTGATGCTCGACATCGGCCGGCCGGACCGCTTTTGGCATTCACTCCGTTACTGGAACATCCACTCGCCATTATGGGAAGTGACCATGTGCGTCACCCTCTACCTGACGGTTTTAGCGCTGGAGGTAACGCCGATCATTGGTCAAAGCAACATGGTCCAAAGTCGCTGGCCAGGATTTGGCAACCGCCTCGCCTCTGTACACAAAATCGCGCCGCTTCTGGCAATCGCCGGACTTGGTTTATCCATGCTGCATCAATCTTCTTTGGGCGCTACCTACGGCGTCTTAAAAGCTCGGCCCGTTTGGTATCGGCCTGGTCTGGCCGTTCTCTTCATCGTATCGGCCATGGCCGCCGGTCCATCGCTGGTTACGCTGGCTTCTATTCTGGCCAGCAAAGTAACGCCGCGCGCCAAAATCGATCCTTCCTTGATCGATATGGTGGCCCGTTTCATTGGCTGGGTGTTGGTAGGATACCTTTACTTGCGCTTCTGGGATGCGTTGTCGATGAGTTACACCTATGAACCCGGCCGTAGCGAAGGATTAACCTACCTGACCAAGGGGCCGTTTGCCATCAATTTTTGGATAGGCGAAATCACCCTGGGCATTATCGTGCCGATGTTGATTTTGCTAAACAGCAAGTGGCGGCAAAATACGCGCCTGTTAATTGCCGCGTTGACTTTTGTGGTGATTGGTCTGATTTGTTACCGCTGGGACACCAACATGGTTGGGCAGTTGGTGGTCTTTAATCAGATTCCGCAAAGCCTTATTCCCCAATACACGCAGTATCGACCCTCTTTGGTTGAGATGGCGGCCGGGGCCGGGGTCATTGCTTACGGCATATTGGCTTTTACTTTCGGTGTGCGCAATCTGGGGATCGTTGATCATACCCTGGTTGAAGAACATGACATGCAGGCGGTTTCAATGCAGCCAGTTGCCACCGATTAATTGGTTTCTTGACCAGCTTTTGGGGTTGGTTGTTCAAATTTAGACATCCGGTTGTACAAGATCGGATGTCTGCCTCTTATTTTTTAGTTTTTAGCGGAGGATAATCGGCATGAACGAATTGGAAGGAACGGGAATTGAAATATTACTGTTTGCGGTGCGCTGCCTAGTACCCATTGCCCTGACGTTTACCATTGCACGCCTGATGAACCGGATGGTAGACAAGTGGGAGCGTGAAGCCGCCGAGCAGGAGAACTTACAATCACTAGAACCCGTTCTGCCGGTTGCTAAAGAGAAACGGCCGTCTATCGCCTTACCCTGTTGGGTGACCAAAGGGTGCGATCCTGCCCGTCGCGCAGATTGCCCTGCCAATCAGCAGCGCGGCAAGCCTTGTTGGGTCGCCCGCCTGTCCGCCGAGGGCGTGCTGCCCGCCGACTGTCCCGACTGCCCCGTCTACCGTCAGGCCCATGCCTGATCAAAAGACCCCAAGGGTTTTCTTAATCCCTTGGGGTCTCTTGCCACCGTTCGCTCATCTCCCCGCCTTAATCATCTAAATCAATCATTCCCTTTTTAAGCGCAAATTTCACCAGATCAATCCGATTATGGATGTTGAGTTTGCGCATGATATTTTCTCGATGCCGGTCCACAGTTTTAATGCTGATCACCAGTTTTTCGGAGATTTCGCCGTTGCTCAGTCCCTCGGCAATCAGCACCAGCACTTCTCGTTCCCGCGTTGTCAGGTCTACAACGTCCGCTTCATCTTCTTCCGGCGCTTCGTCTCGCTGTAAATAATCTTCCACCAGGTAGGCGGCCATCGACGGATACAGGAACACTTCACCTTTTTTGACAGTGCGAATGGCGTTAACCAGGGCGTCAGGCGCGGCGCGTTTGGGAATGTAACCGGCGGCTCCGGCCTTGAGCATCTCGAAGAAGTATTGGTCGTCTTCGTACATGGTCAGGGCCAGCACGGCCGTTTCCGGTGATTCCTCCTTTATTTTTCGTGTTGCTTCAATCCCATTCATGCCCGGCATCTCAATATCCATTAGCACAATGTCCGGCTGAAAGGCCAGGACTTTTTCGATTGTTTCACGGCCGTTTTCCGCTTCCGCAACAATTTCCATGTCTGGCTGCGCCTCCAACAACATGCGCAGCCCAGACCGTACCACAGCATGGTCATCGGCTAACAAGAGTTTTATCTTCGACATCGGCCACATCCTCTTTGGCTAAGGGAATACAAACTTGAATAATTGTGCCCAAAGTGGGGCGTGAACGGATAAAAAATGTTCCGCCCACCAGCGATACGCGTTCCTGCATCCCCAACAATCCCCACGATTCTCGCTCTTTCATGCCCGCGTCCAACACGGCCTCCGGATCGAAGCCACGGCCGTTATCCCGCACCCGTAAACACAGCCGATCCTCACGAAAAATAATCCGCACCTTCACTTCGGTCGCCTGGGCGTGTTTGTACACATTGGTCAACGCCTCTTGCGCAATGCGAAAGGCCGACATCTCCACGTCCGGGTCTAACCGGCGGCGCAGCCCGCCAACCGAAAAAGAGGCGGCAATTTTGCTCCGCCGTTCAAACGCTTGCACCTGGCTGCGCAGCGCCGAAACCAGACCCAAATTATCGAGCAGCGACGGCCGTAAATCGGCCACCATATCATGAATCTCTTGCAGCGCATGAGAACTCAGCGACCGCAGCTCAACCAACTGCGCAGCGGCCGTGATCGGATTGTTGTGCAAATTTTCGCTGGCCGCCGCCAACCCCAACCCGAGCGCCGTCAGCGTCTGCCCGGTGCTGTCGTGCAGTTCGCGGGCAATGCGCTGCCGCTCTTTTTCCTGCGCCGCCACCACCTGATGCAGCAGCTCGCCGCGCAGCGCCTCGCGCTCTTGCACCGCCTGATACAGGTTCGCATTTTCAATGGCAATGCTCAACTGCCCGGCCACGGCAATAATCAGCGACAAATCGCGCTGCGAAAACGGCTCGGTGAAGGGATTAACGCTCAAAACCATGCTGCCTGCCGTGCGGCTTTGCACCGTCAGCGGCACGCCGATGGTATGCCCGCTGGCATCAACCGAAATCGTCGGGTTGTTATAATCGGCGATAATATCGGCCGTTTCGCCCAAATCGATGATGTTCAGACCGTCGCACCACGCCAGCCGCCCTGTGTTGGCGACGTATTCGCCCAATAGATAGGCTTGCGTATATGTACAATCGAATGTTTGCACGCCGTTCCCATCCACGCTTTTATAGCCGGACCGGGCGATGAGTTCTAACGGCCGTCCCGGTTTCTCCCGCAGTAAAATCATGCCGCCGCCAATGCGCGGCAAGGAATCAAAAATCTTGCTGATGGTCGATTGCAGCAGCGTATCCCGGTCAATGGTCGCCGCCAGATTGCGCGATAGTTCATAGAGGATCGATAATTCTTGGACGGCCGTTTGCAATTCCTGATTCAACAAATCGGTTTCAATACGCGCCTTCTCCTGCGTGGTCAACGCAGCCTCCTGCGCCAACAAACGGGCTTCGTTGGCCGCTGCCAGCTTCTCCCGGCTTTCTACCTCAAACACACGCAGCGCCCGGATCACAAAAATCGCCATTACCATGGCCATGGTCGCCCGAAACAACTGCACCGGAAAACCAAACACCTCTAAAAAAAGGGCGGAATTGATGATATTTGCCGGAAAAAGAAACGATGGCGTGACAAAAACCTGTCCCACCAACCCATACAAGATCAAGGCCACCGCCGCGCCTAACAACGCCTTGCCAAAATCCGGCATTTTTCGCGCGCGAAAGGCGCGCTGTTCCAAAACAATAGCCCAGGCGGCCAGCATGGCGCCGGGAATTCCCAAAATATAACGCGCCAATACATCCGCCCCGGTCACAAAATCGGTCATGCTGGGGTTATAAACCCAGCGGGTCAACGCGATACTGACCACCCAAAACAGCGTCAGCACGCCAGCCGCCATCCACGACAAAGTGACCCCGCGCTGGTCTTCTGCCCGATCAGAAAAAATGAGCCGGATGCCAAAAACGATGAGCAAAGAAAAAGATAACGCCAGTTCCCCCAGACGCATCCCATTAAAAAAGAAAGTTCCCTGCGCCGATAAATCATCAAATTTGCCCATGCGGATAAACATGTCGAACCATTCATGCATCCCATGGATCAGGCCAAAACCGGCCAGAAAAACCATCGCCCCGGCCAGCCGAAATTCTGAAGCGCGGCGCGATTCCAGCCAAATTGCCAGCCCCATGCTGAAGAACGCCAGGCCGTAAAAAAAGTATACGAGATCGATATGCTCGTTAAAAAATGCAGACATCTCAATCATGGGCCTAATTATAGCAGAGAGTTTGTCACAGTTCGGACGGATGTGGCCTGGAACCAGGCCGCGCCCCACTCGTCGTGGCGGTAACGGCCGTCTACCACCACCACCTCGCCCACCGGCAGCGCTCCTTTTTCCAAGCCCTGCACAATCACAAAATCGTCGCCATCATCCAAGAAGTAGCCCTTCCCGCCAGTCCAACCGGGCAGACGCGCTCCGGCAATGCTTACCAACTGACCCCGGCTTTCCGCCAGGCGGCGGATAGGCAGCGTGCGGCCAATCTGCCCCGCCGCTAATGCCAACGGATGCACGCTGATGGGCAGCCCCAGCAGATGGGTTTCCCAGGCCAGCCGCTGCGCCGCCGATTCCGGCTCAGGTCTGGCGCGGGCAAAATCAAAGGCCATTTGCAGCGCGCTGCCGGCGCGTAAAATCTCTTCCGCCTGGGCCAACATCCCGGCCCGGCTGTCGCCCAATCCATCCAGCGCCCCGCACTGGATCAGATGCCGGATTTCTTTGGTTTGCAGCGGCACGCGCGCCAACAAATCGGCTAGGGAGGTGAACGGCCGTGCCCGCACAATCCCCTTCACCGATTCCCGCCGCACGTCGCGCACCTGCCCCAAACCCAGCCACAGAATGGGCGATTGGCGATGGGCGATGGGCGATTGAGCAGTCTCCAATCGCTCATTCCCCATCTCGCCCACAGTCAGTGTAAACTTCCGGCCGCTAAAGTTTACATGCGGCGGCCGCACAGCTATGCCCAATCGCCGCGCTTCGGCCATGTACACCGCCGGGTGATGAAATCCGCCGTGGTCGGCCAGCCGGGCGCAGAGAAATTCGGCCGGGTAATGGGTCTTCAGGTAGGCCGAACGGTAGCTGACGTCGGCGTAGGCGGTGGCGTGCCCCTGGTTGAAGCCGTAACCGGCGAAGGCCGCCACCTGCTCCCACAGCGTCGCCGCCTGCTCCGGCGTAAAGCCTGGGCCGCCGGGCGGCTGGCGCTGGCAGCCATGCACAAAAGCCAGCCGCAGGGCGGCCATTTCCCGCGCCTGAAATTTGCTCATGCCCTGGCGCAGGCGGTCGGCTTGCGCCCAGGTCAGTCCGGCGATTTCCGTCGCCACGCGCAGCACCTGCTCCTGAAACAGCAGCACGCCCTGCGTGGGTCCCAAAATCGGTTCCAGCGCCGGATGCAGGTAACTGACCTGTTCCTCGCCCCGGTAGCGGCGCACAAAGGCCTTGGCCATGCCGCCGGTCGCCGGGCCGGGTTTGAAGAAGGCATTGGCGACGGCCAGATCCCACACGGACCGCGCCTGAAGCTGGCGCAAGGTGCGCTGCGCCCCGGTTGATTCGCACTGGAATACGCCAATTGTCGCCCCACGCGCCAGGGTATCGCCGGTAGCCGCATCGTCCAGGGGGATGGTTTCCAGCCGGAAACGGCCGTCGCGGCTGGTGCGAATCATTTCGGCGGCGTCGGCCAGCACGGTAAGGGCGCGAATGCCCAGCAAATCGAGCTTGGGCAGGCCGATGGCCTCCACGTCGTGGTGGTCGTACTGCGTGGTAAGAAATCCTTTGGGCGCAAATTGCACCGGCACAGTGTCGGTGAGTGGACCAGGGGTGATGATCACACCGCCGGGATGGATGCTGAGGTGGTGGGGCTGCCCGACCAGACGAAACGCCAGGCGAAAAACTTCCTTGCTTTTCTCGTCGTCGAGTTCGGCGAGGATGGTTTCCAGGTCGATGGGTTCGCGGCGGCGCGGGTCGGGATGCCAGCCGCGCGGGACCAGGGCGGCCAGCTTTTTGATGCCGGTTTCGTCGAAGCCGAAGGCTTTGGCGGTTTCGCGCACGGCCGATTTGGGCTGCATGGTGCTGATGGTGGCGACAAGGGCAACCCGGTCGGGGCCGTAGGCGCGGCGCACGTAATGGAGCACTTCATCGCGGCGGCGGCTGCAAAAATCGAGGTCAATATCGGGCAAACTGGTGCGCGCGGGGTTGAGGAATCGTTCGAACAGCAGTCCGTTGGCGACCGGATCGACGGTGGTGATGCCCAGCGCGTAGGCGACCAACGAATCGGCGACGCTGCCGCGTGTGCTGACGGGCACGGCCGTTTCCCGCGCATAGCGCACCACATCGGCCACCACCAGGAAGAGCGGCGCGAAGCCGTGGCGGTTAATTGCCGCCAGTTCGTGAGCGAGGCGGGATTCGTAATCTGGGGCTGGCGATTCGTGCGGCGTGCGGCGTGATGTGTGGCGGGTTGATGGATGAGGGCTGGCCGAAGCTGGTTTGCGCGCCGTTAATCCGGCCTGCGCCTGCTCGCGTAGGGCTTCTTCGACGGTTTGGCCGGCGGGTAGATTGAGCGTGGGCCAGAGCGGACGGCCGTCTGGCAGGCAAGGTTGGCATTGGCTGATGATGTCGTGAACGGCCGTGAGCGCATCGGGCCAGGCGGCGAAACGTTCGGCGATCTCGTCGGGTGACAGCCAATGGACGGTGCGCGTGGGGTCAAAGGGAATGGCGGCGACGGCGCAGTTGGCGTCGATGGCCGACAGCAGGGGCAGCAGGGGCGCGTCGTCGGGTTCCAGGCAGTAAACCGGCTGGGCGACGACCGGACGCAAACCAAACCGCGCGCCAATGGCGATGGCTTCCTGGAGAACGGCCGTGTCCTCCGCCTGCTGCCATTCCAGGCCCACAAAACTTTTGTCCTCAAAGATGCCGCCCAATCGACCGGCATAATGGGTGGCGGCCTGCAGATTTCCGGCGCGAATGAACCGCTCCAGCCAGCCTTTTTGGCCGCCGTCCAGACAAATCAACCCGGCCGGATTAGCTTTTAGCTCCTCCCAGTGCAGCAGAGGGCGCGCTTGCCGTTCCGGGCTGCCCTGAATGTGCGAAGACAGGCGGCACAAGGAGCGGTAGCCTTCCGGTCCGGTAGCCAGCAGGATGATTTGTCCCAGGTCGGACGAGTCGAGGGCGGGGGCGTTGTCGGGTGGGGGGAGAACGGCCGTCATGCCGATGATGGGTTGGATTCCGGCGGCGCGGCAGGCGCGATCAAAAGCGACTGCGCCGTAAAGGGCGTGGTTGTCGGTGAGGGCCAGGGTCTTCAGGCCGTCGCGGGCGGCGCGCCCGGCCAACTGCGCCACAGACGCCGTGCCGCCGAGCAAGGAGTAGTGGGAGTGGACGTGCAGGTGGGTGAAGCGGGCCGGGTCGATGGCGTTCATGGGGGGGATGATAACATGGTTGGGAACGGCCGTCATGGGTCTAGTACTCGTATTCGATAATCCCCGGATCGTCATCCGCTGGGGCTAACTTGGGGAAATGCGCCGCATAACGTAGTACGCACTTTGGGCTGCGGTTATCAGGCGGGCGTGAAAGTTGGTAAAATTGGCAGGCGCAGTGAAATGGCGCAATTTTTTGAGGCGTGGAGAGAGGCATGAATCCCGACAACCCTGTCATCCAACTGTGTATGGCCGGCACGCAGGCTGAGTTTAACGGCCGTATCGACGACGCGCGCGCCTTTTACCGACAGGCCTGGGAAGCTTCCCAGGACGATTATGAAGCGTGTATTGCCGCCCATTACGTCGCCCGCCACCAGACCAACCCCCAGGAAACGCTGCGCTGGAACCAGGAAGCGTTGTCCCGTGCGGAAAAGGTGAGCGACGGCCGTGCAGCTTCCTTTTATCCGTCGTTGTATCTAAACATGGGGCACTCTTACGAAACCTTGGGCGAGCCGGCCGAGGCACAGCGATATTACGATCTGGCGGCGGCGCTGGGCGTGATCCACCAGCCGTAGTTTTTTTACTGATGGTGGGGATTGGCGGGTTAGTCTTCTGGCTCGATGGTGAAGTGGAAGGGGAAACCTTCCAGGCGGGCGGCGGCGGTGGCTTTGCCCACGCGGTGTTCGGCCTCGGCCCGAGGTAACACGTCGACCACGGATTGGCCTTCGGTGTGGACTTGCCACATAATGGCTTCGGCGAAAATGAGCGGCTTTTTGAAGACCTGCACCATGATGCGCACCACAAATTCCATGGTGGTGATGGGGTCGTCGTGGGCGATGACCTTCCACAACGGGTCGTGGGCAACGGCCGTGTCTGTCTTTTCTTCCCTGGCCGTTTTCGGGCGGCCAACGTCAACAAGCGTTTGCATGAATGTATTAGACAAATTTTCCACTCAGGATTAACTTTCCTGTACCAATCGTCAGACTAAAAGGAGCTGCCAGGATGCCCATCAACTATAACGTTGTCCCGAAAAAGAATCCACAGAACCACGCCGCGCCGCCGCGTTATTATCCGGTCGTCAAGAGCGCGGGGCGCAGCAACCAGCGAGACATCGCCCGTAAAGCGGCGCAAATGTGCACGCTCACGGCCGCCGATATGGCAGCGGCCGTCGAGGCCTTTCTGGCCATCATCCCACAAGAACTTATGGCCGGAAAGATCGTTGAATTAAGCCCGTTTGGTTCCTTTCATGTTACCATCACCGCCGCAGGCTCAGACAATCCGGAAGATGTGTCCGCCGAAAACATTACCGGCCTCAATGTGAGGTTTACGCCAAGTAAAGAGTTCCGGCAGGCCCTGAGCGGCACAGTCTTCCAAAAAGGCTAGACGAGTTAGGCAAAAGATGCGCATCTCTTACCAAAATTGTCTTGATAATTTGGGCAAGAGATGCGCATCTTTTGGGGAAGTGTGTTTGAGAAGTAAGCGAGGGCGGCTGTAGAATTTATGATCATCCAGGCGATGAGAGACTGACAAACGTCATCATGCTTTGGTGAGATGATTTTGTACAATAGAGTGCAACACTTTGTGGTTCTTCAGGAACTCAGGGGGGTGACAGCTCCTGATGCGTGAAGCGTGATGCGTGACCAGAGAGGTTTCACGCATCACGTATCACGAATCAAATCCCAAAGACCCCACTTTGTTTCCACTCATCGACCACAATAGAAGGAGGATGCAAGATGAAATCTTCTCGGTGGCAAAAACAGCACATTTACTTCCGGAGTATTGTTTGGGCAAGCTCGGCGGTAGTCTCTATCTTGCTGTTAATTATCTTGTTGTCGCTCGGGTTCGGGATAGAAGTAGCCGGCGTATTTTTCATTATTATTTTTGTCATTACGAGAGTCTCGTTGGCATTCATTCTCAACAATCGGTTTGCTAATTCGATGGTGCGTATTCTGAAATTTGACTATCAAGACATAGAGCGTGACTTTCGGATGGTGTTTGACAAGAAATATATTCGTTTTTACCGAAAATCCGAAGAGGACGCCTATCGTTATGAATTTCCTGGCCATAGCCTGAGCATGACGATACGGCCGTATTGGCTTTCTATGGACATGAAACAGCCAGTCACATTAGTGACCCTCTATGAGCTGACGGCCAAAAACGAAGAGTTTGCCGAAATGTTAGCCGAATCAATCGACGAAATGGCCAATCAACTGTAACTGTTCAGGTTTCACCGGCAAGGCCCCAAGGGTTTGTTACCCCTTTCTTTGCAATTTACGCTGAACTGTCATGCTGAGCGGAGTCTTCGGAGCGAAGCATCTCGCTCCACCAGAAGAACGGGATGCTTCGGAGGATGCTTCGGCGGCCTCAGTACAGGCTCTCAGCATGACACATTTCTGGTTAAATTGAGAATTGCTGAATCAACAAGCTAAACTCTGACGATGCTGGGCCAAAGATTGGCCGCGACACCGGCGCTTTTTTGAACGATTGCTGAGATCATTTGCCTACTAAAAGCAACCTCGTTATGATGGCAGCGTAAACCACAAGCTGTAATTGGCAAATTATCAATCAAGGAGAATGACGAAATGACTGTACGTACAGCGACTGCCGCCTGGGAAGGCACTCTGAAAGAAGGCAAGGGCGTGATGCGGCTGCAAAGCGGCGCTTATGAAGGCCCATATACCTGGGCGTCGCGCTTTGCCGATGGCCCCGGCACGAACCCTGAAGAACTGCTTGGCGCGGCTCATGCCGGCTGCTACTCTATGTTTTTGTCGGCCTTGTTAACCGGCAACGGCACGCCGCCCGCGCGTGTGGAAACAACCGCCAAAGTCCATCTGGGCGAAGGCCCGACCATTACCAATATTGATTTGATCTGCAATGTTCAGGTTCCGGACATCTCCGAGGAGAAGTTTCAGGAATTGGCGCAGGCCGCCAAAGAAAAATGTCCGGTGTCTAAGGTTTTGGCCGCCGCTGAGATTTCGTTGCAGGCTAGCCTCGTTTAATATGGTGGGATTTGAAGGCTGAGGCGTGATGCGTGAGGCGTGATTTTGCTCACGCATCACGCCTCACGATTCAGATCAAAGCCTTCGGCACTTACAAAAGCGCCGAAGGCTTTTGTGTTTAATCGGCCGAGAGTTGGGCTTGTTTTTGGGCGTGGAGGGCGGACACGGCCGTTTGCATCGCCACCAATTTTTCGCCGTGCAGCGAATATTTGCCCAAAATAAAATAACCCGCCACCAACGCCAGGGCGGGAATGCCGGCAATCATCAGGCGAAAGCCGAAAACGGCCGTGCCCGGCTGTTCCGGATACAAAACGCCTGCCGTCGGTTGAACATAGCGGCTCACTGTCAACACCGTGGCCGTGATGATGCCCTGAATGGTAAAGGCAAAGCGGATGATGAAGCCATTCATGCCGAAATACAACCCTTCACGCCGCGTTCCCGTCACCAGTTCGTCGGCATCCACCAGGTCGGCGATGAGCAAATCGGTGAGCATGAGCAGCCCGGCCAGGCTGGTCCCAAACAACATGATTACCAGCACGCCGGTATAAAAATCATTCGCCAGGAAAAACGTCAGCAAAATAGCCGCCGATGTCAGGCAGCACAGGCGCAGGGTTTGCCATGCGCCGCGTTTATGCGCGATTTTGGTCCACACCGGCATGGCAATCAGGGCCATGAGGAAAGCCGAAGCCAAAAAAGCGGAGTTTTGCGTGGCCACATCCAGCGTGATACCGCCCACAGTCAGGTCGGTTTGCAGCCGCAGGGCGTATTTGGTGTAAAACGGCGCTGTGGAGGTGAGGGCCAAAAACACAAACTGCACCATCAAATTGGCCGCCAAAAAAGCCAGGAAGTTGCGATTGGTCATGGTGACGCGCAGCGAATCGCGCAGGGGCAGCGGTTCGTCTTCGGCGAATTCCGGCCGTTCCCGGCTGCCAACGAGCGATAGGGCAAAGAACACGGCCGTTACCACGGCCACCAGCCCGGCCACCATCCGCACCCCGCTCCAATCTTCCCCGGCCAAAATGGGCGGCAACGCCACGCCCACCAGCAAACCAATCACGGAAAAAATCTGCCGCCAGGCGGAAACATTGGCGCGTTGTTTCCCGTCTGGAACCATTTCCGGGAACAAAGCGGTCCAGTTCATCACGGCGATGGTCCACAGCAGGTCGAAGGCCAGGACGAAGAAGAGGAAATAAAACAACAGGGACAAATCCGGCTGGGCGACCAGGCCGGCGGGCGGCACAAAGAGCAGGTAAAACGTGAGGCTGAGGGGGATGAATGACCCGGCAATCCACGGAATGCGTCGTCCCCAACGGGTGTGGGTGCGGTCAGATAGGTAGCCGGCCAGGGGATCGTTGACGGCGTTCCATAAGCCGTAAACGGACCAGATCAGCCCGACCCACGCGGCGCGCAGGCCATAGACGTCGATGTAGAGGAATTGGACGTAGGTGGAAAATGCTTGGTAGGAAACGGCCGTAGCCAATGACCCAGAGGAATAAAGGATAAGCTGCCAACGGGGAATCTGCTTGGACACAGTAACCTCCCTGATTGTCTCATCGGGTCAACTGACCCCAGATGCGCTTTGGCATTTATTTTAGCATAAGAAACGGCCGTTTGTCTGTATATAAATCGTCTAGGCGGCTGGGTCCGATTGTAAAGGTTTGGCAAAATCCAGGAGGGCGCGCTTGATTTGTGGCCAGACGGCCGTTTCTACATCCGTCAGGGCGTGCCCGGCGGCAACCTCTACATACCGCGCTTGCCCGGCCAGCTCCCGCAGCAGCAGGTGCGTCGCCTTGGGCGAAATAGTCTGGTCGATGCTGCCCTGAATGACCAGCGTGGGGGTGTGAATCTGCCCGGCCGCTTCTTTGGCCGCCAGCCCCAGGGCCAGCACCTCGTCGACCAATCGTGCCGGAACCCGCATCTCTTGCAGAAAGGTCTGAATCTCCGAATCCTCCAGATCGATATTGGGAAAAACCGCGCCAAACGCTTTTTGCATACGCGGATCGGTGAAGTCGACGCGCTTAAACAACTGGAATTCAGGGATGAAGCGTTTGACGCCCTGCCAGATGGCCTGATGCACTTCGGTTCCGATGCGCCAGAAAGGGGCCAGCAGGACCAGCCGGTCCGGCGGCACCTGCGCCGCCACGTTCAGGGCTATCGCGCCGCCCATCGAATAACCAACCAGCAGCACGGCGTCGTGGTTGGCGCGCAGGGCGGCATGGGCTTCGGCTACGGCCGTTACCCAATTTTCCCTGGTCTGATCAAACAATTTGTCGATTTGGGTGCCGAAACCGGGCAGCAGCGGCGCCTGCACCGTCCAACCCTGGGCAAAGAGCGCTTCGGCTAACGGCCGTACTTCGGCCGGTGTGCCGGGGAAACCATGCACCAACAGGGCCGCCTGCCGCCCGCCCTGCCAGTAAAATGGCTGGTAAATTTCCTCGTGAAAAAAAGAGATTTCCGTCATACGATGCGTCCTTTCCAGGGTATGCCCCGCCCGGTAAAACGACGAACCAGCCCCCATGCGCCGGCCGCCTGAATGATCAACGCGCCAAAAGGAGACAAAATGGCTTGCCAGGCTGGCCCATAACGCCGCGCCCAGGGCCAAAAGGCGATGGCCACCGCGCCCCAGGTCAGCGGCAGCCAGCGGCGGCGCACCCGGCCAGACACGACCGCCAGAAGAACCAGCAGCGGGTTCATGGCAATGGTAATAAAAAAGATGGTCAGGAGCGATTTCACCCCGGAAAAACGAAGCGACTGCGATCCCAGGCGGTTCATGCCGTGCCAGATTTGGGTGGCGTTGCGATACATGCGCACTTGGGCGGCTCCTTCGCCGCGCATGAGCTGCACACGGTACCCTTTTTGTTGCAGGTGGAGGCCCAGGGCGACATCTTCCAGGGCTTCGTGGCGCACGGCCGTAAAGCCGCCAATCTCGTCATACACCTGCCGCCGCAGCAAAATATACTGCCCATTCAGATGCGCCGACGTGCGCTGCCAGGCGACAAACATGCCCGCAAACGCGGCCGTCAGCGCCAGCCGGTCCACCATTCCCCGGCACTGCTGCGTAAGGAACAAACTCAGGCCGTCCAATTGGTGGTCGATGGCGTACTGCACCGCCTGCGCCGGACTGTCTGGCGTGTGGATGGTGTCGGCGTCGGTGAAGAGCAGCCATTCGCCGCGAGCGGCCGCTGCGCCGTGGCACAGGGCGTTGGGCTTGCCCAGCCAACCCGGCGGCAGATCGCGCAAACTGATCAGCCGCACGCCGTGGGCGCGGGCAATGGCCGCCGTTTCGTCTTCGGAATTGTCGTCAACGACGATGATTTCCATCTCGCCGGGGTAATGGGCTGCCTGGAGCGATGGGAGCAGCGCCTGTAGATTATATGCCTCGTTGCGCGCCGGAATGATGATGGACAAGGCCGGCAGCGTCCGGTTGACGGGTGTCTGGAGCAGTTCGGGCAGCGATTGGTAGGCGCGGTTGGCGCGGTAGGCCAGCGCCGGAGCCAGCAGCGAGAGATAAATCGTCCGCTGCCATTTGGAGAAGAAGTTATCCAGCATGGCGGGCCTCTGCAAAGGCAATCTGCATGAGGACACCGGGTCTTGGTTCCAGGGTGGCGCCCATGTAGGGTTTGATTTTGTCGGCATTGAGCAGGGTCAGGTTAAAACGCTGCAAGATGCGCGCCAGGACAATTTTACTTTCTACCTGAGCAAAGGCGGCGCCGATGCAGTTGCGCGGCCCGCCGCCAAAGGGAACGTAGGTGAGTGACGGCCGTTTTCCCTGTTCCGCCTGGTTGTGATCAAAGCGTTCGGGGCAAAAATCGTTGGGGTTTTCCCAGTAGCGCTCGTCGCGGTGCGCCAGATAGATGGAGTACATGACGCGGGTATCATCTGGAACCTGATACCCGTTGACGGTGATGTCGCCTCCGGCGTGGCGGTTGCCGACATGGATGGGCGGGTAGAGGCGCAGCGCTTCTTTGATGACGATGTCCAGGTAAGATAGCTGGTTGACTTGTTCCAGCGTGGGCGGCTGGTTGGCCTGGCCGATGACGGCCGTTACCTCTGCTTTGGCCTGGGCCATGGCTTCCGGGTGGCTGCCCAGCAGATACCAGACCCAGGACAGGAGGGCGGTGCTGGTGTCGTGGCCGGCGATGAGCATGGTGAGCATTTGGTCGCGGATACGGCCGTCATCCAGCCCGCTGCGGATCAATTCGCCCAGCAGGTCGCCGGGATCGACGGCGGCGGAGCCATCGGCCAGGGCGGCGCGCCGCTGGGCGATAACGCCGTAGAGGTAGTCGTCGATTTCCTGGATGGCGCGCTGGTACTGCGGGCGGGGCAGGTTGGGGAAAATGATCCAGATGCCCGGCGAAATGTAGCTGATGGCTTTGAGGATGGGTCGCCACAAGCGGTCCAGATCAGGCGTGAAGTCCACTTTGAACATGGTCCCCATGAGGATGAGCAGGGCTATTTTGCGCATTTCCACGAGCATGTCCACGGAACGGCCGTTTTCCCAACCGTCGATCACTGCATTGGTGTAGTTCCAGAAAGCGTCCAAATGGTTGACCACATGGCGGCGGTGCAGCGGCGGGTCCATGACGGCCCGTAAATCGTCGTGCTCTGAACCATCCACCACCAAAATGCCGCGCCGCAGCAGTTTGGCGACCGGATCGCTTTCTTTGCGCCAGATAAATTGGCTGCGCTGGGTGACCAGGATTTCGCGGTTTGTGTCTGGTCCGACGAATACGGCCGGACGGAAAACCGGTAAGGTGATCTGGAAAACCGGCCCCACATGCTCGCGCATGAGCGACAGGGCGGTTAACAATGAGCGATCGCGTGATAATCCTTTAAGAATTTTGGCTCCGGTTTCACCATCGGCTATGGGCAGCGGGCGGCTGTGCGGGCAGGGTGACTCTTCTTCTGACATGGGTAACCTTCCTCGTTGTCATTTGGTTACCGGCATCCCCTCATCGATTTTGATTAGACCTTGTAAAACAAAAACTTTGTGATTAGTAGAGTGGAGATCAGAGATTGGAAATTGGAGAGGCTCCAATCACTAATCTCCACTCTTTGAATTACCACCTGAATGTGGTCTTACCCCTTTACAAGTTCCTGTTGTGGACGACGATAGTTTGCCGGCAGCGGCGAACTGCTGACGATTAAATCTTCGGCGATCTTAGATGAAGATAGCACACCTGGCAAGCCCGCGCCGGGATGTGTACCTGCGCCCACAAAATAGAGGTTGTCGAAATCTTCGGAACGGTTGTGCGGCCGGAACCAGGCGGACTGGGTGAGAACCGGCTGCACGGAGAAAGCGGACCCCATGTAGGAGTTGAGTCGGCCCTGGAAGTGTAGTGGGTCGATGTGGGTTTCGGCGACGATGTTGGCCTGGAGGTCGGGCAGGTAGTTGTCTTCCAGGAATTGCATGATGGCGTTGCGGTAGGGCACGGCCGTTTGGGTCCAGTCGATATCTGCGCCCAGGTGCGGAACCGGCGATAGGACGTAGAAGCCTTCGTGTCCGGCGGGGGCGATGCTGGGGTCGGTGAGGGTGGGCATGTGCAAATAGAGCGAGAAATCTTCCGACAAGACCTTTTTTTGGAAGATGTCGGCCAGCAGCCCTTTGTAGCGCTCGCTGAGGATGATGTTGTGGTGGGCGAGATTGGTGTCGGTGTACCGTTTTTTAGTGCCAAAGTAGATGACAAACAGCGACATGCTGTATTTGGTGAGCTTTTTGTAGCGTGTGTCGGAGTTGCGCAGGCCGCGCGCTTTGGCGGGGATCATGTTCAGGTAGGTCCAGGCCACGTCGGCGTTGGAGATGACGTGATCGGCTTTGTGGATGGTTCCATCGGCCAGACGAATGCCGGTGGCGGTACGGCCGTTTACCAGTATCTCCTCTACCTCAGCATTCAGGTGGAACTGGCCGCCCAACTCTTCAATCAGCCTGGCCATTGCCGCCACCAGCGCGCCCGTGCCGCCCTTCGCATAATGTATGCCCCATTCCCGTTCCAGGTAATGGATCATGGCGTAGATCGACGACGAATCAAACGGATTGCCGCCAATCAGCAGCGGGTGGAAGGAAAAAACGCGGCGCAGAAAATCGTTTTCCACGAAGCTGGCGGCGTATTGGTAGACCGATTTATGCGATTGCAGCTTGATGAGGTCCGGGGCGACGCGCAGCATATCGCCGATGGTCAGAAATGGTTTGTCGGCCAACTGCACAAAGCCTTTCTCGAAGATGGCTTTGGTAGTAGACATAAAGCGATGGTAGCCGGCCACATCGGCCGGGTTCCATTTGGCGATTTCGCTGGCGATGAAGTCCGGGTTGTCGTTGTAGTCGAAGGAACGCCCTTCGTGGTTAAAGATGCGGTAGAACGGGTCGAGCTGAACAAAGTCGACATAATCTTCGCGGCGGCGGCCGGCCAGCGCAAAAATATCGTCGAACATAAACGGCGCGGTGATAACGGTGGGGCCGCCGTCGAATTTGAAGCCGTTTTTCTCGAACACGTAGGCGCGGCCGCCGATTTTGTCTAGTTTTTCAAAGATTTCAACGTCATACCCGCGGGCGGCCAATCGCGCCGCCGCGCCTAATGCGCCAAAACCACTACCGATGATGATTACTTTTTGTGACATGTTAACTCCCTTATTGAAGATCAAACCCTTGGGGTTTTGAAAATTATACCGATTCACGCGCCAGTTTGTAAGCTGCCAGGGTATGTTGGCGCGTGTCTTGACGATTGATGATGGGGGCCGGGTAATCCTGGCTGATGATAACGCCGACTCGTTTTTGCTCCGACAGAGGCATTTTGGCCGGTTGGTGGATGTAGGTGTTGGACACGGCCGTTAACTCTGGCACCCATCGGCGAATGTAACGGCCGTCTGGATCAAACTTTTCGCTTTGGGTAATGGGGTTAAAAATACGGAAATAGGGCGCGGCGTCTGTGCCCGTGCCCGCCGACCACTGCCAGCCGCCGTTGTTGGCCGCCGGATCGCCATCGACCAGATGCTGCATAAAGTGCCGCTCGCCCCAGCGCCAGTCGATGAGCAGGTCTTTTACCAGAAATGAGGCGACGATCATGCGGGCGCGGTTGTGCATCCAGCCGGTGGTTTGCAGTTGGCGCATGGCGGCGTCGATGACGGGGAAGCCGGTACGGCCGTTTTGCCAGGCGGCGAATTGGGTTTTGTCGTTTTGCCACTGGAGGGCGTCGTAGGCCGGGTTGAAGTTGCCGCGAAGGACACGCGGAAAATGGTACAAAATGTGGATATAAAATTCGCGCCAGATCAGTTCGTTGAGCCAGGCGGCGCTGCCGGAACGGCCGTCGGCGGTGGCGGTTGCATGGGCGGCCTGCGCGGCGACGGCCGTTTGCCGGGCCGACACCATGCCAAACCGCAAATAGGGCGAAAGCTGCGACGTGCCATCCAGGTCCATGCGGTTGCGCTGTGCGGCGTAGTCGTAGATGGGGCCATCGTCCGGGCGGCAAAAGCGCTCCAGCCGCCGCTGCGCTTCGGCTTCGCCGGCGGGGAAGGCGACAGCGGCGGGCAAGGCTGGCGCGGCGGGCAGCGGCAGGCTGGGGATGGCGGCAGGCGTGGGAATGTGGTCGGGCACAGGCAAAATATCTGATGGGCGGGGGAACGGCCGTGCGCGCCAGACGTTGCTGAACGGAGTAAAAACGGTGTAGGGCTGGCCGTTGGTTTTGAGAACGGCCGTGGGCGGTTGAATCGTCAGGCCGGGCGTCAGGTGCAGCGGGCACTCGGCGGCGATGGCCTGATCGCGTCGTTGGGCATAGGGCGAATACTCTTCCTGGGCGTAAACGGCCGTGGCGCCGGTTTCGGCCAGCAGCGCGGCCAATTCCTGTGCCGGGCTGCCCTGGCGCACGACCAAATAGCTTCCCCGGCGGCGCAGCGCATCATCCAGGCTTCTTAAACCGTGCCAAAGAAAGGCCAACCGTTTTTCACCGGCATAACGGGTGTTCGCCAGCGCCGGGTCGATGATAAACAGAGGAATAACCTGATCCGCGTTTTGGATTGCGGCCATCAGGGCATCGTTATCACTCAGGCGCAAGTCGCGCCGAATCCACCAAACAACAGTTTTCATAGGTGTTTTGGGTTACTCATTGTGGCTGTGGGGTAGGCAAAAATCTGCTTATCCAGGCTGTGTGATGTTTAAGCGCAAGGTGCGAGGCTGTTTTCAGTGATGCAGTCCAGCCATTCGATAATCGGACCACCTTGTTCTGGCAAAATTTCTTGGGCAGCCTGATGATAGGCGATGAGGTAGCGGTGCAATAACTCGATGGGCATATCGTAGTTGAGCAGCAGTGTTTCTGTCCAGGCGACTTCGGAACCGAGAAAAGAGACACTGCCGAGCGTGAGCGCGGCCTTGATGTCGCGGGCCAGGTGCAAATTGGCGTTGGTGATGTGTTCGTAGCGGAAAGACTCGCGTTTGAGCGATTGCCAAACTCGGGCTTCTATTTCCGCCTGGAATTCGCGGAAGTGGCGCTGGGCAATCTGGTATTCTGGGCTGATGGGTTTGGGGTTGGGGGGTAACGGCCGTCTGTCCAATATGGTGGTGATGGCTTGCACGGCCGTGTCTAATTTTTCGCCCAGAAAATGACCCGATATTCTGTTTCTTAAGGCCGGGGTCAGGCTAAAGATGCGCCCGCCAAAAGCCAGGCTGATCCCTTTTTGGCGCAAAAATTCACCGACCTCATATAAGGAAGCGGCCGTGTGCAACTGCTGCGCTGTCATCACAATCAGATCAGGCTGCGTAGACGTAATGGTGTTCTCCAGGTACTCTAGCGGCACGTTGGCCCCCAGGTAAATGGTTTCCCAGCCGCGGTAACGCAAGGTCAAGGTTAAAAACATGGGCGCAAAAATGTGGTGCTCGTCGGCCGGGCAGGCAACGATGATTTTGCCGGGGCGGTTGGGCGGCGGCGCGGCCGTTACCAGGGTGTTGAGCCGGCGCATGGCCAGCGCCGAGGCAAAATGCTCCTGCTGCACAGTCGCCTGATTGTGATACCAGAGATCGCCAATGTGTACCAATCCTTTTTGCAATACCTCCAGGCAAACAGTATCAGGCGGGTAAAGGGCAAAAGCCTGAGTTAATGCGACTTCTGCAGTGGCTTCATCGTAATTTAAGCAGGCATTTACCCATTTTTGCCGGATATCATCCATGGTTGTGATCATGGCGTTGACAGGCGTTGGTACTGTGGTACTATTATTTTTTTCAGCTAATTGCTTGGGCTGGTCCAACAGTTTGGCCAGCGGATCTTGCCCGGTTTCTTCCAGGTTTCGCCACAGCTTCACAGCCCGACTGATGCTCATGCCTTCTTGTTGACGCGAGATTAACCATTTGATGATTGCGATGTCATAGTCAGAATAGAGGCGATGTTTACCTTGTGTTCGTTCTGGTTCAGGAAGACCATATCGTCGCTCCCAGGCGCGCAGCGTGTCCGGTTTAATGTCTGTTTCCTGTAAGACGACTTTTAAGTTATATGTCGGTATTTTACTCAGGCTTATCATTTAATTTTTTCCTTGTACCTTACTTCGGTTATTATGAGATTACCATGAAATCTTGATTTTGTCAATAATTTGCACATATTATATATTGACAAAACCGTTGCAATCTGTTACTATCGTCCTTAATTGATGTGGTAAGCGAGTCCTCTGGCAAAAACCCTTGGGGTTCTGGCGCACAGCATCAGCTATTCATTATTAATTACGGCTTCAACTTTAGTGAGGAGACAATCTTATGGTCGCACAGACACGGGCTTGGGAAAATCGGTTGTTGACATTAGCAGGGGAAGCGTGGCATGTTGGCGCTGTCGCTAACTGCGCTCCGGTTGTTGATGAAGCCCTCCTGAAAGAAGCGTATGCTTACTGCGATGTGGTTACTGCTGAACACAGCCGGTCGTTCTATATGGCTTCAGGATTGTTGCCGGAGGAAAAGCGGCGGGCGGTTCGGGCGTTATACGCGTTTTGCCGCATTACAGACGATATTGTAGATTGTCCCCAGGGAGATATGCAGGTTGAATTGGAGCAGTGGCGGCAGCAGGCGTTCTCCAATCACCCGCGCAGCGATAATTTGGCGGCGATTGCCTGGGCCGACGCCCGGCTGCGTTATCAGATTCCCATGCGCTATGCGGAGCAATTGGTTGAAGGCGTTTCGCGGGATATGCGGCAGGATCGGTATGAAACGTTTGAAGACCTGGCCACTTACAGCTATGGCGTGGCCTCTACGGTGGGTCTGATGAGTATGCATATCATCGGCTTTTCCGGGGCGGACGCGCTGCCATTTGCTATCAAGTTAGGTCTGGCTTTGCAGATGACCAACATCTTGCGTGATGTAGGCGAAGATTGGCGGCGCGGCCGTCTGTATTTGCCGCTAGAAGAATTGGCGCATTTTGACCTGACTGAGGCGGATATTGCCGCCGGGGTTGTAGATGATCGGTGGCGCGCTTTTATGCGCTTTCAATTAGACCGCACTCGGCAGCTTTATGAAGAGGCGTGGCCGGGAATTGGGATGCTGCACAAAGACGGCCGTTTCGCCATCGCCGCCGCAGCCGGCCTATATCGGGCTATTTTGCCAAAAATTGAAGCCAATGATTACGATGTATTTAACCAGCGCGCTTTTGTGAGTACGTTGGGCAAACTCCGCCTGCTGCCTGGCTTGTGGCGGCGAAGTCGCCATTAGAGTTTTCTCTCATCTGTGTTGGCATGGGTAAGTAAACCAACCCTCAAAACGTCTGAGACAATGCAACATGATAATGTCGGCCTCCGCTTATCGGCTGTGGCTCTGTTTCACAGCGGTTGCCAATAAACTAATAAACCACTGAACCAACGAGCGTTATGCTCAGTACCAAATGCAATTTTTAGGAGAATGATGATGTATAAATCAATTAACCCATATGTTCCGACCGTTAAGGGTAACGGCCGTCATCTTCATGCAGCCGGCAATGGCCATCACAACAATAACCGCGACACCATGGCCGTGACACCCGTCGCGACGGGTGTCGCGACAGGTGTCGCCCCTCAATCCATCGCCGATACGCGCCGCGTGAAAGAGTTGCAGCAGCGCTATGACCAAAATTTTATGGTGACGCCTTCATACAAAGCTACGCTGCCAGACATGCAAAATACCGACCAAAATCGTGGCGCAAACGTCACCATCCAACATGTGGGCATCCACAACTTCAAAATCCCGATGAAAATCATCACGCGTGAAGGCGACCCGATGCAAATTCACGCCTCCGTCACCGGCACAGTCTCTCTGGACGCCTATAAAAAAGGCATCAACATGAGCCGGATCATGCGTACCTTTTACGAATACGACGAAAGCGAACTTAATCCCCACACCCTGCAGCAGGTTGTGTACAGCTACCTCAAAAACCTGGAAAGCTCCAAGGCGCGCATCGCCGTGGCCTTCGATTACCCGCTCAAGCTGCAAAGCTTGCGCAGCGGCATGGTCGGGTACCAATATTACCCCGTCGTTTTGGAGACAGTGGTCACGCCGGATCGTGGCGTGCGCCAATTTGTCCACCTGGATTTTGTGTATTCCTCGGCGTGCCCGTGCAGTTACGAATTGAGCGTCCATGCCAATTTGTTTCGCGGCGTAGCGGCCGTGCCGCACAGCCAGCGCTCCGTCGCCAAAATTTCGGTTGAATACACCGATGACTTTATGATTGAAGACCTGGTAGACATTGCCCGCGACAAACTGCAAACGGAAACCCAGGTACTTGTGAAGCGGGAAGATGAGCAGGCGTTTGCGGAACTGAACGCCGCAAACCTGAAATTTGTGGAAGACGCCGTTCGTTTGCTTTATGAAGGGCTGGACAGCGACGAACGCATCCTGGATTTCCGCGTTTTTGCTTCCCACAAAGAATCCTTGCACTCCCACGACGCCATCAGCGTGATTGTGAAAGGGGTGGAGGACGGTTATGACGCCTACCTGGAGCCATTCACCTATCGCGCCGTTGCGACGTGATGCGGATACAACCACAAACGCCGTGCGTCAGGCAGCCGTCTGACGCACGACGTTTGTTTTACCACTCACCTGATTTTGCCCCTGATGCTTATGACAAAATGGATTTTTCGCTCGGTCGATGCATTCATCGACGAATTGGTCTTGCCTAGCTACACCTGGCCAGGGTATGCGCTTCGTTCGCTCACCTGGAACGATTCAGACCTTGATGTCGATTTGACGGAGAAGGTCTGCCTGATTACCGGGGCGAATGCCGGTTTGGGGCTGGCCACGGCCGTGCAGCTTGCCGCGCTTGGAGCCACCGTCTACATGGTCGCCCGCAATGCCGAAAAAGGAACCCTGGCCCGCGACCAAGTGATCGCCCAGACCGGCAACGGCCGTGTCCACCTGGTTGTGTTGGATGTGAGCGATTTAACGGCCGTTGCCCAATTCGCCGCCCAATTCCAACAGCAGCAACCCCGGCTCGATGTACTCATCCACAATGCCAGCGTGCTGCTGCCCCATCGACAGGTTTCCGTGGACGGCATCGAACAAACCCTGGCCACCAACCTCATCGGCCCCTTCCTCCTAACCCAACAACTTACGCCCCTGCTGCAAGCCAGCGCTCCGGCGCGCATCATCTGGGTATCCTCCGGCGGCATGTACACCCAAAAGTTCGACCCCGCCATTTTTCACGCCGATGACGCCAACTACAACGGAACCACCGCCTACGCCCAAACCAAGCGCGCCCAAATTATTTTGATGGAGATGCTGGCAAAGCAGTTGGCCCCTGATGGTATCACCGTCAACGCCATGCACCCCGGCTGGGTGGATACCCCTGGCGTACAATTTTCTTTGCCCACCTTCCGCAAAATAATGCGGCTCGCTTTGCGCACGCCCAAACAGGGCGCCGATACCATTGTCTGGTTGGCGGCGGCGCCCCAACTTACGGCCGTTAGCGGCAAGTTCTGGCTCGACCGGCGCGCCCGGCCAACCCACAAATTTTATTTGCGCACCCAAAGTTCAGCCGCCGAACGGCAGCAGTTATGGGCCGAATGCGTGCGCCTCAGCCAAAAAATATATGCCTGAACTAAACTCAACCCTCCCGAAACCCCACCGTTTACTCATCACAGGCGCCACCGGCTACATCGGCGGACGGCTTGTGCCGCGCCTGTTGGAAGCCGGATACGAACTGCGTCTTCTCGTCCGCGACCCGGCCCGCTTGCAAGGTCGCCCCTGGCTGCCTGACGTGAAACTGGTTACTGGCGATGTCCTCAATCCAGAAACCTTGCCGGCGGCTATGGCTGGCATCGACGCTGCTTATTACCTCATTCACAGCATGAGCGGCAGCCATGATTTTCATGAGCGCGATTTGGTGGCGGCGCGCAATTTTGGCCAGGCGGCCAAAGCGGCCGGCGTGCGGCGCATTATTTATCTGGGAGGATTAGGCGATCCGGAGTCGGAATTGTCGCCCCACTTACGCTCGCGCCAGGAAACCGGCGACGCGCTGCGCGAATCTGGCCTGCCTGTAACTGAATTTCGCGCGGCCGTGATTGTTGGTTCCGGCAGCATTTCCTTCGAGATGATTCGTTACCTCACGGAGCGCGTGCCGGTGATGGTTTGTCCGCAGTGGGTTTACACCCGCGTGCAGCCCATAGCCGTTCGCAATGTGTTGGAATACCTGGTTGCCGCCCTGACTTCAACGGCCAGCGCAGGCCGGATTATTGATATTGGCGGCTCGGATGTCTTGACCTATGGCGAGATGATGATGGGCTACGCGCAAGTTCGCGGTTTGCGGCGGCGGCTGGTGCCTGTGCCGGTGCTGACACCCTGGTTGTCGTCTTACTGGGTGCATTGGGTTACGCCGATTCCGGCGGCTATTGCCCGCCCATTGATCGAAGGATTGCGGAATGAAGTGATTGCGCGTTCAGACGACGCACACCAGTTGTTCCCGCAAATCGAGCCGATGACATATAAAACGGCCGTGCAATATGCCCTGGCTCGCCTGGAAGCCGGTGAGGTAGAAACATCCTGGAGCGATGCCCTCTTCACCAGCCAGGGCGATGCTGTGCCGGTGATGTTGACCACGCTTGACGGGATGATCATCGAGCGGCGGCAGCGGCTGGTGTCTGCGCCACCGGCGGCGGCCTATCACGCCTTTTCGCGGCTGGGCGGTAACCAGGGCTGGCTGTATATGAACTGGGCCTGGTGGTTGCGCGGCATTTTGGATCGGTTGGTTGGCGGTGTGGGCTTCCGGCGCGGCCGGCGCGACGCCGACGACGTGCGTGTAGGGGATGCCCTGGATTTTTGGCGGGTTGAAGTGGTCGATCCGGATCATTTGCTGCGTTTGCGGGCAGAAATGAAAGTGCCAGGTCGCGCCTGGCTGCAATTTGAGGCCGAGTCGGTGGCCGATAAAGGCACACGCCTTACGCAGACAGCTTTTTTTGCGCCCAAAGGATTGTCGGGATTGTTGTACTGGTATGTGCTGTACCCACTGCACAGCCTGATTTTTTCTGGACTGATTGATCGCCTGGCGGAAAACAGCGAAAAATCAGGTGGGTGAGCGGGTGGTGGGGAACGGCCGTCTGCTCCCGTCGCCAGCCATCAACCATCTGCCTCAAGTCGAAAACACCCTCCTCAAACGTCAACTTTCGGGTATAGTCGGGGTGAAAATCGGCAGCCATGGGCTGCCGCTGCCCACACCTACCCAGAAGGAGACGCATGAACAATTCCTCCCCCCAATTCAAATCCCTGGCCGAACACCAACGTGTTTATGACCTGATCTGGTCGCAAATGCCGGAAATGCAAAAACCAACCTCCTCTTCCTGGTGGTTTTTTATCCTCTTCCCAAGAGAAAGAGAAGGCTACGGTCCGCGACAGATGATGTTTTCCATTGCGGCACGGGCAGGCGAACAAATCCGCATTAATGACTGTTGGCTGCCCGGTCTGGACCTGAACCGGCCGATAACGGACGGCGTGGACCGGTTTAGCGCCATGGTGAATGGCTGGTATTGTGATGGCGGCCAGGTGTACGAGGATTTTGTGAAGAGTACGGCCGTTGCCACCCTCTCCGCGCCGGACGCTTTTATTCAGTGCACAACCACTCAACCGGATGGTCGCTCCCTTGGCCTGGAAATAGGTCGCGGCAACGGCCGTCCGCTAACCCTGGAAGCCCACGTTTACGGCCAAAAAGGTTCCGCGCACTTTGAAGCCTGGGGCGATCTCGACTGCCTGCACAATTCGCCCCACGAATCGATCAATCTGGACACCCCGCTGGGCGGAACGCACTTCATCGCCTGGCGGCGCATGAACTTTCGCGGCGAATTTGATCTGCCCACCGGCCGGGAAACGCTGGAAGGATTGGGCTATTTCCAGCGCGTCTGCCTGAATGTGCCCACATTTCCCTGGAAATGGATTTGGGCTTTGTTCCCGGATGGCTCGATGTTTTCGGCCTACGTGCCGTATGTGGGGTTGAATTTGCTGCGGCGCGGGTATCATTTTTTTGGCAGCAACCAGAAGGAGCAAACGGCCGTTTCCATTTTGCCCGCCGGTTTTTGGGATTGGGCCGGCGCGTCCGAACAAATCACATTCACCACTGCCCGAGTCACGCCTGTCCTGGGTCTTGGCCGTCATCCGCAGTTCGATGTGCAGGTGAGCAACAAACAGGGTGATTTTGTCAATTTCCGCGCCGCGCCCTATGGACACGCCAATCTCTATATCGACCGCCCGCTGCTGGGCGGCTGGCTGCGCAGCCATTGGAACTACAACGAGTTTATGTTCAGGATGGCGGGGTTAAACGGCCGTGTCCAAAACAAGCCCATCACCCAAGACACCATGGGGCAGGGGTTTGGCAGTTTGGAATACACCTGGGGATTGGGGTTGTAAGGGAGAGGTTTGGAGATTGGAGACTGGAGATTATACGAATCTCCAGTCTCTTTTTTTATCAGGCAAACACCTGTTCGGCTCGCTCGCCGGCCATCATCAGGCCCAACTGCGCCACCGTCACGTCTTCACTTTTAACAATGCCCATCACCTCGCCGCCAAACAGCACCATAATGCGATCAGACAGCGCCTTCACTTCATCCAGGTCTTCGGAGATGAGCAGCGTGGCCAGCCCTTCGGCGCGCTGGCGTAAAAGCTGGTTGTGGATGTATTCGGTGGCGCCAATATCGACGCCGCGTGTCGGTTGGGCGGCAATGAGCACACGCGGTTCCCGCGCCAGCTCCCGCGCCAAAATCAATTTCTGGATGTTGCCGCCAGACAGGTTTTTGATGAGCGTGTCCCGGCTGGGCGTTTTCACGTTGAACGATTTGATCAAATGTTGGGCATGGTCGGCGATTTGTTTAAAGGCCAGGAAAATCCAATTGCTGTACGGCCGTTTCACATAATCCTGCAAAATGGCATTCTCCTCCACGGAGAAATCCTTGATGCAGCCATCGTGCATCCGCTCTTCGGGGATGTAAGAAAGGCCGACGGTGAACATTTGCGCCGGGGTAAAATTGGTGACGTCCTGGCCTTCGAGCAAAATCTGGCCATCGGCCACAGCCTGCAAACCGGCGATGGCTTCGGCTAACGGCCGTTGCCCATTGCCCGACACCCCCGCCACACCTAAAATCTCGCCGCTTTTTACCTCGAAACTCACGTTTTTTAGCACCGGCTTGCCATCATCGTTAAACGCGTTGACATTTGTGACCATCAGGCGGGCGTCGCCGACCGTGACCGGCGGGCGATGGCGCGTTAACAGCACTTCGCGCCCGACCATCATGTTCGCCAGGTCAGCTTTGGTCACATCGGCCGTATTCACCGTGCCGATCATTTTTCCGTCGCGCAGCACGCTGACGCGGTCGGTCAGGGCAAAAATTTCGTTCAGCTTATGCGAGATGAAGATCAGCCCATGGCCGTCGGCGGCCATTTGGCGGAAGATGACAAACAGGTCGTCTACTTCTTGCGGGGTGAGAACGGCCGTTGGCTCATCCAACACCAACAGCGCCGCCCCACGATACAAAGCCTTCACAATTTCCACCCGCTGCCGCTCGCCCACGGCCAGCTTAGAAATGACAGCTTGCGGGTCCACCTGCAAGCCGTACTTCTCCGCCAGTTCGCGGATGCGCGCCGACACCACGTCCAGGTCCAATCGCAAACCGCGCGTGGATTTCAATCCCAGAGCGACGTTTTCGGCGACGGTCACATTGTCTACCAGCATAAAATGTTGGTGGATCATGCCGATGCCGTGATTGATGGAGTCGGTGGGGGAATGGATGGTGATGGGACGGCCGTTTAACAAAATCTCCCCTTCTTCTGGCTGATACATACCATACAAGATTTTCATCAGGGTGCTTTTGCCCGCGCCATTTTCACCCAGCAAAGCGTGGATTTCGCCCGCTTTCACGTCAAAATCAACGTGATCATTCGCCAGCACGCCAGGGAATTTTTTGACAATGCCCCGCATTTCCAGCGATTCAATCCGTGGTAAACCAGAAGGTAGAAGGTTTGAATTGTTGTCCATAAGTCAAAAAGTCGTTGTACATGATGCGTGATGCGTCATATTCTTACGCATCACGCATCACGCATCAGAATTTAATTTCTCGGTTCAGCAACGATTTCAATGCTGCCGTCGATGATCCCGGCTTCCGCTGCCTGGGCTGCGGCTACCGCGTCGGCCGGCAAGCTGTCGGCGTAAATCATCGTCTGGCCGCCGTTTTCCAGGGTCAGTTGGAATACCTTGCCGCCATATTCACCCGCCTGATTGGCCTGAATCATGGCCAACAGGGTTGCCCGCCAATCATACAAGACGGTCGCCACGACGATCTCGGGCGCCAATGGAGATTGGTCGGCTTGCACGCCCATCCAGGGGACGCCGGCTTCCTTGGCTACGCCAATAGCGCCCACCACCTGCTGCGCCGAACCGGTCAGCACGTCGGCGCCGGCGGCGATTTGGGTATTGGCGGCTTCAGCGGCCAGGGCGGTATCGCCAAAGGCGCCGGTGAAGGAAACATTGACCTGCGCGTCGGGGTTGGTGTCCCGAACGCCAGCCACAAAACCATCTACATGCAGTTTGGCATCGCCCGCGTCCACCGGGCCAACCAGGCCGATGATGCCCGATTCGGTGATGTTGGCGGCCAACACACCCAGCACATAGCCGCCCTGCTCCAGGCGCGGATCATAGGCAAAGACGTTGGTCACGCCTTCATCGGCGCCGAAGTTGGTGGTAGTGCCCCAGGCAAAGCTGGTTTCCGGGAAGTCGGGGGCAATCTCGAAGAGCGAGGTGCCGTACTGCGCGCCGTGGGCCAGGATCAGGTTGTAACCGCTGTCGGCGTAGTCGCGGATCGCTGCGGCCGCGTCGGTCACGTTGAACATGTTTTCGGTGTAGGCGATTTCGATCACGTCGGCGCCGTAGTGTTCTTGCAGTTGAACCAGGGAGTCATAAATGGATTGGCTCCAGGCCAGGTCTGTGGTCGTGGAAGGCATGACCAGGGCGATGCGCACCGGTTCGATTTCCGGGTATTCCATCATGTCTGCTTCTTCTGCGGCGGGTTCTTCGGCGGGCATGGCGGCTTCGGCTGCTGCCATGGCGTCCAGAGAACCAGCGACGATTTGGGCGGAGGCTTCATCGGCAGCGGCCACGGCCGTTGCATCCAACCCATCCGCGAATTTCATGACCAGCCCGCCGTTGCCCAGCGTCAGGGCGTAGGCTACGCCGCCATATTCCCCTGCCTGATGCCGCTTGATCATGTCGGTCAGGATTCCGTCCCAATCATAAAGCTGCGAGGCGACCACAGTGTCTGGGGCCAGCGAGCTTTGGTCAGATTGGGTGCCCATCCACAAGACGCCTTGTTCTTTGGCCACGCCAATCGCGCCTACTACCTGCTGCGCTGAACCGGTCAGCACGTCGGCGCCGGCGGCGATGTGGGTGTTGGCGGCTTCAGCGGCCAGCGCGGTGTCGCCAAAGGAACCGGTGTAGGAGACGTTGACTTGAATGTCGGGATTGGCGGATTTGGCGCCAGCGACAAAGCCGTCGATGTACAGTTTGGCGTCGCCGGCTTCCACCGGGCCAACCACACCGAGAATACCGGTTTTGCTCAGGTTGGCGGCCAAGACGCCGTTCACAAAACCGCCTTCTTCAGCGCGGGCTTCGTAGGCGAAGACGTTTGTCAGGCCGAGGTCTGCGCCATAATCAACGGCCGTGCCCCAGGCAAAGCTGGTTTCGGGAAAATCGGGGGCAATTTCGAACAGCGAGGTTCCATACTGCGTGCCGTGAGCAATGACCAGGTTGAAGCCATTGTCCGCATAATCGCGGATGGCCGACGCGGCGTCGGTCACGTTGAACATGTTTTCGGTGTAGGCGATTTCCACGACATCCGGGCCGCCTGCCTGTTCTTGGATACGCACCAGGGCATCGTAGATCGATTGGCTCCAGGCCAGGTCTGTAACCGTGCTGGGCATGACGATGGCGATACGAATGGCTTCAATGCCGGAGGTGTCGGCCTCGGCGGAAACGTCAGAGACTGCTTCTTCCGTGGGGGCTTCTGCTGGGGCTTCGGTGGGTGCTGCGACTGCTTCGGTTGGGGCGATTTCCACGGCCGTTTCGGAAACTTCACCGCCGCCGCAAGCTGCCAGAGCCAGAGCCAGCACAAGCGTCATCAATAATAACCACAATTTTTTGTTCATTTTCTTCTCCATTCTGTCAAAGTATATAGATAACAGTTGATGATTCGTGTTGGGGCAATCCCTTTGTCGGCAACCATCAACTGGTTACTAACTAATTGTTGTTACGCGCCCAAAACCCTAAGGGTTGATCTGAACTCTGGAAAACGATTCTGATTTAGTAAAACCCTTAGGGTTTCTTCCAGAGGCATCGCGTAACATGAGCATCTAATTTTCGCCGCGTGAGAACGGCTTGGTAAGCGCGGCCGGTTGCAGGGAACGCCGGAAGGGAATAGCCAGCGCGATAATGGTGAGCAGGTAAGGCAGCATCACGGCGACATCGGAGGGGATGGGTAAATTCAGCACTTGCACCCATAATTGCAGGGCGTTGATGGAACTGAACAGCAGCGCGCCAAGCATCACGCCCAGAGGCGTCCAACTGCCAAAATACACCAGGGCTACGGCGATAAACCCGATGCCGTTGGTCATGTTTTCTTGAAAAATGTTCAGCAGGGAGATGGACAGCGACGCGCCGGCAATGCCGGCCAGAGATGCGCCTAGAATGACGGAGGCGTAGCGAACGCCAGTTACGCTGACGCCCAAGGAGTCGGCGGCCTCCGGGTTTTGGCCGACAGAACGCACCTTCAGTCCCCAGGTGGTTTTGTTGAGGACGTACGTGGCGATGGGCACGAGGGCGTAGGCGCCGTAGGTGAGCAGGCTGTGGCTGAAGAACACATCGCCTAAAATTGGGATGTCGGCCAGACAAAAGCTGCTGGTGAGGCAAAAATGGAGTTCGCGGAATCCCTGTACTCCTTCGACTGTGCCTAACATTGTTTTGAACAGCAGGCTGGAAATACCCAAACCAAACATGTAGAGGCCGATGCCGCTGATCCCTTGTTCGGCCTGGAAGGTGATGCTGACTACGGCCATGAGGAGGCCCATCAAACTGCCGGTGAGGGCGGCGGCGACCAGACCTATCCAGGGGTTGCCGGTTTGGAAGGTGGCGTAAAAACCGAAAAATGCGCCCATGAGCATGATGCCTTCAACGCCCAGGTTGAGGACGCCGGAGCGCTGGGCAAAGGTCTCGCCGATGGCCGCGTAGAGATAGGGGGTTGCCAGCCGGATGCCGGAGTGCAGAATGCCCAGGACGATGGCTAGCAAGGTGAGGTTTTCGCTCATGGGGTGACCTCCGGGGCAGTGGCGGCCACGGCCGTTTCTTCCACAGGTTGTTCGCCGCGCATGTTGGTGTCAACCCGCCGGTTTTGTCGCCGGCGTACTATATAATCGGTGCTGACCACAAAAAGCACCACCAAACCGAGAATCGCCGTGATGAGTACCTGGGGCACTTGCATGGCTCGCTGCATCTTGTCGCCGCCGACCAGCAGGCCGCCAAACAAGATCGACGATGGGATGATGCCCAGCGGGTGCAATTTGCCAAACAACGCGGCCACAATGCCAGAGAAGCCATAACCGGCGGAAACGGCCGTAGGCTCAAACATGCGATGGTGCAGCCCTAAAATCTCCACCGCTCCAGCCAGGCCGGCAAACGCGCCGCTCAATGTCATCGAGAGAACCATCGTGCGTTTCACATTCATGCCGGCATACCGCGATGCATGGCGATTTAACCCCACGGCGCGGATTCGATAGCCAATGGTGGTACGCCAGAGAAAAATGTACACCACAATCGCCATAATGATGGCAAAAATAAAACCGCTGTGCAGCCGTGTCGGTTCCGTCAGCACGCCATACACTTCACCTAAAAACCCTTGCAGGTTCAAATCTTTGGCCGACTGGGTAATTCCCAGCGATTGCGCGATGTCTGTGAAGCGGGGCATATCGATGTCTTTGATGAGGCGGGCGGAGTGGGGGATGTTGGTCCCGGCGGCGATCTCTGCCGGGTCCATCATTGGACCGCGCAGCAGGTAATAGCCAATCTGAATGGCGATCTGGTTGAGCATGATGGTGCTGAGGATTTCGTTCACCCCCAACTGCGCTTTCAAATACCCAGGGATTGCCCCCCAGATACCGCCCATGAATGCGCCGGCCAGCAAACCAATGATAATCACGATGACGCCCGAAACCTGATTGCCTAATTGCAGTCCTACCCAGGTGGTGAAGAGGGAACCCATGATAATTTGCCCTTCCGCGCCGATGTTAATAACGCCGCCGCGAAAGGCAATGGCAATGCCGAGTCCCACCAGAAGCAGTGGCGTGGCTTTTACCAGCGTATCAGACAAGCCGTTCTTGCTGCCAAACGCGCCGATGATCATGGATTGATAGGCCTCGAGGGGGTTGACACCTTGTAGGAGTAAAATAACTGCGCCAACGGCGAAGGCCGCCAGCACGGCAAAAACAGGCATGAGTGTATCAATGAGTCGATCAAAGAATTGTCGGTTCAACTTTGATTTTTGCACGCAATGCCTCGTTGGGGTAACGCCGGAGAGTGCCGGTGTTTACCTACGATCCGTTTGATAAGGTGAAAAGGAAGTGGTGTCTCATCTGTTTAAGACTTTTGAATGTACTCGCTTTTCGGTTTTGCTGTATTATCTGGATAAATAGATAACAAGCAATTGTAAATATACTTTAAGATTGATAAGCTGCCGTTATGTAGAATGTCATAAATCGAATGTGACATATGTGCTATTTACTATTAAACGGCCGTTTCCCTCTACCACCATCCGCTCCTTATGTTATCATAGACGAATTGGTCATCATTTGGCCAGCGCACCTCAAAAAACTGCTTCGCCGCCCGCCCGGTGGCTAGCAGTTCCATATCCGCTATTGATAGTCACGCCGGAATTTGTGGACTTGTTTTGGCTGGCGTACTTGGCGAGACGAATGGAACAATCAACCAAACCCACCTGATTGTTAACACGCCCCGTGCCATTCGGCTGCCAGCTCTTACCTGGGGAAATTGACGTCAATGGAGGACTCGCATGGAATTTTGGCTTAATGGACAGCTTCGGGTCTACGAGGGAGACCCCGAACTGCCGCTCCTCACTTATCTCCGCGAACACGAAGGAATTACCACACCGAAGGATGGCTGCGCGCCACAGGCGGCGTGCGGCTGCTGCGCGGTTGATTTGAATGGCAAGGCAGTTTTGTCATGTGTAACCACCATGCAAAAGGCGGCCGATGGTCAGATAACCACCACCGATGGCCTGGGCGAATACCGGCAAAAGGTTTACGCCAATGCATTTGTGGAAAAGGGCGGCGTGCAGTGCGGCTTTTGTATCCCCGGCATCGTCATGCAGTCCAATGCGCTCATCAACAAAAACCCGGAACCCAGCCGCGAAGAAATCGCCAAAGCCCTTACGCCCCACCTGTGCCGCTGCACCGGCTATAAAAAGATCATCGACGCAGTGGAGTATGCGGCCGCCGCTATTCGTAAAGAAGAAGAGATTCCGCCGCCAAACGGAAACGGCCGTGTCGGTTCCCGCCTGCCCAAATACAAAGCCCAGGACCTCGTCCTGGGCCGCCACAACTATGTCGATGATATCAAGTTGGAAGGCATGTTGTATGGCGCGCTGCGCTTCAGCGACCATCCGCGTGCCCGCGTATTGTCCATCGACACCCGTGAGGCCGAGAAAATGGCCGGTGTGGTGCGGGTGGTAACGGCCGTAGACGTCCCCGGCGACCGCATCATCGGCCTCATTCGCCAGGATTGGCCGCTGATGGTGGCCATCGGCGAAACCACGCGCTATATCGGCGATGTCCTCGCCGGCGTAGTCGCTGAATCAGAAAAAATCGCCCGCCAGGCGGTAGAACTGATCAAAGTAGAGTATGAGGTGCTGGAACCACTCATCGACATGCACAAAGCTTTGTTACCCGGCGCGCCGCTCATCCACGAAAACGGCAACAAACTATCGCGCAGCTACACCAGCCGCGGCAGCGTCGACGAGGCGCGCGCCAAATCAGCTTTCATCGCCCAAAGCGAATTTGAAACCCAATGGATCGAACATGGTTTCATGGAGACCGAAGCCGCCATCGCCTACCCCGCCAACGATGGCCTGGAAATGTTGTCTCAGGGGCAGGGCGTCTACGATGATCGCATCCAGATCGCCAAATTGCTGGGCCTGCCGCTCGAAAAAGTGCGCGTGATTATGGTTCCCAATGGCGGCGGCTTCGGCGGCAAAGAAGATTTGACCGTGCAGGGACACGCCGCCCTGATGGCCCATCTGCTCGACGCGCCGGTAAAAGTGCGCCTCACCCGTGACGAATCGATCATGATGCATCCCAAACGCCATCCCATCTGGATGGATTACGAAATTGGCTGTGACGCCGACGGAATGCTGACCTTTGTGCGCGTGAAGTTCCTGGGCGATACCGGCGCTTATGCCTCCGTGGGCATGAAGGTGCTGGAACGTTCGGCCGGTCACGCCACCGGAGCCTACAACCTGCCCGTCACCGATGTCGAAGCCATCGCCGTCTACACCAACAACGTGCCCTGCGGGGCGATGCGCGGTTTTGGCGTGAATCAGGCCATCTTTGGCCTGGAAAGTTTGATCGACGATCTGTGCGAACAGGGCGGCTTCGACCGCTGGCAGTTCCGCTACGACAACGCCCTGCAAGACGGCAACATGACGGCCACCGGTCAGGTCATTGAAGCAGGAGCCGGGGCACGGGCGACGCTGTTGGCCGTGAAAGATGAATTTTACGCCGCCAAATATGCCGGGTTGGCCTGCGGCCTGAAAAACACAGGCATCGGCAACGGCATGCCCGACGCCTCGTCGGCTCAGGTAACCATCGCCGCGCCGGATAGAGTGATTGTGGATCACGGTTGGACCGAGATGGGGCAGGGCGTGAACACTGTCGCCCAGCAGGTGGTGGCCACGGAAACAGGCATCGACCCGCGCCTCATTGAGGTCGTTATCGACACGGCCGCCAATCAAGAAGCAGGCATGACGACGGCCTCCCGCGCCACGTCGTTGGTGGGTAATGCGCTCATCGACGCCTGCAAACAGCTCAAAGAAGATCTGAAGACCCACACGCTGGCCGAATTGGTGGGCAACACGTATCGCGGCGAGTGGGTGGTGGATTGGACCACGAAGCCGGGCGCCATGGTCGAGAAGGTGTACACGCATTACTCCTACAGCTATGCCACGCAGTTGGTGATTTTGGATGACGATGGGCAGGTGAAGAAGATTACGGCCGCCCACGACGCCGGCAAAATTTTTAATCCGACTCTGTTTGAAGGGCAGTTGGAAGGGTCGCTGCACATGGGTCTGGGATATGCGATCAGTGAAGAGTTGGTGATGGTTAACGGCCGTCCCAAATCCACTCGCCTGCGCCAGATGGGCATCCTGCGCGCCAAAGAAATGCCCGAAATGGAAATCATCGGCGTAGAAGTGCCGGACCCCTACGGTCCATACGGGGCCAAAGGCGTTGGCGAGATTGGTCTGGTGCCTACGGCCGGCGCTGTCGCCAATGCCCTATACCAGTTTGATGGCGTTCGCCGCACGAAACTGCCGATGCAGCTGCCGCAGAAAAAGCGCACGGCCGTGCGCTCCGCCTGATTCACCGCCTGCAAATCCTGTTGTATCCTCCTAAAAAAGGCCCGGATTTCTTAACATTCGGGCCTTTTTCATAGATTAAACATTAGAAGTAGCGGAAGGCGCGTGCGAATGCCACCTATATAGGTGATAATTCATTGGACGAGCAAAACATTTTCCGGACACTAAAATTATGAATGAACAACCCAAACAAAGCCGCCCCGGTATCCCGGTGTGGGTGTGGATTATCGGTATTCTGGCCATTATCTTGGGCATGCAGCTGTGGTTAAGCGGCCGTTTCCAGGGACCAGAGCAGGTCAGCCTGCCGGAAGCCATGAACCTTATTGCTACCGGCAAAGTAGACACCATCAACGTCACCGGCGACCAAATTCGCCTGATGATGAAAAATGGAACCGAAGTCGCCACCACCCTCGACCCCGGCGGCAGCCTGGATGGAACCCTTAGCTACTTTGGCGTGACCCAACAAGTGCTGGCCGACAACAACGTCACCCTGATCGTGGTCGATCGCTCCACCTGGAATAATCTGTTTAATCTGGCCATGATCATTGGCCCGCTGCTGCTGCTGATCTGGTTCTTTTCGCGTGGTTTTCGGCAGTCGCAAGGCGGCGGCGGCAACAACATCTTTGGGTTTGGCCGCAGCCGCGCCAAAAACCTGAACGACGCCGAGCGCCCAACCGTCACCTTCGGCGATGTCGCCGGAGCCGATGAAGCCAAACTCGAACTGGTCGAAGTGATCAAATTCTTGCGTGAACCGGAAAGTTTCATTCAGGTTGGCGCGCGTATTCCCAAGGGCGTGTTAATGGTTGGCCCGCCCGGAACCGGCAAAACCCTCCTGGCTCGCGCCGTCGCCGGCGAGGCTGGCGTGCCATTCTTCCATATTTCCGGCTCGGAATTTGTGGAAATGTTCGTCGGCGTGGGCGCCAGCCGCGTGCGCGATTTATTCGACAAAGCCAAACAGGTAGCGCCCTCCATTGTGTTTGTGGACGAAATTGATGCGGTCGGCCGTCAGCGCGGCGCTGGCCTGGGCGGAGGCAACGACGAACGCGAACAAACCCTTAACCAGATTTTGGTCGAGATGGACGGGTTCGACAATCAGACCAACATCATCGTGATTGCCGCTACCAACCGCGCCGATATTTTAGATCCGGCGCTGCTGCGTCCCGGTCGATTTGACCGCAAGGTGTTTGTCGATTTGCCAGACCTGACCGGGCGTGAAGCGATCCTGAATGTCCATGCGCGCGGCAAGCCAATTGCCCCAGATGTTTCTTTTTCGGACTTGGCGCGGCTTACGGCCGGTTTCTCTGGCGCAGACCTGGCTAATTTGATCAACGAAGCGGCCATTTTTACTGCCCGCCGTAACAAAAAGACTCTGGGTTTGCTGGAGTTTCAGGATGCTTTTGATCGGGTGGTTATGGGGCCAGAGCGTAAAAGCCGGGTCATGAGCGAAGATGACAAGAAAACAGTCGCTTATCACGAAGCGGGTCATGCGGTGGTGAGTTTTAATCTGGTGTACACCGATCCAGTCCAGAAAATTACTATTGTGCCTCGCGGGCGTGCCGGCGGGTATGTGATGCCTTTGCCCGAAGACCGCATGGTCCACAGCCGCGAGTTTTTGGAGGACCAGATTACGATGGCCTTGGGTGGCCGCGCTTCTGAAGAGGTTTTCTTTGGCCGCATTACCACAGGCGCGTCGAACGATTTGCAACAGGCAACGCGATTGGCGCGGGCGATGGTGACGCAGTATGGCATGTCGGCTTCGCTGGGGCTGCCCACGTATGGCAGCCAGCGCAACAATCCATTTTTAGGTCAGGAGTGGGGTCTGGGCGGCGACCGCGATTACAGCGAAGATGCGGCGCAGACGATTGACATCGAGATTCGGCGAATTTTGCAGCGGAATTATGAGCGGGCGTTGGCGATTATTCGTAAGAATCGTGAGAGCCTGGTGGCATTGGCTAATACGCTGCTGGATGTGGAAACGTTGGATCGGGAGACGTTTGAGCGGTTGATGAATGAACCGCCGCCTTTGCCAGAAGCGACGGCTTGATGTTTTTATATGAATGTGGACCTGACAGCAGAAAAGCTGTCAGGTCTTTTTTTATGCCAGGGCGGCGGCTACGCGCTCGAAGCGTTCTTTGGCGTCGCAGGCGACATCGGCGAGTTCGGGGATGTCTACCATGCCGAGCATGACTTCGGGGTTGATGAGGTGGACGAGGATACGGCCGTTCTCTTCCTCCGACACCGTCACGTTACATGGCAGCAGCAGCCCGATCTCCGGGGAAAGCGTCAGCGCCTTGTGGGCCAGGGGGGGATTGCATGCGCCCAGGATTTTGTAAGGGCGAAAATCGACATCCAGCTTCTTTTTGAGTGTTGCTTTCACATCAATTTCGGTCAGCACCCCAAACCCTTCGTCTTTTAAGGCGGCGGTGACTTTTTCCACGGCCGTTTCATAATCCATATCCAAATAAACCATCATGCCCAATGCCTGATTTGTTTGTGTCATCGTATTCCCTCAACTTTTTTAGATCTGACCACTTGCCGGTAAATATTCTCAGCGTACAAAGCTTGTTATACCCCACAGTACGCAATTCAGAAAGATTGGCGCATGAAAAATCACCAGAATTTAAGCAAACTCATGCTCTGTCCGCCAGAATTTCGTCGCCAGCATAATCGAAACATCTTGCCTGCCAGCCGAGGTTATCTGGAAAATATAGCACTCCCGGCTGCCGAAGAAAGCGGGGAAAAAATCCAGTCGGGGTCTATTCCAGAAGAATTTAACAAATTAACATTATAAATTTGCATTAAATAAAGAATATGCTACAATGTACTTGGCTCCCCCCCCGAGAGATGCACTTGTAAGCGCCCGCTTACAAGGCATCTCCTTTTTTTTGCCTATTCGCCAAGAGCAAGCCGAATATCGCGGGTATGCATTTGTTCATGGTCGGCAATAATTTGGCAGATTTCCTGAAGGCTCATGATGTGGCCGCTGCCGTGCCGCCCTTTTTTTGCCCAATCCGCCTCGCCCAACGAATCCATAAATGCCAGCAAATTGGCGCGATTTTGCGCCATGTCGGTGAATAACTCGATGGTTGTTTTGGCCTGGATTTTTTTGATGCGGCTGGCATTCCAGCGATCCAGATCGAAATCTTCCGGCACGCCGTCGCTGCCGTCGCGGATGCGAGCCATCAGGGTGATCATGCCATTTTCGGCGTCGGTCAGATGGCGCAGCAGGTCGATGACCTGCCAGGTGGTTCCTTCGGTGTAAACGGCCGTTTCCCATTCTGCCTCGCTCAACCCGGTCAGCACTTGCAGTAATTCTCGCCGACTCTTTTCCAGTTGCTCACGTAACGCAGTTTGCCGATTTGTCATCAAAGCCTCCTAAATTTATTTTTGGGAATAAACCCTTGGGGTCTCTCCGACAAGACCCCAAGGGTTTTGCTACCCAGCTACTCCAAATTTTTGGGAATAAACCCTTGGGGTCTATCCGACAAGACCCCAAGGGTTTTGCTACCCAGCTATTCCAAATTCTCGAGAGTAAACCCTTGGGGTCTGTAACGAACGATTTAAGGGTTTTCCCCGACCGGGGCCACAAAAGAGGGCAGGCAGGGGTCGGCGTCGTAGCCCAGGGTGACGCGGTAGTTGGCGCTGCTGGCTGCGTCGGGGGTCAGGTTAACGGCCGTTGCCGTTTGTTTGAACAGCCAGCTCAACAGGTCGCTGTACGACCCCTTCAAATTCGGACCAAAATAGTCGATGCGCGTGTGGGCCGGTGGGGGGTCGCTCGCGGGCGCAAAGCGCGGCACAAAGCCATACCAGGACAAATTTTCAGCCATTTGCCGGTATAGGTCTTCGTTGTCGGTGACGATTTCCACGATGATGGGCGGGCGGTTGGCGCGGTTGAGGGCGGGCGGCTGCATGACCCGGCGCAGGATGGGCACGGCCGTTTCCGGCCTTAACAACTGCGTCGACCAGCCCGTGCCCGGTTCCTGCCACGATCGCACCGCGTCCCCGGCGATGGCCAGATGCTGCACCCCGTTCTCGCGCACGGCCGGGGCCAGAGCGGCCAGTTCCAGCACCACCGGCAGCGTCAGGTCCGTTTCCACCGCCTCCCGATACACGCGCCACAAATCGGGGATGTCGGCGATGATGTTTTGGTCCAGGCCGCGATCAAAGATGGCCCGCAGCACCTGCTGCTGCCGCCGCCCGCGCTCAAAATCGTTGGTGGTGCGCCGCGAACGCGCATACCAGAGCGCCAGGTCGCCATCCATCTCATAAACGCCCGGCTCCAGGGTAAACTGCTCCCAATTTTCCTCGATGGTCTGGTCCAGTTCCGGCGACTTCAGCCGCCAGTCGCGCAGGGCGCAGGTGACCACGACCTCCACGCCGCCCACGGCGTCGACGACGCTTTTGAAGCCGTCAAAGCCGATGCGCGCGTAATAATCGACGGGAATGCCCAGGTTGTATTCGATGGTGTCTTTCAGCAGGCCGCCGCCTGCGCCGGGGTAATCGACGCCGTGGCCGTGGGGCAGGGCCAGGTTGATTTTGGTCATCTGCCAGCCGGGAATTACCACGTACAAATCGCGCGGCAGCGAAAGCATGGTGGCTGTTTTTGTCTCGCGGTTGATGGAGACCAGGATGATGCTGTCGGTGCGGCCGCCTTGCGGGTCGGCCACGTCGTTGCCCACCAGGACGATGTTGGTGATGGCGTCGCTTTTGGGGAAGGGGGGCATGGGGCTGGGCACGGCCGTTGGCGGGGTGGCCTGCATGGTGGCATACGGCCGTATCGTCGGTGCGAGTGTGGCTGTGGGTTCCGGCGTAAATGTGGGCGGCAGGGTGGTAGTTGGTTGGGTTGGTTGGTTGGGTTGGTTGGTTGGTTGGGCGGTGTTGGTGGGGGGGAGGGTGTTGGGCTGTTGGTTGGTTGGGGCGGTGGGCGTGGCGATTTGGGCCACGGCCGTTGCCGCCGCCGTGGGCAAGACTGTGGCCGTGGTGGGGCGGCAGCCCATCAGCAGCCAGACGGCCGTCAGCAGCCCAATTAAAATTGCATAACAGGAAAAGGAGCGCTTCATACCGCCTGATTTTAGCCTAGATGGGTCAGACCTGACAGGTTTTCCCAAACCTGTCAGGTCTCGCTACAATTGAGCGTCGAGAGATTGGTCCTATCTGCCAGATTGGACCAATCTTGGCAAACTCATAACGAGGAAGATACCGCCGATGAAAGTGTCCCCATATGTTTCCCTGCTCGTTTTCCTGCTTGGCGGCTGGCTGGCCGCCTGCGCCGCCGCGCCCACGCCAACACCTGCGCCTTGCGACGATGCCGGCCAAACGGCCGTTACCCTCACCCTCCTCGACAAAAACAACGCCGCCCTGGACCGGGTACAGGTCAGCTACCGTGTTAACGACGGGGCGTGGCAGGATTTGCCGGAGCGGGTGAACGGCCGTGCCCGCATCCCCGGCGGCGGTGGCGGCTACGAAATCCGCGCCGAAAAGCCGGGCTACCAAACGGGAGAAACGGCCGTCATCGTGCCCGCCGCCATCCCCCCAACCTGCGCGGCTGCCACCCAATCAGTCACCCTGCAACTAGCCCTGGCCGTATGCCCCATTACGCCCGAACCGCTGACCATCCAGGTGCAATCGGCGGTAGGGGAAGAGGAGGTGGTGGTAACGGCCGTTACGCCCACCAATTATCGCCAAACCCTGGCCTGCGAAGCCGATGCCAACGGCTGCCAGACGTTCCGCCTGCCGCTGGACACATCAGGCAGTTACCGGCTGATTGTCGAAGGGCTGTCGGCGTACAGCGGCCCGGTGGTCACTGACGGCGTGATCAGCTATGACTGGCTGCCGTATGAAGTTGACCTGCGTTACGGGGCGCAACTGCGCTCGCTCACCGGCGATGGGGCCAATCGACTGGACCTGGATTTTACCGTCGCGCCCGACGAGGTGGGCTGCCCGCTGCCTGATTTGCGCGGTTTAACGGCCGTTGCCTCCCCCGATCTATCCACCGGCGAACCCTACCCGTCGGTCACGGTCGATCAGCAGGGGCCGCTGATCATCACGGATCCGTTGGCCGATGAATGCCAGGGCGAACCGGTTGTGACGCCGGTTGATTTTGTCGTCACTGTGCCGGACGGCACGCGGCTGGCCGACGTGGCCCTGGTGTATTGGCTGGATGGCGGATGGCAGACCGAGGTGTGCCAGGTGACGAACGGCCGTCTCCTCTGCACCGCCCAATTCCCCAATCCCCTGCTCGGCCAGCCCTACGCCGTCAAAGCCGTTGTCAACGGTGAGGAATATATCAGCACCCAGTTGTCGTTTGATACCCTGTGCATCTTGTTCCCATAGAAGACTGTCCCACGCCCGTAGGGACCAGGCAATCGGGTAATCCGCCGGGCCAAAACGGTTGGTTTAATCTCCGATTGCCTCGCCCGCTCCGCCGGCCCGGCAATCCGTTGGTCAGCAATTCTCAATTTAACCAGAAATGTGTCATGCTGAGAGCCTGTGCTGAGGCCGCCGAAGCATCCTCCGAAGCATCTCCTTCTTCTGGTGGAGCGGGATGCTTCCCCGTTCGACGTTGCTCAGGGCCGAAGACTCCGCTCAGCATGACAGTTCAGCGTAAATTGCAAAGAAATTACCTTGTTCGCACGAATGCCTGATCTAAATTGAGAATTCCTGTCCGTTGGTCAACCGCTTGGTTTCGTCAGCGGGCGAGGCGGTTGGAGACGATGGGTTGGGGGATGGATAAGGTTATGCCCAACCGCCTGGCCCCTACGGGATTTGTCTTCGCAAAAACTGTTTTTGCCCCGACATGCACAGCTTTTGCCTGCCCATGCACAACTTTTGCCTTCACGTGCGCAGCTTTTATCTTCGCATGTACAGCTTTTGCTTTCACATGCGCAGCTTTTGCCTTCGCATGTACAGTTTTTGCCTTCACGTGCGCAGCTTTCATCTTCGCATGTACAGCTTTTGCTTTCACGTGCGCAGCTTTTGCCTGCACAAAAACGATTTTCCCCGACCCCGCAGGCCGCGAAGGTTTGGGTGGCGAAGGGGGAACGAGGCTGTGATAAAATAAGCCCATGACGTACAGCAAACAAACCGACGTAGTGATTGTTGGCTCGGGGCCGGGCGGGGCCACCGTGGCGCGGCAGTTGGCGCGGGCTAACGCCGGGCTGGGCGTTACGCTGCTGGAGCGCGGGCGCGATTGGCGCGGCAGCCCCCTCTACGGCACGTATCCCGGCGCGATGCTCTACAGCGACCGCCGCTCGCTGCTCTTCACCGACGAAGGGCTGAACATCATCCGCCCCCTCATGGTGGGCGGGGCGACAAGCATGTACTGCGGCTGCGCGGCACGGCCGTTGCCCTTCTGGCAGGCCAGGTACGGCATCAACCTGGACCCCTACGCCGATGAGACCGGCGACGAACTGCACATCGCCCCGCTGCCCGCTGAACTGCGTGGCGCGGCTTCTACCCGCATCGCCGCCGCCGCCGCCGAGCTGGGCATGAATTGGGAACCGCAAGACAAATTCATGTCCCCGGCGCGCGCGCCGCAGTTCCACTGCCAGGCCACCTGCATGTTGGGCTGCCGCTGCGGCGCGAAGTGGAACGCCGCCGAATTTGTGGATCAGGCGGTGGCCGACGGGCTGGATTTGTGGACCGGGGCGCGGGTAGACCGCGTGCTGCACGAAGACGGCGTAGCGACGGGCGTGATGGGCAAGGTGGGGGGACGGCCGTTCACCATCCACGCCCCCCTCGTCATCCTGGCTGCCGGGGGCATTGGCACGCCGCGTATTTTGCAGCGCAGCGGCCTGCCCGCCGCCGGGCAGGGCATGACCATGGACACCACCGTCATGGTCTACGGCTACGCGCCGGAAAAGGGCAATGGCACGGAGCCGCCCATGACCTGGAGTTACGCCGACGACGACCTGGGCGTGCTCTTTTCCACGCTCATCGACCCCTGGCTGCTCTACCCCATCATCATGGCCCTGAAAGGCCCGGCTTATCCGCTGACCTGGCAGCGCTGGGGCCGCACCTATGGCGTGATGATCAAGTTGAAGGATGAGATCAGCGGCGGGGTGGGGGTAAACGGCCGTATCCACAAAGGTCTCACCGCTCACGACCGGCAGCGCATGGCCCGCGCCGAAGCTGTCGCCGGGCGGATTTTGCGTCAGGCGGGCTGCGACCCGGACACCATTTTTACCACGCCCATTCGCGGCACCCATCCCAGCGGCACGGTGCGCCTGGGGACCATGCTGGATACCAACCTGCAAACCGAAATCGAGAATTTGTACGTTTGCGACGCCAGCGTTTTCCCGGAAGCCCTGGCCCGCCCGACTGTACTGACCATCATCGCCCTGGCCAAACGGCTGGCGGCCCACATCCTGAGCGCCTATGACCCCCAATCCAACCAATGACCTGTTGAACAACAAACTGCGCGCCATCATCGAGGTGGCCGAAGTCCTGACCGCCCAGCTAGACCTGCCGCAGCTCTTGCAATCGGTGATTGAGAAGATTACCGATCTGCTGGAACCGGCGGAGTTTGGCGTGATTTTGTTGTGGGACCCGCAGGCGCAGGTTTTTCAGCCGCAGGCGGTGTGGGGTCCGGCGCTGGCCGACCGGGCAGCGGTGCTGGCGATGCGCCTGGAGCCGGGGGAATCGGTGACCGGCCGGGTGTTTGCGGAAAATAAGGCGCGGCTGCTGGAAACGGAAACGGCCGTGGCCGCCGAAAAGAGCAGCCTGCGCCCGGCCAATTTGCTGGCTCTTACCCACGCTTACGGCCGTGACATCCTGCCGCGCAGCCTCATCGCCGCGCCCATCACCGCCGGCCAGGAGAAATATGGCGTGCTGGTGCTGGAAACGCTGCGCGGCCCGCTCACCTTCGCGCCCGGCGACGTGCCCTTCGTGCAGGCCCTGGCCGACCTGATTGGGCTGGAGATCGACCGCATGCGCCTGGACGCCGCCGCCGCCGCCAGCCGCGAAGCCCACGAAGCCAACCGCCTGCGCACCGAGATTTTAGCCACCCTTTCTCACGAGATGCGCACGCCGCTGGCGGCCATCAAAGGCTACGCCACCGCGCTGCTGCTGGAGGAAGTCACCTGGTCGCCGGACAAGAGCCGTGAATTTTTGCAGCTCATCGAAGCCGAATGCGACAACCTGGAAGGCATGATCACCCAGGTTCTCGATTCGTCGCTCATCGACGTGGGGCAGTTGGAGATTGAACCGCAGCCGGTGCGGCTGCCGCGCATAGCCCAGGAAATCATGGAAGAGATGCAGCGACAGTCACGCAAACACCGCTTTGTGATTAATTTTCCGGCCCAATTCCCCATCGTCGACGCTGACCCGCAGCGCATGAAGCAGGTGATCCGCAACATTTTGGACAACGCCATCAAGTACTCGCCCGATGGCGGGCTGGTGGTCATCAGCGGCAAGGTGCGCGCCGAGGACGTGGTGGTGAGCGTGGCCGATCAGGGCGTGGGCATCTCGCCGGAGGACCTGATTCCGCTGTTCGATAAATATTTCCGCGTGAAGGCCCCCACCGGCTACCACGTGCCCGGCACCGGGCTGGGTCTGCCGGTGTCGCGGGCCATCGTCGAAGCCCACGGCGGCCGTATCTGGGCCGACAGCACGGTGGGCGAGGGCACAACGCTCAATTTTTCTATCCCGCTGCGGGAATGGGGAGGGACGTGATGACACAAAAGCAAACGATTTTGATTGTAGAAGATGAACCAAAACTTGTGCGCCTGGTGCGCGAGGTGATGACGGCGACCGGCTTTGCGGTGCTGACGACCGGGGATGGCGAGGAGGCGGTGCGGTTAACGGCCGTGTCCCAACCCGACCTCATTCTCCTGGACATCGTGCTTACCAGCGATCTGGACGGCTTTGGCGTGGCCCGCCGCGTGCGCGAATTCTCCGACGTGCCCATCATCCTGCTGACCGCCAAAGTGCAGGAATCGGACATCCTGCGCGGCTTCGACGCCGGGGCCGACGATTACGTGACCAAACCCTTCAGCTCCCGCGAACTGCTGGCGCGGGTGCGCGCCGTGCTGAAGCGCGCCCATCGTGAAGAGGGAGACGCGGCTGACGCGGAAATTGTGTGCGGGCCGCTGCGGATTGATCTGGCGCGGCGGCGGGTGGCTGTGGCCGGCGAGAACGTGCATCTGACGCGCACAGAGTACAATTTACTGCACGAACTGGCCCGACATCAGAATCAGGTGCTGCTGCATGAACAGTTGTTAACGGCCGTGTGGGGCCCCGAATACCGCGACGACCTCGATTACCTGCGGGCTTACATCCGCTACTTGCGCCGCAAGCTGGAGCCGGACCCGGCCAATCCGGCGCTGATTGTCACCGTGCCGGGCGTGGGCTACATGCTGGAGTGCCCCGGCTAATCCCCGATAGCTGCTAATTTTCATACAATTTTCATGGGCCACGGCCGTTTTTCTATGCGTTTTTGACGGCCGTTATGCTACAGTGCTGCCTATGACCCAAGCCCACTACTTCCCATATTCGCAAGGAGAATATTACCCATGACCCGAACTGCACTGGTCGAAGAAAACGTTTTACCCGATACCCAATTTTCCAGTCTGCCAATCACCGCCGAACAACTGTGCGACGCCGCCCTGGATCAGGCGCGCCATAAGATGACCCTGCCCTATCGCGCCTATGATTTGCCGCTGCTGATGGCGCGGCCTGATTTTGTGGAATACTTTAAATTCCACCTGGCCGTTGGTCTGGCCAGGGCCATCGGCGCTGTGGATGAACATGTTCAAGCCGTGCATTATTTCGATCCAAATTTGAACCCAGACGCGCAAACGGAAACGGCCGTGCCGCTGGACCCCACCGTGAATTTGCTTGTCGTGGTGGCCTCTAATTCGGCGGCGCTGCGATCCTACCTCATGGCTCTGGACGGGTATCTGACCCAGGCGGTCAAAGAGCTGCCATCCCCCCTGTTTGCTACGCTGCATTCGTTCACCAACGTCATGTTGGTAACGGCCGATGATATTGCGCAGCGGCGGGGTTACAGCTTGCTTTTGGATTCCATCTACACGCCGACCCGGCGCCTTTGGGCGCGGTAGGAGCCTTACTTTGTTACCCATCTGATCTCGCTCATCAGATAGTGGTTAAGTCCTTTTGTGGGGCAGGACATCGGGCGGTGTCCTGCCCTTGCTTTTTAAACGGGCCAAATTCCCCCCATGCAAAATTGACAATTGATGAATCACCGTTGACAATTGCCCATGCTTCCGGCCCAACTGCACGACCGCCTGATCCAATTCCCCCGCCTGCCATTGGCGCAGACGCCCACGCCCCTGGAGCCTATGCTGCGGCTGACGGCCGTTTTGGGCGGCCCATCCCTGTGGATCAAACGCGACGACACCATCGGGCCGGCCCTCGGCGGCAACAAAGCGCGCAAACTGTCTTTTTTAATGGCCGAAGTGCTGAACCGGGGCCAGCGCAAGGTCATTACCTACGGCGGCCTCCAGTCTAACCACGCCCGCATGACGGCCGCTGCCTGCGCCCGCCTGGGTTTGGAAGCCCACCTGTTCTTTTTTGAGAAACGGCCGTCTACCCTCCAGGGCAATCTCTTCCTCGACACGCTCCTCGGCGCGAAGCTGCATTTCATCCCTTTTGGCGGCGGCGGACCGGCCTCGATGACGTTGGAAGCCACCAACCGGCTGGTACGCTTGGTTTCAGCGGCGCTGGTGGGGCCGGGGGCGTATTTTATGCCGGTCGGCGGCCACACTGTCACCGGCTGCCTCGGTTATGTGGATGCGGCGCGGGAAATCCACGAGCAGGCTGTGGCCTTGGGGCTGGATTTGGCGCGGGTGACGGTGATTACGGCGGCCGGGACCGGCGGCACGCTGGCCGGACTGCTGGCCGGGTTTGTTTTGCTCGATTCGCCGATTCGCGTGCTGGGCATTGACGTGGGCAAGCTGTGGAAGGCGTTCCCGGCCAGTCTGGCGCGGCTGGCGAGTGAGTTATGCGCGGTCTTAGGCGAGGCCCACGCTTTCCGGCCAACCGATGTGCCCATCATTGAAGAGACTTATGTAGGGCCGGGGTATGCTGTGTTGACGGAGGAGGCGCGCACGGCCGTGCGTCTGCTGGCGCGCACGGAAGGCATTTTGCTGGACCCGGTGTACACGGGCAAGGCGATGGCAGGGCTGGTGGATGGGGTGGGGAACGGCCGTTTCACCGCCGACGATACGGTGATTTTTCTGCACACGGGGGGTTTTCCTGGTTTGTGGGCGTTTTCGGGACTAGAGATTGGAGATTAGAGATTGGGGAGCGGGGTAGGGATACCCCGGCTACTACCTTCAATCTCCCTACGGCGCAGTTAATGCTGCAACCAACAGATTCAACGCCGTCACCATGTCGTTGCGGCCGGTTTTGACGGCCACGTCCACTTCCAGCAGGTGGCGGTAGATTTGTTCCAATTGGGGCAGGCTGAACTGGGCGCTCTGTTGGTAAAGCTTGCCGGCCACAAAACTGTGCATCTTCAGGCGCTGGCTGATGGCCTGGGCGCGGCTGCCCGCGTCAACCATTTCTTTCACTTGAATGAGCAGCCGGAACTGGCGCACAAACATGGAAAATAGGTAAAAGGGATCGGCGCCTTCCTGAAATTTTTGTTGCAGCAGCAGAGACGCTTTCTTGCTGTTACGATTCCCCAGCGCGTCCACCAGATCAAAAATGCTGGCTTCGGCCAGGTAAGGCGACAGCAAGGTCACGTCGTCGCCGGTGATTTCGGCCTCGCCTTTGTAGAGCGTCAGTTTTTCGATCTCGTTTTCCAGAATTTCCATATTGCTGCCGATGTTGATTGAAAGCAAGTGGATGGCGTGGGGGGCGATACGGCCGTTTCTTGCCTCCACCTGCTGCCGAATCCAGCGGTCTAACTGCGGACCGTCCAGCGGTCTGAATAGTTTGGCAAACCCCGTTTTCTCCGCTTCGGCCAGCTTCAGAATGGCATGGCTGCCGGAAAGTTCGTCGGATTCCAGAAACACCAGCCGAGTGGTTTCTGGCATTTGTGGTAAGTAGTCGGCCAATTCCTTCAAATACGCCTTGTCCGGCTTGGCAGCAAACAAATCAGAGACAATGACCAGCCGCATTTTGGCCAGAAAGGGCATGGCGCTGCACGCCTGCCGCAAATTGTTTAGCGGAACCAGTCCATCCAGGCGCGTTGTGTTTAAATCCACCATGCCCGGATCGCCTGATTTGGCGATTAAATCGGCCAGCATTTCTTTTTGCGCATGGGTGTCTTTGCCGTGAAAAATGTAGAACATAGAAAAATGGTCCAGACCTCAAGGATTTTACCCAGAGTTATTACGCGCCGCGCGGCGCAAAACCCTTGGGGTCTCGTTTATCATCCTCTGGTGCGGATGCGGTAAGCGGTGGGCTGGCGGTCTCTGCTGCCGCCGGTGAGCAAGAGCTGAAAGAGCCGGGTGATGGGCGAGGGCTGGATTTTTTCGATGCTGACGAGCTGCAAATCGCGCAGGTCGCCGTCGGTGGTGTAGTGGGCCTGGAGGTAGATGCCCAACGGCCGTGACACAATCAGCGCCACCACTACAGCCAGAACGGCCGTCGGCAAACTGTTGGCGATGACGGATAGGTCGATAGACGGCCGTCGCTGCCGTCTTTGTTCCAGGGCCAGAGAAGTTTGCGCCGCCAGGGTGGCCATCGTCGCTGTGGTCAGCAGCACCGTGCCGCAGTTAGGATGCACCGCCAGGCTGGCCTCGCCGCCCTTCATGCGCCGGTACGCTTCTTCTACGGCGGCGAAAACGTCCGCTTCGGCCACGTCGCCATAAATGTTCAGATGAAAACCCAGGTGGTCAGAGTTTCCCTGGGCGCTGAAATTCTTGTGTTTCTCGCTAAGTACGTGGATCGTCGCGTGTTCCAATCCGTGGTTACGCTGTATCCGGCTGATAGTTTCTGAGAGCATGGTTTCCTCCAATGCTAAATTAATAACCAATCGCCAATCGTCAATCGCCAATCGCCAATCTCTTCCCTGTCGGCAGACCCAGGTCGGGCATTGGTTCTTTGGCCAGGAAGGCTTTGATGGCGGCCAGGGCCGCTTTCCGGTCGTCCCAGGGATATTCGGTGACGCCGAAGCACATGGTTTGCTCGTGGCCTTTGCCGCAGATAAGCACCACGTCTTGTGAACGCGCCAGGGTCAGGGCAAAATAAACGGCCGTGCCGCGATCCGGCACGCGCCAGAAGGTGCGGCCTTCGATGCCGCCTTTGCTGCGACAACCAAAAGCCATCATCTCCAAAATGTCGTCCAGCGATTCCGTGCGCGGGTCTTCGGCCGTCAGAATGGTAACGTCGGCCCGTTGGGCGGAAATTTCGGCCATCATGCGCCGCTTTTCGACGTCGCGTTTGCCGGCGCTGCCAAATACGGTGAGGACACGGCCGTTCCGCTCAGCCACCATCTGCCGCGCCGCCGCAATCGAGCGTTCCAACGAGTTGGGCGTGTGGGCAAAATCGACGATGACCAGGCAGGGCTGCCCGCCGTGGATGCGTTCCATCCGGCCGCTGACGCCCTTTACGGCTGCCAGCCCGGCCTGGATGGCTTCCGGCGCGATTTGCAGCACGCGGGCGACGGCCGTGGCGGCCAGAATGTTGTAGAGATTGAACTCGCCCAGCAGGTGGGTGACGCAGGACACGGTGAATGGTTGCTCTGTGGGCTGGACACCACGGCCCAACGGTGAGGAAAACTGCACGTCGAACCAGGTTTTATCGGGATCGTACCTGATGTGGCGCGCTGTCACCTCAGCGTGGGAAGAGAGGCCATAGCTGACTTGGTGCGGCACGGGAATGGCTTGCAAGCGGGCAAATGAACTGTCATCGAGGTTGAGCACGGCCGTTTTTACCACCTGCTGTTTGGCCGGATTATGCGTCTCGATAGCCCAATCGTCCAGCAGCAGGCTGGTGAACAGGCGCGATTTGGCGGCAAAATACCCTTCGTAGCTGCCGTGGTAATCCAGGTGCTCGTGGGTGATGTTGGTGATCACGGCGATGTCGAAGTCGACGGCCGTTACCCGATGCTGCGCCAATCCATGCGACGTCGATTCCAAAATGCAGTGCGTTAGACCGGCGTCCACCATGCGGCGCAGGTAACGCTGCACCACCGGCGCTTCCGGCGTGGTCACGTGGGGGGCCAATGGTTCCTCTTTCTCGCCGACCACCGCTTTGAGCGTGCTTAGCAGCCCCACGCGCAGGCCGGCCGCCTGCAAGATGCTGTGCAAAATGCTGCTGGTCGTCGTTTTGCCATCTGTGCCGGTGACGCCAATCATCACCAACTGGCGGCCGGGGAAACTTTCCCAGGCCGCGGCCAGCCAGGCTGCCGCTTCCGCCGTGTCGGCCACTTCCAGATAAGCCACGCCGTCGGGAATGGCCAGCCCCAGATCGGCTGCCGGGCGCTGCGCCAGGATCAGGCTCGCGCCCCGCGCCAACGCCTGCCCGATGTACGGGTGGCCGTCGCTGCCGACGCGCACCCGCGCCACAAAACCAGCCCCCGGCGTGACCTCCTGGGTGTTTTCGGTCAGGTGGCTGATCGTTGCGTCGGGGCCGTGGTAGGCGGGTGGTTGGGGGTGATTGGTGTGCTGCACGGCCGTAGCCCAATCGGCCAGAAGCTGCTTCAGGGAGCGTGAATGGGTTGGGGTGTGGGTGTGCAAATCGTTCATCGAATGCTACTTTAGCGGTTAATTTTGTGGATGTCCAATAGAGACGGCCGTTCCCCATCAGCCATTAAGCCGGTCACGCCAGCACCCGACACGGCCATTACGCGGCTGGGAGCAAAATAGGGGAAGTCGAACTGTACCGCGTCGCCGGCTGCCAGACCGGGCAGGGGCATAAGCCGCGCCGTGAGCGGTTTGCCCAGGCGTGTGGCCAGCATGGCCACATCCAGCAAAATGCCCGCCAGACTGGCCGCGTTGATGTCGCCGGGCAGCGGCACGGTGTCCAGCCCTACGCCGCACACGGCCGCGTAACTCAGCAAATCCTGCACGGTGATCAGGCCGTCACCGGCGCGCTGTGCCAGGATGCTGTCTTCCAGCACCGGCAGCATCAGGCCGGAGAAGCCGCAGCGCGGGAAGCGGGCGCGGCCAAGCGCCTCGGTCACAAATCCGGCGGCGAACAGGCTGCCATGCGCGCCAAGGTGGGGCAGGCCGAGCGCTTCCAGCGCCCCGGCCAGGCTTTTGTCCGCTGTGGGATAGGGGGCCAGGGAGAAATCGAGGCCGCGATAGACCAGGCCGTACTGCGCCGCCAGTTCGGCGGCGGGGGCGCTGATGGCTGCGGCGGCCGTTTCGATAGCCGCGACGAGATTGGCGCGGGCGTCGGCGAGGGTGCGGCTGGCGGCGATGGCGGCTTGCGCCAGATCGGCCGCTTCGATGGCCAGAGCAAAGCCGGGCGCGCCGCCATCGTGGTAGGCCACCGGAAAGAAGGGGGAGCCGGGCGGGCAGTTGGCCAACGCCGCGAAGTAGAGATTGCCAAAGCCGTTGGCTTGCAGCGTGCTGATTTGTTGGATGAGGCGGGCGATTTGGTGGCAGCGGGCGGGGGAGATACGGCCGTTGCCATCGGCAATTTCGGCCGTCACAAACAGGGCGTCGCTTTGGCTCAGGATGCGCGGGATGGCTGCCAGCCAGGTCGGGTCATGGTCCAGTTGCACGGGGCCGAGGCTGGCGTAGTTGAAGCCAAGGGCGGCGAGGTGAGATTGGAGATTGGAGATCGCAGCGTTGAGATTGGCGAGCGACAGCCAGTCGGGAAAAGGCGGGAAGGCGGCGCGGGTGGATTGCACCGGATAGGGGAAGGCGGCGCGCCCGGCGGCCAGGAAATGGGCCACGTTGTCCGGCAGCGCGCCCCAATTGCTAAAGACGGTGATTGAGCGAATGTCCATGTGGGTTTTGTTGTGGGATACACGGATTTAACGGATTTGACGGATGAACGCGGATTTTATCCGTGAAAATCTGGCCAATCCGTGTTATCCGTGTACCAATTATTAGGCTACGGCCGTTGCGCCGCCTCGTCGGTTGTCACCGGCGGCTACGAAACGGCCGTTGTCGGTGCGGGAGACGCTGTGCGCGCCGCCAAAGTAGATGCTGCGGGTTGGCCAGCGGTTGACTGCGTAGCCCAGGGATTCGAGTTCGGCGACGGCCGTTTCATCATACCCATGTTCGCACTGCAAGACGCCGTTTTCGATGTGTACGCGGGCGGTGTTCACCGCATCGTGCAGCGGCAGGCGAAAATCAAGCAAATTGCTGAGCACTTGCAAGATGGCGCTGCGAATGCGCACGCTGCCGCCGCTGCCCAGCACCAGCCGCGTCTGCCCATCCTTCAGGACGATGGTGGGCGTCATCATGGTCGGCAGGCGCTGCCCGGCGGGGCGGGTGTGGAAACCGTTGGGGTGCAAATCTTCCTCGCCGAGCATGTTGTTGGGGATATAGCCGGTGCCTGGCACAACAAATCCGGCCGATTCCCCGGCCGTCGTGGTCAGGCCGACGGCCAGACCGTCGCCATCAATGACGCTGAGGTGGCTGGTGTTGTTGGCGCTTTTCGGTTCGGCGGGACCGGCGGAGGGCGTTTTTTCTGCCAGGGCGGTTTCGATTTCGTCGTGGTAGCGGGCGATGAAACTGTCACTCAGGAAATGGGCCAGCGCTTCGTCGACCGGCAGCGTCTCGCTGCTGTGGTCCCAGTGGGTGCGGGCGCGGCTGGCGGCGGCCATCACTTCATATAACAACTGGAGGTGGGCGGCTGAGCCGTGCCGGAGGTGGCGCACGTTGAAGCCGGCGAGCAGCTTCATGGTGAAGGCAGTCAGGACGCCGCCGGTGGAACTGGGCGGGGGCAGCAGCAGCTCGAATTCGCGGTAAGGCAGGCGGATGGAAGGCAGTTGGCGCACGTCGTAATGGGCTAAATCGGCGGCGGTGAGCAGGCCGCCGTGCGCCTGCTGGTCGGCGAGGATGGCCTGGGCGAGACGGCCGTGCCGCGCATAATCCGCCCCTTCCACTGCCAGCACCCGCAGCGTGTCGGCCAGGTGGGGAATAAAGAGACGCTCGCCAGGTTGGATGATACGGCCGTTGGCGGCAAAAATTTCACGCATCCCGGCGGTGTGGGTATACAACGGAGCCAGCAGCTTACAGGTATCGGCCTGGAACGGCTCGATGGCCGTACCTTCTTCGGCCAGTTTGATGGCTGGTTGCAGGAGCGTGGTCAGAGGGAGACGGCCGTGGTTGCTGGCCAGGGTGCAGAGTCCGGCGATGTTGCCGGGCACGGCGACGGAGGCGCGGCCCAGGTGGAAACTCTGGGTGGTCGCGCCGAAATCGATGGTGACAGCCTGAAAATCCATCTTGGCGGGCGGACGGCCGTCTAGCCCAGGGGTGGTGGAAAAGAAATCGTAGACGAAGGAACGGCCGTTTTGCGGGTCGAAAATGTGGGCGATGCCGCTGCCGCCCAGGTGGACCACGCCGGTTTCGGCGATAAACGAGGCGAAGGCGGCGGCGACGGCGGCGTCTACGGCGTTCCCGCCCTGTTGTAGGATGGTGGCTCCGGCAACGGCCGTTTGCGGCCCGCCGGCAGAAATAACTCCTGGCATAGTTGTCTCCTACGAAAATAGGACACGGATTGACGCGGATGAACGCGGATAAGAATCCGTGTAATTTTCATTTATGGTGTTGAGCCTGTGCTCATGTCGTCTTCTTAGAATGTTACCGCAGAGTGCGGAGAACGCAGAGAAATAAAGGGTTTTGGGATAACCCATTCTCCAAATGTGCGTAAAACGACGATCAGGCATAAGTGTACCAATTTGGGGAAGAAATGCAGGGATCGATTCGGCGATTCGTTTTGAAATTGGTCTGTTTTGGTACAGATGAGGTATTGTCATCTGGTGGCGGTTTACTTTATGATTAACCCCACATTTTTTATCCGTATCCCCGTTTTATTTTTATGGTTCTTTAGGAACTCAGGGGGTTGACAGCCCCTGATGCGTGATGCGTGATGCGTGACCAGAGAGGTTTCACGCATCACGTATCACGCATCAGACCAAACCCCATGAAATCCCAAAGACCCTTTTTTATCTAAGTGAGGTTTTATCATGAACGAATTATTGCAGAAGCGCAGAGATGAGGGGCAAGGCCTGGTTGAGTATGCCTTGCTCCTGATGCTGGTGGCGGTCGTTATCATCGCCATTTTAACCATTTTAGGGCCGCAGGTTGGTGAGGTGTTCAGCCGGGTCAGCAGTTCGTTGGGCGGCGGCGGCGGGGGCATTGCCAGTGTAACGGCCGTGCGCAGCAACGGCGGCCAGGGCAATAATGTCAGTGTGACAGTGACGGTGAATTCGCCCACGACGATTACGGCCGTTGATTCGCAAAGTAATCATACGGCCGGGCCGGTCAACTGCACCAGCACTTGCACCCTGACGGTGTCTCGTGTGGGGCATCACGCTGGAACCATTACCGTGACCAGCAGTGATGGAGGGTCTTCATCGGCCGGGTATGGTCCGCGCATTGATGATTAGGCCCGCTTCAGGTATCTTCTCAATATTTCGGGGTGTCGTCGTGCGGAATGGCATTCCGCACGGTCGGATTAACAATCCGACCTACAAATTTCCCAACTTTTTGAGAAGATACAAACGGTGGCAATCCGTTGGATAATCGTCCTCAAAATCCCCGGCGCTGCTCCAGCGCCGGGGATTTTTTGATTTTGGCGGGCGGGTGAGACTGGCTCAAAATGGGCTGCGTCATTGCGCCAGTCCCATCCCCAAAACAGTCGCCAATTTTGCCCAGGCATGATACAGTCGCCAGCCGATTTGGGATGTTGGCATGTTGCCATTCAGGTTTCTCTGGGAAGACCCTAAGGGTTTAAGGTCCAAAAGGTCTAACTTCTCAAGAGAAAACCCTTTGGGTCTGTATTGTTGCGTTGGTATGAAAAGATTTGCCCGAAAACTGTGGCCCTGGCTGGCCTTTTTGCTCCTGATTGGCCTGTTTCTGGCTCCGGCGCTGCCGCCGGGTAAGGTTTTGCTGCCCCTGGATGTGGTGACGCAAGTCTGGCCGCCCTGGCAGCAGCCCAACCAGGCCGTCAACGTCCACAACCCGCTCATCACCGATGTCGTCGATTACATCTACCCCATCAAAGCGTTTGTCGCCGAGCAGGTGAAGCAGGGGCGCGTGCCGCTGTGGAACCCCTACGTGTTGGGCGGCTACCCGCTTACTTATAACACCCAGGCCGCCCTGTTTTACCCCCTGTCGCTGTTTTATTACCTGCTGCCGCCGGTTACGGCCGTCGATTGGGTCATCTTTGCGCAGTTATTTTTGGGCGCGGTTTTCATGTTCGCTTTTTTACGCCAACTGCGGCTGCGGCCGGTGGCCGCCTGGGTGGGCACGGCCGTTTTCCTCTTCAACGGCATGATGGTGGTCTGGCTGGAGTGGCAGGTTGTTCATGCGGCCGTTCTCTGGCTGCCGCTGCAACTATTGTGCATCGAACGCATCGCGGCAAAACTGGGCCGCGGAACCGAACGCAGCGCGAAAGAAAATTTTTGGGCCGCCGCGCCGGAGGCGGTGGTCGGAGCGATGGCCTTTGCCCTGCCCTGGTTGGGCGGGCATTGGAATTGGGCGTTGTACGGCAGCCTGACGGCCGTTCTCTATGCCGCGTGGCGCTGGTGGCCGGTGGTCGGGCAGGCTTATCGGCGGCGCGATTGGGCGGCGGGGCGCTGGCTGCTGGGCACGGCCGTGACTCTGTTTGGGTTGGGCGTAGCGCTTAGTCTGGCGCAAGTGCTGCCCGCCTTCAACTACTTGCAGCGTGGCCACCGCACACCATTCACATTCAGCGAATCGCTCAGTCTGGGGCTGAAGAGCACGGCCGTTACCGCCCTGGTTCCGGACTTTTTTGGCAATCCTATCCATCACAACTGGTGGGGCCACACCAATTACAACGAAATCACTTTTTACGCCGGTCTCCTGCCGGTGTTTCTGGCGATTTTGGCTGTAGTCTTGCGGCGCGACCGGGTGACCGGCTTTTTTGCCGCCTGGGGCGGTTTGGGGCTGTTGTGGGCGCTGGGCACGCCGGTGTATGGCCTGCTGTATGTGCTGCCGGTGTTCAACGGTCTGTGGCCGAGCCGGGCGATGACGGTGGTGCTGCTGTGCACGGCCGTTCTCAGCGCCATCGGTCTGGACACGCTGCTGGAACCGGATGTGGATTGGCGGCGCGTGCGGCAAACGGCCGTTCTCACGGCCGTTGGCATGATGGGCATCGTGGGCGGTTTTCTCGTCTGGTATCGGCCGGAGATGGCCGGATTGCGCGCCGATTTGCTCTGGTTTGGGCTGTCGCTGCTGGTGAGCGTGGGCTTGTTGTGGCTGGGGCCAGGGCGGCTGCGTCCGGCGGGATTTGCGGCGGCGACGGCCGTGTGGATTGTCATCGAGTTGTTCTGGCTGGGCCACGACTATAACCCGGTGGGTCATGTGGCCGATTTATATCCGCCAACGGCGACGGCCGCTTTCCTGCACGCCGATCCCGAGCCACTGCGCATCACCACGCTGCCGCAGGGGGTGGCCTACCCGCCCAACACCGCCCTGCAAGACCGCCTGCAAAACATCAGCGGCTACGAACCGGCCATTTTGCAAACGATGGTCGATTATGTGCAGGCCGCCGAGGGCGGCGAGGCGATCTATTTTGAGCGCGTGCTGATGCCTTTGCGCGGGCTGGATTCGCCGCTGATTGACGCGCTTAACGTGAAGTATGTGGTGACGATCAGCGATTGGTACGAGGAAAATTCGGTGTTGGGGCAGGCGCAAGAGGTGGTAGATGGTTGGCAGGCGTTGGCGGCAACGGCCGTTACCCACCCCTTCTCCGTGCCCGACGCCGGTCTGCACCGCATCGACATTCCCCTGCGACCCGGCGACCCGGCCGGAACCGTCACCGTGCGCGTCTTGTCGGCCGATGGCGGGCAGGAATTGGCCCACGCCAATTGGGACGCCGGCCAGCCGCTGGTGGATGGCTGGGCGAGTTTTTATTTTGGCGCGTTCCCTTCTGAGTGGGGGCGCGACTTTGTGCTGGCGGTGACGGTTGACGGGGCGGGGGAAACGGCCGTAGGCCTTTCGGCGGCGGGTCTGGCGTTTCGCAGCTATTACCTGCCGCGCCCGGCGTTGGTGCATGAAGAGGGCAAAACGCGCATTTACCTTAACGAAGGCTATTTTCCTCGCGCCTACGTGGTGGGGCGGGCCATGCCGGCGGCGAATGCCGCCGAGGCGCTGGCTCTGGCGCAGCAATACGCCGATCAGTTGGCGCAGGTGGTGGCCCTGGAAACGTTTGGACAGGAACCGCCGCAGTGGGTAACGGCCGTTACCTCCGCCAGCCAGGTGGCCATCAGCCGCTACGATTTGAATGAGGTCACGCTGGAAGTAAACCTGGACGATGCCGGCTTTGTGGTGCTGGCCGACACGTATTATCCGGGCTGGCGGGCGGCGGTGGATGGGCAGGCGACGGCCGTTTACCGGGCAAACAGCGTGGTGCGGGCTGTGTATGTCCCGGCGGGCCAGCACACGGTGACGTTTTCCTTTTGGCCCTGGGATTTTGTGGCGGGAACGGCCGTTTCCGCCGCAGCGCTGCTGCTTGGCCTGGCATTGTTGGCCTGGAGCAGGTGGAGAATGCGGCTGTGAGCGCCAATCGCTGGTTGGGTCTGATTTTGGCGGTGTACGTTGTTTTGGGCGCGGCGTATGCCTGGATTGTGCCACTGGGCGAAGCGCCCGACGAGATCGACCATTTTCTCTACGTGCGCCATCTGGTCGAGCAGCGCGCATTCCCGGTCATGTACCCCATCGCCGCCGACAACGACACGATGGAGGCCAATCAGCCGCCGCTGTTTTACCTGCTCAATGCGCTGGTGACTGCGCCGTTTCCCATGACAGCCTCGGCCGATTTCCCGCTGAACGCCTGTTACACCTTCGACCCCCACGACGGCGGGCGGGCGCATTTTTACCTCCACCAGCCCGCCGAACAAAATCCCCTGGCCGCCGATTATCTCGCTTTTCGCGTAGCCAGATTGGTGTCTGTGCTGTTGGGCGCTTTGACGGTGTGGCTGGCTTACCGGCTGGGGCGGCAGATGGTTCCGGGCGATACGCGGGTAGGGCTGCTGGCGGCGGCGGCGCTGGCGTTTAATCCGCAGTTTGTGTTTATGACGGCCAGCGTGAACAATGATGTGTTAACGGCCGTGCTCGGGGCGGCCCTGGTGTGCGTGTCGGTGCAGGCGGCGCTGAAACCACGCCGTCGCCTGTTTGTGCTGTTGGGCCTGCTGATGGGGCTGGCGCTGTTGACTAAATTTGCCCTGCTGGCCCTGTGGCCGCTGCCGTTTTTGGCCGCTGGGCTGGCCTTGTGGCGCGGGGAACGGCAAACGGCCGTGTGGGGCGGAGTGGCGGTAGGCGGTCTGCCGGTGCTGACGGCCGGCTGGTGGTATGCGCGGGCGGCGCGGTTGTATGGCGATCCGCTGGCCTGGGAAGTGCATTTGCAGGCCAAAGGATCGGAAGTGCTGCGCACAACCCCCTTTACGCTGGCCGATTTGCGCGAGTTTGCGGTGATCCATTTCCAATCATACTGGGCCTGGTTTGGCTGGCTGAAAATTCAAGCGCCAGGGTGGGTGTATGGACTGTTGGTTGCGTTTACGGCGGCGGCGGCGGTGGGCGTGATTTTGGTGCTGAGAGATTGGCGATTGGAGACTGGGGATAGGAAACTCTTCAGTGTCCAGTCTCTAATCTCTAGCGGTCCTGTTTCGGTGACGGCCGTTCTCTTTAACATCCTGGCGGTAGGCGCGATTTATGCCTCGCTGCTGCGCTATATCCTCACCATTAACTGGTCGGGCTACCAGGGGCGGCTGGCGTATGCCGCCGCCGCGCCGGTTGCCGCGCTGTTGGGGTTGGGCTGGCAGCGCGTGGCAAGCCGGGCAAAGGGTAAGCCAGGGGCGCTGACGGCGCTGCCGGCGGTCGGATTGGCGGCGTTGACGATGGGGTGTCTGCTGTTTTTGCTGCGTCCGGCGTATGCGCGACCGGCTTTGTTTACGCCGCCGGTTGATTGGGCGCGGGTTTGTCAGACGACCGGCAGCGGGTTTTACGTGGAAGCGGTGGAAATGCCCCGGTCTGTTTTGCCGGGCGCGACACTGCCGATTACCGTGGCCGGGTATGGGCTGACTGACGGGCAGGCGGCGGTGGAAGCGGCGCTGCTGGATTGGGATGGAGGGGTGTTGGCGACAACGGCCGTCACCCTGACCTGGACGGCGCACACTCCCCTCAGCCAACCCATTGCCCTCGCCGTGCCGGAAGGAACCCAACCGGCGCGCGGGCAGGCGGTTTTGTTTGTGGCCGGCGAGCGGGTGGATTTGGGCTGGGTGAAGATTGCGCCATTGGCGGGCGAAACGGCCGTGCCGTCTCACCCACTGACCGCCAACTTTGGCGATCAGGCGGCGCTGATCGGGTACGATTTGCAGCCAGAGGGCGCGGACCTGCGGCTGCGGCTGTATTGGCAGGCGCTGGCTCCCATGGCCGTGGATTACACCATGTTTGCCCACCTGCTGGGCGCCGATGGCGAATTATTGGCGCAGCATGATGCGCAGCCGGGGAACGGCCGTTACCCCACAACCATCTGGGATAGTGGCGAAATAGTGGTGGAGGAAATTGTTTTGCCCGTGCCGCCGAACACCGTTCCGGCGCGTATTGCCGTCGGGTTGTACCGGCTGGATACGTTGGAACGTTTGGTTGTGGTGGGGGGTGATGAGGGGGAAACGGCCGTGTTCCTGCCGATTCCATAGAGAAAAGATGCATGATGCGTGATGCGTGATTTGCCATCACGCATCACGCATCACGCATCCATCAAATCAATCCGTTGGAATGCGGTAAACCGTCACGGTAGCCGGCGTCTCGCACACCTGGAAGCATTGGTTGAGTCCATTGCAGGAATACGTAGACGTCTCGTTGGCGACATAGACGTAATTGGAAAGAGGGTCCACGCCCACCGAGACGGGATTTTTGCCCGCTGCCAGTGTCTCCACAAACTGCCCATTTTTCAAGACGGTCACGTTTGCGCTGTCGAAGTTGGTGACAAAGGTCAACCCGGATGCCTGATGGACGCCGACATCCCACGGTTTTTGGCCGACGGCCACATTACCCAGGAACGCAGTTCCTTGCACAATAGAAACCGTGTTTTCATTGGGATTGGTGAAGTAGGCCAGATTGTTCAGCTTGTCCAGAGCGACGCGGCGGGAGGCGGTGGAGGTGGTCAGCGGCGTCACCTGATTGGTATTCATGTCGGTGATTGAAATGTTGTTGGGATATTGGCCGTTGGGTGAAGTGTGCGCCCCGTAGATATAGCGGGTGTATTGGTTGATGGCCAGTTTATCTACGCCCCAGCCGACTTGGAAGCTGTTGATAACGGCCGTGTCCTGAATAACAAAAATCTTGCCATGCTCCCAGTTGGCTACATACACCAGCCCGGTCACCGGATCGACTTTCACGTCCAGCAGCCAGCCTTCCAAAATCGGGATGTTGGCGATGGTTTGCCCGTCATCGACCACCTGAACGTAACCGCCCGCACCGATGTGGACAATGTAGAGATAGTTATTGACCGGGTTAAAAGCGGCGGCATAAGGTTCGCCATATGTGATCACTTCGCCAGGAAAAGATGGCGATGGGAAAATTGTATTGATCACCACGCCGCCATCAAAATGAGAAACGCCGCCATGTAAATTGGTGACAAAACTCTCGCTGCTGCTCGGACGGAAACTGACCAGCGTCGGCCATTCGCCGGTGGCGACGGTGCCCAGGTACGCGCCGTTTTGCAATAATGAGACGTTGCCGCTCTCATGGTTAGCGACGTAGGCGATGCCGGTGACCGGGTTTACTTTGACATCATTGGGGCATAAAGCGCCCGGCAAATTGATGGTGGAAACAAATTCTGGCGCCAGGTAAACCGGCGCGCGTTCGACCTGCGGCAGGTAAACAAATTTGTCGAGAATTGGGTCAATGTTAGGGCTGTCGGGTTGGGCATGGGCTGTAGCAGCGTTTTGGCGGGGCACATAATTGAGAAAGACAAATAGCAGAGAAAGCATCACGAGCAAGGGGAATAGGAAATTTCGGGGGCGTAACATTCGGGGGCGTAACAAGCGATTTGAATCATTTTTTAACATAGACAGCTTACCTTTTTTACCATTTGTTTAGAATTTGGCATTGTGCCTGAACAAAATCGGCTAGTCTAGCGAAATTGTAAACGGTGTCAAGGAGCGTTTTTTTGTCTCCAGGAATTCTCAATTTAACTAGAAATATGTCATGCTGAGAGCCTGTGCTGAGCTTGCCGAAGCATCCTCCGAAGCATCCCGTTCAGCCCTAATGACCAATACATGGGGATTCTTCGCTCCGCAGACTCCGCTCAGCATGACAGTTCAGCGTAAAGTGCAAAGAAATTACCTTGTTCGCACGAATGCCTGATCTAAATTGAGAATTGCTGTTTTTGTCTCCAGGAATTCTCAATTTAACTAGAAATATGTCATGCTGAGGTCCTCCGAAGCATCCCGTTCAGCCCTAATGACCAATACATGGGGATTCTTCGCTCCGCAGACTCCGCTCAGAATGACAATTCAGCCTAAATTGCAAAGAAATTGCCCTGTTCGCACGAATGCCTGATCTAAATTGAGAATTGCTGTTTTGTCTCAAGAGCGAGTTTGTCGGTTGGCGTTTGACCGGCGATTTCGGGGTCATGGGGTAATTTGATAGAATTCGGACCGTTGAGTTTGCAAGATAGGATGGCATGGATTGATCAGGTGGCATAAACAGGTTCGAGATTGGTTGGCGCGGCAAACTCCCGGGGCGTGGGTCAGGTGGGGGTCAGTTTTTTTGCTGCTGCTGCTCTGGGCGCGGCTGCTTTCGGCCGCCAATCAACAGTCAGCTACCTTTGATGAGATTATTCATGTGCTGCAAGGCGTGTTGTTTTGGCAGCGGTGGCCGTTGTGGAGCGTGGTCCAAAATCCGCCGCTGATCAACGCTCTGATGGGTCTGCCGGTGCAGTTTTTGTTCCGCCCCACTGTGCCATTTGCCGACCCGGTCTGGCAGACGAATGATTGGCTGGCGATCAGCAAGGTGTTTGCCTGGGAAGCCAATGACCATGGTTTACAGTTGATTTGGGCGGCTCGTTGGGCCATCATGCTGCTGACGTTGTTGTTGGCGGCGGTGGCGGCGCGTTTTGCCGGGCAGTTGGGGGCGTTTTTGCTGCGGGCACGGCCGTTTCCCACCCTCCTCACGCTCTTCCTGCTGACCTTCGACCCCAACATCCTGGCCCACGGTTTCCTGGCGACCACCGACCTGGGCATGGCCTTTTTTCTGCTCACGGCCGTTTACCTGGTCTGGCGTTATTGGGCCATTGAGAATAACAAACGGCCGTGGTGGCTGTTCTGGCTGACGGCCGTTGCCGTTGGGCTGGCATTCTCGGCCAAGTTTACGGCCGTTATCCTCATCCCGGCGCTCTACCTGCTCGTTCTCTTTCGCGCTGTCGTTTTGCGCCAATCGCGGCGCCAGATTGGGCGCGCCGCGCTGGTTGTGACCGCCTGGATAACCATTGGGGCGATTATTTTTCTGGCCTTTTATCGCTTCCAATGGGCGGCGCTCACCGCTGACTACCAGCAGCAGCAGGCCCACCAGCTCAGCGGCCACAGCGCTTTTTTGCGCGGACAGGTGAAAGTAGGCGGCTGGTGGTATTACTTTCCCGTTACCTTTCTCATCAAAACGCCGCTGCCGACGCTGGTTTTGCTGGCGGCTGCTTTGGTAACGGCCGTGCGCCAACGGCCGTGGCGCTGCTGGTCGTTGTTCTGGCTGCTGCTGCCGGCGACGGCCGTATTTGGCGCGGGCCTGGTCAGCCAGGTCAACATTGGCTACCGCTATTTGCTGCCCGCGCTGCCGCTGCTGTTTGTGTTCACCGGTCAATTGGCCGGCGGCTGGGGCTGGCAGGCGCAGCCGCGCGAGGCGGCGCAAAACAAGGTGTGGACGGCCGTCGGATGGCTGCTGGTGGGTGGATTGGCCGTGGCGTCATTGGCTGTCCATCCCAATTATCTGGCTTTTTTTAATCGGCTGGTGGGCGGCCCGGCCAATGGCTGGCAGTGGCTGGTCGATTCCAACGTCGATTGGGGGCAGGACATTGGCGCGCTGGCGGTTTATGAGCAGGCGCATTTGCCCGAACCGTATCAGGTTGCCTGGCTGGGAACCGCGCCCCTGTCGGCCTATGGCATCCGGCGCGGTGCGGCCGCTCCCATCTGGCCGCAAGGCCGCGAAGAGCCGCTGACCGATCCATTTTACCCACCTGCGCCCGCGCCGGGGCAGTATGTCATCAGCGCCACCCAACTGCACGGCGTGTACCTGAAAAATCCGGCCCGTTTTGCCTGGTTCAAGACGCAAAACCCGCTGGACCGCATCGGCTATTCGCTGTTTGTGTTTGATGTGCCGGCGACCGGCCCGGCGGTTGGCATTGGCCTGGCGGGCATTGGCCCGGCGATGATTGCCCCGGCTGATTTTGCGGCGGCGTTCCAATCGAACGACGTATCGCCGCGCTGGTTTGATGCGCGGACGAGTTTTTTGTGGCCCGGCGGCGGCGAGACGGCCGTGTGGACGGCCGTCGGCGATGGTCACCAGCCCACCCATCCGCTGCTGCAAGCGTTTTATCCGCCCGCTCCCGCCATCAGCGGCCAAAACGAGGTTCAGGGCCAGGTGTGGCGCTATGGGTTGTACGATTGGCCGGTCTCGCCGGTAACGGCCGTGTTAGCCCAACCCACCGCCTCTACCGACCTGGGCTGGTCGCCGGAGGCGGTGGTAGGCGCGGCCGATTGGGCGGCGAAGCGGCGGGGAGTGGGGGGCACGGCCGTTTTCGCCGATACGCTGGAACTGTTCGGCTACCAACTCGCGCCGTCGCCGGAGAGCGTGGATGTGCTGAGCCTGTGGCGTGTAGTCGAGACGCCCGCCGCCGACCTGAAAATTTTTGTCCACCTGCTAAACGCCGCCGGGCAGGTGGTAGCGCAGCACGATGGGTTGGATGTGGCCCGAACCGGCTTGCGCCCTGGCGACGAATTCGCCCAACTGCACACCATCACCCTGCCGCCTGATTTGCCGCCGGGCGATTATGCCTTGCAACTTGGCCTGTACCGCGTGGATGACGGCGCGCGGCTTTCTGTGCCGGTGGACGGGATGGTGGCAGACCGGATTTTGCTGCAAATTTTGCGGCGTGATTCGTGATGCGTGCGATCTCACGCCTCACGAATCACGCCGCACGCCTCACGCATCGTACTCCCCACAGCCCGGCAACGATTGCCCCACGGCCGTTGGACGCTCATCTTAAAGCACGATAAGATACGCGCAGAACTGGCAAGGACTCACACACATGCAGCAGCGGCAAGAAGCTCCACAACCACAAACGAAATCGCACACGGCCGTTCCCCAGCCCGATCTGGTGTCGTTGATTGTGCCGACGCGCAACGAGGCGCAAAATATCGTGCCGCTGCTGCGGCGGCTGGCGGCGGCGTTGGGCGAGACGGCCGTCGAAGTCCTATTTGTCGATGACAGCACCGACAACACGCCCCAGGTCATCGTCCAGGCCGCGCCTGAATTTGCCTTTCCCGTGCGGGTGATTGCCCGCCCGCCGGAGCGGCGCAATGGTCTCAGCGGCGCAGTGGTCGAGGGCTTTCAGGCGGCGCACGGGACGTGGCTGTGCGTTATGGACGCCGATTTGCAGCATCCGCCGGAAGTGATTCCCGTGCTGCTGGCCCGCGCCCAGGAAGCCCAGGCCGATCTCGTTTTGGGCAGCCGCAAGGCGGATTTGTTTGGCCCGCTGGGCCTCAGCCGCCGCCGGGCGATGACCTCGCAGATGCTCACGCTGCTGGCGCGCGCCTGGTTCCCGCGCCTGCTGAAGGACGTTTCTGACCCGCTGACCGGGCTGTTTTTGGTGCGGCGAACGGCCGTGGACACGGCCGTTTTGCGCCCCGATGGTTTCAAAATTTTGCTGGAAATCCTCATCCGCTGCCCCGGCTTGCGCGTTTCCGAAGTGCATTTTGATTTTGCCGCCCGCCACGAAGGGGAAAGCAAGGCTGATTTTCAGGAAGGGATGCGTTTTTTCCGCCATCTGCTGCGGCTGCGCCTGACGGCCAATCAATCCTTTCCGCGATTGGTGGCCGTGGCGGTGGGCAGTTTGCTGCTGGATGTGGCGGCGTTTGCCCTGCTGGTGCAGGCGACGGCACTGGTCTGGTGGGTAACGGCCGTTCTCGCCGCCGAATTCATCATCCTTTTGCGCTTTTTTGTCACCGAACAGTGGGTGCTGGGCGGCGGCCATGCCATCCCCGGCTGGCCCAGCCTGCGCCGCTTCTGGCTGACCAATCAACTGTCGTTGTTTGGCGTGCGCCTGCCGCTGCTATATTTGCTGTTTGTGCTTGGGCGATGGGCGGCTTTACCGGCTGTTTTTGTGGCCGTATTGGTCGAAAGTGTGGTCCGTTATGCCCTGTCGGAGCAGTGGGTGTTTTCGCGGCGGGGCATCACCATGTGGCAGTCGGGCATCTATCGCTACGACATCCACGGCTTGCTGCGGATTGAATCGCAGGTGCGGCTGCCGGAGTTGGCCCATTTTAAGAGCGCGGAACCGCTGCCGCATGTCGATATTGAGGTGCGGGTGGATCGGCACGGCACGCCCAGCCCGCAGCCAGGCGCCATCACCTACAGCGAGCGCCTGAGCCGCTTTGGTTTTGGGGTGGCGATTATGCCCGGCGCGGCTTATGCCGAAGTGGTGGTTTCGCCCACGTTGGCGGCTTCGCCGTATGCGTTGTACAAAAGTGTGCTGGAACCGGTGGTGCGCTGGGCGCTGGCGCAGCGCGGCTATGCGCTGGTGTACGGCGCGGCCGTGGCGCGGCAGGGACTGGCGACGCTGGTTGTGCCGGAGCGGGATCAGGGCAAGACGGAGGCGATTTTGCAGGCTGTCGGCGGCGGCGCGTATGCCTTTATGGCCGATGATTTTGTGATTTTGGCGGCAAACGGCCGTGTCTTCAGCTTTCCCAAACCGGTGACGGTGACGGCGGGCGTGCGCCGGACCACGGCCGTGTCGCTGCGGCGGCGGGACCGCTTTAAGTTGTGGGCGCAAAATTTGTTATACTCGCGCCCCGGGCGGGCCGCCGGGCTGCATCTGAGCCGGCGGCGCTGGCCGGCGGCGACTCTGAACCTGATTTGGCAGCGGCTGTGGCCGCCGCCGAAGTGGGCGGTGGAAGATTTGCTTACGGCCGTTACCCATGCCGACCAGGCGCAGCTGCATGAAGTGGTGCTGCTGCGCGAGGGTATTGGCGGGGAAACGGCCGTGTCGGCGGCTGAATTGGCGGCTTTTGTGTGCGCCCGGCAAACGGCCGTGCAGGGCTTCCCGCCCTACGAGCAGTTGGTGGCGCAGTTGAGCCAGAGCGCCGTTGAGCAGACCATTATTGCCAGCGCTCTAGCACACGCTGCGGTTAAGCGCAGTCTGGCGCAGGGCGATTGGCCGGCCGCGCAGCCATCCATCGGGCAAACCGCGTTATCCGATTTCGCCCTGGTCGACAAACATTAAAGGATTGACGATGCTGCTCAAATTTTCCAATCGTCAATCTCAACGATTTGGTTGCAATTATGTCTGATGAAAAAAAAGTAATTGTTGTGATGCCGGCCTACAACGCGGCGCAGACCCTGGTAGACACCTACCGCAGCATTCCGCCGGATTATGTGGATCAGGTGATTTTGGTGGACGATGGCAGCATCGACGATACGGCCAAAGTCGCGCAGGATTTAGAGCTGGATTTGATTGTTCATCCGCACAACGCCGGATATGGCGCGAACCAGAAGACCTGCTACATGGAGGCGCTGCGGTTGGGCGCGGAAATCGTCATCATGCTGCATCCCGATGGACAGTACGATCCCAAAATCATCCCGGATATGATTGCGGCGATTCGTGACGGCCGTGGCGATTTTGTGATGGGTTCGCGCTTCATGCCGCCGGAAGCGGCGCTGGCGGGCGGGATGCCGCGCTACAAATATCTGGCCAACCGCTTTCTGACCGCGTCGGAAAATTTAGTGATGGGCACCAAACTGTCCGAGTGCCACACCGGCTATCGCGCTTACAGCCGCGCTTTGTTGGAGACCGTGCCCTTTTTGCGCAATTCCAACGATTTTGCCTTCGACACCGAGATGATTTTTCAGGCCAATTATTTCGGCTTTCGCTTTGCCGAAGTGCCGGTGAGTACCAAATACTTCAACGAGGCGTCGTCGATTAGTTTCCGCGCCAGCACGACGTATGGCCTGAAGACGCTGTGGGTGGCCGGCCGTTACCTGCTGCACCGCCTGAAAATCTGGAAATTCGACCTGTTCAAGCCGACGCACAGAGGAAGACCCGTGGTTGGTTGATCGTTGTTGGTAACCTACTAACAACGATTGACCCAATCGCTGTCAACGACCCCCATGGATTATCGCAAGCCTGTTACTTTTGGTGAAAACTGGTCGCCGAGCCGTTATAAGGTGCTGCCTTATTTTGCGGCGGAGAAGGCGGTGCTGACACGGCCGTCATCCCAGCGCATTTTAGATTTGGGCTGCGCCTCGGGGTGGAACATGAGCCGGTTTCGGCAGTACGGCCGTTTCCCCTTCGGTATCGACGTAGTGCCTGACCGGGTGCAGTTGGCCGCCCATCATGGCCCGGTGGCTATCGCCTCCGGTCTTGAGCTGCCCTTCGCCAATGAAACGTTCGACGTGATTTACATTCAGCACGTGCTGCACCACATCGGCGATGTGGCGCAGGCCCTGGCCGAAGTGCGCCGCTGCCTGCGGCCGGGCGGCGTGCTGTTCCTCATCGAAACGGCCGAAGACAATCCCATCATCCGTTGGGGGCGCAAGCTCTACCCGAAATGGCTGGGCGACGAGATCAACGCGCCGTTTTATTTTGCCGAGTTAAAGGAGACATTGGCGCGCGATGGATTTGTGGTGGAAACGGCCGTGCAGTACAGCGTCATCTTCTGGCTGTGGGAGATTTTGCCCGACCAGTTCCCATTCATGGAAAAACTGACACCGCTGTTTGTGGCCGTGGAGCGGCTTTTCGTCAAATTGTTCCGCAAGCAGTCGGCCCACTGCTTTTACGTGGCGGTCAAGGACGCCCAGGCAATCGCGTGACCGCTCCCCACTCCGCACTCCGCACTCCGCACTCCGCACTCCGCCAAGAATGGCTCCTTATTTTGCTCCTATTCGCCATCATGCTGCTGAAGGGGGCGCTGTGGAGTCTGGCCTTCCCGCTGTGGCAGGGGCCGGACGAAGACGACCATTTTGCTGTGATTCAGTTCATTGGCGAAAACGGCCGTCTCCCCGACACCGCCGATACCTTCCTGCCCGACGAAATCACCCGCTCCCGCGAACTGGCCGACGTGGGGCGGCTGGATTACGCCCCCGAACAGCGCCAGGGCTGGAGCGATGGCCCGCTGGGCTTGCGTGAAGCCGAATTTGACCAACTGCCCGCCTCCAGCCGCACCAGCACCGATCTGGGCGTCACCGGCAAGCTCATGCACGCCACGCCGCTGTATTACCTGATTGCCGCCATTCCCTACCGGCTGATTGGCACCAGCCAGAATTTGCTGGTGCGGATGCAGGTGCAGCGCCTGTTTGCTGTGCTGGTCAGCACGCCCATCGTCATTGTTGCCTACCTCATCGCCCGCCTGCTGTTTCCCACCAACGCCGCCCTGCGCCTGACCATTCCCACGCTGGTGGCTTTTCAGCCGCAGCTCACGCAGATGACGGCCGTTATCTCCGTTGACGGCCTCTTTTTTGTGCTGTACTCGCTGCTGATTTACCTCTGCCTGCTGGTTTTGCGCGATGGATTGGGGTGGAAAACGGCCGTGCTCATCGGCCTGACCTTCGCCGCCGCTTTTCTCATCAAGCCCACCATCAACGGCTTTGTGCCCCTGGTGGCCCTGGTGGTGGCCTACGACTGGTGGCGGCGCAAGGGGGAACGGTGGCGCGTCTTCTGGGCGGCGGTGCTGATGAATGCCGTCATCCTGCCGCCGGCCGCCTGGTGGATGGCCCGCAGTTGGCGCATCAACCACGATTTGTTCTACTTCAATCCGGTGGTCGAAGGCCATCGCATCATCCAAAACCCATTTTACGATTATCAGTTTTTGCCCCACATGCTCGATTATTACCAATCGGTGTGGGGCGGGTTGTTTGTGACGTGGTGGGCGCATTTTGGTTGGGTGGATACGGCCGTGGCCCCCTGGATTTACACGCTGTTACGCCTTCTTACCTTTGCCGCCATTGGCGGGCTGGCCTGGAAACTGGGGCGCGATTGGGGGAAACGGCCGTCTTTCGCCGATTGGCGGCGGGGCAGGCGCATGGCCCCGGTCATCGTCTGGCTCTTTCTGGCGCTGACGCTGATTGTGCCGGTACTGCTGCTCCAGGTGTACGACCTGACGTTTTGGTGGGAATATGGCAACGGCCGTGGTCTCCAAGGTCGATACTGGTTGGGCACAGTTGTGCCCATGCTCACCTTTTTTACCCTGGGCTTACTTTATCTGACGCCTGCACGCTGGCATAATGCACTTCACTCAACACTGCGCATCGCTATGCTTATCCTCAATATCGTCGCTCTCTTATTTTATGTCCTACCAAGATACTACTTGTAAATAATGGGAAGGGGGATTTTATGAATAAGCTGCGTTTGAAACTCATGTTTGTGATTTCGGCTGTTTTTTTATTCGTTATAATCGTTGCCTGTTTACCGGTTGCTGAACGCAACACAGAGCTAGAACCTGTTAAGGCTAGTGTTACGCCATCGGTTACACTTACAATTGTGCCTACTAACACGCCTAAACCTACAGCAAGCCACACTTCAACACCCAAACCCACCCCTACAAGTACAACCACACCGGTCCCCACTTCCACTATGACCGCAACTCCTCTCCCCACGCCAGAAGTATTGCATAGTTACTCGTCTCCAAGTGGTGAGTGGACGGCGACATTTGCCGAAGGCAATTTTTTTAATGAGCCAGATAGCTTTCTGTTCCAGGTTGTGAATGCCGGTGGTGAGGTTGAGTGGGTTGTGGAACATATCATTCCAAAACCAGGACAGCGTGGGCTTTGGAGTATTTCTTTCCCAACAGTACTTGACTGGTCAAATGATGAACAGACTATGTACTACACATATAACGGGGTTGGCGATGGTTGTGGGCCTTTTAGAGAAGACTTTGGATTATTCCGTTTTGATTTGCAAAAAGGACAATCCGAGGAGCTGGTAGCACCCAGGGAAGGGTATTGGATGGCGGTTGCGCCTAATGATGAAAAAGCCGCTTATCTGAAATACGGGGAAAATGACGAACTCATTTTATTTGATTTCGCTACTCAGGAAAAAGTTGTTGTCAAATTGGGGTATGATCCAGAAATTGAATATATCCTTTTTTCTAATCTAACATGGTCTCCTGACAGCAATGCTTTACTTGCCCTGGGCGAGGAAAATGTTTGTGCGACTGGTATGTTCCTTGATACACGTTATTTTATCATTCGAATCGATATGCCTTCTCTCCTACAAAAAACAATCATCGACGATCCAGCCTTGCGGGAAATATTAGATTGGCAAGAACTAAATAAAGTATTGCTCTCTGTCAGTATTGGAAATGCCAAATCAGAAAATGTCTGGTTGGATCCAGATACAGGCGAGTTGACGCCGGTCAATGAGTAGACTTATGCAAAAGCGCCTATCTCTAATCGCCAATCGCCAATCTCCCTGGGTTATAACGGCCGTTCTCCTCATCCTCCTCCTGTTCTTCCTGGGCATTGGCCGCTGGCGCAGCACAGCCACTGGCCCGCAGGTGCAGGCGCCCATGTTCTACGACGCCCACTACCTTTACCCGCGCCCCTGGACGCAGGCGCAAGAAGCGCCCGGCGTGCCTGCGCCGTTCCCGCTGGCCTTTTACGGCGACAACACCCTCAGCCAATCTTTCATCAGCGGCGCGGATGAGTTGAGTATGGTGGAGGTGTGGCTGCAAGGGCCGCCCGACGGCCGTGTCACCCTCACCCTGTCCGATGACACCGGTCCGCTGTATACCGGCGCTGTTGATTTTCCCGAACGGCCGTCTGGCCGCCCCGTGCGCTTTGCCTTTCCCACGATTCACGCCGCCGAAGGACGCGCCTTCCAACTGACGCTGGCCGCGCCCGAGGCGACGGCCGACGAACCGGCCATCACCCACGCCATCGGCGGCGACCGGTTGGGCGGCGCGCTGCAGGTGAACGAATACCGCCGCCCCGGCAACCTGGAGCTGCGGACGTATGTGCGGGGCACGGCCGTTTTCGATGCTCTTACCGAACAACTCCTGCCCGACCTGTTCCGGCTGCGCTTGCAGCAGTTCAAGGTGTTTAAAGGCGAGACCTTCGCCCTGCTGCTGGCGCTGACGGTGGGTTTGAGCGGCGTTTTCCTGGTGCTGGCCCGGCCCGATGGGCAAAGCCTGGGTCAGGCGGCCGGTTGGACGCTGGCCGGACTGCTGCTGGCTTTGCTGGTGTGGCAGGTGGGCTGGGGGCGGGTGCAGTTTCCGCTGCTGGATCGGGCGGTGGCGCTGACCGAGGCGGTGGACACGGCCGTTTCCCCCGCCTCGGTCAGAGGCGCCAACACGCCGCGCCTGGTCAACGACCTGACCGCTGCCTTGTGGACGGCCGAACGTCTGCCGGAAAAGCGCTTTGTGTCCACAGCCATCGTTGGCGATTATCCGGCCATCGTCGTTCCGGCGCAGTCGGCGCTGGAGTATGCGCTGGATATGCCGCTGAACGGCCGTTTGCGCACCGGCGTGCAGGTAGACGGCGCGGGTTCGCTGGCGTTTGACGTAGAATTTAATGGCGCGGTGCTGGCGCATACGGCCGTTTCCGCCGCCGACGGCCCCGTCTGGCTGGATGTGGACCTGGCCGACTGGCAGGGGCAGGGCGGCACGCTGCGCCTGGTCACCGAGCCGCTGGATGGCATGCCCAACGGCCTGTGGCTGATGCCCCAACTGCTGGCGCAAACGGATTGGCTGCTGGCGGAACTGCCCAAAACGGCCGTGCCCGCCGGTCATCGGTTTGGCGCGGACGTGGCGTTGGTGGGTTTTGCGGTTGAACCGGCGCAGCCGCAGCCGGGCGATTTGGTGACGGTGACGCTGTATTGGCAGGGGGAACGGCCGTTAACCCAAAACGCCACTGTCTTTGTCCATGCGCTGAACGACAGCGGCGAGATGGCGGCGCAAAGCGACGGCCAGCCGGTGCGTGGCACGTACCCGCTGAGCATTTGGCCGCCCGGCGCAATTATCGCCGATGCCCACCAGTTTAATTGGCCGGTTGACGGCCGTCTGGCCCAACTGGCCGTTGGCCTTTATGATCCATCAACCCAAATGCGCTGGCCGGTGACCAACCCGGACGGCGTGCTCGACCCCAACGGGCAGGCGACGCTGCTTGTTAAGGAGTGAGATTGGTCCAATCTCAAAGAGTGGACCAATCCGCAGACCTGCCTTTTGATGATGATAACCCGCACCAAATCCCTCCTACGTTCCGCCGACGCCCGCGATGGCCTGTTCATGGCCGGGGCGACTGTGTTGGCGGGCGGTTTCGATTATCTGGTGCTGGTGGTGGCCGGTGTGCTGCTGGCGGCTCCGGCGGCTATCGCGTTCCTGGCGGTGATGAATCTGCTCAAAATCGCCGAGCAGGTCACCTGGGTGATTCGCAACGTGGTAGCCTATTACACCGCCGAATTAGCCATCCAACCGCAGGCTGAGGCGCGGATTGGCGGGTTTGTGCGCAATCGCTGGCGCTGGGCGTGGGGCTGGGGCGCACTCGTCGCGGCCTTGTTCATTCTGGCCGCGCCGCTGACCAATCGGCTGATAAACGCGCAATCGACAACGGCCGTCATGGTGGCCGGCCTGGCGCTGCTGCTCTTTTTTGTGCGCCCGGTGACCGATGGCGCGTTGCAGGGCGTGCAGCATTTTCTGGGATTGGGCGGCGTGGTGGTGGTGCAGGCGGTATTACGATTTGGGCTGACGGCCGTGCTCATCTGGTTGGGGTTGGACCTGGTGGGCGCGGTGCTGGCGCTGCCGCTTTCCAGCGGGTTGGCTTTGCTGCTGGCGCTGTGGCTGCTGCGCGGCTACTTCCGCGCCCCCCAGGCCGCCGAGGTGCAAAAGGTCAGCCTGGGGTATTCGACGCTGACGCTGGTGGGTTTGCTGGCCTTCGCCCTGTTGGTTTACAGCGATGCGATTTTGGTCAACCGGTTGTTTCCGGCGGCCGTGGCCGCCGCCTACACGCCGGTAAACGTGCTGGCGCGGATTAATTTGTTTGTGCCGCTGGCTTTGGGCATGGTGCTGTTTCCCAAAGCGACGCAGCGGCGCGCGCTGGGGCAAGACGCCCGGCCCATGCTGCTGCTGGCGCTGGCGGCGACACTGCTGCCGGGGTTGGGGCTGACGGCCGTTTATTTTCTGGTTCCCGACTTTATTGTGGGGCTGGTGTTTCGCGGCCAATATGCCAATCCGGGCGCGCTGCTGGGCTGGTTGGGGCTGGCCACCACCTTGTTTGCCGGGGTGAATATCTGGCTGAATTACGCGCTGTCGGTGGGCAAACGGCCGTACATTTTTCTCCTGGCGCTCATCGCCATCGGCCAGATTGCCGCTATTTTGCTGCTCGCTCATACATTGTTCATCCTGGCTTTTGTGCTGACGACCGCCGGAGCGCTGGGCAATTTTGTCGGAGCCGGGCTGTTATTACGGCCGTCGCCGGGCAATCGTAGCTGAGATGGGGCACGGCCGTTGGTTCAGTGCCGGGGCATTGGCTATACTTGCGGGATTGAGAGTTTGACGGTTGGTTAGTTGGCTGGTTGGTTTGCAAGCTGACCAACAAACTAACAAACCAACAAACCAACAAACCAACTTCCTGGATCATCTACCGTGATAAATTGTTCAATTGGCATTACTGCCTATAACGAAGAGGCGAATATCGGCAAGCTGCTGCAACTGGTTTTGGACCAGCGGCTGGAAACGGTGGCCATTAGCGAAATTATCGTGGTCGCCAGTGGCTGCACCGACCGGACGGAGGCGATTGCCCATGAATTTGCGGCGCGTGACGGCCGTATCCGTCTCCTCGTCCAGCCGCAGCGCGAAGGCAAAGCCTCGGCCATGAACCTGTTCATCAACGAAGCCGCCGAAGACGTGCTGATTTTGTGCAGCGCCGATTTGCAGCCCTCTCTGGAGGCTGTGGAACAGCTCATCGCGCCTTTTGCTGACCCGGAAGTGGCCATGACCGGCTGCCATCCGGTTCCGGTGAATGATCCGGCGACGTTTATGGGTTTTGCCGTGCAGATGCAGTGGGCGCTGCACCACGAGTTGAATCTGGGCGGCGGCTTCAAGGGCGGCGAGATGGTGGGGTTCCGGCGGGTGTTTACGCGGATTCCGTTTCATACGGCCGTAGACGAAGCCAGCGTCGAACCCATCGTGCGCGGGCAGGGCTACAAGGTGCAGTACTGCCCCGACGCTGTTGTGTACAACAAAGGGCCGGAAACGGTGGCCGACTTTTTGCGCCAGCGCCGCCGCATTTACGCCGGCCATTTAGACCTGGAACACCTGCTCGGTTACAAGGTCAGCACGATGTCGGGCGGCAAAATTGTGGGCTTGCTGCTAAAAAATCTGGATTGGCGACCGAAGCAGTTGGCCTGGACGGTGGTGGTGGTGGGGCTGGAGGGATACGGCCGTTTTCTCGGCCGTCGTGATTACAAAACCGGCGCCAAAAACCATACCGTCTGGGAAATCGCCACAACGACGAAGGAATTATCTCGTGATGCGTGATGCGTGAGGTAAAAATCACGCAGCACGCATCACGCTTCAGCTTATGAACTCAATGCTCAGCGTGCTCGCACGCATTCCCTTATTCAAACTTTACCGGGCGACAGGCTGGCCGAAAATGCTGCCGCTTAACATCACCCTGTCGCCGTCGCCCAAGTGCAATTCGCGCTGCCTCACCTGCAATATCTGGATGAAGCGCGAAAACGAGCTGACTCTGGACGAATGGGACAAAGTCCTGGCTTCTCTGGGCACTGCCCCGTACTGGTTTACCATCAGCGGCGGCGAACCGCTGATGTATCCCGGCGTCGTGGAGCTGGCGAAGCTGGCCTACAAACATTGCCAACCGGGCATCATCAACATCCCCACCAACGGCATCCTGAACAGCGGTCCGGAGCGCGTGCGCGCCATTCTGGAAAGCTGCCCAAACAGCCAGCTTATCATCAACCTGTCGTTGGACGGCGTGGGCGAAAAACATGATTTTATCCGCGGCGTGGCCGGCAATTTTGAAAAATTCGAGGAGCGATTGGAGCAATATCTGGCCCTGCGCGCCGAATTTCCCAATTTAGCGGTGGGCATCCACTCCGTTGTTTCTGTTTTTAGCGTCGGCCACCTGGACGAACTCATCGCCTATGCCGAAAAATCCGGCGCGGACCAGTTCATCACCGAGATCGCCGAGCCGCGTGTGGAACTGGATACCGTGGGCCTGCCCATCACCCCCAGCCCGGAAGAATATGCCGCGGCGATTGACAAGCTCATTACTTATGTCAATAGCAAACGCTACAAAGGCGTGTCGCGCATCACCGAAGCGTTCCGCGTGGAGTATTACAAGCTGGTCAAGCGGATTTTAGACGAGCAGGATCAGGTGATTGGCTGTTACGCCGGTTGGGCCAGCGCCCAAATCTACGCCGATGGCACAGTCTGGCCCTGCTGCGTGCGCGCCGACGACCTGGGCAACCTGCGTGAGCACAACTACGATTTCAAAGACATCTGGTTTGGCGAGAAAATTAAAGACGTGCGTCGCAGTATTGCCGCCAAGGAATGCCACTGCCCGCTGGCCAATGCCAGCTACACCAACATGCTAATGGACGTTTCTACCGCCACGCGGGTGGGTATGAAGGTGATTAAGCCTGATTCGATTCAGGTGCGCTAATTTTCAGCTTGGGGAATATCTCATGGCTTTTGAATGGTTGAACAAATTCCACAAAGAGATGGAAAAGCCGGAAAACTACGCCGAAAAGACGCTGGCGCAGTACCGGTTGGGCATGAAGGCCAAAGGCTCGATTGTGGGCGTGGCCATTGTGACCGATGCGGCGGGGTGTGAGGCGTGTAAGGCGTTGGTGGAAACGGCCGTTTACCACCCCGACGACGCCCCCCACCTGCCCTTACCCGGCTGCACCAAAGGCCGGAAATGCGGCTGCGTTTACCGGCCCGTCATGACTTATCAGAATGTAGAGCGTGATGCGTGATGCGTGATTGCGTCAGTTACGCATCACGCATCACGCCTCATTTACCTCGATTTACCATAAACAATGACAACCATAGCTATTACAGGAGCAACCGGGTTTATCGGTGGGGCGCTGGCGCGGGCGCTGGCGGCGCAAGGGGACGAGATTGTGGCTCTGGCACGGCCGTCAGCCAGCCGCGACCACCTGGCCGATTTGCCCATCACCTGGGTTTCCGGCGACGTAACCGACCGAGACAGTTTGCGCGGCCAGTTTGACGGCGCGAACTGGCTGATTCATGCGGCCGGGATGTTGGGACAGGCGGGCGTGCCGGAACGCGCCTATTTTGACCTGCACATGCAGGGCACAACCAACGTCCTGGCCGAGGCCGAAGCGGCCGGCGTGCAGCGCATTCTGTACGTCAGCAGCCCGGGCGTGCTGGGTCCCATCAGCGGACCGCCGGCCGATGAGACTGCGCCGCTCGCGCCCAGCAACCCCTACGAACGCAGCAAAGCGGCGGCGGAACAGGTGGCGCAGGTGTATATACGCGGCGGGCTGCCGGTGGTGATTGCCCGGCCGGAATTTGTGTATGGACCGGGCGACCGGCATGTGTTGGGCTTGTTTAAGGCGGTAAGGGACGGCCGTTTCTTCACCATCAACGGCGGCAGCCACACCTGTCACCCAACCTACATCGACGATGCCGTGGCCGGGATGCTGCTGGCGCTGCAAAAAGGGCGCACCGGCGAAATTTACCATATCACCGGACCCCAGCCGGTGACTTTCCGCGACCTGGGAGCAACCCTTGCCGCCGCGCTGGCTGCGCCGCCGCCCAGATGGAACCTGCCCAAACCGCTGGCAATGACCGGCGCCGCCGGGCTGGAACTGCTGGCGAAAATCATTCGCCGCCAGCCGCCCCTCAGCCGCACGGGCGTGGCCTTTTTTAGCGAAGATCGCCGCTTTTCCTGGCAGAAAGCGCACACGGAACTGGGCTACACGCCGCAATTCGATCTGCCGCGCGGCGTGGCTGCAACGGCCGTCTGGTATCGAGAAAACGAACTGATTTAATGAACCTATGTTGAAGTCATTATCCATCAAAGATCTTTATGTGTTGGCGCTGGCCGAAGGCGAGGGCGTGGGCACGGCGTATGAATATGTTGCCAAGCGGCTGGCGCTGGCGGGTTGGTTGGCGCGAGTTGGCCAACCGGCGCGGATTTTGCTGGCCGGGCTGCCGGAAAAATATGGGTGCAGCCTGGACTTTTTGCAGTTGGCCAGTGAGTTGGGGGCGGACGTGACGGTGGTGGATGAACGGCCGTCCGCCTTACAAAAACTTCACGCATCTCTCAAGGCGGCGCAGCAGGCAGGGTGGTTGACGGCCGTTGCGCCCACCTTCACCCAAGTAACCGACATGGCCGCGCTGGACGAAATCGCCGGGCCGTTTGATCTGTGCATTTCATCGGAAGTGGTGCAGCGGCTGGACCCAGCCGAACGCGGGCGCTATGCGGCGCGGCTGGCGGCATTGGGCACGGCCGTGGCCCTGTTCACGCCCAACGGCGACAATCCCGCCCATACCCATATCAGCGGCCTTTCCGGCCTTGCCCTGGCCGAACTACAAGCCCTCTTTACCGATCTCCTGTCTCCAACTCTCCATTTCAAGGCGGGCTATATCGACATGCCGCCCTTCCCGCCGGGCATTACCCGCAGCGACGAGCAGCGCGAACAGGCCACCAGCGGCCGTATGGAAGCGCTGGCGATGTGGGGGCTGGGTTATTATGCGCGGGCGGAGAAGCTGCTGCCAACGGCCGTGCGCCGCAGCAAATCGCATATTGTGTTTATTCTCGTGCAGCGTGAGCCGTAATTCGTGAGATGAGCGCTCTGAAGTCTGAAAGCCAACGCCCGCAATCCCCAATCCGGTTCGACCTGGGTTATCTGGTCGTTCTGGCGATTTGTTTGCTGGCGATCTGGCCGTTTATTGGCCGGGCCAGTTTGCCGCAAGAGACCGACGCCGAACTGCACATTTTTCGCCTGGCGGAGCTGAGTTATCTGGTGCGCGGCGGCGTGTTTTATCCGCGCTGGGCGCCCAACTTTTATCATGGCTACGGCTACCCCATTTTTAATTATTACGCCCCCCTGACTTATTACGTCGGGCTGCTGTTTGAGTGGCTGCCAGGGTTGGATGCGGTGGCCGGGGTGAAGGCGGTGTTTGTTCTGGGCCTCTTGGGGGCCGGTTTCGGGATGTATGGCTTTGTGCGCGACAATTGGGGGCGGCCGGCCGGTTATGTGGCCGCAGCCGTTTACATCTACGCGCCGTACGTGCAATATGTCGATCCGATTGCTCGCGGCGCGTTGGCCGAGGCGTTTAGCCTGGGCGTGTTCCCGCTGGCGTTGTGGGCGCTGGACCGGCTGCGGCGGCAGGCAACGGCCGTACGCTGGGTGACGGCCGTTTTGCTCACCGCCGCTGTTATTCTGAGCCATAATCTCATGGCTCTGCTCTTCTTTGGCCTGCTGCTGGCCTGGGCGGTGTGGCAGGTAATAACCGTTGGGTGGCGGGCAGCGAACGGCCGTTTCCTCTTTGGCGCGCTGTTTCTGGGGCTGGGCTTGTCGGCCTTCTTCTGGCTGCCGGTTATTTTGGAGCGCAATGCCGTCAACCTGACCACCCTCATCGGCGCGGGCGACAATTACGATTACCGGACCCACTTTTTGTCCCTGACCGAATTTTTTACCCCCACACGGCGGCTGGATTGGGGCGCAACCGAGCCGGTGTTCCATTTTAATTTGGGGCTGGCCCAATGGCTGTTGGGCGGGTTTGGATTGCTCATGCTGGCCTTGCGGCGGGTTCGTTATGCGGCCCACGCCGCCTTTTTTGCTCTGGCGCTGGCTGTTTTGCTGTTTTTAATGCTGCCGGTCTCCAATTTTGTCTGGCAGGCGGTGCCTTTTTTGCCCTATTTCCAATTTCCCTGGCGATTGTTGGGCGCGGCTGTGGCCATGCTGGCGGTCTTGGCGGGGGCGGGTGTGGCTGCGCTGCTGGAATGGCGGGCATGGTCGCCGCAGGTGATGGGCGGGATAACGGCCGTAGCCGTTGCCCTGCCGTTGTTGTTCGGACTGCCACTCACGCAGCCTGTCCCCTGGCCTGATTTTGGCGACGTTTTTCCGCTGCGCATGTCGCTGATCGAACATTCGGGCCGCTGGTTGGGCACCACCTCCACGGCCGATTATGTGCCGGCCACAGTGGATATGATTCCGGCGCGAAATGGAGACGTGGTGTGGGGGTTTACGGCCGGGACGCCCATTGACCGCATCAACTACCCGGCGCTGCCAAAGGGAACGGCCGTCACCTGGGAAGAAATCAACCCGCTTCATTTTCGCTACAATATCGACGCGCCGGAAGATTTTATGTTCCGGCTGTTCCTGTTCCAGTTTCCCGGCTGGACTGTGCGCGTGGATGGGCAGGTGGTCGAGCCGGAGTTGGGGCGGCCCGAGGGCTTTATCGTCGTGCCGACGACGGCCGGAAAGCACACCATCGACGTGCGCTTCCAGGACACGCCGCCGCGCACCCTGGCCTGGACGGTCAGTGGGTTGGCGCTTTTGGCGGCGTTGATAGTCGGTTTGCGGCTTGGAAAGCGCGGCGTGCGGCGTGCGGAGCGCGGAATGGGGAATGCCCTATTGGCTCCTGTTGATTGGTGGGTCTTGGGCGTGGCGTTGGGCGTAACGGCCGTTACCCTGCTCATTCTCCAGCCGCGCAACATGCTGCACTACAATTCGGCCGATTACACGGCCGAACCGGCGCAAACCCGGCTTTTGGCTGATTTTGGCGGCCAAATCGCCCTGATTGGCTACGACACATCGGCCCAAACGGCGCAGCCCGGCGACATGGTGACGGTGACGTTGTATTGGCAGGCGCAACGGCCGTTAGACATTAATTACCAGAGCTTCCTGCACGTTTTGTCGCCCGACGGCGTGTTGGCGGCCCAATCCGACCACCTGAATCCGGGCGACTTTCCCACCCGCCGCTGGCCCACGGACAAATATGTGCGCGACGTGCATACCTTCACGCTGCCAGCGGACCTGCCGCCGGGCGAGTACACCATCAAAACCGGTCTCTGGGTGCAGGCGGAAGGCTGGCGGCTGCCTGTGTTGGATGCCGCCGGGCAGCAAATCGGCGATGGGGCGGCGCTGTTTTCTTTGCCGGTGGCGGCAAAATAGGGGATGATGGCCGCCATGCGTAAACTGTTACTCCCGGTAGTTTTGCCCCTGTTTTTGTTGACGCTGCTCTTTTTGGCGGCGGCTTTGTGGCCGCCGGTGGGCATGGCGCTGGGCGGCGCGGATATGCGCGGCCTGTTTGTGCCCTGGCTGGAGCTGACGCGCACGGCCGTGTGGCAAGGCCATCTCCCGTTCTGGCACGCGGCGCAGTTCGCCGGGTATCCCTTCCTCAGCAATCCACAAGTAGCTTTGTTTTACCCGCCAACGTGGCTGGCGATTTTGCTGCCGGTGCGCGTGGGTTTGAGCTGGCACGTCTTGTTTCATGTGCTGGCGGCAGGATTGGGCATGTGGCTGTTTGTGCGCCAGCAGACCGGCTCCAGAGTGGGGGCGTGGCTGTCGGCGCTGACGTTTGCTTTTAGTGGGTTTATGGCTGCGCGCATTTTTGCCGGCCATGTGGGGCTGCTGGCGACGTTTGCCTGGCTGCCCTGGCTGTTGTGGGCGTTTGCCAGGAGTGTGGCGCGGCGCAGCGGGTGGACGGCCGTTCTCGCCGGCATCCCTTTCGCCCTGGCCATCTTAGCCGGACACACCACCTCGCTGCTGTACGTGGGACTGGTTTGGGCGGCCTGGGCGCTTTATTTGGGGATTGGCGATTGGGGATCGGAAACCGGTCAGAGGCCGCGTTTCCTGCTTGTCGGCAGGCAGTTTGTGCTGGCTGCCCTGGTGGGATTGTTATTGAGCGCGGTGCAGCTGCTGCCGCTGCTGCAATTTGCGGCCATGTCGTCGCGGTCGGGCACGGCCGATTTTGCGTTTGCTGCGGGCTATTCCTTCCCGCCGGCGCATCTGGTGACGCTGCTGGTGCCGGAGTTTTTTTGGCGAGCCGACACGCGCCGGTTATTGGAGCGTGCCTAATTTTGAGGAATTGACCTATTACGCCGGGGTGTTGACGACGCTGGCGGTGGTATTGGCTGTACGACGGCCGTCGCGGCGCAGCCTGTTTTATCTGGCGTTGATGGCTTTGGGGCTGCTGCTGGCGTTTGGCAGTTATGGCTTTTTGTACCGCGTTTTTTACAATTTGCTGCCACCGTTTCGGCTGGCGCGGGCGCCGGGGCGGGCGGCGGTGGTTTATTTGTTTGCCGCGTCGGCGCTGCTGGGCGAGGTGGTGGGCAGCCGCCGCGTCTGGGAGCGGGCGGCGCTGGATGGGTTGATGCGCTGGGTGCTGGCCAGCACGGCCGTTCTCGGCCTGGCCATTCTCGCGGCCACCGGCGCGGTCTTCATTGTGGTCCATCCGACGGATACGAGCGGGCGGTTGTGGCATCAATTGGGTGGTTGGGCGACGGCCGTGATCTTGCTGCTTATTGGCGGGGCGATGTTGTGGCGCTATTTGGCGCTGCCGGAAACGGCCGTGCGCCAGCGGCGCAACCTGGGTTTGGCGCTGGCCGTTTTGGTCCTGGTTGATTTGTGGCTGTTTGGGTATAAATTTGTCCGGCTGGAATCGACGGCCGTCGATCCGCTGTGGCCGGACAGTGTGGCGGTGATTGGCACACCGGAAGAGCGCGTATTGCCCTGGGGCGTCTCCATTTTTGAGCAAAACGGGGCCTGGCAGGTGGGTTTGAATTCTGTTTTTGGCTACAATGCGCTGGAAATTGGGGCCAATCAGGCTTTTACCGGTTCCATTCCCGACCCGCGTTCGACGGCGTACGATATTTTGAGCGCCCGTTATGTGGTGGCGCAGGTGCCGTTGGACGACTATACGAGTGGGGAACGGCCGTTAACCCTCATCGCCAATCAGGGCGCGGCCTGGGTGTATGAACGGGCGCGCGTGCTGCCGCTGGCGCGGCTGGTGAGTGAGGTTGAGGTGATTGGCGATGAAGCGGCGGCGATAGCTCGGATCCATCAGCCTGATTTTGACCCGGCGGCGACGGTGATTTTGGCGGCGACGCCGCCTTGCGCGGTGGACGCGGGCGCTGGCGGCACGGCCGTCATCACCGACCGGCGTGATGGCTACTGGCAAATCGCCACAGACAGCCCTGGCGCGTCGCTGCTGGTGCTGAGTGAAACCGATTATCCCGGCTGGCGCGTGCTGGTAGACGGCCGTCCGGCCCAATCGTTAACCGCCTACACGACCGTCCGCGCCGTGTGCGTGCCCGCCGGGGCACATACGGTGGCGTGGTCGTTTGTGCCGTTGGTGTATGCCTGGGGCGGATTGTTGACGCTGATGGGATTGGGGTTGGTGGGCACGGCCGTGTGGCAGGCGCGCCGCGAAAAATAAGCATTTTGAGATGCAGATTGGGTAAATGGCCCGGTCTGTGTCTGGAAACTATTTGGAGAAAACGAGATGCAACATAGTTCAAATAAGGCAATTACGATTTGGTTGACGGCCGTTGGTTTTTTGGTCGTGTTTTTGGTGGTGTTTGGCGGCTGGGTGCGGCTGACACGCTCCGGGTTGTCCATTGTGGAATGGAAAATCATTACCGGCATCTTGCCGCCGCTGACCGAGGAGGCATGGCAGCAGGAATTTGCCGAATACCAGCAAACGCCTGAGTTTCAGAAGATCAATCGCGCCATGACGCTGGGTGAATATGAATTTATTTATTACAACGAATATATTCATCGCCTCGTGGCGCGGTTAACCGGGATGCTTTTTGTGCTGCCGTTGTTTTATTTTTTATGGAAGGGCACGATTCCCTGGCGCAAATCGGGCATTTACCTGGCGATTGGCCTGGGTTTTGCCTTTCAAGGTTTTTTGGGTTGGTACATGGTTAGCAGCGGTCTGATTGATCGGCCGAGCGTGAGCCATTATCGCCTGACGGCTCATTTGTTGGCGGCGCTGACGTTGTTGGGGCTTTGTTTTTGGGCGGGGTTGAGCAATGTGTATGGCACGGAACGGCCGTCTGACAGGCCGCAGCGCAAAGGGGCGCAGTGGCTGGCCGTGTTGATGGCGGTTGTGCTGGTGGTGCAAATCTCTTATGGCGGTCTGGTGGCCGGATTGAAAGCCGGTCATGCCTCCAGCACATGGCCGCTGATGTTTGGCAAGCTGATTCCGCCAGGGCTGCTGTCTGCTGTGGAACCGTGGTGGAAAAATCTGGTTGAAGTGCCGATGACGGTGCATTACGTACACCGTTGGTTTGCCTTTGTGGTGTTGATCGCCACGCTTTTGGTGTATTGGGTGGCGCGGAAGAAAGGATTTTATACGGCCGTGCGCTCCGGCGTCCTGTCGATGTTGACTTTAGTGTGCGTGCAAATTGCCCTGGGCGTCAGCGTTATCTGGTTCCGCGTGCCGGTCTGGCTGGCGCTGGTTCACCAGGGCACGGCCATATCGCTGCTGCTGGCCGCCTTGCTTTTGAATCATCGAATTCGGTATGCCGAGTCGCTGCCGCAGGCAGTCGCCGCCAGCCAGCAGGTAGAAGCTGTTGCTGGTTAAAACGACGTTTTAGCCCAAAGTCGTAGAGGAAAAAAAGGACGCAAAGCAGATAACCGCTTTGCGTCCTTTTTTCTTTGCGCCGTTGCGTTAAAAATTCCCGCCGGCGCGGCGCTTTGCTGGCTTACCCGCACGGTGGACATGGACACCATATGGAAGATGCGCCGCAGTTCGGATTGATTCAGACCGGCCGTCAGCGCTTCGGTAAACCCGATTTCATCGGCCAGCTTCTGCGCTTTTGCCTGAGCTGGGGCTGTCTTGTTTTTTGTTTTGAAGCCCATCGCCTGTTGGTTCAGCCCATCGAAAAATCCAACATAGGCCAGGGTGTACATTTCTTGTTTGAGCAGTTCGCGGGATGTACGGGCCACGTCCTGGGCGCGCTGTTTGGACGCGTTGTCGTCGCCGTCTGAGTAGACGATGACGATGCAGCGGACCATGATGCCGCTCTGGCGAAGCTGTTGGGCGTAGAGCACCATATTGGCCAGCCCACCGGCCACTGCGTCGTACAGGGCGGTGGAGCCGTAGGGCGAGTAGGTGGTGCTGTCCAACCGGCGGGCGTCGGGCAGACCGACGTAACCGTGCAGCAGGCTGACGCTGTCGTTGAAGAGAATGGTGCTGATCAGGATGTCGTCAACGGCCGTTGATTGGGCCATGGCGGTCAGGTAGCTGTCGTTGTAGGCGTGGATGAGGTCGGCGGCATGAGGGGACATGGAGCCGCTCATGTCGATGATGTTCATCGCCAGCGTGACCTCGTTGGTTGCCAGTTGATCAAGGGGGACGCCAACGGCCGTAACCATCGTCGGTCCGTTCAAATTGGCCACCACCAAATCCAGCGTATCGTCGGTCAGCCCATCATCCAAAGCCGACGCAAATAAATCATCTAAGTTGCCAAGTCCGTTGTTGTTCATTTCAGGTTCCTTTGGGAGATTGGAGAGTAGAGAGTGGAGATTGAGCCTTGTCAATCTCCACTCTCCCGTCACTAGCAGTTTGTCGGAGAACCTCTTTTTGTAGCCGGGGTATCCTTACCCCGCCTCTGGAAGACGCGGTAAGAAACCGCGGCTACGGGTGCTTTTCCGATGATCTGCTAGTTTTGCATCTCTAATCTCCAATCTCTAAAACGGCAGTTTGTCCGTGCTGTTGATAAAATTCACGCCTTGCCGCTCAAATTCGGCGAAGCGCTTCAGGGCGATGGCGTGAAAATCCACATCCGGGTGCTGCACCGGCGAGGTGCAGTCGCGCAGGAAGTAAATTTTTGCAGCGCATCCGGTTTGGCGCTGAAGTCTTCGACGAGATCCTCGACTGTTTCCAGGACGCAGTGGCTTTCCGCTTCACCGGCGATCAGGACGACGTCGGCGTCGGCCAGGGTGTCCAGGAAGGCTTTGTTTTTGCCGCCCAGCGGGTGGTTAGGAACCGGCACTTCCGGCTGGATGATGGAGTAATGTTCGGTCAGGGGGATGCTGCCTTTGGTGAGCCAGGTGGGCTGGGTTTTCCGCGCCAGGCTGTGCCACATCACGGCCGAAAATAGTTCCGGGTCCAGCGCGTTGCCGATGCTGCCAATCATGACGTGGTAGGGCCAGATGGTCAGTGTCTTTTTGGCTTCCTCTTCCAACTGCTTGACATAATTAGTTGACTGCACCGGAGCAACCAGCGGCCGCCACTTGCCATCTTTTATGTCCTGATAGGTGATCATCGTGAACGGGGCCGGGTGGTTGCCCTGCTCGTCGGCCCACCAGGCGGGGTGAAAAATCTGGTGCGGCAGGTGAGAATCCAGCGAGCAGGTGATGTTGGTGATGCGTTCGGCGTTGGTGTAGATGAATTCGGTGAGCCGTTGAATGTCGCCCACCGAGCCGGGGACGTTCAGGCTGCCGCCCGCGTGGCAAAAATCAACCTGCATATCAATGATGACCAGATGAATTTTTTGTTTGTCCTGGGTGGCCGGGGGCAGATTGGCCTGCACGGCGTCGGCCGCGATACGGGCCACATCCGGATAAAACAGCGTACCAATGCGTTGCGAATTGTAGAAGGCCGGGAACTTGTTCATGCGTTGTCTCCTTTTTGAGATGGTAATCGGGTTAGGTAAGGAACCCTTCCACCTTTGGCTCTGTCAGTTAGTGTTGAAATAACACTAATTATACGGATAGTATAGTGTATGTATGACACTTTGTCAAGCGTCAATTGTTGATCGAATTTGCGAAAGGACCAATCTCTTTGCAGATTAAAAAATTAATCCGGTAATCGAGAGACGTGTCATGCTGAGGTCTTCCGAAGCATCCCATTTGCTTGAAATGACCGAGTGATAGGGATTCTTCGCTCCGAAGACTCCGCTCAGAATGACCAGTTCATTACCTGATTGTTTTCTTAAAGACCAAAAAGATTGGTCCATTCTGGACGGTGTTTTTCGTAGGGTTCATGCGCTGCGGATGTTCAGGACAGGCTGCGCAAGAAATAAAGCTGGCTGGCAGTTTGGGCGATGATGCCTTGCGGGTGGGCGTGGAGATGGAGGATTTCTTCTGCGGCCAGGGAAATGTGGGCCGCGATGGGCAGCGGTTGGGCCAGCGCAAATGGGTAAAGTTCGGGGCGGAAATCGTCGGGGGCGGCGGTGTGCTGGTGGAGAATCTGCCCGCGATGATTGACTAAATGGATGTCGGTGCGCAAAGCGCCACGGTGGTTGATTTTACGCCAGAATGAAACGGCCGTATTGCCAAACGCTACGGCCGTTTCTACCAAACTTTCTCCGAGGCGCAAATCAGGCAGGGCGACATCGTAGTTGGCGTCATGGTGAATTAGAAAATAGCGGTTTTCGGCAAAGATGCGGTGGACGCCGGCCAGGGTGCTGCCAGCCGGGGCGGCCCAAAAACGGGTCTGGTTGTGGTGGGCGGTGGCGATGGCTTCTTCCACATACAGGCCGCGCTCCACAGCCCCGCGCATGATCCAGTTTCCGGCGATGCGGAAGAGGAAACGGTCGCTGGCGGCGAAAACGGCCGTATCCCGAAACAACGCCGTCTCCAACAATTGCATCTTGCGCGGCTGCGGGCCGCTGATGTCCAGCAGCAGCAGTTGGCGGCTGCCGGGCGGATTCACCACCAGCACCTCCTGAAACAAGCCGTAGTTGTACCCGGGCTGCCCGCTGAAGAGGGGCGTCTCGTTGAGGATGCCGCCGAGGCCCAGACGTATCAACCGCACAGCGCTGCCATCACGAACGATGGCTTGGAGACGGCCGTTGGCCTCGACGCGTACCGATTCAATGAACCCGGGCACGGTCAGCAGCAGCGAAAACTCAGCGGTTTGGGTAACGGCCGTAGGACGCCTGGCGGGAGCAGTCAGCGGGCCGGTAGCCAGTTTCTGCGTATAGTCGGTGAGCAGCGAGAGCGGAAACGGAGGGCGCTGGCCGTTTTCAAACACGTCCAGCAGGTGTTGGCGCAGGTCGGCGGGTAGGGCAGTGGGGCGAACGGCCGTTGCCGGATAGACCACATCGGGGTGGAGGATGCTGATGCCGGCAGCGGCGCGGGCCGCGAGGGTTTTGTGCTGTTTGTGGACGCCGCCGTAAGGGTGTACGCCAAGCAAACTGCGCACGAGCAGCACAAAAAAAGCATACCAGTCGGTAGCCGGGGAGAAATACGGCCGTTGGCCAAAATCACCGACGCCGTAAAGGTGCGGATCGACAAAAAATTCCATGGCTACAGGGCAAGGATAGCGGCCAATCTGGTAGCTGTCGACGTCGATCCAGTGCGCGGCAAATGGTTGGGCCGGCGTGAGAAAGATATTTTGGTCGTTCAGATCGCCGACGATGACGCCGAGTTGGTGCAGGTTGGTGAGGGTGGCGTGGAGGTGTTGGAAAAGGGCGAGAACGGCCGTGGCCGTGATGCCCTGCTGTTTGCGAAAATTGAGGCTGGCTAACTTTTTGATGGGAAAACTGCCAGCCGGCAGGCGCGGCATTTGGAAGCCAATCACCTGCCCGTGGTCATCGGTGACCAGGCTGGCGGGGGCGCAGATGGCAGCCGGCAGGCGGCGGCTGAGGCCGGAATCGAGCAGGTGGCGCAGTTTGGCGATGTGGCCGGGCTGGGGCTGATGGTAGAGTTTAACGGCCGTGTCGCCCACGCCAAACACCATCCCCTCGCCGCCGGATTGAATGAGCTGCGCCGGGTCCAGGGTGATGGATTGGCGGTTAATGGTTATCGTTTGTTGGCTCATCACACGATCCTTGTCTCGGATTGGCCGGCCTGCCACCAGAGGGCAACCGCGCCATCGTCTTCAAACTGGCCGCGCTGCTGGCCTTGTAGATTGAGCCAGCGCTGCAAAGCGAGGCCGGGGCGGGGTTCGGCGCAGTCGGGCAGCAGGGTGCTGCTCCAGCCATCGGTGGCGGCGGCGAGCCAGTGGGCGGTGGCGGGAATGGATTGGGACTGAAAACGGCCGTTTTCTGTTTCGGTTTAGCAAGTCGTAGGCCAGGTAATCGGGTTGGTTGCCGCTGTCTAGTTGCGTGATGGTTCCATCGACGACCAGAAAGCCATCGCCGCGCCAGAAGAAAACGGCCGTGTCTGGCGTTTTTACAAATCCGACGATGGTACAGAGGAGGCGGGTCATGATCAGGTGCGAACGCAGGGTCGGGTCGTGATTGGGATAAAGGGTTACCAGGCGGGCGAGAAAATCCCGCGATTGGGCGTAGAGAGCCGGCAGGAGGGCGTCTGGCTGGATGGCGGGATCGGTTTGCAGCGTGTGGCTGAGTGACGAGGCGATAAATTTGCCCAGTAGTTTGGCGCCGACTTCGTTGTGGGATGGGTAAACGGCCGTGCCCGCATGGTATTTGCTGCCGCAGCCGTCCAGGACCAGGCCAAAGGCGCAGCCAGGCGCAGGCGCGCCGCTGATGGCGTAATCGTGGCAGTTTTGCTGCCGCAGCCGGTGTGAACGGCCGATAAGTGTGGCATGGTTGATCATAATGCCGCCTCCAATAGTGTATGTGTGACACCAATATAATAGTGTAAATAATACACGAAGTCAATGAGCAATTACCACGACGGTGGCGAATAGGGTAACATTTGCCCATCAACTTGTTGGAGGAACCATCTATGAAGACATTGCTTGTCTTGCGTCACGCGAAATCGAGTTGGAGTAATGATTTTTTATCCGACCATCAGCGTCCTCTGAATGACCGGGGCAAACAAGACGCGCCGCGCATGGGGCGGCTGCTGCGCGACGAAGAGCTGACACCCGACCTGATCATCACGTCGTCGGCGGAGCGGGCGTTGTCCACGGCCGAATTGGTGGCTTTAAACTGCGATTACGACAACGAAATCGCCGTCACGCGACATTTTTATCTGGCTGATCCGGAAGAATATCTGGCAGTTTTGGCTGACGTGGATGATGCGTATTCGCGGGTGATGGTGGTGGGCCATAATCCGGGCATGGAGGAGTTGGTAGCGGACCTGACGGGGGAATCGGTGCATATGGCCACGGCCGCGTTGGCCTATATCCAGTTCACCATTGAGCGCTGGCGAGACCTGACGCCGGAAACCGTGGGGAAATTGCAGTCGCTTTGGCTGCCAAAAGAATTGTGAGGCTTCAGGCGGGTGGCAAATATGAGCTGTCAACTGTTCCATGCTTTGAAAATGGTTTGCGGCTTTTTATTTATAATAGGTTTACGTCCTGTTCCAAGGCTCCTAGATGTTTTAAACTCATTTTTTGTTCTGGGGTAAGTCCTTTTGCGCCCGTGATGTTCATGCCCTCGTAAGGTAGCCTGCTGACTTTTTGACCCAATACGGTTGTTTGGAAATGAGAGAGGGATTCGGCGAAGAGTGTTTCAGTAAGATTGCAGTAAGACAGATTAACGCCCGGCAAACTGGTTCCACGAAAATCGGCGCAGCGAATGGTTAAGCCAGACAAGTCTTGGTTAGACAAGTCGTAGTTGATTCTGCATAACATGTCCAATAGATTGCCGGCCGCATACCCTGTAGCCAGATGGTTTTGATTTTGAATGGAATGAAGCAATTCAATGAGTCGTCGCGCTAACTGCGGTCGACCCGCATATATATTTTCCAAACCCATAATGATGGGGTCAACAATTTCTTGTTTTTGCCGTTGTTGCAGATAATCTTTGGCTTGAACGTTGAGAAAGGTGTATGAATTGAACAGGTGTAATTCCCCGGAAGCGACTTCCTGACATATGAGTTTCACGAAAAGCCTGGTCAGGTATTCACTCAATAACGTCAGTAGCTGAAACTCATGTTTTTCTGGCAATGTCTCGACTAGCCCTTTACTTAGCAGGATGTGCATCGCCTGAGATAATGTTTCCAATCCCATTTCTTCAGGAACAAGCAGGAGATGTCGCAAATCGACTAACGAAAGCGGCTCACGTTGAAGCGCTAACCAGAATAGTATGGATTTTTCTGTTTGCGTTAGCCATTGGAAATGTTCATCGAGCAGATCGTCGATGTTCTCAAAGTAAGTTTCTTTGCTGTCTAAAAATGCCGAAACGTCTCCGTGATAAATATCCCGGATCATGCTAGATGCCAGACGAAGGGCGTATGGATTGCCAGAGTAGCAGTCAACAAACTTGGTCCAGGTTTCTTCGGAAGCCTGGAGTAGAAAATCTTTAGCGAAAATATCTCTGGCTTCAATTGTCCTAAATCCTTTAATATAAAATTTTCGAATAGTAAGCAGCCCGGTGTTTTGGCTAACAGCTTTGAGGGGAATGCGGCTCGCTACCATGATGCAGCTTTTATGATGTGTGGTTGCCAGGGCTTCAATGATTGTTTCGTAGTCCTCAAAGCCAGGACGACATTGACCAAATCGAATCCCTTCTTGTAAAACAGCATCAAATTTATCGAAAATGATCAGGTAGCGTTTTTCACGCAGGAAACTGAGTAAAAGGTTTAGTTGGTCTTCCAACTCTGTTGTTGGGCGGATGGTCTGTTTGGGATTTTGTTGTATCAGCCACTGCAAGCAGTCGGTTAGCCAATTTTTGGCCGGAAGGCGGTTTTTTAGAGTTCGCCAAAAAATCGGGTGGTTGGCACTGATGTCGTTGCCTACTTGGGTAATGAGATTTGTTTTGCCCATGCCGCCCATGCCTAATACGATGATCATGCGTACTTGGTCATTTTGCACCCAAGAGGCAAGCTGTGATCTTTCAGAGGAACGGCCGTAACTCATCTGAACATTTGGCGCCATACCCCAGTCACTCTGAGGTATAGCTCTTTGTTTTGTTGTCCGGGGTTTTACCTTCTCATGGAAATAAAACTCTGCTGCCGCAGTTAAGGATTCCCAGGTAATTACAGGTTGAAACAGATAATAGCTTTTGACAACGCGATTGATTTCTCTCACCAATAATATCAACCTATCATCCACGTCTGTTTCACTTTGATAGGCGGTCCCCACCAATAAACCCAGATATAACAGATAGCCTACTTCCGGTAACTGTTTGTCGTTCTCATATTTATTGATCAGGGTACGGTCTAGTCCCAGATGTTTGCCCGCTTCTGTCTGGCTGTTAAACACCAATGAGCGCAAATCGGCCAGAAAAATCCCCAAACTATACCTGAACTCAGGCACGAGCATATTCACACCCCCTTCACTTGTCATTCACATCTCTAATCACTTCAGGCACATGTGGCTTATTGGCCCATACAATTAGTTTACATCTGTTTTAGATTACTGGTTAGCGAAAAGATAAGGTGATTTTAAACCATTTTTGTCGTACCACAATATTAGGAGGAACAATTACCCATGAGAATCCGTCGTTTGTATCTTGTTTTATTGTTCGTTTTAGTGGCAGCCGTGTTTGTTGTGTTGCCTGGAAAATCTGTCTACGCTTTAGGGCAGGGTAGCTGCGCTGTGGTAATTAATTCTAATGCCTCAGGCGGTTTAGCTGTTCGTACAGTTCCCTCAACCAGTAGTTCTACGCTCATCTATCGTATGCCAGACGGCACGAAGGTTCGTATTACCGGATCATCCATTACATTTGGCGGTTATACCTGGTGGCCGCATCGTGGCAGCAACGGCATTAGTGGTTGGTCTGCTGGTGCTTATTTGCAGGAGACATCGAACTGCACCGGTGTGTCTGCTTATACTGCCGCTAATCAATTGAGCCAGCAAGTGAAATTGCGCAATGGTCAGTGGGTAGCCGCTTCAAATGTTTCTGGCAGCGAACCGGTGATCTATTTGGATTCGATTTTGGCAAACCTGGGCAGTTTCCTTTATCTGCACCCATTACCAGTCGATCTGGCATGCGTACATCTGCTTTGTATGCGGCCGTTATCAATCAATTTGCTGTGGGTGATAGTCCGCAGAATCGTTATTTGCAGAATGGTTACACTTACTGCAACACATTCGCCGGTGACGTAATGCGCGCTATGGGCGTGCCCCTGCCCATAAAAAGCGCCAGTGATCCAGCGACAATAGGCGCGGCCGCTTTGTACAATTGGTTGGTGGCCGGCAATGGGTGGACTCGCATTTACCCGAATCTGTATGCCTCGGATTTGACGCGACTAAAGAACCATGTAAACGCGGGTTACCCGGCGGTTGCCTCTACATCTGGGCATATCGCGGTTATTCGCCCCGGACAAACGACAACAAACTGGAGAAGTTTGGTGATGGCACAGGCTGGGGCGCAAAATAAGAATAGTATTTTGCTAAGTGCCGTGTGGCCAAGCACCACGCCTGCGTTCTTTATCCGCAACTGATGAATAGATTGTAGGTATGGTTTTGAAGATGTATAGCTAAAAGGGATGATGTGGGTAACGGCCGTTACCCACATCATCCCTTAATTATTTGTTTGACCGTCTCTATCCAGACCCCAAGGGTTTGCTCCTGAGAATTTGGATTATTTGGGCATCAAACCCTTGGGGTCTTACCAGAGAAACCTGAATGGTTACGTTTGATCAAACAATAGCCTGACTCTTTGTTTTGTCTTTCTCCCCGTGCAGTTTACTCAGACTTTTATGCTGCGCCACCCACAACCCCACCAGACCAATTTTTAGCTCGTATTGGGTGGTCACGCCTACCGGGGTTTCGGCCAGGATTTCCCGCTCTACCAGTGAATTGAGCGCCGTAGCGACCTCAACGGCCGTTAGCTCAATGCCGTAGGTTTCCAGGTATTGGATCAGGTCGTCGGCGCGGAACATCATTTCGGCGTCCATCAGGTGGGCAACGGCCGTTAACAATGCCCGCTCCACAAACGACGACCGCTGCCAGAGATAGGCAAAATGCACTTCCCCCAGACGCATCATTTCATCTAGCGCGGCGTTCACATCCGAAATCGTCACATAACTGGCGCGGCGCGAATTGGCCTGCTTGACCAGTGTGTAACAGACCAGTTGCAAGAAATAGGGGTGACCAGCCGTCACCCGGCGAATTTTGTCCAAGGCCAGGTCATCATACACCAGATTAGGGGCTACCGGGTCGGTGATCAGGTGAGTCATGGCCTCCACTTCTAAAAAGCCAATTTTTTGGTAGAGGGCAATGTTAAACAAAACCGACCAATAATCGGCGCTCATTTCTTCCAGGTGGCGCGTGCCCACAAACACAAAGCTCAACCCCTCGCTGTGCTGCATCAGATGGCGCATGTAGGTAAAAAAGGTCGAGGGCAAAATGCCGTCGTTGACCAGATTCTCAAACGCCTCAAATTCGTCAAAAACGAGCAGCAAAATGGTTCCGGCCGGCAGCAGCGCCTGCACCTGAGGTAAAAACCGGCGTTGAAAATGAATGGTGGGGTCGTTTTGCCAATGCTGCGGCTCTGGCACAGTAACTTCTAGGCCGCGTGTGCTTAGCGCATCGGCGATTTGCCAGGCCAGCTCGTACAACAGCGCGGGCATGCCAGGAATAACCCCCAAAGATTGGCAGTCGATATACACCGGCAGTTGATTTTCCGGTAGATGCTGGCGCAGGCGCAGCAGAAACGAGGTTTTGCCGGTGCGCCGCTGCCCAATCAGGATGAGGACGTTGTGTTGGGACACGCGACCGGCGTTTTCCGCGATCAGGGTAAAAAGGTTTTCACGGCCAAAAAAGACCAGGCTGTCGTGGCGCAGAGGCGTGCCGGGTAAGTAGGGGTTGGGAATGGGGCTAAAATCGCGCATGGGCAGGATAAGCTGCACGAGATCGGCGAAGGCTATTTCTTTGTCCCGTTTGTTGCGGTCGTCGTAGGTGATGGTGAGCGCCAGGCGGAAGCGATCTTTGACGCGCGGCTCCAGGGTGAAGCTGACCTGCCAATTTTGGCCGGGAAGCAGGCTGGAGATGAGGCGCGGGTCGCTTAGGACGAGGTAGGCTGGGTTGTCGTCCAGGACGATGAGGATGTTTTCGGCGGGGGCACGGCCGTTATTGGCAATTTCTAGCACGATGTCGGTACGGCCGTTAGGCGCCAACCGTTTTGTTTTAAGCTGCACCGTCAGATCCGCTTGCCCGCGTAACTCCTCTATCTCGGCGCTGAGCAGCCCCGACCAACGCTTGACAATGGCCCGCACCAACGTCCGCTCAATCGTGATCGAAAAATCGGGTAGTTGATTGCGCAGCAAACCCACCTGTAAATTGGCTTCGTTTAGATACACCAGCCGATCATCGCTGCGGTCTACCCGTTCACTGTCGCGCAGATTGGTCACAATCGGCAGAAGGGGATCGATGACCGGCGACCACCGTTTTTCCGCTTCCAACAGGGTGCGCAGCTCTACCAGTTGGGGTTGGAGCAGGCTGAGTTCGGCGATGGACGGCGCTTGCAGCAGCGCCTGGGCGGTTTTAAATGTGGCTACCCAGCGGGCGCCGCCTGCCCAGGGGGGCGATTTTTTGGCGATGTCGCTGAGGGCGTGGGTGATGAGGGAGATGCCGGTTTCCGGGCGATTGGGCAGCAAAAACAGGCCGTCGATGAGACTGGTGAGCAGCCATTCGCCATCCTGACGGGCCTGATTGGCCAGCGTCAGCAGAAATTCGGTTGAGCTGCCGGTGGTTGGGTAGCGGTTTTCCAGCATGACCAGGGTCTGGCTGGGGCGTTGTTTCAGTTGGCGGTAGAAGCGGCGGGGGCGGGCTGCGGCCGTTTGCGATTGGCGGATGGTGTATAAGATAACGCCCAGGCCGAGAATACTTAGCAAGAAGAGACCTAATTGGGAGGATGTTTGAGGAGGAAACGGCCGTTGGCGGCAAAGCCGGCGGTGGGTTGATGCTGCCTGAATGGTACCCGTCATCATACATAAACCGGTAAGCCACGTTGCCTTCGGCGACCGGCGGCGTTACGGCCGGCCAGAACAACGTGCCGTTGCCGTTGATGGTCTGAGCAGGGGTTTCTATCCAGCCACCTGTTTGCGGGTCAAGCAGTTCCAGGCGGACGCTTACTTCATCTTTTTCCACATCTTGCACCGAGACGCTGAAGTTGTACAGATTTTGCGATTCGTCGGCGCGTGGATTTGTGAGCAGGGGCGGCCGATTGGCTTTGGCGCGGAAAAGCTGCACCAGCCCATTTTCGGTTACGACGAGTAAGTCGGCGCTTTTGCCGTTGGCCGAATTGAGCGCTTGCAAGGCATAGACCCCGCTCAAAACGTTGAGGCGAGTAGAAAGTTTCAGGTCGCCATTAAACAAGAAAAGGTTGCCGTTATGATCGCCCACCACGATCTCGGGCTGGGCGTCGCCGTCCAGATCGCCCCAGTGGAGGCTGGTGATGGCCGGTAGATCGGGTATTTGCCAGGTGATGAGCGGCGTGTCGGTGTCTAAAGTCAGGTGCAGCAGGGTGTTGGCGTCGGTGGCGATTAAAAAGGCATTTTCGGTGGCTGTTGGGTTTTGGTCGGCGTCGGTTTCGGTGGTTTGGATGGGCAGGCTGACAGACGGCCGTCCGTCGATGTGAATGGGCCACTTCGGCAGTTGGATGCCGCGCCAATCGAACCCGCTGACTGTGGCGTCTTCGGCCAGGGTGACCAGTGTGGTTTCGGTTTCCACCTGGGGCAGAGTGGTCTGGTAAGCGTGGGTGATGACGGCCGGATAAGCGGTGATAACGGCCGGGTTTTGCCCGTTCCGCACGCGGTAGATGAGGTTTTGGCTCACCACCAGCAGTTCGGGTACATGCAGGGTGCGATTGCTTTGCACCAGAAACTGGTTGATCTGGTCGTCGATAACGGCCGTCCACAGCAGTTCGCCCGTCGTGTCGTAAATATAAATGTGGCTGTCGACTGTGCCGACGATAATTTCAGGCGTGGTGTCCCCTTGTAATTGGGCAACCAGAACGGCCGTCACCTCCGCCGGTATTTCCCGCTGCCATACTTCATCGCCGTTGGTCTGGCGCAGTTCGATGACTCCTTCCACCTTTCCTGGCTGTTCAGGCCCGGCTGGCTGTCGTTGTGGATCACAACGATGAGCGGCGTATCGCTGCTGCTGCCGCCGCGCACCACATCCAGGTGAGAAATAGACCCGCCCGGTTCGGCAATCCAGCGTAATGAGCCATCGTTATCCAGCCGGTGCAAACGGCCGTCGCGCGCCGATCAAAATTTCATCATTGCCGTCCTGGTCAAAATCATAAACCAACACGGCACTGGGCGCGGCAAATAAGGACGAGTAATTCCATTCGTTGGCGATTTTGCTGGAGCCACCGCCCAGGCCCAACAGTTCCACGGTGGCAAAGCGGGCCAGCAAGACTTCGCTTTGGGCGTCGTGGTTGATGTCGACCAGCCGCGTGAGGCCCGTTGTGTCGATAGCGGTGTACTGCTCCAGCGTGCGGCCTTCCTGGTTGATGAGCAGCACATCCGCCGGGGCGCTGCGGCGGTTGGGCGCGCTTAAAATGACCGAGAGCAGCGATTGCTCATTTTCCGGCGCGGCCGGCGCGGTGGAGATATTGAGGATGGCTCGATTGGCTGCCAGATCGAGGTTGCGGGTCCACAATCGCTGCCCATCGGCATTGTAGGCTACCAGGGTGCCGCTGTCGGTGCCGGCCAGCAGCACAGGCTCGCCGGACAAATTGGCCGCCACCAGGCTGGTGATGGGTTTGTTGAGGGTTCGCAGCCAGAGCCGCTGGCCGTCGGCGTTGTACACCAAAATTTCGCCGCGTGATGTGCCTGCCGCGATGTAATGGCGGCCATTGAATTGGATGGCGGTGAGCGTTGTCAGTCTGGCGGAGATGTTTTGTTCCCAAACCAGGTTGCCCTGGGTATCCAACCTGACCAATTGGCTGAAGCGGCGGGGTTGAACTTGCCCAGGAAGATGTCCTGACGGCCGTCTTCGTCCAAATCGGCCACAATCGCCTGGGGAATGCCTGTAATGAGGGATTGGTGTTGCGCACAAAGCGCCACTGCAAATTGCCGTCGGGATCAAACAGTTGCATCTGGCCCGAGTCCAAAACAACGAGGATGTTTTCTGAGCCGGCGTCGTTTGATCTGACAGGCAGCAGGGCGACCGGATTGGCGGTGAACTGGTTTTGCCAGGCCTGGATGTCTTCCGAGCTGCTGCCGGCCAGGAGGGCGGGGGAAGGGGTGACGGCCGTTAACCCGGTTTGCCAAACCACTGTGCCAGAATCAGACAGCAGCAGCAGGCGGTTTTGCGCGCCTAAAACGATGGATTTTGCGGCCTGATCGCCGCGTTCTACCTGGACAATGCCAACGGCCGTGATCGGTTCTTGCGCTTCATAGGTCCACAACTGCGCCCCGGAGGCGGTGAGCAGCGCGGCGCGGCCTGTTTCATCCACAATCAGCAGTTCGTCGTTGTTGTCGTTGTTCAGGTCCAGGGGAATCAGGTGGTTGAGCCGCGCGGACGCCGCATACTGCCAGTACGGCACAACTTCGTCCTGAGCGTGGCTAACTGCGGCGGAGCGAATCTGGGCGACGATGGCGAGCAGTAGGACAACGAGCGCCAGGCGGCGTTTGGAGAGCCAGAAGGAGGATCGGTTCAGGTTGTCAATCCGGGGGGCGCAGGGCATAACCAACCCCTCGCTCGCTAATGATCCAGTTGTCGTAGGGTGTAATGGCGCGGCGCAGGCGTTTGATGAGGGTTTTTAACCGGTCGGGGTCATCTACCAGGACATCGCCCCAGACGGCCGTTTCCAGGTCGTCACCGTGAACTACCTGACCGGGTTGTTGACATAAACGTATCAGGATATTGAATTGAGACGTGGTCAGACTCATTTCCAGGCCATCGGCCCACACCTGATGCCGCTGCTGGTCGATGACAAAGGGGCCGGCCTGAATAAGGCCGCGCACTTCCTGGCGGCGCACATACCGGCGCAAAATTTCGTTGGCGTAGGTGTATTTTCCGTCTGTGTTGATGAGCAGACATTGCTGTTCCAGCAGGCGCAGGGAATCGATTGGACCATCGGCAATCGCCAGGACGTATTGCTCTTCGGCGGTCAGGTTTTGCCACAAGTAGCTCAGATGCGAATCGGCTTCCATCTCGATGGGATCGTTTAGCTGCGCAAAATCATCTGGTTTTTCCAGCCGCGTGCCTTGCAGCAGCGCCTGGTAGGCGTGATACCCGGCGACATGCAAGAAAAAGGGATGCGGACCAACGAGGAAACGCAAATAGGCGGTCAGCGCCGGTTTGAAGGTAATGTCTGTATTTTTCAAGCGGGCCAGGAAAAGGGTGTGGGCTTCCTCGTCGCTGTATAAACCCAGAGGCAGGGTCACAAAGATGTTGAAGAATGGGGAACTGAGGATTTCTTCTTCGGCGGTGATGGCGAATAACGGCCGTTGGCTGGCCGTTAGATAAGCCAGACCATATTTGGTGGTCAGTCCGCGCAGGCGGGCAAAGAAATAGGGTGTCAGGTGCTCGTTTGCCGCCAGAAGCTCAAATTCATCCAGCAAAAAGACAACCGTGATGTGGTTCTGGCTGATCTGGTAGAGGGCGCGGTCCAGGTCTCGGTAGGTGCCCGGGCTGTTGTCCAGCGGTTCCAGGGCGGCGCCGGCTTCGGCGGCGGCATGGTGCAGGCTGGAAAGCAGGGTTTCGTACACTTCCTCGGCAGGCGAGCCGCCTAGTTCCTGGCAGTCGATCAGGATCAGCCAGACTTTGGCCGGGTCAGCCCAGCCTGCGCCCGCACTTCTGGTCGGCACAGGTGAATGAGCAGTGAGCTTTTGCCGATGCGGCGTGGACCAATCAGCGAGACGCTTTGGCCGTTCCGCACGAGTCCAAGAATTTGTTCAGTTTCGTTCTGACGGCCGTGAAAATTAGCTGCCTGCCGGATTGCGCCGCGATGGTAAAAGGGGTTGATCATGCTCATAGGCTGTATTTTAATCCGTAACCCGGTTTTCGTAAAACGGAAGGTGGGGAAATTGTCACCCAATCACCACTTTTGACCAAAAGAGCGTCACCCGTTGGTCTCTTGCAGGTAGCGGTAGATGACGCCCAGCACGGTGGCCGGTTCGGCGTCGCGGTCTTTGTTGTATTGGCGAGTGGCCCGGCTGCGGCTCAGGTGCAGGAAGCGTTTGGCGCGGGTTAGGCCCACGTAAAGCAGGCGCAGACGCTCGCTGATAATTTCGATGTGGGCGCTTTCGGTGGCCGAACGGCCGTCATAAATCCCCGCATCACCGGCCATCAGGTAGTGCAGTTGGGCGGCTGCTTCGGCTGTGGGGTCGCCGCCCAAAAAATCATGCACGCCCAAAAATGGCGCGTCCAGATTGCCGGGAATCCAAAAGCCATCAATGCCCACCAGGAAAACGGCGTCCCATTCCAGCCCTTTGGCGCTGTGTTGGGTGGTGAGGGTGATACGGCCGTTGCTCGGTTCATAACCCAAATCGGCCGGAGCGGTGATGGGCAGCCCGCGCCGCCCTTGCACCACGTCCTCTAGTTGGGCGGCCAGGTCCGGCAGCCGCCAATCCGGCTGCGTATCGCGCCAGCGGCGCAAAACCGTGGCGATCTGGTAAGCAATCGACAAATCCACCTCGTGGACGTCGCCCCAGGCGAACAGCTCATCGCCCAGCGAAAGCGCCAGGTCGTCGATGGGCAGGGTGCGCAGGGCAAACATATGCCGCAGGAATTCGGCAAAGCGGGCGATAGCCGCCAGGTCGTCCTCGGTGGCCACTCCTGCCGGTAAGGCGCGCTCCAAATCCTGCCCTTCCCAGGGGAAGAGCAGCGCTTCCGGCTTGTGGACGCTGCGCAGGATGGTGTGCAGGCGCGGCAGGTCTTCTTCGGGGGATTTGGCCGCCGGGTGTTCTAATTCATGCAGGCTGGCGTAGGCTGCTGCCAGGGCTTTGGTGTTTAATGGGTCGGCCAGCACGGCCAGGATGGCGTGCATGGCGGCGGCGATTTCTCGTTCCGGCTGCCGCCGCGCAGCAAGTTGTCATAATCTGCGCCCAATTCGTCCAGGTGGTCGGCCAGCGTGTAGCCGACCTGATTGGTGGGCACGAGGATAGCCAGGGTATGATCCGGATGTTCCTGGGTGTAGCGCAACGCTTTTTGGGCGATGGCCGGCAGTTCTTCGTCTTCGCGGTGTTTGTAGACCTTGAGTTGGATGCTGGCTTCGCTGTCGGGTGGATTGGGTTGGGCGTCGCCGGGCGGCGTAGGCAGAATGTCTTGCCGCCGGAAGGTGTGGGCGCGCACTTCGGCGACCGGGTGTTTGTCGAGGGTCCAATGGAGCATGGCGTTGGCCGCGCCCATGATGAGCGGGGCGCAGCGGCCGCTGTTGGGCAGCGGCCGGTCAATCACGTCGGGACGGTCGAGGAAGGCGTTGAAGAAGCGGGGGTGGGCGGCGGTAAAGGTGCTGGTGATGGCCTGGTTGGGGTCGCCGACGCGCACCCAGTTGCCATTTGGGCCGGTGAGTTGGGTCAGCAGCACTTCTTGCAAGGGCACGCTGTCCTGAGCTTCATCTTCAAGAACATAAGGCCAGCGACGGCGTAGTTCATCGGCGAAGTGCGGGCGGTTTTGCAGCAGGTCGGCCGCCTGCCAGATGAGGTCGTCGAAGTCGAGCGCGCCCTGGCGGTTGAGGATGGTTTGGTAACGGCCGTAAATCCCCGCCATCATCCACAGGAGAGGAGACTGGGAGACTGAAGATTCGAGACTGGGTGAGGGTTCGTCCCGTTGCCGGTCTCCAGTCTCCAGTCTCTGTAGGATTTCTTCCGGGTGGTAGCGTTCGTTTTTGGCGGCGCGGATGAAAGTGCGGGCGGTACGTTCGGTGATGTCGCGCCAGCGGGCGCGCAGTTGCGGCGTGTCTTCGGTGAGGAAGGCGTACCATTGGTCGGGATATGCTTCAATCCAGTTGGTGACGGCCTGGGAGAGGGCGTTCGTGCTGCGGGTGTCGTCCAGGACTTCCGGTCCGGCAGTGTCTGCGCCCAGGCCGCTTTCGGCCAGTCGGACGATTTCCAGGGCCAGGCTGTGCAGGGTGCGCACGTCGAAACCGATGGGCGGTCGGTCGATTTCGTCCAGTCGTTTGCGGATGCGGGCTTTGAAGGTGTCGACGCTGCTGTTGAGGTAGGTGACGATGAGGATTTGTTGGCCGGCGGCGGGGTCGATACGGCCGTCGGCGATGAGTTGGGCGGCTAAAAGCGACAGGGTGAAGGTTTTGCCGCTGCCGGGGACGGCGCTGATGGCCAGACGGCCGTTCTCATAGGTCAGGATTTCGGCTTGGGCGGGACGGAGAGGCGGTGGGTTCATAAGCTGTTTGGCGTCTTCTGGTCTGGTTACGTTCAGGATGTTGGGCAGGTTGGCGGCTATTTCCACTTGTGGTCTGTTCGTATTATAATGCCGCTCGTTTGTGTGCGCATCAGAAATTTATGATTTGGGATGGATTTGTCGATTGAGAATGAAACTTCTTTTGGGAATTTTGCTGCCCTTGCTGGGTGTGATGGGCATGTGGGGCTTGGCCAACCGGGCCACAAACGTGGTGGCGGCGCAGGAGCCAACGGAAACGCCGACAGGGGAAGCAGCGGTGGAAACGGCCGTTGATCCCCGTTTTGGCGTGGTGGAATCGTTTTGGGAACCGGCCGAGGCCGCCGACTTGCAAGTGGGTTGGGACCGCATCCTCTTCCTGTGGCATGAGATTCAGCCAACCGGGCCGGATGATTGGAACACGCTGCACGTTTTGGAAGAATGGCTGGTGGATGCGCAGATGAACGGCCGTACCGTGGTTGGGTTACTCAAAAGCACGCCGCCGTGGGCCGCCGATGGCGAGCCATATGCCGGCGTGCCGCAGGGCCTCTACCTGCCCATCGACGATCCGGGCAATTTGTGGGCTGTGTATTTGCGCCGCGTGGCCGAATATTATGGGGCGCGGGGCGTGCATCACTGGATTGTATGGAACGAGCCAGACATCCCCGCCGACGTGTATGGGCACGAGTTTGGCGGCTCAATGGAAGATTATTACCGGCTGGTGCAGGTGGCGTATCTGGTGATGAAAGACGCTGATCCGGAAGCGGTGATTCACCTGGGCGCGCTCACCTATTGGCACGACCCCACCTTTTTGCGCCGGTTTTTGACGATGGTAGCCGCCGATCCGACGGCCGTGGCCAACAATTATTATTTTGACGTGCTGTCGCTGCACATCTATTTCCGGCCGGAAACAATTCCTGACATCATCACGGAAGCGGCGGAAATTCAGCAAGAAGTGGGCATCGACCCGCCTAAACCGATCTGGATGAATGAGACGAATGCGCGGCCAAGCATGGACCCGGAATGGCCGGTGGAGGTGCAGCAGTTTCATCTGGACCTGGAGCAGCAGGCGTGGTATGTGCCGCAGGCGTTTGCGCTGGCGTTTGCTTCCGGGGCGGAACGGGCGAGTTTTTATAAGTTGATAGACATTCATCTGCCGCCGGGGGGCGAATCGTGGGGGCTGCTGCGGCCGGACAAGAGCCGCCGCCCGGCTTACCGCGCCTATCAGGTGATGGTGCAGGAGTTGGGCGGATTTGTGGGGCCGGTGACGATGCAGGAAACGGCCGTCCTCTCCACCACCGGCCGGCCAGCATATACGCAGGTGACGTTTCCCATGCCGGACGGGGCGGTGCGGGTGCTGTGGGCCAATGGGCCAACGGCCGTTACGTTAGATGTCCCGGCCTTGGCGGCGGCGGGCGAATTGGTAGGGCATATGGGGCATCGGCAGGCGGTAACGGCCGTGGACGGCGCGTATACCATCACTCTGGAAGGCGGCAAATGTTACCAGCGGGAATGTGATATTGGCGGGCCGCCGGTCTATCTGGTGGAACGAGGGGAAACGTTGGCGGCGCTGGCCACGGTTCCGGCCATTAACACGCCGCTGGCGGTGGCCACCATCACGCCGACGCCGGAGGTGCCGAATACGCCGACGCCGGTGGATACGCCGTCGCCGACGCCGAGCAGCACGCCGACGATAACGCCATCGCCAACCACCACAGCGACGCCGACGGCCACGTCTACCGCGACGGCAACATTAACGCCAGAGCCGACCGTGACGGCTTCGGTGACGCCTGAAGCAGAGGTGGAGGGAACGGCCGTGGCTGTGGCAGCCAATCCATCGCCACCAGATTCAAGTTCTAATACGCCCACAAGTTGGTGGTTTTTAGCTGCCGCCACCCTGGTGGGCGTGTTATTCCTTGCTTTTGGCATTCGCCGCCGACGCTAGAAAACAAAAAAGGGCGGCATATTCAGGCCGCCCTTTTGGTGCGGATTGTTGATCAAATCTATGGGACGATAGTGATATTGTCTACATCAAAGTAATCGTTACTGTCATTACCGTCAACGCCAATAAACCTGAGCTTAAAGTTAGACACGCGATAGGTGCTGTTTAGCGTATATGTGAGCAGTGCATATGGACTCTGGTCATTTGTTGAATTTGCGGTCAGGATGGTCGTCCAAGTTGAACCGCCATCTTTGCTGATTTCTGCGTAGAAGGCTTCACCGGATTTTAGTTTGGTTGCTGTCCAGTAAAACGATAGTGTCGCAGTTGAAAAATCAGACAAGTTTGCGCCCCGCTGTACTTCGGCATAATCAGCCAGTCGCAAATGATAAGGTCCTTGATAAGGGTTCTCGGCTGAAATCGACACAGTACCACCAGAATGAGGAACGGTAGTCCAACTCCCACTCCAGCCTGTTCCGCCGTTCCAATTGTTGTACGAATCAAAATATTCAGTGACGTTGGCTGCGGCTGCGGTGAAGTTAGCGGTAAGGTTTGTACTGCCGGTGATGGTTAATAAGGTAGGGTTGTTAGTCCCGCTGGCGGCGCCGCTCCAGTTGGCAAACGCATACCCCGTGTTGGGGTTGGCTGTAAAGGTTACGTTGGTCCCATGGCTATATTGGCTGCCGCAATTTGGACCTGGGGAGGCTGTAACTGTGCCGCTGCCGGTGGGGGAAACGGCCGTTGTGACCGTATAACACATTTGCGTGAAATTAGCCGTGATGGTTTTGGCGCTGGTCATTGTTACAGCTATTGACGAATTGGTTCCTGTCGCGCTGCCGCTCCAATTGGTGAATTGATAACCGGTATTGGGAGAGGCCGAAAGGGTGACGGCCGTTCCCTGTGTATACATATCGCCGCCACAATTAGGCAGCGGATTCCGCGTGACACTGCCGCTATTAGTCGGGCTTACACTGGTTGTTAAACTAAAGCAAGGAATTGGGGTGGGCGTATTGGTAGGCGTGTTGGTTGGTGTGTTGGTGGGTGTGTTGGTTGGTGTATTCGTGGGCGTATTGGTAGGTGTGGAAGTTGGCGTATGAGTTGATGTCGGCGTGCTCGTAGCTGCAGTCGTTTGCGTAGGGGTATTGGTTAACGTGGGTGTACTGGATGCCGTAGGCGTTAGCGTGACGGTCGGCGTTGCGGTTCCCGTTCCAGGTAAGTTGGTTGAAGTTGCCGTAGGGGGCGGGGTGTAGGCGATCAGCGATGGCGGTCCAACTGGAGCCTCTCGCACCAGCCGCGAGAACACACCTTGAATCTGTGGTCCAAACAGGGTGATGATGGCAAAGGCTGCAAGACCGGCTAAAGATAGCAGCAGGATGTATTCGGTAATGCCTTGCCCATGCTCCTGATGGAAGTGCGAAAACGGAAAGTTGAATTTTGATTTGCGATTTTTGCCCATGAGATCACACCTTGGTAAGTTAATTTCTACATCAAGTGTAAAAATTTATGTATTGCTTGCCTATGCCCCATATGTCCTTAGGTTCGCTGGTATTTAACTTTAGAGTTTCCAGATTGGTCCAATCTTGAAGATTGGACCAATCTTCTCAAGTTAAAAACATAGGCGGCCCTTAGCGGATGAGGTAAGGAAGACCCCTTAAACGAATTTGCCAACCATAGGTATCGTCCTGACCACCTCTGTACCTAGCCACTAAACGACCGCCGAAAAACGGCGTGCAAACATTGCGCTGAGCGGGTAGGGTGGAATTTGTGCACTGTGTGGGATCATAAGTCGGGACGATGAGTTTGTATGGCGGATCGACCCAACTGTTTTGGCAGCTACCGATGCGGCAACGGCCGTTTGTCGGGTAGTTCACCGCATCATAGTCCGGATCATTCACCGGGTTGCTAGTGGCGGCAAAGGTCATAGACCAGTCAGATTCAGCCACAGAATCAAAAAAGAATGTGATTGGCGGCGTCGCGCCAGCATCTGAATCAAACAGACTTACGCTAATCTCTTGACCGGCATATTCTGGCGGAACATAAATCAGCGGAATGTCTACAGGATTTGTGTAGTTGGAGTTCATGGGCAGGTTTCCGAGTCCAAATACGGTGATGCCTTTTGAACTGTGTACCCCAGGATTATTAATTACTTGTACATTTCGCGTATTAACATTGCTAGAAACAGTGTTGACATAATCTGGAGGGCCGGCCCATATCTCAAAACCATTTTCTGAAGAACCGCTGATCGCCTTTACGTCAAGATAAATATAGCGGTAGCCGGTATCCGGGTCACTTAAGATATTAACCAGATCATTGCTGATGCTGATCTCAAAGCTGCCATAATCGGAGGGCACGTAAGCTGGCTGATCATAGGTCACTTGAGCGCCAGGCGAAACCCATTGCATATCTGTTAGGTGATTCCCATTGTCCCTAACTCCGTCGCCTGTTTGCCCTGTGTATTGTGCCAAATCGGTTGGAATAATGGTGCCGTCTGAAATATTTTCACGGTAGTAAAAAAGTTTATAGGTGGTTTGAGTGTTATTGGCTGTGATGTAGCCACCGCTATCGTTGCAGCCTGGTCTGGGTGTACGATTTTCGTCAATGCGAACAAACCACCAGGGATTGGTTTGATCTAATGGAAGACTCAAAAAATCGTCTTCCTTCGTATCAATTAAGCAGGGACTTGTTTGTGTTCGAGTGCAAGATAAATTTTCTACGGCTGGACGTCCCGAATCTATCCAAGCCTGGGTGTGGGATACATCTGCGCGATAACTGCTGCCGTTGTTGTTCGCCTTATTGATAGAATCCGGATCGAATAATTCCACTCGGATAATGTCATCGGGGTAATCGGAAGGGATCAGGATGCGGTATTCATAAGAGTAAAGACCTCTGTATTTGGCCGATTCGCTTGTGGGAGACCAGTCTGGTAGGTCGGGCGAAAAGGGATCCCCATTGCTGCTGCAAATTTTTGGCCCAAACACAGATTGATTGGATGTTGAGAGCGCGCCATCTTCTACACGCCGACTGGCATAGACGTCGGTAATTGGGAAGTAGGCTGCAGCTGCGGAGACACCCACGTCATAGTTTCTAAGACCGATTACGGATAAAAAGTATAGATCCACAGGCCATGTTGCAGTGAGAGTGTATTCATAGGCCCCAATTTCGTTAATCTCGGCTGTGCTGACAAAAGTAATTGGCGAAGGTGAGGCAGCGCTGGCTAGCGAAGTGGAAAGGGGTAAATTGGAGTTGAGGAACTGGGCTGCTTTGTCATCGGCGTTGTTGAGCAGGCTAAGCGATTCTACTTCGGTGACAGCCGCCAGTACGGCTGAATCAACCGCTTTACTTAGCTGGGACCGACGGGCAAAGATAAGCCCTACATCAACTGCAATGCCCACAAAGGCCAGGAGGCCTACCATCATTAGGGCAACTAAAACGATGCTTTGTCCTTTTTGTTCATCGAATGGTATTATGTTATTTGGTTGTTTCTGTTTGTTCATATTTCCACCTTGCTCTGATATCTTTTATCAGTCTCAGAGAATCATGTTTCCGGCGTGAGATACCAGACGTTTGATTTTAAGATTGTCCGCATGAATGATCCCACCGAATAAACTCCAACAGAATCCAATTGTTTGTCAGGCTGTAGCCACTGATGCGGTAAATGGCAAATCCAGTTGGCTGGTAAAAGGGAACGCCATTCAGGTATTGTTCGGCTGTGTTGCTTAACACCAGGAGGCGGAGGGTGCGTTTGTTGGTGATGTGATTTTGCAAAGCGCCTGTGATGCCATTCAGGTTGCCAATTTCCCCGTTTACGGCGACACGATCGCTGATGTGGATAGATCTGTCTGTATTATCGCCCACTTCTACAAAGCCACGTACGACAAAAGCAAGTCCAGGGATTGGCACGCCAGCGTCGTTATGGTTGGTATAATCAGATATGTTGCTTGGCCATGCCAAACTGTTGCTAAGTGTTGTATTACCGGAAGTGATACCGGCATTCCATTTAGGAAAAACAACTTGGAGGGAATCCAGGTCATAAAGAAAAACGGTGCCTTCGGTTGCGCTTGCCAGGTCGATATTGGGTCTGTGTTGGGTGAAGCTGGTGTAAAGTGGTCTGGGAACTGGATAGGTCATGTTATTATAGGCGGTGGTGTATTCAGCCTCAGTGATAGAGCGTATGCCATTACTAACGGCCAGTGGGAAAACGGCCGTACACCCATTGGTCTGATTTACATTGCTAAGGCTGGCGCGGCGCATAACGCCGAAGCCTTGCACAGAGTTGTAGTCTGCCAAACCGGGCAGCGCGTTGAGACCCAGAATGGAATTGATGTCGTGGATCACGTAGACGCCTACGATTTCCAGGTCTGCAGCCAGAATTTGGGATTGGGCGCCATTGCGATTGCCCTGAAGTTCGGCAATCATTTCGTCTTGCAGGCAGTCGGTGGTGCAGGCGGCGGAAAGACGATTTAGGACTTCTGTATAAACTCGGGTTTGTCCCAGACCGTAATGTTCTACTTCCCAGCCCGTATTGTCAAAGCTCGTGCCCTGGTTGTTAATACGGCCGTGTATCGTGAAAATGTCCCATACGCCTTCGCTCAGATCCAAGGTTTGGGTAACAGAGTTTAATGCAATTATATGAACATCGTCGCCGCCATCCGAGGCAAAACGGGCCGCAGCGCGAGCGGCCGTTTCGATACGATTCTTGGTGATCAATAAATTGCTGACTTCGACAGTGCCTGCAATAAGAACCAGCAAAATTGGTAGTACCAGGGCTAATTCCACGAGACTTTGCCCTTTTTTACTGGATGTGGATTGGCAGCGATTTTTTTTGTTCATGTGGTTCCTTTTCTACCCCTAGGGCTTTTGCACAATTTCCAATACTTCCCCTGAGGTTGCGTCCATGCGCAAGGCGATAAAATTGTCCGATTGTTCATCGAATAAAGAGACGAACCATTCCATACGGCCGTTTTCACCGATAGTATTTAGCGACATCGTGATAGAAGTGTCATTTTTGCGGCTCAAAAATTCTGTACCGCCGTTTTCCATGATCTGGCTAACAGCTTGAGGGCTGTCTATTTTCCACCCACCGCTAATATCCAGAGGCGTCAGCTGGATTTCTGTCTGGCTGACCAGCGGAGGGCTGGGTTGGTTATCAGCGACGCTGATTTGGGCAACGGCCGTTGCTCCTGGTGAATAAAAAGTAAATGCCCAGGAAGAAGCCCCGCTGATGTATGGACGGCCGTCTTTTGCCGACCAGGTAGCCGTAGCTTTCAACAACTGAGCATCTGCCTGCCAGACTTTGGCCTGATTATTCGCAACTGCCAGCGCAGACAAAGCGGTTTGTCCATTAGCCAGTACCCCCGGCGCTGGTTGAATGGCGGTCCCAGACTCAACCGGGCGCAACCACAACGTCAGAGCTAGCCCGGCCACAATGACCAGCAACACAATTAACAACCCGCCTAAAATCCATTCAAATCGGTTCATATCAGCATCTAGTTCTTCATCAGAAATGGCACCATGACATAGGCCGGACAGGACACTTCAGCCCGACGGTGGAAAATCATGTGTGAATTGTCACTGCTAATACGCTCATACGCCAACTCAAGCCAGCGATCACTGATGACCATTGATGGCTTAACAAAGCGATAGTTGGAGTCATTCTCCACCTGAAATGGGTTAGATTCAGTACCCCAAAAATCACAACTTTGCATACTCAGGATAATTTCATTTGGGTTAGTCGTGGTTGGTAAAACGCCGCTAAACGTAATGTAAGCGGCTCCTCTTAAATTGTCCAGCGCCAGCGCCGGCACAACTTCAGACGGGTCAATGCCGTTCACTTCGACTCGTTGCCCGGAGATTAACTTAAAATCATCACTATTCAGCGAGTTGCACGGGACCGAGCAGGTCGTATAAAAAATGTCTTGCTGATCGTTTTTCATCGGATCAACAATATCGATTTTGCGTGTGTAAGCGATGCTCAACCGGTTTCCAGACAGCCCCAGGACAGCATGAGAAACAAGTGGCTCGATATTGCTTGGGGGTGAAATAATCAAATTTTCAACCTCTGGATTCCAGATAGGCGCAGTCGGTGTGCCGGTGATAGTGCCGCGGGAGAAAACAACCTCTAGTCCACCAGTAGCAGTGTCATTTTGCCAGGTCAGGTAAAGACGACCGCTCCGATCTACTACCACGTTCGGTTCGCCCGAAAATCCTCGTGGTTCCTCTTCTACAATGACAGGTTTGGACCAACTAGTTGTGCCATTGTTTAAATAAGCATAATAAGTAACTTCTTCCTGTACCCAAACCAGATGGATGTTATTGGTTTCGTCCAGAAAAACACCCGGATCGAGAATTTCTGCATTCGTAACTCTTGCCGGATCAACTTTTGCGGGCACAGTCCAACTACCACCCCCCGTTTTTGTAGAGAATACAAGTTCGTTCCCTAAAGCGACATTCTTCTCCACCCATATGGCAAATGCTTTGTCGTTTCGATCAATGACCCCGATAACTTGTGCGGAAGTACCCGCAGTGGCATGCAATTTTGTGCCCGATGGTGGAGACCAGGACTGACCTTGATTTGTGGACATTGTGTAATATGGATCATCATCAATTTCGTTGATGTAGACTACAAGTGAATGAGACCCATCTGGTGAAGAAGCGATTCGCGGACGACGCGCATCCTGTCCAGCGGCAGAGAGGGGTGCTGCGGCTTCCCAAATGGGATCGTCTTCTGGTGTATTGGGTACGGCCGTGGTTGTCTGGTGAGAAGCCAATATCAACACTAAGAGGCCTGACAACAGGATGGGTTGCCACAAAAATAATCGATGCTTTGTTTTTATAAACACCAATAATCTCCTTAATTATTTGCCGTACAGATGAACGACAGATCCATATTGACTCTGGCGAATAGATACGGCGGTGTTACTCCCGGACGTTCACCAGCATAATACAACTGCGGATGATCTTGTGTTGGTGTACGTGGCAGACAGGAAATTACCGTATAAACGGAGCCTAACGGGACATTAATAAATTGGTAATATCCCAGCCCGTCCGTCGAAGTAGAAGCAATCAGTTGCCCGGTTGTATCGTTCTTTAACCATACCACCGCTCGGTTTTGCGGTACGTAATCTTGCCCAACAAACGAACGCACGATTCCACTGATAACCTGATTGCCGTTGGGGGTGGGGGTTGGTTGCCGCGTGGATGGGATAACCGTTGCATTAACAGGGCCGGAAATATTATTGATTTCGTTGGCTTCGCCAATGGCTCGCAGAGAGTCTACCATTCCGTACACTTGACGTGACACTGCGCCCCCAGTAAAACCACTATATGAGGTGATATTGAGTACGACCGTTCCCCCACCCGGCAGCGCATCCACCGCGATATATGCTGGATTACTCCCAATAGGAATGAACTCTGGATATACCACTGCCGGATCTATAAAAACATCCACAAAAAACTGATTATTAACGTCTACCTGTCCAGTGTTAGTAATTGCGACCTGGAAGTCAACTGGCAAATATTCCACAATTGGTGGCGTACTGATAATTACAGGGCGTCCAATGATTAGATCGGCTGGTATTGGCGTATTGGTTGGCGGGATGATAACCGGCGTAGGCGTTACATTTAGACACGGGACAAAAAACGAACGCGTGCTAGATGCCCCTACCTTTTGCGCCAAAATAGTATAGGTTGTGCCATTAGCGATTGCCTGAGTCCATGGAACTGTAAATGACCCTTCTACATCTGCGATAACCTGTTGGACCAACTGCCCATTAATAAAAACCGAAACGCTAGCCCCTGCACCCCAATTATAGCCAAACACCTGCACTGGAATCGTACCAGACGCTGGTACAACGGCGCAGTTATTCGGGATAACCTGGATGAATGGTCCGGTGGGAGTTGCGGTTACAGTTGGCGTTCCGGATGGTGTGGGGCCGATTGTCGGCGTAGCCGTATTCGTACTCGTTGGCGTCGGTGTATTTGGAATCGCCTGCACAATTATGGTGGCTGAACTTCCGTCTGGATGACGAACTTCAACCACATCTCCCCCACTGATGCTTCCGATTGGTAAAGTGGTAGACCCGAAGCCATCGCAAGCATGTACATTGCCGGTATCCGGGACCATTGTTGCTTGACCAATAGCCACATTTCCATTGACTGAAAGGTTATAAAACGTCACCACATAAGGAACCCCATTGTTGGCATAAAGCCCGGTAACATTGACCACCCTGTCCGTTGCGACTAGGTTGGTCACGTAACGAATTGGACAAGCCGGAATGGTTGATGTGGGTGTGGGTGTAAGAGTTTGTGTTGAGGTGCTGGTTGCCCCTGGAGTAGGTGTCGGTGTGTTCGAGGGAGTTACCCCAGGCGTTGGCAGCGCCGGTATGGGCGGGGGAGCGCCCGCACTTTGCCCGGTCCCCCCTAGCTGGCCGAACGGTTCGTTGTATAACACAGTCTGCCCAAATACCGGAATAGATGGCAAGATGGGTGAGAAAAATGGCGTAATTATAGGTACCCGGTACGTTACTCTAACAATGACCGGTTGGTTGGGTGCGCCAGCATAAGGCTCCGGTCCCACCGGTGCCGGTAAATTAGTTCCTCTAATCTGCCCAACACGATCAACCCCAAAGACCTCAATGTTGTAATATTCCATATCTTCGAATTGCGCCGCTGGATCTTCGTTAAGAGGTAGGCCGGAAAGATTCTTATGAGTTTCAGCAATCACAGACGATGGGCGGCGCAGTTCAACGTTTGGGCAAAGACCATTGTATTTGGGAATGTCAGTCGTTGCGCATAAAGGATCAAAATTACCTGTAACTGCGTACCGTGCACCTGCTCGGGCAGCAGCCTGGACAGTTCCCCAAGCCCATAAAATACGCGCCGATTCAACGATTAAGAACACGAGCATAAGGAATCCGGCTGCGATAATAGCAAATTCTACGAGTGCTTGACCCCTGGACTGTGGGTGTTTTTTTCTTTTGATCATAATTTTCTCATATTATTTGGTGCGAATTAGATTTTTGTAAAAATCAAAAAATATTTGGCTGCCACGATAATACTTTCAACAAATTCGATAACCGATTTTCGTTAATGTAATGTTTCCTATTTATCTATTGCGTGTTAGATTAAGACTTTAACGCAAGTTATTTAAAACTCACCCTTATATTAACAAACAGTTGCCAATTTGGTGTTGATCAAACGTTGATTTAGCGTTTATCAGGATTAATTAAGTGTAATATCGCATGACAAAAGTACTAAAACTGTCGTTAATAGGACCATTGGTTATCACTCAGGATGATTTACCATTGGCTGACCTGACCACAGCGAAGGCTCAGGCGTTGTTGTGTTACCTGGCTGTGGCGGCACGGCCGTTTTCCCGTCAGGCGCTCGCTGGTTTGTTGTGGGGCGACTTGCCGGAAGCCGATGCCCGGCGAAATTTGCGCGGCGTACTCATGAAACTGCGCCAAAATCTGGCTCCCTACCTGCACATTACGCACCAAAGCCTGGCTTTCAACCGCGACAGCGCCTACACCCTGGATGTAGAAGATTTTTACGCGCTCACCGCCCGCCGCCCGGATGCCGCCAGCAAAGTAGACCATCTGCGGCAGGCGCTGCTTTTGTATCGCGGCGACTTTTTGGAGGATTTTCACCTGCGCCACGCGCCGGCATTTGAAGAGTGGGTCATGCAGCAGCGGGAAGATTTGCGCAAACGGATGCTTGATGCGCTGAAAACGCTCACGGCCGTTTCCCTGCAAACCGCCGCCTACGATGAGGGCATCACCACCGCCCGCCACTATCTGGCCCTGGAGCCGTCCGACGAGGCCGCCCATCGCCAGCTCATGACCCTGTTGGCCCTCAGCGGGCAGCGCAGCGCGGCGCTCAACCAGTTCGACCTGTGCCGCGCCGCCCTTCAGGACGAATTGGGTATAGAACCGGCCGAGGAAACGGCCGTTCTCCGCGACCAAATCCGCGCCAACACCTTGCCTCTGCCAGCACGCCCAACCCTGCACGCGCCTGCACTCGCCTCAGCGCCTTCTCCCGCCGCAAACCTCCCCCCATCGGCCACCTTTATTGCCGGCCCGCCGATTACCCAACCCGCCTGCTTTTTTGGCCGCGAACGAGAAATTAAGCGCCTGTTTCATTTGCTCCGCCATATTCCCATGCAAAACGCGGCGATCATCGGTCCCCGCCGCGCCGGCAAGACATCCTTGCTCCACTACCTCAAAACAATCACCACGGCCGTTCCCGCCCAGCTCCGTCCCCACCAGCCCCAGGATTGGCTGCCCAATCCCCACGAGTATCGTTGGGTGTTTGTCGATTTTCAGGATACCCGCCTCGGCGACCCGCAAACCCTCATGCAGCACCTTCTGGCGCACATGGATTTGCCCGTGCCCGACCGCTGCGATCTGGATACGTTTCTGGATATCGTCAGCGATGAACTGCGCACGCCCACGGTTATCCTTTTGGATGAAATTGGTGTCGCTTTGGAGCGTTATCCCCAACTTGACGATGCGTTTTGGGAAAGTTTGCGCTCGCTGGCTACCAATCAGGTGGGCGGCCGGCTGGCTTACGTCCTGTCAGCCGCCGAAACGCCAGACAAATTGGCCAATCAGAGCGGCCACGGTTCCCCCTTCTTTAATATCTTTGGTTATGTCGCCAATCTTGGCCCGCTGAAGGATGAGGAAGCACGCGCCCTCATCGCCAGCTCGCCCATTCCCTTTGCGGATGCCGATGTCGCCTGGATTCTCGCCGAAAGCGGCGGCTGGCCGATGCTCCTGCAAATTCTCTGCCGCGAACGCCTGCTGGCCCTGACAGACGGCGAAACCGGTGACGAATGGCGCGCCGATGCCCTGTATCAGATCGCTCCGTTCCGGCATGAACAGGCAGACGGCCGTTTCCCCCCCACAAGCGCATAACCATGGGCAGCCACACCCCCTATTCCCACGAACCCGCCCTCAACCGAAATCTATTCCTCGGTAGTTGGCGGCTGCTATTTTGGTTGTTTTTTCATCCGGCCGCCTGGCGCGCCCACCTCGCGGGCATCGATCCCCACCTGCCGCCCGATTTTTGCCTGGCCGAACTCAAAGCCGCCCAACTGAAAAACTTCGCCTTTTGGCGGCTGCTGACCATGCTCTTTTTGGCCTGGCCCTTTTTGCTCATGCTGCTCGTCGGCCTGATTTTGTGGCTTTTAGGCCTGCCGCTCGCGAGCATTGCCCTGGGACTCATTGTCGGTGGGGGGATTGCCCTGTTAGCCAGCCTGGCCGCCAGCATGGTCGGTAGTCTGGCCGTGGGCACGGCCGTTGGCCTGGGCACAGGTCTCGTCACCGGCATCGTCGCCGGACTGACTCTCGGCGAAGCTGCCACCCCCATTACCGCCACCACCATTTCCTTCGATCTGCTCCTCGGCACGGTCATCGGTCTGGCCAGCGGTTTATCCGGCGGGCTGGCCTACGGCGTCACCATCGGCGTCACCGGCGGCGCGCGCGATTTAGCCCCCGCGTACTCCATGCCCCGGCAAGTCAGCGGCGTCCTGGTGGGCATTCTGGTCGGTTTGCTTGGCGGCCTCGTGGTCGGCCGCTTCACCGAATCCTGGCTGGCCGGGCTGGCGTTGGGCTTGCCCTTCGGTTTGGCCATCGCCTGGCGCACGGCCAACTGGCAGCGCGGCCTTGTCTGGGGCGTCCTGTTAAGCGCCATTGCCTCGTTGTCGATGGGGTTGACCTTCATTTCGCCGGAAACTGGCGCCTTAAGCGCCGTCCTCAGCATTTTTCGTCTGGCGGCCCTCATGATTGCCTTGTTTGCCCTGCCTTACGTTCTGGCGGAGCGCATTGCCGGCCCCTGGGCAGGCGCGTTGGCCGGGGCTTTGGGCAGCGGCAGCGGTTTGTTCGCCCTGGCTTCCACCACCCAATCTTTTGGCCCAATTTTACTGTTCACGCTGGCCGGTACATTGTTGGGCTTAACGCTGGCCTGGTGGCGGCCGATTGTTACGTACCCAATTGTCACCGCCTGGAACCTTGCCCTGATGCGTTTGGATGAGCGGCGCTTGCCTGGGGCACGGCCGTCGCTGATTCGCTGGCACTCCGCTTTCTGGGATGAGCTGCAGCGGCTGCCGCTGGTGGGGCTAGACACCCACATTTTGCTGCTGTTGCAATACAACCAGGCAGAGGGCACGGCCGTGATGGATTCGCTCATACACGGCCGTCAGCGCTGGGCGGCGCAGGCGGCGCAGATCGAAACCGACGCCCGCCAGTTGGCGCAGTGCCGCGATATTCAGGCCATCGGCGATGTCCAGCGCACCCTGGCCGCCGGTGAATTATCCGGCCCGGCCAGCGCTTTGCTGCGCAGCTTCAGCCGCGTCAGCCGCGACGTTATCGCCGCGCAGCGCCAGGAAAGCGCCTACAACCAGCGGCTGGCCCTCAACGCCGTCGAAGACCGGCTGGATGGCCTGCTGCGCGAGCTGACCCGCAGCAACGAACGGTACGCCGACCGCTTCCGCCCCATCGCCGCCGCCTGGCGCGAAGTCGTGGCTCAGGCCAATCAACAACTCGTCGCCGAAGCGGAGCTGCGCCAGGAAATCGACAGCCCTTACATCATCGGCGTCCCCCTCACCGAGCAGCAAGAAATCTTCATCGGCCGCGCCGACATCAGCGCGCGCATCGAACAACTGCTGCTGGATCGGCGGCAGCCGCCGCTGCTGCTCTATGGCCAGCGGCGCGTGGGCAAGACCTCCCTGCTCAACAATTTGGGCCGCCTGCTGCCCAGCACCATCATCCCCTGTTTGTCGATTTGCAAGGCCCGGCCACCCGCGCCAGCGATAACGCCGGCTTTCTCTACAATTTGGCCCGGTCGATCACCCGTTCCGCCCGGCAGCGCGACCTGATTTTGCCCTCGCTCACGCGGGAGAATCTGGCGGACGATCCGTTTTCCCACTTTGAGGAGTGGCTCGACGAAGTGGAGCAGGCGCTCGACGGCAATTTGGCCCTGCTGATGCTGGATGAATTTGAAGTGCTGGCCGACGCATTGGACAAAGGGCGGTTTGACGAAGTGACGGTGATGGGCATGGTGCGCCATCTGATCCAGCACCGCAGCCGGTTCAAACTGCTGCTTTCCGGCTCGCATACTCTGGACGAGTTTCAGCGGTGGGCCGGGTATCTGATCAACGTGCAGGTGGTGCACATCAGCTATCTCAGCCCGGCGGAGACGCGCCAACTGGCCGCGCAGCCGGTGGGTGATTTTGCCTTGCGCTACGAAACGGCCGCTTTAGACCGCGTCCTGGCGCTTACGCGGGGGCATCCGTTTTTGGCGCAGCTTTTGTGCGCGGAAATTGTGGCCTTAAAAAACGAGCAGCCCCCGGAGCAGCGGCGGCTGGCGCAGGCAGCGGATGTGGAAACGGCCGTTTCCCCGCCCTCCAGCACGGCAGCTTCTTTTTTGCCGACATCGAACAAAACCAGGTGGACCGGGTTGGGCGGGAAGTGCTGCGCCTGATGGCCAGCCACGACGAAGGCGAGGCCACGCCCCGCCGCGAATTGGTCGCCTTTGTGCCCAGCCTGATGGCCCTGGAAGAATCCCTGCTGCATTTGCAGCAGCGTGAATTGATCGAAACGGTTGAGGGCGGTTACCGTTTCCAGGTGGAGTTGGTGCGCCGCTGGTTTGCGGAACGGCCGTAACGATTGACGCTGCCAGATTTTGTGGCTACACTGTAGCCATCAACACCTGAGGGTACCAAAATGGCGGAAAAAATTGGCGTGCGCGAATTGAAAAATCAAACGTCACAAATTGTCCGGGCCGTTCGTGAGGACATGGCGGAATATGTCATCACCCTGCACGGCAAACCGGTAGCAATGCTGCGCCCAATCACGGAAGCGGACGAAGAAGCGCTGCGGCAGTTGGAAACGGCCGAATTTTTAGCCAAAATGGACCAATTGGCGGTGGAAATAGCCGCCGATTGGCATGTGGCGCAAACGGCCGTTGAACTCGTCGCCGAACAGAGGCGCGGCTAATGGCTGTCCTGGATGCCAGCGTCGTCGTGGCCCTTTTCAGCGCCAACGAACCCCATCATGCCGCCAGCCGCGAGTGGTTTGTTCGGGCGACGGCCGTTGCGGAGCCACTCATCGCCCCGGTTATCGTTTTGGCGGAAGTTGCCGCAGCCCTCAGCCGGGCCAAAGGCGACCCGGCGTTGGCGCAGCAAGTTATTCAACTCCTGGGTCAGGGCGGCTTGTTTGAATTGGTTCCCATCTCGTTGGCTTTGGCAGAACAGGCGGCAGCCGTGGCTATCTCGGCGCAGATTCGCGGCTGTGATGCGGTTTATGTGGCGTTAGCGCAGCAGCTAAACCAGACGCTGATCACCCTTGATCATGAACAATTAGCGCGAGGCACGGCCGTAATCCGCGTACAAACACCGTAAATTCCAAATGGAGAGTGACAATTGAGCGATCTACACCCTGCCTTTGACTGGCGCGAAGTGGCGCGTTTGGCGCTGGCTTCGCGCTTGCTGGACGAACTGGAAGAAAACGAACTCACGCCCTCCGGCCTGGTGACCTACCAGTTTTCGGCGCGCGGGCATGAATTGGGCCAATTGCTCATCAGCCAACTGCTGACACGGCCGTACGACGCCGCCAGCGTCTATTACCGGTCACGGCCGTTTATGCTCGGCTCCGGTTTTACACTGGAAGAAGCGCTGACCGCCGACATGGCCCGGCGCGGCAGCCTCAGCGACGGCCGTGACGTGGGCGTGGTCTTCAATTTGCCCCGCCGCCAGCGCGCTCTGGTCCTGCCCAACGCCGCCGACGTCGGCTCGCAGTACACGCCGGGCGCGGGCTGGGCGCAAGCCATTCGTTATCGGCAGGACGTGTTGGGCGAAGATGTGCAGGCAAGCATCGCCGTGGTATTTGGCGGCGATGGCTCCGTCGCCAGCAACGGCTTCTGGAGCGCGCTGACGATGGCGGCGACGTTGAGCCTGCCCCTGCTGCTGGTCATCGAGGACAACGATTACGCCATCTCCGTGACCGGCGACCACCAGACGCCGGGGCGCAACGTCGCCCAAAATCTGGCGGCGTTTCACAATTTGCAAATTTGGGACGGCAGCGGCACGAATCCGGCGGAAACGGCCGTGTTGGTAGAAACGGCCGTCGCCTTCGTGCGCCAAAACCGGCGGCCCGGCCTGCTGCGCCTGCGCGTGCCGCGCCTGTCCGGCCATTCCAGCGTCGACAATCAGGCGTATAAATCGGCCGCCGAGCGCGAGGCGGAATGGGCGCGCGACCCTATCCCGGCGCTGCAAGGCGTATCTGGTTCCCGCGCTGCTGGACGAAGCGGGCTGGGCAGATTTGCGGCAGGAGGTGGAAACGGCCGTGCAAACCGCCCGTCGCACCGCCGAAGCCACGCCGCCCGCCGAACCATCCAGCGTAACCCGCTTCGTGTTATCCGAACCGGGCTTTCCACAGCAGACTGGCGGATTGGTAAGCGAGGGGATTGTGCTGCCGAGGGGAACGGCCGTGTCCCAACCGCCTGATCCGCGCCGCCTCACCGTCATCGAAGCTGTCCGGCGCACGCTGGATGTGGAGTTGGCCCTGAATCCGCGCTGCCTGGTGTTTGGCGAAGACGTGGGCTTGAAGGGTGGCGTTCATGCCGCCACCCTGGGGCTGCAAGCCAAATACGGCCCCCAGCGCGTGTTCGACACCAGTCTGTCCGAGGAGGGCATTATCGGGCGGGCGGTGGGCATGGCCCTGGCGGGATTGGTTCCCGTGCCGGAAATTCAGTTCCGCAAATATGCTGATCCGGCCACCGAGCAGCTCAATAACTGCGGCACGATTCGCTGGCGCAGCGCCAACAAGTTCGCCGCGCCCATCGTGGTGCGCATTCCCGGCGGCTACCGCAAAATCGGCGATCCCTGGCACAGTGTCACCAGCGAGGTGACGTTGGCCCATCAGCCGGGCTGGCTGCTGGCGGCTCCATCCAACGCCGAAGATGCGGTGGGGCTGCTGCGCGCCGCCCTGCGCGGCAACGATCCGGTTATCTTTTTTGAGCATCGCTATTTGCTGGACGCGGCCTGGGGCAGACGGCCGTATCCCGGCGACGAGTTTGTGCTGCCTTTTGGCCAGGGGCGGCTGGTAACAATCGGCGACGACCTGACGGTGGTGACGTGGGGGGCGATGGTGGAGCGCTGCGAACTGGCGGCGCAGGCATTGGCGGCGGCGATAGAGATCATCGACCTGCGGACGCTGGTTCCCTGGGACCAGGAGATGGTGCTGGCGTCGGTGCGCAAAACGTCCAAAGTACTCATCGTCCACGAGGATATTGGCCTGGGCGGTTTTGGCGCGGAGATCGCGGCGACGATTGCTCAGGAGGCGCTGCTGGACCTGGACGCGCCCATCCAGCGGGTGACGGCGCCGTCCTGCCCGGTGCCGTTTAACACGGGGTTGATGACGGCCGTTGTCCCCAGCGTCGAAAAAATTCGTGAGAAGATGGATTGGTTGTTGGGTTTTTGAGGATTTGGTTTGTGAGGCGTGATGCGTGATGCGTGACTCTCTTGATCACGCATCACGCATCACGCCTCATTCTCATTTCCCAAGCATCTCGTCGTAGAGGATTTTGGCGATGCGGCCGATGAGCAGCACGCCGGGGGAGTCGGGGGACCAGTGTTCGGGGGAGGGGTCGTCGGCGGTCATGACGGTGAGGGCGAAACCTTGTTGGGTTTGCCAGGAACCGCGCCAGACGACGGCCGTTTGCGCCCGCATGCCCACCAATGATCCCGTTTTGCCGGCCAGGTGGAGCTTTTGCTCCTCCGGCTCGTCGCTGCCATAGGGCGAAAAGGGCAGGTAGCGACCTGTCCGGTCGGCGCCAACCCCGTCCATCAGACGCAGCATTTCGTCGCAGGCGGCGGGAGAGACGTGTTGATGGCGGAAAACGGCCGTGATCATCCGCGTCAGGCTCTCCGGCGAGGCCGTGCCCAGGTTACGCTGGTCTTTGGCGATTTCGCCGAAGTCAATTTTGCGATGGAGCCGCACGTCGGGGTAGTCGTTTTTGTTCAGCCAGGTATTCACAGCGTCCAGTCCTACATGATCAATAAGGACATTAGTCGCCAGATTGTCGCTGATGCTCATCATCAAGAAGGCCCAGTCGCGGATGGGCATGGTCAGCCCCGGCGAGAGGTGCTGCAAGAGGCCGCTGCCGCCAATTTTGTCGGCGCGGCGCAGCATGAGCGGCGCATTCAGGTCGTAGAGGCCATCCTCCACCTGCTGCATCAGGGTAAGCAGCACCGGCAGCTTGATGACGCTGGCGGTGGGGTAAATGTCGTCGGCGCGCAGGCGGATAGATTCGTTGGTTTGCAGGTTTTGGGCGGCGAGGGCGAAACGGCCGTTAAAGCCTGTGGCCGCCTGTTCAATGGCTGAGAGTATGGTGGACATAGAGTTTTCTCTTGATGCGTGATGCGTGATGCGTGATGCGTGATGCGTGATGCGTGATGCGTGATGCGTGATGCGTGACCAAAACAAGCATCACGCATCAGTTCCTACTTTTCCGCTTCCGGGATGGCGTACAACGCGCCGTTGTCGCTGCCCACGTAGACCACGCCGTCGGCGATGGTGGGCGACGAGACGCCGCCGCCGGTGGTGAAGAGCCAGGTTTGTTGGCCGTTACGGCCGTTTACTGCATACAAATTCTGGTCCCAACTGCCAAAATAGACGATGCCATCGGCAATAGCCGGCGAGGAAAAAACGCTGCCCGACGTGGGAAAATTCCACCGTTCCACGCCGGTATTTTCTTCCACGGCATATAACTTGCCGTCCAGATTGGTCAGATAGACCAGGCCATTCCAGATGGCCGGCGAAGAGTACGCTTCAGAGGTCATGGGGAAGCGCCAGCGCAGTTGATGGCTGGTCAGGTCCACGGCAAGTAGCTCGCCGGTGAGCATTTCGGTGGTCACCGGGTAATAGGCCACCCCGTCGCCCAGGGCCGGGCCGGCCGTAAAGCTGGTGTTGGGCACAGAGAATTCCCATATTTTTTCGCCGTTGATGGCTTTAACGGCCGTCAGCACCCCCGCGCCGTTGCCAAAATAAACCACATTGTCGGCGATGGCCGCCTCGAAGGAAATCGGGCTGCCGGTTTCCACATGCCACGCTTCCTGCCCGTCGTTCACGTTGATGGCGTACAGGTTGCCATCTTCGCTGCCGATGTAGGCTAACCCATTGGCGATGGCCGGCGATGCGGTGATGCTGCCCTGGGTGGCAAAGCGCCACAGTTCCTGGCCATCGGCGCGGTTGATGGCGTACAAGTTGCCATCCATGCCGCCGACATAGACCACGCCGCCGGAGACGGCCGGCGAGGAAATGATTGGTTCGCCGGGCGTGCCGACGGCCGTGCGCCATGTCTCCGCGCCGGTGGCGGTGTCAGCGGCGAATAAATTGCCATCGTAGCTGCCAAAGTAGACGGTGTTTTCTACAACGGCGGGGGCGGTGAAGACCCATTCTCCGGCGGCAAACTGCCATTTGGGGAGGGCGGGATTTTTAACGGCCGTTGTCTCATACACGCCGTTGCGCAGTAGATTGGCGCTAAAAAAAGCTTCAGGCCCCGTTTCTGACGGCGCGCCGTCGCGGTTGCGCCCACAGGCGGCTAAAATCAATAAGCTGAGAAGAAAAACCAAACTCCATTTACGCATATAGTCCTCACAATGAGACCCTAAGGATTTCTGAAACCCTTAGGGTCTTGGATCGCGCCGCACGCCGCTAAAAGCGACCTGTTATTCTTTCAAAAAATTGCGCAGCACCGTGTGCAGGATGCCGCCGTTGCGATAGTAATCCACTTCGACAGGGGTATCGACGCGGCAGATGGTTTGGAAGGTAACGGCCGTGCCGTCGGCTTTCACTGCCTGCACTGTGATCTCCTGGCCCGGTTTCAATTCATCGGTCAGGTTGAGTGTGGCGTACGTTTCTGTGCCGTCTAAACCAAGGGAAACGGCCGTGTCGCCGGCCATATATTGCAGCGGCAGCACGCCCATACCCACCAGATTGCTGCGGTGAATGCGCTCATAACTTTCGGCAATGACCAGCCGGACGCCCAAAAGATACACGCCCTTAGCCGCCCAATCGCGGGAACTGCCCATGCCATAATCCTTGCCTGCCAGAACCGCCAGCGGCGTGCCATCGTCCTTGTAACGCAGGGATGCGTCAAACATGGTCATCACTTCGTTCGTCGGCAGATAGGTGGTCCAGCCGCCTTCGGTTCCGGGAGCCATCTGGTTGCGCATCCGCACATTGGCGTAGGTGCCGCGTGTCATGATGCGGTCGTTGCCGCGCCGCGAACCGTAGGAATTGAAATACTGCGGCGCAACATCATGCTCCAGCAAGAATTTCCCTGCCGGACTGTTTTGGGCAATGTTGCCGGCCGGGGAGATGTGATCGGTCGTTACCGAATCGCCTGCTTTCACCAGGACGCGCGCGGCCTGAATGTTGCTGATCGGTTTCACTTCTGGCGTCAGTTCGGTGAAGAACGGGGGTTCCTGAATGTAAGTAGATTCTTCGTTCCAGTCGTAGATTTCGCCGCCGCTTACGGGGATTTCGTTCCACTGGTCGTTGCCGTCCCAGACGTTGGCGTATTGGGCGTTGAACATTTGCGGCGACAGAGACGCGGCCATCGTGGCCTGGATTTCTTCACTGGTGGGCCAGATATCGCGCAGGTAAACTGGCGCGCCATCTTTGCCCGTGCCGATGGGGTCGTTGACGAGATCGATGTCGGTGGTGCCGGCCAGGGCATAGGCCACAACCAGCGGCGGCGAGGCCAGGTAGTTGGTTTTGGTCAGCGGGCTGACGCGCCCCTCGAAGTTGCGGTTGCCGCTGAGTACGGCCGAGGCCACAATGTCGCCCTCTTTGATGGCTTTGGCGACGGCTTCCGGCAGCGGGCCGGAGTTGCCGATGCAGGTGGTGCAGCCGAAGCCGACGATGTTGAAGCCTAACGCTTCCAGGGCAGGCATGAGGTTGGCTTTGGTAAGGTAATCTTCGACGACGCGCGAGCCGGGGGCGAGGCTGGTTTTGACGTAGGGCGGCACAGTCAGCCCTTTCTCGACGGCTTTTTGGGCGACCAGACCGGCGCCGATCATGACGCTGGGGTTTGAGGTGTTGGTGCAGGAGGTGATGGCGGCGATGACGACGGCTCCGTGTCCGATGGCGGTAGGCGTGCCTTGGACAACGGCCGTTTTCCCCAATTCCTCCTCTTTCAATCCCAGGCCCTTGGGTCCCATGGGCGCGAGCAGGGTTTCGCGGTACTGCTTTTTCATGTCGGTGAGGGCAATGCGGTCTTGCGGCCGTTTGGGTCCGGCCAGACTGGGGACCACTGTGCCCAAATCCAGCTCGACCACATCGGTGTACAGCGGGTCGGGCATGTCGTCGGTGCGGAAAAGGCCCTGCGCTTTGGAGTAGGTTTCTACAAGCTGGACCAGCTCTTCAGGGCGGCCCGTATTGCGCATGTAGTTCAGCGTTTCCACGTCCACCGGGAAGAAACCGACCGTCGCGCCATATTCCGGGCACATATTGGCAATAGTTGCCCGGTCGGCCAGGGTCATGTTGCTGAGGCCGGGGCCGAAAAATTCCACAAATTTACCCACGACACCCTTCTGGCGCAGCATTTGGGTGACGACCAGAACGAGGTCGGTGGCTGTAGCCCCTTCGGGCAAGCTGCCGGTCAGTTTAACCCCGACAACATCTGGGGTGAGCATGTAGATGGGCTGGCCCAACATCACCGCTTCGGCTTCGATGCCGCCGACGCCCCAGGCGACCACGCCCAGGCCGTTGATCATTGTGGTGTGCGAATCGGTGCCGACGAGGCTGTCGGGGAAGGCGACTAGGCCATCGCCCTCTGGTTTGGTCATGACGACGTCGGCCAGGTATTCCAGATTAACCTGATGGACGATGCCGGTGGCCGGCGGCACGACGCGGAAGTTTTTGAAGGCTTCTTTGCCCCATTTCAAGAATTCGTAGCGTTCGCGGTTGCGCACGAATTCACGTTCGACGTTGAAGAAAAGGGCGGCCTGCGAGCCAAATTGATCCACCTGCACAGAGTGGTCGATGACCAGATCGACCGGTACGTGAGGATTGATTTTTTTGGGGTCGCCGCCGAGGCGGGCCATGGCGGAGCGCAGGGCGGCCAAATCGACAACGGCCGGTACGCCGGTGAAATCTTGCAGAATAACACGGCCGGGTTTGAAGGGGATTTCATCTTTGGCCGGGGCGGGGGCGTGCCAACGGGCGAGTTTTTCGACGTCTTCGGGCATGACCTGGTAGCCGTCGCAGGTGCGAAGGAGGGCTTCCAGCAGGACTTTGATGGAGAAAGGCAGGCGGCTGACGTCGCCTAGTTTGTCAAGACGATAGTAGTGGACGTTGGTTCCGGGGAGTTTGGCGCGCGCGCCAAAGTGATCGAATTGTTGGGTCATAAGTCACCTCGTTGTGAAATGGCGGATTGCGGATTGAACTGTGTGTTGTCGCTTTCCTGGGAAATCATGTCAAATATCAGGGGGCTGCCCCTTGCAGACTTTATTATAGCCAAAATGGAGATTGGGGAAACGGCCGTTTATAGGGATATAATGAAGCGCCATACAGTCAATGGCGCAGTTGGTAAATAATTGGCAACAGTTCAGGTCTCTCTGGGAAGAGCCTAAGGGTTTTAGGTCCAGATAATCTGGCTTCTCAAGAGCAAACCCCTAGGGTCTGAACAGCAGCAAGGAAGGTAAGTTATGGTTAGTGCGGTGGTTTTGTTGAATGTGGAACCTGGCCAGGTGAACGAGGTCGGGGCGCGGCTGGCCGAGTTAAAGGGCATCAGTGAAGTGTTCTCCGTGGGCGGGCGGTTTGATCTGGTGGCGATTATTCGAGTGAAGGATAATGACACGATGGCCCAACTGGTGACGGAGCGGATGCACAGCGTGCCAGGCATCAGCAATTCAGAGACGTTGATTGCGTTCCGTGTGTTTTCGGAGCATGATTTGGCGGCGATGTTCTCGATTGGGTTGGAGTGAGTTTAGGGAAGGAGATTGAGGAGTGGAGAGCGCTGAATCTTCACATCCCAGTTTCCGCCGAAGCGGAACCCCGGTTTTTCTTCATGAATGAATCTGTGTTTGACGAGTTTCCGGTGCTGGAAACGGAGCGGCTGCTGCTGCGGGCGGTACGGCCGTCTGACGTAACGGCCGTATACGCCATTTTTTCTGACGAGGCGGTGACGCGTTATTATGGGCTGGAAACGTATACGGCCGTGGAAGAAGCCGCCCAGCGTATTGCCGCGATTCGTCAAAGTTACCTCAAGGGGCGCTCGATCCGCTGGGCCATCACCCACAAACATGACGATAGGTTGATCGGTACGGTCGGGTTGATGAACTGGCGGCCAAAATATTTCCAGGCGACCATCGGGTATGAATTGGCCCAAACCCATTGGCGGCAAGGAGTGATGACGGAAGCGTTAACGGCCGTGATCGATTTCAGTTTTGTCGTCGTGGCGCTCAATCGCCTGGAAGCCTTTGTCGTGCCGGAAAACACGCCATCCATCTCCCTGCTGGAAAAATTGGGCTTCGTCAACGAAGGGTTAATGCGCGAATATGGCTATTGGCGGCAGGCGTTTCATGACCTGTTTCTGTTTTCGCTGCTGCGAAAGGATTGGTCGTCTATGGATTGATATTCCATTTTTCCACCAACAACGGGGTTTTAGGCATTTCGCGGTTGGCTGGCGCGACGCGTGATAGGTGAATGGGGGGCGTTACGTCCATCACGTTAAACACACCAACCCAACAAAATCCCCAAAGCCCGAATATGTCCCTGATCGTTCTTTACACCGCACTCTTTCTTAATGTAATGTGCCGTTTTTTATCTTCATAGGATGGTAGCAAAATGAATCGTATGTCTGTTCAAACACATGCCCGTAAGATTTGGATTGGGTTCACGCTGATAATTTCAACTATTTTTCTGGTGATGCTGGTGCCGCGCCTCCTGGCGGCATCGGGCGATCTGGACACGACGTTTGGGGTGGGCGGGTTGGTCACGACGGATATTGGGGTGGCTTCTGGCGACAAAGCGTTTGCTGTGTTGCAGCAGCCGGATGAGAGCCTGGTGGTGGTGGGGGCCAGCGACAATGGCAGTGGCAGCGATTTTGCCGCGGTGCGCTATTTGGCCAATGGCCAGCCGGATTTAACCTTTAGCGGCGACGGCAAGGTGACGGTGGCGGTGACCGCCAATGCGGATATAGCGAACACGGCCGTTCTCCAAAACAACGGCTACATCGTGCTGGCCGGGTCGGCGTTTAATGGGACAGACGATGATTTTGCAGTGGTTCGGCTGACGGATACCGGCGTTTTGGACCCAAACTTTGGCACAGGCGGGATTGTGGTGACGGATATTGAAGGCGATAATGACGTGGCTCAGGCTGTGGTTATGGATGGCAATGGCAATATCGTCGTGGCGGGATACGGCCGTACACTCAGCGGCGGCAGCGATTTTATCGTCGTGCGGTATGACAGCGGGGGTGTGTTGGACCCAACCTTTGGCACGGGCGGCATCGTGGCCATAGATTTTGGCGCCGCCGAGCGGGCCAATGGCCTGGCGATTCAACAAGATGGCAAGATAATCCTGGCCGGACACACCGACGCCGGTTCCACCGGTGACGATTTTGCCGTCGCCCGTCTTTCATCGACTGGCATCCTGGACATCACCTTCGATTTTGATGGCAAAGTGACCACCAACTTCACCGGCAGCAGCAACGATTTGGCCCAGCGGGTCGCTGTGCAAAATGACGGCAGCATTGTGGCCGCGGGTTACGCCAGCATTGGCGGCAACGACGATTTTGCCCTGGCGCGGTATCAGGCCAATGGACTTTTGGACACCTCATTCGACACAGACGGCAAGGCGACAACGGCCGTTACCACCGGCAACGATCAGCCCTACGCCCTCACCCTCCAGCCAACAGGCAAAATCCTGCTCACCGGCTTTGCCGCCGATCCGGTCCAACTTGATTACGATTTTGTCACGGCCCGGTACAACCAAAATGGCGGCCTGGACAGCGGTTTTGGCACGAATGGGTTGGTCATTACCGATCTGGGCACCATCAATACGGCCAGTCGCAGCCAGGACGAAGCCTACGGCATGACTGTGCAGGCGGACAACAAAGTCGTGGTAGCCGGATTTAGCGATCTGGTTATCGGCAACGACGATTTTGCCGTTGTGCGCTACGTTTCGCCCAACACCGCGCCCACGGTGGCCGATGTCAGCAAGAGTGGCAATGAAGACGCCGATATTAACTTCACGGCCGCCAATTTTACCGCGCAATTTAGCGATGCTGATGGCGACACGCTGCAATTTGTCCAGGTGACATCCCTGCCCATCAGCGGCACGTTAGCCCTGAACAGCACCCCAGTCGCCGCGAATGATGTCATTTACGTTGGCGATTTGGGCGGGTTGGTTTATACGCCGGATGGCGATTGGTTTGGCGCTGACAGTTTCGACTGGAATGGCTCTGATGGCTTTGATTACGCCGCGACCGGCGCGCAGGTACTCATCACCGTGGCTTCGATAAACGATGCGCCTTCATTTACCAAGGGGTCCGAACCGGCGGTGAACGAAGACGCTGGCCAACAGGTGATTAACAATTGGGCGACAAACATCTCGGCCGGGCCGGCCAACGAGGCGAGCCAGACGCTTACCTTTTTGCTGAACAATGACAATTCGGCGCTCTTTTTGGTGCCGCCGGCCATCAGTTCCAGCGGCACATTGACCTTCCGTCCGGCGGATGATGCGTTTGGGCAGGCGGTGGTAACGGCCGTGCTCATGGACAACGGCGGCACAGCCAACGGCGGCGTCAACATCTCGCCCTCGCAAACCTTCACCATCACCGTCAACAGTGTCAACGACGCCCCATCTTTTGTGAAAGGGGCCAATCAAACCGTGGCGGAGGACGCCGGTGCGCAAACAGTGTCCGGCTGGGCTGCCAGCATCTCTCCCGGACCGGCCAATGAAGCCAGCCAGACAGTCACCTTTACCCTGACCACCGATAACGACGCACTGTTTTCAACGCTGCCGGCGGTGGACGCGGCCTCTGGCGATTTGAGTTATACTCCTGGCGCGGACATGAATGGCTCAGCCACCATTTCGGTGACGCTGCATGATAATGGCGGCACGGCCAACGGCGGGGTGAACGTTTCGGCCACCCAAATGTTTAGCATTACCGTGCAGCCGGTGAACGATGCGCCGGTTGTGGGCAATGTGCCTAAATCGGGTCTGGTGAATGCGCCGCTGGCGTTTACGGCAGCCGATTTTACCGCAGCGTTTGCCGATGTGGATGGTGATGCGCTGGTTAAAATTCGGGTTGAGTGGCTGCCGGCGCATGGCGAATTGCGCTTGAACGGCACGGCCGTTACCCTGCAGCAAGAAATTCTGGCTACAGACTTGGGTGCATTGCAGTTTATCCCGGAACAAAACTGGTTTGGCTCTACCATTTTTGGCTGGAATGGCTCCGATGGCACAGTCTATGCCGCGCAAACGGCGCAGGTACAGATCGACATCGCTCCCTGGCCGTACTCGGTGTTCATCCCGGTACTCAACAAGTAACATGTACGGGGCCTTTGGGATTTCATGGGATTTGGTCTGATGCGTGATACGTGATGCGTGAAACCGCTCTGGTCATGCATCACGTATCAAGGGCTGTCAACCCCCTGAGTTCCTGAAGAACCCATTTACGCTAAACATAGAGAACTGGGGAGATAGGGCGACAATTAGTTTCCCTGTCTCCCTGCCTCCCAAACGAAGACAGTATGGCTGCATTATTTTGGAAATATCAGGCTTTAGGCAACGACATGCTGGTGATTGATCCGGCCGTTTTTTCCCTGCCGCTTACTCCGGCGCGGGCGCGTTTGCTGTGCCATCGCCACTTTGGCCTGGGGGCGGATGGCATTTGTTATGGGCCGCTGCCCGGCGAGCCGGGTCCAAACAGGATGCGGTTTCTGAACCCGGACGGCAGCGAGGCGGAAAAAAGCGGCAATGGGCTGCGCATTTTTGCCCGTTATTTGTGGGATGTGGGGCTGGTGAACGGCCGTTCCTACACCATCACCATCCACGGCCAAACCATCCAGGCGGACGTGCTGGACGATGAGGCGCGCACGATTGCCCTGGCAATGGGGCCGTTAACCTTTTCGAGGGTAGAAGAAGAGGTGGCGGTGGATGGCGCGGTGGTGAGGCTGACGGCCGTATCCATTGGCAATCCGCACTGTGTTCTTTTCACTGACGATCTGACGGCCGTGCATACCATCGGGCCAACGCTGGAGACATCGCCCTTGTTTCCCAATCGTACCAACGTGCAGTTGGTGCATGTGGTGGATGCTCATACCATCGAGATTGCCATTTGGGAGCGCGGGGCGGGTTATACGCTGGCCTCCGGCACGTCGGCGAGCGCGGCGGCGGGAACGGCCGTGCGAACCGGGCGCTGCCAAAGTCCGGTTACGGTGCGCATGGCCGGCGGCGAGGCGACGGTGACCGTGGATGAAAATTGGCAGGTGGTATTGACGGGCGGGGTAACGGCCGTGGCTCAAGGGACCATCGCGCCTGATTTGCTGCGTGAATTAGAAGAGTTGGTGGGTTAGGTGGTGGGTTAACCATCAACCTGCAACGAGAAGAAGAGAAATGACAGACAGAATTATTGTTTACGGCACAAAAAAGTGCCCGATGGTGCTGCCGGTTCGCGGCATGTTAGATCGGGCGGCCGTGCCCTATGAATACATCGACGCCAGCGATAATCTGCCGGCAAAAATTCGCTTACAAGAACTAAATGATGGCTACGAGAGCGTGCCAACCCTGGTTTTCCCCGATGACAGCGTCTTAACCGAGCCGTCCATGGCGCAGCTTCGCGCTCGTCTGGAGGCCGATGGTTATCAGGTGCCGCATACCCGCCCCTGGCAGGCATGGCGCGAGAATCCGATCCAGACTTTGCTGGGGTTGGGCATGATCGTGTTTGCGATGTGGGATGGCAACTGGTTGTTTCTGCTGATTGGCGTGCTGCTGCTGGCCTTTATCCCCACCCGCGCCTATTTCGAGCGATGATTCGCGGCGCGGGAGACTTCATGAGCGGTTTACCCCCCACCACAAATGAAAAGGACGCGGATGAACACGGATTCTTAGCCGCGTTTATCCGCGTCAATCCGTGTCCATTTTTCAAGGGAGAAAATATATGATCAGGCAAGACGGCCGTTCACCCAACCAACTCCGGCCCATTCACTTTGAAACCCACTTCACCAAATGGGCTGAAGGTTCCGTGCTGGCTCAATTTGGCGACACCCATGTATTGTGCAACGTGACCCTGGAGAATTCCGTGCCCAACTGGCTGCGCGGCCGCGAAACTCCGCAAGGCTGGCTGACGGCCGAATACGCCATGCTGCCGCGCAGCACCCACAGCCGCACTGCCCGCGAACAGCGCTGGCCGAAAGGGCGCACCCAGGAAATCTCGCGGCTGATCGGCCGCAGCCTGCGCATGGCGGTCGATTTAGCCGCGCTGGGCGAACGCACGCTGACCATCGACTGCGATGTGCTGCAGGCGGATGGCGGCACGCGCACGGCGGCCGTTTGCGGCGGCTGGGTGGCGGTAAATCTGGCGTTACGGCCGTTCATCACCAGCGGCGAACTGCCGGAGCGTGTGCTGCGTCAGCAGGTGGCGGCTATCAGCGTGGGCATTGTCGATGGCGTGGCGCTGCTCGATTTGCCTTACGCCGAAGATGTGGCCGCCGAAGTAGATTTTAACGTGGTGATGACCGCCGCCGGCGAGCTGATTGAAGTGCAGGGCACGGCCGAAAAAGCCCCATTTCCCCGCGCCCACCTCGACCAACTGTTGGATTTGGCGACCGGCGGCATTCAGACGTTGGCCGCCAAACAACGCGAGGCGCTGACGGCCGTATGACACGTCCACTGCGCCAATGAACTGGGTGCAGGCATGTCATTTTAATGGAAACTGGAGGCTGGAAATTCTGTACCTTTCATGCTCCAGTCTCCAGTCTCCAATCTTCTGTAGGTTATTTACGCTGCGTTTCTAATTTTCCCACAACACGCCTCAAAACTGCGGTAAATACGGTGCAAACGTTGTCAGGTAATCGTCCAGGATGGCCCGCGCCTGACCAATGTCGTTGACCATCGGATCGAGCAGCAGGGTTTGTAGGGCCAGGTGACGATTGCCGGTAACGGCCGTTTCCACCACCATTTCCACCAACTCCGCCTCCCGTCGCAGCAGCGCCGTGATCCCGGCCGGCAGCTCGCCAATTTGGATGCCGCGCACGCCCAGCCGGCTGATCACCGCCGGAACTTCCACAATCGTCTCGTCGGGCAGACCGGCGATAGAGCCATTGTTGGGGATATTCACCGTTTCGTCAAAATAATTTTCGTTGTGGGTGATGGCCGCGATGAGTTCGGCCGCGCCTTCGCTTTCGGCGTCGCGCATCCCATCCACCGACAGGTTACCGGCGGCCATTTCCGCCAGCATGTGGTTCATAAAGTCGCGGCTGGCTTCGTTGCTGTCCCAATCATACAGGCGCAGATCGTAGGTTTCCCACGGCCTGGTTTGGGCGTTGTGGCCGTAGGGCAGATATTCCACCAGGTGCGTGTCGCCGGGAATGGGCAGCAGATCGAACGTGCGGAAAAGGTCCAGCGACAATGGCTCCAGCGTGGGCGGGGCGTCGGCCAGCGCGTCGCGGAGGGCGGGGTAGAGGTCTTCGCCGGTGAGTTTGTCGCGTACGTCTACCAGCCAGATGAAGTGGTTGAGACCGGCCGATTTGATGTCGATGTGTTGACGGCCGTATGCCGCCAACCGATGGGCGATGGGCGTATTGGCCGGGTCGGAACGCAGCGAGATGGCTTCAGGCACGGGGATGTGGTAGCGGTTGCGCAGCAGAACGGCCGTGAGTGCATACCCAAGCTGAATCTGATGACATTTGCCAACGATGTTGATGCGGCTGTATTTTGTGACGGCGCGGGTAATGCGCGGCAGCGGGTTGCTGAAATTGATGAGAACGGCCGTTGGGCAAAGCGCTTCCATATCCCGCACAATGTCTAAAAAGGGCGGAATCTGGCGGCAGGCGTGCATCAGGCCGCCAGGACCGCCGTTTTCGGCGTAGGCCTGGCGCAGGCCATGTTTCAGCGGAACCTCCCAATCCAGCCGCCACAATTTCTCGCGCGGCGGCACTTCAATCGACACAATGACAAAATCTGCCCCAGGCAGTACATCACGCCGGTTTGTGCTGGCGCTGATGCGCATATCGGCGTCCCAGGCGTCGCTCATCCGTTGCGCCACTTTGGCGACAATTTCCAGGGCTGGCTCATTAAAATCTACCAGGGCCAGCTCGCTGCCTCGTAAACGGCCGTCACGCACAATGGTCGCCAAAGTGGATGGGCCAAAACTGGCGCTGCCCGCGCCGATAATGACAATTTTAGGTTTTAAGGACATAAGTTTTCTCCGTTGGTCTGCAAGCAAAAATAAATGCGTTGGTGTGAAAGCGTATGATAACACGTAAAGTTGCGCCGAACCGAAAAAATTAAATCGTTTGTAACTATAACAGACCCCAAGGGTTTGCCCCGAGAAGTTGGAATTGGGTAGCAAACCCTTGGGGGCTTGCCAGTGAAACCTGAACAACACAATCGTTTTACACTTTGGGAATTTGCCAATATACTTAAAAACGCCCAATGTTTGATCAGGTTTCCTTCCCGAAACCCAATGCAGGATTTTCACCCAAAACAGCCAAACTAAATTTATAGTAGGAGGACGACGCAATGGCAGACGATAAGAAGATGGTAGGCGAAGTCTATTACCCCGCGCCGGAGGTAGTTGCCCACGCGCACATTCGCGATTACGAGAAGGTTCATGCGGACGCATCGGCGGACCTGGCGAAATTCTGGGGCAAGGTAGCCGCAGAAAATTATGAATGGTTCCAACCGTGGGAACAAACGCTGGATGATGACAATGCCCCATTTTATAAATGGTTTAAGGGGGCGAAGGTTAATATCGTCCATAACGCGTTGGACAGGCACATGCGCACGGCCGTGCGCAACAAAGCCGCCCTCATTTTTGAAGGGGAACCGGGCGACACCAAAGTCTACACCTATCAACAACTCCATTACCAGGTCAGCAAATTTGCCAGCGTCCTGCGGGCTATGGGCGTGCAAAAAGGGGACCGCGTTACCATCTACATGGGCCGAATTCCCGAATTAATCATTGCCATGCTGGCGTGCGCCAAAATTGGGGCCATACACTCCGTGGTTTACGGCGGCTTTTCCACCGAAGCGCTCCATGAGCGCATCGACGACAGCCAATCCAAAGTCCTCATCACCTGCGACGGCGCCTGGCTGCGAGGAACCGTCATTGAATTAAAAAAAATCGCCAACGAAGCGGTAGATCGTTCTGGGACCATTCAATCAGTGATTTGCGTCAAGCGCACCGGCATGGATGTGGAGATGGTGCAGGGGCGTGATTATTGGTACCATGACCTGATGGCCTTACCCATCGCCGATCCGACTGCGCCGACGCAGGTGATGGATGCCGAAGACCCGCTGTTCATTTTGTATACCTCTGGCACCACCGGCAAGCCTAAGGCTATTTTGCACACGCATGGCGGCTACATGGTCTGGACATCGACCACCCTGAAGTGGGTGTTCGACATCAAGCCGGAAGATGTGTGGTGGTGCGCGGCCGATCCCGGTTGGATTACCGGTCACAGCTATATTGTCTACGCGCCCCTGATTTTGGGGGCAACCAGTGTGATGTACGAAGGCGCGCCCACCTATCCTTACCCGGATCGCTGGTGGTCGCTTATTGCCAAATATGGCGTCACCATTTTGTACACAGCTCCCACCGCCATTCGCGGCCTGATGCGCTTCGGCGAAAGCTGGCCCAACAAGCATGATTTGTCGACGCTGCGCCTGCTCGGCTCTGTCGGCGAGCCGATTAATCCGGAAGCGTGGCGTTGGTACCATCGGGTCATCGGCAAAGAAAAATGCCCCATCATGGATACCTGGTGGCAGACGGAAACCGGCGGGTTTATGATCACCCCGCTGCCCTGCGTGCCTCTCAAACCAGGCTCAGCAACACGCGCTTTCCCTGGGGTGGATATTGATGTGGTGGACGAAGATGGTCATCCGGTGGCAGCCAACGAAGAAGGGTTCCTGGTGATCAAATCGCCCTGGCCGGGGATGCTGCGGACGATTTTTGGCGATCCTGACCGGTATGTGCAGCAATATTGGAGCCGGTTTGCCGAGCAGGGCTGGTATCTACCGGGTGACAGCGCCAAGAAGGATGAGGATGGCTATATCTGGGTTATCGGCCGTATCGACGATGTGATTAAGGTGTCTGGTTATCGACTGGGCACGGCCGAAATTGAGAGTGCGTTGGTGAGCCATTCGGCGGTGGCTGAAGCGGCGGTGATTGGCGTGCCGGATGAACTGCGTGGCAACATTATCAAGGCGTACTGCATTTTGCGGCAGGGTTGGGAAGGCAGCGAAAAGCTGGAACACATGCTCAAAGATCATGTGGCGCACGAGATGGGGCCGATTGCCAAACCATCGACGATTGAGTTTGTGGATAATTTGCCCAAGACGCGTTCGGGTAAAATTATGCGGCGCATTTTGAAGGCCCGGGTATTGGGTCAGGATGTGGGGGACTTATCGACGCTGGCTGATTAACGGCCGTTTCCCCCCAAAAGCCCCTGTAACAACAGCGGGTGTGTTGTGCTAAACAAAAAAGAGCCTGGCAATTCTAAAATCGCCAGGCTCTTTTTTTTGTTATTGGTTAGCGGAACGCCACCAACGAGGGTGATTTTTACGCAGGTCGTCACGCGAGGGCAGGGGGAAGTAGGCCAATTCGCTGGTATTGCCCAGGTAAACGCCGTTGCTGATCATGCGGTAGGGGTATTCGACGGTGTGTGTGCGGTCGATCATTTTGGTGTGGACCGGTTTGGTTTGCAGTTCCACCAGCCCTTCGCGCAGTTGGTGAATGTAATCGTAGGGCAGGTCGCCGATGGAGCCATATTCCGGGTTTTGCGCCAGTTCGCCCAGGCGCAGATCGACGAAGCAGACGGCCGGCAGGTGGATCATGCTGTCGGGGTCTTGGGTCAGGAATTCGTATAGAGACAGTGGGTCCAGCGTGCTGACGACCAGCGGCGAAACGGGGGCAATTTCCTGGTACATGTATAAACCGGTGTCGTCTTTGGGGTAGGTGGTGCTGCGTTGCAGCGGCAGGGTTTCGCCGAATTTGGTGACGAGGTAAAGGGTGTCGATGTGGGTGAGAGGGATGTGTTCGAGAACGCGGTAAGTGGCGATATAGACGGATTTTTTGGGACGGCCGTCTTCGTGCGGCACACAGCGGGCAATCCCTTCGTCGATACGGAAAAAATCGTGGCGAAAATCCGGGTCTAGCTCGATAAACATAGCCTGCCCGCGTTGTTTCTTGCTGTAGCCAACCGTGTAGTAGACGCCAAATTCTTCTGGTGGGTACATCGAGGCGATGAGGGCTTCTGGTATGAGGGACAGGTACAGGTGTACAGTCATGTAAGTCTCCGCTCCTTTTTGCTTCTTTGGGCTAACAATCTCATCGGCAGATGATGAGGGGCTGATGATTGAAATTATAACCGTATCTGCCAAGGCTACCACAATTATGAATGCCTGGGCAACGGCCGTTCTCCCGTGTTTGACATGGTTTGTGCGATTCGTTACAATCCGCTCCCCGCGTTAAGCCCAAACAAAGGGGACAAAACTTAGGAATAAAATCAGGTAAAATCTCTCCTGAAATGCAGTCTTACAACACAATCGGTAGCAAAATCCTCACGACACGGATTACCACCTAACCTTGCAGGAGGCGTAAGTTAATTACATGGAACAAACATTGATAATGGCCCAAGATGCGGTTTCCGGCAGAACGGCCGTGCCGTTGTTATGGTGGCTTGGCCCCATCGGCGCGCTTATTGCTCTTGGGTACGCATATTATTTTTATCGCCAGGTCATGGCCCATAACGAAGGAACCCCGCGCATGATCGAGATTGCCCAGGCGGTCCGTGAAGGCGCAATGGCTTACCTGACCCGCCAATATCGCGTCGTGGGCATTGTCTTTGCCGTTCTTTTTGTGGTTTTCCTGATCATGTCCTTCTTGAAACTGCAAAACCCGGTTGTTCCTTTTGCCTTCATCACCGGCGGGCTGTTCTCGGCCGTTTGCGGTTTTTTTGGCATGAAAACGGCTACCAATGCCTCGGCCCGCACCGCCCACGCCGCCAGCCAGAGCCTGAACAACGGGTTGCAAGTTGCCCTGCGCGCCGGCGCGGTGATGGGTTTGGTGGTTGTTGGATTTGCCCTGCTGGATATAACCGCCTGGTTTTTAATTTTGTATTACGCCTTTCCGGTCGTTTTGCCCAACAGCTTTATCAGCACGGCCGCTAACCCACTGCCCATTATTACCGCTACCATGTTGAGTTTTGGCATGGGCGCATCGACTCAGGCGCTGTTTGCCCGCGTCGGCGGCGGCATTTTCACCAAAGCGGCCGATGTCGGCGCCGATTTGGTGGGCAAGGTGGAAGCCGGTATCCCCGAAGATGATCCGCGCAACCCGGCGACGATTGCCGATAACGTGGGCGATAACGTGGGCGATGTGGCCGGCATGGGCGCCGACCTCTACGAATCGTATGCCGGCTCCATTTTGGCTACTTCTGCCCTGGGCGTCGCGGCCGTGGCCACGGCTGGAACAGCCATGGGCGGCTTCACGATCATGGAATTGCAGCTTCGTTATTTGTCTGCGCCAATTGTCCTGGCGGCTGTGGGCGTGGTTTTGTCTATCATGGCCATCTATCTGGTGCAGGCGGATGAAGGGGCGTCGCAGGCGCAGTTGATCGGCGCTTTGAGCCGAGGGTTGTATGGCAGTTCCATTGGCATAGCCGTGTTGTCGCTGCCCGTTTTATACACTTTGGGTCTGCCGAATTGGTGGCAGGTGTGGACGGCCGTAGTCACCGGCCTCGTCGTGGGCATCATCGTCGGCAAAGCGACCGAATATTACACCTCGCACGCCTTCAAACCCACGCGCGGCATCGCCGCACAGGCAGAAACCAGTTCTGCCACCGCCCTGATTGAAGGGTTGGCTGTCGGCATGGAATCGAATGGTATTCCCGTTATCGCCATCGTCTTTGGTATTGCCGTTAGTTTTTATGTGGTGGGCGGCAACAGCAGCATCCTCATGGGACTGTATGGCGTGGGCATTGCGGCCGTGGGCATGTTGTCCACGCTCGGGTTCACGCTGGCCACCGACGCCTACGGTCCCATCGCCGACAACGCGGGCGGCAACGCCGAAATGGCCGAACTCGACCCCAAAGTGCGCGACCGCACCGATCAGCTAGACGCGGTTGGCAATACCACGGCGGCCATTGGCAAAGGGTTCGCCATTGGTTCGGCGGCGTTAACGTCGCTGGCTCTCCTGGCCGCCTATCTGGAAGAAATCCGCCTGGTGCTCACAGAACTGCGCGGCATCGAAACGGTGCAGATTGCCGGGAAGGCAGTCGCTGTGGCCACGATGACCATGCAAGATTTTATGATTTATTACAACGTGACCTTGCTCAATCCGGCCGTTTTGATTGGTTTGTTTATCGGCGCGGCCACCGCGTTCTACTTTTCGGCGTTAACCATGCGCGCTGTTGGGCGAGCCGCCGGTGGTATGGTAGAAGAAGTTCGCCGCCAATTTCGCAGCGATCCGGGCATTTTGGCCGGTACGTCGAAGCCGGATTATGCGCGCTGTGTAGACATCAGCACCGCCTCCGCGCAGCGGGAAATGGTGACGCCATCGGTTATTGCCATCGCCGTGCCGGTGATTGTGGGCATCTTGTTTGGCGTGGCCGGTGTGTTAGGGCTGCTCTCGGGTGGTTTGGCGGCCGGGTTTGCTCTGGCGGTGATGATGGCCAACGCCGGTGGTTCATGGGACAACGCCAAAAAGTATATTGAAGAAGGGCATCATGGCGGTAAAGGATCGCAAGCCCACAAAGCGGCCGTGGTTGGCGATACGGTGGGCGATCCGTTCAAGGATACGTCTGGTCCGTCGTTGAACATCTTAATCAAATTGATGTCGATGGTTTCAGTGGTTTTTGCCGGGCTGGTGGTTGCTTTTGCCGGTGGTCAGGGTTTGTTGTACATGCTGGTGAACGGCGGCTGATCCGTTGACCCAAAACTGCCCGGCAGCAAAGTGTGATTGATTTTGAAAGGGTGCAGCTATCATGCTGCGCCCTTTTTTCTTAAGGCGTATAATTGCCGGTGAGTTTGGCGATTTTCGCGGGAAAAAGGATATGCGGATGAGTAGTTTACTTGTTTATGCGCCCGCTCTGGCGCACACCAGAGCTTATCACCCAGAGAGCCACCATCGTTTAGCGGCTGTTTTGCCGCACCTGGAAAAATTTGGGGTGCTGCAAGATTTGACGCCTGTGGAGCCGTTGACGGCGACTTTGGAGCAGTTGATGCGCACGCATTCGGCGGATTTGATTGAGCATATCCAGCAGGTTTCCTGGTCGGGCGGCGGTTTTTTGGACCATGGCGACACGTATGCGACGCCGGAGAGTTTTCGTTTGGCGCGTTTGGCCGCCGGGGGCTGCTGCGAGGCTGTGGATGGTGTGATGACGGGTCGGGCGAAAAATGGCATTGCTCTGGTGCGCCCGCCGGGTCACCATGCCGGGTTTAATTCGGTGAGCGGTTTTTGTTTGTTGAACAACACGGCCGTTGCCGCCCGTCATGCTCAGGAAGTTCACGGCGCCAAACGAGTGGCTATTGTCGATTTTGACGTGCATCATGGCAATGGCACGCAAGAGATATTTTATTTAGACGACAGCGTTTTATTTGTGTCTACCCATCTGTTTGCCCCATTTTTTTATCCGGGCATCGGCCGATCCAACGAGATCGGAGCCGGGCATGGGTTGGGGTATACGCTGAACGTGCCGCTGCCGCCGTATGTGGGCGACGAAGGGTATTGCCGCATTATGAAGGAATTGGTTTTGCCCAAAGTGGCGGCGTTTAAGCCCGATTTGCTGCTCGTTTCGGCCGGATATGATGCCCACTGGCAAGACCCGCTGGCTCAGGGAGGGCTGAGTTTGCGCGGTTATGCCCGAATTTCGCGTTACCTGGTGGAGATGGCCAATAATATGTGTAACGGCCGTATCCTCTTTATTCTCGAAGGCGGTTATGAGCTAAATGTCCTGAACAGCGGCATCCTGAACACCGTCTACGCCCTCATCGGCCGCGATGAAATTCAAGACACCATTGGCCCCATGCCCAAACAAGAAAACGACGTGACTGATTTACTATCCCAACTCAAGGCTCGTCACTTGCTTAATTAAGCGAAACTTTGCATAATATCGCCAGAAGTTAACCATAACACACGCGTAAAACGTAAAACTCGCATTCTCTTTTATGTCAATTCCCCGGTTCGTTTTACGTTTTGCAGGAAAAAAGGTTACCCTGTGACAACCATAGCCCTGCACAAATATCATGAACAGATCGATAAGCTCTTAAACGACAGCCATTATGACCTGGCGGTTGAACACTGCCGCCACATTTTGCAGCAGCATCCGCAGCATATTGCCACCTACCGCCTGCTGGCCAAAGCGCTTTTGGAAAAAAATGATTACGCCGGCGCCACAGAATTATTCCAACGGATTCTGAGCGCGGATCCCAATGATTACATCGCTCATGCCGGGTTGGCTGTGATTTATAAGGAAGAGGATGTCGTCTCGCAGGCCATTTGGCATCTGGAACGCGCTTACGAAATCGAGCCGTATAACGCGGCGATTCAACATGAACTGCGCTCGCTTTATGTCCACCAGGCCGAGAATTCGCGCCGGGGAAAACAAAACGACGACACGGCCGTTCCCAATGCCAGTTTGCCGCTCAGCGCCGGGGCGCTGGCCCGCTTTTACTTGCGCAGCCAACTGTACGACCAATCCGCAGCCCTGCTGCGCGCCACATTGGAAAAAGACCAGGAACGCATTGACCTACGCGTTTTGTTGATGGAAGCGCTCTGGCGTGACGGCCGTCGCATTGAAGCCGTCAATGTCTGCCTGCAAGTATTGGATCAACTACCCAACTGCATTGCCGCCAACGCCATCATCGCCGAAATCTGGCTGCGAACCGGGCGCGTAGACGAAGCCCAACGATACCTCCAACACCTCCAGACCATGTTGTTATTCGACAAACGCCACATTGACCGCGAATCGCCCGAAGGTAGCGCGTTTCATGTGGAAGGCGCAGTCCCCTTGCCTGGGGTGGTCGAAGTTGACTATTTGGGCGCCGACTTGGAACCACGAGAATACGAAGAGCCTGTAGGCTGGGTTTCTGGCACGGCCGTTACCCCACAAACCGAGGCAGACGCGGGCGACGATGACCTGTACCAATGGCTAGAAGGATTGACCGGCGAACTGCCCTCGTTGGACGAGGCGCTGCCAGAGGCCAAGAAATCGGCCGAATCAGGCTTCCGGCTAGACGAGATGACGGAAAAGGAAACGGCCGTTTCCCCCACCACCCACCAATCCGATTGGTTGGCCGGGCTGCAAATTGCCGCCGAAGAAGAACCCCAGCCAGATATGGCCTTTGCCACGGCCGGCATCCAACACCAGCCCGAAAAAGAGATCGAATTTGCCGATCTCTTTGGTGAAGACGAAGATGCGGCAGCCATGGATTGGTTGGCCGCCTCCGAAGAAAGCAAACAACCCGCCCCCCCCGGCAAACCAGCCAAAACCCAACCTGTCAGCGACGATTTAGCCCCGGATTGGTTAGCCGATCTGACCCAAGACGACCTGGGACCGATAGATGTAGATCCTCTCACCGCCGCCGTCTGGCTGCGAGAAGATGCCAGGGCTGAAATAGAAGAATCAGAAGACGATGACGAATTCGATTGGCTCAGTTCGCCCGCCAAACCGCTTCCCATCGCAGCCGATCATAATGACGCCGGGGAAATTGACCTGGCCCAATTCACCGATTTTGGCGACACGCTGGACGAGGAAGAGGATGAAGACGCCTTTGAATGGCGTCTGACAGATGAGCTAACAGCCAAAGATGCCGTGGCGGATAATCTGGATGAATTGGCGGAAGGCGTGGAGGAGGAGGTTGACTTCTCTATGGTTGCCTTGTCGGATGATGCCGCCGAAATCCCAGATTGGTTGATGGGCGGCAGCGAAATTAGCGATCTTTACGACGAGCCAAAGCTGGTCACCGACCAATTGGCCGCCGAATTAGCCGATTGGGTGGCCGCTAATAACCCCGATTTAGCTGAGACAGACGAGGACTTTGACTGGTTTGAGTCTGATGAAGCGAAAAAATTAGCAGAGGCGACCAGCGAAGAGCCAGATGAACTCTTTTTTGCCGCAAGTTCGATGGTTGAGACCAAAGATGCTGATGCAGCCAGGGCGCTTACGGGAACGGACGAACTGCCCGACTGGCTGGCCAGCGATGTGCCGGCCGCCGTAGGGTCTGGGCTGCTAGACACCCACAATCTGGCAGACACAACCGTTGACGATCAGACTCTGGCCGACGAAGACCTTATGGGTTCAGACCTGCCAGACTGGCTGCTGGAAGAAGCGGACACGGCCGTTTCTCCTCCTATTCAGCCAACCGACACCGGCGACCTGCCAGACTGGTTGATGGGCGCCGCCCTGGACGCTTTGGATTCTGCTCCCCTGGACGAGACAAAAGCTCCTTTACCGGCTGTTGTAGAACCCGAAGCCGACTTCCAGCCAGACATGGCCGAAACGGCCGTTGACGAATTGGGGGACCTGGATGTACCGGTAATGAGCGATATGCTGCGCGCGGCCGTAGCCCTGGATTTAACTAGCGAAGACGACTTTTTCACCGCTGAAAACCAGGCCCAAGAAAACTTACCCGATTGGTTATTACCCGCTGAAGAAACCGGCGAAACATTAGTGACCGCCAGCCTGGATGTGGAGGAAGTTGTGAGCGACGATAAAGACGAAAAAATAACAGGCCCGCAAGGAAAACAGGATTTGCCCGAAGAACCCATACTGCCGCCAGACGACGAGTTGGATTGGCTGGATGATTTGTCGGCTCTGGCCGATACCGCCAGTCCAAGTATTGCCTCCCTTAGCCAGAGCGATGAACTGCCCGACTGGCTGCAATTAGACATGCCGGAGACGATTGTGGCTGAAACGCCAGAGGATGTATTGGAAACGGCCGTTCCCGATGAACCCTCTGAACCCCTGCTCTCTCTGGAAGAAGATCAGGAACTCGATTGGCTGGATGCCCTGGCCACCGGCGAGCCAGCCGCAGAAACCATCGACGAATTGCCCACCTGGCAGTGGCCAGAGGACCAGGCCGACGACCTGTTAAAAGATTTGCCAGACCAATCGGACATTTTGGCCGACGAGCCAGACCTGTTCAGCAGCCAGGCCGCTGACGAAGCAGGCCGGCCAACTGACAAGATCGTGCCTGAAATGACAGCCTTCCCCGATGACCTGGACGACGCCATGTCCTGGCTGGAAGATTTGGCCGCTGAACCCGATGCGCCTGTCGAGGAACTGCCCACGGCCGCCTACGCCATCGATCTCGATAACCTGTTCGCCGCTGAAGAAGCAGCCGAAGAACGCGACTCGTTCGCCCCTGTTGATGAAACATTTGAATTCCCTCCAGACGACCCGGAAGCGGCCATGGCCTGGTTGGAGCAATTGGCTGCCCGTCAGGGCGCGCCCCTCGACGAATTACCCTCCATCACAACCGATGCCCCGACGCCTGACATGGTAGTCGATGACCTGGACACCCTCGAAATGGAAATCCCGGACCTTGACGAGCTTGAGCAGGCTGAAGCCATCGAAGAATCACTGGAGCCGGATCTGTTTGCTGCTACCTTGATAGGTGCGGAAATGGTGGGCGAAACGGCCGTAGACGATGACGATTTAAGCCTGGCCGTGCCCGACGACCCAGACGAAGCAATGGCCTGGCTGGAACGATTAGCCGCCCGCCAGGGCGCGCCTCTGGACGAACTGCCCTCCATCACCGCCGAACCGGCCGAGGAGGCCAGTTGGGAAGCCGCGCTAGACAGCCTAACCGACGACGCTGACGCATTGGCGGATTGGGACGAGGAGTGGCTGCAAGAGGCCACGATTTTGGCCGTTCCGGCGGACGAGATTGCCGCTCTGGAACCGGTTGACGAAGTGCCCGATGATCCGGAAGAAGCGATGGCCTGGCTGGAACGATTGGCCGCCCGCCAGGGCGCGCCTCTGGACGAACTGCCCTCCATCACCGCCGAACCGGCCGAGGAGGCCAGTTGGGAAGCCGCGCTAGACAGCCTAACCGACGACGACGCTGACGCATTGGCGGATTGGGACGAGGAGTGGCTGCAAGAGGCCACGATTTTGGCCGCCTCGGCGGACGAGATTGCCGCTCTGGAACCGGTTGATGAAGTGCCCGATGATCCGGAAGAAGCGATGGCCTGGCTGGAACGATTGGCCGCTCGCCAGGGCGCGCCTCTGGACGAACTGCCCTCCATCGAACGGCCGTCTGCCCTCGAAACCGACGCTGATTTTGACACCGAAATGGATTTGTTCCTCGGAACCGAAATGGCCGCCCCTGCCCACCAGGACGATGCAGCCGACCTGGACTGGGACGCGTTAGCCGGTGAATTTACCGGCGAACCTGCGCCTGGTGCAGCAGATGAGCTAGATGAAGCGATGGCCTGGCTGGCCGATCTGGCTGTGGACGATGAGCCGGAAGAAATTGAACCGACGGCTCCGGGCCGGGTAGAATTGCTGCCGGTCGTCAGCCCGGCGTTGTTGGCCGAACTGATATGGCTGGAAGAAGAAGTCAGCCTGGAAAGCGACGGCCGTTTACTGGCCGACGCCGACCTGGACGAACGAGAAATTTCCGATGATGAGTTGGCCGAGGCGCTGGCTCAACTGGATATGCTGGCGGTGCTGCCGGCGGCTGAGGTTGGCGCGCCGGATGTCTTGGAAGAAGAATTTTCGCAAGATGACGATGACTGGGGTGTGGACCTGGGAACGCTTTTCGCAGAAGTTGAGGCGCAAGACGACGCGGCGCTGGAAGAATTTGCCGCCGCCGAAATGGTTGACGAATTGATCGCCGCCGAAGAGACTGCCTCGCTAGACGACACATTTTTGGAAACCATCCCAGATGATCCGGACGAGGCGATGGCCTGGTTGGAACGGTTAGCGGCCCGGCAAGGCGCGCCGTTGGATGAGCTGCCCTCGCTGGCTGACGCGGATGAGGCGACATGGGCTGAGTTGACGGCCGTTTCCCCCCGTGAAGATATGCTTACCGCCAGCCTGGAAACGCCTGAACCGGTTGAGGCAGACCTGAGTGTGCCCGACAATATCGACGACGCCATGGCCTGGCTGGAACAATTGGCCGCCCGCCAGGGCGCGCCGCTGGACGAGCTGCCCACAGTCACCGGCGAAGTTGGCGACCTGAAGACCCCCGATTGGATTGCCGCCGAACAAACGGCTGGCGAGGCAGAAGCCCAATTGTTTGCGTCTGAGGCTGAAGTTGATGACCGCTTGCGAGCAGCGGTAGAAGGGGAAGCTCTGGACGAGGTGACGGCGGAAGAAACGGCCGTATTAGCCGCCGACGACGAGGCCGCGCCGGACAATATCGACGATGCGATGGCCTGGCTGGAACGATTGGCGGCGCGACAGGGCGCGTCATTGGATGAATTGCCCAGCGTCGATGAAGCCTCGCTGGCAGATGACGATTTGGGCATGCCCGACTGGATAGTGGCGGCTCAGGTCGCCGCAGAACAAGAATCTCCTGTGGCGGCCCCCCCGCGTGAAGCGGCTGTCGAAAGCGATCTGGCGCAAGCGTCAGACGAGTGGGATGACATTTTCCAGGCGGACGAGTCAACGGCCGTGAAGGATTTTGAATCAACCTTTGCCACCTTCGACGAACAAGATTTGGATCTGGATGAGGTGGACGAATCTTTGCCAGACTGGTTGACAACCGAGGGCGAAGAAAAAAGCGTTCGCGTGGGCGGGCATACCGACTGGCTCGGAAGCTTGCCTGAGCCGGACCTGGATGGCTGGTTGGAAGCAGAAGAGCAAGCAACCATCGCCGGGGTGCCGGAAATAGAGCCGCCGGTCGCTCATCCACCAACCGGGAAAACTGGCCCATTGTCTATCAAGCGCAAGACCGGGCCGCTGCCCGAATTACCCGTTCTTGATGAGCCGGATTTCGACGACGATTTATTGATGCCTGATTTAGACCTGGGGATTTCGGCCCTTGAATTGGATCAGGGTCGACTTGCGTCGGCGCGAGACGCGCTCAATGCGGGTCAGTTCGACCAGGCGATAAACGAGTACGCAGGCCTGGTAGAAGTTGGTGAAGGCCTCAATACGTTGATCGCCGATCTGGAAGCGGCCGCCGGTCGGCATAAAGAGAAACCACTTGTTCGCCGGATGCTGGGTGATGCCTACATGCGCAACGGCCAGCTGCAAAAAGCGCTAGAAACATATCGACAGGCGCTTGACCAGATGTAAAAATCAGGTACAAATCTAGGCTTGCTTAAAAATTATCGGATACCAAAGGACGAAGAACAAAGGTTGATGACTGGCGTTTTTCGTCCTTCGTTGTTGATTGAATCTTAATTTGGGAGTAAATCTTGATGGAACGCACTTTGATTTTGGTAAAACCCGATGGCGTGCAGCGCGGGCTGATCGGTGAAATTGTCGGGCGCTTTGAGCGCCGGGGCTTGAAGCTGGTAGGCATGAAATTTATGCAGATGTCGCAGCAGTTAGCAGAAACGCATTATGCTGTGCATCGGGAACGGCCGTTTTATAACAGCCTGGTTGAGTACATCACCTCTGGTCCGGTAGCCGCGATGGTCTGGGAAGGCAAAGACGCCATCGCCGCAGCCCGCTCGACGATGGGCGCCACCAACCCCGTGGCCGCTGCCCCGGGAACTATTCGCGGTGATTTGGGCATGGAAATTGGCCGCAATTTGGTGCATGGCTCCGACAGCCTGGAAAACGCCGCCAAAGAAGTCAATCTTTTCTTTTCGGCTGGCGAGTTGGTAGCCTGGGATCGTGTCACCGACAGTTGGATTCGTGAATAACAATTGCCTGGTGATGTTCTGAAGCCATAAAAAAAGAGCGCTGATATCGGCGCTCTTTTTTTACCAGGTGGTCGCAGGCATTATTGCATTCGTAAAACGACGCGGGCGTCCGTCCACAAATCCTCCAGGCTGTAGTAGTCTCGTTTGTCCGGCGAAAAAACATGGACAACCAGATCGCCAAAATCAATCAGAATCCAACCGGCTTCCGGGATTCCTTCAACGCCAGAGGCCAAAATGCCAGCTTCTTGTTTGGCTTCCGTGCGTACACTTTCGGCCAGAGCGCGGATTTGGCGGTCGTTTTCACCATTGCAAATTAAAAAGTAGTCAGCAAAAACAGTGTGCTCTCGCAGATCTAGCAGCACGATATCGCTGCCTTTTTTATCGAGGATGGAATCCACCAATACATGAGCAAATTCTAGACTTTCCAGACGTCACCTCCAATCTAAAGATAAAAAATTTGTAACATACAGACCCCAAGGGTTTGCTCCCGGGAATTTGGATTATTTGGTTACCAAACCCTTGGGGTCTTGCCAGAGGAAGCTGAACAGTTACAAAAATTTTAACATGATCCGTGAAACAAAGACAACTGCGTTTGCCGCTGGATGAAAACCCTCATAAAATCCGAGCGTATGTTCTACCGTTGAGTGCGTTCGTGGCTCAGGATGAGCCGGTGAACAATGAGCAAGTTATTTCTGTGAGAGGTGACAATGGCAGGGCCAGATGATTATGAGATTCCGCCGCGAATCCGACCGAAGGATGACGCCGGTTATTTGGAAAAGATTACTCAGGCTGTGTTTCAGGCTGGCTTTAGCTGGCGCGTGATTCGCCAGAAGTGGCCAAATTTCCAAACGGCATTTGCCGGATTCCAGGTAGACAAGGTGGCTGCTTTTACGGCGGAGGATGTGGAGCGGTTGGTGGAGGACAAAGGGATTGTGAGGAACGGCCGTAAAATTGAAGCCACCATCCACAATGCCCGCGTTTGCCAGGAGCTAATTGCCCAATACGGCTCCTTTTACGCCTATTTGCGCAGCCGGGATGGCGAGGATTACAATTCACGCGCCAAAAAGTTTTGCCGGGAATTCAAATTTATGGGGCCAATGGGCGCGTACTTCTTTTTTTGGTCGGTGGACGAGGATGTGCCCGACTATGAAACCTGGCGCGCTGAGCAAGAGCAGCAGCGATAGAGAGGCATCGTGGGATTATTTGCCAGAGACACCGGTCAATTGAGCCAATCTGCCTGGACGGTTAGCGAACTGACGGCCTACATTCGAGAATTATTTGCCATTGACTACCGGCTGCAAGACCTGGAAGTGAGCGGTGAAATCTCTAATTTTACGCGGGCGCGGTCGGGTCATTTGTATTTTACGTTGAAGGATGCCGGGGCGCAGATTAAATGCGTCATGTGGCGATCGGCGGCGGAGCGCTTGTTTTTTCAGCCGGAGGAAGGCGATGCGGTGGTGGCGAACGGCCGTATCTCTGTTTACGAGGCTGGCGGCGTGTATCAGCTTTACGTGGAGCACATGCAGCCGGCCGGGCGGGGTAATCTGGCCGTCGCCTTTGAACAGCTTAAACAGCGTTTGGCCGATGAGGGATTGTTTGAGGCGGCGCATAAGAAGCCGATCCCCCTGACGCCGCGCAAAATTGGCATTGTCACGTCGGCCGATGCGGCCGCGCTGCGCGATATTTTGAACGTCCTGAATCGTCGCTATCCGCTGGTGTCTGTGTTGATCGCCCCGACGCTGGTGCAGGGCGCTGACGCGCCGCCGCAAATTGTGCGCGCCTTGCAGTGGTTGGACGGCCGTTCCGACATCGACACCATTATCGTGGCGCGCGGCGGCGGGTCCATTGAAGACCTGTGGGCGTTCAACGATGAACGGGTGGCGCGGGCAATTTTTGCCGCCCAACATCCCATCATCACCGGGGTGGGGCATGAAACAGACTTTACCATCGCCGATTTTGTGGCCGACCAACGTGCGCCCACACCCTCGGCCGCGGCGGAATTGGCCACGCCCGATATCGAGGAGATTCGACCGTTGCTGCAAGGGTACGCCGCCATGCTGCGGGCCGACCTGGATGATCTGATTCGCCAGAAGCGGTGGCAGGTGCAAACGCTGGCGCGCGCGCTGACCCATCTTAGCCCGCAGGCGCGGCTGGATAACAATCGGCAGCGCCTGGATGTGACTTCGGCGCGGCTGGATAGGGCGCTGACGAGCCAACTGGTGCGCGTGCGGAATCGGCTGGCGGTGGCGGAGGTGGGTTTGACGGCCGTTAGCCCATTGGCCACCCTTTCGCGGGGATATGCGATTGTGCGTCATCCGGACGGCCGTTTGGTGCGGGCTGCCGTCGAGGTGGCGGCCGGTGATAGCTTAACCATTCAGGTTGCCGACGGCCAATTTACAGTGGAGGTGAGGGAGTGATGGTCATGGAAAAGGCGGGGAAACGGCCGTTCTGGCGCGATCTGGTCGTGTGGGGCATTTTGGTGGTGTTGCTGGCAGCGATGGTCATTGTTGTGGTCATGGCTCCGGCCGAACAATCTTTGGGTTCGGGCATCAAAGTGGTATACGTCCATGTGGCCCTGATTTGGACCGGCATGGCTCTGATGCTGGTAAATGGCCTGGTTGGGTTGGCTGAGGCGGCGCTGGCACGGCCGTTTTTGGAGCGCTGGCGGCAGGCCATTGGCTGGGTGGCGTTGGGCGTGTTTGTATTGGGCGTGGTGGTGAGTCTCTGGGCGGAGCAGGTGAACTGGGGCGGCGTTTTATGGCGTGAACCGCGTAATCTGGCCGTCTTTAATGTGACGGCCGTGGCGATTATTGCCCAGGTTTTGGCCGGTTGGCTGCCACAATGGCGCTGGCGCGGCCTGTTCGCCACCGGTCTGGCGGCTTATTTGTTGTGGGAAATTCCACGCACGCCGCTGGTGATGCACCCCAGCGACCCGGTACGGACCTCTAATTCCATGGGCATCCAGACAACGTTTTATGGTTTGTTTGCGCTGAGTTTGGGAACGGCCGTGTGGCTCATCTGGTATGTGCTGCAGCGCCAAAACGAGGACTCCCTTGCATCTTAAAGCGCGGCTGCTCTACTTTCTGGGCGGGCTTTATTGGCGCACCTTCAAACCGTTGGCCTGGGGCGTGCGTTTGATGATGATCCAGGACAACCAGGTGCTTTTGGTTTGGCATACGTATCGGCCCGGCTGGTTTTTCCCTGGCGGCGGCCTGAAACGGGGCGAAAGTTTTGAAGCCGCAGCTCGCCGTGAAGCTTCCGAAGAAGTTGGCGCGACGTTAGGCGAAGTGCGTTTCTGGGGCCTTTATTCCCATCTCCACGCCGGCAAGAGTGACCATGTGGTGTTGTTTGTGTGCGAAGATTTTCAATTAAACGGCCGTACCGATTTTGAAATCGCCGATCACCGCTTTTTCCCCCTCACAGACCTGCCCGCGGAAGTGACCGGTGGCATGAAAATGCGAATTCAAGAATATTTGCAGGGCGATCATCAGCCTACAATCGGTTAGCCGAGAATAGAAGACACGCCAACCTTCTTTGGGGTTTGCATGGGCTGCGCAGCACGCAACAAAATCAGGAAAGGTAAATAATGCAACAAGAAACAGAGACCTTATCATTTGAAGAAGCCTTACAAGAATTAGAAACAATTGTGGCGCGGCTAGAAGCCGGAGAATTAACATTGGATGAATCCCTGACCCTCTATGAACGAGGGCAAAAACTGGCCGACCGCTGCCACAAACAACTTAACCAGGCGACACTGCGCATCGAACAACTGACCGCCGATGGCGAAATCATCGAATTGCCTTCACCCTGATCATTGTTATACTTCTCTTTCGTGTTGTTTCCATCGATTAAATTGAACTGATCAAGGAAACTACGTGACAAAATAAGTTTGTCATTTTGTTGCCTTGTCAGGTGTAAGAGGGTTGTTTTGTTTAAAAGTATTCGTGAATCATTAAACCGTACCCGTCAAACTGTTTTTGGGCAGATTGTTAATGTTCTGGGTATGGGCGAAATCACCGAAGAGACCTGGGAAGACCTGGAAGCGCTGCTCATTCAGGCTGATGTAGGCGTACCAACCACCATCGATCTGGTTTCTGGCATGCGCAAACGCGTCGAAGCCGAGGGTCTTTTTCGCGCCGATCAATTACTGGCGGCGATGAAACAGGAAATGCGGGCGATTCTCGTCGATCCGCCTGTTTATGAATTAGAGCAGCCGCGCCAACTAACCGTGGTGTTGGTGGTTGGCGTCAATGGCTCCGGCAAAACTACGACGATTGGCAAGCTGGCTTACCGCTATAAAAATCTTGGCAAAAATGTGCTCTTGGCCGCCGGTGACACATTTCGAGCGGCGGCTATCGATCAATTAAAAATTTGGGGCGAGCGCGCTGGCGTGCCGGTGATTGCCGGTCAACCGGGCGGCGATCCAGCCGCGACAGCCTATGACGCGATTCGCGCGACCCGCGCTCGTGGCTATGATTTGCTTTTTATAGATACGGCCGGACGGCTGCACACCAAATTCAACCTGATGAAAGAGTTGGAAAAAGTATATGGCGTCTGCCGCAAGAGCGTTCATGCAGCCCCGCACGAGGTTTTTTTGGTCCTGGATGCGCCAACCGGGCAAAACGCGCTGGTGCAGGCGGCTAAATTTAAAGAATCCGTGAAAGCCACCGGCGTGATTCTGACCAAATTGGACAGCACGGCTAAGGGCGGCATGGTGTTTGCGATTTATCGGGAGCTGGGGTTGCCGGTTCGTTTTATTGGCACGGGGGAACGGATTGAAGATTTGGCCCCGTTCGATCCAGATCAATTTGTAAATGGCCTGTTTGCCAGCGAAGGGTAATGGCGAAGGAGTTTGTGATGGAAGCTTTAATTGCGCAATTGGGTGAATTACAAGAAACGGTGAATCATTTACGGAGGCGGCTTTGACGTAGCCGCGAAACTTGACAAGATTCAACAACTTCAGCTCATCGCCAGCGAAACGGATTTTTGGGACGATCCACAGCGGGCGCAGTCGGTGATGCGTGATCTGACGCGCTTAAAAGATCAGGTGACAGTTTGGGAGGTGTTGAGCAAGCGCCTGAATGATGCCTTGGAATTGGCGAGTTTGGGCGATGAGGAGTTGGAAGCAGAAATTGAGCATGAACTGGCCGATCTGACGGAGCTGGTAGCCAAACTGGAATTTAGGGCTTTGTTTTCGGGCGAGTACGATGACGAGAACGCCATTTTAGCGATTCATGCCGGCGCGGGGGGGACGGAAGCGCAGGATTGGGCGCAGATGTTGCAACGGATGTTTATTCGTTGGGCGGAAGCGCATCGTTTTCAGGTCACTATCTTGGATGAGAGCAGTGGTGATGAGGCGGGCATTAAGAGCTGTTTGATGTCGGTGGAAGGGGATTATGTGTACGGCCGTCTCCAGTCCGAACGCGGGGTGCATCGTCTGGTGCGCATTTCTCCCTATGACGCTTCCAAACGACGCCACACCTCGTTTGCCAAAGTCGAAGTCTGGCCAGATGTCGCCGAAGATATTGAGATTGAGATCGATGAGAAAGAGTTGCGCATTGATCGTTTCCGGGCCAGTGGGGCCGGTGGTCAGCATGTGCAAAAGAACGAAACGGCCGTGCGCATCGTGCATCTACCAACTGGCATTGTTGTCTCCTGCCAAAACCAACGGTCTCTGACCCAAAACATGCAGGTCGCCATGAACATCCTCAAATCGCAGTTATTCGATTTGGAGCGGCGCAAACAAGACGCCGAAATGGCCGAGCTTAAAGGCGAAGACGTAGACGCCGGTTGGGGCAGCCAGATACGTTCTTATGTGCTGCACCCGTATAAAATGGTTAAAGACCATCGGACGAATTATGAAACCGGCAATACACAGGCGGTGTTAGACGGCCGTTTAGATGATTTCATGGAAGCTTATCTCAAACACATACTCGGGGAGCCAGCCTGAGCATTCAAAAACCCGTCCGCTTAAAAATTGACATTTACAGTTTCTTTGCTACCATAGCCAATTGGCTTTTTTAAGAGTTCTCTCATGAGAATTCTATTGACATATCATTATTTACAACTAGAATAAATTGGTTATGTTATAAAGTGTTCTAGGTTACTCAAAGGGCGTTGGCGTAACTGCCATACGCTCTTTTATGTGTTTATGCACTTTAGTCCCCCCGACGCTCAGCGTCACTTGATAAACGTGAATATTGGGTCGGAGCTTCAAATCTTTTGGGAGGTCACCTGGTGGATACAACAGAATTCCGCTCGCTGAAAATCAGTCTAGCATCCCCCGAACAAATTAGGTCTTGGTCTTACGGTGAAGTCACCAAGCCTGAAACCATCAACTACCGCCGTTTACGGCCGGAAAAAGATGGTCTGTTTTGTGAGGCCATCTTTGGTCCAACACGGGATTGGCAGTGTTATTGCGGCAAGTACAAAAATATCCGATACAAGGGTATTGTTTGCGACAAATGCGGGGTAGAAATTACCCGCTCCTCGGTCAGACGCGAACGCCTTGGGCACATTGAACTTGCAGCACCCGTGGCGCATGTTTGGTATACACGCCGCGTCCCCAGCCACATGGGGTTACTTTTAAACGTTTCCCGCCGAAATTTGGATCGCGTTCTCTATTTTGCCCAGTACGTGACAACCCATGTTGATGAGGAAGCCCGCCAACGCGCGCTCAAACGTCTTGACGACGAGCTAGAAGAAGCCGAACTGCGCCTGGAAAAAGAAATGCAAGGCGAAGTGGCTGATGCCACGCTGGATGTTACCGCTCGTCTTGAAGAATTAGAAGGCCAATTAGCAAAACTTAACGCGACATTTGATGATCGTTTGGCTGAGATCACGGATGAAGTAGTGCGCGAAGCTAAAATGATGGAACAGCGGCTGGAAAATATGAAGAAAAACCCGGCCACTGAAGACTTTCTCCTGGATGGCGAAATTATTGTCCAGAAAGGGGAGACCATCGGCCGTGAACATGCCGTTTTGGTGCAAGAAATTACGACCGACCGCCTGACTCGCGTGCAGCACGAGCACGAAGAAGACCATCAGTCGCAAGTTGCTGCCTTGCAGAAAGAAGTTGCTGAACTGCGCTCCGAAACCCAGGCTGTTGGCCAAGAAAAACGAGACTTCATTGGCATGAAGCAATCTCGCCTGCGGCAGCAGTACCAGTCTAACCGCGAACAATTGGAAAGCCTGGCGCAAATGCAATTTTTGAACGAGACCGAATACCGTGAGCTAAAGAGCAAATTCGGTAATGTTTTTAAGGCCGATATGGGCGCCGAAGCGTTGTACGAAATTTTGCGGCGCATGGATTTGGACAAATTGTCACGCGATTTGTGGCGAGAAGTGCGTACCACGCGCTCCAAGCAAGCCGCAAAACGCGCCACGCGCCGGTTACAGGTTGTGGAAGCTTTGCGCCAGAGTGGCAACCGCCCAGAATGGATGATTTTAACCGTTTTGCCGGTAATTCCTCCTGATTTGCGCCCGATGGTGCAGTTGGATGGCGGCCGTTTTGCCACCTCTGATCTGAATGATTTGTACCGCCGCGTTATCAACCGTAACAACCGCCTGAAGCGTTTGTTGGAGTTGGGCGCGCCGGACGTGATTGTGCGCAACGAAAAGCGCATGTTGCAAGAAGCCGTTGACAGCCTGATTGATAACAGCCAGCGTGGCAAGGCGCTTAGCCGCCGTGGCCGCCGCGAGTTGAAATCCCTTTCGGATATGCTCAAGGGCAAGAAAGGGCGGTTCCGTCGCAACCTGCTGGGCAAGCGCGTCGACTATTCGGGGCGTTCGGTGATTGTGGTCGGGCCGAAATTGAAGTTGGGCCAATGCGGTTTGCCGAAAACAATGGCTTTGGAACTGTTCCGGCCGTTTGTCATCAGCAAATTGGTGAAGTACGGGCACGCCAGCAATGTGAAAGGCGCGCGTCGCTTTATCGAGCGCCAGCAGCCAGAGGTTTGGCAGGTGTTGGAAGAAGTGATCGTGGGACGGCCGATTATGCTGAACCGCGCTCCGACATTGCATCGCCTGGGTATTCAGGCGTTTATGCCGATGTTGGTGGAAGGCAAAGCCATCAAGCTGCACCCGCTGGTTTGCGCCGCGTTTAATGCGGACTTTGACGGCGACCAGATGGCGGTGCATGTGCCGCTGTCGGATCGGGCTGTGGAAGAGGCTAAATCGTTGATGATGGCCACGCGCAACCTGCTTAAACCGGCGAACGGCGAGCCGATTGTGGGTCCGTCTAAGGACATGGTGTTGGGTGTGTATTACCTGACGCTGATGCAAGACGGCCGTCTCGGTGAAGGCCGCGTGTTTAGCTCCATGGAAGAAGTCCAAACCGCATACGATCTCGGTTATGTGGACATTCATGCCCGCATCAAGCTGGAAACTGAAACGTACTACAAAGACAACCACGAACGTTATGTCGATGGTAAACCACGGACCCACATTATTGAAACGTCCCCAGGACGTGTGTTGTTTAACCTGTCTTTGCCGCGAGAAGCGCGTTTTGTGAACCGCGTTTTGGACAAGGGCGGCGTCACCTCATTGATCAACAAGGTTTACCGCCTGCTGGGCGACGATGCCACGATTGAACTGGTGGACAGCATCAAGAATATCGGCTTTAAGTACGCCACAATTTCTGGCACGACCATTGCCGTGGCCGACCTGACTGTGCCGGAAGAGCGCGGCGAGATTTTGTTAGGCGCGCGCAAGAAAGTGGACGAAATCGACCGTCAGTACCGGCGTGGATTGCTGACCGAAGACGAGCAGTATCAACGCACGGTCGAGCAATGGAACAATGCCAAGGATCAGGTCGAAAAAGCGGTGCGTAACGCGATGGATCCGGGCAGCCCGATTGCCATCATGGCCTTGTCGGGAGCGGGCAAGGGTGGTTTTGGCCCTATCACTCAGTTGGCCGGTATGCGCGGTTTGATGGCTGACCCCAGCGGTCGGATCATTGTGGTGCCGATTCAGTCGAATTTCCGCATGGGTTTAAACACCCTGGAATACTTCATCTCTACGCACGGCGCGCGGAAGGGGTTGGCGGATACGGCGCTGCGTACGGCCGATGCTGGTTACTTGACACGTCGTCTGGTAGACATCGCTCAAGACATCATCATCATGTCCGATGACTGCGGGACGAAGAAAGGCATTTATGTTCGCCGAACGGATAATTTTGGCAAGCAGACGTTGGCCGAGCGGTTATACGGCCGTTCCGCCGGCGAAAACATCGTCAATCCGGAAACGGGCGAAATCATCATCCACGAAAACGAATTGTTTACCGACGAACTGGCTCAAGAAGTCGATGAACTGGGCATCGCCGAAGTGTATGTCTATTCGCCGATGACCTGTGAGCTGCGGCGCGGTGTTTGCAAGAAGTGCTACGGGATCGATCTGGCGCGTGGTAAGCTGGTGGAATTGGGAACGGCCGTTGGTATTGTGGCCGCACAATCCATTGGCGAACCCGGCACACAGTTAACCCTGCGTACATTCCACACCGGTGGTACGGCTTCTGCCGCTGGCGACATCACCCAGGGTTTGCCCCGTGTTGAGGAACTCTTCGAAGCCCGCCAACGGCCCAAGGGTGAAGCAGTCATGACTGAAATCGGCGGTATCGCCGAAATTCGGGTCGTGGATGGCGTGCGCCATGTCTTCATCACTGAAAGCAAGCTGGTGGAAGATGTTTACGACATCCCGGCAGACTGGCTGCTAAAAATCGAAAACAACGAAGAAATCGAAGCCGGCACCATCATCGCCGAAAAAGACGACGAGATTATCCCGGCGCGTCATGGCGGCCGTGTGCAAAAAGATACCAAGGGCCTGCGGGTCATTTGGGAAAGCCGCGACGAGCGCGATTATGAAATTCCCGCCGGTATGCGCATGTTGATTTCCGATGGCCAACAAGTCAATGCCGGGGATCAACTCACGGAAGGCTCGAAGAACCCTCATCGCATCCTGGATATTTTAGGACGTGATGCTGTTACCCAATACTTGCTGCGCGAAATGCAGATCGTCTATCGGCCGCAAGGGCAAAACATCCACGATAAACACTTCGAGGTGATTATCCGCAAGATGTTGAGCAAAGTGGTCGTGACAGCCTCTGGCGACACCGAAATGCTGCCCGGCGAACTGATCGATCTGGCGATTTTCCAGGGAAATAACGAAGAAATCATCGAAGAAGGTGGTATCCCGGGTCAGGCCGAAGCCGTCTTATTAGGCGTCACCAAAGCTGCGCTGAATACCGAGAGCTTCCTTTCGGCCAGTTCGTTCCAGCACACCATCAAGGTGTTGGCCGGAGCGGCCATTGGCGGACGTGAAGACCAACTGCATGGCTTGAAAGAAAACGTGATTATCGGTAAGTTGATTCCGGCCGGTACTGGCTATAAAAAACACCAGGAACAACTCGAAGCCCGCGAAGAAGCGAATATGATTTCTGCGCTTCCAGAGGACATCGATTTAAGTAAAACGTTGATCGGTGATGATACAGATGAAGACATTCTGGCGGCGATTGCGGCGGCGGCGGCCATTGATGCGGCTGATGCCCAGCGCTTGTCGGGTAATTTAGACATGGATTAGTTGTAAAAACAAGCTAGCGGAACACCAAAAAGGGCGATTCATGACGAATCGCCCTTTTTGGTTTTTTAGGCTTGTTTGGAACAATCAGGTTTTAGGGATTCTTCGCTCTGAAGACTTCGCTCAGAGTGGCAGGACAATGCCTGGTAGTTTTGTTGGAGACTGATAAGACCAAGCTGCGAGATGGAAATTATGCGTTGCGCTGCAGCAGCATTTCTGTGAGTGTTTGCAGGGCGACGGCGGCGCTGCCACTTGGTTGGGCCGCTTGAAGCTGCTCAACTGCGCCTTCGGAGTATGCGCTGGCGTGGTTTTGGGTGAAGGCGCGCGCGCCACAGGCATTCAGGATTTGGATGGCCTCACGGACAAATGCTTCGTCGGCGGCCGATTGCAGGTAAAGCTGTCGCAGGGCTTTGCTTTGCTCCAGGCCATAGAGGACCGGGAGCGTTTTCTTTTTGGTGATAATGTCAGTGGCGGCCGATTTGCCGGTGAGGGATTCGTCGCCCCAGATGCCCAGGATATCGTCTTTCACCTGGAAGGCCAGGCCGAGGTCGAGGCCAAACTGTGTGTAGTGGGCGATTGTGTCTTCGTCGGCGCCGGCGATGCGCGCGCCTAATTCTGTGCTGAGCGAAACGAGCACGGCCGTTTTCCCTTCAATCATCGCCATATATTCAGCTACGCCAACTTCTGTGCGCTTCTCGAAATCCATGTCGGCGTGCTGGCCCTGGGTTAAGCGCACGCAGGTTTCGTCGAAACGGCGCAGCGCCTGCACCACGATGGCGGCAGCAACGCCTCGTTCTATCAGCCTGTTCATGGCCAGGTGGGCGAAGGCAAACATGGCGTCGCCGGTATTGATGGCCTGTTCGATGCCCCAAATTTGCCACATGGTCTGGCGGCCGCGCCGGGTTGGGCTGGCGTCCTCGATATCATCGTGGACCAGAGAGAAATTGTGCAGGATTTCGATGGCGGCGGCGGCGGGTAGGGCTTGCCGCCAATCGCCGCCGGCCGCCTGGCAGGTGAGCAGGCAGAGTAACGGCCGTATCTGCTTCCCAGGGTGCAGATTGACAGGTTGAAAGGATTCGTCCACCCAGCCCATGTGGTAATGGATCATGCCGTGAAAGGTGTCCGGCATCGCGTTGTCGGCTTGAAGAACAGACTGCATTTCGTCGTTCAGCGCAGCTAACATGGTTTGTGATACTGTTTGTAGCTCGTTGGTCATGAGTTGTTTCCGTTTGGTGAAGTATAAGAGATGCGAGATGGGGGGTTATCCCCGCCTCTTTAAAATTCGCGCCGCAGCGAGGTTTGAGCGAGCGCAGGCAGGTCGCCAGCGCCACTGCAAAACATGGCGACGCGTAGTTCGTCGGTGATGGCCCCGGCTAGTTCTACCACACCTTCAACGCCGCCTTTATCGGCTGCGCGCAGAAATTCGCCGGCAAACCCGACCAGATTCGCGCCTAAAGCGATGCATTTGGCCACATCAATGCCGTTGCGGATGCCGCCGCTGGCGAAAACTGGCAGGTCGGGGGCGGCGGCGCGGCAGTATTGCAGGGAAACGGCCGTGGGGATGCCCCAATCAATAAATGCACCGGCAACCCTGGCCAGCCGCGCCGTGGGTGCGCGGTACATTTCCACCTGGCTCCAGGATGTGCCCCCGGCTCCGGCCACATCAATGGCCGCCACCCCGGCTGAGACCAACTGGCGGGCGGTGTTTTCGGCAAACCCCCAGCCGACCTCTTTGGCAATGACCGGAACCGGCAGAGCGCGGCAAATGGCTTCCACTTTGGCCAGCAGGCCGGCAAAGTTGCCATCGCCCTCTGGCTGCACCGCTTCCTGCAGGGCGTTGAAGTGCAAAATCAGGGCGTCGGCTTCGATCATATCGACGGCGCGGCGGCAGTGGTCCAGGCCATAACCATAATTTAGCTGCACAGCGCCGAGGTTGGCGAACAAAAGAATATCTGGCGCGACGTCGCGGACGCGGTATGTGTCTGCTAGGGTGTTGTCTTCGATGGCGGCGCGCTGCGAACCAAGGCCCATGGCGATGCCGACTTCTTGGGCAGCGGCGGCCAGCGTGCGGTTGATTTGCCGCGCTTCGGCTGTGCCGCCGGTCATCGAAGAGATGAGGAGCGGCGTGGAGAGCGTTTTGCCGAAAACCTGTGTGTGGGTATTGACTTCGGCCAGATCGATTTCAGGCAGCGCCTGGTGGAGAAAGAAGTATTTTTCTAGCCCAGAGGTCAGTTTGTTGAACGTGACATCTTCTTCTAAATTGATGCGAATGTGGTCGGCTTTGCGGCTTTCGTGGCTGTCGTTAGATGGGATGTTAGGTGACGGTGCTTTGCTAGTGGACGGCCGTTTATCGTTGGTGTTGTGCATGAAACACTCCATTTGGTGAGCTTGGTAGAGTATACAACGAGCTTTATTGTATGGCGAGTTGACCGTTTACCCCACGATTACCGGTCGTGATTCGTCGCAGATATGTTGCTAGGTTAAAATAACTTGTCGGGTGTTTTGCATCTGACCAAAGAATAGGAGGTATGATGCGTGTTTTAATTACAGGCGCGGCCGGGTTTCTAGGGTCGCATCTTTCTGATCGGTTTATCAAAGAAGGCCATACAGTTGTGGGTATGGATAATTTAATCACGGGCAATATGGATAACATTGCCCATCTGTTTGGGAATGACCGTTTTTCATTCATCAAACATGATGTGAGCAATCACATCTATGTGCCGGGTCCGTTGGACGCGGTGCTGCACTTTGCGTCTCCGGCCAGCCCGAATGATTATTTGGCGCACCCGATTCCAACATTAAAGGTAGGCTCTTTAGGCACTCACAATACGCTGGGTTTGGCCAAAGTGAAAGAAGCACGGTATCTGCTGGCCTCTACTTCTGAAGTGTACGGCGATCCGCAGGTGAATCCGCAGCCGGAGACGTATTGGGGGAATGTAAACCCGATCGGCCCGCGCGGCGTGTATGACGAAGCAAAGCGGTTTTCAGAGGCGATGGTGCTGGCTTACCAGCGGTATCATGGTCTGGAAACGCGCATTGTGCGCATCTTTAACACCTATGGCCCACGGATGCGGTTGAATGACGGCCGTGTCGTGCCCAACTTCATTTACCAGGCGCTCACCAATAAGCCGTTGACGGTGTACGGCGACGGCCGTCAGACACGTTCGTTCCAGTATTACACAGACCTGGTGGAAGGCATTTACCGCCTGCTGTTTTCGGCCGAATCCTTGCCGGTGAATATCGGGAATCCGAGCGAGATGACTATTCTGGATTTTGCCAAAGCGGTGATTGCGGTTTCGGGCAGCCAGTCGGACATTTTGTTTGTCAATCCGAAGGATGATCGATTTACCGATGACCCCAAATTGCGGCAGCCAGACATTACGAAGGCGCGGCGGGTGTTGGACTGGGAGCCAAAAGTTGATTTGATGGAAGGGCTGCGGGAAACTGTGGCCTATTTCCAAAATCGCGTTTAAATTTAGCAGGCAAACGGCCGTTGGCGCTTAAAAAACCAACGGCCGATTCTCTCTACCCTTTTCTCCCATGAATGCGTTAATCCCCCAAAAATGGCAACCTGGCTGGCGGGCCACGGCCGTGCTGCGCCAGCCAGCTTTGTTTGGCGCGCTGGCGGTGGTGGCGGGCGTGTTGCTGGCGCGGCTGCCGCTGTTGTGGGGCGCGGCGTTGGTGGGGGGAACGGCCGTTATCCTTCTGACTATTATCCAGCCGCTCGTTGGGCTGGGTCTGATGCTGCTGTTGGGGCCGTTTGGCGCGCTGGAAAGCGTGCTGTTTGGCTGGGGACTGGACAGCGGCCAGGCGCTGCTGCTGCTGACTCTGGCCGTCTGGTTGGCGCGTGGCTTGTCGCGGCGGCGATTGGTGCTGCCCCACACGTTTCTTACCGTGCCGTTGGGCCTTTTTTTGCTGGTGATGGCCGCAACCGTGTTGGATGCGCCTTCGGTGGCTGTTGGTTTGCGCGAGCTGATGAAGTGGGTGGAAATTGGCCTGCTGGCCCTGCTGGTGGTCGATTTTGGCCAGGAAATGGGCCTGGAGAAGGGCCTGGAGAAGGGGGGAAACGGCCGTTTCGCCCCCTGGCTCGTGGTTGGGCTGCTGCTTTTTTCCGGTGTGGTGCAGGCAGCGATTGGCATCTGGCAGTTCGGGCTGCGCGGTGATGGACCAGAGCATTTTCTTGTTTTAGGCCGCTTTTATCGCGCGTCGGGCACATTTGAGCAGCCAAACCCCTTTGGCGGGTTCATCAATTTGTCTGTGCTGCTGGCGGCAGGCATTATGTTAAGTCTGATAGCGGTTTTGTGGCGGCGCTGGCGGGAGCGGGAACCGGGTTTTTCGTTAACGGCCGTGTCCGTTTGGGCGCCGCTGCTGTTGGTAGGCGGCGTCACTTTGCTGACGGGGTTGGCGCTGGTATTTTCCTGGAGCCGAGGGGCGTGGTTGGGGTTTGTTGCGGGAACGGCCGTGCTGCTGTTTTTTTGGCCGCGCCAGCGGCGCTGGGGCGTCGCTATGCTGGTTGTTGGCGCGTTATTCTTCATCATTGGCTTACAGGCTAACCTGATCCCCGCTGGCGTCACGGATCGTCTGGTGAGTTTTGGCGCGGATTTGCAATTTGGCGATGTGCGCGGCGTCGATATCAACGACGCGAATTATGCCGTTTTGGAGCGATTGGCCCATTGGCAGGCGGCGCTGGGCATGGCCCGCGACCAACTGTGGTGGGGCGTGGGCTTTGGCAACTACGAGCCAACTTATGCGGCTTATGCGCTCATCAACTGGCCCGATCCGTTGGGGCATGCGCACAACTACTACCTCAACTTGTTGGCTGAGGTAGGGGTGGTTGGGCTGCTGGCTTATTTGTTGTTGTGGAGCGTGATTGTCTGGCAGACCTGGCGGCTTTTGGCCCGGTTGGATGGGGCCGAGCGGGGAATTATTTTGGGGCTGATGGCATGTTGGGCTGCGTTGACAGTTCATCACCTGGTTGACAAGCTTTATGTAAACAATATTTACATTCATTTAGGCGTGATGTTGGGGCTGCTGGCGCTGCTGAAGCAAAAAGCAGACGGCCGTGCCACCATCCCATCACAGCCGAACCCTTAAAATTCATCCAGACCCCAAAGGTTGGATGCTCAAGCAATCCATATTTTCAGGAATAAACCCTTAGGGTTTGTCTGGTTACATTCTTTTTACGGTGAGGTTTAGCAAATTCATGATTGCGATTTTTGTGCGTGTGGCTGGCAGCTTTGGCATCAATCCCAAAGAAGCCGAACGCTTTTTCAAGTTTTTAATCGTCGGCACAATTGGTTTTGTGGTCGATTTTGGCACGCTGACGTTGCTCAAAGAAACCACGGGGCTGGCGACGGTGGTTGCCAATACGATTTCGTTTACAGCGGCGGTGATTAGCAATTTCACCCTCAACCGGTATTGGACCTACCCGGATTCGCGCTCCAAGAGTTTGATGTCGCAAATGGGCCAATTTGCTGTGGTCAGCATCATCGGACTGGTGATCAACAATCTGATTTTGGTGCTGCTGGAGCCAGTTTTTGATTCGCTGCTGGCGGGCATGGGCGTTTTGGCGCTGCCGGGTTACATTCCGGCAAAGATGTTGGCCACGATTGTGGTGTTGTTCTGGAATTTTTTCGTCAATCGTTTTTGGACCTACAGTGACGTGGCGTGATGCGCATTGGCATTGATGTGACCTCGGCGCTGACGCAGGGTGGCGGGATTGGCCGGTATACGCGGGAATTGGTGCGGGCGCTGACGGCGCTGGACGGCCGTTCCGATTATCATTTATTTGCCGCCAAGCAGGTGGGGGAAACGGCCGTGCCCGACCCGCTGCCATCTGGCGCGCGCATTCATTTTCATGCCGCACCGCTGACAGAAGCGTGGCTGTATCGGCTGTGGTATCGCTTGCGGGTTCCCGTGCCGGTGCAGTGGGCCACCGGGCCGCTCGATTTGTTCCATTCGCCCGATTTTGTGCTGCCGCCGGTTGCCAAAGGCATTCCTACGCTTCTGACCGTTCATGATTTGTCGTTTGTTCATTACCCGGAGGTTTACCCGGCGGTGTTGGTGGATTATTTGAATCGGGTCGTCCCGTGGTCGATCCGGCGGGCGACGCACGTTTTGGCCGATTCAGCCGCGACGCGCGATGATTTGGTGGCCGCCTGGCAAGTCCCGGCAGACAAAATAACTGTCTTGTACAGCGGGGTCAACGAGCAGTTTCGGCCAGTCACGGAACCGGAGATATTGACGGCCGTTGCCAATCGCTACCATCTGGACGACACGCCTTATTTTCTGTCGGTAGGAACCGTGCAGCCGCGCAAAAATTATCAGATGTTGATTCGGGCGTTTGCGCCGGTGGCGGCCGTTTACCCGCACAATTTGTATATTGCCGGTGGTAAAGGTTGGTTATACGACGACATGTTGGCGGAAATTGAGCGGCAGGGGCTAAACGGCCGTGTGCGCTTTCTGGGTTTTGTGGCCGATGCGGATTTGCCAGCGTTGTACAGTCGGGCGACTTTGTTTTTGTTTCCTAGTTTATATGAAGGGTTTGGCTTGCCCTTATTGGAGGCGATGCAGTGTGGCGTGCCGGTGGTGACGTCGCACAGTTCATCGCTGCCAGAAGTGGTGGGGGAAACGGCCGTGCAGCTTTCCCCCCACGATCAGAACGCCTGGACCAACGCCCTGCAAAATTTGGTCGCCGATCCAGCCAGGCGGGCGCACTTGGTGGCTGCCGGGTACCGCCGCGCGCGTCAATTCTCCTGGCAAAAAGCAGCTCAAGAGCTGCTTTCCCTCTATCAAACGCTTCTTCATCCGCGTTAAAAATTCTCCCAAAGACGACAATCGAAGGGCAAAATGACCAAAGTACAATACGCATAGTATATATTTTGGGCTATCATGAAATGCGTCAACAGACTTCCCATATAATTTTATTAGCAAGTTATTTGAAATGAATTATTTCCCATCTGCCATTGAGCCAATTGTAGAAAAAAGCGCCCTGGCTCGTATCGTAGCGGGGGAGGGGAGCAGCCGAAGATACTTGCTGCAATGGAATCACCAATGGGGGGCTTTTAACCTCATCGGCGGCAAAGTAGACAATGCGTGTGGAGACCAGAATTCATTCAGGCGGACTATTTGTCGAGAGATTGAGGAGGAGATGGGCTTAAGCAGCCCGCGTGATTTTTTTATCGTCAAAGAATTGAAGCAGATATATTTGCGCCAATATTCCCAGCGCACCAATCATTTTAAGAATTATCATTTTAGCATTTTTGCCGTGGAATTATTCCCGGACTTAGCTCTGGATCGTAACCGGCTAAATACCTTTGCCCGCTGGCTGTCTACTGGCAGAGAAAATATCTATGTGTCTGTCGATGAGATTTGCCGGTTACGCACCTGCGATAACCGTCCTATTTCGATGACAACCCGGTATATCTTGAATGCGTTGGACGAATTGACGCCGGTTCCTTATAGTGATTCGATTTGTCTGGATGGCGCTCATTGTTAGCTTTCTGGCAGATAATTGCTCTGTTTTAGCGGTGCGTTTTGCCCGAAACGGCCGTGCCAGGTAATCCAACACATAGGTTTTGTCGGTTGTGGTGTAGCCGCGATTTCCAATCGCGTCCGCAAAGGTTGTAGCCGCGATTTCCAATCGCGTCCGCCTGAGCGGGGTAAAAATACCCCGGCGGTATCAGGCAAAGATTGTAGCCGCGATTTCCAATCGCGTCCGCCGGAGCGGGGAAGGATACCCCGGCTACATGGGTCAAAAGCATGTGGTCAGACCACTAGTACAAAATTCCTATGAAGAGATGTTCCTCCCTTTCGCATATTCGTGCATAATGTGGATACGTTATGTTAGGAATATGAAAAAACTTAATTGTAGTAAATAAAATCGCATAATTGGCTAACATTGAGGAGCAACCATGCCTTCAGAAACGCCCACACATAGTTTGCACGGATTTGTGAAGTTAAAAACATTGTGTGTTGGGGGACATTTCACTCAGCCAGGAACTTCTACCCAGGCTGACCAATTTCCTAGAACTGTCTTGTGCCACACAAACGAATTCCGCTTTTTCATTGCCGGGTCGTTTGAAAAAGCGCTGCGCGTCATCAACCAGGATGAGGATATCGATCTGATTTTTGTGGATGCGGATTACGATCTGTTGCCGGAAATCACCATGTTTATTACCCAGGTTCGGGAAATTCGGCCAAAGCTGCCGGTTGTCGTTTTTACCAGCACCCTGGATGATCGCGTTCGTTACCTGATGCGCGAAGGCGCAGCCTGGCATTTTGCCAAACAATCGGCGAAATTAGAGCGGCTGAACGAGCAAATTCATCAACACGTTTTTTCGCCGGTTGTTTGGCCGGATATTTTTGATCGTTACGCCAGTGATCTGGTTAAGCCGCGCATTGAACCGGGGTTGAGCAATTCTGATCTGCTGGCCTTGAACGACAATCCCGAAGAGCGTTACATTATCAAGCGCTTGTTTGCCACCAGTGATGTTGTTCAGATTTTTCGGATGGATGAGGGGTTTAGCGGCTCGCGTATTTATCGGGTAAAGCCAACGAATGAGCTGCGACGCATTCTAAAGATCGATGGGGCAGACCGCCTGGAGATGATTCAGGAAAAGCAAGACACGTTAATTCAGCCGCGATTGAATCAGCGTGTTGGTCAGATACAGGGGAAAATGGTGCGCGGGCAGCATCTGGCTGGAGCCTGTTACGCCCTGGCCGGGTCCAGACGCGATGCGATTACACTCACGCAATTTTTGCAAGACCAGAATCGACTGCGCAAAGAGTTAATTGACGCTCTGTTGGAAGAGCTTCGGATGAGTTTGGAACAACTTTATATAGGCAGCAGCGACAGCGAGCTGCGATATTGGGCGCCATTATATTCGCGGGTTTTGCCACCTCATCTAACTCTGGCCGATGCCGTTTTGGTAGAGCAGGATGATGAGAATAAGAGCGATATTACGCTGTCGGCTGAAGAGCTGACCACGTTATCTTCGGTGCCGGGAAATGTAAAATTACAAGCGATTGGTCAGGCGCTGCGGCATGGAGAGGAGCCGTGGGTAAAATTATGCGGGTTTGAGGTGGCGGAATTAGATACGGCGCACGGGGTCATCTATTTGCACGACGATTTATTGGCCATGTATCCAGCGCTGCCACTTTTGAAGAGTAAGGATCATCCAATATTGCGTTTTAAGGTTGCCTTTTCTGAATCGGAATGGGACATACTGGCTCATCCGCTGATTCGGCGGGGCAAGCGGATTTGCGTTCGTGGTCGCGTTGTGGCGTCGCAGGAGACCATTTTAGCGCAGCATATAGCTCGGATTACGGAACGGCCGTATAACCTGGAATCAGACAGTTACGATCTAGGGTCCGGGCAGTTCATTTCCCCCGTCACAAATATCCGCTGCCTGCTTTGGGAAATTGGCCGCGAAGATATGATTGTGCCTATTCCTCAGATTTCGCCGGTCGTGCACGGCGATCTCAATACGACGAATGTGTTGGTTGAAGCCGGCGACACTGGCGTCGCAGTCTGGCTAATCGATTTTTCCGATGCCCGCCCCGGCCATATTTATTACGATCTGGCAAAATTGGAAGTGGAATTTCGGACGCATGTCTTGTATCGCCTTTATAAATCAATGATTGACGAGGGGTTATGGGATTCGGATACAGCCTTCAAGTTTGCTTTGTTGTTGGAAGACGTACTCTGGCAAGCAGACGGGGATTTTGCCGATTTTATTTGCGATCTCCGCGATTATCGCCCGATTTGGTACGACACGTTGTATACGCAGTTTCCGTTATACTCTGAAAACCTGTTTTATTTCTTGTTTTCGCTGCGGCAGATGGCCAAGACGCACAGCCCGGAGCGTTTTCGTTATCATTATCCGGTGGCGGTTTTCTTCCAGAGTATGGCGGCGTTGAAGTTTGAAGAATTAGAAAACGCGCCCTGGTATCCCTGGGCTAAAAGATTGGCTTTATGTTCTGGTTTGGTAGCGGGGAAACATGCGGTGCGGGGTATTGAACGGCCGTTAGAAGTCAGCCGCATCCTCAACACCTTACGCGCTCGCAGCGCCTTCGCCCTCATCACCATCGGCAGCGGCGAAGACCGGCGCTATTTGTTACAGTGGAATGCCAATTGGGACATGTTCAACCTGGTCGGCGGCCGAATGGACCTGACTCAAGGAGATAAAGACTCCTTCGCCAGAACCATTCAACGCAAGTTACTGGAAGAACTTGGTCTGCAAAGTCCGCGCGATTATCGTATCGTTTGGGAATATAAGCCCCTGCATCAACGGCAGTTTTCCCAGCGCGACTACATCTTCAAAGATTACGAATTTCACGTTTTTAAGATCGAATTTTTACCTCGGCACCCACTCACCAAAGAAGAATACGACTGGTTCGCGCAAAAATTATCACCCGAACGTGAAAACGTTCTTGTTTCCCGCGCCGAGATAGAACGACTCCGCACTTTTACCAATCGCCAAATTTCCACTACCACACGCATGATCCTCTATGAATTGGGTGAAATTACTGCCGATGAACGGGACATGCCCACTATTTTGGATTTTCAGCTCGACCGCGATCGTATCGTTGTCAGCCGGGGGCGCGCCCAAATCGTCGGCTTGCTAACCAATCCACAATATGCCGACATCATCGAGAATCTGACCTTAGACATACTGCCCTCGCCAGCCTATGAGGCCGAAAAAGATTCGGCCGTTATCCAAATTGGCGCATTGAACCCGGCCCAAAGCGTCCCGCTGACCATCTGGCTGCATCCCAGAGAAAAAGAGGCGCGGATCATGATTCGGGCAACGTATTACGATGTTCGTGGCCATGAATACCAGCAAATTTTAGAATCAGATGTTCAATTTGATTCCCTGGCGCGCAGTTCGTTCCATGTCGATAACCCTTATGTTGTCGGTAAGCCGCTAACGGCCGCGTCCGAATCTCTTTATGTCGGGCGAGAAGATGTCTTCCGCTGGATCGAAGAAAACCTCATCGGCAAAACACAGCCACACACGCTGATCTTGTACGGCCAGCGGCGAATGGGCAAAACTTCGACCTTGTACCAACTGGTAGGCGGTCATCGTGGTAAAAATATCCGAGAATATCCCGGTTATCCCATCTTCCCGGTATACATCGATTTACAACGATTGGCGGGCTGCGAGATGGCAGAGTTTTTTGATCGCTTAAGCCACGACATTTCCCGCAACCTGCACCGCCGAGGCATCGAGGTGAGTCCGCCTGCCTCCTGGTCTGTTAATGGGACGCTTTTTCGTGATTTTGACGACTTTTTAGACAAAGTAGAAGATAACTTGCCGGAAAATGGCCTGCTGGTGTTGATCATGGATGAGTTGGAGCAGCTGCAAGTAAGCATTGAGCGCGGTCAACTCAGCCAGGACATATTGTCTTATTTGCGCTCTCTCATGCAGCATCGTACTCGGGTGACCTTCATTCTGGTGGGCACAAACCAGTTGGTGGAAGATTATTGGAGTATTATTTTTCATGTGGGCATTAGTCGGGAGATTGTTTCATTGACGCGAGATGAGACTGAGCGGCTGATCCGCGAGCCGGTTGCTCCCATGATTCAGTACGATGACCTGGCGATTGAGCGAATCTGGCTGGCGGCGCGTGGGCATCCATATTTCAGCCAGTTAATTTGTCACCGGCTGATCAGCGCGACAAATTTGACGAATAATCGCAGCAAATTAATTTCTATTGCGGATGTGCGAGAGACGTTTGATCGCATTTTAGAAGAGGATGACAGTCACTTGCTGCATCTGTGGAATGAGTGTTCGCGGGATGAGCAGTTGGTATTGGCTTCTTTGTCGGGCAGCGCCGAATTGGGGGAAGAGGCCATTTTGCGCCCAGAGATTGCGCAGAGATTGCGGCATGTAGATTTTGCGGATGAGGTGTTGAATCAGGCGTTAAAGAGTTTGGAACAACGCCGGTTGATCACGCGGCAGGCGGTTGAGCGGGAGATGCACACACGGCTGCCACGGCCGGGTGGCTGGCAGCCAACTATCATCAGCAAGGATTACGCGTATGCAGTGTCGTTTGATTTGCTGCGTAGTTGGATTGTTAGTAAACGGCCGTTAGGCTCTCTATTAGATTAAGGGAAGATGCATTATGCTAACCTATGTGGTCGGCCATCCGATAAAACGACCTGAAGATTTTTACGGCCGTACCGAACAAGTCGCCCGGTTTTTTGAAATCGTCGGTGGCATTCAAACGCAATCTTTGAGCGTTTTGGGCGTGCGCCGTGCTGGCAAAACTTCGTTTTTCCAATACGTCTCACACCCTGAAGTCATGGCTCGTTACGTCCCCAATCCTCGTGATTACGTCATGGTTTACATCGACATGTCCTCCTGCCGCACGCCCGCCGATTTCTACCATCGCCTGATAAATAAACTCAACCATTCCTTGAGCGGCACCAGACCACTCAACCTTTGGCAGTCGCCATCCGGCGAGGCCAATCTGTATGATGTCGAATCCATTTTGTGCCAGCATCCCCATCGCCGCATCATTTTGCTCCTGGATGAATTTGACCATATCCGTACCGGCTCCTTTACGGAAGATTTTCTTACAGAACTTCGCGCCATGACCGGCGTATTTGACTATGAACTGGCCTGTATAACTTCGTCCTACTGGAAATTATCGCAGTTGGGCGAGCAGATTGGGCTGCCGCCTACTTCTCCCTTCTATAACATCTTTTATCCCACGCCGCTTTATTTGCCCGGTCTGGAGCTGCGCGAAGTAGAATTGTTGATTCGCCAGCCAGCAATGCAAACCGGGTTGTTATACGTCGACAATGAAGTGGCCGACATCCATGCTTTGGCCGGATCGCTGCCATTTTTTGTGCAGGCTGCGGCCGCCAAATGGTACGAAACAAAACTCTACGGGATGCCTCCGACGTTTAACGCCTTGCTGCCGCAACTATTGGTCTCGCTGGCTCCCTACATGGCGCAATGGTGGCGCGATCTCACCAAATGTGAACGGGATTATTTGCGCAGTCTGGCGTTGCGCACGGCCGTTCAACCCGATTGGGCGCATTCCCCAGCCCTCAATGCGGCGCGGCGCAAACTGCGCGCTCTGGGCTTTATTGTGCCTGGCCTCAATGATTGGAATGTCAACGGCGCTATTTTTGCCGAATGGATCCGCCAAAACGCTGCCAGCACAGAGCAAGATGAAACGGAAACGGCCGTTTCCCTCCCCACCACCACCATCATCAATCCCACCGACATCCGCCGCCTGCTCAACGACTATTTCGACTACCAGGAACTCCGTACCTTATGCTTCGATTTGGGCCTCGACTACGACTATTTATCTGGCGAAGGCAAAGGCGCTAAAATCCGCGAACTGGTCGGCTTTATTCAGCGCCGCGATCAGAACCTGGATCGCCTCGTATCAGCCATTCGCATTGAACGCGGCCAGATCATCTAACCGCCAGCGCAACCATTGTTGCCCACCTGCGTACTGGTAGCCGTAACTGGAAAACACAAATACACAGCAGCCCTGGCTGCTGTTTGGAGGTAACAATGAGTACTATGAAAGCAACCAATAAATTGAGACGACAAAATGGCGTGGTAGGTGGCGTTTGCGGTGGGCTAGGCGAATTTTACGGCATCAGCCCCTTCTGGTTTCGCCTGCTCTTTCTGATCTTGCTGCTGCCCGGCGGTTTCCCCGGTTTGCTGCCATACATCCTGCTCTGGATCATCATCCCTCGCCGCTAACCCATCCTGAAATGCAAAGAGCCTGGCTGAACAAGAATCATCAGCCAGGCTCTTTTTTTTGTCTGAAATGGTCGCCCGAAGAAATTTAATCTACCGATTGCTTCCGGGCATGGGCATAAAACGCATCTAAACGCGCAAAAAATGCGGATTCTTCACGATTGTCTGGATTATCCAGTAATTCGGCGACCGTTTCCTGGCTGCGCTGCTGCGCCGGCCAATCAGCCGCGTTGGCCATGCGCAGCGCCAACCGCGCCGCCAGCACGGCCGCTTCGCGCAAACTGGTGATCTCCGTCTTATCCAACGTGTCGTAGCGCGTGTGGGCATATCCCCGGCCGCTGCTAGGCGGTCCGCCCACGCTGCCGATGCCGCCCGTCGGCACGCCCGCCATTAAAAATGGATAATGGTCCGAATGGGCGTTGATCGACTGGTCGATGCCAAATGGCAGCGCCATTTCTGTGCTCCAACCGGCTAAAATCGGTTCCAGGGCTGGCCATTTATTCAGCACAATGCCTTTGTTTGGCAAGCTCCCGGCCATATCCATGTTCAGATAAAAGCGGATGTTCGCCATCTCGTCCGCGTGCTGTTTCACGTATTGGGTTGATCCAATCAGGCCAATTTCTTCTACACCCCACAAGACAAATCGCACGGTAAAGGGTAGTTTGCCGGCCGCATACGCGGCCAGAACCCGCGCGGCTTCCAGCAAAGCTGCTGTCCCGGAAGCCGGATCAGTCGCGCCCTGGGAAATGTCGTGGCCGTCGTAATGGCAGCCCAGCATGATGATTTGCTCCGGCGCCTGGTTGCCGGGCAGCTCGCCCACGACATTCCAGGAAACCATCGGGGCGCATTCGTCGGTGCTGGTGAGGCGGATTTTGACCTCTCCGTGCCGTTTTAGCAGGCGCTGCAGAAAGGCGCCATCTTCCAAGGCGACAGATATGCCGGGGATGAGTGACTCGCCATCATTGCCAATTCCCCCTGTGGCCGGGCCAAAACCGGGGTAATGATTGATAAAGATGAAACCGGCGGCTCCGGCGACGATGGCACGGCCGTGTTTTTCCATGCGGTGCACCCAGCGTTTGCTGCCTTTTGGCCGGACCTCGCTCGTGGTCAGGACAATCTGGCCACGGATTTCGTCGGCGCGGGCTTCAAAATCTTCCGGCGCGCCTTCGCCCATGTCGATGAGCGTGCCTTCTAATTGGCAGGCTGGTGAATGAGGCAGACTGATGCACGGAATCTCCATCTGGATGGGGGCGATAATTTCTAACTTCACGCTGCCCCGCCGCCAGCCAATGTAGTGGATGGGTTCCAGGTGAACATTTTGCACGCCATAGGCAATTAGTTTGGCTTGCATAAAGTCGGCGGCCTGCTTTTCGCCGGGCGTGCCGCCAAACCGCGAGCCAAACTCGTCGCAAAGGATGGTTAGATTGTCCATTACTTCACTGCTGGTGTACACGTCGCCGACCATTTGCCGGTCTAGTTGTAAAAAGGGATTGGGGGATGTCATGGTTTCTCCTAAATTTGAGATTGGACCCATCGCAAAGATTGGTCCAATCTTCTGGTTAACTGTTCAGGGCAAAGTGCGGGATTCCGGGCAGGGTGAAGATGAACAGGCTGCCGCCATCGGGCGCATTTTCGACCCAGATACGGCCGTTTTGCGCTTCAACCGCCAGTTTGCAAAAAGTCAGACCCAGGCCGGTCCCGCGGACCGGCGCGCCGTCTTGATTGGTGCGTGTAAAGCGGTCGAAGACTCGCTCTTGCAAGTCTGGCGGAATGCCCGGGCCTGTATCGCGGATCAGGCAGCGCACCCCTGGTTCGCTGGCGTTGGTCGGATCGAATTCGGTTTGTAGACGGCCGTTTACCCTTCCGCCCGCCGGTGTAAACTTCAGCGCGTTATCCAGCAGGTTGATGAGTACCCGCCGCACCAATTCCTCGTCGGCCCAAATGGCCGGCAGTTCGGGCGGGGGCGGATCAAACGACAGGGTAATGCCGCGCTGCTGCGCCAGCGGCAGAACCCGTTTTACCACCCGATCCATCAACGGCGGCAGGCGCATCGCTTCCGCTTCTACAACCGATACCCCCGCCTCCATGCGATTGATGTCCATCAGTGAATCGACCATATCCAGCATGTCCAGACAGCCATGCCGCGCGGTGTCTAGCAGGTCGCTCTGGTTCTCGGCGGATTGGTTTTCTAACAAATTAATGGTGCTCACCAGGGTGGTGAGCGGATTCCGCAAGTCGTGGACGATCATGCGGGTGAGATCGGTGCGCCGTTCGGCCAGCTTTTGCTCCTCGGTCACGTCGCGGAACAGCATCAGCCAGCCAAGCGCCTGATTATCGGCGGTTCGGACGGGCGCTTCCAGGCGGGTGAAGATGCGTTGACCGCTGGCGTTGAAGGTAGTTTGTTGCTCTGGCGGCAGGCTGCCGGTCTGGATTTGTTGCAGCAGGTTGGAAAGCTGCACGGCCGTAAACCCCAACGGTTCGGCGGCGCTGCCAACATCGAGCGGCTGCCGGTAAAGCAGTTGGGCCGGTTGGTTTAACAAGGCCGCGGCTATTGGATTGAGCAAAACGATGACGCCGTTTTTGTCTACCATCAGCACGCCTTCCTGAATGGAATCCAACAACGCCTGTAACTGTTTCACCCGTTGCGCCAGCGCTTCATCGGTGAGGGTGTAGAGGCGGAGGGTTTCGCTGTAGAGGCGGGCGTTTTGGATGGCGGCGCTCACTTGCCCGGCGATGGTGATCAGCAGTTCGCGTTGCCATTGGTTGAAGGGCGGATTGGGCGGCTGACGCTGCACGATCATCACGCCGTTTATCTGGTTGGCCGAGGTGAGGGGAATCCCCAGCCAGGCTGTGGGCAGGGGGCGGGGCGGGGTGAGTTGATGGCGAGCGGCGAAGGGCATATTGCGCGGGTCCAGGTCGAGGACACGGCCGTTTTCCATTACCCAGCGCGTAAAATCATCTGGTTCGTAAAGGGCCGGGTTGGGGGATGAGGCGTTGGGAAACGGCCGTTGCCACTGCCCGGAATCGCTGCGCAGCACAACGGCAAACTCGTCCACAGCCACCAGTTGGCTGACCAGTTCATGCGTCCGCGCCAAGACGACCGGCAGTTCCAACGTTTCTCGCAGCGATGCGCCCGTCTGGTTCAGGGCGGCAAATTGCGCCAGCCGCCGCTCCATGATGAAACGGCGCTGCCAGGAAATCCAGATCAGGACGCTGAAAACGCCGACGCCCAGGGCAAAAATCACAAATGTCGGCAGACCGTCGCGCACAAAAGTGATGCTGCCCAGCCAGGCAAACGGCTGCGCCAAAAAGCCAAACGTGACGACCGATAAGGCATTGTCGCGGAAAAAGCGGCTCGACGGCCGTTTCATCAACAGCCAGATCAGCCACATCAACAAAAAATAAGTCGCGCCATAAACAATCGCCAGCAAGGTGAGCAAATTCAGGTCTAATTCTTCGATAAATTCGACGGTGAGAGGCGCTGCGCCGCCAAGACGCTGAAACGCCAGCCCGGCAAAAATGAGGCTGGTCAGGTGTACCAGGCCAATGCCCAGGCGCTGCGGCCAGGATGGTCGGGCGACATCGACGTATTCCCACAGAGGATTCCAGAGCGGGCGGGCAATTTCGGCCAGGATAATGCTGAGGATGAAGAGGATAACGGCCGTTTCCAGTCCCACCATCAACAAACTACTGATCACCACTACGGGAGCCAGGCCGGCCGCGCCGCGTTCCGGTGGCAAACTAAAATTCAGGGTGATGATCATGAGCAGCCCCAGCAAAATGAGCTGCGGCGCATTCTGGCTCTGGGTAGCCGCCCAGATCGCTCCGATAAGCGCCATGAACAAAACAACCCACTCGGCGAGGTGAAGCAATCGGCTGTTGGGGCGTAAAAAACGGGTGGTGAACGGCGGTTTTATCACGCGTCAGAGTGTAATACGTCCTGCGCCGCCAGACAACCCGGCGGCTGATATTCCAGTTGCAGCCGCGCGTCATGTTCGCCCGCTGGTTAAAATTCGTTATACTCATCCGGCGTCTATGGAGAAAAAAACGATCATTTTCCTTTTGGCAGCGCTGATATTTCTGGCGCAGTGCCAATCGTCAGAATTGGAAACGGCCGTAACCCCCGTTTCCCCGCCAACTGTAACGCCCGTTCCCGCCATCGGCATTACCCTGGCAACCAAAGCGCCGCCAACGGCCGTGGTGCAGCAAACCACACCCACGCCCCGGCCTGCGCCCACAACGACGCCCTCGCCCACGCCAATTATCTATCTGGTAGCCGAGGGCGACACGTTGCTGGGCATTGCCATCGCCCGCGATACGACGGTGGAAGAGATTAAAGCGTTGAATCCTGAGGTGCAGCCGCAGCTTTTACAAATTGGGCAGGCGTTGATTTTGCCGCCGCCGGTTGTAGTCGATTATGCCGGATTGGTGGGCACGGCCGTGCCCATTCAGGTGCGCGTGCGCCAGATTCAGGTCTACCGCACACCGGTGGGCGCGGTGTGGCTGCTGGGCGAAGTGGTAAATGATGGCGACGCGCCAGTCGATAACGTGACGCTGACCATAGAGTTGCCCGATGCCGCTGGCGGCCCGTCGGTAACGGCCGTGGCCTGGGCCAGCGCCGCCATCATCCCGCCGGGCGGCGTGTCGCCGTTTGGCGTGCTGTTGGCCGCTCCGCCCGCCGAATTGGGCGCACCGCTGGTCACGGTATCGGGCGGCGATACCGTGGTGGATTTGGGATCGCGTTATCTGGATTTGGCGGTGGGGGAAACGGCCGTTTCTACCCACAGCGACCGGGCGGAAATTAGTGGGCAGGTGCAAAATGTGGGCGAAACCGCCGCTCAGGTAACTGTGGTGGCCAGTTTATACGACGCTCAGGGCAATCTGGCCGGTTTTCAGCAGATGACTTTGCCGGATGTGCTGCTGGCGGGAGAGACACGGCCGTTTACCATGCAAGCCGCGCCGCCGGGCGGAACGGCCGTTGCCGTGCAGGTCATCGCGTTTGCGCAGCGCGTGGCCAACGACGCGCCGTAATTCGTCATCCATGTTCCGTATGTTTTGGCAGACTGTAAATTCCATCCTATCAGGAGACTTATGCTTTTTCGTTATCGCCTTATTCGTCTGGCTATGAATGTGGTGCGTCTGATGATTCTGGCGCGCATTAAAGTGATCGGGCGGGAAAATATTCCCCACGAAGGCCCGTATATTGTGGTCCTCAATCACACCAGTGTTGTGGATACGCCGGTGCTGCTGCTTACGTTTCCTGTGCAGAAATGGCGTTTTTTCGCCGTAGAAAAGTGGCGCTATCACCCCGTTTTTGGGCCGATTATGTCCTGGTTGGGCGCAATCTATATCAGCCGGGGTGAGGCGGATCGGCAGTCGCTGCGCGAAGCGCTGACGGCGATTGCTTCGGGCACGGTGTTTGGTCTGGCTCCGGAAGGCACGCGCAGCTACTCCGGGCAGTTGATGGCCGCAAAAGATGGCGCGGCTTTTTTGGCCAGCCGGGCCAACGTGCCCATCTTGCCGGTTGGATTGGTGAATGGGGATCGATTGTTTCACAATTTTAAGCGGCTGCGGCCGACGACGTTGGAAGTGAGAATTGGACGGCCGTTCACGCTGCCGACCGATGGGGAACGGGTGCGCACAAAGGATTTGCCCGTTTATACACAGTTGATCATGGCTCAGATTGCGGCTCTGCTGCCGCCAGCGTATCATGGCCATTACGCCGACAGTCCGGCGCTGGCCGCGCTGCTGGCGGGGCAAGATCCCTGGCCTTTTTGTCAGCAGCCCGCAGCCGGCGACCAACCCACGACAACTATTACAAAATGATTACATCTCGTGTAAAAAATCGCCTGGTTAAGACATCTGTAAGGTATTGCCATTATAAAAAAGGTAGATGGAATACATGAATACTCTCACGGAATTGGGCGACATTTTAGTTGTCGATGATGAAGCGTCGGTGGTGGAAGTGGTGAGCCTGTATTTGAAGCGCGAAGGGTTTCAGGTGCGGGTGGCGCGAGACGGCCGTCAGGCGTTAGAGGCGGTGCGTCAACAGCTTCCGGCCCTGGTGGTGTTGGATTTGATGCTGCCGGAGGTGGATGGCCTCTCGATTTTGCGCGAGCTGCGCGGGGATACGGCCGTGAACGTCCCGGTTATTATGTTAACCGCGCGCCAGCAAGAAACAGACCGCATCTATGGCCTGGAACTGGGTGCGGACGATTACGTGACAAAGCCCTTTTCGCCGGCGGAACTGGTTTCGCGGGTGAAAGCGGTTTTGCGGCGGTCGGCGGGCACGATGGGGAATGAAGGGGGGCAACGGCCGTTAACCTTCACCGATCTGGCCATCGATCCCAATACCCGGCTGGTAACCGTTCGCGGCAAAAATATCGAACTAACGGCCACCGAGTTTAACCTGCTCTGGTTTATGGCCTCCCATCCGCGCCAGGTCTTTAAACGCGACCAACTGCTGGAAAAAGTTTGGGGCTTTTCTGAATACGTCGATCCCAGCACCGTCACCGTCCACATTCGCCGCCTGCGCGAGAAAATAGAAATCGACCCGGGGAACCCCGTCTGGCTGGCGACGGTGTGGGGTGTTGGCTACAAATTTGAGCCAGGATAAAGCGCCATGATAAACACACTCGACCAAAGCAAACCATTGGCCTGGTTATTGCGCGCATCCTGGCGCATTTTGCTGCTGGGCGCTGCGTTTGCTTTGCTGGTTGCCGTTTTGTTGATGCAGGCGCTTATGCAGGCGCCGCTGGCCGATGTGGCCCAAATGGTCACCACCCTCACCGTTACCTCGCTGATTTCGCTGGGCGTGGGCTACGTTTTGTTCCGGTACGCCGCTCGCCGCTCGCCCTCGTTCAGCCTGACTTTGGTGCTGACCTATGGCTGGGCCGGGGTGGTGACGCTTTTTAACGTCTGGATCATGTCGGAGCGCATGTTTGCCAGCCAGCACGATCTCATTTTGAGCGGCGTGCTGCTTTTGTTTGCGGCTATTGTGGCTACGTCGTTTGGCGTGTTTGTGGCTGCCAATTTGAACGCCGGGCTGCGCGAACTGGCCGATTCGGCCCAGCAGATTGCCGCCGGGAATCTGGATACGCGAGCGGTTGTGCAGGGGCAGGACGAGGTAGCGCAGGTAGCTGCGACATTTAACCAGATGGCCGCGCAACTGCGGCAGGCGGCGAATGAGCAAGAAGAATTGGAGAACTTACGCCGTGATCTCGTCGCCTGGACCTCGCATGATTTGCGTACCCCGCTCACCAGCATCCGGGCGATGATTGAGGCGCTGCATGATGGCGTGGTGGAAGACCCGCAAACCGTGCAGCGTTATTACCGCACCATTCGCGCCGATATCATTGCGCTCAACGGGCTGATTGACGATTTGTTTGAATTGGCGCAGCTAGAAGCTGGCGGTTTGAGCATGGAGTTTGGGCGACATTCGTTAGGTGATGTGATTGTGGAAACGTTGGAGACGTTTCAAGCGTTGGCCAAACAGCGGCAGGTGTCGTTGGTGGCCAGTGTGGGGCCAGATGTGGACCCTGTGCGGTTGAATGTGGCGAAGATTCACCGGGTATTGGCAAATTTGCTCAGTAACGGTCTGCGGTATACGCCAGATGGGGGGAGCATTTGGGTAACGGCCGTGCGCCATCCTGCTGGCGTGGTAGTGACAGTGCGCGACAGCGGCGCGGGTTTTAACGAAGTCGATTTACCGCGTGTGTTTGAGCAGTTCTACCGTGGCGAACAGGCGCGGACGCGGGCTGCTGGTGGCGCGGGTCTGGGTTTAGCAATTGCTCAGGCGATTGTGGGGGCGCATAACGGCCGTATCTGGGCTGAGAACGTTCCGGGCGGCGGGGCACTGGTCGGGTTTCTGCTGCCTGACTAAGCATCAAAAAAGCCCGGCTTTGCGCAAAGCCGGGCTTTTTTCCGTTTACTTACATTTCTTCTCGGTAGGTAAATCCATGCCGCTTACGCGCATGAAGCACGGCGCGCCGTAAAATCTCATAGACAGCTTCCGGGTCTTTGACGTTTTTCAGGACGATGCGCGGATCGCTGGGATCGTGGCTGAGGATAGAAATGTCGCCGATGTTGATCATGCGTTCGCTCAGCGTTTGTTTGTAGTCCAGGTCCTGAATGCGTACCAACTCGATGTTTTCCCGGGCTTTGCCCAGGAAGCCGGAGGTGATGCGAATCCGCTCGTCGGTGACAGTGTATTGCAGGGAGATGGAAAGGAATGGACGACCTTCCCAGAGGATGTCTTCTTTGTCGTCGTCGAGGACCTCGTTGGAAACGGCCGTTCCTACCACTTTGGATGTTTCGCTCTGAACTTGTTTGCCCATTTCGTCATCCAAAGCCATCAGCGTAGCGTCCATAATCACATCGACCAGGTTTGTCAGAGTTCCTTTGTCGATGCTGCTTAGGTCGATGCCTGATTGCTCTACGGCCTGCCAAATTTCAGATTTTAATTGAGCGTGTGTATCTTGGATGGACATATTTTTTCCTTTTGGTATACCTGTTAAACGAAATCATTAAAATAACCTGATTTGCTAATCTAAATTTTACGAAACATTGATAGCATAATGCACGGTCATCAGGTTGTCAAAACATAATCTGACCGTTACAATAAATTTTCATTCAATCGAAATTTATTACTGTTCAGGTCTCTCTGGGAAGACCCTAAGGGTTTACTTCTCAAGGGCAAACGCTTAGGGTCTTGTGCAGTTACTAAAATTTTTATCAACAGCTTGAGTTATTCAATGCCAATCTATACGTATCGTTGCAAAGAATGTGACAATGAATTTGAAGTCCGCCAGCGCATGACGGATGATCCATTAGCGGAATGCCCTGTGTGTTTAGGGGAAATCAGGCGGGTCGTCAATTCGGTTGGCGTCGTGTTTAAGGGCAAAGGGTTCTACGTAACGGATAACCGCTCCGGACAAAGCGCGACATTGCCAGGAAGCAAATCAGACAAGAGCGACAAAACCGCCAGCTCAGATGGGGCGAGCGGTGGAGAAAGCGACAGTTCCTCCAAAAGCAGCACCGAGAGCGCTGCAAAACCGGCCAAGAGTGAGTCGCCAACGACAACGGCCGTCTAACCCACTCCTTCTATTTTCACTATCATTACAAAAAACGCCTGCCTTATCCAGGGCAGGCGTTTGCGCAAATTCATAAATCCAGCAAAAAATTAAATTTGAAAGCCTCGGTTAGCTGAAACCAGCTTGAAATCCAGGTCGGTCACATATGTTTGCAGCTTATTGCGCAGGTGGTCCCATGAATCGCTGTGAAGCGCTTCATTCATCCTTTCCATTGATGGCGTAATGCCGCTGGCTAACTTTTGCTCACAATCGCCAAAGGTAGTATACCAGACCTGAATATCGTCAATGCCCAGCTTATTCATGCCCGGCATAAATTCATGAACGAGAAATTCGTAATACTCCGACTCGGTTTCAGGGCGAATATTCCAGCGCATTAAAAGTTTGGTTGCCATAAAATTCCATCAATCCCAAATACTATGATGTGCGGGGCGTTAACAAGATGATCTCGGTTTCTTCTGGTAAATTGCCAGAAGAAATTTTTAACACACTTTCTTCCTTCGGCTCTGTAACGCCCATTTCCTTCAAGAAACGATCAACCGCATCCAATTCGATGCTCAGGTTGGGCAGTTGGTAGTGCATGGGGATGACTATGTTCGGTTCGATCATCGACACCAGTTCCGATGCCTGGGCGGCATTGAGGCTGTTCCCGCCGCCTACCGGCAAGAGCAGCACCGACACTTCTTCCAATGCTTCGATTTGCGTCTGGGTAGGTACTTTTTGCATGTCGCCCAGGTGGGCGACGGTCAGACCGTCATAATCGAACACGTAAATGACGTTGGGGGCATGGTTCGCCTCGCCTGGTGTGGCGATGCCGGTGATGAAGACGTTGCCAATCTCATACTCGCCCGGCCCAGTTAAGACGTGTTGAAAGCCGGAGACAACTTCTGGGCGGTTGTGACCTTTAGCGTCATGGCTGACTGTGATAATATCTGCTTTTAGTTTTAGGGATGGTAGCCCAAGACCAGAATCATAAGGGTCTGTTACTACGGTAGCATGTTTTCTTTCGGTAATGCGAAAGCAGCTAAGTCCATACCAGGAAATTTCCATAAAAACGCTCTCCTTCGTGGGCATGATTATACTCGATTCCTGAATAATAGACAGGTGAAGCCTTTGACGGATACTGGGTTCCGACTGCTCGAATTGCATGGCGGCGTCGTCACGGGAGGCCCGACCTACACGTGTTGGCTGCCGCCGGTGGCAGATGGTTATGCTGACGCTCAGTTAGATGATTATGGGTTGGGAATGAAGGAACAAGCGGGTCACGGCCGTTCCCCCTTTCGTTGGTCTCCGGGTATCCATCTGTCGCTGCGCGCCCGTTTTTCGCATGATAGCGATCAGTTGGTGGGCACGGCCGGTTTCGGCTTTTGGAACGCGCCATTCGGCGACCCATCCGTGCGACGGCCGGCGCTGCCGCAGGCGACCTGGTTTTTCTTTGCCTCGTCGCCCTCAGATTTGCCGCTGGCCGAAGAAGGTCCGGGGCGTGGTTGGTTTGCGGCTACGCTGGATGCCGGGTGGGGCACGGCCGTTTCCCTCATGCCTATTTCGCCGATCATTCTCTTGCTGAACCGGCTGCCGGCGCTGCGCAAACGGCTCTGGCCGTCTGTCCGCCGCCGTCTGGGCATTAGTTTCGCGCCGATAACGGCCGTTATGACCGCCTGGCACAGCTACGAACTGCTCTGGCTGCCGACAGGATGTCGGTTTGTCATAGATGGCGAAACAATCCTGCGCACCGCCCACAGCCCCAGAGGTCCGCTAGGTTTTGTCTGTTGGTTGGATAATCAATACATGGTGGCTACGTGTGACGGCCGTTTCCGCTGGGGCGTGCTGCCTACTGTCCAAACCCAATGGTTGGAAATTTGCGATCTGCGCCTCAGACCAACCTCAGCTTAGCTGTGCTGCGCATACCCAGCAATTCTCAATTTAGATCAGGCATTCGTGCGAACAGGGCAATTTCTTTGCAATTTAGGCTGAATTGTCATTCTGAGCGGAGTCTGCGGAGCGAAGAATCCCCATGTATTGGTCATTAGGGCTGAACGGGATGCTTCGGAGGACCTCAGCATGACACATTTCTGGTTAAATTGAGAATTGCTGGCGCATACCCAAAAATTTTGACATGGCAAAACGGCCGTGTTATACTTCGCAACCTTGTAGGGACCTCCCTGAGGGAAGGAGGGATGGCCGAGTGGACGATGGCAACGGTCTTGAAAACCGTAGTGGGCTTTGCTCACCGGGGGTTCGAATCCCTCTCCCTCCGTTGACAATTTTGTAACCGGAGTTACTTAACAGGTTAATAGAACCTCTCCACAGATTTACAATCGGGGAGATGCCAGAGTGGTCGAATGGGGCCGCCTGCTAAGCGGTTAACGGTGTTAAAAAGCCGTTCCAGGGTTCGAATCCCTGTCTCCCCGCCTTTTTGCTTCAACACCTGTTTTGGGTAAGTTTTCATGAAACAAAGTTGTTCAAAGAAGCAAACTGTGATAATTTTATAGAGGTCTAACATGCGCCCTTAGCTCAGTGGATTAGAGCGACTGGCTACGAACCAGTAGGTCGGGAGTTCGAGTCTCTCAGGGCGTACTAAACAAGCGACACCATTTGGGGTCGCTTTTTTTTTGGGAAATCCGTTATGAAAACACCTGCCGGAAAAGAATGCCACTTCTACTACCAGGATTTTCATCGAGGTAATTCTACTCAGGAATGTCGCCTGGTAGCGCAAAAATCACATTCGGAATCCTGGAAGCCCGATGATTGTTTTGCCTGCCCTGTGCCGGGGATATTGCTGGCAAATAGCAGCCCTTATCTGGTGTTGGAGGCGACCATCAAAAAAGGTTTTTTGGGCATGAATCGGCGTGTAGAAGTTAGGGCATCGTGCAGTCGCCATCTGATTGACGTGCCGGAACCACACATCGGCTGCCTGAAATGCGCCCGCGAAAAGCCGGGTCTGCGCGATTTGTTCAATTCCGAGTAGCCTACCTGTAAGGGGAGAACCATGCAATTACAAGCGATTTTGTTCGATTTAGACGATACACTGCTGGGAAATGGCATGGATGCCTTTATTCCCCGCTATTTCGCCTTGTTGGGCAAGTACGCCGAGCGGTATATGGCGCGCGATAAATTTTTGCAAGAGTTGATGATCTGCACGCAGGCAATGATTGATCATGGGGACACGGCCGTTTCTAATCGTGATGCGTTCTGGCAGGCCTTCCAACAGCGCACCGGCCTGGATCCCGTGGAAATGGAGGCCTTTTTTGAAAGCTTTTATCGCGATCAATTCCCTAAATTGGCTGACGTCAGCGAGCAGCAGCCGTGTGCCCGCGAGTTGGTCCAATTTTGTTTTGATCAGGGCCTCAAAGTCGTGATTGCTACCAATCCCATGTTCCCGCGAATTGCCATCGAAGAACGATTGCGCTGGGCCGGACTGCCCACCACCGATTTTTCCTTTGATCTGGTTACAACTTACGAAAACATGCACGCGACAAAACCTCATCCGGCTTATTACCAGGAAATTTTGGACATAATTCAGGTTCCCGCGCCGGCAGCCTTGATGGTTGGCGATGATTGGGCAAATGATATTGAGCCGGCCGCGGCCGTTGGCCTTCATACTTTTTGGTTGACGCCTGTCGCTTCTGATCCGCCTGATAAGACCATTATTTCTGGAGCCGGGTCTCTGGCGCAGGTTTATGACTGGCTGGTGAGTACTCGATCACCGGAAGCAGCATCCGATAGGGTGTCTTGATGTTGCAGGAACCGCCGCCTGTCGCCGAATTGTTAGCGGAGTTGGAGCGGTTTGCTACGGCCGTTTCCCAAATCCTCGCCACAGATTCTATCGACTGGCAGTGGCGGCCGTCGCCGGGTGAATGGAGCCTGACAGAACTATGCTGTCATTTGCGCGACGTAGAGCAGGAAGTGCATCAACCGCGTTTCCTGAGCATGATGTCGACGGCAAATGCGTTCATTTCTGGGGCTACGTCTGATGATTGGGTGGCTGAGCGACAGTATGCCCGGCAGAACGGCCGTGTCGCCCTCCATGAGTTCCTCGCGGCCCGCGATCGCACCATTGCCATGCTCCCGCAGCCTGGCGACCCCATCTGGGCACGGCAGGGACGCCACTCCTTTTTTGGCCCCACCAGCACCCACGAACTTCTCAATTTGGCCGTGAAACACGATCTGGCGCACTGGGAGCAATTGCGCACGCTTTTGCGCCATTAAGGCCGCGCCGCCCAGAAAAGAATCAGAAGCCAGGGCTGCTGACCAGAATTTTTTGCCGCAGCGCCTCAATTAACTCTCGACTGTCATCATCATGAAACAGGGCAAAATGGCGTTTTTTGTAAGCCAATTCGCTCAGATTTTGGTGATACCGCACCAATCGCCAATAAGCTATAGGCCCATCATATAAAAAACAGGTTAACTGCGCTCTGATCCGTCGTCGGCCGGAGCAAACGGTCAGGTAATGGGAGCTTGTCAGATGCCCCAGATTCACTTCTTCCGCCAGGTATTGGCGCAGCCATTGTCGTTCTTGCAGCAGCGCCCAAATGATAATCAGCAGGGTCAGCAGCACGCCGCCCCAATCGCTCACCAGGGCTACCAGACAAAGCAAATTGCCAAAGGAAACGGTGAAATTGTGCAGGAAATGGAGGAAAACGGCCGTACTCCATCCCCCAAGCAACGCTGCCACTTTAACCACCGGTCGAGTCGCCATCCGCGCCAGAGCAATACCCAGACCTGTCATGCTGCTGAATAGGGCATGGTTTAGCCCAAACACAATGCTGCGGACAAACACATTCATCCCCCAGGCCTCTAAGCCTCCTTCCCGATACACGCTCATGAAATAAAACACATTTTCCACCAGCGCAAACCCCAGCCCAACCATCGCGCCATAGATGATGCCATCCAATGGGCTGTCGAGTTCATTTCGCCAGATAAGCAAAATAGCCAGAACGGCCAACCCTTTGATCGATTCTTCGACAACGGGGGCGATCAGGCTGGCGCTAATGGTTTCTCCCAGAGTTTCGCCGGTTAGCCAGTAAATGGGCGCGCTGAGCAAGGTATTGAAAAAATAAGCGAAAAGGATGCTGGGGATGGCGCCCCAAAAAAATGTAGCCGTCAACAACCACCACGGCTCTTTTTCATACCGGTCGAACCAGTAAATGAGAGCAATGTAGAGCAAGATTGGCAGAGTGGCAACGGCCGTGGAGAGTAAAAAAATTTGAGTGGTAGATAAGGCCATGAAAGGTTCATGCATTCGGTCAGCCGGGTGGTTTGTGGAAGTTCGGGCTTTCCACGAATGACCTGATCTCGAACAGGTGATGCAGCAACAAAATTATACCGGTTTCCGGAGAGCCACCAAGTTGAGACCCTGACCGGAAGCAGCGTGAGTGGCGGGTTGGCTGGCTGCAACTTTTGTAACAGACCTGCGTATGGGTAGACAGCTTGCCAATCGGACTTCGTTTGCAGGCTGATAAACGTCACGCAGGGGTAAAATTGCTCAGTGCTTTTTGCGAGGGTTCCCTGCACCAAACCAATTTGTGAGGAGCAATAACATGACAGAAGAATTTGTAGATAACGTAGAAAAAGAAGAAATCCCGGTTTTAGAAGAAGCAGAAACAATGGCAGAAGACGGCCGTTCCTGGTCCGAAGAATTCGTTGTTGCAGGTGGAGAGCTGGTGGGCATGGTTAAAAAACTGGTTCGCGAAGCCACCGTTCGCCGCCTGGTCATTAAAAACGAGAAGATGAATTTGAACCTGGAAGTACCCCTGGTTTTAGGCGTAACGGGCATTGCCCTGCTGCCGGCCTATGCGGCCGTGGCCTTAATCGCCGCCTTGGTGACAGATTGCACCATTCTGGTGGAACGGCACGAACCGGCCCCACAAGAAAAAGAGCCAGAATTGGCTCCCGAAGGGTAATCTAACCGCCTAACTACGCTGCTTTCGGTGTTAGCGGCAAGCCCGAATCGTTTTTCGCCTGGTATCTGGCGCACCTTGACGTTAAATCTTTCGGGTTCTTTGGCACAAATTAAACCTGACAGGCAAGAAACAGCCTGTCAGGTTTTTTTGTTTTGAGGGCTTTTAGGCGTTTGCGCGCTTCTGTGGGAGAGGTTGCCAGGGCTGTGAGCGCCCCGTATCCTTCCAAAATGAAGGAAGCTGAGACCATGCCCATCTTGGCAGCCTGCAGTGGATCGTGGGTGGTGGCCAGACCGACCATAAACCCGCCACAAAAGGCGTCACCGGCGCCGGTGACATCGACGACTCGTTCGTCGTTGGGGGCGTGGTAGGGGGGGAGGTGGGTGATACGGCCGTTTCCCTCAGATACCAACACCCCTTCTGCACCCATTTTAATGATCACCAACCTGGCTCCCAATTGGACCAAAGTCGTGGCAGCTTCTTCCATGCTCACGCCGTTACCCATTAGCGAATGAATTTCCTCGCGGCTGGGCAGAAAGGCGTCGATGTGGGGCAAAAATGTGGCCAGATGGGGGATCAATTCAGGAACCATGTACCGTTCGCCTGGGTCAACGGTAATCTGGCGCACGCCAAATTGCCGCAGAGTGGCCGGAATGTACATGTGGCTGCGGAGCGAGTGGGGCGATAGGTGCACGGCCGTTGCGTCATCATACGCAATCGGCCAATCTATCGGCCGCAAGGCCAACGGTTCGTACACGTACGGATCATCCTGGCCGGGGGTGGAGTGGAGATAGTCCGTCAGCGCGGGCGGGAGCGGCTGCTGGATGCGGCGGAAGTGAGCGGCTGGATTGGTGTCGTCTCGACGGCCGTCTGGCGTATAGGCAAAAAACGTACGATGATCCTGGTCGCCCGGCACACGAATCAGACCGGTTGTGTCCAGACCACGTTCCGCCAGTTCATCTAACCAATGTTGGGGGTAGTTTTCGCCTAAACGCGCCCAGAGGCCGACATTTTTTGTCCAGATAGAGGCTCCAACGGCCGAAAATAGGGCATTTCCACCCGGCAAGCCTGTGTACGCTTTCCCATCGTGGGTGATCAAATAATCGATTCGCAGTCCGCCACCGGTAATGAACTTCTTGGTCATATTTTTTCTCAGTCTGTTCTAAAAGAGTATACTGGCGCAGGCACGGTTTGCCGTTTATAGCGCGTTAATTTTATTATCGGCGGGCATTATAAGGGTAGTTTGCACTGGTGATGGCTCGATTTTAGGCAGGTTGGAGGCGGTATGTCTGAGGATGTGGCGACAAAATGGAACGGCCGTTACTCGGCTGAAGGTGTCCAATGGCAAACCAGCCCGCCGCGAGACTTGTTGCTGAGCTTTGTGGATCGCCTGCCGGCAAGTGGCCTGGCGTTAGACGCTGCTGCCGGAGTGGGGGTCAATGGCTTGGTATTGGCGCGGCGCGGGCTGCATGTGGTCTGTCTGGATGTTTCGGAAGTGGGTTTGCGGCTGGCCAGGGAACAGGCGCGGCGCGAAAATTTGTGGCTGGAAACGGCCGTCTACGACCTCTCTCATCCCTGGTTTCCGCCAGCCTGTTTCGATGTTATTCTCAATTTTCGCTTTTTAGAACGAGCGACTTTCCCGATGTATCGGCGCGCGCTCAAACCGGGGGGATGGCTCCTGTTCGAGACCTTTGTCCGCACGCCGGAGACGCACACGGACGTCGATTTTTATCTGCTGTCCGGCGAATTAAGTGCTGCTTTTGCCGATTTTGACGTGCTGCATGATGAGGAGCTTACGAGGGTAAACGGCCGTTCCGGGCAACCAAAATCTACAGCGCAGTTGGTGGCGCGCAAGCCAGGTGATCTAGATTAGAGATTACCAATCTGATTGACTGACAAAACTTATCTAACCGCGGAGGGCGCGGAGAGCGCGGAGTTTTTACCAGAGAAAACCTCTGCGCCCTCCGCGGTAAAATTCTGAGATTTGTCAATCAATCGGGATTGCCAACCTCCAATCCCTAATTTCCCACTCACGGCATCGGAAAAGCCCGGCTGCGGTCATAAATTTGTTGCAGGATGACTGCGCCTTCTTCCGGCGTGGCCAGGCGGGGTTGGCCGCCGAACTGAATGATGGCCGGCACAAATTCCAACTGGCGCACGCCATCCGCATCTAGCCAGACGTTGAGCAGCACGGTGTTCGGTTCGCCGTCAATGTTAAAGGCGAAATTGCCCAGCCCGTACACAATCACCCCATCCTTGTAAAATTCTACACCCTGCAAAATATGGGCGTGGTGGCCGATAACGATGTCGGCCCCGGCGTCTATGGCGGCGTGAGCGGCGTCTAGCTGCTCCTGGCTGGGCGGGATAACGTATTCGTACCCGCTGTGTACGATCACCACAACCAGGTCGGCCTGAGGGCGCACGGCCGTTACGTCCTGAGTAATCTCTGCCGGTACAGCCCAGGCTAAGCCTGGTGTGTCAGCGGTGGCTGTCCACGTGGCCGTGTCGAAATGGCTGGTCACTTCGACCGGAACCTGCACGTAGCTGAGAAAGGCCACAGTCAGGCCGTTGGCTTCGGTGATGAAAGGCGCGCGCGCCGCAGCGGCGTTGACGCCGGCGCCGATTACGGCCACGTTCTGCTCGTTCAGCAGGCCGATGCCTTGCAGCAGCGATTCCGGCCCATAATCCAGGGCGTGGTTGTTCGCCAGAGACATCACATCAAACCCGGCATTGCCGATGGTTTGGGCGGCTGCAGGCGGCGACTGGAAGGTGTAATTTTTGGGCGCAGGCTCGCCAATGTCGCCCAGAGCGGTTTCCAGATTACCCACCGCCAGGTCGGCAGATTGGAGGTAGGCGGCGAAATTGGCGAAAGGGAAATCGATGTGGCCTTCAATGATCGCGTTGCCCAGCGAACGATCCAGATTCACGTCACCCACAGCGGCCAGTTTGATGACTGGTTTGGGAGCCAAAACGGGCTGGAGGATGGCGGCCAGATCGGCTACGGCCGTTTCGTACCCCGCCTGCCCCACCAACGACCAGCTATCCCACAGCGGATAATCCGGGTCGTCGGGTTGGTACCCGTCGATCAGCAGCGGCCGCTGCGTGGGCGGCATGTCCGACCAGGGCATCACTTTGGCCAGGGCATGGCCGTTGGCCACAATGGCCTGCGCTTCGGCCAGATTGGCGTAGTCCCAACTGTGGTTGAATGGCACGGTCAATACCAGCGGCTCGCGGGACACTATCAGGCCAGCGTCGCTGTGGGCCAGCGTGATGGCGGCGTTGGCTGCGTCGGCGGCCACAATTTGCCACTCCCAGGCCGATTCGGCCTGCGCCAGTGCTTGCGATACGCTTTCCAGCCATTCGGCGGGCAGGCTGAGGGTGACAGCCGGTTTGGGTGTGGGCGATGGTAGGGCAGTGGCCGTTGGAGTGGCCGTTGGAACGGCCGTTGCTTCTGCTGTAGAAGTGGGCGGAACGGCCGTTGGGGCTGGCGTGTCTGTCGGTGACATGGGTTTGCCGAGGGCGGCGGGTTCGCTAACGGCCGTCGCCGGCGGCGCAAGCGTTGGGCTAGACGGCGCGGCGGCCGGCCCACAACCCGCTATCACCAGCAAAAACAGGATAAGAAAGAAACCTGGCACGCGCAAAGGCAGTCCATAATCTTCAGGTTTTTTCGCGTTTAGCCGTGTCCAAAATTCGATCATGACTGCTCCGGAATGCAAGGTTCGGGTTGGTTGGCAAGCTGGTACTCAGTTAGCGTCTGGCCCAGTTCTTTGAGGCGCGTGGCCATTTCCACGCCCACGTAGCGGTAGTGCCAGGGTTCATAATAAAGGCCGGTCAGTTCAAACGTTTCCCGCGTATAACTCAGGGTAAACCCGAACCGGTGGGCGTTCTCTAGCAGCCACGCGCCTTCGCTCGTCTTGAAGAAGTAGGTATGAAATTCAATGTCCGCCTGACCCACAACATCGGCCAATTCTGGCGAACCAAAGTCAACGGCCGTGCCCAATTGATGCTCGCTGTGTCCTGGCGGCGCGCTGACAATGGTCGCGCTGTCCGGGTTTTGTTCCAGCCATTTGCTAAAGGCGACACTCTGCGCATAGTAACTGCGATAACCGGAGATAATCTGCGGTTTTAGGCCGGCGACCTGCATCGCCGTAACCATTTCCACCAGTTGATCGATAGCTACCTGGCGGATTTCAGTAGGATACCCAAGCGTTATGTCAACCGGGAAATAATCTGCCAGGGCTACGAGGTCTTGCGGGGCATAATCGCGGCTCAGGCCATACGTAAGGGTGACCAGCGTGAGCAGATCGTCTTGTGGCAATCGTTGGGTGCAGGCGGGGATGGGTGTGGCGGTGGGTGTGGCTGATGGCGTGTTGGTGATTTGTGGGGTGGGTGTCGGCGTGATGGTGGGGATGGGCGTGGGGGTGGCCGGCGCGGCTTTGGCGCTGGGTTCAACGGCCGTTTCCGTCCTAATGGTGGCGGTGGGCGGCAAAGGTGGAACGGCCGTAACTGTGGGAGAAACGGTGGTTGGGGGAACGGCCGTTCCCGCGTCAGTAGTTGTCGGCTGGCAGCCAATCAGAAGCAGGCTCACCAGCAATCCAAAAATAATCCAGTTGCGTCGTATCATGGCGACGGAATTGTAGCGCAGATGCCAACAGAGCAACAATGGCCACAACCAGTTGTGAAAAACGTTTTGCTTGCGTTAAGGAATGAATTGACCCGGAAGTGGACCAATTTTGCACGTCGGTCCACTTCCGGCAGATGCTCGAAGAGGGGGTTAACGCCGCCGCTGTTGGGCAGCGCGGCTGCCGGATGTCATAAACATGGAGGCGGGGAGATTAAAGCCATACGTTTTTAACCGATGCTCAATCATCGGCCGGCCGCCGCCGGGAACAAAGTCGCCCATGACCTTTCCATCACGCTCCCCTAATTCTGCGAACTTGAAAATATCTTGCATCACCGGCGTTTCGCCTTCCATGCCGCTGATTTCAGTGATGGCTGTAACTTTGCGGCTGCCGTCGCGCAGGCGTTCCTGCTGCACAATCAGGTTGATCGCCGACACAATTTGCTTGCGCACCACCGACAGCGGCAAGTCCATTCCGGCCATCAGGACCAATGTTTCCAGGCGGGAGACGGTGTCGCGCGGGCTGTTGGCATGGACGGTTGTCAGGCTGCCATCGTGGCCGGTGTTCATGGCTTGCAGCATATCCAGCGCTTCGCCGCCACGGCATTCGCCCACGACGATGCGTTCGGGGCGCATACGCAGCGAGTTGATGACCAGATCACGAATGGAGACTTCAGTGTCGCCGCGGCGGGTGGGTTTTTTGGTTTCCAGGCGCACCACATGCCGCTGCGACAGGTTCAACTCGGCGGCGTCTTCAATGGTGACGATGCGATCACCATCGGGAATAAAGCTGGAAAGCACGTTGAGCAGGGTGGTTTTGCCGGAGCCGGTGCCGCCTGAGACGACAATGTTCAACTTAGAAACGACGCAGGCGCGCAAAAATTCGGCCATGTCGTCGTTGAGGCTGCCAAAATTGATGAGGTCTTGAATGCCAAAAGGCGTTTTGGAGAATTTGCGGATGGTGATGTTGGGGCCGTCGATGGCGCAGGGGGCGACGACGGCATTGACGCGCGAGCCATCGGGCAAACGGGCGTCTACCAGCGGGTTTTCGCGGTTGGCCACGCGCCCCAGGGGTTTGATGATTTTGTTGATGACTCGTTCGATGTGCCCATCGTTGACAAAGAAGGCGTCGGTTTCCACCATTTTGCCTTTGCGCTCGATGTAGACCAGGTCTGCCCGATTCACCATCACTTCGGTGACGGTTTCGTCTTTGAGCAGCGGCTCCAGAGGCCCAAAGCCGACGATTTCGTCGACCAGGCAGTTAAAAAAGTCTTCTTCCTGGTCTGGGGGAATGTTGAGACGGGTGTGTTTGCGGGCCATTTCGTAGCGGTCACGGATGAGTTGGATGGTTTGGAGGTCGCGGTTAACGGCCGTTTTATCGGCCAGTGAGGCTTCTATTTTTTCGGCCAACCACAATTTTGCTTTGGCCAGTTCACGGTTGCTTTCCAAATTAGCCGACATGGTTTTTTCCTCGGTTGCCTTACTGCTGGGTTATGACCAAGTAATACCACTCAATTATAGGCGTGTTGGGGCGGTTTTCGTATAGGTTATGTTGCCTATTGTGCGTCTGTGGCGACCGAAGGGCTGCCCCAGCCGCCGCCGCCGGGCGTTTCCAGGCGCAAGATGTCGCCGGCGGCCAGTTGCAAGGCGGCTTTGCCCGGCAAGATGGTTTCCTGGTGGTTGTGGATGAGGCTGTTGCGGCCGGGTTGTCCGGGTTCGCCGCCTTGCAGGCCGTAACACGGCCGTTCCCGCCGTTCGCTGATCACGCTGATGGTTACGGGCGTAAGAAATTCGATGGTGCGAATCAGGCCATCTCCGCCGCGATGACGGCCGTTCCCCCCTGACCCGTCTCGCAGCGCATACGCGCCCACGCGCAGCGGGAAGGCGTATTCCAACGCCTCGATGGGCGTGTTGCGCGTATTGCTCATGTGGACATGCACCCCCGACGCGCCATTCCCTTGCGGTCCTGCGCCCGCGCCGCCGCCGATGGTTTCATAATACGCAAAGGTTTCGCCGCTGCTCGTCTTCCCGCCGAAGGTGAGGTTGTTCATGGTTCCCTGACTGGCGGCCGGAATGAGATCGGGCAGCGCCTGGGCCAATGCGCCAAAGACCACGTCCACAATGCGCTGCGAGGTTTCCACGTTGCCGGCGGCTACGGCGTGCGGCGGGCGCGGGTCCAACAAGCTGCCGGGCGGGATGCGCAGCGTCAGCGGCGCGAAGGCCCCTTCGTTCATGGGTAAGTCGGTTTGCAGCAAGGCCAGGGCTACGCAGCGCAGGCAGTAGGCCACGGCCGACTGCACGATGGCCGGTACGGCGTTGAGGTTGCCCGCCACGGCCGTTCCCGTGCCGCTAAAGTCTACAGTCATCTCGTCGGCGTGGATGGTGATGACGGCGCAAATGGGCACGGCCGTTTGCCCATCGTTATCCAAATAATCGGTGAAGGTGAAACGGCCGTTGGGTATCTGGGCCACGGCGGCGTGGGTCATGCGGGCGGCATACGCGATGAGGGCATCGGCGTGGGTCACGGTTTCGGACAATCCATACCGGGCCACAATTTCTTGCAGCCGCTGTGCGCCGATGGTATGAGCGGCCGTTTGCGCTGCCAGATCGCCATTCCGCTCGTCGGGCGTGCGCACGTTGCGCAAAATCAACTGCCAAACCGCTTCGTTTCGCTGTCCGCGGTCTACCAGTTTGATGGGCGGGATGATGATGCCCTCCTGGAAAAGCTCGTTGGACAGGGGCATGGAGCCGGGCGACATGCCGCCCACGTCGGCGTGGTGGGCGCGGCTGGCGACGAAAAAGTCGGGCGACTGAAGAGTAGCGATTGGCGATTGGACGAAGACGGGCGAGACGAGGGTGATGTCTGGCAGGTGATTGCCGCCCTGGTAAGGATCATTGAGGATAACGACGTCGCCGGGATGGAAGGGGGCGCAGCGGTTGATGGCGGCGCGCACAGAAGCGGGCATGGCTCCCAAATGAACGGGAATGTGGGCGGCCTGGGCCAGGAGACGGCCGTCGCCTAAAAACAGGGCGCAGCTAAAATCCAGGCGCTCTTTAATGTTCGGGCTGTAAGCCGCCCGGCCAAGCGTCACCCCCATTTCCTCGGCCACAGAGGAAAATAGATGACGAAAGATCGAAAGTGAAGCGGCGTCAGTCATTAAAAACGGGCAAATTGCCTAAAGCCACAATATGTGACCAGTCAGAATCTCCTTCGGTGAAGACGGCCGCGACCCGGCTGACCTTGGCCTGAGCCTGGTCACAAATAATTTCCATGCCTTCCAACGTGCTGCCGGTGCTAACGACATCATCGACGAGAATGACACGTTTGCCGGTAATCAGCGCCTGGTCTTTTTCATCCAGATAAAGCCGTTGGGGTTTGCCGGTGGTGATGGAGATGGTTTCCGCTTCGAGGGCGCTGCCCATGTACGATTTGTATGATTTGCGCAGGACGATGTAAGGCATGCCCATCAGAGCGCTCATTTCGTAGATCAGCGGGATGCTTTTGGCTTCGGCGGTGACCAGAACCTGGGCCTCTGTGTTTTTGAGACGTTCGGCCAAAGCGGCGGCGGCGGCTTTGACGACGTTGGTATCGCCGAGCATATTGAAGATGGCGATGCGCACGCCCGGCGCGACCTCGAACAGCGGCAAATGACGGACGATGCCGGCGATCTGGACCATGTAGGTTTCACGTTGCGACATGGGTGAATGTCTCCTTTTTGTTTTGTTGGGTAGAATACTTTTGTAGGTATCCTTCATATTCTTTGAGATGATGACTTAATTAGTGTACCCAATGGTCGGCGGAATGGCACGTGAGTTCCATTTTTGTTGGCAGGAGCGAGCAAAATGAAAGCAATTATTGTGGAAGGGAATCAGGAAAAGCCCATGTTGGTCTGGCGCGAAACCGATGATGTGGTTTATGGGGCAGATGAAGTGTTGGTGGCGGTGCGGGCTACGGCCGTTAACCGCGCTGATCTCTCGCAGGCCAGAGGCAACTACCCGCCGCCGCCAGGAGCCAGCGAGATTTTAGGTCTGGAAATGGCCGGCGTGATCGAAGCCCTGGGGGCAGAAGTCACTGGCTGGCAGGTGGGCGACCGGGTATGTGCGCTGCTGCCGGGCGGCGGTTATGCCGAGAAGGTGGCCGTTCCCGCCGGAATGCTGATGCGATTGCCGGAAAATTGGACATTTGTCCAGGGCACGGCCGTTCCCGAAGTGTGGTTCACTGCTTACATCAACCTTTTCCTGGAAGGCGATCTGAAGAAGGGCGAAACGGCGCTTATTCACGCCGGGGCGAGCGGGGTGGGCACGGCCGCCATTCAATTGGCGCGGGTGGCCGGGGCGCGGGTGTTGGTGACGGCCGGATCGCCGGAAAAGCTGGCCCGCTGCCGGGAATTGGGCGCGGACCTGGCCATCAATTACAAGGAGGAGGATTTTGTAACGGCCGTACACGAAGCCACCAGCGGCGAGGGCGTGGATGTGATTTTGGACCCGGTGGGCGGGGCTTATCTGGAGCGCAACGTGCGCAGCCTGCGCCGGTTTGGTCGGCTGGTGAACATTGGCACGCTGGGTGGGGTGCAGGGGGAGATGAATACGGGCTTGCTGCTGGGTAAGCGGTTGAAGATTGTGGGATCGACGTTAAGGACACGGCCGTTGGCCGAAAAAATCGCCATCACCCGCCAGTTTACCGACCGCTTCTGGCCGCTGCTGCGCTCCGGCGATTTGCAGCCCATCATCGACGTAACGTATCCCATTACCCAGGCGCAGCAGGCCCACGAGTACGTGGCTCAGGACAAGAATGTGGGCAAGGTGATTTTGGTAGTGGAAGAGTAACTGGCGGTTGCCGGATGTTAACTAGAGGTTGTGGGAGGTTCAACCGCCGACTTGTTCCTAAGCTCCAGCAGATCCCATAGATTGCCGTACAAATCGGCAAAGACGGCGACTGTGCCGTAAGGCGCTTCTTTTGGCTCGCGCACGAAGTGGATGCCGGCGGCGACCATCGCGTGGTAATCGCGCCAGAAGTCGTCGGTTTGCAGAAAGAGGAAGACGCGCCCGCCGGTTTGGTGGCCGATAACGGCCGTTTGCTCCGGCGATGTCGCTCTGGCCAGCAGCAAGGTTGTGCCGCTGGAACCAGGCGGGGCCACCACCACCCAACGCTTATCTTGCTCCGGCTGGTAAGTGTCTTCGACCAGGGTAAAGTGCAGCTTCCCGGTATAAAAGGCAATCGCTTCGTCGTAGTCGCGGACGACCAGGGCGATATGAATAATTGATTGGTTCATGGATGATCGTGTGTGGGAGACCTTATTTTTCCGCTTCGCTTTTGTCCGGTTCGGGCGGCGGTTGTTCGACCGGCGGCAGGGGCGGGGTTATCTCTTCAGAAAAGGGCGGCAGGTCGAACATTTTGCGCCAGACGTAATTGCCGATGAGTTTGATAGAGGCCAGCAGCGGCGCAGCCAGCACCGCGCCCAATATTCCGGCCAGCGACGCGCCCATCAAAACGCCCAGCAGCACCATGAGCGGGTGCAAATTCAAAGCGTTGCCCACAATGCGCGGCACGAGTAAGTTGTTCTCCAACTGTTGGATGATGATCATGACGCCCAGCGTGACGAGGGCCAACTGCACGCTGGTGAGACCCCAGTAGTTTTCCGGCTGAAACAAGGCGACGATGATGGCGACAACGGCCGTGACAATCGGTCCTACGTTAGGAACAAACTCCAGCAGCCCGGCCATCACCCCCAAAGCCAGCGAATACTGCACCCCTAAAATTGCCAGACTGATGCCCGTCACAAAGCCGATGATCAGCCCCAAAATGACCTGGCCGCGTAAATACGAACTCCAAATCAGGCTGCTGTACGCCATCAACCGCTCGGCGTCGCGCTGATAGCCCGGCCTTTGGGTTAGACGCGCCACATAGCCGCCTAAATTGGGGATTTCGGCCGTCAGGTAGATGGAAATAATGAAAATAAAAAATAACTGGCCGACCACGTTGATGGTTGTCGTGGCGAAGGAGGTTAGAATGCTGCCGCTGCGGCTGACGGTTGGCTCCACGTAGCCCATCAACTGGTTCACCACAGCATCCCATTCGACCGACGCCGGGGCAAAAGAAAATGAACCCAGGCGAATCGGCTCGGTGCGCTGGCTTAATTCGCGCAGCAAATCGACAAAATCGGCCACCAGCGAGGGAACCTGATTGATAAAGCCGCCCACCTGATCATAAACCGAAACGCCCAACAGGATACTTCCGCCAACGATGAGGACCACCAGTGTCAGGTAAATTATGGCGATGGCCAGGGCGCGGCTGAAGTGGGTGCGATCGTTGATGAAGACCACAATCGGGTTGATGAGATACGCCAGAATCGCCGCAATCGTCATCAGGCGGATGATGGACGTGAAGCGAAAAATGAGGGCAATGACCAGGATAAGCGTGCTGACGGCGACAATGATTTTGGTATTGGCGCTCCATTTGGGGGATTGGTAATCGGGTTCGTTTGGGTTCGGGATGGGCGAATCCGCTGCCATAAATTCCTCCTGAAAGTTTGTGCAAAAGCGATGGTTTGCCGCTTGTTTCGGCGATTACTCGCCTAACGGCTTAATTCTACCTCGTAGACGTAGAAAAGTGGATTGGCGTGACGGCCGGGGAGGGAAAAGGCACGGCCGTTTGGATACAGCTCTTCCACGGCATCTATTTCGCCCGCTCGTTCCGGTAAAAAGATAAAACTGGCAGTTTGGCTGGCTGGCGTGGGGCTGTCGGCGGCCTCGGCTACATCGAATAGGTTTTGGTTCGCCTGGAATTCGGTTGCCAGGAAGGGGATGGTGGGGAAATTGATGTACATGACCGGCGGGCCGTAAAAATAGGCCGACGCGTTTGCGCCGTCCAGGCTGTTCAGATAATCGGCCACACCCTGGGCAATTTCGGTGTTGCGGTCGCCAAAGCTGTAAGATTGGCGGTAACGGCCGTAATAAAAAAACATCTCATTCAACGACACCAGGGCGGCCAAAACCAGCAGGCCGGGCAGCAGCCAATCGGCACGGCCGTTGCCGGGGCGCAGCGCCAGCGCCCAGCGTCCAATCTCCACCAGCGCCAGCGCCGCCAACAAGCTGAGCAGGGGCGCAGCCAGCACCAGCCGGTGGCTGCTTGGGGTTTCAATCAGCAGCGCGCCGCCAAAAAACAAGGTGATCGCCAGCGCCGATACCAGCAGCGCATGGCGCGCCTGCCGCAGCCGCAAAAGCGCGATCATCACGCCGACCACCAGCAGGATGGCCGGAATGGTG
>JADIYP010000004.1 GCA_016705235.1 Candidatus Leptovillus affinis
AACGTGTACACCGCCAACCTCCACGACAACACCGTCGCCCGCTTCATCCGCAACGGCGACGGCACCCTCAACTGGGGCGGCATCCTACGCGATGGCGTCAACGGCGCCGACGGCCTGGGCAGCGCCCGCGGGCGCCATCAGCCCGGACGGCCTGTTTATCTACGCCGCCGGGTACACCGATCAGGCATTGGCCGTATTGAACCGTAACCCTGACACCGGCGTCATCAGCCCGCGACAGGTCATCTTCCGCAACCCGGGCACAGGCCGACCCGCGCTCAACGGCGCGCACAGCGTCGCCGTCAACCACCTTTGTAACCGCCAACGAGGTAAAAGCCGACCTGCCCGCCTCCGATATGGCCGCGCCCGGCACGCTGACCATCACCGTGTTCAACCCCACCCCAGGCGGCGGCATCTCCAACAACAGCCTGCCCTTTGTGGTGCGGCGGTTAACCAGAACCCGACGCCCACCATCCATTATCTCAATCCGCAAGGGGCGGCGGCCGGCGGCCGGCCTTCACGCTGACGGCAGTTGGCTCTAACTTCGTCTCTGGGGCGACTGTGCAGTGGAACGGGGCCAATCGGACCACCACCTTCATCAGCGCCAACGGTGAGGGGCCAACATTCCGGCAAGTGATTTGCTGCTGCCGGGCACGCCGTTATCGCCGTCATCAACCCCGGTCCCGGCGGCGGCGCGTCTAATCTGGTTTCCTTCGTCGTAGCTGCGCCAGGACAAAATCCCACGCCCAGCATCACCGGCCTGGAACCGGCATCGGCCCCGGCTCGCGGCGCAGTCAGCCTGCCCGTGATCGTCACCATCTATGGCGAAAACTTTGTCCAGGGAGCGCAGGCGCGCTGGCAAGGGCGCCAGCCGCCCGACCACCTTCATCAGCGAAACGGAACTACAAATGACGCTGACGGCCTGTGACCTGGCCTTCCCCGGCTTTGGGCCATTACCGTGTTGAACCCCGCCCCGGCGGCGGCGAATCAACCCGGCAACCTTTACCATGGTTGCCTACACGGTGTATATCCCGCTCATTCAGCAGTAACGGCCAGCCTGAAAGACCTGACGGGTTTACTAAACCCGTCAGGTCTGACGCGAGTAGTATCAGCAAGACCTAAGGTTTGCATCCTCGCAAAAATCGCTCAACCTCAACCTAGGGTCTACATTGATTCGACAACAACCCTCTTGACAAACTAATTGTTTTAGTTTATAAACTAAGTACATTAGTTTTCAGGAGTAAATCAGCATGAAAATAACTCAACACGGCCAATACCTTTGGCAGTTGACCCGCTTGCAAGCTTTTAACTGCTACCTGGTAGATGAAGGCAGCGAACTGACCCTGGTAGACACCAACATGAGCAGGCAGCGCCGCCGATATCCTGAAGGCGGCGCAAAGCCTGGGCAAACCCATCTCCGCATCGTGCTCACCCACGCGCACGGCGATCATGCCGGGTCGCTGGATGCGATCCACGCCCAGCTTCCCAGCGCGGCTGTCGCTTTCACCGCCCGCACGGCCGAATTTTTGCAAGGCAACATCAACCTGCAGCCCGGCGAACCCCAGGCCAAAATTCGCGGCGGTTTTGTCACCTGCGCCACTCCGCCCACGCGCCTGCTAAAACCCGACGACACCGTTGGCTCGCTGCGGGTGGTAGCCGCGCCCGACCACTCGCCAGACCTCATCGCTTTTGGGATGAACGGGACGGCAGCCTGATTGCCGGTGACGCCTTCCAAACACAGGCCGGCATCGCCGTGTCCGGCGTGCGCCGCTGGCTCTTTCCCTTTCCGGCCATGGCTACCTGGCACTTACCGACCGCCGTCCAAACGGCCGTTACCCTGCGCGACCTGAATCCACGCCGTCTGGCTGTAGGAGACCCGTGTGCTGGAAAACCCCGGCCCGCAAATGACTCAGGCCATCCACACTGCCGAGGCCCAGATTCATGGCTAAACGACGCTGGTTAACCCCCGACATTGTCATCGAAAAAGCGGCGGCGATGGCCGATGAGGCAAAAAAATTCGAGACTGTCACGTTAACGGCCGTAGCCGCTGCGCTCGACGTGCGTGTGCCCTCCCTCTACAACCACGTCGCCAATCTGGAAGATTTGCACCACGGCATGGCCGTCTACGGCACACACCTGTTGTTGGCAGACCTGCGCGCCGCCACCGTCGGACAGATAGGCCGCGCGGCGCTGCTGGCCATGGCTGCCGCTTACCGTCAATTTGTCCAGGCGCATCCCGGCCTTTACCCGCTCACCATCCGCGCGCCGGAACCCGACGACCCTGTTCTGACGGCGCTGGCGCAGGAAATGGTGCAGCTTTTGCAGTTGGTGCTGGCTTCTTTTGGCCTGCAAAGCGACGACGCCATTCACGCCATTCGCGGTCTGCGCGCCATCCTCCACGGCTTCAGCACCCTGGAAGCGGCCGAAGGCTACAAACTACCGCTGGCCCTGGATGAGAGCTTCCAGCGGCTAATCAACACATATCTGGACGGCCTCGCCCCTGAAACAAGAACTCACGTAACCATTCAGGTTTGTCTGGCAAGACCCCAAGGGTTTGATACCCAAATAATCCAAATCCTCAGGAGCAAACCCTTGGGGTCTGTATAGGTTGGTAACGATGCTCATTTTGAAATCAGGGTCTTTGGGATTTCATGGGGTTTGGTCTGATGCGTGATACGTGATGCGTGAAACCTCCTGGTCACGCATCACGCATCACCAGGGGCCAACCCCTGGGCTGAAGAACCGGGGTTCCGATGCTCATTTTGAAATCAGCTAATCTGGCTTTGCGCTTTTTTCTGGAATTGTGCGCCCTGGCGGCGCTGGCATACTGGGGATTTCATCTCGACCAGGGGATCGTGTGGAAGGGGATCGCCGGGCTTGGCGCGCCGCTGGCAACAACGTTCTCTGGGGCGTTTGTCCCCGAGCCCCGCTGCTCCTGTCTGAACCGTGGCGGTTTGGGCTGGAACTGGCCATTTTTGGGCTGGCCTCCGCCGGTCTGGCGGCCGCTGAACGGCCGTTGCTGGCCTGGTTGTTGATGGGCGTTTTTATCGTCAATCGCCTGCTGCTAACCATGTGGAGACTGTAGCTGCCTCAACTGCCAGAAACAAAACTGGTTCTTTAGGAACTCAGGGGGTTGACAGCCCCTGATGCGTGATGCGTGATGCGTGACCAGAGAGGTTTCACGCATCACGTATCACGCATCAGACCAAACCCCATGAAATCCCAAAGACCCACAAAACTGTATGATAAACGGCCGTTCAGACAGGCTGACCACGCAAGGCATGCCACAACAAGCGCTCCCCACCGCGCACCGAAGCAACCAACGACCAGCGCACACTGCCAGACGCCTGCCAAAACAGATCCAGCATGGCCCGCAAAAGCTCGTTGGTACTGAGCGAATTAGACAGATACCCGCTCCAATGCGACAGCGGCAAATCAAAAAAGGCCGCAAAAAAGCGCTGCGTCTGCGCGTCATCAAAACGCAGCAAGGCGGCCAACCCAAACAGATAAATGTTGCGCCGTCGGATGCGATCCGTGGGCCATAAAGTGCCCCAGGCAGCCTGCGCCACGTCAGACGGCCTGCGGCCAGGCAGCGACAACGCCTGGCAAATCGCCTGCGCCACTTCCGGCGCATAACGCAGCGCCGCCCCCACCTGATACCCCGACGCCGGATGCACCAGACTGGCCGCGCCGCCATACCCCATCACCGGCTGATCCCAGGGTAAGGCAGCGGCAAGTTCAGCGGGAAACAGGCAGTGCTCCACATGCTGCACGTCGGTCACCTCGATGCCGCGATAGGCCAGCCGCTGTTGCAAGCGCCGCTGCAACACCTCGTAGGAAATGGCCGGGTAGTAAGCCAGCGAGGTTTCCTCCACAAAATACACGTCGTCGCCCAAATCCATGGCGTATAAAAAGGTGGGCGGGGCCTGGCGTTCGGCGGGCGAAAGATGATCGCTGCGGAAGTCCATCAGCACCATTTGCTGCGGGCGCACCGGCGGGCGCGAAAAACGCCCCACAAGGCCATACGCGGCCTGCATGGCGACATCGGCTTTAGGCGGGCGGCGGACAAAGACAGGGCGATGGCCGCTGGCGTCGATGACCAGACGCGGTAAGAACACAGGCCGTCTCCCATCGTCACCTGGGATTGGCCATCAGTATGGCTGATTTCCCCGGCCAACCCGCGCTGCCACTGCCTCCGGCCCGGTCGCACCGTGCGCAGAAAGTGGGCTTGCAATTTGTCGTTATCGAACAAGCCTAGGTGCGCTGGAGAGGAATTTCACGGCCGTTGGCGTACACCGTACAATCCTGCCACTGATACCCCAGCCAATCGGGCGACAGCCCCGGCGCTTCCAACTCGTCGCGCCAGATGCCGAAGGTGTTCGGCCAGGGCGCGTCCGGGCCGTCTGGCGTCAGGCCGCCCACGGCCAGCCCCAAATCGCCCACAGCGGCGGCCAACGCCAGCCCTGCCGGGCCGCCGCCAACAATTAAAACATCCAATGGTTTGGTGTGTGTCATAGTGCCTGTTTCCTGCTCAGAATGGTGCTGCGCACGGCCGTATCCAGCGCGCCTAAACATGATAAAGGATTCCCTTACTCGCGCCAACCACTGCGTTTGCTCTCCTATGCATCATTCATCATTCCTTGTTTGCCGGCAGCGCCGCCATGAGCGCCCGCAGCAGTTCGGCCGTATCGGTGAAGCCGGTTTGGGGCAGCAGGAACGGCCGTTCCGCCGCCAACAAGTGCAATAAATCCGCCAGACGGCCGTGCCGCGCCAGCAGCAGCAGCAATTCACGCACCTGGCCGCTCAACCCATCGCCGCCCAGGTCGTCATAACGCACACCCAGATCGAAACACAGCGTGCGAAACTCGTCCAGCGAGTAATGATTGGTGATCAGCTTGCGCAAGCGCGTGGGAGCAGAAAGGCTCATAAGATTAGCTGTTAACTACAAACTGTCAGATCACAGCTTGCAGCTTAATTGGTAGGCGTCGCCGCGCAGCCAGTCGCGCAGCATCTGTTCGTCAACGCCCAGCGGTTGAAGGATGGCGTGGGCGGCGCGGGCGAGCAAATCCAGGTAGCGGGGTGCGTCGATGACGGCCGTTTCCAACACCACTTCCGGCAAATCCCAGGCACACGCCCGGCTCGCCGCGTGTATAAACAAAGCGGATGCGCTGGCCGGGGCGGCGCTCCTTGCCCACGGCCACCAGTTGGCCGGCAGCGCGTGCGGCCGGCGACGGCGTGCGATATTCATCCAGCGTGCGGCTCAGGCGCTGCGAAACCAGCAGCTGCGCCGCCGGAATGCGCCCGCCGCGCAAGGCATGGGCGCGCTGGCGCAGCAAAGCCAGCACGTCGGGCAAGGCAGACGCCAGCGGCTGGCCATCCGGCACGGCCGCCAGCCGCTGCAAAATGGCGAGCTGCGTTTCGGCGACAAACGGGGCTGTGTCGTGCCGCCGCGCCGCGATGCCCCGCGTTTTGAGACGGCCGTCCACAAACGCGCCAAAATAGCGGTTGGCGATGGGCACCCGCTCGTCCAATCGTGATGGCAAAACGCCACCCAGCGGTAGATGCCTTCCAGCGCAATCGGCAGGCCGGTGCGCTGCACAATCTCGTCCAGCAGCGGCTGCACGGAACCCGCGCCGCTCAGATCAGGGGCGCTGCACCCACAGACCATCGACGTACATGTGCAGCACGGTGTAGCCCAGGTCTTCGGCGGCTTCTTTGGCACGCAGCAGCGCCTCACGGCCGTAAGCCGTCACCGCCTCGTGGGACTCAATGCGGCCAAAACGGGCATTTTTGTACCCCAGATACCCAAAACAGACGACCAGCAGCCATTTCAGGGCGTCGGCGCGGGCTTTGAGGGCCGCGTAACGGCAGTCGCGCCGGTTCAGGCCGGCAAGCTGCTGTTTGATGGCGATGCGGCGGGCGAGCAACGGCCGTAACGTCTGCGGCACCAATCCTTCGCGTGATGGGTCAATCGACAAACCCAATTCCGGGATGGCGCGCCGATGTTCGCCGGGCACGCCGATCGTTTCCGGCGAGACGTTGAAATGCACCATGATGCTGGGATACATCGAGACAAAATCAATCTCGGCCACGCCGTGGTGCAGGCCGACTGTCGGCTGGTAAACCAACCCGCCCCGGTCGGCGCGGATGAGGTCGCGGGCGCTTTTAAAGCCCTCGGTCTGCTGTTTTTGATAAGGAACCAGCACGCCCTCGCGCAGCGCCGTCTGCATTTGCATGGCAGTGATGCCCGCGCCGGGCGACTTGCGGGCAACTTCTTGCACCGGCAGGCCAGTGACCCGCGCCTGTTCCAGCACGCCGTCCAGGCCATAATCGCCAAACATCATGGCGTTGCGCTGGTCGATGTGCCAGCGGCCAAACAAATGCGCCTGCGCTCCACGATAAACCACCTGCCCGTAGGTGAAGTAGCTGTTGGCGTCGCGGCGCAGCACGCGCCGCGACGGGTCGCGGTTAGGGTTGAAATCATGAAAACCCTCTGCCTGGGCGGCTTCCAGCAGCAGCGGGAAGAGCCATGTATCGCCCCAACCGGTCAGCAGGATGTCGGGGTCGTAGCGGCGGAGCATGGCTTGCAGTTGAATGAGGAGCAGGCGATACGGCCGTATGGGCAAGCAGTGATCGCCGCGCGCGTGGCGGATGTGTAGATGGGTGGGCGGCGCGTGGGCGGGGTCGCAGTTGGGCGCGATGATCAGTGTGCGCAGCGGCGGCGGTGTGGGTTCCAATGCCCAACGAGATTCGAGCGGGTGGATGGTGTGAAGACGGCCGTTTCCGGCCATATCCACCTCGCAGTAAGCCAGCGGAAAGAGATCGTAGGCCACGCCGAAGCGCAAAGCCAGCGGGATGTCGGCGTCGTAATAATCCAGGTCGGGAAAACGGCGGAGCAGCTTTGCAACAGGCGCGGTTGTTCGGCCGGATGGGTCACTTCGGCGGCCAGCACCTCTACCTCGCCGCTGAACAAATCGCGCCGCACGGTGCGGGATAGGTGTACGGCCGTAGGCTGGGCGCGCAGATAGCGCCAGGCGGCGCGCAGCCGGGGAAATGGCCCGGCGGCGTAGAAAGTGATGGGAAGGGGTTGATGGCAGCGGCGGCGACGGCCGTCTTCGCCCAGCAGCCAGACCACCAGACCATCTTGCGCATCAGGGTATACATCCAAAAGCCAGGCACGCATCAGTTTGTGGGTCGTCTCGCTCTTTGTTCACCGGTCCGCATTGTGCTTCAGGCGCTCCAGTTCACGCGCCTGCTCCAGCAGCATAGCCAGCAGGATGGCCTCGAAGGGCAGGGCGTGGTTGGCCTGGCTGATGGCTGCGGTATGGCGGCGCGCGCCAGCGAACAAGGCATCGAATAGGCGCTGATCCTCGCGGCGCAAGGTGCGGCGAAAGTTGGCGAAGGCCGTCTGTTCGTCGAGGATAATCTGGTTGGCGGTGGCTAGTGTGCGGCCCATAGGCTCTTTATTCCTTTGGAGCAAGAGCAAGAGCGAGAGCCAGAGGAAGAGGTTGCCCATGACTCTAGCTCTAGCAGTTTGTCGGAAAAGTACCCGTAGCCGCGGTTTCTTACCGCGTCTTCCAGAGGCGGGGGGGGGGGGCCCGCCGGGGGGGGGGGGTCCGGCGGGCGGGGGGGGGCGGGCGGGGGTTGTCGCGGCGGTTCTTACGCGTCTTCCAGAGGCGGGGTAAGGATACCCCGGCTACAAAAGAGGTTCCCCGACAGGCTGCTAGCTCTACCTCTTGCACTCGTTCCGGGTGTCTGGATGGGTATTCTTCTAGCAGATGGTCGGCGAGTTGGGTGACGGCCGTTACCAATCCCTGCCGGTCCGGCTGGCGCGGCAGGCGCAGGCTGACAACGACAGGGGCGCAGCGGCGCAGCCGGCGCAGATGATTGGTTGTCTGGCGCAGCAGCCGGTAACATTCCGGCACGGCGACGCTTTCGTCGGTGAAGGTGGTGAGCAGATCAAAGACCAGCAGCGGCGCAGCAGTGGCCTGGGTCTGCTGAAACAAAGCGACTACCTGATAACAGGTGAAAGCGCGGGCAATGGTGATGCGGTTGAGCGCGGCGTCCAGGTCGGTGGTGTGGCGGCGCAGTTGGCGGGCGACCTGGTAAGCGTTGAAACAGTTGCCGGCGTCTAACACCTGCACAGGGCCACGAAGGGCGAGAACGGCCGTCAACGACAGCATGGTCTCGCGGGCGGCGCGTGGGCCGAGCAGCACGGCCAGTTCGCCGGTTTGCACATCGGGCAAGGTGTTCATGTGGGCAGTGTAGGGGGAAACGGCCGTGGGTTCAATCGTCTTTGCGGGTGATTTAGCGGGGCAATTGCGGACTAATCCCGGCGGATGAGCCGCCACATTTGGGGGTGAGAGAGGGGATAAGCTGTATTTGCTTGAGGGAATGGAAACGGCCGTTCTGGCATCTCTATGGTATAATTAGCGCCTATGACTATTCAAAAAGTCGCTCAAAAAATGCGGGTTGAAGACCAGCGCAGCGATTTTGCTTACTGGCAAACTCAGCCTTACGAAGCGCGACTCGCAACGCTGGAAAAGATCAGGCAAGAATACCATCGTTGGCACTATGATTCTGAACCAGGATTTCAAAGAGTTTGTACAATCATTAAACAATAATCGGGTTCGCTACCTTATCATCGGTGGGTACGCAGTCGCCTTTCATGGTCATCCCCGTTACACCAAAGATCTGGATATTTGGATTGAGAGCAATCAAAACAATGCCCAACGGCTATTGGACGCCTTAGCTGAGCTTGGTTTTGGCGCACTCGACTTAGACATAGCCGATTTTCTAGAACCAGGTCAAATTATTCAACTTGGCTATCCACCAAACCGCATTGATTTATTGACCAGTTTGAAGGGAGTTGATTTTGCTGCCTGTTATCCTGCACGCGTTACGCTTACCCTGGATGACGTAGAACTCAATTTCATTGACCTGGAAAACCTAAAACGCAACAAACGAGCAGCCGGTCGGCTGCAAGACTCGCTGACATTGAAAACCTGGAATCTTAATCTGTTTCCGGTTTTCGATCTGCATTTGCAAGCCCCTGATCTCCAGCCGTGTCAATCAATTCCTGACCTTCGAGCCAATCGCTGAAATCCCAATCGGCCAGAAGGGCGCGCAGATCTTCTTTGCTGCCGACGTTAAATTTGCGCAGGATATGGCGCATGTGGGTTTTGACGGTGTTGGTGGAGATGACCATACGGCTGGCTATTTCCTGGTTGGTGTGGCCGAGGCAGGCCAAAACGGCCGTCTGCTTTTCACGCGGGGTAAGTTCGGCCCAGAGCTGGAGATGGGAGACGGCCGTGCGCCGTTCGTGAACCGCATTGTACAGCAGCGACTCGGCCATTTCGGCTACTGTGCAGCCTTCCTGCGCCGCCAATTTTTCCAGAAAAGGCAACAGTTCCGGGTCTAGGGAAACGGCCGTTGGTTGTTTGCTCAGGCCAAGGTTGTGGAGTAGCTGCTCGAAAAATTGCATAGGTCGTGTGTCAGGCTGCCCAAAATGGAACAAGTGTTCCATCGCAGAGGGTTGATTTTAGCATGAGGGGCGCGCTTCCCGGCGTAAAGAATACGTGAATAATCGGTACTGGGGTACTATTGTGACACTGGTTGTCGCGCAGGTATGGTAAGCAGAAACGGCCGTTGAAACCTGTCGATTCAGGCTACGGCCGTTACAAAGGAAACTGTCATGTCTTGTCACAAATCACCCGTTTTACTGGCGCTGCTTGTTTTGCTGCTGGCGGCCTGCGCCGCGCAGCCGCCGACGCCCACGCTGACGGCCGTGCCCATTCTGCCCACGGTCATGCCTGAAACGCCAACGGCCGTGCCCGCCCCTGCCGAATACCCCGTCACCACCATCCCCCTGGCCGGTCCGCTGGCCAACGCCGACGCCGAGATTTCCGGGCTGGCCTGGTATGGCGACACGCTCATTCTGCTGCCGCAGTATCCCACCTTTGCCGGCAAAGGCAGCTTTTTATACGCCCTGCCCAAAAGCGCGCTGCTGGATTATCTGGACGGCCGCAGCCCAGAACCACTCACGCCGACGGCCATTCCCTTTACGGCCGTTGGTTTGGCGACCAAAATTCCTGGCTTTCAGGGCTACGAAGCCATTGCTTTTGCCGGTGATGAGGTGTATCTGACGGTGGAGGCCGACGGCCGTAGCGGCCCGATGGGCTATCTGGTTCATGGAACCATCGCCCCAGACTTAAGCCAGATTACGGTAGACGCCGCCAGTCTGGTGGAAATTTCGCCGCAAACCAACCGCGGCAATACGTCTGACGAAACGCTGCTGGTAAATGACGATACAGTGGCGACGCTGTACGAAGTGAACGGGGCGGCTTTAAATGAAAACCCAGTGGCCCACTTGTTCACGCTGGATGGGGTCATGACGGGCGCTGTGCCAATGGCGGCGCTGGAGTATCGGGTGACGGACGCGACGGAGGTGGATGGGAACGGCCGTTTCTGGGTCATCAACTACTTTTATCCAGGCGACACCGACCTGCGCCCGCAAACAGACCCGCTCGGTGAACAATTTGGCCTGGGAGCCACCCACCAGCAGCACGAGCAAGTGGAGCGTTTGGTCGAATTGCAGCTTGGCGCGGAAGCCATCACGCTAACCGGCGCGCCACCCATCCAACTGCAACTGCCCGATGGCGAAGCCCGCAACTGGGAAGGCCTGGTCCGCCTGGACGAGCGCGGCTTCCTGCTGGCCACCGACAAATTTCCAACGACGATTTTGGGTTTTGTGGCGGCTGGGGAAGATTAGAGGCAGGTAGTCTGACAACGTGCTTTCGATAGGTGTAGCCGGGGTATGCTTACCCCGCTCCGTCAGACGCGGTAAGAAACCGCGGCTACAAGACACTCAGGTGTAGCCGGGGTATCCATTCAGCCGGTCCGCGGCTACACTCAGTGGCCGGGTATCCCACCCGCTCCGTCAGGCGCGGTAAGAAACCGCGGCTACAACACAACCTGGGGGGGGGGCGGGGGGTCCTTACCGCCTGTCAGACGCGGTAAGAAACCGCGGCTACAAGACAACCTCAGGTCTAGCCGGGGTTCCCTTACCCCGCTCCGTCAGGCGCGGTAAGAAACCGCGGCTACAACACAACCTCAGGTGTAGCCGGGGTATCCTTACCCCCGGCGCGGGAAAAACCGCGGCTACAAGACAAGGGGCCGGGGTATCCTTACCCCTGCTCTGTCAGACGCGGCAAGAAACCGCGGCTACAAGACAACTTCAGTCCTTTTCAACAACGGCCGTATCCACCGTACTGCGCACACTTTCCGAGGCCGGGTCCAGCCCCACCACCCACTGCGCCAGGTGGGCGATGGCCAGTTGGATGCCGGGCGTGGGGCGGGGAAACCCCTACCTCTGCAGCCCCACAACCATATCGCCCGGTTCGCGGCGGCGAATGGTCAGGCCAACGCGCTGCGCCAGCGGCTCTTCTCGAACGTAAGCCTCCACCAGCAGCTTGCCGTCGCGGGTTGATTGGAACATTTCCAGCAGTTCAATACGCGCATTTTCCGACCGGGCGCTTTGCGGCGTAAACCGGCGGCTAATTTCCTCCAGGCTAAGTGGTGAATGCAAGACAACATGGGGCATGGGCAGCTCCTTGGGGATGGGAAAAAGATTGGGGGCCGGCGTTTCAGTGCGCCGCCACTTAAAATAATGACCGGCGCGCCCTTCATCGAACCCTTTTGTTCGTATTTGGTGGTGATGCGCTCCGGGTCTTCATTGACATAAGTTGCGGGCAAACGGCTGGCAAAGCAGGGCGACCGTTCCAGATGCCGCACAATCCAGGCGGCGTAATCGGCGTGGTCGGTGGCAATGTCTAGCCGGCCGCCTGCTTTCAGGCGCGTCGCCAGCAGGTGGAGGAAAGTGTCGCTGATCAGGCGACGGCCGTGATGCCGTTCTTTGGGCCAGGGATCAGGAAAGTTGATATACACCTCGTCCAGGCTGTCTGGCAGGCATAAGGCCCACAAAACCAACTGACCGGCGCCTTGCACGACACTGGCCGTTGCGCAAATCGCCCGCTTGCAGCTTCTTGGCCCCTTTTTCAACGATGGCAGCGAAAGTTCCACGCCGATCACGTTGGCCTCCGGGCGGCTCTCGGTCAGATCAACCAGAAAATCCGCCCCGCCAAAACCAATTTCCATCAACAAAGGGGCAGAACGGCCGAACACGGCCGTCCAATCCACCGGCCAATCCAGCCGTAAACTATGCAGCAACCATAAAGATGTATCCATGCCGAAGATTATAGGAAGTCCTGACCAGGCGGCAAGCGAATGATGTGGAGCGTGATTCGTCATTCGTGAATCACCCAGTTGCCCTAACCCGACAGATACGCCACAATAACGGCCGTAACAAATCATCCACCTTGAACCATATGAGGTTTCCCAGTGAATAAACGAACCATCCGCATCATCGGCGTGCCCATGGATTTGGGCCAAAACCGGCGCGGCGTCGACATGGGGCCGAGCGCGGCCCGTTATGCCGGCCTGCAAGCCCGGCTGGAACGGCTGGGCCACACTGTCCACGACGAAGGCAACGTGCCCGTGCCCAACCCCGGAAGAAGAAGGCGGGGCGAAACGATTGCAAGCGGTAACGGCCGTTTGCCAGCACATCTTCACCATCGCCAGCGACTGCGTACGCCAGGGCGACTTCACCCTCTTCCTCGGCGGCGACCACAGCATCAGCATGGGCACCATCGCCGCCGCCGCTCAACGTGAACCGGTCGGCGTCATCTGGATCGATGCCCATGCCGACTTCAACACCTCCGCAACCTCGCCCAGCGGCAACATTCACGGCATGCCCGTCGCCGCTTTGGTTGGCGACGGCGACGAGGCGCTGGTCAATATTGGCTACCCTGGCCGCAAATTGCAGCCCTCGCACATCGTGCAAATTGGCATCCGCGACCTGGACGCGGGCGAACGGCAGCGGCTGCTGCCCAGCGGCATCAACGTCTTCACCATGCGCCACGTCGACGAACTGGGCATGGCCGCCGTAGCCCGGCAGGCGTTGGACCGCCTGCGCCACCTGCCCCGCCTGCATGTCAGCCTGGATATGGACAGCCTGGACCCCGACGAAGCGGCCGGTGTGGGCACGCCCGTGCCCGGCGGCCTCAGCTACCGCGAGGCCCATTTACTGATGGAAATTTTGGGCGACAGCGGCCGTGTGCAATCCCTGGACATCGTGGAAATCAACCCCATTCTGGACGACCGTAACAAAACGGCCGAATTAGCGGTAGAATTGGCAGCATCGCTGCTTGGTCAACGCATACTCTAGCAGTTTGTCGGAAAAGTACCCGTAGCCGCGGTTTTTACCGCGTCTTCCAGAGGCGGGGTAAGGATACCCCGGCTACAAAAAGAGGTTCTCCGACAGACTGCTAGCGACCTATGAGCGCTTTCTTATCTTTATAGCAACTGCTCCTCACGCATGGCATCATAATGGGCAGAAAACTTGATGTTTGAAACCACCGAATACTTTAAGTACATGAAGAATCGGCCTGACCGCGCCGACATCCAAGACGAATGGATAGCTTACGGGATGACTCAGGCAGTTCATGAAGAAATTCAAACTGACGGCCGTATCCGGCGTTGGGCACAAATTAAAGAGGCAGACGGCCGTTTCCTACGAGTCATTCTGCTGCCCGATGGAAAAACTGTTCACAACGCTTTTTCGATCGCCGCTTCAAGGAGAAATAATCCTTATGAAAGTACGCTATTTTGCCGACACCGACACACTTTACGTGGAGATTTCCAATAAAGAAGTTGTCGAAACCAGGGATTTGAACGAAAACACATTATTGGATCTGGATGCTGAAGGCAATCTGGTGTCCATTACGTTGGAACACGCCCACGAGACCGTCAACCTTCTCGACTTTTCATTCCAACAAATTATCACACCTCAACCCCAACTTTAACGATGGCAGCCGTCATGCGCGGCCTCGAAGGTGAGGCCTACGACCGACAATACAGCGACAAAGAACTTGTCGCGAGAATTTTAATCTACTTTCGCCCGCATAAACGCAAGGTGATGGTGGTGGTAACGGCCGTCTTCCTCATGTCCTTCGCCAGCGCCGCCTTTCCACTCATTGTGGCGCGCGGCGTAGACATCATGGCTACTCAGGGGGACGCTGCCTTCATCGCCCTGCTGTCCGGGCTGGCCTTCTTCCTCGGCTTTGCGGTCTGGGGGCTGAATTGGGTGCGCCGCCAGCTCACCGTCGAAGTCATTTCCGACGTAGTTTTAGCCATGCGCGACGACGCCTTCACCGCCGCCGCCCAACAAGACCTTTCCTTCTACGACGAATACAGTTCCGGGCGCGTGGTCAGCCGCATCACCAGCGACACGCAAGAATTTGGCGAAGTCATCGTCCTCAGCACCGACGTCATCAACCAGTTAGCCTCGTCGCTCATCCTCATCGTTGTCCTGTTTACGATTGATTGGAAACTGACGCTGCTGGTGCTGGTGATGACTCCCTTCATCGTGGCGGCGGCGCTGGGCTTCCGGCGGCTGGCGCGGCGCGTGACGCGGCAAAGCTCGCGGGCGGTTGGCGAAGTCAACAAAGCCATTCAAGAATCGGTGACCGGTATCCGCGTGGCCAAAAACTTCCGCCAGGAACAGGCCATCTACGACGAGTTTATGGCCGTCAACCGGCAGGCATATGCGATTAACGTGCGGCGCAGTTTTGTGCTGGCCAATATTTTCCCGGTGCTGAATGTGCTGGGCGGCATTGCCACGGCCGTTCTGGTCTATTTCGGTGGTCTCAGCACAGCCGCCGGGGTCATTACCGTGGCTTCCTGGTACTTATTTGTCTCCACCGTCGACCGCTTCTGGTTCCCGGTGATCAATCTTTCGGCCTTTTGGAGCCAGTTCCAGCAGGGGTTGGCGGCAGCCGAGCGCGTGTACGCGCTCATCGACTCAGAGTCGGCAGTGGTGCAAACCGACGACCAACCTGTGCCTGCGCTGCGCGGCGAAATCGGCTTCAACCATGTGTGTTTCCGCTATTCGGAGCAGGAACAGGTGCTGCGCGACTTTTCGCTGACCCTTCAGCCAGGCGAGAGCGTGGCCCTGGTGGGGCATACCGGCGCGGGCAAGTCGAGCATTATCAAACTGATTGCCCGGTTTTATGAGTTTCAGGAAGGGGAAATTTGTGTCGACGGCCGTTCCGTGCGCACATTCAATCTGGAAGCCTACCGCCGCCAGTTGGGCATCGTCTCGCAGGTGCCGTTCCTGTTTGCCGGCACGGTGCTAGAAAATATCCGTTACGGCCGTCCCGAGGCCAGCGACGCCGAAATCGAAGCCATGGCCCGGCGCATTGGCGCTGGCGAATGGCTGGAAACGCTGCCCGATGGCCTGAACAGCAACGTGGGCGAGCGCGGCGGGCGGCTTTCGATGGGGCAGCGTCAGCTTGTGGCCCTGACGCGCGTCCTGGTGCAAAATCCGCGCATCTTCATTTTAGACGAGGCTACCGCCAGCGTTGACCCATTCACCGAGTCGCAGATACAACAGGCGCTGGATTTGATCATGAACGGCCGTTCCTCTATCATCATCGCCCACCGCCTCTCCACCGTGCGCTCCGCCGACCGCATCATCGTGCTGCGGCAGGGGCAAATCATCGAAGAAGGCAGCCACGAACAACTGATGGCCCAGAGCGGCCATTACGCCGAACTGTACGACACCTACTTTCGGCACCAATCCATCGACTATATTCAGTCTGAACAGTGGCAGCGAAAAATTTCGCCTGACCGGTAACTTGTTTTATCTTGTTTCATAAACCGGCGAGTATCACTCGCCCTTTGGAGGGAGATCCATGTCTGAAAAATCATCTAAAAACAGTCGAAAAAGACCCATTCGCAGCGGAGTCGGCTTTGTCGGCGGGCTGCTCACTGCCGCCGCCGCCGGTATTCTGTACAGCCGGTTCACCATTGACCATGCGGTGCCGCTGCCGGAAGCGTTGGCGGCTGAGCGACGCACCGTGGAGCTGCCGCAAATTGGGCGTGTGAGTTATTATGCAGATACGGCCGTTGCCGGCACACCCCTCGTCCTCATCCACAGCATCAACGCCGCCGCCAGCGCCATCGAGATGAAGCCTCTCTTTGGCCACTACCGCCACCAGCGGCCTGTGTACGCATTGGATATGCCTGGCTACGGCTTTTCAGACAGAGCCGACCGCACCTATACGCCAGAATTTTTCGCCCAAACCATATTGGCCTTCTTGACACAAGTGGTCGGCGAACCGGCCGACGTGGTGGCGCTGTCTTTAAGCAGCGAATTTGTCGCCCGCACGGCCGTGGCTGCGCCGGCGCAGTTCCGTTCTCTCACGCTCATTTCCCCCAGCGGCTTTACCGCCCGCAACAGCGGCCGCGTCACCGAACAGGCCGGCCGCAGCAGCGCCAATACCACGCTCTACCGCCTGTTTTCGTTTCCCCTGTGGTCCCAGGCGCTGTACGATTTAATCGCTTCGCGGGTCAGTTTGCGGTTTTATCTGAGCAAAAGCTTTGTCGGGGATATACCGGAAGAGTTGATCGACTACGGGTATGCCACCTCTCATCAGCCGGGGGCAAAGATTGTGCCGCTGCACTTCATCAGCGGGCAGTTATTTACCCAGAACGCCAAAGATGCCCTGTATCGTCCTCTGGCCCGGCCCACATTGATCCTCTACGACCGCGATTTCTATGTGCGCTTTGATTTGCTGCCGGAGCTGTTGGCGCAAAATGAATATGTTCAGGCCACACGCCTGACGCCAACGCTGGGCTTGCCGCACTGGGAACAATTAGCGGACACAATCGACACGCTGGATGCTTTTTGGTCGGGATCGGCCGGATTCTAAACCTGAGTGAGCGCTTGTCAACGGCCGTTTCATCATCGAAGTCGCTTACGGTTAGCCAGACATCCATCCACTCAAATGAATCACCCAGGAGACATCATGAGTGGTCTAACCCACCACCACGAATGAAAAGGTTGAGATTTGTCAAATCTTAAAGATTTGACAAATCTATTTTCAAGGGAGATACACATGTGCCGTAACATCAAACAACTGTATAACTTCGATCCCCCTGCCACCGACGAAGAAGTGCGCGAGGCCGCCCTGCAATACATCCGCAAAGTCAGCGGCTTTCGCCAGCCTTCCCAGGCAAATCAGGCTGCCTTTGATCAGGCGGTCAGCGACGTAGCCGCCGCCACCCAACATCTTCTGGATGCCCTGATTACCACTGCCCCGCCCCACAATCGTGAAACAGAAGCGGCCAAAGCCCGCGCCCGATCTGCCCAGCGCTTTGGCGGCTCGCCGGGTTAACGCCGATGCTTTCCATTGCCTTCCAGACCAATAAACCCCTGCGCGATTATGGCCCGTTGGCGCAGCAGGCCGAAGCCTATGGCTTCGACGGCGTGACGGTTTACAACGACCTGCTCTACCAACCGGCCTGGCTGCCGCTGCTGGAAATGGCCCGCCACACCAACCGTGTGCGCCTGGGACCGGCCGCCGTTAACCCGTTTACCTGCCACCCCATCAACATTGCCGGGAACATTGCTTTGCTGGATGAGGCCAGCAACGGCCGTGCCTATCTGGGCATCGCGCGGGGAGCCTGGCTGGACTTCGTAGGCCTGAACCCGCCCCAACCCATCGCCGCCTTGCGTGAAGCCATTGCCTGCGTGCGCCACCTGCTGCAGCAGGCCAAAGAGCCACTGCCGGGCCGCCATTTCCCCCTGGCCGGCGGCGATTCCCTGCGCTGGACCATCCACCGGCCCGATGTGCCCGTGCTGCTGGGCACGTGGGGCGCGCGCACCATCGCCGCCTGCCGCGATCAGGTGGACGAGATTAAATTGGGCGGTTCGGCCAATCCGGCCGTGGTGGATTGGCTGCGAGCGATTATCGACCGGGCAACCATAGGTATCGCCCTGGGCGCGGTGACTGTGGTGGCTGAAGATGGCCAGGCGGCGCGTGATCTGGCCCGCCGGGAAGTGGCCCTCTATCTGCCGGTGGTGGCCGAACTGGACCCAACCGTATCGTTGGACCCGGAGTTGGTGGCTGGCTTGAAAACGGCCGTACAAACCTACGACTTCCCCCGTGCCGCCAGCTATATTTCCGACGACTTGCTGGCCCGCTTCGCCTTTGCCGGAACGCCAGACGACATCATTGCCCAGACGGACGCCATCTTTGCCGCCGGAGCGGATCGGGTGGAGTTTGGCACGCCGCATGGCCTGAGCGCGCAGGCTGGACTAGAATTACTGGGCAAGAAGGTGCTGCCCTACGTCACGCGACCGGCGGCCAAGGCATAAAATTATGCAGACCCCACGGGTTTTGCCTGGAGTAATGTTGCGTCATAAAACACAAAACCCTTGGGGTCTTTTCTAAACGCAAGATTGGTTCACTCTTGGAGATTGAACCAATCTAAGACACCATGACTACGGATCAATTTGAGCTTTACGACCTGACAATTGTAGTAGAAGCCATAGAAGGGCACTGCACCTGCCAGATGCAGGTGGGCGACTGTTTCTATCTGCGCGGCGGCAAGCTGTCTTTGCCAGAGGGGCAGGACTTTTGCCTGTACGCTCTGCAAGCGACCATCCCCTTGCTGCCGGCCAAACAGCGCCAAAACCATCCCGCCGATTGGCTGGAGACCGACGGCCGTGTCGTTTGTCCAGACCCCGCCTGCCAGCTTATCATGCGCATCGACCGCACCGGCAAGCGTACCTTGCGCCACAACGATGTCAGCCCCATTCCCTGGGAAAGCGAATCCTGAATTTAACCTTAGACCCTAAGGGTTTGCACTTGAGAAACTGACCTTTTGCAACTCAAACCCTTAGGGTCTTCCGGAAGAGACCCGACCTGCTGCATGTAACCTATGAAACAAACACCTAAACTCCTCATCCTCAGCCTCATTTTGCTTGTATCCATTGGCCTGGACCAGTTCACCAAAGCCATTGCCCGTGAACGATTAGCCGGTACCCCGCCCACATCTTACCTGGGCGATATATTTCGCCTGCACTACATCGAAAACCACGGCGCGTTCCTGGGACTGGGGGCCAATCTGCCCGACTCGGTACGCGCCTGGATTATGATTGGCTTTGTGGGCACGGCCGTTCTCGCCATGCTCATCTACGTCCTCAAAGCCAACGACCTCTCCGTCTTCGGCGTTGTGGGCTGGTCGCTCATCATCAGCGGCGGCCTGGGCAACCTGATTGATCGCATCCTCTTTAACGGCGCAGTGGTCGATTTCATGAACCTCGGCCTGGGGCGCTTACGTACCGGCATCTTCAACGTCGCCGACGTAGCTGTGATGGTGGGCCTGGGTATCATCATCCTCGACCAACTGCTTGAGCAGCGCGCCAATCAGCCAGCCAAACCATCTGCCTGAGCTTGCGCCATGCCGCTCCAATACCTGCGCACAACCCAGATTGCCAAAGCAGTCGGCGTGCATCCCAACACCGTCCGTTTATACGAAGCATGGGGCTTCCTGCCGCCCATCCCGCGCACAGCCAGCGGCTACCGCTGCTTTACGCCAGTCCACCTGGAACAGATGCGTCTGGCGCGCATTGCCCTGGTGTGGCCTTATCCCGGCGGTAAAGAAGTGGTCATCGACCTGATTCATCAGGCGCGGGATAACAACCTGGGCGAAGCGTTGGCCCTGGCTAACCGCTACCTGGCGCAGGTGCGCGCAGAACAGGGCTACGCCGAAGAAGCCGCCGCTTACCTGGAACAATGGGCGCAGGGACACATCAGCGATGCGACCCATGAGCCGCTGTTGATAAGCGCCGCTGCCGCACAATTGGGCGTTTCCAGCGATAAGCTGCGTAACTGGGAGCGTAATGGCTTGCTGGACGTGCCGCGCCAGCCACAGAACGGCTATCGGCTTTATGGGGCGGCCCAGATGGGGCGGGCGCGGGTGATTCGAATGTTGCGGCAGGCGGGGTACAGCGTTACGGCCGTTCTCCGCATGTGCCGCCAGTTTGATGCCGGGCAGCGCGACGGTCTGCGCGATGTATTAGACACCGTCGATCCCAACGAGGATATTTATTACGTCACCGACAACTGGCTAACCACCCTCCGCGAAGCTGAAGCGCGCGCTCAGGCCATTATCGAACAGCTAAACCACATGCAGGCAACGGCCGTTCCCCCCACAGACGCAGAAAAAATTTAACGCCAAGGCGCAAAGCGGCCAAGAAGCAAAGGAAATGATGCACGGCAACACTTTGCGCCCTTCGCCTCTTGGCGTTCTTTGCGTTAAAGCGCGCCCCGATCCCCAAACCCTCCATTTATCCACCAACCTTGTAAGATAAGGGATGAGATACAAAAGCGAGAGGGGGAGCGAGAGCGAGAGTAAGAGTAGTCGATTTCTTCTCTTCTTCTTCCGCTAGCTCTCGCTCTCGCTCTAGCTAAGGAGGAGCAAGCATGAACAACGCCCACATCGAGGTGCAAAATCTAAGCAAGACCTACCGCGTGCCGCAGCGGCAGAGCGGGTTGGGCGCGGCGCTGCGCAGCCTGGCACGGCGAGAATATACAGAGGTTACGGCCGTTTCCCACCTCTCCTTTACCATCCAGCCCGGCGAAATGGTCGGCTTTATCGGCCCTAACGGCGCGGGCAAGACGACTACCCTGAAGATGTTGGCCGGCCTGCTGCACCCCACGGGCGGCACGGCCGTTATTGATGGCTACATCCCCTGGGAGCGCCAGCCCGATTACCTGCGCCGCATCAGCATGGTGCTGGGCAACAAGAGCCAGATGTTGTGGGATATTCCGCCGCTGGATACCTTCCATGTCCTGGGCGAGATTTACGGCCTCGACAAAACCGCCTGGCAGCAAACCGTGGATGAATTAACGGCCGTGCTGCAAATGGAAGACCTGCTGACCAAACCGGTGCGCAACCTGTCGTTGGGCGAGCGCATGAAGTGTGAATTGGTGGCCGCCCTGCTGCACCGGCCGTCGGTGTTATTCCTCGACGAGCCGACGCTGGGGCTGGACGTTTCGATGCAGCGACGGCTGCGCCAGTTCATCGCCGATACCAATCGCCGCACCGGGGCCACGATGATCCTCACCAGCCATTACATGGCTGACGTGGCCGAACTTTGCCCGCGTGTCATCCTCATCCACCACGGACGGCTGCTCTATGATGGCCTGTTGGGGCAGCTCAGCGACCAGTTGGCCCCGTTCAAACTCATTCGCCTGACGCTGGACCGGGACAATGGCAGCGCGGATTGGCGCGAAAGGCTGCCGGAGGGCACGGCCGTCTTAAACCCCGACCCCGCCAACCTGACCCTGCGCGTCCCCCGGCGGGAAACGTCGGCCATTACTGCCTACTTACTCAACACCCTGCCCGTTGTCGATCTGTCCGTGGAAAACCCGCCGCTGGAAGCGGTCATTGACCAGATTTACCAGGAAGCCGCTGTTTAGGCCCTAAATATCCTGCCCTTACCAAGACCTAACAGGTTTTCTGAAACCTGTTAGGTCTAAGCGGAGTTAAAGGTCAACGGTTACTTAGCAACTTGACGGAGATATACCCATGAACCACAACCATCAAGGCGGTCTGGCGCTCATTCGCGCCACCTGGCTTTCCTGGATGCAGCACCGCAGCTTTTTCTTTATTCTCGCTTTTGGCTGGATGATGCAGCCGTTGATCTTTATGTTTGTCTGGGCCACGGCCGCCGGCGACCAAACCATCGGCGGCCTGACGCGTGGGGAGATCGTCGCCTACTATCTCACGTTGATCCTGGTCAACCAGATTACTTACTCCCAGACCAACTGGACAGTTGGCGACCTGATTCGCGGCGGCGATATGAACCGCCTGCTGCTGCTGCCGATGTCGCCGCTTTACAATACGCTGGCCTCGGAATTGGCCGGTAAAGTGGTCTATCTGACCTTTGTGCTGCCCATCGTTCTACTATTGACGCTGCTGCTAAAACCAGCGTTTAACCTGACGGCCGTTTCCCTTTTCGCCTTCCTCCCCGCCCTGCTGCTCGCCTGGCTGCTGCGCTTTTTGTGGGGTTACGCGCTGGCTTTGCTCGCCTTCTGGGCTGCCCGCGCCGACGCTCTGCTGGCCGTGCAAGATGCCCTGGTTTTTCTACTGGCGGGGCAGGCCGCGCCCACGCTGCTGCTGCCCCCGCTCTTACGCACCCTGGCCGTCATCCTGCCTTTTCGTTACATGGTCGGCTTCCCGGCGGAGGTGCTGACCGGGCAGCTAAATGGGACGCAGTTAACGGCAGGATTTGTCGCGCAGATAGGTTGGCTGGCGGTTACGCTGCTGCTGTATCAGGTTATGTGGCGGCGGGGGGTGCGGCAGTATACGGCCGTTGGCGGCTAACCCCATGCGCCCAGTCCATCTGCCGCCTTTAGATTTGACAAATCTTGGAGATTTGTCAAATCTTGCCGAGTTAAAAGTCAGAGGAGCCTTACCATGATGCACTTACGCTTGATCCGCGCCTTTATCAGCGCCTCCGCCCAGGAAGAGGCAGCTTACCGGGCCAACTTCTACATCAGCCTGCTCCATTCTCTGCTTAATTTTGCCACCGGCTTGCTGGGATTGGGCATCATTTACGGGCAGGTGCAGACCATTCAAGGCTGGGATTACGCCTCGGCGCTGGCCGTGCTGGGCGTCTATCTCACCGTTAGCGCCCTGCGCGGCCTGATGATGGGGCCGAGCCTGGATGCTTTGGCCGGGATGGACGGTGAAGTATGGCGCGGCGCGTTCGACTTCACGCTCTTGCGACCGGTGCGTACGCAGTTTTTGGTCAGCGTGCGTAAGTGGCGGCTGTTTGCCTTATTTGATTTGCTGCTGGGGCTGCTGGTATTGGGCACGGCCGTTACCCGTCTAAACCACACCCTCAGCCTGTACCACATCGCCGCCTTCCTGCTGGCCCTGGCCGCCGGACTGCTGGCGCTGTACGCCATCTTGCTGGCCGCCGCCAGCCTGGTCTTCTGGGATCCGGGGCTGATGGTGGGCTGGGTGTTCGACAGCGTTTTTCAGATGGCCCGCTACCCGGTAGGCTTATATCCGGGCTGGCTGCGCCTGGTTCTGACCTGGATTATTCCTGTGGGTTTCATCACATCTATCCCGGCGGCGGCGCTAAGTGAAGGGCTGTCGTGGGAGCTGCTGGGGGTTAGTCTGGCGTTTGCGTTGGTATTGGCGGCCGGGGCCTCCTGGCTGTTCCGCGCCGGGCTGCGCCGCTATGCCAGCGCATCGAGCTAAGAACAAAACCCTAAGGGTTTAAGCCCCACGCAATCTAACTCCCCAAGAACAAACCCTTAGGGTTTAAGCCCCAGGTACTCTAACTCCCCAAGAACAAAACCCTAAGGGTTTAAGCCCCAGTATTCTAACTCCCCAAGAACAAACCCTTAGGGTTTAAGCCCCAGGTACTCTAACTCCCCAAGAACAAAACCCTAAGGGTTTAAGCCCCACGCAATCTAAATCCCCAAGAACAAACCCTTAGGGTTTAAGCCCCAGGTATTCTAACTCCCCAAGAACAAAACCCTAAGGGTTTAAGAAAACCCTTAGGGTTTATCTCCCGTTGACGCCCCATCCCGCCATGTAGATAATTACCCCACCAGCAAAACAATCGCTTAAACCATCAGGTTTAACGCCAACAACTCATTCAGGAGGGATTCCATGTCTATTCGCTACTTCTTACGCCCCAACAAGTTACCCACCAACCCCGATGCCTACGTAGCCCACGTAAAACCCTGGGGCACGCTGATGGAGGAAGATATTATTAACCGGATGCAGCGCCAGGGCAGCACCATCACCCGCGAAGATGCGCTGGCGGCCGTTTATCTATACCAAAAAACCATCCTCGATGCCCTGGGCGAGGGGTACAACGTGGTAACAGACACGGTGAACTACAGCGCCAGCATTCGCGGCACCTTCCCCGGCGCCGATGTCTCCTTTAACCGCAGCCGGCACACGATTCAGGCGGTTGTGCGGCCGGGCAAACGGCTGCGCTTCGCCCTGCGCGAGGCGGCGGTGACGCGCATCGAACCGGCCTCGCGCCTGCCCCTGCCGCAAACCCTGTATGACGCTGGCAGTGAAACAGTCAACCATTACCTGACGCCCGGCAGCATGGCCCGGCTAAACGGCCGTCGCCTCAAATATGATCCCACCGATGAGTTGCAGGGCATCTTCTTTCTGGACGAAACGCGCCGGGAAACGGCCGTTACCCAAACCGCCAAACTCAGCCCCAGCGAACTCATCTTCATCGTACCGCCCATGCCGCCAGGAACCTATACCTTAATCGTGCGTAACATCCCCCAGCAGGAGCTGCTTCAAGGCCAACTTGATCAACGCCTCACCATCGCCTGATCTCCATCAGTTAGATAGCTATGCAAGTGATAGTTAGATAGTTATGCTCATACCCATAGCATAGCTATCTAACTATTTGCAGCATAGCTATGCTAATACTTGTTACATAGCTATGCTAATACCTGTTACATAGCTATTCTGCTACCCGTTACATAGCTATGCTGCTACTCGTTACATAGTTATGCTAATACCCATTACATAACTATCTGATAGAGAAAGTTCTTACCGCAGGCGAGCAATTGTCTGGGCAAGGGCGGCAGCCCCATCAACCCTGGCGGGGAACAGGCGGAGCAGTTAGACGGCCGTTGCCGCCAATGCCAACCCCGCAGCCAGATACGCCGGACGCGCAAAGCCTGCTAAAATATAGTCTGCTCAATCATCAACTTTGAGCGGTTCAGCCAGTTTGGCGGCGCTGGCGGAGATCGGGTAGTGGAAAAGATACGGCCGTCAGGAAAGATTGAACCAATCTCTTCGATTGATCCAATCTACAGAACCCAGGCCACGAGTGAACCCCATGACCCTACAAATCGACTCCTCTTTAAGCCCGTTTTTTGCCCCGACGGGCATTGTCCTGTTAGGCGCGTCGCCTAATCCCACGAAGCTGGGCTTTGGTTTGGCGCGTAATCTGGTAATGAGTGGGTATCCCGGCGCGATACACTTTGTGAATCCGCGTGGCGGCACATTGTTGGATCGACCTGTACATCAAGCGTTAACGGCCGTACCCGACCCCGTTGATCTGGCCATCCTGCTGCTGCCCGCCGAACTTGCGCCAGAAACCCTGGCTGCTTGCGGGCAGCGCGGCATCCGCGCCGCCATTATTGCTTCCGGCGGCTTCCGTGAAACCAACGAAGCGGGCGCACGCCTGGAAGAAGCGTGCCTGCGTATTGCCCGCCAATACAACATGCGCCTCATCGGACCCAACTGCATCGGCCTGATCAACACCCATCTGCCGCTAGACACCACCTTTCTACCCCCACCCGGCCCTACTCCCGGCGACGTGGCTTTTGTCAGCCATTCCGGGGCGATTTGCGCGGCCATTATTGATTGGGCTAAAGGACAAGGCTTTGGCTTGTCGCAGTTGGTAAGCCTGGGCAATCAGGCCGATATTACCGAAACCGATATGCTGGCTCCCGTAGCCGCCGATCCGCACACACGAGTGATTGCGCTGTATTTAGAGGGGATTGGTAACGGCCGTCGCTTTGTGCAGCAAGCCGCGCAAGTCAGCCGCCAAACCCCCATCATTGCCTTAAAAGTAGGGCGGTATGCCGCCGGGCGCAAAGCCGCTGCCTCCCATACCGGCGCTCTGGCTGGCAGCGAGTCGGCCTTCAACGCCGCCTTTCGCCGTGCCGGCGTTATCCGCGCCGACAGCAGCGAGGAGCAGTTTGATTGGGCGCGCGCCCTGGCCTGGTGTCCACTGCCCCAAGGGCGGCGGGTGGCCGTGTTAACCAATGCCGGCGGCCCCGGCGTTACTGCCGCCGACGCCCTGGAAGCGCAAGGTTTACAACTCGCCGCCCTTAGCGATACGACCATCACCCGCCTGCAAGCCGCGCTGCCTCCCTTTGCCAGCCTGCATAATCCGGTCGATATGCTGGCCAGCGCCTCACCGGAGCAATACGCCCAATCACTCCACATCTTGCTGGCTGATCCAGGTGTGGACAGCGTGCTCATTGTGCTGCCGCCGCCGCCCATGTACGCTACCGGCGGCGTAGCCCGCGCCCTTATCCCCATCATTTATGCCACCCACAAACCGGTGGTGGTAGCCTTAATGGGCGAGCGACTCATACAGGAAGCCGTGGAACATTTTCGGGCGGCGCGTGTGCCGGAGTATCGCTTTCCGGAGCGCGCGGCCAGCGCTTTAGCCGTGTTGGCGCGCCGGGCTGAATTTTTGGCGCGTCCGGTTCAGATGCCGGTCATTTACGATGACGTTCGGCCAGATGTTGTGCGCGTCATTTTGGACCGCCAACCGCAAGATGACCCCGCCGGACTGCCCAGCGAAGCCTTTGGCGAGATGCTGGCGGCCTACGGCATTCGGGTTGCGCTGCTGGCGCTGGCCGAATCAAAGGAAACGGCCGTGCAGTTGGCCAACGAAATGGGCTACCCGGTCGCGCTCAAAATCGCATCGGCGGATATTTTGCATAAGTCGGATATGGGCGGGGTGCTGCTGAATGTAGCAACGCCGGAAGCGGTAACCGAGGGGTTTATCACGCTGGTAGAGAAGGCCAGGGCGGCGCAGGCAACGGCCGTTATCCAGGGCATTCATATCCAGCCCATGATTCCACAGGGACAAGAGGTCATCGTGGGGGCCGTGCAAGACCCACAGTTTGGTCCGGTGGTGATGTTCGGCTCAGGTGGGGTGGAAGTGGAAGGATTACGCGATGTGGCCTTTGCCCTGGCCCCGCTCACGCCCGACGATGCGGATTATTTGCTGGCGACCACCTGGGCGGGGCGCAAGCTGGCCGGGTATCGGAATATTGCGCCTGGGGACGAAACGGCCGTGCGCGAAACGCTCTTCCGGTTAGCCCAACTCGTCAGCGATTTCCCCGAACTGACAGAAATCGAGATCAATCCCCTGCGCGTTCTTGCAGGCAGCAAGGGAGTCTATGCCATTGATGTTCGGGGGGTATTGGGTTAAGCAGGCCCTATGGGTTTACGCTCAAGAAGTTAGACCTTTTGCCACTCAAACCCTTCGGGTCTTTCACGGATTTACCGAGACAAAATCGGTAGCCACCCAGCCTTCATTGCCGGCCAACGTGCGCACAAAAATCCAGGTGTATTCATCGGCTTGGGCTTCACCGGGTAAGACAATGAGCTGCGTGCCTTCGAGCAGCCATTCCACATCCGGGGCAGTGGTAGAGGGTTCTGAACGCAGATACACACCAACAGGGCTGGTGACAACGGCCGTTTGCGGCGCGGGTTCGGGCGTATTGGTGGGCGTGGCGGCCGGCGGCTGAGTTGCAGTTGGCAAGACCGTAACCTGAGAAGTGGGGAAAGGCACAGGGGTGACGGTGGCTGTGGCTAAAACGGTGGTGGGAACGGCCGTGGTCGAAACCCCGGTTTCTGTCGCCGATGTTGTCGGCGACAACGTCGGCGCAAATGCTGGCTCAACCATCGCTTCCCCATCATTGGGAACAATAGCATACACGGCAAAAAAGATCAGGCCGACAAGTAGGGCAACGACAGCCCAGATAAAGTCAGCCTGCATGGATTGGCGCGCTTCTAACTGCCCAAACCCATACGATTCCTTGCCAAATCGGGAGCGAGCCGATAGCGCGCGAATCAGAAAATAAGCCGCACCAAGAAGACTTATAGCTCCCAATAACGGGAGAATGAGACCAAAAACTACCTGCACAGCAACTCCTTCACGTTAAGCACTGAGCCTACTTTAGCCAAGCCTGTTTACTTTGGCAAGTTTCCTGCCTGCTTTCTACCCATTTTCTTCTAAATCCGCCGCTTTAAGCGCGACCTTCACCTCTTGCCACAAGATTTCAATCGCCGCCAAATCCATCTGCGTGAGATCTAATTGCCGGGCCGCAGCCAACTGCTCAACTGCCTGAAAACGGCGGGTAAAGCGCAAATTGGCCTCGCGTAGAGCGCTTTCCGCATCCACACCCAGCCAGCGCGCCAGATTTACCAGCACAAACAAGATGTCACCCAGTTCGGCCAAACGCTCTGCCGGGGTGTTGGCGGCCTGTAATTCGGCCGTTTCCTCGCGCAGCTTATCGTATACGCCAGCGATATTGGGCCAATCGAAGCCAACTTTTGCCACCTTATGCTGTATTTTTTGCGACCGGGCGAGGGCCGGCAAGGTAAGCGGGATATGATCCAGAATCGAATCGAGTTGTCGCCCTTTTTCGTCTTGTTTGATTTTTTCCCAGTTGTGCAGAACGGCGGCCGTATCTGCCGCCTCCCAATCGCCCCAAACGTGGGGATGTCGCCGCTTCAATTTGGCCTCAATCCCGGCAATCACGTCGCTGAGGCGGAAGATTTCTTCTTCGGAGGCCATTTGGGTTTGCATGACCAGGTGGTAAAACATATCGCCAAGTTCTTCGCGCAGCCCATCATCATCGAAGGTATCCAGCGCTTCTAACACTTCGCCGGCCTCTTCGAGAAAATCGGCGCGCATACTTTGCGGCGTTTGCTCGCGGTCCCAGGGGCAGCCCTCCGGGCTGCGCAGGATGGCGACGGTTTCAGCCAGGGCGGGCAGGGAGGCTTTGTAGGGCAGGGCAGGCACATAGAGACTGGTGAGGTGGCTGGTCTGCTCGCTGTGGTCGATGGCATACAGGGGAAGCTGTTCAACAGATTGCCCGTCTAATCCGGCGGCGTGAATAAGGTAGACGGGGTGTTCTTCGGGGTAAACGGCCGTCAGCACCAATTTCAAATCACTGGCCACCAACCGGCTGTATACCTGTCCCAACAGCAGCGGTACATCCGGGTTCAGGGGCGGGTAGTGAAAAGCCAGCATCTCCACGGCGTCGAACAATTGCAGTCCATCCAGGCCATCATAGCCAACGGCCGTCAGCATCGGCTCGATGAAGCTAATCCCCGGCACAATACGTACAGGAACGCCAGCTTCTTGCGCGGCCGTTTCCAAAGCTGTCACCGTCGATTCACCCACATGCGGATGGCCGGGCACGGCATAAACCACCGGTCCAGTCTGGGCCAGCCGCAGGAGTTCGGCCACAATTTGGGCATAAACCGACTCGAAGTTAACGGCCGTTTCATAGATGCCATCAAAACTGATCAGCGTCACATTCTCCGGCAAATCGGCCACCGCCGGATGGCGTTTGGTTCGCAGGTGTACTGTGCCCGCTTCTGTTAATATTTGCCAGGCTTCACGGGTCAGGAAACGGCCGTCGCCCGGTCCTAAGCCTACAACTGTAATGCCCATCATACGCAACCTGCCACCTTCATCATCATTTCCAAAGCAAAAAGGCGAGTTCTAAAACTCGCCTGATTATTGTCTGATAAACCTGCAATTTACAACATGCTGCCACAAAGCAAGCAGTCGCCAATCACCGGAAGCCTAACGCTTGGTATAGGTCGGCGCCTTGCGGGCACGCTTCAGACCTGGCTTCTTACGTTCCTTAATGCGCGCATCCCGTGTCAGATGGCCGCCAGAACGCAGGACACCGCGTAAGTTTTCATCATATTTTACCAGAGCACGCGCCAAACCCAGACGCACAGCGCTGGTTTGCCCGGTAATGCCGCCGCCTTCGATATGGACGGTCACATCCATTTTGCCCAGCAAATCAGTCGCCGCTAACGGCCCGCTGAGGATTTCATGATCCCCAAAGCGCGGGAAGTATTCTTTGACATCCTTGCCGTTTACCGTGAAATCGCCTACGCTGTCTGCGCCGGGATAAATGCGCACACGCGCAGAAGAACGCTTACGACGGCCAATTCCCTCGATGTATTGTCTGTCTGCCATAAATCTCTCCTAAAGCTCCATCGGGACGGGCTGCTGCGCATGATGCGGGTGTTCCGGCCCTGCGTACACTTTCAACTTCTTAATCATCTGTCGCCCCAGCTTGTTCTTGGGCAGCATCCCTTTGATTGCCAGCTCAACCGGGCGGGTTGGATGACGATCCAACTGCTCTTTGAGTGTTGCCTCGCGCAAGCCGCCAGGATAACCGGAATGGCGATAGTACATTTTCTGGTCCATGCGCCGTCCTGTTACCTTGATTTTATCGGCATTGATGACCACGACAAAATCGCCGGCATCAACCGAGGGGCTGTAAATGGGTTTGTGCTTACCGCGTAAAACTGCGGCTATCTGGGAGGCCAAACGACCCAGCGTCTGACCTTCCGCATCTACCACGTACCAACTGCGTTCTATATCAGCCGGTTTTGTTACGTATGTTTTCATCCTGTTCTTCTCCGTACGTTACAGATACCAGGTAAAGGCCATGCGCCGGAGCGGCCATGCCCGACCGGTTACGATCAGCGGCGTTCAGCGCTGCCTCAAACTCTGCAATCGACCAACGGCCGTCACCCACAGCCTTCATGCTACCCACCAAACTGCGCACCATGCGGTAGAGAAAGGCGTTGGCTTCAATAAAAAAGACCAACAAATCCTCATTCTGCTGCCAATGGGCGGCAAAAACCTCGCGTACCGTGTTGTCGCCTTGCGGCGGCAGGCCAAAGGTTGCAAAATCATGCACCCCCAGCAAACAACTGGCCGCCTGATCCATCAATGCCACATCCAGAGGCTGGCTTACGTGCCAGCTTCGGTGACGGCGTAATGGACTGCGAACGGCCGTGTTGTAAATGTGATACGCATAAGCCCGTCGTTGAGCATTAAAGCGCGGGTGAAACGTCGTCGTCGTCTCGTCTAACTGTAAAACTACAATATCGGCCGGTAAATTAGCATTTAGAGCGCGCTGCAAGTTTTCTACTAGATGACGCCACTCAATGTCAAAACTAATCACCTGGCCTGTGGCATGAACACCACTGTCTGTCCGCCCGGCGCCCGTTACCGTAACCGGGTCATGAACAATCTGGCCTAATGCTTGCTCTATCGCCCCTTGAATCGTTGGTTGATGGGCTACCTGGCGTTGAAAGCCAAAATAAGCTGTCCCATCATACTCGATTCGCGCGCGATAACGAGCCAAACATTACTCCTCGTCCACCAACATCAACACAGCCATGTCCGCATTGTCCCCAGGACGTTTGCCAACTTTGACCATGCGCGTATATCCACCCGGACGCGTCTGATAACGCGGGGCGATTTCTTCAAACAATTTCTTAACCACGTCTACTTCTTCCGTCACGCCTTCTTCATCAGTGAACGTGCGCGTCTTGGGTAAACGAGCCGCCGCCAAACGGCGCGCATGAACTGTCGCCGCCGGGTTGGCGCTGCCTTTATCCAGGCCACGTTTTGCCAGCGTAATCATTTTTTCCGCCGCCGGGCCTATCGTGCGGGCTTTAGCTTCTGTGGTCAACAGTTGTTCGTAACAGATCAGATCTGCCACCAAATTCTGGCGCAACGCTTTGCGGTGTGCAGAACTGCGATTCAGTTTACGACCATGTACTCGATGTCGCATTGCTCTTACCTCTTACAGTCTGGAAACCGAGTCTGGTTATCAGGCTCGGTTTCCAGGCGATTGTTTTTATTTAGAATGAGTCGACCAGGGTTTAAGCCCCGCGTCCTTCATCCTCATCTGCGAGAAAACCTTTGGCCTGAAGCTGTTGTTTCAACTCATCCAGCGATTTTTCACCAAAATTCCGGATGGCCAGCATCGTTTCCTCACCACGTTCCAACATATCCAGCATTTCACCAACCTTGGTGATGCCTGTCCGCTTCAGCGAGTTGAAGACGCGCACGCTCAGATCAAGCTGCTCGATTGGCGTATCATAAATCTCGTTCGGGATAGCGCCTTCTTCTTCCTCTTCATCATCCACAGGCAGGAAAGTTTCTTCACTAACGCCAGCAATGGGACGCAGATATTGCATCAGAATCTGAGCTGACTGAGCCAGCGCTTCTTCTGGTTTGATGCTGCCGTCCGTCCAAATTTCCATCACCACCCGATCATAATCGGCGATCTGACCCACGCGGGTATTGTCAACCTCATAGCCAACGCGGCTGATAGGGCTAAAAATAGCATCCACGGGCAATTCACCGATTGGCAGGCGGCTGCGATCTTCGGCCGGAGAGTAACCACGACCGGTCTCAACCGTCATTTCGATTTCCAGGAAGGCATCGTCAGAATCGACAGTAAACAGATACAAATCCGGGTTGATAATTTCTACTTCCGGTGGAACCTGTAAGTCGGCTGCCGTGACAACGCCTGCGCCATGGACCTCTAACCGCAAACGTGACGTGTCGGTGTTGTGTAATTTGAGACGGAGCTTTTTAATGTGCAGGATGAGCTGCATCATATCCTCACGGACATGAGGAATGGCCGAAAACTCATGGGGCACATCAGTAACACGAATGGACGTGATGGCCGCTCCAGGTAAGGAAGCCAACAGAACGCGGCGCAAGGAATTGCCGACTGTTGTTCCATAACCGCGTTCCAGCGGACCGATCACAAACCGCCCATAGTTTTGAGACATGGCGGTGCTTTCTATCTTAGGTAAAATCAAGTTGCTAATACTCAACGATATACCTCCCTTCCCTAACAAGTTAAACCCTACTGGCCTCACAAATTTTAGCGGGAGTAGTATTCAACAATTAACTGCTCGTTTAAGGAGACGTCAATGTCTTCTCTCACAGGCAAACTCAGGATTTTACCCGATAGGCTGCCGGTATCAAGCGATAACCAGCGCGGTACCTGACGGTCATCAATATTTTGGCGCAGATCTTTGAAGTATGTGCGCCGGCTACTTTCGGGCCGAATGGAGATCAGATCGCCTTCAGAAACGAGAGCAGATGGGATGTTGGTTTTACGGCCGTTTAACATGATATGCCCATGCGCTACCAACTGCCGCGCCTGTGGGCGCGAAGCAGCCATACCCAGGCGGTATACCACATTATCCAACCGGCTTTCCAGCAAGATCAACAAGTTTGAACCAGTTAAACCAGAACGACGCTCAGCACGATTAAAATAAATGCTAAACTGATGCTCCATAAGCCCATAAATACGCCGGGCCTTTTGTTTCTCGCGCAGCTGCAACAAATAATCAGACGCACGCCCACGACGGAACTGGCCTTCACGCCCATGCTGCCCAGGCGGATACGAACGCCGTTCAAAAGAACATTTCGGGGTCAGACAACGCGACCCCTTCAGAAACAGCTTTTCGCCTTCACGACGACAAAGCTTGCATACAGGTCCTGTATACTTTGCCAACTTATACCTCCAAATAATATAGATTTAGAGAGGTTTACAGGTGTGGCAACCTTTCATCCCTCTCAAATGAATCTGGTCGTCGGCCAGATAATTCTTCTCAACGAATATCTTACCAACCGACGCCAGACGAGTAAATAATCTCAGACACGCCGCTTCTTAGGCGGACGACAGCCATTGTGCGGCACCGGAGTAATATCGCGGATCGCGGTAACGCGAATCCCAGATGTTTGTAAAGCCCGAATCGCCGATTCACGACCCGGTCCCGGCCCTTTCACAATAACTTCCATCTCTTGCATACCATGATCTTGGGCCACTTTAGCCGCATTCTTGCTGGCCAAACCTGCCGCATAGGGTGTGCTCTTACGCGAACCCTTGAAACCAGAGCTACCAGCGCTTGCCCAGGCCACCGTGTTGCCTTTGGCATCCGTGATCGTGACAATGGTGTTGTTAAAAGTCGCGTGAATGTGGGCCTGCCCTTGCGGCACCATCTTCTTGATTTTCTTACGTACTTGGGTTGTTCTTCTGCGTCCCATAATTTCTCCCGTCAAGAGTATTTGCTGTCAGTGGCGCAATTAAGCGCCACACACAAACAAATCACAACAATTACTTGCCCTTACGACGACCACGACCGGCCACTGTCTTCTTCGGACCTTTGCGTGTGCGCGCGTTTGTCTTGGTACGCTGCCCATGAACCGGCAAATGACGGCGATGACGCAGCCCACGATAACACCCGATTTCAGTTAACCGTTTGATGTTCATGGCCACTTCGCGGCGCAAGTCACCCTCTACGGTATAGTTTTCATCAATAACCTGCCGCAAACGGCCAACTTCAGCCTCGGAAAGATCTTGCACACGTGTGTTTGGATCAATATTGGCCGATGCCAAAATGTTCTGGCTGGCATTTTTACCGATGCCATAAATGTAGGTCAGGCTAATTTCTACCCGCTTGTTACGGGGAACGTCTACACCAGCAATACGTGCCATAATTCCTCCAGCTTACCCTTGCCGTTGCTTGTGATTCGGATCAACACAGATCACACGCACAATGCCTTTGCGCTTAATAATTTTGCATTTCGGACAACGACGTTTTACAGACGCTGATACTTTCATGATTCTTTGCTTACCTCTCATTGTGTGAGCCGCAGCTACACAATGAATCAACTCCACATATATTTAACTATTTTGACACAACCTCTAACAATTGTTGAAACACTTTATCAATGTCTTGTTCGCCGTTTACCTCGACCAAAAGGCCTTTATCCTGGTAATAATCGAGCAGAGGCTGCGTTTGTTCCGCATATACCTTCATTCGGGTGCGGATTGTTTCTTCGTTGTCATCAGAACGGCCTTCGATTTCAGCTCGTTTGAGCAGTCGCTTTACGAGTTCATCCTGGCTCACATGAATATATGGTACCACTTTGATGGTGCTGTGAAATTCTGCCAACAGCCCTTCTAAGGCTTCAGCCTGGTTCGTGTTTCTTGGGAACCCGTCTAAGATGACGCCCTGAGCGCAATCTGGTTGAATCAGACGGGCGCGAACCATGGCCACAGTCACATTATCTGGAACCAATTGTCCTTTGTCGATGTACGTTCTGGCAAGTTTACCTAGTTCTGTTTCGTGCTTCTGATTGTATCGAAACAGGTCTCCTGTTGCTACTTGTGGCAGGCCTAGTTTGTTTTCCAATTTCTTGGCCTGGGTCCCTTTTCCGGCCCCAGGAGCTCCCATCAAGACCACGTAGGTAGCCATCGCTAGATAAATCCCTCATAGTTGCGCATGAGCAGTTGGGCTTCTAACTGGCGCATGGTATCGATAACGACGCCAACGATAATGATTAAACCCGAACCGCTGACTACAACAACGCTTTGCTCAATGCCAGGCAACCCCAAGATGGCGCCAATGGCCTGCATAATGCCTGGTAAGACGGCGATGATGCCCAGGAAGAGGGCGCCGGCCAGGGTGATGCGGCGAACGACAGCCATAATGTAGTCGGCGGTCCGCTTGCCGGGGCGAATGCCAGGGATGAACCCGCCTTGACGCTGCAAGGTTTGTGGTATGTTTTGCTGCTGGACCATCACGTCGGTGTAGAAGAAGGTGAAGCCTACGACCAACAGGAAGAAGAAGAACCAGTAGAAGAAAAACAACCAGGGGTTTACCGTGGGGTCTTGCCGTGAGCCGAAGGCCGCAATGGTTTGAGCCATGCGATCGAGCGCACTGCCACTGTTGGTGACAAATAAGCCAGCAATCAGGGGCGGGAAAGTAAGGATGGATTGGGCAAAGATGATCGGGATCATGCCGGCGGTGTTTACTTTCAGGGGGATGAAGCTGCTTTGTCCCTGGTAAACTTTGCGTCCGCGGACGCGACGGCCGTATTGCACCGGAATTCGCCTCTGCCCTTCTTGCACAATCACAATCACCAAAACAGTCAATACTGTAATGACGATGAAAGCGACAAACGTAAAGACACGCGTCACCATGTCGGGCAAGGAGAACATCCCCGCAATATTGGGCAAAATCCCCGAAACAATGCCACCAAAAATGATCAGCGAAATGCCCTGGCCAATGCCATCTTCCGTAATCATTTCGCCTAACCAAATAGCGAACATGGTCCCGCCTAACATCGCCAGCAGCGTCGTAAACGTCGCCAACAATTGGTCAGGCGCAAAACCAAAGTGCGGCATAATCACTTCCAAACCACCAACCGATTGGTAGCTAAAGCCAACCAATCGTATCTGGCCTACGGCATTCACAATCGCCAGCGGCACCGTTAGGTAGTAGGTATAGCGGTTGATTTTGTTGCGGCCGGATTCACCCTCAGAAGCAAGCTCTTCTAGCTGAGGAATAATCGGCGTGATCAGCTGAATGATAATGGAAGCGGTAATATAAGGATACACCCCCATCGCCATCACTGAAAAATTACGCACCGCTCCACCGGACAGGAAGTCCAGGAAGGTTATCACCTGATTGTTGCCAATTGGCTGCGAGGTAAACGCCAGCCAGGCCTCCAGGTTAACGCCGGGCACCGGTATATTAGCCACCAAGCGATAGACAACCAACAGGAAAACCGTGAACAAAATTCGGCGGCGCAGATCGGGCAGCAAAAAGGCTGAACGTACAGAATCAATCATGATTTTTCTCCGTGTTCAATGGCCGGATAATCATTCAGCCCTCAAAAGGGAGAATTTCTACCTGACCGCCGGCTGCCTCAATTTTTTCTTTGGCCGACTGTGAAAAGCGATGCGCTTTAACGGTTAAAGCCTGGGACAACTCACCCTCGCCCAGAATAACGACCGGATCCGTTTCTTTTTTAATGAGTCCCAGAAAAGCCATCACTTCCGGGTCTACATCAATATCTTCAAATTCGAATTCGGCCAGATCTTTGAGGTTTACAGGTTTGTAATAAACCTTATTGTCGTTGGTAAAGCCTCGTTTATAAGGCAGGCGCCGAGCTAGTGGCAGCTGACCACCTTCAAAATAGACGCCCTTGCCACCGCCGCTGCGGGCGTTCTGGCCTTTGGTACCACGCCCGGCGGTTTTACCCTGCCCGGCGGAAATACCACGACCCACTCGCTTGCGCTTTTTCTTTGATCCGGTATTTGGGCGCAGATCGTGTAGTTTCATTATCTCACCTCTTCAACAGAAACCAGATGTTCTACTTTTCTAACCATACCCCGAATAACGGGGGTATCGTCATGTTCTACGGATTGGTTTAATTTTTGCAGGCCCAACGCTTTAATGGTTGCTTTTTGCCGCTCGTTATAACCAATCGCACTCTTGGTATAGGTTATGATTAGCTTAGCCATTAGCTGCGTCTCCAGAAAGGCAGTACTTCGGCAACATCTTTGCCGCGTTCGGCGGCTACCTGGTTAACATCTTTCAATTGGCGCAAGCCGTCCATGGTGGCCTGAAGTACGTTGAGTACGTTTTGGCTGCCTAAGGATTTAGAAAGAATGTCTTTGTACCCTGCGGCTTCAACGATTTGGCGGACGGCGCCGCCAGCAATAACTCCTGTACCAGGCGATGCTGGTTTTAAGAGTACTTTAGCTGAACTGTGCGCACCGATGACCTCGTGCGGAATGGTGTTGCCAACCATTGAAACGGTTTCCATATTTTTGCGGGCGGCTTCTAGAGCTTTGCGGATAGCATCTGGTACGGATCGGGCTTTGCCCACACCGACGGCGACGTTTCCCTTGTTGTCGCCAACGACGACAGCCACTCGGAAGGCAAAGCGACGACCGCCCTTGATAACTTTGGCTACGCGCGTAATGTCTACGATACGCTCGTCTAGTTCGTTACCTTGATCATATTGACGTCTTTGTCCCATTGTATTCTCCTGTTTAGAACTTGAGACCGCCTTCGCGGGCGCCATCGGCTAAGGCTTCGATACGGCCGTGATAGAGGAAACCCCCTCGATCAAACACGACTTGTTCGATGCCGGCAGCCAAAGCGCGTTCGGCGACTGCTTTGCCGACCAGCGTGGCCTGCTCAGTCTTTGTTTTTCCATCCATCTGTGCTTTGAGTTCGTTATCGATGGATGAAGCGGAGACGATAGTGCGTCCCGCTACGTCGTCGACGAGCTGCGCATAGATTTGTTCCGTGCTGCGGAACACGCTTAACCGTGGACGTTCCGGCGTGCCGGATATCTTCATCCGAATGCGACGTCGGCGGCGTTCACGAGATTGGTGAGATTTTACAGCCATGATAATACCTCTTACACCTTGCCAGTCTTACCGGCTTTACGACGAACGACTTCGTTGTTGTAACGAATACCTTTCCCCTTGTAGGGTTCTGGCGGTCGCTGTTTGCGGATTTGCGCGGCGATTTCGCCCACGACTTGCTTATCAATTCCAGAGACGATGATAGTTTTGTTGCGGTTTTCTACCACAAACTGTACATCGGCCGGGGGATCGAAGTTGACGGGGTGCGAGTAGCCTACGTTTAACACGAGGACTTTGCCGTTCATTTCAGCGCGATAGCCGACGCCTTCGATCTGGAGGGTTTTAGAGAAGCCAGTACTGACTCCTACAACCATGTTGTTAAGCAAGGCACGGGTTAATCCGTGTAAAGAGCGATGGGCTTGGGAGTCTGACGGCCGTTTCACCATCATTACGCCTTCTTCCATCTCGATCTGCATCTCCGGATGAAGCGCCTGCGTCAGTTTACCTTTCGGGCCTTCCACCGTGACCAGATTTCCATCCTGAACATCAATTTTTACTTTGTCAGGTATTTGGACGGGTGATCTACCAATTCGAGACATGGTTATCCTCCAATTACCAGACCTTGCAGATAACTTCGCCGCCTACACCCAGGCGTCGAGCTTGCTGTCCAGTCATTACGCCCTGAGATGTGGTGACAATGGAAACACCCATGCCGCTCAACACCCAAGGGACATTCTTAGTACCAACATATACACGACGACCTGGCCGACTTACGCGCTCCAGTCCCGTGATAACGGACCGGCGATGACGGCGGTCCCCAACATATTTTAACGTTACATTCAGCACAGCCTGTGGTTTTTCAGGTAAAACCTGATAATCCTCAATGTACCCTTCAGCCTTCAAAACGCGGGCTAATTCCACCTTCATTTTAGAATTCGGCATGGACACCGTCGGATGTAACCGCATCTGCGCATTACGAATGCGTGTCAGCATATCAGCTATCGGATCACTCATTGACATAATGCACCTCTTACCAGCTTGATTTCACAACGCCAGGAACATTGCCTTTCAGCGATTCTTCGCGGAAGCAAATGCGGCATAACCCAAAGCGGCGCATGTAGCCACGAGGACGACCACAAAGCCGACACCGATTTCTGACCTGTACGCGATATTTCCGCTTGGTTTCCCGTGCGATCATTGATTTCTTCGCCATTTTTTCTCCTACCTCAACTCTGCCAGAATGGCATCCCTAGCATGGTCAACAGACGGCGACCTTCTTCGTCTGTTTTGGCCGTCGTCACAATGGTCACTTCCATTCCGCGAATTTTATCAATCTTGTCATACTCAATTTCTGGGAAGATCAATTGCTCGCGCAAGCCAAGTGTGTAGTTGCCACGGCCGTCAAAGGCATCTGGCGAAATCCCCTGGAAATCGCGGGTACGTGGCAGCGCCACGTGGATCAGACGGGTTAAAAAGCTCCACATCCGCTCGCCACGCAGTGTCACTTTTACGCCAATAATGCGGCCTTCGCGCAACTTAAAACCAGCGATAGATTTCTTCGCTTTGGTTACGACAGGTTTCTGGCCGGTAATTGCCGTCACATCATTCACGGCAAATTCGACAGCTTTGGCATTATCCAAAGCCTCGCCCAGCCCCACGTTGACAACCACTTTGGTGATCCGTGGCACCTGCATGACAGATTGATACTCAAATTCTTTCATCAGAGCAGAAACAATTTCTGTTTGATACTGCTCCTTTAACGGTGTAAACATCCTTACCTCCAGGTAAAGTGGCAGGCCAGCCAACGGTCTAGGCTTTCACCGGTTGTCCCCACTGTCGGTAGACAACGTAACCGTTACAATGGCGCCTGGCTCACCTTGGATTATGAACAATAAATTATTTGTCGATAATATCTTTGCCGCTCTTTAAGGAGTAGCGAACGCGACGGCCGTCATCATCTTTGCGAATGCCCACTCGCGTTGGCGTGCCGGTATGTGGGCAAACCAACATCACATTAGACACCGCAATAGGGGCTTCAAACTCTATGATACCGCCCTGAGCTTGTGACCGACCGCCGGTATTTTGTGGTTTTTGGTGCTTTTTTACCACGTTCACACCCTTCACCACGATGCGATCCTTGCTGAGGATTACACGCTGCACTGCGCCGCGCTGCCCTTTATAATTTCCGGCAATTACTTCAACTTCGTCACCGACTTTAATGCGCATCTCTTAACCTCTTATCCAGATAAACGATGGCCTGAGAGCCATCGCCATATCATCTAACTCTTACAGCGCCTCTGGCGCCAGCGACATGATGCGCCCAAACCCTTTGTCACGCAGTTCTCGGGCCACAGGGCCAAAGATACGTGTGCCAACCGGGTTGCTGCCCGATGCGTCCAGGATCACCGCCGCATTGTCATCAAAGCGAATGTAGCTGCCGTCGTCGCGTTTGTACTCTTTGTTTGTGCGCACAACCACAGCCTTGACAATGGTTCCTTTCTTCACGGCCGAATTAGGCGCCGCTTTTTTTACAGATGCCGTCACCACGTCGCCTACGCCGCCATAACGGCGCACCGAACCACCCATCACCTGAATGACCAGGAGTTCACGGGCGCCAGAATTGTCTGCTACTTTCAATCGACTTTCTTTCTGAATCATGACAATTCCTCGTTATTTCGCGCGTTCCAGAATGGAAACGACAGCAAAGCGCTTGTGGCGGCTGATCGGCTGCGATTCAATAATCTGAACCCGATCGCCTATGCGGCATTCATTTGCTTCGTCATGCGCCTGATATTTCTTGCGCAAGCGCAACACTTTACCATACACCGGGTGACGTTTTGTGGTGGTCACTTCAACAATCACCGTTTTATCCATTTTGTCACTGGTGACCACGCCTACCAGCCGTTTACGTTGTTCTCTCATTTCTCACCTACCCTGCCACTTTATAGCTGGTGACCAGGCGCGGCAGCGACTTTTCGCGTCGGGCCTGCCGCCCATGGAGGCGCTTTTTATTCAGATCGACCTGTGCCGAGGCTATTTGTTTGCCTTCTTTTTCTTCAAAGGTTACCTGCCAGGCGCTGTCTTCGTAGCTGAAGGAAGCGGTTGCTTGCCAATCTTTGCCGGCTAACGCAGCGGCGATGTCGGGTTCGGCAACGGCCGTTTCCACAGCCAACTGCCGCATACGCAGCACAGATTCAATCTGAGCGATCTCGCGCCGCACAAACCGGATGCGCGTATAATCTTCCAGCCGTGCGCCAGCTTTCTGAAAGCGAAGGTTAAACATCTCTTCGCGATCATTTTCCAGCATCTCTTCCAGCTTCTTATTACTCATTCCACGCAGCTCAACAATTTTAGCCATTAGAGCTTATCCTCCCGTGAAACAACCTGGGACCGGATGGGCAGTTTATAGGCTGCCAGGCGCAGCGCTTCGCGCGCCATGTCTTCCGGCACACCACCTACTTCAAACATGATGCGCCCAGGCTTCACTACAGCAACCCAATGGTCCACAGAACCTTTACCCTTACCCATGCGGGTTTCGGCGGGTTTCGCAGTCACCGGCTTATCTGGAAAAATCCGAATCCAGTATTTACCACGGCGACGCATATGGCGCACCACAGTTCGGCGCATTGCCTCGATCTGACGGCTGGTGATCCAACCGGGTTCCAATGCCTGTAAGGCAAATTCCCCACTGAGCAGGTCAGTGCCACCCTTGGCCATGCCTTGCATACGCCCTCGGAACTGCTTCCGATATTTGACACGTTTTGGCATTAACATGATTCCAACTCCGCAAAATTGAAGATTAGCAGGCCGTGGCTTGTGCCAACGGCCGACAATCTTCAATTGTCATTTATTCACTAATGTAGACGTCCATGGCGGATTCGGCTTTTTGGGGCAAAATTTCGCCCCGATAAATCCAAACCTTGACGCCAATTTTTCCAAAGGTGGTCAGCGCTTCAGCAAACCCATAATCCAGGTCTGCACGGATGGTGTTACGCGGGACACGGCCGTCCCAAACCTTCTCTTTCCGCGCCATTTCCGAACCGCCCAAACGGCCCCCAACCTCAATGCGAACACCTTCCGCGCCCTGACGCATCGCCTGCTGTACAGCACGCTTCATCGCCCGGCTGTGCGAAATACGGCGTTCCATCTGATTAGCCACATTCTCCGCAATCAATTGCGCATCTGTGTCGGGCTGGCTGATCTCTTCGACTTCCAACTTCACAGCTTTATCGGTCAACTGCCGCAGCTTGCCACGAAGTTCTTTCACCGAAGCGCCTTTGCGGCCAATCACAATACCCGGTTTAGCCGTGTGAATGGTCACCTGAACTTGATTGGGCGCTGCCCGCTCAATGTTCAGAGCCGAAATACCAGCCTGGGGCATTTCTTTACGGATCATGGCCCGAATGGCAAAATCTTCGTGCAACAAATCCTGGTATTGCTGCTTTTCCGCATACCAACGCGTGTTCCAATCACGGATATATTTCAAACGAAAACCGACAGGATGTACTTTACGTCCCATTACTCCTCCACCTAAACGTTGTAATCAACAACTTCGCGCTCGGCCAAAACAACAGTGATATGGGACGAACGGCGAATAATCGGACGGAAACGACCACGCCCAGCAAAACGACCACCATGAGGCGCTTTGCGGTGCTGCGGCCCCTTGTCGGCGTATATACGGCTCACATAAAGCTCGCCAATTTCCAGGCCAAAGTTCTGCTCTGCATTAGCCACGGCCGATTCCACCAGCTTATACACCACATCGGCCGCATTCTGCGGCATAAATCGCAGAATCGCCAACGCTTCTTCGGCACCCTTGCCGCGAACAACATCACATACCAACCGCACCTTCTGTGCCGCAATTGGTATGTGGCGAACACTCGCTTTCACTTCAAATGCTTCAGACATAATTACCGACGCCCCTTACCCTTCTTCTCAGTTTTCGAGACGTGACCACGAAACATACGAGTCGGCGCAAATTCACCCAGCTTATGGCCAACCATATTTTCAGTAATATAAATCGGAATGTGGCGACGGCCGTCATACACAGCAATCGTATGCCCCACCATCTGCGGGAAAATCGTGCTCGCCCGAGACCAGGTACGAATCACCTGACGAGCCTTCGTCGCATTCAGCTTTTCGACCTTCTTCATCAATTTCGGACTTACAAACGGTCCTTTCTTTAAAGAACGTGACATCTTCTTCTTACCTCCTACCGACGCTTCTTAGTACGACGACGGAAAATATAACGATCCGTAGCCTTATTCTTACGCGTCCGTCGACCTTGCGCCGGTTGACCCCACGGGGTCTTAGGACCAGACATACCAATCGGCGAGCGACCCTCACCACCACCATGCGGATGATCATTCGGGTTCATGGCCGAACCACGTACCGTCGGGCGCACCCCAATATGACGCTTACGCCCAGCCTTACCCAGCTTCACGTTACCATGCTCCACATTACCCACCTGGCCAACCGTCGCCAGGCAATCCTGTGGCACATAACGCTCCTCACCAGAAGGCAAACGCAACGTCACATACTGCGGATGATCCTTCGCCAACAACTGCGCCGACGTACCCGCCGCACGCACCATTTGCGCGCCCTTGCCCACCTGCATCTCAATGTTATGGACCTGAGTACCCAACGGGATATTAATCAAGGGCAAAGCATTCCCCGGCCGAATCTCAGCCTTCGGACCACTCATCACCTGATCCCCAACCCGCAGGCCAAGCGGCGCAATAATGTACCGCTTTTCGCCATCTACATACACCAACATTGCAATGCGCGCAGAACGATTCGGATCATACTCAATCGACGCTACACGGGCCGGCACGTCAAACTTATCACGCCGGTTAAAATCAATCTCCCGAAATCGCCGCTTATGGCCACCACCACGGTGACGAATCGTAATCTTTCCACGATGATTACGCCCGCCATGCTTCCGCAATCCTCGTGTCAACGAGGGCTCCGGCGCCACACGGGTGACTTCTTCATATGTCTGGCTGGTCATATCGCGCCGGCCAGGAGAAGTCGGTTTATACACTTTGATCGGCATCTTACCTCCAGAGACGGACTTCAGCTCGCATAAACAATGGGAACATCAACCCCATCATCCAACAAACCTCGTCACTGCTCAATAATATCGCTCACCCCAAAACGGGGAACAACTTACACACCTTCAAACAAATCAATGCTATCGCCAACAGCCAAAGTCACAATTGCTTTCTTCCACCCCGGCTTCCGCGTAGACACCCGACGCCAACGGCGAGCACGCTTCGGCGGCATATTCGCCACCCGAACCTTCTCCACCGTTACTTCCGGCCACGCCAACTCGATAGCTTCCTTGATCTGCACCTTATTCGCCCGCGAATCAACCGCAAACGTATACTGGTTATTAATATCAGCCTGGTAGTTACTCTTTTCTGTCACCACCGGCCGCCGAATAATCTCACGCCAATGAATCTGCATCGCTTATTCCTCCTCTTCAGCATCCTCGAAATCATCAAAGAAATCTTCAGAACTCAAAAAAGAATTGATGACATCAAGCGCCGCCAGAGGCATCACGATCTTGTTATAACCCAACAGATCACGAATATTCAGATACGTCGCCCGCAAAGCCTTCAAATCCGGCAAATTACGCGCCGACAACTCAACATTCTTATCACGTTCCGCCAACAGCAACAGCGTGCTTTCACCCGCAACCAGGCGATTCATCACCGCAACCATTTCTTTGGTCTTAGGAACATCCATGCTGATTTCATCCAGCACCACAATATCCCCATTGCCAGCCTTCACCGAAAGCGCAGACCGCAGAGCTGCCCGACGCATTTTACGCGGCATTTTCTTTTCATAGCTACGCGGCAATGGGCCATGTGCCACACCACCACCCACAAAAATAGGCGCCCGGCGGCTGCCATGTCGCGCATTACCCGTGCCTTTCTGCCGATAAATCTTCTTCGTACTCCGATTTACCTCAGAACGACCTTTCGCCTTGTGAGTACCTAAACGCTTATTTGCCAACTGACGAACCAACGACTGATGCATCAGATCACGATTAATTTTTGCTTCGAAAATGTCCGCCGGAAGCTCAACATTGCTCACTTCCTCACCAGACATGTTATAAACAGGAACTTCCATGACAGCGCCTCCGCCAGTTAGTTCTTAGCTGAGTCTCGAATAATCACGAGACTCCCCTTATGCCCAGGAATAGAACCCTTGATAGCCAAAAGGTTCTTCTCTGGATCAACCGTAACAACTTGTAGATTCTGAGCAGTGAAACGTTCATCACCATAATGCCCAGACATCTTCTTCCCCTTGAACACATGCGCCGTACCCGACGTTGCTCCCACAGAACCAGGCGCACGCCAGCGGTCAGACTGACCATGAGTTTTAGGGCCGCCACTAAAGCCATGACGCTTTATGGTGCCAGCAAAACCACGACCTTTTGTCTTCCCGGTCACATCAATGTGGTCTCCGGCCGCAAACTGCTCCACAGTCAGAACTTGCCCAACTTTATAATCGGCCGTGTTCTTCGTGCGGAACTCGCTCAAATGACGCACAGGGGGTATACCAATGTTCTTTTTACGCTGGGGATGCTTTTCGTCAGTTTTTAAGAGGCCAAGATGCCCCTTCTGACCTTGGGTAAGGCGTTTTTCGGAAACATCACCAAAACCCACCTGGATGGCATCATAGCCATCCTTTTTTTCCAATTTGACTTGGGTTACAAAACACGGTCCCGCCTGCACAATTGTCACCGGCGTTACCACACCCTTATCATCAAAAACTTGGGTCATACCAAGTTTAATGCCCAGTAAACCTTTCACTTATACCTCCCGGGACTGCCAGCTACTAGGCGTAAGCTGCATCATCCCTAGTCTCCGCAGTAAAACACACTGCGATTAATATCGATCTACTTAAATCGAAATCTCAATGTCCACACCAGCCGGCAAATTCAACCGCATCAAGGTGTCAATCGTTTTAGAATCAGGATTGATCACATCAATCAAACGCTTATGAGTGCGGATTTCAAAATGTTCGTGCGAATCTTTGTCAATGAAAGTGCTGCGACGCACGGTGAAACGCTCGATTTTTGTCGGCAACGGCACTGGACCAACAACATGGGCTCCAGTTCGTTCGGCCGTTCCCACGATACGCTTTGCCGATTGATCTAGAACACGATGATCGTATGCCTTCAAACGAATGCGGATTCTTTGCTTAGCCATAATTGCCTCAGTATAAGGGGCGATGCCGTCACCAGCAGCGCCCCTTACTAATAAATTATTTGATGATCTGGGTAATGACCCCAGCGCCAACCGTCAGGCCGCCTTCGCGAATGGCAAACTTGCTGCCTTGCTCCAACGCCACAGGCGTAATCAGCTTGACATTCAGGTTCACATTATCGCCCGGCATAACCATTTCTACACCTTCCGGCAGGGTAATCTCGCCGGTCACATCCAATGTGCGGATGTAGAACTGCGGCCGATATCCGGGGAAGAATGCCTTATGTCGCCCGCCTTCGTCTTTCCGCAAAACGTACACTTCGCCCATGAACTCGGTGTGCGGCGTGATGCTCTTCGGCGCAGCCAATACCTGCCCGCGCTCGATGTCGTCGCGCGCAACACCGCGCAGCAGCAAACCAGCATTGTCGCCCGCCTGTACTTTGTCCAAAATCTTGTGGAACATTTCCATGGAGGTTACAACCACTTTGCGAATGTCTTCACGCAAACCAACAATCTCGACTTCGCTCATGGGTGTCAGGGTCCCACGGTCTACACGGCCGGTTACCACCGTGCCGCGCCCCTTGATGGAGAAAACATCTTCCACCGACATCAAGAAAGGCAGGTCGGTCATGCGTTCGGGCTGTGGAATGTACTCATCCACCACGCGCATAAGCTCCCAAATCGGCGCGTATTCCGGCGCGTTGGGGTCTTTGCTTTCGCTGGCCAGGGCCGCCAGGGCGCTGCCACGCACGATTGGCGTTTCATCGCCGGGGAAGTCGTAGCTGTCCAGCAGTTCACGCAGTTCCAGCTCAACCAGCTCCAGCAGTTCTTCATCGTCCATCATGTCGACTTTGTTCAAGAAGATGACCATCGCCGGTACTTCTACCTGACGGGCCAACAAGACGTGTTCGCGGGTCTGGGGCATCGGGCCATCAGGCGCGGCGACCACCAGGATAGCGCCATCCATTTGGGCTGCGCCGGTGATCATGTTTTTGATGTAGTCACGATGTCCGGGGCAGTCTACGTGGGCATAGTGACGATTGGCTGTTTCGTATTCAACGTGGGCAATCGCGATGGTGATACCGCGTGCTTTTTCTTCGGGCGCATTATCGATCTGGTCGAAAGCCCGGAAATCCGCCCAACCTTTCAGGGACAGCGTTTTGGTAATAGCTGCTGTCAGGGTGGTTTTGCCATGGTCGATGTGACCGATGGTGCCAATATTGCAGTGTGGCTTCTCGCGCACAAATTTTTCTTTGGCCATAATTCTCTTTCCTCTCTGAACTAATAATTCCTACAAACTGAATACTGCTATGGGTAATACCGCTGTTAACGGCCGCCTCGGATGATAGACTGGGCAATATCGTCACTTACTGGCGAATAGTGATGGAACTCCATCGTAAAAGTGCCTCGTCCTTGTGTCATCGATCGCAGACGTGTCGCGTACCCAAACATCTCTGCTAAAGGAACCAGGGCTTTGATGGATTGAATTCCCTCAACCCGAGGTTCCATACCTTCAATAATGCCACGTCGTGAAGACAGGTTGCCGATAACGTCCCCGGTATAATCGTTTGGCGTCACGACCTCAACTGCCATCATTGGCTCCAACAAAACGGGTCGACCTCGCTGTACGCCATCTTTCAAGGCCATCGAACCGGCTATCTTAAATGCCATTTCTGATGAATCGACATCGTGAAAAGATCCATCGTACAAGGATGCCTTAATATCAACCAGCGGGTATCCTGCAATAACACCACTGCTCAACGCTTCGCGAATACCTGCTTCAGTTGGGTTTATATATTCCCTTGGAAGAATGCCGCCCACAATCGCATTCTCAAACACAAAGCCTGATCCAGGCGGCAAAGGTTCTAGCCGCAGTATGACATGACCAAACTGCCCACGACCGCCAGTTTGCCGGACAAAACGCCCTTCAGCTTTTTCTACCGGCGCAGTAATGGTTTCACGGTAAGCCACACGCGGTTGCCCAACATTCGCAGCCACTTTAAACTCACGCAAAAGGCGATCAATCAAAACTTCAAGGTGCAATTCGCCCATGCCATACAAGACAGTTTGCCCTGTTTGCTCGTCAACTTTAACCTGGAATGTTGGATCCTCTTCAGCTAAAGCCTTAAGAGCGATACCCATTTTTTCCTGGTCTGCATTGCCTTTCGGTTCGACAGCGAGCTGGATAACCGGTTCTGGAAAATCAATCGATTCCAAGACAATCGGCGCGTCTGGCGCGCAGAGGGTGTCGCCGGTAAAAGTGGTTTTTAAACCCAGCGTGGCAGCAATATCGCCAGCGCGCACCTCTTTCAGGTCTTCTCTATGATCGGCATGCATTCGGAGAATGCGGCCAATACGCTCTTTCTTGCTCTTCGCTGTATTACTGACCGTATCGCCACTGCGCAGCACACCAGAATAAACTCTGAAATAGGCCAAACGGCCGACATAAGGGTCTGTAACAATTTTAAACACCAACGCAGACAACGGCTCGTCGTCATTAGACGTTCTGGTTTCAATCTCTCCGGTAAACGGATTAGTTCCCTGAATGGGCGGAACGTCCAGCGGCGATGGAAGATAATAAACAACAGCATTAAGCAGAATCTGCACGCCCTTGTTGCGTAATGCAGTGCCACATAAAACGGGCGTCACTTCACCCCGAATAGTTGCCATGCGAAGCGCCAACCGCAATTCTTCTGGAGTGATCTCTTCATCTTCCAGATAGCGCGCCATCAATTCTTCATCGGTTTCGATTATTCGATCCAGAATAGCCTGACGCGCTTTTTCTGCATCTTCGCGCACATGCTCTGGCATGGGCACAACAACCGGCTTGGCGCCCAAATCATCTTCTTCCCATATAATGGCTTCCATTGTTAAAAGATCGACGACACCATGGAAGTCTGACTCTTGACCAATAGGCCATTGAATGGCAATTGGATTGGCCTTCAAACGATCCCGAATCATTCGTATCGTACGGCCGAAATCTGCGCCCACGCGATCCATTTTGTTTATGAAACAAATGCGCGGTACGTTGTATTCATCCGCCTGACGCCATACAGTTTCAGATTGAGGCTCTACGCCAGCTACGGCATCAAACACCACAACACCACCATCTAATACACGCAGACTACGCTGCACCTCGGCCGTAAAATCAATATGACCAGGTGTATCAATGATGTTGATTTGATGATCGAGCCAAGAAGTACTGGTAGCCGCCGACGTGATAGTGATACCACGCTCTTGTTCTTGGACCATGTGATCCATCGTGGCAGTTCCTTCATGAACCTCACCCATACGATGAATACGGCCTGTATAATAGAGAACGCGCTCCGTGGTGGTGGTCTTACCAGCGTCAATGTGGGCAATAATGCCTATATTCCGGACACGATCTAACGGTAAACTACTCATCAATACAACCTAAACTCACTTTTATTTAGAAGCGAGAGAAGTGCGAGAACGCCCGGTTAGCCTCAGCCATACGATGCGTGTCATCACGTCTCTTCACCGCAGCGCCTTGATTGTTCGCCGCATCCATTAATTCAGCGGCCAATTTTTCAGCCATCGAACGGCCGCCACGATTACGCGCCGCAGTCAGTAACCAGCGCATGCCCAAAGAAACTTGGCGTTCTGGTTCTACAGGCATGGGGACTTGATAGGTTGCCCCACCTACACGACGAGGTTTTACCTCGATGTGCGGCATAATATTGTGCAGCGCTTGGTCAAATATTTCCAATGGTGGCCGCTTTAAACGACCCTCAATGATGTCAAAGCTATCATATAAAATACGTTGTGCCGTGCTTTTCTTGCCGCTTCTCATGAGACGGTTCACAAACATGGACACGTTAACGCTGTTGTAACGCAAATCCGGATCAACAACACGTTTTTCAGGGCGATAACGTCTTGGCATTTCTCAATCTCCCTATTTCTTTGCCTTTGGCATTTTAGTACCGTATTTAGAACGGGCCTTTTTCCGATTATCAACGCCACCGGCATCTAAAGTGCCACGAACGATGTGGTAACGAACGCCGGGTAAGTCCTTTACACGACCACCTCGCACCAACACGACCGAGTGATCTTGCAAGGAGTGCCCTTCTCCGGGAATATACGCTGTTACCTCGATGTGGTTGGTTAAACGAACACGGGCAATTTTGCGCAGGGCTGAATTCGGCTTTTTAGGTGTCAGGGTTTTAACCTGTGTACATACCCCACGTTTCTGGGGAGCACCCTTGGCCTGGCGCGTACGACGCTGTTTGAATGAATTATATGTCCATTGCAGGGCCGGCGCAGTGCTTTTCTTACCCTTTGCCGAGCGCCCTTTACGTACAAGCTGATTAATTGTGGGCACGCTTGCTCTTCTCCTTACATTAAAAATGACTTCTTCCTGGTTTGATAGTTTCTGAATAATGGGCAAGAACCAGGCGGCATGTTGTCATAAGAATATTTTCACATGCCGTTACTTACCGACAAATGGAGGCCATCGCAGTTTTAAAAACTCGATGGCCTCCATGCTAATTACATATTCGGTTGGTAACTTCGGTTGAGTTACCGGGCGAAGCTAGTTAGCAAACATACGAATTGTGATTCTATCACAAGTGGGTCGATTGTCAACAAAGCAAAATGAGTCAAACTCTCCTGATGAGGGGAGCTGTCCTTTAGAACTTAGCCAGGTTTTTCAAGTGTAGCAGGGCATCGGTTTTCAGTGTCGATGCCCTGCATGTAGTTGTTGGCGGTACAATCTAATGGCGGCTTCTGGCCAAGTCCATCAGTCCTGTACCGGCCCAACGTCTGGTTTTTTTGTCGTCTTCTTTACCGAAGCGTATTGATTCGCCGGATTCTGTTACTGCTTCTACGGCCAGCCCCAGGCTCTGCAATTCTTTGACAAGGACTCGGAAGGAAGCAGGGACACCAGGTTCTTCTATGGGTTCGTCTTTGACGATGGATTCGTAGGTTTTCACGCGGCCTTGTACATCATCGGATTTGACGGTGAGCATTTCCTGGAGTGTGTAGGCTGCGCCATATGCTTCCAAAGCCCAAACTTCCATTTCACCGAAGCGCTGACCACCAAATTGAGCTTTACCACCGAGTGGCTGCTGCGTTACGAGGGAGTATGGACCGGTGGAACGGGCATGTGCTTTGTCTTCGACAAGATGGGCGAGTTTGAGCATGTGGATAACCCCAACGGTCACGGGTTGGTCGAACGGCCGTCCCGATTTCCCATCAATCAGCCGTTCTTTGCCATAAACCGGAACCGGGATGTGCGTGGCCAGGGTGATCTGGGTCGCCAAAGCCACGAGTGTGTCCACATCTGTCTCCATCGGGTCTACCTTCACGCTTTCAGACAGCAAATTGCTGTGCTTTTCTAACATTAAGGCATACCACTCACGAATACAGACCTCAATGGCATACTCATCAAACTGACCAAAATCTTGTTTACGCAGAGCTTCTCGCCCGCCAAACAACAATTTGTCGGGATCCCAACCGCGCGTCCGCAGCCATTCCAGGCCTGCATTGTACCGGGCATAGTGATAATCCGTTTCTAAGCGGGCAACATCATACCCCATTTCCCCTAACCAATTGGCCAGGAAGAGCAAGCGTGCTTCATGGTCATCTGCCAAAGATTCGGAATTGTAGTTGATTTCAGCAAGCCAATCCCAAGCCCACTGCGTCACGACATTCCAACCTCGCTCAACCAACCAGGCCCGCGCCAATTCAGCGTTGATTTCAACTTCTTTTGCGCCGTCGAATACCGGCGTTATCGCCCGGAAGCCTAGTTGATGCGCAGCCCAACCCAGGTGGGTTTCCAAAACCTGGCCGATATTCATACGGCCGGGTACACCCAAGGGGCTTAAAATGATGTCGATGGGTGTGCCATCGTCCAGGTAGGGCATATCTTCAATAGGAACAACTTTGGAAATAACGCCTTTGTTCCCGTGTCGGCCGGCCATTTTGTCGCCTTCTTGCAATTTACGCCGCTGGGCAACACTTACTCGCACCATGGTTTCTACACCGGCGGGTAAATCTCGGTCGTGTTGGCGATCAAAGACATGGACATCTACCACTTTACCCCGTGCGCCATGGGGCAGACGAAGGCTGGAGTCTTTTACTTCGCGAGCTTTATCGCCAAAGATGGCGCGCAGCAGTTTTTCTTCGGGCGAAAGCTCTTTTTCACCTTTGGGCGTGATTTTACCAACCAGAATATCGTTTTCTTTCACATCGGCGCCGACGCGAATGATGCCCCGTTCGTCCAAATCTTTAAGCGCGTCTTCGCTGACGTTGGGGATATCATAAGTGATTTCTTCTGGCCCCAATTTGGTGTCTCGGGCTTCAATCTCATGTTTTTCGATGTGGACAGAAGTGAAGCGATCTTCACGCACCAGACGTTCGCTTACCAGGATGGCATCCTCGAAGTTGCCGCCTTCCCAGGAGAGGAAAGCAACGACAACGTCTTGACCCAGCGCCAATTCGCCATATTCGGTAGAAGAACTGTCGGCCAGAACAGCGCCGGTTTCCACGCGTTGTCCCTTTACAACAATCGGCCGTTGGTCAATGCAGGTGCTTTGGTTGGACCGGTTGTATTTACGCAGGTTGTAGGTACGGGGGCCGTTTTCGCCGACCACCGTTATTTTGTCGCCTGTAACGCTGACAACTTCGCCCGGTTCTTTAGCCACGACAACCTGCCCTGTATTGAGGGCGGCCTGTTTTTCCATGCCTGTGCTGACAATTGGAACGTCTGGCTGCAATAAAGGCACAGCTTGGCGCTGCATGTTCGATCCCATCAGGGCGCGGTTGGCATCGTCGTGTTCTAAGAATGGGATAAGGGAGGCAGAGATACCCACGATCTGGCGCGGGGCGACATCAATGTAGTCGATGCGCTGCACAGATGTGAACCGGAATTGTTGGTTACGACGGGAGGAAACGCGCCGTTCGACCAATTGTCCACGCGAGTCGCTGATGGCATTGGCCTGGGCGATGGTGTAGTGATCTTCTTCATCGGCCGACATGTAGACAATTTCATCGGTCATGTAAGGCCAGACGTCTACACGGCCTATACCGGCTTCTCGAATAGCTGGCAGGTGTTCGGCAGTGATGGTTTCGTCTGCGGCAACGATGATTTCGCCCGTTTCTGGATGAACGACATTTTGGAAGACGTCGTGATTGATGAGTTCGTCGCCGTCGGTGGCGATCTGGTTGCGTACGCGGCGGTAGGGGGTTTCGATGAAGCCGTATTTGTTGACACGGCCGTATGTCGCCAAACGACCAATCAAACCAATATTCGGTCCTTCCGGTGTTTCAATGGGGCAGATACGGCCGTAATGGCTGTGATGCACATCACGCACCTCAAACCCGGCGCGTTCCCGGCGCAAACCACCCGGTCCCAACGCCGACAACGTTCGTTTGTGGGTCAATTCTGCCAGCGGATTCGCCTGTTCCATGAACTGGCTCAACTGTGAACTGCCAAAAAACTCGCGCACAGAAGCAACGACCGGGCGTATATTAATCAAATTCACTGGCGTAACGGTATCGCTGTCGCGGATAGACATGCGCTCGCGCACAACACGCTCCATCCGGCGCAGACCGACGCGCAATTTTGCTTGCAGCAGTTCACCCACTGTCTTCACGCGGCGGTTGCCAAGATGATCGATGTCGTCTGGTCCTTCCAGGCCATTGTTGATGAGGATCATCCGCTTAATCATGCGCACAATGTCGTACTGCGTGACTGTGCGGTGTTCTTCAGGGATGGTCATCGCCAAATCCAGGCGTTTGTTGAGCTTGTAACGGCCGACTTTGGCCAGATCATAACGACGGCGATCATACAGTTGTTCGTAAAGGTACTGCGTGGCGTTATCCAAGGTCGGCGGGTCGCCGGGACGCATGCGCTTGTAGAACTCAATCAACGCCTGCTGGGCCACCGGTTTGTCCGGATCCCAGGGCGGTTCTTGTTCGATGCTGCCTTGAATGTAGAGGTGCTCGCTGTTGGTATCTACGTCTTCAAACAAAGCGTATAAGTCGCTGTCGTTGCCTTCATCTAAGAGGCTGTCGCCCAAATCGTCTTTGACGGCCGCCATGGCGCGCAAGAAAAGGGTGATCGGAACGGTACGCTTACGATTGAACTTGACGGTGATGTAATCGGTCTTACGGGTCTCAAATTCCATCCAGGCGCCCCGGTCTGGAATAAGTTTGCTCATGGCTAACGGCCGTCCCGTGGTACGCTCTTCAACAACTTCAAAATAAGCGCCCGGAGAACGAATCAACTGACTTACCACAACCCGCTCAGTGCCGTTGATAATAAAAGTACCCGCAGGCGTCATCAGCGGGAAATCGCCCATGAAAATTTCCTGGACAATCGGCTGGTCCTGGTCGGTGCTATACAGCAAGCACTTCACATACAGCGGCGCGGCGTAACTCATATCACGCTCAACACACTCTTCCACACTGTATTTAGGCTCCCCAAACCAATATTTCAGGTCAAAACCTTCGGTCTCAGGACGGTCGCATGGAAAATACAACTTTAAATCCCCATTAAAACTTTCAATGGGTGAAATTTCGTCGAAAAGTTCGGCCAGGCTTTCGTCTTTAAAGATATCGAAGGAGTTTAACTGAACGTCGATGAGGGTGGGTAACTCCAGCGGGTCAGTGGTGCGGGCATAGGTTTTAGTTGGCAGTCTTGACATTTATTCTCCACCTGCTCCGGGACAAACCTGAGGGTTTATCCTTAGAAATTTATGAATTTGCTCCACCGGATCGCGTTGCCAAACCGCAAAGAAGGGGTGCAACGCAATAATTGCACCCCTTGAACTGTTCCTTTCAGGTCAACATACCATTCCGGTTATCTGCGGTTCTTTGTAAATTCGTTTCCACAAATACGCGAATGCGCATTATAGCCTTGGGCTATTTTCTTGTCAAATCGTTGTATAGGTCAACGATCTGTTTGCCGGCGCGCTGCCAACTGTATTCTTCGATGGCGCGTTGGCGCAGCTTTTGGCCCAGGTCGCGGCGTTTGTCGGGTTGATGGGCGAGTTGGATAACGGCCGTTGCAAACCCTGCCACGTCGCCCATCGGCACATAAACGCCCAAATCGGCCAGGTATTCGCGGTGAACGGGTGAATCGTAGGCCACAATGGGCTGGCCTAGCGCCATGTAGTTCAGCATTTTGCCGCTGCCTTCGGTTTGCGACATTTTTGGCGTGACCGCTATATCGCCCAAGGATAGATAGTACGGCGCATCACGATATTCCACCTTGCCGGTGAACGTCATGATGCCGCCCACGCCCCTGTTTTCGGCCATGGCGCGGTAATGGTCCACATCGGGATAGCCCATCACCAAAAAATGGATGGCTTCGCCGGTCTGCTGGCAGCGCACGGCCGTTTCAATCAGATGCGGAATTCCCTGGTAATCGGTCAGTAAACCTAAATAAGCGACAATCAGATGGTCGTCGGGAATGCCCAGATGGCGGCGCAGCTGCAATTTGGCCTCTGGCGTAAATTTCAGGGGATCGAAGCGGCTGGTGTTGGCGCAGTCGGGCAATGGGTAGATTTGCGCCTGGGGCACATCGAATTGTTTGCGCAAAAATTCACCGGCCTGAAGCGAGCTGGTGAGGACCGCATCCGGCAGACGGCCGCTGATAAATTTTTCTAATCGGTGGGCCAGGGCGTAGACACGGCCGTTTGGGTCCAAAAAGTGATGGTCCACCATCTCCCCCGTCAGGCTGCCCTGAAAATCAAACACCAACGGCACGCGCAGCACTCTGGCTAATACGCCGCCAATTAACGCGCCTTCATGCATGTGCCCATGAATCACATCCGGGCGAAAACGCAGCCCTTCCAACAAACTTTTCGCCGCCAAATACACATCAAAGGCCAGCTTGTGGCGCGAAGAACCCACCTCATAATCGGTGTGGTAAGGCAGCGGCGGCGTGCGCCGAATATCCAAATCCGGCATGTCGCTGCCTTTATAATAGGTAACGATAGCGATTTCCTGCCCGAGTTCCTGCAAGGTGTACGATTCCTCCAGGATGCGAATGTGCCCGCCGTAATCGCTAAAAAACGACGTTGGCGCAATCATCAAGACGCGAAAACGGGGCAGTTGAGGGGATGGGGTCATAAAATTTGGGGAAATAATCCCGCTGTTTACGATTTGTCGGCTGGTTTTCGTTTACGGCCGAAAGCGCCTAACAATTGTCCACTGATGGTGTTGCCCTCGATGTCCGGCTCTTTGGCCTCGGACCATTGGTTTTGTGCCCGTTCGGCCAGCCAACGCTCACGCTCCATGTGCAGTTCGGTGAAAATCGAAGCCAGCATCTCTTCTTCGCCGTCGCTAACGAGGCGGCGAAGCGATTTCATTTCTTCCACCAGGGCGTCTAACCAGCGCAGGGTGGCTATTTTGTTGCTCATGGCCTGGTAGGCGATGTCGGCCCCAGCGCTGAGAGGCTGGGTTGTTTGGGCGAAGGGCAGGCCGGCAAAACGCAGCATATCGCGCCAGCCGGTGGATTGGGTGATGGCGCGGAACATGGCCGCGCCCAGCAAGCCGGGCACAACTTCCAGCCCCTGAAGCAAACTGTCATATTCCATGGGATCGACGAAATAAGGTACTGCGCCGATCAGCGAGCCAAAGTTGACGGCCGTTTCCACCGCCTGCGGGTCTGCCTTTGGTGAGGGCATCAGGCAAAAAATGCTGTTCTTAAATAGATCAGCGCTGGCCGCTTCCACTTCCACACGGCCGTCAGTCAACCAATCGGCCGCCAAAACCGGGCTGGCTCCCACGTAATGCCCCTGAACCAGATACTTGGCCGCCCATTTTAGACCAGGCTGCTTCAGGCTGGAAAAATCTAAAATCAGGGCGTGCGGTTGGATGGCGTCGCCGATGACCGACAATAAAGGTTCCAATTCAGACATGGGCACGGCCAAGACCAAAATATCGGCGCGAGACGCCAGGTTGCGGGCGTTGGCCTCCACCTTATCCACCGCGCCAACCGGAGACTGGGCAATTTTAGCCACGTCCTGATTACGGTCGTGGCCGATGACAGTCATGGTTGCAGATGATTTTTTAACGGCCAGCCCAATAGACGCGCCCAATCGCCCCAGACCGATGATGGATACATTTTGTGCTTTCATCGTTTCCCTCTTTGTTGTATGCAATTAATTTTGATTGTCTGCCCATTGTAAGTGGCGGAGGAGGCGATCCATTTCCGACACGGCCGTTTCCGGCACGTTATCCTGATGGCGGCGAATCAGGCCAACCGCCAGTTCGCTGCTGCCCGCAGCTGCGGCCATGTCCGCGCCCCAGGCCGGATGCTGCGCCTTCACGACAAACGGCCGTTTCCAACCAAGCGGCGCATCTTGTCCCCAAACGGCCGTCTTCTTCGGCCAAATCACCTGCCCCACCACCACCCACGACCGCTCCCACACGGAAAGCGGCACGCGCGTTTTGCCCACGTCATGCAGCAAAGCGGCCGTCAGCAAATCCGGGTGGATGTGGTTGGCTGCTTGTAGGGTTTTCATAACCCGATAGCTGTGCCACTGGTCACTGTTGGAGAAGTGTTGAAAAAGGGTCATCTCGGCCGGCGTCAATTGGGCCGAAACCTCAGATTGGGCCACGGCCGTTAACGGCCGTGCCGCTACATTCTGCCAAAACTGCCGGAGCCGATACCAACCACTCACCTATAAGCCAATCAAAAAGGTAAGCACGGCCATCGATGGCCCCATAATCAAATTACTAATCACGTCAATGCCCAACATCGGCAGGATAAAAATGGCCCCCATTAAAATCAAAAAGCCATATTGCTCCAACGGCCGCAGCCGGTAAGCGATGTCTGGCGGCAAAATACCTGTCAAAATTTTGTAGCCATCCAGCGGCGGGATCGGAATCAGGTTAAAAAAGGCCAGGATCAAGTTAATCCACACAAACTGGAAGAGCAGCTCGCCCAGCGAAGGAAACACCGCAGACCCGCCAAAAGTGGAGAATCCGACAAGCCCCAACTGGAACGGCAGCGCAAAAATCACGGCCATGATCACGTTAGAGATTGGCCCGGCTGCGGCCACAATAGCCATGCTGGTGCGGGGATTACCGCGCAGGTTCATGGGGTTCACCATGACCGGTTTGGCCCACCCAAAACCAGAAATCAGCAGCATAATCGTGCCGAAAGGGTCCAGATGCGCCAGTGGGTTGAGCGTGATGCGGCCCATGCGGCGCGGCGTCGGATCGCCCATGCGGTCAGCTGTAACCGCGTGCGCCAATTCGTGAATGGTAAAGGCCACCAACAGCACGATCATGCGTGAAATTAGGGTGGCCGGATTTAGACCTAGCATATTTGCCTCTTTTAAGTTATGGCTAATTTTGCGGTTAAGTATACCTTGCGCCTCTGGCAGCGGCGAATTGGCTGGCGGCTAACGGCCGTCTTCCCACCCGCTTCTCATCTGCCCAACTTGCCTCTAAGCCGCGCTTGCCTATAATCCCGCCCATGTATATCGACATTCATGTGGGCGATGTAGTACGTTTGCGTAAGCAGCATCCTTGCGGCGGCTTTGATTGGGAAGTCGTGCGCATTGGCGCCGATATTGGCCTGGTGTGCCAGACATGCCGCCGCCGGGTCTTGCTGCCACGCGGCGAATTTAACAAACGCCTCAAAACCATCCTCAAACATGCGTCCGAAGACGAATGATTACCATACTAGGCATTTTGTACGTCACGGCCGTTACGCTCTTATCACTGTTCGGCATTCTGGGGCTGTATACCCTCTGGCAATACTGGCTGCATCGCCGCGATGCCTTCCCCTGCCCCACCGCAGATTGGGAATCTCTGCCGCCGGTCACCGTTCAGCTTCCTATTTATAATGAACGGTTCGTGGTTGGGCGGCTGATAGAAACGGCCGTGTCCCTCCATTACCCTCCCGACCGCCTGCAAATCCAAATACTCGACGACTCCACCGACGACACCACCCAACAAGCCGCGAACCTCGTCGCTCATTTTCAATCCCAGGGCGTCAATATTCAGCTTTACCACCGCCACAACCGCCAGGGCTACAAAGCCGGCGCGCTGGCCGCCGCCCAACCCCACGTCACCGGCGACTATGTCGCCATTTTCGACGCCGACTTTCAACCGCCGCCCGAATTTTTGCTGCAAACCATCCCCCACTTCCTACAAGAACCAGACCTGGGCGTTATCCAAACCCGCTGGGGCCATCTAAACGCCGAACAGTCGCCGCTAACCGCCGCCCAGGCCATCGCCCTGGACAAACATTTTGCCATGGAACAAACCGTGCGCCATCGCGCCAACTTATTCCCCAAATTTAATGGCGCCGGCGGCATTTGGCGGCGGGCCAGCATTGAAGACGCTGGCGGCTGGCAAGACGACACCGTCTGCGAAGATTTGTGCCTCAGCACCCGTGCCCTCCTGCGGCGCTGGCGCTTCCGCTTCCTCAACGACGTCATTTCTCCGGCCGAACTGCCGCCCACCATCACCGCTTACAAAATTCAGCAGGCGCGTTGGGCCAAAGGTTCCACCCAATGCCTGCGAAAATTCGGCGCGCAAATTTTGCTAGACAAAGGCCAAACGCTGGCGTCGCGCCTCTACGGCCTGCTGTCGATGGCCGCCTACTCGTCTAATTTGCTTTTGCTGCTGCTGCTGCTGCTGCAAATCCCACTCATCGCCGCTCGTTATCAATTTTCACCCAATCTGGTGATCTTTTCGGTGATTGCCGTCAGCCAGCCGTTGTTGTTTATCCTCGGCCAGCAAGTTTTGTACCCAGATTGGCTGAGGCGGCTGCGTCATTTCCCCACGCTCATGCTGGTGGCGATTGGATTAGCGCCGAGCAACGGCCGTGCCATCCTCCAGGCCCTTTTTAGCCACAACCACCCCTTTGTCCGCACGCCCAAACAAGGCGCAGGCACAGGAACGGGAACGGCCGTGCAGCCCTACCGCTTCCCCTTCGATTGGATCATCCTGGCGGAACTTTTCCTGGCCGCCTACGCCGGGCTGGGCATCATCCTGGCCGTTCGCCAACAAAACTTTGGCCCCGTCTTCTTCCTCGGCGCCTGCCTCCTCGGCCTCAGCGCCGTCGCCGCCCTCAGCCTGCGCGATTTATCCGCCCCAGCCCAATAACAAAACGGTGACATTGCCCACCAAAAGGGTCAAAAACGGAAGCAATCCTCAATTTCTCCATTCCCACCACCAATTTCACCGCAAAATAAATATTTTTCACAACCATATCAATATTTTTTGATTTTACGTAGATTATTTTCAAGATTATTCTTGACATGATAATTTTTTTGGTTTATGATGGCAGCATCACACAATTTTATTGTGGCTTATATCAATAATTTGTATACGAGCATAAAATTTTTTAGTTAATGTTACCCACCCAAAACCCCAAGGGTTTTGTTAACCCTTGGGGTTTCGACCAGAGGAATCGTGTAACAAGAGCAATTAGGTTTCAATCCGGGCCAATCGCGCCCGGTAACATTTGTCTAGACAACAAAGAAACACGCGCCCAGGCGCGCCCATTCTGGAGGAAAAAGCGTTCATGAACCCTGTTATCGGTCAATGTCCCATCTGCAACGACACCCTTACCGTCACGCGTCTGCACTGCCGGACCTGCGACACCACCATCGAAGGACATTTTACGCTGGGTCGATTGTACGAACTCTCGGCCGAGCAGTTGAATTTTGTAGAACTCTTCATCCGCTGCGAAGGCAAAATCAACCGTGTGGAACAAGAGTTAGGCATGTCTTATCCGGCCGTACGCGCCCGCCTCACGGAAGTCATCGAAGCGATGGGCTACGAAGTAGGCGAACCGGAACGCACGCCCATGTCCGAAGGAACCCGCCGCGAAATTCTGGCTGAAGTCAGCGCGGGAACCCTCTCCGCCGACGAAGCCCTGCAAATTTTGCGCGGCGGCTCTTGAACAAATTGGAAACACTCGAAAGGTTTGTTTAAACCCTTTGGGTCTGTATCGTCACCAAATAATTTACAAACGGATCAAGGGCTGGGCATCAACCGGGGTCAATTTCTACCCCTGAATCAACCAGCCAACCAACCATCTACTTAAAAATGGAGGCAATCATGTCTACAACCAATCGCAAAGAAATTTTAGATCTTCTGGCCAGCGGCAAAATTTCCGCCGAAGAAGCATCCGAACTACTCAGCGCGCTTTCTACCGCGCCGGAAGCGCCGGAACCGCCGGAAAAACCGCTGAAAGTGGAAATAGCCGACGCATTTGAAGAGCCATTCGCGCCGCCGACGCCAGAAAAACCACAGCCTCTTAAGAAAAACGGGCTGCGCTGGTTCCATGTGAATGTGCGCAATTTAGAAACAGGCAAAAGCAAAGTCACCGTCAATATCCCGCTGCCACTGGTGAATTTTGGCCTCAAAGTGGGCCGTCACTTCTCGCCAGAGCTGGATGGTTTGGACTGGGATGAGCTATCTGGGCTGCTGCAAGAAACCGGGCAAGGGATTTTGGTGGATGTTCAGGACGAAGAAGGCAACGAACACGTCCGGGTTTACATCGACTAGAGGATAATAAAAATGAACAAAGATCGTTTTGAATTGGGGAAAATGCCCCGACTATCGATTGAGTGTCATGGTGATCTGGTCATTCGTGGTTGGGCGGAAACGGCCGTGCTCATCCGCTCCGGCCAATACGAAACCCGCGAAGACGACAACGGCCTCAACATCACCAGCCACACCGACCTGAAACTAAACGTCCCCCATGAAACAGCCCTGGCCGTTCAGGCCGTTCACGGCGACCTCGTCATCAAACAAGTCCACGGCGACCTCAGCCTGGGCGACATTTCCGGCGACGCCGTGCTCGCCAGCCTCAGCGGCGCCAAAATGGGCACAATCCACGGCGATTTGTCCGCAAAACAAATCGACGGCTCATTAAGCGCCGAAACCATTAACGGCGACGCCGTTTGCCGCCAGATAAACAGCCTGAATCTGGAAACCGTCAATGGCGATTTGTCCGTACGCCATGCTTCCGGCAGCGTCAGCCTGCAAACAGGCAGCGGCGACTTAAACCTGGAATACATCGACGGCGATGTGAGCGTGCAACAAGGTCACCGCGACGTGAACGTGCGCAATGTGGGCGGGCTGCTAACCTTGCAGCAGGTCAGCGGCGATGTGCGGCTGCGCGGCGGTCTGAGCGAAGGGGAGCATGTCTGTCAGGCGCATGGCGATATTGTGGTGCGCTGGCCAGCGGACGCGCCGGTCAACATTCTAGCCACCGGGTCGGCCATTAAAAACGACCTGCCCCTGGAAAGTGTCACCGAAGAGAATGGCGCACTCACCGGCAGCATTGGCGCGGGCAAAACACATCTGAAGCTGTCGGCAAACGGCCGTATCCTCCTCAAAGAATTCCGCCTGGTAAAAGAAGAATGGGACGCCGAAACCGACGAAGACTTCGCTTTCGACTTTTCTTTCGACTTCAACAACCTGGGCGAACGCATCAGCCGCGAAGTCGAAGCGCAAATCGGGCGCATCTCTTCTGGCTTAGAAGCCCAATTTGGCGCCGACTTTGCCCAAAAACTAACCGAAAAAATCTCGCAGCAAACGGAAAAAGCCGCCGCCAAAGCGGAAAGGGCCGCTGAACGCGCCCAGCGACAGGCCGAACGGGCTGCCGAACGCGCCCAACGACAGGCCGAACAGCAGATGCGTCGGCAGTCTAAATGGGCCACGCCGCCCACGCCGCCTAAACCACCCAAGCCGCCCAAACCGCAGGCGTCTCAGCAAGCCACGCCCGAAGAGCAGCTAAAAATCCTTAAAATGGTTGAACAGGGCATCATCACGCCCGAAGAGGCCAACACCTTACTGGAAGCCATCGAAGGATAAAAATCAACCGCAGACCCTAAGGGTTTGGCCTCGAGTAATTTTGCTTCATACGCAACAAAACCCTTAGGGTCTTCCGGCGATACCAACCGGCGCATCAATACAGACCCTAAGGGTTTGGCTTCGAGTAATTTTGCTGCATACGCAACAAAACCCTTAGGGTCTTGCGACAATACCATTGGCACACTGACCCATCTGAAAACATTCTAACCGTTCTTACAGGAGGTTGTTCCTACGATTTGAGGTAAAATCAATGACCATGGTCATTACCATTCCTGCGCCGTCGCGGGCAACCAATGGACCGCGACCGATTAATTTAAATAAAGACATTCCTCAAGTCTTGGAACTTCTGCAAATCGCCTTTGGCGAATCATTAGATGCAGAAGGACGCCGCGCGCTGCAAGGCTATTATGCGCCCCAAAGCCAGATGCAGCCGGCTATTTTATGGCGTCTGAATCCGGCCGCCAGCCGCCTTTCGCAGGGTTATGTGTGGGAAGAAAACGGCCGTGTCGTCGGCAACACCACCCTGCTTACCACGCGCTTACACGGCCGTTTCCTCATCGTCAATGTCGCCGTCCACCCAGACTACCGCCGCCGGGGCATTGCCCGGCTGCTCATGCAGGCTGTTACCGACAACGTGCGGCAGCGCGGCGGGCGCGAAATCCTCTTGCAAGTGGACCACAACAACAGCCACGCCCTTGACCTCTACACCGACCTGGGTTATGCCAATCTCGGCGCTATGACCACCTGGACGGCCGTTGCCGGCCGCGTCCACGCCCTGGAAAACCCCTCCACCATCCCCATCCGCGAACTACGCGCCAGAGAATGGCACCAGGCTTACGATCTCGACCGTCTGGCCCTCTCCCCGGACCTCAACTGGCCGGAACCCATCCTGCCCGACACCTACCGGCTGGGCTTCTGGCGACGCGTCGCCAATTTTACCAATGCCCGCACCGCCGAAACCTGGGTCGCCGCCAGGCATGAAAGGCTGGTCGGCATGGCCAGCATTTGGAGCGAATGGGGCCGCGCCCACCAGCTTTTGCTGCGCGTGCAACCGAACTGGATGGGGGAATTGGAACGGCCGTTACTCGCCAAAGCCCTGCGCCGCCTGCCCTACCTGCCCCGCCGCAACATCCGCATCGACCATCCGGCCGACGACCAACTGACCAACGACCTGCTGCGCGAAGCAAACTTCAAACCCCAGCGCACACTCATCCACATGCGCCTGGACCTAAGACCAACGCCCGCCAACGGCGAAATAAGGAGTCATAAAAATGGCTAGCACAGAAGAACGAATTCAAATCTTAAAAATGATCGAAGAAGGCAAAATCACCGCCGCAGAAGGAGCTGAACTCCTTCGCGCTTTGGACAGGGACAGCCAAAACCCCAAAGCCGAACCGCTCAAGGGAGCCAGCGCGCCCCGTTGGTTCCGCGTGCGCATCACCGACACCCAAACCGGCCGCAACAAAGTCAACGTCAACCTGCCCATGGGGCTTGTGAACGTGGGCATCAAAATGGGCGCGCGTTTTGCCCCGGAAATGGAAGGCATGGAATACGACCAGATCATGCAAGCCATTCGCAGCGGCCAGCAAGGCAAAATCATGGACATCACCGACGACGAAGACGGTGAACGTGTCGAAATCTTTGTTGAATAGAACTATACAGGCCCCAAGGGTTTACCCCTGAGAATTTAGATTATTGGGAATCAAACCCTTGGGGTCTTGCCAGAGAAACCTGAACAGTCAGGTTGAATCAATTTTTCTCACGGCCGTAACCCACCCCCGCCACCCCCTTTCACTCACCCAGAAAATTTACAATTCTCGCGCCTAAGCCTATAATCTTGTCTTGAGTACAAGCTTATGAGCGAGTCAACGCAGTCCAACAATCCACCCGCCCACCAAAGCGAAGACCGGTTCCCGGAAGCCAGTCAAGTCAGCCACCGCAAACTACGGCAAACCATTGTCGATCTGTTTGACGCCGCCGAAGTCCGCCTGTTGTGCAGCGATCTTGGCGTCATCTACGACGACCTCGGCGGGCCAGACACCGGCATATCGGCCCGCGTCGACACCCTCATTTTGCACGTCAACCGCCGCCAAAGGCTGCGCGTGCTGCTGACCATGCTGCGCGAAGCCCGGCCGGCGCTCACCTGGGACCAGATTCAGATCGACGAAAACGACCCGGATGCGCTGCCCACCGTCGTTGCCCCGCGCATTGCCCAGCCCGACGACAACACCCCCGATACGCTGCTGGCCAGCCAGGGCTTTACCGCCCTCATCAGCCTGCTGCGCCGCCCGGAAACCCGCGAAGCCATTGTGCGCTTCCAAAACGATTTTCAGGCCGCCTCCAGCCGCATCGACTTGATGAACGACCTGAAACTGGCCCACGACCTGTTTCAAGAATTAGAAAACCGCTATTTCCTCATCGAAAATGATCGCAAACGGCTGCCCGGTGACGATCTGGCCTGGGACAGTTTAGCCCTGAACGAGCCGGAATTGGGCGCCAAAATCGACGATTTGTTGTCGTTGGTGCGCCAGGCGGTGTTTGCCGAAGAGGCCAAATTGTGGGCCGAACAACTGCGTAAGGTGCAGGAGATGATGCGCACGGCCGTTGAACAATCCAACCCCGACCAACTCAACAGCGCCACCCGCCGCCTCTACCGCATCATCAACCGCCAACCCTCCCGCCTCAACGCCCAACTCATTACCACCGCCAAAGCGCTGCGGCTGCCTAATCTGGAAACGGCCGTTACCACCATCACCGCCAGCTTCAACCAATCCGACCTGGCAGAATCCGAACTCGTCACCCAGATCAAACAAGGCAGCGCCGCCCTCAGCGGCATAGACGCCCGCTTGCGCCGCCTCACCACCGAACACGACGCCTGGCAAGCCATCGACGACGAACTCCGCCGCGTCGAGACCTCGCTGGACAGCGGCCTCGAAGAGCTGGACGAAGCCTGGCTGGACCTGGAACCCATGACCCGCAGCCTGCTCGACGCCCAAACCGAAACCTGGGCCGCCGACCTGCAAACCGTTCTCGCCGCCCTTACCCAGGCCATCGACGACGCCGTCATCGTCACCGCCCGCCGCCTCTTCCGCCGCTTTCGCAGCCAGAGCGGCCGCCGCTTCCGCCAGGTAGACCTGGAACTCCTCAGCCTGTGCCACGATCTGCAAAAAGTTGGCGAATCGTTGGATTTATTGTTAAGGACAGTCAAATGAGTACGCCAGACATCTTGTTACCAGAAAGTGAAACAAACCCTTACCTTTCTCTGGTCTCCGTGCGCGATACGCACCGCGAACTGCTCCAGCGCCGCCGCCAGGATGACCAGGAAAACGACGAGGCGTTTTATACGGCCGTCATCCAATTCATGCAGCGCGCCCAGGCCAGCGGCATCTACCTCGATAACGACAGCGACCGCTGGGCGGTACAAAACCTCATCGACTACTGGGAAAACCAGCTCTTCCACGCCAACCGCACCCCGCCAGCCGAAACCCTCCTGGCCGAATTCAACCCCAAAACCGAACCCAAACTACCCGACGACCTCTGCCCCTACGTTGGGCTGGGCGCATTCCAACCGGCCGACGGCCCACGCTTCTTTGGCCGCGAAGAACTCATCGCCCACCTGCTCCAAGAAATCCAAAACCGCAGCCTCATCGCCGTCTTAGGACCATCCGGCAGTGGCAAATCATCCATTGTTCTGGCCGGGCTGCTGCCCCGTTTGCAGCAAGGCGCGCTGCCCGACAGCCAAAACTGGCGCATCTACCCCGTTCTCGTCCCTGGCTCCGCGCCGCTGGCCCACCTGGCCCAAATGTTAGGACCGTCAACCGCCGCCCACGGCGACTGGCTGATCGACAACCTGGAAGAACTGCGCCAAAACCCCCACCACCTCACCAACCTGGTCAACGCCGCCAATAACACGACGGCCGTTCTGGTCATCGACCAGTTTGAAGAACTGTTCACTCTTTGCCAGGACGAAAACGAACGTCAGGCCTTTCTGGATAATTTGCGCTATCTGGCGGAAACGGCCGTTCCCCACCGCCACATCGTCATCTTCACCATGCGCACCGACTACGAAAGCCAGCTTAGCAAACATCCCGCCTTCCAGGCCGCCGCCCAGGAAAGCCTCACCCGCGTCACCGCCATGAACGCCGGCGAACTGCGCAGCGCCATCGAAAAACCCGCCGAAGCCATCGGCCTCAAATTCGAAGACGGACTCGTCGATACCCTCATCCGCGAAATTCTCGGCGAACCCGCCGCCCTGCCCCTGCTCCAATTCGCCCTGCTCCAACTCTGGGAAAACCGCGAGCGCAGCCGCATCACCTGGGAAGCCTACCGCCACATCGGCGGCGTCATGGCCGCCCTCGAAAACACCGCCGAAGCGCTCTACACCAGCATGATCCCCGAAGACCAGATTACCACCCGCCGCCTCATGCTGCGCCTCGTCCAACCCGGCCAGGGCCTCGAAGTCACCCGCAACCGCGTACGCCGCCGCACCCTCTACCAGACCGGCGAAGCCCAGGACCGCGTCGACCGCGTTCTGGACAAACTCGCCCAGGCGCAGCTCGTGCACCTTTCCGCCGGCGCCTCGCCCGAAGACGACCAGATCGAAGTCGCCCATGAAGCCCTGGTGCGCAATTGGCTCCGTCTGGTCGATTGGTTGGACGAGGAGCGCATCCACCTGCGTCAACGTCACCGCCTCACCACCCAAGCCGAACATTGGGCCGACAACGACAAAAACAGCGACCTGCTCCTGCGCGGCCCCGCCCTGATCGAAGCCCAACAATTCAGCGATTTCAACGCGCTGGAACAAGCCTACATCGACGCCAGCCTGGAAGAAAAGCTCCGCGCCGAGCGAGAAAAAGAAAAAATAAGGCAGCGCGAACGCCGCTTCAGCCTGACTCTGGGCGTTTTTGCGGTCATCGCCATCGTGGGCGTCCTCTTCCTCTTCCGCGCCAACCTGGAAACAAGCACCGCCCAAGCCACCGCCAACGCCGCCCAAATCGACGCCCTGTCGTCTGCCCTCACCGCTCAGGCCATTTCCGCCAGCAGCACCCGCGACTCAGCCATCGCCAACGCCACCAGCACCGTCGCCGTCAGCACTGCCACGGCTCAGGCTGGGGCTATCGAAACCAGCCAGGCGCAAAGCGAAATCCGCCTCACCGAAGATGCCCGAGCGACGAGCCAGGCCATTTGGGCCACCTCCACCTACCAGGCTGAAGTCATTGCCACCGTCACCGCCGAAGCGGCTACGGCCGTTGCCCAGGCCACGCCTACACGCAGCGGCGGCCTCATCCGCCCCACGGCCACTCCAGATATGGGCCAGCTTCTTGGCGACTTACAGCAAGGGGCGCTCCTGGGCGCTTTCTTCCGCGAGCGAGACAACATGCCCATGGTCTATGTCACCGGCAGCACATTTTTAATGGGCGCGCTGCCCGATGATCCCGACAAGCGCGACAACGAGATGCCGCTGCACAAAGTTACCGTCTCAGATTTCTACCTGGACGCTTACGAGGTCAGTGTGCAGCAGTTTGCCGCCTTCCTGAACGATATTGGCGGCTATAAAAACAATTGCGGCAACGGCCGTTACGACTGCGCCGCCACCGGTTTTGAAACCAGCTTCACCATGCTGCTCAACAACGTCGGCGTCTTTGAAGCCAAAGCCGGCTTTGGCAGCTACCCCATCAACTGGGTCACCTGGTACGGCGCGCAAGATTACTGCCGCTGGACCGGCTCCCGCCTGCCCACCGAAGCCGAATGGGAATACGCCGTCCGCGCCATCGACAACCGCATCTACCCCTGGGGCAGCGCGCCGCCAGACAACACCCTGGCCCTCTTCAACGTCAACCCGCGTACCGTTGATTTCTTTAAAGCCCTCCAACCCGTCGATGCCTTTCCCGCGGGCATCGGCCCCTTCAACACCTTCAACCCGGCCGGCAGCATGTGGGAATGGGTCGAAGATTGGTATGCCCCCAACTATCTGGCTGCGCCCACCGACGGCGCCGCCTTTTTAGAAGATGTCACCGGGCAAAAAGTCATTCGCGGCGGCGGCTGGACCAGCGCCGCCGGCGACCTGCGTACCGCCCGACGCATTGGCCTGCCGCCAGCCTTTAACGACGTCGAAAACTCGCTTCTCTATTGGGGCGTAGGCTTCCGCTGCGCCCGCACCATAACGCCATGAACCAACCAACATTTTCCGGCCTCATCGAACTTCGAGAAAGGCACTTGCAGCTTTTAGCTCAGCGGCGCGATCTGGATACTGCCCAATCCGCGAGCTTCTGGGAAGCTGTCAGCCAGTTTGTCAGCCAGGGGCAGGCCTCCGGCGTCCACATAGACCTGGACGACGAGCGTAACGACGCCCAAACCCTGCTCGATTACTGGAGCAATGAACTCTACCGCGCCGACTACCCCGCCTTAGAAGCCACCCTGGCCGAATACGACCCCGAACAGGCCCCAGAACTCGACGACTCGCTTTGCCCATACGTTGGGCTAGACGCCTTCCAGGCCAGCCACAGCAATTACTTTTTTGGCCGCGACCGGCTCATCGGCCGCATGTTGGAAAAGCTGGAACACGGCCGTTTCCTGGCCATCATCGGCCCCTCCGGCAGCGGCAAATCGTCGGCCGTGATGGCCGGGCTGCTGCCCCGCCTGCGCGCCGGGGCTGTGCCCGGCAGTGAAACCTGGCCCGGCAGTGAAACTTGGCGCTATTACCCACGCATAGTCCCCGGCTCCAACCCGCTCCACCATCTGGCGCAGGCGCTGCGCGCCGACTTTGCCAGCCACGCCGAATGGGAACAAGAAACCGGCGACGCCTTCCGCAAAAACACCCACCAACTCGCCCACCTCATCAACCGCGCCAATACCGCCAACGCCGCCGTCCTCGTCATCGACCAATTCGAAGAAATCTTCACCCTCTGCCCCAGCGAAGAAACGCGCCAGGTCTTCATCGACAACCTGCTCAACCTCATCGACGACACCACCGCCCGCCACACCCTCATCATCACCATGCGCACCGACTTTGAAAGCCAGCTCATGCGCATCGCCGCCTTCCAAAAACCATACGAACAGGCCCAGGTCCGCGCCACCCCCATGAACGCCGCCCAACTTCACGAAGCCATCAAAAAACCGGCCGACAAAGTCGGGCTGCGTTTCGCCGATGGCCTCGTCGCCGAACTGATCCGCGACATTTTGGGCGAACCCAACGCCCTGCCCCTGCTGCAATTCACCCTGCGCAAGCTCTGGGAATCGCGCCAGCGCAACCGCGTCACCTGGGAAGCGTACCAAAAGCTAGGCGGCGGCCGTCAGGCCCTGGCCAAAACCGCCGACGCCTTCTACAACCAGCTCAAACCGGCTGATCAGGAAGCAGCGCGGCAAATTTTGCTCACGGCCGTTCGCCCCGGCCCCGGTCTCGAAGTCAGCCGCCAGCGCGTGCGCCGCACCGCCCTCTACCACCTGGACATCCCCACCGAACAAATCGACCGCGTCCTCCAAGCCCTCAACGACGCCCGCCTCGTCTACCTGCTGCCCGGCGAAACCCCCGACGACGACCAGATCGACCTGGCCCACGAGGCGCTCATCCGCAACTGGCCGCGCCTGATCGGCTGGATCGAAGAAGCGCGCGTCGCCACCCGCCGTCGCCTGCGCCTGACCGAAGCCGCCGAACAATGGGACCAGCTCAACCGCGATCCCAGCACCCTCTGGCGCGGCCTCCTGCTGCAAGAAGCCGACAGCTACCCCGACAAAACCAACCTGGAACAAGCTTTTGTAACGGCCAGCCTGAACGCCGAACAAAAAGAACAAGAAGAAAAAGCCGCCGCCTACATCCTCCAGCTAGAACAAGCCCGCGCCCTGGCCAAAGCCGAACGCCTGCGCGCCGAAGAACAAGAAAAACGCGCCAAAGACCAGGAAGCCTTCGCCGCTGAGAGCGCCGCCTATGCCCAACGCTTGCAGCGCATCACCTGGCTGCTGGCAGTGGTGGCTATCATCGCCATGTTGGCCGGCGGCTGGGCGGCGCTGAACGGGCAGCGCGCCAGTGCCAACGCCGCCATCGCCGCCGAAAACGCGGTTTTAGCCGCCACCAGCGAGTCTGCGGCCGTCGCCAACGCCAATCTGGCGGCCACCAACGAGGCACAGGCCATCGCCAATGCCGCCCTGGCCGCCACGCGGGAAGCCGAGGCTATCAGCAGCGCCAGTTTAGCGGCCACCAGCGAAACCCTGGCCATTGGCAGCGCCAACGCCGCCGCCACCAGCGAAGCCATCGCCCTGGACAGCGCCGCCCTGGCGGCCACCCGCGAAGCCGAAGCCATCAACAACGCCCGCGAAGCCGACAGGCAGTTTCGCCTGGCGACCTCGCGGGAATTGGCGGGAGCCAGCGCCGACAATTTGAGCAGCTTGCCGCAGTTGGCCCTGTCGCTGGCGCTGGAAGCAGTCAACATCACCTATGCCCAGGACCAAACCGCCTCAGCGGAGGCGGAAGATGCGTTGTACCGCGCCCTGCAAGCCTCGCAGCTGCAAATGATTTTGGCCGGACATGACGGCCCGGTAACGGCCGTTTCCTTCAGCCCAGACGGCCGTTTCATTGCCACCTCCAGCAGCGATACCAGCGTGCGCCTCTGGGATGCGGCCACCGGCCAAACCCTCTACACCCTGCAAGACCACGACCGCCCGGTAACGGATGTGGCCTTCAGCCCGGATGGCACGCGGCTGGTCTCGGCGGGGGAAGACGGCCGTATCGTCGTCTGGAACACAGACACCGGGGCGCGCATCCTGGCCCGCAGCGGCGACAACGGGGCCATCCGGGCCATCGCCTTCAGCCCTGACGGCAGCCAATTAGCCGCGGCCAACGACGACGCCACCCTGCGCATCTGGCAAACGGATGGCTGGGTCTCGCTCTACCTCTCCTTCGGCCATGATGATGCCCTGACCGACGTGGTTTATACCCACGACGGCCGTTTGCTGGCCACATCCGGGCGCGACGGCCGGATCATTTTCTGGAACGCCGATAACGGGCTGTCGGTCAGCGCCATCGAACCGGCCATCTTCCAAGATGCGCCGCTGGTGGTAAACGCCATCGCCTTCAACCCGGATGATCAACTGCTGGCGACGGCCAACGGCAACGGCACAGCGCGCCTCTGGGATATGCGCGCCGGTAGCTGGCGCGACACCTTCGTCGGCCACGCCAGCCCGGTCAACGACATCGCCTTCAACCCGGACGGCCAGACCGTGACCACGGCCGGCGCCGATGGCACGGCCAAAGTGTGGCGCATCGACAGCGGGCAGGCCATCGACTCGCTGCCGGGCAGCGCCGGCGGCCTGCAAGCCGTGTCCTACAGCCCCGACGGGGCGCAAGTGGCCACCGCCGGGCAAGACGGCGCGGCGCGCATCTGGAACGCCGAGCCAGAATTCGACCTGCTCATCCTGACCGACCACACCGGTCCGGTGCGGCGCATCAGCTTTAGCCCGGATGGCACATTAGCGGCTACCGGCGGCAACGACCGCACGGCGCGGGTGTGGGATGCAGTGACCGGGGCCAGTTTACACGCCTTTAGCGATCACAATCAGGTGGTCAATGACGCCGTGTTGAACGCCGACAACAGCCTGCTGGCCACCGCCAGCGACGATTTTAACGCCCGCCTGTGGGACTTGAACACGAGCGAGGTGCGGCTGCCGCTGCTGTTCCACGATGGGCCGGTGAACAGTGTGGCCTTTAGCCCGAACGGCCGTCTCCTGCTCACGGCCAGCGATGACGGCTTTGCCCGCCTGTGGATCGTGGACGATCACAGCCTCCAGGTGCGCTTCGATAACGAGGGGCAGGCAGTGAACCGCGCCGTCTTCAGCGCCGACGGCGCGCGGCTGGCGACGGCTGGGGGCGGCGGGCTGGCGCGCGTCTGGTCGGCGGAGGGGGATTTGCTGCTGACGCTGGCCGGGCACACCGGGGCAGTGAACGACGTGGCTTTTAGCCAGGACGGCCGTTTCCTGGTGACGGCCGGCGACGACAATACGGCGCGTCTGTGGGATTTAGAGAGCGGGGAGATGGTGCGCGCGTTCACCGGCCACTCCGGGCCGGTGCTGGGCGTGTCGTTTAGCGCCGATGGGGTGCATCTGGCGACGGCCAGCGCCGACCGCACGAGCAAAATCTGGCTGGCGGCGACCGGGCAGGCGGTGCGCACGCTGGTGGGGCACACCTCCACGGTGTTTAGCGTGGCGTACAGCCCGGACGGCCGTCGGCTGGCGACGGCCAGCGCCGACAGCACGGCCATCATCCAGGCCGTTGATGACCTGGCGACGTTGTTTGAGCGCGGGCTGGCGCGGGCAACACGGGGGCTAACGCCGGCGGAGTGCCAGCAGTATTTGCGGGGACGGCCGTGTTTGGGAACGGTGAGCGAGGAGTGATGAACGTTCATCGCTCAAAAAAACCATCGGGCTGGCGGGCAAATAATTCCACAGGGTGTGAACTTATCGGTTATAATGCAGACATGGCTCAATTATCTGACCAACACGACATGAAAAACATTTCCTTCACGTCGGCCGAGATAACCAGATTTTGTGAACAGCATCAAATTCGCCGGTTGGCTTTATTTGGCTCCGTGCTGCGTGATGACTTTGGCCCTGCCAGTGATGTGGATGTATTGGTTGAATTTAAACCGCAAGCGCAGGTCGGTTTAATGGCTTTTGCCCGCATGCAGCGCGAGCTCTCAGAGCTGTTACAGCGCCCCATTGATTTGGTAACCCCCGACGGCTTAAAGCCTTTAATCAAACGATCTGTTTTGGACAGCGCGAAGGTTATTTATGCGGCCTGAAACGCTTTACCTGGCCGACATCCTGGAAGCGGCAGAGGCTATGGCTGAATTTGTTGAAGGCATGGATGAATCTGATTTCAACCGGGACGCCAAAACGCAAAGCGCCGTAATCCAAAAGCTCATTGTGATAGGCGAAGCGGCCGCCCGATTACCCCAAGATTTCAAGGATCGTTATCCCCAAATCGAATGGCGTGATGTGGTAACTTTCCGCAACATCTTGGTACACGCTTACTTTTCCATCAAACTGGCCATCATTTGGCATACTGTCCGGCATGAAGTGCCCCTATTACGTCAAAAAGTCATCGAGATCATGGAGCAGGAACGCAAGGAGCAGTAAGTACCCTCTTTTGCTCATCGTTCTTCGTTCCGTGCTCATCGCCTACAGAAACGTCGCCATCTCCTCCAGGGACTTCTTCTCAATGACCGGCACTTCGGCGTTCGGGGCGGGGTAGCCGACGACGAGGATGAGATACGGCCGTTCCCCCTCAGGCCGCCCGCACAGCTCATTCAGAAAACCCATCGGGCTGGGAGTGTGCGTGAGGGAGACCAGACCGGCGTGGTGGACGGCCGTTACCAGCACCCCCACCGCAATCCCCACCGATTCTTGCACGTAATAATGTTTGAGCTTACGGCCGTTCGCATCCACCCCATAACTTTGGGCAAACACCACAATCAAATAAGGCGCGGTCTCTAAAAAAGGCTTCTGCCAGTCCGTGCCCAAAGGCGACAGCGCCTCCAACCACTCCTGGGGCGCGCGGCTTTCGTAAAAAGCGCGCTCCTCCGCCTCCGCTGCCAGCCGGATTTGCCGCTTGAGCGTCGGGCTGCTGACGGCCACGAAGTGCCAGGGCTGTTTATTGGCCCCATTGGGCGCGGTTCCGGCCGCGCGCAGGCAGTTTTCGATGATTTCCCGCGCCACAGGCCGGTCGGAGAAGTGGCGCACGGTGCGCCGCCGGGCCATTTCCGCATAAAAATCGGCCGCCCGCTGCGCCATTTCCTCCGACGGATACGCCTGATACTGTGTGAGTGGCTGAAATTCTGGGGATTTATCCATTTTGAATCCTTGAGGTTACTTGGGGGTTCATGCGGGTCCATGCTGAACAAAGTGAAGCATCTCGAAGGCAAAGGGATTCTTCGCTGCGCTCAGAATGACCAGTGTTCCCCCAAAGCCGGGTTTACCCGGCGTGGTTTTGTAGACCGGCGCTTCAGCGCCGGTCATCACGCCGAAGCCTCCGGTCATCACGCCGAAGCCTCCGGTCATCACGCCGAAGCCTCCGGTCATCTCGCCGAAGCCTCCGGTCACCTCGCCGAAGCCTCCGGTCAGCCTCCGGCCGAAGCCTCCGGTCATCTCGCCGGAACCTTCGGGCGAATAGCTTAAAGCTAACTGCTAAAAGCTATTCGCTAATACCTATTCCCCGACGGCAAACTTCGCGCGTTTTGCCATGCGGGCGCGCATGTCATGGCGCAGGTCGCGCTTGCGCAGGCGCAAAGAATGAGGCGTTACTTCCAGCAAATCATCGTCGCCCAGGTATTCGATGGCGTCGTCGAGGGAAAGCAGGCGCGGGGGCGTCAGCCCTTCGGTGATGCCGGTGGGGGTGGCCCGATGGTTGGTGAGGTGCTTCGTCTTGCAGACGTTAATCACCAATTCGTCCTCGCGGATATGTTCGCCAACGATTTGCCCGGCGTAAACTTCATCGCCGGGCACCACAAAAAACGCGCCGCGCTGCTGCAAATTGGTCAGCGCATAGGCTGTCACCGTGCCGGACTCCAAAGCCACCATCGACCCCAGCGGCTGCGTGTTCAGGTCGCCACGATATTCTTCGTAGCCGTGGAAAAGGGTGTGGAAAATGCCCGTGCCGCGCGTGGCGGTGAGAAACGGCTGGCGAAAACCCAGCGTACCGCGCGTGGGCACCAGATATTCGGCGTAAACAGTGCCATCATCGCCATAACGAATGTTGATGGCCTGCCCCTTGCGCCGCCCCAACATTTCGCTGACCGAGCCGTAGTAATCGCTGTGGACTTCCAGGAAGATGTGTTCGATGGGTTCCATCAGGCCGTTGGGGCTATCTTTGAAGATAACTTCCGGGCGGCTGACGGCAAATTCGTACCCTTCGCGGCGCATCGTCTCGATGAAGATTGCCAGGTGCAGTTCGCCGCGCCCGGAAACGACAAACTCGTTGGATTTGTCCGTTTCAGCCACGCGCAGGGCGACGTTGCTTTCTAATTCCAGGTTGAGGCGTTCGCGGATCTGGCGGCTGGTGACGTATTGACCTTCGCGGCCGGCGAAAGGGCTGTCGTTGATGCGGAAGGTCATGCGGACGGTGGGTTCTTCGACGGTGATGGGGGGCAACGGCCGTGGATCATCAAAATCCGCAATCGTATCGCCAATACCTACGTCGGCTATCCCGGCCACCGCCACAATGTTGCCGGCGTGCACAATATCATGCGGCACGCGCTGCAAATCGCGGAACAAGTAGACATTGGTCGCTTTAGACTGGCGCAGCTCCCCTTCGGCGGTGATGTGGGCCACCGTTTGTCCGGCGCGAATGGTGCCACTGCTGAGGCGGCCAACAGCAATTTTGCCCACGTAGGTGCTGTATTCCAACGTGGTCACGAGCAGTTGGGTCGGGCCTTCTTCGTCGACCATCGGCGCCGGCAGCCGGTCGATAATCGTCTGGAACAGCGGCGACAGGTCATCGGCGAGCGTGTCCGGGGTGAACCCGGCTTTGCCTTCCAGAGCCTTGGTATACACAACCGGAAAATCAGCCTGGTCTTCGCTGGCTTCCAGGTCGATAAACAAATCAAAGGTCGCATTCACGGCGTAATCGGGGCGCGACATGGGGCGGTCGATTTTGTTGACAACAAGAATGACTTTAAGGCCGCGCTGCAAAGCCTGACGCAGGACAAAGCGGGTCTGGGGCATCGGCCCTTCAACCGCATCTACCAGCAGCAGCACGCCATCGACCATATTGACGACGCGCTCGACTTCGCCGCCGAAATCGGCATGTCCGGGGGTATCGACGAGGTTGATGGTGATGCCGTTGTAGACGATGCCGGTGTTTTTAGCCAGGATAGTAATGCCGCGTTCGCGTTCCAGGTCGTTGGAGTCCAGAATACGCTCGGTAACTTGTTGATTTTGACGGAAGACGTTGGCCTGACGCAGCATACCATCCACCAGGGTGGTTTTGCCGTGATCGACGTGGGCGATGATGGCGATATTTCGAATGTCATTTTTGGGTTGTAACATAACTTTTACCTGTAGCACACGGCCGTATCGTTTACGTCATGCGTCCTGCGTGTTGATTCATACGATTGCGTGTAACTGATTTGGAAAATTGACGCAAAAATGCCCGATCGACAATCTGATCGGGCGATTGGAAACCTATTGTATGGGAGAGCGCTGAATATAGCAATGAAACGGCCGTGCTGATTACCATTCGTTAACCTGATCCGTCAGTTCAGATTTCGCTTTGGTTCAGTGGTACGGTATAATTTCAGGAAGTATTGGGAGAACGGCCGTCATGCAAGAAAGCACTTTCCGCATCATCATGCGTCCAGACAACATCGGGGTCATCATTGTCGATGACACCTCGGAAGCCACGCTGCGCCATTGGCACGACTATTCCATTGCCGACATGGACACCTACACGCAGCCGGTGAAACGCCTGTATGACATGCGCAATCTGGACACGATGTCCCTACAAGCCGTGCGCACGGCTATTAAAGTACGCAAACATCCCAACGCGGATCTCATTTATTCGGCCATCCTTACCAGCAACAACACTGTTTCCGCCCTGGTGAATGTAGCGCTATCAGTCCAGGCTGGCGGCCATTTTCAACTATTCACGGAAGAAAGCCAGGCCATCACCTGGCTGCACCAAAAAGTGCCGGACTAGACCAACCACAACCCGTCAAGCGCCATTTTCCGAGAACCACCATGCAAAAAAACAATCCGACAACCAACGCCTACGTTTCGTCTGCTGCCCAGGAGCAGATCATTGCCAGCGGCGGTGATGTGCTAGATTTGCTGGCCAACAGCGACCACATGGCATCCCAAAAGCTGCTGCTCGACGAAGCGCACCTGTCGCCTGCTTTTTTTGATTTGAGCAGCGGGCTGGCCGGGGAGATTTTTTTGAAGCTGACCAACTACCGGATAAAAACGGCCGTAGTCGCCAACCTCGCCGCCATCCCCAGCCAACGCTTCCACGAACTGGTCTACGAATGCAACAAAGGCCGCCAGATCCACTTCTTCACCGACCTCGCCGCCGCGGAAGCGTGGCTGGCTGGATAAAAGGACACCCAGACAAACCATGACCACCGACGATAAAAAAATCATCTACTCCATGATGGGCGTGGGCAAAATTGTGCCGCCCAACAAACAAATCCTCAAAGACATTTCGCTTTCGTACTTTTACGGGGCCAAAATCGGCGTGCTCGGCCTTAACGGCGCGGGCAAATCGACCCTGCTGCGCATCATGGCCGGGGTAGACACAGACCATTTGGGGGAAACGGCCGTTTCCCCCGGCTACTCCATCGGCTTTTTAGAACAAGAACCCCTGCTCGATGAAACCCGCACCGTGCGCGAAGTCGTCGAAGAAGGCGCGCAAGAAGTCGTCGACGCCCTGCGCCAATTCGACGAAATCAACCTCAAATTCGGCGACCCCCTAACCGACGACGAAATGAACGACCTCATCGAAGAACAAGGCCGCCTGCAAGACAAACTCGACCACATGGACGCCTGGAACCTGGACAGCCGCCTGGAACTGGCCATGGACGCCCTGCGCACGCCTCCCGGCGACACCCAGGTCGCCATCCTCTCCGGTGGCGAGCGGCGGCGCGTGGCCCTCTGCCGCCTGCTGCTCCAGCAGCCCGACATCCTGCTGCTAGACGAACCCACCAACCACCTCGACGCCGAATCCGTCGCCTGGCTGGAGCGCCACTTACAGGCTTATCCGGGCACGGTCATCGCCGTCACCCACGACCGCTACTTTCTGGACAACGTCGCCGGCTGGATTCTGGAGCTAGACCGTGGCTACGGCATCCCCTGGAAAGGCAACTACTCCTCCTGGCTGCAACAAAAACAAGACCGCCTCTCCCGCGAAGAAAAGAAAGAATCCGCCCGCGTCAAAACCCTGCAACGCGAGCTGGAATGGGTCAATCTATCAGCCAAAGGGCAGCGCGCCAAATCCAAAGCCCGCATTTCCCGCTACAACGAACTGCTAACCCAAGACGTAGAACGCGCCAACGAAGAGCGCGAAATTTTCATCCCGCCCGGTCCACGCCTGGGCGATGTGGTCATTCAGGCCAATGAGATCAGCAAGGCATACGGCCGTACCCTCCTCTACGAAAACCTCACCTTCGACATCCCCCCAGGGGCTATCGTCGGCGTAATTGGGCCAAACGGGGCCGGCAAAACCACCCTGTTCCGCATGATCGTCGGCCAGGAGCAGCCAGACAGCGGCGCGCTGCGCATCGGCGACACGGTAGAACTGGCCTACGTCGACCAGAGCCGCGACACCCTGAACCCCGACAAAACAGTCTGGCAAGAAATTTCCGGCGGCGAAGATTCGATTAATTTGGGACATCGGCGCGTCAACTCCCGCGCTTTTGTGGCTCGCTTTAACTTCCCCGGCAGCGACCAACAAAAAAAAGTAGGCGATTTGTCCGGCGGCGAACGCAACCGCGTACATCTGGCCAAGATGTTGAAGTCCGGGGCCAACGTCCTGCTGCTGGACGAACCGACCAACGACCTGGACGTTAACACCCTGCGCGCCCTGGAAGACGCGCTAGACAGTTTCGCCGGTTCGGCCATCGTCATTTCGCATGATCGCTGGTTCCTGAACCGCATCGCCACGCACATCCTGGCCTTTGAAGGCGACAGCGAAGTGCGCTGGTTCATCGGCAACTACGATGCCTACGAAGAAGACCGCCGCGCCCGCCTGGGCGCCGCCGCCGACCGCCCGCACCGCATCAGCTATCGCAAACTGACGAGGAATTAGAGGTCTACATGCCTGCGCAACGCCTGCCTGGTTTACCGCTGCCCACTGCTCTGCGTGGATCGGAAACGGGCACATTTACCCATTACTCCATCGCCGTGCGCCTGCCGGAGATTGGGCGGCGTATCCTGGCGGAAAATCATTTCCGCTCGCACATCGCCGCCGACTTGCAGGCGTTGTTTGAGGAAATTCCCGACGGCGATATTCGCCCGCTGTTAGATGGTTATGCGCCCGATGCGGCTGATTGGCGGGCATACTGCCTGCCGTATTTGGAGCAAACCTGGCTGCAAGCGCCCTGGTTTTTTGTGGAGACTTATTTTTACCGGCGGGTGCTGGAGGCGACGCAGTATTTTGCGGAAGGGGCGGCCACGGCCGTTCTCGACCCATTCGCCTACCAAAAACAACAAGGACTCGCCGCCACACAAACCGCCGTTGCCGGCCTCTGCCACACAGTCAACCGCTGGTTGACGCAGCCCACGGCCAGAAAAGAAGCCCTGGAACACCTGCTTTCGGTCGCCCTCTGGGGCAATCAGGCCGATCTCAGCCTGTGGCCGGCCGACAACAGCGATAACCCGACCCACGCTGAAGACGTGCGCCAGGAACATTTGCTGCGAGATGACACCACGGCCGTTACCCAACACCTGCTCGCCCCCAACCACCCCATCCGCCTGGACCTTATCGCCGACAACGCCGGGTTTGAACTGGTGGGCGATTTGTGCCTGATCGATTACGCGCTGCACAGCGGCACGGCCGTTTCCGTCACCCTGCACCTCAAGTCCCACCCCACCTTCGTCTCCGACGCCACGCCTGCCGATACGCGACAGACCATCACCCACCTGGCCCAGGCCGCCAACCCAGACATGCAGGCAGTGGGAGAACGGCTGCAGGCGCGTCTGGCCGACGGCCGTTTGCAGCTCCAAGACCACTTCTTCTGGACCTCGCCGCTGGCGATGTGGGAGATGCCCGCCGATCTGGCGGCCAATTTACAGGCCGCCCATCTGGTTATCAGCAAGGGGGACGCCAACTACCGCCGCCTTTTGGGCGACCGGCATTGGGCGTTTGCTGATTCGTTTGCCGAAATTGTGGCTTATTTCCCTGCCCCGCTGTTGGCCCTGCGCACGCTCAAATCGGAAATTGTGGCCGGTTTAGCGCCAGAGCAGGTCCAAACAATGCCCACCCGCGACCCGAACTGGTTGATCAACGGCCGTTGGGGACTCATCCAATTTGCCCGCCCTCACGAAAATGGGGGAACGAGAGCCGGTTAGTCTTCTAACTGGGCAAATTTATCCGCCAGACGTTCGGCATGGTGAATGAGCGTCGGCAGGCATTGGTTGCAAATCCACGTTTGCTGCCCCTTGAACTGGAGCGCCACCACAGGAACCTCTTGATCTGAACGCTGGCAATTCAGGCATTGGACTTGGGGTTTGTTTTCTTTTTCCATCATCTCTCCTCGATTGAATCGATCCTTGCTTCAATTAAAATGTTTACCTGAGTCGTTTGCAACTGCTGCGGATCGAACCCCAGGCCCTGCCAACGCTCCGGTGCTTGATGCGCGGCCACGGCCGTTTGCCGCACCGTTAAGCCCAGATGAGCAACGGCCGTTTCATCCGCCAAAAACCACTGCATCGGCGCATTATGGGCGGCAAAACGCCGCCGCGCCGACTGGCTAAACTCCTCTGTCAGCACATCCAGAGCAAACGTCGCCCCCGGAAAATAGCGGGCCAACAAGCGAAACAGCGCCGCAGCTTCCGCCGGAGTCAGGAAAAACAACACACCCTCGGCGATAAACAACACGTCGGATGGCGGCACGGCCGTTACCTGCGCCACCCACGCCTCATCCACCAGCGAAAACGGCAAAAAACGATGCCCCGCCGTCTCCACATCCACCAAACGGCGAGCGGCGATGGCTTCCGGTAAATCCAGCTCCACCCACTGCGCCCGATCCGCGCCCAAACGAGCAAACCGCGTGGACAACCCCGCGCCCAATTCCACCACAACGGGCTGTTGATGGCCCGCCAGAAACCGTTCGGTCACATCATCATAAAAACGGGCGCGCACGGCCGTGCCCAATTGGAAAATGGGCGAATAAGCGGCGGCCATTGCCTGCCGCATCGCCTGAGATTGGGGCAAACGGCCGTACCACTGCGCCGCCAGAGGATCATCAAACAGGCGGTCGGCACGGCCGTGTTCCTCGGCGCGGGCGCGCAACGTAAAAAGCAGCGTCCCCGGCAGGCCAGACAAAACGGGCGGCTCACTCATCCAGCCGCTCCCAGACCAATAACCCGACCACGCGGGCATCTTCCGGCCCCATCGGCGGCGTGGAAAGCGTTAAGACACGGCCGTCGGCAGAAAATTCGTAAAACCGGACCAAATCCTTGCCTATCCAATTGGGCAGCAGGCTGCCCTCCACATGGTGAGTCACCTGCGCCGCCGCTGTGTCGATGGTGTACGCGCCAAAATAGGCGGTATAACCATCAAACGCCGCTTTCAGGTCGGCAACGGCCGTGGCCGAGACATCATTGGCACGCAGATTGGGGCGATCCGGCCGCATCAGCTGCGCCGCCATCTGGCCCTGAGCGCTGTAAAAAATCCGCCCCTGCGGCTGTGCGCCCAGGGGAAACGTCGAGGTTCCATCCGCCTGTTTAAATTCCGAGGCCACCAATTTCCAGGCGCCAACAAAGGGCAAATAAACCGGATTTATGCGATTCATTGTGATGCTCCAATTGGGGAGAATTGGGGTGTTGGCTTAGCCGCTTTTTTGGGCGCGGGCATAAGCCAATTTGACGGCTTCAGCGTAAGCGGCGTCTTTGACGGCCACCCCAAAAATTCGGCGGGCTTTCTCATTTTGCTTTTGCCGCAAATAGAGGATACCCAAATTAAAATAGGCGGCCGTCATGCGCAGGCCGCCGCGAATGGCCTTCTCATAACAGATAATGGCTTCGTCAACTTGTTTGCGGCTCTCAAAGTCCATCGCCTGCCCGATCAAGGCGTCGCGTTCGAGTTTGCTCATGCCCGTTTTGGCGGCGATGGCTGCATCCAGCTCCGATTCTTCGCGGAATATCTCTTCGGCCAACTGATCGCCGGCCAGGCGCACGGCCGTATCGACCGGATCGCTTCTTACCGGGGCCGGTTTGGCGGCGATTTGTTGTTCGCGGGCTTCCGCCTCGAAAATGGCGGCCATCTGGCGTACGGTTTCTGTCAGGGCGTCGGCCTCAGCCTGTTCTTCCGCCGAAATGCCCGGCACTTCGATTTCTTCCGGTTCCGGCTCGGTGAACCCGGCTTCCCCGTGGCGGATCAGGTCTATGGCCGTCAACACATCCTGGTTGCCGGGGTCCAATCGCAGCGCGGCCTGGCACATTTGGAAAGCCTTCGCGTTGTCGTTTTGGGTTTGCAAAATACGGGCAATCGCCAGGTATTCGCGCACGGCTTCGCGCTTTTTATTTTGGCGCTGAAAAATCATGGCCAGGCGGCGATGAGGCCCCAACAGGCTGGAATCCAAACGGATGGCCCGCTCCCAATGCCCGATGGCTTCGTCTAAATTACGCTGGCGCAAGAGGAATTCGCCAACGGCCGTGTACGTTTTGGCCGCTTCTGTCAATTCCCCGCGCCGCTCCTGAATGTCCGCCACCCGTTTTAAATACACCACGTCGCCGGCCGAATACTTGGCGGCTAACTTAAAACATTCCAGAGCGCGATCTAACTGTTTGAGACCCAGGCACGCTTCCCCCAAACCAGCATAGGGGACCGGCTCCTTGGGAAATTCAGCAATAGCCAGGCGGTAAGCATTAAACGCCTCTGACCACAGCGCTTTTGAACGGTACATAGCGCCTCGTTTGAGAGCTTCTTCATAACGCGGACGATTATTGGCCACTGCTAATCTCCAAGGTAGCTAAAAAGGATGGGTGAACAGTCTTAAAAATAACGCAGAGCCAGCGGTTCGGCAAGTAACCAATAGACCTAATTTGAAATTGTCTGGCTGGATAAAGTCTTTAGAAAGCCTCAGCATGACGCGCTAACTGCCGTATCCTGCTGAGTGACGTCTTCGGAGCAACGTATCCTCCGGTGATTGCCTGCGAGGAACGCCAGGAACGCCAGATTTTTCGGGTTCTTCAGGAACTCAGGGGATTGACAGCCCCTGATGCGTGATACGTGATACGTGATACGTGATGCGTGACCAGAGAGGTTTCACGCATCAGACCAAACCCCATGAAATCCCAAAGACCCATTTTTCTTTTAATCCAGGCGTCCTTGGCGGCGAATAAAGGCAACAAACTTTCTCGGCCGCAGTTACACGTTGCGCGGGCGGTATTGCAGCGCTTCGGCCAGATAGGCGGGCTGGATGTCGGCGGCATCCGCCAGATCGGCAATGGTGCGAGCAACTTTTAAGACGCGGTGAAAGGCGCGCGCGCTGAGTCCCATTTGGGCCATGGCGCTTTTCATCAGGCGCTTGCCGGTTTCATCAAGGGCGCAAAGGGCGCGCACTTCGCTTGGACCCATGTCGGCGTTGCCAAACAGGCCGTTGCCACGAAAACGATCAGCCTGCCGGGCACGGGCCATTTCGACGCGCTGCCGCACTTGCGCCGATGATTCGCCGCGGCGCACGGCCGTTAACTTTTCAAAATCTACTCGCGGCACTTCCACATGCAGGTCGATGCGGTCCATAAGCGGGCCGGAAATCCGCTTTTGGTAGCGGGTAATCATGGCATTGGAACAGGTGCAGGCATGGACAGGATCACCAAAATAGCCGCAGGGGCACGGGTTTTGCGCCGCCACCAGCATAAAATTGGCCGGATAGGTAACGGTTCCGCTGGCGCGAGATATGGAAACCTCGCGCGGTAATCCTTCCAAGGGCTGGCGCAGCACTTCGATGAGGTTTTGCCCAAATTCCGGCAGTTCGTCCAGAAAAAGAACGCCGCGATGAGCCAGCGAGATTTCGCCGGGGCGCGGCCAGGCGCCGCCGCCCACCAGCCCGGCATAACTAACGGTGTGGTGCGGAGAGCGAAACGGCCGTTCCCGAATCAACGGCGTATCCGCCGGCAGCAAACCGGCCACGCTGTAAATTTTGGTCACTTCCAGAGCTTCGTCGATGGTCATGCGCGGCAAAATGCCGGGCAGCGACCGGGCGATGAGCGTCTTACCGGCTCCCGGCGGGCCAGACATGATGATGTTGTGTCCGCCGGCAGCGGCAATTTCCATGGCCCGTTTGACGTGCTCCTGGCCCATAATGTCGGCAAAATCGGCGGCATAGGTCACATCGCCGGCGAACGCTTCTTCTAAGTTGACGGAGATGGGGGTTAACGGCCGTATCCCCGTCAGATGCCCCACCACATCGGCCAGGCTGGCGACAGCCAACACATCCACATCGGGCAGCAGCGCGGCTTCGGCGGCATCGGCCGCCGGGACAAATACACGCTGAAATCCTTGCGCCCGCGCCAGGGCCGTCATCGGCAAAATACCCTTCGTATGGCGCGTGGTCCCGTCCAACGACAGCTCGCCAATAAACAACGCGCCGGCCAGCTTGTCCGGCCACACCTGCTGCGAAGCCGCCAGGATTCCCACAGCGATGGGCAAATCATACGCCGGGCCTTCTTTACGCAAATCGGCCGGGGCCAAATTAACGGTGATACGCTTGTTGGATGGAAATGTGAGACCGCTGTTTTTGATGGCGGAGTGAACACGGTCGCGGCTTTCGCGCACAGCGGCATCCGGCAGGCCTACCAGATTAAAGGCCGGCGCGCCGCGAATAATATCTACTTCTACGTCTACAATATCTGCTTCCAGGCCGACAATGGCACAACTCATGACTTTCGCCAGCATAATGGACCCCCCTCCTGGTCTAATCGCCTTTCTCTGACAATAAGATCGCTCCGATAAATAGAACAGCAAATCCAATAAAAAAGCCTGATGTTACCCCTAATCCCATCATAAGAGCAGGACGAATGGTTCCGGTGAATAACAAGGAAAGCAGAAACGCGATCAACCCGACAAAACCTAACCCGCCCGCCGCGATGAACATGCAGCCGGGACGGCCGTCGTTCTCCGCATCTCCTCGCTTCCTCCCCACAGAATAATCCACAAACGCGCCAATAATCGCACAAACCAACCCAATTCCTCCCCCGATGAGGAAATAGATCACTGTATCGTTTGACAAACTACGCAGTCCTCGTATTCACTGGCCAGGCCGCTCTGATTCTTAACGCGCATCTATCTCATCAAACGACATGGCGTTGGCCGTGGCGATGGCTACCGCAGCGGCAATAGACGCCGCGCGCTCCACATCCTGGTCATCAAAATCACCGTCGCGCTTATTGATCAATTCCAACGCGCCAACCACCTGCCCGCGATAGATCAGCGGCACGCACAAAATAGATTGCGTCTCCGGGCCGAGCAAGTTTTCCGCCGATGGCGCATACAACGGATGGTGCGAAACATCGTTTGAATAAATCCAGTTACCCGTTTGGGCCACAGTGCCGGCAAATCCTTGCCCCAGAGGAAGTTCTTCTGCGGCTGAACGGGCAGGAGCAGCGCCTATTTTAGCCAACACCACCAAACTTTGCCGGGCGCGATCTAACCACCACAGAGAGGCCACTTCAACGTCCCAACCGTCGTGAATTTGTTTGATTGCCAGTTGCAAGACTTCATCCAGATCGAGTGTAGAGGTGATGGTTTGGGTAATTTGGATGAGCGTGCGTAGTTCGTCTAGCTTGCGGGTCAGCGCTTTGTCGGCCGCCTGGAATACGCGTGCGTTTTCCAGAGCGATAGCCGCGTAATCGGCCAGAAAAGAGAGCAGGAATTCATCACGCTTGCTGAAGGAACGTAGGGCCAACTGATTGCTGACAGCCAGAACGCCAATGACAACGCCGCGAAGTTTTAAGGGCACGCATAAGATAGCGCGGGCAAACAGGCCGGTTTTAACTTTCAGCCCGTTTTCGGTAAAGCGAGATTGGCGAAACGGCCGTCCCTGCCGCACCACTTCGCTTAAATAAGACTCACCCTCCACGATTGCCGTAAAATTCTTGTCTTCCGCGTCATCGCCAGGCTTTTCAAAAGCCCGCAGTTGTGTCCCCGCCTCATCCATCAACCAGATACGGCTGTCTTCCCCATCCGTCAGATACTTCGCCGCCTCCTGCACGCGCTCCAAAACCTGATCCACGCTCAGCAAGGAAGTGATTGCCTTGCCAATCTTAAACAGCGTGTTCATTTCATGCGTCTGGCGGCTCATTTCCACCTTAACCCGACGCAGTTGTTCCGCCAGCTCTGCCTTATCGTGCAGCAAACGAGTTTCCACCAACGACCGGTCAATGGTTTCCACCACCTCATCAACCGTAAATGGCTTGATCAAATAATCCTTGGCCCCCAGGCGAAACGCCTCAATAGCGCTTTGTTCCGAACCATAACCGGTCATCAAAATAACAGGCGTGCTGATGGATTCCTGCGCCATTTGCTGCAAAACATCCAATCCTGTCATTTCCGGCAAGTTAAAATCCAACATGACCAAATCCGGCTGCATTTCACGAATACGCGCCAGACCGCTTTGCCCATCGTACGCGTAAAGGGTTTTATACCCAAAAGTGGGCAGCACATGCTCCGTGAGATGCTTCACAATCTCCCGGCTGTCGTCAATAATTAGTATCCGTTCACCACTCATACATTTTCCCAAAAGCGATGCTGGTAAAGGCTGTTAGGAAGAGGCCCAATAGGCCCCATGACACCGCTACAATGACTCACCGATAAACTTCTTTTCCAGGCATAAAATCAGTACCTTTTGGGTATTCGGGGGTTTGCCAGATGAGATTATAACATAGGCCGTCGCTTCTTGACACGCCCCTGTGGGAGTCTATAATCCCATCATGAAACGTACCATTCAATCCCCCATTGGACTGGAATTGCATTGTAAAGGGTGGCTGCAAGAAGCCGCCTACCGCATGTTGCAAAATAATTTAGACCCAGAAGTCGCTGGCGACCCGGACAACCTGATTGTTTATGGCGGGCGTGGTAAAGCGGCGCGTAATTGGGAAGCGTTCGACGCGATTTTGGCCAGTTTGCGCGAGCTGGAAAACGATGAGACGCTGCTGGTGCAAAGCGGCAAACCGGTCGCCGTGTTCCGCTCCCACCCCGACGCGCCTCGTGTGCTGATCGCCAATTCCAACATGGTGCCGCATTGGGCCACCCAGGAAAATTTTGACAAATGGGAAGCCGAAGGGCTGATCATGTATGGTCAGATGACGGCCGGAAGCTGGATTTACATCGGCACGCAGGGCATCCTTCAGGGCACGTTTGAGACGTTTGCCGCCGCCGCCAAAAAGGCAGGCTGGCCATCATTGAAGGGCAAATGGGTGCTGACGGCCGGGTTGGGCGAGATGGGCGGCGCGCAGCCTTTGGCCGTTACGATGAACGGCGGCGTGGGTCTGGTTGTGGAAGTAGACGAGTGGCGCGCCCGGCGGCGGCTGAATCATGAATACATTGACGAGGTGGCCGAAACGCTGGACGAGGCGCTGGCGCGTGTGCAGTATTATCTGGACGCCGGAGAGCCACGCTCGATTGGCCTCATCGATAATGCGGCGGCAGTGTTCCCCGAACTGCTCAAACGCGGGTTGATTCCCGACATCGTAACGGACCAGACATCGGCGCACGATTACCTGGCTTATTTTCCGCATCACCTGAGTTTTGCCGACGGCCGTTCCCTCCGCGAAACCAATCCCGCCGAATTTATGCGCCTGTCCGGCGAGTCGATGGCCCAGCAGTGCGCCGCCATGGTGGAATTCCAAAAACGCGGCGCAATTGTCTTCGATTATGGCAATAATTTACGCCAACGCGCCTTCGACGCGGGCGTGACAGAGGCGTTTAGCTATCCTGGTTTTGTGCCGGCTTATATACGGCCGTTATTCTGCGAAGGCAAAGGCCCCTTCCGCTGGGTAGCCCTCAGCGGCGACCCCGAAGACATCTACGCCACCGACCGCGCCATCCTGGAACTGTTCCCCGAAGACGAATCGCTGCACCGCTGGATCAATATGGCCCAGAAGCAGGTTCATTTCCAGGGTCTGCCGGCGCGTATCTGCTGGCTGGGTTACGGCGAACGGGCCAAGGCCGGTCTAAAATTTAATGAAATGGTCGCCAGCGGCGAAGTGAAAGCGCCCATCGTCATCGGGCGCGACCACCTGGACGCCGGTTCCGTGGCCAGCCCCAACCGCGAAACGGAAAGCATGAAAGATGGCTCAGACGCTATCGGCGATTGGCCAATTTTGAACGCCATGATTAACGCGGTCAACGGCGCGACCTGGGTGAGTTTTCATCATGGCGGCGGCGTGGGCATTGGGTACAGCCTGCACGCCGGGCAGGTGACTGTGGCCGACGGCACGCCGGAAGCGGCGGCCCGGCTGGAGCGCGTGCTGACATCGGACCCGGGCATGGGTGTGGTGCGCCATGTCGATGCGGGCTACCAACGCGCTATTGATGTGGCCCACGAACGCGGCGTCAAAATCCCCATGATGAAGTGAATGGGTACACAGATGGTATCTATTTCGGGTCTTTAGGATTTCGTGGGGTCGGGCGTGAAGCGTGATGCGTATTGCGTGAGGTCTCTCTGGTCACGCAACATGCTTCACGCATCATGGGATGTCAACCCCCCTGAATTCCTGAAGAACCTCTATTTCTTAAGACCAGTCGGCGAGAACGGCCGTTAATTCCAGCAAATTCTCAATCGTCGCATCCGGGGTGAGCCAGTCCGGCAGGTGGAAACGCTGGCTGGCGCGGATGAGCACAGCGCGCATCCCGGCGGCGTGCGCGCCCACAATGTCATGCTCCGGCGCGTCGCCGATAAAGACGGCATTGGCCGGATCGACGCCTAATTCGCCCAAAACGTGCCAGTAGGGCGTGGGCTGTGGCTTCCATTTGGCGGCGTCGGCAGAAAAAAGCAGGGCGTCGAAGTAGCTATCCAGGCCAAAACGGCGCAAATCGTTGATGTGCGCCGCGCCGGTGAACATGGTGTTGGACAGCAGGCCAAGTTTGTACCCGGCGGCTTTGAGCGCGGCCAGGGTTTCTTGGGCGCCGGCCAGCGGATGAGCCTGGGAACAGAGGGCAGTCTGGTACAGGTCGGCGGCTGTCACCAGCCAGGTTGGCTGGATGCCGTTGGCCGCGCAGCAGGTGTGTACAATGTCGCCCAGGAAATCGACGAGGCGCAGATTTTGGCCGCCGGACACGGCCGTTTCCCACTTCCCCGGCAAAATGGCAAACCCCGTATCACGAAACACAGCAAATTCTGGCAGTTGGCCGCCTTGCTGTTCCAGGTAATCATAAGCCGCCTGCAAACCGGGCGTTTCCAGCGCCGGCCAGGCGTCGTAGGGGCCGGTATACTCGATCAGCGTACCCCCCAAATCAAAAATAACGGCTTCTATGGTCAAAACGATCTCCGATTTTGGTTTGTTTGTTGTTGGTTTGTTTGTTGTTGGTTTGTTAGTTGTGGTCTATAAGTTTGGCGACGGTGACACCGGCGCCGCCTTCGCCATCTTTGCCTTCTTCCCAGGAGGCGACGTGGCTGTTGCTTTTGAGGGCTACGCGAACGCCGTCGCGCATACGGCCGGTGCCTTTGCCGTGAATGATACGCACCCAGGGCATGCGCGACAGGAACGCCGTATCTAAAAAGCGCTCCAGTTCGGCCAGGCCTTCTTCGACACGTTTGCCGCGTAAATCCAGCTCGAAACTGCTGGCGGCGGAAACGGCCGTGCTGTATCCGGCTATTTCCAACTCTTCTTCCACCGGGCGACCCTTAAACTCCAGGTCTTCAAACCGGGCGCGCATTTGCAGGCGGCCCATCGCCACCAACGCTTCGTTGTTGCTGAGGGAAACGACCTCGCCCTTGCGGTCCAGCGATTTGACCAGGACGGTATCGCCCACCTGTAGTTTGCGGCGGATTTGTTTGGTAGACGGTTTGGGCGGGGCAGTAACGGCCGTGATCGGTTTCAGTTCCGTCTCTTCAACGGCCGCCACTTCTTTGCTCACCGTTTTCAATTGATTCAAGGACACGGCGTCGCGAATCTGGCGGCGCGCCCGGCTGAGTTCCGCCTGCACAGCCTCGATTTCCGCTTTGGCCTGCGCGCGCGCCTCCAACAAAATTTGGCGGCGCTCTTCTTCAATCTCAGCCAGGCGGTCGGCCAATTCACCGCGCCGGTTTTCCGCTTCGCGCAGCGCCAGGCGCGTCCCGGCCTGCTCGGACTCTATCTTTTCGCGCAAATCGTAGATGGTATCCAGCAGCGATTCGGCTTTGTGGCTGCCTGCGCCCAACAGGCGCATGGCGTCTGCCAGAATGGTTTCGTCCAGACCCAGGCGGCGGGCAATGGCGATGGCGTTAGAACGGCCGGGCAGGCCGATGGTCATCTCGTAGGTTGGCGAGAGGGTGTCCAGATCAAACAACAACGAGGCGTTGGTCGCTCCCGGCGTTTGCCCGGCATATAACTTAAGCTCCGGGTAGTGGGTGGCGATGAAGGTAGTGGCTCCTTTATCGCGCAAGAAGTTGACGATGGACTGCGCCAGCGCCGCGCCTTCGGCGGGGTCTGTGCCGGAACCCAACTCATCAAACACCACCAGGGAACGCTCATCTACCTGCGCCAAGACGCGGGTGATGTTGGTGATGTGCGCCGAGAACGTGGACAGGCTTTGTTCGATGGACTGCTCGTCGCCGATGTCGGCGAATACGTTATCGAAAATGGTCAGGCGGGCTTCGACGGCCGGCAGGTGGAGGCCAGATTGAGCCATCAGCACCATCAGGCCGGTGGTTTTGAGGCTGACGGTTTTACCGCCGGTGTTGGGACCGGTGATGAGGACGATGAAAATGTCATCTTCTAAGGTCAGGTCGGTGGGAACCACTTTGGCCGGGTCCAGCAGCGGGTGGCGCGCGCCTTTGATCCAGATGGCCGAGCCGGGATGCGGATTGGGCGGCGGTGGGGTCCATTTGGCCAATTCGTTGGCGTGTTTGGGCGGGCGCGGCGCGGCAAACGTGCGCCAATCAATAAAATCCGGCTGGACACCTTTGATGATGGAGGCGTACCGGGCGCGGGCAAAGATGAGGTCCAGTTCGGCCATGCGGGCGACGATGCGTTTGATGCTGTCGCCTTGCGCGGCTACCTGGGCAGAAAGTTCGGCCAGGATGCGCTGGACTTCTTCATGTTCGGCGATTTGCAGGCCGCGATATTCGTTGTTGAGTTCTACGGTTGCCAGCGGTTCGATCCATAGGGTTGCGCCGCTGCCGCTCTGGTCGTGGACGATGCCTTTGATGCGTCCTTTGGCGTCGGCGCGCAGCGGGACGACGTAACGGCCGCTGCGCATGGAGACGAGCGGGTCTTGCAGGTATTGGTTTTGGCTGGATTGCAGGATACGTTGGAGTTTTTCCTGGATACGGCCGTGTACCACCCGTAATTCTTGCCGCAGTTTTGCCAGTTTAGGGCTGGCGCTGTCTAACACTTCGCCGCGTTCATCCAGCGTCTGGCTGATGGCCTGAACCAGGCCGGGGCATTCTTCGATTAATTCGGCGATCTCGGCCAGCCGGGGAAAGGTCTCTTCGGCTTTGAGCAGGTTGCGCTGCAAGGTGCGGGCCGCCACCAGCGTGCTGCGAATATCCAGCAGCTCTTCGGCCGGCAAGGTGAAGCCGCGCTCGGCGTTGTCTACCGGGCGGCGTACGTCGCGCGCGCCGCCGATGGTAATGCTGCTGTGGCTGTCGAGCAGGCGCGCGGCCTCAGCGGTTTCGGTTTGCCACTGCCGCGCTTCGAGCAAATCGGTGGTGGGTTCCAGGGCCAGGGCCAGCTCTTCGCCGCCGCTGAAGCTGGTGTAACCGGCTAAAATGCGGCGGACTTTATCGAATTCCAGGGTAATGAGACTCTTTGTATCCATGATGGCGCAAGTATATCTGAATTTGAGTGGGGGAACAGACGGCCGTTTTGCGCTGCCAGGAATTCTCAATTTAACTAGAAATATGTCATGCTGAGAGCCTGTGCTGAGCTTGCCGAAGCATCCTCCGAAGCATCCCGTTCAGCCCTAATGACCAATACATGGGGATTCTTCGCTCCGCAGACTCCGCTCAGAATGACAATTCAGCCTAAATTGCAAAGAAATTGCCCTGTTCGCACGAATGCCTGATCTAAATTGAGAATTGCTGTTGCGCTGCAGGCCGCGAGATAAGGAGAAGGGGAGACTGGGAGACTGGGAGACGGGAAGGTCTCCTTGTCTCCTTGTCTCCTCGTCCCCTCGTCCCCTCGTCCCCTCTTCTCCCGGTTATGGTACGTGTGGTGGGTTGGTAAGCTGTTGCTTTTCCGTTAAAATGCATCCTGTGTATAGCAACGAAATGAACAAGACGGGCGAAAGCCCGGTTATCCGGTTTGAGAATGTAAGCAAGCGTTTCACCTTCACGCGCGAAAAATCACAGAGTATTCTGGAGATTTTGTTATCCGCTTTCCGACGCAAAACGGCCGACGAGCAAGACCATGATTTGTGGGCTTTGCGCGACGTGAGTTTTGATATTTTGCCGGGGCAGTGTGTGGGTATTGTGGGGCGCAACGGCAGCGGCAAAAGCACAGCCCTGAAGCTGGTGGCGCGCATTTTACGGCCGACAAACGGCCGTGTGTGGATTCGGGGTCGCGTGGGGGCGCTGTTGGAACTGGGCGCCGGTTTCCACCCGGATCTGACCGGGCGCGAAAACATCTATCTCAACGCCTCCCTGCTAGGCCTGACACAGGCCGATATCGACGAGAGTTTTGCCCAGATTGTCGAGTTTTCCGAACTGGGCGACTTTATTGAGATGCCGGTAAAACATTATTCGTCCGGCATGTATATGCGGCTGGGGTTTAGCGTAGCCATTCACGTCAAGCCGGATATTTTAATTATTGATGAGATTTTAGCGGTCGGCGACCAGGCGTTTCAGGCCAAGTGCATTGACCGCATTTATGATATGCGTGATGCGGGCACAACCATCGTGATGGTGAGCCATAATTTGAATGTGCTGCGCAGTTTATGCTCACACCTGATCTGGATTGATCATGGCGTGATGCGCCAGTGGGGACCAACAGAGCAGGTGGCCGCGGAATACATGGCTTATGCTTACGATCAGAAAGCCCGCCAGACCGAATCAACCGACGATGGGGAAAGTTTTAAGCGGTGGGGCAGTGGCGAGGTGGAGATAACGGCCGTCCGCTTTCTCAACAGCCACGGCGAAGAACAAGACAACTACACCACCGACGAAGCCATGACTCTGGAGATTGCCTATGTGGCGCACCAACCGGTTGAAGCGCCGGAATTCGGGTTTGATATTTTGCGCCAGGACGGCGTGCATGTCAGCCGCCCCAACAGCGTGCTTTCCGGCTTAGACGTCGGCATGTTGTCCGGCGCTGGCAAAGTTTGTTATCAGATCGACCGGCTGCCTTTGCTGCCGGCCAAATATCGGGTGACGGCGGCGGTGTATAACGGCCGTCACCAATCCGCCTACGACCATCATGATCTGGCCTACAGTTTCCGCGTGGTGCCCTCAGAATCGACCAAAGAATTGTATGGCCTGATCCAACTGCCTGCGACCTGGCAGTTCCAGCCAGAACCTGACCCGCAGGTGTAACTGCCAGTTTAAAAAGGATGCCTATTATGAAACAAATCACCAGATTAAATGTATCGCTGATTGTGTTGACGGCCGTTTTGGTCCTGATCATCACCCTGCTTGGGGAAACGAAAACGGCCGTCACCGCCCAGGAACCGGCAGCAGAAACGGCCGTGACCCAAACGCCCGAAACCGGCACAGCCAACTGCCGCTACGGCGCCAGCCCCATTCGAGACACCACAAAAGAAATCCCCTGGCTCACCACCATTGGAGCCGGGTGGTATCTGACATTTGGTCCGGACAAACCGGCCACCCTGCCAACCAACGGCGCGCGATTTGTGCCAATTTTGCGCGTGAACGAAGGCATGATAGGCGATGCTTTCACGGGCATCTGGTACGTCGGCGGCCTCACAGGTCCGGCGGCCAAAACCTACGTGCAAGCCAAAGTAGCCGCTTTGCCGGGAGCGTTGTGGCTGATCGGCAACGAAATCGACCGCCTCACGCAGGACGAAATCACGCCGGCTGTCTATGCCCGGGCCTACCATGATATTTATGGCTGGATTAAAGAAACGGACCCGACGGCGCAAGTCGCCATTTCCGGGCTGGTAGAGGTAACGCCCTCGCGCTTGTGGTATCTGAGCGCCATTTGGGATGCTTACCTGGACCGCTACAACGTCCCCATGCCGGTAGACGTGTGGAACATGCACCTGTACATCATCAATGAAGTGCTGCATGACGGCACAATTGGCGCAGCCGCCATACCCGTCGGTTTTGTGCCGGCCGCCTACCCCGACATCCCCTTAAAACGCTTGAGCAGCCTGGGACCAAATGCCTACCAGGAATGCCCCGATCCGAACGTTTACTGCTACGCCGAACACGACGACATGAGCATCTTTGCCGAACAAGTGCGCGACATGCGCACCTGGATGAAGGCGCACGGGCAGCAAAACAAGCCGCTCATCCTTTCCGAATATTCGCTGCTGTGGCCCTATGAAATTGACCCAGACGGGTGTTTTCTAGAAGACGAAAGAGGCAATTGTTTTACGCCGGCGCGGGTATCCACGTTTATGCGCAACACCTTTGATTATTTGGAAGGGCTGAAAGATCCCAATCTCGGTTATGCGCTAGACAACAATCGCCTGGTGCAGCAGTGGATGTGGTTCTCTTTTTACGTGCCGCACGACCCAATTGATCCTTACCCAGGCGCGGCCAGCAATTTGTTGGAGGCTGACCTGAACACTCTGACAGACGTGGGCGAAGCGTACCGGGATTATGTCACACCCCTGCCGCTGAATCGCAATCTATTTGTCACGTCTGTGCCCAATCCGGTGGTGGATTCCAACGGCGTCGGGACCGCTTCGGCTCAGTTGTCGGTGGTGTTCCGGAACAATGGGAACACGGCCGTTACCACCCCCTTCAACGTCACCTTCTACAGCAACGCCGCCATGACCAACGTTATTGGCACGGCCTCCTTTACGCCAGCCGTAGAGGGCTGCGCGATGGTTCCTTATACGGCCGTAGGCGTGCAGTGGGACAATCTGGCCGCCGGCACGCATCCATTTTGGGTAAAAATCGACAGCGGCGGGGCCATCGGCGAAACCAATGAAACAGACAACGTCGGCTCCGGCGTGGTGTTGATCGACCCGCTTACCCAGATCTTTTTACCTTCCTTAGCCCGTTAAAAAAACCCGACGCCCATGAACGGTTCATGGGCGTCGGGTTTCACTTGCGGAACCCCTTCAGGCCAGATAACCGTGCGTTTTTTGGATGATCGAGCAAGTTTAGCCGCCGCTGTGCTGGCGCTGTGCGCCCTTTTTATCTTTGGCCTGCATTATTTTTCCCCCATTTCCTACAACGGCAGCGATGCCCGCTACAGCCTGTACGTAACGCAAGAACTGGCGCGAACGGGCAGTTTGCGGCTGGATTCCCTGGAGGATGCGTGGGGAACGGCCGTGCGGCAAGATTATCGCCTGCGTCAAATCGACGGCCACGTCTACTATTATTTTCCGATTGGCTCATCGCTGTTTTCGCTGCCATTCGTGTGGGGCGCCAACCGGTTGGGCGTTTTTGTCGACTCGCCGCTGCAAGAAGACGCGCTGCAAAATTTTATTGCCGCCTGCGTGTCTGCGCTCATTTTCCTGGCGGTTTACGGCGTCTTTCGCAGCGCCCTGGGGAGACAATTAAGCCTGTTGGCGGCGCTGGCGACGATGTTGGGCAGCGCGTTTTCCAGTTCATTGGGAACCGGCCTCTGGACGCTAAATTTTGCCGCGCTGTTCGTTTTGGCCGCTCTCTGGCTGCTGCTGCGCGCCGACAGCGGGCAATCGCCCACCGTGCATCCAGTTTGGTTAGGCGGGCTGCTGTTCGCCGCCTATCTCACCCGCCCGACAACGGCCGTGTTCATTGTGCTCACTTTTGTCTACCTGCTGTGGCGCAAACGTCGGGAGGCGGGGTTAACGGCCGTAACGGCCGTTGGGCTGCTGCTGCTGTTTGTGATCTACACCCGGACCACGATGGGCCTTTGGCTGCCACCGTATTATTTGCCGCAGCGCCTCGCCGGGAGCGGCGCGCCGGTGCCCATCGTCCTGTATGGGCTGCTCTTTAGCCCGGGACGCGGCCTGTTCACTTTCAGCCCGATGTTTTTGCTGGTATTGCTGCTGGCGGCCTGGAAATGGCGGGCACTGCGCCAGGAGCCATTTTATGGGCTGGCGCTGGCGTGGATTGGCTTGCATACGGCCACTTTGCTGCGCTTTGAACATTGGTGGGGCGGGCACAGTTTTGGGCCGCGCCTGCTGACGGACATCGTGCCAGCGTTTATGCTGCTGACCATTGTGTTTGCCCGCCAGTGGCCTGCGGGCTTACGGCCGTCGCGCCAACGCTGGCTGATGGGATTGGGCGTGGTGTCGGTTATGTTTAGTGTTTATGTCAATTCATACGCGGGATTGTACCAGGTGGCAACGGCCGTTTGGAACATCACCCCAGACATTGACCGCGCGCCGCAATATCTTTTCAATTGGCGCTATCCGCAGTTCACCGCCACCACAGCCACCAACTGCGCCAAAGTCACCGAATTCCACCGGCAGCGGCTGGCCAGCGGTGCGGCGGCGCTAGCCCCCTACCAACCCGGCGCAGCCATTACCTGGCAAGATGCCCGGCCCAACGAAAGCCTGAAACGTGATCCGCAGTGGTATCTACCGGCCGCCCAACGCCGCACGGACAGCCCAACGCCGGTGTTTGAAGACCCGCAGAAATTGTTTTTACCTCTGGTGATGAATGGAGCGCCGCCGCAGGTTTTGTTTGTGGGATGGGAGGAACCGGGGGAAACGGCCGTACACACCGCATGTCAATCGGCAATGCTGGCATTTCGCTTTACCGATCTAGCCCAGGCGGGGCCATACACGATGCACCTTATTGTCCAATCAACCAACGAGCAGGCTATCATGGTACAGTTAAACGGAGCGCCGCTTGGCAGTATCTATCCCAGCCCGGAATTCCAGAATTTGGCTTTTTCTTTAGACAGCCAACAGTTCCATGCTGACGGCTTTGACCTGATTAAATTTACCACCCCAGATGGTTCACCACTGAATCTTTTTTTTCAGACGCTGACGCTGAGTGACTGACAAAACTTATCTAACCAGGGAGAATGCGGAGAGCGCGCAGCTTGTACCAGAGAAAATCTCCGCGTCCTTTGCGCTCTCCGCGGTAAAATTCTGAGATTTGTCAGTCAATCAGGACGCTGACGATTGCGTCGGGTGAACCTTAGTTCAGGTAAACGCCATCTCGCCGGCCCGAATCGGCACAGTCAGCCAATTCTCACGCGGGGGCAGCGGACAACTGTACTCTGGCGAATAAGCGCAATACGGGTTATAGGCAAAATTAAAGTCCACTTCAAACCTGGTGTCAGACAATTGACTGAGGCCCGGCCGATTGGGAGTCGAGATACCGTCCGGCGCCGTAGGTTTCACGGCCGTTCGTCGCATCACGAAACGGCAAGAAAAAGTCGTATCCGTGCGGATCGCTGTAAATGGTGAGAACGGCCGTTTGCCCATCAACCTCAAACGAAAATTTGCCCCAACGGCGATACAGACGCATTTCCCCGGTGCTGGTTTCCATTTCGATTAACGGCTCATCGGCCGCGAAGCGTGTTACTGCCGCAGTAAACCTAAAGACCGGGTCGCCCGCAAAATAGTGCAGCCCAGAAAACGCAGCCAACTGCGCCGCAGGCAGCGGCGACTGGGGATGCTGGCTCATAAATTCGTCTACTTCGGCCCGAAATTGCGCTAATTGGTTCATTTTTTCACCTGTTCAGGATTCTCTGGCAAAATCCCAAGGGTTTGCCAAATTCTCAGGAGACATCATAAGTGGTCTAACCCACCACCACGAATGAAAAGGTTGAGATTTGTCAGATCTTAAAGATTTGACAAATCTATTTTCAAGGGAGTAAACCCTTGGGGTCTGTATAGTTGCCATTTTTTCGCCTGTCTGTTCCGATTGGTACTCTCTGGGCTTTCTGACGACTTCACCGCCCATTACCTTACGGGCATAAAAAAAGGACATCCCTGTGGATGTCCTTTAAGGCGGAGAGGGTGGGATTCGAACCCACGGTGACAATAAAGCCACAACGCTTTTCGAGAGCGCCCCGATCAACCGCTCCGGCACCTCTCCGAATCAGAAAACAATTATCAATGAACACCTGTCAATTGTCAATTTTTCGGCGACAAACAAAAAGCCCGGGAAATCCGGGCTTGGGTATGAAAGGGGAGGAACGGCCGTTAATTACCGGCAGAAATGGCCGCGTTGTTAACGGTAAGCGCAGAACGTGTCAACAGCTCGCCATTTACCCAAACGTCCAACGAATACTCACCCGGCTGGAACCCCTCTTCCGGGCTTAGATAAATAAAACCAGGGCCTTCGTTGCCATAATCCCACAACTCGTTTCCACCTTCTAACACTTCGCCGTTGTGCCGCCAGACCCAGGCCCAGGCCATGCCGTCTTCCATCTCTGAATAGTCGAAAGTGGCGTAAAGTGTGTAGTACCCTTCGCCGAAAATGCGTCCCGGATTTACCGCATCGTAGACGTCATCAATTTCCACGGAAAATTCCAGCGGACTCAGTTCAGTATTTTCTTTTAGGTCAACAGTTGGGGAAACCTGATCATATTCTACGGGGAGGGTGGGCTTTGTGGAGGAAATAGTGGTGGTCTGAGCAGCCTGATCATTGGCTAACGTTTGCACCAAATCGGCCGAACTTGGCGAAGATGGGCTGGTTGCCATGAGTTGCACAACTTCTTCTTTCGCGGGTTTGGTATTTGCCAGGAGAGCTGACCGGTTCACTGTGTCGGTGGGATTACGCCAGGCGTAGGCGGACACAACGGCCGTCAGCAGAAGCAACACCAGACTCGTTGATAAATAAGTCTGCAACTGCTTTTCTGCCTGACGGCGCATGAAGAAGTATGGAGACTGCTTCATATCACGCCAGGACTTCACGGCTACGCCAAAAGTAAAAACAACAAGGAGCAGCAGCGTGCCTAATATCCAGGGTATGATGGTCTCAGTGAAAACCACAGACAATATTACAAATCCTCTTCCCGAATTCTTCCAGAAATCATCTCGAAATCTTGGTTCATTATAGAGAATCGTCGATTATCAAGCAACTCTCCGTAGGGTTTCCGTAGGGTTTGCCAGTGGTAGGGATGACAAATGCCACCCATTTGTCTCTCATTTTTCCCCGTTTTAGTGCTATGTCAACAATTGGAATAGAATGAGAAACGGCCGTTTCCACCTCCTATTTTTAATGGATTGTAGCGACAAACCTGGAATCCGCTTATTATTGGGCTGGCCGAAATCTCGGTAATATGAGCAAAGAGTTAACACGCATCATGACAACACCTGCATCTATGATTCAAATTCAAGGCTTGGTAAAACAATACGGCTTAAATCTGGTTTTGCGGGGCGTCGATTTGCAAGTCGCTGAGGGAGAATTTGTTACCCTCGTCGGCTCCAATGGCGCTGGCAAATCCACTCTGATGCGCATTGTAGCCACCTTGCTGCAACCTACATCCGGCCAGGTGCAAATCGGCGGCTGGCAACTGCCGAAACACGCCGCGAAAGTGCGCCGGCATATTGGCTTGGTCTCGCACCAATCCCTCTTGTATGGCGACCTGACGGCCGCTGAAAATCTGGATTTTTTTGCCCGCCTTTATCGCCTGGACAACAGTTCCGAACGGGTGATGGCCGCTTTGAAAAAAGTAGGGTTGTTTGCCCGGCAGCGCGATCCGGTCAGTACATTTTCCCGCGGAATGGTGCAGCGGCTAACCATTGCCCGCGCCACCCTGCACGAGCCAGATGTGCTGCTGCTGGACGAACCCTACACCGGCCTGGACCAGGATGCCAGCCAACTGCTGGATGATTTACTGCGCCAGGAACACAGCCACGGCCGTACCATTCTGATGATCACCCACGACTTAACGCACGGACTGAACCTGTGCGACCGCACAGCCATCCTCAACCGGGGTAAAATTGTGCACCAGGTTAACAGCCGTGACGTGACGGCTTCCGAATTTTTAGCGTTGTATACCGGCTACACGCGCAACCAAAAGGATAAAGCAGCCACCCCATGAGCGAACACACGCCACTCACACGGGCATCTGAATCTGAGAGCAAGGTGTTTTTAACGGCCGTTTGGGCCATCGTTTGGAAAGACCTGCGCATCGAACAGCACACCCGCCAAACCATCAGCGTCATGGTCATGTTTTCCGTAGTCACCGTTATCATGTTCAATTTTGCCCTGGAAGCCAATCTGGACGCGGCGCGCAACGTCGCCACCGGTTTGCTCTGGGCCACCATTTTGCTGGCCGGCACGCTGGGCTTAAACCGCTCCCTGGCCATCGAACGCGAAAACCAGACCATAGACGCCCTCTTGATGGCCCCAATTCCCCGCAACGCCATTTATCTAGGCAAAGTCATCAGCGTGACTTTGTTTACGCTGGCCTTAGAAGTCGTTTTGATCTTGCTGTTCATCGTTTTTTTCGATAAACCCTTGTGGCGACCAGTTGTTTTATTGGTGCTGGTCCTGGGAACCATTGGTTATGTGGCTGCAGGGGTCATTGTCACTTCGATGACCATTCAGACTCGCAGCCGGGAAGTGCTGCTGCCGGTCTTACTTTTGCCGTTGTCTTTACCACTGGTACTGCCATCGGCAACGGCCGTTGCCCTCTACATGTTCCCCCAACAGCCTGTATGGGGCGAAGTCCAAAGCGCCGTCTCCATCATCATCATTTATGATTTACTCATGTTAACCGCCGGTTTTTTGACCTACCATTTTGTTGTAGAATCATAAGGAATATTTTCAAGAATACGGAGAACCTATGATCACTTCACCACGTTTTGATAAAACACTACGAATATTTAACTGGGTTGCCGCAGCCTCCATTTTCATCGCCCTCCTGGTCGCTTTCTTTTACGCGCCGGTCGAAAGAACGATGGGCAACGTCCAACGCATCTTCTACTTCCACGTTGGCTCGGCCTGGGTTGGGGCCATCGCCTTTTTTGTCGCCCTGGCCGCCGGCGTTCTCTATTTGCGCAAAAGTGACCGCAAATGGGACACCCTCGCCCTGGCATCTGTGGAAATTGGCCTGGTTTTTCTGACAATGGCTACCGTCGCCGGGTCTGTGTGGGGTAAACCCGCCTGGAATACCTGGTGGCTGTGGAGTCCCCGGCTCACCCTCATCACCGTCGCCTGGTTAACCTATGCCGCTTACTTCATGCTCCGTGGAGCCATTGAAGATGAAGAACGCCGTGGACGATTCGCGGCCGTTTACGTCATCGTCGCCTTTGTCACCATCATCATGGCTTATGTCAGCGTGCGCATCCTGCGCGACATTCACCCGGTCGTCGTCGGCGGCGCAATGGAATCAGCCCAAGGCGCGTCCGAAGGGCTGCAAGAGTTCTCCGGCCTGGATTCGGCCAAAATGGGCATCTCTCTCACCGTTAGCACAACGGCTTTTTCCTTTTTATACATCGCCTGGCTGCTCAACCGCATTCGCCTGCAACGCATCGCAGACGCCGTTAAAGACCTCAAAATCCAGGTAACCACACGGTTACAAGGAGACCACGCCTGATGACTTCTTTATTTTTCCTCACCACCCTTCTCCAAACGGCCGATGTGGCCAATCGTTTTAACGGATATCTGGTACTTGGCTACTTTGTCATGTGGTTAATCGCCACGGGGTACATCATCAGCCTGGGCGTCCGCCAGCGAAACCTCAAGCAAGACTTGCAACTCATGACCAGGATTCTAGAAGAAGAAACAAAAAGCTAGAGCCAAAGCCAGAGCGAGAATAGAAATCATTCCCGCCGGCTCTGACTCCTTCTGGAGAATCACTTATGCTTAAATCAACCTCATTACCAGGGCGCTTGCGCGCATTGTCCACCGGACAATGGCTGCTGCTCATCGCCGTTTCCCTGGTAGTCGTTTTTATCCTTGTGGGTTCCCTGCTTCAACCAGCCACGCCCAATGAATTTGCCTTTGGCATTCAGACACAACCATTTATTGTTCTGGCCATGCTGGCCTTTTTTGCCGGTTTGTTAAGCTTTGTCTCGCCATGTACCTTACCGGTACTCACCGCTTATTTCGCCTTTGCCTTCCAAAGCGAACGGCAGCGGATCGCCACCAACACGATGGCTTTTATGCTGGGTCTGGCAACCACCTTTAGCATTTTAGGCGCGGTTGGTTTTGCCGTTGGTCGGGTTTTGCTGCAAAACCAGCAGCTTTTGCTCCTGGTGGGCGGCTCCATCATCCTGATCTTTGGCGTAATGAGCTTGTTGGGCATGGGTTTTGGCGGCGTCAAACAAGCTGGCGGTCACCAATTTGGGGCAACCGTCGGCGGCTCCTATTTGTTCGGGCTGACATTTGCCGTGGGTTGGTCCAGCTGCGTAGGGCCAATTTTAGGCTCAGTGCTGACTTTGGCGGCGCAAACCTCGTCGGTCTGGCGGGGGATGATGCTGCTGTTTATTTACACCATCGGTTTAGGACTGCCTTTGCTGATTGTTTCTACCTTTTTCGGCCGTATGAGCCGGCAGAGTTTGTTTTGGCGGGCGCTCAAAGGCAAGGGTTGGGATTGGGACACGCACGTGTTTGTGGTCGCTCTGGTGTGGGCGTTGGCCATCTGGCGAATTATGGTCGCGTCGTTTGAATATGCACTGCGTAATTTCTCGTTTATGGGCAATTTCCAACTGACGCTGGGAGTTCAAATTGGCTTGCTGGCTCTGGCTGTTGTGGGAGCCGCTTTGTGGGTATTCACCAGTTCAGAAAACCGACGCATTACGGTGCGCCTGCACACAACGCAGCTTATCAGCGGGGCGTTGTTTATTTTGATGGGCGTCTTGATGTTGGAGGCGCAGCTTGCCTATTTCAATAACATTATTCCCCCATCGTTGGCCGAATGGCTGGCTGTGCAAGAAGAACGGCTGATCGGGCTGTTTACGCGATGACAGAATTACCGGATTCGTCCGAAGAAAGAGGGGACGGGAAAAGGAACGGCCGTTCCCGTTCCCCCCTCCTCTTTCTTGGCGGCGCTGTACTCCTGGGTCTGGCCCTCAGCCTGCTATTGTTCGGCGGCAACTTCTTTGGTCCTGCCGCCGAGACCAGCATCCTCCAACAACTGCCCGCCCCCTTTGGCACAGCCAAGGTCGCCGAGTTACCCGCAGCCAGCATCGATCTTTTGGAAGTTGGCGACACCGCCTACAACTTCTACCTGTCTGACCTGGACGGCCAAAACCTCAACTTAGAAGCCTTTCGCGGCCAGCCCGTGATTCTGAACTTCTGGGCGACGTGGTGTGGGCCTTGCCGCGTAGAAATGCCCGCCCTCCAGGCGGCATACGAAAGCCACCAGGCCGACGAGTTGGTCATCCTGGCCGTCAACGACCAGGAAGCGCATCAAGATGTAGCCGACTTCTTCAGCGAATTGGAGCTGACATTTACCCCGCTGCTTGATCAAGAAGGAGAGGTTTCCCGCCTCTACCATGTCTTTAATTTCCCCACGACGTATTTTATTGATGAGGATGGCCGGGTAACGGCCGTACATCGCGGCGTTCTGTCGGCTGAACAAATTGAAACCTACCTGGCCGCTACCCTAAACCGCAGCTAAAACCACATGACAACTCCCTCCCCAAAAACACCCGTATCCGGCCGGCAGCGCTCCATGGTCATCAGCATCGACAAATTCATCTACAAATTCAGCCGCCACTGGCTGGCTTTCTTTAACATCCTCATCGCCATCTACGTAGGACTGCCCATGCTGGCCCCCGTCCTCATGAAAGCCGGCCTGACCCGCCCCGCAAACGCCATCTACACTCTCTACAGCCCCATGTGCCACCAAATGGCTTCTCGCTCATTCTTCTTGTTCGGCGACCAGCCCGTTTACCCCCGCGCCATCGCCGGAACCGACCTCACCCCCATCGAAGCCTACATGCCCACCCTGCCCGAATTTGCCGGCGCTTCCACCGATCCGTCCCAATGGATGACCTTCCTGCTGGCGGCGCGGCGTTTTACCGGCAACGAGCAAATGGGCTACAAAATGGCTCTCTGCGAACGCGACATCGGCATTTATTCGTTTGTTTTACTGGGTGGGCTGCTGTACGGACTGCTGCGAAAGCGGTATCACATCAAAGCCTTACCGCTCTGGGTTTTCCTGATTGTGGGCATGGGACCAATTGCTCTGGATGGCTTCAGCCAGCTTTTTAGCCAATATGGCACAGCCAGCCCGGCCCTGAGCTTTTTCAACACAATTTTTCCCCTACGCGAAAGCACGCCCTTTCTGCGCTCCTTAACCGGAGCCATTTTTGGCCTCTCTCTCGTCTGGCTGGCCTATCCTCACGTCGATGAAGGCATGAAAATAACGGCCGCTGACCTCGAAGCAAAACTCACGCGCATTGGCGAATTGAACCCCGGCGAGGAAAACTAAGCGCCACCAGCTTTTTCAAGCCGGCCAGCGGCGAAAAACCAGGGTGGCATTGTGCCCTCCCAACCCAAATGTGTTGGACATGGCTACCTGCAAATCGGCCGTGCGCGCCTGATCAGGCACATAGTCCAAATCGCAATCCGGGTCTGGGGTGTGGTAATTGATGGTGGGTGGGACAAGACCTTCTCGCAGCGCCTGAAGGCACAGAATGGCTTCCAATGCGCCGGTTGCCCCCAACAAATGTCCATGAATTGATTTGGTAGAGCTGACCGGCACCGTGTACGCCGCGTCGCCAAACACCTGTTTGATTGCCGCCGTTTCGCTTTTGTCGTTCAGCGGTGTGCTGGTGCCATGGGCGTTAATGTAATCGACATCCACAGGCTGCAAGCCAGCGTCAGCCAGCGCCAGGCGCATTGCTTGCGCCGCGCCCGCGCCATCTTCGGCGGGCATGGAAATGTGATACGCATCGGCGGATGTGCCGTAGCCGACCAGTTCACCATAGATGGCTGCCCCACGAGCCAGCGCATGGTCCAGGGCTTCCAACACCAATACGGCCGATCCTTCACTGACGACAAACCCATCACGCATTTTGTCAAACGGCCGTGACGCCTCCATCGGCGCATCATTCCGCGTCGAAATAGCCCCCATTACCCCAAATCCGGCCATAGCCAAAGGCAAAATACACGCTTCCGATCCGCCAGCCAGCATCACGTCGGCCACGCCGTACCGCACCTGCCGCGCCGCTTCCCCCAGGGCATTATTGCCGCTGGCGCAGGCCGTGAACAATGCCAGATTCGGTCCGCACAAACCAAACTGAATCGAAATCAACGCCGCCGGTGTATCCGCCAACATCATGGGCACAAAAAATGGGCTTACCCGGCCCGCGCCGCGCTCTTGCAGCACGCCCTGGCTCTCGATAATCGGCTGCATAATGCCCATGCCGCTGCCCATCATCACGCCTATCCGCTGGCGATTCGCATCGGAAACAGTTAGCTGCGCCTGGGCCAGCGCTTGCCCGGCGGCGGCCAGGGCGAATTGGGTGACGCGATCCATGCGCCGCGCTTCTTTACGCCCGAACAACTCGGCCGGGTCAAACTCTTTTACTTCCCCGGCAAACTGTGTCTTGTATTCTCGCGCATCAAACTGCGTGATGGGGCCGATGCCGCTCTGCCCAACGGCCGTTTGCCGCCAGGTGGTCGCTACATCATGCCCCAGTGGATTAATGGTCCCCATCCCGGTGATAACGACACGTCGTTTTTCTTGATTCATGCTTGATGTCCCGTAACGATAAAACCCGAAGCGTTTGCTCTTGAGCGGTTAGACCTTTTAGACCTGATTGACTGACAAATCTCAGAATTTTACCGCGGAGAGCGCAAAGGACGCGGAGATTTTCTCTGGTACAAACTCCGCGCTCTCCGCATTCTCCGCGGTTAGATAAGTTTTGTCAGTCACTCAGCCTTTTAGACCGTAAATCCTTCAGGTGTCTCAGAGAAACCAGAATGGTTTTTATCGGGCGATACGGCCGTCTAACTCCCCTTTTATAACCCACCAAATCCAGATCGGATACGAAAAAGCCGCCGATGAGGTCATCGGCGGCTTTTCTGGTATCGCTGTTTGTCAAGCAGGCTGAAGGCTTGCGCCGCTTGAAATTGGCAATTTAATCGATAGACAAAACAAATTTGCCGCTGCCGCTGGCAAAGAAATCGCTGATGCGAATGATGTACACATCAGTTTCTTCAAAGGTGTAGCTTAATTCTTCACCTTCACTCGTGAACCCATCGTCAACTTCGGCCAGGATGTTGTTGTCAAAGTCGCTGATTTGCAGAATCAGGTCGATCTCATCTTCCGTTTTAGCCATCAGGTTGATGGTATCGCCAGCATCGACGCGGATGGTGTATTCTATGAAACCGGCTGGGCCAAAACGGCCGATGATCTGGTCGCCAACGGCCGTTTCAAATGTCACCAAATCTGATCCAATCAGAGTAATGTCATACGTACCGGTGCTGCCTTCAAACCCTACCACCTGGAAGTAATAATTACCATCCTCAGGAACCGTGAACAGCAGTTCTTCAAACCCGGTTGTGGCGTCAACTTCTTCAATAAGCTCTTCGGTATCGCCGTTGTAGATCTGAAGAACCACGTCAAATTCCAACTCGACCGGGTCAACCTGCGCAATAACCAGGTCATCGGCCAGCGCGTAGAAGGGGAACTCATGGACCTCTTCGGCGTCGGCCAGTTCACCAAAGGCGAAGATGAAGGAAGCCGGCTGGCTGAGGTATGATTCTTCGATGAGCAGATCAAAGTCACCTGGGGTGCCATCGTAGCTGGTAACAGAGATGGTGTACAGGCCGTCGGCAGGGATGGGCAGTATACGAATGTATTCGGTGTCGTAGGATTCGTCCAACGGCTCGCTCAGAAGGGAACGGCCGTTCTCATCCAATATGTCCACCACTACATCCAAACCATCTGTTGTCGGGCTAACTGTCACATCGATAAATTCACCCCCTTTGGCTTCAAAGGTCCACAATGATTCCGTAGCGCCATCCACCGAACCAGCCATGAATTCGCTGTACGTCACCGTACCGCTCGATTCGCCAACGGTTGGCGCAGACCCGGATTCGATCAAGGTCAAGGTATAATCGCCGGTTGCGCCGTCGTAGCCAGAAATAGCGATGGTAAACGTGCCGTCACTCGGAATAATCAGGTTGGCGATCTCTTCGACGCCAAAGGAATTATCGACCGGGAAGTCTAAAATAGACGCGCCGGTTTCATCGTAAATATCGACAACCACATCCAGATCGCCTTGCGGCTCGACAATCAGGTCAACACTTTCGCCTTCCAGGCCAATAAAATTCCAGGCCGATGGGCCGTCTTTGGTGATGGTGCCGTCTACGGTGTCGCCATAGAGCAACATGCCCTCTGTCACCATCGTGCCCATATCGGTCGTGGTACCTATGTCGGAGACAACGGCCGTTGGTTCGCTCACTTCAATAGTTTTAGCCATTGCCGCATAGGTAGCCATTACACCATCGGCATCGCCTTTGGGAACAGCGCCCACCAGAATTGCTGCATAATCGCCATTAACAACCAGCGCGACATAGGCCGTAATCTCATCGCCCGTGTCTGTCGTGGCATCGATGATGGTGTAAGCGCCATCTTGCCCATTGGCAGAGAAAGCGGTTGGAGCTTCTATCACCGTATCATTGTCACCCAATTGGAATTCGTCGATGACCTGGCTGATGGCCTCTACCGGATCCGTTGAGGTAAAGTCGGCCGTCGGCCCCGACACCAACAACGCCACCGGCCCGGCCGTGCCCGGACTTTCAGTCATCAGGTCCTCTTCATTGGCGGCGAAGGTGTAGAAACCGGGCAGCCCGCCCGAGAACCAGCCCACCGGATAATTGATAGCCAAACCAGCTTCTTCACTGACAAACGCTTGCAGTTCAACCTCAGGAACCGACGTGGCGGTAGGCTCTAGCGTAGCGGTGGGTTCAGGAACCGGGGTATCGGTTGGCGGAGGAACCGGCGTGTCGGTTGGGGGCGGCGGAACGGGTGTTTCGGTTGGGGGCGGAACGGGTGTTGCCGTTGGTTCTTCAGCCCCGCCGCAAGCCGCCAAGGCTAATAACAAAACGAGCACGGCCGTTAGCCAAATAAACTTCTGTGAACGATTAAATCTCATCAAAACCTCCTGTCTTGTTAGCAATAATTTATCAATCCAACAATTGTGATGGGTTCCTTGGCTGTTTGGGAATAGGACGAATTACCTATTTGCCAAAGACGCCAAAACTGCCTCAGAAACTCAGACAGCAAGTGTGCCATTCATTTCTGACAAGTCGCCTTTCACCGCTCCCGATTGAGCCAACGCAGCGTCAGCTCGCCCAGGCGGTCGGTGCGCTGCCGCAGCACCGTGCAGGGCGGCAGTGAATCTAAAAACATTTGCCCATAACGCTTGGTCAGCACCCGTTTGTCTAACACCGCCACCACGCCCTCATCCGTGCCGCGCCGAATCAATCGGCCAAACCCCTGGCGGAACTTCAGCACCGCCTCCGGCACCGAATATTCAAAAAAGGCGTTGTCAAATGTCTCTGACCGCGCGGCAAAAATCGGGTCCGAAGGCACGTCAAACGGCAGTTTGGCAATGATCACGCATTGCAGCGCCGGACCCGGAATGTCCACGCCTTCCCAAAAAGAACGCGTGCCCAGCAGCACAGCGCGGCTGCCTTCTTGTTTGAATTGGGCCATCATCTGCTGGCGCGACATGCTGCGACCCTGCACCAGGGTGGCAATGCCGGCGTCGCCCAACGGGCCTTCAATGGCCTGGGCCGTCTGGTTTAACTGGCCGTAAGCGGTAAACAGCACCATCGTCCGGCCGCCTAACGCAGTGGCTACGTCGACGATGGCGTTTTCCAGGTAGCGCTGGTAGCCCGGTTGATTTGGCTCTGGCATATCGGAGGCCAGGTAAAGCAGTACCGAGTTTTCGTAATCAAACGGCGAACCAACGGCCAGTTGGGTGGTGTCTTGGGCGTGCAGTCGCTGGCGTAAATAGGCAAAATCGGCCTCGTCCCAACTGCCTGCCCCGGCCGTGCGCATGGTGGCCGAGGTCAGGATGACGGTTTCCAGGGCGCCAAAGATGTGTTTTTCCACCAGTGGCCCGACATGCAGCGGCGCGGCGTGCAGCGACAGCCGATCTTTGAACACTTCCACCCAGTAGATCATGTCTTCACGCGGAGCGAGGATGATCTGGTCTAAATTTTGGCGCGTTTCTTCCAGATCACGGCCGTTCCCCGCCAACATGCGCTGTAAATCTTCGCCGTCCTCAATATCGTAGTTGTAGATATGCTCGCCCAGACCATCGGCCAGTTTGTTAAAGCCGGTTACCAGACTTTTGAGTTGTTTGTTCAGGTTGTCCCAGGCTATTTCTACTTCGCTGTAATCGGGCTGGGCGCGCACGGCCGTTATCAGCCGCACTTGTTCCGCAAACTGGCTGCGCCGGTTGACAAAATCCTTCAAAAAGAAGCTCAGGGTCACAAAAAAGTCGTCCAGTTGGAAGGTGGCATCCTGGGCTTCGCGGCGCATCGCGTCGATGCTACTTTCCAGCGGCGCGTACAATTCGCGCGGCAGCCGGCTGCGCGCGCGCGTTTGCACCTGCCCAATGAGGCCCGTATTGGGCTTGGTGATCTCGTCTAAAATGGTTTCCAGAAAGCGTTTGTCGGCGCGGAAACTCAGGCCATCAGTCACGGCCGTTTCCAGGTGATGCGCCTCGTCAATAATCAGGTCCACAAACGCCGGCAAGATATGGTTCTCGCTGGCCATATCGGCCAGCAGCAGCGAATGGTTCACGATGACGATGTGGGCTTGCTCGGCGCGCATACGGGCGATGTGCAGCGGGCAGCGCGCCTGCGCGCACTGGTCCGACGTGCAAACCTTATTCTCGCCATTGAGCCGCCCCCAGGCTTGCCGCTCGCCGGGCGTACGCAGCACAATCTCGCCCACATCGCCGGTCTGGCTGTGGGGCAGCCAGAGCAAAATACGGGCAAACAAGGCCATGTCGTCGGCGTTGGTGGGGCCGTTGTGGCGCATTTGCTGAAACAGACGGGTACACAGGTAGTTGCTGCGCCCTTTGCGGATGGCCGCCCGCAGTTCAAAGGGCAGCACGCGCCGCAGTTCGGGCAAATCTTTGTTGATGAGCTGGTCTTGCAGGTTGATGGTGTTGGTGGAGACAACGACGCGACGGCCGTTCTGCACCGCCCAAAACGCCGCCGGCAGCAAGTAGGCCACACTTTTGCCTGTGCCCGTGCCCGCTTCTACCAGGGTGTGTTCGCCGTCGTTAAAGGCATCGGCAACGGCCGTCATCATTTCCACCTGCTGCGGCCGGTATTCAAACTCTGGGAACAACTGGCTAAAATTGCCGCCCGGTTCCAACATGGCGGCGATCAGTTCGACGTCTAGCGGCTTGACTTTCTCTTCAGGCGCCGGAATTTGGGCTGTTGGTTTTTCAGGATGGAACAGGTCTGGCAAACGCTGCCCGGCGGGGCGGGAACGGCCGTCGCTAAACACCAGCCGCGCCTTTTCCGCCAACACCTCTTCAAAAAAAAGCGTCTCCGGCCAGGCAATACGCCGTCCCGCCTGAATAATTTCCTCGATTTGCCACATTTCCAAAGCCAGCGCCCGTTCGCGCAGGGCCAGAAACAATTCCACCGTTTGCTCGGCGTCATCGCGGGCGCGATGGGTTTGCCCACCGTTTGGATCGGGCAAATCCAGATAATGAACCAGCGACTCCAAATCATACCGCCCCGCTTCCGGGACCAGGATCGCCGCCAGCGTAATGGTGTCGATGCGGTGGTTGCCCACGCCCAGGCGCTCTTCGTTGAGAAAACCCAGGTCAAAATCGACGTTGTGGCCGACCAGAACATGATCGCCCAACACCGGGCGCAGGCGCGAACGCACGGTAAACATCGTCGGCGCGTCGGCGACCATCGCGTCCGAGATGCCGGTCATGCTGGTAATAAACGCCGGAATCTCGCGGTGTGGATTTACCAGAGAGGCAAATTCATCCAAAATGTCGTGTTCGCGCAGGGTGATGGCCGCCACTTCGATGATGGCGTCTTTTTGCGGGTCTAAACCGGTGGTTTCCACGTCCACGATGACGTAAGTTGTAGACATAAAGCTAATCCATGTATGTGTGGGCTGAAATTATCGTTGGATTATAGCACGGATTTTCTACCGAGAAGGGGGAAGTGCCGACGGCTTCGCCCGCGTGCCTGCCCTTGACGCCCGCCAAATATCACAGAAAATCACGCCAGCAAACAAATGGCGGTTCTTCAGGAACTCAGGGGATTGATAGCCCCTGATACGTGATGCGTGACCAGAGAGGTTTCACGCATCACGTATCACGCATCAGGCCAAACCCCATGAAACCCCAAAGACCCCGAATAGCAAACACATCAAGGCAGACCCGAAGGGCTTCCCTGGCTAACAGGCACAATTTCAGGCGAAAACCCTTCGGGTCTTCACATGGCCTACCTGGCAAATTAGAAAACAGCGAACACGTATCTATGACATTTTTGTGGATTTTTATTGGTCTGATTTTTCTTGGGGCGCTCGGCGCGCTGGCTTATTGGCTGATTGTGATTACCGAGGGCGTTTACCTGGGGCGGCGGGCGGTGGTGTGGATGTATGACCTGACCGCGCACAAATATGACGGCATCAAGCAGTATGAGGCAGACGCGGAACGATTGTTTGTGGTACGGCCGTTTCTCAACCATCTGCCGCGCCATCCAGCCCCCACACTGCTGGATGTGGCGGCGGGGACCGGGCGCGTGCCTTATTTTTTGCTTGAAGAGCCGACGTTTAACGGCCGTGTCATCGCTCTGGAACCGTCGCGCAAGATGCTGGCCATTGCCGCCGACAAATTACGGCCGTATGGAAACCGGGCGGCGCTGGTGGCGGGAACGGCCGTGCCTCTCCCCTTTGCCGCCGATACCTTTCACGGCATCACTTGCCTGGAAGCGCTAGAATTTTTCCCCTCCGACGAAGCGGCCCTGCGCGAAATGGTGCGCGTCCTGCGGCCCGGCGGCAGCCTGATGGTCACGCGCCGCACCGGTTGGGAGGCCAAAACCTTCGTCGGGCGCTATCGGGATACCGAACAATTTGAGGCGTTACTGGCTGATTTGGACCTGATGCAAGTTGAAACCCGCCCCTGGCAAATAGATTACGATCTGGTATTGGCGAGAAAAAAAGTCGTTGGCTGAACGGTACGAACCGTTTATGGATTGGCTTCTTCGGCCGGAGCAATGCTGACAATGGGCACGTTGGTCGTATCGCCTTCGATGGTCACCGCTTCGCCAATCACCCAGCCTGGCTCGCCGGCAACACAGCAAAACTGCCACCACCCGCCGTTGTACGAGCGGCCCACCACCTGATATTGCCCATTTTGCTCGATGGAACCAATCACCGGATATTCGGTCCCCGGCCCCTGACGGACGTTGAGGACTGGCACGCCGACGATGATCAGCGGCACGGCCGTTGGCGATAGGCTCACGGGCGGCACTGTCGGCTCGGTGACCGGCGAGGGCGTGAAGGTAGCCGGTAAGGTGGCTTTGGTTGTTGGCGTAGGCACGGCCGTATTTGTTGGCGTAGGGGTTGCCGTGGGTTGGGGCGTCGATGTGGGGCTGGAAACGGCCGTAACCACGGCCGCCACAACCGCCATTTCCGTAGGCGTTATTGGTTCAGCCGTTGTCGTTGCCGATGGGGCCGTAGGCGATGGGGTCGCCGTCGCTGCGCTCGCCGCCATCATCACCGGCGTGGGCAGAGGCGCGCCGGGAAAACGCCAGACCAGCAGCAAAATAACCGCACCCACCACCAGCACCGCCAATAAACCCCAACGCCACGATCGGTTTGTCCCGCCCACATGCTCAGCCCGCAGGCTGGCAGGCAGCGGTCCCAGGTTCGCCTGCTGAAATACCGGGCAGGTCTGATGCCGCGCCGACAGGCAAAATTCCTGTTGGTGCGCCAGAGAAATGTAGTCGGCGGGGCGGGCGCGGTGGCACGAACCGGCCGGCGAGGCAAACAAGAAGCGCGTTTCCGGATCATCCATACTGCCGAAATAGGGGCAGCCCTGGATCAGGGGCGAGGGTATGCGCGAGGTGGCGTGGGGTGATACGGCCGTTTCCACCGGATACGAATCGTCCATTTTTTGTTGCTGACCAGCGCCGTTTTTGCCGTTCTTTATACCCAAAGACATTGTTTTCCCCTCATATGAACCCTTCAAGTGTATCCTGCGCCCTATCGACAGGCAAAAGCAAGGTCCAGTGACTTTTAAAGCGCATAGGAACGGGCACAAAATAACCTACGAAACTGAAATTCGAGACTGGAGATTGGGTCAATTTCCAGTCTCCAGTCTCCCGCAAGTTCTTCAATCCGCGTTAATCGCCGCCAATTCCCGGTATAATGCGGGTGTCACAAAGGGAAAATGAGCGGTGTTTAGATGGGTGAATTGGACAATACCGAGGAAAGCAAAGGACAGACCGTGGCCGCCTTGTCTGATAATATCAAATTAGATCGCCTGGGCGCAGGGGACTTAACCACGTTTGAGTCTCTGTTCCAAGAATACTATGATCGCATCTACGGACTGTTATTTCGCCTGGTGGGCAGCCGCGCCGAAGCCGAAGACCTCGCTCAGGAAGTTTTTCTGAAACTTTACCATCACGCCTTCACCCACAAACGCTTTCAACGAGACAGAGAACACAACATCGGCGCCTGGCTGTACCGCGTGGCGACGAATATGGGCTACAACGCCATTCGCAGCCGCCAGCGGCGCTGGCAGCGCAATGTGTATCTGGTTCCAGACCCGGCCGATGGGCTGAATACTGAAGCGGAAGTAACAAGGCGAGAAACGGCCGTTACCGTGCGTAACGCTCTGGCCAAACTGCCGGAGCGCCAGGTGCAGCTTTTGCTGCTGCGCCAGATGGACCTGAGCTACGCCGAATGCGCCGAAGTTTGCGGCGTCGCGCCCGGCTCGGTGGGCACACTGCTGGCCCGCGCTGCGGCCGCCTTCCGCGCCGCTTATGACGAGGAGATAGGAGGCAAGCCATGAACCAATCGGATCATGAATTGCAAGATGTCATGGATAAACTGGCCGCGTTGGAGCCAACGGCCGTCGACGCTCCCCACCGCATACGCGCCCTGGCCCACATGCGACAAAAGGTAACGGCCGTAGAGACTCAGCGTCAGCCTGGCCGTTTGCAACACTTTTTTACTCCTTCTCCTGCCCGGCGCATGGCCCTCACCATCGCCTCGCTGATTGTTGTGTTTGCTATCGCCCTCAGTTTCCCGGCCGTACGCACGGCCGCGAGCGAATTTCTCGGCCTGTTCCGCGTGCAAACCTTCGCCGCCGTATCCGTCTCGCCGGAACAGATGGCGCTCCTGCAAAAATTGGCTCAGGAAGGACTCAATCCCGGCAAAGTAACCATCGTCGACGAGCCGGGCTTAGAAGAAATAGTCCCCAATCTGGCCGAGGCCGGGCAGCTCACCAACCTGACGCCGCGCACCCTGACGGCGCTGGCCCCACCGGCCGACATCCGCGTGCTAGATGGCGGCAGCGGTTACATCACCATTGATCTGGCCGGAGCAAGGGCCATTTTAGCGGCCACCGGCGTCGATCCGGCGTTGCTGCCGGATACGCTGGATGGGGCGCGCATCGAAATGTCGGCCTCGGCCGGCATTCAGCAGCGCTGGACCGACGGCTTGCTGCTGCTGCAAGCCGCCAGCCCGACAGTGGAATACCCCGCCGAAGTGGCGAACCCCACCCTGCTGGCCGAGGCATTTTTGCGCGTGCTGGGGCTGGACGCCGCTGAAGCGCAGCGGTTGGCGCAGGAAATTGATTGGACCAGCACCTTGCTGCTGCCATTGCCCGCCAATCTGGTCTCGTTTCAAGAAATTAGCGTCGATGGTGTCAGCGGTTTGGCGCTGCAAAATCTGGAAGGCACGGTCAGCGCGCTCATCTGGCAAAAAAATGGCGTGCTTTATCTCTTGCAGGGCAATACCTCATTCACCGAACTGGCCGTACTGGCGGCGTCACTGAATTGATCAAGGAAAGTCTGTTGCACGATCTGGCCATTGAAACGCATGGGCTGCGGAAAGAATTTGGCGGGCGCACGGCCGTTTCCGATCTCACGCTCTCGGTGCAGGCGGGGGAAGTCTTTGGTTTTCTGGGACCAAACGGGGCGGGGAAAACCACCTCCATCAAGATGCTGCTCAGTCTCACCATGCCTACCGCAGGCACGGCTTCCATTTTAGGCCAGCCGCTAGGCAGCCGCGCCGCCCGCGCCGGCATCGGCTATCTGCCGGAGCATTTTCGGTTTCATGAATGGCTGACAGCGGCGGAATTTTTAGATTTGCACGGCCGTCTTTACCAGATGGAAAAAACGGAGCGCACGGCCGTAATCCCCGATCTGCTGGCGTTGGTTGGGCTGGCCGACCGGGCCAATACGCGCCTTCAAGCTTTTTCTAAAGGGATGTTGCAGCGCATTGGGCTGGCTCAGGCGCTGCTTAATAATCCCCGGCTTGTCTTTTTAGACGAGCCGACTTCTGGCCTGGACCCATTGGGGCGGCGGTTGGTGCGTGATGTGGTCAATGGGCTGCGGGAGGAGGGCACGGCCGTTTTCCTCAATTCCCACCTCCTGAGCGAAGTCGAAAAAACATGCGACCGCGTGGCCTTTATCCGCGATGGGGCCGTGTTGGAAACCATTTCCCTGGCCGATTTTGCCCAGGGAAGCGTGCAGGTAACGCTGCGTGTCGGGCAGCCTACGCCACAGCTGCTGCCCGACCTGGCCCAATTTGGCAGCGCGGTGCAGTGGCAGGGGAAAAACGGCCGTATCCACCTCACCCTCGCTCAAGAAAGCCAACTGCCCCAACTGGCCCAATGGCTCATCGACCAGGGCCACACGCTGTACGAACTCACACCTACCCCCCTCTCCCTGGAAGACCGCTTTCTGCAAGTCATCGGCCAGCCAGAACGAGTGGAAGGATGAAACCGCGTTTAAGCAACCAAATGTCTTGAACACCTGGACACAAACACACCCCATGACCACTTTGATCATCGCCCAACTAACCATCCGCGAAACCCAGCGCCGCCGCATTTTGTGGATTGTCGTGCTGCTGGCCTTGGGGTTTTTAGGGTTATATGCCCTCGGCTTTCATTACATTTACGCCGGTCTGCAAGAAAATTTGCCCGCTTCGGAAAACCGGAATTTGTTCGTCGGCGCGCTGGTGACGATGGGGCTGTATGTCACCAACTTTCTCATCGCTCTGATGACGGTGCTCATGTCGGCGGCCAGCGTGTCGGGCGAAATCGAATCACACACCGCAGATACGCTGGTCACCAAACCGATTCGGCGTTGGGAACTGATTTTGGGCAAATGGCTGGGATTTTCCATCTTGCTGCTGGGTTATATTCTCTTGCTGCCGGGCGGCGTGATTCTTATCTCTATCTGGCAAAGCGGGCTGCCCGTAGCCAACGTGCTGCCGGGTCTGAGCCTGATCCTGCTCCAGGGGTTAATTTTGCTCTCGCTCAGTTTGGCGGGCGGCACGCGCCTGTCTACCCTGGCCAACGGGGCAATGGCGTTTATGATTTATGGCATCGCGTTTCTGGGCAGTTGGACCGAGCAGATTGGGGCGTTGTTTGAAAATCAAACGGCCGTCAACATCGGCATCGTTACCAGTCTCATTATGCCCAGCGAAGCGCTCTGGAAAAAAGCCCTGGCCCTCTTCCAGCCAGGATTCGCCAGCAGCCCGGTTATGGCCGGCCCCTTAGCCGTCACCTCTCAACCCAGCGACCTGATGATCGGCTACGCCGTCGCCTATATGGTCGCCCTGCTGGCGCTGGCCCTGTGGAGCTTCTCGCGCCGCGATTTGTAGCGCTAGCCTTCGCCCCCTTTTTGCGCTAGACTTTGCCTTCGGAGGACAAGCCCATGATCGATACCAAAGGCAATTTTTACCTCGGACGCATTCAAGACGCCCAAACCGGCCAAACCGGCACAGACCCCCTGCTCTACGATCCGGCCGATCTGACGACCCACGCCGTCGTCGTCGGCATGACCGGGTCCGGCAAAACCGGCCTTTGCCTGGATTTACTGGAAGAAGCCGCGCTCAACAACATCCCGTCGCTGATGATCGACCCCAAAGGCGACATCACCAACGCCTTGCTGCATTTCCCCGATCTGCTCCCGGCCGATTTCCAACCCTGGATTAACGCCGACCAGGCCCGACGAGATGGGAAAACAGTGACAGAGGCGGCAGAGGAAACGGCCGTTCTCTGGCGCAACGGTCTCGGCCAATGGGACATCCAGCCAGAACGACTGCAAGCGCTCAAAGACAGCGTGCGCTTCTCCATTTACACCCCCGGCTCCGACGCCGGCCTGCCGGTCAGCATTCTGGCCTCCCTCAAAGCGCCCCAACTCCCCTGGAACGACAACAAAGAAATGCTGCGCGAGCAAATCTCCGGCACCGTCACCGCCCTGCTGGGGCTGATCGGCCTCAAAGACATCGACCCGGTGCGCTCACGCGAACACATTTTATTGGCCAACATCTTCGAAACCGCCTGGAGCCAGGGCCAAGACCTGGACCTGGGTGAATTGATCATGCAAACACAGTCGCCGCCTTTCGCCAAGTTGGGCGTGTTCGACATCAACCGCTTCTTCCCCGAAAAAGATCGTTTTGACCTGGCCATGCTGCTCAACAACATCCTGGCCTCTCCGGCCTTCCAGGCCTGGATTGAGGGCGAGCCGCTGGACATTGCCCAGATGTTGTATGACGCAGACGGCCGTCCACGCCACACCATCTTCTACATCGCCCACCTGCCCGAAGCCGAGCGCATGTTTTTCGTGACCCTGCTCTATTCGGCCGTGGAATCATGGATGCGCACCCAAAGCGGCACCACCACCCTGCGCGCGCTGGTCTACTTCGACGAGATATTTGGTTACCTGCCACCCATCGGCAACCCGCCCTCCAAAGAACCGATGCTGCGCATGCTCAAACAGGCGCGCGCCTTTGGCGTGGGATTGGTCCTGGCGACGCAAAACCCCGTCGACGTCGATTACAAAGCGCTGTCCAACGCCGGCACCTGGTTCATCGGCAAATTGGGCACCGACCAGGACAAACAGCGCCTGTTGGATGGCCTGGCCTCCGCCGCAACCGATGGCCTGGACCGCAAAACCTACGACAACCTCATTTCGGCCATTGGCAAGCGCGTCTTTTTGCTGCGCAACGTCCACGACAAGCAGCCCACCCTCTTCCAAACTCGTTGGGCCATGAATTACCTGGCCGGCCCCGTCACCCGCACGCAAATTCCGGCCCTCAATGAACTGGCCGGCGCCGGGAAGGTCATTGCTGGCGGGCCGTTGGACATTGAAAGCGGGCAGCCGACAGCCGACGCAGCCCCATCGCCAATCGCCCATCGCCAATCGCCAGCCCCCAGCCCTGAACCCCCAACGGCCGCGTCCGGCACGACTACCCGTCCGGCTGTTCCGGCTCAGGTGGCGGAATATTTTCTGCCCAATAATTTGACGTGGAGCCGGGCGGCGGCGGTCTACGGCCGTTCCCTGCCCGCCTCTGCCCAATCCATCGGCCTGCTGTACCGGCCGGTGCTGCTGGCCCAGGCTGACATTCGCTTCCTCAATCGCAAATACAACCTCGATATGCAGGTTAGGCGCACGGCCGTTGTGCCAGAAATAGACGAACGTGGCGCCGTGCGCTGGGGCGACTTTAACGCCAGCCCCATCGCGGTCGACAAACTGGATCGCCAACCGCTGCCCCAGGCGCGTTTTACCGACTTGAGCGGCGCGCTCAACAATGCGCGCGCCCTGACCGCGCTGGGCAAAGATTTTGTCGATTGGGCCTATCGGGGCACGGAAATCGTCGTCAAGGCCAACGAAACGCTGAAGGTTTACGCCGGTCCAGACGTTTCCGCCGAACAATTCGCCCGCCTGTGCACAGACGCCGCCGCCACCGGTTTGGCCGCCGAACAAGACAAAGTGGAAGCGTTATTTGAAAAGAAAATCGACGCCATCGAAATAAAACTAACTCGTGAAGAGCGCGAACTACGCGATGGCGAAGCGGAACTATCACAGCGCAAGCAAGAAGAAATGGCCACCCACGCCGAAACCTTCCTCAGCCTGTTCAGCCGCCGCAAACGCAGCGTCTCGTCTTCGCTGACCAAGCGGCGCATGACCGCCAAAGCGGACGAAGATGTGCAGGAATCGAAAGCCGCCATCGCCGATTTCCAGACGCAAATGGACGCCCTGGCCAAAGAGATGAGCGCCGCCCTGGACGAAGTAAAAGCGAAATGGGCGACCATCGCCGCCGACACCAGTGAAATCAAGGTGACGCCGTTCAAAAAAGATGTCGCTCTGGAACTTTTTGGCGTGGCCTGGCTGCCCCACCACCTGATGCAAACGCCCGACGGCGTGGTGGAATTGGCGGGGTACCATCACACTGAAACATGAAATATGACCACTTCCACAGACATATTGCGCCAGCGACGGCGGTTGGCAGAAGAACAGTTGGTAGGCAGCAGCAGTTGGCGTGATGGCCTGACAGACCCCCAGGCGCAGCGGCTGCTGGATTGGGCGCTGGATTTTGTGAACGAACTGGTATGGCAAACGGCCGTTCTCCCCGCCGATGAAGCCGACAAAACATTAGATGACGCGGTAACGGCCGTTGCCAACATCATGCGCCAGATTAACAGGCTCACCAATCAACTCCCCCAATTAGACCCCGACAGCGCCCGAAAAGAACTGCAAACCCTCACCACAGCCTATCAAGCCTTGATCGGGCAGGCTCCAGACGCCGAAAAAACCGAACAATTGGTCTATTTGCTCCCGGCGTGGGATAATAACGCTGTCTTTGAACAGCTTTATACCCTGATAGCCTGGGAGCAAGAAGAAGAATGAACAAACGCAACGCCGGACTGGGCACCATTGTGCTGGTGATCATCGCCGCCATTTCCATCTTTATCGGGCGCGACTTATTTGTGGATTTGGGCATAGACGACCCGGGAACGGAAACGGCCGTTCCTCTCACCCCGCCCCCCACAACCGCCGCCAACTGGTACGATCTCTACTTCACCAACCCCACCTGCCCGCCAGAAGGCGAACGCACCGGCGGCCTGGATGAAATCATCGCCGCCGACATTCTGACCGCCCAAACCCAGGTCGACGTTGCCGCCTATGATCTGGACGCCGAACCTATCGTCAACGCCCTGATCGAGCTGGAAAAACGCGGCGTCACCGTGCGCGTCGTCACCGACACCGACAACGCCAGCCTCTCTTCCATCAACCGGCTGCGCCGCAACGGCATCAGCGTGGTAGAAGACAAGCGCAGCGGGCTGATGCACAATAAGTTTGTGGTGATAGACGGCCGTGTCCTCTACACCGGCTCCCTCAACCTCACCACCAACGGCGTCTACTGCAACAACAACAACCTGGCGCGCATCGAATCCCCCCGCCTGGCCGAAAACTACACCGCCGAAATGAACGAAATGTACCAGGACCGCCTCTTCGGCCCCGATTCCCCCGACAACACCCCCCGTGAACAACTCACCATCAGCGGCGTCCAAATCGAAAATTACTTCGGCTCTGAAAAAGAAATCGCCCCCATCATCGCCCGCGCCGTCGCCCGCGCCCAAAACGAAATCCTCTTCCTGGCCTTCTCCTTCACCGACGAGCAAATCGGCGAAGCGATGTTAGGCCGGGCTGATGCGGGCGTCGCTCTGCGCGGCGTCTTCGAGACCGTCGGCGCCAACAGCGGCTTCAGCTATTTCCCCAAAATGGAAGCCGTGCAAGGCAGTAATGTCCAGGTGCGCCTTGATGGCAACCCCCACGTCATGCATCACAAAGTCATCATCATCGACCGCCAGACCGTGATCTTCGGTTCCTTCAATTTCAGCGACAGCGCCAACCGCCGCAACGACGAAAACATCCTCATCGTCCACGATCCGGCATTCGCCAATTACTTTGCCGAGGAATTCGAGACGGTGTGGCAAGAAGCGGCTGGAGGTTAGCTCACTATCCACGCACAAAACTTGAAATTGTTTTTGTAACAAAGCGCTTGGAATGAAAATCGGGGACTGGAGAGGTTCCAGTCGTATCTTCTCAATATTTCAGGGTGTCGTCGTGCAGAATGGCATTCGGCACAGTCGGATTAACAATCCGACCTACAAAGTCCCCAACTTTTTGAGAAGATACTTCCAGTCCCTAATAAATTAATCCGTGGCCATAATGCCAGCGTCTATGACGTCAAAGCCTAAAGCGCCAATGCGCCCATCACCGTATCCAGGTCTTTATCTCCCCGACCGCTCAAATTCACCAAAATAATCTGGTCCGGGCGCATGGTTGGGGCGCGTTTGATGGCTTCAGCGACAGCATGGGCCGATTCCAGGGCCGGGATGACACCTTCCATTTTACATAACGTCTGGAAGGCAGCCAGCGCTTCCTCATCCGTGGCATAGGTATACCCGGCGCGCTCCTGATCACGCAGCAAGGCATGTTCTGGCCCGACGCTGGGGTAATCCAGCCCGGCGCTGATGCTGTGGGTCTCCATAATCTGACCGTCAGGGGTCTGCATCACGTAGCTCTTGGTTCCATGCAGCACGCCAATGCGCGACACGCTGAGATCGGCAAAACGGGCCGCATGTTTACCGCCAGCGATCCCCTCGCCGCCCGCCTCGACGCCAATCAACTCCACGTCCTCATCGTCGCGGAAGGCATGGAAAATGCCCATGGCATTGCTGCCGCCGCCTACGCAGGCGATGATCGTATCCGGCAGGCGGCCAACCTGCGCCATCATTTGCTCCCGCGCTTCCCGCCCAATCACACTCTGGAAATCGCGCACCATCATCGGATAAGGATGCGGTCCCAGCACCGAGCCGAGCAAATAGTGGGTGGTTTCCACGTTCGTCACCCAGTCGCGGATGGCTTCGTTGATGGCGTCTTTGAGCGTTTTGCTGCCGCTTTCTACCGGGCGCACCTCCGCGCCAAGCAGTTTCATGCGCAAGACATTGGGCTGCTGACGGGCAATGTCGACGCTGCCCATGTAAACAATGCACTCCAATCCCAGCAGCGCGCAGGCCGTCGCCGACCCCACGCCGTGCTGCCCTGCGCCCGTCTCGGCGACGATGCGCCGCTTGCCCATGCGCTGCGCCAGCAAAGCCTGACCGAGGGCGTTGTTGATTTTGTGCGCGCCGGAGTGGTTGAGGTCTTCGCGTTTGAGGTAGATTTGCGCGCCGCCCAGGTGTTGGCTGAGGCGGCGGGCGTGGGAAATGGGTGACGGCCGTCCCACATAACTTTGCAACAAATACTCATACTCCGCCATAAAACCCAGATCACGGCGAGCCTCATCATAGGCGCGGATCAGCTCTTCCAGAGCGGGCATCAGCGTTTCCGGCACAAACTGGCCGCCATATGGGCCAAATTTACCGCGTTCGTCGGGAACAGAGGTTGGTTTCATTTCCATGGTATGGTCCTTAAACTGAATTTCGCTGGCGATTATACCAGCCGCCGAGATATTCGGGACATCTTCCCAGCGCGTACTTAAAAAGCCGACGCCGCCGCCGCCCTGTGTGGGAATCGCAGACGGCCGTGCCGCGCCCACTGTAACCTGCTTAACACCCAATCTGTTCACTCCCCAACCACCGCTGCCTCTGTCTCATTCACAGCTAATGCCCCACTAACACAGTTCAAAGACAAACCATTTATTCTAAACTGTAGATGAATTGGTCTACATTACGTCCTATGTAAATAACTTTGGTTCTTTAGGAACTCAGGGGGTTGACAGCCCCTGATGCGTGATGCGTGATGCGTGACCAGAGAGGTTTCACGCATCACGTATCACGCATCAGACCAAACCCCATGAAATCCCAAAGACCCATAACTTTAAGGCGTTATTACGTCGGACACATCTAAACTAAAAAGGAACCTCATGGGAAGTTCATTCAAACTATTTTCTGTTCTTGGCATCGACATTCGCCTTCACTTTACCTTTCCGCTGATTTTGTTCTGGGCCGCCCTGCAGTTTGGTCTCGTCGGCGGCGGGCTGGAAAGCGCGTTGTTTGGCGTGATCGCCATCTCGCTGCTGTTTGTCCTGGTGACGCTGCACGAGTTAGGGCATAGTTTTGCTGCGCTGCATTTTGGCGTGCCCGTCAAACAGATCGTGCTGTCGCCGATTGGCGGCGTCGCCCAATTGCAAGAAATTCCAGAGAAACCGATTCAGGAATTTATCATCGCCGTGGCTGGCCCGGCCGTAAACGTGGCGGCGGCTTTGGTGATGGCTTTGTTTATCCCGGTATTGGGGCTGAATCTGGGCGATTTTACCGCCGCCCTATCCCTGAGCGCAGGGCTGACGGTGACGGCCGTTTTCGCCTACATCTTCGTCTACAATATCTTCCTGGCCCTGTTCAACCTCATCCCCGCCTTCCCCCTGGACGGCGGACGCATCTTCCGCTCCTTGCTGGCGATGAAACTTGAATATGTCCAGGCCACCACCATCGCCGCCACCGTGGGGCGCGCTGTGGCTGTTTTTATGGGGCTTTACGCGCTGTTCAACGGCGGCATCTTCCTCGTTTTTATCGCTGTGTTTGTGTACTCGGCGGCCGGACAGGAAGCCGCTGCCGTGCGCACCCGCCACACCCTGCGCGGCTACGCCGTTCAGGACGCCTATTCGCCAAACGCCTACACGCTCACGCCATACACCACCTTGCAGCAAGCCGCCAACCTGATGATGATGAGCGGCCAAAGCAATTTTCCGGTGTTGGAAAACGAGACGTTGGTTGGTTTTGTGACGCAGCAAGACCTGAGCCAGGCCATGCAAACACGCGGCGGCCACACCTGGACCAGCATGATGATGCGGCGCGACATCGCGCCGGTTTCAATGTCCACGCCGCTGCTAACTGTGCAAAAACGGCTGGCAACCGAACAGTTGAACGCGCTGCCGGTGGTAGAAAACGGCCGTTACCTCGGCCTCATTGGTCAATGGCAAATCCAGCACTTCTTCTCGCTGCTGGTAAACAAAGCCGGCGTGCGCCCCACCATCATCCAATCCGCCTGAAAACAAGACGTCTAATCGATAAAAAAACACGGAGCCGAGGCTCCGTGTTTTGGTTCTTCAGGAACTCAGGGGGATGACAGCCCCCGGTGCGTGATGCGTGACCAGAGAGGTTACACGCATCACGCATCACGCATCACGCATCACGTATCACGCATCAGACCAAACCCCATGAAATCCCAAAGACCCCGTGTTTTTTATGTCTGCGTGTTTTTTGCTCAACGGGCAGTAAACCGCTCTTGCAAGTCGCGTTTTAAGATTTTGCCCGCGCCGGAAATGGGCAGCTCTTTCATGATTTCCACGCGCCGGGGCACTTTGTAACGCGCCAGACGGTCTACCATGTGCTGCATCAGGTCATCGGCGGTGGCCTCGGCGCCTGGCTTTAAGACCACACAGGCAATACCCGATTCGCCCCATTTGGGGTCTGGCACACCAATGACGGCGCACATGTGCACGGCCGTGTGCTCATACAACACCTTCTCAATCTCCGCCGGGTACACATTTTCGCCGCCAGAAATGAACATATCCTTTTTACGATCCACAATAAAAAAGTACCAATCGTCATCATGGCGGGCCAGGTCGCCGGTGTGGAACCAGTTGTCTTCGTCAACGGCCGTGCGCGTCGCCTCGTCGTTGTTAAAGTAACCGGCGCAGTAGCTCGGCCCCCGCAACACCAGCTCGCCGACTTCGTTTGGGCCAAGCGGCCGATTCTGTTCGTCCACCACCCGCGCATCCACATAAAAATTCGGCCGGCCAATGCTGCCCGCCTTGGCAATGGCATCCTCGGCGGCCAAAGCGAAAATACCGGGACCAAACTCCGTCATGCCGAACCCTTGCTTAAAACGGATGCCTTTTTCGGCCGTATATTTTTGCACCAGCGGCACAGGCAACGGCGCGCCGCCGCTGGTGCAAAACCGCAGCGAGGCCAAATCGGCCTCGGCCCAATTGGCCGCCTGCGTGAGAAGCTGGTACATGGTGGGCACGCCGGCAAACACGGTCACTCGCTCACGGGCGATCAGGTCTAACACCTGCGCCGGGTCGAATTGGCGCAGCAAAATGGTGGTCCCGCCCAGAATGACCTGCGGCAGGGTGTAGACAAAAAGGCCGCCGGTGTGAAACAACGGGAAAACGTTGAGGTAGATATCGTCGTGGTGCAGATCGTGGATGATGGTGTTGAGGCTGTTCCAGGCGATCATTTTGTGCGTAACCTGCGCCGCTTTGGGCAGGCCAGTGGTGCCGCCGGTGAAAATGAGCGCAGCAGTGGTATCTTCGGTGACGGCTGCCGTAGTCGCCTTTTCCCCGCTGTCCAACCTCGCTTCATTAAACGACAGGCTGCCGCCTACCGGCTCGCCATCCAGATGCACATAATGGGTCACGCTGGCGGCTTCTGGAGCGTGTTGAAATTCGGTTACGGCCGTGGCAAAATCGGCCGAGAAGATGAGCAGCTTAGGCGTGGTGTCTGCCAGGATGGCGGCCGTTTCCCGCCAATGCAGCCGCCAGTTCAGGGCGGTGTGAATGGCTCCCAACTTGGCGCAGGCGAAAAAAGTGTCCAAATGCTCCACGCCATCCCGCGCCAAAATCGCCACCCGGTCGCCATACCCCACTCCGGCCACATCCCGCAGCCAATGGGCCAACCGATTGGCCCGCGCGTTCATTTCGGCGTATGTCAGGCGTAATTCAGGCGTTTTGCCCGTGTCCACAATCGCCAGTTTATCGGGCGAATAAATCGCTCGTCGTCCCAAATAGTCGCCAATGTACATCACTTGCTCCCTGTGTTGCCGATTAAGGAACGCAGATTAATTGATCCGCGTTCCTAAAAAATGAAGATCGGCTTCGCAACCTGCCACTCTTTGCGGCCTCTATCCCGTCCAGCGCCAGACGCTGGCGGCCATGGCAATGCCGCCGCCGCTGGCGCAAAAGAGAACGTGATCGCCGGGTTTGGGGCCGCGCCCCTGTTCAATCGCATCATCCAGAGCCATCGGAATACAGGCCGAGCCGGTGTAGCCCCATTTGTCCATAATCCAATGGGTTTTGCTCAGCGGCTGCGCCAGCAGCTCCATGATTAGCTTGATGGTGTTGAGATTGAGCTGCGTGAAGAGGTAAAAATCGATGTCGTCCAATGTCAGACCCGCTTTTTCCACCACGGCGCGGGTCAGGCGCGGCCAATGTTCGGTGTTAAACGTGGCAGGAAATTTGCGCACAAATTGCACGCGCGGCACACCGCCGTTTATCTCTACCGGCGTGGTTGGGCACGCCGCCGCGCCGGTGTAGATGCCCAGCGCATCCGAAAACGTGCCATCGGCAAAACGCTTGCCGGCGATAAACCCGGGTTGGTCACCGGCGCCCAGCACCACCGCCCCCGCGCCATCGGCAAAGAGGGTGCAGGTGTACCGGTCGGTATAATCCACAAAACGGCTCATGCCATATGCGCCCACCACCAGCACGTAGGTCAGATCGTCGTCGGTGGCAATGAAGCGCGCGGCCGTTTCCATGGCTGTGGCCCAACCGGCGCAGGCGCAGTTCACGTCGAACGTGCCCGCTTTGAATGCGCCTAACTTGCCTTGCAGCACGCTGGACGTACCCGGGCTGAGGTAATCGGGCGTGTCTGTTGCCACAATAATCAGGTCCAGGTCGGTTGGTTTAAGGCTGGCGCGCGCCAGCGCCTGCTGCGCCGCGTGGTAACATAGGTCGCTGGTCGTTTCATCGGCGGCCATCACATGCCGTTCGCGGATGCCGACGTTTTGCACGAGCCATTCATCTACGTCGCGGTTTAAGATTTCATTGAAATAGGAATTGGGGAGCATTTTTTCGGGCACGTATCGCCCGGTGCTGAGAATTTGGGCATATCGGGGCATGGGATTTTTCCAGTTAGCGTTTGATTGGATCGTAAAAGATTGAAGATTGGCGTGGCGAATTTTCAATCTGAAGTTTTGCTCTTTCGCCTAGAATAGCACAGGTGGGTAACAAGGAAGATACAAGGTGGTGAAAAAACGGCCGTTTCGTGGTACAAATTGACATATTGTATGTGAGACCAGGGTAACAATCAGCGTGAGAAAACAAAGTCCAGAGCGGCTGCGGGCCATTGAAGCCCGATTGGGCCGCGAAACAACAATCTGGCTGGCGACGGTGCGGCATAACGGCCGTCCTCATCTTGTGCCGCTGTGGTTTGTGTGGTTAGACGGCCGTGTCTACCTGGCTACCGGCGCTTACTCCCAAAAATTCGTCAACATGTTTCATAATCAATCCGTTGCCCTCTCCCTGCCAGACACCGCCAGCCCCATCCTCATCGAAGGCGAAGCCCACGTCGCTAACCGCGCCACCGTAGACACATTGGCCGATTACTTTTATCATAAATATGAATGGGACTTTCGTTACGACGACAGCACCGAATTTCGGCTCATCGAAATTACCCCCAACAAAATCCTGGCCTGGGGCGACGGCTACGACGAGACAGAAGGCAGCCGTATCCTGTAAAACCAGCAGAAAACATAAGAACAACTCATCTGATTCTTACACGAATCCAACCAAAAGACGGTATAGTTTAGGCGTACACGATTATAAGTGAGTCCATTGGCAAGCCGATTTTCCAGAAAATTAACCAGCCAACCATTCACTGAACCAACCACTTTACGAGGAAAACTATGCGATTTGACCGATTTACAGAACGCGCGCAAGATGCCGCCGCCCGAGCCTATGAAATTGTCCAACGTTACGGACACACCCAGGTAGACACCGAGCATTTGTTCCTGGCTCTGCTAGAGCAAAAGGATGGCGCGGTGCTGCAAATCTTAGATCAACTCTCCGTGGACAGCTCGGGAATGAAAGACCGGCTGGACAAAGAACTGCGCTCCAGCCCCAAAGTCGCCGTTTATGGCGGCGGCGTGGGGCAGGTTTTCTACACGCCGCGTATCCGCACGGTGCTGGAATTGGCCCAGGGCGAGGCCAACCGCCTGAAGGATGAATTTATCTCTACTGAACACATTTTGCTGGCGATTATGAGCGAGCGCAACACGCCCTCGGCGCGGATTTTGCAGGAGTTTGCCCTTTCGCGTGAGCGTGTGCTGGAAGGCATCACCCAACTGCGCGGCGGGCAGCGGGTAACAGACCGGCAGGCGGAAAGCCGCTACCGCACCCTGGAAAAATACAGCCGCGACCTGACCCAACTGGCAAAAGACGGCCGTCTCGACCCCGTTATTGGCCGCGACAATGAAATTCTACGCGTCATCCAGGTCCTCAGCCGCCGCACCAAAAACAATCCTGTCCTCATCGGCGAAGCCGGCGTCGGCAAAACCGCCATCGTTGAAGGACTGGCGCAAAAAATCATCAACAACGACGTGCCGGAAAATTTGCTCAACAAACTGGTCGTCTCTCTGGATTTGGGCGCGATGATCGCCGGCAGCCGTTTTCGCGGTGAATTTGAAGAACGCCTCAAAGCCGCCATGGAAGAAATTCAGCGCGCCCAGGGCGAAATCATCCTCTTCATCGACGAACTGCACACTGTTGTCGGCGCGGGTTCGGCGCAAGGCGCCATGGACGCCAGCAACATGCTCAAGCCAGCCCTGGCGCGCGGCGAACTGCAATGCGTGGGCGCCACCACGCTGGATGAATATCGGCAGTACATCGAACGCGACAGCGCGTTAGAACGCCGCTTCGCACCCGTTTTTGTTGATGAGCCATCGGTGGATGACACCATTCAAATGTTGTACGGCCTGCGCGAGCGGTATGAAGCGCATCACAAGGTTAAATATTCAAACGCCGCCTTAGTGGCCGCGGCCAAACTCTCCAGCCGGTATGTGACGGATCGCTCGCTGCCCGATAAAGCCATCGACCTGATGGACGAAGCGGCGGCCAAGCTGCGCGTGGCGCTGCACACCCTGCCGCCGGAGCTAAAAGAGCATAAAAAACAGCTCGATAAGTTGATCGTCGAAGAAGAAGAAGCAGCCACAGTGCGCGATTATGAACGCGCGGCCGTCAGCCGCGCCGAACGTCTGCGCGTGGAAACTGAGTTCAACGCCGCCCGCGAGAAATGGCAGTCGGAGCAGAAGTTGGACGAAGTGGTTGACGAACATGACATCGCCGAAGTTGTGGGGTCGTGGACGGGCATTCCGGTGACGCAAATGCTGGAAACGGAAGCAGAAAAGCTGCTGCAAATGGAAGAACGGCTCCATGAGCGCATTGTGGGCCAGGACAAAGCCATTGCCGCGCTGGCCGACGCGATTCGCCGCAGCCGCTCTGGCCTGAGTGACCCGAAACGGCCGTTAGGCTCCTTCATCTTCCTGGGCAGCTCTGGCGTGGGTAAAACCGAACTCGCCAAAGCCCTGGCGGAATTCCTTTTCGACGACGAAGAGGCGCTGGTGCGCATCGACATGAGCGAATACCGCGAGCAACACACGGTCAGCCGCTTGTTTGGCGCGCCTCCTGGTTATATTGGCTACGAACAAGGGGGCCAGTTGACGGAACAGGTGCGCAGACGGCCGTATTCCGTGGTCTTATTCGACGAAATCGAGAAGGCCCACCCGGATGTGTGGAATACGCTGCTGCAATTGTTGGATGACGGCCGTCTGACCGACGGACAAGGTCGCATCGTCAACTTCCGCAACAGCGTCATCGTCATGACCAGCAATGTGGGCACGTCCTTTGTGCATAAATCGGGCGCCCTCGGTTTTGCCGGCGTGCGCGATGCCCAAGAAAAAGCAGACCACAAACGCATCGAAGAAGCCCTCAAAGAAACCTTCCGGCCAGAATTTATCAACCGCATCGACGAGATCATCATCTTTGAACCGCTCTCGGAAGTAGAGATGCTAGAGATCGTGAAGCTGCAAATCAAAGAAGTGCAGCAGCGTCTGGCCGACCAGGGCAACCTGACCATCGTGCTCACCGAAGCGGCGCAGAAATGGCTGGCCGAACAAGGCTACGACAAAGACTTTGGCGCGCGGCCCATGCGGCGCGCCATCCAACGCTACGTGGAAAGCGCGTTATCCGTCAGCCTGCTGCGCGGCGAGTTCCGCACCGGCGACCACATCCTGATCGATATGGATGACAACAATCTGGTGTTTAACCGGGTGGACGTGGCCGAGCCGCCAGCGATTTCCAAACCGGCCGACGCCACAGCCTAAAAACCAAAAGCCTGGTCAGCGGACACTGACCAGGCTTTTTTTATGGGTTGAGTAAGCAAACAGACCCAAAGGGTTTGATTTCGAGAAGTTAGACCTTCAAGAAATCAAACCCTTTGGGTCTTTACACATTACGCCGCCAAAATGGCCAGGGCCACATCCTTGATGGTGCGCCCTTTGTTACGCGCCTCCCGCTGCATGGCCTGATACGCTTCTGCTTCAGACAGTCCGGTTTCCATCAATTTGCCCTTGGCCCGATCCACCAATTTACGCATCTCCAGAGTTTCCTGAAGTTTGTCCGCCCTATCGGCTAACATTTGCTGCTCTACAAACCGCTTGTAGGCCACGGTAATGGCCGCCGAAAGCTCGGCCGGCTTGATGGGCTTAATGAGATAACCTTGAATTGGCAGATCGGTGGCTTTTTCGATTAAATCTTGCTCGCTGTAGGCTGTCAGCAGCAAAATGGGCAGCGGATGGGTGCGGGCCAGGGTTTTGGCGGCCTGCAGGCCGTCGGTATACGGCATTTTGATGTCCAGGATGGCCAGGTCTGGTTCAAAACGAGTGACCATTTGGATGGCTTCACGGCCGTTCATCGCCGTCACCACATCATGACCCAACTGTTCCAACATCGCCTTCAATCCCAGACGAATAATCGATTCATCATCGGCAATTAAAATTTTCATAATGGTTACTCGCTAGACCTGGTCGCGTTCAATCTCCCGCGGCAGGCGGATGCTCACTTCCGTACCGCCTTCCGGTAAGGCATTAAACTTTAAACCCCCATGCAGGTCATCGGTTATGAGCATGGTGGTCAATTCCAGGCCCAATCCATACTCCAGATTTGGCGGCAGGCCACGGCCGTTATCCCGCACCAAAATAATCAACTCATCCGGCGACCGGCCCAACGAAATCTCTACCCGGCCAACCGCGCAATCCACAAATGCGTGTTCCAACGCATTTTGCACCAATTCATTCACCACCAACGTCAGCGCCGTGGCTGCCCGGCTGGGCAGCGGCAGCGGCTCGCCAAACACCGCAATTTGCACATCCTGATCTGGGCGCAGCATTGATTCGGCCGTCGTCCGGGTAATCCGCTCCAGCACATCCTTCACATCAACCAGCCGAAAACCCTGCTCAGACAACGATTCATGCACCGCCGCGATGCTGCGAATGCGGTGAATATTTGTCTCCAACACCTGCCGCGTATCCAGCCTGTCGGCATCGGGAATTTGCAGCTGCATGAGCATGGCCACTGTCTGCAAATTGTTCTTGATGCGATGGTGCATCTCCCGCACCACGGCCGCATTCGTTACCAGGCGCGCATTCTCAATCGCCAACGCAGTCTGGTTTGCCAGCGTGGCAAAAAGCGCCAATTGCTCTTCGGAAAATTGAACCACCTCATTCGTGTAACAGTTCAACACGCCGATATTTCGTTCACGTACGCTCAGGGGCATAGCCAGCAACGAAACCAACCCTTCTTCGCGGGCCAATTCGCCGCCCAGGTAACGCTCGTCGGCGCGCACGTCGGGAATGTAGGCGGGTTTGCCGGTCAGCACCACCTGCCCAATCACGCCTTCACCCAATCGCAGCGGCGGGCGATACTGATAAGGGCTGTCGGCGCGTTTGGCCGACCGTAACGTCAGCGTCTCGCCCGTTTCATCGACCAAAAAAATAGAGCAAACGGCCGCGCCCATCGCCTGAGCCGCCATTTCCGTTACCACGTCGAGAATGTCGTCCAGATACTGCGGCGACGTGACGATCTCGCTGATTTGCGCCAGGGCGCGCAGTTCTTCGATCTGCCGCCGCTGTTTATCGTATAACTGCGCCTTGGCCAACGCCCCGGCCGCCAGATCGCCTACCAGGGAAAGGACTTCGATTTCGTCGGCGGTAAATTCGTGCGTGGTCAGAGTTTGCACGTTAAGCGCGCCAATGGGCTGCGCTTCGATCACCATCGGCACAGCCAGAAGGGAGTGATACGACGCTTCCTCAGCTTCGATGATGCGCTTAAAGCGGGGGTCTTCTTGGGCGGCGGCGGCATAAACCGGCTGGTTTTCTTGCACGGCGTAGCCGGTCATTCCCTCGCCCACTTTTAGCGTAGCCCGGCCCAAAGCGCGCCGCGAAAGCCCTGTGGAAGCGCGCAAACGCAAGGTGTCGCTGCCCGGATCGAGTAAGTAAATGGTGCAAGAATCCACATGCATCACCTCGGTTGTCTTGCGGGCGATCAGGTCCAGGGTCGTGTCCAGGTCCCAGGCGGCGCTTAACGTGCGGGCCATTTCACGAAGCGCCGACACCGCCTGAGGACGTGTAGAAGAAGTTGTTGTATGCATAAAGGCTGTCAATGTAGGGAGCGACCTGCAAACGTTGACCAAACGGCTTCCCTGTCGCCGGCGAACGGTCAGGTCATCAATCCCCGAAATCCTTTTTTGGATTGTGTGGGGCAATTTTAAGCCAATTTGGTTAAGGGGCAATGGAACGTTGGTTGGGCGGTGGTTTGGCGTGCCGAGGAACACTTTTCAGTTACACCGGCACGCTGTAAACTGTACGGGGTAGATTTTTGTAACCGTTCACTCGTATCTTCTCAACATTTCGGGGTGTCGTTGTGCAGAATGGCATTCCGCACGGTCGGATTAACAATCCGACCTACGAATTCCCCGACTTTTTGAGAAGGCATAAAGTGATGTTCAAAAGGCTGCAAGATTTTGATGGCAGGGGTGAGGCATGGCTAATTTTACAGACAGCAGATTGGCGAATATGGCCGCACAGGCCATTCGCGAGGCATTTGATACGTATCAAACGGGGTTTAAATTTCATACACGCCGGGCGAAATGGTTGTTTGAGACGCGTGATTGGCTTGGGGGACAGGAAAATGCGCGCGCGCGTTTGGATTTGTACCGACAGGTAATAGATGATGTTGAGCGAAACATTCGCAAAATGTTAGGGGAGCGGGTGCAGGTAACGGCCGTATGGGCTGGCGCCAAAGCCGTTTTTTCCGGGTTGATTATCTCGCGGGACGATTGGGAACAAGCCGAAACCTTTTTTAACTCCGTGACCCGGCGCATCTTTACAACTGTGGGCGTCGACGAGCAAATCGAGTTTGTGGCCACCGATTTCGACACGCCGCCAACGCCATCCAAACTGCCGGTATACCGCACTTTTTCCCGCGCCACCTCAACCAAAGATTTGTTTGTGGAAATTTTAACGGCCTATGCCTTCGATGCGCCGTATGAAAATCTGGACCGCGACGCCGGACTCATTGCTCACGCGGTGGAAGCCTGTTTGCGCGATATTGGCGCGCTGCGGTTTGTCAGCCGGGTGGAAACGGTGCGCTCGGTGTTTTTTCGGGGGAAAGGGGCGTATCTGGTGGGGCGCATGTTTAGCGCCTCGCACCTGATCCCCTTGTCGCTGGCGCTGCTGAATACGCCGCAGGGAGTGGTGGTAGACGCGGTGCTGCTGGATGAAATTGATTTGAGTTTGCTCTTTAGTTTTACGCGCTCTTATTTTCAGGTGGAGGTGGAACGGCCGTATGACCTGGTGCGCTTCCTCAAATCCATCATCCCGCGCAAGCGCGACGCCGAACTATACATCTCCATCGGTTACAACAAACACGGCAAAACCGAGTTGTACCGCGACCTGTTGCAGCATTTGGCGGCCTCCAACGACCAGTTCGAGATCGCTCGCGGCGAAAAGGGCATGGTCATGACGGTGTTCACCATGCCCGCCTTCGATGTTGTCTTTAAGCTGATCAAAGATCGCTTTGCCTACCCCAAGAAAAACACCCGCCAGGATGTAATGGACAAATATCGGCTGGTGTTTCGCCACGACCGTGCCGGGCGATTGGTCGATGCCCAAGAATTTGAATTTTTGGAATTCGATTGCGGCCGTTTTACCGCTGAATTGCTCACCGAACTCAAGGCCGTAGCCGCCAACACCGTTCACATAAAAGATGACCATGTGGTCATCCGGCACTGTTACGTCGAACGCGCCATCATCCCCTTAAACATTTATCTCAGCGAAGCCAGCGAAGAAGCGGCGATTTCGGCGGCTATCGACTATGGCAACGCCATCAAAGACATGGCCGTGAGCAATATTTTCCCTGGCGATATGCTGCTGAAGAATTTTGGCGTTACCCGACACGGCCGTGTTATTTTTTATGATTATGACGAATTGTGCCTGCTGGAGACGTGCAACTTTCGCAAAGTGCCTCAATCGGCCTATTATGATGATGACTTAGCTTCCGAACCCTGGTACACCGTGAACGACAACGATTATTTCCCAGAGGAGTTTGAACACTTTATGGGTCTATCGGGGGCCATTCGCCAGGCTTTTTATAACCACCACGCCGACCTTTTTGACGTGGCCTACTGGCATTCCGTGCAAGCGCAGCTAAAAGCGGGCGAAGTAATCGACATCTTCCCCTACCATCACTCCCGGCGGCTGAAATATATGCAGGTGTGAGGAGAGAGTGTCCGTGAGGCGTGAGGCGTGAGCCATCGGGTAACGGCATAGCGACTGGGGATTACGAGGGCAAGCGCAATCTCACAGGTTGGATTTTAGGGAGACGACATGAGCGCCGGCTCAACACGATGAGCAAAAACCGACCACATTCTCTGCGCCTTTGTGTTAAATCATTTCCGAAGGAGCGTGTATGAGTTTAGAACCGATTTTTCAGGATAAAACGTATTTGCGCGAGCAGCAGTACAGCGATTCGCGTAATCTGGATGCGCGGGCCGCGCTGCACCGCGATTTCAGCGCCAGCCCTGTGGATTGGCAAACCTGGGTGTTTACGCAGCTTGGCTTGGAACCGGACACGGCCGTTCTGGAATGCGGCTGTGGTCCCGGCTGGTTGTGGCGGCAAAATCTGGGCCGCATCCCCGCCAACTGCGCCATCACCCTCACCGATTTGTCGCCGGGCATGGTTGCGGAGGCTCAAGCGGCGCTCGCCGAAGCCGAATCGGCGCTCACTGGCAGCGGCATAACCTTCCAAGCCCGCGAAGCCAACATCGAAGCCCTGCCCTTCGCCGACGACAGCTTTGACGTGGTGGTGGCCAATCACATGCTCTACCACGTGCCCCATCTGGACAGCGCGCTGGCCGAAATTCGCCGGGTGCTGAAGCCGAACGGCCGTCTCTTGGCCGCTACCAACGGCGACAACCACATGCGCGAATTGAAAGACCTGGCGCAAAACATCGTCGGCGAAGCCGTGCCGTACACCTGGCCGCAGTTGGCGTTTCGGTTAGAAAACGGCCGTGACCTGCTCGCCCCATACTTCGAGGACGTGTCTGTGGTGCTGTTTGCGGATGGGCTGGCGGTAACGGCCGTTGCCCCCCTGATGGCCTACTTGCGCTCCATGACCCTGTTCTCGATCCTGCAAACCGACGACATGGCCAGACAGGTCGCCGCTCTGGAACAACACATCGCCGACACCATCACCGCCCAGGGCGCTTATCACATTCAGAAAGAAACAGGGCTTTTTAAGGCGCGTAACGGCCGTGTCTAAAACGCCACATACGCTTACAATCATTCGGCGTAACATGTGATACGTGATCATCACGCATCACGCATCACGCATCATTTCCACTTTTCAAGCAAAAAAGGACAAACACCATGAACTACACCTCTTTAGGCCGCACCGGTTTACAAGTTAGCCCGCTTTGCCTGGGCACAATGAACTTTGGCCCCGAGACCAGCGAAGCCGACAGCTATGCCATCATGGACAAAGCGTTGGAACTGGGCATCAACTTTTTCGACACGGCCAACGTTTACGGCTGGAAAAAAGGCGAAGGCGTAACCGAACAAATTGTCGGGCGTTGGTGGGCGCAGGGCAACGGCCGTCGCCAAAAAGTCGTCATCGCCACCAAAGTTTACGGCAGCATGGGCGACTGGCCCAACGAATCCAAACTCTCGGCCCGCCACATCAAACAAGCCTGCGAAGCCAGCTTGCGCCGCCTGCAAACCGACTACATCGACCTCTACCAGATGCACCACGTCGACCGCAACACCCCGTGGGAAGAAATCTGGCAGGCCATGGAGCAGCTCGTCCGCGAGGGCAAAGTCTTATACGTTGGCAGCAGCAACTTCGCCGGCTGGCACATCGCCCAGGCCAACGAAGCCGCCAAAGCCCGCCACTTCATGGGCCTGGTCTCTGAACAGAGCCTTTACAATCTCAACGCCCGCATGGTCGAATTAGAAGTCATCCCCGCCTGCGAGGGCTACGGCCTGGGCCTCATCCCCTGGAGTCCGCTGGCGGGCGGGCTGTTGGGCGGCGTACTGCAAAAAATCCAAAACGGCCGTCGCGCCTCCGAGCGCGTACAGGCTGCCGTAGAAAAGCACCGCGCCCAGCTTGAGCAATGGGAAGCCTTCTGCGCCGACCTGGGCGAGCAGCCGGCGGATGTGGCGTTGGCGTGGTTGCTGGGGCAAACGGCCGTGACCGCCCCCATCATCGGCCCGCGCACTCTGGACCAACTCACCGGCAGCCTCCGCGCTCTGGAAATCAAACTTTCAGCCGAAGATTTAGCCAAATTAGATGCTATCTGGCCTGGCCCCGGCGGCGCAGCTCCAGAAGCCTACGCCTGGTAGCCCGGCATGGAAACCTACTTCATCACCATCGCCGGCAACATCGGCGTCGGCAAATCCACCCTGGTCCGTTTGCTCACCCAACGGCTGGGCTGGGAACCGGTCTACGAAGCCGTCGAAGAAAACCCGTACCTGGCCGATTTTTACCAGGACATGCGCCAATGGAGTTTTCAATCCCAGGTCTTTTTCCTTTCCCGACGGCTGCGCCAACACCACAGCCTCTTACAGCTCAACAAATCCGTCATCCAGGATCGCAGCGTCTACGAAGACGCCGAAATCTTCGCCCGCAACCTGTACGATCAAGGCAACATGAGCGATCGTGATTGGAATTGCTACTTCGACTTGTACCGCACCCTGGCGACCATGCTGCGCCCACCCGATCTCGTCATCTACCTGCGCGCTTCCGTGCCTACCCTGCGCCGCCGCATCAGCCAGCGCGGCCGGGATTACGAGCAAGAGATCGACATGGCTTACCTGGAACGCCTGAATAAACTATACGACCGCTGGTCGGCGGCCTTCCGCCTCAGCCCGGTGCTTACCGTAGACACCGATAACCTGGATTACGTGCAGCACGACGACCACCTGGACCAAATCTGGCAGAAAATAGAAGATCGCCTGCAAGGCAAAGATTATTTGGACCTGCGATAATTTGACACACCAGCCCGGTGACGGTAGACTGGAGAGTCGAAGTGTGGGCATCCACTTGTGTGGACAACCACCTTTTACAAAAAGAATGCTGGGCGCCATCCAGACCCCGCAAACGTAGAAATTAACTTCGTTATCAATCAATCGCACACGCACACAAACCGGACGGGTAATCAGACAGACCCTAAGGGTTTGTTCTTGAGAAGTGATACCTATGGGAACTCAAACCCTTAGGGTCTTCCCAGAAAAACCCCAACAGTTACCTGACCGGGACAATTCCTCATTGTCCCCGCCTATGCGTCATGCGTACAGAACGATGTGGATGAGACCAAACACGAGGAGGTGAGGAAGATATGCCGAAAGTTGAATTACGACACAACGAATCGCAGGAGCAGCTGCTCCGTCGCTTTCGCAAAGAGGTCATGAAAAGTAAAGTATTGGCCGATGTGCGTCGCAAGCGTTGGTTCGTCTCGAAGAGTGAAGTCAAGCGCATTAAAATGAAGAAGGCAGCCCGCCGTCAGCGCCGCGTCTCACGACAGGTTCCGACTTCTTAAAAACCTCTTGTTTGGTTGATAAAATCTCCGGGCGACTCTATTGCCCGGAGATTTTTGCTTTTTTGGGGGCTTGACCAATGCCAACGGCCTATGGTAAACTGCCGACGGTCTAATAACTTATCAAACTTACTAAATTTGGAGGTACGAACATGATGCAAAAATTAAACGAAGTCCAGGTAAGCAAATTGAATATGCGTCGTGTGAGTACGCCTGTTTGCCGGTAATCTGTTTCTGGTAATCCGTCAGTCACCAACTGAATAGCGATTACGGATCAGCCTTTAATCGGCTGCGGCCACGGTTCACATGACGAGACCCGTGGCTTTTTTGATCCAATTACGCAGCACACAGGCACCAGCGCCAGGTTGGCGCTGAGAGATAGGCCGCCACCACCAGCCACGGGACATTGAGTTGTTCGGTGGCTTTTTTATTTTAAATCAATCGATCAGGCGGGACTGGATGAGAAATGTAATCAACCGCCAACTTAAACAGGATTTCCAAATTAGCAATGAGTACCAATAACTGGCAAGAAAAATATGCCGACTATGAATTTCAAGATAACGGCCGTTCCACCCACCGTCGTCGCAAAACCGCAAAAACACCGGCCAACGAGCGAGTCGCCGACATTCAGGAAATGGACGACGGCATTGAAAGCTGGGTTCCCACCTATGCCGCCGCCCTGGACCCGCAGCACCACGAACGCCAATGGGTCATCGCCTCCGTCGAACATTTCTACCGTGAAAACATCATCACCGACGTCACCCGGCTGGTGAAAGGCGGCAAAGAAGCCAACGTCTACACCTGCACCGCCCATCCGGCCACCGGCCTGGACCTGGTGGCGGCCAAGCTGTACCGCGAGCGCATGTTGCGCAGCCTGAAAAACGACGCCATCTACAAAGAGGGGCGCATGCTGCGCGACGCCGAAGGCAAACAAATTCGCAGCCGACGGGAACGCACGGCCGTGCAAAACAAATCCGGCTACGGCCTGCACCTGGACTTCATGATGTGGATCGGCACCGAGTACCGCACCCAAACGCTGCTCCACGACGCCGGCGCCGACGTGCCCAAGCCGGTCGCCCACAACGGCAGCGCCATCCTCATGGAGTTCATCGGCGATGAGTACGGCGCTGCGCCCGCGCTCAACGAAGTCGGCCTGAACCGGACCGAGGCCGGGCCGCTGTTCCGGCGGGTGATGGACAACGTGCGCCTGCTGCTGGACCATCACCTGATCCACGGCGATTTGTCTGCCTACAACATCCTGTACTGGGACGGCGACATCTGGCTCATCGACTTTCCGCAGGTGGTAGACGCCCGCGTCAACCCGCACGCCCTGGAGCTGTTGCAACGCGACGTGACCCGCGTGTGCGAATACTTCGCCCGTTTCGGCGTGGAATCCGACCCGGTGCAGCTAACGCTGGACCTGTGGCAGCCGTATATGCGGGAGATTGCCGATTAGAGATTGGAGATTGGGTCTTCTCCAATCTCCAATCTCTAACCCCCTGATTGACTTTATGAAACGACACAGCCTGACCTTTTTATGGATTTATTTACGGCCGTTCGCCCTGCGCGTTCTGCTGTTAGGCGCGCTCATCCTGGCCAGTATTGGCTTGCAGCTTTACGCGCCGCAAATCATCCGCCGCTTTTTAGACACCGCCCAAGCTGGCGCAGACGGCCGTGCCCTCAGCCTGATGGGGGCCATCTTCCTGGCCGTTGTGGTCTGCCAAAAAATAGTCACCCTCTACAGCACCTACCTCAGCGAAGACCTGGGCTGGGCGGCCACCAACCGGCTGCGCGCCGACCTGGCGGCCCACACCATGCGCCTGGACATGGGCTTCCACAAGCTGCACACCCCCGGCGAAATCATCGAGCGCATCGACGGCGATGTGGGCAAACTGGCCGAATACTTCTCGCAGTTGGTGGTCCATGTGCTGGGCAACGCCCTGCTGCTCATTGGCGTGCTGGCCTTGTTGTTGCGCGAAGATTGGCGGTTTGGGCTGATTGGTTTGGCGTATGCGCTGGTCACGGCCGTCTTCCTCAGTCTGGTACAAAATCCAATGGTGCGCATCTGGGCCGAGGTTAGCCGAGCCTATGCCCAACTTTCCGGCTACCTGGAGGAGCGCTTCGGCGGCACGGAAGACATCCGCGCCAACGGCGGCGAAGCCTACGTGCTGCGCGGTCTCTATCCGCTTAACGCCGTCATCGCCCGCGAGCGCATCAAAACCGATCTGTTCGGCGGCTTCACCTTTTCCACCAGCCACATGTTTTACATCCTCACCCTGGCCGCCACGCTGGGCTTAGCCGCCACGCTCTTTATGCGCGGCGAGATGACGATTGGCGCGGTTTACCTGATGACCTTTTACATCGGCCTGATGGAAAGCCCCATCAAGTACATCCGCCGCCAGATGGGCAACTTGCAGCGCGCCGTCGCCAGCATTGGCCGCATCAACGAGTTTTTCCAGTTGGAGCCAGAAGTGAAAGATGCGGGCACGGCCGTTCTGCCCCTCGCCGCGCCAACCGTTACGTTCAATAGCGTTACCTTCGCCTACAAAGACCAATTGTCAATGGTCTATGGCCAATCGCCACTCTCCAATCTCGTTCTGGATGGCATTACGTTTGAACTGGAACCCGGCAAAGTCCTGGGCATTCTGGGGCGCACGGGCAGCGGCAAAACCACCCTCACGCGCCTGCTCTTTCGCCTCTACGATGTGGACAATGGGGTCATTAGCCTGAACGGCCGTGATCTGCGCCATCTCACCCTCAGCAGCCTGCGCCACAGCGTGGGCATGGTCACGCAGGACGTACAGCTCTTCGAGGCCACCGTGCGCGACAACCTGACCCTCTTCCGCAACTATGACACTTCCCGTCCGCCCATCGCCGACGCCGACATTCTGACGGCCGTCGAAACCCTCGGCCTGGGCGATTGGCTGCGCAGCCTGCCCGACGGCCTGGATACGCTGCTGCAATCGGGCGGGCAGGGCCTCTCGGCGGGGCAGGCGCAGCTGCTGGCCTTTACGCGCGTCTTCCTGCGCGATCCGCAGGTGGTGGTGCTGGACGAGGCGTCGTCGCGGCTGGACCCGGCGACGGAGCAGTTGTTGGAGCGGGCGATTGACCGCCTGCTGGCCGGTCGCACCGGCATCATCATCGCCCACCGGCTGCAAACCGTGCAGCGCGCCGACGACATTTTGATATTGGAGAACGGCCGTGTCCTCGAATATGGCCCGCGCCTGCTCCTCGCCCACAACCCAGACTCACGCTTCTCCCGCCTGCTGCAAACCGGGCTGGCCGAGGTGCTGGCATAGGCGGGAGACTAGCAGTTTGTCGGAAAAGTAGCCGCGGTTTCTTACCGCGTCTTCCAGAGGCGGGGTAAGGATACCCCGGCTACAAAAAGAGGTTCTCCGACAGACTGCTAGAGACTGGAGATCAGACAGTCTCCAATCTCCGCAAAGAACTATGAGCGAAACGAAACCAACTCAACTTTCAATCCGGCGCGGCACGTGGGCGCTGATTCGCTTTCGGCCGTGGGCCTTTTGGGGATCGGTGGCCTTTGCCTGCTACTCCTTCGGCGCCAGGCTGCTGCCCGGCTGGCTGGAAAAATCGGTCTACGACCAGCTAACCGGCGAAGCAGCAGGGGTAACGCCTGTCTACCTCCTCCTGGCGCTCCTCGTCGTTACGGAAGCGATTCGCCTGGGAGCGGATGTGGGCGGCAACTGGAATGCCGCCAAAGTGCGCATGGCCGGCCAATCGCTGATGCGCCAGAACATCACCGCCAACGTCTTGCGCAAGCCGGGCGCGGTCCCCCTGCCGGTCTCTACCGGCGACGTGATGAACCGCCTCAGCGACGACCTGGGCGACTTCGCCGACTTCCCCACCTGGATTCCCGAACTGGTGGGGCACGGCCTATTCACCCTGTTTGCCCTGGTAATTATGTTCCGCATTGCGCCGGGGATAACGGCCGTTGCCCTCATCCCCCTCATCATCGTCTTTTTCCTCAACCGCTTCGCCTGGCAGCGCTTCCTCACCTACAACCACGCCAGCCGCGCCGCCTCCAGCCGCGTCACCGGCTTCCTGGGCGAAACCTTTGGGGCCATCCAGGCCATGAAAATCGCCGACGCCGAAGCGGGCGTGATGGCCTACTTCGACGACCTGAACGAAGCGCGCCGCCGCACCAACGTGCGCAACGGCGTCTTCTTCGCCCTCTTCCAATCCCTCTCCGACAACATGGGCGACGTGGCCGTGGCGCTGATGGTCGTTATGGCCGGGATTGGCCTGTCGCGCGGCGATTTCACTGTGGGCGATTTTGTTCTTTTCAGCAGCTACCTCTTCTTCGTCAGCCGCTTCCCGGCGATGGTCGGCAGCTACATCTCCGAAATTGCCCAGCAGCGGGTGGTGCTGGACCGCCTGCACGCCATCACCCCGGATGCGCCGCCGGAAAGCCTGGTGGCGCATGGCGATTTGCATGAAGAGGGAATTAACCACGGAGAGGCGGAGGGCGCGGAGGGGGGAAGAAGCACGGCCGTTGCCCCCCTGCACCTGCTGGAAATAAAAAACCTCTCTTATCGCTATCCGTATTCCGCCAATCACAGCCCGTCGCCGGAAACACCAGACACGGATCACGCATCACGCATCACGGGTCACGGCATCCACGACATCTCCCTCACCATTCCGCGCGGTTCGTTCACCGTCGTCACCGGGCGCATCGGCGCCGGCAAGACGACGCTGCTGCGCGTGCTGCTGGGCTTGCTGCCACAGGACAGCGGCGAGATTTTCTGGAATGGCGAATGGGTAACGGACCCGGCAGCGTTCTTCACGCCGCCGCGCAGCGCCTACACGCCGCAGGTGCCGCGCCTGTTCAGCGAGTCTTTGCGTGATAACATTCTGTTTGGACTGCCGGAGGAGAGCGTGGATTTGGCGAGGGTGGTGGCCACGGCCGTTCTCACCCCCGACATCGCCCAACTGGAAAACGGGCTGGACACCATCGTCGGGCCGCGCGGCGTGCGGCTCTCTGGCGGGCAGGTGCAGCGCGCCGCCGCCGCCCGCATGTTGGCCCGCCCCGCCGACCTGCTGGTCTTCGACGACCTCTCCAGCGCCCTGGACGTGGAGACGGAGCGGCAGCTCTGGGAGAGAATGCGGAGTGCGGAATGCGGAGTGCGGAATGAAGCCCACTCCCCACTCCGCACTCCACACTCCGCACTCACCTATCTGGTCGTTTCCCACCGGCGGCTGGCGCTGCGGCTGGCGGACCAGATTGTGGTGCTGAAAGACGGCCGTATCGCAGCCCAGGGCACGCTGGAACACTTACTGATAACATCGCCGGAAATGCAGCGCCTCTGGCACGGGGAAGTGAATGGCGAATAGTTTGTTGGTTGGTTTGTTGGTTGGTTGGTTTGTTGGTTCACCATCTAACAAACCAACCAACCCTACCAACCAACAAACTTCCCAAAGGATAACCATGGCAGTTAGCAAAAAAGGCTTACGCAAAGTCAATTACAAAGGACGGCAGTACCTCTGGCACGTCAACGAAATGGACGCCTGGCTGCCCGAACAGGGGTTTGTCGAACCCCAAAAAGTGCGGGTGCTGCACATTATCAGCAGCAACAAGCAGTTCATCGTCCACTACCGCCTGCCGCAGCCCGGCGAACCCCACACCTACCTTCGGGTGGAAGGGCCGCAGTTTCCGCGCCAGCCCGGCGCGAAACAAATCGAAGTGCCGCGCTGGAAGCACGACAGCAAACCTTATCCTACCGCTGATTTTGTGCGCCGTCTGATTGAATGGTGCATGGGTCAAGATGGAGATTAGAGACTGGCGGTTGGAAATTAGAGATTAAGCGAATATCCAATCTCCGAAAAAAGGAAAATCATGGACACCTGGAAATTTTTCGACATCACCCACAAAGAACACGTCATTTGCAATCCGAGCAGCCTGGAAAAATTCCAGCGCCTCATCGACCTGCTGCGCCTCTCGCCAGGCGACAACGTGCTGGAACTGGCCACCGGCAAGGGCGAATTCCTCATCCGTCTGGCGGAGCAGTACCAGATTAACGGCGTCGGGGTGGATATTTCGCCCTACTGCATCCGCGACGCACAGGCCAAGCTTGCGGCGCGCGCGCCGCAAGGCAGCATCACCTTTCTGGAAATGGGCGGCGCCGATTACCGGCCCGACGAGCCGGAAAGCTTCGATCTGACCATCTGCCTGGGAGCCAGTTGGATTTTCGACGGCCACGCCGGTACGTTGCAAGCCCTGAAGCAGATGACCAAACCGGGCGGCTGGCTTGTGGTGGGCGAGCCTTACTTCTTGCAGGAACCCGACCCGGTTTATTTGGAGATGGCCGGTTTTAGCGCCGACGCCTTTGGCAGCCACTACGAAAACGCGGCCGCCGGGCAGGCTTTGGGCCTGACGCTGCTGTATACCCTGGTGAGCAACCACGACGAATGGGATACCTACGAAGGGCTGCAATGGTACGCTAGCGAAACCTATTCGCTGGAGCACCCCGACGACCCCGACGTGCCGGAACTGCTGGCGCGCGTGCGCCAGCAAAAAGAGGAATATCTGCGTTACGGCCGTCACACCCTCGGCTGGGCTATCTACGTGTTTCGCAAAGCGTAAACCATGAACACCAACGACATTTTGGCCTTGTTTGATGCCCAGGAACGGCGCACGGCCGTTCCCCCCATGTACATCCGCGAGGAAAGCGACGGCGTGGTGCGCTATGTCAGCCGGCAGCCGGAGCGGTTGAGCCTGGTGGCTTACAGTGACCTGACGGCCGTTACCGCCGACGCCGCCATCCAGGCCCAAATCGACCGCTTCCGCGCCCTAAACCGCCCGCGTTTCACCTGGCAGGCACTCGACCACGACGCACCGCCCGACCTGAAGGCGCGGCTAGTAGACCACGGCTTTGTCGCAGACGAGCTGGAAACGCTGCTGGTTCTGGAAACGGCCGATTTGCCGGACGATTTTCCCGAAGCATGGTCGGTTGATGTGCGCCGCCTGACAACAGTGTATGAAATTGCCGACGTGGTGGGGGTGTTAACGGCCGTGTGGGACGGCGATTTCACCTGGCTCACCACCCAACTGACCGACTACCTGACCAATCACCCCCGCTTCATCAGCCTGTACGCGGCCTACGTCAACGATGAGCCGGCCAGCTGCGCCTGGAGCTACTTCCCGGCAGGCAGCCAGTTTGTCGGCCTGTGGGGCGGGGCTACCCTGCCCGCATTTCGCGGCTGGGGCCTGTACAGCGCCCTCGTCGCCGCCCGCGCCGCCGAAGCCCGGCAGCGCGGCGCGCGTTTCCTCTGGGTCAACGCCAACGACAACAGCCGCCCCATCCTGCAAAAACACGGCTTCCGGCTCTTGGCCGTGAAGCAGGGGTTTGATTGGGATGAGCGGGGCAAGGAGATTGGAGAATAGAGACTGGCGGAGCGGGCTAGGGATACCCCGGCCACGAGGAGGAACTGCTCCGGCAAATGCCGCGTTACGTACACTTTTGGCTTCATGGTCTGTCTCCGATAGCTAGCAGTTTGTCGGAAAATTACCCGTAGCCGCGGTTTCTTACCGCGTCTTCCAGAGGCGGGGTAAGGATACCCCGGCTACAAAAAGAGGTTCTCCGACAGACTGCTAGAGCGAGGGCAAGAGCTAGAGGAAGACTCTAGCTCTTGCCCTCGCTCCCTGTAAACGACTTTACAAAAAATTGCACAACTCTACACGCTGCCGCGCGTAATAGGTTGTGTAACGATTCAAGTTTACCAATACCGGGCCACAAAATGCCCGTAACAAACAAGGAAGGAATTAACGATGAGTAAAAAATTGACCCGTTCAAATAGTGACGTGATGGTTGCCGGTGTAGCCGCTGGTGTGGCCGATTATCTGGCCATAGACCCGGCTCTGGTTCGCCTGATTTTTGTGCTGCTGACTTTGCTCGGCGGGCACGGCATCCTGATTTACCTCATCCTGTGGATTGTTATGCCGCAGGAAGATGTGTCGGAAAAGATCAAGGTTGGCTAACGCGGCCACAGGTTGGACCAATCTTATCACGTGAAAAGCCCCTTCTGGCAGTTCCAGGAGGGGCTTTCTTTTTGGGGGGAGTGGGGCATGGTGGACGGGCCAACGGCCGTTCTCTATTCCCATCTCTCATCAACCAACCCCACTCAGTCGGTCTCGAATATTCGCGGCTAAGGAAGGTAAACGGCCATGCACCGGCCATTTTGTGCCGTGCACCAGCCATTTTGTGCCGTGCACCAGCTAATTTGCCCTCATGGGGACGCCCGTTGAGAACGTGGGGATGACCATTGAGAACACAGGGATGACCATCGAGAACACGGGGACGGCCATCGAGAACGTAGGGATGACCACTGAGAACATGGGAACGGCCGTTGAGAACCTGGGGATGACTATTGAGAACGTAGGGATGACCAGCGAGAACACGAGGCCGACCCTTGCGCCACATCCACCCCATCACCCCATCACCCGCTCACCCCTACACCCCTCTGGCCGGAATGCGGCTCATGGCCCGTTCCGCCAGCGCCGTGATGGTCAGGCTGGGGTTCACGCCCACGTTGGCCGGGATGGCCGAGCCATCGACCACGTACAGGCCGGGGTAGCCAAACACTTCGTGGTTGGCATCAATCACCCCCTCGTCCGGCGCGCCGCCGATGTGGCAGCCGCCGAGAATGTGGGCGGTGATGGACAGATTGCCCACGCTTTCCAGCAGCGTGTTTTGCGCCACGCCGCCGCTGTGTTGGGCGAACAGGCGCGCCGCTTCGTTGGCTTCGGGGATGAAGGCGGGGGCGCGTTTGCCGGAAGCGGTGGCGGTTTGCAGGCCATAGCGGAAGCCGGTGAGGGGCGAACGGCCGTAAGTAAACCCAATCTGGTTATCCAACACCTGCATCGTGGACAGCACGCTGATGCGCTGATGCCAGTTGGCGCTGCGCGGCGAGAGCGTGGCCTGCCCCGGCTGGCGCACATAGCTGGCTAACGTTTCCAGGGCGCGGGGAAACGGCCGTGCCCCATCCACCAGCGGCCCCGTGTACCACTTCATGAAGGTGTAGCCGGGCGGAAAGCGGTTTTGGGTGATGTGCGTGTGGTCGTTGGCGTAAAAGTGCGAGGTGATGGCCGGGCCGCCCTCCGCCAGCTTCGCGTCTGGCCGATGAGACAAAATGCCCGTGATGGCCTCGCTGTTGGTGCGCACCACCCGCCCCAACTGCGCCGAAACGCGCGGCAGCGTGCCCGCCACGTCCCGATTGTGAAACAGCAGTTTCAGCGTGCCCAGCACGCCCGCCGCCAGCACCACTTTCGCGGCACGCAGCGGCGCATAACGCACCCAGCGGTTCAACGGATGGCGCATCTCCACGGCGTAGCCGCCGGCAATCGGGCGGATGAGGGTCGCCTGCCGCTCCGGCAGAACCTGCACGCCCAGCTGCTCGGCCAGATAGAGGTAGTTTTTGTCCAGGCTGTTTTTGGCGTTGAAGCGGCAGCCGGTGAGACATTGGCCGCACTGGCGGCAGCCAGTGCGCGCCGGGCCACGGCCGTCGAAGAACGGGTCGGGCGCGGTCACGTCAGGCTGGCCCATGTAGATACCCAGGGGCACGGTGTCGAAGGTGTGGGCGGCTTGCAGGGAAACGGCCGTTTGCCGCAAATACTCATCCATCTCCGCAAAATAGGGATTGGGCGTCACGCCCAACATCTGCTTGGCGATGGCGTAATAGGGGCGCAGCTCCTCGCGCCAGTCGGCGTGCAGGTCACGCCAGGCGGGGTCGCGGAAGAAGGCAGGCGGCGGGTCCAGCAAAACGGCCGCATACACCAGACTGCCGCCGCCCACGCCCACCCCGCCCACGATGGTCGCGTGCTGGAAAAACCACTGGCTAAAATACCCTTTCAACCCCAGCCCCGGCAGCCAAAACAGGGCGCGCGGATCGCGATCCGCCTTCTCCATATCGGCCGGCTGGATGCGGCGGCCTTGCTCCAGCACGGCCACGCGGTAGCCTTTTTCCGCTAGCCGCAAAGCGGCCACGCTGCCGCCAAACCCACTGCCAATGATGATGACGTCGTAATCCATGCTACCCCCTTTTTGATTGCGGATTTTGGATTGCGGATTGCGGATTTTGGAATGGGACGTGGATTTTTGAGGTATCCGCGAAAATCCGTCCAATCCGCGTTCATCCGTGTCCCATTCTTCCCTGCAACTTGCCCTGGGCAGGCTGCGTATTGGGAATAGCTTACCAAAGGGAGTAGACTTACGCTATGGCAAATCAAGAAGAACCCATCCGCATTGTGATTGAAGAGGAAGACCTGCCGCTTATCCCCGATAAACCGGGCTTGAAAGCGCCGGACGTAAAGCTGGCGCTAAACAGGTTAGCGATAAGGCGGCAGAATTGGCGCAAAAAGCGTGGGACAGCGAGCCGCGCCGCAAGGTGACGGACGGCGCGGCGGCGCTGGCGGCCAAAGGCAGCAAAGCCGTGGCCAATAAAGTGGCCGATACGGTGGAAGAGCAAACGCGCCAGCAGGCGACGGCGCTGCAAAATCGGGTGCAGGAAATTGATTGGAAAGAAGAAGCCAAAAAAGGGTCGGTCAATGGGCTGCGCTGGTTAAGCGCCCAGTTTGCCATGCTGGCGGACCGGTTTACGCCGGATGAAGCGGAGAAACCGGCCGAGCCGCCGCATAAGGAGCAGGGGTCTTGAGAGAAACGGCCGTTTCCCCCAATAGCATATAAAAACGGGCTGGTTGTCCAGCCCGTTTTTGTTTTGTATTGCGCATGGGCATCTGCCCGTACGGCTTCAGAGATTTACTTGTTATCCAGCACGCTAATGCCGGGCAAATCTTTGCCTTCCAGCAGTTCCAGGCTTGCGCCGCCGCCGGTGCTGATATGGGTCATTTTGTCGGCCAGACCAGCTTTACGCACGGCCGCGGCCGAATCGCCGCCGCCAATGACGACCTGGACGCCATGGTTGGTGAGCGCAGCCAGTAGTTTGGCCAGAGCATTGGTGCCTTCGGCAAACCGATCAAATTCAAAAACGCCCATCGGCCCGTTCCAAATGACCAACTGCGCGCCTTGCAGCTCTTCATTGAACCGTTCGATGGTGTCCTGGCCAATGTCCAGAGCCATCTGATCTTTGGGAATGCCCCACACAGAAACCAATTCGGCGGGAGCGTCGGCAGAAAATTCTGGAGCGACGATGACATCGGTGGGTAATACGATGCGGTTGGCCGCCTGTTTGAGCAGGCGTTTGGCTTCGGGGATGGCGTCTTCTTCCACCAACGATGTGCCGACCTGATGGCCCTGCGCCTTGAGGAAGGTATTGGCCATGCCGCCGCCGATGAGGATTTTGTCGGCAACTTTGAGCAGGTTTTCGATGAGCTTGATTTTGTCGGAGATTTTGGCCCCGCCCATGATGGCCACGTAGGGGTGCGGCGGATCGGAAACGGCCGTGCCCAGCGCATCCAGTTCTTTACCCATCAGAAAACCGGCTACCGCCGGACCGCCCTTAGCGCGAATCATCCGCGCGGCTCCTTCCGTGCTGGAATGGGCGCGATGGACAGAACCAAACGCATCTTCGACGTACACGTCGGCCAGGTCGGCCAGTTTTTGCGAGAGTTCGGGGTTATTTTTGGTTTCGCCCGGCTCAAAGCGGGTGTTTTCCAACAAAATAATGTCGCCGGGCTGCATGGCGGCCACCGCTGCGGTGACACTGTCGCCGACCACTTCGTCCATTTTTGTACCGGACGGCCGATAAGTTCACTCAGGCGAGCCGCGACGGGGTTCATGGCATACTGCTTGTCGGCAGCCGAGGTTGGGCGTCCCAGGTGAGAGCAAAGGATGAGAGCGGCCCCGTGGTCTAATAAATAATTCAAGGTAGGTAATGCCGCGCGGATGCGGTGTCGTCGGTGACGGTAATGTTGTCGTTGGGGTTTTTGCTGCTAAGTGGGACGTTGAAGTCTACACGAACCAGCGCTTTTTTGCCTGCTACGTCAATGTCGGTAATTGTTTTTGTTCTCATGAGTTTTCCTTCCTACTAAATGAATCAAAATCGTAACTGTTCAGGTTCCTCTGGCAAGACCCCAAGGGTTTGGTACCCAAATAATCCAAATTCTCAGGAGCAAACCCTTGGGGTCTGTATAGTTACCAAAATCAACCTCAATATAGACACAAATTTCTGTCCTGACCAGTGACAATTGTCACCGTGAATGAGCGTCTGGGGGTGAAACGTGTCAGGATTCTTCTTGATAAAAAACGTCGACCATTTGCCATTCGGCGTAGCGGGGATCGACGCCGGTGATGCTCAGGGCGTGTTTGATGGCGACGGCATGGGCGCGTAGTTTCGCATGGGCGCGTAGTTTCGCGGGGGTGGCGGTGTAATATTGGGCAACGGCCGTTTCCCGCACAGCCCGTGAATTTTGCTCGCTCATCACCCATTCTACCGCCGCCGCCCAATCCGCCGGTTGCCCAATTGGCAGCGGCTGCGCCGCTTTAAAATCACGCCACAGCCGCCTGGCTTTTACCAACGACAAAACGCCATATTCTCGCGCCTGCAGACCCGGCAAAAGCAGCGCCTCGACGGCGTCGCGGAAGCTGGCGGGGCGCAAGGGCAAGGGCAACAAGCCGCCGTACAAAGTTAATGGCAGCACCCAAGGCTCAGGTGACAAAGCATCGCGTTGGCTAAGGATTTTGGCGGTGGCCAACACGGCCCTGGCCCGCGCTTCGGTCAGGTAAAGGTTCAGGCTGCTGGGGTTGATGTCTGTGATGCGGAAACGGCCGTTTACCATCCGCAGCAGCACGCACACCGCCTTGTCTACAGGCATGCCGGCGGCGCTTACCGCCGGTCCTTCCCAGGCAAATTCGATAAAAACCCCGTCTTCGGTCTCCACGACCTGTGTTAGATTTAACTGATCGTGGCCTAACGTGGTTTTAAGAAGAATATCAAACACGGTCAGGCCGAACAAATCGCCTAGATCTGCGGCTGTACCGCCAGGGGCGAGATGAGAGATGACGGCCGTTTCATCCTCGCGCATGGTGGCTTCAATGACGGCGGTCACGACCGGCCAGACAATCTCCCAAATCGTTTCTTCGTCCATGATGGCAGTTAATTATACGCCGTGATTTCCGGAATACGAAGCGCGGCGCGCCGGCGGCTAATCGCCAGTTGGCGCGCCAGAGGCATATTTGATGACTTGCACCTTTTCCAGCGTGATCAAACCATCGGTCACCGCTTCATCCAGAAACGGCAGCAGGCGGTTGATATATTCCTCGCTGTCCACAATTTCGACAATCAGAGGTAGATCGGATGAGAGGCGTAAAAATTTGCTGCTGTGCAATTTGCTTCGGGCGCCAAAGCCGGAGATGCCGCGCAAAACGGTGGCCCCGGCCAGTTCCAGTTCTTTGGCTTTGTGGACGATGACCTCGTATAACGGCCGTCCATGATACTTATCCGATTCGCCAATAAAAACGCGTAACAATAAACCCTGCTCGTGTAATTTCATGCGCCTACCTCAATGCGTCAACACATAATTGGCTAAACTGATGCCTAAAAACACACAAACAACCCCCAAAACAGTGCTGGCTGCCACATTGCCCAACGCGACCCACATCTGACCATCACGTAATAAATTGACATTCTCCAGAGCATAAGTGGAAAACGTCGTAAACGCGCCCAACCCGCCCACTAAAATCATCATCCGCGTATTGGGGGAAACGGTCATGCTTTCAAACAATTGGGACAGAAATCCGATCAGAAAGCAGCCAATCAGATTAACAACAAGTGTCCCCCAGGAAAACTGCTGCCAAGATAATCATAGGCCAGCCCGGACACAATAAAACGTAGCATAGCTCCGACCGCGCCGCCTATGGCAATGGAAATGAATTGCAATGATGCCTCCTTGTTTTGAGGGTAGATGAGTTGTTTAGCGACCCTGGCCCACGGACAGGTAACGGCCGTTCACGCCCGATTGGTTCATCGGTGGGTCGAAATAAAGCGTCAGGTTTTTGGCCTCTGCGGGCGCTTGCAGCACGATGATGCCTGCCACTTCGCCGCCCGCATACAAATCAAAAAATAGTTCCGGCTCCGGGCTGACCACGATTGGCGCGGGCAGCTCTTCGCCAGAATTTGTAAGCAGCGAAAAGGCGTTTTTAGTGATCGTCTGTTCGCCATCGGCCAGGCCGATGAAGCGCACGCGCACCTTGATGACCCAATACATCCAGCCATCGGGCGGCGGATCGTTAAACTGGTTGGCGTCTAAAACCATTTCCCAGGCTTGATCGCCGTCGATAACATCCTCAACAATGATTTGCCAATCTTCGCCGGTGGCCGTTTGCCCAAAGGGAACCGGATGCGCCAGGTCGAGGCCCCATTCAGTGGGAGACAGGGCCAGGCTGATGGACGGATCGACGGTAACGGATGCGCCTTCGTCGATGGCCATATAGGTGGGCGGGGTTTCGTAGTTGGCCTGATCATCCACCACAAGGATGAGGTTCCCTTCGCCCTGGCGGATGCGGTAGGCTTCCCAACCTTCGCTCTCCACACCGCCAGACAGGTTTGTTTCCAGTACCGGGTCGGGCGAAACGACGCCGCTGTCGAAGTCGAAATGCAAGACACGGCCGTCTCCCGTTACATTTAACGCCACATACTGTTTGTCTTCGCCGCTGTCCAGGTTGGCAACCCGCATTTTTACCAGCAGATATTCCCACCCCTCTGGCGCCGGCGCATTGTAGAGGTTGGCCAGATGTACGGCCTGCCAGGCCGCATCGCCGCGCAGGGTTTCTAAAATGGTGACGGCAAACCGGCCGGTAACGGCCGTTTCCCCCACCGGAATCGGGTTGGCGCGGCTGCTGCCCGGCTGGGGCGGTTGGGTAGAGTTGGGAATCGGGGGGCTGCCGGAATCATCTGGCGCACTGGCGGGGGGCACGGCCGTTGCGCCCGAAGCAGTCGGCGTGATAACAATGCTGCTAAGCTGGCAGGCCAGCGAAAAACAATCAAAAACGGCACGCCGCCCAACAGCCAGCCACGGCCTTGGCGCTTTTTAGCCCAATTGGTCGTCTGGCGGTGGGGAAACCACGAAGCGAAACAGGTTCGTTTCATGGCAAACACACAACGTCGGTGAAATGGATGGTGTAGTTGGCATCCAGGTTATTGATTTGCCGGAACTCCTCTAAGGTGATGCCCGCCGCCTGGCTAATGCCAAAAGCCGACTCGCCTTCACCGACCACGTAGGGGCGGCGACCAGGGCAGAAAGCGGGATTGGCCACGGCAATGGCAATGACATTGCCAGGAATGAGATCGGCCGAGGAAATGCCAAAACGGGCCATCAGCGGAATAGTCGTGTTGTATTGGTTGGAAAGGCTGAATAAAGTATCGGCGCCACCAACGGTATGGCTGACAAAAATAACTTGATTGGCAACGGCCGTCGGCGGTAGCGGTGTGGCGGTGGGCGGCGGAAGCGGTGTGTCTGTAGGGGTGGGCAAAATGATTGGCGGAACGGCCGTGGCCTCACCACCCTGCCCCGGACTATCCACCAGCATCACCGCGTCATTCGGATTCATATCAATCATGACATCCGTACCCTCAACCGTCACCTGGGACGTGCCCTCTGGCGGACGGCTCTGCACAAACATCAGCGCCAGGAACAGCCCCAAAGCCAGGACAATCGCCACGATAATAATCGTTAAAATGATGATCGGATTCGGGCTTTTTGATCTCATAGAACCACGCCTGCCGCACGCTCCAAATAACTACTCATCAGGCAACCCATCATGCCCTACAGATGCGTTTATGTTACACTTGTCATAAGATATTAGCAAGCAGCCCTACCTGCGCCGCTTTCCTGGCATACAGAAACAAGGAGTTACCTCATGATCTACAAACGAGAACAACGGGAAGTCATGGAAGCCGCAACCCTGGCCCCATACGCCCTAAAAAGCGCAGATTCCCAGGGGCGCGCTTACCCGGAAGCAGAATCCACCTCGCGCACCGCTTTTGAAAGAGACCGCGATCGCATCATCCACACCACCGCGTTTCGCCGGTTGGAATATAAAACCCAGGTATTTGTCTTTTACGAGGGCGACCACTACCGCACACGGTTAACTCCACGATGGAAGTGGCGCAGTTAGGCCGCTCGTTGGCGCGCGGATTAGGCGTCAACCACGATCTAACCGAAGCAATTTGCCTGGCCCACGACCTGGGGCACGCCTTTTGGTCATGCCGGCGAGCACATTCTCAATCAACTCATGGCCGAACACGGCGGTTTTAATCACAATACGCAAAGCTTTCCGGGTGGTTACGGAACTGGAAGAGCGGTATCCCGGATTTCCCGGTTTTAAACCTGACATATGAAACCCGCGAAGGGATGATCAAACATGAAACGGCTTACGACAAAAGCGATGCGTCGGGTTATGCGCCAGAAAAGCGCGCCTCCCTGGAAGCGCAGATCGCTAATTTGGCCGATGAGATTGCCTACAATGGGCATGATCTGGATGACGGTTTGCGGGCAGAATTGTTTACTGTCGATGAATTGGGCAGCCTGGCAATCTGGCGCGAGTTGATGGAAGCGGTAGGATGGGATGGGAAACGGCCGTTTACCCCATCATTCGCAACGAAATCATCCGCGAACTAATCGGCCGTTCCATCACCGACGTCCTGCAACAAACGGCCACCTATTTAGATGTCCTGAACCTCGACACCGCCGCAAAAATCCAAACCCACGCAGAAAACATCGTCGGTTACTCGCCACAATTTGGCGTTAAAGTTCAGCGCCTCAAACAATTCCTCTATGAACGCATGTACCGTCACTACCGGCTCATGCGTATGCAGTTCAAAGCGAACGCTTCATATCGAAGTGTTCAACGTCTACTTGGAGCACCCCACTATGCTGCCCGACTCGTACAGACCACAGTTGGCCCAGGAACCACTACCGCGTGTCATCACCGACTTCATCGCCGGCATGACAGACCGCTACGCCCTGGACGAATGGCAAAAATCTTTAACCCTTACGAACGCACATAAATAAAAAGCCCCCTTGTGAAGGGGCTTTTTACAACTTCTCAATAAATAAATCTAAAAATCAAACGCATCGTCAACATCGACTTGCTGAATTTCTTGCACGCGTCCCTCAATGTCCGGCGGGGCAAAATCACCCTCTTTGCTCCAAACATGGAACTTAATCGACAAACGTTCAAAATAGCTCTTTGGCGTAAACTTGCTTCCTGGCCATACTCAATGGCCGTGATTTCCCGCGTTTAGAATAAGCGAGACCGTCTCCAAAACAATTGTCTCGTTTCTCCTGCGCCAAAATTTGCTCCGTACCCTTGGTCGCTAATTTTGCTTTAATCCCCTTCACAAGAAGGCACGATCGCTCATAAGAATCTTGGTACGGGTGCGAATGTCGTTTGCTTATCGAACAGCCAGACCTCAAACGCGGTGACGTTACGCGGAACCTGTGCCGATGGATTCGGCAATCGCAATACGCCGTCTTAGAAAATCTTGACCTGGCTTTCGATGGGAAGAACACTCAAACCGATCATCACCCCCACGTAGGTTGTCTCGCTGGCGATGGGGTTGTATCCAGACTCTCACCCTCAGACGGAACGGGGCTGTCGGCATTTCTACACAAGAGCCGCCATCTTGATTCGCATGGCGTTACGCCGATTCAAAACAAACAAAATCGCCGCAATGAGGACAATGAGGAGCAGCCCAAGAAAAGAACGGTAGTCTTCCCCCTCTTCTTCAGTCGGCGCCATCACCCCGGTTCCCGCGCGGTGAACCCTGGACACAGCCAATGACGCCGTATTGACAACGGACGCCACTGCCTGGAGTCGCTGGACTCGCCGGATCTGTTGAGCGGGTTGCCGCGCTACACGCTGCATCCGCGCCACTAACCGCCCAGGGCTTCTTACACCTTTGCGTATTGTTATCAAACGAATACGCATCAGCCACAGCCGGACAAAATAATCCTGATACTATGGGATAACGCATTTGGCGCGGCATCGACCCATTATCGGTGTCAAGATACCGCTCAAAAATGACCCAGACCCACAAAGAATCCGATCGCAAAAACTATCAATAAAGCAATACCTGGTTGTTTACGGACAAAATTCATATGTCACCTACCTTCCAGCTCCTGGCGGGAACGATTCAACAGTGACATCCCCTGCAAAATAATCTTATCACAACTGAACAAGCGTCAAGTTATGTTTAAATTCTTTCCTTAACGCTTTTGCCTGTGGTATACTGTCTGGCGATCTTCAAACCTTTTAATTTACCCCAAAACAGCCAGGAGATTATAAAAAGTGAAACACTACCTGAGCATTGCAGATTTAACCCCTGATGAACTCCATGACCTCCTAGATTTAGGCCCTTTCTCTGAAGGCAGAATGGCGCAATGGCGGCAATCGCCCCGCTGCTAAAAGGCAAAAGTCTGGCGTTGGTTTCCAGAAGCCTTCTTTGCCGCACCTCGTATCTTTTGAAATGGGCATGGTGCATCTGGGCGGCTATGCCTTTTATCTATCGCCAAATGAAGTGAAGATGGGCGGACGCGAGAGTGAGCCACGATGTAGCCTGTGTTTTGTCCGGGTATGTGGATGGCGATATGGCCCGCGTGTTCGAACATCAGCATAGCCTGGATCTTGCGGCTTATTCCAGCGTGCCCGGTGATCAATGGCCTGTCGGATTACAACCATCCGGCGCAAGGCCTTACCGATGTCTTTACTATTTTGGAAGATAAAGGCAAATCTGGAAGGCTTAAACGCTAGCCACGGGCGACAGCAACAA
>JADIYP010000005.1 GCA_016705235.1 Candidatus Leptovillus affinis
GCAGATTGTAGAACAGATGCCAGATGGCTGCAGGTCCGTGGCCGAAGTCCGGCCGGGAGGGTAAAGGTCGCATGAAGTAGGGGCGTGGGCAGCAGCATCGCCTCCTGCGGGCCAACCGTCCGCCTTGTCGCCCTGACACTGCGGGCAGTGGCGATTGCGGCAGGAATCATGGCTGTAGTAGGACTGCTCGCGGGCGTCGCACAGGTGACGTGACCGCCCATCGCGGCTGTCCGGCATTGGACAATCGCGCGCAGCGCGCCCTGGCGGTGACTGGGCGGTTGGTCGCCAAGCCGCTTCATACGCCGCCTGTTAATTCTTCGCAGATGTCGGACAGCGTTACCATAGCGCATCACCCGGCAACCCAGGTAAGTCGACCATCCCGGTTGATGGCGATAGCGGCGCGTGGGGTTCGGCGGGCGCGGGGTTAAGTGGGGTGTATGAATGGTTTCGTCTCGAGCGAGGAAATGGCCCAACCAGAGTTGAATCAGACGCGGTTGACGCCGGCTTCCAGCAGATGGGTCGCCCAACTGTGGCGCAGCGTGCTGGACGGAGGCGGCCTTGTTGACGCCACTTTCTCGCCCGCAAGGCGGCCTTGAACGCCGCTGCACGCCGCGGGGAGAGTGTCCCTGAGCGGCGGTGACGGTTTGGGCTGGGAAGAGGCCAGGTGGGATGACGATGGGTGAACCAGTAGGCGCGCAGGAGAGGGAGGACCTTGTCCGGCAAAGGAACGTAGCGGTCACGGTTGCCTTTGGCGGCACTGGCGGATGTGCAAGCTGCTGCGCTCAACATCCACATCGTGGACTTGCAGGCCATGACCCTTCTTGCAGGCGCCAAGCCACAGCCATAAATAACGCTCAGGCGGCACGGTGCCGGGGTGTCGCAGTTGACCGAGGATGCGGTGAACTTCCCAGACCACAGGATAACAGGCAGCTTATGCTCTTGCCCGGTCGGACCAGGTCGAACGTTTGCCACTCCCGCTGCAGCGTCTGCTCATAGAAGAACCTAATGCCACAGAGCGCCTGGGTGCTGGTGCTGCGGGCGACCTTCTTCTCGTTTTTGAGGAAACAAGAAGTAGTCAGTAGTCTTGCTCGAAATGAATTCAGGGATTACGTAACACTCGGCCAACTGGCGCACCGCAGTGAGCGTAAGCCTCCTGGGTCTTGGGCGCGAGACCCGTGGTTGCATGTCTTCCAACATGCGATGACGTAATAAGGGTCATGCCTATACCTCCTATAGGAAATGGATTTATAGGCACCATAAACGATGATGTTGTCCCAAAAAAGGGAGTGGAAAGGAGATGATTGGCACTGCACTAGAACTTGTGGTTTCAACGATCAGATAACCAGCGCACCGGGCAAGCGCAACGCTGAACGCCCAGGCTTCGTTCTGCCCGATGCGTCTGGTTCATCTGCTGTTAGATGGCGGATTACCTATAGCGTTTCCCCTGTTTCCTGTCCCGCTCTACCCGCTGGCTCAGGAACCCTGTAGACTTCATTGGCGCTGTTTCCCGCATCATAAACCATTTTCCCCACTTGTCATGCCTGAAAATAGTCGAATTTTGCCGAAAACAACCTCTTCCCGTCCACCAGACCCACTGCCCCTTCCCGCACCCGGGCCAGCGCCTCTCTCAGCCGTCAGGTAACCGCCGGTTGCGCCGGGTCGGCATGCCCAGCAGCCGCGCCACCACTGCCCGCCAGCCGATGACCGGCCCAAATTCCCGCACCATGCGCATCTGCCCCTGGCCGCAGCGCGGACACAGGTTCGGTCTTCTTCCAGAAAGCTCTTGAGCCAATCCAGCAGGTGCAGCTTCGCCGCAACCGGCAGCTCGCCGCCAAAGCCCAGCAGCGCTCGCGCCTGCCGCCGGTCGGCCTTGGCCAGACCGTGATGCAGGCCGTAATGACGAATGCGCACAAAACGATTGGGCAATACATGCAGTAGAAAACGGCGGATGAACGCCACCCCGGTAAGGTCATCTCTTTCTCGGCGCCATTCTCCCGGTTGTCTCGATAACGAAAGGTGACGCCTTCCGGGCCAACGTGCAAGATGCGGTGGTTGCTGATAGCGATGGCGTGCATGTACCGCCCCAGATATCCGGCCAGGGTTTCCGGGTTGCGGTTATCGGCCCCTTTCGGCGGCGCTTCGATGTACACTTCCCAATCCTGCTGCAAAGCGGAGGCCACCATCTCGCCGATGGTTTGCCCCATCGCCGCCTCATCCCACACCAGTTGCCCCTGCCGCGCCAGCGCCAAAACCCCGGCGCAGAATGCCCGGCGGAAGTCGGCCGACAGCTTTTTCACCGGGAAGAGCCACTGCTTCCGGGCCCACTGCCATTTGCCGCCCTGCTTGGTTTGCACCAGCGCTCCGCCTGTCACCATGCAGTGCACGTGGGGATGGAACTGTATCGTCTGCCCCCAGGTATGGAGGACGATGGTGAAGCCGATTTTGCCTTTTAGATACGTCTGCCCATAGGCCAGCAGCAGCCGGGCGGCCGTCTGGAACAGCAGATCATAGAGCAGCTTCTCGTTGTGGCGCGCCAGAGGATTGAAGATGTGGTCAATAGTGAAGACGACCTGGTAGTAGGGGCAGGGGAGGAGAAGGGCTTTTTGCTTCTCCAACCACTGCGCCTTCTCGAAGTGGCCGCAGTTGGGACAGTGACGATTCTTGCAGGCATTGTAGGCTGCTTCCCACTGCCCGCAGGCGTCGCACTGCTTCAGATAGCCGCCCAGCGCTGCCGTGCGGCAGCGCAGCATATCATTGACCGCTTTGGTTTGTTGGTAGCTGAGGGGGTGTTGACGGCGGTAATCATCCAGCCAGTGGCCGTAGCGCAGCACCTCGGCGATGCTGTGTTTGGCGCGGGTGGTTTCGACCTTGATGTCTGGCCAGAACATGAGACCAGGATACCTTTCGAAGCCAGATTGTCGGAAGTCCGATGCCTACGACAAGCCTGGCAATTGGATGATGAGAAAGCGTTCTGCGGCCGCTTTGTGTTGGTCAAAGTCGGCGCTATCTGCTTCCGGCACTGCCAGTCCGACGCCTCTGGCCAACGGATAAAACCGTTTATAGGCTGCTTTGTCGAAAGCGTACGCGGCGCCCAGCTCAAGGCCGTGCCTGATTTCAGCGAGAGTGGTTTTCTGAATAGTCCGTCCCGGCCGTTGCTGTGGGTCGATTTCTAAAAGATACTGTTCCCAGGGCCCGCCGGGAGCCGGCAATGATACACGCTGTACCGGTGCAGACCACCCGGGTCGGGGGATTCAAGGGCAAAATAACCTAATAATGTGGATGGCGGGGCATAATGCGCAGACATGTCAACCTTTGCTCTCTGGACCTTATGCGCCGCCAACCGGGGTCAAAAGTTTATATACGATTGGAAGTTGATACATGGTTTTCCTCCGGCGGAGTTTTCATCTAACAATTTATTAGCCGGAACGTCCTCCGCCTAATTTTTCCAGTAAATTGTTACGCCGAAAATATTCTGCGTAATACACGTCTGGCGTATTAGCCCGAAAATTTTCCGTATTTTTTTCTTGTTTTTTCCCTGCTGCCAGGGCTTTTATATAGAACATCTTTTCTGTATAATACTCGCATGGTTGCCATGTGCGACTGAGCACTGGACCCTTCATTCGTTACAATACACCAGCCATTACCCAGTGTCAAGGAAGTTGCCAATGCCCGCACAACCCCCCAAAAAGCTGCTCGATCTGGCCCGCGAACGCGCCCGCCTCAACCACTACGCCCTCCGCACCGAAGAAGCCTACATCGGTTGGATCAAGCGCTTCATCCTGTTCCACAACAAACGCCACCCCGCCGAAATGGGCGCTAAAGACATCGAGGCTTTCCTGGCTCATCTCGCCGCCTACGACCACGTTGCCCCATCCACCCAAAATCAGGCCCTCGCCGCCCTCCTCTTCCTATACCGCGACGTACTCAATCTCGAAATCGGCCATGTGAATGTGCCCTGGGCCGACAAGCCCAAAAAACTGCCCACCGTCCTCAGCCCTGCCGAAACCCAGCAAGTCATCGCCTGCCTGTCCGGCGTTCATCAACTCATCGGCAAATTGCTCTATGGCAGCGGCTTACGCCTCATGGAATGCCTCCGCCTGCGCGTGCAAGATGTAGACTTTGCCCAAAATCTCATCATCGTGCGCGATGGCAAAGGTGACAAAGACCGCATCACCATCTTGCCCCAGAGCGCCATCTCCCCCCTCCAGGAACAAATCCAACGCGCCCATCAATGGCATACCCGCGACCTGGAACAAGGGCTTGGCTCCGTTTACCTGCCCCATGCCCTGGAGCGTAAATACCCCCACGCCAACCGCGACTGGCTCTGGCAATACATCTTTCCCGCCGACCGCCTCTCCACCGACCCGCGCAGCGGCGCACAGCGCCGCCACCACCTGCACGAAACCAGCGTGCAAAAAGCCGTCCACAAAGCCGCCCAATTAGCCGGCATTCCCAAGCGCGTCAGCCCACACACCTTCCGCCACAGCTTCGCCACCCACCTCCTGCAAAACGGCTACGACATCCGCACCGTCCAGGAACTCCTCGGCCACGCCGACGTCAAAACCACCATGATCTACACCCACGTCCTCAACCAGGGCGGCCTCGCCGTCCGCAGCCCGCTAGACCAACTACCCCCATCTCCCCAACCGTCAGCCACAAACACAGGATACCTGCCAGACTATAAACAACCATGCCGTTGCCGCGGATTCAGACACCATTCGGTTACAAGGTCGGCTGTCATCATGGTCCTATGGTTGCACGCTTAAGAAATGGGACGCGGATTTTCACAAGGGTTTGATGCCCAACTAATCTAAATTCTGGGGCAAGCCTTTGGGGTCCGCGAAAGTCGGCTGTTGGGCCGCGCTTATCCGCTTCCACAGCCGCCAGGACTTCCACAAAACACTGAGAACGTTGACCCAGCCACTCTCTGCATCCTCCAAGTCTCCATGATAAGCAGTGACTCCTTAATTCCTTTTTAATCGCTTTTTGAATCCTTCTTAATTCCTTTTTAATTCCTCTTTAGTTCCTTTTTAATTCCTTTTAATTCCCCTCAATCCTGCCCCACAATTAAAATAACCACCCCGCCCCCTCTCCCCACTCCCCCACTCCCCTTCTCCCCTTCTCCCCTTCTCCCACTTGCCAACGGCCGTCGCCTATAAGAAAATATACCCCATACAAACAAAAGGAAACGGCCGTTACCTATGAACGCTTCATCCCCAGCAGAACAAATCAAACACCTCCGCGACCAAATCAACTACCACCTCTACCGCTACCACGTCCTCGACGCCCCCGTCATCAGCGACGCCGAGTACGACGCCCTATACCGCGAACTCGTCGCCCTGGAAGCCGCCCATCCCCAACTCCTCACCCCGGATTCACCCACCCAGCGGGCCGGGGCCGACCCTCTGGACGCCTTCGAAAAGGTCGCCCACCCCGCCCCCATCCTCAGCCTGGCCAACGCCTTCGACCCGGCAGACCTCTACGCCTGGCGCGCGCGCATCGGCCGCCTTCTGCCCGACCCCGACATGCCGCTGCAATACGTGGTCGAGCCGAAAATCGACGGCCTATCCGTCGTCTTAACCTACGAAAACGGCCGTTTCACCCAGGGCGCCACCCGCGGCAACGGCGAAATAGGCGAAAACATCACCCCCAATCTACGCACCATCCGCGCCCTCCCCCAACGCATCCCCATCGCCGACCCCGACTCCGCACTCCCCACTCCGCACTCCGCACTCCCCCCCTACCTCGTCGTGCGCGGCGAAGCCTTCTTCCCCCTGGACAAATTCGAGTCCTTCAACCTGGCCCGCATGGAAGCCGGCGACCCCGCCTACATGAACCCGCGCAACGCCGCGTCCGGTTCCCTGCGCCAGTTAGACTCCGCCATCACCGCCGAACGGCCGTTAACCCTCTTCGTCTACGATCTGGTCGCCTGGGACGGATGGGAACCACCCGCCAGCCAATGGGCGCGGCTCAACTTCCTGCGCCAGATGGGCTTCCCCGTATCCCCCGACATCCTCTTCTGCCAAAATCTGGACGAAGTTGCCGCCGCCTACCAGACCTGGGCCGACAAACGCAGCCACATCAACTACGAAGTAGACGGCATCGTCGTCAAAATCGACGACCGCCCCCTGGCCGACAGCCTCGGCTTCGTCGGCAAAGACCCGCGCGGCGCCATCGCCATGAAATATCCGGCCCAAGAAAAGACCACCAAACTGCTCGACGTCCAGGTCAGCGTCGGGCGCACCGGCGTGCTGGCTCCGGCGGCCGTCCTCCAACCGGTAGAAATCGGTGGCGTCATCGTCCGCAACGCCACCCTTCACAACTACGACGAAATCGCCCGCAAAGACATTCGCATCGGCGATACAGTCATCGTCAAGCGGGCGGGAGAAGTGATCCCCTACATCGTCGGACCGGTGGTCGACCTGCGTGATGGCTCAGAGCAGGTCGTGACCGTGCCGGAACGCTGCCCGTTTTGCGGCGAGCCGGTGGTGCGCCTTCCCGGCGAAGTAGCCATCTACTGCGACAACCCCGCCTGCCCGGAACAATTAGTGCGCCGCGTCGAGTACTTCGTCAGCCGTGGCGCGATGGACATCGACAACTTCGGCTCGCAAACTGGCGTCCTGCTGTACGAGAAGGGCCTCATCCACGACGTAGCCGACATTTACACCCTGAAACGCGACGACCTGCTGGCCCTGGAAGGCTTCAAAGATAAAAAGGTAGACAATCTATTGGCCGGCGTAGAAGCCAGCAAGGCACAGCCGCCCACGCGCCTGCTGACAGCGCTGGGCATTCGTTTTGTCGGCAGCGTCGTGGCCGGTCTGCTTCTGGACGAACTGGGCGGCATCGACGAAATTGCCGCCGCCTCCCAGGAGCGGCTGGAAACCATCGAAGGCATCGGCCCGCAAACGGCCGTTTCCGTAACCGATTGGTTTGCCGACGCCCACAACCGCCGCCTGCTGGACAAACTGCGCGCCGCCGGGCTGCCATTTGCCATGCCCCAAACGGCCGTTCACGAAACCACCCCCCAGCCGCTCGTCGGTCTCACCTTCGTCATCACCGGCACCCTGCCCACCCTGTCCCGCGACGAAGCCAAAGCCCTCATCGAACAACACGGCGGCAAAGTCACCGGCTCCGTCAGCGGCAGCACCCACTACCTGCTCGCCGGCGAAAAAGCCGGCAGCAAACTCACCAAAGCCCAACAACTCAACATCCCCATCCTCGACGAAGCCGCCCTCCGCCAAATGCTTACCGGCTAAAATAATTCGTCCACAGACCCCAAGGGTTTGCTCCCGAGAATTTAGATTAGTTGGGCATCAAACCCTTGGGGTCTTGCCAGCAAAACCTGAACAATTACAAATGCGGTATCCCTACCGCGCTCCGACTCCACAGACCCCAAGGGTTTGCTCCCGAGAATTTAGAATAGTTAGGCATCAAACCCTTGGGGTCTTGCCAGCGAAACCTGAACAATTACAAATGCGGTATCCTTACCGCGCTCCGACTCCACAGACCCCAAGGGTTTGCTCTCGAGAATTTAGAATAGTTAGGCATCAAACCCTTGGGGTCTTGCCAGCTAAACCTGAACAATTACAAATGCGGTATCCTTACCGCGTATTTCCCAGAGCGCGGTAAGGATACCGCGGCTACGAGGCTGAATTGTCATGCTGAACGGAGTCTTCGGAGTGAAGCATCCCATTCCCAACAGAGTTGCGGGATGCTTCGGAGGACCTCAGCATGACACGCCTACTGTTAAATTTGTGACGGATATTTCGCTCAAAATGATCCATGCCAAATTATGAAATGATTTGTGCGCTCAATCTGGTTACCGACACCTTGACCGCAAAGCTGTATATGAACCCTTTCACCGACACTGCGCCCTTCGTCATTCCCTCCATGAACCAGGTGCGGCTCATGGATTTGCCCGGCATACCCATTCCGCTGCCCTGGCGCAGCCAAACCGGCTACCAATTACTCGGCACCCCGGCGCTGGCCGCCCAGATTCGGCGGCAGGCTAAACAGCTATCCCTCCCCGCCGACACACCCGATGCCGACCTCATCCGCCAATTCGACGGCCGTTTTACCGACGGCCGTACGGCCGTTCCCCCCATCGCCCGCGCCATTGCCCAGGAATACGGTCACAAAATCGCCCTCCACCTGCTCACCCTCCTGCGCGGCGACCCCATCAACCGCGTCGTGCGCCCCGGCTGGCGCGCCGAACATTGGGCCTTTTGGGCGCAAATCCGCACCGTCTACACCGGCGGCGGCCTGATGGCCGGCCATCTGGGACCAATAGCCGCCGCCACAGCCCAAGACTTCATCCGCCGCCACGGCTTCCCCGATGTCACCGTCACGGTCCCGCCCCACGCCGCCCAACTGCCGCTGTTCGGCGCGGCCCGCCTTACCCCGCCGGCCGCCGCCATGCTGGTGTTTGATTTTGGCCAGACGGCCGTCAAACGAGCCATCGCCCAATCACCCCACCACCTGGACCTGCTGCCCAGCCTGCCCACGCCCTGCGCCGCCGCCCCGGACGCCGCCGCCCTCCGCGACCGCCTGATCGACATCGTCGCCGACACCTGGACCGCCGCTGCCGCCCAGGCCATCCCGCTGGCCGACAGCCTGGCCATCGTCCTGGCCTGCTACCTGCTCAACGGCCAGCCGCGCCCCGAAGATTGGGGCTGTTACGGCCGTCTGCAACAATTCGCCCCCCACCTGCAAACCTACCTCAGCCAGCAAATCAGCCAGCGCCTGAACCGTCCCCTCCGCGTCACCCTGCTCCACGATGGTCAGGCCGCAGCCATGCCTTTCGCCGGTCAGGCGCAAACGGCCGTCATCACCTTCGGCACCGCCCTGGGCATCGGCTTCCCGCCCGCCAGCGATAATTCACAATTGACAATTGACCCTTAACCATTGAAAATATCCCCATGTCTGAATTCTTCAACGTCCTCCCTCCTGATCAAGCGCGCGATTTGCTGCTGCGTCACCTGACGGCCGTTTTGCCCAGCGAAACCATTCCCACGGCAACGGCCGTTGGCCGCATCACCGCCAAACCGCTGCGCTCATCCCTCAACCTGCCCGCCTTCCGCCGCAGCACCATGGATGGCTACGCCGTGCGCGCCGCCGACACCTACGGCGCCTCCGAAAGCCTGCCCGCCTTCCTCACCGTCATCGGCGAAGTGCCGATGGGCCAGAACGCCGCCATCACCCTGCAAACCGGTCAGGCCGTCCTCGTCCACACCGGCGGCATGATTCCCCAATCCGCCGACGCCGTTGTGCAAATCGAACACACCCAGTCTATTCTGCCCCAATCCCCAACACCCAACCCCCATTCGCCACTCTCCGAAATCGAAGTCCTGAAAGCCGTCGCCGTCGGGCAAAACGTGCTGCAAATTGGCGAAGATGTCGCCGAAGATGAGGAAATCCTGCCCGCCGGTCATCGGCTGCGCCCTCAGGATTTGGGCGGATTGCTCGCCGTCGGCATCACCGAACTGCCGGTCGCCCGCCAGCCGCGGGTGGGCATCCTGGCCACCGGCGACGAAGTGGTCCATCCCTCGCTCATCACCCAGCCGGGCCAGGTGCGCGACATCAACAGCTACACCGTTTCCGGCCAGATAATCGAGGCGGGCGGCATTCCTGTACGCGGCGGCATCATCCCCGACAATTACGCGGCTCTGGAAACGGCCGCCGCCAAACTGCTGGCCGAATGCGACATGCTGGTATTTTCCGCCGGTTCGTCCGTCAGCGCGCGCGACATGACGGCGCGGGTGATCGACGGTCTGGGCAAACCCGGCGTGCTGCTGCACGGCGTAGCCACCCGCCCGGGAAAGCCGACCATTGTGGGGGCCATCTCGTCGGTGCGTAATGGCAAAATCATCCACAAACCGGTGTTGGGGCTGCCCGGCAACCCGGTATCGGCCATGATCCAGTTTGATATGTTTGGTATTCCGGCTATCTACTGGCTGCAAGGGTTAAAGAATATGCCCCGGCGTGGCCGCGTGTGGGCGCGGCTGAGCCAAAACGTGCCCAGCGAGAGCGGCCGCGAAGATTACGTACCCGCTCGTTTAGCAGACAGCGCCGATGGCCTCATCGCCACCCCGGTTTTTGGCAAGAGCAACCTCATCTACACGCTGGTAAACGCCGACGGCCTGATCAAAGTGCCGCTCAACAAAGCCGGCCTGGAAACCGGCGATTGGGTAGAAGTGCGGTTGTTTTAGAGATTGGGGATTGGGGATTGGGGATTGGAGATTAAAGGTTCTTCAGGAATTCAGGGATTGCCGATGCGTGAGCGTGTGCGCAAGGTTCTGGAGCCCTAGTGAGCATCGTGAGGTCAATCGACACCAAACCACAAACCAAAGACCCCGAAATCCTAAAGACCCAGATTAAACCAACCTCCAATCTCCAATCCCCATCATTTTGCTAAGCAGGTTCGCCACGCCCACGGCCGTCTCGCACCACACGCCACACATAAACCGGCGCGCCTAAGATGCCCGACAACCGCAAAACCACAAAGACGAGGAAAGAAAGGGCAACGGCCGTTTCCGACGCAGCCCCGGCGGCGGCAAACAACATCGGGGCCATCACCTCGCGCGGTCCCAACCCGCTCACCGACGGCACCAGCATCAACACCGACAGCGTCGGCACCACCAGCAGCATATAGCCAAAAGAAATCTCCAATCCCAGGGCCAGACTGGCCGTTTTCCACCACAGCGCCAACATCAAATTAAACAACAGCGAGACGCCCAGCGCTTTGCCCACAGCCTGCCAACCGCAGCCCTCCACCGCTTGCAGCAGCCGGGCAATCGGGCCATCTCCCACAGGCGAAAGCGGCCCGGGCAGCCAGCCGCCCAATCGGCGCAGCAGCTTGCCCTGCATGAGCAAAAGCAGCAGCAGCCCGCCGCCAAGTGCGCCGCCAACCGTCAGCCCGACCACCACATCAGGGAAACCGGCAGGCCGGAAGGGCAGTACAAACAAGGACATGACAAACAGCATCAACAAGCCGGTGAATCGGTCGAGGATGACTGTGCCGGTGGCCACGCTGCCAGGCACATCGCGGGCCACTTCCAGAACGCGCACCACGTCGCCGCCAAAACCGGACAGCAGGAACATGTTGAAAAAGTTGCCCACGAAATACAGTTCCACCAACCGGCCAAAGCGAACAGACGCGCCCACGCCGCGCAGCAGCAGCAGCCAGCGAAAAGCGCGCAGGACCAGGCTGGCATTCATCAACAAAAAGGTAGCCAGCACCCACCACAGGTTGGCGCGGCGCAGCGTCTCAACGATGGCCGCCAGGTCAACTTCGCGCAGGACGAGGTACAGTCCCAGAATGGTGACGCCGATTTTTAATAAGTTTGTCGCGTATTTGCGCATAAATAGACCCCAAGGGTTTAACATCGAGCAATTTTACCCCATAGGTGCAAAACCCTTGGGGTCTTCCAATTAGACCCCAAGGGTTTAACATCGAGCAATTTTACCCCATAGGTGTAAAACCCTTGGGGTCTTCCAATTTAGACCCCAAGGGTTTAACATCGAGCAATTTTACCCCATAGGTGCAAAACCCTTGGGGTCTTCCAATTTAGACCCCAAGGGTTTAACATCGAGCAATTTTACCCCATAGGCGCAAAACCCTTGGGGTCTTCCATAAAGTTTTGCGGGAATTCCAGAGTTTTTATTCGAACGCGCCACCTACGGGATACGGCCGTTTCCACCACGCCACCTCGCAAGAACTCGCCCCACCGTTGCCACCTGTCATATAATCGGCCTGTTATGGCGATAAAATGGCGACACATTCCGGTAAGCTGGCTGATCACCCCGCTGGTGCTTTTGTTCTTTTGGCTGGCCGTCAGCAGCATGGCAGGCGACAGCCCGACGATGGACGAACAAAACCATCTGGCGCGTGGGCTGGCCTTCCTGCGCACCGGCGATCCGCGCCTCAGCCTGGAGCATCCGCCGCTGGTGAACGCGCTCAGCGCGCTGCCGGTGCTTACCCTGCCCAACATCCAGCTCCCCACCGACGACCCCAGCTGGCAGCGCCAGCCGCCCGACGTGTACTGGTATATTTTCGCCGAAAAGCTGTTGTGGCAGTACAACCACGACGTAACGCGGATGATTTTTCTGGCCCGCCTGCCCATCGTCTTCTTGACGTTGGGTTTGGCGCTGGTGGGCTTTCAGTTTGCGCGAGAAGCGTGGGGACGGCCGTCGGCCCTGCCGGCGCTTGTCTTCCTATTATTTGAACCCAATTTGCTGGCGCACGGCCGTTACACCACCACCGATTTGGGCGGCACAGCCTTCCTGTTTCTGGCCGCTTACCTGCTCTGGCGCATGTGGCGCGGGAATCGTTGGTCAGTGGTCCATTGGCTCCTGGCTTCCGTCGGGCTTGGATTGGCGTTTGGCAGCAAACTGTCCACCCTCATTTTTGTGCCATTTTTTGGCCTGATGGCGGTGCTGCCGCTGTATCCGGCGCGTGGGTGGCGCACGGCCGTGCGCCGCCTGCTGCAATTTCTGACCGCCGGATTAGCGTCGATTGGCGTGGTCTGGGTGATTTTTGGTTTTGAGTATGGACCCTTTCTGTTCCAATCCGCCCCTTGGGACCAGTTGAACCATCTCAGCGGTCCCATGCCCACCTTTTGGGCGGGCATCGCCAAAATATTTGATCTGGGCAGCGGCGGCCGTGCCGCTTTCTTGTTGGGCGAGTTTTCCACCGAGGGCTTCCCGGCATATTTCCCCATTGCCTTCATCACCAAAACCCCACTGCCGATTTTGCTGCTGCTGCCTCTGGCCGCCGGGCTGCTGCTGTGGGAAAAAAGAACGCGAGGAACGGCCGTTTTCTTCCTGGTCCCGCCGCTGCTCTATTTTTTGTTCAGCCTGCAAAGCGGCCTGAACATTGGCTACCGCCACCTGCTGCCCATGCTGCCCTTTTTGCTCGTGTTGATCAGTGGCTTAACCGTCCAGACCCTAAAGATTCCTCAAACCCTCAGGGTATACGCGCTCCGTATTGGCGCGCTTTGGCTTTTGGCCGTTACGCTCTGGATTCACCCGCATTACCTGAGCTATTTCAACGTCCTGGCCGGCGGCCCAACCAACGGAGGGCGTATTTTGGTGGACAGCAACATCGACTGGGGCCAGGATTTGCTCCGCCTGCAGCAGTGGATGGCCGACAACGATGTGGAAAAGGTGAAATTAGGCTGGTTTGGCACGGCTGATCCGGCCTACTACGGCCTGAATTATGAGCCGATGCCCGGTTTCCCCCGGCCCGAATTTTACGGCCTGTGGACCCATCCGCCCTTTAACCCGGCGGCGCCGGAGCCGGGCATCTACGCCATCAGCGTGAGCAGTTTGTGGGAGTCGCATTGGGGCGAAAAGAGCGTCTACCCCTGGTTCCGCGCCCGCGAACCCGATGCGCGTATTGGTTACTCGATCAACATTTATGACGTACGCTAACACCCCCGGCCCAGTAGATAAGACGCGGTTTTTATGGGCGGCCACGGCCGTTTTGCTCTTGGCGGCTCTCTTTCGGCTGGTGGCGCTGCAAGATGTGCCGCCCGGCCTGGCGCAAGACGAAGTGCTGGACGCCGACATTGCCCTGTTTATTCGCGGCGGCTACAACGCCTTTTTCTTCCGCGAGGGGTACGGCCACGAGCCGTTGTACCATTATTTGGCCGTGCCCTTTGCCCCGCTGCTGGGTGACAATGTGCTGGCGGTGCGGCTGCCGTCGGTGTTTTTGGGGCTGCTGCTGGTGGCGCTAACCATGCGCTGGGCGAAACGAGAATTTGGCGGGATGACGGCCGTTGTCGCCGGTATCGGTCTGGCGGTCAGTTGGTGGCCCATCATTTTTAGCCGCCTCGGCATCCGGCCCATTTTGGAGCCGGTGCTGCTGGCCGTGATGGCCTGGTTTTGGCCGCGCCGCCCCTGGCTGGCCGGGCTGTTTCTCGGCCTCAGCCTGTACAGCTACACCGGCGCGCGGGTGGTCTTTCTCATCCCGATTTTGTTTGCCGCCTACTGGCTGCTGCTGGGGAAGCGCGGTCGGGCGCGGTTCCCGTCGCCCTATGCGCCGCTCACAACGGCCGTCATTGTTCTCCTCATGGCCGCGCTTGTCTCCCTGCCGTTGTTCCTCACCCTGCGCGCCGATCCCACGCTGCAGCAGCGGGTGGACCAGTTGGCCGGGCCGCTGGCAGCGCTGCGCCAGGGCGACCTGAAACCGGTGCTGCAAAGCACGCTGCAAACGATGGGCGTCTTTAGTTTCACCGGCGACCCGCGCTGGACATATTCCTGGCCCGGACGGCCGTTATTCGATTGGGTGACGGCCGTGCTGTTTTATGCCGGGTTGGGTGTGGCCTTCTGGCGGCTGAAACGGCCGAATTACGCCTTTGCTCTTATCTGGCTGGCCGTCGGCCTGCTTCCCAGCGCCCTCACGCCGCAAGCGCCCAGCACCGTGCGCCTGGTTGGGGCCATGCCGGTGGTTTATGTGCTGCCAGGCCTTGCCGCCGCCGAAGCTGTCCGGTTGGCGCGGAAGAGGCCGTCGCCTCTGTTTGCGCGTGTGCTGCTGCCTGGGGTGTTAACGGCCGTGCTGCTGCTCAATATCGCGCTAACCATCCGCGATGGCTTCATCCGCTGGCCTCAGGCGTACGAAACCCGGCTGGACCATTATCAATCGGTCCTCCTGGATATCAGCCGCCACGTAAAAACCAATCCGGCCGCCGCCCTGGTGTTGGCCGACAGCTTTTATGAACCGATTGACCGGGATACCTTCCGGCGCGATTTGGGGCAGAATCCGGCGGCGCGTTGGGTGCAGACGGGCGCGCAGGTTTCAGGGGCGGTGGTGCTTCCGCAGCGCGAAGCGGGGGAGAACGGCCGTTTCTACGTGCCTGAATTTGCGCCGGTGAACCCCATCTTGCTGGCGGCGGCCGGCATTGCGGCCGAGCCGGTTTACCGCAGCGACGGGTATCCGTCGTTCGCGGCGTATGATTTGCCCAGGGAAACGGCCGTGCCGCCCCTGCCTGTTCCCATATCATTCGAGGGGGTGATCGACCTTGTAGGGTATACCATACGGCCGTCCGAAGCGGCTGAGCCATTGCAGTTGGTCACGGTCTGGCGCGTTGTGCAGCCGCTGCCCGCCGATCTGACCATGTTCAGTCATGTGGTTGATGCAGCGGGCAATCTGGTGGCGCAGCATGATGGCTTCGATGCCGCTCCGGCCGAATTACAGCCGGGCGACCTGGTGGTGCAGCTGCATACCATCACCCTGCCGCCCATGGACGGTCCGGCGGCGCTGCAAATCGGCCTCTATACTTCTCAGGATGGCCAGCGCCTGCGCCGAGATGGCGGTCCGCCGGACGATATGGTGGTGCTGGCGCAGGACATTCGTTGACGGAAAATAGCAGCATAGGTAATATACTAGCTGCGCTTTTTGAAGGTGTTCCTCTGGCAGCTTAACCCACTTTCATCATGAACGAATGTCTATAGAGGGGCGAAACGATAGGTTATTCAGGGAATGGCCCTGTGTAAAGCGCAAATGCGCAGAAGGTTGTGATATGAGTTTCAAAGAAAATTTGCAAGAAAACGAGGATTCGGAGGTAAGAATGGGTTCTGTTAAGCAGTTTTTGGCCGGTTCTAAGCATCGGCTAAGTGTGTTACTGGTATTTGTTCTGGCGATGGCCAGCCTGATGGGTATGGTTCTGATGTCATTGTCGGCGCGGGGTGCGGCTTATGCTCAGGCGCCCGATGTAACGCCAACGCCGACCTTTGATGAAGAGCTTCAGGCTTACATCAACGCGCACATTATCCAGGGCGATATTCGCCCGACGCCGGCCGCGCCCGAGCCGGTTGTTGCTCCTCAGACCCCGCTGGGGGTAACCGAGGTGGTTTCTTACAGCGTGGCGTTGTTATCAGACAGCGAGCGCATGGGCGCGCCCGGTGAAGTGGTGACCTACACCCTCACGTTGTCCAACACCGGTGTCCTGAGCGATGTGTATGACATTACCGCTTCATCTGTCTGGGGTATTGCCCTCCCCACGACCACTTATTCTCTGACGAATGGCACGTCCGCGCCGGTTATGGTGGCGGTGACGGTGCCGATGGGCACGATGGAAGGGGATGCGGATACGGCCGTTATCACCGCCACATCCCGCACCGATTCCCTGGTCAACGCGGCCGTCCTCCTGACCACAACGGTGGAATACAACCGCTATTTCTTCCCCATGGTCTACAAATCGGTTCCCCCGCCGCCCACCCCAGCCCTGACAGCCACCAATCCGAACAGCGCCAACGACTGGCAGATGAACTGGACCATCGCCGATGGCACAAACGTCCTGGGCTACGAACTCCAGCAGTCTCAAGATGCTGCCTTTGTCACCGGCATCACCACCTACAACCTGTCGACCGCGGCCGTCAGCCAGCTGATTAACACCGTGGAACCCTCCCACCAAAATGTCTACTACTTCCGCCTTCGCGCCTTAGGCAAAGACCAAAACAGCGGATGGACAAGCCCGGTGCAGGTTATCGGCGCGTATCTGGACAATTTCACCAGCAACCAGACAGGTTGGTCTGGCCCCACGCTCAAAGAAGCGCTGCGCCGCCTGACATTCATCGAAAAAAGCGACACCTGGTATGAAAACAACGATTGGTTGATCGCCCGTGTGGAAGATTCTTGGGATTGGCTCATCGCCAGCCCCATGCAGCCCGCGCCGAAAGTGCCTTACGTCATCGAATACCGGTCGAAACCGGCCAATTTGGGCAATTTAGTGTCGCATGGCATTATCTTTGGCGCCGACTGGAACGGCGGCTTATGCCCGGATTGGAGCAGCCTGGACGGCGTATACGCGCATACAAACTGCTTCAACCATTTCTACAACAACAACATGATCTGGTCTTCAGATAAAGACCTGACGCTGTTGTGGGAACGCATCGACTTTTTGGTCTGGTGTCCAAGCTGCGGCGGCAGCCCGCTCAAGCGCCTGGGTGACACGCGCGCGGTTGGTTTCAGCCTGAACGCTTCCGATTGGAACGATTACCGCATCGAAGTCCGCCAGAACGAAATCCGCTTCTTCATCAACGGCTCTGTTCGCTTTACGTACACCGACACCCGCTGGGTGAATGATCCCTATTTTGGGGTATTTGTTTCCACCGACGAGTACAGCAACTCGACCTGGCGGTATGAATACTTCAAAATTACGCCGTTGGACAGCTAAGATTTGTGGCGCGTAATCCGTAAACCGTGAACCTGCTTGCCTGAACTGTGGCAGAGGCGCGCGGTAGACGAAAAAACCTCGGAGGAAAGCAGGTTTTCCTCCGAGGTTTTGCTGTTCATGCAGGAGAAAAACTTGTCGCGTATAAAAGGGTTTGGGCAGCGGCAAATTTGGTTGCCAGCAGGCATTTTGCTGCTGATGTATGCGCTGGCCCTGACCAGCCTGGGCCATTTAGCGCCAACGTTTGACGAGCAGGGCTTTATCACGCGTGGGTTGGCTTATGTGCGCGGCGAAAACCAATCCTTGCGCGTGGGCCATCCCTTGGGGCTGAATGCGCTCAATGCCGCCCTGTTAGCGTCTGACGACGCAGTACGACTGCCCACCGATGACCCGTCCTGGCTGCTGACCAGTTTTCACCGGCCGTCGGAATTGTTTTTGTGGGAGATTGGCAACGATGTGGCCCATGTGATGTTTTTGGCCCGTTTGCCAACCATCTGGCTGGGGCTGCTGCTGACGGCCGTAACCGGCCGTTGGGCCTGGGACCTGACGCGCAAACGGTGGGCTGGCTGGCTGGCGATGGCCCTGCTGGCCTTCGATCCCAACATTCTGGCCCACACCCGCCTGGCGACAACCGATTTAGGGCTGGCGGCGTTTGCCTTTTTGGCGGGTTATGGTTTGTGGCGCTTCTGGCAACGGCCGTCTCCCCTCCGCGCCACTTTCGCCGGCATCACCTTTGGCCTGCTGCAAAACACCAAATTCACCGCCGGTCTGTTTATCCCCCTGTTTGCCCTGGTTATCCTGGTAAATTTAGGCGTTCGACTGGTGGATTACAGCAAAAACCGTTCCTCAGCCGCCAACCCCCAGTCCATGCCGCCCAATCCCTTGTGGCTCCTGCTCATGCTGGCGGCGGCTTACGTCCTCATCGCTCCGTTGACGTTGTGGGCAGCCTATGGCTTTCAGATTGGCACGCTGCCGCCCGATTTGCCCATGCTGCCCCAGTTAAGCGGCTTCACCGTGCCGTTGTCCCATCACCTGGAGCAGTTGTTGGATATTGGCGGCCGAATGCAGCAGGCAACTCCTGCTTTCTTGCACGGCCGTTATTCCGACAGCGGCTGGTGGTATTACTTCCCGGTGGCTTTTGCGCTCAAGACGCCGCTGCCGACCCTGATTTTGCTGGTCTGGGCGGTCATCTGGCGGGTAAGGCGCTATGTAACGCCAGGGCGCGAAGGCGCAGCGGCGCAGCGTGGCGAATCGAGCGGGCGGCGGACCATGCTCCTGGATGACGCGGCGCTGCTCGTTCCGGCGCTGGGGTATTTTGCCATTGCCCTGACAACGGACATTAACCTGGGCTACCGGCACATTTTGCCGACGCTGCCATTTTTGGTTGTGTTTATGGCCACGGCCGTTTCCGCCATCCATCTTTCGCCTGCCACCACCTACAAATGGGCGTTGGGCGGCCTGATGGGCTGGCTTGTCCTCATCGCCCTTTGGATTCACCCCCATTATCTGGCCTATTTCAATGTTCTGGCAGGCGGGCCGTCTGGCGGCTGGCGTTATCTGGTGGACAGCAACCTGGACTGGGGCCAGGATTTAGCCGACCTGAAGGTCTGGATGACTGACCACGACGTGGATCAGGTGTGGTTGAGCTATTTTGGCGAAGCACGGCCGTCTTACTACGGCATCAACTACATCGGCCTGGATAGTTGGCCGCCGCGATTGATGGACCCGGACGCACGGCCGTTTTACCCGCCAGACCCTGCGCCCGGCATCTACGCCATCAGCGCCACCAACTTGCAAGGTGTCCACTTCGCCGATCATGACGAATTTGCCTGGTTCCGGGCGCAAACGCCGGTGGCCAAAATTGGCTACAGCATATTTATTTATGACGTGAAGGAGAACGGTGACATGGTTGACGTGTCGTTAGGCGGCCTACAAATCGACGAACTAGACCCGGCCGATTTCGCCCGTTTCCAGAGTAATCGGGTGGTTTTGCACTGGTTTGATCCGGCTCAGGCGGTGCTGCTGCCGGAATCTGACAACCGCTGGGTGGTCCTACCGGCGCAGCCGACGCTGGCCGACGAATGGGGCTACACGGCCGACTGGGAGTTGGCGGCGCAAACGGCCGTCTACCGCCTCTATCGCCTGCCGCCCATGGACGACGGCCGTAAGCGGCCCCGCGTAGAATTTGCCGCAGCCGGCGGCGCGATTGGCCTGCTGAATTGGGTGGTGGACGAAACGGCCGTGCCCGCGCAGACTCTTACCGTCACAACCCACTGGTTCAAAACGTCCTCGCCGGAACCGGTCAAAATTTTCCTGCACCTTACCGACGAGGCCGGCAACATTGTCGCCCAGTGGGATGGCCTGGGCGCGAAGTGGCAGGGCTGGCGGCCGCAAAGTCTGCTGCGCCAGACGCATGCCATCCCTTTGCCCGCTGACTTACCACCCGGCCGTTATGAGGTGCGCCTGGGGCTGTATAATCCCGAAAACGGCCGTCGCCTGCCCACCACCGCAGGCCAGGACAGCATTGTATTGGGTGACGTTCTCATCGAGTCAGCGCCCTGACGGCCTGAAAAACCATCATCCACTATTGGAGTAAACCAATCCCTTGCGTCGATTTTTCACCTGGTCGCCCCGTTATTTTCTGCTGTTAGCCATCCTGCTGGCCGCCTGTTTGCGCCTGTGGCGTTTCAGCGAATTGCCGCCCGGCCTCTACCACGACGAAGCCTACAACGGGCTGGACGCGCTCTCGCTTGTCCAGGGCAAGAGCTTCCCTCAGTTTTATGAAGGCTGGGAGTTGTACGCCCAGGACGCGCACGGCGACCATCCGCCCGCGCCGACCCGCTGGCCGGTGTTTTTTGAGGGCAATTACGGCCGTGAACCGCTCCACGTCTATCTCATGGCTCTGTCCATCTGGCTGTTTGGCGCAACGCCGCAGGCCATCCGATTGGTTCCGGCGCTGGCCGGAATTTTGGCCGTTCTGACCACTTATCTGGCGGCCAAAGAACTTCTCGCGGGTGAGGACAACGCGCCCTTTTTGCGCCACGCGCCGCTGCTGGCCGCTTTTTCGCTGGCGATCTTGTACCCGGCCGTCCATTTCAGCCGCTTCGGCATTCGCCCGATGCTTTTTGTGCCGGTGGAAACCCTGACCGTTTATTTTTTCTGGCGCGGCATTCATCGTGCTGAACGCGCCGCGCCCTCATTTTTGTGGGCCGGCTTCTTTTTGGGCGTGGGCATTTACACCTATGCGGTCGCGCGGCTGTTTCCGCTGCTGTTTGTGGCCTTTGTGCCGCTGTGGTTCTGGCAAGACCGGGCGGCGCTGGCGCGTCATGGGCGGCATGTGGCTCTGATGGCCGGCGCGTCATTGGTGACGGCGCTGCCGCTGCTGCTGTTTTTTGCCCGCTACCCCTACTTTTTTGTGTTTCGTCTGGCGTATGTGGCCAACAAAGGGTTGGGCGCGGTGGAAGGCCGCCCCTGGCTGACCTGGCTTAACAACGTGTGGCGCGTGATTGGCGGTTTGTTTTGGCAGGGGGAAAGCCATTTGCGCCACAATTTGCCCGGACGGCCGTATCTCGATCCCGTCCAGGCGGTGTTGTTTGGCGTGGGCGTGGTGGGCAACGGCCGTTTCTGGCGCAATCGGCGGCTTGTTTTCCTGTTTATCTGGCTGGGCGTCATGCTGCTGCCCACCATCCTCAGCGGCGACGCGCCGCACTTTGGCCGCATGGTGGGCATTGCCCCGGTGGCTGCCATTTTTATTGCCCTGGGCTTGGTCAAAGGTGCTCAATGGACTGCTGGGTGGGCGGCTGCCCGTTCGCTACGGGCCAAACGCTGGTTGGCGTGGGCGGTTTGGGGGCTGCTGTTGGGCGGCTCGTTGTTCTTAACCGTGCGCGATTATTTCTTCCGCTACGCCTACCATCCCCAACTGGCCGAAGCCTTTTACGTGCCCGATTGGGAAATGGGCCGTTATGCCGCCGCGCAGCCGCCGGACACGGCCGTTTACCTCACCCCGACGCAAGAAGAGATGGCTACTATCTACTTTGCCATGGCCGACCCGGAGCGGCTGCGTAGTTACAGCGGCGGCAGCGGGCTGATTCCGGCCGGTTTGCCGGGCGCGTCGGCGTTGTATCTGGTGCGCCCGACAGACGCGGCCAGTTGGCAGGCGCTGACCGATTTTTATGCCGATTACCAGGCCGACCAGACCCGCCCCGATTTTTGGTCGCTGCTGGCTCCCGACAGCGTGGCGCAGGCCCGCCACACGGCCGTCACCACCGCCACGGCCGTGTCCTTCGCCGATACCATCCACCTGCTGGGTTGGACGGCCGTCATGGATGGCGACCAACTGCGGCTGACGTTGGTCTGGCAGGCGCAGGCAAAAATGCCCCTGGCCTACACTGCCTTTGTTCACGTTCTGGATGCTCATGGGCAGATGGTCGCCCAGTTAGACCGGCAGCCGGCCGGTTATCCCACAACCGATTGGCGGCCTGGCGAAGTGGTGGTGGACACCTTCGCCATTACCCTGCCGGCGGAACGGCCGTCCGGCCCCTTCACCCTGGCGACCGGTTTTTATGATCTGGCCACGCTGGCTCCGCTGGGCGAAACGGCCGTGTTAACCGAGACATGGACGCCATGAGCGCACAAACCATCGACAAACTCAGCCAATTTGGGCGGCGCTGGGGCATTGTCCTGGTGCTGGTTTTGGCGGCGCTGCTGCTGGCCGGGTATCAGGCCACTGCCCAACGCCTGAACGGCGGTGTCTGGAGCGCGCCGCTGGACGACGCCTGGATTCATTTCCAATTTGCCCGCAATCTCAGCCAGGGGAACGGCTTTAGCTACATACCCGGCGTGCCGTCGCCCGGTTCAACGGCCCCCTTGTGGACGCTGCTCTTGGCGGCTGTTGGTCTATTCACTGAAGAGTTTATGCTGCCGGCGCTGCTGCTCAGCGCGGCGTTTTTTTTAGTGACCATCTGGCTGACATACCGGTTGACGCTGGCCATTAGCGACGATTGGGGCGCGGCCCTGCTGGCCGCCGGGGCTTTGGCGGTTACCGGGCGCATGGCCTGGGCCAGTTGGTCGGCCATGGAAGTGACGCTGTTTACCGCGCTGAGCGTGGGCGCGGTGTGGGCCTATCAGCGGCGGGGATTGGATGGGCGCACGGCCGTGCTCTTTGCCCTCGCCAGCCAGACCCGGCCGGAAGGGCACGTCTTGTTTGCTCTGGCGGTGGCGGATGCGCTGCTCGCCTGGCGCTGGCCGTATGCGGCGAAACGGCCGTCTACCTCCTGGCGCGGCTTGTTGGCGGCTACGGCCGTCTACGGCCTGATCCAGCTTCCCTATGCCCTGTTCAGTCTCTCGGTGACCGGACGGCCGCTGCCAAACACCTTCTACGCCAAAGCGCGTCAGGCGGATTGGTACAGTTGGCGCACCCTGAAGGAAACGCTGCTCATCCATTGGCAGGATAATTTCCTGGCTTTGCTGCTGCTGCCCTTTGCCCTGCCGACGTTGTGGCGGCGCAATCGGTTGGTGGGCGGCTGGCTGGTGGGTCTGTTTCTGCTGCTGCCGTTTATTGTGCCGTTTTTGTGGCATCACGGCCGTTACACCATGCCCCTCATCCCTTTCCAGATGATTGCGGCCGCGGTGGGGCTGCATTGGCTGGCGGGGAAACTGCGCCGAACGCGGCGAGCCGTCTGGCTGGGGGTGGGCGGGCTGCTGCTGGTCGCCGGTTTGTGGCGCGCGCCGTATTGGGCCGGGATGTTGGGGTATAACGGCCGTGAAATTCTGGACATCGACGTGGCTCTGGGTGAGTGGCTGGCGGCCAACATTCCCGCCGACGAGGTTGTGGCCATCGACGACATTGGGGCGATTGTCTTTTTGGGGCCGCGCCCGATTGTGGACCTGCACGGGCTGGTGTCGCCGGAGATGTGGCCGGTGCTGGACGACGCCGATCCGGCGACGGCCGAACTGCGGTTTTTGGCGGGGCAAGACGTGGGCTATCTGGCGGTTTTCCCCGGCTGGCACCCATTGTTGGTGAGTGATCCGGCCGTTGCCCGGCCGGTGCAGCGCTTTACCACGGCCACGCACTCCATTATTTTTGGGCAGGAGGCGGTGGTTTACCAGATGGATTGGCCGTATCGGCGGGAAATTGCCCCGCAGGTGGCGCAAACGGCCGTGCTGGGCGAGGTGATCCGCCTGCGAGGGTATGATTGGCAGCCGGAAACCGACCGCCTGAACCTGACGTTGTATTGGGAGAGCCTGACGGCCGTGGCCGAAAATTACAAGGTTTTCATTCATGTAACCAATGAAAACGGCGACATCATTGCCCAGGCAGATCGCCTGCCGGTGAATGGCTTAGCGCCTACCTGGCGCTGGCAGCCGGGCGATCTGGTGCGCGACCCATACCAGATTTCGCTGCCGCCCGATCTGCCGCCGGGCCGTTATGGGGTGCGGGTGGGGCTGTATACGGAGGAAAACGGCCGTCTCCCCATCACCAATGGCCCCACAGCGGCCGATGCGATTGATCTGCTGGTGTGGACGAGATAGAGAGTTCTGGTCTATCTCATTTTCGCCAGAGGATGACCAGCGCGATGAGGCTGGCGAGCAGGGTGAGGGCGCTGACCGCGGCAGCAAAGATAAAATCGGGAGGGCGGAAGGTGAACACGGCCGTATGCTCCCCCGCCGGTAGATAAATGGCGCGTACCAGCGTATTTGCCTGGTAAACTGGCGTCGCCTGGCCATCCAGGGTGGCGCGCCAGCCGGGGTAGTAGGTGTCCGACAGCACCAGGAAGCCATCGGTGTCGGTAACGGCCGTGATCGTCACCTGATTGAGGCCATAGTTGGTGATGGCGATGTTGGCGGCGGCGTTGGCCGGCTGTCCCAGGCCCGGCGGTGGGGCTTGACCCATCAGCTCCAGAATGACCAGTTGGTCAAGGTCGTCGGCTTGGGCGAGAACGGCCGTGTGTCCCTCGGCCACGTTCTCCACAACCAGCGCTTGCGGCACAAAGTAGGCGCGTTCAAACGCCCCCGGACTGCGGTAAATCTGCGATTTGCCATCCTCGAAGACCAGATTGGGGCGCGGCAGATAGGCGGTGCGGAAGGCGATACGGCCGTTGTCGTCGGTTCCTATTTGCATTTCCCCATTTCCCGCATAACTCACCTCAAAAAGAAAATCGCGCCCCCATTCAGACGGAAAGGCTTCAAAGTTGAAGGCATTCCAGGCGTTGGGGGACGCAGATGCAGCTTCCAGGTCGCTGTGCGCCAGTTCCAGCACGCCATCGGCAGTGAAAATGCGCCCGGTGATAACGCCGTCGGCGGTTGGCGACGGCCGTAACCAGACATCGAGCCGGAACAGCCCCGCATCCGGCATGGGCAAGTTCTGGCGGACAGGGACGTCCGGCGCGAGCGGCTGCCAGCGGGTCGCCGTTTCCTGGGCCGGTCCGGCGGCCGGTTCCACCGCCCAGGCATTTTTGGTGGTGACGGTGTAGCGGGCGTTGATGGCGTCGAGCAGCGGCGAATTCAGGCCGCGCAGCGGCATCAGGAAGCGGCCAAAGCGAATGGCGCTTTCCCCTTCGGCCAAATTGACATAATCGGCGGTGCGCTGCCAGATGCCCGGTTCGTAGCCGCTGACATTGGCGATTTGGTCAACCAGCGATGTGTTGGGTGAGTAGACAATGCTTTCCGCCGGGGTGACAATGCGGTAGGCCGTGGGATCGGTGTGCAAGAAATCGGCGACGGCCGTTTGCCCAAACCAATCGTCCATGGAAGCGATGGTATTGTAATCGTGGCCAAACCAGAACAAATCCGCCACCACGCACACCAGTGTCAGGGTCACAAACAGGCGCGGCGAAATCCGGTTGGCGAGGCGGGCGGCAATCAGGCTGACGGCTGCCAGCAAGAAGGCGGCGGCGGCGATTGTTTGCGGCCGCAAGTAAGCCCAGATGCGGCCGACGTCGGCGCGGTAGACCCAAAAATAAATCCCGGCAAGCGCGATGAGTGTCAGGCTGATGAAGAGCAGGGGGAGAAACGGCCGTTTCCCCGGCACGCCATCGGGCTGCTGCAACCGATCGACACTCACCGCCGCCAGTACTGCCACGCCAACCACCGTCAGGAAAATCGCGCGGCTGGGGAACAGGCCGCTAAACACCGGCAAGATGCTCAGCGGCCAATAGACCGGCGTGCGCAGCGCCCACAACAACCCGAGCGCCGCCCAAACCGAGAAAAAAACTGTCCAGCGGTCGCGGCGCAGCCAGAGGGCCAAACCGGCCAACAGCAGGGGCATGAGGCCCAGATAAAACGCCGTTTCATTGTAGTTTTGTGGTCCCCACCAGTTGTTGTGCGCCGGATTGCCAAAAAAATTGGGCACAACCATCACCACGAGCCGACCCCACAGGGAAAAATCGAGCGCCTGGGCGTAGGTCATGGGCTGGCGGTGGGTGTGGGCGAGGTAGTTGAAGGCGGGCAGGGCCTGGATGAGAGCCACGGCCGTGCCGATGCCCAGCGTCAGCAGCAGCGGCAGCGCGACCAGCCCACGCTGCGGACCTCGCGTCTGCACAGCCAGCGGCCAAAGCCGCCAAACCAAATAGACGCCCACCGTCAGGCTGGTGAACAGGGTCCAATTCCAATGGCCGCCCAGCCAGGGTAGGGCGAAGACCAGCCCGGCAATGATGCTGAGGGAAAGAATGCGGCGTCGGGAAACGGCCGTATACCCATCTTGCGCCTCCAGGTGATAGGCGATCCGCTCGACCAGCCACAATTGCAGCGGCAGCCAGAGAACGGCCGCCTGTACCACCTGCCACTCCAACCAGACCACCATCAGCCCGTTAAAGGTATAAATCACTGCGCCCACAAAGGCCGCCGCCGTGGATAAGCGAATCTGCCGCAGGTAGGCGAGCATGAACAGCGCGCCTAAGATCATTTGCAAGATGACGGTGGCGTCGACGGCCGTGGCCAGCGGCAGGGCGTAATACAGCAGACTGAGCGGATACCACAAACCAGCCTGCGTGTTGTAGGTAAACGGGTAGCCGGTGAACACATACGGATTCCAAAGCGGATATTCGCCGCTGCGCAGGGATTCGGTCATGAATTGTTTGACGGGCAGAATGTAGTTCACCACGTCATGCAGGGCAAAATTATGCACCGTGACGCTCTGGTTGGCTTTTTGCCAGGGCGGCCACGCCTCGGAAACGATGTCCAGCGGGGCAAGTATCTTGTTGGGCGACAAAGCGGGGGCGACAAAAAGCAAAATCAGGCCGATCAGGCCGATTATTGCCAGAATATTCGTATAGCGCCGCACATTGGATTGTTCTTCAGACATCGTTTTCCTGTTATTGCGTTACAAAGTGGGCAATTATACCGTTAGTTTTCGGGATGGAGAGAAGAAGATAGAATATCGGCATGGTAACTGTTCAGGTTTCTCTAGCCAGACCCCAAGGGTTTGATGCTCAAATAATCCAAATTCTCAAGGGCAAACCCTTGGGGTCTTTATAGTTACACGGCATGAACGATTCGACATGGCGCGGGTGGATGGGGGGCCGGGGAACGGCCGTTTTCCTCCTTTTGCTCCTGTATGCCCTCATTTTTACCAGCGTCAGCCAGAAAAGCATGACCGTTGACGAGCAGGGCCACCTGTTTCGCGGCGTGGCTTATGTTAAAACCGGGGCCACGCAATTTTTATGGGGGCATCCGCTGCTGGCCAGCAGCCTGAACGCGCTGCCGCTGCTGACTGAGCAAGGCCTGACGCTGCCTACAGATTCGCCGGCCTGGCAAGACGGCCGTTGGGCCGTAGCCGGCGATCAATTCCTCTGGCAGCTCAACGAGAACCCGCTGCGCCTGATTTTTTTGGGCCGGCTGCCGACCATCTGGCTGACAATGCTGTTGGGGGCGCTGCTGTTTCGTTGGGGGCGGGCGTTGGGCGGCAAGCGAACGGCCGTCATCGCCCTGGCGCTCTTGTCCTTCGACCCAAATTTTCTGGCCCATGGCGGCCTGATCACCAGCGATATTGCCGTCACGTTTTTTATGCTGCTGGCGATGTATGGCTTCTGGCTGGCGGTGGGACGACCCGCCGGGGTTTTGTCGCGCCGGTCGCTGGTTACGGCCGTTTTGCTGCTGGGTCTGGGGCTGGGCGGCGCGGCGGCGACCAAGTTTAGCGCGGCGGCTCTGGGGCCGATGGTGGGGCTGCTGGCCGTGTGGACGGCCGTGCGCGACCGCTCCTGGCGGCCAATAGGGTTGGCGCTGCTGGGCGGCGGCATTGGTTTGTGGGTGGTGTGGGGCGTGTATCGGTGGCAGATACGGCCGTATCCCGCCGCCGCCTACTGGCAAGATTTGGCCTGGCAGTTCGACTATTTCAGTCGGCCGCACGGCGCTTACTTGCTCGGCCAATATGCCCAGACCGGCTGGTGGTATTACTTCCCGGTCACCTTTTTGCTCAAAACACCGCTGGTCACGCTGGTTCTCTTCGGCATGGCTTTGGTTCGATGGGCCACATCGCTGCTGCGCCGCCAGACGGCCGCCGGACAGACCGCGCTGCCGTTTTTGCTTGCGCCGCCGGCCGTCTACTTCTTCATCAGCCTGTTGACGCCGCTGAATATCGGCTACCGGCATTTGCTGCCGCTGCTGCCGTTTTTGTATTTGTTTACGGCCGTTACCCTCTCGCCCCACCACCCGACAATCGCCAACGGCAAACCTGACAGGTTGCAAAAACCTGTCAGGTTTCTCCTGGCGCTCCTCTTTCTGACCACACTCATCACCTGGCCCGATTACCTGTCTTACCTGAACGTGCTGGCTGGCCGCGCCGAAAGCCGCTGGCGGCTGCTGTCCGACAGCAACGTGGATTGGGGGCAAGATTTACCGGCGTTGGCCGATTGGCAGCGGGAGACGGGACGGCCGTTGTTCCTCAGCTACTTTGGCACGGCGCATCCCAGCGTCTACGGTCTCGATTTTGTCGCCTTGCCCACCTGGGAACCCGGCCCGGAGCAGATTCCGGCAATGCGCCAGACATTTAATCCCGCCGACCCCGCGCCCGGCTGGTACGCCATCAGCGTGACCAATTTGCAGGGGCTGGTCCTGGGCGAGGCGGCTGACGCCTTCGCCTGGTTCCGCGGGCGGGAACCGGCGGCGCGATTGGGCGGCAGCATTTTTGTGTATGAGGTGGCCGCGCACGGCGATCCGGTGAATGTGGCCTTCAGCGGCCTGCGCCCAGCCGATTTGGCGCCCGAACTGCTGGCCGAATTGGGGACAAACGATGTGCGTGTGCGCTGGTTTGATGGAACCGCGAGTCTGATTTGGCCGCTGGGCGGCGGCTGGTGGATCAGCCGAACGGATCAGCCGATGGACCCGCTGCTGCGGCCGTTGGCAGCCATAACATCCCATCAATTTTCTGAAGATGGGGCGCAGGTTTTGGTGCGGCCAACTTATCCGCCGCCGCTGCCCTGGACGGATGGCCGACCGGTGGGCGAAACGGCCGTTTTCCTCGGTTACGACATCGCCCCACATTCTGGAACGGATGGCGAGATTGCTCTGGTGACCGGTTGGCAGGTGGCGGCGGCGACGGAACGGCCGTTAAAAATCTTCGTCCACGCCCTGGATGAGCAGGGACAAATCATCGGGCAGTGGGATGGTTTGGACGTGGATTCGACAAGCTGGCAGCCGGGAGATGTGTTTGTGCAGGTTCACCGGTTCGCCGTACCGGACACGGCCGTAGTCCAAGCCTTCGCCATCGGCCTGTACGATGCCGACACCCTGGAGCGTCTCGCCGACCCAATCGTGCTGGAGAGCCGGTAGGGATTTTCGATTTTCGATTGGCGATTGGTTATTAGTTTGACCACAACCTTTTGATGGATGTAGCCGGGGTATTCCTACCCCGCTCCGCCAGAATGTAGCCGGGGTATTCCTACCCCGCTCCGCAAGGATGTAGCCGGGGTATTCCTACCCCGCCTCTGGAAGACGCGGTAAGAAACCGCGGTTACGGGTACTTTTCCGACAAACTGCTAATGGCTAATAACGATTGTTGTTAGTCGCAGCGCATCCTGCCCGTCGGGCAGGCGCAGGCGGGTGTTGTCGCGGGCGTCGTACCAGCCGACGTACAGCGTGTATGTTCCGGGGGACAGTCCGGCTAACGACAATTGGTAGCTGTCGGCGACAATGGTTTCGTTTTGCCAGCAGGTGGGCGGCCAACGGCCGTTTACCGGCCAGTTGTCCTGCTGGGCAGCCAGCACTCCTTGCGCGTCGACCAGATGGGTGAAGACGGTATACGGCCGTTGCGCCGCGCCATGCGCCTGCCAATACAACGTCAGGTCCAGAGTGTCCGGGCCTTGGGTCAGGTCGTAGCCGCGCAGGGTCATGGCCGGATCGGCGGCTTCGGCGGCGTAGAAGGGGGCATTGACGGCCGTTTGCGGCGTGGGGTTGCTGGGCAGCGACGGCCGTTCGGCCACCACGATCACCGCTTCAATGGGCCGCCAGGCCAGCCCCAGGGCCAAAACCAGCAGCAGCTGCAGCCCAATCAGCACGAGCGGCACATGCGTTTCCGGCCGGTTTTCCGGCGCGGGCGTGTAATAAGCGGCGCTGCCAATCGCCAAAAAGGGCATGAGAAACAGCCACAAGCGGCCCACTTCCCCTCTGGCCGAGCCGGACACATCGAGCAGGAGAATGAGGAGCGTGAGCGGGACAAGCAGCGCGGCGAGCGGGCTGCGGCTGGCAAACCGCCGGCTCAGGAGCGCGCCCAGATACCCGACGATGATGACCGGACCGGCAAAAAGCAGCAGATCGAGCAAATTGTAAAACAGCCACCAATCGTAGCGCCGGTGGCTGGTGACCAGATCGTAGTGCTGCGCCAGCCCTACCTGGGCAATGGTCCAGGGCGGCACGCCCCAACCGGCCCAATAGATCAGCCACACGGCCGTCGCGCCCAGCCCCAATGCCGCCAGTTGAAAGGCCAGATGGGCAAACGGCCGTTCGGCTCGCCGCAGCCATCCGTGCAACCCGGCGTAAGCGACCAACAGCAGCAGCAGCGCCGCGTTGCCCAGGCTTAAAAAGGTCGCCAGGGAAACGATCAGGCCGCTGAGGAAGAACCAGCGATTTTGTTGTTTGTCCAGACCAATTTGCAGGAGGTAGACGGCCGTTACCGCCAACAGGGCATCAATCTGCACCGGCGTGGGCGTGAAAATGAGCAGCGCGGGCAGCGTAGCGGTGAAACCCGCCGCCAATCGTGCCGGTTTTTCGGGCAGCAGGCGACGCGCCAGGCCATAGGTGGGCCAAATGACCAACGCGCCGGCCAGGGCGGTCAGCAGCGTGACCGCCGCCAGGGCCGCCGCCGTCGCCGGCGGGTTGTCCAGCAGCCACAGGTCGGTGCAGCGCAGCGGCCAGATGCGCTCGGCGATGGGCTGCGAGAGGCCAGGCCAGGCGGCGAAGGCCTTCAGCGCCAGCCAGTTTGCCGCCACCAGACCCGGCGGATGGGTGCGGGTATGTTCGGAAGGGAAGGTGGGCATGAGCGCCGGGTAGTCGGCGAGAAGGGCGGATAAATCGGCCGTGTCGGCGGCCAGGGGAAAGTAGCCGTTGGTTTCGTTGGCCAGGGTGCGCTCGATGAGTTCGGTGAGGACGGCCGGTTTGGCGGCGTAAACCAACGCGCCTTGCAGCAGCAGGTTGCCCATCACCAGCAAAACCAGCCCCAGCCGCCAGCGTTTGGCGCGCAGCCACCAGCCGCAGAGCGCCGCCATGCCCACGGCCGTTAACACAGGCAGCCACCAGCGGAGAAACGGCCGTAACCCAAACACCCAAAACCATTCGCTGGTTTCCGGGGCAGGCCCGCGCAGCCAGGGCAGAGCGTCGGTAAAAATGAGCGCAGTCAGCGCCAGGGTAAGGAGTAGCGGCAGAATTAGTCGGCGGTTCATCATGGTTAGAGGTTGGATTTTATTGCACAATCCCGATTGCGGGCGAATGGTATCATAAAGTTCTGTAGCCTGCGACGTAAGCTGCGCATAGTAGTCCAGCGGAGTAACGGCCGTTGTCCTGTTTTGCGCCTTTGCCCATCTGTTGCCCCTCGTGTACTATTCCAGTTGACCTTTGTTGGTAGCGATGCAGACCCGAAGGGTTTTCCATGGGTATAACCCGAAATGGGTCAGATGATGGGTGCAAAATGACTTCAGGCGGAGGCAAAATGGCTGAATTTTCGGCGGAATGGCGGCGGTGGCTGCTGGCCCGATTGGCGGCGGAACGCGCCCATTTGTTTTTTCAGATGCGTGGTTTGGGCGGGGAAACGCTGACCGGCGTGCCTGTTTCGGGGAAGATGACGGCCAGGGATGTGCTGTTGCATGTGGCCAACTGGGACGCGGTGAATAGTGAGCGTTTGAGTCTGACGTTAGACGGCCGTCACCGAGAAATCCTGCCCGTGGCCAATGTGGACGAGGCCAATGAAGAGCTGCACGGCCGTTTCCAATCCATCCCGCTGGAGCAAGCTGTGGCCGCCAGCCTCAAAGAGCGCAGCGGGTTTTTGGCGGCTCTGGATCGTTTGCCCGATGATTTGCTGCACCGCCGCCTTGCGCTGTCCGGCGGGCGGCGCATTCACCCACGCACCTGGGCGCGGTGGCGGTTTCAGCACGACGCGGCCCATGCCCAAGATATTCTGGCCTGGCGGCAAACCCAACCCCGCGACGCGCTGCGCCAAATCGGGCCAAAATTCTTGCTGCGGGCGCAGCTAAAAGCCACGCGGCGCGAGATATTGTCGCTGGTGGCTGTGGTTCCGCCGGATGAGCGCATTCAGCGGCCTGTATGCGGTGTCTGGACGCTGAAGGATTTGCTCGGCCATCTGACCGATTGGGAGAAAGTGGGGGTTGAAGGGTTGCGGCAGTTGGTTGATGAACAAACGCCGGAATTCGCGCAAACCATCACCGATTTCGACGTGTTTAATGCCGCCAACGCGGCGGCGCGCATGGACCAATCGTGGGAGGCGGTTTGGGCGGATTTTACGGCGACGCGGCAGTCGCTGTTGGCGTTGGTGGATGAGCTGCCGGAACCGGCGCTGGCACGGCCGTTTCAGGCCCCCTGGGGTTCAACTGTCTCGGCCTACACCTGGCTGCTGGTGTGGATGGGGCACGATCACGAACACGCCATCGACGTACGCCATGCCCTGGGCGTGTCGGGTTGGCCGAATTATTTGACGCGGCACGGCCGTTAACGGCCGTGGCAGAATTAAAATTATGGAGTATCTATACAGACCCCAAGGGTTTGCTCCTGAGGATTTGGATTATTTGGGTATCAAACCCTTGGGGTCTTGCCAGAGAAGCCTGAATGGTTACATTATGGAATACGGGGAATGCGTTTGGCGTGAATATCGCCATGTTACGCATCACGCATCACGCCTCCAATCGGCGTCTCCCGGATAAACAAAGACCCCTACACACGCGGCAAGACACCCTTGCCGCGACGAGGAACTGATGGATTACGAGAACAAAACGGATGAAGAACTTCTCCGCCTGCTGGAAACAGTCGGCAGAACGCCGCCCCTGGCGTTGATTCGGGCCTGCCTGGGGCGGCAGGCGGGCCTGACGGACGGCCTTTTAGCGATGTTACAGGCTGGGCTGGCTGCTGCCTGGGATGAAGGCGAGGACGAGGATCCGCGCCGGTATGCGCTGGTTCATGCGGGTAAATTGTTGATTGCGTTTCGGGAACCGGCGGCGCTGCCGATTTTCGACTCGTTTTACGCTTCGATGGCTGAAGCGGTACAGGACGAGTTGGAGTGGTTTGGCAAGGACCTGGCTTATTATGGCGGCACGGCCGTTCCCATGCTCTTGCGCGTGATCAATCTGGACACCAACGGCGAGTATCATTACGGCCGTAGTCTGGCTACCGAAACGTTAACCATCATCGCGGCCCGGTATCCCGACGAAAGAGATCGCATCACTGCGGCATTTAGCGCGCAACTGCCGTCGCTCAACGCCGATGGCTCCGTCGATGCGCCGCCCGATCACTTTGACGAGCAGTGGATTAACGCGGTGATGGCCTTAGGCGACCTGAAAGATGAGGCGAGCCGCCCGCAGATTGAGGCTCTGTTTCGCCAGCATTTGGCGGCGCATGATTTTATTTCTCTGGCCGATTATCAGGACCAGATGAAGCCGGGCGCGCGGTCGTTGGCCGATGTGGATGAGCAGTTTGACGTGATCGCGTTTTATCAGCATCTGCATGCGTTGCAGAAACACACCGATCACAAGGCGCTGCGCCAGGGTTTGCTGCAAGATCAGGGGTTTTTGCCGCCAGCGCCGGCGGCTCGCCCATTTCAGACGCGGGTTGGCGATTGGCTGAACGCCAAAATAGCGCCCGCGCCTAAGCCAGCCAAAATTGGCCGCAATGATCTTTGCCCCTGTGGCAGTGGATTGAAGTATAAAAAATGTCATGGCAAGGCGGGCGCGCCGCCGCTAAAGTGACGTTTTAAGGTGGTATCCATACAGACCCTAAGGGTTTGTCCTGGAGATGTTAGCCTTTTGGGAACCAAACCCTTAGGGTCTTCCTGGTGGTGAAAGATATGGTGACAGAACTGCCGATTCAAATTGGCATGAACGGCCGTTTTTTTCCTGAAAATTGGCGTCCGGCCCGCGATGAGATTGTGTTTGCCAGTCTGTCTGGTTTTCGCTGCCTGCAATTTCCCGGTCCGCTTGAGGGATTGGGGCTGGAAAGATTGGGCGATTCGCTGGAGACGGTGGCGATGGCGCTGCGGCGGGCGCGGATGACGGCCGTGATGGAAATGGTGGTGCCGTTGTATGGCAACGGCCGTACAACCACCGGTCACACGCCTATGGATGTGCTGCGCGCCAATTTGCAGGCCATTATCACGCTGCCTTGCCGACGGGTTCACTGGCACATCGGGCTGAAAGAGCCGCTGTCGGCGGCTGACGTGGCGGCTCTGGAAATGTCGCTTTGGCCCCAATTTGCCGCAGCGGTGGCTCTGGCCAAAACGCACGGCTTTCTGTTTGGTTTTGAGCATAATGCGTTCGACGCGCCGATTTTCCATCACCCGGAAAGCTGCCGCAAGGCGTTAACGGCCGTGCCCAACCTCGGGTTTGTTTGGGATTTTAACCATACGCGGCCGGAGGAGTTTGCCGCCTTTGCGGCGTTGGCTTCTCGTTTCAGTCTGCTGCACATTTCCGATACGGTTTGGCCGGATGTGAACCATCATTTGCCGCTGGGCCAGGGAAGCCTGGACCTGAAGGGGTTTTGCCGGGCGGTTCTTGCCGGTGGGTTTCGTGGTCCGGCGATTTTGGAAATAGGCGGGCTGCCAAAATCTGGCGGGTACGGCCGTGATACCGATGACGCGCTGCATGAGTCGCGCCAACATTTGGTAACGGCCGTTACGGCCGTTATGCAGGAGTTGTGACGGGGAAGCGCGGCATTTTAGCTGTCCGAAAACCGCCCCCCTAACCGCAGTTTTCGCTCTCGGCAATCATCCCCAATCTCCAATCTCCACTCTCACGTTCGCAAATAAGAGGCCCCATTAACGTCTACAATGCAGCCGGTGAGGAATTCTGCGCCTTCGGAGGCGAGGAAAACGGCCGTATAAGCAACCTCATCGGGCGTGGCCACCCGGTTGAGCGGGCTTTGGCCGCGAATGTCGTCGCCGGCCGGGCTGTCCAGGTGTTCCTGGGCCATGTCGGTGGCCACCCATCCGGGGGCGACGGTGCCGACGAAGACGTTGAAGGGGGCGAGATATTTGGCCAGCGATTGTCCCATGGCGTTCAGGCCGGCTTTGCTGGCTCCGTAGGCCGGGGCGGTGGGTTCGCCGCGAAAGGCGCCGCGTGAGGAAATGTTGACGATACGGCCGTATCCCTGGCGAATCATGTGTTGGCCGGCGCAGTACATGGCGTTGGCCGGACCAATCAGGTTGGCGTCCAGAATGTGCCGCCAGCGCGCCTGCCACTCGTCGTAAGAAACCTCGGCCAGGGGATGTTCTTCGTAGATGCCGGCATTGTTGACCAGGATGTCCAGACGGCCGTAATGGGCGACGGCCGTGTCGATCATGGTTTGTACGGCCGTGGCATCTTCCATGGCCGCCTGGGCCAGCAAATGCGGGCCGCCGGGCAGAAAGGCCAGCGTTTCTTCAGCCGCAGCCCGGTTTTGGTGGTAATGGATAATGACCTGCGCGCCGCGTTCGGCGAACTGCTGGCAAATTGCCCGCCCAATGCCGCGCGAACCGCCGGTGACTAAAACGACTTTGTTCTTAAAATTCATGGCTGAAAGACCTCGAGAAAGTTGAGAAATTGGGTGCGGATGATGAATGGTAATGGATGTGATGCGTGATGCGTGATGCGTGATGCGTGATGCGTGATGATTTTCTCACGCATCACGCATCACTTTTTACGGCGTAGGCGTGGGCAAATCGACGGGTTGTTCGTCAACGGCCTCGTTTCCCTGTTCTTGGGTTGTGTCCGTGAGGGGCGCGCCGAAGAGGGCCGGGTATTTGACGATGCGGTTGTTGTGCGTGTCGGCGATGTAGACATTGTCTTGGGCGTCGATGGCGATGCCGACCGGCAGGGCAAACTGCGTTGGCCCGGTTCCAAAGGAACCGAAGCGTCCGATGTAGTCGCCGAAAGCGTTAAAAATGAGTACGCGATACCCTTCCGGGTCGGTGACGTAGATGCGGCCGGCGCTGTCGGTGGCCAGGTAGGGTTTGTTGTCGATGGATTGGCTGTACCAGGCGTTGACGCTCCATTGATAAGCGGGGGTGAAGTCGGACGTAAATTGTTGGATACGGCCGTTCCACGTATCCGCCACATACACGGAGCCTTCTGGCCCGTTGGCCAGCCCGACCGGCTCGTTGAACTGCCCTGGCTGGCTGCCAAACTGGCCAATGGATTGCAGGAAGTTGCCGTCGCGGTCTAACACTTGCAGGCGGTGATTGCCGGTGTCGGTGACGAGCAGCCGGTTGTCATCCAGCAGCAAAATATCACGCGGGCCGTATAAAAGGCCCAGACCGGGGTCGTTTTGGTCGATGGGGGAGCCGTTACGGCCGTATACAGCTTCCAGCACGCCATCCAACGTGAATTTTTGAATGCGATAGTTCCAGGTGTCGGCTACGTAGACGTAGGATTCATCGACGGCCAGATTCCACGGTTCGTTGAAGTTGCCCGGCTCGACGCCGAACTCGCCCCAGGATGTCTGGAAGCTGCCGTCTGCATCGAAGACCTGAATGCGATGGTTGCCGCTGTCGGCGATGTAGATACGGCCGTCTGGCCCAATCGTTACATTACGCGGCGTGGAAAACTCGCCTGGCCCCACGCCGGGCAGCCCGCTTTCGTTCAAAATCAACGACGGCGCAACTTGCAGATCATTTTCGGCATAAGGGTCTTGGAGCGACGTCGCATTGGTTGCGCCCACGCCATAATCCCACATATTCGCCAGCACATCTTTGCGAGTATATACCCGCAGTTCGTGGCGCAGCGGCCATTCTCGGCTGGTGTAGGTTCCGCCAAAAGTTTGCCCATACTTTTCATAGTCGCGGTAGAAGAAAATGTCCCACAGGGCTTGCCGCACGTTGGCATTGCCCAAACCGCGCCGTTCTAAATCGTTGGGATTGCCAAAAATGGCGTCCCAGGAGAGTTTGCGGTATTCCTCCATCGGCCACCAGAGGAATGTATAGGTGTGTTGTTCGTAATTGGTGCCCAGGTATGGTTCGACCTTGCCCCAATTTTGGCTGCCGGCCAGGATGATAGGCGATTCGTTCAACGTGTTGCCAGGGTTTTCGCCGTAATAAACGCGGTTGGGATAATCGCGCAGGTACCAGGTAAACGGCCAGGAAACATCGTTGTCGTAGGCAACCTTGATGCTTTTGTCGCCATACAGGCGCATGGACAACTCTTCCAACTGCGACATGACAATTTGTTTGGTGGCCGGCGCACCGTGGGCATAGACCATGAATTCAGAAGTGTAGTCGGCGTTGATGAAGCTCGACATGAAGGTGGCGCGAATGGTCAACAGGCTGAGCAAGGTGAAAATTGCCAGAATGACGACCAGGCTGCGCATGGATTTTTCGGCGGCGGCGGCATAGCGCCGCCAGGCGAAAAAGACGGCCAGCGCCACAACCAACAGGCCCAGAAACAGCCCCAGGTTTTGCAGAGCGTTGATTTGTTGGTCACCGAACTGCACTTTGCCCAGCCAAAGCTGGCCAAAGAGGCCAAAGCCAGTGACGAAGAGCAACAATGTGAGACCAAATAGAATGATGATTGGGCGCGAGAACAAGGTTTTTACATCTATGTGGCGCAGTTTTTCGTTGAAATACCAGCCGGTTAACAACCCCATGGGGATGACAAAGTGCGTGCTGAGCCAGGGCATTTTTTCGCCGGCGTAAGAGTAGGCTGCCCAGGTGAGCAGCAGCCACCAGGTGACGAAGGGCACAAATTCCAATATCTGGTTGACGGAAAAGAGGGAAAGCAGGCTGCCTTCGGGCGTCCATTGGCGGGCCAGCCGCTGGCGATAGACAAACAGCCAAAATAGGATGCCTGCGCCGAAGATGATGAGGGCCAGGATGATGCCCAGGAGGTTGTTACGGCCGTCTTGCGCTGGGGCCATCAACCCACCGGCTGTGAGTGAGCGGGTGTATAACCAGTTGGAAAGGCTGTAAGCCAGAAAGGCCGCCAGTAGAAGCGTCACCCAATAGGCGAGAATCTGATGCAGGCGTTGTTTTTTATGCCACAACCAGATAGCCGCCGCCGAGAAGATGACGGGCAAAAATTCGTAGATGGGCATGACGACCAAGTAGTAAAAAGTGGGTTGGCTGCCACGCTGCACGCCTTGTTGTTCCAGCCAATACCCCAGGGAGCCGACCAATCCGCTGGCCAGACCGCTGGGATTGGTGAAGACGGAGGTGTAGAGGACGGTGAAGATGGTGTAGAAGATGACGGCCGTTTTCACCCATCGCTTTTTGTCCCACCACAGGCCCACAAGCACGGAAACGATGAGGGTGGGGATGAGGAAAAATCCGGAGCGCACCAGCCCGGACTGCATTAAAGAACTCCAGCAGGTGGCGTTGCCCATGCGCGCCGCCAACAAGGCGAGCGCGTTCATACTTTCCTGGCCTTCCAGGATGCATTTGTTGATGGTGTAGTCGGTGGGGTTCCAACCGGCGATTTTGGTGAACAATGGCGAGGCCATCGGCAGGATGAGCGTTGTAAAGAGCAGGATGATGTCGAATTCGGGGTATTGGTCCAGGTGTGGGCGGAAGGCGTTGGCGCCTAAAAACAGCGCCACGCCCAGCAGCATGATGCCGCCAATCTGGCTCCAACGCCAGATGGCGTCGTTAGGGGTTTGGGGAACGGCCGTATCGCTTAAATCTGGGTTCGGGTTGGCGGCAAATCCTTCCTGAGTGGCTGTGGCTGTGGCCGCCGCCTGAGGCGTTGCGCTAACCAGCCGCTTGCCAATCATGCCGCCGCCAACCAACAGCACCGCCAGCATCATGATCAGGATGGGCGTGCGCAGCCGGCCCAAATTTTCGCGGAACCAGGGGGCGGTGATGGCCTGCACGGCCAACCGCATCACCAGAAAGCTGCCAAAGATAGCCACGTAAATAAAGGCCACTTCTTTTGTGGAAAACATCAGCGCCAGGCCACCGGCAAACCACCACAAATACTTCTCTTTGCGCTCGCTAAAATAGTGCCAAATGGCGATGAAGACGATCATCGACCAGACGATGACGTAAATGTCGTGGCGGATATAACGCGAGTAATAGGTGATATAGGGCGAAATCAAAAAGATGAAGCTGGTGAACAATGCGCCCACTTTGCCCAATTGGCTGCGGAGAAAATAGGGCATGAGCACCAAAATCACTCCCAGGATGGCCACCGGCAGACGGGCCGTGAAATCATTGGCGCCCAGCAGCCAGTAGGTGAGGGCGGTGATGTGGAACAGAAATGGGCCGTGCATCAGCGGCGTGTGTTGGTAGCCGTCGCCATTGAAATATTGATAGGAAAACTGGGTATGCAGGCTTTCGTCGTGGCTCATGACGCGGCTGCCCAAGGCAACAAACCGGCTGATGATCGCCAAAATGGCGAAGGTGATGTAAATGGCTTTTTCCCAGTCCAGACGTGTGGCTGCCAGCAACGGCCGTGAGAGCATCTCGTTGATGGTAGTGGTGAATTTGCTGGGGGTAGATAGTTCGCTCATAACTGTCATTATTCCTGAGTGAGTTTAATTGGTTGAAATGGGCGGCCGGGCCAGGGCCAGCGGCGTCGGCATTGGGGCGGGCGTGGGATTGGCCTGGCTTTGGAAGGCCGGCTGGCCGGCTGGCGCAGTGGTGGCCGACACGGCCGTTTCCAACACCCGCGTACTTGTGCCCATTTCGGCTAATGTGGCCGTGGCTGTGCTGGTGATGGTGGCTGTACTGACGACGGCCGTAGGCAGCGGCGGCTGCCAGGCGCGCCGCGTTTGCCCGAAACGCAGGCCAAACGTGCCAATCAGCAACAGCAGCAGCAGTCCAGCCAGCGCCAACTGTCGCTGCGGGTGCTGCCGGTGGCTGGCTTTAGCAGGGCGGCGGCTGGGAATGGCGGGCATGAGTTGGGGCAAACGGCCGTAACCCGGTTCCGTGGCCGCTTGCACTGTGCGCCGCACCAGATCGCCAAGCTGCCGTTCGGATTTTAGCGCCTGACGGCAGGCGGCACATTCGGCCGCATGGAGTTCTACTCGCCGCCGTTCGCTTCCGGGCAGTAAATCCAGCACATAATCGGAAATTAAGGGTAAAACGTGTTCTTGGTTCATCATCTATCTATACACGATCAGGTGTGAAAAGCCTCATGGCGTGGTTTGTGTTTCCGGCTGCGGACGAATTACGGCTGCTCCGCCAGCAGGTCGCGTAAGGCTGCGTGGGCCAGCCTCATGCGCGATTCGGCCGTTTTGGTGGGAATGCCCAACACGGCCCCAATTTCCGGGTAAGAAAGGTTTTCGTAGTAACGCAGAACGGCCGTTTCCCGTAGTTTGGGCGATAGTTTTGTCAGCGCTTCCCAGACCATGTGTTGATCGGCGTTCAGGGCGGCGGCTTCAGGCGGGCCGGGCGTCTGCTCATCAGCCACCTCATCCTCAGGCAGGACCTGATTCAGGGAAAAAGTGGGCAGCCATTTGCGCCGCCGCTTGTTGCGGCAGCGGCTGATGGCAATGCGATACAACCATGTCTTAAACGACGCCTTATGCGGATCATAATCGGCCAGTTTGCGAAAAGCGTATTCAAAACTATCTTGCAGCACTTCTTCGGCGTCTTCTTTGTGCTGCAAGAGGCTAAACGTGAGCCGGTAAATCATGTCGGCGTGGGTATTGTAGAGGGCCACATAGGCCAGTTCTTCACCGGCCAGGCAGCGGGCAATCAATGCCTGAAGGTGTGGGTCGGCATAAGTGGGCGTTGTTTCGCCGGGCGTCCAGGCGATGGCCTGGGGGTCTGATGCGTTCATTGAGTTAAATCCGCCCGCAGCCATAAAACGAGGCGCTGCTGTTGGGAAACGGCCGTGCTCTCCTGAAACAGCCACCAGCGCAGCGTATCCAAAATGGGCGATACCGATAATCCAGAAGAAACGACGCCGGTATGCAGCAAGCCAAAATCCGCCCCCATATAATCGCTGCCAAAAGCCGGTTCGGCCACATCGGGCGTCAGAATCAGGCTGAATGTGGCCGCCGGGGGCAGCGAATCACCGATCTGCGCCTGCGGGAAATCGCGCAGATACCAGGCCAACACCGGCGAATTGACGGCGCTGTACAAGTCTATGTCTGTGCCGCTGCCCACTATTTGCCAGGACAATAACTCGATTTGCCTGATGAGGGAGCGCACATCATCGTCGGTTCCGGTGGTCACCCATGTTTCGCGCGGGTCGTTGGCCGCCATTTGCCCCAACCACGAGGCTGTGCCCCATTGATAGAGGAAAAGCATCGCCAATACACTGAGCAAAACGCCCTGATAGGTGGAGCGAACGTCCCAGGTGATGAGAAAATAGATAGTCGTCAGCGCCAGCGTCAGGCCAAATAGGGCAATCCAGATGTGCGAGAAATCGGTCGGATTAAACACGCTGATGCGCAAAAAGCGGCTGATATTCACAAACATCAGCCCCCACACAATCAGCAAGCCCAGGGTTAAGCCCCAACCGCGCAAATGGATTTTGTCGCCGATCATGGCGGCGGCAAAGCACCCCAGCAGCAAATAACCCGCCAAAGAGGCCAGCGCGGCATTGCTGATGATGCCCTGCTGGAGCAGAATGATGGCAAATCCGCCGAGCAGCCAATAAACGAATAAGCGCGGCAGCGCCTGACGGTTCCAACTGGCCCACACAAACGCCGCAAATCCGACGATGATGAGTGTCAAATCGTAACGGGCAATGGCGAGGAAAGGTTTGATCACTGGTTCCAGGTCAGAACGGCCGAATTGCTGCACCCAGGCGGTAAACACGGCCGTTCCCCCACCAATGCCCGACAGATTGAATAAAAAGGTGGTGGTCAGCATCAGGAAAACGATTAAGCCGGTCAGCGCCGCCGCTGGCCCCACGGCCGTTTCCTTTTCCGTTTCTGTTTCCGCCGCCGTTTCGTCCACCTCGCCGGTCTCTTCTGGCTGGTTCAGGCGTGGGCCGATGGTTGTCTGCCAAAACCAGGCGATGCCCAACGCAGCCAACCCGCTGTAAAACAAGGGCGCGCTGGCGATGCCCAGCCCCAAAGCGGCGGCCAGGGTGATGGCCCAACGGCCGTCACGCGAATCTTGCCAGCGCACCCACGCCGCCAGCAGTAAAAAGATGGCAAACAAGGCAATCGCCTCGCCGCCGGCCGTGCGGGCGGTGATGGTGGTGATGGGCGAAACGGCCAGGAAAACGGCCGTAATCAACGCGCCCACCGGACCCATTCGTTGGCGCAGCAGCCAGGGCAGCAGCACCAGCGCCACCCCAAACAAAGCCGGAACCAGACGCATGACTGCATCGCTGAATCCCAAGACCTGGGTAGCCAGCGCTGTGAGGGTGAAGTAGGCCGGGCTGCCGGGGAAGACGGCCGTGTGTCCGGGCTGCCAGAAGCGCCACACCGCCAACGCCGCCTCCGCTTCCTTGGGCGACAGCGGCAGGCTCCCCAGGTTTACCAGGCGCAGCAGGCCCGCCGCCAGCGCGACCAGGGCAAAAAGCGCGTCAGCAATTGTCAGCCGCGCGGCCCAATTGGGCTGCCAGGTTGTTTTTGTGTCCATGTTCACATTGCTCGTATCATCTATCATACTTTATAAGAACCCCAAGGGTTTAAGTTCCAAGATGTCTACCTTCTCAAAAACAAACCCTTGGGGTTTTGTTTTTTGCTACTGCCAGCGATAAATGGTGACACTACCATTTTGGAAGGCTACTGCCAACCGACCGGCAAATTTTTCATCCACCTGCGCACCATAGGCGTCGCGTTCCAGACCGCCCACAAAAATGTACTCCACGTTGTATTGGTCCAGCAGGGCGGCCGTCATGGCCCAATCGGACAGGGTGTAGATGTTGTTGACGGCCGGATCACGCAGGGCGGGTTCTGGCGTGTCGGGTCCGCGCCATTGGTATTCGTGGCCGCCCCAGCCGAGCAGGGTGGGTATGCCGGTGTTGGCGGAAACACGGCCGTATCCCGAATACTGCCCGCCCACCGCTTCCAAAATCACCGCTGGTCCGGTCACATTTTCGCGCAGCCACATAATCGCGGCGTATTCGTCCGGGTTGTACCGTTCGACGTAAGCCAGGCCGTTCAGAGTGGCCGGGGCGCGGTTTTCCAGCGTCGCCGGGCCGCGATATTCCATCGCCCGCGACTGCACGCCGTAAAAAGGAAACAAAACGGCAAACGCCAGCATCAGCCCATAGCCGCCCACCGCCGCCAGCGGCACAAAGCGCTGGATGCCCTGCCGCCAATGGGCGAGCAAATAATCCAGCCCAAACAGGCCGGCCACGCCAAACAGCACCCACGCCTGATAATAAAATTTGAAGATCGTGTTCAGCCGTTGGCCAAAATTATCGCGCAGATAGACAAATTCTGGCCCCAGGGTCAGCAGCGCGCCGGTGAGAACCAGCAGCAAAACGAACGGCGCGGCGGAAACGGGGAGCGTTGCGGCGTCTTCTGGTTTGCTGATCGTCGCGTCTCCTGGCTCACTTGTCTCCTTGCCCAGGTGTTCGTGCCAGACCATGACCACCAGGGCGATGAGGCCGGCCAGGTAAAGGATCATGGCGGGGTGGGTCAGGCGGTTGGCGAGGTAGGTGGGCAGGATGGCGAAAACGGCCGTTAACCCCCATCCCAACGCCACGCCGCTTTCCGGCCGGGCCGCCAGGGTAATGCCCAGCTCGTCGGCCAGCGAACTGACGCGCCAGCCGCCGTCGGCGCTGCTGGCGACAACCCAGCTAAAGAACAGGGTTAGAAAGAACAGGGCGGCGAGCAAGGCGACGGCCGTGCCCACACCTTTTTGCCAATGCCGCAAACGCTGCCGCACCGCCAGCGCCGCCAACCAAATGGTGATGGCCCATAACGGCATGGCAAAAATAACCAAAAACTGTGGCAAGCGGGTCGCCTGCATAAGCATGGGCAGCAAAAACGGCGGTCCGGCCTGCGATTTAAAGCCCAGATAAAAGGGCAAATAGAGCAGAACGGCCGGCACGATGAGCAATATGCCCATGATAATGCCCTGGGTGAGGATACGGCCGTTCCACCCTTCCGCTCGCCACCGTCCCAGCGCAAACGCACCGGCCACCACAAACAAATAAATAAACACATCCCAGGTATTTAGAAATGACAGCCCGCCCAGAACCAGCGCCGTAAACAGAAAAAAGGCAGGGTCGGGGATGAAGGTTTGGAGAGTGGAGACAGGCGACAGGAGATTGGGAATTGGGGATTGGCGCTCCTTCTCAAATCGCCAATCGCCAATCTCTTCCTTGCGCCACCATGCCAGGGCCACGGCCAGACTGAGAAAGGCAAACGGCAGGGCCAGCACATGCGGGTGCATATCGCCCAGAATGAAGCTGAAGCCGGGGAATTCAGCAATGGGTTCCAGCCCTTCTTCGGCGCGGCCGGAAAGGTGGTATTCGTGGATGGGGCGCGAGGAGCGCCACCACCACCAGCCGCCGCCTTCGTAACGCGGCGTCTGATCCGGCGCATATGTGGTGTTGATGTCGCGCACGTCCAACCACGCCCAAAATTCTGTGGGACCAACCTGGTTGGCGTATAACACTTCCAGAGTGATTTGCTGGTTGCCGGCGATGGGCAGCGCGACGGCCGCAACCACGCCCAACAACCGCGCGATGGTGTGCGCGCCGCGTAAGGCGATCAAATTGTAGACCAGGCCAAAAGCGCCTACGGCCGTTCCCGCCACCAGCCAGGCAATCGCCAAATTAAAGGCAATCGCCTCCGGCACAGCCGCCAGCCGCGCCAGCACGGATGTCATCACATAGCCGAAATAGTAGTAACTGATGGCGTAGCCGGAGAGCCAGGGGTCTAGCGGCGGCATGGTGGGGCTGCGGCCGGCCGAATTGAGAAAGGCAAATTCCATCGGCTTTTCGGTGGCTGTGATGGCCGGATTTTGGGCGCGCACCCATACCCACAGGGCAAACATCGCTGCGAACACCAGCTCGGTAATGAGGACTTGCCGCCAATTCTCGCGCAGCCAGGGGAGAACGGCCGTTCCTCCCGCCTGTCGTTCCCGATACACCGCCCATGCCGACAGCCCCACCACCAGAACCAGGGCCAGCACAATACCACCTACGTCGTTTTGCAGGAAGCCAAGACTGCCCAACAGCCAAAACACAAAGGTAACGAGCAGCAGGCCCAACATTTTGGTGAAAGCGTAGCCCCGGTCAGGCAGAGATTTAAGAAAGTGAGCCGCCAGCGGGAAAACGGCCGTGCCCAAAACCATCAGCACAACCCACCAGCGAAAAGCGGCAAAAATGTCAGAAAGTGGCATACAGTTTGTGGTCCAAACAGATGATGCGAGCTGCGTGATGCGTAAGTCCCTTATGCATCACGCGCCACGAATTACGCGGTAAATCACCGCCCCATCATTCCGATAAACTTCCGTTAGCATCCCGGCCTGCACCATCTGCGCAAATTTGGCAATGCCTGCCGGATTGTAATAAACCTGTTCCAACTGCCCAACATAGACGTATTCGGCGTTGTATTTGTTCAGAAATGCCTGGGCGGCATACATATCCGGCGTGTTATAAAACTGGTTTACCTCGTTGATACGGTCGCTGACCAGATTGCCGGGCAGTGTGGCCCGCTGCTGCCGCTGGTGCCAATCCCAGCCGACAATAGACGGCAGTCCGGTGTACATGGCGATGCGGTTGGTGATGGAGCGGTACGGGCTGAAGTTGCCGTTGTTGTGGCTGTGCCCCTCCACGATGACCGGCGAACCGGCGATATTGCGCTGCATCCAGCGGATGGCCTCATAATCGTAGCCCAGCGGGATGGTGGAATTGTTGGTGTCGCCGTATTCGACATAGGGCATGAAGGCCATGCCGTCCAGAGTATGCGGCGCTTCTTTGCTCATGCGGATGGCCCATTTGGCCGGGGTCGCCAGCAGCGGATAGAGCAGCGCGGCAAAAACCAGCACCCCCAGAGCGATTTGCCACACCTGCCGTACCCGTTTTTTGTCTTTGATGGCGTTGTAGACCCACACGGCCGTTACGCCGCCCACCACGCTCAACAGCAGCCACACCTGCATATAAATCTTAAACACAGTGTTCATGCGCCCGATGTCGCCATCCAGCACAAAAATCTCCACGAACAGCGTCAGCCCCAGGGCGGCCGAAATCAAAATAAGCACAATCCGCCGCGCCGCAGGTAAGTTGGGCCGCAAGCCCAACAGCCCGCTCACCGCCACCAGCGTCAGCACAAACGGGGCGATCCAATAATTTTTGGCGAACAAGACCAGGATCAGCAGCACAAATACCGCCAATGCCAATACAAAGGCAAACCCCCATGACCGCCAGCCTTGTAATTGGGCGTAGGTCCAGGTTTTGCTCCAGGCGCGGAATTCCAGGAACAGGTAAGGGATGATGAAAAACAGGAACAGCCCATAAATGGTCAGGTAATTGCTGAGGTAGGTGTAGGACCCGGGCCAGAGCGAAACCGAGTTGTAGCCGGAGCCATAGTTGGCGGCGAAGGGCCAAAATAGGAGGACGGAGAGGCCGGCGAGCACGGCCGTTTGCACCACCGCCTGCCCGATCATCGAAAGCGAGAAACGGCCGTGCGTCCGATAACCGTAAAACAATACCGCCAGCGCCCCAATCACCAGATACGTTGGCCAATCCCACGTATTGGTGGCTCGCAGCGAGCCAATCGCCAGCGCCCCCGTAAACCACAGCAGCGCCTCATTGGCGATCGACGATCGACGATTGACGATTGGCCGCAGCGCCAACCCAACCGCCCAGCCCAGTGATAACAATTGCAGCGGCAGGCTGATCATGTGGGCGTGTAAATCGGCGTACAGGAAGGTGAAATAGGGGAATTCGGTGATGGGCGCTACTTCACCCGGATTGGCGTTGATGGCCCGCGTGGCCGTCCAGAACCAATCACCGGGATACAGCGGCGACGGCTGCCCGCTTAAAATGCTGAACGCGCCGTCGAAGGTGCGCAGCAGCGTATCCACCGCCCCAAAGCCGGTTTGGATGGCGGCATTGCCTGCCCGGTACCAGGCGTCCAAAATCACGCCCACCTGAGCCAGATTGCCCACCAGCACGGCCAGCGCGGCGGCGATCAGGCCGGCGGCCAGCGCTTTGCGATTGACGATTGGCGATTGGCGATTGGCGATTGGTGATTGGCGATTGGCGGAGGAATCTCTAATCTGCAATCTCCAATCTCGATACTGCACCAGATTATAAGCCACCGCAAACGCCCCCACGCCGGTAAAGCTAAACAGCATGGGTAAAATCAGGTTGTAGGCCACGGTGGGGATGATGCCCAAAAGTTTCGCCAGCACGCCAACAAAGACAAAGCCGTAGTAGTAATAGTTGATGTAGCCGCCAGCGTACCAGGGATCATAGGGCGGGAAGGTGGTGGATTTGAGAACGGCCGTAAAATAACTCAGATCCATCGGCTTTTCACCGCCCCAGATGATGTCCCACACGTCCGGGTTGCCCAGACGAATGAGCAGGGCCAGCCCAAACAGCCCCACGGCCAGCAGTTCCACCGCGAGCATATAGTTTAAATTGGCCCGAACAAAAGCCATTATTTCCGCGCTGCGCCGCCACAAAATTAGGCCGCTGACTGCCAGCAGCAGCAGCATGCCGATGAGCAGCGTGCCTCGCGTGTTGGGCAGCCAGCCCAGACTGGCCATCAACCAGCCAAAATAAGACAGCAGCAGCAGCGAAAGAATGCGCGCCAGCGCATAGCCTTTGTCCGGCAGGCCGCCCAGGGCGATAAACGCCACCGGAAAAGCCAGCCAGCCCAAAACCACCACTGCCAGCCACCAGACCACCGCCGCCAGGAACGAATTACGCGACAAGAGGCCGTCCGGGTTGAATATCTGGCTGAAGGTGCCGCCCGCCGCCTGGATGGCGCGTTCTGTTTTGGACAGCAGCAGGCCATTGGGGGAAAGTGTGGCCTGATCGGGCGTCTGGAAGACAGTTTGGGTCAGGTCCACGCCGCCTAAAATTTTGATGGTGTTTTCGTGGCTGTAGGCGTCGGTTTTTTGGAAAATCCAGACCGGCGGGTGGTCGTAGACGCTGAACGCTTCTTCAGCGGCCAGGTCGCCAGGGGGCGGCCAGCCGACATTGGGCGGCGCGCCCCAACTGATCTGCCCGGTGGTGTCGCTGAGGTACAGTGGCCCGACGTGAAAATCGGCGTGGAACTGGTTGACCAGCTCGTAGCCCAATTCGCCGCTGAAGAGGGCTTCGTAGTAGCGCATCATGAGCGGGTAAGTGAGCGGCAAACGGGGCAAGGACCAGATGGCCCGCTGGCTGCTGATGGCGACATAGTCGGCCTCGTCTAGCCAGGCGACCACTTCTTCGCGCTTCTCGAAGTTGTCGACACCGGTGACGGGGCGCTGCCCGCCGGTGACTTCGGTGTAGTAGCTGCCGTAGGCGGAACGGCCGTCATAACTTGCCGGTAATAAATCGTCCCAATGTTCGTTCACGATGAGGCTCGTGCCAAAATCGATGGGGCCGCCATCCCCTAATTCAATGACCACCTGCCAGGGTGTGTTGGCCGGAATGGGGGTCTCCGGCAGGTCAACCTGGACCGATTGGCGGGTCTGATCGAGGCTGAGGGGAATTTCGGTTGGCGCAGCGGCCGGTTGGTCAGTGGGGCTGATCGGGCGCAAACTGACACGCACCGATTCGCTGTCGGCAAGACTGCCACTCTGTTCGTAGTCTAAATCGGTGAGGTAGTTGAGGCGCACGGCCGTTACCGTGCCACCCTCTGGCAGTTCAAACGACAAAAACAGGGGCGGCGCGCCCTGAAAATAGTTGTAGCCTTTGAGCGGAAGCTGGATTTGGCGGGTTTCGCCATCGAGGTCGTAGATCAGCGTGGCCCCGGTGGGCACATTTTCATACATCCACTCAGAAGCGGCCAGGCGGGTAAACGGCCGTTGGTAGGTGCTGACGAAGGTATTGGCCCAGAAGAAGCTGGGCAAGATGGTGAGGAGAATGAGGGCGATAACGGCCGTTTGCCGCCACGCGCGCCCCGTCTCACTTTGCCGCGCCAGCCGCCACAATTCCATCAGCGCCCAGGCTGCCAGCAGGAGCAGCGTGGGGTAAATTGGCAGGAAATAGCGGATGGATTTGACCCAGCGGGTGGCCATGAACAAGAAATAGACGCCGCTCCAGGCGACCGGGATGGCGTGCGCCACCCAATCGGGCCGCTGGCGCACAATCCGCCACAAGGCCCAAAAGAAACCGACCCAGGCCATGATGCCGGCAACAAGACCCATGCCATAGAGCACCATGTTGGTTAGCGGGAACAAAATCGGCGTGCGATTGGTCCATTGCAGGGCCGGTGGGAAGGAGGCTTCGGGCGCTTGCAGACGCTGGATTTCTGCCATATTGCTGCGCCACTGCGGGTTGAAACCGATGATCGAGCGCAGGGCGAGTTCCAGTGTGCCCGGTTCCTGGCCGGTGGTGGCGATGGCCTCCTGGCGGGCCAGGGCAGCATCGGTAAAAGCGTATGGTTGGGCTACGCGGAAGGTGATGAGCGAGAGAAAAGCAGCCAGAGCCAGACCTAAAATCATGCGCTGCGCGTCGGTGGCCGCCGGGGTGACCCGGATGATGACATTGAGATTGAGCCATTCGGACCAGTTGTGGCCGCGTTGGTTGAGCCAGATGATGGCCGCCAGCGGCGCAAGGCCGGCCAGCGGCGCGACGTTGATGCGCGACGCGACTGTTAGCCCCAGCGCGAGGCCGAAGAAGACCCACCAGCGTAACTGCCAGCGCGCTTTTTTGTCGCCCAGACCGGCGGCGCGTACGGCCGTGTAGATGGTCAGCGTCGTCAGGGCGGCGGCCCAACTGTCCATCGTGTAAAAGTGGGCTGATTGGATGGGCAGCACGGCCAGCGCCAGCAGCAAGGCAGCTAACAGCCCCACCCGCCAATCATACAACCGCCGCCCAATCAAAAAGAGTAAGAAAATAGAAAGCAGATCCATCAATCCCGATAAAAAGCGGCCTAAAAGATGCACGCCATCGTAGGCGGTGTAGGTAAAGCCGCACAGGGCGGGCGGCGGACTGCCGGGGGAAGTGAACGCGGCGCACAGATCGGTGGCCCATTCGGCGGCATAACGGGTCATGGTCATGGGGAAGTTGCCGTAGACGTAGAAGCCGTTGCCGGTGTTGTACGGGTTGAGGGTGGATATGGACGTGCGCAGGTAATCAAGAGGATTGGCGACGGTTTGCAGTTGGGTGGTGACGGTGGTCAGGAAGCGTTCGTCGGGGTGGAGATGGGTTCCCTGGTCCCAGTTGAGGCCGGTAAAGCGAAAATAGGCGCCTATCAGGAGGATGAGGAGCAAGAGGATGAAGCTGATGAGTTCCCAATCCCAGGGCTTGCGGGCGGACGGCCGTTCCTGCGCGGGTGGTTGTTCGGGAAGCTCTTGGGTATCTGTTGTGGTGTCTTCTGCTGCGTGCATAGAATTTCAGTTTTCGTTTTGCCGAGCGTCGCCCGGTCAGGTCTGGATTTTATACACCTGAAGTGTAAAAAAGCCTTAGCTTTTTGCTGAGTTTTTCATAAAACCTGGTAATTTGTGGCGCTGGTTCCTGCCGAACTGCGGCACCCGCCCGCCAAAGGGGGGATTCTAGCCGAATTGCTGCATTTGGGGTAATTGGGATGAGTGAAAGGCGGGGTCGGCGGGCGTGGGGAGGATTTGCCGCAGGTAGGCATTCAGGCCGAGGGCTTGGTCCCAGTGGCGCGGGTAGCCCAGGGAGACTTCTTCAAAGCGCACGCCGTCGATGACGCGGCTGTCGGGGGTGTGGAGGTGGCCGTAGATAACGGCCGTGACCGGAAACCGTCTGTGCCAATCTTCTGTTTGTTGCGTGCCGCACCAGATGGAGAAGCGAGGGATGCGCGGCAGGTTTACCAGCTCCTGGCGCAGCGGGAAATGGTTGACGAGGATCATGTGGCCGAGAACGGCCGTTTTGTTCAGGCGGCGCTCGGTGTAGCGGCAGCGGGCCGCGCTCCAGGCAGATCGTGAAGGGAACGGGTCGGCGTAGAGCAGGTTTTCGTCGGCGCATTCCAGACCGGCGGCGGCGGCCCAGGAAACGGCCGTGTCTGGTCTTACCCCCTCGCCGCTAAAGGTGTAATCATACAGCGTAAAAATCGGGACGATGAACAGCGGCGAGTCTGATTCTGGCCAAAGCTCGTAGGGGTCTTCCGGGGTGATGACGCCTAAACTGCGGCAAACAGCTACCAATTCGTTGTATTTAAACAGCCCGCGCGCTTCACAACCACTGGGATCAACGGTCCACAGATCATGATTGCCAGGGGTCCAAAATACCCTGGCAAAGCGGTTGGCCAACAACGTGAAAGCGGCCCGGAAACGGGGAATACTGCGGGTAACGTCGCCCGCAACAATGAGCCAATCATCGGGGTGGGGTGGCAGCTCTTTTAGCGCCTGCCGATTTTCTGGCGAGGAAAGGTGCAAATCGCTAATGGCGTAGAGCTTCATGTGGAGTTCGCGGGTAAAAAATAACTGGTCAGGTTTCTCTGGCAAGACCCCAAGGGTTTGGTCCCCAAATGCTCCAAATACTCAAGAGCAAACCCTTGGGGTCTGTATCGATACGAAAAAATTACACAGTTCCGCCGGAAATTTGGATGAGATATTGCATCGCTTCCTGGTCTAAAATCGTGAAGCGGCGACCTTTGACGGAAATCCATTTTTCCCGCCGAAAACGGCCGAGCGCTTTGTTGATGCTGACGCGGGTGGCTCCGGTCATCTCCGCCAGGTCGGTTTGGGTGAGGGAAAGGTCAATGCGAATGCCTTCGGCCGTTTGGATGCCATGTTGTTCGGCGAGGTTGAGCAGCACCCTGGCCAGACGAGCGGGCAAATCTAAAAAGAAAATGTCGCTGATCTGGCTGTTTAAATTGCGTACCCGCTGCGTGAGTGTGCGCAAGACGTGCAGGGCAAAGTCTGGGTTGTTACGCAAAAAGCGCATGAAATCTTCGCGGTGCAGGGTCAGGGTTTCTGTCGGTTCGATGGCCTCGGCTGAGGCAGAGCGGGGGGCTTCGTCTAGCAGGGCAAACTCGCCGAAGAAGTCGTCTTTGCCTAAAATCGCCAGCAGCGCTTCTTGCCCTTCCGGGGTGGCGGTGGTGATCTTGATCTTGCCTTTTTGGATGATGTATAGCAGTCCGCCAGGATCGCCGTAATGGAAAATGATTTGGCCTGGGCTAAAACGGCGGGCAACCAGGCGAGCCGATAATTCTGCCAGTTCGTCCTGGCTTAGTTGGGCGAAGAATGGCACCTGGCGCAGCGCCTCATCAATATGCCTATTTTGTTGCATTACTTTCCCCTCTTCCACAGCTTTCTCAGGGTTTCCCGATCCTGAGAAATGATGATAACTATACAGACCCCAAGGGTTTGCTCCTGAGAATTTGGATTTTTTGGGTACCAAACCCTTGGGGTTTTGCCAGAGGAACCTGAGTAGTTACAAGCTTTTGTGATCTGAACGTTTATTTTTTAAGGGACAACGGATGTTATTTTTGTCTGGCTTAATTTTATCTCATCGTAGACATGTTCCAAACTTTGTTTGATTTGTCGTTTGACCCAGTCTTCGGGGAGGTCGCCCAGTGGGAATTGGGTGATAAATTCCGGGACGTAGCGGGCGATTTCGTCGCGGGGTTCCTGGTTTTGCCAGTGTTGGGTGGCGCGATCTTGTAAGTTGCAGAGAAAATCGCGCACGGGCTGGATGGCTTGCCGGTCGCATAGTGGGCCGCGTCCGGGGACGATGGTTTGGATGTCGTCGGGCCAGTTGGCGAGCATGTCGAGGCTGTCTAGCCATTGTTGGCAACGGCCGTCTGCCAGCAGCGGAAAAGTGTTGACGACGAGGGTGTCGCCGGTGAACAGTATCCCCGCGTCTGGCACGTAGACGCAAATGTTGCCGGTGGTTGGGCCGGGCGCGGCGATAAGGCGGATTTCTCGGTTGCCTCTGAAAAGCGCCAATTTTTGCCCAAAGCTGACGGCCGGCCGTTCCACGGTGGCATTGTTGAGTTCGCGGCCGCGATCTGGGTAGCGGGCATTCAGGCTTTCGCTGAAGTTGAGGGGGTAGCGTTTATCGTAGCTGTTCAGGCGCACGGCCGTTTGCTGGTGGGTTATGGTGGGGGCGCTGAGCCAGCGGGTATTCAGGGTCCGGTCGCCGCTGTAGTCGGTGAGGATGACAAATTGCAGGGGATATTGGTTTAGACGGTGCAGCCGAATGGCCCAATCGCGCGCTTCACGCGGGAAGGTGGGCACGTCAACGGCGATTAGTCCTTTGTAGGTCAGAATCGCGCCGACATTGACGCCGGCGTAATGGGTTTCTACGAAGATGTTTTTTCCCAGTTCGTTCATGAAGATTCGGGGTGGGTGGGTATGTGTTGGATAACGGCCGTATACACCTCATCCAGCGCGTGTTGGACAGTTTCTTTGGCGGCCGCCGGTCCGCCGCCCTGGGCGTAGATTGGGCTGCCACCGCCGCCGCCCTGGCCTAAAGCGGCAAAAGCTGTAGACAACAGCAATTTCATGTTTCCTGGCGCAGTCTCAGACCGGGCAAATACAAACTGCGTCTTCGTTCCAACCTGTCCCAATAAAACGATTACGCCGGGATGTTGGGTTAATTGTGAAGCCATGCTTTTCAAGTCCGTTTGATCCTGGTCGGCAAATAGCTGCTTGACGATGGTTACGTCTCCCAGTTTATCACCTTCGTTTAAGAATTGCAGCGCAGCCAGCCGCTGCCGTTCCTGCTGCTCTTTTTTCAGATGGCGCTGCGTCTCGCGGGCTTCTTCGCGTAATCGCACAACCGCCTCGGTGAGTTGATCGGCGCCGGTGGTAAACGTGGTGGTCAGCGCGCTGATAATCTCATGTTTTTGGCCATAATCTTGTAAAGCGCGGCCGCCGCAAGCAAATTCGACGCGCAGTTTTTCGCCGCGCTTTTCGGTTTTGATGATTTTGAGCAGGCCAACGCCGCCGGTTTGGCTGACGTGGGTGCCGCCGCAGGCGGTGAGGTCAAAATCCTGGATGTGAACCAGGCGAAGTTCGTCGCCGTTGGTGGCCGGGATTTTGCGGATGGGCAGCGTTTTGGCTGCCGCCCGGGTGACGAATTGGACGGTGATGGGGCGATTTTGCCAGATGATCTGGTTGGCAAGCTGCTCGACGGATGTTAGAACGGCCGTATCCATCTCCGTCGTCTCTAAATCAATCGTCACATTGTTATCGCTTAAATGAAAGCCAACCGTCTCCGCCTCCGCCAGACGGATAAATGCCTGAGAAAGGATATGTTGGCCAGTGTGCTGCTGCATATGGTCCAGCCGCCGGTTCCAATCCACCGCTCCGCTGATTGTTTGCCCAATGGTTAAACCCTCGGCCTGCGTTCTGGGCAGCCAGTGCAAAACAGCCCCATCTGGTTCGCGCACGGTTACGTCGATAACCGGAATCTGGTCAATCCAGCCGCGATCCGCCGGTTGCCCGCCAGATGTTGGGTAAAAATAGGTGAAATCCAGGACGATGGCGGCCCGGTTTCCCTCTATGAATTTCTCGGTAATGGTTGTGGAAAAGGTTGTGGTGTACGCGTCCTGATAATAGCGTCTAGCTCTCATTACGTCGTCTGCTTTCCATCCAGATTGGCAGGGTAAAATTGAACCGCGCGCCGCCGCCGGGGGCATCGTCTACCCATATTTTGCCGCCGTGGGCTTCTACGGCGAGGCGGCAAAACGCCAAACCAAGCCCCAGCCCTTTGGAATAGGTGTCTGTTTTAATGCGGCGGAACTTTTCAAAGATAGTGTCGCGGAGCGCTTCAGGAATCCCTTCGCCCTGATCGCTGATGCTGATGAGGATGTAGTCCGCGTCGTTTTGTCGGGCGTCGAAGGTTATTTGCAGGCTGTCTGGGCTGTATTTGATGGCGTTGTCTAGCAAATTAATGAGGACGCGCCGAATCATGTCTTCCTGAGCGTAAATGTCTGGTAAGGCCGCAGGGATGTTGCGAATCAATTCGATTTCCCGTCTTTCGTAGCTGGGTTTCACGGTGTCCCAAACGTCTTCGACCAATTTGGTCAGGGTTACTCTGCTTTGTTCGGTGATGGGGTGGCCCGCTTCCAGGGAGTTGATATCCAGCAGGGAGCGAATGAGCGTTTGCAGGCGGCTGCTGCTGCGCATGGCGATATCCACCATTTCCATAAGGATGGGGTTGCTGTCTTCTGGTAGTTCGTAGGTGAGCAGTTCCAGGCTGGAGATGACGTTTCCCAGGGGGCTTTGCAGGTCGTGGAAGAGCATGGCCTGGAGGTCTTTGCGCATTTCTTCCAGTTCGATTTGTTTGGAAATGTCGTGGTGGATCCACTGGATCAGTTCGCTGTCGCCGTAGGGCGTGCGTTTGGTGTAGATTTCGACGTGGATGCGACGGCCGTTTTTGGCCACAATCTGGCTGTTAAACACGCGCACAGAGTGGGGCTGCATCCGCCGCACATTGGGCAGCGAGGCTTCCGGAATGTGCAAGTCTTTGATGGTCATTTGCAGCAGTTCCTGGCGTGAATAGCCCATAAAGGCAAAAGCGCGTCGGTTTGCTTCGATGATTTTTCCCGAAAAATCAGCCAGGATGATGGGGTCGATGCTGTCTTGGAACAGGCCGGTGTAGCGAGATTCAGCCACCTGCGTAAGGGTGAACTGCTGCGCGTTGGCAATCGCGCTGCTGGCGATGTTTGCCAGATTTACCAACAAGTTCAGATCGTCGTTGGTGAAGACGCTGTTTATAGGATTGATCGCCTGGATGGTTCCCAAGACGTCGCCCTTGTAGGTCATCGGGGCGCAAATCATGGCGCGGGTCTGGTATCCGGTCCGTTCGTCGCCCATGGGTTTAAAGCGCAGATCGGCGCTGGTGTCGGGCACGTGTGCCGGGGTGCTGGTTTCCATGACCCAGCCAGATAGCCCATGATTGGATGGCAGGCGCAGCCCCACAATGCTTTCGCTGCCAATGCCTTCGGCGACCTGGTAAACGAGTTCGTTGCTTTGTTTGTCCACAAGGGCAATGGAGATGGCTTCGGCGTGGAGCAAGTCGTTCATTTGCGCCAGCATGAGCTGCATCACTTCGTTGATGTTTAGGGTGGAATTAATGGTGCGGCTGGCGTCGTTGAGCAGGGAGGAGATGCGGAGTTGGCGGCGAGATTCTTCCAGGAGGCGGGCGTTTTCGATGGCGTTGGTGGCCTGGTTGGAAACGGCCGTTAACAATGCCAAATCGCGTTGATTAAACTGCCTTTTGCCTGGCTTGCGAATGGTAGCCGCGCCGATTGTGCGTTCGCCAATCTTAAACGGCGTACACATGATCGACCAGGAGTCGCGCACAGTGGCATGATCTTTGCTGCGCGGCAGCCAGCGGGGGTCTGTGCAAGAATCATCAATGATCACCGGCTCGCCGTGGCGCACGACCAAACCGGCCAGGCCCTCTTCTAAGATATTTTTATAAAACAGGTCGCTGTTATTCTCGATGGGGTTGTCGCCGGCCGGCCAGATGTGTTCAACCTGGAAATGCTCGTTGACCAGGATAATGCTGCCATCGGCGGCTTCTAGCTGGCGCACGACGATCATGAAGACGCGGGGCAAGAGCGCGCTGAGATCACGGCCGTCTGCCTCGACTTGCGTCAGAATATGGCTGACTTCGTACAGGGCCTGTAATCTCTTGCTGGCCTCTTCGTCTTCTATGATTTGTACGTTCGAGATGTCCATAACTGTTCTGAATTCTAGGTAATGGTTCTTCTATCGATTATACGCCATATCTTCGACATGCCTACCGTTAATTTTAAACAAAAGAAGTGCTTTGGGTAACTGCAAGCCTGTAAACTCTTGTTTTTGACCTTGGGCAAGGTTTATACCGCCACTAGTTGGCGACCGAAAATCGTTGAGTCTCCGGTCGCCAAGCGCCGAATGCGCGGCGGTCTTGTTTGTCTGAAGCCGAGAAAATTATTTGGTTTGCACGGCCGTCTTACCCGGCCAATTAACGGGCTATAGACGGCAAGTACGTATATAAAATCTGGTCAACAGAACGAACCGTGAACGATGCCGTGTCGGAAGCGGTTCCGTCTTCAACCTGCACCGTCACCAGAGCATTGCCCAGCCAATTGGTCGTAGGATTGATGCTGATCATGGCCCCGTTTAATGTAACGCCGGCGGCCGGATCCGGCGTGTTGATAATGGAGTACGTCAACTCGTTCAGGCCGCTGGTTCCCAAGATGGTGTAATGGGTCAAATCAAGCGCGTCCGACCGTGATTCATTTTTGAGCAGCAATTGGTCTGGCAAGGAAAAAAATGTCGGTGGGGTATAAATGGGTCCGGTTGACCAACCCATATCCCGAAAGATGCCCAGAACGATGGGGCCGGGGTTGTAGTTTGTTTCCCCTTTGGCCAATGAATAGGTCATCAGGGCATTCGGCGTGCTGTTATAAATCTCGCCCAGATGTGAATAGCTGGACCCTGGGCGCCAGGTGGTGGGAGCATACAAAGCCACGCGCGCGCCGCCGTTGGCCGCATTGGCGTTCGGGCCATTAAAATAGAGGGCATTGCTGATGAGCTGATCGCCCAAGAGGGTGGATAGATTTGGGAAAGAAAGCAACGGCTGACTGGCATTGTTTTCGCTGTAGTGGTCATAGACCAAGGGATTGATTGGCGTGGGCAGAGAACCGGGATAACCCCAGGAGCCAATGCCGCTAGAAACACTCATGGAGCCTAAAAAGCCCAGGCCGTGGCCAAGTTCGTGCAAGACGACCGTCGTAAAATTGTAGTCGGTGCTGGGGGTGGTGCTGCCCGTGCCGAAATACCAGTTGGCGTAAACGCTGCTAAATCGGGCGACTACTTCGGGGCTGCCGCCATTCAGGTCGGCGCCGGCCAGGGCATTGGCCAGGGCGACGGGATACCACGTCGAAGCGCGGGGGAAGCTGACATTGTTGCGATGAACTGTGTATGGGCCGGCCGAACCGAGAACGCCTGGATCTAATGGGGTCCATTCAGCGTTAACAACGATGGGTACTGGGGAGTTGATGAGCGTTTCCCAAATATCGACGGCAAATTGAAAGGCTGTTTTGGCTTGGGGATTTAAATCCCAGGTTGTGGCGGCGTCGACGTAATTGACGATGATCGTGGCGGTGGCGGTTGAATCCGGGTCGCGGGCATCGAAATGGGCAGGGGGCAGTACGGGTTTGGCGCTGCTTACCCAATCATCGCTGCGCAAGACGACATATTCTCCGGTGGAAACAACGCGGGTATCTGGTTCGGGTGCGGCGGTGGGCGTGGTTTGGGCCGCAGATGTGGCGACCAGACTGAAGAGCAAACAAATCAATAGGATTAATAGGCTGGCTGTTTTGACGCTAGGCTTTGAAAACATATCATTCTCCTTTGAAATTTACGCCTCGTAGCCGCTTTATCCTTACCGCGTATTTTTCAGAGCGCGGTAAGGATACCGCGGCTACAAACTAATCTAAAGTCCAAACTTATATTTGAACGAACCCTAAGCAAGTTGTAAGCTGGGGATGACGTCGATATCAAGGGAATCTCGACGGCCGTTCACGTAATGCCAGTGCGCGGCGGCCCCAATCATGGCGGCGTTGTCGGTGCAGAGAATCGGCGGCGGGTAAAATACAGGCGCCGTGATTTTCTCGCTCATGGCCTGGCGCAAACCGCTGTTGGCCGAAACGCCGCCGGCCAGGTGAACGGCCGTTACCCCATGCGCGGCGGCGGCGCGTTCCGTTTTAGTCACCAGCACATCGATCACCGCCGCCTGAAAACTGGCGGCCAGATCGTTGAGGCGCATGGAACCGGGGTGTTTTTGTGTTTCTCGCAGAACGGCCGTTTTCAGACCGCTAAAACTAAAATTAAACGCATCTTCCATTATGGCGCGCGGAAACTGGTAGGCGTTGGGATTGCCCAGCCTGGCGGCTTTGTCGATGGCCGGCCCGCCGGGGAAAGGCAGCCCCAGAACACGGCCTACTTTGTCGAACGCCTCGCCGGCCGCATCGTCTAATGTGCCGCCGAGATGTTTGTAACGGCCGTGATCGGTCATCAAATAGAGTTCCGTGTGGCCGCCGCTCACCACCAACGTCAGGATGGGAAACTGGATTTCGGCCGCCTTGCGTGACAACCACAACGAGTAAATGTGCCCTTCGATGTGGTTAATGCCCAACAGCGGCTTGTTCCGGCCCAGGGCGATCCCCTTGGCCATGTTTACGCCCACCAGCAGCGAGCCGACCAATCCCGGCCCCTGAGTCACCGCCAGGCAATCTAGATCATCAAAGCCCATGTGGGCTTCGTTCATGGCCTGCATCACTACTGGGTGAATAACCTCGATGTGACGGCGGGAGGCGACCTCAGGGAAGACGCCGCCGTACTGCGCGTGCAAATCGATCTGGCTGGCAATGACATTGCTCAAGATGGTCGTGCCGTTTTCAATGACGGCTGCGGCCGTTTCGTCACAAGAGGTTTCAATCGCAAGAATTCGGGTTGTTTGGTTCATTAGCTTTGTCGGTTTTGTTCGTTGTTTATGGTTTGGATGAGCAGGCGAATGAGCGTTCCAGACTGGTCGGGCAAGACGGTGCGCGGGTCTAGGAGGTAACGGCCGTCTTGAATGCGTCCAATTACCGGCGGCGACTGGGCGCGCAGGGCGGCTGCCAGGGCGTCGGGATTGGCGGCGTCGATGGCGACCAGGCGGGTGGGCAGGGTTGTGCCGGGCAAACTGCCGCCGCCCACGGTAGAGAACCCATCGACCACTACGGCCGTGATGCCCTGCTCTTGCAAATGTGCCGCCCAGGTATCGGCCACGTCGCCAAGTTCGTTTGTGGAGCGGGCGATCATTTGCCAGACGGGCACGGCCGTTTCCGCTTCTTCCTTTAAGTAATGGGTCAGCGTAGCCGCCAGGGCCGCCAGGGCTAATTTGTCCGCGCGGACGGCTCGCGCCAATGGGTGGCGTTTGATGGCGCTCAGCAAATCGGCGCGGCCGCACAAAATGCCTGCCTGCGGACCGCCCAACAGCTTGTCGCCGCTGAATGCGACCACATCGCAGCCGGCCGTCAGACCGTCGATCACGGTCGGTTCGGCCTCCAGGCCATAGGCTGCCACATCCAGCAGCGCGCCGCTGCCCTGGTCGTAGAGCAGCACCAGGTTGTGGGCGTGGGCCAGTTCGGCCAGTTCGGCCAGCGATGGCTCGGTGGTGAAGCCGATGATCTTAAAATTTGAGTGATGGGCCACCAGGATGGCGGCGGTGTTTTCGGTGATGGCCGCTGCGTAATCGCGCAGGTGGGTGCGGTTGGTTGTGCCTACTTCTACCAGTTTGGCCCCCGATTGAGCCATCACATCCGGCACGCGGAAGCCGCCGCCAATTTCCACCAATTGTCCCCGGCTGATGATTACCTCGCGGCCCTGGCAGAGGGCGGTGAGCATCAACAGGACAGCCGCCGCGTTGTTGTTGACCACGCTGGCTGCCTCGGCATTTGTCAGGCGGGTAAGGAGCTTTTCGGCGTGGACGGAGCGGGAACCGCGCTGACCGGCTTCTAAATCGTATTCCAATGTGGCATAACCGCGGCTGACGGCCGTTACCGCCGCCAGCGCCGTTTCGCTCAGCGGGGCGCGTCCCAAATTTGTGTGGACAATGACGCCGGTGGCGTTGATGACCGGCGTGAGGGTGGGCGTAAACCACGCTTCCAGCCATTCACGTGCTGCCTGAACCAGCATGGCGGTCATGGGCAGGGAGGTGGCGCCGGCAAGTACGGCCGTGCGCTGTTCGTCGAGGGTTGCGCGGAGGGCTTCCAGGGTGAGGGAACGGCCGTATTCGGCTTGCAAATCAATCGTCACCGGCAGGCGCAGCAGCCGATCGATACTTGGGAGTTCGCGTAGAAGCGCTTGTTGCTGTTCTGTCACTCTTTCGCTCATAATTTGGCTATCAGGCTCCCACGGGTATCGGGGCTAGAAGACGCAAAGCGGAAAATCTCAATTGAATATGTGGCGGTGTTTGCTGGCTGCGTATCATGACTCTTTGGTCAGGGTGATGGTCGATGCGCGGGCACGAATTTGCAGCATAATCTCCAGCAATACCAGCACGGCGGCTACCAATGCCGCCACTGCCAATCCCAACGCCCGATTCATTTGCAGCCAGATGCAAAAGGAGACCCAAATACCGGCCCACATAGCCTGGCGCAAGGTCACATGAAATTGCGGCGGCATGGAACGGCCGGAGCGATGATCCAGGTAGCGGCTGAAGCGTTTGTTGATGAAGTAAGCGATTGGGAGCATCAGGCCGGTGACGGCAACGAGAACTGCGCCAAGAAAAGCCAGGATGATTTCTTTATTGGCCGCTTCGAGAATGGAAGCTGCTTCGACTTCGCCCTGGGCAGTAGAGCGCACCAGATCCAACCGCACAACGTCAAACGGCCACCAATTATTCACAATGTGCTGCATGGCTAGCAGGCCAATGATGCATAAGGCCAAGCCTAATAAAAGTGTGGGTAAGATTCCGAGCCGCTGAAACTGTTTCATGGTGGCATTATATCCTGCTGTGAAAACACGGCAAAAGGGTTATACTAAAATCTGGCAAAGGGCAGTGATTTGAACCAGGAACACAGGGTTTGTGATGGGCGAAATGTGGAATCGAAAACGATCAGTGGAAGAAAGTCCGACGCAGTGGAGCGTGATCCTGGCGATTCTGTTGATATTGGTGACGCCCTGTGTGGGATTGAGCGCATTGGGCTATTTTTTGGTTAATGGCGAGTCTACGGCCGTGCTGCTGACCACTGTGGCCTTGTGCCTGTTTGCCCTGGCTGTGCCAATCATGGCCTTGTTTGTCCTCAATCGCCGGTCGCGTGAGGATAAGCGGCGGCGGGAAGCGAATCGCGGTTAGCGGTTCTGGCTTTCTGGCGCGTGGCGCAGCAGGTGGAGCAGGGCTTGCCCGTAGGTTTCGCCAGGGGTGGGGGCGTTGAAGGTGATGGACTGCTGCTGAAAGGTGATGCTGAGGAGGTAACGGCCGTCTCTTTGCAGCGCCAGCGATAGATGTGTTTCCGGTTCAACCTTATCCAGCGTAAAAATCACCTCTTGCCGCAGCTGCTCCTCGGTGGGAACCCAAACGACCTCTTGCAGCATCACATAATCCATGGCCCATTCCGATGTGCCATGAAAGGTGATGGCCGGCCAACCGCGCAGCAGGGTTTGTGAGGCCAGCATATCGGCCAGCACAAAAATTCGGCCGTCCAGATCGCTGCCGGGAATGGCAAAAAAGTCATTGTAGGTTGGTTTCCACAGAAGACCGGCGTCGTTCAGGTCTTGGGCAAGCTGTATAGAGATCATGGTTAATTGTTCCTCTGAGTGTGACATTGGTAGTTGGTGTTACGCACTCGAAACCCCAAGGATTTACTCGACCTCTGGAATATGACCGTTGGTTCGGTAAAACCCTAAGGGCTTTCACCAGAGTGACTGCGTAACATGAGATTGATAATTGTGAGTTACGTGGCGGCAATAATAATTCAGAACGGCTTTGGGCGCACAAACCTTATACAATATGCTCATGACAACGATATTTTGGATGATAGTTTCGTTCTTTTGCGGCGCGCTCCCGTTTTCGGTCTGGGTGGGGCAGTTGGCGTTGCGGCGCGACATTCGCACGTATGGCGATGGCAATCCGGGCGCGGCCAATGTGTTTCGGGCCGGCAACAAAAAGTGGGGCGTGCTGGCGATTTTGTTGGATGGATTTAAGGGAGCGATTCCGGTGGGGATCGCGCATTATCTGGTAGGATTGGATGGGTGGGGGTTAACGGCCGTTGCCCTGGCTCCCATTCTCGGCCATGCTTTTTCCCCATTTCTGCGCTTTCGCGGCGGCAAGGCCCTGGCCGTTACCTTTGGCGTCTGGCTGGGGCTGACTTCCTGGATTGGACCAACGGCTTTGGGGCTGTCTTTTGCCTTCTGGCTGTGGCTGTTGACGGTAGAAGGTTGGGCGGTGCTGGCCGGGATGCTGACTTTTTTGGCTGTGCTGGTTTTTTTGCCTGGCGGCTGGCCGCTGCTGGCCGTCTGGCTGGGCAATTTTGTTATCCTGGTCTGGAAGCACCGGGAAGATTTGCGGAAGAAGGTGGGGTTACGGCCGTTGCAAAAATAGGACGCGGCTAAACCAAAAATCCGCGAAAATCCGTCTAATCCGCGTCATCCGTGGCCCATTCCTGTCTCTTCCTGCCTATAAACAAACGAAAAAACGATCAGCAACACAAACATCAACGCTATAGCCAACGTGAACGGCTCTGTGGCCGGGCCGCGCTGGATGAAGGAAACGAGGCCCAGCAAGAAGGTGGCGACGGCCGTGATGGTGATGAATTTGGCAAAACGGCCGTTTCCCCGCCACAGCCCCACGCCAATCAACACAAAATAAGTCGCCAGACTGCCCCATTTCAACCACGTCAACCAGTGCAGCCGCGCCAGTTCGGCAGCAAAATCGCCGGAAGCCAGCCCGGCCGTGATGCCGAAAAGCTGCATGTTTTCCAGCGCGTCGCCGGCAAAGGCGAGCAGCGCCAGCGCCGCTCCGGCATACAGCCACGTTTTTCCCGTGTGCCGCGCCGCCAGCACCGCAAAGCTAAACAAAAAGCCGCTGTACAGCAGCATGTACAGGTAATCCAGCCGATTGCCCTGGTCCATTGCCGCTGCCATTGCCGCCTGCTCCGGCGTGCCGTTGGCCCCGAACAGCGTGTAGATTTCCTCCGGCGTCTCGGCAAACTCAAAGGCGATAATCGGCGAACCGATGCCGTCAATCTGCCCCGGCGACTCCTGGGGAAACACGGTCATGTTTACCAGGCTCATCACAATCACGGCCAGCCCGATGAAGCCGCTGAGGATGTACGGCCGTTTCTTCATTCTCCCTCCAGATGGATAGGACGCAGATTTTCACGGATGCGGCGGTTTTTCGCGGATGGGCCGATAAAATATCCGCGTTTATCCGCGTCCAATTTTTCCTAAAAAGTTTATCACACCGCAAATGGCGCTTCTTTCACCAGATGGCTCACCAGCAGTTTAGCATAGAAGAAGGGCAGCAACCATTCCAGCCCTGGCGTGGGCGTGAAGGCGTACAGACTGAGCAGCAGACCGCCCATCCAGCACAGCATGGCCAACGGCCGTTGCCGCCCCCAGTTTGCCCGCGCAATGAACACGGCCGTTACCAGCAAATACCCATACGTCACCGTCAAATAGAGCCAATCGCCGCCGCGAAACAGCCAGGCCACCAGCAGCAGGTGGATGAAATGCACGGCCGTAAAGCCCAAATGCTCCTTCACGCCTTGCCCGGACCGGTGATACCAGCGTTTGGCTGTGCTGGTGGCGTTGGTGATCACCCCGCCGGTCAGATCGAAGGTGATGATGGCGGCGACGAGGGTTTGCACGGCCGTCCAACCCAAATTTTGCGCGGAAGCATAGAGGATGACGCCAATGGTCATGAGCAGCGACGGCAGCAAAATTAGCCAGAACTCGGCCGGGCGCAAACCCGGCCCCATAAAACGATCCCATTGGCCGGCCAATCCGGCGCGTGGTTCGGGCGGGTTCCAATCAACTTGCATGGCGCTTCCTCTTGATTTGCCAGGCCAGCAAATTGGCGGCCACGTTAAAGACCACAATCCACACCCACCACAAATCGGCCGGCAGGGGTGGCGGGGTGGGTTCGTCGGTGGGGTCGAAGCGCAGCCAGTAGATGCGGTCCTTTTTCGCCAGGATGTCGGCTTCGTCGAACTGAATGTCCAGGGCGTTCAGGTATGTATCGCGCAGCATTTGGCCGTCTTTTTTGGCCATGATGTGCAGCAGGTCCAGGATTTCCTGGTCGTCGGTGACGCGCACGGCCGTTACGCTTTGCGCGCCCGCAGCCGTCTGGATGGTCACACGCGGGTCGGCTTCGATATTGCGATACCACTGCGCGCGGCGGCCAAATCCGCTGGGCGCGTAGAGTTTGCCGTTCAGGCGGTGGTATTCGGTGAGGGTGCGGCGCGGCAGGCCCGATTTGCGCCCGGTGGTGGTTATCAGCACAAACAATTGGCCCAGCAGTGGTCCCAGGCCCAATCGCCACAACTGCACCGGCCATTTGAACATGGCTTTGCGCCAACCACCGGCAGGATAGGTCAGAAATCCGGCGTCTTTTTGTTGAAATTCACTGTTCACAGTTGCCTCCTCTGGCGACGGCGTCGCCATGAATGTTTACCTATGGGATGAGAATTGAAGGCGATGCACGCTCAGTCCGCCTGGTTTAGTGAGACCCCAAGGGTTTGCTCCCTTGAAAATAGATTTGTCAAATCTTTAAGATTTGACAAATCTCAACCTTTTCATTCGTGGTGGTGGGTTAGGCCACTCATGATGTCTCCTGAGAATTTGAATGATTGGGGACCCTTGGGGTCTGCATAGCGACCCCTGTTATTTTATGATGGTTAGCTGGTAGCTAGCCGGGGTGAGCGTCATGGGGGCGGAGGCGGCGATGATGAGGATGGGCGCAGGCGCGCCCGGTTGGGTGGAAATGGCGTATGTTGGGAGAGAACGGCCGTCATTCAAATTCAATTCTTCCACCACCAGTTTGCCGTCCACGGCCTGAATCAACAACACATGCCAGGTCTGGGGAATGTAACCTGTGGCCTGCACAAAGCCGCTGGCCTGCCAGCCCTGGTCGCTTTCGGCGTCGTCGCTAAAGCCGATTTCCGGGATGCGCAGGTCGTCGAGGGCCAGGCCGTTGTGGGTGAGAATGGGGTCGGTGACATATTCAAAGCGCAGCAGGATTTCTTGCCCGGCGAAAGGCGTCAGGTCGATGGTTTCTTTCAGCCAGCCGCCGCTGTTGTCGGAGTAAAAGTAGTCGGTGAAGGCCGCTTCGCTGGGGTCGTGGGCGGGGTCAGAGCCTTGCATGTTGGGCGCGCGCAGCCCCTGCCACGTCTGCCCGCCATCGGTGGAGGCTGAAACGTACGCAAAATCATACCCCAACTCGATGTCGTAGTAAACCGCGTACTGCAAGGTGGCCTTGTCCACGCCGCGCAAATCGAAGGCGCGGGTGAGCTGCGCCTGGCTGAAGTTGGCGCGGTTAGACAGCCACATGTGCGCGCCGGAGACGGGCTGCACGGGGATGAGCGGTGTCAGGGCGTCGCCGTCAAACGTGATGGTCAGGTCACTGCCATCGGCCGGAAGCTGGTAATAATCGGCGGCATATTGGCTGACGGTGGTAGCGGTGGTGAAGGGGGGAGCAACGGCCGTTAGTGCCGCCGTCGCCACGCCATCCCGCAAGCTGTACCGCTTGTCTGCGCCCGGTTGGTCGTGGATGGCCAGGGCGGCCTGCCAATCCAGCCACAGCGATTCGCCATCGAAGCCGAGGTTGTGGGCGGCGGCTACGGCCGTTACCGCGTCCAATCCGGTTTCGGTGCTGGTGGCAAATTCACGGTACAAATCCGGGCCGAGGCGGTTGTAGATGTAGCGGTTGAGCAGATAGCCCTGACCGTAGTGGGGGATGGTGTTGTTTTCCGGCCACATGTTGAGCTGCTGGTCAGGACTGCTCAGGAACAGATTGGCGCGGCTGATGGCGTCGCTGCTGTAGCCGAGCAAATCTTCAGCCAGCATAGCCGAGCCTTCCACCGACCAATCAATGTCGCTGTTGTCGTAGTTGGCCTCGACCATGTGGCGGAATTCGTGGGTAAGGGTATCCAGGAAGCCGTCTGTGCCGAAGTAACGGCCGTTCATCACAAACATCTCGCGCTCGTTGGACTGCGGATCAATGCTGGCGGGCACGATGTCGCTGCTGCTAAAAAAGCCCAGAATGCCGCACGGTTCCGCGTTGCACAGGGTCAGCGGCGAGGCGGCGAGGATGTGGATGCGCGGGTCGCCGTCGATGCCGGGAGTGTCTTCGCTGCCGAAGATGCTGGTGACCTGGGCATAAATCTGGTCGAACGAATCGACCGTCCACTGCAAATCGGCGGCGCTGGGCGGCGGCAGGGCGGGCGACTGCTCGAACCAGAGGTAGGCGTGCTCGCCAACGGCGGCTATTTCGGCGTCGATGGTTTCGATGGTGATGCTGTCGACATTGAGCACTTTGAACTGTTGGCGCGCGCCGACCATCAGGGGGGTGTCGGTGGGCGGGACCTGGGTGGGCACGGCCGTTACGCCGTAATACGCTCTTGCCAGCGCCACCGGGTCGCGTGTCAGGGGCAGGTTGGTGGTTAGCTCAACGGCCGTGCGCGCTTCGTCGGAAGCGGGGGACTGGGAAGTGGGCAATGGCGGCACAGCCGTAAGCGGCAGAGCCGTAGGCGGCACAACCGTAGGCGGCACGGCCGTAGATGGTACGGCCGTTGTTGGTTCCTCGTTGACGGTTATCTGTTGATGGTTGGGTACGGCCGTTGGTTGGGGATTCGTCAGCCCGCAGCTTACCAGCAGCAGGATTAAGAGCAAGAAAGGAAGTTTATATCGCGGCATAGTTTGGTTTTGGGAGATTCGCAAGAGATGGTACACGGATTTAACGGATGGGACGGATTTTCACTGATTTGTTATCCGTAAAAATCCATGAAATCCGTTAAATCCGTGTACCCCCTTCGCGTTAGTTTTGCTCGATGCGCAGGGTGTAGCTGCCGCTGCCCAAATCGCCGGGCGTGCTGACTTCCAGCACCAGCGTCAGGTCGAACGGGATTTGCATTTGCTCGAAGCCGGAGCTTGTGGTGGCGTTGTCCAGGTCGTCGTTGCTGAGGAGCAGGTTGCCGTCGGTGTCGTAGATGTTGAGCAGGGTGTCCAGCGGCGTGCCTGTGGCCGTTTGCCCTTCCAGGAAAATGCTCATCAGGTCGCCTTCTTTGGCGTCCAGGGTGTAGCGCACGCGCTCCCCGGCGGCCAGTTCGCCGTCCACGCTGTCGCCAATGGCCAGCGCGCCGCCTTCGCGGACGCTGCCGGTTGTTGTGCCTTGCAGGGCGGCAACGGCCGTTTCCAGCACCGTATCCACATCCCCCAGCGCCGATTCGGCCGTTACCGGCACGCGCACGGCCGGCACCACGCCGATGCCCTCGATGTGAATGTTCCCCTCGCCGTCTACGGCGCGGCCGGCCGTGAAGGTGAAGCGCTCGTTTTCGGGCATCTGCACCTGCTTGATGCTGCCGCCCAAACCGGCCGTGGGATACTGCCCGAAGATGGTCGCCCGGTCGTTGATGGTCATGTCGTAGGAGAAAAATTCGCAGGCGCTGGCGCAGTCCGGCCCGACCAGCACGGCGATTTTGCCGTTGTAGCGCAAATCTTCTGTGGGCAGGAAAAAGTGGCCTTCGCCGCGCGGATCAAAATTAAACTCACCCCGATCCTCGTCGTAACGGCCGGTGTTGCCCAGCGAAAACGCCTCGTTGAAGAAGTAAGCGGCCATCTGGTCGGCCAGGAAGCCGCTGCCGCCGCCGTTCTGGCGCATGTCGATGATCAGGCCGGGCACGCCGTTTTCGTTCAGGTCGCGCATGAGCCGTTCCCACAACTGCACCGTCAGCAGGGCGTTGTCGGAGAAGCTGTAGATTTGCACGTAGCCCAGGTCGCTGTCTTCTAAAATCTGGTAGTCCAGGGGCAGTTCGAAGCCGGTGGGGATGGCATCTTGCAGGGCGGCGAACAGGCTGTCTTGCTCGAAGGCGGTGGGCACATCGGCCGTTTCTTCGCTGCCGCCGGGGTTGGTGAAGGTGACTTCGACGCTGCTGGCGCTGACGGGGAAGCGGGTGACGAAGGCGGTTTTGGCCAGGCGCTCGGTGTGGGCGGTGCTGTAGGGGCCGGTCCAGCCGATGGTGTTTTGCACGGCCGTATCCATCTCCACGCCGTCCAGGGCGATGATTTCCGCGCCTGTTTCGATGCCGGCCTGGGCGGCGGGGCCGTCTTCCAGAAGCCAGGTGGTCAGGAAACGGCCGTCATCCAATTCCTTCACCACCAGCCCGATGCCGTTGGCGTTCATGAAGCTAAATTCATCCTGGATGAACGGGCCGCTGACGTGGCCATCAGGAATGGACCAGGCCAGATCGCGCAGCGCCGTGCGGTACAAATCGGGGCTGCTTTTCTGGTCGGCTTCCTCAAATTGGGGGCGAAGCTGGCTGCGCAGCGCTTCCCAGTCGATGCCTTTGTAATCGGTGAAGGCGTATTCGTTTTTGAGCTGGTCGATGAGCGCGTCGAAGGCGTCGGCGTAGCTGAGGGCGGAATAATCGTCCAGGGCCGCGCCTTCCGGCTCGCTGAGGTCAATGGTCTGATGGCGTGCCCGGTCGAAGGTGAAGGGGTCGGTGTCCATGTTGACCACCGTGTACCCTTGCGGCAGGGCGACGATGGGATCATCGGCGGTGAACAAGAGGCCATCGGGACCAAAGCCGCCGGGGAAGCCCTGCTGATCGTCTGGGGCGTAGACCAGGTATTCGCCGCCGACGACTTCGCGTTCTTTGGCGGCGTCTTCGCTGATGCGCGTGGAGGCGTAGGCGGTGGACCAGCCGCCGCCGCTGAGGTCGCGCTCTTCCAGGTACGGGTCGCCAAAGGTATTGGTCCAGTAGGCGACGGCAAAGACTTGCACGCCGGTATCCGTTTCGCCGTCGTTGTCCACGTCGCGCAGGCTGCCTTGCGGCTCGATGGGCAGAGCGAGGCTGTAGCTAAAGGGGGACTCGAAGAAGTCGGAGGTGATCTGGCCTAGAGCTTGCGATTCGACAGGCATGAGGAAATGCTCGTTGCGGTCCACAAAGCCGGCCTGATCTTCCAGGATGACGACCGGTTCGGCGACGCCCAGGGTGAAGAAGGGGTTGGTGTAGGTGACGACGCCGGTGATGCTGACCACGCCGCCTTCGTCGTTGACGATGGGGGCGGGGGGGAATTGGGCGGTGGTGGGCTGGTTGGTTCGTGTTGGTTGGTTCGTTGGTTGGTTCGTTGGTTCGTTGGTTGGTTGGGGTGGGGTGGTGGGTTCGGCGGTGGGTTGGCTGGGGGCCACGGCCGTGTCGGTGGGTTGGCTGATGGGTTCGTTGGTTGGCTGGTCGGTGGGGGGAACGGCCGTAGGGCTGGGCTGCTGCTGGCAGGCGGCGAGAACGAGCAGCGCGGCGAGGGCCAGGATTAATAGATAAGTTCGTTTCATTGGTCTTGTCATCCTTTGTGTAGGGCCAGATTTGTCTAATCTCCAAGATTAGACAAATCTATCATTGAAGGCGTGATTGTACCGGCAAAAGCGGGCGGAGGGGAAGGGGGAACGGCCGTTTCTCACCCCTGCATCACGTTCTGTTTACAACTTCTTAAGGTTAGTAGCCGCGGTTTCTAACCGCGCTCCGGAAACGCGGTTAGCCAGGGGCTAAAGCCCCCGGCTATAAAACGACGCCCCGTGAACGGGGCTAAAGAGGAAAAAGCCGGGTTTACCCGGCGTCGTTTTGCTGCCGGGGCGTTTACGCCCCGGCATACCAACCGTAGCTCAACACGTAGCCGCGGTTTCTAACCGCGCTCCGGAAACGCGGTTAAAAACCGCGGCTACAATTAAAAAACAGACCCCTTGGCGGCTGTCTGCGCCAGGGGCTAAAGCCCCCGGCTATAAAACGACGCCCCGTGAACGGGGCTAAAGAGGAAAAAGCCGGGTTTACCCGGCGTCGTTTTGCTGCCGGGGCGTTTACGCCCCGGCATACCAACCTTAGCTCAACACGTAGCCGCGGTTTCTAACCGCGCTCCGGAAACGCGGTTAAAAACCGCGGCTACAATTAAAAACAGACCCCTGGCGGCGTCTGCGCCAGGGCTAAAGCCCCGGCAAAGCCCCTGAAGGGCTAAAGAGGAAAGGGGGGGGGGGGCGGGGCGTTTACGCCCGGCACCCCAGCTCAACACGTAGCCGCGGTTTCTAACCGCGCTCCGGAAACGCGGTTAAAAACCGCGGCTACAATTAAAAAACCACCCCCTCGGTTATCACCGAGCCATTATTTTTTCCGCCAACCACCCCTCGGTTATCACCGAGGCCATAATTTTTTCCGCCAACCCCCCCCTCGGCTATCACCAAGGCCATTTTTTTCCACCAACCCCCCCTCGGTTATCACCGAGGCCATTAATTTTCCACCAACCGCCCCCCCTTATCGGCAGAAGAACCCCTCATTTTCTCGATAATTTACCGGAATATGACTATACTTTTACCAGTCGTAATTACTTTCCTGACCACTGCGGTCGCCAAAATAACAAGGAGAACCTTATGCCAATGTATCGTGCCCCTGACAGTGATGCCAGTCGTTTAGCTTTTATGGGTAAAGCCATCGAGACGGCCGTCCTCGACAGCGCCAACGGCCGTGCCTACATCGACGCCCCCTTGCTGCAAGACCTGACCGACCAGTACGCAGCCTACAACGCCGCCTATGAAAAAACGCAGGCGGCGCTGGGCAGCCGCGTCAGCGAAACGGCCGAAAGCAGCCAGGCGCTGGACCGGTTGAAGATGTATGTCAGCCACCTTTGGACGAGTATCAGCAACCGCGCCCAGCGGTTAGGACTATCTGCCGGGGTTCTAAATTATTACCAACTGACCAGCGACGGGACGCGGCCTGCGCCGAACGGCCGTGATGAATGGCTGCAACTGGCCGGCCGGATCGTCAGCGGGGACGCCGAAGCGGTGGCTGCCGGTTTTGCGCCGGTGGCGGAGCCAACGGCCGTGGAATTGCAAGCAGTGCTGGCAACGGCCGTGGCCGAGGCCAACGACGTGGTGAGTGCCGACCGCGCCTACGATGTGGCTCAGGCGGAACTGGCCGCCTTCCGGCCCCAGGCGGATGAATTGATCCAGGAGGTGCGGGACGTGGTGCTGTTTGGCACGCGGCGCATGGACGCGCCCAGCCAGCGGCGCATCCTGCGCAGCTATGGCGCGCAGTTCCGCTACCTGCCGGATGAGCCGGTGGATGAGGGTGATATGGAGCCGGTGGTGGAGTAAGGTCATATACGACAAGACCCCAAGGGTTTGGCGTTGGGAATTTGGGTTAGTGAGGTGAAAAACCCTTGGGGTCTGGGAGAGGAGACCCCAAGGGTTTGGCGTTGGGAATTTGGGTTAGTGGGGCGTTAAACCCTTGGGGTCTGGGGAGAGGAGACCCCAAGGGTTTGGCGTTGGGAATTTGGGTTATTGGGGTGTTAAACCCTTGGGGTCTGGTTCAGGTCCGGCGGCAGTAGGCTGATTGTTCTCCGGGTCTGTTTCATGCTCCAGGTACAGGAACAAATCGGCGAGGGACGCGAACCCGCGCCGTTCCCCATTCGCTGGAAATTCTAAGGAGGCGCGCCAGACGCGCCGGCCGCCATCATCCGTTTCCCATAAGCGCAGCAGGTAAGAGAGATACCGCGGCTTTTTCTTGTTCCGGCTCATATTCTCCTCCACCCCTTGATCAGAAAAACTGGAGATTGAAACCGAAAAGGCCCCAATCTCCAGTCGCCAAACCTGTCGCTTAGGGGACGATGTGCAGCAAACCGCCGCCGCCGATCCATAACGCCCCAAAGGGGTCTACTTTCAGGGAGGCAATGGTGTTGGTGAGCAGGCCATCGGCAATGGTCATTCGTATCCAATCGCGCCCATCGTCAGAATAAAACAACCCGTTGGCCGTGCCGGCCCAGATACGGCCGTTCGGCGCAACCGCCAGCGTCGTCAACCAATCCATATACTTTTCTTGCTGGAAATTGATCAGCACCTCAGGCTGCACGCCATCGTAGCGCACAATGCTCAAATTCGCGCCAATCAGCAGATTCCCGGCGGCGTCCAGGGCCAGCGCCCGCACATAAGGATGCGGCAGGCTGTTTTTGTCCAACACCAGCGTCGCCTGGCCATCGGCATACCGGGCCACGCCGCTGTCCAGCGCTATCCACATACTCTCGCCATCGGCCAGCAGGGCCATGACTTCGTTGCTGGGCAGCCCTTCGGCGGTGGTGAGCTGCATGGCGGTGGAGCCGTCGGCGTTCAAAACGATGATGCCCTTGCCTTTTTTGCCGAACCAGGCGCGGTTTTGGGCATCGACGGCCACGCTGTCGTAAGAGTAGATCGTGTCGAACGACTGCCACGCGCCATTCTGGTAGCGGCTGGCGTTGCCGTTGGTCATGGCGATCCACGCCGTGCCATCCGGCGCGAAGGCGATGTCTTGCCCCCAATTGCCGCCGATTCCGGGAGTAAGCGCTTTGGTGTAAGTGGTCCAGAGCATGTCGGGGAAGGCAGGGTCCAGGGTCTGGATTCCGGCCGGCGTGCCCAGCCACAAGAGGCCGTCCGGGGCGATGGCCAGGGCGTCCACGCTGTTGCTCAGGAGCATGTCAGTTTCATTGATGAAGGGCACGGCCGTTGCCGCCGCCTCATCAAACAAATAAACCCCCTTGTTTGTGCCATACACCGGCCGCCCCTGCTCATCGAGCGTGAGGGCCAAAATGGCCTCATTGTCCGGGGTGGGGAATTCAACCGCGCACGCCTCGGCGCGCGGATCGAAGTGGCACAACTTGCCGCCGCCCATGGCGGCCTGCGCCAGCCACAACGTGCCATCGGCGGCCAGTTCCATCTCGTTGATGTCTGCCAGCACGTCATAGAAGGTCCATTGCCCGCCGCTGTAACGCATCAACCCGGTAGAGCCGCCGACCCACAGCGTGCCGTCTGGGGCAAAGGCCAGCGAATAGGCGCGTTCATCGGGCATGCCAGAGGCGACGTTGTGGATGGTTATCTGGCCATTGCTGATTTGCGCCAGCCCGTTGTACCCGGAGGCTACCCAGATGTCGCTGCCGTTAACGGCCGTGTCAGACACCTGATTCCAGGAGAGGCCGTTGTCTTTGGTGTAGCGGACAAAATCGCCGGTGGTTAAATCCAGCACGCCCAGCCCGCTGTAGCCAATGAGCAGCCGCCCATTGGCCTGATCACAAAACAACCGGTCGATCTGGCTGGTGGCGATGAGGCTGTCGGCCGGCGTTGCCAGCGGCGTTTCCCATTCGCCATTGTACGGGTCGAACTGGCTCAAGCCGGCCATCGTGCCGACGAGGACACGCGGCTCGCCGTTGGCTAATTTACAGGTGGTGATGGCGTAAGCGTTGATATGGCTCATGCCTTGCAGCGGCGTGGCGGCGTCGAATCGGGGCGTGTAGGGATCGGAGTCGCCATCCAGCAGCCCCTGCCCGGTGGTCAGGTCCCAGGCGACCATGCCGCCTAAGGTGGCAGCGTAGGCCCAATCGCCCACGACAACCAGATCGCGCACGACGTTGCTGTTGACGTAGCTGTACGAACCGGGTTCCAGGCTGGAGGTGGGCGGCGGGATGATGGGGTCGAAGAAGGTAACGGCCGTTAACAGCCCCTCGAAATAAGGTTCCACTGCCACCCACTGCTCGGCCGGCGCGCCGATGAGCAGGGTGAACTGCTGCGTGGGCGTGACCATCAGCAGGGCCACGCGCCCCTGCATCGCTTTGCCATTGTTGTCGCCGGTAATGTCGGCCGCCAGGCCGTTCAGCCCGGCCAGGGTGATCGGCTCCGCCGGTCCGACGGTCATGGGCGTGCCGCTTTTGAGCAGCTCATACAGCGCTTCGTTGGTCGTTTCGGCGGTCAGGCCGCCCATCATCAGGACCATCGGCCCCACGTCGGGGTCCGCGCCGGGCGCGAGCATGTTGGTCATGCCGCTAAAGGCGGTGACTTCGTAATCGGGGATGGGCTGGTAGGTAAAGCCGCCTTCTTCGTTGCGCGCGGGTTCGCCCAGCGGCAGGGAAACGGCCGTTGGCGCGGCTGTGGTGGGTTGGGGAACGGCCGTTGCTGCCGGCGCTTTGGTGGGGTCGGCCGCTGTGTTTGCCGGGATGCTGGTGGCTAAGACTGTGGTGGGTTGGGGAACGGCCGTTGCCTCCGCGGTCGGCTCCTCCTTGCCGCCGCACCCCATCAGCCACACCAAACTTATGAGAAGAAAAATAAATCCAATTCGTCTAAAAGCGAACATGTTTGGCTCCATTTTGTGTGGAGATTGGTCCAATCTGGGAGATTGGACCAATCTGCAAACCCCAACGAGAATGTTTAGGAAAACCCGACAGATCTGCGGTGATTTGTCTGGTTTGGTGGTCGATTACCTGGGCAGCGTGGGCAAGAACACTTCGTAAGCCGCCCGGTACAAAACCGACAGCCCCGTCGTTGTGCCCAGGCTCATGCCGGTGATGGTGTTGTTTTGCGCTGTGGTGCTGGTGGTACGCAGCGCCTGACCCGTTGCCAGCGGCGCGGGCAGGGTGGCCGACCAGTTGCCGCTGGCGTTGGCCGTAACCACAGCCAGCGATTGCAGCGTCTCGGTGATGGCGTCGGTGTCGTCTAAGAATAGTTCGACGATGCAGTTAGGACATGGGCTGGCGGCGCCGGCTGTGCCGGTAACGGCCGTGCCGTCAATGTTTGCCACGGCCGCCGGTTTAAAGTTGCGGAAGGCGTCGGGCAAACTTTTGGTGATCTGGATGGCGTCTTCTGGGCTGTTATTGCCTTCAATTTCCCCCCAGGGCGTCAACTTTTTAATCACGTTGCCGCGCATTGTATTGGCGTCGGACGTAGAAACCACCGGCGTGTCGTTGAGCGAAATAGCCGACAGCCCCGGTTTGACAATGCGATTGGTGGTGATCTGGTTAAACTCTGTGCCGCCCTGCAGGTAGATGCCGCGCCCGCAGACCCCAATTTCCGCGTTGGCTGCATCCAGGCCAATTTTGTTGTTGCGGATGATGTGGTTGTCGCCGCTGACGCGGATGGTGTCGGCCTGAATGGTGGGCGGTTCTACCGCAAGGCGTAATCCGGCAAAGGTGTTATTCTCGATGAGGTTGCCATTGCCACTGATGCTGATGCCGCTGCCGCCCAACCAGTCCCACTGCAAACAGACCAGGCTGGGGTCGGTTTCTTTATCGGGCACTGTGCCGTCGGCAATGGTGCCGATAAAGTTGTTGGCGAAGGTGGTCGTGTTGCCGTTGATGGCCGCCGCCACGCCGGCCAGGCCGGTGAAAACATTGTTCTGGATGACGTTGTTGCTGATATTGGCGGCGACCGAAATGCCGGTGTTGCCGCTGCCATCATCTTCGCCGCCGCCGCGCAGCACAATATTTGTGCCGTCATCGCTGAGGCCAAACCAGTTGTTCTCGATGATGTTGCTGCTGGAATTGACATAGATGTGGGTTTTGAACATTTGGAAGCCCAGCCCGCGAATTTCGTTGGCGTTTTCGACAGCCGTGGAGCCGAGTTTTAACCCGTCGTTTTGGCCGGTTCCTGAACCGACGAGGATGATTTTGGGGCCGATGGCGCGGCCGCCGGGCTGGGTGCTGCCGTCGATGATGATGCTGCCGTTGAGGTAGCGCAAAGTAGCCAGGTCGGTAGAAATGCCAATGAACTGGATTTTCCAGATTTGCAGGGCGCTGTTGTAGCCTTCTTCGGCGGTGGCGGGGATGTTAAAGGCGATGAGGACCGGTCTTTGATTGGTGGGCAGATTGCGCGCCTGAATGACGGCGCGGCGCAGGGTGCAGGGCTGGGTGGCGCAGGTGGTGCTGTTGCTGGTATCCAGGTCTTTGCCGCTGTTGACGGTGATGGTGGTGACGGGAGTGGTGTCGGGGGCGGCCACGGCCGTTTTCGGCCACACATTAGACGAAAAAAGGGCAAAGAGTACGGCCGTACCCATCACCCCAAACAACAAGGCGCGTATCGCTTTCATAAAAATCTCCTTTTTGGGTTGTTGGCGGACGGTTGGCACACGTTGGGCGGCTCCCACCTGTGCAAAACGCCAATTGTTTTGATCTGACAGGGTTTCTAAGACCCGGCAGATATGCATAACGACTTTTGCAGTGTAGCTGCGCGTCGTCAAAAAATCGTCAAAGAAAACGGCGGATCGCTTTGTGGTTCGCCATGAAACCGGTAAAATCACTCAAGTGTATCGGTTGTGGTAAGGTGTTACAGATAGTGATAGGTGTCAAAGCTCCGCTCAGAATCACGTTATTTGCCTCGTTCCAGGTTGCTCTAAACGGCCGTTCCATCACCGATTTTGCCACCGACAAAGCCCGCGCCCTGTTGGCCTATCTGGCCGTCGAGCGCCAGCGCCCGCACCGCCGCGAAAGCCTGGCCGCCCTCCTTTGGCCCGACCAGCCCGACGCCCGCGCCCGGCAAAACTTGCGCCAGGCGCTCTCCAATTTGCGCCAGGCCCTGGGCGATGCCGACGACACGCCAATTCCCTTCTTGTTGATCGACCGCCACGAAGTCCAATTGAATCCCCAGGCCGAAGTCTGGTTGGACGTGGCCGAGTTTACCGCTCTGGTCAGCGCCTGTGATCATCATCGACACCGCCAGATTGGCGAGTGCCTGCCCTGCTTGCGACGGCAGGAAGCGCTGCTGGCGCTGTACCCCGGCGATTTTTTGGCCGGTTTTTCACTCAACGACAGCGCTGTCTTTGAGGAATGGGCGTTGTTGAAACGCGAATGGCTGCACTGCCAGGCGGTGGAAGCGCTGGCTCAATTGGCCGATTATTACGAGCGACGCGGCGATGTGGTCGCGGCCCGCCGTTATGCGCAGCAGCAGGTGCGGTTGGAACCGTGGCGCGAAGAAGCGCACCGCCAGTTGATGCGCTTGTTGGCGGCCGATGGCCAGCGAAGCGCGGCCCTGGCGCAGTTTGAAACCTGCCGCCGGGCATTGGCGCGGGAGTTGGGCGTTGGGCCGACGGCCGAAACCATCAGCCTGTATACGGCCGTTCGTGAAGGCGGTGTGTTGGCGGTGGCGGCCAACCATACGGCCGTTGCCGGATTGCCCCAACCGCCGGCGCCGTTTGTAGGGCGGGTGGCCGAAAGCGCGGAGTTGGCGGAATGGTTGGCAGACCCGGACGGCCGTCTTATTACCCTGGTAGGACCCGGTGGCATTGGCAAAACCCGGTTGGCCATGCACGCCGCCGAAGCGCAGGTAGGGCTGTATCCAGATGGCGTGTATTGGGTCGGGTTGGCGGCCGTCCACGCCGCCGCGTTGATCGTTCCGACCATCGCCCAGGCTGTGGGGCTGACGTTGTATGGCAAGGAGCCGCCGGAAACCCGGCTGCTGGCTTTTTTACGTGAAAAACGAGCTTTGTTGGCGCTGGACAATGTAGAACATTTGCCGGAGACGGCGGGAGTGATTGCCGCCGTGCTGCAGCAGGCGCCGCGAGTGACGCTGTTGGTGACTTCACGCGAGCGGCTGGCTTTGCGGGAAGAGTGGTTGTTTGCGGTGGAAGGGCTGGCGTTTGCGGACACAGCCGCTGCCGCCAGCGTCGCTCCGCCTGAAGCGGCGCAGTTGTTTGTCCAAAGTGTGCGGCGCGCAGACCGCAAGTTTGCGCCCACGCCGGCCGACCTGACGGCCGTGGCCGATATTTGCCGCCTGGTAGAAGGGATGCCGCTGGCCCTAGAGTTGGCGGCGGCCTGGGTGCCTGATCTTAGCTGCGCCGACATTGCCCGCGGGTTGGCGGCTGACAGTGAGCTGTTGACCGCTTCGTGGCAGAATGGGCCGGAACGGCAGCGCAGCGTGCAGGCGACGTTTGAGCATTCGTGGGCGCTGCTGTCGGAGGCGGAGCGTTTGTTTTTTGCGCGGCTGGCTGTTTTTCGCGGCGGGTTTGCCGGGCAGGCGGCGGCGCAGGTGGCCGGGGTGGCGGCGACGGCGCTGGCGCAGTTGGCGGCTAAATCGTTGGTGCGGCGGGTGGGCGACGGCCGTTACCAACTCCACGAACTCCTGCGCCAGTTTGGGGCCATCAAACTCGCCGCCTTTGAGGGAGAAGCAGAGACGGTGGCTGCGCGGCACGCGGCCCATTACCTCGAATTTTTGGCCGGGCAGGAAGCTGCGCTGAAAGGCGCGGGCCAGGAAGAGGCGCTGGCCCAAATCTACCGCGACATTGCCAATGTGCGTCAGGCGTGGGATTGGGCGGTGGATGAGACGGCCGTACATAATCTGGCGGCGGCTAATTTATTGCATATCGCTCTGGAAGCGCTTTTCCTATTTTATGCGCTGCGCAGTTGGTACCAGGAAGGGGCGGGGGTGTTTGCGCGGGCGGAAACGGCCGTGTCCCCAGCCATTCCCAACTACTTGCTGCTGCGTGGCGAGCTGTTGGCGCGGCAGGGGCGCTGCCTGGAATTTACCGCGCCGCCCGAAGAGGCCATTGCTTTGTACGAAGCGAGTTTGGCCTGTTTCCGCGCGGCGGGGGCAGAGCAGGCGGCAGCTTTGCCGCTGTATGGCCTGGGGTATATGGCCCATATTCGGGGAGATTATGAGGCTTCGCGGCGTTATTTTGTGGCCAGCCTGGCGCAGTATCAGGCGACCGGTAATCGGTGGGGCATGGCCAATGTACACAGCAGCTTGTGCCTGACATTACGCCGTCAGGGCGCGTTTGCGGATGCGAGCCGGGAAGGGCGTGAAAGCTTGCTCATTCGCCGTGACATTGGGGATTGGCGGGGGATCGCTTCGTCGCAGAACAATTTGGGGCTGATTTATTGCGCCTTGGGGGAGTATGCGGCGGCTGAGGCGGCGCTGCAAGAATCCATTACCATTTGTCGGGAAATTGGGCATACGGTCGGCGTGGCCAATGCCCTGACCAGCCTGTGCCATGTGTTTGTGGATGCCAAAGCGTATGCTCGCGCGGCGGAAATGCAGCGTGAAGCGCAAGATTTGTACCGGGAAGTGGGGGATTTGTGGGGCGTGGCGATTGCTTACAACAATTTAGGCCAGATTGCGCTGGAAGACGGCCGTCCCATGCAGGCGCAGTCGCTTTTGCTGGAAGCGGCGCACATTTACCGGGGTCTGGGCATACAATCTAGCCTGGCGCATACGTTGAGCAACCTGGGCAAGACCAGCTACGAGTTGGGCGATGTGGCTGGGGCTGGGCGGTATTTGACGGAAGGGCTGGAAGTGGCGGCCGAGATTGGCGACCGCCCAATTATGCTGGAATTGTTGACGCGGATGGCGGTGGTGGGCGCGGAGCAGATGGGCGACGGCCGTTCGCTTCTGATCATGGCGTTTGCCTTGCAGCAGCCGGAACTGTTTGCCGAGACACGCGGCGCGGCCGTGGCCCAATATGCAGCCATGCGGCAGAAGTTTACTGCGGAGGAAACGGCCGTGGCGGAATGTGAAGCGGGTCAATCCGATTTTCAGGCCATCACGGCGACGGCGCTGGCCATGATACGGCAAATTGTAGCATTAGCCCGTGATTCGTGACTTTTTAGGGGGCGGCTGGTCCAAGGCCCGAAGGGTTTTGCAGTCGAAAGGCTGGCGGGTGGGCCATCAAACCCTTCGCGTCTCGCCGCTGGCATTTTGCTGCCGGGCATACCGTTCATTGACCGATCGCGCCATCTGCAATTCCATCCTGCCGTTTTCCACTTCCTGCCGCCGGCGCATCAAATCAATGCTGACCTCGCGGCGGGCATATTCGGGCACGAGGTTGGCAAAGGCGGTCACTCGCCCGGTCTCATCGCGCACCACAATCACCGCGCTGCTGCCAATGTAGTCGTTGTCGAACCAACCCAGGGAAAAGCGCATTTCTTTGCCGGGCATCATCACCAGCCACTCGTCGCTGACTTCGTGCAGCAGGGTGTGGGTCAGGGGTGGGGCACTAACCACTTATTGATTGGCTGTACGGCCGTTGCGTGGGGCGTGTGCGGACGGCTTTTTGGAGGGCATTCGTCATGGGTTGAATATGGCGTCATTATGCCCAATTTAGCGGGTTTTTCCGATCTCCTCTCCGTGCTTATCGGGCAGAAACACATTCACTGGAAAAGCATCGAACGGCCGTTTTTTATGTGCCACTTTGCCTGATCCTGCGACAAAAATGTACCGCCTCTTTTTTTATCCGGCGAACGGCTTTACAATAAGGCCCGACAAGATTGGGACTTAATTCGTTTTGGTCGGCTCGCCTACGAATAAACGCATGATCATCACCACCTTTTGCAACAGACATCACACCTATTTGTTTTTGCATGTTGCGGGACGGAACATGCCCGCTGTTTTATTTTGGAAGGTAATTCTATGAAACAGGTTTTTCTGCTCCTAACAGCATCCTTGTTTTGGCTGACTGGCTGTCTGAACGGCCGTGAAGCCACACCGATCACGCCTCCCACGCTGGCCGACTGCCAATTGGTGGGCGGCGTGGTGGCTCGGTGCGGCGCGTTGACGGTCTTGGAGAACCGAACTGGCGGGGCAGACGGCCGTACCATCGACATTCACTACGCTGTCATCCCCGCCACAAACAGCCTGCCGGAAGCCGACCCCATTTTTCTGCTCGCCGGAGGTCCAGGGCAGGCGGCTATGACTGTTTTTCCACGCATTTTGCCCGCCTTGCAAAAAATGAATCAGAGCCGCGATATTGTCCTGGTGGACCAACGCGGAACCGGGAAGTCGTCTCCTCTTGCCTGCCCCAACGTCAATGACCTGCCGTTGGACAGCGGCCAAGACGAGATCAATGCCGCCCTGGAAACCTGTCGTCAGGAATTATCCGCCACCCATGACCTGACCCAATACCACACCACCATCGCCATGACCGATCTGGACGAGGTACGCGCCGCACTGGGGTATGAACAAATCAACCTGATTGGCACTTCTTACGGCAGCCGGGCCGCGCTGGAATATATGCGTTTATTCCCGGAGCGCACGCGCAGCGTTGTTCTGAATGCTGTCGTTGGGCCAGAGCTGGTGCTGCAACTGCAAGCCCCCCGCGATGGCCAGCGCGCTCTGGCGCTCTTTTTTGCCCGCTGCGCGGCCGATGCCGCCTGCCAAAACGCATTCCCAAACCTGGAGGCGGATTTTGCCGCGCTGTTGGCGCAGGCAGAAACCGGCGTCGATGTGCGGCTTGTCCATCCACTTAGCGGCGAGGTGGTAGAACTTACACTTAACCGCGATGAGTTTATGCAAAGTCTGTTTACCATGCTCTACAGCGCTGACATCGTTTCGCTGCTGCCATTGTTGATTCACAATGCGGCAGAGAGTGGTGATTTTGCGCCGCTGTTGGTGCAGATGCTGGCAATTTCCGGCAGCGTGGGACTGGAACAGGGGATGTTTTACGCTGTGGCGTGCAGTGAGGATGCAGCCTTTATTGATCTGGCGACGGCCGAGCAATTGCAGGCGGGGTCACAATTTGGCCTGAGGGCTGCTGATTTTGTGGCGACTTGCGCCAATTGGCCGCGCGCGGATGTGCCGGAGGGATTAAGGCAGCCGGTAACGGCCGTTATCCCCACCTTGCTGCTCTCTGGCGCCGCCGACCCGATTACCCCGCCCCAATATGCCGAAGCGGTCGCCGCCGCCCTGCCACAAAGCCTGCACCTGATCATCCCTGATTACGGCCATGACGTGCTGCTGACGGGATGTATGCCCCTGGTGGTTGACGCCTTCATTCGCAGCGGCAGCGTGGCCGGATTGGACACGAGCTGCCTGGCAGAAATACAAGCTCCGCCATTTTTTGTTAGCCCGGCGGGGCCGCAGCCTTAAATAGCCTGGGAGCGCGGCTGGATGGGCGGCCACGGGCAGGCCATCCACGCTCCCGTTTCGTGAGGAGTTTCATGATTGCTGTAACCAACCTTTCAAAGGCGTTTGGCGCGGTGCAGGCGGTTCAGGCCGTCTCTTTTAGCGCGCCAAACGGCAAAATCACCGGACTGCTTGGCCCCAACGGGGCGGGCAAAAGCACCACCATGCGGTTGATTGCCGGGGTATTGGAGCCGGATGAGGGCGGCGTGACTGTGGACGATCTGGATGCGTACCGGCAGCGGGTGGCGGCGCAGCAGCGCCTTGGCGTGCTGCCGGACAAACGAGGCGTGTATCAACGGCTGACATCGCGGGAAAATGTGCGCTATTACGGCCGTTTACACGGCCTGCGTGGTTCAGCCTTAGAAGCGCGTATTGATGAGCTGATGGTTCTTCTGGAGATGGCTGATATTGCCGACCGGATCACCGAAGGTTTCTCCACCGGCCAAAAAGTTAAGGTAGCCATCGCCCGCGCCCTGGTGCATAACCCGCCCAATATCATGTTGGACGAACCGACGGTCGGATTGGATGTGATGAGCACCCGCGCGATGCGCCAGGTAATTCGCCGTCTGCGCGATGCCGGGCAAACGGTTTTGTTTTCCAGCCATATCATGCAGGAGGTGGCTTCTTTGTGCGACAACATCGTCATTATTGCGCACGGCCGTGTCGCGGCGCAAGGTTCAGCCGACGATTTACGCCAACGCGCCGGTCAGCCTGATCTGGAAGAAGCATTTGTTCGGCTTATCGGCAGCACGGAGGGCTTAGAATAATGCGCCCCAATTTCTGGATACTTGTTGGCATTATCAGTCGCAAAGAGATGTCGGACAATTTACGTGACCGTCGTTCGGTGTTTAACGCCTTGCTTAGCGTGCTGCTCAATCCGCTGCTGTACATTGTGCTGTTTGGCTTTCTCAACCGCTCCTTTGCCGATCAGGTGGAGCAAACGCTGCAACTGCCGGTGGTGGGGGCGCAAAATGCGCCTAACCTGGTCGCTTTTTTGGACCAATACAACGTGGATATTTTGCCGCCGCCGGCCGATCCGCGCGCGGCGGTGCAAAATGGCGAGGCCGATGTGGTGCTGGTTATTCCAGACGCCTACGCTGCGTCGTTTAGCGCGGGCGAACCGGCATCGGTTGAGTTGATTCAGGACGAATCGAATCAGGGGACAAGCGTGGCCGGGCAGCGGGTGACAAATTTATTGGGGCAATACAGCGACCGGATGGCGGCGCTGCGGTTGTTGGCTCGTGGGATTAATCCGGCGTTGATAACGGCCGTGCCCGTCATCGCGGTGGATGTTTCGCCGGCCGCGCGCGGCGCATCGGGGACTGTGCTGGGGCTGCTGCCCATCATCATGCTCACGGCTGCTTTTTTGGGCGGGTTTTACATGGTGGTAGACATGACTGCCGGGGAACGAGAGCGCGAATCTTTGGAGCCGCTGTTGATCAATCCGGTTCCGCGCGCGGCGTTTGTACTCGGCAAATACCTCACGGCGTTTACTTTTACAATTTTGGCTACTACCCTGGCGACGGTTTTGTTTTTGGTCTTGTTGGGCATTCCGGCGGTGCAATCGTTTACCGCCATTCAGGTGGATGTGGAAGCGGCGGCGATGGTGACGGCCGTTCTCGTCATTATCCCGGTCGTTTTTATGGCTGTGGCGCTGCAAATGTTGATTGCCTCCTACACGCGCAACGTGAAAGAGGCGCAAACGTATACCCAACTGCTTTCGCTGGCCGGGTTTATGCCGGCGCTTTTTCTGGCGATCTTGCCCATCAAGGCGCAGCCGTGGATGAACCTGGTTCCAACCATCACCCAAACGTTTATGATCAACAGGGTGATGCGCGGCGAGGCGCTGCCGGTTGGGGATGTGGTGGTGGCAACGGCCGTTACCCTGCTGGTTGGGTTGGTGGCTTTGGCGGTGGCTATCCGGTTGTACAATCGGGAACGGATTGTGCTGATTGGGTGAGTGAACCAGGGGGTAGAGAGGGCAGTTTAATTTTTGCCCCATTGAAGTGCAGGCTGGTTGAAGCGAAATAAAGCAAAACGGCCGTTGCCCAGTTTCAGGCAACGGCCGTTTTTTATCCCAAGACAAAGGTCAGATGGCTGACCTTTGTCTCTGCTGCGGGCTAATTACGAATCATAAACGGCAAGAGAATCATATGCCTGACCGTTGTTTTTAGAGCGGCGGAGGCATAGGAGCCGCTGTAAGTTTGGGAGGTGGCGGTGATCACGGCCGTGTCCGACCCACCGCTGGCGTTGGCCGGCGGGGTGACGATCACGTCAAAGGTCACACTTTCCTGGGGCGCTAAGGTCACGCTCAGGCCATAATCGCCAGCTCGCCCGCCAAACAGCAGCCTTGTGTCCCAATTTGCCTGCACGTTCAGGTCAAAGGTGTCGGTGAAATCGCCGGTATTGACGATGGAGACGGTGTACCGCGCGGTTTCAAACAGCGAGATGAGCTGCTCGCTGGGGGCTGCATCCACAGACACATTGACTACCTGCATTTCTACCGGGATGACCAATGGGGCGTTGAAAGCGCCGCCGTAATAGATTTCGCCTAGATAGATGCCGGGGGTAACGGCCGTGGCGTCGAACACCACATCCACCGTCACCGACCCATTGGCATCCACTGTGCCACTGTCCGGCAGGGCAGACAACCAGGGCGCGTCCGGCGGCTGCAAGCTGCAATCATAATTGTTTGAATTGGGATGAACAAAGCAAACTGCCAGTTCATCCGATAAAACGGCCTGGTTGTATCCATATTGCAAACCTGTCTGCGGATCGCCCTGAATACCGATGGTTGCCCGGTCGCCGGTGAAGCCGTTGAGCGATTTGTACTGGCTCAGGATGTTCCCATTTTCAAACAACACCACCTGGAAGGTCATACTCGATGACGGCCACCCGCCGGAATCGATATTTTCCCATTGGATGATTACTCGCCGGTGTGGCGCAATACCCTGAACTTCGTAGTAGGTTTTGCTGGCGGCCGTGTAATTGTGGCTGTCCCACAGCGGCGCGATATAAGCCTGCACACCGCCATCAATGGTGCTCGGAATGGGCTGGTTGCCCGCGAAGTTGGGGTCAGGTTGCCGATCTTCAAAGTAAACCTGGCCGTAGGAGTGGATAGAAAGCTGGTTGTATTCCTGACCGTAGTAGCTGAAGTTGAAGGGTATCTCCAGCGGGGCATAGAAATCGTTGGCCCCGCTAAGGCCTAAACTCTGGCCGGTGGTGGCGATGTCGATCCAATTGTAGGTGACCGGGCTGCCGGGTACGTTGGAGTCGATGCACGAATAGCCAAAGGCATCGGCATCACCGCAGGAAGTGTAAGGGATGGTCGGCAGCATGGTCAGGGACCAATCGGTATCCCGCACAGCAAAGTCGAAGGCCGAGGCGCCGGTATTGCTGATGGTGAAGCTCTTGGTTACGGTTGTGCCCACGGTGACGACTTCGTTGAAGGCGGTTGGATCGTGGGCGATGTTGGCGATTTCGGGGATTAGATTGAAGTCTGTGGTGGTGGCGGCGTTGGAAACGGCCGTTACCGACATAGCCTGACTCACAAACCCCCTCCGGCTCACCATGATCGTGTATTCACCTGGCTGCACAGTCAGGTTGTAAGCCTCTTTGTTATGCACCAGCTTATCGAACCCATTGGGGCCGGTGATGTGCAGGGTAGCCGGTAATGCGTCGCTCGTTGCGGCATCGGTGATACGGCCGTCTAGCGTAGCGCAATCCGTGCAGCCCAATGTCAGGCTAACCGGCATATCGGGGGGATTGTTGATAAAACCACCCTCAAACACCACGTCAGACAGAAAATCGCCGGTTGTTACCATACTGCGCAGGTCGAAGACAATATCAAACGTTGCCTGCATCCCCGCCGGAACAACAATTTCTTCTGTCGGTAAGGTGGCCCACCGCACCGCCTCAGAGGCGATAGCCAATCCAGACAGGGAAGAAAAGCCCATGTCGCCAAGGTACTCCGCTGCGCCGGTGCTCACGTTAATCCGGTAGAATTTTTGGGTAAAGGGAAACGTGTTGGGGTCGGTTGACGTGTAAAACAGTTGATTGGTAGCCGAATCCCAGGCCAGACCTTGGGTAAAGGTGTTGGCGTCAAACCCCAGACTGCCGACCACTGTAACCTGACCCGTTGTTGGATCGATGGTTACCAGAATGTCGTTGTCGATGTCGACACTATACAAGGTTCCGTTGTCCGCAAAAGTCAGCGAATTGAGACACCCGCTGCCGGCAACAGGCACATTTTGGGAGGTTGCCGCCGTGTGGACATCAACGGCGTAGAGCGATTGTCCCATGTAGCAATTAAAGGCATGGAGGATGTACATGGTTTCTGTGACCGGATCATAGGCCATGCCATCGTAGACGCTGTAGGTAGAGATCATGGGCAGCGCGCCAACGATTCTCTTGCTGCCGGTGGCTGCGTCTAAGGCGATCAGTTTGCTTTCTTCAAAGGCGTACAGCGTGGCGAAATCGTTTGCCCAGAAATCGCCGCCGCGCAAAGAGCCATGATCGATATGCTGCCCGCTGCTGAATATGTTGGTGGAATCATTCAGGTTAAACCAGCCCAAGGATCCGCCGATGCCTTCTTCGAGGATGCCGTAGGCGGTAATGGCGAGGGGCGCGTCGGCGGCGTTCGGACTCTGATCGTTGATGGCGGTCAGGGCGGCGTTGCGCACGGCTACGGGCACGTCGAAGTTGTCCATGCGCACGGTGAAGCGCATGGGAACGGTGCCGGTATTGGAGACGGTGACGGTTTTGGTCATCAGGTCGCCAATTTGGGCGTTGACCGCGACGTTTGCCGGGCTGTAGCTTAAGAAACTGGCCTGGGGAGTCAGGATGAGGTCGGTGGTGACGGTTGTAGAGGTTACGGCCGTTACCGTCGTCGTGGCATCCAAATAGCCAGGAGCAGTGGCCGTCAGGGTGTATTCGCCTGCCGGAACGGTCACATTGTAGGTATCCACGCCTATCAGATGGATGTTCATGCCGTTGGCGCTGGTGATGGTGACATTGGCTTTAACGGCCGTATCAAACCACTCATCCAATATGGACCCATCCAGCACGCCGCAATCGGCGCAAGTGACGTGCATGAGCAGCGGTTGGGCGGTGACATTGTTTACAAATGAACCGCTGAAGGCAACCGCGCCTTTGTAATCCCCTGGCGCATACAAGCCACGTGTATCAAAAGCGATATCGACATTCACCGAGCCGTTGGCCGGAATGGTGACTTGCTCAGGAACGGCCGTGGCCCATGGCAGCGGCGCCGACGCAAAAGCAATCCAGGTAAAGGCAATTTCGCTGTTGTTGCCCGGCGCGGTGCTGCCCAACGACTCAACAAATGTCGTTTCGGCCGTTGCCAGGTCAATCGTATGCAGTTGCCCACCATCGTTGTTCCAGGTGGTTATATACATTTGCTTGGTGACCGGATCCCAATCCATGCCGCTGTTGAAGTTGGTATTCGGCAGCACCGGCCCAATGGCAGTAGCCTGCCGCGTGGTTTTATCAATGGTCAGGAGCTGCTGGCTCCAGTTATCGTGGGCATACATCGTGCCCTGATCATCAAAAGCAATGGAATCGATATCCAACTGATTTGGACCGATGATAGAGCCGAGCAGTGTCGTTTGGCCTGTGGTCACATCAATGGTAAACAGGCTTTTACCGCCCGTGCTGAAGAAATCGACGTAACTGCTGACTACATACATTTGCTGCGTTTCGGGATCATACCCCATCGCGCTGTATTGCTCCCATCCGGGCGGTTGGGGCAATGTGCCCACGACGGTCACAGCGCCGGTGGTTGTGTCGATTTTCAGCAGCTCATCGTTGGAAGAATCATAATCATTCAGATCGCCCAGGGCGTAGACCACCGAGAAATCGTCGCCAAAGAAGTCGCCGCCGACTGAGCCGCCTTTAGCAAAACTGCCGAGGCTGGTCAGGGTTGCCGGATCCTGGCGGTTAAAGTAAGCAATGGTTGGCTGCGGGTCAAAGCTGGCATAAATGCCATAGACGCGGTCTAACAAGGTGCTGTAGGGGGTCAGGTTCACGTCTACAGGCAGCGAACCGCTGGCTGTCAGGGTAATGGTGTGGGTAACAACGCCGCCCAGGGCTACGGTGTCTTCGATATTGGCCGGAGTATAGCCCAATGAGCCACCTTGCAGATTGACATCCAGCGGCGTCGTGGCGCCATCATTGATGGTTACCTGCGTGGTAAAGCTGGCGTAATTGACGGCCGTTACCGTGACAGTATATGTGCCGGTGCGCAGATCGCCGCTGTAATTGCCCAGCAAATCAGTCGTGAAGACAACTTGATTGGTTCCATCATCGGCCGTGACAGTGGCGTTTTTAATCGGCCAACTGTAATCGGTGTCGGTTATTGTGCCGGCCAACGAGCCATACAAAACCCCATTGCTGCACCAGTTTACGGCGGTTGTCAGCACATCCTGACGATCGGCCAGGAGGTCGATGGCTTCGAAGGGGAAGGCCAGGTAGGTGCTGCGGAAGGAACGGCCGTATACCGTAGAACCGGCCGTATTAGCGGCATCAATAAAAGATGGCCGACCAAAATCATTCAAAGTAAGCGCTTTGGTATCGGCATAGAACGGGTAAACCAGGGTGTAAGGGCCGAGTCCGCCATATACCACCCAATCCCCTTGCAATGTTTCATAGGCGGGGTATTGGGAATAGTAACTGCGTATGCCCAGATATTGGCTGCGGAAGGCGGTTATTGTGTTCAGGTAGTTGGAACTGGACAAAAACAGGCAGTTGTCTTGAGGAAGCCATTGGCTCAAAATTGCTTCGGACGCCTCTGAAGGGCCAGAACCGTATCTTGCTCCGGTGAACCAGATCACCATGTCATAAGGGGCTAAATCCGCCTCGACGGGTAGGTTGAACCCTGCGGATGTGTCCCAAATGTCATAAGTCGTGCCCATCGCGTCCAGCGCATCGGTGTAGGAGGCAAGGGAGTCGGGGAAATTATCATCATCGTCTACCAGCAGGACCATCGGCGAAACGGCCGTGGTGAAGCTGGCCACAGCGGAAACGGCGCTGCCGCAGCCATTGTTGGCCGTGACGCGCCAATAGTACATTGTTCCGGCCGCCAGATAGGTGGTCGGCGCGAGGCTGGTGGCGGTGGTGGTTTCGCTATAGATCACGGACGCGAAACCGCTGTCGGCGGCGATTTCCAGGGTGTAATCTAAGGCGCCAATGGAGGGTGTCCAGGTGAAGGTGGGGATGACGGGAACGTCAACGGCCGTATCCGCCGGCGACGACAGCGCAGGGCTGCCCGGAACAGCGCTGGACAAATCCAGAGTGACCGTAGCGGTATGTACCTTGCTGCCTTCCGTGCCGACAATACCCAACGCATAACTGCCGGCCGTCGCCCCGCCTAAATTGGAAAGAGTCAGGGTGGTGGCGGCGTTGGGCGTAACCGGGTTGGTGGCAAAGGCCGTATTGGCTCCGGCCGGCGCGCCGCTGACGCTGAGATTGACGCTGTTGTTATACCCGCTTACCGAGGCCAGGGTAACGTCGTACACCGGGCTGTCGCTGGTGCAAACAGCCTGGGAAGCTGGCGTGGCGCTGATCACAAAATCGGCGGGGAATGTTACTTTTTCAAAAAAGACATCCGGGTCTTGCACGGCGCCGGTCAGATTCCGGTCGTCAGACCAGAAAATATAGGCGCTGTCGGTGTCTTGGAATTGTTGATCGTAGAAGCCGTGATAACACGTGTCGATGGAAGGATCGACAAACACGGGCGATTGGGCGTCGCTGACTTTGACGCTGGCTTCCCAGGTTTGCCCGTTATCGAACGAGGTGCGCATGAAGTATTCAAACAGGTAATTGTTTGTCGGATCATTGCGCCGATCGTACCAGGTGGCCACGACACGGCCGTTTTCATTCACGCTGATGGTGGGGAAAAACTGGTCGGTCAGAGTCACATCATCATTTAGGCGAATTTCTGGTTCCCAGGTCGTTCCGTTATCCAGCGAACGGCGGTAAAACACATCGACGACATCGCCAACGTCGTAACCGTCGGGATCATAGGCGTAAACCATGTGCAGCACGCCGTCATTGCCGGTGGTAATTTGCGGCGGGGCTGGATAATAGCCAATTCCTCCCAAAAGCCCTGGCTGGTTATAGCCGCAAGTTGTGCCAGCATGACGCGGCATCACCGCATCGGCGATGGGCGAATTGATGGGCGTGAATGAACCGCCGCCGTCGGTTGAGCGGACCCCTTCGATGCTAAAGGTCCAATCGGCATCCCAGGGGAAGATGACTTTGTTCCAGGCCACAACCAGATCGCCAGCGGGGCCAACGGTAATCCAGGGGGTTTTGGTTGTGTAGTTGTAATCGGTGACGCTGCTGATGGTGGAGCGGCCTTGCCAGACAAAACCATTATCGGAGAGGCTAAACTGAATGGTGTTTTGTTCGCCGTACCAGACCAGGTAGAGACGGCCGTAATACGCGCTGCTCGCGTTGTTATCCACGGCCATGATTGCCATGTCGTCTACGCCATATTCAAGCCGCTTATCTAAGGCGGTCACAAAATTAAACGTCTGGCAGTCATCGGTAGATTGCCAGACACCCACGCCGTCTGACCCGCCAAGCAAAGCAGACAGGTAGAAATGGCCATCGCTTTCGCGCCAGACAAGGCTGGGATTGCCGTAATTGATCTTCGTGGCGTCGATGTGGTCTTTATCGTCGAAGGTGGCTCCACCGTCGATGGACCGGCTGAACCCAATGAAGCCTGTGTTTTCAACCAGACCATGATAAGCGTCGATGTAGGCGGCGCAGACAGTGCCTGTCGTCTGGTTCATCGCGGTAGAGGTGGTGCTTTGCACACTCGCCAGGCCGCCATCTTTGGTCGGGTCGTTGACGAGTACATCAACGGCCAATGCTTGTTGGATGACGGCCTGGTTGGTAACGGCCGTTGCCGTTTTTCCAACCTCAACCGTAACGCCGCAAAGATTTTGCAGCCAGACGCGCGGCATCCCGCTGAGGGGTGATTCCGGGTCTGTTAGCTCGCTGCAAATTTCCGGCGGTGTCAGACGGCCGGGTTGGTCATCGGCGCGTGTCACGCCGGATGAGGCCCAAAACAACACGGCGGCCAGAGCAAGAACGGCCGTGGCCATAAAAATTCCTCGTTTCTTGTGCATCCTTATTCTCCTTCTCTCTCTAAACCTGATCTAAAAACATAGATCGCCGGATGGAAATTCTTCCGACGATCTATTGGTAAACAATTTATTGCGTTATCCGGGGCAGAAAAGTCTTGTAGACAATATCTTGCACGTCCACCGTAACCGGCACACGAACAAAAACGTCGGTCAGACCGGAAGCATTGCTGTCAAAACACAGGACGGCGGTATGGGACCCGTAAGTCAGGCCGCTGGTGTTGATCTGCAATTGGAGGTCGCTGCTGCCGCCGGCGGGGGTTGTGCCCTGTGGCGGGGTAACAGTCAGCCAGGGGATTTCTTGCGCGCCACATTTTTCACCCACACCACGGATCAGCCAGTTTCCCGGCGCGCCAAGGGAATCCAGGAGGCCCCACGAGGTATCGGCCGGAATCGTTGGCGGATCAGACGGCGCGCCGGCCTGGTACATGCCAATCCAGGAACGGGCCTTGCTGGTGCTTGTATCTAATGCGGCCGGATACCCGCTGCTGCCAATGGCGGCCGTGCGGTTGACCACGGCAATGAGTACATCGCCAGGTTCAGTCAGTTGGATCGGTTGGTCGAAGGTGTAGGTAGAGAAAGTCGTTCCATCGGCTGCCTGGACGGCCGCGTTTTTTATCGTACCCACATGATGGGCGCCTGTGTTGGGGTTGCCGTCGGCGTCTTCGTACACATAGATGTCGACCAACTCGCCAACATTCACACCGCTAAAGGCGGAATTGTCAAACAGTACCTGAACTTCGGTCAGGGAGAATGGGAAATCGGTTGACCGGGGTGTGAAGCGGTTCAGCCAGATGAATTGACGGCCGTAAGCCCCAAAATTTTCTTCCGGCGCGCCATCGTCTAATACCAGAGAGATGACCTGCCCGCCGGTCATTTGGCTGGGCGTCGATGGTGTGGGCAGCGCGGCTTCTGGCCGCGGCAGCCATTGGAAGAGCGAGAAATCGCCCCAGGCGGTGAAGCTGGCGGGATTGGCCGCCGGTTCTTCGTTGGCGATGTCCAGGGTAATGCGGGAAACGGCCGTTTCCCGCGTTACCGTCCACACCAGGTCAATATCCCCAGGGTTGGCAATGGTTAGCGTATGGGTTTGGGTGCTGTTTGGCGCCTGGGTGACGGAAACGGCCGTGTCACTCAACTGCATCGCCGCAGCCCCGCGATAAATCACGTTCAGGTTAATGATGCCCACATTGTCAGGATGCGCGGCATCCGCGCCCAGCGTCACCGAACCGTAAGCGCGATCACCCGGAGCAATCTGCGCCTGCTGCCAATTCACGCTCACGTCAAACGGCTGCCCGGCCGGAATAAGCCCAGTTGGGCCGGAAGCCGTCACCTCGCCGGTATCGTTGGCGGTCACGGCAAACACCAGTTTCACCAGGTCGGGCGCGGCAGCCCCTTCACGCCAGTTTTGGACCAAAATCCACCAGACGCCTTCGGCCGGGGTGTTGATATTGCAATATTCGATTGGGTAAGGCGTGGTGCTGCTGCACACCTGAGTGGCGGAGGAAGGCTGTTCGCCAGTACCGACAAATAAATCCACATCCGTAGCGGTCGATTCGATGGTTTCGGCCACCAAACGGGTCGCCCCGGCCGGAACTGTTACGGTAATGACGTGGGTTGTGCCATCATTTAAATTGTCATATGGGTTGTCGGGCGTGGGGTCTTCCACCAGGGTGGTCGTCAGAACCGTGCCCACAGCCAGACCTTTGGGGGTCAGACTTAAATCGGTAATTTGCCGCGAAACGACATTGACCGACACGCTGCCTGATTTGCTGGTCGTGTCGTCGGTCACTTTATCGGCCATTAGCGAGTTGGTGGGGAGCAGGGCGATGGGGAAATGGGCGTCTGGAACCTGCGTTGTGTCTGGCTGTAAGGTAAAGCCGACAAAATGCCAGCCGCCGTCTGGCTCGAACCCTTCGACATTGGCCGTAACCGTGACGGTTTGCGTGCTTCCTGGTCCTAAAACGAACTGAGCCGGGGTGATGGTGAGGTTGAGGCCATTGATTTGGGTGGTAACGGCCGTCCACGTCACCGTGTAAGCCAGCGTGCTGCGCACCGTGCGCTGCCAACTGCATTCGGCCAGGCACTGCCCGTTAGCCAGCGACGCGATATTTAAGGTAGACGGGTCGCCGCCGCCATCCGGGTTGGCCGCCAGGTAATTGGCCCGAACCTCGTTCAGTACCAAGCCCGCCTTGCTGGCGACAAACAAATCAATGCGCCCCGCGCCCATGTCAAACGCGTCGGCCGGAGTCAGGCCATCTTCTTTAAGATGGGTGTCGTTGGCTGTGGTCATCAGCGCCGATTCGATTTCGGCGGGTGTCCAGTCGGGGTGCAGCGCGACAAGCAAAGCGCCCGCCCCGGCCACATGCGGGCTGGACATAGAGGTGCCGGCAATCGCCTGGAACAGTTCGCCGGTGGCTTGCCCATCGGCAAAGGCGGTTTGCCCGGCCAAAATTTGCACGCCAGGACCGGTCACGTTGGGTTTGACATAGTTGCTGTTGCCCTGCAGCACCGGACCACGCGAACTGAACCCGGCCATTTCATCCACGGGAACGCGGGAGTCCGGTGCATAAACTGCCTGGCTGCTGGTAAAGGAAATGGTAACAGGGCTGTTCGCGGCGATGTGGCTGCGTAGAGCCGCGCCCACGTCGGCATTCACATGGACAGCGGGCAAAGTGAAGTGATCTGTGCCCAGGTCGCCCTGTTCGGCGTTGGCGAGGATGAGGCCGCCGGCGCCGCCTGCTTTCACATTATCCCCTTTGGCCACGCGGGCATTGACGCCGCGTTCGCATAACACGACCTGATGGTTGTTAAAGGTGCCAGGGCTGAAGGGATTGAGGCATAAACGGCCGTTTACACCCGTCGAATCGATGTAATTGGCCGCGTCTACCAATTCAAAGTTGGTCACGCCGCTGGTCAACGTGGAGCCATACAACTGGATGGGCATCGTCAAACTGGGTGTTACCACAATGTCGCTGAGGAAGTGGCGGTTGCTGTTGCTGGCTCCTACCGTCGTTACCCAGGGCGCGTCGCCAGGCGAACCAAGGGTGGAAGGGCCGGGGCCGCTGTTACCGGCGGAAACGGCGGCAAACACGCCCGCTTCGCGGGCATTCATGAAGGCCAGCGCGGTTACATCCTGCCATGGATCGTTGCTGGGGCCGCCAATCGAATAATTGATGACATCCACGCCATCGGCTACCGCTTTGTCGATGGCCGACAGCAGGTCGGAAGAAAGGCCGCCCCAGGGACCGAGCGCCTTGTACGCAGCCACATAGGCGCGCGGCGCAATGCCGGAAACCGTACCGCGCGGCACGCCCAGCATGGTGGCGTTAACGCCCTGATTGCCGGCCGTGGTGGAAGCCGTGTGGGTTCCATGTCCGTTATCATCGCGGGCGGAGTAAAAATCGCCGTTGTATTCGCCAACTGCGAGTACGTAAGCGGCTAAAAAGTGCTGCGCGCCAATTAACTTGTGGTTACAAACCAGGTAGTTTTGCCCGTCGCTGGGGGGTTGGCAAATGCCGCCCCAATAAGCAGGCGGCGCTGGGTAGCTTCCGTTGTCGGCGAAGGATGGATGTTCCGGCCAGATGCCGGTGTCGATGACGCCGACGATGACGCCATCTCCTTTTGTGCCGGGGATGCCGCCGGTGGCTGTGCCATCCCAGAGGGCGGTGGCTCCAATGAAGGTGGGCGTGGCGTCGGTGGTGGGGAAGTACCATTGGTCGCGGGTAACGGCCGTTACCCCCGGCATATTGTTGGCGATTTCCGCTTCTTTCTCACTGAGCTGTACGGCGACGCCGTTCAGGGCTACGGTGTAATGATAGAAAGCGTCTACGGAACGGCCGTATGTGCTGCTCATGGCGCGGACCAGATTGTTTTGTTTGGCCATCAGATAGGCGCGGTAAGATGTGGCTGCGGCGCTGGCCATATCCAGCCGGTCGGCGCCTGTGGCTTTGGGGTTGGTGGCCGCCATGCCTGTGACGCCCCCGTTATAGCTGGCCAGCGGCGCGTCGGCTAAAGTGATAATGTAGGTATCTGGTTGGGGTAAATCGCGCAGGGCTTGTTTCAGGGGGTTGTTGGTGGTGGGAGAAACAGCAGTATCGGGCGTCTGTGTGTGGACAGGTTGAGAAACAGAAGTCGGTTCGTCGAAGGCAATGGCGACGGCCGTTGCCGCCGCCAAAGCCACAACCAGCGTCATAAAAATAAACCATATTCGTCGTGTCATATTTTCCTTTCTGAAAGCAGTTGTAACTATGCAGACCCCAAGGGCTTGCTACCTGACTAAGCAGTTTGCCATAAATTGTTTGCGCGCCATTTGCCTGCTCACGGTAGCGAGTCGGTGGCGATTTGGGTGATGTCCAATTGGTTCTTGAGCGCGCTTAACAATCTTTCTGAAGAGGTAAACCCATACCGTTCGCCGGTACGAGGGATTTCTAAGACAAAACGGGAAGCGTTGTCCCTTGGCGCTTCACGATCTTCCCAGCAGCGGACAATATACACACGATACGGGTGTTCTGATGTAGCCATACTTGTTTCAGCCATCTCCATCGAAAATAGGACACAGATTTACGCGGATGAACACGGATAGAATCCGTGAAAATCGGTGTTCATACATATTCTTTTCATTTATGGCGCTGAGCCTGCGCTCATGTCGTCTCATCTTGATTACAGTACAATAGCAACCGAACGCCGAACCAACGCCGATAGAACGCCGACCCAGCGTCGGCGCAGCAGTTTGGATAGCGCGATGGATGGCCCAGCGTATGAGCAAATTGTTTTTACACCTGTTAGGCACGCCACAAATAACGTTGGATGAGCAACCTCTCACGGAAATTCTGCCTCTGAAAGGGCAGGCGATTTTGGCTTACCTGGCGGTGACGGCGCAGCCGCAAACGCGGCTTTGGCTGGCTTCTTTGCTTTGGCCGGATGTGGAAGACAGCCGGGCGTTAAAAAACTTGCGCGATATTTTGCCGGCGCTGCGGACCATGGTTGGCGAGCATTTGCTTATTACCCGGCAAACGTTGATGTTTAATGGGGAACGGCCGTATTTTCTGGATGTAGAAGCTTTGCAAACACGGCTGCAACTGGAGGGGCAGTCACTCGAACAGCGCCGGGAAGTAATCGACCTGTACAAAGGCGAATTTTTAGCCGGTTTTTCGGTTCCCCAGGCCGGTCCGTTTGAAGAGTGGCAAATCATGTGGCGCGAGCGGCTGCATGAGTTGGCGCTGCAGCAGATGGATTTGCTGGTTGAGCAAGCAATCCAGCAGCAAAAATGGGAGATGGGCCTGGAGCTTACCCAACGATTGCTGGAACTGGAACCCTGGCGCGAATCGGCCCATTACCAACGCATGTTGCTGTTTGCTTCCACCAACAATCGCAGCGCCGCGCTGACCCAGTATGAGCTGTGCCGCCAAACCCTGGATGATGAGTTCGGCATTGAACCCATGCCGCAGACCCAACTGTTATACGAGCAGATTGTGTCGGGCGAAATTGGTAGGTCTACCTCGTCTACGGCCGTCGCCGTGCCTCGTTTGCACAATATACCTCGCTCCTTGACCCCGTTTTTCGGCCGCCAAAAAGAGTTGGCGCAGACGGTGCAATTGTTATGTAACCCCGATTACCCTCTGGTTACGATTATGGGGGAGGGTGGCATTGGCAAAACGCGGCTGGCTATTGCCGCCGCGCAACAAATTAGCGCTGATTTTAAGGATGGCGTCTGGTTTGTGCCGCTGTCTTCTGTCGAGGAGACATCTGAACCACAAATGGCCGCAGATCATCTGGTTAGCGCTATCGATAACGCGCTTGGCTTAACGATTCCGCCTGGCATTTTGTCACCGTTTGCATATGTACAAAACCAGCTTTATCGCCGCCACATGTTGTTGATCCTGGATAATTTTGAGCATTTGATTGCCGGCAGGGCTGTTGTGTTGGATTTACTGACGGCTTGCCCGAATCTGACAGTTCTGGTCACGTCGCGCGAGCGTTTGAATGCTCAGGCGGAGGCTGTGATTCGTTTGCAGGGGCTGCCGGTGCCGGATGATATGGCGGCAGTTGATATGCCGGCGCTTATTACCATGAGCAGTTTGCAATTGTTCACCGAGCGGGCGAGCCGGACTACGCCAGATTTTATTTTGGACGACAACAATCTGGCCGATGTGGTGCGTATTTGCCAACTGGTGGAGGGGTTGCCGTTGGGCATTGAACTGGCGGCAGTGCTGACGCAGTACCAATCTTGCGCGGATATTGCCCAGGCGTTGACGGCGAATTATGATGCGTTAGCCGCGTCTTGGCATGATTTACCGTCGCGGCATCAAAGTTTGCAGGCAGTTTTTGAGTATTCCTGGCAGCGTTTATCGGCGGAAGAGGCGTTGACGCTGGCGCAGTGTTCGGTTTTTTGGGGCGGGTTTGCCGCCACGGCCGTTCAGGCAATTACCGGCGTTCCTTTTGCCCGTCTGGCGTCGTTGGCCCAAAAATCGTTGTTACGGCCGTTGGGCAACGGCCGTTTCGACATGCATGAATTGATTCGTCACTTTGCCGCCGACAAGCTGGCCCATTTGCAAACAGACGACAACCCTGTGCAAACACGCCACTGCGCCTATTACGTCGATTTTCTGCGCCAACGACAAGACCGGCTGGAAAACGAAACGGCCGTGCTGCGCGAAATACAAACCGACATCAACAACATTCGCGCCGCCTGGCAATGGGCCGTCCTCCAGCCGCAGCCCGACGCCTTGCACACGGCCGTAACCGGCTTATCCCAATTTTATCGCCTGGTCGGCTTCTATCGTGAAGCTCTGGACGCCCTCGCTCAGGCCATCAGCTCGCTGGAAAAAGCGCCGCCCGCCCGCCCGATTCAATTCTTGCTCGGCCAACTCTATGCCGAACAATCTTACTTCGTAGGACGCATTGTCAATTTGAACGAAGCCCTGCGATTGGCCCAAAAAACGTTGACCATCGGCCAGGACCTGAACGACACGTATTTGCAAACAGTTGGACACGTGCATATAGCCGCCATTTTGTTTGAAGAAGGCAGCATTCTCAAAAGCGAAGAACACAGCCATCTGGGTTTAGCCCTGGCCGCTGGCAGCGACAAGCTGCAGCGACAACAGGCCAACTCCTTACGCAATCTGGGACGAATCGCCACCAATCGCGGCGCCCATGACGCTGCCCGGCAGTATTACCAACAGGCGTTAACGCTGGTGCAAAAAGCAGGCAGCCGTTCCGATGAAGCCTGGCTGCTCAACGAACTCGGCGCGGTGGATTGGCGCCAGGGGGAATATGAATCTGCCCAAACCTATTTGCATCAGGGCCTGGCCATCGTTCAGGCCATCGGCGACCGCCAAACCGAGGCGGACATCCTGAAAAATTTGGGCATCGTGGCCTGGTTCCAGCGGAGATCTGATCAGGCGCTGCCCTATTACGAACAAAGCCTGACAATTTATAAGGAAATTGGGGATCGAACTGGTGAAAGCTCTATTCTGAACAACATGGGCCTGGTCGCCTGGGACCAAACCGATTACGAACAATCGGCCCGGTATTATGAACAAAGCCTGATGATTAAACATGAGATTGGCGAACGGTCGAAGGCGGGCATCACCTATGGCAATCTGGGCATCGTCGCCCGCGCTCAGGGAAAGTACGAGCAGGCCATCCATTACCACGAACAGAGTTTAGCCATCTCCCAAGAAGTTGGGGACCAACTGGGCAATGCCCGGACCCTGAACAATTTGGGCGTTGTCGCCGCCAGCCTGGGACAATATGAGCAGGCCATTGCCTATTATGAACAGAGCCTGGCAATTCGGCAGCGGATTGGCGACCAGGAAGGCGAAGGAAACACATTGGGTAATTTGGGGATTGTGGCCTATGCCCAGGGACATTACAACCAGGCAGAGCGCTATCAACGACAAAGCCTGATCATTCGTCAGGAAATTGGCGACCGGGCGGGTGAATGTCTGGCGTTGGCCAGCCTGGGGATTAGCCAAACGCGCATCGGGCAGTTTGATCTGGCGGCGGCCAACTTGCAGGCGGCGATTGGCCTGAGTCGTGATCTGCGCAATCATAATTTGCTTGTGGAAGCGTTGACGATGCTGGCCGATTTATTGCTGGCGCAGGACCGGCCGGCCGCAGCCCTGGAAACTTTGGCCGAAGTGTTGGATTATCTGGATGCCGGGGGCAAATTTGCTGGCACCGAGTATGACCTGAATAACCATCTTATCTGTTATCGTGTTTTGCAGGCAACGGCAAGCCGACGGAGCCGAAGTATTTTGAAGATGGCCTATGACCAGATTCAGGAGCAAAAAAGTTTGATCCAAAACGAGGATTTCCGACGCTCTTTCAGTGAAAACGTGCCCTGGCGGCGGGAAATTATCGTTGCGTGGGAAAAGGTGATGACTGCCTGAGGGTTCCTATGTTTTTACCTTGAGGAGATTGGACCATTCTTGGTGAATGGTCCAATCTCCTCCGCGTAATTTTTAGGCGGCTGCTTAATTTGGGGTCACGCCCAGGACATCTCTGATTTTTTTAGATAGTTCTTGAAGGGAGAAGGGTTTTTGGATCCAGGGAACGGCCGTTTGCTGCAATGTTTGTAAACGCCCTTCCTCCAATGAATGGCCTGTCATGACCAAAACTTTAATTTCCGGAAACCGTTGTCGCACAGATTTAGATAACTGCAACCCATCCATGCCTGGCATTACCAAATCGGTGAGAATCAGGTCGATTGCATGGTCATCGGACCCCAGAAGCGAGAGTGCGTCATCCCCTGTAGAGGCAGATTTAACTTCGTATCCCAACCCCATCAAAACTTCAGCTACCGAAAGGCGCATGGCCAGATTATCTTCTACCAGCAAGATGCACTCTGTGCCCCTTATTTTTGTATTGGATGGGATGGTAGACGGCCGTTCTACAGCCGCAGCACTGATCAATGGTAAATAAATGTCAAAAACAGTCCCTTCTCCTACCTGGCTTTGCACATCAATAAACCCGTTGTGTTGTTTAATGATGCCATAGACTTGAGCCAGTCCCAGACCGGTTCCTTGCCCCACCTGCTTCGTAGTAAAAAATGGATCGAAGATATGCGGCAGATTTTCTGGAGCAATACCAGCGCCTGTATCAGAAACCGCCAGATGGACCCAATTTCCCTCCGCCATATCCGGCAAAGGTGATGACACTTGCTCGGTTACTGCCAAAGTGGCTAAAGCGAACCGCAGCTCGCCCCCGTTGGGCATAGCGTCACGAGCGTTGAGGGCTAAATTCATCAAGGTTTGCTGCAAACGAGTGGGGTCAGCTTGCAACATGTAGCCTGTCTCTGCATACGCCAACTTTAGAGAAATGCTTTCAGGCAAGGTATGCTCCAACAACTTAATGAATTCCTTGGTCATGGGCAGCAGGTCAACGGCCGTCTTTTCCATATCAGCACGCCGACTAAAATCCAAAATCCGAGAGATCAAATTAGCCGCATGTAACGCCTGATCATTAATTTGCCCCAAACGCTGCTTATTCTTAGGCGAAATATCAGGCGCATCTTGCAAAATTTGGGTATAAAGCGTAATCACGCCCATCACATTATTAAAATCGTGAGCAATACCCGCCGCTAGCTGCCCCACAGTTGCCAACCTTTCCTGAGCCTGCTGATACCGTTGGGTGGTTCTTTGTTCGGTCACATCGTCAATAACCAGCACCCAGTTTTTCGCGTCAAGCGCCTCTTGCAAAGGGCTGGCAACAAGCACAAAGGTATGCCCTGCGGCTTGCACTTCATGCCATTTGTTGTCCACAGGCAGCATTAATAGTTCAGGCAGCGAATGATCGCCAAGATGCGTAATGACGTCATTCCCACCCTCCCCGACCAGCTTCACCAAATTGTCCTCAGCGACAGGGTTTGCCAGCATCACCCGCCCCAGACTATCAATAAAAAGAATGCCCAACGGCACCGTGTCCATAATCTGCCGAATACGCTGCGCCTGTTCTCGAACCTGGGTTAATAAGCGAACGCGATCATCGTCTGCCCGTTTTCGTTCAGTTATATCCTGCTTAATCGCAATAAAACGGCTAATTTGACCATCGGCACCCGGCAAAGGAGTAATGGTTTGCTCCTCGGTATAAAAGCTGCCATCTTTGCGGCGATTAATCAATTCCCCATGCCACACCTGGCCTGCCAGAATCGTTTCCCACATATTTTTATAAAAAGGGTCGTCATGCATGCCAGATTTGATCAGCTTGCCTGGTTTTTTGCCATTGGCTTCAGCCGCTGAATAGCCGGTAAGGGTTGTGAAGGCTGGATTAGTCCATTGGATTTCCCCGGCCGCATTGGTAATCATGATGGCATTAGCGGCCGCTTCCAACGCCGCGCCCTGTAAACGCAGCGTGGCCTCCGCCTGCTTGCGTTCGCGCAGTTCCAGTTCAATCCTGGAGAATAACCCGGCATTTTGAATAGCCACGGTAGCCAGATGCGCAAACTGATTCATAATTTCGACCGCTTCTTGTTCAAACATGGCATCTATGTCGCTGCCGACATGGGCCAGACCCAGCACGCCTACCACCTTCGAATCAGATAAAAGCGGCACGCCAATGGTGGCGCGGATCAAGTTGTTGGCAAAGCCAGCAATACGTCCCGGCCAGTTATCATAATCGTTAATGACTACAGGCTTTCCGGTCTGCCAAACAATTCCTGCAAGCCCCTCGCCGGGCTGGACAATAAATTTCAGGGATTCTTTCATCACCCCCAGACCCACTTTAGGCATGAGTTTGCCGGTATCCGGATCAATCAAATCCAAAAAACCGTCCGATGTGCCGACAATACTACCAGCGCGCTGGACGATATTCTTCAATAAATGGTCGAGGTCGAGTTCGGAAACGAGGTCTATCGTGGTTTCTTGCAAAGACTGTAAATACTGATTCTGGCGGCGCAGCGTCTCTTGCGCCTTGATCCGCTCGGTAATGTTTTCATGAGCGACAACAACTTTTCGTTTTCCAAAATCAGGGCTGGGGAAGGGCGTTACCCGCTCCAAAAACCAATAATTTTCCTCCGGAGAATGGCAGGGGTATTCCACCTCGAACATGTTGGAATCGCCGCGAATCACAGCCCTAATGCAGGCGGCCACATGCGCCGCAAACGCAGCATCCGCGCCTTGCGTCGTGTCACAAACTGCCAGGTAATTGGTTCCTATCCCAACTTTATTCAATTCACCAAAATTGGAAATGGCATACTCTTCCCAAGATTTATTCAGGGCGATAATCACGCCTGTTTCGTCCAGAACACAGATGTTGGCGTTGAGGGAGTTGATGGTCGATTGAGCCAGGTTTTGGGAGGCGCGGATTGCGTCTTCGGTCAGCTTGCGCTCAATGGCATATCGCAGCACCCGCGTCAGCAGGCGGCTGTCTACATTTCCTTTGATCAAATAGTCTTGCGCGCCCTGGCTAACTGCCTGAAACCCTGTCTCTTCGTCATCCAGACCCGTAAGCACTACCACAGGCAGGCTGGGGGCGACTTGATGAAGGTGGACTAGCCCTTCCAGTCCTTTCACATCGGGTAATCCAAGATCTAGAAGAAGCACATCGAAAGATTTGTTGTGGATGTGGTCTAGAGCAGCATCTAACCGTTCGGCATGTGTCACGACGAACTGTACGCTTTCCGCTTCTTTTAGTAATTCGCGAATCAATCGCGCGTCGCCTGGATTGTCCTCAATGAGCAGGATTTGGATGGTTGCTATTATCATATTTGGTTGGTTGGCGGTAATTTGACGATGGTGAGCCAGAACCCTTCAATCTGTCCGATAATTTCAATGAAGTGCTCTAGGTCGACGGGTTTGGTGACGTAAGCATTGGCATGAAGATCATAGCTATTCAGGATATCGCGTTCATCATCTGATGTTGTTAGAACAATGACCGGAATGCGTTTTAGACGAGGATCCGCTTTGATATTGGCCAGCACTTCTGCGCCATTCATCAACGGCAAGTTTAGATCTAATAAAATCACATCGGGACGAGGGGCATTGGCGTATTGTCCTTTTTGGTTGAGAAAAGCCAGGGCTTCCAAACCATCTGTGACGATGAACATTTCATTGTTGACTTTGCCTTCTCTGAGGGCTTCTTTTGTCAGGCGTATATCACCAGGGTTGTCTTCAACCAGGAGAATTTTTACTGGGTTTCCATTTATTTGTGTGTTCATGGTTCCTTACAAGGCTAATTTGTTAGTAGCTGTGCCGTGCCTAAGAATTTTGCGGTTTTCAGATTGGCCTAATCGTGAAGATGGACCAATTTTACCAGTTTGCGCGCACACGGTGGCTTAGAGTTCTGCCTTCTGTATTGTGTCTGCGGGAATGGTGAAGTAGAAGGTGGTTCCTGCATTTGGTTGCGAATGGACCCAGATGTTGCCGCCGTGCCGTTCGACAATCTTTTTGCAAATGGCCAGCCCAATGCCGGTGCCGCCGTAATTGGCGCGTGTGTGCAAGCGCTGGAAAATGATGAAAATGCGGTCGGAGAATTGGGGGTCGAAACCAATTCCGTTGTCGCGTATTGAGAATTGCCAGTCGCTCTCTTGTTTTTGGACGCCGATATGAATTTTGGGGGGTGCTTCGCTGCGGAATTTAATGGCATTGCTGAGCAGGTTTTGGAACAACTGCACTAATTGGCCGGCATCTCCGGTGATTGTGGGCAGGAGATCGTCGTGGTCGATTTGGGCGGCCGTTTCCTGGATGCTTGTTTCCAGGTTTGTAAGCGCTTCTTTGAGGATAACTTTTATCTCAACTGGCTCGAATGGTTTGCCTCGTGTGCCTACTCGTGAGAAAGATAGCAAATCTTGAATGAGTTGTTTCATGCGGTTGGCGCCATCGACGGCGTAACCGATGAATTCATCGGCGTCGCTGTCTAGCTTGCCGCTGTAGCGGCGTTGGAGCAATTGCAGGTAGCTGGTGACCATGCGGAGGGGTTCTTGTAAGTCGTGCGAGGCCACGTACGCAAATTGTTGTAATTCGATATTTGATCGTTCGAGTTCGGCGAGGATGCGGTTTATTTCTGCCTCTGCGGTTTTGCGTTGGGTAATGTTTTCGATGTCGCTCACAAGATAGAGCGGCTGGTTGTCGGCGTTAAAAAGCAGGATTCGATTTAAGCGAACCCATATGGTATCCCCGGACTTGTGCGCGATCGTGAGTTCCTCGTTGTAGGAAGGAATTGTCCTTTGGATGAGTTGTTGCATGTAATCGTGGCCGGATGCTAGAAAATCTGGATGCGTGATATCCCACCATGTTTTTTGGCACAATTCTTCCTCGGAATAACCTGTCATTTCGCAGAATGCCTGGTTTACCTGGAAGAATTGCCCTTCTGGCGTCGCCAGCACTCGGCCTATTGCGGCGAGATCAAAGGCGGCGCGGAACCGTTTTTCGCTTTGCACCACTTCCTCTGTTCGGTCAGCGACCCGCTGTTCCAGGGTCTGGTTGAGTTGAATGAGTTCTGCTTCTGTTTGTTTTTGTTTTGTAATGTCTATGCCAGTGCCGATGACATATTTGACCTTTCCGAGGGTATCGAGTTGGCAGGTGTTGGCCCAGGCAATCGCGCGGCGTTCGCCGCTTTTGGTAAGCCAGTAGTTTTCATGGGTGTTGGGAAAATCTCCGGCCTGCATTTGGTGGAAAACCTTTTTTATCTCTTCTTTTTCTTCTTCCAGGAGCAAGAAATCCCAAAACGGCCGTCCCGCCACCTCGCCAAAAGAATAACCCGTCAGCGCTTCACACGCCCAATTAAAGCGCATGATATGCCCCTCGTTATCCAACCCAATAATCAACGCCTCGGCCGTGTCCATAATCGCATCGACAAAGCCGCGTTCTTCTACCAGGGCTATCTCGGCCTCTTTTTGTGATGTGATGTCGTAGGCGATCAACAAGGCTGCTGTGATGTGCCCCTCGCTGTCATAAACAGGTTGAATGCGCGAATTGTACCACCGCGTTTGGCCGGTAATTACAGTAGACGATTCCCTGACCAGATTAATTCCTTCGGTTATAACGGTTTGTATGCTCTGTAATTGGCGGTCGGCGGCTGGCTTTGGTAACAGCTTCGCCATAGGTTGCCCAATAAAATCATCTGGCTGACCGCCAAGCTGCCGGGCTGCATTGGTGTTCATAAAAAGAAAAGTGCCATCGTGGGCAATCGTTGAAATGGCTGCGTCTGCGCCTTCCACAACGGCGCGATATTTTCTTTCGCTGTCTGACAAGGCCGCCTGGATGGTTTCCAAACTGGCGGCCATCTGGTTGAATCCGTTGGCCAATGTGCCCAACTCGTCTTGCCGATCCACCTGTACCCGGTGATCCAGGTTGCCGGCCGCCATGATTTCCATGCCAACGGTTAGCTGCCGTAGTGATTTGGTTAGCGAGCGGGAAAAGAAAATCCCTGCGCCACTGGCGACGACAATGGCCAAAATGCCCAGCCACAGCATTTTTTGGCGCAGACTGACAACCGGGGCGAGCGCCTCTTGTTGATCGATTTCGGTCAGAATACACAAGGCCAGATTGGGAAGCCAGCGATAGGACCCTAAAACCGGCACATCGCGGTAATCATTGTAGATGGTCGTAGCGCTTGTTCCGGTCAGACAATCGTTCACGCCTGGCGAATTGACGGTCACTCGCAGCGGCGATGTGACCCCAAACCGGCTGTTGGTGACCAGGAACCCAAATTGGTTTACCAAATAAGTTTCTTCGGTCGCGGTAAGCTCGCGCCCCTGTTCCATGATGCGTGACATTTCCCCCAGGTCCTGATGGCCGACCAGCACAGCTATCAAGTCGCCATCCTTGCTCAGAATTGGGGTGCTGGTGTGCATCACGACGCCGTTGTCTACCAGGGAATAGGCTGGCGTTTGGGTGTAGGTTTGGCTTTGCCCCTTCAGGAAATATGTCTCGTTTTCGCGGAAAAAGCCTTCGAGTGATTTGTCGGTGGAAATTAATATTTGCCCATCGCTGGGGCGAAGGATGGAGATTGTCAGATAACCGCCTGTTCCAATCAGAAGGGGCAGATGGTCGATGTCGAGTTGTTGGTAGGCTTCCTGGTAGGCGGGATCATCGGGTTGGAGGGAGGCCAGGGTGGCCGCATATTGTTTGACTAACGGCCGTTGCGCCACTTTCTCCAGGTCTTGCTCATTATTACGCAGCCAGCGTTCCAACTCAGCCTCTTTAAGCAGCGTTGTTTTGGCAAGGTCTTCAAAAACCTTGGCCTCCAGACTGCGCCGGCTGCTCTGAAACGCCAAAACCCCAACCCCTGCAACCGTCAGGATGGAGATGGCCATAAACAGCCCCGCCAATTTGCTGGAAAGTTTCATTTCTCGTCTCCGATAGACTTTTCCAGAAACGCCAGCGTAAACACCGTAGACACATCTATTTCATTTGGCAGCACGCCTTGCGCCAGCAAAATGTCGTGCATTTCTTGCCACTTTGCCTGATCCATCCAGCCAATCCTGGTTGTGCCAGATTGAATGAGCGGAATACTGGCCATCATGCGCAGAGATTCCGCAGCCGGATCTGCCTGGTCGTTATAAAGGGCGACCATTGGGCCAATGGCCTCCGGCTGCGTGACCGCAAAAGTCAGGCCGTTACGCGTGGCCCTGACAACTCGCGTCACAACATCTGGCGATTCAGCCATAAACGCATCCGTGGTAAACAGCGTGTCGGCGTATAAATGAACCCCATAATTGTCAGGGTAGATCACCTGGATATCGTAACCGGCTTGCTGTAAATCCAAGACCATGCCGGTCACAAATCCCCCCCAAATTGGAACCTCACCTGAAGCGAACCGGGCAATATCTGAAGGAAGTTCAACGATCTGATACGCTTCAGGGGGAATAGCCATAAATGCCATCATGGCGCGCAGTGTCGGCAGCATGTCCAGAGTGGCGCGGATGGTTTTGCCCGCAAATTGCTGCGGCGTCGTAATGCCCGTGTTCGTCAGGGCGAAAAACACGACGGGGTTGCGCTGGTAAATGGTGGCAATCGCCCGTACCGGCTTGCCCTGGGAACGCGCCAGCAGGATCACGTCTGCGCCGGCGATGCCAAACTGCGCTTCGCCATCCAGAACTGCCGCAATAGGATCGATACCCGGTCCTCCTTCAAGAAAGGTTGCGTCGATCCCTTCGGCGGCGAAATACCCTTCCTGGTCGGCGGCGTAAAGGCCGCCAAACTGCGCGTTGTGGGTCCAGCGCAGTTTGATGGCTACCGGAACTGCTGCTGGTTTCTCGTTGCCTACGGTGCAAGCCACAAGATTCACCGCCCAAAAAATAACGAGAACCAGGCGTTTAATCGAAAACACTCCTTTCAACATGTGTTTGCAACCTTTTGAGCCGCCAAGATGAACGGTTATTCGTTCGGGGGCAGCTTAACAACTGTCAACCAAAAATCTTCGATGGAGCGCACAACGTGGATGAACTGTTCTAAATCCACAGGTTTTGTCACGTAGCAGTTGGCATGCAAGTTATACGAATCCAAAATGTCTTGTTCGGAGTCTGACGTTGTTAGAACCACAACCGGAATTCGCCTTAATGTTTCATCTGCTTTGATGGCCGCCAACACTTCTCGGCCGTTCATCCGTGGCAGGTTGAGGTCTAGCATGATGAGGTCTGGTCTGTTCTGGTTGTCTTTTTTTCTAAGATAACCCATAGCCTCGACACCATCTTCCACAACAGTAATCTGGTTGAGAATTTTCCCTTCTTTTAACGCTTCCTGGGTTAAGCGCACGTCTCCTGGATTATCTTCTATTAACAAAATACTGATTGGCTGCATTTGTTGAGTCCTCATATTTTAACCCATGCCTTTTGTGCCAGGGCTACCACGCGCTGCAAGCTGGCGGTGCGGGAAAAGAAGCTAATGGAGGATGATTTGAAAAATGATGGAGATGTTGGGGAGAGGGAATTGGCCAGGTTGTGGTTAGCAGTAAAAACCAAACGGCCGTAGCCAGGGATATCGGGAATATCGGGTGGGCTGTTTGTCGGTGGCATATGGGTGCTTCGCCTCTGGATGACTGGCGCACAAGTGACTACCTGGGCTGTAAGGGTATGACTTGATGTGCTTCCCGTTTTTGCCATATTCATCGGAATCAGTCCGGTACAAAGAGCGAGTTGTTATCTGTGTTCCATGAATGCGCGATTACATTTCTAACGTCGAAGTATACCACGTGACGCCCCTGGTTTACGATAGTTGATGGGTTGGTTTAAGGGTGTTTGGCAGATTAAGGCAGGGGGAGGTGGACGATGGTTGGTTTGTGCAGCCAGCTCTGGTCGCTGCCGATGATGATGCGGCCGGGAAATGCGCCGTGGTCGGTTATCAGATCGAGTTGGGTTGTTTCGCGGGGGGTATCGAACACGGCCGTATGCTCAAACCCGCCGCCCACTTCCATCATGGTGGTTAACGGCCGTCCGGCCAGGCCAGCCTCTGTCAGCGCTTGCTCCCCCTCTGGCGATTGGTCTAATCTTGCCAGGCGTTACGTAAGCGAAAAAGCCACTTCCAAATCGTGGATTTCGGCATCGCCGATGGGGACGAGCTGGCCGAGAACGGCCGTGTCTATCAACGACCGCGCACTGAATTCCGCCACCTCCAACCGATCAAAAGCGTTCAAAATGTCCGTGCCCACCGTCAGCACACAATCGTTTTGCACCAGCAGCACCGGCGTACTCAGAGAAACTGTTTCCGCCACGGTGTCGACCTGGGTATAGAGCGTCTTGAATGGGATTAGCGGAATGTCGCGCAGCAGAATAAAGCTCTCCGGAATTGTACGCGAATCAAATCGGGAAGTTGTGATGGTGTAGGCGGTGGCGTTGGGACTTTGCGCCGACATGACGCTGTGGATGTCCGGGTGTCTGGCATAAATGGCTTCGTGCAGGCGCACGGCGCGGCTGGGCAGCTTGCCCGCCTCGCGCATGCCGTTTCGCACCAGCACTACATCGGCAATGTTCAGCGCCCGCCGGTCCTGGCCCGTCGGCGTGATCAGAAAGCTGTCTGTGTCCAGCCGCGCTGAAACGACGCCTTCGGTGCTGATCATGAGCTGCCGGTCATAAGCGCGAGCCACGATGTCTACAATTTGCTGGCGCAGTTCGCGCTCGCGGCTGCTGTGGGCGGTGGGCACAAATTCCGGCAGCAGGTTGTGACGATGGTCGAATAAGTTTAGCGCCGGTTCGCTCAAGGTTTGCACCGGCCCTAATGCTTTGGCCCGAATCAGGGTGCGGGCGCAAAAGTCCAGCGTCTCCAGGCGGTGGAAGGCGTCGAGCAGATTGGCCCCGCCGGCCGCCATGCCATGATTTTCCAGGATGATGATGTTGTAGCCCTGAGCGAATGTCGTGGCGATATTTTCGCCCAGCTTTTCGCTGCCGGGCAGGGCGTAGGGCGCATACCCCACTGGCCCGCACAGGCGGTTGGCCTGGGGGATGATGCGCGTGTCTGGCACTTCGCGCACAATGCTAAAGGAGACCAGCGCCGGAGGATGGGCATGGACGATGGCCTGAAAATCGGGGCGCAGTTCGTAGATTTTCCGGTGAAAGGGGTATTCAATGGATGGTCTGTGCGGCCCGATGATGGTTCCGTCTGCCTGTACGCACATGATGTCTTTGGGCGTCAGCGTGCCTTTGTCGATGCCCGATGGGGTGATCCAGATGTCGCCGTTGTCGTCTTTAATGGACAGATTGCCGCCGCTGAGGGTGGTCATGCCGTTGTGGTAAATGCGGTTCATAATGGCGACCAGTTGGTCGCGGGGGTGAAGGAGTTGAAAGTTCATAGGTGTTTGTTTGTGATTGGCGATTGGCGATTTGTTCAATCGCCAATCGCCAATTGCATTCTACGCGATAATTTCCTGATAACGGCCGTACATGTCAGTCCATACGGCCGTTTCTTGCGGTTCATAATGGGCCAATTCCGCCATCTCCGCGACGATGGCCCGCGCCTGGTTGATGTCGGCGATTTCGCCCAGCGCAATGAGCTGCACGCTGGCGTTGCCGATGACAGTGGCTTCAATCGGTCCGGCGATAACCGGCAGCCCGGTGGCATTGGCCGTCATCTGGTTGAGCAGTTTGTTTTGCGTGCCGCCGCCGACGATGTGGACGACGCGAACAGGGTGGGGGGTAACGGCCGTTAGCTGCTCCAGCGAATCCCGGTAAGCCATAGCCAGGCTTTCCAAAATGACGCGCACGATTTCGCCCTTGCTTTGGGGAACCGGCTGGCCTGTTTGTCTACAAAATGACTGGATGCGATCCGGCATGTCGCCGTGTTTCATAAAAAGAGGGTCGTTGACATGGATGAACGAGCGGAATGGCGGCGCTGTTTGGGCCATTGCCACCAGTTCGCCATAAGAAAAAGGTTCGTTTTGCGCGGTCCAGGCGGCGCGGCTTTGCTGCAGCAGCCACATGCCCATCAAATTCTTCAGCAGGCGGACGGTGCCATACACCCCGCCTTCGTTGGTGAGGTTGGCGGCTAAAGCCGCAGATGACAGGACCGGCTGCGGTAGTTCCAGCCCCAGCAGGCTCCAGGTGCCGCTGCTGATATAGGCAAAATCGGCCGTGGCTGCCGGCACGGCCGCTACCGCGCTGCCGGTGTCATGGCAGGCCGGCGCGATGACCGGAATGCCGTCATACTGCCCCAGGCGCGTTCCTGATGGCACGATTTCCGGCAGGATGTGTTGGGGGATGCCAAGTTTGTGGAGCAAATCAACCGCCCACGCGCCGGTTTGGGGGTCCATCATCTGGGTGGTGGAGGCGATGCTGAACTCGCTTGCTTTTTGCCCGGTCAGCCAGTAGTTGAGCAGATCGGGCGACAGCAGCAGCGTGTCGGCGATGTCTAGCTGGGGTGAGCGGCTTTCTACGAGGCTCATGAGCTGGTAAAGGGTGTTGATTTGCATGAACTGGACGCCGGTTTGGGCGAAGATTTCGGCGCGTGGCACTTTGTCAAATGCACGTTCCATCATGCTATCGGTACGGCCGTCACGGTAATGCACCGGATTACCAATCAGATGACCCTGTTTATCCAGCAGGCCAAAATCGACGCCCCAGGTGTCGACGCCGATGCTTGCCGGATTGAGCGCCTTGCCTTTTTCGATGCCGATCTGGATGTCGCGCCACAGCCGCAAAAAATCCCAGTGCAGTGTGCCGTTGACGGTGACTGTGGTGTTGGGGAATCGGTGGAGTTCTTCTTGGGTGAAGGAACGGCCGTTAAACTTCACCGCCATCACCCGCCCGGATTCGGCCCCCAAATCTACAGCGAGAACGGTCTTATCGCTCATGCGTACGCTCTTCCTTCCACACAAAAATCGCTACAGTTCGGATCTCTCTGCAAGACCCTAAGGGTTTAAGGCCCAGATATTTTGGTTTCTCAAGAGCAAACCCTTAGGGTCTGCAAAGACACCAAAAATTAACCAACCAAATTGCTGATACTATGATAAATCACAATCAAACGAAAGGCAAATGAAAATGATTGAAAGTTAGTTGAAGTTGATTTATAATCAGGCCACAAAAGGAAAAGGGTTCTTCAGGAATTCAGGGGATTGACACCCAATGATGCGTGAAGCGTGCTGCGTGACCAGAGAGACCTCCCGCAATACGCATCACGCTTCACGCCCGACCCTACGAAATCCTAAAGACCCAGGAAAAGTCGCCCAAAGAAGGAGATAACGGATGACAATGGAAGAAAGGCACGAGCAAATCATTCAACTCATGTTGCAGCAGCAAACCGCCACAGTCGCCGAGTTGAGCGAGCGCTTTTCCGTTTCCCCGGTGACCATTCGGAGCGATTTAAACCAGTTGGCCGAGAAGGGGAAGGTGGTGCGCACGCACGGCGGCGCGCGCCTGGGGGATGAACGCACTCGTCAGGAATATTCCATCAGCATCCGCCAGCGCAGCAACGCCGCCGAAAAGCAGTGGATTGGCAAACTGGCGGCATCGCTGGTGCAATCGGGCGAATCCATTTTGCTGGATGCCAGCACGACGGCGATTGCCGTGGGGCAGGCGCTGAAACAGCGGGCGGATTTGTATAACGTGACCGTCATTACCACGGGCATTTGGACGGCGCTGGAAATGTTGGGCGCGGACCACCTGGAAGTCGTGTTAACGGGCGGCCGGGTGCGCAGCTCTACCGGCTCGATTGCCGGATTGATCGCCAATGATGTGTTGAGTCGTTTTCATTTTCACAAAGCGTTTTTGGGCGGCTGGGGGATTTCTTTGGAGGGCGGTTTGATGGATTCTCCGTTGATCGAAGTGGAAATTAAACAAACGGTTGTTCCGCGCTGCCAGGAAGTGATTGCTGTGGTGGATGGCAGTAAATTTGGACGGCCGTCCCTGGCGACCATTGTACCCTTAGCGGCAATCTCTAAAATTGTGACCAACGAGGGAGCGCCCGCGCAACTCATCACCGCCATGCGTGCGCAAGGCGTTCATATCCTTATCGCTAAAGAGAATTAGGATTCTTCAGGAATTCAGGGGATTGACACCCAATGATGCGTGAAGCGTGTTGCGTGACCAGAGAGACCTCACGCAACACGCTTCACGTTTCACGCCCGACCCCACGAAATCCTAAAGACCCAGAATTAGGATGTGTAGCCCCGCCTAAACTGGTCAACCGACCAGGGCGCGACCTCTCCGGCTGCCGGGTGCGGCGGGGATGATTGGCGATTATACTGGGAGCATGGACCTCTTTTTGTATATCCGGGCGCGGAATTGGCCTGCGGTGGCTGGGTATGGATTGTTTGTAGGCCTGATGGCCGTGGGCTATTTTTACAACGTTACGTTTGTGCAGCTCGGATTGAAAGATTTGGGAGAACGGGCGCTGGGCTTATCACCGGCCGCCGTGGCGCAGCAGATGGCCGTGTTGGCTCTGCTCACCGGCGTGGTTGCCCTGGTGGTCGGGTTTGGTATGCAGCGACGCGGCTGGGGGACATCTCTGCTGCGCAAGTTGCAATTGGCTCTGGCGGTCGTGTTGGTGCAAACTGGGTTAACGGCCGTTTCTCCCCGCATCGCTTCATCACCCCAATTTTTACTCTGGATTGTCATCTGTTCGCTGGCATTAGGCGTGGGCGTGCCCGCCACCTTTAGCCTGACCACCGATCTGGTTCCCGTGCGTGATCGCGGTTACGTGGCTGCGGCGATCACGGCCGTTGCCTATTTCGCCGCCGCCGCTTTCCCCGGCAGTTGGGCAATTGACTCATTCAGCCGGACGATGTTGTGGCTGATGGTCCCTGGCGCGTTGGGTTTGGGTGGGATTGTGGCGCTGGCCAGCAGCGGTCGCAGCTTTGTGGCCGTCTGGGTGGCGGAACTAAGTCAACATCACCGGCAAACGCGGTTTGGCAACGGCCGTTTTGTAACCAATGGCCACGGGCATATCGACCGCCGCTTTTTTGGCTTTGTAGCCCTGATGTTTGGCATCTTTTTTGTAGACAGTCTTGGCTTTTTGCGCATTGTAGACACGCCGATTCTCGTGGATGGCGCCTGGCAAGCCGCGCAGCAATCACCCCGGCTGATCATTGCCATGACCCACGTTGTGGCGGCGTTGGTGGCGGGCGTGATGTATACCTATCTGGATGAGCGCCATCTTTTTTACTGGATATTTACCCTCTTTGCCCTGACCCACCTCTCTTACACCTTCCGGGTCTGGCTGCTGCCGGAAACGACGGTGGCCGCTCTGGGCACGCCGATGCTGTATGCGACGGCCGTTTCCCTCTACACCGTCGTTAATTTTGCGCTCTGGTCAGACTTTTCCACGCCGCGCACGATCAGCGGGAATACGGCCGTTGGGGTAGCCCTTTCCGGCTGGACAGCTACCTTCCTGAGCACGGCGTTGGCCATTCGCTGGCAAACACAGGGCATGCTGCTGGATGAACATTTGCGGTGGGTGCAGGCTTTGGCGCTGTTGTTTTTATTGGCCATGCTGGTGGTCGCGGTAATCCGCAGTCCAGACAGAGGCAATGGAATGTGACATGAAGAGAATCTGGCTGCTTTTTCTCCTGTTTTTCCTGCTGATGGGTTGTGACGATGGCGTTTATAGCAGCACCCTCATTTTTGACGGCCGTCACACCTTCGGCTCGGAAACGCGGCTGCCTGGTGATGTGCTGCTGCGAGCAGGCACAACTGAATTGGCCGCGGGATCACAGGTTGCCGGTTCGATCTATGTCCTGGGCGGCACGCTGGTGGCCAACGGCCAAATCGACGGCGACCTGGCCGTGCTGGACGGTGAGGTGAGGTTGGGACCGGATGCTGTAATTTTCGGCGATTTGCGCACAAGCGGCGGGAAAACTCGGCAGGCGGATACGGCCGTTATCCGGGGCCAAACCATCACCGGATTGGCGCTGCCACTGGATGGCGTGCAGGCACAGCCCGGCGGTTGGGAGGCCACTTTTCGTTGGTTGATTGGAGTGCTGCTCCTGGCGTCGTTGGGTGGTGTGTGGGCGCAGTGGCAGTCGCGACGGCAAACGCAGCCCTTGCGCAACGTGGCCGATGCCGCACTCATTCACTGGCTGCCGTCCGCGGCGCTGGGTCTGTTGGGTTTACTGGTGCTGCCCATCTTATTGGTGATGATGGCTTTTACCGTCGTCTTGATCCCGTTGGTATTCGTTTTAGGATTGATCGTGAGTTTGGTGTGGGCCATGGGAGTTGTTTCGTTAGGCGCGCTGCTGGGGGAATGGATGGCGGCCCGCTGGCTTAAACCCACGTTTCGCCAGCCAATGTCGCCAGGCTGGACAACATTTACCGGCACGGTGTTGTTGATGGGATTGTTTGCGCTGCCGTGGGTGGGGGAGGCGCTTTTGGGGCTGACGGCCGTTCTCCTCTTGGGCGCGGTGCTGCTTTCTCGGTTTGGCACGCGGACCTATGAGCCGCCGCCAACCGTGGTCATGGCTGAGGATTTATCGGTATATGAACGGCCGTAACCGGCGGCCGGCCTTTTGGCGTGGGTGGGTGTTTGGCATGAAACATGAATCGTCAGGCCGCGCCGCCCGGGAGACAAGAAAATGAACGATAAAAAACGGAGTCGAAGCAGGCGCGTGGTGGCGGTATTGGTCGGCCTGCTGTTGGTCTTGTGCGTGGCCGGAACGGCCGTTGCCTTCATCACCAACCGCCGTTTGCCCACCGGCGAGATGCGCACAGCCCAGCTAACAGACCTGGATAAAGCCCGACTGGCCGAGATTTCACACCTGCGCGAAACGCTGGGAAATGCCTCCTGGCCGGGCTGGGGTGACGCCGACATCCCGATTATTGCGTATAACGACGCTTACGCTTTTTTGGTCGGGCTGGCCGACCCGCCGCCCGGTTGGCGCACCGTGCCGCAGGAGACGCCATACGGCGCGCCCTGGCAGCCGGTGGCCGATGACCTGTTTCTGGACCAGATTTATTATCGCGCGCCACTGCCGGCAGACGGCCGTACGCCCCAGGCGTTCACCGTGCTGGTGGGCGACCGCTGGACAGCCTCCCTCAACACGCGCTCGGCGATGCGCGTGACACTGGCTTATCAGTTTCGGGACATGCTGCCGGGCGGCGTCCGCGAGATACTGCCCTATGCGCTGGCGGCTGATCTCTTGGTGCGTAACAGCGATAGTTATATCGCCGCCATGCTGCACGAATCATTTCATGCGTATCAGGGCATGGCGGTCCCAGAAAGGCTGGCGGCCGCCGAGTGGGCCAATATCCGCCACCAGGAAGATTATCCCCACGACGACGAAGCGTTTGTGGCGGATTGGCAGGCGGAGCTGGATTTGTTGATGGCGGCGGTGCGGGCGGAGGATAAGGCGGAAACGGCCGTTCTGGCGCAGCAATTCCTGGATCAGCGGGCGGCGCGGCGCATGGCCGCCAATTTATCCGTTCCCCTGGTTGATTATGAGCGTCAGCGGGAATGGGCTGAAGGGCTGGCTCTCTACAATGAATTGAACATCTTGCGCCTGGCAGCGTCCGCCGACGAGTATCAACCGGCAGCCGGGATGGCCGAGGACCCGGAGTTTGACGGCTACCGGACGTTTGCCACGCGTTGGCGGCAGGAGGTTAGCCAGATTGGACGTATGGCCGGGAATGAGGGCGACGGCCGTTTCTATTACAGCGGCATGGCTCAGGCAGCCTTGCTAGACCGCCTGCTGCCGGACTGGAAAGCGCAGATTTTTGCCGAAGGCGTGTTTTTGGAAGATTTGCTGGCAACGGCCGTGGCGGATAAATCGTAACCTTAGCCTTTCGCTGCAAATTCCGCCGAGCGTCAGCGCCGCCGTTTGGTGAACAAATCCAACATTACGGCCAAAATGAGAACCACGCCTTTGATGATCTGCTGGTAAAACGACTGCACGCCCATTAAATTCAAGCCATTGGAGAGAATGCCGAGAATAAAAGCGCCCATCACTGTGCCGGTTACGCTGCCGACGCCGCCAAATAAGCTAATCCCGCCCAACACAGGCGCGGCGATAGCGTCCAATTCCCAGCCGGCGGCCGCGTTTGGCTGTGCCGACCACAGGCGAGCCGCCAGCAAGATGCCGCCCAAAGCGGCCGTCAACCCGCTGATCACGTAGACGCCTACTGTGATGCGCGCTGTTTGGATACCGGCCAGACGGCTGATTTCTTCGTTGCCGCCGGTGGCGTAGACATACATGCCAAACCGCGTGTAGCGCAAAACGATGAAGGCGATGATGAAGGCCAGGATCATGAAAATGACGGGCAGGGGCACGCCCAAGACCTCGCCGTTGCCTAGAAAAATAAACCGCTCGTCGATGCCGGAAATGGGACGGCCGTCTGTGTAAACCAGTGTCAGCCCACGCGCCACGGCCAACATCGCCAGCGTGGCCACAAAGGGGGGCATCTTACCCTTCACAATCAACAACCCATTGATCAATCCCAATAAGCCGCCGCCGGCCAGGGCCAGCGTGATGGCGGTATACGTGCCTAGCTCCTGACGCACCGCCAACCCGGCGGCTAACGCCCCGCTTAAAGCCATTACCGACCCGACGGACAGGTCGATGCCGGCCGTCAAAATGGTAAATGTCATGCCCATGGCCACAATGGCGATAATGGAAGTTTGCAAAGCAATGTTGAGCAGGTTGGAAGCGGTGAGGAATTTTTCGGAGCCTAGGGCAAATATAGCGGCGATGCCGATCAATATAATGAGGACGCTGTAACGGCGCAAGAGTTCAACGAGCGGGGACGGGGTGTGATTATTTGACGACATTTTCTACTCCGCCGGTAGCGGCAACCATGATTTGGTCTTGGGTGGCTTCATCGCGGCTCAATTCGCCGGTGATGCGGCCTTCGTGCATGACCAGGATGCGGTCGCTGACGCCCAGCACTTCCGGCAGTTCGGACGAGATCATCAAAACGCCGACGCCTTGTTCAGCCAGTTGGCGCATGAGGGCATGGATTTCGGCTTTTGCGCCGACGTCTACGCCGCGCGTTGGCTCATCGAGGATGAGAATACGCGGCGAAAGGGTTAACCAGCGGGCGATAATCACTTTTTGCTGGTTGCCGCCGGATAAGTTGCGTATGTTTTGGCGTAGATTGGGCGTGCGCACGTCCAATTTTTCCACGAATTTTTGCGCCAAGCCGTTGGCTTTTTTGTTGTCTACAAATCCGGCGTTGGTAACAAGCCCCATGCCGCTCATGGTGATATTTTCGCGCACGGCCATATTCAGAAATAAGCCTTGTTGCTTGCGGTCTTCGGGCACAAAGCCGAGTCCGTGTTGGATGGCTTGTTTGGGCGAGCGGATTTTGCTGGGCTGGCCGGCCAGTTTGATGTGGCCGCCGGTGGCCGGGCGAATGCCGAACAGGGTTTCGGCCAGGGCTGTGCGCCCGGCGCCAATCAGGCCGGCGATGCCCAGGATTTCGCCGCCATGCAGCTGGAAGGAGACGTTTTTTAGTTCACGGCCGTCGCACAAATCGCTCACTTCCAAGACCAGATCACGTTGTTCGGTAGGGTGGTAGGGGTAAATGTTGCCCAGTTCGCGGCCAACCATCAACTCCACAATTTTGTCACGGGTCAGGTCGGAAGTGGGGCGGGTGTCGATGTGACGGCCGTCGCGCAGCACCGTCACCCTATCCGTAATTTCAAACACCTCTTCCAGCCGGTGAGAAATAAACACAATCGCCACGCCCTGCGCCTTCAGCGCGCGCATCATGGTAAACAGCACCTCCGTTTCCACATCCGTCAGCGATGAGGTTGGCTCGTCCATGGCGATGAGGTCGGCTTGCAGCGAGAGCGCTTTGGCAACTTCGACCATTTGCTGTTGGGCAATACTTAGTTCCCGCGCTTCGGCCCTGGGTTTCACGTCCAGGCTCAATCGCTCCAGCAGTTCTTGCGCCTGGGCATACAGCGCTTGCCAATTGATGAATCCGGGTAGCCGCCCTTGGGGTTCGCGCCCCAGAAAGATATTTTGCCCGACGGTGAGGTAGGGCAGCAGGGATAATTCTTGATGGATCATGCTGATGCCCAACGTTTGGGAGTCGGAAGGGCTGGCGATGGTGACGGGACGGCCGTGCCAGGCGATTTGCCCACTGTCGGGCCGGTAAGCGCCGGTGAGAATTTTCATGAGGGTGCTTTTGCCGGCCCCATTTTCGCCGACCAGGGCATGAATTTCGCCGCGAGCTACCTCAAAATGCACCTCTTGCAGCGCCTTGACGCCCGGAAAGGACTTGGAAATACCCGACATGCGCAGAATGGGAGTGGTTTCAGACATAGGTTGGATCGATTAGAAATTGGAGATTGGAGGTTGGCAATTTAGCCAACCTCCAATCCCTCATGGGTTTAGGATTACGGTGTTACCAGGGATAGGTCAACCGGGATATAAGCGTCTACAGTGCCGCCGTTGAGGTAGGTTACGGCCGTTTCCAGACCCAACTGTCCCATCAGAGCGGGCTGCTGCGCCACGGTTGCGGCGAGATCACCGGCATTTACGGCCGTTACCGCATCATCCACAGCGTCAAACCCGACAAACACGATGTCTCCGGCGCGGCCGGCGGCTTTCGCCGCTTCAATCGCACCCAAAATCATCTCGTCGTTGTGGGCAAACACGCCGTTGATGTCCGGCTCCGCTTGCAGAATGTTCTCGAAAACGCTCAGACCTTCGGCGCGGTTGAAATTGGCCGTCTGCTTGGCGATGATTTCCACGCCGTAGCAGTCGCTGGCCATGTAATCATTAAAACCCTGGCCGCGATCTCGCGCCGCCGACGTACCGGCGATGCCTTCCAATTCCACCACTTTGCCTGCGCCGCCGAGCTGCGCGCACAGGAATTCGGCGGCCATGCGGCCGCCGGCCACGTTGTCGGAGGCGATGTGGGCGATGACTGTGCCCGCGCTCGCGCCGCGATCAATGGTGAAGACGGGGATACCGGCGTCGTTGGCTTTTTGAATGGAAGGCACAATGGCGTCGGCATCGGTGGGGTTCACCAGAATGGCGTCTACGCCGCGCTGGATCAAGTCTTCCATGTTGGTGGCTTCTTTCGCCGGATCATCCTGGGCGTCTACCACAATCAATTCGACGCCGGCCGCGTCAGCGGCGGCCTGGGCGCCTTCGCTCAGGGTGACGAAAAAGGGATTGTTCAGCGTGGACAGGGACAAACCGATGGTCAAACTGCCAGCCGCCGGGGCTGCTGCGCCTTCATTGGTAACCAGAGCCAGGTCAACCGGAATGAACGCTTCCACCGTGCCGCCCTTAAGGACGCTCAGGGCTGTTTCCACGCCCAACTGTCCCATCAGTGCGGGCTGTTGGGCCACGGTTGCGGCGAGATCTCCGGCATTCACGGCCGTTACCGCATCATCCACAGCGTCAAACCCGACAAACACGATGTCTCCGGCGCGGCCGGCGGCTTTCGCCGCTTCAATCGCGCCCAAAATCATCTCGTCGTTGTGGGCAAATACGCCATTGATTTCCGGCTCCGCTTGCAGAATGTTCTCGAAAACGCTCAGACCTTCGGCGCGGTTAAAATTGGCCGTCTGCTTGGCGATGATTTCCACGCCGGAGCAGTCGCTGGCCATGTAATCATTAAAACCCTGGCCGCGATCTCGCGCCGCCGACGTACCGGCGATGCCTTCCAATTCCACCACTTTGCCTGCCCCGCCAAGCTGCGCGCACAGGAATTCGGCGGCCATGCGGCCACCGGCGATATTGTCGGAGGCGATGTGGGCTACAACCGTGCCGCTAGATGCGCCACGATCAATGGTGAAGACGGGGATACCGGCGTCGTTGGCTTTTTGAATGGAGGGCACAATGGCGTCGGCGTCGGTGGGATTGATGAGGATGGCGTCAACTTTTTGTTGGATCAAATCTTCGATGTTGGTGGCTTCTTTGGCCGAATCGTCCTGAGCATCGACGGTGATCAGGGTGACGCCGGCGGCATCGGCGGCGGCTTGCGCGCCTTCGCCTAATGTGACAAAGAAGGGGTTGTTCAGAGTGGACAGAGAGATGCCTAAGGTCAGGCTGTCAGATGCTGCTGGCGCTTCAGTTGCCGCTGCGGCCGGGGCTTCGGTGGCATCGGGTGTGGTGGCCGTGCCGCCACAAGCAACCAGGAACATAACCAATAAAATTACGACCAATTTGCTAATGTGTTTCATTTTCTTCTCCAATCTCCTTTCGATAAACCTGTAAATTGTTTGGCTCGATAAAATTTTCCGGTAGTCCAAGCATACTCTTACTCCTTTTGGGTCTGGACCATGCCCCGTAATTAGCGTAATGCGCGGTGCAGCAGCAAGGCCACAGCAATAACGACACCGGTGACAACCGGTTGGTAAAACGAAGATACGTTGAGCAAATTAAGCCCGTTGTTCAGCACGGCAATGATCAAGACGCCGACCAGTGTGCCGCCCAATCCGCCTTGCCCGCCGGCAAAACTGGTGCCGCCGACGACAACGGCCGCAATCGCGTCAAATTCATAGGCGGTTCCGGCCGTTGGTTGGGCCGAATCCAGGCGAGCGATCAGGATCATCCCGGCCAGGGCGGATAATGCCCCGGCCAGGACGTATACAAAGGTAATGGTGCGATTCACGGAAATTCCGGCAAAACGGGCGGCCGTAGGATTGTTGCCGATGGCAAAGATGAACTGCCCCAGCGCGGTGCGCGTGAGCAAGATGTAGCCGATGATGAAAGTGGCGGCGGCCAACAGGATGGGCACAGGCACAGGACCGACAGAGCCGGTTCCCAGAGCGCGGAAGCCATCGGGCAGGCCGGTGATGGGGCGGCCCTCGGTGTAGGTGAGTGTCAGACCGCGGGCGATGGTCATCATGCCCAGGGTGGCGACGAAGGGCGGCACGTGGGCTTTGGTGATGATGAGGCCGTTGATAAGCCCCATCGCCCCGCCAATGCCCAGCCCGATCAGGATGGCCAGCGGTACGGCCGTTCCCCCTTGCAGCATATCGGCCGTCACCACAGCCGACAGGGCCAGAATCGCGCCCACCGAGAGGTCGATCCCGGCCGTCAGGATGACGTAGGTCATGCCAATGGCGATGATGCCGTTGATGGTGGATTGGCGCAAGACGTTGACCATGTTGTTGACCGTGAGAAACCGATCCGACAGCAGGGTGAGCGCCAGGCACAATAATAAGAAGGACAGCATGAGGCCATACCGCCGCAAGTAATCACGAAATTGGGAAGTTTGTGCAGCCATAACGTTATCCAAAAACGACTCCGGACGACAAAATGATGTTGGCGTAGGGCGTAAATTCGCCGGTGCGGATGATGGCTTTGGCGGATTGGGTGCGCACTTTGAGCGCTTCATGGGGGACGTGAATGACGCGGACCGTGCCCAGACGTTCTTGAATGGCGGCGTAGAGGTTGGGGCTGACGGTGATCATTTCTGTGGCGATAACGGCCGTTTCCACCGCCAATTCACTCAACACGGCCTCCAGCGTATCCAAAAACGCCGGAATCCCGGCCGTCAGCGCCAGATCAATCCGCTGCGGTCCGGCGGGAATAGGCAGGCCGGCATCGCCAATGACCAATTCATCCGTATGACCCATGCCGGCAATGACTGCGGAAATGGGCTGGTTAAGCAATTGTCCTTTTTTCATGGTGCATTCCTCCGATGTGGATGGGCGCGTCAGGTTCGCGCCAGCAGCGCTTCTACTTCGGCGCGGGTGGGCAGAGATGGCTGCGCGCCCATACGCGTGACAGCCAATGAGCCGGTCGCGTTGCCCCAGGGCACCGCTTCGGCCAGCGATTTGCCTTCGGCCAGGGCGGTAGCCAGGCCGCCCACAAAGGCGTCGCCGGCAGCGGTGGTGTCGACTACTTTTTGCGGCACATAGGGTGGAAAATGGATGGTTCCGGCTTCATTGGTCAGCAGCGCGCCCCGCTCGCCCAGGGTCATGATGATGGTTCCCACGCCGGATTGGCGTAGTTTGGCGGCGGCAGCTTCAATTTCGGCCGGAGTGTGGGCGGGCATGCCAGTCAGTTGGGCGGTTTCGGTTTCGTTGGGGATAAGAATATCCACCAGGGCCAGCAGCTCGTCGGGCAGCGGTTGGGCGGGCGCAGGGTTGAGGATGACTTTTACGCCGTGTTTGTGGGCTAATTGGGCGGCGCGGAGTACGGCCGTTAGCGGGATTTCCAATTGCAGCAGTACGGCGTCGGCGGCTTGAATGGCGGCTTCGGCGGCGTCTACATCGGCGGCGGAAAGACGGCCGTTGGCCCCTGGCGCTACCACGATGACATTTTCTCCGGCGTCGTCGATGACGATGAGGGCGATGCCGGAAGCGGCTTGCGGGTCTTGGGTAACGTGGGTGTGGTCAACGTGAACGGCCGTTAAATTATCCAACAACTGCTGCGCAAATAGATCGTGCCCCACACGGCCAACCATCGAAACCTCCGCGCCCAAACGGGCGGCGGCTACGGCCTGATTCGCGCCTTTGCCACCGGGCAGCGTGTGCAAATCGCCGCCGATTACCGTTTCGCCGGGGGCGGGAATTTTGGCCGCTCTGGTGACCAAATCCATGTTCAAACTGCCAATGACGGTAATTTTTGCTGTCATACTATCTTGTTTCCCTGGTCACTCTTTAAGGAGCGGCGCTGTTGACTGGCGGATGACCAATTCTGTGTCCAGCCGCTGCAGGCGGGTTGGGGCGTCGATGTTTTGCGCGCGAGCCAGCAGCATCTCTGTGGCGATGACGCCGATTTCATATTTGGGTTGGGCGATGGTTGTCAGGGGAGGATTGGTAAAGGAAGCAAGGCGCACATCGTCGAAGCCCACGACGGATAAATCTTGCGGAACCCGCAAACCCAGTTCCGTAACTGCGCTGATGACACCTACGGCCATGAGATCGTTGCAGGCAAATACGGCCGTTGGCGGGTCTGCCAGCGCCAATAATTGCCGTGCCGCTTCATAACCGCTCACATACTGAAAATCCCCGCGCACCACCAGCGATTCATCATATAAGATGCCGTTCTCGTGCAAAATTTGCTGGTAGCCAATGAGCCGCTCGGCGCTGGGCGACAAATTAGAACCGCCGGAAATGCAGGCAATGCGCCGGTGGCCTAAATCCCAAAGGTGCTGCGTGGCCAAGCGGCCGCCCTGCAAATGATTGGTCAGTACGGTGTCTACACTGACGCCCGGCACTTCACGGTCTACCACCACCACCGGAACCCGTCGCGCCTGCAAATCTTCTACCAATTCGGTGCTGATACCGGCGGCGACAAACAAAATCCCCGCCACCTGATTTTTGATCAGCAAATCGGTGTGCGCAGCTTGTTTGTCCACATCGCCATCTGTGTTGCACAAAATAACGCTGTGGTTTTGTGTAAAACTGGTGTCTTCGATGCCCCGGGCCACTTCGGCAAAAAAGGGGTTGGCGCTGTCGGGCACGATCATGCCGATGCTGAAGGTTTGTTGGCGGCGCAGGTTTTGGGCCAGGGCGTTGGGTTTGTAGTCCAATTGGTTCATGGCTTGCAAAACGCGGTCTCGAGATTCTTGGCTGACAGCGCGCGAACTATTTACCACATGCGAGACTGTGGAAATAGAGACGCCTGCTTGCCGGGCAACATCACGGATCGTAGTAATTAGAAGTGCCTCCAATCGGATGTAAAACGTTTGCGCAAACGTTTTACGAAGTATAACGAAGCTGTTTTGCCTTGTCAATGAGCGTTTTGATTTGGGCGCTGAGGTAGCGGCGGCGCAGGGATGTTGCCAGGTGGAGACCGAAATGGACACGGCCGTTTCCCCCACTTTAGACACGCGAATTAAAAAACTTGGGTTCTTTGGGAATTCAAAGGGTTGACACCAGATGTAGGGGCGACCCTCGTGGTTGCCCTCGTCTGGGGGGTACAAGACCCGCCCAGACATTTGGCGATACCCCGCGAAATCCTAAAGACCCAAAACCTGAAGGAGCCTGGGGAATGGAGAGTGAACCAATCTCCATTCTCAGGTCTACAACTTGTCTGGTTTTCGTCCCTTAGCACAATTTGATGACATCTGTCACATGAAATCAATTGAAATGATCACTTGCCTATGACGCTCAATGCAAGGGATGATGTGGTGTATTCGTTTGCATTTACCCCGTCTACTCAGCAGCGATCGTTCATGTGTATTCCTGGCTCAGGGAATTGGAGACATTAGCTATGGCGACGATTATGTTTGAGGCGCCCATGATGTATGGCGATCATCATGTGATAGAGGTTCGAGGGTTGTTGGCCGCGCTCCCCGGTGTGCGGCAAATTTATGCCAGTAGTAGTTTTCACGAGATCGAAGTTCAATTTGACGAATTGCAGGTCAGCGGCGACGCGATCCGCGCCAAACTCGACGCCGCAGGGTATTTGGGCGAGTTGACCCTGCCGGCAGAAACTGGCGCTGCCCAGAAACAAGACGGCCGTACCCCCTTTTTTCGGCACACGGCCGTTACCCCCCAGACCGGCCAGGTTGTCAGTTTTGCCCAGAAAGCGCCATACGAAGGACGGCCGTTGTGGCCCTGCCCCAGCGTCGGCGTTATCCAGAAAGATTAGTAACAGTCAGCCGCGACCGTTCGCCAATCCCGGTTCATCCCTCGCTGCTCCCAACGGTCTCTGCCCCCAAGGAGATTTCTTATGGCCAAACAAGCCCGCAGCCCCGAAGAGCGCACCATTGATCCGGCCGCTCAACAAATGCTTATCCGCGCCGATGAACTTAAAATAGGCACTGCCTTTAGCCGCGCCGATAAAATGTCTCCGTGCAACATCGGCTCCGCCGGTATGTGCTGCAAAATTTGCGGCATGGGTCCCTGTCGGCTAACCAAAGAAGGGGATACCGGCGTCTGCGGCGCGACCATCGACACCATCCAGGCGCGCAATCTCATCCGAGCCATCGCCGCCGGCGCGGCCGCCCATTCCGATCACGGCCGTGACATGGCCTTCACCCTCAAAGCAGTCGCCAATGGCCAAACTGAAGGCTACGCCATCCGCGATATCGCCAAACTGCGCCTGGTCGCCCAGCGATACGACATCGAAATCGACGGCCGTGCGCCGGAAGAAATCGCCAACGAACTGGCAGACCTTTACCTGGCCCAATTCGGCCAGCAAAAAGGCGAGGTTGTCGTCACTAAAAATGCCCCGGCCAAACGGCTCCAACTATGGCGCGATCTCAACGTCGTGCCGCGCGGCATAGACCGCGAGGTGGTCGAAGCGCTGCACCGCACCCACATCGGCGACGATCAGGACCCGGAACACATTCTCAACCACGCCGTGCGCACCGCGCTGGCCGATGGCTGGGGCGGCAGCATGATCGCCACCGACATTTCCGACATCCTTTTTGGCACGCCAGCCCCTATTTTGGGCGAGGCCAATCTGGGCGTCTTAAAGGACGATATGGTCAACGTCATCGTCCACGGCCACGAACCCACGCTAAGCCAGATGATTGTCGCCGCATCGCAAGACCCGGAAATCATCGCCTACGCCCGCGCAGCAGGCTCCAACGGCGTCAATCTGGCCGGGATTTGCTGCACAGCCAACGAAATCTTGATGCGCCAGGGCATTCCGGCCGCCGGTAATTTCTTGCATCAAGAATTGTCGATTCTTACCGGTTCGGTGGAAGCGATGGTTGTCGATGTGCAGTGCATCATGCAGGCGTTGGTGGGGCTGGCGGAAAATTTCCACACCAAAATCATTACCACCTCGCCCAAGGTCAAAATCAAGGGAGCCACGCACATCGAATTCGACGAACATCATGCTCTCTCGGTGGCTAAAAATATTCTCAAGGTGGCTATCGACAATTATGCCAATCGCGGCCAGACAAAAATCCCGCAAGTAAAAGAGAGGCTGATCCCCGGTTTTTCGCACGAATACATCAACTATATGCTCGGCGGGAGTTATCGCGCTTCTTTTCGGCCGTTGAATGATGCGATCCGTGACGGCCGTATCCGGGGCGTAGCGGCTATCGTCGGCTGTAACAATCCGCGCAGCCAGCAAGATTACCTGCACACCAAAGTGACCAGAGACCTGCTCAAGCAAGACGTGCTGGTCGTGGAAACAGGCTGCGGGGCCATCGCCGCCGCCAAACTTGGCCTGCTGCTGGGCGAAGCGGGGCTGGATCAGGTCGGCCCCGGCTTGCGCGAAGTGTGCGAGACCATCGGCATCCCGCCGGTGCTGCACATGGGTTCCTGCGTGGATAACACCCGCATCCTCACCGTCCTGACGCAAATGGTCGAAGAAGGCGGCCTGGGCGACGACATCGACCAGATTCCGGCCGTCGGCCTGGCCCCGGAGTGGATGAGCGAAAAAGCGTTGGCCATCGGCACATACTGCGTCGCCTCCGGCGCGTATGTGATATTTGGCGGTGCCTCGCCGGTCAGCGGCATGCCCGACAAAGTAAGCGACAGCGACATCGTTTTGCATTACATCAGCGAAGGCTGGGAAAAGATGTATGGCGGTAAGCTGGAATTTGTGGCCGATCCAGACGAGATGGTGCGGCGCACGTTGGACCACATCGACAAAAAGCGGGCGGCGCTGGGCCTGAAGCTCTATAAACCGGAAAACTTTGGCCGCAGCGGCGATGATCGCATGTTGGCTTTTGAAGAACTGCCGCTTTCTGAACGGCGAGCGGCGTTATACGGCGTACCGGCGTGACGCGTGAAGCGTGATGCGTGATTGGTTTCACGCGCCACGCTTCACCCATCACCAGGAGGATTTCATGTCACGATACATTGCGACGAGGGCTATCCGCGGGGCCAATGCCCTGGTTCATGAAGCCGAATTGATGTTAACCAAAGCCGTGGCTGAGAAAGGGGCGGACACGGCCGTTGCCTTTCCCAATACCGCCTACTATCTTCCCCTGATTTATGGCATGACCGGCGAAAAAGTGGAAACATTGGGCGATTTGCGCCCGGCGTTAAGCCGCGCCCATGATTTACTGCATCCCATGCCTTCAGCAGACCATTGGACGCCCTATCTGGGCGAGACGTTGGACAGTGGGATGGCTACTTTAATTGCTGCCGAAGTGGTGGAGGCCATCCGGTTTGTGTATGGTAAGCAGCCGGAACCACTGCCCGGGTTTGCCCTGGCCGGTGGCACCTCTTATGGCAGCAATGGTAACGGCCGTACCGGCCATCTCAACGGTCCCATCGACGACATCCAACTGCGTTCCTGGGGTATTTCGCTGGTCGACGGCCGTATGCCCGGCTTTGCGGCCATCGTCGGCTGCGCCAAATCCAACGAAGTGGCCGTGAAACTGGTGCGCGAACTGCAAAAGCGCAACATCCTCACCTTTTTGTCGGGGAACGTAAACGGCCGTTCCATCATCCACCAGCTCCACGAAGAAGGCGTCGAACTGGGCTACGACACCTACACCGTCCCCTTCGGCACCGACACGCTCAGCGCCATCTACGCCCTTGGTTTTGCCACCCGCTCGGCGCTCACCTTCGGCGGCCTCAAGCCCGGCCAGGCCCGCGACATTTTGCTCTACAACAAAGAGCGCGTCTATGCCTTTGTCCTGGCCCTGGGCGAAGTGGACGATCTGAAATACGCGGCGGCGGCCGGCGCCATCAACTTCGGTTTCCCGGTCATCGCCGACACGATCATCCCGGAAATTTTGCCCACCGGCGTCACCACCTACGAGCATGTCGTTTCCATGCCCTTTAATGAAATCGAAGGCGGCGACGACCTGGAACGGGCGGAACGGTTGGTGCAAAAATGCATCGAGATTCGCGGCATCAAAATCAAGCTCACCGATGTACCCGTGCCCGTGCCCTACGGCTCCGCCTTCGAAGGCGAAGTGGTGCGCAAATCCGATATGCGCGTGGAGTTTGGCGGCAAACATTCCCGCTGCTTTGAATACCTGCGCATGGCCGACATGGAAACCGTCACCGACGGCAAAATTGAGGTGGTCGGCCCTGATTTTAGCGGCGTGCCCGGGCAGGGCGCGATGGACCTGGGCATTGTGGTCGAGGTGGCCGGCCGCGAGATGCAAAAAGATTTCGAGCCGGTGCTGGAACGACAAATCCATTATTTCATCAATGGCGCGTCGGGCATTCAGCACATCGGCCAGCGGGATATTGCCTGGATTCGCATGGCCAGCAGCGCGTCGGACAAAGGCTTCACGCTGGAGCATTTTGGTAAGATTTTGCACGCGCGTTTCCATGCCGATTTTGGAGCCATCGTCGATAAGGTGCAGGTGACGCTGTTTACCAAACCGGAACCACTGGCTCAATGGCTGGAGGAGGCGCGGGAAGCGTACAGCTTCCGCAACCAGCGCCTGGCGGATTTGACGGACACGGCCGTTAACGAATTTTACTCCTGTACCCTCTGCCAATCGTTCGCCCCCGACCACGTGTGCATTGTCAGCCCGGAACGGTTGGGGTTGTGCGGCGCGTACAACTGGCTCGACTGCAAAGCCAGCTTCAGCATCAATCCCACCGGCCCCAACCAGCCCATCAAACTGGGCAAACTGCTGGATCAGGACATGGGCTACTGGCAGGGCACGATAGATTACGCCCAGAAAGGATCACATGGCGCGGTGGAAGAGGTTTCCATGTACTCCATCATGGAAAACCCGATGACCGCCTGCGGCTGCTTCGAGTGCATCGTCATGTACATTCCCGAAGTGGAAGGCGTGATGGTCGTCAGCCGCGAGGACGTAGGCATGACGCCCGCCGGTATGAAATTTAGCACCCTGGCGGGCATGGCCGGCGGCGGCGTGCAGACGCCCGGCGTGATGGGTGTGGGCAAATATTATCTGGTCAGTCCCAAATTTATATCGGCCGACGGCGGCTTTAAGCGCGTGGTCTGGATGAGTAAGGTGCTCAAGGCGACAATGGCCGACGAGCTGCAGCACGTCGCCGAACGCGAGGGCATCCCGGACCTGATTGACCGCATCGCCGATGGCGACAAAATCGCCACGGTGGAGCAGTTAGAGGATTGGGTGGAGGAAGTGCGCCATCCGGTGTTGGAGATGCCGCCGATGAGCGCCCCGCGCGAGGGAAAACCAGAGCGTCTTCCAGCGGAACGGGCGGAGGTGTTGGATCAGGCAACGGCCGTTGTCGAAGAAGCCATAGCCAAAAACGAAAAAGCAGCCGCTGCCAAAGAGACAATGGTTGTTGAGCAGCCAGCGGAAAAACCAGCCACGCCGACATTCGTGCAGGAAACCAAGCCTATCAAACCGATACTTACCGAACCGGCGCCGCCGCTTCCCGCGCCGCCCATACCCGTTTCCATGCCAGCTACGCAGGGCGACATGCTGCAACAAGCCCACGAAGCGGCCTTGCGTCAGGCGTTGGCGCTGCAACAAGCGGCCGCCGAAGCGCTGCGACAGGCCGAATTTTTGGGCAAAGCGCGCGAAATGGCCGCCAAACCCACCACGCCAACCGAGGCGGTGGATCATTTGCGGCAGGCATTGGCGGCGGCGTTGAGCGTGTTGGGCGGGCAGCCTGTGGCTGCGCCGTCGCCCATCGCACCGCCAATAGCAAAGGAAGAAGCGCCAATTGCCGCGCCAGCGCCTCAGGAACCCCCGGCTCCCGTTCCCGTCGCGCCCAAGGTTGAAATACCAACCCCGGTTCCCGCTCCCAGACCCCAACCCCCGGCTGCCAGGGCCAGGTTAGCCCCGGATCAACCCTGGCTGGCACCTGGGACGAAAACGGCCGTACTCAAAGAAAAATGGGCTGGTAAAGTGCGCGAAATAACCCTGGGGGCGACGGCGGCCGACGGCGGTACGCGCACCCACACAGTCGCCGTCGGCGGCGAAACGGCGATGCCGTTTTTGCACTTTGAAGGCGATTTCCCCCATGCGCCGGTGGTGGCCATCGAAATCAAAGACCAGAAACCGGCGGATTGGTCGCCGCTGCTGCTGGAAGCCTGGGGCGAGGTGATGGCTGACCCGGCCCGTTGGGCGCAGGCAGCCGAACAGGCGGGCGCAAGTCTGATTCAACTTTCCTTTTCGCTGACGAGTGAGGCGGAAACGGCCGTAACCACCGTTCAATCTGTCCTCCAGGCCACCGGCCTGCCGCTCATCGTCATCGGACCCGGACAGGCGGAAAAAGACAATGCGCTGCTGCTGCCCATCGCCGAGGCTTGCAAAGGCGAGCGCCTGCTGCTGGGCGTCTGCGAAGACAAAAATTACCGCACCATCGTCGCCGGTGCGATGGCCAACGGCCACCTGGTCACGGCTCGCACCGCCATGGATGTCAATCTGGCCAAACAGCTCAACATCCTCATCAGCGATATGGGGCTGCCGCTGGATCGCGTCATCATGGACCCGACCACCGGCGCGCTGGGTTATGGCTTTGAGTATGGCTACTCGGTGATGGAGCGGCTGCGGTTGGCGGCGCTGCAAGGCGACAGCATGACCCAACTGCCGATGTTGGTGACGCCCGGCGAAGAATGCTGGAAGACAAAGGAAGCCAAAGTGGGCAGCGGCGTGCCCGGCGCGTGGGGCGATTGGCGCGAACGGGCTATCACCTGGGAAACGTTGACAGCCACCATGCTCATCGAATCTGGCGCTAACATCGTTGTGCTGCGGCATCCTGAAAGCGCGCGCCGGGTACGGCTGGCGATTCAGGATTTGATGACCAAGGCGTAATTTCGTAATGCGTGATGCGTGAGAAGAAGCTTTCACGTATCACGTATCACGTTTCACGGAGACAAAAAATGGCTCTCTCAGGCATTCAAATTTACAAAATGCTTCCCCAGACCAACTGCAAAGAGTGCGGGTTCCCGACCTGTCTGGCGTTTGCCATGAAGCTGGCGCAAAAGCAGGTGGAATTGGCCCTCTGCCCGACCGTCAGCGAGGAGTCGAAGGCGCAGTTGTCGGAAGCGGCCGCGCCGCCGGTGCGCCCAATCACACTTAAGTCAAATGGGTATGAGGTTTTGTCGGGCAACGAGGTGGTTTTGTTCCGGCACGAAAAGCGATTTTTTAGCCCGGCGGGTCTTTTTGTGCGGGTGTATGACGATGAAGCGTTAGACGTGATCCGGCAAAAGGTAACGGCCGTTGCCGAATACGTCGTCGATTACGTGGGCATTGATTTGCGGTTGGATGGCCTTGCGGTGCAGGCGGCGGGCGGCGATTTTGTGGGGGCGGTAACGGCCGTGCGAGCCATAACGCACCTACCCCTCATTCTCATCGGTCAGCCGGACATGCTCAAAACCGCCATTGACAAACTAGACGACGGCAAACTGCTGCTGGCTCACGCCACGGCCGATAACTGGCAGGCGATGGCCGCGCTGGCCAAATCCGCCAATGCCGCCCTCGCCGTGCAAGCCGCCACCGTGGATGACATGGTAGACCTGGCCGAAAAAGTCAAAACGGCCGGCGTCGACGACATTGTCCTGGCTCCGGCGCAGCGCAGCCTGGGCGGGACCCTTGTAGCCAACACCACCGCCCGGCGTATGGCCCTCAAAAAGAGCTTCCGCAATCTAGGTTATCCCATCCTCAATTTGCCCGGCGACAGCGAAAACCCCGACCTGGAAATCTTGCTGGCGGCTCAGGCCATTGGCAAGTATGGCGGTTTTGTGGTGCTGGACCATTTCAGCCCGGAAACGGCCTACTCGCTGCTGGTGCTGCGCCAAAACATCTATACCGACCCACAAAAGCCCATCCAGGTGCAGCCCGATATCTACGAAATCAACAATCCCGGCCCGGATTCGCCGGTGCTGGTGACGACGAATTTCTCCATTACCTATTTCAGCGTAGCCAATGAGGTGGAAAGCGCAGGCCTGCCCGCCTGGCTGCTGGTTTGCGACGCCGAAGGGATGAGCGTGCTCACCGCCTGGGCGGCCGGAAAATTCGACGCTGAGCGCATCGCTAAAGATGTGAAGCGCTTCGGCGTGTCTGAAAAAGTAGCCAACAAACGGTTGGTGCTGCCCGGCCACGTCGCCATTCTTTCCGGCGAATTAGAAGAAGAACTGCCTGGCTGGGACATTAAAGTTGGTCCCCGCGAGGCGGTAGATTTACCGGCGTTTATGAAACAAGTTTTGGGGTGATGCGTAATGGTGGCGGTGAAAATTTTTTTCATTTCACACCTTATAAATGCTTCGTAACAAAAGTTTTATGAAATTTACGCCTCGTAGCCACGGTAAGCACTATCTTTGCAGTTTTGGTATTGAGCAAGTTCTGCGACGAAATTACCTTGCTTTATGTCATGCTGAGGTCCTCCGAAGCATCCCATTCAGCCTTAATGACCAATACATGGGGATTCTTCGCTCCGCAGACTCCGCTCAGAATGACATGTCCGTAGCAAAATCTTATCGTTTTAAAAAGTGCAAACATAGTGGGTAAGGATACCGCGGCTGCAAATTCCATGAACAAAACTTGAAATGATTTTTGTAGCAATGTAATACATCCCAGTTCAGTGAGGAAACTTCAAGAAAAGATGAGCCATTTTAACGATTTAGCCAATGAGTTTTTAGCCCAAAAACGTATAGCCGTTGCCGGTGTCTCGCATGATGAAAAACAGACAGCGAATGGCATCTACAAAATCTTCCGCGATAAAGGGTACGAGGTTTTTGCCGTTAACCCGAATCTGGAAGTCACCAGCTATGGTGAGCCGTGTTATCCCAACATGCAAGCCATTCCTGGCGGCGTGGATGGGGCGATGATTGTCACCAGTCCGGCGGTGACGGAACAAGTGGTGCAAGATTGTGTGGCGGCGGGTGTGCCGCGCGTCTGGATGCACAACAATACGTTTATGCCATCAAGTGTGTCCGATAAGGCCACGGCCGTTTGCCGTGAAAATAACATCGTTGTCATTGATGGCGGGTGTCCGATGATGTTTTTCGACCCCTTCCACAAATGCATGAAATGGGTTTTGGGGGCAATGGGACGGCTGCCCCAAACCAGTGATTCGTAAGCAGTCAACAGTGAACAGGTAAGTTCCCTCCGACTGTTCATTGAAAACTGAATACCAACCACTCGACCAGGAACTATGTCTGACTACCGCGTCACCTTCGAGTATGTGGACCCCGTGTTGGTTCCCAGCGGCGCATTGCTAACGGAAGCGGCCGTTCGCGCCGGGGTGCAGATTGCTCAGCCGTGTGGGGGACAGGGGCGCTGTGGCCGCTGCGCGGTGCGTGTGCAAAATGGCGGCGTGCGGCGGCGCAGTACCTTACGGTTGTCGGCCGAGGATGTGGCGCAGGGATTTGCTCTGGCCTGCCAGACAGTGGTGGAAGGCGACGTGTTGGTGACAGTGCCGGAACAGGAAGTGCTGGACCGGCATCTGACGACGGACCGTGTAGCCGCGGAAGTGCAGCCGCCGCCCGACTACGATCCGCAGCGCGACCAGTCGCTCAGGCGACTTTGCCTCACGCTGTCCCCGCCCAGCATGGACGACCAGCGAGATGATTGGAGCCGCCTGCAAACGGCCGTGCGCCAACAAATCGACGGCGCTGCCCTGCAAATCTCTCTGCCGCTGCTGCGCAAAATAGGCGGGATTTTGCGGGCGGGCGAGTGGCAGGTAACGGCCGTGCTCCACGCCGAAGCCACCAGCACACAATCCGAAAGTTCCCAATCGCCAGTCCATACACTCGTTGACCTGCAACCCGGTCACGCAGCCGCAGACGCGCCGCTTTATGGCCTGGCCATCGACATCGGCACGACCACGGTCACGGTCTGGCTGGTGGATTTGCTCAGTGGGCGGGTTGTCGCCCAGGCGGCGGAATACAACCGCCAAATTCAGCGTGGCGAAGATGTCATTTCGCGCGTCATTTACGCCAGTAAAAACAGCGGGCAGGGGGAACTGCGCACGCTCGTGGTGCAAAGCCTCAACAATCTGATTGAGCGCGTGGGGCAAAAAACAGGCAACAGTCAGAGACCAGAGACCGAAGGCTCGCACTCTCCGCTCACCAACCCACGAATATACAAAGCGGTTATCGCCGGTAACAGTATTATGATGCACCTGCTGTTGGGGATTCCCGCCGATAGCATTCGGTTGGCGCCGTTTGTTACGGCCGTTAACCACCTCCCGCTCTTCACCGCGCAAGAAATCGGCCTGGACATCCATCCTGAAGCGCCGGTGATCTGCCTGCCGGGCATCGCCAGCTACGTCGGCGCGGATATCACCGCCGGGGTTTTGTCCTCCGGCCTGGATGACGCCGACGATACCGCGTTGTTTCTGGACATTGGCACCAACGGTGAAATGGTGCTGGGCGGCCGCGACTGGCTGGTGACTTGCGCCTGCTCCGCCGGACCGGCGTTTGAAGGCGCTGGCGTGCGTGATGGGATGCGCGCTACCAGAGGCGCTATCGAAGAGGTGTGGATAGACGGCCGTACCTACGAACCCTCGCTGCGCATCATCGGCAATGCCCAGCCGCGCGGCATCTGCGGCAGCGGCCTCATCTCCCTGTTGGCCGAACTATTTCTGACCGGCGTGATCGACCGGGGCGGGAATTTTGCTGCCCACCTGGCGACAAACCGCATTCGCCAGGGCGAAAATGGGCTGGAGTATGTGCTGGCCTGGCCCAATGAAGCGTGGCATGGTCAGGCCATCGCCATCACGCGCACAGACATCGACAATTTGCTGCGAGCCAAAGCTGCCATTTACGCCGGCATGCAGGTTTTGGCCGACAGTGTGGGCGTGCCGCTGGCATTGGCGTCTCAGGTGCTGATCGGCGGCGCGTTTGGCAAGTACATTAACGTGGAGAAGGGGATTCAGATCGGCCTGCTGCCGGATAAACCGTGGGAGCAGTTTCGTTTTTTGGGCAACACGGCCGTTCTCGGCGCATATGCTGCCCTGCTCAGCCAAGCCGCCCGGCAGCGCATCGACGACATTGCCCGGCGCATGACTTACATTGAGCTGTCAGCCGACAACAGCTTTTATGATGCCTTCACTTCTGCTCTGTTTTTGCCCCACACCGACATGGGATTTTTCCCAAGTGTGGCGCAGGCGTTAATGGGCGAATGAGAGACTGGAGATTAGAGACCGGGGATTTATTGGTCGCCGGTGTCCCCCATAAAGGAGAGTTTTATGTACGTTATCGGTGAAAACATTCATATCATTTCCCAAAAAGTGAAAGATGCGTTGAAGGAGGGGAACGGCCGTTTCTTTCAGGAACTCGCCGTACAGCAGGTAGAAGCCGGAGCCGACTGCCTTGACATGAACCTCGGGCCGCGCAAAAAAGATGGCGAAGAAGTTTTTCCCTGGATGGTGGAACTGTTGGAGGAAGTTGTTGACGTGCCGCTCTGCTTCGACAGCACCAACATTTTGGGTATCGAGGCCGGCCTGAAAAAAGTGACCAAAGCGCAGCCCATCATCAACTCTACCTCCGCCGAGCCGGAACGCCTGGAAAAGGTGCCCTTGCTGGCCAAACAGTACAACGCCCGGCTGATTGCGCTCACCATGGGCAAAAGCGGCATCCCTGTCGCCTCTGACGAGCGGGTCAACATCGCCCTGGAACACCTGATCCCACGCGCCATGGAAATCGACTTTCCCATCCATGATCTGATCATCGATCCGCTGGTATTGACTGTTTCCGGCTGCCAGGAGTATTGCCCAGAACTGATTGAAGCCGTGCGCACGCTGCAATTTGCCTGGGACCCGCCGCCGCCAATTTCTGTGGGGCTGTCCAACGTGTCCAATGCCGTCCCTCACGCCAACCGGCCGTTGATCAATCGGGTGTACTGCGCCATGCTCATGGGCGCGGGCTTGCAGATGATGATCGCCGATCCCTTTGACGCGGCCTTAAAACAGGTGGTACAGGCGATTGAGACACGGGATGGGGGAACGGCCGTTAACCGCCTCTACCTCGCCATCCATGACCACATCGCCAACATGGAAGAACCCGACATGACCGATGTCGATACCACCGATCCTCATCAGGTAGCCATCTGGAAAACCGTGCAAATCTTATTAAACAAAGTTATTTATGCAGATGCCTATCTGCAACAAGAGGCATTTGCCTGACCAATGATGCGCCATGCGTGCAGAGATTTGGCGCGCATGACGCATCATGTATCGTCTGTAAGGGGGCCTATCATGTTCGTTGATAAAAAAGAAGTAGACGTTGAAGCGCTTTTGAAAAAGGCGCAAAAACCTTCGGCGGATGCCATGAAACTGCATCCATTTTATCGGGGGAAAGTGGAAACCACCCTTAAATGCGTCGTGCGAGACCTGAACGACTTCGCCATCTGGTACACGCCCGGCGTCGCTGCGCCCTGCCGCGACATTCAGGCCAACCCCGAACGCATTTATGACCACACCAACAAGTGGAACACCGTCGCTGTCGTCAGCGACGGAACCCGCGTGTTGGGCCTGGGTGATATTGGACCCAAAGCCGGCCTGCCGGTGATGGAAGGCAAAGCGCTGCTGTACAAATACCTCGGCGGCGTTGATGGCGTGGCTATCATGCTGGACACCAAAGACCCGGACAAAATCATCGAAACCGTCCTCATGCTCCAACCCTCTTTCGGCGGCATCAACCTGGAGGACATCTCGCAGCCCAAATGTTTCCGCATCCTCGACACCCTGCGCGAGAAAGCGGAAATCCCCATCTGGCACGACGACCAGCAGGGCACGGCCACCGTCACCCTTGCCGGATTGATGAACGCGCTCAAAATCGTGGGCAAAAAGATGAACGAGGTGCACATCACCTTTGTGGGCAGCGGCGCGTCCAACGTGGCCTGCTCGCGCCTCATCTTTGGCTGGGGAGCCGATCCCACCAAGTGTTACATGGTCGACAGCAAAGGTATTCTTGGCCCGCACCGCAAAGATTTGGAGAAACGGCGTCACGAGTATGTGGATAAGTGGCGGCTGTGCCAGATTACCAATGGCGAGATGCGTGAAGGCGGTATTCCCGAAGCGATGGAGGGCGTGGATGTGGTCATCGCGCTTTCCAAACCTGGTCCGGGCACAATTTTGCCGGAATGGGTGAAGCGCATGAACCAGGATGCCATCCTGTTCGCCTGCGCCAACCCGGTGCCGGAAATCTGGCCCTGGGAAGCGTTGGAGGCCGGCGCGCGCATTGTGGCTACCGGCCGGTCGGACTTCCCCAACCAGGTGAATAATTCTCTGGGCTTTCCTGGCATTTTCCGAGGAGCGCTGGATGTGCGCGCCCGTACCATCACCGACGAGATGTGTTTTGCCGCCGCCGAGGCGCTGGCAGATTTCATTGGCGATGGTCTGGACGAGGAGCATATCTTGCCGAGTATGGAAGATTGGCAGGTGTTTGCCAGGGAAGCGGCGGCGGTGGGCATGAAGGCGCAGGAGCAAGGGGTGGCGCGTCTGACGCTGAGTTATGACGAGCTGTACCAACACGCTTTTGAAATGATCAGCCGCTCGCGCAATATGACCAAAATGATGATGACGGAAGGGTTTATTGCGGCAGCGCCGGAGGAGTAAAGATGTACGACTTAATTATCATCGGTGGTGGGCCGGCCGGATTGACGGCCGCTATGTATGCCATTCGTAAGCGTTTGCACGTGCTGCTGGTGTCTGAGGACCTGGGCGGCAAAACGAATTATCACCTGGATTTGCCGGAAATGGATAGTTATCAGGTAATTCGCGGCGTAGAGGTGGTGAACCGGTTTAAGAATGAGCTGGAATATCTGGATTTTGCCCGGCATCTGGAGCGGGTGGCACGGGTAGAGAAGAGCGACGATGGGTTTGTGGTGCATACGGTGGGCGGCGGCGAACTGCTGGCCAGGGCGGTGATCGTGGCGACCGGAACCCGGCAGCAGTGGCTGAACGTGCCCGGCGAACGCGAATTTTTGTCCAAAGGGCTTTGTTATTCGGCGATGAGTTATGCGCCGTTGTTTATTGAGAAGAATACGGTGGTGATTGGCGAAGATGATCTGGCGCTGCGTTCGGCGGCGGAACTGGCGACGGTGGCGCACCATGTGCATGTGGTTGGCGCATCCGAAAAGGCGATGGAAACGCCGCTGGGGAAGAAGCTGGCAACGGCCGTTAACGTCACCATCCTCTCCAATTACAAAGTCAAGCGCGTGGAGGGCAATGGCTACTGCAACGCCGTTGTCGTTGAAAACGCGCGTGGCGAAGAGATGAAAATCCCTGCCGACGGCACCTTCGTCGAAGTGGGGCTGCGGCCCAATTCCCAGCCCGTGGCTGACCTTGTAGACCTGGATGAGCGCGGTTTCATCGTGGTGGATTCTTACAGCCGCACCACCATGCCCGGCATCTTTGCGGCCGGCGATGTGACCAATATCTATGCCGAGCAGGTTTTGGTAGCTGTGGGCGAAGGCGTGAAGGCCGCCTTGAGCGCCTACGAATACCTGCTGCCGAAGTTGTAGCGGGAAAAAGAGCGAGAGCGAGAGAAAAGTCTTTCGCTCTCGCCCCATCCTCCCGCGTTGACGGAGGAAATTATGCCCATTTTCACGCCGGGGAGACGGTGGCAGCCCGCTTTTCTCCCCTTCAAGAGAGAAACCGCCGGGAATCGCGCCCTGGCTTTTGTCGAAAGGATCACCAAAGGTCCGTTGTTTGGCTGCCGCATGTGCGGCAACTGCCTGCTGCAAGAAACCGCGTTTATCTGCCCGATGGAATGCCCGAAAGGGGCGCGAAATGGTCCTTGCGGTGGTTCCACCGAAGCGTCTTGTTACGTCGATCCCACACGGCCGTGCATCTGGTATGCCATCTATGACCGCGCCTTTCGCCTGGGGCGCGAGGAATTGCTGCTAGAAGTCATGCCGCCGTTGGATTGGGACAAAGTTGGCGGCGAAACCTGGGGTGATGTGGTGCAGCAGGTTCGAACTGTGGGGGCGAAAAAGGTGGCCGCCGGGCTGCTCTCCGGCGATAAACAAGAGCGGGCGGTCACGGCCGAGGCTGTGTTTCGCCCTGTTCGTCAGCCGGATTGGTGGGGTGGCGATGCGGCGTACCATGCGCCGGCTTACGACGCGCCGGTGTCTGACCTGGAGCGCCGCCTCCGCGCCGGTGAATTTGTGGTGACGGCCGAAGTTGCGCCGCCGATGAGCGCGGCGACGGGCAAAATGTGCCGCAATGTGGAGATGGTGGAGCCGTTTGTAACGGCCGTTAACTTCACCGATTGCCCCTCGGCTACGCCGCGCATGTCATCCCTGGCCTGTTCTCTGATGGCTTTGCAACACGGCGCGGAGCCTGTGCTGCAAATCGCCGCCCGCGACCGCACGCGAACCGGCTTGCAGGCGGAGGTCTTGGGCGCCAGCGCCCTGGGCATCCGCAACATCCTCTGCCTTTCCGGCGATAGTTTCCGCATGGGGCCAATTCCGCGCGCCCGCGCCGACATCATCGACATCGACTCGATCCAGATGCTGTGGATTTTGCGCCGGATGCGCGATGACGGGAAATATTTGGACGGCCGTGACATCAAATTTCGGCCGCAATATTTTTTAGGCGCCGCCGCTGCCCCGTTCGCTTCACGCCCGGAATTCCAGGCGATTCGTGAGCATAAAAAGGTCAATGCCGGCGCTCAGTTCTTCCAAACCAATCTGGTTTACGACCCCGACGGCCTGGAAATCTGGCTCAACGAATTGGCGAAACGAAACATTTTAGACAAGGTTTATATCTTGATCGGCGTGACGCCCCTCAAAACCCTGGAAATGGCCCAATACATGCACCACGAGATTCCCGGCGTGACCATCCCCGGCCATTTGCTGCGGCGATTGGAAGCGGCGGGGGCTGGCGCAGCGGAGGAAGGCGTGCAAATCGCTCTGGAAATCATCGACGCGATTAAAAACAAGCAGGGCGTGAGCGGCATTCACCTGATGGCTGTGGGCTGGGAAGACATTGTGCCGCGTATTGTGGCGGAGGCGGGTTTAGCCCCGGCGAGGCCGCCGGCCGACGAAAAGTTACCTTTGGCGGCATAAGCGTGATCCACGATGAGCGGTTAATTTGATGGCTGTTGAACAGGCGAAAACCGGCTTACTGCGCCGGGTGGAAGAATTGCGGCGCGATCTGGCGCAGCGAGACACGGCCGTTCTCGCCGCCCATTCCGGCGCAGTTCTGACAGATAGTGGGCTGGCGTTGGCGGTGTGGGGCACGGCCGTTCACATCTCCTTGCCCGACTTTATCGCCCACAGCCCAACGACCGGACAGGCCCTGGACCCCATGACCCAGGCACTGCTGGCCTACTACCTGCATACCACAGACGGCGTGCCGGCTGCCGGGGAATGGATCGCTTTTACGGAATTGGCGAACGGCCGTTTTTATACCCAGGCTTTCCAGTCTTACACCGGTCACAAATTGGCGCAGGTGTTTGGTAATGACGTGGGCTGGTTTGAGGAAACGGCCGTGGCCCTCGGTGGGACGGCCGTCGCCTTTGCCGCAGCCGCTTTCCAATTTCAGGCGCTGCCGCGCGTTCCCCTGCTTGTCGCCTGCTGGCCGGGCGATGACGATTTCCCCCCTTCTTACAAAGTGCTGTTCGACGGCCGCGTCAACCATCACCTGCCAACCGACGCTTGTGCTATCATTGGGAGCATGATGACAGGACGCTTGTTAACGGCAAAGGCATAAACCATGAAACTGGCAATCAGCGGCAAAGGGGGCGTGGGCAAAACGACGCTAACGGCGCTTCTGGCGCAGGCGTTGGCCGATCAGGGACGGCAGGTATTGGCCGTAGACGCCGATCCGTCGCCCTGTCTGGCAGGGGCGTTGGGCTTCCCGGATGAACTGCGCGCCCAACTGCGCCCCATCTCAGAAATGGACGCCCTGATCGAGGAACGCACGGGGGCAAAACCGGGCACAGTAGGCGGATTTTTTACGCTGAACCCCCGCGTTGACGACATCCCCGAACGATTTAGCGTCATCCATCGCGGCGTGCGGCTGTTGGAAATGGGCGCGGTGGATATTGGCGGTTCGGGCTGCATTTGCCCGGAAAGCGCCATGCTCAAAACCCTGTTCACGCATCTGCTTTTCCGCCGGGATGACATTCTCATTTTGGATATGTACGCTGGCGTAGAGCATCTGGGGCGGGCGACGGTGGATTTTGTCGATGCGCTGATCATCGTGGTGGAGCCGACGCGGCGAAGTCTGGGGACCGCTGCCCAGATCAAGAAATTGGCCGCCGACATTGGCCTGACGCGGCTGTGGCTGGTGGGCAATAAGATTCGCAACCAGGACGAGGCCGCATTTTTGCAGGAAAACACGCCGGGCGTGCCCATTTTAGGCCTGCTGCCGGCGGATTTAAGGGTGCAAGAGGCGGATCGGTTGGGCACGGCCGTTTACGACCATGTCCCCGCCTTGAAAGAACAAGCGGAAAAAATCGTCAATCAGCTAGAGGGCGGCGCTTAGCCGATCTCGGACCGTGAAAAAATTATGACCACAACCATTGCCTTAGCCGGAAAAGGCGGCGTAGGAAAGACAACCATCGCCGCCATGATCATCAAATACCTCATCGAAACCCAGCCGGGCGCAGTCCTGGCCATCGACGCCGACCCCAGCAGTAACCTGAACATGGTCCTAGGATTGGAATTAGACTGGACCGTCGGCGACATCCGCGAGGATTTGCTGGCGCAGGTCAAGCAGTCGCTTACCGCTGGCGGCGCGGCGATGGGAACCATTGGCGGCGGCGTCAGCAAGCAAGAATACCTCGATTATCAGGTTCGTTCAGCCCTGGCTGAAGGAGATCGCTTCGACCTCATCGCCATGGGTCAGCCGGAAGGGCAGGGCTGCTACTGCGCCGTCAACCACAATTTGCGCCAGGTTATCGACGCCATCAGCAAAAATTACAGCTACGTGGTCATCGACAACGAAGCGGGCATGGAACACCTCAGCCGCCGTACCACCCGCGATGTGCAGCACCTGTTCATTGTCTCGGACCCCACCCAGCGCGGGTTGGCGGCGGCCGAACGCATCGCCGCCTTCCGCCAAGAGCTGGACATTCATATCGCCCACACCGGCCTGATTTTGAATCGGCTGCGCGGCGATATGCATCCGGCGCTTCTAGCGCGTATCGACGAATTGGGGATTCCGCTGCTGGGGGTTGTGCCGGAGGACGAGGCCATGATGGCGTTGGAATTTAGCGGACGGCCGTTAATCCAATTAAGCAGCGACTCGCCGGTTTATCAGGCCGTGGCGGGCATCGTTGGCCAAAGCCTGACGCGTTAGTTGGCAGCCCATTTCGATTTACAAATGGATGTGAAGTGCTCAAAACCCTAAGGGTTTGTTTCAATTCTGTAAATGATACTGATTCGGCAAACCCTTAGGGTTTTTATAAACCGATTGATTCGCAATATTTTTGGAGGCATGATGCTTGTTGTCCTTGTGTTTGTGCATGTGAAAGAAGACAAAATAGACGATTTTAAGGCTGCCAGCCTGGACAATGCCCGCAACAGCGTGCAAGAATCCGGGATTGCTCGTTTCGATGTGATTCAGCAGCAAGACGACCCGGCGCGTTTTGTGTTGGTGGAGGTGTACCGCACGGCCGTTGCTCCCGCCCAGCATAAAGAAACCGACCATTACGCCCGCTGGCGCGATACCGTCAACGACATGATGGCCGAACCGCGTTACGCCATCAAATACGACAACATCTTCCCCAATGACAATGGCTGGGACTCCGACTATGAATTTTGAGTTTGCTACCTCAGGACGAATTATCTTTGGCGCGGGGACGGTGGCGCAGGCCGGACCGGCGGCGGCCCAGATGGGCGCACGGGCGTTGGTGGCTGTGGGCGCGCCGGACGAGGTAACGGCCGTTCTCTTCGACACTCTTGCCCAACACAACATCGCCGTCACCCGCTTCGCCGTGTCTGACGAGCCGACCATTCAGACGATTGCCGCCGGTGTTTCCCTGGCGCGTCAGACTGGCTGTCAGTTGGTGATTGGGCTGGGCGGCGGCAGCGCCATCGACACGGGCAAGGCGATTGCCGCCCTGCTGACCAACGGCGGCGAGCCGCTGGATTATCTGGAGGTGATAGGGCGGGGACGGCCGTTAACCCAACCTTCCGCCCCCATGATAGCCATCCCCACCACGGCCGGAACCGGCGCTGAGGTTACGCGCAATGCGGTTTTGGCCTCGCCAAAGCACCGCGTGAAGGCCAGCCTGCGCAGCCCCCACATGCTGCCAACCCTGGCTATCGTTGACCCGGAACTGACCTACGCCCTGCCGCCCGATGTAACGATTAGCACCGGTCTGGATGCGCTGACCCAGGTGTTGGAGCCATTTGTCAGCAACAAGGCCAATCCGGTAACGGACGCTTTGTGCCGTGATGGGTTGGCGCGTGGGGCGCGCTCATTGCGACCGGTGGTGCGAAACGGCCGTGACACGGCCGCGCGTGAGGATATGGCTCTCACCAGTCTATTTGGCGGGTTAGCCCTGGCGAATGCCAAGTTAGGCGCAGTGCATGGGTTTGCCGGCGTGTTGGGCGGCATGTACCACGCGCCGCACGGCATTATTTGCGCCCGCCTGCTGCCGCATGTGATGGCCGCCAACGTGCGCGCCCTGCTCGCTCGCGCCCCAGAGCACCCCGCCCTGGCCCGTTATGACGAAGTGGCCCAGATTCTTACCGGGCGGCCAACGGCTACGGCGGCCAATGGCGTGGCCTGGATCGAAGCTTTGTGCGCCGACCTCGCCGTGCCGCCGCTGTGTGATTTTGGTCTCGAAGAAGATGCTTTTGCCGCAGTGGTGGCTCAATCCCAACAGGCCAGCAGCATGAAGGGCAATCCGATTCCCCTTACCAACGCCGAACTAACCGAAATTTTGGAGATGGCGATTTAACCATCGCTAAAAAGCACTGTCGCTGGTGACGGGGCCTCACGGCGTGGCGTCAGCCCAGCAGATGAGGGTGTGGTTCGCGTTCCTAAGCCACTGTTTTTTTGCGCCTATTTGTTACTCGTTTTGTTTTGAGGCATCGAACACAACCTGATCATGCCACCAGAGCCGTTCAAAGAAAGATCGCGCCAATTCGCCCCGCGATTTTTTCGGCGACGATGTTTCCGTTTTAGCCACAATTTCAGCCAGGCTGCGTTTCCCATCAATTGCCTCAAACAACCGCTTTTCCGCTGCGGTTATCGGCAAATATAAATCTGTGTAGGTGTGCGTCTGGTTAATGAGAACGGCCGTTGCCCCCTGCGGCACTCTCTCTTCTACACAGATTGTGTCGGCCAGGCGAATGGGCACATAACTCAACCAGTCGTCACCTGTGAAATGGATCACCTGCGGACTGGGCGTATCTGCGCGGTAAACAACGGCGCTGTGGCGCACCATCGTCCCGCGAAAAAGCTCAACGGCGGCATATTGTTCGGCCGGCGGCAGCGTGGCCAGCCGGGTCGCCTGCGGAATGTTGGCGATAACGCCGCACTGCGGTGCGTAGGGCGCTTGTTTTACCCAACGCCCAAAAGTCAGCCCGCCTTCCTGAATAAAATCGAAGAATTGGGGCACGGAATAGGCTCGATCCTGCGGGTGCAGCAGCGCGTCGGCCAGCGCCGCTGCGTGCCGAAAGTCCGGGGCCTGGCGTAACAGATTTTCCAGCGGATGACCAGGGGGTAAAGCGCTTAGAGCCGCAATGAGTTCGCGAATGGTCTCATCGGTTGCCGGGAGGTTGAGCCGGCGGCAGAACTCTTGCAGCATGTAAATACCGGTACGGCCGTAAGGCGCATACACCATCACATGCATCGCGCCATCAGGTTTGAGCGCCTCGCGCAGCGCCTTAAGTCCGGCAACCGGATCCGCTAGATGATGCAGCACGCCGGTGCAGACGATCTGGTCGAAGCTTGTCGCCAACTCATGGACGCGCTCAAGGGGAAGTTGATAGACCTCAAGGTTTTCCAGGTCATATTTTCGTTTTAGAGTCTGGGTGTGGCGCACACTGGTGGCGCTAAAGTCAACGCCAATCACCCGCGCCTTTGGCCAGCGCAAGGCATGTTTGGCTGCCTGCGAAGTGCCACAACCGGCGATCAGGATAGTATGGTCTTCGCGGTAGCTTTTTGCCGGCCAAAACAGGTGATAGTCGGCGCGACGCTTTTGCGCATCCTGCCAGAGCTGGCGATATTTTTCGAGGCTCTCCACCGGCCGGGGATACGGATACCGCTCGTAAAAGTTCTGGACTTCGCCGTCTGCCCCGCCTGATTTTGCAGCATGGTTTTCTTGTTGGCTCATCGTTAATAACCGGACTGGCCCGTTGATTTGTTTCAGCGATCTTGCCCGGTAGACTTGCTGCCTGGCGGGCAAGAGGTGGGTGCTAAGGAACGAGTATAAAATTACGGTTCTTTAGGAACTCAGGGGGTTGACAGCCCCTGATGCGTGATGCGTGATGCGTGACCAGAGAGGTTTCACGCATCACGTATCACGCATCAGACCAAACCCCATGAAATCCCAAAGACCCAAAATTACTTAAGCGTTTCAGTTCAAAGAATATCGGCCACAGGATTCTTTCCCACAGATGAAACACATTATACGTATTCTCCCCTTAACTCCCAAAACCAAGGCATGGCTTAACCATTCCGGTGGTATAATTGCGCCTTAGAAAATAGTACTCTGGTAACAGGACTTCTCATCCTCCACCTTGATCTGATAGTGTCGGGTTGTCGGGGAAATTGTGATAAACGGCTGGAGTGACTATGCAGACCTTACGGGTTTACTGGCGCGAAATCCCGTCGCTGAATGGCAAATAAACGAGGAACATGATGGTGAAAAAGGTATTAAAAATCATTGGTATTGCTCTGGCTGTTTTGTTGGGCATCTTTCTGGTAGTGGGGCTGATTCCGGTTTCTGTCCCTGACCTTCCTTCATCTCCAAATCCGGCAGCCAGTTATGATGAGGCGATAGCTCGGTTTGAAACGGCCGTTGCCGCCGAACAAGGCATTTTGATGAGTCCCAAATCGGCGTCGGTGCTGATGACGCACGGCCAGCCGGCCGAAAAGGTGTATGTATTGATTCATGGCTGGACCAATTCGCCTTTCCAATGGGTCGATTTTGGGCAACTGCTTTACGATCGCGGTTACAACGTCCTGATTTTGCGCATGCCTTATCATGGCCTGGCAAGCGGGTCGGTTGGTGAACTGCGCTATGCCACGCCTGAAATCATGCGCGATTACGCCGACGACGCCATCGACATTGCCGCCGGATTGGGAGATGAAGTAGACGTTGTTGGCCTGTCTGTGGGCGGGTCGGTTGCTTCGTGGATCGCGCAGAATCGGCCGGATGTGACCCGCGTCATGTCCATCTCGCCTATGTATGGCATTGGCCGGCTGCCAAAATTTGTGGATTACCTTCTGCTTAATTTTGCTTCCAGAGCGCCGAATATGAGTTTGACGGCTCCATCGGAGCCGCAGCGGGAGCATGTATACCGCGGGCAGTCCACAAAGGGCGTGGCCAATGCCATGCTGTTTGGGAAATCGCTTTTTGAACAGGCGGCGGCCGGGGGAACGGCCGTTTCCAATATCATCGTCATCACCAACGACAACGATACGACCGTCAATAACAGGCGCACAGATGAATTGACCGACCTTTGGCAGGCGGCCGGCGCGGCGCCGGTGCGTTTTGTGTTTGCCAAAGAATTAGGCTACCCGCACAACTCCATCGACCGAACCTCTAACCCGCAGGCAGACGCAGTTTATGCCACGATGCTAGAACTGCTGGGCGAGGCGCCTCAGGAATAACAAGATAGGGCATGGGCAGATTCGGAATTTTTTGTCCAGATTAGCCGCGACGCCACGCCGCGACGCCCCGCAGGGAAGGGGGGCAATGCCCCTTTTTTCTTGCGTTCCCTGGGCAGTTGACTGCGAATGAACACTTTCCTAAAACACCACACGCGCGGCGTCCTGATCTTGCTGGCGCTGGCCCTTGGCGTCGCGTTCTGGGCGCTTTTTTTGCGCAACCAGGCCCCAGGCGAGGCTGCCCACACAGGTGATCTGGATTATGGGCTGGTCTGGTTTGGGGTTGACGGCCGTTCCCAAAAAGCCGTTCCCGGTCAGCCAAACTCCTACTACAATCCTCGCCAGCCAACCATCATCTATGTTCACGGCTGGCTGCCGAATCAGGTAGCCACGCCGCCCACGTTCATGCTGGAGCTAACCGATGAACCACGCGGCATCAGCTACCATCTGGATTTGGCCGCCGCCTGGGTTGAAGCGGGCTGGAATGTGGGCATCTTTTACTGGCATCCCTTCGCCGATGAAGACCTTGTCTGGGTGGCCGAAGACAAAATCTGGACGGCCGACCAGGACGCCGCGATGCGTTATCGGGATGCGGCCGGCAATTACCACACCGAAGGGATGCCCACCGTCAGCGCCGCGAGGCTTTTTTACGACGCCTATGTAGACGCGCTGCGCGATTATTCCGGCCCCGAAATTAGACTGGCCGGACATTCACTGGGCAACCAGATGGCTGTGCGCCTGGCTTCCCAACTGGTCGATGGCATCGAAGCCGGCGAAATCTCCCCCAATTTGCTGCCATCCCGGCTGGCGCTACTCGATCCCTTCTGGTCCCCATTTCCCAAATCGTATCTGGATGGTCAGGAAACAGGCACAGTGGTCCGGCAGGAAATTGAGCAAAAATTATTGCCGCGTAACGTCATCGTGGAGTGGTACCATGCCTCATTGCTGACCGCCGAAACGCTGCGCGGCGACGATATTCCCCGGTTTCAAGCCCAGGTTGTCTTTGCTGAATTGGCGCCAGAATTTTGCCCCCCTCTCGACCAGGTGTGCCGCCACGATGCGGCCTGGCAGGTGTACTTTCTGTCTTATGGCTCGCCCCCGCCCCGCGAATGTGCGCCGGATGAGTTGGCGGCCACCTGTTTGCCCACGGGCGAGCAAGGCCCCATGGCCAGCACGGCCAACGAGCGGTTGGCAGAGATGATGGGCCAGCCTTTTTATTGGGTTCAGGATGTGGGGCCAGAGGGGGAAGACGGCCGTTCAACGCCACAAACGGACGATGACTGGTTTCACCGCCTGCCTTTTAACCAGGGAGAATAGCTTGCGGAATGCGGCCTCAAGGTTACATAGGGTGTTGGCGCCATAAGCGTGCGAGCAGCGCCAGCCAAAGCGCCGCTATCAAGAAGCCACCCAGCCAAACGATGGGCGAGACGAGGTGGAAAAGCACGTTGCCCACAACCCATACCGCCTGGCCGATTGGACTTTGCCAAACGAACAGGTTGGCGCCCACAATAAGGATGAGGGCCAGCGCGGCTAAAAAATTAACCAGGATGGGGGTGGAGAACGGCCGTTTCTCGGCCGCCTCGGTGGCAAATAATTTCATGATCTTCCCTCCCTTATCGGTCATTCTAAACTTCTGATAACGGCTAACACTTTTTCCGGGGTAACGCTCTTACTCAAAAAAGCGTGCGCGCCCGCGTTGATTACCTGTTGTTCCACTTCTGGGTGGCTGCTCATGGCGATGATTTTGAGCGACGGCCGTTCGTATTTCAGCAGCCGCAGCAGTTGCGCGGTAGGTAGTCCTGGCAGCTCCCAATCGAGCAGTAGTAAGTCAGGTTCCTTTTCTGCCACTGCCAGCAGCAAGCCGGTCGCATCGGCCGTTTCGCCAGAGACCACAAAATCAGATTCTTGCTCCAGCAACAAGCGTAAGGCTGAACGAATTTTCATCTGATCGTCGGCTAGCAATACCCGCGTGTTCATCTCTGTTATCACCTCAATGCCTGAACTATAAACCCGACGCCCCCCAGCCACATCAGGCAGTTGGCGAGCGTTTGCCCTGGTCAGATGGCCAGTCGCTTCAGGGACTTCAGGACACGGCCGGACTTGCCTCGGCTCTGCCAGCACGAAGCAGAAAAACGCCGTAAGCGCCAAAAAGAATGATGTAGGCAGCCGCAAACGCGAATTCGCGCACAGCTACCGGGCCGTCAGATCCCGCGCTGCCGGCCGCCAGGAATCCGGCAAAATTTGTGAGAAAGTGCGCCAAAATCAGCGGCCAGATGGCTCCGGTGCGAATGACCAGCGCCGCGTAGGCAAAGCCGATGGCCGCCGCGTAGCCAACCTGCAATATAGCGTAGGTTGGACTGGAAATGGATAGGGCATTGAGCATATGCATTCCGCCAAACAACGCTGCCGAGAGCAGCGCTGCCCGCCAGATGCCGGTGGGCAGCAGCGCGCGCAAAATTAGGCCACGAAACAGTATTTCTTCTACAAAACCGGAGAGGACGGCCATCACAAAAAAGAGCATGATTTGTTTTGGGTCTGTTACGCTGAGGCCGTCGAGCAGGTTTCCAATTGCCGGCACAAATGGCAGCCAAAAGAGCCACAGCAGCCGTCGCTCATACGGCGCCCGAAATCCAACCTCTCGCCACCACCTGTTTTTGGTTAGCAAGATGGCGCATACGGCTGCAAGCCCACCAAAGGCGAGGATATACAGAGCGGCCGGTGGCAGCTCCAACAAAGCAACAATGGCGCCTGCCGCCAAAAAAATGATGATGGCCGCCAGGAAGAGCAATACAGATGCCCCATAAGGATGACGTTCGGGAAATTGAGTTTGGTTCATGCTGACAAATCCTTTTATTGTTGGCTTGTAAATTTAATAATGAATCAGGGTGTGCGGGAGGGAACGGCCGTATTCCCCCCATTGTTCACCAGCCGCTCTGCATGTCGGTACATCAGCGGCGCTGCCAGCCAGTAAATCAGGCCGACGTAAAACAAAATGATGTGAAACGCCGCTGGTCCTAAAATAAGCTGTAACCCAAAAGCGCCCAGAGAAAGGGCCACAGCCAGCGCCCCATAAAGACGGGTGCGATGGAGCCAGACATAGGGCAGGAAATGCGCTCCGCCCAACCCGGCCATGATGACGGGCAGGGATCGCGGGTTGAGGGTGTAGGCTACGAAAAGAGCTGGCAGCCACAAGGCCTGCGACGCGGCCAGCAAGCCAGACAGGTTCCGCAGCGGGTTGTCTGCGGCCATGCGCCCCCAACCAATTTTGCGTTCCAGCCAGAAGGCGGCCGGCAGCGCCAGCCCACCCTGAAACATGATGAGCAGAGCGGCCGTTTCTGCTGGCAGCACAAACGATAAAATGCCACAGACGATAAAGGTTGCACCATAGGCAATTAAAAAGGGCGATCCGCCGGCCGAGTTGGCGCTAACTTCTTGAAAAGCATCGGTTAAGGTCATTGTATTCTGGTTCATGTTTACCACCTGAGGTGTGGGCCTATGAAGAAACGCGCCATAGGACGTTCAAATTTAGCCCATTGAGTACGGAAGCCCCATCGAATTGTGGGTCTTTGGGATTTCATGGGGTTTGGTCTGATGCGTGATACGTGATGCGTGAAACCTCTCTGGTCACGCATCACGCATCAGGGGCTGTCAGCCCCCTGAGTTCCTAAAGAACCCGAATTGTTTATTGAGGCCGTTGGTTTGGATAACGGCCGTATCCGTTGCTTCCATTTCCGCTATTCCCTCCGTTTGCCGGCCTGTAAATCGACCATGCTGCCAATGCCTAAACCGGCCGCCACGCCCAAGACCAGACCTACCGCGATTTGGTCAAACAAAAGCAATCCCATGATCAAACCCAGGCCTGCGCCCATTGCCATGCCCTGGCCGCGATAAAATGCGGCTGGCGCTTTTCCCTGATTCGTTGGTTTTTGTGCCATGTCTCCTTTCCTAGGCCCTGAGGGCATTAATACAAAAATCATTTCAAGCTGTGTTCGTAGCATTCGTAGCCGCGGAATCCTTACCGCGTATTTTCCAGAGCGCGGTAGGGATACCGCGGCTGCTAACCCTGATGGTCCATTCCCCTTGGGTATGAATTTATGGCCCTTCGGCGCGAATGAACTCGCGGACATCGACGTTGTAAGCAATGTCTTCCACTTCGGAGATTAGCCAGGGCGTGCCTTCATCTGCCCAGGTTACGGTTGTCTGCGCTGGAATCTGGATGCCATGAAATGAATGCCAGCTCACGACTTCCATTTGCCACGAAATTTTTTCTGTGTCGTCGGCATCCCGGTAGCGCATGGCTTGCATGCGCGTGATCAGGTTCGTGGTGGGGTCAAAATAGACGGTGAACATATCTTCCCCCGTCTCAAAAGGAACGATCAGCCGGGCCGATGTGTTGTCGATGGCTTCCCAACGTACCCGCGAATCGGTCAGAAAGATAGAAGGCAGCCAGACCGACTCGCCCCACAGGCCCAGATTGGCAGCCATATCTACCTTGGGTTCATTCTCGATGAGGCCCACAGGCAGCTCCATTCGCGCCTGTCCATCCAGATAACGCTCGTTCACCTTCATCAACGGAATGCCAAAAACGGCGGTCTCGATGTAGTGGCGGTAGCCTTGTCCGGCATTGTGGGTGAAGCGCAGTCGCGCGGGGAAGGTGACGCCCATAAAGCGTACTGTGCCCCGGCCGGTGATGACGGCCGTTTCCACCACCGGCGCTTCTGCGCCCAGTACAGCTTCGTAATAACGGGCTACAGGAGCGGGTAAACCGGCGGGCACGGCCGTGCTGCTCATGGGTTGGGACGGTTGGGGGTAGGCGGCAAACGGCCGTGGCTGCACACGCAAACCCGCTGCCAGCAGCAAAGGAACCAACAAAACCAGACTGATGAGCGTGCCGCGAAAAGCATTGCTCCAATCCAGCGCCGTCACCACCAGCGACACCACAACGGCCGCAGCCATTACCGGCAGCCACCACGCCCGGCCGGCCGCCAGCCCAATGGCCGACCCGACCAGCCCCACAGCCGCCAACAGCCAGAATAGGCTAAAGAGCCGCATCCCTGTCTGCCCCAGGTTCAGACGGCCGCCCAAAACGGCCGTTTTATAGGGCAGTTCAGCAATTTCCGCCAGCGGCCAATACGCCACAAACCCCATCAAATGAATCAAGCCGTGAATGGCAACAAGGCCAATGGCCGCAAAATAAACAATGCGCAACATTATTTCTCCTTCAATCGGTCTGTCCAAGAAGTTGTAACAGACCAGTTGTATACTTGATGATGCTGTTCAGCTTAAAGTAAAAGCTCTCCAGACACATCGGGTATCTGGAGAGCTTTTTTACTGGTCACTTGACCAGTCACAGAAGCAAAGCCCCCGGACTCCTTGCCGAGTCGGGGGCTTTAAGACGGATTATCTGCCAAGGAATGTAAATCAAACAACTTGCGGAACTGAGATTAGAGATTGGAGATCAAAGACTGGTTCAACCTCTAACCTCCAATCTCTAATCTCCTGTAGGTTGTTTAACCCGCGTGCCTGATTGGGTGGCGCGTTGCCAGGTGATTGGGCATCGGGGCGTTTTACCTGGTAATACGGTATCTTCTCAAAAAGTTGGGGAATTTGTAGGTCGGATTGTTAATCCGACAGCGCGAAATACCCGTCCGCACGACGACACCCCGAAATATTGCGTAGATACCGTTTCACAATAAAATCGCGCGCCCACAAAAAGCCTGGTTATGGGATCAGGTTTTCTTGCAGGGCGAGGGCGACGGCTTCGGTACGGCCGTTTACCCCCAGCTTAGACAACACACTGCTCACATGAAACTTAGCCGTCGAACGGCTGATAACCAGCTTTTCGGCAATTTCAGGATTGTTGAGACCCTGTACCATCAACGCCAGCACTTCTAATTCGCGCGGCGTCAGGTCGTAGTGCGGCGGGGCGGGGCGGGTGGCGGCATGGATCAGCGCGGCCGTCGCTTCCGGCGCTAACGTCGATCGTCCGGCATAAGCGGCCCGGATTGCCGCCGCCAGCTCATCGGCCGTCACATTTTTAAGCAAATAGCTGATCGCTCCGGCTTGCAAGACATTCTGCACCAGCTTTTCCTCGCGAAAACTGGTCAGGGCAATGACTTGCACGTTTGGCTGCTGCTGGCGAATGAGGCGGGTTGCCTCTGCCCCATCCATTTCCGGCATCATCAAATCCATCAGGACAACGTCAACGGCCGTTTCCCGGCACATCGTTATCGCCTCGCGGCCACTACTTGCCTCGCCCACCAGGAGCAAATCGTCAAAGATGGTTAAAAAAGCGGCCAGGCCGCTGCGCACCACAGCATGATCATCCACAATCAAGACCCGAATCAATTTTTCTTCACGCATACGTTTCCTCACGGCCGTTGGCCACAGGACACGCCACTCTAACCACTGTCCCTTCGCCAATTCGGCTTTCAATCGTTAAAACGGCTCCAATTTTTTGCGCGCGTTCGCGCATAATGCCCAGCCCCAGCGAATGGGGCCGTATATCTGCCGGGTCAAACCCACGGCCGTTATCCTGAACAGATAAGCGTACGACGTCGGAATGAAACGTCAGGTTAATGGCCACCTGACTGGCCCCGGCGTATTTGCTGATGTTGTTGAGCGCTTCCTGGGTAATGCGGTACAGCGCGACCTGGGTTTCAGGCGGTAACGGCCGTTCCCCCTCAATATGCAAAGCAATATGCATCCGTGAACGGCCGCCAATCGCCTGCGTCAATTGGCGCAGCAGCTCCGCCAGACTCGATTCGGTCAGCGTCGCCGGGCGCAGTTCCAGCAGCAGAGTGCGCATTTCGGCCAACGCCCCCCGCGTCAATTCCCGCAGCTCTTCCAGACGCGCCTTCCCCTGCACAACGTCGCGCTCCCAAATCCGTGGCAGCACATCGGCAATCAGACTGGCCGAAAAAAGAGTCTGCGTCACCGCGTCATGCAGATCCCGCGCCAGACGATTCCGCTCCGCCGCTATGGCCATATCCTCAACCTTCTCGAAAAGAAAAGCATTTTCAATAGCCACGCCCAATTGGTCCGCAATCGATTTGAACAAAGCCAATTGCTCAGGCGTAAAGCTGCTTTCCTGAGAACCAATGATAGCCAGTATGCCCAGTTTTCGGTCGCGCACCTGAAGAGGCAGCAGTGCCCCCGGTTCTATCAATCCTTTAGACACATCTGGCGCAATATACAGCATCTCACCGCTGTCAATAACCGCCTGCCCGGCCCGCAACATTTTTGCCCAGTCCTCAGGATCAACCTGACGCGCTGGGCGCAGAATGGTTGACTTCAATTTCCCGGTCGCTTCATCAACCAGGCTTACCCCCGCGCGAGACGATCCGATTAAGTTCACCAGCAAATCCAGGGTTTTGGTAAGTATTTCAGCCAAATTTAAGGAGCTGTTTGCCGTCGCCGCCACATCCAGCAGCATTTGCAGCTCCCTGGTACGCGCAGAGACGCGTTGTTCTAAATTATGCCGCAAGCCTGACCGCTCAGTTGTGTCGATGGACACCACCAATATGCCCACGATCTCGTTTTCCTCAACCAGCGGCGTCATCACCACATCCCAATAGGTAACAATCCCCCCCGATTCTAAGCGAACGTCATTTTGTCGCACAGTCTCGCCGGCCAGAGTACGGTCGAACATGGGCTGGACCACGGCTTCCGTGCCCGGGAGGTGGTCGAAATAACACACGCCGGGCGCAAGCGGAGCGCCGGTAGGCGGCGCATAATTCGTTGAGAAATCGTCCCAGGTAGGGTTATAACGCTGGATGCAGTATTGGTGATCAATAACCACGATGCCCATTGGCATGCGCTCGAACAGCATCTCCAGCAGGTTGAGCTGGCGTCCCAGACCCGGATCAGGTCTGAAAGAAACTACCTGTTGTTCTTGGGTTTGAGACGCCGGAATCAATTCGAATACGCACACCTCATCTCCCCTGGCCTGACAACTACGTTCAATGCATACCACATCCTGTCGACTGCCGAGAATATTCACAAAACCCACAAACACGCCGGCCGAGTAGGAACAAATGGGGGTATGAGGGACATGCTTTTTTTGTTGGTACATCCATGCTTCGAAGGCGTCTGTGGCCTGAATTATGACGCGCCCAAGCGGCCATTCCATTGCGGTGATTTCGAATTGGCCGAATCCTGCGGTTTGGTACGCCTGGACGCAGGCCGAAAAAACGGCCGATTGCTCCATATCCGTGTCTTGGCTAAAGGATTCGGCAAACGACGCGCCGCCGTTGGCGCCGGCTTGCTGCAGCACAGAGCTTGCCAGGCGTGCGCCAATCAGGGCTTCTATTTGGCGGCGCAGCCCCCAAAAACCAGCTTCAATATCCAGCAAGGCCATGCGTGAGCCGCCCAAATGCAAGGTTCCTTTTTGTTTTTCGCTTAACAAGGTGTTGATTTTCATGGTTATCGTTTCTAATCGCGGTCGCTTTCTTAAAAATATGGGGTTCTTTGGGAATTCAGGGGTTGACACCCGATGTAGGAGCGACCCTTGTGGTCGCCCTCGTCTGGGTGGGTACAAGTAAAGTTAGGAAAATTAAAATATTATGCGGAAGATTGGACCAATCCCAGAAGATTGGCCCAATCTGAACGTGTAAACCATTCAATTCTCGTTCCTCAGGGTCTTTGCGGTGAGTGGTAATTCGGCGACCTGGCGCAATAAGGCTCGATTGGCTGGCACCTGTTCCAGGAATTTCTGCCGCGCCGCTTCGTTGGAGATATTTTTGCTGCGTGTTTCCAGCAGAGCGAGAGCTTTATCTTGCAGATCGTTGTACCGGCTGTCTTTTGATCCTTGCCACACCCGGCTCAATCTCCAATATAGTTTGAGGTTTGCTCTTTCTGCCCAGGGGGGTGCTGTTTGCCACGCTTGCCAAACCTGTTCGGCGTGGATGGCGGCGGCTTCTTGTTTGCCTTGTTGGTAGGTGGCATAGGCCAGTCCGGCCAGCGCGGGCGTGGCTTGTTCTATTTGTCCCGCCTGTTGTTTTAATTCGTAGGCTTGTTGAAATTTTTGTTCTGCGCCAGCCCAATCCGCTTTGCCAAGGAGGGCGTTGCCCCAGCCATATAAAATCGCGGCCTGAAAGCGCGGGTTTTGTATTTGCACGGCCGTTTCAAATGCATCTACCACATAGGCCAGAGCCATGTCCGATTTGCCCTGCTCTTGCCACATTTCGCTCAACCGTAACGTGATCCATGCCTGCCAAAACAGGTCTTTAAGCTGTCGGGCGCTGGCCAATGCCGCGCTTAGATTTTCTTCAGCACTGTTGTAGTCGCCTAACTGCACGGCCGTATACCCCATTTGCCCCAGTATCCACTGCTCGCTTTCAGGCATGATAAGCCGGCTAAATATGGCCAACGCCTGGGCATAATACATTTGTGCAAGGCTCAAATCTCCCTGGCTTGTCAGGCAAACCCCCACACTCCCCAAGGACTCCGCTTCGGCAATTACGGCGCCCAAAAGTCGGCTCAACCTGAGCGCGCGCTGGTGATAATCCAGGGATAAAGCAAAAGATTCCTGACGATAGGCCAGAGTCCCCAAAAACGTCAGCGTCTCCATCTCGCCAAGTTTGTACTGCAACGCCTGGCACAAAGCGAGCGCATGAATCAGAGGCTCCCGCGCTAAGGAGACATCTGCCCGCCATAACTTTTGTGAGCCAATGCCAATCCAGCCATCTGCTTCCAGCATTTGATTTTGCGAGGTTTGCGCCAGAGCCACAACTTGTTCAAATTGCGTCAGCGCCGGTTCATGCTGGTTTTGGCGGGCGAGTATGCGCGCCCAAATTAATCTGGCGTGCGCTTCGTTGGCCGGATTTTCCAGTTGTTGGGCGAGATTGCAGGCTCGTACGGCCGTGTCCACTCCCTTTTCAAACTGAGCGGCGTACAAATACCCCCACGCCCGCACGATCAGTAACCGATTGAGCAAATTGGCCGCAAACCCGTCATCAACGGCCGTTGCCCCCTGCAAAGCCACGATCGCCGCGTCCACCTGCGCCGCTTCTTCATTGAACAATCCCTTGCGCTTATAAAAACAATGAACGCCATTCAGGCTGTCGGCAATGGTCTGCCACTGGCCTGCCTGCATGGCGTGCTGCCACGCGGCGCGCAGATTGGCTTGCTCAGGCAGGATGGCTCCTAAAACCACTTGCCCAACGCCACGCTGCAATTTTTCCTCAAACGACTGAATAAAATGGGCAAAATAGAGGCTGTGACGACGCAGCGTCTCCTCGGCCAGGGCCGTCCGCTCCGGGTCGTTAAGTTTTTCCCTGGCAAGCTGCCGCAGTACCGGATGCATCCTGAAGCGCCCCGTTTCATTCCGATTGAGCAAGGCATGATCTTGCAAACTGTACAGGTCCGTTAGTTCCTCATTCAAAACTGCTTCGGCCGCCAGCAGGGTGAAGCCGCCGTGGAAAATGGAAACCTGGGCCAGCAGGTTCTGCTCAGATGGGCTTAACAGCCGCCAGGTGTAGTCAAAGACAGCGTGGAGCGTGCGTTGGCGGGCAGGCAAATCTCGCCGAGTTGTATTGAGGAGGCGTAGATTGCTGGTTATGGCCGGCATAATCTCATGGATCATCAGCCGACCTAAAGAAGCCGCCGCCATTTCAATGCCCAGAGGCATGCCCTCGACAAACTGGCATATCGCCACCACCGTTGGCAAATGGTTTTCTAGCTGGAAGGGGGCGGGCGTCCGGGCCGCTCGTTCGGCAAACAGGCGCACGCTGTCGTTTTGCAGCGCTTCGGCCGAAGCCTCCGTCGGGGTTTCCAGGCCGCCCAGTGGGAATGCGAAGCTGGCGGCCAGCGGCAGCGTTGTGCGCGATGTGGTCAGCAAGTGGATGTTGTCGCTGGCGGCCAAAAGTTCAAGTATGAGATCGGCGGCTACGGTAAGAAACTGTTCAATCGTATCCAAAATCAACAGGAGATTCTTCTCGGCCAGACGCCCCAACAATTGTGGCCAAAGATTACCCTCACTGTGGAAGATCAGTCCCATGGCTTGCCCCACCAGCGTGGCAACTTCTTCTCGGATTCTTTGCGGCGCGCCCTTTTCTATTTCTTCGAGCGAGACGAACCAGATGCCGTCTGTGAACGGTGGTTGTTCCTGCGCCTGGAGCTGCCGCCCGGCGGCCAATGCCAGGCTGGTTTTACCCATGCCGCCAACGCCGATAATGCAGACCAACGGATATTCCGGGTTGGTGAGATAGTCGGTCAGCGTGGCGAGTTCGGTTTTGCGGCCGAACAGGGGCGTCAGGGCGCGGGGCAGGTTGTGCAGCGGCGCTGGCACAAGTGTCGGCGGCGGCAGAGCGCCTTTTTGAATGGCTTCGTATAACGCGGTTGTGGCCGGGGCAGGGGCGACGCCGAGTTCGGTTTGCATGAGGTGGCTGCATTTTTCATAAGTGGCCAGGGCTTCGGCGATACGGCCGTCAAAAGCCAGTAGGCGCATGAGCTGCTGTTGAGCTGTTTCGTCTAATGGATCCCAGGTTACCCATTGTTGGGCGGTCATAGCCCCGGCAGCGAAGGCCCCTTGTTTTTCTTGCCAGCTCGCCAACTGACGGTAGCCATGCATGGCTAACTGGCGAAAGCGTTCTTGTTCCACAAGCAGCCAATCATTGAAGCGCGGGGCGTTGGCTAAGGAAAAGTCGGCCATGAATTCGCCGCTGTATAAGGCGAGGGCTTGTGTCAGGAGGGAAACGGCCGTGGCCGACCCATCCTTGCCCACGCCCGTCAGCATCGTCTGAAACTGCACGCTGTCTGTTTGTTCATGTACAGCAGGCGTTACGGCCACTGTTTTTCGTGTAACCACCAGATACTCGCCCACATGTTTGCGCAACCTGGATAGCGCCGTGCGCAAGTTGGAGAGTGATTGTTCGGTTGACCGCGCGTCCCACAACAGGTCGGCCAACGTTTCACGGTTATGTGTTTGCCCGGTATGCGCCAGAAAGACCAGCAAGGCCAGTTCTTTTTGGCTGCGAAAGTGGGTGATGGGCTTACCACGTAGTCGGAGTGAGATATTGCCCAGTAATAATGTTTCCAGCATAGGTGCTCCAGGGGGCTGTTCAGGTCGTTTCCACTGGCTGTGATTATACGCCATGTTGGTGGTGGGATCGCGTTTTATTTTCTCGGAACAGCAATTCTCAATTTAGATCAGGCATTCGTGCGAACAAGGTAATGTCTTTGCACTTTACGCTGAACTGTCATGCTGAGCGGAGTCTTCGGAGCGAAGCATCCCCATGTATTGGTCATTAGGGCTGAACGGGATGCTTCGGAGGACCTCAGCATGACACATTTCTGGTTAAATTGAGAATTGCTGTTCTCGGAAGCGATTTGGAAGCGGTTGGCGCGTATGCTGGACATCAGCCCGATCCACACAACGCTTAGGGAAATATATGGCAAAACAAGACAATCCAGAAGTCTATCGCTCTTTTTTGGTGCGCTGTTGGTTCATTCCGCCGGCGGCGGATGATGAGTCGCCTACCTGGCGGTTTGAGCTGCGTGATATGCTGGCCGATTCGCAAAAACATCGCTTCCGCAACTTTGAGGAGTTGGTGAGGTTTATGTCAATGAAATTAACGGCCGTTGCCGCCGAAAATAGCCAGGGTGCAGACCAAGATACCGCGTGACCCCCAGTCCAAGCCTGAGGCACAACCCAAGAGGCACAGCCTACGGGAGGTTTGTGGTTCCCAATATTCGCGCTGGTCGCGGTGGTCTGTGGGGGTGCAAAAGATGGAAACGGCCGTGCTAGCAGTTTGTCGGAAAAGTACCCGTAGGTTTCCTACCGCGTCTTCCAGAGGCGGGGTAAGGATACCCCGGCTACAAAAAGAGGTTCTCCGACAGACTGCTAGCCCCATCATTTCCAGGCAGCCAATGACCCATGGGCCGTTGCCGGCAGTTGCTGCCAACTGCCGGCAACGGCGCTTTGGGTTTATCGCTCCATAACGAAACCGAAATAAGTGGCTGATCCGGAGTTAATCTGCCGGAAGCAGGAAAGAGGCCAACTCTGGCTCGCTTGCCTCTACCACGCCGGAATGTTCGAACTGGCTGTTATACAGTTCGGCATAGAAGCCGCCGCGCGCCAACAGTTCCTGGTGATTGCCCTGCTCCACAATATCGCCATCGCGCATAACCAAAATCAGATCGGCGTTGCGAATGGTGGACAGGCGGTGCGCGATGATGAAGCTGGTGCGCCCAACCATCAGCCGGTCCATGGCTTTTTGAATCAGGACCTCTGTGCGCGTGTCTACCGAACTGGTGGCTTCGTCTAAAATGAGGATTTTAGGATCAGCCAGAACGGCGCGGGCGATGGTGAGCAGCTGCATTTGTCCCTGGGAGATGTTGCTGGTCTCTTCGTTGATGACCATGTGGTACCCTTCCGGCAGGGTGTGGACAAAGTGATCGACATGGGCGGCTCGCGCGGCGGCAAAGACTTCATCGTCGCTGGCGGTGGGACGGCCGTAGCGGATATTTTCCATAATCGTATCGTTGTATAACCAGGTGTCTTGCAGCACCATGCCAAACCATCGGCGCAAATCCTGGCGCTTAAATTCCCGCAGATCGTGGCCGTCCACCAAAATCGCCCCGTCATCGACATCATAAAAACGCATCAACAATTTAACGATTGTCGTCTTACCGGCGCCAGTCGGCCCCACAATGGCCACCTTTTGCCCGGGTTTGGCAACGGCCGATAAATTGTGAATGACAGGTTCGGCCGAATTGTAGCCAAAGCGCACCTGACGAAACTCGACATGCCCCTGCACCGATTCAACGGCCAACGGGTTTTCCGTTTCCCGGACTTCTTCCGACTCTTCCAAAAATTCAAAGACGCGCTCGGCGGCAGCGGCCGTTTGCTGCAACACGTTGGAGATATTTGCCAACTGCATCAGGGGTTGGTTGAACGAGCGCACATATTGGATAAATGCCTGGATATCGCCCACGGTAATCGCCTGGCGCACCGTCAGGTAACTCCCAACCACCACCACCGCCACATAACCCAGGTTGCCGATAAAATTCATCATCGGCATCAGCAAACCGGATAAAAACTGCGATTTCCAAGCCACGCCATAGAGGGTGGCGTTATACCCTTCAAACTGCTCAATGCTTCTTTCTTCGCCGTTAAAGGCTTTCATTACCCGGTGACCGCCAAACATTTCCTCGACATGCCCGTTGACGTGCCCCAGATAATTTTGTTGTTCCTTGAAATAGACCTGGGACCGGCTGACAATAAAAGCCACCACGCCCAACGACAATGGAATCACGATCAAGGCAACCAATGTCATCAGCCAGCTAATCGACAGCATCATCACCAAAACCCCAACTACCGTGATCAACGATGTGATGATTTGCGTCAGGCTCTGGCCGAGCGTCTGGTTGACGGTATCCACGTCGTTGGTAATGCGCGAAAGCACCTCGCCTTGCATTGTTTTATCGAAATAACTCAGCGGCAGACGGTTGATTTTGGCGGAGATTTCTTTGCGTAAGCGGTAAGAGATGTCGGTAGAAACGCTGGCCATGATCCAGCCCATGAGATAAGCAAACAGGGCGGCGACCAGATAGAGGACCAGCATGATGAGCAGAATTCGGCCGATATAGTCGAAATCTATCGTGCCGGTTCCGGCAATTTCGGCCATGACGCCTTCAAACAACTTGGTTGTGGCGTTACCCAACACTTTAGGCCCAATGATGTTGAAAACGGTGGAAGCAACGGCAAAAATGCCGACGATGATGATCTTTATTTTATACTCAGCCAGGTATTGGATGAGTTTGGCCATGGTTGTTTTGAAATTTTGCGCTTTTTCGCCTTTGCGCATGGCGTCCATGGGGCCGCCCCCCGGACCTTGGCGTCTTTGTTGCATCATCATGATGAGAGTTCCTCCATGCTGAGCTGCGACAGGGCGATTTCCTGGTATGTTTCGCAGGTGTCCATCAGTTCCTGATGGGTGCCTTTGCCAACTACGCGACCCTGCTCCAAAACGATGATTTGGGCGGCGTTTTTGATGGTAGAGACGCGCTGGGTAACGATGAGAATGGTACTGTGGTGTGTGTTTTCAAATAAGGCGCGGCGCAGGGCGGCGTCGGTCTTGAAATCCAGAGCGGAAAAGGTGTCGTCGAAAATGTAGATGGGCGCTTGTTTTACCAGGGCGCGGGCGATGGAAAGGCGCTGGCGTTGGCCGCCGGAGACGTTGGTGCCGCCCTGGGAAATTTCGGCGCTCAGACCATCGGGTTTGCTGTTGACAAATTCGGCGGCCTGGGCGATGTGTACGGCCGTTTGCATCTCTTCTTCGCTGGCATTTTCCGCCGCATACCGCAGGTTGCTCTCAATGGTTCCGGAGAACAAAACCCCCTTTTGCGGCACATAGCCAATCTTGTCGCGTAGATCATGCTGGGTAACGTCGCGGATGTCTATCTCATCCATCAAGATGCTTCCTTCGGTCACATCATAAAAGCGCGGGATCAAATTGACGACCGTTGATTTGCCAGAACCGGTGGAGCCTATAAACGCGGTTGTTTCGCCTGGTTTGGCGACAAAGTTAATGTTGTGCAGCACATCCGTTTCCGCACCGGGGTAACGGAAGGAGACGTTGCGGAATTCAACCGTGCCGGTGAATGAACCGTTCAGCGATTTGGGCGCCGCCGGATCGGTGATCACCAGCTCGGTTTCCAGCACATCGGCAATGCGGTCCGCCGACACGGAAGCGCGGGGCAGCATGATAAACAGCATGGACATCATCAAAAAGGAAAAGACGATTTGCATGGCGTATTGCAAAAAGGCCATCATGTCGCCAACTTGCATATTGGCCTGCGCTACCTGATGCGCGCCAACCCAGAGAATGACAACCGACAGCACATTCAGAATCAGCATCATCATAGGCATCATCACGGCCATAATGCGGGTAATGAACAAGGTGTTATCCGCCAGGTCCACATTGGCCTTGTCGAAGCGATTTTCTTCGAAGGGCTGCATGTTAAAAGCGCGAATCACCATCATGCCCGACAAGTTTTCTCGCGCCACCAGATTCAAGCGGTCGATCAGCTTTTGCATGATGCGGAATTTGGGCATGGCGATGGACACGATGATGATGATCATGCTCACCAGGACGATGACGGCCACGGCAATGGTCCACCACATGGATGAGCCTTTGCCAATGGCGCGGATGATGCCGCCCACGCCCATGATGGGCGCGTAAAACACCAGGCGTACCATGAACATCGTTACCATTTGCAGTTGGGTAATGTCGTTGGTGGTGCGGGTGATGAGCGATGCGGTGGGGAACTTGTCGAATTCGGCGCTGGAAAAGTTTTCTACTTTGCGAAACACATCGCTGCGCAGATCACGCCCGACACCGGCGGCAATTTTGGCCGACAGGTAGCCGACGGTGATGGAGCAAATAGCCGACAGCAGGGTTACAATTAACATAATCGCGCCGACGCGCAGGATGTAGCTGGTTTGCAGCTTGCCGATGTCCATGCCCAGCGCTTCATATTCGGCCTTGACCTGGACAACGGCCATCTGGCTGATCATGGAGTCGCCGAGGGTGGCAAAACGTTCGTTGACGCCGGTAGTGAGTTGGGCGCGCTGGCTGGCCGGCAGCCGGTTTAGCAGGGTGAACAGGTCGGTTCCTGGGGGAATTTGCGACAAGTCGAACGCGCCGCCGCTCATCTGTGCCGCTTTGGCCGGATCGGCCAGGGCTTGTTCTAGCGCAGAGATGACCAACAAGGATTGGGCGATGGGCGTGCTGATGTTGTCTAGTTCTTCCTGGCTGATGTCGTTGAGAATATAAATTGGCTCATCGGCCAGCAGGGGGAAGGTATCGACGTATGGCGTGGATTCGAGGGAATTGGGTTGGATGAGGGTGTAGGCGTTGCGCACGGCCGTTTCGTCTTCGGCGCTCATAAATAGCACTAACCGTTCCATCGTCTGCTGGCGCATGGCAGTGGGCACGGTGTTGGCGATGCCGCTCTGTTGGATGCCGGTGTTCACTATCTGCGATAGATAATCCGGCAGGGCGAGGTCAAAATTGGCCTGGGCAAACAATAATAAAACGGACGCTATAAACAAGAAAATATACGGCTTCAGGTAACTTCTTATTCGGAGCATAGTTTTTCTCCTTTGGAGGGTAGATTAGAGGTGGTGGCAGATGTTGCTTGTAGTTCTCGTGGCATGATTATCGCCGACGTTTTGGCCTGTTTGATGTTACAGGGCCGAATTGTATGCCGTAGAACTATTCTGTCAATGATTATCGTTGTTTTGCCGCATGGCGTTGCCTATCGGCGCGCTGGTTTTGCTTTTTGGTTCTTTAGGAACTCAGGGGGTTGACAGCCCCTGATGCGTGATGCGTGATGCGTGACCAGAGAGGTTTCACGCATCACGTATCACGCATCAGACCAAACCCCATGAAATCCCCAAGACCCTGCTTTTTTATGGGTCTTTAGGATTTCGTGGGGTATCGCCAAATGTAGGGGCGGGTCTTGTACCCGCCCAGACGAGGTCGACCACAAGGGTCGCTCCTACATCGGTGTCAACCCCCTGAATTCCCAAAGAACCTTTTTATAAAAACCGGGGTCTGGCGAATTTAGCAGCGACCTCTGGGATAACAGCGCAGGGTTGAAATTTTTGCCACACTGGTGGCGTAAAAAAACGTCAGTGTCCAGTGAAAAGGACGAAGATTTTACAGGTTGGCAGATTGTTGTGGGCGTTGGGCATAGGGCGATCCGGGTCAGGCTTGCTGGTTGTTGGCGGGCTGATCTGCTGGCTGCCGCGTAAAATAAGCCTGGATTGCCTGATGGATAAAGATGTAGCCGCCGCCCACACGGTGCAAAAAGACGCGGTTGACGCAAAATTCCAGAAAGTTTGTCAAATCGCCGGGCAGATCGGTGGTGAGCCATAACAAGAAGCGCAAATAAAAGTGGTTGGCGACATTGCCGCCACCAAACATGAAGAGGGACACAAGCGCCGACAATATCCCCGCGACCAATCCCAGGGTGGGATTTTGCCACAAAACGGCCGTTACCACCGTCATCGCCAGTCCCAAAATCCCCCCGGCGATCAGCGCGTTGGTGGCCGACAGCCGAATGCCCTGGTTGGGCTTGCTGGTGGCTGTTACCCGATGGCCGCGCAAGCCGCCCAGCAGTAAAAACACAAGTCCCAGCGACAAAAAAGTTTGTAGGATTTTTGTGGAGCCATATAACAGGAATTCCACCAGTTCCACGGCCGTCGCCAGGCCCAGGCCGATGAACAGCCCCACCGCCATGCCCGACCAGGACCAATCGAGAGCCGCCACGGTGCGAACGTCGTCGCGCAAAGTATTGCCATTTACAAAATAGGTAATCAGACCAAAATCAACGCCGGCCACGACGCCAAACGAAAGCGCCAGAAAAGGGATGTCATAAATTGCCACCAAGAGCGTGGTTAAAAAACAGACAACTATGACCGTAACGGCCGTGCGCCCGTGCCGCCGTTTTTGGTTGTCCAGAATCGGGTAGCCCTGGGTTGCAAGGCGTTGGTAGTAGATGCTGTCCAATACGGCCGTTACCAGCCCCATGCTCAGACCTAAAAACAGCATCAGCCACAAATCGGTCGCGGCTGCCCAGCCAGGGACCATCTGCCCAATCTGCTGTGACCAGATCGTGCCGAATTGGGGTATGTTGATGCGCACCATGAGCCAGAACAGCCACATGAGCACGCTAGAAACCAACCCCGCAAACAGCCGCGACCCCGCCATGTAGGCGAGCTGCCACCGTGGCGTATTCAGCCAGCTTGGCTGCAAGCCCTCAATCAAAAAACCGCCTGATTGTGTGTGTCCATTTGCTGCGCCAACCAGCTTAATCGATGCACCACGCCTGTCTGGGAATAGCCTGTGTTATTGCCGCGTCTGGTAAACATGGCCCGGACATAAGCGTCAAACAGGTCTGTTATGCCAATGCTTTTGTCGTCTCCTGAAACCGTTTTCGTTTGCCAGTAGGCCACGCTGAGCACGTGGAGCATGAGCGGCGATTGGGCCATTTTTCCCAGGGCAGGGTCTTGCTGCACGGCCGTTTTTAAGCCGCCCAATTGTTCCCCGGCCGCCGTCAGGTAGGCATTGATCTGGACGGCCGTGAGCGGCTGCAAGAGGTATGCGCCGCCCAGGTGCAGGCGGGTTTCCAGCGCCTCATACGCTTTGCGGCGGCTGTTGATCACGATGCCTGTCAGTCCATGCTGCTGGCGGAACTGGTTGAGCGCGGTCACGCAGGCGGCGCGGTGGTTTGCCGGCGTTTCGTCCAGGCCATCTAAAAGCAAGATCAGGGCGTCGCCATTCAGCCACTCACAGCCCAAGGTTTGGGGAATCTGGTATTTGGCGCTTAATTCTTCGACGACCCAATCGCTGATGGCTTCCCGCTTTTCGGCCCATGAGACGAGATTAAAAATGACGGGAATCGGCTGCTCCGGGTCGCTTTCGGCCTGGGCGATGAGTTCCTGAGCCAGGTTGATGAGCGTCGTGGTTTTGCCGGAGCCGGGTTCACCCAAAATGAGCAGCGCCCGGTCGGATTGGTGGAAAAGGGCGGAGAGCGTGGGTGGGGAAACGGCCGTTTCCTCCCCAACCACCAGCGGCGGCACAGACCCAATGACGTTCTGCCAGGGCTGGTCGATGGCTTCGTCGTAGGCACGGCCGTGCAAATTCAGCAGCAGCGCCCCCTTCACCGATTTTTCCAGAACGCCTTCCACCCAGAAATGTTTCACTTTTTCCAACAAGACGAGCTGCTTGCGCCGTTCTGGCGTGAGGGGCGCAGCGGGTGGAGGGGCTGTTGTTGCCAGGATGGGCGTGGGCGCAGGGCTTAATTCGGGAAAAATCCGGCGTTGTTCCTGCTCGTTCAGGGCGCGGTAGTTGCCGGCGCGCAGGAATTGGTTGGCTTCGGCCAGCGTGGGCAGGCCGCCGCAGCGGTGCAGTACCGCCACCAGGCCCACCAGCACCAGCCGGTCGTCGGCGTGGATTTTGCTGCGGTCCCGTTCCCAATCGGAAACGGCCGCGCCAGAGTAGCCGGTGTGGCCCAGTTCATCGCCCAGCAGTTCGCCCAGGCGCACCTGCGTCAATGTACCGCCGTGAAGCGAGTCCCGGCACTGTTTTCGGTATGCGCGCACCTGCTGGCCAAAGGTGGTCATGATTGCCTCCCCATCCTTCTGTAGAAATCCGCTGGCTATGTCAGCTCAACGGTTGGGTCTTTGGGATTTCGTGGGGTTTAGATTGAAGCGTGATACGTGATGCGTGATGCGTGATGCGTGAGGTCTCTCTGGTCGCGTATCACGTTTCACGCATCATGGGACGTCAACCCCCTGAATTCCTGAAAAGCCCAACGTTTTTCGGACATCGCCGCTGTAAAACTTACTAAAAATCGGTTTAACACTTACTTAAATTCGTAGAGACGTTTGCCGGAATTGGTTGATGATGGCCTGAATTGATGGTCCTTTTAGTCGAGAATAAAGAGCATGAAGCTGATTTAAGCAGCACCCTCTGTAACTTAAGCGTCAATTTTTCTACACTGCAACCATGAACCGATCGGGAACAGCTTGCAAGAGGAAATGGAATGGAAAACGGCCGTTGAGCATCTCATGAGCGGATAAAACAACCTTTTGTCCGGGCGCGCCGTCCTCAATGAGCCTCTCTTACACAAAAGTGAGGTGTCGAAATGCTCGAGGTCCGAAAACACACGTTAAGAGTCGAATTGTTCATCTGTGGTCTGTTTCAGCAGTTTTTGTCCTTTATTTTGGTCTGCCCACGCTCATCCATCTGATGGCCGAGTGCGCCAGCACAGGGTCTGGCTCTGGGTGCGCCGGCTAATCCTGGAATACGTTTAACCGCAGATTTTTCAGGGTTTTGGTCTAATGCGTGATGCGTGACAAGAGTAACTCACGCATCACGCATCACGCATCACGCATCACGCATCACGCATCACGCATCACGCATCACGCATCACGCATCACAGCACCGCCTCCACCACCCACTCCCCGCGCCTGTTCCAGGACATTCTCAGCCTCCCTGAATCCTTTTTGCAGCTTTTGCCCCCAGGCATCTTGTGGAAAATCAGCCAATAAGGCCAGCGCCTGCGCATAAAGTTGCTGCGCCTCGGCCAACTGATTTTGCGCGGTCTTTACCTCTGCCAACCCGCCCAAGGTGTTCGCCTGCTGCACCGGGTCGTTACAAATTTGCCACAGCGCTATGCTGCCGCGAAAAAACCGCTCCGCTTCCGCCAATCGCCCCAAGGCCAGGTAGACTGCGCCCAAATTGTTGGTCACCACTGCCCGGTCAAAGAGATTCCCCGATTGCAACAAAAAAGAAGCATTCGCCTCTAAAAGCAGTCGCTCGGCCTCCATTAGATTTGCCTGTTTCAGATGCAGCGATCCCAATTCATTGAGCACCCTGATTTTGTCCAGATAGTTTTCGGTGTGGGCCAGGCAATCTAAGGCTTCGTGATAGGCGGCTAAGGCGGCGTCTGTTTTGTCTTGCGCGGCCAAAGCCTCCCCCAACAATTTGAGACAGTTAGCCAGATAAACGGGATCGCCCACTTCACGCCACAGGGACACGGAATAGCGGAGATACTCCTCCGCCTGCGCCCACTGCCCTTTGCCTTTGCCCAGCAGTCCCAGTTCCAGCGTCACAAACGCATGTTTGATGAGGGGGGCGTGGATGGCTTGAAATGCGCTTTGCGACTGCAGGATGTAGGTTTCTGCCTCCACAAAACGGCGCATCTGGCGGCAAACGGCGCCCAGGTTGATGCAGGCATGGGCTTCGCGCCATTTGTCCTCAAGCATCAGCCCGATCTGCAATTCCTCCTGGTGGGCGGCGAAGGCGGCGTCTAACTGCCGGTTATGGCGGTAAAAAAGCCCCAAATGGTCAAGAATGCGGCCGCGCAAGGCCAGATTGTCAGCGGGGCAGCTTGCGAGCGCTTGTTCCAGCATCGGGATCCACTCGCCCCAGTAGCCCCGCCGCTCGACGAAGACGAAGGCTTGCAAAAGCAGTTCGGCCGTGCCTTGCCAGGCGTCCGGCACATGCAAGCCAAATTTGGCGGCGCGGTAGAGGTTTTGCCGCTCCTGGTCTAGGGCGGGAAGCGTGTCGTCGGTAAGGTCCTGGGTTCGCTGCTGCCAGTATTTGACGTTGGCGGCCACGCTTTGGGTGAATTGGGTGGAGGGCGGGGTCATCATGGTTCTAACAGGTTGGGCCAACCAATGATTTCTGTTTGTAAGAAGGTGTCTGTGAGGCGGTGGATGCCGTAGCGCCGTTCCTGGATGGTTCCCTGCACTTCCAGCAGGGAGCGGGCGGTCAATTCGCGCACGGCCGTCCAAAACTCATTCTCGTCCAGACCGCTAAAGGCCAGCATTTGCTCAGGTTGGGCGCCGAAGCGGCCGCCAGGGGCATGGCCAGCAGCAGCGTTTGTGCGGCGGGTGTCAGCGTTTGCCAGGTTTCCCAGTAAATGTGGCGATATAAATCTTCAATCGGACCGGCCCGGTTTTTGTTGAGATCGGCCAGGATTTGGGGCAGGGGCAGAACGGCCGTCAGGCTCACCACCAATTTCAGGGCCAGCGGGTTGCCGCCCGTGACCTGGTAAATGGCTTGCATGGTGCCCTGGTCGGCGGCGGCCAGTTCAGGCAGACCGGTGATTTGGGCATGGTGGCGCAGGAGCGCGGCAGCGTCGGTGAAGGGCAGTTCGTGTAAGGAGTGGGTGTAAACGGCCGTTCCCCCGGACGGTCGGGCGCGGCTGGTCAGTAAAAAGCGGGTCGGTTCCACAAAAGCCAGCAGCTTACCGGCAAAATAATCGACGTGGGCGATTGTTTCCAGATTGTCAACGATGATCAAATGGGGTTCGGCTTTTAGTTTTTGGCTTAAACGCATTTCCAGGTGGGCATCCGGTTGGCCATGCGCCATGCCGGGCCACACAGCGGCCGCCAGCGCAGACAGCAGCGCCTGATAGGCGCGATCAGGGGGCAGCGCCGCGCCGCTGAACTGCTGCTGTTCGACGCGCAGCCAGCAAATTTGTTTGAAGGCCAGACTGGGCAGCGCCTCCCGCGCCACCACATCCGCCAGACTTGTCTTGCCAATGCCGCCGATGCCTGTCAGGGCAATGATCCAGGGCGCCGTGTCTTGCACGAGCTGGGCCGCAACAATTTGCCGGATCTGGCTAAACCCAAAAAATTGGCTGTAAGAGGCAGGGGGCAGGCTGGTTTCCAGAGCCTGGATTAATTCTGCGCGGAGTTTTGTTTCTTGATAGTAGAGAAGCTGGGACAAGGCGTCGATAGCGGCGCGCTGCCAGCGATTGACCTGGTCGACGCTGGCGTACATTTCCTGAGCGACTTGCCGGGTGATTTTGCCATCCAGGAACCGGCTGCGCAGCACCATTGCCCCGGCTTCGTCTTGTTCGGCCAGGAGGTCGATGCTGTCCAGAAGGACGCGGTCAACGGCGTACCGCCAGCCAAAGGCAGTCCGCCCTGATTGGCGGCGAGCTGATTTTGGACGAGCAGCAGTCCAGAAAGCGGGGCCGTTTGATCCTCTGCTGGTTTGCCCCATTGCACCAAGGCCGCATGAACGGCCGTTTGCAGTTCCTCCTGAGTGATGGCAGTCATAGGAGCATTGTACCTGAAAAACGGCCGTTTTGTATGCTTGCTATTGCCTGTTCGCGCACAAAATCGCACACAATTTACAGAGTCGCGCATACTGAAAATGGTATGAATTTAAACAGGAAGATTTATCAGGAGGCAGAACCAATTCCAGGAGGTAAATGATGATACTCATCGTTGGTGGAACCGGGGCGCTAGGCAGCGCCACAACCGAAAAATTACTGGCTCAAAATACGGCCGTGCGCGTGATGACCCGCAACCCAATCAAAGCGCAAGCCCTGCAAGCCCTGGGCGCTGAAGTTGTCCAGGGTGATTTGCGTGACCGTGACTCGCTGCTGCGCGCCTGTCAGGGCGTCAACGCCATCATGGCCTCCGCGCATTCGATCATGGGGCGCGGATCAGAAGCGTCGAAGTATATTGATGAGCAAGGACACAAATGGCTTATGGAGGCAGCCAAAACGGCCGGGGTATGGCAGTTTGTCTATGTCTCCGCTTTAGGCGCAGCGCCAGACAACCCCGTGCCCTTCTTCCGAATCAAATATAAGATGGAACAAACGCTGCGGAGCACTGGCTTGCCCTTCACTATTTTGCGGCCGACAGCCTTCATGGAATCCCACGCCTATGGCTTTATTGGCAAATCTATTTTGGAAACCGGCAAAGTGCAATTGTTTGGCCAGGGTGAAAATCCGCGCAATTTGTGGCGGCCGCCGATGTGGCTTACTTTGCTGTGCGGGCATTGTTGGAGCCGGATTTGGCTGGGGAAGTGTTGGAAATTGGCGGCCCAGAAAACCTGACGAATATGCAGGTTGTGCGTCTGTTTGAAGAAATCGCCGGGAAAAAGCCAGCGTGTCCCACGTTCCGCTGGCCATGCTTCGGATCATGGCGCCAGTGGCCAGCCCCTTCAATTCCGGTCTCAGCCAGATCATCCAAACCAGCATCTGGCAAGACACGACAGACCAAACCTTCGACCCAAGTGCCTTGCTGCGGCGGTATCCCGTGACATTAACCCGGCTGGAGGATTGGGCGCGAAGTCATATTACGTCTGACCGGCTCGTTACCGCCGGCAGTGTGTAAGGTATCCGGGTTGTTTCTGTCCTTGGGGGACGGCCGTTCTCCCATCGAGAACGGCCTTTTTATCTTCCCTCAATCGCGCATCGTAACGGTACAGACCCCAAGGGTTTGCTCCTGAGGATTTGGATTAGTTGGGTATCAAACCCTTGGGGTCCTGCCCGTCAAACCTGAATGGTTACTGCGCTTCTACGTTAATTTGTATTTGAGGGAGATTTCGTGAGTGCTCCCCCCGCCACAACGGTTCAGGAGGCTTAATCAACGATTCAGGAGCCTTAAGCAACGATACAGGAGGCTTAAGCAATGGCTCAGGAGGCTTAAGCAACGATTCAGGAGGCTTAAGCAATGATTCAGGAGGCTTAAGCAACGATTCAGGAGGCTTAAGCAACGGCTCAGGAGGCTTAAGCAACGGCTCAGGAGGCTTAAGCAATGATTCAGGAGGCTTAAGCAACGATTCAGGAGCCTTCCTTTGTGAGTAAACGGTTGAGATTTGTCAAATCTTTAAGATTTGACAAATCTATTGAGGAAACGAATGAAACTATTAACGAAGTGGTCCACCAGGTTGCTGAGCCTGTTTTTATTCGTTGGCCTGACGGCCAGTTTAATGGCTTGCGCGGCCAACGCGCCGGCATCCACCATCAGTGACGCAGCCGAATCGGAGGCAACCAACGTTCCCAATTTACCCACCGCCACGCCTGAATCCACCAGCACGCCGGTTCCAACCGCCACCTTAGCGCCAACCAACACGCCGACAACCATACCTACCGAAACACCAACCGACACACCAACCGACACACCCGAACCCACCCAAACGCCGACAGCCACGCCGAAACCAACACAAACACCCACGGCCACACCTGTCGACACGCCTGAACCCACCCTTACGCCAAAGCCGACGAGTTTGCCACAAGCAACGGCCGTGCCCCAGCCATCTCAACCAACTGCTGCCCCCACAACTGAAGCCGAGGTAGAAGAATCGTTCGTCACCATCTACTACATTTCCAACCCCAATGATATTTTGGGGAACTTCCCGGAAAAGCCGTTTGATGCTGATGAACTTCGCAGTCACATGGTCAATATTCAATCGTCGTTGAACAGAATGCAGTCCAACCTGGATGCGGCTAAAGGCGGGGATGCTGCCGCTTGCAGCAATTATGTCAGCGCCTACAACAATATCTTGTACTCCGGCACATTTTACAAAGATGTTCCCAGCGATTGGCAGGAAATTGACTTCATCTACTTTATCTCCTTTGTTTATTCCCTGGATCGCACGCGCCCAGCTTATCTGGCCTGTGTCAATGGGGAGACATGGGAGATTTCAACTATGGGCTGGCGTATTCGGCCATGGGCGAAACATTGGATATTTTGAACCCGGTTATCGTCAGCGCCTACGCTAAATAAAACTTACTATTTTTTGTTGATTTGTAACGGCCGTTAGCGTTGTGGGAACGGCCGTTATCTACCCGATTCAAAAGGAGCCAAAATGCAAGCAAGTTCGTTTTCAAACCAATTTCAGGTTAGCCATTTTTGTCGTCATTGTGATGACAATTCGGCTTTGTTTGTTTCAGGCCTACCATGGCCGAAAACAACAATATCAAACTCAGCGATATTCAAATTCAGGAAGGCGATATCGTTGAATATCAGATCAGTGCCAATAGCAACTATGTTGTCTCTACTCTTGCCGACCAAGATACTGATGAGGTCATTGAACTCTATAGTGCCTACCGACGGTAGCACGCCACCAATAAAACTCAACAGCACGCTTACTACTGGGGTTGGGTAGGGTCCTATAAAATCAGTGCAGACAGTAATCAAGTTGTCTACTGTGCTAACCAAGATGTAGCTTATCAATGGGAATTATACAGTGTACAAAATTGATGGCAGTATTCGCCAATTAAAACTCAATGGGCCACTAGTAAAACGAATACGTTGGTGGGGATTATCAAATCAGCGCTGATAGCAGTCAGGTCGTGTATCGGATCTATGGAAGCATCATACTCGACACAATTGCATTGAATTGTTCCCCTTGATGGTAGTATTCAAACTCTCACCAGCATGGCCTTCGAAACCCTTAGGTGATTTCCAAATTGGTAATGGCAGTCGCGTCGTCTACCTCGCCGACCAAGACACGAGTGGTGTAGATGACCTGTACAGCGTACCTATCGATGGTAGTGCGTTACCCTACTAAGCTCAATAGCCCCTTAATCAATGAGGGTGATGTAAAAGTTTTCAAATCAGTGACGACGGTACTCAGGTGGTATACGGTGCTAGCCAGGTAATTAATCATGTGATTCATGAAATACAGGAAGTTTACAGCGTCCTAATCGATGGCAGCGCCTCAGCTATCAGACTAATGAAACGTTGGGGTCGAATGGATATATTAGAGCGAGCTCTCTCAAAATTAGTGCCGATAGCAGCCGGGTGATTTACCTTTCTGAATATGAATCTTTGAGCGGTGTTGAACTATACAGCGTCCCAATCGATGGCAGTACCGCTCCCATTATACTCAACGGAATGCTCGTCAGTGGAGGAGGTGTACGGAAATGCCAGATCGTGGCCGACAACAGCCAGGTGGTTTCATTGCGGTTCAAGATACAGCTGGGTTCCTTGAACTGTACAGTGCCCCCAATTGATGGCGCCACTGCTGCTACAAAACTTAATTTTCCGCTGACCAACGAAGGAGTCATGTCTTTCGAAATTAGTTCGGATAGTAGTCAGGTGGTGTATACCGTGGGCGAAGGTGATTTTATAGTGCTATCTGAATTGTATGTTGTTCCTATTGATGGCAGCTCTGTATCCACAAAGCTCAACGGTCAATTAGCTCAAAATGGATCGGTACAATCTTTCAAGATCAATGCAAATAGCAGCCGGGTGGTTTATGCAGCAGAACAGGATACTACCAATGTAATTGAGCTGTATAGTGTGCCTATTGATGGCAATACGCCACCGAATAAGCTCAACGGTGTATTAGCCAATGGTGGAATGTAGAATCGTTCCTAATCAGTATAACACAATTGGGTCGTCTATGATGCTGACCAGGACACGATGGGATGATTGAGTTGTATGCAACTGAAGAACCCTCACGGTGAAACATACCTGCAATATCTGCCAATCGTCGTAACAAATGATCAGGATAGTTAGGAGTACCCTCCGTTCTCCCATCGAGAACGGCCGTTAACTACCTGACTCCAAAAGGAGCCAAAATGCACAAGCAAATTCGTTTTCAAACCAATTTCAGGTTAGCCATTTTTTGTCGTCATTGTGATGATAATCTTGGCTTTGTTTGCTTTCAGGCCTACCATGGCCGAAAACAGCGTCATCAAACTCAGCAATATTCAGGCTGTCGGTGGAGACATCTGGCGCTTCTTTGAAATCAGCCCGATAACAACTGGGTCGTCTACAATGCCGACCATACCACAGAAGGAGTCATGGACTTGTACAGCGTGCCAACCGATGGCAGCGAACCACCAACCAAACTTACCGAACATTAGATAGCCAAAGTGCTGTGGAGCGTATTCAAATCAGCGCCGATAGTCTTTGGGTCGTCTACACTGTTTATCACAATGGTAACGACCTCTACAGTGTGCCCATTGATGGCAGTGCCCCACCCACAAAACTCAGCATTCCGCTGGACTACGGAGGCAGTGTCGGAGAGTTCTACCAAATCAGTGCCGATAGCAGTAGAGTAATCTATGCTCGCCCACTCAGATATGCAAAATATTGATGAACTATGCAGTGTGCTTATCGATGGTAGTGTTCCGCTAACAAGTCAATACCCCACTGCCAAGTGGGTACGGGGAAGGTAGAATTTCCAAATTAGCGCCGACAGCAGCCGGGTTGTCTACGAGGCCGATCAGGACATAGTTAATGTACATGAGCTATACAGTTTGCCCATCGACGGTAGTATTCCACCCATCAAGCTTAACACCCCCCTGCCCAGCGAAGGCGATGTAAATGGAAATTTCAAAATCAGCGCCAACAGCACTCGGGTTATCTATCACGCTGACCAGGATACAAACGATACTGATGAACTCTACAGCGTCCCTATTGATGGCAGCTCTTCGCCCGTCAAGATCAGCGGGCCAATGGTCAGTGGCGGTGATGGCTATTGGATTTTCAAATCAGTGCCGATAGCAGCCAGGTTGTTTATAGGGCCGATCAGGATACAGACAACGTTGCTGAACTTTACCAGGTACCCATCAACGGCAGCGCTTTGCCTACTAAACTCAACGGCCCATTAACCAGCGGCGGCAATGTAAGCGATTTCCGGATCAGCGCCGATAGCAGCCACGTGGTTTTACCGCGCCGACCAGAATATCGACATGATGGACGAACTTTATAGCGTGCCGCTCAGTGGCAGTGCGCCGCCTGTTAAACTCAACAGCACGCTGCCCAGTGAGGGTGACGTCACCTGGAATTTTCAAATCTCAGAGGACAGTAGTCGGGTGGTCTATATCGCTGACCAAAGTACGGACGGGGTATTTGAGATGTTTAGCGTCCCCCTCGACGGCAGTCTCCCGCCCACCAAACTCAACGGCACGTTGGTCAACCCAAGCTTTATCGATATCAGCGCCAACAGCAGTTGGGTAGTTTTCACCGCTGGCAATACTGGCCTGTACAGTGCGCCACTTGATGGCAGCTTGCCGCCTATCAAGCTCAGTGATCCACTGCCCAGTGGAGGTGTTATCGGTCCCTGGTCTTCCCAGATTAGCCCTGATAGCAGCCAGGTAGTTTACCTCACCAACCAATACACCGATTACGTTGTAGAACTCTTCAGTGTATCGATAAATAGAAGTACTTCTCCCATTCAACTCGATTTGTCTCAAGCTCGAGTTGGAGACGTGAGGAATGCACAAATTAGCGCCGATAGCAGTCGGGTCGTCTATATTGCTGACCAAGACACAGATGACGTGAACGAAATCTACAGCGTACCTATTAGCGGCTGGATCCCACCCACAAAAACTAAATATCCCGTTGATCCTGGGCCAGGAAGTAAGAGCAGATTTCCAAATCAGTGCAAACAGCAGTTGGGTAGTTTATGCAGCAGACCAGGATACAGATGACGTATTTGAGCTTTATAGCGTGCCTATTGATGGCAGCGCCTCGCCCATCAAACTCAATGGGACAGTGGTCGGTAATGGTGGGGTAAATGATTTCCAAATCAGTGAGAACTGCGGTTGGATAGTCTATGTAGCAGATCAGGATGCAGATTGGATTAATGAACTATACAGCGTACCCCTCGATGGCAGTACTCCGCCAATCCAGCTTAACAGTGCCTTGCCAAATGGGGGTAGTCTGGGATCTTTCCAAATTAGTGCCGATAGCCAATATGTCATTTACCTTGCCGAGCAGGATACTGTTGGTTTAGATGAATTGTACAGTACCCCTCAATGGCAGTGCATCGGCTACCAAGCTTAACAGCACACTGCCCGGCGGAAGCGAGATCAGGCAATTCCAAATCAGTGCTGATGGCAGCCAGGTGGTCTACAGTATCAAAGATAGTATGATGCCTTATATCACGGAGCTCTACAGCGTGCCTATCGAAGGAGGTACTACACCCATCAAGCTCAATGATCCACTTGGCCCCGGAGGCACGTTAAACGCTGTTTTTCAAATCAGTCCTGACAACGGTTGGGTCGTCTACATCGCTGACTATGATTACATGAGTAATGCAGAACTTTACAGTGTGCCAATCAATAGAAGTACACCACCCATCAAGCTCAATGGGACAGTGGTCGGTAATGGTGGGGTAAATGATTTCCAAATTAGTGCCAACAGCAGTTGGGTAGCCTACCGTGCTGACCAGGAAACGCAATTAATTGATGAACTATATAGCGTACCCATTGATGGCAGCGCATCACCCGTAAAGCTTAATACCACGCTGACCAGTGGCGGCAATGTTATAGGATATCAAATTAGTCCCGATAGCAGCAGCGTAATTTATCATGCTGATCAGGAAACAGACGATGTAGGGGAACTGTATAGCGTGCCTATGGATGGCAGTGCAGCGCCTATCAAGCTGAACGGGTCATTGGTCAGCGGCGGGGCAGTCTATTCTTATCAGATTAGCGCCGACAGCAGCAGGGTGGTTTACTCTGCCGATCAGGAGCCAGATGATGCGCGCGAATTGTATCGCGTCCTCCTCGATGGCAGCGCCTTGCCCACTAAGCTCAATGACACGTTGACCAGCGGCGGAGACGTGTGGTATTTCGAAATTAGTGGCGACAATACCTGGGTGATTTACTCCGCTGATCAAGATACGGATGAGGTAATTGAACTGTATGCATATGGGGAATCCACCCAGGTGCTGCATACATTGTATCTCCCGGTAATCGCAGTAAATGATTGAGGTGGTGGGGAAAGTAACGGCCGTTCTCCCATCGAGAACGGCCGTTCCCCTAAAAGGGGAGCGCATATGACGAGCCAAACCTATCTCGTAACCGGTGGCTGCGGCTTTCTAGGACAATACATTGTCCAGGCCATTCACACCCATGATCCCCAGGCGGAAATTCGTGTGCTGGACCTTAAACCGCGCAGCACTTTGCTCAAGATCGAATCCATCCCACAAGTAAAACTGATCTCTGGTGATTTAAGGCAGCCTTATTTATTCATGGCTGCGCTTGCAGGTGTGGACACCATCATTCACAGCGCCGGATTGGTTTCATTCAAAAAAGGGGACGCCGAAAATGTCTATCAGGCAAACAAAGTTGCCACTGAAAATTTGGTGCAGGCTGCATTAGCGTGCGGTTGCCGCAATTTCCTGTTTATCAGTTCCATTTCGGCCATCGGGCGCCGGCCCGGCCAGCTTTCCGATGAAACGATGATGCCCGACCTGACATGGAAGCGCCAAACCGACTCCTATGGCTACAGCAAACTGGGAGCAGAACAGGTGGTACAGGCTTATGCCCATCGTATGCGCAGCCTGATCTTCAATCCAAGTGTCATTTTGGGACCGGGATCGCCACGCATTGCGAAGGTGCTTCAGGGTATCCGTTGGCTGCCCGTTTGCCCGATGATTACAACCTAACAGTTTAGCGCCAAGCGACATGGCGACAACGATAGCTGGGCCGGAAAAAGGCCGTAACCTGAACCGAACGGACAGCACGCCGACCAACACAAACCACGCACCGCGACAGCTGATCTACGCTTACCAAACCGCAGTGCCAAAATGCCGATGGCCAGGACCTCAACAAAGCGCCTGTGCCCCACACTGAACCGAGACAGAGAGTTCGTCACCATGCTCATTTGACTTGATTTTGGACTTCCGGAAAAGCCGTTTGATGCTGATGAACTCCGCAGTCACAGGTCAATATTCAATCGTCGTTGAATAGAATGCAACACCTGACAAAATCAAGCGCGAGTTAGGCTGCCGCTGCCCATATTGTCACCTTAGAACAATAGCTGGGAGGACGGCACAGGCCTTTACAAAGTGTCCAGCGTTGGCAAGAAAAAGAGTTATTACATTTCCTGGGGTTATTCGCGCGAAACGTAAACGCCAGGTCATCTGACACCTGCCAATGGGACATATGGGAGATTTCAATTATGGGCTCGTATTCGAACGAAATTCGAAAGTTTCTTCTGCCTGCCGCCACTTACCAAAATTCGCTAGATAGCTGGCTTGAGATGAGCAGAGGGTCGCCCCATCTACCACGAATGAAAAGGCTGACATTTGAGAAATCTTACGATTTCCTACAAATCTAAAGGAGGCATATCATGGCACAGGCAGGAATTCACGGCATCGTCGGCGTGGTCGCTCGTAAGTGGACGCCCGCTTCTGAATGGCTGGTTTTAGGCATTGTCTTGGGCAGCTTGCTGCCCGACGCCGACAACCTGGCTGTGGCCGTAGCCACCGTCACCGGCAGCCCTACAGCGGGCTTGCATCGCACCTTTACCCACAGCCTTTTTACGGTTACGGCCGTTATCATAGTCTTCCAACTCATCGCCATCCTCACCAAACGGCCGCGCCTGGGCAACCTGGGTCTGGGGCTGGGCATCGGCATGATCATGCACATCCTGCTCGACCTGCTCATCTGGTTCGACGGCGTGCAGCTTTTGTGGCCGCTGCCCATGTGGATCAATTTTTGGGAAGGCGTCACGCCGCCGGAGTGGTTTAGTCAGTTGATGATGCCGGTTGAGATGCTCTTCTTCGCCCTCTATTTCGCCGGGCTGGCGGCGCTGGCCGGGCGGCAGGGGACAGATTTAGGGCGGGTGCGGGGGTTGAAGGGGTGGACGGCCGTGCAAACCATCCTTTTTCTCATTTTCCTCGTCCTGGTCTACACCATGGAAAGCGGCTTCATGACGATTTACGGGGCGGTTTATCTGCTGTCGTTGGGGGTGGCGACGGTGATCACCATCCAGATGCGGCAGACGATTGAAGCGGTCGCTGAGTGACGCGAGGGTTGAAACCCCCGCGTCTCGACAATTGAGGGGGTACCATGAAACGCAAAATTGCTTTGGGTGTCGTTGGGCTGTTGGTGGCGGCCTACATTGTCCTGGCCTGGCGCGTGGCGCCGGCGCCGGCCCATCCTTATTTCACGGGGGTGGAACGGCCGTTGGTCATGGCCCATCAAGGCGGCGAACGGCTCTATCCCAGCAACACGCTCCGGGCGATGCAAGAATCGGTCGCGTTGGGCGTGGACGTGCTGGAAATGGACATCCACGCCAGCAGTGATGGCGTCCTGGTAGTGATTCACGATGATACCGTAGACCGCACCACCGACGGCACAGGGGCGGTGAAGGAGATAACCTTCGCCGAACTGAGCCAGCTAGACGCCGGGTATTATTGGACCGACGACGAGGAGCCACCTATCCCTACCGGGGCAGGGCATCACCATCTCAACCTTTGCCGAAGTTCTGACCACCTTCCCCGATATGCGGCTGAACGTGGAGATCAAACCGCCAGACCCGGCCGTCGCCCAGGCAGCCTGCGACCTGCTACGCCAGCATGGGGCGTCGGAGCGGGCGTTGGTCGGCACGGTGCATGACGAGGTGTTGGACGCCTTCCGCGCCGCCTGCCCGGAATCGCCCACGTCCATGGTGGAGTCGGAGATACGGCCGTTTTGGATTCTCAGCACCCTCTTCCTCGGCCAACTCTACCAGACGCCGGCCGGCGCGGCGGCCCTGCAAGTGCCGGAGCGGGCCAGTCTGCCCGTCATCGGCGAGGTGCAGGTCATCACCCCGCGCTTCGTCCGCATCATCCACAAGCACAACCTGGAAATCCACGCCTGGACGATCAACGAAACGGCCGATATGGAGCGCCTCTTAGCCACCGGCATAGACGGCATCATCACCGACCGGCCGGACCGGATGCTGGAATTGATCGGCCGTTGATTGGCGAAGACCCCAGGGGTTTTCCCAACCCCTGGGGTCTCAAGAATTAAGGAGGATGCCATGAGCATTGCAACAACCATCTGCCCCCATTGTGGCTTGGGGGGATTTTATTTCTTCGCTTCTTGTTTTCAAGTGGTGGTTGGCAAAGTGTGGGGCCATAACATGGTCTACTCGATTAAATTTATAAGGAGGAAGTGATGAACGCTTATCGGACTGTCAGGTTTATTGTCGTCCTCGTCGCGGCACTGTTAGGAATAGTGGGCTGTGCCACTCAGGAAATGCCAGACATCCGCTACGATCCGGCCGCGCTGCGCTTTGACGGCGAGCAAGCCTTCGCCACCGAGACGGAATTTGTCACCCAATTCCCTGATCGGGACAGCGGCCAGCCCAACAACCGACTGGCAGCCGAATGGCTGCAAGCCCAGTTCACCGAGATGGGCATGACCTGCGCCATGCAAGAATGGGAAGTCATCAATTACAGCCAACCGCTGCCGCTCAATAACGTCGTCTGCTCCCTGCCCGGCGCATCGGAGCAGGAAATTGTGGTTGTGGCCCACCTGGACCAGTTCGCCGGGACCACGCAGGGGGCGGACAATGACGGTTCCGGCATCGCCATCATGCTGGAACTGGCTAAATTGTTCGCCGCCGAGGATACGCCGCCCTACACCCTCACCTTCCTGGCCAGCGATGGCGAGGAGTATGGCATGTTGGGAACCCGCCATTACGCCGCAGCCCATCCTGATCCAGATCGAATCATCGCCGCTTTCTCGCTGGACAATCTGGGCAAGGAGTTCTATACCGGCGTGCGGCTGGGCATTCAGGGCCAACTGCGCGGCGTCGGGCCGCTCTGGCTGCAACTGACGGCGCAAGAGGCAGCGCGCGCCGCCGGAGACCTGTGGGTTCCGGCGATTGTGCCGACGTATGAACAGGTACTCAGCCAGGCTGTGCCGATTTCCTTGTGGGATCAGGGGCCATTGGTGGCGGCGGGTATTCCGGCCGTTGGGTTTGGCGAGATTTGCCCGGCCGAACACGCCGAGGATTGCTGGGACACCTACCATTCGGAACTGGACACGCTGGAGCACCAATCGCCAGCTACTCTGCATCAGTCGGGGCGTATTGCCGAGGCGTCGGTGCGCCAACTTTTGTCGATGACGGCGTTTCCGCAGGAGTCTGGCCCGTATCTTTATTTCCCCGGCTCGAATGGGGTACTGCGCGGACCAGTTTTGTGGCTCATCTTTGGCGCTTTTATTGCGTTGTTCCTGGTGGGGAGCTGGTGGGTGGGCGGGAAACGGCCGTTCTCCCAAATCGCCCACGGTTGGTTAACTGCCCTGCCTCATTTCCTCGGCCTCTGGCTGCCCTGGGTGGCCTCCGGGCTGCTGCTCTACCTGCTGGTGGAAGTGGGGCTGATGGAAAAATTTGACGCCTACCCGGCCGTTGCCCGCGACCCGATCTTGTTCAATCCGCGCTGGCCGGCCGTCATCATCTTTGTCGTGGGGCTGGGGCTGTTCTTGTGGCTGGGGCGGCGGCTGGTCGCCCGTTGGCAGCGGGAGATGCCCGCCTTCTGGCAGCGCAAGAGCCTGACGCTGCTGGTGGTGGGGTTGGGCGGGCTGTATATCTTGCTGCTTAACCCATTTTCACTGCTCTTCCTGGCCCCGCTGCTCTTCTGGTTCCTCGTCAAAGGACGGCAAGGCGTCGCCGGTCGCGTTCTTGATTGGGCGCTGGCCCTGGCGGGCGGTCTGATCGTTTATGTGCTGCTCTACTTTTTCGGCTTTGTCATCCTGCGCAACAATTTCGCCATCCTCTGGTACATCCTGATGATCTTCTCGATTCGCATGGTGAGCTTTTGGTCGATGGCGGTGGCTACGGCCGTTCTGGCTTCTGGTGTGGCTCTGGTGGTGAATCCGCCGGTAACGGCCGTTTCCACAGCTACCGTCACACCAAAACCAGCCGACACGGCCACACCGCCGCTTACCAAGACACCAACCCCGAAGCCAGGCCCAACCTTATTTTAGCGTTGTGGCTGTAGTTCCTTTGACAACAAACGGTCTATTGGCTTTTCTTTGCCGTGATACATATGCCACGCCTTTCACAGGCTGGTGAGGAACCCCAAACTCGCAAACGCAAAGCTGGGATGACGCTAACCGGCGTCATCCCAGCTTTCGATTTTCTTTTGACGGTGGATGGGCAGTATCCAAGCTGCCTGGATTGGATTAACGAAGCATCATTGGTAGGTACACGATGTATTCTGAGCGCACGGCCGTTGTCACATCCACGGCCGTCGCCAGCACGCCATTGTCAAAAGCAGAGCGCGCGGTCAGCGTGGTCCGGTCTACGGTATTCGGCGCGGTTCCGGCGGGAATATGCACCACCACCTGGACAACGGCCGTTTCGCCGGGATCTAAAGTGGGATTGCCGCTCGTCGTTACCGGCCAGCCGTGGTTAGAAACGGCCGTTAACACAAACGTGTCCACGCCATTGCCTGTGTTCCGTAATGGATGCGTGTACGTAACGGCCGTGCCCGGCTCCGCCGACTGTGGCGCTGCCGTCGCCAGGCTGACCGCCGCCACCTGGTTGGCCGTTGTCGTGAACCGCACATCACCGCTCACCCCGCTGCTGAGAGACGAAGCTATCGTTAGCGTCGTCACGTCTTCGGCGGCAGCGATGGCAGTGGTGGGAATGGTAACAGTTACGGGCAGCGTTATGGTCATACCTGCGCCCACTGTCACCGGCGCAAAAGTTGTCGCCAACCAGCCCAGGGTAGAGTTAGCGGCAATGGTGAAGGTGTCGGTGCTGTTGCCGGTGTTGCCGATTTCCACCTGATAAACCACCGTCGCGCCGGGATCATCGCTGGCGGCGTCATCGGCCGAGAGCGATAGGCCAACGTTGTTTTGGATGGCGGTAACGGCCGTTAACGGCTTCAACGTCGCCAGATTCGCCACCGAACCGGTTACCTGAGAAAGATTCGTCACCGAAAACGGCGCGCCGGGGGAGTCAATCACCTGCGCCTGGTAGGAAATGTGGACTGTTTGTCCGGCGGTAAGAGAGCCTTCCCACCACACGCTGTCGCTGCCTGCGTCATAATCTGCGCTGCCGGCATCCCAACCCAAAGAGCCATCCACGTAGCTGGTATTGGCGGGCATCATGTCGGTGAGATGGAGAACGGCCGTTGCCTCGCCGCCGTCATTCGCCAGGTAAATGTCATACGTCAGCACATCGCCCACCCAGGCCGCAGCCATGTCCACCCGTTTGGTCGAATTCGCCAGATTGGCCGGCGACACCGTTTGGCCGGTTCCACCGGTTATCGGTTGCAGGCCAATATCCAGATGAATGGGCGTGTCGATGACCGTTAACACGGGGCTTTGATACGGCTGATAGCCGGCGGCAACGGCCGTAATGCGATACTTGCCCGGCGGTGTCAGGAAGCTGTAGTAACCCGCCGCCAACACGCCATCCGCTGTGGTCTCGTCTGTCACCTGGGGATTGGTCTGGCCGTAGTATTCGGCCGGCCACACCTGCCACGCGTCGCCCACCAGCACATAGGTGGTGATTGTGCCCTCCAGCAGCAGCGAATCGGTGATGGGCGAGCCGGCATTCACCAGCGATTGGTCATACAAATAGCCATCCGGGTCGATAAGGATGTACACCAGCAGTTCGCGGGTGACCACGCCATCACAATCCCAGGAGAGCCACACGTCATAGGTGCTGTGCGGTTCGGCCAGCCACAAATGGAACAAGGCGCGCCACTCGTCGCCGCCCAGGCTGTTCAAGCTAAGGGCCGGCACATTGTAGGTGAACAGGCCATTCTCGGTAACTTCCAAATGGGCATTCAGCGTGCCCGCGCAGGCCAGCGTCGCGCCCACGTCCAGCAGGCGATGCGGCATGGTGTATTTGTTTGCCCGCACCACACCCCGGCTGATGGTCGCGCCATCGGCGGTAATCTCAATGCTGTCTGTATCCAACGGCAGGTTGTGGTTTACCGAGAAAGTGGCGGTGTTGGAATAACCGCTGCTAAGACCGGCTTTGTGGGCCACGGCCGTTACCACATACGTCCCCTCATTCAAAGCCAATTCCACCGCAAACGTGCCGCTGATGTCGGCGGTCGTGGTGATGAGCAGGGTTGGCGCAGCGGGCGCAGCCAGATTGAACGCGCTCGTCAAATCCCAAAGCTCAACCACCGCTTCCGACGGGGCCAGGCCGGCAATCGTTGGCGTGCCATCGGCTATGCCCTGTGTTGGCTGGGTAATGATGGGCGCGAGAATATCGTTGATTTCGGCTGTGCTAACGGCCGTGTTGTTGCCCGGGTCTACATCTGCGCCGCCAAAGTAAATGTCGGCGGTGTTGATGACTGTACCTGCGCCCACCACCTCGGCGGTGATTTCGATTTGGCCGCCCCATTGGTTCCCCGCCAAATCGGGCAAATTCCAGGTAAGCGTGTCACCGGCGATGACATCGGGGGCCGGGTTGGCGGAGATAAAGCTCATCTCTGCCGGCAGGGTATCGCTGATGGCCGCGCCGCTGGCCGGCGCGCCGCCCCAGTTAGCATAGTCGAGGAAATAGCTGAATGTTTCGCCAATCGCTGTTTCACCCACGCCAAATTTGTTGACGGCCAGATCGACATCATCACGCACGATGACCTGATAGTTGTAGCCGTTGTTGCCGGGGAACGTATCGGGCTGGTCGCCAAAGATCGCCACCGTATTAAGCAGCGGCGTGCCGTGCGGTGTGGCATCGGGAATATGAACGGTGACGCGCACCACTTGCGCTGCGCTGCTGCCGGGAATGGTTCCCCAATTCCAGGTTAGATCACGGCCGTTGACAGCGTTAGGAGCCGGAACCGCGCTGACAAAGGTGACTTCAGCGGGTAGGGTATCCACCAGGGTAGCCCCGGTAACAGGGAAGTAGCCCGCGTTACGCAAAGTGATGGCATAGGTGATGTTGTTGCCGGGTTGTGGCGGCAGGCTGTTGGCGGCTAACGTTTTGCGCACGGAGAGATCGTAGGGATTGGCCGGGATGTACCATTCTTCGATGTTCCAGGTGGCCGGTAAGTAGGCGACGGGGCGGAAATTGAGCAGGGTGGGCACGGCCGTGTCCATGTGCAGCCGGTGGGCAAACGGCCAGATAGGAAGCTGGTCGGTTTGCAGCGCCAATTGATCGGCATACAGCCCTTGCAAGGTGGCCGTATCCAGCTCGTTTTCGCCGCCGCCAGCAGAGTGTCGTTGGCCGCATTTTGCCAACGGCCGCCGAAGTGACCCCAATACCAGTAGGAGTTGTAGCCGGTGGGAATTTGGCTGCTGTGGAACATCTTAAAGCCAAACGGATCGTACCGTTCATCAAAATACCAGCCGGTGATGTAGGCATCGGCTGTGCCGCGTTGGATGTCATTCCAATACCGGTTGTTGTCGTTGTCGGGGTAAGTGATGATGTTTGCGCCGATGCCCACGGCGGCCATATTGGCCTGGAAAGCGGCGGCGACGTTCAGATAAGCCTGGTTGCCGCCATAGCCGGCGTAGAGATCAAACTGGAGTTCCACGCCGCCTTTGTCTCGAATACCATTCCCGTTGTGGTCAATCCATCCGGCGGCGGTGAGCAGAGCGGCGGCGGCGGCGGGGTCGTAGCTGTACTGGTTAACGGTGTCGCTGTACATGATGTGGCTGGGGGCCAACCAGCTATCGGCGACGCGGCCGTTGAAGATGTTGGGCGCGGCCTGGGCGCGGTTGAAGGCGGTGTAGATGGCCTGGCGCACGGCCGTTTCCTGAAAATACGGCCGTTCCGTATTCGGAATAATGCTAAAGTACCCAAGCTCTTCGCTTTCGTATAGAGCCAGCCCGTAGGTCTCGTAATCGGGCGGCAGGCTGCCGGCCACATTCACGCCCACATCGGCTGTGCCGTACACCACACTGTAGAACGGGTGGTTGGTAAAGAGGAAGCGCACCCGTGGGATGCGCGGCAGGCCCAGGCTGCGCTTGTGGTAATTGGGGTTGGCAACCACATCCAGGTGACTGCCGGGAACCCAGTCCGCAATCATGTAGGGGCCGTTACTCGGCAGTTTGTGGGCGAAGGCGCTGAGCCATTTCACATCCAGCGGGTACTGCCCGGCCAGCGAATGTTCCGGCAGCAGGTAGGTGATAGCCAGCAGGTAGCTGGTGGGGAAGGCGCGGAACTGGTAGGTGGCAACGGCCGTCAACGCATTTGGCGTGGCGATGCTCTCAATCTTGGTGACATTGCCCACCTGCGCCAACCAGGTATCCGACCAGGGGGTAGGCTGGGTCTGCATCTCCCAGGTAAAGCGGATATCGGCCGAGGTTAGCGGCGCGCCATCCGACCAGAGCATACCAGGCTTCAGCGTATAGGTGACGACGAGGTGGTCGTTGATGATGGCCGCGCCGCCGTTGCCCACTGTGGGAATTTGCGTCAGTAATTCGCTGGTCCAGTCGCCGCTGTCGTTTAAGGAGACCAGCGGCTCATTGAGGGCGGCCAGAATTTGCTCGCCATGGTACTGGGCGTCCCAGAAGGTGTTGCCGCCGGAAGAAAGGGCGTTGTAGTTAAAGGTGTCCTGGGTTTGGATGGTGAACGGCCGTTCCGGCATGGTTCCGGCCGTCATTTGCAGGTTCACCTGATGGTTGCTGTTGGCGGCAATGGTGAGGGTGGTTGTGACCAGGCCGTAGTCCCAATTGCCACAGGTGCCAATGGCCTGCACCAGCGAATCGCCGGCCCAGACACCTTCCATGTAGTAGCCGCCGTTTTCATCGGTGCAGGTGGAGGATGCTACGTCGCGGTTAACGGCCGTGTCTACATTCCTGACAACCACGTGAATACCGGGAAGTGGATCGCCGCTGCTGCTGTCGGTAATTTGGCCGTGCACGGTGGCGGTCCGTTCCACGCTCATCGTTACCATCGTCGTCGCCGGCAGCGGGTCAACTGTCACCGGCGTGGCGTCGGCGAATTGGTGTACGCTGCTGTTGGGGTAATAGACCACCGGAATAAAATCTCCGGCAAACATCAGCTTATGCTCGCCCACCGGCACGTCGATGGTGAAGTAACCATCCGGCTGGCTGTATCCTTCCCAAAAGCCTGTCGCATTGATGGCCACTACGCGCATACCTTCAATCGGCGTTGTGCCGTTGCTTTCGTAGACATAACCTTCAATTTGACCACGCCAGGGCGCGTCAAAGTCGAAACCGCCCACGGTTTCACCTGTCTGCAGGGGAATCATTGCCAGCCAGTTGTAGTCTAATCCGCCGTACGCTGTGCGCATCCGGCCAGAATTCCAATCATCGGCCCACAATTCATATTCCGCAGGCGGTAGATTGGTGATGGCATAACAGCCGTTGGCGTCGGTTTGCGCGCCGTTGTTAATCTCACCAGAATTGGCGTTAACCCACATATTGACGACCGGCGCGCCGCCATCGGTGATGCAGCCAGTAATGGTCGCGCCCAGGCCCAGATCAAAGTCCCAGTTGGTTTGCTGTGCCAGATCAAACTGGTGGGCCCATTTGTGCATCAGGTCTGGTCCAGCAGGGCGGGCGCTGACGCCCCAATGACTGTCGTAGATGGGCGGCACGGGCAAGATGTAATCGCCGTTTATATCTGTGCGGCGATTTGTGCCGTACCAGATGCCATCCACTTTCCACGCATCAACGGAAATGTCGGCGTTAGAATAGCCGGGCGGCACGGTGATGTGTCCGGTAAGCCAGACACCGGGATCAAGGATGAAATTGAGGCCGCCGGTGGTCGCTTCACTGGTAACAGAAACGAAGGCGGCGGCAGACAAATCATACACATCGCCATAATACTCTTGAACCAGGAGCTGGCCGTTCTGGTCGGTGTTGGCCAGGATGGTGTAGCTGTCGGGCGGAAGCGGGCCGAGGAGATAGTTGCCATCCACATCGGTATACCCGTCGGCGATGTGGTTGGCGCACCAGGGGCAGTTGCCCTGCACGGCTATCATGCGCAGGTTTTCTACCGGCTGGGAGGCATCATCGGTGACGTTTCCGGCGAGGAAGCCGCCTTTTTCGAGGGTGAAATTGATGTCGGTGATAGGCGTGCTGCCGCCATCCAGGGTCAGGATGTTGGCTTCATCCCGGTTGCGTTTTTCGTTGTAGTATTCCTGGCTGTATTCGTTGGGCTGCTCCTGGCACCAATTCCAATCGCCGCCGGAGGAGACGCGGTAATCGCCAAAGGGAATGGCGCGGTGGGTATAGTAGCCGTCGTTGTCCGTGCAGGTTCCCCAGCCCCAGTTGTTGCCGTGAAGGTCTACTTTGGTGTTGGCGATGGGCAGGCCGGTGTTTTGGTCTAACACGCGGCCGGTGAAGACGCCGCCGGGTTCAAGCGGGAAGTTTATGCCACCCGTGGTGCCGCCGCCGGAAACATTTACCGGTGTGGCCAACTGCCGATCAACGACGCCAGGATAGAATTGGAAGGCATAACCATCGGGGATCCAGTTGGTGTCGTCTACGGCCACGCGGAAATCGCCGTCGTAGAGGCCGGTGATGGTATAGAGGCCGCTGGCGTCGCTCCAGCCTTCGCCTACGTAATTGTTGCTGCTAAATTGGTTGGCGCTGACGCGAACGCCTTCGAGGGGCAAGCCGGTACTGGCCCCAGTGACTTGACCAGTAATGCGGCCGCCGATGCTGACAGTAAAGTCTATGTTGGTATAGAGCAGATGGGCGCTGTCGAGGGTGAAGGTGTTGGCCGCGTTGGGGTCGATGGTTTCGGGGAAGTATTCGCGGATGTAGTCGGAAGTTTGGTTAAGGCACCAGTTCCAGCCGCCGCCGGCGATGATTTTGTAGCTGCCGAAGGGGACGCCGTTCATGTAGTAACGGCCGTTTGCATCTGTACAGGTGCCATACCCGCCTGCGTCTACATCTACATTGATATTTGCCAGGGGGGTAATCCCATCATCGGCGTAAACTGTGCCGCTGAAAGCGCCGCCAGGCAGCAGGTCGAAGTTGATATGGGTAATGGTGCTGTTGGTAACTACTGGCACGCGGTCGGACAGATGATGGAAAGGTTGATGATCGTAATATTGGCGAGCATACCCTAAAGGCAGGTTGTTACTGTCGTCTACGGCCACGCGATAATCGGCGGCCGGCAAAGCGGTGATGGTATAGACGCCGCTGGCATCCGTCCAGCCGCTTGCGCCAATCCAGCCGGTGTCGTATTCGTTGGCGTTAACGTGCAAATCGGGGATCGGCAGGCCGGTTGCGTTGTCTAAAACCCGGCCGGTGATGACCCCGCCTATGTCAAGGGTGAAGTTGACGTTGGCATAGTCGTCATTGCCGGCCTGGAGGACAAAGGGGGTGGCGGCATTGGTGTCGCTGGTTTCGTTGTAGTATTCAACGGCATAGACAGATGGCTGGTTGAGGCACCAGTTCCAATCGCCGCTGGCGCGGATTTTGTAGCTGCCGTAGGGGAGGCCGTCGAGGATGTAACGGCCGTTTGCATCTGTGCATGTACCCGCTCCGCCTTGCTCGATGTCGACGCCGATGTTGGGCAAAGGTGTCACGCCGTCGGCCGCGTACACCGTGCCGGTGATGCGCCCGCCGGGTTGAAGGATGACCGTGACGCTGACGGTTCCGGCGCCAACGATGGGCAAGCGTTGGGCATCGTTTTCATTGAATTGCCCGTCGTACCATTGGTCGGCCCAGGGGTAGGGTGCGTTGACCGAAAGCGTGTAGTTGTCGTCGGGAAGGCCGCCCAGGTAGAAACGGCCGTCGCCGAGGACATAGGTGTCGCCATACTGCTGTTGGTGGGGATATGGCGTACGCGACCCAATGCCATAAACCCAGGCAGGCGTAACGCCATCATCTTCAAAGACGAAGCCCTGAATAATGCCATAGGGCGGCGTGGTAATTTCTCCGGCAGCGGGTTGGTCGCCGATAATTTCCACATAACCCACGAAGGTGGTATCGCCAATGGCGGCGGAATCCATGTTATAGATCATGCTTTCGCCAGGGGCCAGCAAGAAAGGACCGTCAGAGCCATCATACTGGCCGTTCAGCCAGAAGAAATCGAGAAAATAACTCATGGCGGCCGCGCCGGTATTGGTGAAGATGAACGTGGAGGAAAAAGCCTCGGGGTAGCCAGTGGCGCGATGCAGAGGCTGTAGGGTCAGTGTGTACAGGCCGGTGGTGGCCAGGGGGGCGTGGTTGGTGATTTGTGGTTCGTAACTTGTCGTCCGAACGTCGCGCTCCATCGTCGGCATTGGTTCGGGGTTCACTGTTGTCGGAGTCCGGTTTGTGGCATAGGGATTACGGTGTACGGTGTATACGTTACGGCCGTCGGTCAGGTCGCGCTGCCGCCACCAATCAATGGGCAGGTAATCGGAGGGAGGACGGATAGGCATATTGCGCTCTGGCAAGGTAAACAAATCAGTGGCGTCCTGAGTTTCTGGAGTTATAGATTGTTCGACAGGGCTGGTGGTTCTATCGAGAGGGACAGGTAGAAAAGTAAGTTGAGAAGGGTTGTCGGGAACGGCCGTTCCTGGCGCCGATTCTCGCGCAGGCGAGACAATGACCAGTGTCTGACCATGAGCAAATGACAATAGCATCGATAAAGCCAACAAGGAAAAACCAAGGGAAAATAGAAGAATAGTAACACGGCGCATGGATAATCCACCTTTAGGTAAAGAACCGATGTTGCTTTGCCAATATAAAATTTTTAAACACCAATTTTGGGGCTTTTTAGGGGGGGCAAGCAGCCACTCTCGTCTGTGTTAGAGAGGTCGGGCTCCCAGTGTTGTCACTATAGATCGCGGAAACAATTAACAGCCAGTGATGAATGTCATCTTAAGGCGATGACAAATGTAAGGAAAATGAGGATTTGGAAGTCAGGTTTCAGAGTCTCGAACGGTGGGGAACTGGAACATTAATCGCCTGAGGTTAGCTGGATGAGTTCCCAAAATCTTTTATTACGAGAGACGTTATGATCGCGTTAAAGCAATTGTAAAAAAGCCCTAGCAGTCTGTCGGAGAACCTCTTTTTGTAGCCGGGGTATCCTTACCCCGCCTCTGGAAGACGCGGTAAGAAACCGCGGCTACGGGTACTTTTCCGACAAACTGCTAGTATCTCAACTTCTTCATAATACGGTCAGCCGCACTTATGCCGAATACTTCTATCAAAACCACGGGTATTGTCAGGATACCACTCGCCGTAGGCGAGCGTCGATATGGCCTGTTAGCGCAAAATCATGGGCAAAAACTGTAGCGGTCCTGCTGCTTTGCAGCCGCCCACAGAGGTACTACCCAGCGTGCGCGGGGCGACATAGAGGAGGGCGCCATTGGAAAAAGTCACCCATCGCGGCGTGCCGGTGGCATTATACGCAGTGCATGTGCGATTCCCTGTCATAGGGTCAATGAAGACAGCATAGGTCGGAATGTTTGCCGTCACTGTTGTATCTACTTGGCCGACGGCATTCAAGGTGTGGAGCCAATGATAGGTATGCGCGGTTGTTTCGCCAGCTTCCTGAGCGCCGTCCGCCACGTAGTTTGGCGCATTGGCCCAACGAGCCAGTGCAGAAGCCGGGTCGGCGAACGATTCATATTGCCACAAAATATCATGCCAGTGCCCTTCAGCGCCCGGGGCGGCGTAAAGTGCGTTGAGATTGCGAATCACATAATCAGGCCGGTGTCCGAGATACAGCGAACTGCCCGTCAGAGGCAGAAAATTGATGCCGTGAATCTCTTCAGGGTTGGCCGTCCACCATGTGGCGTAGGCGTTGCCGTGTCCCCAAAGAATGCCGGTCGTCTCAAAGGGATAAGGTGTGGGGAAAACTTCTTCATCCACATCAAACCAATACTGCTCAATGGCTTGCTGTTCGGTGGTATAGATAAATATGCCCGCATCGCGCATTGCCTCGTTGCCTATGGCCGATCCCCATTGAATCATGCCCGCGGCGAAATTCATCGCCTCTGAACTAGACTCTTGATTATTCCCCGCGCCAAATGCTTGATGCCCGGCCGCCCAACTATGCCCTGCATAAGCATCGAAGTGACGTAAATAGGGGAAGCGGGTATCTGTGCGCTCCCAATTGGCGGCATCCCGTACCAATAATTCGATACTGCCCTCATAGTTAGCCGCCCATGCCGGGTCATACTGCGCGATTGTCGCCGCCGTCATCACGTAGTAGCCCCAATGAAAATTGTGGTCGTTAATCTGGCTGTCGGCGCCAAAGCCACTGGGATACCCTTGCAGCACATTCCAGTTAGTATCCAAATAGAAGAGATGGGGAATTTGTCCATCGAACCAATCTTCCATGGTTCGTTTGAGATAATTCAGGAAGCTGTCCCGTTCGGTTATCATCCCTTGTTGGTGCGCAAGATGAGCAAGTTGGGCAAGACGATTGAAATTTTTCCCTTCCCAATATGTTTCGCGTGTGTCGGTGGTGTAGTCATAGTTGCCGCTGGGGTCGTACATATCCTGAATATATGCTCGTAGTTGGGCATCCGTGTACCCATCGCGGTTCTCAATTGCCAGATCGGGCAAGGCAGGTATTACCCCGCCAAACTGCATCTGCGTGGTAAACGCATCTGCCTCATAAAGTCGCATCTCTCCCCGCGAGGTGGTGTAACTTAGCCCCGTATTGGTGGGCGCGTTGGCCAGATTTAGCCATTGGTGCCGGTAGAGCGCGATGAGCGGTAGAGGCGAAAGCGTGCCGCCAGACTCTTTGGCCTCCGTGGTGAGTTGGAAATTAGTAGTGACTTGTTGGGTGGTCCCGTCCACGTTGTAATCAACGCGCGTGTGGGTGACAAAGTTGTAGGCATGTTGGCGAAACAACTCTAATGTGCTGGCGTTGTTATCTGGCAGAGCGGCTACCGCCAGGTAATTGGCTCCGGTGGGCGCATTTAGCGTAATGTTCAGGCCATCTTGCGTCCATGTAGAGCCTGTGGGAGCAAAGAGGGCGTAGCGCGAGCCAAAATTGTTGCTGGCCGTAAAGGCGAAGACCTCTCCGTCGTTCACGATATCCAGAGGCGTAGCCACCAGCTTAATGACGTAAGCGCCGCCTGTCTTTGTAAAGAAGACATAGGGTAAGCCGTGGCCGAAAGTGGCGGAAAGGGAGTTGACGCCATCGTCCCAAAAAGCCGTTACGGTCCAATCGGAGTAGTCATCAACGCGGGTATTTGGGGCGTTCAGGCCGGCCACGGTTACCTTGAGATGCTCTGCCCCAGGGCCGGGCAGCAGATAGTTGGCGTAACCAGTTATCGCTCCGGTAGGCGCGGTGTTCGTGCCCGCCTGAAGCTCCCGTGTGTAGCTCATGCGTAAACCATCTGGTCGCGCTTGCATGGAGAAGGGGTGGGGGTGCATGATTTGGGAATAGGGTTCACGGGGCGGAGCCGATGCCGCGCCTTGGTTCCAATCCCAGATGAGCGAACTCCACCAATCGTTGGTTTGCAGGGGGCCGTTGTAGCTGCTTGTGATCTTGGGGGTTGCTGGACTATAGCCGGGGTTATCTACGGCCGGCCAGTAGGTGACTGAGGTTTCACCGGCGGGGAGGAGGGTTGTATAACAGCCGACACCGGGAAGGGCAACGGCCGTATCAGGCACACCGAGACAACTCACAGATGCCGGGGTGGGAATGGCTGTGGGAAGTGGCGTTGCCGAAGGAATGGGTGTAATCGTGGGTGTTTGGTAAACCGTTGGCGAGGGCGTGGGGGTGATTGTGGGGGAAGATGTCGGGGTTGGCGTGTCACAACTGCCGGTGCTTATATTGGTAAAGGGCAGGACTAACCTTGATTGCTGCCCTTCGCTGCTCGTAGCTGAGGTGCGGACATCACTCGGCGCTCCGCCGATGGCATTCCAGAGATGAATTTGAATGATGCCATTGGTCAGGTTGCTGTAACTGCCTACGGCCGTTTGGATGCCCCCAGAGTTGGTATGAGTATAGGTTTCCCAATCCACAATGGGATTGGTGGCAAAGTAGTTATACGTTTCAACGCGGTCAGCCGAGCCGTTGCCGTCGAAGTCATAGCGAATTTCGGCATGGATGCCATTGCCAACGGCCGTGCCGGCATCGACAAAGAGCGCAAATTGCGTCGGCTGATTGGCGTAAGTACCGCTCACTCCTGTAATTTGATAGACAAGATGAGCGCCATTACTGGCTTGAGGCATTGTGTCTTTGTCGGCCAAAGTTCCCCCAACAAACGCCAAATCGGCGTTCACCCCAACAGACGCGCCATCTATCAGATAAAGTGTGTTGCCGGTTATGTCACACGCACCAGATGTGTGGAGGGGCGTAGATGTAAACGCGGATTGGGTGATAGATAGAATCAGGGGGAGGAGAAAGATAATTAGGGCGAGGGGAAACAGGAGGGATGAAGAATGCGCCGGCATTTTAAGAGACAATTTCATGGGAATATCTCGCTTCTGAAAACGATTTCAGAAAAATTGAAGAATAGTGGAGAAAATTTCAGTTAATGATACGGCAATCAGGCATTCTGTCAACGAAATCGACAAAATGATACCGAAATGGCGATATTTGTTTCATTTTTTAGATTATTTTAGGGGTTTTTAGTGTTGAAATCGATTTCAGAAGTGAATCAACAAAGTTATTGTTGGCCCATCTCCACTGGGGTAGAGCAGCCCTGACGATAAAAGTAGAGCTAAGACACGCTCGGCAAAATGAGGAGTCTATCGTTGCAGCAAACTATGTGGGCGGAGTAATGGGGGGCGAATTGAAAACGGCCGTTTTCAATTCAAACACCTCTAACGAGTTCAAATGAACAGCGGCCCCTTCCGTGAAAATATCAAATTCTATGCGGCTTTCATGCGGAAACAGCCGTTCGCTAAAACAAATCAGCCCATCGCTGGCAAATACTTCAACCATGGAACGATCGACAAAAATATGCAGGCGCAAACGGCCGTGATGCAAAGGAAGCTCAGTCTGGTGTACGCCGGGGAAATCCGCATGGAAATAAACCTGCCCCGCCTGGCGGCGGTCCGTATATAAGATTTGTTTTTGCGGGTCATAACCTATTGTCATGGCATTTTCGTGACCAGACAGTACCCGAACGCCAAAACAATCCGCCTTTACCACACCCTCAAATTCAGCCATGATCTCTAGCGTGGTTCCTTTGATAATAGGATGAAAAGGGGCATCCGGTTGAATAGTCGCGTTGGTCCAAATCCAGCGAGTATGACGCAGCCGCTTGAGTTCGGAAACAGGCTGTTGAATCAGGCGAATACCGGCATCCGTTTTCACCAGCTCCAGCTCTCGCGGAATACTCAAGTCTCCACGCCAGGCAGACGTGGGAATAGCAGCCGCATAACGCCAATTATTCATCCAGGCCAACCAGATACGACGGCCGTCCGGCGCATCATGCCATGATTGGGCCGCGTAAAAATCTGCGCCAAAATCGGCCCAAAACACACAATCGCCTGGCTGGTCGCAGGTGAATGTATGGCCATCAAACGTCCCGATAAAATATCTCGTGCCGCTTCTGCCCCCCGGCATTCTGTTGTCGAGGCCAATAGCTAACACCCAACGGCTTTCGGAACAACCCGCCACCGGCAGTTGAAACAAATCGGGCGTCTCCCACAAACCGGTTGCGGCGCTTTGTGGATGGCTGAAACGGCCGTTTTCCTGCCAATCAATCAGATTATCCGAGGTGTAAAACAATATCTGATCGTTAGCGGCCAGCGACATGACCCAATGGCCCGCACCCTCCTCCGCTTGATACCAGATCACTTTTGGGTCTCGGAAATCACGCAAATGCGCCGGCGTAGGAATGATGGGATTGCCCGCGTACTTTGTCCAGGAACGGCCGTTGTCTGTACTATAAGCCAGACTCTGACTTTGATCCCTCGTGTCAGGGTGATGGTGGGTAAAAAACAAAATCATCGCCTCCTCACCAAAACCCGCGCGATTGTGCCAATCAATGACCCCACTGCCCGAAAAAATATACCCCAATTCATCAGGAAACAAGGCGATGGGTAAATGCTGCCAATTCACCAAATCTCTACTGACCGCATGGCCCCAATGCATCGGCCCCCAGACCGTGTCATCCGGGTAAAACTGGTAAAACAGATGGTACTCCCCAGCATAAAACACCAGGCCATTCGGGTCATTCAGCCACCCCTTCCGCGGCGTGAAGTGAAATTGTGGGCGGAACGGCTCACTCAGCACAAGCGCCGGCGATGTAGATATGTCATCTCTGGCCATGAATCTCCTTCATCGGTGTTTCTAGCAGTTTGTCGGAAAAGTACCCATAGCCGCGGTTTCTTACCGCGTCTTCCAGAGGCGGGGTAAGGATACCCCGGCTACAAAAAGAGGTTCTCCGACAGACTGCTAGGGTCTGTATAGTTCCTTCAATCCGGTTCTTTAGGATTTCGTGGGGTATCGCCCAATGTAGGGGCGGGTCTTGTACCCGCCCAGACGAGGGCGACCACAAGGATCACCCCTATATCGGGTGTCAACCCCCTGAATTCCCAAAGAACCGTCAATCCTTAATTTGCAATCCATCGGACAATTCGCTTACCCATAGTACTAATAGGCTATATTCTCCTTCTCGTTACGCCCTGACACAGGCCTCATTTCTACGTCTCCTTCACGAAGTCAATCTCCTAAGTGGATACAATGAACCTGTGAGTTGCCATAAACGTGGATGCGCGAAATCTTACCCCACAAACCCGGCCATTCTATGCATTTTGGTGGCCCTGTTGTGAACGCGAGTGCTTTGCTCCTGTCGGCGCTTACAGGAATCATCATGACCCTATCTTCTCCCACCAAAGCAGTCACACGAATACGCATCTATGGGACGCTGTTTGTCTTGATGGCGGTGGCGCGCTACTTGCTGCCGCCCGATGCCTGGCAGGGCAACCTGACGCGCCACATGGCGCTGGAATTTATGGCCGCCATGCTGGCCGGTTTTGTGGGGATGTTGGCGTTGGTGCGCTATTTCACGCGCCGCGACAACGTGTTTTTGTTCATTGGCGTTGGCTTTGTAGGAGCTGGGCTGTTGGATGGCTTGCATGTGCTGGCCATCTATCCGCATCTGGCTGATATTTTGCCCTGGCTAGAGTTTGCGCCGCGCTGGATTTGGAACACGTCACCGACGTTTCTTTCGATTTTGATATTTGGCAGTTGGCTGACGTGGCGGCGGGAAGTGGAAACGGGGTGGTACGGCCGTATGACCGGCCGCCGCCTATTTATCCTCATTTTCAGCCTCACGCTGGTCAACCTGCTGCTGTTTGTATTGGTAGCTCAAAGCGAAGCCGCGCCCACGCTGCCCCTGGCGCGCGTCGAACTGTTTATCTCCACCACGTTTTACCTCTGGGCGCTGGTTAATTATCTGGCCAAAGGCCATTGGCAGCACGACGCCTTTGAGCATTGGCTGGTCGTGGCCTTGCTTCTCAGCTTCTCCGGCCAGATGTTTTTCATGTTTTCCTCCGTCGCATTGTTCGACGCCTTCTTCGAAGTCGCTCTGGCCTTGAAGCTGGTGGGTTATTTTTGCGTGCTGGTCGGGTTGATGGGCAGTATTGTCATTATCTTTCGACAGGCGGCCGGCAGCGCCGCCCAATTACAGCAGGCCAATGATTTATTGCAACAAGAGATAGCCGAACGTCAACGGGCGGAACGGGCCGAGTATGAGCAGCGCCGTCTGGCCGAAGCGCTGCGCGAAGTGGGCAACGCCCTCAGCGCTACCCTGGATTTTGACCAATTGTTGGAGCGGCTGCTGGACCAGATTGCCCACGTCGTGCCCTATGACACGGCCAATGTGATGTTGCTGCGCGGCGCGGAAGTGGACATTGTGTGTACGCGGGGATACGGCCGTTCCCAAACCCCGCTCATCAACCACTTTGCCCTCGTCGAGATGCCCAGCTTGCAGCAAATGGCCCAATCCCGCCAACCCCTTGTCATTCCCGACATCTCCGCCGATCCCGACTGGGTGCGCGCCGACGCATCGCCCCACGTGCGCTCCTGGGCGGGCATTCCCATCGCCGTGCAGCAAGAAGTGGTTGCCTTTCTGGCGCTAAATTACAGCCAGCCCAATTTTTACCAGCCGGCCCACGCCACGCGCCTGGCCGCGTTTGCCGGGCAGGCGGCCATCGCCATCCAAAACGCCCGCCTGTACAAAGCCCTCCAGCAGCGCGTCGCCGAATTAACCACCCTGAATCAGATCAGCCACGCCGTCACCTCATCGCTGGATTTGCAGACCACGCTGACCATTGTCACGGCGCAGGCTACGCGGCTGTTAGACGTGGATGCGACCTCGGTGGTGTTGTTGGACCGGGAGCAGGGCGATTTGTGGTTTGCCGCCGCGTTTGGGCAGGCGGCCGAATTTGTGCGCGGCAAGCGGCTGGCGTTGGGCCAGGGTATTGTGGGCTGGGTAGTCGAGCATGGCCAACCGCTGCTGATCACCGACGCCAAGGCCGACCAGCGCCACTTTCCCAATTTTGACGAGGTGAGCAAATTTACAGCGCGCACACTTTTATGCGCGCCCCTGCAAGTAAAAGGGCAGACGATTGGCGCGATAGAATCCATCAACAAAGCCACCGGGCCATTTGACGAGGCCGACTTGCGCCTGCTGACGCTGTTGGCCGGTCCGGCGGCGGCGGCCATTGAAAATGCGCGGTTGTACGAACAGGCGCGGCGCGAGATTGAGGAACGGCTGCGGGCGGAGGCGGCCTTGCAGGCAGAGCGCGCCCAACTGGCGCAGCATGTGGCGGAGCGCACCGCCGACCTGAGCGCGGCGAATGCCGAACTGGCGCGTGCCAACCGGTTGAAGGATGAATTTTTGGCGTCGATGAGCCATGAACTGCGCACGCCGCTGAATGCGCTGTTGGGCATCGGCGAGGCGCTGCAAGAGGGCGTGTATGGCACGCTAAACAACAACCAGAGCCGGTCGCTGCGCAGCATTGAAGAAAGCGGCCGTCATCTGCTGAATTTGATCAACGATATTTTGGACCTGTCCAAGATTGAGGCCGGCAAGCTGGCTTTAGAGCCGGGACCGGTGTCGGTGCGGGAGGTGTGCCAGGCGAGTTTGCGTTTTATCCGGCAAGAGGCGCACAAGAAGGCATTGCTGGTTGATTTGTCTGTGGACCCGGTCGTAACCACGATTTGGGCCGATGAGCGGCGGTTGAAGCAGATTTTGGTGAATTTGTTGAGTAATGCGGTGAAGTTTACGGCCGTTGGCGGCCACATTGGTCTGGAGGTGCAGGGCGACGCGGCGCAGCGGGCAGTCTGTTTTGTGGTGTGGGACCAAGGCATTGGCATTGCCCCGGAAGACATGCAAAAGTTGTTTCGGCCGTTTGTGCAGCTAGACAGCCGCCTGTCGCGGGAATACAACGGCACCGGTCTGGGACTCTCGCTGGTGTATCGCATGGCTGAACTGCATGGCGGCAGCGTTGGCCTGACCAGCGAGGTGGGGCGCGGCAGCCGGTTTACGGTGAGGCTGCCGTGGGATCCGGCGGATAAGCTGGGCCGGCCGGTAAACAAAACGGCGCAGTCGCCGACGGCCGTCCAGGCCACGGAGGGTAAACTCATTTTGTTGGCGGAGGATAACGAGATTTTTATTGAGACGGTGGGCGATTATTTACGTGAGAAGGGTTATCGGTTATTGGTGGCGCGGAACGGCCGTGAAGCCATCGAGCAGGCGGCTATGCTGCCGGATTTGGTTCTGATGGATATTCAGATGCCGGAAATGGACGGGTTGCAGGCGATTAAACGGCTGCGAGCAGATGAGACAACGGCCGTTTTACCCATCATCGCCCTGACAGCCCTGGCAATGCCCGGCGACCGCGAACGCTGCCTGGCCGCCGGAGCCGACGCTTATTTGAGCAAGCCCCTCAGCCTGAAAGCTTTGCTGGCGGTGATTGAGATGTTTCCCAAAGCGTGAAGCGCATGGCGGACCACAATCGTCTTGCCGACTTTTGGGGTCTGTGTAATGACAATGAACGAGCAACCGGTAATTTTGATTGTAGATGATGATTTTACGGCGCGGCAGACGGCGGAAATGCTGCTGCTGCAAGAGGGGTATGCGCTGCATTTTGCGGCCAGCGGGCCAGAGGCGCTGCAACGCCTGCCGGAAATAAACCCCGACGTGATTTTGTTGGATGTGATGATGCCAGGCATGGATGGGTTTGTGGTGTGCCGGGCATTGAAAACGGCCGTTGCCACCCAACACATTCCTGTTGTCCTGGTGACGGCGCTGGACAGCAAAGAAGATGTGGCGCGCGGCCTGGACGCCGGAGCCGACGACTTTATCCACAAGCCCGTGAACGGACTGGAACTGCGTGCCCGCGTGCGGTCTATGCTGCGCATTAAGCAGCGCCACGATGAACTGCAAACGATGATGCGCCTGCGTCAGGATTTGTCGGACATGATCATCCACGATATTCGCAGCCCGCTGACGACCATTACGATGTACTGCGATTTATTGCAGCGTTATACGCCCCAACCCGAGGCGCAAGAGGCGCTGCACACCATCACCGGCCAGGTGGTCCGGCTGAATGCGTACCTGACGGACATGCTGATGATGGCCAAGATGGAGCATGGCAAGCTGGTGCTGCTGCAAACGGCCGTTACCCTGAACGATCTGCTGCAAACGGCCTGCGACGCCTATCAGCCGCTGGCGGCGCAAAGGTCGGTGACGCTGGCTCTGGAAATGCCGTCGGAGCCACTGACCGCCAGCCTGGACGCAAATTTATGGCAGCGTGTGCTGGATAATTTGTTGTCTAATGCGCTGAAATTTTCGCCGGTAAACGGCCGTGTCACAGTGCAGTTACGGCCGTTACCCAACGCCCAATTTTGTGTGCAAGTCTGCGACGAAGGACCAGGCATTCTGCCGGAACACCGCGAGACAATTTTCGATAAATTCCAGATTGTGGCCGCCGGACAGCGCGAAGTGAAGCAGGTTGGGTTAGGGCTGGCTTTTTGTCGTCTGGTGGTAGAGGCGCATAACGGCCGTATCGCCGTCCACGCCAACGACCCCCACGGCGCAATCTTCACAGTGGAAGCGTAGAGCGAGAGGGTAGAGCGAGAGCGAGAGGAAAAAATAAGCATTCTTTTTCTACGCTCCGCACTCCCCACTTCGCACTCCCCACTTTTTAGGAGGGCTTATAGATGGCTCCAAACATATTATTGGTTGACGATGACACCGAATTGGTTCGCAGCTTGCGGTTGGTGCTGACGCAAGATGGGTATGAAGTTCTGACGGCGCACAATGGGCTGGAAGGGCTGCAAACCGCCCACCAGATGCAGCCTGATCTGATTGTGCTGGATGTGAACATGCCGTGGATGGACGGCCTGGAAGTTTGCCGCCGCCTGCGCCTGGACACCGACTCGGCGCTGCGCTTTGTACCCATCCTCTTTCTGACATCGCAAGACAGCGTGGATGACCATGTAACCGGCCTGGACGCCGGGGCCGATGATTATCTGGACAAGCCCTTTCAATCGAAAGAGTTAAAAGCGCGGGTGCGCGCGCTGCTGCGGCGGCGTGAAGCTGCCACAGCGCTGCCGGCTGCCGATACGCCAGAATTGACGGTGGGACCGTTGACGCTGCATTTGCAGGCGTGTTGGGTGCGCCGGGGCAGCGGCGAGGCGGTGCAGCTTACCCCGGCCGAGTTTGAGCTGTTGTACCACCTGATGACGCACCCGAAACGGCCGTTTTCCAGTGAGAACCTGTTGGAAGAAGTATGGGCCTACGCGCCTGGCACGGCCGATCCCAGTCTGGTGCGCTGGCACATCAAAAATCTACGCCTCAAGATAGAGCCAAACGCCAGCCAGCCGTCACTCATTCGCACGGTGTCTCGCCGGGGCTATATGTTGGTCCCGGAAGGATAAAGACCTATCAGATTTCGTAAGTCGGCCCTCACGCAAGCCTCACGCAAGCCTCGCGCCTGGCCCACGCTCCGCAAGATAAGTCTGTTGTACAGTAAGTACATCGAACAAAAACGGTGCAGCGCAAAAATCGAATAAGCAGCGCACCGAGAAAAAAATCAACATTCATATCTTGCATAAGGAGCAAAAAATGAACAGCAACAATTTTTGGAAGAAGTTGGGTCGGGATGAAAGCGGTATCACCGCTCTGGAAACAGCCATCATCTTGATCGCCTTTATCGTGGTAGCTTCGGTTTTTGCCTTTACCATCCTGTCAGCCGGTACATTCTCCACAGAACGTGGTAAAGAAGCCGTCTACTCCGGTTTAGGCGAGGTGCAGTCCTCAATGGAAGTCAAAGGCTCCCTCATCGCCACGGCCGCCGTTAGCGGCACCACCGCTGCAGAAATGGACACGTTGGTCTTTACGGTCGGCAACGTTGTTGGCGGTGAACCGCTGGACCTGAATACAACGACTCCGGTGATGGTGGTCAATTACGTAGACTCGGCGCAGTTCGAGAATGACTTGCCCTGGAGCACGAACTGGATTGTGTCCCACGACGGTGACGAACTGTTGGATAAAGGCGAACTGGTAGAAATTACTCTGGACCTGAGCAGCCTGACCACTCCTCTGGGCATCAATACGCAGTTCTCGGTAGAAATGAAACCGCCCAAAGGCGCGGCGCTGAGCATCCAACGCACCACCCCGCCCTACTTCGACCAGGTGATGGACCTGAAATAACAAATCACAAGTTGCCACATGAATGAACAGTTCAGCCGGGCTTATGAGTCCGGCTAAACTGTTGTCAGCAATAGGAGCAGTCTGATGGACATCGAACAAAGAGTGAAATCTCTGGAACAAGAAATGAAGATTTTGAAGAATCAGGTTCAAAAAACGTTATTGGACATTCAAGAACAAATTCTCGTTCATTACCATCCGGCGCTCCGTACAGAAGATGAATCGTACGACGAAATCAGTGCCCCGGCGCGGGGCGCGACCAGACCGGCGTACAGCAATGGGCAGCCGGCGGCGGATTTCGAGCCGAACCAGCCCACAGGGTTGAAGGTACGTCAGGTTTCTTTGGCCGATTTGCGCGAGACGACACGGCCGTTACCCGAAAAACTCCCCGCCGCCGCCACGCCTCCCGCCGCCGCCGACCAGTCTTTTGCCGGTCTGGTAGATTGGGTTGGGGGCAGCGTAGCCAAGATTGGCGCCGAGCGAACCCGTAAGCTGCTGGACCTGCGCGCATCTTCCGGCGCGGTTCCCCCAGACGTATACGATACGTTGCAGCAGTTGATTGTGTTATGTGACGAGAATGAAGGGGCAGATGCGGCGGAAACGGCCGTTCTGCTGCAACAACTCGCCCAACTACTGAACTAACCACCGACAGATTGGTCCCATTTATTCGCCGGGTCTAATCGCTACAAGTACCAGAGGCATCACATGGACAAAGCAATCATGACCACAATGCTCATCGTCATCAGTATGGTGATGGGAGTTCTCCTGTTTAACGCCGCCTATCCGGCCATCATCGAAAGCAACGACGCCATGACCAGCATGACCAGCCGCGCCGACGAAAAGCTAAAAAGCCAGATCACCATCGTCCATTCCGTGGGCGAGCTAGACAGCAGCAGTTGGTGGCAAGACACCAACGGCGACGGCGATTTCGACGTATTTGCCTGGGTTAAGAATGTGGGCGAAACGCGCATTGTGGCTTTGGAACAAACCGATGTGTTTTTTGGTCCTGAAGGCGCATTTAACCGCATTCCGCATCAAAGCGTCGCCAGCGGTTACCCCTATTGGACCTGGCAGGTGGAAAACGGCGGCCAATGGACGCCAACGGCCACCTTAAAAATTACCATTCATTATGGCGTGCCTTTGGGAAGCGGCCGTTACTTCCTCAAGGTCATCACTCCCAACGGCGTAGACGCCGAATACTTCTTCAGCATGTAAATCTGTTGAAAAAGTGGGATAGCTTTTATGGAAACCATACTGACTGCTTTTATTGTCCTGGCTCTCATCTTGTTTGCCAGCCTCACCATTTTCACCGGCTACCTGAACGCGCAAGACACGCTGCGCGCCTCCTGGCAAGAGATGCAGACCCGCCTGAGCGACCAGATGCACACCGACCTCACGCCCATCTTGGCGCAAACCAAAAGTTCTGGCGCGGTCATCGAGCTAACACTGCGCAACGACGGCGACACCCGCCTGGCCGATTTCGCCGATTGGGATGTCATCGTCGAATACTACACCCCGCCTGGCGACCTTGCGGTGGGCTGGTACAGCTACAACGTCGGCGAACCGGCCGCCGGTGAGTGGAGCGTGATTGGCATTTATATAGACGCGGCCACGGCCGAGGGCGAAGTGTTTGAACCCGGGATTCTGAATCCGGGCGAGGAAGTTTTGCTGCGTCTGCGCGCCTTGCCCCCGGTCGGACCAAGCACCACCAATATGTTGACCATTGCCGCCGAGAATGGCGTGAGCGCCAGTATGCAGTTTGTGCGTTGATTGCCAGGCGCCTGGTTCAGGCGCAAGGCAACCTTTTTTTAGACATCGTAACCGATGCCATTTATTAGCAGTTCTGGCAAGTTTAACCGAGGGAAAAGCATGATTCAATTATCACCACCAGCCCGCAAGTCGGACCCGATTGATCTGGCCTATGCCCGCGACATCGTAGATGGCGACCTGGAATTGTTGCAAGAGATCGTGACGCTCTTTTTGTTCGATTGTTCGTACCAGGTGGCGGCGCTGCAAGAAGCTGTAGCCTCAGGCAGTGGAAACGCTGTAACAGCCAAAGCCCACCGCCTGAAGTGCAGCCTGGGTAACATCGGCGGTTGGCAGGCGTATCAATTGGTCTGCGAGATGGAACTCATGGGCTTGAGGAATGATCTGAGCGGGGCAGATGAGTGTTTGTTCCACCTGACAGCCGCGATGGAAGACATTGTGGCTTTCTTTGCGCAGCCGAACTGGGCGGAACAGGCAGAAGATGGGGCGACGTTCGACGAGGCACAATGAACCATTCGCATCGCATCCTGGCAATAGATGATGATCCGCTGACGCTGCACATTGTAGAGCATGTGCTGCAAAAGCATGGGTATGAGGTATTTACGGCTGGTAACGGCCACGATGGCCTGGAATTGGCCCGTGTTCTAAAACCCGACCTGGTGATTTTGGACATTATGATGCCGGGGTTGGATGGCTTTCAGGTGTGCCGCAAGCTGCGCGAAAACCCGGAAACGGCCGTTATCACCGTCCTCATGCTCACAGCCCGTGGCGCCATAGACAAACCGGTCAGCGACCCGGTGGATTTTGCCCAGCGGGTGCGCGACCAGCTTAACGGCTACCACGTGGGCGCATCCGATTTTCTGACCAAGCCGGTTAAAGCGGCCGTTCTGGTGGAAAGAGTGCGCTCGTTAATCTGGAGCGGTAGGAATTAAAATGGCACAGAAGATTTTGGTCATTGAAGATGATGTGCAGATGTTGGCATGGACCCAAGGCCTCCTGGAAGACGAAGGCTACGATGTGCTGGTGGCTATTGACGATGGGGCAGGATTAAAAACGGCCGTGTCCGAAAAACCCGATCTCATCCTGCTAGACATTTTTTTGCCCGGCATGGACGGCGAAGAAGTCGCCCGCTATTTACGCGCCGACCCCGAAACGGCCGAAATCCCCCTCATCATGCTCGCCAACGACAGCCAGCTAGACAGCCTCACCATCGGCCACGAATCTCCCGTAGACGATTACCTCATCAAGCCCTTCGATGCCGTTACACTGGTCACTAAAATCCTGCCCTACCTGGGTCGCAAAGGACCGCAAAAAAGCGTCATTTCCTCCGGCAACGGCGAATTAGACAGCAAAATGGGCGGCGGCATTCCCTTAGGCTCTCTCACCCTTGTCGAAGGCAGTTCTGGGGCCGGCAAATCCGTCCTTTCGCAGCAAATGATATTTGGCTCCCTAAACGACAGCTTCACCCTATCGCTGTTTACCAGCGAAAACAGCGTCAGAAGCCTGGTGAAACAAATGCGCAGCCTGGACCTGGATATTCTGGACTATTTGCTCCTGGGCAAAATCCGTGTTTACCCGATGGAACTATCCCGTTTAGGCAACACAGCCCCCCGACTGCTGCTTCAGGCCATGAGCCAGGAAACCAGCCGCGACATGATCATCGTCGATTCGTTGACGCTGGCTATTGGCCAATCCACCCTCGAAGAAGTATTGGGGTTTTTTGAGGAATGCAAGCGGCTTTGCGCGCGCGGCAGCAGCATCATCCTCATCTTACATTCCCACGCGCTCAACAGTGAATTGTTGGTGCGCATCCGCTCATTGTGCGACGCGCATTTGCAGCTTCGCACCGAAGAAGTAGGCAAAAAACTGGTTAAAACGTTGGAAGTAACCAAAGTTCGTGGCGCGGACAAAACCACCGGCAATATCGTCAGCTTTGAAGTGGAACCCGGATGGGGTATGCGCGTCATCCCGGTAAGCAAAGTGAAGGGATAGTCACGTAGTCTAGTAGTCAAGTAGTCTGGTAGCCATGACTACTCGACTAGACAACTACTCGACTAAACGACTACTCGGCTAAGCGGCTAAAAAATTATGTCTCAATCAGTCCTTCCTTTCCCATTTCAAACAGGTGGCGCGCAGTGCAACCACGGTGTGGGATGCAGCCTGCAAATGGTGCTGCCGCCGCCGCTGCGCGACGCTTGCGAACGGGCAGATTTCCTGGCGGATTATTTGCACCAGGTTCCGTTGGGCGACATCGGGATTCCCGTGTATTACCCCACGCTTTCACGCAAGCTGCAACTGTTGGAACGACGCAACCTCATTTATCCTATTGACGGCGGTTTGTTTGTCCACATTTACCCCGACGCTGTCGCGGCCCGCGACCATTATGTCTCCATAGAACCAACTGTAATGGTGAATCTGGATGAGGTGATGCTGAAGATTGACGAGCGTCTGGTGGAATGGGCCGAAGACATTGGGGAGGTAGTAGACGAAGAAGAAAAGAAGCAGATGCTGCTAAAGTTACTTGACCAAATTTGCACAACGGAACTGCCACAGGCTAATGGCAGTGGGAACGGGAACGGGAACGGCCGTACCCCATCCGCCAAAGCCGCCGCCAGAAAAAGCAAAACCGACCCCATTTACGTTACCGCGCAGCAACTGGAAGGCGTGCGTTACCGCGTCCTGCGCGACAAAGTTGGGCTTGGGCCACTACAGCCGCTGCTGCTGGACCCCTACATAGAAGACATCAGTTGCAGCGGCGTCGGGGCCATCTTCGTTGAACACAAAATCTTCAAAAGCCTGCAAACCACCATCAACTTCGAGACCCTGGACCAACTCGACGATTTCGCCGTCTGGCTGGGCGAATGGATCAAAAGCCCGGTGACTGTGCGCAACCCCATCGTGGATGCCGTGTTGCCGGATGGGTCACGTATTAACATTGTGTACGGCCGTGAGATCTCCAAACGCGGCAGCAACTTCACCATCCGCAAGTTCGGCGGTTCCACCACCAGCATCATGGAACTTATCGAATACGGCACGCTGGATTACACCATGGCCGCCTACCTTTCGCTCATCATGGAGGAGGGGATGAACGTCTTTGTTGTCGGGGCCACAGCCTCCGGCAAAACGACGACGTTGAACGCCATCAACACCTTCATTTTGCCGGAAGCCAAAATCATCACCATCGAAGACACCCCTGAAGTGATGGTTCCCCACAAAAACTGGATTCGGGAAGTCACCCGCGATATGGGGCGCGAGTCCGCAGGGGGCAGCGTGGGCATGTTCGATCTACTCAGAGCGGCGCTGCGGCAGCGGCCGGATCGCATCATCATCGGTGAAATTCGTGGCGAAGAAGGACGCATCGCCTTTCAGGCCATGCAAACCGGTCATGGCGTCATGTCTACCTTTCACGCCGCCTCAGTGGAAAAACTGATCCAACGTCTCACCGGCGACCCCATCAACGTGCCCAAAACTTATATAGACAACCTCAACGTCGCCGTGGTGCAATCGGCCGTGCGCCTGGCCGACAAAAAAATGGCCCGCCGCATCCTTAGCATCAATGAAATCATCGGCTATGACCCTTATACAGAAAGTTTCTCCTTTCTGGAAACTTTTCGCTGGAATCCGGCCAATGACACATTCGAGTTTCCCGGCTATATGAACAGCTTCTTGCTGGAAGAGCGCATTGCTATGCGGCGCGGCATTCCGCCCCAAAAGCGCAAAATGATTTATACCGAATTGAAACGCCGGGCAACCGTTTTTCAACGGCTGCATAAAGAAAAAGGAGTGCGTGGTTTTGATGACTTCTTCCAAATCCTTGCCGAAGCCCATCGCCAAAAGCTCTTATAAATTTAAGAACATCACGGCTTTTGACCAGTTTTACCAGTTGACCTACATGTCGGCTACGGCCGCTGCCGGCATCTCGCGCAGCAAAACGTTTGAAATGGCGGCGGAATCCGGTTCGCCGGCGGCCAATTATTTTATCGCCATCAATTTGCTGGTGAATGAACTCCGTTTCGACTACCCGGAAGCGTGCCGCACGGTGGCCGATAAAGCGCCCTCGGACGAGATCAAAAGTTTCCTGCTGCGCCTGTCCGACGCGATGCGGTCTGGCGAGCCGTTGCCCGCTTTTCTGGCCCGCGAAGCGGCGGTGCAGGCGAATGTGTACGATAACGCCTACGAACGCGATCTGGAATCGCTGAAAAAATGGTCGGATGCGTTTTCTTCGATTGTGGTTTCGGTGGCCCTGATTGTGATCATTAATTTGGTATCGACGATGATTTATTCGATGGGCACGGGCATGATTACCGGGTTGGTGATAACGGCCGTGATCATGGGTTTCTTTGGCGCCTGGATTCTCTCCCGCGCTGCTCCACAAGAAGAGATGACCATTCCCTCGGCCATAGGGTCAGACGGCCAGCGGCGTACCCTGCAATTAAGCCGTATTATCATCCCCACGGCCGTTCTCCTCGGCGGTGTTTTGGCATTTCTCGGGTTTAGCCAGGTATGGGTACTGGTAGCCGTATCGGCCGTGCTGCTGCCTCTGGGCATCGTCAGCTCGCGGGCCGACGCGGAAATCACCAAAAAAGACGCCGAAATCAGTTCGTTTTTACGCTCGGTAGGCGGCATGGCTACTTCCACCGGCACCACCCTCAAAGAAGCCATCACCAAAATAGACATCAGCTCCTTTCCCCGGCTTCAACCCGATGTAAAGCGGTTGGATACGCGCCTGCGTGCCCTGGTCAGCCCAACGGTTTGCTGGCAGCGCTTTGGCAACGAGACCGGCAGCCGCCTGATTCGGCAGGCTGTCGGCATTTTTTACGAAGCGGTACGCCTGGGCGGCGATCCGGAACAAGTGGGATTTCTTTGCTCAATGTTTGCGTCGCGCACCGCGATGCTGCGCGCAAAAAGGCGCACGGTAGTCAGCACGTTTACCTGGCTAACGCTGGTTATGCATATCGTCGTCGCCGCGCTGATGGTATTTGTACTGCACATCATTCACAACTTCTTGCTCCTGATGCAATCGGCCATGACGGCGGATCAGGCGGCGTTGGCCTCGGAAAATCTGGCGATGCCGCTGGCTAATTTTAGCCCGCAGCAGATGCAGTTTCTGGACGCCATTACCATCATGATGGTGGTCTTGCTGGCGGTTATCAGCGCGATGGCCATCGTCGCCAGTGATGGCGGGTATAAATTTAAGCTCACGCTTTACCTGGCGGTGCTGCTTTTTATGTCGGGCATTAGCTTCTGGATTGTGCCGCCTATGGTAGCGCAGTTGTTGACAATTTGATCCTATTTAACAGATTTACACCGATTTTCTGATGATTGAGGGTAACGATAAAGACCCCAAGGGTTTGCTTCCTTGAAAATAGATTTGTCAAATCTTTAAGATTTGACAAATCTCAACCTTTTCATTCGTGGTGGTGGGTTAGACCACTCATGATGTCTCCTGGGAATATAAACCCTTGGGGTTTTGCCGGAGAAACCTGAACAGACCCCAAGGGTTTGCTCCTGGGAATTTGGAATATTTGGACACCAAACCCCTGGGGTTTTGCCGGAGAAACCTGAACAGACCCCAAGGGTTTGCTCCTGGGAATTTGGAATATTTGGACACCAAACCCTTGGGGTCTTGCCGGAGAAACCTGAACAGTTACGATTAAGGAATGACGTATTATGTCTAAATCCACACGGCCGTTTCGCCTTCTTCTTCCCCTGGTTTTTATCGGTGGGCTGCTGTTCGGCTGGCTGGTCATCGGCTGGTGGTTGTGGCCTATCCAGTGGGCCAACGTGGCCCCGGCGCAGCTATCGTCAGACCATCAGCGGATTTACGTAGCCATGGCCGCCGAAGCCTATGCCCTGACGGGTGACGTAGCCCAGGCGCAGTCGCGGTTGGCAACCTGGGACAACGCGACACTGGCTGCCACCCTGACTTTGCTGATTCAGGAAACGACCGATCCTGTGGTCCGTGAGCGTTACATTGCATTGGGAGAAGCGCTGGCCATGCCGCAGGTAGACTTGAGTCTGATGGACGTGATTTTAGGGCAGAAAGCGATTCTGGTAACGGCCGTCGCCGCCGTTGGCCTCTTCTTGGCCGCTTTGGGGATGGCCTTGTTTCCTGTTTTGCAGCAGACCAGAGCGCGCCAACAGGAAGAGCTGCTTCTGTTGAACGGCGCCGAAGCGGGAACAGACATGGATGGAGATGAGCAAACGGCCGTTTCTTCCAGCAGCGCTGCCCGGCAAAACAACGGCGGAACCGAGACGGCCGCAAACGCTGGCCAGGGCAGCGCCCCTGACTCGGCGGCCAACACTACCTCGCAAACAAACGCTGGCGACCAGGCAACCGCCGGTGGCGGCGGGACCGGACAGCCCGGCGCGGCCCAGGCCGCAGGCGGGAAACAGGCGCAGCAAAACCCGGCCAACGCCGCCGCGCAGCCACCCGAACAGCAGGCAACGGCCGTGCAGAATCCGGCCAACGCCCCCGCGCCAGCCGCCAATCAGCCGCCGCCCGAAGAAACGGCCGAAAAACTACTCGCCGAAGCAACCGGCGATATTCAAGCCCTGCTCAACAGCATCTTCGACGAAGACGACAAGCTTGCCCATTACGATACACTGCTGCACAACATGGGCGACGTTGATATGGTTCGATTGGCAGACCGCAGCGCCCAAATGCTGCGTCAACTGCGGCAAAAGAACCGGGAGACAGCCTGACATGGACCTGCTATGGTTGATTTTGGGGTTTTTGTTGGGCTGGTTGTTGAACTGGCTGAGCGACTTTTTACCGTGCCGCCTGGCTAAAACGCCGCGCCCGGCCAATCTACGGGGACGCGCTGCTGGCTTGCCCTGGATGATAGGGGCGATGACGGCCGTGGCCTGTTATTACTTTGGCTTGCGCGGGCAATGGGTCTCTCTAGTCTTGTACGCATTTTTCTTGTTGATTGCCCTGATCGACGGCAAACACAGGTTGGTCCTGAACGTGCTGGTGTACCCGGCTATCGCCCTGACGCTGGTTTATCATCTGGTCGCCGGGGGGCAGTCCTGGACGGCCGTATGGTTGGGCGGAGGCTTGGCCCTGGCTGCTTTTGTCCTGGCTGCCTGGCTGCGCCCCGGCGATTTGGGCGGCGGCGACGTGAAACTGGCGGCGCTGATTGGCCTGATCTTCGGTTTCCCTGGTGTGTTGTGGCCGCTGCTGCTGGGTGTAGGGCTGGGTGGATTGGCCGCCGCCTATTTGCTGCTGCGTGGATACGGCCGTCGCTATCACATCCCCTATGCTCCCTTTTTGTCCCTTGGCGTCTTTATCGCTCTTCTTTACACCCCTCTCTAACGTGCAACAAACTCGCGTATCTTATCGCTTCCTACCCATAATATTCACGTTTATTTTCCGCTTTACGCGCTGATCTATTCATATAATGGTTAAACTTCCGCTAATGAAGACAAACGTCTGGTTAGTCTTTAAGAAAACAATCAGGTAATGAACAGGTCATTCTGAGCGCAGTCTTCGGAGCAAAGAATCTCACTAACTCGGTCATTCCAAACAAATGGGATGCTTCGGCAGCCTCAGCACAGGCTCTCAGCATGACATATCTCTCGATTACCAGATTGATTTTTTAATCCACAAGCAGACGTTTGTCTTCCGGGTCATTATGATTTGCGGTTGAATCCCTGGGAGCAGTAGGTGTTGCCAATCGTTGCAAAACGGCCTCCAGGCGAGCGTAGTTTGTGCGTGTTGTTTGCCAAAAGGCAAGACATAACAACTCAAGTGAAGTAACCATTATGCGCGAATCTTCTTATGATTTAGACACCGTTCTGAGGGAACAAACGGCCACAAATTCCCGGCGTCCCATCATTTTGTGGTTAGTCGCCTTGGGATTACTGCTGCTGTTTGTGCCCTTGTACCTGGTAGCCACGGCCGTGCGCGCCGACACCCAACGTCTGGAGAGCGAATTAAGCCAGTTGCAAATGGCGGAGATGGGCGATCCGGGGGGCGATCCTACGATAAACGCCTTGCAAACCAGAGTAGCCGAAGCACAAACTGAGGCGGATAGTCTGGCCGCCATCCAGTCGAGCACAGGCGCGCAGCATGTGAATTGGCCGGCCGTAGTGGATGCCATCAAGACCGACGCCAATCAGATCACGTTGTTGGGCGTAGAACAGGCGGATAATCGCCTGACTATTTCAGGTGAAGCGGCTGATGATACGGCCGTTATCGCCTATGCCCAGGAACTGGAAGCGTCCGGGCAGTTTGCGCGGATTGTGGTGCAGTCAATTACGCTGCTGCCTACACCGCAACCGGTCATTACGCCGACGTTGTCGCCCTCGCCTATTGCAACAACTGCGCCCTCACCAACCACGGTCGCAGCCACAGCAACAAGCGCCGGCCCGGTGACAAACCCAACGGCCGTGCCCACCATCACCCCCACGCCCAATTTGCGCGACGCTTACGAGGTTGACGACAGCCAGGCTAAACCCATATTTGTCGGCGAAGTGCAGACCCGCAACTTCTACCCCCAGGGCGATGTGGACAACGCCTGGTTTTTGGCTAAGAACGGCCGTTTCTACACCATTGCCACCACCAACCTTTCCCCGGCGTAGACACCGTGCTCACTGTTATCATCAATGGCCAGGAATACGTCAACGATGACCGGCAAGATGGAACCCTGGCCTCAGAAATTGGCGTCCAAAGCCTTGCCGGAGACGTGCAAGTCTTTATCCAGGTGACCAATCGCGGGCAGTTTGGGCCACAGATGGGCTATCAGCTTTTTGTGCAGGAAATGGTTCCTACGCCTGGTCCTACAGCTACCCAAACGCTGCCGCCGCCCACCGCCCAGCCAGACCCCACCAGCACCCCAGACTTGCGCGATGCGTTTGAACCCGATGAAACCACTCCGACCGTTATCCTGGTAGGCGAGACGCAAACGCGCAATTTCTTCCCTCAGGGAGACCAGGACAACGCCAGTTTTATCACCAAGGGCGGGCGTTTTTACCAGGTTGCCACGTCGAACCTGGCGCTGGGCGTAGATACGTTTCTACGCGTGACGCTAGATGGCGCTCAATGGGAAAACGACGATTATGCCCCGGCGGGCACAGGCAACTTTGCCTCGTCGGTTTGTTTTCCGGCGGCGTCGGTAGACGGCACGGCCGTTGCCAACATCACCAACAAAATGCAGCAGTTCAGCCCCAGCGCTGCCTACAACATCGCCGTTTTGGAAGTGCCGGCCCTAAGCCTGAATCTGGACCAACTGGCTTTTGGTCCGGCCGCCGCCGGCGGGGCCAACCCGCCCAACCAATCTGTGCAAATCTTTGGCGACAGTACGTTGAGCTGGTCGGCCGTTACCAGCGCGCCCTGGCTGCAAATCAGCCCCAATCAGGGCGGCGCGCCCAGCCTGATGGATGTAACGGCGAACATTACCGGGCTACCGCAAGGCACATATGAAGGAACCATCACCTTTTCCTGGGCTTCCTTATGCCGCCGCGAAGTGAAAGTGACGTTGCAGGTTGATCCTCCGGCGGTTAGTAACAATCAGACCGGACAGGAAAATGGGCTGGTTTTGGCGATGGGGCGAGTGGGAGAAACGGCCGTTTCCCGTCGCCTCATCCTGGCGAAGCAAATCGCCCAACCCCTAACCAGCGCTGTCCCGCTGAACACCGTCGCTTTTGTCATCATTGTCGAATTGCAGGGGCAGTAACCAGGCAGCGAGTACAAAACCTATGGACGTTTTATACGATATACGCGACACGATCCGCCGCAACATGTTATCTGTTTTGGCAATTGCTTTTATCGCCATTACCGTGGTGTGGTTTGGCTATTTCCTCTCCACCAATGTCTTGCCCCGTTGGGCGGCCCGGCAGGAATTGGCCGCGCAAGTATTAGCCATGCAGCAAACCACCCACCAGGGCGAACAGGCGCAACAAGATTCGACCGCCGCGCTGCAAGCACAACTGGCCGATTCCCAGACAAAACTCAACGCAACAACCGGCGCCTTCCTTAGCGAAGCTCAGGCGGCTGCCATTTTGGACAGCCTTTACCGTTACGCGGCCAGCAGCAGCGTCACCATTACCGGTTTGCAGGCCCAATCTGCGGCCGAGCCGGTTGCCCCCGATGCTTTGTACAGCGTTCAGTCGTTCGCTGTGCAAATGACCGGGCCTGTGCTGCAATTGTTGGATTTTCTCGGCCGTTTTCAGGAGACCACCTGGCCTGGCGTATCCTTGAAAGATGTTAAGCTTGCTCAGGGGGAAGGACAATCCACGCTGGACATGAGTCTGGCTCTTTATACGTCGCCTCTTGCCACCGGCGCAGCCCTTGAAGCAGCGCCGTTTATGGAAATATCACCCAGCGGCGCAAATGCAACGGCCGTTACTGGCGCATCGGCGGCCATCAGTACCGTGCCAGCCGCTGACCTGACAGCGCTGGTTAACAGCCTCTACGAACCCTGGATGGCTGAAAACTGGCCTGAAGCGATCCGCATTTTAGAGCAGATTTTGCTCCAAACGCCTGACGATTTTGATATGCAAACACGGCTGTATGCGGCTTATCTTTACCAGGCTTACCAGCTTTACGCCGCCCAGCAGCCAGAAGAAGCCATAGCCGCCCTCAAGCGCGCCCTTGAGCTTCGCCCGGACGGCCAGGAAGCCATCACCGCTTTGCAACGGTTGAATAATGGGCTGCCACTAGACGAATCTGGTTCTTTAGGAACTCAGGGGGTTGACAGCCCCTGATGCGTGATACGTGATGCGTGACCAGAGAGGTTTCACGCATCACGTATCACGCATCAGACCAAACCCCATGAAATCCCAAAGACCCACGAATCTTAAAGATTGGACCAATCTGCGCCACGTCATTTTTATTTTTAGGTGGTAAGGGAGCATCTTCTCACTATTTCAGGGTGTCGTAGTCTGGGAAGCGGGCCGCCTCCATGGCCGCCGCCCAACTATCAATTGTTCATGCGGGCGCAGATTGGCGGCAAATGGGCGTTACGGCCGTTTGATTAAAGCCTGTCGTCGGGTTAGCCAGCCAGAATTCAAAGCACATCGTTACAAAAGCGGTGAAACTCGCAATCCACGCAGCGAGCGGGTGTGTCGGGCGGGGCGGGTAGCTGCTGCGCCTGGGCGATGGCGGCCATTTGTGTCAACGCTTTGTCTAGTTGGCGCTGGAGATGGGCGGTGAACGGAACCGGCACAGCTTCGCGGTTGGGGATGAGGTAGAGGAAGCCGCGTTGGACGGGTTTGTCGGGGTGGAGTGTTTGCAAGAGACGGCCGTAAGCCAGCACCTGCATCTTAAAATGCGCCCCCACCTTCTTGGAATCCTTGTAATCTACGGGGATTCGCTCCGCCTCCGTCTCGATGAGCATATCCAGCACCCCCGACAACTTCAGATCTGCCGACAGCAGCGGCACGTTAAACGAGCGTTCGCCACTTGCCAGCCCATAAGTCCGCAACTGCCGCCGCTTCTCCCGCTCCTCCGCCTGGATGTGGGATTGGATGCCCGCCTCCATTTTATAGGTGATGGGGCGCACATCCGGCAGCACTGTCTGGTAATACAAAATGCGCGGGCAGTACACGTATTGCTTCAGGTCAATCACGCGGAAGGTGAAGGGGTCTTGGTCCATAGTTTGGTAGTCCTGTAGTTTGATGGTCTAGCAGTCTGTCGGAGAACCTCTTTTTGTAGCCGGGGTATCCTTACCCCGCCTCTGGAAGACGGTAAGAAACCGCGGCTACGGGTACTTTCCGACAAACTGCTAGTAGTCTTGTAGTCTTGTAGTCGGGTAGTCGAATTGTCTGGTCGTGTGGCAAAAGCTATCCACCTCTTCCTATCAACTCCCAACTCCCTACTACCCACTATTCTCCATCCGATTCGCCCAATCCTTGCCGCAAATAGGGATGAGTTGGATGTTGCCTTCCTGCTTGCCCAGCAGGTCGGTGACTTTGCGGAAGAGTTCTTCCTGATAGTTGCGCGAGATGTCGCCACAAAAGGCGCTGTACTGGATGCGATCCAAACCGTAATCCAGGCAAGCATCGGCGATTTTGGCGCGGATACGGTCGTCCACAATGTCGTAGATGAGCAGGCAGCGCATGGGAATTTCGGATTTTTGATTTCGGATTTCGGATGGGGGGATATGCCGAAATCCCAAATCCCAAATCCGAAATCCTGAATCGTTTCACCAACTGGCGAGAAAGGGCGTGTAGGCGTCACGCTCGTTGCGGACGTAGGTGGCGATGGTGCGGGCCTGCATCTGGATAATTGTGCGCAAGGGATAGCGCTTGTCGGCATATTTTTCCGGCGTTTCGAGCCGCGTCAGGATTTTTTCGGCCAGAAAGCGGCGAGTTTTCTCGGTGAGAAAGCCCTGTTCGTCCTGCTCGATTTTGACGCCTTTGTTGACCAGTCCCAGCACGGTGCGATCTACGGCCGGAGCGCGAAACTCCTCGATGAAATCCAGCGCCAGGCTGGGCTTGCCGGGCCGGTCGGTGTGGACGTAGCCGCCGTAGGGGTCCAATCCGGCCAGAACAACAGCGCGTTCGATCTGGCTGTAGAGGATGCCATAGCCGTAGTTGAGGGCGCTGTTAAAGGGGTCGCGGGCGCCGCGTCCTTCACGGCCGTTCCATTCCCATCCTTCCGGCAGCAGCAGCTTGATACCCCGCCAATACTTCTGCGCGGCGCGTCCTTCGATGGAGAGCAGCGGGCCGCGCACGTCGTCTATGTGGTAATGCTCGCGGGGGGCCAGAAAGTCCAGGGCGCAGAGTTCTTCCATGTGGTCGAGGATTTCCCCGGCCAGCCAGTGAAGGTCGCGGTGCAGGTCGGGATCGGTCTCCTTGCGATATTTGGCGGCGTATTTGAGCAGGGTGGCCTGGTTCTGGATTTTGCCACCGGCGAAGGCGAGGGCCAGGTGGATGGCGCGCAGGTCGTTGTAGGCCGTTAGTTGGGCGCGGCGGGTGAGGACGGTGCCGGTGAGACCGGCGCTGTAGAGGCTGGCATAGGGGTTGCCGGTGCCACTGAGGAAGTGGATGGGGATGCCCTGGTCGGTGCAGGCGCGGATGGCGTCGGCGGAGATGGAGACGCCGTTGTTGGCAATGGTGACGGTTTCGAGGTGGAGCAGAGGGGCCTGGGCCAGGGTTTCTTTACCCTGGGTGATTTTGAGGCGGCCCTGGTATTTACCGACGTGGCTGCCGAACTGGTCGGCGATGAGGTGTTGGATAATGGGCATAGGGAACTCCGAATGGTGAATTACTAATCGTCAATCGTTAATTGTCAATCGTCAATTGCTAATGGGGGTAGGGTAGCAGACGGCCGTTTGAAAAATGGAAACAGATCGCTTTGAAAATTCCATTTTGCTTGTTGCCGTACTGGCAACAACGGAACGGCATCCTCTGGGTAAATCAAAAACCTGGAGGTTGAACGTGTTCGGAAAAAAAGACAGCAAGTTTTCAAGGTTGTGGCAAATAGGCGAAATTTTGAAGTCGTCCGAAGATGGGGTGACGCAGGCGGAATTGGCGCGGCGCGTGGGAGTGACGCGGGCAACGATTCATAAAGACCTGTCCATTATTCAAGAAAAGACGGGTATTTTACCGGCAGAGGACGAAGACGGCCGTTTGTATTGGTGGCAGTAGTGGTGAACATGAACGTGCAAACGATACAAATCTCACCCCACGCTCGTCTACGGATGGCACAACGGAATGTGTCGGACGCCCAGATTTTGTTTATACTTACACATGGTCACGCGGTACACTGTGCCGGAGCCATTCTCGTCACCTTACGTCAAAAAGACATTCCTAAATCAGAGCGGGCAAAGGATACTTTTGCCCGTTTAGAAGGGGTAACGGTTGTGATGAATCGATCAGCGCCAGTTGTGCAAACGGTATGGCGGAATCGCCGTCATGGGCTGCGCCACATTCGCCAGAAACCCCGTTATTCCTGTTAACCATTTGGGCATTTTGGGAGAAGCAACAAACTTTCTCCGAAAATGCCCTTTTGTGTTTCCATTTCTGACAATCTGGTCAGGTACACTGTTGTTGGAGGTTTGCTATGAGTAAAGGTTTAGCCAGAGCCGAACGATTGCGCCAATTAGAGAAGAAGTATTTGTATGGTGCGTTCAACGACGAAGAAATGGCAGCGGCGATGGGCGTCGAAAGCCGAATTACCATCTACAAAGACCGTCAGTTGTTGCTGAAGAACGGTGTGCCTTTTGTGGAGACAGAACGAGGCCGCTGGAAGATTGATCGCCAAAAATACGTCTCGGAACTGCGGGTGAATGCATGAAGCGGCGATGTTGTATCTGATGGCGCGTAAAGCGGCCCGGCAGACGCATGCACCCAATCCTCATCTAGTCAATGTCTTGCGGACAATTGCCTTGAAGTTGCACCAACCCTTGATGGATCGGCTGATTACGGCGACAGATTTTATTCCCCAGGCAGAGGGGGCATTGGAAGAAACGGCCGTTCTGGAAAAAATCGTCACCTGTTGGGTAGAGCAGCGCAAAGTCAGCATTCGTTACCGGGGGCTACAGTCGCAAAAGTCAACGGTTCACCTGGTCAGCCCTTATTTGCTGGAACCGTCGTTGTGGGGCGAAGGGATTTACCTGGTGGGCTATAGTGAAAAGCTGAACCGGATTGTGCCTTTCAAGTTAAATCGTATCGAAAAAGCGGCCGACACCACACAACCCATCATTGCATCGGACTCATTCAACGAACAGGAGTTTGTGCGCAACGTGTGGAGCATTTGGGATGGCGACGGAGAGTTGGTGACGGTGAAGCTGCGATTTCGGGGGGAAACGGCCGTGCGTCGGGTGCTAGAGAGTGTGTGGCATCCGAACCAGGCGGAACCGGAGCGGCTGCCGAACGGGGATTTGATCTGGTCTACGCAGGTGGCGGAGTGGCGGGAGATGCTGCCGTGGATATGCGGGTGGGGGGCGGATTGCGAGGTGTTGGAACCGGTGACTTTGCGTGAAACGCTCATGGGGGAGGCAAAGGCTATGGCTGAACAATACGGCTGGTTTGTCAACAAGCAAGCCAATTCATCCATAAGCGCGGCGTCTGATTTTTTTGGATGATGGCGATCATTTTGCCGATTTCACGCGAATTTTGCGATCTGTGACCACGACAAGACAACCAGACCACTGCGCTACCGCTTCGCTGGTGAAGATCACTTCAACTTTCTGGATCAACTGTCGGCGAGTGGGGTTGTTGAGACGGAGCAACAAAACACCATGATGTGTACCGGGCTTGAAGTGCTGAACATTCGAGAAATCAAGGTCTTGGGTGATCAAAAAGCGATTCTCTGCTTGAGCCGCCTGCCAAACCTGATCATCATCCGCCCCGTCAAGATTTTCTTCCGGGACCGTTTCGGCATCATGCCCAAGCTGGCGCAGCATAACCGCCAATTCAACCGGCAGATTTTCATCCAGCTTGATCTGCATGGTTATACCGCCAGAACCATCGCTGGTATATCTTCGGCCGCAGAGTCAGCCGCAAAGGCAATCAAGGCCCAGATCGCTTCTTCAGTCAGTGTGGGAAAGCTGTGCAGAATGTCTTCCACACGGTCGCCTTCGGCCAGACTGCCTAAGATGGTGCGGATGGGGATACGGGTGCCTTTGACAACGGCCGTTCCGCCACAGATTTTAGGGTCGCGCACAATATAGTTTGTATAGTCCATACGCTTAGTATAGCGGAAACAGGATACAGGTGGAAGATGTCAAAACCGTATGTCTATCAACAGCAAGTTCAAGAAGCTCTGTTGCAAGGTCAAAATATCATCCTGCAAGCACCCACCGGGGCCGGCAAAACCCGCGCCGCGCTAACCCCATTTCTGGATACATTTTGGGATGCGTCAGCCAGTGTCTTTCCTAAAAAGTGCGTTTACATTGTGCCCATGCGTGTCCTGGCAAATCAATTCACCGAAGAGGTACGCAAAAAAGCAGCGCGATACGAACGTATCTATAAACGCCAACTTAACGTGGGACGACAAACTGGCGAATATAGGGAAGACCCCGAATTTCGCGCCGCCATTACCTTTGCCACCATTGATCAGGTGTTGAGCAGTTGGCTGATGCACCCGTACAGCCTGTCGGCGCGGAAGGGAAACCTGAATACTGGCGCGTTTGTCGGTAGTTACCTAATTTTTGATGAGTTCCACCTTTTCGATCCCGATTCTATGCTGCCAACAACGCTACATATGCTGAAAACCCTAAAAGGCGTAAGCCCTTTTGTGTTGATGACGGCGACCTTTTCTCAGGAAATGTTGCAAGAACTGGCGCAGGAATTGGGGGCAACGGCCGTTCTCCTTTCGCCCGACGATCTACAAAAGATCCCTTCGCAGCACAAAACGCGCACCTTCCATACGGTAGACCGGCCTTTGGTAGGTGACGATGACGTATTCATTGACCAGATTGTGGCTGCGCACCTGGCACAAGAATCAGATGACCAGCGGTCTCTGGTGGTGTGTAACCAGGTAGAACGAGCGCAACGTGTGTATCAGGCATTGACGCGACATCCTGACCTGACCGATGTTACCGTGCGCCTGCTGCACAGCCGCTTTTTGCGTGCAGACCGGCAAAAGATTGAGGCAGAAATCCGGCGCGAGTTCAATAAAGAGCGGGCACAGCATACGCAGCGCAGCATGATTTTGGTAGGTACACAGGTAGTGGAAGTAGGATTGGATATGAGCAGCCGCGCTTTACATACGGAACTGGCTCCGGCAGCGGCCGTTTTGCAGCGGGCGGGGCGATGTGCGCGGTATGAAGGGGAAGAAGGCCATGTGTATGTCTACCGCCTAGAACCGGAAAGTTATGCGCCGTACCACAACCGTTATGCCGCTGAACAATGCGACCTGACCTGGGAATGGCTGCAAACCCATCAAGACCACCACCTTTCTTTCCAGGATGAACAAGCCCTCATCAACCATGCCCACACGCCATCAGACCGTAATATCCTCAAAGGACTAAAAGCAGGTGAACTGGACCATGAACGTGAAATCTACGTAATCTGGCGCGGTGATGGCAATCGTGGCGAGGCGCAAAAGCTGATACGCAACATTCAGGCAGTGTCCATTGTTGTTCACCCTGAACCAGACAAACTGGTTTCTGCGCCTTTCAAAGTTGAGAGCTTCTCCCTTTTTCCCGGCACGTTACATGGCAAATTCAAGGAGTGGCAAAAACACAATAATGCTACCGATGAATTTTTCGATGAAGGCCATTTAGAATGGTTGATCCGAAGGCTTGAGGAGCTGCCGGACAGTGAAGAAGACGCGCAAGGAAATCAGGTGGTGCGTTATGGTTTCAAAGATGTAACATCGTCGGCTGCTTTGCATGGGCCGCTGTTTGCTGTTAATCCAGCGTTGGTCGGTTATACGCCGGAGATGGGATTAACTTTATATCCGGGAGCGCCGTATACATGTTCAACGCCAGAGCAAGACAAAGGCGCAGCAGCGCAAAGTCCGGCACATAGTTCCAGGTTAGAAAGCTACTGTCGGCATATCGAACTGGTACATGAAGCCTTTCGGGATGATTTTTTACGGCCGTTAGCCCAAAGCGCCGTTCGCCTGGAAAAGGCATTTAGCTGGTCGCCAGGCATTATCGCCGAAACAGCCCATCTGGTTATTTGCCTGCATGACGTGGGCAAACTCAACAACCAGTGGCAGCAGTGGGTGCGGAACTGGCAAAAACAAACGGGGCAGGTATATGAAAAAGATGGCGTTTACGCCCATTGGGACGGAGATGGTTCGGAAACCCACCGGACGCTGGAACGAAAGCTAAAAAGGCAGCGCCCCCACCACGCGATTGAAGGGGCCATCGCCAGTATTCCTTTGCTGGAGGCTGTTATTCCCGAAAGCTGCGAACCACTTCTTCGAGCGGCGTTCACGGCCGTTGCCCGCCATCATACCACCTTTGCCAGCGAGGCAAGCAATTATCGCTTGATCCCTACGTATCGGGCAGAGATAGACAAGACGCTGCAATTGCCACAAGTGCCGGTTACTTTATTCACAAAATGCCAGGGCGTGCCAATTGAAGATCGCATTGAGGCGAATTTGCCTTTACAAAGAGAATTACAGGAGAACTATTTTATTCGTGAGACGAATCAGGAAGATATGTGCAGCTATATGCTTTTGGTGCGGGCTTTGCGTCTGGCCGACCAAAAAGGGACGGAACGCGGTTCACGGGACGCGAGTTAAGCCAGCCATTTGCTCAATATGATGATCGAAAGAGAAAACGGCCGTTACCCCCATTTGCTGCGCCAGCGCCAACAAAGAGCAATCGGGGTAGCTCCAATCCTTATCGGCGTAACGGCTAAAAAGCGACCAGATGACTTGACGCATGTCATCGGTCAAAGGAACAAGCTGAAATTGGGCGCTTGCCTGAATGCTTTCACCCAATTGAATCGCTTGCCTGCTGCCCAAACGCGCCTTAATCAGCGTCATAGTTTCGGCAAAGATGAATTCTGGGATGAAGAAAACAGCCTCTCTGTTAGCCAGGGCAAACTGTTTGGCGACCGGATGAAACCTATCTTTGGCGTTCAACAGCGCCAGAAACGCGCCAGAATCAATAATGAATTGGGGCATAATTATGACGACTTGTTGTTGATCCGCACGGCCTGCCCGTCACTACCCCGACGATACCTTTGGGGCGCAATTTCCCAGGCGTGCAACTCCTGCGCTTCCGCGCTCATCATGTCCGCCAACAAATATAAATCTGGGTCCTGGCTGACAGGAATGCCATCAATCAACGGTTTTTCGCTGCTGAATGCACCAATGAGATCAAAAACGGGATCGGTTATCTCTACCTCACTGCGCTCAATGTGCAGCCGAACCCGCGTCCGGTTGGGCAGTTTAAGCGGGGTTAACGGCCGTAATACCCCATTTTCATATACGGCCGTAATTATTTCGCTCATGATCTGTCTCCCGTTCCATAACATCCAGTACTCTCTAATGAGTCTGATTCCATATTCTGGAATTAACGTTATGAAAACAATAATGTTTCAGTAATCTCTGGCGATTCTGCTTCTACAACACAGACTTAACGTACAAGAGCATTGTATCGCTTGACAGGAAAAAGGCAATCGTTTATTCTTTCATCATCACTTTAATATAAAAACTATAATGGGAAAAAAATTAAACGATATGAGCGAAATTTTACAAGAACACGATGTCTGTCAATCATATGAAACGCTTGTTGAATCCATTTATCAATCACGAATAACGCTTAACGAATTGGTGAGCGCCGATTTAACATTGCACCCACCGATTATTATATACATTATGCGGGATGTTCGTGGCTGTGTAAAGTCGCTTATGCCTTATCTGGAGCAACTTTCAGCGCACATGGAGGATGCGTATGAGTAACAACCATTTTATCATAGACAAAATCACGGGTACGTTCGCAGATGATTTGCTCGCTGCCGGTTTCATGGCTGTGTTAGATAACCTGTATCGTCGGCAGGTCGGCATAGCCAATATGACACAAGTGGATTGTGGTCATTATTATCAGATAATGGCCGATGCGCCGTTAGACTTGGAAAAGGTGCAGCGCGAGGCTGAATTTTTTATCGGCGCAAGATTCCTGCGTACCGAGGGCAATAAAGACAAATTGCCAACCGGCTTACCCGAAGCATACTTTGTGGATTACAAAGAAAAACGGGATGAGCGCAACGCTTTTTTCGATGCCCTGAACACTTTAGAAAAAACGGTGAGTAAGGCGTATTGGCGCGGCGACGAAGAGGTGCTGGCTTATTTGCCCACACCCCCTGATCGCCACTACGACATTTACCGGATGATGAACAGCCCAACAACGCTCATTGGCTACACGCGGCTGGTGAATCAGTGGGTGCAGGTGGGGGAAAGCGGCCGTACCGGTGACGTGTGTTACCTGTTGTGCCAGATGTTCAGCAGCGATGCAGACGGCCGTTATCAGCCCAACGATGTGGCAGCGGCCGTCGCCGCCTGGAAAGACATTGCCAAAACCGAGCAATGGCCGCTAAATGACACAATCACAACCGCCAGCCAGGTTCTCAATCCGGCGCAAGGCAAAGGCGTCAACCGTCCTAAGCCGGATGGGGTATCTCCCACAAATCTATCTGGCTTTTGGTTGTTAGAGTGGCTTAAACTGGTCGGCTTTTACCAGATCGGGTTAACGGCCGTGCTGCGCGACAGTAGCGACCGCAAAACCTATGTCCCCGCCGCCGGACGCATGACCATCCGCACCCGCGAGCAGATCGACATCCGCTTTCGTAACCTTACCCGCGCCAACGAAAGCGCCACCCGCGCCGACATCCTCACCGTGCTGCAATACCTTAGAGCATTCATCCGCGTTACCAGGGAAGCCCAAGAGCAGCCCGACATGCCCCAACTGCGCTTTAGCCGCCACCGTTCGGTCCGCCCCGCCGACTTCATTCATGGCTTCCACGTCGCCTTTTATAAGAATTTGGGTAACGCGGCGGCCGTCATGAACATGGCCTTTCTTAATTTGCCCGGTTGGGTACAAATCCATAATGCGGACGAAGCCCAACAATTTCTGGACATTTTGGACGAACACGCCGGCATCGTCCGGCAGTTTGCCGAAAACAAAGGCGACGAACTTGATCTCCTCGGCCAATACCGTGACTTCGTTGTCGCCGACAATCTGGACCCATTTTTTGAATTCAATACTGCCTACAGCAGTTGGCTAATCAGCGCCGGGGAGAAGCCAGGCTTCCCACCGCGTAAATTTTCCACCCACAATTTAAGGAGGTTACTTGTGAGCGTACAACATGATTTAAGTGACATTGTAGAATCGCCCGGTTTCATTAATATTGCTCGCGCTATTCGTGAAAGCACAGTTCGGGCACAGTACCGTAAGAACCAAAAGAATGATAAACGGTACACCGTTCGCTACGGTTTGGGGCGTGATTTGGTGCGCAAAGCGTATCACCGCGAAGAATTTGTCGCCGCTCTTAGCGAATTCTTGCTGACTTATAACGCTGAAAATGCTCAGGTTTTAGAGCGTTATCCAAAAGACAAATACCCCCAATATAAATATCGGTGGGATGTTCAGACGGGCGACATTAAAGATATTTTGTCTCTAATAGACAAGTATTCCAATCCCCCCGATCTTATCGCCAAACTACTGGTGGCTTATGGGTATGCAAGTGATTATCAAGCCAAAAGCGAGGAGGAAGCCGAATGAAACGCACGGCCGTTTCCTCCAGCAATCTCGCTTCAGTTGGTTACGATCCCGCCAGCCAATCTCTGGAAATCGAGTTTACAACGGGTCGGGTTTATGAATACTTTGATGTTCCCCAACAAACCTATGACAAGTTGATGGCGGCTGAGTCACACGGCCGTTACTTCAATGCCTATATTCGTGACAATTACCATTACACAAGAATTCGATAAGGAGAACTAACCGTGTCCATTTATTCCATTTCCCTCTCTGCCCAACTCACCCTGGATATGCACAGCCTCAACAACGAAGGCGGCGAAGGCAACCAGATTCAAACCCGCATGGTCAACATCGTGGATGGCAACGGCCGTTTGCAAAACGTCAATGCCATCTCCGGCGACATGATTAAGCACATCCTGGCCGAGCATCTGCACCGCATTGCTACCGCCAACGGCCTGCCCCTATGCGCCGGTTGTAAAACCTTTAATGCCAACCGCATCAGCGCCGATGAAAGCTACATGGCCGCCATCGCCAACATGAACGACGCCGACTCGTTAACATTGATGCTGGAAACATGCGCTATGGATGATATGCTGGGCAACCTGATCACGGCCGGTTCCAAATCTTTGCCGCGCAAATCGGTGGTTGAGTTTGGATGGGTGGTCGGTTTGCCCGAACTGACCCGTTCCGATAGCTATTTTCACGTCAAGTATTCCAACGAACGGGGAAAAGCTGAACGAGATGCCCAAAAAGGCGAAGAATCACGCGGGGCAAATTTGGGGCAAGCCATCTTCCATCGGCCGGCCAACAGCGGCGTGTACGCCCTGGTTGCTACCATCGAAGCGGCGCGTATTGGCTTCAACGACATTACGCAGAAATATGTGTTAGATGAAGCCCAACGACAGGCGCGATTGAAAGCCTTGCTCGAAGCCCTTCTCTACACCCTCATGGAACCGGCCGGAGCCATGCGCGGCACTCAAGCCCCCCACATCGTAGACGTGGCCGGGGTGATCACCGTCAGCCAAAACGTCATTCCCGCGCCCACCCTCAGCCCGCTCAAAGGAGGGTACGATCAGGAATTAACCGACCTGTGCGCGACGCTGAACAGCATTCGGCCCAACGCTCTGGCAGCCCACTCCTTCAGTTCAATGAACGGCTACGCCCAAACCGTGCGCGACCTCATCCAAAGTGCCACGCCGTACACGTTGCAATATGCAGGTTGAAGCAAGATTGGTTCAATCTTTAAGATTGAACCAATCTCCCGACCTGCCCATGCGAGTGAATAACCATGATATGGATACAAGCAATTTACCAGCCGACCACCCTGTTTAGCTTACGGCCGTCCTGGACAACCTCATCCGGGGGTAAAAGTCTGCTGCTGCCGTCGCCTTACGCGCTGAAAACGGCCGTTCTCGACGCCGCCATTCGCACCAGTGGTTTGGGGCAAGCCGAGCAAGCCTGGCCCTGGATACGCGACATGGGCATCGGCGTGCAACTACCGCCACAAATCGTCGTCACCAACCTGTTCGCCAAAATTCTGCGCCTGCGCCGCAATCCGGCTACACCCGGTTCTGCTGATGTTGGCCCTTTCCAGAAAACCATCGCCTATCGCGAATATGTCTACCATCCACAACCGATCACCCTGGCTTTTGCTGTCCCCGATGGTCAGGCGGCGCAGCTTGGCGATTGGCTGGCGCAAATTAGCTATCTGGGCAAGCGCGGCGGCTTTGTGCAACTGTTGGCCCCTCCTATACCCCTGGCCGATAGCGCTGGCTTTGTGTTATTGACAGCCGACGTTACCAGCTTCCCCCTCAATGGCCTGGTACAACAGCTAGACGATTGTGATCCGAAGATGAAATTTGTGGAGGCGAACATTTACGACAGCAAAAAGCCAAAGCGGGTGGTGCGGCATGTGGTCTTACCCTACCGGCTGGCAAAATCCAGCCGCGCCTATTCCCTCTACCAACACACCGGCTAAACAAAACGGCCGTTGGTTGCCCTCACCAACGGCCGTTACCATACAACCTGCCAATGAAAACTAAACCGTCTCATGCACAAGCACATCCCGCTCAATTTGCGCGCCCACCTCATCTTGCGCCACGTCCAGATCGTAGTCAAGTTGCAGGCCAAGCCAGAATTGCGCCGATGTGCCAAAAAATCGCGCTAAACGCAAAGCCGTATCGGCCGTAATCCGTCGCCGACCATGAATGATCTCATTAATCCGTCGCGTCGGCACACGCATCGCCAGAGCGAGTTTGTTCTGGCTAATATCCATTGGCAGCAAAAATTCTTCCAACAAGACTTCACCCGGATGTAATGGAGGTATTTTATTATTCGCCATTTCAGCACCTTCTTAAGCTAATTGTGCTGAAACACAGGTTAATACTATCAGTGTTTCAGTAATCTCTGGCGATTCAAGCTGACTCGAAATGAATCAACTAGACACTGATTTAATGATAATCAACAATTTCTACAGCATGGGCATCACCATCGCGCCATTCAAAACAGATTCGCCATTGTTGATTGACCCGAATGCTATATTGGCCCGCTCGATCACCATGCAATTGCTCCAATCGGTTACTCGGCGGTATGCGCAAATCGTCCAAAGAGACCGCCCGATTGAGCATACGAAGTTTCCGAAATGCGCGTTGTTGAATATCTTGAGGCAGCTTACGAGAAAATTCTCGATGAAAAATCCTTTCTGCTTCCCGATCCCGAAAGTTGCGAATCATGATTGTACCTCATTCACCCAATTGTATAACCTTGCGCGTTAAACGCAAAGTGTTATATTAGGGACGAGATTATTTCCAGCAAATCAACCAACATGACCAACCTACAACTCACCCACCTTCGCTTCGACTGCACCGCCACCACACCCATCAAAATGGGCAGCCATTACGCCGGTAACAACCTGCGCAACGCCCTCGCCAACGTCATGCGCCGCGCCACCTGCCCCGAATACCGCACCAATCGCCCGCCCGAACCCGCCCACGCAGCCACCTGCCCCGCCTGCTGGCTGCTCTCGGCCAACCTCGACCCTGGCACCGTCATCCGCGCCTACGCCGTCGCGCCACCCCTCCCGCCCCGCAGCTACCTCCAAGCCGGTGAGCGCTTCAGCTTCGCCCTCACCCTCTTCGGCGACGGCTTCCACTACCTGCCCTACGTCGTCCTGGCCGCCAACGAGGCCGGACAAAGCGAAGGCATTGGCCCAGGCCGGCGCGAAGGGCTGGGCCGATTTGCCGTGGACAGGATAACGGCCGTAGACCCCCTGCGCGGCGACATGCAATCTTGCCTGGCCCCCGGCGACGCCTTCGTGACTGTACCCAATCTGTTTGTAGACGAAACGGCCGTGCGCCACATCAGCCAGATGCACCACCAAGCCCTCAACGGCCGTCATCTCACCCTTCACTTCCTCACCCCCACGCGGCTGGAAGAGAAAGGGCAGCTCTACAAACTGCCTGATTTCTCCGTCCTCTTCCGGCGCTTGCTCTACCGCATAGACGAATTGGGCCGCCAGTTTGCCGGGCAAGAGCGGCGCGATCCAGCCGAGGTGGCCCATCTTCACGCCCTGGCCGACAGCGTGCGCCTGGTAGATGCGCAAACCGACTGGCAAGAAATGTGGGTCTACTCCGGGCGCAAGGGCGAGAAAACGCCCTTGAGCGGCTTTACCGGCACGGCCGTCTACCGCAGCGACGATTGGACCGAGCTGCTGCCCTGGCTGGTATGGGGTCAGGCGACCCACGTCGGAAAATCAGTTGTCAAGGGCAACGGCGTCTACGAATTAGGGGGTGGAAACTGGCCTCCCTACTGGGATTGGCTGCGCGCCGACCACCTGTGGGAAGCTGCGACCTGACCGTCGCAAATCCCCCCTGTTTTGGCGCAAAAACCGATTTGCGAAAAACGCTCGTTAACAACCACATATTCGGCGAAATTAAGATAAAATAGACCTGCTATAATGGCCTGTAACGGTTAAAACGGCCGTTACAGGCCAAATATGAACCATTAACAATAAAAAACGCGGGCGGGTCGCCCCACCAGAGAATCGCCAGAGATTACTGAAACACTCGGCCCCAGAGATGCCAGAGATGCACGGTCGCCCCACCAGAGAATCGCCAGAGATTACTGAAACACTTCTGCCCGGCAGCCATTGCCATGTGCTGTAGCGGACGGTCGCCCCACCAGAGAATCGCCAGAGATTACTGAAACACAACATGAGGCTTACGGCCGTCAGCTTTCGCTGACATTGGTCGCCCCACCAGAGAATCGCCAGAGATTACTGAAACGCCGTCCGGGTGGCCCCCCAGAGAATCGCCAGAGATTACTGGAATTGCGGACTCCTGTGAGTTCCCTGCGGTCGCCCCACCAGAGAATCGCCAGAGATTACTGAAACATCTCCCCAGACGCTCGAATAGTTTCCCTGACCAGGGTCGCCCCACCAGAGAATCGCCAGAGATTACTGAAAACCCCGGGGGGTGAGCGGGGGGAGGGCGCGGGGGGTCGCCCCACCAGAGAATCGCCAGAGATTACTGAAACACGCGAATCGGCGACCAGCCGCCGACCATCGGGTCGCCCCACCAGAGAATCGCCAGAGATTACTCACACGCGCGGGGCGAGGGTCGCCCCACCAGAGAATCGCCAGAGATTACTGAAACTACTTTGGTTTTTCTTCTTGCTTTGGTTGCAGGTCGCCCCACCAGAGAATCGCCAGAGATTACTGAAGGGGACCAGAGAATCGCCAGAGATTACTGAAACTGGTGGGTGATGATTGTTGTGTTCATCTCCATGGGCTGGTCGCCCCACCAGAGAATCGCCAGAGATTACTGAAACACCTGGCAGCCATCGCTTATCGTGTCTGGTTTGGGTCGCCCCACCAGAGAATCGCCAGAGATTACTGAAACAGACAAAACCCAGGGCCTGTCGCCCCACCAGAGAATGCCAGAGATACGAAAACAAGGTCGCCGCCCCACCAGAGAATCGCCAGAGATTACTGAAACACCGCCTGGCAGCCATCGTGCGCGGCGGGTCGCCCCACCAGAGAATCGCCAGAGATTACTGAAACGACGTCATACGCTGGAACGACAAAGGCAAATTGTAGGTCGCCCCACCAGAGAATCGCCAGAGATTACTGAAACAGTGTAGTCTAGTGTCGGCCAGCTTTTGCGCGTCGGTCGCCCCACCAGAGAATCGCCAGAGATTACTGAAAACGGATTGCAGCATGCGGCACGCACCGTTCCCGCTGGGTCGCCCCACCAGAGAATCGCCAGAGATTACTGAAACGCTGACCACGCACTTTGCGCCGATATCGTCGAGGTCGCCCCACCAGAGAATCGCCAGAGATTACTGAAACGCCGGCGGGGTGGGTTGGCTGGGCTGCGCTTAGAAGGTCGCCCCACCAGAGAATCGCCAGAGATTACTGAAACTGGAGCTTAATTTTATATCGGCCGGCCAGCCGTTGGGTCGCCCCACCAGAGAATCGCCAGAGATTACTGAAACTCTGGAGGTCGCCTCCCGGCCACAGAGCAAAGGAGGAGGTCGCCCCACCAGAGAATCGCCAGAGATTACTGAAACACAATAAGAGGGGCGACTGGCAATTTTACGTGCCGCGTCGCCCCACCAGAGAATCGCCAGAGATTACTGAAACCGACTTTGACGGCATCCATTTTGACGGCTCGCCAAGGTCGCCCCACCAGAGAATCGCCAGAGATTACTGAAACGTAACCGAAGCCATAGAAACCAACACACCCAGAAGTCGCCCCACCAGAGAATCGCCAGAGATTACTGAAACAGATAACGTCAGGCATGTGGCAGGCCGGGCACCAGGTCGCCCCACCAGAGAATCGCCAGAGATTACTGAAACAGAATCATAGCGCCGCAGCCGCCCAGCAGCATGGCCGTCGCCCCACCAGAGAATCGCCAGAGATTACTGAAACATTTGGTCTTAATCGTTTTGGCGAACTGGCCAAAGTCGCCCCACCAGAGAATCGCCAGAGATTACTGAAACACCAGTGGCAAGGGTACGATCTTTGGCTGGTCGATACGTCGCCCCACCAGAGAATCGCCAGAGATTACTGAAACGGCACGCCCGGCCCCATTGGTGGAGCTGGTAGCACAGTCGCCCCACCAGAGAATCGCCAGAGATTACTGAAACACGAAAATCTACTGCTCTAAATCGTGCCGAGTTGCTATAGTCGCCCCACCAGAGAATCGCCAGAGATTACTGAAACATGTGTGGCTTAAATACAGCCTAGGGTCTGTCCATTGTCGCCCCACCAGAGAATCGCCAGAGATTACTGAAACGTTACACTCCCCATCGCCCACCATCGTTAACGAAAGTCGCCCCACCAGAGAATCGCCAGAGATTACTGAAACCGCAGCTTGCAACCGACCTTGACGAACTGGCAACAGTCGCCCCACCAGAGAATCGCCAGAGATTACAGTGTTTGATATCGAACGAAACAGTTTGCCCAAATTCTTCTGGCAACCATGCCCGCAGGCGCTGCACTTGACCATCGAGAAGATTCTGCAACGCTTCATTCGGCAAATCGGCCAGAACACGGCTGAAATGTCGGGAAGTCGGCAAGCTGGATTGGACGTCAGAGCCAAAGGGATGGCGCCCATCCGGGATGAGCGGAAAGCCAGCCGCCCAAACCAGGGTTGGATAGGCAGCCAGGAAGCGGCGTAACTGCGTCTTGGCGTTAATTATTGCTCTTTATCAGTCCAACCTGCTACAATGATCCCTGTCCTGGGGGGTCAACGGTGGCAGATATTCGGTATCCCCAGACACAAATTTCAAACGGAACCGCTCCATAAATTCTTACTTCGTCAGGTTTTGCCACTTTTTTAATTCTGGAAATGTGTTGTTTACTTGACCTATGCCCACTCCAATTTTAGCCACCAAACTCTATATCCCCCCACCTCGTCCCAGCATTGTCCCGCGCCCCCGCCTGATCAATCGGCTGAACACCGGGCTGGCAATGGGTGGCAAACTGACGCTCATCTCCGCTTCTGCCGGCTTTGGCAAGACCACCCTGGTCGGCGAATGGATTGCCCATTGTGATAAGAAAGTGGCCTGGCTGTCGCTAGATGAAGGGGACAGCGATCCGATGCGCTTCATCACTTACCTGGTAACAGCCTTACAGACTGTCAAGGCGGGATTTGGCGAAGGGCTGTTGACGGTACTCCAATCCCCTCAGCCGCCGCAAGCCGAAACCATTTTGACCACCTTGCTCAACGAAATTTCCGTCATCCCCGATCATTTTCTCCTCATCCTCGATGATTACCACGAGATCGATTCTCAACCAGTAAACCAATCCCTGACCTTCCTCGTCGAACACCAGCCGCCACAGATGCACCTGGTCATCCTCACCCGTGAAGATCCACCGCTACACCTATCCCGGTTACGCGCTCGTGGCCAACTGACTGAGTTACGCGCCGCCGATTTGCGTTTCACCCCCGCCGAGGCCGCTGAATTTCTCAACCTGATGATGGGACTAAATCTCTCCGTAGAAGACATCGCTGCATTGGAAACTCGTACCGAAGGTTGGATCGCCGGCCTACAATTGGCTGCGCTTTCCATGCAGGGTAACAAGGATGTCTCCGGGTTCATTCGAGAATTCGCCGGAAACCACCGGTACATTGTGGACTATCTGGTCGAAGAGGTTTTGCAAAATCAGCCCGAACCTATCCGCAGATTCCTACTCCAAACTGCCATTCTCGACCGGTTGAATGGGTCGCTGTGTGATGCCGTCACCGGCAAAGAGGAAGGTGGCGCACGCTTGGAAGCCTTGCAACGAGGCAACTTCTTTATCATTCCGCTGGATGACAAGCGCAACTGGTATCGCTATCACCATTTTTTTGCCGATGTTCTTCGGATGCACTTAATGGTGGAGCAACCGGCTGAGGTCGCTGCCCTACACCAACGAGCGAGCGAGTGGTACGAGCACAATGGTTCACCGGACAATGCGATCCGCCATGCGCTGGCCGCCGAGGATTTCGTGCGATCTGCGAACCTGATCGAGTTGACCATACCCGCCATGAACATTAGCCGGCAGTTTGCCACGATGCTAGGCTGGCTAAAGGCACTACCCGACGAACTTGTCCACGTCAGTCCTGTACTCAGTACTGAGTATGCCTTGGCGGCAATGTCTTGTGGCGAGAACGAGGACGTAGAATCCCGACTGCGGGATGCAGAACGGTGGTTACATAAGACAGCCGACACACGCGAACAACTGGAATCTCAGGGTGCGGGGATGGTCGTGGTGAACAAAGAGGAATTTCGCCGCGTGCCGGGATTGATCGCCCTTATCCGTGCCGGCCAAGCCCTGGCTCGGGGTGATATGCCTGAGACCGTAAAAAACGCTCGGCGGGTACTCGATCTCGCGCCTGAGAATGACTATTTGATGCTGGGTGGGGCAGCCTCGCAATTGGGACTCGCCGCGTGGACGAGCGGGGATCTCGACGACGCCCGCCGGATGAGTGCCGATGGCATGGCGAATATTCGGCTAGCCGGGTACATCTCTCCCGCCATCGGCGGCGCCATTGTCCTGGCGGATATACAGATTGCGCAAGGCTGTCTTCAGGAGGCAATGACCACCTATGAGCGGGGATTGCAGTGGGCGACGAAGCCGGGTGCGCCAGTGCTGCAAGGCGCGGCGGATATGCACGTGGGCATGAGTACCCTTCACCGTGAGTTTAACGATCTGAAAACTGCCACGCAGCACCTGCATACAAGCCAGACTTTGGGAGAGCTTGCCGGTTTACCGCAAAACCCATATCGTTGGTGTGCGGCGATGGCCCGCATATGGGAGGCTCAAGGCGATCTGGATGGCGCGCTCGACCTGCTCGACCAGGCCGAGCGTTTATACAATAGTAACTTTTCCCCGAATGTGCGTCCGATCGCGACACGGAAGACACGGGTGTGGACAGCCCAGGGCCGGTTGGGCGAAGCTCTGGGTTGGGCACGGCAGCAAGGACTGTCTGTTGAAAACGAACTTCACTACCTGCGCGAGTTCGATCACATCACCCTGGTCAGGGTACTGCTGGCCTGTTATCAGCAAGACATCGAAGATATTTCCATTGTTGAAGTAGTGGGCCTATTGGAGCGTCTGCTAAAACATGCGGAAGAGGGCAGGAGGAAGGGCAGTGCGATTGAAATTCTGACATTGCAAGCACTTGCTTATCATGCTCAAGGCGATCTCGCTGCTGCTCTCTTCTCATTACAGCGTGCGCTTATGCTGGCCGAGCCAGAAGGCTACGTCCGCATGTTCCTTGACGAAGGCTCAAGCATGAGGCAACTGCTTCACGAAGCTTCCGTGCGTGAAATCATGCCAGATTACACGGACAAGCTATTGGCAGCATTTGAAGCTGAGAAACAGAAAGGCGGCGACAAACCTTCTCTACCCCATGCCCAGCCCCTTATTGACCCATTGAGCCAACGCGAGTTAGAAATCCTGAAGTTGATTGCCCAGGGACTCTCCAATCGTGCGATTGGCAAGCGGCTGTTCCTCGCTCTGGACACAATCAAAGGGCATAACCGCAAAATTTTTGACAAACTGCAAGTCCAAAGCCGTACCGAAGCCATCGCCCGTGCCCGCGAGCTTGGTTTGTTGTAAGACTCAATTTTCCCCAATACTTTCCCTCAATAACCAAAAACAACACCTCTAACCAACACTAAAGTGTCTGTTCGTTAACACTATGTGGGGGCTATTATCTTTGTACATTCCCGTACAAAGATCGGGACCATGAGCAAGTGGCATGTGGTGTAACGGCCGTTCCAATACAGGTACAAGGTGATGTCAAACGAACTCAAACCCAAACCAACTCCCAATCAAACCATGATCTATCAGATCAAGATTAAGGGCCATCTAGCTCGTGAATGGACAGACTGGTTTGAGGGCCTGACCATCACGCTGGAAGAGGACGGCAATACGCTTTTAACCGGTCCTGTACTTGACCAGGCCGCGTTGCATGGTTTGCTCAAAAAAGTACGTGATTTGGGAATGCCATTGGTCTCTGTCAGCCCAGTCCAATTCGATGAAACTCATCCATATTAAACGAGGAGATAAAAATGAATTCAATCAATAAGACCGCAAGGAGAGCAGGGTTTCTATATTTCATTTACATGCTAACTCATATCATAAGTGATGTGTGGCGCGATAGCTTTATTGTGCCTGGGGATACTGCTGCAACAGCCAATAACATCATGGCTCATGAAGGGTTGTTCACTATCACTGCTGTAGGTGATCCACTCTCTGCTGCACTTTTCTTTTTAGCCGCCTGGGCTCTCTTTGTTTTACTCAAACCGGTTAATAAAAACCTTGCCCTCCTATTTTTGTTATTAAACCTGGCTGGCGCCGTAATCCAGTGTGTGAGTGCAATTAATCTATTTGCTGCTCTGTTGCTTATGAATGGTCCTGATTACTTGAACGTGTTCCAGGTGGCTCAATTGCAATCTCTGGCAATGTTCTTCCTTGATTTACGCGAAAAAGGGTTTATGGTTGCCCAACTATTTTATGGCGCCTGGCTCTTTCCGCTGGGCTACTTAATCTTCAAGTCGGGCTTCCTTCCCAAAATTTTGGGTATCATACTGATGGTTCATTGTTTTACCTGGTTGTTGACCTTCTTTCAGTCTTTCCTCTTCCCAGGCTTCATGGCCATCACCTATGTAAGCTATCCACTTGGCTTCATTGCGGAATTTGGGCTTACTTTGTGGCTCTTGGTCATGGGTGCAAAAGAGCAGAAAACAGCATCAGTTGAATTTAACCACCCATCACAAGGAGAATAAATGTTAAAAAAAGGTTCAACACTCCTTTCAATATGGTGCGGCATCAACTTTATCCTTGCCTTTATCATATTATGCTACGTAATCGTTCTCAAACAGAACTCCCCGATTCTGCAAGTAGCGTCATTTTCAGAGGCTGAAATTGCGGGGCTTAGCGCCAAAGTCATCGCCGCGCTCAATTGTTTTACGATCCTGTACAATTCCTGCGCGCTGATGGTTTCCGTGCTAACGTGGCCGCTCATCCGCAAAAACCTGGTCGCCGGCGAAAGATCGGCTTTCTGGATGCTGGCTTTCGTGATTGGTTTTATCGAAGTGATGGCATTTCTCGCTTCTTCCTACATCGGGCATGGACGCTGGCAGGTGAACGTCCTTCAGAGCATCCTTTACATTGTAGGTATTGGCTTGTGTGCATATCCCATGCTCAAGATAAACCACAGACTGCAAGGTCAAACAATAAGATAGGAAAAGAGTACAAACATGAAAGCGATTGTCTGCACGAAATATGGTTCGCCAGATGTTCTTCAACTCCAGGAGGTGGAAAACCCTTCTCCGAAAGATGATGAAGTGTTGATCAAAATTCATGCGGCATCCATCAATTCGCGTGACTGGCGCATGATGCGAGCAAATCCGTTTTTTATCCGCCTGATGCCGGGAGGCTTTCTTCAACCCAAAAACAAGATACTCGGTGGCGATGTTGCCGGGCGGATCGAGGCGGTTGGCAGGTACGTCAAGCAATTCAAGCCAGGCGATGAGGTTTTTGGGTACCTGCCCAGTGCAACCGGCCGTGGCACTTTTGCCGAATATGTCTGCGCCAATGAAAATGCAATCACACTGAAGCCCGCCAACCTGACATTTGAGCAGGCTGCGGCTGTACCACTAGCGGCGCTGACTGCCTTACAGGGATTACGCGACAATGGGCACATCCAATCAGGGCAAAAAGTTTTGATCAATGGCGCCTCTGGTGGTGTGGGAACGTTTGCCGTGCAGATTGCCAAAGCGTTCGGGGCGGAAGTCACAGCGGTATGCAGCACAAGGAATCTGGACATGGCGCACTCGATTGGGGCAGACCATACCATCGACTACACCAAAGAAGATTTTACCCGAAATGGTCAACAGTATGATCTGATTCTAGCTGTGAATGGGTATCATCCGATTTCAGAGTATCTGCATGCATTAAGCCCTGAGGGAATCTATGTCGTCGCTGGCGGTTCCATGTTCCAACTCTTCCAGGCTGCGCTTCAAGGACGGAAAACTTCAAAGACAACCAGGCAGAAAACGTATGTCGTGTCGCTGGTACAAAATCAAAAAGATCTGGTCTTTATGCAAAACTTACTTGAATCCGGCAAGGTCGTGCCAGTGATCGATGGCTGTTATCCGTTGAGCAAGGCGGCTGAAGCTCTCTGGTATTTTGAGAAAGAACATGCCCAAGGGAAAGTGATCATCACGGTATGATGCGAAGGGTTTCGATCTTCGTTGGGAGGCTTTTTGAATCGTGAGGCGTGTTTTATAATGGTCCTATGTCCACTCCGATTTTAGCCACCAAACTGTATATTCCCCCACCCCGTCCCAGCATTGTCCCGCGCCCCCGCCTGATCAATCGGCTGAACACCGGGCTGGCAATGGGTGGCAAACTGACGCTCATCTCCGCTTCGGCCGGCTTTGGCAAGACCACAATGGTTAGCGAATGGCTTGCCCATTGTGGGAGACCGGTTGCCTGGCTGTCGCTGGATGAAGGGGACAGCGATCCCACGCGCTTTCTGGTTTACCTCGTTGCAGCATTGCAGACAATTGCGCCAAAGATTGGCGTCAGCGTGTTGGCGGCACTCCAATCGCCGCAACCACCGCCAACCGAAACGATTCTGATAACCTTGCTCAATGAAATTACCACCATCTCGGACAATTTCATCCTCGTTCTTGACGACTACCACGTCATTGATTCTAAACCGGTTGACAACGCCCTGACCTTTCTCATTGACCACCAGCCGCAGCAGATGCACCTGGTTATCGCCACCCGCGAAGACCCATCTCTGTCCCTGCCCCGGTTACGCGCCCGCGGCCAACTGACCGAGATGCGCGCTGCCGACTTACGTTTCACCCCTGCCGAGGCCGCTGAATTTCTCAACCAGATGATGGGCCTGAACCTTTCAACGGAAGACATCACCGCACTGGCAACCCGTACCGAAGGTTGGATCGCTGGCCTGCAATTAGCCGCCCTCTCCATGCAGGGGCGCTCAGATACCGCCAGGTTCATCAAATCTTTCACTGGCAGCCACCATTTCGTACTCGACTATCTGGTCGAAGAAGTTTTGCAACAGCAGTCCGACCGAATTCAGAATTTTTTGTTGCGCACCTCCATCCTCGACCGCATGTGCGGTCTCCTTTGTGATGCTGTTCTGCTCGACTCTCCTGCAGCCGGACAAGAGACCCTGGAATATCTCGAACGTGCGAACCTGTTCATTGTCCCTTTGGATAACGAACGGCGTTGGTATCGTTATCACCACTTATTCGGCGATTTATTGCGCCAGCGTCTCGGCGCTCCCCCGGCGCTCGCCGAGTATCACTGCCGCGCCAGTCAATGGCACGAAGCCAACGGTGACCTATCCGAAGCATTTCATCACGCCTTGTCCGCCGCAGATTTCGAGCGGGCAGCACGCCTGGCCGAAGCCGCCTGGCCGGTCGCGGAAGAGTCTTTCCAATCTGCTGCCTGGCTTGTCTGGGTGAACCAATTGCCCGAAGGAGTCGTCCGCTCGAGGCCAGAGTTGTGTTTCCAGGCCGGCCGGGCGTATTCAGACACCGGGGATCCCAAAACGAGCGAGATTCACCTGCAAAATGCCGAGCGCGCTCTGGCCGTAGCGCCCGACCAGTCCAGGTTTGCTATCCTGCCGGGTAACATTGCCTTGACCCGCGCTTATAACGCCCAGGTACAGGGAAATTTGATGGACGCCGTCAAATTCGCTGAACTGGCACTGCAACTTATTCCCGAGGACGACATCTATCACCGCGCCCAAGCCGTGATCACATTGGAATTCACCCACTGGGCAAGCGGCGACTTGGATTCTTCCCTCCATGCCATCCGCGCCTGGATGGCGGATATGCACAAAGTGGGCAACCCGATCTTTGTGATTGCCAGCGCCTTTGCCGAAGCTGACTTGCTGGTTGCGTTGGGACGTCTGCACGAAGCCATTCGCGCCTACCAGCAGGCTTTACAGCTTGCCGCCGAACATGGCGCGGAAGCGCAGCAGATTACCGCTCATCATCACCTGGGACTGGCGCTGATTTATCACGAGTTGGGCGACTCTGAGTCCACGGCCGTGCATTTGCAAACCGCTGCCGACCTCGGCAAGCACACCACCCTGGTGGACTGGCTCCATCGCTGGAAACTGGCCCAGGCCCGGTTCAAAGAATCGGCCGGGGAATGGGACGCCGCGCTTGAACTGCTCGACGAAGCCAAACGGAACCACGTCAAAAACCCGGTTCCCATCACCCGCCCGGTCGAAGCGCTCAAAACGCGAATCTATCTCAAACAGGAGCGGCTGGACAAAGCGCAAGAGTGGGCACAGGAGTGGGCCCAAGAGTGGGGGAATTCGACCACCAACGAGGTCAGTTACCTCACAGAGTTTGACCTGCTAACCCTGGCGCGGGTGCGACTGGCGGAGGGTTCTTTTGCCGGGGTGGACGAGTTGCTGGAACGCCTGCGAATCCTGGCGGAAGCGCAAAAGCGGCAGGGCAGTGTGTTAGAAATCCTGCTCACCGAGGTACTTGCCCATCAGGCGCAAGGTCACGCCCCACAGGCTCTCGCGGCGCTGGAACGCGCCTTGACCCTGGCGAAACCAGAAGGCTATCGGCGAACGTTTGTGGATGAAGGCGAAGCAATGCGGCTGCTGATTGCAGATTTTCGCTTGACGATTAGCCGACAGCCCCATCCACTGCTCACCTACGCCGACAAACTCCTGGCCGCATTTGGCTCGCCGGCCGATTCCTCCACCGCCACTCCCCCATCTCCGCTGCTTGATGCCCTGACCCCCCGTGAACTCGAAATCTTACGCCTCGTCGCCCAGGGACTTTCCAATACCGAAATCAGCCAGCGGTTATACCTGGCGCTCAGCACGGTCAAGGGACACAACCTGCGGATTTTTAACAAATTCCAGGCACAGAACCGCACCGAGGCCGTTGCTCGCGCCCGTGAGTTAGGTCTGCTGTAATTTTCCAAACAATACTGCAAAACAATACTTTAGTTGCTACCGGGCAATACCATCCTGCCGGTATATTTGCGTTCATGAAACCAACGGAAACACATCCCACTGGCTACCAAATCCGGGTCGAAGGCCACCTTCTCCCGCAATGGATGGACTGGTTCGACGGCCTGACCATCACGCTAGAAGAGAATGGCGACACGATTCTAACCGGTCTGGTGGTTGATCAGGCGAATTTGCATGGTTTGCTAAAAAAGGTGCGTGATCTGGGTATGCCTTTGGTTTCGGTTGTTCAAGTCAAATACGCTGAAACGCATCACTAACATTCAAAAATGGAGAAAAATGAATACAAACGTAAATCCTACTAAAAAGATCGACACGAAAGTTCTGCTCTCGACTCTGTGGATCGTTATCATGATCAACATGTTGAAAGCGGACATCCTTTCACTGAACATTCCCGGCGCAGCGGAAGAAGTGGCGAAAACCTCAGTTAGCTCAGGCGCATCCATTCCCCAATTGATGTTGATCGGCGCGATCATGGGGCAACTCGGTATTGCTATGATCATCCTATCCCGCGTGTTGAAGTACGGAATCAATCGTTGGGCCAATATCGTTGTGAGCCTCGTCACCATTGCCTATATTTGGGGCGGCGCAGCGTCATATCCCCACTACATTTTCATTGCCACGGTCGAGACCTTTTGCCTGCTGCTCATTATTTGGATTGCCTGGAAATGGCGCACTCTCGAAGCCTGAAAAAAACGAATACGAATAGGAGAAAACTCATGAAAGCGATTGTTCAAAACGACTACGGTTCATCCGATGTTCTCAAACTGGCTGAGGTTGCCCGGCCGGCGATGAAAGATAACCAGGTATTGGTTCGCGTCAGGGCTGTTTCCATCAATGCCGGAGATGTGTTCGCTGTGCGGGGCGAGCCTTGGCCGATCCGCTTGGCAGCCGGGTTTCCCAAACCGAAAAATTATGTCCCGGGCCAGGATGTGGCCGGGGTGGTGGAGGCGGTTGGTTCCAATGTGACGGAGTTCCACCCTGGCGACGAGGTGTATGCCGCTTGCAGTGGCGCGCTTGCCGAATATGCGAGCGTGGCTGAAGATAAATTGGCGCTCAAACCCGCCAACCTCACGTTCGAGCAAGCCGCAGCCATCCCGACCGGTGCGATTACCGCCCTGAAAGGCTTGCGTGATGTCGGGAAGTTACAACCGGGGCAGAAGGTGTTGATCAATGGGGCGTCGGGAGGGGTGGGCACGTTTGCCGTGCAAATTGCCAAAGCGCTCGGCGCCGAAGTGACCGGCGTATGCAGCACACGAAATGTGGACATGGTGCGCTCCCTCGGCGCGGACGACGTTGTGGATTACACCCAGAAGGACTTCACGCAAAACGGCCGTCGCTACGACCTGATCCTGGACAATGTCGCCAGCCATTCGTTTTCAGATATGATGCGCGTCCTCACCCCACAGGGCTTGCTCGTTCCCAACAGCGGTCACGGCGGCATGGGCTACGTGTTCAAGGCGTTTGTGCTCTCGCCATTCCGGCGTCAATTGGGGAGCATGTACCTGGCTGTGCCGAAAGGCGACGACCTGACACAGTTAAAGGAATGGATCGAAACCGGGCAGGTCAAGCCGGTCATTGAACGAACCTACCCGCTGTCTGAAGCGCCTGAGGCATTCCGCTATCTGGAAAAAGAACACGCCCGGAGCAAAGTGGTCATCACGGTGACAGAATTTTGATGTTGACGCCGATTTTCTGCAGAAATACAGACCGCCCGCCAATTAGCACAATCTTTTTGCGAACTTGTGCGCGAGCGAGCAGCGGATAAGTTGGATCACTGGTTTGTCCCCAAATAAGTTATATAGGAAATCCATACGCCGCTTCCAGCAGATATTCCAGAGTTAGGATTTGCGAATGACGATTACCGATCACCGGCATGAAGCGGTTGGTTGACCGGGATTTTAGCGCTGTGACTGTGGTTCCTTTGATAACAAACACCCTATCGGCTTTTCTATGCCGTGATAAATATTCCGCGCCTTTCACAGGCTGGTCATGCCAGGCCCATGACCCCCGAATATGACTTTCGGCACATCCAATCGGGCGATTTCCCAGCTATCCTTCAAGCATATTGATAGCTCTTGCACAGCGGCAAACAATCACTTCGTTGTGCAATATTTAAAGGTTTGGAGGGTTATAACATGAACGAAAAGAAAACGAATGGCGTGATCGGCGGCATCATCCTGATTGGGATCGGGCTGGTGGCTTTGTTAGGGCAATTTGTGGATATTCAGGTAGGCGAAATGATCGGCCTCTTGATTTTGCCGGTTTTGGGTTTGATTTTTCTGGTGTGGGGAATCGCGGCGCGTAATGCCGGCCCCATGATTCCCGGCGGTATCCTGAGCGGTTTGGGACTGGGCATCATTTTGGTGGAAAAGATTTCCTGGCCGAAGGGCATGGATGAGGGCGGCGCGTTTATGCTGGCTTTTGCGTTGGGGTGGGCGTTGATTACGGTGTTAACGGCCGTTTTCACCCCCAAAGTTCACTGGTGGCCACTCATCCCCGGCGGCATCATCGCCTTTATTGGTTTGGCGGTACTCTTTGGCGGCGTCTTCTTAAAGACATTGAGCCTGATGAACCTGGTCTGGCCGGTGCTGCTCATCATCTTGGGTTTGTCCGTTATTTACAATGCCCGCAAGGCAAAAGAAAAATCTGCCTGATAACCTTGCCCGCCATTTCTCAATAGCGAGACTTTTTGCACGGCCTCTTGTACCCCAACAAGAGGCCGTTTTTTTTGTCCCGAAATACATTAACAAAATATAAGCAATGTGTTGACAAAACATAGACAAGCCGTTACTATGTGTTCATGTACGCACAAAACGCACAGGAAAAATCCAGATAAAGGAGAGAATTAGTTTACTTCAGACAACTAAACCTGTAAAAAACCTTTGCGCTTTTCATCGCTCTACCTACCATCACCTTGTTAATCGTTTTTACGGTCACTAACTCTAAAATATCCCAACGACCCGGCCGTACTTTGTCCATATCATGTTTTTAATAAAAATTAGGAGATACAAAAAAATGAGTCGTTTCGCAAAAAGTTTACTGTTGGTGTTGTTAGCCGTTTTTGTGGCCTTGCCCGTGGTAAAGGCTGAAGAACAAAAAACCATTGTCGAGATTGCCGTTGGGGACGGCCGTTTCGATACCCTCGTCGCTGCTGTGGTGGCCGCTGATCTGGCCGACGCGCTTTCCGCTGGCGAATGGACTGTTTTTGCCCCAACCGACGCCGCTTTCGCCAAATTAGGTCTGGACGCTGACAATATCGCCGACGCTTTCTCTAAATCTGAATTGACCGACATTTTGCTTTACCATGTTCTGACCAGCGAAGTAACCTCCGCCAAAGCCAAGACCATGCTGGGCGACATCACCATGGCCAATGGTCAGCTTGCCGGCCTGAAGTACTTTGATGGTTCCCTGTGGGTTAATGACGATTCCAAAGTAATCATTGCCGATGTCGATGCCTCGAATGGTGTTATCCATGCCGTCGACACCGTGATTTTGCCCCCCTGGCCGCGCTCGGCCGATGGTTCTGGCGACGCCGCTCCGGCCGCGCCTGCCGGTGGCAGCATTGTCGACATCGCTGTGAATGACGGCCGTTTCACCACATTGGTTGCCGCTGTCGTGGCCGCCGACCTGGGTGATGCACTCTCTGGTGGGGAATGGACGGTCTTCGCTCCGACCGATGCCGCTTTCGCCAAACTCGGCCTGAACGCCGACAATATCGCCGACGCCTTCACCAAGGCCGAACTGACCGACATCCTGCTTTACCACGCTCTGGGCAGTGAAGTGACCTCCGCTAAAGCCAAAACTTTGCTCGGCGATGTCACCATGGCCAACGGCCAAAAAGCTGGCCTGAAATACTTCGACGGCTCTCTGTGGGTCAACGATGATTCCCGCGTCATCATCCCCGACATCATCGCCAGCAACGGCGTTGTCCATGTCGTCGACACCGTCATCCTCGGCCCCTGGCCGCGCTAGTTCAGACGAATTTAGCAACAAATTAAGCTTCTCTCCTTTTGACAAAGGCCCGGCTCAACAGAGCCGGGCCTTTTTTCATGTATACTTGCCCCGAATCTTTTTGTCACAGAGGAAATTGCAATATGCCACCACGCATTCAATTGATTGCGCTAGATTTGGACGGGACTTTGCTCTGCGAGGATGGTTCCGTTTCGGCGCGTAATGTACAGGCCATCCAAACGGCCGTCGCCCAAAACATCCAGGTCATCCTGGCCACCGGCAAAACCCGCGCATCGGCCATCGCCGTGCTGGGCCAATTGGGCCTGCAAACGCCCGGCGTGTTTACCCAGGGATTGGTCATCCACAATGCCGATGGCTCTGTGCGCCACGAAACGGTTCTGGACCGGGAAACGGCCGTGCGCGCCATCACCTTCGCCCTCCAACACCAACTGCCGCACCTCGCCTACTGCACAGCCCGCATTGTCGCTCCCTACGACCATGCCTACGGCCGTTTGCTGCAAAAAAAATACCACGAGCCGCTGCCCGAAGTCATCGGCCCCTTTCTGGACCAGATCGACGATCTGCACATCAACAAGTTCCTGATCAGCGACGAAGCCCACAACGACGCCACCCGCGCCCGCCTGACCGACTTGATGGGCGATAGGGCGACTGTCACCCAGGCCGTGCCGGGTTACATCGAGATTCTGCCGCCCGGCGCATCCAAAGGGCGCGGCGTGCGGCGGCTTTTGGCCGACATGGGCGTTTCCCCGGCGGCCATGCTGGCCATTGGCGACGGCGAAAACGACCTGGAGATGCTGCAAATGGCCGGCGTTGGCGTGGCGATGGGCAATGCGAGAACGGCCGTTAAAGCCATCGCCGATTATGTGACCGCCGACAACAACCACAGCGGCGTGGCTGAAGCTATCGAGCGTTTTGCCCTGTCATGACAAAGCATAGTCCAGCCAGATTGGACCAATCTCCCAGACTGGTCCAATCTAAAAGAGAAACTTTAGGCCCGACCCAAAACGGCCGCCAGTAAAGCCATGCGAATATACATGCCGTTCTGCACCTGACGGAAGTAAGCGGCGCGGGGGTCTTTATCCACGTTGTAGTGGATTTCGCCCACACGCGGCAGGGGATGCATGACCACCATTTTGTCTTTGGCTTTTTCCAGCAGTTCGGTGGTAATTTCGTAGTAGTTTTTCACCTCTTCATACTGCGCCAGATCGGAGAAGCGTTCTTTTTGCACGCGGGTCACATACAGGACATCGGCGTTTTTAATGACGTCGGCAACGTCGTGGGTTTCGCGCACATCGACGCCCGCGTCGATGACATGGTTCATGGTGTTCAGCGGCAGGCGCAAAATCTCCGGCGAGACAAAACGCAGGCTGACATCGAAGTGCAGCAGCAGTTTGGTGAGAGATTGAACGGTACGGCCGTAGCGCAAATCGCCCACCATGGCCACCTTCAACCCATCTACCCGCCCCAATTCTTCGCGGATGGTGAACAGGTCGAGCAGCGCCTGGGTGGGATGTTCGCCGGGACCGTCGCCGGCGTTCAGCACGGGGACGCTGGCATAATCGGCGGCCAATTTGGCCGAACCGATTTCCGGGTGGCGCAAGACGATGGCGTCGGCGTACTGTTCCAGCGTGCGCACGGTGTCGGCCAGGGTTTCGCCTTTGCTGACAGAGCTAAACTGCACGCCCTGGGTAATCGGGATTACGCTGCCGCCCAGCCGTTCCATGGCGGCGATGAAGGAGGAGCTGGTGCGGGTAGACGGTTCGTAGAACAGACAGGCCAGGACGTAGCCTTTCAGCAAGTCTGCGCTGCCGACGCGCTGCACCATCTCGCGCATTTCGCGGGCGCGGCTGAAAATAAAGGACAATGTATCGCGGTCGAATTGATCGACGGATAAGATGTCCTGGCCGGTCAGGCCGTTGCTGTTGGCCACTTTTTGGGTCATCGCGTCCAGGTTGAATAGGGGGGTTAATTCTTGATCTGACATGTTTTTCTCCTAAAAATGTTGTGAAAAGTAATTTTAACTGTTTGATTTGTGTGCCAGGGTTTATGGCTGGCGGATGAGACGGCCGTTTCCCGGTTGTGCCAGAACACGGCCGTTTTCAAACACCACCTCGCCGCGCAAAACCACCCGCGAGACCCGGCCGGCAACTTCACGGCCGTCAAACGGCGTCCAGCCGCATTTGGTATACAAATTTTCGTTGCGGATGGTGGTGGGCGTCATTTCCACTTCCACCTGCGTGTCTGGTTGTGCGGGCAGGTTAAAGATGCGGCGCGGGTTGGTGTGCATGAGTTCGATAAGGCGCGGGAGGGCGAGACGGCCGTTTTGCACGGCCGTGATCATCAACGGCAATGACGTTTCCAGGCCGGAAACGCCGGGCGGCGGCGAATCCGAATACTTTTCGGTCAGGGTGTGCGGCGCGTGGTCGGTGGCGATGCAGTCGATGGTTGTGTTGATGTGTTCCCAGAGCGCGACCACATCGTCGGGGGTGCCCAAAATTGGCCGCATATCACCCAGCGGTCCCAGCCTCGCCGCGTCGGTTTGGTCTAAAAACAGGTGGTGGGGTGTCACCTCACAGGTAACCGGCAGCCCCTGCGCCTTGGCATCGGCAATCAACTCAATCTCCTCGCGGCGGCTGACATGGACAATGTGTACCGGCCGGTTGTACACCGCCGCCAAACCGATGCTCACGGCGACGCTCTGTTTTTCGGCATGGATAGCGATGAGTTTGTGGCGCGGCCAGGTCTTGAAGCAGGCGGCCATGGTGGGCACATCTTCCACCCGCAGGCGGCCAAAGGTGTCGTTGAGGTAAATTTTGAGGGCGGCGGCGTGTTGGGCCAGGTCCGGCAGATAGGCGATGTCTTGCGGGCTGGCTCCGGCAAACAAACCTACATCACAGCGGATATTGGCTTCTGCCTGGGCGAGGGTGGTTTGCAGAACGGCCGTTGTGGTTAGCGGCGGGCTGGTATTGGGCATCGCCAGGATCATGGTCACGCCGCCGGCCAGGGCGGCGGCCGTGCCGCTGGCAAAATCTTCTTTATGCTCGCCGCCGGGCACGCGCAAATGGGTGTGGACGTCGATTAAACCGGGTAATGTCATGATTGTCATAAAATATGTCCTGCCGATGATGATGGTCTGTTGCACACTGAGGCTGCCTTTTTGGGGTTGGGCGATGGCTGAGTTGCCAGTCTCAGGCAAAAAAAAGCCCGACCCCTAAAAGGATCAGGCTATTTATCGTTTGCGTTTGGCAATGGCAAAATAAAAATTTTATCTTGGTAGTTCCAGGTGAATTCGAGCATCTGATTGAGTCTCCTACTGCTTAGATTACACACCGGGAAGTTATCCTAACATAGTTGCCAGAAATTGCAAAATGGGAACCATGGGGGATTGAGGTTCAGATAGGTCGCTTGCCGGTCGAACAGCCAAAGTGACAATTGAATGAAGCTCCATAGTTGTGAGGGCGTTACCTGGTGGACCTTGTAGACCGCCGACTTCCCCAAAAATTGTCAAGATGAAATGTGTCATATAATATATGTAACAAATGTCACTAATATACTGCATCGCTTGCCAGATGTTCTAATGTAACTATAATTTGGACTAATTAGGTCCACAATAATTATGTTTCAAATTAGTCGACGTGTAGATTATGCCATGCGAGTCATGGTTGAATTGGGACAACGGGAAGCGGGGGCTATCGTGTCGACGCGAGAGATTTCCCGGCGTACGGCCGTTCCCAAAGCCTTCTTGCACAAAATAACAACCGATCTGGTAAAATCTTCACTGGTAAGCACTTCTTCTGGTCCAATGGGTGGGTTAGCCCTGGCCCAGCCCTCATCTGAGATAACCGTTTTACAGATAATAGAAGCCATTGAAGGCCCAATCTGCATCAACGTCTGCCTGGTTCGCCCACACGAATGTCCTCGAGACATGGTCTGCCCGGTGCATGGCTTGTGGGGGCGTTTGCAAACCGCTCTAGTGGCAGAATTACAAAGCGTGACGCTAGAACATTTGGCTGCGGAAGCAAAAAATCTCAAACAGCATCCGCAGCGCCCAAGTTATGTTTCCTATCTTTTCGCGGAAACAAATGAGCAAGCAGTAACCATGGGTGGAATTCGTCAATGAGCGCCTCAGGCGATTTAATCATAAAACCGCAACAGCCCGGCAAAAAGAAGGGCATTGGTCTAAATTTCCCGACCATCATGTTCTCTGTGTTGGGGTTGTTGACGTTGGGTCTCTTTGCTTTTGTCACCATCCGGCCCATTCAGGTGCTGCCACGAATCACATTGGCTCCAGGCTATTCCCTCATCGACGCCAATGGCGATGCAGTCACGAATGAAGATTTCCGTGGCAGTTTAGTTCTTTATAATTTTACCTATCTGAATTGTGAAACCCCCTGCCTGGAAACAACCGGGGTTATGCAAGAACTACAGGCGCGCCTCGACGAGATAGATACCGGTGGGATTCCAGTTCAATTGGTCACCATATCCTTTGACCCGGAACGTGACACGCCATCGGCAATGAAAGCCGCGGCAACCCAATTGGGCGTCGATTCGGAAGCCTGGACATTTATGACGGGAACGCCAGAACGGTTGAAATGGGTCATTGGCGGTGGGTTTGGCGTCTATTATGAGGAACGAAATCCCGGTGAATTTGTTTTTAGTCCGGCGTTTATGCTTGTTGATGGCGCTGGCGTGCTACGAGGGGAATACTGGACAGAAGCCCCGGAGACAGACCGCATTTTAAGAGATTTTCGCCTGGTGGCCGAGGAAGTAAAAAATCGTCAGGGCGTGGCAAATTACGCCTATGACGCAGCCCATTTATTTTTGTGTTATCCTCGTTAGCCATCAAGACTCGCACATGATGGCAAGGAAGACCGCATGGGTGGTTTTTCTGGCCTCATTAGTTTGCAGGAATGGAATAAACATGTCAGCAACAACTGATACACCAGAATCGGAAAATGGAACACTTTCCATCCCGACCAGCGCCAAGAAATTAACGTCCGGCAAATTGACCTTGCTGGCTGTTGTGGGTTTGTTGTTCGGGCTGACGGCCGGTTGGATTTTGATTCGCCTTAATCAGGGACTTCCTATCATTGGGCCGCGGCAATTTCATGGACTGCTCATAGAGTCGCCGCCGCCTTTGTCGGATTTTACGTTGGGAGCAACAACCGGCGAGTCAATGAGTTTGCGTGATTTTCGGGGGAAAGTGGTTTTGCTCTATTTCGGCTACACATTTTGTCCTGATGTTTGCCCGGCGACGATGGTCGAAATGAAGCGGATGATGAGTGAATTAGGGCGTGACGCAGAAGACGTGCAGGTAATTATGATTTCTGTCGATCCACAGCGCGACACGTTGGATAAGTTGGGGGAGTATGTCACACGGTTCCATCCGTCGTTTATTGGGATGACTGGTGATGAGAGTGAATTATTGGGTATCACGACGCAGTTAGGGATCTATTATGCTAAGCACGAAGGTACGCCGGCGACTGGCTACCTGATGGATCATACAGCGAGTGTGAGTGTGATGGATCAAGACGGCCGTTTACGCCTCGTATTTCCCTTTGGTACAACCGGAGAAGATATGGCCACCGACGTGCGATATCTGCTCCATTAATCAATTTTGCAGCATAGTAAAATTTAAGGAGGTTTTGGATGGAAAAGAAGAAGTACAAAGTCCCCCAGGGCACCGTAGCGATCATGATCATCTTTATTTTGCTCATCATCGCGTTGTGGGGTAGCGCGTATCTCACGATGCTCTCTCGAGGAGTGACCATTACGCCATGATCCACGTAGACCGCAGCGAGAAAATTTACATCATCATCAGTGTGGCTTTGATTGCCGTGTTCTTTGTTGCCGTTGCCGTCAGCAGCTTTGTTTATGGCATCCAAGTGCCGCTCCCCGAAAGCAGAGTTGATCCACGCACCATTGCCACTCCTGCACCGGGCAACTTCTTTGGTGAACCAGGCCTCTATGAAGTCGGCCCAGGCAAGTACAATGCCTACATCATGTCCCAGATCTGGTCTTTTACTCCGCGTGAAATAACAGTTCCGGTTGGCTCTACTGTCACCTTCTATGTCACCAGCAAGGATGTGCAGCACGGTTTTCGCATCAACGAGACCAATGTTAACATGCAAATTGTTCCGGGTGAAGTTTCCAAACTGACTGTCACTTTCGACGAAGCAAGAGAATATGATTATATCTGCCATGAGTATTGTGGCGTCGGACACCAAACAATGGCCGGTAAAATCATTGTAACCGAGCAATAACGCAGGAGAGGAGAAAAAGACAGACATGTTTGCACGAGAAAATAAATTAACCGCCTGGCACCTGGGTGTGGCCATGATTGCCCTTTTTATCGGCGGCTTTTTTGGCCCGCTGCAAAAGTTGGAATATGTTGGCGTCAACCTCTATTCCACTTTAAATAAAATCGGCATCGCTAGCTATTATCAGGGTCTTACCCTCCATGCCGTCCTCAACGCGTTGGTGTGGACAACCTTTTTTATTGTCGGCTTCTTCACTTTTACCATCACCCGAAGCCTGAATAAAGAACTAACCATGCCCAAACTGAATGCGGTCGGGTTGATCACCATGATTATCGGGTTAATCATGGCGGCCATTCCGATTCTCATGAATTTGGCCACGGTTTTGTTCACTTTCTACCCACCCATGAAGGCCAACCCGTTCTTTTACATCGGCCTGGTTTTAGTAGTTGTAGGCTCGTGGATTTGTGGTTGGGGATTTTATCTTACTTACTTTGCCTGGCGGAAAGAAAACCCCGGTGTGCAAACCCCTATTATTGCCCTGGGTTCGCTTATTACCATGGTACTTTGGCAGATCGCTACATTGGGCGTGGCGACTGAACTCCTCGTCATGGTTATTCCCTGGTCTTTTGGCCTGGTAGAAGGTATCGATCCCCAATTGGCCCGCACATTCTTCTGGTTCACTGGTCACCCGCTGGTCTACTTTTGGCTGCTGCCGGCTTACGTTTCCTGGTACGGCATGATGCCCAAACAAGCGGGCGGGAAGTTGTTTAGCGAACCGTTGGCTCGTTTGGTTTTCTGGCTGTTCCTGGCGCTGTCGGTTCCGGTTGGTTTGCATCATCAATACCTTGACCCTGGCGTGCCCGCAGGTTGGAAATTCCTGCACGGATTACTCACCTATTCCCTGTTCCTTCCCAGCATGTTGACGGCCTTTAACGTAGTTGCCTCGCTGGAAATTGGGGGACGGAACAATGGTGGTACCGGATTGTTGGGTTGGGTGCGCGCGCTGCCCTGGGGCGACCCTTCATACGCAGCGCAAAATTTGGCCATGATTTTGTTTGTGTTTGGTGGCATTGGCGGCCTGACAAATTCCTCTTACAACCTGAATCTGGTTATTCACAACACCAGTTGGGTACCTGGCCATTTCCATCTGACGGTTGGTTCGGCCGTGACCCTGACATTCTTTGGTATTTTGTACTGGCTCGTGCCCAAATTGAGCGGAAAACCTTTGTGGAACCGTAAAGTCGCTTTGGTTCAGGCCTGGACATGGTTTGCCGGCATGTTGTTGATGGGTAATGGCTTGCACATTTTGGGTCTTAATTTTGGCGTGCCTCGCCGTACAATGGTTGGTGTAGCGGCCTATGCATCTGATGCCTGGAACCCAATGCTTATTGAAGCGGCGATTGGCGGTATTATCTTGGGCATTAGCGGTTTGCTGTTTTATTCGAATATGATTGGTACTGTTTTATCGAAGAAACGGCTAGAAGCGCCAATTGAAATGCCAGTGGCAGAAGCGTATGATGAGCACCCGGCTCCAGCCTGGCTGGACAATTGGAAGCCCTGGCTGGCCATCACCGTGGTCTTGATCGTCGTAGCTTACGGCCCGATTTTGTTTGATATGATTGCCAACGCCAACATGACCTCGCCTGGTTTTAAGGTGTGGTAGGGTTAGATTTATAAGTTAGAGACAGAGGTTTTCGCCTGGTAAGCAAGGTGCAGACCCGCGAGGGGATGGCTACCACCGACCTTTGTGTTGCGGTATAATCTCTGTCTTCTTAATAATTCGAATAGGCATCGAACAAATTAATCAGCCATGGGTGTCATGGACTGGAGGGGGGAAGCCTGTTTAACAAGCCTCTTCTCCTGGCTAAGCCTTGGTTGGCGTTAAGCAATTTGGTTTGTTTGTATTGCCATTCAAAGTTTATGTTAAATGGAGGTAGAATCAATGCGTAAGTTTTTGATGATTTTGGTTTTGGTTTTGGCTTTGTCACTGGTATTGGCTGCTTGTGGCGGCGGTGGTGAAGCGAGTAGTGAAACAGCTTCGGTTGGCGTTGTTGGCAATCCGGCCCGTGGACAAAAACTGTATGAGCAAACCACGATTGGTACGGCGAGTGCGCCAGGTTGTGTGACCTGCCATTCTATGGAACCAGATGTTGTGTTGGTTGGCCCATCACATGCGGGTGTTGGCACCCGCGCTGCGACGTATGTTGCAGGCATGTCGGCCGAAGAATATCTGCACGAGTCGATTGTTACGCCTGATGCGCACATCGTGGATGGGTTTACACCGGGTGTGATGTACCAAAATTTTGGCGCTGAATTGAATGATCAGGAAATCGCTGACCTGGTTGCTTATTTGATAACGCTGAAATAGCTGAAGCTTGTTGGTTAGTTTTTAATTTAAATGTGGCTTTGTGATTTGGAGCTTTGGCTTTCGTCACAAAGCCACATTTTTATTTGGTTGGAACAGGTGTGCCTTGCTGCTGTCAGGCTTTGGTGGTAGTGGGATGGTGTAGGGAGCTGGTCGAACAATGTCGATACGAAGGAAAAAACAGGAAGCAGAGGTTTTGCCTGGCGCAGATCCGGAAAGCGATTGTCAGATACCGATTGGAGACCCCGTGTTGGTTGAAGAGGTTGTTGATGATCTTGCGGATCACGATGAGGAGCATGAGCATGATGTGACCTGGGGAGAGATTGGGGAAGAGGCGGAAAACGGCCGTGCTCCCCACACCCTCTCCCATTGGCTGCCGCAACAAACCACCTGGGCACACTGGCTGGAAAAGGCCGCTCTGGCCGTCGAAAAACCGGTCAACCGTCTCGTTGGCAGCCTGCGCTTCAACCCCTTTTATCACACAGGAACCATTGCTTTTTTCTTGCTGCTTATCGTTGGGCTGACCGGAATTTATCTCTTCATGTTTTTCCAGTACGGCTATGACCTGTCCTACAATGCCGTAGCCCGCATCGAAGGCCAGTTTATTGGCCGAACCATTCGCGCCGCACACCGGTACGCTTCTGGCGCGTTGGTGATCACGACCTTGTTACATGCGTATCGCACGCTCTTTATGGAGCGTTTTCGCGGACCGCGCTGGCTGGCCTGGGTCACCGGCATTGTTATGACCGTGTTCTTGTGGGTGGCCGGCGTTACCGGTTATTGGCTGATCTGGGATGAGCGGGCGCAGGCTATTTCCGATGGTTTTGTGGGCTTTTTGCAGCGGTTTACCTCCTGGGGGCCGGTGTTGTTTATTCGGCTGATCCAGGCAGAATTGGCGCAAAATACCTGGTGGATTATCGGGTTGGTGATGGCTGTTCATTTGCTGTTGTTTATTGTAACGGCCGTTTTCTTCTGGCTGCACATCAAGCGTCTCAGCCGCGCCCGGTGGCTGCCCGATTCCCAATGGACCGTGGGACTGGGCGTTGTCTTGCTGCTGGGAGCCATCATCTTTCCTTTGGGCATGCTGCCCCAGGCCAACACAGCACAACTCCCGGGTTCCTTGACTATTGACCCCATTTTTTTGTTTTATTTGCCTACCGTTGGTTCTGTAGCCGGTGTTGTTTTATGGGCGTCCTTGGCCGTTGTCACGCTGATCGGCCTTCTGTTACCCTGGATTTCTAAGGGTAAAAAAGCCGAACCTCTGCCCAAAGTCCACATTATCAAAGATCGCTGCACCGGTTGTACCAAATGTGCGTTAGACTGCCCCTATGGCGCGATTCAAATGGTGGAGCGCCACGATGACAAACCGCACAAATTTATTGCCATCGAAGACCCCAGCTTGTGTGTTTCTTGCGGCATTTGCGTGGGGTCTTGTGATGGCGTTGCCGTGACGATGGGGCAGGATTCGCCGGAAATTTTGTGGGATACGGTCGCTTCAAAGTTGGCTTTTGCCCGCGCTAAAGCGCCAGAGGGGCAGGTGAAGGTGATTTTTACCTGCGAGCGGCATGCGGCGCATGGCGCCAAACCATTTTTGACCGAAAATGCTCCCGCCCAATCCGATCAGGCGGTGGAAGTGATTACCCTGCCGTGCGTGGGCACAGCCCCGCCCGATTTGCTGGTGCGTACGTTGAATGCCGGGGCAACGGCCGTGCAAGTTGTTGGTTGCCCGCCGGATGATTGCACCAACCGCGAGGGCAACGTATGGACAGAACAACGATTGGTCCGTGAGCGAGTCCCCCGCCTGAAACGCGCCTATGCCAATGCGCCCATCATGGCCGCCTGGCTGCCGCCTAATGATTTTGCCCAGGCCATTGAGATGAAGCCGTTAACGGCCGTAAACCCCGAAACCGGCGCGGAAGAACCGGACTACCTTAACAGCCGGCGTATGTTTTTACCTTTCACCTGGCGCAATGTCGCTACCGCGTTTGCCTTATTGGCCGTTGTCATGCTCATGCAAATTTTTATAACCGATTTGCCTTTTCAGCCGCAAACGGCGCAGGCGTCCATTTCGCAGCTCACGCTAACCGATCCGTCGGCTTACCTGGGCAGTGTACAGCTTGTGCCTGGTTCCAGCGGGCAGTTAAAGCTGTTGATTGATGGCGAAATAGTTCAAACACGCGCCATCGCGGCGGCTGTTTACCCCGATGGCTCTCTATCCCCTATCTTGCAGGCTGTGGCGGGCGGCGAGCACCATGTGCAGCTGCGCTATGTGGATGAGGCAGCGCGGGCGTCGTTGGTATTGTATGAGGATACGGCCGTGTTTGCCCCCGGTCACGTCTTGCGCCTCGACTTTCAGCCAACCGCTACCCCTGTTACCGAACAAGAAAGCCCTTAAACAGTCACCCAAAAACAGATTGGACCAATCTTGGAGATTGGTCCAATCTAAAAAACGTCGTGTCTATACAGACCCCAAAGGTTTGTGCCCTTGAAAATAGAGTTGTCAAATCTTTAAGATTTGACAACTCTAAACTTTAGAATTTGGATGATTGGGGGTATCTTCTCAATATTTCGAGGTGTCGTAGTGCGGAATGCCATTCCGCACGGTCGGATTAACAATCCGACCCCCATTCCAGATATTGGGCGATTACCTTCCTGATGAATGCCATTCCGCACGGTCGGATTAACAATCCGACCCCCATTCCAGATATTGGGCGATTACCTTCCTGATGAATGCCATTCCGCACGGTCGGATTAACAATCCGACCTACAAATTCCCCAACTTTTTGAGAAGATGCGATTGGGGTATCTAACCCTTGGGCTATTGCCAGAGAAACCCGAACAGTTACACACCGTCAAGTCATTCTTGGCCGGTTACTCAGGGTTTTCAACCGAGGAACCGCTTGTTATCGGCTACAAAGTATCAGGTTGGGTTTACTGCGTGTTTTCTTGGGCGTTCTGCCGCGCAAAAGCTTCCGGATAATATGCCTCCATGCACTCCGGGCACATGCCATGCGTAAATTCAGCTTCGGAATGGTCACGCACATAAACCGCCACGTCCTGCCAATACCCCTGATCATCCCGAATTTTTTTACAGTTGGCGCAAATGGGCAGCAGCCCTGACAACGTTTTTACTTCCCCCAAAGTTGTTTGCAGCCTATCGATCAGCTCTTCTCGCTCAGCTTCCATTTTTTTACGCGCCGTAATGTTTCGCAGAATGATCAGCTTCCCCTGTCCATTTCCACGGCCGTCTTGCAGCGAAATAACACGAATGTTCACATATTCAGCAGAATTGTTTGGCATTTGAATTTCCCGTTCGACAGTCTGATCTTCCTCAGACATGGCTTGTAAGTGCTGCCAATCCGGTAAAATCACCTCCACTTTTTGTCCAATAAGGGTCAGTGTATTCAGGTTTAGCAGCGCCGTCGAAGCCGGATTAGCGTCAACTACCCTGTTTTGATTGTCCACCACCAGGATGCTATCTTTCATTTTTTCAATCAGTTTGTCCCGCGCCACCGGAACCACATCTAAAAACCGATATTGGAACAGGCTAATGGCTATCAGACTCCCGCTGAGCGAGAAGGCGATGGGCGTTAAATCGAGCGCCGGCCAGGGGTTTAAATTTGCAAAGCTGACAATGTTTGATGCCCAAGGAATAAATCCGGCCAGCAGAACCGGTAAAATCTGGCGGCGGTATAGACCTTGTGAAGCAAAAAAACTTTTAATAAGCAATATAGTCACAAGTAAATTGAGACTATACGCGAAGACAACATTTACCCAAAACCATGGTCCACCGGCAAAGATGGTGCTGTCGACTGCATTTTGTGCTTTACCAAAAAATAATCCATGCCACGGATCTGTCAAGAGGATGATAATCGTCAGGATGGGTTCGATGACCAACAAAGCCCATACGGGGCTGCTCAGCCATTTTTCTCGGTGAGTAAATTGCAGGGTAAATACCAGTAGAGCGGGGGATACCAGTACCACGCCCAAATAGGTAGCGGTTAACCAGAATTGTCTGGATGGAGCCAGGTTTGCCCAAAACAGGGCATACGTGCCGCTCCACCAGGCAGTGGCAAACATGTACGCCATTAACGCTTTGCTGCCAGGAGCGGTACGCCGCTGCCAAAGACCAATCGCGGTAGTCACGCAAATCAGGGTGACTACCAACAAAAGGGTGCTGTAAAAGCTATCTTGTTCGTTCATACTGTGATTTTGGGTCCTTCCACTGACCTATTGCTAACAAGTTTAGGTCTATCTGGATTTTGTTGGTTGCGCTTTGATTTGCGATGGTGCGTACCGCCGAAGGGTGCATATGCGTCAGTAATTGTAGCAGGCTTTTGATGTTTAGATTAAGTTGACATGATTGTTTTTCTGGTTACAATTTATTTCGTTAACTAAATATTTGTTGACGAACTATTCTTTAACGAAAGAGATGGCTCCATGATGGATGAAGACGACAATTTGCTGCCCGATGAACCTTTTTCTGACCAGGTGTTTCATCGGTTTCTGGCCTTGATGCGCCAAAAGCGCCAGTATGCCCGCCAGATTGAAACCGAGCAGGGCATCAAGCCGCGAGATTTTTCTGTTCTCCGTTTTTTGTTGGAAGTGGGTCCGGCAACGGTAGGCCAGATACAAACCTTCTTGCACCACAGCCCCAGCACAACTTCTACGCTGGTGGCTCAACTAGAGGAGGCCGGCTACGTTACCCGCAGTCGCTCGGAAACCGACAACCGGGTGGTGATTGTGTCGCTCACGGCCGTTGGGCTGCAAATTGCCGAACAGGCTCCTTTTGGTGGTCTGCCGCTGCTGCGGCGGCGCTTGAGTCGCCTGACTGAGGAACGGCTGGGTGAAATTGATTCTGTATTGGCAGAATTGATGCAGCTTATGGAGAGCGACGCACCATGAAGGGGCTGAAACGAGTCTTGCCGTTTATCCGGCCGTACATCTGGATCGCCTTCTTCATGTTCATCACCAGCGTCCTGCCGGTGATCATGGAACTGATCGTGCCCCGCGCCCTGCGCACCGTCATCGACCAGGGCATCACCCCTGGCGACATGGCCGTCATCTGGCGCGGCTCCGCGGTGATGCTGGTAACGGCCGTTATCGGGGCCATCGCCACGTTGGGGCAGGGCTACTGCCGCGCCGAACTCTCGCAAGGGTTGGCCTATGACTTGCGCAACAAACTCTTCGCCCATATCCAGACCTTCTCCTTTGCCAATCTCGACCAGATGCAGACCGGCCAGCTCATGACCCGCCTCTCCAGCGACGTAGACATGGTGCGCATGTTTTTCAGCGCCGGGCTGGCGCTGCTGCTGCGCGCCAGCCTCATGATCACCGGCAGTGTGGTGTTGATGGCTATCATCGACTGGCAGTTGACGTTGGTGATGGCTGTGCTGCTGCCGCTGGCGGGCGTGGTCATCGCTGTGGTGATGCGGCTGGCGCAGCCGTTGTTTGTGGTGGTGCAGCAAAAATTGGGCGCGCTGAACACCATCGTGCAAGAAAATCTGGCCGGGGTGCAGGTGGTCAAGGCTTTTGTGCGCGAGCGGTACGAAATCGGCCGTTTCCAAAGTTACAATGATGACTACATGGCGCAAAACATCACCGTTGGTCAGTTGATGGCGGTGGCCTTGCCCGCGCTGACCATTCTGACCAACCTGGGGCTGGTGGCCGTCATCTGGTTTGGCGGGCAGTCGGCCATCACCGGCCGCCTCTCGGTGGGCGAACTGATCGCCTTTAACAATTATCTGATGATTGGCATGGCCCCGCTGATGCTGCTGGGCAACATCCTGACGATGGTTTCCCGCGCCGATGCCTCGGCGGGGCGGTTGTGGGAGGTGGTGGATACAGAGCCGGCGGTGCAAACGGCCGTTTCCCCCCACACCAGCGCCACACTTCAGGGCGCGATCACCTTCGACCACGTTTCCTTCCACTACAACGGCGGGACCGAGGAGTTGCAGGCAGCCCCGGAGAACAATCCGCCAAACTCTCCGCGCCCTCCGCGCCCTCCGCGGTTGACCTCTGAAAATGGCAACGGCCGTTCCGGCGGCCAGGATGTGCTCATCGACGTTAGCTTTACGGCCAAACCGGGGCAGCGTGTGGCCCTGCTGGGCGCGACCGGTTCCGGCAAAAGCAGCCTGGTCAACCTGATCCCCCGCTTTTACGACGCCAACCAGGGCAGGATTACCATTGACGGGGTGGACGTGCGCGATTGGGAGCCGGAGGCGCTGCGCAAGCATATTGGCGTGGTCTTGCAGCAGTCCACCCTGTTTAGCGGCACGGTGCGCGAGAATATCGCCTACGGCCGTCCCACCGCCACCCTCGATGAAGTCATCGCCGCTGCCCAGGCCGCCCAGGCTCATGATTTCATCATGGCCCTGCCGGAAGGCTACGAGAGCTGGGTGGAGGAGCGCGGCGCGAACTTCTCCGGCGGGCAAAAGCAGCGCATCGCCATCGCCCGCGCGCTGCTCGTCCGGCCCGGCATCCTCATCCTCGACGACAGTACCAGCGCCGTGGACATGGAAACCGAGGCCAAAATCAAGGCCGCGCTGGATGAGTTGATGAGCCACACTACCACCTTCATCGTCGCCCAGCGCATCAACAGCGTGCTCAACGCCGACAAAATCCTGGTGCTGGATCGCGGCCGTATCACCGCCGCCGGCACACACCAGGAACTGCTGATGAGCAGCCCGATTTATCAGGAAATTTATCATTCGCAGATTGGAAGAGACTAGAGATTGGCGATTAGAGACTATCAATCTCCAATCTCCAATCTCCAATCTCCTTTACACACCATGACGAAACAAGACAGTAATCCCCCTCGTGTGCGGCTCGGTTATGGCGGCGGGATGCGCCTGACCGGGGAAAGTGCGCGTAATACGCGGCAAACGGTGCAGCGGCTGCTGTGGTATGCACGGCCGTATACCCCCCAACTCCTCATCGTCGCTTTATTCGTTATCGTCAGCACGGCTTCCGGCCTGATTGGCCCGATTTTGTTCGGCCGGGCCATCGACCAATTTGTCATGCCCAAAGATTTGGTCGGACTGGGCCGTCTGGCTTTGATCATGCTGGGCGTCTACATGCTGGGCGGCCTGGCTTCTATCGTGCAGGGCATTTTGATGGTCGGCGTGGGCCAGCGGCTTATCGCCGATGTGCGCGCCGAGCTGTTCAACCATTTGCAATGGCTGTCGATGGCCTACCACGACCAGCACAAAGTTGGCGACCTGATGAGCCGCGTGACCAACGATACGGAAGCGATCAACAGCATCCTCTCCAACGGCCTGATTGAATTTACGAGCAATATTTTGCTGCTGGGCGGCATCATGGTCGCCATGTTTTTGCTTAACTGGCCGCTGGCGATTGGCACGCTGATTTTGCTGCCGCTGATGCTCACCATCACCTCGCTGGTGACACGGCGCAGCCGGGTGGCTTTCCGGCAGGTGCAGCGCAATCTGGGGGCGATGAACGCGGTGATGGAAGAAAACATCAGCGGGATTCGCGTGGTGCAGGCGTTTGCCCGCGCCAGCGATACGCAGGCGCAGTTTGCCGCGGCCAATGCCGCTAACCGCCAATCGGGTACGAAGGCCGACATCATCACTGCCGCTCTGGGACCGATGTTTACAACGATGAGCACGATCACCATCGCCGCGACGGCGCTGTTGGGCGGCTGGCTGGCGCTGCGCGACGTGGTGACGGTGGGCGTGATTGCCACGTTTGTGGTCTACATCATGAACTTTTTCCGGCCGATGCGGGCCATTGCCATGCTCTACAACAGTTTGCAGGCAGCGCTGGCCGGGGCGGAGCGCATTTTTGAGGTGCTGGATGAGGAAACGGCCGTGCCCGACCCGCCCAACGCCCAACCCTTAGCCATCCAGGGCCTGGTCGAATTTGACGACGTGACCTTCAGCTACCAGCCCGGCAAACCGGTGCTCACCCATGTCAGCCTGACGGCCCATCCCGGTGAAACCGTTGCTCTGGTCGGTCCGACCGGCGCAGGTAAAACGACGATCATCAATTTGCTCAGCCGCTTTTATGATGTGGACGCGGGCACAATTGCCATCGATGGGCAGGATATTCGCAGCGTGCAGCAGGCGTCCATTCGTGAGCAGTTGGGCATTGTGCTGCAAGATACGTTCCTGTTTTCCGATACGGTTATGGAGAATATTCGTTACGGCCGTCTACAAGCCACCGACGATGAGGTGATTGCCGCTGCGAAGCTGGCAAACGCCGACTGGTTTATTCGTCGCCTGCCGCACGGCTACCAGGAACCGGTATCAGAGCAGGGGCACAATTTCAGCCAGGGGCAGCGGCAGCTTCTCGCCATCGCCCGCGCGATTCTGGCTGACCCACGCATCCTTATCTTGGACGAGGCCACGAGCAGTGTGGACACGCGCACGGAAATGCAGATTCAGGAGGCGCTGCTGCGCCTGATGGAAGGGCGCACCGCTTTTGTGATTGCCCACCGCCTGAGCACGATTCGGGAGGCGGATCAGGTGTTGGTGATTAACGACGGCCGTATCATCGAACGCGGCAACCACGACTCACTGCTGGAACAACAAGGGTTTTATTACAATTTGTATATGAGCCAGTTTAAGCATGTGGAAACGGCCGTTTGATGGCCTGGGTATGGTGTATACAATTTGTCATGAATAGTCGTGATATGATGACCCGCTTACAATAGGATGGGTGGGACCGGTTTCTCTTGATAACTTTAGCAAAAGATGCGCATCTCTTGCCCAAATTGTCTAAACAATTTGGTTAAAAGATGCGCATCTTTTGCCTGAATTGTCTAAACAATTTGGTCTACTCATCCAGACAATGCCAACGCCTCAACCATACATCCGCTATCTTGAATCTTTAACGTATCCCCGCCGCCTCTAAATTGGCCATGAACTGCGCCCCCGCCGCCGAGCCGGCGCGGTAAAACACGCCGGGCTGGCCGATGGGCGCAGGCACGGTGATGGTCTGACGGCCGTTAAACACCTCCCCGGTCCACACATGCACCCATTCCCCTTCCGGCAGATACACCGTTACCTCACTCACGCCGGGGTCCAGCGCCGGGGCAATCAAAAAGTCGCGGCCCAGCATAAATTCCTGGTACGACAGGTCGTAGAGATTTGCATCGTCGGGATAGTGGATGAAGGGATGGCGCACCAGCGGCAAGCCGGTGTCGGCCGCCTCCTGCGCCAGTTCTTGCCGGTAGAAGGCCAGCGCCGCGTACACTTTGGCCATGCGTGCGAACTGGTCGAGCGTCTCGCCATCGCTGTAAATCTGGATGTTGTCGTCGGGGCGGTTGCCTTCGTGGGTGCGGAAGACGGCCGTAAACGCATTCATCTCCATCCAGCGCAGCAGCAGTTCTTTGTCGCGGAAGACGTTCATCACCGGGCTGGTGAGGGCGGTGTAGCCGCCGATGTCGCTGTGGTTGTAGGCAAAACCGGAGAGGCCGCTGCTGAGCAGAGCGGTAACGGCCGTCTTCAGCCCATCATGTTCATCCCAGGTCACCAACTGGTCGCCGGCCCAAAACAGCGGGCTGATGCCCGGGCTGCGCGTGTAGGCTGCGCGGCTGAAGAACACCATGTCTTGGCCATTGGGCAGCTCGTCCAGCACTTCGCGGTTTAGCGCCGCCCACTCTTCCGGGTAACGGTTGTGATAAGTGGCCGGGGCTGCGCCGCTCATGGTGACCGCGTCGTAAGGGAACGCCTCGCCAAAGTCAGCCATCCAGCCCGACGCGCCAATGCCCACCATTTCTTCCAGAATGACGCCCTTCAGCCATTCCCGCGCCGCCGGATTGGTCAAATCAACCAATCCCGCGTTGAAATCTGTGTTCTGGATCAGGTAAGGGTCGCCGGTTTCGGTTTGCACCAGGTAGCCCAAATCGGCCGCTTCACGAAAGAGATTGCGTCCGGCGTTGGCTTTGTCGCTGACGTCGGCCAGGAAGGCGTTGTTGTAGATGAGTACGCGGATGCCCGCCGCGCCCAAATCGTCAACCAACTGCGCCCAATCGGGGTAATGGTCGCCGTCTAGCTGCCAATTCCACCACAACTGCTTGCCAAACGAGGTGGTGCGCTGGCCCACCCAATCTTGCAGCCAGAAGGCGCTGATGGGCACGCCGGCGGCCTGCAATTCCGCCCACACCTCGCGCACGCGCGCCGTGCCGCCCTGCATCCCGATGATCGCCCCATCGGTAAGCCAATCAGGCAGGGGGCGCATCCGGCCGCTGTATTCGGTGTACCGTTTTATCAGGGCGGATGGGGAGCCGCCGTTGAGGATACGGCCGTTCATCTCCCCGCTAAATAAGCCCACCTGCACCCGGTCATCCTGGCGCATGTCGAACGTGCTGTACTCGCTGGTTTCCAGGAACAACGAGCGCATCTGGCTGGTGAGATACTGCGGCACGCCCGCGTAGGTCGTGGTCCAATTGCCGCCCGCCCCGGCCACCAGATTCACCAATGCCGTGACCGGCTGCACGCCGCGCCCGATGCCCTGCTCCATCACAAAGATGGGCAGCCGCTTGCCCTTAAAGTCAAAATAGGAAAACTGCTCGCCAAAGCCGAAAAAGTGTTCGTCGGCGCTGCTGGCGTAGGTGAAGTAGGTGCGGTTGAAGGTTGGGTCGTCGAGTTTCAGGACAAAGCGCAGGTGGTCGGGCTGAATTTGGAAGAAGGTTAACTCGTAGCCGGTGGTCAGGCCGCCGCTGCATACCAGTTGGCCGCGCACGACCACGCCCAGCGGCGTCTCGGTGATTTCGTCCAGGGTTTGGTCGGGGCACACGGCCGTTACCCTATCGTGAATGGTAAAAGACCCCCGGTTGTCGGTTACCAACTCCTGACCCTGGGCCGCGTTCACAAAGCTGGTGCCGGGCACGCTTTGCCACAAAAATTTATCCGGCTGGCTGGTGTGGGTGACAAACAACGTGTCGCCGTCCCAGGTGAGGGCGAAGTCGCCGGTAACGGCCGTTACCGGGTCCACCGTCGCCCTCAAATCACCGCTAATCGGCCGCTGTTCGTATGCCCGCAGCCCCCAGCTTACGCCAACCAACAAACCAATCGCCACCAACAAAGCCAGTAAAATGAGAACGGCCGTTTTTTTCATCTGCGCCTCGGTCAAAGTAAGATTACATCACGCGCAAGATTATACCCGCAAAACGGCCGTTCCGGCTTATGCTCGCAGCGCGCGCAGCCGCTTAAGCGGCGAATCAGCGTCGCGGCCAAAGAGGTCTACCAGCCGTTTGTATTCTTCATAGAGGCCATCATAAGTGGATTTATGGGCCGGATTTGGCTGGATGACGCGCTCCGGCGCGGGAACCATGCTGCCAATGGCTTCTTCCAGCGAAGCAAACGCGCCGCCGGCCACCGCGCCCAGAATCGCCGCGCCCAACGCGCTGGCGTGTTCTGTGGCGCACACTTCCAGCGGCAAGCCAGTTACGTCGGCGTATATTTGCAGCAGCATCTCGTTTTTGGTCAGGCCGCCGCCGGCGCGCAGGCCATGAACCGCCACGCCGCCATCCTGGAAGGTGTCCAAAATCAGGCGTGTGCCGAAGGCGGTGGATTCGATGAGCGCGCGGTACACCTCTGCCGGTGTGGTGCGCAGCGAATAACCCAAGAGTACGCCGTTCAGATCGGCGTCAACCAAAGGCGTGCGGCAGCCATTCCACCAATCCAAAGCCAGCAGTCCGCTTTCGCCCGGTTGGAGGCGGCTCGCCTCGGCGGTGAGAGCGTCGTGGGACTGCCCGGCGTGTTCGGTGAACCAGTTGAAGATGTCGCCTACGCCCGCTTGCCCGGCTTCGTAACCAAATCGACCCGGCAAAATGCCATCTTCCACCACGCCGCTGATGCCTTCGCACAACACTTCCTGGTCGGCCAGGAGCATGTGGCAAGTGGATGTGCCCATCGCCATGTACATCATGCCGTTTTCCGTAATGCCCGCGCCAATGGCTCCAGCGTGGGCGTCGATGATGCCCGCGCCCACTTTTGTTCCGGCCGTCAGGCCCAACGTTGTGGCCCATTCGGCGGATAGCCCGCCCACCGGCGCACCGGCGGCGACCACCGGCCCGCGCCCTTTGCTGGTGTAGAAATCGGCAAGTGCGGGGTGAACGGCCGTGAGATACTCACTGTCTGGGTAGCCATCGGTCTTGTGCCAGAGGCCTTTAAATCCAGCGGCGCAGGCATTGCGAGCAAAACCGCCGGTGAGCTGCCATACTACCCAATCGCCGCCTTCGACTAGCATGTCCATCTCGGCGTATAGGTCAGGGGTTTCGGCCAGGATTTGTGCCCCTTTGGGCAGCAGCCATTCGGAGGAGATGATGCCGCCATACCGACTGAGCCAATTCTCGCCGCGAGAGACGGCCGTATCGGTAATCAGCGTGGCTTGTTTTTGCGCGGCGTGGTGTTTCCACAATTTAGGCCAGGCGTTGGGAATGGTTTGCCAGGCGTCTAGCTGGCAGAGAGGCGTGCCAGCGGCGTCTACGGGCAGAACGGTGCAGGATGTAAAGTCCATGCCAATGCCGACCACGTCGGCGGGGTTGGCGATGTGGGTGAGGACTTCGCGGGTAACGGCCGTTAACCCATCCAGCCAATCTTGCGGATGTTGCAGCGCCCAATCTGGTCCGAGAGCGCCGCCGTGGGGTAATTTTTCATCGATGACGCCATGACGATAGGGAGAAACGGCCGTGGCCACAATCCGCCCGGTCGCCGTTTCCACCAGCAAAGCCCGCACCGACAAGGTGCCAAAATCTAAACCAATCGCGTACATGGGAAACCTCCTGGGAAAAACATTGTAGGGTTTTGGAGAATTTTGTGAGGTGTGGATGGCAAAAGCGATGGGTGATGGGTGATGCGTGATGCGTGATGCGTGCTTTAATTAATGATGCCTGCCGTTCCTCTCCGAATGCCCGAAGCCCCAACCTGATATTATGAAACCCCTTTTTTCAAAATGACGTTGGCATACTTGCGCGTGTCGCCGGTCATGACGACGGCGTAAGCGGCGGCGGCGCGTTCGTAAAAGGCGAAGCGCTCGATGAAGTGGATGGGCGGCGTGCCGGGGGCGTGGGCGTCAATCACGGCGCGGTAGCCCCTTTCCACATCTGGGTCCGGCTCATCGCCGGGCACGCAGGCCATCATGGCCACCGGGTCTTCGACGTAATTGTCCAGGGCAAACAACGGCAGAATCGCGCCCAACAAATCTTCAATTTCCAACCCATCTGCCCGAATGACTAAATCATTGGTGCTGTGGCCGGGAAAGTGCGCGTCGGCCAGCACAATTTCGTCGCCGTGTCCCATCTCGTACAAAGTCGCCAACAGCTCCGGGCTGAACAGCGGTGAAATACCTCGTAACATTCTTTCCTCCGAAAATAGCTAGGGTTAGCAGTTTGTCGGAAAAGTACCCGTAGCCGCGGTTTCTTACCGCGTCCTCCAGAGGCGGGGTAAGGATACCCCGGCTACAAAAGCGGTCCTCCGACAGACTGCTAGAGCGGGAGCTAGAGTTTTGCGCGGCGTCTTCCTCTCGCTCTTGCTCTTGCCTTGGTTCTTGCCTACCCGTACAACGGGCCAAAGTGCCCGTAGCCGCGGTTTCTTACCGCGTCTTCCAGAGGCGGGGTAAGGATACCCCGGCTACAAAAGCGGTTCTCCTCGCTCTTGCTCTAGCTCTTGCCTTGGTTCTTGCCTACCCGTACAACGGGCCAAAGTTGACGCAGGCGCGGAAGTCGGCGCCGGTGGGTTCCATTGCGCCGAAGGCGGTCCAGACGTGGGGGCGGAAGACCTGCTCTTCGGGTACGTTGTGCATGTAAACCGGGATGCGCAGCATGGAAGCCAGGCTGATCAGGTCTGCGCCGATGTGGCCGTAGGCGATGGCCCCATGATTCGCGCCCCAGTTGTTCATCACCGTGTACACATCGCGGAACAAGCCTGCGCCGGTGGTGCGGGGCACAAACCAGGTCGTCGGCCAGGTGGGATTGGTGCGTTCGTCGAGGACTTCGTGTACTTCGTCGGGCAGGTCTACGCTCCAGCCTTCGGCGATTTGCAGCGCCGGGCCGAGGCCTTTGATCAAATTTAGGCGGCACATGGTCATGGGCATGCCGCCACGGGTGCGGAATTTGGAAGACCAACCGCCGCCGCGAAAGTATTCGGTCATGCCGGCGTGCCAGGTGGTGGCCTCCAGGCAGGCTTGGGCGTCCGCTGGAGAGATTTCCCACCAGGGTTTCATCACCGGTTGCCCGTCTTGGGTTTGCTGGCCGGTGCCATCCAGGGCGGCCGGGCCGGAGTTGATGAGATGGAGGATGCCATCGGCGGCGTGACCGGTTAACTCGTAGCCGGTGACGCGCTTCACGGCGTCGGCGCTCCAGTAGGTGCGCACGTCGGCGAAGATTTGCGCCGCGCCGGTGAGCAGGTGGCCGAACAACATGCTGACGCCGTTCAGGGCGTCATTTTCCGTGGCGATGATGTAGGGTTGGCGGATACCGGTCCAATCGAACGACGAATTGAGGATGGCTTCCATGAAATCGCCGTTGGGGTAATAGTCGGTCCATTGGCGCTGCCCCTGGAAGCCGCCGACCAGGGCGTTGTGGCCGTTGGCCTCTTCGGCGTAGCCCAATTCCGCCAGGCGCGGATTGCCCACCATGAGATCGCGGGCGATGAGGGCCATTTTTACGGAGACTTCCCAGTCGCTGTCCTGCTGCTCGCGGGTGCGTTTGTGCTGCGGCGAATTGTAGTCTTTGCCTTCGGGACAGTTGGCTTTGGTCCAGGCCAGCGCTTTTTCGTACTCGTCGGGGTCGTAGATGTTCTGATCCATGCGGCGGGTGAACTCAGTCATGTCGATGGTTTCCACGCGCATGCCCAGGTAGCTCTCGAAAAAGGGCTGATCGACGATGGAACCGGCGATGCCCATGGAGACGCCGCCCATGCCCAGGTAGGATTGGCCGCGCATGGCGGCCACGGCCAGCCCGGCTTTGGCGAAGCGCAGCAGTTTTTCCTGCACGTCGGCGGGGATGGCGGTGTCGCCGGTGTCTTGGACGTCACGGCCGTATATGCTAAACGCCGGTAGTCCTTTTTGCGCGTGGGCGGCCATCACCGCCGCCAGATAGACCGCGCCGGGGCGTTCTGTGCCGTTGAAGCCCCAGACCGCTTTGGGGATGAGCGGGTCCATGTCCATGGTTTCCGAGCCGTAGCACCAGGCGGGGGTGACGGTGATGGAGAGGCCGACGCCTTCGCGCTGGAATTTAACGGCCGTTTCCGCCGCCTCTTTCACCCCGCCAATACAGCTGTCGGCGATGACGCACTCCACCGGCAGGCCGTTGGCGTGGCGCAGGTTGGCGCTGAGGAAATCGGCCACCGTGCGGGCCATGGTCATGGTGGTCTCTTCTAACGATTCGCGCACGCCCTGGCGACGGCCGTCAATCGCCGGCCGAATGCCAATCTTGGGCGGGCTGCCAGTTAAACGATTTTGCGGAGGATTGATATTCATCGGTTCTTGGCTCCTGTTTGGGGTAGTTGGGTTGGTTAGTTGGTTGGGTTGGTTGGGTTGGTTGGAAAACCAACCAACCAACAAACTAACTAACAAACTAACAAACTAACACACTAACCAACCTTCCTCTTACCCTTCACCTGGGCTTCCACCCAGGGATACGTTTCGGCGATGCCTTGTTTAAGGTAGTAGTTGGCTTGCCAGCCGGTGGTGTAGATGCGCTCGTTGCTGAAGTTGCGCGACTGCACGCCGACGGGGCCTTGAATGTGTTTGATGTGGATAGTTTTGCCGGCGGCTTCGGCTACGGCCGTTACCAATTCATTCACGCTCACATATTCCGGGCAGCCGATGTTCACCGCGCCGACCAGGTCGGAGTGCATGAGGCGGAAAATGCCATCCACCATGTCGGCGACGTAGGTGTAAGAGCGAACGGCCGTGCCGTCACCCCACACCTCAATCGTGCCGCCGTCTTCCACTTCCGCCACCTTGCGGCAGATAGCCGCCGGGGCTTTTTCACGGCCGCCGGTCCACGTGCCGTAGGGGCCGTAGCAGTTTTGGAAGCGGGCGATGCGCACTGTCATGCCCTGGTTGCGCTCGTAGGCCAGCGCCATGCGCTCGGAATACAATTTTTCCCAGCCATATTCGTTGTCCGGATTGGCCGGAATCGCTTCCGCTTCGGTCATTTCCGGCTCGCCGGGCTGCATGTCGCGGTAAACGCACACCGACGACGAGAAGAAGTACCGCGGTACGCCCAATTCGGCGGCCACGTGGGTCATGTGGATGTTGATCAGGGCGCTGTTGTGCATGATTTCGCACTCGGCGGAGTGGATGAAGCCCATGCCGCCCATGTCGGCGGCTAGCTGGTAGACCTCGTCGAATGTGCCGTCTTTCAGCGTCAACGCCGTGCGGCAGTTGGCTTCCTGGCGCAAATCGAGAACCAGAAATTCGTCAGCGGCCGTTGCCCGGTACTCGTGGGCCTTAATGTCTACACCGCGAACCCAATACCCTTCATCCTTCAACTTCTGAACCAGATGACCGCCGATAAACCCACCGGCGCCACAAACTAATGCTGTTTTCATATTTTAAGACCTCGTATGTTGGTTTGTTGGTTTGTTGGTTGGTTTGTTGGTTGGTCAGCAAACTAACCAACTAACCAACTAACCAACCTCTTCACTCATGCTCGCGCCGCGCAATCACGCGCACGGCGTTTTCAATGGGGCGGTCGGAGACCAAAATCATATAGCCACCGCCGCCCGCGCCGGATAATTTCCAGCCCAGGGCCATGTCGTGGTATTTTTCGATGAGGCGGGCGACGGAATCATTCATCATGTTGGGGAACATGGCGATTTGCGCCTCAAACGATTCGCGAATCGAACGGCCGAAAGCCGCAATATCCTTCTCCTGAATTGCCTGCCAGCATGCTTCCGTGGGGTCGGCCAGGGCTTTGGCGCGCTCCGGGGTGATGCGCGTATCGGCCAGCACGTCGTATTCGGCGTGGCGCGGGCCTAGCGTTACCAGATAGAGCGCGTTTTCCACAAATTGCAGTGAGAGTTCGTCTTGCAGCCGCTCGATGCTGGCCGGCCAGTAGTCGCCCGCGTAATTGGCCTTCGCCAGACCGGGGAAAACCAGGCCGATGGCGTCTTGGGAACCGGAGATTTCTTTGGTTCCCGGCGGGTTGTCGTAACAAAATAGAATTTTGGCCAACTTTTCCGGGTTGCCCACCGGCAGGCGCGGCCCCCACATGTCGATGGCCGCCCGGCGGGTGCTGGAAGCCATGCCGCTGCGGTCGTTAAATTGCAGCGTCGGTTCGATGGAGATGGTAATGACCGCGCCGGGGTAGTGGCGCGACACAAACGGCTGATCCAGCCAACCGCCCGCCAGATCAATGCGAAAGGGCATCTGGTTGAGGGTGCGCAGGGCGGTGGTGGAGCGGGCCGCCAGGCCAGTGTGCGGTTCGCGGTGGAGGATGACGTATTCGACGCCAAATTCTTCGCAAAGCTGCTGTTTATCTGGGGTATTGCCGTCTTCGTTGACAATGAAGAGGTCGGGCTGAACGGCCGTAAACTCCGCCAAAAAGTCTAACATGCCCGACCCTTGCGAAATGAAAGCTTCCTTCACGCACTTGACCGATTTCACCATGTAGAGACGCTCGTCTTCTGTATTGACCGGCGTTCTACCTTTGAGATCGTAAACTGTTTTATCAGAACCAAGCGCGACGTAGAGGTCGCCGTAAGTGGCTGCTTCGTTAAAGAAAGCGATATGGCCGCTGTGCAACAGGTCGTAGCAGCCGCTGACGAATACTTTTTTGGCCATTTCCTGTACCTTTGTGGAAATTTGCGATTTGCGATTTGCGATTTGCGATTCTCTAATCGTCAATCGTAAATCTAAAATCGTAAATCTCCAATCTCCTACTGCCGCCGTCGCCGCAGCGTATCGGCGTAAACGGCCAGGATGACGATGCCGCCGGTGATGACGATTTGCCATTCCTGGGGCACGGACAGGATGCGCAGACCGTTGGTGAGCACGCTGATAATGAATGCGCCGATGACCGTGCCCAGAATCGTGCCTTCGCCGCCGCTGAGCGACGTGCCGCCGATGACAACGGCCGCGATGGCGTCCAATTCATAACCTGCGCCCAGAGCCGGTTGGGCGGAATTGAGCCGCGAGGCGATGATCACGCCGCCCAAACCGGCGAATGCGCCCGCCAGGGTGTAGACGGCAATTTTCCAGGCGGCGACATTCACGCCGGAGAGGCGGGTGGCTTCTTCGTTGCTGCCCAGGGCGAAGGTGTAACGTCCCAGGACCGTTTTGGTGAGGATGATATGGGCGACGATGGCCGCGCCGAAAAAGATGAGCACGGCGTTGGGGATGTCGAAGCCGGGGATGATGGCTCCGGTGACGGACCCCATGGCGATCTGGTTGAAGGAGGGCGTGTCGTTAAAGTAGATGGGCTTGAGGCCGGAGATAACCAGCGACAAGCCTTTGGCGATGTACAACATGCCCAGGGTGGCGATGAATGGTGGAATGCGCATCTTGGAGATGACGGTGCCGTTGATGGCTCCGGCGAATGCGCCGGTGAGCAGGCCACCCATCACCCCAATCGGCACCGGCAAGCCCAGGAAGGTGATGAAGACGCCGGTCATGACGGCCGATAAGGTCATCACCGTGCCCACGGACAGGTCGATGCCGGCGGTGATGATGACGAATGTTGCGCCGAGGGCCAGGACGCCGTTCACGGCCGTTGCCAGCAAAATACCCACAATATTGCTAAACTGGAAAAAGTTGGGCGATGCCAGTGAAAACACAATAAACATCGCAATCAGGCCGCCGAAAGCCAGCAGTTTTTGCGTGGCGTCGGAGCGAACGAAAGATTTTTTAGGGGTTGTTGTTGTTTCCATCAGGCATTTCCTACTTGAGATGAGGCGGCGGAACGGCCGTTGTCTCTGCTCGTTCCATTGCGCTGCGTGGCAAATTTCATAATGGCTTCCTGGGTTGCTTCCGCGATGGGCAGTTCGCCGGTAATGCGGCCTTCGCACATGGCGATGACCCGGTGGCTCATGCGCAAAATCTCCGGCAGCTCCGACGAGATCATGATGATCGCTTTGCCCTGCTGCGCCAGATCGTTGAGCAGCTTGTAAATTTCGCTTTTCGCGCCTACGTCAATGCCCCGCGTCGGCTCGTCGAAAATCAAAATTTCCGTATCGGCCGTCAGCCATTTGCCGATGACCACTTTTTGCTGGTTGCCGCCGGATAGGTTTTTGACGCGCTGCTGGATGCTTGGCGTTTTGATCGCCAGGGCATCGGTGTAATGGTTCGCCGTTTCTCGCGTTTTGGCGTTATTGACCCAACCGAGTGCGCCCAGAAATTTGTTGAAGGAGGCCAGGGCGATGTTGGTTTCCACGTCCATGCCCAGCGCCAGGCCGTACCGTTTGCGATCTTCGGAGAGGTAGGCAATGCCGTTTTTAACGGCATCACGCGGGCTGGTAATTTGGACTAGACGGCCGTGCAAATAAATTTCGCCCGAATCCAGCCGGTCCGCGCCAAAAATGGTCCGCGCCACTTCCGTGCGTCCCGCGCCCATCAGCCCGGCAAAGCCCAAAATTTCGCCGCGCCGAAGCTGAAAGCTCACGTCTTTCACCGTTTTGCCCCGGTTAAGATTTTTTACTTCCAAGACAATTTCTTGATCTGTGTCTTCAGGCAGTTCCGGGGCGCTTTCGTAGATGGTGCGGCCGACCATGAGGCTGATAATTTTGTCGATGGCGGTTTCGGCGGTGGGCAGGGTGTCGATGTAACGGCCGTCGCGCATCACCGTAATGCGGTCAGAAATCTGCTTCAACTCTTCCAGGCGGTGCGATATGTACACAATGCCCACCCCGTCGGCGCGCAGTTTGCGGATGAAATTAAACAAATCCTCAATTTCCGTTTCGGTCAACGCGGCCGTCGGCTCATCCATAATCAGCACTTCGGAATTAAAGGACAACGCTTTGGCAATTTCCACCATTTGTTGTTTGGCAACCGTTAAATCAGTCACTTTCATGCGCGGATCAAGCTTCAGGTGCATCCGTTCAAACAACTGTTCTGTTTGCTCGTTGAGCTTTTTCTCGTCCAGCCAAAAACCCACGCCTTTGCGTGGTTCACGGCCCACAAAAATATTTTGCGCTACGGTCAGGTGGTTCATCAGGTTCAATTCCTGATGGATCATGCTGATCCCCAGGTCCTGTGCCGCTTTGGGCGTGTGGATATCGACCTCCTGGCCTCGGTACAGAATCTCGCCCGCGTCTTTGGCGTAAATACCGGCCAGAATCTTCATCATGGTCGATTTGCCCGCGCCGTTTTCGCCTACCAGGGCATGGACCTCGCCCGCCCGCAGTTCGAACTGGCAGTGATCAAGCGCGTGGACTCCCGGAAAGCGCTTGTCTATGCCTTTCATCAAGACCAGGTTTTCGTCCATAAAACTCTCTCAAGGTAGACCTGACAGGTTTTTAATAACCTGTCAGGTCTTTCAACGCTTCTAAGATTGGTCCAATCTTGTCAGGCGAAACTCTATTCGTACAGCAGCGGTTTGATCTCGTCAGAGTCGATGTTGGTGGCATCGTACCAGTGGAAACCGGTGTCGATGGTCGTCGGCAGCGTTTCGCCATTCAGGGCTTTCACGGCCGCTTCCACGCATTTGTAACCAATGCCGATCGGGTCCTGGGTAATGGCCCCGGCTTCCGTCCCGGCGCGGATGGCGTCCATCTGCTGCTTGCCGGAATCGTAACCGATGACCACGATCTGGCCTTCCTTGCCCATTTCGCTTACGGCGTTCAACACACCGATGATCGAGCCTTCGTTCGCGCCGAAGAAGCCTTTCAGGTCAGGATGCGCCTGGATGATGGCTTTGGCCAGGTCGGTGGATTTCAACTGGTCGCCGCCACCATATTGGATGTCGACGATTTCGATGTTTGGATATTTTTCGGCCATTTGATTGACGAACCCGTCGCGGCGGTCGATGCCGGTCTGGCTGGTCTGGTCGTGGACGATGACGGCCACCTGGCCGGAACCGCCAATCAGCTCGGCCATTTTGTCGGCGGCCATGGCGGCGGCGGCGATGTTGTCGGTGGCGGCGGTGGAAACCGGGATGTCGCTGGCGACGCCGGAGTCGAAGCCAACAACCGGGATACCTTCACTTTGGGCGCGTTCCAACAACGGGGTCAGAGCCTGGGTGTCCAGAGCGGCCAGGCACAGGGCGGCCGGATTTTTATCCAGCGCAGCCTGGACCATTTCTACCTGCTTGTCAACCATGGCTTCCGTTTCCGGGCCTTCGAAGGTGATGGTGACGTTGTAGTCGGCGGCAGCTTTTTCGGCGCCGGCTTTTACGGCCTGCCAGAATTGATGCTGGAACCCTTTGGAAATCACGGCGATGTAGGGTGTTTCGGCGGAGGCGGCGGTGTCGGCGGCCGGTTCCTGGGCGGTCTCTGTTGCTGCGGAAGAACAGCCGATGAGCAGAGCAGCCATCAACAATAAGCCTAACAAAACGGTCAAATACTTGCTTTTCATCGTAAAATCTCCTCTTGAATCTCTTTGGTTACATGTAATTTGGGGGTGAACCCTGTAAACCCAATGATTGGTTGCCTGAACGGGGCAGGCAGTTTGGCTGTCAGTTCATGCCATAGATGTTTTCCTCCAGGTGAAATATGCACGGCCGTTTCTCACCATCTTCCCTCTATTCCTCTTCCAGGTTGATGAGAATCTTGGTAAAGCCGGCCGGGTTGCTGTCCCAGGCGGCAAACGCCTGAGCGGTAGCTGAAAATGGGTAGGTGGCGCTGATGAGGTCGCGAAACGGCCGTTCCCGCCGCTCCAGCATCTTAATCACCGCCGGAAAGACACGCAGCGCATTGCGCGAGCCGAGGATGTCCAATTCCTTGCGCACAAAATCAGTCGTGTCATAGGTCACCACGTCTTTGGCGTAGCCCACGTAGACCACGCGCCCGGAATAGGCAGCGGCTTCTATGGCCAGCCGGAACGTGGCCGGCAGTCCCACCGCTTCCACCGCCACGCTCACGCCTTCATTGTGGGTCAGGCGGGCCACTTCGGTCAGCACGTCCTGCGTTTGCGAATTGATCAGGTGCTGCGCGCCGAATGTTTGCGCCATCGCCAGCTTGGCATCGTCCACGTCCACGGCAATGACCGTGGCCCCTTTGCGGGCAGCGGCCACCATCACGCCCATGCCGATGGCCCCGCAGCCGATGACCAGCGCGGTGTCTATCTCGCTGATGCGGCCGCGATTGGCGGCGTGGTAGCCCACACTGAGCGGCTCGACCAGGGCTAATTCTTCCAGGGACAAAATTTCGCTGGCGAAAACCTGGCTGTAATGGATGGCGAAGCGGCGGCTCATGGCCCCATCGCGCTGCACGCCGAGGGTCTGGTTGAACTGGCAGCAGTTGGGACGGCCGTTCCGGCAAGATGGGCAAATGCCGCAGGCGGTGTAGGGCGACAGCATCACCTTGCTGCCCAGGTGGATGGCGTCGGGCACGGCCGTGCCTTTGGCGCTGATGACGCCGCTGATTTCGTGGCCGGGGATGCGCGGGTAGCTGACCAGGGCCAGTTTGCCGCGATAGCTGTTCAGATCGGTGCCGCACAGGCCCACTTTATGGACTTCGACCAGCACGTCTTCCGGGCCGACGACTGGTTCGGGCACGTCGATGAGGGCGATTTGCCGGGGTTGTTGCAGGGAGATGGCTTGCATGGGCTTACTGCACTCCGTAAATGCGGGCGGCGGTTGCGCCGAACACGGCCGTTCGCTCCGCTGCTGAAAATCGGGTCATGTAATCGGCCGCCAGCCCGACAACCTGCTCGTAGCTGCCCGCCACCGTACACACCGGCCAATCCGAGCCGAACATCAGGCGGTCCGCGCCAAAAGCGGCAAACACCACGTCCAGGTACGGCCGAAAATCGGCCGGCTGCCACGCCTGCCAGTCCGCTTCCGTCACCATGCCGGAGATTTTACAGGCTACGTTGGGGAAGGCGGCCAGGCGTTGTAAATCGTCGGACCAGGGGGCGAGACGGCCGTCTTTGATGAAAGGCTTTGCGATGTGGTCCAGCACAAACTTCTGATTTGGGAAGCACCCGACCAGTTCGCAGGCGGCGGCTAAATGTTTGGGGAACAGCAGCAGATCGTAGACCAGGTTGTAGTCGGCCAGCAGGCCGAGGCCGCGCCCAAAATCTTCGCGCAGCATGAAGGCATCGTCCGGCTCGTCGTGGATGACGTGGCGCACGCCAACCAGTTTGGGGTGTGCGGCCAGTTCGTCTAGCTGCCGGGGCAGCTCGTCGCTGCGCAAATCTACCCAGCCCACCACGCCCTTGATAAACGAATAGCGGTCGGCCAGCTCCAGCAGCCAACCGGTTTCTGTGAGGGTCTGGCGGGCTTGCACGGCGATGGTGCCATCGAAGGCGAAGGGGGCGAGGCACGGCCGTAAATCTTCCGGCAAATGGTCGCGCTGCAAGCGTTCCATGCCTGCTCCCATCCAGCCATAGTCGCGGGCGTTGTACTGCCAAAAATGTTGGTGCGCGTCGATCTTCATGGCAGCTTTAGTTATTCTCCGGGCGGCCGCTGAGCCAGGTCTGGTTGTGGATGGGGGCGAGGATGGCCTGGACGTCGGCCAACAGTTCTGAGTCAGGCGGATTGTCCGCCCATTTGATGTTTTTGACCATGTTGCCCGGGTCGGCCGTGCCGACCATGGTGGTGGTGATGCCGGGATGGGCCAGCGAGAATTGCAGGGCCAGTTGGGCGATGTCGGCGCCGTGGGCGCGGCAGTGGGCGGCGGCGTGGGCGCAGGCGGCGCGTACGGCCGTGGGTGCAGGATGCCAGTCGGGCGCGCCCCGGTTGGTGAGCAGCCCCATGCTCAGCGGCGAGGCGCTGATGACGCCGATGCCTTTTTGCTGGAAGTAAGGCAGTTTGTCGGCCAGGGCGGTGTCGTTGAGGCTGTAGCGGCAGTAGGAGAGGATGGTGTCAACGGCCGTTTGCTCCGCCACCACCTCAAACGCCTTCAAGGGCAGCCCGGTAATGCCCACAAAGCGTACTTTGCCCGTCTCTTGCAAGCGCCTCAGCGCCGGGATTGTCTCGTTCACCACCTGGTTCAGGTCGCCAAATTCGATGTCGTGGCACTGAATAATGTCCACATATTCCACGTTCAGGCGGCGCAGGCTTTCGTCCACGCTGGCGGTCACCCGCGCGGCGGAAAAATCGAAGTTGTTGTCGCCATAACGGCCGACTTTGGTCGCCAGATAATACTTGTCGCGCGGAATCTCTTTCAGGGCTTTGCCCAGCACCGTTTCGGCCAGCGTCAGCCCGTAGTAGGGCGACACATCGATCAAATTAATGCCCAGGTCGATGCAGGTGTGTACCGTGCGCAGGCCATCCGCTTCGTTGACTTTACGAAAGACATTGCCCAGCGACGACGCCCCAAAACTAAGCGTCGATACGTTTAAGCCGGTATTTCCTAACTCACGGTATTCCATGACTCGTTTCCTGGTCCTTGGGGCGGTTCGCCGCTCGACTGCCGGATGAGTATTTCCACCGGCAAAATGATTTTTTGCACCGTTTCTGGACCGGCGTTTACCAATCGGGCTACCAGCAGTTGTGTTGCCTGATAGCCCATTTCATAAGCAGGTTGGGCGGCGACCGTTAAAAATGGCATGGGGTTGATGGACACCGGGATGTCGTCGAAGGAAACCACGGAAACATCTTCGGGAACCCGGATGTTCATTTCTCTTAACGCCTGGAGGGCGCCATTGGCAATAAAATTATTAACCGCCAGGAATGCCGTGGGGCGAGGGGTTGATTGTAAGGCGCGGCGCACCATTTCATGGCCCAGGGTTTGGCTAAATTCACCCCAATAGATGTTGGCGGTATTGTGCGAGAGGTTTGCTTCTTCAATTGCCCGGCAAAATCCGGCTACGCGCTGGCTGGAGGTGGACACGTTTTGCGGCCCGGACAATATGGCAATGTGTTGATGGCCTAATTCGATGAGATAGCGGGTCAATTGGTAAGCGCCGCCGACGGAATCGCCTTCCACCACGTCAACTTCCGTGTCGTTAACTTCCCGATCCAGCACCACGACTTTGACGCCCTGATTTTTGATAGTCTGGACGACGTTGGACGTGCTGGTGCTGGGAACCAATAAAATACCGTCGATGCGCCGTTTTAAGAGCATGGTCAGATATTGGTCTTGTTTCGCTTCGGATTCGTCCGTATTGCAGAGGATGACGCTGTAGCCGGCTTCTTGGGCGGCATCTTCGACGCCGCGCGCCACGGTGGTCCAGAAGGGGTTGGTGATGTCGGTGAGAACGAGGGCCAGTGTGTTGGTCTGGTTGAAGCGGAGGCTGGGGCCAAGCATGTTGGGCACATAGCCGAGGCGGGAGATGGCCTCTTCAACCCTGGTGCGTGTATCTTCGCTGACATAGCCGGAGTTGTTGATGACGCGGGAGACGGTCATGGGGGCAACGCCGGCTTGTTTGGCAACATCACGGATCGTGGGCATTCGTTCTCCTCTTCTTCGGCAACATGTTATGGGTAACATGTTATGCGTAACATTATATGTTTTTGCTAAACAAAGTCAACAGAAATTGTCTAAACTCGTCAAAATTGGCCGTAGGCGGTATGCGGGCGGGGATTAGGGTTTTGGGGTCGGGCAAGTTATAATGGAGGGGATTAAACAGCATGTAAAGGAAAGGAAACGGCCGTGCCCTATCAAAATGTAGTTGTCATCATTAACCCGGCTTCCGGTAAACAGGAACCCGTTCTTAATACCCTCAATGATGTTTTCCGCCAACACGATTTACCCTGGTCTATTCGCATCACCCACCAATTCGGGGATGCGGCTCGTTTTGCCCGTGAAGCTGTGGACAGCGGCGCGGACCTGGTGGTGGGGTATGGCGGTGATGGGACGCAGATGGAAGTGGCCAATGGGCTAAAAGGCAGCGCTGTTCCTTTGGGCATCTTACCAGGGGGAACGGGCAACGCCATGGCCTTTGAATTGAACATTCCCCGCGATTTGCGCCAGGCCGCTGAATTGATTTGTACCAGTCAAAATACAAAGCAGGTCGATCTGGCGCGGGTCGGCGACAAACATTTCATGCTGCGCCTCTATTCCGGCGTCAACGAAGAGCAGAAAACCAGCCGCGAAATGAAGGATAAATACGGCGTGTTGGCTTACCCGATGTCGGTGGTGGGCATGCTGCGCGATCTGAACCACGCCCATTACAAACTGATAATTGACGGGGAAGTGGTGGAAGAAAACGGGGTGGTCTGTTTTGTGATCAACGCCGGTAGTTTGGGCGGCGTCACGTTGTCGTTTGATTCGCAGATTGACGTGACGGATGGCTTGTTAGATGTTTTTATGATTAACACCAACCTCTCTTCATTGGGCGCGGCGACCGGCCGTTTTCTGAATTTGCCGCTGGAAAAGGCGCGCTGGCATTATTGGCGCGGCCGTGAAATTGTGATGGAAGCCGACCCGCCGCAGACGATCTGGCTGGATGGTGAACTGCTTGGCCCGACGCCGGTGACGATCACGGCCGTTCCCGCCGCCATTCGCGTTATCGTTCCCTGACCCCACCACGAGGTATCCATGTCTAATCCACCCTACCCCAAAATTTTTGTCGTTATCAACCCCGCCGCCGGAAAAGACGAACCCATTCTCAACGTCCTCAACGATGTCTTCCGGCAGCATGGCGTGGAATGGGAAGCCGACATCACCCACAAATTTGGAGATGCCACCGAATTGGCCCGCAAGGCCGCTGCCGCTGGTTATGATCTGGTCGCCGGGTATGGCGGTGATGGCACGCAGCACGAAATCGCCAATGGTCTCATCGGCACAGAGGTGATGATGGGTGTACTTCCCGGCGGAACCGGCAACGGATTTGCCAACGAGATAGGCATCCCCAAAACCCTGCGCGAAGCGGTGGAGCTGCTCTGCACCAGCCGCGAAGTGCGCCACGTCGACGCCGTGCAAATGGGCAACCAATATTTTATCCAGCGTCTGTACGTGGGCATTGAGCCGGAAGAACAAACCAGCCGTGAACTGAAAGACCGCTATGGCATCCTGGCTTATGGCGTCTCGGCTTACCAACAAACCGTCAACCAACCGGAAAGCCACTATCGCATCACCGTCGATGACGAAGTGATTGAGATGCCGGGGACCAAATGTTATGTGGTCAATTCGGGGCGCACCGGCACTGGCTTATCGGTGTTGGGGCATCATTTTGCCGTGGATGATGGGTTGTTGGATGTGTTTGTGCTCAACACGCGCAACATGGAAACGTTAACCGCCGCAGCCAACCGCTTCCTGAACCTGAACACCGAGCAGTCGAAGCGTTACTTTTGGCGCGGGCGCAGCGTGACCATCGAAACCACGCCCGACCAGCCGGTCTGGACGGATGGCGAGTATGTAGGGCGCACGCCCATCAGCGTGCAGGTGCTGCCAGGCGCGTTGGCGATTGCCGCGCCGAAGCCGCAGGTGTTTGTCAAGACAACCTATGACGCGGTATTGATGGTGTATAACGGCCGTTCCACCGCCGCCAACGTCTACCAATCCCTGCTCAACCTGGAAAAAGAAAAAACCATCAAGCTCCACCTGGCTGCCGTCGTTCAACGGCGGGCCAATGGTAAGCTAAAAATCGAGCACAAACGTGGGGCATCGGCTAGCAAAGGGATGGTTGGCGGCGGGGCAATCGGGCTGTTTTTGTTGGCTGCTTCTGGCGGGACGCTGGCGGGAGTAACGGCCGTGGCCGCTGGCATCGGCGCCTTAATCGGCTCCTCCCGCTCTGGTCTGCAAGGCGAGCTAAAACCTTTACTCGATGAAAAACTAGGCCAGGATGACTCGGCCCTGGCGCTCATCATCGACGCCGTTGATTGGGTCAGATTGCGCGAAGTCCTGTCTCCATTCGGCGGTGAAGCCCTGGTGACCGAGCTTTCGCCGGAAAGTGAAGCCGAACTGCTGGCCATAGACCAGAACGAAGAAGTTGCCTCAGCGCTGCAAGCCGCAGAAGAATAGGCTAGGCCGGCTCTATAAATTTTTTGGGTCTTTTGGATTTCGTGAGGACTGGCGTGAAGCGTGAATCGTGATGCTTAAGGCGTGATGCGTAAAGCGTGATGCGTGAAGACTCTATGATCACGTATCACGCATCACGCATCACGTACCACGCATCACGTATCACGCTTCATTGAACGTCAACCCCCAGAATCCCTGAAGAGCCTAAATTTTGAACCCATCTAACCACCAAAAACTGGGGAAGGGGGGAACCAAACCCACCCCAACAGCGTCTTTAACAAAAGTATCGGTCATATCCATTCCCCTGAGGCGTCAAACCTCAGGCGGTTGAACGACAGGAGGCCATCATGTCTAAAAACGCCAAGATCATTCTCATCCTCGTCCTCGTCGCCCTGGTGGGCGGGCTGGCCGGGTTAAGCTGGTACTACGCCAACCTGCCCGACCACCTCAGCCAGCACGAAACCATCATCCTCGGCCAGAGCGATCTCGTTCCGGGCAGCACGGCCGCCCTGCGCGTGGCCGTGCGCGACAGCCGCGACGCCGCCCCGCTGGTCGGAGCTATCGTCAACGTCCGCTTACAAGCGCCCGATGGCGCCATCGCCGCCAGTTATGATGGCCAGACCGACGACCTGGGCACGGCCGATGTGACCCTTGCTGTGCCCGACGGCGACCAGACCGACTACACCCTGGTCATCGAGACCCAATCCACCCTTGGCGACGACCGCATCGAGCGCCCCATCACCCTATCCCGCGACTACCGCATCCTCCTCACCACCGACAAGCCTCTCTACCAACCCGGCCAGATCATCCACCTGCGCGCCCTGGCCCTGAGTACGTATGATCGCGTGCCTGCCGCCGGGCAAGAGCTGCAAATCGCCATCGCCGACGGCAAGGGCAACACTGTCTTCCGCCAGACCGTGCCCACCTCCGCTTTTGGCGTCGCCAGCGCCGATTTCCAGCTCGCCGGCGAAGTAAATACCGGTCCTTACAAGCTCACCGCCACACTCGGCGGCGACTCGTCCGAAAAAACCGTCACCGTCGAGCGCTATGCCCTGCCCAAATTCGACCTGAACCTGACAACCGACCGCGCCTATTACCGCCCCGGCGACGTGGTGCGCGGCAGTCTGAACGCTGTCTACTTCTTCGGCAAGCCGGTGGCTGACAGCCCCGTTACCATCGAAGGGTTTACCTTCGACTTCGAGCGCCAGGATGCCCTCAGCCTGCAAGGGACCACCGACGCGCAGGGCAACTTCGAGTTTGAATTTACCCTTCCCAGCTTCATCGCCGGCAGCGACCTGGAAGGTGGGCTGGGCGCGTTTTACCTGCAAGCCAGCGTCACCGATCAGGCCAACCAGACCGAAGCCAAGCAGCTTTCGCTGCCCGTGTCGGAGCAAGACCTGATCATCGAGGCCATCCCCGAAGGCGGGCAGTTCCGCCCCGGCGTGGAGAATTTGCTCTATGTGCTGGTCAGTACGCCAGACGGCCTGCCTGCCCCCGCCGACTTGGAAGTGATGTGGCAAAGCGAGGGCGGCGAGGCCACGGCCGTTACCAACCCCTACGGTCTGGCCCAAATCCCCTTTACCCCCAGTTCGCCCTACCAACAAATCACCATCGTCGCCCGCGACGACCAGGGGCGCATGGACAGCCAGATGTTTACCTTCGACGGCAGTTACCAGGCCGAATCGGTGCTGCTGCGCCCCGACAAGCCCATCTACCAGGTGGGCGAAACCATGAACCTGGTAATCCTCACTTCGGCGCAGAGCGGCGCGGTCTATTTAGACATCATCCGCGAGGGGCAGACCATCAGCACCCGCGCCCTGCCCATCACCGACGGCCAGACATTGACGGCCATCGACGTTACCCCCGACCTCTTCGGCACGTTGGAATTACACGCCTACAAAATTTTGCGTGATGGCGCCATCACGCGCGATACACGGCTGGTGTTGGTGGACGAGGCCAACGATTTAGCCCTCACCCTCTCGCCTGATAAAGATGAGTATAGGCCGGGGGATACGGCCGTTCTCACCATCCAGTCCAACGACCCTAACGGCGCGGGTGTGCCTTCTGCCATCGGTCTGGCGGTGGTGGACGAGGCCGTCTTCGCCCTGGCCGAGCAAGACCCCGGCTTTGCCAAACTCTACTTCATGCTGGAGCAAGAGCTGCTCCAGCCCAAATACGACCTGCACGGCTTCTCCGTGCCCGACCTGATCGGCACAGAACCGGCCGCCGACGCCGATTTGCGCGCCGCGCAGGAAGGGGCCGCCGCCGCGTCGCTGGCCGAAGCTGCGCCGCAGTCGGTCAATTTCAGCCTGCAAGCCAACTCCCACGAGGACGCCATGCAGTTGGCCGCCGAGCGGCAGGACAATTACTTCACCGGTCTCAGCCAGGGGTTGTTTGCCCTGATGTTGGGGCTGGCGGTGGCGATTGGGGGGATTACGGCCGTCTCCGTCTGGCACGCCGGGAGCTTTTGGAAGAAATTGGGAACGGCCGTGGGCCTGGGCGTGGTTACGCTTATCTTTTTGTATGGCCTGATCATGCTCATCAACGAATACTTCTGGCGCTCCAGTGATACGGTCCTGAGCCTGCTGGCGCTGCTGTGCCTGGGCAGTTTTGTCGCCCTGCTGGTGGTCGCCTGGCGCAAAAAAGATCGGGCGTTGGGCTGGGGGTTAGGGCTGCTGCTGGCTTTCGTCGTTTTGCTGCCGCTGATGATTGTGGTTAACGATATGGGCAGCTTTGTTGCCGATGACGCCTGGCTGTGGGTGACGATTATTGTTTTGTTGCTGATTCCGCTGGCCTTTTTGCTGCACGCCGCCGGGTTTGCCTGGGAGAAGCGGTGGGGAACGGCCGTGCTCGCTCTGGTCGTTGCGTTGGGGGCAGCGGCTGTGCCCCTGGCCGGCACAATGGCTTCCCAGGTTGGCAGCGCCGGTGGATTTGGCGGCGACGTAATGATGGACGGTGTTGTGGCGGAGCCGATGGTGGAAATGGCGGTCGCCGAAATGGCGCCGATGGCGACGGCCGTGCCCGCTGACAAAGCTGTCCAGGCCGGCGAGCCGCCGCGCCTGCGCCAATACTTCCCCGAAACCATGTTCTGGCTGCCCGACGGCGAAACCGACGCGGCCGGCAACCTGGTCGTGGATATTCCTGTAGCCGATTCGATTACCACCTGGCGCATGACGGCGCTGGCCAGTTCGCAAGACGGCCGTCTCGGTTCCGCCACCGGCGGTTTGCGCGTCTTCCAGGAATTCTTCGTCGATTTGAACCTGCCCCTGGCCCTTACCGTCGGTGACGAAATTGCCGTGCCGGTGGGCGTCTTCAACTACCTGCCCGACGCTCAAACCGTGCGCCTGGTCGTCGAGGATGCGGGCTGGTTTACACTGTTGGACGACAGCGAAAAATCCATCGAGATTGCTCCCAACGACATTCAGGTCGTCTACTTCCGCATCCGCGCCGACCAGTTTGGCCGCCAACCCTTCACCGTGACGGCCTGGGGCAGCACCCTGTCCGACGCCATCCGCAAGGAGGTGCAGGTAATGCCCAACGGCAAGGAGATACGCGGCAGCGAAAGCGGCCGTTTAACCGTGGGCGAGCCTATCCAAACGGCCGTCGCCATCCCCGCCGACGCCATCCCCGGCACGCAGGGTATCACAGTCAAAATCTACCCCGGCGTGGTCAGCCAGGTGGTGGAAGGATTGGACAGCATGCTGCGCATGCCCAACGGCTGCTTCGAGCAGACCTCCTCGTCCACCTATCCCAACGTCCTGGTGCTGGATTATTTGCAGGCCAGCGGCCAGGTCTCGCCCGAAGTGCAGTTCAAGGCCGAGGATTACATCAACCTCGGCTACCAGCGCCTGACCACCTTTGAGGTGGATGGCGGCGGCTTCTCGCTTTTCGGCTACGCGCCGGCCGACCGGATGTTAACCTCCTACGGCCTGCAAGAATTCAGCGACATGAGCCGTGTCTTCGAGATTGACCCGGCGCTGGTAGACCGGGCCGCCCGCTGGCTGCTGGATCAGCAGCAGAGCGACGGCTCCTGGGAAAACGACCAGGGCCTGGTCCACGAATCCACCTGGAGCAACCTGCAAAACGACCGCCTGCCGGTGACGGCCTACATCGTCTGGAGCCTGACGGAAGCGGGTTACGGCCGTGAGAGCGGCACGCAGCGTGGGTTGGACTACGTGCGCCAGCACGCCAACGAAGCCGGCGACCCCTACGTGTTGGCCCTGGTCGCCAACGCCCTGGTCGCCGCTGACATGGCCGACGGCAGCGACGTGGGCAACCAGACCGAAAGCGTGCTGAATGAACTGGCAAACCGGGCGCAGCCGGACGGCAACGGCGGCGTCTCCTGGTCCAGCGGCGTTGCCAGCTTTGCCGGCAGCGAAGGGCAAACGGGCAGCATCGAGACAACCGCCCTGGCCGCCCTGGCCTTCCTGCGCGCCGAAAGCCACGCTGACGTAGCCAACGCCGCCCTGACCAGTCTCATCAGCCAGAAAGACAGCTTTGGCACCTGGTACAATACCCAGGCGACGATCCTGGTCTTGAAAGCGCTCATCGAGACGGTGCGCAGCGGCGCGGAAAATGTGAATGCGACGGTCACTATCACCTTCAACGGCGGGCAAACACGCACAGTGGAGGTAACGCCGGAGAATTTCGACGTGGTGCAGCAAGTCAGCTTTAGCGACGTGCCGCTGGGTGAAGGCGTGGTAGGCATCACGGTAGAAGGTGAAGGCAGCCTGATGTATCAGGTGACGAGCAGCTTTTATCTGCCCTGGGAAAAAATCGCCGCTTACCCGGAACTCGTCGAGCCGCAAGAGGCGTTGACGATTGATGTGGCCTACGACCGCACCGAACTGGCGGTCAACGAGTCGGTGACGGTGGACGTGACGGTGACGCTGAACGGCGACGGGGCGTATGCCAAGCAGGCGCTGATCGACCTGGGCATTCCGCCCGGTTTTGCGGTGAACAGCGAGGATTTGGCGGCGTTGGTGGCCCAGTACAATCAGACCGTTGCCGCTGAGGGCCAGCCTTCCATCCAGCGCTACGAACTGACCGGGCGGCAAATCCTCGTCTACCTCAACAACCTCAGCGGCGGGCAGCCACTCAGCTTCAGCTACCGGCTGACGGCGCAGTATCCGCTGCGCGCCCAAACCCCGGCCAGCAGCGCCTACGACTATTACAACCCGGACGTAACGGGGGAGAAGGCGCCGCAAGTACTGGTGGTGGAGGGGTAAGAAGGGAGACTGGAGACTGGAGATCAGGCGGCGCACAATCTCCAATCCCCAATCTCCAAGGGAGGCATAAGGACCCGGCGAGGCTTTTTGTTTGGGAGAAGAAGAAGATTTGTATCTACAGACCCCAAGGGTTTGCTCCTGAGGATTTGGATTGTTTGGGTATAAAACCCTTGGGGTCTTGCCAGAGAAGCCTGAATGGTTACGAAGATTTTTCGTTGTGGTCCTTGTGCCTCTTTTGGCATTGGCAGTCGTGTAAAAGCCGTTACAATCATCGCCGGAAACAAGCTGTTAGTTGGTTTGACGGTTGGTTAGTTGCCAGCCAACCAACCAACCAACCTATCCAGAGAGCCTCATTCGATACAAAAGATGAACAAACTTACCGATTTTCTCCAAAAAGTAGTGGGATTTGCTGGCAAGGCAGGCAGCCCGCCGGAGCCAACTGGCGAGCGGTTGGATAGGCATTTGCAGCGTTTGTTTGCGCTGTTAGAGATTAACTGCGTGGTGGACGTGGGGGCGAACCGGGGGCAGTACGGCCGTTTCCTGCGTGAGTTGGGGTTTAACGGCCGTATCATCTCCTTCGAGCCGGTTCCAGGGGATTATGGGGTGCTGCGGGCAACGGCCGTGGCCGACCCCCACTGGCAAACCCACCCCATCGCGCTGGGCGACCAGGAAACCGACCAGCGTATCAACGTCACTTCTGACAGCCTGTTCAACTCCTTTTTGCAGCCCAACGAGTTTATCATCGGGCAGGGGCTGCGTATTGACGAGACGGCCGTCGTGCCGGTGCGCCGTCTGGATGCGCTGCTGCCGTCGCTGCTTGCCGACCTGCCAGACCCCCGAATTTATCTCAAAGTAGACACCCAGGGGTATGATTTGCACGTGCTCACCGGTGCGGCAGGCATTTTGCCGCAGGTGCTGGCGCTGCAATCCGAGGTGTCGGCGCGGCCGGTTTACGACGAGATGCCCGACTACCTGGAGTCAATTCGGTTCCTCAACCGGCTGGGGTTCGACATCACCGGCCTCTTTCCCATTGCCCGCGACAATGCCCTGCGGGTGTTGGAATTTGACTGCGTGATGGTGCGGGGAACGGCCGTGGGCGAATCAACCGGCGTCTACCCGCCCTAACAATTAACTTACTTGTTTCTGGTATTCACCCATGCCCTTCCTTATAATGGTTCTTCAGGAACTCAGGGGGTTGACAGCCCCTGATGCGTGATACGTGATGCGTGAAACCTCTCTGGTCACGCATCACGTATCACGCATCAGACCAAACCCCATGAAATCCCAAAGACCCAATACAGATTGCCTGAAATGAATCATGCCCAATTATCTTACCTTCAGGAGGCAGCAATGGCTTTACATCCTTTGGCCGGCAAACCCGCGCCGCGCGACCTATTAGAAAATATCCCCAGACTGATTTCCGCCTACTACACCTATCAACCAGACCCCGCCGACCTGGGACAGCAGGTGGCGTTTGGCACGTCGGGGCATCGCGGCAGTTCGCTGGACTGCAAATTTAACGAGAACCACATTTTGGCCATTTGCCAGGCGTTGGTGGAGTACCGGCAGGCGCAAAAGATAGACGGCCCGCTGTACATTGGCATGGATACCCACGCTTTGTCGGAACCGGCGCAGGCCACGGCCGTTGAAGTATTCGCCGCCAACGGTGTAGACATCGTCATTCAGGCGGGCATGGGTTACACGCCCACGCCGGTCATCAGCCACGCCATCCTCACACACAACCATCTGGCCAAAGGCGGCACGGCCGATGGCGTCGTTATCACCCCATCACACAACCCGCCGAACGATGGCGGCTTTAAATATAATCCGCCCAGCGGCGGCCCGGCTGACACCGGCACCACCAAAGTGATCCAAAACCGGGCCAACGAGATTTTGCGGGATGGGTTGACGGCCGTTCGCCGGATGCCTTACCAAAAAGCCCTGCAAGCCGCCACCACCCACACCTACGATTATGTAACTCCCTATGTGTCCGACCTGGGCAGCATCATCAACATGGCGGCCATCGCCGCCGCCGGGTTAAAAATTGGCGTCGATCCCTTGGGCGGCGCGGGCATCGCCTATTGGGAACCGATTGCGGCGATGTATGGGTTGGATGTGGACGTGGTGAACACGGCCGTTGACCCCACCTTTTCCTTCATGACCGTCGATAAAGATGGCAAAATTCGCATGGACTGCTCGTCGCCCTACGCCATGGCCGGGCTGATCGGCCTGAAAGACCAGTTCGACGTGGCTTTTGGCAACGATCCCGACCACGACCGGCACGGCATTGTCACCCCCAGCGCCGGGCTGCTCAACCCCAATCATTATCTGGCGGTGGCCATCTCCTACCTGTTCCAAAACCGGCCGGGCTGGCGCGCTGACGCGGCCGTGGGCAAAACGCTGGTGTCCAGCTCGATGATTGACCGCGTGGCGGCGCAGTTGGGGCGGCGATTGGCCGAAGTGCCGGTGGGCTTTAAATATTTTGTGGCTGGTCTGGTGGATGGCTCGTATGGGTTTGGCGGCGAAGAAAGCGCGGGCGCATCGTTTTTGCGGCAGGATGGCACGGTCTGGACGACCGACAAGGATGGAATTATTTTAGATTTGCTGGCGGCGGAGATTACGGCCGTTACCCACAAAGACCCCGGCCAACATTATCAGGCGCTCGAAGCTCAATTTGGCAGTCCGGTCTACGAACGCATGGATGCCCCGGCCAACCGCGAACAAAAAGCCGTGCTGGCGAAACTCTCGCCCGACATGGTGGAAGCCGCCGAACTGGCCGGCGAAGCCATCACCGCTAAACTCACCCGCGCTCCCGGCAACAACGAACCGATCGGCGGTTTGAAAGTGGTGACCGAGAATGGCTGGTTTGCCGCACGGCCGTCGGGCACTGAAGACATCTACAAAATCTACGCCGAAAGTTTCAAAGGCGCCGCCCATCTCAAACAAATTCAGGACGAAGCCCAGGTGATTGTTCAGGCGGCTTTCCGTAAAGCTGGGTTATAAGTTTTGCCATGAATGGCTAAGACCCGAAGGGTTTTCAAAACCCTTCGGGTCTTTTTTTTAGCCGTTTTGCGCCGGACGGCCGTTACGCGCCGCCCGCGCCGCCGGACGCCCGCGCTGCCCCACTGTCAGCAGGCGGTAATTGGTCAGCAGCAGAACCAGCAGGCCGCTGCCCCAGTAGAGCGCTTTCATGCCTGGCGTGCCGCTGTCGGTTCCGGCCATCACGCCATGCGCCGTAACCATCAGGTAGACCGCAAAGGTCAGGTAATGCAGCCGCCGCCACCACTTTTGCCCCAACTGCTTGCGCCAGCTAAAGCTCAACGAGGTCAACAACATGAAGTACATGCCGATGATGCCCAGGCCAACCCACTCCGGCCGATAAGGCCCGATGAATGGGATGACCAGATCGGCCAGCCGGTATGTGTAGTAGCTGTCGAACAGCAGGGCGAAGACGTGGATGCCGGTGATGCCGATAGCTGCCCAAGACAGGACGTTGTGCATGGCCAGGGCTAGCACCGGCGAAACGGTTTCTTTGATGATTTTGCTGCTCAACAGCAACCCCCAGATTGTGGAAGCTGCCAGGAGCATGTAGGCCACCGTGCCGCTGGCTCGGGTGAGGTGCCAGGCGGTTTTGGTGGTAATGCCCAGCGCGCCGCCCAGAAATGCGCCCAGGGGGGTAGCCGTTAGCAGCAGCCAGCCGATGCCCAACACAATTAGCCCGCCGATGAAGCCGAAGGCCAGGCTGCCGAACAGGAGTAACAGGCGGCCCGTTGGGGTTGTCGGGGGAGTGGTTTCAGATGCAGATGCAGATGCCATGATATTGATTGCTCCTCAAAAAGGCCCTGGTGCGAGCTTCGGACCCGCACCAGGGTGGGTATCCATTAACGAGATGATTGCGTTTGGGTGATTGGCGCAGCCTGCACGGGGGCAGAAGGCGCATTGATTTGGGGTACGGCCGCTTGCGGGATGGGCGGCAAATTGAGTGATAGTTGGGCAGTTTGCCCGCCGTTGGCGGTGGTGTTGACGGCCGTTCCCCCACCAACTGCTGCCGGCTGCGCGGCGGGCAAGTGAATGGGCACGGTGATGACGATGGGTTCCGGGGTGGAAACGGCCGTGTTGGCCATCTCCTGCCGGGCTACTAACTGCGTACCTAGCAGCGCGGCAGCCAAACTGCCGCCGGCCACCGCTAACTTCAGTGCGCCAAGCTGCTGCCCCGGCCGTGAATTTGATCGATTGGTCATGATGATTTCTCTCCGTGAAGGCCAGAGTAAGTGGGCTGCGAATGCCCGCTTACTCTGGCTCAGGTTCTGGCTTTCCGGTGGTTTAGTCGTCGTGTTCGTGCTCAGAAAAAGTGACCGGCGCGGTCTGGTTGTTGTTAAAGGAAACTGCCTGGGGTTGAACGGCCGTTTGGGCGTTTAACTGATCTTGCAATTGCACAACGGTCTGGTTGGCGGTGTTGATTTGTGCCTGGTAGGCGGCTTCCCGACTTTGCATCGTTTGCAGCGCGCTTTCCAACTGCTGCGCGTAAGCTTGCAGCGCCTGCGTATCTTGAGCGCCGGTTTGCGCTGCCGTCAGGCTGACCGTGCCATCGGGCATAGCGATGGGGTTGACGACGACGGTAGGGGGAACGGCCGTGTTGTCATTCAGCGCCTGCAAATTGCCAAAACCCAATACCAATACCGTGATTAAAATGATGCCGGTCAAGGTGCCAGCAGCCAAAATACCTTTCATACGATCCATGTTCTTGCCTCCGATAATTTGTCTGTGAATAATGTCTACAGGTAGAAGGATACGTCTTTCGTGAGCGGTCATGGTTAACTTTGGCCTAAATAATGTTAAATTCTCCTTAACTCTTGGGAGATTGGGCAGCAATTCTCAATTTAGATCAGGCATTCGTGCGAACAGGGCAATTTCTTTGCAATTTAGGCTGAATTGTCATTCTGAGCGGAGTCTGCGGAGCGAAGAATCCCCATGTATTGGTCATTAGGGCTGAACGGGATGCTTCGGAGGACCTCAGCATGACATATTTCTAGTTAAATTGAGAATTCCTGGAGATTGGGGGAATTGCCCAGGCGATGCGCGCAGCACCTACCCGTTGACCATCGAAAATCGAAAATCGACAATCGAAAATTGACCACTGATGGTTAAAACCGGGTGGCAAGTTAAGCAGTTGTCGGTAGAATCGGGCTGTTATGAGTGAGCGACGACTGCTGGCCCTGATTTTAGGGCTGTTTATGGTATTGGGTGTGACATATGCGCTGACGACGCCAATCTTTGAGGCGTCTGACGAGCTGTGGCATTACCCGATGATTCAACACCTGGCGAACGGTAATCCACTGCCGGTGCAGGTGTTTGACCCAACGGCCGTTGGCCCCTGGAAACAGGAAGCCAGCCAGCCGCCGTTGTACTATTACCTGGGCGCGGCGCTCACTTTCTGGATTGACACGTCGGACATGGCGCAGGTGCGCTGGCTGAATCCGCACGTGGACAACGGCATTATCACGGCCGATGGCAACATCAATCTGGCCATCCACGACCCGGATTGGAGTCCGTGGCAGGGCACACTGCTGGCGGTGCGCATCGTGCGCATTTTTTCGGTGTTTCTAAGCGCGGGCACGGTGCTGCTGACTTACCTCATTGCCAAGGCGGCGATCCCAAACCGGCCGGAGATTGCCTTGGGGGCAACGGCCGTAAACGCCTTTTTGCCCATGTTCCTCTTCATCAGCGGCGCGGTCAACAACGACAATCTGGCGATTTTGCTGGCATCGCTGGCCATCTGGCTGATGGTGCGGGCGCTGGCCGAATGCCGCTCGCCGCTTGCCGATTATCAGTTTCCGGCGATCAGGTATTGGCTGCTGCTGGGGGCGGTGATCGGGTTGGCCCTTCTGACGAAGGAAGGCACGTTTGCCCTGCTGCCACTGGCCTGGGGGACGATTTTTATGGCTTTATGGGCGTCGGCGGCAAGCGAAATGGGCGGCAACGGCCGTCTCCTTTCCCTGCGCCAACTGGTCATCATCCTGGGCCGGTCTGTTTTGTATTTTGCCCTGCTCCTCATCCCGGTGCTGCTCATTGCCGGCTGGTGGTATTACCGCAATATCCAGTTATACGGTGATTTTTTGGGCTGGAATGCGTTCATTGCCGTGCTGGGTTCTCGCGCCAATCCCGCTTCGTTGGCCCAGCTTTGGGATGAGCGCGTGGGCTTTATGATGTCCTTTTGGGGCTTGTTTGGCGGCGTCAATGTGCCCATGCCCCTGTGGATTTACACCGTGCTGAATGGCGTGCTGGTCGCGGCCGTTGCCGGGTTTGGCGTGTATCTGGTTAAAGAAATTCGCGCGTGGCGATTAGAAACGGCCAACACGTTTACCAATCTGCACGCGTGGATCGCCAATCTTTTGTATCTGGTTGCTTCCCGGTTTGGGCTGGTTGTGTGTCTGTTGTTTTCCCTGGCGGTGGTGTTTGGTCTGGTGCAGTGGGCGACGACGACCTGGTCTTCCCAGGGGCGGCTGGTGTTTACGGCCGTTTCCGCCCTTTGCGTGCTTCTGGTTATTGGGCTGGCCGGCTGGCTGCCGCGCCGACCGGCGCGCTGGCTGGCTGGCGGGTTGGGCGGCTTTATGTTTAGCGTGGCAGCCCTGGCGCCCTGGCTGTGGATTCAGCCGGCGTACCGGCCGCCGCTTTTTGCGGCCCCGCCTGCCGGGGAAAGCGTGACTTTTGGCGACGCGCTGCGACTGGTAGGTTATACGGTGGAGGAAACGGCCGTTTCCCCCGGCGGCGAGGTGTGGGTGACGTTGGACTGGGAGGTTTTAGCGCCGATGGACCGCGACTGGAGCGTATTTGTGCATCTGAACGATCCGGTGTTGGGGCGGCCCATTGCCCAGCGGGATATGTATCCGGGGCAGGGCTTGCTGGCGACGCGGCTGCTGCAGCCTGGGCAGCGGATTGTCACGCGCTACCGGCTGGCTGTGCCGCCAACGGCCGTCGCTCCGGCCGATTTGCAGGTGGCGGTTGGGCTGTATGATTTTGCCACCTGCCCGGCGTGTGAGCGGTTGCCCATCACCGCCGCCGAGCAGCAGATCGTAGAATCTGACGCGGCGCAAATCGGCAGTGTGGCGTTAACGGCCGTGCCGGGCGCGTTTCCTAATCCGACTTCGGTTAATTTTGGCAACGAATTAGAGCTGGTTGGGTTTGAAGTTATGCCGCGACGGGCGCTGCCGGGCGAAACGGTGACGATGGTGGTATATTGGCGGGCGCAACGGCCGTTAAGCAAAAATTACACCTTCTTTGCCCAGGTAGTGGATGAGGACACGACGCGCTGGGCGGCGCAAGATTTGCCGCCGGAAAGCCAGCCATCCCCTACGTCGCAGTGGCCAGTTGGCGTGGCGCAGCCGGTGACGCTGACCCTCACGCTGGATGCAGAGACGCCGCCGGATGTGTACCCCATCATTTTAGGGGTGTATACCCTGGAAGAAGGGCAGTTTAGGCGGCTGCAGTTGGTGACGGCGAACGGCCGTATCACCCAGGATGACACCTTAACCCTGACGCCGCTCCGTGTGGACGAGAAATAGCCTCGTCGTAACCATTCACCCTAAGGATTTGCTCTGGAATAAGGAGTCCGTTTGGACCTGAAACCCTTAGGGCCTTTCCATTCAAAGGAGAAAAAAATGAATCCTCTGGTAGAATTACACGCCTTCGGGCAAAGCTTTTGGTACGACAATATTCGGCGCAAGTTGTTGCAAGATGGCACGCTGGCGCGCCTGATTGCCGAAGATGGCCTGCGCGGCATGACCTCTAATCCCTCCATTTTTGAGAAAGCGATTGGTGGCAGCGATGATTATGACAACCAGATGAAGCAGTTGGCCGCCGAGGGCGCAGACACAACGGCCGTCTACGAAGCCCTGGCCATTGCCGATATTCAGGCCGCTTGTGACTTGTTTGCAACGTTGTACGTGGCCTCGGAGCGCGGGGATGGGTACGTGAGCCTGGAAGTGTCGCCGTATCTCGCGCGTGACACGGAAGGCACGGTGGTGGAGGCGCGGCGGTTGTTTACGGCCGTCAACCGCCCCAATCTGATGATCAAAGTTCCGGCGACGCCGCAAGGCATTCCGGCCATTCGCCAGCTCATTGGCGAGGGCATCAATGTGAATGTGACCCTGATGTTTAGCCTGGCCCATTACGAAGCGGTGGCCAATGCCTACATCGACGGTCTGCGCCATCTGGCGGCGGCCGGCGGCGACCTGCGAAAGGTGGCTTCGGTGGCCTCTTTCTTTGTCAGCCGCGTCGATTCGGCCGTAGACGCGCAGTTAGAACAGATGGATGTTCCGGCGGCAAACGAGTTGATGGGCAAAACGGCCGTAGCCAACTGCAAAATTGTCTATCAACGGTTCATAGAATTATTCCACGGGGATGGTTTTGCCACTCTGGCGGCGGGCGGCGCGGCCGTGCAGCGGTTGTTGTGGGCTTCTACCAGCGCCAAAAACCCGAACTACTCGCCGACCATGTACGTAGACGAGTTGATTGGACCGCAGACAGTTTCCACGATTCCGCCGAATACGGTCGATGCATTTCGGGCGCACGGCCGTGTGGCCAACACCCTGGAGCAAGACGTGCCCGCCGCCCAGGCTGTCCTGGCTGGAGTGGCCGGCCTGGGCATCGACCTCAGCGCCGTCACTGAGCAGCTTCAGACAGAAGGCGTAGACGCTTTTGCCCATTCTTTTGGGCAGTTGATGGACACCATCGTCACCAAACGGAGCGCACTTTAAATTGCCAGCAATTCTCAATTTAACCAGAAATGTGTCATGCTGAGAGCCTGTGCTGAGGCCGCCGAAGCATCCTCCGAAGCATCTCCTTCTTCTGGTGGAGCGGGATGCTTCGCTCCGAAGACTCCGCTCAGCATGACAGTTCAGCGTAAATTGCAAAGAAATTACCTTGTTCGCACGAATGCCTGATCTAAATTGAGAATTCCTGTTAAATTGCGACCCCTCTGGGCATATGCTACAATCTTTGGCCAACCCAAACGCAGTGAAGGTAATAAAACATGCAACCAAGTATTGTCGCTAATCTGGCGGTAACTGAAATTTTCGATAATTTTACGCCGACCCAGTTAGAGTTGGTGGCCGCAATTTGCGAGCCAGGAGCCTATAAAAAAGGGGATGTTCTGATCCGCGAATACGAAAAAACAAGCGCGTTGTACGTTATTGCGCGGGGGAGCGTGGAGATTTTTGTCAGCGCCGATGTGGTGGGCGAGCATGTGCCGCCCGGCTCGGAAGAAGTTCGCCTAACTGAGCTGCGCCAGGGGCAGGTGACGGGCGAGGTGGCATTGGTAGACCAGGGAACACGGTCAGCTACGGTGCGCGTGAACCGGGATGACACGTATCTGCTGAAAATTTCCCGTCAGCGCTTGATGCTTTTGTGTGATACGTACCCGGAATTGGGGTACAAGTTGATGAAAAATTTGGCCGCCGATCTGGCGTTTAAGATTCGCAACACAGATTTGACCGTGCGGCAGTTGCAGTTGATGTTAACCCAATCGAATAAACGCGAATCCTGATCGCCAGATGAAATGGTTTAGGCGGCGAACCAGGCCCAGGCAGGAACGGCCGTTCTCTTTTTTAGACTGATCGCATGAAGAGGCGAACGGCCGTGCGCAAACCGCCTCCAGCTACGCCCTCGGAAGAGTCATGAAAGCGGAAATAGTCAGCATCGGCACAAAACATCTTCTGGGTGATGTACTGGACACAAATTCTGCCTACATTTCACGCAGCTTACAAGAAATCGGCGCGGAACTCATTTATAAAGTTACCGTTGGCGACAATCTCGAGCATATCGCCGCCGCCTTGCGCATTGCCCTGGCGCGCGCCGATCTGGTGCTGACAACCGGCGGCCTGGGCGATCAGGCGCGCGATTTTACCCGACAGGCCGTAGCCGTTACCACTTACGCCTCTCTCAATCCCTTGACCCAAGAGCTGGAAGGCAGCATCGTTTTAGGCAGTCAGTCGCCTGGATTTGCCGGCTTTATCCTGGAAAACTTGCCCGGCATGTTGGTTTGTTTGCCCGGCAGCCGCCGGGAAATGGCTTATTTGCTGGAAACCGAAGTGTTTCCCTACCTGCGTGCCAGAGCCAGGCTCAAATCTGGCATGCTCATTTTGCGCACGGTGGGAGTTATGGAAAGCAGCCTGCGCCAACAGCTTGCGGACCTCCCCCTGGCGCCCAATCAATGGATCGGCTTTGATTCATTTGCCGGGCAGTCTAATATCCGTCTGCGGGTGATGGCCGACACGGAGGCCGATATTCAGGTGCAGTTGGGCATGCTGCGCAGCACCATTTTGCTGCGGTTGGGGGACCATGTATTTGGACAAGATAAAGATCGGCTGGAGGCTGTTATTTTGGCGATGTTGATCAAGGGTGGGTATCGGGTGTCTGTGGCTGAGTGCCATACCGATCATGCGCTTTCCCGCCTGCTCTTGTCCGATACGGCCGTTGCCGACGCCATCTTACCCCTGCCAGTAGAATCCGAAATTGATCTGGCCAACGCCTTACATATAGAGCCGCCCGCACCGACCACTACCATGACCCAATGGTGCCGCGCGGCCGCTGAAGAAATGGTGCGCAAAACGGCCGTAAACCTTGGCCTCCTTGTGTATAATGATAGGACGCCCGGCGGCGTGCAGTTAAGCGTTTATCTCGCTTCGGCGCAAGGCGTATCTGTAACCCAGCGCTCCTTTGGCGGTCATCCGGAAAATATTAACCAGTGGGCCTGCACGCTGGGGCTGGCGCATTTACACCGTTGGCTCCTGGCGCATCCCTGAACGCAAATTTCTACCAATAGCCCCCATCTGACAGCCGGCAGCCGCTAGAAGAAACGGCCAAAATCTGAGCCGGTTGGCAGCCGGCGCACCCGTGGCCGCTGCGATAGGGGGGATTTCTCAATGGACGCATTAATTCTTTATGTATCGATTGGTTCCGGGCATCGGCGTGCAGCCGAGGTCTTGGCCGAAACATTTACCCGGCAGGTTGGCTGGACATGTCTTCCCGTAGACGTGTTAACCCTTGTTTGGTCGGGTCTGCCCAGTCTGGCAAATAATATGAATGCCTGGCTGTTAAAATTGGCGGCTTCGTTTTATGAACATTACTGGGGCGATCACGAAGCGTTAAGCGCATTGGATAAGGTATTGGGGCTTACCAACATGGTGGGGTTGATGCGCGAACTGGCAGCCAAACATCAACCGGCCGTTTTTGTGTGTACCCATGCCCTGCCGGCCCGTATCTTGAGCCTGTTGTGGTTGAAAGACGGCCGTTCCCAACCCACCATCAACGTAGCCACCGATTTTATGGTGAATGGTCTTTGGCCGGTGGAGCGCATGTCGGCTTTTGTTGTAGCATCCGAGGCGGCGCGCGCCCGTCTGGTTAGACGAGGCTATCCGACGCAGCACATTCACGCGCTGGGCATTCCGGTTGCGGCGCATTTTGCCACGCAGGCTGAATCGCAAACCCGCATAAGGAGCCGTTTGGGTTTGGCCAACAAGCCCACGCTGCTGGCGATTACCGGCAGCCTGCACAATGAACCCTATGTGCAATCTGCCCGCGTGATGAGCGAGTTGTTTGCGTTGTGGGGGAGTGAGGAAACGGCCGTTTCCCCCCATGCAGACTTGCAAATCGTGGTCATTACCGGCCGGAATCGAGAAAATCTCCTTATCTTGCAAAGTCTGGTGCAACGCCTCCCCTGGCCGGTGACGCTGCTTCCGTTTGTGGACAACATCGGCGAGTGGATGGTGGCCAGCGATTTAATGGTAACGAAGCCCGGCGGCGTTACGACCGCCGAGGCATTGAGCTGCGCCGTGCCCATGCTGCTGCTGGGCATTGGCCCAGGCCAGGAACAGGCCAACGCCGATTTGCTGGTAAATGAAGGGTGCGCCGTGATCGGCGCGAAAGAAACCGCCATTTTGGGAGCGCAAATTTTGCGCTTACTCGGCGATGATGAGCGGTTGGCGCAGATGCGCGCCGCCTGTTGGGGGCTGGCACGGCCGGATGCGGCCCAAGAAATCGCCCGGCTGGCGCAGTGCGTGGCGCAGGCAGAAACCATCTATGAATGAACGGCAAACTTTAGGGCGCTGGGGCGAATCGCTGGCGGCCATACACCTGGAAGCCAAGGGCTATCAGATCGTTACCCGCAATTGGCGCTGCCAGTATGGGGAAGTTGATCTGGTGGCCAAAACAGGCGCGGAATGGGTTTTTGTGGAAGTTAAAACGCGGCGCGGCCAGACGATGGGCGCGCCGGAAGAAGCGCTGACGGCCGTTAAGCAGCGCAAAATGGTGGCCGTAGCCGAAGAATATCTGCTGGCGCATGATCTGGATGCCGACTGGCGGGTGGACCTGGTGGCGGTGGAATTAGATACCTCCGGCAAGCTGCTGCGCTGCGACCATATTCCCAATGTGGTGTTGGGGTGGTGAGGCTGCCGGTGGGAGAAAGACGAGGCCAGGGCACACCGCTGGCGCTGGTGCTGGTGGGGCCAACGGCCGTTGGCAAGACGGCTCTCTCGCTGCAAATTGCCCGGCGTTGGGATGGAGAAATCATTTCCGCCGACTCGCGGCTTTTTTACCGTGGCATGGATATTGGCACGGCCAAACCCTCCGCAGCGGAGCGGGCGGCGGCGACCCACCACCTGATCGACCTGTGCGATCCGGATGAGACGGTGACGCTGGGAGCGTATCAACAGGCGGCGTATGCTGCCATTGAGGCGGTGTGGGCAAACGGCCGTTTGCCCATTCTGGTTGGTGGCACCGGCCAATATGTGAGGGCGGTCGTCGAAGGGTGGGGGATTCCGCGCGTGGCTCCCCAGCCAGACCTGCGCGCCGCGCTGGAGGCTGTTGGCGGCCCGGAACTGGCGCGGTGGCTGGCGGTCCTGGACCCTGAAGCGGCGGCGCGCATGGATGCGCGAAATGTGCGCCGGGTGATCCGCGCTCTGGAAGTGACGCTGGTGACCGGACGGCCGATCTCGGAATTGCAGCGCAAAACCCCGCCGCCTTATGCGTTTTGCCAGATTGGGCTGACGCGGAGCCGGGAATCGTTGTACCGGCGGATTGATGCGCGGGTGGATGAGATGATGGCAGCCGGGTTATTGGCCGAATTGATTGCGCTGCGGGAGATGGGTTACGGCCGTTCGCTGCCGTCGATGAGTGGTTTGGGGTATCAGCAGTTGGGCGCGTATCTGGACGGGGAAATGGGCCTGGAGGAGGCGGTGGAGCGAATTAAGTTTGAAACGCACCGTTTTGCCCGGCAGCAGGGAACCTGGTTTCGGCTGGATGATCCGGCGATTGCCTGGTTTGATATGGATGCGGCGGGGGTGGAAACGGCCGTGCAAGCTCACCTTACGCGCTGGCTGGCCGGGGATTAAATTTCTACCACAAAAATGGCCCCTTTGGGCTTGTTGTCGGTGACGAAGATTCGGCCGTTGTGGGCTTCGACGCTCATTTTACAAAAAGCCAGGCCCAAACCGGTTTGGGGGACGCCTTGTTTCTTCATGGAAACCGTCTTGAATTTATCAAATACAATTTCCCGATATTTTTCCGGTACGCCGGGGCCTTGATCGATCACTTCTACGCGCAGGCGCGGGGCCTGGGGCGAATAGGTGTGGGGGTATTTAATTTCCAGGGTGACTGCTTCGCCGGGCGAGGAAAATTTGAAGGCGTTGGACAGCAAGTTGTCGATGGTTCGGGTGAACAGGTTGCGATCCAGTTCGATTCGATACCGCTGTGGTTCAATGTGTACCTGAAAATCGATGCCCACTAAATCAGCCATCAGGTTGTACTGCTCTTGCAGGTTGCCGATGAGGCTGGCAACCGAGACTTCCATTGGTTGGATAACCAGGTTTCCGCTCTCCATTTTTGCCAGGACTAATAAATCGTTGGCAAAGGTATTGATGAGTTGGGTTTGGCTGCGGATTGCTTGGATCGATTCGATCTGGTTGGGGGTGAGGTTGCCGCTGCTGTTGATAAGGAGGCCGCAGTGCATGGCAACGGCCGTTAACGGCGAACGGATGTCATGGGCCGCCATGTTGATCAGGTCTTCGCGCAGTTTGATCGCGTCTTGGAGGCTGTCGAATTGTCGTTTGATGCGCAGCAAGGTGCGCATGCGCGCGCGCAGCTCGGTGCGATCGATTGGTTTGCTTAAAAATTCGTCGGCGCCGGCTTCCAGGCCGCGCAGCTTGTCGGCCTGACTGTCTAGGGCCGTGACCAGGATGACGGGTATGTGCTGCCACTGGGGGTTGCTTTTCAGGCGGCGGCAGACGGTGTACCCATCAATAATCGGCATCATGACATCGAGCAAGATGATGTCGGGGTTAAAATCAGTGACGGCCGTCAATCCTTCCAGGCCGTCGGCGGCAACGGCCGTTTCATAACCTTCCATCATTAAGAGTTCGGCGAACGTTTCACGCGCGACCAGGTCATCGTCTATCACAAGAATGCGGGGTTTTGGGGTCATATTTTTATCGAGCTGCCACCTGGCTTTTGATGGCGTTGTTAAGTTCTTTAAAGCTAATAGGCTTGCTGATATAGGTGTTTGCGCCTGCTTCCAGGCAGCGTTCGCGGTCGCCGGGCATAACCAGGGCGGTCATGGCGACAATAATTGTGGCCGCCTGATTGGGATTGGCGCGTATGCGGCGCATGGCTTCCAGGCCATCCAGCCCAGGCATTTGGATATCCATGAGGATTAAATCGGGCGCTGCGCTGAAGGCCAATTCTACCGCTTCCAGACCATTTCTTGCCTGGACTACGTGATACCCTTGGGTGGCCAGGTATTCGGTTAGAGCTTCCATGGCGGCTTCGTTGTCTTCGACAAGCAGCAAGGTGATGTCGCTGTTGTCGATGACCGGTGGCACCGGGAGGGTGATGGGGGAAACGGCCGTCGGGCCGTTCGTCTGTTTGTTCTTTGCTGTGACCGATGACCAGGGCAGGGAGATGGTGAATTTGCTGCCAATGCCCACCTGACTTTCTAATTCTATAGTCCCGTGGTGCATTTGCACCAGCCGATGGACGAGCGCCAGGCCCAGGCCTGTGCCAGAATATTTGCGGGAGAGGGTTGCGTCTAGCTGGACAAAAGGCTGGAACAGCCGGGGCATGTCGTCGGGGTCAATGCCGATGCCATTGTCCCAAACGATAAATTGGACACAATCTTCTTCCGGGTTGCCGCGCACGTCTAAGCCGATCTTGCCCCCTTCGGGGGTAAATTTAACGGCGTTGGTGAGCAGATTGACGAGGACTTGTTTGATTCGACGGCCGTCGGCATGAATGATAACGGCCGTGTCATCAATCGTCTCCTTCAGTTCAATTTGCTTTTTCTGCGCCATATGCGCCACCATGCGCAAACTGCTCTCGCAAATCATGCGCACAGGCACAGGCTCGACCAAAAGCTCCAATTTGCCCGCTTCAATTTTGGCCACATCCAAAATATCATTGATCAGCTCCAGAAGATGTTGCGCGCTTTCTTCAATAATGTGTAACGATCGCGCTTGTCCCGCCGCATCTGGACCCGATTCACGCATGAGTTCGCAGCGCAGCATAATAGCGTTTAATGGCGTTCTTAGCTCATGGCTCATGCTGGCCAGAAATTCATCTCGTGATTGCAGTGCCTGAACCAACCGTGTATTGGCTATGTGCAGTTCTTCAGTGCGCGCTGCCACCCGCTCTTCCAATTCACTCGCATACGCTCGCAGTCGATCAGAAAGGCGCACTGTTTCCAAGGCTCGACCCAATTCTTCCCCAACCACTTTTACCAGCCGCACCTCGCTGGGCGAAAATGCCCGGTTCTCCAGTGAAAACAAAATCAGGCTGCCAATGGCCACCTGACCACGGTAAACAATTGGCGCCGTAACCAACGAAATAGATTCGGCCTGAAAGTCTGGCAGATCGGCGAACGGTTTGAAAGCCGCATCTGAATGTAAATCAAAGTTGGCATTGGCATACGCCTGTCCAGATTCAAAAATGCTTTGAAACAAAAGGCTGTTTTGCATGGGCAGCGGCGCGCCTATCTGCGAAATGACTCGCGGCGGCAGCATTTCTGAAACCACAACCTGGGCCACTTGTTCTTCATCCAGCAGGCTTAAAAAGGTGAACGGAGCCTGCAAAAAATTTGATAGTTCCACGCAGGCAGTTTGGAAAATATCTGCTTCTGTAGCGCCGGCGGTGATTGTGGCAATGATATGGTTTAGCAGATCTAGCTCTTTGGCCCAACGTTGAGTTTCATTGAACAGGCGGACGCTTTGCAAAGCCAGCGCTGCCCGGTCGGCAAAATGAGACAGCAGCCGTTCGTCGTCCTGGTTGAAGGCGTGATAATCTGAACTTTGCATGTCGATGGCCCCAATGACCCGGCGGTCGATTTTCAGGGGCACGCACAATTCGGATTTGGTAAGTTTCCAGCCTTGTTTGTATTGTGGCTGCGTGTCCACATCGTAGACGTTTAAGGATTTGCCGGTGCGAATGGCTTCTGGGATGATACCTGGCCCGGAAACGGTGAGGATGGATCGGTTGACTTCTTCAACATAAGGGCCAGATGCGGCTACGCGATTGAGCTTGTCTGTGTCGGGGTCTATTAGAACCAGGCTGCAATTTGTATTGACAAATTCGCGTCGGACAGTCTCGACGATAGATTTGGCCAGGCTTTTAAAGTCGGGGGTGGTGGAAGCCAACAGTGTGTCGGACGCTCTGTATAGGCGGTCGAGTTCTTCGTTGCGATGACGCAGGGCTTCTTCTGCTCGTTTTCTTTCGGCAATTTCTAGCTGGGCTTGTTCGTAGAGTTGGGCGTTTTCGATGGCGATGGCCGCAGACGAGGCAACGGATTCCAATAGGGTTAAATCGGCTTGCGTGAAGGTGTCGATATTCTGGTCTACAAGTTGGAGCGCGCCTAGGGTGTTTTGTTTGGTTTGCAGGGGCAGGCATAACATGGAGCGGATGGGGATGCCGGTTTTTTGGTCGATGCTTGGGTAGTAGCGAGAGTCTGACCAGGTGTCTTCAATAAGGACGGGTTGGTTGTTGGCGGTTACCCAACCGACAATGCCCTGGCCCATTTCCAGGCGCCAGCCGCGCAGGTATTCGTTGCCGGGGCCGGCGACTTCGCGGCAGATAAGGCTGTTGGTTTCTTTGTCGATCAGCCAGATAGAACAGGCCATGGCGTCTAGTAAGCGTCGAGCTTGTTCCAGGGTGGTGGCGACAACCTGGTTGAGGTCTAATGAGGATGTTAGTTGGCGGCCGACCTGGTTGATAAAGGCCAGTTCGCTGCGCAGGCGTTGTTGGTTTAGGGTGTATTTGATGGCCCGGAAGAGGTGGGTTTTGTCGAATTCCTGGTTGATGAGGTAGTCGAGGGAGTTATCTTCGGCGAGGTGAACGGCCGTATCCGCTGTGGCTGCGTCGGCCAATAAAATAACCGGTTTGTGCGGATATTGTTGCCGTAGTTGCTGCAGGGTATTCAGGCTGTTGGCTGGGGACGTGGTTAATTCGAGCAAGATAACGGCCGTTGGCGACTTTTCCAGCAGCGTTAGCGCATCGGCCAAAGTGAATTTGGCAAAAAATTCAAAATCGGCAACCCCGTCTAAAAGCCCGCGTAAATTGGAAATTATTGAAGCATTCTGGCCAATATAGAGAATGCCGGTCAGGCGGTTGGCAAGTTTATGGTGTGATTTTATGCTGACCATGTATGGCTTCCGTTACTCATTTTTTTTCCTGCGGTTGAGGCCCATTGGTATGTGCTCTCCGGTACTAGAGGCGTCGAGGACGCGGCCTCTAATTGGTCTGGCAGGTCTGTTCATTTTCAGTTGTTAACATTAAAGCATCCTCGCCAAAAAGTCCATAGTACGGGCTTCTGGGCACAGAATAATTTGTTGGTTACAAGACCAGGATTGCTTGTTCCACTTGTGTTACCAGCGCATGGCTGACATCGTCCAGCAGCAGGCGTTCCCAGCCGGTGCTGGTGTGCGTGCCGATGATCATCAGGTCGTATAGGCCAGAGGCTACTTCGGCTACGATTTCATCCACCACCAGCCCATGACGGATTTTGGCCTTGGGGTTGGTTTTGTTTTGTTCCAGCAAGGTGATGTCGTGGTCCAGAAGTTCGCCTTCTGGTGTGTGTTCGGCTATTAACTCGGCGGCGCTGGCGTGCAGCTCCCATTCTTCAACGCCAGGCCCGGCGATAATTTGCGACATGACGTGTAGGACGGTGATCTCTGTGCCAGGGGTAAGTAAGGTTGGCAGGCGTGTGTTCAGACGCTCTAAAAGGGATGGTTCGCGGCCGCTTTCGCAAATGAGCAGGCGGTGCAGGCTGTCTGGTACGCTTTTGGCTATAAGCACGGGGCAGTTGGCGCGCAGCATCACGCGCTCGGCTACTGGCCCGAGCAGGCGTTTGACGAGGTGGTGCGTGGGGCGTGAACCGACGACGATCAGATCAAACGCGCTTTCTTGGGCTTCGGCGGCGATTTCTTCGGCGGGGTGGCCGGCGCGGATTTTGGCGGCAACGGCCGTTACCCCTTCTGGCAGCAGCGTTTGGGCCGCCGCGACTATCTGGTTTCCTTTGGCGATGTCGCTTTCGTGTTTAACGACGGTCAGCAGCGTAACAGCCCCGTTCATGATCACCGCCAGCCGCCCACCGAGGCGAACGGCCGTGTCGGAGTGGGGCGCGCCCCCTGTGGCAATTAGAATTCGCATCATTGGTTAACCTCTCCAAAAGAATGGCGGGTGAATACGGCCGTATCACACCAGCAGCAAAATAATCGGCACAATCAAAATCGACAGCATAAATAAACTCAAATTGCGGTTACTCAGTGTGACCCAACCCGCAAAATCCAACATAGCCCGCGCATACCGACGGTAAATAAGGGCCAGCACCAAAATCGACACGATGGTGATGCTCGCCATTTCGGCCAGCACAACTGTAAATGCCTGCGGATTATTCAACAAAACGGCCGCCAGCAGCGTGTCGACAAATGTCGTGATATTAGCCCCCATGATATACGGGATAACATTTTCTCGCCGCACAAACCCACGGTTGCTCAAGGGCACTAAAATGCTCAACGATACACTCACCGACATCGAGATCAGGGTGATCGATGCGCCCAAGATAAACATCACCCACGGCCGATAAATCAGGCGCGACATGCGCCCCACCTGGCTCTCTTTCACGGCCATCTCCGGCAAACAGCGATCAAACAAGCTAAAACTAACCATGATCGTGCCCAGACCGGTAATAAAAAGCATCCAGCGCGGCAAAAAGCCGAGTAAAAAATTCACCATCGGGTCGAAAATTAAATCGGTGACCGAGTTTAAAATCGCTCCAGACTGCAATTGAAACTGATCCAACACCCCCGATTGTAGTAAGGCAACGCCCACCACCAACGCCACGAGGTACGTGCTGCCTGTAACCGAAAGGGATAATAAACCCATTCCCAGGCTGTCGCGTTTATTTCGCCCGCGCAGCACATAAATAAACCCGATAAATAACACAATGAAACTGGCCCCCAATCGGCTGCCGGTGATCATGGTGAATGTACTCATCTGGCTCAAAACGTTGGCGTCGAAAAAGGTGAGCGCCGCTGCGGCTACAGGCGAGCCGCTCATGACAATATAGGCAAACAACCAGCCGAATCCCAGGCTGTTGGCCGGGTTGGTAACAGAAAATTGGTTTTGCACCAGTGGGGCGAGATCTTTTGCCCCCTCTTTCATCTGGGTTATGCCCAAGATAAATAGAAACAAGCTGATAATAAAGAGGATAATTTTGCCCCACCCAATTCGCCGCCAGAATGGCAGATGTTGATGGGTTGCCTGTGGGGGATTTTCTGGCGCATGGTCTGCGACCAAAGGCGCCTGCGGTTTTGTGTCCGGCGAATCTTCCATTGGCCTTATTCCTTTGCGTGGATCTGATCACGCGGTGGCACTTGTCCGAGAGTGCCCGCTTGCGGGCTTGTGGGTGCGAAGCCTGGTTTGTATGTCGGAATAAATCGGCAGTTGTGTTCCAGATTAAAAGATGGGGTGAAGGGGAACGTAAATTTTGGCGGGAAATTGTTGATCACGCTAAAACCCCATTGCCCGGCCGATGATTTCTTTCATAATTTCATTGGAACCGCCATAGATTTTTTGGGCGCGGGAGTCGATGTACGCTTTGGCGATGGGGTATTCCATCATATAGCCATAACCGCCGTGAAGCTGTAAGCATTGATCGATTACGCGCACTTGCAGGTCTGTGGTCCACCATTTAGCCATCGCGGCCTGCTCTACGGATAGATCGCCCCGATTGTGCAGGCTGATGCAGTGGTCTACAAACGTCCGGCCGATTTCGATTTCTGTCTTCATTTCCGCCAGTTTGAAGCGGGAATTCTGGAATTTGCCAATGGGACGGCCGAAAGCGGTGCGTTGTTGGCAGTAGGCCACCGTCCATTCCAGGGCAATTTCGGCGGCGGCTATCGCGCCGACGGCGATGGTCAGGCGTTCCTGGGGTAGACGCTGCATCAGATAGATGAAGCCCATGTTTTCCTGACCGATCAGGTTGTCGAAGGGCACGTGGACATCGTGGAAAAACAACTCGGCCGTGTCTTGGGCGTGCATCCCGATTTTGTCCAGGTTGCGGCCGCGTTCATACCCGGCCATGTTTCGTTCGACGACGATGAGGCTGACGCCTTTGGCGCCGGCCTGGGGGTTGGTTTTGGCGGCCACGATGACCAGATCGTTGAGGATGCCGTTGGAGATGAAGGTTTTTTGGCCGTTGAGCAGGTAATGGTGGGCGTGGCGCACGGCCGTTGTCTGCACAGCCGCCACATCACTGCCCGTATTTGGCTCCGACATGGCGATGGCGGCGATGGTTTGGCCGCTGACCAGACCGGGCAGCCAGCGCCGCTTCTGTTCTTCTGTGCCAAACTGGCTGATGTAGGGGGCGACCATATCGGTGTGTACGGCAAACCCCGGACCTGAGGCCGCCGCGCGGACCAACTCTTCGCTGATGATGGCGTTGTAGCGGAAATCTTTGGCTCCAAGACCGCCGTACGTTTCGGGCACATCCATGCACAAGAAGCCGGCGGCGCCAGCCTTTTGCCACAGGTCGCGGGGCACAAGGCCATCTTTTTCCCACTGCGGATGATGGGGCGTGATCTCTTTGGCGGCAAAACGCCGAAAGGCATCGCGGAACATCAAATGTTCGTTTGTTAACAGGTCTGCTCGCATGGAACGCTCCATTCAATCAATTGATCGCTAAAGGCGGGATACGGCCGTGTCCCGGCCTCTGATCAGTTTCTCCGACACATGGCGCTCTATCTTGCGCCGCCGCTGCATGTCTCGATTGTAAGACGCTTCAGCCAATCGTTCCAATAATTAGTCATAGCCGCAGGAATTCTCAATTTAACTAGAAATATGTCATGCTGAGAGCCTGTGCTGAGCTTGCCGAAGCATCCTCCGAAGCATCCCGTTCAGCCCTAATGACCAATACATGGGGATTCTTCGCTCCGCAGACTCCGCTCAGAATGACAATTCAGCCTAAATTGCAAAGAAATTGCCCTGTTCGCACGAATGCCTGATCTAAATTGAGAATTGCTGTCATAGCCGCGAGAAAGTGTATAGACGCGACACTTCTGTTGTGTTATCCTGGCTTTAAACTGCGTACAATTATTGCCTAATAAGCGAGGCGATTCAGCCTTTGGATCAGGCATATGTATAAGAACAAAATCTTGGTACTGAACCATTTGTGGACCTGGCGGCAAGCGCTTTTGTTACTCATCATTGGTGGCGCGGCCGGTATTTTTGGACCGTCTGTTCGGGCTGACGCCCAAAAACGCGCCCTTCTCATCCTCTCTTATCATCCCACTTTCCCCACATTTTTTGACCAGATCGAAGGTGTGCGCTCCGGTTTTGCAGAGCAAAATATCGCCCTGGACATTGAATTTATGGATGCCAAGCGGTTTAACGACCCGCAAAATCTGGACAATTTTTATCAGTCGCTGACCTATAAGCTCTCTAAAAACCCGCCGTACGATGTTATTCTGGTGGCCGACGACAACGCGCTGGCGTTTGTCTTGGCGCATGAAGCGGATTTGTTTGCCGGTTTGCCTGTCGTTTTTTTTGGGGTCAATAATCAGGCATTGGCGCTGCAACAAAATGAAAACGATTTGGTGACCGGCGTTATCGAGGCTGTTTCTATGCGCGAGACTGTCGCGTTAATGTCTGATCTCGCGCCTGGGGCCGAGACCATTGTGGTGATCGTTGATGATACTTTAGCCGGACAGGGCGATCTGCAAACGTTAAAAAGCCTTGCCGGAGAATTTCCTGGCCTTTCCTTTGAGGTGTTGTCGTTAACCGAGATGACTTTTGCCGAATTGGCGGTGGCCTTACAAACGGTCGGCGTTAATACGCCGGTGCTGCTGCTTTCCGCTTACCACGACAGCGCCGACACGACGTTGTCGTTTGATGAAAGTTTAGCGCTTATCACAACGAATTTAAAAGCGCCGCTTTATCATTTGTGGTATCACGGCATGGGGAAGGGCATATTGGGCGGGGTGTTGATTTCCCATTTTGTTCAGGGGCAAACGGCCGCTTCCCTGGCGGTGGAAATCTTGAAAGGGACGCCGCCTTCGGCTTTGCCGGTTATCCAAATTAGTCCGAACACGGCCGTGTTCGATTACAAGCAGATGGTCAGGTTTGGCATACGGCCGTCTGACCTGCCCCCGGATCATGTCATTATCAATCAGCCTGAAAGTTTTTATGTGAAGTACAAAAATCTGGTTTGGACTCTGGGCAGCGTTTTTCTGGTGTTGACTGGCCTGGTGGTTGTCCTGTCGCTGGGCATGGCTCGCCAGCGGGCTGTCGAGCTGCAACTACGCGCCAGCAGAGAGCAGTATCGTACCTATGTCGATAGCGCGCCCTATGGCGTGTTTGTGTTGGATGGTTACGGCCGTTGCCTGGATGCCAACAGCACCGCCGCCGAGCTTACCGGTTACAATCAGACCGATCTGCTAAACATTTTGTTTTCTAGCCTGACGACGGTCGATAAACCAGAAAAAACATTGGCTTTTTTGGATCAGGCCAGGCGTTTGGGCTGGGGGGAACAGGAACTGTTGTTCCGCCGGGCTGATGGCAATACATTCCACATGCTGGTCAAAGCGGTTCCCATTGGCTCTCAGGAATATCTGGCTTTTTGCAGCGACATTACAGAACGGCTCCGGGCAGAGCAGGCTTTGCAGCAAAGCCACGCCCGGTTGGCCCAAACCCTGGACCAGCTAACCAATACGCAAGAGCAACTGCTGCGTCAGGAACGGTTGGCGGCCGTGGGGCAGTTGGCAGCCGGCATTGCCCACGATTTTAATAACATCCTGGCTTCAATTATGCTCTACGCGGATATGGCTTCGCGGGATAATCACCTGGCGAAGGTTTTGCGCGAGCGCATGAAAACAATTGTCCGTCAGGCGGAACGTGGCGCGACGTTGGTGCAGCAAATCCTGGATTTTGCCCGCAAGTCGATTGTGGATTTACGGCCGTTAGACCTGTCTGGTTTTATTCAGGAAACAGTGATGTTGTTGGAGCGCACGCTGCCCGAAACTATCAGCGTTACCCTGAGCCAGGAACCGGGCGATTATGTCATCGAAGCAGACAGCGCGCGGATTCAGCAGGTCATCCTTAACCTGGCCCTGAATGCCCGAAATGCGATGCCTCAGGGCGGCAGCTTGCGCATCGCCCTGGGCAAAGTCCCGGCGGAGACGCCGATCCGGTGCGTTTGTTGTGATCATTCCCCCGGCGGCTCGTGGCTGAGCGTGGCGGTGTCCGATACGGGCATGGGCATTCCCGATGAGGCGCTGGCCCATATTTTTGAACCATTTTTCACCACGCGCGCGCCCTTGGGCAGCGGGTTGGGGCTGGCTCAAGTTTATGGCATTGTGAAACAGCATGGCGGGCATATTGCGGTGGAAACGGCCGTAGGCCAGGGCACAACCTTCACTTTTTACCTGCGCGCCACAACTGCCGACATCTCTGCCCCCACGACGAATAAAAATGGCATCCCCGAAGGGCATCAGGAAACCATCCTTGTGGTGGAAGATGATGCTGCCGTGCGCACGGCTCTGATAGAGATTTTGCAAGTACTCAATTACCGCACGTTGTCAGCGGCTAACGGCCGTGAGGCCATCCGCTGCATTGCCCAGGAACCGGGCGAAATCGCCCTCATTCTTTCCGATCAGGTGATGCCGGAAATGGGCGGCCTGGAATTAGCCCAAGAACTACTGAGCCAACACATTCCCGGCAAGATTTTGTTGGTAACCGGCCATTCTTTGGGGGAAACGGCCGTTACCCAACTGCCACCCAATATCCTCGGCTGGTTGAAAAAGCCAGTGGCCATAGAAATAATCGCCCAGGAAATTACCGCCATTTTGGGGAGCGAGAATTAAGCGGCGACTGCTATTTATTTCGCATCGTTTGGGGTAGACCAACCGGCGGCCGGCGGGTGATGCCGCACTCACGGGGGCAGGGGGTTATTCGCCGGAAGCCGCCAACTCGGAGCGCACGTGCAGATCGCGCTGTGGATACGGAACCTTGATCCCGTGAGCAGCAAAGGCATCCATCAGCAGATCATACAAGTCGCTGCGGTACAATCCTCGTCTCTTCGGGTATTCCATCCAGACAAACAATTCAAAGAGGAAGGCGTAATCGCCAAACCCCTGGTTGAGTATTTTGGGCGGGGGGTCAGCGAGGGTAAGTTCGTGTTTGACGGCCGTTTCCAGCGCCACTTGCCGCACAAAAGCCAGATCGCTGTCATAATGGACAAAAAAAGGCACCCGAACCCCGATCTGGCGGCTCGATCGCGTCAGCGTATTAACCTGGGCGGTGGTAAATTTGGCATTGGGAATAATCAATTCCACGTTGTCCAACGTGCGCAAAATGGTGGCGCGCAACGTTACCTTTTCCACTTCGTTGATGGCCCCATCTAGTTCGATAATGTCTCCTGGCCGCAAGGATTGTTCAAACAACAAGGTTAACCCGCTGACAAAATTAGCCACAATGTCTTGCAAGCCAATACCAATACCAACCGACAAACCACCGGCGACAATGGCCAGAGAGGTGGCGTCGAAACCTAGAAGCGCCAGGGAAAAAACTGTGCCAATGGCCAAAATGGCATAGCGGGTCAGGGTGGCTACTGATTGGATCATGCCCGGTTCGGCGTTGAGCTGATCTGGCAGGGTGCGGTTGAGCACTTGTTCAACCATCCACCCGCTGACGACGAAGGCATAGAGGGTGATGGCTGACGATAACAGGTTTCCCAGGCTGATCGCGTTGGTGCCGATGGTCAGGATGGGTATGGTAATGATTGAGATCAGGCCGACAGAGCTGCCAACAAGCCGCCACAGAATGAGAATGACAAACATCGGCGATAGTACCCAGCGGTAATACGGCCGTACCCCATCCGACCAGCGGTAATATAACAATGTCACCACCAGACGGAAGATTAACCACATGCTAAAAAGGGAGCGAGCGTTTTCTAACATCCCGCTGGGATAATTGCGCCCGTTAAACAGCCAGATGGCCAGGTTGATCAGCAGAATGCTGCCAAGTGGCGCGGCCAGGGGAAATATAAAAACGCGCGACTTGTTCCACCATATCAACTGTTTCAACTGATCGCCTGCCCGCCGAGCCTGCCGAATTTGCCAGTAACGGATTAATTCTGGCAGCATCAGGGTAATGCCCAGAATGGCTAAAATGGTGAGCAACTGCTGCTGCACCACCGGCCGCATAACGATTGCCAGGGCGGTATTGAGCTGGCTTTGCAGAATTTCCCACAGCGTGGGGCTTATGACTGTGCTGGTGGTTTCCGGATTCACAAAGACCTCGTGATGGTTAGGGCTGCGTTTCGGGCAGCTCGCATTGTGGCGGCAGCGTGATTTGCTCCGCTGTCAGGCTGTTGGCCGCCGCGACTTCCAGGCCAAAGATACAGACTGCGCTTTCTGGTGTTAAGGCTCCGGATAAGGTAGCGGCGTACGCCCGGTTTCCGGCCGTGATCAATGATGATTTCTCGAAGGTGTTGGGCAGCACCACGGCCGTAAACGACTGCCGCCAAAATCCAGACACGTTCGGGTAAATCCGAGAATCGACGGAAATTTGCGGGTTGGCCGGAAGTTTGTTCAATTCGCGCATGAAGCGAATGCCTTGCTGCTGGTTGGCTAAAAACTCGGCCAGAGTCGTGGCTAAAATGGCCTGGTCGGGGGAGGAAAATTCGTAAAACATCATCGTTTCTACCGGCAGCAGCGGGCTGGCCGCGCCATGGGGGCCGGATGGCAGCGTGGTGACGCCAAAGGATTCTTCGCCCATCGTGGCGTTGAAAATGGCTTGTTTTTCCGGTCCGGCCACATAATAGGCAATGCGTCCTTGAATAAACAGCTCTTCCAGAGAAGCGTCGTCGACGTTGAGGATGACGCCAGGCCGGTTTTGCATTTCGCTGAGCCAATCCAGCCAGGGTATCAGGCCGCTGTCGGCCAGATTCAAATTTCCTGCCCGATCAAATATGTTTGGTCCGAAGGTCTGAATGCCCCAAAAGGCGTCTTCAAAACGCGGCACAAAGGCGACGCGCCGCCCCTGGGCTGCCTGAGTGAGCAGATCGTCCAGTGTGCGGGCGATGGTTCCGGAGACTATGGTTTTGTTGTAATACAGGGCATAGGGCGCTAAGAACAGGGGCAGGCCGTAGAGGTTGCCGCGATAGGTGATGGCTTGCCGGGCCAGTCCATTGATGGGCACGCCCGTTTGCGAGGTGTACGGCCGTATCAAGTTAGCGTCGGCCAATTCCTGGATCCAATCATCGGAGCCGATGAGTAAATCTGGCCCGGAGCCTTCTCTGGCTGCCTGGATAAACCGGGGCAGCAGTTCATTTGGCGTCAACGGCACGTTGATCACCTGGACGCCAGGGTTGATTTCCTGAAAATCTCTGAGGGCTTCAAGGAGAACGGCCGTTTCCGTGCTGTTCCAACTGTGCCAGACAATGATACGGCCGTTGATGCGCTGGGTTTCAGACAGGAATCCCCGGCAGCTAACCAAACCCAGAAACAATATCCCGCCGGCCAACAAGTAGATTGATCTCTTTAACACAGTTTCCCTCGCCATTCTTATGCAATGATTATGACCGTAATCGGCCGCATTGTCACGATCTGATTAGAAATTGCAGCAATTCTCAATTTAGATCAGGCATTCGTGCGAACAAGGTAATTTCTTTGCACTTTACGCTGAACTGTCATGCTGAGCGGAGTCTTCGGAGCGAAGCATCCCCATGTATTGGTCATTAGGGCTGAACGGGATGCTTCGGAGGATGCTTCGGCAAGCTCAGCACAGGCTCTCAGCATGACACATTTCTGGTTAAATTGAGAATTGCTGTAGAAATTGAGGGTCTTTGGGATTTCGTGGGGACTGGCGTGATGCGTGATGCGTGAGGCGTGATGCGTGATGCGTGAAAGCTCTTTGGTTACGCATCATGTATCACGATACCCGGATATATTGGGAAGATATACCCGCCAGGTCTAAATCAATCGCCTGGCGGCGAGGGTTGCTCATCAGCGGGCTGCACGGGTATGGCTTGCGCCACGGCCGTTGCCAATTCCTGAATGCCCGGCGGCTTGGCCAGCCAGGCGGCCACGCCGAAGTTTTTTACTGCGAGCTGCTCGGTATCCAGCAGGTGACCGCTTAATATCACCACAGGCGTTGTCAGACCGCGCTGGCGCATGGTTTGCAGCAATTCCTGGCCGCCCATTTCCGGCATAATCAGATCGCACAGCAGCAGGGCGGCCGCCGATTGTTCTAAAATCGCCAGCGCTTCCCGGCCGTTGGCGGCCGTCAGCGGCTGATAATTTAACATTGCTAGCGTCGCTGCCAGCCCTTCGCGCAGGGAATCATTGTCTTCTACCACCAGAATCAGTTCGCCGTGTCCTTTGGGGATGGCTGGTGGGGAAACGGCCGTTGTTTGCAGCAGTGGCGTGGACAACAAGGGCAGGTAGATGGTAAAGGTCGTGCCCTGCCCAACTTCCGTTTGCACATACATGTGTCCCTGATGCTGCTTCACAACTCCATATGCCTGGGCCAGGCCCAGCCCGCTGCCCTTGCCCGGTTCTTTGGTGGTGAAAAATGGTTCAAAAATGTGGGCCAGCGCCTCATCGGCAATGCCTGTGCCGGTATCGTCGATGGTTATGAGCGCCCAATTTGAGTCGATTATGCTGGGCAGCGCAGTTGTATCGAAAGGGTTCACCAGCAAACGTTCCAGGTGTATGCGCAGTTCGCCGCCGTCGGGCATCGCGTCGCGGGCATTTAGCGCCAGGTTGGTGAACATTTGTTGCAGCCGCGCCGCATCGCCCGTAATGGCGCATTCGAGGTTCTGGTGATTGTAGTGGATTGTGATCGATTCGGGCAGCGTACGCTGCCACAAATTGACCAATTCTTGCAGCAGCCGCGCCAGGTCCAATGGCCTGGTATGCAGCACGGCGCGCCGGCCGAAATCCAAAATTTGCTGCACCAGATGGGCGGCAAGCCCGGTCTGGCTGTTAATGATGGCCAGGCGCTCCTGAAGTTTGGGAGGCAGATCCGGCATGGTCAAACTCATCTCGGTGTAGATGCTGATCACGGCCAGAATGTTGTTGAAATCATGGGCGATGCCCGCCGCCAACTGCCCGACGGCCGCCAGCCGTTCTTGCTGCACAAGCTGCGCCTGGGCCATATGGAGTTCTGCAAGCGTGGCCTCCAGGTGCTCATAACTTTCGCGCAGCGCCTTAGCCGCCTGTTTGCGCTGGGTAATGTTGCTGATGGTAATGCGGAAAACAGATTCGCCGCTTTCCGTGGGCGCAATGACGCCGGTTAACTCAGCCCAAAAGGTTGTGTCGTCGGCGTGTTTTAGCCGCAGTTCGCACGCCTGCGTGGGGCGGTCATCGCTTACTTTCTGGCGGTAGAAGTAATAAATGTCCTGGTCGGTCGGAAAGATGAAGTGGCTGAACGGCCGTTTCACCATCCCGCTTCTGGTCACTCCCAGTAAATTGGCCAGCGTGAGGTTGGCTTCCAGGATCAGGCCCGACTCGCTTACCGTGACGTAGCCTAACGGAGCCAGATCGTACAGATCAAAATACCGCGCTCGCGATATTTCCAGCTCTATTTGCGTGCGGCGCAGCTCTTCATTCTGCATTTCCAGCTCTAATTGGTGGACTTGCAGCTCGTGCAGCAGCGCGTGCATAGACTCAGACGACAGGTCGTCCGCCTGTTGGGGCAGGTTGGCGGCGATTTCTTCGGCGCGTTGTCTTATGGTTCGCTCGGAATCTTGCTTTGATTGGTGCATGATCTTGCTCCTATTTACCCGGTTTCCGTGGCGGCGGCGTTTATCCGCTGTTCGGTGGTGGCAATGGCATAAACATTGCCCAGTTCATTGATTAGCGCGGTAGCCGTCAGCCAGATGGCAATGCTCCGGCCGTCTTTGTGCAGCCGACGCGTGCGGTAAGGCTCCAGGATTTCGGCTTCATAGAGCCGCCGAATCTGGCTGGCTTCATATTCTTTTAGCTCTTGGGGAATTCGGTCACGGCCGTTCATCTTCAGCGCCTCAGCATCGCTCCAGCCATAGAGCCTTGCGGCGGCCGGGTTCCAGGCCAAAACCTTGCCGGTCAAATCTTGCAGGGTGACGGCGTCGTGGGCGTCGCGCACCACCACAGCCAGCCGCTGCATGGATTCCGCTTGTTTGATGCGCGTGATGTTCACAAAGGTGATGACGGCGCCTTCAATGACATTTTCCAGGGTGCGATACGGCCGTATCGTCAACATATACCAGAGACCAGTCTGGGTTTGCACTTCAATTTCTTTGGGCAGCAGGCTGTCCAGCACGTCTTGCACATCGGCCACCAGGCTGTCGTAGCCAACCAGATTGGAAGTAATGTGGCCTACCGGCCGGCCAATATCGGTGGGGATAAGATGGATAAGATGCGTGACGGTTGGGGTGTAACGTTGGATATGCAGGTGATGGTCCACAAACACAGTGCCAACGCCGGTGCCGGCCAACAGGTTGTTCATATCGTTGTTCATGCGCGACAGTTCAGCTACCCGCTGTTGCAGTTCAGCGTTGACGGTGGAAAGCTCTTCGTTAACCGATTGCAGCTCTTCTTTGGAGGTTTCCAACTCTTCATTGGTCGACTGGAGTTCTTCGTTGACCGATTGCAGTTCCTCGTTGGTGGATTTTAGCTCTTCGTTGGCCGTCTCCATCTCTTCGATAGCGGTTTGCAGATATTCTTCTTTGGCGCGCAGTTCTTGCTCCAAAGCCGAAATGATCAGCTCGTTTTCGCCGGCGGGTCGGGTTTCGCCGGGGCTGTGGGCGGGGGCAACGGCCGTTTCGCCCATTTGCTCTGTCGTTTCTTGAAAAACCACCAGGTACATCTCGTTTTTGTTCGCGGTGGTGGATGGCTGCACAATGAGATTAACGGTGGAAAACCCGCCGTTTGTTTTCACTTGCAAGCCAGGGCGGGAGACCCGGGTGTGTTCGGCGGCGGCTTTATGCAGGGCAGAGATTAACGGCCGTCGCAGGCCATTGCGAGCCATCGTCAGAATGTTGTTAACGCCTGTTTCGCCGGGAGACGGTTCCAGGTAGCGGCCGGTACGGCCGTGAATATAAATGATGTCACCCTGGGCATTTACCAGCACCGCGGCCGGAGCAAACTCCGTGAGCAGCGTTTGTTCGATCAGCTTCCGCAGCGGCGGTTTGTCTGCGCCTGGCGGTTTGTTTAACGGCCGTGCCGTCGCCCCTATCACTTTCGCCGAGGGCATCAACGATGCCAAACTCGGGTAACCCGCGTCCAACGACTCTTCCTGCCGCTGGTACAACTTCCATTTTCGGTCCAACAGGGCAAAAAGCTGAATAAATTCACCCACGCTCTCCGAACCGCCCAAAAAGAGCAGCCCGCCAGGGTTTAAGGCATAATGGAACAACGGGATCAATTTCTTTTGCAACTCCCCATTCAAATAAATGAGTAAGTTACGGCAGCTAATCAGGTCTATCCGGGAAAATGGCGGCGCTTGCAGCAAATCATGCTCCGAAAAAACGAGCATATCGCGGATGCTTTTTTCAATCCGGTAGACGCCACGATCTGGTTCATGCACAAAAAAGCGCGCCAGCCGTTCTACCGAAACGTCCGCCTCGATGCTCGATGGATAAACACCCGCCCGCGCCGTGGCAATAGCCCGGCTGTCAATGTCGGTGGCAAAAATCTGCGCCTTAAAATTTTGCCGCCGCTCCTCCATCTGCTCCCGAAGTAAGATGGCAATGGAATACGCCTCCTCGCCCGTGGAGCAGCCCGGAACCCAAACGCGCACCAAGGCCCCGCCCGGCTTATCGGCCAGGATGCGTGCCACCATCACCTCCGCCAAAACGTTGAACGCTTGCGGGTCGCGAAAGAATTGCGTGACGCCAATGAGCAAATCCTGAAAGAGCGCGTCGACCTCCGTGGGGCTTTGCTGAAGAAAACGGATGTATTTATCCACCTCTTTAATCTGATGCACGGCCATGCGTCGTTCTATCCGCCGCGTGATTGTGTTTTGTTTGTACTGCGAAAAGTCGTGGCCGGTTTGGCTGCGCAGGAGAATGAATATCTTTTCCAGATCGTTTTCTTTTGAACCTGTGGTTAATGCATGGGGAGGCTTTTGCCCAAAGGCATGGGCGGCGAAAGCGATTAATTGGGCCGGCATTTCTGATGGCGGCAGCACATAATCGACCAGGCCGGTGGCCAGGGCGCTCTGCGGCATCCCGTCGAACTCAGTCGAATCCGGCGCCTGAACCATCGCCATGCCGCCAGCTTCCTTGATGGCGCGCAGCCCCAGCGCGCCATCGCTGCCGGTTCCCGACAGCACAATGCAGATGGCTTGCTCTTGCTGGTCCTGGGCCAGGGAACGAAAAAAGAAATCGATTGGCAGCCGCAGTCCACGGCTGGCGTCTAGCTCTAGCAGGTGCAGTTTGCCATTTAATAAGGCCATATCTCGATTGGGCGGGATGATGTAGGTGCAGTTGGGTTTAACCAACATGCCGTCTTCAACCTCGTAAACTTGCATCCGAGTGTAACGCCTGACCAGTTCTGCCAGCAGGCTTTTGTGGTTTGGCGACAGGTGCTGCACCAAAATGAAGGCCATGCCGGGGTCCACGTCGGCCGGCATGGCGGCAAAAAACGCCTCAAACGCCGCCAATCCGCCAGCCGAAGCGCCAATGCCGACAACCGGAAACCGTGCCGTCGGTTTCTTGGCGGCTGGGGGTTCCTCGCCGCGCATCGTTTTTGGTGGAATCGAAGGTGGTTCTTGCGGGGATATGGGGTCTATTGGTTTATCGGGATGCTGCTTGCGTTTCATGTTCAATCTCCAGGCCAGAGGGGGCAGGCTCAACCTTAAGTGCATTATACCGCAGACCTGCCTAAAAGTTATGGCCAGGGGAAGGGCTTATGGGTTTTTGGTTTCTTGGGGAATTCAGGGAGTTGACACCCGATGTAGGGGCGACCTTTGTGGTCGCCCTCGTCTGGGCGGGTACAAGACCCGCCCCTTACATTTGGCGATACCCCACGAATCGGGGAATAGGTCGCCCACATCGTTGTGGAATTTGCAGGTATAATGGCGAATCTTTGCGCAGGATGATAGGTTATGGAATGTCGTATTGGCTGTGGGGCATGCTGCATTGCTCCCTCAATTTCATCACCCATTCCCGGGATGCCGCAGGGCAAACCGGCTGGCGTGCGTTGCATTCAGCTCTCGTCGGATAATCGCTGCCTGTTGTTTGGTCGCCCGGAACGGCCGTTAGTCTGCCATCGTTTTCAGCCCAGCCCGGACATGTGCCGCGAAACCGACGCCGAAGCGCTGCATTATTTAACGCTGCTGGAGTTGGCTACCAAACCTGATTCATAATTTATTGCGGGTCTTTGAGATTTCCTGGGGTTTGGTTGGATGCATGATACGTGATGCGTGACTGGAGAGGTTTCACGCATCACGCATCACGCATCACGCATCACGCATCACGCATCACGCATCACGCATCACGCATCACGCATCAGGGGCTGCCAACCCCCTGAGTTCCTGAAGAACCTTTATTACTTAAACCAAAGCTTTTTCCCACACCAGCCAGCCGGGCAGCGGCCGGTAGCCCAACTTCTTGTTTAAGGCCAGGATGGGCGGGTTGGCGGTGTCGTTGTGCGTGCGCGCTTCGGTGAAGCCATGCGCCTTCAGATACCGAAATGACGCCAACTTCATGGCCATGGCCAGGTTATGGCCGCGATGCTCGCGCAGCACGCCGGTCATGCCGGTGATGGCGATGGCGTTGGGCAGCAGTTCCAGCGATGTCATGCCCACCATGCGCTCGCCTTGCCGGGCAATAAAGATGGCCTTGGGATCGGCGTCGGGCGCGTCCAGGAGTTGGGCGCGAAAGTTGTCATAATTGGGCTTGGCGCGGTCCTCGCCGGGAAAAGGCACGTCTACAATGGTAGCCGCAAACACTTCGTACAGGTGTAAATCGGCGTCCGGGTCCGTTTGGCGGGCGTCGGCCAGCGTGATAATTTCATAACCGGCAATCGTGGCCTGGTCTTCGGCGATGCGGAAAGGCAAATCGTTGAAAGCCGGAATATCCAGCGCCGCTTCAAAGCGGATGCCGATTTGGGTAAAACCAGATTTTTCCAGGAAGCGGATTGCGCCGGGGTCGTCTTCTTTGCAGTCGGTGCGTAATTTTGTGGCGTTTTGTTCGGCGGCGAAGGGGGCAACGGCCGTAAACAAAGCCTGCCCAATACCCTTCCGCTGCCACTCAGGATCGACGGCAATAAAGATGGCGTAGGTGTTTAACTGATCGGACCAGAACGGCCGTTGGCATTCCCCATACCCCACCACCTGGCCAACGGCCGTTTCGGCAACCCGCCGCAGCCTTGGGTTATCGGCCGGATATGTCTGTTCCCAATGTTCATTTTGCGCCAGCGTCGATGGCTCATCCGGATAAATACGGTTGAAAATGGTTGTCAGAGGAGCAATGTCCCGCGGCTCAAATGCGCGCAAGCTAAATTTTAGGGTAGGATTGGTTAGAGTCATAACACACCTTTTCTGAGGTATAAATTGTTGCATGTCCTGAAAAAAGCCAATGCAAAGACATAAAGATCACGTAATTGTTCAGATTTCTCTGGCAAGACCCCAAGGGTTTGCTGCTCAAATATTCTAAAAAATATGCTCTAAAACCCTTGGGGTCTGTATTGTATAGTTAGAAAATCGCATAGTTGTTCGGGAAAAACCTTCGTGTCTTTGTGGTTTTTCAGCAGACGCAAGTATTTGGGTCATCTTACAATTAAATGACGTGTTGTGGCAACTGCATCGCCTGGATTTTCGGGTAATCTCTGCCAATTTTTCCCGCGCTGCCAGCAGAATGAGCCGCGTTTCGGCATTAAATTTGGTTCTTTGGGAATTCAGGCGGTTGACAGCCCTGATGCGTAAAGCGTGATGTGTGACCAGAGAGGTTTCGCACATCACGCATCACGCATCAGACCAAACCCCATGAAATCCTAAAGACCCAATAACTTGAATGGATGATTTTTGGCCTGACTGCCGCCAAGAGGAGAAACCCATGACCGCTAAATTTAGACTGATCTTGTTTGTCTTGTTGGGGTTGGCCGGATGCAGCCCGGCTTTGCCGGGAGCAAGGACATCTGCGCCACAGGAAATCACTGTTTTTGCCGCCTCGTCGCTTACGGAAGCGTTTCAAGAGGCGGCCAAAGCATTTGAGGCGCAACATTCGGATATCCGGGTGGCGCTGAATTTTGCCGGGTCCTCGCAGTTGGCGGCCCAACTCAGCGAAGGCATTGCGGCCGATGTATTCGCCTCGGCAAATGTGGCGCAAATGCAGGCGGTTATCGACATGGGCCTCATTCAAGCGGGAACGGAGGCGATATTTGCTGCCAATCGTCTGATCGTAATCGTTCCGGCGAACAATCCAGCCAACCTGTCGGCGCCGGAAGACCTGGCAAAGCCAGGCGTGAAGCTGATTTTGGCGGTTGAAGGCGTGCCGGTCCGCGATTATACCGACCAGATCGTGGCGCGTATGCCGATGGATTTTCAGACTGCATTTTACGCCAATGTGGTGTCGGAGGAGGATAATGTGCGGCAGGTGGCGGCAAAAGTTGCCTTAGGCGAGGCTGACGCCGGCATCGTGTACACATCGGACGTGACGCCAGAGATTGCCAATCGGGTGTTGCAAATTGCAATTCCTGATGGCCAAAACGTGGTGGCTGTGTACCCGATTGCGCCGTTGGCTGACGCGCCACACCCGGCGGCGGCGCAGCAATTCATCGACTTCATCCTCAGCCCGGAGGGCCAATCGATTTTATTGCGCCGGGGTTTTAATCCGCCGCCGGGTATCTAAACAGACCCCAAGGGTTTGCTCCTGAGATTTAAACCCTTGGGGTCTTGCCAGAGAAACCTGAACAGGTATCAATCTGATACAATCGGAGGCATGGGGAAATGGGCTATTGGATTGGAGTGATGGTTGCACGGCCGTTGGGCTGATTTTACGTTCTTGGAAGATGTTGTGAAACAGACTTTGGCAGACCTACCTTTGGAAAATAAGTCCACTATTAAACCTGCGCGGTCCGGGTGGCAAAATTTGCTGCGATATATTCTTGGCCGGGGGGCGTTGTCGCTGCTGGCGGTGGTGACGGCCGTTTACATCATTATCCTCGTGGCCAATTACGGCGGTTTCATTGATGAGATCGTGAAAGGCCGCATTGAGCTGACGTTGGGCGGCATGGTGCGTGAAGGTTGGCTGCGCGACGTGCCGGAAGAGGAGCGGACGCTTGTGTATGAGCAAACACGGGCGGCCATGCAGGAGGCGGCCGGTCTAAACAAGCCATTTCCGCTGCGCACGCTGAACTGGTTGGTGGACGGCCTGACGCTGAATTGGGGGCAGGCGGATCACCCGCAGGCATACGGCCTCAGCGCCAATTCGGCCGGCGTGCGGCAAATTATTCTGGATCATTTATCGCGGACGTTGTTTATCTTTGGCGCGGCGTATCTGGTGTTATTTGTGCTGGCTATTTTTCTGGCGCTGACGCTGAACCGGTATTACGGCCGTTGGTTCGACAAACTATTTGTCCTTCTTTCGCCGCTCTCGGCCGCCCCGGCCTGGGTGTATGGCGTGATCCTCAGCGTGTTGTTCTTGCGGCTTTTCACCTTTTCGACAGGCGGCACATTCGACACCTGGCCAGAAGAGTTTCAGTTGTCTTATGCGCCGCTTCTGCTGCGCCGGATGTTTTTGCCCTTCCTGGCAATTTTGATCAGCGGTCTGTTTTTGACGGTTAATTCCTGGCGCTCCTATTTTTTGGTTTATTCGAACGAGGATTATGTGGCTGTGGCCAGAGCGAAAGGGCTGTCTAACCGGCAAATCGAGCGGCGATACATTTTGCGCCCGGCCTTGCCCGGCCTGCTGACCAGCTTTGCCTTGATGACGGTGGTGTTGTGGCAGGAAGTGATTGTGCTGGAAGCCATTTTTAACGTGGCCGGGATTGGGCAAGTGTTTGTGACGGCTTTGCGGCTTTCCGACACGCCGGTGATTGTGGGACTGGCGGTGATATTTGCCTATTTGCTGGCGCTGACGGTGCTGCTTCTGGACATTGCCTATGCGTTTGTAGACCCCAGGCTGGCGGTGGGGAGTCGGGAGAAAACCGGCAATTTGGTGATTGAACAGGGGAAGGGACACGGCCGTTTCCGTCCTCATATTCACCTGCCGCGCCTCAAATTTCCCACCCTGCCCCGGCCCAATCAGTGGTCGCTGCGCCCTGTTATGGCGGCTGTGGGACGGCAGGCGCAAGGTTTGGGGCGCATTTTGCGGCAGTTGGCAGGATACCCGACGGCCGTTTTTGGGTTAATCGTCATCGCCATCTTTGTCGGCATCGCCATCTACACTGTCATCGCCATTCCCTACGATCAGGCCATCGCCGATTGGCGCGGCGATAACAACGTCTGGGCGCGCAATCCTGAAGATGCGCAGCCTGCCTGGGTTAATTTTTTCCGCCGCGACAAACTGCCCGAAACGATGATCATGAACAGCCAGGACCCGGCCATCGAAAAACAAGTGCGCGTCGTTTCCGACAGTCAAACAGAAATCAGCTACACGTTCGCTTTTGACTACCCTTACAGCCACTTCCCTCAGGAATTGGCTGTTTACTTTACCTCGCAGTACCGCGAAAAACTGCCCTATGTGACCATGACCTGGATCAACCCCGCCGGGCAGGAAACAGAAATCGCCAATCTTTCCGGCGAGGACGGGTCGGCCTTTTACTTTTCCCGTGACAAACGGTTGCAGCGTCGGCTGCGAGCCGATTATCCCCAAGAAGCGTTGTTCTTGGACCGTGATGCAGACGAAGCGGTTATCTTGCAAGGCCCGTATCAGCTCCGGTTCGATGTGCTGGTTTTTGAAGACGAGGCGACGGTAGACGCCGAATTTGTGCTGTTTGGTCAGGTGCATGGGCTGGCGGGCACAGACGCCAACCGGCGCGATTTGTCTCTGGCCTTGTTATGGGGCACGCCGGTAGCGCTGGCTTTTGGTCTGGTTGCGGCCGTTGTCACGTCGATTGCCAGCATGTTCCTGGCGGCTGTTGGGGTTTGGTATGGCGGTTGGGTTGATCGGTTGGTGCAGTTCTTTACCGAAATCAACTTGCTGCTCCCTTTTCTGGCGGTGAGCCTGATGGTGTATACGTTGTATTCTAAAAGTATCTGGACCATTTTAGGCGTGACCATTGTGTTGAACATTTTCAGCCATGCGATCAAGACCTATCGTGCCGTCTTTTTGCAAATCAAAGAGTCGCCTTACATGGAAGCGGCGCAGGCTTACGGGGCCAGCGACGGCCGTTTGGTAACCCAATACCTGATTCCGCGCGTCTTGCCTATTTTGCTGCCTAAACTGATCATTTTAGTGCCAGGCTTTGTTTTTTTGGAAGCGACGCTGGCTTATCTGGGCGTGAGCGACCCGCGCCTGCCGACGTGGGGCAAACTGGTGGTAGACGCCCTCTCTTCAGGCGTCTACCGCGAGGCGTATCATCTGGTGTTGGCGCCATTTCTTTTGCTGTTTCTGGTGGGGTTTGCTTTTGCCATGGTGGGGTTGGCTCTGGAACGAATTTTCGACCCGCGTTTGCGGGAACGGTAAGCTGTCGGACTGCTTTATGGCGTGTTCGTTCTGTCTGAGCGTGGGCTATGTGTTTTTGGCCGATTAAACGGCCGTTTCGCGCCCCCTGGAAAACGTCCACCCAAACCTTCTCAATAACATACGCTGTGGTCGGGCCTTCCCCATACTTCACTATCTCCCGGTAACAAGTCAGGTTCTTGGTTCAGTTGAACTTTTTCATAGTACAATGACTTTGGACATGTGATGGGTTTATCACTGTGTAATAATCAAGGCTCGAGATGAAAAGATTTTTTCTTACCTCCCCAATACTTTTAGCCGTGAGTTATCTGTTTTTCGGCATATTTTGGATTATTCTAACGGATCAGCTGCTGGTTGCGCTGATTGTGGATGCTAATACATTATCCAATTGGCAAACTCTGAAAGGGTGGGTATTTGTTGTTGGCAGCACTTTGTTGTTGTTTCACCTTTTAACCATAAGCGCCCGGCAGTACAGCGTCACGCAGCAAGTTCTCCAGAGGCAAGAACAAGAGTATCGTTTCTTGTTTGAGAACAATCCCTTGCCCATGTGGCTTTATGATGAGGCGACGTTGACCTTTTTGGCGGTGAATGAAGCCGCCATCGAGCATTATGGTTACACCAGGGCCGAGTTTTTAAGAATGACCCTGAAAGATATTCGCCCAGCGGCGGATATTCCCCGTTTGTTGGCCGATGTCGCCGCGACTACACGGTCGCTTAACAATGCGGGTGAATGGCGGCATATGCGCCGCGACGGCACGGTTTTCCCGGTTGAGATTGTGTCTCATTCCCTGGAATATAAGCATCGTAAAGCGCGCCTGGTGGTTGTGCATGATCTCACGGAACAAAAACGGAGCCAGATTGAATTGCAAGCCAGCGAGGAGCGTTTTCGGTTGTTGGCCGAAAATGCGCCTGACTTTATTTACCGGTATCGGCTGCTGCCGACAGCAGGCTATGAGTATGTGTGCCCGGCGGCCGCAGCCATGACCGGTTATGCGCCGGACGAGTTTTATGAGGACGCGGGGCTGGATTATAAGTTGGTGCATCCTGAGGATCGATATCTGTTGGACAAGATTCGGCAGGGCGATGCAGCGCATGATACGGCGGAAGTGTTGCGTTGGGTGCGTAAAGATGGCGTGACCATCTGGGTGGAACAGCGCACGGTGTTGATCTGGGATGAAGAGGACGGCCGTTTAACGGCCGTCGAAGGTATTGCCCGCGATGTTACCGAGAAGGTCCTCACTCGCCAGGCGCTGCAAACCAGCGAAGCCCGGTTCCGCACGGCCGTTGAGCAGGCGCCATTTCCCATCATCATCCATGCCGAAGATGGCGAAATTTTGGTTATTAACCAGACCTGGGCCGAATTTACCGGCTACGATCTGGCCGATTTAAAGACCATCCCCGACTGGACAGAGAGGGCTTACGGCGAAAGACAAGCCCCGATCAAAGAAGGCATCGACCGCCTGTACGCGCTGAACCGGCGCGTGTCCGAAGGAGAATTTACCATTACTTGCCAGGATGGCTCGCAGCGAATCTGGGATTTCAGCACTTCGCCGTTAGGCCGTCTGCCAGACGGTCGGCGCACCGTTATCAGCATGGCGGTGGACGTGACCGACAAGAAGCTTGCCGAATCCAATTTGCAGGCCGTGGCGGCCGAGTTAAACGGCTATTTCGTCAATTCTCTGGATTTGTTGTGCATCACCGATGCCGCCGGTAATTTCCGGCGGTTAAACAAACAGTGGGAAGAGCTGTTGGGGTATCCATTGGACGATATGATCGGACGGCCGTTCATGCAATATGTCCATCCTGAGGACAAAGGTAAAACCGAAACGGCCGTTGCGGATTTGCTCAATCACGGTCAGGTAGTCAATTTTGTGAATCGATACCGGCATCGGGAAGGCAGCTACCGCTGGATCGAGTGGCGCGCCTCACAAATTGGCGCGATAACCTATGCTGCGGCGCGAGATATTACCGACCGCATTCAAAACGAGCAGCAGCTCCGGCTGCAAAGCACAGCTCTGGAAGCGGCGGCCAATGCCATCGTCATTTTTGATGTAGACGCCCGTATCGAATGGGTCAACCCTGCGTTTACGGCCGTAACCGGCTTTACCCGGCAAGAAGCCCTGGGACAACTGTTATACACCCTGCTGCCATCCGATACCCACACCCAGCCTTTTTACGAAACCTTGTCACAAACCCTCACCACGCTTCAATCCTGGCACGGCGAAATTGTCAACCAGCGCAAAGATGGCGCTTCCTATATCGAGGAAACCTCCATCACCCCGGTTAGAGACGACTCCGGCCAGATTGTTCACTTTGTCGCCATCAAACAAGATGTCACGCAGCGACGAAAAGAAGAAAGCGAGCGCGAACACTTGCTCAGCCAGGTCCGCATGCAGGCGGAACAGATGAGCCAGATTATGCAGAGCGTGCCCGAAGGCATTCTTCTGCTCAATGGGCAAAATCGTCTTCTATTGGCCAATTCGCAGGGCGAAGAATACCTCGCGCTGCTGGGTGGCGAAGGAATTGGCGATGTTCTAACGCATCTAGGGGCGCTGTCTTTGGAGGCTCTGCAAACTTCTCCCTTGTCTGGCAGTGGCCATGAAGTAGCGGCAGATGACGGCCGTGTCTTCATAGCCGCCGCCCGCCCCATAGAAAAATATACCCCCATCACCGAAGGGTGGGTGCTGGTGCTGCGCGAAGTGACCAGAGAACGCTTTGTGCAGCAACAGCTTCAGCAGCAAGAAAAACTAGCCGCCATTGGCCAACTGGCCGCCGGCATTGCCCACGACTTCAACAATATCCTGGCCGTCATCGTCCTCTATGCCGAACTGCTGCAGAAGGCATCATACCCCTCTGCCGACACCCTGCCCCGCCTGACAACCATCATCGAGCAAGCCAACCGAGCCGCAGCGCTTATTCAACAAATTCTAGATTTCAGCCGCCAATCGGTCATGGAGCGACGCCCGCTAGATTTGCTGCCCTTGCTCGCAGAACAATTTCAGTTGCTGCAACGAATGCTGCCAGAATATATTGATGTCCACTTCCAGGCCGAACCAGGCCAATTCATTGTGCAGGCCGATCCGACGCGCATGCAACAATCCATTATGAACCTGGCTGTCAATGCGCGTGATGCCATGGCAACCGGCGGAAAATTGTTCTTTGATCTGTCCAGGTTAACCGTCTTAAACGCGAAAAATTCGCCGGTCCCCAATATGGCTGCGGGTAATTGGGTGCGAATTACCATTCGCGATACCGGGCATGGCATCAGCCAGGATATTCTTTCGCATATTTTCGATCCATTTTTTACCACCAAAAAACAAGGCGAAGGCACAGGGTTGGGGTTGGCCCAGGTACATGGCATCATCGCCCAACACGATGGACATATTACGGTAGACAGCGAGGCAGATGTGGGCACAACGTTTACAATTTATCTGCCGGCCCTCGAGATTCCCGTCGAACAACGGATAATGAAGTCAAATGTAGAACTCCCCAGGGGTGATGGGGAACTGATATTAATTGTGGAAGATCAGGAAGCGCTGCGCGAGGTAATATCGCAGAATCTGGAAATGTGGCAGTACCGCACATTGCGCGCCAGCAACGGGGTGGAGGCCCTGGCTCAACTTGAGGCACAGCAAGAGCCTGTCGCTTTAATTCTTAGCGATGTTATTATGCCGCGCATGGGTGGCATTGCCCTGCTGCAAAATCTCGCGCAGCGGAACCAGCACATACCGGTTGTGCTGATGTCGGGGCATCCGCTGGACGTTGATATGACGCTCTTAGAAGACCTGGGGGTTTTTGCTGTTCTGAAAAAGCCTATTCAACTTGAGCATTTGGTTCACACGGCCGCCGCCGTTTTGGGGAAGTATTGACCGGTTGCCGATTATCTTAGCCTGAAATTTAATGAAGGAACGGCCGTTGGCGTGAAAACAGCGCCGTAAGGCCAGCCACTTGTCTGTAGCCAAAACCCAAAGAGGTAACTGATCCCATGGATTACGTGTTCGTAAATCTTTTGCCGGTGATGGCTGGCGCCGCTATCGTGCCATTGTATCCTGTTATCGTCTTGCTTTTGTTGCAAAGCGAAGGTGGGCTGCGCAAAGCCGCTGCGTTTATTTCTGGCGGCATTGTCACGCGCCTGGTGCAGGGTGTTCTCTTTGGCCTTGTCTTTGGCGCGGCGATGGACGCGACCAGTGAAAGTGGTCAAAGCTTAATTGCGTCGACGCTGCTGCTGGTTATTGGCGTGTTGTTGTTGGTAACGGCCGTTAAAACATGGCGCAAAGAAGTAGACTCCGACGCGCCATCGCCCAAATGGATGTCCAACATCAGCGGGCTTACTGCGCTGCGCGCCATGGGCATGGGCGTTCTCTTTATCACCATCGACGCGAAACAATGGGTGTTCACCCTGTCGGCCATCAGCATAATCACAGAAGCCGAACCGGGTAAACTTACCGGCATAGGGGTCTACCTTTTCTACATCTTGGTCGCGCTTATACCCATGCTGCTGCCCGTTTTGGCGTGCGTCGTCGCGCCGCGGCAAGCCGCCAAACCGCTACAGGCGGCCCAAATCTGGTTGGAGCGCAACAACCGTGTGGTTGTCATAAGCGTGTCGCTGGTTTTTGGGATTTGGTTCGCTTATAAAGCCATGATAGGATTGCTTGGATGATGACTTCCGAAGAACGCATTCGAGTTAGACTGCGCCTGACCGCGCCGCGGGCTATGGCCGCCGCCGGAATCCTGTTCGCCCTGCTGTTTGCCGCCAGCGTGATCTTGATGCGCCTGGCTCTCCCTGAAACCCTTTCCAGCGACACATCCTGGGTAGAACAAGGCGCCAGATGGATCACGCTTTCTCTCCTGCTAATGCCTTTTGCCGGCATTACGTTTTTATGGTTTATGGGTGTAATACGCGATCGCCTGAGTGAGGTCGAAGAACATTTTTTGTCGACCGTGTTTATGGGCAGCGGCCTCTTATTCCTGGCGATGGTTTTTGTTGCCATGGCTATCGCCGGCGGCATCGTCACCAGCGTCGGTATTCAGGGCAGTCAGAATATCCAGCCAGACCTTGTCGTTTTCGGCCGTGCCGTCATGCTGCAAATCAGCAATGTTTATGCGCTGCGCATGGCCGGCGCGTTTATGATTTCCTTAGGGACGATCTGGCTGCGCACTAAACTGATGCCGCGTTGGCTGGTGATTGTCACGTATGCGGTGGCGCTGATCTTGTTGGTGGTCATCAATCTTAGCTTGTGGATAGCTTTGATTTTTCCGGCATGGGTATTCTTTGTCAGCGTTTTTTTTCTGCTGACCAATTTGCGCGGACCGGTGCAGGCTTGAGCTTCGATCTGAATGGGGTAGCGGGGACCCATCACGGGAAAAACCTGCATGAGTCTTTAGGATTTCGTGGGGTATCGCCCTCGTCTGGGCAGGTCTTGTACCCGCCCAGACGAGGGCGACCACAAGGGTCGCCCTCCATCTGGTGTCAACCCCCTGAATTCCCAAAGAACCACCGCTAACCAATTTCCGGGAGACCGTCAAAAAAATCGACGACGCCACTCTCGAGCGAATATTCCGCCCCCACGACGACCAACCCGTCCTCCAGAATCAACTGCTCTAAAATACGCGAGCCATGCCGCAAATGATTGGCGGCCGCGCGGATATTGGCCCGAACGGCCTGCCGCACCAGCGCCTCCCGGTTTTGCCGCAGGTCGGTTTCCAGCAATTCTTCCAACGACGGCCGTATCCGATCCACTATCGAACGCAAGTTTGGCGAGCGACTTTGTGACGGCCGTTCCAATTCGTCCAGAGTAGCCAAAATCGCGCCACACATCGAATGACCCAAGACAACGGCCAGCCGCGTGCCAAATTTCTCGGCCGCAAATTCCACGCTGCCCACCTGTGACGGGGCCACAACATTGCCGGCCACCCGGATGACAAACAAATCGCCCAACCCCTGATCAAAGACGATCTCGGCGGGCACGCGCGAGTCCGAACATCCCAAAATAATGGCGAATGGTTCCTGCCCGGACATCAGCTCGCGGCGCCGCGCTGCGCCGGTAGTGGGGCCGCCCTCCTGAATATCGGCGACGAAACGATGGTTGCCTTCTTGCAATCTTGCCAATGCTGCTAAAGCTGAGATCATGATATTTTCTCCATAAAAAGATGATGGTTTGCCATTCCATCATCTGCCAGATTTCTGCCCGCCAGCTCCCCTGCTTGCGATTGGTATCGACGTCATGGGTCGCCGATTGGCCGTGTGGACAAAACGCAAGACAAGTGTTGATGCGGTACCAGTTTACACGGAATCTTATCCGTGTTCATCCGCGTTAATCCGTGTCCTATTTCCAAAGAAGCCGAAACATAAGGCTTGGTTGGCCGGTAGATGAGAGATGAGAAACTTTCTATTCCCGGTTGCCCCCTGCGTCTGGTCAATTCGCCAAACTGGTCTACAATCCTGCCCGTGAAAATGAAACCGATGACTTCCTCGCCGCCGCTTCTTTTTTTGCTGGCGCTGTTCGCTTTTTTGGCGGTTTCAGGCATGGTAGCCTGTAATCCGGTTTCCGCATCCAGCGAGAACCAACCCCCAACGGCCGTTCCTACCCACGCCTCACCCACAGCCACCGCTACCCAGTTACCACAGGCAACTTTTACCCCGCCGCCCACACCCACGGCCGCCCCAACGGCCGTGTCCACTCTCGTTCCCACACCTCCGCCGCCGCAGTTCACCAACATACGCGACGACGCCTGGGCGCAAACGGCCGTGACTTACAACGCCGAATTTTTTCCTCCCCGATCCGGCCAATACCGGCCTGTGGCAGTTTGCCGCCAACACCTTCATTCATCCTCTGGCGCTGGTGGCGCACCAGGAAACCGCCTATTTGCTGGATGGCGGCCGCGTGCTCGCTCTGAATCTGGCCCAGCCCGCGCCGCCGGAGCAGCTGCTGGCTCCCGGCGATGTTGTTGATGGCGTGACGGTGATCGAACCGCTGGACATTTATGCCGCCACCGATGGCCTGCTGGCCCTGGATCGGGCCGGCGATGTTTACCGCCGCGATTGGGCCAGCCAGACCTGGACTTTGGAACGCGACGACCGGCCGATTCGGGACACATCCAGCCATTATTATGTGGCGCTGGATGGGCTGGACAACGGCCGTTACCTCCTGGAAACCAGTTACAAATATGTCATGCAGGTCGTAGATGGCGTGCAGCAGTCATTGTGGATGCTGCCGGAAGCCCGCGCCGTAGACGTTGCCGCCGCCAGCAGCCCCGCCGCCGCCGAAAATGTGTACGTTTTGCTGCAAGAAATGGATACCCAGGCGGGCAGCCTGCATCTTTACCGCGACACGGCCAGCGTGCCCACGTTTCGTCCCCCAGACATGATCTCCCAACCACGCCAGATTGTCGCAGCGGATACGGCCGTTTACGTGCTGGACAGCGACGGCCGTCGCCTGCTCGTTCTGTCGCCCGATTCCGGCCAACTGCGCCAGCTTTGGCAGCTCCCGGCCGAAGTCAGCGCCATGGCCCTGACAGAAGCAGGCCACCTGCTTTTTGCCGGCCGCGACCGTCTCTATTTTGCCGACAGGCCAGAACAACTGGCAGCCATCACCGGCGGCGCACCCCTGCCCAACCCCCAGCCCCATGATCCCGCCTTCCTGGCCGGCATCCGCGGCTTTGTCTCGCCGATTGGCCCCAACATTTCCACCCGCGATCTGCAAATGCCCGGCGCGCCCCGCCACTACCGCCTCGGCGTCCACCAGGGAGCCGATTTCTATTGGAGCGTCGGCTCGCCGGTGTATGCCGCCGCTGCTGGCACCGTCATTCGCGCCATGCATGATTACGTGCCGCCATTCCCGGCCGAATTTTTTAACTGGCAGGCAGAGGCCCAGCAGTTGGGCTATACCTCAGAAGCCGGGCTGGATTTTTACCGCGGGCGGCAGGTATGGATTCAACATGACAATGGTCTGGTGTCGCGGTACGTGCATCTCAGCAGCATCGACTATGGCATTCAGGAAGGCCAGCCGGTGGCTCAGGGCCAGCTCATCGGCGCGGTCGGCAATTCCGGCTCGCCCTCCTCGCTGGAAAGCGAAGATTCGGATGCCCATCTGCATTTTGAGTTGTGGCTGGGCGATCATTACATCGGTCAATTCTTGCGCCCGGTTGAAGCCCGCGATTGGTTCGAGCGCATTTTGTTGGGACGGTAACGATGACGCCAAAAGAAGCCCGCTGCCACGTTCTGACCCGTCAAATAACCCGCCTGGATAGCCGCCTGGGGGCGCTGCGCCGCACCAGCGAGACATTGGCGCGTTGGCGACTGGGATCGTTTTTGGCGGCTGTGGGCCTGTCGGTCTATAGTTTGCTGACCTGGGGGATTTGGGCCTGGGTGGGGGTAACGGCCGTCGCCATTCTCCCTTTCATCCTGTTTGTCCGCGCCCACCGAACCATCGAAGAAGCTGTCAACCGCCATGACATCTGGCGGCGCATCAAGCAAACCCACGTGGCCCGCATGAGCCTGGATTGGTCACAAATTCCCGCGGCCTCGCCCGTGCCGCCGCGGTTGGACCATCCCTTTGCCCTGGACCTGGATCTGGTGGGCGACCATTCATTGCTGCAATTGTTGGACACGGCCGTTTCCCTTGAAGGCAGCCAGCGGTTGAGCAGTTGGCTGCTGGACACCAATCCCCAATTGTCCCATATCGCCGCGCGCCAACCGCTCGTCGCCGAACTGGCGGCGATGCCCCGCTTCCGCGACAAACTCGCCCTATATGCCACCCTGGCCACCGCCGACGCTGGCGAAAAATGGCCCGGTCAGCGTATCCTCGCCTGGCTGGAAAGCCGCGCCGAGGCCAAATCGGTGCGCCCTGCGCTGTGGGTGTTGTCTGGGCTGGCGGTTGTCAATCTCAGCTTGTTGGCGTTGAATCTGGCCGGTGTGCTGCCGGTTTTGTGGCCCTACTCCTGGCTGGTCTACGCCCTGATTTACGCCGCCCGCTCGCGGGATGTCCCGGCTGTGTTTGAGGACGCCTATTTTTTGGAGAAAAATTTGCGCCGCCTGGGTGTCGTTTTTGGCTTTTTGGAGACGTACCGCTACGGCCGTCGAACACAGGTGGCGGCTTTGTGCGCGCCGTTTTTGGCCGCCAGGGAACGGCCGTCGGCCCATTTGCGCGCCGTCACCAAAGTGCTCACCCTGGCCGGTCTGCGCCAAAATCCCTTTCTCTGGCTCTGGCTTAACGCCCTGATGCCCTGGGATTTGTTTGTGGCGGATCGCCTGGATGCTTGCCGGCGAGCGTTGCAAACGCGCCTGCCGGGCTGGCTGGATCGCTGGTTTGAGCTGGAAGCGTTGAACAGTCTGGCAACGTTCGCTTATCTGAACCCGGAAACCAGCTATCCAGACATCCAGGTGGATGGCGGACCGCTGCTGGCGGTTACGGCCGTTGGCCATCCCCTCATCGGCCACCCGGGACGCGTGTGCAATGATTTTCGCATCGCCCATTTGGGCGACATCGCCATCGTCACCGGCTCCAACATGGCCGGCAAAAGCTCGTTTCTGCGGACGTTGGGGGTGAATCTGGTCCTGGCATATGCCGGCGGGCCGGTTGTGGCCCAATCTTTTGCGGCGCGGCTGTTTCGTCTGTACACCTCCATCCGGGTTAGCGACTCGGTGACGGATGGGTTTTCCTATTTTTATGCCGAAGTGCGGCGGTTACAGGGCTTGTTGGCGGCGTTGGAAGAGGCGGACGAACGGCCGTTATTTTTCCTCATCGACGAAATTTTCCGGGGCACAAACAATCGAGAGCGCCTGATTGGCAGCCAGTCGTTTGTGCAGGCATTGGTCGGCGGGCGCGGCGTGGGGCTGATAGCCACCCACGACCTGGAACTGGTGAAGCTGGCGGATGAAAATACGGCCGTGAGCAATTTCCATTTCCGTGACGATGTGGTAGACGGCCAGATGGTCTTCGATTTCCGTCTTCGCCCTGGCCCATGCCCCACCACCAACGCCCTCAAAATCATGCGCCTGGCTGGCTTGCCTGTAAAGTTGTAGCTGTGGGTTGGGGAAAATGGGCGATTGGCGATTTACGATTTACGATTTTGGGGGCTGGATAATCTCTGATCTCTACAAGTTTGTCGGAAAAGTGCCCGTAGCCGCGGTTTCTTACCGCGTCTTCCAGAGGCGGGGTAAGGATACCCCGGCTACAAAAAGAGGTTCTCCGACAGACTGCTAGTTTCTAATAAAAGAGCAGCATTCATGAAAATTCTTTGTGTAGACATTGGCACCGGCACGCAGGATATTTTTTTATACGATTCGCGCCTGGACATTGAAAACGGCTTTAAGTTGGTTGTGCCTTCGCCCACGATGATGGTGCATCACCGCTTGCAAGAGGCCACGCGCCGGGGAACGGCCGTTGCTCTCACCGGTCTCACCATGGGCGGCGGCCCCAGCCAATGGGCCGCCGAAGCGCATCTGCGCGCCGGTTGGCCGCTTTACGCCACCCCCTCCGCCGCCCGTTCCTTCAACGACGACCTGGACGTAATCCGCGAGATGGGCATCACCCTGGTGAGCGATGACGAACTGGCCGCCTTGCCGGGCGACGTGCAGCGGCTCTCGCTGCGTGATTTTGATTTTGGGGCGATTGATCGGGCGCTGGGTGAATTTGGCGTTTCTCTGGCCGATGTAACGGCCGTGGCCGTTGGCGTGTTCGATCACGGCAATTCACCGCCGGATTATTCCGACCGCCTGTTCCGTTTCGACTACATCCGCCAGCGGGTGCAGGCCAACAGCCGCCTCAGCGCCTTTGCCTACCGCGCCGCCGACGTGCCGCCCATCATGACTCGTTTGCAAGCCGTCGTGCAGTCCGCCCAGGACATCGACGCGCCGTTGGTGGTGATGGATACCGCCCCGGCCGCCGTGTTGGGCGCGATGTTGGACACGGCCGTGCGCGCCGAACCGCGCGTCCTCGTCGCCAATCTCGGCAATTTGCATACGCTCGCCTTTCGCGTTGGCCCCACGGGCATCGAAGGCGTCTTTGAACACCACACCGGCTTGCTAGACCGGCCCCGGCTCGACGATTTGCTGTATCGCCTGGCCGATGGCAGCTTGCAGCACGATGCCGTCTACCAGGACCACGGCCACGGCGCGTATATTCCTCATCGCCAGCCGTTGCCGCTGGGGAACGGCCGTTTTGATGTGGCTGTCACCGGTCCACGGCGGGGGATGATGGCCGGGTCGGGCTTACGGCCGTATTTCGCCGCGCCGTTTGGCGATATGATGCTCACCGGCTGTTTTGGCCTGCTCGCCGCCGCCGCCGATTTGCTGCCCGATCTCGCTCCTGCCATCCGCGCCTCGCTCTACACCACCGGCGGCAGCTCCGCCGCTCCCTGGGATTTTTAGTCCCTCTTCGGCAGCCAACAAGTTGACAAATCAGCAAATTATTGCAAAAATTCGCAATAGAGAATTTTTGCGAGTACTTGTATGTCTCATCATCATCTTGACTTCTCTCAATTGATTCGCGCCCAGGGCTACCGCCTGACGCCGCAGCGCCAACTGGTGCTGGATACGTTGTGCGCCATGAGCAGCCATGCCACAGCCTGCGAAATTTATGATCAAGTCTCAGCCCAGATGCCTGCTCTGAATCAGGCCACTGTTTACCGGACCCTGGAATTTTTTGTCGAATTACGCCTGATCGCCAAAAGCGACATTGGCGGCCAAACCGTCTACGAACTGGTGGGGGAACAGCCCCATTACCACCTGGTTTGCCGTCAATGCAGCCATGTGGCCGAATTGGCCGCCACGCAGCTTGCCGATCTGGCCGATTGGTTGTTGGTCGAGCATGGGTTTCAGGCGGACCTGGACCATGTGGTCATTCAGGGCGTGTGCGCTGGCTGCCGGGCTTCCAGTCCATAAGGTTTCATTTGGAGGAAAATTCATGACGTTGTTATCCATCAGCCCGATGCATATTCCTGACGGCTTTTTGAGCGTGACGATTTCCGCGTTGTTTTGGGGGTTAACGGCCGTTGCCCTGGCTATCGCCGTGCGCAAGAGTCAGGCGGAATTCGACGAACGGCTCGCGCCGCTGGCCGGCATTATGGCGGCCTTCATTTTCGCCGCGCAAATGATCAATTTTCCGGTGGCCGGCGGCACTTCCGGCCACCTGTTGGGCGGTGCGCTGGCGGCCATCATGCTTGGCCCGTGGGTGGGCATGTTGGTCATGGCCTGCGTGATTGGCGTTCAGGGGCTGCTGTTTCAGGACGGCGGCCTGCTGGTGATGGGGGCCAATATCTTTAACATGGGCATTGTGACCGTGTTGGTGGGGTACGGGTTGTATCGCACCACCGGCGGCCGCAGCCGGACGTTTAAATTGGCGGCGGCTGGCGTGGCGGCCTGGCTTTCGGTGATGGCCGCGGCGCTCTTCACGGCGCTGCAGCTTTGGCTGAGCGGCACGGCGGCCGCGGGTCTGGTTGTGCCGGTGATGTTGGGCGTGCATGCGCTCATTGGCTTGGGCGAGGCGCTCATTACGGTGGCGGCGCTGGCTTTTGTGTTTCGCGTGCGCCCCGATTTGCTGAACGCGGGGGAAGAGCGTAACGGCCGTGGCTGGATTGTGGCTGGCGTGCTGCTTTCGTTGGCGGTGGTGCTGCTGGCGCCTTATGCCTCGGCCAGCCCGGATGGCCTGGAGCGGGTGGCGCAGGATATGGGGTTTATCAGCACGGCCGTAGCTGCCCCGTATGAACTCCTGCCAGATTACACCATACCTTTTGTGGGCAGCGAAAACCTGTCCACGCTGCTGGCGGGCGCGTTGGGGGTGTTGGTGGTGGCCGCGACGGCCGTGTATCTGGTGCGTCTGATCCGACGACCGGCCAGGCGTTCGTAACGTGCAATTTCACGCGCTCGATCGATATCAGACAGGCAGCAGCGTTTTGCATCGCCTGGATCCGCGTGTCAAAGTGCTTGGCGCGCTGTTGACGATCCTATCCACGGCGCTGCTGCCGGATGGCGCGTGGTGGGCGTTTATTGTGACCGGGCTGGTGCTGCTGGCGGCCAGCCGGGCGGCCGGATTTGGCTGGTTGTACGGCGCGAAGCGCTCTTTTGTGGTGCTGCCATTCCTGCTGGCCGCGACGACCGTGATGTTTACGTTGCCCGGACGGCCGTTGCTGGGCATTCAGCTTGGTTCGTGGCAGTTGATTGTCAGTGACGCCGGTCTGGTTCGTTTTGTCAGCATCCTCATTCGCGGCTTGTTGGCGGTGCAGGCGGCCATCCTGCTGGTAGCCCTCACCCGTTTGCCAGATTTGCTCCACGCGCTGCGCCATTTGCGCCTGCCGGCCGTTTTTGTGGCCATCATTTCCTTTATGGTGCGCTACCTGACGGTGTTGGGCGACGAGGTGAAGCGGCTGCTGCGGGCGCGAGAAGCGCGCAGTGCCGCTCTGGAGGGTCGCCGCGCCGGTGGCTCGCTGCTCTGGCGGGCGCAGGTAGCAGGCCATATGGTCGGCCAGCTTTTTTTGCGCAGCTACGAGCGCAGTGATCGCATTTACCAGGCCATGCTGGCCCGTGGCTATCGCGGCGAATGGCCGACGAGCAATCCGCACCATATGGCGCGCCGGGATTGGCTGGCGCTGGCGGTAGTTGTCGTGGCGCTGCTGCTGGTTCAAATGATTGGCCGCTTTTAATTCGGTTTCAGCCCAGGAATTTTATGCCCATTCTTCACGAAACAAACTTGCCTGTTGTACCGCTTTCAATCGCCGCAGAAACCATCCTGGCGGTTGAATCGTTGTCGTTTCATTATCCTGACGGCCGTCAGGCCCTGCATGACGTCTCGTTAACCATCAAACCGGGCGAAAAGGTGGCTCTGGTTGGGCCGAATGGGGCCGGGAAAAGCACGCTGCTGCTGCATTTGAACGGGCTGTTGAGCGGTGACGGCCGTATCCGCGTCGGTGCGCTGACCCTGGAAAAAAGCACGTTACCGGCCATTCGCGCCAAAGTCGGGCTGGTGTTCCAGAATCCCGACGACCAGTTGTTTTCGCCTACGGTGCGCGAGGATGTGGCGTTTGGCCCTTTGCACATGGGCTTGGCGGCGGAGGAGATTGAAACGGCCGTTACGCGCGCCCTGGCGCAGGTAGGCATGGCCGCCTACGCCGACCGCATCTCTTACCATCTGAGCGTGGGCGAAAAAAAGCGCATCGCTGTGGCGACTGTGCTGGCCATGCAGCCAGAACTGCTGGTGTTGGATGAACCGTCGGCCGGGCTGGACCCGCGCGCTCGGCGCAGTCTGATCACCCTGCTGCAAGAATTGCCCATTCCCATGATTGTAGCCACCCACGATTTGCTCATGGCGCGTGATTTGCTGCCCCGCATGGTGATCATGGATAATGGGCGCATTATGGCGGATGGCCCCACCGGCCAATTGTTGGCTGATCCGGTCTTTTTGCAGACTCACGGATTGGAACTGCCGTGTCCTTGAGGCTTCGTCTCGTCCTTACCTAAATTGAAATTACTGGCAAAAACCCTGCCGGGCTTAGAAGATGCAAAGTGAGGCGCACATCATGAATTACGAAATGCAAGGGCCAATGGGCGCGCGGACGATGATAGACGGCCGTACCGTTGATTATTTTGCCGGCTGCGGCTATCTGGGTTTGCAAAACCACCCGGCCGTGCGGCAGGCGGCCATAGACGCGCTGACCACCTATGGCCTGGCCAATTCCGGCGGCTTTGGCAGCAATCACCCCATTTACCACCAGCTTAGAGAAGCTGTTTGCACTTATTTTGGCGCGGAAGAGATGTTGTATTTTGCTTCCGGCTATTTGGGCAACGCCATTTTGGCTCAGGGTTTGTGTACCCGTTTCGAGCGCATTTTTATCGACGAACAGGCGCATTACAGCGTGTGGGACGGTGCGCGTACGGCCGGCAAACCGGTCCATGCCTACCGCCATCTGGACGCGGATGACTTGGCGGCGGTGTGTCGGCGCGAACTGCGGCCGGGCGAACGGCCGTTTGTCATGACCGACGGCGTATTTCCGGTTTCCGGGGAAATTGCGCCGGTGCCGGATTTGTTGGCGGCGATACGGCCGTTCGATGGCCAGCTTTGTCTGGACGATGCCCATGCGACGGGTGTTTTGGGCGCAAACGGCCGTGGCACGCTGGAGCATTTTGGCCTGGACGGCGACGAACGCTGCGTGACCAGCCACACCTTCAGCAAGGCGCTGGGCGCGTATGGCGGGTTTATCGTTGGGCAGGCAGCCCTGATCGATGAATTGGTCACGAATGCCAACGTTCAGGAAGGGGCGAGCCGCCCGCCGCTGCCCGCCGCCGCCGCTGCTTGCACGGCCGTCACCCTGCTGCGCCACGATGATTCGCTGCGCCGCCAACTGCGGGCCAATGTCGCCCAGGCGCGCGCCGGGGCGCGGGCGCTGGGTTGGCCGCTGCCAGATTCGCCAGCGCCGGTGATTTGCCTGGCGCAGCGCGATGGGTTGGACCTGGCCCGCATTCAGGCCGACCTGTTCACCCACGATATTTTGGTGGCCCATTCCACCCATTACACCAGCGTGCCGGACGGCGGGGCGCTGCGCATCGCCGTTTTTGCGACGCACACACAGGAACAAATTGACCGGCTGGTGGTGACGTTGGGGTGGGTGATGCAAACGCACGCGGTGTAGCAGGCAGGATGATGGGGGGAGACGGCCGTTTCGCGGCCAATCAAGTCCGAGGCAAAAATAGCTCAAGGAGGCGCAAGATGTACCAGACAGATAGGTATGAAGGGATGATCGCCGAGACGATCATGATGCCGGGGATGAACGGCGAGCTGATCAACGCTTATTTTGCACGGCCGTTAGGCCCTGGCCCATTTCCCGGCATGGTCATTATTCACCACATGCCTGGCTGGGATGAGTGGTATCGGGAGGCTACCCGCAAATTTGCCCATCAGGGTTACGCGGCGCTTTCCCCCAATTTGTATTTCCGCGCCGGCCACGGCACGCCGGAAGATGTGGCTGTGAAAGTGCGGGCGGAAGGCGGCGTGGCCGACGATCAGGTCATGGGCGACATGGCCGGGGCGTTGGGCTATTTACGGGCGCTGCCTTTTGTGAACGGCAAGGTTGGGGTGTTTGGCACTTGTTCGGGCGGCCGTCACGCTTATCTGGCGGCCTGTCGTGTGCCGGGTTTTACGGCCGTTGTCGATTGTTGGGGCGGGCATGTTGTGATGGCTCCAGAGGATCTTTCGCCCAAACGGCCGGTTGCGCCGGTGGATTACACGGCCGATCTAACCTGCCCGCTGCTGGGCATTTTTGGCGCGGATGATCGCAGCCCGACGCCGGACCAGGTGGCCATTCATGAACAAGCGTTACAGGCGCATGGCAAAACATACGAATTTCACATGTACCCCAACGCCGGGCATGGCTTTTTCTATCACAACCGGCCCAATTATCGCCAGGAACAGGCGGTGGATGGCTGGGCCAAGGTGTTTGCTTTTTTGGATAAACACCTTGGCCCAGCGGCCTGATTTTTCCCGAATCGAACAGGAGACATCATGAGTGGTCTAACCCACCACCACGAATGAAAAGGTTGAGATTTGTCAAATCTTTAAGATTTGACAAATCTATTTTCAAGGGAGCTTGATGATGTGTACGATGATTGTGCAGCAAATTAAGATTGACGGCAGCGGGAAGGGAGCCGGAGGCTGGTTCCCGCTGCGTCAGGCCAACGTTTCTTATGATCACCCGTTTGATGCGCCGATGGAACATGCGCTGAATATCGACTTTGTTAACGAAGCTCAGGGCCTTGGCGCGCGTGTGGCGGTGGAACTGAGCGCTGAGGCCGCGCGTGCCCTGGTGCAGACGATTAATGCCGTTTTGGCGCAGGCCGAGGCAGGCGGCCATCTGGATGAGTGAGCGCGGCTTGAGATTAGGAGGGGGAAACGGCCGTTTCCTCCAACCGATTTAGCCCGCTTTGCACAATTTGCCACAGCTCCCAGGCGATAGGCGCGATAGCCAACGTCCAGAGGAGGTAAGCTGTGCCGTGCAGCGCCGAGTGGTAATCGACCAGGAAGATGCTGGCCCATAAAAAGGCCGCGCCCAGGTGAACGGCCGTCAGGCTAAACCAACTACCGCCCAACCGCGCCGGTTCCCCAGGTTGAAACGCCTGGCGGAAGAAAAAAGGCAAGATAGCAAACCCAAACTGGAACACCCAGCCGTAAATGAGGGCTTGCGGCGCGTTTTGCTCGATGCCTGCGCCGGGGAATCCGGGCACTTTGAGGATAATGAGCGGCGCAACCAGGATTGGGGCCAAAATCCACACGTAGGCGGTGGTCAGGTGCCAAACCCCTGGGCGTCGCCAAACAACAGGGTCGTGGAGCAAAGGCTTGATCACATTCAGCAGCAGCCAGACGGTGGCGGTGACGTGTAAGACGAGGCCGGGAACCGTGAAATAGTTCGATTTGATCCAGGGACCGGCTACCAGCCCCAAAGCGCCCAGAGTCATCATCCAAAAAATGGCTTTGATGGAACGGGGCCAGGCCAACGGCCGTCCGGCAAAACGCGGGTAGATGTCGATGAGGATGCCCGCGAAAACCATAGACATCAGCCCCCAATTGTTGGCGTGAATATGAACTTCGACAGGCGTTTTGATGCGTAAAATGTCACTCCAACCCATCCACAACCCCGTGCCGATGATGATGCCCAGCAGAAAATAACCCAGACCCACGATGTAGAAGAGACGGCCGTTTGGCCCTTCAACCGCCGGTTTGGTGGTTGGTGTAGACGGCCGTAACTGCCGCAGCTGCTGCATCAGGAGCAGCGTGGCGATAAAAATCAGGGTTCCGCCAATCAAAATAAGCGGCGTATTGATGATGGGGATGCCAAACAACAGGGTCAGCAGGCCGATATTCAGCGCCAGCCAGGTGTCCCAACGAAACGCCGGTTTGGGCAAACCGGCGCGAATGGCCACCAACGCTGGCAGCAACCCAAACATAGCCTCGGTCAGCGCGCCCAGGGTGATCAGGTGGACGCGCAGCCAGCGCAGCCCGTTAAACCAGGTCAGAATGTTCCAACTGGTCAGGGTGGTATCGAAGGCCGCAATCATTGCCAGCCCCATGAAAATAGCGGTCATCAAAAAGTATAAATTCATTTGTCTGCTCCTAATTTGCGGCTTGCGCGCCAAGTAAAACGACGCGGGTTGTGGCTTCAAATCCGCGCCGTGCGCCTTGCGGCACAGTTATTGTCGCCCCGGCCGAAACGGCGAACCGTTCGCCATCTACTGTCATCCAGCCTTCGCCCTGGATGATGTGGTAGACGGAGGTTGGCGCGGGGTGGGTGGGAATTTGCTGCCCGGCTTCCAGGCCCACCAAAACGGCGCGAAAGGTGCTGTCTTCGATGATTTTGACGGGCTGTGGGCCGTCGGGCGCAAAGCGCGCCTGGTCGGCCCATTGGATGGGGTTTTGATTGCTTGTCACGGTTGATTACTCCTCTTGTCGGGTGGGGAGATCGGGCGGTGGGTGAACGGCCGTATCGGCAAATTCCAAACAAAACGGCCGTCTGATGGCCTGCCGGGGGCAAATCTGCTCGCACAAACCGCTGTATTGGCAGTCAGCGGCTGCGGCCACAACCGCCAGACCCGCTTCAACGGTCAGGCAGCCCTCCGGGCAGGCAGCCGCGCACAAGCCGCAGCCGTCACACAAGGCCGGATCAATGTCAGGAATAGGCCAAATTACAGCCACCACAGTTCTCCATAAACGGTAAATGATTGGTATCAGGTTGTCAGGATAGCAGGGGGGCTGATGGTTTGTCGGCGACTTTTGTCGGATTGTGGTTATTGGGCGGCGATTTCGGCCAGTTTTTCCCGATCCAGCACGCGAATGTGGTGGCGTTCGACGGCGATGACGCCGCTGTCTTCCAACTGGCGCAGGGCACGTTGGATCACGTCGGGCACGGTTCCCAGGCGCGAGGCCAATTCGGCCTGGGTGTACCAGCGCGGGCGATGCAAGATGTCGTCGGTGGCGCCGGTGAGCAGCAGGGAGGCGAGCCGGCCAACGACCGGGCGCAAGGACAGGTCGGCGACCAGTCCCACCAGGTGGATGACGCGCCCGGCCAGTTGTTGGATGAGGTGTTGGGCGAATAACGGCCGTTCGGCCATCAACTGCACCATGATCTGACGCGGTAAGAGCCACAAGCCGACAGGTTCCAGGGCAACGGCCGTGGCCGGATTCGGCTGGTTGGCCAGCGCGCCAATTTCGTTAAACATCTCGCCCGGTCCAAAAAAACGCAGCACCTGTTCTCTGCCGGAGGGCGTGGTTTTGACCACTTTTAACCAGCCGGCGTGCATCAGGTACAGTCCGGCAGCCGATTCGCCTTCCCAAAAAATGACTTCGCCGGTCTGGTAGGTTTGCCAGCGGGTTTGGGCAGCGAGAACGGCCGTTGTTCCCAGGTCCAAATCTTGAAAGAAGGGGAGCGTGTGTAAATTTTCTAGTAACTGCGTTTCCGTGGGCCGGTTCACCATAATTTGCCTCTGCACTGGATGATTTTACGGTTGGCTGCCAGGTGATTTACGCCAGGCACGGCCTGCGCCCAGAATAAGGAAAATTTTGCAGATGTGAAATGTGTGTTATACAATGATACATGCACCATATCTTATCAAATCATCACATGTTTTATTGACTCAGGCGGGTAAAACGCCTTGATTGGACCTGTCTGATCTCTATATTTTTAGTGGGTATCCGTGTGCGCCTCATAAATGGGCCACCGATCAGTAACTATATTGCAAAATGTTAAAGGAGAGAAGTTGTATGAAACGAGTTTCGATTGCATTGTTGTTTTTGTTGATGGGTGTATTGGCCGCTTGCTCCACAAGCGAGCCACAATCTTCGGGGCAGTTGGAAGTGAAAGATGTATGGGGACGCAATTCGCCGATGGTCGCGCCCAACGGCGCATTTTATATGACCATCGTCAACAATACCGGCGAGGATGAACAATTGTTAAGCGCCACGGCCGATGTGTGCAGTGTGGTTGAACTGCACGAGATGTACACCATGGATAACGGCGCCATGGGCATGCGCCCGGTCGAAGGCGGCCTGATCAGCATTCCGGCGGGTGGGACGGTAGAGCTTAAAGTGGGCGGCTTGCATGTGATGTGCATCGACAAACTGCGCGCTTTGGAAACTGGCGAGCAAATCCCGCTGACGTTAACGTTTGCCAATGCTGGCGAAATGGTCGTGAATGCCGAGATTCGTGAAGAAGCGATGGAGAGCAGCGGGTCTATGGAAATGGGTGGCTAACGCCAGATGGTTTAGGTTTTAGACTCCCCTGTTTACCACTTAGAGCCGGTCTTGATGACCGGCTTTTTGTTTGCTTGGGCGGGGTCAGGTGGTCAGAAGCTGGTTGTAGAGGTCGATGGTAACGGCCGTTGGCTCAACGCCCAGTTCTTTTTGCAAATAATCCACACAACGATGATACGTCCGCAGCGCCTGGGCGCGGTTTCCCAGTTCGCCATAAGCCGTCATCATCAGGCGATAAGCTTGCTCCCAGCAGTTGTCCTGCGCCAAAATGGTCTGGCAGACGTGGATAGTCTCTTCCCACAACCCTTCGTCGGCCAGCGCTTGCGCCAGCCGATCGGCTGAGCGGAGATAGAGGGCTATCAGTCGTTCGCGTTCTTCGCTGCACCACTCTTCATAGCGGCACTCGCTCAAAAATTCACCCTGATGCAGGGTAATGGCCTGGCGATAGGCCTGTATGGCCTGCGCCCGGTTGCTGTTTAGCAGGCGGTCGCCTTCCTCCACCGCTTGTTCAAAGCCTACCACATCCAGCCATAGGTCTGCTTCGGGGCGCAGGCCGTAGAGTGTGCCATCGCGCAGCACAAAAGCGGATGGTGCGCGGGGCGGCCGTTCCGGTTCCAGCGCCTGGCACAGGGCGTTGAAGGCGATTTTTAGATTGCGACGGCCGTTTTCCGGGTCCAATTCCGGCCATAACAAATCAATAATCTGGTCGCGGTCCAATACTTCCTGGCGGCGCGCGAGTAAAAGCTGCAAAAGCTGGCGGGCAGTTTTGCGCTGCCATTCTTTGGGCGAAACCCATTCAGCTCCGCGCCAGACATTGAACTGACCCAACGATTGCACCCGAAGTTGATAACCGGGATGCAGGGTAAGCGCTGAAAAACCGAGCTGCTTCAGCAATTGTTGGGCATAAACGGCCTCCAGCTCCGCTTCGCGAGCCGCCAGAAGCAGCGGCACCAACGAGCGCGGATCTGGCGGTCCGATGATGGTGCGTTTGGTAAACAGGTAATCGTATTCATAGGTGCGCGCCAGGCGCAGCAAATCTTTCAGACCGGCGTGTACCAGGTTGGTTTCGTTTTGCCGCTGCCAGGTGAGGCACTGCCAAAGCAAGGCGAGCGCTTCGCCATAGGTGTCGTTGCATTCGCGGAAAGCGGCCAGCGCGACCGACAATTCGCGGGTGGCTTCGGGTATCTGGCGGGCCAGTGAGTAGCTGGCCCCCAACGAGAGGCGAATGAGGGCTTCGATCCATTCGTCGCCGGCGCTTTGGGCGATTCCGATGCCTTGATTGGCGGCGTGGGCCGCTTCGGCTAGATGGCCGCGAAAGCCATAGACCTGGCAAATTCCCCAGTATGATTCAACTTTTAGACGAGGAACCATCAACTTTTCGCTGATGGTGATGCATTGGTGGAAGCAGCGGTTGGCTTCTTCGTAACCCTGATCATCCTTTTGTAAGAGCCAGGCGTGGCCCTGGCGCATGTAGCCAACGGCCGTAATAAACGGCGATTGCAACATTTGCCCGCGCTGCATGCCCTGGGTGGCAAAAGCGTGGGCTTGCTCGCGCTCGCCCTGAAACGCAAGGACCAGCGAGAGCAGCAGCGGCGTTTCTCGGTGGGCGCGCGGGCGCAGCACTGGCTCTTGCTGCTCCTGATGGATGCGCTCCTCCAGCAGTTGGCGCGCTTCGGCCAGACGACCGGTGCGCAGCAGCACACGCACCGACAGTTCGGCTTCGGCCGGGCCTTCCTGGCGCAGGTCGCGGGCCTGTTGGCGGTAGGTTTCAGATTCTTCCAGGTGGCCGAGGTTGAGCATGTTTTCGGCCAGCAACTCCAGCAGGCGGGCGCGGCTTTCGCGGTCTTCCAGGCCATCGGTGATGCGCATGGCTTCTTGCAGCAGTTGTTCGGCCTGACTGGGGTTTACGGTGTCCAGGTAAACGCGGGCCTGCCCGCGCAGCGCCTGCCCGATTTCGCGCAGGTTGCCGTGGGCGCGGGCGCGGGTTTCGGCTTGTTGGTACCAGCCCAGGGCTTCATCGAAGCGGCTGTGCAGGCGGGCGATGTCGCCCAGGCAGACCAGCAGAGCAGGATGGGTTTCCAGGACGTGCGGCGGCAGGCTGCCAATCCAGCCGGCAAGCAGGGGCAGACGGCCGCTGCGGACCATGCGGCGGCCTAAGTCATCGAGGATAACGGCCGTTTCCGCAAACTCTCCGGCGGCCAACAGGTGGTGGATGGTTTTTTCTTCGTCCCCTTTTTGGCGGTAGTAGTCGGCGGCGCGGCGGTGGACGGTTTGGGCGGTGGCTGCATCGAGCTGGTTGGCTAAAATTTCGCGTAGCAAGTTGTGGTAGCGCACGACGCCATCGCCCAAAGAGACGACAAAGAGGCTGTTTTCTTGCAAGTAGCGCAGGATTTGTTCGCTGTCCTGAGCGTGGCGCAGGTGGTTGCAGATGGTGGGGTCCATTTCGGGGAGAACGGCCGTTTCGCGCAAAAATGCCTGAATGTCCGGCGCTTCTTGAGCCAGCACTTCTTGCACCAGAAAGTTGAACAGATCGCTGGACGTGCCAGAAAGTTGGGCCAGGGCATCGTTGAGGGTGTTGTGGGGGTTGCTTTGCCAGCGCTGCCAGACAAGTTGTAGGGCAATCGCCCAGCCTTCGCTTTTGCTGGCCAATTGGCTGACTTGCTCGGCGGTCAGGTTGAGGCGATATTGTTCGGCAAATAGGGCCTGGATTTCGTCGGGGGTGAAGGCCATTTCCGCCTGATCGATTTCCAGCAATTGCCCACGTACTTGCCAATTGAAGATTGTGGGGAGTTTGAGTGGGTACCGGGTGGAGAGGATGGTGTGCAGGCTTGTCGGGGCGCGTCCGATCAGCCGGTCGATGATGCGCAGCGGGTCGCCGCTGTCTTCCAGCAGATGCACATCGTCCAACACCAGGAAGATGGGGTCGGCAGCGTATTCCGTGAGGGCATTGACGAGCATGTCGACGGCCGTAATCCAGGGAAGCGGCGTGCTGCTTTGGTCCCAGGCTTCTAAAATGGTGAGTGGGGCATGGGAAAAACCCGGCAGGATGCCGGCAAAGCCGTGGTAGAGGTGCAAGAGCAGGCGCAGCGGATCGACGTCGTTGTCGTCGAGGTGATACCAGACAAGATGGGGCGTAACGGCCGTGAGCGCCGAGAGGGCCGTGCTTTTGCCATACCCTGCTCCCGCCAAGACAACGGTCAGGCGATAATCGGCTGCTTCCATGAGGCGGCGCGTCAGACGCGGGCGTTCCAGGGTGCGTTTGGGCAGGAAGGGAGGGATTAGTTTTGTGCGGACGACATAATTTTCTGGGTACACAACCAAATTTTCCGAGCTAAGGCACGACGGCGGCAACCGCTTCTGCGGCGGCGACGGCCGGGGTTTTACTGAGGGAAATCACGTCAAAGACGGCGTTTCCCAGGGCAGACATGATGGCCGTGTTGGCCGATTGGGGCATGGGGATGGCGCGCTGCAATTCTTGTTGGGCAAAATTGGCGTAGGGGTCATCGGCGGGCCAGGTGTTTAGGGCAGCCGGGTTGGCGGGCAAAATTTGGCTCTCCTGGCTCCAACTGCCTAAATTTTCGGGCGTTGTGAGGAAGGCGATCAGTTCTGCGGCCAGCGCTTTTTTTTGAATGTCGGTGGTCGTGATGGCCCAGGCCCAGCCGTTGATAATTGCCGGCAAGGGCGCGTCTAAACCGGGAAGGGCGGCATATCGGGGTGTGTAGCCGCTAATGGTGCTTTGTAAAAACACATCGGAGGAAGTGAGTGCGTTGTCGGTGGAGCCATCGCGCACCAGCAGCACGCCATCGGCGAGGTTGGTGATGTTGCTGCTTTGTTGCAGGATGAAGCCATTGGAACGGCCGTTATAAAGTTGTTCCAGCGCGATGGTTAACGGGGCCGCTTCTAACGCGGGTTGTCCGGCTTCGTTGGTCAATTTTCCACCGGCCGCCAGATAAAATTGCAGGGCTAATCGGGCGCCATCGGGGCCGGCGGCCGGGAAAACCATATGTTTTGTGGTGTCGGAAATAAAATCAGACCAGAGCAGGGGAACCGGGGTGGTGATAACGGTGCTGTATTCCAGGTGCAGCATTTCGGTGAGGGCGAAGGGGAGGCCGACGAGATGGCTGGCGTTATTGGCCCATTCCTGAGCTGGCGCAAAAAGTTGGTCAATGGCGGTTGGGTCGAGAAAATCCTCCATTGGCAGGATTAACCCTTCGGTGGCGGCGGCGGAGAGTTGGGTGACGGGCAAGGCGATGAGGTCCGGCAGCACGGCCGGGGCGACGTTCCGACCGGTGCGCAGGTAGTTCAGGGCGCCTCCCAGGCCGTTGGTGGGTTTTTGCTCGACGATGATTTCCAGGTCTGGGTGGGCGCCGTTAAAAGCCAGCAGTTGGTCGGAGAGGGTGATGGCGCCGGCTTCGGTGCGGGAAGCGATGGCTGGGGGCAGCCAGATGATGAGCGAATTGCTTGTGGGCGTGAGGGTGGCGGCGATGGTGAAGCTGGGCGTGTTTTGGGCGGAGGGGGTAAAAAGGGTGGCCGGCGTGGCCGGAACGGCCGTAGCTGGCGCATCGGTTTGGTTTTCGGCCGGGTTGAGCAGGGTGCAAGCCGCCAACAGCAAGAGCAGGCTGGTACATCCAATGGCGAGTAACAGGCGGCGTATCAACATGAGAAAATGGCGTCTAATCCAGATTGGTCAGCGTAATTGGGTCTTGTTGGGGTTTGCATTCACCGCACCAGACAGCGCCGGCAACGACAAAGGCTTTGTAGGTGTTGGCCTGGGTGCGGTAGCTGTGGAGGATATAAGGCATTTCTTGGCTGTGAGTTTTACAGACGGCGCGCCCACAAAACCGGCAGATGGCGTGTGACGGCCGTTCGCAGTGCCAGCATTCCATACTATCACTCGGTTAGATCCATGTCTTTGTTGGCAAAAATATCGGCGGCCAACATGATCAATAAAGTGGCGTATAACAACAACACGGCCGGGGCCAGCGCCTGGGAGGTGTTAAAACTACCGGCGACAACGGCGTCGGCGATGGCGTGGAAGGGCCAGAAAGGCAGGCTAAACAGGTTGCTCAGGGCAGCGGGGCCGTCTTGTTGCAACCAGCCGGAAAAGGAGTTTAGGGGTGAGGCGATGATCATCCAGCCGCTGCCCATCATAGAGCGGCTGAGGTCGTTGACGCGCAGGATGAGCCAGGTAGTGAGGCCGCTTTTAGCGTTGAGGCTTTGGCCAACCAGGAAAATGGCGATGAGGCCAAACAGGATAATGCGCGACCACCCAGAGGCTACAAAATCTGTGGCGTGCAAGGCGAGAACGGCCGTGAGGGCATTTAGTGCCAGCCAGATGGGCGGGATGAGCATGATTTGGGTCAGGGGCAGCTCTGGGCCGCGAAACAGCGCCAACGCTGCCAGCAGCAGTTGTAAGGCGGTGGCAAAGAGGACGGATGTGAGGAGAACGGCCGTAAGGTATTCCACCCGACTTGGCAAGCGAACAATCCAGGCCACATGAGCCGCCTGATTGGCCCGCGAGGCAATGGTTAGCGTGATGAGAAATGTAAGCCCCACACCAAACGCCGCCAAAACCAAAATATAATAAGACGCATCCGGCGTCCGCTGATCAGGCGAGAACATTACCCGCCAATAAGCCAGACTGAGCAGAATGTAAATCAATCCGGTGAGTGAGCGTAAGAGGGTGCGAGAAAAATAACCCGACAAAGCCACAATGCGTTGAGTCATTGGACAGCCTCGGCATAAATTTCGGATAACGAGACGCGGTTGTGTTCCACTCGCACCACGTCATAACCGGCTTCCAGCAGCATCACCAACACCTGTCGGCGCATGAACATGGCCTCTCCTTTAAGCACAATCAGCTCGTCTTTTACCTCAATCTCGTCATGCAGGGCCAGCAGCGATGCGCCAAATTCCTCCAGAGGCTTATGGGCGCGAATGCGAATGTGCGATTGAGCGGCCATCGCCTGCGCCATGCTGTTTTCGTAATGAACCTGACCCCGGTTCAAAATAACCAGATGGGTGCAAACTTGCGTTACTTCCGGCAAATGATGGGTACTCATGACAATGGTCTTCCCAGCTTCATGCAGACTGTGAATGACCTCATAAATTTCAGATTGCCCCGAAGGGTCTAGCCCGTTGCTGGGTTCATCCAGCAGCAGCAGCGGCGGATCGCCAATGAGAATTTGCGCCAGACCCAGTCGTTGCCGCATCCCCTTTGAGCATTCCTTGATCCGTTTGTTGGCCGCGCTTTGCAGATTGACTTTTGCCAGGCTGGCATCGACTGCGTGCCGGGCTTGCGAGCCGGAGAGGTTGCTTAATTTGGCTACCTGCGCCAGGTATTCATGGACACGTAGGTGGTTGGGAAATAACAACCTTTCGGGTTTGTAGCCAATTTGGGGCCAGACGCCGTTGGCTGGTTTGATTTTCCCCCCGGAAGGCGAAGAAATGCCGGCGATCAGCTTAAAAAGTGTCGTTTTGCCGGCGCCATTTGGCCCTAACAGCCCGATAACTTCGCCTGTAGGGATGCGCAACGTGACATGATCGAGTGCGGTAAGATTTAGATATTTTTTGGTGACGTTACTAATTTCAATCACGAGTTGACCTTAGAGTTGAGTCTTGAAGAGCAGCTTGAAGTTGATGGATTCTACTCATTGGTTAGTTTACCACAGGCGGCATTGGCTGCAATGGGCATTGGCTGCTGCTGTGATGAGGTGTTGATAATTGAAAGGGTTGACGCTTGAACCGGACTAGCAGTTTGTCGGAGAACCTCTTTTTGTAGCCGGGGTATCCTTACCCCGCCTCTGGAAGACGCGGTAAGAAACCGCGGGTACGGGTACTTTTCCGACAGCAATTCTCAATTCAACCAGAAATGTGTCATGCTGAGAGCCTGTGCTGAGGCCGCCGAAGCATCCTCCGAAGCATCTCATTCTTCTGGTGGAGCGGGATGCTTCGCCGTTGGACGTGCTCGGGCCGAAGACTCCGCTCAGCATGACAGTTCAGCGTAAATTGCAAAGAAATTACCTTGTTCGCACGAATGCCTGATCTAAATTGAGAATTCCTGCTTTTCCGACAGCAATTCTCAATTTAACCAGAAATGTGTCATGCTGAGGTCCTCCGAAGCATCCCGTTCAGCCCTAATGACCAATACATGGGGATGCTTCGCTCCGAAGACTCCGCTCAGCATGACAGTTCAGCGTAAATTGCAAAGAAATTACCTTGTTCGCACGAATGCCTGATCTAAATTGAGAATTCCTGCTTTTCCGACAAACTGCTAGACGGCCGTCTTGGAGACTGTTATAATGCCCGTTTGGTTTGCCTGGGCGCTGAAAATAGCTTTGCGACAGTCTGGGTAGAGAATAAATCATTTTGAAGAGGTAGTAATATGCAAGCATGGGCCCCTTATTTGGGAGTAATTGAAATCATTTTAGCGGTTGTGTTGACCGTTTTGGTGCTGCTGCAAACGAAAGGCGGCGGTCTCGGCGGCTTTATGGGTGGCGGTGATTCGGGCGGTAGTTTTAGAACACGTCGAGGTGTAGAAGCGACCTTGCACCAGGTTACAATCGGCATTTCCATTCTCTTTTTTATTAATACCATTTTGTCTTTTTTGGCCTGGGGACAAATCGTTTGATAGTTGGCGTAAACGCTGACGTCTGCTTCGATCTAGCTAAGAAACGTGAAACAGGGCGCCGGAATAGGCGCTTTGTTTCACGTTTTATTGTGTGTGATGAACATTAATCTTAGATGGCAGGTGTTGTTGGCCGGGGTGGCGTTTGCCCTGGTGATTGCCTTGTTATCTTTTCAGGTGCAGTCTGCCAGTTTTTGTTCGGTTCGTGTGCCGGCCGCCGGTGGTGATTTTGTCGAAGGGGTGGTTGGCGCGCCGCGAAGTCTGAATCCGCTTTTAAGTGATTTGTATCCGGTAGATCGTGAATTAACGAGCCTGATCTTTGATGGGCTGACGCGTTATGACGCGTCTGGCGCGTTGGTTCCGGCGTTGGCCGAGAGCTGGGTGGTGAGTGATGACGGCCGTTCCGTGACCTTTACCTTGCGTGACGATCTGGTGTGGCATGATGGCGAGCCGGTTACGGCCGTCGATGTCGCTTTCACCTATGGCCTGCTGCAAAATGAAGCATTCCCCGGTCCGCCAGCCCTGGCCGAGTTGTGGCGAAGCGTCACCATTGAGCAAACCGGCGCGCAGACCATCGTGTTTACCCTGGCGGAACCGTTCTCGCCATTTTTGGCCGAAACGACGCGGGGGATTTTGCCGCAGCATGTGTTAGCCAACGTGCCCGTTGCCCAACTGGCCGAGGCGGATTTTAATCAGGCGCCGGTGGGGACCGGGCCGTTTATGGTCGATCCGGCGGTCAACTGGCAGCAAGACGGCCGTCTCCGCCTCATCCCCAATCCAGCCGATTGGCGCGAAGGAACCCAAATCGCCGCCCTGAATTTCCAGTTTTTTCCTTCCGAAGCCGATTTGATGCAGGCATTTGCGGCCGGTTCCATTCACGCCATCAACCGTGTTAGCGCTGCCGCGCTGCCCACCGTGGCCGCCATGCCGGACGTGCGTTTGTTTACAGCGCCAGAACCGACTTACACGGCCGTGTGGTTTAATTTGCGCCAGCCGGCCAACGAATTGGTGCGCGCGCTATCGGGGCGGCAGGCTTTGGTCGCGGCATTGGACCGGGCTGCATTGGTTGATGAGGCCGTGAACGGCCAGGGGCTTTTGTTTGAAGGGCCGTATCTGCCTTCTTCGTGGGTCTTTAATCCGGCGATTTTTACGCCACGGCCGTACGATCCAGGCACAGCGGCGGCGTTGTTGGATACGTCGGGTTGGCTGTTTGGTGCGGATAGCGGCCTCCGGCAAAAAGACGGTCAGCCGTTAACCCTTAGACTGGTGGCCCTGGCTTCTGCGCAGCAGACGGCCGTCGCCGAAACATTGCGTACTCAGTGGACGGCCGTCGGCGTAGACGCGCAGATCACCTATGCCCAGGATGTCGCCGCGCTGCGGCAGATATTGGCCGATGGCGAGTATGACGTGGCGCTGATTACGCTCACCCCATCCGGCGACCCCGATCTCTACGATTTTTGGAGCCAGGAAGCGGTTGTACGCGGACAAAACTATACCGGTTGGAACAACCGCCGGGCCAGCGAAGCGTTGGAGGCTGGGAGGCAGGTGTGGAGCATGGAAGAGAGACGGCCGTCTTACGACACCTTCATGCGCTTTTTTGATCAGGACATGCCCGCCCTGACACTCTATCAGGACGTATACACCTACGCCATTAGCCCGGAAGTCAATGAAGCCCAGATTGGCCTGATCACCCAACCACGCGACCGATACAAAACATTTGCCGATTGGTTTTTGCTGTATCGAGATGTTACGGTCGCCTGTCCCGCCGCCAGCGAAGGAAATGGTTAGATAGTCATAAGTTTTGTCTGGTTTTTGTTATAATGAGGTTCGCTTCCTGAACGAAGCACTCTGGCGGCAAAATGATTTCACAAATCAGGACGCAACTATCCACAAGTCCCATACCCAATGGCTCTTGGCAGTAAAATTTATAAATGCGTTCTGCCTCAATGTCTTCTAATCATTAAGAAGGCAAAAAATCATCCATAGATGACGCGGTTGCTACAGATAAAACTGTTTGCGCCATTTGCGGGTAAATCTTTCTGGTTTATCCAGGTTAGGAGAGAGACACATGTTAGGTGGATGGGAATGGGTCATTATTTTAATCATTGTCATTTTGATTTTTGGCGTTGGTCGAATTGGTAAATTGGGCAGCGAAATGGGTAAGGGCATTCGCGCTTTTCGCGATGGCTTACAAGGCGACGAGCCGGACGATGGCGCGCCTAAAACCAAACCAAACAAAGATTCTGAGCCAGATTAATTATTTCTTGGTGAATCACAAAGGTTTAGACAGTCAAATCGGTAATGGATAGTTTTTTTGGTATTGGCGCACCCGAACTGATCCTGATCCTGTTCCTGGCGGGAATAGTTTTGGGTCCGCAGCGCATTCGGCAGGTGGCTTACTGGCTGGGCAAAACAACAGCTCAGTTGCAGGGGATTGCGCGCGGGTTTTCGCGCCAACTCAACGCAGAGTTGGATGCTGTGGATGGCGGCGGCGAATTGCGGGATACGATGAAAGAGATGCAAGACTTGCGCCGCCAGATGGCCGATTTGCGCCGTGAAGTGACATCCATCGCTTCGGTTCCCTTTGAGGAAAGCCGCCGGGCAGTGCAAGAGAGCCAAAAACTTAGCGAAAACAGCATCAGACCGCCGCAGCCATCGAACGAGAGGACAGTGAAGGAAACGGCCGTGCCACCCCAAACCGATATTTCGCTCCCAAAACCCATCGACATAGCCGACGATCCCGATTAATGAGCAAAAGTACAGAACACGAAGATAGTTTCGTTGAACAAACTTTGTTAGAGCACCTCAACGAGCTGCGAAAACGGATGACCTGGGCTGCGCTGGCATTGGTGATCGGCACAGTGGTTAGTTTTATCTTCGCCCAAGACATACTCCTCTTTTTGCTGGAACCCTATAACGGCCAATTGCAAACGCTGCGACCGACAGAAGGCATAGAAACCTTCTTTAAGGTCGCTCTGGTATCTGGCGTCATTCTCTCTATGCCGGTGATACTTTTTCAGTTTTGGCTGTTCATATCTCCCGGCCTGACTAAAAAAGAACGCCGCTACGTGTATCTGTTTATTCCGGCCGCTCTCGGGCTGTTCCTTTTGGGCATTGCCTTTGCCTGGTTTGTGCTTGTGCCGGCGGCCGTTGCCTTTTTATCTTCGTTCATGCCCTCGGTGTTTAAGACTGATTGGACCGGGCAAGAATATATTGGGTTTATCTTAGCCATGCTTTTTTGGCTGGGGATCAGTTTCCAGATGCCCATCATCATTTATGTGCTGTCGGTGGTGGGATTGGTGAGTGGCCCGATGATGCGGGATCAGTGGCGTGTGGCCGTGGTGGGCGTAGCCATTTTGGCGGCGGCGATTACCCCTTCGATTGATCCGGTGACGATGCTGTTGACGATGGCGCCGTTGTTGGTTTTGTATTTTTTGAGCATTGGTCTGGCGTTTCTTGGCTACCGTCGTTTTGAAAAGTCGATGGCTATTGATTGAGATGGTCAGCGATAAATTTGGGTCTTTAGGATTTCGTGGGGTCGCGCGTGAAGCGTGAGGTCTTTCTGGTCACGCAACACGCTTCGTGCTTTATTGGGTGCCAATCTCCTGAATTCCTGAAGAATCATAAATTTTTAAGCGCCTGATAGTGACCGGCGCAAGACATTTCTAGCAGCCTGTCGCAAAACTCAAGATTGGTACATGGTTTGAACGGATCCGACGTGTTTTTATGGATAAATTACCAGAAATCGGTGTGCATCCGTTAAATCCGTGTCATCCGCGTATTCATTTCTATTATTCCGACAGCCTGCTAGAACCGGCATTAAGGATACACTATGTCTATTTTAGGATTGCACCATATCACCCTGGTTTGCACCAACGCCCAGCGTACAGTTGATTTTTATACTGGCGTTTTAGGCCTGCGGTTGGTTAAACAAACGGTCAATTTTGATGATCCCGGCGCGTATCACCTTTATTTTGGTGATGAAACTGGCCGGCCGGGCACGGCAGTTACCTTCTTTGAGTGGCCGCGTGCCTCTCAAGGCCGCCCTGGCATCGGCGGGACCCATCACTTTGCCCTGGCCGTTGCCACTTACGACGGCCTGCTCAAATGGAAACGCCGCCTCACAGACCTCGGCCAACAGGTAGATGGCCCTCTCGATCGCCATTACTTTCAATCAATTTATTTCCGTGATCCCGATGGCGTGATCATCGAAATAGCCACTCAGGGGCCGGGTTTTGCCGTCGACGAGCCGCTGGCCACCCTGGGCAGCGCGCATCGTTACCCGCCGGCCGAGATGATGGTGAACAATCGGGACGAGGCGCGCATTGCGGCCGCCAACTGGCCTGAGCCGGTACCGGCCATCACGCCGGATATGGCGCTGCGTCATGGCATGCATCACATCACGGCAATTGGCACGGATATTGAACGCACCCATGCTTTTTTGGGCGGGCTGTTGGGCTTGCAGCGGGTCAAAATGACCTCGAATTTTGATGATCCGACCTCGGCGCACTGGTATTGGGGGGTGGACAACGGCCGTCCCGGCACTCTGATCACCTATTTTGAGCGCAACCCGCAGGACAAACGGTATCACACGGTGCAAATGGGCGCGGGGCAGACCCATCACTATGCCTTTGCCGTCGCCGACGAAGAAACCCAATTTATCTACCGTGAGCGGCTGTTGAAGGCCGGGCTGCGCGTTTCGCCGGTGATGGATCGCATTTACTTCAAAAGCATTTATAGCAGCGATCCGGATGGGCACATTGTGGAAATTGCTACGGCCGGCCCTGGGTTTTTATACGATGAGGCTGTGGCGGACCTGGGTACACGTCTACAACTGCCACCCTGGCTAGAGGCGCATCGCGCAGCCATTGAAACGCAGCTAACGCCTTTGCAAGTGCGTCCCTGGAATGGGGGAACGGCCGTTTCCTGAGGATTCATCATGCAGCCAGACCCATCCCCTCACCAAAACCAGCCGGTTCTGCACACCGGCGCGCCGCTGGCTGAAGCAAAAGCCGCCATGATTCTGGTGCACGGCCGTGGCGCTACGGCCGAGAGCATCCTCACCCTGGTCCCAGAGTTCGCTCAGCCCGATTGGGCTTATCTGGCCCCGCAGGCGGCGGGCAACACCTGGTATCCTTATAGTTTTTTGGCTCCCATTGCGCAAAACGAACCGGGCATCACATCGGGGCTAACGGCCGTGTCTGATGTGCTGGAAGCCATCACCCGCGCCGGAATTCCGCCGGAGAAAGTTGTCTTGCTGGGTTTTTCGCAGGGAGCGTGCCTGGCGCTGGAATTTGCAGCCCGCCATGCCCAGCGGTATGGCGCTGTGATTGGCTTGAGCGGCGGTCTGATTGGCCCGGATGAGACGCCGCGTGATTATGCGGGGTGGTTGGGGGAGACGGCCGTATTTCTTGGCTGCAGCGACGTCGATTTCCACATCCCCAAAAAGCGCGTAGAAGAAAGCGCCGAGGTGTTTCAAAAGCTGGGCGGCGCTGTGACCATGCGCCTGTATCCCGGCATGGGACACACCATCAACCAGGATGAAATGGACGTTGTGCGGGCATTGCTGCGTGGAATTGGTTGACAAAGCCCGTGCTCAATCTCCGATCTCAGTTCTGCAAGTTGTTTAATTCACATTCCTTAAACCCGTTGGGTCAAGAAACCGAAAAGATTCAAATTAGCATAGTAAATCTGGCATTCTGAAGTTAGAATCATGGCAATTGTGCAGACTTGCGGGGTCTTCCCGGAGAGCCTGTATGGTTGCGAATTGTAAGCCTATTCAGTCTAATTAGGAGAAATAGAATGACAAAAATTAATATGGCCCCTGGTGTTATCACGGGCGATCAAGTTCAAGAACTGTTTAGTTATGCCAAGGCAAATCAATTTGCCATCCCCGGTGTTAACGTGACCGGCACGAATACAGTCAATACGGTTTTGGAAACGGCCGTGCAGCTCAACGCCCCGGTCATCATCCAATTTTCCAACGGTGGCGCGGCATTTTTTGCCGGCAAGGGCCTTAGCAACGACGGCCAACGCGCAGCCATCGCCGGAGCCGTGTCTGGCGCCCAGCACGTCCATCAATTAGCCGAACTCTATGGCGCTCGCGTCATCTTGCATACAGACCATGCCGCTAAAAAACTGCTCCCCTGGGTTGATGGCATGTTGGACGCCGGCGAAGCCTTCTACAAAGTTCATGGCAAACCGTTGTACAGCTCCCACATGCTCGATCTTTCCGAAGAACCGATTCAGGAAAATATCGAAATTTGCAAACGCTACCTGGAGCGTATGAGCAAAATGGGCATGACTCTGGAACTGGAATTGGGCGTCACCGGCGGCGAAGAAGATGGTGTCGATAACAGCGATGTGGACAGCGCTCGCCTGTACACCCAGCCTGAAGAAGTAGCCTACGCCTACGAAGAGTTGATGAAAGTAAGCGATAAATTCACCGTGGCAGCCGCCTTTGGCAATGTCCACGGCGTCTACAAGCCGGGCAATGTCAAACTGCGCCCCATCATTTTGCACAACTCGCAAAAGTACATTCAGGAAAAGTATGGCCTTGGCGAAAAGCCGATTAACTTTGTCTTCCATGGCGGTTCCGGGTCCAGCGTCGAGGAAATTCGTGAGGCGATTTCTTACGGGGCTATCAAAATGAATATCGACACAGACACCCAATGGGCTTTTTGGGATGGTATCCGTCTCTATTACCAGGCTAAAGAAGCCTATTTGCAAGCGCAAATTGGCAGCCCTGATGGCGACGATTCGCCCAACAAGAAGTATTACGATCCTCGTGTTTGGCTCCGCAAAGGGGAAGAATCGCTCAAAGCCCGTCTGAACCAGGCTTTTTCTGACCTGAACAATATCGGCACGCTGGGATAATGTAACTGTTTAGGCTTTTCTGGCAGACCCCAGGGGTTTAACACCCCAATAATCCAAATTCTCAGGGGCAAACCCTTGGGGTCTGTATAGTTGGCGCTAGTGGGTAGGGGGAACGGCCGTTAGCCGCCAGCCATCGCCCCCACAATGCGAAACGGTTCTGCGCCCGTTTGCACCGCCTCGGGTAACAGGGCGTCTGGTGATTCGTGGGATAAATCCTGGCCACAGGCAAAGAACCGGATGAACGGCCGTCTCTGCTGCGTGCCGTATTCCCGAATGGTTCCGCGCAGCATGGGGTACTGCGCCTCCAGCGCATCCAGGATCGTCCGCTGGGTCACCGACCCATCCACCTCCAGCCCAACTTCCTTATTCACCTGGGCCAGCGTTCGTAAATGATGAGGCAGCACCACCCGAATCATGGCAATGTTTGCACCTCAACCGAGAGCACGGCCGGCAAATCGCGCACAATTGGCATCCAACTGTCGCCAGAGTCGGCCGAGACATACACTTGCCCGCCAGTCGTGCCAACATAAACCCCACACGACGCAAGCGAATCTACCGCCAGAGCGCTGCGCAGCACATTGACATAACAATCGCTCTGTGGCAGCCCCTGTGTGAGCGCTTCCCACTCATTGCCGCCCGTGCGGCTGCGGTAGACCCGCAGCTTGCCATCCGGCGGATAATGTTCCGAGTCGCTTTTAATGGGAACAACGTAGATGGTCTCCGGCTCGTGGGCGTGGGTGACAATCGGAAAACCAAAATCAGTGGGCAGGTTGCCGCTAATTTCCTGCCACAAGTCACCGGCGTTATCGCTGCGCATCACGTCCCAATGTTTCTGCATAAAAAGTACATTTGGCCGGGCCGGATGCATGGCGATGCTGTGGACACAATGGCCTACTTCGGCCGTCGAATCCGGCAGTTCAAAAGGAGAATTGAGACCCTGATTGATGGGTTCCCACAGTTCCCCGCCATCCGTGGTGCGGAAGGCGCCCGCCGCCGAAATGGCCACAAACAGCCGCTTTGGGTCACCGGGGTCCTGCACAATGGTGTGCAGGCACATGCCGCCCGCGCCGGGCTGCCAGAGATGGCCCTTGGCGCTGCGCAGCCCTGGCAGTTCGTGCCACGATTGTCCGCCATCTTGCGAGCGGAACAGCGCAGCATCTTCGACGCCAGCGTAGACCGTGTCTGGCTCGGTGAGCGACGGTTCGAGAAGCCAGACGCGCTTAAATTCCCACGGGTGCTGTGTGCCATCGTACCACTGGTGGGAACTTGTCACGCCCTCATAAGCAAATTCGTTGCCCACAGGTTCCCAGGTCTGGCCGCCATCGTCGGATCGCTGGATCAGCTGGCCGAACCAGCCGTTAGACTGGGAGGCATACAACCGGTTAGGGGCCAGGGCAGAACCTTTGATGTGGTAGATTTCCCAACCGGCAAAATGCGGGCCGCTGATATCCCACTGTTCACGCTTTTCGTCTGATGTCAGAATAAACGCGCCTTTGCGCGTTCCGACCAATACACGTACTCCGCTCATATGTCTCTCCTTATCAATCTTGTGTCTCTGCGCGAATCTTCGCATAGCTAATAATAGATCGGCCAATCAGGCAGCCTGGCAAACTGCGGTTATCGGCCGTCATGCCGTTACGGCGCGATAGTGTCCGGTTGATTTAGGTTTGCGCTCCCGTTGAACGAATGGGTGTTTTCTGCAACACGTGGTTGGCGTGGTGAAAATGATTGGGCGAGGGTGTGAGCAGATGGGATTGAGAGGTTGTGACGGCCACAAGAACCCACGGTAGGGGTGGGCGGCTAAGTTTTATTTTTTAGGGTGCAGAGCGCCTGCCTGATTTCGCCCAGGTGGTAGGCTGTATGCACAATGGTAGCGATTGCGCCGCCGATTTGCTGTTCACTAGGCCACACGGCCGTATCCGCAATCAGTTGTTTGGTGCGATTATAGCTTTCGCGCAGGGCAACTTTGGCGGCTTCCCATTCACCAGGGGTGACAACGGCCGTTTCCCGCCAAATTTTGCCCCAATCTTGCCGTTCGAACTGTCCCGATCGCACACCCTTTTCCAGCACATCCAGGTAAAACGCGATGTGCTTTACCTGCGCCGCCAGGGTAGCGCATTGTCCGCCGACCGGGATCGACGCTTCTACGGCCGTTATGGTGGCCAATGTTTCAAACAAAGAGGTGCCCTTATCGAGAAAAATGCCGTGAACGTTGTCGAAGGTTTCGTCGAGTAGCTCATACAGCGCCTGCGTGAAATGCTCTGTCTGGATTTGGTTGGTCATCACTTGTTAAGCTCTCCAAAATGTCAGGAGATTATAAAACATATGTTCTTGTAAATCAATCCCGAAATAAAAAGAGCGTAATGCAGCCTGTGTATTACGCTCTTTGGTACTTCAGGAATTCAGGGGATTGACACCCAATGAAGCGTGAAGCGTGATGCGTGACCAGAGAGACCTCACGTATCACGCTTCACGCCCGACCCCATGAAATCCTAAAGACTCCGCTCTTTTAAGGCAAGACCTGGCCAGCATTTGCTGAGGGCGCAAATTTACAGAACCAGAATTCCCGCCACAAACGGAACCAGGACCAACAAAGCCAGCAGGGGATGGCCGCGACGGGCGCTGTTCTTGCTGTCCCAACTGAAGAGAAACAGGGCCAGGCAAAAGGCAGTCAGGCCGCCGGCCGCCAGAATGATGATGGAGGCCCAGGGGTTAAAATCTGCTGCGGCGCCCATCGCCAGGCCGTTAAAGGCGTTCATGGCGTGCGTGGCGGGCATTAGTTGGGCAATTTTTTGCGCGACAGCCGGTAACATGCTGTAGGGCAGCATCAGTCCGCCCAAAATCATCGACGGGACAAAAATGACTTGCGAGTACAGCACCGTCAGCCGCGTGGAGGGCGAAATTACGCCGATGAGAATGCCAATGCCGGAGCAAGCTATGGACAGCGCCACCAGGGTGATGAAAAAGGCGAAGCCGTTTTGCGGGATTTGGGCGTCGAATAATAAAGGCGCGCTGAAGGTAATGATGAGCGAGACGACGGCCAGGTGCATCCCGGTGGTGAGTCCGGGGATGAACAAGATGGAAAAGGCGGGCACGCCGTTGATTTTGTAGCTGCGGAAGATGCCGGTTTCGCGGGCGTTGACGAGCGGGTCGGGCAAACCCAGCAAGGTAGCGGCTAAAATGGCGAAGGTGATCATCGCCGGAATCATGGTGTCGCGGAAAAGCGGGTTGATGCCGGGCATGATGGCGCCCATCATCAGGTAGAAGCCTAGTGGGAACAGGTAATTCATCAGCAGGAGATTTTTGTTGCGGATGCCTGTTTTTAATTCAAAGGACAGATGGTTGGCGAATGCGGACATGTGTGACCTCCAGAGATTCGGTTGCGGGGCGGCTGGCAACTGCCCGCCGCGCATTGACCAGTAATTTAGTTGTTTGTCAATTCCAAGAAACGGTCTTCGAGCGACGGCCGTTCCACTCTTAAATCTATCAGTTCGTCTTGCTGCGCCTGGACATAGTTGATGAGCGCGGGCACAGTCTGGGCAATATCGCTGCTAAAGTAAATGGCGTAGTTTTCTTTTTGCGTGCGCTGGGCGACGGCCGGGAAGGTGTGATGGTTGGCCAGCAGCGTAGCCGCCTTGGTGTAGACCGATACTTTGGTCATGCCGGCCCCGGTCGCCGTAATTTCCAAAGGCGTGCCGATGGCCGTGAGACGGCCGTTCAGCATAATCGCTACCCGGTCCGCCATTTCCTCAGCTTCGGCCATGTCGTGGGTGGCCAGCATGATTGTCGTGCCGCCGGATTGCAGTTCACGCATCAGCGTGTGCAGCTCGGCGCGAGAGCTTACGTCCAGACCGGCCGTCGGCTCGTCCAAAAAAAGCACCTGCGGCTCGTGGGCGATGGCCAGAGCCAATGACAGGCGGCGCTGCTGCCCGGTGGATAGGAGATGAAACTGCGTTTTACGCTTTGCCGACAGACCAAAACGGTCCAGCAAATCGTGGCGCGGGGCAATGCCGTGATAGGCGCAAAAGAACTGCATCGCCTCGGCGGGCGTCATGCTTTCCGGCATGCCCGATGATTGAAGCTGCACGCCGATGACGTGACGCAGTTGGCGTGGTTCGCGGGTGGGGTCGATGCCGGCGACGCGCAGCGTGCCGCTGTCGGCTGGCCGCAGTCCTTCCAATGTTTCCAGGGTGCTGGTTTTGCCGGCGCCGTTCGGTCCGAGCAGGCCAAAAATCTCGCCCCGGCTAACGGCGAAGGTAATGTTGTCGACGGCGACAAAATCGCCGTAACGCTTGCGGAAGTTGGTCACTTCGATAATCGGTTGGGTCATGGTTCCTCCAGTTGGGCAACGGTTGTTATCAGACTACCGTTCCGGTTTTGTTCACTGTTTATAGTTTAGCCAACGGCCGTTACTCTCACATCGTGCTTTCGGGCAATGGGCAAAGGTGTACAAAGGTACAATACCCGAAGGGGCAATAACGGCCGTCTGGCAAAATGGTATAATCAACCACAAATTAAGACCCTAAGGGTTTGCTGTTGAGGCGATAAACCTTTGGGAGCTTAAGCCCTTAGGGTCTTCCAGAGAAGCTGAATGGTCACCTATGAAAAACCTGTTCCGTCAAACCAACAACCCCCAGGTAGAAGCCGGTCTACAAGAAACCAAGCCGTTCTTCTGGTTTATGATCTTGGTGCTGGTGGGTCTTTACGGCGTCACCCTGTACTTCACGCCAGAATTGCGCCAGCCGGCCCGGCTCATCCCTTTCACGTTGTTGATGGCCGCGCACCTGATTTTGCATTGGTACGTGCCGTATTTTGTTCTCAGTTCACGGCGTCTGGCCGTTTACCTCCTGGTCCAAATCAGTCTGGCCCTGGCTCTGACTGTTGTGAGCCAGCAGCAAGGGATTGCCATCGGCCTGTTTTTGGCTTTGGCCGGTGAGACAGTGGGCATTCTTGAAGATTGGCGGCGGTCGTTAACGGCCGTTCTCGGCTACATTGCCCTGCTGGCCATCACGTTCAGCGTGTTGTGGGGCTGGCAGTCGATTGGCCGCTGGTTGGGCGGGGTGCTGTTGAGCGCCCTGTTTGTGTTCATTTACGTTATGATGTTCCTGCGCCAACTGAATGCCCGCGCTGAAGCTCAGGAATTGTTGGGCGAGCTGCAAATCGCCCATCGGCAGTTGTCGGAATACGCGCAGCAAGTTGAAACGCTGACCCTGGAAGGCGAGCGGCAGCGGATGGCCCGTGAATTACACGATACGTTGGCTCAGGGATTGGCCGGGCTGGTGCTGCAATTAGAAGCGTTGGAGGCCAATCTGGAACGGGGCAGCACCGACAAAGCGGCGCAAATTGCCGGGCAGGCCAAAGAACGGGCGCGGACAACGCTGGCCGATGCGCGCCGGGCCATCGACGATTTACGGGCAACGACGGCGACGACAGGCGAGGCAATCACGCGAGAGGTGGACCGATTTACGGCGGCTACCGGCATACCTTGCACGCTGATCTTGCCGCCAGAGTTCACCCTGCCGCGAGATTTAGATGAGCATCTGGTGCGTTGTGTTGCCGAAGGGCTGGCCAATGTGGCGCGTCATGCTCAGGCTACAAAGGTGAGCGTGGTGATCGAGCGGGCGAACGGCCGTGTCCACCTCGAAATCCGCGATAACGGCCGTGGGTTCGACGCCGCCAACGGTGCAATTCCCGCCGGTCATTATGGCCTGCTCGGTCTGCGTGAACGCGCCCGGTTGGCCGGCGGCACGTTGGCGGTGCAGAGTCAGCCCGGCGCAGGCACAACGCTGCAACTGGATGTGCCAACCACCCACTCCCTATCGGCAGCGGACAACGGCTTACTGGCTGCCCTGACAAGAGGTCCGGTATGATTCGCATTTTAATTGCCGACGATCACCTGGTGGTCCGCGAGGGATTGCAGCTTATCTTAAGCATGGAAGAGGATATGGCCGTAGTGGGCGAGGCGGCGGATGGGGAAACGGCCGTGCGCCTGGCCGGTGAATTGCAGCCCGATGTGGTGCTGATGGATTTGCGTATGCCGGGCATGGGCGGCATGGAAGCGATTGACCGCATTTTGGCCGAATGGCCGGACATGGCCATCGTCATTCTAACCACCTACAACGAGGATGATTTAATGCTGCGCGGCTTGCAAGCTGGCGCGCGGGGGTTTTTGTTGAAAGATACCGGACGCCAGACGCTGTTTCATACCATCCGCGCGGCAGCGCGTGGCGAAACGCTGATGCAGCCGGAGATTTTGCTGCGGGTGTTGGCCCATACCCGTGCGGGAAACCAGACGTCTGCGCCTGCGCTGCCGCCCCGACAAGATGGCGGCCTGACTGAGCGGGAGATGGAAGTGTTAACGGCCGTTGCCCGTGGCGACCGTAACAAAGAAATTGCCCTGGCTCTGGGCGTCACCGAGCGAACGGTGAAGGCGCATCTGACCAATGTCTATGACAAACTCGGCGTCGATTCACGAGCGGGGGCTGTATCGACAGCCATTCAACGGGGGATATTAGCCAGGTAGTTACCCCCTTTGAACTCTGGCTGCTTGCTGCGCAGCGTTAGATGTTGCTGGCGTGTGTGTGCCCTGAGAAATTTCTATGTTATGCTACTTCCCATGGAAAAACAGCCCCAAAACCAAATTGTGCCAATTGACAACGGCCGTGCCGCCGCCAGCCACGCGCTGCAAACGCAAACGCCCTCGCCGCTGCAAATAGCCGGGCAGATCGCCAATCGGGTCGCCGCCCAAAACATTTTCCAGCGCTATCTAAGCGAAAAATCGGCCAACACCATCAAGCGCCATGCCCGCGACCTGGAACTTTTTGCCGAATATTTGCTTGACGCAGGCCTGGAGCTGCGCCATGGAGCCGATTTTCAAACCAACCCGGCCGCCTGGAAAGGCGTAAGCTGGGGCATTGTTGAAGGGTTTGTGCAGTGGCAGTTAGGCGAAGGGTATGCCATTTCATCGGTAAACGCGCGTCTGTCGACGGTGAAGGTGTATGCCCAAATGGCCGTCAAGACCGACGTGATCCCGCGTGAAGAGGGGATGCTGATCCATTCTGTGAAAGGTTATTCACGAGCCAGCGGCCAGAATGTGGATGAGCAGCGGGACCAAACGCGGATCGATGAAGTGACTTATGCCTATAAACCGGAGTCCCGTCGGCGCAATGTGGTTGTGACCCGCCGTTCGACCAAGAAACAAACGGCGACCTTGTTGGATGAGGAAACGGCCGTGACCCTCACAAAACCGCGCAACCCATCTCCCCAGGCGTATCGGGACGCCCTGTTGATGTGTTTACTGCTAAATCATGGCCTGCGCGCCAGCGAAGTCGCGCTGCTAAAAGCCGGCGATATAGACCTGAATACCGGCGAGATGCGCTTCTACCGGCCCAAAGTTAAAGGCACGCCCCACGAATGGACTACCCATAAACTTACGCCAGACACCATGAAACTTGCCGCTCATTACATCGGCGCGCTCTATCCTTCCGCCTTGCTGCCAGATGGCCCGCTGATCGTGGCCACCACTCGCCTGCTAAAAAACGGCGAAGGGGGGCACTTGTTGGCCGAAGGGCTTAACCGCGTGCGCCTGAGCGAACGGGTTGCCTGGTTGGGCAAACAAGTGGGCCTGCCCAAAAAATTGTCGGCCCACGACTGCCGCCACACCTGCGCCACAAAGATGGCTCGCCTGGATTACAGTGTCGATGAGTTGATGGCCTGGTTTGGCTGGACAAGCGCCCAAACGGCCATGCGGTATGTAACGGCCGTAGATGTCAAAGAGCGCTACAAGGGATAAAGACCCTGGCGGGTTGAATTCCCAAGAGCCAACCCTTTGGGTCTCTAGAATCGCATATCAGGTTTATTAAAAGGCGCAGAATCGTGAACGATCATGAAAAAACCAGGTCGCAATTAATCGCTGAATTGAACCAGCTTCGAGCAAGAAATGCCGCCTTGGAGGTAACCGAAGAAAAATACCGCGGCTTGTTCGAGAACTTGCCAGTAGGCATCTTCCAATCAACGCCAGACGGCCGTTATCGCCTGGTCAATCCAGCTTTTGCGCAGATGGCCGGGTATGATTCGCCCGCAGAGATGATCCATGACGTAAAAAACATATCGGCCCTTTACGCCAATCCCGCCGATCGGGAACAAGTTAAGGCATTGTTTGCCAGACATGGGCATTTGGACGGGCATACCATCGGCTACAGGCGCAAGGGTGGCGAAACAGGGTGGCTGAGTTTTTTTGCCAAGTGCGTTTACGACGAAGCCGGAGCGATTAGCTATTATGATGGGTTCGCCCTGGATATTACCGAGCGTAAACAATCGGAGGAGGAGCTTCGTTATAAAGCTGTCTTATTAGACACCATTTCAGACGCGGTGATCACGACCGATTTGGCGTTTAACATTCAAAGCCTGAATCTGGCGGCCGAGATTTTATATGGTTGGACAACGGCAGAAGCCATTGGCAAACGAATGGGGGAAGTAATTCCTACATCGTTTGTCCATGCGAATAATGAAGAAGTTATCTCTCAGTTTTGGCTTGAGGGTACCTGGCGCGGCGAAGCCGTGCAGCAACATAAGAACGGCTCCAACCTGAATGTCTTATCTTCGGTCAACCTGGTTAGAGATCAAGACGGCCGTCCGATCACCATTTTGGCCGTCAACCACGACATCACCCAACGCAAACAAGCGGAAGAGGACTTGCGCGCCAGTGGGGCGGACCTGACCGCGTTATTAAACGCGCCAACCGATTCGGTCGCTCTGATCGATCCGGAAGGGTATTTATTGAAGATCAACGACAGCGGCGCGCGCCGCTTTAACAGCACGCCAGACGCGCTGCTTGGCGTCAATATCTTCACCAGATTACCACCCAGGCTCGCAGAATCTCGGAAAGCGCAGATCGATCAGGTTTTTCAGACGGGCAGACCGGTGCATTTTATCGACACCCGGGATGGCAGAGATTTATCGAACCATGTCTACCCGATATTTGATAATGATAACAAAACCGTAACCAGAGCCGCCATTTATGCGGCGGATATTACTGAACAAAGACAGATCGCCGAAGCCCTGCGCAAGAGTGAAGAGGAATACCGCAATTTATTCAATAATGCGTTGGTGGCGTTGTTTAAAACGGCCGTACACACCGGCAAAATCCTCACCGCCAACAGCGCCGCTGCTCGCTTGTTTGGTTATCCATCCGTCGACGCCTTTATCGCCGAATCCACAGGCTATGCCCAATTTGCAGACGCGTCTGACTGGGAAAAAATCCTCCAAGAATTACACCAAAAAGGCCGCATCGACAGAGTTGAAATGCGTTCGCTCAATAATAGCGGCCAAAAATTTTGGTCAGAAGCCTCTTTTCGCCTAAACCGCGAAGAAGACGCCGTAGAGTGCGTGGCCTACGACATTTCCCAGCGCAAACAAGCCCATGAAATTCAAAAAAGATTGACAGATCGTCTCGAAACAGGGCTGCGCACCGGCAATATCGCCTGGTGGGAAATGGAATTGCCTTCAGGCAAAGTGATTTTTGATGATCGTAAAGCCGAAATGCTGGGATATGCTCCTAAACTGTTCCAGGTGTTTGAAGATTTTACCGCGCTGCTGCACCCAGACGATTATGGAAAAGCCATGCAAGCAATGCGCGCCCACTTCGAAGGCACGGCCGATACCTACGAAGTCGAGACCCGCCTGAAAACAGCCACCGGGGAATACAGATGGTTTCATGACATCGGCCGGTTGACCGAAAAGGACGACGCCACAGGCTTCATGCGTCTTGTTGGCATCGTCGAAGATATCACCCGACGTAAAGAATCTGAAGAAGCCTTAAAACAGAGTGAGGCGCGCTATAAATCCGTGGTCAGCGCGTTAAGCGAAGGCCTGGTCTTACAAGACAAGAGCGGCAAAATCGTCATGGTCAACCAGTCGGCCGCCGAGATTTTAGGCTTAACCGAAACTCAACTCCTGGGTCGATTTCTCTATGACTCTCATTGGCAGGCGCTGGATGAACACGATCAGCCGCTCGCGCCTGAAGACCACCCCGCCATGATTGCCTTGCAAACCGGCAAAGCGGTCGACAACACCGTGATGAATATCCACGTTGGCGATGGTAAACGGGCGATCATTTCCTTCAATTCCCGATCCATTCTAAACAGCAATCAAGAAGTGTCTGGATATGTGGCTACGTTTACAGACATAACCGAACGCAAACAAGCGGAAAATATCCAAAAACAATTAACCTTGCAGCTTCAACGGCAGGCGCATCAACTGCAATTGGTGATGGAGAGTGTGCCTGAAGGCGTGCTGGTAATTGACCTGAACGGCCGTATCCTCTTAACCAACCCCGCTGCCACCCAAAATCTGGCCACCCTCGCCGACGGCGCAAAAATCGGCGACACCTTGCAGCAGTTGGGTGATCAGCCGCTGCGCAACCTGTTCCATCATCCCCAGACGGGCTTGCGCTACCAACTGGATTGGCAGCGCCAAATTTTCGAACTCGTCGCTAACCCTCTCAACGACAGTGGCACACTATCCGGTTGGGTTATCGTGATTCATGATGCCACCGAAGAAAAAGAAATCCAACAACGCATCCAACAACAAGAACGGCTGGCCTCTGTCGGCCAGCTCGCCGCCGGAATCGCCCACGATTTCAATAACATCATGGCCATCATCAGTTTATACACCGATCTCCTCCTGCGCGACAGCCGAATTCCCCCCGACACGCATGACCGTTTCGCCGTTATCTTAGACCAAACTATTCGCGCCAGCGACCTCATCCGACAAATTTTGGACTTTGGCCGACGTTCGGTTATGCAGCGTCATCCAATAGATCTTGTCCCTTTTTTCAAAAAATGGGTCAAATTATTCGAACGGACCCTGCCGGAAAATCTCGCAATAAGTCTGGATTTCAACGGGGGCGATTTTTTTGTGAACGCAGACCCCACCCATTTACAGCAAGTTATCATGAACCTGGTCGTTAACGCCCGAGACGCCATGCCTCAAGGCGGCAAGTTGATTATCCAGTTGGATCACCTGAGCAAACAAAGACCCAGCGCGCCTCGTTTGTCGCAATTAGCCCGGCGACTGCTGCAAGATGAGTCCCAATCAGATTGGATGCGCATATCTGTCCAAGATACCGGCTCAGGCATAGACGCCCAAATCATGCCCCACATCTTCGAGCCTTTTTATTCCACCAAAGATCGCAGCAAAGGAGCCGGATTGGGCCTGGCCCAAGTATTTGGCATTGTCCAACAGCACAAAGGTGAGATAGAAGTCTCGTCGGAGATCGGCATAGGTACGATTTTTGATATTTACCTGCCTGCCCTGCCCGTGAGCGAAACCAAACAAACGCTGGTTCTCGACGTCGATATGCCGTCGGGACGCGGGGAGACGATTCTGGTCGTTGAAGATAACCCGGTTTTGCTTGAAGTGACGGTAACGATATTACGCGAGCTGCGTTATCAGACGCTGAGCGCGGCAAATGGCCTGGAGGCGATGCAACTGTTAACCAATTCCCAGGACGAAATTGACCTGATTTTGTGTGATCTGGTTATGCCGGAAATGGGCGGGAAGGAGTTGCTGCTGGCGATGCGCCGGGTCGGTCTGACCAACAAGGTTGTTATTGTAACGGGGCATTCCGTAGATGAGGAAAAGCAAGAGATTATGGCGCTTGGCGTGGTTGATTGGTTGAGCAAGCCGCCAAGTTTGGAACTTCTGGCGCAGGCTGTCGCTAAAGCCATTCAACGGCCGTAACCAATCGCCCCAGACCAGGAAAAATGATAGGTTGCGGCCGCTTCACCTATCAGGGCAATAATATCATGGCTTGCGGATTCAGCCGCAGGCTCACCGGCTGACCAATGTCCGGCAGCGTTTCGGCGGTGTCGAATTCTAGCTTCAAAGACACGGCCGTTTCCCCCACCGTCACCACAATCGTCGCAATCTGGTAACGCCCACGAAACGACACATCGGCGAGACGGCCGTGTACCACATTCTCGCCCGTGTCGTCGGCCGTTGTGAACCGGGCCGCTTCCGGCCGGATAAGCAGGTTGGTTGCCGCGCCGACCGGCAGGCTGTTGGGTAAGTCCGTAAAAACCAGCGGCCCAAGGGGCGTTTGCGCGCGGGGCGGCTGGCCGCCGAGGAGTTCGGCGGGCAATATGTTTTCCATGCCCAGAAAACGGGCCACAAAATGGGAGGCTGGCCGGGCATAGAGGTCGGTGGGGCGGCCAACTTGCTCCACGCGTCCGGCGTTCATCACCACCACCCGGTCGGCGATGGCAAACGCTTCCGCCTGGTCGTGGGTGACGTAAACGGCCGTTATCCCTTCCGGCCGCCCTACCAGCCCGCCAGCCTGCTTGAGAATGGCGCGTAAATCGAGCATGAGCCGCTCGCGCAGGGCGCGGTCGAGTGCGCCCAACGGCTCGTCCAGCAGCAGCAGGCGCGGCGCGGGGGCCAGGGCGCGGGCCAACGCCACGCGCTGCTGCTCGCCCCCGGACAGTTCGTGGATGGCGCGTTGGGCAAAGCCGGCCAGCCCGACGAGTTCCAGAGCTTGCGCAGCACGGCCGTTTGCTTTTTCTGGCGGCCACTGCTGCATCCGCAGGCCAAAGACCACGTTCTGACCGACGTTTTTATGCGGGAAGAGGGCGTAATCCTGAAAGACCATGCCGAAGCCGCGCCGGTGGACGGGCACGGCCGTTACATCTTCCCCATCTAGCAGCACTTCGCCGCTGTCGGCCGTCTCCAGGCCGGCGATGATGCGCAGCAGTGTGGTCTTGCCGCAGCCGCTTGGCCCCAGCAGGGCCACAATCTCCCCCGCCGCCACGGAGAGCGAGATGGAACGGAGAACGGCCGTGTCGTCGAATGATTTTTGGATGGCGTTTAGGTCTAGCATGGCAGGACGAAAGATTTGACAAATCTTAAAGATTTGTCAAATCTGAATTAAAACTCCCCCACATCCGCATAACGGAACCGCTCAATCGCCACAAAGCCCACCGCGCAGACGAGCATGAGGATGGTGCTCATGGCCATCGCCTGCCCAAAGTTGAGCGCGCCGGGCTGGCCCAGGTAGCGTTGGATGGCGATGGGCAGCGTGAGGTAGCCGCTGTTGGGGCGCACGATAAAGCTGGTGGCGCCAAATTCGCCCATGCTGACGGTGAAGGCGAAGACGGCCGCCACCAGCAGCGCCCGCCCCATAATCGGCAAATCCACTTCGCGCCAGACGCGGGCGGGCGACGCGCCGAGCACGGCCGCCGCTTCGCGCAGGCTGGGTTTGATGCCCAGCAAGACGGGCATGAGGCTGCGCACGACGAAGGGGAAGGCCACCAGCGTGTGGGCGATCAATACCAGCAAGGGCGAGGTGCGCAGCCAATTAAACGTGACCACGTAGCCGAAGCCCAGCGTAACCGCCGACGCGCCGAGCGGCAGCATGAACAGGGGGTCTAGCCAGTTGCGCCAGCGCGACGGCCGTACCAGCACCGTCGTCGTCAGCACTCCCAGCAGGCCGGCCAGCAGCACCGTCAACAGGGCATAGCCGATGGAATTGCGCACGGCCGTGAGCGGCGGCACAAAGATCACACTGCCCCGGCGCAGTTCCGGCAGCGCCTGATAGTAGGCCAGCGTGAACTGCCCGTCGCGGTCCACCAGCGAGCGCCACACCAGGGCGGCCAGCGGACTGAGCAAAAACAGGCCCAACCCGGCGATGAGGGCGGCCACGGCCGTTTTCTCCAGCCGGGTTTGCGGGCGGCGCAGATTGGTCTGCTGCGGGCGAAAATCCAGGGAGACGGCCGTGTGCTGCTGCCAGCGCGCATAAACCGACATCAGGGCAAAGGTGAACATGATTTGCAGCAGGGAAAGCAGCGCGGCAATGTCCGGGCGCAAAAAGGTGACGTACTGGCGGTAAATTTCGGTTTCCAGGGTGCTAAACTGCGGCCCACCCAGGATGAGGATGACGCCAAAGCTGGTGAAGGTGAAAAGGTAGATGAGCAGCGCGGCGCTGACCAGCGACGGCCGTATCAGCGGCAGGGTGATTTCACGGAAAGCCCGCCAGGGCGACGCGCCCAGCACCCGCGCCGCCTCGACGACACGCGGGTTGAGGTTGGCCCAAAAGCCGCCCACCAGCCGCACCACCACGGCCACGTTGTAAAACACGTGGGCCAGCAAAATCATCGTCAGGGTTTGCTCAAGCTGTAAAGGGGCGCGGGACAAATCGAACAAGCCGACGAGCGCCTGGTTGATGGGGCCGTTTACCCCCAACAAAGCGCGGAAGGCGGCGGCCACGACGACGGTGGGCATCACAAAGGGAATGGTGGTCAGGGCCTTCAGCAAGCTGCGGCCGCGAAAGTCGTAGTGGGCGAAGAGGTAGGCGGCAGGCAGCCCGGCGAGGAGCGTCAGCAGGGTAGACAGCCCGGCTTGCCAGAAGGTGAACCAGAGGATGCTGCGGAAATACGGCCGTTGCGCCAAATCATTAAATGCCGCCGCCGTGATGCTGAGGCGGAAGATGTTGACGAGTGGGTAAAAGAAAAAAAGCCCCAGAAACAACAGGGGGAGCAGCAGGACGATGACGCCCAGAAGGCGCAGGCCGCGCCGCTTGTTTGCCAGAAGGTTTTGCCACATCGGCGACAGTGTAAGAGGAAGTGGGTGAACTGTCAAACGCCAAGACCTGACAGGTTTTCTTAATCCTGTCAGGTCTGCTCACCACTTTTGCTATCGGGTATTGTGTTGTGGTAACGGCCGTTTCACCCGACATTCCTCACTATTTCACGTGTCAGCAAAAGTTTTATCCAGGTACAAAAAAATTTTTACCCCCGTGTGGGAAAAGTTTTATCCGGGTACAAAAATTTTTTCATCCCCGTGTGGGAAAAACTTTATCTGGGTACAAAAAAATTATCCCGCCGTGTTATTCATCATAACACGCCAGGATAATAAAAAGAGACTAGAACCTGAAAGTTTGTTTTAATCCACAGTCTCTAATCGCCAATCTCCATTCTCCAACCTCCCGCCTACTCGGGTTCCACCAAATTTGCCGGATACATCGTATCCCACTGCGCCAACAACTCTTCCACCGATTTACGGAGATTATGGTGATTGGTCACCTTGTCGGCCGTCCACAGCGCCGGGTCCTGCAATTTAGAAAGGGCGCTGCGGTCAGCGCGCAAGCTCATGGTTACTTCGCCGCCAACCTTCATTTGCGTCTGAATCAGTAACAAGCCATCCAGCCGCACCGTTTCGCCACGCTGCAAAGCCTCCATAATTTCGCGCATCATCTTACGGAAAATACCAAACATTTCGTCCTCATCGAACGTGGTACTCTGTTTGGCGATCCGCCGCGCCAATTCAGAAAAGTCCACAATACCCTGACTTTTAATCTTGGGACGCAAAGTGTTGATTACGCTGATTTTCTTAGCCATTGGAAAAAACCTCCTATTAAATTGTTGGGAACGTTGGGCTGGCCGCCCTCCGTACCCCCATGACTGTTTGTGTCGGTGCAAGTCGCAACCGCTGGCGATTAGTTTAAAAAAGGGAAATTGCCCTGTCTATAGGAAATTAAGTGGATAGTAGCCGCGGTTTCCTAACCGCGTCCCCACCCTCAACACCAAGAGCGCGGTAGGGATACCGCGGCTACACGGGAAGCATCAGAACCGCCGTAGCCGCGGTTTCCTAACCGCGTCCCCGCCCTCAACACCAAGAGCGCGGTAGGAATACCGCGGCTACGTGGGAAGCATCAGAACCGCCGTAGCCGCGGTTTCCTAACCGCGTCCCCCGCCCTCAACACCAAGAGCGCGGTAGGAATACCGCGGCTACAGGTCGGGGATATCGATGCCGGTTAAATGATCTGGCTCCTGATGGCCCCACCCAATCTCATACCAACCTCGACGGACATACTCCATATAACTGGAATGTGGATAATCTTCCGGCCGCGTCACATATCCATGCCGGACAGGGTTGTAATGGATGTAATCCATGTGATTCTTGAAATCCCGCTCGCTGCGAATGACATGATCCCAAAAGCCATGCTGCCAGAGGGTAACACGGCCGTTTTCACCCCGCGCCGCCTTATAATTCACCGTGTAATTTCGCTTTATGGAATGCATCACCTTTGATATATCCGTTGTGTGTCCTAAACGAATAAGGAAATGGAAATGCTCGTGTAAGAAAACATATGCCAGCATAATAAAGGGATGCTGGTCCTTTACCAGTCGCATGGTTGCCCGCAGGCGCTCGATTTCACTAGCCTGCGCGAATATTGGGTGACGGTGGTGGGTTACGGCCGTTATAAAATACGTCCCCTCTTCCACATAAACCCGCCGTATGCGTGCCCGCACGGGTTCTTCCATGTTATTGTCCCCCTTGTCATCGCGGTATCCTTACCGCGCCGTCAACATCTTTCCCCGTAGCCGCGGTTTCCTAACCGCGTCTTCATCATCAGCGCCAAGAACGCGGTAGGGAGGACAAGCGGTAGGGAATACCGCGGCTACGTGGCAATACCAGGAGCGCGGTAGGGATACCGCGGCTACATGGGCAGTGTTTCGCCGGCGCGCGGCTCCAGCGCCCGCCAGATCAGGAAGATGAGCAGGCCAAACGGCCCGGCCATCAGCGTCAAAAAGAGCGCCGGGATGCGAATCCAGGCGGGCGCATACAGGCGGCGGCATTGGCGATAAATCCACGCCCCGGTGAAAAGGTCCAGGGCCAGCATATGCGCCCAACCCGCCAGCGCCCCCTCGCGCGTGCTCAACCCCTGACGAATACCCTCCAGGGTGGTAAAATCAGGCAAACCTTCGCCTGACCCGGATCGCATCGCCGCTACAAGCGCCACCACATATTGCAGCGCCCCCCAGGCAAAAATCGTCGTCGAGCGGCTGGCGCGCTCCGTGAGTGGATGTTCCGGCGCGAACATCATTGCCAGCCACAGGGGCATGGGAAAAGCGTTGATAAATTTGAAAAACGTGTCCATTTCAGCCTCCAATGATTAAATCATGACATGAGATGTCGGGAATCTGGTAGATAATACGAGCATGAGCGAATCAACCCTGTTTAAAGATAACCTGAACGAGACGCTGGCGGCAAATTTTGGTCGGGCCATCCAGCAAGTTTACGCAGAGTTTGACACGGCGGGTTTTGTGGCCCAGATTGCCGCGCAGCTTGCGCCGCTGGAGCTAAAGGAGCGGGTGGCGGTGTTTACGGCGGCGCTGCATGATTTTTTGCCGCAGGATTATGGCACGGCCGTTGCCATTTTACGGCAACTCCTGCCACAACAAACCGGGCAGGATCAATCCAATTTGGGCTGGGCGCTGTGGTCCGTGGCCCATTTTGTGGAAGTGTATGGGCTGGAAGCCTTCGCCGAGTCGATGGCCGCCATGCACGAGATCACCCAGCATTTTTCTTGCGAATTTGCCATACGGCCGTATCTCGTGCGCTATCCGCAGCCAACCCTGGCCGTGCTGGACGAATGGACCGCCGATCCTCAGCCGCAGGTGCGCCGGTTGGTAAGCGAAGGCACGCGCCCGCGCTTACCCTGGGGCAGCCGCCTCTACCAGTTTATCGACGATCCCCGGCCCACCCTGGCCCTGCTGGAAAAATTGAAAGACGACCCGGCGGAAACGGTGCGCCGTTCCGTTGCCAACCACCTGAACGACATCACCAAAGATAACCCCGACCTGGTTTTGCACACCCTCCAGCGCTGGAACGACGGTCAGCCATCGGCGGAAACTGTCTGGATTACCCGCCACGCGCTGCGCAGTCTGGTGAAAGCGGGTCACCCGGAGGCGCTGGCCTTGCAAGGCTTTGGCGCGGCGCAGATTGGGCTGCGCCAGTTTGTTCTGGAACCGGCCCACATTCAGATGGGCGACACGTTGGCCTTCTCGTTTACACTGGTGAACGAAACGGCCGTGTCCCAAAATCTGGTCATCGACTATGTGGTTCACTTTGTCAAAGCCAACGGGCAGACAAGCCCCAAGGTGTTTAAGCTGAAAACGGCCGTTATCCCCGCCAACAGCGCCCTCGCCGTGCAAAAAAATCACACCATCAAACCCATCACCACCCGTCGCTACTACCCCGGCGCGCACCGGCTGGAAATCCAGGTGAACGGCCAGATTGTCGGCGGCGGCGGCTTCGAGCTAACCATCCCCACGCAGGAGTAAATACAGATGTCGGCAACCGTTTTTTTGTTGATTGATGCTCAGGTCAATATGTTTGCGCCGCACGCGGTGCATGATGGCGAGCGCGTGTTGGCAGCGCTGCAAAATTTGCTCGACCGGACGCGGCAGGCGGGCACGGCCGTTGTCTTTGTGCAGCACAATGGCGGCCCCGGCGAACCCGACGAACCGCAGACGCCCGGCTGGGCGATTCACCCTCACCTGTCGCCTGCCGAGGGCGAGCCGGTGGTGCAAAAGAGCACGCCCAACGCCTATTACCAGACCAACCTGCAAGACATTCTGACCGATTTAGGCGCGCGGCGGCTGATTATAGCCGGGATGCAGACCGAATACTGCATCGACACCAATGTGCGGGTAAGCCACGGCCTGGGCTACGATGTGGTCCTGGCCGCCGACGCCCACAGCACCTTCGACAGCCCGGAGCTAACGGCCGTGCAAATCATCGCCCACCACAATAGCGTCTTGAAATCTTTTGCTCAGGTTATCCCGGCGGCCAAGGTGGATGTGGCCTGGGCGGTTCCGCCGCTGCCGCCGCTGGCCGAGGGGTTTACGGCGGCGGATACGGCCGTATTGCAAACCGCCCTGGCCCAACTGGCGCAAGACGCCATCACCTACCGGCATCCAACCTATGTGCTGTACCAACTGCGCCAGATTTGGGACGCCGCCTACCGCCCGCCAGCCTTTCGCATGGCCAAACCGGAATGGACGATGGGGGTAACGGCCGTTTTCCTAGACCAGCTTCAGCGCCAGCCCGCCGCCTTCAAACAACTGGTTGTCAGCGAGGTCATCGACGTGGCGCAAATCGTGATGAAGGCTGTGATGCAAAACCAGGCCGAGACCGTGCTGGCGCTGTCCGCAGATCAGACTCTCTGGCGCTGCCAGGCCCAGAGTTACCGCCTCGTCTATCACCTCGACCCCGACAAACGCCAATTCACGCTGCTGTCGTTGGCCGCCAACGCGCCCCAAACTGCCTCCATGGCCGACCAGTTTCGCAAACGTTTCGGCCATGCCTGATCTCAGAATGGTCCAATCTCCATGATTGGACCATTCTAAATGCGCCGCCTGAAACTTTCAGATTCAGCGCCCGTATAGTGGGTGCTATCTGTTTGGACCAGGAGGCGCGGATGGCGACTTTTCTATCCGCAAACCGACTTATTCACTCATGGTTCGTGGTTACTCTGGTGAAAACCCCAAGGGTTTTGTTGCAATAAGGCGGTTTCCCAGAGGCCCCAAAAACCCTTGGGGTTTGGGGCGCGTTACAAAAATTATTTTTTCAGGAGTGTTACTATGACCGATGATATTTCCCGTTTGAAAGAAGAAGAAAAAGTGAACCGTATCGAAATCGACAAGACCGACCTGAATGAAACTGGAACCGTCTCTACAGAACCAGGGCGGGGCACGGCCGTTTCGCAAAATAAAAATTGGGTCGGCGGCGTCATCCTCATTGCCATTGGCGTGATTTTTCTCGTTACCAACCTGGGCGGGTTTCAGTTAAACAACTGGTGGGCTTTGTTCATCCTCATCCCGGCCTTTTCCAATTTTGCCAGCGCCTGGGAAAATTACAGCAAAAACCGCCGCCTCACCAAATCCGGCCGTGGTTCCATTGTGGGCGGGCTGATTTTGTCGTTAATTGCCTTCACCTTCATATTTGAATGGCCCTGGGCCATCATCTGGCCTGTTTTCCTGATCATCGGCGGCGTTGGCGCGTTGATTGGCGGTTGGTTCGAATAAACGTCTCGGCAATTCGCAAATAAAAAACCGCCACGCGGGTTTGCGTGACGGTTTTTTATTTGGTTGGCGCGGTTTGTTTCTATTGATCGTGTAGTTGGGACCAATCCGGGTCCGGGTAAATGTAGATGAGCGGCAGGCTCACCAGCGTCACCGTGAATTTGATGATGACGTTGAAGATGAAAATTTGCCAGACGGCCGTCCAGGGGATGGCCCAGCCAAACGCAATCACCGTAAACAGCGCTGAATCAATCGGGATGCTGATGGCGTTGCTTACCAGCACCCGCGCCCACTGTTTGTCGCGGGTGACGCGCGTGACAAACCAATGATACGCCTCGGTGTCGGCCAGTTCGCTAAACACCTCAGCCACGATGGAAGCCGCCACAATGCGCCAGAGGGGACCAAACACCATGCCATACGCCGCGCTAAAGACACCATCGGGGTCGGCCGTGGCGTCGCCGGGCACGGAGGCCGTCCAACCCAGATATAAGACCATCAACACGTTGATAACCGCCGCAGTAACGATCAATATCTGGGCGTTGCGCTTGCCCCAAATCTTATGCACGACATCGCGCAGGGTAAATGTGATGGGATAAATGAATGTTCCCATGTCCACGGCCAATCCGGCCACATTCCCAATCTTCAAGCTGGCTACATCGGACACCATTTGGGCGGCGATGTAGGCCGCGACGACGATCATGGCAATGGCCGGTATGGATTGGGCAATTGGCCCGGCCATGCGTTTGTTCGTCTGAACACCTTCGTTTGAACTTATAACAGACACAAATTTCTCCTTTGTTTTGTTGAGGCGGGTGCTGCGACCGCCGCAGTATTTGGTTGCCGGGTGCTCTGCCACCGGCGAAAGGTCAGGATTTTAACAGAACGGCCGTTATCCGACAGCTAATCTCATGATCGCACAGCAATTCTCAATTTAGATCAGGCATTCGTGCGAACAGGGCAATTTCTTTGCAATTTAGGCTGAATTGTCATTCTGAGCGGAGTCTGCGGAGCGAAGAATCCCCATGTATTGGTCATTAGGGCTGAACGGGATGCTTCGGAGGACCTCAGCATGACACATTTCTGGTTAAATTGAGAATTGCTGATGATCGCAGCCTGAACTGGGGCAATCTCGTATAGAATAGAGGAACGGCCGTTGCCGTTCTGCCACTGCATCCGTGGCATTTTTAATCATCGGCGCAGTCGCTCGCCTGGCAGCGACTGCCCGATTATTTGGAGTAACGATTCATGTCCACAGTATTGATTTCCTCTGTACGAAAAAGCTTTGGCCGCGTGGAAGCGGTGAAAGATGTCTCCTTTGAAGTGTTTCCCGGCGAGATTTTTGGCCTGTTGGGGCCAAATGGCGCGGGTAAAACCACGACCATTCGCATGATGCTGGATATTTTTGAGCCGGACGGCGGGCAGGTGTCGGTGTTCGACGGCCGTATCACCGAAGCCAAAAAGCAGCGCATCGGCTACATGCCTGAAGATCGCGGCCTGTATAAAGACTTGCAGCTTGAGCAAACGCTTGTTTTCCTGGCTACCCTCAAGGGTTTGGCGGAAAGCGAGGCCAAATCGCGCCTGGAAGGTTGGCTTAAGCGGCTGGACCTTTATGACCACCGGCAAAAGAAAATCCAGGAACTCAGTAAAGGGATGCAGCAAAAGGCGCAGCTCATCGCCACGCTGCTGCATGACCCTGATCTTATTGTGGTGGATGAGCCTTTTTCCGGTTTGGACCCTGTGAATACGCGTTTGGTGAAGGATATTATCGAAGAGCAGCGGCAGGCGGGCAAAACCATCATCATGTCCACGCATCAGATGTATCAGGTGGAGGCGTTGTGCAACCGGATTGTGTTGATTGATAACGGCCGTACCGTTCTCTATGGCGAAGTGAGCAAAATCAAGCGCGATTTCTCCGGCAACGCCATCTTATTGGAAGGGCATGGCGATTTTAGCCAGGTTCCCGGCGTGTTGGAAGCGCGGCGGCAAAATGGCGCCTGGCATCTGGCGTTGGGCAGCGATGCCAACCCGCAAGAAATCTTTCGCCACCTGGCCCGGCAGGATGATGTGACGATTGAGCGGTTTGAAATCGCCGAACCGTCGTTGGATGACATTTTTGTGCGGGTGGTGCAGGAAGGTAAGCAGTCCAGGGAGGCAGATCATGCGTAACTTCTGGCTTTTGGCCCGGCATGAGTACCGCAAGCTGGTGGGCAAGCGCAGTTTTTTGGTTGGCACGCTGGGTTTTCCGCTTATTTTGATGGTGGTGATGGCGGCCGGGATTTTTATTTCCGTGCGCAGCGATCCGAACCGGCCGATTGGTTATGTGGACCATGCGGGCATTATAAACCCGGCGGTTTCGCCGATTATTGAGGAAGGGGAGACATTGTTGGCGTTACGGCCGTTTCCCGATGAAGCCGCCGCCCAGGAAGCCCTCGCCAATGAAGAAATTCAGGCGCTCATGGTTATTCCGGCCGGTTATCCGCGCAATTTGTTGATTAAGGTCTTCTATTGGCAGGATACGCCGGGTGAAGCGGTGTACAGCGACTTTAATGCTTATCTTCGCGCCAATCTGGCCGCCGATTACCCGGCCAATTTGCAAACGCGCCTGCAAGATGGCTCCGATTTGGTGGTGCGCGCCGCCGATGGCAGCCGCGAATTTAACAGTCAAAACATATTTAACTTCTTCATTCCCTTCATCGCGGCCTTCTTCTTCGTGTTTGTGGTGATGGGTTCATCGGGCTATCTGCTCCAGGTGGTTACTGATGAGAAAGAGAACCGCACCATCGAGATTATGATGACCACGGTTAGCCCTGGGCAGCTCATTGGCGGCAAAGCGTTGGGTTTGTTGGCGGTTTCGCTGACTCAGGCGGCCATCTGGGTGGCTACGGGCATTGTCGCTATTTTGATTGGGTCCATTTTCTTTGAGACGCTGCGCTTTGTCAGCGTGCCCTGGTCGCTGCTGCTGGTGGCTTTGCTGTTTTTTGTGCCGGCGTATGCGTTTATTGCCGGTCTGATGACGGCGATTGGCAGCGCCGTGAGCGAATTGACGCAGGCGCAGCAGATTGCCGGGATATTGAACCTGCTTTTTTTGCTGCCCTTTTTCTTTATTGCCCTGTTTTTTACCAATCCTAACAGTCCGGTTCTGGTGGTTATGACTTTTTTCCCGACGACGGCGTTTATGACGGTGTTGATGCGGTGGGGAATGAGCAATATGCCTGTGTGGCAGTTGGTTCTGAGCTGGTTGTTGTTGGTTGGGTCGGCGCTGGGCAGCGTCTGGGTGGCGTCCAGGGTGTTTCACACCGGTATGCTGCGGTATGGCCAGAGTTTGAAGCTGAAAGATGTGGTAACGGCCGTGCGCCCCCGCCGCGTGTCTGGTTCCTAGGAGTTTGTCATGCATAAAATACTTCTCGTCGTTAGACATGAGATTGTCACGACGTTGCAAAAGCGTTCTTTTTGGGTTATGACCATTTTGTTTCCGGCGATCATCCTGGTTTTTAATGTGGGGACGCAGATTTTGGCGCGTAACAGCTTTAGCCAGGAAGATGTGCAGGGTATTTTGGCTGGCGCGGTGGACCAAAATGAAACCATCGCCTATGTGGACGAGTCGGGTCTGATAAAAGATCGGCCGGCGGAGCTGCCCGCCGCTATGCTGCACGCTTTTGCCGACGAAGCGGAGGCCCGCGCCGCGCTGGCGGCCGGCGACTATGATTACTTTTTCCTGATCCCGGCCGATTATGTGCAGAGCGGCCGATTGATTGTGATTACCACGGATTTTCAGCCGCTTAATACGCCGAATGAAGACCTGCTGAGTTTTGTGCTGGCTTATAATCTGACGGGCGACGAGGCAACGGCCGTTGCCCTGCTAGATCCCACCCGCACCATGCAGGTGCAGGCGATGGCCCCACAAAACAGCAACGACCAGAGCAATCCGTTGGCCTTCTTTGTGCCGTTTGCCACCATGTTTATCTTCTTTTTCCTCATTAGCATGAGCAGCGGCTTTATGTTGCAAAGCGTTTCGCGGGAAAAAGAGAACCGCACGGTGGAAGTGCTGCTGCTCAGCCTGCGCCCGCGTGAGTTAATGCTGGGTAAGGTGCTTGGCCTGAGCGTTGTGGCCCTGATTCAGATGGTGGTGTGGATGGGCGGCAGCCTGGTGGCGCTTAACCGCAGCCAATCGCTCTTTGCCGCAATGGCCGGGTATACGCTGCCGCCGGGGTTTATTGTGTATGCGCTGTTGTTTTTTGCTTTGGGTTATTTGCTTTACGCTTCTATGATGGGCGCGATTGGCGCGCTGGCGCCCAATGCCCGCGAAGGCGGTCAGTTTACCTTTTTTGTCTTGCTGCCGCTGCTTATTCCCCTGTGGCTCAATGTTAGTTTCATTCAGGCGCCTCATGGGGCGTTATCGACGGCCCTTAGTCTCTTTCCGCTGACGGCTCCTACGGCGATGATGACGCGCATGGCCGTGGGCGGCGTGCCTACCTGGCAAATTTTCGCCAGTTTGGGTGGGTTGGCCGTTACTACGTATCTTTTGGTGCTGCTTGCGGCCCGTTTCTTCCGCGCCGACACCCTCTTGTCTACTTCCTCCATCAAATGGCAGAATTTTATTGCCGAACTGCGCCATTCTGGCTGAACACATGTGATGGGTGATGGGTGATGCATGATGCGTGATGCGTGATGCGTGACCCCAAACCCATCACGCATCACGCATCACGCATCATGTATCATGTATGCCTGTGTCTGGGCGAGTTATGATATAGTATGCCCATGGAAAGCGGGTGGGGCACGGCCGTTTCCGCTCTACCCCTTTGTCTTATCAAACCCAAGACTCACAAACAGGAGAGAGCCATGATTCTTAACCCCAAAACTCAGACCTATGATTACCTTGACCCTGCTTCACGCGACTTGATGCTTAAAACCATCGCCTTCTTTGAGGCTAAAGGGAAGCGACGGTTGAAGGCCGACGACCACGAGCGCGTTTGGAACTATGATTTTGTTGAATTTATCAAAAAGGAGAATGCTTTTGGCATTCTGATGACTCCCGCCGGGTACGGCCCGGCCGATTCCCGTTGGGATACCTTTCGTATTTGCGCGTTTAACGAGATTCTGGGGTTTTATGGCCTGTGTTATTGGTATACCTGGCAGGTTTCTATGTTGGGGCTGGGTCCAATTTGGATGAGCGACAATGAGGCGGTGAAGCACAAGACGGCGCGGTTGTTGCAGGAGGGCGCGGTCTTTGCCTTTGGTCTTTCGGAAAAAGCGCATGGGGCGGACTTGTACGCCAGTGAGATGACGCTGTGGCCGGTGGATGGGGGCTATCGCGCGGATGGTTCCAAGTATTACATTGGCAATGCCAATGAAGCGGCGTTGGTTTCTACCTTTGGCAAGATGTCCGACACGGGCGACTATGTGTTTTTTGTGGTTGAGTCTGACCATGAGCAGTTTGAGTGCGTGAAGAATGTGGTTAATTCGCAAAATTACGTGGCGGAATACGCGCTGCATCAGTATCCCATCACCGATGCCGATATTCTTTCGCGTGGGCGCGATGCCTGGGATGCGTCGCTGAATACGATCAATATCTGCAAATATAATTTGGGTTGGGCGTCGATTGGGATGTGTACACATGCGTTTTATGAGGCGATTACTCATGCTGCGCACCGTCGTTTGTTTGATCATTATGTGACAGACTTCCCGCACATTAAACAATTGTTTACTGATGCGTATGCGCGCCTGACGGCGATGAAGTTGTTTGCTTTGCGCGCCGCCGATTATATGCGTTCGGCGTCGGCGGAGGATCGCCGGTATCTTTTGTATAACCCGTTGGTGAAAATGAAGGTGACGACGCAGGGGGAGGAGGTTATTAACCTGTTGTGGGATGTGATTGCCGCGAAGGGGTTTGAGAAGGATTTGTTTTTTGAGATGGCGGCCCGCGATATTCGCGCTTTGCCCAAGTTGGAGGGGACGGTGCATGTGAATATGGCGTTGGTGGTGAAGTTTATGCCTAATTATTTCTTTTTTCCGGCGGAATTCCCGGAGATTGCCCGGCGGGATGATGCGGTGAATGATGATTTCTTGTTTCATCAGGGGGCGACGAAGGGTTTGGGCAAGATTCGGTTCCATGATTATGCGTTGGCTTATGACAGTGTGGATTTGCCGAATGTGCATGTCTTTAAGGAGCAGATTGCGCTGTTTAAGGAGATGCTTTTTGCGGCTCGTCCTACGGAGGAGCAGACGAAGGATATTGATTTTTTGCTGAATTTGGGCGAGTTGTTTTCGTTGGTGGCGTATGGGCAGTTGATTTTGGAGAATGCGCGGATTTATGGGGTGGAGGATGAGCTGGTTGACCAGATTTTTGATTTTATGATTCGTGATTTTTCTAAGTTTGCGCTGCAAGTGTATGCTAAGACGGGCAGCAGCGAGCAGCAGATGGCGTATTGTTTGCGGATGATTCGGAAGCCGGTGGTGGATGTGGCGCGTTTTGAGGGTGTCTGGCAGCGGTATGCGTTTGCGCTGGCGGATGCGTATGAGATGAATGCGGGCAGCTAAAGACCCGATGGGTTTTCCCTGCCGACCCGAAGGGTTTTTTCGTAGAGAAATTAGAACAGAAAGCGACAAACCCTTCGGGTCTTGGCGAGAGGCGGTAGTGGGGAGAAGACCCGAAGGGTTTGGTGTTGGGTGTTTTGGGGTTGTGGGGGTTAAACCCTTCGGGTCGAGGTGGTGGATGCCGACCCGAAGGGTTTTTTTGTAGAGAAATTGGAATAGAAAGCGACAAACCCTTCGGGTCTGGGGGAGAGGAGGTGGTGGTGGGAAGACCCGAAGGGTTTGGTGTTGGGTGTTTTGGGGTTGTGGGGGTTAAACCCTTCGGGTCGAGGTGGTGGATGCCGACCCGAAGGGTTTTTTTGTAGAGAAATTGGAATAGGAAGCGACAAACCCTTCGGGTCTGGGGGAGAGGAGGTGGTGGTGGGAAGACCCGAAGGGTTTGGGGTTGGGTGTTTAGGGTTTGTGGGTGTTAAACCCTTCGGGTCTTCGGGTCGGGGGAAACCCTTCGGGTCTGGGGGAGAGGAGGTGGTGGTGGGAAGACCCGAAGGGTTTGGTGTTGGGTGTTTTGGGGTTGTGGGGGTTAAACCCTTCGGGTCGGGGGGGGGAGGGGTGGTGGGGGAAGACCCAAGGGTTTGGGTTGGGTGTTTTGGGGTTTGGGGTAAACCTTCGGGTGGGGGTGGGGAGAAGACCCGAAGGGTTTGAGGTTGGGTGTTTTGGGGTTGTGGGGGTTAAACCCTTCGGGTCGGGGGGGGGGGAGAAGACCCGAAGGGTTTGGGGGTGGGTTTTTAGGGTTTGTGGGTGGTAAACCCTTCGGGTCGGGGAGGGTCGAGGGGGGGGCGGCTAGGCGAAGCCGAGCATTTGCAGGTCGCGGGGGGTGTCGGCGAGGGCGACGGACGCAACTGTTTTGAAGTCGGCGAGCCAGGTGTCCAGGTCTTTGAGTTTGGCGTCGCGGGTTTGGGTGGCTTTGACGGCTTCGCTGCTTTCGCGGTTGGTATTGGTGATGGCGCTGCGCACGGCCGTTACTAAATCCAGTTCGCTTTGTAGTTTGGTCTGGTCATAGGTGAACCGGGCCATGTCGGCCAGCAGGGCGGGGTCGTTGAGGAGACCTTCGTAGAATTTTTCGGCTTGTTCTTGCCAACCGGCGATGGTGGTTTTGCGACGGCCGTTCAGGTCCAGGCTTACCTGGGCGTCGGTGTTGTCTTTGAAGGCGACGCGGGCGAGTTTGAGGGTGCGCTTGTAGGCCACGTCGGCGGCATCGCGGGCCGATTTGAGTTGTTCGGCGGCGGCGGCTTTGTCGCCATATTCGCGGGCCTGCTCTTTGGTCAGGTCTTCGGCTTCGCGGTAGAGGGCGCGGGCCTGGGCCATGGCGGCGGCATCGTAGCCGAAGGGGGCCAGGATGTCTTGCAGGTGGGGGTTGTTTAGCACGCCGTCGATGGCTATTTGGGCGGCCATTAAGCGGTCTTCTACTTTTAATCGGGGTCGATTTGCCATGGGAATATGTCTCCTTTTGGGTTATGGGCTGCCTGTGCCTGGCGCCGATTGACTGGAACACGGGCAGCAAGTTTAATGTCGGGCCGGTTTGGGGTTGACCGATGCGTTTTGGGGCTTTTCGGTGAACGGCCGGCCAGAAAATCGAGGGGAGATGGCGTTTGTGCGCGGTTGGATGGCGTTTGTACGTGGTTGGATGGCGTTTGTACACGGTTGGATGGCGTTTGTGCGCGGTTAAATGGCTTTTGTACGCGGTAGGATGGCGTTTGTACGTGGTTGGATGGCGTTTGTGCGCGGTTAAATGGCGTTTGTACGCGGTTAAATAGCGTTTGTGCGCGGTTAAGTGGCATTTGTGCGCGATTGTGTGGCGTTTGTGCGCGGTTGGATGGCGTTTGTACGCGGGTTGGGGGGTATGTGGCGGGGGTGTGACGGCCGTTGTGTGGGTAACGGCCGTGGGTGGTTGGTTGAATCATGGTTTGTTGTTGGTTAAAAACTGTTTTTTGGTAACACGTTTGAAATTATCAGGATTTTGGGGAGGGGTGTCTATAGTACGGAGGTGGGAGTGGTTAAACCCTAAGGGTTTTCTTGAACCCTTAGGGTTTTTGGAGTGGGAAAACCCCAAGGGTTGGGGAAAACCCTTGGGGTTGGGTGGGGAACCCTAAGGGTTTTCTTGAACCCTTAGGGTTTTTGGAGATTAAAACCCCAAGGGTTGGGGAAAACCCTTGGGGTTGGGTGGGGAACCCTAAGGGTTTTCTTGAACCCTTAGGGTTTTTGGAGTGGGAAAACCCCAAGGGTTGGGGAAAACCCTTGGGGTTGGGTGGGGAACCCTAAGGGTTTTCTTGAACCCTTAGGGTTTTGGAGATTAAAACCCCAAGGGTTGGGGAAAACCCTTGGGGTTGGGAGGGGAACCCTTGGGGTTTTAGTCTTGGTCGCCGAGCCATTTTTGTAGGGGGGTTTCGTTGGGGTGGGTTTGGTGGGCTTCTTGGAATTGGGCGAGGCTGCCGTACCAGTCGAGGACGGCCGTTTTGTCTATGCGGGTGGGTTTGTCGTGGAGGATGGCGTGGTAGGAGGAGTGGGGCCAGTCGCGGAAGTCGGTGACGAGGTTGTGTTTTTGGGGGTTGCGGTGGATGTAGGTGATGAGGTTGTAGTAGTAGGCGTCGGTGGTGACGGGGATGCGGCCGAAGGGGTGTTCGAGGAGGGAGCCGGTACGGCCGTTGGCTTTGTTGTAGGCTTTGGCGTAGGCGTTGCAGAGGTTGCTGAAGGCTTGGCTGGGGTTGGGGGCGGGGGTGGGGGTGGGGGTAGGTAAAACCCCAAGGGTTTCGGAAACCCTTGGGGTTGGGGGGGCGCTTGGGGTTGGGAGGATGTGGACGAGGAAGTGGAAGTGGTTGGGCAGGAGGCAGTAGGCGTAGGTTGTGGCCCAGGGGTGGAAGTGGGTGGTGTAGAGTTTGAGGAAGTAGTGGTAGTTTTCTTTGGTGCGGAAGATGGTTTCGCGGTTGTTGCCTCGGTTGTAGATGTGGTAGATGGTGTTGGGTTGGAGGGGGGCGGGTTTGGTCATGGTTGTTCCTTGGGGGGGGACCCAGACCCCAAGGGTTTTTAAAAACCCTTGGGGTCTTGCGGGGTCGCTAGACTTCGCCGTAGTTGTATTTGGTGCTTTGTTCGATGAGGTGGATTTCTTCTGGCGTGAGGTGGAAGAGTTTGTAGACGTGGGCGTTGAGTTGGGTTTCTTGGGTGATGATTTGGGCGGTTAGTTGTTGGTGTTGGTGTTGGGCGTCGGCGAGATAGAGTTCCCATTCGTGGCGTTCTTTGAGGGGGATATCGCGTTTGAAGACTTTTTTGATTTCGGCGCGGAATTTGACGAAGTTGAGGTCCCACCAGGCGGTGAGGGCATTGTTGAGGGCATGATTTTCTGGGTCCAGATCGGTTATTATGCGGTGGCGGGTTTCTTCATGGAGTTGGTAACGAGTTTGAGCCGCTTGAGTAATAGTTAAGGCAAGTTTCTCGATTTCATCACGATTAAATTCGGCTAATGGGATTGGAACTTCACTCATGTATTGATAAACAAGTCGATAGCGTTCTAAACCAGCACGTATCGAAGGGCAATTGAAATTTGAGAGAGTAAACCAGGTACCTGGACTTGAAGATAGCATCAAAAACCCATCATTAGAAGGGATAAGATAACCTGTATTATTTAAGAAAATATCTGGTTTTGTAAATGAGAAGCGCGGTCTTTTTGTAATATCCGGCCAGGAAATTTTTTGTTCATCGAATGCAGAATAGTAATCTACACTGTCTTGAATCTCGTACCATCTATATGATCCGGCCTTTCTTCCAGCCCAATGTTTTTTAGTAGGCCAATCATTGGGTTTTGGTTCTAATTGTTGGCGATAAGTATCTAAATATTGCTTGATAACCGGATATTGATCGATGTCAATTCCCCGCCGAGTGAAAATTAAATATTCTCCCTGAAAGGCTTGATACCAGGGACGCAGGTCTGCGCCGCGCAGCATGGGCTTGATGATGGCCTGGTTGTTAGGGTCTTCGGTTATAAGACGGTTGCGTGTTGTGTGGTCAATGATAAACGCTTCATTTAAGCCTGTTTTACACCATAATAAATTTTTCCATTGACTACATTTTCGAGTGACTCTCCTTGCGCCAAGATTTTATCAAATAACTTGCGCTTAGTATCGTCTAGCTGCCAGCCGCTATCTGTTTGATTATGGATAGTTACAGTTTGCAACTTCTCTACAAGTCTTTGGCTAAAATTTTCCAGTCCCTCGCCGCGATTAAATGAGGCTGTATTGGCTATATGGTCATCAGGTGGCGTGCTGTGCTGCACGACATGGATAGCAGGGTATAAATCTGCCGCATCGGCAAAGACCCGATTGTCACCGAGGTCAATTATCTTCTCAATGGTAGTGTTTTGGCGCAGATAGGCGCGCAAGGCGGTGGCATAATTGGCGCGGAGCCAGCTATTACTACTAATGTAGGCATTTAAGCCGCCTTCCTTTAGCGTAGTAATGCCCTGAGCGAAGAAATATACAAATAAATCGGCGGTTCCGGCGTACACATTGGCAAAGTGTTGGCTAAAGAAGGGCTTTAGCGGCGTTAGCTGCTCCTGACGCACATAAGGCGGGTTGCCAATGACGGCATCAAACCCGGCGGCGGCGTGGCGGGAACGGCCGTATTCGTCGAAGAACACTTCGGGGAAGGCCAGTTCCCAATGGAAGTAGTCGAGATCGGGGTTGGTCTGGCGGTTGGCGGCGGGGTGGGCTAAAAATTGGGCGGTTTGGGCGTCGGTTAGCAGGTTTTCGCGCCCTTGCAGGCGGTCGGCCAGGGCGCGGTAGGCTTCGGGGGTCATGTCGTTGCCAAAGTAGGCGCTTACCCACAGGTCGGCCAGCGTTTGCCAGCGGGCGACGTGGGTTTGTTGGATGTTTTGCCAGGCGATTTCTTTGGCGTGGACGGTTTCGATGTCGTCGCTGGGCAGTCGTTCGATGGTCATTACGTCGGCTACGGCGCGGTTGATGTCGCGGGTGAAGGCGGATTCGTCGAAGAGGGGGTGTTGGGCGTCCGGGGGAGACCCTAAGGGTTTGGGAAACCCTTGGGGTCTGGGCGGGCGGGATAAATCGTCGAGCCAGGCGCCGATGAGGCTGTCGCCGTGGCGCAGGTGGTGGTCGAGGAAGGATAGGGGCTTGTCGGCGGCGGCCGTTTTGAGCCACAGGGAGAGTTTGGCCAGTTCTACGGCCATTGGGTTCTTGTCTACGCCGTAGATGCAGGCTTCGACGACGCGCCGTTTCCAGTAGAGCAGGTCGGATTCGGCCGTGGGGGCGGCAATGGGGCTGTTCTGGGAGTATGGGCCTGTTTGGGCGGGGGATGCCTGGACATAATCGTCGGTGGCCAGGGCGCGGGCGAGGTAATGGGTGGCTTCGACGAGGAAATGGCCGGATCCCATGGCCGGATCGAGGACGTTGAGGCGCAAAATTTCGGCGATGAAGCGTTCCGCGCTCTGCCGCTGGCGTTCGGCGTCGTTGAGGGAGCCGGTGTGGCGCGTTTGGGCCTTTACCCGTTCGCGGGCTTGCTCTACCAGCGGCCCCAGGGTGTTTTCGACGATGTATTCTACGATGTAATCGGGGGTGTAGTAGGAGCCGGTGGCCTTGCGCTCCCCTTTGTCGTTGGTTAGATAGAGGTCGCCGGGCTGTCGGCGGTCGGCAAAGGTCTTGGCTTTGCCTTTTTGGCTGATGGGGACCCAGGTTTCCACGCCGCTTTTGCTGATGGTGACCATTTCTTCGTCGGCGATGGCGACTTTGTATTCCAACATGCCTTCGTAGATGGAGCCTAGCTGGCGCACGTCGAGGGTGCGGTAATCGACGGCCTGATAGGCGGGTTTGCCGCCGTCTTGCAGGATGCGCCGGTAGGCAAGATAGTCGATGGCTCTGGCGAGGAAACGATCGCCGACGAAGTGCTGCTCTAAAAAGGGGTGTTGGGCGGCGTCGAACAGGCCGCCATTGTAGCGGGGCACGCTTAGGTCGGCGTTTAGCTGTGGGTCGCTGCCGCTGATGAGGCGGAATAGTTCGCCGAGGCGGTTCCAGTAGCGTTTGCCGGTGGTTGGCTGGGTTTCCAGGGTGTTGCGGCTGTTGTTGATGCTTTGGGCTAGCTGCTGCAAGCTGTAGTGGTCTTTGTAGGCGGGGTTGTGCATGGGCAGCAGGGCGCGGCTTTCGCCGTAGATGAGAAAGAGCAGGCGGTAGAGCAGGTAGAGGCTGTTTTGGTACACTTGCAGGCGTTGGGCGGGGTTGGTTTTGTCTAGTGTGGCGTCGCCGGCAAAAAAGCCGATGATGAGCTGCTCCAGGGAGCGGTAGGCGTTGTCGCGCAGGTTGGTTTCTAGCTCGATGGCGTAGGCGCGGCTGTCTTTGAGGGCGTCGTTGAGGAAGGTACGGCCGTGGGCGTCGGGGCGGAAGGCGGTCTGGTTGAAGAAGAGCCAGAAGTAGGCGATGACGGCCGTGGCGGCGGTGTCGTTGGGGGCGTTTAGGGCGGCCAGGAGGTCGATCTCGAAGTATGTTTCCAGGGTGCGGGAGGATGATTTGTGCAGCAGGCGCCAGAAACGGCCGTTGCTGAGGATGCCCCATTCTAAACCGGTGAGGGTGAGGTAGGTGTCGATTTGGTACATGGGGTTTTGGTCGTCGAAGATGGGTTTGGCGCCGGTTTTTTTGCTGAGGTTGACTTCCCACTGCTTGACTTCGCCGATGGCGAGGGCGTGTTGGGCGTAGAGGGGGGTGTTTTGGTGGGATACGGCCGTTTGCCGGGCTTCTTCGTCGGGGAAGAAGGCGTAGTCGGGCTTTTTGGTGCTGTTTTTTAGGCCGGGGATGGCGGCTTGCACTTCCCAGATGTGTCCGAGGCGTTCAAAGATGGGTTTGAACCAGTTTTCTTCGAGTTGGGCCTCTTTGTAGTCGGTTAATTGGGCTTGTTCTTGGGTGTAGCGGGCGCGGAGCCAGTTTAGGAGGGGGCGGGCTTGGGTGACGGCCGTTTGCCAGGTTGGGGTGTGGCGTAGGATGTCGTCCAGGTAGTGGTCGGAGAAGAGGGATTGGTTGTTGTGGGAGGTGAGGGGGAGGGGTATTTGGGATGGGTTGGGCATGGGTGGCGCTCCTGGTAATTGTTAAGACCCTAAGGGTTTGGGAAGACCCGGGAAGACCCTAAGGGTTTAAGAAAACCCTTAGGGTCTATTGGGTTATCGCTTTTAGTTGGCCGCAGCCGGCGGCGATGTCGATGCCGCGCCGTTGGCGGACGGTGCTGGGCAGGTTGTAGGCGGTGAGGATGGATTGGAAGGTTTTAACGGCCGTTTCTTCTGTGGGTTGGCCGGTGTAGCCGGTGGTTGGGTTGAGCGGGATGAGGTTGACGTGGGCTTCTAGGCCGGTGAGCAGTTGGCCGAGGGCGTGGGCTTGCGTGGGGGTGTCGTTTTGGCCTTCGATGAGTGTCCATTCAAAGAAAATGCGCCGCTGCCGTTTGGCGATGTAGTAGCGGCAGGCGTCCATGAGTTCGGCCAGGGGCCAGCGGCGGGCGGGCGGCACGAGCGCCTGCCGTTCGGCGTCGGTGGCGCCATGCAAACTGACGGCTAAACGGAACGGCCGTGCCTCATCGGCCAGCCGGATGATGCCGGGGACGAGTCCTACGGTGCTGAGGGTGATGTGTTTGGGGGCGATGGACAATCCTTTGTGGTCCATGAGGATGTCCAGGGCGGTCATGGTGTGGTTGTAGTTGTGCAGCGGCTCGCCCATGCCCATTAGCACGATGTTGCGCAGCGGTTGGCTGGCGGTAGGGCGGTGTTGGTTGGCAAACAGCACCTGGGCGACGATTTCGCCGGGGGTTAGATGGCGCGTAAAGCCCATCTGGCCGGTGGCGCAGAAGACGCAGCCCATGGCGCAGCCTGCCTGGGTGCTGATGCAGGCGGTGGCGCGGGGCAGGCCGTCGCGCCCTTCAAATTGCATGAGTACGGTTTCGATGGTTTGCCCATCGGCCAGGCGCAGGAGGAATTTGCGGGTCTGGCCGTCGGCGCTGGCAAGGTCGGTAACGGCCGTGGGCAGGGCGTGGGTGGTTTGGGATTGGAGACGGCCGTTTAGGTCTGGCCGCAGGGCGGAAAGGTCGCCTTGTCGTTGGTAGAGCGCCTCCCAAAGCAGGTTTGCATGGTAGTGGCTAAAGTCCCAATCGGCTAATAACGCAATGAGCGCCGGTCGAGAGAAATCGTAGAGGTTGAGCGGTGGTGTCATGGGAGAAATTGTAGCCAGGGTGGGGGGATTGGCAAATTAGATTGGCAAATTGTTAAGACCCTAAGGGTTTAGGAAAACCCTTAGGGTCGGGAGGTAACCCTTAGGGTCTGAGGATTTGATTCAGCGCTTGGTTTAAGTCGTCGATCAGGTCGGCGGGGTGTTCCAGGCCGATGGAGAGGCGCAGGAGATTGGGCGGGGTGAGGGTTCCGGGGGCTTCGATGGAGGCGCGGTGTTCGATGAGGCTGTGGGTTCCGCCAAAACTGGTGGCGCGGGTGAAGAGTTTGACGTTGGCGGCGACGGTCATGGCCGTGTCGGCGTCGCCGCGCACGAGGATGGAGAGCAGTCCGCCGCCGCCGGCCATCTGGCGCACGGCCGTGGCAAAGGCTTCGTGCGTGGGCAGGCCGGGATACAGCACCGCTTCGACGGCCGGATGCTCGGCCAGGAACTCGGCGACGTGTTGGGCGTGGCTGGATTGGGCGCGCACGCGGATGGGCAGGGTTTGGATGCCGCGCAGCGTGAGCCAACAGTCGAAGGGGGAGGGGACTGCGCCGCCAATGTGTTGGATGAGGCGGATTTGTTGGAACAGGGGCGTCTCTTCGCGGGTAATGAGGACGCCGCCGAGCACGTCGCTGTGGCCGCCCAGGTATTTGGTGCTGGCGTGGATGACGAGATCGGCGGATTGGAGGAACGGCCGTTGCAAAACCGGCGTGGGAATGGTGTTGTCTACGATGACGGTCGCGCCGACGGCATGAGCCAGCTCGGTTACGGCGCGGATGTCGGTGATTTTTAGCTGCGGATTGGACGGCGTTTCCACGATGACCAGCTTTGTTTCCGGCCGCAGGGCGGCGCGTAGGGCGTCTGTGTTGGTCATGTCGATGAAGGAGACGGTTAATCCCCAGGGAACGAAGATTTCGCGCAGCATACGCTGGATGCCGAAGTACATATCGCCCGGAGCGATGACATGATCGCCCGGTTTGAGGGCCTGGAGCAGCGACATCATGGCTACGGAGCCGGAGGCGAAGGCTGCGGCGGCCGTTCCGCCTTCCAGGGCGGCGATGGATGCCTCTAAGGCGGCGCGGTTGGGGTTGCCACTGCGGGTGTAGTCGTAACCGTGGGGGTAACGGCCGTCGGCTTCGCGTTCAAATGTGGTTGAGAGGTGGATGGGCGGGGTGACTGCGCCGGTGGCGGGGTCGATGGGTTGTCCTTCGTGGATGGCGAGGGTTTCGATATGGTTCATGTTGGGTTCCTTTCTGGTAATTCTTAGACCCTAAGGGTTTGGTAACGTGTAAGACCCTAAGGGTTTGGTAATGTGTGATTTGCTTGTGCGGTGTTAAACCCTTAGGGTCTTGGTGGTGGTGGGTAGACCCTAAGGGTTTGGTAATGTGTGGGGTGTTAAACCCTTAGGGTCTTGGTGGTGGTGGTGTTAGACCCTAAGGGTTTGGTAACGAGTGATTTGTTTGTGCGCTGTTAAACCCTTAGGGTCTTGGTGGTGGTGGTGTTAGACCCTAAGGGTTTGGTAATGAGTGATTTGCTTGTGCGCTGTTAAACCCTTAGGGTCTTGGTGGTGGTGGTGTTAGACCCTAAGGGTTTGGTAATGAGTGATTTGCTTGTGCGCTGTTAAACCCTTAGGGTCTGGGCGCTGTTTTCGGTAATATTACCTGGAAACGGACAATTGATCATTCTCGATTCGGTCATTGTCTCTGGGCAAGGCGGGGGAAACGGCCGTTGCCCCCCGATTGGCCTTTTTCCGCTACAATTGGCCGCATGATGGGTGAACCGAATTTTTATGTGGGCAGTGTGCCGGTGTTTGGCGACGTGATTTTAGCGCCGATGGCCGGGTATTCGGATGTGCCGTACCGGGCGTTGTGCCGCGCGTATGGTTCGGCGATGCATTATACGGAGTTTGTGCCGGTGGAGGCGTTGTTGGGGCGGCGGGTGCATCCTCGTTTTGGGCGGCGATTGGATAAGCAGGTGGGGGAACGGCCGTTTGTCATTCAGCTATTTGGGAATGATGCACAAAAGCTCCTGCGGGCGGCGCAGCGCATGGAACAAGCCTGGGAACCAGACATTATCGACGTGAATATGGGCTGTTCGACGCGCAAGGTGAGCGGGCGCGGCGCAGGCGCGGGCATGATGCCCCAGCCGGAACTGGTGGCCGAGACGTTTCGTTTGCTATCGACGCATCTTTCTGTGCCGGTGAGCGGCAAAATTCGCCTGGGTTGGGATGAGGACCAGAAAAATTACCGGGAGATCGCCCGGATTATGGTGGATAATGGCGCGGCGTTGATTGCTATGCACGGCCGTACCAAAGTGCAAAAGTATGGCGGGCAAGCAGACTGGGAAGCTATCGCCAATTTGCGCCAATTGGTGGATGTGCCGGTTATTGGCAACGGCGATGTGCAGTCTCCGGCCGATATTGACCGCATGAAGGCGCAAACAGGCTGCGACGCGGTGATGGTGGGGCGGGCGGCCATTGGCAATCCCTGGATTTTTGCCCGTCAGGACAAATCAACGCTGGCTTTGACCGATATTGTGGCCGCACTGCGCCTCCATGCGGGCGAAATGCTGGCTTATTACGGCGAGCGGGATGGGCTGCTCCTGTTTCGCAAGCATCTCAAGCAGTATTTGGGCGATGATGGGGCAGCGGCGGCCTGGATACCGGCGTTGTTGGCGGCGGATACGGCCGTGGAGTTCTTTGCCCGGCTGGAAGATTAGCGATTAGCGATTTACGATTTGCGATTTGCCAAATGCAATCGCAAATCGTAAATCGCAAATCGCAAATCGCCTCAATCAGTCCGTTTTCCTGATGAGTAACAGCCAGAGGCCGATCCCGGCGGTGAGCAGGATGAGCAGGAGGGGAATGAAGGAGGAAGGTCTGGCGGCGTTGATGGTGGAGAGGGAAACGGCCGTTGGCGCTTCTCCATCCACCGTGCCCACCACAAAAGGCGTGCCAGTTAAATCGGTTAAAGCCGGGGTTGTGATGGCGGTTGCCGTGAAAGTGACCGTGTTGACGGCCGTGTCTACTGTGAAGTCTGAAACCGGCTCCCATAACCCGGCGCCGGTGTAATAAAACAGCCCGTGCGCCTGTTCGCTTGTCTCGTTGGTGTATGTCACGACGATGGTCAGGGCATCTACGCCTGTTGCATTGGAGAGATGGACGTCTACGTAGGGCGAATAATTACCGCTGGAATTGGGCACGTTGTCTAGTTGCGCCAGCGTTAGCACCGGTTCGCCCAGCCCCATTTTAGTTACATGCAATACGCCCGGCAGTGTGATGGTCTGCGGGCCGATGCCGGTTTGCGTCGTCACAATGCTGCTGATGACGCTGTTGTTGCCCACAAACACAGTCGCGGCATCGCTGTAAACCACGCCGCTGGGCGCGGTGATGCTGGCCTGAATGACGGCCACGTCACCAGTGGCGGGGGCGTTGTAAGTGGCCGTGGCTGTGCCGGCTGCGTTGGTAACGGCCGTGGCGTCCACCGTCCCACCGCCGCTGATCACGGCAAAGTTCACCGTCACTCCGGCGGGCAGGGTTTGCCCGGCTGTGTCGCGCACCACAGCGGCGATGGTTGTGCTGCCATTGGTCGCTACCTGGCTTGCCGCCGCGTTGACGGCCGTTGAAACGGGCGGCAAAGAAGTGGTTGCGTCGCTTGTGTTGGGGTTGTCGAACGCAGGCACCAGCAGCGCTGCTAACCCGGCCAGATTGTTCACCGTCAGGCTGCCGCCGCCGATGGTCCAATCCGCGCCGCCATTTAGCACATCTTCTAACGTGCCGGCGCAGGCTGCCGGTAGATTTGTCAGCGTTACATTTGCGTGCTCGTGCCTCGAGTGAAGATGGCGAGGGCGCAGGCCGGGGCGCTGGCGTCGGTGCGGGCGTAGGCGTAAATTTTGTTCGTATCGTCGGTCAGTAGGGTGGTTACGTCGCCGGTGCGCAGCACATCATAGTTGTTGCGCGTGAGGGCCAGCGTGCGATAGGTGGTTTGCAGGTCGGTATTGGGCAGGCCGGCGGGCAGGCTGCCGCTTTGGTCGGGCCAGGGGTAGGATTGGCGGTTGTAGGGATCGTCTTGCACGGCCGTGCCGTCCCATTTGCCGGCGCCCCAGGCGGCGTAGCCGCCATAATCGCGCGCGCCGAGGCCCACTTCGTCGCCAAAGTAGATGGTGGGCGCGCCGGGGTAGGTGAATTGAAGCGCGGCCATCATCTTCATTTTGGCAAGGGCGTTTGGCAGGTCGGTGGATTGTTCGCGCAAAACGAAGAGGGCGCGGTTGGTGTCGTGGCTGTCCATCAGGTTCATCATGCTGTACCACGCTTCGGCGGGGTAGTCTTCGCGGATGGAGCCGAGGACATAATCGAACTCGCTGGCGGAGAGGGCATGCATGGTCTGGTCGCCGTTGTTGTCGTTGTCGGTCCAGGTGGCGTCGATGAGGAAGCCAAGTACGGCTTTGCGGTAGCGATAATTCATGGTGGCGTCGAGCTGATCGCCGTAGAGCCAGGGAGTGGCTTCGTACCACACTTCGCTGTAGAGGGGGCCGTTGAGGGCGTCGTTGTTTTTGACCTGGGCGCGGAATTGGGTCCAGAAGGAGTGGCTGATTTCGTCGGCGACGTCGAAGCGCCACCCGTCTGCCCAGGCTGTACCAGTATTGGATGACGGCCGTTGGCGAGACATCATCGTTGGCCGAGTCGAAAATGTAGTCGGTAACGGCCGTGTTCTCGTTCAGCAGCGGCAGGGTATCGTAGCCCCACCAGGCGTCGTAATTTTGGCTGCCATCGGTGCGACCGGCGCAGGGTCCGACGCCGGCCAGAAAGGTGTAGAAGGCGTTGTACGAGGAAGATTGATTTTCGCACGCGCCGCTGTTGTTGCTGGCGGTGGTGGGATTGCCGTTGGCGTCCCAACGGCCGTAGCGATCAAAATAAACCGAGTCGGAGCCGGTGTGGTTAAACACACCATCCAAAATAATTTTGATGCCCCGCGCTTCCGCTTCGGCGTTTAGCTGGGCAAAGAGGGCGTTGTCGCCGTAACGCGGGCTGATGCGCAGGTAATCGGTGGTGTCGTAGCCGTGATTGGAGGGGGAGGTGAAGATGGGGTTGAAGTAAACGGCCGTAACGCCCTGCGCTTGCAAATAGTCCAGCTCATCCACCACCCCCTGCAAATCGCCGCCGAAAAAGTCGCGGCTCCAGCCGTTGGTCACACGGGCGTCTTCCACCGGTTCGTTCCAGGCGGTATGATTGTTGATGGGGCTGCCGTACACATCGGGATAAGGCCAGGCGGTGTCGTTGGCCGGGTCGCCGTTGCGGAAGCGGTCGGGCAAAATCTGGTAGATAACGGCATTGGCCGCCCAGGTATCCAGGTGATTGGTGAAGGCGCTCTGGTCGTAGACGGTGATATTGAAGGAGTTGTTGGCGTAGCCATCTTCCGATGCGCTGCACGGGTTGCCAGTAAGGCCGTTTACCATCATGCCTGTGCCGTTTTCATAACGATCTTCGTGGTCATAGCTGTTGTGGGCGTAGTTGTCGATGTACCAGTCGCAGTCGCTGCCGTCTTGCAGGCGGAATTTATAATAGAGCGTGCGCGCATCCGGGGAGGCGGGGATGACAAATTCATAGGTGTCGTATGTGCCGTCGGTGGCCTGGCGCGTGTTTTGCACATTCCACAGCGTGCCGCTGCTGTCGACGGCCGTGTTCACATTATAGACCACCAGCGTGGCGTTGGTGAGGTCGTTGGCGGCCGTGCGCAGCCGAATTGTGATGGGCTGCCCGGTGGGCACTGCGCCAAATGGGGCGCGATAGCTGCTGTCGCGGGTGTTGTGCAGCACTTCGTTCCAAAAGACGTTGTTATCCAGGCTCGCATTGGGCGCGGCGGCGGCCTGGGGCGCGCGGGGCAAGGCGGTGAGCAGAAAAACAATGAGGATGAGGGCGAATAAGGTGGGGGACGGCCGTTTCTTTGTCATGTTGACCTCGATATACTACAAAAGGTATGGGGTTGTGTTGTCTAATCGACGAAATAGTTGAAGTATCAACCATTTTGCTGGCGAATTGTACAGTATGTAGGATTTTTCCGTCAATCATTTGGCGGTTTTGTGCCAAAATTGTGGTCTGGCAGGCAGAAACGGCCGTGACAGCACATCGTGCGGCACAGCAGAGGCAGGTTGATGCCCCGTTCATAGGGCAAAAGGACAAATGGCAGGCATATGAATCGACCCTCTATTCAACAGCAGGTCACATTTTTGCACACGGCCGTATTGGGGGAAACGGCCGTGTTTTACCAAACCATTTTGGGCCTACCCCTGGCGTTGGACCAGGGCGTGTGCCAGATATTTCAGGTAACGCCGACCGCTTTTTTGGGTTTTTGCCGCCATTTGGAGGGCGCACGGCCGTCTGGCGTCATTCTCACCCTGGTGGCCGAGGATGTGGACGGCTGGCACGCCTACCTGAAGGCGCAAGGGGTCGTCATTGAAAAGCCGCCCACGCTAAATGAGACCTTCAACATTTATCACTGCTTCATCCGCGACCCCAACGGTTATTTGATCGAAATTCAGCGATTTCTGGACCCGGCCTGGCCCGGCGCGTGAGGTCCGGTTTCGTGAATTGTGACCAAATAATTGGCTCTGGAGACTGGCGAATTGGCCGTGCCCAAACGGCCGTTTCTGACTACAATCCAATGTATGGCGCTTCAGGAAAAAATAACCCCAGAAGTCAGCTTTGAATGGCTTGTCTATGCCGACGCCACGTTTGCCGGCCTCTCTATTCTTATTCCGATCCCCCTGCTAGATGTTGCCTTTGAACAATTTTTCCGTCGGCGAATGCCGGTGGCTATTGCCCGGCGAAATGGGCTGACGCTCAGCCCAGCCGTTCGCCTGGATTTGAACCGCGGCCGGTTTAGCTGCCTGATGGCCTGCCTGACATGGCCGCTGCTGCTGTTGTTCGCCATCGTCAAGCGGTTGTCGCGCAACTTGCTCTATTTCCTGACCATCAAGGAAGCGTCTGACCAGTTGAGCATGTATTGGCACCGGGCGTTTTTGTTGGATTATATGTGTCAGGCGGGATATTTGGCGGATGAGGCAACGGCCGTTACCGCCGCCGAAACCTTGCGCGAAACCCTGGACGCCATCACCACCAGCCCGCTCAACGAATTGGCGCGGCAGGTTGTTTACCTGCCGCATCATGCCTTGCGCACCTTGCGGCAGGCGCGGCGAGGCGAAATAAACGTGGAAATGGAAAACACGCGCAACCTGATGGCCCGCGCCTGGGGAAACTTCAGCGAGCATTTTATCGAAGTCGCGCAGCAGTATGACGATCAGTACACAATCGTGCAGGCGCGGCAGCAAGCCGCCGCCGCCGAGCGCGCCGCTGCCGAGCGCGCCGCCGCCAATTCGTCAGCGCCGAAAGGATAACCATGCCCCTGATTGTGGAAAGCGCCTTTCGGGCGCGCCATGAGGAAGCATACTGCCGCGGCGTGTCGTCACTGCCTCTTGTCGCCAGCGACTGCCGTTATGCACTCCGGCCAATTTGTTGGCCAGCTTTTCCGGGCACATCGTGGCAAACGGCCGTGCCTGACGCAACTGATACAAGGACGAGAATATCTCGAATAAAACCATGATTGAATTATTAGTAGAAGAACCTCTGTTGTTACTCTTTATCGTATCCGGTTTGGGCTATGCCCTGGGGCGCATCAAGATCAAGGGTGTGCGCCTGGGTGTGGCTGCGGTGTTGTTTGTGGGCCTGGCTTTTGGCGCGCTTGATCCGCGCCTGACCCTGCCGCCTATTATTTTTGAAATAGGGCTAATTATTTTTGTGTACAGCATTGGCATCAGCAGCGGCGCCGGCTTTTTTGCCTCGCTGCGCGGCAAGGGCTTGCGTGACAACTTGTTTATTTTTGTCATGCTGACACTGGCTTTGGGCATAGTTGTCGCGGCCCATTTTATCCTGCAACTGCGCCCCACCGTGTCGGCCGGTTTGTTCGCTGGCAGCCTGACGAATACGCCAGCGCTAGCCGGTGTGTTGGACAATATCGCCAACACTGCGCCGGCAAATCTGGTGGACGCCATGCTCACGGAACCGGTTGTCGGTTATTCTGTTGCCTACCCGATGGGCGTGATGGGCATGATTTTGGCGATCTTGATCATGCAGAAAGTGTGGAAGATTGATTATCAGGAAGATGCGAAGCAGCTGCGGGGCTTTAATCTGGTGGAGCAGGAGTTGTATAACAAGACGATTTTAGTGACGCAGAAGGGGGTAACGGCCGTTACCCTGCGCGAACTACGCCACCAGCATAATTGGAACATTGTCTTTGGCCGGTTGCAGCGCGACGGCGAGATTATCCTGGCGACTGGCGATGTGCAGCTCCAAATTGGCGACCTCATCAGCATGATTGGCGCACCGGAAGACGTCGATGCCATCATCCCGGTCATCGGCGAACTGACCGATAAACATTTGGAAATGGACCGCAGCCTGTACGACTATCGCCGCATGTTTCTCTCAAATCCGGCGATCGCCGGGCGCAGTCTGGCTGAACTGCGCCTGCCTCAGGAGTATGGCGCACTGGTTACCCGCGTGCGGCGCGGCGACATCGATTTCCTGGCGCACAGTGGCCTTGTGCTAGAACTGGGCGACCGCGTGCGCGTGGTTTCGCGGCGCAAAGATTTGTCGGAGCTAACCAATCTGTTCGGCGATTCTTACCGCGAGTTGAGTGAGGTTAATCTGGTGTCTTTGGGCATTGGTCTGACGTTGGGCATGTTGATTGGCCTGATCCCGATTCCACTGCCCGGCGGCATCACGTTTAAGCTGGGTGCGGCCGGCGGGCCGCTGATTGTGGGGTTGGTTTTGGGCGCGCTGCGGCGCACCGGCCCCATCGCCTGGATTCCGCCTTACAGCGCCAATCTCACCTTACGGCAAATTGGCCTGATCTTTTTGCTGGCCGGGATTGGGCTGCGTTCGGGTTATACGTTTTTCACGACGTTTGCGGCCAGCGGTGGGGTTTCGTTGTTCCTGGCGGGGTCTGTGGTTACCTGCACCATCGCCTTTTTAACGCTCATCATCGGCTACAAAGTGCTAAAAATTCCGTTTGGTTTGTTGATTGGGATGTTGTCGGCGCTGCAAACGCAGCCGGCGGTGCTGGGGTTTGGTCAGGAGCAGGCGGATAATGACCTGCCGAATGTAGGCTACGCGCTGATTTTTCCGGTGGCGACGATTGTGAAAATATTTTACGCGCAGTTGATTTTGACGTTGCTGTCGTAGGTAAGGTGAGGTTGTGCCTAGCTGTGAGTGGAAATTGGAGCGTTATAGATCCGCGCCACACGGCCGTCCGTATCATCGTCAATCAACTTGAGAAAAGCATCTCAGCATTGACGGCGGCGACGCTATAAGTGTCAATGACTTCCCCGTTCGCAGAATTACGTACTTCATTGGTAGTCCAGTTGTTGCCAATATGCTGACCGTTCCAAAAAACGCCCCCGCCAGAGGCCCCCTTCCGCACGCTGCTGCTCAGTATAATCTGCGTCACGCCTTGTTCTGTGGTCATACGTTCAATCCGTACCCATTCCACCCAGGTTTTCGCGCCGTCCCAGTTGATTTGCGCCACTTCTGTGCCCACTGGTAAATGTGTAACGGCCGTTGTCCCCACCGGCATCGAGCGCACCCCGAAAGCCTTGAACAACACCTCGCCCGATTCCCGAAAATCCAACACCAGCGTTTCTGGCCATTCCGCCACCACGTCAAAATTCCGCAGGGACGCCCCTTTTAAGATAGCCTCACCCTGTAATGTGTAGAGAGATAAGCGCAGCCGCAGCCCGCCGGTATCTTCCTTCAGTTCGCGCGGTGAAATGGGGAAGTGGTTGTGGGTGATCAGGTAGCGCTTGTTGATCAACGTCGCGTGGCTGGTTGCCTCCGCGACCTCGTAACGGGTCGATCCGGTTTCCGCAACGATTTGCCCTTCTGACCAGTATTCTAATTCAATTCGTACTGTGGCATTCAGAATTTGGGCGACCTGGTCCTGGCAGGCGGCAGCCATTTCGGATGTGGGCTTGGCGCAAGAAGGCGCTGGCGTTGGAGCCTGTGGCATCGAGGCGGGTGTATGCTGGGCGGCGGCCGATGGCCTGATTTCGGACGGGGAGGCTGCTGGGGCGACGATCGTAGGCTCTGTCGATTGGCAGCCCAGGGCAAAAATGATTGTCAACAAGAAACTGAAAATGAGATTTCGTTTCACGACACACCCCCTGGGTTCGCTTAACAACTGCTTTTGTTCCTTGCAGTCAGTTTCGCTTGTAGGGGTGACTGGTCCGTGATTGTAAGATGGCTGGCTCGTGATGCAGCGTGATTCTCGCGTGATTTCCCAAAAGAAAAGGGGGGTATGTTATAATGCAGGCATCTAACATTGGTTGGTGGGTGGAGCAGGCACCATCAAGCAACATTTAAGAAACTACGCCCCACGTTCATTGCCCTAAATTGCGTCCCTGGTGGCTCTTCCCCAAAGGCGGGAGCCAAATGACAACTCTGGCCATTTCCTTGTTAGGTCCTGTGGGTGGGGCTATAAACGGCCGTTCCCTCGTTCTATCCAGCAGCCGTGCCCAGGCCCTGCTGGCTTATCTGGCCATGAAACGGGAATATCCCCAGCGGCGCGAAGCCCTCATGGAACTGCTGTGGCCCGGCATGCCCCCTCAGTCCGCCCAGGTCAACCTGCGCCGCGCCCTTTACCTGCTGCGCCAGGCCCTGACCGCCGAAGACGAATCTATCGCAGACCATTTCTTTCTTTCCGACCGGCAAACCATTCAGCTCAACCCTGAGGCCGACGTTGCCCTCGACGTCCACCGCTTCTGCAGCTTGCTGCGCGGCAGCCCCAGCCAGGAACAGATGGAGGATGCCGTGGCCCTGTACCGTGGCGACTTCCTCAGCGGTTTCTACCTGCCGGACTCCGCCCCCTTCGAGGAGTGGGCTGCCGCCCAGCGCGCCGACCTGCGGCGGCAAGCCATTGAGGCTTACGACAACCTGGTCTATCAGCTTATTAGGCAGGAAGCATACGAGGTGGCGCAAACCTACGCCCAGCAGCAGCTGGCCCTCGACTCGCTGCACGAGCGCGGCCACCGCCAACTGATGGAAATTCTGGGGCGGCGGGGCCAACGCAGCGCAGCCCTGGCTCAGTTTGATGTCTGTCGCCGGCAGTTGAATCAGGAGCTTGGGGTTGAACCGGAGGCGGAGACGGTGCGCCTGTATGAGGAATTAAAGCACGGCCGTTTCATACCCATTTCCCCCACGCCAATCCCCACCTGGCCAGGCTTGATTCCCCAGGCGCCCGCTGAACCCGCTCGCTTTGTTGCCCGCGACGCGGAACTGGAAAGGTTAAACGCCGCCCTGGAGCGCGCCGCTGCCGGTCAGGGCGGCGTTCACTTTGTCACCGGCGAGCCGGGCAGCGGCAAGACGGCGCTGCTGGCCGAATTTGCCCGCCGCGCGCTGACCAAGAATGCGGAACTGCTAGTTGTTTGGGGGCAGTGCAGCGCTTTCACCGGCCAGGGTGACCCCTACTTTCCTTTTCTAAACGTCATCCGCATGGTGGTAGGTGAAGCTGAAGCGCCGGTCACAGTCGGGGTCGGGAGCGACCAGTTGATGCCGCGACTGTGGCAGCAGCTGCCGGTCACTGTGGAGGCCGTGCTGGATCAGGGTCAAGAGCTGATCGGCCGTTTCTTCTCCGGCCAGACCCTCTTGCGGTTTGCCCGGCAGCACGGCGGCGTGGCCCCGGACAGGCTCAAGCAGTTGGAAACGCTGCTGCCCCTGCTGGCAGCGAGGCCGCCCCAGCAGCAGTCGCCGCAGGCTGCCTTGTTCGAACAGTTCAGCCAGGTTTTGCGCGCGCTGGCGCAGAGCAGGCCGCTGCTGCTCATTGTGGATGATTTGCACTGGATCGATCCCGGCTCGGTCAGCCTGCTCTTTCATCTGGGGCTGCGGTTAGCCCACAGCCGTATCCTGCTCCTCTGCGCCTACCGCCCGGAAGAGGTCGCGCTGCCGCGGAAGGGCGCAGCGCATCCCCTGTCAGACGTCGTTGGGGAATTGCAGCGGACCTATGGGGACGTGCGCATCGACCTGATGCGCAGCTCCGGAAGTGACTTTGTAGACGCCTTGCTGGACAGCGAGCCGAATCACCTGAGTCGGGAGTTCCGCACTTTATTGCAGCGCCGAACCTCCGGCAATCCCCTGTTCACCACTGAACTGCTGCGCGGTATGCAGCTGCGCGGCGAGATTCAGCGCGACAGCCAGGGATACTGGGTGGAGGGGCCGAATTTGAACTGGCGCGAACTGCCGGCGCGCATCGAGGCCGTGATTGCCCGCCACATCAGCCATTTATCCCCGCCTTGCCGGGAAGCGCTGAGCATAGCCAGTGTGGAAGGGGAACAATTTACGGCCGAGGTCGTTGCGGCCGTCGTGCAGCAAGAAACGCCGCAGGTGTGCAGCCTGTTGAGCCAGGAAGCGTGCCGGCAGCACCAGCTCGTAGCGGCGCAATCCATAAGACCTGTCAATGGAGAAAACCTGGCGATATACCACTTCCGGCACGGGCTGTTTCAGGTTTATCTCTACCACCAGCTGGACCTGGTGGAAAAAGCGCGCCTGCACGGGTTAGTGGGCAGTACGCTAGAAGCATTGTACCAGCCCAATTTAGGCCGGTTTCCGGAAATGGCCCACGCCCTGGCGCGCCATTTTGCGGCCGCCCACATGGTCGAAAAGGCGGTGCTTTATTACACCATGGCCGGTAAAAACGCGCGGCGACTATTGGCCAACCAGGAAGCCATCGCCCATTTTTACAGCGCGCTGGAGCTGCTGCCCACGCTCCCCGCCACGATGGAGCGGGACCGCCAGGAACTCGATTTGCAGCTCAGTTTGGGACCGGCGCTCACGGCCGTAAAAGGGTGGGCGCCCCCGGAAATGGCCGTGGCCTACGCGCGCGCTCAGGAACTGTGCGCCAATATTGATGACAGCGCCCAGCTTGTTCCCGCGCTGTGGCTGCTGGCAACCTTCCGCCTGGGCCGGTCGGAACACGTCGAAGTGGATAAACTTTGTGCGCGGCTGTTGCGCCTGGCGCAGCAAGCCGGCGATCCTGATTTGCTGGCGCTGGCTCGCTTCCAGGTCAGTCCTTTTTACCAGGGCAAATTTATCCAGGCGCGGCTGCGGCTAGAAGAGGTCTGCGACGCGCCCGACGCAGCGCAGCAGCGCCGTCTGGTGCAGCAGTTTGGCATGGCTCCGGCGGTGGTGGCGCGGGCCTATCTGGCGGAGTGTCTGTGGCTACTGGGTTTTCCTGAAGAAGCGGACCAACGCAGCCGGGAGGCGTGCGAGTTGGCAGAACAGATACAGCACCCGATGACAACGTGTTATGCATTGGGCCGCTTTTGCTGGTTGGCGGCAACAAAGGGCGACATGGAAGCCGCACGCGATTTTGCCTCCAGATGGCTCCAGGTAGCTGAACAATATGGGTTGGACGTATTTGCTCTGGCGGCGAAGTTCTCCGCGCATTGGGCGGCCGTTATGCAGGGCGACCCACCTGTGGACCACATCGCGCAAATGCAGCAGGCCATGGAGGCATACCACGCCACCGGAACACTGCTCAACCGGACCACTTTTCTGGTGTTCTTCGCGCAGGCGTGCGGGGTAGCCGGAGAAATTGCACGCGGCCTGGCAGCGGTGGATGAATCGCTAGCGCTGGGGGAGCAAACTGGGGAATTGTGGTTTCAATCAGAGGCATACCGCATTAAAGGGAAGCTGTTGGAAATGCAGGCGCGGAACCAGGCGCAGCCAGCCGCGGTTCTTCAGGCTGCCGCAGCCTGCTTTGTCCTGGTGCGCCAAACGGCCGAACAGCAGGGGGCGGTGGCGCTGGCGCAACGGGCGAGGGCCGCCCGATAACCAGCCACGAACGCTGCTCCCACCTTATTTTGCTGATTTGTGGGCCTGACATGGGGGTCACTTTACTGCAATGCAAAACTGCTCTTCACCGGTAGGTTAATACGCGCCAAGCTCGCGCAGGCGATCATCGCTGATGCCGAAGTGGTGGGCCAGTTCATGCAAAAAAACGTGCCGCACCCAGTGGCGAATGGCTTCCAGGTTGTAACCGGCTTGCCGTTCGATGGGGCCTTGATAGAGGGTGATGGTGTCTGGGGTGACGAGATTGTAGCCCTGGTTGCGCTGGGTGAGGGGGATGCCGTGGTAAAGGCCGAGCAGAGTGCCGCCTGGGGCGACGTCGGCTGCGTTCAGTTCGGCCTGTGTGGGCCACACGGCCGTTAACACCGCCACATTATTCATCTTATCCCGAAAAAACGGCGGCAGGGTTTCGATGGCTTCATCGACTAAATCGGCAAATTCCTGGTCGGTCAGCATCATGGGTAGACTATACGCGAGGCGGGTTAAATCGCCAAGAGGGTGTGAATGGCGCGTGGATGGTGTTAACTAGATTACAGACCGATTGTACGGCCGTTATCCTCCTCGCTGTAGCATTCCTGCTACATTGAAAAATAACCTTGCAGAGTGGGTTAACCCAAAATGTTTAAAGACGACCTGGCTCCGTGGCAGACGGTCCGGCCGTAAGAGGGTCATGACCACATTCCCAATTTTGTTATTGGCTCACCTGATTGCTGATTTTCCTTTACAAACCAACCGCATTTACATTCTTAAAACACAGGGTAATAAAGGACTGCTTTTGCATGTCCTCATCCATATGCTGACGGCGGCGGTGCTGGTGCAACGGCCGTGGCAGTATATTCCGCTGTTTGTGGTCTTAGGCGCCATCCATTTTGTCGTTGATTGGCTAAAATTGAACAAGCCGGCCGTCAAACAAACCCCAGGCTTTCTGCTTGATCAACTGGCGCATGTCTTAACGATCCTGTTACTGACCATTTGGCAGCCGCATCTTGCCTCTATCTTGCCGTTGTGGGTTATTTCGCTTGGTATTGTCTGGGCATTGATTCCGGCCTTGCTGACGTTGTTGTGGGTTCTGGCTACCGATCTGCAAATCGCTTCACCCGACAACCCCACGTTGACCTGGGCAAACCATTGGCTGCTGCCTATTTCGCAAAAGGTTGGCTCGTTGTGTGTGGTTAGTCTGGTGGTGATCTGGGTATTGGTTATTGTGTGAAACGGCTAAAGCGCGTGGATTTGGACAAATCAGGTAAGTGGGTGGGGGATAATTTGGATGGAATGTATGGAGAACGGCCGTTGACGCCCATTCCTCCCTTTGTTATAGTTCTACCAATATGAACATCTGGACAACTATTTCTGTAACCAAGAAGGGCAAGAAGAGCAAGCAAATTACCAATCGGTAGTCTGGCCGCTTTTGCTTACCCGCAAAAACACGCACTTACAAGCGCCCCGCCACCTACCGGCGGGGCGTTTTTATTTACCTGATCAACAAACGAACCATCAAACCAACCAACCAACGAATACCATGCTAAATAAACAAATCGCCAATCAACTGAAGAAGAACAAGAAGACCCAGCCCAACAGGGTTCTGGTTCGCGGCGCTTGCTTTTGAGTGATTTGGCTCAAACAAAGTTTTTCAGGCGGGCTTACCGGAATCAGAACCGGTAAGCCCGTTTTTATTTACCAACATCCTCCCGGAGATTAAGAGCCTTCAGGAGGATTAAAATAAGAAAAGGAGCAAAAAAATGACAACTGTAATTTGTGTGGAATGTGATGGGGAATTGGAAATGACCGATGATGTTCTTGTGGGCGAGATTGTGGAATGCCCGGACTGCGGCGTGGAACTGGAAGTGACCAGTGTATCTCCGCTGACCATCGAACTGGCCCCCGAAGTTGAAGAAGATTGGGGCGAATGAAGCTTACAGCTAATAGCTAATAGCTTATAGCTGTAAGCTGTAAGCTGAAAGCTGTAAGCCAGAGAGGGATTTTTATGCGCATTGGGGTGTTGTATTCACGAATTCGAGCGGAAGAGAAGCTCATTGTTGAGGAATTGCAGCGGCGCGGGGTTGATTTTGAAATGATCGACGTGCGCCAGGTGATTTTTAATCTGGAAACGGCCGTTTCCTGGCAGCAGTACGACGTGATTCTGGAGCGCTGCGTCAGCCATTCGCAGGCGTTGGCGGTATTACAAATATTGAATAGTTGGGGCATCCCCACCGTCAACACGGCTCAGGTGGCCCAGGTGTGCGGCGACAAGCTAAACACCACGTTGACGCTGCTGGCGCACGGCGTGCCGTCGCCGGAGGTGCGTATTGCTCTCTCTACCGAATCCGCCTTGCAGACGATGGAGGACATGGGTTATCCCGTGGTCCTGAAACCGGCCGTTGGCTCCTGGGGGCGGCTGCTGGCTAAGGTAAATGACCGGGAAGCGGCCGAAGCGATTCTGGAACATAAAGAAACATTGGGTTCTTACCATCATTCCATCTTCTATATTCAGGAATATGTGGATAAACCGGGGCGCGACATTCGCAGTTTTGTGGTGGGCGAGGAGACGATTTGTGCTATCACGCGCTCATCGGCGCACTGGATTACCAATACGGCACGCGGCGGGCAGTCGGCGAACTGTCCGGTGACGCCCGAGATTGATAATCTGTCGCGGGCGGCGGCGCAAGCGGTGGGCGGCGGCGTGGTGGCGGTGGATTTGCTGGAAACCCGCGACGGCCGTCTCCTGGTCAACGAGGTTAACTACACCATGGAGTTCCGCAACTCCATCACGCCCACAGGAGTGGACATTCCAAGCAGGATTGTGGATTATGTGTTGTCGGTGGGGGAAGCGGGAAGATTAAAGAGTGGAGATTGGCGATTGCGCCACTCCCCAATCTCCAATTTCCACTCCCCAATCACCAATGGAGGCCGTCCGTGATACGCGCCGCCATTGTGGGCGGCTCTGGATACGCCGGGGGCGAGTTGCTGCGGCTGCTTTTGAGCCACCCGGAGGTCGAAGTGAGCCAGATTACCTCGCAGCAGCACGACGGCCGTTTCGTTTACAGCATCCATCCCAACCTGCGCGGTGTTACCCGGCTGAAATTTTGTGCTGTCGAGGCATTGCAACCATGCGATGTGCTATTTTTAGCGCTGCCGCACGGCCGTTCCGCAGCCCAAATAGAAACATTTGCCAGTTTGGCCGGGCGGATTGTGGATTTGGCGGCGGATTTTCGACTGCGGGATACGGCCGTCTACGAAAAATGGTACGGCACGCCGCACGCCAATCCCGGCTGGCTGGAACGCTTCGTTTACGGTCTGCCCGAGCTGCACCGCGAGCAGATTCGGGCGACGCGGTATGTGTCCGGGGTGGGCTGCAACGCCACGGCCGTGAATCTGGCGCTCTTTCCGCTGGCCCAACAGAGGCTAATTGAGCAAGTCGTGGTTGAAGTAAAGGTTGGTTCGTCGGAAGGGGGCAACAGCCACAGCCCCGCCAGCCATCACCCGGAACGCAGCGGCGCGGTGCGCTCGTTTGCGCCCACCGGCCACCGCCATCAGGCCGAAATCCAGCAGGAATTAGGCAATTTTGACCTGCATTTTTCGGCAACGGCCGTGGAAATGGTGCGCGGCGTTCTCTGCACGGCTCACGTCTTCCTGCGCGAAGACCTGGACGAGAAAGCTATCTGGCAGATTTACCGTGCCGCCTACCGCGACGAGCGATTTATTCGACTGGTGAAGGACAGCCGGGGCATTTATCGCTATCCCGAACCTAAAATCCTGGCCGGGACCAATTACTGCGACGTAGGTTTTGAGAAAGACCCGCACAGCAGCCGGTTGGTGGTGATGAGCGCCCTGGATAATTTGATGAAAGGCGCGGCGGGAACGGCCGTGCAGGCCATGAATCTGATGTGCGGCTTCCCCGAAGACATGGGATTGGGCTTTATGGGGCTGCACCCCATTTAGACCAGACAGGTTTTTAAAACCTGTCTGGTCTCCGAAGCCTCCGGTCATCACGCCGAAGGCTCCGGTCACCTACCCGAAGGCTGCGGGCCGAAGACGCAGATTTGGGCTTTACAGGACTGCACCCATCTAGTCCTGAGCTTGTCATTCTGAGCGGAGTCTTCGGAGCGAAGAATCCCCATAACTGGGTCATTTAAGATAAATGGGATGCTTCGGAGGACCTCAGCATGACATGTTTTTCAATTTTCGGGTTAATTTTTTAATTATCAAAAAAACTGTCAGGTTTTAACAGCACAAAACATGCTGGCCGAAGCCTCCGGTCACCACGCCCCGAACCGAAGCCTCCGGTCACCACGCCGAAGGCTCCGGTCACCTGCCCGAAGGCTCCGGGCATCTGCCCGAAGGTCTCGGGCATCATCCCGAAGGCTCCGGTCACCTTCCCGAAGGCTCCGGGCATCTGCCCGAAGGTCTCGGGCATCATCCCGAAGGCTCCGGGCATCTGCCCGAAGGTCGCGGGCATCTACCCGAAGGCTCCGGGCATCTACCCGAAGGTCCGGGCGGGCATCTACCCGAAGGTCGCGGGCATCTACCCGAAGGCTCCGGGCAGATAATTTGAAGCAAAAACTAGCACACAATGGGAGAAAGTATGTTGATTGTAAAAGTTGGCGGCAGCCTGGGAATCGATTACGATGCAGTTTGCGACGATATGGCGGCATTGGTAAAGGCCGGGGAGCAGTTGGTACTCATTCACGGCGGCTCCGCGCAAACCAACGCGGTCGCCGAGGCGCTTGGCCACCCACCCCAGTTCGTCACCTCGCCCTCCGGCTACACCAGCCGCCTCACCGACCGCCGCACCCTGGAGATTTTCCAGATGGTTTACTGCGGCCAGATGAATAAAGGCATCGTGGAGCGCTTGCAGCAGCGCGGCGTGAACGCGTTGGGGCTGTCGGGCATGGACGGCCGTCTCTGGCAAGGGCCGCGCAAGCAAGCCATCAAGGTAGTCGAGAACGGCCGTACCCGCATCCTGCGCGATACCTACACCGGCATCGTCGAAACGGTCAATACCAACCTGATTACCAGTCTGCTGACCAGCGGTTACACCCCCGTGCTCACCCCGCCCGCCCTCAGCGCCGCCGGTGAAGCGATCAACGTCGATGGCGACCGGGCAGCAGCAGCTACGGCCGTCGCCCTGCACGCCGACACCCTCATCATCCTCTCCAACGTGCCCGGCGTGCTGCAAACCTTCCCCGATGAGGCGTCGCTCATCCCCGCCATCCAGCTAAATGATTTGGAAACGATGGCCGAGGCGTATGCACACGGCCGTATGCGCATCAAACTGCTCGCCGCGAGCGAAGCCCTGCACGCCGGAGTCCGCCGCGTCATCATCGGCGACGCCCGCAGCCAAAGACCGATTCGGCGCGCGCTTGAAGGACAGGGAACAACGATTGCGTGATTCGTGATACGTGATGCGTGACGAACGTTTCCTCACGCATCACGCTTCACGCATCACGCCCCCTCGGTAAATCATATGAAAACCATCCAACTCGAAACACAACATACCTCCGGCGTGTACGCCAAGCGGGAGGTGGTGATGGTGCGGGGGCAGGGGGCGCGGCTGTGGGATGAAAACGGCCGTGCCTACATCGACTGCGCCGCCGGAATCGGCGTGGCGAATGTGGGGCATGGGCATCCCGCCATCGCCGCAGCCATCGCGCAGCAGGCGCACACGCTCATCACCTGCCCGGAATTCGTCTACAACGACCGCCGCGCCGAACTGCTGGCCCGGTTAACGGCCGTGCTGCCCGCTGGTTTAGACCGCGTTTTCCTTTGCAATTCGGGCACCGAAGCCATCGAAGCGGCCATCAAATTTGCCCGCCTCAGCACCGGCCGCACCGAGATTGTGGCGGCGATGCGCGGCTTTCACGGCCGTACCTACGGCTCCCTCTCCGCCACGCACAAAAACGAGTACCGCGAGCCGTTTTTGCCGCTGGTGCCCGGGTTTAGCCATGTGCCGTTTGGCAATGAAGGGCGGTTGAGAACGGCCGTTACCCCCCAAACTGCGGCCGTCATTCTGGAAATTGTGCAGGGCGAAGGCGGCGTGCGCCCCGGCCCGCCCGCCTACTTCCAAACCGCCCGCCAGCTCTGCGACGAAACCGGCGCGCTGCTCATCATCGACGAGGTGCAGACCGGCTTCGGCCGCACCGGCCGCTGGTTCGCCTGCGAACACGCGGGCCTCGTGCCCGACATCATCGCCCTGGGCAAAGCCATCGCCGGCGGCCTGCCCATGGGCGCGGCGGCGATAGGACCACGCGTCGCCCAACTGCCCGCCAACGTCCACGGCTCCACCTTTGGCGGCAATCCGCTGGCCTGCGCCGCCGCCCTGGCCACCCTGCAAGCCATCGCAGACGAAAATCTGGTCAGCCGCGCCGCCGAATTGGGCGGCTACCTGCGCCAACGCTTGCAGCAAATCAATTCCCCGCTCATCCGCGAAGTGCGCGGGCTGGGCTTGATGGTCGGCGTGGAATTGAAAGTCCACGCCATGCCCATCGTGCTGGGGCTGATGGCCCGCGGCGTGCTGGCGCTGACGGCCGGCCCGACGGTCATCCGCCTGCTGCCGCCGCTGGTCATCGGCAAAGAGGAGTTGGATCAGGTGGTGAGGGCGTTGGAGCGAGAGCTAGAGCGAGAGCGAGAGGGCTAGAGATTGGGCCAATCTTTGAGATTGGACCAACCGGATCATAGCCAAAATATAAAGGTATCAAATAAATCATGTCAACGAATCCGGTTGAGTTTTTAAGCGAATTGGTGGCAATCGAAAGTTTGTCGGGGGAGGAAACGGCCGTTGCCCAATTCCTCACCGCCCACATGGCCCGGCTGGGTCTGGCGGCCCACATCGACGAGGCAGGGAATGCGGTGGGCGTGCGCGAATGTGGGGCTGAAAACGGCCGTATCACCCGCGAAATCGTCTTGCTGGGGCATATGGATACCGTGCCCGGCCGGGTGCCGGTGCGCGTGGAAGATGGGAAGGTATACGGCCGTGGCGCCGTCGATGCCAAGGGACCGCTGGCGACATTTGTCATCGCGGCGGCGCGGGCGAATTTGCCGCCGGGCACACGTCTGGTGGTGATTGGCGCGACCGAGGAAGAGGCGGCTACCAGCAGAGGGGCGCGGTTCGCCGCCGCCCAGTATACGCCCGATTTGTGCATCATCGGCGAGCCGAGCGGCTGGGACGGGGTGACGCTGGGCTACAAAGGCCGCCTCCTCATCGACTATGCCTACGCCCAGCCGATGAGCCACACCGCCGGGCAAGCCAGCGGCGCGGCGGAAACGGGCATCGCCTGGCTGAACCAGTTGACCGGCTATATTGCCGAATTCAACCAGACTCGTTCGCGTTTGTTCGACCAGCTTTTGTCTTCCATCCGCGACATCCACACGGGCAGCGATGGCCTGAGCAACACCATCGACATCAAAGTGGGCGTGCGGCTGCCGCCGGATTTTGACGTGGCGGAGTGGGAAACGGCCGTGCGCGCAATGGCCGGTTCCGCCAGCCTGCGGTTTTACGCCCACGAAGCCGCCTTCCAATCTACCCGCCAGACGCCTCTGGCCCGCGCCTTCAACCGCGCCATCCGGCAGGCCGGGGCAACGCCGACGTTTAAGCTTAAAACCGGCACGTCAGACATGAACGTGGTTGGTCCCATCTGGCAGTGCCCCATCGTGGCCTACGGCCCCGGCGACAGCAGCCTGGACCACACGCCAGAAGAGCATCTCGTTATTACCGAGTATTTGCGGGCGATTGACGTGCTGCAATGTGTCTTGGAAGAGATCGGCGATTAGAGATGGGAGACTGGAGATTCAGTAGTTTAAAAACCCAGGTCATTCCGAGGAGTCTTCGACGAGGAATCCCGACAAACTGGGTATTTTTAGGTGAACGGGATGCTTCGGAAGACCTCAGCAAGACAGGAAAACCGCCATTCGTGCAATTCGTATCAGGTTTTTAAAACTACTGAGATTGGAGATTGAGGAGTCTCCAATCTCCCAAAAAGAGGTTTATAGGATGAGTTTAACTAATTTTGCCATTATCGAATCGACATTACGGGAGGGAGAGCAGTTTGTGAATGCTTTCTTTTCCACGGCCGAGAAGATTCAGATTGCCACGCTGCTGGATGCCTTTGGCGTGGAATATCTGGAGTTGACCTCGCCGCTGGCTTCGCCGGAAAGTTACAACGACTGCGTGACCATCGCCAAATTAGGGCTGAATGCCAAAATTCTGACCCACACGCGCTGCACCATCGCGGACGCCAAACGGGCCGTGGACACCGGCGTCGATGGCGTGGACGTGGTGATTGGCACGTCGTCGTATTTGCGCGACTTCAGCCACGGCAAGGACATTGAGCAAATCATCGACATGGCGCAGGAGGTGGTGGCCTACTTGCTGAGTCAGGGCGTGGAGACGCGCTTTAGCACGGAGGACAGTCTGCGCAGCGATGTGGCTGACATTTTGCGGGTATATGAGGCGGTGGACAAATTGGGCGTGCATCGCGTAGGTATTGCCGACACGGTAGGCGTGGGCACGCCGCAGCAGATTTACAGTCTGGTGAAGACGCTGCACGGCCGTATCCACGCCGACATCGAATTCCACGGCCACAACGACTCCGGCTGCGCCATTGCCAACGCCTATGCGGCGCTGGAAGGCGGGGCCACCCACATCGACACGGCCGTGCTGGGCATTGGCGAGCGCAATGGAATCACGCCGCTGGGCGGCTTTATCGCCCGCCTGTATGCCACCGACCCGAAACTGGTGGCCAAGTATCACCTGCCGCTGATTCGCAATTTGGACCGGCTGGTGGCGCGGCTGGTGCAGGTGGATATTCCCTTCAATAACTACATCACCGGCTTTGCCAGCTTTGCCCACAAGGCGGGCATCCACGCCAAAGCGGTGCTGAATAATCCCTCAACCTATGAGATTTTGCGGCCGGAAGATTTTGGGCTGACGCGCTATATCCACGTGGCCCACCGGCTGACGGGCTGGAACGCGGTGAAAAACCGCGCCGAGCAGTTGGGCCTGGCGCTGGACGACGCGCAGATCAAGTACATCACGGAGCAGATCAAGATGATGGCCGATAACGGCCGTCTCACCCTCGACGACGTGGATACCCTGCTGTCTGCGGCGGCGGAGCCGGTGGCGGTGGTGGGAGATTAGAGATTGGAGACTAGAGACAACCAGACTACCAGACTACCAGACTAAAAAACTAAAGGACTAACCATGGGCCAGACATTTGCAGAGCAAATTTTAGGGCAAAAAGTGGGGCGGGCGGTGCGGCCGGGGGAATTGGTGGTGGTGGAGCCGGACGTGGCGATGGGGCATGATTCCTTGTCGCCGAGCATTATCCGCATTGTGCAGGAGCAGATGGGCGCGGCGCGGGTGCATGACCCGGCGCAGATTGTGCTGGTGCTGGACCACGTCGCCCCGGCCTCGACGGTGGGCGTGGCCAACAATCAAAACATCGTGCGCCGCTTTGCCGCCGAGCAGGGCATTCGCCTCTTTGAGGTGGGGCGCGGTATATGCCATCAGGTGCTGGTGGAGGAGCAGGTGGCGCGGCCGGGCATGGTGGTGGTGGGGTCGGATTCGCACTCGACGAGCTACGGCGCGGTGGGCGCGTTTGGCTCCGGCATGGGGTCGACGGATATTGCTCTGGTATGGGCGACGGGTAAGACGTGGCTGCGCGTGCCGGAGACGCTGCGGGTAATGGCCCACGGCCGTTTCCGCCCCGGCGTCACGGCTAAAGATTTTGCGCTCAAATTGGGCCGCGTGCTGACCATCGCCGGGGCGACGTATATGGCTGTGGAATATCATGGGCTGGATTGGCTGGCGCTAGACGGCCGTCAGACCATTGCCAGTATGGCGGTGGAATTGGGGGCGAAGGCGGGCATCTTCCCGCCGGATGGCGAAGTGGCGGCCCGGTTTGACGTGCCCGACTGGCTCTTTGTGGACCCGGAGGCGCGTTATGCCCGCACGGTTGCCATCAACCTGGACGAGCTGGAGCCGCAGGTGGCCCTGCCGCACGCTGTGGACAATGTGGTGGATGTGAGCGCGGTGGCTGGGACAAAGGTGGACGTGGTGTTTTTGGGGACGTGCACGAACGGCCGTTACGAAGACATGCGTGCCGCCGCCGATGTGTTAAAGGGACGGCCGTTGGCTCCGGGTCTGCGGATGCTGGTCACGCCGGCCAGCCGGCAGGAACTGCAAAAAGCCATCGCCGACGACACCCTGAGTACGCTGCTGGCCTCCGGCGTGACGCTGACAACGCCGGGCTGCGGCGCGTGCATGGGCCGCCACCAGGGCACGTTGGGCGAAGGGGAGGTGTGCCTGTCGACGGGCAATCGCAATTTTAAAGGCCGAATGGGCGACCCGACGTCGCAAATTTATTTGGCCAGCCCGGCGGTGGCTGCGGCAACGGCCGTTACCGGCGTCATCACCGACCCGCGCGAGTTATAAAGTGCAGACAAGATTGGACCAATCTTCTTGGTGTTTAAGAAAACAATCAGGTAATGGACTGGTCATTCTGAGCGGAGTCTTCGGAGCGAAGAATCCCTCTAACTCGGTCATTCCAAGCAAATGGGATGTTTCGGCGGATGCTTCGGCAAGCTCAGCACAGGCTCTCAACATGACATACCTCTCGCTTACCGGATTAATTTTTTGATCCACAACAAGATTGGACCAATTTGGCTTTAAGAGGAGACACCCCATGCCTAGAATTTGGAAATTTGGCGCTGACGTGGATACAGACCAGATAGTGCCGGGGCGCTATGCGCCTTATATGTTAAAGGAAGGCCAGGACGTGAAGGAGTATGCCTTTATCGAGGCGCGGCCCGATTTTGCCCGCGAGGCGCAGCCGGGCGACGTGATTGTGGCCGGGGCGAACTTTGGCTGCGGTTCGTCGCGGGAATATGCGCCGGACGCGCTGCGGCGGCGGCAGATTGGGGCGATTATTGCGCCCAGTTTTGCGCGCATCTTTTTCCGCAACGCCATCAACCTGGGCATTCCGCTGTTTGAATCGGCGGAGATGCCAGACTTGGTGGGTGATGGGGAAGCGGTGGAAGTGGATGTGGTAAACGGCCGTCTCATCACCGCCACCACCACCTACCAGCTTCCGCCGCTGCCCGATTTTGCCGCCGACGTGATACGGGCGGGGGGGATTGTGCGCTATGTAAGGGAGAACGGCCGTTTCCCCGGCGAATAAGCGTTTACTGGTTGTTTCGGAGTTGAATAGATATGGGGAGACGGCCGTTTTTCCCTTCGTCTCCTCTTTGCCAACCCGACACATGACACCTGACACATGACCAGGTGACACCTGTCACCTGACTTTCGCCGGAAGGTGGTAGACACTTTGCACAATGCCCAGAAACCGGGAGCCACGCCAAATTGGCCTTGCCAATCTGACGCCCACCAAATTTTCTGCGCCGTAGCCTAAAAATCTTTCAAGGAGATGGATATGTCTGAAAAGGAACCTAGCGAAAGTGAAGGAATTGCTTACCGGCGGCGAAATGCCGGTTTGATTGGTGTGCGCAGCAAGGTACAAATGCGCGACAGCATCATGCTCAGTCTGGTCTATACCCCAGGCGTGGCGGAACCCTGTCTGGAAATCGAGCGAGACCCCAAACGCTCCTTCGACGTAACCTGTCGTGGCAACACCATCGCCATTGTGTCCGATGGGTCTTCCGCTTTTGCTTTAGGCAACATTGGCCCGGAAGCCATTTTGCCAGTGCTGGAAAGCAAAGCCGTCATCATGAAAACCTTTGCCGGTGTGGATGCGCTGCCGATTGCCTTAAAAACCGAAAGCATCGAAGAATTTGTCGATACCGTTTTAAACCTGAGTCCAACCTTTGGGGCCATCAGCCTGGAAGACATCGCCTCGCCCAAAGGGTTGGCTATCACCAATCGGCTGGCCAGTTCACTCTACATTCCGGTAGTCAACAATCATCGTGATGGCGTGGCTATTGGCGTGCTGGCCGGTTTAATTAATGCCGCCAAAGTGGTGGGTAAAAATCTGGAAGAGATGCGCATTGTGATCAATGGCGCTGGTTCGGCCGGATTGGGCACGGCGGCGATTTTGCGCCAGTACGGCATCAATGAAGTAATAGTCTGTGATCGGCACGGGGCTATTTACCAATATCGTCCGCACGGCATGAACTGGGCCAAGTGGGAAATTTCCCACAACAGCAACCCGCGCAACGAAAAAGGTAGTCTGGCCGAAGTGTTGCGCGGCGCCGATGTGTATATCGGTTTTGCGCCATCCAACGGTGTGGTTTTGCAAGAAACCAAACAAATGGCTGAATCGCCCATCATGTTTACGTTGGCTTCACCGCTGGAGTTTACGCCGCGTGACGCTCGTCAGGCGGGCGCGTCGGTGGTGGCGACGGCGCATTCAAGTTACCGCAATCAGTTGGATGTAACGGCCGTACTCCCCGGCGTTTTCCGTGGTTTGTTAGACGTGCGCGCCTCCGGCTTCCCCTATTCCACCCAAATTGCCGCCGCCGAAGCAATTGCCGGCATCATCCCCGACGAAGAACTTCATGCCGACTATATTTATCCAAAGGTCATTGATTATGCCGTCGCGCCGGCCGTCGCCGCCGCCGTGGCCGAGGATATTATCCAGCATGGTCTGGCCAAGCGACCGGATGTGAAACCGGCCGATATAGCTGAGCGGACGCGCCGCTTTGTATATGAAGGCCGCCTACCGGTTCCACCAAAATCGGACAAGCCGATGACTGTCGCCGAGGAATCGTTGGAGCTTCACGATCGTTACCAGGGCTTGTTGGAAATCTACAGCAAGGTGCCGGTAAAAGACGAGCACATTCTGAAGATGTTTTATCTGGTGCCTCATGCGATGGAACCGGCGGAGATCATCCAAAAAGATCCGTCGCAGTTGTTTGAACTGACGCCGCGCGGCAATTTGGTGGGGGTGGTGAGTGACGGCACGGCCGTTCTCGGTTTAGGCAACATTGGCGCGCGCGCCGCTTTGCCGGTGATGGAAGGGAAAGCGATTTTGTTCCACACCTTCGCCGGGGTGGAAGCATTTCCCATTTGCCTGAACACCCAGGATCCGGACCAAATTGTAGACATTGTCAAGCGGTTAGAGCCGACCTTTGGCGGCATTAATTTGGAAGACATCAGCGCGCCGCGCTGCTTCTACATCGAGAAAAAGCTGCGCGAGGAGACGGATATTCCGATTTTCCATGATGACCAACACGGCACGGCCGTTGTCGTTCTGGCCGGTATCATGAATGCTTGCCGCTTGACAGGCAAAAAACTCAGCGAACTTTCGTTTGTCGTTAATGGCGCGGGCGCTTCGGCCATTGCCGTGACCAAACTGCTCATGTCGATGGGCTTGCAAAATGTGATCTTGTTGGACAGCAAGGGCGCCATCTACAAAGGGCGCAAAGACCTGAACTGGATTAAAGAAGAAATGGCCGAGATCACCAATCTGGACAAACTGAAGGGCGACCTGGCCAAAGCGGTGAAAGGACGTGACGTATTCATCGGCCTGTCTGTCGCTGGCGCCCTGAAGCCGGAAATGGTCAGAACCATGGCGACCGATCCGTTTATTTTTGGTCTGGCGAACCCGACACCGGAAATCATGCCCGACCTGGCTTTGGAAGCGGGCGCGAGCATTGTGGCGACCGGCCGCAGCGATCTGCCCAACCAGGTGAACAACTCGCTGGCTTTCCCCGGCATCTTCCGGGGGGCGTTGGATACGCGTGTCCGCAACATCACCGACGAAATGAAGGTGGCGGCGGCGCAGGCCATCGCCGGATTGGTAACCGATAAGGCACTGCGGTCAGATTGGATTATTCCCAAAGGCACGGATTTTTCCGTGGCTCCGGCCGTGGCGGAAGCAGTGGCTCGTAAAGCTATCGAAACGGGCATGGCGCGGGTGCAGGTAGACCCGGCGGCAATTGCGCAAAAGGTGCGTCACTTTGTTTATGAAGAGCGAGATGTGTGAGGGTGACGCTGGTTGTTTAGAATAAAAAAGAGCCGATGGGTTTGCGATAACCCATCGGCTCTTTTTTTATTCGGTTCCCTGAGGAGCCGCAGGAGGTTGTTTGGTTCGTCGTTTTAGCAGGTTGATGAGCCGTTCGACGATGATGACGGCCAGGATAATGATAACAATGACGGCCAGATTTTTCAGGGTGGGGAAGAGGGAAAAGCGGGAATCGTGACGGCCGTCTCCCCTGAACCCATCTTCGGAGAGTGAATGCGTAGGACGGCCGTCACCGCTGCGCGAAAAATTAGCCTCGTCAGGAGAAAATTCGCCCATTTCCGGCCTGTGTCCATCGCTCAAACCGGGCATTACCTTTGCCGCCAGAGTGCTGTTGGTAAAAATCACCGTAGCCCCAACCACCACCAGAGCGGCCGCCAAAATAATTAAAATACGCGTCATAATTTTCATGCGTGCACCTCCTCTTGTTTCATTTTTATGCGGGTCGGCAGAACCGGCCGGACAATATACCGCCGAAAGGCATTCACGATCCATTTCCAATGCAGGGCCACATGAAGCCCCACAATAATCAGCACTGCGTCAGCCGAAAACGAGTGTAAAAAGCGCCAGGCCGCGTTGGGTTGTAGCTGGATAGTTAATCCTGGCAAGGCAACTTCGGAAATCATCAGGCCGGTGAAGATGATGATGGTCATGGCGATGAACAGCAGGATGTTTAAGATGTAATTGATCCGGGCCTGGGCGGCAATTTTGCCAAAAGCGCGGCGCGTGGTGGCGATAATCCATTTCCAATGCAGCAGCAAATGGACGATGACGGCCGTGCCAAAGGCGATGCTCAACCATTCGTGAATCGCCATGCCCGTCAGCCGTGGGTCCATAGCCACAAGAAAAGCGATAAATATCGACAGGTCGATCACGAAATTGATTTTTGTAGGACTTCGTTTCTTTTTCGTTGGTGAATCTGTTTTCATGAGTTTTCCTCTTAAGTGATGATATTTAGTAGATGATACGGAGCAGATATTTGGAAAATGTTAAGAATTGATTGAGATCCGATATGGGAATGCATGCAGAAGGCCGAGGAGGTGGGCAGGGCGGATGTGGATTTATAAAGAAAACGGCCGTACCGCTGGCATTCCCCACCTTTTTGATGCATCATAGTAACGGTAAGTCACTCTATTTCTGCGCAAGTTTCCATAGCACAACGGAGGTTCATCTATGGATTACAAATCCCTCGATTTAACAGACCAATTTGTAGAACTGATTCGTCGCGCGGCCACCCAACTTCCCCAAGACATGCGCCAGGGGTTGCGGAAGGCAAAGGGCAACGAAGAACCCGGCTCGGCCGCTGAAGGCGCGTTGGACACCATTTTGCTCAACGTCGACATTGCCGAAAAAAACAGCACCCCCATCTGCCAGGACACTGGCACCCCCATTTTTGAAGTGAGTTATCCGGTAGGCGTCTCCACCCGCAAACTTGCCGACCAGATTCGCAAAGCAGCGGCCGTGGCCACGCAAAACAATTACCTGCGCCCCAACGCTGTCGACAGCCTCACCGGCAAAAACAGCGGCGACAACACCGGCGAAGATTTTCCCACCATGCATTTCCACGAATGGGACGAAGAAGGCATTCACGTCGATCTGCTGCTGAAAGGCGGCGGCTGTGAAAATGTATCCACGCAATACAAACTGCCAGATGGCCCATTGGGTGCGGGGCGAGACCTGGAAGGCGTGCGCCGCGTGGTATTGGATGCTGTGCATCAGGCGCAAGGGAAAGGCTGTGGTCCGGCCGTTTTAGGCGTGGCCATCGGCGGTGACCGTGGCTCCGGTTATCTCAAATCCAAGCAGCAGTTGTTCCGCCAGTTAGACGACACCAATCCCGATCCGCAGTTGGCGGAATTGGAAGAACGCATCTATAACGAAGCCAACCAACTGGGCATCGGACCGATGGGTTTCGGCGGCAAAACAACCGCGCTGGGGTGAAAATTGCGGCGCAGCATCGTTTGCCTGCCAGCTATTTTGTGTCCGTCGCTTACATGTGCTGGGCCAACCGGCGCGCCAGCATGGACATTCAATTGAACGATGAAGGGCTGGAGGTAAGCTATGCCTGAGTTAACAACCCCAATTTCTGATGAAGACATTCGCAATCTAAAAGCGGGCGACACGGTTTATCTGAATGGCGTCATCGTCACCGGGCGTGACGCGGCGCACAAATTCATGATTGAGCATTTTATCACGCAGCCGGTGCAGGTCGACGAGGCGGAATTGTATGCCGACCTCAAGAAGCTGTTGGATGGCGGGGTCATTTATCACTGCGGCCCGGTTGTAAAAACGCATGCTGATGGCTCCTATTCGTTTGTGGCGGCCGGCCCAACCACGAGCATTCGCGAGGAAGTGTACCAGGCGGATGTGATCAGGCATTTTAATTTGAAGGGCGTGATCGGCAAGGGTGGTATGGGGGGCAAAACCCTTAAAGCGTGTGGGGAACAGCCGGCCGTCTACCTGCATGCGATTGGCGGCGCAGCCAGTTTTATTGCCCAATCGGTGAAGGAAGTGTTGGGCGTTTATAAGCTGGAATTTGGCGTACCGGAAGCAATGTGGGTGATTCGCGTGGAGAATTTCCCGGTGGTAGTGACAATGGACAGCCACGGCACCAGTTTGCACCAAACCATCGAGGCGCAGTCGAAAGAAAAATTGGCCGAGCTGATCGGTTAAAGTGGAATCGTTGAAGCGTAGAGATTGAAGATTGGCTGGTTCTGATCTTCAATCTTTTTTCGTAACGTTAGAGACCCCAAGGGTTTGATCCTGTGAGTATAAAACCCTTGGGGTCTTGTCTAGTTACCAGTCTTTTGTCTATTTTGGAGGGCGTGATGAAAAAAGTACGATGGGGATTGGTTTCTACGGCGAACATCAACAGACGGTTGATTCCGGCTATTCGGGCGTCTGAGAGGGGGGAGTTAACGGCCGTTGCCAGCCGCTCCTTATCTTCTGCCAAGGCCTATGCAGCCAAATGGCACATCCCCCAAGCCTTTGGCAGCTATGAAGCCATGCTGAATTCTGACGCGGTAGATGCGGTGTACATCAGCCTGCCCAACCATCTGCACGCGGAATGGACGATTTATGCGCTGGAGCACGGCAAGCATGTGTTGTGCGAAAAGCCTTTTGCCCTTTCCCTGGATGAAGTGGATGCAATGATCGCGGCCAGCGAACGCACGGGCAACCGGTTGGCGGAAGCCTTCATGTACCGCCATCACCCACAGACAAAACTGGTGAAGGAATGGGTGGTAAACGGCCGTCTCGGCGACATCACCATCCTGCGCGGCGCATTCGACTTTGCCATGTCCGACCCGGCTACCAACGTGCGCATGAAGCCGGAGTGGGGCGGCGGCAGTTTGTGGGATGTCGGCGTCTACCCGATGAGTTACGCGCAGAACCTGATGGGCGGCGCGCCGCAGTGGGTATTTGGCGATCAGTGGGTGGGCGCTGCCGGTGTGGACGAAGTATTTGCCGGGCAAATGCACTACGCCAACGGCGTGATGGCCCAATTTACCTGTGCGTTTCGCACCCCATTCCACACTTATTTTGAGATTGTGGGCACAAACGGCCGTATGGTGATCACACGGCCGTTTGTCGACCCCCAGGATGGATCAGTCACGTTTTATCCGGCCAAAGGCGCGCCGAAAACCATCACTGTGCCCGTAAAAGAGCTGTATTTAGGCGAAGTAGAAGATATGAACACGGCCGTGCTGGACAACGCGCCCAACTTCCTGACCCTCAGCGAAAGCCGCAGCCACGTGCAAACCCTTTTGTCGCTGTATGAATCCGCGCGTATCGGCGCTCCCATTTTTCTTTGATTAGGCTGACCGGCACACCATCGAAAAACGCGCTTCGGCGCGTTTTTGTTTTGCCTGCCGTCATGTTGCTGTGGTTTCGCAGATATTGTTATAAAAAATTGGGATTTATTTGGATTGTCAATATTCGCTTGTTGTGATGATTTTGTTAAGGTAAAATGAAAATATACGCCGCGAAGTATTGATTTACACCAATCCTGAACCATTTAGTACTCACTAGAATTCGTATAGAAAAATCGAATAGTTACCCAAAGGCCAAACTTGCACGACTTTAAGTTTGCCTAATATTTTGCGTTTGTGCGCGCCAATCGCACAGGAGGTAGGTTTATGAGACGAGGGAGCGAATGGATATTTGGCCTGAGTATTTTTATTTTGCTCATCTGCGTAGAAGCGATCTTTGCCGGGCCACTGGCTGCTGCGCCTGCAAATACTGCCACGAACACGGCCGTTCACCCACATACCGGTTACTTGACCTCTGTACAAGAGGGATTGGCAATTGGCGAATGTGAGGTAACGGCCGTTTCGCTGATGGGAGCCTGGGTAGATGCAGGAGCGCCAGACGGCAGCTTCTCCTTTAGCTCCCTGACCGACGAGCCGTGCGTGGGCGATTTTCAAACCGATGTGCAGCCCTTGTTCACCACCGAAAATGCCTGGTTCGAAGGCTCACAAGCCTGCACCGAATGTCACTTTGAAAACTCCGCCGATTCGCGGCACGAGATGGACCTTTCCTCTTACGCAGGCATTCTCACCGGCGCAGACGCAATCTCTTCGCCGCCCGGTGTGCCCATCCTCATCCCCGGCGACTGGGAAAACTCCGTTTTGCGTTTGCGTATGCGCAACAACCGCATGCCCCCTGGGTGGGAGTTCGACATTGAAGAAACCAACCGTGACGGCCCCATGCTCTCTATTCATGAAGCCAACGTTTACGCTGTAGACCTGATTGGGGCATGGGTGGATGCCGGCGCGCCTGATGGGGATTTTGCCTGGACAGACACCGACGGCGCAGAACAAACAGGCAATTTTGAAGCCGACGTTCTGCCACTGTTTACCGATGAAAACGCCTGGTTCGAAGGCTCGCAAGCCTGCACCGAATGTCACTTCGAAGCCTCCGCCGATTCGCGGCACGAGATGGACCTTTCCTCCTATGCAGGCATTCTCACCGGCGCAGATGCCCTTTCTTCGCCGCCCGGCGTGCCCATCCTCATCCCCGGCGATTGGGAAAATTCCGTTCTGCGCTTGCGCTTGCGCAACAACCGCATGCCGCCTGGGTGGGAATTTGACATTGAAGAAACCAACCGCGACGGCCCAACGATCAAAGTCGGAAAGTTGGACAATGGAGACACGGCGTCCGCAGCCGAAGGCAGTGTCTTGAACGGCGACTGCAGCGTGTACGCAGTTCCCCTTTTGGCAGCCTGGGTTGATGCCGGCGCGCCGGAAACCGACCCCTTCCCGTTTAGCGCCGAAGATGGGACGTCTTGCAGCGGCGTCTTTGAGACGGACATTCTGCCCTTCTTTGTGACCGAAGATGCCTGGTTCCCTGGCTCGCAGGCATGCACGGAATGCCATTTTGAAAATTCACCCGATTCCCGGCATGAGATGGATTTGTCGACTTATGCCGGTATTTTGGCTGGGGCGGATGTTGTGTCCGCGCCGCCCGGCGTGCCGATTATTGTCGCTGGCGACTGGGGAAATTCGGTGCTGCGCGCCCGCTTGCGTAACAATCGGATGCCGCCGGGTTGGGAATTTGATATTGAAGAAACCAACCGCGACGGCCCACTGTTGACTGTGGATGGCGGCGAGGTGTATGCGGTGAACCTGGTTGCTGCCTGGGTGGAGGCTGGTTCCCCAGACGGAGACTTTGCCTGGACGGCAGAAGATGGTTCGAGCCACACAGGAACCTATGCTGATGAAATTCAGCCGCTTTTCACCGAGGAAAATGTGTGGTTTGAAGGTTCGCAAGCGTGTACGGAATGTCACTTTGAGAACTCTGCCGATTCGCGGCACGAAATGGATTTTTCATCCTACGCCGGCGTGATGCTTGGCGCGGATGTAATCCGTCGCCGCCTGGTGTGCCGGTGGTTGTGCCGGGTGACTGGGACAATTCGGTGCTGCGCCATCGGCTGCGGGATAATCGGATGCCACCTGGGTGGGAGTTTGACATCGAAGAAACCAATCGTGACGGCCCGTTGGTAATGGCCGGAACGATGGGAGGCTACGGCCGTTGCGCCGCCAGAAAAATCGGCAGAAGTCTTGTCGGTGATGGAAGCCATGCCTGAACCGCAACCGCCGGTTCTCCCCGAAGGGCGCACGGTGGAAATTGTTACCAAGCCGATCATGGAGCCGGTGCTCCTGGGCAGCCTGGGCGTGCTGACGGTTCTGTTTGGCTTTGTCATGATCCTGTTTGTGATTTTTGCCTGGCGGAAAAAAGATGACGAGAAGATGTTGCAAACGGCCGTATTGCCCTTGTTCATCTTCACGTTCCTGGCGGTTGGTACAAGCGGTTTCTCGCTTTACGCCATTGCCAGCGGCGCGTTTTCTAAAACGATCACCATTCACAAGGGAAGTTCCTTTTGTGGTTGAAGTTGCGCCGCGAATTTCTGCCGAAAGCGCCGCGCGCCTGGAAGAATGGCAAGCCAAATTGCCGGAAGCGTATGCCGCTTTGGAAAATCCTTATACTGGCGATCAGACGGCCGTGGCCGCCGGCAAGGTGGTCTATCTGGAAAACGACTGCCAGCAGTGTCATGGATTTGAGTTAGATGGTCAGGGCGATTTCAGCGCCGGGTTGCAGCCTAAACCCGTCAATTTAACCGACCCGGCTTTGATGAACCTACCCTTTATGACCGATGCATACCTGTTCTGGCGCGTTAGCGAAGGCGGGGCGCAGCCGCCGTTCTATTCGGCGATGCCTGCGTGGCGGCATATGCTCACCGACGCCGAACGCTGGCAAGTGGTGACCTACATTCGCAGCCAAACCGCTGCCGGCGAAGCCGATGAGAGCGTGCAAGCAGCGGTAGCCATCATCGAGCAGGCGGGATGTTTTGCTTGCCACCGCAGCGAGGCATTGGGGCGAGGCGGTAAGATTGGCCCGGGTTGGGATTCTTTGCCAGAGGAAGCGGCTTCTCGCGTAGCTGGATTGTCGGCCGAAGAGTACATCTATCAGTCGATTGTCGATCCACAGGCGTTTACGGTTCCTGGATTTGAGGATCAGGCGTTGACGATGCCCGCTGACTTGGGGACACGATTGTCGACGGATGAGATTAACATCCTGGTGAATTTCATTTTGCAAACCGACGACGCTGAGTAACCGTGATTCGATTGCTGGGTAGCGCCCCTCTCCAGTCTGATAAAGTTTTGGGCTGGAGGGAGCGTTTTCTTTTGTTGCTGCTGATCTTGATGGGCTGTGGTCCAACAGAAACGGCCGTTTTCCCTCTTCACCCTCTGCTCTACCTACACCAGACCTGACATTAACCGCGCCACAATTGCAGTGGCAAACGGCCGTGCTAGACGGCCTGACATCGCCCCCAGTTTTGGCGGGGGGAAAGGTGGTAGTGGCGACGGATACGGCCGTTATCGCCTATGCGCCGGATACTGGCCAGGAATTGTGGCGCATATCCCCTGATGGCGGCGTCTGGTCGCGCTCTCTGGCGGCTGATGACCGCGCTGTTTTTGTCGGCACGCCCGGCGGCGTGCTTGCTTTGGGCCTGACCGACGGCCAGACGATTTGGCGGCAGCCATTGGAGGGTGAGTTGATTTGGCCGCCGTTGGCTGCTGATGGCCATCTTTATGTGGCGACGGCGTTTGTGGGTCCGGGTCTACCGCCGCAAGCAGATGGCAAGTCCTGGGTATATGCCCTGGAGGCCACATCGGGCCGGGTCGAATGGTCGGCCAAAACGGCCGCCTACGCCCTCATTACACCGGCTGTCAACCAGGAATTGCTGATTGTTGGCGGCAGTTGGTTGAGCGAAGAAGCGGTGGCGGAGGGGGGACATTTGCGGCTGCACGCCACAATAAACAAACGGGACTGCTCGTCTGGTCGGCTGACCGAGAAGATGGTTTCCTGAAGTCGCTCGCCGCCGATGATGCCCGCCTCTATTTCCTGGCGTATACCGACATGGTGTACGCTCTGGATGCTGCTGCCGGGTCGGAAGCATGGCGTTATCCCACAGAAAACTGGTCGCCGGGATTTCGCTTGTATGAGGGAGAGCTTTATTTTGGCAGCGATAATGCCTTTGTGCATGCCGTGGATGGGCAGAGTGGCACGGCCGTTTGGCGGGCGCAGTTAGAAGGTATTTTTTAATGCCCCGCGTTCAACCCCACGGTTGCAGGAAAAGCGTTGTATTTTCAGGGAATGATAATCGTTTGTACTGCTTGACGCGGGAGACCGGAGAGGTTTGTTGGCAAACGGAGCCACAAGCACGTTCCCGTGTGCCGTTGGTGGTGGGAGACGGCCGTTTATTCCTTCTAGGGCAGGATGGGGTTCTTTACACCTTCGCTGCCCCGTAGTGGCTGAAAACGCCTCCCTGCGCCTCCCCCAGAGCATTAAACCGCCTCAGATTACCCCACATCAATGATTTTGGGGGTCTTTCGGATTTCCGTGGGGACTGGCGTGACGCATGAAGACTCTCTGGTCATGTTTCATGCATCATGCGTCTTTGAACATCAACTCCCTGAATCCCTAAAGAGCCTGATTTTGTAGCAAATAATATCTATTTCTTTCATTGCGAAAGTGATGTATGCTGTTTTCAACGACTGGGCAAGTGGTTCTGTGAAGAGAAGCCGCATACAACAAGATAAACCTGATAAGACACATCCTTTGCCCCGTTTGCGGTGGAATTCCAGAGAGTGTTATGGGTGCATTATCAATCTAGCAAGCATTCTGAGGAAAGATGATGATTAACAAGAGTAAATTTCAGGCAGCGATTATTGGCGGGTTTGTTTGGTTGTTTGTCATTGGGTTGGCAACGGCCGTGGCTGCGCCAAATGAGGTAGTTGCCCAATCAACCCCGTTAGGACAATGGCTAGCTGGTGGCCTGACAGGCCGCTTTGTCTTGGGAAGTGTCGTGCTTGTGGTGGTGCTGCTCGTTCTGGGGTCGGTCATCCTGCGCCGGCATTCCAAGCATGAATAGACCAGGGCGTTCCCTCCCGCCAGGCGGCGAATGCCAGGTAACTGCTCGGTTTTGCGGCGATTAGGTCATCTGCGCCGCCACACCAGATTGGCTCGTGTTCGTTCTGCGGTTATTGTGTGCTTTAAACCATTTGTCGGCGTGAGACAGAAGCTATTTTTTCGACTTTTCGTTTGTATAGTTTCCAGATCAGGGCGATGATGGCCACCAGTATCCAGCCACCGGTTGCCATCGCTGTCAGGATCGGCTGCAGGGGGCGATTAGAAATGATGGTTGGTTTTGCCGCTAAAGAGGGCGGCACAAACCAGGCAAAAGTGGAAACAGCATCTTCCACTCCTTTGCGACGAACGACAACCTCAATTGACCAATTACCGGGCAAACTAAGGTAGCTGCCGTCTAATTGATATTGAGTCTCATCAATCGTTTGCGCGTCTGCGGACAATGTGCCAATGTTTTCATCCAAGTAGGTAAACCGAACAATGACCCGCATGATTTCGGCAGAACCAGACAATGTGGTTTCGGCCGTCTCAATGAGAAAGGTATTTTTTCCGGGAATGTTGGGTTTGGCGCTGAAAGAGATGGTGATATCGTCGGCTGATTGGGTGATGGGGTTGATGATCTCTTTCATGGGGTAGGGGCGTATTCCGGGCCAATGGGGTGCGGCAGTGCGGTAAGGATGGCTACAAACCCTAAAATGAAGATGCCCACGCCAATTTGCGCAAAGAAAAGTTGCGTTACGTGGTTAAAAGAGACCGGGGTCCAGCCGTCTGGGCGACGCAGCAGCCGGGCAATGGGGCGGCGAGGCCGGGGTGGAGCATGGCGGCATTGAACAGTCCAAATAAGCCCATGAGCAGCGTGAGGGTGACTTTGCTGAGAAGCGTTTGACCGTAAAATGTGGTGATGAGGGCGTCGAAGGTAGCGATGTAATCCCCGGCGCTGTAGAGGCCGGTGAGTATCAGCGCTACAATGCTGAAGGTTGCTATGCTGCTAAATGGGCGCCAGCCGACAGAATAATTGGTTTGTATTGTTCTGGCTGCTGGCGAAATAGTGGGAATAGGCCAAGAAGTAGGACAATGAGACCGCCAATCCACATGCCCAGGGCTATGATGTGAATCATGTCGGCCAGGATCAGCAAGATGGTGTGTTCGGCGATGGCTGCGGCGTGGCTGATGAGCGCTTGCATTAAGATAACGCCGAGGACCGTTGTGGTCGTAGGTACGGCCATCCAGAGCTTTTCGATCTGGCTGGTGGTGCGCTGCAGAGGTGATCCAGAGGGCTAGCATGGCGATGTAGAAAGCTTGTCGGCCGAGCCATAGGTATCCCCAGCGGAATTGGGTAAGGAATTGCCAGGCGGTTTTGGATAGAGAGGCGTTTTCAGGGAGATTGCTTTGTAATTGCAGGAGTTGTTGCAAAAGAAAGCCGAAGCCGATGAGGAAGGCCAGGGTGGTGAACTGTATGGCCCAACGGACGATGTTTGTTTGGGCTTGTTCGATGGCTGGGGCGACGGCTGGGTTGTCGATGGGTGAGCCAAGGACCAGGTAGAGGATGGTGATGGCGCCGATGATAATTGATAGGAGAGGTAATTGATCCAGCGCAGGGTAGATTCTAGCCAGGGAACGGCCGTTTCTGTTTTAGCGCGGGGAACGGCCGTTAAGTCCACATTTCCCCCAACACCAAAAACTATGAATCCCTCGCTGTCGTGCCCATCAATGGCCGACAGGACATGCCAGCCAACAGTGTAAGCGCCATTCTCCAGCGCTGGTAGTGTCAGGATAACGAGTTTTCGGTCGATATCGTCCCGGCGGATGGTTTCCAGGGGGATGGTTTGTCCGTTGGCATCGAGTATCTGGAAAGTGCTGTAGTCCATGTCGATGTCTTCTGTGAACCACATTTTAACAGCGCGTGGCGCTTCCGATAGAATGGCGTTATCCGGCGGATCGCTGCGAATCAGGTCTGTGTGGGCGGAGGCATGGTTAAAGAATGCGGCCACGCTTAGCGTGACCAAGAGGATGGATAGTAGAAGTTGCCGCTGAAATTTACTTGTCATAAAAATCAAGCTAAATAATGTTGGGTTTTATCACTTGTTGCTCCCAATCATAAGTATAACCAATTGTTTGCGCCAAAAAATTGATATTTCTTGGTGTTTGTTGGTTGAAATTGTGACAATGAATCAGGGCGCATAGTTTTTTAGGTGGCACGGCCGTTCTTCTATGGCACCAATCGATACCCAGTGCCACGAACTGTAATGATGTAGTTGGGGTTTCGCGTGTCATCCTCAATCGTTTTTCGCAGCTCATGGATACGCCATCGGGCCACCTCTTTGGCTTCGATAGGCGACGTTTCATACCCTTGAGCTTCCAGGACAAGCTTTTGATACGGAATTGTTTCCGGTGAATGGCGCAGCAGCGTAGCGAGATAGTCGAATCCCGTAGGAGTTAGAAACAGGGGTGTCTGGTTAACAACCGCGCTGCGAGTCTGAAGATCGAGAATGAATACGCCTTTTTGTATGAAGCGGGAATTATCTAACTGCGGCTGAGGTGTAGTTTTCTCTGAAGGGGCGGCCGGTTTGCCTTCAATTTCGTTCAATTCAAGGAGTAATCGCTGCATTTCATTCATAATCTCTCGGCGGCGGTTATTCTCCTGCTGGGCCAAAATTTGTTTTACCCGGGCCAGTATTTGCGGCGGATCGATTGGTTTGAGCAGGTAATCGTTTGCTCCGCGTCGTACCGCTTCAATGGCGGATTCCAGACTGGCAAAGGCGGTTAACAGCAAGATAGGCACGTCATTGTTCATCTGCCGAATTTCAGTCAGCAGCGTTAAACCGCTTTTTTTGGGCATTTTGATGTCCAGGAAAATGAGATCGTATGTATGATGCTGTAGATCGGCATAAGCTTGTTCGGCATCGGCGGCTGTATTCACGGTGTAGCCCTGTCTTTGTAGTATCATGCTGAGGGATTTACGGAGGTTTGGTTCATCGTCAACGATTAAAATGCTTTGGCTGTCTGTCATCATGAACTCCTGTTGGCTAAGTGATTGTACAGTTGTAGGAATGTTATCTGCGCAAATGGTATCTTCTCAATATTTCGGGGTGTCGTCGTGCAGAATGGCATTCCGCACGGTCGGATTAACAATCCGACCTACAAATCCCAACTTTTGGAGAAGATTCCGCAAATGTTTTATAGCGTGGGTAGCCAGACATCAAAGATAGCCCCTTCTGTGGGCGAATTTTCGACCGTAATATACCCACCATGGTTTTGCACAATATCATAGCAGATGGCCAGCCCCAGGCCCGTGCCGGCTGTTTTGGTTGTGAAGAATGGTTCAAACAGGTTGTCGATTATTTCGGTGGGAATGCCCGGCCCAGAATCTTGGATCTGGATGCCGACATAGCGATTTTCCTTGTCGTTTAGCACCTGGATGCGGATCATCCCACTGTCTGGCTGGATGGCTTCGACGGCGTTCAGGCAGATATTGATAGAACTTGCGCCAATTGATTGGCGTCGCCCATGACGGTATATTCGTTTTCAGGTGGGGTGATTGCAGAGTGATACTGTTTTCTTTGAAGTGTTGTTTGAGGATAAAGAAACCTGGGAGATAACGGCCGTAACCAAAACCGCTTGCATCTCTTCACTGCCCGACGGCCGATATACATCACGCAGTTGCAGCACCAAATTCTTTAACCGGGTTGTTTCTGAGATGGCCATTTCCAGATACGTTGCGTTAGCGTGTCGGGTTCAATGTCCTGCTGCGTCAAAACAGACAATTCTTAATCGTTTGCAATGGATTATTCAACTCGTGGGCCACCGAAGCCACCAGCCGACCCATCGCCGACAATTTCTGCGCCTGCACCAATTGCAAACGCGTAACCTGTTCTTTTCCAGGGCCGCCTCCAACTCGTTATACAACCGGGCATTTTGCACCGCCAGCGTCGCATGTGCCGCCAGCGCTTCCAACCGGTGAATCGTATCCTTATCAAACGCCGCCGGTCTGTCGCCATAAATATTCAAAAAAGCCGATCACATCTTGCCCCACACGCAGGGCGCCGCCGCAAAGACAGAATATGCCGCAAAGCTTGAATCATTTAAAAACGCATACTCATCTTCCGATTCGGTCACCACAATCGGCTTGCCTGTTTCAATAATTAACCGGAGCGGTGGGAAATCACGCACATCTTCACCGTCCAACAGCCTTTGTAAAGCCTCTGGCAGCGGCAAATCACCATCTTGGGCGTGGCTAAACTGCGACAAATAGACGCGGTTATGGCGCAGCAAAAAGATTCCTGCTCGCAGACAGCGTACCACGCGAATGGTTTGCGATAAAATGTTTTCCAAAACTTCGTTAACCCGCAAACTGCCGCTCAAAGCGGGCCGCCGCCTGAACCAGGTCTTCAGCAAAGCGGCGCTGTTGTTGTTCAGCCTGATATAAGCGAGAGGTATTGATGGCTACGGCCGCTGAATGAGCCAGCCGCATCAGCAGCCGCTCGTCCATCTCCGAAAATGCGTTTTCCATAGTTTGATTATGCACGCTGATGGTGCCCAACTGGAACGGCCGCTCTGCAATGGCCCAACCATCAATGATTTGATCTGGCACAGGTGGAAATGCCCGGAACTGGCCGCTTCTGTCAACGTTCGGGACGTTTATTAACTTGCCTGTTTTCATCACTGCCCGGCAATCCCTTCGCCGTAATTTAAATAAAGCGAAGGCGTATCCATATGTGGTTGGCCGCTCCAGATAACAGGATACAAAATCTGCTCGTTTTCATCTGTTAAATGAATGACCACACGATCGACATTATTGATCGGCTTTGGCGTAGAGTCGGCAATGAGCTGCAAAGCGTTTTCCAGGTCCAGGGTTTCATTTAACGATTGGTTGATCGCCGAAAGGGTCGCTGTCTCGCGCAGGCGCATCCTGGTTTCTTGCAGTTGTCGCGCATGGCTGATGGCAATAGCTGCCCAATTGGCCGCCGATTGCAACATTTGCAAACTTTCCTTGTTAAAGGCATGTGGCTGACGGTGAGAGGCCTGAATAAGGCCAAAAACCTCATCGCCCAGGCGCAGTGGGGCGGCAATGGTCGATTGAGGATCGCAGCCACAGGCATCTGGAAACATATCTTCGTTATCGACAATGCAAATTGGCTCTTTGCTGTCCAGTACCAAGCCGGGCACGCCAAAATCCAATGCAATATGTTTCCCTCGGGGTTTCGCCGGCATGAAGTCCGCCGGTAGCCACGTAAACCAGCCGGGTCTCTTCTCGTAGAATGATCGAGATGCATTCGGCCTGGAACAAGGGCATCAATTGCTGGATCACTTTGATCAAATACGATATTCAGTTCCAGGCTGGATACGACAGTTTTGGCCTAGTTTGCCTAAGATGAGCAGTTCCTGATTTTGTTTCTCTAGCCGCGCTTCAACCGCTGCGCTGGGAAATGTCTTGTTTGATGGCTACATAATGGGTGACGACATTTTGCGAGTTGCGCACAGGGGGCGATGGTTTGCAGCTCAGTGTAACGGCTGCGATTCTTGCGCTGGTTGACAATTTCGCCCTCCCATGACTGTCCGGCTGAAAGTTTGCGCCATTTCTTGATACCGGTCTGGATCGTACAGGTCGGCATCAAACAGGCCACCGCTTTGGCCTATAAGTTCCTCGATTGTGTAGCCAGACATTTTGGGAGAGGGCTGGATTGGCCCATTCTGTAATGCCGTTGGTGTTGGTGATCAAGAACCCCATTGGCGGCGGCTTGCAAGGCGGTGGTTTGCAGGTTTATTTTTTTCTTCTGAGCGTTTTTTCGGTGATGTCGCGAATGGTGAAGACCTGGTAGGCTTCGTCTTCATTGCGAATTTCGGTGACGGTGATTTCGGCGCTGAATTTTTGTTTGTTGGGGGTTACGGTAATTTCGGTGTGGAAGAGATCGCCTATTTTAAGTTTTGGTTCACTTCGGCGATGAAGGCTCCGTAAACGGCCGTGTCCTCAAAAAACAACTTTGCCAACTTTTGCCCAATCAGCGCGCTTTCCGACTCGCCAAACAACCTTCTGGCGGTTACATTGCTTGTCAGCACTGCAGTCGGGCACACGAACTACCAGGATGCCATCGTTTAGACTGGCAAACACCCTTTCCAAAAAAAGTATACGATCGCGTCAGCGCTTATCCGTTGCCTGATAGCGCATCAGGGGAAGTAACCAATGGCCGAAAGGAAGATAATAGAGCGTGGGAAAACAAAAACCGCTAAAATAGAGGCATCGACAGCCACTTCGATGATTTTGCCGGAAAATCCATCACCGGGATTATAAATAAGCTCGATGACCAACATGATGGCCAATTCGACGGTAAATACGGCCATTGTCAGGAAAAATAACAGCCGAAAGGCGAAAAATCTTCGGACTTGACCGCCGGTTTGGGTATTTCAGGAAAGGGATAGGGTAAGTGGTTGTTTACCGGTTGAGATTGGGACATACTTTTTACCTGAGACAGGCCGAATATTGACGCAGGCGAACACGGAATTGTAATCGCCAGGAACCAAATCAGTCATCATTAACCGCCGCTTGAAAAACTGCTGGTCACAAACCAAAGAGTTATAGGGCTAAAGATTACAGCCAATTAAACAAATTGCAGTTGAGCAGCGTAGTGTAAGTTGATTATCTGAAGAAATTGCTGTCGGTCTTGTTCTTGAGACACACCAAAAAAATGAAATTGTTCATCGAGTTTCAGAACGAATTATACCTGCCTTGCAGGATTTTATGGCCTTTGCGGTGAAATTCTTTACCATAGACCAAGGGAAACAGGGAAACGGCCGTGCGCCGCCCTCTATATGATGAGATTATTCGCGTAGCCATTTAAGACGATTGAACAAACAGTTAACCACTGCCCACAAACTTTGCCAATTAATGAGGAAACAATGGAAGAAAAATCACGGCTTTACTCGAACAGCTTACCCTTAGCGAAAAAGTGTCTGCGATTGCCGGAGTCGATATGTGGCATACCGCCGCAGTCGAACGCCTGGGCATTCCCGCCATGAAGGTGTCCGGATGGTCCCAACGGCGTGCGTGGCGTAGATGATAACACCGGGCCAACTTCTGCCTGTTTTCCGGTGGGGGTGGCTTTAGGCGCTACTCGGAACCCGGCGCTGGTGGAGCAGGTAGGGCAGGCGTTAGCCGAAGAGGTGAAGGCTAAAGGCGCGCATGTGTGCTGCTTGCGCCCACAGTCAACATCCACCGGTCGCCCATCGCCGGGCGTAATTTTGAATCGTTACGCGGAAGACCCATACCTCAGCGGCACGTTGGCCGGCGCTTACATTGGCGGGCTGCAAAGCCAGGGCGTGGGCGTGTATCAAGCACTTTGTGTGCAACGATTCGGAGTTTGAGCGTCACAGCATGAGTTCGAAGTGGCGGAACGGCCGTTGCGCGAAATTTACCTGGAACCCTTCCGCATCGCCCTGGAAAAAGCCCAACCCTGGACCATCAAGTCATCTTCAATCGCATCAACGGCGTCTGGGCCAGCGAAAACAGCGCCCTGCTGCGCGATATTCTCAAGGCGAATGGGGCTTCGACGGTCTGGTAATCTCCGATTGGTATGGCTCCTACACGGAACAAGTGGCCGCCGGTGGTCTGACCTGGAAATGCCGGACCAGCGCGCTGGCACGATGATCGGTACGCCTGGCCGTGGAAAATGGCGAATTGGACGAAGCGCTGCTCGATGACAAAGTACGCCGCCTGCTGCGCACGTTATTTCGTGTAGGCGCGTTCGATCAGCCCACCTGCAGCCTGGAGCAGAGCATCGACCGGCCAGAACATCGTCAGTTAGCCCGCAAAGCGCCGCCGAAGCCATTGTCCTGCGTTTAAAAATGACGACGATTTACTGCCGTTAGACCCCACAAGCCGCAGCGCATCGCCGTTATCGGCGAAAATGCGCAGGCAGCCCAGATTATGGGCGGCGGCAGTTCTGGCGTGAACCCGCATTACGCCATCAGCCCGCTGGATGGCATTCGCCAGCGAGTTGGCGAGCAGGTGACGGTTTCCTATGCCCTGGGCTGCCTGATTCACCGCCAACTGCCGCAAATTCCGGCCGATTGGCTGCAAACCGGCGCGGACGGCCGTGCCGGACTGGCTTTGTCTTATTTTGGCAATCGGGAGTTAGCCGGCGCGCCGTGCATACGGCTGTGGTCAAAAAAACCGAACTGCGCTGGTTTGAAATAACCCTGCATCGATCCGACCAATTTTTCCTTGCGCCTCAGCGGGCGGTTGACTGTGCCACAGAGCGGCGATTACTATTTTGAGCTGACCGGCATCGGCCGCAGCCGTTTTATGCTGGATGGCCAGCCGTGCATCGATTGGTGGATGCCAGGGGCCGAGCAAACGGCCGTCTCCCTTCATCTGAATGCCGGACAGGCATGAGCTGCTGCTGAGTACAGCGGCCTGATGGCAAAGGGCGATCCGGTGCGGCTGGCTGCCGCCCGCCACAAGACGCCGACCCCATCCAAACGGGGGCCGTCGATCTGGCCGCCGCGTCCGACGTGGCCATTGTCGTCGCCGGGCTGACGAGAGAGAATGGGAAAGCGAAGGGTTTGATCGGCTCGACATGGGGTTGGTGGGCGCGCAAGACGAACTCATTCGCCGCGTCGCGGCTGTTAAACCGAACACCGTGGTGGTGCTCAATGTCGGTTCGCCGGTGGCGATGCTGCCTGGGTGGATGGGGTAACGGCCGTTTTGCAGCTCTGGTATCTCTGCCAGAAGGCGGCCACGCCCTGGCCGATGTGCTGTTGGCGATGAGAACCCATCCGGGCGGCTGCCGACACGTTCCCTCTCCGCCGGCTGGCTGATAATCCGGCGCATCTCAATTACCCCGGCGAAAACGGCCAGTATTGTACGGCGAGGGCCTGTTTGTGGGCTACCGCTACTGAGAAAAAAAGAAATCGCGCCTCCTTTGTTCCCATTTGGGCATGGCCTGGTTACACCACGTTTGCGTGCCAATCTGCAAATTCTTGCTGAAGGCGAAGCGGTGCAGGTGATGGTGGACGACCAACACGGGCAAGCGGGCTGGCGGCAGAGGTGGCGCAGGTTTGTGCGGATGAAGCGGCACGGTTGGCACGGCCGTTAAAGGAACTTCTAAAGCCCGCCAAAGTTTTCTTGCAGCCGGGCGAAACCCAAACGGCGACTTTGTCGCTGACTCGTGAGTCTGCGGCGTTTTATGACCCGCTAAACAGGATTGGGATCGGAAGCGGGTACATTTACTGTGTTGGTCGGCCATTCGGCGCAAGATATTCGTTTGAGCGGGGAGTTTGAATGGCACGGCGATGGCGGCAAGCCAGGGCGCTTGCATACGGGGCTGCCTTTGCATGTGATATTGGAAGATGCGCGGGGAACGGCCGTGTTGCAAGAGCATCTGGGCGACCTGCTAATCATCCGCAGGCAGACATGGCGATGTCTATGTCCTGGCGCAAATCGCCAACTTTGCCCTGATTTATTACCGGCGGAAAAATAGCCGCCATCGATCTTCCCGTCCCAGGTGAAGGGTAGCGGTTGTCTTAATCAATTTGGGGTCTTTAGGATTTCATTAGGCTTGGGCATGAAGCGTGTTGCGCGAGGTCTCTCTGGTCACGCAACACGTCTCACGCATCATTGGGCGTCTATCCCTGAATTCCTGAAGAACCGAATTTGCTGTTTGGCAAAAGGAGTTGTGACATGACAGGTGAGGAACAACCCAAACCTTCTACGCGTGAGAGTTTTTGGCGGCTGCGCGATAAAAGAGCATCTGGCGGGGAATCGACTTGAGCGGCGTCGATCTCTCGGAGATGAAACTGACCGGGATGGTTCTGACAGGCGCGAATTTTAGTCGGACTCAACTAAGCCGGGCCATCCCTGGCGGGCATTGATGTGCGCGAGGCCGATTTTTTCGGCCGCAAATTTAGATGGGGCGCTGCTTGCCGGAGCGAATATGCCCAGGTCAATCTGCTGCGCGAGCCAGCCTGAAAGCCGCCAGGCTGAATGGCGTTGATGTAGGAAGCGAACCTGACCGGGGCAGATTAGTCTGAGGCGAAATTTTTGGCTGTGGATGTGGCTGGGGCTGACTTTACGGCGCAATTTGGCGGCGCCCAGGCGCGGAGTGTGGTCTGGTCACGGGCTAAAGTGCCACCGGCTGAACGGCCGTCTGGCCTGTGGCTGCCCTGGTGGGTCTTGGCGGCGGCGTTGGGTGCGACTGTGGGTTTGGCGGTCTGGTTTTTTCGGCGGCGGGCCGTCAGGTAATTGCGATGCAACATCTGTCTGCTGAGCGCGTATAGTCTACGGGAAGTTTGTAGATTAATATCAGGAGAAGAAACGGCCCGTTGCGCCGTTCCCTTCGAGATAAGCGAGGAACAGACAGATGCGGAATCAAAAAGTCAATTACATTAGGTGTGGTGGTGGTGGTGATCGGTGTGAAAGGCGCTGCTTGCTTGGCCAACTTGCACATCGACCTGGGCATTATTGCTGGCCGCTGGCGTTTATTTTGCTAAGGCGTCTTTTTGCTAATTAGACCACGGACCATTGAA
>JADIYP010000006.1 GCA_016705235.1 Candidatus Leptovillus affinis
CGCCGGGAATGGTTTATTTCTGGGTAGCCCCATAGCCTCATTAGGCGGTGCGATGGGCACGGCATTGTATTATTAGATAAAGGAGGGTGGGCTGCAAGCCCACCTCTTTTATGCCTGTGTGTCTGGTATTCCACTTGTTGGGATGGTTTGTGCCATCGTAGTCCACCAGGTAAAGGTGGGTCGGTGGCGAAGAGGATGGCGCGCTCCCATCCATCAGCCTGGCCACCTGCTCCGGGTCGGTGCTGTCGCCGCAGAGCAGCCGGTGGTCGCCCAGCCACAGTTGGCCCGGTTCCGTGCCCCACTCGGCGCGCAGTTCCTGAGCGCGGTCCAGCTGCGGTTCGGCGTCTATTTCTTTGGTCGGTGGCTCGACGTAAAGCTGGTCCAGCGCCAATTTCGCCTCGGCCGCAGGTCTTTGAGGGCGGCAATCAGGGCCGGGTCTTCGGCCAGGCGCGCCGCATCCTCCAGCAGCTGCAGCTGCTTTTCCGGCACGGGCACGGCCATCATGGCCAGAGGGTTGATGAGGGCAATGAGCTGCTTCTCTTCGGCTGGGGTCCAGTGGCCGATGAGGGCGGGGATTTCGGCCGCGCCGGCTTGTTGGGCGACCTCGTCGCGGGCATGGCCATCGATGAAGTACGGGCCGCATTGGTCTTCCGGCCAGCCCTGCTCGGCCGTGCGCTGGTTGACGATGACTGCGCCGGCCCAGCCGGGGGCGTTACGGCCGTAGAGATATTGTCCAGCCGGGGATTGCCCCTGGCCGAAAGTGCCTTTGCAAACCCTGACGGGTCATGCCCACTTCTTCGGCCATCGTCGAGATGCCCTTCACGCGGGCAATGATGCGCAGGGCCGAGAGCAATGCCGAGTCCCCATCTTCGGCGTAATCGGCGAAGGTTTCATTGAGAAACTCTTCAATCTCATCAGGGTGTTGGGTGAAGTATTCGATTGTGACGTCATCCAGGGTGCGGTAATCAGTCATGGGTTTGATATTCCTGCCAGGAGGCTTATGCCTGTAGGATGTCCTGTGCGACCCGACCAATTCGGCCAACTCGGCCTGGGTTAGGCCGCGCTGCAGGCGCAGGCGGGCCACCTGGTGACCGGGTTCCAGCGACTCGGCGATTTCCCGGAATTCCGGGTCTTGTAATTGTTGGGCTTCCCAATCTGCAAAGCGGACGTTGGACATGAGTTTTAGCGTCTGCGAGCAAACCGAACGCGGTTTTCAGTGACGACAATAAAATGATCGGCCAGGTTGGCCTCGTACTGTTGCAACAACCGCGTCAGCGTTTCAATTTTTACCACTGGACGTTCATCTTGCAGACGTAACAAAATGACGCCATGATGGGGGAATCGCTCTCGATAAACCTTCTCGCCAAAATCCTTATCACCCGTGATCAAAATCCAATGCTCGTGATATGCTTTGCGGATGATGGCCTCGTCATCGATGCCTCGCGCCCTCATGATAAACCGAGAAAACTTCGTGGCCGTGACTTTTAAGCCAACCGGCAACGGCTGGACCAGCGTTTTCGTCAACGATAAAACGCATTCAGGCCTACCTATGCCGCTAAAGGCATAAAATCCATATTCTCAATTGACCGGGAAGCAAACAAAAGCAGGCCTGAATATCCTCTGGAGTTAATCCGTCATATTCCTCTAGAATTTCGGCTGCGGTGGCCCCATGCGCCAACAGGTTCAAAATAAACTCAACAGTGAGCCGTGTTCCTCTAATAACTGGTTTGCCAACCATCACGTTCGGGTTCATGGTGATGCGTTCAAGCAGCTCTACATCTTTCATTAGACATGCCTCCACAACTTGTTGTAACACGCCCCCTATTGTAACAGATAATTTGTTTTGATTTTTGGGGAATCATCACCCGGCCGCCTGACGGCCGTTCCCCACCCCTACCACCTGCCCCAACGACACCAACATCTCCAGAATCTCCTCGACCTCGCTCAGGCGCTTCTGGGTGGGCTTGCCGGCAAACGCCGAAGCCACGGCCGGCAAATCAACCGGACCTGCGAAAGTGGCCAGCGCGGTTAATCAATGCTTGGATATCGGGCTCTGATATTCCCTTGCGCTTTTTCCTCAGACGTATATGAAAACAAAAACGGCCGTTCCCCACCGGGAAACGGCCGTTTGTCTTTGAGCGAGCGACGGGACTCGAACCCGTGACATTTAGCTTGGGAAGCTAACGTTCTACCACTGAACTACGCTCGCAAGTGGTCGAGATTATAGTCACCCCATCAGGCGATGTCAAGAAACGGCCGTTGGCGCCAGCAATTCTCAATTTAACCAGAAATGTGTCATGCTGAGAGCCTGTGCTGAGGCCGCCGAAGCATCCTCCGAAGCATCTCCTTCTTCTGGTGGAGCGGGATACTTCGCTCCGAAGACCCCGCTCAGCATGACAGTTCAGCGTAAATTGCAAAGAAATTACCTTGTTCGCACGAATGCCTGATCTTAAATTGAGAATTCCTGCGTTGGCGCAAGACCTGGCAGGCTCCTCGAACTTATGAGCGTTTATCCGCCTGTTCGCGCAGCCATTTGTCGCGGTTTGCAGCGCGGGCGATTTTGCCGCTGGATGTTTTGATCAGCCACTGTGGCTCCACAAGCTGCACAAAACTCACCGCCACGCTGCTCTGCCGCGCCACCTCCTGACGAATCACCTTGCCCAACGCTTGCCGTTCGGCAGCCCCTTCCAGGCCGCTTTCGGCCACCACGGCGATCAATTCCGTGCCTTCGCGTTCGTCGGGTACGCCAAAAACCACGGCACGCCCGGCATGAATCCCCGGTATCTCATTCACAATAGCTTCAATGTCCTGCGGATAGACGTTTTTGCCGGCGTTGATGATCAGGTCTTTGCTGCGGCCAATCACAAACACTTCGCCATCGGCCAGATACCCTTTGTCGCCGGTGCGGAACCAGCCATCCTGAAAGGGCTGCAAATCGGGGCGGCGGTAGTATTCGTTGAGCATGTAGGGGCTGTGGATGGCCAGCTCGCCAACGATGCGTTCTGGTAAGACACGGCCGTCTCCATCGAACACGCGCACGGCCGTTCCGGCTACCGGCGGCCCGCAAGACACCTTTACGGCCGCTTGTGGATGATCGGCAGCGACAGGTTGGGCGCGCCCGGCGGCCTCCAGAATGGCCTGATCGATCACATCCAGCCGTGCCGGTTGGCCGGCCGGGGTCTGCGTGACGGCAAAGGTGTTCTCGGCCATCGCATAACTGACGCTGAGGGAAACGGCCGTTACCCCTTTTTCGGCAAACCGCTCCAGAAACAACTGGTGGCTCTCGTGGCGCACCGGCTCGGAACAGTTGATGAAGAGGCGCATCGAGGCCAACGACACGCCATCCAGGTCGCGGCGGCGAATGCGGCGGGCGCAGTGGTTATAGGCAAAATTAGGCAGCCAGCACAAAGTGCCCTGGTGGGCGTGGATGGCCTTCAGCAGCAGCGCCGGGTGCTGCACCCAATCGAACGGCGACATGAGTACCAGGGGAATGCCCTGCACCAGCGGCAGCAAAAATCCGGCGATGAGACCCATGTCGTGGTACAGGGGCAGCCAGCTTACAATCACATCCTCGGCCGTCAGTTGGATGGCCTCGCTGTAAGCGGCGATCTGGTTGAGCACGGCCGTGTGCGACAGCGCCACCCCTTTTTGCAGGCCTGTTGTGCCGGAAGAATGCTGCAAGAAGGCGGTGTGGTGCGGGATTGGCGATTGGCGATTGGCGATTGGCGGGTGGAGAGTGGGCGCGTGGGCGGATAACTGGGTGGAGCTGTAGACCGCGCAGTTCACATGATCGGCAAGTTCCGGGGCAAACGCTTCGGTGGTCAGGATGGCCCGCACGCCGGAGAAGCGCACCAGTTCGGCCAGATTGCGCAGGTAGATGGCCGGGTCCAGCTTTTCGGTGAGCGTGGGGAACATGGAGGGTACGGCCCCCATTTGCAGCGCGCCCCAGAAGAGGAAGATGCTTTCCAGGTTTTGCGTGTGGGCGATGATGACCAGATCGCCGGGCTGCAAGCCGAATTGGCTTAGGGCGTGGGCGGTGCGGGTTACGGCCGTGCGCAGCTCGCGCCGGGTCACATGAACATCCGGCTGGCCGGTGGCCACGTAAATGATGGCGTCCTGACTGTCGTCCGGGTCGGTGAGGGCGCGGGCGTCTAAAAGGGTGTGGGCAAACGGCCGTGTAGCCTGCGTGAGGTTCATCATTATTCCTTCGCCGGTAAAATTTGCCAGCGCCGTGATTATAAGCAAACCGCCACAACCCGGCGACCTCCCCGTTCACGGGGCAGGAATTCTCAATTTAACTAGAAATATGTCATGCTGAGAGCCTGTGCTGAGGCTGCCGAAGCATCCTCCGAAGCATCCCGTTCAGCCCTAATGACCAATACATGGGGATTCTTCGCTCCGCAGACTCCGCTCAGAATGACAATTCAGCCTAAATTGCAAAGAAATTGCCCTGTTCGCACGAATGCCTGATCTAAATTGAGAATTGCTGTTCACGGGGCTTTGTTTTGTAGTCCGGCGCTTCAACGTAGACCCCAAGGGGTTTGCTCCTGAGAATTCGCATTATTTGGGGACCAAACCCTTGGGGTCTTGCCCGAGAAACCTGAACAGTTTCTAAATTTGATTTATTCAGCCATTCCCCTATCATCCATTGGCAGCTTGCCGAAAATAAAATAGGTACACGGATGGCACGGATCAGATCGTTTTTCATCAATTTGCCGGCCACCACTGGCGAATCCGTTTAATCCGTGTGTCTATTTCATCATCTCCGGCACGCCTCTGCTCATAACATCACACCGCAAGGAAAACGAATATGATCGCCACCAGTAATCTCACGCTGTCTTTTGGGCCGCGAGTCCTCTTTAAGGACGTCAATCTTAAGTTTTTGCCAGGTCATTGTTATGGCCTGATCGGAGCCAACGGCGCCGGTAAATCCACATTCCTCAAAATTTTATCCGGCCAACTAGAAGCGACCAGCGGTGAAGTGGTGACTGATCCCAAGGACCGGATTGCCGTCTTGCAGCAAGACCAGTTTGCGTTTGATGAGTTTACGGTCAGTGAAACTGTCATCATGGGGCATCAACGGTTGTATGATCTGATGCAAGAGCGCGACGCGCTTTACAGCAAAGCGGATTTTTCTGATGAAGATGGGGTGCGCGCGGCCGAATTGGAAACAGAATTTGCCGATCTCAATGGGTATGACGCCGAATCAGAAGCGGCCACGCTGCTGAAGGGTCTGGGCATTGACGAATCGTTTTTGGCGCGCAAAATGGGCGAATTGGAAGCGATGCAAAAGGTGCGCGTGCTGCTGGCGCAGGCCATGTTTGGCAACCCAGACATTTTGCTGCTGGACGAGCCGACCAATCAGCTGGATTTAAAAACGATTCGCTGGCTGGAAGATTATCTGATGCGGTTTAACAATACGTTGATTGTTGTGTCCCATGACCGGCATTTTTTGAACAACGTCTGCACGCATATTGTGGACATCGATTTTAACCAGATTCGCATGTATGTGGGCAATTACGAGTTTTGGTACGAGGCCAGCCAGTTAGCTTTGCAGCAGCGCAAGAATGAAAGCAAGAAGCGCGAAGAGAAGATCAAGGAGTTGGAAGCGTTTGTGCGCCGGTTTAGCGCCAATGTGGCCAAAGCGCGTCAGGCTACGTCGCGCAAGAAGCTGATTGATAAACTGACGGTGGATGAACTGCCGACCAGTTCGCGCCGGTTTCCGTATGTGGGCTTTGCCCCGGAACGGCCGTGTGGCAAAGTGGTATTACGCGTCCAGGATCTCAGCGCCAACGTGGATGGCGAGCCGGTGTTGTCGCACTTCAACCTGGAGGTGAACCAGGGGGACAAGATCGCCTTCATCGGGGAAAACGACCTGGTAAAAACCACATTGTTTGAGATTTTGGCGGGCGAGATGGAAGCGGGAAACGGCCGTTACGAATGGGGCACCACCATCACCATGTCCTATTTCCCCAAAGAAAACAGCCATTATTTCGACACCGACGACAACATCATCGACTGGCTGCGCCCCTTCTCGCCCACCGAAGACAGCGATACATTTATCCGCGGCTACCTGGGGCGGATGCTTTTCTCCGGCGAAGAAGCCCTTAAACCCGCCCGTGTCCTCTCCGGCGGCGAAAAGTGCGCTGCATGTTGGCCCGCATGATGCTCAGCGGGGCCAACGTCCTCATGCTCGATGAACCCACCAACCATCTCGACCTGGAAGCCATCACCGCTCTGAACCAGGGACTCATCAAATTCCCGGAAGTCCTTCTCTTCGCTTCCCACGATTATGAATTTGTCAGCACCATCGCCAATCGGATCATCGAAATCACGCCGGGCGGGGTGATTGATCGGGTGATGCCCTTTGAAGCCTATCTTGAGGATATTCAAGTTAATCAATTGCGGCTACAATACTATCATGAGGATCATGCCTTCATGATCTAGGGCGGAGCCGTAAAATTCCTATGAGCATTTGCTTGATAGACCCTAAGGGTTTGCAGCAGCGCAAAGCCGAATGACTCGAAACCAAACCCTTAGGGTCTGTAGAGACCCAGACCCTAAGGGTTTGCAGCAGCGCAAAGCCGAATGACTCGAAACCAAACCCTTAGGGTCTGTAGAGACCCAGACCCTAAGGGTTTGCAGCAGCGCAGAGCCGAATGACTCGAAACCAAACCCTTAGGGTCTTTTGTTAATCTTATTGATCATGGATTGGCATACAAACACACATGAACGACCTGGAAAAAAGCAAGGCTGAGTTGGTAGTTGAATTGGACCACTTACGGTATCGGGTAGCAGCATTAGAGGCAGAAAACGCTGAACTGAACTTTTTACAAGAAAAGCACACAGGCGAAGATTCTCTCTATCAAAAACTTTTTATTAGCATCTTTCAGAATGCCACCTTTGGTTTGGCGCTGCTCAACAAAACGGGGCAAATTGTCGCCATCAACAAAAAACAGTGCGAGTTCATGGGGTATCCTGAGGACGAGATTTTGGGTATGTCATTTGCAGAATTGACCTACCCCGAAGATTTGGGCGAGCATCAGCAGCTTTACGACGAGCTGCTGCGGGGCGAGCGTGATTCTTTTTCATTGGATAAACGCAATATTCGCAAAGACGGCCGTGTCGCCTGGTTTCGTCTGGGTGTATCCCTGGTGCGCGATTTTCAGGGCGACCCTCGTTTCGCCACCGTCATCTATGCCGACATCAGCGACCAAAAGGAAACGGAAGAAGCGCTTCGTCAGCAGTATGATCTGCTCCAGAAAGCCGAAGCAGCTGAGGCCGTCTATTTCAACCAAATAAAAGAAGAACAAAAGCGGCTGCGCGCTATTTTAGACACTGTGCCAGATGCTATTCTTCTTCTGGATTCCAATTACCGGGTGTTGTTGTCTAATGCCCCTGGCGTGCAATATCTGGCGGTTCTGGCCGGTTCCATGATTGATGGCGTCGTTACCCGTTTGGGCGACCGCCAGCTTAAGGAACTACTCACCTCGCCGCCGGTGCGCGGCATCTGGCATGAAATTGTCGCCGGCAGCCGCCATTACGTGGCCATTGTGCGCCCGGTGAAAAACGGCTCGGATTCTGAACGCTGGGTTTTGGTCATTCACGACGCGTCGGAAGAACGAGAGATGCAGCGGCGGGCGCAGCAGCAAGACCGTCTGGCAGTTGTCGGGCAGTTGGCCGCTGGCATAGCCCACGATTTTAATAATATCCTATCGGTTATTACCCTGGATGCCGACCTCGTTTTGCTAACAAATCCGCAGGAAAGCCACATAAAATGGCTGGATTCCATCCTGGTGCAGGCGAAAATGGCCAGCAATATGATCCAGCAGATTTTGGACTTTGGCCGACGCACGGCTATGGAGCGACGGCCGTTACCCCTGTCCCCCTTCCTCCGCGAACAAATCAAACTCCTGCGACGCGTTTTACCGGAAAATATCACCATTCAACTGGCCGAGATTCGGTTCAGTCTATCATCCTGGCCGACCCGACCCGTATCCAACAAGTGGTGATGAATCTCGTTGTCAATGCCCGCGACGCCATGCCCAACGGCGGCAGTATTCGATTAGACCTCGATAATCTTGATCTTGTCCTCCCCGAAGATGTGCCGGTCAAGGGCATGCGTACAGGGTCCTGGGTGCGCATACAAGTCGCCGATACCGGCACAGGCATCCCGGAAGATGTGCTGCCCCACATATTTGACCCGTTTTTCACCACCAAAGAGGTTGGCATGGGCAGCGGGCTGGGTTTGGCGCAGGTTCAGGGTCTGATGAAACAACACGCTGGCGAAGTCGTTGTTGCTACCGCGCCGGATACGGGAACCACCTTTAGCCTCTACTTCCCGGCCCATAATTCGCTAAAGGCGATTGAGTCCGCCGCCGCCTCGCCGCTCGTACGCTCTTCCGGTGACAACACTATCTTGTTGGTGGAAGATAATGAGGAGCTGCGCGAGATAACGGCCGTTGGCCTGCGCTCGCTGGGGTATCAGATCATCAAGGCAGCCAGCGGCCTGGAAGCGCTGGCTATTTTAGAAACGCGCGCCGCCGACATTACCCTTATCCTCAGTGATGTGGTCATGCCAGAAATGGGCGGCCAGGCGCTTTTTTACGCCTTGCAAGAAAGGGGATTGAACCTACCGCTGGTCTTGATGACCGGTCACCCGCTTGATAATGAGATGGAAGAACTGCGCAAACGCGGGCTGGCGGGCTGGGTTGCCAAGCCCCTCAATTTGCGCCAATTAAGCTCGATTTTGGGCCTTACTCTGGGCGTCGAACCCCCTGCGGAAGCATAAAGAGACTTTCGGATTTCACGCGCATCAGAAATGCCCTTGCCCCCGAATTCCCGAAACGCCATAAAAACACGGAGGAATCCATGAACGCAATTTGTACGTTTGATTATGACATCGCAGTTACCTACCCAGACGGCAAAGTCCTGAAAGATACCGGCGAGTTTGAAATTTCTTTCCCAGAGACAGCTTTAAAGGAATTCGACGAAATCGATATGTATGGCGAATTGGTGAACGTGGTGCTGGACACCTTTCACAAAGAGGTGACAGAGCGCGGCGGCTTGCTAGACAATCCCGATGTCACCATTTCCATTCGCAATGTCACCTGGGATTAAGCGCCCAGATCGCGCTGAATGCGGGCGACCATCTGGTTAAGCGTATCCAGCTTTTCCACCGTCAGGTCAGAATCGGGGATGTAAATGTTAAATTCGTCTTCTACATAGACGCCAAATTCGGCCAAGGAAAACGAATCCATCAACCCGCCGGTGACAATTCCCTCGTCGTCGCCCAGGTTGTAGCTTTCGTCGCGGATTAGTTCACGGGTGATAAAAGCCCGCAGTTTCTCTCGAATGGTTTGTTCTTCGTTCATCGTCTGTCCTTACCTGGTAATTAGACCCTGAGGGTTGGGGTGCCTAAGGTCTGGCTTCTCGGCTAAAAACGGCCGTATCCCCTCCGCCACCATCACCGCGTACAACTTGTTCCCAACGGCCGTCAGGTGAACCGGCGTGTCGGTAAACTCGTCGGGGGGAATGGTATCCCACAGGTCGAGGTAAGGCCAGTTGTGGGCGACGGCCGTTTCACCCAACAATGCCCGATATTGATCATAAGCCCAACGCGGATAAAAGGCATTGTACCGCAGGTCGCTGTTCTGGCCTTGGCTGATGTACATTGGCTCGTTGATGAGCAAGACAGGAACCGGGCCGGCTGCGGTCATGCCGGCCGCCAGCACGTCAAACGCCAGGTCGTCGGTGGTAAGCGTGGCGGCCTGGGTGAAAGTTTGCCAGCTTTCATCGGCCTCAAAGTCGGAACGGCGCAGATCGAACTGCGCCGGAATGGCCTGGTCGATGCCCGTGGCCGCCCAGGCGAAACCCACCTGCTGCAAGCGCAGCCAATCGGCCAGATTACGCCGCTGCCCCACAATAGTCTGGTCAAGAAAGGTGGGGGTGATGAAACGGCCGTCATTGGCGTCCAAATCTAGCGCGTAATCGGCAATCAGGCGGCGCATCCGCGCCGGATTGGCCTGCACCAGTGGCGGGAACAACTGTTTGTCACGCGGGAATGATTCCAGGGTCACCGGCCAGAGGATGAGGTCGGGGTCGGTTTGCATGGCGGCATCCAGCAGCAGCACATCCTTGCTGAGCGCCATGACGGGATAACCAAAATTGTAGACGGCGACGGTACGGCCGTCGGCCGTTTCCAGCCCCAGAGCGTTCAACTGCCCGGCGAGTGTGTCCTCGTTGGGCAAAAACCAGCCCCATGTCCCCGAATCGCCGATGAGCAGAACGCGAAATTCAGCGTCGTCTTTGGGGCGGTTGATGGCGTGGCTGGCCAGCATGGCCGGCACGTTGTTCAGGCTCAGATTGTAGCTTTCGGCCGGATTTTCGCCGTAGGGCAGCCGCACCCTGCCCGGCAGCAGCCAATTGTAAAGCGACACGCGCCCCAGCGTTTCCATCGGCTCCAGCCCGGCAAATAGCAGGTTGAGGAGCAGGAAGAGAACGGCCGTTTTCCCCAAAACGCGCCCGATCATCCGCCAGGTTATTGTTGACGATTGTCCATTAGCCATTGACCATTCTCTACCAGCCGAAGCCAAATAATTTGCCAAAAGTGGCGGCTGCCAGGCCCAACTCTGGCAGCAAGAACCAGACCCAACCCAGAACGACAAATTGCAAGGTCACAAACCAGCTAAACAGCGTCCAGGCTCGCTTTTGCCACGGTTTTTCGGCCAGTTCCCGATACCATTTGCGCGTGCGGTCGCTCCACTGCTTGTGGACAAATAGTCCCACGCCGTGCCATAGTCCCCAAATAAAAAACGTCCAGGAAATGCCATGCCACAGTCCGATGGTGGTCATGGTGGCAATCTGGGCCACGAGGACGATGAGGGTGGGCGACGGCCGTGGCTTGCGCCGCAGCAAGCTGCGAGACAGCGGCGTGAAGACGTAAAATCGCGCCCAACTGCTCAGGGTCATGTGCCAGCTTTGCCAGAAAGTGGTGATGTTGCTTTTCAGGTAGGGGCGGTCGAAGTTTTCCGGCAGACGGATGCCGAAAAGCAGTCCCAGCCCGATGGCCATGTCGGTATAGCCGGCGAAATCGAAGTAAAGACGCAGCGCGTAGCCATAGAGCAGCATCCACAGCCCCAGGGTTGAGGTGGCCTGGGCGGCGTTGACGGCCGTTAACGACATCCCTTGCGCCAGCGAATCGGCGATCACAAATTTTTTGAACAGGCCGCTGGCAATGCGCAGACCGGCCTCACCGAAGCGGGCGGCGTCCAGACCGACCATGTGCGGCAGGGCGCGCAGGTCCTGCACAAACCGCTCGGCGCGATCAATCGGCCCGGCAATAAACGCCGGGGCGAAGATGATGTAGGTGACGTATTCGCGCAGGGAAAGCGCCGGCAGCAAACCGGTTTGCCGGTCGCGCAGAGTGTGGATGAGGCGGAAGGCGACGTAGGAAAACCCCAGCCAGGCCAGATCGGTTGGGGCGGCCAGGGCGGGATTTTGGCCGGTGAGGGTGCGCCAGAGTTGGGCTACGGCCGTGCTGAGTACGGCCGTTTTCAGCGCCACAAACACCACAACCATGAACAGAATGCCGCCGCTCAACACACGCCGTTGGTCGGCTTTGGCCGCCAGCCGCGCGCTGAGGAGAAATAAACCACCAAGCCCCAGCAGGATAACGGCCGTCCACAACGGCGACGGCGGGCGCGAAGCGGTCAGGCGGTAGGCGGCATCGAGGTAGCGGTTAAAGGCCATGCCCACCGCCAGCACAAAAAGCACCACAAGCGTGAGGCGATCTTCCCGCAGCGTGGTTTGCCGAGATTCCACGTCTGGCGGGCGGGTGAGCAGCCAGCCCAAAATGGCCAGGGCCAGGGTGGCCGTCGGCAAGACGTAATCGGCGAAACGGGGCGCCAGCGGCGGCTGAAGCCAGTAGATTGCCAGGGTACTGCCAATCAACAAAGCCCAACCGCGCCAACGGCCGTTTAACAGCCCGGCGTATAACACGGCGGCAGTGGCAAAAGTGAGCAGGCTGGCAAGATCAAGGGGCAATCGGCTATGTCTCCAATGTAAGCTTTTGGTCGTTAAGCGGTTCGATTGTTGAGCCTACTGAAAAAATGGACTTTTGACAATAATGTAGACATAACTATTGTACATTTGGCAGGGTTGGGGCTGGTATTTTGTTGTGCTGGTGGATGGGAGATGAGGGTGGGAATGGGAAACGGCCGTGCGGGCTATCTATCTGGCATGAAAACAGGAATTCTCAATTTAACTAGAAATATGTCATGCTGAGGTCCTCCGAAGCATCCCGTTCAGCCCTAATGACCAATACATGGGGATTCTTCGCTCCGCAGACTCCGCTCAGAATGACAATTCAGCCTAAATTGCAAAGAAATTGCCCTGTTCGCACGAATGCCTGATCTAAATTGAGAATTGCTGGCATGAAAAGACCCTGGCAGTCTGTCGGAGAACCTCTTTTTGTAGCCGGGGTATCCTTACCCCGCCTCTGGAAGACGCGGTAAGAAACTACGGGTACTTTTCCGACAAACTGCTAGGGTCTTGTCTTCATGCTAATAAAAACAAGGTTTAGCCGCCGAGCGAATCAATGTAATCAATGGAAATTTGCGCCGGGTAGAAGTTTTCATTGACGGTCAGAGCGGATTCATACGCCTGACGCGCTTCGGTGACGCGGCCCATCTCCAACAAAACATGGCCCATGTACCAATAGGTCTCTTCGACGTTACGGCCGCCCTGAGTGTCCAACGTGGCGTTGGCCAGATCGAGCACGTCCTGATAACGGCCGACTTTCCAATAAGCCAGGTACGGCTGGAATTGGTACCACAACATCCGTGGCGGCAGGCCGATTTCGCGGGCTTTGTCGTAAGCCTGAGCGCCGCCCTGGTAATAGGTCTGGTCGCCGGTAAGGCCGGCAATGCGGGTGAAGGCGGTGCCCATGTTGAACCAGGCCATCGCGTCATCCGGGTTGGCTTGCGTTTCCGATTCTGCCAGCGAGGCGACGTACTGCCACATTTTCAGGTCGTCGAACATTTCTTCGCCCAAAATAGAGGCCACTTCGTCGGCTTTGTCCGGGGTGTAGACGACGTAAAATGTGTAGTTGAACTGCTGCCAATATTTTTCGATTTCATCGTAGCTGTCGATACGGCCGCTGTTGTCCCAGGGACCAAGGTAACTGTCCTGGCTGTACAGCTCTTGTTTGGTGTCGTCGTAGCCGTAAATGGTGATGTAATGACCCCACCAGCCGGATTCTGGCAGTTCGTACCCTTTTTCGATGACCACAGGATACCCGGCGGCGATGAATTTTTTGACCATTTCCAGCGAGCCGCCAGAACGGGCGATGGCGTTGTAACCGGGCGTTTGTTCGTTAACGTAATCGGCGATCTGCCAGGCGCTGACGTTGCGGTCTTCGGAATTGGGTTTGAGATAGCTGGCCACCTCTTCTTGGGTGACGGGGTTGCCCCACCAGTTGAGAACCTGGGTTAGATTGGCGGGTCCGCAGTTGTTGAAGCTTTGTTTTACAACTTTCATGTCGGGCAGAATTTTGCTGACCGGCAGGGGGACGGGTGTGGGGGCTGTTGTGGGCGATGGCGTGGCTGTGGGTGGCAGTGTGGGTTCAGGGGTGATGTCGTCGGCGGGGGTGATGGGTTGTTGGGTGGGCACGGCCGTTTCCGTAGGCATCACCATCGGGGTAGCAGTTGGTTTGGCAGCCGCCAGGGCGCTCAAATCGACATGGCTGCTGGTATCGTCTAATTCAGGGGCGGGCAGGGCTGTGGCCACCGGGGCCACCTGGGCGATCACTTCTTCGCTGATGCTGCCGAGAAACGGGCTGCGCTCTTGCAGCGCGACGCGGTAGCGGCCAGGAATGGCCTGGGCTACCATCGGTAAGGCCAGTAAGCCGATGATGACAATAAATTGGATTCCCACAACAGCGAGAATGAGGTTTCGTGTGCGATTTTTCATAAACGTTTAAGCATTCGCGGCGGCTGATTGTGCCGGGATGACCGAGTCATCTCTCCGGCCCTGAATCTCCGCTCCGAATTAACTTCCTCCATTTTGGATTTCTGACAGCGCGGAGGCCGCAGGGGTAAAGTTGGGGTTGAAGGCGGCGGCTTGCAGCAGGTCTTGTTGGGCTGTGTCCAGATTCCCCAGCGCTTCCTCAGCTAATCCTCGGTAGTAAAAAGATTCTTCAAAATACGGCCGATTTTCCAGGGTCACATCGGCCAGCACAATGACATCTTCGTAGCGGCCAGACTGGTAATAGGCTTCGTAGGGGCCAAACTGGTACCACAACATGCGCCATGGCAGGCCAATGGCCCGCGCCTGATCATAGGCCGCCGATGCTTCTTCGTATTGCCCCAGGGCGTTGTAAATAGTGCCCAGGTTGAACCAGTTGAAGGCGTTTTCCGGGGCGGCGGCCGTTTCGGCGCGGACGGTTTGCAAGGCGTTTTGCCACATCGTCGCGTCGTCCATGTTTGGGCCGATGATGTCGGCCACTTCGGCGGCGCGCGCCGGTTCGTAGAGGACGATGTAGCTGCGGTTGAAGTGTGGCCAGTAGGCGGCTAAATCGGTGTATGAGAGATCACGGCCGTCGGCGTCCGCATTTTTCAGGGGTTCATCGCTGGTGCCCAGCCAGGAGTCGTAGGTCCAGAACTGCTGCCGGGCGTCGTCATAGGCTACCACGAGCATGTAGTGGCCATACCAGCCCATCCAGCGAAATTCACCGGGCGGGTCGATGCCAATTTCCAGAATGACGGGGAACCCATTGGCGATGAGGCGGCGGATGGTATATGGATCGCCGTTGGCGCGGGTGAGGGCTTGTAGATCGGTGTGATTGTTGACGTAAGCAACCATTTCCGCCGGACTCACGTTGCGGTCTTCAGGGCTGGGTTTGAGGATGACGGCCGTTTCTTTTTGATTGGTGCGCACGCCGAAATAGCTCAATGTCATCGCCAGCGTGGCCGGGCCGCAGTTGTTCCACTCCTGAAATTGGTGGGTGATGCCTTCCAATCGCGCCGCCGCCGGAATGGGGACTTGCGTGGGCGTGGGCGGCGGCGGGGTGTAAGTGGGCGGCAGCGTTGGGCTGGCGGGCGGCGTCGCCGTAGCGGATTGGTTGGTGATGGGCATGGGGGTGTTGGTGGGCGGCAGGGGAACGGCCGTGGCCGTGTTCAGCAGCAGAGCGACATTGGCGGTGGCGGCGGCCGTTGGCAAAACAGCGACCGTTTGGGGCGGCGCGCCGATGTCCTGGATAGGTTTGGGCAGGCGCGCCAGATAGCGCGGCGGCACGGCGCGCAAAATCGTCGGCGTAGCTAATAATCCCGCCATGATTAATCCAAGGAATACCAACAGGGTGATGTTTCGTCTGCTCATCGTTTTTTCCAACGTTGGGCATTATAGCGCACGAATTCAGGCCCCCAAAGCACAGCGGCAGACTCTTACCAAGTCCTTAAGGTTCAAAAATTAGACCAACCTTCAAGGTTGGTCCAATTTTGGCCCAGGAATTGCTCATTTATGGATGTTGGGTGGGGGTGTTGGTAACGGCCGTTACCCGTTCCGCAAAGCTCAGGAAAAAGTCGATGCTCTCCGGGTTGCGCATTGCTCCGCGTTTGGCCGCCTGCTGCGCGTCCATGCCCAGCAGAATTTTGCGGATGGGCACTTCCATCTTTTTGCCGCTCAGCGTGTAGGGAACCTCGGCGATCTGAATGATTTCGTTAGGTATGTGGCGGGGTGATACTTCCTGCCGCAGTTTGTGGGCGATGCGCTGCCGCAGGTCGTCGTCCAGTTCCAGCCCGGCGCGCAAAACCACAAACAGCGGCAGGTACGATTCGCGCCCCAACAGTTCCAGGTCGATGATCAGGCTGTCTGCGACTTCATCAAAGGATTCGACAACGCGGTAAATTTCGCTGGTTCCCATGCGAATGCCCTGGCGGTTGATGGTGGAATCGGAACGGCCGTAAATCACGCATCCACCACGCGCATTAAACGAAATCCAATCCCCATGCCGCCACACGCCAGGAAACATCTCAAAATAGCTCTCTTTATAGCGCGCCATTTCTGGGTCATTCCAGAAATATAGCGGCATCGAGGGCATCGGCTCGGTAATTACCAGTTCTCCTACTTCGCCAACCACCGGCTCGCCCGCCTCATTAAAAGCCTGCACCTTCGCGCCCAGCGCCGCGCCCTGAATTTCCCCGGCATAAATTGGCTGGATACGCGCCCCGCCGACAAACGCCGTACATAAATCCGTGCCCCCGCTCAAAGATTCCAGCGCCAGTTCCTGGTTGACATTGTCGTAAATCCATTGGAAACCTTCCATCGTCAGCGGCGAACCGGTCGAGCCGACGCCGCGAATTTGGCTTAAGTCATAGGTCTGGTTGGGGCGAATGCCTGCCTTGATACAAGCGGTCACGAAGGCGGCCGATGTGCCAAAATAGGTCATGCCGCTGGCCTCAGCCAACTCAAACAGCCCATTGATATTCGGATATCCGGGACTGCCATTGTAGACAACGATCGACGCGCCGGAAAGCAGGCTGCCCAGCATGTAATTCCACATCATCCAGCCGGTTGAGGTGTACCAGAAGAAGCGGTCGCCCGGTTTCAGGTCGTTATGGAACACGGTGGCCTTTACATGCTCCAGCAAAATGCCGCCATGCCCTTGCACAATCGGCTTCGGCAGCCCGGTTGTGCCCGATGAATACAGCACCCACAGCGGATGATCAAACGGCACCTGGGCAAAACTCATTTTGGGTGATGGCGACACGCCGGCCAATGCGTCCTCCCATAACACCGTGTTTGCCGGGCTATCGCTGGATGGGTGGTTGAAAGGCACGAGGATGGTGTGCTGGATGGTGGGCAGGGCGGCTTGAAGTTCGGCCAGCACAGCGCGTCGGTCAAACGACTTGCCTCCGTAGCGGTAACCGTCTACGGCGATCAGCACCTTGGGTTCAATCTGCGTGAAGCGGTCCAGGACGCTGCGGCCGCCAAAATCCGGCGAGCAGCTAGACCAGATTGCTCCCAGACTGGCAACGGCCAATACGGCCGTTATGGTCTCCGGCACGTTGGGCATATAGGCAGCCACCCGATCGCCTGGCTCCACACCCATGCCCCGCAGGACTTCCGCCAGCCGGTTAACCTGATCGTAGACGGTTTGCCAGCTCAATTCTACCAACGGCGCATCTTCGGCCTTATAGAGCATCATCGGGCGCGCACCGCTCATTTTGGCGAAGATATTTTCAGCATAATTCAGCCGCGCGCCGGGGAACCATTCCGCGCCCGGCATTTCCCGATTGGCGAGTGGCGTGGCCCACTTCTGGGAGTAGATCAGGTCAAAATAGTCCCACAGGCTTTCCCAAAACTCGGCCACATGGTCAACCGACCAGCGCCACAGTTCCGGGTAGGTGGCTGTGTGGATGCCTTTGTGGTCGGCCAGCCAGCGCATGTAGCGGGTCAGGTTGGCGTTTTCGCGCACGGCCGTACTCGGCTGCCAAAGTAGCTGATTGCCCTGATCTTCAGTCATTGTTCTGCCTCCGTAGCCAAGTTGATTTGCCGCTTATTTTTAACGCAAAGGCGCAAAGAAAGAAAGGCGCAAAGGTTTTTGAGGTGCTTTCGATGAGGGTAATAGGCGATGACTTTCAGGCGAGTTCGTCCCAGACAGAGCGATAGGCGCCTATCGACTCGAAATAATCGATCAGGCGGGCATAAAAGGGGTGGGCGGTGACGGTGGCGCTGTCGCCGATGACGATGAGTTTGCGCCGTGCGCGGGTGAGTGCGACATTCATCCGTCGCGTTTCGGCCAGAAAACCCACGTCGCCTTTCGGATTAGAGCGCACCAGGGAAATGATAACGGCCTCTTTCTCTCGCCCTTGCAGCCCGTCCACCGATCCCACTTCGATTTGCTCCGGTAAAATTTCGCGTAGCAAATCTACCTGGGCCGCATATGGCGCAATTACTGCCATGCATTCTGCGGGCAAACCAGCGGTAAGCAGGTGATGGACCTTTTGCGCGACCAGCGCTGCTTCCTGCGGGTTGCTGCGGCTTGGGGTCTCATCCGTCTGGCGCTCGTCGTAGCCTGCTCCAGCCGTGTCGATAAAGGTAACGGCCGTTTCCGTCCACATGTCTCTCTTCACATTAGAAATTTCGCATAGCAAATGAGACGCAACAATCGAATCAGCCACCAAGGTGCCATCATAAAATTCCGCCGCGCTAAAATTCATGATGTCTGCGTGCATCCGGTACTGCACATCCAGCCGCCGGGCCAGGTCTGTGCCCGTGTGGCGCATCAACTGTTCCAACATGCTTATTCCAAACCCCTCGCGCTCGGCCGGCAGCGAGAGCACCGTGGGTGGGAGCTGCTGGTGGTCGCCGGCCAAAACCAGCTTGTTGGCGCGGGTGATGGGGATCCAGGTGGCCGGCTCCGTGCTTTGCCCCGCTTCATCCACTACACAAAGATCAAATTGGCGTTGGCCTAAAATCGCGCTGTCTACGGCCGTCAACGTCGACAAAATCACCCGTGCCTGGTCTAACACGCTTTCCACGGCCAGCATTTCTAACTGACGCGCCTCGTCGAGCAGTTCCCGCGCCTCTTCGCGCATGGCTTGTTTGCTGCCGGCAGCCGGTTGGGCGCGACGATATTTGTCAGCCTGGTCGCGCAGGCCATACGCTTCTTTACGCAGCCGCTTAGCCAGTCGATAGTTGTCTTGTTTTTCTACCAAAGCGTCCAGGGTAAAGGGCTGAAGTTCGGGCAGCACGCGGATCGGATGTCCCAGGCGGGTGAGGGGGATGCCGGCGGTTACCAACTGCTCGGCGAGGTTATCGACGGCCAGGTTGCTGGGGGCGCAGGCCAAAACGCGGCTGCCCTGAGACACGGCCGTCACAATCAGTGCAGCCACCGTGGTGGTTTTGCCGGTTCCCGGCGGTCCGTGGATGATGGCGACATCCTCGGCGGCCAGGGCGTGGCGCACGGCTTCTTGCTGCGATGGGTTCAGGTGGGCGAGACGGCCGTTGTCGATGGCCGGTGGGTGGCGGGCAAATTCCGGCGCGCGCTGGCCCAAAATAACCTGGCGGATAACGGCCGTGCGGTTCCCCTGCGCCGCCGCCGCCCGTGTGATGGCCTGCTGCATCCGCTGCCGGGCGATCTCGTCATAAGCCGCATCGACGCGAAAGGTGTCCGGCGGTGAAGCGGGTTCAGGCGACTGATTAAGGGCGACTTCTAATGAACTGCGGCTCAGACGGCTGATAACCCCCCGCCAAGATTCTGTCTGGGCCAATCCCTCCGTACTCAAAATGACCGGCGACCCAACTGTCAGGCGGGTCGAGGGCAAATGAGCCTGCTGGTTGCGCGGCGCCAGCGCCACCAACAGGCGCCCGCCCAGGCCTACATCTTCGCCGCGTATCACCAGCCGGGAGAATGATTGTTCGTTTGATCCCTGGCCATCGGGCGGCAGCCGCTGCTCGCGTTCAGCCTCAGCTTCCATATCCAGCCAGCGCAGCAGGCGGCCAAAATGATCGTCTTCGCCTGCCGCCGCCTGCTGCCAGGCGCGAATGTGGCGCGTTTCCACCTGAACGCCGTCCAGGATGCGCGCCAATCTACCTGCCCAGCCGTCGGCCACTTCAATGGTCGCCCGGCTGCCTTGCAAGTCGATTTTGCCAATGCGCGTTTTAGCCAGGCCGCCTACTTCAATGAGCAATCGCAGCAGGCTGCCTTTGCTGGCTGTAGGTGGTAGCCCATCGAGAAAGATAAGTTCCATTTGGGTTAAAGTGAAAGGAAGGTTTGGAGGCTGGGAAAAGGGATTGGAGCCTGATGGTAAGCCAGGCTCCAATCAAAAAAAGAAAGGGTGTTAAGCCAGCTCTACGCTGACGCCTTGTTTGTGAATTTCGTAGCTGCCCTTATTTTCCAAAACTTGCGGCACGTATTGCTCAGGCACATCGACAAAGGTGTGTTTGTCGTGAATGCGAATCGCGCCGATCACGCGTCCTGGGATATTGGCATGAAAAGCGATGGTGCCGACAACATCTCCAGGGCGAACGCCTTGGGCTTTGCCGGCGCTCATGCTAAGGCGGACCATGCCTTTTTCCTGGCCACGTGGTGGGCGATTGGCGGAGTTGGGGTAATTGGGGGCACGGCCGTTTTCCGAACTGCGTCCGCGCTGTTTGCCACGCTGGAAATCACGCGGCTGGGTTTCACGCACTTCGCTCACGGCAGCAATCGGCCGTTGTTTCTCTTCGGCGCGGGCCAGTTTAAGGGCTGAGGCCGCGATGTCGATGGGATCAAAACCGGCTTCCATTAAATCGGACACCATTTCTTTTTCCCGCACACAGCGGTCGCGGCGCAGCCAAACCATCATGCGTTCCACCAATTGGGCTTCACGCAGCTCGTGAATTTCTGTGGGCGTAGGCAAATTGGCCCGTGTTAATTTGCGTTTAGAATACGACTCGATGCGGTGCAGGCGAAACTGTTCTTTGGGCGTTACCAGCGACAAAGCAATGCCTGTTTTGCCGGCGCGGCCGGTCCGGCCGACGCGATGCACATATATTTCCGGGTCGGTTGGCAGATCGAAGTTGAAGACGTGCGAAATATCGTCGATATCCAGGCCGCGCGCGGCTACATCCGTGGCGACCAGGACTTTAATTTGTCCTTGCCGGAAACGATTCAGCGTTTGCTCGCGGGCGTCCTGGCTCAGATCGCCGTTCAGCGCCTCGGCCGGAAAGCCGCGAACGGTTAATTCATTGGCTAATTCGCCCGTTCCCAAACGCGTGCGGGCAAAAATCAATGCGCTGGTGATTTCTTCTACCTCGAACAAGCGGGTGAGGGCGGCTAATTTGTCCTGTTCGTTGACCAGATAATAGCGCTGCTCAATGGCGGCCACCGTGAGTTGTTGGCCTTTGATAGAAATCGTTTGGGGGTCATTCAGGTATTTTTGGGCAAGCTGCCGGATGGGTCCGGGCATGGTTGCCGAGAAGAGGGCAGTTTGGCGGGTGGGCGGGGTGGCTTGCAGGATGGTTTCTATGTCTTCGATGAAACCCATGCTTAGCATTTCGTCGGCTTCGTCTAAAACGACGGTGCGCACGGCTTCCAGATTTAACCGGCCTCGGTTGATGTGGTCGAGTAAACGACCGGGCGTGCCCACGACAATGTCAACGCCGCGTTTGAGGTCGTATATTTGTGGCCCGTAGGCCGTGCCGCCATAAACGGCCAGGACGCGCACGTTTTGGTGACGGCCGTATTCCTCAATCGCCTGGGCCACTTGCAAAGCCAGTTCACGCGTCGGCGCGACTACCAGACCCTGGACTTGCTGCGTGCCAGAGGTCAGGTTTTGCAGCATGGGCAGGCCAAAAGCGGCCGTTTTGCCCGTGCCTGTCTGCGCCTGACCAATCACATCCTGACCGGCGATCATCAGAGGAATAACAGAAGATTGAATGGGGGTGGGGGTGGTAAAACCCAGATCGGATACAGCCTGCACCAACTGCGGGTGCAGGTTTAAAGCGGAAAATTCGTTTGTCATGTTGCTCCTGATTGCGTTTTGATGTGTCCGTCGGACGGCGCGCCCTTGCGGGCCATGCGCCGCTGCCCTGTCAACAGGTGACTCTACCCAACGGATTACGCCCAGGAGCCATTCTGTTGCCAAAAAAATGCCCGGTCTCTTTCGGCCGGGCAACCACGGGAATGATTCAAAACAAAAAATTTGCTAAAGATTTGATAGTTTTACAACTAACTTTGAGATTATAACACATTATCTTTAAAAACCAGGCTAAAAACTCAGGCACTGTTAACCACTGAAAATGGCAGCGGAAATCGGCTGGTATGTCCCTGAAATGTTAAAAAATAGGACTGTTTTTGCTTGCGCCCTCTTTATTTACCTCTATAATCTTCTATACGTTCTTTCGAAATTTTTAAGGTTAGCGGAAGATAATTTAAGAGGGAATTTCTAGTGCCGAGAGATGCAGGAACACTTTTGTTGGTGGAGGGACGAGGGATTGGTTCCCAATCACTTCAACAAGCGCTTGAAAAGGCGGGCCATGACCTGAAAGTTGTTCACACAGGCAAGGCGGCTTTGGTTTGGAGTAAGCACCATGAGCCTGACCTGATTATTTTTGACGCCGCATCCATGCGCTCTAGTGGGGCGCGGAGTTGCCTCCGCTTACGGCGCGCCTTGCCGGAAACGCCCATTATCCATACCCGTCTGATGGGCGAACCAGAAGACCATAGCGCCGAGGCCGATGTTTATTTGGAGCATCCCTTTACCGCCCGCAAACTGCTCAATCGCATTCGCGCCCTTTTGCCGGCGGACGGCCATCAGGATGAGGTCGTTCGTTATGGCGAACTGATTGTCTATGTTTCCAAGCCTTCTGTGGAAGTTGCCGGCCGTGGCGAGAAGCGCCTGACGCCGAAATTGATGCAGCTTTTGCAAGAATTTTTGCGGCATCCCAACGAAACTGTGACCCGGCGGCAGTTGATGCAAAACGTGTGGAAAACGGATTATGTGGGCGATACGCGTACGCTTGATGTTCATATCCGCTGGATCCGCGAACTTATTGAGGTAAATCCAGCTTCTCCCCAACTGCTGCGCACCATTCGGGGGCAGGGGTACGTTTTGCTGGTTCCTCCTACGGAATAATGCCCTCTTTGATCTGTCTAATCCCCAGGAAACATGTTAGCGATGTATCTTCTCGATATTTCGGGGTGTCGCAGTGCGGAATGGCATTCCGCATGGTCGCTTTGTAAGGCAAGTTTTTTTGAAATTTACGCCTCGTAGGCGCGGTATCCTTACCGCGTATTTTCCAGAGCGCGGCAAGGATACCGCGGCTGCAAACTAATCTCCAGTCTCCTGAAGTCCAAACGTATTTTTAAACGAACCCTTAGCGATAAAGAAAAACGCCACTTCTTGTCAGAGGTGGCGTTTTCACATGGGCTTGTCTAAAAGCGAGTTACGCTTCTTTTGTTTGCGCTGCTGCCAAAGCGGCCATAATGCGGCCTTTTCGGCGGGCGGCATTACCGGGATGAATGATATTCTTCCGCGCTGCTTTGTCTAACGTGCTGTAGGCGCTTTTTGCTACGATTTCGGCTTCTTCGATATTGCCTTCTTCGATGAGCCGCCGGACTTTTTTGATATAAGTTCGGGCTGACGCCTTAAACATACGATTGCGATCCGTACGCTTTTCTACTTGCCGCATGCGTTTCTTGGCAGATTTTGTATTAGCCAATTTTTTACCTCCGTCGTCTATTTATTAAATATTCACGGAAGGCGTGAGAGCAGGGAGAATGGTAACATAAAACTGGGCTTGCGCAAGGAAATGTAAACCCAATTATTCACGCCTTTCAGGCGGCAACGTAGGTGCGCAGCAGGACAGCCGGGGCATTTGTTGGGCTGGTTACGGCGAACCGACCGAGGGCGGCGGGCAGCAGGGCAAAACGCACGGCCGTTAACCCCACATCATTAATCGCCGCCGACCCGTCAATCACGCCCCAAATTTCCAGGCTACGGCCGTCGCAAATCCCATTGTACACAGCGCCGGCGGCCAGCTCTACGCGCTCGGTGACAAAATAGTTGTTGTGGCACAGGCGGAAGCGCCTGACGCCATCGGTTTCGGCGACCAATTCCGGCTGGCAGAGGCCGGGTTGAACCTGGTCGAAATTGATGACGTCTAGCGCTTTGTCGATGTGTAACGGCCGTGTCTGGCCATCTTTGCTGCGGTTCCAATCGAATACGCGATAGGTTGTGTTGGAGTTTTGCTGGATTTCGGCAATGAGCAAGCCGCTGAGAATGGCGTGCAGCGAGCCGCTGGGAACGCAGACCACATCCCCGGCGCGCACCGGCAGCCGGTGGAGGAACGCATCCAGGTTGCCAGCCTGAACGGCGGCGCGGAATTCGGCGGCTGTTGTTTGGCGGCTTAAGCCCAGGATGACGGCGGCGTTGGGTTCGGCTTGCAGAACCACCCACATTTCTGTTTTGCCCAGTTCGTTGCCTTCGTTGGCCAGGGCGTAGTCGTCGTTGGGGTGTACCTGGACGGAGAGGGCGTCGTTGGCGTCGAGCAGCTTGATGAGCAGCGGGAATTTTTGCCGCTGCTGCGCCCAGTCGTTGTGCGAGCCAATGAGAGCCAGCCCCAGTTGTTGATGGAGGGCGGTGAGGGTTTGGCCGGCGAAACGGCCGTTTTCCACCACCGATTCGCCATCGGGATGGGCGGCAATTTCCCAGCTTTCGGCGATGTTGCCTGGAGGCAACGGCCGTCCCAGCTTTGTCTCCAGATTTCGCCCGCCCCAAATATAATCCTTGAGGACGGGGGTAAAGAGAAGGGGGTATAAATCCATCTTATCCATTCTTTTTGAGGTAGATCACGCCCAGAGGCGGCAGTGTCAGTTCGATGGAGAAAGGTTGATCGTACCAGCGTGTGGGGCTGCTGTGCAGATCGCCAGGATTGGTGATGTTGCTGCCGCCATATTTTTCGGCGTCGCTGTTGATGATTTCCTGGTAAACGCCCTCTTCCAGAATGCCCATGCGATAATTTTCGCGCACGACCGGCGTGAAATTACAAACCACCAGCACCGTTTCGTTGCTTTGCGGCGCATGGCGGGCAAATGCTAAAACGCTAATCTGATTGTTTTGGAAGTCGATCCAGGTGAAGCCTGCCCAGGAATAATCTTCCTGGTACAGAGCTAGCTGTGTTTTGTAGAGGTGATTGAGGTCGGTGATGAATGTTTGCAGTTTGGCGTGACGGCCGTCGTCAACTTCGGTGTCTACCAGGCTCCAATCCAGGCTGCGCTCTTCGCTCCATTCGCGCCACTGTCCAAATTCGCTGCCCATGAAGAGCAATTTTTTGCCCGGATGGCCATACTGGTAGCCCATGAGCAGGCGTAAATTGGCAAACCGCTGCCACACATCGCCGGGCATTTTGTCCAACATGCTGCGCTTCAGGTGAACCACTTCGTCGTGGGAAAAGGGCAGCAAGAATTTTTCGCTAAAGGCGTAGAGCAGCGAAAAAGTTAACATGCCATGATGGTAGGCGCGGTGGATCGGCTCGTTTTTGATGTATTCCAGTGTGTCGTGCATCCAGCCCATGTTCCATTTCAGGTCAAAACCCAGGCCGCCATCTTCGACGGGGCGGGTGACGCCCGGCCAGGCGGTGGATTCTTCGGCTATGGTTAACACGTGGGGATAGGCCTCGTGGAGGCGCTGATTGAAGGCGCGGATGAAGTCGATGGCTTCGAGGTTTTCACGGCCGCCATACCGGTTTGGAACCCATTGCCCTGGTTGGCGGGAAAAATCCAGATAGAGCATGGAGGCTACCGCATCGACGCGCAGGCCGTCGATGTGGTATTTTTCGACCCAGAACAGGGCGTTGCTGATGAGGAATTGGCGGACTTCGGGACGGCCGTAATTGAAAATAAGTGTGCCCCAGTCCGGGTGCGCCCCCTGGCGAGGGTCTGCGTGTTCGTATAGATGGGTACCGTCGAAGAAATTCAGGCCGTGTTCGTCGGTGGGGAAGTGGGCCGGAACCCAATCCAGAATGACGCCGATGCCGGCCTGATGGCAGGCGTCGACAAACGCCTGGAATTCGTCGGGCGTGCCGAAGCGACTGGTCGGCGCAAAATAGCCGGTCACCTGATACCCCCAGGAGCCGTCAAACGGGTGTTCGGCAACGGGCAGCAGCTCGATGTGGGTGAATCCCATTTCTTTCACATAGGGAACCAGATCGTTGGCCATGTCCTGGTAGGTGAGCCATTCCCAGCCGTTTTTCCGTTTCCAGGAACCCAGGTGTACTTCGTAGATGTTGATGGGCGCGTTTAAGCCATTGTATTTGGGGCGGTCAGCCAGCCATTGGGCATCTTGCCAGTTGTATTTGTCGATGTTCCAGACGATGGACGCGTTTTTGGGGCGCAATTCGGAGAAGAAGCCGACGGGATCGGCTTTTGTAACCATGTAGCCCTGGTAGTGGGTTTTTATTTCGTACTTGTAGAGGGTTCCTTCGCCTAAGCCAGGGAGGAATAGTTCCCAGACGCCGGTGTCGTGGTGGAAGCGCATGGGATGATAACGGCCGTCCCAACTGTTAAACTCGCCCACCACACTGACGCGCTGGGCATTGGGCGCCCAGACGGCGAAATAGACGCCGGCACGGCCGTTTATCGTCGTCAGATGCGCGCCAAGTTTGCGATACATTTGCATGTGGGTGCCTTCGGCCATCAGATGTTCGTCGAAGTTGGTGAGCAGCGGCGGGAAATTGTAGGGGTCGTCTAAGACGGCCGTTTCGCCATTGTGCATAACAACTTGCAATTGGTAATCGACGGGAAGCGCTTTGTTGGCGAGGAATACTTCGTACAGGCCTGCTTCATGGGTAAGGTGCATGGGGTAAACGGCCGTCTGGTCCACCAGGACTACAGAGATAGACGCCGCATAGGGCAAAAACGCCCGCACAACCAGCCCGTTTTCATACTCGTGCGGCCCTAAAACACCAAACGGATCGCCATGATGGGCAAAAACAATTGCTTCAATAGCTCCGGCGGCTAACGTGGGGTACTCGATCATATTTTCTCCTTCCCGTTCATGTTGGTTCGCGTTGACAGACTTTGGCTTCTACCGACCCATTTTTCTCGATACCTGCCTGCTAGCAGTTTGTCAGAAAAGTACCCGTAGCCGCGGTTTCTTACCGCGTCTTCCAGAGACGGGGTAAGGATACCCCGGCTACAAAAGCGGTTCTCCGACAGCCTGCTGGCAATTTGTCGGAAAAGTACCCGTAGCCGCGGTTTCTTATCGCGTCTCCCGGCTACAAAAGCGGTTCTCCGACAGCCTGCTGGCAATTTGTCGGAAAAGTACCCGTAGCCGCGGTTTCTTACCGCGTCTTCCAGAGGCGGGGTAAGGATACCCCGGCTACAAAAGCGGTTCTCCGACAGCCTGCTGGCAATTTGTCGGAAAAGTACCCGTAGCCGCGGTTTCTTACCGCGTCTTCCAGAGGCGGGGTAAGGATACCCCGGCTACAAAAGCGGTTCTCCGACAGCCTGCTAGACTGATGGCAATTGTACACGTTTTTCAGGCGATGAGCAGGCAGCGCGCCAGATGCCTAAATCCCCAGCGCATCGGCCACCCAGGTTAGGCCCACTTCTTCGAGCGTCGATCTTGTGGGCATACCGGTTTCTGCATCCCAGCCCGCCGCGTGGTAATACAGACGCAGCCCGTCGGCCAACTCCTCCCGCTCGATGAGCAGCCCATCGGAGCGGCCGCCCTGGAGTGGGTTCTTGAACAATTTTTCCGGCAGCGTGTCTTCGGCGCGGGTAAGACCTTCGCGGGCATTAAAGGCGCGCATCAGGTTCACCCGGCGGCGGCCGAGAGCCTGCAATTCGGCCAGGGTCACATCCCAACCGGTGGCCGCGGCCATCAAATCGGCTTTGTGCTGCGGCCCAAATAGCTGCCAGCTTGTGCCAAATACAAAATGGCACAGACCAAGACTCTCGTTGGCGCTGTAGCTGTACTGCGTTTGCAAGGCGAATTGAACTTTTTCCATATTTAACGCTTGCGCCGGCTGCGGATCTGCCAGGCCAAGCTGCGCCAGATATTGTTTTGTGCCGGGGCGTTCGGGCGTGCCTTCATAAACTTTGGGTTGGTAGAGCGGATCGTGATCGGAGGATTCGTGGTCTGCGCCGAATGGGTTGACGGCGTAAATGAGACCCAGGCTGCGTTTAACGTGGGGCATGTGGGCGGGCATTTCTTGTCCTTTGACGGTTAGGAGGAATTCATGCCCTTTGCCCAGCCGGTCGGCTGCTCTGGCGGAACCCTCTGCCAAAATGTCGCCAAAACCTTCGCGCCGGAGCGTTTTTTCCAGCATGGCGATCATCGCGGCGGCGTCGCCAAATTGCAGCGGGATGCCGTCAGTCTCTTCCAGATTCAGGACTTCGTTTTCGTAACATTCCATCGCCCAGGCGAGTGTTGCGCCGCAGGAAATGGTGTCTACGCCATATTCGTTGCAGAGTTGATTGGCGTAGCTGATGGCCTGAAGGTCGCTGATGCCGCAGTAAGAGCCGAAGGTGGCCAAGGTTTCGTATTCGGGGCCGCCGTATTCGGGCAGAATTTGCCGATCGCGCCATTCAGATTCGACAACGCGTTTGCAGCGGATGGCGCAGGCGTAGCAGGTGTCGCGGCCGATTTTATCTTGCTGTCCGTCGGCTGCGCCGCGCAGCAGATTGTCGTAGAGGGCTTCGCCGCTCATGGCTTCGGCCTGGGCGAGCGTGGGCATGACACCGGCGTTCCAGTTGAAGGAGGGCAGTCCACCGGCGCCGTAGTTGGCCATGACTGAGCGCGGCGTGCCGATACGGCCGAATTGAGATGCGCCTCTGGGGTCCATGTTGGCTGCTCCCTGGCGAATAAGGGTGGTAACGGCCGTTTTCTCCGCCGCCGTTACTTTTTGTTTGCCAGACTGGTTGCCGCCCACGACGATGGCCTTGAGCTGCTTGCTGCCAAGCACAGCGCCAATGCCTGTGCGCCCCCAGGCGCGATTGTTCATGTTCATGACGGCGGCGAAATTGGCCAGTTTTTCGCCCGCCGGACCAATTTGGGCGATTTCGACGCTTTTGTCGCCCAATTCTTCTTTGATCAGACGGTCGACGACCAGGGTGGTTTTGCCCCACAGGTGGGCGGCGTCGCGGATTTCGGCACGGCCGTCGTGGACCCAAAGATAGACCGGGGTAGATGCCCTCCCGCGAATGACCAGGGCATCGAAACCGGCAAACTTTAGCTCGGCCGGCCAGAACCCGCCGGCCTGGCTGTCGGCCACGCCGCCGCTGCTGGGCGATTTGCAGGTAGCGGTAGCCCGGCTTTGGCCGCTGATGGGCAGCCCGGTGGGCGCGCTGACGGCGAAGGTGACGGTGTTATCCGGATGGAGAGCGGGCGTGCCGGCGGGCGTGAATTTCCAGAGGTAGTAGAGACCAAACAGACTGCCGCCCATGTAGGCGCGATAAAACGGCTCGTGAGGTTCTTCAATTTCTATGGTTAATTGGTTCAGGTTGAGGTGAAGGATTTTGCCGGTAAATCCATGCATGAGATGCGTTTTCCTTTTGTGAGTAAGACGAACGGTTGAAGAGGAGATGGCTGGTAGAATCCTGGCTGACTGACAAATCTCAGATTTTTACCGCGGAGAGCGCGGAGGACGCGGAGACTTTCTCTGGTGCAAACTCCGCGCTTTCTCTGCGTTCCCTGCGGGTAGATAAGTTTTGTCAGGCAATCAGGGTTAAATCTCCAATCGCCAATCGCCAATCTCAGGGGCATATCTTGTTGATTTTTTATGCCGGTTTGTCTAGAACGGCGCGCACTTTGGCAGCCAGGCTGGCAATGTCGAATGGTTTTTGAATCCAATCGATTTTTTCCGTGCGCAGCAGGTCGTTTTCCTGGGTGGCAATGGGGTAGCCGGTCATGATGAGTATTTTTGCGCTATGGCGCTGTTCGGCCAGGGCGTGGAAAAGTTCAGCGCCGCCCATGGTGGGCATGACAAGATCGCTGAGGATGAGGTGAACGGCCGTGTCTGTTTGCGCTAAAAACGCCAATGCCTCAACGCCGTTGTTCACGGTAATCACCTCATAACCCAGCCCGGCAAGGGCTTCGTGAACTGTGGTGCGCATGGCTTCGTTGTCTTCGACCAACAAAATGACCTCTGAACCACTAGGCGTATTCTGGGTGATGGTAAACGAGTGACCAGAGGATTCCTGGCTGGTCAGCAGGGGCAAATAGAGGGTAAAGGTTGACCCTTCCCCTTCTTTACTTCGGACGGTTAACGACCCCCCATGTTGTTTTACAATGCCATAAACCTGCGCCAGCCCCAAACCAGTGCCCTGACCCGGAGATTTGGTCGTAAAAAACGGTTCGAACATATGGGATAAGTGCTGCGGGGACATGCCAACGCCGGTGTCTGAGATGGCCAGACTGACCCATTCACCTACGCCCATATCGGGTAATGGTGGAGCCTGGCCAAGATCAACGGTGATAGAGGTTAGCGAGAAAGTAAGGGTTCCCCCCGTCAGCATCGCATCACGCGCGTTGATAGCCAGATTCATTAAAACTTGCTGGATCCGAGTTGGGTCGGCATTTACCTGATAACGGTTTTGATCGAAGACCAATTTGATGGCGATGCTTTCAGGCAGCATGCGTTCTAACAATTTCACGTTTTCTTTGATAAATGGCAGCAAGTCCAGGGAAGTGAGTTCCATGACGGAGCGGCGGCTAAAATCGAGAATTTGCGAGATGAGATCGGCGGCTTGGCGGGCCTGATCGTAAATGGTGACCAGAAAGCGTTGGTGTTTGGCAGACAGATTGGGGATTTCCTGGAGGATTTGGGCGTATAGGGAGATGACGCCCATAATGTTGTTGAAATCATGGGCGATGCCGGCGGCGAGCTGCCCTACGGTTGCCAGTTGTTCCTGAGCTTGTTGGTAACGCTGCGTTTCGCGTTCCTGGGTGATGTCGTTGATAACCAGGACCCAGCGGCTGGACTCAAGGTCGTGGTGGATGGGGCGGGCGATGAGTTTGAAGGCGCGTGAACCAGCGGTGAGTTCGTGCCATTGTCCGCGTGGTGGGGGAGTAAGGAAGTGGGCTAACGGCCGTTCCCCAACATGCGTCAACGTCTCGCCCAACTGAATACCGCCCAGAATTGCCAAATCCTTTTCTCCGACAGGGTTGGCCAGTATCACCCGCCCAAATTCGTCCAACAGCAGCACGCCTTCCGGGACGGTGTCGATAATTTGGCGTACGCGTTCTGCTTGCTCGCGCACCTCGGCCAGCAATTGGAGGCGGTCTTTTTCGTTTTGCTTGCGGGCGGAAATGTCATGTTTGATGGCAATAAATTGAATAATGTTGTTTTGATCATCTTTTAAGGGGGTGATCGTTTGTTCTTCTGTGTAGAGGCTGCCATCTTTTCGCCGGTTAACCACCTCTCCTTGCCACACTTTCCCTTCCCGGATGGTGTGCCACATATCAGTGACCACAGTTAACTCGTTCAGATTCGAACCGATCAGGTCGCCAAGTTCTTTGCCGACAGATTCTTCTATGGAATAGCCGGTGAGCGTGGAAAATGCCGGATTAATCCATTCGACGACGGCATTTACATCTGTGATAACAATGGCGTTAGCGACCGCATTCAGGGTAGCATTTTGCAATTTAAGTTTATCGTTTGCCAGAACGCGGTTGGTAATATCACGGGCAACGCCCTCGATCATGATCAACTGATGGTCGTCGTCGTAGATGGGCGTCTGATGCACTTCGATCCAGACAGTGTGACCATCTCGATGCTGCCAGCGCATCGTAATGATTGGCTGAAATGCCTGAGGGTCTGTGAAAAGGTCCGAAAAACCGGCTCTGTCTTCCGGGTGTACCCTGTTCGCCATGAAATCATGGTCTGCATAAAATTCTTTGGGCGAGTAACCGGTAATTGCCTGGGCTGCCGGACTGACATAATCGAACTGGGCAGTCGGCTTCACGATGAGCCGAAAGATGATGTCCTGGGCGTTTTCCGCCAGCCGCCGGAAGCGCGCTTCGCTTTCTCGCAGCGCATCCTGTTCGTGGATTAATCGGGCGCGGTGGTAGGCGTTTTCTAGAGCGGATGGGAGCTGGAACAGATAGCCCGGTTGCTTGACCAGATAATCTACAGCGCCCAGCCGCAGCGCCTGAGTGGCCACAGCCTCGTTGCCCTGTCCGGTGATCAGGATGATGGGCAAATCTAAAAAACGTTCATCATGAATAATTTTTAAGACATCGAGCGCGTTTAGGCCGGGCAGGCGGTAATCGAGCAGCAAAATATCCCAGGGACAGGGTTCTAATGCCGACAGTGGCAGTTGTTGCAGTGCGGCGACCGCGCTGGGCAGGACATCAAGCAGAATGTGAGGGGCGTAGCGTTGCAGGTGAATTTGTGCCAGTTGGCTGTCGGCGCTGTTGTGTTCCACGTAAAGGACGCGGAGGGGGCGGTTTTTGCGGTCAATTTCGGCATGAAAACGGGCAAGCGCGTTGGTCAGAACTTCGGGCAGGCGGGAAATGTAGTTGTCGCGCTTGATGATGTAGTCGTTGGCGCCGGCTTTAAGCGCGGCCACGGCCGAATCTTCGTCGCCTGAACTGGTGAGAATGACAACGGCCGTTGGCATTTCTGCGCCACGAATTTCGGTCAACAATTCCAGCCCGTTGCCATCAGGCAAGTGTAGATCCACCAAAATGAGATCGAATTGACGATTTTTTTGCAAAATGTGGCGTGCTTCCTGTAAGGTTCGGGCAGTTGTCAGGGCAAATTGGCCGGGCTGCCGGGAAATTTCGCGGGCAACCAGGTCGGAATCGAGAACATTGTCTTCTACGTATAAAACTTGCATGGCACTCTCTAATGATAAAATCTGAGTAACTGTACCGACCCCAAGGGTTTGCTCATGAAAATTTGGATTTTTTGGGTATCAAACCCTTGGGGGCCTGAGGTCTTGGTTACATTGAATTCGCGTCAATTCCGATGGCGGGCGCTGCCTGATTAGGTGGTTCTTCTGCTGGCGGATGGTTGGGAAGCTCTAAATAAAAGGTTGCCCCGCATCCAGGCGCGCTGTCGGCCCATATTTTACCACCTAAACGGACAACCGCTTTATGCACAATAGCCAATCCGATGCCGGTTCCAGGGTATTCTTCAGGTAGATGGAGCCGCTGGAAAATATCAAAGATACGGTCGTGAAACCGCATGTCGAAGCCAATGCCATTGTCCTGAACCCATAATTTGTAACCCTGAGGAGTTGGTTCGCCGCCGATTGTGATGGCGGGGTTGGGTGTTTTGCCGGTGAACTTGATGGCATTATCGAGCAGGTTACGCATGATCAGGGTGAGGCCATGGGGGTCGGCGAACACGGCCGTTTCTACCACGTTCATTGTCACGCTGATTTGCCAGGTGTCTATCTCGATTTTTCTTTCCGCGAGTAAGTTGGCGATCAGGATGCGTGGGTTGATGACGGCCGTGAGCAATGTTTGTCGCTCTAAATGTGAAAATGCCAACAAGTCGTCAATGAGCTGATTCATTTGCTGGGTAGCCTGGAGGATGTTGCTCAGGAAGAAACGGCCGTTCTCATCCAGCACACTCTCATAATCCTCCATTATCAATTTGCTGTAGCCCTCAATACCCCGCAGCGGCGCTTTCAGGTCATGGGATACCGAATACGTGAAAGATTCCAACGAGTGATTGGCCACCTCAAGTTCAATGGTGCGCTGCCGCACGCGCTTTTCTAGTTCACCGTTTAATTTTTGCAGCGCATCCAGCGCCAGCCGTAGTTGTTCTTCGCTTTGCTGCAACGCCTGATGCGCCTGCACTCTTCCGGTCACATCGACGCCGACTGCCCAGGTGGTCCAACCGGGAATGGGGAATTCCCGGCTGATGCTGGACCAGGAAATGGTTTTCTGACGGCCGTCTTTGCACGTTAAGACCCACTCCTGATCGCGAGTATCCGTCAAATTTGTGGAAATAGCAGCGCTCAGAACCTGGCGAATCTGGTTATCGGGGTACAACAGGTTCAGTGCTGTCGGATTCTTGACGATCTCTTCGGCAGAATACCCGGTTACAGTCTCGCACTCTTTGTTCCAGGCCACAATCGCCCCGTTGGCGTCGAAGGCATCCAGCATCACCGGCATATTTTGCACAACCTGGCGCAGTTGGTCGGCCAGAGCGATGGTTGCTTGTATCTCCTCATACCGGGTTTGCTGTCGGTTTAGCAGCATGCCAAGCAGCACAGTGCCCACCGGGTAAACGATTAGAATTGGCAGCGATATGACGCGTAATACGGAGATTGCCGTTTCACGAGGGAACGTTAGAAATAGAGCCAATGTAACGAGATGGACAACTAGCCCAAACAGATACAATTCCGGCCACTGCCAGCCCGACGGCCGCCAACGACGCCACGCCAAACCTATACCTAATGTCGCCCAAATGACGAGGACCCCCGGAAGAACGCCTGCGCCGCCCTGGTAAAACCGAAACAGGCTGGTTATTAACGCAGTGACAACGCCGGGAATAAGACCAAAATACAATCCTGTCAGGCTGATCAGAATGGAGCGGGTGTCAAAAAAAATGCCAGATTGGAAATGCCAGGGATTCAGCATCAGGGCGATGCCGATGAAACCCAGTCCCAGACCTGTCAGCAAGGCTGGCCGAGATTTATTGGTTAATTGGGCAGGCGACTTCTGGAGCAGGATGTCATAGAAGAGGGCTATGGCCATCAACAAAGCCGCATTGTCTACCAGACCAATAACTGCCATTTCCATTGGTACCCCTCGTATGCGAGCGATGATTAAAAAAGAAGACGGCCGTTACCCAACGGCCGTCTCTCTGCTTATCTCTTTCACCAATTGAGTCCGCCAGTTTCGTTGGGCATGTTTATTGATAACGGCCGTAATTCACCGGCTCGGCCAATAATTCACCAGGCGCCAGACCCGCCAACCGCTCCTGACCCAACCGCGCCAGATACGCTTCCCTGTCTGGCACGCCATACACCCACTGCTGCAACCAGACCTCAGTCTTTTCCTGATCGCCAGAATTCTCGGCCCAATCTAAATAAAACGCATTATCCCGGTCGTAATACCCCTGCACGTAACTCGGGTGCGCCCCAAATGGCTCATGCACCACGGCGTCCACAACCAGGCCCGGAATCAGCGTGCGGTTTGGGTCGCGCGCAATCACCTCGGCGTCCACCACTTCTTCCACCACAATCACCACTTTTTTGGCGGCAAAAGCGACCTCTTTTTGCATTCCCAGCAGGCCCCAAATGTGGGTGTTGCCCTGCGCGTCGGCGCGCTGCGCGTGCAAAAAGGCCACGTCAGGATTCAGCGGCGGCACCACGGCAATGGGGCCGTCGCCATACGGGCTGTCTACAAACCGGATGAGCGGATTAACGGCGGGCATATCGCTGCCCGTGTAACTGCGCAGCGGAAAAAAGGGCAGCTTGCTGGCCCCGGCGATGTACCGCCCTACCATGCCAAAATGTGAGTACTCTTCAAGTTCTAACGGCCGTGGGATTCCTTTCTCCACCGCCCGCCGCACACCATACAAACTGCCCACCCCCGGATTGCCCAGGTAACTAAAAATAAGCTTTTTTGCCACGCCGGCGGCAATCATCTGGTCATACACCAGGTCTGGCGTCATCCTCACCAGCGTCAGGTCTTGTTTTGCCTGTCGAATAATCTCGTGCGCGGCCGCAAAACAAATGAAAGCCGTAAACCCTTCAATTGCCACCATGTCGCCATCTTGCACATACTGGCTTACCGCTTCCTTCATAGAGATGACTTTATTTGTCATGTGGGTTTTCCTGAAGGCCAAGACCTGACAGGTTGTGGAAAACCTGTCAGGTCTGCCTTCTAGCAGTTTGTCGGAAAAGTACCCGTAGCCGCGGTTTCTTACCGCGTCTTCCAGAGGCGGGGTAAGGATACCCCGGCTACAAAAAGAGGTTCTCCGACAGACTGCTAGAATTCGTCTTTATTCGATGATGGTTTGACTCTGTTCGTGCATGTACTGCTGGATATAGTAGAAGCTGCCCGCCGCTTTACCGGTTGAGCCGCTGCCTTTCCAACCGCCAAACGATTGGTAGCCAGGCCATGCCCCGGTTGTCGCGCCCGACGCGCGGTTCACATACAACACGCCCGCCTGGATATTGTTCAGCCACCACTGAATTTCCGCATCGTCTTCGCTGAAGAAACCGGCCGTCAGGCCATATTCTACGTCATTGGCCTTGGCCATCGCATCGTCCAGGTCTGTAAACGGATGCACCGTGACGATGGGCAGGAACATTTCTTGCTTCCACAGGTAATGATCGTGCGGCAGATTATCCACAATCGTCGGCGCGGCAAAATAGCCATTTCCGGCCAGTGCTTCGCCGCCAAAAACGATTTCGCCATCTTGCCGCAAATCGGCCACAAATTTCTTGTAGTCCTCAAACGCGCCTTTGTTGGCCACCGGCCCCATCCAATTTTCCTTCTGGGTTGGGTCGCCGACGTGAATTTCTTTGGTGAGAGCCAGCAGTTTTTCCATAAAGGCGTCTTTTACATCCGCATGAACGTAGACGCGGGAGCAAGCCGAACATTTTTGGCCTTGCAGGCCAAACGCTGAGCGCATCACGCCCATTGCCGCTTTGTCCAAATCCGCCTTGTTGGTGATGATGGTTGGGTTTTTGCCGCCCATTTCGGCGATAACTGGGCGCGGGTATCGCCCCTGGGCAAAGGTGCGCAAAATGTGCATGCCCACGTCATAGCTGCCGGTGAAGGTGATGCCGTCTACGCCCGGATGGGTGACCAAACGCTCGCCCACCACACGGCCGCTGCCGGTGATAAAGTTAAAAGCTCCGGCCGGTACGCCGGCGTCGCGGAAACATTCAGTGAGGAACCAGGAGGTGAGGGGGGTGTCGGTGGCCGGTTTCAGCACGACGGTGTTGCCGGCGATGAGAGCTGCGCCGGCCGGGCCGCCAGCCAGCGCGCCGGGAAAGTTGAAGGGCGAAATAACCACCCACACGCCATATGGCTTCAGCACGCTGCGGTTGTGGTGTCTATCGCTTTCGGCCAATAGGTCAAAGGCGAAATTGTTGTTCTTTTCGATGGCGTCGCAGTTGTAGCGGATGAGATCGGCCGTTTCTTCAACGTCGCCGAGCGCTTCCAGGCGGTTTTTGCCGATCTCCAGGCTCATATTTGCGCCCATGTCGAACAGCCGGTCGCTGATCAAATCTGCGGCTTTGCGCATGATGGCGATGCGCTCTTGCCAGGGCATGCCGCTCCATTTGGGGAAGGCGGCGCGCGCGGCGGCGATGGCATCATCGACATCTTGTTCGGTTCCGTATTGGAAATGACCCATCACCCAATCGAGGTTGATCGGGCTGTGTTTGGCGAATGTTTTTTCGGCAAAGCGTTCTTCCCCGTTGATGAAGAGGGGGTAATTTTTACCGAAATTGGCTTTGGCGCGTTCGACGGCCTCATCATACAGTTGGTGCAGACGGGGATTGGGGCTGGAAAGGGTTGAATAAGTTACCTTGATACGTTCTTCTGACATATGAACCTCCTAGATTTAAGGGAAATTTGTGGGGTTTGAACGTTCGTTAGAGCCGCTCCAAACGAGTTTGGGGGCAACTTCACACTTTATTATACCAATGCCTGCCTGATTTGACAGGGCACGCGGCGGTATTGTTCAGGATGTTTACCGCTCTGGTGAGTAGAGAAAGGAGGTTCTGAGGGACAGGTCGGGCAGGTTAAGGAGAAAGGCGGCCGGGAGCGTGAGCGCTTGCCAAAGCGGGAAGGCCTGGATGTGGGGGTTGTGGCGTGTGATGAGCAGGCTGAGGACTGTGCCATGGGTGACGATGGCCAGGGTGTCTTGGGGATAGGCGGCGAGCTGCTGGCGCACGGCCGTTTCCAGACGGTCACATGCGGTTACGGCCGTTTCATTGCCCCACACCAACCTGTCTGGCTGCGCGAAAAATTGGGCAACGGCCGTTGCAAATGCCGCCTGATCCGCCAGATAAGGCATCCCCGCCCGGTCGTGCTCGTGCAAATTGGGCGCGGCATGGCTGGGAACGCCCCAATAAGCGGCCATAATCGCGCCGGTTTCTATCGCTTTCGGTTCCTGGCTGGTGATGACGCGGGTGATGGGTGTGGGCAGAGAATTTAGGGTTTGGGCGAATGTTTGGGCGCGGACACGGCCGTCAGCCGACAGTGGCCAGGCGGCGGCCGGTTTTTCCGGCTGCACTGCCACGGACGAATGCCGGACCAGGAGAAGCGTGTGGTTCATGATAGCGACGTTAATCCGAGGATTGGTGGGGTACGTGGCTGGCGCGCCACAAAACGGCCGTGCCCACCACCAGTCCCAACAACAAAACCGCCGCCACGCCGGTTAGCAAGCCCTCCCACGGCGTATCAGAAACAACCGGCTGCGTATCGCTCTGAGCCTGACTCGGCGGCACGATCCAATTAAAACGGGCCACGCTTTCATCCCATTCTGTAGTTAACGCCAGCTTGGCGCTCAGGTCGTGAATGATTATACAGTATAGCTGTTTAGTAAATGAAAGGGCAGCCTTTAAATTGCCCTACAAGCAGACAAATCGGTCATGATCAGGCGATGGATCCTAATCCCGGCACCCATCATTGGATTTGTGCGGCAACATGCTTCACCTGTTATAGTAAGGTGGGGTACGGCCGTGTACATACGCAAATAATATAACTTTTAGCGCGCCAACTAAACCAACAAGATGTAAATCGAGGTGACCAAATGAAACGGTGGCAAAAAATTCTCGTGGCGGTGATTATCGCCCTCATTGCAATCGGGGTGGGGGTTCTGGCATATGCTTATTGGCCGTATCAGGAAAATTTGGGGTATCTAACGGCCGTTAGCGACAACTACAACGTCACCATCCTGCGTGACACCTGGGGCGTGCCCCACATCTTTGGCGAAACCGATGCCGATGCCGCCTATGGGCTGGCCTACGCGCACGCCGAAGATGATTTCGACACCATCCAATTGGCCCTTGCTGCGGCCCGCGGGCAGCTTGGCACGATTGGCGGGGCGGCGTTAGCCCCCAACGATTTTTTGGTGCAGCTGCTGCGCATTCCCGAAGTTGTGCGGACAGGTTATCCGACCCTGGCTCCGGAAACCCGCGCTCTGGTGGAGGGTTACGCTGATGGCTTGAATTATTACGCCGCTTTGCACCAGGACGAGGCTTACCCTGGTTTGTTTCCTGTAACCGGGCAGGATGTTGTGGCCGGGTTTGTGCATAAAACGCCTTTCTTTTTTGGCGTAGAGGGGGTGATTGGCGATTTGTTTGGCGAGGAACGGCCGTTACCCGTCACTACTAAACAAACCAGCCAACTGCCTACGGCCGTGCGCTTTGGCTCCAACACCTTCGCTGTCAGCCCGGCCCGCAGCGCCAACGGCGAAACCTTTCTGGCCGTCAATTCGCACCAGCCCTGGAAAGGCCCGGTCACCTGGTACGAAGCCCACGTCCACAGCGAAGAAGGGTGGAATATGGTCGGCGGACTGTTCCCCGGCGCTCCCGTGGTACTCGTTGGCCACAACGAGAATTTAGGCTGGGGACTCACTGTCAACAGCCCTGATCTGGTAGATGTGTATGTGCTAGACATCAACCCGGACAATCCCAACCAGTACCGCTTTGACGGCGAATGGCGCGATCTCGAAGTGCGCAATGTGCCCATCCGGGTCAAGGTTTTCGGCCGATTCATTTGGACCGTTAAAGAAGAAGCGCTCTGGTCGGTGTATGGTCCAACCGTGCGCCGGCCCCATGGCGTTTACGCGATCCGCTACGCCGGTTATGGCGAAGTGGGTCTGGTTGAACAATGGTACCGCATGAACAAAGCGACAAATTTTGAGGAATGGCAGACGGCGATGCGTGAGGGCGTGCTGCCCATGTTCAATGCCGGTTACGCCGACAAAGAAGGCACCATTTACTACCTCTACAATGCCCTGCTGCCCATTCGCGCCGCAGGATACGATTGGGAGCAATACCTGCCCGGCGACACGTCTGAAACTTTGTGGACCGATTACCTGCCATTTGACCAACTGCCCCAAGTTCTAAACCCGGCATCCGGCTTCATCCAAAACGGCAACAGTTCGCCATTCCAAACCACCATCGGCCCGGAAAACCCCAATCCGGCTGATTTTTCGCCTACGCTGGGCATAGAAACCAGCATGTCCAATCGCGCCTTGCGGGCGCTGGAATTGTTTGGCGCTGATGAGTCCATCACCGCCGAAGATTTTTACACCTACAAATATGATATGGCTTATTCCGCCGAATCGGACATTGCCCGATATGTAGATATGATCGTGGCTGCGCCTGAATTGCAATCCGGCGACGCGGCCACGCAGCAAGCAGTCGCCTTGCTGAAAGAGTGGGATTTGCAGACCGATCCGGACAATCCGGCGGCGGCGTTGATGGTGCTGACGTTGAATTCTATCAACGACAACGGCCACATCAACCCGTCTAAATTGGTGGGGGCAGAGATTGACCCGGCGGTGGTGATAGCGGGGTTTCAGACGGCCGTTTCCACCCTGCAGGCACAGTTTGGCCGCGTAGACGTTCCCTGGTCGGAAGTTAACCGGCTGGTGCGCGGCGATACTGATTTAGGTCTGGGTGGCGCGCCGGATGTGTTACATGCGATTTATGGGGAGTTAGGGGAGGACGGCCGTTTTCAGGGCATCGCCGGCGACTCATATATCTTGCTCGTCAGGTGGGACGCCGATGGCAAGGTGTCGTCAGAAAGCATTCACCAATTCGGCAGCGCCACGCTCGATGAAACCTCACCCCATTTCGCTGATCAAGCGCCGTTGTTTGCCAACCGCGAATTAAAACCCGTCTGGATGGATGAAGCAGATATCAGAGCCAATTTGGAGCTTGAGTATGCCCCTGGCGACTATTAAAAAACCTTTGTGTTAGATTCACTGGCTACCAGTCTGTCGGAGAACCTCTTTTTGTAGCCGGGGTATCCTTACCCCGCCTCTGGAAGACGCGGTAAGAAACCGCGGCTACGGGGACTTTTCCAACAAACTGCTAGCAGCAGACTGGAGATTGGTCCAATCTCCAACCTCTAGCCTCGTAGCCGCGGTATCCTTACCGCGTATTTTCCAGAACGCGGTAGGGATACCGCGGCTACAAACTGATCTCCAGTCTCCTAAAGTCCAAACTTATTTTTGGACGAACCTTTAGTAATTTAGCTCAATCCCCTCATTGGCGACTTCCGCCCGTTCGACGTACCGGCTGGGCGTCTGCATGTTGGTCCAGCCGCCGGCATCTCGCAGGGCAAACGGATTGCTGTTTTTGGCTGCCTGAGTGGCCCACGTGTGCCGCAAATCGTGCGGCGACAGCTCCCAAATCCCCAAAATATCCCGGCCCATTGCCTTGATGCGGCTGCCTATCGCTCGCACCGACATGACTTCATCGGTTAATTTGCTATTTTTGCGACTACCTCGCAACAAAATACCGCTCTGACGCAGGTACGGCCGATAATCTTGCAGCGCCTGCGTGATGTCTGCCGACAGCTTGAGCCGATCTGTGGTGTCGGTTTTCTGGCGATAAACCACGACGCAGCCGGTATCGGCCAAATTTTCCACGCGCAATGCGGCGACTTCGCTGGCTCGCAGCCCTAAATCTAAAAACAAGCAGATCATCAGGCGGTCACGTATTCCCTGGGGGGTATTGGGGTGCTGGTTTTTGAGCTGGCTTGCTTGTTCGGGCGTTAGCACGATGGCGTCCTCTTTTTTGTGGCCGATGCGGGTCTGCTGCCGGTTGGCATTCATGCGCTTGCCTTCGGTACGGCCGTATCCCCGTACTTCCCGAATCAATGCATGGTCTGCCGGTGGAATCGCGCCGGATTTTGTCGCCAGCCGCGCATAAACCTTTATCGCCGAGAGCCGGTTGTTGACGCTGGCGATGCTGTAACCCTGGTTGAGCAACCATTTGACATAACCTTCTACCAATCCCCAGGTGACGCCCGCCCAGGCAGCAGGGGAGTTCTGGAAGAAATACGCCGCCCAGACATGGGGTAAATCGACATTTTGCGCGGCTGCGTAATCGGCGAGGGCTTCGTGTTCTTTGTCTGTGTAAAAGCCGGCGGCCCAGGTGGCGGCCAGTGGCAGCAGGCCTACAGCCGCGCCGATTTTGTCCAGGTATTGTACCCAAAGCAGTAATGCGGCTGTTTGCGTGCGAATGGTTTTCGCGGAGCGGCGTTGTTGGTAATCAATGAAACTATAGTTTGCGGCAGCTTGATTAGCCGCTGCGCCAATCTGGGCGACCGAATTCGCCGGACCGCCCAGGGGTTCCAGTTCATTTGCTCGATGACGTACTGGTTCTAGTTGTTTTGCCATAGTGCCTGTAGTATACCCGAAAATCAATATAGATACCAATAATGCTTACATATCGGTATCTATTAATTGACAAGAAAAAGCACAACACCAGGGTGATAAAAAAGCCCTGCACGGCCGTGCAGGGCTTTTTTTTAACGGTCAATCACTGCGCCGGTTACCGCGGCGTAGCTGCGCGGGTAAATGCCAGCACATTCATGCTGCCGCTGTTGAAAATGGTCAGACCAGAGGCCGATATATTATACGTCGCAGCCGATTGGAACAGAGTCAAAAACTGCTGTTCGATCTGCATGGTGTCTGGGTCGCAGGAAATGCTCGTACCCACCAATGGCCCGACGGTGAGGGTGTTGCCGACGGCCGTGTAGTTTCCGCTGTAGGTATTGCAGCCGCTGCTGCCGTTGACACGGCCGTTGTCGTCGAAGACGGCCGTTATGGCCAGACCGGGCGGCACAATCTGGTTCATATTCATGTTTGCCAACGTCCAGTTAACCCCAACCAGCGGCGACCGGGTTGGCGTGGGCGGCACGCTGGCCGAAACAACCACCGTTTGGTCGCGGGTAACAGTTTGCCCATTCCCCGACGCTTCCAGGCGATACGCATACGTTCCGGCCTGGCTCAGGCAGTCCGGGAACGCGCCGCTGAAGGACGCGCCGTCAATGATGCGTGAACCATCGCGCAGGATGTTAACATGGCTCGCGCCGCCGCTAACGGCCCAGGTCACATTCACGCACTGCCCGGCCGTGATCTGGCCCGGGCTGACAATAAAGGAATTGATGATTGGCGGCTGCGGTGTGGCTGTGGGGATGATTGGCGGCGTGGCTGTAGGCGGTTGAGGCGTCGGCTGCGCCGTTGGCTGAACAATGGTGACATCGCGTTGATCGCGGTTGGTGCCACCAGGCCCGATGGCTTCGATTGTGTAAGGGATGCGGCCAACTCCTGGCGGGCAGTCGCTTGTCGAACCGCTGATTGGCGCGCCATCCCAAACCGGGTTGCCACCGCGTAAAATGCGCACGCTGCTCACATTGCCAGAAACCTGCCAGGCAATAGACACGCATTGACCAGTGTTAATTTGATTTGGGTCAACCGTAAAACGGTTAATTGTTGGCGCGCCCGGCAACTGCTCGACAAAGATGGTGAGTTGGCGAATTTCAAAGGTATTGTCTCGCCTCAGAACGCGCAGCTCGTAGGTTGTTGTCTGCGCCGGGCATTGCACGCTGGTACCTTGCCCCGTCACGCCGAAATCAGGCCAGTTTGCTCCTTGTGGGTAGAAGAAAACGGCCTGGATATTGTTGACGCTCCAAGAGAAGGTAACGCATTCTCCAGCCCGGATATTGTTGCGATTAACAGTAAAGCTGATGTCTGGCGCGGGTGTTTGCGTGGCGATGGGCGTAGCCGTCGGCGCGCCGACAACCTCGATGCCCACCCAGACGCGGTTCCCAAACAGGAGGCCCGTAGGTCCGCGCATGGTCCAGAACCCTTGATAGATGCCTGGGGCAAGCGGTGAAACCAGGTCTACGGAGACATCATAGGTTTGACCGGGGGCGACCTGGCCTTGAATCGGCCGGGGCATGCCACCCATGCGCGCGGCTGGCGTGTTGCCATTCACATAGACAAATGTGTAGGTGCTGTCCCAGGTGCAGGTGCCGCTGTTAAGGATTCGCCAACCTTTTTGGAACGGCTGCCCAGGGGCGAATTGGGGCGGGTTGGTCATATTTTGGTCATCGAAATTTAAATCTTGAATGAAAGTCATGCCATCGCGGCAGGCGGGAGCGGGCGGTGGGACGGGTGTGGGCTGTGGGCTGGGATCTGGCGTGGGGATGGGGATTACTTCGGCGGCATCCAGGTCAAGGTAGTCGGCGGCTAATTCGGCGAGACGGCCGTTGTTTTGCAAAGTAATCAGCGCTTCATTCAGTTTACTTTGTAAGGCTGTGGCGCCGGGGGCGATTGCAATGGCGTATCGTTCCCGGTTTAACCCCTGCCCTACCAATTCAATATCATCGAAGGCGTTAAGCGCTACTTTGGCCGGCAGCAGGTCGCCGATGATGATGTCTAATCGGTTCTGCCGCAAATCGCGTAGGGCATCGTCAGCCTGTAAGTAAACAAACAGGTTGGATTCGCTCATTTTTTCCGTGGCGATAAGTTCGTCTTGAATCCAGTCGGCAAAGGCAGACCCGCGCTGAACGCCTACTCGCAAATTGACTATTTGCTCAGGAGTGGTGATGGGCTGCATCTGCATCCACTTTTGCGCCAGGATGCCATCTTCGCTGACATAGTAGACGTTGGAAAAATCAATAATGGCTTCCCGGGCGTCGGTGACGGAAATGGCGGAAACGGCCGTATCAATCTGCCCCAGCATTAAAGCATCGCCCAAACCATCAAAGGCCATGTCGTTAATTTCGACATCGACGCCAAGGAGGTCGCCAATTTCGTTGATCAGGGCGACGTCGTAGCCAGTTTGTTCAAAATCTTCGGTGTAAAATTCAAATGGAGGATAGTCGAATGAGGCGCCAACGACGAGTTTGCCCGCTTTTTCGACGTCTGTCCATGATGTGTCGCCCGTTTCCGGTGCGGTAGGTATGACGGTTGGCGGCACTTCGGCCGTCGGTGCGATTGTTGGCACGGGGTCTGAGCCTGAACAACCTGCCAACAAGAGGCTGACGGCCGTAAGCACGCTTATTACAACAAGCCAAAAGAAATTCCCTCGTTTTATTACCATATCTCCTCCAATTCTAGTGAATTTTCTTGTCTAGCGTCTAGGCAAGTTAGAACAACCAACTTCGTGTAAGACTACGCCCACCATACAAAAAGCCCCGCATACGACAAACCAATTATATGAGTAAATAGGCCTGATACAAGACTCGACCTCCCATTGGATGCAGCAGGGTTTCAAGAAATTGTCCAACTTTGACTGTTCTCCGTTGACGGCAGTTTGAATGTTGATAAAATGATGCTATTGGATTGGCTTTTGTTCTACGTGCAAATCTAGCATGCAATCTTATTCAATAACTCGTTTTTCTTATAATCATGTGCTCCGAGAATCTAAAAACCTCTATCAGATAGGAGAAAATCAGCTATGAAGACGTCAAGCGATTCTGCGCGAGATTACTCGCGCGCGCATGCTGAAGGGTTCCGAAAGGATCTTCACGATTTTTTGCGTATTCCCAGCGTCAGCACAGATCCAGCTCATGCGGCTGATATGCAGCGTGCGGCCGTCTGGTTGGTGGACCACATGCGCGGACTGGGGTTAGAAAATGTTCAGGTTATGCCCACTGCGGGGCACCCGGTTGCCTATGGCGAATGGCTAGGCGCCGGCCCTGACAAGCCAACCGTTCTGGTGTACGGTCATTATGATGTGGTTCCGGCCGAAATGGCGGATGGCTGGCTTACCCCGCCTTTTGAACCGGTAGAAAAAGATGGCAAAATCTATGCTCGCGGCGCGACCGACGACAAAGGGCAGTTGTTCATACACGTAAAAGCCCTCGAATCCTACTTGAGAACAGCAGGGACGGCGCCGGTAAATGTAAAGTTTTTCATCGAAGGCGAAGAAGAAGTCTCTTCCCCTAATCTTGTCCCTTTCATTAAAGAACATCTCGATCTTCTCCGGGCTGATGTGTGCATTATTAGCGACACATCTATGCGTACCATAGACGAGCCATCCGTCCTCCACAGTCTTCGCGGTATGACTTACCTGGAAATCGAAGTTTTTGGACCCACCGATGATTTACACAGCGGCTTGTGGGGGGGCGCAGTCCATAATCCCGCTCTCGCCTTAGTGGAAATCCTTGGCAAACTCTACAATCCGGACAATACCATTGCGGTGCCTGGTTTTTACGATGATGTTGTAGCCCTGACGGCCGAAGAACGCGCCATGATCGCCAAAACCGATCTCACCGAAGAACAATTTAGGCAGTCAACTGGGATTCCCGCTCTCTGGGGTGACACCGAGTACAGCATTCGCGAGCGAATTTCAGCTCGCCCCACATTGGACATCAATGGTTTATGGAGCGGTTGGGCTGGGCCTGGGCCAAAAACCATTGTGCCGGCTAAGGCTGGAGCCAAGCTTAGTTCACGCCTTGTTGGCAATCAGGACCCGCACAAAATCTACGAACACATAAAACGCTATATCGAATCTATTGCCCCGCCCACTGTGACCGTTAGCGTAAAGTTAATCACCACCGGCAAGCCGGCGCTATTTTCTTTCGATATTCCCGAAATGCAGGCAGCTTCTCGCGCATATGAGCGGGCATGGGGCGCAAAGCCATTGTTCACTCGCGGCGGGGGCAGCATTCCTGTAGTGGCTGAAATAGCTGACCTGATGGGCATTCCGGTTGTTATGATGGGGTATGGTCTGGATGACGATGGGCTGCATTCTCCCAATGAGCGTTTTAGCATTGAGATGTTTCACCGTGGCGTCGAGACCGCAATTGTTTACCTTGAAGAATTGGCATTGCTGGCGTTATAGCGATGCATCATGGGCATAAAGCAATAGAATTGTTGGGTGCGTGGTGGGGAAATTGTGGCCTAAGTTTATTGGCTGCCCACGCTCCCAAATAAGGCACAGGAGAAAAAATGACAAAAGGTAACGGAGAAACGGCCGTGAGCGAAAAAAAACCACTCGCTCAAAAAATGTTGGATGGCATTGAACGCGTCGGCAACAAGGTTCCCCATCCAGTACTCATGTTTTTGTACCTGATCATCATCGTGATGGCGCTTTCCCACATTCTCTATTTAATGGATGTTAGCGTAACCGAAGATATTGCCGTCCCCGTCGAGGTTCAAACCGAAGGAGCTTATTACACAGACTCCACTGAACCCGGGCAACTCTTGCCCACAGAACCTTACGATGCCCAATTTGAGATAAAACAACAGACCATTGCCATAAAAAGCCTCCTTTCCGTTGAAGGACTGCGCTTCATCTTTACCTCATTTGTATCAAATTTCGCCAGCTTCAGCGTCGTCGCTGTTATTTTGGTTGCCATGGTTGGTGTGGGCGTGGCTGAAGAGTCAGGGCTGATGGGCGCGTTGATACGTAAAACAGTTAAAGTGACCCCGCGCCAACTCATCACGTTCATCCTCGTTTTTGTTGGGGTGCTATCGAGTGTGGCCACAGACGCAGGCTATTTGATTTTGATTCCGCTAGGCGCAATTGCCTTCCTAAGCCTCGGCCGACATCCCCTTGCTGGCGTGGCGGCCGCTTTTGGCGGGGTCAGCGCCGTCTTTGCCGTCAATATTCTCATTGCCCCGATAGATGGGATGCTGACAGAAATAACCAACGAGGCAATCAACCTGGCTGGCGGCCAACCGATTACCATTGTCGCCAATTATTACTTTGCGGTTGCCTCTACCATAATCCTGAGCATTGTCGCGGCCGTCATCACCGACCGAATCATTGAGCCTCGATTAGGTGCATACCACCCATCAGACGACGCGCCAGCAGAAGAAGTGCAGGACGCCAAAGCAATCGCTGCCGAAACGAAAGGGCTACGATATGCCCTCTACGCCTTTCTTGGAATGCTAGCCCTGGTACTGCTGCTAACTCTGCCGTCCGGTGCGCCGCTGCGCGATCCGGCCACAGGCGCAATTATTGGCAACACGCCCTTCATGGCCAGCCTGATTTTCATCATTACGCTCTTTTTCTTGCTGGCGGGGATCGGCTATGGGCTGGGAGCCAAAACAATTACGAGCAGCGCGGATGTCATTAAGGGGGTTACCAAGACTTTTGCCTCCTTAGCCGGCCTGATCTTCATGCTGCTTATGATCAGCCAGTTTATTGCCTTTTTCAACTTCAGTAACATGCCACAGGTTGTGGCAATTTGGATGGCCGACGCGTTGGAACAAGCCAATATCGGGGCGCTTCCTTTGTTAGTTGGCTTCATTCTGGTAATCATGCTCCTTAACTTCATCATCCCCAACGTGATTCCGAAATGGGCTATCTTTGCGCCTATTTTTATTCCAGTATTCCTTCGATTAAATGTAGCTCCCCAGACAGTTCTGGCCGCTTATCGCGTTGGCGATTCGCCCACAAACATCATTACTCCGCTGATGGTTTATCTCCCCTTTGTCCTTACTGTCGTGCAGCGGTATCAAAAAGACGCAGGCATAGGTACCGTTATTGCGTTGATGCTGCCCTATACATTGGTTATTTCCATTGTGTGGATACTGCTTTTTGTTGTTTGGTTTGCGTTAGGAATTCCTTTAGGGCCTGGCTACCCGGTGGGTTTTTAATGCTCCTGAATTCGATAAACTTATGACTCAAAAAACTGGTTCACCCAATAAAGCGCAAGCTGAACAGGTTGGATCATGGCTGCCTTTGGTCGTGATCCTTCTCGCGCAGATTCAGATGGCTTTTAATGTTAACGCTTTGCCGGTTTCCATTGGCCCTATTGTTGAGGAGCTTAACACCTCAGCGACAAGTGTAGGCACGGCGCTTGTTTTTTACTCGTTGTTTGTGGCCGCTTTTGTCATGCTGGGAGCAAAAATTGGCAAGCTGTTTGGGGAACGCCGTGTTTTTCAGATTACAGCATTAATGCATGGCGCAGCGATGGCTTTAATGGCGCTTAGCCCCAGCGCTACGGCCATGAATTTGGCTCAGGCACTGGCCGGGTTGGCCGCCGCGGCGTTGGTTCCTACTCTTGTTGTGCTGATTGCGGCAAACTATCGCGGGAAGCAGCAGGCACAGGCTTTGGGGATAATGGCCGGTACACCGGCCATTTCCGGCGCGCTGGCATTTTTTATTGCTGGCCTCCTTGGTACTCTGGTGACTTGGCGTCTTTCTTTTGGTCTTTTGAGTATCCTCTCTATCCTTGTTTTTATTCTCAGTTTCCGGCTGAAGCCCATTGCGCGCCAGCCGGACATTAAAATTGATGGCGTTGGTGCGCTCCTGGCGGCTTTGGCCATCATTTTGATCTCATTGGGGTTCAATAATTTGAACACCTGGGGGATTATAGCGGCTAAACAGGCTGCGCCGTTTACGTTGTTGGGTTTATCGCCCGCGCCATTTATGGTGCTCTTAGGCCTTGTGCTTGGGCAGGGCTTTTTTGCCTGGTCTCACCGCCGTGTAACCAGAGAGAAGACCCCCTTGTTGGCTTTAGAGGTGCTGGATTCGCCAGAAGAGCGGTCTAATATCGCGGCGCTGCTTGTGATTGGCGCGCTTGGTCCGGCGGTTAATTTTTTGATCCCTCTGTATATTCAGATTGTGCAGAACCAGAGCAGTTTGTTTACGGCCGTTACCGTTATTCCCTACACGCTTTCCATCGCTGGCGCCGCCATCCTCATTGTCCGCCTCTATGATCGGTTAACCCCCCGCCAAATCGCCACTACAAGCTTTGTGGTGGTGGCTGTGGGGTTGGCTTTTCTTTCTTTTGCTATACGCAACGAATGGTCTACGCCTGTTGTCATTCTGTGCCTAATCATGATCGGAACTGGCGAAGGGTCGCTGATCACGCTGCTCTTCAATGTCATGGTATCCGCTTCGCCCAAAGAATTGGCCGGGGATGTAGGCGCGCTGCGCGGCGTAGCCAACAACCTCTCTACCGCCTTGGGCACAGCCTTCGCTGGGGTGGCGGCCGTAGGTTTATTAAGTCTGTTTGTCACTTCTGGGCTTTCTCAGGCCGCAATTCCGGATTCTCTCAAGATTCAGGTCAACCTGGACAACATCAACTTCATCACCAATGATCAGCTAGAGACTGTGCTGGGAGCAACCACGGCCACGCCAGAACAGGTGAATGAAGCAATCCGAATCAATGAGGATGCACGACTGCGCGCACTGAAGGCGTCTTTCCTGATTTTAGCCGGGTTCTCACTCTTGGCGTTAGTCCCAGCAATGGGTCTGCCCAATTATGTGCCTGGGGAAGTGCCTCCGCCCTCCTCACCCGGCAAAGGCAAGCGCAAAAACTGATACAGTTTTCCGAGTGATTGGCGGCTGTCTTGCTGCCAGTCCTTTCAACCCAAGTCGGTGCATAGGAATGCACCCTTTAGTTATAAGGAGAATCAAAAATGAGTGATTTAATTGTTCTGTCTTTTGATAATGAGGCCAGCGCCTTCCAGATGCGCGACAAGCTCCTGGACATGCAAAAGCAGCAGGTCATTACGCTGTCCGATGCTGCCATTGTCATTCGAGACAAAAAAGGCAAGCCCAAGGTAAAGCAGCTTCATAGTCTTGTGGGTGCTGGCGCTATGGGTGGCGCTTTTTGGGGCATGCTCATCGGCCTGCTCTTTTTTGCGCCCTGGCTGGGCATGGCAGCCGGCGCTTTGGGTGGCGCTCTGGGCGGCAAATTTAATGATATTGGCGTCGATGATAAATTTATTAAAGAAGTTGGCGAGACAATCGAGCCAGGACATGCAGCCCTCTTTTTATTGGTTGTAAAAGTTACGGCCGATAAAGTCTTGCCAGAACTTGCTTCTTTCAATGCCAAAGTATTGCAGACGTCTCTCTCTAACGAAGATGAAGCTCGGCTGCGCGAAACCTTTGGCGCAGAAGATGTAGAAGCCTAATTTGTCCGGCGGATTCGTCCCAGAGCGGCGCGTTTTGGGACGAACCCGCTTTTTTTGGAGGTAATCATGATGAGACGAGGCCCAAGTAGACGAGCTGCTCGGCGTACTGTCCGGCGGGTAAGCCGGCGGCGCGTGCGCATGCGCCGTAGACGGATGCTGTTGACCGGCGGCATGGTGGCCATTGCAGTTGCCGGTACCGCTACTGCCATCAAGCTGAGCCAGCAAGACGCGCAGCGTATCGAGCAACATACTGGCAAGAAACCAGAAGACCTGACCGAAGATCAGTTGGATCAGGCGATTGCCGATCTGAACATTGAGGCAGCAGAGTTAACTGATGCAGAAGTGGCTGCCATCGAGTCTGCAGATGCTCAGCCGGCGGCGGCAGCCCCTCAACCAACCCCAGTCCAGCAGCCTCCTGCGCCCCCAGCGCAGCTCGACTATATCACGGAACTAAAAAAGCTAGCTGAGCTGCGAGATATGGGCATTATTACGGCCGACGACTTTGAGGCAAAGAAAAAGCAATTACTCGGGTTGTAACACTTGAAATTGTTAGCTGGCTGGGTGGACCGGGTGTGATGCCGCCAACCAGTCAGCTACCTATTCACCCGATTGCCCGCCACACCCACCCCGCCGAGAGATGATGTTAAACAGAAAATCATCACACCACAGGGCCAAACCAGGGACGACACCGAAGGAAAATTTTTTAGGGCGGCTTTTGGACCCCATTGATGTGCTGTCGGAATCCGTCTTTAGCATCTTGATTGTGTTGACTTTCACTCTGGCGTTTAGAATTTTTAAGTTTGACGCTGATCCTGGCGATCTGACGTCGGCCAGTCTGGCGAGGGAATTGGTTTTGGCGGCCCTGGGGGCTACATTTGCCTGGGGTGTTATCGACGGCGTGATGTATGCGCTCACGGCCGTATTCGAGCGTGGTGAACGACATCGCCTTTTGTATGCCATTCAGACAGCCGCGACAGAAGAGGATGCAGTGGCGGTAATTGCCGATGAGCTGGATTATATTTTAGAACCGATCGCCGCTGAGGATCAGCGACAAAGTTTGTATCAGGATATACTGACACACTTGCAAGACGGCCGTCCACGACCAGTTGGCTTACAGCGCGAAGACATTGCCGGGGCGATGGGATCGGTTTTAGTGGCTGTGCTGGCCGTTTTGCCGTCTCTCGTCCCATTCATTTTGCTGCCCAACCAATACTTGCTGGCCATCCGCATATCCAATGTGGTATCTTTTTTCGTCCTTTTTGGCATTGGCTATAGCTGGGGCCAACATGCCGGCACAAACCCCTGGCGCACAGGCATGCTGCTGGCCGCGATCGCCCTGGCCATGGTCTTAATTGCCATCCCCCTGGGTGGGTAGCCCAAACAGCCACTTTACTTTTTACTGTCTAAACTTGAGCGTCCTGGAAAAGCCGCCACCAAAGCACAAAGGGCACAAAGTTGCTCTGGGAAAGCCATCGTGGTCCTCGTGTCTTTGTGGTTTTTTCTTTAGACTCAACCGTAAAGGGATTATGAAACAGTTCTCGCAAAAATTGTTCCTGCTTCTTTCATTGGCGCTTGGGTTGGCGGCATGCACGTCACCCACCCCAACCCCAGTGGCCCTCCTTCCCACAGCCGTTCCGGTGATGGAGCCAACCGCATCGCCCGTCACCTCGCCAACGGCCGTGCCCACAGAAACAAACACGGCCGTAATCAGCGGCCTTCCTCCCGTCGTCGAGTACAATCTGGGTGACGCCACCATCACACAGTCTCGTTTTCCGCAAGACAGTCGTTTTCACGAAATGCCGGTGCGTCTTAACGGCATCATTGCTGTTCCAGACACCGACGGCGGCCCGTATCCCGTTGTAATAATTTTTCATGGCAATCACCCCGGCTGCCCCTTAGATGAGATGAGTGTAGACCGCTGGCCATGCGCTCCCGAAGTTGAACAACCCAATTACCAAGGCTTCGATTACCTCGTCGGATATCTTGCATCGCAGGGTTATGTCGCCTTATCCATCAACGGCAACGCCGAAAACACGTTTGGCTATGGTGAAGGGCTGCCCGGCGAGCGGTTGGCTCAATTGGTGGATATGCACCTCAGCGCTCTGACAACGGCCGCTGCTGGCGGTCAAAATGATTTTGGCGTGGCATTAGACGGCCGTGCCGATATGCGCCACTTATTTCTGATGGGTCACTCGCGCGGCGGCGAAGCTATCGTCTGGTTGGCCGAGGCGCTGGGCCTGGCCGCGCCAGAGGCGTTCGATCAATTTGGCTATGGCCCGGTCAATGGGCTGCTGCTGTTAGCCCCGGCTGTCACTTTTGCCTTACCGGCAGCTCCCAGCGTGCCGATGGCCGCTATTTTGCCCGCCTGCGACGGTGACGTGGTTTTTCAGGAAGGACAGCTTTTTTACGAGGCGGCGCGGATGAATCCGGAGCAAAGTCAGTGGGCTGCGTCGATCTGGTTGGAGCGCGGCAATCACAACCAGTTTAATAGCATACTTGGGCCTGATCCTATGGGCGGCAGCAACAACGGCCGTACAGAATGCCAGCCGCTGCTGACCGGTGAAGAGCAGCGCACTTTTTTACTTGATTACACCACCGACTTTTTAACGGCCGTTTACAGCGACGATCCCACGTTGGTCAGCCAGGCCAAAACCCGAATGGGGTTAGACGTACAGACACCCGCTCCCGACAGTTTATATGGGCGACCGGCGCGTATTTCGGCTTTGGTAGCGGCGAACAATCGTCTCACCCTTCTCATCCCCAAATCTGACAGCGAAATGACCGCCAATCTAGTCGGCGGACAGGTAACGGCCGTTGGCGTTAGCACAATGTTCTGCGAAGAAGGGTACTACACGCCGCAAATGAAACCGGGCAGCGAACCATGCAAACGTGTCAATCTAACCATCCCCGGCGACCCGGCCATGCTGGTTGTCGCCTGGGAGCAGAGCGGTGCGGCGCTGCGGTTTTCGCTGCCGGATGGCTCAGGCGATCTGAGCGAGTATACGACGATAAGTTTACGAACGGCCGTTAATCCGCTCTCCCCCTTGAACGCTCAAGACAGCTACCAGGCCTTCTCCATTCAACTCACAGACAGCGCCGGAAATCAAGCGACCATACAGACACGCCCAACCGAACCCGCTTTGGGTTTTCCGGTCGGATCTGTTGAAGAGGACAGTTTCTTTGCCGGCGGCCAATTCTCCGGGCGTGTCCCCATGACAACCATTCGCCTGCCACTAAGCGACTTTGCCGGTATCAATTTGGCCGACATCTCAGAGGTCGCGTTGGTATTTGACCAGACAGCCAGCGGCTCTCTCTTTATGGGCGACCTGGAATTTATGCAGCCCTGATATTCACCAAAAGCACGTTATCACCCAGGTAACAGGCAAAATAATGGGGCACAGATTTTTGTCATCTGTGCCCCATTAAAACAACAGCCCTCATCATGAGGTTCGGTATCAATATCAATTGTTACCGATGCCGAATCAGTTATTTCTAATCATCAAACCGTTTGCTCTCCCCCACAATCGTCGCCGCGCCCAGAATGCCTAAAAAAACGCCGATCACAGAGGTAGCAAATGCCAAAAAGTTAAGAAAAAAAGTCGATTCTAACACACCCATAACGATCAAAAATGGCAGTACAGCACCGGTCAGTACCATAAAAAACCCAACCACAATTAACCGATTTTTCAGCATGTTTCACTCCCTCTATTTCTCGTCGCTAAACAACCAGCAAGCAACGCGATGGCCTTCCGCAACGACCACATTAGGTGGTTCTTTGACATTGCAGACACCTTCGATCATCTGCGCGCAGCGCGGGTTAAAGCGGCATCCCTGTGGCGGATTCACCAGACTTGGCGGTTCTCCTCTGGGAACCTCTCGCATCACCAGGGCATTGTCTGCATTGGGATCGGAAGAAGCTTCTAAAAGCGCCAGCGTGTAAGGATGCCGGGGACTCTGAAGCAGGTCTTCCATTTTGGCTATTTCAACCACCTCGCCGGCATACATCACGAAAATGAATTCAGAGAAGTACCGAACCGTTGAAAGATCATGGGTGATGTAGATGACCGCCAGATTATGAGTCTCCTGCAAGTTGCGCAGCAGCCGCAGTATCTCAACGCGCACGGAAGCATCCAGCATCGATACCGGCTCATCGGCCACCAGCAGCTTTGGACTCATCACCATTGCACGGGCAATTACCACCCGCTGCTGTTGTCCACCACTTAGCATGTGTGGGAATTTAGGCAGGATTTCTTCAACAGGCGTCAATTTTACTTCTTCCAGTGATTGACGAATACGGCTCAGGCGCTCATCTTTGTCCTTCATTCCATTGATAATCAGAGGCTCTTCTAAAATTCGCTGAATGGACATGAAGGGCGGCAGAGCGCCGTAAGGATCTTGTTGGATATAACCAATTTTGGCGCGGTACAGGCGAAGGTCCTCGCCCTGCGTTTCAGTGAGGCGGGAGTCATCGAAGACAATATCCCCTTTTGTCGGCCGATTAAGGCCCAAAATTGTTTTCATGAGGCTGGATTTGCCGCAGCCGCTTTCCCCTACGCAGGCCATGGCTTCACCCTGTTTCAGATCAAATGAAACGCCATCTACTGCGCGGACATAACCGGCATGTCCAAAGCCAAAGCGTTTCAGCTCGTACCACACATGCAGGTCTTGAATCTGTAAGAGTGAGGTATTGTTTACAGGTGGGGTTTGTTTCAGGTCACCGTTTGTGTTGTTACTCATTGTTGTAGATATTTCCCTTTGCCATGCCGTGTTGATGGTTTAGACATACAGCCAACATTTGACTTTACGGCCGTCTTCCCGCACAACTGTAGGCGGCTCCTCATCACATTTATCGAAACGCGCCTGGCATCTATCAGCAAAACGACAGCCGGTCGGTGGATTCAACAAACTGGGCGGCTGCCCAGTAATGAAATCTGGCTCGATTGTCTCCCGTAAACGGGGCACACTGGCCATTAGCTTTTGCGAATATGGGTGCAGCGGACTGGTAAAGAAACGACGCGCATCACTTACCTCAACGATCTGCCCTGCGTACATCACAGCAACATCGTCGGCCAACTCACTCGAAGTAGCAATATCATGCGTGATCAGAATAAAACTCGTGTCCAATTCCTGCTTAACACGTTTCATGAGATTCATGATGTTTGCCTGCGTCAAAACATCCAGAGCTGATGTTGGTTCATCGAGAATTACCAGGTCAGGCAAAGTAACCAAGGACATGGCCAGGGCCGCGCGCTGCCGCATGCCACCACTCAATTCAAACGCATATCGGTGCAAAAAGTCAGCCGGAACGCCTACTTGCTCGAACATGCGTAGCGCTTGAACCAGGGCATCTTTTTTATTGAGTCCCAAATGCACCATTGCCGGCTCTGCTACCTGATCGCCAATGCGCATCACCGGGTTTAAGGCATTCATGGCTGCTTGCGGCACCATAGAAATCTTTTTCCAGCGTACTTCCTTGCGAAAATTTTCGTCGTTCAGCTCCATGATGTTCTCATCGCGCAGCCAAACTTCACCATCGTAGGTGCTGGCGTTCCGTGGTAAAAGGCGTAAGATCGCTTTCGCCAGAGAACTTTTGCCACAGCCAGATTCGCCTATGACAACTGTCGCTTTGTTCCGTGCCAGATCGAAATCAACACCATCGACAGCCTGGACTACACCTTTCTGGGTTTGAAAATGGAGCCTCAGCCCTCTTACCATCAGAAGATCGTTCTTCGTTGCATCCATCGTTTTAAAGCTCCCGTAGTCTGGGGTTGAAAATACGGTCAAGTGCAAAGCCCACCATGGCGAAGCCCAGTCCGGCCATCATTAGCAGCATTGCGGGTTCCAAAATCCAGTAGTAGAAACCATTGAACAAAGCACCTTGTGAGTAAGCGTCTTGAATGACCTTACCCCAGGTCGGCAAAATTGGATCGCCCAACCCAAGGACGGCTAGCGACGCCTCCAGGAAGACAAACGTTGGCACGAGGGTCACAATTTGGGGGATGATCAATGGCAGAATGCGTGGAATCAGGTAACGGAACACAATGCGCATATTACTTGCCCCGTAAGAGCGGGCGGCGTCAATATATGGCAGCTCCCTGACTTGAAGGAATATGGCCCGGTAATTCTTGATAGACAGGCCAAAAATACTCAGCAGCACCACCAGACCCAGCATCAGCCAGATGCTGCGGGAGTAGAACGTTCCCACCATAATTAAGATGGGCAGCAAAGGGATAATCGCGTTCACTTCAGTGAGTCGTTGGATTGTGGCGTCTAGCCAGCCGCCATACCACACGCCAATGGCCGCGATGCTCATTGTGGTAATGGTAGTGCCCACGGCCGCCAGCAGACCAAAAGCCATGGCGATGGGTGTGCCCCATAACAAGGGAATCATCAAGTCGCGTCGCCGATGGTCGGTCCCGGCCATCCCATGGACCAGACCGTAACTTACAAATGTGAGGTCTACATTGGAATCTTCTTCGAAGAGCAAGGTGGAAATCTTTAATTGGTACGTTCCGTTGAGGGGCTGCAAGCCTTCTTGATTGGGATCGTCAAACAGGCCTTTTTCCGCCGGGACGCCATCAATTCCAGTCTCGCGTTCCAGGCGACGTTGTAAGCGGGAGTCTTGGGCAAAGCGGAAGGATGAGGATGGACCTGGAGCAAACTCGCCGGCGCGAATTTCACGGCCGTCTGGCGTCAACCAGGTCATCTCAATATGTGGCTGCTTCACAGAATAGGCTGCGTTCGCAAACAAAATCAACTCTGGCGGAAACTCATCATAAGGAAAATCGAACTCGAACGTATACAGTGCCTCGCGAGTATCCGCTGAGAGTTGATTGACCACCACATCGCCATCACCATCAACCGAGTGGAACACAATGGTTGCTGGTAAATCTTTGGCGGTAAACCAATTGTACCAAACAGGCCAGGCGTTGCGCGGATTTTCTTTCCACAAGTCCTCGCCGCCGCGCCAGAGGCGAATCGCCTCGCTGTAAGGTATCATGATCGGCGTGATCACCGACACCGTGAGCAGCAGCGTGATGATAATCAGGCCAACCACGGCCGAAGGGTATTGACGCAGCTGCTTGAAAAATGAGGTAAAAGCTTTCATCGGCCTTTGCTCCCTTCACCAACGCGCACACGCGGGTCAACCAGGGCATAAATAAAATCCAACAAAAAGACTGTTAGTGAAAGGAGATAGGCATAGACAACCGTATTTGCCAGGATAACCGGCGTGTCATAGATGCCAATCGCCCGAAAATATAGCTGACCAATTCCCGGCCAATTGAACACCGTTTCCAAAATGATCGCGCCGGTCCATAAAGTAATGAGCAGCAAAGCAAAACTGGTTACAATATTTGGCAGCGTCGGCCGAAGAACATAACGCTGTTCGATCATACGATCTGGCAGCCCTTTCGCTTTAGCCATTTCAACATAATCCTCGCTGGCATAAATAAGGAAAAAAGTGCGCCAGTTATAAATTGTCAGAAAAACGGCGCTCAGCAAGGTGGCCATGACGGGCAATATCATGTGTTCCATGAGACTCAAAGCATAATCGATTGGGTTTTCTGGCGGCGGGGCGCTGACCATGCCGCCAAAGGGAAGAAGCTGGAGTAATCCAGAAAAAATCAAGATGAGGAACAGCCCGTAGAACCAACCCGGAGCAGCTGAAGTTGGCGCCAGCCCAAGGACGAGCTTGTCGAAAAAACTGCCGTATCGTCGGGAGAGGCTTAACCCCAAAAACAGGCTGAGGAAAAATAAAATTAAATTCGCAGTGCCAAACAGAACCAGCGTAGATGGCAACCGCTCAAGAATGATGTTGCTAACAAGCCTGGAACCGCTATCACTGGTCAGGCCCTCAGAAAATCCAAGATTAAGTGTGAGCGCATTGGTGAGATAACGCAAGCTGCGGACGACAAAGGGCTGGTCTAGACCGAAACGCGCTTCTTGAATGGCCACACGTTCTTCAATAATTTTTGTGCGCTCATCTTCGGGAAGCTGCCGGAATGTGGGATCAAGGCTTGCCGATAGGGCAACCCCTTCTCGAATCTGTCCACGGCGGATGTCATCCACGTAGCCGCCCATGTTGGCAATGAGGACTGTAATGTAAACACCGACCACAACAGTGAAAAACAGGGCTACGATGCGTCCGCTAGTATATTTGACCAGGCGGAGAACAGCTTGAGACCTTGCCTTGCGAGATGAAGACTCGATTGATTCGGTGTCAATATTTAGCTTAAGGGCTTCCTGGCTCACTATGCCCCTTCCTTTTAGCTTTTGGTCAAGCTATAAACAAACAAGCTGGAGGCGGCTTAAAGCCGCCTCTAGCCTATTTTTATTCTTACACAATACCGTGATTGGTATATCGCACCGATGAAACACAAAGGTTTGTTTCATCGGTGCGAGAAGTACGAGGCGATTAAGGAGCCGTTACAAAGGTGTATTGAGCCAGGCTTGGGATGGCCACAAGCTTAGACACGACCACAACTTCCAGGCGATTCGAACCTTCGGCCAGGGCGGTTGTCGTATCCGTGCTTAGTATGACTTGCCAGACACCATCTTCGACTGCTTCGGCGACGCCGGTTTCAACCTGAGCGCCAGTCGCATCGAACAGCAGGTATTGAACGTTGTCGATGTCTGCCATGGGGTAAGGGCCGCCAAAGACGTCAATAAAGACATCAAATGCAGCTTCTTCACCGATGGTAACACGACTGGGTCCGTCAATTTCGACTTCAGCAATGGCCGGAGCGGAGAAGCGATCCCAACGGTTGGCGGCATCTGGGTAAGCATTGTAGTGCTCCAGGATGGCCTGACCTTCGACCGGGAATACGCCCTTGAGGAAGTAGGCGCCAGTGCCGATGTAGTAATGACCATACCGACGGGCAAATTCAGCCAGGTTGGAGTACCGGGCGGCGGCTTCGTCGGCCGTGACGAATTGGCCAAGGGTGGCGGCGTAGGGGATGTAGCTTTCTTCGGTAGCCGAGAGGAGTTCCGAAGCCAAGATCTCGAGGGAAGGACCGGCGATGATATTTGTGCGTTCTACGCTGTTGGCAGTTGCTTTGGCATCGGTGAATGCAAAGCCACCATTTTCTTCACCACGGAGCATGAGCGCCATGTTGTGCCAGGCAGCGTCGCCATAGGCATAACTTCCGGGCCACCAGGTGATGTAGCCAGCGGTGTTTTCGGCGTCTAACTGCGCGTTGTCAGCATAGTATTCGATGACCAGGGGATCTGTGGAAACAATGCGTGTGCCTTTGAAAGCAGACATGAATTGTTCGAGCGAGGGGGCCAGGTCTTCATTGAAGTAGGGGCTGGCGGGGTTGCCCAGGTCAAAGTTGGTGATCATGCTCATGACGAAGTCGGCGGCGCTAAGCGCGCTGCCATCATGCCAGGTTACGGTGCTGAACATGTCGGCCGGGAAGTAGATGGTGCTCTTGTAAACGGCCGTTTGTGTTTCCGTGAATTTCTCGGCAGCGGTAATAAAGACCTGATTTTCCGCATCCCAATCAACCCAAGCGTCATCGGGCACGGTGATTTCCGGCGCAAACGACAGAGCAACCCAATCCAGGGTGGCATTGATGGGGAAGCCTTCTTTCACAACCAGTTCCGCGCGTTCGACGCGGTTCGGGATTTGCAGACCAGTATTCGGGTCTGTGTACAGCGAAGGTTCGCCAAGACCGCGCTGAACCATACGGTCGAATACCCAGTTGGAGCCGGCAATCGGGTTCCAGGGTTCCGTGAAGACACTGGGGAGACCAATGGTCATCGAACCGCCTACCTCGTCGGCAAAGCGGATTGTCTTGGACCACAGGGCGGCGCCACTGACGCCACCAGCCAGGTCGGTGGTGACGCTGACTTGGTCGCTAAAGGGTACGAGTGTGGTGCGGCTTGTCACCCAGATGCGGGTTGACATTTCGTTCGCCAAGGGCAATGCCTGACGCATCATGTCGGCGCGTTCTTCGAAATCAGCGAAATCGTTGTTGAAGAGACGCAGGGACAAGTCGTCAAATTCCGGGGTCATCTGGAATACTTGCCAGGACGGCCACGGTAAACCACGGGGTGAATAGAAGAAGTCGAAGTTGTCGGCATTGCTGCGGTCAACGGCCGTCTGGCTCCAGGCGCCAGTATACCAGTTCCATTGACATTCCGTCGGGTCAGAGGAAACCCAGATCGGGCTAAGTTCGCCAGAGGTGCGCTCGACACGTTCCACGGTGAAGCCCAACTCTTCAAGCTGGTTGGCGAAGTAGTTGCCGATTTCTTTACGGGTATCTTCGATGCGGATCAGGCCGATTAAGGTGATCGGCTCGCCATTGAAGGTCCATTTGCCATCGACCAGGGTCGCGCCCATGCCTTCCATTTCAACGGTGATAATTTCGCGTGCTTTTTCCAGGTCGTAGGCATATTGGGCTTCGATCGCGCGAATTTCGGGAGCAAAACGGCCGCGGTCAGCGCCGGCTTCGGAAATGGGGGTGAACTTCGGCACAGCCAAACCGCCATACAGTTCGTCAGCGACGTAGGTGCGATCCACCGCCCAGTTCATCGCTTCGCGCATCTTCGCGTTTTGGAACGGGTTTAAGGCGGTCTCGTCAGTGCAAGTGCCATTGTTGAAGAAGATTTCATCGTAGAGGCCGTATTGGGTACGAGTCTGGATGTTACCAGCATCGGCAATGGCCTGAACCAGGGCAGCCCCGGCAACGTCGTCGGCATACATGTCAATGTCGCCAGCGGCAAGACGGGCAATCGCGGCGTCCTGATTCGGTTCTTCGACGAAGATGATGGTGTCGAGCCAACCGCCATTGCGGTCCACCGGTACCGGCGTGGCTTCAACAATCACAGTCTCTACCACAGTTTCGATGACAGTCTCAACGACAGTTTCGACAACCGTCTCGACCACGGTTTCCGTGGTTCCCTGGCCTTCAACCGTTACGGTCTCGGTCACAACGCGGGTAACTTCTACCGTTTGCGTTTCGCCAGCACAGGCGGCCAAAAATAAACCAAGAGCCATTAAAATGGCAGCTACTAAAACAAATCTTTTAAGCATGTTTCTCCTCCAATGCTTGTAAACTAAACAATATGGAAAACAATAAAGTAAAATCTAGTTAGCAACACCTAGACTCGTTCTCTACATAGAACCTCCTTGCTTCAAATGGCCCCCAGTTGAGATTGCGAGCAGAGTTGATACGATGGGGTGCTCCAGAGTGAGTAATTCAAGCCTTTTGGCATAGACATCAAGATTTTTTTCTTGATTGGGGATAAATAATTTGAGGACGTCGGTGGAAGGGATGGGAAGACAGAGGGTAACGGCCGTTCCCCTGCCCCAGGATGAAAAATCAAGCCCAGCTTTGTGCGATGAATTAATTCAACCACAAAGTTGAGGTCGCGGCAGCTGTCAAGATAAGACTTAAGCGGCAGTCGCAAACAGATCTTCTCCTTAATTTCAAGGGTTTATCAGGATGTTATACATAAATGACCCTTTCACATCCTTTCTTTTCCCGTTCGATAAAATACAGGGGTTGCATACCAACTAAAGCAATTATACCAATAACGCTACCTTCGCCAAAAAATCGTGTAGCATAATGGTGTCATAAACCCTATTTTTGAGGGAATTATCAGTAACAACAAGGGAAATAATGACATAATCCACATTTTTGGAGGACACATGACAGATACTCGCACCTTTCCCACATACGTCGATGCCCTGGCAAATCCTCAGGCTGTGGTCCGGGTTGCCAACGGCCGTTTCACCATTCTCACCCCCCGTTTGCTGCGGCTGGAGTACAGCCCTGACAACCAATTCGAAGATCGTCCCAGCCAGGCGTTTTGGTACCGCCACCAGCCGTCGCCGGAATTTGAGAGCGTGCAGGAAAACGGCCGTCTCACCATCCAAACTGCTTTCCTACGGCTTGCCTATACCCCCAACCCGGCCGGCTTTACCGCCGACACATTGTCTATCACCCTGAAATCATCTGGTCAGACATGGCAATACGGGCAAACCGACCCGCTCAACCTGCTGGGCACTGCCCGCACCCTCGACGATATCGACGGCGCCCTCGGCCTGGAACAGGGGTTGCTCTCCCGCGCCGGTTGGGCCGTCTACGACGATACCAACCGGCTGGTGTTCAACCAAGAGGGTTGGCTGGAGCAACGTCATGCCCCCGATGGTTACCGCGACCTCTACTTTTTTGGGTACGGCCATGATTTTGCTGCCGTCTTGCCAGAGTTCACCCGCATCGCCGGTCCCGCGCCGCTCATCCCGCGTTGGGCCTTGGGCAATTGGTGGAGTCGCTATTGGGCCTACTCCGCCGATGAGCTGCTGGGAGTCATGGATGAGTTCACAGCCCACGACGTGCCTCTGTCGGTCTGTATTGTCGATATGGATTGGCACATCACCAAAACGGGCAATGCCGCCAGCGGCTGGACCGGCTACACCTGGAACCGCGATCTCTTCCCCGACCCGCCGGCATTTATCGCCGCGTTGCACCAACGCGGCCTCAAAACCGCCCTCAATCTCCATCCGGCGGACGGCATCTATCCGCATGAGGCGCAGTATGAGGCCATGGCTTTGTGGATGGGCCAGGACCCGGAAAAGAAAAGCCCGGTGACTTTTAACATCGCCAATCCTCACTTTACCCAGGGGTATTTCCACCTGCTGCACCATCCCAAAGAGGCAGATGGCGTCGACTTTTGGTGGATGGATTGGCAGCAAGGCGTTATGTCTGATCTGCCCGGACTGGACCCGCTGTGGTGGCTCAACCACCTGCATTTTTATGATTTAGGGCGTGATGGGACGAAACGGCCGTTTGTCTTCTCGCGTTGGGGCGGCCTGGGCAACCACCGCTACCCCATCGGCTTCTCCGGCGACACGCACATCACCTGGGACTCGCTGGCCTTTCAGCCTTACTTCACAGCCACCGCCGCCAACGTCAACTATGGCTGGTGGAGCCACGATATCGGCGGCCATATGGGCGGCATTGAGGAGCCGGAATTATTCGCGCGCTGGGTGCAATTTGGTCTACTAAGCCCGGTCCTGCGCCTGCACAGCACCAACAACCGCTACCACGAACGCCGCCCCTGGGGCCACGATGCCGAAACGGCACGCATCACAGCCGACGCCATGCGCCTGCGCCATGCATTTGTTCCATACCTGTACACAATGGCCTGGCGTAACCATACGCAGCACCAGCCCCTGGTCCGCCCCATGTACCACGATTACCCCACAGCCGAATCCGCCTACCACTGCCCTGATCAATACAGCTTTGGCAGCGAGCTGATTGCGGCTCCCTTCCTGACCCCGCGTGATGCCGACACACGCCTGAGCCGTCAGGTTGTCTGGCTGCCAGCCGGCGAATGGTTCGATTTTTTCCACGGCGACCGGTATGAGGGTAATAACTGGCAGGCTGTTTACGGCCGTCTCGACGACATTCCCCTCTTTGCCAAAGCTGGGGCGATTATTCCCCTGGCTGCCCCCACCCTCGCCAGCCACAACAGCACCGCCAATCCCGCCCAGTTAGAAGTTCATTGTTTTCCTGGTAAAAGTAATACTTACTGGCTATACGAAGATGACGGACTGAACCAATCCAGCCTGATCCCGATAAGCCAGGCGTGGTCGCCACAGCAATGGTCGCTGACAGTGGGTCCAGCAGACGGAAGCACAGGCCATCTGCCAACGGCACGCGAGTTTGGGCTTTTGTTCCGACAGGTGGGGCCGGATACGGCCGTTACCGCCACGCTCAACCATCAGCCCACCACCCTGCCTGGCAGCTACGACGCTGACACCGCCACGCTGCGCATCACAGCAGCAAACCTGTCGCCCCATGACACCCTCGTCATCACCCTGTCTACTACAAACGACACGCTGATGGCGGCGCAAAACGGCCGTCTCGCCATTTGCCGCCGCCTGCTGCAAGAATTTCGCCTGAACACGCGGGTTAAAGAAAGCCTGTACCACCAATTACCGCAAATCATCGACAATCCCGCCGCTCTGGAACCCTACACGCTTAGTCTTACCGCCAGCCAGCGCCGGGCACTGCTGGAAATCATCACCGGCGCTGGCTGCGACCGCCGCCCCACCCGGCGCAGTCAGGACGAAGTAATCTTGCTCTGGCAAAATGGCGCAACGGCCGTCACGCCAACCTACAAACTGCTGGGCGCAGACCTGAACGGCCGTGCGGTGCTGCAAAAAGGGCCGGTCCCCCATGTCGCCGCGCTGACTCTGGGCGCAGAAACGCTCACGCTCCACACCGGCGACCAGCCATCTGCCGGGCGCATCACGGTGGATGGCTGGTTTGATGGGCTGGTCGAACGTTTGCAGGCACGGCCATCGCTGCCCTCGGCGGCGACGGTGCAATTTGACATCACTGGTGACAACGGCCGTACCGCCGCCATCACGCTGCAAGATGGTCAAATTCGCCTGCTAGACGGCCATCAGCCAGAAGCATCGGTCACCATTACCGCCGCCGCGCAAGATTGGCTGGCCGCGATCAACGGCGAAACCGCCCCGGAAGCGCTGTTCCTGCAAGGAAAACTGAACATCCAGGGCAGTCTGGAATTGGCTCTGCTTCTGGCCGAAGTGATTTCCATCGCCCCATCCAGCAAATTACGCGCCGAAAAATGGCGGCTGGAATTTCATTACCAGGATTTGTTGGAGATTGTGTTTGAGTAAGATGGGAGGTGGGAGATTCCTTAATCGGCAATCTCCTTCCGGCCCACCTTACGCATCAAGGGGGGGGGAATTCCCAATTTGGATGGGGGGGTGGGGGGGAAAGGGGGGTTTTTTTTTTCCTCGGGGGGGCGGGCGTGCGGGGGGGGGGGGGGTCTACGCAGCAAAGGATTCCGAATGCCTTTTATTACCGTTGACTCACACACCTTGTTTTATGCCCAGGTTGGTCAGCCGGTGGCTGGACGGCCGTCGCTGGTTTTGCTGCACGGCGCAGGCGGCTCGCACCTTGTCTGGCCTGGCGAAGTGCTGCGCCTGCCGAACACGGCCGTGTTCGCGCTGGATTTGCCAGGGCACGGCCGTTCTTCAGGTTTGGGCTGCAATACGGTTAGTGCCTACGCGAAATTTGTGGCGGGTTTTCTGGCTGCCTGTGGGCTGAACGAGGTGGTGTTGATTGGTCATTCGCTTGGTGGGGCGATTGCCCAGACTCTGGCCGCCCAGCGCCACGCCGCCGTGCGCGGATTGGTCCTTATCGGGACCGGCTCGCGTCTGCGCGTAGCCGACGCCATTTTGTCCCAGATTTTGCCTGATTTCCAAACGGCCGTAGACGCCATCAACCATTTCGCCTGGTCGGCCCATACCCCACGGCCGGTGGTTGAACACGGCCGTTCTTTCCTGGCCAACACCGATCCCCAGGTGATGTTTGGTGATTTTACCGCCTGTAATACCTTCGATATCAGCCAGGAATTAGCCCGCATCGACCAACCCACCTTGATTGTAGCGGCCGAAGACGACCACCTGACGCCGGTGAAATACGGCCGTTTCCTGGCCGACCACATTCCCAACAGCCAGATGGTAATTTTGCCCAATGCCGGACACATGATGATGGTGGAACAGCCAACGGCCGTGGCGACAGCCATCAAGGAGTTTTTAGACACGCAAATTTGGGGTTGATTATTCCAGGTCTGCCAGAGGAATGCCGGGTCGGAGGAACAGGTCGGTGGGCGCGGTGCTGGGGACGAGCAAACGCAGAGCGCGTGGCCGGATGGAGACTGTGAACGGCGTGCGGCCTGCCGGTTCGCCATCAGTCTGGAAAGGAAATGGCGGGTCGGTTTTGATGTCGATTTTTCCAGCCGTCAGCCGGATCACGTCCGGTCGACCGGCCAGATCGCCCAATTTAGCCAGGGCCAGGTATTGGGCGATGCGCAGCACCCCACGTCCCTGAAAAAGCCATACTTCAAACAGGCCGTCATCCAGGTATGCTTGCGGGCTTAACTCGACCATGCCGCCGGCATAGCGGCGGGAGTTGCTGATGAGTACCAGCAAATAATCGCCGGCAAAGATTTGGCCGTCGACTTCGACAACGGCCGTCATCGCAGGCAGGCGCAGCATCACGGGTACGCCCTGAAAAACGTAGCTGATGGGACCAACACGCTTGGTCCATTTGGGGCGCGGTTCCAGTTCATCAACCAGGTAGCCATCTGCGCCCACGCCAGCCCACAAGAGCCAGTAACGGCCGTTCTGCGCTCCATTGTGCACGGCCGTGTGACCCAAATCCATTTCCTGCACACGGCCGTTAGCCAGCACATCAATCGCCTGCAACAATCGGTGGGAATTAAACAAGCCCGGCAACGGCATGTTCAACTCTCTGGCAAACGAGTTTGCTGTGCCCAACGGCAGCGGGGCCATTATCGTTGGCGCTCCTACCAGCCCATTGGTCACTTCGCCCAGCGTACCATCCCCGCCTGCGGCCAAAACCAGGCCATGACCAGCCGCGGCCGCAGCGCGAGCCAATATTGTCGCATGACCCACTGCCTGGGTTGGGCGGATAACAACATCCCAGCCTCGCGTTCGCCAAAAATCAGCGACCAGCTCCATAGACGCGGCTAAGTTTGCTGGCCCAGCTAAGGGATTGAAGATCAGGGTCGCCAACTGCTGTTTTTTCACATTCCATCCAATAATCGCGTAATTGTTGCGCCAAATATTCAGGAGGACTTGACGTTGTATCCAAAATTAAATGGTCACCCACCACCGGCTCCTGAGCCTCCACCATCCACTGATAGACCACCCAATCCGCATCTGACTTATCAATGGCATTATGACCGCGGTTTTGCCGCTGGTTTAGTCGCTGACGGATCACTTCCTGGGCGGCCTGTACCGTGCAAACGGCCACCGGCGCGCCATTGCGCCGCGCCAAATCAAAAAGATAATCGCGGTGAACAGCCAGGTAGTTGGAGCCATCAAAAACCACGCGCTGCCCCTGCTTCAAGCGGTTTTCTATCAGCCCATAACACACTTCATAAACAATCATCATCTCCGCGGCCGTGTACATAGGCGTCTGGCGAATCTGCGTGCGAACTGAATCTGTGGCTACCAGGACGGAAGGCAGCAATTGTTGCAAGATATCAACGATAGAAGATTTGCCTGTTCCAGGCAAGCCAACCATCATCAACAAACTGCCGCCCGGCCGTACCCAGGGCGTTTGTGGCAGTTTGTTGTCTATATCGTCAACAATTGAATCCAGACGCATGGTATCTCTCGCAGCTATTTACGCCATTTCCGAGGAACCTGGCTCTATATCGCTTTCTTTGAGAACGGCGAAAGACCGATCAACATAGGCGTCACCATCGACAAAAAGGTCGTTTAATTCGACAGCAGATTGAAAACGGTCCCATGTGGTATGAATAAATGTGACACGATGCCAGTGCAGGCTGATAATCGGCCGTTCTAACTGCTGCACAGGGCCTAATTGAACTTTGTAATAAAGGGTATCTGCGCGGGGATGGTTTGGCTCATCGGGGAGGAGGTCGCGGCGGGTCATTAACTCGTGGCCCAACCGGCGCGCATAGGTGTGCACAGCCCACTTTTGCGGTCCGAATGCCTGGCCAAAATAAAAGGCAAAATATTCTGCAAATAATCCTTTTGGGGCTGCAGCCATGGGGACACGATACCAGCCCTCCCTTTCGATAAAGCTGAAGTCGGCCGGTGTGGGGACGTAAGCTACTAATACACGATCCTCAGGATACATGGTTCAATACTAATTCAGTTGAAACCTTTGAGCAAGAGTTGCCGGGTCAGGGCAGGTTCTCGATTACAGGCTCTCCCGCTGATGGACTGACAAAACTTATCTAACCGCGGAGAACGCGGATTACGCGGAGCTTGTACCGCAGAAAACCTCCGCGTCCTCTGCGCTCTCCGCGGTAAAATTCTGAGATTTGTCAGTCAATCAAGGCTCTCCCGACTTTAGAGTAGATTGACAAGCTCGTGATGCCTCACAAAATCCGAAATGGCCTGATTGTAATCCCTGCCATCATTTACTGTATAATCTTCGGGAGATTTTACCAATGAATTTTGTATTGCATGGTTCACATGGAGGCCGTAGAGATGAAAGACCCACGCATTTCCCGCCTGGCCCATTTACTTGTTAGCTATAGTGTGGCCGTAAAACCTGGCGATAAAGTAGTGATCCGTGGCAGCAGCGGATCACTGCCCTTGGTTGAGGAGACCTATCGAGAGGTCATTCGCGCCGGAGGACACCCGACTGTGTTTTGGGAAGAGGAAATTTTTTCAGAGATTATGCTGAAAGAGGCGAACGAAGATCAGCTCAGGCACATCAGCGATCCGGTCAAAATTACGATGGAAACGTATGACTGCCTGATCGGCCTGCGAGGCAGCCTGAACACCCGCGCGTTGAGCAATGTAGACGCCAGCCGCCAGCAAATTTCCCGAATTGCCGGACGCGATTTAATGAAAACTTTTATGGAACGAAGCGCGCGGGGCGAGCTGCGCTGGACAACAACCATTTTCCCCACGAATGCGCAAGCCCAAGAGGCGGATATGTCGCTGACCGATTTTGAGGATTTTGTTTACTCAGCTTGTTATGTTGACAAAGACGACCCGGTAGGTGAATGGCAAAAGGTCCGCGCCAAACAACAAAAATTGGTGGACTGGCTGGCAGGCAAAGATCGCGTTGTGGTGAAAGGGCCGAATGTGGATTTGACCCTGTCGATCAGGGGCCGTGTGTTTATCAACGCGGACGGCACTGCGAACATGCCTGATGGAGAGGTGTTCACGGGACCGGTGGAGGATTCGGTGAATGGGTGGATTCGGTATACGTATCCGGCCATTTACAGCGGGCGCGAGGTGGAAGGAATTGAGCTGCGGTTTGTAGACGGCCGTGTCACCGACGCCAGCGCGAAAAAGAACGAAGAGTTTCTCATCAGTGTGCTGGATACAGACCCTGGGGCGCGTTATTTGGGCGAGTTTGCCATTGGCACCAACTATGGCATCGACCGCTTCACCAAATCGATTTTGTACGATGAAAAGATTGGCGGCACGCTGCATACGGCCGTTGGCAGCGGCTACCCTGAAACCGGCAGCCAAAACAAATCGTCTGTCCACTGGGACATGATTTGCGACATGCGTAACGGCGGACAAATCTGGGTTGATGGCGAGCTGTTCTACGCCAACGGTCAGTTCGAGGTCCTCTAAGCGCCACAATGCCCGAATTACCGGAAGTAGAAACCACTGTGCGCGCGCTGCGCCAGCCATTGATCGGCAGCACAATTACCGATGTCCGCAGCGATTGGCCGCGCCAGATTATCACCCCGGACCTGGCAGAGTTACAGGCCAGGATTTATGGTCTTAAAATCCTGGCCATCAACCGCCGAGGCAAGTACCTGGTGTTTACGCTTAACGGCCGTGAAACGCTCATCATCCACCTCAAGATGTCCGGGCATCTGTCCGTGGTGGACCAGGCTGCCCCGGCCTCGAAACATGTGCATACGGCGTTTGGTTTGGCCGACGGCCGTGAACTTCGCTTCAGCGACACCCGCAAGTTTGGCCGGGTCTACCTGGTTACGGACCCGGCGGAGATTTTGGGCAAACTGGGACCGGAACCGCTGGCCCCTGAATTTACAGTCGATGTGCTGGCTGGACGATTGGCCGGTCGGCGGCGCGCGCTCAAACCGCTGCTGCTCGACCAGACCATCATCGCCGGCATCGGCAACATCTATGCCGACGAGTCGTTGTATTACGCGGGGATTGACCCACGGCGCACGGCCGTTTCCCTATCTGCGGCAGACATAGTTCGGCTGTATACGGCCGTACAAAAAGTGCTGCGCCTGGGCATTGCCCGCGAAGGAGCCAGCATCAGCACATACATCAAGCCAGATGGCCAGAAAGGCGACATGCAAAACGCAGTCGCCGTTTTCCGCCGCACCGGCGATCCGTGTTATGAGTGCCAAACACCCATCGTCCGCATCATCCTGGGCGGCCGCAGCACTCACTTTTGTCCGCACTGTCAACATTAAAAGCTCTTGGCGCGCCGCCAAACCGGCAATTTTTTTGCCCGATTGGGTGAACAAGACCCCAAAAGGAATCAAACACAATGCGCAACGAAATTGAAATCATGCGAATCTTACGCCTTCCACCTCTTGGCAAACTGGTGGTGGAAATTAACGAGCAGCGCTACGAAACCGCAGCCGAGATCACCGATCCCAAACTCCGGCAAAGAATCCTGGCGGCGGTTGGTGAATTGGTTGTGCTGGCCGGCGGGTATCAAAACCTGGTCGATGTAGGCGTCGCACCTCTCCTAAAAAACGACACGCCTGCGCCGCCGCAAGCTGCCCCTGCCGAAGCCGATGACGTATCGCCAGAAATGGCGCGTCAACAGGCAGAATTTCTGGCACAGCTCGAAGCCCAGCGCGATCAACTGGTCGGAAAACCGCCCAAAGGCGGCTTTCGGCTGTTCAACCGCCCGGAGCCGGTAACAAACGCCGAGCCGCTGGTCACCTTTACCCCGGTCGGCGACGTAAAGCCAATCGTTGAGCCGCCCAAGCCGCAAACCATTGCCGAACAGATTGACGCCATTTTACAAAAGCATCTGGCGACGGACCCCCAGATGACCAGCCGCAGTATCCGCTTGCGCCAAAACGCAACTGGCGGGCTGCGCATTGAAGTAGATGGTAAACATTACGAAAAACCCACGGATATTCCCGATAAAGAGGTGCAACTGCTGATTAAAATGGCCGTGAAGGAATGGAACGCAAGGTAAGAAGCTGGGGAAAATGGATTTTCCTGAGCCAGAGTCTTCGGGCTACGGTCTGGCGATTCGATTGCCGAAAATACGAGCGCTAGTCGCCATTCTCTAAAAATGGGGCGTTGGGGGCGGATTCTGGCAGCACGTTTTTGAAGTGGGAAATGAGGCGCAAACGGCCGTCTGGCGGCAAAAACGCCGTCGCCGCAGCATTGAGCACCATCCGGCGCAACTGTTGATAGGGCAGCCCTAAATCCTGCATCGCCACTTCGTATTCATCAGTGAGGGTCAGATTGCTAACGCAGGGATCATCGGTGTTCAGGGTTGCCAATATATTCAGGTCCAGCATATCGACCAACGGATGGTGACTGATGCTGTGGACAACACCCGTTTGCAAATTGCTAGTCAGGCACACTTCCAGGGCAACAGCTCGCTCCTGAATCAATTTTAATACCCAGGAATTTTCGATGGCGCGCACCCCATGCCCCACGCGATCTGCATAGAGCGTTTCAATTGCCTGACGCACGCCCACGGCGCTGGCCCATTCACCGGCGTGAATGGTAACGCCTAAGCCAACTTCTTTGGCGGTTTTAAAAATTGGGGTGAAGGGCGCGGGGGGATATTTGACTTCGTCGCCCGCCAGATCGATGCCAACAATGCCCTTATCAACCCGGTCGTAGGCGATTTGGGCGACGTGGTAAGCCTGGGCTACCGGCTCGTGCCGCACCAGCGTGACGATTAAGCCCACCTGGATATTGTAGTCTTGGCTGGCTTGTTGCACGGCCGTAATCACCCAATCCGTCACCTCTGCCCAGTCGAACCCCCGCACGCGCGCCAACGCCTGGGGGCTAAAACGCAGCTCCAGGTAATGGATGTTATCAACCGCCGCGTCGGCAACGGCCTCATAGGCCACACGGCTGATGGCCTCTGGGCTGCGGTAGAAGTGCCGTAATATCTCAAATTTGCTTAAAAAGGCTTCGTGATTGGGGGGATCGTCGGTAATTTGCACAAACGGCCGTAATTTCTCTAAATTAGCGGCCGGCAAATCCAAACCATACTCGCGCGCGATTTCCAACAACGTATTCAAGCGAAGCGAGCCTTCTAAATGGCGATGGAGATCAATTTTCGGCATCGCCCTTAAATATTCTTTTGACAACGTAATGTTTCCGTTTTTGTGCATACTACCACTACCAACGTACGGTCAACTCAACAAGCGCCAATGACTTCAATTTTTAACCAGCTCACCTTGCGCCCGCCGCGTTTTGGGGAGCGTAAAATAAAAAGAACTGCCTTCATTCGGCTCGCTCTCAACCCAAATTTTGCCCTGATGGGCATCCACAATACGCTTTACAATCGCTAACCCAATGCCAGTTCCCCCAAAACGCCGCCGTGAAGACCCGTCAATCTGGTAAAACCGGTCAAAAATGCGCGTCTGTTTCTCTTTCGGCATGCCAATGCCCTGGTCCGAAACAATCACGCAAATTTCTTGCTCATTTTCTTCCAACCGCACCCGGATCAGGCCGCCATCCGGGCTAAACTTCATGGCGTTGGCTATCAGATTGTCTAACACCTGATTAATTCGGCCTTTGTCCACCGGCGCGACGCCGGCCGTAGGCGGCAGATCGGCTTCTATCAGCAAGCCTTTCTTTTCTGCCACCATGCGGTGCCCGGCAATGGCCTTCTGAATCAGGTCCGATACAGACTGAGGCGCCACCTGCAAATTACCGGCGTCAATGCGCTGCAAGGTGATGATATCGTCGATTAACCGCGTAATTTCATCGGTTTTTGTGGCCACAATTTGCAGTGCATCTTGCTGGGCGGGTGTTACCAGGCCCATTTCGCCATCCATCAACAGATCAACGTACCCTTTTACAAAGGTTAGCGGTGTGCGCAGCTCGTGGGAGACATTTTGAACCAGTTCGTCTTTTAAGCGGTCGCTTTCCTTTAATTCATTATAGGCTTCTGCCAATTCCTGAGCGCGGGCTTCAACTTCTTCAAAAAGCCCGGCATTGGAGATGGCAATACTCACCTGGGCGGCGGCAATGGTCATCAACTGGATGTCTGATTCGCTGAAGGCATTGGCTTTGTCGCTGTCTATGGTCAGCGTGCCGATGGTTTCGCCGCGTACGATGAGCGGCACTACCAGCAGGCTGCGGACGATGTCGCTAAAGAAGAGGAACTGAGGTTCTTCGTAGGTATCCCGAATGTAAACCAGGTCGCCATCACGCACAACTTCACCAGAAATGCTTTCATCGACCTGCATTCTGGCTTGCATGTATTCTTCATCGACGCCCACGGCCGCAGCGACAATCAATTCTTTTCTATCTTCGGTTAGCATGGTGATGGTGCTGGCGCGGGCATTGAGGAGACCTTGCAAAATCTGCACGGTGGTTTGTAAAACGGAGCGAATTTTTAGCTTGCCGGTTACTTTTTGGGCCATGTCTACCAGGGCAGACATGTCTCGCAGTCGCCGTTGTGACTCGTCGAAAAGACGTGCGTTCCGCACGGCTACGGCGGCCTGATCTGCGAGCAAGTTTAGCAGCAGAATTTCGTCTTTGGTAAAGACATGGGCGTGAAGATAGGTTATGGTAAATGCGCCAATTACTTCTTCGCCGCGCTTGAGGGGGAATCCGGCAATGGCCTGGATGCCCCATTCTTTGGCTCCTTTGGACTGGAAGAGCGGGTGTTCGGCGGCGTTGTTGATGATCACCGGTTCGCCGCGTCTAACGACGGTAGCGGTAAGGCCATCGGGGCGAACGGCCGTTACCGCCGCATTGCGACGGCCGTCGCGCCATAATGCCGACCCAAAGGTGAATTGTCCGGTTGCCTGATCGTACAAATAGATATGCAAGTTGGTGGCGTCTACCAGCTTCAGCGCCGATTCGGTGATGGCGTCCAGGACGGTGGTTTGTTTGAGCGGGGTATTGAGCTGGAGAACGATATTATGGAAAGTTGCCAATTCCTCTACCCGACGCTGCGCCTGGGCAAATAAATGAGCGTGTTCGATGGCAATTGCCGCCTGTCCGGCTAAATTTTGGGCCAACCGGCGCTCGCCATTGGTAAACGACCGCAGGTCTGAGACTTGCCCCAGAGCAAGCAGCCCTAAAACATCGTCGCCGCGAACCAGGGGGACCAGGAGCACGGCCGTTAACCCGGCGGCCGTTAACATCGTTTGCCGATCGAGGGTGTGGGCATTGTCGGAGCGCAGCGTATAGGCTTCGCGCGTATCAAAAATGTACTGAATAATCTCGTTTTTCTCCAGGTTTTCCACCCGGCTAAGGCCAATCGCCTCAGGAACAGCGTCGGCGGCGGGCGCGATCTGATTGATCTTTTGGCGCAGGTTGCTGTGGGCGGCCTGGACAAGATGCTGACGGCGGCGATCCCAAACAAAAATTGTGCAGCTATCGACTTGCAAAGCGCGAACCATTTCAGCGACAACAGATTGCAAGACAAATTCCCGGTCCAGGTTGGCGGTCATGGTGGCGCTGGCCTGATAGAGCGTGCTGAGTTCACTCAACTGCTGCTGGGTCTGGCGGTATAGGCGGGCGTTTTGCAGGGCAACGGCCGTGTGCGCGGCCAAGGTGGCGCATAACCACTGCTGCTGCTTGCCAAACATATCTGGCTGCTCGCTCTGAATAATCAGCACGCCCAACATTTCGCCGCCGGCGATTAACGGCGTGCCCAACCAGCTCTTCACTGTGTCGCTGTCAGGAAAAGGTGGCGCCTGGGCAATCGCCGCCGGGTTTTGCAGCACAATTGCTTCGCGGTGCTGGCGAATTTCGCGCAAGAGCTGGTTGTCTTGCCACATGGCTTCCAGTTCAGCCGGCGAATGCTCCAAAGGGCGATCCCCTGCATCATGGCTGGCAATTAGTTTGAACCGGCGATTTTCCGCAAAAAAAATGTGCGCGGTGTCAAAAACCAAGACGCTAGTTAACGCCAGCGTCAACTGCTTGAGGATGGCGTCTTGTTTTAAGGTGCTGCTGATGGCGGAAATTGCCTGCCGCAGCGCCACGGCAATCTGGTAATCATGGGTACCTTTAGCGATCAGGTCTTGGGCGTGGGCATAGAGGTAGGCGTTGTGCACGGCCGTAGCCAGATGCGACGCCACGGCCTGTAATATCTCAAAATCCGCCTCCTTAAACAGGTGGCTTTTATTGCTTTGCACAGAAATGGCCCCCAAAACGTCGTCGCCAAACAGCATGGGCACGCACATGACGGAACGGGGTTCATTGCCAAATGCAATCCCCGAAACGGGTTTGTCATCCTGAGACCAATCGCCGGTAACGTAGGGCAGACCATTGGCAACCACCCAGGCCGCCAAACTTTCCAGGTCCAGGCTGGATATCTTATCGCGGGTCAGTGGCTGGTTGTTGTAGACCAGGCAGGGGAATGTAAGTTCGCGGGTTTGCAAATCATGCAGCGCAATAAAACCGGAGTCCACTGCAAAAATTGCAAAAATATGGCTTTGTACTTGTTCGCAAACCGGCAGTTGGGGTCCGAGCGTGCGCACAAGTTCGGCCACATTGAATACAGCTTCCAAAAATCGGATACGGGCTGCGCTGGTAACCGGGCGGAAAATAGGGATGGTCGCCAATTGGGCGGCTGTCATTTCAACCAGTTCCAATTCCTCGTCAGTAAAGGGGAGGGCGCGGGTGAGGGTGAGCCAATATCCCGAATACCCGATTGGCAGGTGCTGGGTGTAATCGAGTGATTGGGTAGTCGGGGCAACGGCCGTTAACGACAAAACTGCCTCTTGAACCTTAAACTGTTCTGTGGCAAATTGAACTACCAGCTCCTGAGCCTCGGCAAATGTAGTGACTGCCTTGATAGCTGGTCGCCAAAGACGTAAAGCGTCAAAATAGGTTGCACTTTGTGACATAAGGTAATTACTCAAAGGCTAAATTGTTCGATTAAATGTGCCCCAAACCACCAAATGAACCGATGTTGGTGGAATCGCGTTTTAAGAATCTTACTTTCGGACGAGTACCGATAAAAGCATTATTTCCAGGAAACGTCAATGAATGCTAGTGAAAGTGACGTTAAAAGTCAACGTTTAAGAAGAAAAAGACGTAGCCGTTCAGCAAGCCCCCAAGGGTTTAATATCCCAATCATCTGAAAAGGTTGAGATTTGTCAAATCTTAAAGATTTGACAAATCTATTTTCAAGGGAGCAAACCCTTGGGGTCTGTACAGATACAAAAAGACAGCGCTTTTTCCTTTTTAGTTGAATAGCGCTGTCTTTTTCCTAAACCCTCATCGCACTTATTTGCGTGACGGCCGTTTCTTAGCAGGCGGTTGTGCCGGGGCAACGGCCGTAGAAGCTGCGCTGCCATGACAATGCTTATACTTTTTACCACTGCCGCACGGGCACGGATCGTTGCGCCCCACTTTGGGCACATCGCGGCGTGTCTCCACGCCCTTGCCCTGGCTGCGCTTCACCACCTGGAAACCCGCCTCCTGAGCCTTCAACTGGTACGTCACCTCAGCTTCCTGCTGCTTAATGTATGCCTGATGGCTATCCACCTGCCGGAAGAACCGATCCACCACGTCGCGGTTTACATTCTGGCGCATGTTGGCAAACATTTCCGCTGAACGAATTTTGTATTGTACCTTCGGGTCGCGCTGCCCAACGGCTTCTAGTCCGACCTCTCGGCGCAGATCGTCCATGGCTGTCAGGTAATCACGCCATTCGCGGTCGATGGCATCCAACAGCAGCAGGCGTTGGAAATTCTCATATTCCTCAGCGCCAATGCGCTCACGCCATCTGGTTTGATGTTTGGTCACATACCCACCCAGGGCCGCCACCATTTGTTCACTGTCCAACGTCGAAAGTCCCTTGAGCAGCAAATCGCGCAAAGCCGCATCAACCGCCAGGCGGAAACGAAGCTGGCGCGATGCGGCATTTTTAACCGATAAACCATCCAGGTTAAATTGACTAAATGCCTGATTCAGCTTCTCTTCAGCTTCCTGCCAGATTTTCGTCCGCTCTGCGGGCGCAATTTGCTCTGCCAGGAAGTCGTTATAAAACTCTTCTACGTGAGCCAGGTAGTCACGTCGGGAATTCTCGCGCGCCTGGTGCTGCCCGGAACGCCGCCCGGACAGGCTGCCCAGATTAGGCACAGAAGCCAACAGCGGCAAGAACCGCCCCATTGCTTGCAGCAACTGCTGAATGTTCAGGCCGTTTTCTTCATTTTCATAAGCCAACGTCAGCAGGGTGTCGGCCAGACGGCCGGTAGGCAGCTCCGCTAATTCGGCGCGGTCCAGTTCCGTGATGGCCGGCAGCAGGCCGCGCAGGCGGGCGATTACCCCATTAATGTTGATGGTATCCAGCGCGTCGGTGCTGAAATCATTGATCGTGCGGTCAATTTCCGTGCGCACGAAACCGATGTAGTTGTCGATGTAATTATCAACGAGTTCTTCAATCGCGTTGGTGAACGCTTCACCCACTTTTTCGTTCAGGTCGATGGTTTCGCCCAGCAAGATGGCGCGTCGCTCGTTGTAGATGGCCTGTCGCTGCCGGTTCATGACATCGTCGTATTCGACGATGTTTTTGCGTAGATCGAAGTTGTAGCCTTCGATTCGCTCTTGCGAGCTTTCGATGATGCGGTCTAGCACACTGAATTCCAACGGCGTATCTTCGGGGATGTTTGATAACACGCCGCGCGACATCCAGGCTTTGAGCCGTTCGCCGCCAAACCGGCGCATCAGGTCGTCTTCCAGCGAGAGGAAAAAGCGCGAGGAGCCGGGGTCGCCCTGGCGGGCGGCGCGGCCACGAAGCTGGTTATCAATCCGGCGCGATTCATGCCGTTCCGAGCCAATCACATGCAGGCCGCCCAGTTCTCGGACCTCGCGTTGTTCGGTTTTGGCCTGGCCTTTTAGGGCTTCGATTTTGTCGATGGTGGCGGCAGGCAGACCGGGTACGGCGCTGATGATGCGCTGGGCTTCGGCGTTATCGCCGGCCAGGACGGCGCGAATGAGGGCGGCACGGCCGTTAAAGTGCTTATCAAACAACATTTCGGCCAGGAATTGGGCGGTGGCTTTGGGGTCTTGGTGGATGGCCTGGTAACGGCCGTATTCCTCTTGCAGCCGCACAATGTCATCTACCAGCGCCACATCTTTGTTGAGATCATCCAGGTATACCCGGGCTTCGCTCAACATGCCGCCGCGCACCAGACGGACAACGTATAACGTCTGATCATAATCCAGATCGTATGGCTCTTGCAGCGTGCGCGCCAGATAGCCAATTATTTGCACCTTCTCAATTTCGGCCAACGCCTCATCAAACCGAACCTTGGTGTGTTGCAGTTCTTCAACCAACACATCATCTAGCTTGGAATGTTTCTGGGCGTAGGCGCGCGCAACTTCCTCGCCTTCCTCAAACAGACGCACCGCCAGTTGGGTCAGTTGCAGGCGGTCGAACAACTCTTTTTCGATCATTTCGGCGGCCAGACCTTCGGCATTGCCGCCTAACAAAATATCCGTACCACGACCCGCCATGTTGGTGGAAATGGTGACGGCCCCTTTGCGGCCGGCCTGCGCCACAACCAGCGCTTCGGACTGATGGATTTTGGCATTCAACACGGCATGGGGAATACCTTCGCTTTTTAACATCCGATCAATCATTTCTGAATGTTCTACGGATGTGGTGCCGACGAGAATGGGACGGCCGTTTTCATGAATACGCTTGATCTCACGAATAATCGCCTTATCCTTCGCCTCCCCTGTCGCATACACCTGATCGGCAAAGTCGATACGCTTGAAATAAACCGGCTTATCCGACTGCGGATCCACGTAGACAATGGCCTCAGCGCCTTCTACTTTTTCTTTGCGCTCCTGAAGGCCCAACTGGCCAGACTCTACCACATCTTGCACATTGGTCGGCAGCGGCGCCACACCTAGTTCGTAAATTTCGTTAAATTCCTCGGCATCCGTCAACGCCGTACCGGTCATACCGGCCAGTTTTTCGTACAACCGGAAATAGTTTTGCAGCGTGATCGTGGCCACAGTTACCGTCTCGCGGCGCACGATCACCCCTTCTTTCGCTTCAATCGCCTCATGCAAGCCATCCGAATAACGCCGCCCAGGCATCAAACGGCCGGTAAAATCATCAACAATGATCACTTCGCCGTCTTGCACCACGTAGTGTACATCCCGCTTAAACAAGTATTGGGCGCGTAGGGCGTTGTCCAAATAGTAGGTCAGGTGGAAAAAGCGTGGATCATACAGACTATCGCCAGCATCCTGGTCGATTTCGGGAATGCGATTTTCAATTTCGGCAATACCCAATTCCGTCAGGCTGATAGAACGGCTTTTTTCGTCGATGTCGTAATGGCCGGTGGGGTCTTCATCTTCTTCGGCCGTGTTTTCACGCAGCCGCCGCACGTAATCAGCGAAGCGCACGTAATCCTTGCCGGAACGCGGCGCAGGCCCAGAAATAATCAGCGGGGTTCGCGCTTCGTCAATCAACACATTGTCAACTTCGTCAATGACCGCAAAATACAGTTCGCGCTGCATAATCCGATCTTTGCTGGTCGCCATATTGTCGCGCAGATAATCGAAGCCAAATTCGCTGCTGATACCATAGGTGATGTCGGCCAAATAGGCTTGCTGGCGCGTGCACGGCCGCCAATGGACCAGCCGCTCGTCTTCCAATTCAGCCCCAGGATTTACATAGTCGGGGTCATACAACGCGGAGAACTGCTGCGGCCCGATGCAGGCAACGCTGAGGCCTAGATGGTAAAAAATGTTGCCCATCCAGCCGCCATCACGACGCGCCAGATATTCGTTCACAGTTACCAGATGCGCGCCCCGGCCGGTTAAGGCGTTCAGGAATAACGGCAAGGTAGCTACCAGCGTTTTCCCTTCACCTGTGCGCATTTCGACCACTTCGCCACGATGGAGTAAGATGCCGCCCATGATCTGGACGTCGTAATGGCGCAGGCCGGTTGTGCGCACAGAGGCTTCGCGGACCAGCGCATACGCTTCCGGCAGCAAATCTTCCAGCGTTTCGCCATTTTCGAGGCGTTCGCGGAGTACGGCCGTTCTGGCGCGCAGCTCATCATCACTCATTTGCTGCAGGGCCGCTTCCAAATCGCCAACTTCGTTGACAATTGGCCGCAAACCGGCAATCAGTTTTTTATTGGAATCTCCAACAATTTTTGTGAATAATTTTTTAAACATAGCAGTTGATAAGACCTTAACTAGATTGGGTAGAGGCTAAATTAAACGAGTCTCTGAATCTTTCCGCCCAAAGTAAATTGCCAAACAAGCCGCAGCCATGCCAAAGGAGTTTGCACACTGTTGGCAAAGAGGCTCATTTATCGACCTTTCTGTGTGAATAGATGCAGCGTCAACTAATTTACCACGATTATCTTAATTTTGTATTAACTCGCTGTATTTTGAATGTGGCTGGCCGCTTTATTCGTTAAAAAGCTCTCCGACACTCCGGCCTTCGTGCGAGCGAAGAATGACTTCGCCCAACAGCCTGGCTACGGTCAGAACTGTCATATTAGGCAGTATTTTTTCCGGCGGAATGGGTAGCGTATCGGTGGTGATGATCTCTTTGATGGGCAGTTTTCGCAGCCGCGTAACGGCCGGATCAGATAGCACCGGATGGGTGAAAGCGATATAAACATCCCGTGCGCCGTGCGCTTTCACCAGGTTAACGGCTTGCTCAATGGAACCGGCCGTGTCCACCAAATCATCGACAATGATCACGTCTTTGTCCGCTACGCTGCCGATAATGGACAGCGCCTGCCGTTCGCGGGTGTTGCCAACGCGCCGTTTTTCAACAAACGCCAGCGGCAGATCAAGCCGAGCGGCCGCATTGCGCCCTTGTTTGGCATAGCCGAGGTCTGGCGTTACTACCACGCCATCCAGGTTTTTCTCGTTCAAATAATCCATGAGGATGTGTGAAGCAGTGAGTGAATCGCCGGGGATTTTGTAAAAGCCCTGAATCTGACCGGCGTGCAGATCAATTGTCATCCAGCGATCTGCCCCGGCGACTTCGATCATGTCTGCCAACAGGCGGGCGGTGATGGGGACACGGGGTTCGACCTTTTTGTCGCTCTGAGAGTAAGCCATGTAGGGGACCACGGCCGTTACCCGCCCCACCGAATCACGCTTCATGCAATCAATGGCAATCAACAGCTCCATGATATTGCGATGAACAGGGCGGGAATGGCTCTGAATGATGTACACATCTTTGCCCCGCACGCTGCCAGATAGGCGAACGAGCAAATTTTCATTGGGAAATTCCACAATATCCCAGGGGCTGACGGGAATACCAATATAATCGGCGATGCGCTGGGCCAACGCCGGACAGCCAGACCCGGCAAATAACTTAATGTCGCCAACTGATGATTTGACCATACTGACTCCCTCGGTTCACAAGTAAGTTTGTCCGTTTATGGAGATATTTGGGCAAACAGGCGGGCAACGGCCGTATACGGGTCCATTTCGCGGGCGGCAACGGCCGTAATCAGCGCCTCCTGCAAGTCTAAAGATACCGACACCCGCAGTTGGCGCAGCAGCCGCGCCTGCAAAAGGCGTTCCACTTCGCGGCGGCTGCGGGCTTTTTCCTTTGCCAGCCAACTGCTGGATGCTTGCAAGTAACGCCGATGGCGTTGAATGGCGCCAACCAGGTCTGAGATGCCCTCTCCGTTAACGGCCGTTGTCGGCAGCACGGGCACCGCCCAGAGGTCATGGGCCACCACTGGCTCCGTGGCGGCTTCGGCTGGCAAACGGCCGTGATGCCCCGTCGCCGGCCCAGCGCCCAAATGCAGCATCATCTCCAACGATTTAATCGTGCGATCCGCGCCGGGTCGATCCGCCTTATTCACCACGAGGACATCCGCAATTTCCAAAATGCCGGCCTTAAAGGTTTGAATATCATCGCCCATGCCCGGCGCTTCAATCACCAGGGTCGTATGAGCCATCGTGGCGATGTCTACCTCGGCCTGCCCTGCACCTACCGTTTCTACCAAAATGATCGGAAACCTGGCCGCGTCCAGAATTTTTATGATTGCGGCCGTCGCTTCCGCCAACCCACCCAAATTGCCCCGCGAGGCCATGCTGCGAATGAATATGCCCCGATCCCCCGCCAGATCGCGCATTCGCACGCGGTCGCCTAACAGTGCGCCGCCCGTAAATGGACTGCTGGGATCGACGGCAATAATGCCCACCGTCTGATCCAGACGGCGAAAGGCTTTAGCCAATTCGTTGACCAGCGTGCTTTTGCCGGCGCCCGGCGGCCCGGTAATGCCGATGACGTGCGCCTGGCCGGTATGGGGATAAAGAGCGGTAACGGCCGTTTCCGCGGCCGTCTCGCTATTTTCTACCAGGGTGATCAACCGGGCAATCGCTCGCGGACGGCCGTCACGCGCCTGTCGCAAAAGATCATCCACGCTGCAAGGCCTCCCGCACAAACCTCACAATCTCATCCGTACTCGAACCTGGCCCAAAAACGGCCGCCACGCCCATGTCCTTTAAGACCGGCAAATCATCGGCCGGAATAATTCCGCCTAAAAAGAGGGGTACATCGGCCATATCATTCTCCCGCAAAAGGGCCAGCACCCGCTCCGTGAGCGGCAAGTGCGCCCCGGAAAGAATGCTCAAACCTATCGCATCCACGTCTTCTTGCAGCGCAGCCTCCACAATCATCTCCGGCGTCTGTCTAAGCCCGGTGTATATGATTTCCATGCCGGCATCCCGCAATGCGCGGGCTACTACTTTTGCGCCTCGATCATGACCATCCAGTCCCGGTTTCGCTATCAATACGCGCGGCGTATGTTCTTCTATCATCTACCAACTCTCCTTATCGCCCATCACAAGGCCACCTCACTCACTGTAGACCTCATGACGATCAGAATTGACATATTCCGCTCGGATTATATCGAGAGACTCTCACTTTATCTAATCCGACCATCTCCATTCTGGCAACCCATTTTTGGTAACTTGTCTAATTCCGTGGTGATTTTATCGCCGGGAATGATTTTCTAAAACAACTGCTTGCAATTGGGGCCAATTCTGGACTATACTCTTATGTAATACTGTTATGTAACCTTGCATAATTGCCGGTAAATTACATCCGCAGGAGGGTGTCTTATGTTCAAACAAGCAAAATTTGCTAAATGGTATCTCCTTTTGGCGCTGGTTGTCGGTATTGTGGCGCTGGTCTCGGCGCAAACGGCCGTCGCCCAAGATCGCGCCGCCACAGGCATTGTCAGCACCGGCGCGCTGAACGTGCGCTCTGGACCCGGCCTGGAATTTGGCATCATCACCACCACTTACCAGGGCCATGCTGTAGCCGTCCTCGGCCGCAGCGGTTTTAACACCTGGGTAGAGATTCGCACCTTCGATGGCGTCGTTGGCTGGGTTAACTCCAACTATTTGCAAATGGATGTGGCCCTCAACAATTTGCCAGTTGTGGGCACAGGAGTTGTTCCTCCCGGCGCTACGCCTAACCCGCCAGCCAACACCCCGGCGATTGGCGTCGTGAATACCGGCGCGGTGAATGTGCGCTCCGGCCCAGGCTACGGCTTCCCGATTGTGACCATCGCCTACCAGGGGTACACCTTTAGCCTGCTTGGTCGCACCGCCGATAATGCCTGGGTAAATGTCCGTATGGTGGACACCACGATAGGCTGGGTAAACAGCAGCGCCCTCAACACAAATGTGCCGGTTGGTTCCCTGCCAGTAATCACGGCCGTCGCCCCGCCAACCAGCGGCGCAACGGCCGTTGTCAACACCGGCGCGCTCAACGTTCGGTCTGGTCCTGGGTTGCAATTTGGCGCGGTGGCGGCTGTCTACAACGGCCACGTGGTGCAAATGCTAGGCCGCAACGCCGACAGCAGTTGGGTGAAAGTACGGCTGTTTAACGGCCAGGAAGGCTGGGTAAACGCCAAATTCATTACCCCCAACTCGCCCATCGCCAACCTGCCTGTGCTCGACAACTCCACCACGACGCCGCCAGGCGCAACGGCCGTTGTCAACACCGGCGCGCTAAACGTTCGCTCTGGCCCGGGACCGCAGTTTACCGCCCTCACCTCGGTGCCCTTTGGGACCAATCTTTCGCTCATTGGCCGCAACAGCAATGCCAGTTGGGCCAAAGTTCGCCTGTCTACCGGGGTGGAAGGTTGGGTCAACACCAGCTACATCGTCAGCAACGTCGCCATTACCAGCCTGCCCATTGTCGATGGCTCCAGCAACGTGCCAGCAGGCACAGTCAACACTGGCGCCCTGAATGTTCGCTCCGGGCCTGGCGTCAGCTTCAGCGTACTGGAAGTTGTTTACCAGGGCACGCGGGTGAACCTGCTTGGCCGCACGGCCGATTCTAGCTGGGCGCAAATTCAGACGCCGAAAGGCACAACCGGCTGGGTCAATGCCACACTGCTGCAAACCAATGTGCCGATCACCAATTTACCGGTTGTCGGCGGCACGACGCCGCCACCGCCTGTGACCACCAACGCAGTTGTGACCACCGGCGCGCTGAACGTTCGTTCCGGCCCAGGATTGGCATTCCCAGCTGTCGCCACCGTATACAATGGTAATGGATTGCTGTTGATTGGGCGCAGCGCCACGGCCGTTACACCGCCCTGGGTTCAAGTTCGCCTGGAAAATGGCCTGGTTGGCTGGGTGAACGCCAACTTTATCTTCACCAACGTCCCGCTGGCCAATCTGCCAGTCACCGGCTAAATAAAGAAGCAAAGATAATGCAAAAAGGGCGCTGAGAAGAATCTCAGCGCCCTTTTTTTTGTAAGCCAGCGCGTTTAGCGTGAATCGTCGCCGGTTTTTTCCATTTTTTCGGCAAACGGGGCGATCGTGATGGTTTCCATGATGGGTGGCTGGGCAACGGCCGTTACTTCACCGCCCGCAACCTGCATCACATCCACCCCCAGAGCCAGAATCGCTTTATCAGCGCTCCAGTACACATGATCCGCGCCAATTTCATCTAAAAATCCGGTGCGCTGTAACAAAACCTGGACACGTTCATCCATAGACGTTAATAAAACATCGCCGCCGCCCTGCCGCTGCCGGTGCAGCAGTTCGCGCAAAACCTCCACGCCGGTAGCGTCAATTAACGGCACGCCGCGAATCGACAAAATCAGTGTGGCATTGGACTCGTCATGGCTTTCGACAAATTCCAGCAGGCGACGCGCCGCAGCAAAAAACAGCGGACCGCTGAGGTAATACACCGCCACGTTGCGTTCTGCAGGCACAAACGGCCGTTCCGCGCCAGTTAACCGCTCCACCTCAACCGGTTTCCGCGAAATTCGCAGTTCGCTCATCTGAGCCATAAAAATCAGCGTGCTGATACCAAACCCAATCAAAATAGCCTGCGTCAGGTCCAAAACCACCGTCGCCACCAGTGTAATAACAAACGCCACAACAGCATGTTTGAGGCGGTGCTTAAAATAAAAACGAATGGTATGCCATTCATTCATCCGCCAGGCTGTCACCAGCAAGACACCGGCCAAGGCCGCCAACGGAATCTGACCAATCACACTGCCCAACAGCAGCGCCGCCAGCAGCAAAAACACGCCATGCAAAATGGGCGACAGACGGGTAACGCCGCCGCTTTTGATGTTGACACTGGTGCGAGCAATCGCGGCCGTTGCCGGAACGCCGCCAAACAACGGAATAACCAGATTGCCCAGACCCTGAGCAATCAACTCCAAATTGTTGTTCAGCCGAATGCCAGTCATGTTGCCAGCGACTGCCCCGCACAGCAGGCTCTCGATGGCCCCCAGAGCGGCAATCGACATCGCCGGAACGATGAGGTTGCTGAAGTCTGACCAGGGAATCTGGTTTACCAGGAGCCTGTTCTCCAGCAAAATGGTGCGGGGAATGGCCCCAATGGTCGGCACATCCCAATGCGCCAAGACACCCCACACCGTGGCCACGATAATACCCATCAAGGAGCCGGGAATACGCTGGCCAAATTTAAATCGCGGCCAAAGAATCATGGTCGCCATGACCAACAGCGCCAGGACCACCGCCTCCAGATTTGGGCTGAGGTCTTGCGTAGCGTAATATCGCAGCTTGTCGATGATGCTTTCTGCGGCCGGAGTTTTTATGCCCAGAAAATTATCAATTTGGCCGAAAGCGATAATGATGGCAATGCCGCTGGTGAAGCCGGAAATGACCGGGCCGGGGATGAGGGCTACCACGCGCCCCAGGCGAAAGACGCCCAACAGGACAAGCATCATGCCGGCCAAGACAGAAGCAAACCACATCCCCGGCAACCCATACCGGCTGACAACCACAATCAACACGGCCGACATGGCTCCGGTTGGCCCGGAAATCTGGTAAGGCGCGCCGCCGATCAGGCCGATGATGATGCCGGCGAGCACGGCCGTTACCAACCCTGCCGCCGCATCCGCGCCTGAAGCCACCCCAAAGGCTAACGCCAACGGCAGCGCCACCGCCGCCACCGTAATCCCTGCTAAAACATCTTTTTGCAGCGCGCTTTTGTTATAACCGGCAAACTCGCGCCGCCACATCGCCGGCCATTCCTGAATCATCATTCGTCACCTCTTCTTTTTTGTTAGCACGTTGGTTTTGGCGTCCGGCAGGTTGTCCAAAAAAACGACATGCGAGGCGCATGTCGTTTCAGTCGATAATGAGCAGTTGTCGGTTCGTCTTGCCGCTCATTTTATGCTGCTTTTCGATGAAGATCAATATGTCGCTCTTCACCATAAATGGCAGTGGAACGTTAGCAGTCCATCCAAAAAAGGGGCGGTTACACGCCTCGGCAGGCTGCGCACAAACCGTAAAATTCTAGCAAGTGCCCCTGCACCTCAAAATTAAATCGCTGGCCAACCACTTTCTCGATCTCCGCCAGCACGCAATCGTCAAACTCAATCACTTTGTGGCACACACCGCAAACCAAATGATGGTGGTGGCCATGATGCAGCAAGACAAAATGCGCCGCGCCTGTGCCCTGGTAAACCGGCCGGATGAGATTGAGCTGGCAAAGCAAGTCCAGCGTGCGATAGACCGTCATCCGGCCGACATTGGGGGCTTGTTGGTGGACGCGTTCCACCAGTTCGTCGGCCGTGATGTGGCCGCCGCAGCCAACCAGCGCGGCTAGAATGGCGCGCCGGGAAGTTGTCAGCCGGAAACCTTCAGCGGATAAGGCGGAACTGAGTTGCGTGAATTGCTCGTCCATCTAGCCCTGTTATTTGATTGCGCCAGCGGCGATTAAACTTTTAACGGCCGTTACCACATCCTTACTCTTCACCAAACTCTCGCCCACCAGGATGGCGTCCACGTTCATGTCGCGCATGGCCCGCACATCGCTGGCTGTTTTAATGCCGCTTTCGGCCACGACGGCCACTTCAGCCGGAATCAAGCTGCGCAGCCGCGCCGTGTTGGCAAAATCCACCTCGAATGTCTGCAAATTGCGGTTGTTGACGCCCACAATTCGCGGCGATACCGCCAGCGCTTTGTCTAATTCAGCCTCGGTATGCACTTCCACCAGGGCGTTCATGCCCAGATGGTGCGTCAGTTTTAGCAAGTCGCGCAGGTCGGATTCGCCGAGAACGGCCGTAATCAACAAAATCGCATCCGCCCCCGCTGCCCGCGCTTCGTACACCTGATACGGATGGAAGATGAAGTCTTTACGCAGCACAGGTATTTTCTGCGAACCCACCGACTGCCGCACATCGCGCAAATCTTCCAGAGAGCCTTGAAAGTGACGGCCGTCTGTCAACACCGAAATGGCCCGCGCCCCGCCCTGGACATAAGACCGCGCCAACCGCACAGGGTTATACTTTGGGACCAGCAGCCCCTTGCTCGGCGACGCTTTTTTGCATTCGGCAATCAGCGAGACCCCAGGCTGGCGCAAGGCGGCGTAAAAATCCGCTGGCGGCGGCGCGATATTGGCGAAGGCGCGCACATTTTCCAGCGGCACGTCACGCATAATCTTCGGCAAATTTTCCCGATGAAAGGCCATAATTTCGTCGAGGATGGTTCCTCGTTGTTTGGCTAAATTGGTAACGCTCATTTGTAACCTTTAGAATTTTTCAACCACACCCCAATCTCTAACCCTTCACAAAGCTGTTCGTTTTGGCTATCCAGGCTTCCAAAGTGGCGAGCGCACGGCCGTTATCAATACATTCCCGCGCTCTGGCAAGACCGGCGGCCAGATCGTCGTCGGCTACGCCGAGAGCGGCGGCGGCATTTAGCAACACAATGTCGCGGCGCGGTCCCTGGTCTGTCCCGCTGAGAATGTCATGGGTCATCCGGGCATTCTCTTGCGGCGTGCCGCCTGTCAGATCATCGAGTGTCGCCCGCGCCAGACCCAAATCCTGCGGGTCCAGTTCATGTGTACTCACTGCGCCATTGTTTAAATAGCTGATGAGATTGACGCCGGTCGTCGACAGCTCGTCTAAACCGTCTGCGCCATGAACCACATAGGCCGCCTGGCTGCCTAATTTGCCCAAGACGGCCGCCAGCGGTTCGGTTAACGCCGGGCTGTAAACGCCAATCAACTGGTGCGTTGCTCCGGCGGGATTGGTGAGTGGACCCAAGACGTTGAAAATGGTCCGCTGGCCGATTTCCCGGCGTGGCCCAATCGCAAAACGCATGGCCGGATGATGGTGAATGGCGTACAAAAAGCCAATGCCCACATCATTCACACAGTCGGCCACCTGCGCCGGGGTAATATCCAGATTACCGCCTAGCGCCAGCAGCACATCGGCGGAGCCAGATTTGCTGCTGGCGGCGCGGTTGCCGTGTTTGGCTACCCTGACGCCGGCGCCGGCCACGACGAATGCCGCCGTAGTAGAAATGTTGAAGGTGTGCTTGCCATCGCCGCCGGTGCCGCACGTATCCACCAGCATGTCGCCTGGAGCCAGGTTGGGCACAGCAACCGCCACAACGTGGGCGCGCATGGATTGGGCGCTGCCGGCAATTTCATCGACCGTTTCGCCTTTCATGCGCAGTGCGGTCAGGTAACTGCCAATTTGCGCCGACGTAGCCTCGCCGTTCATGATGATGTTCATGGCCTCTTCAGCCTGGGTGAAGGTGAGATCACGGCCGTTTATCACATCCGCAATCATTGCTTTTAAGGGCATTTATCCTCTCCTAACCAATCGCTGTGGCCGCTGCTTCGTTTTCGTCGGGCAGCACGCAAAGGGTTTACGCTGCCAAAAGGCGGCTGCTCCAACAACAAACCGCCACTCGCGCCTACAATACTTTGGTCACTTGCAGCCAATTGTTGTCGTTAACGGCCGTAATCGCCTCGGCCGAACCCATCACCACCACCAGACCGTGTTCACTGACCTGAGCCAGCACCTCGCCGAATTGGCGGAAATCGACGGCCGTGGTGGACAACACCTCATCTCGATACTGCTGCCGCGCCGCGTCGGTGCGGCCAATGAGATGACGCTGCAAAGAGGTAAAGCCTTTGGCGTCCGGCAGTTGGTAACCATCAATCGACCCAATCGAACCGATGATAGATTTGACCAATTCCGCATCACTCAGCTCCAAATTGCGCAAAAAGTCGCCGGTGCGGTCGTAGTTTTCCAGCGTTTGCCGCAGATTCGGGTCGCGGTATGAAAGGAAAGAGTACACGCCGGAATCCATGTCGAAGGAGCAAAAGCCGCCGTATGCGCCGCCCTGCACCCGCACTTTTTCCCACAACCAGGTGGTGCGCAAATAATTGTTGATGACGGCTACCGAACCATGCAGCTTGTAACCCAATTCGTACAAATTGGCTCCCTTGCCCACGTAATTCACCTGGGCCGGGATGGTTAAGCCTTCGTTTTGGCGGCTGAAATCGGGAGACCATTGCAGCAGTTCACCCGGTTTGGCCGGGATAGCGGCCAGAAAATCGGCCAGTTGGGGTTGGAAGCGGGCATAATTTTCGGCGTCCAGGGTCACATTGACGATGAGGTTTTGCCGATTGACCAGCAGGTGGCGCACAGCTTCCAATTTGGCCAGCACACCAGGCCAATCTTTCTCCACCTCTTCGGCAAGCTGGCGCAGCAAGAACAAGTAGCTAATGCCGCCCATCTGCTCGCTGACCCAGGCAGATTCGTTGAAATGGGAACGGAGACGGCCGTTGACCACCGAATGCCCCGACGGAACCAACCCGGACTCGTTGCGCGCCTTTCCTTCCAGCACAATCTGCCGGAACCGGCTCTGATTGTCCAGTTTCACCGTCAACAAAATATCGCGCACAATATCCAGCATGTCTTGCGCCTGTTCCGTGGTCGCTTTGGCGCGCAAGAACAGCCAGGCCATGCTGCCATCACGGTCGGCCAGGGCAGAGGTGACGTGTGTCGGGTAAACGCCGCCCGTTTTACGGCCGATGCGCTGTGATAATTTGACAAAATCTTCCGTTTCTGTGCCCAATTTCACCAGCGTCTGACCAAACAAGCGGACATAGGGCAGCAAATCGGCGGGCACAGCCTTCATGTTTAGCCCGACATCGAAATAGACAATGCCATTGGTGAACAAGTCGTGGTAAACCACCTCGCTGCCCAAAACGGTGGACACGTCGATGGGGATGAGCTTGTTTTGTTTGTCCAGGTCGGCCAGGGTAAGCACCGGAATTGCGGCCAGCGCTTCCGGCGTGTCGGGCGCTTCCTGGCGGGCTTTCAGCTCGCGGGTGTTGTCGATGATGGCTTGCAGTTCGGCCTCGCTGAGCGAAGCGCGGACATCGGCCAAATGGGCGATCTCTTTGTCTTCCTGCCGCTGGCGCAGCCCGGTATCCGGCTCCAGCAAAACGGTAGCGCGGTGTGGGTTTTGCAGCAGATAGGCGCGAATGAGGTCCTGGAGGTAAGTGGGGTTGTTGGCGAGGTTGGTTTTAACGGCCGTCATCGGCCCTTCATATTTCAGCGGCGCAAGTGGATCACGGCCGTAAGCCCAGGTTCCCAACGCCCGCATCATCAAGCTAATGCCGCGCGGGAACGAGCCGGTGTTGTTCTCGCGCAGGCTGAATTCGATGCTGTTAACGGCCGCTTCCACCATGTCCGGCTCAAATCCCTCTGCGGCGATTTGACCCAGCACCTCTTCCACCAAAGCTTCTACCTTACCGGCGTCTGCCTTATCCATGCCCTTCAAACCGACAGAAAACGTCATCTGCCGCAAATACGTCGAAAGCCCGCTGCCGGTTAAATCCTCGCCCAAACCAGAATCAATCAGCGCTTTGCGCAGCGGCGACGCCTGCGTGCCAACCAGGGCGTAAGACAACACGTTCAACGCCCAGACCAGCTCAGGGTCGGCCGCTTCCGGCAGCACCCAGTTGATGTCGAGCATCGCTTTCTTGGCAGTATCCGCGCCATCGTCTACGCTGTAGGGGTAAACAACGTGTTTCGGTTCGGCAAAGGGCGCTTGCAGGGCAACGTCTGCCGCCACCGCAATCGGGTCAAAATCGCGCAGATACCCATCCAGCAAACGCAGCCGTTCTTCTATATCATCGTCGCCATAAAAGAAAATGAGGGCGTTGGCGGGATGGTAGTAGGTGTCGTGGAAGGTTTTGAACTGCTCGTAGGTTAGATCGGGAATCACCTCCGGGTTGCCGCCGGAATCGTGCTGGTAGGGCGTGTCGGGGAACAATTCTTGTTTGGTATAGCGGAATAAGACGTTGTCGGGCGAGGAATAAGCGCCCTTCATCTCGTTAAAAACGACGCCTTTGTAGGTGAGCGGCGCCTCCAGGCTTTCCAGCTCATAATGCCAGCCTTCCTGCTGGAGGTGATGGGGCGTGATGAGCGGGTAAAACACAGCGTCCAGGTAAACATCGACCAGATTATAGAAATCTTGGGCGTTGGTGCTGGCAACCGGATACGATGTGCGATCAGCGCTGGTGAAGGCGTTGACAAACGTGTAAAGCGACCCTTTGAGCAGTTCGACAAACGGCTCTTTGACCTGGTATTTACGCGAGCCGCCGAGAACGGAATGTTCCATGATGTGGGGCAGCCCGGTGGAATCGGCCGGTGGGGTGCGGAAGTTTATGCCAAAAACCTTGTTCTCGTCTTCGTTGGAGAGTGAAAGGAGTTCGGCGCCGGTTTTTTGATGGCGATACAGGCGCGCCTGGGTGTTTAATTCGGCGATGTGCTCTTCGCGCAGTAGTTCAAATCCGTGGGTGGTCATATGCAGGTACCTCGCTGGAAATTTTGGGTAATTGTAGCCCTGATCGAGGGAAAGCGTCCAACCAGGAGGAGGAGCGCAACCAAATGTGTATGAAGTTCTAACGATTGGGAAACGGCCGTATCGCACCAATTGGTTTGCACGACACCAAGCATGATTAACGGCCGTCCAAAAAATTCTGCAATATCCGCTTGCCATGCTCGGTTAGAATGCTCTCCGGGTGAAACTGCACGCCCACAATTGGATACTCGGCGTGATGCAGGCCCATCACCTCGCCCTCGCTGGTGAAGGCCGTCACCTTCAGGCATTCCGGCAGCGGCTCCTCAACAATAAGCGAATGGTAACGCGTGGCGTTAAACGGGCTGGGCACGCCGGAAAAAAGACCCTGGCCATTGTGATAAACTGGTGACACCTTGCCGTGCATCAGGCGCGGCGCGCGTGTCACCTTGCCGCCAAACACTTCGCCAATGCACTGATGCCCCAGGCACACGCCCAATATGGGAATCGTTGGCCCCAATTCGCGGATCACGTCATTGGAGATGCCGCCATCACCCGGATCGCCCGGTCCAGGGCTGATGACAATTTGCGCCGGCTGCAGCGCCCGAATCTCGTCCAGGCTAATCTGGTCATTGCGGAAAACGGTCAGGGCCGCGCCCAATTCGCCCAGGTATTGCACCAGGTTGTAGGTAAACGAATCATAATTATCAATCACAACAATCATGGCTTTTCTCCAGAATGAACCACAAAAGGCGCGAAGGCTTCCCTTCGCGGCGGCGGAATGCCCTATTCCAGGGGAACAACAATCAACGTAAAAGAAGCGGCCCCGCCATCGGCCGTGCTGATTTCGATGGTGTAGTTTGTGGCGCGCAGCGGCAGCACAAAGGCCGCCTCGGCGGAACCGGGACCGGAATAATTGGCCTCATTGGCGATACTGCCCGCCTCGATGAACTTCAGGACGAGGTCGCTTTGATCCAGCGGCTGGGCAAAAGCCACCACAGGACGGCCGTCATTGGACTGCGCGGTAAAACTTTTTGTCTGTCCGGCAGCCAGACTTTCGCCCCGGTAATGGGTCGCCAGGGGCGTGTCGGTGATGGCGTCGAAGAGGAAAACGGCCGTTTCCCCCGCGCCACTCCCCTGATTGCCCACAATCAACGTGTAAAAACCATCGGCGTCCGGCGAAAACACCAGCACTTCCGGTCGTCCGGCCGGGCTGAAATCGGCTTCGGCCAATGGCACAGCGGCGGCGGGATTGGACACGGCCGTATCCGTGCCCGCCGCCGCCTTCAACGTCAGGTCCGCCTCGCCAGTCGTCTCGGCAAATACAAAGAGCGGCTGGAATTTGACGCCTTGAATCGTGTAGGTTTTAAACGCCCCGGCGGCCAACGTGAATTTGTCTTGCTGACCAGGGCCAAACAGGCGCACGGCCGTGCCAACCATTGCCGGAGTAGGCTGAACCACTTCTGACAAACTGGCCGTCGGCTGCGCCTTGGTCGCCACCTGTTCCGGTGTGGGAACGGCCGTAGCCGGCGTGGCGGCAGATACGGCCGTGTTGGTAGGCAGCAGAACGACGGTTGGGGAAACGGCCGTCACACCGCCCTCCACCGCCGCTCGTGTGGGAATTGGCGTCGGGATCGGCGTGGCCGTGGGCGTGCCCGAGAAATTGCACGCCAATACAAGTCCCATCAGGCTAAAAAGGCCAACCCAAATCGCTATCTTTCTTTGCATCATAACCGCCTCAGCTTATCAGGGCACAACCAGCCCCATGATCCGTTTCATGTCATCCACCTTAGGCTGCGAGACAGATCGCGCATGTTGCGCGCCGACAGCCATCAGGCGGTCCAATTCGGCCGGGTCTTGCATGAGGTAGTCGTGGCGTTCGCGGATGGGCGTCAGCATCTCGATGGTGACTTCGGCCACGCGCTTTTTCAGGTCGCCATACCCACGCGCATCGGCAAAATCGGCGAGAACGGCCGTTTCATCCTTTCCCGTCACCGCCTTATAAATGCCCAGCAAATTGTTCACGCCCGCCTTCTCCGGATCGCTGGAAAAAGCAATTTCGTTGCCGGAATCCGTCACCGCCCGTTTAAAGGAGTGCATAATTTCCTTCGGATCGTCCAATATGCGAATGGCGTGGCCTCGTTTATCCGCCTGGCTTTTAGACATTTTCGCCGTCGCGTCATCCAATCCCATCACCCGCGCGCCCACCGCCGGAATAATCGGCTGGGGAATCACAAAAAATTCCGTCTCGTAAAGGGCGTTAAACCGCTGGGCAATATCTCGCGCCAGTTCCACATGCTGCTTCTGATCCTCGCCAACCGGCACCTCATGGGCGTCGTAGAAGAGAATATCGCCAGCCATCAACACCGGATAATCCAGCAGCCCGGTCAGCACGCTTTCCTGCTTGGCCGATTTGTCCTTATACTGCGTCATCCGCTGCAGCCAACCCAGCGGCGTGATGCAGTTCAGCAGCCAGCAGCCCTCGGCATGGGCCTGGACATGGCTTTGGACAAAAATAGTGCTTTGATTGGGGTCCAGCCCGCAGGCCAACAGCATGGCCGCCATCGACCGCGTCTCATAGCGCAGTTCATCGGGATTTTGCGGCACAGTCAGACTGTGCAAATCGACGATGCAAAAATAATTTTCCTTCTCGGCCTGCCGCGCTGCCCAATTGCGGATGGCTCCTAAATAATTGCCCAAATGGGTATTGCCAGTTGGCTGAATGCCACTAAAAACTCGTTTTTTACTCATTTTCGTTTTCCCTACTCACTAATAATGCTGTGCCGGATGGCATATCACCCAACTCCGCGTTAGAGAATGCCCTGTTCGGCTTTGTCCACAGCCACGAATAAGGCTTTGGCCTTATTGACACACTCTCGATACTCGCTGGCCGGGTCGCTGTCGGCGACGATACCCGCGCCAGCCTGAACGTAGACGGTGTCGCCGTGCACCAACATGGTGCGGATGGCGATGCAAGTATCCATGCTGCCATCGTAGCTGAAATAACCAACCGCGCCAGCATATAAACTGCGCCGCTGACCTTCTAGCTCCTCGATAATTTCCATCGCCCGCACTTTGGGCGCGCCGCTGACCGTGCCAGCCGGGAACGTCGCCCGCATCAGATCGAAAGCGTCCATGTTGGGCTTGATCTGCCCTTCGACGTGGCTCACCATGTGCATGACGTGGCTGTAACGCTCCACGACCATCAAATCACGCACATGGACTGTGCCATATTCGCTGACCCGGCCAATGTCGTTGCGGCCTAAATCGACCAGCATGACGTGCTCGGCGCGTTCTTTGGGATCAGCCAGGAGATCATCGCCCAGGATTTTGTCTTCTTGGGGGGATGCCCCGCGCCATCGGGTTCCGGCAATGGGGCGCACGCTGGCGACGCCGTCTTCCAGACGCACGTGCATCTCAGGGGATGCGCCCACCACCTGCATATCAAATTCAGGCAAATTGAAAAAGAACATATAAGGGGATGGATTGAGCATTCGCAAGGCGCGGTAGATGGCGAAGGAATCGGCGCTGGTCTGGCGGCTGAAGCGCTGACTGAGCACTACCTGGAAAATATCACCGGCGGCGATGTGCTCTTTGGCTTCGGCGACGATTTCTTCGTAACGCGCCTGGCTCATGTTGGCTTCGACACGGCCGTTTTTCCCATTTCGCACACCGTAACGCCGCTGGGGTATGGCGGGCAACGGCCGTAACAACTTCTCGCTCACCCGGGCAATGCGCTGCACGGCATCCACGTATGCCGCTTCCACGTCTGCGCCAATCTGCGCATTGGCCAGAATGGTCAGCCGGTGGCGAGCGTGATCGAACACCACCAGCGTATCGGCCAGGAGGAAAACAGCGTCGGGAATGTCCAGGATGGGCACGGCCGTTTCCGGCAGCCGCTCGAAGTAACGCACCACATCATAGCCCAAATAACCAACCGCCCCGCCCTGAAAACGGGGCAGGCCGGGCAAATCGGCCGGGGAAAATTGGCTCAACTCCGCTTTCAGCACATCTAAGATGTCTTCGCCATCTGACAGGTCACGGGTGGTTGTGTGGTCGGCGCGCATATCGGTTACGGAACGGCCGTGTAACGCCACAATTCCCCGTGGATTCACGCCCACAAAGGAATACCGCCCGACCTGTTCGCCACCTTCCACCGACTCCAACAAAAAAGATGGCCCCATTTCATCCAACAGCTTGATATACACGGAAACCGGGGTTTCCAAATCGGCCGCAAATTCACGATAAACCGGGATCAAATTGGCCGTTCCGGCCGCCAACTGGCGGAAATCGTCTAACGTTGGGTGGTACGCATTCTCAACCGCAATCATAAATCCTCCAAAAGCCATAAGCTGTCAGCAACAAGCCGTAAACTCACTCGTTGCTGACAGACTACACAGCCTCATCAGCCAATTTTAGGCAAATGAGTCATCGCCTCGGCAATCGCTTCCTGGGGATATTCGTAATCGACCAGTTGTCCCTTCAAATATGCTTCATAGGAGGCCATATCAAAATGGCCGTGGCCGCATAAATTAAAGACGATTACCTTCTCTTCGCCGCTTTCCTTGCATTTCAGGGCTTCCTCGATGGCAACGGCAATGGCATGAGTCGGTTCAGGGGCGGGGATTATGCCTTCGGCGCGGGCAAACGTAAGGGCCGCTTTGAAGGTATCCAACTGCTTCACCGACCGCGCTTCCACATCGCCATTGTTCACCAGAGCGCTCACCTGGGGCGACATGCCATGGTAACGCAGCCCGCCGGCATGAATTTCGGGCGGCATAAACGTGTGTCCCAGCGTATGCATTTTAACAACCGGGGCCATTTGCGCCGTGTCGCCATAATCGAAGGTGTACGTACCTTTGGTCAGGCTGGGCGAGGCGGCCGGTTCGGCGGCAATAACCCGTGTCTTTTTGCCGTTGGTGAAGTTTTGCTGCAAGAACGGGAAGGCAAATCCGCCAAAATTCGAGCCACCGCCAGTGCAAGCGATGACCATATCGGGGTATTCGCCGGCCATTTCCAACTGCTGCAATACTTCCTGTCCGATCACAGTCTGATGGAGCAGGACGTGGTTAAGCACTGAACCCAGGCTGTATTTTTTGTGCCCCCCTGATTTGGCCGCAACTTCGACGGCTTCGGAGATGGCGATGCCTAACGAACCAGGATTGGCGGGGTCTTGGGCCAGGACAGAACGGCCGTATTCCGTGCGATCCGTTGGGCTGGCATATACTTCCGCCCCAAAGCTCTCAATCACAATACGCCGGTAAGGCTTCATGTTGTAGGATGTTTTCACCATGTACACTTCCAGGTCTATGCCAAAGAAGTTGCAGGCCATGGCCAGCGCCGAACCCCATTGACCGGCTCCGGTTTCTGTGGTCAGCGCCTTCACGCCGGCTTCTTTGTTGTAGAAAGCCTGGGGAACGGCCGTGTTCGGCTTATGCGAACCAACAGGACTGACCCCTTCATATTTGTAATAGATGTGCGCCGGCGTATCCAACGCGCGCTCCAGGCGATGCGCCCGGAAAAAAGGAGTCGGCCGCCACAATTTGTAGATGTCGCGCACCGGTTCAGGGATCTCAATGTACCGTTCGGTGCTGATCTCCTGCATAATCAAACTCATTGGGAATAAAACGCTCAGAAAATCCGGCGTGATCGGTTCCAGTGTTTGCGGATTTAATACCGGTTCCGGCGGCACGGGTAAATCGGCATTGATGTTGTACCATGCCTTCGGCAGCTTGCTTTCATCTAAAAGAAACTTGTATTGGTCGCTCATGTCTTGCTCCTTACCTTTGATTGGGTTTTTAGGTACCTTTTCAATAAAGTGAGGTACGTAGCCGCGGTTTCTTTCCGCGTTTCTGGAGCGCGGTAAGAAACCGCGGCTACTATGTTTTCCTCAAGATATTGACCAGATACGGTTTTAAAATAAAAAGCTCTCGTCCTTAACCATTCGTTAGGGACGAGAGCGTAAAATCTCCCGCGGTGCCACCCTGATTAAGCCGCCCCATCAACAAAAAACGCGCCTGTGAAAGCGCGTCGGTTGGTGGTAAAGCCAGCTTCACTTGGTGTAGTCGTTTCGTTTTACTGAATCAACTACCTTGCCCAGATAACGGTGGCATTTCCGGCACAGGCTACTGGTATCCCTACGTTCGCCTGAACAACTCCTCGGTCCATTCACCTGCTGCGCCGACGTTGGCCTTTCAGCTCCTGGGCTTTGCTGCCCTTGGGCCAACTCTCTTGGACCCGCTTCGCAGATTACTAATCCGATTCAACGTTTTTTCGTGTTCAATTGCGGAAGATGGTAGCATGGAGATGAGAGCGTGTCAAGAAATTTAGCCGCTTTTTGCGGCGCGGGATAAAACAATTGCCGACTGGAACCGTATAGGAAAAAACTGCGGCAGCGCAGGTCTTACGTTTTATGGAGATATTTTTAATGATTAAATTCAAGCGTACTCTCACTTCCCTGGTCATTCTCTTCCTGGTAGCCTGCCAACATACGCCGCCGGCCACCACGAGCACGGCCGTTCCTTCCCTCGCGCCATCGGCCATCCCCACCCTGTCGCCAAAAACCAGCACAGAAACGGCCGTGCCACCCGCCGCCCAAATAACAACACCGCCAGATCCCACAGCCGATTTGTCTGAGTCGCTGTCCTTTGACTGGAACGATCCAGGAATTTATCAGGCAGGTTTAATTCCCAGTGCGCGAGACGGCGTGGATCTGCTCGCCACAGCGCCTGTCTACAGCATGACGGTGAACATCGATCCGGCGGCCGGTCTTGTGACCGGTTTCCAACTAATTCGCTACACGAATAACGAGAGTCTTCCGCTCGACGAGATTTTTCTCCACCTGTTTCCGAATTTATTAGGCGGGTCCATCGAAATAAGCAATTTGAAAGTGAATGAGCAGGAGAGCGATTGGTTATACGAAAATTCCGATGCCAGCGTCATGCGCGTGCCCTTGGCCGACCCGCTCCAACCGGGCGCAGCAGTGCTGTTGGCAATGGACTTTGTAACGGCCGTGCCGCAAGATGTGGGGCGCAATTATGGCGTTTTCGCCCAGGTAGACGATGTGATGGCCCTGGCTCATTTTTACCCGCTGGTGGCGGTGTATGATGACAATGGCTGGCACACCGACCCGCCTGTCGAGTTTGGCGACCCAACGTTTACGGATGCCGGATTCTATCTGGTGAATGTGTCTGCGCCCGACGAGCAGGTGGTGGTGGGCAGCGGCGTGGTGGTAGATGAGGCGGATAACGGCCGTGTCCACACCCAAACCCTGGCTGCCGGTCCCGCGCGCGACTTCTATCTGGTCTTAAGCCCTGATTTTGCTGTTGAAACAGTGACCGCAGGCGAGACAACTATCCGCAGTTATGCTCCGGCTGCTTTTGCCGAGGGCGCAAGACAGGCAGCAGAAGTGGCGGCCAATGCTCTGCGCGTCTTTAATCCACGTCTGGGAACCTATCCCTACACGGAGCTGGATATTGTCGCCACGCCAACGCTGGCGCTGGGCATCGAATATCCGGGCGTCATCGCAATCACGCAGCGCGAATATGATCCTGAAACGCCCATTTATGAAGGCATGGCCAACAGCGTTTTTTTGGAAACCACGGTGGCGCACGAGATGGGGCACCAGTGGTTTTACAACATCGTCGGCAACGATCAATTGCTGGAGCCATGGTTGGATGAGGCGATGGCGCAATATGTTACCGGTTTGTATTACGAAGATTTGTATGGCCTACCGGCGGCAGAATCCTACCGGCAATCATGGGATGATCGGTGGTCGCATGTCAATTACGCCGCTACGCCCATTGGTCTACCGGTCGGCGTTTACGATGGAGCCGCTTACAGCGCTATCATATACGGCCGTGGCCCGCTCTTTGTAGAAGCTTTGGCCGCCGAAATGGGCCAGGACACGTTCACAACCTTCCTGCAAGCATACACCCACCAAAACGAATGGGGCATTGCCACAACTGAATCATTTAAAACCCTGGCCGAGGCAACCTGCCAATGCCAACTAACGGAGATATTTGACGCCTGGGTCTACCCCAAATAGGACCAATCACCCAAGTACCAGCGAACCAGTACTTGCGATTTTGCGCCATTAACAAAAAATGTAACCTAAGCAAGATATAGTTCTGACATAACCCAATGGGGTGGCGTTAACAGTATAGGAACAAAACAGAGAACATTGTCTTTACATACCTCCAAGCAACGTACCCGCAGCCCACATCGCCGTTCCATCACAGCCAGCGCTCTTGCACCATTTTTGCTACATTGCAGCCAAATCGCAGCTCAAGTTGTTCCCATTCTTCAACCGCATCCTGACCACATCGCTTTTACACTGTCGCCCACAATGCTGCCGCATCATTGATCATCGCAGCCACATCGCAGACTGTCTAAGCGCCACACCAACTATGAAGAGAGAGCTTGAACTTAGGTTCTAAGCTCTTTTTTCATGCCTGGATTTGGCTTTTCGCATGATAACTTGGGAGCGACGACCTTCAGCCTTGATTGAGTACAAGTTCGTTTTTTCTGACGATCTCAGGTTCGCGGGGCTGGCTTGCGACTGTCGGCCAGATGATCTAGCAGCGCCTGCAATCCAAGCAAATAGCTCCGCCAGCCAAATCCACTGATTTGTCCCAGACAAACGGCAGCAATGACGGAATTGTGCCGGAAGGCCTCGCGGGCATGGATGTTTGACAGGTGGACCTCTACGGTGGGCAAGGCTACGGCCGTTACCGCATCGCGCAAGGCATAGCTGTAATGGGTAAACGCCCCGGGATTGATCAGGATGCCGTCGGCCCAATTACGGGCGACGTGCATGGCGTCGAGCAAATCGCCCTCGTGGTTGGACTGCTGAAAGCGCAACTCGACCGATTTGCCGGCGACGTAATGGGTGAGCGCCTGGTTGATATCTTCCAATGTCTGCCGGCCGTACACGCCCGGCTCCCGCGTACCCAATAAATTAAGATTCGGTCCGTGCAATACCAGAATTCGCGTCATGGTTCAGGTTCTCCTTTTGCTTGTAGGGCGGACAACGTGTCCAATACGGCCGTTTCGGCCACAGATTCGGCGACAAACACATCACCCACTCCGCGCAGCAAAACAAAACGCAGCCGTCCCGCAGCCTTTTTCTTGTCGTGGCCCATGGCCTGATACAAGGAAACCGGCGGTAAATCGGCCGGAATACGCGTGGGTAATCCCACGTTTTGCAGCACGCCTTCGATCTGCGCTGGCAACGCAGGGTCGCATAAGCCCAATCGCGCCGAGAGATGCGCCGCAGCGACCAGACCCATCGCCACCCCCTCGCCATGCCGCACGGCATAGCCGCTGACTTGCTCGACAGCATGGCCGAAAGTGTGGCCCAAGTTCAATACCGCCCGCCGCCCTTGCTCGAAAGGATCCTGCTGCACGATGTCTCGTTTAACCTGAACAGCCTCCACAACCAATGGCCGAAGGTTGCTGAGGAGGAATTGGTTTTCAGGATGCAATATCCAGTCACCACTTGCCAATCTGGCCAACAAGTCAGGACTGGCGATGAGCGCGTGCTTTACCACCTCGGCCATGCCGGAGGCAAATTCGGCCGGGGGTAAGGTGAGCAAGGTGGTGGTGTCGGCTAACACGGCCGTTGGCTGCTTAAACGCCCCGACCAAATTTTTACCTTGGGGCAAATCGACCCCTGTTTTGCCGCCCACGCTGGCATCGACCATAGCCAACAGCGTGGTGGGGCACTGCACAAAATCGACGCCGCGCATAAAACTGGCGGCGGCAAAACCGGCCATGTCGCCCACCACCCCACCGCCCAGAGCCACAATCGTGCCTTTGCGGTCTAAATTGGCCGCCAAAAGGCCATCGTAAATTGTCTGGATGATGCCCAGGGTTTTGTGCTGCTCACCGGCGGGAATGGTGATGACGGCCGTTGCGCCCTGGCAGCGCGCCGCATAAAGTGGGGCCACATGGGTGTCGGTGACGACGACAAAGGGGCCGCGAATTTGCGTCAAATTGGCAGTTTGCGCCAGCAGGTTTTCGCCAACAATGATGTCGTATTGGCCGGTTGGATGCGTAACGGACAGATAGGTTTCGTTCATACAATGCGCCTCGATTTCTTGGGCGACCTGTTCGGGAGATTTGCCGCCGGTGTTGATTTGGGGGAAACGGCCGTAAGCCGCCTGGCGGGCGGTTAACAGACGTTGGATTTGGGCTGCGGGGTCTGGCACATTGAGCAACGGCCGTCGATCATCATCACCCAGCCGCGAGATAATCTCCTGCGGTTCGGCCGTCAGGCAGAAGACACGGCCGCTGCGCCTGAGCGCGGCGGCATTGGCCTCATCAACCATCAGCCGCCCGCCGGTGGCGATGACCAGGCCAACAGTTTCGCTCAATTCCTGAGCCACCGCAGCTTCCAGACGGCGAAATGTCTCTTCGCCGGATTGGTGAAAAATTTCGGCAATTGCACGGCCGTCACGAGCCACAATCAACGCGTCGGTATCTACAAATTGATAGCCCAACCGCGCGGCCAACAAGCGGCCGACGGTGGATTTTCCGGTTCCCATAAATCCTGTCAGGACGATGTTTTGCGTTTCCATAGTTAAATTATAACGGAATTAATCGGGCGACCAGCATGATAGGCGGCTGGCAAATCAGATTGACGAATTGGGGAACAAAAAATATCCGTGCAGCGTTGTAATGGGTGAAGCGCTGTGGAATGGCGCAAAATCTAATCAAGGAGTGACAATGATGTCAAACAATAAACTTAAAACAACGATTGCTATATTGATACTGCTGGCGCTGACGGCCGTATTGGTCGCCTGCAACCCGGCGTCTGCGGCAAGCTCGACCGGTGCAACCAATGTTGGCGGCATTACCGTCGTGGGGCAAGGCGAGGCGTTTGGCACGCCTGATCAGGCTCAGATACAGGTTGGCGTGGAAATTTTCGCCCCCACCGTCGCTGAAGCTACCAGCCAAAACGAGGCCACCATCGCAAAAATCATGGCCGCGCTGACAGCCCTGAACATACCAGCCACAGACATCCAGACCACCAACTACAGCCTGTGGGCCGAGCAAATTTATGGTGAAAAAGGGCCGGAGGGCATTGCCGGATATCGCGTGACAAACCAGGTAAACGTGACCATTCGCGACATTAACCAGGTGAGTGATGTTCTGGCAAACGTTATCGAGGCCGGAGCGAATACCATCTATGGCATCCAATTCAGCGTCGCCGATCCGGCAGCTCTGGAAGCGGAAGCCCGCGCAACGGCCGTTGCGGATGCCCGCGCGCGCGCCGAATCGCTGGCCAATCTGGCAAATGTTTCTCTGGGTGATGTGGTGGTCATCAGCGAAATCATCGGCCAACCGATTGCCCCGATGGGTTACGGCGGCGGCATGGCCATGGCCGATATGGCCGCAGCGCCCAGCGTTTCTCCAGGGGAGCTAAGCTACAATGTTCAGGTTCAGGTGACGTTTAGCATCCAATAAGTGACAGGCACAACATATTTTTAGCCGTGAGTACGAACTGGCAGCTTTTACGAAGCTGCCAGTTTTGTTTTAAAGCCGCCTGATTTTGCGCCAATGAGCATCGATTCTCGCAAATCGATAGTATCACAGAACAATTTACAAGCTGAGCATTGCGCCCTACAATATGAATTGGTTACTTGACAGTGATCGGAGTGACCATATTTGGAAATACGGCCGTCGCAGCACCAATAACGACCGCTTTGCATTCCCACCAAGGATTCTTTCTTCTATTCCTCTAGCAGTTTGTTGGAAAAGTACCCGTAGCCGCAGTTTCTTACCGCGTCTTCCAGAGGCGGGGTAAGGATACCCCAGCTACAAAAAGAGGTTCTCCGACAGACTGCCAGCTAGGCTTAATCTGTCTTCTGGGAAAACCCTATTGAAGTTCGGACACACCAGATGCACCGCCTCAGCAAACAGGGCGTCACACGCAACTTTAATCATCGGGCAGGACATCGCAACATCATGAAAGTTTTAATTATCGAGGATAATTCCCAGGAGAGCCTCATACTGGCTCAATATTTAGCTCGGGCACTGCCCGAAAGCCAGATAGAAACGGCCGTATCCCTTTCTTCCGCCCGGCAACAACTCGCTAAAATTTTCGACTATGATTTGATCTTGCTGAAAGGGCAGCTGCCAGATGGCAATGGGCCAGATTTTATATCCGAGATAGGGATGGCGGAACGGCCGTTTGCTGCCATCATCTATACCCAGACGCACGAGCCGGAAACGGCCGTCACGGCCATAGAAGCCGGGGCAGACAAATATCTTATTCTCAACCAAGACACCCTCATCACCCTCCCTGGAATCATAATGGCGGTCTACCATCAGCGCCTGGCGCTCGTAGCCCAACAGCGGCAAAAGGCCATTGCGCCGGAAACCAGCGTCAGCTTCCAAAGCCTGGTCGAAAATGCCAAAGACCTGATCGTCTACTTCGACACAGACCTGCGCCATCGTTTTGTCAACCGGGCAGTGGAAAATTTAACCGGCATCTGCAAAGCTGATTATCTTGGCAAAACCAATGAAGAATTAGGCATGGGCGCAGAAGAAGTTGCCTTTTGGAACCGCGAACTACGGCACGTTTTGGCAACGGCCGTTCCCCAAACAATCTCCTTTCACTTTACCGGCGTCTCAAACGAAACCAGTTACTTCGAGGCCAATGTCGCCCCGGAATTAAACGCCAATGGACAAGTTATCTCCCTGATTTCCGTCGTGCGCGACATTACCGACCGCATCCAAACACAAGAAAAGCTCCATCTACAAATTACCGCCCTGAACGCAGCTGCAAACGGCATTGTCATCACCGACATAAATGGCGTGATTCAATGGGTAAACCCGGCGTTTACGGCGCTTACCGGCTACAAAGCAGAAGAAGCCCTCGGCCATAACCCCCGCGACCTGATCAAGTCTGGCAAACACAGCCGGGAGTTCTACAAAGAACTGTGGCAAACCATACTCGCCGGCAAAGTATGGCGCGGAGAAATCATCAACCGGCGCAAAAATGGCACGCTTTATAACGAAGAACAAACGATCACCCCTGTTCTAAACGAGGGAGGGCAGATCATCAATTTCATTGCCATCAAAGAGGATGTGACCCAACGTAAACAAGCGGAGACGGAGCGCAAAAAAGTACTCGATCGGCAGATAGCTATTAATCGCATTGGTCTGCGGCTGCGCAGCACGCTAGACATGGGTGAACTTTGTCAGATTGCCTATGAAGAGCTGCAAAACCTGGTCGCTAATTCTAATTTCGCCATTTTTATGTATGACAATGTTTTACAGCAAATCCGCCCACTTTTCATTATGGCTGATGGCGAAAAACTGGATACCAGCAAACTCCCCTCTGCCCCCTTGGAACCGGGCACCGGGCCAAACAGCCGCGCTATTCTCAATCGTACGCCGGATATTGTGGCCGATTTGCAGCAAGCCAACGTTCAGCCTAAAACGCATGTCAACATGCCTTCAAAAGAACGGCAGCTCGCCCGCTCCATGCTTACTGTGCCCATGATCATCAATGAAGAGGTGATCGGCACGCTGCAAATGCAACATTATCAGGCCGATGTGTACACAATGGCCGAAGCAGACCTGTTGAGCAGCGTGGCGACTTTGGCTGGATTGGCCATAAAAAACGCCCATCTGTACGGGGCGGCGCAGCAAGAACTTGCAGAACGCGTGCGGGCAGAAAACGAGCTTTTCCAGCAGGCGCAGCGTTTGCAGCAAATTATTGACACCATTCCCGAAGGATTGGCGGTGCTGGACAAGAATGGGCTGGTGACTTTGGTAAATCCGTTAGGGGGGCAGGTTTTGCGCACCCTATGTGGCAGCGGTGTCGGGGAAAAGTTGGAAAAAATTAACGGCCGTACCCTCTCCGATTTCCTCCAAACCTCCAACCAAGGCCAAATCCATACCTTAAAACACGCTGACCGCTATTACGAACTCCTTTCCCACCCCATTACCCTGGATAAAAACATCAGCAATTCAGTCCTGCTCATACGCGACGTAACCGCAGAACACGAGCGGCAGGCATACCTGCAAACCCAAGAACGCCTGGCAACCGTCGGCCAACTGGCGGCCGGCATCGCCCATGATTTCAACAACGTCATGGCCGTCATCATCCTCTACACCGAAATGCTTCTCAACACCCTGCAACTTCCTCCACAGGCCGAACGACATCTCGCAACCATCAGCAGCCAGGCCCAACATGCGGCAGACATGATCAGCCAGATACTAGACTTTAGCCGCCGCTCCATGATCGAACGCGCCCCCTTAAACCTACTCCCCCTGCTCAAAGAACTCATAAAGTTGCTGCAAAACACCCTCCCCGAAAGCATTCACATCGATTTCCTCCACGACCTAGAAGAGTACATTATCTACGCGGATCCGACTCGGATTCAACAAGCCATCATGAACATCGCCGTGAACGCGCGCGATGCCATGCCAAGAGGCGGATATCTCATTTTCACCCTCACAACGCTAAACATCCAAACCAACGAAAGCGTCCCCTTACCAGATATGAGCGCCGGGAGTTGGCTCAAACTGACCATCACAGACACCGGCGAGGGTATCAAAGAAGAGCATTTGCCACACATTTTCGAGCCGTTTTTCACGACCAAAGAAATTGGCAAAGGTACTGGATTGGGTCTGGCGCAACTTCACGGCATTATCAAACAGCATGATGGATCGATCATCGTTACCAGCTACCCTGGAACAGGTACTGCGTTTACCATTTATCTACCCCTTCTGAACAATAAAGCCACGACTCCTTCTGTTCCATACCCTGCTCATCGGGCGGCCATAGGGCATGAAACAATTATGATCGTAGAAGACAATCCAATCCTGCGCGAGTCTATCATGCAAATGCTGACCCACCTTGGGTATGCCACATTGGAAGTTAGCAATGGAACTGAGGCGCTATCGGTATTAGCCGAAATAGAAACACCGCCCGCCATTATCCTGAGCGATGTGGTAATGCCGCAGATGGATGGCCTGGAATTGAGCCAAGCTATTGCAGAGCGGTATCCTGAGCAAAAAATGTTGTTTATGACCGGGTATCCATTTCAAGAAGATCGGGCGGGCATGGGCAAGGTGCCCTGGATTCAAAAGCCGTTTGATTCAGACCATCTAACCACTAAATTACGCGCCGTTCTGGATGAATCGTCAGGTCACCGATCATAAAAAAGGTGTAACTAGACCGACCCCAAGGGTTTGCTCCTGAGAATTTGGATTTTTTGGGTACCAAACCCTTGGGGTCTTGCCAGAGGAACCTGAACAGTTACAAAAAGGTATTCAGACACAAAAAAACCGCTTCAAAAAGATTTTGAAGCGGTTCGTGCTTTTGTTGACTCCGGAAGGACTCGAACCTTCAACCTCGGCATTAAGAGTGCCCTGCTCTGCCAGTTGAGCTACGGAGCCATTGTGTTGAACAGGGGGCGTCCCCAACAACGGAAGGGAATTATACAGATTTTCTTGCCTCTGGCAACCGGTTTTTTGGCCGTCACACAGCGGCTTACGGGAAAGACAAAAAATCGGCGGACACCCAGCCAATTTGCCCACCAGCTTCTACTTGCTGCCAAACGATACCATCGCTCTCCACCTGCTCTTCCAGCACGACAACAACCACATCCTGCGCCAAAATCTGTAGGATTTCGGCGTCTTGGGATGGCTCGGCGCGAAGGTTGAGGCCGAAGGGGTAATTGACCACGGCCGTTACCGGCGTCGCTGTTGGTTCCGGTGTGGCTGTCGGGGTTTCCGTTGGCGTGGGCATCGCTGTTGGGGTAATTGTGTTGGTTGGCGTGGCCGAGGGTGTCTCTGAAGGCTGTATTGTCGGCGTTTGCGTGGGCGCCTGGGTTGGCGTGGCAGTTGGACCCGGCGTCAGCGTGGGCGTTTCGGTCGGGGTTGCCGTAGCGGTGGGCGGCACCAGGGGGTCTAACTGGGTGACTTCAATTACTGTCATCGTCAAGGCGATAGTGTCGATAATGCCTTCATTGGACAAGGTAGAGCCGATGCTCTCTTGAAGGTTTTGCACGGCAAAATATGGAATAGAACTGGTGGAACGCACTACCAGCTCCATTTGCAAATTGCCGTTTTTGAGAGCCACAATTTGCAAATCGGCCAATTCCGCGCCGACAACTTCTTCTACTTTCTGCGCGGTGACTTCGTAAATCCGCGCCTGATCGCGCTGCCCTTGAGCCAATTCATAGGTGGAAAAGGCCAACAGAGCCGTTACCAGGACCAGAAAAAACAACGAGACGCGAAAGGCGCGCGTCTGAACTTGTTGGCGGTCTTTGCGGGCGGTTGCCGGGCGAAAGCCCAGGACCAAAAACATAAATGACGAAGCTGAGGCAATAGCGACAAAGTTGGTGGTGAACAGTAAGAGAGCGCCTAACGGCCGTAAAAATTCCCCGCCTGACCACACCTCCGCCCAACTAAACACGGGCATCCGAAAAATAGAGGCCACCGCCACAGTCAGGGTCACGCCAACTGTGGTGAGAGGCGGGACCAGCGCTGCGGCAATGGCCACACCGGGCAGCGCCCCCGCCGCATCGGAGCGGCACAAGGCATAGGCGGCCGCCAGCCCGGAAAACAGCGCAATGCCCAGATCGATCAGGCTGGGCTGCGTGCGGGCGAGTATTTCATTGGAAAGTGGCCGGTTGAGGGTGATCAGGCCAGCCACACAACCGACCAGAATGGCCAACATCACGCCTTGCAAGACGGCGACCAGAGAACGTTTGAGGAAACGGCCGTCGCCTAAAACCGTCGCCAGACCTGTGCCAATAATCGGCGACATCAACGGAGCCACCAACATCGCGCCGATAACCACCGCTGGACTGTCCACAATTAAACCCAACGAGGCAATCATCGAGGCCAGGGAGATGAGCATGTAATAATCGACATCTGGCCGGGCATTGCGCCGAATACGCACATAGGCGCTGGTGCGATCCTTCAAGCTCAGGCGGGGGATCAGGGTTTGCAGCCACCACGACAGCCGACCAAGCAAGTTGGTGAACCGCTTATTGGGTTCGCGCACAATGACAACCGGCCGCTTGCTCAACCGCACCACAGCCCCTGGGATGTCGCCAAATAAAACCTTGTCGATAGAGCTTTCCTGGCTCGCGCCGATAAGCGCCAGATCGTAACCAGATTCCATTTCTTTGATGATGCCTTCAGAAACGGATTCGGCGCTTAAAATTTTGCTGTGTATACGGTCGCCCGCATCGACAAAATCCAACAATTGACGCAGGCGCGCATTACCCAGAGCAATATCGCCGTGGGAATGAGCGCCCGTAACAACATACAAAACTGTGATCTGCACATCGGGCAAGGTGAGCAAAAATGTCAATGCGTGGGCCGTATTCGGACCGCCCACTGTGGGCACTAAAATTCGACGCACGTCATGGGAGGGAGAAACGGCCGTTTCCCCTTCAATCTCCTCCCGATCCCCACGCCAGGCCAACACACTGCAAGTCACCCGACTCAAATCCAACCGCATTTCACTGTCCACATGCGCCAAAAGCAAATCGATCTCGGCCGCCTCCACCAATTCCACCAATGTCTGCGTCGCATCCACGCCGCTCACCAGCAATGTGGCAATCTCCAAATCCGTTTCCGAATCCGCGCCAGACAGCGCAGACTCGCAAAACGCAATCGTCTCCTCGCGCTCGTCAGTAATGATCAGCCCAACCAGAAGTTGGCCGCCATTAGCGCGAGCCAGCGCCTGACCCAACTGCCACGCTCGTCCGAGTTTGTTGCGCGGATTTAATAATAATAAAACACGCCATTTTTTTTGGTTGGGAATGCTGCCACGAAGTATTTTCATGAGCATGAAGTATAATCAAATTTTGTTGGCAAACAATTTAATCAACCCATAGCGGTCGCCTTTCTATGTTATAATCGGCGTATTCAGGGATAGCAAAATCCAGCGAGGCAACAAAACGCATGAAACAAATTCAATTAGAAGACAAAGAGCTAAAAGTCTTGCAAACGCTCGAACAACAGGGGGCTATGAGTCCTAGCCAGGTGTCGGCCTCAACCTGGCTGCTGCCTGGCGAGACCCTGACCATGCTGCAATCTCTTTCCAGCGCCGGATTGGTCTTGCTGCGCAATGACACGCGCAGCCCCGATGGCATGGTCGTCGCCATCACGCAAAACGCGCGCTCGTTCCTGGGTTATTCCAGTGTGCGCAGCCTTAAGAAATAAGGTTCTTTGGGAATTCAGGGGGTTGGCACCAAATGTAGGGGCGACCCTGGTGGTCCGCCCCTGTTTGGCGATACCCCACGAAATCCTAAAGACCCAGAAATAACGCTTTCAGACGCGGTCTCATTGAGCAGTTCGCCCCATTGTTGCAGATTGAAAATTTAATCCGTTAGTCGCGGTGGGGGCCGTCCTTGTGTCTGCCCTGAGGGGCGACCACAAGGGTCGCCCGCACACTACCGGATTATTTAGTAGACATGCAAAAATGGGCGCAAAAGGTACATCATGCTGTCAACCTCTCAGCCCACTCTGCCGCCCGCCGCCCCGAAACCCAACGGAGCATTACGGATCGGTTTGTTTTTTCTCGTCCTGGTGGCCATTGCTGCCTGTGCATTTCTGTTGTATCCCAGTGACTTGTTCATGTCGCCCAACTGGGTTCCGGCAGTGCAAAGTCAACTGCGAGCGATCCTGACGGTTGTTTCGCCCTATTTTGGCGTGGCGCTATTGGGAACGGTGGTAGCAATTGCCGAATTGGCCTCCACATTTCCTACCTATCCGCGTGAGGCGCTGCGCACTCGCTGGGCGCGTATTTTGGTTCTTGTCAATGTGGTGGCGGCGATTCTGGCGCTGATTATCGCTCGCGTCACTGTGCCAGAGACAAATCCGGTGCTGCTGGTGATTGGCGTGGGGGTTGGGTTTCAGGCGATTATTCGCACGCGGTTTGTGCTGGCCAGAGCTATGGGCACGGAAGAAGGGGGCGAGAATGAGGTTAGCCTGAATTTGGGCTGGCTGTACGAACAATTTCAGCACCTTTGCCGGACCCAAATAGACCTGGAACTGATGAAAAATCGGCGCACGGCCGTTACCCAAATCCTGCAATATTACCCAACCATCGCCGAGCTGTACGACATTGCCTATTACACCATCATCGCCCGCGCCACCCTGACGCCAGAGGAAGAAAAAACGCGCATCGAGCAGTTGCAAACGCTTATTGATCCCAAAGCGCCGGAACAATTTTCGCGCAACAGCATGGCTCTGACAATTCTGGAAAACGGCGGCCCCGCGTATGTGGAAATGCTGCTCAGTCAGGCCATGACCGAGGCCAATGGGACAACTCCTCGGCGGGCGCTGCAAGAAAAGCTGGTCTGGCAGATCATCAACAATTACTCGCTGGATGGGCTGGTGGAATTAACGAGTATTCTCACGGAAGACAACAAGGTCCGCGACTGGGTTAAGCAGGCGGCAACGACCAATAACAACACGGTTGAAGCCAATCAGAAAGCCGCGATTGCCTATTTTTTGGTGCAGCAAATTGGCGAAGACCGGCTGCAGCAAGAATTGACGCCCACCCCAGGACCAGAACCAACGCCCAACGCCCAGGCCGACGCCTAACCGCTGACGGTTCGTCTCTGGCGGGCTGCTTCGAAGAGGATGACACCGGCGGCCATGGCCGCATTAAGCGATTCGGTGGCGGCGTGCATGGGGATGGTGCAACGGCCGTGGGCCACCCTTTCTGCCTCGTTCCCAACCCCGCGCGCCTCGCTCCCAATTATCAGCGCCGAGGGAGAACGCCAATTAACGGCCGTATACCCCACCCCTTCCGCCACATCAGTCAACCACACTGCCAACCCGGCCAGCGCTTCGGCCATTTCGGCCCAAGCCACATCTCGAATTGGCAGGCGCAAATGGGCGCCCATGCTGCCGCGCAGCACTTTGGGATTAAATGGATCGACGCAGCCTGGCCCTAACAGCACGCCATCCACCCCGGCGGCGGCGGCGGTACGCAGCATGGTTCCCAGGTTGCCCGGATTGGCAACGCCATCCAGAACCAATACCAGCGTGGGGGTTGAGGGAAACGGCCGTAACACCATGTCCGCGACCGATAAAACGCCCGGAGCCGTCTCGGTATCGCTTATTTCAACCATCACCTCCGGGCTAACCGTCTGTACCGGTGCGTCAACTTGCTGTAAAATAGCTTCGTGATTGTCGCTGCTGCGCCAATCTTCCGTACAAAACACCAATTTGAGCGGATGTCCTTCTGCCGCCAACTCCGACAACCATCGCGTCCCCTCCACAACAAAAGCCCGTTCTCGCCAACGAAAACGGCGCTCTGCTTGCAAACGAACCACATACTTCACTTTTGCATTCTTATTACTGGTAATCATGAGACGGATATTGTATCTTTTTTAACTCTTGTGGGTTACTAAAAGTGGGAACTATGAAACGACTTATTTACTTGCAGCGGTACCAGGACTTAGAACAACTACCGCAGCCACTGCCAAAGCAGACTACCGGTCTGGCAGTGGCCATTTTGGAAGATTGAGGAGAACGCATGAATCAAGCACGTGGGCTTTACAAAATCAGCCGACCCTTATCCACTTTGTCCGGAGCTTTAGCCGTCGTTTTAGGCGGATATGTGGCCGGTGTGGGCAATTGGAGCAACATTTTCCTGGCGACCATCGCCACGATTCTTATTTCCTCTGCGGCCAATGCCTGGAATGATTACATGGACATCGAAATCGACAAAATTAATCAACCGCAACGGCCGTTACCCTCCGGTATGGTCAGCCCCCGCGTTGTCTTGGCGTTTTCCTTCATCGCCGCCGGACTATCAGTCATCATTGCCGCTTTCATTAACCCGGCCGCATTTATCATCGCCCTGAGTTCCGCCGTCTTGCTCTACATCTACTCCTGGCGCTTAAAAAGCACAGTTCTTCTGGGCAATGCGACAGTCGCATTTATTTCCGCGCTCAGCGCCATTTTTGGCGGCGTCGCCGCCGGCAATGTCATCCCCTCGCTGTGGCTGGCGGCGATCATCTTCACCGCCATTATGGGGCGCGAAGTTTTAAAAACAATGGCCGACTACGAAGGCGATTTGCGCCAACGCTGCCGCACCATTTCCACGGTCTGGGGACGTCGCCCGGCGCGCATTATCTTTTTCGTCTTGTCCTGGATTACCCTGGGCATGATGATGCTGCCCTATTTGTTCCGGGTCTACAGCCCAATTTATGCTTATATTGTCGTTTTTGGCGTTTACCCGGTGCTTGTTTACATTCTGGTGAAGGTGAACCGATACCGAACCGGTCCACAGTTAGAGCGGCTGAGTCAATTGATGAAATATGACTTTTTAATCTGGTTTGTGGCTGTGCTATTGGGGGCGCAGGTATGGTGATTTAACCAGAAATCGAAAATTGGAAATCGAAAATCGAAAATCGAAAATTAGAGACTGGGGATTGGAAAAATCTCCAGTCTCTTTTTTAGTCAGCGCTGGCGGCGGAACGGCCGTCTAAGAACCACTTCTGGCTGTTAAACAGCGGTTTGTTTTCCTCCAGACTGGCGGCGGCGGTGTAACGGCCGTCGGCCCTTAACAACCACGCGTTCGCCGTATCCTTAAGGTACACTTCTAAAATACCCTCCACAATACGCCGCCGCATTTGCTGGTCTTCAATGGGAAATAATATCTCCACCCGCCGATCTATATTGCGCGGCATCAAATCCGCGCTGCCCACATACAAATCCGGCGCGCCCTCATTGTGAAAATAATAAATTCGGCTGTGCTCCAAAAATCGGCCGACAATACTCGCCACCCGGATATTATCGCTCACCCCCTCCAATCCCGGCCGCAAACAACATATCCCTCGAATCAACAAATCTATCTGCACCCCGGCCGCCGACGCCTCATATAAAGCCTGAATAATCTCTGGATCAACCAATGAATTGGCCTTAATAATGATGCGCCCCCGCTCCCCATAGGCTATTTCCCGCTCTATAAACCGCAGCATATTGGCCCGCAAATTCACCGGCGCCACCAAAAACTGGCGATAAACCGTTTGTTTAGAATACCCTGTTAGATAGTTGAACAATTCCGAAGCATCTGCGCCAATATCTTCCAGGCTGGTGATCATGCCCAGGTCGGTATAGAGGCGGGATGTCTGATTGTTATAATTTCCGCTGGCCACATGCACATATCGCCGGATGCCATCGCGCTCGCGGCGCACCACCAACGTCAATTTACAATGCGTTTTTAAGCCGATCAGGCCATACACCACATGCACACCCGCGTTTTCCAATGCTCTGGCCCATTCGATATTGCTTTCTTCATCAAAACGTGCCTTCAACTCGACCAGAGCAGAAACCTGCTTCCCGTTTTCCCGGGCGCGCATCAACACCTGCACAATCGGCGGATTGGGGCCAACACGATACAAGGTTTGCTTAATAGCCAGGACATCCGGGTCTTCGGCCGCCGCGCGAATGAAATCAATTACTGGAGCAAAACTGTCGTATGGATGGTGCAGCAGCAAATCTTGCCGCTGTAATGTTTGGAATATATTTTCGCCGGTTTGCAGCGACGCCGGGTATCGGGCGCGAAAAGATGGATCTTTCAGTTCCGGCCGTTCCAATTTATGCAACTCCCACAAACTGCTCAACCCCAACGGGCCGTTGAAGGTGTAAACGTCATAGGCGCTCATTTGCAAATTGGACAGCAGCAAATCGCGGACATTGTCGGGCGTGTTTTCGTCAATTTCCAGGCGCACCGGAAAGCCAAAATGGCGCTGCCGCAGGTTCTTTTCCATCGTCAAAAGCAAATCGTCGGCTTCTTCTTCCTGAATTTCCATATCCGTATTCCGCGTGACGCGGAAAGGATAAGCGGCCACAATTTGCATGCCGGGAAACAATCTATCCAGATTGGCGGCAATGACCTGCTCCACCCAGACAAATTTTTGCGTTGTCGGCTGCAACAGCTCGTCAGGGTCTAATGGTTTAAGCGGCACCAGGCGCGGCAAACTGGCGGGCACTTTAACTCTAGCAAAGTGCATCTCGTCGGTTTGAACATCCCGAATCACCACGGCCAGGTTCATGCTGAGGTTGGAAATATGCGGGAACGGGTGGCCGGGGTCGAAGGCCAACGGCGTGAGAACCGGGAAAATCGTTTCTTCAAAATAATCCCGCAGCTTCGATTGCTGTCCTTTTTTTAGTTGATCGTAGTCCAGGACATGGATTTTAGCCTGGGCCAGGGCCGGATGCAGCAGCTCGCGCCACACGCTCATGGCTTCGGCAAAAAGCTGGGTGACGGTGCGATAGACCGCCACAAGTTGCTCGCGCGGCATCAAACCATCGGCGGGCGTGCGGGTGATGCCCAGCAGCACCTGCTGCTTAAGACCAGACACGCGCACCATAAAAAGCTCATCCATGTTACTGGTGAAGATGGCCAGGAATTTTACCCGCTCCAGGAGCGGGTTCTCTTCTTTGTAACATTCATGCAGCACTCGACGGTTGAACTCGATGTGGCTCAATTCGCGGTTGATGTATAAACTTGGGTTGCTCAAGTCGATTTCCGACATGGGGCGCTCCATTTTTTATGTAGAGTTTGAGTTTTAATTGTAATGCGAATGCAATTGTTGTCCAGTGGCCGACCGACATTATAGACTATTTCGGCAAAAGAGCAGACGAATGAACGGCCGTTCTCCCCTTTTCTTCACCTTCATCAGCCTCCTTCTCATCCTTGTCGCGTGCCAACAAGCAGAAATTGTCTACCCCACACCCATCATGCCGGCGGCTCTGGCCAACTACACGCCGCCGCCGGTCAACGCCGCCCCGCCCACGCCGCCCATCACACCCCTGGCTACCAACGACCCCGCCGCCCTCGGCCCCGCGAACACTTTACCGACGCCCTTTTCTGAACCCCTGGGCGTTTCCCAGGGGGGAACCGCCTGGCGGGTGGCCGTCTCCACGGCCGTTCCCCCCAACCTCCAGGCGCAAATCCAAAACATGATTCTGGCCGCCGACGGGCAGTTCGCCTGGGTCGGCAGCGGTGAAGGCGACCTGGTGATCGATATCAATGGCGCACGGCCGTTCTTCACGGCCGTTTACGCCGCCGCCGCCCCCTTTGCCACCATCGACGACGCCATTTCCCTGACCGATCTGCAAGCCGCCTGGCAATCTGGCAGCAAACCGCTGTTTGTGACCAGCGACACGGCCGCCGCGCTGACGGCCGTCTGGGGCGCGCCGGCTCCATCTGTGCAAATCGTTAGCCCGGAAGAACTGGTAGACAATTTATGGGCCGAACGGCCGTCGCTGACCATTCTGCCCTTCGATCAGCTTCAGCCGGAGCTAAAAACGTTGCGTTTAGATGGCATTTCACCGCTCGACCGGGCCTTCGACCCGGCCGGGTATCCGTTAACCGTGCCCTTTGGCGTCAGCGGCGCGGAAACGGCCGTGAACAGCTTCCTGGCCGCCTGGAACCAGCCAACCAGCAACTACCAACCAGACAAATTCACCCGCATCGCCCTCACCGGCGTCACCGCCCTGGTGCGTGCCACCGCCTACAACATGGAACAAAACGGCATCCTCTGGCCGGCCGAAGACGTGGCCGCCGTGCTGCAAACGGCCGACATCGCCCACGTTAGCAACGAAGTTTCGTTTGCGCCCGACTGCCCTTACCCCAATCCCATCGGCGGCACGACATTTTGCTCGCGCGACAATTATTTTGAACTGCTGCAATTCATTGGCACGGACGTAGTGGAACTAACCGGCAACCACCTGAACGATTGGGGCCGCGAATACCTGCTGCGCACCATCGACATGTACGACGCGGCCGGCATGGTGACCTTTGGCGGCGGTAAGGATGCGGCGGACGCGGCCGAACCGGCCTTATTTGAACGCAATGGCAACCGAATCGCCTTTGTGGGCTGTAATTCGTTTGGGCCGACTTATGCCTGGGCCACGACCAACGAGCCGGGTGCGCGCCAATGTGATGGCACAATGGCCGCGCAAATCCGCCAGTTGGCCGACGAGGGCTATCTGGTCATGGCCACGCTGCAATACACGGAATATTACCAATATCCGCCTGCCCCAGAGCAGGTGGTGGATTTTGAGGCGTTAGCGGCGGCAGGGGCTACGGCCGTTTCCGGCAGCCAGGGCCATCACGCGCAGGGATTTGGTTTTTACGAGGGGAGTTTTATCCACTACGGACCGGGCAATCTCTTTTTCGACCAGATGGATATGCTGGGCACGCGGCAAACGTTTGTCGATACCTACACGGTGTACGACGGCCGTTTACTCAATGTCGATTTGTGGACCGGGCTGATTGAGAATTACGCTAAACCGCGCTTGATGACGGCGGACGAACGGGCGCAGGCGTTAACGGCCGTCTTCCAGGCCAGCGGCTGGTAAATGCACGGCAAACCCACGCGCCTACTGCCTTTTGCGCGGCTTAATCTCGATGCGAAACGTGTGGGGATGGTTGGGCGTGCGCGACGCGCGGTAAATGAAATGCCGGTGGCACTCGCTGCAGCACCCTTCAAAATGCAGATTGTCTTCCTCAATGTAGCTGCCAAATGATTTCAAGACCAGTTCCCGCACGGTCATGTTCCAGGAGAGGGTAATCCAGCCGGATTTTGCCCGGCGCACGGCCGTTGCAAAATTTTTACGGCCGTTTGTCGCCCAATACCCCGCCAGAAAATAGCCGCAGCGGCCGCACGGGGAAAAACAAGCAACCACTTCTTCCACCTGATAGCGCGGCTCCCGCGTGTCAGACCAATCCTCTTCTTGTTCCGCCTCGGCGGCTACCGGCGCATTTTCCACTTCCTCAATCAGTTCATCGGCAGAGTCGGGAGTGGGTGAATCATCGAAAACGGCCGTTTCATCTTCAGAAACCATAGTGTTAAGTCCATTTACTCACATATCACGAATTCTAAGTCGATTCTAGTCCGCTTGTGTCATCTGTCAACCTTTTCCCTCATTGCCGATGCCTATCTCGCCAGGCGCTTCGTTGATTGACTGAAATTCTCCGCGCTCTTCGCGCTCTCCACGGTAAAAATCTAAGATTTGTCCATCAACCAGAGGCGCTGACAATAAACTTGGCGAAAGCAGGAAATCGGTGTTTAATTATGCGTTGTAGTACCGGAGTCCTGTAACATTATTTTTAAATCGCATACCCATGCACACTTTTTATCACCCCGGTCACCTTCAACACGATCCTTCCCGGCACATCCAACCCGATGAGCCAGGGTCTTCTCCCCTGCTAGACATGCCACAACGCAGTGAACTTATTCGTCAGGCCATTGCCGACGCCGACATGGGCGATATAACCCCTCCCGGCGATTTTGGCAGCGAACCCATCGAAATCATCCATGAATATGGCATGCTCAATCTCTTGCAAGATGGCCACGAGCGGCTGTCTACCCAAACCGGGCTAGATGTGGCGCTGCCGGAAACCTTCACCGCCGGCGCGCGCCCCGATCACAAAACGCGCTCTATTCAGGGGCAGTTGGGCTATTATGCCTTTGACCGGGCCTCGCCGCTGCTGGCCCACACCTGGGAAGCGGCGTATTGGAGTGTGCAAACGGCCGTTAGCGCCGCCGCCCTGGTAGCTGCCGGTGGCGAATCGCTCGCGTATGCCCTCTGCCGACCGCCCGGTCACCATGCCGGACCAAGTTACTACGGCGGGCGCTCATACCTCAACAATGCGGCCATCGCCGGTAACTGGCTGGTCCAGCAAGGTCGCCGGGTCGCCATTTTGGACATCGATTTTCATCATGGCAATGGGACACAGGCGGTGTTTTACGGCCGTTCCGATGTCCTCGTCTGCTCCATCCACGCCGATCCCTTCTACGACTACCCCTACTTCTGGGGCTTCGCCGACGAATTCGGCGTCGGCAGCGGGCTTAACTACAATTACAATTTTCCCCTCCCACGAGGCTCGCAAGAAACCGCCTACCTGGAAACCCTATCGGCGGCGCTCATCAAAATTCGCCTGTATGTGCCCGATATTTTGCTCGTCTCCTTTGGCGCCAACATCGCCGACGGTGATCCGGGCGGCAGTTTCCGCTTGCAAAACGACTCCTTCAAACGCATCGGCGCGCAAATCGCCAAGACCAATATCCCCATCGTGGTTGTTCAAGAAGGAGGGTATTTATTACCGGCGCTTGGCGCGCAGGTTGTCGCATTTTTTACCGGACTTTTAGAGTCTTAACCGCAGAAACGGATACCACCTATGAGTTATCAAATTCTTGGCAAATCTGGTCAAATGAGCGCATCTCGTCCCGGTTGTTTGTTAGGTTTTGCCCTTTTCTGGATCAGTTTTTCCAGCATCTTCGTCTTTATCGGCCTGACAACCGAAGCCGGCATTATTTTTACCCTGTTTGGCTTGTTATTTGTGGCTGCGGGGCTGGCCATGCTGCTGTATGCGCTGATGGCTTATTTCACCCGCTACAAGGTGGGCAAACCTAACTTTGTCCTCTCGCAAACTACGCTGCGCGTAGGCGACCAACTCGCGTTCAGCGTCAGCCACACCTTCCCGCGCAGCGTGGCAATCGACCGCATATGCACCAATTTGATTTTTCGTGAAAAAGCCACGTATCAGCAAGGAACCGACACCAAAACCGTGACTCACGATCATATCATCACATCAGTCGAGGAACCGGGAAGACAGTTTCAGGCAGGCCAGATATTCAGCCAATCATACAACTTCCTCATCCCGCCAGATTCCATGCACACGCTAAAAGTCCGGCGCAATGAATTAACCTGGCATCTTAAATTTGAAGCCGAAATCTCTAAACTGCCCAACTTTATCGAAGAATTTGAATTGAATGTCGTTCCGGAAATAACTTTATCACAGGTGACCCATGGCTAAGGCGGATTTTCAGATCACGCTGCAAGGCGGCGAAGGCGCATCACCGGCAAAAATCTATCGGCCGGGCGAACAACTGCGCGGCACGGTGGTTGTTTACACGGACGAAGCCGTGAAATGCAAACATTTTTACATTCGTCTGGCCTGGCACACGGAAGGACGCGGCTCACAATTTAATGAAAAGGTTGAGGAATTGGATGTTTTCCAGGGACAGTTGTCTGCCTCCACGCCGTCGGCCCATGAGTTTGCGTTTGTTTTGCCGCAGCAGCCCTGGAGTTATGAGGGGCATTACATCAGCATTGTTTGGGGCGTTCAGGTGGAGATTGACGTGCCCTGGGGCATTGATTTGAAGTCTTATGAGCCGTTTGTGCTGTCACCGCAGCGACGGCCGTAACCCGTCCCCCATCACCCCGCCATCGACTGCAACACAGCCGCTAACTGCGCGCCGGTAATGACGCCCACCGCTTCTTGCCGCTGCCACACCTCGTACAAAAAATACTCTGCCTCCCGCAAGTTTTGCCCAAAGGTATCGTATAAAAATTGCACGGCCGTTTCCCCCAATGTCACCCGCGCCGCATCCGGCAAGGCAAAAAAGGCCAGCCGCTGCGCCAATACCGCCGCATAATGCGCCGGTGACGCCTGATCGGCCAGCGAAACGGTTAGCAGCGGCAGCCTGCGCCGCGCAAACAAGGGCGTCAAATCCTCATGACTGCTCACAATCAACCGCAAACGGCCGTCTCCCACCCCCTTCATCAGCCGCCGCCGCTGCCGCCGCGTCAGCCGCTGCGCCTCATCCAACAAAAACAGGTCCAACCCTGCCGGCTCCGTCTCGAACCAGGTCTGGCCCTGGGGCAAGTATTCATAGGCCACCGCCGCGCCCTGCGCGGCAAAATGCGCCTGCAAGCCCAGCAGCGTGGTCGTTTTGCCGCTGCCCATCGGCCCCAACAACTGGCCATGGTCATGCGCCATCTGAAACAACGGCGCAACGGCCGTGGGCAGCACCGCCACCGCCGCCCATTCCTCAGCCGTCAGCGCCCCAAACGGATTCCGCCGGTAGCCTAATTGGTGAAAAAAGAAGTACGCCCGTGTCATTATGTTATAATCATAGGGGAAACTTTTTATGACGCAATTACCCACCAGGCAATTACCCACCAGTTGGATTGGCAGCACGCTGAACGGCCGTTATCACATCGAATCTCTCCTGGGACAAGGTGGGATGTCTACCGTTTACCGCGCGACAGACCCCAACTTGCAGCGCACCGTCGCCGTCAAAATTATCCATCCCCACCTCACCGACGACCCCCAACTCGTCCAGCGGTTTGAACAAGAAGCTACGGCCGTTGCCCGCCTGCACCACCCCAACATCGTCCAGGTCCACGATTTTAACCACCACGAAGGCGTCTACTACATGGTTCTGGAATATATCCCCGGCGAAACGCTGGCCGAAAAACTCCAGGCCCTGAACGAGATGCAGGCCCACATGCTGCCCATTCAAAGCGTGCGCATCACCGCCGATTTGTGCCTGGCCGTGGATTATGCCCACCAACGCGGCATGGTTCACCGCGACCTCAAACCGGCCAATGTGATGATCAACCGCCTGGGCGAACCGGTGTTGATGGATTTTGGCATCGCCAAACTGCTCGGCAGCGCTCTCGAATCGATGAAAGGCAACACCTTTGGCTCTGCCCGCTATATGTCGCCGGAGCAAGTGCAAGGCAAAGATATCGACCACCGCAGCGATATTTACGCGCTGGGGGTTATCTTGTTTGAATTGGTCAGCGGCGGCCCGCCATTTCTGGGCGACTCCAACGCCGAGATTATGAGCAAGCACGTCCATCAGGCGCTGCCAGAAATCTCGGCCAATCCGGACACCCCCATTCCGGCCGCGCTCACGGCCGTTATCACCACCGCCCTGGCCAAAGACCCCGCCCATCGCTACCAATCCGCCGCCGAAATGGCTACCGCGCTGCACACCATCGGCCTGCAACTGCAAGAAACGCTGGAGCCGCTGGGCGCGCGCCATTGGCAGCACCTCTCGCGCTTGATGCAGCAGGCGCAAACGGCCGTGGAAACCAAAGATTTTACCGGCGCGTTAGAGAAGCTAGACGAACTCGAGCGCACCGGGGCCGAATTCCACCCCGAAAAAGCCGCCCATCTGCGCCAAATCGCCCAAAGCAGCCTCTACGAACAGGCCGTGCAACATTTCCAGGCCGGCCGCTTCGACGAGAGCCTCGTGCTGATCAATCTCCTGCGCCCTTTCACGCCCGATTGGCCCAATCTGGCCCATTTAGAAACGCAAATCCGCCAGGCGCAAAAAAACCAGGCCCAGCAATCCAGACTAGACGCCCTTTATGATGAGGCAGTGGAATTGCTGGAGCAGGGCGACTATGCCGCCGCCCTGTCTGCCTGGCAAACGTTGGCGGAACAACGCGGCGATTTGGCCTACGCGGACCGATTCGATGTCGCTCAATCGGCCAGAGATGGCCTGTGCGCCGACCGGTATGCGGCGGCGATCACGGCCGTTTCCGCCGCCCAACCGGAAGAAGCACTGAGCCTGTGGGCGCAAATTCAGGCCATCGAACCCCACTACCCCGACTCGGCCAACATCGTCCGGCAGGCCAACGACCTTCTGCGCCAACGCCGCCAGCGATCCGTCTGGCAGCGCCGCTTGATTGTTCTCGCTCCAATCCTGCTGCTGCTGCTGGTTCTGGCGGTCGCCTGGTCCATTCGCAGCCGGCAAAACGCCGCCGTCGCCGGGCCGCTGCCAACCCTGACGGCCGTTTCCGCCCCCATCGCGCTGCCTTCAGCAACGCCCACACCAACACCCACAGCAGCGCCTACGGCAACGCCCACAGCAGGCCCCACAGCAACGCCCGCAACCCTGTCCACGCCCACGGCCGTGCCTATACAGCCGCCAACGGCCGTGCCCCCGACAGGCACAGCGCCCAACATCGCCCTGGTCACAGAAGACGCCTCCATCTTCGCCGCGCCCCAATCCGACAGCCTGGAACTGGCCGTTGTCGCCCCAGGCGACGAAGTGCAAATTTTAGGCCGCTCGGAAACACCCAACTGGCTCTTCGTGGGCAACGGCGACGTGGCCGGCTTTATCTTCCAACCGCTGGTGCAGTGGGAGGGCGATGTGGCAAGTCTGCCCGTCTTCACCTACACCGACGCCGCGCCAGACGCCAACGCCACACCCGACACTGGCGGCAATCCGGTCACCGGTTTGCGGATGGATTTATGGCCCTTACCGGACACGGTGCAGTGCAGCAGCGGCAAATGGAGCCAGCGCGTGTATATGCAAGGCCAGGGGGGAAACGGCCGTTACCGCTATTATTGGCAAGATCAATTCCTGACGGGGCCAACCGGGGCCAGCCACACCTTCACCGTAACCAGCACAGGCGGGGCGATTGTCGGCACAGGCCGCGTCGTTTCCGAGGATGGCCAATCCGTGGAGCGCGGCCTCTTCATCCCCATCCCCAAATGCCCCTGAGCTACAAAGACCCTAAGGGTTCACACGTTTTAACTTGAGAAAATTGGGTTCTTCAGGAACTCAGGGGGTTGACAGCCCCTGATGCGTGAAGCGTGATGCGTGACCAGAGAGGTTTCACGCATCACGTATCACGAATCAGACCAAACCCCATGAAATCCCAAAGACCCGAAAATTGGTCCAATCTGGCAGCGCAACCCTTTCTTTCCCCATGCACCGGCCATTTTGTGCCATGCACCCGCCATTTTGCCCCGTGCACCGGCCATTTTGTGCCATGCACCAGCCATTTTGCCCCGTGCACCGGCCATTTTGCCCCATGCACCGGCCATTTTGTGCCATGCACCGACCATTTTGCTCCGTGCACCGGCCATTTTGTTCCATGCACCGACCATTTTGCTCCGTGCACCGGCCATTTTGTTCCATGCATCGGCCATTTTGCCCCGTGCACCGGCCATTTTGCCCCGTGCACCGGCCATTTTGTGCCATGCACCGGCCATTTTGCCCCGTGCACCAGCCATTTTGTGCCATGCACCGACCATTTTGCCCCGTGCACCAGCCATTTTGTACCGTGCACCGGCCATTTTGCCCCGTGCACCAGCCATTTTATACCGTGCACCAATCTTCTTGACCTCATCCCCACAGGGACGACAATCGACAGGGTAGGGATGATCGGTTAAAGAGGCAACCCTTGTGATCACCGCCATGTCCATATTTGTAAATTTGTCGGTGATTTTCCATTTTTGTATACTTTTGCGACGGTGAATTTCCAGGCCGTGCCAAAGCCGGCAAACCACACCTATTCATGACAAGGGAGATAACTAATGGGACGGTTAACACAATCGCAACTGGTCAGACAGGCAGAAATTTTCATAACCAATGGCGCAAAACCGGAAGCGCAGGCAATCATTGCCAGCGTGGGTTATGGGCCAACGGCTCTGAGCGAGGGGCGGGTCTTGGTGGACGCGGTGAAAGCGGGGCAAGCGCAGACGAAAGAGCAGCTAGCCGCGCAAAAGAACGCTACCCAAGCGGAGAAAAAGGCGCGGCAGACCGCCCAAAAAGAGATCTCCAGCCTGGCAAAAACGTCGCGGCTGCTTTTTGCCGGCGATGAGCCGGCGCTGACTTTGTTGGGCTTGCAGACGCAGTATGTAACGGTAACGGACCCGGTTACGGGCGCAACAGTCCAGCAGGCAGCCCAGGCGCGCCAGGCGGCGGCGGAAATCATCAGCCGCTGGCGGCAGTTGGCGGCTAATGCGCCGCAGCTAAAACCAGACCAGACAGCAGCGCTGACGGCGGCGGGTTGGGGTGACGGGCGGCTAACGGCCGTTACCGCCCTGGTAGAAGCGTATGCCGCCGCCGACACCGTCCAACAAAGCGCCATTCAGACCTACCAAAAAACCAGCGGCCAATACCAAACAGACGTAGAAGCCCTGCGCGTCTGGTACAACCGGGCGCGAAATTTATGCGCCCAGGCCATTAAAGACAACGACCCTGGCAACCAGCAAAATCTGCGTGAGCTGCTGGGGCTAGACGGCTGAAATTTGTAGCCGCGGTATCCTACCGCGTCTTCCGAGGAGCGCGGTAGGATACCGCGGCTACAAATCTTCTGAGGGACGCGGTAGGAATACCGCGGCTACGAATCTTCCGAGGAGCGCGGTAGGATACCGCGGCTACAAACCGAAGACGGAGCATGACGCCGGGCGTACTCTGATTTATAATTCGCCTCATGAACCATCCAGACCAAATCGCCCAAGCCCTGTCCATACGGCCGTCGCAGGTAACGGCCGTTATCGAACTCCTCGACTCCGGCAACACCATCCCCTTCATCTCCCGCTACCGCAAAGAAGCCACCGGCAGCCTGGACGAAGAACAAGTCCGGACCATCGAGGAAACCATCATCCGCCTCCGCGCCCTCGACGAACGGCGCGAAACCATCATCGCCTCCATCACCGCCCAGGAAAAACTCACCCCGGAACTCCACGCCGCCCTCCTGGCCGCCGATACCCTCACCACCCTGGAAGACCTCTACCAACCCTACAAACCCAAACGGCGCACACGCGCCACCATCGCCCGCGAAAAAGGGCTGGAACCGCTGGCCGCCCTCATCCTGGCCCAGCCCCGCAGCCAAAAAAGCCTCAACGAACTCGCCCAACCCTACCTCACCGAAGCCGCTCCCACCGCCGCCGAAGCGCTGGCCGGAGCCTACGACATCGTCGCCGAAACCATCAGCGACCACGCCGAAGTGCGCCAGCGCGTGCGCGAAAAAACGCTGCAATTCGGCATGTTAACCAGCCAAAAAATCGAAGGCGCCGTCGATGAAAAGAGCGTTTACCACCTGTATTACGCCTACGAAACACGCATCGACCGCCTACGACCGCACCAAATTTTAGCCATCAACCGCGGCGAGGCAGAAAAAATCTTGCGCGTCAGCGTGAATATCACCGAAAACGATTGGCTGATCCCCATGCGCAGCATCTTCCGGCCCGATTTTCGCCACTCGCCGCTGGCCGAACCGCTGCAACTCTGCATGCACGACGCCGCGCAGCGGCTGCTCCTGCCGGCCATCGAACGCGACGTACGCCGCAGCCTCACCGAAAAAGCCGAAGCCCACGCCATACGCGTCTTCGCCGATAATTTGCGCGGCTTGCTCAGCCAGCCGCCGTTGGGCGGGCATGTCGTTCTGGCCATCGATCCGGGCTTCCGCACCGGGTCGAAGGCGGCCGTCATCGACGCCACCGGCAAAGTTTTAGACACAACCACCATTTACCCCCACCCGCCGCAGAAGAAATGGGAAGAATCGCTCAAAACGCTCTCGATGCTGATTGCCCGGCACAACATCACGCTGATCGCCATCGGCAACGGCACAGCCTCGCGGGAAACCGAACAGTTGGCGGCCGAATTAACACGCCAACTGACCCATGTCCATTACCTGATTGTGAACGAGGCCGGCGCGAGTGTGTACAGCGCCAGCAAGCTGGCCCGCGAAGAAATGCCCGACCTGGACGTGACGCTGCGCGGCGCGGTGTCGATTGGCCGCCGCGTGCAAGACCCGCTGGCCGAACTGGTGAAGATCGACCCCAAAGCAATTGGCGTGGGCATGTACCAGCACGACGTGAACCAGACGGCGCTGGCGGCGTCGCTGGATGGCGTGGTGGAGTCGGTGGTGAACCGCGTGGGCGTGGATTTGAACACAGCTTCTCCGGCGCTGCTGACCTACGTTTCCGGCATCGGCCCGAAACTGGCGGAAAAGATTGTGGCGCATCGGGATAAGAACGGCCGTTTCCCCCATCGCCAGGCCATCCTCAAAGTCAACGGGCTGGGCAGCAAGGCGTTTGAACAGTCGGCCGGGTTCCTGCGCATCCGGGACGGTGTTGAGCCGCTGGACGCCAGCGCTATTCATCCTGAGAGTTATGGGGTGGCAACGGCCGTCTTACAACGCGCCGGCCTGCAACCCACCACCCCGCCCGCCGACCGCGAACCCGCTTTGCAGCGCCTGCGCCACCAGCAGCCGCTGGAAACCCTCGCCGCCGAACTAAAAACCGGCGTGCCAACCCTGCTAGACATCTTTGAGCAGTTGGCGCGGCCTGGGCGCGATCCCCGCGAGGATTTGCCGCTGCCGCTTTTGCGCAGCGACGTGCTGAGCATGGACGATCTGCTGCCGGGCATGACGCTCACCGGAACCGTGCGCAACGTGATCGATTTTGGGGCGTTCATCGACATCGGCGTGAAGCAAGATGGCCTGCTGCACCGCACGCAAATCCCCCGCGATGAAAGCCTGAACGTCGGCGACGTGCTGGACGTGACAATCCTGAAGGTGGAAAAAGAGCGGAACCGGATCAGCCTGGGCTGGCCGGAATAAGTATCACAGGGGTTCCTATACAGACCCCAAGGGTTTGCTCGTGAGAATTTGGATGATTTGGGTATTAAACCCTTGGGGTCTTGCCACAAGATTGGTCCAATCTATCACCGTTAATCGTTGCCAGCTAAGACGTAAACGGCCGTAGTCGCCAACAAATTCTTAAACCACGTGCGCGGCCCCCGTTTACCGGCGGCCATATAAACCTCATCCAGCAGCCGCACATTCAACTCGCGCGACAAAGCGATGAAATCACTGACAGTCATGGCCTGCCAGCGCGGCGGGTCATACCAGCTTTGCGGCAAATCAGGCGCATGGGGGATGCGGCCGGTCAGCAGCAATTCCAAGCGGCAGCGCCAGTAGCCCCAATTGGGAAAGCTCACAATCGCCTTTTCACCCACGCGCAGCATCTCGCGCAAAATCATGGCCGGGTTGTCCAGATAGGGCAGCGTCTGGCTCAGAATCACGTAATCGAAGCTGTCGTCGGGATAATCGGCCAGCCCTTCTTCCAGATTGCCCTGGCGCACCGTCAGCCCGCGACGCACGCAAGCCAGCACGCCCTGTTCGCTCAGCTCAATGCCCCGCCCGCGCACCCGCCGCTGATGAATCAAGAAATCAAGCAGTTCGCCGTCGCCGCAGCCCAGGTCAAGCGCGCGGCAGCCCGCCGGAATCAGGTCGGCAATCACGCGCAGGTCTGGCCGCAGCGGGGAAAGATTGGAGATGGGAGATTGGAGATTGGTCATAGGTATGTATGGGCTAACAGCTTACAGCTTATAGCTTACAGCTTAGCTGTTAGCTGTTGGCTGTTAGCTGTTAGCTTCTGCCCACAATCTATGCAGGAAGCTGCTCAACAGTTCCGTCATGGTGTCAACTTCCAACAGGAAGGCGTCGTGGCCCCAGGTGGACTCGATATCCAGGAAGGTGACGTCGGCGTTAACGGCCGTTAACGCCGTCACCAACTCCTTGCTGTGATACGTGGGGTACAACCAATCGCTCGTAAAGCTAACCACCAGATACTTGATGTCCGCCGAATGCACAAAAGAGCCGGCCAGCGTGCCCGTAGGCTGTGTCAGGTCAAAATAATCCATCGCTTTGGTCACGTACAGATAACTGTTGGCATCAAACCGCAGCGTAAAATTGTTGCCGTTGTATTTCAGATAACTTTCCACCTGAAATTCGGTCTGGAATTCATAGCCAAACTTCTCGCGGTCTTGCAACCGACGGCCGAACTTCAAATTCATGCTCTCATCGCTCAGGTAAGTGATGTGACCAACCATTCGCGCCACCGCCAGCCCGGCGTCCGGCTTTTGCGGTTTGTCGTAATACGCCCCCTGCTGCCAATGGGGATCGGCATAGATGGCTTGCCGCCCGACTTCGCTGAGCGCGATGAGCATGGGGCTGTGGCGGCCGGTTGTCGCCAGGGGAATGGCCGCTTTCAGGCGCTGCGGATGATGCGCCGCCCACTCCAAAACTTGCATCCCGCCCATCGACCCGCCGGCCACGCAAAAAAGCTGCTCAATGCCCAGGTGGTCGATCAACCGGACCTGCGCCCGAACCATGTCGCCTACAGTGACCACCGGGAATTGCAGCCCAAACGGCATCCCGGTCGCCGGATTGGTTGCAGCCGGTCCGGTCGAGCCGTAACAACTGCCCAAAACATTGCTGCAAATCACAAAATAGCGATTGGTGTCAAACGCTTTGCCGGGACCAATGCAGTCGTCCCACCAGCCGGGTTTATCATCATCCGGGGCATGGCGACCGGCGGCATGGGCGCTGCCGCTGAGTGCATGGCAAATGAGGATCGCGTTGCTGCGGTCGGCCGTTAACGTGCCATAGGTTTCATAAGCCAGGGTGACCGGGCTGAGGGTTGCCCCGCTTTCCAGGCGAAACGGCTCCTCTTCTGCGAAGGTGAAGTACTGCGTGTGAACAAGGCCAATGGAGGTTGCAGGTGTCATGATGTTGGATGAGTAGACCCTAAGGGTTTTCTTAAACCCTTAGGGTCTTGCAATAATTTAGGCGGCCCTTAACGCCTGGTCCAGATCCCACAGGATGTCTTCGATGTCCTCGATGCCCACGCTGAGGCGGATAAAGTCTGAGGTGATTCCGGCGGCAACGAGTTCGCCGGGCGTGAGTTGGCTGTGGGTGGTGGAAGCAGGATGAATAGCCAGAGATTTCGCGTCGCCGACGTTGGCCAGATGGCTAAAGAGCTGCAAATTGTTGATGAAGCGCTCGCCGGCCTCCCGGCCTCCCTTAACGCCAAAACCCAGAATAGCGCCCGGCCCTTTGGGCAGAATTTGTTGGGCGCGTTGGTGGTGGGGATGGCTGGCCAAACCGGGATAAGAAACCCAGGCAACGGCCGTGTGCCCTTCCAAAAATTCCGCCACCTGCTGCGCATTACTCACATGGCGATCCATCCGCAAGCTGAGCGTTTCCAACCCCTGAATGGTCTGCCAACTGTTGAACGGAGCCTGGCACGCGCCAATATCGCGCAAAATCTGCACCCGCGCCTTCAAGATAAAAGCCGGTGCGCCCAAATCAGCATAAACCAGGCCATGGTAACTTGGGTCGGGTTCGGTGAAGTTGGCGAAACGGCCGCTTTTCCAATCAAAATTGCCGCCATCCACAATCACCCCGCCGATCGTTGTGCCGTGGCCGCCAATAAACTTGGTGGTGGAGTGGGTGATGATGTTGGCTCCCCACTCAAACGGCCGGCAAAGGTAAGGCGTCGCAAACGTGTTGTCGATCATCAAGGGCACGGCATGTTTCCGGGCAATAGCCGCAACTTCGGCAAACGGAAAGACCGTTATGTCCGGGTTGCCCAGAGTTTCGCCGTAGATGAGTTTTGTATTCTCTTGAATCGCCGCCTCAAACGCGGCCGGATCAGACGGATCGACAAAAGTAACGGTGATACCCAGCCGGGGAAATGTATAGTTAAACTGATTGTACGTGCCGCCGTATAACCGGCTGCTGCTGACGATATGGTCCCCTGCCCCGCAAAGTGTCAGAATAGCCATCGTTTGGGCGGCATGACCGCTGCCGGCCGCCAACGCCCCAACGCCCCCTTCCAGATCCGCAATCCGTTGTTCCAAGACATCACTGGTGGGGTTCATGATGCGCGTGTAGATGTTGCCAAATTCTTTCAGGGCAAAAAGATTGGCAGCGTGTTCTGTGTCCTTGAACTGGTAACTGGAAGTCTGATAAATGGGTACGGCGCGGCTGCCTGTGGTTGGGTCTGGCTGCTGTCCGGCATGCAACTGACGGGTGGTAAAACCTAATTTGCGGGTTTGTTCAGTCATGAAAACGCTCCTTCAAAAATTAATGAATGGTTGAATGATAGAACGTAGACTGATCAACAAAATGATCGGCGCCAACCATGTTGATTCGTCACTGTTCTTCTTTCACAAAAATGGGTTTCGAGCGTTTCTGGGAGTTGCCTTTAGCGGGATACTTCGCTGGGGCGGTAAGGGGGAGAATCTGTGGTCCTCTCTCATCTTCCAGAATCGCTCTGCCGGAATTGGCACCCTGTCGCTGTTGGTGTCTTTGCAGACTCCCAACCAGTCGGGTTGCCGAGGCTTCATCGGGCCGGTCCCTCCGCCTCTCTGGATAAAAGTGACACTATGTAGTTGTTGGTTTTCGACTATAGCGGGTTGCAGAAAATTCGTCAAGCGAGGGTTTTGCACAAAAGGGCCTGGGGTTGATTGTGCAGTTGTGCCAAGTGTGGCATGTGGCGCGTTTGAGTAATATGGTACGCTATTCTTAGGGTTGGACTAATTGGCTATGGAGAATGGGTTACACGGCCGTTCCAGAATGTTATCCTACGGCTATGCAGCATAAACAGAGCTGGTTTTACAAGCCAACCACCATCGATCACGAAGTGAAAGGGGCCGCACAGTTATGATAACGCCAAAAAAAGTGGTCTGCATTGAAGCGCAGCCACACAATGAAGTCATTACCGATCATATTCTCACCCAATACGGATTTGAAATCAGACGCACCGCCCACGAGCAGGGAACCATTAGCCTTATCCAACAAGAAGCGCCCGACGTGCTCTTGCTGGATATGTGCGACCATCACGAGGCAGTGTGGGACATGTTTCACCAGTTCCGCCATTCGCTGCCTACGCGCAACATTCCCATCATTCTCATCACCCCCCGCGTGACAACCATTGAGCACATTCGCCAGTTGTATGCGGCCAACGCCGCCGGGTATCTCACCAAACCCTACACGCCAGAGGATTTGCTAGAAACCATCGATCAGGTCTTGTCGTGACCATGGACGAATGAACATGCTGGCGTACCGTCGGGATATCCCGACGGTACGCCGAACTGACCAAGCACTGGTTCTACGCTCATCTGGGCAAGAGCTAGAGCAAGAGCGAGAGGAAGAGGAGAAGCTGCCCGAAAACAACTCGTACTCTCCCTACTTCCTCTAACTCCAGTAGCCGCGGTTTCTTACCGCGCCTGACGAAGCGGGGTAGGGATACCCCGGCTACACGCCAATCCCCAATTGTTCTGTAGCCGCGGTTTCTTACCGCGCCTGACGAAGCGGGGTAGGGATACCCCGGCTACACGCCAATCCCCAATTGTTCTGTAGCCGCGGTTTCTTACCGCGCCTGACGAAGCGGGGTAGGGATACCCCGGCTACACGCCAATCCCCAATTGTTCTGTAGCCGCGGTTTCTTACCGCGCCTGACGAAACGGGGTAGGGATACCCCGGCTACGCCATTTCTCGCTCCCCCTACGGCCCGCCGTAAGCTGCCACACCGCTGTCCGTCAGCAGCCCTCTGGCCCGATTGGTATTCACATTACCCGTCGTCACCGCCTCGATGCCCCGGCGAATCGTTTCCTTCACCGCTTCAATCGGCGTGATCTCAATCGGCTGCGGCACATAGTCTAGCGCATCCTCCAGCGCCTTCGCCGTGTCCTGCGGGTCTGGCGATTCCAGATTTTCTTTGATGCTCTGGATGTCGTCGCGGATTTTTTCCGCTTTGGTCAGCTTGTTGTAGCCATTTTTCAGCCACTTCAGCGGCTTGCTGCGCAGCATCCAGTCGGGCACTTTCTTCAGCTTATCCAGCCCGTCGCGGAGTCTCATATCCCACGGCTTGTCGGGATTGCACGGTGAGGGGGCGCTGTCCTCCTCCGTGCCGGTCGGGTCGATAGTGTTGATGGGGTCGCTGCTCACATAGGCATAAAGATTGCTGCTGCCGCCGCCAAAAGCCAGGGGGTCTTTGCTGGTCCAACGGCCGTTCGCCGCATCATAATCGCGCAGCCCAAAACGCACCAGCCCCGTATCCCGGTCATACAACCCACCGGCAAAACCAAACGGCTGGAAGCCCGGATTGGTGTCCTGAGTGACATTACCCCAGGCGTCGTAATCCAGCCGCTGGGCCACCTGCCCGGTAGCCGTGTTCACCACCAACCGCGGGCTGCCCAACTGGTCGGCGATGATGCGGTAGGTTTGCCCGCCTTTGATGAGATATTCCGGCACGTTGGCTCGCGCGCCGTAGACAAAACGGCTCACAACGGCTCCCGCGCCGTTCAACTCGGCCACCGGCTGGAAGCCGCCCTGGTACAAAAAGCCCTGCACCAGCGTGCCGTTCAGCCGTTTGCCCACGCGCCGGTTCAACGCATCCACCAGATAGGTAATCTGGTTCCCGCCGGGCAGGGAAACGGCCATGAGGTTGCCTTCTTCGTCGTACTGGTAGGTGGTGGTGCCGGAGACGGCCGTTTTGCTGGCCAATTCGCCCGCCGCCGTGTACGTAAACTGGGTCGTCCCGACCTGTGTCAGCCGGTCCTGCGCGTCGAAGACGCTGGTCACGCCGCCGGCCGTCAGGCGGTTGCCGTTGGCGTCGTAGGTGTACGCGCCGATCACTGCGCCATTCTGGCGCACTTCGCTCAACCGCCCGGCGGCGTCGTAGGCGTAGGCGTAGGTCGTCGTTGCGCCGCCGATGGTCTCAACGGATTGGGTGATACGGCCGTTCACATCCCGCGTCCAGGCCACCTGATACACACTCGACCCGCCACTGCTGGCCGTGTAGCCGGTCGCCTCGCCAAAAGCGTTGTACGTCCAGGCGTCGGTCACGCTGCCCAATGTGCTGCCCGTCACCAGCCCATTTTGCGGCTGCCGGGCAATCGTCAGGCCGCCCGCGCCAGTTACCAGCGCGTCATCGTCGTAGGTGTAGGCGATGGGATTGGCCCCATTAACGGTGATGGCGCCGGTGAGCCACTGCGCGTTGTAGGCAAAGCCCACCGCGCCGGGAACCGGGCCGGTTTGCGCCCGATTGGTTAGCATCGGGCCATCGTAGGTGTAGGACAAATTAACGCCGCTGGGGTCGCTGGTGGTCGCCAGCCGCCCGGCGGCGTCGTAGGTGTAGCCGCGCGCGCCCCGCGCCAGGGTGACACTGCCCAGCCGGAAGCCATTGTCCAGGTAGCCCACGCTCACGCTGCCGCCGCCGGGCCGGGCGACGCTGGTCAGGCTGCGGTCGGCGTCGTAGCCCCAGCCGTAGCTGCCACCGCCGCTGACCGTGGGCGGCGTGTAACCGGTCGGCTGGTCGTCGGCGGCGTAGGTGAAGGTGTGGGCCGGTTTGCCGGGTGGGGTCAGGCTGGTCTGGTTGGAGTTGGCGTCGTAGGCAAAGGCGACGGTGCGGCTGCCGGGCAGCACGGCCGTCGTCAATCGTCCGGCCAGATCGTAGCTGAGGGTGGCGGTACGGCCGTCTGGCCCGGTCTGGCTGGTGAGCCAGTTGGCGGCGTTATAGCCAAACTGCTCGGCGCGGCCGGGTTGGGCAATTTGCGTTAGCCGCCCCCGGGTGTCGTAGGTGAGCGCGGTGGCCGCCAGCGGGCCTGCACCGTCCGGGTCGTAGGTCAGCAGACGACCGGCGGCGTCTAGGGCAGCCTGGGTCACGCGCCCTTCCGGCGTGGTGATGGCGATGGCGCGGTTGGCAGCAGTGTAGGCGTACCGCCAGACGCTGCCATTCACCGTCACCTGGTCTTCCAAGCTGGTGAGGGTAAAGGGATTGGCCGGATTGGACAGAACGGCCGTGCGCGCCGTCGTCGCTTCGTAAGTTAAACTGCCGGTCGTGGTCACCAGCACGGAAGCAGCGATTGGCGCATTCATGCCCCAGCGCGGGTCGGGGGCGTAGGTCACTGCCTGAATCGTGCCGTCCGGCAGTGTCAGCGTCCAGACGGAGCCATCGCTGATCAAGACGCTGGTGGTCGTGCCGTCCGGCGCGGTGACTGTGCGCAGACGGTCGCCGTTGGGCAGGATTTCCGTGGCGTAGGTGGTGGTCTGGCCCAGGCCGGTGGTGCGCGTCACCTGCGTCAGGCCGGGCTGCTCCAGGCGGCTGAGTGTCTGGGTGTAGCCGGCCGCGTTCTGGTCAGTCAGGAGACGGCCGTCGGCGTCGTAGGTGTAATGGTGGACGCCGCCGCGCGGGTCGGTGAGGCTGGTGAGCAGCCCGTTGGTATCGTAGGCCAGGGTGGTGGTGTTGCCTGCCGGGTTGGCGACGGTGCGCAGGTAGCCGGAAGCCGTCAGGGTCAGCGGGGTGCGCTGGCCGCCGGATGCCACAATCGCCGTGGGCTGGCCGCTGCCATTGCGCTCGATCTGGGTGACGTTGTTGTCGGCGTCGGTGATGGTGAGGAGACGGCCGTTGCCGTCATAGCCAAAGGTGTACAGCGCCGCGCCGGTGAGGGCGCTGAGGGTGCGCAAATGGCGGCCGGCGCTGGAAAACTCGTATACCAACGCCCCGTTAGGGTCGGGGATGAGGATGTTTTGCGCGGTGAAGCTGCCCGGCGCTTGCGGCGCGGCGATGCGCTCAATCCGGCCGCGCGTGCTGCTGATCAGCAAGCCGCCGTCTGGGGCCAACTCCATATTGTTGTTGCTGCCAAAGTTGCTCAGGCAAGCCTGCCGCGCGGCGTAGCCATTGTTGCTGCGCGGTCCGTCACAGTCGCGTCCGGCATAGGTGACGATTCGGCCGTCGGCGCTGATACGCCGCACGCGATCATAGTAATAATAGCGCGTGCGCACGTAAACGATGCCATTTTCGTCCACCGCCACACTGAGCGGCGACCCGACGGCCGCGTTTAACGCCTGTCCGCCATCGCCGGTGTTGCCGCTGCCGCCGCTGCCCGCCAGCCGCCACAACACGCCATCTGGGCCAATGCGGCTGACGGTATTCGCGCCCGGATGGGTGACGTACAAATCGCCCTGCGGACCAAAGGCCATGCCCATCGGCGCGGGGAAGGCGCCCCAATCCAACGCCCGGACGCCGGTCAGATCGGCGGTGGCGCTGAAGTTGCCGCCCGCCCCGGCGATGGTGGTGATGATGCCGTTGGGATCGATTTTGCGGATGCGGTTGAAGTTGCCGCCCGCGTAGCGATACAGCGGTGTTTCGGAAATGTAGAGGCTGCCGTCTGGGCCAAAAAGGATGTCTTCCGGGTTGTTCAGGCGGGCGTCGACGGCCGGGCCGCCATCCAGGTTGGGCAGGCTGCTCTGGTTGAAATAGGTTCCGGCGATGGTGGAAATTGTGCCGTTGGGATCGATACGGCGAATCAGGCCGACGTTGAAGTTGTCGTAGGTGGCGGCCAGATAAAGGGCGCCATCTGGGCCAAAGGCGAGCGCATTGAAGTACCAGCCCAGGATAGCTTGTGTCGCCGGGCCGCCGTCGCCGGTGGGGTAGCCCTGGTTGCCGTTGCCGGCGATGTGGGTCAGGCTGCCGTCGGCTTCCAGACGCATGATTTTCTTCTCGAAACCGTCGATGAAATAGATTGTGCCATCGGGGGCGACCGTAAAGTTGCCCAGGTAGTTGATGGCGGCGTTTTCTGGTGTCACGGCCGTTACCACCGGCCCAATGTCGTTGCGGCTCAGGTCGGTGCCGTCGCCCAGGTGCAATACGCCGTCGTTGAAATCGTAGGCGTGGTGGATGTCCAGGGTCCAGCCGCCGAGGCCGACGGCGGCGCTGGCGTCCCAGTAGCCGAGGGCGCGGCTGTAGCTGTTGTAGATGTTGATGCCGCAAAATTCGGCGGCGACGGCTGAAGCGGGTGGATAATCGAGGTATTGGCAGTATTCACGGCCGTTGGTCACCAGCAAATTCTCGCCAAATTGGGCAAAACTTTGCTGGAACTGATCGTTGGCGGTGTAGTAGGCGTAATCGTAAACGTAGTGGACGTAGACGTTGGCGATGGGACGGCCGTTGGTGAGACGGCCGTAGGCATCCTGCCCATTCCACACCAGCCGGGTGTTGAGATTAGGCGTCAGCGCCTCCACCGTGCCGGAATAGAGGCCGGAAATCTCGAATGGCTGGCCCACGCTGGCCCGCGACCATTTGCGCACCATCATTTGCCCGCCAATTTCGGCCTGTAAGAACACGGAACGCAATGATGCGGGCAGGTCGCCAGCGACGATGGGCAAATCGAGCATGTTGCCCGCTTTCCAGCCGGGGACGCGCTCGCTGCTGTAGTTGAGGGTGAACGGCGTGCCCACGACGGGCAGCGATTCGCCCAAAGTTTGAGCTTCGCAGTTGATCACCGAGCCGGCTTCGGTACATTCGTTGGGCTGCTCATTGTTTTCCGGCGGTGTGGGCGGCTCTTCGGCGTCGGCGGGCGGGCCAAAAGGCCAGTTGAAGTCCCAGGGCGAGAAGTGGGGGATGGGCGTGCGCCAGAGTTCCTGCCCGGCTGAATACAGGCCGGCCAACTGCTGTCGTTCGGAGTCTGTGATGCCCAAATCGGTAAGAATCTGGCCGGTGTCGGCGATGCCATCGCCGGTGACATCCAGGTTGGCCAGACCGCCGCTGATGGAGAGGATTTTGATGACACGGCCGTTATCCGCCGGTATCCATTTAGCCTGAAGGTTGTCGTAATACCCGGCCGGCACGGGCGTGCCCACGGGGATGCCCAGGAAATTTTCGGTGTAGTTGATGACCGGCTGATCGAAGGGCACGCTGCCGGTTCCGGCCAATTCGTCGAAGCTGAAATCGACGGCATAGGAGTAGCCGGAGTTGGGCGGCAGGTCGCCGGGCATGGCCGAGGCACCGGTGACGCCGGCGGTGAATTCGGTGGCGCGGAAGGTGAGGGTGGTTAACGGCCGTTTCACTCCCGCGCGCTCCAGATAAGTTGTCATGGCCCCGGCAGGAAACAACAGGGTGGCTTTCCTTGAGCCGCTGCCATCGCTGATGACGCTGCCCTGGGCTACCTGAAACGTGGCGGTCGATGCCGGGTCAATGAGCGTGGTTTGGGGGTCGGGAGGAATTAAAACCACTGCTTCTAGAGTATCGAACTGCCGCCGCTGGGTAACGACCTGCCGCTGCACGGACAGGTAACCACTTTTTTCATATTCCACAACCACCGTTTTGCCGCCGTTCAGAACCAGATTAAACACGCCGTTGGCGTCGGTGAGGGTTTGGCCGAAGTCTGGTTGGTCTTTGATGGCCACCACCACACCGGGTAAGGGCTGGCCGTCCTGGTCGATGACGCTGCCGCGCAGGGCGGCGACGCAGCGCCGGTCGATAATGCCGTTGGTGACGCCGGTTTGCGCCGGCGCGCTGCCGGTGTAGAGGAAGCGGGTGGCTTCATAAATGTCGTAGGGAAGGGCGCGGTCCAGGGCGGGGGGGGTGTTTGGCTGGATGGGCACGGCCGTTTCCCCCCGCTGTTTGGCGGTATTGAGCGCCAGGGTGTTGTTGAGCACGGCCGGCAAATAGACAGTCGAGCCGCCTTGCGTGTTGCAGATGATGGGCGACACGGCCGTTTGCAGGCTGACCACATCAGGCAAAAGCAGAGGATTGTCTGCGGGAAGGCCAGATTCAGTTGGCGCTGGCATAGGGGACGAGAGCAAATTGGTGGGAGCTTGCGCCTGGAGCGAGGGTTGGGCCTGGGAAACGGCCGTAAAATACAACATAAACAGCAGCAGCGTAAGCTTACTAAAACTCTTGGCAGATACCATTATTTTCAATCCTCCGGCAAATTGGGAATCGTTGCGCTTAATTCCTGGCTAACAAACTCAAAAAGCAGCTCTAAATCAGTAAAATGGCGCCACTCGCCAGTGCGAACATCTTGAATCGAAACGTGCCACACAAGCGGCTGCTCATTCACTCTTCGGAAACGCATCAGGTAGGACTGGTACTCTTGCGCCGATTGTTTCGCAGGCATAGGTGCTGGTCAAAAAATAGAGCGCAGCGCGTCGGTTCATCTAACCAAGACGCGCTGCGCCCTAAAATAAATTTAGGAACCGGTATTGACGATGAAGGAATTCAGGATGTGATCCAGGGCGTCCAGATCGGCATCGCTGACTACCTGCACCATGATCAGGGCGGAGTAACTCTGGTCGGCCGGTTCGGCCACCATCACCACCAGCAGCGTGTCCGTGCCGCCGCAGTTCAACCAGACATCATATTTGCCGGTGTAAACCGAGTCGGAATAATCGGTGCGGTCGCCAGCGCTGGTACAGTCCGCGCTAAATTCAAAGTTATTTAGCAATTCATCAACAGACAGATCGAACTGATCCGTGGCGGCAAAAAACACGCCAGGGGTTGTCCAGGAATTCAAGAAATCATTGATGTTGGGGGCGGCAGTGACCGACAGGCCGATATCTGTGCCATCCAAATTCCAGGCGCTGCCATCCACTTCGCCCCAGGCGACGGGCACTTCCAGCGTCATCGCCCCGGAATCGTCAGTAATGGCCATATAATCCGCGTAGGTGGTGTCGCTGGTGCCAGTGCTGGCGCTGTCGTTGTTGCTGGCTTCATCTTGCAACGTTTGGGCAAAGGAGAAGGACTGCACCAACGGATCGCCGTTTAACTGCCCTTCCAACACTTCTTCGGTATTGAAGCGCAAGACTTCAATTGCCAGGGTGTCGCCAGCGTTGTGCGTCCGCAGAATGTCGCAGTAGTCGGACATGGTGCCATCGGTAGCCAGCACAAGGTTTTCCAGACCGGTAATGATGTCGCCGCTTTCTACGCCAGCTTTGTCGGCCGGAGAACCAGATTTAACCGAGGAGACCCAGATACCGGAGAGGCTTTCGCCATCGTTAACGGCCGTGCCATTCACCCCAATCGACAAGAAATCGCTGCCCTGACGAAGCTGCTCCACCACCGGTAACGCCTGCGCCTGAGCAATGGCGAAATATTGATTGGTGCTGTCGGAGCCGGCGTAATTGATGGCCACAATTTTGCCATCACTGGTCAGCAGTGGGCCGCCAGAGTTGCCCGGGTTGATGGTAGCGTCGTGCTCGATCACGTCATCCACCGAGGCCCAACTGGTCTCGCCAGACGTGCGGGCTTTGGAGACAATGCCCCGCGTGAGGGTGTATTCGGGGTCGCCAAGCGGGAAACCGGCGGCGTAAACATCCAACCCTACGTCCACCGAACCGGTGTACCAATCCAAATAAGGGAACCCATCGCCTTCGATGTCGATAACAGCCAGATCAGCGCACTCGGACACGCCCAGGATGCGGGCGTTGCGCGGCTGCGATTCGCCGCCCACCCAGACTTTTAGCAGCGCCGCGCCGGTAACAACGTGGTTGTTGGTCACGGCGATGCCGCTGGGGTCGATGATGAAGCCAGAGCCACGGCCGGCAGCATTGTAAAGCGTCCCCACTTCAGGATCGACAAAAGTACCTTCCGCTTCGATCTGGATGATGGCGCTTTTGGCGGCTTCCAGAGAGCTAATGCCGGAGGCTACGGCCGTTTCGGCTGCGGGTTCGGTGGTTGCTTCTGGGGCTGCTTGCCCCAATCCGCCAGAAACGCGAAACGTCAGCGTGCGCTCGGATGCGCCGTTGAGAAACAATTCCACCTGATAATCGCCAGCAGGCCAGGGGTTGGCATTGTCCAGATCAAAAGTAAGCGTATTACTGCCGCTGGTCAATTCAACATCGTCCAGAACAGTATTGGGATCGGCTCCGGTGACGGCAACGGCCGTCCATGTTGCCTTCACCTTGGTATCATCCGGCGCATTCGCCAGGTCCACAATCAGATAAAACGTGTCATCTGGGCCAAACGTCGTCGTCGTTGCCGCTCCAGCCTCATCTTTTGTCAGACGAGCGCCGGAGATATTGGCTGTGCTCAGGCTAATTTCCTTGCCGCCGCAAGCCACCAGCCAGACCAACAGACTAAAAAGGGCTATTTTTAGGATTTGTTTAGATCTCATTTCTAATGCTCCTTGTGACATGATGGGCGCAGGATAACCGACGATCGCCAACAAAACGTCAAAAGATGATAAAAAAACGTCGCAGCAGCAAAATTGGCTATAATCCCTGCCATGAGCCGCCTAGCCATGCACTTTTTCGGGCAATTTCAGGTTACACAAGATGGACGGCCGTCCAGCGGCTGGCGCTACGACAAAGTACGCGCCCTGCTCGTCTACCTGGCCTGCGAAGCCCAACGAAGCCACTCGCGCGATGAACTGGCGGCCATGCTCTGGCCAGACAGCAGCAATACCGCTGCGCGTAAGAGTCTGCGGCAGGCCCTCACCATCCTGCGCGTGGTCATTGGCGACGACCTCGCTTCCCCGCCATATTTACTCATCACCCGCGAAACCCTGCAATTTAATCCCAACAGCGATTATTCGCTGGATGTGGCTGAGTTTTCGGCGCGGACGCGCCAATTTGAAACCCACGCCCACGCCGATTTGGCCAGATGCCCAGACTGCCTGGCTGGATTAAAAACGGCCGTCAGCCACTATCAAGGCGATTTGCTGGCCGGATTTTCGCTGCCAGAAAGCGTGCCGTTCGAGGAATGGCTGATTTTCACGCGCGAGCGGCTGCGCCTGCAGGCCATCGAAGCGCTGGGAGAACTGGCCGCAGCCTTCGCCCAGCTTGGCAGCGACGATCTGGCCGTGCACACGGCGCGTCACCAACTGGCTCTGGACCCCTGGAATGAGGAGGCTGCGCGCTTGTTGATGCGCACCTTGGCCCGGCGCGGGCAGCGCACGGCCGCCCTGGCCGAATACGAACGCTGTAAACGAATTTTGGCCAGCGATTTGGGCATCGAGCCTTCCCCGGAGACCACGGCCGTTTACCAACAAATTCGCGGCGAACGGCTTGCAGCGCCGCCGCCAGAACCCGTGCCGCCGGTTAATGCCGTCCTGCCCATGCCGCTGACTCATTTTGTCGGTCGAGAACGCGAAATTACGGCCGTGCAAGCGTTCTTGCGCCGCGATGACGTGCGCCTGCTGACCGTTTTGGGTCCGCCGGGCATCGGCAAAAGCCGTCTGGCAATTCAGGCGGCCCAGAAATTGCTCGATTTTTTCCAGGGACAGGTCTATTTTGTGGCGCTGGCCGGCATCAGCGACCCGGCGCTGGTGATGGGGGCCATCGCCGAGACCCTGGGCGTTCCGGGCGGCAGCCGCAGCCCGGCCACCCTGCTGCGCCTGAAACGCGAGCTGCAAAACAAACGGGCGCTGCTGGTATTGGACAATTTTGAACAACTTTTGTCGGCGGCAACGGCCGTGCTGGACCTGCTGCAAACCTGCCCCCAACTCAACATTTTGGTCACGTCGCGGGCGCCGCTGCGCCTGCGCGGCGAACAACGGTATGTGCTGCCGCCCCTGCCTTTGCCCGATCTGACCAGCGCGCCCGAATTGATGACGTTGGCGCAAAATCCGGCCGTCGCCCTGTTTGTGGAGCGGACACAGGCCATTTTGCCAGAATTTGAGCTGACGCCGGAAAACGCAACGGCCGTAGCCGCCATTTGCCGTCGCGTTGATGGGCTGCCGCTGGGCATCGAACTGGCCGCAGCCCGGGTGCGCCTGCTGCCGCCGCCCATGCTGCTCAACCAGCTCAACGACGCCTCTGGCAAAGCGCTGCGCTTGCTAAAAGATGGCGGGCGCGGCGCGACCAGCCACCACCAAACCCTGCACCAGGCTATCCAGTGGAGTTATGAATTATTGGACGACGAGGCCAGGCGTTTGTTTGCCCGATTGGCGGTGTTTGTTTCCGGTTTTTATGTAGAAGCGGCGGAAGCTGTGTGCCAGATTGGGCCGGGCACGGTGGACCAGTTGGAAGGCATCGAGACATTGTACGACAACAACCTGCTCGTTGGCGGGGAAACGGCCGTACACGAAATCCGCTTCACCATGCTGCAAACCATCCGCGAATACGCGCTGGAAAGATTAACCCTCAACGGCGAAAGCAACTTGCTCAGAGGCCGGCATGCCGATTATTTTTTATCGCTGGCCAAAGTGGCCGCGACTGAAATTCCCGGACCCAATCAGGCCCTCTGGCTAAACCGGCTGGACCAGGAACAAGACAACATGCGCGCCGCGCTGGAATGGGACATCGACCAATCGCCAGAACAGGGGCTGGAACTCACGCTGGCGCTGTTTCCGTTTTGGCACACCCGCGCCTATTTGCGCGAAGGGCGGCTGTGGCTGGAGCGGGCGCTGGCGGTGAATACGGCCGTTACCGTGTCCAGGGCGCGCGCGCTGGCGGCCGCCTCGCTGCTGGCCCAACGACAAGGCGATTACGCCCAGGCAGGCCATCTGGCCAAAGAAAGTGTGGCCCTCAGCCGCCAGTTGGGCAGCACCCAGGCATTGGCCTACGCCTTAAACAATTTAGGCATCGTGGCCATGTCGCTGGGCGACAATACCGCAGCGCGACAATTGGCTGAAGAAAGCCTGGCCCTGAGCCAAACCCTGGCTTCCGATCTCGGCGTCAGCCGCGCGCTGATGATCATTGGGCAAGTAGCCTTGCACGAGGATCGTTTGACGGCGGCGCAGACGGCGCTGGGCGACAGCCTGGCATTTTGGGAGCAGGTGGGCGATCAGAAAAACGCCATTTTGTGCCTGGTGAACCTGGCGCGGACAAAGATGCTGCAAGGAGATTATAAACAGGCGACCCGGCTCATCCAGGATGGCCTGATGCGCAGCCGGCAGGTAGGCGATCGGCAGTGGGAAATGATGGCGCAATGGACTTTGGGCGAAATCTGCTTTCAGGAGGGTGCGCATGAACAATCGAACGCCTTGTTTGAAAGCTGCCTGGTACAGGCGCGGGACATCGGCGACCGGTATTTTGAGGCGTTATCCCTGAGCAAACTGGGGCTGCTGGGGCTTTATCGGCAGGAATGGGCTGCGGCCGAACGCGTTTTGCAGCACAGCCTGCGCCTGGCCGAACAGATTAACGCCCGGTGGTGCATTGCCGACGCCCGGAGTAATTTGGGACTGGCGGCCTTGTGGCAAAGCCGGCTAGCAGAGGCCGAAGCGCTGCTGCTGGACAGCCTGGGACTGTTTGCGGAGCAAGGGGACCGGGCAAACATGATTGTGACGCTGGAACGATTGGCGGGCACGGCCGTTGCCCAATCGCAGCCCGAACAAGCGGCCCAACTGCTAGGCACAACCGCCGCCCACCGCGCGGCCCTGGAAAACCCCCTGCCGCCCAACGAAAAGCCCTACCACGATCACCTGCTGGCGGCTGTCCAGAGCCAGCTTGGCGAAAGCGCCTTTGCCGCCGCCTGGGCAGCGGGTGAAAGAGTAAGTCTGGCAACGGCCGTGCAAAACCAACGGTTGCCGCATCGCCTCATTTAACGCAAAATAACCCCATGACACATCCAATTCATACCATCGCCTTCGACGGCGACGACACACTCTGGCATAACGAATCGCTTTATGCCCTGACCCAAGAAAAATTCGCCGCGCTGCTCTCGCCTTATCATGACGCGGCCTGGGTCGAGAAAAAATTGTACGAAACCGAGATGCACAACATGCGCATTTACGGCTATGGCCTGAAAGCGATGACCCTGTCGATGATCGAAACAGCCATCGACCTGACCGAAGGCCGCATCCGAGGTTACGAAATCCAGCAAATTATCGACGCGGCCAAAGCCATTCGCCAGGCCAAAATTGCCCTGCTTGATGGCGCAGCGGCAGCCGTGGCCGCCTTATCCGGCCAGTATCGCCTGATGCTGATCACCAAAGGGGACTTGCTAGACCAGGAAGCCAAAATTGCCGGTTCCGGCCTGGCCGATTATTTTGACGAGGTGGAGATTGTAAGCGAAAAAACGGCCGTAACCTATCAAACCATTTTCGCCAAATACCAGATTCCGCCAGAGCGTTTTCTGATGGTTGGCAATTCGCTCAAATCGGACGTGCTGCCGGTGGTGGAATTAGGCGGCGTGGGAGTTCATGTGCCTTACCACATCACCTGGGAACATGAGGCAATGCGGGAAACGGAAGGGGAAACGGCCGTTTACCACACCCTGACCAATATCAGCCAGCTCCCAAAGCTGGTCGCCCACCTGACCGCCTAAATTGCGCCATCCTGCCAGGCAAACGAGAGCAGAAAGGTCTTGACCTCCAGCCTGACATCGGCTATCGTAAATTTGTGGGAGCGCCACCAATATTTCCAATCTAAAGATTCAGGCAAAAATGAGCCAGCAGCGGCCTTGTGCAAGTAACGGCCGTGCATAATCTTGACCTATACAAAAAAGGAGAATTAAATGGACAAGCAAACTTTAATCGATCATCTGAACGAGGACCTGGCCAGCGAATTTGGGGCCATCATCCAATACATCACCTACGCCGCTAAGGCCACCGGCCCATTCCGGCCCCAACTGGCCCAATTTTTCCTCACCGAAGTAGCCGATGAGCAGCTTCATGCCCAATTCCTGGCCAACAAAATCGTCGCTATGGGCGGCGAACCCACAACAACAGCCAATCCAGTGCCCGCAGCAGCCACCAATCGCGCCATGCTAGAAGCCGTTCTGGCCGCCGAACTTGAAGCTGGTCGTGGCTACACAAAACGCGCCCAAGAAGCCGAAGCCTACGGCGACAAAGGTCTGGTCGTAGCGTTAGAAGATATGATCCGGGATGAAATGGGCCATTCGGAAGAAACCGAGCGCATGCTGCGCGATTGGCCTCTGTAAAAGCAAAAACCCAACAGAGCGGCAAGATTGGTCCAATCGCTGAGATTGGACCAATCCGAATAACACAAGCAGTAGAAAAAAGGCGTTCACACGCCTTTTTTGTGGGTGGGATACGGCCGTCTCCTCTATACTTCCGCTCATCAAACCTTGACAAAACCCCTCGTTTACACTATCCTGGTAAATACTATGCGAAAGCGAGAGGAGCATAAGGGATGACTGATAATCAACAACCGCAATTGTTCTCAAAGAGCGAACTGCCGACAGAGCCACCCGGTTCCCAGCCCCTACTGACGGCCGATGCCTCCATCCAGGCCGCGTTGGGATTATTCGAAAACCACATGCGCGGCGAAGGCTTTGCCCTGAATACCCGCAAGGCATTTACCAGCGATATTCGCCTCCTGGGCAAATATCTGGGAATCGGCCAGCCCATTGGCAGCATCGGCACAAAAAACCTGAACGATTTTCTCGATTGGCTGCTCAACGAGCGCGGCGTGCCCTGCAGCGGCAAGTCATATGCACGCCGCGTCACCACGCTAAAGGTGTTCTTCTCGTGGTTACACGAAGCAGGCGTCTTGCCCAATGATCCCTCAGCGGCCGTCATTCAAAAAAGTGTCAAAAGTCCACTGCCCACACTGCCCACGGAAACCGACCTGGAAAAAGCGCTGGCAGTTTCTCGCGCCATCATGACCGGCAGCGACACACGGAAACCAGATGCGCGGCCCCATCTCCTGCTCTCTCTGCTGCTGCAAACGGGCATCAAAAAATCTGAAGCCATGGCCATCGTGCCCAACCATGTCGATCGCAGCAGCCCGGAACAGCCGGTTTTATTCATCCGTTATGCCAATCCGCGCCTGCGCTACAAAGAACGCAAGGTGTATCTAACGCCGGACTGGCTGGACGTATTGGACAAATACATGGCGCAGTACCAGCCACCGGACACGATTTTTACCTGCACGCCTCGTAATTTGGAATATATTCTGCGCGATGTTGGGGATGAGGCAGGGCTGGAAAGAGGGCTGCTATCTTTTGAGAACTTACGCTGGTGCGCTGCCCTGCGCGACTGGCGAAACAAGGAAGAAGCGGACGACATCCGTCAAAAACTTGGGCTTTCGAAAATTACCTGGCGAGATACAAAAGCAAAACTGGAAAAGCTGGCCGAGCCACAGGCATAATCAATTGCGATAGACCCGAAGGGTTTTCAGAAAACCCATCGGGTCTGCCACCCGTTTCTATTGTTCTCCAACTCGCGTGGCGTCAAACGTTTTTACCAATTTGTGCACATCCATCCGCTCGGTTTCGGGCGTGGCGTAATAGACAACGGCCGTTACCTCATACCGCTGCGTTGGTTCTTTATCACGCAAGTGCATGGTCAATGAAAAATTCGTTTCTATCGTCTCGATGACGTTCAACCAGCCAGCCGGCTCGCCCCTTTCGTTTACCACGCGCACTTCAATACACGGTTTTTCTAAAAATGGGGTCAGGTTAAAGCCAACGGCCACGCGACGGCCGTCTGGGTACACATACAACCCCAAATCATTCAACCGCACATCCTCGCGTGACTTTGGCGTTTCCAGTGGATTATCAAAAAATTGAATCTGCATTCCATCCTCTCTGTTCCGTGTGCGTCACCCCGTGTTCCATAAACAGCTAACAGCTAACAGCTAACAGCTAACAGCTTAACAGCTTACAGCTCGCGGCTCGCACTCACACCCCAAGTCTCCAACTTTTCCAACACCTGCACCAGAGCAACCTGCCACTCATGGGTGCTGAGTTCGCGCGGCATCCAGACGGCCGATTTGCTCACGCGCACCTGGTTGCCAAGATAACGCTGCAAGCGATAACGGTCCAGGTTATCCAGCTCGTTAACGCGAATTTTGATCTGGCCGGATTCGGTGGTAACGGCCGTTACCCTCGCCCGCTGGGCCAATGCCTTAATCCGCAGTTGATACAACAAATTATCCACCGGGTCCGGTATCGGTCCAAAACGGTCCGCCAGTTCGGCCGCCATCCCGTCGATTTCGGCCAATTTATCCAACAGCGCCATGCGCCGGTACAGGCGCAGCCGCAGCGACGCATCCGGCACATAATCGGGCGGCACATAAGCCGCCAACGGCAAATCGATCAACACCGCCTCAGGAATCTCCGTAGGGATGGCCTCGCCCGCTTCAATCGCCCTGCGCTTCTTCACCGCGTTGGTCAACAGCCGCGTATACAAATCAAAGCCAACGGCCGAAATATGACCACTCTGCGACGCACCCAACAAATCGCCCGCGCCGCGAATCTCCATGTCGCGCATGGCGATGGTATACCCGGCGCCCAGTTCCGTATTTTCGGCCAGCGTCTCCAGGCGCGCCTGGGCATCGGGCGTAATCCGCCGCCATGGGGCATGGAAAAAGTAGGCATAGGCGCGGCGAACGCCCCGCCCCACTCGTCCGCGAAGCTGATACAACTGCGAAAGACCAAACTGCTCCGCCCGATCCACAATCAACGTGTTGGCGTTAGGGAAGTCCAACCCACTCTCGATGATGGTTGTAGACAGCAAAATGTCGATGTTGCCCTCGGCAAAGTCGAGCATGATTTGCTCCAACTGCCGCTCGCTCATCTGACCATGCCCCACCGCCAAACGAGCTTCAGGAACCAGAGCAGCCAGCCGTTGGCGCATGATGTCGATGGTTTGCACGCGGTTATGGACAAAAAACACCTGCCCGCCCCGGTCCAATTCGCGCAAGATAGCGCCCTTCAGCCGAGTTTCATCTACCTCGCCCACGTAGGTCTGCACGGGCAGCCGCTCGGCCGGCGCGGTGTCGATGACGCTGATGTCGCGCACGCCGGTCAGGCTCATGTACATGGTGCGAGGGATGGGCGTGGCCGTCATCGTCAGCACATCCACTTCAGTGCGCCACTGCTTGAGCTTTTCCTTGTGGGCCACGCCAAAACGCTGCTCCTCGTCGATGATGACCAGACCCAAATCCTTAAAGGAAACATCGTCGGACAACAGGCGGTGTGTGCCGATGATGATGTCTACCGAGCCTTTGCGCAGATTTTTGACGATGCGGTCTTGCTGCCCGGCCGTGCGGAAACGGGACAACATTTCCACCTTCACCGGAAATGGAGCCAGACGCTCCTTAAAGGTCTTGAAGTGCTGCTGCGCCAAAATCGTCGTCGGTACAAGGATGGCGACCTGCTTATTGTCTAGCACGGCCTTAAAGGCAGCACGCAAGGCGACTTCGGTCTTGCCATACCCTACGTCACCACAGACCAATCGGTCCATGGGACGGGCTGTTTCCATGTCGGCCTTCACTTCGGCAATCACGCGCAGTTGGTCTTCCGTTTCCCGGTACGGGAAACTGGCTTCCAATTCGGCTTGCCATTCGTCGTCGGCGGGGAAGGCGTGGCCGTCGATAGACTCGCGGGCGGCGTAAAGTTCTAACAGTTCGCCGGCCAATTCGTCGGCGGCTTCCTGGGCTTTGGCTTTGGTGGCCGTCCAGGTCTTTTCGCCCAGGCGGTGGACAGCGGGCGGCCGTTCGTCCGAACCAATCCATTTGCCCAGGCGATCGGCGTGGTGAACGGGTACGTAGAGTACGTCGCTGTTGGCGTATTGCACCAGCAGATATTCACGCTCCATACCACCCACAGAACGGGAGACCAATCCCATGAATTTGCCGATGCCATATTCCAGATGCACCACATAATCCCCGGCAGTAATGTCGGCGAAGTAAGTTTCGGGCGCGGTCGGACGGGTGTGCTGCCAGCGGCGCGGCGCGGGACGGCTCCAGCCGAATATTTCGGCATCGCTGAGCAAATCCAGCAGGATTTTATTGTCTTCGCGGCGTACAAGATTAAACCCTTCGCCGATTGCGCCGTGAACAAAGGTGAGAGTGCCGGGGTCGGGCAGCATGGGCAGGCTTTCGACGGCGTGGGCCTGGGCGGCGGCGTTGGGCAGCAGCAGCGACGATGTGGCATCCCGATTTTCATCGCGCCAAAGTTCGGCCAGGCGGGCCGCCTGCAAACTGACCACAACGACGCGGTCGTTTTCGACGCGTGTTTGTTTGAGTTGGGTCAGCAGGGGGCGCATTTGACCGCCGTAGCGCGGCCCCGGCTCGAACGCGTCGGCCAGGCCGCCAAAGGGTCTTTCGGTGGTTTCCGGTCCTTCGCCCAGAATGAGCGGCTGCCACCAGGCCAGGTCTGGCTCGATGATGGGCCAATCAAAAATGGGCGAGGGATAATCTGGGGGCAGCATGGGCTGTTCGGCGGCGATCTGGTTGGCGTGCTGGTCTAATTCGGACACGGCCGTTAACAATTCGCGCCAATCGTCCACCACCACCAGGGCATTTTCCGGCAAATAATCCAGCAGCGTTACCGGCTGGGCATAGATGAGGGGCAGGTAAAATTCCAGGTGGGCAAAGATACGGCCGTTACGCAAATCGGCAATATCATCGCGCCAGGATGGCAAATTCCCTTCCGCCGGTAATTCATCATCCGGGATGGACAGGCCATAACCCTGAGCGACGCCGGGCAGCGCCTCGCGGGCCGGCGGCACAATAATGCCGGTTTCTTGCGCGGCCTTGTCCATTTCCAGCGAGCGCTGGGTAGCCAGATCAAAGTAGCGCATCGTGTCGATCTCGTCGCCAAACAACTCAATGCGCACCGGAAAAGCTGAGGACGGCGGGAAAATATCCACAATGCCGCCGCGCCGGCTAAACTGCCCTGGCGCTTCCACCACGCTGACCGCCTCGTACCCAATGTCGGCCCAATTGTTAAGCGTCTTTTCCAAATCCAGCCGCCGACCCACGCGCAGCACCCTGGTAGCGGTCAGGAAACGCCGTTTGGCCAGGGTTTTTTGCAGAAAGGCGCGCGCAGAGGTGACAATGAGCGGCGGGGCAGTTGGCGCGGAGATTTGCGGGTGCTGCCCGGCCATCAGCCGCGACAAGACGCGCAGACGAGAGATGCGCGCCGTCTCGCCCCAGGGGCCGCGATCGTAGGGCAAAGGCGTTGGCTCATAGAAACGGTAGACGTTCTGGTCGTCGGGCAGCCACGCTTCCAGAGCTTGCATCCAGCGCGAAGCGGCGTCAACTTTGCCGGTGAGCAGCAAAATGGGAACCTGGCGGCTGCGGAACAGGCGGGCCAAAACAGGGGCGCGCGCGCCGGGCGGGAGAAGAAGGGGTGGCACGGCCGTTTCCCCATCCAAGCCTTGCATCACGGCCGAAAAGGCTGGCAACTCGTCAAAAACTTTTAGAATACCGGATAAATCCATGGGTAACTTTTCAGGTAATTGGCAGACTGCCGCAGATTATGGCTCGCCGGGAAGGCTGCCATTGTGACGGCTCATCGCCAGTTGGATGCCATCGCTGACAAAGGTATGAACGGCCTTCACCGCTTCGTCCAGAATTTCGGTGACGAGGGGCATATCGCTGCCGCCAAAGTCTTGCAGGACGTAGGCAGCGGGCGGCATTTGCCCCGGCGGGCGGCCAATGCCCAACCGTAAGCGGGGAAATTCGCTGCCGAGATGGTTGATGATAGATTTCATGCCATTGTGGCCGCCGGCGCCTCCTTTTTCGCGCAGGCGCAGCGTGCCCAGGGGCAAATCCAGCTCGTCGTAGATGACGAGGACGTTAGCGGGCGGCACTTTGTAGTAGTTGGCCAATGGGCCAACGGCGCTGCCGCTGTCGTTCATGAAGGTTTGGGGCTTTATGAGGATGACGGATTTGTGGGCGATACGGCCGTTGCCCGTCAACGCCTTATTTTGCACTTTAGCCAACGAGATGCCGTGCTGCGCCGCCAGTCTATCGACAGCCATAAACCCCACGTTATGCCGGTTTTGCTCATATTTTCGCCCCGGATTACCCAGGCCAACAATCATAAAACGCTCTTCATCCACAATCAACAACTGCCCTTCTCTACCGGCTTCCCAGCCAGGAAAAACCCGCGCCAACAAACGAGTGATCATAAAGTATGAGTCGTTAGACAAGAAACCAAAAATCGCCAATCGTCAATCGCCAATCGCCACCCTCATCGACCCAAATCCAGCTCGCCAATGTTCCAAAGTTCAGACGTCTGCGTGGTGTCTAATTGGAAATTTAAAACGTCAGGCTGGGTGGCGGCAACCTTGAGATTGGTGAACAACGGAATGCTCGGCAGCTCGCGGCTGAATATCCGCAGGGCTTCCTGATGATTGGCCGTGTAGGCTTCTGTACCGGGCAGCGAACGGCTCGCCGTGCGGCAGACCTCGTCATACGCCTCATCGCGCCAGCCATTCGGGTTGATGTTGGTCCAACCGCCGTATCCCTCTGGCAAAGGGCCGGTGATGTTATCGGACAACCAGAGGCCGCAAGGCGGTTGGGCGGCCGTGCGCCAGGCCAGCGCGCCCATATCGAAGCGGCGGCCAAACAACGAACCCAGCGGGCCGTCGCCGTACCATTCGGCCGGTTGGCGGAAATCCAGGTCGACGGTCAGGCCGCAGCCGGCCAGATCTGCCTGGACCATTTGCACAATTTGCGCGCGCAGCGGGCTGGCGGCATCGGTGCTGAGGCGGAAACGGAAGGGCACGGCCGTTTCCGGTTGTTCGCGCACGCCGTCGCCATCGGTGTCGATGTAGCCCAGTTCGTCCAGCAGGGCGTTTGCCTCGTCCGGGTCGTAGGGCCAGACGGTCACGTCCGCCGGGTAAAGCGGGTGGTCGGCGGGCACAAAGGTGTTCAAGACTTCAGCCCGGCCGTTCAACAATTCGTCCACCATCCGCTGGCGGTCAATGCACATCGTAATCGCCTGCCGGACCTGGGTCTCGCCAAACCAGTCGGGGCGCGTGGTGGCGTATTCCTCAATCGGCTCAATGCCAAAGGCGATTTGCTCAAAAAAGGGGCTGTTGACAACCTGCGCCTGCACTTGTCCGGCATCGCTGGCGGCCAGAACGGCCGTTACACTCTCCGGCGCAATCACATCCTGGGCAATAATCTGGCATTCGCCAGAGGCCAACAGGTCATCGGACATAACCGTCTGCACCTTAAACGTCACCGAATCCAGGTGCGGCAGGCCATCGGCGGCGCGATAGTAGTAAGGATTCTTTTCCAGGCGGATGCTTTCGCCCGGCGTCCAATCGGCCACCACAAATGGGCCGCTGCTCAGGGGCGACTGCTGCGCCTCGGGCAGCGCCAACAGGTCGATGGCCGAGTAACGGCCGTACAGATGACGCGGCAAGGGCGACCAGACGTTGGTCACGTAGGTCGAGTCGATAAAGCCGGGAATGCCTACCCACTGCACGGTCAGGTCGCCGGTGGCGGTGTAAACGGCCGTGCGCTCGATTTTCGTTTTGCTGCCCGGCGTGACCGAGTTGGCGGCGATTTCAAAGCTGAACACAGAATCATCGGCCGTTACCGGCTGGCCATCGGACCAAACCATCGGCGCCAGGGTGAAATCGACGATTAAATGGCTCATCAGCACCGGTTGGTCGGCGAAGGTGACCAATTCGCCAGCGGCATTGCGCACAGTCACGCCTGTGGTGAACCGTTGGACCACGCCGCGCGCGTCGAGGACAGTGGCGTTTTCTTCGACTTCAACCGTTTCCAGGCGTACGCTGCCTGCGTCGGCGGATGGCAGTTCAGCAAGACCTTGGGGTTGGTAATCGTAGGCCAGCGAATTGACCAGATTTTCGTAGATGCCATGCCGAATGGAAACGGCCGTCAATGAATTATCGCCGTACAAAAAGAGGCTGGTTGGCTCGGCGGCGACACACACAACCAAATCTTTGGGCGGCAGCGGCGTGGCTGTGGGGCTGGGCATATCGGTCGGCGCGGCCGCCACGTCAGCAGCCGGATCGGCGCTTGTTGGCTCTGGCTCAGCCTGATCCTCCACAGCGGCAGCAGGCGCATCGGTGACGACCGGGGCGGCTGTGGGGGCGATGGTTGGGGAAACGGCCGTATCCTGTTGGCGGCAGGCAGCCAATAACGAAACAGCAACTATGGCTAAAATAATCGCTCTAAACCGGCTCATAAATTCTCCAGTGATGATGGTTTGTACTGATATAGACCCTAAGGGTTTAAACTCGATTGATTTTGCCCCATATGGCAAAACCCTTAGGGTCTTGCCTATAGTTTTTGAACTCGAGTGATTTTGCCCCATATGGCAAAACCCTTAGGGTCTCATCCAGAGTTTATTGATTTCTTTGCTTTTTCTGACGCCAGACCCGGCGCCAGATCCAACGAAACAGGCCGCGCAGCAGCAAATAGGCCGCCAGCGCGGCGAATAACAGCGCGGTAACCCGGACGCCCAGCCAGAAAGCGCGGCCAAAAAGCCCCACTTCCACCGTCGCCAGACTATCCAGCACGCCACCCGAACCTTCGCTGGTAATCGTGGCTGCCGGGTTGGCGGCCGAGTTTGTTGCAACGGCCGGCGTGGTCGGGGTGGGAAAAGGCGTTAACGATGGCAAGGGTGTTGGCTGTTGGAAAACGGCCGTTTCCCCAGCCTCGGGCACTGCCAGAGTTGATTCGGCCGGCGCTGTGCCTGTGGGGGTTGCTTCCACCGGCGTATCGTTGGCCACAATCAGGTCGCTGACAAAATATTCGTCATAATTGTAATCAGTGCGCACAACACGCAAACGGAGCTGATAACGGCCGTCCGGGAAAACAGGGCTGCCTACGTCTCGCCCCACGGTTGTATCCCAAACTGCCAGCGTGCCCTGATTAACCGGTTCGCTGCCTTCGGCAAAAACAATCCAATCGGCTGTTGGGCTGGTAACGTACCTGAACGACAATTCATAACGCAGATAATCGGGGTGAACGGCCGTGCCCGTCACCACCACCGCGCCAGAAACCGTCTCGCCATTAAGGGGTTGTGTGATACCATTGTCAGCTTGCGCCGCAGCAGATAAGGCCCAGACCGTGGCCAAAAAAGCAGCCAGCGCCAAGGTTAAAAGAGTTCTAACAAGATGCGGCAAGGCTGGCAACCCATTACGCTTTGGTTTAAGATACAGATCGTCAATCATAAAGGCGTATGCACGCTGCATAATTCAGAAAGACAAACACTGAAGTCTAGCACAAACGGACTTGAGTGACGAATAAACATTGCCTTAGAGCGCGGTCGGCGCGCTGCCCGGAGAAAAGAAACTTATGCAATTTAATCATCCTTGGCAACAGAAACACCCGTTGATGGCCCTGTTTCTTCTGCTGATTCTGGTGTTGGGAATTTCGGCTTGTGGGCCAAGCGTCAAGCCTGTAAACGAAACGGCCGTCGAACCCGCCAGTGCAGACGCCCCATTTACTGCGCCCATCGACAGTGACACAATCTTTACCGCCCCGTCAGGCAGCGCGTCTGAGGCTGGCGCGGATCGCACGGCCGTGTCCGGCGAAGTCGATGCCACCGGCCTGCCGGTCGGCTTTATGCCAGATGGCCACCCCTATCGCGGCAACCCGGATGCGCCGGTCGTCATTGAAGAATATTCCGATTTTCAGTGCCCCTATTGCAGCCGATTTGCCAGCCAGACCTTATCACGCATTAACCAAAACCAGATCGCCGCCGGGGACGTGCTGTTCGTCTACTACGATTTTCCCCTGAGCAACATCCATCCCCAGGCTGAAGCGGCCGCCAACGCCGCCCGCTGCGCCGGCGATCAGGGCGCGGCCGCTTATTGGGCCATGCACGATTTTCTCTTCAACCAACCCGAAGCGTGGGCCAACAACCGCGCCGAAGATGCCTTTATGGCCTTCGCCGAGCAAATAGGATTGGACAGCCAACCCTTTGCCGACTGCGTGACCGGCGGCACACACCTCGAAGCGATCCGCGATGATGTGGACCTGGGATTAAGCCGCGGCGTCTCCAGCACGCCCAGCTTTTTTGTCAATGGGCAGCCGCTGATTGGCGCGCAGCCGATTGAGGTGTTTAACCAGGCGATAACGGCCGTGCTCAACGGCGAACAAATTGCCCAAGACCAACCCGGCAACGAGACCCCGCCCACACCCACGCCGGTCCCCATCTCCGACGAGGGCATCGCCGCCACCCTGGGCGACGCCAACGCTCCGTTTACCATCGTCGAATTCACCGATTTTAGCTGCCCTGCCTGCGCCCGTTATGCCGCAGAAACGATAAACACCCTGACCACCATGTTGGTGGACACCGGTCAGGTGCAGTATGTGCTGAAGGATTTCCCGCAAACTGCGCCGGAAGCCCAAACGGCCGCGGCCGCTGCGCGCTGCGCCGGTGAACAAGACACCTATTGGCCTATGTATCAGGCGCTATTTGCCGCTCAGACGGACTGGGTGGGACAGGGGGAAAAAGCCGGGGCTGTGTTTAGCGATCTGGCCGCAGGGCTGAATTTGGACACGGCCGTCTTCGATACCTGCCTCGCCAGTGGCAAATTCGACGCCGCCATTCAAGCGGGCGTCAGTGAAGGCCGCCAAATTGGCGTGGGCGAACTGCCCTACTTCTTCATCGAGGGCTACCCGCTCAGCGGCGCAGAACCCAACAGCGTCGAAATCGCGCTGGGTCTGCCGCTTAACGTGCCCATCGGAGACGCCTACACCCTCGGCGATCCCAACGCCCCCATCACCATGATCGAATTCACCGATTTCCAATGCCCATTCTGCGAGCGCCACTTTACCGAAACCATGCCGCAAATTCGCCAGAATTTCATCGACACCGGTAAAGTGTTTTACGTCTTTAAGGATTTCCCACTGTCCGCCATTCACCCGCAGGCCCAATTGGCGGCCGAAGCGGCCCGCTGCGCCGGCGCGCAAGAAGCGTATGTGCCCATGCACGATGCGTTGTTCCAAAACCAGGCGCTCTGGAGCGGGCAAAGTAACGCCGCCGATTTGTTCACCGGCTACGCGGTGGAACTGGGCCTGGACGGCGACGTTTTCCGGGCCTGCCTGGACAGCGGCGAAATGGAAACGGCCGTTCTCGCCGACCAGGCGCAGGGAGCCAGTTTTGGCGTCAATGGTACGCCGGCCTTCTTCATCAATGGCTTCCTGGTTTCCGGCGCACTGCCCTACGCCAGTCTGGAAGAGGGACTGAACGGCTTGTTAAGCGAACTTGGCCAATAAACACATAGACGGTTGGGAGCATGAGCCATCCTGCTCCCGGCCGTTTTGGAAAACCCCGTGACGCAGTCGCCCCAAAAACGCGCGCCGCGCAACCGCACCATCACCCTCTCCGACGAGGAAAAAGAGCGCTATAAACAAACCTGTTTGCAGCTAGATGGACCTGCGGACTTAGAAACCATCGTCAACCGCACTCTTCAGCAAGATTTGTTTGCCATTCTGGAATGGCTGCCTTCGGCTTCGGTCGATTTGTTGTTTGCCGACCCACCATACAATTTGAGCAAAACATTTAACGGACGGCCGTTCTCCCAACTCTCTCTCGACGACTACGAAACCTGGCTGACCACCTGGCTGCTGCCCTTGAAACGCGTTTTAAAACCCACAGCCTCGCTCTATATTTGCGGCGATTGGCGTTCGGCGGCGGCCATTCAGCGCGTGCTGGAAAAGAATTTTATCGTGCGCAACCGCATCACCTGGGAGCGCGAGAAGGGGCGCGGCGCGCAAGCCAACTGGAAAAACTGCGCCGAAGACATCTGGTTTGCCACCCAAAGCGACGAATACACCTTCAACATAGAAGCCGTCAAGCTAAAACGCCAGGTCATCGCCCCGTATACCTACGCGGATGGCCGGCCAAAAGATTGGCAAGAAACGGAAAACGGCCGTTTCCGCCTGACCCACCCCGCCAACATTTGGACCGACCTCACGGTCCCTTTCTGGTCCATGCCTGAAAACACCGACCATCCCACGCAAAAACCGGAAAAATTGTTGGCGAAAATTATCCTGGCCAGTTCCAATGCTGAAGATATTGTCCTCGATCCATTTTTGGGGTCCGGCACAACGGCCGTGGTCGCTCGCAAACTGGGCCGGCGCTTTATCGGCGTGGAAATTGACGAGACGTATGCCTGCCTGGCCGAGAAACGCCTGGAAATGGCCGCCGCCAACCCAACCATCCAGGGATACGCCGACGGTTTCTTCTGGGAACGCAACAGTCGGAAAAAGTAAGCCACGTCATGATTTTGTCCTTTCACGACCTGAGAATCGAGCTGGTCAGCCCAGATGCGCCAATTGTGGATGGATGGACGCACCTGTTTTCCGGCTGGCCGGAAGCAGCGGACACAGGCGCAAGTCAGCCGGATATTCGTCTGGAACTGCATTGGCGCGAAAACCTGCCGCCACTCCCCGACAGCCTGCCCATTTTTACCGACCAGGACGCCGGGCAGGCTGCTCCGGCCATTCTAACGGCATATGCCCAACCAAACGGCCGTATCGCGCTGCATTTTCATGAGGCCGGTCTGGTGAGTGCGCCGCTGACCTCCCCCCTGACCGGCGAAACGCAAACGGCCGTGGGCATCATCACCCCTGCCAGCCTGGCAAACGGCCGTTTCGAGGACATCACATTTACCACGCTCGCGCCCATGCTGCGGCGACGCGGCTACTTTTTGCTGCACGCCTTTGCGGCAGCCAAAGACGGCCATGCCGCCCTGCTGGTAGGCGCGTCCGGCAGCGGCAAAACAACCAGCGGCCTGAGTTTGGTCTTGAATGGATGGGAACTGCTCAGTAACGATGTAGTCGCTTTGCAGGCGCGGCCAGAAGGGGTTTTTGCCCTGCCCGTGCCGGATATGGTGAGCATACGGCCGTTTACCTTCCACCTGCTGCCAGAGCTTGCCCGGCGGCTGGGCCGTCCACCGGCGGCCGAACCGTTCAGCATTCCGGCCGGCGCGCTGACAAACGGCCGTTGGGCGAAGCCGGCTCTGGTAACGGCCGTGTACTTTCCTGCGCTTTACCGCGAGGCGGCCAGCGCGGCAATCCCCATCAATCGGGCCGTGTGCCTGGCGCGATTGATGGAACAAAGCATTGACCAGTGGGATACGGCCGTGCTGGCCGATCACATGAACGTCCTACAAATCCTCAGCCGTCAGGCCGCGCCTTACACCCTCCGCCTGGCAAGAGACATCCACAGTTTACCGTCGCTTATCCGGGTCTGAAGGACCAGGATTTTGTCCCCAAAAGTATCTTCTCAATATTTCGGGGTGTCGTCGTGGGGAATGGCATTCCGCACGGTCGGATTAACAATCCGACCTACAAATTCCCCAACTTTTTGAGAAGCTACCCAAAACAATTCACCGCCAATGCCTGAATTGAAAACTGGCGATTGGAGCATGGTAACGCCCCAATCGCCAGTTTCTAAATCTGTTCGATGGCTGTGTGGCGCCATTGAAAGACGCCGGCCTGGTTCCTACCCAATGCGATCAAAACGCAGAATTTCCTGACCGGCCGCGTTGCGAACGATCAATTGGCTGCCAATGATCTGGTAACTGGCGGCGGCTTGCAGGGCAATTGTGTAGGCCAGTTCCTGCTGCATGAGTTCGTCTTCGCAAAGAATTTGCGTGCCCGAAAGGCTGCCGATAATGATTGAGCTGCCGTTAACCGAGTAGGTTCCGTTCAGGGTATTGCAGCCGCCATTGATATTGATACGGCCGTCTGCGCCAAAAAAGGCAGTCAGAATAGAACCGGGAACCGGCACGTTGTCGCCATTGAGCGAGGCCAAACGCCAATTGGTGCTGGCCAGCGGGTTAGTCACGTTCACCTGGATGGTAAGCTGCTGCAAAACCACGCTGCCGTCTCGCTGCAAAACGCGCATTTCGTAGGTGGTGGTAACTGTCGGGCATTCCGTGCGCGAACCCTCGCCGGTCACCGGGAAGTTTTGGTAAGTCTCACCCAGGCGATAAACCCAAACAGCCTGAATATTTTCTACTCGCCAGCGCAAGGTTGTGCACTCGCCCTGATTGATGACGGTGCGGTCGGCGGTGAAGGTGAGGGAGGGAACGGCCGTAGCCGTAGCCGTGGCCGTAGGTGTGGCGGTGCTGTTGGGCGTGGGCGTGGGCGGCGCTGGAATAATCGGCACGCCATCAACGTTGGTTACATCCACAAATTGGGCCGAGACCCAACCTTGCGCATTCGGCGCATTGGGCACAAACACTACCCACCACAGGCCATCTACGCTGCGGCCGGTTACGCGTCCTTCAGTGCCAAAACGGGCAACACCGACAACGGGGTATACCGAACCAGGACCGGTGCGGACGTTAACGCCATTGGCGGCACTGACAACGGCCGTGGGCGATTGTGGCTCAGGCGTGGGCAAAACGGCCGTCGCATTCGGCGTGGGGCTGGAATTGGGCTGCGTTGGCAGCGGAGTCAGCTCCAAAGTCGGTAAAACGACCTCTGGGACGGGCATGCTGGTAGCTTCTGGAGCAGCAGTAGTGCCGCCGCGCAGGCTAAAGGCAGCCACAAGAGCTATCACCCCGACAATGATCAGAACGACCACTGCGCCGATGAGAATATAAAGCAAAGTCGAACTGCTTCCCTGCTTGTTGTTACCATTGTTGTCTTGTGATTCCATATCTCCTTCCTTTTTATTTGGCATTTGTAACTATTCAGACCCCAAGGGTTTGCTCTTGAAAATTTGGATTATTAGGGCAACAAACCCTTGGGGTCTTGCCAGAGAAACCTGAACAGTTACTGGCATTTTATTTCCGTAACTTTACTATTTTAAGACCAGAGAGGCAATCATTCTATCCAATCGAAGCAGATCTGGGGAGTAGTCCGATGGGGACAAAGCGTTGAGGCGCGCCTGGGTAGCCTGCAAATACGCGGGGTATGTGGCTGGATTGGTAGATTGGTCCTTTTCGCTCTCTTCTGCTTGTTCAAACGTATCCGGCAACGTTTCGGTCTGCACCGGCCAGATGAGTGAAATGTAGTACTTGCCGTCCTGGCTGAGTCCCTGGTAATAATAAGCAGCGGTTTCGTTTGTCCAGGGGCCAATGGCCTGGCGGTCGGGCGAATCGGCCAGATAACGCACGCCGTGGCCCTGAGCAAATGCCAGGTCGGCAAATTGAACCCAGCGATCCATCACGCCAAGGGGCAGCGGCAAAAAGGGCATCGGGCCTTCGGGCGAAGCGGCACGGCCGTCTGCCTCCGCCAAAAGTTCCGCCAATCGATCAACCTGATCGGTCACCAAACGGCCGGCCAGCGTTTGATACGTTTCGATGGGGAAAATGTAAAGGCGACGGCCGTTGCCGGCCAACACCTCCTGCGCATCCTCCCCATCGAACGTCACCAGGATGTGGGCTGGCATGGCGTGGCTGCCGGGTGTGGAGGGCGTAAGCTGGGCTGGCTGAACCTGCCAGGAAAAAGAGCTGGCCACATCTTTTACATCAAGTTCGATAGTCCGGGCATTCAGCGTGGGCGAACTTTCTTTTGGCAGCGGCTGGCCGCCGGTGATCGCCTCAGGATTGATTTGTTGAAAACGCATGGTTCCCGTGTCCATGGGCAAATCAAACAACAGGTCGGTTTCGTCCATAAACCAGATGGCCGCCGCCTGAAGATAGCGCAAAAAATCATCGGTCTGAGAGTTGGCGGCGCAAACAGTCTGGGACGCGTCTTCGATGGTGATGACGATGCCGCCGCCGTCCAGCCGGTAGACGCCGCTGCCCGTATTGCAATCGGCCTGAATGGAAACACGGCCGTCTGGCAGCAGTTGCAACGTGTATAAATTCGGCTCAGCGATCACTTCCGGGCCGGTGGCCGGATTGATAAAACGGACCCACTGCCAGGTTTTGCCCACCAGCGGCGCAGGTTCAGCGCTGACGGCGGCCTCCGCCGCCGAACCGCCGCTTTGGAAACCCATTTGTCCGGCCTCGTCATTGAGGTCCAGGAGCATACGGCCGTCTGCCAGCCCAACCTCTCTCGATTTGCCCAGCAGCGACAAAAACTGTTGATCCAAAGACTCTTCGCCGCAAAACGATAGGGTTTGCGCTCCCAGGCTGATTGTCAGAAGATTGTTTTTCAGGGTATACGCGCCCCCAACCGAATTACAATCCGCCTGGACATTCACCAGGCCATTTGCATTAAAAATGACGGTGTATTTGCCTGGCTCAGGCACCAAGATCGGGTCCAGCAGCGCGTTTTGGCTCACTTCGGTCCACTGCCAGGCAATGCCTGTGATCTGTTCTGCAGCGATGGTATCTTGAACGGCCGTCGGGCTGGGTTCTGCTGTGGGGATGGGGGTTTTTGTGGGCGGGGGAACGGCCGTTGGCGCTGGCGTGGGCGTGGACGTGAGCGTGGGTTCAGGAACGGCCGTAACAACAGGCAAAGCGTCCGTCGGCCGAGGCAGCGGCGTAAGGGTTGGCGCCGGTTGCGTGCGGCAGGCCGCCAACAGCACCAGCCATAGGCTTAAAATCAGCAACGACTGATACTTCTTCATGCTAAAAAGCCTCCAAAACATTCTATCGACCCTAAGGTTTTTTTATCGAGAAGGTAGACTTTTGGGAACTTTAACCCCTAGCAGTCTGTCGGAGAACCTCTTTTTGTAGCCGGGGTATCCTTACCCCGCCTCTGGAAGACGCGGTAAGAAACCGCGGCTAAGGGTACTTTTCCGACAAACTGCTAGGGCCTTCCCAAAGAAACCTGTACATGTCCAAACGGCATTAAAAACGAACCTCGCCCCTGAAAGGAACGAGGTTCCGAAAAGCTGTGCGGTTAAACGAACAAGCCGGGCAAAATTCTAAAGCGACAACCGGCAAAACCGATTGTGACTTATTGGCAGGAATTTGTAAAGTGTAATGGGCTAACGAAATTCACTCGCCAGCATCGCATACCAGTATTCGCTGCTCCAACGACCCTTAAACCAGGCGCTCTGTACAAAACAGGCCTCCCGGCGCATGCCAACTCGTGCAAGCAATGTACTGGAGCCGGTATTCTCAACATCACAAATGGCTCGCACACGATGCAATTTCAAGTCTACAAACAGATAGGCCAGCAGGCAACGGACGGCCTCGCTGGCAAAACCCTGGCCCTGGTAAGCGCGGGCCAGGGTGAAGCCAATTTCGGCCTGGCGGGCGTCTTCCAGCAGGCGGTGAAACGCACAGTCGCCGATGATTGGCGCGTGGACATCCTTTAGCTCGATGGCCAATTGAAACCATTCGCCGTGCGGAATGGGCGGCATGGTCGCCATTTCGGCGACAAACTGGGTGGCCATAGCCAGGGTATAGGGCGTTTCCCAACCCTGATACCGCGCCACCAGCGGGTCTGACCGATAGGCGGCAAAGGCAGGAATATCGGCGGTGGTAAACGGCCGTAACCGCAACCGTCTGCTCTCCAACATGATCGGCGCATCATTTTCCATCTATCACATCCTACACTTGAGAAGTTCGCCCTTCTGAAACTCAAACAACGAAGGGATTCACAGGGCCGCCTGAATAGTCGCATAATTTGTTTAAATCGCCAGAAAAAGCAGCCATTCTTTTGGGCATTTTTAAACCAATCCAGGGTTGACGCACTTCCGACAACCTGATACCATGCTGCACATGATCACGCACGTTGCAAATAGCTTTTACTTTTATTTTTTTACCAACCCACTCAGGCCGCAACCGGCTGAGGAGGTTGTTTCGCTTTAGGTAAAAGCCAGGCAAAACAAGCAAACTCAACAAGACGCGGCCCCAACAGGCCGCGTCTTTTTTGTTTCTGGCAGCAAGAGAAGGTTATCAAATTTACCAATCGAACTGGTCATGCAAATTTTTGAGAGGAGGAACTGAATGAAAAACGGCCGTACCCCATCCCCCATCCCCCCCCATGCCCCCCTGTTGTGTCGGGGCGTGCGCGGAGCCACTGTCGTGAGCGAAAACAGCGCCGAAGCCATCCTATTCGCCACCCGCGAACTGCTGTACACGATGGTCCAGGTCAACCAGATTGACCCCGACATGGTCGCCAGCGCCTATTTCACCACCACCGAAGACATCACCGCCACATATCCCGCCGTGGCCGCCCGCCAATTGGGCTGGTTCGATGTGCCCCTGCTGTGCGGCCACGAAATGAACGTCGTCGATGGCCTGCCCCACTGTATCCGCATTTTGCTCCACTGGAACACACCCAAATCCGCCAAAGAAATCATCCACGTGTACTTACACGAAGCCGCCGCGCTGCGGCCAGACAAAGAAGACGTGCCGCCCGTGCCGGCCGAAGAAATCGAAATGGTGATGCAATTAGCCATCAGCCGTTAGCCAGCAGCTTTTAGCCGCAGGCAAACGAGATGCAGAGCGTGGCGAATGCACTTTAGGAAAGAACTTAACGCTTACAGCTAACAGCTTAAAGCACCAAAAAGGAAGAGAAGAACATGATAGTCGTGATGGAACCAACCGCAACAAAAGAACAGGTGAACGCAATTATCGAACGGGTCGAGGCGGTGGGCTGCAAAACCCACCCCATCATTGGCGCAGAACGGACCGTAATCGGGGTGATTGGCGACGGCCGTGTCATTGACGCCCGCCAAATCGGCCGCATGATCGGCGTGGAAACAGTGATGCCCATCTCCAAGCCCTACAAAGGAGCCAGCCGCGAATTTAAGCCGCAAGACACCATCATCCAGGTGGGCAATGTCACCATTGGCGGCAAAGATTTGGTGATGATGGCCGGTCCCTGCTCGGTAGAAGGGCGCAGCCAACTTTTGGAAGCGGCCCACGCCTGCAAAGAAGCCGGAGCGCACATTTTGCGCGGCGGCGCTTACAAACCGCGCAGCTCGCCTTACTCCTTCCAGGGATTGGGCGAAGAAGGGCTGCGGTATCTGGCGGAAGCCCGCGAGGCCACCGGCATGCCGGTGATCACTGAAGTGATGGAGCCGGCGCTGGTGCCGCTGGTCTGCGACTACGCCGATATTCTCCAGGTAGGCGCGCGCAACATGCAAAATTACGCCCTGCTCAACGCCATCGGCAAATCGGGCCATCCGGTGCTGCTAAAACGCAGCTTCAGCGGCACAATCGAAGAGTGGCTGATGAGCGCCGAATACATCCTGAGCCACGGCAACAACAACGTCATGCTCTGCGAGCGCGGCATCCGCGCCAACGAGACGGAAACGCGCAACACGCTAGACATCAGCGCCGTACCGGTGATTAAGCATTTGTCTCACCTGCCCATCATTGTGGACCCCAGCCACGCCACGGGCAAATGGGAGTACGTTGGGGCGACATCAAAAGCGGCCGTGGCTGCTGGGGCAGATGGCGTAATTCTGGAAGTACACCCCAAACCCGACGAGGCATGGTCAGACGGCCGTCAATCTCTAAAACCGGAAAAATACGCCGCCCTGGTGCAGGAAATGCGCGCCGTAGCCCTGGCCGTGGGCCGGAGCGTGCCTTCAAGCCAGGCAGCTATCGGGCAAAACGGGCATGGCAAACGGCCGTTGCTCGTCCCCACGCCGTAAATAAAGCGTGATGCGTGATGCGTGCCCATCACGCATCACGCTTTCCCCCATGCCCTCATCTCCAAAACAAAATAATAGGCTGTGCCGGAATACGGCCGTTTCTCCCGTTTAGCTATTCAGATAAGCATCACATTTTCGGGAGGTGATCGACAGCCATTCTTTTTTTAGTCCCCATTTCTGGCCAACAAAGCAAACTACCCTTGCTCGCACAGCTTACCAACTACATGCAGTCCTATTTTGTTTCAGGAGAAACCATGCGAAAAAATATTTTGCAAATCGGAATTGGATTTCTGCTCATCCTCGGTCTTGTCTTGGTCGTAGTCCCCAGCATCGGCCATGCCCAACCGCAATCCCCAACAACCCCAGACCAAATCAACAGCCCAGAAGACGACGGCGGCACGGCCGAAATTGGCGTAGAGTGGATTACCGATTGGCCCGGCACGGCCGACGACCGCGCCAACTGGTATTACTCGGCCACCAACCTTTACAACGAATTAGGCGGCGCCGGTTGGATCAAACGCTTTAACTATGGCAACACCAACGCCTGGGAAAAAGATTTTAAGGCCGCCATGTACGGCGGCATCAACGATACAGTGATCGACAGCGTAGACCTGGCGATGATCGGCACGCACGGCTCCAGCGCCTGGGACACGCGCTATGGCAAAACCCTTAGCTCGGTGTATTTCAGCTCCAACCACGACGATTGGCACTTATCGCCCGGCGAAGCGTACCGCGCCTTCGGCAACAACGACCTGGAGTGGCTGGCCTTCGATTCGTGCAGCGTGCTGCGCGACGACAGCATGTATTACTGGCACGAAACGTTCGATGGCCTGCACCTGATGCTGGGCTTTGCCAACACCATGTACGTGGTATACCCCGGTGATGGCGGCGTGTGGGGCGACCAGATGCAGCAAAAGGGCTGGTGGATTTTTGGGCATGGAGCTAAAACGGTGACACAGGCGTGGTTTACGGCCGTTGAAGACCAACAGCCCTCTGGCGTCCGCGCCCGTGTTCTGGCCGAGACCCTGGACAGCTATAACGACTATATTCACGGCCAGGGCTACGTCAGCCCGGATTACCCCAACAACGGGGCCTACTGGTATTGGGACCATGTCTCCGGCACGCCTGAGCCGCTGGCATTAACGGCCGTGCCCACCTCTCTGCCCATTATCACCATCAACCAACGCCCAGTTGACCAGACTTACACCGCCGAAGTCGGGCGGGCTTTCGGCCTGACCGGCGACGTCTTCCAGTCCGGCGATGGCTCGGTCTTTGTGATGGTTGGCGGTCCCAACGACAATTTACAGCTCCGCGTAGATGCGGCCAGCGGTGGCTTCTTCTTCCAAAATTTAGACGAACTGTGGACTGATCCGGAACGGCCGCGCACGCTGCCGCAATCCACCCGCGAAGCCGCCGCGCTTGTCAGCAACTTCCTGGCGCAAAACGATTATCTGCCCGGCGCGTTTGATTTTGATCCGCAAATCCCGCCCACTATCGAGTTAGAAGGGCCAACCGATGGCCTGCTGCTGCCGGCCACAATAGCCCCCACCACCCCAACCACGCCCACCAATTACGCCGTCCACTACGCCCGCACCGTCGATATTGGCGGCGGACAGCGCTTGTCGATTGTCGGCCCCGGTTCGCGCCAGAATGTGTATGTGGGCGACAATGGCGACATTATCGCCTTCAAAGGCGGCTGGCGGTCGTTGAATTTGCAGCCGGGCATGCAAATACAAGCGTCTACGGCCGTTACCGTCCCTATCAAAACCGCCACCGAAGCCTGGGAACAATTCCTGGCCGACCCCACCATCGCCCTGGCGCAGCTCCCCATCGCCGACACCTACGACACCGCCGGACAGCCAGAACCAACATTGGCCTACTACGAACAACCTCAGGTCCTCAACCAAAACGAGTTGATCCCCGTCTGGATTTTCCAGGCCAATTTATACGTCGACGACGCCAACGCCCCCGGCGGGCAGGCGCTGGTCACTGAAAACAGCAAAATCTACATCCCGGCCGCCGCCGACCCGGCGACGCTGCCCAAAGCCAGCATCACCAGCCCGACCACCGGCGCAATTGTGATGCCCGGCGAAGCCATAGACCTGGTCGGTGAAGTTACCGGCGGGCAAGGGCCATACACGTTTGATTGGTCGGCAGGCATTGATGGCGCTCTGGGAACCGGCCCAACGGTGAACGGCGTCACCCTAACGCCCGATTTGCGGGCCAGCGGTTTACAGCCGACAACCATCACGCTGCGCGTCATTGACGGCAACGGGGCCATCAGCACGGCCGAAGTGACCGTGATTGTGATGACGCCGGTCTACCTGCCTATGCTGGCGCAAAACTAGCAGCTTTTAGAATGGTAGATTGGTCCAATCTCCGGAGATTGGACCAATCTACCCGCCAAACTCGACCTGGCCTGGATAGCGATAAAATTTAGGGCGGAACGGCCGTCTCATGCTATACTTTGCGCCCAAAAGGAAGCAAAAATGGCCCCACAATCCCCCAACACCTTCACCAACCCCATCCTGCCCGGCGGCTACCCCGACCCTTCGATTTGCCGCGTCGGCAACGATTTTTATCTGGTCAATTCCTCGTTCGAGTATTTCCCCGGCCTGCCCCTGCATCACAGCAAAGATTTGGTGAACTGGGAACTGGTCGGCTATGGGCTGCACCGCGCAGATCAATGCGTCGGCGAGATGAATCTGGTAGACGTACAGTCGCGCGGCGGCATCCACGCGCCGACGCTGCGCTATCATGAAGGCACGTTTTATCTCATCACCACCAACGTCTACGTGCCGCCCGGCGACAATCAACCCACCCAATTCATCAACTTCATCCTCACCGCGCAGGAGATTGCCGGTCCCTGGTCGGAGCCGCACATTTTGCCCGGCGCGCCGGGCATCGACCCCGACATCTTTTTTGATACGGATGGCAAAGTGTGGGTCGCGGGAACCCATTCACCCACAAAGCCCAATTTCCCTGGCGAAGGCGAAATCTGGCTGCAAGAAATTGACCTGGCCAACTGGCGGCTCATTGGCGAGCGCTATTTCCTGTGGCGCGGGGCCTGCGGCGGGGTGTGGGTGGAAGGGCCGCACCTGTACAAACGAGACGGCCGTTACTACCTCATCGTCGCAGAAGGCGGCACCAGCTTTAACCACGCCGTCATGGTGGCCGTCAGCGACGCCATCACCGGGCCGTACACGCCCAACCCGCGCAACCCCATCCTATCGTCGCGCCATCTCTCCTACGACTATTGGGTCAACAGCGTGGGGCACGCCGATATGGTGGAACTGGCCGACGGCCGTTGGTTCATGGTCGCTCTGGGCATCCGCAACGAGTCCGGGCGAGGGTCGAATATGGGGCGCGAAACCCACCTCATTCCGATAACCTGGGAACGCGAACCCTTCGAATGGCAGGAAATCAAGTACGAATGGCCGGTCTGTGCTCCCGCCACCGGGCGCGTGGAGCGGTTTAACCCGCTGCCGCTGCCCAACAACCGGCAGAATCGCAGCGACGCTTTTTTTGATAATTTCTCGCTGCCCACTCTTCACCCTGAATGGAATTTCCGGCGCGTGCCCCTGCCAGACACCTACTCGCTGCACGCGCGCAAAATCACCTGCGCTTGTTTGCCAAGCCGGAGGATTTTCAGGAACGAGGGCGGTGCAGTTTCCTGGGGTTACGGCAAAAAGAGAGCGATTTTACCTATGCCGCCAGCCTGGAATTTTGGCCGACCAGCGACGGCGTGGATGCAGGCATTGTTTTGTTTCAGCAAGACAATCTCTGGCTGAAGATGGTGGTGCGGCGGGAAAACGGCCGTTACCATCTCCGCCTGGTTTTCGCCGCCCCCGACAAAGCACCCGCACTGTTGGCCCAGGAAACCCTGCCCCACTACAGCGGCGAGATCATACTCCAGGTGGCGGCGGGTAACGGCCGTTATCACTACACCTATTCTTTGGACAAAGGCGTCAGCTTCCAGCCACTAGCGGAAACGGCCGCAAACCTGATTCTCAGCCGGGGCTATACCGGCGCGTATTTGGGCGTTTTGGCTACCGGCAACGGCCGGGCCACACAGGCGTACGCCGATTTTGCTTGGGTACGGTATGTGATGCGTGATGCGTGATGCGTGAAACGTGAAGCGTGATCCGTTCATCACGCATCACGCATCACGCCATTTCCCCCACAACCCAAACCCGGCGTTCCGCCGTTCCTCGCGGCGGCGGTGCTGTTCGTGGATTTCCTGGACGTGAGCGGCTTTTTCGAGTACGGCCGTTTCCAACCAAATCTTGCCGTTTTCGGCCGTGGCCACGCTGCCCGCGCCGTAAGCCCCCGTCGCCGTGTCATCGTCCCAGGGCGGATTGGCCGCCAGCGAACCGCCCTCAATCCAGTCCATGTAATAATTCTCCGTGGTGATGAAGTCCGTCTCGTCCACCACCCGCTCCATGTGGGTCAAATCGGGCCGCAGGTGAAGGATCATCGCTGTTTCCAGCTCTCCGGCGTGGCCCATGCCGCCGCGCGCCGAGCGGCGGTGCTTTTCGATGGCCGCCGCGCCCAGCTTGCCCGACGTGTGCAGCCAGGCCGTGGCGCAAAAGATGCGCCGGTGGCGCTCCCCGGCATATTTGATGGTGTTGACCAGAAACGAGACATTGCCGCCGTGGCCGCTCATCAAATACAGCTTGCTAAAGCCGCGCCCGGCCAACACGTCAATCACGCCCAGCCAGAAATCCTCGAAGGCGCGGCCGCCGCAGTTGAGCGTGCCGGCAAACGCCTGCCGGTGGGTGCTGACGCCGTAGGGAAAGACTGGTAATGATGTGGCGATGGTGGGATGGGAAACGGCCGTTTCCCGCCCAATATGCCCAATAATCAGCGTGTCCGTCGACAGCGGTAGGTGGAACCCGTGCTGCTCGGTATGCCCGATGGGGATGAGCACCACCTTGTCCAGCGCGTCCGGCCCAGGCAGCAAGGGTTCAGGGATGAATTGGGAAACGTGCGGCAAGGCAATCCGCTGCGCCCCCAGGCCCAAATCGATGGCCTGCGGCGTCAGCGCGTACACACGCGAAAAACCATCATCACGCAAACTGTCCAGCAAATTGGCTACCAATTGGCCCAGCAGCGCTTCCGGCACAGTCAGCCCGCTGCCGCGCCAGCCAAACGGGATGGACGGCAGCAGCCCGGCTCGCGGCGGATTACCCAAAGCGCTGGCTAATTTTTCCCGGTCATACCCCTCGCCCAACGAAATAATGAGCGGCGTATCGCGCGGCAATGCGGCCACGTCCGGCCAGGTCAGTTCCTCGTAGCTAAAAAAATCAGTTGTCGTGGGCATATACAAGCTCCATCTCCTTATGCTAAAATGACAAACTTGGCTTTCTGATTTGTGAATAAGATGGGTCCAATCTCTGAGATTAGACCCATCTGGCAAGGTGGGACATGCGAGACGATCATATTCTTCCTGTTACACGATGGGTGGCCGGGCTGGTTGTGCCCATCCTGGTGCTGGCGTTCATTATCCTTTACTTCCTGCCGCAGCGCACCGGCGATTTCTTTGCCTGGACCATCAAACCAACGATGACGCCGATGATGATGGGCGCGGGTTATCTGGCCGGGGCTTACTTCTTTGTGCGGGTCGTGGGGGCAAAGAAATGGCACCACGTCGCCCTGGGCTTCCCGGCGGTGACGGCTTTTGTGTGGTTCATGGCCTTCGCCACCATTTTGCACTGGGACAAGTTCAATCACAGCCACCCCGCCTTCATCGCCTGGTTGATTTTGTACGCCGTCACCCCCTTCCTCATCCCCGCCTTGTGGTGGTTCAATCGTAAAACCGACCCCGGTCTGCCGGATACGCCAGACGCGGTAATTGCCCCGGCGGTCCGGGCCATCATGGGCGTGATTGGCGTGGTCAACCTGGGCAACGCCATCTTGATGATGCTGCTCCCGGCATTGTTTATTCCCATCTGGCCCTGGACATTGTCGCCGCTGACGGCGCGGGTGGTGGCCGGTTGGTTTGCGCTGCCCGGCGTGGTCGCTCTGGGCGTGGCCGCCGATTCGCGCTGGAGCGCGGCGCGGATTACGCTGCAAAGCCAGATGTTCGGCATTGGTCTGATTTTGGTGGCCGTGGCTCGCGCCTGGGGGGAATTTGACACAACGAAACCGGCGACCTGGGTATTTGTGGGCGGTCTGTCGGCGCTGCTGTTGGTGGTGGCGGGGGTGTATGCGTGGGAAGAAACGGCCGTTACCCCCAAGTCGCCGCCCACCTGAACAACGCTTTACCTCTTCATGTCATGCTGAGAGCCTGTGCTGAGGCCACCGAAGCATCCCGTATTTCCAGGATGACCAGAGCTTTCGGGATGCTTCGCTGCGCTCAGCATGACAATTTCTCCACGCCTAATCATACAAATTCACCCCGGCCAGTTCCCGTTCCCGCCGCGCCACATAATCGTGCAGGGCCTCGGCAACGGCCGTATCCAATTCCGGCGCTTCATACTGCGCCAACAGTTCCTTCCAGACTGCATTCGCCCGCCGGGCCGCGTCCCAACTGCCCGCCGCTTCCCAGGTGTCATAATTCAGCCGGTCGCTGAGGGCCGTGGGGAAAAAAGCGGTGGCAAACCGCGCCTGCGTGTGGGCTGTGCCAAAATGATGGCCGCCCGATCCCACTTCGGCGATAGAATCCAGAGCCAGCGTGTCATCGTCGATGGCAAACCCGGCCAGAAAATGCTGGAACATCGCCAGATTCTCGGCGTCGATGATGAACTTCTCGAACGAGGCTGTCAGGCCGCCGTCCAGCCAGCCGGCGGCGTGCATGAGCAAATTGCTGTGAGCCATCACCGCCGGCCAAAGGTTCCACATCGACTCATAAGCCGACTGGGCGTCAGGGGTTTTGGCGGTGGTCAGGCCGCCGCTGGCGCGGTAGGGCAGCCGGTAAAAGCGAGCCAACTGCGCCCCGGCGATGATCGCCCAGGCCCCTTCCGGCGTGCCGAAGGCGGGACTGCCGCTTTTCATGTCCACGTTGGTCGTAAAGCCGCCGTAAACGACGGGTGCGCCGGGGCGCACGAGTTGGGTCAGGGCGACACCGGCCAGCGCTTCGGCGTTTTGCTGGGCCAACGCCGCGGCCAGCGTGACGGGACTCATGGCCCCGGCCAGGATGAAGGGGGTGATGAAGCAGACCTGCCCGGCGCGGGCGTAGGTGATGAGGCCGCCCAACATGCGCTCGTCGTAGGTGAGCGGGCTGTTGACGTTGATAACGTCGCCGATGACCGGATCGCCGTCCAGGCTGCCAAACACGAGGCGGGCCATCTCTAAATTGTCAGCGGTGATGATACGGCCGTGCGCCGCTTCCATCACCGCTTTGTCCGAATGGGTGAAGGCGACCAACAGGCGGCGCAGGTGGCGGCTGGAGACGGGCACATCGTGGGCGGCCACCTGCTCCCAACTGGAGAAGTGGATGGTGTTGATGAGGTGGGAGAGTTTGACGAAGTTGGTGAAGTCGGCGAGGGTGCCGGGGCGACGGCCGTTATCCAAATCCATCGCGTACACCATCCCCCCATTCGGCCCGAAAGCCAGGGCATTGCCGCCGATGTGGACGCTGCGTTCCGGGTTGCGAGCGCGCCAGGTGAAGGCGTCCGGGGCGTGGGCGATGGCCTCCAGCAGCAGGCCGCGGTCAATCCAGACGTGGCGGGCGGCGTGGTCCACTTTGGCCCCGGCTTTGTGCCAGATGGCCAGCGCCTCGTCGTCCAGGAAGTCCAGACCGATGTTTTCCAGAATGTGCAGCGAGGCGTCGTGGATTTGCTGAATCTGGTCGGGGGTCAGGATTTCGGCCGGCGGGAACGGGTTGCGCGGCTGGCGGAAAGGGGTGGATAGGAGGGGGGATTGCGGCTGCGGCCGTTGCCGTTCGCTTCGTCTGGGTTTGGTACGCATAAGAATTGACACTTGCTGCCAAAATAATACGTGGAAAAGCTAAATTTGTTAGGCGGCGACTAAGAGACCAGCGTTAACCTGCACTGACGATACTTTCCGGGTGTACCACAGTCATTTCAGGAATGTTAGAAAAATCGCTTGGGTTTAGGGTGAGGATATGGTTGATGGCAGCGGTTATCATCACGGCTGCAATTCGTGCATCATGCGTACGTTTTCCCAGCACCTTGTGCGTTGAAACGATATCCAACCAGGTTGGAAATAGTTGAGGAGTTTCCTCAGCGATTGGAAAACGCTGCATCAATTGTTCAATTACATTGCGGGTGTAGATTGTTGACCAGCCTAGACCGTTAACATCTGTAGGACGTGTGGCCACAACCCACATTTCAATCAAAACTTGTGGAGCCAAATAACATTCGTCACCGTTTGCTAAAATGGCCGCTACAGCATTTGTGACCAACTCATGCTGACCATCAGATGGGTTACTAAAACGAAGAATAATGTTCGTGTCTAGTAAATAGGTCTTCATGATTCGTAAATACTACTGCGATCAAAGGCGGCATCAGGTAATGTTGAACCAGTCCTATTCAACCCAGAGACCCACTCTAAAAAATCTTGTGACCGTTCTATTGGCGTTGCACTTTCCCAAAATGGTATTGTCTTAATTTTATGTGGGGCTTGCGCCTTGAGTGACAAGATGTATTCAGCAATTCTTGAAAGCTGCTTTTCGTTTAAGGTTTCAATTTCCTGTTTGACTGTTTCACGTAATATCATGATTTAACCTCAGATAAGTATTTGCCAGATCACGATAATCGCTCCCAATAACTATAATCGCATACTAATCTTTAAGGATTTATCTCATTATGCCACAAGATATCTTTATTTTGAAATCAAGTCACTAATCTGGCCGTTGCCGTTTGCCGCTCGTTTCGTCGGGGTTTTGTACACATATTAGTTTACATTTTACGACAAGAAATTCAGTTTTTTAGATAAACGGGAAAGATGAGACAACATTATGCAAAAGGTCATACCGTTGTAATAAGCTTTATTTATCGGTAACTGAGGGAATTGACGGCCGCCAAGGGTCGCCGGATGGCCACAAATATTCTCCCTCTAAGATTTGAAAACTTTGACTATCAACGTTAAAAACAGCCACTTTCTGAGCACCAACAACATCCATAATCCCCAATTTGTCGAAGAACAACACTAGATATTTGCCATCAGGAGACCAAAATTGAATTCTGGCAAACAACTGCTTATCAAGCCATAAATCATCGTTTGAAACTGGACATACAAGAGTATTGGTTGTTAATTCATAATAACATAACCCGGTTAGCTCCGAATTCCCATAAACAAAGCTGATGCGATTGCCATCTGGCGACCAAATATAATGAAAAGGACTTACCTTCTGACTCTTTACCCACTCATCTATTACTTCCAGGCAAGTGCTTTTATTTTCTATAACATCCAGAATACATGGTGGTACATAACTGTTTCCTGTGTACAAAATTTTGTAGGGTAAAACAGGTGACCAAGGGTTTGTCCATGATGTGTCCGCATTCGCATACTGTCTAAAAATCTCGCCAGAAGGAGTATAGATGATTAAATTTCTATCATAGTTATCACTGTAATAGTGTTTGTCATACAGCACAGACACAAACGCACCATCTGGCGACCAATAAGAAGCATATGCCCATTCAGTGAATTCTTCATTCAATCTTTGGTAGTGAAGGAATGGATTAACCAATTCTGTCTCTATACCTGTCTCATAATCTGTGATAGTTGCTAATCCCGCTTTTTCACCTTGTGAAACAGTGTGAACTGCGTAACGGCCGTCCGGTGATAGGGTGTCCCCGCTAGTGTCTAATGACTTAAAAACCCAACGCCAATTCGGATCAAGGTTATTTTCGCTCATGTGAATATCGTGCTGCTCTCCAGTATCTACATTAAAAATACTCAAAGCTTGAATTTTTGGGTTGCCCAAAAGCAGAATGTTGGCGGATGGTTCTGTAATCCAGCCGGGGAGGTCAAGTGAGACGGCCGTTGCAGAAGGCACGGGGACAGAAGTTGGCTCAATCAAGCTTGTTTGTTTTGGGGTTGCAGTTGGTGCGACAGGCTGTGTTGCAGTGGAGGATGGCGTAGTGTGTGGAGTCGTATTTATTGCTGTCGCTGTGTTGGTGGGTAATTGGGTTGGGGTAACTGAAGGTTCTTGCATGGCTGTCATGGTCGCAGCAGGCAAAACTGCCTCTGTAGACACAGAAGCCAGTTCTGCTTTTGTACAAGCGGATAAAGTCGCAATCAATAGGAAAATGAGAAACGTTTGTTTGGCCATGCTGCAATCATAATCCTAAACCGAACACGCTGCCTAACCGGGTCCATACGCGCGTCAGACGACACCTATTCGCTTCGTCGGGTTTTTGTGCCCCTGAAATTTTTAGGCCAACAACAAATCCGTCTGCCCAAAATCATCGCCTACACAAAGCAGAGGCAGTCCCGCTAATTTTGCTGCGGCGTAAGCCATGCAATCGCCAAAATTCAACTGGGCCGGATGCCGGCCTTTGCCGAATTTGAGCCAGGCGCAGGATTTCTGTTACTTAAGCAGTTTTTCCACATCTCCCCACAATTCAGGCATTTCCAGCAAATCGGCAAATTGCTGCACCCAAAAGGCAATACGATTGGCGTCCAAATTTGGATGGGCGGCCACAATAGCGGCAATGTCTACCATATCTTTGGGGCGATGCGCAACCGCTTTGAGTATGATTAAATCTTCCGGCGTGGGCAGGCGTAGACGAAGACTCCCTGCCTGATATTCTTCGCTGCGTTCAACGGCTTCGACCTCGAAGGGCAGCAGGCCCAATGAAATATCTACAGGAATGCCGCTGGCATCATGCTTTAACAATACAACCCGGCTCTGGCGGGCAAAGGGAATTGCGTCAGGGATGCGCGGCGTTAACCCAAATGTTTGCGCTTTTTCAACCAACTGAGGTAGTTCATCCAGCGAGAGCAAGAACATTGCATCGGCATCGGCCGTTAATCGAGGCTGGCTTAACAAGCTAACCGCCACACCGCCGATGATGATGCCTTGCTGATCGAAGGCATCAATTAGCTGCTGCACGGCTGTTACTGGCCCCAACAACGGTTTTAACGGGTCTGATTCACTCATTTGTTTTTAGCTTGCTCAAGCGCATAGAGGGCTTGCCATCGCTGCCACCCGTCCTCCAAAACGATGTCTTGATTTTGCGGAAGGATATTCAGGTTCAAAGCCATCCAGTAGAGCGCGTTCAACTGCTGCCATCGTTCAGCAACAGAACTGGCTTGGCGCTCGGCTGCTTCGACAGCGGCAACGGCCGTCCAGCGCTGCCGATAAGCCAGTAAATTTTGTTGGTTCAATTCAACTTGCCGCATGATGTTCCTCACGACTCTTGCTTAATTTATTATACTCGGTTTGGTCATGATAGAGGCGGAGAACATCTGAACCCCTCTGCGCTCCGAATCACCTGGGAGCCAAATACCAATCCATAAACACTTCCAGGCGACGCTGGTAATCCATTTCCGTCTCATGCTTCAAGAAACCATGCGGCTCGTCGGCGTACGTCTTGTACTCAAATGTCTTCCCGGCGCGGCGCATCGCCTCCGCCCAAATTTCCGACGATTCCGGCGGCACGATATCGTCCAGCAGGCCGTGCAGCAGCAGGATTGGCTTTTGCACGGCCTCGATTTCCAAGATGGGCGAAGCAGCCTGGTAAACTTGCCAGTTGCTCGTGGGGTGGCCCATTTGCATCTCCGTGTAGAGCCGCGTCTCCCGCTCGCACAGCGCCCAGGAGGAGTACAACTCGGCGTCGCCGTACTTGCTCACGCCGCAGGCAAATAGATAGTCGGGGTCGCGGGCCAGACAGCAGGCGACCATGTAGCCGCCATAGCTGGAGCCGAAAATGCCGATTTTGTCCGGCTGAACCCAATCTAACGTCTGCAAATAACGCGCGCCGGAGAGGCAGTCTTGCGTGTCGCCCACGCCCCAGTTATCGTAGTTGGCGTGCTCAAAGGCCACGCCATAGCCGGTGCTGCCGCGAAAGTTGGGGGCGATGAAGGTATAACCCTTGGCCACCAGATATTGGGCCAGCGGATCCCAGATAAACTGCCACTGGTCAGTCGGGCCGCCATGCGGCCGCAGGATGGCCGCACCGTTGGGCTGGGGCGGTTTGTAGAGGAAGGCGTGGATGTCCAGGCCATCGTAGCTTTGGTAGCTGACGCGCTCCGGCGTGACCTGGGGCAGGCAAGCCAGGGCGGGCGGGTTGGAAAAGGTCAGTTGGGTCAGTGCGCCGCCGTCAACCTCAACCCGGTAAAGGTCGGGCGGGGTGGTGGCGTTTTCATACTCGACGGTGAGATACGCGCCATCGGGCGACCAGCAAGGGCGCGCATGGACGCCGTGCCCGGTGCGCACATCAGTAATAGCGCCGGTGTCGGCGTTGATGAGGGCTAAATCTAATGCGCCGCCGCGATTAATGGTGGCGGCGAGGGTCTGTCCATCCGGCGACCAGCTAATTTCCCCCACGTCATGCCCCAACTGAGTGAGCTGCCGTTCGCCAGAGCCATCCGGTCGCACCAGCCACACCTCGTTGAAGTTGGGCCGCTGCGAGAGGAAGGCGATCCATGCGCCGTCGGGCGACCAGCGGGGAAACCAGCTTTTTTGCTTCGGCGCGCCCGTCAGCGTGCGCACCTGTCCTGTTTCCACTTCCACCAGACGCACATCCAGGCGGTTGAGGTCGTTGAGGGGGCGGTGGACGTAGGCGATGAAACGGCCGTCAGGCGACGGCCGTGCATCAAAATCATCACCATCTTCGCCGGTGGTCAGGGGGCGGGGCCAACTGCCGTCACGGTCGGTGAGCAGCAGCTTGGCGCACTCGTCGCGCGTCACGCCGACGATGAGCCGGTTGCTGTCGGGCAGCCACACGGGCGCGTAGGCCGCATCGGTGAAGTCGGTAAGCTTTTTAGCCAGCCCTGAGCCATCGGCGGGGGCGATGTGAACGTGGCCGTTCATGGTGAAGGATAGAAAACGGCCGTTCGGCGACCACTGCGGCGCGCTGTCCATCCAGTACACGGTCGGTTTGCGTCCCACGGTGACGCGCCGGGGCCAGCCGCCGTCGACCGGAACCGTGTAAATGTTGGTTTCGCCGTCGCGCTGCCAGCAGAAAGCCAGCGTCTGCCCGTCTGGCGACAGCCGGTGGTGGTGGATCAGGTTAACCGAGTTGATCAGTTCCAGACTCCACCCTTTCGGTGGTTTAAGATCGGGGCGCGGCAGGGCGGGACGGCCGTTGCGTTCATACTTTTCAGTGTTTTTTATTGACGTTTTCATTGGGTGTTATGTTTACTTCTCCCACTTTGGAAACTCCTCTTGCAGCACAACAGCTCTTACCTCTTGGCCGTTTCCCAACACTCTCCCCCGCTATTCCACCAGATGGCAAGCCACCCAATGCCCCGGCTGCGCCTCGCGCCATTCCGGCACAAGCTCGCTGCACTGCGGCGCGGCGATGGGGCAGCGCGTGTGGAAGCGGCAGCCGGACGGCGGATCAATCGGGCTGGGCACGTCGCCCGTCAGGATGATGCGCTGGCGCTGGCGGGCGGCCTTCGGGTCGGGGATGGGCACGGCCGAGAGCAGCGCCTGGGTGTAGGGATGGAGCGGATTTTCGTAAAGCTCGTTTTTCTCGGCCAGTTCCATCATCACGCCCAGGTACATCACGGCCACGCGGTTGCAAATGTGGCGCACCATGCTCAGGTCGTGGGCGATGAAGAGGTAGGTCAGGCCAAGCCGCTCCTGCAAATCCTCCAGCAGGTTCACCACCTGCGCCTGGATGGACACATCCAGCGCGGAAATTGGCTCGTCGCAGACGATGAAGGCCGGATCGGAGGCCAGGGCGCGGGCGATGCCGATGCGTTGGCGCTGGCCGCCGGAAAATTCGTGGGGGAAGCGGTTGCGGTAACGGCCGTTTAACCCCACCAACTCCAGCAATTCCACCACCCGCTCATCGCGCGCCTTCTCGTTCGGCAGCAGCTTATGCACGCGCAGTGGCTCGGCCACAATCGCGTTTACCGTCCAACGCGGGTTCAGCGAGGCAAACGGGTCCTGAAAAATCATCTGCGCTTTGCGCCGCAAAGTTAGCCATTCGTCCCCGGTGGCCTTCACTACGTCCAGACCGGCGATTTCAATGTCGCCTTCGGTAACCGGATATAAGCCCAGCAGCGTACGGCCGACGGTGCTTTTGCCGCAGCCACTTTCACCCACCAGCCCCAAGGTCTCCCCGGCGGCGATGTCAAATGTAATGCCATCCACCGCCTTCACCGCGCCAACGGCCCGCTGAAAAATGACGCCTTTGTGGATAGGAAAGTGTTTCTTGAGATTTTTGACGCGGACCAGCGGTGCGGTTCCGTTGTTCATGGCGTTCATCGCGGCTCTCCTGTGTTGACGTTGACCCAGCAGGCGGCTTTATGCTGCGGGGCGAGTTCCAGTAGTGGCGGCATGTCGGCGCGGCAGCGCTCGATGACGAAGGGGCAGCGCGGGGCGAAGGGGCAGCCATGCGGCTTGACCAGCAGGTTGGGCGGCGCACCAGGGATGGAACTGAGCCGGTCGGCGCGGCGGCGGTCGACACGAGGCAATGCGCCCAACAAGGCTATGGTGTAGGGATGTAACGGCCGTTCATACAAATCATCGACTTCAGCTTCCTCAATAATGTAACCGGCGTACATCACAATCACCCGGTCGGCCATGCCGGCCACCACGCCCAAATCATGCGTGATCCAGATCATAGCCATGCCCAATTTCTCGCGCATCCGCACCACCAGGTCCACGATTTGCGCCTGGATGGTCACGTCCAGGGCTGTGGTTGGTTCGTCGGCGATGAGCAGGCTGGGATTGCAAGCCAGCATCATGGCGATCATCACCCGCTGCCGCATTCCGCCGGAAAACTGATGGGGATATTGGCGCAGACGGCGCTCCGCGTCGGGAATACCCACCAGGTCCATCAACTCTACGCCGCGGCTGCGGGCTTGCTCCAGGTTCAAGTTGTAATGTTTGCGCAGCGCTTCGGTTAATTGGCGTTCGATGGTGAGGACGGGATTGAGGGAGGTCATGGGGTCCTGAAAGATCATGCCGATTTCGCCGCCCCGCACCTGTTCGAGGTTGTCTTCGGCCATGGTGAGCAGATTTTGACCCTGCCAGGCGGCACGGCCGTTTACAATCTCGCCCGGCGGCACAGGAATCAATCCCAAAATAGACATCATGCTGACCGATTTTCCGCAGCCACTCTCACCGACCACGGCCACCACTTCGCCCTGGTGGATGGTGTAAGAAATGCCGTTTACGGCATGGACTGTGCCCTCTGGGGTGTGAAATTGCACCTTGAGGTCGTTGACTTCGAGTAAAGGGACGGTGGAATCATTCATAAAAGTCTCGGTGAAAGATTGAAGATTGGAAACCAGTTCGATCTTTAATTTTCGTAACTATCAGACCCCAAGGGTTTGCTCATGAAAATTTGGCTTAGTGGGCATTAAACCCTTGGGGTCTTGCCACTCATTTTTGTAACTATCAGACCCCAAGGGTTTGCTCATGAAAATTTGGCTCAGTGGGCATTAAACCCTTGGGGTCTTGCCACTCATTTTTGTAACCATCAGACCCCAAGGGTTTGCGCCTGAGAATTTGGCTTAGTGGGCATTAAACCCTTGGGGTCTTGCCACTCATTTTCAATCTTTTCCTACATCGCTCGACTGCGCGGGTCCAGGGCGTCGCGCAGGCCATCACCAACAAAGTTGATGGCCAAAACGGTTAATAAAATGAGCATTCCGGGGAAAATCCAGAGCCAGGGAGCCGTTTCTATATAGTTATAGGAGCCTTCTAACATGTTGCCCCAGGTAGCAGTAGGCGGCTGCACGCCCAACCCCAGGAAGCTGATGTAAGCTTCGGCCAGGATGGCGTTGGCGACGCCCAATGTAGCAGAAACGACAATGGGGGCAATGCTGTTGGGCAGGATGTGCTTAAAAATAATTTCTCGGTTGGATGTGCCGACGGCTTTGGCGGCCAGAATAAACTCATTTTCCTTGATAGACATGAATTCGGCGCGGACGATGCGGGCCAGATACATCCAGCTTGTCAGACCGATGATGAGGATGATGGTGATGACACTGCCGCTAAATGTCCGGCCAAAGATGTGAATATCGGGAATCTGGCCGCCAAAAAATTTAGCCATGACAATGAGCAGAAAGAGCTGCGGAATGATCAGAATGGCTTCGGTGATGCGCATGAGGATGCCATCGACTTTGCCGCCGTAATAACCGGCCGCCGCCCCAACCAGGATGCCAATGCCGGTTTCAAGAGTCACGGCCGTTAAGGCAATAAACAACGAAATCTGCCCGCCGTAAATGGTTCGCGCCAAAATATCTCGCCCGACCGTGTCTGTGCCAAAATAGTGCTCCGACGATGGGCCTGTCAGGCGAACGGCCGTGTCTGTGGCATTGGCGTCAGCTTCCGAATAAAACAAAATGCCGGCAAACGAATAAATAAAGAGAAAAACAATTATGCCCAAACTGACCATAGCCATTTTATGCCGCCGAAAACGACGCCAGGCCATTTGCCCTGGCGTAAGCGGCGGCGCTTCTAATTCGTCGGCGCCCACTTTGGGTAACGTGATAACAGGGGGATCTACTGCGCTCATAGAAATCTCCAAGAAGTTTGAGGTTAGAGTTAGAGTATGGTCCCGTTCTATCTCTATTCGTAGCGAATGCGTGGATCAAGCCAGGCGTAGGCGATGTCGGTGATGATTTGAAAGACAATGACCGTAACGGCCAATAACATCAGGATGCCCATCACAACAGGCACGTCCGAGCGCGAAACATGATCCAGAAACAGGCGTCCCATGCCCGGCCAGGCAAAAATCCGCTCGGTGACAACCGCGCCGCCAAGCAAGAAGGCGATGTCCAGACCGACTACGGTGACGATGGGCAGAGAGGCGTTTTTCAGAGCATGGACGACAATGACGTAGCGCCCGCGCAGCCCCTTGGCCCGCGCCGTGCGGATGTAATCCTGGTTCATAACTTCCAGCATGGTGCTGCGGATGTAACGGCTGTAAGCCGCCAAACTGACAAAGGCAATGCTGAGCACAGGCAAAATCATGTGCCTGGCTACCTGGGAGGGGGTCTTGCCCACCTGCGGATCGAACATGCCCACCGAAGGCAAATAAGGCAGCCCCCACCGCTGAAATTTCACCGAAAAGATGTAGATCGAGAGCAGGGCGATAAAAAAGATGGGCATAGAGTAACCGATGAAGGAAACGGCCGTAATCACATTATCCGCCACGGAATACTGGTGCAGCGCCGAATACACGCCAATTAAAACCGCGAACACAATGATCACCACCTCTGCGGCGGCCATCAATAACAACGTATTGGGAATACGCTCCCAAATCACTTCCCAAACCGGCTTGCCCCGATTCACCATCGACGTGCCAAAATCGCCCCGCAGCACGCCCAAACGCTGCCCAGGCGTTTCCGGTACGCCATCGCCATCCGCGTCGAACTTGTCCCAATCGTTGCCTACCAGCCAATACAAATACTGCGTGTACATCGGTTTATCCAGCCCCAGTTGGCGCGTCAGGCGTTCACGGTCTTCAGGGCGCGTAGCGCGACGGCCGCCTAATGTGGCTATCGGGTCGCCCATATTTTGCATAAGCACAAATAAAATCACGCTGATGATGAACAACAGTGGAATAGCCTGGAGAAGGCGACGAATAATGTAGCGACCCATGGTGAACTCCTAAAACTGTAAGCAGCAGCCAGTTGCCCATGAACTGCTTGTTTCTAGCAAAAGTGGGTGGCAAAGGCAGCAGGCGAGTCGAAAGAATTTGCCAAAAACTCGCCTGCTGCCCAAAGTTTCATTCATCCAGATGGTTTCAGGCCCGATGGCACATGCACAAACGAAACCTGAAAGCACACGGAACAACTAATTTTGCATATCCCATTCAGCCAGGCTGTAGAAGGGTGACGCGCCGGACATATTGACATTTTGCAAACGGCCGCTTAACGCCCAAATGTCCGGGTCTTGCCACAACCCCAACCAGATCACGTTGTCATGCATATATCTGGTTATCTCGAAGAACGTTTGTTGGCGTTCGGCAAAATCGGTTTGGGTGGTTTGCAGCGCAAACAATCCATCCAATGTTTCATCGCAAAGCCGCTGCCAGTTTGCGCCATCGGGATATTCATCCGTGGGGATTTCGCTGCAATACCAATAGTAATGGTCTGGATCCGGGTAGACCGATGGGCCGTCTGACCACTGGAAAATGTCTAATTCGCCAGAGGCCGCCGGGCCGCCATCGCTCATGCCGCCAAAGAAAATGTCTGCGTCGTAGCTCTGAATATCCAGGCCAATGCCCACCTCGGCCAACTGCTGCTGCGCCACAGCCTGCGTATCCTGACGAATTTCTCGGATAGTAGTCCCGTGCGAAAGGATGAGTTCCACGCCATCTTTATCGCGGGTGCCGTCACTATTGCTGTCTACCCAGCCTGCTTCGTCTAAAAGGCGTTTGGCTTCTTCAGGATCGAATGGATAGGGCGTAATGCTGGGATCGACGTAAGGGGTATTGTCCCACAGAGAAGCCGCAGGTTTGGTGAGGCCGAGCAGCAGGTCCTGGCTCAATGCTTCACGATCAAAGGCCAGGGCGATGGCTTTGCGCACGTTTACATCTTGCAGCGCGGGATTGCCGTTATCGCCAAAGTAGAAGAACCAGCCTTCGTTGTAACCAGAGGGCACACTGATGACATTGACGCCGGCATCGCGCAATGTGGGAACGTCGGAATAGGGGATAAAGGTACCCAGATCGGCGTCGCCGGTTTGCAACGCGGCCGTTTGGGAGGCATCATCAGGCACAAAGCGGATAAAAATTTCATCAATGAGTGGCGGCGCGTTGAAATAATTTTCATTGCGCACAAAGCGGGCAAAGCTGCCCGATTCCCACTCGGCGAAGACGTAAGGACCGGCGCCAACCGTCGGAGCCAGGTTCCATTCGGCCGCATCCAGCGTCCCTTCGGCCTCGAAGACTGGGGCCAGCACGTGCTCCGGCAGGAGATAACGCCACAAGGTCATCCACGGCGCAAATGGATCATCAAACGTCAGGACGACCGTCTGATCGTCGGCGGCCGTTACGCTGGCCATGGAATCATAGGGGTAGGTGGACTGGACAATGTTCGCCGGGTCCATGATCATGTTGTAGGTGAAGACAAAATCGTTGGCAGTGATTGGCTCACCATCGGACCATTTAATGTCGTCGCGCAGGTTGAGGGTGATGGTACGGCCGTCATCGGTAATGCCGCCGTTGGCCTCTGAAGGCATTTGGGTAACCAGCACTGGAACTGGTTCATCTTTGTTGTTGAACGACCAGGCTGGCGCGTTCCAAATATCAAAGGTAATAGAAACAAACCACATACCGGTGTAGATGGGGTTCAACGTATCAAATTCTTGGGTCCAGATGAAGGTGGCGACTTTACGTTCGGTGGCGGCGGGCTGTTCTACAGGGGCGTCGGTGGGTTGCTCTGCTGGCGTATCGGTTGAGGCAGGGGCTGTGGTGTCGGTGGTGCTTGAACCTGGCTCGCTGGTTGTGCCGCCGCAGGCGGCCAGGGCCAAAATCAACAGGAAGGTAGCCAACAGCCAGATTCGACTAGTTTTTCCGATCATTTTTCTTCTCCTTTCTCTTGTTAACGTAAACAATTTATCTAAAGTAATGTGTGTTCTGGCAGTAAACGTCTGTCTAACACCTCCTTTGCCGGAAACGGCCGTATGCCCCTCACCCAACTGCCAGCCACACAGCGAACGGGTCAATGAAAATAAATGTATTGTTGGCAGTCAGGAAATAAGATGGTTGAGGCTAAAGGCAGCGAGGGCAATGCAACAACGCGGACCACATCTTCATATCTGTCCAGCTTGTTTTGTCCCAAATACCCGTCAAAATCATGCAAAATGGTAACCATCTCCAAAATTTGAGCATGATGAAACACCAATTCACCATATGAACTCATTTTACTTGCCCAAGTTGGCTCTGTCAAAATCAAAGAACTCGCGCCCTGCACGCTTACAAGCCAATTGCGACTTCGGGTACTTGTGAGTACCATTCTAGTAGTCTGTCGGAGAACCTCTTTTTGTAGCCGGGGTATCCTTACCCCGCCTCCGGAAGACGCGGTAAAAAACCGCGGCTACATCCGGCAAAAGAATGTGGTCAGACTATTTCAGACTATTAGGGAAACGGCCGTTACCATCCGCCGTGGCAACAAGGAGAATTTTTATGCGCGCCAGATTACGAGACCTCGGGATTCAAATAGGTACCTTCCCCACAGGCCGCCACAATGCCATCACCGATGTCCCCGGCGTCCTCGTCGGACACAGCACCCTCATTTACGACAAACCACGCATCGCCCGAACCGGCGTGACCATTATTTTACCCCGCGCCGATTCCATCTGGAACGATTACGCCTTTGCCGGCTACCACGCCTTCAATGGCAACGGCGAAATGACCGGCCTTCCCTGGTTAGAAGAATCTGGCATGTTAGGTTCCGCCATTGGACTCACCAACACCTTTCAAGTTGGCGTCGTCCGCGATGCCCTCGTCTCCTATGTGGTAGAGCGCGATTACCGCGAAGGTTTCTGGCTGCCGGTCGTGGCCGAAACCTATGATGGTTGGTTAAACGACATCAACGGCTTCCACATCACCAAAGAGCGCGTCTATGAAGCGCTGGCCAACGCCCACGATGGACCCGTGCCGGAAGGCAATGTCGGCGGCGGCACCGGCATGATCTGCCACGATTTTAAAGGCGGCATCGGCACATCATCGCGGATAATCGAAAGCGAGCACCAGCGCTATACCATCGGCGTCCTGGTGCAAACCAATTATGGCGACAGAGGATTGTTCCGCGTAGATGGCGTGCCGGTGGGACAGATTCTCACCCACGACCATACACCCATCCCCCCCTGGCCAGATCCGTTCCAAAGCAGCTCCATCATTGTGGTGATTGGCACAGATGCGCCTCTGCTGCCGGTGCAATGCAAGCGTCTCGCGCAGCGGGCCACCGTCGGTCTGAGCCGCGTGGGCGGCGTAGGGCACAATGGCAGCGGCGATATTTTTCTGGCTTTCGCTACCGGCAATCACCTGCCTGCCAATGCCGGCCTGGTCCACAATTTGCAGATGGTTCCCCACAGCCGCCTGAATCCTTTCTTTGAGGCCACGGCCGAAGCTGTCGAGGAAGCCATCCTCAACGCCCTGACATCCGCTGTGACCATGCAGGGCTACCTTGGGCGCGTGGTTCACGAATTGCCCCTGCCCGATTTGCAGAAGATTATGAGTGACTATCGGAAGTTTAGCGACCAAACGTGATGGTAATCGGTGGGTGAATTAGTAAAGCAACAGATGATACGGCCGTTCCCCTTCTCGCCCATCATTAATTTAATCTACATTGAACTATTGCATTCGTCAGGCATCTCCATGACAAATGTCACTAATCCGCCTGCGCCGCAGAGGGGTATACTGCGCGCATATAATTCAACAACCATTGAAACAATGGCCATCCCAAGGTAGCCACCGGAGCACCAGACATGATAACCTTTTTGGAATTTAACCAAGACAAATTCACCTTCAAAGTTGCCACCGACCGCCTGTACAACGCCGCTGGCGTGTGGGCCAAAGCAGATGGCGACAACATCATCATCGGTGTGTCTGACTTCTTCCAACAGCGCAATGGCGATGTTGCCTTTGCCGAAGTCAGGGAAATAGGCACGGCCGTTCCCCAAGCCGCCGCCTTCGCCAACATAGAAACCATCAAAGTAGACGTTGAACTTCCCAGCCCGGTCAGCGGCGTCATCGCCGCCACCAACAACAAGCTGGAAATGGAACCCGAATTCATCAACAGCGACCCCTATGGAGAAGGCTGGCTGATCACCGTCGCCGCCGAGAACTGGGCAGCCGACGAGTCTCAACTCATGTCTCCGGCCGTCTACCTGGAACACATCAAAGCAGAGATAGACATGGAGACGCGACAATGAGCGAGCCAGGCAAAGTAGTTATTGTTCCGTGCAGCGGTATTGGCAAGACCTACGGCACAGTCAGCCGCGAAGCTGCCTATGAAGTCATCGAAACGCTGCGCCCCGAAACGGCGCAGTTGGTAGCGCTTTCCCGTCTAGTTTTAGGGGAAGCCAACGCCTGCGCCGCCGTGGCGGCCAATCCGGCCATCACCATTGATGGCTGCAAACTGGCCTGCGCAACCAAAATGGTGCAAGAAAGCGGCGGCCATGTCGCCGAAGAGTTTGCCGTTCTGGACGTTTTTCGCCGTAACCGCCAATTTAAACCGCAGGGTATTGCCGAATTGAACGAGGGCGGATTGCAGTTGGCCCATGCGCTGGCCGAAGAAGTGGCCGCCGTGATCGATGGGCTGCAAGAGAAGCCGGAAGAGTAGGAGGTTATGATGCCCAATTTACCGCAAAAGAAAGTCGGAATCGTCGCCTGCTCTGGCGAGGAGCTGGCCGAGGGAACCGTTACCCGTCTGGCCGCGCTCAAAGTATTAGAAGAGCTGCGCCCGGAAGACACCGTGACCATTTGCCTGCCGCTCTTTTTGGCCGGGGGTGAAGGCGACCGCGCATTTGCCCGTTTTTATCCCACCATCGCCGTAGACGGCTGTGATCTGCGCTGCGCCGCTCGCGCCACCGAGATGCACTCCGGCAAACCGGCAGCCAGCATCGTGGTAACGGACGTGGTGGCTGAACTGGGCATTGGTCCGGTGGCCGGGCTGCGCCGCCTAAACGAAGCCGGGCAGCAGGCAGTAGAGGAAACGGCCGTGCGCCTGGCCGATTTGGTGGACACCTTGCTGGACAAAAAATGGAGCCGCCGCGAAGGGCGCTTTGTGGAACCGGAAACCGTCCTCCTAACCACGCAGCAGCCCAAAGTGGCGTCCTGCGCTTGCGGGTCTGGCATTCCCGTCCAGGTGGTGGACATTGAGGGCCAGGCTGTGACGCTGATCGCCTTGCCGGTGATTTTTGAACAATTCCACGCTGCGGGGAAACGGCCGTCGCCCGAAACCATCACCGCCCTGTTAGACGAAATTAAAATCTACAACCCTGTTTCACCAGCCGCTGAAGCTGCCTACCGCGAGGCAATCGCCGCCGAATATGCCACTCTCTGGGGAGAACTGGAGCCGATACGATGAGCAATACGGCCGTTTACCACACAACCGTCCGCTGGCAGGGAGAGCATTGGGGGCACATTGTCATGGGCAATGGGCCGGAAATGCCCTTCTCTGCCCCGCCCGACGCCCAGGGGCACGAAAATGTTTTCACCCCTGAAGACGCCTTCGTCGCCGCCGTCAATACCTGCATCATGATGATGTTTATCTGGGCGAGCGAGCGCTTTAAACTCGACCTTCAGCAGTACGAATGTCGCGCTGAAGGGACCAAACAAATCGAACTAGACCGCACCGAAATTTTCACCCAGGTCAAACTCTGGCCCCACATTCGCATCGCCGCCAACGGCGTTGAAGCGGAAATTATCGAAGCGCGCATCCAAAAAGCGCTGCAATCAGCGCAAAAATATAGTCTGGTCGCCAATTCGGTGAAATCAGACATCATCATCGAGCCAACCATTGAAATTGTTGCCGCCAATTAGACAAGGTTCTTCAGGAACTCAGTGGGTTGACAGCCCCTGATACGTGATACGTGATACGTGATACGTGATACGTGAAACCTCTCTGGTCACGCATCACGTATCACGAATCAGACCAAACCCCTCGAAATCCCAAAGACCCTTAAACAATCAACAAGGAGAAAGTATGTTAACCATTAAAGTTTTAGGCTCTGGTTGCCCCAACTGCCAAAAATTAGCCGCCATCGCCCAACATGCAGCCGCTAACCTCAGCGTCGAGGCCGAAATCATCAAAGTGACCGATCACCAGGACATTCAAGCGTACCGGGTATTGGCCACGCCCGGGCTGGTCATCAATGAAAAACTGGTGTCCGCCGGCCGAATTCCGGCCGAAAACGAAGTGATGAGCTGGATTGCCGACGCGCTGACGCTGGCTTAAAATGGCTGAGTAACCCAAACAGCCAGATCAAAAGGATGACGCGCATGTTGCCCGATAATGAGACAGAAATAGCGGAAATAACGGCCGTACTCAAAGCCCTTTCAGACCCTAACCGTTTGCGAATTTTTGCCGAACTGATGCAGGGGGACTCGTGTAATGGGGAACTCAAGGACAAACTGAATTTATCGTCTAACCTGCTGTCTCATCACCTGCGCATCCTCAACGAGGCCGGCCTGGTTAACACCGAGCGCGATAGGCTAGACGGCCGTTGGATTTATTATTCCGTAGACCGGCAGGCCGCCACCCGCTGGCACGCCTGGTTCAGCCAATTTTTAGACCCCGGCAACCTTCGGGACCGCATCCGGTGCGGCCCCGAAGGCCAGCTCATTTTGGCCGATCAGGTAACAGTGCGGCAAAGTTGAGCGCCGCCCTCAGTATAAATCTTCCGGCCGGATGCGGATAACGCCATCGTCTAGCGATTCGGGGGGAGACGGCCGTTTCGCCAACAAATACGCCGCCACCCAGCCACCCACAAACCCAAACAAATGCCCTTGCCAGGAAATGCCATTGCCCTGCGGCAGCACGCCCCACAACAAACCGCCATACAAGAAAAACACCAACACGGCCCACAAAATGGACGCCAAACTGCGCTCAAAATAAGCGCTCAGAACCAAAAAGCCAAAATAGCCAAAAATAAGTCCGCTGGCCCCAATATGCACCGAGTTAGCCGGCCCAATCAGCCAGGTACCCAGGCCGCTCACCAAAATCGTCACAATCGTCACCAGGGCAAATGGGCGCGTGCCGCGCAGCAGCACAAACCAGCCCAGCACCAACAACGGAATCGTATTGGCCATGAGGTGGGCAAAGCTGCTGTGCAAAAGCGGGGCAAACAATATCCCTTGCAGCCCATCCACGCTGCGCGGACGAATGCCATAAATATTCAACCCGCCGTTAAAAATGAACATATTCACCAGGTTAATTGCCCACAACAAGGCCACAAACCCGCCCAAAATCATGACATGAGATTTTAAAGTCTCCCCAATCTCGCGGAGGCTGTTTGCCTGCCCATCCGTGTCCATTCTGTCATCATTCATCATGCGTTGTCTCACTCCGATAATGTCGTGGCGCAAAGCGCCGCCAACGATCCATCTACCTGATTATACAGACCCTGAGGGTTTGCCTAAACCCTCAGGGTCTTCTCCTATGAGCTTATAAGGTTGTCCTCAGACAAACAACCGATTAGACTTGAAGCCAACGGCCCGGCACAAAGTGCTGCGCCTGCCTGATTGGACCCATCACCTATACGCACCGGAGAATGATATGATTCGCGCACTGCCAACCCCAGATTCTTACGAAGTCGTATTCGATGGCTTAACGGCCGTTCCCCCTCACGGCCGTTTGCTGGCTGGCGAATACCCCAGCGCCCCCACCCAGGCCAAAGCGGAAGCCAAACTGGCCCGCTTTTTAGACACCGGCGTCACCTTTTTTCTCGATCTCACAGAAGCCGGCGAATACCAACTACGCGAATATGCCACGGCCGTGCAAACCATGGCCACCGCTCGCAACCAACACGTTACCCACCACCGGCAGGCCGTGCCGGACATGAGCGCGCCTTCAGCCGCCCAAATGACCGAAATTTTAGACACGCTGGATACCGCCCTGGAAAACGGCGAAACCGTCTACGTCCACTGCTTCGGCGGCATCGGGCGCACCGGCACGGTGATTGGCTGCTGGCTGGTACGCCACGGCCTGACCGGCGAGGAAGCGCTGGCCAACATTGCCGCCTGGCGAGCAAACACACCCGACGGCCACCGCACATCGCCAGAAACCAACCTGCAACGACAAATGGTACACCGCTGGACCGGCTAAACCCGAGCCTTCTCATGAACAATCGCTTTCTGGAAACCAAATTCCACAAGCCCCACTGGCGCAGCGGCGACGTAGCCCGCCCACCCTTGATCCAACGCCTGAATGATGGCCTGGCCAGCCGCCATAAACTCACGCTCATCTCCGCGCCGGCCGGATACGGCAAAACAACCCTGATGGCCGAATGGCTCCACAAACTTTCGGCGCAGCCAACGGCCGTGCCCCACATTGCCTGGCTTTCCCTGGACGAGGCCGACAACGACCCGACCCGCTTTTGGGGATATTGGCTCGGCGCGTGTCAGCGCCTGGATGCGGCCATCGGCCAGAGCGCCCAAAGTATCCTGGGCATGCCACAAATCCAACGGCTGACGGCCGTTCTCGACGAATTGATCAACGACCTGACCCTGCTGGAACAACCGTGCATCCTGGTGTTGGACGATTATCACGTCATCACCAATCCCGCCCTGCACGATGCCCTGGATTACTTCATCGACCACCAACCGCCCAAACTCCATCTGGCCCTCACCACCCGCACCGACCCGCCCATTTCGCTGGCCCGTCTGCGTGTGCGCGGCCTGCTGACGGAAATTCGCGCCCACAATTTGCGCTTTACCCTGGAGGAAGCCGTCCAGTTTTTCAACCAATCCATGCACCTGGAATTAGACCTGGACACAGTGACCACCCTGGAAACACGCACCGAAGGCTGGGCCGCCGGACTGCAATTGGCCGCTCTGGCTTTACAAAATCTGCCGGATCGCCAGGATTTTCTGGCGGAATTTAGCGGCAGCCACCGCTATGTCATCGACTACCTGCTGGACGAAGTGCTGAAACAACAGCCGCCCGATATCCGCGAATTTTTATGCCAGACGGCCGTTCTCCCCCGCTTCAACGCCGATTTATGCCAGGTCGTCACCGAAAGCCCCAACGCCGCCACCATCCTCAGCCAATTAGAACGCGCCAACCTCTTCCTCATTCCGCTGGACGACCGGCGCGGCTGGTACCGCTATCACCACCTGTTTGCCGATGTCCTGCGCGCCGGAATGTCGCCAGAAGCCGAGCACGACCTTCGCCAAAAAGCCGCCCGCTGGTTCACCGATCAGGAACTGCTGGCCGAAGCCATCACCCACTACCTGGCCATCGCCGACACCGCCCAGGCATCGGTGTTGATTGGCCGTCTGGCGGCCGATTTGTTGAAAAACGGCGAACTGCAAACCCTGTTGGGCTGGCTGGAGGCGCTGCCGGAAACGGCCGTCAACGCCACCCCCGATCTCACCGCCTACAAAGCGCTCTGCCTGCTGCTCACCGGCCAAATCGGCCGCGCCGAGCAGTACGCGCAGCGAGCGCGGCTGCTATTTGAACAACAAGCCGAAAACGCCAATCTCGGCCGTCTGCTGGCCATGCAGGCGTGGTTCGCCATGACCGGCGTGGAGGCGCAGTGCCGCGCGCTGGCCGAGGCGGCGCTGGCCCAATTGGAAGAAACGGATCGCTTTTTCCGAGCGATAGCCCTCATTGCCCTGGGGTCTGATTATGCCTGGAACGCCAGCCTGCCCGACTCCAGCCGCGTATTCCAAGAAACCTACGAATTAGGCCGGCAAATGAACCATCCCTTTATTACGCTGGGCGCATTGGCAAATCTGGCCTTCAATTTATTAGACATGGGCCAACTGCGCCAGGCGGAAACGCTTTGCCGCGCAGCTCTGGCCGAGTTTGTCGATCATCGCGGCCACCCGCTGCCGGTTTTGGGCATTATCTACAGTCCGCTGGCGGCCATTTGCTACGAACAAGGGCGCTTCGATGAGGCGCAAACCTTTGCCCACAAGGGCATTGCTCTGAGCCAGCGCCTGTTTTCCAGCGAGATTTTGGGCGGCGACAGCGAAATTGTGCTGGCGCGGATCGCCTTTCAACAGGGCAGCGTGGCCGAGGCGCTGGCGCTGCTCGCAGAGACAGCCCAGGCCGCCCGGCAGCGGGACGTGATGATGGTGGTGTACAAAACGGCCGTTGTCCAGGCAGAAATCCACCTGCTGTTGGGCAATTTACCCGAAGCGCGCTGGCGATTGGATGAGCTGGAAACACAGGCTCAGGCTCGCCTGCCCAAAACTCAGCAAATATTTGCCCATCTACACGCCCGCTATTGGGCCGCCAGCGGCCAGCCGGAAAAAGCGCTGCAAATTCTCGACGAATTGATCGCCGTGGAGCAGGCTGATGGCTCCTTGCGGCGGCTGATGGGCGCGGCCGTGACCCAGGCACTGGTGCAGCAGGCGCAAGGGAACCAGGCGCAAGCCAAACAATCGTTTACCCTGGCGCTGCGGCTGGCCGCCCCGGAAGGGTACCTGACGCTCTTTTTGCCGCACGAAGGCTGGCCGACCCGTCCTTTGCTGCAAGTTTCCCGCGCCCTGGCCCCTGATTTTGTGGCCCGGATTCTGGCTCAGAGCCTGCGGCCTGAAGAACCTGCGGCCCTGATGCCAGACGCGCTCACGGAACAAGAAATCAATGTGCTGCGGCTGATCGTAGACGGCCGTTCCAACCAGGACATTGCCGACGAATTGGTCATTTCTGTGGGCACGGCCAAATGGCACGTGCATAACATTTTGCAAAAACTGGCCGTCAAAAACCGCGCTCAGGCCATCGCCAAAGCCCACGAACTCGGCCTGAACTAAACCACCGCTGCCCCGGCAGCGCCAGAACCCCCAAACCTTTTCGGCCTTTCCCCTACCCTCCAAACCGGCCAAAACCTATCTCCATCCCTACCCGTGGATAGGCGACCCGGTCCCTCCCCGACGATAGACTATGTGCATGATTATCTCATGACGGGAACCCCAACGGTTTTACTGAATGAGGAGCAATTCACAGAATTGCAAAAAACCCTTGGGGTTTAAGGCCAAGCTGGCCAAAAGCAAAACATGCACAAAGGAGTCACATTCATATGAAACATATCGTCAAAATCACCCTCAGCCTCATCCTGACAGGCATCCTGATGGCTTTGGCAGCCTGCACGCCAGACACACGGCAAGCCGCCGCCACCGCCGCCGAGATCGCCGATTTCGAGCTGCCGGCAGGGTACACAGCCGATTTTTCCGTCGCCGTGTCGGGCTACAGCGCGGTCGCCTACAGCCCTGGCGACGCGCACAGCCACCTGTATCTGGTGCAATCCTCGCAGCCAGCCGATGGCGCAGCCCTGGAAAAAGGTCTCGCGGACCTGGTTCCCGGTTCCAGAGACACGACAGCGCGCCTGGTTATCGTGGAAAATCGGCCGGTGACAGTGCGGGGGCAGGCGGTAACGGCCGTGATCAGCGAAGGCATCAACTCCGAAAACATCGCCTACCGGCAGTTGATGGCCGCATTTCAAGGCAAAGGCGGCCCGGCCCTGCTCGCCCTTTCAACGCCCGTCGCCACCTGGGATGAAGCCATGGTCGATGCGCTCCTGGCCTCGATTCGCTAATCGCGCCGGAACTGCCGAACTTCACACATGGATACCCACACACCTTCTCAATGGTATGAAATCCGCGTACAGGGGCATCTGGACAATCGTTGGCTTAACCGGTTTGCGGGGCTAACCATCGCCCGCACACCGGATGGCGAAACCATCATCGCCGGGCCGGTCATGGACCAGGCAGCCCTGTATGGCATACTCAACCACATTCGTGACCTGGGGCTAGACCTGATTTCGGTGCAGCGCCAGCACGGCAAACTGGCAAAAGGATAATCATTATGACAACAAAACAGATGAAAGAAACGGCCGTGTCGCCAACCAGACCCCGCGCCCTCGCAGCAGCCACAGTCAGCCTGATAGCTCTGGGATTGGTCGTCGCGGCGCTGGTCAACACAATCGCCATGCAAAATAGCGGCAGGCAGACCACCCCGCCGCCTAATTTCCAACCAGCGGCGCAAATTGACCTTTCAGCCAGGTCATACAATAACGAAACGCTGGCCCAAATTACCCTGGATCAGGCCACGAACCTCGGCGTGTTTTTCGTAATCAAGGACATCAACACCGACTATTTCGACCTCAGTCTAAACGGGCCGGCTGGCTTTCACGCCCTTATCCTACACAGCGAAGAATTTCGCACAGACGGCGCTGGCGCGAGCAGTTTGCAAGAATTCGCCTTGCAGCCAGGCGAGTACCGCTTGGTGCTAACTTCTTGGCAAAGCCCTGGCCGGCTCGTCGTAGACTGGGGACCGTTGGGCCAAAATTAACCATCATCAACCATACCCTAAAGGAAGATTATTCAATGACAACTTTAAAACAAATTTTCACATCCAAGAGTGGACAAGACGCAGCTTTCCCGCGCAACCGGATAACAGAAACGGCCGTTGCCGTTTCCAGCGTCTCCCTGATTGCCTTTCTGACGGCGCTGACCATGCCCTACGGACCCATCACCACCCTACAAGTCTGGATCGTCATGGTCTCATGCCTGGCGGCCGGCCTGATTGCCGGGCTGGCGCTGCGCTCGCCCTGGGCCATGCTAATCGCGCCGCTGATGTACATCCTCGTCTTTGAACTTGCGCGCCCCACTGGGCTGGTTCCTACCACCGGAGCGCTGCGCCTGAACAATTCCTACGGCCTGCTGGCCCTGGTTGTCGGGCGCGGATTTCATGGACTGGTCGGCCTGCTGCCCATGGTTTTGGGCGCCGGGTCTGGCGTGATTTTGTCGCGCTACCTCCCCAACGGAACAGGGGGGGACACGGCCGTTTCCCCCCTACAAACCTGGCTGCAAATAACGCCCCTGGTCATCCTGGCCGTCATCGTGATCGGGCTGGCGGTGTGGAACGGCATCCCGGCCAGTACCCCACCCATTGTGGGTGATGATGGGCAGCCGATTGCGGGCAGCATTGCGGAGTTAACGGCCGTGCCGCTCGGCGGCCTCAATCAAACCATCTTGATCCGCGCCCACAACGCCGACCTGCCCGTACTCCTCTACCTCAGCGGCGGGCCTGGGCAAAGCGACCTGCCCTACTCGCGGGTGCTGTTCCAAAACCTGACCCAAGATTTTGTCGTGGTCAGTTGGGACCAGCGCGGCACGGGCAAATCCTACCCCGCCCTCGACCCCGCCACACTGACGCTCGATCAGGCCGTCACCGACACCATCGAACTAACCAACTACCTGCGCGAACGCTTCGGCGAAGAGAAAATCTACCTGATGGGTGAATCGTGGGGCACGACGTTGGGGGTGCTGGCCGTACAGCAGCGGCCAGACTTGTATCACGCCTTTATTGGCAGCGGGCAAATGGTCAGCCAGCGCGAGACCGACCGCCAACTGTACCGGGACGTGTTGGACCTGGCCGCCCGCACAGGCGACACCGCCCTCACCGAACAAATGCTGGCCTTTGGCGAGCCGCCTTACAGCGACACGCCTTATCCCAACGCCGTTGTCATGGGCTACTACGACGCGCTTGGCCAGCCATACATGCCGCCTCAGGAGTACATCGACCTGGGCACGGCCGCCAACATTGGACCCTGGGGCATTTTGGCCAGCGAGTACAGCCTGGTGGAAAAAGTCAATGTCCTGCGCGGCCTGATCGACATGTTTACGCTGATGTATCCGCAGCTTCAAGAAATAGATTTCCGCCAGGATGTAACAAAACTGGATGTGCCGTTCTACATGCTCGATGGCGCGGCAGAGTTGACGGCGCGGCGCGATCTGGCGTTGGAATGGTACAATCAGCTAGACGCGCCCATCAAGCGAATTTACACCTTTGACAACGCCGGTCACTCGGTAGCGTTTGAACAATTTACCGCTTTGCGCGAGATTATGACCGGCACAATTTTGCCGGAGACGTATCCAACCCGGTAATAAACCAACAGCCCCGACAGCAATCGATAACCACGAGGAGGCTGGCGTTAGCCTCCTCGCGGCATTCATGAGGGACAAATGAAGACGACGCATCGCAAGTATGATGATGAAGCCGGCGACTTCCGCCGGCTTTCCCGATTTATTCTGCAACACAACGCCGACCTCCGCGCCTATTCAACGTGGTGCAGGGGCCGGGTTGGGGGGGGGGGGAGGGGGGGGGGAAAAAAAAAAGGGGGGCGCCCCCCCCCCCGCCCACAACCCCCCCCCCCCCGCGGTGGTTGGTGGCGGGGGGGGGGGGGCCCCCCCCCCCCAAGGGGGGGGGGCGCCCCCCCCCCCCCCCCCCCCCGCGGGGGGGCCCCCGCCCCGCCCCCCCCCCAGCCGCCCGGGGGGGGGGGGGGGGGGGCCGGGGGGGAGGGGGCGGGGGGGGGGGGCCCCGGGCCCCAAAAAAAAAAAAAAAAAAAAAAAAAAAAAAAAAAAAAAACTGGGCCGGCCCGGCCCGCGCGGCGGGGGCACCCTCGGGGGGGGGGGGCGGGCTCACCCAGCCGCGCGCGGGGGGGGGCGGCGGGGGGGGGGGGGGGGGGGGGGGGGGGGGCCCCCCCCCCCCCCCCCGGGCCCCGCCCCCGGGGGGGGGGGCCCCGGGGGGGGGGGGGGGCGGCGGCGGGGGGGGGGGGGGGGGGGGGGAGAAAAAAGCCGGCCAAAAAAAAAACCCCCCAAAAAAAAAACACAAAAAAGGGGGGGGGGGGGGGGGGGGGGGGGGGGGGGGGGGGGGGGGGGGGGGGGGGGGGGGGGGGGGGGGGGGGGGGGGGGGGGGGGGGGGGGGCGGGGGGGGGGGGGGGGGGGGGGGGGGGGGGGGGGGGGGGGGGGGGGGGGGCGGGGGGGGGGGGGGGGGGGGGGGGGGGGGGGGGGGGGGGGAGGAAGGTATATCACCGGTTACAGCGAGGCGGCCATCAAACTTTATGCGTCGTTGGGCGCGGCGCAAGAGTCCAGGGCGTTTGTGTATGAAACGGCCGTTGCCTGATCACCGCTGGCGAAAAATGGCGACGGCCGTGATGCCCAAAAACAGCAGCAACACAATCGCATTCAACAAACCGCCCCACTGCCGCACCACCGGCCACACAAGCAAATCGCCCATCAGCCGCAGCAACAGCGAAACTTGCAATAACGCCAGGGGCAGGTAAAAAATCGGGTGGTACTGGATAGGCCGCTGCAACACGGCCGGGAAGATAATCGGCGCGTGGCCAAAAATCATGCCAAATACAAATCCCAAAAATATGGCGTGCAAAATGGCGTCGTATTGCAGACCAGCGCTTACCGGACCAATCCACAAGGCCAGCACGCCGCCCACACCCAACCAGATATACCCGGAAAAGAGGCAGGTAGCGATGAAGCCGGTGATGGCCGGTTTGCGCAGGTTGCGCCGCGCCAGATCGTAGCGCAGCAGCCAGATGGCCAGGAAAAGCATACCCAGGCCGGTAACCCGCACGCCCCAGCCATAATCAACCAGGGTCAGCAGCAAACCGCCGAGGAAAACGGCCGTAGCCGCCCCAAACAAGCCCTGCACCTGCCGCGAGAGACGCAAAACCCGGCTCAATTCCAGCCGTTCACCGGCAATCGTCAGAATGAGAAAGCCAGCCCACCACCAGACCGCCAGATGGATCGGCCGGCCGACCAGCCAGAGCATGTTGCCGAGCAGCCACAAAAATGCGCCAAGAGCCATAACGGCCGTGTGCAGCGTGCGGTGTCCCCACAAAATCCAGCCAAACAAAAGGGCCAGCCCCAGGCTGCCCAAAGTAATCAGCAAGATACCGCCGCGGCCGCCCAAACCCAGCCACAACAACAAGCCGCCCAATCCAGACAGCAGCGCCGGCGCAAACGCCCATCGCTGCCGCAGCGCCACCGCCCGCTCCAGGCAAATCAACGTACCCAAAAAACCGCTGATCATCAGCGGGCCATGCAGCGCCGGCAGAGTGTCGCGCAGCGGCGGCCACGCCCAGCCCATGCGCAAAAGGCCGGCCCACATGCCCGCCACCAACGCCAGAATCGCCAAAAACAAGAGGGGAAAACGTGCTTTCATTAGATACCTCTCCCCGATTATATCTGGTTACCGGATATGATCAGGCATGAATTGTGGCTCTTTAGGGACAGCAATTCTCAATTTAACCAGAAATGTGTCATGCTGAGGTCCTCCGAAGCATCCCGTTCAGCCCTAATGACCAATACATGGGGATGCTTCGCTCCGAAGACTCCGCTCAGCATGACAGTTCAGCGTAAAGTGCAAAGAAATTACCTTGTTCGCACGAATGCCTGATCTAAATTGAGAATTGCTGCTTTAGGGATTCAGGGGTTGACGTTCAATGAAGCATGACGCGTGATACGTGACCAGAGAGTCTTCACGCATCACGCTTCACGCTTCACGCTACTCCCCACGAAATCCAAAAGACCCTGAATTGTTTAGCGCGACTGAGGAAGGATAGTGGTACGGCCGTTTTCGTTATGCTATGCTTGCAATATCATCCACAGAAGCTGAAAATACAGCACCCGATCGGCGGAGCATTCAAATGTCCAAAAATTTTGAAGATACAAAATGGCACTCCTATACCTCGTCAACGCAAACAATGCGCACCTGGGCCATCCGTCTCAAAACCTACGAAGATGTCCCCGAAGCGTTCAAACCTGCCTTCCCCGACGCCGCAAATCCATTTCCATACACAGTGGTAATTCCCGAAGATAAATTATCGCGCGCCAACAAACGAAACAAACAGATGATTTGTGCCTATGACGATCACTTCCTCTTGTTAGAACAGATCGATGACGTTACCGAATCGGTTTCCGTCCCATTTACCGACGTTCTCTACCTGGAGCGTGGCATGATCTTGTTGCACTCCTGGCTAGAAATCATAACGGCGTCCGGTTCGTTTACATTGACGTTTAACACAACCAACGAAGCGCTGTTTAATCCCATTATCGAGAAAATTCGTCAGGGGATGAGCGGCGATCGCGCCACGGCCGTGATAAACGGAGGCGAAAAAGGCATGCCCGATTTAGCCCAGTTTGATTATTTGGAAAGCGTAAACTACAAATATTTGAATTACGGCCGTAAAAGCATTCGCCCCGCAGACTCCGTAGTCACTATCGCTTATCAACCAGAACAAACCATCAAAGAACTCAGCGTTTTCCACCAAACAATCTACCGACAATACAAAACAAGCCACCTTGCCATTCTAACCGCCCAAGAACTAATTTTTATCCGTGAGCCAAAATCCATCAGAACCAGCAGAGACAACACAGACGGCGGTATTTTTACGTATATTCCCCGCCGCCAAATTCGCAAGCTGTCATTCAGCGCCGACCCGGAAAACACCCGATACGTCATGGAAATCGCCTTACCGGAAAACGAATTTCTCGCTTGTGAATTTTCCTCAGCCAATGAAGAACTAAAACGACTGCAACAAGCCTGCGAAGCCGCCTAATCTGGCAAAACAACAGCAATTCTCAATTTAACCAGAAATGTGTCATGCTGAGAGCCTGTGCTGAGGCCGCCGAAGCATCCTCCGAAGCATCTCCTTCTTCTGGTGGAGCGGGATGCTTCCCCGTTCGACGTTGCTCAGGGCCGAAGACTCCGCTCAGCATGACAGTTCAGCGTAAATTGCAAAGAAATTACCTTGTTCGCACGAATGCCTGATCTAAATTGAGAATTCCTGGCAAAACAAGCCCTCATTCGCCTATACGATTCGTGGAACTCACACCCAATATCGAGGCGGCGTATGGCAATTCGCGTTTTATTAGCTGATGATCACACTTTATTACGAGCCGGGCTGCGGGGAATGCTGAAAAAGCAGTCCTGCCTGGAAGTTGTCGGGGAAGCATCCGATGGGGAAGAAGTACTGCAATTGGCAAACAAATTCCACCCGGATGTTGTGGTCATGGACATGAACATTTCCGATCACAGCGGCGTCCGGGCAATTCTGATGCTGCAACAAACCTGTCCAGACACCCACGTCCTGATTATGGCTAACTATGAAGAGACAAACCTACTGCAAGAGGCGGATTATGCCGGGGTTTCTGGCTTTATTGTCAAACGCGCGTTTGAGTCAGAATTGATCGACGCAATTAAAACAACTTCCAAGGGTGATTTTTATATTCACCCTTCCATAAACTTCCCTCTCGAAGCCATGAAAAGAGGCCAAAGTTGAATGCAAAATAAAAACTGGGAAAGCAGCGATGGGCCGCTTTCCCAGTAATAACCACCGAGCAACCTGAGAATTTGGTTCAGGCTGTAACCATTTCAAAAAAGAGTTGGCAAATTGCCAACTCTTTTACGTCCTCACAAAAAAATTAAAGGTTTTCAAATAACCCAGCGGCACCCATGCCACCGCCAATACACATCGTCACCAGACTAAACTGCGCCTGCTGCCGTTTCATTTCACTGATCGCCTGAACGGTCAGCTTTGCGCCGGTGCAGCCCAGCGGATGTCCCAGGGCAATGGCGCCACCATTGATATTGGTCTTTTCCGGGTCAAAACCCAGCTCGCGGATAACGGCGACAGATTGCGCGGCAAATGCCTCGTTCAACTCGATAACATCGACATCCGACAGGCTCATGCCGGTGCGTTTGAGCAGTTTGGGCACGGCCGCAATCGGACCCATGCCCATAATTTCCGGACGCACCCCACCCACATTAAAACCAACAAAGCGGGCCAATGGTTTTAATCCCAGCGCCTCCGCCTTGCTGCGTTCCATTACAATCACGGCCGCTGCGCCATCGCTGAGCGGCGAGGAGTTACCGGCTGTTACCGAACCGCCCTGCTTGAAAACGGGCTTTAGTTTCGCCAGAGCCTCCACCGTGGTGTCCGGGCGAACATGTTCGTCGGTATCAAACAAGAGTGTGTGACGTGTCGGGCCGTTGGGGCCGGGCGCAACTTCCTCAATTTCTAAGGGTACGATCTGGTCCAGGAAACGGCCGTTGGCCATCGCCGCCGCCGCCTTTTGATGACTGCGCAAGGCAAATTCATCCTGCACCTGCCGGGTCACGTCATATTCCAGAGCGACCTGCTCGGCCGTCAGGCCCATGCCCATGTACACTTCCGGCGCATTTTCCGCCAGCCAGGGGTTGGGGCTGATGCGGTAGCCGGTCATCGGCACCAGGCTCATCGTCTCCGCCCCGCCGGCGATGATCACATCGGCGCCATTGGCGATGATGCGCTCGGCGGCAATGGCGATGGTTTGCAAGCCGCTGGAGCAAAAGCGATTGACAGTCATGCCGGGCACATCCACCGGCAGCCCGGCGCGGATGGCAATAGAACGAGCAAAATTCAAGCCTTGCACACCCTCCGGCATCGCGCAGCCAATAATCACATCGTCAATTTCCATCGGGTCTAATACGCCGCCGGTCTCCGCCATGAGCGCGCGAATGACCGCTGCCGCCATATCATCTGAGCGCCAGTTCCGGGTGACGCCTCGTTTCGATTTTCCTACGGCCGTACGTTTGGCCGCAACAATTACAGCTTCTCGTGTCATGTGTGTCTCCATTTACGATTGACGATTTAAGGTTTACGATTCAATCGTCAATCCACAATCGTCAATCGTTAATTCCTCAATGGTTTACCGGTCATCAACATGGCGGTCATCCGATCGCGCGTCTTCTCTTCGCCAAGCAGCGACAAGAACGCTTCACGCTCCAGGTCCAGGATGTACCAGGGGTCTACCCAGGCCGGGGCGCTGATGTCGCCGCCGGTCAGCACATAAGCCAGCTTCTTGGCAATCACCACATCGTGGGCCGTGGCATACGCGCCCCAGTGCAGGCTCTTCACGCCGACCACCAGGGCCGAATACACGTCGCGCCCGGCAGCATAGATTTTTTCTACTTCCGGCGGGCGCGCCCCGATGCGGGCCAGTTGCAGGGCGCGGTGTTGGGCAATTGCCAGGCGATGGTCGCCGTTCATGGCGATGGTGTCGCCGGGAGCCAGGTAGCCAAGCTCTTTGTTTTCCCAGGCGCTGGTGCCCACTTTGGCCAGGGCAACTTGCTCAAAAGCGGCTTGAAGCACCGGCACAACGTCGGCGTTGGGGGTTTGCATGGTCGGGTTGACTTTGCGCCGCAGGACTTCTTTGCAGCCGCCGCCGGCCGGAATGAGACCGACGCCAAATTCGACCAGCCCCATGTAGCTTTCGTGGTTGGCAACGGCTTCCCAGCCGGCCATGGCCATTTCTGCGCCGCCGCCAAGGGCCATGGCTTGCACGGCCGTTACCACCGGTTTCGGCGCGTGACGCAGTTTAAAGGTCAACGATTGCAGGCCATGAATCATTTGATTCAACTCATCCCAACGGCCGGATGCGGCCGCGACGCCAACCGCGAACAAATTCGCGCCGACGCAGAAGTTCTCTGCGTCATTGCCCATCACCATCGCGTCAAAATCGCTGTCCAGCCGGGCCAACGCTTCGTGGCCCATGGCGATGATCTGGTCGTCGATGGCGTTCATCTTGGCGTGGAATTCATAGAGCAGCACGCCGTCGCCCATGTCCACCAGGCTGGCGCTTTCGTTGCGCGCCACTTCCTTGCCGGCGGCATGCAAATCGCTGATGAGGATTACCTTTTTATCGACCGGGCGAAGCGTGTAGGCTTTGGCTTCCCAGTCGTAGACACGGCCGTCTTTGTAGAAAGAATCACAACCGGCGGCCAACATTTCGCTGACCCAGGGAGCGACTTCCAGACCGGCGGCGGCCATTTTTTCGGCCGTTTCGGCCACGCCAAGCATGTCCCACATCTCAAACGGGCCAGCCTCGTGGGCAAAACCCCAGCGCATGGCATCATCTACATCGCTGAGTTTGTAGGCGATTTCCGGCGCGACGTGCGCGGCGTAGGCGAAACCGTAATAAAGCAAATCGCGCAGGTAATTGGCGGCGCGGTCGTCAAATTCCAGCAGTTTGCGCACGCGTTCGCCCAGGTCTTCCACTTTGCGCACTTTGCCCACAGAATCGAAGCGCGGGCTGCCGCCATCAAAATAGTCCATGGTTTCCGGGTTCAGGGTTAGAAATACGCGCTTGCCATCTACAAACGCTTGTTTGTAGAAGCCCTGACCGGTTTTGTTGCCCAGCCATTTGTTTTCGATCATCTGGTTCATGACCACGGCCGTTTTTTCTGGTTTCAAAATATCACGGTAGGGGTCATGGGGCACGGCTTCATACAAATTGTGGTTGACATGGCCCATCACATCCAGACCCACCAGGTCCATCAGGCGGAAAGTGGCGGTTTTGGGGCGGCCAATGGTTGGCCCGGTGATGGCGTCGATTTCGGCGACGGTGTAGCCGTTTTGCATGGCGTATTCGATGCCATAAGAGGCGGCCACGGCGAAGAAGCGGTTGCCGATGAAATTGGGCGTGTCTTTACAGACGACCACCCCTTTGCCCAGCACGTCGCGGCCAAATTTCACCATGAAATCGGTCACGGCCGTATCGGTTTGCGGCGTGGGGATGATTTCCAGGAGTTTGAGATAACGCGGCGGATTAAAGAAGTGAGTGCCTAAAAAGCGAGACCGGAAGGATGGGGAACGGCCGTCAGTAATTTCATGAATCGGGATGCCCGACGTGTTGCTGGAAATAATCGCGGTCGGTTTGCACACCGCCTCCAACTTTTCCATCAACGCCTGTTTCAAATCCAGGCGCTCGATAATCACTTCCACCACCCAATCACAATCGGCCAGCAGGTCGAAATTATCTTCCGTGTTGCCCACGGTGATCAGGTTGGCCCGATCCGCGCGCGCCAGATTGGCGGGTTTGGCTTTGGCCATGCGGTCATACAAACTTTGCACCAGGCGATTACGCGCCCGCGGATCATCTTTCTCAGCATCGCTGAGATTGGGCGTGGGAATATCCAGCAGCACCACTGGGATACCGATGTTCGCCAGGTGGGCAGCAATACCGCCGCCCATTGTGCCAGCGCCAACGATTCCTACTTTGTCTATACGAAAACTCATGGGGAATTTCTCCTGTGTGGGTTTAGAAGTCAGGTAGTCGGGCAGTCGAGTAGTCGGATTGGCCGGTTTACGGCCAATCCGACTGCCTGACTTTTCGACTACCCGACCACTGGACTAAAACAATTACTTCAATTCGCGGCGGGAATAGCCGAGGATGCTGCGGGCGACAATGAGGGTATTGATCTGTTTGGTCCCTTCGTAAATGTCGTTGATTTTGGCGTCGCGCATCCATTTTTCGGTCAACCATTCACGAGTATAACCCATGGGGCCTAACAATTCGACGGCTTTTTGGGTGACCCAGGTGACGGTTTCGCCGGCGCGGGCTTTACACATGCTGGCTTCCAGGCGGTTGGGCTGGCCGTGAGACATCAGCACCACCGAGCGCAGGGTAAGCAGCCAGGCAGATTTGTGGCGGGCTTCCATTTCCAGGAGGTCGCGTTCAACGGCCGTCATCTGATTCTTCGGCTTGGTGTAATCGACAACAATGCCTTCTTCGGCCAACTTATCGCGCGTAAACTCCAGGGCGGCGCGGCAAATGCCCATGGCGCTGGCGGCCACAGCCGGCCGGCTGGCATCAAAGGTAGCCATCGCGCCCTTAAACCCTTTGGTTGATCCATCGCGTTGGGTCGCTTCCAGACTGCCCAAAATGTTGTCGTAAGGGATGCGCGCATTGTCGAACACAATGGCCACTGTGTCGCTGACGCGAATGCCCAGTTTGTGTTCTTTTTTGGTCACTTTGACGCCGGGCGACTTGGCCTCGACGATAAATGGCTTCATGCCGGAGCGGCCGGCGCTGGCATCCACCGTCGCCCACACGACCACAAAGCCCTCGGATTCATCCAGGGCCAGACCGCCATTGGTGCAGAAGATTTTTTCGCCGTTCAGCACCCATTCATTGGTTGCCGGGTCCAGGGTGGCGGTGGTGCGGATGTTGCTGGTGTCAGAACCGGCGCCGGGTTCGGTCATGGCCATGGCGCCCCACTTGGGTTCGCCCTGACCAAATTTGCCCAGAATGCGGATTTTTTGTTCTTTGGTGCCGACAGCTTCGACGGCCGCGCCGCCTAATGCCGGGTCCGGGGTGCAAAGATATTGCCCGGCGTCGCCCCAGCTTAACATTTCGATCATCAAAATGAGGCGCAGAATGCTGAAATCTGGCCCTTCGCGTTTGGGCGTACTGCCGTTGCCATTGCCATTTTGCTGTAACTTTTCAGTACGGCGGCGGTGCTGCTCGCGCATGACCGGCCACATCATGTTGATGTATTCAGACGGCCGTTCATGTTCATGCTCATCATAATAACGGGAATACTGGCGCATCACCGACTCGGCTACCATTTTAGCCATCTGCATTTCGTTGTTAATTTTTTCGGGAATCTCGAAACTAATCATTTTAGAATCTCCGTGAAGGTGAAAGATTGTGGATCGGCCGCCTAAAAGCCGTTACCAATCCTGAATCTTGATCTTAGACAATTGCCATGCCATCGAACGAGGCAAAAGCGCGCGCATTCCGCAGCCACAGCTCAACCGGGTACTCACGAATGTAGCCGTAACCGCCCAGGGTTTGTAGAGCGCGGTCGCACACCGTCATCACCATGTCATCGACGTAATACTTCATGACAGCGGCCGATTGGGTGGCGTCTTTGCCCTGGTCGAGCTGCCAGGCGGCTTCCCACACCAACAGGCGGGCGGCGTCGATGTCCATGGCCATTTCGGCCAACATAAAGGCGATGCTTTGGCGATGGGCGATGGGTTCGCCAAACTGGACGCGCTCTTTGGCGTAATCGCGGGCGTATTCAAACGCCCCTTTGGCCATGCCGACAGCCAACGCGCCCAAAGCGACGCGGCTGTGATTGAGGATGCGACTGAAGTCTATGCCTTCGCTGCCGCCCAATTTGTTGACGGCCGAAATATGCACATTATCCAACTTCACCTGGAAAGTTGGCAGGGCGCGGATGCCCATCAGTTTTTCACGGCCGTTTACCGTCAGCCCTGCCACATCACGCGGGACAAAAAAGGCTTGCGTCTGGCCATTTTCATTGGCGTAAATAAGGAAGGTTTCGGCGTCCTCGGCCAGGGGAACGAAACATTTGGTTCCGTTGAGAATGTAAGAATCATTTTCCAGCACGGCCGTTGTCTTCAATTTTCGCGGGTCAAACTGGATAACCGGCTCGGTTAACGCGGCCGTCACCTTGGGTAAACCTTCTTCACAAAAAAGCGGCAGGTGGGCCTCTTTTTGGGCCTCCGTGCCCGCCAGCATCAACGGCACAGCGACCAGATTCGGGGTCATCACATGCAGCGTCGCGGCTAAATCACCCCAGGCAAACGCTTCGGCCGCCAAGACGCCAGTCATAACCGAATAATCGCCAAACCCGCCATAGGCTTCGGGGATGCTGGTTGGCAGCACGCCAATTTCCCATCCGGCTTTAATGACATCCGGCGGGAGTGCGCCCTCTTCGTCTGCATCCCGAAACACCTTCCGCATACGCTCTTGCGCCAGGCGGCCGATGGCGTCGGTCAACATCTTTTGTTCCTGATCTAGTTCAAAATTAATCATGTTTAGCTCCTTACCATTGAGTTCATAGCGGATAGTCGACAGGTAACTGGCAGTCAGAGCCAACAGCCACCTACGGCTATTTTCTTACAATCTGATCCGTCATACGGGCCACGCGCGCCATCGCCTGCACATCATGGACGCGCACTACATCCGCGCCGCGATCGATGCCGATGGCCACCGTGGCGGCGGTACCTTCTACCCGTTGGTCTGGCGGCAAATCCAACGTGTACCCAATAAATGATTTGCGTGATGGGCCAATCAAAATAGGAAACCCCATTTTTTTGAAGTGATCCAGATGGTTTAATAACTGGACATTTTGGGCGACCGTTTTGCCAAATCCGATACCCGGATCCAAAATGATTTGCCAGTTTTGCACACCGGCCAAACGGGCGATGGAGATGCTTTCTTCGAGTTCGTGGGTCACATCGGCCAGGAGATCGTCGTAGTGGATGCCCACATAACGGCCGCCAAGGCGTTGGGCCTGGGCGACATTTTTGGGTTGGCTGCGATTGTGCATAATCACGACGGGGCAGCCGGTTTTGGCGATCAGCGGCGCCATGGCCGCATCCATCCGCAGCCCCCATACGTCGTTAATCCAATTTGCGCCGGCGGCCAGAGCGGCTTCGGCGACGTTGGCGCGGTATGTGTCTACGGAAATGGCTGCGCTGACGCTTTGGCGCACGGCCGTAATGACCGGCAAAATGCGGGCCAATTCTTCAGCTTCGGAAACAGGTTCGCTGCCTGGGCGCGTACTCTCGCCACCTATGTCGATAATATCGGCACCATCGGCGACAAATTGCTGCGCCTGGGCGACGGCGCGAGTGACGGCCGTTTCCCCACCGGCCAGGCCGTCACCAGAAAAGCTGTCTGGCGTGACATTGAGGATGCCCATAATATAGGTACGCTGCCCCCAAATAATGGCATTGTCTGGTGTGCCGCCGCCCAAGCCTTAATCCCCCATTACCTGAAAGTTGGGCTGCTGCGGCAGGCGATAAACGGCCGTTGAGTAAACCCTGGCTAACATCTGAACAACGGTTTCCCCTGACTGTGGATGAACAAAATCTGGCGCAATATCGGCCAGCGGCGCGAGCACAAAAGCCCGCTCATCGACAAATGGATGGGGGATGATTAGCCTTTCATCCTGGATTAGCTGGTCATCGTAAAACAAAATGTCGATGTCGATCAGGCGCGGCCCCCACTTGTAGGTTGGGCGACGCCCAACTTCGGTTTCAATTGACTGACATAACTGGAGGAGTTCATGCGGCGTCAAGGTGGTAACGCCGCCGACACAAAGATTGAGAAAGGCGGGCTGGTCAAGGACACCCCAGGGTTCGGTTTCATAAACGGCGGAAACGGCCGTAACGGCTACCCCACGGCGCAACCAGGCCAAAGCTGTCTGCAAATTAGCCGGGCGATCTTCCAGGTTTGTGCCTAGGCTCAAATAAATCTGACTCAACCTACACTTCCTCACTTGGTAATACTGCACAAAATGACGCACTGCATCATTATGACGTATTTATAACACGGCGCGTCATGAGTGTCAATAGTTAGCGAAAATTCGCTGGCAGTGTGTTTTTCTCTAAGCTAACAGGGGAGGCTTCAACCAGTTTGGAGGGAGTGTGAAAAACGGCGGCTTTGTATCTGGAAAGCCATAAAACCGCGCGTTGGGAAATAGAAAGGGGAACGGCCGTGCATCCAAGATCACCCACCGGCGTGCACCAAACAGCAACAAGGCAGCGCCAGAAACGCAACCCCTCAATCAGACTGAATGGCCACGCTGTCTAATGACACACGGCCCAGACAACTCTCCAACGCATCTCTATCCCGGTCGGCAACCAAAGCCGTCACCAGGTCCCCCGGCAGCAGCACCGTGTCCCCATGCGGAATAACCAGGCGTCCACGGCGACGCACAGCGACCAGCACACAATCGTGCGGCAAACAAGAGGACAAGGCTTGAATGGTTTTCCGGCAAGAAACGCAATCCTCAGTAATCGTCACTTCCACAAACATGGCGCTGTCCGCATGGCGCGCGCCAGCTTCATCCACCCGCTTTTGCAGCTCCGTCTTTCGCGCCAGGGCAACTTTGTAGGCGTTGATAATATCTTCGCGGCGCACAATCCCCAACAAGCGATCCACATCTTCCGGGTCCACAATGGGAATGCGCCCCAGAGCGTTTTGGCCCATTTTGCGCAAAACTTCGCCAATTGTCTCATCAGGAAAAGCGGTCATCAGTTTTTGACGGGGCGTGGCTATCTGCATCACGGTTGTTGTACTCGGCACTTTACGCTCCAACGCTTCCTCCAAATCACCGATAGTCACGATACCCATCAGATGCTGCTTTTCATCAAGAATCGGCAGCCCATGATGGTGCGTAACGCGCAGATGGCGTGAAAATTCTTCCAGAGTGGTGGTGGGAGCAACATGCTCCAAATTGGCGGTCATCACTTCCCCTACAGTAACGCCCGACAACACATCTTCATCTCTTCCCCGACGCAGGCGAATCCCCTCCAGGCCCAATTCAGAGGTGTAAATAGACTCGCCGGCAAACAGCTCGCCCAATATCGCCGCCAAAACTGTCGTTAACATCAAAGGCAAAATGAGCTGATAATCCCCCGACATTTCAAAAACAAGCAAAATGCCGGTGATCGGCGCATGTTCGGCCGCCGCCAAAACGGCCGCCATGCCCACCAAGGCATACGCACCCGGGTCTACCGCAACAGCCGGCCAGATAGTATGGGCTACAGAGCCGACAATACCGCCCAATAACGCGCCCATGAACAAGTTGGGCGCAAAAACGCCGCCAGAATTGCCAGAGGCTAATGTTGCCGTCGTGGCTAACATTTTCAGCACGAGCAAGGCAAACATGATTTGCAGCGGCAGCGTGATATTGCTGCTTATTACTTCACCGATAAACTCCAGGCCAGAGCCAAGAATTTGCCGCTCTGGCAGCAGCAAAGCTAACAAACCGGCGATCAACATGCCCAAAGCTGCTTTTAGCGGCAGCGGAAAACGCCAATGCTCAAATGTTTTTTCGCCCCAGGTAAAAACACGAATAAAAACAGTCGCCCAAAGCGCCGCCAAAACGCCCAGCAAAATATAAATCGGCATTTCGGCAAGGTGGCGGAATTGATAGGCGGGCACAGGAAAAGCCGGTTGTTTAGAGACTAATTGACTGACGACAATACTGCCGGTAACGGCGCTCACGACCACTGCGCCAAAATTGCCCACTGTAAAGCGATGGATAATCACTTCCAGAGCAAACATGGCGCCGGCTATCGGGGCATTAAACACGGCCGAGATGCCCGCGCCCGAACCACAGGCGACTAAAATGCGCAGGCGATCACCTGAAAACCGGAAACGCCGGCCGACTGCTGAACCAAACGCGCCGCCAATTTGCACAATCGGCCCTTCGCGGCCGGCCGACCCGCCCATGCCAATGGTGATAGCCGACAAGCCAAGCTTGATCGGCGCAATCCAACCGGAAATCCGGCCGCTGCGCAAGGCAACTGCTTTGATAACCTCGGGCACGCCATGCCCTTTCGCCTCAGGCGCCCAGCGTTCAACTACAAACCCAACGATAAGCCCGGCGAATACCAGCCCCACCAACAGCCCGATGGGATCCACAATGAGGTTTTGCAGCCAATGGGCAAAGCTAGTGACATATTCCAGGGTCCAAATCAGGACCGCAGCCAAAACGCCTGTTCCGGCGCCCACAATCACGGCCGCTGTCACCAGACCCATTTCCGACATAGTGGTCCAGCTTTCTGTGGAGCGCGTAAACAAGGAAGATATTCTGTGGCGGATGCGCGCGAGCAGATGCGGGGTTGAGGATGCAGCACGGGCATTTATTTCAATTGAAAAATCGTTCATGCAGGTGATTGTATAACACGCCTATGGGCTTCGCTAACACGGATTCGCCCTGTTTGGTAAAATGGGGTGAGTGACGATCTTTGATGAGGAACGGGAATGGACGACATCTATCGGGTCGGCAAAATTTTCTAGGTGATGAAGGCAACTATGAAGCGGAAAAAGTGGCAAATTGGGGGTTGGGCATGGGTTGTGGGCATGATGCTATGGCTGATGCCCACGGCCGTTTTCGGCCAGCCAACCGCAGCCCAACTCACCATCCAGCCCGGGGATACCTGGGCAGCCCTCTCTTATCGTTTTGCCGCCGATATCCAGGCAGCCAATCCCCATATGAACAAGCAGCGGCAGCCGACAATCGGCACGGCCGTTTCCCTGCCGCCAAACAGCCAGGAGCGCAACGGTGTTTTGCTGCGTTCTGGCGAGGGCGGGTTATTGGCCACGGCCGTTCGCCAGCACACCTCGCCCTGGGCCATTGCCCTGCACAACGACCTGTCCAACCCCTACCGCCCTTTGTTGTTTCAGCCGCTCTTTTTGCCCGGCGGCGACAACCCGCCCCAAGATTTGCCCATCGGCTTTGCCGAACTGGAACTGTCACAGCCGATTGGCGAGCCGGGCATTGCGCTGGGTTGGCGTACAGAGGTGGCCGAAACGGCCGTTATCTCCGCGATGCTGGACGATGCCCCGTTTGTGGTGGTAGGCAACGGCCGTTACCGCGTTGGTCTCATTGGCACAGGCGCATTTTACGGCCGTGGCGAACCTTACCTTACCATCCAAATCGACGGCCAGCCGCTCTGGTCGCAGCCGTGGCGCTTCAACGACACCCGCAATTGGATTTTTCAGGAAATCAATTACACCGGCACGGCCGCCGAAATCGACCAGGCGGCCATCGACGCCGAACGCGCCCGCCTGCGCGAAATCTGGAGCCAGGTCACGCCAACGCCCTACTGGACGGGTTCGTTCACCCTGCCCATCACCGACTACCTGACCATCACATCCACCTACGGCGACCGGCGTTCGGTGAACGGCGGGCCATACAACCGTTATCACGAAGGGGTCGATTTTAGCGCGTATGGCGGCACGGCCGTTTCAGCCCCGGCCGCCGGCAAAGTTGTGGTTGCTGAAGTTCTGAATGTGCGCGGGGGAGCTGTTATTTTGGATCACGGCCTGGGCATCCATTCCGGTTACTATCACCTCAGCCGCATCCTGGTGGAACCCGGTCAACTGGTGCAGCCAGGCGATATTTTGGGCGAGGTTGGCACCACAGGACTTTCCACGGGCAATCACCTGCACTGGGATTTTTTGGTCGGCATCACCTGGATCGACGCGCAATCCTGGCTGGCGCAAGATATGGCCTGCTGGATTCGCGCCGGATTGGGCGAACCATGTCCGTCACCAGCCAACAATTCGGGCTGAACAGGCAAGCCAACCGGCTGATTTGGTGAATAATCCGACTGCCAGTGGTATGATACCCGTCACACCGTGATCGAAATCGATATCAACCGCACAGGAGGTTTTCCCAACATGTTTTTACACAGCGCAACAATTTTTCACCTTGCCCAGCAGGTAGAAGAAACCAATTCTGCCTGGTGGTGGCTGCTGATCATTGGCCTTATCGCCTTGATCCTCTTCTTTTATTGGTGGCGGCAGAAAAGCCAAAAAGATTTGGCCGAAGTGGTCGCCTTTGAAAAACAGCACCCTCTGGGACTGGCAATGGAAGAAGGATTTGTACCGGCGGCGAAAAACGGCCGTTACCCCACCCGCTCACGATACCCACGCCGAACCGGCTTATGCTGCGCCTGAACATGAAGAACCTGTGGGGGAAACGGCCGTGCCCGAAACCATCACCCCCGACGACCTAAAACTAATCGAAGGCATCGGCCCCAAAATCGCCGAACTGCTCAATGCCGCCAACATCCTCACCTTCACCCAACTCGCCCATGCCGACACAGCCCATCTCAACCAAATCCTCGAAGCGGCTGGCCCCCGCTACCAGTTAGCCGACCCCACAAGCTGGCCGCCGCAAGCCGCGCTGGCCGCCGCCGCAGATTGGGATGGGTTCAAAGCCCTGCAAGATTCACTCAAAGGCGGCCGTCAGGCCGAATAAAAACCGCGTCAGATGGGGCGCAGATTGGACCAATCTTGAAGATTGGTCCAATCTATAACCGCTAACTTATTTTTTGCATGGTGACTTAATATTCGTGGTCGTGGTTGTGGCTGTGATCATGATCCTCGCCAACAAGAGCATCCAAAAAGTCCAGCACCGCGTCACTGAAAAGATCGATCTGCTCCAGATTTGGCAAATGCCCCGCCTCCGGAATAACGACCAGTTCCGACCCCTCAATAGCTGCCTGCATTGCCCGCGCCTCGCTTAAGGGAATCAACTGGTCGTCGGCCCCATGAATAATCAGCGTTGGCACGTCGATGGTCGCCAACGTTGGCGTGGAATCCGGGCGATCTTTCATAGCTTGCAGCGCGCCAACCATGCCTTCCAACGAAGTATCTTCCATCATCTCTTGCACAAATTCGACCAACTCGCTGTCCTCATCATACGTTTGCGAGGCCAAAAGTTTTGGCAGCATATCGGCAGCCACGGCAGCCACGCCTTCCTTTTTTGCTTTGGCGATGGCCGCATCGCGCGCCGCCTTGCCTTCTGGCGTGTCGGGTTTGGCTTTGGTAGAGACCAGGATCAGGCCGGCCACGCGCTCCGGGTAACGCCGGAAAAACTCAAACGCCACGTACCCGCCCATCGACAACCCACAGACGACGACCGGATTTTCGATGCCCAGATAATCCAGCAGGCCCAGGCAGTCATCGGCCAGGAGACCTACGGAATAGGGGCCGGGCATGGGTTCGGAACGGCCGTGTCCCCGCAAATCCGGCGCAATTACCCGCACCGTGCCGGCCAGGTCTTCCATTTGTGGCTCCCACATAGCACTGTTCAGGGGGTAGCCATGAATACACAACACCGTTAATTGATCACACGTATCAATATAGGCCATGCCAAAATCATCAGAATTTTCGCTCATATATCCTCCTTATAGCTCGGGTCTTCGCCGAACGTAAACAACTCATTGATCGATTGGTGGGCATAGTTTCGATAAATGGCCTCGCCGATAATTGGGGCCACGGTTAATACTTTCATGTTAGACGGCCGTTTCTCTGGCGCAATATAAACCGTATCCGTGGTAATAATCTCTTCAATCTGGGGAATGGCCGCCATGCGCTCCAACGCATTGCCTAAAAACAAACCATGCGTGCAAATCAGGCGAATACGCTCGATGCCGCTTTCCACCAACATCTTGCTCAAACCGACCACCGAACCGCCGGTGGCAATTTCATCGTCATACACCAACGCATGTTTAAACCCGCGCACCTGCCGCCGAATCAACCCGCCGATTTCCACCTTGGTATCCGAAATTCGGGTCTTGCTGGCAGTGGCCACGGGCAGCTTCATTCCGGCGGCAAAACGCGCCGCCGATTCCGCCCGCCCCATATCGGGCGACACCACCACGGTTTCTTCAGGATCAAATTGGCAATCCCGCAGATAATTGGTAAACAGCGTGCGCGCCGTTAACGGATCGGCCGGCACGCTAAAAAAGCCGTGTACCTGCGCCGAGTGCAGCGTCATGGTCATGATGTGGGTCGCCCCGGCCGTCGTCAGCAAATCGGCAATCAGGCGAGCCGTAATGGAGATACGCGGCGCGTTCTTCTTGTCGGAACGAGCATATGAAAAATAGGGAACAATGGCGTGAACTTCCGACGCGCCGGCGCTTTTGGCAATATCGCACATCATCAACAGGCCAAAAAGATGGTCACTCACCGGCGGCGTGAGGGATTGCACAATGTACACAATGCGCCCGCGCACGCTGGACCCCAACTGGATAAATAAATTATCATTGCTAAATTTTGAAAAATGAGCTTCATCCAGCGGAACGCCCAAATAATGGGTGATCTTTTCAGCCAGAGGCACATTCGAACGGCCGCTAAAAAAGCGCACGTTTTGCACATCCAATAAAGGTATCTTTTCTTCCATCGTCTAACGCTCCTCTCCTGAACAAATTTAGGTCGAGTGGTTCATGTAGAATCAGCTTAAAAATAGGCGTCGGCAGCCAATGCTTTGGCCAAAAGCCGCTGATAGGCAGCGGCCGAAATTTCCACCGCGCCAAACCGGCGCAAATGGGGCGTCATGTATTGGACATCCAGCAGTTGAAACCCTCGCGCCCGCAAATGCTGCACCAAATGCACCAATGCCACTTTACTGGCGTCGGTTTCATGAGAAAACATGCTTTCGCCAGCAAAAAGACCGCGCAGCGCCACGCCGTACAATCCGCCCACCAACTGCCCATCACGCCAGGCCTCGATGCTGTGGGCATAGCCCAGGCGGTGCAGGTTTTGGTAGCCTTCCAGGATGTCGACGTTGATCCAGGTTTCCTCACGACCTGGGGCAGGGGCGGCGCAGGCCTGGATAACGGCCGTAAACGCAGTGTCGCGCCGAATCTCGAACGCCTCTTTTTTTAACGTGCGGACCAACGATCTGGGAATGTGAAAGGCATCCAGGGGTAAAATAGTCCTGGGATCAGGTTCGTGCCAGTACAGTTCACCATCCTCATGAGCCATCGGGAACCAACCCTGGCTGTATGCAGACAGTAACAATTCTGGCGGTAAGCGCATGGTCGTTTGTTAATTGGCCGACTGCTGGCCGTATGCGGTTAAAAAGTGGATGCTCGTTTCGATGCCGCGATAATAATTGGGCAAATAAAACCGTTCGTTCGGGGCGTGGATACGGTCATCGGGCAAACCAAAACCCATCAACACCGTTTCCAGGTCCAGATATTCCTGGAATTGGCCGACGACAGGAATCGATCCGCCCTCGCGCATAAAAACAGGGGGAACGCCAAAGCTGGCTTCATAAGCCGAAACGGCCGCTTTCATGGCCGGAATACTCAAATCGGTAATGGTAGCCGGGGAACCGCCGCGTCCGGTGATGGATACGCGGATGGTAGGCGGGACAATGCTTTGCACGTAATCGCGGAACATTTGGGCAATTTCTTGGGGGTCCTGGTCGGGAACCAAGCGCATCGACAGCTTGCAGTGGACGGTTGATGGCAGCACGGTTTTGCCGCCAGGGCCGGTGTAACCGCCGATGATGCCGTGAACGTCCAGGGTTGGCCGCGCGCCCAAGCGTTCGATGAGAGTATAATCCGGTTCGCCCCAGGCCTGAGGCGCGCCCGTTTCGGCCAACCATTCACCCTCCGCGAGCGGAAATTGAGCCAAAACCTGGCGCTCTTCAACGGTCAGCGGACGGACTTTGTCGTAGAAGCCGGGGATAAGCACATGCCCGTCCGGGTCTTTGAGGCGGGAGATCAGATGTCCCAAGGCGTTGAGGGGGTTATCGACGCCGCCGCCAAAGCTGCCGGAGTGCAGATCGCGGCTGGGGCCGGTCAGGTCCAGCATCATGTAGCACATGCCCCGCAGGCCATAGACAATGCTTGGCTGATTACGGCTGACCATGCTGGTATCGGAAACCAGGGCGACATCAGCCTGGAGTAATGATTTGTTTTCGGGGATAAACGCGCGCAAGCTGGCGCCGCCGCTTTCTTCTTCACCTTCGATGATGAATTTAACGTTGAGGGGGAGACGGCCGTTGGCCTGCAAATGCGCCTCGACCGCCTTAATGTGGATGTATACCTGCCCTTTGTCATCAGACGCGCCGCGAGCATAGAGATAATCATCCTGGACCGTTGGGTCAAAAGGCGGGGTATGCCATTCCTCCAAGGGTTCGACAGGCTGCACATCATAATGGCCATAAATCAGCACCGTGGGGGCAGTGGGTCCGGCATGAAGCCAATCCGCATAGACCAAAGGATGCCCATTGGTGGCGATGGTGGCTACATGCTCCAGGCCGGCCCGTCTTAAAGCGTCGGCCAACCATGCGGCGGCACGGGCCGTATCGGCGGCATGATCCGGCTGAGTACTGACGCTGGGAATACTTAAAAATTCTTTTAATTCAGCCACATACTCAGCCCGATGGTGCTGCGCATAATCTAATGGGCTTAACATAAACTATCTCCGTTCGCTTCATCGTTTGGTTTATGGGTATAATTCAAAAGCGAAAAGATTATAACGTACAGGGTTGGGAATGACGACAGAAACGCAAGCTGAGAAATTTGAGTTAAGCCACGCAGCACTGTTAGAAAGTGTTTTATTTGTGGCCAGTGGACCAGTAAGTACATCGAGATTAGCCAAAACGCTGGAAATATCCACCGGCGCAGTGGAGACGCTGTTGCACGATTTGGCCGAGGCCTACGCGGAGCGAGGGCTGCGACTGCAATGGACGGGCAGCGCGGTGCAATTGACGACGGCTCCCGAGGCCAGCGATGCCGTTGAGCGATTTTTAGGTCTGGAAGTAACGGCGCGCATCAGCCAGGCGGCGCTGGAGGTGCTGGCGATGGTGGCTTACATGCAGCCAATCACACGGCCGCAGATTGACCAGATTCGCGGGGTGAATTCGGATGGGGCGCTGCGCACGTTGTTGAGTAAGGGGCTGTTGGAGGAGAACGGCCGTTTGGATACTCCCGGTCGCCCTATTTTGTATGGCACAACGCCGCAGTTTTTGCAGCAGTTTGGGCTGGGAGCCTTGGCGGAACTGCCGTCTTTGGCTGAAGAGAAGGAAGGCGAAACGGAATGATTGGCCCAATCATTCAAGATTGGACCAATCCGGTTATACGTCCTGCCACTCGGTGGCTGCGCCGGGCCAATCGATGACAGCATGGCGCTGTATGACCAGGAGACGGCCGTTTTCATCACGCAAACCTACGCTGCCAAAATCCCACCATTCTGCCCTGCCGCGCAACTGGCGACCAGAGCGCAAGGTGAGCGTGACCAATTCTTTGGATTTTAGGGCACGGGCGATGTAGAAGGTAAGATATTTACGTGGGCGCGCATTGTGCCACCGAAATTCTTCCAGGGAACGGCCGTAATACTCCGCCAGTCTGGCTACCAACTCCTCATCGAGGATGGGACGATATTGTTTTTCGGCCAAGTTGACGGCCGTAGGCTTTTCCAGGCCGATGGCCTGGGCCACCATGAAGGTATTCGTGCCGCCTTGTTGAGCGCGGAGATAACGGAGATGGTCGCTCAGGCTCATGGTTTCTCCTCGGTGGCAGCCACATGGTAATAGGCCAACGACAGCTTTTGGATGGTCGTTTCAGAGCCATCGGCCTGACGGATGGTGATGTTGTAGGAACCGAATCCTAGGACACGGCCGTTGAACGTCGTGCCGTCCAGCAAGGTAAAGGTCACTTCGTCGCCAGCTTGCTGCCGGGCAAGCAAATAGTTGGCCTCAAATTCGTCCACGCCTTCAGGTAGAAAGGCACGCAGACGGCGCGTATCAGGCGGTCGTTGGCCCTCAGCCGTCCTTAATTCACTCTCAAAAGTCTTGATCCAGAATCGCGCTTCTTGAAAGGCAAGCTCGTCAAGTGGTTGGTTGATGCGCAGGAAAACGGCCGTGTCATCCAGCCCCAATTTCTGAGTCAGGGTGTGCAAATGGTTGAGTTGACCTTCGGTGGCAGGTTGTGACGGCCGTTCTTTTGGCTCAGCCACCTGTGGTTTGAGAACCGGGGTGGGTTTTGCAGGTTTGGGTGGCGGCTCCGGTTGAGTTTTAGTAATGGGATCGGATTGGAATTTGATGGCGGTTTTGTTGACAAAAAGGGCTTTGGCCAATTTATCCATGTCGGCCATTTTCACCTGTTCGCCCGCTTCATATGCGTAGATGCTTTTGGCAGGGATGCCGCTTTTGGCGGCTAATTGTTTGACGGTCAGGTTACGCTGTTTTCGCAATTCCCAAAGGTTGTTGCTCATTTTTTCCTCCGTAGAAAGCTACTTTATACAAAAAGTCCAAAAAATGCTAATGCAACGCCACTATCATTACCGATACACAAACACGACCCAAATTAGTCACACTCTCCTATAGCACGAATCTGGACCAAAAGCTAAACTAACACCCAAAGCGGAGCTGGGGAATTGCATCTCATGTAAATCTCAAAGGGTACCTTGCACCTCAACGTTCGCTCATTTTTTGAGCTAAAAACGAAATTTCAAAACCGCTATATATGGCGGTCTGTAGAAGATTAAGCCTATATGCACGCATTGACATAAATTATTTGCTTCAACAAGACTGTGCTGAGAAGTTCCAAGCTGTTATTTATGTCAACAAAAGCATCGTAGGCCCTCATATATAGGTCAATTTTGGGAATTGCTCAAACAAATAAGCGAACGCCCTGTTAATATATCAATCCCATTATGATCAAATATGGATCCGGGAAGCAATAGACAATTTACCGACGGATGTCATCATGACCAACAATCCATTTTTCCCATCATTTATGGCAGATGTCACCAACAAACAATTTATGTATATAAACGAGACAGAGGATTTGGATGTCATTATTCCGCGCCTTGCTGATCACGGTATCCAGCGCTTTGCCCTAGTTACAGAAGAACACATGCCCATCGATGTCCCTTCCCAAATCGGCAACATCGCGATCCAAAAAAGTGCACCTTTGATATACGACTTGGTCTCAATACAAACCACAAGAACTGGGAAGGAACCATGAACACGGCCATTCTCCTCTCGATTGTCATTCCGATGTACAACGAAGCTAACGTAATTAGTGACGTACTGACCCTGTTACAGACGACTCTTTCAACCCAATTTCCAGATTTGTGTTATGAAATTTTAGTAATAGATGATGGATCATCAGATGGATCTGGAGAGAGGGTAACTAAATTGGCAAATACGGCCGTTCACCTATATCAGCACCCATACAACATTGGTAACGGAGCAGCCGTTAAAACCGGCATCCGCAACGCCCAAGGGGAATACATTTTGCTGATGGACGCCGATGGGCAGCACAAACCGGAAGACATTCCGCGCTTGTTGGAACACATTGGCCGGTATGACATGGTAGTGGGAGCAAGAACTGGGGAATCGGATACGGCCGTACACCGCGACATCGCCAATTTCATCTACAACACCTTCGCCAGTTATGTGTGCGGGCGCAAAATCGAAGACCTCACCTCTGGTTTTCGCGTCATCAGGGCTGATATTGCCAAAAGTCTGGTCTATATGCTGCCCAACACCTTTTCCTACCCCACGACAATGACCCTGGCCGTGGTACGCAGCGGTTACGGCCTGGCTTATGTGCCTATTTCCGTAAAAAAGCGGGTGGGCAAGAGCAAAATCAAGCTGCTGCGCGACGGCTCGCGCTTTTTTATGATTTTATTCAAGATCGCCACACTCTTTTCGCCGTTGAAAATATTTGTTCCGGCCAGCATCTTCACGTTTTTGTTGGGCTTTGGCTATGGCCTGTTCAAGGTTGTCGTGTTGGACACGCGCTACGGTCCAACATCGGCGATGCTGATGACGATAGCCGGGCTAATCTTTCTGATCGGGTTGGTATCGGAGCAAATCACCTATTTGCGATACGACAAGACACAATGATGTGACCATGCCTCTTCAGTTTGCCAGTCGCCGTTTTGCCCTTGCGCCCGTTTGGGTGGTAGGACACTCCGGCACTTAGCCTTTATGGATTCGCAGATGGGACGGTATATAGCCGTAACTAACAACGAGATCAACGAATGAACCAAACCGGCTGCTACATCCTTTGCTACTACTTTCCTGAATTCGTGCGTACTGCCACCCTGCTCCAGGCATTGCGGCAAATAAAATCTCTTACTCTTTACGAGGCGCTCAACACCTCTTGCGGCTGGCTGCGTTACGGGCAAACACTGAGCCGATTATTGTGGATAAGGCTGCGCCATCAGCCAGACTTTTATATTTTGGGCTTTCGTGGTTATGAGTTATTCTGGCTTGTGCGCCTGATCACCTGGGGCAAGCCGCTCATCTTCGATCACATGATGTCGCCTTACGACAGCCTGGTCAACGAAAAACATCGGTTATCGCCCCACTCCTGGCTTGCCCGATTTGTCCATTGGTACGAACGAGGCATTTTACACACAACCGATGTCGTTTTGACCGACACGGTCATGCATCAGACCTATTTCGCGAAGTTACTAAAAGTCAATCCCCAAAAGATATTTCCTCTTCACGTTGCCGCCGATGAAACGGTTTTTACACCCTGTTCGCAAAAACCCCAAACCACAGCCTCGGAGGTTTTTTCAGTCTTCTTTTACGGCTCTTTTCTACCCTTACATGGCATTGAGGTCATATTGCAGGCTGCCTCCAGGCTGTTGGGAAAGCCCATTGAACTGACGCTGGTGGGCGGGCACAAACAGGATTTACGGCCGTTTCACGCCCTCTGCTCCCAGCTAAACCTCACCAATATCACTCATATTCCCTGGATAGATTACGTAGACTTGCCCCAATGGGCCTGTCAGGCTGATTTATGCCTGGGCGGTCCATTCGGCAACACCGGGCAAGGCCGCCGCGTGATCACCGGTAAAACCTATCAATTTTTAGCTCTCGGCCAGCCCACAGTCATTGGTGAAGCAGAGAAAAACGAGCATTTTATCAACCAACATAACTGCCTGCTAGTTCCCCAGGGCGACCCAGAGGCGCTGGCTGAGAGCATCGCCTGGGCAGCGGACCACCGCCAGGAGTTGGCAGAAATCGGCCACCGAGGATATACACTCTACCAACAAGAATTTTCCGTCACGCGCTTGCGTGACCAACTGGAACTGATTTTGCACCATGCCTTATTATCCGCCTAGATACCTCTTTCGACGTCATGCAATTTTGCGTCTGGTAAAACCAGGAGAAACGTTCCTGGAAGTCGGTCCCGGCAACATGCAGTTGACATTGGAAATGCTGCGTCACTTTCAGCGGGGTATACTTATCGAGTACAGTGACGACGTATGGGATGTATATCGGGCGTTGCCTCCGGTCGCACAAACCAACCTAGAGATGTTGGTAACTGACTTTATGACCTATGACACAACTGCCCGGTTTGACTGCGCCATCGCCTGTGAAGTCTTAGAACATGTGCCAGACGATGCGGCTTTTTTGCAGAAGCTGTATACCGCGTTAAACGAGCAAGGACAGCTCATTCTTTCTGTGCCCGCGCGGATGAAGTTTTGGTCACGCCACGACGAGATCGTGGGCCATTTACGCCGTTATGAGTGGCATGATCTGGCGCAGTTGGTAACCGAGGCAGGATTTGAAAATGTGCAGATTTACGCCTATGGGTTTCCGTTTGTCAACCTGCTGCGCATCCCGCGCATCTGGCTGGCAAAGCGGCAGGCGGCTGAGAAAGCGCATCTAACGGCCGTTGAACAAACGAAAGCCAGTGGAATTGCCCAAACGGCCGTTATGCCCGCCTGGCTGGGCTGGTTGGCAAACCCAATCACCTTTTACCCCCTCACCTTATTTTCTACCTTGTTTAACCGGATGGATTTGTCCGGGGCATACGTCGTGACAGCGGCAAAGAAAAGCAGATGACAAAACAGGCGCGCCAATGGGTGGCTGCGGCCGTACTTTTTATCCTTGCGGCCGTCATAGTCCTCTTTTTGCGTTCACAATCGGAACTTCTGCAATCCCTGCAGAACGTCACCCTTGCCAACCTCTTTTATCTAACCCTTGTTCGAGTGTTCATTTTTGCCATGAACGGCCTGTTTTTACGCGAATTCGCCGCCAAATTTAGCGTAAAATTATCCTTTCATGAATGGTTCGGCCTGGCTTCCGTAACGACTATGGGCAATTACATCACCCCATTTTCCGGCGGGCTGCTCATTCGCGCCGCCTATCTCAAGAAACGCCATCAACTACCCTATACCCAATTCACCACCATGCTCACATCCAACTACCTGATCATGTTCTGGCTGATAGGGATCCTTGGGCTGTTGGCGTTAGGCGCATTGGGGCAGGGTTGGCAGCGTTACTGGCCCATCGTCCTCTTATTTGGTGGCGTCGTCGCCAGCATTTCCGTAGTTTTTATGTTTCCCGTGCAGCAAGTGCCCTGGGAAAACCGTATCGGCCGGTTCATGAACACCTTGTTAACCGGCTGGTTCATGGTCAAACGGGACTATGGGCTGCTGATGCGCTTGGCCCTGCTGACCGCTCTCACGATTGGCCTGAACGGGCTATCTTTTTGGCTGGCCTACGAAGCCTTGGGACAGCCCATTTCTTATTTGGCCGCTCTGCTGCTGGGGTTAGTGGCGGCTTTTTCCATTTTCATCAACTTGACGCCGGGTAATTTGGGTATTCAGGAGGCCATGGTCGGGCTGTCGGCAGAGCTTTTAGGCACGGGAGGGGGCGAAGGTTTGTTGGCCATCATGCTGATCCGGGCGGTCACCGTCCTGTGCGCTTTTACTCTGGGGCCGCTATACAGCTATCTTCTAGCCCGTAAGAATTTTAGTCCATAAACAGGCGGTACATCAGGTCTGTCGCCGGTAGACCAAGCGGCCGTCTATTTCCCCTTCCAATTCATACTGTTTTGCCAACCCCGCCGCCAGCCAATCCGGCATGGTCTCTACCCCCACAATGGTGTAGTTGTCTATGATTATCAGCGTGGCTGTAAAAATTTTCTCCCGCTTATGCGCATCCTCCCCAGTCACAGACACAGCAATCGGCCAGATCGTATCGATGACGGCGTGCCGGTCGGCCAGAAAATAAAGCTCCATAAAGTTAGACCAAAAATATATGGTGTCATCTGGTAGGGAATGCGCCTGAATATAGGCCGCCAAATCCGCCATCTCCAAAGCAACCATGCCAGCGTCGTCAGGCAAGCCATTCACCAGAAAATCTTCGTAGCTTTCTTGTCCCGAAACATAACGGCCGTATTCCCGGTAAAATGTAAAGTTTGGCAAAAAGTTGACCAGGACAACAAGCAGGAGCACAGCAGCAGTAACGGCCGTTTCGCCTCTCTTCCCCCACTTTCGCCCCACATCCCGCGCCAATTTATCCACAAACCAGGCCGCCAGCAGCGTCACCGAAGGGATAAACATCACGTAATAATGCTGCAAGTAAGAGCGGCTGACATTCGTTTCAACAAAGGCAAGGCCAAACCAGGCCGCCAACAGCGCCAACTGCCCGTTTTCCGATCCCGTACGCTGGCGGCGGGTCAGCGGCAAAAAGAGCAGCCCGGCGATGGCCGCCACCAGCAGCAAGGCGTTGCTGCGGGCCAACACTGCCAACGGCACCAACAGACGGTGTTCGGGTCCAGTAAATGTGGGATGCTGCCGCGCCGTGAGATACTTTTCGCCAATCTGGAAAACCAACAGGAAGCGGTCCAGCAAGCCGATAGCCGCAAAATACAAAAAAACGGGCAGCACGATCACCACCACGCCTAAAACGGCCGTCGCTCCACGAGCAACAATCTGCTGCCACCGCCGCTCCGCCCACAAATCCCACAACAGGGCTACCGCCACCAGCCCGGCCGGCGCGATAATGTAATTCGCCTTGAACAAAAATGCCAACCCGGCCAGCACCCCAATGCCCAGAAAACGGCCGTAATCGCCGCCATTTCGTTTGCGCCCCGCCAGCAGCAGCGCCACCCCTACCTGCGGCAAAACCACAAACAGCTCCGTACGCGCGCTAAACGCCGACAGCTCCCAGGTGGCAAAGAGTAACGCGGCTCCCAATGCCGCCAACAACCCAACCCGGCGGTTAGCCATCCGCCGGCCCAACCGATAAATCAGGTAAACGGTGGCCATAATCCACACCAGCAGCACACCCTTAATCGCGGCCACCGATTCGCCAAATACGGCAAAGGCCAGCGCATAGGTGTAAAACACCCCTGGCATATGGTGGTCGGGGTGATGCTCGCCGTACAGTGGCTCGCCGCGCAAAATGAGACGGCCGTGATACGCATGGTCGCCGCTGTCATTCTCAAAAGGCACGTAAAACGATGGCGCCCGCAGCAACAACACCAACAAAATCAAAGCAGCCGCAATGCCCCATTCAGACCGAATCCTGAACATACTCACTCCAATACATGAACAAACCGGTAAACAACTCAATTCGCACCCTGATTTTGACACCATTACCCATTTGTTGCCACCCGCATTCCCTTATTGGTATCATCACACCATGAGCAAAGAACCCTCGCAAACAACCTGGGCAAACGGCCGTTCTTGGGCAGCCATCATCCTCATCCTTTTACTAGCCTTTACCATGCGCTTGCATAATCTCACCGCCGACGCCCCGCTGGGCATTTCGCCCACGCCGGAACTCAGCCTGGACGGTCCGGCAACCATCGCCGCCGGGCGCGACATGGCCCTTTTTGGACAATGGGAAGCTTTCCCCGGCCCGCGCCAGACACACATCATGTATCCCTTCATGAACTGGGTGGCTTTCGTGTTTTTCCGTCTTTTGGGCGCCAGCTATTGGTCGGCTAATCTCATTTCTCTCATCACTGGCGTTTTGTCCGTGGCGCTGACAGCCGGCTTTGCCCGGCAGCATTTTGGCCGCCGTGCGGCATTGTTCGCTGCCTTTTTCCTGGCGATCAACTACGTTTACATTATTTATAACCGCGACCCAATGGCTTATACCACAGTAGCGTGCAGTATGGCCTTTATCCTCTACGCCTGGGGGCGCGGACTGCGCCAGCCAGGCTGGTTTTTCATCTCCGGGGCAGGCACAGCTTTTGCCGCGCTGTTTATCAAACTGCCGGCCATTGCCTTTGTACCGGCCGCTTTGTCAGCCTTTCTTTGGCTAATTGTTCAGCAGCGAGCCTGGCGCAACGGCCGTGCCTACCTGCCGCTTCTACTATTTATTACCGGGAACGCCGTCATTCTAGCCGCCTGGGCGCTCATCGTTTACCAGCCACAACCGTCTGCAGTTGGCCAGGCTTATTACGCCAGAACTTTAAGCCCCCAAATCAGTTTTGAAAACAATGTGCGGTCTGCTGTCTGGTCCGTGTTGTTCATGGGCGTCGATTTTGGTTTTGTGTGGCGGATGCTGCCCTTGTTTATTCTGGCATATGGGTACACTTTCGGGCGTCTGGCGCAGCTTCTCAGCCGCCAACGGCCGTCTATTTCCGCAGCCGAAGTTGTTTTGCTGGCCTTTTTGCTCAGTTCGCTGGCTATGCTCTACATCTCACTCATCCGCCCGCTGCGTTACCAGATTGTCCTCATCCCGCTGATGAGCCTGGTGGCGGGGATTGCGCTGGATCGGTTGTGGCGACGGCCGTTACCCAGCCTGCCCACCCGGTTCGGCCGCTTATATCCACTTTTTCTCTATGCCGGACTGACTTACTTTTTGTATCAGGTGTTAACGGCCGTGTATCTATTCATCAGTGTAAAGCCAGCGCAGCCTGGTTTTGCCGGACGCTGGTCTGATCTAGAACCTTCTACAGCCTATTCATTCCTCTTTGCCAGCCTGTTAATTGCCATCCTTCTAACGATGGCTTATTTGATACAAGCGACTCGAAATCAAACCTTGCACATACTCCCCGGTTCCTCTAAAGGGCGTCGCACGCTGGTCAGCCTGTTTTTGTTAGCGGCTCTCCTGCTGCAACTCTTCCAATACACCACCATGCAGCAAACAATTGAAGTCACCACCATTGAAGCCGCCCGCCAGATTGCCAGTGATCTGCCGGCCGAATCTACCATTCTGGCCGGGCCATATGCGCTGCCGCTTGCCTTGGAAAGCCAAATCCCGGCCATCTGGATGTTGGGAAGCGATAAAGAAGCCTTTCTAAACACGCAGTTCACGCATCTTGTGGTCGATAGCGACGGTCCATATGCCGCGCGTTATTTTACAGAAACTCAGCTGCGCGATGAAGTGCCAGAGTTGTTTGATAATGCGACCCTGGTTCAGACTTACGTGGTTCGCGGCTATACGGTTCATGTATTTGAAATGAAATAGTCGCAAAAAAAAGAGTTGTCACGATTCGCACATCTGCTATCTTAGGGTCTGAGAAATTCAAACACAAGTTTTGGAAAATTAGCTGCGTGGAGATTTTCCTGTTCTCCAACCGCAAACGGACACTATGGCAGAAGAACGACTACAAAAACTCATGGGCCAGGCTGGCATCGCCTCCCGCCGCGAAAGCGAAAAAATGATCCGCGACGGCCGTGTCAAAATCAACGGCCGTATCGCTTCCAAATAAAAAACCTCGGACGAATCATGCTGAACGCCGCCATCAAAAAACAGGTGAGATGGATAGGATCCCAGCCCTATTTTGGGGCAACCTTTTTCTTTGCTTTCTTTTTTGCCTTATTGTTCTATTTCATTCCTCCACCCAGGGGAGATTGGGAAAGAACTTTTTATCGAGCAGGTCAAAATGCCTTACATGTTTATCAGGACCATGAAATTCATTACGTGTATCCGCCGTGGTTGACCCTTATCCTGGCTCCGTTCTCTCTGTTTAGCAGTACAGTTGCCTTTGCCCTCTGGCGAGCCGCCTCGGTAATAATGGTCAGTTTCGCCGTTAGGCGGTTTGGCGGCGACATCAAAAGCCTGGCTTTCACCCTCTGTACCCCGTTTTTTTATGCTCTCATGGTATACGGACAAATTGACGCTTTGATTTTGTTAGGGGTTTCTCTAGCCATACATTCTTCTCTAGGTCTACAACTTATAGGCTGCCTGCTCATTCTGATTAAACCCCAGGTCGCCGGACTGACACTGCCAATCGTCTGGCTGCGTTCCGACCACAAAACAGGCTTGCTCCTATTTGGTTTAACGGTTGTTCTATTTAGCCTGATTATTTGGGGGTTTTGGCCATTGGACGTTTATGCCATGATGGCTATTCTGTCGACTCGAAACTCCATAGATGTCTGGCCTTATGGCCTATTGTTGGGCATCCCCTTAATTGTCTTAGCCTGGAGACGACGTAGTGTAGAAACTGCTATGATTGCTACATACTTTTGTGTGCCCTACGCCAATTTACAATCCCTGCTCCCTATATTCGCTGTCCTCTTCGCAAAATTATCATCAAAAGTATCACTCGTTCTTCTGATTGGTACGTGGCTAATCTTAATCGTATCCGCCAGTATCTAATAAAATAGTTGTCAGCCACATCTGCCCAACTCTGGCTGTTGCTTTTCCCATTTCTTTTGTTATCTTTCTTTTAAGGAAACGAATCATATGGCAGAAGAACGACTACAAAAACTCATGGGCCAGGCTGGCATCGCCTCCCGCCGCGAAAGCGAAAAAATGATCCGCGACGGCCGTGTCAAAATCAACGGCCGTATCGCCCAAATCGGCGACAAAGCCGACCCCAACAAAGACCGCATCGAGGTGGACGGCCGTAAACTCGCCCGCCCCAACACCCAAACCATTTACATCGCCCTCAACAAACCCAAAGGCGTCCTCTCCTCCACCGAGGACGAAATGGAAGCCGGGCGTCAAACCGTGCGCGACCTCATCGACCTGCCCGGCCACCTGTACCCGGTCGGCCGCCTCGACAAACAAAGCGAAGGGTTGATGCTCATGACCAACGATGGCCAACTCGCCCACCAACTCACCCACCCCCGCTACGGCCACGAAAAAACCTACCGCGTGGAAATCGAAGGCGACATTCACCCCGCCCAACTCGACCAATGGCGGCAAGGCGTCATGCTAGACGGCCGTCTCACGGCCCCCGTACGCATCACCATCATCGATCAATTCCCCGACCTGACCCGCCTGGAAATCATCATGCGCGAAGGGCGCAAACGCCAAATTCGCCGCATCGCCGCCGAATTCGGCCACCCGGTACTCAAACTCAAACGCCTGCGCATCGGCCCGCTGCAGCTAGGCAACCTGGCCTCCGGCAAATGGCGCTACCTCAAACCCGACGAAGTCGCCGCTCTGCGCCAGGCTGTCGGCAAGCCCTCAACCAACAAACCAACCAACAAACCCTCCAAAAAAACAACCCCTCCCAAACCACGAGGCAAATCTTGAGCAATACCCTCCTCAACTTTCCGGTCATCGCCATCGATGGCCCCGCTGCTTCCGGTAAATCCACCGTCGGCCGCCTGCTGGCCGAAAAGCTGAACTTTCTCATGCTGGATACCGGCTTTATGTACCGTGCCGTCACCCTGGCCGCCCTGCGCGCCGGAATGGACCTGACGGACGAAACGGCCGTTACCACCCTCTCCGCCCAACTCGACCTGGACGTGCAGCCAGCCGGCGGCATGGATGACGGCCGTCACTACACAGCCCTCCTCAACGGCGAAGATGTCACCTGGGACCTGCGCACGCCCGAAGTCGACGCCAACGTCAGCCTCGTTTCCAGCTACGCCGGCGTACGCCAGGAAATGGTCAAGCGCCAGCGCGCCTTTGGCCAACGCGGCCAGGTCGTGATGGTCGGCCGCGACATCGGCACCGTTGTCATGCCCGACGCGCCGCTCAAACTCTACATCACCGCCAGCGCCGCCGAACGCGCCCGCCGCCGCTGGCGCGACCGCCAACAACAAGGCCACGACGCCTCCTTCGCCGAAATCCTGGCCGATGTGGAACGCCGCGACGCTATCGACAGCAACCGCGAATTCTCCCCCCTCCGCCCCGCCGCCGACGCCCTCATCATCGACACCACCGGCCACTCCGTCGCCGAAATCGTCGCCGAAATATTAGAAAAACTCACGGTAGCCCAAAAGCCCTAAACCATGATACGTGATGCGTGATGCGTTTACGGTTACGCATCACGCATCACGCATCCAACTCACGGACCCTCAAATGCCCCTTTTCCAAGAACTCGACCCCACCACCTTCACCGGCGGCCGCATCACCGGTATCGAACCACGCAGTGTCGCCGCCAAAATAGGCCTGCAAGTTGGCGACGAACTGCTGGCGATTAACGACAACCGCGTCGAAGACGTCATCGACGTGCAGTTTTACGGCGCGGAAGAAAATCTGGAACTGCTCATCCGGCGCGGCGATGAGCTGCTGCTGTACGAAGCCCAGCGCCGTTACAATCAAACCCTCGGCCTGGAATTTGAACACCCCACCTTCGACGTGGACATTCGCCGCTGCAACAATCTGTGCGAATTTTGCTTCGTGCTGCAAATGGCCCCCCAAATTCCGCCGCACGCTCTACATCAAAGACGACGACTATCGCTACTCCTTCCTGTTCGGCCACTTTGTCACCCTGACCAACCTGTCCGACCACGACTGGGAGCGGCTGGAAACGATGCGCCTGTCGCCGCTTTACGTTTCCGTCCATGTCACCGACACGGAAATGCGCCGCAAATTCCTGCGCAACGCCACCGCGCCCGACATCCTGACGCAGCTGCGCTGGCTGGCCGACCGCCACATCGAGGTGAACACCCAACTGGTCATTGTGCCGGGATTCAACGATGGCCCCTGGCTGGAACGCTCTATCCGCGAATTGGCCGATTTGTGGCCGGCCGTGCAGTCCATCAGCGTTGTGCCGGTCGGGCTGACGCGCCATCACAAATACACCATGCGCGTCCACACGCCAGAGGAAGCGGCCGCTACCCTGGCCTATGTGGAATCGCTGCAAACCATCTACCAGGAGCGGTTTGGCGTGCGCTTTGTTTATCCTACCGACGAATGGTACCTGGTAACCGGCCGCGAGGTGCCGCCATTGGCGGCCTACGATGACCAACAACTGCACGAAAACGGCCTGGGCATGGTCCGGCAGTTTTTGGACGATTGGGTTGCGCTAAAGCTGGAGATTGGAGAGTGGAAATTGGCTCATGGCTCTCACTCTCCAATCTCCAATCTCCAATCTCTCTTGCTGGTGACGGCCACCCTTTTCGCGCCTACGCTGCAAGAGAAGGCAGCGGAGTTTGCGGCGCTGACGGGGGTGCGCGTGGAGGTTTTGCCGGTGGTCAACCAGCGGCTGGGCGAGACAATTACAGTGGCCGGGTTGTTGATGGGGCTTGATGTGCTGGCGGCGTTGGAAGAGAGAACGGCCGTTCCCACCCCGGACCTCATCGTCCTCCCCCGTGTCATGTTCGACCATCCGGACCGCATCGCCCTGGACGACATTTCGCCGCAGGACATCGCCAATCGCCTGAATACCCCCATCGCCCTGGCCGACACGCTGGGTGACGTGTGGGACGCGCTCATCGGGCAATCGCTGGTGGTCTACCAGCCACAGTCCGGCAGCGCCGCCGCCCAAATCCCCCTCCGCCTCCTCCCCGACGAGGAAAACAACCGCCACTTTTCTTAAAAGCAAAATTGGACCAATCTTTGAGATGGGTCCAATCTGCCGCGCCTGTGTCGCCAAGTCGCAGTTTAATGCTTGAAAATCGGTGACTGTTCAGGCTTCTCTGGCAAGACCCCAAGGGTTTTATACCCAAGTAATCCAAATTCTCAGAAGCAAACCCTTGGGGTCTGTATAGTTAAGACCCCAAGGGTTTTAATCCCAAAGCAAACCCTTGGGGTCTATATAGTTATGAAAATTGATACGGCCGTTCCCTTCAGGTACAATCCAGCCAGTGACAGTAATCTGGCAGCCAAGTAAGGGAGTAACAAGTTGGGGGCAACTTTTGATTTTTTTGCGGCGACCGGGAAAGTCATCCTGGTTGCCCTGTGGATTTTAGCTATTGTTTGCCTGGCGGCTTTTGTAGCCTACCGCTTTTACAAAGCCACGATCTCCACCATTCACGTGGTCAGCGAAATTGTCGTGCTGGGCATGTTCCTCACGCCGCCCGCCTCAATCTGCGCCTACCTGGGCAATTTACTCGATGCGGCCCTGTCACTTCCTTTAGAACTGGCTTTCACGGCCGTCGGCGCGCTCATCGGTCTGATCGTCGGCGTGTACCTCTGGCTTCAGTTCCATTAGGAGATTGGCGGCTCTGATGTAGCCGGGGTATCCCTACCCCGCTCCCCCTTGTAATTCATCCCACTCCGCCACCAGCGCATCCAAAGTCGATTGGGCCGTTTCTTGCTCAATTAGCAGACGGGCTGTTTCTACTTCGTCGACGGCCGTTTGGGCAATGGCCAATTCACGCTCGATATGCTCCAGCCAGACCTCGGCGTCTTCCACCTCGTCGACCAGTTCGCGCATCCGTTGGGCGCGGCTGCGCTGCTGCTTTTTACCCTTGCGCGGCGAAATGGGCACGGCCGTTACCTCTTCAATCCAGTCCAAATCCACGGGCGGCGGGGCCGGTTCCACCGGTTCAGAAGGCAGCGGCACTTTGGCCGCGTCCCCCGTCTCGGCCTCGACCTGCCCCTTTGCCGCCACGTATTCCTCATACGTGCCGTGGAAGATATGGAGACGGCCGTCCACCAATTCCCAAATCTGCGTCGCCAACCGGCTCACCAGATACCGGTCATGCGACACCAGCACAATCGTGCCGTCGAACTGCTCCAGCACCGTTTGCAGCACCTCCTGCGACGGGATGTCCAGGTGATTGGTCGGCTCGTCCAGCAGCAAGAAGTTTGCGCCGGTCAGGGCCAGGATGGCCAGCGCCAGCCGCCCGCGCTCGCCGCCGCTGAGCGCCGACACACGCTTGAACACGTCATCACCGCGGAAGAGGTAACGCGCCAGATAGCTGCGCGCCTCCAATTCGGTCACGTCCTGGTGACGGCGCACCTCGTCCAGCACGCGGTTGCTCTGGATGAGCTGGTCGTGGGCCTGGGCGAAGTAGCCCATTTGCAAATTGTCGCCCAGCAGCAGCTCGCCGCGCCGGGGAGCCATCTCACCCATCAACAGCCGCAAAAAGGCGGTTTTACCGCTGCCGTTTGGCCCAATCAGCGCCGCGCAGGCGTTGCGCTCCAGCTTGATGTCTTCGGCCTCAAACAGCAGCGTGCCGGGGTAGCCGACGGCCAAATCTTTGGTGCGCAGGACGGTGCGCGTGCTGCGTTCGGCTGCTTCCAGCTTCATTTTCAGCAGCGGTATGCGGTCTTGCGGCGGGATGAGCGCCCGCACGCGCCGCTCGGCCTCGTTGATGCTGACGGTACGCACGCGGCCGCCAACTTCCAGCCAGCTTTTGGCTTGCAGTTCGGCCAGCGATGCGCCCGCTTCGGCCTGTTCTAGCAGCACGATGTCGCGCGTGAGGCGCTTGAGCTTGCCTTTGGCGATGTCGGTTTTGCCGCCGGCGATGTGCTTGCGGATGAAGGCAATCTCCTCGTCGAGCCGCGCCTTTTCGCTGAGAAAGAGCTGACGTTCGCGCTCCAATTCCTCGGCGCGCTGGCGCACGTAGCTGCTGTAGCCGCCGCGATAGACCTGGAAACGGCCGTCGCTCATCTCCCATACATGGCTGACAATTTTGTCCAGAAAGTAGCGATCATGGCTGACGATGATCAGCGCGCCGGGCCACTGCCGCAGGGTTTGTTCTAGCCATTCGACGGCCGTTATGTCCAGATGGTTCGTCGGCTCGTCCAAAATCAGCAGATCGGGTTTTTCCAGCAGCAGGCGGCCTAGCAGCAGGCGCGTTTTCTGGCCGCCGCTCAGGTGAGTGAGGGGCGTGTCCCATTCCACCTGCGGGAAGCCTAGCCCCAGCAGCACGCGCTTGATGTCCACCTGGTAGTCATAGCCGCCGTTGTGTTCGTAGGTTTCCTGGAGACGGCCGTAATCGTCCAGCAACGCCTCGCCCATTTCCCCGGCCGCCATGCGGGCTTCCATCGCCCGAAGGTCGTCTTCGATGGCTTGTAGACCGGCAAACACCGTCAGCATCTCTTCGTAGAGGGTGTTGTCCTGGCCGGCAAAGGTCAGCACGGCCTCCTGCCGCAAATAGCCCAGCGACAGGTCGCGGGCACGCTGCACGCTGCCGGCCGTCGGCTCCAGCAGCCCGGCCAAAATGAGCAGCAGCGTCGTTTTGCCCGCCCCGTTCGGCCCGACCAGCCCGACGCGGTCTTTCTGCGCGAGCTGTACGTCTACGTTTTCAAATAAATCGTTGGCCCCAAAGGCGTGGCCCAGTTCTTTTGTCGTTAAAATTGCCATGTTTTTAGCTGTTAGCTGTAAGCTTTTGGCTGTTAGCTGCTGGTTGCTTACCGCCCATTGTTACCTTTTGAGGGGTTTTGGGATTTTATGAGGTTTGGGCTGATGCGTGATGCGTGATGCGTGATGCGTGATGCGTGATGCGTGATGCGTGAAACCTCTCTGGTCACGCATCACGCTTCACGCATCGGGGGCTGCCAACCCCCTGAGTTCTTGAAAAACCCCTGTTGTTTGTTACCCTGGCCAATTATACCAGTCTCCAGTCCCCAGTCTCCACTTTCCAATCCTGCTATACTTCCGCCTATGAACGAAACTTACCGGATACGGCCGTTTCACCCCACCGACCAATCCGCCGCGCAGCAGCTCATCCTCGACGGCCTGCGTGAACATTGGGGCGCGCTGGACCCGACGCTCAACCCCGATCTTAACGACATTATGGGCAGTTATGTGCAGGCGGGGCATGCCTTTTTTGTGGTAGAAGAAAATGGGGAATTGATTGGAACCGGTGGGCTGCTGCTGGAAGCGCCGGGCGTTGGGCGCATCGTGCGCGTGTCTGTGGGCGCGGCTTGCCGGCGGCGTGGGCTGGGGCGGGCCATCTCTGAACACCTCATTGCCGTGGCCATTGAGATGGGCTGCCACCGGCTCCTCGTCGAGACCACCGATACCTGGACAGCGGCTATCCGGCTGTATCAGGAGTGCGGCTTTACGCCTTACGCCTGGTCCGATGGCGATGTGCATATGGCTATGACCTTGTAGCCGCGGTATCCTTACCGCGCTCTGGGGATTACGCGGTAGGGATACCGCGGCTACGAGGGTGGGAGGTTCGCGGTAGGGATACCGCGGCTACGAGGGTGTGGAGCGTTAAACGGAGGTTGTGGGACGTTAAACGGAGACTGTGGAGCGTTAAATGGAGGTTGTGGGGCGTTAAATGGAGGTTGTGGGGCGTTAAACGGAGGTTGTGGGGCGTTAAACGGAGGTTGTGGAGCGTTAAACGGAGACTGTGGAGGGTTAAACGGAGGTTGTGGGGCGTTAAACGGAGGTTGTGGGGCGTTAAACGGAGGTTGTGGGGCGTTAAACGGAGACTGTGGAGGGTTAAATGGAGTGTTCCGCGCGTTATTTAATTTTCAATCCTTAGGGTTTGTGTATCGTTAACTTTTTAGCTTGCAGATTGGACCAATCTGTTGCTGGGAAGACCCTAAGGGTTTACGGCCTGGATAAACTGGCTTCTCGATGGCAAACCCTTAGGGTCGGTCTACGTTTTGATGTACGCTGTGCCGGGGTCCTTGCTCAAATCATTGGACAAGGTATTTACAATCACCATCAACGGATCAGGTAAGGTGAAACTGCCGGTTTCCGCGCCCAGGTGATTAAACAGGGGGAAAGTTGACAAAGTCTTTTTTGTGCTGCCGGGAATGGCTCGACCACGTGTGTACTCCGTCCCGTTTTTCCACACATAGCCATACACCCTCTCCAAAGGCGCTGAATCGCCGTCAAGCGTCAGTTTGTTTTTGTTCGCCAGATCGTAGATGTGGCCGCTGCCGTTGAGGATGGATATTTTGTCGCCCACAACCGTGTAGTGGTTGTTTGCCAGGGCAGTCTGAAAATAAAGGATTGTCTCAGGGCGATGGTCGGCCGTGTGTTGGGTCTGGTTGGCGTGAGTGGCAATTTGCTTGATATTCGCGTTATTTGTCGTGGGTAAGAAACGCCACCACACATCTTCTGCCTGCGGCTGCAAGAAATAATTCCAGCCCCTCCCGGCGCGTTCGGCATAACCCGTCGCCTTATCAGCCTGATTTGTGGCGCGCTGAATGAAGGTAGCGAAGTCATTGAACTTCCCGTTATAAGAAGGCCAACCAACCTCAAGCTGACCAACAACAGCCTCTATTTCTTCTTTGAAAGCTGCATTTTCGAGTTTGGCGGCGGCGGCCTGCAATTCAATCATTTTGGGGGAGAATCTTTGCCACTGCGCGTCGATTTGTTTTTGCAAGTAAGCGATTTGCTGGTCCAATGCACCGGATTTCCAATCTTTCACCTCTGGCTGGCTGCGGTAAATGGCCTGCCAGCTTGTGAGCGGATCCTCCGGCGCTGACGCTTTGGCCGTTTCCGAGGGCGCGTCGGCGCTGGCCGTTGGGCCGCTTCCGGTCAGAGCGGCAGTGGATGGCTTCTTTTTCTTCTTTTTCTTCTTTTTCGTGGCCGTCGCTGACTTACCCTGCGACTCAGCGGGGGTCTTGGCCGCTTCCAGAATTTCCTGATCTTCTTCGTCCAGGTCATCTTCTTCGGGGATGTCGTCAACGGCCGTCAATACTGCTGCTTTCAGGCGAAAAACGGGCCAGGAGAACCAGTCTTGGCCACGGCCGTGTTTCGCCTGGGCGCTGCCGGCCATCACCGGTTCGAACCGGTCGCCGGCTTCTTCTTCGTGCCATTCGTATTTACCTGAAGCCGTTAATTCCCAAAACTTGGCTTGAACCACCGGCTGGACGCCGCCAGTTCTGGTAATCGTCGCCGTTTCAGGGCGAAAAAACAGGTCTTGGCCCGGTCGATCTGGTTTGGTCTGGAGGCTTTGAGGGGGCAGCATGGCTTGGATGGCCTGCCGGGTGTTATCTGGATTCTCAGGCACATATTCTGCTGGCAGGGATTGGGCCGGCCAGCGATTGGGTTCCAGGTTGGTGGTTGGCAAGGTTGGGCGGTTGGGGGAAACGGCCGTTGCCCGCTTGCCAGCCTGCCCCGCTTTTTGCCCTTGCTCCACAAATGCTGCGCCGCTCATCGCCCTCTCCTCTTACGCTGACCCCAGACGTCCCACCAGGGGGCGGTCGCCATAATCTGCGGATTCATTCTTCTTAGCCTCGCCCCAGAACGTCTGATCTTCATTCGCCGAGAACAGATGCCGCTTAACCGGGCCGAACATACGCATGTACCAATTCGGGTTCAAATCGCCAATCTGGGCGCGAACCTGCCCGGCCGTCTGGCTGACATCATTTTCCAGAGTCACGCTGTCGCTGCCGCTCTTGGCCACAACCGGGGCAAAATGGCCCATGCCGCTGCGCCCGCCTGTGCCGCCTTGCATAATCGCCCACGCCTCGCCCACATCCGGCACGGCCGATTCATTTACGCCATAACGCCAACTGATCCAACCTCGCATCGCTTCCCACATCTCGTTGTAGGCTGTTTTGGCTTCGCCGCTGGTATTTTCGCCCGTCACAATTTTGCGCGCCTCAACCAAAGCCGCGCCAATATCTTCGCCAACATTGATCTGCTTGTTGGCATGGTCGATGGCCCCTTCCAATTTCAGAATAATGTTACGCCGCTGCTCCAGGCGATTGGGATCGCCGGGTTCAGAGCGCAGCACGCCCAGGAAATTAGAGGTGTTGGCGCTGCACGCATTAAACGAATGATCGCCTCTGCCCGTGCGCGCCAAGTCCTGATTGGAAATGTCAGCTTTGTACAACGTTTTGTAATTTTTGCGCCATTTGTCCCATTTGCTGTTTGGTTTTGTGCCTACCAGGGTGGCGCCTCCCTGGGCGATGGTAAACGCTGAACCAATCCCCTGGAGGACATTGGAACTGTGCTGAAGGATGGCCGGCGTGGCATAAAATTCCTGGTAAGCCGTCGAGTTTGACGGCGCGCCGTCAATGTGTTTAACGGCCATATTGCCATCGTCGGAAACGCGCAAATCGGCGTTAAGACCTTGCCAGTAATTGACCGCTTGCTCGGCTGCCGGGATTTTGGTGTAGCGTTGAATGCGGCGCTGGACGGCGCTGCCCTGCTGAATGGTGTGGGTGAGTTCGTGGGCCAGCAATTCCTGGCCGCCGGTGCTGCCGGGGTTGTATTCGCCGGACCGGAAGAAAACATCTTGCCCGCTGGTGAAGGCGCGGGCGCTGAGCGATTTGTTCAGGCTGTCGGCTTCGCCGCCGGTATGGATTTTGACGCCGCTGAAATCGGCCTGGAAGGCTTGCTCCATCGGAGCGCGAATCGTGTCGTCTAACGGCCGTCCCCCGGATTTGGCGCTGGTAACGGCCGTTTCCACTTCGCCGCTCAACTCGCCGCCAGTCATCATCGAATCGCCTTTGGCCTGTAGTTCTTCCTCTTCTTCCTGCCGCTGAACCAGAGGTTTCATTTGCAATTCTTCTTCCTCTTCCTGGCGTTGAACCAGAGGTTTCATTTGCAATTCTTCTTCCTCTTCCTGGCGTTGGAGAACGGCCGTCGGCTTCATTTGCAGCTCGTCTTCTTCTTCTTGCCGCTGGGCGGAAGGTTCCCCGCCAGTTAGTCTGGCCGCAGACAGACTGCCCACCACCTGCCTGGCCACAGCGTCGGCTTCTTGCTCATACTTGTCGCCGACCGGCCCCAACGTCAGTTTGGCCTGAATCTGACGGCTGGCGAGCAGGCGCTGCAAGGACGATTGGGGTGTGGAAACGGCCGTCGGCCTAGAAATGGGTTTTGCTAAGGCACGCTGTAGGGTTGGGGTGGGCAACGGCCGTTTCCCGGCCACATCTTTCACCACCCTTTTCTTCATGGTCGTCAATGTCGCTGTCTTTTCTTTATGAGCCAATTCAGCCATTCTATCCTCCCTACCACAGGTTTACGCCTGGTCGGTTCCAGCCTTCGCCTTGCCCGACTCAGCCGGGACATTACCCGATTTCAAATAACCCTTCACGTAAAAATAGCGGTTAATCAAGCCGCCGATAGACTTTGCCTTAGGCACAGGCTGCCCATGCTCCATCACATAATAATTCAACACATAACTTTCGTTATACCCATGAAAAGCCCGGCGGTTCACTTCGCTCTTCAGCGGCCAGTAATTATTCAACACATCCTGCCCATTAAAACCCAAATCCATCACATGGTCGCCATCCAGATTGTAATCATCCCCAATGCGATAACCGGAGTTTTTCAGGTGAATGTTATAGCTCTTCTGATTCCCGCGATCCGATTCATGAGATACCTTCTTGATCGGATTCGCCTTGGTCCAACTACCCGGCTGATTGGCCGGAGCCAGGCCAAAATTAAGCCCGTTTATCATCCCGCCGCCTGGATAGGCCAGCGTTGGCAGCCCACCCTGTGCTGAAATCGGGGTGATTGGTTTGTAAGCGCTCTCAGGTTTGTACCAAATAATCGGAATCGGATCGTTCTGGTGTCCGGTGTGGTAGGTGTTGGCAATATCCGTATTGGGCGGCACAGAATGCGGCTTTTCGGCAAACATATTGTGCATCAGGCTCTTTAGCTGCATGGCCAGCGGATCGTTCTGGTTTTGATCATGCCAGGTTTCCAGTTCTTTGAATGTGGGATCGTCCTTCGTCATTTCCTTGATCGACGAGCGAATTTCCGCCTGAATTTCGTCTAAAGCCTGATTGATGCCCCGCTTTTCCGGCAAAGCAAGCTTCACAACCTGAAGCTGCTGGAACAATTTTTCTTGATTGGCCACCAGATTGCGGATGCGTAACACTGACGGCTTGTTTTTATTCTTGTTAAAGATAGGCACCAAATTACGGGCGATAATATCCCGCTTGCGCCCGGTTATTAAATAGCCTTTTTTGTACTTGCTGATTTTTTTGTGGTACTTGAGTTTTTTAGAACCCTTCTTTTTGACTACTTTTTTTACATTAACCCGTTGAATCTTTGCGCCTGCTCCGGGCGTGATCGAGGCCGAAAGCACGCCAACGGCCGTGTTCCCCAACACCGCCTGCAACCGGACAGCATCGGCCGGAGTCAGGGTATGTGGCGCAGCCTCAGCCCGCTGCAACAACGGAAGCAGCGAGGCGCGCGCCAGCGGTTGACGCGCCGCGTTGTCTGCGCCCACAACCAACGCGCTCTTAGAAGACCGATAACCAGATGCCTTACTGATCAGACCTGCTTGCATTTACACCTCAAGGTTCCGTTCGTTTACCAGGCGGCCCATTTTTTGCAGCTCTCGGCGGGTGCCGTGCAGCAAATGGTCCATGCCTACCACCTGCCCATTCGCCGCCGCCAGATAGGCAGCGGTCACCAGGATATTGCGGATATTGCCACCGGCGATGTCGAAACGCTCCGCCATCAATTCCAGGTCCACATCCTCGCCGCGCGGCACATCCGGCGGGAACAACGCCTGCCAGATACGCAGCCGGTCGGCGGCTTTCGGGAAGGGGAAATCCAGGGCAAACTGTAACCGGCGCATGAACGCGTCATCCAAATTATTGCGCAGGTTCGTCGCCAAAATCGTGACCCCGTCATACGATTCCATACGCTGGAGTAAATAGCTAATCTCAATGTTGGCGTAGCGGTCGTGGGCGTCTTTTACTTCGGAGCGTTTGCCAAATATGGCGTCGGCTTCATCAAAAAAGAGGATGGCGTTGCTGCTTTCCGCTTCGCTAAAAATGCGCTCCAGGTTCTTTTCCGTTTCGCCGATGTATTTGCTGACCATGCTGGAGAGGTCAATTTTGAACAAATCCAGCCCCAATTCACCGGCAATGACTTCGGCGGCCATGGTTTTGCCGGTGCCCGGCTGACCAAAAAAGAGGCCGGTGACCCCGGCGCTGGCGGCCAATTTTTTGCCAACGCCCCATTTTTCCAGCACCAACGGCCGTTGCCGCACCGTCGCCACCATTTCCCGCAGCAGTTCCACCTGGTCGGGCGGCAAAATCAGATCATCCCACGCATACCGCGGGCTGATTTTCCGCGCCAATGTCGCCAGCCGGGGGTTTGAATGAGCGCGTGCCGCCGCAAACAAATCCTCGCTGGACAGGGAACGGCCGTTCTGCGCCGCCATGTCGCGCGCCGTACTCACCAAATCCCGCAGTTGGCCCGTCGACAAAGTAAACTGACCGGCAAAAGCCAGCATGTCCAGGTCCGAATCAACCAGATCGCCCTGCAAAAAGGCGGTCAGCAGCCGCTGGCGCTGCTCGGTATCCGGCAGAGCAAATTCCAGCCAGCGCAGGTGGCGCGTGCGGGCCAACTGCTGCGGCTGCCACCGCTTCTCCCCGGCGATGAGTACCATGCCGGGGTGCGCCCACAATGCCATCAGCAAATCGGGCGCGGGGACGCCATCGTCAAGGGTATCATCCCAGCCGGTGATGTGCGGCACGGCATTTAGCAGCAATGCGTCGCGCAAGAGCAAACGCACGGCCTCTAACGGCGGGAGTTCCTCGGCCAGCGCCGTTTTGATATTCAGGGTTAACAGCGGCCGGCCGCCGCGTTTGGCCAATACCTGGGCGGCTGTCTCTTTCGCCAACTGGTCGCGGCCCCAAAGGACCAGAATTTCATCGCCGGCGGCCAAAGACGTGAGGGACACGGCCGTTTTCGGCGGCAGCAGGGTCAGGTCTGGCCGGGGCGCGTCGGCAAATTTCAGGTGGTCCTTGAGCAGGGTCGGCGGCTGGTAACGCCCCATCAACACCCAATTGACCAGTGCCTCGTCGGGGAACAGCCCCATTTCCACCGGCGGCTGCCGGTGAATACCCGCTTCAGCCTCCAGGGTGATGAGGTGATGGCGCAGCAGCGGCGCATCGTCGCGGAAATAGGCCAGATGCAGCAGGCGGTCCGGGTGCGGGCGGCACAACAAATCGAGCACCAGGTTGAGCGACGGCCGTCGGCGGGTTAAATCATCTTGCAAAAAGGCATAAACCTTGCCATAACGCGCATCCAACTGCGGCGCGAAGCTGATGAGAAAAGCGTCCAGCGCAAAACGATTCAGGCCCAGCAGCGTCGCCAGACGATACAAACGCAGCGGCTCGCCAATGTCTTCAGCGTGAGAAACCAGGGCGGCGATTTGCGCCTGCACGTCGGCCAGGGCAGCCAGATAGGGCGCGTCGTCTTCGTCGTCCAGTTCAACAGGGCCGTGGCCAAACGGCCGTTCCAGCAGCGCATACGCCTGATTCGCCGACAGGTGATACAGGCTCAGCGGCGAGTCTGTTTCCGGCGGCGACTGGGATTTCTGGAAGCGTTGGATTTGCCGGTGCAGCATAATATCCAGGCGCGCCAGTTCCAATTGCAAATGTTGAAAACTGAGGTCTACGTCCAATTTTTGCTCGCGTGTTGTCATCGGGCGGCCCCATTTTGGCCGACGGCCGTCGCGCGGCGGCCGCTGCGCCATTTGGCTCCGGCGAAGGTTCCGGCGGTACCACATGAAAGGTGAAAATCGTCGTTCGTCCAATTTGGATGCGGGAATCGCGGTCGGTGCGCAAGGGAACCGGCTCGCGGGCGGCGATTTTTGTCTCGTTTACAAACGTGCCGTTGCTGCTGCCCAGGTCTTCCAGGAAATAATCATTGCCTTCAAACGTCAATCGGGCATGCTGCCGGGAAATGTGGCGGTCGTTGGCGATGGTCAGGTCGGCGTTTTCGCGGCCAATGGTGAAGGGAAACCGGGTGATTTCCCATTGGCCGACGTGGGCAACGGCCGTGTCCGGCGAACTGATCAGCGTGAGAATCACCGGCTCCGGCACGCCATCAACCAGCGGGTTTACCACCGGCTGGCTGGTCAGGCTGCCCATATTCAGCCCAGGGATTAAAATGCGCCGCCCTTGCCGCCGCCCAATCCCCAACCCGCCGCGCCAACCGCTCGCCAGGCCAAAAACCAGCAAGGCGATCAACAAAAATATCAGCAGCGGATTGCTGCGCACGGCTTTGCCGGTCTGCACCCATTGATTGTCTGGCTGCGCGTAGCTGAAGTCGTATTGGGCAGTCGTCAACGGGGCGTTGTTTTCATCAAGCGCCTCGGCGACGAGGGTGTAATTGCCGCCGGGAATGCGCAGAGGAACCACGGCCGTTCCCGTGCTGTCTACTTCCAATGGAAAACTATCTACTTCTAGATGGGTGGCCCGGTCGATGAGACGGCCGTTTAGCCCCGTCACCCCGGCCGCATTTTGCAGCTGCACTTGCAGGCGCAGCGTCGCGGCGTCATCCTCCAGCCGCAGCGAGCGCAAATTGATGCGGGCCGGTTCGTCGGCAACCTGCACGCCGGTGAGGGTCAGGCCCAGCGGCTGCGGCGGATCGTACTGGAAGTGGTATTCGGCCGTCAGCGGCGCGCCTGATTCCAGACGCACGACCTCGCCGGTCTTTTGCCGCGGCGTCACTTTCACCACATACCGCTCGCCCGGCTGCAGCGCGGCGGTTTCCAGGGTAATCCCCTGCACAGAACTGGGCGACTGGATGTTGCGCAGGTCTACCTGCACATTGTCTTGCTCATCCAGCGTCTCGATTTGCAAGCTGCCTACGTTGGGCAAATTTGTCAGAGCCACGTCAAACTGGAAGCGATCCGCCTGCGCATCGTAGCGGAAATTGCCGATGTCGACGGCCGTTACCCCCACCCGTTCGCGGTAATCCTGGCCGGCATAAAAGCCAAACGAGCCGCCCAGCGGCTTTTGGCCGTCGGCCAGCGTCAGCAGCAGCGTTGCGCGTTGAAATCCGGGACCGGGTTTTAACTCGGCCTGCGCCAGCCATTGGCTGCTCACGGTCGCCACCACCGTTTTAATCAACTCGTTCAATTCGTCAGGATTGCCCGTGGCCGCGATGCCGCCGGTGCTGGCCGACAGTTTTTCCAGCGCGGCCGTGTTTACCAGGTCCGGTCTGGCGGCAACGCCGATGGTGTGGATGGGAATGTCTACAGTCCGGCTGGCGGCGTAGGCGACGAGTTGATCGTAGGTGTACGCGCTGCAAGGGCTGTTCTGGCCGCGCTGCACTTCGTCACGGCCGTCGGTAAAGATAACCATCGCGCCGCGTGGCGAATTGCCGGAAACATCTTCCAGGGCTTGCATGGCGGTATAGGCCACGTTATAGAGGCAGGTGCCGTTGTCGGCTACGGTGATGGCGTTGATGGCGGCCAGCAGCTGCGCTTTGTCGTTGGTGAAGGGCTGGACGAGGCTGATGGTTTCGTCGAAGCGGATGACGGCGAAGTTGGTGTCTGGGGGGGCGGCGTTGACCAGGTTGACGGCCGTTTCCTGCACATTGGGCAGCACGGCGCTCATACTGCCGCTGGCATCAATGACCAGCGCGACGTAGTAGGGCGGTTTTTCGATAGTGGCCGGAAATTGACGGCCGTCTTCCAATAAAACCGCCGCCGATTGGATTTCGGCATCGGGGAACGGCCGTCCGGCCTCATCTTGCAGGGTAAAGTACACATTGGCCAGCACACGGCCCCGTCCTTCGCTGGTCTCCGAATCCAGGACAACGGTTTGCGGCGCGGCATCCTGTGCCAACATGCGCGGCGCGTGGGCAATCGCCCCGGTCATAACCGCCAATATGAAGCTAAAAATGAGGAATGATTTTCGCATGAGCACCAATTTGGGCAGTTTTAGATTCGACCAATCTTGAAGATTGGGCCAATCCTGCCAGGTTAAAAACTTAGGAACCCTCATCGTAACGATACAGACCCAGACCCCAAGGGTTTGTTCCTGAGCATTTAGATTACCTGGGTATCAAACCCTTGGGGTCTTGCCAGAGAAACCTGAACAATTACCCCTAATCATCGTTTAGCACGTCTACCTGCACTGGCGTGCCGCTGAGACCCCGGTATTCAACCGGCTGATTGTTCGTCGCCACCGGTCCCAGGCTGATGGTGCAGGGCTGATTGGGATCGGCGGAATTGTTGACGGTGGCCGTAATCGTCACCAGAACGCCAGTTTGCCAGTTGGCCGTGGTGATGTCTACCGAATTGCCACCTGGTCCGTTGCCAGCAACGCTGCACACGTTGTTGGCGCTGGAGGCGGAGATGGGAATGCGCACCGTGCCGGTTGGCTGGCTGTTAAGCGTTACCGTGAAGGTGGCGGTGTGGTTAGGGGCAGTCAGCGTCTCGCTAATGACCGTGGGGACTGGATTGGTGCGCAAAATACCGGCCGTGTCATCGTCGATCACGCTGACGGTAACGGCCGTTGGCGTCACCGCCGCATACACTTCATCCGTCGTCGAAACAGAAGCCGTCAGCGAGCAGATCTGGTTGCTGCCATCTACAAAGTTGGCCGGCGTGGTCACTGTGACCACTTCTCCAGCTACCCAGTTTGCGGCCGTAAACGCCGGAATCGAGCTGACGGTGCAGATCGGATTGCCGCTGGCGTAGGTCACGGTTGTGGTCACGGGCGGCTGCGAGGTCAGACGCACGGTGAAGGTGGCCGAGTTGAGGCCTACCGTGTCGGTAATGGTCAGGCTGGTCGGCGTGACCACAAAACCGGCCGTATCGTCGTTAACCACGTCAACGCGGATGCCGGGGACGTTGCCGGGACCAAGCGCCGCGTAGTTGGGGTCCGGGCTGCTGGGATCGCCGCCGGTGATATTACACACCCGGTCAGCCCCCTGGTCGATGTTGTCGGGAACGGCCGTTACCGTCACCGAGACGCCGGTTTGCCAGCTTGCCGCCGGGATAACCTGGGGCGATGGCACGCTGCACACAGCCGAATCGCTGAGCAGCGGAATCGTCACCGGACCGGTCGGCTGGCTGCCCAGGCGGATAGTAAACGTGGCCGTGTTCGCGCCGGTCGAATCGGTGACGGAGAGAATGTCGGTACTCATGGTGATGGCCACCTGGTCGTCGTTGGCGACGGTGACAATAACTTCGGGCACGGCCGTAAACGGCAGGCCCGCATAAATAGAGTCGCCCGCTATGGATTCAGCCCTGATCTGGCAGGTACGATTCAGATTTTCGATGTCGTCCGACGCGCCCGTTACGGTGACGCTGACACCGGTTTGCCAATTGCTGCTCGTTAGAGCGGCCGGGGTGGACACCGTACAGGCAATCGGATCGCTGGAGGCAAACGTGACATTGACATTGGTCACCGGCTGGCTGGTGAGGCGCAGGTTAAACGTGGCGGTATTGACGCCCACCGTATCGGTAACGCGCAGCGTGGCGGGCGAGGTCAGGAAACCGGCCACATCATCGTTGCCCACAGTCACGCTGACCGGGCTGGGCGACAGGCCGTTGTAGGCCGAATCGGTGGAGGTGGCGACGGCCGTAATGCTGCACGGCAGTTGGCTCGTTACACCTTCATCAATGTTGTTAATCGACGTGGTAATGGTCACCGGTTTGCCGGTTTGCCAGGAGGCGGCATTCAGAACCACGTCGGAGACCGGCGCCTGGCACGTTGTGCTGCTGCTGGAAAATGCCAGCGTAACGTCCGCTGTAGGCGCGCTTGTTAGCGTGACCAGGAAGGTACTGCTGTTAAGGCCGGTCGTGTCGGTGATGCGCAGGGAGGCTGGCGCGGCGGTATAGCCCGCCACGTCATCATTGACCACCACCACAGACAGACTGCCGGGGTTCAGCGTGGTGTAGTTTGGATCGGCGGTGGTGACAGTGGGGACCAGGTTGCAGGTCACGTTGCCGTCGGCAATGTCATCGGGGGCGGCGGTAATGGTGGCCCACACGCCGCTGTCCCAATTGGACGCATCCAGAGCCGTAATGGCGCTGACCGAGCATTTGCTGTTGGCCGCGTAAGCAATAGAAACCGGACTTTCCGGCTCGCTGGTCAACCAGATCGAAAAAGAAAGCGAATTTAAACCCACGGTGTCGGTCAGCACAAGGTTCTGCGCCGTAACCACGTAGCCTGCCTGATCGTCATCGAGGACGGTAAAGGCGTAGTCGGGTGGATTGATCTGGTAAGAGGTGTCGTTGGTGGTCACGGTGATTTGCGCCGTACAGGGCTGGTCCCCGTCGTCGAAGGCGTCGTTGACGGCCGTTACCGTCACCACCCGCTCCACCCCCCAATCTGTGGCCGAGGCCGCGTCAAACAACACACTGGCCGGGCTGACACTGCACTGCCCATTGCTGGCGGCAAAATTCAAAGTGACATTGCTTACCGGCCGGCTGCCCAAACTGGCCGTAAATGTGGTCGATTGGTTAAGCCCAACCGTTTCGCTAAGCACCATTTGCCCCGGCGCGCCAAGCAAAATTTGGGCCACATCATCGTTAACGATATTGATGTTGTCGGTAACAGTCAGGCCGTTGTAATCGGATGTGCCGCTGGACGTGTGAACGATGGCCCCAATGTGCGGGTCTTGTGGTTCGTCCACATTGTCGTTAACCGCCTGGACAAAAACAGTCTGCGAGATAACGGCGCTCGCCGTGGGGAACGTTAACGTAAACGGCACGCCCGGCGCGCCCACCGTGGCCTGTGACCGACCAACTTGCAGCTCGTTGTTGGGATCCACCCGCACAGACACCGTGGCCGTGGGTATCGAGGATAACCGGACGGTGTAAGTCAGGCTGGTTGTGCCGGAAATAGGCAATTCGTACAGCAGCCCGCCGGTTGGGCCAAGCAAAATTTGGGGATCATCGTCGTTAACAACGGTAACTGGCGTATTGCCAATGACATCCGGGAACAGCGTATAAAGCGCATCGGCCGTGTTGGGCGACAGAATAATATTGCAAGTCCCACCCTGATCATTAAAGGATTCATCCACGGCCCGCACGCTGACGGTCTGGTTGACATTCCAGGTGGCCGGCGTAAAAACCAATGGGGCAGCGTTGACCACGCTGCACTGCGCATGGAATGGGGAAGGCGGCGGCACAGTGGAGGTGATGGCGAAGGTAAAGGTAACGTCGCTCAGCGGGCGGCTTGTCAGACGGACGGAATATACGGCCGTGCGGCTGGCCGTAGGGGCCGTCGGGTCTTCCTGAATAGAGGTCGGCGCTGGCCCGGTGAGCGTAATACCGGCCTGATCATTGTCGGTGATTCCAACGGTGGTTTCCGTGCCTGTGCCCAAGGTAGCGGCCGTCGGCGCATTCAGGCGCACCAGGAAAGTTTCTTGCGCTTCGGTTGGCGGCGGCGGGCCGATGGTCGTGTTTTCATCGACTTTATCATCGACAATGGTGAAGGGAATCGCTTTGACGCCAGTCTCATAGGCAGCCCAGGAGACCTGCTGCGCGCCGGAAAAGGTGAAATCTTCGCCCTGAACGGCCGTGCCTTCCACAAGCGAGAAATTAACCGTCACGGCGCGGCTGCTCTGACCGGTCATTTCCACATTCAAATTGATGACACCGGCGCTCTCATCCACAGTTGTCGGATTAGCGGCCGTCAGGTTGACAACCGGCGGCGCGTCATCGTCAAAAATTTGCACCGTCGCGGCATTGTCCTGCACCACGATGCTGGGCGCGTTGGAAAAAATGACCACGCCAAAAATTTCCGGCTGCGTCGCGTCGTCGCCTTCGTCTACCAGATCATCCAAAATATCGACGGTGATCGTTTTGCCGCCGGAAGTGCCCGGCTCCCAGGTGACACTGACCGTGAGATGGTTAAAGTCGCGCAAATTGCCATCACCAATGGCGGCGTTGGTTTCCAAAGTGCCGTTTTGCGTGGTCACATCGACCCAGGCTTCCGCGCTGGTCGCGCCGGTCATGGTGATGGGAATGGTGACTGATTTTGCGCCCTCGTTGACGGTGGCATCGCCAATCACAATTTTGGGCTGGGCGTCATCGTCGGAGATGGTGAGCGCGGCTTTTTCGACGGCCAGCACCGCGCCCTGCACGTTGCTGAGAGCAATCGTTAACGTTTCGTCCGGCTCGTCGATCACGTCCTGGAGAATGGCGATCTCGAAGGAACGCGCCCCGGTCTGCCCGGCGGTCCAGGAGAGCGCGCCGCTGGCGGCCGTGTAATCTTGTCCGGCCACGGCCGTATCATTGGCCGTGGCGTAATTCACAGTCACCGTCTCGCTGCTGCTGCCCTTCATCACCACAGACACGGTGGCCTTCCCGCCCACAATCGACTCCAGCACGCTGAGGTCAGAAATAGTCAGCGTAGGCGGCGCGTCATCGTCGGTGATGGTGATGATAGCCGTGCTGGTTCCCAGCGTCGCCTTCTTGGGATCGGACAAGACGAGCGAAAAGGTACGGTTTGGTTCGTCCATTTCGTTGTTCAGGATGGGGATTTCGATCACCTGCGCTTCGGTGTCGCCCTTGGCCCAGGTGAGCGTGCCGGAAACGGCCGTATAATCCACGCCATCCTTCGCCGTGCCGGCCACCAGCGCATACTTCACCGTCGCTTCGTCCCCATTTTCGTTAACCACCGTCACCGAAACGGCCGCTTTCCCCGCCGATTCGGCCACGCTGACATTGGCCACCGACAAAGCCGGCACATCCTTGATGTCCGTTACGCTGAGGGTGAAGCTTTTTTGCAGCGTTCCCCCCTGGCCGTCGTCTACCTGCACGCGGATGCTGAGCTGGCTCTTGGTTTCAAAGTCGATGTCGGCGGCTGTTTTTAAATCGCTGCCGTCGATGACAAACATGCCGTTGTCGGTGCTGCCGGTTCCTGAAACCAGGCTGTAGGTAAACCCGGCGCTTTGCCGCTGGAGGCGGAAGAGGGCGCGCGGTTTTTGCGCGGGCTGCGCGTTCAAGGCGACGTCGGGGTCAACGGCCGTAAACGACCCCACCACCGAGCCAATACTCACATTCTCGTCAAGTTTAGACGCGCTGAAGGTGATATTGGTGGGCGGGCTGTTGGGAACGGCCGTAGGCGCAAGCGTGGCCGTGGGCGCAGGCGTGGATGCTGGCGTGCTGGCGGCAATCGCCTCCAGCGGCAAATCGGCGGTAGCGGCGGCTTCGGCCACCTGGCTGCTGGCCGACTGCGCGGCCTGGTCGAGAGCGGCGGCTTCTTGCGCGGCGGCATCGGCCTGGGCCTGCAAGGCGGCCAATTCTTCGGCGCTGGCTCCGGCGGCGCGGGCATCGTCCAGACGCTGCTGCGCCTCAGCGGCGCGGGCTTGCGCAGCGGCGGCGTCTTCGTTAGCTTTGTCAGCGATGGATTGCAGCTCTTGCAGGCGCTCGGCCTGGGCTTGTTCGATTTGCAAGAAAGCGAGATACCCCGCCCCGCCCACCAGCAGCAGGAAGAGCAAAAAGAACAGCAGCACGCGGCGCGAAATACGCGGCCGAATTTCGACCTGCCCGGTTAAGGAGTGCCAATCTGATTTTTCGGTGCGAATGCGAATTTTGAAGGGCAGCACTTTGTTTTGGGCGAACCACGGCCGTTTGCGCGGCCGCAGCGAAAAGCCCACATACGCTTCCTGGCCGGGCAGCACCTTCAACTTTTGTTCGCCTTCGCTAAAATCGGCCAGAATGGCGTTTTGCGGCTCTTCAAAATGGAAGAGAAGCGCGTCGCTGTCGTCCAGGCCCATCACGGTGTATTGGTTGGGGAAATTGCCACGGTCGCTGATGGTCACCCGGCAGGTGACTTTTTCTTGCAGGTTGCTGGGATGCATGTCCAGGGCAAAATTTTCCCGTTCGGCCACAAGCAACTGCGAATAGGCCACTTCAACCTCGCCTTTGTCGGTGGCGGCGACGATTTTCAGGGTGTGGGTTCCGGCCAACAGGTCGTTGTCCGACGAGAAACTGACCAGGGTTTCTACCGTTTTGGTTTCTTCCGGCAGCAGCTTGAAATCGGTTTGGGACAATCTGATCCAGGCGGGCTGACGGCCGTCTACCTCCAGGCGCAGACCGATGTCCTTCACCGTTACGTCCCGGTTGGTCACAGAAATTTCCAGCGGCAGTTCCGCCCCTGGCTCCAATTCTAGTTTGTTGGGCACAATGGCAATGCCCAAAATCTCGCCGGTGGTGAATTCTGGCTCGTCATCCGGGGGTCTGATGGCGGCGGCTACCGCAGCGGCCGGTAAACCGGGCGGCGTTTGGCTAGAGGCGAACGCGCCAGCGGCAGTCCCGCCGGCAACGGCCGTCGCCATCGCAGCCAGCGTGGCCGAGGCTTCACGCTCTTTGCGCTGTTCGCTAAAGGGCTGCCAGCGCAAAAAATAAGGGCCAAGGCGCGCCGTTTCGTAGGAGGCCCAATCGAGCGGGGTGTTGTATTCCAACGGCCGTCCGGCCAAAATGGAGCCATTGGTGCTGCCCAAATCTTCAATTTGCCAGCCGGTTGGCGTGCGCAGCATCCGGGCGTGCTGGCCGGAAATGCTGCGGTCGGCCAAAACCACGTCGTTTTCGCTGTTGCGCCCCAGGGTGATGACATCTTTGTCCAGATCATGCACCTGCGATTCTTCCCACTGATGCACGATGAACAGACGAAAACCGCCGCTGGATGTCCAGGTCTGGTGGATGTCTACGCGGTCTTCGACGGTAACGCTGGCTACCCATTTGCTGTCCAGCCATTGGGTGACCACGCCGCTGCCGTCGCCGGGAACGGCCGTTAACATGGCGTCTTCGGTCAGGCTTTGGCGCAGGGCATAGGCCATCTCGGCGGCCGTCTGGAAGCGCTCGCTGGCCTTTTTGGCCATCGCTTTCAGGATGATGCTGTCGATGATTTCTGGCAGTTCCGGGTTGATCAGGCGCGGCGGCAGAGGCGGCTCCTGAACATGCTTGATAATATCCACCGGGGCGTTAATCTGGAAGGGAAGCTGCCCGGTGGTGAGCTGGTAAAGCAAGATGCCCAGGGAATAGATGTCGGAACGGCCGTCTAATGGCAAATTTTCGCATTGTTCCGGCGACATATAAGCCAGCGACCCCATAAACGGATTCGTCGCCGCCTCATCGCCTTCTTTAAGCGGCACAGCCAGGCCAAAATCAATAATCACGGCCTGGCGCGGCTGCCCGCCGACCGCCTCGCGCAAGCGCAGCAAGATGTTGCCCGGCTTAATGTCGCGGTGGATCAAGCCGCGTTGGTGGGCGTAGGCCAATCCTTCGGCGATTTGTGAACCCAGGGCGATGGTTTCCGCCAGCGGCATTTTTCGTCCTGACCATTGCAACTGCTTCAAATAATCAATCAGACTGCCGCCCTCGATATGCTCCATAACGATAAACGGCGAGCCTTCGTAATCGCCTGTGTCATAAATTTTGACAATGGACGGGGAATTAAACTGCTGAATGGCTGCCGCTTCCAGAGCAAAGCGCTGGCGGAACTGTGGCTTGTTGACAAGGGTGTCCAGCATGATTTTGATGGCCACGGGCCGATCATTTTTGAGATCGTAAGCGCGGTAGACCACCCCCATGCCGCCTTCGCCGAGCAGGGCTTCTATCTGGTATTGTTTTATTTGGACGCCAATAAATTGTTTCATGATAAAAAGTGTGTCTGTCCAGGTTTCTCTGACAAGACCCCAAGGGGTTGACAGCCCCTGATGCGTGACCAGAGAGGTTTCACGTATCACGCATCAGACCAAACCCCATGAAATCCTAAAGACCCGAAGTTTACCCTGTCATGGTGTCACTCAGCCTTAATAAAATGATAAACCATTTAGGGTAAAACATAATCGATGATAAGCTGCGGTTTAACGGCCGTTTCAGAATTGTCGCCGCTGTAGAAGCGAATCCAGTCCTCTGCGCCATCTTGATTGTTGGGCAGCGTGAAATAGAGTCTAAATTGGGTATTTCCTTGCAAATTTATAGCCTGCAAAGCATCTTCGTTGAGCAGCAGGTCGGCCCACTGTTCACTGCCGCCGACGGAGCTTAACACACCGGCGTTGACAACGGCCGCATTCGCCAGGAAATCTTCATTTTCCAGCGCCCAACGGCCGTTAAACCCATTTTCCGGGGCGACATCCGCGTAAATTACGCCCAATTTATAAGGCGCGCCGCTGATTTCGTTGGAAAACAGACGCAGCCGCACCGAACGGATAACGGCCGTGTCCGGCAAATCCGCTGTGTCAAAACTCAGAAATCCCTTGTACTGCTGCACGCCAGAGCTGCCTTCGCCCACCTGAATCTGCGGGCCGGTGTTTACGACCGCCCAGCCCAGGCCCGTATCCTGCACCACATGACCATCCTCCGCCGACCGGCTGAACAACGTCTCGGTAAACGCGGATGGCGTGCTGGTGGGCGGCGGCGTGGGTGAGCTGGTTGGGCGCGGAGTGAAGGTTGGCGTGGGCGCAGGCGTGGGCGTGCAGCTCAACGGCGCGTCGAACTGCAAGGGATCAGAGCAAAAACGGTTCACTTCCAGGCCATCAGACACCCGATCGTTGTCCGTGTCGGCGCTGAGCGGGTCTGTGCCGGCGGTCAGTTCTTTCGCGTCGCTCAGGCCATCGCCATCGGTATCGGCCAGATTGGGGTTGGTGCCCAGTTCAAGTTCACGGCCGTCTGGCAGCCCATCATGGTCGGTATCGGCTTCGCGGGGGTTGGTTCCCTGAACGTACAGCTCGTCGAAATTACTCAAGCCATCGCCGTCTAAATCGCCGGGGGCGGTGATGGCGCTGGCCAGGGCGCGGTTAACCAGCGTGAGATAGGCGACCATGCCGCCCAGGCAAGCGATTAGCAGCAACAGCAGCAGAATAATCGGCCACACCCGCGAACGGATGCGCGGTTTTACTTCCAACTGTCCGGTGACAGTCTGGCTTTTTTGGCCGGCCGTGCTGATTTGGAAGGCAAACGGCCGTGTCTGATTTTGCTGCGCCCAGAACGGCCGTTTGCGAGGCCGCACCTGCACGCGCACAGTTTCTTCCGCTCCGGCAGGCGAAGCCACCTGGACAACCAGTTCATCGGGGAACTTCACTTTTTCATAATTGGCGGGCGGCGGGGAAACGGCCGTTTTCGCCAAACTGCCAGAAGGCGACATCTGGCTCGCTTTCTGGCTCAGCCCCATCTGGGGCACGGCGCTGCCCAGACCGGGACTCACCTGGCTCAACATCTGCCGAGGGGCGTTGTCCAGGCGCATCAACATCCGGCGCGGCGCATTAAGAACCCGGCTGACAGCCGGCAGCCGCCGGAAAAACCGGGAGCCTTGCCGCGCGGCCTTTTTGTTCGATGGCTGGGATGCGACGGCCGTTTTTCCCTTCTCCATCGGCCGCCACAAGGCAAATTCAAACAAATTCGCCTCGTTGGCGCCGTTCACCGTAAAAACTTTTTCCTTAAACCCATCGTTGCGAATGGCGATTTCGCAATCGCCGTGGCCCAACAGCCGCGTGGGCGTCAGGGAAACGGCAAAACTCTCCTCCGGGGGCAGCACTTCGATGGTCCCCGGAATGGTCAGGCGGTCTTCCGGGCGATTTTTAGAGCGGATGATCAGCAAATAGCGGCTGCGCCCAATGGGCAGATCGGCTTTGAAAGGCGGCTGCACGCTCAAGATCACGGTGGCGCGATCGTTGGGACGCAGGCGCAGCGGATCGGGCGGCATGGTGACCCACGCTTCAGGCAGCCGCTCCACTTCAAAAATGAATTCGTCAACGGCCGTGCCCTGATTCAACACCGTCACCTGCAATTCCGTGCGTTTACCCGGAACCACGTCAATTTCGCTAGGCGTCACCGACGCGGCAAACGGCAGCGGTTGAAAACCGGCTCCCTTACCCAACTGCAAATGCAAAAAGAAAGGGCCGATGCGCAGCGTCTGGCGGCTTTCCCACGGCTCGGGAATATCCGGCAGCAAGGGCTTGCCATCCAGGTAAGTGCCATTTTGGCTGCCCAAATCGCGCACCTGCCAGCCGTCGGCCGTCCGTTCTAGCTGGGCGTGTTTGCGCGTAATGGAGGTGGCTGGCAGGATGATGTCGTTGCTGTCCCCTCGCCCAATGGTGATGATCTGCCGGTTCAGGTTGTGGGGGTTGTCTTTGGTAATCGTGACGCGGTCCTCGTCGATGGACCAACTGACTTCGCGGAGGGCAAGTTGTTCGGCCAGCTCCAGTTCGGTGCGAGACTCGCGAATGTCAATTTCCATTTGGGCGGCGGCCAGTCGCTCCGGCAGTTTGGCGACAATCTGGCGCAGGGCTTCGGCCATTTCCGCGCCGCTCTGATAGCGATTTTCCGGCTTTTTGGCCATCGCTTTCATAATGGCCGCGCTGACGACCGGCAGCACATCGGGGCGCACGTCATGGGGTGACGGCGGATCCTGGTATGGATGCTGACGCGCCGCTTCGGCGAAGGTGTTCACCTCGAATGGCAGGCGGCCAGTGGTTAATTGGTAGAGCAAAACGCCCAGCGAATAGACATCGGAACGGCCGTCGCGCGGCTTGCCCAAGAAAAATTCCGGCGACGAGTAAGGCAGAGAAGGAGCAAATGGCTCGGTTTCTACTTCTAGAATCGTCTTCAGCGCAAAATCGCCAATGATGGCTCGCCCAGGCAGATTGCCAGATTCTTCGGGCTTATTTTGCGGATCGAATAAGACAACGCTGGGACGAATATCCTGGTGCAGCAGCCCTTTTTGGTGGGCATACCCCAACGCTTCGGCTAACTGCGCCCCGATAATCAACGCCTCGTCGATGCCCAGCGTCTGGTCTTTGAAAGCCAACTGGCGCAAATAAGCGGAGAGATTGCGGCCGGGAATGTACTCCATCGCCAGATACAAAATATCTCGCTGCGTATCCACGCCTGCTTCGTAAACCTTGGCAATGGATGGGTGGTCCAATCGCGGCACAGCTTTAATTTCCTGCAAAAAGCGGCGGCGCAAATCCGGCTCTTGCGTCAGGTGCAGGTAGATGATTTTGAGAGCCACCAAGGACAAATTATCCAGGTCGATAGCCTGGTAAACTGTGCCAATTCGGCCCTGGCCTAAAAAGGCTTTGATTTGATAGTGGGAGACCTGTTGGCCGACCAAATCACTCATAACTCACCGGCGGGTTCCTTTTTCGTAACAGCTTAGACCCAAAGGGTTTTGCCTCGTATAACTCCAGCAATTCTCAATTTAGATCAGGCATTCGTGCGAACAAGGTAATTTCTTTGCACTTTACGCTGAACTGTCATGCTGAGCGGAGTTTTCGGAGCGAAGCATCCCCATGTATTGGTCATTAGGGCTGAACGGGATGCTTCGGAGGATGCTTCGGCAAGCTCAGCACAGGCTCTCAGCATGACACATTTCTGGTTAAATTGAGAATTGCTGGTGTAACTCCAAATTGCTTGGCGTCAAACCCTTTGGGTCTTTAAGATGAGACCCAAAGGGTTTTGTTCCATATAACTCCAAATTGCTTGGCATCAAACCCTTTGGGTCTTTAAGAGTTGGTTTCATTCTATGAATTGCAGCGTGTAGCTGGTATGGGCAGGTTTGTTGGCGTTGATGAGCCGTTCAACGGCCGTGCGGTTCACTTCGCGTTCGGCAATGGCAATGCGGACGGCAAAAGTAAAGTCGTCCAAATTTTCGTTCTGGTCGTCGATTTCCACCTGACGGCCGGTATATAGTTCCAACACCCGGCGTAAGGCCCAGGCTGTGCCGCGCCGCCGATAGATCAGATGGGCTTCCATCAGCAGAGCGCGCTGCGCCGCCTCGCTCCAGGTGGCGTCGAAGCTCAGATCGTACCAGTTTGCCAACCAGGGCAAAAATCCGGCGGGCGCGGTCTGGGGGTCCAGAAAAAGGTCGAAATTGTCGATGGTCCATTCCAGCGGGGCCAAAATCGACTCCAACATGGCTAAAAAGCGGGTGAGGAAGCTTTTTTCGCCGCCGCGATAAATGTCCGGCAGATAATCCAGATAGCGGCTGTGGGTAAGAGACAGACCGGGCGGCAGGCTGAAGGAGAATGGCTCTTCGGCCGGCTGGGTGGGGCCGTCGCCACGGCCGTTGCGCCCACTGCCGCCTGTTGCGGCCAGCGGCACAGTCGAGGCGGAGACCCATTCTTGGGCCGGTGGCGGCGCAGGCGGCGGTTGAGGGGCAGGCGGTGTTGGCTGGGCAGCGGGTTCTGAGGAGGGGGAAACGGCCGTAACCACTTCTTCCTCTACCTTGGTCGGCTCACTGGTGGGTTCTACGCCGCCAACTCCCACCTTTTCATACGCCAGATGAAACGCGCCGATCACAATTTCGTCGCCGGAATTGAGGCCGAGGGGCTGGTTGGCGGCAAGCGTCTGACCATTGACCTGCGTGCCGTGCGTGCTGCCCAGGTCGATCAGCCGACAGACGTCGCCCTGACAATCGAATTCGGCGTGATGGCGCGAAACCAGTGGATGCGCCAACACCAAATCGCTGCCAGCCTGCCGCCCAATCGTCGTCCTGCCCGGTGGGATGAGGTAGGTTTGATTGACCTGTGGGCCGCTGATTTGTACCTGATGGACGACTTCCTCGAACATCAACAACTCCTAACTAAATACGACTTCATGAATTCCAGAGGCGATGACGCCATGGCCAACAATATCAACCGTCTCTACCGGATCGCCGCGCGGACCTTCGCCGGCAGTGGTGATGAACATTTCTACGTTACGAATGAACTGCACGCCTGGCACAGCTTGCAAACATTGGTGCAAATCAGAAATCACCAGGTCGCGGCCAAAAGGCCAGCCCTTGCTGTCTCGTCCGCCAATCAGCGGGTTCAGAAAACGATACAGGCGCTCCATAATCAGGGCTTCTACTTCTGCATGATTGGAGCCGGAGATGGCGCGCACCGACACGCGCGCCGATACCCAATAATAGACAGGGGCGCGAATATCCAGGCGGACCGTTAACAGGCGGCGTTCGTTGAGATAATTTTCCAGATAGGCAAAGATGTCATCCTGACGCAGTTCTAACTGGGCGGCAGACGGCCGTAACCGCTGCGCCGGGTCTTGAATGTGCGGAATAATCAACACATAAACCTGGCCGGGAATAATGCGGCTTTCCCTGGATGGCAGCGGCTGCAAACAATGGACGCGATAATCGCCCCAACCGGTGTTGCGCAGCGCCTCATGGGCTAAAAACTCAAAATCCGCTTCCGTTACTGCCCGGTCACGCGAGCGCAGCAAGGCCGGGGCGCGCATTTTAGCCGCCTCTAACGTTTCGGCATCCAGGCCGCCGGTGGCCGGCTGGCGGTTCATGACACGGGCTATGAACGGAATGGCCGTTTTCAGGGTATTGATGATATTGGCCTGAACATTGCCATCCAGGCCGCCGCCATAGCGATAACGTTGAAAAATGAGGTTTGATCCACGCGGCGGAATCGCCCCAAAGCGTTTCATTGTGCCGTCCGGTTGGCGGATGGCCGGGCCAAAACGCAGCTCGCCGGTGACACTATCCAGGGTGTAGTGGGTGTCGGTTTCGGTGGAATTGGCAAAATTTGGCACCTCTTTCCAGACTTGCGTGGCGCTGCCGTCCTGGAGCAGGAGCATTTCTTCCGGCCGGCGGGCTAAAATGGGGGTCACCTGGAGCTGAAAACTTTGCCCAGGCGAGCCATCGCTCTGGCCGAGAATTTCTTTGCGGATGACCTGCGAGTGTGTGGCCAATGTCGCGCCGCCCCAGGCGGAAACGGCCGTTTGCCGCAGTCGCGGCGTGTTGCGATACGGCCGCATTCGCGCCGAGTATTCATCCTTATGCAGCAGACGCACCCGAACCCAATACAAATTCTGCTTGTTCACACTAAACCGCCCCATTTGCGGCAAATGCAAGCGAATACGGCCGGTCAGATTCAATCCCTTGGTGGTGTCTTCGCCATCGTCCAAAACACAAGGCGCCCAGGGTTCATCTTGTGAACCGGTGGAAGCTTCCCACACGTAAGGCGGCTGCGCCGGCACAATACCCGCCCCGCCCGCCGGATCACAATCCAGGGCAAACCCCAAAATATGGCGGCTGAGATCGTTCCGAAAGCCAAAATAGAAGGCGTCACCTTCTTGTGGCGTGGCGGAAAAGGTGTTCACGTTTTCCAGGCCTTTGCCCAAACGGCCGACATCATGAACCTGGTACTGACGCTCGTTGTCTTCGTTCACCACATAGGCAATGGCCGCCTGCCATTCCGGCGGCCGGATCACAAATGATTCGTCGGTGGTAAAAATAATGGACGGCTGGGTCTCCGTTTGCGTGCTGGCAATTTCGGTTCCGGCAGGGATGGGCACCTGCGTTTCCTGGGGCGCGGACAGCCAGAAGGTGATGAGCGCTTTGGCGGGCACCGGCTCTTTCAGGCTCATGCCCAGCATCTCCATGAATTTAACGTAATGGAGATCGGGAACCTGATTCAGCCGGTAAATAATGTTGTCGGTCATCCAGGCGAACAGCTCGATGAGGGTCACGCCAGGGTCGCTGACATTGTGATCGGTCCATTCTTCGATGTAGTACGGGATGCGTTTTTTAGCGCCATCCACAATATCCTGGAAATGGCGGTCATCGAGTTTGGGGGCGGCTAAGGACATAGGTAACTCCGCTAATCAATCGTCGTTATTCTTCAGGTATCAAATAGAAAGGAAAGACCAGGCTGCGCGGGTCGTTGGTAGATTTGATCTGGTATTCGATATGGATGAGCATACGGCCGTCCAACTTCGGGTCCACGGTGGCCACAACCTGCGTTACCACAATGCGCGGCTCCCACATCGCCAGCGCCTCTTCCACATACCGGATGGCTTGCGCGGCCGTGGTGGAATTATTCGGCGCAAACACCAGCTCATGGATGCGGCAGCCAAACGTGGGGCGCATCACCCGCTGGCCCAAAGGCGTCAGCAAAATAATGCGGATAGCCTGTTCAATTTCATTGGTCGAGCGCGTCAGAGCGACGCCGCCTTGTGGATCAATCACCGGCGGAAAAGCCCACCCGCTGCCGATGAGGTCTGTTGTTGCTTTCATCGCTGCTCCTTAAGCGGTATTCACCGTTGCCTGACCGGCGTTCACCACCGAGATTACGCCGCCCCAATTGCACATCAGTTTGCACGTATTGTTGAGCGCCGGTTTATTTTTGATCATGACGGTCGGTGAACCGGGCGCCCAGGGGGCAGAAGTGACCGGAATACAGGGCTGAGGCGTCAGTACGCCCAGGGCCGCGGACGTCGCGGCGGCCACCTGCGGATTGCTGAGCGTGGTACACATGCCAAAAGGCATGATATTTTTCATCGGCACATTATCCATGATGGTGGCTGCCGGAACTTTGTTGGCGTTGGTCACATTTTCCGGCGTAACGACCAATGCGCTGGGCGCGACTCCAAAACTACACATCAACTGCGCCCCCATGACAACTTGTTGAGCCATATCGCTCCTCCGGTTCTAGTCGTCTATCAAATAAGTTTAATCGGTTGTTTTGTAGCCGCGATTTCTTATCGCGCCAGGCGGAGCGGGGTAAGGATACCCCGGCTACATTCGTCAAAAGCGGAGCGGGGTAAGGATACCTCGGCTCCATTCGCCAAAAGCAGGGTGTCGGGCTACTAATTCAAGTTCACCATAGCGCCCTTGATGTTTACGATGCCGCTAGCTTTGATGTCTAACATCGCGCCGGCTTCTAATTTTAAATTGGTGGCCGATTTAATCTGGATGTCGCCGCTGCTGTCGATGGAGATTTTACGGCCGTTATCATCCAATGTGATCTTGTGCCCGCCGCTGCTGCTTACTTCCGCTTTCTTGCCCTGATCGTCTAGCACAATTTTGTGCCCACCGGTGGTGGCGATTTCTACCGTTTTGTTGGCGTCATCGAAAAGCAGCGTATGGCCGCCGGCCGTCGTCAGGAAAATTTTATTATCGGCGTTATCGTACATGGCCAGGTAATGCCCGGTGCGCGAATGCCAGGAGCGAACCAATGGTTTTTCGCCAGTCCCTGCGCCGGAAACTTCCGGCGGGATGGCGTGCTGACCGTTCCACAAGCCGCCCAACACAAACGGCCGGTTAAAATCGCCATGCTCAAAGGCCACTGCCACCTCGTCGCCCACATCCTGTGTGGCCGCCAGGCCGGCCTCCGGGCCGCCGCCCATGCTGATCACGCGCGCCCAATCGCTTTCGGCGTCGTCGGTCATCCAGGGGAATTTGACCTTGACCCGGCCCCAGTTTTTAGGGTCATCGGTGTTGGTGACAACGGCCGTTACCACCCCAGGCCACCGCGGCATCGCTTCTTGCTCATTCACCTGCTCGGCCAAAGAACCGGTCCGCGCGCCGCGCACCGTAAAACGCGTCGTCAAACCTCTCGTGTTATACACGTGGATGGCGCTGGTCACCAGATAATTACCACCCAACCGCGTGCCTACCTTTTCCAATTTGACCAATTTGCCCGCTTTCACGTCTGGACGACGATAAGCCACGCCTTCAGCCTCAACAAAGCCGCCGCTCAACTCGTCCAGGCGAGCCTGGGCCAGCGCGTTGGCTTCCGCCTGGCTAACCACCGGCTGATCGACAATGATGTGTTTGCCCGTGCCAAATGTACCGGCCCAGACCGCCCCGTTTTTGCTCTCGCCATTGGCCGGGTAAAGCGTGCCGGTAGTCGCCTGCCCCACAATCGCCTGCTGGCTTTCCGGGTCCCACCCCTTCACAATCACCTGATCGACCTGTTCGGCCAGGGTCATGCGTGGATGAAAAGATACCAGATCGACGCCATAAGTGAGCGTAACGGCCGTGCCGCTGGTAACAGGCTTCTGAAAATACAACTTGCCGCTGTCTACAAAACATTCATACCCAATCCGTCTGGCGCGCTGCATCAGCAGCGCCATATCCGTCTGGTTGTGCTGAAAAATATGCTCGTAAACCGTAGAGGTCGCTTCTACCTGCGCCGACAATCCTGCGCCGCCGGCAAGCTGGCTGGCCAGATCACTGTCCTTGACATTCAAAAAAGCCCGGCTCTTGGTTTCCCGATAAAGCCGATGCGCCTTATCAAACCCCCGAACCACCAGACTGGTCATCAGCCCTTCTTCCAAACCTGGCTCTAACGCAGTAACTTCGCCATCAATCAAAGTAATCTGCGTGCCAGATTCCAACTCCGCTTTGATCTGCACACCCTTGGTCAAGTCAAACAAGCCCCCATCCAGATACGCAAAATCCTTGTCATACAGATGAATAGCAAACATGCCCGGCAAATGAACATGCTGCTCCACCGTTACCTCAGACACATCAGCCATCACGCTCTGCTGAACTTCCGTACCGGCTACAAGAATATGAATCTGGCTGGAAAGCACTTCCGGCATAATCTACCTCACCTGTCTCACTGAAGCCGGGGGATCACCAACTGCTGTCCCGGCCGTAAATTCATCGGTTTCAAGATGCCATTATACTGCGCGATAAGCCGCCATTTGGTCGCGTCGCCATACACTTTGGCGGCGATTAAATCCAACCGATCGCCGCGTACCACAGACCATACCTGCCGCACATCTTCCGCCCCACCAGAGGTAGGATTTTGATTGGGGTAGTTATTGGCGTCTTTGTGCTGGGTAAAGGTTACACTGATCTGAGCGCGCACCGGCGTGCCATCGTGCTTGAACATGGTGAATTTTTGCGTCATCTGGGTGATGACTGCTTCAAACTGAAAAACGCCCCACTTAAACGCCACTTCCGGCGGTTCCGGCTTTTTATCGCTGTTTTCATCCGCCTTTGGCTCCATCAATTTCCATAATTTATTGGTGGTAATGGTAACGTCTTCACCTAATTCATAGGTATCAAACACCAAATCTAGCTGCAAGGTTTGCCCGCCGGATTTGGTAAATTCCATTTGCGAGGTGTTCGAACCGGTGGCGGCTCGTTCGGTGTAGGTGTTGGTCTTAGAGACAGTGTACTCGAAAGGGTTAAACATACAAGGGACGCCGGTGGCTTCGCCAGTGGCGATGTCATAAATAACGGCGGCGGTCAGTTTTCCACGTGTTTCGGCCATGGTTCACTTTTCAGTTAGGGCAATCTGCCTAATATCTGCCTCGTTCGCGTTCTCGGTCAATGGTCAGGCGGCGGCGCAGTTTATCATAAACTTGCCGCGCCAATTCGTTGACATCTAATTCTTCTTCTTCTTGGTCTAATTCTTGGGCGATCGATGGCTGCATCGGGCTGCTTTCTGGCTCCGATTCAGCGAGATTCGTTTCGTCAGCATTTTGCTCGGCTGTGTCGCCCAGGGCGCGCTGGACGCTCATCTCCAGAACAGAAGGGGTTGTTTTTAAGGCTGAGCGGGGCACTGCGGGCGAGGCAGGCTGGGGGACAACGGCCGTTTCCCGTTCCATCCGCACCGCCAAAGGTTCAATCGCCTCCTGGCGCTGCACGGCCGCAGGCAGCGGTTCCCACAACGGAGCGACGGCCGTTTCCGCTTTGGCGACAGCTCGCTGCACGGCCGTCGCCGTGGCGGCTGTTCCTGGTTGGCCGGTTGGTGGTTTCACGGCTACGGCCGTTAACACCGTGGATGTGCCCGGCTGCACCCATGCGCCCGCCGAAAATTCGGTCAGCGGACTGTCGGCCAGCCGCCCATCGAACAACGGTGCGTCGGTTAACGGAGCGTCGGCCAATGGACCATCGGCCAATGGAGCCTCGGCAATCGGAGCCTCGGCGCGAGCCACCGCACGCTGAACCAGCGCTGGCGACCAACCGCCCGGCGTCTGGAACGCCGGTGCGTTGGGTTGGCGGCCCGACGGCATGGTTAGCTGGGAGCTGGCGGGCGCAGCAATTACTCGAGCCATTGGAATTTCTGGCCGGGACAACGGCCGGGCAGTCGATTCCATGCGTCTGAGCGGCGCGGTCGGGTCGGGCTGCACTACGCGGGCGCGAAACGAAATGTCTGAACGACCGGGCGCAGTTTCGGCGGCAGTGATAGCCCGCTGCACGGCCACGGCCGTTTTTCCCACTTTGTCGGCAGCCGGGGACGCCTGGCTGGCCGGTTCAAGCGCCAGCGGCCTGGTGTCCATGCGATCCACTACTTCCGGCATGCCCCCGCCCGGCGAGCCGGGCACACGATGCGCGCCGGAAGCCATGCGAATAATGGGCGGCGGGGTAGGTGTGTCGCGCACCGGGGCCGTTTCGGCGGCGGCGATGGCCCGTTGGACGGCCGTTTGCGGTGACGCTGGTTCGATAGGAGGAACGGCCGTCTCCGCTTTCTCAACCGGTTCTGCCGTTTCGGCGGCGGCGATGGCCCGTTGAATGGCTGGTTGTAATGGTGATGAGTCGATTGGAGAAACGGCCGTTGCGTCCCTCTCAATCGGTTCTGCCGTTTCGGCGGCAGCGACGGCTCGCTGCACGGCCGTTTGTGATGACGATGGTTCAATTGGTGGAACGGCCGTTGCCGCTTTCTCAATCGGTTCTGCCGTTTGGCGCGGCGGCGGCCGGAGTGGCGGCTCGTTTGGGGAACGGCCTCCGCTCAGTTGGTTCTGCGCTGGGGCGGCGATGGCCGCTGGCGGGTTTGGGGTGACGCTGGAGGAACGGCCGTCTCCGCTTTCTCAATCGGTTCTGCTGTTTCGGCGGAGGCGATGGCCCGTTGGACGGCCGTTTGCGGTGACGCTGGTTCGATTGGAGGAACGGCCGTCTCCGCTTTCTCAGTTGGTTCTGCCGTTTCGGCGGCGGCGATGGCCCGTTGGACGGCCGTTTGTGATGACGGTGAGTCGATTGGTGGAACGGCCGTCTCCGCTTTCTCAATCGGTTCTGCCGTTTCGGCGGCGGCGATGGCTCGCTGCACGGCTGGCTGTAGTGGCGATGATTCGGTTGGAGGAACGGCCGTCTGCGTCCTTCTCAATCGGTGCTGCCGTTTCGGCGGCGGCGATGGCTCGCTGCACGGCCGTTTGGGGTGACGCTGGTTCGATTGGAGGAACGGCCGTCTCCGCTTTCTCAGTTGGTTCTGCTGTTTCGGCGGCGGCGATGGCTCGTTGGACGGCCGTTTGCGGTGACGCTGGTTCGATTGGTAGAACGGCCGTCTCCGCTTTCTCAACCGGTTCTGCTGTTTCGGCGGCGGCGATGGCCCGTTGAACGGCCGTTTGGGGTGACGCTGGTTCGATTGGAGGAACGGCCGTCTCCGCTTTCTCAGTTGGTTCTGCTGTTTCGGCGGCGGCGATGGTCCGTTGGACGGTCGGTTGTGATGGCGGTGAGTCGATTGTGGGAACGGCCGTCTCCGCTTTCTCAACCGGTTCTGCTGTTTCGGCAGAGGCGATGGCCCGTTGGACGGCCGTTTGGGGTGACGCTGGTTCGATTGGAGGAACGGCCGTCTCCGCTTTCTCAGTTGGTTCTGCCGTTTCGGCGGCGGCGATGGCTCGCTGCACGGCTGTTTGGAGTGGCGACGATTCGGTTTGGGGAACGGCCGTCTCCGCTTTCTCAGTTGGTTCTGCTGTTTCGGCGGCGGCGATGGCCCGTTGAACGGCTGGTTGTAGTGGCGACGATTCGGTTTGGGAAACGGCCGTCTCCGCTTTCTCAATCGGTTCTGCCGTTTCAGCGGCGGCGATGGCTCGCTGCACGGCCGTTTGGAGTGGTGACGATTCGATTTGGGGAACGGCCGTCTCCGCTTTCTCAGTTGGTTCTGCTGTTTCGGCGGCGGCGATGGCCCGTTGGACGGCCGGTTGTAATGGCGATGAGTCGATTGTGGGAACGGCCGTCTCCGCTTTCTCAGTTGGTTCTACTGTTTCGGCAGCGGCGATGGCCCGTTGGATGGCCGGCTGTAGTGGCGACGATTCGGTTTGGGGAACGGCCGTGTCCGCTTTCTCAGTTGGTTCTGCTGTTTCAGCGGCGGCGATGGCTCGCTGGAGCGAGTCCGCCGGGGTTGATACGGGAGCCAGCGGCGCGCCGATCGGCGGCGGCTCGCCCAAAATTTCCCACATATCGGCCGGTAACGGACCGATGGGCGTTTCTACCAACGGCGCAGAGGCAGCCGCCGGTTCGTTTGCCGGGGCGGCGGCCGTTGACCGCTGGGCTATGGGTGAATCAGCCGCTGGCGCTGGCCGATTGGGAATTGTCCCGGGGCGCGGGCGGCGCGGCAAGTGCAGCTCAATCGAAGAGTCAGACATCCGGCCAGCGTGCACATCCCCCAATTTTGCGCGGACCAGGGCTTCATCTTGTTCCGGCAGGATTGGGCCGGTGAAGGCTGTGGGTTCGGGCTGCTGCGGAGTGGAGGGAACGGCCGTCGGCGGCGCAGGTTCGCGGCGGACAGGCCAGACAGCTTCCAGAGGCAGGCGTCCGGGCGGCGCAGCGGCCGGCTGGCCGCTTTCGGCGGCGGCAACGGCGCGGGCCAGGGTGTCGTAAGGGGCCGGGGAAACGGCCGTGGGCAGTTCCGGTGTAACGGTTTCGGCCGATTGGCGAGCCTTATGCCGCTGGACAATGGATTCCAAACGCCGCCATTCCGGCCAATCGTCCTCTTTGGCAGGCGGCGGCGTGGATGGCGAGGCAGCGGGCGGGCTGATGGTAGCTGGCGGAGCCGGTGAAAATTGTGCCGGTTGGGGAACGGCCGTGCGCTGCACGGTCGGTATAACTGTGGGCGCGGCAGGCTGCGAGGCAGCAGGCGGGACGGCCGTTGGCCGGCTCAAAATGGTCGGCTGGACAGGTGAAGCAGGTCCAGCGCTGCGCTCGGCGTAGGCGACGGCCGAATCGACAACATCTGGCAGCGGCGGGCTGGAAACGGCCGTGGGCACAGCCCAGGCGGGAAAAACCACGCCGGAAGGGGGCAGCGGTTCATCCGCCGACGGGGTGCGGAAAAGCGTGGTCGTATTGGCGTGCCGCCGGACATGCCTTAACAATGGGTTGCGTGAGCCAAAGCGATTTTGAATGGTCATGAGAAATTTTTAACTTGCGGCAGCGCCACTGCTGCGAGTCATGGAAATTGAACCACACGCGAACTCAAGCGTCTGGATGGCGATGGTGTTATCGCCAGAATTAAGCTGAGGACCGCTCCATTTCACCGGATACGCCGCCTCGATATCCCAGGTCATAAGGGGGCTGGACAGCTTGTTTTTGGCATCCAGCAGTTTGACCGTAATTTTTCGCCGCGTAAAACTTTCGTTCATCGTGTCGATATACCAATCCATCAGAGCGCTGGTTCCCACGCCGTTTTTCAGGGTGATGCGCGCTGATTTGCGCCGGCCGGGCAGTTGATGAATGTAGGTGTTTAGGCCGCCTTCCTTCACTTCTTCAACGTCCCAGTCGATGGATGGCAGGGTGCATTCCGTGAAGACGCCGTGGGATATGCCGGCGATATCCACCACAAACCGAAAACCGGGATTCACTTCTTTGCGCATACTTTCCAGAGTCATGGAAGGTTCCTCAATCGTTTCCGCAGCGGCGCGGAGGTTTTAGTCGGATGGTTCCGGCTGAAGCCTCCGGGCCGTTGGCGCATTTACGGCCGTTTTCCCTTGCGCTGTCCAGTCCGACGAGCGCGTTCGTTTTCCAGGCGAGCATCCTGCAACAACAATGCGTACACTTTTTCCGTCACCTGCTCCACCAATTCCGGGGTGATGGTTCCTTTGGGGGCGCTGGATGGTTGCTGCTTCATCGGCTCTTAACCCAGGGGAGCGACTTGTAATTGCAACTCATGATTGCAATAGGGACAAACGACGCCAATGGTAATCGGTTCGCTGCTGTTCAGCCGGAGGTAAAGGTCTTGCAGGTGGGAAATGTCGGAGGCGAACAGCCCGGCAATGGTTTGGGGGGTAATTTCCGGCAGCGCGCCTAACTGTGTCACCACGCGGCTGAGCAAAATAACGGGCAGGTAGGATTCTTTGGCCTGCACCTGGGGGTGTTCGACGGCTTCTATCTCATCGACGGCCGTAGCCAAACGCATACGGCCGTGGCGGTGAACCTGCCCCTGGCCATCTACAAACCCTCGCGGTAACGTAAATTCAAATTCGGTTTGCATGATCAACGCCTCTAACCGCCAGCTACCTGATGATGCGTGGCTCCCAGACATCCCTGGCCAGGCCACGCATCATCAAGAGAGACGATTTAGACTGCCACGCGCGAAATGTATTCGTGCGCCAGAGTTAATTCTTCTACGCCGATCTCGTTGCTATCGGATTTGACAGACGGGCCGGTTACTTTAACAGGCCAGGCGCGTTTGAATTCCCAACGGGCAACGGCCGTTAACGCCTGATCATACATCGTCACCGAACCATCGGAACGCGCGTCGCCGACATGACCATCTTCTACCAATTTCCGCCAATCCCAGATTTGCATGTCGCTGGTAATGCCGCGCTTCAAGACGATATTTTCCCACTTCAGGCGTCCAGGGATTTTCATCACCACCTCGACCCCTTTTTCGTTCACCACTTTATGCTCAATCACCTCTTGTTCAGAGCCAAGGCCGGAAACCTCGGAAAAATAACCGGTGACCTTTCCTTGCACTTCCACGGCAAAATGAAAGCCAACAAGGGGATCTTCACGCGCAGTATCAATTGATGTAGCCATATCACACTCCTTGTATCAGATTAGCTGCCTTACTCGGCATTCGGTCCGGCCCATTGGCTAAGGCGGAAGATCACAAATTCGGCCGGCTTCACCGGCGCCATGCCGATTTCAATGATCAACTGCCCCAAATCACGGATTTCCGGTGGATTGAGTTCGTCATCGCACTTTACATAAAACGCTTCGTCTTTGGTCGAACCAAATAACGCACCGCTCAACCAAATCGTGCTGAGGAAGGAAATGGCGTCGCGCCGTACCTTGGCCCACAGCGAACGATCATTCGGCTCGAAGACCACCCACTGCATACCGGTCTCCAACGACGCGCCCACCACAATAAACAAACGGCGGACGTTGATGTAACGCCAGGAGCCATCACTGCTGAGAGTGCGCGCGCCCCAAACACGGATGCCGCGCCCAGGGAAAGAACGAATGCAGTTCACGCCCAATGGGTTCAGCGTGCCTTGTTCGCCCTTTGTCAGGTTCAGTTCCACGCTGAGCGCGCCCTGGACGACTTCGTTGGCCGGTGCTTTGTGGAAGCCAACCGTGCCATCCACCCGGTTATAGATGCCCACAACGTGACCGCTGGGAGGCATAAATTTGGTGGTTTGCGGGCTGTCACTGAGATCGGCGACCTGCACCCAGGGGTAATACATGGCGGCAAAAGAGCTGTCGAAGTTAACGTACAGTCGCCATTCTTTAGCCTGCTGGGCGTTGAGTCCGGGGGGTGTATCCAGAATAGCGAAGCGATAACGCAGGCGTTCGCAGTCGGCAATGATGGCGGTTTGCACGGCCTTGATTTTTTCTTTGAAGGCATCTGAGCCGTCGTAGCCGACCATCAAGTCCGGGCATAAGACGAGGCGGACATCATCCAAGGCTTCCAACCCGGCCAGGCCTGTGCGCGCCTGCACGTCGCCGATGAAATCGGCGGCGGTAATGGGCTGCGACCCGCCACCGGAGAGTGTATACACGCCATCAGCCGGGTTTGCCGTGCCGGTGTCGGAGATGGTGACGGACTCAAAATCGACATCGCCAACGAAGTTTTCACCTTTTTTCATGGTGAGGCCGGTTCTGGCGTCGCTGCCAACCGACAGGGTGAAGGTTTCGCCTTCGTTTTTAATGGTTACGGTGAGCGCGTTGCCGCCCTCGCCGGCGACTTTGGCGGTGGCTGTTAGCCCTTTGCCTTTGCCGCTGGCCGGGGGGATGGCTACCGATGCGGCCGTTGCGCCATCTTTGTCCTCGCGCAGGGCGCGAAGGCTGGTGATGTAGCACGGACCGCCGCCATTCATGAAATAACCATAAACGGCATCCGGCAGATAAGCGCCGCTGATGAACCCGCCAAAGACATTTTGGAATTGGGTCCAATTGGTGACCAGGGTGGCCTTGTTGAGAACAGATTGACCGGGAATGCGATTGCCGGTTTCGGGGTCGATGGTTTTATAGCTGGCTTCGGCGGTGATACCGACGAAGGCGGCCATAGAAGCGCCAGCGGCCTCAATAGGCTTACTGCCACGGTCAACTTCTTCAACATAGACGCCTGGTGTTACATAAGTTGCAGGCATTTTCATTCTCCTTGGAAAATTTGGTACATAGAGGCATCAGGATGCAAAGAAATTTTTGACATCCGTGCCTCCACGATAATCGGTCTGTCCACCCCATGGTTGGGGATTGGTCTGTGCAGGCGCAAACTGTGTCGGCCTCAGGGAGGGGCGCGATTTTGGTAAATTTGCTCATGGGCGAGCAGTTTGTAGGAAACAGGTTCGCGGGAAACGTGCATGATGGTCCTCGCTAATTTGGTCCAAAAAACTGATCTTAGCCAGAAAGACCCTTAGGGTTGGGTCTTGGGGAATGCACCTTTTTGTTCGTGCAAACCCCATGGGATCGATGGAGTAAAAAACGGTGCTTCTACAACGGCACCGGATCAGAGGTCAATATCGTAATCTTTTGCTGGGATGGTGATTGGTTTTTCGATGGGCTGTCCTTCGGGCGGCCAAACGACAAGTGTGTGGGAGCCGGGGGGGACGCTGCCGAGGATATAGATGCCTTTCTGATTAGAGGTGGTGATAAAGCCGGTGCCTTTGAGGGCGATGCGCGTATCGGCCAGGGGTTGACCGGCCTGACGAATTTGGCCGCCGAAGTAAGTAACGGCCGTTTCCGAGCCGGGGTACAGGCTGGGGTAATCGGGCAAGGTGACGGTTTGGCCGGTGCGCAGGGTCCAGGTGGACACGACCGGTCCGGTCACTTCGGCCCAGGGGTCCACGGCGATGGTGAGAAGATAGGAAATAGACGGCCGTACCTCATTATCCAACGATCCCCACAACTCGGCGGGGTTGGTCAGCCGGTCATGGTTGGCCATGCGGGCCATGATGTCGAAGGGCTGACCCACCAGATCGCCTTTTAGCCTGGCGCGGGGCAGGAGCGGAAAGCGAAACAAGGCCATCAGGCAGCGAGACAAGAGACGATGCTCGTCTTGTGGCTCGGAAGCCCAGGCAGTGATGACGTAATGACAATCCATGCGAAACGGGGTTCGTTTTTGGGCGACGGTGGAACCGAGACGGCCGTTCTGATCTACCATGCGCTCCCACTGATGCTGCCGGAGTTGATTGTTTTCACGCACGTCATAGAGAAAAAAATTGAGGGTTGGCCGAGACAGGCGCGCACTCCACCCCCGCGTGGGCTGGTCAAATTTCACATCTATCTCACCATTTTTAATAGGAAGTTCTGCGACCACCAACTGCTCGATGGTTTGATCTAAATCCGCAATCATGCGCCGCTCCGCCAGGAATAAATTTCAGGGAATATCTCGCCGCCGCCGCAGCCAGTCAGAGTCAACTTCCAATCCCAGGCCGCGTAAATAAGGCAGCATGAATTTTTCTATTTCGTCCAGGCTATCAAAGGTGTAGTGATCGCCGCTGAGAACATGGATTACCTGACCGCGCCAATGGGACACGGCCGTGCCATCCTCATCCTCGGAGGTCCAAATTTTTACAATGAACGACTCGCTGCCCGTCTCAAATAAATCCATTACTGCGCTCGTTTATGCTGCCGCAGTCGGTCCGACGCCCAATTCAAATCATCGAACGAATGAGCGGCTGGGGCATCGACAGGAAACAGACTGGAGGGAAGATAGAGAGACATCGCCTCTGAAATGGCTAAAAAATCGGGTAAAAAATGACGTTCACCGCTGGAAACATGCTCAATCAGCCCGCGATATTCCGGCTCGAACTCCTCCAAATCGGTGTATTCGCACCAAATTCTGATGATAAAGGTATCTTCGGTCACAGCTACTCCTGATCATCGCTATTGAGCATGGAGCATATATACCACAAAGAAATCACCGAAATGTCACGGCCGTATCACAAAAGTGTCAACGGCCGTGACACTCATTTGCCCGCCAGCCGATCAGCCTTCTATAATCTAATTAACCCTGTTCCCTAAACGAGGCAAACCATGGCCCAAAAAGATGCGCAAACCGAACTCTGGCAGTTGAAAACGGCCGTAACCTACCTGGCCGCCCACCTCAACCAGGGCGTCATTCACCTCGATGACATGAGCGGTAAAATCATCGCTCGCGCCCTCACGGAGATCGTGCAAGAAGTCGTTTCCATGCCGCGCACCACCACCGAAGAAGACCTCGATCAATTCACGGCCGATGTGCTCTCCGGCACGGAAACCATGCAGCAAGAACTGGCCGGTCGTTGGCAAGAGGATTTGCAGCCTCTCATGGATCGTACCCAACAGCGAGCCGCCGAACTAGACCACAACCTGGGTGAATTCACCCCGCTCAGCGTCAGCGGGCAACGATGGGGCGCGATTTGCCTGAAATGTCTGCGCTGGGTCACCATCAGCCCTAACCAGGCTGGCGGCCAGGCAATTTTGAACCGCTGCACAGGTTGGTTGGTCCGCTGATTGTCGTTGCCCCAACCCAATATTTAGGAAACCATAACCAAAGGCCCTAAGGGTTTGAGTTTCCAAATGGCCAGTTTATCAGGCGTAAACCCTTAGGGTCTTCGCAGAAAAATCCCCCAATTTGATCTAAATTTCGTCATATAAATGTGGCAATAAATGAGGCATAAGCCTATAATGCCTCGTTTTGTTTCACGCTGATGTAAAAACCGGGTCATTGAAAAGCAACCAGGACAACCTCCACAGCAACGCCATGAACCAAAGATAGGCCATGACGTCCGACACCGGAGTTGTGTTTTAAGCTGTCTTTGACCTGAGATTCTAATAAAGGATTACGCTTATGAATAAACAACGAGATCTCATCTGGCTGGCGCTCATCATTCTGGTGATTGGTGGGGCCGCCTGGGTAGTTTTTAGCGACAATTACCCTGTCCAACGCGGCCTGGATTTACAAGGCGGGTTACAAGTCCTGCTAGAGGCCGATGTCCCTGCCGACCAGAACATCCCCCGCGAGGAATTGGACACCGCACGGCAAATTGTAGACCAACGGGTGAACGCCCTTGGCGTTACAGAACCGCTCGTCCAGATTGAAGGCGATCGGCGCATTTTGGTGGAACTGCCGGGCATTGAAGACCCGAACCAGGCCATTTCACTGATTCAGGAAACAGCCCTATTGGAGTTTATCGACACCGGCGACCAATCATTACCGGCCGGGACGTGTGTACGCACCACCCTGAATAACGGCCCATCGCGCTGCGAACTGCCGGTCGGCGCTCCTATTGACACACCAATCGCCAACCCGGCGCCGACATATGAAACCGTAATGACCGGCGCGGAATTAAAACTGGCGCAATCAGAACGAAATCAGGCGAACCAATATTACGTTTCCTTTACATTGAAGCCCGAAGAAACGCAGTTTTTCGCGGATTACACACGCCAAAATCAGGGACGTTTCCTGACCATTGTGTTTGACAAACAAGTGATTTCCAGCCCGCGAATCAGCGCCATTATTTCTGGAGGCAGCGGCACGATCACCGGTAATTTCACTTTGGAAGAAGCGCAAAAACTGGCCTTGCAGCTGCGTTTTGGCAGCTTGCCCATTCCGCTGCGCATTGAAAGCACGCGGCTGGTTGGGGCTACGCTTGGCGAGCAGTCGGTCAACGCCAGCATCCGCGCCGGTATCGCCGGGGTGATCATGGTGCTGTTATTCATGATTGGCTACTATCGCCTGCCCGGCGTGCTGGCGGCGATTGCCTTGCTGATTTATGCGCTGCTGAATTTTGCCGTGTTTGAGGGCTTGCCGGTTACGCTGACACTGCCCGCCATTACCGGCTTTTTGCTATCGCTGGGCATGGCCGTGGATGCCAATGTGTTGGTGTTTGAACGCATGAAGGAAGAATTGGCGCGCGGCCGTAAGGTGAGCGAGTCGGTTCATTCCGGTTTTCAACGTGCCTGGACATCAATTCGAGACTCAAATATCGCCACGCTGGTCATCTGCACAATTTTGTGGTCGTTTGGCCGCAGCTTTGGCGCGAGTGCGGTGCAAGGTTTTGCCATTACACTGGCGATTGGGGTGGCCATTAGCATGTTTACGGCCGTTCTCATCACCCGTACATTTGTTAATTTAGTCATCGGTGGGAATTCCGACTGGATGACGCAGCATCGCTGGCTGTTAGGAGCTTAAATCATGTTTGAAAACTTTGTGCAAAAACGACGGTACTATTACATTTTTTCCGGCGTAGTGATCGGCCTGGGCATGTTGGCCATGATCTTCTCCTTTGCCACGTCAGGCAAAATCTTTCCGTTAGGCGTTGATTTTCTGGGCGGCAGCCGCTTTGAAATCCAGTTCGATCAATCCGTGACCGAAGATCAGGTTCGCGATGTTTTTACCCAAAACGACATTACGAATCCGGCGATCACCGCCTTGCGCGGCCAGGATTTATCGAACGCCTGGCAAATTCGCACTGAGTTTGTGGATGCGACCAAAGCTCACTCTCTGGAAACCGCGTTGACCGCCCTGGCGCCGCTGGTTCCAGGCACATTCTCGGTGACAACGGTCAGTCCGGCAGTGGGTAAAGAGGTGACCAGAGCCGCGTTGGCGGCCGTTCTGGTGTCCGGCGTGGTGGTGCTTTTTTACATCATGTTCGCCTTCCGCCAGGTACCCAATTCGTTCCGCTATGGAGCCTGCGCGGTTATCGCCATGTTCCACGACTTGTTTGTCATTTTTGGCTTTGCGGCCATCATGGGCATGATTTCGGGCTGGGAAGTGGATGCATTGTTCCTGACTGGCGTGCTGACGGTGGCCGGTTTTTCGCTGCAAGACACCATTGTGGTGTTCGACCGTGTTCGGGAAAACAGCGCGCGCAAACGCAGCGGCTCGTTTGAGGCATTGGTGAATCGCTCTGTGCAGGAGACGATCAAACGTTCGTTGATCACCCAATTGAGCGCGATGTTTGTTTTGCTGTCGATTTTGCTGTTTGGCGGCGAGTCGATCAAGCCATTTATTGCGGTGCTGTTTGTGGGTTTGCTGAGCGGAACATATAGCTCTATCTTTACGGCCGTTCCCCTGCTTGTTTCCTGGCAAGAAGGCGAAATTCCCCTCATTTCTAAACCGGCGTAAGCCATACGCACTATCAAAATGAAAAAGACGGCCGTTTCTTCTGAAACGGCCGTCTTTTTTTGTCTCAGCTCTCAGGCTAAAAAATCACCACCACTCACTGCCTACGCGAAATTATTGGCCAAATTTCTCCCGCAGCAATTCCACCAGGGTTGGTTGGCCGATTTCTTGGAGTTCGTACCGGACGCGCTGGTTGGGCAGCTGAATGTCGATAATCTTGGCCAGATCGATTGGCGTGGCCACGATGACCATATCGCAGGGAACATTGTTAATCGTTTCTGCCAGATCGGCCATTTGTTCACGGCCGTAACCCATGGCCGGCAAAACAGCGCCGGTTGAGGGATATTTTTGATAGGTTGCGGCAATCGAACGAACCGCATACGGATGGGGATCGACTATTTCTGCGGCATCGAAATACTGCGCCGCCACGACGCCCGCGCCATAAGCCATCTCGCCGTGGGTCAGCGTGGGACCATCTTCCACAACTAACACCCGCTTACCCCGAATCGCCGCCGGGTCATCCACAAAAATGGGCGAAGCGGCTTTGACGATAACGGCCGTGGGGTTTACCTGCCGGATATTTTGCTGCACAGCCACCACGTTGGCATTATCGGCCGTATCGACTTTGTTGATCACCACAATGTCGGCCAGGCGCAAATTCGTCTCGCCCGGATGGTAACGAAGCTCATGGCCCGGTCGGTGCGGGTCTGTCACCACAATGTGCAAATCAGAAACGTAGAACGGCACGTCATTATTCCCGCCATCCCAGATGATCACGTCGGCTTCTTGCTCTGCCTGGCGCAAAATCGCTTCGTAATCCACGCCAGCATAAATCACAGCGCCCCGCTCCACATATGGTTCGTATTCTTCGCGCTCCTCAATGGTGCATTCGTGGCGCTCCATATCCTCGTAGCTGGCGAAACGCTGCACAGCCTGCGCCGCCAGGTTGCCATAGGGCATGGGGTGGCGGATGGCGACCACGCGCTTATAACCCAAATCGTTCTGCAATATCTCTAAAATTCGCCGAGAGGTCTGGCTTTTGCCGCAACCTGTGCGCACTGCCCCCACCGACACCAGCGGCTTACTGGAAGCAATTTGCGTCTGGGCCGGGCTGAGGAAACGAAACCCAGCGCCGGCAGCTAATACTTTAGAGGCCAAATGCATCACATATTCATGCGATACATCGGAGTAAGAAAAGAAAACATCGTCTACTTTTTCAGATTTGATCAATGCCGGTAAATCATTTTCGGGATGGATGGGAATCCCTGCGGGGTACAATTCGCCGGATAATTCTGGGGGGTAGCGACGGCCGTCGATGTTCGGGATTTGCGTAGCCGTGAAAGCGACTACACGATAATCCGGGTTATTACGAAATGTTGTGTTGAAATCATGGAAATCACGGCCGGCCGCGCCAGCAATGATCACACGCCGTACAGATTGACTCATGGATACTATTCTCCTAGAAAAGTGGGTTTATGGGGAATCAAACAGATGGATAGGTTCATCGTCGTGATGACGTATCATCAGGGGGATAATAACAGCAATTCCCCGATTTGCCAGATTTTTTATTCCGCCCTCGTATTGCCAACCTGGCTTCCAGCGATCAACTCTCTTGGTACTTCGTAAAAAAGGTTTGCTTCGTAGCCGCGGTATCCTTACCGCGTATTTCCAAGAGCGCGGTAAGGATACCGCGGCTACAAACTCGTGGTCCAATGGTACCGCCATTCGTATAGGTATGGTTTTCTGCACCAAGACGATTTATTATGTTGATTGATATTTGATCTTATGAAAAGTAATGCTATAATGCCTATACATTTTTACTTACATAATCTTTTAACAACGACCTTTCCGCCAACGGTCGTTTAGACCCAGGAACTCAATACATGTTGGATAGGCTGCAACAAGTCACGTAAACTGTCTTGTGGCGATCATAAGCGTGGAAAGCCCACGTCTTTTTTGGTGGCTATACGTAAAACGAGCCGATCTGGGCCGATAGGAGTGGTTGGCGATGGAAGAACAATTACAAGACTTTCTCGATTACCTGCAACAAGAGTACAAATATTCAAACAACACAACTGCGGCTTATAAAAACGATTTAAGCCAATTCATGACCTTTTTAGAGAACGGCCGTTTTCATGTCGAACAATGGGCTGAAGTGACTGCGCCCACGGTCAACGCCTATGTCGCCTTCATGAAAGACCAGGCATACGCTTCTTCTTCTGTAGCCAGAAAGGTGGCGGCCGTAAAATCATTTTTCAACTACCTTTTTGCCCGCAACCTGATCACCGAAAATCCAACCACCAACATCGACTCGCCTAAGGTGAAAAAACGGCTGCCCAAAACGCTCAGTTTTGAAGACATCGAAAAACTGCTGTTGGCTCCCCGGCAAAAAAAATCGCCCAAACACCTGCGCGACACAGCGCTTCTCACCATGCTTTACAGCACAGGGATGCGCGTGACCGAAGTAGTGTCGCTGGCCGTAGACGATGTAAATTTAGACGATAATGTTTTATTTTGTCAGGGCAAGGATGAGTCTTCCCGTGAACTGCCCCTTGATAAAGAGACGAGCATAGCTATTGATGAGTATCTGGCCAACGGCCGTCAATACCTGGTAAAAAACAAAGACGAAAGCGCCCTCTTTCTCAATCACCGCGGGCAACAGCTCACCCGCCAGGGCTTATGGCTCATCATCAAAGCCTACGCCAAAAAAGCCAAACTCAGCGGCGAAGTAACGCCGCACACACTGCGGCACAGCTTCGCGGCACACAAATTAGAAGGCGGCTCAGATTTACAAGAGGTGCAGCGCCTCTTAGGCCATGCCAATATCTCCACCACGCAAATCTACACCCAAATTTCCGCCGAAGATGAGATTGGCGAACACCCGTCAACCGAAACAGCGTAACTTCTCATGTCCAATAACTCTGAACCCTCCATACAAACGGCCGTAAACGCCATCCGCCGCCGCACGCAATACACACCCAAAATCGGCCTGGTTCTTGGCTCTGGCCTCAGCGATCTGGCCAATGCCCTGCAAGCCGCCGACACCATTCCCTACGAAGAAATCCCCGGCTGGCCCGCCTCCACAGTCGTTGGTCACAGCGGGAAATTGGTGATTGGGCAGCTAGAAGGGCAAACCGTTCTGGCGCAGCAGGGGCGCGCCCATTTCTACGAAGGGTACTCCCCGGCTCAAGTAGTATTTCCGGTACGCGTGATGCACGCCCTGGGCATTCAAACGCTGATTGTCACCAACGCAGCCGGCGGCATCAATCGCGCGTTTAGTCCTGGCGACCTGATGCTCATCAAAGACCACCTGAACTTTGTGGGCATCGCCGGCAGCAACCCGCTGCGCGGTCCAAATGATGATCAGATCGGCCCGCGTTTCCCGGACATGACCCAGGCGTATGATCCCGGTTTACGCCAAATGGCCAAGACAACGGCCGTTTCCCAACATCTAACCCTCCACGAAGGCGTCTACGCCTACGTCGCCGGTCCCAGCTTTGAAACGCCAGCCGAACTGCGCTTCTTACACGCTGTCGGCGCAGACGCCGTAGGCATGTCCACTGTGCCGGAAGTGATTGTTGCCCGCCACGCCGGGATGCGCGTGTTGGGCATCTCATCGATCACCAACAAGGCCATTTTGGATCCCACGCCAGAGGCTGTTGTCTCGCATGAAGAAGTTTTGGAAACGGGCAAATTAATCGTCCCCAGGCTAACGCAATTACTGTATGGCATTCTGGCACAGCTCTGATGGCCGCCAGACGCGCCAGATTTCAGGATGATGATGACGGCCGTTACGCAAAAAACGGCCGTTTTTGATCCTGTCGCCGGAAAGTAGGATTCAGATTAACGCCAGACAGCAAATCAACCAATTTTAGCGATCACGGATACAATCACACGCGATGGAACAAGTCTATGTCTTCATACTCCGCAATGACATCTGGATCTATTTCCTGTGCGCTTTAGGTATTTTCTGGTACGGAAGCCAGTACTTGCAGGCTCGCCACATTTTGCAGCGCGCCATATTTGGGCTGGAACGAGAGCGCGGCACGCAAAAACGAAATACGGCCCTTTTCTTTTTAATCATTTTTGTGGGATTGGCCGGCAGCGTTTACTACGTCAATGCCAGCATCGCCCCCACCCTGCCGGCCGAACTCCTAAAACCCCCCACGCCAACGCCCAACATTTTTGCCACACCGCTTTCGTCGCCCACGCCGCTGGGAACGGCCGAAATCCGCCCGCCAGAACCGACGCCGGTGCTTGTCCCAACCATCACCCTGGCAAGCCAACCGGCGGGCATTGCGACCCAGCCCGGCAGCACGCCAGAAGCGACCAATGCCTCCGCCGGCCCGCCCACTCCCGACGGCCCCACGCCAACGCCGTTTATCGATTGCACGGTAAACCTGAATATCGACCAACCGGCCAATGGCGCCGTTGTTTCAGGGCTGATCAATTTTACCGGCACAGCCTCAACACCTAATTTTGGGCACTACAGTTTGGAGGCAAATGGCCCCGAAACAAGCGGTTCCTGGGCGTCGTTACTAGGACGAACCATCAACCAATCGGTACAAAACAGTTTCTTGGGGAATGTGAATTTAAGCGAGTGGGCGGATGGACCTTATTTGCTGCGTCTAACGGCCGTAGACGCCAACGGCTCTGAAACCGGACAATGTGTCATCCAGGTCACTCTGGACAACCCGTAAACAAGCGGCATTCTTATCACAGTTCGGCAATTTCAAAAAACAATAACTCGGTGTTACCGTAAACGCGCTTATCAAACGAGGCAAAGTTGGTTAACGCCAAGTCCTGATGTTCTTTTGGGTCGATCTGCACCACCACCTGGCCATCAGGCAGCAAGAAGGCAGACGGCCGTTCGTCCAACAGCGCCATCACTTCCACCCACAAGCCCAAATACTGCGGCGGCGCCACATAAATCAGATCAAACGGGGCAAACGCCTGCTGCCGCAAATAGGCAAATGAATCGGCCTGAACGACCTGCGCCCCAGATGCCAACCCGGTAATTTGCAAATTCGCTTGAATGGTTTGAATAGCCGGCCGAACTTTATCAACAAAGGTAACGGCCGTCGCCCCCCGGCTCAACGCTTCAATGCCCACCTGCCCCGTGCCGGCAAACAAATCCAGCCAGCGCGCGCCCACCACATCCTGACCCAAAATATCAAACAAACTTTCCTTCACCCGATCCATAATCGGGCGAGTAGAATCGCCGGGAACTCGTTTAAGTTTTCGGCCGCGCGCGCGGCCGCTAATTACGCGCATACAAAGCCCCGGAAGAAAAAATGTGCCGGGTACGGCCGTGGCAAACGGCCGTACCCGGCACAGCAAATCGCTAGTTAACCCTGCACCACAAGATCAACGATATTATCCGGATTATCCGCCACCTGAACGCCAGCGTCATTCAGCGCCTTAATTTTACTTTCGGCCGTGCCGCTCTTGCCTTCAACAATGGCCCCAGCGTGGCCCATGCGCCGTCCTGGCGGGGCTGTGCGTCCGGCAATAAACGAAGTCACCCGTTTGCTCATGTGGTCGGCGATAAAGGCCGCCGCCTTTTCTTCCGCATTACCGCCAATCTCACCAATCATGATGACCTGTTCTGTTTCCGGGTCTTCCTCAAACATTTGCAGCACATCAATAAAGTCCGTGCCCTGAATCGGATCGCCGCCGATGCCCACGCAGGTAGATTGTCCGATCCCTCGTTCCGTCAGGGCATATACCACTTCATAGGTCAGAGTGCCGCTCTTGGAAACGACGCCAACATGCCCCGGCTTGACGATATTGCCGGGGATAATTCCCACCTTGGCCTGTCCCGGCGTAATCAGTCCGGGGCAGTTCGGTCCCAATAGGCGCGTGTTTTTGGAATCCAGATAATTCCGCACCGCGATCATATCCAGAACCGGAATATACTCCGTGAGGCACACGGCCAACGGAATACCGGCGTCGGCCGATTCATAAATTGCGTCCACAGCAAAACGCGCCGGCACAAATATGACCGAAACATTCGCGCCGGTAGCTTCTGCGGCTTTTTTAACGGAATCAAAAATCGGCACGCGACGGCCGTCGGCCTCAAACCACTGGCCACCTTTTCCAGGGGTCACGCCCGCGACCACATTTGTGCCAAACGCCAGCATTTGTTCTGTATGGAAACTGCCCTCACGTCCGGTAATACCCTGAACAACTAACCGTGTATTTTTATCGACTAAAATGCTCATGACCTACTCCTGGTTTCCCTTGGTGGCTTTTGCGGCAGCGGCAACAGCCTTCTGGGCAGCATCGGATAACGTTTCGGCCGTCTCCATCGCAGCTCCGGCCAAAATCTCCCGTCCCTCTTTCGCGTTTGTCCCGGCCAGACGAACGACCATCGGTACATTCGTCTGCACAACACTCAACGCCTGAAGAATCCCCTTGGCCACTTCATCTCCACGAGTAATGCCGCCAAATATGTTGATCAACACCGCCTCAACATTGGGATCAGACAAAATCAGACGCAAACCAGTGGCAACCTGATCCGCCTTCGCGCCACCGCCAATATCCAGAAAATTAGCCGGATCGCCGCCGAACAACTTGATGATGTCCATTGTCGTCATGGCCAGACCGGCGCCATTGACCATGCAGCCGATATTTCCATCCAGCTTGATGAAATTGATACCGGTCAGGCGAGCTTCACGCTCGGCTTCTGGTTCTTCGGCAACATCGCGCATTTCGGCCAATCGTGGCTGGCGCGATAGGGCGTTGTCGTCGATGGTCATTTTGCCATCAACGGCCATGAGTTTGCCTTCGCCGGTTATAACCAGGGGGTTAATTTCTGTGAGTGAGGCATCGTTGCTTTTGAAACATTCATAGAGACCAGCGACAATTTTGTGGAAATCGCGCCAAAGCTCGCGGGGCAAACCGATTTGCGAGGCGATGTAAGTGGTCTGGTAGCCACGCACGCCAAGTTGTGGCTCGATGTGGGCCGTGACAATCTTTTCGGGTGTCTTGTCGGCCACTTCTTCAATGTCCATGCCGCCTGCGGCAGAGGCCATGATCATGGGCAGACGACGGCCGCGATCAATGAGGATGGCCAGGTAAATTTCCTGGTCGATTCCGGGGGCTTGCTTGTCGATGAGGACACGGCGAACTTTGAAGCCCTTGATGTCCATGCCCAGAATTTGTTTGGCGTGGGTTTCGGCCTCGTCGGCGCTGCTGGCCAGCTTGATGCCGCCAGCTTTGCCGCGTCCTCCGGTTAGGACCTGCGCCTTGACGACAACTTTGCCATCTAATTCGCGGGTGATCTGGCGCGCTTCGGCCGGCGTCGAAGCGACATCCCCTTGCGGGATCGGTACACCGTGTTCGGCAAACAATCGTTTTGCCTGATATTCATGTAGATTCACGCTATCTCTCCTTGAACAGTGGGGCTTTCGCAATGAAAAGGGGCGAACAGCATGACGTTCGCCCCTATTTACGCTTAAAGATCGAAAAAAATTATAACACGCCCCAGCCTGCCAGTCGAAAATCAAACCGTTAGCCCTTTGGTAAGGTTGACAGGTCTAAGATCAATTGGCGATAATTTGATAGGGCAGCAGTTTGCAGGCGCGCATTCAGTAGTTCAATGGTTGGGTCGAAAGGTAATCTAGAAGGCTGAACTTTGGGAGTTAGCTTATGAAAGCAAACACACAAACAGCACATCATTCCACAGAGGCGCAGCAAAAACGATCGCAAATGATGACGGCAATTTTCCTGGGGGCTTTGGTGGGAGTTCTGGTGGGCATTTTGGGGATGGCGCTGGGGGTTTTGGGGAGCAATTTGTTGAGTTTGTTTATGGACACGGCCGTTCTCACACTCCCCGGCATGAGCATGGCGGCTATCACTTTCTTCGTTTTCTTTTTTGTGGGCAGCATTACCGCTTCTTACTTTATTTGGCGAAAAATCCATTAACTGCCCCTGGCCTAAACAAAAAAACACCAGATAACCGGCGGTTATCTGGTGTTTTTTGCGTATTCGACGATATCGCGTTTAAGGCGCGGGGGTGGCTGCCTCAGGCGCGACGGTGGGAACGGTGAGGTCTGGCGCAGGTGTGGGCGTTGCGTAGAATTTACTATCCAACGCTGGTTCCGTGGGTACACGACCCCGCCAAAAATCTCCCAAAACCACATTGCCGCCTCGCAGCGTGGTTAACAAGGAAGCCAAAAGTTCATCTTTTTTGGTCTGGTAAGCCGAATCAGACAAAGGAGCTAACTCGCGTCCGCTGGGCACGGCGATGACGAAGTTTGTCGTGCCGTCTTGACTGGTAATGGTGATGACTGGCGTGGGGGTATTGAGCGCTTGCTCAAATACGGCCGTTGCCAATTCCTGATTAAAGGTTGTCGCCAGATCATCTTGCGTCCGGCCAAACAATTCCGTGGCAAACGCGGTGGAGGCTGCTTCAGGGTTCGATTGCTGACTGCGGATGGTATTCCAAACTTCCAGGAAGTTATCTGCTGTCAACGTAGAGGCCACATCGTCTGCTTCGGCGCGGTTGTCGAACACCAGTACGTAGAAGTTGGCGTGTTCCGCATTGCGAGACAGCTCTTGTTCAATGGCCAGAGTATCGGCCAACTTCTGACGGTACAACTGCATGCGCACACTTTCCCGGTAGGCGTTTTGGTTAACGCCCAGGTCTGTGTATTGCTGCAACAAATCGGACAACTGCTGCTGGAAGGCATCGGCCGTCACGGGAGTAGCGGTCGGCTGCGGCGTGTTGGTTGGACCGGCAGTGGGTGTGGGGAAGCTGGTGGCTGTCGGCAGCACGTCGGTAATCACGGCCGTGGGGATGGGCGTGACGGATGGGGTGGGTACGGCCGTTTGCGTGGCTGTCGGCAGCGGCGTTGGCAATCCACCATCAAAGTAGCTGAATGATCGACCAATCTCTGCGTCCAACTCTGCATCGGTAACGGTAATGTCCCGTTCCAACGCCGCCTGACGGATCAGGGCGTCATCAACCATCTGATTTAACACCGTTTCGCCAAAGGTTTCCGCATTCGTGGGGTACATATCTACCAACAGTTGATTGGCAAACTGTTGGATGATGCCCACATCTCCACCAAACGCAGCTAGCTGATCTTCCAACAACACCACCCGGCGGGCGCGTTCAAAAGATACTTGCTCCTGAAATGCCTTCAGGGATATCTGGTCTTCGTTAACCGTTGCCACACTACGATTGGGGGCGACAATTAATTCATTAATCGCCGCCATAGCAAGCACGGCAACAATCAAAACTGCCACCAATCCTAAAGCAATACGAAGCTGGCGGGTTTGCTGCGCCTGCTTTCTGGCAAGAAGAACTTCTTTGCGTGATTGGCGTAATTCTTCTTCTTTCGCTCTACTGTTTGTGGTTTTCTTGCTCATAGCCAGATCGATTATTTATTTGCCGTTACTCAACAGCAAAAGGAAGCAACGCGATGTGGCGAGCACGCTTGACAGCCACAGCTAGCGAACGCTGGTGTTTGGCGCAAGTGCCGGTCTGACGCCGCGGCCGCATACGGCCAAATTCGGTTACGTAACGCTTCAGATTTTCCGCGTCTTTATAATCGATAAAATTGCTGCCTTCGACACAAAATTCACAAACGCGCTTTCTGCGCACAAAACGCTTACGACCTTGTTGAAAAGTCATAATATCCTCCATGGGCGACACGCTTACGGGCAAATGCTGCGCAGCGTGACAATTTTTTATTCAAAACTTGATAAGGTTATGATTTCCTGAGCGACGACTTCGGTGCGGAAGTGCTTGCGGCCGGCGCTGTCGTCCCAACTGCGGGTTTGCAGCCGTCCTTCGAGGTAAACTTGCCCCTCGTTGGTCAGGCGTTTTTCGCAAACTTCAGCCAGAGTGCCCCAGGCCACTATGTTAAACCATTCCGTCTCTTCAAAGTGCTCCCCTTCAGCAGAAGTCCAGGCTCGTGGGACTGCTAGAGTAAACGCAGCCACGGGACGGCCGTTTGGCATTCGACGGATGTCCACCGTCCCCTCCACCCGACCTATCAACAAGACTTTGTTTAATCCTTTGTTCATTTACCACTCTCTGGGCTGCAACCTCAGGGGGGCGCTCATCAATTCGTTGACACCCACCTTACGGCGACCGACAACTTCTTACGATTCTTTACGGACAACCAGGTAACGCAAAATATCTTCGGTAAACTGGAAGTTGCGTTCCAGTTCCGTAATTTGCTCCGGTTCCATCTTGGCATCATAGATGACATAATAGCCTTCCTGATAGCCTTGAATGTCGTAAGCCATAAACCGTTTGCCCCAATGGTTGGCGACGGGTTTCTCCGCGTCTTCAACGCCATTGGTCATCCAGCCGACGATACGCTCCAGCAATTCATTGCGGGGCGCCTCCTCTAATTTAGGTTGCAAAATAATCGTGACTTCGTACTCGCGCATGTTGCTATAAACCTCCTTTCCGTGGAATTACTCGGGCGAGTTATGCCCTTGATCAAGTCAAGAGCGGAAAGCAGCGAAACATTAAATTTTATGCTGCTGTGCAACGAACGCGGGATAATAACACATATTAAGAATTGTTCAAGTCTTCTTTGCCCTTTCCGGTTCAACGGTATAATGACAGGCGCAGTGATCGTTTATGGTGATTTTTTCAGGGGTGGTGGTCAGGGCCTGCGGGTTTCGTTATCAACCTCACTATTTTGAGGGCGTAAAAAGCAGAGCAGCCACCATGAATAAGGATTTTCAATCTATTATGGAAGAGCCAACGGCCGTTTTATCTCCGGATCTCCCCCCATCCGGTCTGCCACAGGCAGAGCAACCGGCATCCGGGGAAACTAAAAAGACAGATCGCACCCCCTTATGGGTACTAATCGGCGTGGTTGTCGGATTTTTGCTGCCGGTTTGCAGCTGCGCAGTGCTTGCTGGAACGGCCGTGTTTGGCGCCAGCATTTTGGGGTTCGCCAACGCGCCCGGCACATCAGGCGCTGGATTTGGCGACGCAGTAGCCATTGTCCGCATAGAAGGGACCATTCTAAGCGGCGACCAGTCCAGCTCCGGCGGTGAAGCTGTGAGTGGGCGCGTTATTCGTGATTTAGAAAACGCGGCTGGCGACCCCAGCGTCAAAGCCATCATCCTCCTGGTAGACAGTCCGGGTGGTTCAGTAACCGGATCAGCCCAAATTTGGGAAGCGCTGCAAACCATCGAAAAACCCATTGTTGTCAGCATGGTTGGCGTAGCCGCTTCCGGCGGTTACTACGTCAGCGCCCCGGCGGATTACATCATCGCTCGCCCAGACACGCTAACTGGCAGCCTGGGGGTTATCATGACCCTTTACGATGCTTCTGAATTGATCGACAAAGTAGGCGTAAAAGTCATCGATATCACCAGCGGCGAAAATAAAGCCATGGGCAGCACCTGGGCAGAATTGACGCCGGGACAGCGTGCGATTCTGGAATCGATTACCAACGAAGCGTATGAAGAGTTTGTGCGCGTGATCGCCGACGGCCGTCACCTTTCTGAAGAAGAAGTGCGCGTGCTGGCCGACGGCCGTGTCTATTCCGGGCGTCAGGCGCTGGCCAATGGATTGGTCGATCAATTGGGCAATTTCCAAGACGCCATCACCAAAGCCGCTGAATTAGGCGGCATCAGCGGCGAGCCGCGAGTGGTGGAATATGCCAATCAGGCCCCAACTCTGCGGGAAATCATCCTGGGGTTTACCACGCAGCTAGGCAAAACCGAGGCTGAGCGCACGCTAGATTTACTGACAGAATTTACCACACCCTCTCTGGAATATCGGTATGTGGGGCCAGGGGCCGAGTAACGGCCGTTGCCCTCCCCGAAGTATCAGACCCCAAGGGTTTGCTCCCTTGAAAATAGATTTGTCAAATCTTAAAGATTTGACAAATCTCAACCTTTTCATTCGTGGTGGTGGGTTAGACCACTCATGATGTCTCCTGAGAATTGGTTGGGGGGGGCGCCCGGGGGGGGGCCCCAAAAACCGCCCCCCCCCCCGGGGGTGAGAATTTGGATTAGTGGGGCGGCAAACCCTTGGGGTCTTACCTAAGTGAACAATTACTATGAATCAAGCAAAAACACCTTTTCTTATAATGGCCATCAGCCTGCTTTTCCTGCTGGGCCAGGCGATTAGCCCTCCGGCAGCCAAAGCCCAGGGCCAAACGCGCCTCGTTCTCGCCTTTTATTACGCCTGGTACAGCCCGGATGCCTTCGGTCCCGGCAAAACCCCGTACCAGCCGGTATCGCCCTATTTTTCCACCGATACCGGCGTCATCCAACGCCAGGTTTCCGATGCGCAATCGGCCGGCATTGATGGGTTCGTGCAAAGTTGGTATGGGCCTCAAGAGGCGAATAATCAGACCGAAACCAACTTTCGCGCCTTACTCAACATCGCGGGCGGGCGCGGGTTTAAGGCCGCTGTGGATTTTGAAACCGGCAGCCCATTCTTCGCTACCAACGACGACCGGATCAACGCGCTGCGCACGCTTTTCGCCACGCACACCACCCACCCCGCCTATTTGCGCGTCGATGGCAAACCGGTGGTCTTTTTCTGGGCCAACTGGCTGCTTTCGGCCGGTGAATGGGTGACGATTCGCAACGCGGTAGACCCGGATCGCAACAGCATCTGGATTGCCGAAGGCGGCGACACCAGCTACCTGGGCGCGTTTGACGGCCTCCACCTGTACAACATCGCCTGGTCGGGCAATCCGGCGGGCACAGCGGCCAGTTGGGCGTCTAACACCCGCGCTGCGGCCGCCACGTATGGCGGCTATAAATATTGGGTAGCCACGGCCATGCCTGGTTGGGATGACACCTTGCTGGGACGCGGCGACGCGGCATTTTCCCGCGATCGGGGCAACGGCGATTTTTATCGCGCCAGTTTTGGCGGCGCGGCCGCCAGTTCACCGGATATGCTGATTATCACCTCGTTCAACGAATGGAAGGAGGGCAGTCAGATTGAGCCGAGTCTGGAATATGGCAATACATTTTTACAACTCACGGCCGAATTGAGCGCCGGGTACAAATCTGGCAGTTTGCCAGCGCCGCCGCCGCCACCCGTTCAACCCACAACGGCCGTAGCCAACCCACAATCCACGGCCGTTTCCGCCTCTGGTGGCGCGCAGCAAATCAACCCCTCCGCCACGCCTGCAGTGACCAACACGCCAGCCAATACGGCTACGCCACTGCCCAGCGCCACGCCATTTGTCACCCCCACGGCGCTGCCAGACGGCCGTATCGTCTACACCGTTGAGCCTGGCGACAGCTTTATCGGCATCGCCACCCGGTTTAACGTGCCGCTGGGCGATTTGTACGCCTTCAACAATCTCGCTGAAGGGGCGTTGTTGACCGCCGGGCAAACTTTGATTATCGGCTATTCCGTTTTGCCGGATGGCTCCACGCTCCTGCCGGGCTTTCCCCAGGCGCGCGTAAAACCAGACGGCCGTATCGTCCACATCGTCAAAGAAGGCGATACGCCGATCGGCATCGCCAGCACTTACGATCTCACGGTGGAAGCCTTTTACGAGGTGAGCGGGTTGGATGAAACCAGCGTGCTGCAATTGGGGCAAGAAGTGGTGGTGGGCCATCAGCCGCAGCCGGAAGAGGTGGGCGGCTCGACAAATTTGCCCGCAGAGCTGGAAACGGCGACACCCACGGCCAGCCCATCGCCCACGGAGACACAGCTGCCGACGGTTACGCCTTTACCGACAAATACACCGGGGGCAACGGCCGTTACCAACAACACCCCCGCCCCGGTTCCCACCAATGCCATGTCGGCTTCATCCACAAACTCCGGCAGTTCTCTGCCAGGCTTGAATACCCTGGTGCTCATCGCTCTGGGCGTTATTGTCGTGATGGCCCTGGCGGGCGTAGGGCTGCTCTTGATCAGCAGGAGATCGTGACTGAAGATTGGCGATTTTCGATTGGCGATTGGGTTGGCCGCCAGTGTCCGGGCTTTAACCTCACGCGGGGAGGAGCGCGGCTTGAATTGCTTCGGCCAATGTCCGGCAGCCGATCACTTCCAGGCCGTCGGGAATGGTCAGGCCACTTTTCCGGGTCGGGCGGGGAACGACGCAGCGCTTAAAGCCCAATTTAGCCGCTTCGCGCAGCCGCACCTCCAGTTGGCTAACTGCTCTTAACTCGCCGCTTAACCCGACTTCGCCGACAAACGCCATGTCGGCATGGATGGGCCGGTCTTTTACGCTGCTGGTCAGGGCAATGGCGATGGCCAGGTCGGCGGCCGGTTCGTCGATTTGCAGCCCGCCAATTACATTAAGAAAAACGTCTTTGTCGTAGAGGGGGACATTGACACGGCGGGTGAGAACGGCCGTCAGCAGCAGCAGCCGGTTATAATCGACGCCATTGGCCGTGCGGCGCGGGTTGGAAAATGTGGTGCTGCTGGCCAACGCCTGAACTTCTACAAGTAACGGCCGTGTCCCCTCAATGGTCACGGCAATGGCCGACCCCGGCGCGTTCACCTGCCGCTCGGCCAAAAACGCTTCCGAAGGATTGGTCACTTCCACCATGCCGCGTTCGGCCATCTCAAAAACCCCCACCTCGCTGGTGGCGCCAAAACGATTTTTAACACTGCGCAGCAAACGATAGCGGTGAAACGGGTCGCCTTCTAAATAGAGCACCGTATCGACAATGTGTTCCAAAACGCGCGGACCGGCAATTGCCCCCTCTTTGGTCACATGGCCAACCAAAAATACTGTCACGCCATTCAACTTGGCGAGTTCCTGAAAGCGGCTGGCGCATTCTCGCACCTGGCTTACGCTGCCAGCAGTCGAAGTTAGCGCATCATCATAGGTGGTTTGAATACTATCCACAATCAGCATGGCTGGCTTGAGCTTTTCAACGTGGGTTAAAATCACAGATAGGTTTGTCTCCGTTACCAAAAACAAATCGTCCGCCCGGATATCCATCCGATCTGCGCGCATTTTGATCTGGCGGGCGCTTTCCTCGCCAGACACATAGAGGGCCAGGCCATGTTGATTGGCCACCAGAGCGGCCACATCCAGCAGCAAGGTGGATTTGCCAATGCCCGGTTCGCCGCCTAACAGCACGAGCGAACCCGGGACCAGGCCACCACCCAACACGCGCGAGAATTCGGTAATGGCCAGCGGCAACCGTTCGACGCCATCAGAGGTAATATCCGCCAGGCGCTGCGGCTGGTCCTGTGTATACGTGTGAGCGCGGCGGTTTTTGGCCACGGCCGTACCCTCGCTCACCAACATTTCCTCTTCCATCGTGCCAAACTGGCCGCACTTCGGGCATTTACCCATAAAAACCGGCGTAATTCGCCCGCAAGAATTGCATACATATTGTGATTGTTTTTTTGCCATGTTCGCCCTCGATAAACGTGCCATTAAAATTATAAGAAAGACCCAGGCAGGTAACCGAAAATTGCATATAATCTGTTACCTGCCTGGCCTGAACAATCTGTGATGTTGTGCCCATTTTAGCATATGCTATACTCTTGGCTTGTGATAAATTGGTTTTCGATCTTCATCAACAGTTTTTGGATACTCGGCCTGGCGGTTTTATTGGCCTCCTTTAGCTTCCATTATTGGCAGGCTGAAGAGGAGAAACGGCCGTTACGGGCACAACTAGACTCTCCTTCCTTTTTAATCACATTTTGGTCTGGTCTAATCCTGATAGGCATCGGTTTAGCTGGCACAAGCGGACAAATCTGGGAAACTGGCATATGGACCTTTTTCGCATTGCTATGCCTCTATAACCTCATTACACTTGTCAGAGCGAGCTAGTTTTTCACTGGTTGGCAGATTTCCCTAGGAGCTTTTTAAAGATCATGGCTTTAAAAGATTATTTTTCTTTGGTCTGGCGATGGACATGGCTTGTTGTGTTGGGTGTTTTAGTCGCTGGCGGCGCAGCTTACATTGTTAGCAAAAACACAACGCCCGTCTACCGAGCCTCCTCCCGGCTGCTCATCGACGAAGCGCCAGGCTCAAATGCCGGCAACGATTATTCGCAAGTTCTTTTTGAGCAGCGTCTGGCGCAAACCTACGTCGAAATTCTGACAACCACGCCTATTTTGGAAAAAACAATCAGCGCATTGGATTTACCCTTTTCAGCCGCCGCACTGAGAGGAAAAATCACAGTCTCTGCGCCACAAGACACGCAGATCATCGTCATCAGCGTTGAGGACACAGACAAAGAACGCACCGCAGCCATCGCCAACGCTTTGGGCGAAGTGTTCATCGCTGAAAACCAGGCGCGCGATAATTTGCGCTACGCGGAACCAATTGCCAACTGGCAAGGCCGCATGAACGAAATCGCCGACACCATTCAAGGCTTAGAAACCCAGATCAACGCCTTCAGCGAAGCCGAATCGGCCGAAGATTTGGCGCTGCGCTCCCGGCTGGAAACACAGTTAAACGAAGCACAAATTCGCTATACTGAAGCCTTCAACAATTTGAACCAACTGCAAATCGACCAGGCGAAAGAAAGCAGCAACCTTGTGCCCATCGAACCAGCCACCACACCCACCGCGCCTATTCGCCCACGCACAGCAACCAACACCATGTTGGCGATGGTGGTTGGCGGGATGATTGCTATCGGCATCATTTTCTTGATTGAATATCTGGACGATACAGTTAAATCGCCAGATCAAATTTTGGAAGACACCGGGCTGACAACTGTGGGAGCTATTGCCAATATCAAGTCTGAAGCGATGCCCCAAAGACTCATCACCCAGTTATCTCCGCGTGATCCCATTTCCGAAGCCTACCGTGTGGTGCGCACAAATCTCAGTTTTTCGGCCGTGGACGAGGGGTTGCGCAGCATACTGATCACCAGTTCATCACCGGGAGAGGGTAAATCGACAACGGCCGCTAACCTGGCTGTGGTCATGGCTCAGACCGGCAAAACAGTGATTTTGGTGGATGCGGACCTGCGGCGACCTGTGCAGCACAAAATTTTTGAAGTGTCGAATAATATTGGGCTAACAACGGCCGTTCTCGACAGCGAATCGGCGATTAAGCAACACATTCAAGACACCGAAATCCCCTACCTGCGCATTATGACCAGCGGCCCCATCCCGCCCAACCCGGCCGAATTGCTCAGTTCACACCGCATGGCCCAAATGATGCAGGAACTACAGGATGCCGCCGAGGTGGTTATTCTGGACACGCCGCCTGTGCTAACAGTAGCTGATGCTTCCATTTTAGGCGCTTTGGTAAGCGGCTGTCTGCTTGTGGTAGACACCGGCAAAACCAAACGCAACACCCTCATCGGCGCGGCTGAACGGCTGCAACACACCGGAGGCAACGTATTTGGGGCAATCCTGAACAAACTGAACCCGGATCGTCGTGGCTATGGCTATTATTACTACTACACCGCCTACGAATACAATGCCCAATCGAAAAAACGCCGCACCAAATCAAATAGTTCAACGAGATGGCCAAACTGGTTGACCGGTCTGACACGAAGATAATGGATATCATGCACCCACAAACCAGCACCAAATCATCCTCTCTCATGGTGATGATGGGCATTTTCTGGCTGTTGCTAGCCGGGGCGCTCCTGCTATATCAACTTACCAATCCGGTTACGGTGAAGGTGAACTGGGAAACAGCCACCGAGTTAGACACGGCCGGTTTTTTCCTTTACCGCAGCTTATCGGCTGATGGCGAGTTTGAATTGATCAACGACACGATGATCGACAGCCAGGGCAACGCTGTCTCTGGCGCGTCGTATTCGTTTGTGGACGGCGATGTGGAGCCAGGCAAAACCTATTTTTATGTTCTGGAAGAAGTGCAAACAAACGCGTCGGTGAACCGTTACGAAGAGGATATGTTTTCCTATACCGTGCCCAGAGTAACCTGGTGGGCGGTGGTGTTAACGGCCGTTACCGCCTTTGTCGGGCTGGGGCTGCTGGTTTCCGGACTGCGGGAAGGAAGTGTCTAATGACCGCAAGTAATCAAAATCGTCTCGTTGTTGATCGTTCCGTATCCTGGCAAATTCTCGATGGCGACGCCGTTATTGTATCGCCCAAAACTGGAAAAATCCGCGTCCTGAATCAGGTGGGCACATTTATCTGGCAAATGCTCGTCCTAGATCATAATGCCGCCGAAATCCAAGACGCCCTCGTTTCCAACTATGCCATCACGCCAGAACGAGCGGCGCGCGATCTTCAGGCATTTATTTCCGACCTGAGCCAACGCAACCTGATATTCTGGGAATCTTCATCCTGACGGCCGTTCCAGCCCTGCTTTTTTGCACCCACTACCCAAGGTAATGACGATAAGGACGACTAATTCATGAGAATCAAGCGAATCCTTCGGTTCTTTCTCGCCATGTCAATTCCAACTGCTCTGCTCGCAGCCATGTTTTTGCAAGCACAAGCCGGGCAGACGGCCGTTAATTCATCTCGTTCGTTTCCCCTGATCGATAAACTAATCCAATCAGACAATGGCCTGAGTTTTGTATTGAACACGGCCGTTCTACAACCCGTCGCCAACGGAACCGTTCAAGTAGACGGCCTGACCCAGGTGGTGCAAACTCCCGGCGCGCCCATGCTGCCCTATTACAGCGCCTTCATCGCCGTGCCGCCTGAGGCGGAGGTTTCGGTGCAGGTAACGGCGCTGCAAGCTACAACCCGCGCCGTACCCGCGCTCGCGGCCGCTCCTGATCTGACGCTGGTCTTCGACAACGCCGATGAAAACGGGCTGTTTCCCGCCGCTGCGGCAGAGACTGCCCCACCAAGCGCCGCCCCTGACCCCGCGATCTACGGCCAGGATGCGCTTTATCCAACGGCCGTTTACGAACTTTCCGCGCCCATGTATTACCGCGATGTGCGGCTGGTCCAACTGAAGTTGTACCCCGTGCGCTACAACCCGGCGCAGCAGCAAATCAATCAGACAACGCAATTGCAAGTCTCGGTTTCCTTTAGCGGGGGAAATTTAGCCAATTTACGGCCGTCGCCCACCCCCAACGATGCCTACCAAAAAGCCCTCGCCGGCAGTTTGCTCAATCCGGATCAGGCTGTTTTGTGGCGCAGCCTGCCCGAAGAGAGGAGCAGCAGAGAAACGGCCGTAACCCTCCCCATCGGCCAACCCACCCTCAAAATCGAAGTCGCCCGCGACGGCATCTACGAAATTCGCTACGACGACCTCCTGCAAGCCGGAATGCTGCCCCTAAACCCCAACACCATCGCCATGATGAATCGCGGCGAATCCGTCACCTACCAATTCATTGGCGACGCGAACAGCACTTTTGACGCCGGTGAAACCATCCGCTTTTATGGCTGGGCCATCAACGAATCCCGCTATGACAAACAATTAGCCGTCAACAACGTTTTCTGGCTGTGGGATGGCGCCGCGCCAACCCCCATGGCAACCACAACCAATCTGGCCGGAACCGGCCAGATCACCAAAACCAACTATCTGGCCAGCATCACCCGCGAAGATGAAAAATACTTCTTCAGCACCTGGACCAACAAATGGGATCAATTCCCCAACGAACCAGACTCCTGGTATTGGAATTACTATCGAAAACCCGCCGGTACCACGGTGCCGTACACACGCACAGAACAAATCACCTTACCCGATCCTGTGCTGGACCCGGCGCAGCCGGAAGCCAGCTACACCATCGAGGTTTTCACCCGCGAAAACTCAAAAACCCCTAAAACAATCACCTACGATGTGCGCGGTTGTTTGAATGGCAGCCCTGACTGCGGTCAGGTCACTTGGGGCCAACCTGGCGATCCCCTGCGCATCCGCAGCATCAACATTACCAACACCGTGCCGATCACCACCCTGCTCAACGGCCTGAATAATGTGCAAATCGTCCTGGGAACTGTGCTAAATCCTGTGGAAACTGAGGAAATTTACCTCAATCGAATTACGGTGGACTATATGCGCCACCTGATCGCCAAAAACAATCAACTGCAATTTTCCGATGAGACCGGCGGGCGCGAATTATGGGTCAGCGGTTTCACCGAGAACAATGCGGCCAATGCAATTGTGTGGAATATCACCGCGCCCCACCAGCCGATTTCCATCACAATGGACAGCAGCGACATTAGCGGTAATCCCGGCAACTACACCTTCCAGTTTGCCGTCAACCAGCCGGCCGACGCCCAATTTATCGCCACGACTACCGCAAACCTCCTCAGCGGAACCGGCGTCATCACCTACAGCAAATACATCCCGGCCGACCTTTCGCCCACAGCCGGGGCTGATTGGGTCGCTATCAGCCACGCCAACTTCATCACGCAGGCGCAGCAGTTGGCCAATCACCGGCAAGACAGCGCTTATGGCGGCTTATCAACCTTCGTCGCCGACATCAACGATGTCATCAACCAATATGCCTATGGCTTGCCGCTGCCCACGGCCGTTCACGATTACCTCAAGGACGCCCTATACACCTGGCCAAAGGCTCCGGCGTATGTCGTTCTGGTTGGGGATGGCCTGATTTCTCCCCGTCACCTGAGCTGCGCTGCCTTTTGCGGCGTGTGGGACACCACGGCCGTCAGCTACATCCCCACCGACCTGGCTTTTGTGGACCGCTTTCAAGGGTTGGTGCCATCGGATTTAACGGCCGTTCTCCTCACGGGCAGCGACCTTCTGCCCGATATGGCCATCGGCCGCCTGCCGGTTAACGACACCATCCAGGCCCAGGCCGTCGTCGATAAAATCATCCGCTACGAACAGAATCAACTCACCCCCGCCGCCTGGCAGGCCAAAATCCTCTTCGTCGCCGACGACGATGACGCCGGCGGCAGCTTTTGCGCCGCCAATCAGACCCAAACCGACCCCCTCATCCCCGACAGCTTCAACAAAATGCACTTCTGCCTGCAAGCAGCCACCACAGAGGCCGCTGAAACCCTCCGCCAACAAATTATGGCGGAAATCACCGCCACCACGACCACCAACGGGGCGTCTATTCTCAATTATCGCGGCCATGGCGGCATTCAAACCTGGGGCGGTTCGCCGCTGATTTTTACCGTAGACCCAACCTACAACCCGAACGGGGATGGCGTCATCACCCCGCCGGACGAGGGCGACCGCACAGCTTACTTCTGGTTCAACACCGGCAAACCGTTGGTCCTTCTCAGCGCCGACTGTCTGGATGGGCATTTTGCCTGGCCGGGCATGACGGCTCTCAGCGAGCGTTTTCTCACATTCGAGGTACAGCAGCGCGGCACGGCCGCCCACTGGTCCTCTTCCGGCCTGGGTTACGATGAAGAACACACCGTGCTGCTCAACGGCTTTTACACCGGCTTGTTTCAACATGGGTTAACGGCCGTCGGCGATGCCGTCAATTTTGCCAAACTCACATACGCCAACAGCTCTTTCAACGAACCATCGGCCTATTACACCTTCAATTTACAGGGCGACCCGGCCATGCAGTTGTTCCGGCCGAATATGTCATTGAGCAAAACCACCAACCAGACCACTGTGAAAGTGGATGAGACGGCCGTTTTCCAAATCGCCGTCCGCAACGATGGCATCTACCCCACCAAAGCCACCATCACCGACACCCTGCCGACCGGACTCGCCTACACCGATGCCAGCGCCTCAGTGCCCTTTACGGTGTCGCAAACTGGCAACCAGGTCACCTTCACCCTTGAAACTGGTCTAAATCTGGGCGAATCTGCTATGATTACGGTAACGACAACGGCCGTTGCCGAACAATCTCCGGCCATCAACACCGCCACCATGAGCCATGCTGGCAGCGATTTGAACCCGAACGACAACTCAAGCAGCGCTTCCATTAACATCTACCAGGATACCCTGCACAATATGTCCCTAAGCAAAACCACCAGCCAGGGCGGAGAAACGCCACCCGGGGGGGGGGGGGGGGGGGGGGGGGGGGGGGGGGGGGGCCCTCCTTCGGGCGCAGCTAACGGGTCTCGAAACCAATCAAACCCAGAGATCTGCGAGGAACGACGCGCAACACGACCCAACGGCGGCTTTAATCGCCAGCGATAATACCAGCAGCGCTTCTATAAACATTTATCGCAAAATTTTCAAGGTCTATTTACCAACCATCATCGAGTAACGCTAAATCATGCACAAACAAAGATTCCGATTTGCACTCCTTTTCCTGGCCTTGGGCTTCATCCTTTTTCAAGGCTTAAGCGCCCAGGCCCAAGTCTCAAACACAACCCCCACGCCAGATGGCCCCACGGCCGTTGAACTGGTTTCCTTCACCGCTACCCCCCTGGACAACGCCGTCCGCCTTGTCTGGGTTACGGCTACAGAAGATACAGTCGGCTTTCGCATCAAACGCAGCCTCGGCAGCGCCGCAGCCGAGTATCTGGACGCCCTGGGCGACGACGAATCGGGCATTATTTATGCGCAAGGAGGCGTTTCTTCCGGCGCCACCTACGTTCGCACCGACGACACCGTGCTAAATGGTCAGGTCGTCACCTACATCTTGCTGGAAATTGAAAACGACGGCTCGGAATCCGAACCGCCGGATGCCCGCCGCACCGTCACGGTGGGCATTCCGCCGACCAACACAGCCATTCCGGTAGCCGCCGTCGGCTCATCTACTCCCACGCCGACAGCTACCCGCCCCCTGGCCGTTACGGCCTCGGCTACCCAACCAGCCGCCGGTGGCAGCACGGCCGTTCCCGTCATTCCACCCACCGCCACTCCTGTTCGCTTCGCCACCATTACGCCATCCGCCGGGCAGCCTGACCAGTTAGCCACGGCCACGGCCGTTCCCGCCAATACCAGCACCAACACAACTACCAATACCCAGCCCACGCGCGCCGCCGAACCAACCAGCAACCCCGTTTTTGCTGCTGGCGTCCAGGCCCAGGCCGAAATTACCCCGCTGCCTGCTGTGCCTGCCGCCCAGGACAGCTACCCCGGCAGCAACGACGCCGTTTTCCCCACGGCGGAACTGCCCGCTTCTTATCCTCTGGATCAAGTCACGCCCACAGCCAGCCCGCAGCCCACGCGCATCAACGTTATCGGCAACACCCAGGGCTATGAAAGCGCAGCCGATGGCAATTCTTCCCAGACCACTGCGAACCGGGATTCTGCCAACAGCCGCGGCACCTTGTTCTTGTGGATTGGGTTCATCGTGGCTCTGCTCATTTTTGTCACCGGTGTGGTGGGGTCTATCGTGCTCTATACACGCAAAGCGGGATAATCCGCGCCATGCATCGTCCATCTCAAACCCATTGCGCCTTCCGCTCAGTCTGGCTGCTCGTTCTGAGCGGCCTATTTTGGCTAACGGCCGTTAGCTGCCGCCCCGCCCCGCCCCCACCTCCCGACGCCGCAGTTGCCAGTGACCGCGTGAAACTCATGGTCAACCAGGATGGCTTCGTGCGCGTCGCACAAGCAGACCTGGCGGCCGCCGGGCTGGAAATCGCCGCCTTTGATGCGGCCAACTTGCAGCTCAGCCAGGGAGAAACGGCCGTCCCCTTCATCATCGACCAGGATGCCCTCATTTTTTACGGCCAGGCCCCAACCGACCGCTACACCAGCCAACGCGCCTACGTACTCACCAGCGGAATCGCTGGAGAAAAGATGGTAGAAACGGCCGTGTCTACGCCAGACTCAGTAACGGCCGTCAGTGCCATTACCCGCACCCTCCGCCTGGAAGAAAACCTCATCTACAAATCCGAAGCGCGCGATTTTTTAGAAAACGCCCCCGCCGATGCCGATGTCTGGTTCTGGCAGCCCCTGCGCCAGGGTAACAGCCTGCCCTTCGAGTTTGACCTCCCGGCCGTAACCGACGGCTCCGGCCAAATTCGCGTGCAGATCAAAGGCGAAACCTACAACCTCGAAGTTGAAAACGACCACGATTTTGACCTCATCGTTAACGGGCAGCTCATAGGAACCATCCGCTTCGACGGCCAAATTTACTACACAGGCGTCGTTGATGTGCCCGCCGGAGTCCTACAAGCCGGAACCAACACCCTGGTCCTCGACAACAAGCCCGAAGGCGCAACCTTTTTAGACATCATGGATCTAAATTGGATGGCGGTGGATTACGCCGCCCCACCCGGCGCTATCAACGACGAACTCATCCTCAGCGGGAAAAACGGGGTGCTAACCCTGACGGATTTCAGCGCCGCGCCAGCCCTTTTCGACATCACCAACCCGGAAGCCCCGCAAAAACTTACCGGAACATCCGCCGCCGAACCACTCACCCTGGCCGTGCAAACCGGGCAGACCATCGCAGCCATCGGGCCGCAAGGCTACCAATCCGCCGAAATACTGCCCATGCGCGCCAGCAGCCTGCGCGGCGCGGACAATGGGGCTGATTTGCTGATTGTGACCACCGACGCGCTGGCTCCAGCCCTGGAACCGCTCGTCGCGGCGCGGCAGGCGGAAGGGCTGCGGGTGGCGGTCGTGCCTGTGGCGGAAATTTATGATGAGTTTGGCGGCGGGGCTGCTTCCCCGGACAGCATCAGCGCCTTCGTGGCCTATGCCGCCCAAAATTGGCAGGCGCCAGCGCCGCGCTACCTGTTTCTGGTCGGCGATGCCACGTCCGATTACCAGAACTACCTGGGATTAGCCCCGGTTAATCATGTGCCTTCGCCGATGGTGCCGGTATCGTTTAGCGGCGAAACGGTGAGCGATGCGCGCCTGGCCGATATAGATGGCGACACCTATCCTGACCTGGCTGTGGGCCGTTGGCCGGTGGATTCGTTAACGGCCGTCGAGTCGCTCGTTACGCGCACGCTGGCCTATGAAAGCGGCACGGCCGTCGACCTGGCCTTGTTCGCCGCCGATGGCACAGACGGCAGTTTTGCCAGCATGGCCCAACGTCTCAGCGAAGGCAGCCGCTTCACCGAATCGCAAGTCAGCCTGCTCACCAGCCCATCCGCCGCCGACGTGGTAGCCAATTGGAACGCCGGAACCTGGCTTGCCACTTACATTGGACATGGCAGCCTGGCGCAGTGGGGCAAAGAGAACATATTTACGCTGGACGCCGTCAAAGAATTGCAAACCGCCATGCCGCCCATCGTTATCCAGCTTACTTGCCTGACCGGCCTGTTCACCCAGCCAGACCAAACATCGCTGACCGAAATCATGCTGGCCCATGAGGGCGGGCCAGTTTTAACGGTGGCCGCCACCAGCCTCACGTTATCGGCCAGCCAGGAGCCATTTGCCGCCGCCTTGTTGAGCAATTTGCAGGACACGGCCGTTGCCCGCATCGGCGACGCCTTCCAAAACGCCAAGCTGGCACTCGCCGCCAGCCCCAGCGCCGACCTACACGAAATTAGTGATACATTTACTTTATTCGGCGATCCCAGCGCGCACATCGTCCGGCCAAACAGCAACCCGCCAGCCAGCAGCGCCGCGCCGCCAACTCCTTGACAGCTCGCCCAACTCGCTGTAGAACCGGCTGCAACTTATCCAAGTGAGGGTATTCTTGACCGTCGAAGACCAAAAACGCGTTTCCAGCCCACCCCATCAACCCACCACCTCCAAAAAGCTGCTTTCCTGGCTCAATGTTGTGGTTGGTCTGGCGCTGCTTGGCTGGGGCGGATGGTATATCGTGCGCCACATTACCCTGGCGGAACTCGGCCGGGCATTGTCGCTGGCCAATCCATTTTTTATTGCCGTGGCCCTGGCGATTTTTTTACTCACCCTCCTGGCAAAGACATGGCGCTGGCAGCTTCAGTTTGCGCCGCCCACGGCGCAGCCCGGTTTTAGCGCCGCGTTTTGGGCGCTGATGCTGGGACAATTTGTGAACACGGCCGTTTCCTTCATGCGTCTGGGTGATCTGGCCCGCGTCTATGCCCTATTCCAACAAACCGGCATCAGCAAAATGGAAAGCCTGGGGACCCTGGTCCTGGAAAAAACGCTTGATTTGATCATGCTGCTGCTGACCGTCGTCGTCATCCTCCCTTTCGTTGTCGTGCCGTCTTTCATCACCCAGCAAGGCGTTGTCCTCGGTCTGGCGGCGGTGCTGGCCTTCCTGGTGCTTTATGCGATTGCCTACCAGACTGCCTGGGTCATTCGTGTGGCCGAGAGATTGTTACGGCCGTTACCCGCCAAAATGAACGGCCGTCTGCTCCGCTTCGCCACCTCCGGCCTGGCCGGATTGGCCGCCATGCGCAGCAAACAAACCATGCTTGGCCTGCTCGCTCGCTCCATCATCATTGTCATCTTATCCGTGCTGATGCCGCTCGCCCTATTCCCGGCCTTTCATTTGCCCTTCGGCCTGACCGAAGCGGTGTTAATTAATTTAGGCGTCACGGTTGCCGCCTCTTTGCCTGTGCCCACGCCGGCCAAAATTGGCGTGTTCGAGTTTGCCGTCATCTTCATGATTAAACAATTCGGTTTCACCGACGAGGCCGCCGCCCTGAGTTATGCGCTCGTCTTTCATCTTCTGATCCTTGCTCCCCAGATAATTCTGGGAATTATTGCTGCCTGGCACACCGATTGGCGCTGGACGGAAACGGCCGTTTCCCCAACCGGCGCGCCACAATTACCGTTGCCCTAAGCGCCGCCACAAAACATGCCTGCCATGATCTCAATCATAATCCCCGCGCACAATGCCCAAAAAACCATCACCGCCTGCGTATCCGCCCTCATGCACCAGACCAACGCGCCTTCACCATACGAAGTGATCGTTGTCGATGATGGCTCCACCGACGCAACCGCCCAACTAGCCTCTGAAGCGGGGGCAAAAGTCATCTGCCAGGAAAAACGCGGTCCCGCCTCTGCTCGCAACACGGGCATTCGCGCCGCCAGCGGCGAAATTACCTGCTTCACCGACGCCGACTGCGCTCCCCTGCCGGATTGGATTCACCAAATCACCGCGCCGCTCCTGGCCGAACCGGAAATCTCCGGCGTGAAGGGCGCCTACACCACCTCGCAAAAAGAAGTGACTGCCCGGTTTGTCCAGATCGAATACGAAGACAAATACGACCGCCTGCGCCAGTATCCGCGCATCACCTTCATGGATTTTTACTCCGCCGCTTACCGCCGGGCGATCTTGCTGGAGCACAACGGCTTCGACGAACGCTTCTCCCTGGCCAATTCCGAAGACCGCGAATTGTCCTATCGCCTTGCCGCCCTTGGATACCAGATGATTTTTCAACCGCAGGCCATCGTGTCTCACCATCATGCCAACTCCGTAACCGGCTATTTTCGCAAGAAAGTGCTGAACGGATTTTGGACAGCTCAGGCGGTCAGGCATTTCCCCCAACGCTCCATCGAAGACACCTACACACCGCAAGTAGAAAAAGTACAAATTGGGCTGATGGGCTTGTTAACCATCAGCCTGGCCATCGCCCTGTTTCTGCCCGTTTTCTTGCCGATTGTGGGGCTGCTGGCAGCCATATTCCTGCTGACAACCGTGCCCTTTGCCAAAAAGGCCTGGCCAAAAGATAAAACCGTCGCCGTCGTGTCGCCGTTTGTATTGGCGCTGCGCGGCTTTGCTCTGGGCCTGGGTTACGTCTGGGGGCTGGCCCGACCGGTAAACTAAAGGAACCAAAAATCATGACGACTGCCGAACCATCAGCGCCAACCCAGCCCCGTAAACGCAAATTCATCTGGATAACCATCCTCGTGTTGGTGTTGTTACTGATCGGCTGGTTGGGGCTGAAGGCATGGCGCATCGCGCAAACGACCCAATCTCTCCTGGCCCGGCAGGCTGAAGCAGAGACTTTAGCCGCAAATGGTCTGGCCGGATTAGACCCGGACAAAACGGAAGCGTTGGTCATGGGCGTGCGGAGCGATGTTTTGACCCTGCAAAAAGAGGTCGCCCCTTTCTTACCGCTTATGCCCTATTTGGGTTGGGTTCCCAAATATGGCTCCACGCTTGTGATTGCCCCGCAGCTCTTAGACATGGCCGTAGCCGGGCTGGACACGGCCGCTTACAGCATCCGTGGTCTCAAACCAGCGCTGGTCATCATGCAGCCGGGCGGCGACTCCCAGGAGAGCGCCTTAACGGTGTTGGCGCAAAGCTTGGCCAACGCGGAGCCAGATTTACGCGCCGCCAATGACTCTTTTGCCGGGGTGATGGCTGCGCGGGCGGCCATCGGCGATACCAGCAACCTGCCCGGCCGGGTGCAGGATTTGTTCGCCAAGGCGGATGAGTGGCTGCCGCTGGCTGAGGATGGCCTAAAATTTGCCCTCATTGCGCCTGCGATGATGGGCATGGATGGTCCGCGCCGCTACTTGGTTATTGCGCAAAACGAAGATGAACTTCGGCCGACCGGCGGGTTTATTTCTGGCGCGGGAATTATCACGATGATAGACGGCCGTATCCAGGACTTCACCTTCACCAACGCCTACAACATAGATAATTACCTGGAAAAGCCCTACGATATTCCTCCAGAACCCCTGGAAAAATTTATGGGGCTGGAATTATTCCTCTTCCGCGACGCCAACTTCTGGCCCGATTTCCCCACGTCGGCCGAAACGCTGATGGACCTTTACAGCTATGGGCAGGATGCGCCGCAGCTAGATGGCGCCATCGCCTTGGACCAACGTTTCCTCCAGTTATTGATCGAGGCGCTTGGCACAGTAACGATTCCCGACGAAAACCTGGCGCTAAATGCTGGTAATCTTACCGACGCGCTGCGCCAGGCATGGGGCGTGCAGGAAGGGCAAAATGCCCAAGAATGGGTGACCACAAGGAAAGATTTTTTAGGGCCTTTTGCCGGAGCCATCAAAAATAAAATCGAAACGGACTTTAGCTCTATTGATCTGCAACAACTGGCGGCCAATATGAACACGGCCGTGCAAACCAAACATTTGCAAATTTATACCCGCCATCCCCAGGAACAGGCTGTGCTGGATGAATTGGGCTGGGACGGCCGTCTCGCGCCCGCGCCAAACAGCGATTTCCTGGCCATCGTCGATACCAATGTGGGTTACTCCAAAGCCAATATCTACGTCGAAAAAACGGCCGACTACAACGTCACCCTGGATGACGCAGGCGCACATGCCGCTCTGACCCTTCAATACACCCACACCCGCCCGGATAACGGTCAGCCCTGCATCCATTACAACATTAACGTCTATAACGATCTGCCCGATTACCTGACGCTGGCCGACGCCTGCTACTGGAACTATTTGCGGATTTATGTGCCCGAAGGCAGCCAACTTATCACGTCTACCGTCCATACCATACCTGGCGAATCCCACATCTTTGGCCAGACGTGGCAAGGTCCGGCTCAGGTACTATCCGAAACGGCCGGGCTGACAACGTTTGCCAACTACCTGCTCCTGCCAATGGGACAAACTCTGGAAAGCCGGTACGAGTATTTGCTGCCAACTGTGGTGAGTACCGACGAGAACGGCCGTAAAACCTACCATCTCGACGTCATCCAACAAGCCGGCAACCACTCATTTCCGTTCAACGCCGCCATCACTCTGCCGGAAGGGGCGCAGGTCTTGTCGGCGACGCCCGCGCCCACGGCCGTTAACGGCCGTACACTGCAATTCAAATTAAATATAGACACCAATAGCCAGATTACAGTACAGTATCAATGATTGGATGCCGTCATCTTGCGGCATGTACGCATCATTTTATGTCTAAACGCACAATCAATTTCCAAAGGTAATTACCTATGTTACGCCGATTATTTGTTCTTCTTTCCTTGTTTGCGCTCACAGTGTTGATCGTCTACGTACCGCGTCAGAACATCAGCCACGCCGCCAGCCCATTTGTCCAAACACGCATCACCCGCACGCCAACCCCCGCCCCCCTGCCGCCCACGGACGTGCCGCCAGACAACCCGCCGCCAACGGCTCAGGCGACAGAAGCGCCGACGCTTCCCCCAACCAACACGCCCATTCCAGTCACCCTGGTAGCCACGCCTGTCGGTGGCTTCCTGCCGACGGCTTCGGCCTGCGGCACGCCGCCAACCGTGCAAACACGCGGCAACACTCTGGTGCGCTCTGGTCCGGGAACCACGTACCCCTCAGTTGGCCAACTGGTCTATTTGGAAGTGCGGCCAATCGCCGGGCGTGCCGGTGATGCGGCCTGGTGGCTGATTGGGCTGGCCAACGGCCAAACTGGCTGGATAGCCAATGATGTTGTCGTGGTGCATGGCTACACCGGCGACGTGCCCATCGTGGCCGCACCGGCCATTAATGGGCAAACACCCACGGCCGGCGCGCCGTGGCAGCCCACGGCCGTTCCCGGCTGCCCAACCTCTACGCCTACCGCCATCCCCCCGACCCAAACGGCCACACCGCTGCCCACCAGCACCCAAACGGCCGTCCCCCAAACCACAGCCACCGCCAGCCCGACAGCCGAGTCGGCGCTGCCAACCGCCACGGCAACATCCGTCGTGCCCACGGCGGCCGTGGGCACGGCCGCCGTCGAGGCTGAATCGGTTGACACTACTGGAGAAGCCACGCCAGAAGCAACGGCCGTGCCCCTGGACGACAACGCCGGTAGTGGTGTGGCCGCGCTGCCCTGCGCCAGCGCGGCTATGGGTCTGGCGGTTGCCGCCTTCTTCCTCAGCCGGCGATTCTGGTAATTGCGTACATCATCCACATTTACATTCCTGGTGTTTGTTGGCCTGGCTTCGTTGGACAACGCCGCCGCCGGGGTGCTGCCGCCGCTCTACGCCATCATTGCCCGCGAATTTCAGGCCAATGAAGCGGCTTTGGGGCTGGTAACGGCCGTTTACCTGCTCATCGCCGCCGCTTCCGCTGCCTATTGGGGCTATCGGGGGGATCGCAGCAGCCGCCACAAACTGCTCCTGGGCGGCACGCTGCTCTGGGGTGCAGCCATGATTGTGACCAGTTTGGCGCGCACGTTTCCCCAATTTATTGCCAGCCAAATGGCTACGGCCGTCGGCGTTGGCTCGATTGCGTCCGTAGGTTTTAGCGTCATCAGCGATGTCATCCCGGCTGGACGGCGCGGTTTGGCGCTCAGTGTGTGGGGCATTTCCCAATCACTGGGGCGGCGCTGGGCGCAGCCCTGGCTGGAACATTAGGCGCTGGGGATTGGCGACGGCCGTTCTGGGTCATTGCCGGATTGGGCTTCCTCTTTGCCTTCCTCTACATCTTCGCCGACGAACCGCGCCGCGGCCAGGCCGAGCCAGACCTCAAGCCCCTGTTCGCCGCTGGCGGCAGCTACGATTACCAAATCAACCGCGCCGACATTCGGCACATTTTTGCCCGTCGCTCCAATATCTGGCTCTCGCTGCAACTCATGTTTGCCACGCTCTCTTTTGGCTCAACCATTTGGGTTCCACGATGGGCCATCGCGCGCGTTCAGGCGCTTGGCTATTCTCTGGAAGTCTCCACTGTAGTAGGCAATTTGTTCGTCATTTTGTTCAGCACAGGGATTTTGTTTGGCATTTTTGCCGGCTACCTGGGCGACCGCTGGCAAAAGAACGATCCTCAGGGCCGCACCAAGTTAGCCATGATTGGCATAATCGGTTCAGTGCCTTTTTTTATTCTCACTTTCTTCATGCCTATTCGCGGCGTAACGCTGCCGCCAGACGGCACTGTGATGCAGTTGTCGTGGTCGGTGCTGATGCTGTTGTTTACCAATGCCTCCGTCCTGGCCTTGTTTCTGGTCGCCTTTATCGCCATGGCGCTGCTGGCCGTCGATGGTCCCAATTGGGCTGCTTTGATTACCGATGTGAATTTGCCCGAACACCGGGGCACGGTTTTAGGCATTACCCGCGTGGTGCGCGCCGTCGGCGAAGCCGTCAGCATTGGGTTAACCGGGCTGGTTTTGGCGGCGCTGACGCAGCATTTCCCGCCGCCTAACAATTATGGGCTGGGTTTGGCGATTTTTCAGTTACTCGCCATCCCTGCGGGCCTTTGCTACTATGGCGCTCGCAAAAGTGTGCCGGCCGATATTCAGGCCGTGCGGCAGACGCTGCAAGAACGCGCCGCCACGGCCGTGCATATAGAGAGTACCACCTGACCTATGTCATCTTTTAACCGTTTGCTGCTGGCCTGCTGGCTGCTCTTGATTGGGTTTTCCACAGCGTGCGCCACTGCCCACATTCCCGCACCGCTCCCCACGGCCGTACCCACGGCCGTAGCCACCCCTGCGCCCTTACCAACCGCCACTGCCCTTCCACCGGTTACTCCAACCAAAGGTGCCGATACGGCCGTTTCGTCCGTCCAGGTCCCTACCTACACCTATCAAATCATCAACGCCTACCCCCACGACCCCAACGCGTTTACCCAGGGACTCGTTTTTCACCGCGGCGTCCTTTATGAAGGGACAGGGCGCAACGGCTACTCTTCCATCCGCCTCACGAATCTGGAAACTGGCAGCGTGTTACAACAGCGCGACCTCGGCGCTGAATATTTTGGCGAGGGCATCACCATCTGGCAAGACCGCCTGATCCAGCTAACCTGGCAATCTGGGGTTGGTTTTATCTACGATCTGACAACCTTCGCGCCCCTGGGTAGTTTTTCATATCCCGGCGAAGGCTGGGGATTGACCCACGACGACCAACGGTTGATCATGAGTGATGGCACAGATGTGATACGTTTTCTAGACCTGGAGAGTTTGGCGGAAAACGGCCGTATCCAGGTCCACGACCAAAACGGGCCAGTCATGCAGCTGAACGAATTGGAATATATCAACGGCGAAATCTGGGCCAACATCTGGCAAACCAACACCATCGCCCGTATCTCGCCGCAAACCGGGCAAGTCGTCGGCTGGATCGACCTGACAGGCTTGCTCAACCCCGCCGACCTTACCCAGCCCGCCGACGTCCTCAATGGCATCGCCTACGACGCCAACCACGACCGCCTCTTTGTCACCGGCAAATGGTGGCCCAAATTATTTGAAATCAAACTCATACTGGAACCCAGCTCATGACCGCATTCACCACCCAACAGCAACCACCAGTCACGCAACGCGAAAAACTGCTCAAAACCATCGGCTATTACGCCGGGTTTTTATGTATCGGGCTGGCGGCTTCGGTGATTGGCCCCACGCTCCCAGGCCTGGCCGAAAACACAAACACCCAACTCGGCCAGATTAGCATTCTCTTTTCGGCTCGATCCGTTGGTTTTTTGATTGGCGCGCTGGCCGGCGGGCGCATCTATGACCGGCTGCCCGGCCATCCGGTGCTGGCGGCCGGTTTACTGGGCATGGCGCTCACCATTGCCCTCACGCCAACTATCTCGCTCCTGTGGCTGCTGGTGCTGGTCGTCCTGTTGTTGGGCATCTCAGAATCGATGCTGGATGTGGGCACGAACACCATGCTGCCCTGGCTGCACCACAACAACGTCGCGCCGTACATGAATGGCCTGCATTTTTTCTTCGGTCTGGGCGCGCTTCTTTCGCCGATTGTCGTCGCCCAGGCCATTTTGCGCAGCGGCGACATGACCTATGCCTACTGGCTGCTCGCGCTGATTATGCTCCCGGCGGCGGTGTGGATTTTGCCTCAGCGCAGCCCACGACCGGCGGTTAAAACGGCCGTTACCCGCGAAGCCCCGCCCAACTATCTGCTAGTCAGCCTGATTACCCTGTTCTTCTTCCTCTATGTCGGCGCAGAAACCAGCTTCGGCGGTTGGATTTACACCTACGCCGTTAGAACCAACCTGGCAACAATCACCATGGCGGCTTACCTCACCTCCATATTTTGGGGATCGCTCACCGTGGGGCGGCTGTTGTCCGTACCGCTGGCGAATCGGCTGCGGCCGCGCAAAATCCTCGCTTTGGGAATTGTGGGAAGCCTGCTGAGTGTGGGGGTACTGCTCTTGTTTCCGGCGGCGGCCTGGGCAATGTGGCTGGGCACAATTGGCCTGGGCTTCTCGATGGCCCCAATTTTCCCCACCACACTGGCGATGGCGGAACGCAACATGCCGGTGACCGGCAAAACGACCGGTTGGTTTTTTGCCGGCGCCAGCCTGGGCGGGATGACGCTGCCCTGGTTGGTAGGGCAGTTATTCGACATTACCGGGCCTTATCTGGCCATGGCAGCGATTGGCGTGGGGGTTTTGGGCACGGCCGTTGTGTTTGGCGTGTTACTCGCGGCTCTGCGGCGTCAACCGCCGCGCTGAACCAGTTAGAGCATGAAGCAGCCAGATATCCCAGCGAAGCAACCATTTCTCCCGCGTCGGAACCATTTCTCCCGGCGAAGCAACCATTTCTCCCGGCGAAGCAACCATTTCTCCCGGCGAAGCAACCATTTCTCCCGGCGAAGCAACCATTTCTCCCGGTGAAGCAACCATTTCTCCCGCGTCGGAACGATTTATCCCGGTGAAGGAACCATTTCTCCGGAGGATAACTCATTTGGGTGCTTACAGATTGGTCCAATCTCCAATCTCCAGTCACGAATTTCAGTTTCGTAGGCTATTTTGTCCCGGTTCCAAAGGGGACGGGGTGAGAAGTTGGGAATAGGCGTTATCGGGTAACGGCCGTCCATCGGCCGTCCACGCCGGGAACCGTTCGCCAGACAAACCATCATACAATCCAATTTGCAAAGAAACGCCGTCCATCTGCTCCGGTTTGGGTATCGTGCGCACGTCGATGATGAGATCGCCCGGCTGCCAATAGCGCAGAGGCAACATGCCGCGCCAGGCATTGCCGTCCGCCTGCGCCAGCGGCGGCTGCCCCAATCGGCCAATATGCGTAAAAACCGTCACAAACGGCGTTAGCTCCGCCTGGATAGCCCAGGCCAATCGGACCTCCCAGGCATCGTCATGGTCGGTAATTTCCACACTTTGCAGGCAAACATCCTGGCCAAATTGAGCCAGAACACACGAATCGCCCTCCTGTTTTTCCAGACCCCCAACGCGTTGCAGGGTAAAATTGCCCGCTGCGTCATAGCGGCTGAGGTAAACAGCGTCATACTCTTGGGCGAGCGCATAAATCTCCTGCGGCTGGGCAATCACGCCGCGCATGTCCACCTGAAAAGGCCCTTCCGCGCGCTCAACTTCATCAATGGATGGAACTGCCTTAGACAACGTTTGCAGCGCGCCGCCCACCTGCATGGCCGGAAACTCACCCAAATCGACCACAACCGGAGCCAAAGTAACGCCCCAGTAACCAAACGGATAAGGCTCTACCCGTGGGCTGAAACGATCGGGGAAATTGATGAAGAGGAAACGGCCGTCCTGCCCGCCAATTTCCGCAACCAATGCTTGTAAATGAGTAGTACCAACCTGGTACATGGCCTGAAAACCGGCCAACTGCCAGACGCTGCCGCCAAAAATCACGCCCAACACCACCAGCCCTAAGGCGTTGATAGCCGGGCGACGGCCGTTGTCCGATGGCCAGAAAGCGCACACCAGCATCCAGGTTGCCCCGGGCGCAACAAAATAAAGCAAACGCTGGCTGTATTGAACGTAGCTGAAGGGCAAGCCAATCAGCGCAGGTGATGCGCCCAGCACGCCCCACAAGAGGCCGGCGCTGGCCAGCAGGCCACGGCCGCGCCACACGCCAACAACCCACAAACCGATCAGCGCGCAGGAAAAAATGGCCAGCCAGGTTACGGCCGTTAACTGACTGCTGCCCTTCAGCCAGGCGACTGGAAAAACGAAACCCTGGAGGAAAAAAGCGCTTACCCGCCAATCGAGACCGGGGCGGGTAATACCGGCTTCGCGCGGCACAAACCACCAGATGGCCAAAAACAGGATGGCGACCAATAGATAGGATAACGGCCGTAACCACCCATTGCGGATTGGATGTCGCCAACTCGACAAAACAGCCAGAAGGCTGCTTTTCTGCGCCCGCAGCACGGCTTCAAACGCCAGCGGTAATACACCAAACGGAGCTGTGCTTTCTTGCACCATCAAGCCAACAATAAAAATAAACAGGCTGAGCAACCAGAGCCAGTACCCGCTGCGCCGACGGCTCGTCAGATAGAGCAGCCAGGTCGCGTTTTGCAGGGCTAAGACCATGGGCTGCTGCGGCGCAGCCCAACTGATGGCTTGCTGGGACAAGGGATAGACGCCAAACAGGGCAACGGCCGTCAAAGCAGCCCAGCGCGAGAAACCCATGCGCCGGCTGAGGGCAAACAAAAAGGCTACATTGAGCAAATGCCAGATAATTTGCAGCCAATGCAGCGCATACACATGCAGCAGCCCATCGGCGCCAAAAAAGAGGCGGTTATACAGCATGGTTCCTGGGCGATAAAACTGGTAATCGGGAAACGGCCGTAACAACTCCCCCCAGCCAATGCCTACAACCCGCCCAAACCACTCCGGATCATCCCAAATCAAACCAAACTTTAAAGCTGGTGCATACAACCAAAGGATCCCCCACAACAATAGAAGCCACGCTAAGACAAACAGCCCCTGAGAACCACGAAATGAGAGTGTTTTCGCCTTGACCACAACAACAGATCATAGCCCAAATCCACTTCTAAGACTACATATGAGCTTGATTAACACCAGAGTACCCATATTGCCAATACTATCAAACTCAGTATAATCAAAGAAAAATGCCAGGTAAAACTGGTACGAAAGAGGGCAAAACATCTTGGCAAGCAACTCAATTGGAACGGGGAGTGGTGTTTCTGAACACCCCATGGATTTTTTGTTACAAACTGATTTCAGCATGCCCGTCACCGGAGAAATTCGGTACGGCCATGTTGTAGAGCTCCGAAACAATGAAATACTGGTTGATATCGGCGCCAAATCAGAAGGCGTGATAACCAGTCGAGAAGTAGAAGGTCTCGACGATAAAACACGTGCAAGCTTAGAAATCGGCAAGAAAATACCTGTCTACGTAGTTGATCCAGAAGACGAATCTGGTAATACAATTTTATCGTACGTCAAAGCAGCCGCAGAACAGGATTGGCTAATCACGGAAGACCTACTCAATTCCCAGGAAGTCTACGAAACAGTGATTGTCGGCTACAATCGCGGCGGCGTACTTGTTAAAGTAGGCCACCTGCGTGGTTTCGTGCCAAATTCGCAATTGCAGCCATCCCGCCAGGCCGTCATCAACAACAACAAAGAAAGAGACTCAGAACCATCACCATTTCAGAAACTCGTCGGCAAAAAAATATACCTGAAAGTTATCGAAGCCGACCGCGAGAAAAACCGTCTCATTCTCTCGGAAAAAGTTGCCGCACAAGAAATCCGCGACGCACGGCGGGGTGAACTTCTTGAGTCCATTCAAGAGGGAGATATTCGGGAAGGGCGCGTAGTAAACCTGGCTGACTTCGGCGCTTTCATCGACATCGGCGGAATCGAGGGCCTGGTACACCTTTCAGAGTTAAGCTGGAAGCGCATCAACAACCCTTCGGAAAAACTAAGTGTCGGAGACAACGTAAACGTCTGCGTCCTAAAAATCGACCAGGAACGGCAGCGTCTAGCCCTCAGCATTAAACGGTTAGAATCCGACCCCTGGACTCTGATCAAAGAAAATTATCGAGATGGCCAACTAACCACAGCAACCATCACAAAACTGACCAAGTTTGGCGCTTTCGCTCGCTTACACGATGAGTATGAACTCGAAGGACTCATCCACATTTCTGAATTGTCAGATGAACACGTCAATCATCCGCGAGAAGTTGTGAAACCAACGCAAGAAGTGACCGTTCGCATTATCCGCATTGATCCTGAACAGCGACAGCTGGGTTTAAGCTTAAAACAAGTTGCATCCGCCGAATATCTGGAAACAGATCTGGAGATGCTAAATTCTGCTTAAGCGAACCCTGTTTCCGCATTCAGCAGATTCGAGGTGAAAAACAGTGAACTCGAAAAATTGGGAACGATTTACGCAGCGTGCTCGTCGTGTCCTAAGTTTGGCCCAAGAAGAAGCAGAACGACTGAACCACAGCTACATCGGCAGTGAACATGTTCTGATTGGCCTTTTACGCGAGGAAGGTGGCGTGGCTGGTCGCGTCCTACGCGAGCTTGGTCTGGATGTTGTACGCGTCCAGGCTATGGTTGAACGTCTTTCCAGCGGCCCAAGCACACGCACCCCCTTCACAAAAATAGAACTATCTCCCAGCACCAAACGCTTGCTTGAATTAGCTGTAGAGGAAGCCCGGCGCATGGGACAACATTACATCAGCACCGAACACCTTCTGCTAGGGATGGCCCGGCAAAATGAAGGTGTGGCCATTGATGTCTTGCGCAAATTTGGCATCAGCGCGGAACAAATCCGTCGCCAAACCAAGCAAATGCTTAAGGAAAGTCCGGTCGCCGCTGGCGAACCACAGCCCTCAACCCGGCGGGCAAAGAAAGAAAAAAGCAAGACCCCAATGGTTGATCAGCTAGCCACTGACCTGACCATCCTGGCTGAAGAAGGTAAATTAGACCCGGTTATTGGTCGAAACACTGAAATTGAACGCGTCATTCAGATATTAGCCCGCCGCACAAAAAACAACCCGGCTCTAATTGGTGAACCAGGCGTTGGCAAAACAGCCATTATTGAAGGACTGGCCCAGCGCATTGTTGAAGGACGCGTGCCAGAGATTTTGCACAACAAACGTGTCCTACAGCTAGATGTTGGGAGCCTTGTCGCTGGCACGATGTACCGTGGGCAGTTCGAGGAACGTCTAAAACGAGTCATTGATGAATTGAAATCCAGTGACGCGATTTTATTCATCGACGAAGTCCACATGCTGGTGGGCGCCGGCTCGGCTGGAAGCTCGGTGGATGCCGCCAACATCTTAAAACCTGCGTTGGCGCGTGGTGAGCTGCAATGTATTGGGGCGACTACACTGGAAGAGTACCGTAAATATATTGAGAGTGATGCGGCTTTGGAACGTCGTTTCCAATCGATTCGCGTGGATGAACCTTCCTCAGAAGAGACGATTCAGATTCTGCGGGGCATTAAGGGCGCGTATGAATCGCACCACAACTTGTATATTACGGAAGAAGCGATTGAAGCGGCCGTTAATCTATCTACCCGGTATGTTACTGAGCGGTTTTTACCAGATAAAGCCATTGACCTGATCGATGAGAGCGCATCGCGGGTACGCATGTACCGCATGCCACAACCGGCCGATATCCAAATTGCTTATGAAGAGCTAAGGGACATTCGGGAAGAGCGCGAACTGGCGGTGGAAGAAGGTCGCCAGGAAGACATTGATGAATGGACCGAACGTGAACGCGAAGTCCAGTTACGGTTGGATCAGATGCGGGCGACTTCTAGTGCTGGTGAAGGCGTGGGCGTAAACGTAACGGCCGAAGATATTGCCGAAGTATTGGCGATGTGGACAGGCATTCCTGTTTACCAGTTCACAGAGCAAGAATCGGCGCGCCTCCTACGCATGGAAGACGAACTGGGTGATCGAATTGTGGGCCAGGAGGAGGCGATTCAGGCTATTTCGAAAGCGGTTCGCCGCGCGCGTGCCGGTTTGAAAGATCCGGAACGGCCGATTGGCTCTTTTATCTTCTTAGGCCCAACGGGGGTTGGTAAGACTGAATTAACCAAATCGTTGGCCACTTTCCTTTTCGGCAGTGAAGACGCCCTGGTACAGTTGGATATGTCGGAATTTATGGAGCGGCATAATGTTGCCCGACTGGTCGGGTCGCCGCCCGGATATGTAGGGTATGAAGATGCCGGGCAGTTGACGGAAGCTGTAAGGAGACGGCCGTATTCTATCGTCGTCTTTGATGAAATCGAAAAAGCCCATCCGGAAACTTTCAACCTCTTGCTGCAAATCATGGAAGAGGGTCATTTGTCTGATGCCAAAGGTCAACGCGTTAACTTCCGCAACACCATCATCATTATGACCTCCAACGTGGGCGCGGACACAATTCGCCGTGGTCCCAATATGGGCTTTGCCTTCCAACGCGATGAAATCACCGAGGAAAAAGCCCAATACGCCGAAATGCGTAAAACGCTTACCGACGAACTGAAGCGACAGTTCCGCCCGGAATTTATCAACCGTGTGGACAGCATCATCGTTTTCCGGCAATTATCGCAGCCCGATATTCGCAAAATTGTGGATATTATCCTGATGGAGGTGAATGGCCGACTGGCCGACCACCATCTGACCCTTGACGTGACGGAAAGCGCCCGCGCCTGGCTGGGAAAACACGGATACGACGCCGAATTTGGCGCACGGCCGTTACGCCGCCTCATTCAGACCGAAGTCGAAGATCTGCTATCTGATGCCGTCCTATCGAGCAATTTTAAAGAAGGACAGGTTGTTATCGTGGATGTGGTTGAGGACAAAATTGTCCTGCGCCATGCAGATGAAGCGATAGAGGGTGAATTGATCGCTGAAGCGCTCCCCGCCGCTTGATCTTCCTCACCAAACGTCTCAACCAAATCAATAAAAAAGCCCGTCAAAACGACGGGCTTTTTTGTGCTTGTTGCTAAAAGCGCTGTCAGGGAGTGGAAACGGCCGTTACCGGAATCACCAACCGCTGCCCCACCTCAATCAGGTTCTGATCGCGAATCTGATTGACGCGCACCACGTCATCCGCCGACACGCCAAAAAACTTGCTCAAACTCGTCAATGTGTCGCCCGGACGCACCACATACACATACTGGACCACCCCATCGGCGCCCGAAACCGGAAGCAAATACAAATGTCCCTGATGAGCCATCGCATTAGGCGTAAACGTCGGCGGCAGCGGCGGCGTTGGGGTAATTTCTACACGCGGTTCATTCGTAGCCACTACCCCACCCTCCGTCCCCGAAGAATCAGGCAGTGGTGAAGGCAACGACCCAGCCCCGCCATTATTACTACAGGCCGCTAAAATTACGACAAATAGAAGCAAAATCCATAACCGGCGCATAAAACCTCCTAGATTCAGAACGTGCGATCCCCACCGGTCAGCAAGGCAACTTTATTATAGCAGAGCCAAACATGCTTTTGAAGGGACCTAGTAGTCACAAGGTAACATAAAGTGAGTCAAAAAGAAAGTTTTTGACCCGATTTACACGGTGTAAATAGGAACTAAATACTAGGCGGTCAGCGTGAACAAGGCGCAAATAATGCCTTGAAGGGACTTTTGGCCTATTTATAATCAATTTGATGCTACCACAAAAGATCGGACGTTATGAAATAAAAGCAGAATTAGGCCGTGGCGGTATGTCCATCGTCTATTTGGCGCACGATCCACACTTTGAACGCGACGTGGCCGTAAAACTACTGCCCCTCGAACTCCTTCACCACACCACTTTCCGCCGCCGATTCGATCGTGAAGCCAAAATTGTCGCCGCTCTGGACCATCCGGCCATTGTGCCGGTCTACGATTTTGGCGAACAAGACAACCAGCCTTTCCTGGTGATGCGGTTCATGGCTGGCGGCTCGCTTACCGACCGCTTGAAGCAAGGGCCGCTAACCATTCACGAAACGGCGCGCATCCTCAATCGGCTGGCCCCGGCATTAGATGAAGTCCACCGACGAGGCGTGGTCCACCGCGATCTCAAACCCAGCAACATTTTGTTTGACCAGCGCAACGAGCCATTCATTTCTGATTTTGGCACAGCCAAGTTCACGTTTGAACACACCAAACTAACGGAAACTGGCGGCGCGGTCGGCACACCGGCTTACATGAGTCCAGAACAAATCCAGGCCGAAGTGGAAATAGACGGCCGTTCCGACATCTACACCCTGGGCATCATCCTCTTTGAAATGCTAACCGGGAAACACCCCTACCAGACAAAAACGCCTATCGGTTTGGCTGTCAAACACATTTTCGAGCCGGTTCCCCGCTTGCAAGACATGCAGCCCAACGTCCCCGCCGCCTGCCAGCCGGTGGTGGCGAAAGTGATGGCCAAAAAACGAGAGGACCGGTATCAAACGGCCGTTGCCTTTACCCAAGATTTATCGGCCGTTGCCCGCCAATTGGCTGTTACTGACCACTCGCCCCAACCTCCCGCGAATTCCCCTTCTGGCCGACGCCTGGCTCTGCTCATCGGCGCCAGCGCCTACGAAGACCCGCTTCTGAACAACCTCATCAAACCGTCGGCTGACCTGCGGCGTCTGGCGAGCGCCCTGGAAAACCCTCAAATTGGCTGCTTTGATGAGGTGATCTGCCTGCTGGATGAGCCATCAAACGATGTGCGCCGCAGCCTGGCCCATTTCTTTGCCGATAAATCACCCGACGATTTGCTGCTGCTCTACATTGTGGGCCACGCCGCTCTGGACGCCGCCGGCCATTTGCACCTGACCACGCCCGACACAGAGCACAATTTGCTGCGCGGCACGGCCGTTTCCGCCACGTTCATCGCCGACGAGATGGATACCTGCCGCGCCAGCCAGCAAATTCTCATCATGGATTGTTACTTCAGTCGGGCAGTGCCTACCAACCAACCATCAGGCAGTTTCCTGCCAGGCATCATTGGCAAGGCAGTCGATACCGGCTCCTCCTTCACCCGCCACGGACACGACCGCATCGTCATCACGGCCAGCGACGAAACGCATTACATCTGGCAGCACAATGAACAAAGCGGCAGCCCCCAGCCGTCCCGCTTTACCGAATACTTTATTCAGGCGTTGGAAGGCAGTCAGAGCAACGGCCGTAAAGGGCAGCCGCTCACCATTGGCAACCTATACGCGGCCGTCGCGGCCAAAATCAACCGCAATACACCCGACAACACCCAACTCCCCCGCAAATGGTTCGACGACAACCAGGGCGAAATTGTCATCGTTCAGCCGGCCCAACAGCCCACACCGCCAGCCATCGCCCCGAAAAGACAGCCCCAGGAATCCGCCACGAATCGTACCGCAAAAACGCGCGTCACGGCCAGCGCCCTAAGGCGACTGGGCGCAGGTCTGGCCGTTGTTTTGATTATTCTATTGGGCAGCACGGCGACCAGCGGCGATAACCGCGCTGCGCCAACTTTTGTACTGCCGCCCACGGCGACAACCACGCCGGGCAGTGCGCTGGCAGTGAATCCGACCCAGGTTTTGCCAACCCCAACCACTCTGGCCGCCGCAACGGCCGTTTCCACCCCCACCACGCTGCCTTCCCCCACGGCCACAGCAGCCGACAGCCCTGTCACGCCAGAACCAACGGCCGTTCCCTCCGCCACCGTCCTCCTTCCCTCCAGCCTCTTTGCCGCGCCGGATACGACGACCGTCGAACGAGCCATCGCCAACCCCGGCGACACCCTCACCATCTTGGGCCGCTCCGCACAGGGAAACTGGTTATATGTCCTCAGCGGCGAGGCCAAAACCGGGTTTATTTACGGCGATCGTGTTCTCTGGTCTGGCGATTTTGCCGCGCTGCCGGTGGTGCCCGCCGCCTTCGAGGAATCAGCGCCTGTGGAAACGAGCGGCGATTGTTCCGGCGGCGACTGCCCCCTTCTGACCTTCGATTTGTATCCGCTGAACGGCCGTTGCGAGGCCAACATCCGCTACCGCACCGTCTACATGCGCGGCCAGGGCGGCGACGGCCGTTACACCTATTACTGGAACGGCGCCAAGGTGGCCGGGCCACTGGCTACCAGGCTTCGGGTTCGAGGTCAACAACCAGGCCAGCCCGCGCATTATCGGCCTGGGCAAAGTTGTTTCCGGTGATGGCCAGATCGTCGAAAAATCCCTCTTCATCAGCGAATTCCCCTGCAATCCTTAACGCCGCCCACAGTTTCCCACCGGTATCCCCTGTGATATACTCCCCTGCGGCGAAAGCAGTGTCTCGACTACCTTCCTCAAAGGCTACGTAATGCGACAATATCTGGATTTAATGCAGACCATTTTAGACAACGGCGTTCGCAAAGAAGATCGCACCGGAACCGGCACGCTGAGTATTTTTGGCTACCAGATGCGCTTCAATCTGGCCGAGGGCTTTCCGGCCGTCACCACCAAAAAGCTCCACCTGCGCTCCATCATCCACGAACTGCTCTGGTTTTTGCAGGGCGATACCAACATCCAATACCTGCGCGACCACGGCGTGACCATCTGGGACGAATGGGCCGACGAGAACGGCGACCTCGGCCCGGTATATGGCTACCAGTGGCGCAACTGGCCCGCGCCCGACGGCCGTGCCATCGACCAGATCACCCAACTCATCCACCGCTTAAAAGCCAACCCGGACTCCCGCCGCCACATTGTCAGCGCCTGGAACCCGGCCGACGTGGACAAAATGGCCCTGCCGCCGTGCCACACCATGTTTCAATTTTACGTAGCCAACGGCCGTCTCTCCTGCCAGCTCTACCAGCGCAGCGCCGATGTGTTTCTGGGCGTGCCCTTCAACATCGCCTCCTACGCCCTGCTGACGCTGATGGTGGCCCAGGTTTGCGGCTGCCAGCCCGGCGATTTCGTCCACACCTTCGGCGACGCCCACCTCTATCTCAACCACCTGGACCAGACCCGCCTGCAACTTTCGCGCAGCCCCTACCCGCTGCCGCACATGCACCTGAACCCAAACGTACAATCCATCTTCGACTTCAAATACGAAGATTTTGACCTGCAAAATTATCAAAGCCACCCGGCCATCAAAGCGCCGATAGCTGTTTAGCTAGAGCTCTTATGATCATCGCGCTAATTGCTGCTATGGATAAAAACTGTGTGATTGGGCAGAACGGCCGTCTCCCCTGGCGTTTGCCTGCGGATATGCGCCGCTTTGTTGACCTGACCCTGGGCAAGCCGGTTATCATGGGCCGCACCACGTATGAGTCCATCCAGCCAAAATACAGGCCGCTGCACGGCCGTACCAACATCATCCTCACCCACAACCGCGACTATGACGCGCCGGGCTGTCAGGTCGTCCATTCCCTCGACCAAGCCCTGGCCGCCGCTAATGGCGCGCCGGAAGTGATGGTGATTGGCGGCACGGCCGTTTACCAGCAGTTCCTGCCCCGCGCCGACCGCCTCTACCTCACGCTCATCGACGCCGAGTTTGCCGGCGACGCCTATTTCCCACCCTACGACACATCCGCCTGGACCATCACCGCCCGCAAAGCCCACGAACCAGACGAAAAAAATCCTTATCCTTACCAATTCCTGACCCTAGAAAAATTGTCAATCGGTAATGGTCAATAACCAATTGCCAACCGTTGACAATTGACCATTAACCTTTGACAATTGACCATCGTTATGAACAACTTAAACCCCAACATCCCCTCCACCGAACTTTCCCGCCTGATGACCACGGCCGTTACCAAAATGAAGGATTACCAGCTCACCTTCCTCACCCCGCAGCTCTTGCTGCGAATCTTTTTGGACGATAACGACGCCGTTGCCCACCAGATTTTGCGCCGCCTGCAAAAAGATCGCGGCTTCGATTGGGACGCGCTCGTCAACCGCGTCGAGCAGGTCACCCACCTCAGCAAAGGGCGCGACGCCAAATTCGCCTTCACCGACGATTTTGGCAAAGACACCACCCTGGCCGATGAAACCCTGGTTGTCCTGGACGAAGGGCTGACCATCGCCCAATCGCGCGAAGAACTGAAGGTGAACAGCGGCCACGCCCTCGCCGCCATGGCCCAGAAAAACGTCACCACCTACGCTGTGTTGCAGCGCGTGGGGGTCACGCCGGAAGCGGTCATCGAACTGCTGGCTGAAAGCACGGCCGAAGGCATGCCCATCATTTTCGATTACGTCGACGAGGCCAAACGGGGGCAGGCGCAGGCCGTCTACCAGCGCGAGACGCTGCTCAATGAACTGATCAGCCTGCTCGCGCTGTCGCGGCAGCGGCACGTCATCCTGGTGGGACCGGAGGGCGCGGGCAAGCGCACCCTGGTCTACAGCCTGGCCCAACTGCTGGCCGAAGGCAAAGGCCCGGCCGATTTGCGCTCTGTGGTGGAAATTAACGAACCGGCTCTACTGGAAAACCCGCTGGCGACGATGCGCGTGGCCTTGCGGCGCAGCAGCGGCGGCGTGCTGCTCGTACCGGGCATCGAACGCTTTTTTGCCGACCGGCTGCGCGCCCGGCTGCCGGAGAACGTGACCCGCGAACTGCACAAAGCGATGCTGGGCAGCGAGCATGTGATCATCGGCACGGCCGTTCCCGCCGTTTACGACCGCCTCAACACCGACCCCATCATCCGCCAAAACACGCAGCGGCTGGATGTGCCCGCCGCCAGTAAATCAGAAGCAACGGCCATGCTGCTGTTCCATCAAAAGCGGCTGGAGCAGGAATATGAGATTGAGGTGTCGCGGGAAGCGCTGGAAACGGCCGTCACCATCGCCGGGCAGTACATCCAAACCATCGCCCTGCCCGCCGCCGCCGTGCAGTTGGCCGACCGCGCCTGCGCCCTGGTGCGCATGGTCACTCAGGAGCACGTCGCCAACTTGCCGCAGGTAGCCGCCGACGGCCGTCTCAGCCCCGATGATGTGATGGTCGCCGCCAGCCAGATGACCAAGATTCCCATCGCCAAACTCAACGCCGACGAGCGCGGCAAATACGCCAACATGGTCGAACACCTCCATCAGCGCATCATCGGCCAGGAGGAGGCGATTTTGGCCGTCAGCCGGGCCGTTAAGACCGCCCGCGTGGGCCTGCGCGACCCCAAACGGCCGATTGGCTCCTTCCTCTTTCTCGGTCCCAGCGGCGTGGGCAAGACGGAGCTGGCCAAGGCGCTGGCCGAATTTATGTTTGGCACGGAGCAGGCCATGCTGGTGCTGGACATGAGCGAGTACCAGGAGGAAGCCAGCGTCAACCGGTTGATTGGCGCGCCGCCCGGCTATGTGGGCCACGAGGAAGGCGGGCAGTTGACCAATTTTGTGCGCGAACGGCCGTACACGGTCGTTTTGTTCGACGAAGTGGAGAAAGCCCACCAGCGGGTCTTCGACGTGCTGCTGCAAGTGCTGGAAGAGGGCCGCCTGACAGACAGCCAGGGGCGGATGGCGACGTTTAGCGAGACGGTGGTCATCATGACCAGCAATTTGGGGTCGCAGCATATGCTCGTGCCGGTCATCGGCGAGCATGAGCGCGAGTTGGTGCTGGATGAAGTGCATCACTTTTTCCGCCCCGAGTTTTTGAACCGCCTGGACGAAATCATCCTCTTCCATCAGCTTTCCGGCGACCAGTTGGCGGTGATTTTGGACCTGATGTTGAAGAAGGAACTGCGCCTGGCCGAAGGGCAGCAAATCAACCTGACCCTGACCCCGGCGGCAAAGGTTTGGCTGCTGGCCCAAAATGATGAGCCGCAGTTTGGCGCACGGCCGTTGCGCCGCATCATCGCCCGCCACCTGCGTGAACCCCTGGCCGATTTCCTCTTACGCGAGGGCGGGGAACGCCAGACGGGCAGCCAGACGACCATCACCATCGACGCGAACGCCGACGGGCTGGATTTTCAGATGTAGGCATCAAGGATGAAGGCATCAAGATTTGTCCAATCTTAAAGATTGGACAAATCTGCGCTCGAAGCAATCGTGGGTCTTTGGGATTTCATGGGGTTTGGTCTGATGCGTGATACGTGATGCGTGAAACCTCTCTGGTCACGCATCACGCATCAGGGGCTGTCAACCCCCTGAGTTCCTAAAGAACCGCAATCGCTAAACGAGCCTAAGCAATGACTAAACAAGCCTAAGCAACGATAAAACGAGTCTAAGCAGCGATAAAACGAGTCTAAGCAGCGATAAAACGAGTCTAAGCAGTGATAAAACGAGTCTAAGCAGCGATAAAACGAGTCTAAGCAGCGATAAAACGAGTCTAAGCAGTGATAAAACGAGTCTAAGCGGTGATTAAACGAGTCTAAGCGGTGATTAAACGAGTCTAAGCAGTGATTAAACGAGGTTGAGGAGTAAACCCTTAGGGTCTAAGAAGACCCTAAGGGTTTGGTGAGTTCTATGGGACAGCACTTGGGCGGCCAATCGGCCATAAAACGCGCGTTCGGGCAGGCTTTCTGGACATTTTTGGCGGCCCGCGTGATTTTGACGGCGTGGGGGGCGATTGTGCCGCTGGTTATTCCTGCGCCGTTGGAACCGGAGGCGGTGTTACGGCCGTATCTCGGCCAACCCTACCTCGATTCTGGCCTATCCGGCCTGCTGCTTGGTCCCTGGCAGCGGTTTGACACGCAGCGCTATCTGCGCATCGCTCAGGAAGGTTACGCCCACGAAGAGGATTCCGTGTTCCCGCCGTTGTACCCGCTGGCGGCGCGCGGCCTGGGCGTGCTCTTTGGCGGCGGACCAACGGCCAATCTGCTGGCGGCCACCCTGATCAGCAATCTGGCGTTTATCGGGCTGCTGGTCTTGTTTTATGGCGTGGTGGCCGCCGAACTGGGGCCGCGTTTCGCGCCACGCGCCCTGGTTTACCTGACGTTTTTCCCGACCGGCTTCTTTTTGCTCGCGCCGTACTCGGAGTCGTTGTTCATTTTGCTGGCGTTGGGGTCGATTTGGGCGGCAAGGGGGAACGGCCGTTTCCTGCTGGCCGGTCTTTTGGGCTTTCTCGCCTCCCTGACGCGGCTGACGGGCTGGGTACTGGCGGTTCCGCTGGCCTACGAACTCTACCGGCAGTGGAACACTCTCTTCCCCACTGCGCCCTCCGTGTCTCTGCGTTTAAAACAACTCAGTTACCTGTTGGCGGTGGGGCTGCCGGGGGTGGGAACGGCCGTGTTCTTCCTCTGGCGTTGGTGGGCCGGGCTGCCGCCCATCAACCAGATGTATGAACAGCACTGGTTCCAGGTAACCGGCCTGCCTGGGACCGATTTATTTCGCGCCCTGCAAACCATGTTCCTGGGCGGAACGGCTCGGACCGGTGAATTTACCTTGTGGTTTGACTTTTTCTGCGCCATACTCCTTATCATCGCTGCAATTGCCGCCTTTCGCCGCTTAAACATCACCTATGGGCTTTATTCGGCGCTGCTGCTGCTTTTTATGCTGCTGCCCGCGTCTGAACTAAAACCGCTGTATTCGTTTTCGCGCTATACGCTGGCTTTTTTCCCGCTGTTCATGCTGCTGGCGTTAGCCGGAAAAAATGGGTGGGTTCACCGCCTGATACTTTATCCATCGTTTGTCCTTTATCTGTACTTCAGCGGCCAATATTTTATTTGGGGCTGGGTAGCCTGATCCACAATCCATGAATAAACGCATCGTGCAAAGCGTTGCGTTGGTGATGCTGGTTTCGATAGTCATGCTAACAGCAAGCCAACGGCCGCCTATTGCCCCATTACCGTTAGTAACTGAAAACCCGGCGGCGGCCAGTCTTGTTACCAGCCCGTATGAGTGGACGGCCGTGCCTCTGCTGCCAAACGTTAACTGGTACATCTGGTATCAGTTGGAATCAGGGTTTACGCCCAGTCCTACGTTATTTGGCCCCTACGTTCTTCTGCCAATGAATGATGATTTACTCATCGGGCTGGGTTCGGCGCGGCCGGCGGAAAGCGATGGCGCGCTGGTCGGCGTGACCGATGGTTTGTCGCTGCATTCGCTGGGCGCAATTCCCGAACAGGGCATCCATGAGATGCGGCGCGAGGGGCCATTTGTGCATATCGGCGGCACAGACCCCTGCTGCGCCGATGATTGGACGGCGGGCAACCATTATCTGGCAACGGCCGTTGGCCCCATCTACAAACACCGCGATGCCGTGCGCGGCCTGGTAAACGTGGTGCATACCTTTGGGCTTTGGGTGGAAAAAACAACAGGTAATCTTTATGCGGCCGTCAGCGCGCAAGAATATCAGGTGGTCTGGCGCGGGCAGGTCTGGCGCAGCCAGGATCAGGGACAAACGTGGCAGTTCCTCAGCAATATCGGCACAGACCGCGCCTATGACATTGTGGGTTTCAACGACAAATTGTACGTTTTATACACCAACCTCAACCGCGGCGAGCGAAATACGCTGGCGGTCAGTCAAAATGGCGGGTATCAATGGGAAGATCTGGTGGTGGAAGATTTTCAGCGGCTGCATTTAATTGTTTTTGGGGAGCTGCTGGTGGGAGTGAATTATGATCGCACGGCCGTCTACGCCATCAACGCCGCCGAAGCCATCATCAAGTACAACTTGCCGCCCGGCACAAAAATCGGCGTGTCTTACAAAGATATTCCCAGCTACACCAACTATAACATCCTGACAACCGACGGCCGTTACCTGTACACCGTGCTGGAAACGAAAGAATCTTCCCAAAAGTATTCAATAGCCCGCACGACCGATCTGGAAACCTGGGAAATCCTCTACACTACCGACCGCCCCATCCTGACTCTGGCTTATTGGCCGGCGAAAAATTGGCTGGTTTGGGGAGATAACGGCCGTTTCGCCACGCTCTGGAAACTCCCGCTGCCCCCCTTCCCCGCCAATCGACTCCTGGCGGCCAATCCATAACCCCTGAAAGAAAATTCGCGGCGGCGTTAGAGAGACGGCCGTGTCCGGTCAATCCACAACCGGATCAAATCCACCTTAAAGCGATACAGCGGGCTTTTCGCCGATTGGCGCGTCAGAATATCCCGCCCTTCCAGGTCTGTCAGCGCCTGCTGCCAGTTGTCGGCCGATTGGTAGCCGTGCCGGTCTAAAAACGCCCGCATATCGGTCACGTTCACCGTTTCCTGGCCTACCAGCAGCTCGGCCATCGCTTGCAGCACAATGCGCGCCTCCGGCGACGATTCCGCCCAGATGAACTTAAAGTGCGCTTCGCCGCGCCCCACAATGCGCTCCAGACCCCGGTCCACGTCCATCACCGTCAGGTAATTGCGCTGCGTCTCGTTGTGGTAAACCACCATCTCATGCAGCACCAACTGGGCAAAATAAGGATGTCCGGCCGTCACTTTGATGATGCGCTCGGCGGCCAGGGGATCATATTCCAGATTATAAGCCGCCACCGGGTCTTCAATCAGGCGGCGCATGTCGGCGGCGCTGAGGAAGGTGATGGGCTTATAACTGGCGATGTTGAACAAAATCGACCAGTATTCCGCGCCCAATTCTTCCAGCTTGTGCGTGCCAGAGAAAACGAAATCCACGCGATCTTCGTGCTGCATGAGGTTGCGTAAAAATTGGAAGATTTCGGGCTGGAGACGGCCGTCTTCCACCCGCCTTTGCAGCTCCTCAAACTCGTCAAACAACAGCAGCAGATTCTTCTCGCCCAGGTCGGCGCGCAGCCGGCGCAAAAAGCGGGAGCCAAAGAAAAATTCCGGCGACTCGGCAAATTCTTCGCGGCGCGGCGGCTCAATCATCACGCCCCGGTCTTCCAGGGCAAACGTAATATCGTCGGCAATCGAAAACAGGAAATCGGCCTCGCCGCGCGCCGGCTTGCCCTGCATATCCACCAGCACGGCGTAATGCGTATCAGCCATCATTTCGCCCAAGCGATACAAGACCGACGTTTTGCCGGTGCGCCGCTGCCCGTGCAGCACAATGACGTTGTTTTGATGCGTGCCCAACAAATTCTCGCGGATAAAGGCAAACACATCGTCACGCCCCACAAACACGTCATCGGTTTTCAGCGGCGTGCCGGTGACGTAGGGAATGGGGAAAATACGCTGGAAAGGCTTGTCCGGCTCGGAAAATTCCACCACATCGGCAAAAGTCAACGATCGTTCAGCGTCGATGGCATCGTCGTAAGTCACTTGCCAGGCGACACGCAAACGGCGACGGCCGTTCTGCGGCACCACCGTCAGATTCACCTGTCGCTTTTCCCCTGGCGGCAAAATATCCACCCAACACTCGTTTTCATCCCCCAGGTGATAATCTTCACCGGGCAGCAGCTTCAGGCGCACCTGCTGCGCGACATTTAAACCGTCGTTGGCCAGGCAATAAAGCAGCGGAACCTGAGCGGCGATGGGACTCTGGCGGGTTTTCAGGTCGGCGCTGACGTCGGCGCGCCCTTTGAGCCGCTTGATAGCCGCCAAAACGATGCCCTGCCAATGATCGAGGGTGGTGTTGAGGGCGGTGAATTCGGGAGAAACGGCCGTTTCCGGGTCATTCAACCGCTGCTGCACAAATTGCTGCGCCTCCCGAATCACTGTCAGCGCATTCTCCAAAAAAATGAGCTTCGTGGCCAGATCATCCACCAATGTGACCTTATGCAGTTCTTCAACGATGCGGCTGATCTTATGCACGCTTTGCACCACCAGCGGGGGCAGCGACGTGGTGTGCTGCTCTTTGGGCGCGGGGATCTCCAGGATGTCGTCCAGGCTTTTCGCCATCAACACCTGGTTCAACGAGGCAAAAACCATCTGGAAATCAACCGACCAGCGCCAGTCGGGTTGGCCGGCCAAAATATCTTGAATGGCGGCCACCATAGCCACCTGCTCGGCTTCGGAAACGGCCGTGCCCAACGTGTAATAAGCGGCCGTCAGCCGCGACGCATCCGGCAGTCGGCGATAAGCAGCCACTGAAAGGTGCGGCAGCACCTGATACGCTTCCTTTTCTTCGTTAAACAAGGCATAAATCAGGCGCAGCACATCTTGCGGCTCGCGGCGCAGTTGGCTGAACCAACGAGCCGCTTTATCGACCGGCCTGGGGTGTAACGCCGGCAGCAGCAGGCCGTAAGCCAGGCCCTGCAAAACGCCAATGGCAACGGCCGTTACCACCGCCAACAGCAAAAACAACCACGGCGTCGCCAAAACCAGAGCAATCAACACCGAGGGCTGCTGCGCCAACTGCATCATCCCCTGAAACGTCTGGGCCGTTTCGGTCATCAGCGATGGATCCTGGGGCACAGATCGGGCCATCCAAAAAGGCAGCAGGCCGATATTAAAATAAAACACCCGCAGCCCAATCGCAAACGCCGAGCCAAAAATTAGCAAGCTGGCCAGCAGCACGCCGCGAATACGCGCGCGAAGCAAATTAGGCGGGTCTTTGATCAACCAGACGACCAACGCGCCATAAAAAAGGCTGGCAATGGTGATAAATGGCGATAACACCGACCCGGCCTGGCGCATCGGTCCGCTGACCACAATGCCAACATGGCTGTGCTGCATGGCCGCCGCCAACTCTGGCCAATCTTCTATAAACCCCACGTAGAACCAGCTAAAGGCGGCAAACATAGCCACCAGACTGCCGGCAAAGCCGACAATCAGGCCGGCTTTGGAGGAGGCTTCATCGCCGCTAAACCAGCGGCGCGGATGTTTGCCGCCGACCGTGAACGCATAGAGCGACGGCCGTGGCGGTTCCACCGTATGCCGCCGCCGCCAACCCATCCACGCCCCCTGAACCCCGGCCGTAACCAGTCCAATCGCAAACGTGATCTCGATCAGGTAATTGCCGTTCTCAAAAATTGTCACATACCGGCCTAAAACCGGCGGCGGCAGAGCATGGGCTTCCGACATTTTCATCATAAAAGCCACAATCTGCCCGTAGGCAAACAGGGCGTTGATGGGCGATACGAGGGTTGTATACACGATCAGGCTGGCCACCAGACCGGCGATCACCCCTGCTTTTGCCCCCGCCAGCCAACCGCAGGCCCCGCCCCGATTGGCGGCAAACAAGCCCAGCGTCAGGAGAACAGGGACGCCAATGGCCGCCGACCCCATGAGCAACATGCCATGAACCAATTCATTGGCAATAGGTCGGGACCACATCGGCGAGACCAGCGGCGCCAGCAGGCTAACCACCGGATACAGACCGGCGACGCTCAAAAGAATGCCGGCCACTGCGCCGACAATGAGCGCCCGCCGGATCACAGCCGCCCTCCGACTGCGATGCGCAGAGTCTCGGCCAGTTGTCCGGCGGTGGAGAAACGATCGGCCGGATTTTTAGCCAGCCCTCTGAGCAGCACCATTTCCAGGTTTGATGGCAAATCGGGGGCTTTTAGCAGCACGGAGGGCGGAACAGCCTGCATGTGCTGGAGCAGCATGGCTACCGGCGTATCGGCAGTGAAGGGCAGTTCACCGGTCAACATCTCGTACAGGACGATAGACAGAGCATAAACGTCGGACGCGGCCGTGGCAGCCTGGCCACGCGCCTGCTCCGGCGACATATAGTCGGGTGTGCCGATGGTGGCGCCGGTTCCGGTGAGCTGTACGCCTTCCAACATACGCGCGACACCAAAATCGGTGAGCACGGCCGTAAACGGCCGTCCCCCGGTCAGGCGTGCCAGGCGCTCTTCGCGGCGCAGCAAGATATTGGCCGGCTTCACATCCCGGTGAACAATGCCATGCGCATGGGCATAATCCAGGGCGGCAGCAATATCGACCACGGTACTAACCACTTCGTCCAGAGGCATACGGCCGTGGCCATTGTTCAAACCAACCAGCCGCTCTTTCAAGGTTTCGCCGTCTATAAACTCCATCACCATGTAGGAAATGTCTTGTTTTACGCCAAAATCGACCATCTGGACGATGTTTTGATGGCGCAGTTGGGCCACGCCGGCCGCCTCGCGCTGGAACCGATCGATAAAGGTCTGGTCGTGGGCCAGTTGATGGGACATGACTTTAATGGCGACGTAGCGGTCCAGAGAGGATTGGTAGCCCTGATAGACCACCGCCATGCCGCCGCGCCCCACCGGCGACAGGACGCGGTAATTGCCCAGCGTCGTGCCGGTGAGGTCGGTCACGGCGCGGGGGTTGGTGCTGGAAGACGGCCGTTCCGTGGGTTCCGCTCTGGCGAGAAATTCGGCGAAGGCCAGCGAGAAAGGTTGGAAACGGCCGTCGGCATTCTCGCGCAGCAGCGCTTTGCGGCTGAGGCGCTGCACCATGTCTGATGCGGCCGTTCCCGTCAGGCGCAGAGCGGCCTGCTCCGGCTGGTCTAGCTGGTTCCAAAGGTAACGGAAATGGTCCTCGGCCTCGGCCTTAAATCGGCGAGCGACAGTTTCCACGAGAACGTCATCGGTAATCGGTTCGCGGCGCAAATCGTACAGGTACGAGCCGGCGAGGTTGAGGAAAAAGGGGTGGGGTCCGGCCAGTTGGATCAGAGAAGCGATTTGGGCGGGGAGAAACGGCCGTTGCCCGGCCAATCCCGACAGTTGCGCCAGCAAAGCGTCCGCTTCAGCCACCGGCAGCAAACCCAACTGCTGTTCCGAAAAAATGTTAAAAAATGGCGACGAGAGCGTGTCGGCGTGTTGGTAGGTCAGATCGTACAGACTGCGCTTGGAGGCAGTGATGTACACCATGCCCAGTTCGCCAGCCAGGCTGCGCAGTTCGCCATAAAAACTGGCGGAAAAAGCGGGATTAGACGCCAGACTTTCAAATTCATCCAGCATCATCACCACGGTCAATCCGGCGCGTTCCACGCGGCGCAGCAAGCGGCGCACCTGCATAAAACGCACTTCCGCCTGTCCGGCCAGCTCGGCGACCATTTCTTGCAGGGCGTCTTGCCCATCTGGCAGCGCCATTTCCAGCCGGTCCAAAATTTCCGGCCAAAATTCATCGTAGGCGACATTGGCCATCCCTTCCAGATCGACATAGATAAAGACAAATTTCTGGGGATCGAAACCATGCGCGCGCAGGCTGTCCGGGCAGGAAAGATGGGTCAGCAGGGAGCTTTTGCCCATCTTGCGCTCGCCAACCACCGAACGACTTTGCCGCGTGGCGATAGCGCTGTAGAGCGCCTCGACCTCTCGTTCGCGGCCGCAAAAATAGGCGGGGTCGGTGATGCGCTGGCGGTTAAAAAAAGGATTGTCGTGATGATGGTGCGCGTGATCCATGATGTTTTTTGTAAGCCGTAACCGTTTTCGCTGTGGCTAAATGTTGAATTTGACGTTGATGATGTCGCCGTCCTGCATTACGTAGGTTTTGCCTTCTTGTCGCAGTTTTCCGGCAGAGCGGGCCTGGGCCATGCCGCCCAGAGCGATCAGATCGTCATACAGGATGGTTTCGGCGCGGATAAACCCTTTGGCCAGGTCTGAATGGATGGTTCCGGCGGCGGTAACGGCCGTTGCCCCCCGCTCCACCGTCCACGCCCGCACCTCATCTTCGCCCACCGTAAAAAAGGATTGCAGCCCCATCAGGTCGTAACTTAGCCGGATGATTTTGTCCAGGCTGAGTTCCGTGACGCTGTATTCCTCCATGAACATTTCCAGCGATTCGGTGTCCCCTTCGGCGCTCAATTGAGCCAGTTCCATCTCCAGTTTGCCGCGCAAATTGGTGACGATGGTGTGGCGGTGGTCGTAATCCAGGTCGATTTCTTCCTGGTCGTCGCCGATATTAACCACGACAAGGGTCGGTTTGAGCGTCAGCAGGCCATACCCACGCAGGGATTTAAGCTGTTCTTCGTCGAGGTTCAGGTCGCGTAACGGCCGTTCCGCCGCCAACGCCTCATTCATCTGCTCAAACAAGGCCGCTTCCACCTGAGCCGCCGCCTTATTTTCCTTGAACGCCCCTTTGGTCAATCCTTCATGCAGTTTAAACAGCCGCTTTTCCACCGTGGCTAAATCGCTGAGCAAAAATTCAGTGTCCAGCGCTTCCAAATCGCGCGCCGCGTTCACGCTGCCATCGGGGTGCGGGACCAGGTCGCTCGCAAAGGCACGCACGACATGGACAAAGCCATCCAGCGCCGAGAGGTGGTTGAGAATCGCCCCACCCAGAGCAGAACCTTCTTCGCCGCCTTTTTGCAAGCCGGCCACATCGGAATAGGTGATGCGGGCATAGGTTGTCTTTTTCGGCTTAAACATGGTGGTAAGAATATCGACACGGGGATCAAGCACATCGACAACGGCCGTTAACACGTCAAATCGTCCGCCCATACTTTGCCCCGTGGGGGCGTCGCCCTTGGTCAGGGCGTTAAAAATTGTGGTTTTGCCGGAACTGGGCAAGCCAATAATGCCTAGTTTCATCTGAGACTCCTCAATGAACCATGAATTGTGACATGGTGAATTTAATAAGTGTTGCTAACGAGGGGGAGTATAGCAGGAAATGGGTATGGCTGACAGGGGAGCCGGGGATGAGGGAAACGGCCGTTGCCGCCACCCACCCTTATGATCCATTCGGCGCAAAAACAGTCGGCTTCAACAACCCCACAAACGGCAAATTACGATACAACTCCCGATAATCCAACCCGTACCCCACCACAAACTTATCCGGCAAATCGAAGCCCTTATACTGCAAAGGCACCGAAATCAACCGGCGGCGCGATTTGTTAAACAACGCGCACACCTTCAAACTGGCCGGTTGGCGGGCGCGTAAATTGCCCAACAAATAGCTCAACGTGAGGCCCGTGTCCACCACATCTTCCACAAACAAAACGTGCCGTCCGGCAATCGACTCATCCAGGTCTTTTTGCAGCCGCACGTAGCCTTTATCCCGCGCCTGGCTGGAATAACTGGCAATCGCCATAAAATCCACCTCCACCGGAATGGTGATCGCCCGCAGCAAATCGGACATGAAGGGGAATACGCCCTTCAAAACGCCCACCATCAACGGGTGGCAGCCTTCATAATCCCGGGATATCGCCTGCCCGATGGCCAGCACGCGAGCCTGAATTTCGTCCTCGGTGAACAACACCTGGCTAATGCCCTCATTTAATTCGCCATACGCTTCTGGGGGGTAAAATTGTGTCATGAGTTAGCTGATTGGGATTCTGTGCCCATCATATCGGCCGCGTGGTCGTCGAGGCCGTATCTGATCATCATGTCGCGCAAGTCGCTGCGCTTTAGCAGGGTGATATTAACTTCCGGGTAAAGTTCATGCATCCGGCGGATTTTACGGTTTTTGATGGTGACCAACTTGGGGCGCACAGTGGTCAGTTCCACATAGCGGTCTTCGTCTGGCAAATAAAAGTCGGGCGAAAAGGCAACCGTTACGCCGCCATTTTCGTCCCATTCCAGCGGAAAAGTCGTTGGCTCATACTGCCAGCGGATACCGTAATAATCGAGAATCCTGGCAAACTCTTTTTCAATTCGGTGTACAAATTTTTGGGGGGTTGGCGTTATATTGCTCAAAGGTAGATCGCTCCATCCACTTCACTTTACCATAAATTATTATAAGGCATGGCGAAGAGCGTTTCAATGAGGAAAAACGGCCGTTTACAAAAAAAAGGAGGGAGATCAGTCCTAAACCAATCTCCCTCCTGGTCTTCCAATCTTATTTCACTTCCAACAACTCTACCTCAAAAATGAGGGTCGCGTTGGGAGGAATGGTCGAGCCGGAGCCGGCCGCGCCATAGGCCAATTCCGCCGGGACAACAAGCTGGCGCTTGCCGCCCACCTGCATAGAAGCCACGCCTTCATCCCAACCGGCAATCACGCCGCCCTGCCCCACCTGGAATTCTAAGGGGGCGCCGCGTTCTACGGAGCTGTCGAACTGCGTGCCATCTTCCAGCCAGCCGGTGTAATGGACAACGGCCGTTTGCCCAGCCTGCGGCGTCGCGCCATCACCGACAACGATGTCGTAATACTTCAGACCGCTGTCCGTGGTGGTGAAATCGGCCGGGTCTACTTCGGTGCGGGCAATGGGTTTGCGTATGTCGTTCAGCACAACTTCCATTAACAAATCAGAATTCGGCGGGATGGAATCGCCAAACCCTTCTTCACCCAGGCCCAGGGCCGAGGGGATCAACAGTTGGCGTTTGCCGCCGATCTGCATCCCGACCATGCCTTCTTCCCAACCGGGGAAGACCTGGCCTGCGCCTACGCGAAAGTCGAACGGCGCGCCTTGTTGGTAGGAACCGGTGAAGTAACGCGGTCCTTCGGCCAACCAGATGATGAAATCAACCGTCACCGAATCGCCATCTTCAACCGTCAGGTCGCCGCTGCCCGTTTCCAGATCGATCAATTGCAAACCGGTATCGGTTGTGGTGTAGTCGGCAGCGTCAACGGCCGTTGGCGCAGGCGGTTCTTCCACAGTTACCAATTCTACCTGCATAATTATGGTGGAGTCGGGCGGGAAAATGCCGCCGCCATCCGCGCCAAAAGCCAGGTCTGGCGGAATCAGCAGTTGGCGACGCCCGCCAATTTGCATGGTGGCCACGCCTTCTTCCCAGCCGGGGAACACCTGACCGCTGCCCAAAACGAAGGTGAGCGGCTGGCCGGTGGCCTCAGAATCGTCGATAAGCTGCGGCGCGTCTGCCTCTGTTGCGCCGGCTAACCACATCACGTAGCTGGTTGTGACAATGTCGCCATCTTTCGGCGACGCGCCATCACCTACGGTCATGTCATAATAACCCAGACCGCTGTCGGTATTTGTGTAGGCATCTACAGCTTCTGGTTGTCGTTGTTCCACAGCCGGTAAAACGGACGGGTCCGCAGACGTATCTACAGCGGCGGTTTCCAAAGTTGGCTCCGCAGCCACCTCGCCGGTTTCGGTGGTAGTGTCTGCCTGTGCCGCCTCATCAGCGGGCACAGCCGGGCCACACGCAGCCATCAAAAACACCAGCGCCAAAACGGCGAGGATCCCAATCAGAGTAAATCTTTTCTTGTTCACAAAATCTCCTTTTTTTGGTTATGATTTCCAGTCCGGCATTGTACCATAGGCAGGCCAGATGCTTGTAGCAACAGATGATTTCTTACATGCATCTCAGATTCGCCCAACATTCTGCTATAATGATTTTTTATCAGGGTTTCCCAGGAGGAGCAAAGATGGAGCCAGCAAGAAATTCTAACGGCCGTTTCCCCCTCATCGGCCTTATCATGCTAACCACTTTATTCGGCATAGAAACCATTCGTATCCTGCTTTCACTGCTCATGTATGTTCTGCGGGACCGCTTTTCCTTCAACGCCATCCAGATCGGCGTGATTGCTCTGGGCTTGTTTGCGCTCAGTTTTTTGGCAGCCAGCCTCAGCCGGCTAATAGGCGCGCGCCGCCTGCTGGCCGTTTCTGCCGGCGGCGTAGGGCTGCTGCGGCTGGCCATGCAGTGGTGGTCGGGCGATCCGGTCGTGGATTTAGCCCTGGCTTTTGCAATCATATTCCTGTTCACCTTGTTTTGGCCCGCGCTTTTAGGGCTGTTGCATCAACACAACGGCCGTCTCTTCGACGACGTAGGGCTGGGGTTCCTGGCCGGGCTGGCTTTTGACGTAGCCTTACATGGCACCTACCACACGTTGGATATGGCGTGGCAAACCGATTGGGGCACGGCCGTTTTGCTGCTCTTGCTCGCTGGCGGACAGTGGGCTTGCCTGCGGCTCGTCGGGCAATCTTTACCCGACCAGGCCAGGGATTTGCCCGCCAGCCAGGCAATTGCCTGGCTGGCGATTGGCCCTTTTCTCTTTTTGTATCTGGTTGTATTGGGCAATGTGGCCCGGTTTACTGTGCTTATCGGCTGGAGCCAGACGGCCGTTTATGCCTGGGTCTTGGGCAGCCAACTAACCGGTTTGCTGGCCGGCCAACTGCTGCTAACCAGACCCAACCGCCAGGTCTACGGCTTGCTGGCTGTGGGCAGCGGCGCGTTGCTGGTTTTGCTGCTAGCCTTCAGCCCGCAGCATGGGTGGGCAGCGGCGGTAATAGGCCTACTGCAAACACTCAGCGCGGCCTTACTGCTGATTATTTTGGTTCAGAGCCTGGGTTTGGGCGACGGCCGTGTCGGATTACGCAACCTCACAATCGGTAACGGACTGGGCTGGCTGCTGCTGGCCATCTTCACCTTCCTCTTTTACGCCGGTTACGACATTGCCCTGCCCTTTGCCAACGACATTTTGCTGCCCGCCGCCGCCCTCGTGCTGACTCTGGCTATCCTTGGCGCAGCCCGCGCCATCCGTGCAGACGAAAAATCGCCCATCGCCATTGCCTGGCAGCCCACGCTGCTGCTGCTGGCGCTGCTGGCCCTGCCGCTGATCCAATGGTGGACGGTCCCGCAGCTAACGGCCGTGGCCCCACATTCCCTGCCCATTCGCGCCATGACCTACAACATCCACAACGGCTTCGACCCGATGGGTAATCTCGGGCTGGAAGCCATCGCCCAGGTGATTGAAGCACAGCAGCCCGATGTCGTCGCCCTGCAAGAGGTGTCTCGCGGCTGGGTGATCAACGGCTCGGCCGACACGCTGCTCTGGTTGGCCAATCGGTTAGAAATGCCGTATGTGTACGGCCCAACCGCCGGACCGTTGTGGGGCAATGCCATTTTAAGCCGTCTGCCGCTGCAAGAAGCGCAGCTGCACCCGCTGCCACCAGACAATTTGCTGCTGCAACGCGGGGTGATTGAGGCGCGTTATGCGCTGGCGGGTGGCCAGAGCCTGAACGTTTTTGCCACCCACTTCCACCACCCGGATGATGGCAGCGCGGTGCGGCTGATGCAGGCGCAGACCGTGAACGATGTTTGGGGGGAACGGCCGTTTAGCCTCTTCATGGGCGATCTGAACGCCGAGCCAGCCGCGCCAGAAATTGAACTTCTCAGCCATGCGGGCTGGCAGGATGTGGTGGCGCTCAGCCAGATTTCGCCAGACGCCACCTATGACGCGCTCACCCCCAGCCGCCGCATCGACTACATCTGGATGTCGCCGGATTTAACGGCCGTCAATGTTGTCATCCCCACCCAACCCGCCTCAGACCACCTGCCCATCGCCGCTACGATAGAAAATGGTGGTCAATAGTCGGTTTTTGTATGATCTGGGGAAACGGCCGTGCCAAAATTAGCGCGTTTAAACGAAGTTTTCCGGATTGGTTGACATGATCTGATTATTTGTTACTATTTTGACACGATGTTAAATGATGTGACATTTTTTCCCCGCCGCCGCCGCAGCAGCCGGACCCCAGGTCTGGATTTTTCGGTTGGGTAAGTCACGCAGGACAGATTAGAAACCCAAACCGCCAGGCCACAACAAGGTCTGGCGGTTTTTTTTTGCCATAGATTAAAGAACAATGGGTCTTTGGGATTTTATGGGGCTTGGTCTGATACGTGAAACGTGATGCGTGAAACCTCTCTGGTCACGCATCACGCTTCACGCATCGGAAGCTGTTAACCCCTTGAGTTCCTGAAGAACCAGAACAATTTGGGAGATTGTTATGATTCAAGCAGGCATTTTCGGCGCTACCGGCTACACCGGCTACGAGCTGATGCAGATATTGGATAGACATCCGAATGTTGAGGTGGCGTTTGCGACCTCGCAGTCTTACGCCGGACAAACATTGGACGCGATTTACCCGCAAGCGCCGCATTTCCCGCTGATTGCCGGCGAGGAAGCGCCGTTAAACCAGGTGGATGTGGTTTTTTTGTGCCTGCCCCATGCTGCAGCGGCAGCAACGGCCGTAACCGCTCTCAACGCCGGCTGCAAGGTCATCGACCTCAGCGCCGACTTCCGCATCAAAGACGTGGCTGTTTACGAAAAATGGTACGGCGTCAGCCATCCTGCGCCCGAACTGCTGCCCGAAGCCGTCTACGGCCTGACCGAATTTGCCCGCAAACCGCTCCAACAAACCCGGCTGGTGGCTAACCCAGGCTGCTACACCACCACCAGCCTGCTGGCCCTGCAGCCCATCATGGCCGCCGGGGTCCAGGTCATCGGGGACATTATCATCGACGCCAAATCGGGCGTGTCCGGCGCGGGGCGCAATCCGGCCGCCAACACCCATTTCATGGCTGTGACTGATAATTTTTCGCCCTACAAAATCGGCCGGTCGCACCGCCATCTGCCAGAAATGGAAGCCATCATCAAAGAATGGAACCCGGCCGCGCCTAATCTTATCTTCTCGCCGCACCTGCTGCCTGTGCCGCGCGGCATTTTAGCCAACCTGTATGTGCAGTTGACCGATGCTTGGAGCGAGGCAGATTTGCGCCAACTGTACCAGGACGCCTACCAGGGCGAGCCGTTTGTGCGTGTGCTGCCCAAGGGCGAATTAGCCAGCCTGGGCCACGTTACCTACACCAATCGCTGCGTTATCTCGCTGACGCTGGCCGGAAATATGCTCATCCTCACCTCGGCCACCGACAACCTGATCAAAGGCGCGTCGGGGCAGGCGGTGCAGAATATGAACGTGATGTTTGGCCTGGCAGAAACGAGCGGACTTATTTGATTTCGGATCGCGGATTTCGGATTGCGGATTGGAGACTTCCGAAATCCGCAATCCGAAATCCCAAATCCAAACTTTCCCGGAGGGACGATGCGTGTATTAAAAATTGGCGGGAACGAACTGGATGATCCGGGGTTTTTGCCCTTGTTGGCGCAGTGGATTGGCGAAACGGCCGTTCACCTTCACGAGCAGTTTGTCATTGTGCATGGCGGCGGCCACGACATCGCCATGATGCAAACGCGGCTGGGATTAGAGCCTAAAAGGTAGACGGCCTGCGAATCACCGACGCCGACTCATTGACCGTAGCCCAGATGGTGCTGTCTGGCCACACGAACAAACAAATTGTGACCACTTTGCTGGCCGGCGGCGTAGATGCCGTAGGTCTGAGCGGCGTAGACGGCGGCCTGCTGCGCTGCGAGAAAAAGGCGCACCGGACAGTTGATTTAGGGTTGGTGGGCGAGATTGTGGCGGTGCGGACTGAATTGCTGCGCCAGTTGGCCGGGCTGGGCATTACGGCCGTTCTCTCCCCCATTTCGCTGGGCCACGACGGCCGTACTTACAACGTCAACGCCGACGACGCCGCCAGCGCTGTTGCCCTGGCCCTGCAAGCCGACCAACTAGATTTCATTTCCAACGTGCCGGGCGTGCTGCAAGATGGGCGTGTGCTGCCACAGCTAACGGCCGTGCAGACCGAACAGCTCATCGGCCAGGGTATCATCAACGGCGGCATGGTCCCCAAAGTGCGCGGCGCGCTAACGGCCGTGGCCCAGGGCGTGCCCCAGGCGCGCATCGTCAACCTCACCGGCCTGCTGCAAGGCGGCGGGACTGTGTTTACGGATTAGAGAGATTGAGGATAGGAGACTGAAAATCGAAAGTAACTGTTCAGGTTTTTCTGGCAAGACCCCAAGGGTTTGGTGCCCAACCAATCCAAATTCTCAAGAGCAAACCCTTGGGGTCCGTACACATACAATCGAAAATCGAAAATCGAACAACCATGATAACCATCACCCCCATCACCCTTAACGATTACGACGCCGTAATTGCCCTGTGGCAAATTTGCGCAGGCGTGGGCTTGAGCGACGCCGACGAACGGGACAGCATCCAATATTACTTGGAGCGCAATCCGGGCATGAGTTTTGCGGCCTGGGATGGCGACCGGGTAGTGGGCGCGGTGCTGTGCGGGCACGACGGCCGTCGCGGTTACATCCACCACATGGCCGTCCACCCCGGCTACCGGCGGCAAAAAATCGGCGGGCACATGGTGGACTGCTGCCTGGACGCCCTGCACGCCATCGGCCTGCAAAAATGCCACCTGTTCATCTTCACCGAAAACGAACCCGGCATCGCTTTCTGGCAAGCCGAGGGCTGGCAGTACCGTACAGACATCGCGGTCATGTCGAAAAGGTATAGATGGGTTCAATCTCAGCAGATTGGACCCATCTGAAACAAACCAATACCACAGGATAACCATATGAACCCAATTGATTCCCAAACCATCATGCAAACAGAGGCCGATTACGTGCTGCACACCTACAATCGGCCGGACGTGGTGTTTACCCACGGCGAGGGCATGTATTTGTACGACAGCGAGGACAAACAATACCTCGATTTCATGTCGGGCATCGCCGTAGCCGCGCTGGGACACAGCGACAAGGAATGGGTAACGGCCGTTGCCCAACAAGCCGCCCAACTCGTGCACGTCAGCAACCTTTACCACACCGTCCCCCAGGCCCAACTGGCCCAAAAACTGGTCGAACATTCCTTCGCCGACAAAGTCTACTTCTGCAATTCCGGCGCAGAAGCCAACGAGGCGGCCCTTAAATTCGCCCGCAAATACGCCAAAACTTCCGGTTCCCCAATCGCCAAGGCAAAATCCGAAATTGTAGCCTTCAGCGGCGGCTTTCACGGCCGTACCATGGGCGCGTTGTCCGTCACCTACAAGGCACAGTACCGCGAACCGTTCGGGCCGCTGGTTCCCGGCGTCGCCTTCGCGCCCTTCAACGATTTGGCCGCCGCCCGGAACGCCATCACCGACCAGACCTGCGCCGTCATCGTCGAACCCATCCAGGGCGAAGGCGGCGTCCACCCGGCCACGCCCGAATTTTTGCAAGGGCTGCGCGATTTGTGCGACGCCCACGACGCGCTGCTTATCTTCGACGAGGTGCAGTGCGGCCTGGGGCGCACCGGCCACCTGTGGGCCTACGAAGCTTATGGTGTGTCGCCCGACATCATGACCCTGGCCAAGCCGCTGGCCGGCGGCCTGCCCATCGGCGCAGCCCTGGTAACGCAAAAAGTAGCCAACGTGATTCAGCCAGGCGACCATGGCAGCACGTTTGCCGCCGGGCCGCTGGTTTGCACGGCCGCCAACGTGGTTTTCGACCGCGTCAGTCAGCCCGGTTTCTTGCAGCAGGTGCGGGAGAACGCCGCCTACCTGCGCCACCGGCTGGAAACCCTGGAATCGGACGAGATTGTGACGGTGCGCGGCGCGGGTTTGCTGGTGGGCGTGGAGATGAAAACGGCCGTTGCCCCCCTCATCGCCGCCGCCCGCAGTCACGGCCTCATGGTCATCAACGCCGGCGAAAACGTCCTGCGCCTCGCGCCGCCGCTCATCGCCACACGCGCCCACATCGACGAGGCCGTGGACATTTTAGAGCAAGCACTCACAGATTGGGGATTGGGAAATTCAGATTTCGGAAAGGCTGCCAATCCGAAATCCGAAATCCGAAATCCGAAATAACATGAATATTCGTCCTGCTCGTGAAACCGACATCCCCGCCATTTTGCGCCTGGTCAGCGACCACGCCCGGCGCGGCGATTTGCTGCCGCGCAGCGCCCTCTCCATCCGCGACACCCTGCACGATTGGCTCGTCGGCGTTTATCCGGATGGCGACATTGTCGCCTGTGTTTCGCTGTATTACTACACGCCCTATCTGGCCGAAGTGCGGTCGCTGGCCGTCAGCGACCGCGTGAAAGGGCAGGGCTGGGGCCGCACGATTGTGAAAGAGGCCGTCAACGAAGCGCGCCATCGCAACGTGCCCACCCTGTTTGCCCTGACCCGCGCCGTCGATTTTTTCCAAAAGGTGGGCTTTAAAATCACCGTCAAGGAGCGCTTTCCGCAAAAAGTGTTCCGCGATTGTTCCATCTGCCCCCTGCTAGAAGCCTGCGACGAAACGGCCGTCGTTCTGGAACTCGGTCCCGCCGAAATCCAATCCGATCTATTTATCCCTGTGACAGGCGGTGCGTCTGTTCACGCAACATTCGAAGATGAGACCCTAAACACACAAAAAGGAGTATTACCCATGTCATCCAAATCCAAGTCCAAAGTTAACAAGGTTGTCCTCGCCTATTCCGGCGGACTGGACACATCCGTCATTGTTCCTGGCTCAAAGAAAATTACGGCTGCGAAGTCATCTGCTTCTGCGCCGACATCGGCCAGGGCGACTTTGAATTGAAAGGATTGCGCGAAAAAGCGTTGGCCAGCGGCGCCAGCAAAGTCTATATCGAAGATTTACGCCACGAATTTGCCAAAGACTTCCTGTTCCCCATGCTGCAATCCGGCGCGATTTACGAGAAAGAATACCTGCTGGGCGTCGGTCGCCCGTCCGCTCATCGCCAAATGGCAGGTCGCCATCGCCGAAGCAGAAGGCGCGGACGCCGTAGCCCATGGCGCCACCGGCAAAGGCAACGATCAGGTGCGCTTCGAGCTGACTTTCAAGGCGCTTAACCCCACCCTTAAAGTGATTGCTCCCTGGCGCGAGTGGGAAATTCGTTCCCGCGAGGACGCCCTGGCCTACGCCAAAAAACATAACGTGCCCGTCGTCCACACAGAAAAATCCATTTACAGCCGCGACGCCAACCTGTGGCACATCTCCCACGAGGGCGGCATTTTGGAAGACCCCTCGCTGGAACCGGAAAAGGCCATGTTCCTCTTCACCGTTGATCCGGAAGACGCGCCCAATGAGGCGGAAGTGGTGAAAATCGACTTTGAGCAGGGGCTGCCAACGGCCGTCAACGACGTGCAGCTTCCTCCGGCGGCTATCATTGAAAAGCTGAACGAATTGGGCGCGAAACACGGCGTCGGCCGCGTGGACCTGGTGGAAAATCGGCTGGTGGGCATGAAATCCCACGGCGTTTATGAAACCCCCGGCGGCACCATCCTCTACAAAGCGCATCAGGCCCTGGAATCGCTCTGCCTGGACCGCGACACGCTGCACTTCAAAGAGCAGGTCGCCGTGCGGTATGCGGAGTTGGTCTACTACGGCAAATGGTACACCTCGCTGCGCGAAGCGATGCAGGTCTTCGTTGATAAAACGCAGGAGCCTGTCACCGGCTGGGTGAAAGTGAAATTGTACAAAGGCAACGTCATCACCATCGGCCGTTCCAGCCCGAACAGCCTCTACCGCGAAGACTTCGCCACCTTTGGCCGAGAAGACGTGTATGACCAATCGGACGCGGTCGGGTTCATCACCTTGTTTGGCCTGCAAATGAAGGTCAAGGCAATGATGGAGGTAAGCGACGGCGGCAAGACGCGTTATTCCGCGCCGGATTACAGCAAGTTTAAGCGGGATTAAGCGTGGAGACTGGGGACTGGAGACTGATTTGTCTCCAGTCCCTGGGTTTGGGAAACGGCCGTTTTGCCAATGGCAGTGGCGTTTTATGTATAATGAGCACAATAGGCATTCCATTTTAAAGCCCAAAGGTGAAAACATGACGCGATTGATAGCCTTTCTAGCCCTATTTCTGTTCATTTTAGCCGCCTGCCAATCCCTTACGCCCGCCACGCCCACGGCCGTTCTCCCCACCCCACTGCCCGCCACCAACACCCCCTTCCCGCTCTGTACCCCACCCGCCTGCACCGCCAACGAAACCTACTTCTGCGCCGACGACTGCCCCGGCGGCTGCGGCACAACCTGCGCCACCGTCACCCCGGCAGCAGCGGTAGACCAGACCATCGCCCCGGCTACCTGGGAAGAACTGGCAAGCTGGTTAACGGCCGTCTGGCAGCAAAACGCCAACCCCGCCGCCATTCGCGCCGCTCTACAGACCGCCGGTTGGCAGCAAAACGACAACGAATGGCTCGGCCTCGACTTCGACGGCGACCTGCGCGACGAATGGGTACTGCTCCTCCACGACCCCAGACACCGGCCACGGCCGACATAGGATACGGTTTCCCCGGCAATTTGTGGATTGTCAACGCCTCGGGCGTGCAGTACCGCGCCTACCCCACTTCTGCCGCGCCCGCGAATGGTCTCAACTTAGCCCCCATTCCCAGCGGCAGCGGCGACCTGACCGGCGACGGCCTGCCGGAACTTATTACCCGGGTAGATGAGTGCGGCGCGCACACCTGCTTCGGCACATTCCGCATCATCAGCAGCGCGCGTGGGCCATTGGAAAATATCGTCCAGTCGCCTTGGCAAAACGAAGGCCAACCCGGCGATGTCATTTCCATCAGTTTCCCTGAGCCGCGCCTGGAGGATGAAAACGGCAACGGCCGTCTCGATTTCCTGGTTCACGGCGGCACAATCGGCTCGGTCGGAGCAGGCGTGATACGCGCCTATACGGAAGTATGGCGCTGGGACGGCACGGCCGTTACCCTGGCCGACACCCTGCTCGATCCCACCATCTACCGCCATCACATCCTCTATGAAGCCAACGACAAAATGGCCGCCGGTGACATCGACGGCGCATTATTCTTATACGAAGAAGCCATTAACAATCCTGCCTTAGAAACGGTTGACTTCCTGGGAACCGCCGCCCAGACCAAAGCGGCCATCGACCAATTCGCCGCCTTCCGCCTGATCCTCATCGACCTGCAACAAGGGGACATAATTCGCGCTGCCAGCCGCCTAAACTGGCTCAACAGCAATTATCCCGGCACAGCCGCCGCGTTTGGCGCAGCCCAACTGATCAACGGCTGGACCACGCCCGACAATGCGCCGCAGCTTTGCACGGCCGTCGAAACCGATCTGGCTACGTTTCACAACCCCACCGGCCCTCTGGAAAACCTGGGTTATGGCAATCCCAGCCTGACGGCCGTCGATTTTTGTCCATAAATTCGCGAAAAGGAACACCATTTATGCAACATCTTGTTAACGGTACTGTCACTTCCCCGATTGGCTTCCAGGCCACGGCCGTTGCCGCCCACATCAAATACCCCGACCGATCCGACCTGGCCCTCATTGTCAGCGAGATGGATTGCAGCGCCACGGCCGTTTTCACCAAAAACCAGGTCGTCGCCGCGCCGGTCGTGGTAGATCGCGCCACGCTTAAAACCAACAACAGCCACATTCGCGCCGTACTCATCAATTCCGGCAACGCCAACGCCTCCACCGGCCAGCCCGGCCTGGACAACGCCCGCCAATCCCAGGCGCTCGTCGCCACGGCCGTTGGCTGCGCCGCCAACGAAGTGCTGGTCATGTCCACCGGCGTCATCGGCGTGCAAATGCCGATGGCCCGCCTGCAAGCCGGCATCACCGCAGCCGGCCAGGCGCTTCGCCAGAGCCGCGCGGAAGATTTGGCCGCAGGCGGATTGGCCGTGGCGCGGGCCATCATGACCACCGACACACGCCCCAAACATCTGGCGGTACAGATTGACATGCCCGGCGGCTTGGTTACGATTGGCGGCATGGCCAAAGGCGCGGGCATGATTCATCCCAACATGGCCACCATGCTCAGTCTTATCACCAGCGATGCGGCGATTGCCCCCGACATGTTGGCCGGGCTGCTAAAAACGGCCGTCAACCACTCCTTCAACCGCATCTCTATAGACGGCGACACCAGCACCAACGACACCGTGCTGCTCCTGGCCAATGGGGCCAGCGGCGTAGCCGTCGACAACCACGACAGCGCCGTGCTTTTCGGCAAGGCGCTGACCGCGCTCTGTGCCGAACTAGCCCGCATGATTGTGAAGGATGGCGAAGGGGCAACCCGGTTTGTGGAGATTGTGGTGAGCGGGGCGGAGACGGCCGTCGACGCCCACACCATCGCCAACACCATCGCCACCTCGCCGCTGGTCAAAACCGCCTTCGCCGGCGGCGACGCCAACTGGGGACGCATCCTGGCGGCCGCCGGGCGCGCCGGCGTGCCCTTCGACCAATATCAGACCCAGTTGTGGGTGGGCGTGCAGCACACCGATGAATTGCAGCTCGTCAGCCAGGGTACGCCCACCGACTACCTGGAAAGGGAGGCGGCGGCTATCTTTAACCAACCAGAATTCAAAATAAGGCTGGACCTGGGTCGCGGCGACGCGCACGAAACTGTCTGGACCTGCGATCTCAGCCACGATTACGTGGCCATCAATGCTGATTATCGGACCTGATGAGATTGGAGATTGGAGGCTGTCACCATATCAGGTATGAGGACTGAGATGATCGGGTTCTTCAGGAACTCAGGGGGTTGACCGCCCTGATGCGTGAAGCGTGATGCGTGACCAGAGAGGCTTCACGCATCACGCATCAGACCAAACGCCATGAAATCCCAAAGACCCGATGATCGCTACAATCCATAAACGTGGGGCAGAGGAGCCACGAACATCTATTTGCCGGTCGCGCCGGGTCGCGCCGGAAAGGAATTGATGATGGAAACGCACGTAACAATGGAAGTACTGCTTGCCGGGCTGCCCCATGTCTGGCAAGCCCCGGCGGATAACGGCCGTCTCGCCATGATCATAACCCGGCCAGCCGAAAACGAACGCCTGTCGCTGGATACGGCCGTTCTTTCTCAGGCCAACGGCCTGGAAGGCGACACCTGGCGGCAGCGCGAAAGCAAACACTCCGGCGATGGCTCCGTCGACCCGGACCGGCAGATTACCCTGGTTAGCATCCGCGCTCTCCAAATTATCTCGCCCGACAAGAACAGGTGGCCGCTGGCCGGCGATCAGCTATATGTCGATTTAGACCTCAGCCCGGAGAATTTGCCGCCGGGGCAGCAGGTGAAGGTGGGCACGGCCGTTTTGCAAATCACCGCCAAAGAACACCGCGGCTGCCGGAAATATGCCCAGCGCTTCGGCAGCGACGCCCTCAAATTTGTCAACCAGGATGGCTGGCCGCTGCGTCTGCGCGGCATTTATGCCCGCGTGGTGCAAGACGGCGCCATCGCCGTCGGCGACTCCCTGGAAAAAATTACCTCGCCATGATCCATTTGCAATCCATAACCGTGAGAAAATGGCGCAGCGAGGAAAATGGCGACTTCCCCTTCAACCTGCCCATTTTACAATCCTTACCGGAGCTAACTTTCTCATCTGCGGTTACATTTTTTGTTGGCGAAAATGGCTCAGGCAAATCCACTTTGTTGGAAGCCATTGCCTGCGCTGTAGGCTCGACCACTGTGGGCAGCGAAAGCGTGAAAACGGATAAATCGTTAACGGCCGTGCGCCAATTCGCCGCCCACCTTCAGCTTTCCTGGCGGAAACGCACGCACAAAGGCTTCTTCCTGCGCGCCGAAGATTTTTTCGGCTACGCCAAACGTCTGGCGCAAATGCAGCAAGAATTAGAAAACGACCTCAATTCGGTGGATCAGGAATATGAAGGCCGGTCAAAATTGGCCGTCGATCTGGCCAAGACACCTTACATGAACGAGCTACACGAAATGAAACGGCGTTATGGCAGCGGTCTGGACGCCTACTCGCACGGTGAAAGTTTCCTGGCTTTATTCCAATCCCGCTTTGTCCCTGGCGGCCTCTACCTGCTCGATGAACCAGAAGCGCCGCTGTCGCCCATCCGGCAGTTGGCCTTAATCGCCGCCATCAAGCAGATGGTGGCTCAGGAGGCGCAGTTCATCATTGCCACCCATTCGCCCATCATCATGGCTTTTCCAGACGCAACCCTTTGGCATTTCGAGGCTGCCCAAATTCAGCCAACCAGCTACGACGCGCTGGAACACGTCCGGCTAACCAGAGATTTTCTAAACAATCCTGAAGCGTATCTCAGACATTTGTAATCCAGACCCTAAGGGAAACCCTTAGAGTCTTCAAGCAATTGGAGAATAACAATGAACAAATTATGGGGCGGCCGTTTCCAAAAACCCACGGCCGAACTCGTGCGCCAATACCACGACAGCCTGCCCTTCGACCGGCGTCTGTACGACCAGGACATCAGCGGCAGCATCGCCTGGGCACATGGATTGGTCGGCGCGGGCGTGCTGACGCCGGCCGAAGCCGACACCCTCAGCGCCGGGCTGGAACAGGTGCGCGCGGAGTTTGCCGGGGGCACATTTGCGTTTGCGGCGGGAGATGAAGACATTCACACGGCCGTTGAACGCCGTCTGACCGAAATAGTAGGCGCGGTGGGTGGCAAACTGCACACCGGCCGCAGCCGCAACGACCAGGTCGCCACCGATTTCCGCCTGTGGACGATGGAAGCCATCGACCAGATCCGCGTTTACCTGGCCGATTTGCAGCAGGCGCTCATCGACAGCGCCACCGCCGACTTGACCACGCCCATGCCCGGTTACACCCACTTGCAACACGCCCAACCCATCACCTGGGGACATTGGGCGCTGTCTCACTTTTGGCCTTTGCAGCGGGATCAGGAACGATGGGCGCAGGCGCAGTCGCGCACGGCCGTTTTGCCCCTCGGTTCGGCAGCGCTGGCCGGAACTGCATTTCCGGTTGACCGGCAGGCGTTGGCGGAGGCGTTGGGGTTTACGGCCGTGGCCCCCAACAGCCTGGACGCCGTCTCCGACCGCGACTTTGCCGCCGATTTTCTCTACGCCGCCGCCCTAACCGGCCTGCATCTAAGCCGCCTGTCGGAACAATTGGTCCTGTTCAGCAGCGCAGAGTTTGGCTTCGTGGCCGTGGATGATGCCTATGCGACAGGTTCCAGCATCATGCCGCAAAAAAAGAACCCGGACACTCTGGAACTTACGCGCGGCAAAAGTGGCCGGTTGATCGGTAATTTGGTCGGTTTGTTGACGACGCTAAAAGGATTGCCATCAACCTACGACAAAGATTTACAAGAGGACAAAGAGCCGGTTTTTGACGCCTTCGATACCCTGGCGCTGGCCCTACCGGTCATGACCGGATTGATCCGAACGTTAAAGATACGCCCGGAGCGCATGGCGGCGCAGTTGGAGCCAGGGCTGCTGGCGACCGATCTGGCCGATTATTTGGTAAAACGCGGGCTGCCGTTCCGGCAGGCGCATCACATCGTTGGGTCTGTGGTGCAGTTGGCGGAAGAAAAGGGGGTGTTGTTAACCGACCTGACGACGGCCGATTTTCAAACGGTGAGCGAGGAATTAGGGGATGGGGTGACGGCCGTTTTTGATTTCACGGCCTCGCTGGCATCGCGCCGCATGATCGGCGGCACAGCGCCAGAGGCGTTAGAAGTGCAGCTCAAAACCGCCCGGCGGGCGTTGTCAGAGGAATAACCAGCGGCTTAGCGACGAACGGCCGTGGCGTCCATGACCTCTTCAATACTGGCTACCAGGTCGTGCCGGGCTACCGGTTTGGTCAGATACTTATTGGCCCCGGCCAACAAGCCTTCCTGGACAGCCTCAGGGTTTGTTTTGGCGCTGAGGAGGATAATGGGCAGTACGGCCGTTCTCGATTCTTGCCGCAATACCCGACACAGCGTAATGCCGTCCATTCTGGGCATCATCACATCCAAAACCAATACATCCGGCATACTCTGCTCAATTTTTTCCAGAGCGTCCAGACCATCTTCCGCTTCTACAACTTCACAGTCAGCAGGAGCCAACATCAACTGAAGCAGCGTGCGCGTCATGGGTTCGTCGTCTACTACCAATACAGACCAGGTCACAAGTCAACTCCTTAAGCTAAAAGATAACACAACAGAGTGTAGCACTAAATTGGCAATTCGATAATCCTGCCAAAAGTCCTAAAAGATCGTCTATCAGCCAATATTCATTGAATTAAAAGGCCTTTTATCATTCATGCCTGTAAAAATTGCGTTAAAATATTAAAATTGTTCAGGTTTCTCTGGCAAGACCCCAAGGGTTTGGCTCCCTTGAAAATAGATTTGTCAAATCTTAAAGATTTGACAAATCTCAACCTTTTCATTCGTGGTGGTGGGTTAGACCACTCATGATGTCTCCTGGGAATTTGGATTAGTTGGGTACCAAACCCTTGGGGTCTTTAAAGTCACGAAATTATAACCACCTACAGAACTGAGATAGGAAAACCCCATGAGTTTCTTCAAAAATATCTTCCGCAATCGCCCAGCAAAAGCCGAAATTATCACCGTCGTCTCCGGCCTGCCGCGCTCCGGCACCTCGATGATGATGAAAATGATTGAAGCCGGAGGCATCTCCCCACTCACCGACAACATCCGCACGGCCGATAAAGACAACCCCAAGGGATACTATGAATTTGAGCGCGTTAAAAAGCTCGACAAAGGCGACACAGACTGGGTTTCCGACGCTGTTGGCAAAAGCATCAAAGTGATTTCCGCCCTGCTCAAACACCTGCCGCCCAACTACGAATACCGAATCGTCTTTGTACGACGGAACATGCCTGAAATTCTGGCCTCACAGCGCAAAATGCTCATCCATCGCGGCGAAGACCCCGCCGCCATGGATGACGCGCAAATGAGCGCGCTGTTCGAGAAACACCTACAGCAGGTGGAAACCTGGCTTGCCGCCCAGCCCAACATGGCCGTCCTCTACTGCCATTACAGCGACGTTCTAGCCGCGCCAGAAGCTGAAGCCCAAAAGATAAACCGGTTTTTGGGCGGCCAGTTGGATGTCCGGGCCATGGCCACGGCCGTTGACCCTAACCTCTATCGCAACCGCCAATAATCTGGCCAAACGGCCGTTCCGCCCACACCCCCACTTGACAAGCCCCGCTTTCCGATTAAAATTCTAAACGTGCAAATAATTATTTAGACGCACCTAAATTACCACCGTAAGGAATCTTGATATGCCTGATCCACTAATTGCCCTATCCATTGCCACAGGATTGCTGGGGTTAACGGCCGTTCTCTTCTGGCCAGAACGCGGTCTCTGGGCGCGCTGGCAGCATGCCCGCCACCTCAACGAGCGTGTGCAAAGCGAAGACGCCCTCAAACACATCTACAAATGCGAGATGAAAGGCCGCCGGCCCACCCTGGAAAGCATTGCCGGGGTCATCCATGCCAGCCTCGACAATACGGCCGAACTTCTCAGCGCCATGGAAACCAACAAATTTGTCAGCACCCTGGATGGCGACATTCACCTGACGCCCGCCGGGCGCGAAGCCGCCCTGCACATCATCCGCGCCCACCGGTTGTGGGAGCACTACCTGGCCGAAGAAACCGGCTTTGAGGAAGCTGAATGGCACGGCCGTGCCGAACGCCTGGAACACGCCCTCACCCCCGAACAGGTAGACGAACTCGCCTCCCAGCTTGGCAACCCCATCTACGACCCCCACGGCGACCCCATCCCTACGGCCAGCGGGCAGTTGATTTCCCACGGCGGGCAGCCGCTCACCAAACTGCCTCTGGGCACCCCCGGCCGCATTGTCCACCTGGAAGACGAGCCAGCCATCGTCTACGCCCAACTTGTCGCTGAAGGACTTTATCCGGGCATGCCGGTGCGGATCATCGAAATCAGCAGCGAACGGGTGCGCTTTTGGGCCAACGGCGATGAACACCTGCTGGCGCCCATGCTGGCCGCCAACATCTCCGTGGTGGCTGAACCCGTGACGGCCGAACAGGAAACCGAAGAACCCCTGTCGCCCGACTCTGACACCCTGAACCGCCTGCCCATCGGCGCGTACGCCGAAGTGCTGGGCATCGCCAACAAATGCCGCGGGGCTGAACGCCGCCGCTTCATGGACCTGGGCATCCTGCCCGGTACCAAAATCAAAGCCGAAATGCGCAGCCCCAGCGGCGACCCCACCGCCTACATCATCCGCGACGCCCTCATCGCCCTGCGCCAGGAACAGGCCAGCCTGATCCGCATCCGCAAGCCGCAGGCCGAAGCGCAGCGCTGAGCAAGGAACCAAACAACATGAATGATAAGAAAAATCTCCAATCTCCCATCTCCAATCCCGCATCTCCCGCCGCTGCCGCCGCCGGCTGCGCGACTTGCCCGGCGCACAATGCCGGTAATTTGCTTAAGCTGGGCGTCGATATGACCGATTGGGACTACGTGATTGCCCTGGCCGGCAATCCGAATACCGGCAAGAGCACCGTCTTTAATGCCCTGACCGGCCTGCGCCAGCACACCGGCAATTGGCCCGGCAAAACGGTGACCCGCGCCGAGGGCGGCTACAGCTACGGCGACCAACGCTACAAAATTGTCGATTTGCCCGGCACCTACTCGCTGCTCTCCACCAGCCTGGACGAGGAGGTGGCCCGCGATTTTATCCTCTTCGGCCAGCCGGATGTGACGATTATTGTGGTGGACGCCACGCGATTGGAGCGCAACCTGAATCTGGCGCTGCAAGTGCTGGAAATCACCGACCGCGCCGTCATTTGCCTGAACCTGATCGACGAGGCGCGTCGTCACGGCATCACCGTGGATGACCGGCGGTTGGCGCGGGATTTGGGCGTGCCGGTGGTGCCCACGGCCGCGCGCCAGGGCGAAGGTCTGGATGCGCTGCTGCAAGCCGTTAGCGAAGTGGCGACGGGGCAAACTATCTGCAAACCCCACCGCGTGAAGACCGAGTCGCCGGCCATCCAATCTGCCCTGCAAACGCTGACCGCACAAATCCAACAGGCGTTTCCTGAAGTGCCCAATGCCCGCTGGGTGGCCCTGCGCCTGCTGGATGGCGACCAGCGCATCGCCGACGCCATCCGCAGCGGCGAGTTGGGCGACCTGAAACGCCAGGAGCCGGAAGCGAAACAAGACCTGGTCATCCACCTGGAACCGGCTTAAGACGAAGGACTAAGCACCTATGACGACTGACAATTTAACGAGTAACGACATTTTGAAAACGGCCGAATCCCTGCGCTGGCAAATCGGCCGCGAATTTCACGATCGGCTGATGGAAGATATTTACACCGACGCGGCCCGCCTGGCCGACCGGGCCGTGACTCGGCCAGACGAAAAACCGCGCTTTGACCTGGACCGCGCCATCGACCGGATTGTGACCAGCCGCACGTGGGGCTTCCCCATGATGATTTTGCTGTTTACGCTGGTCTTCTGGCTGACCATCACCGGGGCCAACTACCCTTCGCAATTTCTGGCCTCTATCCTGATCGATACGATGGTGCCCATTTTGCACAATCTGGCCAACGCCATTGGCCTGCCCTGGTGGATTTCCGGGCTGCTGATTGACGGCATGTATCTGGCGACGGCCTGGGTGGTGAGCGTGATGCTGCCGCCGATGGCTATCTTCTTCCCGCTGTTTACGCTGCTGGAGGATTTTGGCTACCTGCCGCGCGTGGCGTTTAACCTGGACAACATCTTTCACAAGTCCGGGGCGCATGGCAAGCAAGCCTTGAGCATGATGATGGGCTTTGGCTGCAACGCCGCCGGGGTGGTGGCGACGCGGGTGATCGACAGCCCGCGCGAGCGGCTGATTGCCATCATCACGAATAATTTTGCGCTGTGCAACGGCCGTTGGCCCACCCAAATCCTCATCGCCACCGTGTTTATTGGCGGACTGGTTCCCGCGTATCTGGCGGGTATCATTTCCGCGCTGGCGGTGGTGGGCATTGCCGTGTTGGGCGTTCTGCTCAGCTTCGTGGTCTCCTGGAGCCTGTCGCGCACGGTGCTGCGCGGCGAGGTGTCCACATTCAGCCTGGAGCTGCCGCCCTACCGGCCGCCGCAAGTGCTGCGCACCATCTACACGTCCTTGATCGACCGCACCATCTACGTGCTGTGGCGGGCTGTCATGTTTGCTTTACCGGCCGGCGCGGCCATCTGGCTGATCGCCAACATCACCATCGGCGGCACAAGTCTGGCCGAATATCTCATCAACTTCCTGAACCCGCTGGGCATTCTCATCGGCCTGAACGGCGTTATTTTGCTGGCTTACGTGGTGGCCATCCCGGCCAACGAGATTGTGATCCCGACGGTGCTGATGCTGACGGTGCTGATGACCGGCGTAAACGGCGGCGCGGGCGCGGGCGTGATGTTCAACGCACAGTCTACGTCGGATTATATGTCGCTGTTTACGGCGGGCGGCTGGACGCTGCTAACGGCCGTTAACCTCATGCTCTTCTCGCTCATCCACAACCCCTGCTCGACCACCATCTACACCATCTACAAGGAAACGGGCAGCAAAAAGTGGACGGCCGTGGCCGCTCTGCTGCCGTTGGCGATGGGGTTCATCATCACCTTTTTTGTGGCGCAGATTTGGCGGTTGTTTGCGGGATAGGTGGTAAACGCCCATGAGGCGTGATGCGTGATGCGTGATGCGTGATGCGTGATGCGTGATGCGTGATGCGTGATCCAGAGAGTCTGCACGCATCACGCTTCACGCATCAAACATCCCCACGTGCAATACCCCCATCCCCGCGTGCAATGCCCTCGTCCCCACGTGCAATGCCCTCATCCCCACGTGCAATGCCCCCATCCCCGCGTGCAATGCCCCCATCCCCACCTGCAATGCCCTCATCCCCACGTGCAATGCCCTCATCCCCCACGTGCAATACCCCCATCCCCAACTGCAATGCCCCCATCCCCACCTGCAATGCCCTCATCCCCACGTGCAATGCCCTCATCCCCGCAGGGATGACCATCACGCATCACGCATCACGCATCACGCATCACGCATCACGCATCACGCATTCACAGATTTCTTTTTCCCCAAGAATTGCTAAAATCCACCAAACGAATCGGCGGCTGGTCGGCAGCCGGCCGCCCGACAAACCCATCAAGGAGCAAACACAATGACCACTTACCCACAAACGGCCGTTATCACCCCCGCCCACGCCCAACAATTCCACGATCACTTCCAGGCCGACCCTAAAAACCGCGTCGCCCGCAACGCCGTCACCAAAAACAACATCCACGCCGTGGCCACCAACCGCGACGTCGTCGCCGGCACCGACCACACCTTTTCCCACACCCTGCACAGCAACGAGATCACCGCGCAGAAGGCCAGCGGCCGCTGCTGGGTGTTCGCCGGGCTGAACCTGTTCCGCGTGACGGCCATGGAAAAACTGGGCCTGGAGAAGTTTGAGCTGTCGCAAACCTACGCCATGTTCTGGGACAAAATCGAAAAATCGAACTTCTTTCTGGAGAGCATCATCCGCACGGCCGACGAGCCGGTAGACGGCCGTCTGCTCACCCACCTGCTCAAAGACCCCATCCAGGATGGCGGCCAGTGGGACATGTTCGTCAACCTCATCAAAAAGTACGGCGTCGTACCCAAATCGGTGATGCCGGAGGCCGAAAGCAGCACCAATTCGCGCTACATGAACTGGCTGATCACCGCCAAACTGCGCGAATTTGCCGCCGAACTGCGCCGGATGCACGCCAATGGCGCCACCGAAACCACGCTGCGCACCCTCAAAGTAGAAATGATGGCCGTGATTTATCGCATGACGGCCATCCACCTGGGCGAGCCGCCGCAGTCGTTTGAGTGGCAGTGGCGCGATAAGGATGGCACCTTTCACCGCGACGGCCGTCTGACCCCGCAAGAGTTCTACCAGCGCTACAGCCCCTACAACCTCGACGACATGGCCTGCCTGATCCACTGCCCCACGCCCGACAAGCCATTCAACGCCCTCTACACCATCGACTACCTGGGCAACGTTGTCGAAGGCGACATCATCCGCTACCTGAACGTGGAGATGGATGTCTTCAAGCAAGCGGCCGTGGAGATGATCAAAGCGGGCAAGCCGGTCTGGTTTGGCTGCGACGTGGGCAAGATGCTGGAGCGCGACCTGGGCATTATGGACACCCACACCTACGATTACGAACTGCTCTACGGCACGCCCTTCACCGCCGACAAGACCGAGCGGGTGCTGTACGGCCACAGCGTCATGACCCACGCGATGGTCTTCACCGGCGTGGATTTGGACGATAACGGCCGTGCCACCAAATGGCGCGTGGAAAACAGTTGGGGCGATGCCTTCGGCGAAAAAGGCTACATGGTCATGAGCGACGCCTGGTTCAACGAATACATGTACGAAATCGCCGTCGATAAGCAGTACGTGCCCGCCGAACTCCTGCCCATCCTGGAAACCGAACCCACCCGCCTCCCGCCCTGGGACCCCATGGGCGCGCTGGCGGCGGCGGGCTAACCAGAGTTTTTGTCCCTGTCATTCTGAGCGGAGTCTTCGCAGCGAAGAATCCCCCTCTGCCAGCCATCAAGGGATTCTTCCTCGAAGACTCGTCAGAATGACAGCCCTAGCGGAGTCTTCGTAGCGAAGACTCGTCAGAATGACAGCGCCGCCCACAAACCGGCCAACTAGCAACCCTTCACATTCCTATGAACCTGAAAAACTTCGTCCTCACCCAATTTGAACGCCTCAATCCCCGCCTCGTCGGCGCGGTGGAAAAGCCCCTGAAGGCCATCCCCTTCGTCAACCGCCGCCTGGAGCAGGAGTACGCGGCCATCATGGCCGACCTGGAGCACGAACTGAAGCCCTACCGGGGCGAGTTTGCCAGTTATGCGCGGCTGCCGGAAAACGGCCGTGCTCCCGCCGACATCCTGGCCGACATCCAAACCCTCACCCACCGCGAAGAGGCGCGCTGGAAAGAGGGCTTTGTCTCCGGCGCCGTTTTCTACGGCGATGACGACCACATCCAGTTCCTCAACCAGGCCGCCAATCTGGCCGCCGCCAGCAACGCCCTGCACGCCCACGTCTGGCCCAGCGCCAGCAAATTCGAGGCCGAAGTCGTCGCCATGACCGCCGACATGCTCGGCGCAGCCCACACCCCCGACGACATCTGCGGCACGCTCACCTCCGGCGGCACAGAAAGCATTCTCATGGCCATGAAAACCTACCGCGACTGGGCGCGCGACACCAAAGGCATCACCCAACCGGAAGTGATCGCCCCCGTTACCGCCCACGCCGCCTTCGACAAAGCCGCCCACTATTTCGGCCTCAAGCTCGTCCACATCCCCGTCGACGACAACTTCCGCGCCGATTGGATCGCCGCCAAAAACGCCATCAACAAAAACACCATCGCCATGGTCGGCTCCGCGCCCACCTTCCCCCACGGCATGATTGATCCTATCAGCGAAATGTCGGCACTGGCGCAGGAAGCGGGCATTGGCTTCCACGTCGATGCCTGCGTCGGCGGCTTTGTGCTGCCCTGGGCCGAAAAGTTGGGCTACCACCTGCCGCCTTTCGATTTCCGCCTGCCCGGCGTCACCTCCATGTCGGCCGACACGCACAAATACGGGCTGGCAGCCAAAGGCTCGTCGGTGGTGCTCTACCGCACGCCAGAACTGCGTCGCTACCAATATTTTGTGGTCACCGACTGGCCGGGCGGCATGTATTTTTCGCCCAGCATGGCCGGCAGCCGGCCGGGCGCGGCCGCCGCCGCAACCTGGGCCGCGCTGGTCAGCATCGGCCAGTCTGGCTACCTGGAGAGAACACGGCGCATCCTGGAAACGGCGCAGTTCATCCGCCAGGAAATCGAGACCATGCCCAACCTGCGCGTGTTGGGCGACCCGCTGTTCATCATCGCCTTTACGTCGGACAACTTCGACATTTACCGGGTGATGGATCGATTGGGCCAGAAGGGGTGGAGTCTGAACGGGCTGCACAAACCGTCGTGCATCCACATCATGGTGACCAATTTGCACACGCAGCCCGGCGTGAAGGAGCGCCTGATCGCCGATTTGCGCGAAGCGGTGACCTTTGTGCAGGCCAATCCGCAAGCCGAATCCGGCCTCGCGCCGGTGTACGGCATGGCCGCCAGCCTGCCCGCCCGCGGCGTGGTAGGCGACATGCTGAAGCGGTATCTGGATTTGTTGTATAAGGTGTAGGGGAGAGGAGATTGGAGATTGGAGATTCGCTTAATCTTTAATCCCAATAGTTTTAAAAACCTGATGCAAGTTTCAGAAATAGTGAAGTTTCTGTCATGCTGAGGTCCTCCGAAGCATCCCGTTCACCTGAAATACCCAATTTGTCGGGATTCCTCGTCGAAGACTCCTCGGAATGACCTGATTTTTTAAACTACTGAATCTCCAATCTTTAGTCTTAAAATTCCCGCAGCAGCTGCACATAGCCGCGCAGGGCTTCGCCCATTTTGGCGATGCTGATGCTTTCGCCGGCGATGTGGGCCTGGTCTTCCTCGGCGGGGGAGTAGCCGATGATGGGGATGCCATAGGGGACGAAGTGACGGCCGTCTGTCGCAAACTGGTAGGTAAACAACTCAGCCGCCCGCCCCATGCCCGCATCAATAGCCGCTTTGGCTCTCTCGACCAACGGGCTGTCCGGCGGCGTATCGAACCCGTAGATGCGCTCGTCGGAATCGGCCAGCGGCGTGCCGGGCGCGCACCAGGCGTCGGTAATCTCGTGGGGCCAGTCGCCCACCAGTTCGCTGACGAAGCTTTTGAGACTGCGCGGGCTTTCGACGGCCGTGCGCACGTCCAGCAGCACGCGCGCCCAGGCGGGCGTGACGTTGGGGCTTTTGGTGTCTACTTCCACAATCGTCGGGGCAATGCTGGTGGGCCCAAGGCGAGGATGGACACCCAGGCGGCCTTTTTGCTCGCGCAAGGCCAGCAGAAACTCAGCCAGTTTGTAGTTGGGGTTGCGCCCTTTTTCGGCGACACTGGCATGGACAGAACGGCCGTGCAGCTTCAGCCACATCTGCAAAATCCCCCGGTGGCCCAGGGCAATGTTGTTGTCCGACGGCTCGCCCAAGACAACCAGGGCCACGGGATAATCCAGGTTGTCCACCCAAAACTGCGCTCCCGCGCCGCCAATTTCCTCCTGTACCACGCCGCTGAAAACCACGTCGCGCAACGGCCGTTCTCCCTCCCGCATCAATCCGGCCATCGCATACACCTGCACTGCCAGCGGCCCTTTAATGTCCGCCGTGCCCCGGCCAACGATACGGCCGTTCACAATCTCGGCGGCGAAGGGCGGTGTAGGCCACAGGCTCGGGTCGCCGGGGTCTACGTGGTCCAGATGGCTGTTGAGCACCAGCGCCGGGAGGCTGCGGTTTTGGCCGTGGAGACGGCCGTTGACATTCCCAATCTCGTCCAGCCACACCTCGTCAAACTGCAAAATACGCAGTTCGGCGGCGATCAGGTCGGCTAACGGCCGTTCCTCATGCGGCATACTCGGCGTCTGCACCAGCCGCCGGGCAAAACCCACACAATCTGATAACAAATTGTCCATCGTACCTCCAATCAGCTTTCGCTCTGGCTCACCGGCTCAGTTCAAAGGTCAGCAGCGTGGCGCAGGGTTTAAAGCCCACCCGCCGGTAAATCGATTCTGTGCCAATCGGCACGGCCAGCAAAAAGACGGCGTCTACGTGTCGTGAAAAGGCGTACTGGGCCATATAGCCGGTCAGATATGCGCCAAATCCACGACCGCGCTGCGTGGTGACGGTGGTAATTCCGGCAATTTCGGTCAGGCCGTCCAAAATTTCGGTAAACATTCCGGCCGTGACCGGCTCGCGGTTCAGACGTAAGATGAACGCTCGGCCGGTAATAAACGAACGCCGGAATTGGTCCGGGTCGGTGTGTAGAATACGGGCGGCGAAAGGATCGAAACCCAATTCGCTGGTCTGCCGCAGCCCTTCCTGCACGTCGGCCAAGGAGGAATCGCCGGAAAGTATCAGCGTCGTCAGTCCGGGCATTTGCGGCGCAGGGCGCAGGGTGTCCGGCGTGGCAATCATCACCGGCGCTTCTTCCACCTGGGTATACCCGGCGTGGCGTAAGGCGGCGGCCAAAGTGGGATTGTAGGCATCGAGGTATTGCACGCGCGGCGGCAGGCTGCGCTGGCTGAAGGCGGCGTGCACGTTTTGCAAAACGGCCGTATCCACCGCCTCACAGCTCCGCACGTCAGGCATGGCCAGGCTGGCGGCAGGGTCGTCGGGGTCGAAGTAGATGGTAAAGGGAGGAACAGTCACCCCTTCAGCGGCGGCGACTTTCATTTTGAGATAGGCTTGAATGCGTTCTATTTGATCAAACACGGGTTTTTTGTCCATTTTTAGCTGCATACCGCGCTTATGTATCACGGTCCGGTTGGTTATTGTTGTAAAAGGGAGAGAACGGCCGTTACGTTCAACAACGCTTTGGGCACAAAAGAGGCGGGCTGGCAGTATTCCTGCTCCTTGCTGCCGTCGGCGCTTTGCTCCGAACAGTGGGAATTACCGCCCGAAACGCCCAATCCATCCAACGAAGGCACAAGATGCCAGAAATAATTGCCGTCGCTCAGGCCGCCGCGCTCTTCCGGCTCCACCTGAATGCCCAACGATTCGCCTGCCGCCTGCCAGATGGCCAGCAAATTATCCGTCGCCGAATTGCGCGGCCAGGGTTGGGTTTTGCGCGTTTGCCGCACTGTCACGCGGCAGGCAAAGGCGCCGTCGGCGCTGGCCACATCGGCCAGGCCATTCAGGGCCAACATGCCGGCCACGCCTTCGTCGTATACTTCGGGCGAGAAGGCGCGCATTTCCACGCCGGCCGTCGCCTGATGGGGCACGCGGTTGGTCACTGTGCCGCCGTGGACAACGCCTACGTTGAAAGTCAGGTTACGGCCGTAATCGGTCATGGCCGCCACCCGCTGAATAACATCGGCCATTTGCACAATCGCGTTTGCGCCCTGCTCGTGGGCGCTGCCCGCATGTGACGCCCGGCCTTCGGTTTCCAGGTGATAGACGGCCATGCCTTTACGCGCCACCACAACTTTGGCGCGGTCCTTTTCCAGGTAGCCGCCTTCAAAAATGAGGCACGCCAGGGCATTTTTCAGATGGTCAATGCACAATTGGCCAAAATCGGCGCCATCGGTTTCTTCAGAAGCATCGAGCAAGATGGTCCAGGTTGTGTCGTCATAAATGTCCGGGCTGATGGCGCGGAGGGCATCCAGCATCATGTAAATGAGGACTGTTCCGCCTTTGATGTCTACTGTGCCGGGGCCATAAATGCGCGCGCCTTCGTCGCGCCAGGCAAAGTTGTGGCGAATTTCTTCGTCGGGCGGAAAAACCGTGTCTAAATGGGAGACCAGGCCGATTTGTTTGGCCGATTTGCCGGGTTTGTGCAGCACAAGATGACGGCCAAAATTGGGGTTGGCGGAGGGGACAAACACGGCCGTAAACCCCAAAGACTGGAAGGCAACGGCCGTTAGCTCGCCCAGTTGGTTTACACCTGCGGCATTCGCCGTAAAGCTGTTGATTTCGACCATTTGCCGCAGCAAGGCCAGATAAGCGGGAAGATTTTCTCCTAAATAGGCGCGCATTTGGTTTTGAATGTCGGTTTGGGTCATGGTTGTTGCATCCTTATACGGTCATGTTGACCCATTTATAACATCGCCTGCAAGGGCTGCAAGAAAAAGTTGCCGTTAATGACCCTCTTGGGCTGTTGGTTTGGGCGGCCAGAGCAGCGTAAAACAACACCCTTCACCCGGCCAGCAGTGGTAAGTAACCCGGCCGCCATGCAGCCGCATGATTTCTTTGGCAATGCTTAAGCCTAAGCCCAGCCCTGGCGTAAAGCCAGATGCGGCCAGGCTGCCGCGAAAGAACCGATCAAAAATTTTGGGTTGATCTTCGGGCAAGATGCCGGGGCCGTTGTCGATGACGCTAATGCTGGTCCAACCTTGCGGGCCTGGCGGTTCCTGAGTGATGTCCAGGCGAATTTGGCCGTTTGGCGGGGTAAAGTTGAGCGCGTTCTGGATGATTTCCATCAGGGCTTTATGAATATATTCGGCGCTGCCAAAGACGATGGGAAACGGCCGTTCCCCACCTGGCACAAGCAGTTTAATCTGTTTCTGGTCTGCTTCTGTCTGAAAATGAAGCAACAAGGGTGAAATAATGGCGCGTAAATCTACCGGCTGCGGGTTGTCGAGCGCTTGCATACTGTCGAGCCGGGCGATGGTCAAAATTCGCTCCGTCAGATGTTCCAATCGGTCTAGCTGCAATTCCAAGACCTTAACATATTCGATGGTCTTGGGCGGTAACTCTTGCCGCTGCATCAGCGAGACATAGAGTTTGATATTGGACAGGGGGGTGCGAAACTCATGGGAAATGTTGGAGACGAATTGATTCCGCGCCTGTTCTAATTTGCGCAAATCGCTGATGTCGTACAGGGTCCAGACGGCGCCGGTCAGACGGCCGTTGGCATCCAGAACCGGCACGGCCGTTACTTCACAAATCAATGGCTGGTTGAGGGAAACGGCCGTCGACATCTGCATCTGCCAGGAGCGACCAGACCAAAGAGCGTCGTCGATCATGACCCGCTGCGGCTCATAGGCCGCGCCCAGGACAACTTCGCCAACCGACCGCCCCACCAGCGACTCCTGGGGCTGGCCAATCAGACGGCTAAATTCATCGTTAACGTATTGGATAACCAAAGCCACATTCGTCAGCGCAATCCCTTCATTGACGCTGCGTAAAACCGTTTCCACCTTCTCTTTTTCAGCCTCGATTTCGGCCGTACGCACAACAACCAACGCCTCAAGATGATTGGTTAACTCTTGCAAATTCTTTTCGGCCACCTTACGCCCGGTAATATCACGCAGCATAATCAACCGGCCGGTTTGACGGCCGTGGTCTTGCCACAGCGGCGTCTGCCTGACATCAAATAATCGCCGACGCCCGCCGACATCCAAGCCAATCTCTACTTGCGAGTCGGGCGAAGTGGTCAGTTGATCCAACATCGCTTCATAATCGGCCATGATCTGGCGCATGGGCCGCCCCACAAGCCCCTCTGGTTGCAGGCCAAAAATGTTCTGGGCCATAGAATTCAAATCCACCAGCCGATCCGCCTGATCGACCACAATCCAGGCGTCTTCCATGGTCTCCACCAGTTTGTTCCGGGCAACGGGAACCAGTTCCAGAAATTGGTGTCGGAATAATCCTATGGCAATCACGACCCCCGTAAAAGTAAAGGTGATGGGCGTGAGGTCTAAAAAGGTAGATTGGCGCAAAAAAGCATTGAAGATGAAGTTGCCCACCCAGGGCACGATCACGCCGGCGAGGATTACCAGAACCTGGCCGCGATAAGGAGGCCGCGCACCCCGTAAGGCCAACACCAACAACACCACACTGCCCAGAACAAGCGAATACCCATAGGCCACGCTAACCCAATAGGCCACGCCGCGCGTGGTGGCAATTAATGTCAACCCATCACGCTCGATGAGATAAACGCTGGTGTAATACAGCGCATGCCAACGATTCGTCCAGACCAACAAAAGGGTGATCGCCGGGATAATGCTCAAAACGATAACCGGCCAGCCCGTGCGGCGAGAGTCTCGGCCGGTAAACCGGCAGGTAAACACAAACAAGGCCACCGGTACCGTGAGAATGCCCAGGTATTCGATGGAAATCCAAAAGAGGATGGCGTTGAGGTCGCTGCTGAGGAGTTCGAAGCCATAGGTGAACGACCAGAAGCTGGCGGCAAACATGAGGATGGCAAATGGGCGGGATACGGCCGTTTGCCTGCTCCAGGAATACACTGCAAACACCAACGCGACAACGCCCGACAGGAACAACAACAAAATGAATGGGTGGACCGTGTTTTGTATCATGCCTTGATCAACTCACGCTCCAAGGAGTCTGCAAGACAACGCCCCTCAGATAACCTGGCCAAGCGTTTTACCAACGCTGCGCCAATCAAATCAAACTGTTAAATCAAATCGTAATGAGCCAGAAGCCGTTTAAATTATAAGCGATTTCATCCATTCCTGTGAAACCAGTCCTGCCAACGCTCATTCCAGCCGAGGAAGACCCTAAGATTTGAGTTCCAAATGATTTAACTTCGCAAGGGCAAACCCTTTGGGTCTGGCGCATACCTATTCATCGCCGCCAACCCGCACGCCACAGGCCAAAATCGAGCAGCGCGAAAGTGACATGTTACCTGATTTCCCGTGACACACCTCACTGTGCGTTAACAAGGGTGCTAACTAAGATATTGTATCAATTGGCGTTTTGTCAATTCATTTAGCTTGGGGAGCTAACCGGTGAATTTTATCAAGTAGCCGCTGATCGTTAACTCGGTGAGATTGGACCAATCTTTAAAGATTGGTTCGTATCTTCACAACATTTCGGGGTGTCGTCGTGCGGAATGGCATTCCGCACGGTCGGATTAACAATCCGACCTACAAACTTCCCAACTTTTTGAGAAGATACTTTGGTTCAATCTAAAAAACCGCGAACTTGTTTTTGCATGGTTACTAAGACATTATCACCTGCCTGCTCCACCATGCCCTAGGAGGCATTTCTTATGGATGTGACGACCCTTGCCCGGATGCAATTTGCTATAACCACCGTCTATCACTTCTTTTTTGTCCCGCTCACGTTGGGCCTCTCCATCATCGTTGCCCTTATGGAGACCCTCTATGTGCGCACCAACCGGGACATTTACAAAAGAATGACAAAATTTTGGGGTAAGCTTTTTGTCATCAATTTTGCCATGGGCGTTGTTACCGGCATTGTCCAAGAGTTTCAATTCGGCATGAACTGGTCCGAATATTCGCGGTTTGTGGGCGACATTTTTGGCGCGCCGTTAGCCATCGAAGCGCTCATGGCCTTCTTCCTGGAGTCCACATTCCTTGGCTTGTGGATTTTTGGCTGGGAGAAGCTATCCAAACGCGTTCATCTTTTGGCGATCTGGCTGGTGGCTATCTCCTCCAATCTCTCGGCGTTGTGGATATTGATCGCCAATTCGTTTATGCAGCAGCCGGTGGGATATGCGCTGAATAACGGCCGTGCCGAAATGACCAACTTCTTCACCGTCGTCTTCAACCCCAACATCTGGACCCAATTCCCCCACGTTATCGCCAGCGGGCTGGCAACCGCCGCCTTCTTTGTTCTGGGCATCAGCGCCTACCACCTGCTGCGCCAGCCACAAGACAACGCCATCTTCCAACGCTCCTTCCAAATCGCTGCCATCATCGGACTATTGGGCACAGTCGGCGTGGTGATGAGCGGGCACAGCCAAATGCAGCACCTGGTCACCAGCCAGCCCATGAAGGTCGCCGCCGCCGAAGCCCTCTGGGAAACAGAAGACCCGGCCGGACTGTCCGTTCTCACAATTGGCAATCTGCAAGGCGAAGAGGTGTTTTCGATCCGCATTCCCAACATGCTCAGCCTGCTGGCGCTGGATCAATTACAGGGAACCGTGCGCGGCCTGAATGATTTGCAAGCCGAGTATGCCCAGACCTTCGGCCCCGGCGATTACACGCCGCCTGTTTTCATCACCTATTGGAGTTTTCGCGGCATGGTTGGCGCCGGCATCCTCATGCTGATCGCCAATATCTACGCCCTGCTGCTGGTCATGGGCGAACAACTGGCCGACAAACCGAAATTCCTGAGCGCGTTCATCTGGTTCATTCCGCTGCCCTACATCGCCAACACCACCGGCTGGCTGCTGACAGAATTCGGCCGTTATCCCTGGATTGTCTATGGCCTGATGAAACTGGAAGACGCCGTTTCCATCAGCGTGTCGTCGGCAATGGTTGTTCTGAGTCTGGTCGGTTTTACGCTGATTTATGGCGCGTTAATGGCGGCAACCATTTACCTGATGGGCAAATTTGCCCGCCAGCCGCAGCAACCGGTCCCCATCATCCCCGCGCCGATTGGCGAACCGGCGGTCTCGCTCATTGGCGATTGATGATATGGCTGGCAAACGGCCGTGTTTGCCACTAACTGTCAACGAGGTATCTCATGGACTTAAACGTAATCTGGTTTGTACTTATCGCCGTACTCTACATCGGTTTCTTCCTATTAGAAGGGTTTGATTTCGGCGTCGGCATTCTGCTGCCCTTCCTGGGCAAAGATGACAAAACGCGGCGCATGATGATCAACACCATCGGACCCCATTGGGATGGCAACGAGGTGTGGCTGCTAACGGCCGGCGGGGCAACCTTCGCCGCGTTTCCCAACTGGTACGCCACCATGTTCAGCTCCTTCTATCTGGCCCTGTTCCTGCTGCTCTTAACGCTTATCGTGCGCGGCGTCGCCTTTGAATTCCGCAGCAAAGATGCCCACCCACGCTGGCGATCCGTTTGGGACTGGAGCATTTTTGTCGGCAGCCTCGTGCCGCCGCTGCTGCTGGGTGTAGCCTTCGCCAACATGATGCGCGGCATGCCCATCGACGCCACCATGACCTACACCGGCGGCTTTTTTAACCTGCTCAACCCTTACGCCCTCGTCGCCGGCCTGATGGCCGTGGCAATTTGTGTGCTGCACGGAGCCATCTTCCTGTCTCTAAAGACAACGGCGACCCTGCAAGAAGCCAGCCGCAAAGCCGCCTGGCGCGTCTGGCCAATTGCCGTCGTGCTGGTTGGATTGGCCATCGTGGGCACTTACATGTCCACCAACATTGTCTCTCACCTGGGCATCAATCCGGGCATTGAACCCATCGCCGGCATTGTTACGCTGCTGGTTGCCGGCTATTTTATTCGCAAGCGGATGGATGTCTGGGCGTTTATCATGACCGGTCTCACCATCGCCCTGACGGTCGTCACCGCCTTCATGATTTTGTTCCCTCAGGTGATGGTTTCCAGCACAGACCCGGCCTACAGCCTGACCATCTACAACGCCTCCTCCAGCCCTTACACCCTGAAGGTGATGACCATTGTGGCGCTGATTTTTGTGCCCATTGTCCTGGGTTACCAAATTTGGAGCTTCTGGGTTTTCCGCGAACGCATTACGGAAAGCAGTGCGCTGGAATATTAGCGGTTGGGGGTTAGGAATGGGGGATTGTTGGCGTTATCTAGCGAGGCGAGGCGACGGCCGTAAGCGTTTGGACAGCAGCATGAACTGTAGCCATCCTCCCTCTCATCACACAGCTCTCTCGCGCCATGTTTGATCGGCGTTTATGGCGGGAAGCGCGCGACGGCCGTTTCCCGCTCCTCCTCCTCACCATTCTTCTCAGCGTTCTGGGCGGTCTGGCCATTGTGGCGCAGGCATACTGGCTCAGCCAGATTGTCGCGCGCGTATTCCTGGGCGGCGCAGGTTTAACGGCCGTCCGCGAACCCCTGGTCTGGCTGCTGGCAGCCATCGCCGCGCGCGCCGCCCTGGCCTGGGGACGAGAACACAGCGCCAATCACCTGGCCATCGACCTGAAAGTCGATCTGCGCGACCGCCTGTTTGCCCACTTGCTCGATTTAGGCCCTACGTTTACGCAAAACCAGCAGACAGGCGAGTTAACGGCCGTTCTCACCCACGCCCTCGACACCCTGGAAGCCTACTTTAACCAATATCTACCCCAATTATTCGTCGCCGCCCTCATCCCGCTCAGCATCCTGGCCGTTATCTTGCCGGTTGATTGGGTCACCGGCCTGACACTCGCGCTCACCGCGCCGCTGATGCCTTTGTTTATGATGCTCATCGGCCGTTACGCCGAAACCCTGACCCAACAGCAATGGGGGCTGCTCAGCCGCATGAGCGCCCACTTTTTGGACGTGCTGCAAGGGCTGACCACGCTGAAACAATTGGGCCAAAGCCAAAACCAGGCCGCCAACATCGCCGCCATCACCGACCGCTTCCGCCGCACCACGTTGGACGTGCTGCGCGTAGCCTTCCTGTCGGCGCTGGTGCTGGAGCTGCTATCGACGATCAGCGTGGCGATCATTGCGGTTTCGCTTGGGCTGCGGCTGCTAAACGGCCGTTTCCCCTTCGACACCGCCTTCTTCATCCTCATCTTAGCCCCGGAGTTCTACCTGCCGCTGCGCCAGTTGGGCGCGCGCTTCCATGCCGGCATGGATGGCGTGGCCGCCGCCAACCGCATCTTCGCCCTGCTCAATGAACCTGCGCCCCAACGATCCCACGCCGCAGGCACGCCGGAAAATCACCGCGATCTCGGCCCTGTTTCTCTGGAACATATCAGCGTGAATTATGCCGGCAGAGACCAACCGGCCCTGCAAGACATCAGCTTTGTCCTGACTCCCGGCCAGACAACGGCGCTGGTTGGCGCGACCGGGGCCGGCAAATCGACCATCGCCCATTTGCTGCTGGGTTTTATCGCCCCCAGCGCCGGGCAGATACGCCTGGGGGAAACGGCGCTGGATGAGGTGGACACGGCCGTTCTCCGCCGCCAAATCGCCTGGGTTCCGCAGCAACCTTACCTGTTCGACGATACCATCGCCAACAACATTCGGCTGGGCCGCCCGTCGGCCAATCTCACGGAAGTGGCCGCCGCCGCCCAACAAGCTGACCTCGACGACTTTATCCAGACTTTGCCTGATGGCTACGCCACCCGAATTGGCGAACGAGGCGCGCGGCTCAGCGGCGGGCAGGCGCAGCGGTTGGCCCTGGCCCGCGCCTTTTTGCAAGACGCGCCGCTGCTCATCCTCGACGAACCGACCGCCCATCTGGACCCCATTACCGAAACGGCCATCCAGGCCGCCACCGAAGCCCTGACCGCCGGGCGCACCACCCTCATCATCGCCCACCACCTGTCTACCATTCGCCGCGCCCACCACATCATCGTCCTGGAAAACGGCCGTCTGCTCGAATCCGGCACGCACGATGAACTGCTGGCCAGCAACGGCCGTTACGCCACCCTGCTCACACAACCCGAGGTACTAAAAACGCGGCCCGCAGAGCCAGCCGCCGCGCGGCATCCGGTTCCCCTACCCGTGCCAACGCCAACTCGCGCCCACACGGCCGTACCCACAACCGCCGTCCTCCCCCGCCTCCTGCGCTTCCTGAAACCCCACGCCGGATGGGTCGCTCTGGCCGTGCTGTTGGGCGCGTTAACTGTCGGCAGCAGCGTGGCGCTGCTGGCCACATCGGCCTATTTGATCAGCGCCGCCGCCCTCCGACCTTCCATCGCCGAATTGAGCGTCGCCATCGTGGGCGTGCGTTTTTTTGGCCTGAGCCGGGGGATATTTCGGTATCTGGAGCGGCTGGCGGCGCATAACACCACCTTTCGCGTGCTGGCAAACATTCGGGTCTGGTTCTACCGGGCCATCGAACCGCTGGCCCCGGCTCGCCTGCAAACCTTCCACAGCGGCGATTTGCTCAGTCGCATGGTGGCCGATGTGGAAACGCTGCAAGATTTTTACGTGCGCGTGGTGGGGCCGCCGCTGGTGGCGATAGTGGTAACGGCCGTAATAACACTCTTCATGGCCACCTTCAACCCTGCCCTGGGGCTGGCCTTACTCAGCGGGCTGGCGCTGGCGGGCCTGGGCGTGCCCTGGCTCAGTTACCAGCTCAGCCGCCGGGCCAACGACACGGCCGTTTCCCTGCGTGCCGACCTGCAAACCAGCCTCATCGACGGCCTGCAAGGGCTGCCCGATTTGCAAGCCTGTGGTCAGGATCGCGCCTGGGCCGCGAAAATCCATCAGCAAGGCGCAGCCCTGGCCCGCGCCGAAAGCCGTCTCGCACAAGTTAGCGGCCTGCAAACCGGCCTGTTAGAACTGCTCACCCAGGGCACGATGGCGCTGGTTGTTGGTTTGACCATTCCCCTGGTGACCGCCGGGCAGGTGAACGGCGTCTATCTGGCCGCCCTGGCCCTGGCCGCCGTCGCCAGCTTTGAAGCGGTGCAGCCCCTCGCCCAGGCCACGCAGCAGCTCGAGGCGGCGCTCGCCGCCGCCCGCCGCCTCTTCACCCTGGCCGACGCCCCGCCGCCCATCCCGCCCGCCAACAGTCCGGGCATCCAACTGACTGCCAGCCCGCCCCACCTCTCGTTCGATAACGTTTCGTTTGGCTACGATACGGCCGTTAACCCCACGCTTGATCAGGTCAGTTTTGATCTGCCACCCGGCAAGCGGCTGGCTGTCGTTGGTCCCAGCGGAGCGGGTAAAACGACGCTGGCCAACCTGCTGCTGCGCTTTTGGGAATATGACAGCGGGGAAATATGGTGGAACGGCCGTTCCGCCCGCGATTATGACCCTGACATTGTGCGCGCCTGTTTGGGCGTTATCCCCCAGCAGCCTTATCTGTTTAATGCTTCCATCCGCGACAATTTGCGCCTGGCCAATCCGCGAGCCGACCAGCCAGCCATCGAAGCTGCCGCCCGGCAGGCTCACCTGCACGAGTTCATCGCCACCCTGCCCAAGGGGTACGAAACGGCCGTCGGCGCACTGGGAATGCAGCTAAGCGGCGGCGAGCGCCAGCGGTTGGCCATCGCCCGCGCCCTGCTCAAGAATGCGCCGGTGCTGCTGCTGGATGAACCTACCGCCAACCTGGATACGCTGACAGCGACGGCCGTTCTGGATACCATCCTGCGCCTGTCCGCCGGGCGCAGCCTGCTGCTCATCACCCACCAATTGATCGGGCTGGCCGCCATGGATGAGATTGTGGTGCTGAATGAAGGGCGCGTGGTGGAAAACGGCCGTCACGCCGACCTGTTGGCGCGCGGCGGTTTATACGCCCGCCTCTGGCAGCAGCAAATTGGAGATCGATAATTCACCAATCGCCAATCGCTAATCGCCGTTCAGGGCAACGGCTTGCCCCAACACCGTCCGCAAAAACTGCCCGGTATAACTCGCCGCCACCTGGGCCACCTGCTCCGGCGTGCCCTGGGCAATGATCTGCCCGCCGCCGTCGCCGCCTTCCGGGCCAAGGTCGATGAGGTAATCGGCCGTTTTAATCACGTCCAGGTTATGCTCGATCACGATCACCGTGTTGCCCGCGTCCACCAGCCGGTGCAGCACGTCCAGCAGCTTTTGGATGTCGGCGAAGTGCAGGCCGGTGGTCGGTTCATCGAGAATGTAGACAGTGCGCCCGGTGGCCACGCGGCTCAATTCTTTGGCCAGCTTGATGCGCTGCGCCTCGCCGCCGGAAAGCGTCAACGCGCTCTGGCCCAATTTTACGTAGTCCAGGCCCACATCGTGCAGGGTCTGCAACATGCGGCTGATTTTGGGGTGATTGGCGAATAGGTCCAACGCTTCCTGAACGTCCATGTCCAGCACCTGGGCGATATTTTTGCCTTTAAACGTGACCGCCAACGTTTCGCGGTTGTAGCGCGCGCCGTGGCATTCGCGGCAGGTCACCCAAACGTCGGCCAGGAAGTGCATCTCCACCTTGCGCAAGCCATACCCCTGGCACGCTTCACAGCGCCCGCCCTTCACGTTGAAGCTGAAGCGGCCTGATTTGTAACCGCGCAGTTTCGCCTCTGGGGTGTTGGCAAACATCTTGCGAATTTCGTCAAACAGCTTCACGTAAGTGGCCGGATTGGAGCGCGGCGTGCGGCCAATGGGGTCCTGGGTGATGTTGATCACTTTGTCCAGATGCTCCAGGCCGGAGAGACGGGCGTAGGGGCCGGGCGTGGTTTGGGCGTTGTTGAGGGCGCGGGCCAGGGCCGGCTCCAACGTCTCAGAGACGAGGCTGCTCTTGCCGCTGCCGCTGACGCCGGTAATGCAGATCATGGTACCCAGGGGGAAGCGGGCATCGACGCTTTTCAGGTTGTGCAGGCGCGCGCCGAGCAGCTCGATGCTGCCGTTGGTGGGGATACGCCGGGAACGGCCGTTAGGAGCCATCACCTGGAGCGCACCCGACAAATAGCGGCCGGTCAACGAGTCAGAATCGGCCATCACGTCGGCCGGCGTTCCGGCGGACATCAACTCGCCGCCCTTCACCCCCGCGCCCGGACCCAGGTCGATCAGCCAATCGGCTTCGCGCATGGTTTCTTCGTCATGCTCCACAATCAGCACGGTGTTCCCCATGTCGCGCAGTTGATGCAGCGTGTCGATCAGGGCGCGGTTGTCGCGGGCGTGCAGGCCAATCGACGGCTCGTCGAGGATGTAAAGCACGCCGACTAACCCGCAGCCAATCTGGCTGGCCAAACGGATGCGCTGCCCTTCGCCGCCCGATAAAGACGGCGCGGAGCGATCTAATGTCAGGTAATGCAGCCCCACGTTGAGCATAAATTGCAGCCGGTCGCGGATTTCTTTCAGCACTTCTTCGGCAATTTCAAACTGCTCCGCGTTGAGAGCCTGAAGATTAGAGAGTGAAGCGTGAGCGGAATGACCGTTAACCCCAGTCTCCGGTCTCCAGTCTCCCTTTGCTTTCATCTTACCCAGGCCAACCACCCACTCATAAGCCTCGTCAATGGCCATTTTGCCCACGTCGGTAATGGTTTCGCCGCCGACGGTGACGGCGCGGGCTTCGGGGCGCAGGCGGGTTCCGGCGCAGGTGGGGCACGGCCGTTGGCTCATAAAGCTGCCATAAAACGCGCGCGTATACTCGGAACTGGTCTGGCGAAAGAGCCGGTTGATGTTGAAGATGATGCCTTTTAACGGCCGTTTCGTCTCCCCGCTCCACTGCGCATCATTCCCCTCCGCTTCATATTTAATATGCACCACTTCCTCGCCGGAACCGTAAAACAACACATCGCGGAATGACTGCGGCAGCTCCTGCCAGGGTGTGTCCAGATCGATGCCGTAATGCTCGGCAATCGACTCCAGTTGAGTCATCTGCCAGCGGTTTTTCTTCTTGCGCACGTTGCCATACCAGCGCAGCGCGCCATCCATAATCGACAATGTTTCATCATCGACGATCAAATCCGGGTCTACCTGCATCTGCGTGCCGATGCCCTGGCAGTCGGGGCACATGCCCAGCGGCGAGTTAAAGCTGAACAACTGCGGCGATAAATCGGGAAAGCTGATGCCGCAGTGCGGGCAGGCGTTATGCTCGCTGAGCAGCAGCTCTTCATCGCCCAGGTCGGCAATCAACAGCCCTTCCCCAGCGCGTAAGGTTGTCTCCACGGAATCCACCAATCTGGACAAGAAAGAGTCGTCGGTTTCCGCCGGGGTTTGCAGCCGGTCGATGACCAGTTCAACCGTATGCTTGGCTTTTTTATCCAGCCGGGGCAGCGTGCCGGACAAATCAATCATCTCGCCATTCACGCGGGCGCGGACGTAGCCATCCTGCCGCGCCTGTTTCAGGGCTTCGCTGTGCGTGCCCTTGCGGTTGCGGGCGATGGGCGCCAGCAGTTGGAAACGGCTGCCGGGCGGCAAAGCGGCCAACTGGTCGGCGATCATTTGTGATGTTTGCGGCTGCACGACACGGCCGCACTGCGGGCAGTGGGGCGTGCCGATACGCGCATACAAGACGCGCAAATAATCCAGCACTTCGGTGACCGTGCCGACGGTGGAGCGCGGGTTTTTGCTGACTGCTTTTTGTTCGATGGCGATGGCCGGGCTGAGGCCGCTGATGTGGTCTACTTTGGGCTTTTCCATCTGGCCCAAGAACTGCCGGGCGTAGGCGGAGAGGCTTTCTACGTAGCGGCGCTGCCCTTCGGCGTAGATGGTGTCGAAGGCCAGCGACGATTTGCCGCTGCCGCTGACGCCGGTGAGGACCACCAGTTTGTTGCGCGGGATGCGCACGTCGATATGTTTTAGATTATGCTGCTGCGCGCCGCGCACGAAGATTGTATCGGGTTCCATAAGTCACCTGCTGAAGATTATGTGAACATGCGTTCTAATTTATAGAGGGATTATACCATACATGGGGAACGGCCGTTACCCCACCATGAACATTTCTCATCATAAACAGAAATCCTGACACCCAGTGTCAGGATTTCCCAACCTTCATCTAATTCGTGGGGCTTACCGACCAATCGGATTAGCGCATGGCTTTAAAGGCGTTAATCAGCCCATTGGTCGATGAATCGTGTGAAGAGACCTGGCCTACGCCCGCCAACTCCGGCAAAATAGCCTTCGCCAATACTTTGCCCAATTCCACACCCATCTGATCAAACGAGTTGATGTCCCAGATGACGCCCTGGGTGAATATTTTATGCTCATACAAAGCAATCAGGGAACCCAACGTTTCTGGCGTAACCCTTTTAAAAAGGAAGGCGTTCGACGGCCGATTGCCGGCAAACGTCTTGGCGGCCACCAATGCTTCCAGCTCGTCACCGCTCAAGCTGCTGTCGCCCAACTCGGCGCGGACTTCAACGGCCGTTTTCCCCTTCATCAATGCCTCCGGCTGCGCAAAAAAGTTAGACAGCAGCAAGGTGTGATGGTTGCCTACCGGGTTATGGCTCTGCGCCGGAGCCAGGAAATCGCAGGGAACCAGCTTCGTGCCCTGATGGATAAGCTGGTAAAAGGCGTGCTGGCCGTTGGTTCCCGGCTGGCCCCAGATCACCGGACCGGTGGAATAATCGACCGGCGCGCCGCCGCGCGTGACGCTTTTGCCGTTGGACTCCATGTCGCCTTGCTGGAAATAGGCCGGAAAATACTGCATATATTGGTCATAGGGCAAAATGGCGTGCGACTGAGCGCCGAAAAAATTGTTATACCAGACACCCAACAGCGCCATGATCACCGGGATGTTTTGGGCAAAGGGGGCGGTACGAAAATATTCGTCGACTTTGTGAGCGCCGGTCAGCAGGGCTGTGAAGTTGTCAAAGCCCACCGCCAGGGCAATCGACAAACCAATGGCCGACCACAACGAATAACGCCCGCCAACCCAATCCCAGAACTCGAACATGTTGGCGGGGTCGATGCCAAAGGCGACCACCCCTTCGGTATTGGTGGAGAGGGCGGCAAAATGGCTGGCAACGGCCGTTTCCTCTCTCGCCGCCTCTAAAAACCATGCCCGCGCCGTATGCGCGTTGGCCATTGTCTCCTGAGTGGTGAAGGTCTTGGAAGCGATGAGGAACAGCGTCGTTTCCGGCTGGACTTTCTTGAGCGTTTCGGCAATATCCGTGCCGTCCACGTTGGAAACAAAATGGGCGCGCAAATCGCGCCGCGTGTAAGGCGTCAGCGCTTCGACCACCATTTTCGGCCCCAAATCGGAGCCGCCAATGCCGATATTGACGATGTCGGTGATGGGCAGGCCGGTATAGCCGCGCCACGCGCCGGAGCGCACGGCATTGCTGAATGTTTCCATCTTGGCCAGGACGCGGTTGACATCGGGCATGACGTCACGGCCGTCTACCAAAATCGGCCGGTTGGACCGGTTACGCAGGGCCACATGGAGCACGGCACGCCCTTCGGTATTGTTGATTTTTGCGCCGTTAAACATCGCCTGAATCTGTTCGGCCAAGCCAGCTTGCTCGGCCAAAGCCAGCAAATGCACCATCGTTTCCTCGGTGATGCGATTTTTGGAATAGTCGAATAGAATGTCCTCAAAGCGCAGCGAGAATTTTTGGCAGCGCGCCGGATCGGCGGCAAACAAGTCACGCATGTGAACGGCCGTCATCTTTTTATGATGCTCTTGCAAAGCCCGCCAGGCAGCGGACAACGTAAGGACTGACATGGTTTACTCCTTCAAATTTTCAGACGCCCTGGCAAAAACAGGTGGCATTCGCCAAAGGTCTACAATAGCCGTAGAATTATCGGTTTTGGATTCTACCGGAAATCAATTAGATAGTTAAGGAAAACCAGATGACAAAAACAGAGTTTACAAATTTAACTAAAAAACGGTGGCGCGGCAGCAAAAAACTGCTCAAACGCGAAATCCCTCGGATCATTTTATTGGTACTGGGCACAACCTTCATTTCTGTCGGCTATGTCTTGTTCCAGGTCCCCAATCAGATTGTCGCCGGGGGGTTGAGCGGCATCGGCATCATCGTCAACTCTTTCACCGGCTGGCCGCTGGGCCTGATGTACTGGGTGATGAACATTCCCATGCTCATTTTGGGTTTTATGTTCTTGGGCCGCTGGGCCTTTCTGATCCGTACTTTGTTTGCGGTTACGATTTTTTCGTTTTTGGTGGATTGGTTACAGGTTTTTTTGCCCACGGTATTAACCCCCTACCCCGTCTCCAACGACTTGCTGCTTAGCACCATTTATGGCGGTATTGTCGGCGGCATCGGCGCCGGGCTGCTGTATCGCGCCGGTGGCACGATTGGCGGAACCAGCGTACTCGGCCGTATCTTGCAGCAAAAAACCGGCCTGCCGCTCAGCCAATCCTACATCTTCACCGATGGCACCATTATTCTCGTTGCCGGGATTGTTTTTGGTTGGGAGATTGCTATGTATGGTCTGTTGCTGATGTTTATCAACGGGCTGGCTTCAGATTATGTGATGGAAGGCCCCAGCACCACGCGGGTAGCCACCATTATTACCAATCACCCGGAAGAAGTGGCCATGGCCGTCATCAAGAATCTCCATCGCGGCGCCAGCTTTTGGCCGGTAACCGGCGGTTACACCGGGGCAACGCGCTACATGATCACCTGCACCGTCTACCGTTCACAGGTGGTAGACCTGAAAAACACCATCGCCGATGCTGATCCGGAAGCCTTTGTGACAATTGGCCTGAGCCATCATGCGCTGGGGCAGGGCTTTACGCCGCTTAAACGGGGAATGTGAAGTGGCAGGAGAGTGGTTGTTGGAGGAGTGATGCGTGAAGCGTGATGCGTGATGCGTGCGTGATGCGTGACAAGAGGTCAGCACGCAGCACGTCTCAATAAAACGTTTTCGCCTGAATGCTCAAGGTCCGCCAATTTTTAGTAGAGCAGGTTTAAGAGAAGCTCGGTTGGTACTTCGGGGATGGGTCCGAAGTCGTGGAGCGCCTGTGCCAGGGCGGCAGGCTCGTAGCGCAGGCCGGTAAGATGTGTTTGTAATGGTTCAGCGGTTGGCAGGCCGGTGAGGGTGATGGTGAGGATACGGCCGTTCTTCACCTCCACCACCGCCCCCACTTCGCCATCGCCCCAGGGCAGGCGTTTTTGCACCGTAAAGTGCGGCGAACGGCCGATATTCCATTCCCAGGTATCGTAACGCTCAGCTTTAATTTGCCGGATGTGGGTCCAGTCGACGGCCGTTAACGGCAGCGTCGGCACCGCTTCCCCGCCAAAAATAGCCGCCAACAGCGCCGCCCGCAGCCCGGCCACGTCCAACTGCGGCAGCCAGGCGCGAATATTGGTCACCTGCGCCCGAATCGACTGCACCGCCTTCGACTCAATCTGCGCCTGCCGCGGATTCAACGCCCGCAGCAAAGCCTCCAGGTCGCTGTCAAACAAAATCGTGCCGTGGCTGACCATGCGATCCCGCGCCAAATACTGCGCATTGCCAGAGATTTTTTTGCCGGCGGCATAAATATCGCTCTTGCCATGCAGTTCCGCCGGTACGCCCAGGTCATTCAGGGCGCGAATGACCGGCTCGGTAAACAGGCGAAAGTTGTGCAAATCCCGCGAGCCGTTGGTGATGAAACTGAAATTGAGATTGCCCAAATCGTGGTAAACCGCCCCGCCGCCCGACAAACGGCGCACCACATGAACGTGATGGGCCGCCACATAATCAGGATCAATCTCTTCCAAGGTGTTCTGGTTACGTCCCACAATCACCGACGGTTCATTGACGTAGAAAAGCAACAGCGCCTCGTCGATGCGTTTATGCCGCAGCAAATATTCTTCCAACGCCAGGTTGAAGCGCGGGTCGGTTGTGTTCTGGTTATCAACGTAAATCATCTTCATCATCTACCACGCGGCGAGAATAACGGCCGTTTACCCCACCAGCGGGAACACCGCCAAAATAAGCCAGCTAAAAAAGAGCGCGCCGCCCAAACCATTGGCCCAGGCATCGTCGATGGCCGCACCGGCAAGGGCCAGAATGCCCACCACAACCGGAATAACCGGCACAACCAGGGCCAAAAAGAACAAATCGGGAACCAGCATAACCATGACCAGCAGCCCGGACACCAGCACCGCGCACTGCCACGCCCACCAACCCAGGCGCTGCCAGCCGCCTGCGCCCTGATTGACCAAACCGGCGGCCAACAACCAGGGGAAAAAAGCCACGGCCAACGGCAGCCAGCGCAGCAGTCTTACGGGAATGAGGAACCAGGGCAGCCAGACCCATTGGCTGAGCAGCCCAAACGCCAGCCATAAGAAGGCAAACGCCGCCGCGCCCCACGCCACACTGGGCCAGGTAGGCGGCGTCAACCGGAAGCCGGTCAGCAGCCAGACCAGGCCCACGATAAAAAACCACATGCCCAAACCGCCGCCAACGGCCAGACCACCAATAGCCGCCAGGCTAAAGAACTGACTCAACAGCCAGAGTACGGCCGTTCCCACCGCCACGCCAGCCGCCAGGCCCAACCAATACCACGGCCGTCGCCGCCCTAAACCACGCTGTACGCGTCCATCCGGCAGCAGCGGCGACAGCGCCAGCAAGCCTACCAACCAGCCGGCCAGATGCAGGCCATACCAGATGATGCGCGTATCGCGGTAATCGCTGGCCCGCTGCACGCCAAACACCTGATTCAACCAATCCAAGGCCGTGCTGTGGCTGAACCAGCGGAACAATATCGAAATATGCTCGGCGTTGGGCACAACCACCAGCGCCCGTCCCAGGTCGGCGGACAGATCGGGGTTTGCGCCGCCCGCTCTGGCGAGCAAGTCCTGGGCGTTGGCCACAAACGGCGCTTCCAGGCTGCCGGCCATCAGCAAGAAGTTGCGTGGCCAGGCCGGGCTGACGTCTGCGCCGGTAGGTGATATGGCCACGGCTGCCCGGTATAACTCGCCGTGATCAACGGCCGTTTGCATCGTTGCCCCGCTGCCCATCGAATGACCCAACACGGCCAACTGCGTGGGGTCGATTTCCGGCTGAGATTGGAGAACGGCCGTAGCCACAGCCAGTTCATCCGCCAACACCGGCGCATCCGGCGTTAACGGCGCTGCATTCGCCCCGTGTCCGGCAAAATCCAGCAGCACCACGCCATAACCGGCGTGCGCCAGCGTATATCCATACGCCAACATCAACTGCTGCGAGCCGGAAAAACCATGCCCAATCACCACCCCCGGCACGTTTTGCGCGTCTTCAGCCACCATAAAGCGCAGCGGCACGCCAGCTTGATCCACCTGGCGCACCACCAGGCCAGACGACGCGGCCAACACCTGCCGCCAGGACACGGCAATCATTACCAGCGCCAGCAGCGCCAGCACCAGACGAACAGGACTTAATTTTGCGCGTATTTTTGCCATCGGCATCCTCATCATTGGGTTTGGGGGATCATACTGGTAAAATCCCGTTCAACCAAACAGTTCGGGTTAAAAGATTTTACCCCGACAAGATTGGTCCAGTCTCGGAGATTGGACCAATCTGCAACTGCTCTCTAGCTCTAGCTCTCGCTCTAGCTACTTCCACAGGAGACATCATGAGTGGTCTAACCCACCACCACGAATGAAAAGGTTGAGATTTGTCAAATCTTAAAGATTTGACAAATCTATTTTCAAGGGAGACTTGATGAATAACTGGTTATTGTATGGCGCATATGGATATACCGGGCGACTTCTGGCCGAGGAAGCGATCAAACGAGGCCACAAACCCATTCTGGCCGGACGGGATGCGCAGAAAACGGCCGTTCTCGCCCAACAACTCAACCTCGACCACATCGCCCTGGACCTGACCGACAGCGAAAAACTGCATCAGGTGGTGGCCGGGGTGGACCTGGTGCTGCACGCCGCCGGCCCCTTCATTCACACCAGCGAGCCGATGGTGCAGGCTTGCCTGGCCGGACAAACCCATTACCTGGACATTACCGGCGAAATTCCGGTCTTTGAAAACACGCTGTCTTACGACGCCCACGCCCGCGAGCAGGGAATCGCCCTGGTATCCGGCGTCGGTTTCGATATTGTGCCGACAGACTGTCTGGGCAGTTATGTCGCGGCTCAACTGCCCGGCGCGACCCACCTGGAACTCGCCTTCATGGGTTTAGCGCGGGCCAGTTCCGGCACGGCCAAGACCATGTTGGCCATGATGGCCGATATGCCGCAAGCGGGATTGGTGCGGCGCAACGGCCGTCTCGAACCAATACCCTTTGGCACAGGCCAAAAAGAGGTGCTGTTCAGCAACGGCCGTACCCGCGCCGTCGTGCCCATCCCCTGGGGCGATTTGGCCACCGCCCAGCTTTCCACCGGCATCCCCAACGTTACCGCCTACATGGCCATCTCGCTGCCGCCAGGAACGCGCGTCTTGTCGCCGTTGTTTCAGCGCCTGATGAAGGTTGGCCTGATGCGCCGCGCCAGCGGGAAACTGGTCGATTGGGTGATCAGCGGGCCGGATGAAGAGATGCGGCAAACAGCGCGCAGCTATCTCTGGGCCTGCGCCACCGACGAAGCCGGCCACAAACGAGAAGCCTGGCTGGAAACCCTGGAGGCGTACCGGTTAACGGCCGTATCCGGCATCCTGGCCGTCGAAAAAACACTCACCCACCACCCGGTCGGCGCGCTAACGCCATCGCTGGCCTTTGGCGCGGATTTTGTCCTGGAAATTGAGGCCACACGCCGGATCGACGCGCTGTAATGCGCGTGGCTAAGATTGGACCAATCTTGAAGATTGGTCCAATCTACCCCAACCTATACCCGCCATGAAAAAACAAATCCAAGGCCGATGGGCGTTACGGCCGTTCTCCTTCTTGCTGGCCTTCCTGGTGGTCAGCGTCATCACCGCCGGGTTTTGGTGGCTGCGCGAAGACCTGACGCTGGCCAACATCTCGCTCATTTACATCATCGGCACCTTTGTGGTTGCCGTGTGGCTCGGAACCGGGCCATCATTGGCCGCCGCGTTTTACACCTTCTTTTGTTTCAACTTTTTCCTTATCAAGCCTTATTACACGCTAAAAGTCGAAGACCCACGGGAACTGATCGATCTGCTGGTTTACCTGCTGGTGGCAGTCATTGCCAGCCAATTGGCCGCTTATGCCCGCGAACAGGCCGAGGCCGCCCGCCGCCATGCCGCCGAACAAAATATCTTATACAGCCTCAGCAGCGCCTTCAACCAGTTAACCGATCAGGCCAGCATCAGCCAGACGCTGGAGCAGCAGTTGCCGGTTTATCTGCCGGTAAGCCAGGTGGAGATGCTGCCGGAAGCAGAAAAGAACGCCTACACGGGCCGGCCAGACGATGAGCCGACGACTTCCTATCTGATATTACAAACCGGGGACACAATTTATGGCACGCTGCGGGTGGTGTTTACGGCCGTGCCCACCGATTCCCAGATGCGCCTGCTGATGGCCTGCACCGTACAAGCGGCGATGGCCTTGCAGCGCATCCAACTCACGGAAAGCGCGCAGCGCAGCCACACCCTGGAAGAAGCCGACCGGCTGAAAACAGCCCTGCTGCGCGCCGTTTCCCACGATTTGCGCACGCCGCTCACCATCATCAAAACCTCCGCCGATAATTTAATCGACCTGCACACCCGTCTGCCGGAGGCGGAACAATTGGAGATGATTCAGACCATCAGCAGCGAAGCCGATCATTTGAACCTGTTGGTGGGCAACTTGCTGGATATGTCGCGGCTGCAAGCCGGGGCTATGACCATCAACCGCCACTGGAATACGTTGGAAGAGGTGGCCGGCGACGTGGCGGCGCGGGTCTGGCAGCGGCATCAGGCGGAACGGCTGTGGCTGAATTTCCCCGATGATTACCCGCTGGCGCAGTTTGATTATGGGTTGGTGCTGCAGGCGGTTAGCAACGTGGTGGAGAACGCTCTGCGCTATGAACCGCCCACCTCACTGGTGGAAATTCGCGGCGAATCTGACGCCGCCGAGGTACGGCTGCTGATGATCAATCATGGTCCCACCATTCCTGATGAGCTGAAAGAGCAGGTGATGGCCCCGTTTTTTCATGGCAAAGACGGCCGTATCGGCCTGGGCCTGGCCATTAGCAAAGGGATTGTAGATTTGCATCACGGCCGTATGTGGGTGGAAGACACGCCCAATGGCGGGGCCACCTTCGTCCTGGCGCTGCCCCGCGAAGGGTCCACCCCGCCGCTGCGCGAGGGAGTTAGCTGATGTTGATTCTGGTTGTGGATGATGAACCACAAATTCGCAAATTGTTGCAGACCGGCCTGAGCGGGTATGGTTATCAGGTAATCACGGCGGCAAATGGACAGGAAGCGCTAACGGCCGTAGCCCAACGCCAACCCAATGCCGTCATCCTGGACATCTCCTTGGGGTCGGAGCCGGATGGGTTGGACGTGTGCCGCCGCCTGCGCGAATGGAGCCAGGTGCCTATTGTGATGCTCTCGGTGCGCAGCGGTGAAACCAGCAAGGTAGCCGCCCTGGACGCCGGGGCCGATGATTACCTGACCAAACCCTTTGGCATGGAAGAACTGCGGGCGCGGATTCAGGCTGTGCTGCGGCGGGCGTCCATGGAACCGGCGTCATCGCCAACGGCCGTTATCCACAGCGGCGACTTAATGATCGATCTGGCCAACCGGCGGGTCACCGTCAACCAGCAGGAAGTCCACTTCACCCCCTTTGAATACGACATCCTGCGCCTGCTGGCGACACATCCCGGGCAAATCATGACCCATCAAACCATCCTCGCTCAGGTATGGGGCAGCGATTACCAGGACATGACGCACTACATCCGCATCTACGTCAACCAGATTCGCAAAAAGCTGGGCGAAAACCCCGCCGCCAACCTGCGCTACATCCTCACCGAACCGGGCATCGGCTACCGGTTCGTAGAACGCCACCCCAAACCCTAAGGGTTTTCCCCCGATTGATCAAAACGCCCACCAACCAAACCCTTAGGGTTTTCCCTCGAGAAATCAAAACCCCCACCAACAAACCCTAAGGGTTTTCTCTCGAGTAATTAAAACCCCCACCAACCAAACCCTTAGGGTTTTCCCTCGAGAAATCAAAACCCCCACCAACAAACCCTAAGGGTTTTCTCTCGAGTAATTAAAACCCCCACCAACCAAACCCTTAGGGTTTTCCCTCGAGAAATCAAAACGCCCACCAACAAACCCTAAGGGTTTTCTCTCGAGTAATTAAAACCCCCACCAACAAACCCTTAGGGTTTTCCTCTCCCCCCGTCTTTACAAAATCTTTACGCCTTCCCCCTCTTTCCCTGACACGATCTTTACGGCCGTGCCCTTACAATCCTAACAGGTGTTAAACACAAAAAGGAGTTGAGCTATGCCACCAACAAAATTAATGATTGTGTTAGGCGAACGACAATGGACCATGCAAGCGCTGCACCTGGCCTGCGCCATGGCGCGGCGGCAGAATGTAACCCTGATCCTCGTCAAGATGGTCCCGGTCGTGCATCCCCAAATGCTGGGCACGGCCGCCGGCAGCCTGCACTTTAGCCTGCAAGACGAACAAGAACTGCAAGAATATGCCGCCACGGCCGAAGATTACGGCGTAAGATTTGATCTGACTGTCTGCCAATATGCCAGCTTTCATCACGCAGTGGTGGATGCAGCCGAACAATTGGCGGTAACGGCCGTATTCGCCACCATCCCCCACAGCCACATACCCTTCTGGGTCCCTATCAATCGCTGGTGGCTGCGTCTACAGCTCAACTGGCGCAACCGCCATCTTTACACATTAGAACAATCCGGCGGCGATCTGGAATGGACACCCGCAATCCTCTTTCACAAATAAAGGCAGACCCTCTTCAGACCCTAAGGGTTTGCCCTGGCAGTCTGTCGGAGAACCTCTTTTGTAGCCGGGTACCTGCCCCGGTTTCCCTGGCCGTCGGGACCTTTTTGTAGCCGGGGTATCCTTACCCCGCCTCTGGAAGACGCGGTAAGAAACCGCGGCTACGGGTACTTGTAACCATCGCAGACCCTAAGGGTTTGCCCTAGAGAAGCTGGCCCTTGGGAACTTAAACCCTTAGGGTCTTTGTAGAAAACATCAATAGCGACAATAAAGGAACCGTTTTCAAAATGGTCGAACAACCCACACAAAAACCAAAACAATTTTCATTATCACGCCTGCTGATCGGCAAACCGCTGCCCACCAACGATCTGGAACATCAAACCGTCAGCCGTAAGATTGGGCTGGCCGTATTCGCCTCCGACGCGCTCTCCTCCACTGCCTATGCAACCGAGGAAATCCTCTTCATTCTGGCCCTGGCCGGAACCAGCAGCGCCGTCTTTGGCATATCCATTCCCCTGGCGATTGCCATCTCTATCCTGCTGATCATCGTCACCATTTCCTACCGGCAGACCATCTACGCCTACCCCAACGGTGGTGGCGCTTATATCGTCGCCCGCGACAACCTGGGCGAAGTAGCCGCCCAAATTGCCGGCGCAGCCCTCCTCACCGACTACATCCTCACGGTTGCCGTGAGCGTTTCGTCGGGCGTCGCCCAGATCACCTCCGCCTTTCCTATGCTGCTCCCCCTGCGCGTCGAGATGGCCCTGATCGTCATCTTCATCATGACCGTGGTCAACTTGCGCGGCGTGAAGGAAAGCGGCTCCATCTTTGCCGTGCCTACCTACTTCTTCCTGGGAACCATGCTGCTGACGTTGGTGGTGGGACTCTACCGCTATACAACCGGCACACTGGGCGTCGTCACCGGCGTGGAGGTGGTGCAAACGACCATCCAACCGCTAACCTTGTTTCTGATCTTACGCGCTTTCTCCAGCGGCTCGGCGGCGCTGACGGGCATCGAGGCCATCTCCAACGGCATCACCGCCTTCAAAGAGCCGCGCAGCCACAATGCGGCCGTCACCTTGCAGTGGATGAGCGGTATCCTGATCACCATCTTCCTGAGCATCACCTTCCTATCGCACCAGATTCAGGCCGTGCCCAGCGAAACAGAGACGATCATTTCGCAGTTAGGGCGGGTAGTGTTTGGCAATGGCAGCATTTTGTATCTGGCGATGGTGGCCGGCACGGCGCTCATCTTGTTGATGGCCGCCAATACGAGCTATGCCGACTTTCCCCGGCTGGCGGCTTTACATGCCGGTGATGGTTTCTTGCCCCGGCAGTTAACCTATCGCGGCGGCCGTCTGGTCTTTTCCTGGGGCATTATGACGCTGGCCACGCTGGCCTCATTGCTGGTTATTGTGATGAGGGCGCGTACTACGGCATTGATCCCGCTGTATGCCATCGGCGTATTTCTTAGCTTTACCATTTCGCAGACCGGCATGGTGGTGCGTCTGCGCAAGATAGGCAAATTAAAGCCGGGCGAAAGTGTGCAGGGCCTGGAAACGGTCATGTCTTACGACCCGCGCTGGCGCATCAAGGCTGTAGTCAGCGCGTTGGGCGCTGTCTGCACGGGCATTGTGATGCTCATTTTTGCAGTGACCAAGTTTACGTCTGGAGCCTGGTTTGTCATTGTGCTGATACCGGTGCTGGTATTTGCCTTCTTCCGCGTGCACCATCATTATAAAGATGTGGCCCACGCCCTGACGCTGCAAGAAAAAACCTATGATATTTCCTCGCACCCGGTACATACAGTGGTATTGGTTGATGGCGTCCATGCCGGGACCATTCAATTGATTAACTTTGCCAAATCGCTGAATCATCCCTGGCACGCGGTGCATATTGGCGTGAACCCGGAAAAGTCGGTGAAGGTGCGCCAGTTGTGGGACGAGCGCATTGGCGAAGGGGAGTTGGTGATTGTGCCGTCGCCGTATCGCCAGTTGAACCGGCCGATTCGTACTTACGTGGAAACGCTGCTGCGCGATAATCCGGATGCGTTTGTGCATGTGGTGGTGGGGCATCTGGCGATGGATTCTGCCTGGAAGCAGGCGCTGCATCAGAACAGCGTGTTGATCTTTAATATGGCGCTGAATGGGTTGGAGCGGGTGGTGGTGACGATTGTGCCGCACCAGATTACACGTGAGGATATGCAAGAAGCGCACAATGGCAAACCGGTAGATCGGAATATGTTTACGGCAAAGGATTTACGGCGGGAGAAGCCAGAGGGATAGGTGCGCTGTAAGAAGACCCTAAGGGTTTCCTAAAAACCCTTAGGGTCTTATTGAAACAGACCCTAAGGGTTTGAGCTTGGGTAACTGGATTAGTTGGGAGTTAAACCCTTAGGGTCTATTGATACAGACCCTAAGGGTTTGATCTTGGGTAACTGGATTGGTTGGGAGTTAAACCCTTAGGGTCTATTGATACAGACCCTAAGGGTTTGATCTTGGGTAACTGGATTGGTTGGGAGTTAAACCCTTAGGGTCTTGTCTTGTCTACTCGGCGGGGGTTTCGGAGAGGCGGGGGCCGGTGATGATTTCCGCCTGGCTCAGCTCTCCGGCGGTGATGGTTATGGCTTGGCGGTACTCGACATCCTGGACTTTGACGTAGAGGGTGTAAACCCCAGGCAGCAAGTCGGAGAAAACGAAGTTTTCGGCGTACCCTTCATCGGGGTTGATGAGGTGGTCGGGGTCGTCGAGGTAGGTCCAGGTGTTGAGGAATTGGGTTTGCCCGTCACGGCCGTCTACCAATGTCACCGTCACCCCCTGCCACGGCCGTCCGTCAGGGTCCACCAATCGCCCGGCCAGCACGCCCCGCGTCTCGCCAGGGCCAACCCACAACATCGGGTTGCGCGTCGCCCCAAACGCATTGTCGCCGATCCGCACTTCAAAATGCAGGTGCGGGCTGGTCGCCGCCCCGCCCACGCCAATCTCAGCCACTTGCTCCCCCTGGACCACCCGCTGGCCCGTCTCCACGGTAATGCCCAACACATGCCCATACAACGAATAGACAGGCTGCCCCTGCCAGGTCATATCGTGGCGAATGATTACCAGATGACCGTACCAATCGCAGCGCCAGCCGAACCACGCTTCTGCGTCCGGGCCGGCATAGACCACCAGCCCATCGGCGGCGGCCAACACGGCCGTGCCCATCGCCTCGGCCGAATCTACCCCATTGTGCAGCAGGTAACGGCCGTTCCCATCCCAGCCATAAGGAAAGGTGTCGTTCACCAGAAAACGGCCGCCGCCCGGTAACGGCTTGGCCAGCCAGAAATGGGCGCTGCTCAGCGCCAGGTCTGGCGCAGGCCAGATGTACGCGCCGAGCGTATTGCGCTCGTACTCCGGCTTAAGCGGCGCTTCGGCCGGGCATGCGGCAGATCGGCCGCCAGAGCGGCGCGGGTTGGCGTGGGGGTAAACGTGGGCGCGCGGGTAGGTTTTGTAGTGGGCGCGGCTGTGGGTTTGGCAGTTGGCGTGGCTGAGGGCACGGCCGTTACCGCTTCGGTTGGGGGCACGGCCGTTGCCGCCTGTGTGGGCGGCACGGCCGTGGCCGTGTGGGTGGGCAGATCAGCCGTGGCTGTGGGCGAAGCAGCCAGGGCGGCCAGCGTGGGTAACATTTGCGCCTGGGCCAGCCCACCGCCCGCCGCCGGACCGCAAGCCGCCAGGAGTACAATCAGCGCCGCCAACAGCGCCGCGCCGGTAAAGGGTTGTTTGGATGATGCATTCATGGCGCGTATTGTCTATCAGGGGGAAACGGCCGTCAAACGGCTATCATGTGACCTGGGCACTCTTATACTCGCACAATTTTAATGCCCTGGGCGGTTTCGCCGAGGCGTAAACGCCCCGGCTGCGCGCCGGGGGAAACCGGGGGGAAGGGGGGGGCGCGGGGGGGGGGGGGGCCGGGCTTTAGGGGGGGGCGCCGAGGCGTAAACGCCCCGGCTGGCAGCAACGCCGGTTGAAACCGGCTGAAAGAGGAGAAAGCCCCGTTGACGGGGCGTCGTTTGGCAGCCCGGCGCTTTAACGCCGGGCGATACGGGCCATAGGGCGGTTTCGCCGAGGCGTAAACGCCCCGGCTGCGCAGCAACGCCGGTTGAAACCGGCTGAAAGAGGAGAAAGCCCCGTTGACGGGGCGTCGTTTGGCAGCCCGGCGCTTTAACGCCGGGCGATACGGGGGCGCTAGGGGTTTCGCCGAGGCGTAAACGCCCCGGCTGCGCAGCAACGCCGGTTGAAACCGGCTGAAAGAGGAGAAAGCCCCGTTGACGGGGCGTCGTTTGGCAGCCCGGCGCTTTAACGCCGGGCGATACGGGCCATAGGGCGGTTTCGCCGAGGCGTAAACGCCCCGGCTGCGCAGCAACGCCGGTTGAAACCGGCTGAAAGAGGAGAAAGCCCCGTTGACGGGGCGTCGTTTGGCCGCCCGGCGCTTTAACGCCGGGCGATACGGGCCATAGGGCGGTTTCGCCGAGGCGTAAACGCCCCGGCTGCGCAACAACGCCGGTTGAAACCGGCTGAAAGAGGAGAAAGCCCCGTTGACGGGGCGTCGTTTGGCAGCCCGGCGCTTTAACGCCGGGCGATTCGGGCCATAAACCAACAATGCGATGACCCCAGTGGTAGGGATGGAAAGGGCACGAGGGCGACACAGCCTTGCGCCGCCCCTGGCGACCCTCTTGCCACGTGCGTTATAATATGCTTGTCAGGTTGGTGGGGACCCCTGGATGGAGAAAAATAAATATGGCAGCACAATTAGGTCGGTACGAGATCCGCAAGGAGCTGGGGCGCGGGGGAATGGCCACGGTGTATTTGGGATACGATCCGCAGTTTAAGCGCGAGGTCGCGGTGAAGGTGCTGCCGCCGCAGTTTACCCATGACCCGTCCTTTTTCAGCCGCTTTGAGCAGGAAGCGGAAACCATTGCCGGGTTGGAACATACGGCCATTGTGCCGGTGTATGATTACGGCCGTGAACAAGACAACCCCTACTTTGTCATGCGTCTGATGGCCGGCGATTTGCGCCAGGCCATCCAGCAGCGCGCCCTGCCGGCGCCGCAGGTGTTGGCCATCTGCCAGCGGATTTGCGCCGCGCTGGATAAAGCCCACAGCCGGGGCATCATCCACCGCGATATTAAGCCGAGCAATATCTTATTCGACGACGACGGCTTTGCTTATCTGGCCGATTTTGGCATTGTGCGGCTGGCAGAATTAACCCACACCGTGACCATGATTGGCACGGCGGAGTATATGACGCCGGAACAGATTCGCGGCGAAGGCGTAGACGGCCGTTCCGACGTGTACCAGATGGGCGTGGTTATCTTTGAAATGCTCACCGGGCAGCAGCCCTTCACCGGCGAGAACACCGCCGCCCTGTTATACAAACACGCCCACGAACCGGCCCCCGCCCTGCGCGACCTGAATGCCGCCCTGCCGGCCGCCTGTGAAGCTGTCATCCACCAGGCGTTGGCCAAATACCCGGCCGACCGTTTTGCCACGGCCGGCGCATTGGCGGCCGCCTTAGCCGTCGCCCTGGCAGAACCAATCAGCGCCACGCCTACGGCCGTTTCACCCCCACCCCCTATCCAGCCAGCCCCCAAAGCCCAGGCGCAGACAGCCGCGCCGGAATCCGCCGCCGCCCCATCACAACCTATCCGGCCGCAGCGCGAAGCGGAAACAATCCGCCCGGCCGAACGCAGCGCGGGGCAGGCTGCGGCCGCGCGCCCGCCCCTGCTAACCTCGGCTGATTGGCGCGGTTTGGGCGCGTGGGTGCTGGCCAATGCCCTGGGATGGCTGATTGGCAATCTGCTGGCGCAAACCGCCGCCACCTATTTTGACTACAACGGCTATGCCAACATCCTCACCCGCGTTCTGGTAGTCGCCATCCTGGGGATTGCCTGGGGGACGGGGCAATGGCTGGCGCTGCGAACCTGCTGGCCGCAGCCGTATCGCTGGGTCTTTCTGACGCTGGCCGCCTTTAGCATTCCGGCTTTTTTCTGGATGCTGATGAATGCGTTGGGCATTTATCTTTTCGACTCATACGCCACCGGTTATACCAACGCGCTGCTGGCCGGCGGGCTGGTGGGCGCGGCGCAGTGGCTGCTGCTGCGCCGTCAAAACAGCCTGGCCTGGGTGTGGATTCCGGCCTGCATGGCGGCGCAGATGTTGGCGCAGGCGGTGGCCTTGTATTGGTACGGCCGTATTGGTTTTTCTAGCTGGAACAATTGGCTGGTTGTGGGCGAACATACCCTGGTTCTGCACCTGCTGTTGGGCCTTGTTTGGGGGCTGGCGACGGGCGCGGCGCTGTTGTGGCTGACGGCGCAGGCGCGGCAAAAACCGGCGGAAACTGCCTGATTACGCCTGGTACTATCTTTGCAGTTTTGGTATTGAGCAAGTTCTGCGACGAAATTACCTTGCTTTATGTCATGCTGAGAGCCTGTGCTGAGGCCGCCGAAGCATCCTCCGAAGCATCCCGTTCAGCCCTAATGACCAATACATGGGGATTCTTCGCTCCGCAGACTCCGCTCAGAATGACATGTCCGTAGCAAAATCTTATCGTTTTTAAAAAGTGCAAACATAGTGGCCTGGTACTCTTGGGCTATTTACGCCAGAAAACAAAATTTTTATTATTCCCTTCATTGACGGATTTGTCGCGAATCATTTGATTGTTTTTGAGGGAAATACAGCAGCAGCGGACACAAAATTCATACAATTTAACCCAACTGAATAGCGTCCTGGCAAACTGTCCTCAATCCATTTTTGTATTGGAGATATTCGTTCTGTATCGGAGGTATGTAATGACAATTGAGTATACTTTGGTTGAAAACAAATTGAATACAAGTGAAGGTACCTATCGCGCCATGGTCCAACCCAAAGACACCATAGACCTAGCCGGGATCATCGACCGGATGGTGCGGCGCGGAAACACTTTGATGCGCGAAGATGCGATGGCTGTTCAGGAAGCGTATCACGATACGCTTTTGCAAGTTTTGCAAGAGGGATACAACGTAACCACCCCAACGGCCAATTACCGGGCCAGCATCAAAGGCGTTTTCGACGGTCCTGACGATTCTTTCGATCCCTCCCGGCACAAGCTGGAAGTGCGGGTGAATCCGGGGTTGGCGGTACGGCCGTCTCTGGAAAAAGTGCCCGTGGTTAAAACGGAGCATACCACCCCACTGCCGCATCCGCAGGTTTTTCATGACCACATCAGCCACCTGGATAACAGCGTGGTAACACCGGGCAGCGGCGCAAAAATCAAAGGGTATCGCCTGAAGTTTGACCAGACCGACCCGGAACAAGGCGTCTTTTTTGTATCGGCAAGCGGCGTAGAGACGCGGGTAGAGCAGGTGCTCAGCATACGGCCGTCGGAGGTGATCATCATCCTGCCGGCGCTGCCGGCCGACATGTACCGGCTGGAAGTGCGGGGCATGTTTGGCAAGACCGTGCGCGCCGGTTCTTTGACGCAAAAGTTAACCGTGGCCTGATAACGGCCGCAGCGATTGTAATCCGTCAACAAAGCGGCAGGGCTGGAAGGCTCGGCCGCTTTTTTTTGCGCCCGCCTGTAGATGCTCGCCAATAACGAGTCTTGGGGATTTCATGGGGTTTGGTCTGATGCGTGATGCGTGATGCTGATGCGTGATGCGTGATGCGTGAAACCTCTTGGGTCACGCATCACGCATCACGTATCAGGGACCGTCAACCCCCTGAGCGCTAAAAGACCCATCATTTGCCCATTCATACGTTAATCTTTTGTCCATTCATACGTTAATCTTTTCCCCTTTCATACCTTAATCTCTTCCCAATTTATACGTTCATCTTTTTCCCATGCACACGTTTATTTTTTGCCGCTTGATAGGGTCATCATGAGATTTGTCAAATCTTAAAGATTTGACAAATCTATGGGCCGGGCGCAGCGTGGTACTTTTTTCTCATGACGGAATAATGACATTTTTCCATGACAAAATGGACCGGTTTATGTTATCTTTAGAGGCGTGATTTCAGTTGGGCCATATCCGATTACCAACTCATATTTCTTAATTCATTCGGAAGGGTATTTACACAAGGTAATGTGGAGGAATCGTGCCCACAAGCAAAGCTCTTTCTCACCTCTCTGGCATTCGTGACAACCTGGAACGTGGTTCGGTTGGTGACTTCTTAAAAGATAAAATTCAATCCGGCAGCAACCTATCCATTGTCTCGGCCTACTTTACGATTTACGCTTATGCCGCCTTGCAAGCCGAACTGGATAGTATCGAAGAATTGCGCTTCCTCTTTGGCGAACCCCGCTTTATTAAATCCCTGGACCCAGACAGAACCGACAGCAAAGTCTTTGAAATCCTGGAAAATGGCCTGCAACTACATAACCAACTCCAGCAGAGGCGGGTAGCCAGAGAATGCGCCGCCTGGATTACCGATAAGGTGCATATCCGCTCTATCAAGCAATCCAACCTGCTACATGGCAAGCTGTATCACATTTCAGACGCGCATGGTCAGGAAGACGCCATTGTCGGCAGTTCCAATTTTACCGTGCGCGGGTTGGGCCTGGGGCCGGACGGCACAAACAATATCGAATTAAATTTAGAAGTAGACAGCCGCCGTGACCGGGAAGATATTAAACGCTGGTTTGATGAGCTTTGGCACAATGATGGGTTGGTTCAGGACGTAAAAGCGGATGTGTTATTCTTTTTAGAAAAGCTTTACCGGGATAATGCGCCTCAGTTCGTCTACTACAAAACGTTGTTCCATATTTTTGAACGCTTCCTCAAAGACCAGGAGCGCGGCGGCTTGCTGGATAAAGATATACGCCTGACGGATACCGCCATCTGGAATGCTCTGTTTGAATTTCAAAAAGATGGCGTCAAAGGGGCGATTAACAAGATTCTGACTCACAATGGTTGCATCATTGCCGATAGTGTGGGCCTGGGCAAAACTTACGAAGCGTTAGCCATTATCAAATATTTTGAATTGCGGAATGATAAAGTGTTGGTGCTTTGCCCCAAAAAGTTGCGGGAAAACTGGACCGTCTATCAGGCGCAAAATAACAGCCCTTTAAATCCGTTTGTAGATGATCGTTTTAGTTACACGGTGTTATCTCATACCGATTTGAGCCGGGAAAGTGGTTTCTCCGGTGACATTAACCTGGGAATGCTCAATTGGGGTAATTATGATCTCATCGTCATTGATGAGTCGCATAACTTCCGCAACAACACCAAAGGCAAAAAAGATGAAGACGGCAACCGCATCCGTAAGAGCCGTTATGAGCGGTTGATGGAAGATATTATCGAAAGCGGCATCAAAACGAAGGTGCTGCTGCTCTCGGCCACACCTGTTAATAACGACTTGAAGGATTTACGCAACCAGCTTTATGTGATGACGGGAGGCAGTGATCAGGCATTTGCGGCAACCATTGGCGTGGCCAGCCTGAGTGATACCTTAGCCAATGCCCAAAGGCGATTTACAGAATGGGCAAAACGTGGCGACCATGATACCCGGCGGCTTTTAGAGGCGCTGGATTCGGCCTTCTTTAAACTGCTGGACGAACTGACAATTGCCCGATCACGCAAGCATATTCTTACCTATTACTCCGAGACGATTGACCAATTGGGCGGTTTCCCGAAACGGGCCGTGCCAAAGTCCGTCTATGCTGAAATTGATGTGCGCAAACGCTTCCCTTCTTATGACCGACTGAATGATGAAATCTCTAACTATCAGCTATCTTTGTTTAATCCCTCCGGTTATTTGTTAGCGCAGTATGCCCATATTTATGAAGTAGACCAGATTGAACAGTTTACCCAGCAAAAACGCGAGCATTTTCTCATTGGCATGATGAAGGTGAACTTTCTTAAACGCCTGGAAAGTTCCGTCCATTCGTTTGCCATCACCATGAATCGAACCATCGAGAAGATTGAAGACCTGGAAGACCGTATCCAGCGATTCCAGGCTTTGCAAGAGGGCAACCCTGAAGTTGACCTGGAAGATTTACAGATAGAAGACATTGAAGATGAAGAATTGCAGCAAGCGCTGCAAGTAGGCAAGAAACTAAAATTCAACTTTGCTCACTTAAACGTGGATCGCTGGCTAGATGATCTGCAAAAGACAAACAACAACTCAATCTGTTAGCTGTTTTAGCCGGTGATGTGAAGCCAGAGCATGACGCGAAATTAAAGCAGCTTCAAGCGCTGATTGCGGCCAAAGCGCAGAATCCGACGGTGGACAGAGACGGCCGTGCCAACCGCAAAATCTTAGTCTTTACCGCCTTTGCCGACACCGCCCTATATCTCTATGACAACCTGCGCGATTGGGCGCGCCAGGAGTTGGGTATTCACATTGCCCTGGTCACGGGCGGCACGTCAGCCGATAAAACGACGTTGGGTAAAGCAGACTTTAACCATATCCTGACCAACTTCTCCCCACTTTCCAAGCGACGCGCCCAAATTCCTAACATGCCCCAGGAAGAAGCCATTGATTTGTTAATCGCCACGGACTGTATTTCCGAAGGGCAAAACTTGCAAGATTGCGACTATCTGGTGAACTATGACATTCACTGGAACCCGGTGCGCATTATCCAGCGCTTTGGGCGTATCGACCGCATCGGCAGCCGCAACGAAACTGTGCAACTGGTCAACTTCTGGCCCACGCCTGACCTGAACAAATACATCCGGCTTAAGAATCGCGTGGAGGCGCGTATGGCCCTGGTAGACATTGCCGCCACCGCCGAAGATAACTTGCTGCGCCCGGAAGATATTCAGGACCTGATTGAAGATGATCTGAAATACCGCGACAAACAACTGCTTAAGCTAAAAGATGAAGTATTGGACCTGGAAGACTTTAGCGAAAGTGTGGCTCTCAATGAATTCACGCTGGATGATTTCCGCATCGAATTAGCCAACTACATCGAAAGTAACCGGCGTTTATTGGAAGACGCGCCTATGGGTCTCTATGCTGTTGTCGCCACAGACCCCAACGTGCCGCAAATTCAACCCGGCGTGATCTACTGCCTGCGGCAGCGCGGCGCAGGCGAAGACCTGGACACGATCAACCCCTTGCAGCCTTATTTTCTGGTTTATGTGCGCAACGACCAGATGGTGCGCTATACCTTTGCCCAGCCCAAACAAATTTTAGATATTTACCGCCTGCTTTGCGCCCGGCAACCGGTTGCTCAGGAAGCGTTATGCAATCTCTTTGACCAGGAAACAGAGAACGGCCGTGAGTTAACCCAATACAACGAGTTATTAACCAGCGCCATTAAATCCATCGAGCGCACATTTAAGAAGCGAGCCATAGCCCAACTGCAAGCCGGCCGCAGCGGCCTGCCGCCCACCCGCCAGGAGCAGGTGCAAGAAACGACAGACTTTGAATTGATTACGTGGTTGGTAATTCAATAAGCGAATCGCCAACCCACCAGACCTGACAGGTTTTCTTAAACCTGTCAGGTCTCTCGCCACGAGACGCCTATGACAAACCAGACCAAACAACACATCCAACAAGCCCTACAACAATTCCAACATAGCCCCTTGCGCGAAAGCAGCCTGCACTTACTCGACACCCTCGGCTACCAGAGCGACCGCCAGATGGAAACAGATAACACGCCCGCCGCTTTTCTGGCGCAGTTCAACCAGGATGCTAACCTGCGCCCGGACAAAGCGCTGGTAGACCACTGGCTGACCATAGACCTGCTCTGCCAGATAACCGATGCGGAAATCAGACAAACTAACCAGTTGCAGATATTCGACAGCGCGGGCAAAACCATAGAAGGCAGCAGAATTGAATCCTACGTATTCATGGCCATTGCCCTCACCGGAGCGCAGTACACCCGCACCCAATTGGCCCAGATCACCCGCGAGGTAAACAAGTTATTCCCGATGCCGGTAAACCTTTTCTTCCGGCATGGAAACACCCTCACCATTGCCATCATCAACCGGCGGTTGAATAAACAAGATGGCAGCAAAGACGTGCTGGAAAAGGTCACGCTGATCAAGGACATTCGCCTTGCCAATCCGCACCGGGCGCACATAGAAATTTTGTTTGACTTGTCATTGGATGAGCTATTCCGCATACATAGCTGCGGCAATTTTGTCGAGCTGCATAAAGCGTGGCAAAAGACGTTAGATAGTTCCGAACTCAACAAGAAGTTCTTCAAAGAAATTGCCAACTGGTACTTCTGGGCCGTTAACGAAGTCGCCTTCCCCGCCGACGCCGGGCCGGAAGAAACCCGCAATGCCACCAGCATGATCCGCCTGATTACCCGCCTGATCTTCGTCTGGTTCCTGAAAGAAAAAGGCGTGATCCCGGATGACCTGTTTAATAAGTCCAGGCTAACTCCTTTGCTGCGCTGGGAAGACCCTCAGGATAGCGCCTACTACAAAGCCATTCTGCAAAACCTCTTTTTTGCCACGCTGAATCAGGAGATGAACACCCCGGCAAAACCCGACAACCGCAAATTCCGAGGCAAGCGGGGGAGTGGGCAAAGCCAACATTTCATGATCCATAATGTTTACCGCTATGAGCAGTATTTCCGCGACCCGGCGGCAGCGCTGGCCTTGTTTGCCGATATTCCTTTTCTGAATGGCGGCCTGTTTGAATGTTTGGATAAGCGCGTAGATGGGCAGGACGTGCGGATTGACGGCTTTTCTGACCGACCCGACAACCCTTTGCGCGTGCCGGATGAACTCTTTTGGGGCGAGGAGCGCACCATTGATCTAAATGAAACCTACGGCACATCCGGTAAGGGCTACAAGGTGCGCGGCCTGATTGAAACCTTAAACCGCTACAAATTCACCATTACGGAAAACACGCCCATCGAAGAAGAAATTGCCCTGGACCCGGAATTGTTGGGCAAGGTCTTCGAGAATCTGCTGGCGGCTTATAACCCGGAGACGGGCACGACAGCGCGTAAACAAACCGGCTCTTTCTACACGCCGCGTGAAATTGTCAACTACATGGTGGATGAGTCCTTGCTGGCTTATTTGCAGACCAAAGTCAGCGAAAACGAAAACCTGACAGGTCTTAAAGACCTGTCAGGTTTGAGGCGACGGAACAAGACCTGACAGGTTTTAAAAACCTGTCAGGTCTGGAGGAGCGCCTGCGCCATCTCTTTGCCTACAACGAAGAAACTCCCCAGTTTAACGAGGCCGAAAAAGCCTTGCTCATTGACGCCATCGACCACGTCAACATCCTGGACCCGGCCTGTGGTTCCGGGGCCTTCCCCATGGGCATTTTGCATAAACTGGTCTTTATCTTAGGCAAGCTGGACCCGCACAACGAGCAGTGGAAAGAGCGGCAAATTGAGCCGATGCGGGCGGCGATTCGGGCGGCGCTGGCTATCCCCCAAACTAATATTCGCGCCCGCGCCGTAGAGGAACTGGAAGAACAAATTGCGGCCATCGAGCAGGCGTTTGCCCATAATGAACTGGATTATGGGCGCAAGCTCTACCTCATCGAAAACTGCATTTACGGCGTAGACATCCAGCCGGTAGCCGTGCAGATTGCCAAACTGCGCTTCTTTATCTCTCTGGTGGTAGACCAGCGCCTGAACGACCACGCGCCTAACCGGGGCATCTTACCCTTGCCCAACCTGGAAACCAAGTTTGTGGCCGCCAACACCCTGCTGGGAATTGAAAAGCCAAAGCAACTGGCCCTGCGCAACCCGGATATTACCGCCAAAGAGAAAGAACTGGCCGAGGTACGCAGCAAACATTTCCGGGCGCGCACGCCGCAGACCAAAGAGAAATGGCGGCTGGAAGATAAACGGCTGCGGGGAGAAATAAGCGCGCTGCTGCAAAAAGATGGCTTCCCCAACGAAACAACGACCAAGTTAGCCCACTGGGACCCCTACAACCAGAACGCCAGCGCCGACTTCTTTGAGATGGAATGGATGTTTGGCCTGGAAGACGGTTTTGACGTGGTGATTGGCAACCCGCCCTACGTGCGGCAAGAGAAAATCAAGGAGCTAAAACCGGCCCTGCAAAAGCAATATACCTGTTATACCTCGGGGCTGATTTATACGTCCACTTCATTGAAGGGGCTACCGCTGGCTAGGGAACGCGGCGTTTTATGCTACATCTGCTCCAATAAGTACTTCCGCGCCGGGTATGGCAAAAAGCTGCGGGGCTATCTGAGTAAACAGGCAACGATACGCCAATTGATAGACTTTGGCGATGCGCCGGTATTTACGGCCATTGCCTACCCCAGCATTGTACTGCTGCAAAAACAAGCCCCAAACGACAACCGCCTGACAGCTTTCAATTGGGAGCCGGGACCGCCGGTGACCGAGTTTGAACCGGTCTTTGCCGCCAACAAGTTCAAGATGCCGCAAAGCGCCCTTACTGCCGACGGCTGGCGGCTGGAACAAAGAGAAGTCTTGGCGCTGTTAGCCAAGCTGCGCAGTGCAGGCACGCCATTGGGCGAATATGTGCAAGGGCGTTTTTACCGAGGCATATTAACCGGCCTGAACGAAGCCTTTGTTGTAGACCGCGCCACCCGCGACCGCCTCATCGCCGAGCATCCCTCGTCTGCGGAGCTCTTAAAACCATATTTACGCGGACAGGATATTAAGAAGTGGCAGCCGGGTTTCGATGATCAATACTTGATTAGAATTGAGTCTTCTGCAAACAAAAAACACCCTTGGTCAAATAAATCCGAGGAGGAGGCTGAAAGGATTTTTGCAGAAACTTACCCAGCTATTTACGCATTCTTTCAACCGCTTCGCTCTAAATTGATAAACCGTTTTGATCAAGGGCAATACTTTTGGGAATTACGGGCTTGTGCATATTGGGGCGAGTTCAGCCATACCAAAATAATTTACCAAGAAATTGCAACCTATCAAGCTTTTGCATTTGATGATTCTGGCTTCCATTCCAACAATAAAACATTCCTGATTCCAGAAGCCAGCAAGGTCTTAATTGCATTACTAAATTCTAAAGTAGTCTGGTTCTTTTTAGACAAGATCACCTCAAAGTTACAAGGAGGAGCATATGCTATGCAAATGCCATATGTTTCTCAAATTCCTATTCCCCTTGCAAACAACAAACGACATATTGAGTTACGGTGAAACAAATTTAATAAAGGCCAAGCAGGAGGCCAATCCGCAGATTTATCAGAGTTAGAGCGGGAAATAGATGAACTTGTCTACGCTCTATACAACCTTACCCCCGCCGAAATCGCCCTCATCGAAGGCCGCGAACCCACAGAAGCAGAACCACTAAACCCATCACTCCCAACCCCAGAGGTTCGTAGTAACCGCTTCAGCGGTTCAACGGCTAAAGCCGTTACTACGAACATGAGCGCCCCGCCGCTCATCTTCACCGGTCAGCCGCCCCAGGGCAGCTTCAGCGCCAAACGCGCCCGCCTGGAAACCCTTACCAAACAAGCCACCCCCGCCGCCATCCAGGAACTTACCGCCGCCCTCACCGATGAGAATGTAACCATACGTTGGCAAGCCAGCACCGCCTTGCGCAATATCGGCGGTCCGCAGGTCGCCAGCACCCTGCAAGCCTTTATCAACCACACCAACAACCCCACCGCCAAAAGCGAAGCGGAGAAGGTGTTGGGCTACGTCAAGAGTTAATCAAGACCTGACAGGTTTAAGAAAACCTGTCAGGTCTGGAGCTGCCAGGAAACCATTCATGACCAACCCAACGCCATTGCAGCACGGCCGTGTTTATCACATCTATAACCGGGGCGTCAACCGGGAGAACGTCTTCCTGGAAGAGCGGAATTATCGCCACTTTCTAAAGCTGTACACCCAACACGTCGCGCCCATTGTATTTACCTACGCCTACTGCCTCTTGCGCAACCATTTTCATCTGATGGTGCAGATTAAGACGCCGGAAGAGATCAGGAACGGCGAAAACCTGACAGGTCTTGGAGACCTGTCAGGTTTGGAACTGGCGAGCAAACCACCCGGCCAGGTGTTTTCCAACTTCTTCAATGCCTATGCCAAAGCAATCAATAAGGCATACGGCCGTACCGGTGCGTTGTGGCAACGGCCGTTTGGCCGTATCGAGGTTACGTCGGACCAGTATTTTGTCCAGCTCATCACGTACATCCATCATAACCCGATCAAGCATGGGTTTGTGGACGATTTAGGCGACTGGCCTTACTCATCTTATATGGCATTCGCTTCCACCCAACCGACGCGCCTGGAACGACAGACGGTTTTAGATTGGTTCAATGGCCCGGAAGGGTTTGCCGCCGCCCATGCGCAGCCGCCGGTGGAAAATAAAATAAAATGGGTGATCGGCCATGATGACGATTAGATTGACGACAAAAGACCTGACAGGTTTAAGAAAACCTGTCAGGTCTGAACACGACCATATCCCATGACAACTACCCTCAACCAGTACCTGGATAGGTTCTCTCACCTGCATACCGATAAGAACCGCAAGACGTGGACGGCCGTTACCACCTTTCGCGCCCCACACAAACCCCTCCTGCTCCTGGCCGTGCTCGACCTCTTTGCCCAGGGCAGCATTACCACCAATCTCATCCCCCTCACCCCGGAACTAAGCGAACTCTTTACCCTTTACTGGCACAAAGTCCGCCCGCCCAGCCAGCGCGGCAACCTCACCTATCCCTTTTATTACCTCAAAAGCGAAGGCTTCTGGCATCTCCAGCCGCGCCCCGGCCAGGAAACAGCCCTGGCCGTCTACCGCCCCAACGCCGGACTCAATGCCTTGCAAACGCTGATTCTGGGCGCGTCTTTAGATGAGGCGCTGTATGCCCTGCTTTGCACGGCCGAGGCGCGCCAACACCTGCGCGCCGCCCTCATCAACACCTACTTTGCCCCCGACCTGCATCCTGTGTTGGTGGAACAAAGCGCCATGAACGCCGCCGCCTTTCAATACAGCCAGGAACTTTTGCAGCAGGCTAAAAGCGAAACATTTATACGGGAAACGGCCGTCGAAGATAAACCATTCCGCGATCAAGGCTTCCGCCGGGCCATCGTCAAAGCCTACGACCACCGCTGCGCCCTGTGCGGTGTACGCATCCTCACGGCCGATGGGCATACGGCCGTGGCCGCCGCCCATATCATCCCCTGGAGCGAAAGCCACAACGACGACCCGCGCAACGGCCTGGCCCTCTGCCATCTCTGCCACTGGACCTTCGACGAAGGGTTGGTCGCCTTTACCGATACCTACAAAGTAAAAATCTCGCCCCAACTGCCCAATTCACCCAACTTACCGGGGCATTTGCTCACCTTCACCGACCGCCGCCTCATCGGTCCCGGCGAAGCATACCTCTGGCCCTTCGTGGACTCCATTCGCTGGCATCGTAAGGAACGGTTTCGCGCCCGGTAGCATAGACATGACAGGTTTTCTTAAACCTGTCATGTCTGGCCCGGTCCATTTCACCTTATGTGTCTTCCCTCTTTGAGGGTAAACCCGAAAAAGGGGGTTAATATCCATCTGATAGCTCTCGAAAGTAAATCGAGAAAAGGAGCCTGTCGTGTTAAAAGTTAGAATCGTTTTTGCAGCCAGTATTGCCCTCCTCTTGCTTGCCGCCTGCGGCACAGCCACGCCGCCGGCCGCGCCGCCGCCGGTAGAAGTGCCCGTCACCGTTGAAGTGACGCGCATTGTCGAGGTACAGGCGGAAGTCACCGTCGAAGTGCCCGTAGAAGTGCCGGTCGAAGTGACGCGCATCGTCGAGGTGCAGGCGGAAGTCACCGTCGAAGTGCCGGTTGAAGTCACCCGCCTGGTAGAAGTAACAGCCACGCCGGAACCAACACCCACGCCAGAGCCAACGGCCGTGCCCGCTCCCACCACAACCGCCGCCAATGGAAACACAAACCAGACGGCCGGTTTCTCCGACGCCAATCTGCTCGATTCCATGAACACCTTGCGCAGCAACCTGTTAGAACTGGGCGGCATGTTAGACAGCCGCATGGTCTATTGTGACGTCTGGTTGGAAAAGTTTGATCGTATTGCCGGACTGCCCACCTACGACACCACCAACGCCAACGATACCTCTAAGTGGGCGTATGGACAGTATCGCGCAGCCATCGACACCTTTAAGGCAGCAGCCAACGACATGACCCAAAATGCGCGCAACAACTGCCAGCGCGGCGGTTCCATCCCCTACCAGCAGTGGGGGATGGCGCGGCAGGGCATCAATCAGGCCACAGACATTTTGCAGCCGGCGATCAAAGCGCTGGGCGGCGAATAAATTAACTTAGAAGACCTGACAAGTTTAAGAAAACCTGTCAGGTCTTTATGTGCCACAAACGGCCGTTTCTGGGACAATATATCCCATGAACGCCTACCTTAGCCTGCTGCGCCAGCGTCCCCAATTTCGCAACCTGTGGTTAGCTTCGGTCATCAGCTTCGCCGGTGATTGGTTCAACACCATCGCCTCTGTCATTCTGGTTAACCGTTACCTGGATTCCACAACGGCCGTAGGCCTGCTCTTTGTCGCCCGCGCCCTGCCGCCCTTCCTCCTCGGCCCCGTGGCCGGGGTCATCGCCGACCGCTTCGACCGCAAAACCGTCCTCATTGCCACCGATCTTTCCCGCGCCGGTATCGTGCTCGGTTTTCTATTCATCACCAGCGCCGAACAAGCCTGGCTCATCTACGTCCTCACCATCCTGCAATTTGCCATCTCTGCCTTTTTTGAACCGGCCCGCGCGGCCATCCTGCCCAGCCTCGTCCAGGGCAGCGATGAAATCCTGGCCGCCAATACCCTCTCCAGCATTACCTGGTCCACCATGCTGGCCGTCGGCGCAGCCCTGGGCGGCATCGTCACCGGGCTGTTTGGCGTATCCGTCGCCATCCTCATCGACTCTGCCTCTTTCCTGCTCTCCGCCCTATTCATCTGGCGCATCGTGCGCATCCGGGCCGCCGCCCCCACCGGCAGCGAAAGCAGCGGCTTCGGCGATATGGTAGATGGCTTCCGCTATGTACGCGGCCATCCCCGCACCGCCCTCACAGCCACCGTCAAAGCCTTCACCCAAATCGGCAGCCCCGATATTATGATCGCCGTCTACGCCGCCCACATCTTCCCCTATGGCCAGGACGGCGCGTTGTCTCTGGGCTTGCTCTACACCGCCGCCGGGGTTGGGGCGCTGCTCGGTCCCCTGCTCGCCAATCGCCTGCACGCCGGAACCATGCGCGCCCTGCAAAACAGCATCGCCGCCGCCTTTGTCATCGTTGCTTTGGGCTGGCTGCTCTTTGGCTGGGCGCCCAGCCTGCCCATCGCCCTGGTCGCCATGCTCATCCGCCATATGGGCGGCTCGATTAACTGGACCTACAGCAGCGTCATTTTGCAGCTTCGTGTGCCCGATCGTTACCTGGGGCGCGTCTTCGCCCTGGATTTCGCCCTGTTCACCTTAGCCATGTCCCTTTCCGTCTGGGTCAGCGGTCTGCTGCTCGATCATACCAGCCTCGGCCCGCGCGGATTAACCCTGCTCCTGAGCCTGGGCAGCCTCGCGCCCCTGCTCCCGTGGCTCTGGCTCACCCGCAGCGACCCCCTGCGTCGGCCAAAACCCCAAGGGTTTCATGATCGCTAACAAACGACTTCGACCACGCAAAACCCTTGGGGTTTTCTGCCACCCAAAACCCTTGGGGTTTTCTACCGGTAAATGGTAAGCGATCAAAACCCCAAGGGTTATTGCCCAAAAAAAACCCTTGGGGTTTTCTGCCACCCAAAACCCTTGGGGTTTTCTACCGGTTAATAGTAAGCGATCAAAACCCCAAGGGTTTATTGCCACCCAAAACCCTTGGGGTTTTCTACCGGTAAATGGTAAGCGATCAAAACCCCAAGGGTTTATTGCCACCCAAAACCCTTGGGGTTTTCTACCGGTAAATAGTAAGCGATCAAAACCCCAAGGGTTTATTGCCACCCAAAACCCTTGGGGTTTATTGCCACCCAAAACCCTTGGGGTTTTCTACCGGTAAATAGTAAGCGATCAAAACCCCAAGGGTTTAAGGCCACCCAAAACCCTTGGGGTTTGCCCCATAAGTGAACCGTTATGAAAACGAACCCCCACATCCTTCTCCCTACCATCGGCAGCGCCGGTGACGTACATCCGGTGATTGGTCTGGGGCGCGGCCTGCAAGCGCGCGGCCACCGCGTCACCCTCATCACCAGCGCCTACTTCCAACCGCTAATCGAGCAGATGGGACTGGGCTTCCTCCCACTCGCCTCCGCCGCAGAATACCAACAAGCCATCGACGATCCCCTGCTCTGGCATCCCACCAAAGCGTTTGGCTTTGTCGCCCAACAATTTCTCCTGCCCGCCACCAGACGGTTATACGCCCTCCTACAAGAATTTGACCCGCAGCAAACCGTCGTCGTGGCCCCGTCACTCGCCTTTGGCGCGCGGCTGGCGCAGGAAAAGTTGGGCATGCCCATGATTTCAGCCCATTTGCAAGCGGCCGTATTGCGCAGCGCCTACCAACCGCCGGTCACCGGCCCGCTGTTACGCCTCGATAAGCTGCCGCTGCCGCTAAAACGCGGCTGGTTCCGCCTGGTAGATCGCGCCATCATCGACCCAATCTTGCTGCCGGAACTGAACGCCTTTCGCGCAGAATTAAACCTGCCGCCTATCCGGCGGGTGTTTCATGAATGGATGCATTCCACGCAGTTGGTGCTGGGTCTCTTCCCCGATTGGTACGCCCCCATCCAACCCGATTGGCCGCCGCATACAAAGCTGACCGGCTTTATCCATTTCGAGCGAGAAGCGGCACGGCCGTTTCCCGACCACGTGCGCGACTTTCTGGCTAACGGCCGTCCGCCCATCCTCTTTACCCCCGGTTCGGCCATGGCCCACGGGGCGCAGTTCTTCCAGGCAGCTCTGGAAGCGTGCCAACGCCTGGACCGGCGCGGCCTCTTCGTCTCCGCCCATGCCGAACATATCCCGGCCCATTTGCCGGACAGCATTTGTTATGCCCCCTACCTGCCCTTCAGCCAGGCCCTGCCCCAGGTGGCGGCGCTGGTCTTTCATGGCGGCGTAGGCACGATGGCCCAGGGTTTGGCCGCCGGCATCCCCATGCTGGTCATGCCCATGAGCCACGACCAACCCGACAACGCCCTGCGCCTGAAGCGGTTGGGCGTGGGCGACTATCTGCTGCCGCAAAAGTTCCACGGCCGGGCTGTGGCCCATAAGTTAGAGCGGCTGCTGGGCGATACGGCCGTGGCCGACGCCTGCCGCCTGTATGCGCCGCGCCTTGATTTTGCGCAAGCCCTGGCCGATACCTGTCTGGCCATCGAAACTTTTACCGGTTGATCTGCCAGACCCTAAGGGTTTGAAGTCTACCTTTTCAAGAGCAAACCCTGAGGGTCTATGGAGTTCGAGGTACCCATGTCCAACCAATCACCTTACATCCTCCCATTTTCGGCCATTGGCAAAGACGACCTGCCCCTGGTCGGCGGCAAAGGGGCCAACCTGGGCGAAATGAGCCGCGCCGGGTTCCCGGTTCCCTCCGGTTTTTGCCTCACGACCACTGCTTTCCACGCCTTCCTGGCCGCCGCCAACACCGCCGACTTATTCGCCGAACTAGACAGCATCGCGCCTGGCGATCTGGAACGCGCGCGGCAGGTGGGGCAGGCGGTGCGCCAGCAGTTGGGGCAGCTCCCCGTGCCGCCAGATGTCGCCGAACGCGCCTTAATTGCCTGGCGTGCCGAAGGGGAGCAGCACGCCTACGCCGTGCGCTCCAGCGCCACCGCCGAAGACCTGCCCGACGCCTCGTTTGCCGGACAGCAAGACACCTATCTGAATGTGCGCGGGGAGCAGGCTTTGTTAACGGCCGTGCGCGACTGCTGGGTCTCGCTCTTCACCGACCGGGCGATTTTGTACCGCATCCAGAACAACTTCGACCACCGCCAGGTGAGTCTGTCGGTGGTGGTGCAGCGCATGGTGCTGCCGGAGGTATCCGGCATCCTGTTCACCGCCGACCCGTTAACCGGCGCGCGCCACATCGCCTCGATTGACGCCAGCTACGGCCTGGGCGAAGCGCTGGTCGCCGGTCTGGTTTCCGCCGACCTGTACAAGGTGGACCGGCGCACCTACCGCGTGATCGAAACAGTGATTGCCGACAAGCAGATGGCTATACGGCCGTTGCCCGGCGGCGGGACCAGCCACGAAACCCTCAGCGGACCAGAGCGCACGGCGCAGGTTTTAAACGATGGTCAGGCCATCATCCTGGCAGAGATTGGCGAACGTATTGCCCGGCATTACGGCCGTCCGCAAGACATCGAATGGGCGTTGGTTGGCGGCAAATTCTACATCCTTCAGGCCCGTCCCATCACCTCGCTCTACCCGGTCCCCGAAAGAGCCATACAGACAGCCGCCGAAACCGGCGAACTGCAAGTGATGTTTTCTTTTGCCTCTGTGCAGGGTTTTTTGGCGCCGATTACGCCGCTCGGTCAGGACACGCTGTTTTCCCTGGTTACGTATGCTGGAAAGTTGTTCGACATCGACCGGAACCTGCACACCCAACGCGCTGCCTTTCTGGGCGGCGAACGGATATGGATCAACATCACTGCGTTAATGCGCCATCCCCTGGGGCGCAAACTATGGGTCGGGGCCTTGCCCTGGATCGACGCCGATGCCGCCAGTGTCTTGAGAATGCTGCGTGACGATCCCCGGCTCAAACCCGCGCCGGACTGGTTCAAACCAGATACGGTGCGCCGCCTGAGCCTGTTTTTTGGGCCGCTGCTGCGACAGGTTGCCGCCTTTATGCGCCAACCGGAGGCGATGGCCGCGCAAGCCCGCCAGGAGATCGAAACCCACCTGGCCGCTGTGCGCCAGAAGAACGAAGCCGCCCGCACGCTGGCCGAACGATTGGCCCTGTTTTACGGGCCAGACGGCGTCCTTTCCCAGACGTTCCCGGTACTCGGCCCATTGCTGCTGCCCCCAATTGTCAGCGGCATGATGTCACTCAATGCCGTGCGGGCGCTGACTAAAGACCTGCCTGCCAGTGCGCCAAATTACCTCATCCTCACGCGCGGCCTACCCCACAATGTAACCACAGAGATGGACCTGACGTTATGGCAAACCGCGCAAACCATCCGGCGCGATCCGGCGGCAACGGCCGTTTTCGATTCCCAGGCAGCGGCGGACCTGGCACAGTTGTATCTGGACGATGGATTACCGTTGGCGGCGCAAACGGCCGTTACCCAATTTATGGCCCGTTATGGCATGCGCGGGTTGGGGGAGATCGACATTGGCCAGCCACGCTGGCGCGAAAACCCGGCCCACATCATGCAAGTATTGCAAAGTTACCTGCACATGGATGATCCGAACCTGGCTCCGGACGTAATTTTTGCCAGAGGCGCGGCTGAAGCGGAAGCAGCCATTGGTCCATTGACGACGGCCGTGCGCGCCACGCGCGGCGGCCGCATCAAAGCGCATCTGCTGCCCATCATGGCGCGGCGGATTCGGGCTTTGGTGGGCAGCCGGGAAGCGCCTAAATTCATGGCCATTCGCATGATGGGCATGGCGCGGGAAGGATTATTGGCCAGTGGCCGGGAACTGGCCGCCGCCGGCATCATCAACCAGCCCGACGATCTCTTTTTCCTGACTATCGACGAACTGCACAGCCTGGCCGCCGGGGAGGCGCAGGATTGGCCGGCCGTGGTGGCCGCCCATCGCGCCAGATATGCCCGCGAAACAACGCGCAAACTCATCCCCCGCCTGCTGATGAGTGATGGGACGGCTTTTTATGAAGGAGTGGGCAAGGTTACGGCCGTTGCCGGGGATGGTCAATTGGTTGGCAGCCCGGTATCACCGGGGGTTGTTGAAGGGATTGTCCACGTGGTATTCAACCCACACACCGAACAATTAACCCCCGGCGAAATACTCGTCTGTCCGGGCACAGACCCCGCCTGGACGCCGTTGTTCCTGGCGGCCGGCGGTCTGGTTATGGAAGTGGGCGGGCTGATGACGCATGGGTCCGTGGTGGCGCGGGAGTATGGTATTCCGGCCGTCGTTGGCGTAAATAAAGTGACGACGCTGCTGCATTCCGGCCAACGCATTCGCGTGGATGGGAGCAACGGCGTCGTCACCATTTTGTAAAGACCCCAAGGGTTTGCAAAACCCTTGGGGTCTAGGCCCATAAAGACCCCAAGGGTTTAAGCCGCAAAATTTAGCTTCTCAAAAGCAAACCCTTGGGGTCTAGCCCATTACTTTACCGCAACCGGCAAGAACAAGAGATGGGGCACAACGTCCAACCCGGCCGTTAATTGGCCGCTTTGGTCATCGGGATTGGTGACGACAACGTCATAACTGCCGACAGGAATGCCCGCCGGCACAACGGCCGTGATCTCCCCCATCGACACAACCACCACGTTACTCAACACATACTCGTTGAGGCCGCTTACCAGCGACACCGTCGCGCCGTTGAGGAAACTGCTGCCGCTAATGGTGACGGCCGTAGGGACATTGGCCTTCACTGTGTCCGGCGTGATGCTGTCTACCACCGGCACTGCGCCAAAGACCGTAAACGCGCCGGGCAAAACGGCCGTCTGGTCATCGGGATTGGTGACGCGCAGGTCGTAGGTTCCTTCCTGGGCAACGTCGGGCACGTTGGCCAGCAGTTGAGTAGCTGAGACAACCAGAACGTCGGTCAGATCATAGGTCACGCCGCCATTCACCAGTTCCACGGCAATGCCAGCCATGAAGTTGCTGCCGTCGATGGTAACGGCCGTGTCTGTGCCTACCGTCCCCCAATCCGGCGAAATCGCCAATACTTCCGGCGCTTCCGCCGACAGCAAACTCAGCGACGCCGCCCAACTCGTCACCGGATAACCGGCCGACTGTATACTGGTGAAACTGTATAGACCTGCCGGTCGAGAAAAAGTCAGCGTGTAGCTGGAACCGCTGGCAATTCGGGCAGGCGGATACGCATCAATGGCAAAGTTCGTGAACCCCTCATCCAGCACCACCGCCAGTTGGTACGTGCCGGAAAGGTCCAGGTCCACCAGGATGTTGGCGTTCAGGCCATCTTCCAGGGAAACGCCCGACCAGGCGTATGCCGGCTGCGGCACATCGCTGATCTCCAGATCATAGCTGATAGCTGCGCCGTTTGCCGCGTCCGTTACCAGACGCAAACGCGCATCGGCGGGCAGGGTGAAGGCTGACCAGACTGTTTCTGTGCCATAAACGGCCGGGAGCGTCATGGTTGTGGTGACGGCATCCCAAACTTCCAGGCGCACCGCGTCGGCGGCTGCGCCGGTAATGGTCAGCGCCAGGTTCACCAAACCTTCAGCGCCGGTGTGAATGGGCAGCCACTCTTCGCTAAAGTCGTTGCCCAGGCCGCCTAATTCGCCGCCCATCTTCTGGTAGGGCAGCGTGTCGGCGGCGGCGGTTGGCCCGGTGAGAGCCACATCCCAGGTCGCGCCCAAGGCGCTGTCCTGATCGATGACAATATCGTGGGTTCCGGCGGGCACGAAGTAGGTAACGGCCGTATCCCCCTCCACCGTCTTTTGGATAAATTCATCGTTTACCAACAGTTGGTAACGCCCGGCGCTTTGGCCCAGGTCGAAGGTGTACAAACCGGCCGTGGGGAAGTGGATGCGCACATGGCTGGCCGCGCCATTACCAGCGCTGATGCCCGCCCAATCGGTATCCGGTTCGGGCACAGCCGTCAGGGCAATCTCATAGGCAACCGGCGCGGTGTTGCCAACGGCCGTCAGGCGTATACGCGCATCGGCCGTCAGGTCCAGCGTACTCCAGGCGGTCTCCAGACCAAACAGTTCCAGGCTGTCCAACACCGCTCCGCTGCCATCCTGCACCTCAACCAGCAGCGAATCGGCGGCCGCGCCATCAACCGACACGGACATATTCACCGCCGCAGCCTGCCCCAGGTGAATGGGCAGCCATTCTTCAGTAAAGTCATTGGCCGCGCCGCCCAGGTCGCCGCCCGTTTTTTCGTAGGGCAGGCTGTTGGCAGCGGCTCCAACGGCCGAGACGCTCAGGTCCCAATCGGCTCCGACCGTAGAATCTTGCCAGAGGGTAAGGTCGTGCAGACCGGCAGGCACAAAGTACGTGACGCTGGTATTGCTTTCCGCCGTTTTCTGGATGTGGTCGTCGCCATCGAGTGTAAGCAGGAATTGGTAACGGCCGTTCACCACGCCCGCCGCAAACGTATACAACCCATCTTGCGGGAAAATGAGCCGGATGTGGCTTTCGGCCCCGGTGGGCGCAGCCAAACCATCCCAGGTATACGCGGCCGTAGGCAGATGGTAAAACACCAGCGAAATCGTGGCGCTGGCCGCGCCGTTATTCGTCAGGTGGATGATGTTTTTACCCGTGAGTGTGCCCGTGCCCCAAACCGTTTCGCCGTCCAGCGCGCTGTCATCCCAGACAATTCCGCTGCTGCCATCGGTAATCGCCAGGTCGACATCCGCGCCGGTGACGGCCAGGGCAAAGTTGAAGTCCAGCGTGCCGCTGGGGACGGTATACTCCGGGGCGACCGATTCGCCAGGAGCCAGCGTGCCATCAAACACAAAGAAGGTATCGCCGGCCGTGGCCGCATGAATGGCCGCCGACCAGTCGGTGGCCGCATAGGCAGGGTCTTGCAGCACATACACCTCGTGCAGGCCAGCCGTAACTTCGACGTCATAGCTTACATCAGAGCTGGTCTGCGGGGCGCGGGGCGCGGTCATCGCGTCGTCTAAAACCAGATTGGCGAAGCCGATTGAGGCGCTGAGGCTGAAATGATACAGGCCGGTGGTCGGGAAGTTGACCATGATCACGGAGTTGGTTCCACTGGCCAGCGAGAAGCCGCTCCAACCGGCGGCGGCGGCGCTGGGCACGGCTTTAACCTCCAGATCGTAAGCCAGGGGACCACTATTGCCGATGGCGCGTAAGCGCAGCCGGTTGGCTCCGGCGGCTAAATCAAAGGTGAACCAGGCCTTTTCGTTGCCCATCACAGCGGCGGAAACGAAGTCCGGGGTTGAGCTGCCGGTCTGGTACACTTCCAGAACAAGGTCGTCGGCGGCACTGCCGGTCAGGTCTACGCTCAGGTTTACAACGGCCGTGGCGTCCAGGGCCAGCGGCAGCCATTCCTGGCTGAAATCGTTGCCCACGCCGCCAATGTGACCGCCTGTTTTGGTGTATGGCAGGCTGTTGGTTCCTGCGCTCAGCAGGCTGATGCCCACGTCCCAATCCGCGCCCAACGCCGTGTCCTGAGCCAGCGTCAGCATGTGGCTGCCGGCCGGGACGTAATAGACCACATCGTCGCTGCCGCTTTCCACGGTTTTTTGAATGTAGCTCGCGCCGTCAACTTCTAGGAGGAACTGGTAACGGCCGTTAACCGAAAAATCGAATGTATACAGCCCGGCCGTGGGGAACTGCAAGCGCGCTTTGCTGTTTGCGCCGCTGGCGTTGGCCTGACCAGACCAGGTATAGGCGGCCGTTGGCAGCGCATCTACCGTCAGGTTGTAGCTGACAAGGCCGCCGCTGGCCGTGAGGTGAATGAGGCTTTGCCCGGCAGGCAAATCAAAGGTCAGCCAGGTCGTTTCACCGGTTTGCACGGTTTGATTGGCGGCGGCGCTGTGCGTATTCTCGTTCACTTCCACGTACAGAGTGTCACCCGGATCGCCAGTTGCGGCTACGACCATATTGACCTGCGCCGGAGCGGCCAGGAAGATGGGCAGCCATTCTTCGTTGATTTGGGCGCTGGATTTGCTGTAAGGCAGGCTGTTAACGGCCGTTCCCGCATACCCAATCCCCACCGTCCAATTCACAAACCCACCTAGCGAACTCTGGACAATGCCCAGGGAATGAGCGCCGGCGGGGACGTAAAACGTCACCTGCGTGGCGCTGCTGACTGTTTTTTGAATGTAGTCGTTGTCGAGGGTGAATTCGTAACGGCCGTCCACGTTAACGCCGAAATTAAACGTATACAGGCCGCTTTGCGGAAAAATGAGCTGCGCCTGGCTGTTCATGCCCGTTGGCGCGGCGCTGCCAACCCAGGTGTAAGGCGTAGCTGGTAAATCGAAAAATTTCAAATTGTATCCGGCCGCCTGACTGCCCGGATTGGTCAGGGCAAAGGTATTCACGCCCGGCGTCAGCGTTACATTACCCCAAACCGTCTCCCCGACCTGCACCGTGTGGTCCCAAACCACCACATTCGCGGCGTTACGGATTTGCAGTTGAATGGGCGCGTCGCCCGACGACACAGTCAAAGAGAAATTGGCTGCCCGATTTCCCGACGACTGGTAAAACGTTGGGGCGATGGAGGCGCTGGGGTTGATGGTCCCATTTAACGAGAAAAACGGGGTCTCATTGGCGCCCTCCGGCGCAGCCTCAGGCCCGGCCGCCGCCAGAGACAAAACAGTGATCGATAACAACACAACAGTAACAAGTAACAAAACAAGGTGAAACCATTTCTTTTGTCGAGATTTGACCAACACGTCCATTGACTACCTCCTGAAATACACTCCACTTGATTAATAAAATGCCACCATTTCTCTGCCTGGACCCTAAGGGTTTAAGGTCCAAATGAGTTAACCTCTCCAGGTAAACCCTTAGGGTCTCTGCCTGGACCCTAAGGGTTTAAGGTCCAAATGACCTAATCTTTCCAGGCAAACCCTTAGGGTCTGCCTGGACCCTAAGGGTTTAAGGTCCAAATGAGTTAACCTCTCCAGGCAAACCCTTAGGGTCTTGAGGTTTTGCGCTATTCTTTTGTTATGCTTCAGAGACAAAACTCTACGGGTTTTTGGGGGACCTGAAAAAGCAACCTCTTGTTAAAAAAGCATTGACCAGTTGAACCCACTTATTATATATCTCGCCAGGGCTGCTTTTTCAGAAGTAGGCCTCTTTTCCTATACAATACCCTTGGAAACTCTGCCGAGGGCGCAGATTGTTGAGCAATTAACCAAATCGCATTACACTGAGTAAAAGCCAACTGTGCATTGCCTTTGCAAGTAAAAGGACAACGGCCGTATCAAGGACCACCCACCATGACCGACGATTTCACCTACAAACCTCAAGATGTCCACTACCTCGGCTTCCTGGAAGCCCAACTACGCGACATGCAGGGTATCCCCACCCTGGCCTACGAACTGATCCAGAACGCCGACGACGCGCCGGAAGATGCCGACGGCCGTTTCGCCCCCACCACCTTGCGCTTCCAGGTCAACGACGACGCCCTCATCGTCGAAAACGACAGCGTCTTTCGCCCCCTGGACTTTGCCCGCCTGCAAACCATCGCCAGCGGCGGCAAACGGCAAGAGCGCGGCGTCACCGGCGCGTTTGGCCTCGGGTTCCTGGCCGTCTACCAGATCACCGACCGGCCGGAAATCTTTTCCAACGGCCGTCATTGGACCATCAACCCCGACGCCCCAGCCGAGCAGCGCATCGTCGAACGACAGCTAGAAACCGACGGCACACGCTTTCGCCTGCCCTGGGCCTTCGACCCACAAACGGCCGTGCGCCGCACCCTGCGCCTCTCCGCCATCCAACCGGCCCACCTCGACGACATCGCCGCAGAACTCAGCTCGGCCATTGGTCTGGCCGCGCTCTTCCTGCAACGGTTGCACACCCTGGAAGTCACCCGTTCCGGCAAACTCCTCCGGCGCATCACCCGCAGGCAAACCGACAACGGCCGTATCACCCTCCACGAAGCCGATGGCTCCGGCGCAACCTGGCTCCTGCTCAGCGGCAGCTTTAACGCCGCCGCCGAGCAGCTACGCAGCCAATTCCCCTGGCAAATCGAAGCCGCCCGCCGCAGCGCCATCTATCTTGCCCTGCCGCTAACCGGCATGACCGGCCCTGGCCGCCTGTTTGCCGGGCTGCCCACCGCCACCACCATTCCCCTCTCCCTGCACATCAGCGCCGACTTCTTTCCCACCACCGACCGTAAGCGCATCCACTTTGATGGCGGGTATCAGGCGGCCTGGAACCAGGCAGCCATCACCTGCGCCGCCGAAACATTTGCCGCGGCGCTGCCGGAACTGCGCGACGCATTGTCGCCGCAGACCCTGTGGCAGCTTTTGCAGCAAACAGCCTACACCCGGGAATTAGCCGACCAGGGCGACGCCCCCGCTTCGCTGGCACAGTTTTGGCAAACGGCCGTGCCCATCCTCGCCGCCCATCCCTTCATCTATACCATCCACCAAACCTGGGCGCTGCCGCCCCAAACCCGCCTCTGGAACCCGGCCGAAAACAATCGCCGCCCGCCAGACAACGCCGCCGCCGACCTGCTGGCTCGGTTAAACATCCCCTCGTCCACCCAGACCTAAACAGCGTTTTCCCGCTTTTGCGCCGCCCGGAGATCGGCGCGCCAGACCTGCAAATTACCGACATTGCCGCCGCCCTGGCCCAGCTTGGCCTGACGCGCCCCACCGCTCTGGCCGACGCCCCGCCGCCGTTGAACAGCCTCAATGCCTGGCTCAGCCTGTGGCGCATTTTGGACGATTTGTACGGCCGTCTCATTCATGCCGCCGACCGCGAAATTGCCCTGAACGCCCTGGCCGCCTGCGCGCTCATCCTATCGGACAACCTGATAGTGCAGAAACCGGGCCGCGTTTACCAGGGAACCCCCGAAAGCCAGGCGCTCTTCCCCGATGTACCCTGGCTGCACCCCCAAACACCCAGGGAGCAGTTCCCTGGGCGTCTCGCGCCGCGCTTCGGCGCGCGGCAGGCAGTCGAACGAGTGGCCAACACGTCCCCGGAACAACTTCAGGCTGATTGGCAGACGGGGCGGCTGGATATTGCCCGCCTGTTCCGCTGGCTGGAAGGGCAGCAAATCGAAATCTTTGCCGACGACCCCCGACTGCGCGGCGAGATTCGCCGCCTGCCGTTATGCCCGGTGGATGGTGAATTACGGCCGTTAAACCACCTCTACCTTCCCGGCGGCTTCACCGACCCGTTAAAACTCGCCGGTCTCATCGACCTGGAAGCTGTCGGCGGACGGCGGCAGTTTTTCCTGGATTTAGGCATGGAAGAACTCGATTTTTATACCTATGTAGAGGAGGTGATGCCGCGTATTTTGGCCGAAAACCCGGACGTGCCCTCCGATGCGCGTCACCGCCTGACCCACCTGCTGGCCGAACGAATGGGCGAACTGCGCGACGACGAAGAGCTGCAAGAGCGTCTGGCGCATTTGCCGCTGGTTGCCTGTTTGGACGGATCGTTCCGAGCGGCTACGGCCGTTTACACCGACCGCGAAGCGACAGCCTTATTAGGCGACAAAGCCCACGTGGCCGAACCGGTAGAAAGCCAGGCCGTCGAGGCGTTGTACCGCTGGCTGGGCGTCCGCGCCCAACCAGACGCCGCCGACCTGGTGGCCGCCCTAACTGCCATTAGCCAGCAAACCGGCGACCAGGATGCGCCGCTGCCGCCCACAGTGCTGGCGCAGGTAACGCGCTGCTGGTCGCGCTTGGCCGACCTGTATTGGCAGTCGGCGGCCACCGCCGCCAGCCTGACGCCGCTGCACGGCCGTGCCGTCATCCCCAACAGCCGGGGAATGCTGGTGCGGGCAGAGCATCTGTTTCTGGCCGATGATGCCGTGCTGGTCGCGCAGTTTGCCGGTGGGCCAGACGGCCCGGCGGCTGATTTTTTGCTGCCGCCCACTGCGCCTGAGGTGGGCGTTTGGGCGGCGCTGGGGGTACGGCCGTTATCGCAGGCGATACAGCAGCGCGCCCTGCCCGTGGGACCACAAACGCCTGATCCGAGAGTAACCCAACGCCTGGCCGAGCGCGGTCCACTGATTAACCGCCTGCTGCGGGCTGAGGTTGGGCCGTTGGAAACGCAGCCGTTGATTTTTGTCGCACCACAAGTGGTGAAAACGCCTAAACTATTGGCCCAGGTGTGGCTGCCCATCGGCGAAACCGGTCTGGCGACAGTGCCACAAGCGACAGCAGCTAAATGGATGAAGGAAACGGCCGTTCTCTATCTGGCCTATGAAGGAGATGATGTGCCCTGGACGGCCGTTGCCCGTGAGCTGGCCCAGGTCTTAAAAGGAGAACGCGCCGCCGCCAGCCTGGCGCTGGGTCTGAAGGAAGTGTTGACGGCCGCATCAGCCACAGCCGCAGCGCGTATTTTGGATGAATTGGGTTACAATTGAAAGGCACATTCTGAAGGTTCAGCCCAAACGCTGGCGCACAAAAAGGAACAACTATGAAAAAATCAGAATCACCGTTGGATGCATTTTCCGATTGGGTCACAGAGAATTTGCGGAAATTAGGCGTAGAGGTAGCAGAGGAAACGGCCGTTGTCGAACAACCCATTGGCCAGAAACCCACGCCCGTTACCAAACGTGTTTCGCTCATTATCCACAATCCCATCGTGCCCACCGCAGGCAATTTGCCGCTAAACCAGGCGTTAAACTGGGGCGATCCTGACAAGCTGGCCGCCGGTTACATCGACGATTTGCGCGAAATCAGTTACGGCTACGTCAATTATGAAATTGTGGAACGCCTGGAAGTGAATAAATTCCCACGCAAGTTGGATGGATTCACCTACAAAGCGGACGAATTCGCCGCCGCCTGGAAAGCGCGCACCGGCTTCCACACGCCCGATGCCGTGGATTATGATGCCCTGCTTGCCGAATTCGACATGATCGCCAAGGTGAACAGCGGCCAAATTGATGAATTCTGGCTTTTTGCTTTTCCATACGCCGGTTATTACGAATCTATCATGGGTGGGCCGGACCCGTTTTGGTGTAACGCGCCGCCATTAACGCAAACGGCCGTCAAAGCCAAACGCCGTTTTGTGATTATGGGGTTCAACTACCAGCGCGGTGTGGGCGAAATGTTGGAAGCGTTCGGCCACCGGGCGGAATCGATCATGAAATATACGTTTCGCAATCAACAAGGCGACGCCAATCTGTGGCAGCGTTTCATTCGTTACGACAAGACGCACCCTGGACTATCGGAAGTGGGCTTGATGCACTTTGCGCCCAACAGCGTGAAGGATTATGACTGGGGCAATAAAACGCGCGTGCCCGCCCGCTGCGATAATTGGCTCAACTTCCCCAACCTTAGCGGCGCGCCGCGCATTGTAGACTGCGCCGATTGGGGCGATGGCAATATCCGCGGCCATCATCAATGGTGGTTCCGCCGTCTGCCACATATTACGGGCGCGGCCAATGGCATTGCGTATAACTGGTGGCAATATATTGTAGACCCGAACCTGGTGAGGTAATCCATGCGGCGACTTCTGGTAGTGATTATTATATTTCTGGTAATTGTTGTGGGGTTTTTCTTTTATGAAACGGCCGTCGCGCCCGAAACCGTCGCGCCCGAAACCGTCGAAACCCCGCTAACTCCCTATCCCTGCCCGCAAGCCACACCTGAATTATTTACCGTGGAACCGGTCACGTCGCCCACCGATGCGGCTTCGCAAATGGTGCGGGTTAGCCTGGGGAATGGGGAATTGATCACCATTACGTCTGAATCGGGCACGGTAAGCGGCACGGCCGTTTTTCCCGCCGATTTAGAAGTGCCCTTGCTGCCACAAACCACCCATCACCTGACTGTAACCGGTCTGGTGCGACAGGTGATGCAAGGCGACTGCGCCTATGGCGGCTACGAGCTTTCCACCACCACAGATTTGAACGGAAATCCACTGATCATTGAGCGCAACTAAGCCATCGGGCATTCTGATACACCATGCGACGCGAGATTGTTTTAGGGGCTTTGTTGTCTTTTTTTAGCCCTGATCGGCGTGGCCTTTTCCTTTTCCCTGCGTGATTACATTAACGGGGAGCCGGTCAGCGGCCAAACGGTGCAAGACACGCCCACGGCCGTTGCCCTCTCCCAGCTCCCCATACCTCCAGCCGACAATCTGTCCGTTAGCGCGGGGACAACTGTAGAGGCCACGGCCGTTTCCCTTCAACCCACTATTCCACCACCCGACCCACCAGCCGCCGAACCCGCCGCCCATACTGTCCAGGTGGGCGAAACCATGTTCCGCATCGCCGTCAACTTTGGCGTTTCCGTCGATGACCTGGCCGCCGCCAACGGCATTACCGATCCCAGCCTGGTTTATGTCGGGCAAGTGCTGATCATTCCTGGTCAATTAGTCGCCGCCCCGGCAACGGATGGCGGTTTGGCCGCAACGGCCGTAACCCCATCACCCGCCAACCCGCAAACCAGCCCACCCACCAGCCCACCACCCAACCAACCCACCACTCTAAACGGCATCCCCCTCAACGCTATCGTCGTCATGCCGCCCAACGTGCTGGCCAACGCCCGCGCCATTTATGCCCAGGGCCTACAGCTAGGCCGCAGCCCCCACGCCTTCGCCAAAGTCGGCGACAGCACCATTGCCATCGATCACTTTCTCTCCCGTTTCGATGTCGGCCCCTATAACCTGGGCGACTACGCTTATCTCCAGCGGGTCATCGACTATTTTCCCGGTTCCTTTGGCCGCGACAGCGCCTCCGTGCGCATCGGCCTGCACGCCTGGACCGTCTTCGATCCCATTTGGGCCGACAAAAGCATCTGCACAGCCAATGAAACGGTTATTGCTTGCGAATACCGCCTGCACAACCCCAGCATCGCCCTCATTCGCCTGGGCGCCAACGACGTAGGCGCGCCCACTCTTTATGACGAATACATGCGGCAAATTGTCCAATTCTCCATGGATAACGGTGTGATTCCGGTCTTGGGCACAAAAGCGGATCGTAACGAAGGCAGCAACCAGAACAACGACATCCTGCGCCAGATTGCCGCTGATTACCAGATTCCCCTCTGGGAATTCGAGCCTGTCGCCGCGACGCTGCCGGGCCGCGGCCTGGACGTTGATGGCGTCCACATGAACACCTTCTACGCCCACGATTACACCCAACCTGAAGCCTTCCAACGCGGCCACGCCATGAACAACCTCACTGCGCTCATGGTCCTGGATGCCATTTTAACCAACGTCATCCTCCCCACTGCCCCCTGACCCGCATTCAGCCAGGATTCATCTCTTCAGACCCTAAGGGTTTAATCTCTCCAGACCCTAAGGGTTTAACCTCGATAGGTTTAATCTTGCGCCAGTTAAAACCCTTAGGGTCTCTCTTCAAACCCTTAGGGTCTCTCTCCAGACCCTAAGGGTTTAACCTCGAGAGGTTTAATCTTGCGCCAGTTAAAACCCTTAGGGTCTCTCTTCAAACCCTTAGGGTCTCTCTTTAGACCCTAAGGGTTTAACCTCGAGAAATTTAATCTTGCGCCAATTCAAACCCTTAGGGTCTTCGCCCATTCGGTAATGTTTTACACCATGACATAGCTATGCGAATTTTAGTCACATAGCTATCTAACTGGTAATAGCATAACTATCTAACTGGTAATAGCATAGCTATGCTACTAGTAGTCACATAGCTATCTAACTGGTAATAGCATAGCTATGCTGCTAGTAGTTACATAGCTATGCTGCTAGTAGTTACATAGCTATGCTGCTAGTAGTTGCATAGCTATTGTCGTATGTGTTTTACCGCTTAACGGGTTGGCGTTGCTGCGTCATTTAAATGGTAAAATCTGCGGCAAATTTTGTAGGGTAGGTTGCTTAATGCCATTTAGAATACAACGTTTGCTGGTAGGATTGATTTTGCTAGGCGCTTTGGTCGGCTGCGGACAGGCGGGAGGGGAAACGGCCGTTACCCTCGCCCCCGTCGCTACTGTACCCGCCATCTTAGAAAGCAGCGCCGAGAGCGGCGACGAACCTGGAATTGCTCCGCCAGCTATTGGGGAAACGGCCGTGCCCGTTCCCCTTGAAGCGACGGCCACCTTGCCACCAACCAACACGCCCATGCCGCCGACGGCAACGGCCGTGCCGCCCACACCCACGCCCACGCCATTACCGATCAACGGTATCCCCATCAGCGATATTGTGGTCTTGCCGCCGGCCGTACGCGAACACCTGCATGAGATTACGGCCGTAGGCCAGGCGCAGGGACGCGACCCCCAAACATTCTCCAAACTCGGCGACTCCACAAGTTTGAATCCCAACTTCATGGGCAAGTTCGACGATCCCACCGCCTATAATCTAGGCGACTACGCCTTTCTACAGCCCACCATCGACTATTACCATGGCCACTTCGCCCGCTACGGCGTAGCCGCCCGCAACGGACTGCACTCCTGGTCGGTCTTCGACCCCCTATGGGCCGACAAAAAGTGGTGCGAACCCAACGAAGACGTACTAGCCTGCGAATTCCGCCTCAACAACCCCAGCATCCTCTTCGTTAAACTAGGTTCCAACGACTCCGGCGCACCATCCGGCTACAAATACAACATGCGGCAGGTGGTAGAAGTATCCCTTGCCAACGGTGTCATCCCTATATTGGTCACCAAAGCCGACCGCTTTGAAGGACCAGACAACATCAACAACCAAATCCTGCGCGAACTAGCCGCAGAATACAACGTCCCCCTGCTCGATTTTGATCTTGTTGCCGAAACATTACCCAATCGCGGCCTGAAAGAAAACGATGTCCACATGGTCGAGTTGGTTGGTCCCCATGACTTTACCCAGCCGGCCACCTTCCAAAGCGGCCACGCCATCCACGACCTAATCGCCCTGCTCATGCTAGACGCCATTCGCACAGAATTGGCAGCGGCGGCTCCGTAATAAAACCTTTAGAGAGGTCCAATCTTGGAGATTGGACCTCTCTGAAATGAAGGCTTCTTGTCTCCAACCCCGGTTGGTGCAATTCCCATAAGCGCATATAATTCGGGCGATTTGGCAAACTCCGGCCAGTTGACTGGCTATCTGAGGAATTTACGCATGAATATACGCCTGATTGTTTTCCTACTATTCGTATCCGGCGGACTGCTTCTGCTGGCAGCTTGCGGCGGCGGCAACGGCGCAGGCGACCCCGCGCAAACCGTCGAGCAGTATCTCCAAGCAAAAGCGGATGGCGACGCCGACACCATTCGCGCCCTGCTCTGCGCCGATATGGAGCAGTTCTTAGAGCGCGAATCGCGCACCTTCGACAGCGTGAGCGGCGTCCACATTGATGGTATGGCCTGCACCCGCGATGGCAGCAGCGATGTGGTGCGCTGCGAAGGCAAAATTGTGGCCACCTACGGCACGGAAGACACCGAATTCCCGCTCACCAGCTACCGGGTTGTCCAGGAAGATGGCGAATGGAAGTGGTGCGGCGAAGCGGGATAAAGAGCGAAGACCCTAAGGGTTTGGCGGTGGGACGGCTTGTTTCTCACCAGAAGACCCTAAGGGTTTGGCCGTGGGACGGCTAATTCTCACGAGTAAACCCTTAGGGTCCTAAGGGTTTGGCGGGGGGCGGCTTGTTTCTCACGAGTAAACCCTTAGGGTCTGAGGAGAGAAGACCCTAAGGGTTTGGCCGTGGGACGGCCTAATTCTCGCGAGTAAACCCTTAGGGTCGGAGGAGAGAAGACCCTAAGGGTTTGGCGGTGGGACGGCCTAATTCTCACGAGTAAACCCTTAGGGTCTGAAGAGAGGCGTATGCTAAATAAATTATTTAATCGAGAAAATCTGCTGGTCTTGGGGCTTTGCGCGCTGGTTATTTTGTTGATCATCGTCTCAACAGACAGCGCGCCACAGTGGATTTACCAGGGTTTTTAATGATGCCTACCTTGCTGCACCTGATTTCTACCCGGACACCCCGGACCTTCACTCATCAAACAGTCCTGGTGATGGGATTGGCGCTCTTGCTGCTGCTAACGGCTTGCGGCGGCGGGGATACGGCCGTTGCCGCCATCGCCCTCACTGTAGAAGCCACGGCCGTTCCCCCCACCGCCGCGCCGACGATACCCCCTACAGCCACCCAACCACCGCCCACGCCGACCCAAGAACTGGCCCCACCACCCACCTTCACCATTGTGCCAACAGAAACGCCAACCAGTGAACCAACCATTACCCCGACGGCTACGGCAACGGCCGTTCCCCCACAAAATATGGTTAACGGCCTGACCATTAACCAATTCCTGTTGATGGACGAAGACGTGCAGGCCCATGTCCGTGAAATCTACACGCTTGGGCAGGAGTTAGGACGCAACCCACGCACCTTCTCCAAAGTAGGCGACAGTGTGGTGCTGACGCCCCATTACCTGGCGCGGTTCGACAGCGAACAGTACAAACTGGGCATCTATGCCAACCTGCAAACCACCATCGACCAATTTGCCGGGTCGTTTTCTCGCTTTGGGCAGGTGGCCCACGTTGGGCTATCCTCGCGCACGCTCTACGAGCTAGGCTGGGCCGACGAAGAACTGTGTCTGGCCGATGAAAACGCCGTTGACTGCGAGATTCGTCTGAATAACCCCAGCATCTTCCTCATCCGTCTGGGAACCAACGACCAGGTGCCGGCGGCTTATGAAACCAATATGCGCAAGCTGATCGAACATTTGTTAGAAGAAGGCATCATCCCTGTGCTAGGCACAAAGGCTGATCGGTTTGATGGGGAAGCCAATACCAACAATCTTATTTTGCATGAATTGGCAGCCGAATACCGGATTCCGCTGTGGGATTTTGACCTCGTGGCCCAATCTTTGCCGGATCGCGGCTTATCTGGCGACAACATTCACCTGACCATGTCCGGGGCCAACGATTACACCAAGGCGGACGTGTTTGAAAAGGGCTACCCGATCAGCGACTTGACGGCGTTGATGGTGCTGGACGCCATTCGCCAGACAGTCACGGCCGTTACGCCGCCCGCCACGCCATAACTTTCCATGACCAACCGCAATCGCCCACACATTCTGCCTCGCCTGGGGTTCATTGGTCTGTTTACGGCCGTTATCCTGCTCGTGTTATCCGGCTGCGCGCCACACGCTTCCCAGGCTGCCACTTTGCCCACACTGCGACCCACGGCCGTCTCGCCCCAGGACACGGCCACAGCTACAGCAGCAGCGTTGCCTACCAGTACCCCCAGCCCAACTGCTACTCATACGCCAACGATCACGCCATCACCCCCACCCACGAGTACACCGACCATTGCCCCCAGCCCAACGGCCGTGCCTTCCAGCCAACAAATTAATGGCCTGACAAAAGATACCTTTATCATTTTGCCAACGGCCGTGCAAAACCACATCCGCGAGATTTACGCCGCCGGGCAGGAAATGGGACGCCGGCCGCAAGTCTTCTCCAAACTGGGCGACAGCGGCGCGGCGACGCCCGACTTCCTCATGCGTTTCGACCAGCGCACGTTTGATTTGGGCGATTATGCCTACCTCCAGCCAACCATCGACTATTACAAAGGCTCCTTTGTTCACTTTGGCGCGGCGCTGCACATTGGGCTGCACGCAACGGCCGTATTCCTCACCGATCTGGTCACAGAAGAACTATGCAACGACTTTGAAGATATGCTGAGCTGCGAATTTCGCCTCAGCAACCCCAGCATCTTGCTCATTGCCCTGGGAACCAACGACGAAAGCGACGAATTTGACGACCGCATGGAAAAGATAGTCGCCTTCACCATCGATCACGGCGTCATCCCGGTGTTGATCACCAAAGCCGACCGCCACGAAGGGGCAGATAACCGCAACAACAACGATGTGCGCCGCATCGCCGCCAAGTATAATGTCCCTTTGCTTGATTTTGACCTGCTCGCGGAGACCCTACCGAATCGCGGCCTGACCACCGACAACACCCACCTGACCCATTACGGCCCGTTCGAGTACACCTCGCCGGAAGCTTTTGAGCGCGGTTACAGCGTGTACAACCTGGCGACAATCATGATGCTGGATGAAATACGGCGCGTTTTGGCAGAACCGGCCGTAAACACGCCGACTATGAATTATAGATTCGTGCAAGAGTGAGATCAGGGTTTTCCCCAAAGTGCGCTTCAATCAACTCGAATGAAAATAACCGAGAAACAGCGCAAATGGCCAGCTAAATCACGGCAACTTGATCGCTTCATGGAAACCGAGCCTGTTTTGGCACGAGGCGTTTGGCAACAAGCCAACTCAATCATTCCGCATCAGACGAAGTAGTTCCGCCACAAACCCGTCTATATTCTCTCTGTTTTGCAACACAAAATGAACATCCATAGACGTCGGCAGCAGGCCGGATTGAGTGGTAATGGGAACGGCCGTATCTACTTCTGAAAAGAAAAAAAATGAAACAACTTACGAAACTGAGACTGGAGACTAGGGACTGGTTCAATCTCCAATCTCTAATCTCCAGTCTCCTGTATATTATTTACTCTGGGTTCCTAAAAATGGCACTATTTCAACAACCAGTCTAATAATTACATCCCAGTTTAGTTATTGTGTTAACAAAGGCACCTCTGCTTCTGGCACAGCATTAGCAAATGACGTGTGATAAGAAGGTACCCCGTCCAGACTACAATCTACACCATATTCACTGGCCGTAGTCCCATCTCCTTGCCAATACTGTGAAGTCAGCAAATACCACTCACTATCGCCTTCTGGTTGCCACCACACACGTACATATTGTGGAGCTGGCACGGGTACGGTGGAATTGTTAATTCGCTCTCCTGCTTTAATATCCCAGGTTTTAAGTGTTCTGCCTTCTCTGCGGCTCATTTCTCCAAACTGCACATTGAAACTTACCTTGCCATTGGTCGGCGCTGTATCGGTTGTAAACAAAGGTACATTTCTAACGCACTGCCCACCAATATTTGCTGTTCCGCCGAAATCAGCGCCACACGCACCCTGTAAATAAGCCGAAACGGCTGATGGGTCCGTTGAAAAGGCATATGAATAAGTAGCTGGTGGGAAAGGTGTGGAATTCAAACTATTCAATATAGCAGAATTATCGCCCGCCGCCGCCTGTGACGAACCCATGTAGGCATACTCCTGATCACCAGAATACCAGTTCGAAGCTACAATATTACTGCTAAAGATAATGTTAAACTCATCGTCATTGGGAACACCACCGGAATCACATACCCCAAAATAGACGGTGGCTTCCTGCTGGCAGGTGAAGGGGATTTCTAATGACGATAGTGCTGGGATACTACTTGTTTGGAAAGCTTCACAATCAGCAGTAGGGCTGGCGCTTACCGTAGCCGCTAATACACCCACAACAAGCAACAATATACTTAAAACTAAAACTTTTTTCATGGTACCCTCCTTGGGTTTCCGTGTCAATTGATAAATATTTATTTGAGTTACATCATTATCGAGACAACGATTTTCGTATTCAATTCATATTTCCCTCCCTAAATTCTTCACAAACTAAACCAATCAATTCTATTTAGCAAAAAGCGTACCAAATGCGTTATAAACCCTTCCAGGTCGTCACCATTTTGGGTAATGAAATGAGATTCTAGTAATGACGTAAGCAATCTGGATTGCGTGGCAACGGGAACGGCCGTTCTCATCACTCCCACCCTGCCTTCTTGCTCAATCACTGTATTAAGCAAACGATGTACACGCGGGTCTATCAGCAGCATCGTGGCGCACTGCCGGCCGCCTGGAATCACAACCAATTTTAGTGCCCCATAGTCTCCAACCTCATCCAGCGCCACGTCAGGACAAATAGATAACCCATGCCAGCCAGTAACCTGTCTCGATGTAAGTCCCACCAACGACACCGGCAAACTAGCCTTGCGCAGTTGTGTCATGCATGGAATCACTTCCGCTTCTTCAAACCCAGGGGCTAATAGGATAAGCACTTTGTTCTTAAAATCGGCGGTAGTCATGTCACACGCTTGATGGTTTAATACCCTTTTGTATTTTACGTGTAAGAAGGTTGCTTGTTGATGAAAATGCCCAAAAACCAGCACGATTCGACTGGCTGCTTCTGAAAAATGGTGAATAGCCATCTTTTCAAAAGTCTTCTACACTATACAGAAATTTATTTGCGCTGATTTATCACATCTCTGCGACTTTCCGCGCAAAGGGTGCAAAACTTGCGCAAGATTGCCTTTAACGGGAGGGCATGTGGATGGAAATGCAATTGAATCGGGATCGGTTGGATAAGGATGTGCAACAGGCCCTAAGAGCCTGGCATAACAGTGGTGACGATTCGGCCGATTCGTTATCATATCTGCTGCTGGTGCAGGCGCAGATGGCAGCCGCGCCCCACGCCAAGGGTCCGGCGACACGGTTGGCGGTGAATCAGGTGCTGCTCAACGCCCTGGAAGAAATGACTACGCAGAACGAAACGGCCGTTCGTGTTCTTAAACTCCGCTTTCTCAGCCAGCACTCCTTGCTCATGGTCGCTAACCAGCTCAATGTCAGCGAACATACCGTCAGCCGAATGCAGCGAGCCGCTATCGACCAGTTAGCCGACGCGATCTACCGCCAAGAACTTGCCTTACGCGACAGCAAAATACAAGAAATAACCGCTCTGCTGCCACCCGCTACCTATTCCCAACTCTTCGGCGCAGCCGAAATCCAAACCGACCTGATTGCCCGGCTGCGCGATCCCGGCAGCCCCTGGGTAATTGCCGTCACCGGCCTCGGCGGCATCGGCAAAACCGCTCTGGCCGACAGCGTCATTCGGCGTCTGGTTCCCGAACTCCATTTTGACGATGTGGTCTGGCTGCGCAGCGCGGCAGCCACCATGAGCGGTCAATCCGCTTCCCCACAGGCAACCTTCGACACCCTGATCATCGAACTGGCCCAACGTTTCTGGGGCCAAAGCGGCGTCGAAAACACGCCAAACCAGCGGCTGGCCCAGGTGCGGCAGCGATTAAAAGAACGGCCGTTTCTCATCATCATCGACAACCTGGAAAGCGAAACCGACACCGCATTTCTTCTGACCCAGCTCAACGACCTGGCCAATCCCAGCAAATTCCTGCTCACCAGCCGCACCCGCCCCGCGCCGCAGGCCATCGTTTTCACCTGCGTCATCCCCGAACTGTCCTTTGACGACAGCGTGACCCTGCTCAACCACCACGCGCAAGAATTGGGCGTGATGGCTTTAGCAACGGCCGTTGCCGCCGATTATCAGGCCATCTGGAACGTTACCGGCGGACATCCATTAGCGCTGAAACTGGTGGCCGGTTTGCTAGACGTACTCCCCTTGTCCACCATTCTAGGAGGGCTGGCGCAAGGCGGCGCAGGGCATATTGAGGAGATGTACCGCCACATCTACTGGCAAATGTGGCGCACGCTCAGCGAAAACGGCCGTCGGCTGCTGCTAACCATGCCCCTGGTCTCTGAAACAGGCGGCGACCCCGACTACCTCGGCGTAATAAGCGGTCTGGACGAAACCCAATTGTGGCCTGCCATCCAGGAACTGCGCAGCCGCTCCTTGTTGGAAGTGCGCGGCGCGCTGCACGAAAAAAGCTATGGCATCCACCGCCTCACCGAGACCTTTCTCCATACAGAAATTATTAACTGGCCCTTTGAGGAACAAAGAAGCGTGAAGCGTGAAACGTGAAAAATGTTCACGCATCACGCTTCACGCACCTTGCCAAGATAAAAAATGAATTCCGAAACCGCAATTAACCCCCAATTTACTGCCGGCCTGACGGCCGTCGTGGCCTACTGGCAGGAGCAAACGATATCCAATACAGACGATGCCGTGGCAGCGTTAGATACCAGGCGGCAAAATTTATATCGGGCAGTTGTTTATGGATTAAAACTGGAACAAACACGGCGGGAAACGGCCGTTGTCATCCTGCAAGCCTTCCATCTGGCTGAACGACGCGGCTACTGGCATGAATGGATTCCACTATTACAAAATGCCGCCGCAGCCTGCCCTCCCGACGAACCGCTCTTGAAAGCGGACCTACTTAACCGGCTGGGCGAACTATACCTCACAAGCCGCCAACTACCGGCATCCATCGAGAGCCATTTGCAGGCAGAAGCTATTCTTAAACAAACAGGCGAGGACCACAAACGCGCAAATGATTTGGGCGCAATTGATTTGGGCGCAAATCATTTGCGCCACCATGTCTGGTCCAATTTAAGTATGGATTATGCCTTCAACCGCCAATATGATCTGGCGGAACAATACGGACAGCAAGCATTGGCTGGCTTCCGCGCTACAAACGCTCCCCCCAAATTTCATGCCAACGTTCTAAATGCTCTGGGTGTGGCTGCCTGGTGGCGCGGCCAATACGATCGCGCCGAAACGTTGCTGCGTGAGGCTGTTGCGATTTGGCGTGAACTCAACCAGTTCACCGATCTACTGCGCTCTTTGAACAATTTGATGGGCACGTTGAAAGCCGCCAGGAAATACGACGACGTCTGGCCCTGTTATGCAGAAGCCGTGACCTACTTCTCGCATAATGTCGGCGAATATGAGAAATCTTTGATTGAAGTGAGTTATGGCGGCGCCTTGTACGAGCAGGGGCAATACGATGAAGCAAAAGCGGCCTTCCAACGGGCTAATTCCCCCTACTTGCAGCAGTCCAGCTATTTCTACCACCGCGCCACTGTCGCCCAATGTCTGGGCAACACCTTCCTGGCGCAAAATCGGCTAGCCGACGCGGCGCCCCATCTGGAGGAAAGCGCCAGGTTATGGCGGCAATTTGATGATGAGCTGATGCTGGCCAATACCCTGGGCACCATCGCGGAACTGTACGCCCAGCAGGGCAAGGCGGATGACGCCATCACCCAGTTTGAGCAGGCTTTGGCGCTCCTGGCCAAGTATCCCGATGACGCCTGGGCCAAAAAATTAACGGCCGATTTTACCCGGCAGCTTCAGGAACAAAAAAACGGCGGCCAATCGTAATCAGCAAGATTAGCTGTCTCATCGAGGGAACCACAAAACTGGATTTGGTTTATCATTCTCGTTAACAAGATGTCGTTCTACAGACCACGACTCACCGATACACTCCTTCCACCAAAACCTCGCCCTCACGCAGCTCCAACCGCGTCACCTCAATCGGTAAAGACATCTCATCATACACCGCCTGCGCCTGATCAATCGCCGCCAGCACGAAACCAGGCGCTTTTGTGCCCGCAATGCCTACTTCCTCCACAACCGCCTGGAGTTTGCCATCCTCCAGGTAAATGGACGCCCGGCCAAACACCGGCGTGCGCAGTCCGGCCACGTGGACCAGCCCGCCGCCCACCACGCCATCCGGATGAATGGCAACTTGTGGGTGGCTAAACGGCAAATTCGGCCGTGGGGCGATAAACCAGGCCAGCGTCTCCATCGCCATCTGGTCCGTCACCACCACGCTAAACGTCTCGCCTACCGCATCCCGCGCCTGCCAATGCGCCCGAATCTCGGCAATTTCCGGGTGCAAAATGGGCGCTGCTTCCACCAAATTCACCCGGCTGGCCACACTCACCCAGGCCGCCAAATTCGCCACAAGCAGGACCAACGCCAACCAAATATTGCCGCGCCGGATAAAGAAGCCCAGGAACCGGGGAGGCTCTTTCTTGGCGTCTTTGCGCTTTTGCATCAAAATATCTCCGTCCGTTTTCATTCCCAATGCTCCATCTTCAGCCGCAGTTCGCGCGATAGATCGCGCACTTTGTCCAGCCGCCGCTCCAGGGCGATGCCCAGAGCTACCAGCGCCGCGCCCAACAGCAGCAAAACGAGTGTGTTCAGGGCCAACAGCGGTTCGATTAGCTGGCCGCCCACGGCCGTTACCACCCCCGCCACGCCCAAATACAACAACCGCCGCAGCCGCCGCAAGCTGCCCATCCAGGCCAGCAGCAGCCCCTCGCCAATCATCAGCAAGGCGTAAAGTTCCCCGTGATTGCCAAACGACTGCGACAGCGCCGAGCCGAACAAAACGATTACGGCCGTCCAATCCAGCCAGCGTCCGGCCGCCTGACTGCCACGCTGCCACTCCAGCCAACCCAGCAGCAGCAGGTAAAAACCGGCCGGAATGGCATACAACTGCAATTCTCGCGCGCCCTGAATCGCCAGCAGCCACAGGCTCCAGGCGGCAAACAACAGCAGCAGCGCCAGATAACTCAGGCGCGGCCGATTTTCCGCCAGGGCGGCCGTCAGATAAAACAACCCCAACAGGGCGAATGTGCGAATGAGCATTTGCGCCGCCGCAGTCTGGTAGAGGGTCAATCCGCCGCCAAAGAACATAATTTGGGGCACGGCCGTTCCCAATCCTCCCCCAATCACCCCTGCCAGCCCTAACGCCAACAGCGACGCCGCCCAACCGCCGCGCACCAACGGCCGTTCCCACACCTGTATCCAACCCGGCGCAGCCTCATCATCCCGCGCCCAGCGGCGCAGCCCATAGCCGGCCGCGCCCACCACCAACGACCACACAGCCAATGCCTGCGGCCAAACTTCCGGCGGCGACTCCAGCCAGAGCAGCCGCTGCGCCAGCGCCGCCAGACTGAGGCCCACCGTCAGGTATCCCAAGGCCTTTAGCTGCCAATGCTGCGCCAACACTCCGACAACCAGCGCGTACAGCAGCGTCGCCACAGCGCTTTGCCAGCCGAGGTCCAGTGTCAACCCCAGCCCAAACACCAGATCGCCCAGCAGCAGCAGATAAAACGGCAGCGACCAACCGCCCAACGACAGCCGCCAACGGCCGTCCGCCCGACTCAGGAGCGGCTTTTCCAATCGTCCCTGCTCGACCAAAAAGGCCAGGAACAGGGCAACGGCCGTTACCGGCGCAAACGCCAGCGCCACCTGCGCCCCGGTTTCCGTCCAGCCGACCAGGCGAATGAAGGCCAGCGCGGCCAACTGACCCCACACTCCGGCCACCAATAACCAGCCGCGCAAATGGAACCGCAGCGTCCACCAGAAGAAGACGGCCGTTCCCGCCGCCAACGTTACCATCAGCCGCCACGGACTATCCAGCGTCAGCCAGGCGCTGGCCACCACGTTTAGCCCGGCCACGACATACAAGGCCAAAGCCCACCAGCGCGTCCAGCGCTGCCACACGGCCGTCAGCCAGGCTAACGGCCGCTTCCACGGAAATGCGTCCAACGGGGCAGCCCACTGCGCATCCAAAAGGTAAGCCAGCCCCAATGCCGCAGCGATGCCCGGCCACGCCAGCAGCCCCGCATTGACCGTGCTCAAGTTCAGCCAGGAAACCGCCACCCAATAAGGCACGATGGCCAGACCCACGGCGAAACTGAAGGGCAACGGCCGTCTCAACCACAAAGCCGCCGCCGTCAAAATCAATGCCGCCAGCCCATACCCCACAAAGGCGTCTACTTTCTCTGTGCTGCAAAGCGGCAGACCGGCGGCCACCAGCACAAAAGTCATCGCCAACAGCGGCGTTTCGTAGCGGCGCAGATTAGCGCGGCGCAGTGCCCAGGCCCCGGCCAGATACAACCCCGCCAGCCCTATCAGGCTCCAGCCGTAATGGCGCGGTTCGCTGCCCCTGATTTGCGCCAGCAGTGTCCAAACGCCTGCCGGCAGCAGCACCGTCGCCGGATACCACCAGAGCGGTTCGCGGAACAGCCACACGCACAAGACCGCCGCGCCGGAATTTAAGAAGAGAACGGCCGTCAGAATCTGCCAATCTAACACCGCCACGCCCAACGCCACCAACGCCCAACTTAACGCCGACAAATAAAATGGCCAGCGATATGCCGGCTCCCAGCGCGCCAGCCGCCGCCCTATGGCCAACAATGGCAGCACAAAGGCCCAGGCCACCAACCCTAAAACGGCCGGTTCCGTACCCGGCCATAACCACAGGCACAGGTAGATGGCCCACAGCGGCAGCAAACCGGCCAGCGGAAACACAAATCGGGTGGCAAAGCCTGGCCGCGCCTTCCCGCCATCAGCCCAATCCAAAGCCGCCGCCCCCAGGTAAAACAAAATAACCAGCCCCACCGAAACGCTGCTCACGGCCGGGTCCAACACACCGGTCATCAGCCCGACGATTGCCAGGCCGTGCGCCACCAACTGCGGCGGCAGCCCGTAAGCGCGCGCGTTCAGACGAACGGTCAACAACGCCCCCACGCCTAACTGCGCCAAAGCCAACACTACCCAACTGGCGCCAAACCACGCGCCCACATCACCCCAAAACAAATGTACGGCCAGCGTCCAGGGGGCAATCGCCAGCCCCGAAGCCAACAAGGCCAGGCGTGGTTGGCGGAACAGCCGCGCCGACAGCGCGTACAGCCCAACTATGATAACCAGCGCGGCAATGCTCCACGCCTCTCGCGTGCGACCGCCGCCCAACAGCCACATATTACGCACCAACGCCATGCCAATAGCGGCGGCCGACAGCAGCCAGCCGGTGAAAAGCAACGGCCGTCTGTACAACAACCACACGGCGCGGACATCCAGGGCCTGCCAGCCCCAGGCGCGTTTTGGTCGACGGGCCACCATGTGCAGCCAGCGCTCCGCCAGCACGTAAACGGCCGCCATCACGGCCACCAACGCCGCCGAGCGGCCGCTGCCCCGGCTAAACGTGACCACCATCAGCCCGCCCGCCAGTGTCGCCAACCAGACGGAACTGTATGCCCAGCGCTGCCGGTTGGTCAGCCAGGCATAACAGGCGGCGGCGGCGGCCAGCGCCCCCGGCGTCAGCGCCGACCAGGCCATGACCGGGGTCTCCCAATCGCCAATCGCCTGACCCAAACTGAACAACATGGCCGGCAAACTGACAAATAAAGCCATGTGGTAGAAGGGACGGGTAAACGGCCGTTCATACCCTCTTCGTTTCTCCAGCCACATCCCAGCCAGCACGTAAACCAGCGGGAAGAGACCCAGGCAAGCGCTCCAGGCCCGCCAATCTACGTCAACGGCCTCTTGCACATACATCCAGGCCAGTGGGAAAAGCAGCCCGGCGGCATAAAAATAACGCGGGCTGTAGAATACCCTCACGGCCGTCAGGAAATAAACGGCCGTGGCCCACAACACCATCACCCCCACTGCTGGCTCCCCCCTGCCAAAGGCCAAGCCCAACGCCAGCAGGATTGCCGCCAGCGAGCCAATCCGCCATGGCAGCCCATAGTCCCAGCGCAGGCGGCGCAGCGCAGCAGTCAAAACCATCAACCCGAAGGCCAAGACGGCAAACAGCAGTCCCAACTCCACTGAAGGAGATCGTCCCATGGTCCACAGCAGCCAGACCCAGGCGGGCAGCGGCAGGGCTGTCAGCCAATGGAACAGCGCGGGGCGCAGCCGCCGCCAACGCGCCTCGGCTAAGAGATGGGACAAACCAGGCGTTTGCTGATGGTCGAGCGCAGCCAGCCAGGCGTTGATCACCAGCCAGTTGCCCAAGGCATAAACCAGCAGGGCCTGGTCAAACAAAATGAGCGGCGGCACGATGGCCAATCCGGCCAGCAGCACGGCCGCGCCAAACAGCGGCGACAAAAACGCGCCTTGCTTCGGCGCGAGACGTGGACGTAAACTAAGCGCGGCCAGGAGGTGCAGCACGGCCAGCAGCGCCCAGGGCAGCGCCAACTCGGCCGGACCCGCGCCCCGGCTGGCCTGCCAGGCAGCAGCGGCAATGGTCAGAAACAGCGACATTGCCCACCACAGGCGGCCTTGTTGGCTAAACCAGGCGGCCAGAGCCGCGCCCACAGCCAGCAGCAGGTGCACGGCCGTTGCGGCTCGTCCATCTTGCAGCGACCACAAGGCGGCCAGAATCGCCAGCAGCACGCCGAGGGTAACGGCCGTTTTGCGCGCCATCGCTAAAAATTCATCGTCGTGGCTGGTATCCCATCGCTGCAGCAGAACTGCCGCGCCCAAATAAAACGGCGCGAGCAGCAGCCAACCCAGGGCATACCAGGCTACATCCACTGGCCAGAGAGTCATCAGCACGCGTTGGGCGAGCCAAACGGCCACAGGAAAACAAAGCGCCGTCACCCAGACCAACGTCTGCATCCGGTAGCGCCGGGTCATGATCAGCAGCGTTAAGCCGCCGATCCACCAACTGGCCGCCAGGGCGGCATAATAGGCGATGTTGGCGCTGCCGGCCCACACGCCCCACACCAGGCCAACCACCAAAACTGGCGCGGTCAGAATGAGCGCCATCTGGCCAAAAGGCGCAAGCAAAAAACGCAGCCGCTCAGAGGTCCATCGTCCTCCTTCGGTGAGCAGCGCCAGGACAAAAGCGGCGGCGACGACGGCCGTTTGCCACCACACAACCGGTAAACCCAGCAAATTTAGCCCGGCCAATGCCAGACTGACCCCGGCCAACGCCACCAGGTAACCAAAAAATGTGGCTTGCAGGAGAACGGCCGTAACCCCATACGCTATCAAACACACAAACGAGGCCGCCAGCCAAACCGTCGGCCAACTGTGGCCCGGGAGACCGCCGGAAATATAGAAGGCGTAAAAATCGAGGGGGATGAGCAGCGAGGCCACGGCAATCAGGGCAATGCCGGAACCTTCTAATTTGAGTTGTGTGCGCACATACCAGCCGAGCAGGTAAAACCCGGCTGTAAAGCTGCCCAAAAAGGCAATTTGCGCCAGCGGTGGGAAGGTGTCCCAGTTCCACACCACCCAGGAGGCCCCGGAGGCCAGCAGCAGCAGCACGCCCAGAAATAACACCACGTGCAGCGTGCGCTCAGACAGCAAGCTCTCCCACACGCGGTCCCAAGAGAGAGACGGCCGTTGCCAGCGCGGCGCTTTGGGCGGTTTAACGACGAATGCTTCCTCAGTTGGCGGCTGTTTTTCGCGTATTTGGGTCTGGCTGATCGGTTCAGGCGGGCGTAAACCGGCGCGAATTTCGGCTTGTTCGATAACGACCTGCCGTTCGGCGGCGATGATTTCCAGGCTGCTGGCGGAGAGGTGTCCGGCAGTGTGGAGTTCTTGCGCGGCTTCTAAAATGGCGTGTTCTTCGGCCAACCGCCTTAGCGCGTATTCCTGAGCGGTTTGGGAAGGCCAAACTGGCGGCGCATCGGCAAGGAGCTGGTCGATCAGGACTACTTCGCCGGATATCTGGTCGCGCATCTGATCGACAATGGTTGTGGCTAAGCAATCTTGCGCAGCCCAACGGACCAACGCGGCATCCAAGGCAAGGATCTGGGCACGATGTTGGTACAGCGCCAGAGCTTCGGCAGCGTCGGGCGGTGGCAGGCGCAGCCCCAGGTCGATTTCGCAGGTTTTCAGGCGGTCGGTATAGGACTGGCGCAGCGGGTTGATATAAGCGGCGGGGATGTCCCAATCGACCATTTCGGCCAGGACGAAGGTGAGATTGGCGAAGTGGATGAGGGAACGGCCGTCTGCGGTAAAGCCACAATCCGGGCAGGAAACGGCCGTGCTAAATTCGGCTGAATGACACTTTGGGCAATCCATAGGCTACCTCCTGATAACAAATCATACATGCCAATACATGTGCAAGACTGGCATTTTTGTGCGATTTTATGCGGCCGTCTTGGCTCCCATCACATAAAAATCGTATCCATAAGACCCCAAGGGTTTACCCCCTTGAAAATAGATTTGTCAAATCTTAAAGATTTGACAAATCTCAACCTTTTCATTCGTGGTGGTGGGTTAGACCACTCATGATGTCTCCTGAGAATTTGGATTATTGGGGTACAAACCCTTGGGGTCTTACCAAAGAAACCTATACAGACCCCAAGGGTTTACTCCTGAGAATTTGGATTATTGAGGTATTAAACCCTTGGGGTCTTGCCAGTGAAACCCGAACAGTTACAAAAATCCTTCATTCGTATACAAGCTCACCCGATGATTGAACTGAAGTCGTGCTGAAAATCTGCTCCAGATTCATCTATCATACAATATTTCAACCCCTGCCCGATAGCCGCCAAATACATGATCTGAGGCACCTGAGTGCATTTCAAAAAACAAAAACACCCCGATTGGGGTGTTTCTGACAACGTAAGGATTTATTTCGTTAATCATCGTCCAGGCGAAGGACCGAGAGGAAAGCTTCCTGCGGCACCTCCACGTTGCCGATCATTTTCATGCGTTTCTTGCCCTTCTTCTGCTTTTCCAGCAGCTTTTTCTTGCGCGTGATGTCGCCGCCATAACATTTTGCCAGCACATCTTTACGCAGCGCCTTCACGTTGGCCCGGCTGACCACACGGTTGCCCACGGCCGCTTGAATAGGCACTTCAAACATCTGGCGGGGAATTTCCTTTTTAAGCTGCGTCACCAGCCGCTGCCCGCGATGGTAAGCATCGTCTTCATGCACAATCATCGCCAGGGCATCGACGGCTTGTTTGTTGACCAGCACATCCAGCTTGACCAATTTCGACGGCCGATAACCGGCAAAGTCATAATCCATGGAAGCGTAACCCCGCGTGGCGCTCTTCAAGCGATCATAAAAATTGACAATCATTTCGGCCAGCGGCAAATCGAACTTTAAGATGACGCGGCCTGGGGCGGGGTATTCCTGGCCCACAAATTCGCCGCGCCGTTTGATTGCCAGGTCCATAATGACGCCGTAGTACTCATCCGGGGTGAAAATTTGCACGTGCATCCAAGGCTCGCGAATTTCTTCAATTGTGCCTGGGTCAGGCAAATCGGCCGGGCTTTCGATGATGATTGTTTCGCCTGTCTGGGCCAGCACAACTTCATACCGCACGCTGGGCGCGGTAGCCACCAGGTCGAGATCATATTCCCGCTCCAGGCGTTCCTGGATAATTTCCATGTGGAACATGCCCAGGAACCCGCAGCGAAAACCGAAATTGAGGGCATCGGAGGTTTCTGGATCGAAAACCAGAGAGGCATCGTTCAACTGTAGGCGTTCTAGCGCTTCTTTGAGCAGGGCGTAATCTTCGCCCTCGGTGGGATAAAAGCCGGCAAAGACCATCGGTTTGACCGCTTCGTAGCCGGGCAGGGGTTTTTCGGCCGAATTGTCTTTGAGAGTGATGGTATCGCCGACGCGACATTCGCGTACCGTTTTAAGGCCGGTGGCCACGTAACCTACTTCACCGGCCGTTAGCTCTTTGACCGGTTTCATAGCCGGGCTGAAGATGCCAATTTCGATGGGTTCCGTGGTGACGGCGTTGGACATCATTTTAATCCACTGCCGATCTTTAAGCGTGCCCTGGAAAACACGCACGTAGGCGATGACGCCTTTGTAAGAATCGTAGTGGGAGTCGAAGACGAGCGCCTGAAGGGGCGCTTCTGTTTCGCCGGAAGGCGGCGGCACGCGGCGGACGATGGATTCGAGGACGGCTTCGATGTTGGTGCCCATTTTGGCGCTGATGGGGATGACTTCTTCGGCGGGAATGCCGGTGATGTTTTCGACTTCTTCGGCCACTTCGTCGGGCAAAGCGGCGGGCAGGTCGATTTTGTTGACGACGGGGATAATTTCCAGGTCGGCTTCGATGGCCAGATAGAGATTGGCGAGGGTTTGGGCTTCGATGCCCTGGGTGGCATCGACGACCAAGACTGCGCCTTCACAAGACAACAAAGCCCGGCTGACTTCGTAGCCAAAGTCGACGTGGCCGGGGGTGTCGATGAGGTTCATTTCATAGGTCTGGCCATCTTTAGCGGTGTAGTTCATGCGCACGGCGGAGGCTTTGATGGTGACGCCTTTTTCGCGTTCCAGGTCCATGTCGTCGAGGACTTGTTCTTGCATTTCGCGGTCGGAGAGGGTTCCGGTAGCCTGCAACATGCGGTCGGCAAGGGTGGACTTGCCATGGTCGATATGAGCGATGATACAAAAGTTGCGAATGTTACTCTGATTCATGGGGCCAAGTATAACAAATTGGCGTTGTAAATGGTAAAACGGGGGCAACTATAAAGACCCCAAGGGTTTATTCCTGCGAATTTGGATTATTGGGGTAAAAAACCCTTGGGGTCTAGGAACAGGCAGGAGCAAGGGGAGGAACGGCCGTTCCTCCCCTTGCTCCCGTCCGGCGATTGTTCTGCGATGTTATCAGGCGAAGACCATCTTGTCGGTCAACCCCTGGATGAAGTCTTCGAGGTTTTGGCTGGCGCTGCGGAGGAGTGACGGCCGTTCCGTCACCACCTGTGACACATCCTCAGCCAGATCGCTGCCACTGTCTGTAACAACAACCATGCCACTACCAGCATTGATGGTGCGGAGCATTGTCTTAACCCGGGCATCATGGCGAAGGACATCCCCATTATGTCCGCCAGATGGCAATATCAGCCAGCAATCTTGCTCCAAATCAATTGGCTTATCGGCCAAGGAAAAATCTGCTTTCAGAGCAACACCCTGTCGACTAAAGACCAGGCCATCAAACAAGCTGACGCTTTTTATGGGCAATCCAGCCTGCCGAAATTGATGCAGAAAGTAGATTACCTCAAGTTCATCAAACCCATCCCCAATCAAGATATACGCCGGCACCCTTTTTCTCTTCTTATTACGATACGGTAACGACATAATTTTCCTCGTGTTGCTCACTTCTCACTGGAGGAATCCCCATTGAGCTATATTGTTTTACAGGAATGTTCTGGTTGGGTTACCCGACCCCACAAGACCCGGCGCTGCTCCCGACACAAAATCCATTGATGCTCATCCCGCCGGCTAAGGCCGTATGACCGGTATAAGAAATAGCTGCAAAAGCGGCTACCAAAACGACCAGGACCAACACCATCAAGAACAATTTCGTATTTTTAGACATCGTTTTCTCCTTTTTAACCTTTCACATTCTAAAAAAATTTGTAACCATTCAGGCTTCTCTGGCAAGACCCCAAGGGTTTGATACCCAAATAATCTAAATCCTCAGGAGCAAACCCTTGGGGTCTGTATCGTTACAAAAATTTGACTCGTTTCTTCGCCTTTGCCTATGTGCAAAGCTATGAACACCTTAACCGATTTTTGCCAGTTTGATCTTCAAACTAGCTGCAAACTACCTATAAAGAGGCTGCAAATAGCTGCAAATACCGCCTTTTCTTGCGTTAAAGGCGGCACTTGTTCTATGATCTAGCCAGGAAACGCGGTGCTGGGGGCAAAATGAAGGTGGAATTGGCACAAAATCTGGTTGGGAAGGAAGAGATTCATGGTTGGAAGGTTGATCACACCTGACGATGTTATCGAAGCGCTTCGGGTTTGGCATGGCAACGACACTCAAAATTGGCCCCTGGCGCACCTGCGGATTGGGCTAGAGGCCACGCGAAACGAGGATGCTTTTAGCAGTTTGGCGGAAGGGGGACCGGCCGCGCAAAATCGGGCGGTATTGAGTTGGGGGCTGGCCGCTTTACGCATGGTCATGCCAGAGGCGGAGGACCTGCTGCGCGAACGGTTTGAGCATCGCCGAGACGTTTTGGCCGTGGCAAATCGCTTGAATGTGTCGGAATCCAGCATTTATTACCGCCAGCGACAGGCGATCAACCAGTTAACGGATATTTTAAACACACTCGAGGAAAGCAGCGGAATTAGCTGGCGTCAACGGATGATAAATCGCTTGGAGTTTCCCTCTTATTCCCAACTGGTCGGGGTTCAGGATGCCCGAGAGACGCTAATTGAAGCTTTGTCGCCAGACAGCGGTCATTTTATTATTTCGATTGACGGTTTGGGCGGGATGGGCAAAACAGCGTTGGCCGATCAATTGGCGCGAGATATGATCGAATCGATGGAATTTGACGATATAGCCTGGACCACAGCCAAACAGACGCACCTTTCGTCTTTAGGGCGATTGAAGGTGGAAAGCGGACGGCCGTCACTCACATTCCCCCTCCTATTAGATAAACTCGCCGACCAGTTCGAAATCCCTCTCAACACCTACAGCTCCCAACTCCAACGACAGAAATTAACCAGACAACACCTGCAAGAACGCACCTGCCTCGTCGTTGTAGATAACCTGGAAACCGTCGCCGACTATCGCAGCCTCTTACCCTCTCTGCGCAAAGTGCAAAACCCCAGCAAATTCCTGCTAACTTCCCGTTTTCGGCTGCTAGACGAGCCAGATGTCTTCTCCTTCTCGCAAAAAGAGCTGTCGGCCGAAGCCGCCTATGAACTCATCCGCCTGGAAGCCAAACGCACCGGATTTGCATCTCTTGCCCAAACGACAGAAACCGAATTACAACCCATCTACGAAGCTGTTGGCGGCAATCCGCTAGCGCTCAAATTAATCGTCGGTCAGCTCAAATTCCGGTCTTTACCTCGTGTGCTTAACCGGTTTGATCTGGGCGGCGGCAACCAAAATCGGGATGAATTATTTGAGTATATCTACCGGGAAATCTGGGAAACGCTGCACAACGACAGCAAAATGACCCTGTTGGCGCTGACCCAGGCAGGAGCCAGCGGCTTCACATTCGACCACCTGGTCGCCGTTTCTGGCCTGGCGGAAGAGGCTGTAGATGCTTCCCTGGAAAAGCTCATTCTTCTGTCGCTGGTAGATATTGGCGGCAATCTACTTGAACGGCGTTATCGCTTACATCGCCTGACCGAGGTATTTCTACTCAAGATGTTTGATGACGCATGACCCCATCTACTCCCAATCAACCATCATGGACGGTAATTTTACGGCAGCAAAAGCTGGCCAACGTCCAACGCTGGCTGAAACTCATGGAGCAAGAAAGCGATCTGAGCGCCTTCATACAAACCGATTATGATAATTTATTACGCGCATTGGAAACGTCATTAGAGAAAAACGACTCCTTTGACCTGGCTTACAAGCTGATCATTGTCTTAAATCCGGTTGTGATCGGGTATGCCGATTGGGACCGATGGCTTCACTATCTGCAAAGAGCCTTAGATACAAGTGTTCATTTGCAACGCGAACAGGAACAAGCGCAGTTGTCGGTAATGCTGGCCAGCGTCTATTTGTATAAGGGAGATCTCAATAGTGCCAGGATGTATTTTCAGAGTGGGTCAGCAACATTTGCGGCGATTGGCGACCAGCCAAATTACGGGAAATCGTTGGGGAAATTGTCGAACGTGTATACGCTGCAAGGCGACCTGGTGGTGAGTGAACGTTTATGCCGGGAAGCGCTGGCTATTGCCCAGGCGAGTCACGACGATGAGGCTGTGGCACTGGCGTATCTGGATTTATCCAATGGGTATCTGAAGTCGCAAAAGTGGCTGGAAGGTTTGCAAGTTGCGGTGGAGGCTTATGACATCTTTATGCGGATTAACAAGAAAAAGTCGGCGACATTAGCGTTGATCAATATTGTTAGTTTTCAAGCGCAGTTGGGAAACTGGGTGGAGGCCGAGGCGATATCTGCGGGATTGGTGTCAGATTTAGAGGTTTCGGGCGACATTCAGTCGATGAGCTTACTACAGAATAATTTAGGCGTGGCGGCATTTAACCAGGGCAATTTTGCCAGGGCCGAACATGTGTGGCAAGATGCTTTAGGGCTTAATTCTCAGGTGCAAAATCCATCCGAAACGGCAAATTTGTATAATAATTTAGGGATGGTGTACACAAAGCTGGGGGAATGGGATGCAGCGGAGGCGATGCTGATGGCGGCCGCGAAAGCGTATCAGGAAATGGGGGATGTGTTTTTTGGAGCCAATGCGTTAGACAACCTGGCGGAGCTGTATGAGGTGAGGGGGGAAACGGCCGTTTCCCAGCAAATTTTGCAGCAAGCCATTACCCAATTGCAATCACTCGAAGAAACTCCCATCCAACAAAAATTACTTCTTAACCTCACTTCCCGTCTAAAAACTCAACATAACCAATAAAAAATCCGCCCTCACCCCACAATTTGCAGGTCTTTAAAGGTGATTTGTAGCTGTTTTGCAGTTGTTTTGTAGCTGTTTAACAGTCAGTATCTTCACTTCTATGTTATCCTCATACAAGAGAAATAAAACTCACGCTTCATATCCCTATCGTCGTCAAAGGCATGTCGTTTATGACAACACCGAACGCTACCAACGGTTCTTTTTTCTCCGAACCAGCCACGACAGGCACAAACAGCTTTAAACCAGGGCCAGTGTGTCAAAGTCAGAGCCAGAAAATGGAGGAATTGGGCTACCTGGCCAGCAGCATTGCCCATGATTTCAACAATCTGCTCACCAGCATCATGGGCCATGCATCTTTGGCCCTCCTTAAACTTCCTCCAGGCGACGAGGCGCGGAAGCATGTCGAACAGACTGTCAAAACGGCCGAATATGCAGCCCTTCTGACCGCCCAACTTCTTTCTTATTCCCAACAACGTTTTCCGGCAAAAGAACAAGTCAACCTTAACCAGATAGTAGCCGATACCGTCTCCCTGTTGGGGCCGGTTTTGCTGCATAATGTCCTTGTCGCCTTAAAACTAACGCCTGATTTAGCCCTAATCGAGGCGAATCCCGCTCAAATTCAGCAAGTCATCATGAATCTTACGTTGAATGCGGCCGAGGCAATTCGTGAACCCGATGGCAAAATCGTCATTGAAACGGGGCGGGTTACTTTTTCACACAACAATCTACCTGTCGTGGTTGATGACAATCTTTTGGTCGGCGACTACACTTACTTTCGGGTTACCGATACAGGCAAGGGAATAGATGAACCGACTCTGGCCCGTATTTTCGAACCTTTTTTTTCCACAAAATCCCAAGGCCGCGGATTGGGTCTATCAGCAATTTTAGATATTGTCCGGCAGCATGCCGGAGCGATTGAATTAAAAACAGAAGTTGGTCACGGGACTAGTTTTACTATTTATTTACCTTCGTCCACTTCCCCGCTAGTCTATCAACCCATCCACTAACCGGCGCTCACAGCCTATTGCAGCCATCTATTTTAACTACTCACTGGGAGGCAGAGGTTGTTTTGTCAGGTCAAACGGCACCAAACAATCCTCCAAAAAAAATATGTCGACAACAGTTATGGTTGTGGAAAATGAAATATTTGTATTGGAAGCTTTGGAAGACATCCTCGGCTCGATTGGCGTGGTGTCGCTTGGGGCTATGTCTGGGCAAGACGGGCTAACACTATTTCGTAAGCACCATCAATCTATCGATCTGGTCATTTTAGATATGAACTTGCCGGGGATGGATGGCGCGGAAGTATTACGCACGCTGCGACAGATCAAGCCTCAGGTAAAAGTGATTATTTCTTCGGGGTATGATGAACGGGATGTGGAGCGTCAGTTAGGCGATCAGCCGCTGCCGACGATCTTAAGAAAGCCATTTAACGCCCAAATGCTCTTAGACCGGGTAAGAGACGAGTTGGAAGGGTAATTGGGGCTTAATTTGGGGGCGATGGGGGCGTTAATGCTTGTGTAACGGCCGTTTCTCCCACACCATCTTCCCCTACCCGCCGCAGCCAGACCAAAAATTCCACATTGCCATCGGAGCCGGTTACCGGCGAACGCATCAGCCCTTGAGGAACAAACCTATTGCCCCGACACCAATCTAAGACATCTTGCAATACCTGGCGGTGAACGGCCGTTTCCCGCACAATACCGCCCTTGCCCACCTGCTCCGGTCCGGCTTCAAACTGCGGTTTGATCAACGCCACCACCTCCCCGTCGGCGGTGAGCCACTGCTGCACAGCCGGCAAAATCAAGCGCAGGGAAATAAAAGAAACGTCGATACACACAAAGGAGACCGGTTCCGGCAAAGAGTCCACATACCGCGCGTTGGTGCGTTCCATCACCACCACGCGCTCATCCTGGCGCAGTTTCCAATCCAACTGACCATAGCCAACGTCTAAAGCGTACACACGCGCCGCGCCCTGCTGCAAAAGCACGTCGGTGAAGCCGCCGGTACACGCCCCCACATCGGCGCAGACACGGCCGTTCACCATCAGCCTAAATTCGGCCAGCGCCCCGGCCAATTTAAAACCCCCACGCCCCACGTAGGGCATAGGGGTTTTTAAGGTTATTTCGGCGGTGATAGAAACGGCCGTACCCGCCTTATCCGCCCGCTCGCCATCCACAAACACTTCACCAGCTAAAATTAACGCCTGCCCCTTTGCCCGCGTCGGCGCTAAACCCCGCTGCACCAGGAGCTTGTCTAACCGTTCTTTCCCTTTGGCCATACCTATGTGCCTACGGAACCGGCGTGTCCGTCGGCGTCGGCGTCGGCGTAATGGTCGGCGTGGACGTAGGCGTGCTGGATGGCATGGGCGTGCTGGACGGCGTGGGCGTAATGGTCGGGGTCGGCGTGCTGGTTCCCGAAAGACCATTAAAGCCGACGAAAATCAGCGCGTTACCCACGCCTTCGAAGTAATCGACCTGAATCATGCGCCGGCCGGACAACACCACCTCGCGCCGGAACGTTTGCGTGCCATCGTTGGCCCGCCACTCATTAATCAACAGGTTGCCGTTTTCGTAAACGCGCACCCCGTCATCGGATCGGGCCAAAAATTCGTAGGCCTGGTTATTAAAATCAAATTCGCGCAGCCAGCGCACAGAGAAATTGTCGGCCGGCAGCCCGTTGGGCGACCCACTGCCCCAGTTAAAGCCGATGCTGGTATCCTGGCGCACAAAAGCCGGTGGTCCGGTAAGGGCAGCGTTGGCGTAGTAGGCGCCTACCCAGGCCGATTCATTGGCCAACTGCCAGGAAAAGCCCGCGTGCGCATCGCCGCTGGCTTCATAGTATTCCACGCGCAGGCGGTGCGACCCGCCGCCTACGGCGCGCACCGCATAAAACACGCGGTTGGCCGCAGGGTTCCATTGATCAATGATCAAGGTGTCGTCCAGATAAACGCGGATGCCGTCGTCGCTGTAGGCGTAAAACAGGTAGGTGGCGCCGGCTAAATCTATGGAGCGCTGCCAGCGGATGGAGAAATTATCGTTGGGGATGCGTGAATCGGGCGAGCCTGAACCCCAGTTGAAGTTGATGTCTGTGTCGTTGCGAATGAAGGCTGGCGTGCCGGAAAGCGTGGTGTTGGCGAAGTATTCGCCGCGCCAGTTGTTGGGCAGCGGGGTGGCTGAGGCGGCGAAGGAGGTAGCCGTGGCGGCGATTTGGGTGGCGGTGGCGGCTACTTTTGTTTGGGATATGACGGCCGTAGCCGTAGCAGCAACGGCCGTTTGTGTTGAACGCGGCACAGCCCGGGTGACGGTGGGGAACGCGCCACTGCCGGACCCGCCGCTAGGGTTGTTGATCAGACCGCCTTCGGCAGCCTGCCGGGTGCGAACTTCCGGCGGCTGGGCTGTGTTCACGAATGTGGGCGTGATATAAGGCGTAAACGTGGCCCGCGGCGTCCAGGTTGGCGTCGCGTTGGACGTGGGCAAGGGCGTCAGGCTGGGGGTCAGGCTGGGCACAATGGCAACGGCGGCTTCGGTGGGCACAGCCACGGCCGCTTCATTACAAGCGACCATTGTAACCAGGGACACAAGCAACAAAAGATAGGATCGCCAGCCTGGCTTTCCGGCAATCGGCTTTCTTGTTTTAAGCGACGGCATTGTGCGCATGGCCTATCACTCCTCACGAAGACATAAAACAGGCTTACTTTATGTTTACGCGCTCTAGTTTACCATAAAATGCGGCAACGTTACACACTACTTTGCAAGCGATTTAACCAGTCGTCGAGGGCGTCGCCCAGGGCCTGCCGCAGGTGAATCTCTGGCTGCCAGCCGGTATCCTGCTGGATTTTGGCGTAGCTGCCGTAGAGGCAGGGCGTGTCGGACGGCCGCATCCTGGCCGGGTCGTAGGCAATGTCCACCGAAACGCCAGCGGCGTCTATGAGCACGTTCAGCAAATAATGGATGGAAACGGGCTGGCCGGAGCAGATGATATAGCCTTCGCCCGGCTGGCCGCGCTCGGCCAGGGCGATGTAGGCGCGGGCAATGTCGCGCACGTCGGTGAAATCGCGTTGGGCGTCGAGATTGCCGACCGAGAGCTGGGCCGGTTTCTGGCCCAGTTTGATGGCCGCCAGTTGGCTGGCGAAGTCGGGCACGACAAAGCCCAGGGCTTGCCGTGGGCCGATGTGGTTAAACGGCCGTGCTTCCACCACCGGCAGACCATAACGCTGCCAGTAGACGGCCGTTAGCATGGCGGCGGCCCATTTGCTCACCCCATACGGATGGCGCGGCTGGGGGATGGAGGCTTCTGTCAGGGGCAAATCGCTCTGGCTGACATAGCCATAAATCTCGGCGCTGGTCACAATCACCACCTTGGGGCGGCCAATGGCTACGGCGGCATCAAGCAAATTGGCTGTGCCGCCGGTGTTGATGGCGATGGTTAACGCCGGGTTGTTCCAGGAGCGGGCCGGGTAAGCCTGCCCGGCCAGATGGTAGATGACGTCGGGCTGGACTGAGGCAACGGCCGTTTGCAAGGAGTGCGGATCGAGCAAATCGCCTTCGATGCCCGACATCGCCGGGTGATCCGGCAGTTCCTGGTGACTGGTAGCCGGATGCAGCAGGGCCGTCACGCTATGACCCTGGGCGAGCAGTTGGTCAACTAAGTGGGAACCGGCAAAGCCAGTCGCGCCGGTCACAAATATCTGCATACAAACCCCCGTCGGAAAGGAAAATTGGTTCTTCAGGAACTCAGGGGGTTGACAGCCCCTGATGCGTGAAGCGTGATGCGTGACCAGAGAGGTTTCACGCATCACGTATCACGAATCAGACCAAACCCCTTGAAATCCCAAAGACCCGGAAAATTTTGAAGATGCTACCTGTACAGACCCTAAGGGTTTTCCCTGGAGTCAAACCCTTAGGGTCTTTCCAGAGATTATACCTGTGACCGGGCCTGGAGCGTAATCGCCCTGTGTTCTGAGCAAAACAACATTGGCGCAGCGCTGGCGTGCAGCGTCTGAGGCGGAAATAAAAATGGGGCAATCGTCTGATTACCCCATTTTTAGCCGGTCAGGAGTCCCTGTACAGACCCCAAGGGCTTATTAGGTTATTTGGGAACCAAACCCTTGGGGTCTTTCTTGAGAAGTTAAATGTACAAATCCCGTTTGGCGTAAGTGAGATAACCGCCCACAAGGCTGACGGTGATGATGACGGCCGTTAACACCACATAAATCATCTCAATTCTTGCCTCGTGGAGTAACACGGCCGGGTCAAAATACCTGAAGGGCGTCAGGAACCGCAGAAAATCCAGGTTCTGATCCAAAGTCGAGATAATGGAGAGGAAGTAGGTTCCCAACAAAATGGAAACGGCCAGCGAACCGGCCCGCTTATAGTGGCTCATGGCGCAGCCCAGGAAAACGCCAACCGCCAGGAAAATGAGCTGCAACATAAACAAGGCCAACATAGACAGCGAGACAAAGCTGTAGAATTGGCTGTCGGTCTGGTAGGCGGTGGCGTTGGCCAAAACGGCGCCCCAGGTGACCAGCAGCAAGGCGATGCTGTTGATCACCATGGCCAACACCTTAAAGGTAATGAGTTTTTGCCTGGTCACCGGCAAGGTGAGCGCGAATTCAACGGTTTTGTCTCGCTCTTCTTTTGTAATGACATCCGCGCCCCACATGGCCGCCGAAATCGACAAGATGAGGGCAAAGTAGACAAACATGACGCCATAGAAGCCAGTTACCGTGGTCAGGTTGAAGGCATTCAAGTTAAAAGCCGCCAACGCTGCCGGGGGTAAACCATCTAATATCGCCAACAGTTCCGGGTTTCCTTCGTAGGCGGAAAATTTTGAAAACCCGATGATGACGAACAAAATCGAAATGCCGCTCCAGATGAGCAAAGATTTGAAATTTGCCCTTAGTTCTCGTAATAAGATGTTCATCTTTTCTCCCTTGAATAGATTTGTCAAATCTTTAAGATTTGACAAATCTCAACCTTTTCATTCGTGGTGGTGGGTTAGACCACTCATGATGGCTCCTTCGAAAATGGGACACGGATTGACGCGGATGAACACGGATAACAATCCGTGAAAATCCGTGTCCCTTTCATTCATGGTGTTGAGCTTGCGCTCATGTTGTCTCCTTAGACGGCCGTGTGGATATTTCTTCTCGCGTACAGCACATAACTGCCGGCGATAGAAGCAACAACAATGACCACGCTTAACACGACCAACGGCACATTATAGGCGGCGTTGGCGATGATGTAGTTGGGATCGAAATGCTTAAACGGCGTGATCACGTCCAGGGTGTCTTTTCCCAACATACCGCCAAACGCGCTCAGAACATACATCCCAAAGGCCAGGGCCATCGAAACAGACGTCACGCTTCTGACCCGTTTCATGAGCAATGAGATGAGCACGCCAACGCTGAGGAAAAACAGTTGGAACACAACAATGCTCAGCAGCAGCAGCACCAATGTCTTTGTGTCATAGGGACGGCCGCCGCGAAACATGTTGATAAACACAAAGCTGCTGATCCAGATGACGATATTGGTAATGGTCAGACCGGTGAAAGCGGCCAGCAATTTGCTGGTGAGGATATGCGCCCGTCCAACAGGTTTGGCCAGCAGGAAATCGGCCGTCATGTCTCTTTCTTCAACAGAGACGAGCGCAAACCCATAGTTTGCCGCCTGTATGGCCAGGCATATCTGGCAAAAGAGAAAGGCAAGGCTGTAAAAACCCAACACAGTCGTCATGTCTAATCCGGTCATGCCAAAGGCCGTCAGCAGTTCGGGGGGCATCTGGGCCATGGCTTCGTTCAACAAAGCCGCATCTTTGGCAAACGATGAAAAGACGCCCATAAAAATAAAAAGCAGCAAGGCAGTAGAGACGGACCAGCTAATGACAGAGCGCACATTCATTTTGAATTCGTGTTTGTAGATGTTCATCTCATCACCTATTCGTAATAATGCATGAAAATTTCTTCCAGGGTAGGCTCTTCGATGGTTACATCGACCACTTCCTGCTGGCTGATCAGCCTCATGATGAGATTGATATCGCCTCTAAAGAAGAAATTAACTGCCCCATTTTCTTGTTCCAGGTTACTGACGCCGGCGACCTCGAACTGCTTTTCATCCAGACCATTTCCGGCGACTGTGATCTTTTTATAATTGTCCTTTTGCAGGGTTTTGATGTCCTGGATGTTGATGATGCTGCCTTCTTTGATAATGGCGACCCGGCTGCACATCTTTTGCACTTCGCCCAAAATATGGGACGAGAAGAAAATGGTGGCGCCTCGTTCGTTTTCTTCCCGGATGAGGTTAAAGAATTTGCGCTGCATCAGGGGGTCTAAGCCGCTGGTTGGCTCGTCTAGCACAATCAACTTGGGTTGGTGCAACAGCCCTTGCACAATGCCTACCTTCTTTTTGTTGCCATACGAGAGGTCGTCGATTCTTCTGGTCATGTCCAGTTCCATAATATCGGCCAATTCGTGCAGGCGCTTGGTGCAATCTTTTTTGTAGAAGCTGGCGGAATATTTGAGTAAATCAAGCACTTTCATGCCCTCGTAATAAAAAACTTCCGATGGCAAATAGCCGATTTCCTGCCGTATTTCCGGGCCAAATTGAATGCAGTCCTGGCCAAAGATTTTGGCGGTTCCGCTGCTGGGGTAGATTAAAGATAGAAACAACCGGATTGTGGTTGATTTCCCGGCGCCGTTGGGGCCAATGAAGCCAAATATCTCACCTTCTTCGACGCTAAAGGAGACATCGACAATGCCTCTGGCTTTGGCTCTGCCGTAATACTTAGACAGATTGTTGACTTCAATTATGCTCATGACTCCATTCCTTTTTGATTGTTAGTTTCAAGAACAAGTAAATAACGCTTGCTTGTTCAGCCGATAATGCTGGCAGGCGACTCTGTTTATGCGGACAACGTTGATTTTTGTCTACCTATGCCGTTTTTGAGGAAATCTATAAATTGATCCACTGTTACCATCATTTTTTCATCGTAGGTTTGGTCAATCTGGTCGATGTAGTATTCGATGACCAGTGTGTTGAGGGAGGCGATGATGTAGGCTAACAGTTTGACGTTTATTTCGGGTCTCAGGCTGCCATTTTCGATGGCCTTGTTTAGAAGCGTTTCAAAAAAATCATAAACCGTAGGCAGGTTTTGGTCCATCATTTCCTGGTAGATGGGTGAGTTTTTATTTTCCAGGATGCGTTTGCTAATTTCTGCATATTCGGGATGAGCCACTACAAATTGAATGCCGGAGATATACATTGCCCTGATGAGGGTGAAAATGTCTTGGTTGTCGGGATTTTGCATGAGGGGGGACATGTAGTTGAGTTTTTCTTCGCCGACCAACTGCACGATGTAGAGAAACAAATCTTTTTTGTCTTCGAAATACTGATAAAAACTTCCTTTGGCAATGCCAGATTGGGCGACAATGCGGTTGATGCTGGCTTTCAGCCTTTTTAATCATATGACCTTATGGTCACATGACCACAAGGTCATATGATATAGATAGTGTGAAATTTAGTCAATACTTTGGGGTGAACTGGAGGCGTGAGGCGTGAGGCGTGAGGCGTGAGGCGTGGGGAATGGGGAGGAGCAGAAGGACGCAAAAAGGGGTGAGTGCAGGGGATGAAAAGGCGCGGTAAGAAGGGTGTAAGAAGGATGAGCGAAGGATGAGCGAAGGATGACTGAGGCACGGATGGGGAAACGGCCGTTTCCCGCCACCATTTAACCCAATTTGCAGTCGTTTTGTAGTTGATTTGCAGTTCTTTCCATTGACTCCCCGGGTACGCATGATATGCTCGCCAAATTTACATGAGGAGGTATTTCGTGGCTAAAGCGGCTCTGGTTGTGCGCGAGATGGGGAGGGGAAACGGCCGTTGGGCTGGCGTACTATGGCAGTGGTGACAGAGAGCCAGACGGTCATCCAGCGCAGCACGTACAGCCTGGCGGGGCAGGCGATTGCCGTGCGGGTGGCGGGCAGCCCGCTGGCGACGAACAACGGGCTGTTCTACCTGTACAGCGACCACCTGGGCAGCGCCAGCGCCCTGGTGACCGGCGGCGGCCAAAAGGTGAACGAGACGCGCTACCTGCCCTTTGGCGGCTACCGCAGCGGCGGCCCCAACACCCTCACCGACCGGGGCTTTACGGGGCAGAAGGAGAACATGGAGCTGGGGCTGCTGTATTACAATGCGCGTTTTTACGCGCCGGGCCTGGGCCGCTTCCTGAGCGCCGACACGATTGTGCCGAATCCCGCCAACCCCCAATCCCTGAACAGGTACAGCTATGTTTTGAACCGACCCCTTGGGTTTACCGACCCATCAGGCCATAATCCAATCTGTAATCAAGCTGGCACAATTTGTTCGGATACTGACTCAAGAATGCTCGTTAACTTTACGGTTCGGAGTGGCGTTGGCGAAAAATGGACACTTCACGAAATGTTAGCAATATTGAAAGGGGCAAATGATGTTGATAGTGCATTAAAAGAGAGGAATTCTAGCTTTTTTGAAGTTTATGGTGGCACCGTTACTTTTCACAAAACGGGAACAGATGGCTGTCCAGACAAGGTTTGCTACGGTGAATGGGCAGGCAATAATCAGATCAACGTTTACACAGATATATATAACAAAGATGATCAAGGCAATTTTACGACGTCAAAAATACCTGCAGAATGGGCCGGTCATAGATGGGCTGTTCATGAATTAGGGCACGGTTTTGAAGCGCATGTGAATACTGCATTAGGCGATACTAATCACATCCGTGACAATCTGCCGGCAAACGTGGCAAATCGAGAAGGCTTTGCTGGCTCTTTTCCCGGCTGGCAGCAAAGTGAATGCGCTATTGCCTGTAATGGAGAAATCTTTGCAGACATGTTTGTGGGTGCGATATATGGACAGTGGGATACAGGTGAATATTTATCAGAAGGGATAGCAAAAGCCAACTATATGACTACCAACATGTCTACATGGATAAGCGCTGTATCTCCGTAAGGAGGAGTAGAAAGATGTTTAAGAATCAGTTGAATTCAACGCGGTTAGTTCTGACGAGTATGTGGTTACTCTTACTGGTTGTTGGCTGTCAACCAACTCGTACTGAAAATAACGATATGGTGATAGTTACCGAAATAACAATATCCAATGAACATACTATGACTTTACCTGATGAAATGACTATAACGCCAACTCGCCCGATCGTTCAAACTTCCACTTCGACATGGACACCGATTCCATCACCATCACCTAACAATTCGTCAACACCTCAGCCTAGCGTGACACCTGTACCGACAGAAGCGGCGACTTCGACACCTTGGCCAATACTGCCACTTGATGAAGCGGCTAATAAGGTATTATCTTTGTTGCAGGACAACCAGAATCCTGACTGCTTGCTCCCATGTTGGTGGGGGGCAACACCTGGACAGACGCAATGGCAAGACTTAGCTCCGTATCTAATGTCTTTCGCACTAGCGATTGATTCTTTTCCAGAACAATCCGTTTTTATAGCCATGTTTCCTGTATCAGAAAGTATTAACTATAGAGGGAAACTGAATATTAGTTATAGAATTAATGCGTCCGAAATAGTTACTGATATAAGTGTCGCCTCTGTAAATACTGAAGGATATGATCCCCAAACAATGATGACTCTCTACGGCGTTCCAGATGAAGTGTGGGTGAAGACATTTAGCGAATTACTCCCGGGTGAGGTGTTGCCGTTCCGATTGATTCTTGTTTATCAAGAACAGGGAATAAGTTTTCGTTATTACGTTGATGCTGTCAGAACAGGGGAAACTGTTACTGCTTGTTTTGAACCAGGCATAGAGATGGATAGACCTGATCTATTTCCCGCTGGGCCTCGGATTTATCTATGGGAACCTGGACAGCACAAGACAATAGATGAAATAGTCAATATCCCAGACGAAACATACTTTCCCCTAGAAGAAAAGACCAGCTTGACACCAGAAACACTTTATGAAAAGTTCACCAATCCAAATCAATCGCCTTGTATTGATACACCGGCGGATTTATGGATTGATCCTTAGGACTGTGAAATAGCGACGGCCGTTCTGCCCACAATTCATGAAGTTTAGTCAGGTGGTGGGGTGGAAACGGCCGTTCTCCCCACAGTTCATCAAGTTTAGTCAGGTGCTGGGGTGGGAACGGCCGTTCTGTCATACTTCATCAAGTTTAGCCAGGGGGTGGGGCGGAAACGGCCGTTTCTCATTTACAGTTAGCGGTTGGTGTCGGGCAATATGGATTACCGGACTGAAAACGGCTTGACCCTTGATTATAATTACGGCAGCCAGGCCCATGCGGTCACGGCCGTTTCCGGCGGACAAAGCTTTGGTTATGACGCCAACGGCAACATGATCAGCCGCACCGACCTGACCGGCGCGTACACACAGGACTTCGACGTGGAAAACCGGCTGACCAGCGTGACCAAAACAGGGGTGGGAACGACCACTTTTGCCTATGACGCCAACGGCCAGCGGGTGAAAACGGTGCAGCCCGACGGCCGTATCCTCTACACCCCCTTCCCCACCTACGAAGAAGAAGTGTTGCCGGTCGCCGCGACCACGCCAATTGTCACCCTGACGGCCAATTGGCAAACGGCCGTGACCATTCCCCCCAATACCGCCTTCACCTTACAGTGGCAGGCAAGCAACGCCTTCGCTTGCGAAGCCGGCGGCAGTTGGTCCGGCAGCAAGCCGCTGAACGGCAGCCAGAACTTCAAAGGCTTTAACAGTGGCAGCCGCACCTACAGCCTGACGTGCAGCAACGTCAGCGGTTCCACCAGCCGCTCGGTAACAGTGCAGATAGGGTATGGGTTCGACCTGCCCCTGGCCGTGGGTGATTGTCCCGCTTGACGGACCAACATCCGGCCAAACGACCATCCAGCGCAGCACGTACAGCCTGGCGGGGCAGGCAATTGCCACTCGCGTCAATGGCGATCCGGAGGGCCATGATGGGCTGTATTACCTGTACAGCGACCACCTGGGCAGCGCCAGCGCCCTGGTGACAAGCGGCGGCCAAAAGGTGAACGAGACGCGCTACCTGCCCTTTGGCGGCTACCGCAGCGGCGGCCCCAACACCATCACCGACCGGGGCTTTACAGGGCAGAAGGAGAACATGGAGCTGGGGCTGCTGTATTACAATGCGCGTTATTACGCGCCGGGCCTGGGCCGCTTCCTGAGCGCCGACTCGATAGTGCCCAACCCCACCAACCCGCAAAGCTACAACCGTTACAGTTATGTTCTTAATTCACCCATTAATTACTCCGATCCATCTGGGCACAACCCTATTTGTAACCAAGGAGGTTCTGTGTGTTCGGATGGTGCAAACGATGATGGAATAACGTGGACTGCATCTCGATTCGTTTCAACGGAAGAGGAATATGCACAGGCTCGTGCAGCAGCGATTCGACACTATCAAAAAAATTTCTCGTATCCCTTTCAGGGGCAGCAACGGCTCACTTCTCACTTTGGGCAAGATCATCCTGATGGAGTAGATTGGGGTGGCAATATTGTCGTACAAGCTCCAGCTCCAGGTGATGTGGTAAGAGCCGGCCTTGACTTGCCTGCGGGTATATGGCGAATACGCCACATTGAGACAGGTGAAATAAGGGAATGGTCACGTTGGAATGGTAACGAGCTTCGAGAGATAAATCGCGGCGATGATGGTTTGTTAGAACCTGAAAGGCTATTGCAGACAGGAGAGTGGGAAGATATAGCACCTGGGTGGAGTCATTCGCGTGGTACTGTCATGGAGATAGACCACGGTCATAACCTTAGTACACGTTATTATCATTTGGCTATTGATGATAATATCAGGGCAGGTGTCACAGTCGATCAAGGTGATGTTCTAGCGATAACGGAAAACAACGGGTGGAGTACGGGGGTGCATCTGCACTATGGTGTACAGTTTTCGTATGGAGGACAAACAGAGTGGCTAGATCCTATTTTTCCACTTATTGTCTCAGCATCAAGACCGCCACAATAGTCAGGTAACAATCTCATGTATGGAATGTTTACCGATCAAGAAGAGAATAATGTATAAGTTTCAAAACTATAATATTTGCGTAATATCCATTTTTGGAATTTTACGCTTGAGGCGTTAAAGAGTAAAAATATGGCTATAGTAAAAAACGCACAAATAATACTTGCTGGGCTACTTTTTATAATAGCAGTTTCAAGCGTTGGTTGTACGATTTCTAATAACTCAGAAATTGGAATTGCGACTGCTTCAGCCACTTTATATCCGACTAAAACGCCCACACTTACTAGCGTAAGTGAAATAAAGGCATCTCCTACGACACATCAATCAACCCATACACCACAGCCCACTCCTTCAGAAACACCTTCGCCAACCGCAACGCCTAGCCCTGAACCAACCGCATCACCGACGGTGGAAGCAACAGCAACGCTGGAAGTATACTCAACTCAACTAACAGGCCAAATCGTTTATCGTTCAAAAAGAATTGATACAAACGAAGATGGTGTGATAGATGTAGATGATGGGATTCATTTGTATCTTCTAGACGTAGAGTCGGGCGAGACAACACAACTGACAAATGGAGAGCAGCGTGATTCGTTTCCAAGTTTATCCCCAGATGCACGCCAGATTTCCTTTGTCTCAAACCGTAACAGTGACCTCGACCAAGTTTTCGTCATGAATGTAGATGGAACAGAAACGGTACAAATATCTGAAACTCCGGGCATGAAATCCTGTCCCGAGTGGTCTCCAGATGGTAAACACATCGCATACTTGGTTAACAACTTTGAAGGTGAAGAAGATCAAAATCGCATTGAACTTTTTTCCATTGAGACAGGGGAAACACAAACATTGATACAACAACCCGATAGGCAATTGGATTGCATTAGCTGGTCTCCGGATGGTTTTTATCTTGTCATAGGCTATACGCAAGACGACAAAAGCCATATCGCTATTTTAGACTTGGAAACCAGTGAACTTGTAGAGCTTAACTTTGGTGGCAAGCGTTCTGATGAACCAAAATTTCTCCCTAGGCATGATGGGCTATTTCTCTCCATTGTTCAATCCCCTGGTGAGTTTTCATCCGTCTCTCTTTTGATATTCCAACTCAATCAAGATGACCTGCACAAACAGCCTACCCTACTCTTTTCTATCGAAGATGTATCTGGTAGATATAGTTGGGCAAATGGTGGGCATGTGTTAATCGAAACAGATGTATTGGGCCTGCAGAAATCTCCAAAAGATGCACGGAGTGGTTATGAAATTTCTATGACGCCAGTTGACTTCTCAACATTGGCAGCATCCAACAATGGTACTCTTTCAATAAATGCTTTTGAATTAAGAAGCCTACTTACAGAAAATGATTTCTATGATGATTATCCAGATTGGTCTCCCTAAATATAATTGGAGCCACCTGCTGGGGCAAGGTCTTCTTACCACGCCCCGCTGGCCATTCTCCAAGAATTGGTGTAGGCAGTGTTGGGTGATAACGGCCGTTCTGCCCCCAATTCATCAAGTTTAGCCAGGTGGTGGGGTGGGAACGGCCGTTCTGCCCACGTTCATCAAGTTTAGCCAGGGGGTGGGGGGAAACGGCCGTTCTGCCCATAGCTCATCAAGTTTAGCCAGGTGGTGGGTGGGTAACGGCCGTTCTGTCATACTTCATCAAGTTTAGCCAGGGGGTGGGGCGGAAACGGCCGTTCTGCCCACTATTCATCAAGTTTAGCCAGGGGGTGGGGTGGGAACGGCCGTTTTGCCCACAGTTCATCAAGTTTAGCCGGGGGGTGGGGTGGTAACGGCCGTTTCTCCCACAGTTCATCAAGTTTAGTCAGGCGGTGGGGTGGGAAACGGCCGTTCTGCCCACAGTTCATCAAGTTTAGCCAGGTGGTGGGGTGGAAACGGCCGTTCTGCCCCCAGTTCATCAAGTTTAGCCAGGTGGTGGGGTGGGAACGGCCGTTCTGCCCACAATTCATCAAGTTTAGCCAAGTAGTGGGTGGGAACGGCCAAAAACGGTGACACGGAGAACACGGAGCAGGCACAGAGAACCACAGAGGAAGAAACTCCGTGAATTCCCGTGTTTTCTCTGTGGCTCTCTGTGTCATTTTGGCAGGGGGTGATGCATGGTGGGGTGTTGAAGCGAAACGATACGGCGAGGCTTGTATTGAGCCTGCCGCAATGACGCTGTCCGCAATGGAGCTTGAAAAAGCATCTGATTTTGAGTAAGCTATGACAATCATCGAAATTGCGAGATGGAAAGATTTTAGGATGCAAGCGATTTATTCACCCATACCACAAAAAGATTTACAGCAGGCTGTGCAGATATTGAAAGACGCAGGTTGTTCAGCAATATACCTGTTTGGTTCTCGGGCGACAGGTCATGCTGATGCGCAATCTGATATTGATCTTGCAATCCGAGGATGCCCGGAAGGCAGCTTTTTTCGGTTAGTCGCCAGGCTCTATATGGAATTAGATACCAGGGTTGATCTTGTTGATTTAGATAACACGGAAGACCCTTTTGCTCGTCGTTTGGCCGCCAGTGGGGAGTTGGTTCCCGTTGTCTGAGACAATATCGCAAAGAGTACAACGTGATGTGGCGTTAATTGATCACTTATTGGCGGCTTATGCTGATTTGTTGTTGCAGGTTGAGCAAAAACCGCCAGATTTGGTGCAAGTGACAGCATTGGCTTCTGTGCTGCACTCTTTTTACAATGGGGTGGAAAGCATCTTTATAATCATTGCTAAAGAAATTGATGGTGCAGTTCCAACTGGTGACAGATGGCATCGTGATTTGCTGGAACAAATGGGGATGGCGAATGAATTTAGAGAGGCCGTTTTGCCTTTACCCATACAATTGCAACTCCAGAATTATCTTGCATTTCGACATTATTATCGCCATGCTTATTCCTTCTTTTTGCGCTGGAAAGAATTACGGGAGCTGGTGCTGCCGTTAACGGCCGTTTGGGACCAAACAAGAACCGTATTGAATCAGTTTGCCGCCCGGCTGTGAGGTGGAAAAACGAGTGCGGTGGGAACGGCCGTTCTGCCCACGTTCATCAAGTTTAGTCAGGGGATGGGGGGAAACGGCCGTTCTGCCCACAATTCATCAAGTTTAGCCAGGTGATGGGGTGGGAACGGCCGTTCTACCCACAATTCATCAAGTTTAGCCAGGTGGTGGGGTGGGAACGGCCGTTCCTAATTGTGAATTGGGAATAACTCATTGTGAAGTGTGAAGTGGGCGCGTGGGGGCATGCTCATCTTTGGTCTTTAATCTTTGAGGGAGTAAACGGCCGTTTACCCAACACTCGCCAATACAATAACTTGCAACTCAGAAACTCGCTGGAGTTTCGTATCATTGGTCAAGAAAGCGTCACACTTTGCGTTGATTGCAGTGGCTATTTGCAGCGCATCGGCAAAGCCTAAATTGTATTTGGCACGCAGTTGAGCAGACTGATCGGCAATAGCATCTGTCGTGGGAACGAATTGAGTGTGAGGGCCGTGTATCAGCAAATGCTTAAATTGGACAGCTAACTGTGCATTGTTCTGTTTGTAGGGATAGAAAATGCATTCAGCTAAAGTGATTGGAGAGGTAACGGCTGTTAACAGCCCATCATCCAATTGCTTAAAAACAGGATTCAACTGTTTGAAATAGGGCTGTTTACGCTCAACAAAGTAGATAACTGGCGCAGAATCCAAGAAAATCGTGGAAATACTTGTCAATGTTTTTTCAAGGGACATGGCGATCCCACTCATCCGTTCTTACTTGATTGACCCATTCTTGGGCATCCTGCCCAGCTAACAAATCAGGAGCCACACCCGCCAGATCTTGCCATTGGTATTTAGGAGAAGGTTCGGAAACGGCCGTTTCCCGTGCCTGCTCCGCGAGATAAGCAATCAACTCCAGCCGCTCCGTTTGTGACAACTGGGGCACAATCTTCATGATTTTATCGAGTGAAGACGAACGATTATGTGGTTCGATAGCTTGATACATCAGGTTATCCTCAAGGTTTTTTATCATTATAGCAGGAAATGATGGTGGCGTGGGCGCATGAGGGTTTAAGCGCTTGCTATTCCCTGTTTTCAGTTGGGCAAAGCGTCGCTTGCTATTCCCCCACCATTTGGCAGTCAGGCTAATCTTTACTCTTTAATCTTGGGGGAGTAACGGCCGTTCTGCCCACGTTCATCAAATTTAGCCAGGTGGTGGGGTGGGAACGGCCGTTCCTCATTCACAGTTAGCGATTGGTTGGTGGGGAACGGCCGTCAGCAGCCTCACCTGATTGGTTATATAAAACGAATAAGCAGTCTGTCCCATTTCATGTTATGCTATGATGATGGAATTCGAGTGGGACGAAGAAAAAGCCGAGACCAATTTATCAAAGCATGGCGTTTCTTTTGACGAAGCCAGGACAGTTTTTGATGATCCCCTGTATCTTGATTTCTATGATCCTGACCATTCTGAGGCCGAAGATAGATTTATCATTGTTGGGCAGTCACAACAACGTCGCTTATTGATTGTTTCATATACAGAGCGCCGGGATAAGATTCGGGTGATTAGCGCAAGAGAGGCAACGCAAATAGAAAAGGATGCTTATGAAGAAGGTTCATAACGAAATGGAAGACGAACTTCGACCAGAGTACGATTTGAAAAGCTTGAAAGTAAGAAGGGTTGGCCCTAACCGAACGGGATTCGGCGAGTTTGTCCGCTTAGCGCCAGATGTGGCGGAAGTGTTTCCAAACGCAGAATCAGTCAATGAAGCATTGCGGTTTTTAATTCGAGTTACCCGCGAGAATAAATCTTTACCGGAAAGCGGTTAGTGTTGGCAGGCTGCCAGGCTGAATGAATTGGCAAAACGCATCATGATGGGGGCGGGGGGGGGGGGTTTTAGGGGGGGGCCGGCCGTTTAGCAGTCTGTCGGAGAACCTCTTTTGGTGGGACGCTGGAAGGCGGTAAGGGGCTTTTCCGACAAACTGCTAGGGGTGGAAACGGCCGTTCCTCATTCACAATTAGCGATTGGTGGTAGGAAACGGCCGTGCCCCGTTGCCAGTTAGCGATTGGTTAGTTTGTAGCCGCGGTATCCTTACCGCGTATTTTCCAGAGCGCGGTAAGGATACCACGGCTACGAAGCGTAAATTTCAAAAAACTTGCCTTACAAAGCACTGTGGGTTCGTTCAAAAATAAGTTTGGACTTTGGGAGATGGAGAAGTTTATCTTGCCCGAACCCCCAGGGCTTGCTCATTATTCGCGTTGGACTTTCCAAATTGGCCCAATCTTCTCAAGTTATCAACATGACACGGCCGTCATGACAGTGCTATCGCATGCTGACTAAATATGTAAGGGCGACCCTTGTGGTCGCCCCTCAGGGCAGACACAAGGCCTGCCCCCACCGCGACTACCTGATTAAATTTTTCAATCTGCAATAGTATTGCGATTGTCAGAAAAGCGTTCGCTTGTGCTTTAAAATGGAACCCGGTCCGCATTTCGCGGTCTGCACTCTCGATAGATAAACAAGGAGACACATATGAAAAAAACCGGGTTAATAGTTATAGGTATCCTCATAGGCATATTCTTTACGCTGCCGCTCCTTTGGATTGCCCCCGTACAGAATCTGATGGCCGATGTCCCAGACACAAACCAGGCGCACAACGCCAAAACCGCAGCCGATCTGGCCAGCGACATCGTGGCAACGCCCATGATCGCGCCAGACACAAACGGCGATGAAATTCCACCAGCCAACTTCCCCACCGGAATCCAATCACCCAATGTCCTGCCTACGCCAATTCCTGGGGAAACGCTAGTCTATTTTGTGCCCACAGACAATGACGCCACCGCCACCGTTTTATATCTCTACAACACCGATACTGTTGCCCACACCATCGCTTTACGCGGCTTCAATTACGACGGCGCTATGGTATATGCCCAGAACATATCGATTAACGCCACCAGCTTTTTGCGCCTGGTAAGCGATTCTGTCGCCGCCGCTCCCCCACCCAGTTGGGCAACCCCAGCTCCCATCACAACCAACTTCACCGATTTCACCTACTTTGCCAGCCTCTCTCTGCCAAAAGGGGTAAAAGCGGAGGGGTACGTCCTCTTTAATCCCGGAACCGGCACCGTGAATCCACGGGCAGATCAGGGCGCAATCCCCCTGCGCTTTAGCACAGATCCGGCCACCTTGTTCCTGCCGGCAATACAAAACACGCCCTGACAAACGCCGTCTGACTGACCAAACTTATCTAACTGCGATGAACGCCAAGGACGCGGAGGTTTTTTACCAAAGAAAATCTTCGCGCCTTCGGCGATCTTTGCGGTAAAATCTGAAATTTGTCAGGCAATCAGAAATATCCGTGGTCGGTCGGAGCAGCTCATGAACTTAGAAACACTCACACAATGGTATGACTTTATAGGGAAAACGGCCGTTGTCACCGGCGGTACTGGCGTTTTGGGCGGCGAAATGGCCTGCGCGCTCATTGGCCTGGGGGCCAACGTCGCCGTGCTGGACCGCAATACCGAGATTCCGGCGGCGTACAAACAGCCCATGGCCTCCGGGCCGGGCAGCTATCTGGTGGTGCAGGGCGATGTGCTGCAACGGGAAGCGCTGGAAACGGCCGTACAACAAATCATGACCGCTTACGGCCGTATCGACATCCTCATCAACGCTGCCGGCGGCAACCACCCACAGGCCACTACGGCCGTCGACAACCCCTTTTTCGATCTATCCCAGGAAGCGCTGGGCTTTGTATTCGATCTGAACATCATGGGCACCATCCTGCCCAGCCAGGTCATCGGCAAAATCATGGCCGAGCAGGGCGCGGGGGTGATTCTCAATATCTCGTCGATGAACGCTTTACGGCCGTTGACGCGCATCCCGGCCTATTCAGCAGCCAAAGCCGGCGTCAGCAACTTCACCCAATGGCTCGCCGTCCACATGGCCCAGGAATACAGCCCCCAAATTCGAGTCAACGCCCTGGCTCCCGGCTTCTTCATCGGCAAACAAAACGAGGCGCTGCTGCTTAACAAAGATGGCAGCCTGACGGCACGCGGTCAGCAAATTGTCAGCCACACCCCTATGGGCCGCTTTGGCCACGCCGACGAACTGCTAGGCACGGTCCTGTGGCTCCTATCGCCGGCATCGCAGTTCGTCACGGGCATCGTCGTACCCGTGGATGGCGGTTTTTCCGCCTTCAGCGGCGTGTAACAGCGAAGATTACCTTGAAAACGTAACTACGAAGGCTCTCTGGAAAAGTTTGTTGGTTGGCTAGTTTGCTGGTTGGTTTTCAGCCAACAAACCAACTATCAAACCAACCAACAACTTGGTAGTTACTTGAAAACTGAAAATTTGTCCCATCTCCCATGAATGATTAGAGGTAATCATGATTGCACAAGCATTTCAACCCGAAGGGCTGTTAACCGATGACCAGGTACGGCAAACGCTGCATACCGGTCTGGAAAAGCAGTTTACCGGCCAAAACATATTGGTCCTCATACCCGACCATACACGCACAATTCCCCTGCCTTTTTTATTCCGCGAACTGGTCGCCATTTTGCACGATGCGCAGCAGCTCGACTTTATGGTGGCGCTGGGCACGCATCCACCGCTGACGCAAGCGCAGCTCGATGCGCTGGTGGGCATTACGGAAGGAGAACGGAAGGGAGAATTCAGGCATGTGGGGATATTCAATCATCGCTGGGATTTGCCCGAAACCTTCACCTGCGTCGGCGTTCTGCCTCAAGCGCAAATACAAGAGATTGGCGGCGCGCGCTGGCATCCAACCCTGGGAGGCGACGTCAATATCCTGATCAACCGCGCCATTCAAGAGTACGATCATCTCCTGATTCTTGGCCCAACCTTTCCCCACGAGGTTGTTGGTTTTTCCGGCGGGGCAAAATACCTCTTTCCCGGCATTTCAGGCGCAGACATGATCAACGTGACCCACTGGCTGGGGGCGTTGGCCGGGGTGCGCGGCACAATAGGCATCAAGGAGACGCCGGTGCGCGACATGATTCACGCGGCGACGGCCCATGTGCCCACGCCCATCACGCTCATCGCCCTGGTGGTAGTAGGGCATGGATTGGCCGGGGTATTCATCGGCGACCATTTGGAAGCCTGGAGCGCGGCGGCCGATTTGTCTTCGCGGAAACACATCATTTGGGTGGACAAGCCGTTCACCAGGGTGCTGTCTAAAGCGCCGCCGATGTACGACGAACTGTGGACGGCGGGCAAGGCGATGTACAAACTAGAACCGGCCTTAGCCGAAGGCGGCGAATTGACCATTTTCGCGCCGCATCTCGATGTGGTCAGCCATGTGCATGGCCGATACATCTACGAAATTGGTTATCATGTGCTGCCTTATTTTTTGAACCAATGGGACAGGTTTAAGCATATTCCGCTGGGGGTATTGGCCCACAGTACGCATGTGCGGGGCGACGGCCGTTACCAAAACGGCACAGAACACCCCCGCGCCACGGTAAACCTGGCCACACGATTGTCGCCAAAAGATTGCGAAAAGCTGGCGTTGGGCTATCAGAACCCGGACGACATTGATCTTGACGACTGGCTGGGGCGGGAGAACGAAGGCATTCTCTACGTCCCGAAGGCGGGTGAGATGTTGTATCGTGTGCGGGAGACGGCTGCATGAACCAGGTATTTGTCATCATGGGTGTATCTGGCTGCGGCAAAAGCACGGTGGGTTTGGCGTTGGCCCAGCGGCTGGGCGCAATGTTTTACGATGGGGATGATTTTCATCCGCCGGAAAATGTGGCCAAAATGGCCGGCGGCACCCCGCTTAATGACGACGACCGTTATCCCTGGCTGGCCCGGCTGCATGATCTGATAGCCGAACATCTGGCGCGGGGGGAAACGGCCGTGCTCGCCTGCTCTGCCCTGAAAAAGAAATACCGCGACCAACTGCGCCAGGGCAATGATGGTGTCCGCCTGGTCTATTTGCAAGGCAGCCTCAATCTCATCTGGGAACGCATGGCGGCTCGTCAGACCCATTACATGAAACCGGCCATGTTGCAAAGCCAATTTGACGCCCTGGAACCGCCATCAGCCCAAAACACAATGATCATCAGCGTCGAACACAGCGTTGAGGACATTGTTGGTCGCATCATCCGAGAGTTCGGCCTGGATAGTCAGGCAGAAGGAGCGAGTGAACTCGATGAAAATGTCCAAGATAGAAACGGCGATCCGCCTCGTCATCGAATTTAACCAGGCGTTCAACCGCCACGACATAGCCGGAATGCTGCGGCTTCTAAGCGACGCGTGTGTCTTTGAAGGCACATACCCCACCCCCACCAGCGATGTGTACACAGGAAAAGAGGCGATCTCACGCTACTGGCAAGCATATTTCCGCGAATCGCCTCAGGTCCACATGGAGATCGAAGAGATATTTGGCCTGGGCTTTCGCTGCGTAACCCGCTGGCGATGCGACTGGGTTGATGAGAAAGGAACCGCGAGAAGTGTTCGGGGAGCTGATATATTTCAGATAAAAAGCGGCGTCATCTGCGAAAAGCTGTCTTATATGAAAGGATAGCGAGACTGAGAACAAAAAACGGCCGTTTCAAATAGGTCTTCAAGAAAACAATCAGGTAATGAACAGGTCATTCTGAGCAGAGTCTTCGGCCCTGAGCAACGTCGAACGGGGAAGAATCCCTATCACTCGTTCATTTCAAGCAAATGGCATGTTTCGGAGGATGCTTCGGCAGCCCCAGCACAGGCTCTCAGCATGACATACCTCTCGATTACCCGATTAATTTATTAATCCCCAATGGGAAACGGCCGTTCCGCCACATTAACTCAAACAACTAATCATTATTCGACGTTGTGTCGCAAAATCAATTTCGATCCGCCTGCAAAAATTCTTGCCAGGCATCATTAAACGCATAAATATGCCCAGGGATGTCGCTCTTAATCACCGCGTCAGCCCAACTTTTATGCTCGTCGGATTTACGCCCAGACAATTTCTTGGTCACATCTTCTAAAGCAAAATTACGCGCAAGATCACCTATGCCATCTTGTCGATCTCGTTGATCCGTGAGCCAATCCCTAAATAGCAAACCCATCTTTTCTCCCAATTGCATCACACCAGACAAAACGCTTGGATTAAACCGCACCCACAGCGCTTTTCCAGGACTTGCACTAGAACCCGCCAACTCAAATCTTCTCTTTCTCAGCCCTTTTCGCGCCTCCGCCACGCGCACGCCAACTTATGGTTTTATAATACCCACGTTTTCTTTCTTCTCTTTTTTCTCTTTTTTCGCTTGCTTCTTTTCTTTCGTGGTCTTTGCCGGTTTTTTCTGATCTCTTTTTTTGCTGTCTTGCCCTTTACTCATGGTTCATCTCCTGCTCTCGCTGATCGTATGAATGGTAAACGCCAATAGACTAAGACGGCCGCAATTTTACGGCCGTCTTCCACAGACCTGGTTCCATCGGTTTTGCCGCAGCCGCGCACAAGCGACAACTAACGGCCGTTCCTATTTCCCCTTCAATCACAACATCCACGCCAGAATCTTGCTCTATCCAAATGCTCGCCAACCCGAATTTAGCTGCCCGTAAGGACGTACCGCCCTTTTTCTTGGCTCAACGTAAAGGTTTTGGCCGCGCTATCCAGCATGTGAGCAATTTCCCAACCGGTGATGCTGTTTTTGAGATAAATATCATACCGAACCGATTCGGCCGGTAAGACACGCTTTTCCCCAGGACCAGCCACGCAAGTGCCAACCAGTGTCCGCCCAGAAAATATTTGTGCCTGGACCTTAATTTCTACCTTGTTGTAAAATGTGATGTCTGTTTCCGTCACCTGCATCGCCTCGCGCTTTGGACACTTCCCCCGACCTGAGCAGTATACCATACCCCAGCCAGGTTCATTCACAATTGCCAGCAAGTCCTAATCTCAGATCATCCGCGAGTTGCCTGAAAAACCTGACACATAGGAAACATCACCGGTGCTCGCCGACCGCCACAGGTGAAAAATCCACAAATTACACAGATATGTAACCATTTCCAACCCAACTTGAAAATCTGCTAATTGCCGGTAATCTTGTGATAATTGAATGATTGTAACTGGCCAGGGTTCTCTGGCATAACCCCAAGGGTTTGGTACCTAAATAATCCAAATTTTTATGAGCAAACCCTTGGGGTCTGTATAGTTATTGGCAAAGCAGCACCTTTAATCCTCAATAGATAAGAACGTATCCTCGTAACTACGAGGCCGTTGGTTGGTTTGATCGGTAGTTAATCGGACCAATCCCAAAAACAGACAGATTGTTGGGGGAAACATGACCTTTCGATACGAAAAAGATGAACAAAATATCGTTACACTCACGCTGGACATGCCTGGCCGGACAGCCAATGTGCTAAATGATGAATTTGGCGTCGGCTTCCGCGAAGCGCTGGCTAAACTGGCCGCTGAAAATGCCTTAACCGGGATCATCCTCACCTCTGGCAAAAAGAGCTTTCTGGCCGGAGCCGACCTGGAATGGCTGGTTCAGGCCACGGATGCGGCCGAAATTTTTCACAACACCGAACAATTGAAAGCCGGATTCCGGCAGCTAGAGACATTGGGCAAGCCGGTGGTCGCCGCGCTGAACGGCACGGCGTTGGGCGGCGGCATGGAGCTGGCTCTGGCCTGCCATCATCGCATCGCTCTGGACGATCCGCGCAGCAAGTTTGGCTTCCCGGAAGTGACGCTGGGCCTCATTCCCGGCGGCGGCGGCATTATCCGCCTGACACGCATGATTGGCTTGCAGCCATCCTTCCCGCTTTTGTCCGAAGGCAAGCAAATGAAGGTGCAGGAGGCCAAAGCGGCAGGTCTGATTGACGACCTGGCAGCCGACGCCGAGGAAATGATGGCCAAAGCGCGAGCCTGGATTGCCGCCCATCCCCAGGCCAGACAGCCGTGGGACCAGGCGGGCTACAAAATGCCCGGCGGCGATCCGAAACGGCCGTCTATCGCCCAAATGCTGGCCATCGCTCCCGCCATCCTCAAAAAACAAACCTACGGCAACTACCCGGCCGCCGAAGCCATTATGGCTGCGGCCGTCGAAGGGGCCGTGGTCGATTTTGAGACTGCCACGCGCATTGAATCACGCTATTTCGCCCACATCGCCACCAGCCAAACGGCCAAAAACATGATCAACGCCTTCTGGTTCCAACTCAACGAGATCAACGCCGGGGCCAGCCGCCCGGCCAACGTGCCGCCGCAGCAAACCCAGGTGGTCGGCGTTCTGGGCGCGGGCATGATGGGCCACGGCATCGCCTACGTGTCGGCCTATGCGGGCATGGACGTGGTGCTGAAGGATGTGGACATGGCGCGGGCCAAGGCGGGCAAGGCGCAGATCGAAGCCATCTGCGCCAGGCAGGTGCAGCGCGGCAAGATGAGCGCGGGGCAGAAACAAGATATTTTGGACCGCATCCAGCCCACGGGCGACGCCGCCGAGTTGCAGGGCTGCGACCTGATCATCGAGGCAGTGTTTGAGGACCGGGAGTTGAAGGCAAAAGTGACGCATGAAGCGGAGGCGCAGGTGGGGAAAACGGCCGTATTCGCCTCCAACACCTCTACCCTGCCCATCACCGGCCTGGCCCAACGCTCCAGCCGCCCGGCCAACTTCATCGGCCTGCACTTCTTCTCGCCGGTAGAGAAAATGCGGCTGGTAGAAATCATCACCGGCGCCCAAACCAGCCCGGAGACCCTGGCGAAAGCGTTCGACTACGTGCTGCAAATCCGCAAAGTGCCTATCGTGGTCAACGACAGCCGCGGCTTTTACACTTCGCGGGTCTTCAGCACCTATGTGCAAGAAGGGCAGGCGCTGTTGGCCGAAGGGCAGCAGCCGCAAGCCATCGAAATGGCCGGGCTGCAAGCCGGAATGCCTGTAGGTCCGCTGGCTTTGTCCGACGAGGTGAGTTTGGGGCTGATGCTGCATATCCGCGAGCAAACGCGCAAGGATTTGGCGGCGGAGGGTAAGAGCCTGCCCAGCCATCCCAGCGACCGGGTGTTGGATGTGATGACGGGGGAATACGGCCGTTTCGGCAAAGCCAAAAGCGCCGGTTTCTACGAATACCCGGCCAATGACAGCAAATTTCTATGGCCGGAACTGCCCAACATCTTCCCGCTGCAAGGCAAAAAACTCAGCCAGGCAGACATGATCGAGCGCATGATGTTTGTGCAGGCGCTGGAGACTGCTCGCTGTTATGAAGAAGGGGTATTAACGGCCGTCGCTGACGCCAACATTGGCAGCATCTTCGGCTGGGGTTTTGCGCCGTTCAAGGGCGGCACGCTGCAATTCATCAACGACTATGGGCTGGCTCAATTTGTGGCCCGCAGCGAGGAACTGGCCGAAACCTACGGCGAGCGGTTCCAGCCGCCCGCCCTGCTGCGCCAAATGGCCGAACGCGGGGAAAGGTTTTAGGAGAGGAACGGGACACGGATAAACGCGGATTTCACGGATAAGAACGACCTTGAATCACCATCATTCTGACGAGTCTTCGAGGAAGAATCCCCAAACCGTATGCCATGAGGGATTCTTCACTCCGCAGACTCCGTTCAGAATGACTTCACCAATTCTTGACCGCACCAAAATCAGCGTCGATTAGCGCATACAGCTAACAGCTAACAGCTACAGCTTACAGCTTCTAGCTTTTAGCCAACAACTATCTCGTCCAGCCAATGCGGGCGGCGCGGGCGTGGTCAACGTAGGTCTGGATGTGGGCGCGGTTGGCTTGGAACATATCGGCTGAGGATTGGAGCAGCTTGTACCAACCAACGATTTCAGAAAGTGCCTTTTCCCAGTTGTAGGCGGGCCGCCAATCCAGCCGCGTAGCGGCCTTGTCCCAACTGAGCCGCAGGTGACCGGTTTCTGATTTTTCCAGTTCCGGGTTGGTGTGAATCCACGAACCGGACCCCCACAACGCAATCAACCGCTCGGCCAGATCGCCAGCAGTGACCCCTTTTTGTTCCAGCGGACCAAAGTTCCACGCTTCGGAGAAGGACGCGCCTTCCTTTAAGAGCTTAACAGCCACCCACATGTAACCGCTGATGGGTTCCAGCACATGGACCCACGGCCGTACGCTAAACGGATTGCGAATACGAATCGGCTCGCCGGCCATCAGGGCGGCCATGCAGTCTGGCACAAGGCGGTAGTCGGCAAAATCGCCGCCGCCGATGACATTGCCGGCGCGTACGGTGGCAATGGCCACGCCGTGTTTGTCGTAATTCTTTTTGGCGAAATAAGATTCGCGGTAAGAGGCGACGACCAATTCGGCCATTGCCTTACTGGCGCTGTACGGGTCATAATCGCCCAATGGGTCGCTCTCGCGGTAGCCCCAGACCCATTCCTGGTTGGCGTACACTTTGTCGGTGGTGACACAGACGATGGATTTCACCGAATTGGTTTGGCGGACGGCTTCGAGCACGTTTACCGTACCGGTGGCGTTGGTGTCAAAGGTCAGTTTCGGTTCGGCCAGCGAGCGAAAAACGATGGGCTGCGCGGCCAGGTGGAAAATGATGGTGGGGCGGTGAGTGGCGATGGTATCCTGGACGGCTTCCAGGTCGCGGATATCACCGCGCACATCGGTGATGTGGCCCGCCAGATTGGAGACGACGTAGTTGCTGGGGTTGGTTGGGGCTTCATCCAGGCTAAAACCGATGACGTTGGCGCCCAATTCCACCAACCAGGTGGACAACCAGGACCCTTTAAAGCCGGTATGGCCGGTGACAAGCACGGTCTGCCCTTCAAATGCATTGGCAAAAAGATCTTTCATTGACAAGTTACCTTTGTGAGTGGGTTCGGCGTAGGAAACGGCCGTTACGCCCTTTAGGTTTCAATTCGGGCAATGGTATCATGGTTGGCAGGTTTGAACCAATGGGCAGAAACGAATAATTTAGGTGAGAATTTGCTCAATCAAGGTCTGTTTCAGCCAAGTTGATGCACGAAACACGGCCGTTTTGTGCTACTCTTAAGGTATCGAAGTCGGCGCAAGGTTCGTCACGAGGCCGATTGATTGGCAAATAAATTACCCCATATCAAGGAGTGTCAAAATGACCATGACAATACCCGCAGGAGAACCAGAAACCAACAACAGCGCGTCCGAAACGGAACGGATGCGCGCCCTGATTGATTCTCTCAGCGCGTACATCGAACATTTCCATGGCGGCGCGGTGAGAATGGTGGAGTTTGATGGACAAATTTTGAAGGTGAAGATGTCTGGCGCTTGTGATGGTTGTTCGCTGGCCCCAGTAACGCTGCATGGATGGGTTGAAGGCACCGTCAAGCAGTTTTTCCCGGAACTGGAAAGCGTTGAGGCTATCTAGATCAGGGAAATCGTTGCCCGTTGGAAACAGAAACGGCCGTTACCCTTCCGGTAACGGCCGTTTTTTATTCAGGTTCTTCAGGAACTCAGGGGGTTGACAGCCCCTGATGCGTGAAGCGTGATGCGTGACCAGAGAGGTTTCACGCATCACGCATCACGTATCACGAATCACGAATCAGACCAAACCCCATGAAATCCCAAAGACCCTTTATTCATTGCTCTAACCTGATGTCACCTGCGACGGAGGCCCCAAACAAACACCCCGCCCGCCATCAGCAGCACAGCCAGAACCCCGCTCAAAAACCAGACAGCCGAACTTCCGCCAACTTCAGCCGTGGATTCGGTCGTCGGCAAAGAGTCAGTAACCGGTTCAGCCGGGAGCACAACAGTTTCGCCTTCGCCCACGGCAAAGGCAAACGCGCCATCCGTGGCGTCGCCATCCAGCAGCAAAATGTGGTACTGGACGGTATAAGACCCATTGGGCAGCGCAGGCAGCGTCACAACCATCGAAGCATGGTCAGGATCATTCAGATCCACGCCGCCATCCCCGTTGTCCACCTGCTGTCCGCTGGTAGCGAACACCTTCAGGCTGCTTTCGCCGCTGGCAAGCTCTTCAGCAAACCAGGCGGTAACGGTTGGCGGCGACTCGGCCAGGACTGCGCCATTGGGCGGCTCGGTTTTAAGGAGGGCGGCGCTGTGGGCGAAAACGGCCGTCACCACCCCTCCCAACAACACAACCAACACACACACCTGCACCACTCGTTTCATGGCGGCTATTCCTCCACCGTAATCGTGCGGCTGTCGCCTTCTTCCAGATTTTCATGCGTTCCCAGCGAGAGAAACACTTCAATTGTATGCTCCCCAGACGCCAGGTTTTGCAACACAAATGTATTCCCGCCCATCACCATGATCGGGGTGCCGTCCAGATAAATGTGCCAATGATTGCCGTTTTCGCCAATGGGAAAATTCACCGTCTCGATGGTGATGGGAATATCTGCGCCAGCCGCCAAGACAGCGCCGTCGGCCGGAGAAACCAATTTCACCTCAGCGCCATTGTTGGGCACAAACACATCGTCGACCTCGTCATGCTCGGCATCTGTGGTTTCCATATCGCCCATAGTTTCCATGGTTTGATTGTCGTTCATGGTTGCATGGCTGCTGTCGTCGGTGCTGGAAACGGCCGTACACCCCACCATTCCCGCCAAAGAAAGAAACAAAACACCCAACCAGACAATCTGTTTCACCCTGGGCAACTGGCTATACGAATGCAACGTCATAATAGAATCCTCCATGCGCAATGTTTGCTGATTTTCTCGTGCCTCAACTTAGCACTGCCAGGTTAAGATACAACTTACACACCAGATGCGCACGACCCAATCGCCCATCCGATTGGCCAACAAAAGCGCGAGAGGCAGCCAATCGGGCTAGACGGCCGTTGGCTGCACCATGCGCTGGCCCAGCACCTCCCACCGCCCCGCCAACAGCGCGGGCAAAATGTCCGTCACGTCCCCACGCTTGTTTGATGGCGGCGGAAACGGCCGTATCTCCCGGCTGAAACATCACCGCCACCTGTCCCGCTTTGGCACTGACGGCAATGCCCGGGTTGGCCAGCGGAATGCCTTTTTCGGCCACGTCATGGCGTTCCTTCAGGTAGGTGCGCTGCACCCACACCAACGCCAAAACCACAATCGCGGCCCGTCCCATCAGAGGGGCATCCAAAAGGGCAGACTCCATCCCAACAAACCGCTCACAGTGAGTAACCAGGCGGGCAGCACAAACCAATAAAAAAGGACAAAGGCTGAAGCGCCCCAGACGGCCGTTATCTTATTCGTCGTCACTTTAAAAATGTGTCGCCTACCGTGAACAAGGCAATGCTGATGAGCATGTACAGCAACATTTGGCCATACAACGCAAACACCGAAATCGCCGGCACATCAGTCAGGGTAAAGAATGCCAGGACAAAACCGGGCATCACGGTACACGTCGCAGGCGCCAATCCAAACAGGCGTGCGCACACCTGTGAACGGCTAACGTGAAGCGTCGTTAAGGCACGGCCGTTTGTGGCCGCAAATTGTGGTAACAATCGCCTTTGTTCAGACTTGTTCTCAACTTCGGCGGGTGCGGCGGCGCTCCCGCGATTGGGCCGTCGGTTTGGTTGGGCGGATGTGGGGTGGAATGGCGGGCAACGGCCGTTCCCCATCCACCATCCCATTCACCATCAACCGCTCCATTTCCGCCAGCGCCAGCGCATCCGTCTCGATGGGTTCATACGCCGCCAGCCGCCGCTCCACTTCGTCAAAGGTTCGCTTATCCAGCGTGGGTCGGCCGGCCTTCTCCCAATTTTCGCGGTTGTCACGATCAAATGTGCTGCCCGGCAGATATAATTCTTGCGGCCAATGGGCCATCGTGTGCGGCGCGGTGATGAGGTGCTGCTCGGCTAATAATTCGCGCACAAGGTCCAGTGTAGGCAAATCATTCTGCGTCTGGATGGGCCGCACAAAGCGCAGCGCCTGGCCGCATAATTCATCGTCAAACACCAGCTTGGCCAGGCTGAACACCAGCACATAATCCAGCATCCCCGGTCCCGACACCGAATTAATTCCGGCCAACGCCGCCAGCAGGGCGCTGCCAAAGGTCTCCGCGCCGGCCTGGGCGTCTAAAAATTTGCCGTCGCCCAGGGCCATGTAGGCCTGGGTGGGCAGATGGAGCGATTTGGCCACGGCCGTATACGCCACGTCCAGATGCAGCGCTTCGATGGCCGCCATCGGCGAGGTAGCCGCCTTCATGTGGAAGGCCGCCGGCGCGCCGCCAAACAACACCGGCGCGCCCGGTTTCACAATCTGAGCCATCGTCAAACCAGCCAGCACATCGGCCACGTGAAACACGGTCGCGCCCACCAGCGTGACCGGCGCGATGAGACCCATCAGCGTGACCGGCACAATCTCCACCGGGATGCCCGCTTCCACGCAATCGAGCAAATTCTGGCAGGAGTCTTCGCTGTAGCGGAAGCTGCCGGTGGCCGTGATGGTAAAAATCGACAGCGGCCGGGCGATAAGGTCGGCGCGGTCGCGGCGGAAGAGCTGCATCATGTCGGTCATGCGCGGCACGCCGTGTTCGGTAAACGCGCCGGAAACCACCGGCTTGCGCGATTGGGTCAGGCACAAAAACAGCCGCCAGGCGTCGGAGATTTGCGGCTCGATGTCGTCGTTGGTGGAAAAGGCGGTCGCCAGGTAGGCAATGTGGGGCAGGCCGTCGGCCAGGCGCACGTATTCGACGAAATCGGCCGTGTTGGCCAGGCGAGTATGCCCGGTGCGGTGGTCCAGCACTTTCAGGCCGCTGGAGCCGGGCACAAAATGCACGTTGTCGCCGCCCAGTTCGGCGTGGGGGTTCCCATCGCGATCATACAACGTAAAGGAAGATGGCGTGCTGGCAACGGCCGTATCCACCACATCCGGCGGAAACAGAACGCGCCCGGTAGCCGGGTCGGTTTTGAGGCCGTGGTCGAGCAGACGGCCGTGCAGCGCCGCCCCGCGCACCTCCACACCCACCTCGCTCAATATCCGTTTGGCCTCGGCTAAAATTTGTTGGATCAGGTCATCTTGCAGCACGTTGAGTGATGGTCTCATCAAGGTCTCCTTTGGAAATGGGACACAGATAAACGCGGATGAACACGGATAAGAATCCGTGAAAATCCGTGTTCATCCGTGTCCTTTTCATTTATGGTGTTGAGCCTGCGCTCATGTCGTCCCCTCTAAAGAATTTTTAACGCAAAGACGCCAAGGGGCAAAGGCGCAGAGGGAAAATTGGCGTCATCGGCGAAATCTGTGGATTTTTATCACTTTGGGCGTGGAAACATCTGGGGTCATTTCACAATATGAACCAGCGTTTCACAATCGTTGACGATTGTAGTGCGCTTTGTTATATTTGCCAGCAATCCCCGGCAACAAGATGAGGTAAACCCATGACCGAACAGCCCGAAGAAGAAATCAACCTGCCAGACCTGTCCCTGGAAGAGCTGCTGGAATTGATGATGGACGACCTCTACGATGGCTACGCCGACGAAGTAGTGGCCGAGGTTCGGGAGGCGCTGGCCCGCGGCCTGACGCCCTACGACGTGCTGACGCAAGGGCTGGTGGCCGGCATGGACATCGTGGGCGCGGATTTCCGCGATGGGATTTTGTTTGTGCCGGAGGTGCTGATGGCGGCGAAGGCGATGAAGGCGGGCATGGCGGTGTTACGGCCGTTGCTGGCCGAAACCGGCGCGCCCAAAATCGGCAAAATGGTCATCGGCACGGTCAAAGGCGACATCCACGACATCGGCAAAAATCTGGTGGGCATGATGATGGAGGGGGCGGGCTTTGAAGTCGTCGACCTGGGCATCAACAATTCGGCCGAAAAATATCTGGCGGCCATTGAGACTCACCAACCGGACATTTTGGGCATGAGCGCCCTGCTGACGACCACCATGCCCTACATGCGCGTGGTAATCGACGCCCTGAAGGAGAAGGGTATCCGCCAGAACATCATCGTGCTGGTAGGCGGCGCGCCGCTCAACGCCGCCTTCGCCGAGGACATCGAAGCCGACGCCTATTGCCGCGACGCGGCCGTGGCCGTGGAAACGGCGAAAAAGTTCATGGCGCTGCGAAAGGCAAATACATAAGATTGGTCTAACCCAGGAAGATTAGACCAATCTACGGCGTACAAGCTTTTGTGATCGGCGCGTCTGCGTGTATTATTCGCTGGGCGTTGGGCTAAAATCCTCACCAAACGCCCGACTTTAAAATCCCCTGAAACCCTAACGACTAGAAACTAATATGTTAGCAACGAATCAGTTAAGAGCAGCCATGCGCTGGCTGCTGCGGGCCGACCAGCCTGCCCCCCTGCGCACCGAGGCCGAGTTAACGGCCGTTACCGAACAAAATTACCGCTGGAACTTCACCGTCAACCTGCTGGATGGCGTGAACTTCTGGTTTGGCGCGAGTTTTATCTCCTCCGCCACCGTCGTGCCCCTGTTCATCAGCCAGCTCACCGACAGCCAACTGGCCATCGGCGTGGCGGCGATGATCGCCCAGGGGTCGTGGTTTGCGCCGCAGCTGCTCACCGCCAACGTGGTGGAGCGGCTGGCGCGCAAGAAACCGGTGGTGGTGAATCTGGGCTTTTTCCTGGTGCGCGTGCCGATTTGGTTGACGGCCGTCGCCGCCATCCTCGCCTTCCGTTCAGCCACCGCCGCCCTGCTGCTGTTCCTGGTCGCCTATGCCTGGCACGGCCTGGGCGCGGGCGTGGTGGCCACCGCCTGGCAAGACCTCATCGCCCGCTGTTTTCCGGTGGACCGGCGCGGCCGTTTTTTTGGCCTGACCATGTTTCTGGGCGCAGGATCGGGCCTGCTGGCGGCCAGCCTGAGCGCCTGGTTTTTAGAAGAATTCCCGTTTCCGCTGAATTTTGTCTATTCGTTTTCGCTGGCGGCGCTGTTTATCACCATCAGCTGGGTCTTTTTGGCTCTCACCCGCGAGCCGGTGCAGCCGTCGTCGATCCCGCGCCAGAGCACCGGCGAATACATCCAGGCGCTGCCGGTCATCGTGCGGCAGGATGACAATTTCCGGCGCTTTTTAGTGGGGCGGCTGCTGTTTGCTCTGGGCGGGATGGGCACGGGCTTTGTGACGGTCACGGCCGTGCAGCGCTTCCAGGTCTCCAACAGCACCGTCGGCCTCTACACGCTGGCCATGCTGGCCGGGCAAACGGCCGGCAACCTGCTCTTTGGCCTGCTGGCCGACCGGCGCGGCCACAAACTGTCGTTGGAACTGAGCGCTCTGGCGGGCATGGCCGCCTTCCTGATCGCCTGGCTGGCCCCGGAACCAGCCTGGATTTTTGCGGCCTTTGTGCTGATGGGCATCAGCACCGGCGGCGTAATTGTCTCCGGCATTTTGCTGGTGATGGAGTTTTGCCTGCCGGAGAAACGGCCGACGTATGTGGGGTTAACGAATACGGCCGTGGGCGTCATTAGCCTGCTCGCGCCGCTGGTGGGCGCGGGTCTGGCCACGGCCAACGCCGGCTGGCTGTTTGCCCTCAGCGCTTTTTTCTATGCCCTGTCCTTCGCCGCCCTGCATTGGTGGGTGCGCGAGCCGCGTTTTGTGGAAGCTGTTAGCTAACAGCTATCAGCCAACAGCTAATAGCTTCTACTCATTCGTCAACCGCCTGAACCCTTCGCCCAGCACCTCATGCGCCTGGCCGATGATCACAAAAGCGGTCGGGTCGGTCTCGTACACCAACGTCTTGATCTGCCCAATTTCGCCGCGGCTGGCGGCGCACAGCAGCATTTTGCGCGGCTGGCCAGTGTACATGCCCTGCCCTTCCCAGGCCGTCACCCCCCGCTCCAACTGCTCGATGATTTGCCGGGCCACCAGCTCCGGCTCGTTGGTGATGATGGTGACGACGCGTTCCACGTTCAGGCCGGTCATGGCCACCTCGGCCACAATGCTCCACACATACAGGCCGATGATGGCGTACAGGGCAAACTCCCAGCCAAAGGCCGCGCCAGCGATAAAGACAATCAAGCCATCGGTGTACAGGTAGCCCTGCGAGATGGGAATACCGAATTTTTTATCCAGAAACCGGGCCAGGATGTCCGTGCCGCCGCCGGTGGCCTTGGCCCGCAGCACCAACCCGCCGCCCAGCCCGCCCAAAATGCCGCCGTACAAAGTGTTCAGCAGCAAATCCTGGGTGATGCCCTGCGTGGGCAGGAAAAGCTGGAAGCTGTCCAGCAGCACCGAATACAACGTGGCCGAAAATACCGTGCGGATCAGGAAGCGTTTGCCGCCCAGATAGCGCCAGCCCAGGATGAACAGGGGCACGTTGAAGATAAAAACCATCGTGCCAATGGGCCAGCCGGTGTAGCTGTTGATGATCTGGGCCGCGCCGCTGACGCCGCCGACGACCAATTTATTGGGAATGAAGAAAAAGTGCATGGCGACGACCATCACGGCCGTGCCTACCGCAATCAACACATAATCCCGCACAATCTCCAGGTTCGTGGGCGTGATCAACCGCGCCCGTACCCGGCCGGGTAATTGTCTGATAACCATGTCAATACCTCTAATTTTTTTTGGGTTTGGTGGCTCCCAACGCCCACATTTTCATCGGGCGAAAGCAACCGCAGATTCTATCACGCGTGGTAAGATAGTGGCAAAAGGACAATTATGACCCAAATTAAACGCACCTTCCCTCACCCCATCCGCGAGATTGAAAACACCTGGATTCCCCTGCCTGACGGGACGCGGCTGGCGGCGCGCATCTGGCTGCCCGTAGACGCCGAGATCAACCCGGTTCCGGCCCTGTTGGAATATCTGCCGTATCGCAAAGGGGACGGAACGGCCGTGCGCGACGCCCAACGCCACCCCTACTTCGCCGGACACGGCTACGCCGCCATCCGCGTGGACATGCGCGGCAGCGGCGAGTCCGACGGCGTCCTGTACGACGAATACCTGCCCCAGGAGCAAGACGACGCCCTGGCCGTGCTGGCCTGGATCGCCGACCAGCCCTGGTGCACCGGCGACATCGGCCTCTTTGGCAAATCGTGGGGCGGCTTCAACGCCCTGCAAATCGCCGCCCGCCGCCCGCCGCAGCTCAAAGCCGTCATCGCCATGCACTTCACCGACGACCGCTACGCCGACGACGTGCATTACATGGGCGGCTGCCTGCTCACCTCGCAAATGCTGGCCTGGGCTTCGGTCATGTTTGTGTCCAACGCCGCCCCACCCGACCCGCGCCTCGTCGGGGAGAATTGGCGCGAGATGTGGCAAGAACGTCTGGAAAAGACGCCGCCCTACATCGCAGCCTGGCTCAGCCACCAGCGCCGCGACGCCTACTGGAAACACGGCTCCGTTTGCGAAACCTACACGGCCGTCGACATTCCCGTCTACGCCGTCGGCGGCTGGGCGGACAATTACAATAACTCGATTCCGCGCCTGCTGGCCGGGCTGTCCGGGCCGCGCAAAGGGTTGATTGGCCCCTGGTCGCACAATTTCCCGGAAGTGGGCGTGCCCGGTCCGGCCATCGGCTTTTTGCAGGAGAGCCTGCGCTGGTGGGATTACTGGCTCAAAGGCATCGAGACCGGCGTTATGGACGAGCCGATGCTGCGCACCTGGATGCAGGAGGCCGTGCCGCCCGAAATCTTCCGCGCGGAGCGGGCCGGACGCTGGGTGGCGGAACCATCCTGGCCGTCGCCCAATGTGCGCGAGCAGGTTTATTTTATGAATGGGGATGGCGCGGCGCGATGGTTGGGGGAAACGGCCGTTTCCAATCCCCCACCCCTCTCTCTCCGCGGCCAGCAAAGCCACGGCCTGGACGCCGGAACCTGGGGCGCATACGGCCTACCCGGCGAACCCGCCGGCGATCAGCGCGCCGATGATGGGCAGGCGCTCAGTTTCACCTCAGCGCCGCTGGCCGAAGCGGTGGAAATCCTGGGCTATCCGGCGGTGGACGTGACCGTGGCCGCCGACCAGCCGCTGGCCCTGCTGTCCGTGCGCCTGTGCGACGTGGCCCCGGACGGCGCCTCAACGCTGGTTAGCTGGGGGCTGCTCAACCTGACCCACCGCGACAGCCACGAATTCCCCGCCCCGCTGGAACCAGGGCAGCGCACCACCGTCACCGTGCCGCTCAACGTGATGGCCTACCGCCTGCCCGCCGGGCATCGCTGGCGCGTCAGCCTCTCGCCGACGAACATGCGCCACGCCTGGCCATCGCCGCGCCCGGTGACGCTGACGCTGTTTGGCGGCACGGCCTCGCGGCTGCGGCTGCCGGTGCGCGCGCCAGCTAAAGAGGATGAGGGGTTACGGCCGTTTCCGCCCGCCGAAATCGCCCCGCCGCTGTCCGTGGAAACCCTGTCCACCGGCTCCCGGCGCAAGTGGGTGACGCGCGATGTGCTGACTGGGCGAGTAGAATGCGGGTTAGAGGTGGATGACGGCCGTATCCGCTTCCGCGAGACGGGCATGGAAACGGCCGGGCGCAGCCGCGAAACCACCAGCGTCGTTGAAGGCGACCCGCTGTCCATGCAGAACCGCGTGCAAAACGAACTCGCCTACCAGCGCGGCGATTGGCGCGTGCGCATCGCCACCGACAGCACCCTCACCGCCGACGCCGATCACTTCTACGTCACCTGCCGCCTGGACGCCTACGAAGGGGAAACGCGGGTGTTTGCCCGCACCTGGGACTTTAAAATCCCGCGAGATTTTATCTGATCGCTTATGGGGATGCTTTGCTAAAATTGGACACGGATGAACACGGATTTTCACGGATTCTTCTCCGCGTTCATCCGCGTTCATCCGTGTCCAATTTTCATATAAGGGACGAACATGAAACAAGATTTTGAATACATTGTTCTGGGATTGGGCGGGATTGGCAGCGGGGCGCTGTATTGGCTGGCGCGGCAGGCGGGCGGCGAGGTGCTGGGGCTGGAGCAGTTTGAAATCGGCCACGCGCGCGGCGGTTCGCAGGACCATTCGCGCATTATCCGCCTGTCTTACCACACGCCGGGCTACGTGGCGCTGGCGAAGGCGGCTTATGCGGCGTGGACGGCCGTCGAAACCGATCTAGGCGAATCGCTCATCGTCAAAACAGGCGGGTTGGACCTGTTCCCGGCCAACGCGGCCATCCCCAGCGGCGATTACACCGCCAGCATGGACGCCGGCGGCGTGCCCTTCGACTGGCTGACCGCCGCTGAGGTGATGGCCCGTTGGCCCCAATTCCGCCTGACCGACGACGTGCAAGCCTTGTACCAGGCGGAAAGCGGCATCGCCCCGGCGGCGAAGTGCAACGCAGCTCATTTAAAGCTGGCGCAACAGTACGGGGCTGTGGTGCAGGATGGCGTGGGGGAAACGGCCGTTACCCCTCACCACGATCTCATCGAAGTAAGAACCAATGGCGAAACCTACCGCTGCCGCAAGCTCATCGTGGCCAACGGCGCGTGGACCAATCACACCCTGGCCCAATTCGGCCGTAAGCTGCCGCTGACCGTCACCCAGGAGCAGGTGGTCTACTACCACACGCCCCACGCCGCCGACTTTATGCCCGACCGTTTCCCCATCTGGATATGGATGGATGAGCCGAGCTTTTATGGCTTCCCGGTGTACGGCGAGGCCGGACCCAAAGCCGCGCAAGACGTCGGCGGCGAGGTGGTCACGGCCGAATCGCGCTCGTTTGCGCCAAACCCGGCCTTGCAGCAGCGGGTGGATGAATTTGTGCAGCGTATCCTGCCCAGAGCCTATGGCCCGCCAATCCTCAGCAAAACTTGCCTGTACACCCTGACGCCCGACCGGGACTTTGTCATCGACACGCTGCCGGAGAATCCCAACGTGATTGTGGCTGTCGGCGCGGGGCACGCCTTCAAGTTTGCGTCGGTGATCGGCCGGATTTTGAGCGAATTAGCTTTAAAGGGGACAACCGATCAGGACATCAGCGCGTTCCGCATCAACCGCGATATTTTGCTGGCGGAGAATCCAAAGACCCATTTTTTGGTGTAATGTGGGTAAGGTGCAACAGTCCCAAAATCAGCCCACGAGAGCAGCCGGTTAATCACCGGGCAGATCAAGCCCGCGCCGGTTAAATAATTCTTCGGCATATACCTTAAGAAACTGCAACAGCATGTCGTTTTGCACCGCATCCATGCCGTCATCAATAAAGGGGAAAGACGTGACCTCGCCGAGGCGGCGACGGCCGTCTTCCTCTTGAATCATCACGATGGTTCGATTTTGCCGCAGGTCCAGTGTAACGCCGAAAACAATCACGGCAGGGACGGCTTCTGGAGCGGCTGAGGAGACAGTTTCGGGGGATACGGCCGTAGGCGTCAGCGTCCCGCTGCTCAGCAAAAAAACAGCCGCCAGGGGTTCATCGCGTTCAGCGGCCATTGCGCTCATCTGGGGCAACACCTCCTCGCTCCAGCCAGGGGAATCCAAAACCATCAGGTTGTAACCACCACCTTCCGGCGGCGCGTAAAAAACCAGAACGTGAAAGCGCAGCGCCTCATCATTCTCAATGTATTCGCTTACCCAATTCAGCGTTTCCAGTAACAGCCCATTAAAATCAGCGTCACTGATTAACAATCGCCCAACTCGCCGCAACTCTTCCATGACACCATGACCTCCATACCAGATTGAATTGAAACTTGCACAGACAAAATTATCCTTTTCAAGCCAGAATCTGCCAACTTGAGGCTTATGGCCTTTGCTTCGAGTGGTGGATAAGGTCGAGGGCATACGCCAGCACAGGGTCTTCACCGGCGAAACGGTCATGCAGCGTCGTTTCCACCAGATGATCGGGGATAACGCCGTGCGTGCCCTGGACGCCATTGGGGCGAATAAACCAGGTGGTCGGGCAGAAATAGGGCAGCTTCGTTTTGGGCAAAATGGTCGGCGAAAATACGCTGCCGCAGGAAGCGAGGGTAGCCGTTTCCGCCCCGACAGCCTTGCCTGCACCTGATATTCAGGCACAGAACCGAAACCCGGCGATTCGTTCTCGCGGCAAAAAGAAACGGCCGTTACCTGCTGGCAACGGCCGTTTCGATCCTTCATACGCCCGGAGGGGCTCGAACCCCCAACCCTTTGATTCGAAGTCAAATGCTCTATCCATTGAGCTACGGGCGCGTATGTGATTCAGATTCCGGCTAAACCAGCCAGGAGTTTTGAAACCTGCCTGGTTTTTTTCGGAACAAAAAAGCTGACAGCCAGTTGACCATCAGCTTCAGGGCGAGTGGTGGGATTTGAACCCACGATCTTCTGGGCCACAACCAGATGTGTTAACCCCTACACCACACCCGCCACACGCTTGAGTGCAGGCAGAATGCTATCATACCTGAACTTGTCGGGCAAGTGGAATTCGCGGGTCGTCGCGCCTATGCCCGAATCAGCGCCCAAATCATCATCTCCGGTCCCCACCCTCTCTTGGCCTTTTTCACATTCCGTTCTACAATCTTCGCCATGCAAGCAGAGTTAAGAACACTCAACGGCCGTTACCGGCTCCTGGAACGCATCGGCAGCGGCGGCATGGCCGCCGTTTACCGCGCCCAAGATTTGAAACTGGGGCGCATCGTGGCCATCAAAATGCTCCACGAAAGCCTGACCAGCGACGAAGGCTTTTTGATGCGCTTCCAGCGCGAAGCCCACGCCGCCGCCAACCTCACCCACCCCAACATCGTCACCGTCCACGACATCGGCCAGGAAGAACACCGGCATTACATCGTCATGGAATACGTCGATGGCTTTACGCTCAAACAAATCATTCGTGATGCCAACGAAGACGGCCGTTTCCTGCCCGTCAGCCGCGTCCTCGACCTCGCCATCCAGATTTGCAACGGCATTGGCTACGCCCACCGCGCCAATCTGGTCCACTGCGACATGAAGCCACAAAATGTGCTTGTCACCCGCGACGATCGTGTCAAAGTAGCCGATTTTGGCATCGCCCGCGCCATCACCGAAGCCAGCCAACACCTGGCCGACAGCCAGGTCTGGGGCACGCCGCAGTATTTCTCGCCTGAGCAGGCGGCCGGCGAAGCGCCTTCCCCCGCTTCCGACGTATACGGCATCGGCGTGGTGCTGTTCGAGATGCTTACCGGCCGCCTTCCCTTCGCCGCCGACTCCCCCACGGCCGTTGCCCTGAAACATTTGCAAGAACCTGCGCCCTCGGTGCTTACCTACAACCCCGGCGTACCGCGCCAGCTCGACGATATTGTCCACAAACTACTGGCCAAAGATCCGTCAGCTCGTTACAGCACCGCCGGACAACTCGGCCGCATTCTCAGCACCTACCGTGAGCGCAGCATGGCCGATACCGGGCCGGTTTACCCGGTTTTGGTAAAGCAGCAAGTAACGGCCAAAACGGCCGTACCCGTAACCGAGCAAAACACCCAATTCCACCAACGCCCGCCTCATCCCCAACCATCCGCCGAAGACGAACAAAACACCCCCGTCCGACCGGCGCGTGCCGTTAGAGCCGCCGGTCCCCTGGCCGATAATCAGGCAACGGCCGTCAGCCGCCAACCCGCCGCGCCATCCACCACCAACGATTGGACCATCATCCTGCTGGGCATTACCGCCACCATCGCCTTGATGGGACTCGTCCCGCTGTGGTACTTTGTCTACCGCGCCTGGGCCGGCTGACACACTCGCAGCCCTCTTTGCTTTCTGCTATACTGGAATTTGCTTCAAGTGAATTTTGTAACTGCTAAGACCCGAAGGGTTTTCGCTCTGGCCCAAAACCCTTCGGGTCGTTCAATTTATTCACGCAGCAACCGAATTTTGTAGGCTCAAAACAGCAGTCCAAAGCAAACAAAACGGCTGAACCGGAGACCTGTTCATGAATGCAGCACGAATTTCTAGATGGCTAATTTATGGCCTGATCGCGGTCGCTCTCCTAGCCATCGTTTGGAACTTCAGCGCCACACCCCCGGCCAGCGAAGATATTTCCATCAGCCAGCTTGCCCAACAAATCAAAGAAAACCAAATCGTCAAAATCGAAGTGAGCAGCAGCGGCCAGCAGGTCACCATCCAGTATGCCGACACCGAACAGCCGCCGGCCAAAGCCAACATCAGCGGCGTCAGTTCGCTGGAAGAGGTGCTGCAAAGTTATGGCGTCACCCAGGATGATTACGCCGACGGCCGTCCCAACATCCTCTACGCCAGACCCAGCCAACTTGGCGGCTGGCTCAGCTTCCTCGGCATCTTTTTGCCCATCATTCTCATGGTTGGCTTCTTCTACTTCATCTTCCGCCAATCCCAAGGCTCCAACAACCAGGCCGCGTCCTTCGGCAAAAGCCGCGCCCGCATGTTCACCAGCGACCACCCCACCGTCACCTTCGCCGACGTCGCCGGCGCAGACGAAGCCAAAGAAGAACTGCGCGAAATCGTCGAATTTCTGCGCGACCCATCCCGATTTGTCACCTTCGGCGCGCGCATTCCCAAAGGCGTTCTCTTAGTCGGCAGCCCAGGCACCGGCAAAACCCTGCTGGCCAAAGCGGTTTCCGGCGAAGCCGGCGTCCCCTTCTTCTCCATCGCCGGTTCGGAATTTGTGGAAATGTTTGTCGGCGTGGGCGCCAGCCGCGTGCGGGATCTATTTGAAACGGCCAAGCGGCACAGCCCATGCATCATCTTCATCGACGAAATCGACGCCGTCGGTCGGCAGCGCGGGGCCGGCCTCGGCGGCTCCCACGACGAGCGCGAGCAAACCCTCAACCAAATTTTGGTCGAGATGGACGGCTTCGACACCGACGTCCACATCATTATTCTGGCGGCCACCAACCGGCCAGACATTCTGGACCCCGCTTTGATGCGCCCGGGCCGATTTGATCGGCGCGTGGTCCTGGACCGGCCTGACATTCGCGGCCGGGAAGCGATATTTAAGGTCCATCTACGCGGAAAACCGGTCGCCAGCACGGTCAACATCCACCGCCTGGCCAAATCAACACCCGGTTTTGTCGGCGCGGACATCGAAAATACAGTCAATGAAGCGGCGCTGCTGGCCGCCCGACGCAACCGCAAAAACATCGGCATGGCCGAATTTCAGGAAGCGGTGGAACGCGTCCAACTTGGCCCGGAACGAAAAAGCCGCATCATTTCCCCGGAAGAGCGGGAAATTATTGCCTATCACGAAGCGGGGCATGCCCTGGTAAGCCATTTTTTACCTGCCGCGCCGCCGCTGCGCAAAATCACCATCGTGCCACGCGGCATGGGGCTGGGTCTGACCTGGTACATGGAAACCGACAATCTGCTGCCCAATAAATCGCAGCTTCTGGCGCAAATTGCCAGCACGCTGGGCGGCCGAGCCGCCGAAGAAATTGTCTTTGGCGAAGTGACGGCCGGGGCCAGTAACGATTTGCAGCGCGTCACCCAAATTTCCCGCCAGATGATCACCCAATTCGGCATGAGCGAAGATTTGGGCTTGCGCGTTTATGGCCAAAAACAAGAAATGGTGTTTCTGGGGCGCGAAATTAGCGAGCAGCGGGATTATTCCGATGCCGTGGCTGAGCTGATTGACAACGAAGTCCGCGGCATGATTGACCGTGAACACCAGCGGGCGCGGCGTATCTTGATAGAGAACCGTGAGACGCTGGACCGGGTGGCTGCGGCCCTGATGGAAGAAGAGACGCTGGAAGCAGAAGAGTTTGTGGCGATTATTGACGGCTTGGAACGGCCGTTACCCCCACCGGAAACGGCCGTTAAATCACCCCGGCCACCCGACAAAGACGACGCTCTGGATTGGAACAGCCCCAAACGAAACCTACCGCCTACGCCATCACCCGCCTGACCAGACAGCAGAAACACGCCACCAAACCTCGGAGAATCGCTGTTCAGGCGGCTTCTTCGGGGTTTATTTGTGTGAAAAGGTAATTGTTAGCACCCGGCCTGGAAAACCTGTCAGGGTTCCCAGCCGCTTTAACCACGACAAACACGCTATGAAAACAGACGAACTCAGCTATCGCTCCGCCGAAATCGAAGACTTTGACCAATGTCTGGCCATCGATCACAGCTACCAAACCAGCCGCATCTGGCAGCTAAACATCAACCAACAGCCGGAAACCATCAGCCTGCGCTTTCAAACCCTGCGCCTGCCCCAAACCACCAGCATCCCCTACCCCTACGACCAGGAAGAGCTGCCCAAACGCTGGTGGGAAGCCCATTGGTTCCTCGTCGGCGAGCAGCAAGCGAAAATTCAAGCCTATGTCACCGCGACCTGTGAAACTTTGCGGCCGGTTGTCTGGATCAACGATCTGGCCGTAGCCCCGGATTTTCGCCTGCACGGGCACGGGTCCCATCTCATCGACGCCGCTCGCGGCTGGGCCAAACAGGAAAACGCCCGCCACCTGATGGTCGCCATTCCCATGAAAAACGACCCGGCCATAACCTTTCTCCGTAAAAATGGTTTTAATTTTTGTGGGTATAATGAGGCCCACATCAAACAACGAGATATTGACCTGTATTTCAGCGCCAAACTGTAGCTGTAAAGTAATTCTATGATTGAGTTTCTGGCACTTACCAACGACGTCCTGCAAGCGGTTATTGTCATTTTTGGTTCGGCCGTCGTTTTATACAACTTAGGCCGGAGTTTACGCATCCGGGTCATGAAGGCTTTTTGCGCCCTCGTGACTTTTGTGGTCATCGTTTACCTGTCGGAACTCCTGGTCAGCCGCATCATTCGCAACGATTTTGCCGTCAACTGGCTGCAAGTGGGCTGGATTGGCATCGCCCTGGTTCCGGCGGCGCAGTATCACCTGGCCGATACGCTGCTAGAAATCACCGGCGCGCCCAGCCGCAAATATCGCGTCCGGCTCGGTTATCTCAGCTCGCTGTTCTTTTTAGGCCTGGTATTTTGGACAGACCTGATCGTTGGCGAGCCGGTATTTATCTCCCACGCGCCCCATCTACAAGCCGGCCCCCTCTTTTTTCTGTTTGCCCTACATTTCTGGCTGGTGACAGTGGCCAGCATCCACAATGTCTGGCGCGCGCGCCAGCGCTGCATCACCCGCACGACACAGCGGCGCATGACCATCACCCTGGTTGCCATTTTGGCCGCGCCCCTGGCCGTGTTTCCCTACTTGATTGTGGACAACAACGCCAGTGTGTCGGCGTCAATCTGGTTCTGGCTGATTGCCATCACCGGCAATCTGGTCGTGGGGGTGATGTTTGCCGCGTTAACGGCCAATCTGGTTTACTTCGGGGCAGCGTCGCCGGACCGTGTGGTGCGGGTTCGATTGTTCAAATTTATGGCGCGCGTGCCGCTGGCCGGCACCATCGTGCTGGTGGTCTTTATTTACGTCAGCCGCAACAGCCCGATATTGGGACTTCCGGCGGAGACGGCGCTGGGTTTCGCCCTGGTGATGACGGTGATGTTGGTGGAATGGGCGATTCATGCGTATAAACGGCCGTTAGAACGCTTCTTCCAACTCAACGACGACCCGGACGTGCGCCGGATTCAGGCGCTCAGCGAACGCCTGCTCACCACCGCCGACCTGCACCAATTCCTGGAAAGCATCCTGGCGACCACCTGCGAAGCGCTGCGCACGCCAACCACCTTCGTCGCCGCCATCACGCCAGACGGCCCTAAATTGGAAGCCGTCGTCGGCCCGCTGGCCGAGCCGGAGGCCGAAGCCATCTGGCAGCAAGCCGACTGGCGCGAACTAACCTCACCGGAGGGCGAAAACGGCCACAGCGAGAAATTGCAAACGCTAGATGATTTTTTCTTGTGGCAGAATTATTGGATACGGCCGTTATACAACCGCCAGCAAGACATCGTCATTGGCATCTTTGGCTTGCGCGCCCGCGCCAGCACGCCGGACCTCTCGCCCGGCGAGCTGCTGACCCTGGACAAACTGCTCGATCAGGCCGAAAACGCCTTGCAAGACCGCATCTTGCAGCAAGAAGTATTTGCCGCCGTCGAAGGGCTGCTGCCGCAGATCACCGCTTTGCAAGAACGCCGCCGCGCGGCGACATTTGGCGGCGTGCCTGTGCTAACCGACTCGGAAATAGAGGGGGACACGGCCGTTTCCCCAAACAGCGTGGTCAACGATCCCGATTTCAACACCATGGTCAAAGACGCCCTCAGCCATTACTGGGGCGGCCCCAAATTAACCAAAAGCCCGCTGCTCGGTCTGCGCGTCGTGCAAAGCACCCTGGACGAGTACGGCAACAATCCCTCCAGCGCCTTACGCGCCATCCTGGCCGACGCCATCGAGCTGCAAAAGCCGGAAGGCGAACGCAATCTTTCGACCACGGAATGGATTTTATACAATATTTTGGAGCTTAAATTTGTCCAGGGGCGGCGCGTGCGCGACGTAGCCCGGCGGCTGGCCATGAGCGAAAGCGACCTGTATCGCAAACAGCGCATCGCCATCGAAAACGTCGCCCAAACGGTGGCCACCATGGAATTGGCCGCCCTGCAAGAACAGCCTTCCGCCGACGCTCAACTCCTCCTGGCGGCAAATGTCCCAGCGCAAGAAGAAGTGATAGATTAGCGGTAAATACACAGACCCCAAGGGTTTGCTCCCTTGAAAATAGATTTGTCAAATCTTAAAGATTTGACAAATCTCAACCTTTTCATTCGTGGTGGTGGGTTAGACCACTCATGATGTCTCCTGGGAATTTGCATGATGTAGGCATCAAACCCTTGGGGTCTGGCAGAGAAACCTGAACAGTACGACCAGCGATTGGAAATTCATCCCATCGCGAATCTCTTTACCCAGCGAGTAACCAACCATGACTTCATTTTCATACCATCAAGACCAACTTTTGTGCGAATCTGTGCCCCTGGCCGATATTGCCGCCCAGGTAGGCACGCCGGTTTACGTGTACAGCCAGGCAGAATTACAGCAGCGCGCTTTGGCTTATGCCACGGCCGTTCCCCCACAGCGCAGTCTCGTTTGTTACGCCGTCAAGGCCAACGGCAACCCGGCGCTGCTGCAACTCTTGCGCGACGCCGGTCTGGGCGCGGATGTGACCAGCGGCGGCGAACTGTTTCTGGCCCTCCACGCGGGCATCGCGCCAGACAAAATCATCTATTCGGGCGTGGGCAAAACGCGAGCAGAAATTGAAACGGCCGTGCGCGCCAACATCCGCGCCCTTCATGTCGAATCGGAAATGGAACTGCTGACCATCGAGCGCGTGGCGCAGGAACTGCAAACCCGCGTCGCCATCGGCGTGCGCGTCAACCCGGATATCAATGTTGTCACCCATCCCTACATCAGCACCGGGCAGCATTCGCATAAATTCGGCGTGCCGCTGCCCAGCGCCCTGCGCTTGCTGCGCCTGGCCGCCGATTCGCCCCACCTGCTCCCGGTCGGCCTGGCGACCCACATCGGCTCGCAAATCACCGACGTGGCCCCTTTTGGCGAAGCGGCCGCCTTTTTGGTGGCCGCCGCGCAGCAGTTGGCCGAATCGGGCATTCGCCTGCGCTATCTGGACGTGGGCGGCGGGCTGGGCATTGATTATGAGCAGCATAATGCGCCGACGATTACGGCCTGGGCAACGGCCGTGACCCAACCGATTTTAGAGGCTGGCTACGATGTGGTGCTGGAGCCAGGGCGGTCGATCATCGGCCCGGTGGGCGCGCTGCTTACGCAGGTTGTCTACACAAAAATTCAGGGCGAAAAACATTTCACCATCGTCGACGCCGGCATGAATGACCTGATTCGGCCCACCCTGTACAGCGCCTACCACCCCCTGGAAACCGTCAAACAACCAGGCGACCGCAGCGACCAATTGACAACCAATGTAGTGGGACCGATTTGTGAAACGGGGGATTTTTTGGCCAAGGAACGGCCGTTGCCCCCCATGCAGCCGGGTGATTTATTGGCCGTGCTGCAAGCGGGCGCGTATGGCTTTGCGATGAGTTCCAATTACAACGGCCGTGTCCGCGCCGCCGAAGTGCTGGTAAACGGCGACCAGTTCCGCGTGATCCGCCGCCGGCAAACGATTGAGCAGTTGTTGGATGGGTGTGCGTGAGACGGCCGTTTTCGTGTAAAATGGAAGGAACGAAGACTGAAGAATTGAGATTGGTGATTCATGGACAAACGGCTACCATCTCAAATTTCACCGCTTCGATGCGTAAGGCCAGGTTGAATTTTAGAAAGAGGTGACTGTTATGTCTATTTGGCTTCTCGATAACAGCCTGAAAGTGAGCATTTACTACGACGAATGTGATTGCGAATACGATGACAATATTTGCGTTTCCATCATCGAAGATTGCCCTGAAGAGGAAAAAATCTTCCGCCACGACGAGACCAACCTCTACCTGACGCCGGAACAGGCGCTGCATCTCATCCAGGCGCTGAAGGCGGCCACGGCCGAAAGCAAGCTGCCGCAGCATGGAGATTAAAATCCATTAGACCTGACAGATTTTCCCAAACCTATCAGGTCTTGTTAAAATTGTTTACGCTGGCAGCGCCGGGTCTGCCAGGCGCAGGTACTCCCAGGTGTAAATGCCCGTCCAGTGGCCGTCGCTCCACTGAAACTGTAAGGCGTAACTCCCCACAGCCTCGACGCTCTGCAAATTCAGATCATCATCTTTGGCCGACCGCATCACGTCCAGATCGGGCGGTCCGCCCATGTTGTCGTGCCCGCCTTTGCATTCCACGCAGGGACACACAGCCCGTAAACCGGCAAACGAAAGCCGGCTGGAACGGCCGTCACTCCAATTAATGATCAACACACGCTCATTTCGGTCGGCGGTTACGCCGGTTGGTTTTACTTTTTCCATCGAATCGTCCTAAGTTTGTAACTATTCAAACCCCCAAGGGTTTGCCGTTGGGAGTTTGGATTAGCTGGGTACCAAACCCTTGGGGTCTAGGTCAGGGAGGCCAAACGCTCGTTTAATTCGGCCTGACTGGCTTGCAGTTGGGCCAGTTTATCGCGCTCTTTTTGGACCACGGCCGTTGGCGCTTTCGCGGCAAACGGGCTGTCCAACAACCCGGTCAGCCGGGCAATCTCCTTATCCAGAGCCGCCAATTCCTGCGTCATGCGTTCTTTTTCTTTGTCCAGGTCCACCATGCCAGCCAGGGGCAGGTAACAAGTCACATCGCCCAGGGCCAGGGTAACGGCCGCGTCGGGCGCGTCGGCCTGGGGGACAATTTCCAGATGGGCTTCGTCTAATCGGGCCAGGAAGGCCAGGGTGGATTGTTGCGCGGTGAAGACGGCCGTTTTCTCCCCAGCCGCCACAATCGCCGCAATTTTCTTTGCCGGTTCCACCTTGTTGTCCGAACGCACAGCGCGAATTTCGCGCACCAGCTCGCGCAGGCGCTCATAATCCGCCGCCGCTTCGGGGAACGTCTGTCCGGCAGCCGGCCAATCGGCAATGATCAGCGCCTCGGCCCAGCCCTCAATCGGCGCGATGTCCAGATCGGCCGCCACAAACGCCTGCTTTAGCTGCTGCCAGGTCTCCTCAGTGACAAAAGGAATGTAGGGATGCAGCAGCCGCAAGCTGTGATCCAGCACGCGCTGTAAAACATGCAGCGTCGTCCAGGCGCGCGCGCCGCCCTCATCCAACTGCACCTTGGCCGTTTCCACGTACCAATCGGCAAAATCGCCCCACAGAAAATCGTAGACCTGACGCCCCGCCTCGCCAAAGAGGTAATTGTCCATCAGCCGGTCCGTTTGCCGGACAATTTCGGCCAGGCGCGTCAGAATCCATTGATCGGCGACGGTGTAATCAAGCTGCGCCGGTTTGTCGCTTTTGGTCACTTTATCCAGGCTGCGGGTGATAAAGCGGGTCGCATTCCAGATTTTGTTGGCGAAGTTGCGATTGCTGGTCACTTTGTCCAGCGATAAATTGAGATCGTGGCCGGGCGTGCCGCTGGTCAGCAAAGTGAAGCGCAGGGCGTCGGTGCCATATTCGCGCATCACATCCAACGGATCGGTCACATTGCCCTTGGTCTTGCTCATCTTTTGGCCGTGCTCGTCGCGCACCAGGCCGTGCAGATAGATGGTGTGGAAGGGCACGTCGTTGGTGAACAGCGCCGCCGACATGACCATGCGGGCTACCCAGAAAAAGAGAATGTCGTATCCCGTTTCCATGACGTCCGTGGGATAGTAACGCAGTAAATCGGGCGTTTGCTCCGGCCAGCCCAGGGTGGAAAACGGCCATAACGCGCTGCTGAACCAGGTGTCCAACACGTCGGGGTCTTGCTCGATATGCGGACTGCCACAAGCCGCGCAGTGCGTCGGGTCCGTGATGGCAACGGTTTGCCCGCCACAGTCGGCGCAGTACCAGACGGGGATGCGGTGGCCCCACCACAATTGGCGGCTGATGCACCAGGGTCGGATGTTTTCTAACCAGTTGTCCCACACTTTGCCAAAGCGGTCGGGGACAATTTTGATGCGGCCGGAGTGGACGGCCGTTAACCCCATCTTAGCCAGCGGTTCCGCCTCGACAAACCATTGTTTACTCACCAACGGCTCGATAATTTCGCCGCCGCGCTGGCTGCGCGGCACGTTCAGCGTGTAATTTTCTTTTTTGATGGTCAGACCGGCGGCCTCCATGTCGGCCCATAGCTGTTTACGGCAGGCAAACCGGTCCATTTCGGCATACGGTCCGGCGTGATGATTCATTGTGGCGTCGCGGTTCATCACATTGATGATTTCCAGACCATGCTTTTTGCCGATCTCAAAGTCGTTGGGATCATGGCCGGGGGTGATTTTGAGCGCGCCGGTGCCAAAAGCGATGTCCACGTATTCGTCGGCGATGATCGGGATTTCGCGGTTGAGCATGGGAACCAGGCAAGTTTTGCCGATGAAAGCCTGATACCGCTCGTCGTCGGGGTGGACAGCCACGGCCGTGTCGCCCAATATCGTCTCGGGCCGGGTGGTGGCCACCGGCAGGGAACCGCCGCCGGCTACCGGATAATTGAAGTAATAGAGGAAACCGGGTTCTTCGCTGTACTCTACTTCTAGGTCGGAAACGGCCGTTTGCAGCCCCGGCGACCAGTTCACCAGATACTCCGCCTGGTAAATCAGCCCCAGGCGATACATGCGCACAAACGCCTCGCGCACCGCCCGCGACAACCCTTCGTCCAGCGTAAACCGCTCCCGGTCCCAATCACAAGACGCTCCCAGATGGCGCAGTTGACCGGTAATATAACTGCCATACTTCTCTTTCCAGGCCCAGGTGCGCGCCAGGAACGCCTCGCGGCCGATTTCCTGCCGGGACGTACCCTCGCCGATCAGCATCTTTTCCACCTGGAGCTGCGTGGCAATACCGGCATGATCGACACCCGGAACCCACAGCGCCGCCTTCCCCTGCATACGGGCGCGGCGAATCATTAAATCTTCCAGGGCGACAAACATGGCGTGGCCCATGTGCAGTTCACCGGTCACATTGGGCGGCGGGATGGAGATCACAAATGGTTTGGCGTCGGCGGGTCGCGCCTCTGGTTTAAACCAACCGTTTTCTTCCCACCAATGGTAGAGGCGTTCCTCAGTGCTGAGAAAATCGTAAGCTTTGGGCATGTCGGGCATAGTTTAACAATCCTTTGTTCGTTTGGACGATACAACAAAAAACTCTCTCATCCGATCAAGGACGAGAGAGTGAAATCTCACGCGGTACCACCTTGGTTCCGTGGCCTGTATTGGGTGGTCCGCCAGATGTGGCGGCTCACGGCTTACGGCCGACGACGCTCTGAGCTGTAACGGGCTGACCCGGTTTTGCTTACTGGGTTTCAGCAAAACGATTCATGGGCGACTTGGGTAACGGCCGTTCCGGTCAAAGTTTTCAGCCAGGACTTCGACTCTCTAGTGGGGCCAATCACCTACTACTCCCACTCATAATCTTTATGTATGGCTGGTAGTATAACAATGGCCGCAGTGGAAACCAAATTTTCCCCCGCCCGGCTATTTAACTTTTTCCAGACGGTAAATGGCGAGGAGGCCAATAACGGCCGTCACTCCCGCCATCAAATACCCTTCTACAACAGTCGCCTGCGTCACAAACAGCCCGATCATGCCAAACGCGCCGGTGATTAAATAGAGCAGCAGCACAGCTTCGCGCTGGCTGTAGCCCAGGTTCACCAGGCGGTGGCTGGTGTGATCTTTTCCGGCCGTGTTCGGGCTTACGCCGCGGCGCAGGCGCGAAATGACCACCAGAGTTGTGTCGAAAATGGGCAGTCCCAAAATGAACACCGGCACCATCCAGGTGACAAAACTGACATTGCCAGGAAAGCGGAGTTGAATGCCTAAAATCGCCAGCGAAAAGCCCAAAAACAGAGACCCCGCATCGCCCATAAAAATCTGCGCCGGTTTGAAGTTGTAGCGTAAAAAACCTAAACAAGACCCCAAAATAGCCGCCGCCAGCGAGGAGACCAGGAACTGACTATTTTGTAGACCCAGCAGCAGCATAAACGAGGCCGCCACCGCGCACACACCGGCGCTCAAGCCATCCATGTTGTCCAAAAAATTGATGGCGTTGCTGATGCCTGCCAGCCATAAAAAAGTGAGGATATAGTTGAGATAGTCGGGAATGGGCAGTTGGACGCGAATGCCAAAATAAACCAGTATGAGAAAGGCTAAAAATTGCCCGCCGAGTTTTACCCAGGCAGGCAGCCCTTTGCGGTCATCCAACAGGCCAGTCAGAGCCACCAAACTGAGCGACAGGGCCACGCCCGTCACCGAGCGAGCCAACTCGCCGGAGAAAAAGAGGACGGCGGCCATGGCCCCGGCAAAGATCGCCACGCCGCCCATCAGGGGGATGGGGGTGCTGTGCAGCTTGCGCTGCGCGGGCGCATCCACAAAGCCAAAGTTGATAGCGATTTTACGCACCCAGGGAATGCTAACGGCCGTTACCGTTAACGCAATTACAAAAATAACCAGGGCGGCCTGCACGCTATTGTCCACCCTCAAACACGTCGATACGCTCGATTAAATCTCCGGGTTGCGTGGGGTTGGTCTCAGGGTCGCGCAGGGTCAGGGCGTTCAGCACATCCTCGCCTTCCACCAATTCGCCAAAAATCGTATAGCCGCCATCCAGCCAGGGCGCTGGCGCAAAGGTGATGAAGAACTGGCTGCCATTCGTATCCGGACCGGCATTGGCCATGGCCAAAATGCCGGGGCGATCGAAACTCAGGCTGTCGCTGGTTTCATTTTGGAATTCGTAGCCGGGGCCGCCTGCGCCAGTGCCGGTCGGGTCACCGCCCTGGGCCATAAAGCCCTCTAAGACACGGTGGAAAGTAGTGCCATCATAAAAGCCCTGGTTCGCCAGGAAGATGAAGCTATTGACGGCCAATGGCGCCTGATCGGCAAAGAGAATCAGGCGCATTTTACCTTTCCCGGTGGTAATGACAGCCTCGTATGTGCCGGCGGGGTCGATGGTCATGGGCGGCGGAGATTGGAAGATGTTGTTGCGCTCGGCCGGAGCAAGTTGGGTTAACGGCCGTTCCCCCTCCAACGATACCGGCGGCGCAGGTTCAGGGGTCGGAACCGCTTCGCCGGTTAATTCTGCCAGCAAGGTTTGGATCTGCGGCGCAGATTCGGCCGGAACCGCGCCTAAAGCGCGGGTTGCAGCCGCCACTGCTTCGTCCACATTACCGGCATCGCGGTACAACGTAGCCAGTAAATAATCTACCTGCCACGCCGGCACCGATTCTCCCGTGTTAAGGGCGCGCACCTCTTCATAGGCGGCAATCGCTCCGGCCACATCACCCAATTCCTGATTCAACTGCCCGGCGCGCAGCCAGGCCTGCAAATTTCTCGGGTTCAGGTCTAACCCGGCCTGAATGTCGGCCAGCGCCCGCCGGTAATTATCGGCCTTTTCGGCTTCCGGCAGATCTGCGCCGCAGCTTACCAGAGTATCGGAACGGCCGTAATAATTAGCGTCATAATACGGATCCATCTTCACGGCATCGTCATAAATTGCCAACGCTTTGGCGCAATCATTTTCCAGCGAATAGACCAGACGGGCATATTCGTTGCGAATCACCGAATTTTGCGGGCTAAGCGACAACGCCTCCTGGTAATACTTCTCGGCATCCGCCAGATGGGCCGCTCGTTGGGCCGCATCCTGGGTTAATTCGGTCCAGCGCGTATTCAGCCGGGCCAGGTTGGCCGTATGGTCGGTATTAAGGGGATTGATGGATTGGGCGATCTGCAACTGCGCCGAGGCTTCATTCAGCAAGGTTTCTTTTTCGGCCAGGTCTTCTGTCAGGGTCGAACGTTCCAAAAAGGCGCGCCCCAAAAACAGGTAATAAAAATCTTCACGCGGGGCCATCGCAATCGCTTTTTCGTAAATGGCGATGGCTACATCCCACGATTGCAAATCGCGCTGCGCCGCCGCCTGCTGGTCGAACGGTTTGCCACGTTTATACACCATGTCGGCCTGGACAATGCGCATATTGGTGGCGCTGACCAAATACAGGCCCACAAGACCCAGCACTGCCAGACTGACGTAGGCGGCCGCCGAGCCAGATGTTTTGGTCTGGGACATGCGGTGGCTGGACAAGGCAAACGCCGAAAAAACAAGGATCAGAATGACGAACAGGTAAACAAAGGTGAGGAAGGCGGCGGATTGGCTGGCCTCATGCACCCGAAAGGCGAGCAGTTTGTCGATTGTGTCTAATGTCTCGGTGGGGCGCACAAACAGGCTGGCTTGCAGCAGCGAGGCCTGGGCATAGGCAACAATCAGACCAATAACCAGAGAAGTGAAGGCCATCACGCCGATGGGCAGCACGGAACTGCGCCAGGATTGAGTCCAGACCAGCCATAATAAACTGGCGCTGATCACGGCCGTTCCCACCCCCCACACCACGCCGCCGGCCACCATCACCGGCAGGGCGAACAAGAGTCCGCTCAAGGCTACCAGACCGGCCGTCAGCCGGGCATGGCTCATATTAACCAGCAGGCGCACGGCAGCCCACGTACAAAGCCCAGCCCATAACATGAGCAGCACGCGGCCAAGATACCAGGTGGGTCCGGCATCCGGCGGCGCAGGCAGCCCGAAGCGCAAGCCCAGGCTGACCAGCCCCACGCCCAGATAAGCCGCGCCTAAAAGCTGCAAACGGCCGTCCGGCAGCGGCACATCATCCTCCGGAAATTGCAATTCGCCGGATTTGACCATTTCTGCGGCGACCAGCACCGTGCCCAACGCCCACGAAAGCACCAACAAGACAAAAGCGTAAGGCGAATCGGCAAAACCATTGCCCGGATCGAGGAAAAAGGATTGGCGGAAAATCGCAGAGACGGGCAAATCAGCCGGGCTTTGGTAGGTAACGTCGGGCAATGGCGAAAAGCTGGTGAATTCGAAGCCCAAAATGCCCATCATCAGCGCCAACATGAGCGCGGACAGCATGACCGGCCCCCAGAGGCCGCCGTTTTCGGTTCGTGACGGAGCGCGTTTGCTGCGGGAACGAGAGGAGGCGGGAGTGGCAACGGCCGTTTCCTGCACCTGCGGCAGCACATATCCTACTACCAGCATCAAGCCCACATAGGCAAAAAAGTGCAGCCGCGTAGCCGCAATGGCAATCCCAAAATGGACTTCCACATAATGGGCCAACACCGCAGCCAACAAACCGGCCAACAGCAGCCGGTTCGGCGCAAACGGATCGGTCTGCTCTTCGGGAACCGGCGAGAAAAAGGCGTAATACACCAGATAAATCACCAACCCGGCGATGCTGCCAAACGGGAAAGCCACCCCCAACCAGGCCGGCGACTGCCAGACCGAAAACAAGATGGCCGACAGCGCGCCCATGCCCAACCACAGACCAATGAGCAAATTGCGCTCCAACCTGGTGCGCAGCACGCCCAGCCAGCGAAAACCATAATAAAACACGCTGATGTAAATAAGCTGCCAGATGGCAAACCCGAGCAGGCCGGTGATCACCAAGGCGTCGAAAGTCTCGTTGTGCGAACGGTCGGGCGAGGCGTTGCGCGCCTCGATGTTGGCCAGTTCGGGCGGATAGAAGCGGTTGTAGGCCACGTACATAGACTCAGGGCCATAGCCGATGAACGGCCGTAAGAAATTCCACGTATCCGACCCGCCATTGGGGAAATCGAGCGGCTCGTGGGGCAAAATCAGGTTCAAAGCCCCTTCCCAAATCAGGGTTCGCACCCGTCCCGTGCCATCGTCGGCTTCCAGGAGCTGGCCCAAACGGCCGACACGCGGCAGTTCGCGCCACGAATCCAACGTGCTGACCACGCCGCCCGCAATCGGACTCTCAGCCAAGGGGGCAGATACATCTGAAGGCACATTAAACAAAACCACCCAGGCGGAAATCGAAACCGCCAGCACAATCCAGCTCAACCAGAGCCAACGCCAGCCGCGCCGCGCCGCGACCAGCAAAAATATCAGCAGCACAGGCACAGCCAGGGCGATGAGAAAAGCGACAAAAGATGTCATGCCGCCGGTGAGCGAGGCAAACCGGCCGGTTCGGGCCACTGCGCCCACCAAAAGCGAGCCAAGCAAATAAGCCAAACCCCCGCCGCCAAGCACCAAAAGCACCGCCTGCCCGGCTTCAGCCAGCCGGAAACGGCCGTGATCTTCCACGCCATTACGCAGCGCAACCAACAAGATCAGCACGAAGGCAAACAGGCCAACGCCCAGCCCCAGCCAGGGACCGCGGCTGCCAGACCAGATGATGGCAAAAAGCTGTAAAAAGAGAATGAAAATATAAATCGACGCCCGAATCACATCGGCGGAAGAAAGTTCTTCGTCGTTGAGGATGCTGTTGAAGGCGGAAATGATGCGCGAGACCGTCAGCGGGAAGACCATGATGAGGTAGGCGCTGATGAAGATGGCGTTCCCCATATGCCCGGCCACACGTTCCACCACACTGCCGGCCCAGGGCAGCGGATCATAATCAAAATGCTGCAAAAAACCGTAGAAAGACACCGGGACGCTGGTGATGATGGCAAACGTGACCAGTCGATTCACCTGCTGGCGGGTACGCATAAGATTGGCAATGAGGGCAAAGACGATGATGTAGGAAAAGGTGGTGTAGGTTCCTTGCAGGCGTTGATAGGAACCCGCCAGACTGATGCTGGGTGAAACGGAAAAGATGGTGGAGACGAGATAAGAAACCACCAGCAAAAAGATAGGTAAAGCGAAGGGAACGCGCCACACGGCCGTTTCCCCTTTCGGCTGCACCCACGCTTTTACCTGCCGCCACTCTTTCCGGTCGATAAATCGCACGATCCAGGCGGCCGACATCAGCACCACAATCGAACGCAGCAAGGTTAATTTATCTGGTTCAAACACCCGGTCTGAGTGAATATTGAAAAAAAGCGGCACCGCGATAATCGCGGCAAGCCAACCGGCCTCGATAAGGCCTTCACACCATTGAGAGAGCTTTGAATTCATACCACCACGAATCCTTGAGACTATTTTTGTACGGGAGTGAATGTTATCCTATCGACATGGGGGGGGCAAACGGGGTCATACAGCTTACAGCTTACAGCTTACAGCTTACAGCTTACAGCTTTTAGCTTACAGCTTTTAGCTTTTAGCTTTTAGCTACCGCTTCATAAACTGCTTCTACCCGGGCCACCATCGTGGGCGTGGTAAATTCGGCCAGCAGGCGGGCACGGCCGTTTGCCCCCATTTGGCGGCGCAGCTCCGGGTGATCAAGCAGATGAGACACGGCCGTGCTTAAGGCATTCTCATCTTGCGGCGGCACAACCAGGCCAGTCAGCCCATCCTGCACCACAAACGACGTACCCGTGCCCACCTCGGTAGTAATGCACGGCAGCCCGGCGGCCATCGCCTCCAGCAGCACCAGGCCAAACGCCTCGGCGCGCACATTGGAGGGCAGCACAAACAGATCGGCGGCGGCATACAGGCGCGGCAAATCACCATCGCTGATGTCGCCCAAAAACTGCACCCGGTCGGTCACATTTAGCTCGGCGGCCAACGCGCCCCACGCCGAGCGCATCGGGCCATCACCGGCGATAAGCAGGCGAGCGGCCACCTGCGGCATAGCCCGAATGAGCGTATCGACTCCTTTGTAGTAACGATGACGGCCCACAAACAGCAGCGTGGGCAAATCGGACGGGGGCAAGGGCAGCGGTTCGGCTTGCAAAAAGGGCGCCGGATCGATGCCCAACGGCACGACCGTGCAATGATCGGCCAGGGGGTTGAGATAGGGCGAACTGGCGATGTAATTGGGGCTGCTCGCCAAAATTCGCCCGGCACGGCGCAGCACGCGGCGCAGCAGCGGCTCATAGAGGCGCAAAATGGTTTGCTGCTTAACCACGTCGGACTGATAGGAGATGAGGAACGGCCGTTTCCCTCCCGCCACCAATTGACTGATTTCCCCCAACGGGTACGGAAATTGCAGATGCACAATATCAGCCTCCAGCGCGCCAAGTTGGAAGGGAAAGGTAACACTCAGCGGCGTCGAGGCGACCGTCGCCAGGCGGGCCGCCCGGACGACGCGCACCCCGTTCAGCAGCACGTCTGGTTTTTCGCCGCCCGGGTTGGTGACCAGCACGGTAACTTGATGACCGGCCGCGACCTGCGCTTCCGCCAGTGTTCTGATGTGGTTTTCGATGCCGCCCCGGATAGGGTGATAATCTTTGTAGACGTGTAGAATTTTCATGTTTCCTCGGTGCAAGTCCGCAAGCACAACCTGAAACTTGGGGACACGGCCGTTCATTTTAGCACTTCCCCACATCCTGCGGTAGCCTGATCTGACCCGTGCCAGGGCATCTGTTTGCCTGTGAAAATTGCTTCTAGTATGATTTCTTCATGCTTGGGACGAAATTGGCCGCGATACGGCCGTATTGGGATTGGCTTGTGTGACCATACAAAAATCATGGCGGCTGCGCCTGACAAACATCACCGCATTTTCCTATCTGGGTAAAGAATTTTTTTGGGTCATCTTGGGTGAGGGAACCTCTGTCGTTGGCAGCGTGGTTGGGCTGCGCCTGCTCACCGATTACCTTTCGCCGGCCGTATTCGGCGAAATCGCCCTGGTGATGACCATTGCCGTGCTGGTTAACCAGACAATCCTGGGGCCATTGGCCGGCGCAGCCCTGCGCTTCCTCTCCCCGGCCGAAGAAGCAAGTTCAACCGGCGATTACCTCCACGCCTTACAAAGCATGATCGTGCGCGTCAGCGGCTTTACGCTGCTGGCGGTGGCGGCAGTTTCCTTGGGATTATTCCTCTGGCAGCGGTTAGATTGGGTGTTTTTCCTCATATCGGCCATCACTTATGCCCTGCTCACCGGGTTTGCGCAGATTTTAAATGGGATGCAAAACGCGCTGCGCCAGCGTAAAATTGTCGCCTGGCATTCGGCGATGGGGCAGTGGTTACAGGTGGGATTGGTGCTAACGGCCGTGATCTACTTCGGTCCCACCAGCCGCAGCGCCATGATCGGCTACGTCGCCGCCGCCTTTCTCATTCTGCCCTCCCAAATGTATTTCTTCCGCCGCAAAGTCCTCACCCTTCCCGGCATGGCCACCCCGGCCAGCCAGCCAGATACCCAAACCGCCCTGTGGCGGCGCAAACTACGCGACTATGCCCTGCCTTTCGCCGGTTGGGGCATTTTCACCTGGGCGCAAATGTCTTCCGACCGTTGGTCGCTGCAAGCCAGCGGCAGCACCAGCGAGGTGGGCTATTACGCCGTGCTTTACCGGCTAGGCTATTACCCCATTACCCTGGCGACCGGTCTGGTTATCCAGCTAATTTCGCCCATTCTTTTTCAGAAAGCCGGCGACGCCACCGACGAAAACCGCATGAAGGCCACCTTACGCGTCAACCAGGGGCTGACAACGGCCGCTTTTTCGGTCACACTCATTGCCGTCATGCTGGCTTATTTTTTGCACCCGCTGCTCTTCCGCGTCCTGGTATCCTCAGAATATCGCTCGATTTCCTGGCTCTTGCCCTGGATAATGCTGGCAGGCGGGCTGTTTGCCACCGGCCAGGTGGCCACGATCAGTTTGTTGAGCGAAGTGAACACCAAACGCCTGCTGCCGCCGAAGATCGGCACGGCCGTTCTGGCCACCGCTCTCAATTTTGCCGCCGCTTTTCTTTACGGCCTGCCTGGGGTAATCTTTGCAGGCGTCATTTCTGGCGCCGTCTATGTCGTCTGGATTCTGGCGTTAATCCGCCAAAACAACCGGCAAACACGCCGGCTGACTTCGCAGAAAGCCCAAGACGCCCTGCAAACCGAAGAGGACAAATAAAATTGTGACCCGTTCTTTCAAATGGCTTTACCGCCTGCTGCGCCCCGTCGCCGATCCTTTAAAAATGAGCCAGGGGCTGCGCGGCTACCGCTGGTTTATCCGAGATTGGCGCGCCTACAAACAATTGCCCCAGGCCGAACCTTTGCGCCTGACGGACGCCTACCCCCAACTGCATGACCGCACGGCCGTTTCCACCATCGACCCCCACTATTTCTACGTCAACGCCTGGGCTATGCGGCGAGTTACCGCCAATAAACCGCCCTATCACGTCGATGTCGCCTCCCAGGTCTTGTTTGCCAACCTCTTGGCCGCCACGCGCCCCGTGCTGTTTGTGGATTATCGGCCGCTGCACGTGGCCCTGAGCGGTCTCCACTCGCTGGGCGGCAGCATTTTAGCCCTGCCGTTCGCCGACAATTCCGTGGGGTCGCTCTCTTGTCTGCATGTGGCCGAACATATCGGCCTGGGACGGTATGGCGATCCATTGGACCCGGAAGGCACAAAAAAGGCGGCCCGAGAATTAGCCCGTGTCCTGGCTCCCGGCGGCGATCTTTATTTTGCGCTGCCGGTGGGCCGCCCCAGACTGCAATTCAACGCCCACCGCATCCACAACCCACAAACCATCTGCGCCTATTTTGCCGATTGTGACCTGGTGGAATTTTGCGGCGTAGACGATAACGGCCGTTACGCCGAAGCCATCGATCCGGCAAGTTTGGCTCAGAGCCAGTACGCCTGCGGGTTGTTCTGGTTCAGAAAACCGGTCGCGCGCGCCGCCGTATCGGTCTAGCCCACAACCCGAAAAATGTTTACAGTGACACGCCATGACCATCAAAAATCGACTGTTTAATTTTATACCGGCCAATAATCAGACACTTTACCACTTTTGCCGCCGCTACGTGGATCGGTACGATGGGGTGAACGACAGCGACATGACCACCAACGGGGAAACGAAGCTGCTAACGGCCGTTATCCCCGCCTGCCAGGTGGTGTTTGATGTTGGCGCCAACGTCGGCCATTGGACTCAGGCCGTTTTGGCGCTCAATCCCCAGGCGACGATTCACGCATTTGAACCGTCTACGGCCGTTTACCAACAACTCATGGCCCAAAACCTGCCCCACAATGTCCGAGCACGGCCGTTGGGCCTCAGTTCCGCCCCCGGCGAGCAAATTCTGTACGTGTTTCCGCAGCACAGCGGCCTGAACAGCCTCTATGCCCGCGCCCACGCTCCCCAAGAAACGAGCGCAGCCCAGCCTCAGGAACGCATCCAATTAACCACGCTGGACGACTATTGCCAAAAGGAACAGGTAACGGCCATAGATTTTCTAAAAATCGACGTAGAGGGGCATGATCTGGCGGTCTTGCAGGGCGCGAGAAAAATGTTGGAAAACGGCCGTATCCACCTCATCCAATTTGAATACGGCGGCACCCACATCGACGCCCGCATTTTCCTGAAAGATTTCTTCGCCCTGCTGCAGCCCTACGGCTACGCGCTGCACAAAATCCACCCCCATGGCCTTAAAAAATACGACCGCTACCAACCCGCGCTCGACACGTTTCAATACCAAAACTGGCTGGCCGTCCGCCAACCCCAAGACCCAAACTTGATCGAGAAGGTGACGCTATGTTAACTGCTCCGCGTCCGCTGCGTATCTTCTACGCCGCCGCCGACGCCGCCACCGCCGATGTGCCCGGCTCGCGCATCTGGTATCACAATCTCTTCCTGCCCCTCGTCGAATTAGGCCACGATGTGATCCGCTTTGAGTATGATTTAGGTCCACATGTCAGCCATCGAGACTTTACTCAGCCACAAAACAGAGAATTTATCCAGGCCCACCGCCCGCACCTCGAAGCAGCCCTGCTAAAACAATTGGAGAAGGCGCACCAGGAACGGCCGTTAGACCTGTTTTTTAGCTATTTTTATGCGGCGGATGTAACGGCCGTCACCATCGAAAAAATCCGCCAGGCCGGCATCACCACCGTCAACTGGTACTGCAACGGCTCCTACCAATTCCACCTCGTCAGCGACATCGCCCCCGCCTACGACTACTGCCTGGTCCCCGAAAAATTCCGCCTGGAAGATTATCGCCGCATCGGCGCCAATCCCCTCTACTGCCAGGAAGCCGCCAATCCCAACGTCTACCGCCCCTACGATCTGCCCTATGCATACGACGTGACCTTTGTCGGCCAAAAATATGGCGACCGCCCGGCCTACATCCACCACCTGCTGCGGCAGGGATTGGACGTGCGCGTCTGGGGGCCGCGCTGGCAGCAAGACAGTCTGGCCATTCCCCTATGGCGCAAAGCCGCCAGTCGGCTCAAACGTTTCCTGAAGGGCAACGAACCCTTATTTCCCCCGCGCATTCCGGCCGAAATCTGTGGTCCGCCACTGAGCGATGAGGAATTGATTCAAATGTACAGCCGCTCCAAAATCAATCTCGGTTTTTCCAATGTCGCCGATACCACCACCGGCATCAAACAAGTGCGCCTGCGCGATTTTGAAGTGCCCATGAGCGGCGGCTTCTACATGGTAGAAACCATGCCCGAACTGGCCGAGTTTTTTGTCTATGATCAGGAAATTGTGGGCTACAGCGGCAAGAAAGACCTGGCGGAAAAAGCCGACTATTTCCTGTCTCACCCGGAGGAGCGCGAGCGCATCCGGCTGGCCGGTTGGGAACGCGCCCGCACCCAGCACACCTGGCACAAACGGTTTTTGGATAGTTTTGCGGCCATGGGCCTGAGCTGACACCCTCATGGAAACCAATTATTCCCGCCCACCAAAAGTCAGCGTAATGATGTGTGTCTATAACGGCCAGGCGCATATCGCCGAAGCCGTCGCCAGCATCCTGGCCCAAAGTTTCGCCGATTTAGAACTCATTGTGGTGGATGATGGGTCGACAGATGACACGGCCGTTATCCTCCAAACCATCACCGACCCCCGTCTGCACGTCTTCAGCCAATCCCATCTCGGCATCCCCCAGGCCCGCAACCACGCTCTGGCCCAGGCCGGCGGGGAATATCTGGCCGTGCTGGACGCCGACGACACGGCCGTACCCTCTCGCCTGGAGCAGCAGATCGCTTTTCTGGATGCCCAGCCGCACATCGTAGTCGTGGGATCGGCGTACCTGCAAGAAGACCACCTGCGCGGCCGAACCATCCGGGTTACGCCGCCGACAGACGATGGGGCCATCCGGCAGGCGATGCTGCGCGGGAACCCGTTTTGTCACTCGACGGTGATGATGCGCCGCACGGCCGTTAACCAATCTGGCCCTTACGCCGAAGATTTCCCCTATGTGCAAGATTATGAACTATGGACTCGCCTGGCCCTGACCGGCCAGATGGCCAATCTGCCAGATTTTTTGGTCACCCGCCACTACCACCAACACAGCGTTTCCAACAGTTGGCGCAAAGAAGGCTTACGCCTCTGGCTCTTCATGCGCGCCAATAGCCGCGCCATTCGCCGCCTGGGGTATCCGTGGTATCATCAACTGCGCGTGCTTCTGGCGCTCAGGTTTATCCCGCTCGACCTGTACGCGACGCTGCGAAGCAGCCGACTCCACGCTAACAAACCATGAAAGACGATCTCATTTCGCTGCCTCTTCATATTCCGCCCGACGCCCTGGTTTTAGATGTGGGCAGCGGCCACAAACCCCATCCACGCGCCGATGTCCTCTGCGACAAATTCTTAGACGACAACGCCGAGCGCGGCTTCGACCTGGTGGTCGATCGCCCATTGGTGGCCGGCGACGTGCAAAATTTGCCCTTCCGCAGCGATGCCTTTGACTTCATCATCACACGTCACATTTTGGAGCATGTCGAATCACCCGACGCCTTTTTTACTGAAATTCAGCGCGTCGCCCCGGCCGGCTACATCGAAACGCCCACCATCATCTGGGAGCATTTGCACCCGGTGCGCACCTACCACCATTGGCTGCTGGTAATGCTCGATGACACCATCCACATGACGCCCAAACCGGCCGAAATGCACACATCTGTGATGGGGCTAACGATGGAAGAAATGGGCCAGAACAGCCTGGAATATGGGCTGATGATCAAGGCGTATAAAGACCTGTTTTATCTGCGCCGCCAATGGCAACGGCCGTTAACCTATCAGCTCCACCCCACGCCCGAAACCGCCCCGCCCTGGCTCAGTCAGCCGTGGTCTGGCGACATGGCCCGGCGCTGGATTCCGCCCCGCGCCGCCGGACCGAAAATTATCGGGTTGGCGCAAACTCTCACGGAAACGGCCGTCTACCTGCTCACCCAACCGCTGAACCGCCGCCGCAACCACCGCGCCCTGCGCCAACGGCAGCAGCAGCAGCCGGTCCAGCTCGCCAACCTCCTGCAATGCCCAACCTGCCACGCCACCGACATCACCCTCGCCAACCAGACAGCCAATTGCTCACGCTGCGGCTGGCAAACGGCCGTACTCCTGCCCACACCCTGAGCAATCATGATAGATCACCAACCCATGCGCCGCGTTGCCATCTTGTGGGAACACCTCACAGATTACCTCCACGCCGCCCTCGCCGCCGTGCGGCAAGCCGACCCCGGCATCGAAATTTTAGCTGTTCAGCGCATCCGGGGGGCCAATGTGCCGCAAAACCAGGCCGCGCCCTTCGCCTACCCAATCCTCGATCTGACAACCAGACCGGCCCAAGACACAGGCTGGATCAACGAATTGCTCGAGTTTGACCCCGATATCGCGGTGATCACTGGGACTTCTTTCCGCCCCTACCGCGAAGCCGCCAAAAAACTGCGCCAACGCCAAACCATCACCGTTTGGGCCTCGGATCGCATCCGGCGGAACCCTGGCCGAGATGTTTATCAGGCCATTTGGGGGCGATACGGCCGTATTTGGCAGCATTATGACGCGGCGCTGGTGCCGGGAATTGCCGCCACGCGTTATGCCCAATTCATCGGCTTCCCGGCGGAGCGCATTTTTCAAGGACTGTACAGCGGCGACACGGCCGTTTACCGGCCAATCGGCTGGCAGCGGCATCAAAACCCAAACGCTCCCTGGCCGGCCGCATTTTTGTTTGTCGGCCAGCTCATCGAGCGCAAAGGCATCGACACCCTGCTCGATGCCTACCGGCTCTACCGCCAGCAAACCGCCGCCCCCTGGCCATTGTGGCTGGCCGGAACCGGCCCCCTGCAAGCTGATTGGATGACCGAACCTGGGGTGACTGTGTTGGGCTACCGGCCAAAAGTGGAAACGGCCGTGCTCATGTCCCAGGCTGGCTGTCTGGTGCTGCCCTCACGATGGGATCATTGGGGCGTGGTCGTTCATGAGGCAGCTTGCGCCGGGCTGCCCATCATTGCATCCACCGCCTGCGGCGCCGCCACTGATTTGATTCAGCCGCACGTAAACGGCTTTGTCTTCCCCCCCACAGACGCCGCCGCACTTGCCCACCTGCTGCTCAAAGTGGACCACGAAGGGAACGGCCGTCAACTCGGCCAAAACAGTCTCTACCTCTCCCACCGCTTCGACCCCCAGTTGTTCGCCCAAACCGTGCTGCACGCCATCCCCGAACAAATCAAGCGCGCCCGATGACGACCTTCCTGCCAGAACCGCCACGTCCCATCTTGTATCTCGACCATGCGCCGATTTGGGGCGGCGCGGAAGCGGTGCTGGTGACGTTGATCGAAAACCTGAACCTGAATGAGATTCAGCCCATCGTTGCCACCGCGCCCAATTCGCCCCTGGCCAAACGCTTGGCGGGCACGGCCGTTCCCATCTTGCCTGTCCCATTTGATACCCTGAACCAGGCTGGCTGGCGGCTGCCGCTGCATCTGGCGCAAAGTGTAACGGCCGTATCCCGCCTCATCCGCCAACACCACATCGCCCTGATCCACACCAACACCGTTCGCGCCCACATCGTCGGCAGTTTGGCTGGCTGGCTCACGCGCACACCGGTCGTCTGGACCCTGCACGACAACACCTTGCCCCCCCGGCTGGCCCGATTGTTGTCGCCCATTCCCTCCCACGTCATCACCGTCTCCGGCTGGCTGCGCGACCGCTACCAGCCGCACGGGCTAAGCGGGAAATGCAGCGTCATCCCCAATGGCCTGTCCGATCAGCCCGCCGTCAACGACGCCCAACCAGACATGCACACGGAACTGGGCATTCCGCCCCAGTCGCCCCTCATCCTCAACGTAGGGCGATTGATCGCCGGCAAAGCGCCTCATCTGTTCATCGCCGCCGCCGAAATGGTTTTGCCCCACCACCCGGATGCCCATTTTGTCCTGGTCGGCGGGCCAGACGCTGGTCAGGCGGCCGATCTGGACTATCTGGCGCGGTTAAACCGGTTGATTGCCCAGTCGCCACTAGGACCAAACCTGCACGCTGTCGGCCCGCGCTCAGATGTCGGCCGGTTTTATCAGGCCGCCGATATCGTGGTGTATAATGCCGTCCAACCAGAGGGCTTACCGACGGTTTTGCTGGAGGCGATGGCCTACGCGCGTCCGGTTATCGCTTCGGCGATTGGCGGGGCGCTGGAGATTGTGCAAGACGGCCGTACCGGCCTCCTGATCCCGCCCAACCAGACGCCCGCCCTGGCCGACGCTCTACGCAGCTTACTCGCCAACCCAACTGCCCGGCGCACGCTGGGGCAGGCCGGGCGCAAGAGATTGCAAGAAACATTCACCGTGCCGCAGCAAGCGCAAAAAACAACGGCCGTTTACCGCCAGGCATGGCAAGGAGATCGCCCATGACCCAAAACAATCCCGCCGCGCAGCCCAATCAGGCCGCCGAATTAGAGATGCTGATGGAAGACCCGGCAACGGCCGTCAACGCCCATCTCAGCAGCAAAGCCACCAGCCTCAACTACCTGCGCTTCGCCGACGAAGTGAAACAGTTTGTTCCGGCCGGCCAGGTGCTAGACTGGGGCACTGGGCGCGGCCAGATGAGCTGGCTGCTGCGCCAGCGAGGTCTGGATATAACCAGCTACGACGTCGAAGACAAACGCGAACCCCGCTTCCTCCTGCCCGATGTCCCTTTTATTCGCGCGCCCCATCCCACCCAACTCCCCTGGCCCGAAGATTCGTTTGCCGGCCTACTCTCCTGCGGCGTCCTGGAACATGTTCCCGATGATCAGGCGGCGCTGGCGGAAATCTTTCGTATCCTCCGGCCGGGCGGCTACCTTTTCATCTACCAACTGCCGCAGGTGTATGCCTACACCGAATGGATCAACCGGATGCGCGGGCTTTGGTACCACGACCGGCGTTATACCCTGGGCGGCGCGCAGCAATTACTCAAACAAGCCGGTCTCCAGCCAATTATTGCCCGGCGGCACAACTTCTTTCCTAAAAATCTCACCGGTTTACCGGCCGGCGCGCGTCAATTTTATAATCGTCAGGAACCCAAATTTACGGCCGTAGAAACTGTTTTAGTCAAAGTGCCGGTTGTCAACTGGCTGTGCCACTCTCTGGAATTGGTCGCCCAAAAACCCTGACCCCGGGTTGTGAGTTATGCCGCGCATATACGTTCTCGACGCCCGCACCGCCACCGACCACTTCCCTGGCATTGGTCGCTATGTCAGCAATCTGGCCAGAGCGCTGCCCGCCCTGCTCGCCCCCGACGAGCGGCTCGTTCTGCTGCACGATCCGACACGGCCGTCACGCTGGCAGCTCCCTGCCCCGTCGGGCCAGACCCAGTGGCTGGAAACGGCCGTTTCCCCCTTCTCCATCCAGCAGCAATGGGCAATTCCTCATTTGCTACGCGAAATTCGCGCCGATTTGTACCACAGCCCCTACTACCTCATGCCTTACCGCCCCGGCGTACCAACCCTGCTCACCTTCTATGACCTCATTCCCCAGCGATTCCCGCAATACGTTTCGCTCCGCGCCCGCCTGCTGACCCATCTGCTGACGCGGCTGGCGCTGCGCGCCGCGCAGCATGTGGCGGCCATCTCTCAGGCCACGCGGCAGGACATGCTGTCTTTTTATGCCACCGCGCCAGAAAAAGTAACGGCCGTTCCCCTGGCCGCCGACCCCCATTTCCAGCCCCAAGCCCCAGCCGAAGTAGAACGCATCCGCACGAAATACGCGCTGCCGCCCGGTTATGTGCTGTATCTGGGCATTAACAAGCCGCACAAAAATCTGGTTAACCTGGTGATTGCCTGGGAAAAAATTGTGGCGCAACTGGCCGACCCGCCGCAGTTGGTGATTGCCGGGGCCTGGGATGAGCGGTATCCGGAAGCGAAGGAAACGGCCGTCGCCCGCCATCTCGCATCGCGCATCACATTTTTGGGACCGATAGCCGAAGCGGATTTGCCGGGTTTATACGCCGGAGCGGCGCTGTTTGTCTTTGCCAGCCAATATGAAGGGTTTGGCCTGCCGGTGATTGAGGCGATGGCCTGCGGCACGGCCGTAGCCTGCGCCAACGCTTCCAGCCTGCCAGAGGTGGGCGGGCAGGCAGCCGCCTATTTTGACCCCACACAGCCGGAGGAAATGACGGCCGTTCTCTACCACCTGCTCACCAACCAACCTGCCCGGCAGCGCGGCCAGACCCTGGGTTTGGCACAGGCCGCCACATTTTCATGGGAGAAAACGGCCGTGGCCACCCTTGCGCTCTACCGCGAACTCTCACGCCCCCACAAATAACCCATCACCGCATCAATCGCGTATTCAACAATTCTCGCAGCCGCGAAACCACCATCTCCATCGCCACCTGATTGCGCCCACCGTTGGGAATAATCACATCCGCGTACCGCTTGCTCGGCTCCACGAATTTCAGGTGCATCGGCCGCACCGTCTCCACATACTGCGCCACCACCGAATCTAAAGAACGATTCCGTTCGTTCATATCCCGTTCCAGGCGGCGAATAAAGCGGATGTCGGCGTCCGTATCGACGTAGATTTTGATGTCCATCAAATCACGCAGCCGGCGGCGCGTAAAAATCAGAATCCCCTCAATCAGCACAATGGGTGCTGGCTCGACCAGAATTGTCTCTTTTTTGCGCCGGTGCAGCGTAAAATCATAAACCGGCACTTCCACCGGCTGCCCGGCCAACAACTGCTGCACATGCTGCACCAACAGCTTGTTTTCCAGAGAATTTGGATGATCGTAATTCTGCTGCGCTCTCTCTTCAAACGATAGGTGTGGGCTGTCGCGGTAATAGGCGTCGTGAGGAAAATAGGCGACTTGTTCCGCCCCAACCGATTCCAAAATTGTGCGGGCTACGGTCGTTTTGCCGGAAGCCGTGCCCCCGGCTACACCAAAAACAATCGGCAAATAGCTGCTCATCGCCTTCTCCTTTGCCTGCGCCAGACAAAAAAATACCCCGGCCATGCGCCAGGGTACGATCAAATTAGAAGCCACCCAAGGGACTTGAACCCTTAACCTATCGCTTACGAAGCGATTGCTCTGCCATTGAGCTAGGGTGGCGAAGTGGCGAAATTATATCAGGGCGACCAGCGCTTGACAAACAAGATTTACTGCCTATATTTTCTTACACGGCAATCACCGGTCTTTTTTCTGCCGCTGACATTTTTTGGGGCAGGAAACTGAGAGGAAAACCGGCAAAATCGCAAAGGTTTACCATTTTTCGCATTAAAAGGTACCCATGGAAGCAATCACCCGCCAGACAATCGAAGAAACGGCCGTTCTCGTTGGCTCAAAATCCGTCACCCTTGCCGGGCAGGATTTGCGTGACATCGGAGACCTTTCCAAAATCTATCTGGAAGGGGCTAATCTGAACGAATCCCGCCTCGACAAGGTCAACCTGGAAGGCGCTAAACTAAAGGGCGCTAAATTCGACAGCACCCACCTGCGAAAAACCAGCCTCAAGGAAGCCGATCTGCAAGAAGCAAATTTTTACCGGGCAGACCTGCGCGACGCTGATCTTTCCGATTGTTTGCTGCAAAAAGCATACCTGGGCAGCGCCAATTTACAGGGAGCCATTCTGGTCCGCGCCAATCTTTCGGAGGCCAACCTGCAATTTGCCGATTTGCGCGGCGCCGATCTAAGCGAGGCAATCATAATGAGCATTAACCTCAACGGCGCGCGCTATAACGAAAAGACTCGGTGGCCAGAAAAGCTTATCCCGGAGCTGGTCGGAGCCATTTTTGAGCGAAAATAGGCTGGCTAAATCAATTCGATGATGGTTGCCTCGCCCTGCCCGACACCCACGCACAGCGTTGCCAGGCCGTAGCGCACGGCCGTTCCCGTTCCCAATTCCGCCCGCCGCTGCATCTCGTGCAGCAGCGTGGTTAAAATTCGCGCCCCCGAACAGCCCAACGGATGCCCCAAAGCAATCGCCCCGCCGTTCACATTCACAATGTCCGGGTTTAGCCCCAATTCCTGGATCACTGCCAGCGACTGCACGGCAAACGCCTCATTCAATTCCACCAGATCAATATCAGCCAAGGCCAGCCCGGCGCGGGCCAACGCTTTGCGCGTCGCGCCCACCGGCCCCAGACCCATCACGCGGGGATCCACTCCCGCTGCGCCAGAAGCCACCCAGCGGGCCATCGGTTTTAGCCCCAGTTCGTCCGCCTTGGTCCGCGACATCAGCAGCAGGGCGGCCGCGCCGTCGTTCAGGCCGCTGGCGTTTCCGGCCGTAACCGTGCCGCCAGCGCGAAAGGCCGGGCGCAGTTTGGCCAGTATGGCGGCGCTCGTATCCAGTTCAAACGAGTCGCCGACTGCCCGGACGCGTGGGTGTTCGTCGGTGGTCACGTACAGCGGTCCGCCTTTGCGTTGGGGGATGGGAACGGGCACGATTTCGGCGTGGAAACGGCCGTTATTCATTGCCTCACACGCCCGCCTCTGGCTCTCCAGCGCAAACGCGTCTTGCGCCTCCCGCGTGATCTCGCCGCCGGCAATCTTGCCCTCGCGGCTCATTTCATAAATGTTTTCGGCCGTCTCGCCCATCGCTTCCAGCGGAAACAACGCTTCCATTTTGGGATTGGGAAACCGCCAGCCCAGCGTTGTGTCGTAGCCGGTGATATTGCCCGATGGCCCCCAGGCGCGCGAATTTTTAGGGAACGAATAAGGCGCGCGGCTCATCGATTCGACGCCGCCGGCCACAAACACATCACCCTCGCCCACCATAATCGCCCGCGCCGCCTGATTGACCGCATTTAACCCGCTGGCGCACAGCCGGTTAAAGGTTACAGCGGCCACATGCTGCGGCAAACCCGCCAGCAGCGCGGCCATCCGCGCCACATCGCGGTTATCTTCGCCCGCCTGATTGGCGCAGCCCAGGTACACTTCCTCGATCAGATTCGGGTCGATGCCGGCCCGTTCCACCACCGTTTTCACGACCAGCGCCGCCATATCATCCGGGCGCACATCGGCCAAAGTGCCGCCATGCCGTCCAATCGGTGTGCGGAATGCGTTAATAATCACTACTTCATTCATGGGAAATTTTCCTTTTGGTAAAAACCAGTCACGTTTCTCTAGCAAGACCCCAAGGGTTTACCCCAATAATCTAAATTCCCAGGAGCAAACCCTTGGGGTCTGTTCACGTTTCTCTAGCAAGACCCCAAGGGTTTAACACCCAAATAATCTAAATTCCCAAGAGCAAACCCTTGGGGTCTGTAGCGACGGATCAAAAAAATTCCAATCCCTAATCGCCACTCCCCAACTTCGCTTCAACCGCTTCTTTAATGGCTCCCGTGGCCACCAGACGCCGCACGGACTCAATGTGCGGCGACAGCACCGTATCGGCCATGAGGAAGGGCACTTTTTGGCGGACGAGGTCATACGCCGTGCGCGTGCCTGCGCCTTGCGCCGGCTCGCCGCCCATTTGCTGCCGCCGGAAATCCACGCCCTGCGCCGCCGCCAACAGTTCGATGGCTACAATGGTTTCCACGTGGTCGAGAATTTGGGCAACCTGACGCACGGCCGTTGCCCCCATGCTCACGTGGTCTTCAATATTCGCGCTGCTCGGTATCGTGTCTGCGCTGGCCGGGTGGGCCAGCACCTTATTCTCCGAAGCCAGGGCCGCGGCCGTGTATTGGGCCATCATCAAGCCGCTCTCCAGGCCGCCATGCTGCGTTAAAAACATGGGCAGCACGCCGCCGTTGCTGTCCGCATCCACCAGCCGGGCGATCCGCCGCTCGCTCATATTGCCCAACTCCGTCAGGGCCAACGCCATGTAATCCATAGCGATGGCAATCGGCTCGCCATGAAAATTACCGGCCGAAATCACGTCTGTCTGCCCTGTTTCTTCATCGACAAAGATGATGGGGTTGTCGTTGACAGCGTTGAGTTCAATGCCAATCACCCACTGGGCGTAAGCGATGGCGTCGCGCACGGCGCCATGCACCTGCGGCACGCAGCGCAAGGTATACGGGTCCTGCACGTTGTTGGAATCCAGGCCGCGCAAAAACTGGCTGCCTGCCAGATTACGCCGCAAAAAAGCGGCGCAGTCGATCTGGCGTGGATGCGGCCGCACGCGATGGACACGCTCGTCGTAGGCGCGTTCGGTTCCGTGCAGCGCCTCCAGGCTCAGGCTGGCGGCTATGTCGCCGGTGAGGGCCAGGTTGATGGCTCGCCGCACCTGCAAAGCGCCCATGCCCACCATGAAGGCTGTGCCATTGAGCAGCGCCAATCCTTCTTTGGCCTGCAACTGCAAGGGCTGAAGACCGGCGCGCATGAGAGCGGAACGGCCGTCTACCAACTCTCCCTGATGCCACGCCTCTCCCTCGCCAATCACCACCAGGGCCAGATGCGCCAGCGGCGCCAAATCGCCGCTGGCGCCCAGCGACCCCTGCGACGGAATACGCGGGTGGACGCCGGCGTTGAGCATGTCCAACAACAGGTTAATCACTTCCGGGCGCACGCCGGAATATCCCAACGCCAACGTATTGGCCCGCACCAGCAGCATGGCCCGCACCACGCGCTCCGGCAGTTCTGGACCAACGCCCACGGCGTGACTGCGCACCAGATTCACCTGTAGTTGTTGCACTTCTGAGGGGGAAATGATTTTGTCTTTAAAGCGGCCAAAACCGGTGGTGATGCCATACACCACTTCGCCTCTGGCCACCAAGTCTTCAACGGCCTGGCGGGAGCGCTGAATTTTGGGTAAAACGGCCGGGTCCAGACGGGCGGAACGGCCGTTGGCCACCGCCACCACATCATCAACTTGTAACTGATCACCGGAAATAGTTAAGGGATTCATGCGGCAATTATAGCCAGTTTGCCAGAGACCTGACAGGGTTCGCAAACCTATCCGGTCTGATTGGCCGGCGCTCTTGTCAGACGGCCGTATCCACCCTACAATCGGCTTATGAGCAACCAATGGGATCACGTAATCGGCCACGAATGGGCCGCCGAGCTGCTGGCCGGGTCAATTGCCAACGGGCGCATCGGCCACGCTTATCTGCTAACCGGCCCAGACCAGATTGGCAAAACGACGCTGGCGCGCACCTTTGCCCAGGCGTTGAACTGCGAAGCGACCGATGAGGCGGCACGGCCGTGCGGCCAATGCCGCCCCTGCCAACTCATCGCCGCCAACCGCCATCCCGACGTGCGCCTGATTACGCCAGAAGTGAGTGGGCGGGGCAAACTGACCCTGAAGATCGACGAAATCCGCACCCTACAGCAAGATTTGAGCCTGGCTGCTTATGAGGCGCGTTACAAAGTGGCCATCCTGAAACGGTTTGACGCCGCCACGGAAGGGGCAGCCAACGCCTTTCTGAAAACCCTGGAAGAGCCGCCGCGTAACGTGGTGCTGCTGCTCACCGCCAACGATGCCGATACCATGATGGCGACCATCACGTCGCGCTGCCGGACGATTGCCTTACGGCCGTTAGCCACGCCGCGCATCGAAGACAGCCTGCAAAGCCGCTGGCGTATGCCCGAAGACAAAGCCCACCTGCTGGCTCATCTGGCCGACGGCCGTTTAGGTTGGGCCATCCGCGCCTACGAAGACAACACCATCCTGGCGGAACGACAGCAAAACCTGGACTATTTGCAGCAAGCGCTGGCCGGCGACCGCATCGACCGCTTTGCCCTGGCAGACAAATTGGGGCGCAAGCCAGAACTGCTGCCGGAAATTTTGCAGACCTGGCTGAGTTGGTGGCGGGATGTCACGCTTTTAACCCAGGGGGAAAACGGCCGTACCCTCACCCTCACCAACATCGACCATCAGGCGGATCTGATCGCCCACGCCCAAAACTGGACCGCTGAACAAAGCCTGACCGGCCTGCAACAAACCAATCAGGCCATCCGCCAATTGCGGCGCAACGCCAATACCCGCCTCGTCATTGAAAACCTATTCCTCGTTTACCCCCTGCCCTGAACCGTCCACCAGGATAAAACCTTCATTCGTCCCGACAAATCCTCCATAACTGTTCAGATTTCTCTGACAAGACCCCAAGGGTTTGATACCCAAATAATCCAAATTCTCAAGAGCAAACCCTTGGGGTCTGTATAGATACATGCTCCAATAACTGTTCAGATTTCTCTGACCAAGACCCCAAGGGTTTGATACCCAAATAATCCAAATTCTCAAGAGCAAACCCTTGGGGTCTGTATAGGAACATGCTCCATACAAAATAGAATCGGCCCTGGCCCTTTGCCCGCCCAGGTCTCATTTTGCCGCGCCCCAAAGTGCAAGTACAATCCTACACATCGAACGGGAGGCGCAAGCTCATGAACAAAACATTCAAACTCGGCTCTATTGCCGGTCTCAAAATCCTCGTCAAGCCTACAGTCTTGCTCAGCATGGTCCTGGTCTGGGCACTATACAGCCTGATGGGCCGCAAGCTGTTCAAACTCAAGCCAGAACAAGCCGTTCTAGGCGGATTTTTGGCTATGCTGCTCCATTGGCTAAGTGAGTTTTGGCATCACATCGGCCACGCGCAGGCCGCCAAACAGACCGGCTACCCCATGAGCGGCGTCTGCTTCGTCGGCCCGTTGGCCAGCTCGCTTTACCCGCCAGAGGAACCCACGCTGCCGCCGCCTGTCCACATCAAACGCGCCCTCGGCGGCCCCATCGCCAGCGGATCGCTGGCGCTGTTAACCGGGCTGCTGGCTTTGGCGGCGCAGTGGGTTGGCGGCGTGCCCGCCATGGTAGCCACACTGACCTTTTTGGATAATTTACTCGTCCTCACGCTCGGCGCATTTCTGCCGCTGGGTTTTACCGATGGCAGCACGCTGCTGCGCTACATGAACCAGAGCCAACGGCCGTCCCGATGGCTCACCGTCGCTGAATAAACCCATGACAACCACACCCAACCCTCAAACCCTACTCGAATTTGCCCTGGACGCCGCCTGGCAGGCAGGGCGCATCACCCTGAGCTATTTCCAAAACCAGGTAGCCGCCGAACGCAAAGCCGATAACACCCCGGTCACCATCGCCGACCGGCAGGCAGAGCAAAAACTGCGCGACCTGATCACCCACTATTGGCCCGACCACAGCTTTCTGGGCGAAGAATTTGGCCAGCAGGCAGGCAATTCCGGCTATCGCTGGCTGATCGACCCCATTGATGGCACCAAATCGTTTGTCTCCGGCGTGCCGTTTTATGCCAATCTGCTTGCCCTGACCAAAGACGACGAGCCGCTGCTGGGCGTGGCCCACTTTCCGGCGCTGAACGAAACTGTCTATGCACTGCGGGGTGAGGGGTGCTATTGGAACGGCCGTCGCGCCCACGTTTCCCAGGTAGACAAATTAGCCGACGCCGTGCTGCTGTTCAGCGACATGGACACCTTTGGCGAGAAAACGGCCGTCTGGCAAAACCTCATCGCCGCCACCTACGTGCAGCGCACCTGGGGCGACGCCTACGGCTACAGTCTGGTAGCCACCGGCCGCGCCGAAATTATGCTGGACCCCATCATGGCGTTGTGGGACTGCGGCCCCTTCCAGGTCATCTTAGAAGAAGCCGGCGGCACCTTCACCGACTGGCACGGCCGTCCGACCATTTACAGCGGGGAAAGTTTGGCCACAAACGGCCGTCTCTTCTCCCAGGTCATGGCTATCGTGAAGTCGGTCTGACAATGCTATAATTACCCACATGACAGACAATTATCCGCGCGTCTTTTCGTTCGAGAGGAGATTTTTCCCATGATCCCCACTATCAATGAAGAAAAAATGGTCGATTTTCTGGTGGGACTGCTCAACACGCCCAGCCCCACAGGCGACACCAACCGGGCTATCACCTACGTGCAGCAAGCATTCGCCGAACTGCCTTTTGCCACCCACATCGCGGCCAAAGGCTTTTTGACAGGCACCTGGGGCGGCGTCCGCCAGGATGCGCCCCGCGCCCTGACCGCCCATGTGGATACATTGGGGGCCATGGTACGAGAAGTGAAGGAAAACGGCCGTCTACGCATCACCCAACTCGGCGGCTGGTCGTGGACCTCTGTGGAAGGAGAAGGCGTTACCATTTTCGCGGCAAACGGCCGTGTCTACCGGGGAACCATCCTGCCCACCACCGCTTCCGTCCACGCCCACACCCGCGACGAACAAAACGCCACCCGCGACGATACCAACACCGAAGTCCGCATCGACGCTGTCACTGCCAGCCGCGAGGAAACACGCCAACTTGGCATCCGGGTGGGCGACATCATCGCCTTCGATCCACGCGTAGAACTCAGCGACACCGGCTTCATCCGCTCGCGCCATCTCGATGACAAAGCATGTGTGGCCACCATCTACGCCGCCCTGCTGGCCCTGGCCGATGCCGGTTTACAACCCCAACAAACCACCACCATCCACATCAGCAACTACGAAGAAGTCGGCCACGGCGCGGCCACCGGCTTCCCCTCAGACCTCGTCGATTTGCTCACCGTCGACATGGCCGTCGTCGCCCCCCACCAAGAATCGGATGAATATTCCGTGACCATTTGTGCCAAAGATTCCGCCGGACCGTATCATTTAGGCTTCCGGCGAGAGCTGGAAGCATTGGCGCAAGCCAATCAACTCAATTTCAAAACGGATATTTACCCATATTACGCATCCGATGGCGAAGCGTTCTGGCATGCTGGCGGCAATGTGCGCGTCGGGCTGATTGGGCCAGGCGTCGACGCCTCCCACCATTACGAGCGCACCCATCGTGACGCGCTTAAACAAACGGCGCAGCTCATTGCCGCTTACCTTTTAAGCTAACACACCAACACCCAGCCAGGAATATAGAACCATTCGGGGGGTACAACGCCTTGTTCTTGCCCTTTCGCCTGCCTATATTCCTCCCTGCGCCACAAAAAGGAGAGTAATTGTTAGGATTACTCCAGAAAGACCCTGAGGGTTTGCTTTCTAAAGGTCTAACTCTTCAAAAGAAAACTTTTAGGGTCTGTAAGGTTACAAAGGAGATAAGAATATGTCTTTAACACGTTTACCCCTCATCCTGATTACCATATTTACGCTGGCGATAACGGCCTGTGGCAGTCAGGAACCGGAACCCACGGCCGTTCCAACGCCCATTGTAGAAACTGTGCCCACAGCCACCCTTCCCCCCACGTCCACCCCGCTCACAGAGCCGGTCTTTGGCGTGGCCAATGTGGAAAGCGTGCAAGTCCTGACGCTGGAATCCTTCCCCGTGCAAATCAACGTGCTGGCTCGCGGCGAACTGCCCAACGGCTGCACCACCATCAACGACATCGTTAGCCAGCGCGAGGAGAATGCCTTCAACGTCGTCATCACCACCGTCCAGCAGCCGGAGCAAATTTGTACCGAAGCGCTTGTCCCCTTCGAGGAAACCATTGCTCTGGATGTGCTGGACCTGCCGGCCGGAGCCTATACGGTGGGCGTTAATGGCGTGAACGGTTCGTTTACGCTGGATGTGGACAACAGCGCCCAGGTAGAAACGCCAGACACGGCCGTTTCCACAGCCAAAGGCGCGATCAACGGCCGTGTATGGCACGACTTGTGCGCTGTCAACGAAGGCGACACCGCCCCCGCCGAGGGCTGCGTGACGTTAGCCGGTGGCGGGTTTGCCGCCGACGGCCAGTTGGAAGTGGGCGAGCCGGGAATAGAAGGCGTGCGCGTCAGCCTGGGCGAGGGTGAATGCCCGGCGGATGGCATTGGCACGGCCGTTACCGACGTTGCCGGCAACTACGCCTTCGCCGAACTCAGCCCCGGAGCCTACTGCGTGTCTATCGACCCGCAAGACGAGCAAAACCAGGACATCCTGATCCCCGGCCAATGGACTTTCCCCGAAATTGATTTGGGCGAAACGGCCGTTGAAGTCACGGCCGGCAGCGTCATCAGCGATGTGAATTTTGGTTGGGACTTCCAATTCCTGCCCCTGCCGGAAACCAACGCCGCCGACTGCACCAACATAATCGAATTTGTGCAAGACCTGAACATCCCCGACGACACCGCCTTTACCCCCGGCGCAGAATTCACCAAACGCTGGCAGCTGCGCAACAGCGGCACCTGCATCTGGACTAAAGAGTACAGCGTAGTCTTTGTCGGCGGCGACGCCATGTCGGCTCAGGAGGTCATCACCCTCACCAAAGCGGTCGCCCCCGGCCAGCCGGTGGAAATCGCCGTAGACATGGTAGCGCCGCAAACGCCTGGCACGTACCGTGGCAACTGGCAGATCGCCGACGCCAATGGCGATCCCTTTGGCATTGATGGCTTTATCGAAGACGCGTTCTGGCTGCAAATTGTGGTAGCCGAAAACGCCGCGCCGCAGGCGACCCCGGCGCCCAATTCGGCCGCTCTGGGCGGCATTGTCTGGGAAGATTTTTGCGTCAACAGCAACCCCGGCCGCGGCTGCTGGGAATACCCGGTCGGCAGCGGCAATTTCATCGGCGAAGGCTCCCAGACCGGCAGCGAACCGGCTTTGCCAGGCATCACCATCGGCCTGTCAGGCGGCGTGTGCCCCAGCGACGGGAGCGTCCCGGCTGCGGCGCAGGTTATTTCGACGGTGGTGACGGGGGAAGACGGCCGTTACCTCTTCGACAATCTCGCCAGCGGCACTTACTGCGTCTTTATGGACGCACTCAGCACGGCCAACGTAAACCTGCTGATCCCCGGTAACTGGACCTGGCCAGCCGTTGGCGTGGGCCGCCACACCTTCGTGCTCGACGAAGGCGAGCAAAAGCTCGATCTGGATTTTGGCTGGGATTTTCAGGATTAGTAAGCTGTTGGCTAATAGCTGTAAGCTGTTGGCTGTAAGGTAAACGGCCGTTTCCTCGCAACAAGAGGAAACGGCCGTTTTTTATTTGTCTTCCTTTCGTCGCCCGGCAGTTCCCCACTTGACACTGCCCCCGGAATCTGCCATACTTTCCGTAACTGGTCAGACCACTTACCAGTAAATCAGATTGACAGGAAACCTGTTATGAACAATTGGGCCGCGCCCCAAAAACCAAACGGCTACGCCGAACAATCCTTGCTCCAAGCCATTTTAGATGGCACTTTTCCGCCAGGTTCCACCTTGCCGGGCGAACGAACCCTGGCCGAACAGCTAGGCGTCACCCGCCCCACTTTGCGCGAAGCCATCCAGCGGCTGTCCCGCGATGGCTGGCTGACCGTGCAGCAAGGCAAATCAACCGTTGTCAACAATTTCTGGCAAGACGGCGGCCTCAACGTCTTGGAAGCCCTGGTGGCTTACCCCGACCATTTGCCGCGCGGCTTCATCACCAACCTGTTAGAGGTGCGACTGAATCTGGCTCCGGCATACACGCGAGCGGCGGTAAGCCAATCGGCCACGGCCGTTGCCGACTTCCTGGCCGATTATTTAACGCTGGCAGACGACACGGCCGTCTACGCCGCCTATGATTGGCAGTTACACCGCCACCTCACCATCCAGTCCGGCAACGCCATCTACACCCTCATCCTGAACGGCTTTACCGGCTTTTACGAACAACTAGCCCGCCTCTATTTTGCCAACGACGCAGCCCGCGCGCGCTCGCGCCTCTTTTATGCCGACCTTTATGCCGCCGCTCAACAAGGCGACGCCGACCACGCCGAAGCGCTGACCCGCGCCACCATGGTCGAAAGTATTCAGCTCTGGCAAACCATGCGGGCGCGCGCGAAAGAATAAGAAACAGGGCACGGGTAATTGCGGATTTTTTGCTGTGATCGGCAAAAATCCAAACAATCCGCACGAATCCGCATCCCACAAAAGGAGTCCACAGATGAGACGATGGAATGGGTGGGGCGACACCACGACAGAGTATCCTTTACCAGCCTCAGCGGCGACCTTTCTTACCGAACTCGTGGGGCCAGGCACGCCGCCACAAGACGCCGCTCTGGCCGACGTGGTTGCCCGCGTGCCGCCATCACGCCTGAAAGCCCACCGCCTGATTAACCAGGAACCAGAAATACGCCTGCGCCACGCCTGCGGCCAAAGTTTTCCCGATTGGGTGGCGATGCGCTACGGCCGTTTCCCGGCCTTCCCGGACGGCGTCGCCTTCCCCACCACAGACGCCGACGTGCGCGAATTGATCCAGTTCGCCATCGAGGCTGAGGTCAACCTCATCCCCTACGGCGGCGGGACCAGCGTCGTCGGCCACATCAACCCGCAGCCGGGCAGCGCGCCCGTTCTGACCATCGACATGGGGCGGCTGAACCAACTGCGCCATTTCGACCGGCACAGCTTGCTGGCGACTTTTGGTGCTGGCACCCAGGGGCCAGATGTGGAAGCGCAGCTGCGCGCTCAGGGCTGTACGCTGGGCCACTACCCGCAGTCGTTTGAATTGTCATCCGTGGGCGGATGGATAGTCACCCGCTCCAGCGGGCAGCAGTCGCGGGGCTACGGCCGTATCGAAGACCTGTTCGCCGGCGGCACATTAGAATCGCCCGCCGGAAACATAAAACTGCTGCCGCATCCCGCCTCGGCCGCCGGGCCGGATTTGCGCCAGCTTGTGCTTGGCTCCGAAGGGCGGTTGGGCATCCTGACGGAAGCCACCGTGCGCGCGCGCCCGCTGCCGGAAAGCGAAGAATTCCATGCCGTGTTTTTCGCCGATTTTGCCCAGGGGCAAACGGCCGTGCGCCAGATAATGCAAGCCGGCGTACCCGTCTCCATGCTGCGATTGAGCACGGCCGTAGAAACCACCACCACCCTCGCCCTGGCCGGCCACGAACGGCTCATCGGCGGGCTGGAAACGCTCCTGGGGCTGCGCGGCGTGGACGAAAACAAAGTCATGCTGCTGATTGGCGCGACGGGCAGCAGCGCCCTGGTGAAAATGGCGCGTAAGGCAGCCATCGACGCGGCCAAAGAATTTGGCGGCATCCACGTGGGACAAACCTTCGGCAAACAGTGGATAAAAGGACGGTTCCACACGCCTTATTTGCGCAACACCTTATGGGAGATGGGCTATGCGGTGGACACGCTGGAAACGGCCGTGCCCTGGTCCAAAGTCGATAAAACCCTGGCCGACATTGAAGCCGCGCTGCACGCCGCTCTGGCCGATGAAGGCGAAAAGGCACACGTTTTCACCCATTTGTCGCACGTCTATGCGACAGGAGCCAGCATTTACACGACATTTTTATTCCGGCTGACGGACGATCCGGAAGCATTACTAGCACGTTGGCGCAAATTGAAAGCGGCGGGGTCGACGGCCGTCGTTGCCAACCAGGGCACTATCAGCCACCAACACGGCGTAGGCGCCGACCACGCACCCTACCTGCCCGCCGAAAAAGGCGAACTGGGCATGGCCGTGCTGCAAGACGCCCTGCGCCGCTTTGATCCGTATGGAGTGATGAACCCTGGGAAATTAGTGGAGTAAGTTGTAAATGTTCCGGTTTCTCCTGCAAGACCCCAAGGGTTTAATACCCAAATAATCCAGATTCTCAGGAGTAAACCCTTGGGGTCTGCATTGTCACGGTAAGTTCAAGATTGGACCAATCTTTAAAAATTGGGGGTCTTTAGGATTTCGTGGGGTCGGGCGTGAAGCGTGATGCGTATTGCGTGAGGTCTCTCTGGTCACGCAACACGCTTCACGCATCATTGGGTGTCAACCCCCTGAAATCCCAAAGAACCAAAATTGGTCCAATCTCACAATCATTTGAGGAAAATTATGTGGACTGGTAACTGGCGGGAAGAAGTGTGGCGGGAGGTGGAACGGCCGTATGACATTCTCATCGTCGGCGGCGGCATCACCGGCGCAGGGATTTTGCGCGAAGCAGCGCGGCTGGGGCTGCGCGCCCTGCTCGTCGAGCAAAAAGATTTCGCCTGGGGCACATCCAGCCGCTCCTCCAAGCTGGTGCATGGCGGGCTGCGTTATCTCAAGGAAGGCAAAATCGGGCTGACGCGCGCTTCCGTGTCGGAGCGGGAGCATCTGCTAGAAGAAGGACCAGGGCTGATCGACCCCCTGGGTTTTTTGCTGGCGACCTACAAAAGCGACAAAACCGGCCGTCTGGTGTTTCGTGCTGGGCTGACAGTGTACGATCTGCTGGCGCTGCAATGGAGCCATCGCTACTATAGCCCGCGCGATTTCCAGATGCTGGCGCCGCACCTCACGGCCGCCGGTCTAAAGGGCGGCTTTCGCTACGGCGATGCCCAAACCGACGACGCCCGATTGGTGCTGCGGGTGATTGCCGAAGCGGTGGCCGATGGGGCAACGGCCGTCAACTACGCCGCCGCCGAGCAATTGTTACGCGATGAAAACGGCCGTGTCCACGGCCTCATCCTGCGCGACCAACTGACCAACCAAACCGCCAGCGTGACTGCCCGCGTGGTCATCAGCGCCACCGGCGCCTGGGCCGACGAACTGCGCGGACAGGTAGGCGGCGCAGCCAGGATACGGCCGTTGCGCGGCAGTCATCTCGTCTTCCCCAATTGGCGGCTGCCGGTCGCCCAGGCCATCAGCTTTCTACACCCGATTGATCAGCGCCCGGTCATGATTTTCCCCTGGGAAGGCGTCACGCTGGTCGGCACAACCGATGTTGACCATGCCCGAACGCTGGACAAAGAGCCTTGCATTTCCCCCGACGAAACCGCCTACCTGTTGGCGGCCGTGGAGTCCCAATTCCCCTCGCTGGGCATTACGCTGGGCGATGTGGTGGCTGCCTTTGCCGGCGTGCGCCCGGTGATTGGCAGCGGCAAAGAAGACCCCTCGGAAGAATCGCGCGACCACGTAGTCTGGGTGGAAAACGGCCTGCTGACGGTGACCGGCGGCAAAATGACCACCTTTCGCCTGATTGCTCTGGATGCATTGAAAGAAGTCCGCCACCTGCTGCCCGATTTGCCGGAGTTGGCCGACAACTTGCCAGTGCTGAATCCGGTGGACGTGGCTTTGCCCGGCGGCGAACAATTACCGGAAGACGTTCGCCGCCGCCTGCTGGGGCGTTATGGCGCGGCCGCTCCGGCGCTGGTTGCGGCCGCGCAAGCAGGCGAACTGGACATCATCCCCGGCACGCAGACGCTGTGGGCGGAGCTGCGCTGGGCGGCTCGCGCCGAGGCCGTTAGCCATCTGGATGATTTGCTGCTGCGGCGGGTGCGCCTGGGCATTCTGCTGCCTGAGGGTGGCGCGGCGCTGCTGCCACGCATTCAGACCATTTGCCAGACGGAATTGGGATGGGATGACGGCCGTTGGCAATCTGAACAGGCCGGGTATGTGGCGCTGGTGCGCGGCTGCTACAGCGTGCCAGACACAGCGCTGGTCCCGGATTGGCGGGCGCTGCTGGCCGAAGCAAAGCAGGCTGAATTGGCGGCAGCGGCTAAAGAGAGTGAAGAGGAAAGGAAACGGCCGTTGCTGCTGGTCGCAGCGCTGGCCCTGAGCATCCTCATCCTCTGGCGTTTGACCCGTCCATCACGAAAAAAAGTTAGCCCCACATGAAGAAACCAACCTGGGCCGGGCCAATTTTGGCAAGCATCCCCGGCTGGGTTATAATCCAATTTCGGCTCGGCAGTACGATGCTATTCGGCGCGACGGCCGTCGGGCTACATATTTTATGATTGGAGGATATTCCAAATGCCGTTAGAAGTGGCAGAAAAAGCCGAAATTTTTCAAGAGTTTGGCGTCCATGAGGGCGACACAGGTTCAGCCGAGGTGCAAATTGCCATGTTTGATATGCGTATCAAGCAATTGCAAGAGCATCTGAAAATCCATAAGCACGACGAAAGCTCCCGGCGCGGGCTGCTCAAGCTCGTCGGCAAGCGTCGTCGGATGCTCGCCTATTTGCGCAAAAAAGACCCCGAACGGTATCGCGCCATCATCAAGCGTTTGGGCTTGCGCCGTTAAAAATTTATAAATAATCCAGGGGGCGAACTGTGTTCGCCCCCACTTTGTTGACGCCAGGGAGATAGGTTTAGGAATTGGGTAGTGTCCCTTACTGAGCCAGCGAGTTCAGGTAAGAGCCAGTCCCCAGTCCCTAACCTCCCGGCCTCAACGTCTTATTGATTGGTTGAATAGAAACAGCAAGCGATCGGCATGATTCGCTGTTCAGTCGCAACCCGTTTGCCCGCAACAGAGGCGGCTTGTCAGTGCCTGCTGAAAATCAATCTAGCTCAACCTGAGATGTTTTTGGAGGTTTAAATAACATGTTACCTGATCATACCTTTACCACAACCGTGGCCGGTAAAACCATTACCTTTGCCAGCGGTAAATTAGCCGAACAAGCCGGCGGAGCTGTCACCATTCGTGTGGGAGACTGCCTGTTGTTGGCCGTAGCAACCATGTCTAAAAATGTTCGCGAAGGGCTGGATTTCTTCCCCTTGAGCGTGGATTACGAAGAAAAAATGTACGCCGCCGGCCGTATCCCCGGTGGTTTTTATCGCCGCGAGGGCAAGCCGACCACGGACGCTGTTTTGACATCACGCCTGACGGACCGGCCGTTACGGCCGTTATTCCCCGATGGCATGCGCAATGAAGTCCAGGTCATCGTCACCACCCTCTCTTCAGACAGCCTGCACCACATGGACATCATGTCGGTCAATGCCGCCAGCGCCGCGCTGACCATTTCCGACGTGCCCTGGAATGGACCGGTGGCCGCTGTGCGCGTGGCTTACATCAACGACCAATTCGTCGTTAATCCGACCATTCCTGAAATGGAAGCCAGCAAGTTGGACCTGCGCATCGCCGGAACCCGCGACGCCATCATCATGGTGGAAGCTGGCGCGGACGAACTGCCAGAACACTTGTTTGTCGAGGCATTGGCGTTTGGCCACACGGCGATGCAGCCGTTGATTGACATTCAGGAAGAAATGCGCGCCGCGATCGGCAAAGAAAAAGCTACCCCCACGCTGGCCAGCATTGACAGTGAAATTGAAACGGCCGTAAAAGCCCGCCTGGGCAGCCGCATCAAAGACATCATCGCCACCATTACAGACCGCGACGGCCGTAACGCCGCCATGGATGAACTGCGCGAAGAAGTTGTAAACAGCTTCCTGGCAGAAGAAAATTCACCCAATCCCGGCGTCATCCGCGAAGTGATTGCCAACGAATTGAAGTATGCGGTACGTCACCAAATTTTGTATGAAGGCATTCGCCCGGACGGCCGTGATTATACGACGATACGGCCGTTATCCTCCGAGATCGGCATCAGCCCGCGCGCGCATGGCTCCGGCCTGTTCCGCCGTGGACAAACCCAGGTTCTCTCCATCGTGGCCCTGGGCACACCCCGCGAAGCGCAAAAATTGGACGGCCTTTCGCCCGAAGAAACCCTGCGCTACATGCACCACTACAACTTCCCACCCTTCTCCACCGGCGAAACCTGGCCCATGCGCGGCCCCAAGCGGCGCGAAATCGGTCACGGCGCGCTGGCTGGCAACGCCCTGCGCCCGATGATTCCGTCGGAAGATGAATTCCCCTACAGCATCCGCGTCGTTTCTGAGGTCTTATCCTCCAATGGCTCCACCAGCCAGGCCAGCGTCTGCGCCTCTACCCTGGCGCTTATGGACTGCGGCGTGCCGATCAAACGACCGGTTGCCGGCGTGGCCATGGGCTTGGTAAGCGATGGCGCAAAATTCGCCGTGCTGACCGACATTCAAGGCATGGAAGACCACCTGGGCGACATGGACTTCAAGGTCGCCGGAACCAGCGAAGGCATCACGGCCATTCAGATGGACATCAAAATTGATGGCCTGACCCAGGAATTAATGGCTCAGGCGCTGGAACAGGCCCGCGTCGGCCGTCTGCAAATTTTGGATTCGATGATGGCCACCATCAGCGAACCGCGTAAGGAGCTTAGCCCCTTTGCGCCGCGTATGCTCACCATCAAAATCGATCCCGACAAAATTGGCGCAGTCATTGGCAAGGGTGGCGCAACCATCCGCAGCCTGGAAGAAACCTACGAAGTCTCGGTAGACATTCAGGAAGACGGCACGATTTTTGTGGCTGGCGTGGATGGGTTGAAGGCCGAAGCGGCCGTAGAGGCCATCGGCGCGATGACTAAATCCCCTGAACCGGGTCAGATTTACACCGGCAAAGTGGTCCGCACCACTGATTTTGGCGCGTTTGTGGAATTTATTCCTGGCACTGATGGCATGGTCCACATCTCTCAGATTTCCAGCGATCATCTGCGTAACGTCGAAGACGCCATCAAGGTGGGCGACGAAGTTATGGTGATGGTGACGGATATCAGCCCTGAGGGCAAGGTCCGGCTTTCACGCCGCGCCGTGTTGGAAGGGTGGAGCCTGGATGAAGCGCGCGCCAGCGACAATCCACGCAGCGGCAGCGGCGGCGGCAATCGCGGGCGCAGCGGTGGTGGTGGCTCGAGAGATGGCGGTGGTTCGCGTGACGGCCGTTCTCGTGGTCCGCGTCGTTAAACCCACTTTTTGAACATCGAGTAAAAAATCTTCTACAAAAGCCCCGCCCAATAACCGGCGGGGCTTTTTAGCTTACATTCAAGGATGATTACAGTATAATTGCGACTGGTGAACACACGCTAAATCGCCGCTCTGAATTATGACTTTACCCCAAAACACAAACTCGCCGCTTTGGAGCACCGGAAGCAAACGCTTGATTCTCATCACCCTGGCGTTGATCTTTGTTCTATTCATTTTGCGGGTAAAGATACTCTTACCACCCTTCATTTTCGCAGTTATTTTGGCTTACCTGGTTGAACCACTGGTCAACCTCGTCACCAAGCGAATCCCTATCCCGCGCATTATGACCCTTGTACTCATCTACCTGGTCATCATTGCCGCGCTCATTGCCATCCCCGCCAGCGCCATACCGCCTATCGTCACCCAAGTCAACGCGCTGATTACCTACATCCCGGCCTTCATACACCAGCTAAGTCAATTGCTTGCCGAACTCCAAGAACCCATCCTTATCACCGAGGACATCATCATTCCCATCAATCAACTACCGCTAGACCAGGCTTTTTTGTCACTGAGCGGCAACTTGCTCAATCTTGTGCAGGGCTTTGGCGGGCAAACCATTAGCATTTTTGGCAGCGTGCTGGGGGCATCGTTAAGCACGGTCGGCTGGGTGGTTTTGGTGCTGTTCCTCTCTTTTTACATGGTCAAAGACCACGAAAGCCTTTTTCAGGCCATGCTTGTTTTAGCCCCGCCAAATTATCGGAGCGATGTAATCAATCTGAGCCAGCAAATTAGCGATTTGTGGAATGCCTTTCTGCGGGGCCAACTGGTGCTGTGCATGGTTGTAGGCAGCATCGTGTTTTTTATGGCGCTAATTCTGGGACTGCCAAACGCTTTGCTGCTGGCGTTAATTGCCGGCCTGATGGAGTTTTTGCCCACAATTGGGCCGGTGCTGGCGGCCGTTCCGGCCGTGTTCCTGGGCTATTTTCAGAGCAATGGCAGTTGGTTGGGCCAGTTAATTGGCCCATTTTGGTTTGTTATTGTTATTATTATTCTTTATACGATCATTTACCAGATGGAGAATTATTATCTGGTACCACGGATTATTGGGCATCGGCTGCAATTGCACCCAATTGTTGTGGTCTTGGGCGCGATTGCCGGGGCCAGCATTGCCGGGATATTTGGGATTATGCTGGCAGCGCCATTGTTAGCCAGTGGGCGGATATTCTTCGCCTACATTTACGCCAAATTAACCGACCAACCTCCGTTTCCAAACGCTCTGGTCTCAGCACAGAGCGATGAACAAGCAGCTTTACCGGATTCTAATCCACAAAATTCTGAGGTTTAACCCTATTATCAAAGGAGATTTTTCATGAACGCAAACGAGAACGGTTCCCAATTTGATGCAGATATCATTGCTGAAACAGAAAACTTTGCCATTTGGCGCAGTGAAGAAAGCGATGACTTTGTTTATCACGTCGAGATGGGCGGCATTACGCTCCATCTGGCAGCGGAAGAATGGGAAGAATTTGTGATTCTGATCAAAAGCGCCGCTTAGTATGTTCAGGAAGGGTGTAGGCTGTCGGCGAACTGCTGGCAGCTTACACCCTTTCAACTCAGAGCAACCACGTCTATTCATTTAGGAGGGTGAAATGGACAGAGAAGAAACGGCCGTTTACGTCCCTAAAATTCGAGATATGGCCGAAAATGACCGCCCACGAGAACGGCTCATTCAAGTCGGTCCGGGGGCCGTCTCCACGGCCGAATTATTAGCCATCATTCTTCGCACAGGCGGCAATGGCGAAAACGTTTTGCGGTTGGCCGAACGGCTGCTGCTAAAATTCGGCTCCATCCCCGGCCTGGCGCGTGCCACAATTCCTGAATTGATGTCCGTGAAAGGCATCGGCCAGGCCAAAGCAGTGGAAATTAAGGCCGCGCTGGAAATTGGGCGGCGACTGATGGCCAGCGCCCCTGAAGAACGGCCGCGCGTCTCTTCTCCGGCCGACGCAGCCAATTTGCTCATGTCGGAAATGATGTTTTTGGAGCAGGAACACCTACGGCTGGTGCTGCTGGACACCCGGAACCGGGTTTTGGGTACGCCCAACATTTATATAGGCAGCTTGAACACGTCGGTGATCCGCATTGGGGAATTGTTTCGCGCCGCAATCAAGGCCAACGCCGCCGCCTTCATCGTCGCCCATAATCATCCTTCCGGCGACCCTTCACCCTCACCCGAAGATATCAACGTAACCCGGCAGCTTGTGGCCGCCGGAAAACTATTGGACATGGAAGTCTTGGACCATATTGTGATCGGCCACCAGCGATATGTGTCCCTGAAAGAACGCGGCCTGGGCTTCGACAATTAGGACAAAATATGAGCAAAGGCGAATTGTTGATCAATGGCAGTCTGGGAGAATCTTTTTATCCGGTTGGGGGCGATAATCAGCAAGTAACGGCCGTTGGCTGGATGTGTTGGTGGCTGCCGCCGCACACTGACGATCCCAATTGGAAAAATCGCCAGCCTGCCTTCAGCAACTTCACCATCGACAACCGGCCCGTGCAGCAGCTTTCTACGCCTTGGGGAACCCATGTCGGCGGGGTTTGGCAGCAAGTCCCGGCCGCCCCCGGCAACCGCTACGAACTAACTGTCGAAGCGCAAGCCTGGTCCAGCGACGATGCCATGCCAGGCAGCCGCGTCGAAGCCAGCGACGTTAATTTGCAAATTGGCATTGACCCAACCGGCGGCCTGGACCCAGAAAGCCCGCTGATCATTTGGGGTCCGGCGGCGCAGCCACTGAGCCATTGGGAAACCCTGCACCTGACAGCCGACGCCGAAACAGCCACAATAACCATTTATCTGAAATCTGCGCCGGCTTTGCCCAAACGGCAGCAAAGCATTTTTTGGCGTAATGCTTTTTTGCGCCCTATCGGGCGTCACAAACGCAGCATCAACATCATCGGCGCGGGCGACACGCACATCATGCTGGAACCTGAACATCCCTATCCCGGCGAAACAATTCGGGTAACGGTATCTTCAACCCGCCTGCACAAACAGGCTGAACTGCTGGTAATGAACCCGGATGATGAGAAAACGGCCGTTTCCCCCCAGGGTCATACACTAGACGAAGACCGCCACTTATGGCGCTACCAGTTCCAAACGCAGCAGGATGGCTTGTATGACATTCGATTTGTGGGGGATAAAGGAGCGCGATTGTTAGCTTTGCGCCTGCTGCAAGTCGCGCGTGATGTCCAATTAGTTCCCAGCGATGCCTCACGGCTCAATTACAATCGTGTCTATGTGCTGCTGCCGCCCACGGCCGATATCAACTGGTTTACGGCGGCGGCGCGTGGGGGATTTGACGGCCGTTTCACCATTGGTTTCTCGGCCGATGACGCGGGCGTGGGCGATCTGGGCAGCAAACATGTGATCGCCGTAAACCCCCACCACTGGCCGGAAATCCTGACCGCCTCCTGGTTTCAACATCATTACCCGGGGGTGAAGTTTACGGCCGTTGTCGCCAACAAACCCGACGACCTGGAAGCGTGGCTGAAAGAGTGGCTGGACGACGTTTAGATGGGGGATGAATCGTGGTGCGTGATGCGTGATGAGCGCCAAATCACGCATCACGCATCACGCATCACGCATCACGCATCACGCATTACTCGTCATGAGCTGAATGCGAATAACCTGCGCCTCTATTCCTCAACGATCAAAGCCACATCCAAAATTCCCACCTGGAAACTGTGACCAGAAGCCACCAGGCTAATATCATCAATAAACGTCGGCAGCGGCGCGCCTTGCCGCGCCAATTCCTCGATCAGATCAGCCTCATAAAACGAAATTTGCCCCAATGGCACACGCTGGTGCGTATCTTGCACCACCGCACAAGACACACAGGCATCCGGCGTCGTCGGGGAGATATCGCCGATGCTATAAAATCCATGCTGCCAGGTTCGCTTCACGCCGCGATCATCGGTGTAATTTAGCCGCACAAACAAGGGGCACTCGCTGCCCTGAATGCCGCACACGCCCAGGCTGTGGCTGGTGATCTGAAAGGTTAGCAGCAAACGCAGCGTCTCATAATCGGTAACATCCTGGCCAATAATCTGACGCAGCCGCACATCGGCATGACCGGCGCCTTCGCGTTTAAATTCCACAGCCGGCTCACCACCCAGTTCCACAATCTCCGATGTCCCTTCCGGTTGATCGCTCAGCTCTACGTTCCACACATAAAGCGACCAGTCGGCCCAACTGTCATAAAAATCGCCATTGCGCACCAAATTCCGGCTGGCCTCGAACGGGCCTTCCGGCTCGCCGCCGGCCGAAATGACGACGCGCTGCCCGGCCCCGAGCCGCTTGCCGCTGGTTACAGCCAGGACATCAGCCTGGCCTTCCTGCACCAACACTTGCGTTTCCATGTTATCCACAACCAGGGCGTACTGCCCTGGTTCAGTCACAAAAACCTGCCCGTGCGGCGTGTTGATAATGACGGTGAACGGGCGGGAGCCATCTTGAAGGACGTTGAGTTGGAGACGGCCGTTATCCAAATGAAAACGTAACATCTGCGACTCATCACTCATGGCAAAGCGCGGCGCAGTGGCCTCTTCTAAATTGACTAGCGAGCGGCTGTAAATCTGCAAACGCGCCAACGGGCTGGTTGAATTGTCCGGCGGGTAAACCAACAAAGAGGCCGTAGATGTTTCATCTGTTAAAATGCGCGCGCCTTTTTCCACAACCAGGCCGTTTTCGCCGGCGATGACCACCCGCGACACGCCGCTAGCGTCATCAACTCTCACCGTCCCCTGGTTGGCCTGCATAATGGTATTGAGACTTTTTTTTGTGTTTTGCAGCATGGCATTCACGCCCAAGGGCACAGCCACGGTCACAATCATGCACAGGGTAAAACTGGCAAGCAGCACAATCCAGGCTAAACGCTGCCGGTCGATGAAGGGTTCTTCGCTGGTAGTGGTCATATTCGTCGCACCTTAAATCCCGTAAATTCTCCTGTTGCTTCTGTCCAATCGATGGTGACACGCTCGACCCAGGCTGATGGGGATCCGCGGTGCAAAAAGCGAATGAGCTTATCTAGCTGCATTTCCGATCCTTCGGCCACAACGCGCACAGTCCCGTCAAACTGGTTGGCCACCCAGCCGCTCAGTTGAAGGCGGTTCGCTTCGCGTTCCGTGAAATAGCGGAAACTGACTCCCTGCACACGGCCGTACACCACGGCCTCCATTCGTTTATCCATCATCACACACGTTGGTGGGGATTATACCCCGGTCGCGGCCTAAATTGGCTCATCGCCAACGGCCGTAGGGGTTTCAATCGCGAATCATTCAGGATTCGTCGTCTGGGAATCGGCGGCCAATTGGCGCAAGATGGTTCCGGCAATCCCCGGCCCACCATACACCAGACCGGTGTACAACTGCACCAACGACGCGCCCGCATCCAACTTGGCCTGCGCATCGACGGCCGTCTGCACCCCACCCACGCCAATAATCGGCAGCCGGCCGCCCGTCTGCCGGGCAATATAAGCAATAATCTCCGTGCTGCGGGCGGTTAACGGCCGTCCACTCAGCCCTCCTGCCTCTTCCCGCAAACCCGATTGCAGCCCGTCGCGGCTTAATGTGGTATTGGTGGCGATGAGACCGTCGATTCCGGCGGCCTGCACGGCCGTTAAAATTTCGTCCAATTCGCTCCAACTCACGTCGGGCGCAATTTTAACCAGCAGCGGGCGCGGAGCGATGGCGTGTTTTTGGGCGAGACGGCCGTTTTCGGCCACCAATGCGCCCAACAACTGCCCCAAATAATTCCCGCCTTGCAGTTCGCGCAGCCCTGGCGTATTGGGCGAACTGATGTTGATGGCCAGGTAATCGGCATACGCATAGACCGCGTGCATTACCAGAAGGTAATCCTTATCTGCTTCGGCCAGAGGGGTTTGTTTTTGTTTGCCCAGACTCACGCCCAGGATAAACGGCCGTTCCCCCACCGCCAGCGCCCGCAGCCGAGGCAGCGCCCGCACCACCCCACCGTTGGGAAACCCCATCCGGTTGATAATCGCCTCATCTTCCGGCAGACGAAAGACGCGCGGTTTAGGGTTGCCGGGCTGCGGCCAGGGGGTTAATGTGCCCACTTCAATGTGCCCAAACCCCAACATACCCAACCCGGCAGCCACGCGCACATCCTTATCAAACCCGGCGGCAATGCCCAGCACATTGGGAAAGGTCAGCCCGAACACTGTAACCGGCTGCTGCGGCAGCACGCCGGCGATGCGCCGCAGCACCGACTGACCAACCGGATTGGTTTGCGCCTTTTCCAGAGCAGTCAGGGTGCGGTCATGCGCGGTTTCCGCGTCGATTTGTTTGAAAGCAGGGAAAAATAGTTTGTCGTAAAGTGTCATGGGGGAATTGTAATAGATCGGCCTGATGGCGTCCATTGACGGGAGCGGCTGAAGAGGGAAACGGCCGTTTCCCCGGTTTATGGTTTCGTACTCGTACTTTACATTTACAGACCCCAAGGGTTTAATACCCAAGTAACCCAAATTCTCAGGAATAAACCCTTGGGGTCTTGCCAACAAACCCTTGGGGTCTGGCCAAAGCAACCTGAACAGTTAATCGTGTTCACAGCAATTTTCAAAATTAGTAGACCATACGTTCTATTTGTGCTATACTTTTAGTTCGATTGTCGGCCTGTTTGAAAACATTTCTGGCATATAAGGAGAAACGAAAATGCATGTCGTAAAAAGTTATCCGGATGGCATCTTTAATTGGGTAGATTTGTCCACGACGGACATTGCAGGAGCCAAAAAATTTTACAGTGCCCTGTTCGATTGGGAAACCGCAGACATTCCCATCGGTGACGGCGCTGAATTTTACACCATGTTCAGGATAGATGGGCACAACGTCGCCGGTGGCGGCCCGCTGCCGCCGGAAATGCAGGCGCAAGGCATTCCCCCCTTTTGGACCTCCTATGTCAAACATGACAACGCCGACGCAATTGCCCAAAACGTATCAGCCGCCGGAGGAATGCTGACTATGCCGCCCATGGATGTCATGGAAGAAGGGCGCATGATGATGGCCCTGGACCCCACCGGCGCCTCCTTTGGCGTCTGGCAGCCCAAAAACCACATCGGCGCACAGGTAGTCAACGTGCCCAACGCCCTGGTGTGGAATGAACTGCAAACCCGCGACACCAACGCCGCCCGCGATTTTTATGGCGCGGTATTTGGTTGGGAATACGACACGGATGAGAACAACTATGTAATGTGCAAGACAAACGGCCGTGTCCAGGCCGGCATGATGGCCATCGACGACAGTTGGGGCGACGTACCCAACAACTGGTCCGTCTACTTCATGGTCGACGACCTGGAAGCCAAAGTCGCCAAAGTGGGCGAATTAGGCGGCAACATCCTCGTGCCCATCACCTCCGCCGGGGAAATGGGCAAATTCGCCGTCGTTCAGGACCCGCAAGGCGGCGTCTTCACCATCATGCACTTCAACGGCCCCGGCGACCCCCCGCCCGGCTGAAAGTATTAGAGACTGGGAGACTGGAGACTTGTTAGTCTCCAGTCTCCCGTGCTGTAGCCGCGATTTCCTATCGCGCCTGTGGGAGCGGGGTAAGGATACCCCGGCTACAACCCAAAGACTTCATAATCTCCCAATCTCCCAGTCTCCCAGTCTGTGGGAGCGGGGTAAGGATACCCCGGCTACAACCCAAAGACTTCATAATCTCCCAATCTCCCAGTCTCCCAGTCTCCCAGTCTCTCAGTCTCTCCCCATCAACCCCACCAACCGCTCCTCCAACGCCCCATAGCCCACCACTTCAATCTCCAACGGCAGGCCCAATTGCGCCGCCGCCCAGGCCGCCCGCTCGCGCAGGGCCGGGTCGTCGCGCTGCGCCAGGTAGACGACACGCGTGTAGTGGCGGAAATACTCCTCGCGCAGTTCCGGGTAGCGGTCCAGGCCCAGCCCTTCAACCACCAGATGATCAAACGACTGCACCAGATAGTCGGTGAGGAAGTAGGTGCCGGGCGCTTCGTCCATCAGGGCGGCGAAACGGCCGTCCCCATACATCTCATAACAATGCGGCCCGGCCACCCGCTCCACACCCTCGGCGGCCAGCAGCGCGTCGAGCTGGCCGCCCGTGCCGCAGTCGCCATACACCACGATGACGCGGGCGAACTGCCGCCGCGCTTCGTGGATGCGCCGGGCCACGGCCGTTGGAATCTTGTCCGGCGTGTTGTGCAGCAGCGACGGCAAAGCCAGCACCTCGGCGTCCCAGCCGTGGCGCTCTTTTAACGCCAGCACTTCCCGCGCCAACGCGCCGCAAGCAATCAGCGCCGTCGTGGAGTGGGGCAGAAGGGGAGCAGGGGAGAAGGGGCGATCAGCCATGCCTGCGCCTCCTGCTTCTTCTCTCCCCCGCTCCCCCGCTCCTGCTCTCCCCCACTCCTCTGCCGCCCGGAAAGTGCAGCGCGGCCACAAACTCGGCCTGGAAGTCGGGGTCAACGGCCGTTTCCACATACGTCACCCGCTGCGCCACTTCTGCCGCCTCAAGGCGTTTGACGCGGTTGAGCAGGGCGATGCGCGCCCCGTCGCCGGCGGCGTTGCCCACGGCCGTTACGTTCTCCAGCGGGCAGTCGGGAATGAGGCCCAAAATCTGGGCGTGGCGCGGGTCAATGTAGCTGCCAAATGCCCCGGCCAGCACGATGCGCTCCACGGCCGTGACGCCCGCCCGGTTCATCAACAGTTTGGCCCCGGCATACAGGGCCGCTTTCGCCAGTTGGATGGCGCGAACGTCGGCCTGGGTGATGAGCAGCGCACGGCCGTTGCTCGTTTGTTCGCCCGTCGCCAGGACGTAGGCCCCGGCGCGGTCGGGCCAGATCAGGCGGTCGGTGGGGTGATCGGCGGTGAAACGGCCGTCCGCCCCCACAATGCCCGCCAGATACAACTCGGCCACGACCTCGATGATGCCGGAGCCGCAAATGCCCGCCGCCAGATACGCGGGCGGCTGGTCGGCCGCCCATTCATCCGACCAACGCGCCTCGCCGATTACCTGAAAACGGGCCGCGCCGCTGGCCGGATCAACCCGCACGCGCTCGATGGCTCCCGGCGCGGCGCGCATCCCGGCGCTGATTTGCGCCCCTTCAAAGGCCGGGCCGGTCGGGCTGGAGGCGCTGAGCAGCCATTCCCGGTTGCCCAGAACAATTTCGGCGTTCGTGCCCACATCCACCAGCAGGGTGATGGCTTCCTGGTGGTGGGGCGCTTCGGCCAGCAGCACGGCGACGTTGTCCGCGCCCACGTGGCCGGCTTCGGCGGGCAGGATGTGGACGTTGGCCCCCGGATGGAGGCGCAGCCCCAATTCGCGCGCCTTCACGTCCAGCGCGCCCTGGTTCGCCAGGGCGAAGGGCGCCTGCCCCAATTCCACCGGGTCGATGTTGAGGAAAATGTGGGTCATGGTGGTGTTGCCCACGACCACCGCCTCGTGGATGTCGCGGGCGTGCCAACCGGCGGCGCGGGCAGCCTGGGCGGCCAGTTTGTTGAGGGTGGTGATGACGGCCGTGTGCAGTTTCGCCAGCCCATCTTTATGCAGCATGGCGTACGAGACGCGGCTCATCAAATCCTCGCCGTAGGCCACCTGCGGGTTCATGGCCGACTCGGTAGCTAAAATCGCCCCGGTGCGCAAATCGCACAGGTGGGCGGCGATGGTGGTGCTGCCCACGTCCACGGCCAGCCCAAAGATGCCCTCGTGGTAGCCGGGGCGCACGTCGATCACCTCGCGCGCCTGCCACACAATCACAGTGACGGCCCAATCGCCCTGGCGCAGGGCGTCTTGCAGGCGGCGCAGCGCGGGCAGGTCGATGGTCAGATCGGCCAACTGCCACTGCGCGGCCAGGGCGTCTTGCAGGCGGCCCCAGTCGCCGCGGTGGTGGCCCAATTCGGCCGGCTCCACGGTGACGTAAAGCTGGCGGATGGCCGGGTCCACGTCGATGACGCGCTCCCCGGCGCTTTTGCGGATGATTTGTTTGTGGGCGCGGCTTTCTTCGGGCACGGTGAGCAGCACGTCGCCCTGCACGCGGGCGGCGCAGGCCAGACGGCCGTCGGCACACCCCAATTTTGCCAGATGCGCGGCCTCGTCGGGGGCGACGGCCGTCAGATTTTCCGCGCGCGAGACCAGGCCGTGTTTGGGGAAATCGCCCGCCTCGACGCGCACCAGGCATTTGTGGCAGGTTAAGCGCCCGCCGCAAATGCTCTCGAGATCGACGCCCAACTGCTGCGCAGCGGCCAGAACGGCCGTGCCCGCCGCCACCCGCCCGCGCCGCCCGGAAGGCATGAAAATAACCTGGGGATTGTCGTGGTTTTCAACCATAGCGATACCAATCGGCCGTTCCTTCACGCCGGATGACGGTTCCTTCGCGTCGGATGACGGTTCCTTCACGCCGGATGACGGTTCCTTCGCGTCAGATGACGGTTCCTTCACGCCGGATCGGATGACGGTTCCTCAGCGTCGGATGACGGTTCCTCAGCGTCGGATGACGGTTCCTCAGCGTCGGATGACGGTTCCTCAGCGTCGGATGACGGTTCCTCACAGCAATTCTCAATTTAACCAGAAATGTGTCATGCTGAGAGCCTGTGCTGAGGCCGCCGAAGCATCCTCCGAAGCATCTCCTTCTTCTGGTGGAGCGGGATGCTTCCCCGTTCGACGTTGCTCAGGGCCGAAGACTCCGCTCAGCATGACAGTTCAGCGTAAATTGCAAAGAAATTACCTTGTTCGCACGAATGCCTGATCTAAATTGAGAATTCCTGGGTTCCTCAGCCAAGACTTGACAGGTTTAAGAAAACCTGTCAAGTCTACGCTCAAACTTTGTAGAAATCGTCGGGGTAGGGAGCGACCACGGGGTCTTCGTCGCGGATGGAGAGGTGGACAACGGTGTCGCCGGGGTAGAAGTAGATGCCGTGTTCGCGGCCAATGACGAAGCCGTCATGCTCGGAGCGGAGGGGGTTGGTGGGTAACGGCCGTCCCCACACGTCAAACAACTCGGCCAGCGGGTCGCCCTTCTGCACCCGGTCGCCCGACTGTACACAGTGCAGGGCGATGCAGGCTTCTTTGATTCGCGCGCCTTCGCTGCGCCGGGTGCGGAAGCCGGGGTCCACCACGGCAATGCCGGTGATCGGCTCCATCGGGCCAGCCAACATGCCCGCCCAGCGCAGCACGTTGCGCGTGCCGGCCACCGACGCGGCCACCATCACCGGGTCGGGCATCAGGCCGGTGCCCAGTTCCACCGTGAAGCTGGGAATGCCGCCCACGAGCAGCGCCGCGCCGGTCGTCGAGCGGTGCAGGTCTTGCTTGATGTAATACTTGGACGGGAATTCGGTGATGACGGTGTGGCCGTAGGCAGCCATCATCTCATCTTGTTTGACGGCCAGGGCTTCGGCGGCGGCCTTGTTTTTCTCCGCCTCCTGGTCGGTGCGGTACAGCACCCGATCGCGGAAGACAAAGGAAATGGAGTCGATCCAGGCGTTGTGGTAGTCGATCATGAAATCGGCCGTTTCTTTGATGTGCTCAAACAGGCGGGCGAAGGCAATTTCCACCGAGGATGGGGCTTCTTCGTCCGGGTCCTGGGGTTTGGCCGGTTTGCCATCCGGCCACATGCGGTTGGGGTTCTTGGGCAGGTGATAGGGGACGTACTCTTTGGTCCGCAGGCCGGCCGGGCTAAGCGCGGGCAGGGCGATAATCGTGCCGCGCAGTTGGTCCACCAACTGCTGGTTAATGAGCCGGTAAAGCACCGTGGGGCCGGTATGCTCCGGGCCGTGAATGCCGGCCGTCAGCCAGATGCAGGGACCGTCCTCCTTGCCCTGGGCGATGATGACCGGTAGATAATCTTCGTGGCCGGTGGGATGGGTGATGGCGTCCCACTGGCCGTACTGGATGGTTCCGGGTTGGGCAACGGCCGTGCCCAAAGCAATTTGTTTTGTCATGCCTTCCTCCTGCAAAAATAGATTTGTCAAATCTTAAAGATTTGACAAATCTAAGGGCTGCTTTTCAGCACTTCGCGCGCGGCGTTGTAGCCCGGCGCGCCGGTGACGCCGCCGCCGGGGTGCGTGCCCGCGCCGCACAAATATAAATTCTCGATGGGCGTGCGATACTGCCCCCAGGCCGAAACCGGCCGCATCACCAGCAGCTGCTCCAGCCCCATCTGCCCGTGGTGAATGCTGCCCTCGGTGAGGCCGACGGTTTGCTCCCAGTCCAGCGGCGTAAGAATCTGGCGGTGGGAGATGAGAGATTGGAGATTGGGTGAATAAGGGGCAAGGGCGTCGAGGATGAGGTCGCCTAACGCTTCGCGCTCGCTGGTCCAGTCGCCATCGCGCAGGCAGTAGGGGGCGTACTGCATGGTAATGGTCATGATGTGCTGCCCGGCGGGGGCCAGCGTGGGGTCGGTGAGCGTGGGGATGGTGGCGTCGAGGAAGGGGTGGGCGGAGATACGGCCGTATTTGGCATCATCGGCCGCTTTTTCCAGGTAAGTCAGGCTGGGCGCGAGGCGAATCCGGCCGGTGAGTTGGGCTTCATCGCTCTGCCCGACAAATTCCGGCAGGCCGGACAGCGCCAGATTCAGCTTAGCCGTGCAGCCGCGATAGATGATGTTGCGCACAGCGCGCATAAAGCGCGGCTCCAACTTTTGCGGCCCGACCAGATCAAAAAAGGTGCGGCGCGGATCGGCGTTGGACACGACAGTCCGGGCGGCGATTTCTGAACCGTCGGCCAGAAGCACGCCGGTGGCCTGCCCATCGTCGTTGACCTGGATGTGGGCAACGGCCGTGCCGGTGCGGATTTCCGCGCCAAACTGCCGGGCGGCGCTGGCCAGAGCAGCTGATAGCTGGCCGATGCCGCCGAGGGGGGAACGGCCGTTCAGCCAGCCATTGATGTGTTGGTAAAACAGCATCAGCGTCGTGCCCGCCGCGCGCGGCCCCAACTGGTTGCCGGTGATGGCGTCCGCGCCAATCGCCCCCTTCAGCGCGTCGCTCTCAAACCAATCGTCGAGATATTCCTGCGCCGCCAGGGGCAGCACGCGCATGAATTCCATCATCTCCGGGCCGCCCAGGCGTTTAAGCTGCCAGCCCACCTTGCCCCAACCGGCGTCGCCCAGGCCCAGAGCCATCAGGTCGGGTGGCGTTTGCAGCATCATACCCTGCAAGACGGCGGCAAAGCGGCCCACCTGCCGGGCAAATGCCGGGTATCGCTCCGCGTCGCGCGGGCTGAAGCGGGCGATTTCGCCTACAGTTTTGGCTTCGTCGCGCCAGAGGGTCAGGGAACGGCCGTCGGGCTGTGGCGCAAAAACGGCCGCCGGGCTTTGCCGAAATTCCAGACCGTGCATCTTTAGGAACAGGTCTTTGACGATGGTTTCCTGGAACATGCCGGCGTCGGCTGCGCCGGTGTTCACCTTAAAACCGGGCCACACTTCCTCTGTGGCTGCCGCCCCGCCCAGCACGTCACGGGCCTCTAACACCAGCACTTTTTGGCCGGCTTTGGCCAGGTAAACGGCCGTTACCAATCCATTGTGCCCGCCGCCAATAACAATTGTGTCATATTGATTGTTCATGGTTCTGTTTCCATCACGTCAATATCGATGATCTGGCTGACCAGGCGGAAATGTTTGTCCAAAGAATAAATCTGACAACCACTCTGCCGGACATTCTGGGCAATCAGCAAATCCGGTATGCCCAACCCATTAAACCCAGCCTCCAGACATTTCACCTGAAACTCGATGATCTCCGCCCATTCGATTTTCAAGGGCAGTTTCTCTAGCGCATTCAGGAGGCGAATAATGCTTGTTTGCTTTTTTAGCCGCAAAAAGGGGACCAGTTCGGCCAGAATGATGTCATTGATGACGAGTAAGTTCTCGTCGATCAACCAGTCCAGACTCGTTGCGTTTTCGCCGCTCCTGAAATAATCAATCCACACAGAACTATCGACTAAAACCCGCATTACGGCCGTTTCCTCAACTGGTCCAAATCAATCTCCAGGTCAACTGCGCCTTTGTACTGCTTCAGATCGGCGATGGTCGATTTTCGCACCAATTCTTCCAGGGCAAGAATAATGACTTTCGTTTTGGTGTTGGTATTGGAGACCTGCATGGCCTTTTCCAATAACTCTTCAGGCAAATCCAGCGTCGTTCTCATAAGCCCACTCCTATATTCGCAAATTATATGCACAATTTTATCAATTTATGCATAATCACTCAAGGAGGAATGATTTCCGCTAGCCAGACGCCTCTCTGGGTTGGCGCACTTTTTGCGTCGCCGGACGGTGCGCCGTCGCCAGCAAAAAGCCGATAAAAATCAGAATGCTGCCCAGCAGTTCGCTCAGATAAAGGTAAGTGGGCTGCCCCAGCCGGGCAAACGTGCCGCCCAACGCCGGCGACAGACCGCCCAGGGCGATGAAGATATTGCCCCACATGCGATTGAGCAAAATGCGTTTGCGCCAGAACAGCCAGGCGGAATAAATCGCGCCGCCGATGAGGGTAATGGTTCCATAAATGTTGAAAAACGGCGTCATCAGGCGCACGCCGCCGGGCGGCAGGATGGCTTTGTACTGCCCGGTCAGGCTCTCGCCCAGGATGAAGGCGGCTTCGTTGAGCGGGGTGAGAAATATCCAGAGCAGGCCGATGGCGGAGCCGATGATGACAAAGGCAAGCGTGACCTGGGGCCACGGCCGTTTCCGCACCAACAGAAACACCGTCCCCTGCCCCAACCAGGCCGCCACGACGAGCGCGCCCGCCCAGTACCACAGGCGGAAGAAAAACGCGCTCCAGGTCAGCGCCAGGACGGCTTCGCTGAGCACGCCGAGCGTGTAAAAGCTCAGGCCAATGCCCCAAATGAGCAAATGGGTGCCCCGGCGATGGCTGTAGCGATAAAACACAACGGCCGTAAAGATGAGGGTGATCACGGCCGTGATAGCAGGAATCAAAAAGTCAACTGTCAAAATCCAATTCTCCCTAAGCGTTTATTTGGGTCTTTCGGATTGCGTTTGGGTTTTCGTGAGGCGTGATACGTGATGCGTGAAGTCTCTCTGCTCACGCATCACGTATCACGCCTCATGGAACGCCAACCCCTGAACGCTCAAAGACCTTTTACTTTTCCTTCAACATCTCAAAAGCCGCCAACTGCCCCGGCGCGCCCATGATGCCGCCGCCGGGATGCGTGCCCGAGCCGCACTGCCAGTAGCCCTTAATCGGCGTGCGGTATTTGGCCCAACCGGCCGCCGGGCGCAAGAAAAACAACTGCGATAGGCTCAATTCGCCGTGAAAAATGTTGCCTTGCGAGATGCCGATCATGTTCTCGATGTCCAGCGGCGTCAGCACCTGCCGGTGGAGAATGATGTTTTTCAGGTTGGGCATGTACTGCGACAGCGTATCAACCACCGCATCGCCGAAGGCTTCGCGTTTGGCGTCGGTCCAGCCGCCGTTGAGTTCGTAGGGCGCGTACTGCACAAAGCAGGACATGACGTGTTTGCCGGGCGGGGCCATGCCGGGGTCGATAACCGAGGGGAGGATGCAGTCAATATACGGCCGTTTACTAAACTCGCCATACTTAGCGTCATCAAACGCCCGCTCGATGTAGTCGATGCTGGGGCTGATGGAGATGGCCCCGGCCAGGTGGCGGCCTGGACCCGGCATACAGGTCAGGTCGGGCAGCGCGTCCAGGGCCAGGTTGACTTTGCCCGACGAGCCGCGCACGTTAAATTTTCGGATGGAATCGACCAGATCGGCCGGCAGTTGGTTCGGATCGACCAGTTTGAGGAAGGTCAGCTTGGGGTCCAGACTGGAAGCGATTGCGTCGGCGTAAATCTCGTCGCCGTTTTCCAGGGCCACGCCGACGGCACGGCCGTTCTTCACAATCACCTGGGCCACCGGCGCGTTGCAGCGAATCTCCGCCCCCAGCGCTTCCGCCGAGCGGGCGATGGCGTCGGCGATGCCGCCCGTGCCGCCCTTGGCGAAACCCCAGGCGCGAAACGCGCCGTCAATCTCGCCCATGTAATGATGGAGCAGCACGTAGGCCGTTCCCGGCGAGCGCGGCCCCAGATAGGTGCCGATGATGCCGCTGGCCGACATCGTGCCCTTCAGCGGGTCGGATTCAAACCATTGGTCCAGGAAATCGGCGGCGCTCATGGTCATGAGCTTGGCCAGCAGGAATAACTGCTCTTCGCCCAGGTTCAGGAAGTGGCGAGCCATATCCAGCAGGCTCAGCCAATCCTTGGGATTGAGCGTGGTAGGGTCGGGCGGGACCATGCTGAGGATGTATTTGACGGCTTTGGCCATGAAGTACATGTTACGGCCGTATTCGTCATACGCCCCGGCGTCCCGTTCCGAGTGGCGGGCGATGTCGCGCAGGCTGCGGTAATGGTCGCCGTCGCGGTACAGGTAGTCGCCGTTGGTCAGCGGCGTGAGCGTGCTTTCCAGCGGCAGCACGGTCAGGCCGTGGCGCGAAAGCTGCAAATCGCGCACGATGTCCGGCCGCAGCAGGCTGACCACGTAGGAAAAGACGGTGAACTTGAAGCCAGGGTACAGCTCTTCGGTGACGCTGGCCCCGCCGACCAGGTAGCGTTTTTCCAGCACCAGCACTTTTTTACCGGCTTTGGCCAGGTACGCGGCCGTTATCAGCCCATTGTGCCCGCCGCCGATGATGATTGCGTCGTATTTGTTGTTGGTCATAGGTTGCTCTTGATGGTTGGTTGGGCTAGTTAGTTGGTTGGGTTGGTTAGCAAACTAACCAACAAACAACCTAACAAACAAACCTTCTCTAAATTCAAATCCGTTTGTGTGGCGGATCATAAAACGGCGTCTCCACAATCGTCGCCTTCACCTGCTGGCGCTTGTACTCGACAGTGACTTCCATCTGGATTTGACTGCCGACGGCCGTGTACTCTGCCAGCACCGTGCCGATGGCGATGTACTGCTTGAGGATGGGCGAGAAGGTCTGGCTGGTGGCCTGACCGATTTGGCGGTTGTTTTTGTAGAGGGGAACGGCCGTTCTCGATGCCCGTCCAGTTACATGCGGCGGCAAATCTTCTTGCGCAAACAGACGCTCCAGGTCGGGCCAATCAATGTGCAGCCCCACAAACGCCCATTCCGAGCCGCGCGCCTTTTCCGCCCGCAGCGCCTTGCGCCCGATGAAATCCCCTTTGTCCAGGGCCACCGTCCAGCCCAGCCCCAATTCGTAGGGCGACGATTTTTGCGCCTCGATGACCGCGTGGTGGGAGGATTTGTAATCCACCTCGATGAGCAGCAGCCCGGCCTCGATGCGGGCAATGTCCAGAGCGACCATGCCGGCGGGCAGCGCGCCGTAGCGGCTCCCGCCCACGGCCGTCAGGCAGTCCCAGAGGCGCTCGGCGTATTCCGGGCGCACCCACAACTCGTAGCCCAGGTCGCCGGTGTAACCGGTGCGCGAAATGGTCACCGGAAAATCGTCCAGCGTGCCGTGGGCGAAGCGAAAATAGCGCAGGTTGCCGAAGTTGATGTCGTGGACCAGTTCTTGGAGGATGGCGCGACTGTTGGGGCCTTGCAGCGAGAGTGCGGCCAGATCGGACGACACGTCCACCACGCGGGCGTCCAATCCATAACCCACGTCCTGAAACCAGCGCAGGTTGGGGTCGGCGGCGGTGATGCGAAAATGGTTTTCCGCCAGCCGATGGACCGTGCCGTCGTCGATGACCTGGCCGTCTTCGTCGCACCAGGGGGTGTAGAGCACCTGCCCCACGCGGCACTTGCTCACGTCGCGGGTGACGATACGGTCCACCAGCCGGGCGGCGTCCGGGCCGCTGATTTCGTACTTGAACAGGGGCGACACGTCAATCAGGGCGGCGCTGTTGCGGATGGCGTAATACTCGCGTTCGTGGGAAGGCTCGTAGACGCCGGCGGCCAGGTAACCCGACCAGGTGCGCCATTCGTAGCTTTCGCACAGCGGCGCGGTGCGAGTGTGGAAGGGTGTAGGAATCGGCATAGGCAATCTCCTGAAAGGGGGAAAGGAGATTGGGATTGAAGGGTCGCTAAACCTGGCTGAGTGACAAATCTCAGATTTTTACCGCGGAGAGCGCGGAGGGCGCGGAGATATTCTCTGGTGCAAACTCCGCGCTCTCTGCATTTTCCGCGGTGAGATAAGTTTTGTCAGGCAATCAGCGCTAAACTTCAATCTCCAATCTCTAATCTCTATTTATTAATGACCACATCCGGCGCATAGCCCAAATGGATGGAAACGCGCCGGGCGGCGGCGGCGACGAGCGACCCAATTTCGGCGATACGGCCGTTTCCCAACCGCGTTTTGGGTCCGGCCAAACTAATGGCGGCGACGACACGGCCGTCAAAATCCAACAGCGGTGCGCCGACGGCTACTAACCCAATTTCTAGCTCTTCGTCGGCCAAGGCGAAGCCGCGCGCGCGGGTTTGGGCAAAATCGGCGAACAATGCGGCGTGATCGGGCAAAGTGTGCGGGGTTAGAGGGAGCCATTGTGGGGGCAAAACGGCCGTCACTTCTGCCGCCGTCATAAAAGCCAACATCGCTTTGCCAGTCGATGTGGCATACACCGGCCAGCGCGTGCCAATCGCCTGCCCGCCGCTCATCACCCGGTCGCCGGTCACTTCGTCCAAAATGAGTACCTCCGCGCCGGTGAGCAGCTCTAAAGCGGCCGTCTCCTTGGCTAAAGCTGCCAACGATCTGAGTTCCTGCTGGCAGAGCGCGCGCAAATCATTTGCCCGCAGCGCGTATCCGCCCAGGCTGATCATGCCCAGCCCTAACCGATAGGTGTCGGTTTCGGCATGACGCTCTAACAATTCTTCGCTTTCAAGGGCAGTCAACAGCCTGTAGGTGGTCGTTTTGTTCAGCCCCACTGCCTGAGCCAGATCAGACAATCCCCACTGCGGCCGCGCGTCGGTAAATACTTTTAGCAAGGCAATGGCTCTTAAGACGGCCTGCGTCCCGCGATAGGGCTGTGTTTTGGTCATAGCTAGAGGGTGATGCTGCTCCGATTAAATTTCATAATATGAAACGCTGTTTCATAAACGATGACGAATTGTAACAGCGTTTAAGCGATTGGGCGAGATGGATCGCCGCACCATTCACTCCAGGAACCGACGTACAAACGGCCGTCGCCCAACCCGGCATGAGCCAGGGCCAACAAATTCACGCAGGCCGACACGCCAGAGCCACAATAAAAGGTAGTCTGAGATGGCGGCGTCTCGCCCAATAAGGCGGCAAATTGGGCGCGCAGGGAGGCTGGCGGCAGGTAACGGCCGTCATCCGACCAGTTCATCTGGTAGTAAAAATTTACTGCTCCCGGAATATGCCCGGCAACCGGGTCGATGGTTTCCAGCTCGCCGCGATAACGCGCGCCATCGCGTGAATCGACCAGCAGCGGCACGGCAGGCACTTCAGCCAATTGGACCAGCCATTCACGGCGCGGCTGGCCCTGGAAAACGGCCGTCTCTCGATGGATTTCACCGGCCTGGGCGGTAAAACCGTTGGCTTCCCAGGCCTGCCAGCCGCCATCCAAAACGGCAACGGCCGTGTGCCCCATGTAGCGCAGCATCCACCACAACCGCGAGGCGATCATGCCATTGGCGTCGTCGTAAGCCACCACCTGAGTGTTCGGTCCAATGCCCATCCGGCTAAAACGAGCCGACAGGACTTCTGGCGGAGGAAGCGGGTGACGGCCGTTGTCGGTGACCGGTGGATGGCTCAGGTCTTCGTCCAAATGGGCATAAATTGCCCCGGGAATATGCGCCGCCAGATAAGCGGCGCGCCCCGCCTCGGTATCGGCCAAACTAAACCGGCAATCAACCACCACCCAGGCGGCGTTAGCCAGATTGGCTTGCAGCGTTTCAACATCCATGAGCGTCGTAAACATAACCTATCCTTTTGCAATCAAAACAGAGTCAGCAAGAAATGGACAAGGCAATTTCTGCTGGCTGGTCGGAGGCGATGGCGGCAACATGCGGAGCGAAAACTAGGGGTTGGGCGTATTCACCGGGGGAATGGTGACGATGGGCGGCGGCAGCGCGTCGGTCGGCTGGGGCGTGGGCAGGTAGTAAGCCGGCGTGGGTGTGCTGGTGGGCAGCGGTCCGGGCACGGCCGTTGCCGTGATAGTCAGAGTAGCGGTCACCACGGGCGTCGGCGTTGGCAAATCGGGGTCTAGCAGCACTTCAATTGAGCGCGGGTCGCTCTCTAGCAAGCCAGTCTGGTTGCTGTCTTCCAGGCGTACGCGCCATTCATACAGGCCAGTCTCAGCCATGATGTCCAGAACGGCCGTGCGCAGCCGATACAATGTGCCAAATTCAGGCTGGGAAACAGAACCCAGTGGAATCGAACGCGCACCATCGCTCAAATAGACGGTGAATCGCTGTCCGGCAGCCAGGGGCATGGGCCAATTCCAGGAGTAAGCGCCAACGGCCGTGTTCAGAACCGATTCCCCACTGGCCGGGGCTTGCACCCGCAGCAGAGGTGCAGCAGCGCCACCATACGCATTGCCAAATTCGGCCGTCCAATACCAAACGTTCGGCGCGTTGAAGTCTAAGTTAAAAGCGACGCCCACATCGGTGGCATATTTATTGAGCAAAATGGCGCGATGGCCGGGACTGTTGATCCAAAATTCCACGGCCTGATACGCCTGCTCGAAACCCCAGGCAGTGGCTTCGCCGGCATAGGCGCTGGGGTAGCCATGCCACAACAAACGTTCCGCCGGGAAGGAGCCATCGGAGCCGGTGTGGCCGGTGTAGCGGTAAGCGGCCATGTCCTCGGCATGCTGTTGAGCGGCCACCGACAGTTCGTAGACGTATTGCAACTGCGGCAGGTTAAACTGGCGGCGGGCTTCATTGATGTAGATATAGAGCGCTTCCGCTGGACTGGTGCCGGCAGGCAAAACAAGCGGCGTCATCACAAATGGGGCGTCTAAATCGACAGGTTCCAGAACGATGCCCAATGGATCCAAAGCTGCGCCCTGAGAAGCGGCTTCCAGATCGGCTTTGGGCACGATGGGCAAGAAAATGGACAACACACCGGGTTCCACACGGAGCCAGCGGCTGATTTGGGTACGGCCGTATTCGTTAACGGCCGTCAGGGTAACGTAGTAATCGCCGGGCATGTAATACATATGGCTGATTTGCGCGCCTTCAATTGTACGGCCGTCGCCCATGTCCCATTGGAAAGCCGTCACCGAGGCGTCGCCAACAGCCTGAGCCATAACCGGTTGACCGGTTCGGGCAAGGTCGCCCAAGAGCATTTCGGCCGTAGGCGGCTGCCCAACGGTGATCGCCCAAAACGCATTTGAACGGCCGTAAGCATTTTCGATGGTCAGACTGGCCGGATACGTGCCGGGCGCTGCATATTGGTGCGTGGGGTTGGTCTCAGTCGACGTGCTGCCATCGCCAAAATCCCACTGGTAGGTGATGGGGGCTTCCCCACCGCTTTCGTTGATAAACGTAACGATCTGCCCCACGCCAGGGGAAGCATCGTCGACTTTAAATTGGGCGGTCGGATGAGGGATGACGGTGATCCGCCGGGTTGCCGTGGCGGCGGCCAGGGCATTGTTTGCCGTAAGCGTAACGTCATACATGCCAGGAGCAGGGTAAACGACAACCGGGTTGCTGACATCAACCTGACGGCCGTCGCCCAACTGCCAGGATTGCGCAATGGGGCCGGGGCCGCTCAGGTCAGCCCGCAGTTGGAAAGGCAGGCCCACAGACACCTGCGCCGGGATGACCAGGCTGTTCACCTGAGGCGGGATGCCGATCCAAATGGTCGTTTCCGCCTGGCGAATTTGATCATTTAGGTTGAGAACGGCCGTAATCTTCTGCTCCGGATGGGTAATATCGGCCGTTTCCACCCGCAGGGGCAGCGTCAACTGCTGCGCGCCGCCATTCGCCAGGACAAACGGCATCCACCGGATGGCGTGTGCCTGCAAATTAGCTGTTGCCCCGGCCGGCAAATTGACCGTATCCAGAGATAGTCCTGAAGGAAGCTGCAAACTAACTTCCGGCGTATAGGTCATCTGATCCAGATTAATCAGGGAAACTTCCAGGAGGAGCGTGTTGCCAGGAGCGCCAATAGGCGGCGTTATACGAAGATCTAATTGCAAGGGGCCGTCGATGTGGAGCTTGCCCGGAAACCCTGCCGCAGGCGCCAAAGCTGAAGAATCCGCCCCCGGTAATACCAGAAAAAGGAGGAGGCCAAACCACAACCAGGCGATATGTTTGGGTTTCCGGTGCATCATAACGTAAGCAGTTTAGCAGAGTTGGAAAGACATAACAAGCAGCGGATTTGCCACATCCGCCAAAAAATCACGCCTTTTTAGGTTCCGCTTTCTCATTCCAGGGTTATAATTGTTAACCAACACTAAAAGTCCTGGTTATTATTGGCCAGAAGCCCATAATAACTGCATACTGGCAAACCTCAGATGACCATCGGCAGCGAAAAAGCAAACGGTAAGGGATTTTTCAATTTATTCCGGCGCGGGCAAGCGTGGCGGGAGATTTCCGGTTATCTGGTTACTGATATTTACGAGACACAACCCGTTGCCGTGGCGGCCGGGTCTACGGTGGTGGGGAATATCTTTGCGCCGCAAGTTTTAGTGGCCGGGTTGTTGGCCGGCACGGCCGTTGCTCAGGAAGTCACGGTACAAGGTTCAGGCCAGTTGTGGGGCGACATTTTCGCCATGCGCTTCCATTTGGAACCCGGCGGGCAAATTCGCGGTTGGATCAACACCCTAACAGAGGCAGACTGCGAAACGCTGCTGGCCGTGGCCACCCAGCCCACAGAACCAACGGCCGACACGCAGTCAGCGCCCAATGGATTACAACCTGAGCACCACCGCTTGCGCGACCGGGCAAAATTAGATGCGCTGCGGCAGTTACAAACGGAAACGGCCGTAGCCCTGGCCGCCCGCGCCGAACTCGAAGAAACCTTCGACCAACGTCTGGCTGAAATTGCCGGCGAAGCCACCAACCAGCTCACCCTCGTCCGCGAAGAGCTAAAAAACGCCCGCGCCGAACTGGCAGACTGGCAGCAGAAAGCCCAGGACACCAGCAACACCCTCCAACTCCGCGAAACTCAACTCGATCGCCAAAGCAAAGAATTGGCCCTGGCCCAAGAATCATTAGCCCAAACCAACCAGGACCTGGAAGAACTGCGCGAAGCCTACGCCCAAAAAGAAGGCGCTTTTAAAGAACTCACGTCGGCAAAAATTGGCGTGGATACCCATCTGCACGAAGCCCTCAACCAGGTAGACACACTTACCGGCCGCGTCCACAACATCGAAACCGCCCTCCAGGCCAGCCTTGTACACAGCTCTGACCAGGAAGATGCCCTCCTGCGCTGGCAAGAATTAGCCGAATCCACCGAGGCGCGGGTTAAAGAGCTAGAGAAAGAGCTGCAATCCACGCGGCAGCAGTTGGAACAAAGCAGCGACATGAACAACATGCTGCGCGACCAGCGCCGACAAATCGAAAGCGATTGGACCAAAGCCCAAATTCGTCTCGAAGACCTGCAAAAACAGCTCGAAAACGAAATCGAGTCCTCCAAAATACTTCTCACCGGAAGCGACGAGACCATCCGCTCATTAACCGAGCTAAATAACCAGCTTAAAGCGGAGCTGGAGCCGCTGCAAAATCGCAACGCCATTTTAATGAAGCAAATGGAGATGGCTAAAACGAAATTCTTCCGCCAAGAAGAGGAAATTGCCAACTTGCGCCGCGCGCACCAGGAATTGGAAACAAACTGGCAAGATGCCCAAGATGACTTGCAGCGAATTCGCGAGCAACCAACAAAATTGTTCTCGTCTGAGCAGATTGAAGCATTAAAGGCCGATTTAGCGGCCGCCGAAGAAAAGCTAGAGGGGTATCAGGAACAGGTACTCTGGTATCAGGCCAACCTGGAAACCAGCCAATCGGCCTTAAAAGAAGGCCGCGCACAGGCAGAAGAACAGGCAGCGCAGCTGAACAAGCTGCGCCTGGACCTTCAGGCGGCCGAGGCGACGATGAGCCAGCAGCAGCAAGACGCCCGGGCCACCCAAAGCCAATTCGAAACAGAAAAAAGCAAGGCTCTGGCGGAAACCAAAAGGTTTAAGGATGAGCTGCGACAAAAACAGTTGCAGCTAGAAGCCAGTGAAGCCGACTTGCAGAACCATTTGCGGGAAACGGCGCAGCAAGGGCAACAACTGGCCGAGATTCGCTCGGTGTTGATTGAACGCGAGCTGCAAATCGAACAACTGCGGCAAACGGTGAACAAACAGCAACAGTTTATTAAACAAATGAAGCAGATTACGACCGATAAAATTAACAGCCTGGAAACAGCCCTGGCTCAGGCGCGGAAATTGTAATCCTGGCATGGAGAGAATGTTGTGAGTGACATTGAACTAGCAGTCATCGGGGGAAGTGGTCTGTATGATATGCCAGACCTGACGAACGTCGAAGAAATTGAAATGACAACGCCCTTTGGCAAGCCATCGGATCGGCTGACTTTGGGGACATTACACGGCCGTCGCCTGGCTTTTTTACCGCGACACGGCCGTGGCCACGTCCTGAACCCCAGCGAAGTGCCTTATCGCGCTAACATCTTTGCCCTCAAAACGCTGGGCGTCAGATACATCATCGCCGTCAGCGCCTGCGGGTCGCTGCGCGAAGATTATGCGCCCGGCCATGTGGTTGTCCCCGACCAACTGTACGACAATACCCGTAAACGAGACAGCAGCTTTTTTGAAGGCGGGCTGGTAGCCCATGTCAGCCCGGCACAGCCCTTCTCACCGGAACTGAGTACGGCGCTGATCCAGGCTGTGCGCGCCAGCAGCGGAACCGTACACACCGAAGGCGCATTCATCACCATCGAAGGGCCGCGTTTCAGCACCAGGGCCGAATCCAACACCTTCCGGCAGTGGGGCATGAGCATCATCGGCATGACCACCAGCCCGGAAGCCTTTCTGGCGGCCGAGGCGGAAATTGCCTATGCCTGCATGGCGCACATCACCGATTATGACGTGTGGCATGAGAGCGAAGCGCCGGTGACTGTGGAGCAGGTGATTCGCGTGCTGCACCACAACACAGACCTGGCGCAGCAGGCGATTCGTCATCTGGTGGCGCATATGGCTGAGTGGGCCGGCGAGTTTGCGGCGCACTCGCGCTGCAACATGCGCTCATCACAGACTTCAATCACGTGCCAGACAGCGCCAAATCGATGCTGGCGCCCATTATCAACCGGTATTTGAGCTAACCGGCGACGGCCGTTTGTATGCAATCATTTGTCCTGGAAGAAGCGCAAGAGCAAAACGGCCGTCGGCAAGCCCTCCTCTTGTTGATTGTCGCCGCGTTTGTGCTGACAAACGCGGCCGCCCTGAGTCTGGCGGTGGATGGCGCGCTGCGATGGTCGCATGTGTGGGCGCCGCTGGTCTGGCTGGGATTGGTGGGCGTGGCTCATGGCGTGCTGCACCGTTTTAAGCCACGGCGCGACCCCTTCATTTTCCCTCTGGCTGCGTTGTTAACCGGCTGGGGTCTGGTGCTGATCGACCGGTTGGCGGCCAATTTTTTGGCGCGGCAGGTGATATGGCTGGTCTTGGGAACGGCCGTGCTCCTGGCCATCACCACCCTGCCCCATAATTTGCGCCTGCTGCGGCGTTACCGCTACACCTGGCTTAGCGGCGGCCTGCTCCTCCTGGCGGCCACCCTCATTTTTGGCGTCAATCCCTCCGGTTATGGCGCGGCGCTGTGGCTGCCCGTCCCCTTCATCGGTCAGGTCTATTTTCAACCCTCTGAATTATTGAAGCTGCTGCTCATCATTTTTCTGGCCAGCTATTTTGACGAGCGAGAAGCGATGCTGGCCGCCAGCAAACAAAATGGCTGGGCAGGCATCCTATCTTATCTGGCTCCGCTGCTGCTCATGTGGGGATTTTGCATTGTTCTGCTGGTCTGGCAGCGCGACCTGGGGGCGGCCACGTTATTTTTCATTGTCTTCCTGGCGCTGCTTTACATGGCGACGGGCGACATTCGGTTTGTGCTTGCGGGCAGCGGACTCATGCTTCTGGCCGGTATTTTTGCCTATTTCGCGTTTGATCTGGTCGCTTTGCGCGTCAATGCATGGTGGAATCCCTGGCCAGACGCGGCCGACCGCGCTTTCCAGATTGTGCAATCGTTGTATGCGCTGGCAGCCGGCGGCATTTTGGGGCAGGGCGTGGGGCAAGGCTTTCCTATTTATATTCCGGTTGTCCATTCAGATTTTATTTTTGCGGCCATTGCGGAAGAATGGGGACTGGTTGGCAGTTTAAGCACCGTGTTGATTTTTGTTTTGCTGGCTTACCGGGGACTGCGGCTGGCGCTGATGGCAAGACGGCCGTTCCAACGCTATTTGGCCGCCGGCATTACCATCCTCATCAGCGCCCAGGCGCTGCTTATCATGAGCGGCGTCACCAAACTGCTGCCACTCACCGGCGTCACGCTGCCGCTCATCAGCTATGGTGGCAGTTCCATGCTCATCAACAGCGCCATGATAGGGCTGCTGCTGTATATGTCCGGCGCGGTGGAAGAAATCGGCCAGTAACCGACCAAAGAGCAAACCCATGAAACCAGAAGTTCCTCCGGGCAAAATCAGCCAACTCCTGCGCGTCGTTCTCCTGGCATTTTTGGCTGTGGCGGTATCGCTGCTATTTTGGAGCGTCATCCGCGCGCCGGCGATTTTGGCGCGTGACGATAATCCGCGCCGGGTCGAAGCAGAGCTGCGAATTCAACGCGGCCTGATTTTTGATCGTGATGATGTGGTTTTGGCCGAAAATAGGTTGGAAAACGGCCGTTCCCTGCGCCAATACCCGCTGCCCGCCGCCAGCCCGGTGGTAGGCTACTACAGCCTGCGGCACGGCACGGCCGGCATCGAAGAAAGTTACGATAGGCCATTACGCGGCGACAGCGACCGCGCCTGGCAAAGCCAAATGGCCGATTTGCTGCACAAACCCCAAATCGGCAGCAATGTGCGCCTGACCCTGGACGCCGGACTGCAAGCTCAAGCCGACAGCCTGCTGGACGATCTGGCCGGGGCGGTGCTGCTGCTGCGCCTGGACCCGGCCGCGAACGGCGGCGAAATCGGCCAAATATTAGCCCTGGCCAGCCATCCCGGCTTTGACCCCAACCGATTGGACGAGACCTTTGACGACTTATCGGCCGACGAGTTGGCGCCGCTGCTAAACCGCGTGACTCAGGGGCAATATCAGCCAGGACTGGCGCTGCAGCCGTTTATTTTGGCGGCGGCGCTGGATCAAGAGATCATTTCGCTGGACGATCCCGTGGCACATGCCAATCGCCCGGTGATTTTGCACGGGGTGGCAACTTATTGCGCCACCCTGCCGCCGACTGAGGCGACCTGGCAGGATGTGCTGACGCATCGCTGCCCTGGCCCAATGCAAGATTTGGCCGGCAAATTAGACCTGACGCAGGTGTTTACGGATTTTGGACTGAGCCAAGCGCCGCAGCTGCCGCTGAACACGGAAACGGCCGTTTCTCCCCCACCCGCTAACCCGGCGCTGGCTATGATTGGCCAGGATACGTTGATTGTAACGCCGCTGCAAGTGGGCGTGGCCTGGGCGGCGCTGGCCGCAAACGGCCGTCTGCCTGAGCTGCAAATTGTGAACGCACTCCAAAATAACCGGGGTAATTGGGTCAGCAGCGCGCCGGAGACGGGGACAGATACGGCCGTGTCAGCCGCAGCCGCGCAACGTGTGCGCCAGGCGCTGCCCGCCGCCGACAACACGCAGGCTTTTAGCACGCTGGTGCTTTCTGGGCCGGGCGGCAGCACCAATGCCTGGTTTTTGGGCCTGGTCCCGGCCGAGCAGCCAGAGTATGTGGTGGTGGTGGTGGTGGAAAACAGCGGCGATCTGGCGGAGGTGGAACGGATTGGGGGCGACTTGTTGACGGCCGTCATCCCCCGTTAGGTCAATCGTGCGCCGCAATTTCGCGGCTGGAAAGCCAGCGTGCCGCCAGAAGCAACATGCGCCTTCAAAGTTTTGGGCGTTTCACATGCGTCAAAGAGGCTGGCATTGGCGGGTGGCCAACCAGAGAGTCTATCGTGCGCGTTAAGGTATCGTTGTAAAACCCTTTCAACAAAACGGCGTCGGCGCATAAGGAATCGGCCATCTGTTCCTGACTTTGGACACTGACCAGGAGCAATAGGCGTGCCAGAGGAAAGTTTTGTTGCAGCTCGTCGCGAGTGGGCCAGCAAGAAAGGCCGGCCAAATCGGCATCCAAAAGAATGAGGGAGATAGGGGAAAGGGGGAGAACGGCCGTCAGGTCGGCGGCGCAAGCCACGGATAATATGTTAGGCATCATCTGCACCACAGTTTGCAGCCCATCCCTAAAACGACCCGGATTCGCAACAATTAAGGCATTGATTTTGTGCACCATTACATTTTTAAACTATTTCGGCTTCTCTGGGAAAACCCCAAGGGTTTAGGCTCCAAATGGTCTGACTGCTCAGGGGCAAACCTTTAGGATTTAATGCTTGTTGAACGATCGATGGGGGCTATAACACGACAATAACAACTGGCTGGCGCTGAAGAGGCTTGCCGACATTTAACATGGATCCGGCAAGCCTCTTTGTTAACTGGAAGACCTGATTCAATATTCCTAACCCCATCTAAGGAGCAAGTTTATCAGTGTTCGGCAAATTTTAAGTCTGTAGGATTGTGTATTTTAACCGGCGGCATGTACGTCATTGTACGTACAGCAGGTGCTTATGGCTCCAAATCTTGATCGACCAGACCTTCACGGAAAGCAAAAAGCGCGGCCTGGGTGCGGTTATCCAAACCGAGTTTGCTCAGGATTCGGCTGACATGCGTGGAGGCCGTGCGCGGGCTGATGTTGAGACGCTGGGCAATTTCCCGGTTGGCGAAACCGTAAGCGATAAGTTCTAAAACGGCCGTTTCTCGCTCTGTCAACTCCCCATTGGCCGGAATAGGCTGGTCCGCTGGTTCCGTGCCGGTAATAAATTTGCGCGCTACGGATGGGTGGAGCAATAGCTGGCCCTGATACACCGTTTGGATGGATTGAATCAGCTCACTGGGCGAAGATTCCTTCAGTTGATAGCCCAACGCGCCTGCTTCTAAAGCCGCGCGCACCATGTCTCGCTGGCTGAAGCTAGACAGCACCAAAATTTTAGCTTCTGGATTGTCCGCCAAAATCTCAGGGATGGCGGTCAGTCCATCTTTATTGGGCATGATCAAGTCCAACAAAATCACGTCGGGACGCAGCTCTTTGGCTTTGGCGATGGCTTCGTCGCCATCGGCCGCCACGCCGATGACCTGGAAGTCTGATTTTGTCTCCAGGAGCGCGGCCAAACCTTCGCGTACCAATTCATGATCATCGACAATCAGAATGCTAATTGCGTTTTGCATAATTTTCCCTTGTCGCAATCGTTGCGGCGGTTAAATCCAGGTGTACGGTGACTGTGGTTCCTTTATCCGGCTGGCTGATCAGTTCAAAATCGCCGCTAAACTGAGCAACGTACTTCTGAATGGCCGGCAGGCCGTGACCGGTGGGGTGTTCTTGCCATTGGGGAACATGGAAGCCACGGCCGTTATCAGCAATCATCATGCGAATTTGGTTGTCTTGGGCGTCGATTTGCACCTCTATCCGGGTGGCTTTGGCATGTTTGAGGGTGTTGTTGAGCGCTTCTTGAGAGATGCGGTACAAACTTTCCTCCACTTCGGCCGGCAGGGCGAGGTGTTCGGGGGCGTTGAAGTGAATGGCAATACCGGCGCGGGCTTCCACATTTTCCAGGCGGTAACGCAGCGCGTGGACCAATCCTTCCTCTAACAAGGTGGTGGCGCGCAAATCGTACACCATCAGGCGCATTTCTTTCATGGCCTGCACCGTTGTGGAAACTATCTGATCCAGGTAAACCCCAACTTTGTCGGTTTTGTTGATTTGGAAGGAGTCGCGGGCGGCTTCGCTGAAGAGAGAGATAGCGTAAAGGGATTGGGTGATGGAATCGTGCAGTTCGCGGGCCATGCGTTCGCGTTCTTGCATGACGGCGAGTTGGCGGTCGTTGCGATGGAGACGGCCGTTTTCGATGGTTACAGCGATGTGATCGGCAATGGAGCCTAACAGGGCCAGGTCTTCAGCGGAGAACTGCCGTCCCGCATTATGCGAGGCGGTCAACACACCCATCAACTTGCCCTTGCTGCGCATCTGCACCACAGCGGCCACAAATTCTCCCTTGGGCACCTGGAATTTCTGGCCATAGGAGGTTTCGGCAATGTCTTTAATGATGAAGGGAGGCGCGCCCGGATGCGTAAAGGCTTGCACCAAATCATCGTCGATGGAAACTTGTTGGACATACGGCCGTACAAAATCAGGCACGCCAATTTCATGCAGCAAATAAAACGTTTCCTGATCATTGGTCACATAGAGCGAACCAAAAAGACAGCCTAATGAATGAATCACCGTTTCCAGGGCCGAGGCCATAACCGGCTCGATTTCCGAGTCTTCGCTGGTTAGCGCGGTAATGTCATACACCGTAGAAAGATCGCGCAGGCGTTCTTTGACGCGCCGCTCCAATTTTTCCGCATACTCTAGCTGCTTACGATAAAGATTGGCATTTTCAATGGCGATGGCGGCCTGGTTGGCAAACGCCAACGCCAATTGGGCATGGGAATTGGTGTAAAAATCGGCTTCGTGTTTATCCAAAGCCAGCAGGCCCAGCGTTTTGTCTCGGACGAGCATGGGTACGCCCAGCCAGCAGCGCGTCAGTTCGCTGCCTGGCAAAAATAGCCAGTTGGGGTCTGCCAGGGTGTCTTGGATGATATACGGCCGTTTTGTCTCCAATACCTGGCTCATATTGACAAATTTGGGGATATGCTCAGTGATCAAACCTGCCACGTCGGGATTAAAGTCTTGGTACGCCACCACACGCATCATCTCATCGACAACCAGATTGATGGAGGCATTATCAAAGGGAATCACCTGAGCTAACTGCTCCAAAATTGCCTGCAGCAATTGCTCCTGATCCAGACTGGCATTCAGGATATTGGCTACCTGCCGCAGCGTCTCAGCCTGCTGTAAAGCCATGCGTTCAGCCTCAAACAAGTTGGTGTTTTGGATGGCAATGGCGACCGGCATGGCGATTTGCTCAACAATTTCGATATGCTCTGGCGTAAAGGCGCCTGGTTCGGCAGAAATTAAACCAATCGCCCCTAAGAGTTCCTGCGGGGCATGCAGCGGCACGACAAACAACGAACGGCCGCCCTGATTGCGGATATTTTGCAGCAATGGAGACAATTGCGCTGCGCCCTGAAGGTCGGAAGCGTGAAACACCTGCCCTTGCGCCAAAAGGTCAATGGTATCCCAGGCGGCAATAGGAAACTTGCGATTGGGATCTACGAGGTAATTCTGCCCGGCGATGTAAGATACTTTTTGCGCTGGCATATCGAACAAGACAACCACGGCCTCTGTGTAGGGGATAAGATTTTGCAGCCTGGCCAGAACGGCCTGAGCGATTTCGGGGATGGACTGCGCGGCTAAAATGGCTACGTCTATCTGATGGACGAAATTCATGCGCTCGGTATAACGTTGCAGAACTCCTTCAGCTTTTTTTTGCGCCGTGATATTGGTCAACGTGAAAATGACCTGAGCAAACGATTGCTCGTGGCCCGGCGTAACGCTCCAGCGATAGATTGCCTGGAGGCGTTCGCCCGTTAAGGTGTCATAGTTGGTTTCTTGTTCGACGGCGACACGGCCGTTGGCCATAGCCACCAAACTTTCAAGCAGCACCCGGTGGCTGTCCGGGGTTAGTATGCGGCGAAAGTTGTGGAGCAGAGCAGTTTTATCGGGAGCCTGGAATAGGGAAACGGCCGTTTGGTTTACATTTTGCGCCCGCAGCAAATCCAATAAAGAAGCCGCCACATCCGGCTGCGCCTGAACATACGCCGCCAAATCCACCACGCCCTCGCTTTGTCGGCGGCGCAGCATCTGCACCGCCAGCGACGCGTCTACCTCCCATAAAGCCACCGGCGACACATCAAACAACAGCCGAAATCTCGCCTCACTGCGGCGAATCAACACCTGCCGCTCTTCCACCGAGCTAATATAAACCAACATCAACACGGTAAAGACGATAAAAAACAGGGTCCAACCCAGATGGTTAAAAAAAACGGCCTCTGGCGAAAACAAAACCCTCACCCACCCCGATTCATGAACAAACACCAAAATAACATTTGTCGCGCCCACCAGCGCCGCAAAAAATATCACGGCGCGCCGGCTAATGAACAAGGCAACCAGAACCAAAATCAGCAAAAAATAGGGATGCAATAAATTATCAGGATCGCCGTCGATGAAATACATGGCGTACGAGAGATAACCATAAAGCGCCAACGCACCCCAAAACGCAGAAACCCAAAGCCTACGGCCGCGCAATATCAATAAACCAACCGCACACGCCATCGACCACACGAGATAAAAAACAATGGCTTTCCGAAAGAGAACTGGCTGGTTCCTGACAGGTTCCGGAACAAGGAAAATGAGAAATAAGATACCAAAGCCTGACAGCCAGTAGAACATTTTTAGGCGCTTGCGCTGCAAATTAGCCAGTTCCGGGGGCTGTTCAGGTATCTTCAGCAAGGTTTCCAGGCGATCAATCACAAAAGTCTCGATGGTTTAGATGTAGGGCAATACATCGACAATGGCCTGCCAGATGCGTTCGCGCAGGTCGGCAAATAAACGCGGATTCGGCGGCGCAATCGGCGAATCGCCATGTTGTAGGCCAACGTACAAGGCGCGGTTTAATTCTACCATCAGCCAGGGTTTGTAAGTGCCGCCATAAATCCTCATGCCCCAGCCGCCCAAATAGGGCTGGTTTATGGCAAAAGGTTCACCGGTGGGCGTTAGATCTGGGATGTCGGCTAATAATTCGCCCAATCTCTGGCCAAAAAAGCGAGCCGCCGGTGGTGGCGCGCTGATATGCGCCCAACTTTCCCGAGGCTCTCCCTGCGCGTCGCCCAGGTTGCTGGAAGATACGCGCGGCCGCAGCACGGCCGGATCGTCATAAGCCGATGGCCCGACGGCCGCCATGCTGTGGCAATCGACAACCAGCTTAATAGCGGGATCGTCGACAATGGCAGCTACTTTTTCGTGCCAGGGGCGCCAATAAGCGGCAATGAGCGCGTTAACCAGGGCCATATCTGGCGCACGGCCGTCATGGAAAACGGCCGTGCCGTAACTGGTCTGCTCCTTAATGGCCCCATCTCCCAAACGATGATGCAAAGCGGCATTATCCGGCCGGTTGACATCCAAAATGGCTCGCGCATAGGGAAAGTTCAACCAATGCCCCACCCGCCCGCGATAATCGAAAATATCGTCCACATAGGCATCGGCCTCATTAAAAATTTGCTCCGGGGTTAAAGCCACCCGGCCTTTCAATTCCGGCGGCACGGCCAGGCCGCCATGAGGAATAAGAACAGCAATCGGTAGTTTGTCAGTCATATATGGTTACGAAGAGTCGTTTGATCCTTAAAATAAAATGCCGCGTCTGTGGCAGCCCCCAAACGCCTACTTAAGTATACGCAAACATGAGCCTGCGTCATAATGGCCCTATCTTTGCAGTTTTGGTATTGAGCAAGTTCTGCGACGAGATTACCTTGCTTTGTGTCATGCTGAGAGCCTGTGCTAGGCCGCCGAAGCATCCTCCGAAGCATCATGTTCAGCCCTAATGACCAATATATGGGGATTCTTCCAGCAATTCTCAATTTAACCAGAAATGTGTCATGCTGAGAGCCTGTGCTGAGGCCGCCGAAGCATCCTCCGAAGCATCTCCTTCTTCTGGTGGAGCGGGATGCTTCGCTCCGAAGACTCCGCTCAGCATGACAGTTCAGCGTAAAGTGCAAAGAAATTACCTTGTTCGCACGAATGCCTGATCTAAATGGGGATTCTTCCAGCAATTCTCAATTTAACCAGAAATGTGTCATGCTGAGAGCCTGTGCTGAGGCCGCCGAAGCATCCTCCGAAGCATCTCCTTCTTCTGGTGGAGCGGGATGCTTCGCTCCGAAGACTCCGCTCAGCATGACAGTTCAGCGTAAAGTGCAAAGAAATTACCTTGTTCGCACGAATGCCTGATCTAAATTGAGAATTCCTGGCCGGGGCCTTCGATTTGTGTTCTCAGATCAAATCTTCTAGTATAGTATGATAAGGGCGCACACAGCGGCAGGCGTAAGGTCGCTTCTACATGATTATTTACACTGGATTTTAGCGCACAATCAATCAGGCCATTGTGAAAGAAAATCAAACCCCTTGGACTAAATCAGAACGCATTGCCCCTTTGCGCCCGGCGGGGCCAAATCAGCAAGCCAAACAGCTAGCTGGGGTGACGCTTTTTTTTGCCAGTTCTTTCCTTTTTGCTGTTTTTATTCTGGATTTCGCTTCCTTCACTGATCAGTGGCCTTTATTATTGGGCTGGTTACTGATTCTTGTTTTCGCGGTAACGGCCGTTGTTCTCCACCACAAAAATTTGTTATATTTTTCTACTTTGTTTGTCATTTCCTTTTTTGATCTAGCCATCCTCTGCACCATTTTGCTGCATCCTGTGGCTAATCTGCTTTTAGCGGTCTTTTTGATTATTCCGGTCTTGATTGCCAGCATGTTTACTGATCGGAAAAGCGCCTGGACTGTGGCCCTGCTAAATTTTTTGCCGCTGTCTATCATGTTTGGGCTTTTTCCAAAATCGTCCAGGGGAGAAATCGTAATCGTTGGGGTTTTTTATGTAACCAGCGTGATCCTGATTTTGCTCACAGAACGCTTGCGAAACGACGCCGAAAGTGAGCGGAGCGCGCAATTGTTGGCGAGCGAAACTCGCTTGCGCTCTTATTTTCAAGAAGCGAATGATTGGATTTTTACGCTGGATAAAAACGGCCGTTTCTCCTCCGTCAACGCCAAGGTAAGCCAGACAACCGGCCTGCCGGAATCTGCCTTCCTGGGCAAACACCCGGCCGACTTTCTAACCGCCGATGATCAACGCCGCGTCAGCGAATCGGTAGCCAAAATTCTTCGCCGCGAAGATGTCAATTATTTGGAAATTCAAGTGCCAAACGCTAACGGCCGTCCCATTTGGCTTGAAGTACGCGGCCGTATCCTCCAAGAAAACGATCAGGTCATTGGCACCATTCACATTGCCCGCGACATCACCGAACGCAAACTCGCCGCCGAAGCCCAAAACAAACTCTATTGGGAAACCACCGTGCTGTACAAGGCCAGCCAACAGCTTGGTCTAAGCCTAAATTTCGCGCATATTCACGAAGCGATCTACAACATCGTCGCTTCCGTCGTCGATTGCTCGCTGCTGATTCTTTCCAGATACAACCCTGCCGATAACAACTTTCACTGCACCTATGTACGGCAGTATGATCGCATTATTGATGTGTCGTCATTTGCCCCTTATTCCACCCGGCTGGACAACGACAACCCTCGAACCCAGGCTCTAATAAGCGGCAAGCTGTCGTTAATAGAAGGGGAAACGGCCGTTGCCCAAACGCTGCCCCTAAACACAAAAATGACCGAACTAACTCAAATCCTGGACCCTGCCCTTTCCTTGCGCGCAGTTGTCCTGGCTCCTCTCCACCTCGAAAACCAAATCTATGGCCTGCTCCAGGTCTACACCTCTCGCATCGAAGCCTTGTCGGAATCCGTTCAGTCTAATAATCCCAGCTTGTGGGAAGCTGTCATCCAACAAATTTCGGCCGCACTCACCAACGCCCACTTATTCGACGAAACCCAAAAACGCCGCATAGAGGCCGAAACCTTACGACAGGCCGCCGCAACCCTCAATTCTTCGCTTTCCCTAAATGTCGTCCTCACCCGCATCCTGGAACAACTAAAAACAGCCATCCCCTACGACAGCGCCACCGTGCAGCAAAAAGAAGGCGACCGCCTGGTTATACGCGCCGCCCAGGGATTTCCAGACAACGCTGGACTGATCAACCTCAATTTTGCCATCACCGCCGATCTACCCAACGCCGAAGCGCTGCGAACCTTAAGTCCGCTCGCCCTGCCAAATGTGCGATTGGCCTACCCCTATTTTCGCAAATTAGCCCATCAATATCAGGCCGATAGAATTATCTCCTGGTTGGGCATCCCGATGGTGGTAAGTGAAACAATTTTAGGAATGCTCACCATCGACCGCAATGAAGAACGGCCGTTTTCCGACGAAGAAATCGCCCTCGGCGTCGCCTTCGCCAACCATGCCTCCATCGCCCTGCGCAACGCCAACATCTTCCAGGAACTAGAAAACCACAGCGATCTATTAGAACAAGCCGTCGCCGCCCGCACGGCCGAATTAGAACATACAACCACGCAGGTAGAAGCCATTCTCAACAACAGCCCCGCAGCCATCTTGCTTCTTGACCCCCAGAACAACATCGAGCGCGTCAACCCATCCTTTGAAGCCTTATTCGGCTACCAGGCCGCCGAAATCAAAGGGCGGCCACCCTTTGACCTGATTACGCCCGAATCTCGGCCCTATTTCATCGCTGCGTGCCAGACGGCCGTTTCCCACGGCAGCCAACAACGCCTCGAGATCACCGCCCAACACAAAAACAACTCCCTCCTCGATCTCAATGTCGCCCTGGCCCCCTTCAACGCCGGCGATAATCCCGCCATCGTGTGCAGCCTCCACGACATCAGCGCCTTCAAAGAAATCGACCGCCTCAAAGACGACTTTGTCTCCAACGTCTCCCACGAACTGCGCACCCCCATCGCCAACCTGAAACTCCATCACGATCTCATCAAATTAAATCCGGCCAAACAAGACACCTACCTGGAACGCCAGGGACGCGAAATCGACCGCCTGACCATCATCATTGAATCACTCCTGCGCCTGTCGCGCCTGGACCAACGCCGCATCGAAATCAACCCCACCCCGGTCAACCTCCTGACCCTGGCGCAACAATTCGTCTCCGACCGCAACACACAAGCCGAAAAACACCAGCTAAAGCTACAAATCATCGATTCATCCAGTCTGCCCCTCGTTAAAGCCGACGAAAAACTCATCGGACAGGTAATCGGCATTATTCTTACCAATGCCATCACCTACACACCACCTGGCGGCAGCGTCATTCTGAAGGGAAAAACGCGGCAAAAAAACGAACAGCTTTGGGTAGGACTGAGCATCACCGACACCGGACCAGGCATTCCCGCCGACGAACTAGACAAAATTTTCGCCCGCTTCTATCGTGGCTCAAGCGGACGGCTGTCCGGCGCTCCCGGCACCGGCCTCGGTCTGGCAATCGCCAAAGAAATCATGGCCCTGCACCTGGGAACCATCGAAGCTGCCAGCTTAGGACTAAACATGGGCAGCACATTTACCATTTGGCTCCCGGCCATGAGCGTCGCCAAAGATGAGCCAGCACAAGTTTAGCTGACGGGTTGGACCGATCCCTGCAACATTTTAACCAATCACTGATCATGGAGATAAAACCTATGAAAATTGGCGTCGTATTTCCCCAAATCGAATTCGGCAGCGATCCCGCCGCCATCCGCGATTATGCCCAAACGGCCGAATCACTGGGCTACACCCACATCCTGGCCTATGATCACATCCTCGGGGCCAACCCGGACCGCCCAGAAGGCTGGCAAGGTCCCTACACCTATCAGAATCCCTTCCACGAGCCATTTACGTTGTTTAGCTTCATGGCCGCCCTCACCAGCCGGGTGGAATTTGTCACCGGCATTCTGATTTTGCCGCAGCGCGAGACGGCCCTGGTGGCCAAGCAGGCAGCAGAAGTGGATGTGCTGAGCAACGGCCGTTTCCGCCTGGGCATCGGTAATGGCTGGAACAAAGTGGAATATACCGCCATGAACATGGATTTCCACACACGGGGCAAACGCATCGAAGAACAAATCGACGTTCTCCGCCAGTTATGGACGCGCGACCTCGTGACTTACAAAGGGCAGTGGCACACCATCCCCGACGCCGGTCTGAACCCGCTGCCGGTGCAGCGCCCCATTCCCATCTGGTTTGGCGGCCACGCCGACGCCGTGTTAGAACGGGTAGGTCGCCTGGGCGATGGCTGGTTTCCCAATTATCGCACCGCCGAAGCCACCCAGCCCCACCTGGACAAGCTCGCTGTTTACCTGGCCCAAAACGGCCGTTCCCTCGCCGACATCGGCATCGAACCCCGCCTGTCCTACGGCGACGGCCGTGCCGACATCTGGCAGCGCGCTCTGGAGGAATGGACGGCCGTCGGCGCCACCCACCTCACCCTCAACACCATGTACCTGGGCTTCGACACGCCGCAAAAGCACATGGCGGCAATTACCAAATTCGCAGAGGCGATACGGCCGTGAAGATTGATGCGTGATGCGTGATGCGTAAAAAATCACGCATCACGCATCACGTATCACGCCCCACGCATCACGTCCCACGCCTCCCAAATCCCGGAGGAGCTATGAAACGAGAGATTTTCAACGACGAACACGCCATGTTCCGGCAAGCTGTCAGGCAGTTTATTGCCCAGGAAGTCACCCCCTACCACGCCGATTGGGAAACGGCCGGGCAAGTCCCGCGCGACCTCTGGCGCAAAGCCGGCGACGCCGGGTTCCTGTGCCTGGCCGTGCCCGAAGCCTACGGCGGCCTGGGCGAACCCGACTTCCGCTACAACCTCATCCTGACAGAAGAATTTATGGCCGCCCTGGCCACCGGCCCTGGCTTTTCGCTGCACACCGATGTCGTCACGCCTTATTTGTTGAACTACGCCAACGAGGAGCAAAAGCAGCGCTGGCTGCCCCAGATGATCACCGGCGAGACCATCACGGCCATCGCCATGACGGAACCGAATGCGGGCAGCGACCTGGCGGGCATTCAGACAACGGCCGTGCCCCACAACGACCACTACATCCTCAACGGCCAGAAAACCTTCATCACCAACGGCATCCTCAACGACCTGGTCATTGTCGCCGCCAAGACCGACCCCACAACCCGCCACGCCGGGCTGACGCTGCTGGTGGTGGAGCGCGGCATGGAGGGCTACACGCGCGGCCGCAACCTGGAGAAAATGGGCTGGCACGCCCAGGACACGGCCGAACTCTTCTTCGACAACGTGCGCGTGCCGTTCGCCAACCGGCTGGGCGAAGAGGGCGCGGGTTTCATCTATCTGGTGCAAAATCTGCCACAGGAGCGGCTCTCGATTGCCGCGGCGGCCGTCGCCCAGGCGCAAGCGGCGCTGGATATGACCATCCGCTATGCCCAGGAGCGCACCGCCTTTGGCCGCCCCATCGGCAAATTCCAAAACAGCCGCTTTAAGCTGGCAGAGATGAAAACAGAGCTGGAAATTGCCTGGGTGTTTCTGGACCGCTGTGTGTTGGCCCACAATGCCGGGGAGTTAACGGCCGTCGACGCCGCCATGGCCAAATGGTGGACCACCGAACTCAACAAGCGGGTCATCGACCAATGCCTCCAGCTTCACGGCGGCTACGGCTACATGAAGGAGTACCCCATTGCCTGGCTCTACACGGAAATGCGCTGGCAAACCATCGGCGGCGGCTCCACCGAAATCATGAAGGATTTGATTGGCAGGGCGATGGGCTTTTAGGGGGTGACAATGTTTTACCCAGAACCTTTGCCTGTGCCTGCGGGATTAGACGCGCCGGAGTTTGTGTTACGGCCGTTAACCCCCGCCCACGCCGCCCTCGATTACGCCGCCCTCATGGCCAGCCGGGAAATGCTGCGCCTCTGGAGCGGCAGCCCCTGGCCCGCCGACGACTTCACCCTGGCCGACAACGAAGCCGACCTCCGCTGGCACTGGGACGAACACCAGCACCGCATCGCCTTCACCTACACGGTGCTCAATCCCGCCCAGGACGCCTGCCTGGGCTGTGTCTACATCAAGCCCAATCCTTACGTGGCTGTTTCCCCCGCCGCCCTGGTGCGCTTCTGGGTGACGGCCCCATACCTGGAAAGCCGCCTCGACGACCGCCTGCTGGCGGCGCTGCTGCCCTGGTTCCGCGACGAATGGGCCTTCGCTCACGCCAATTTCCACACCCGCCGCGCCAACGCGCCACAAATCGCCCTCTTCCTGCGCCTGGGCCTGCCCCACACCCAAACCGTCACCCTGCCCGACCGCGGCGGCGAACATTGGCTGTTTACGGCGGATAGTTACACGGATTAGACGGATTTATCGGATTTTCAGGCATGGCTCGCCCAGAAAACTATCTTCTTTACACATTTACGCTGCGTTGTCATGCTGAGCGTAGTCTTCGGAGCGAAGCATCCCGCTCCCACCAGAGGAACGGGATGCTTCGGAGGACCTCAGCATGACACGTCTTTGGGCTAAATTTGTAAACACACGTCGCCTGAAATGAACTATGCCGGTTTTCACAGAAAAAAATCCGTGTGAATCCGTCACATCCATCAAATCCGTGTACCCAACAAAGCCGCCGGATTGTAGACTTCCAGGCCGGCGCAACGGCCGTTCCCCGCAAACACCACGCGCCCACCCCCTGCTTCACGCAGTTCCACCTCTACCGTCGCCGTCAACGTCTCCTCCACCCGCTTGCCCATCTCCAACGTCGTCGGGCCTTTGAGCAGGCCGTACTGGCTGGCCGCGCCGCGCCGCGCCAAAATAGAAAGCTGGTAGGATTTGTCGCGCAGCACCCACTGCACGGCGTCGTCGGTGATGGCCAGTTCGGCCACTTTAGCCCCGGTGTAGGTGGCAAAACGGTAGAGACGGCCGTCCACCCACAGCCCCACAATAAAACCGTTAAACGCCGTTCGCCGCCAGGGAATGATGGCGATAGAACCGGTCAAACAAACACCAGGCTGCTGAAAATGATTGCTTTGCAGCCACACCCACGCCTGCGGAAACGATTGGCCCCAATCCTTTTCGATGTAGCCGCGCCCGCCGCCAAACTCCACCGCCGCCCCATCCACCTCCAGCGCGCCATCCAGCGTATGGTCCAGGCTGATCACGCCGTGGTAACACTCCATCGTCGGAACCCAGGCATACCAGCCCATGATGCCCGGCGCGGCCAGCGTGACAGGCCAGGGCTGCAAATCGCCCAGGCGCACCGCGCCGCGCACCGTCTGTTCTGGCGTGTCGATGGCCAGCGTCAGCCCATCCGCGCCAAAGCGGTTGTCGCCGATGCGGATGTCGAATTTGTCCTCGGCCGCCCAAAACAGCTCCGGGGCAAAACGATGGTAATGGGCCGCGCCGGTCTGCCCATTCAGCACCTGAATAAAGGCGTGGGGGTCGCCGCTCTTAAACAGGCCGGGGATGATGGCGTAGCGCTGCTGCGTGGCCGCATCCACCAGTTTGAAGTACCAGCCCTCGAAATACGGCCGTTGCCTTCCCACCCCCTGATACCACGCCGGATTCAACGTCGTGCGCACTCTTCTAAGCATATTCGAATTCCTTTTAGTGTTAGACGGCCGTTTTCAGCCGTTAGATGGCCATTTTCCCCCGTCAGATGATCGTTTTGGTTCTTTTTCACCGGTCAGATCATCGTTTTCACCGGTCAGATCATCGTTTTCACCGGTCAGATCATCATTTTCACCGGTCAGATCATCATTTTCACCGGTCAGATCATCGTTTTCACCGGTCAGATCATCGTTTTCACCGGTCAGATCATCATTTTCACCAGTCAGATCATCATTTTCACCGGTCAGATGATCGTTTTCACGCGCCAGACCGTCATTTTCACCCGCCAGATGATGATTTTCCCCAGTGGACGACCGTTTTCTCCCAACCTCCCGGAATTTCAGAACTTCCGGGAGGTTTGTCAGGCGATGCGCGTGCCCACGGCCGTTTCCGGCTCCCGCAGCAGCGCCGCCATCAAACCCGCCTCCAGGCCCGAAAAAATGCGGATGGACAACTGCGGATGCTCGTCGACCAATCGCAGCATCGACTGCACCTTGCTTACCATGCCGCCGGTCACGTCCGTACCCCGCGAGCCGCCCAGCGCAGCGGCAACCTCATCATAATTTTGCCGGGTGATGGCCGCCACCACGCGCCCTTGCGCGTCTAGCACGCCCGGCACCTCGCCCGCCAGCAGCAGCCACGACGGCCGTAAATCCTCCGCCAACGCCATCATCACCTCCTCCGTGGAGATGATCGTGCCGCCCTGCGCCGCGTCGAAGGCCACATCGCCAAAAATAACCGGGACCAATCCGGCCGCCAGCGCCGCCTGGATGGTGGCGGTGTGGATGTGGGTGATACGGCCGTTTTCGCACAGCGCCAGCGCGGAAGGGGCCAGCCCGATGGCCGGCACGCCCGCCGCCAGCAGCGCCTCTACCACCAGCCGGTTCAGCCGCGCCATCGCCGCATGGACCTCCGCGAAGCCGCGCCACTGCCCGGCCGTGTCCACGCCCTGCCGCGTGCCATACTGCGCCGCCGCCACATGCCCAAACGAGCCGCCGCCGTGCCCAATCACCAATCGCAAAGACGGCCGTGCCGCCCGCGCCGCGGCAATCTCCGCCGCCGCCCGTGCCAGCGCCTCGCCGCGCACCGCCTCTACGCCGGTCTTATCGGTAATCAACGAGCCGCCCAGTTTCAGAAATAGCACCCTATCCTCCGCTTCTAACGCGGCAAGATTGGTCCATTCGTGGAAATTGGACCAATCTGCTGCTTATCACCTTGTCGCCAACGCCACGGCCGTTTCCGGCGTGTCGGCAAATTGCAGCAGGCTGTAATCCTGGGCGCGGATGTAGTCAGCGTCGAAGAAGGCTGTGAGGGTGGCGCGCCAGGTGGGGCCATAAAGGACCAACGGCCGTACCGCAATATCGCCCACCTGCATCAAACTCCACGCCAGCGCCATCTCCGACAGCGTGCCGATGCCGCCGGGCAGCACAATCATGCCGTCGTTCTCCAACACCAGATGCGTCACCCGGTCGCGCAGCAGCTCTTTGCGAATCTCTTCCTTCACCCACCGGTTGGGCGGGATGGGGCGAAACGTCTCAATCTGCGCCGAGGTCACGCCGATGACGTGGCCGCCCGCCTCCGCCGCCCCACGCGAGACCGCCTCCATCGTGCCCATGTAGCCGCCGGTGGCGACCGCGTAGCCCGCTTCCGCCAGCAGCCGCCCCACCACCTGCGCATCGTTGTAAGCCGTGCTGTCCGGCAACGGCCGTGAACTACCAAAAACTGTGATAATACCTTTCATGTTATCCTCTAAATAGACGTGACAGGTTTTCTGAAACCTGTCAGATCTTTAAATCATCGTTCCAGCAACCCTGGCGCGAGCGGCAGCGAAGCGGCAAAACGCACGCCGTTGCGAATCGCCTCGGCGACCATTTCCGCGCCGGCGTTGGCCACCTGATTAAACGGCGCGTCCACCACGCCCGAAGCCAGGGCAAAGGCGGTGTCGCCGTCGTGGGTGGTGTGGATGGGGCGCACGGCCGTGGCCATGCCATCGTGGGCGCGTTGGGCCAGGCGGTGGGCCTCCGGCCGCGTCAGCCTGGCGTTGGTCCAGACCACCACCAGCGTGGTGTTCGTGCCCACCTGCGGCATGCGCTCCTCGGAGATGTAACGCAGCGGGTGGGCCTCGGCCAGCCAACGGCCGTTCTCCCCCCGCGCCCCGGCCAGCACCGAATTATCCGCATTCAGCACGTCGCCCACCGGATTGGTCACGGCCATCGCCCCCACCACCAGGTCGCCCAGGGCCACGCTGGCCGCGCCAAAACCGCCCTTCATCATGTGTTCAAAACCGCCCCACTTGCCCACTGTCACGCCCGCGCCCGCGCCCACGTTGCCCTGCTGGCTGGGGCCATCGCCCGCCGCCAGACAGGCGGCGTAACCCATGTCGGCGTCCGGGTGCTTCTGCCCCCAGTTAAAGCCGAGGTCAAAGACAACGGCCGTGGGCACAATTGGGATGGGCTTGATGGGCGTGGGATGGCCGAGGCCGCGCTCCGCCAGATAGCGCATCACGCCATCGGCGGCCGCCAGACCAAAGGCGCTGCCGCCCGTCAGCAGCACGGCGTTCACGTGGTGATTGGGCTTATCGGGGGCCAGCAGCGCTGTCTCGCGGCTGCCCGGCGCCGGCCCGCGCACATCGGCCGAGCCAACCGTGTTCGCCGGGCACAAAATCACCGTGCAGCCCGTGTGAAATGCTTCGTCCGTCGCGTGGCCAATTTGAAAACCGGCCAGATTAAGTGTGATGTGTTCTGTCATAGGTTTTTTAGGGAGACTGGAAATTGGAGACTTTGATGTCTCCAGTCTCAAATCTCCGGTCCACGAAACGGCCGTGCCCCGCCTCCCCCACAAACTGCCCATCATCCACCACCACCCGCCCGCGGCTGATGGTCGTCGTGGGCCAGCCCTTGAGCGTCATACCCTCGTAGAGCGTCCAGCCGGCCGCCTCGTGCAGCGTGTCCGGCGAGATGGTGATTTCTTTGTCCGGGTCAAAGACCACCAGATCGGCGTCATAACCGATGGCGATATCGCCTTTGCGGGCAAAGCCAAAGAGACGCGCCGGGTTGGTGCAGCAAATCGCCACCCACTGGTTCAGCGTCAGGTGGCCGCCGCCCACGCCGTGATGGTAAACCGCCGGAAAGCGAATCTCGATGGAAGGCACGCCGCCGGGAATGCGGCTGTAATCGCCCAGGCGGCTCTCTTTTTCGGCGGCGGTGAAGGGGCAGTGGTCGGTGGAGACCACCTGCAAATGTTCCCGGCCCAACGCCCGCCACAGGTTGGCTTGCTCCGCCTGCTCCCGAATGGGCGGCGAGCAAACCGGCAGCGCCCCGGCCACGCCCGGCCGGTCGTAGAGCGACCAATCGGCCAGCAAATACTGCGGGCAAGTCTCGCCATAAATCGGCAGGCCGCGCGCCTGGGCGGCGGCAATGCGGGCCACCGTCGCCTGACAGGAGACGTGGAAAATGTACAGCCGTGTGCCCACAAACGCGGCAATGTCAATCACGCGCCCGGCGGCTTCACCTTCCAACGCAGCGGGACGGCTGCGCGGATGCCAGTGCGGCTCTACCCGCCCGGCGGCCAGATTGCGGGCGATGAGCGTGGTGATCACGTCCCAGTTTTCGGCGTGGACCACGGGCATACCGCCCACGTCGCGCACCGCTTCCAGGGCTTGCAAAAGCTGGCCGTCGGTCAGGCGCAGGCCGTAGGCCATGTAGAGCTTGAAGCTGCCACAGCCGGCGGCGTAGGCTTCCGGTATCTGGTCCAGTTTGGCGATGTCGGTGGGGCCGATGGTCATGTGCAGGCCGTAATCGACGACCACTTTGGGGTCGGCTTTGGCGCGGCGGGCGGCCAGGGCTTGCACCATGGTTTCCTGGGGAGCGGTCTCGATGAAATCGACGACGGCCGTTGTGCCGCCAAAGGCCGCGGCGCGGGTGCCGGTGAAAAAATCGTCGGTGGAGGTGAAATCGCCGATGGGCATTTGCAGGTGGACGTGGGGGTCGATGGCTCCCGGCGTGACCAGTTTGCCCGCGGCGTCAATTTCGCGCTCCCCGCGCAAGTTTTCGCCCACAGCGGCGATGCGCTCGCCGACGATACCGATGTCTGCCTGATAGGTGGCAACGGCCGTTACCACCGTCCCATTTTTAATGACAAGATCGTAGTTCATGGCTGGCGATTGTAACAAAGGATGGGCGGCGGGGGTATGGGAAACGGCCGTCGTCGGTTACAATGACCGCATGAAACCACAAACCCCATACCTTGTGCTCCTGCTGCTGGCCCTGCTGCTGGCCGCCTGCGCTGACCAATCAACAGAAAGCGAACAATCCATAGAGAACAATGAACGAATAACCGCCAACGAAGAACCATCGCCCCAATCGTCAGTCTCCAATCTCCCATCTCCTATCACCGTCTGGCGGCCAGCGCCGGGCACAAGCTGGCAGTGGCAGCTCACCGGCGACATCGACACGAGCCTGGACGTGGCGATGTACGACATCGACCTGTTCGACGCACCGCAGGCGGTGATTGAGGAACTGAAGGCGGACGGCCGTATCGTCATTTGCTACTTCAGCGCGGGCAGCTACGAGGAGTGGCGTGACGATGCGGGCGATTTCCCGGCGGAGGCGCTGGGGGAGACGCTGGACGGCTGGCCCGACGAGCGCTGGCTGGACATTCGCAACCGGGCGGCGATTGAACCGATTATGGCGCGGCGATTGGACACGGCCGTGCAAAAAGGCTGCGACGGCGTGGAGCCAGACAACGTGACCGCCTACGCCAACGACAGCGGCTTCGCCATCAGCGAGGCCGACCAGATCGCCTACAACATCTGGCTGGCGGAAGCGGCCCACACACGCGGCCTATCCATCGGCCTGAAAAACGCGCTGGACCTGGTGGAAACGCTGGAACCGCATTTTGATTGGGCGCTGAACGAGGAATGTTACCAGTATGACGAGTGTGAGGCGTTACGGCCGTTTACCCAGGCAGGCAAAGCCGTTTTCGGCGTGGAGTACGAGGGCGATCCGGCTGAATTTTGCCCGGTGATGAACGAATTGGATTTTGACTGGCTGTTTAAGCGGTTGGATCTGGATGCGTGGCGGGTAGCCTGCCGGGAATCAGCAATTCTCAATTTAGATCAGGCATTCGTGCGAACAGGGCAATTTCTTTGCAATTTAGGCTGAATTGTCATTCTGAGCGGAGTCTGCGGAGCGAAGAATCCCCATGTATTGGTCATTAGGGCTGAACGGGATGCTTCGGAGGACCTCAGCATGACATATTTCTAGTTAAATTGAGAATTCCTGGCCGGGAATGGGTGACGGCCGTCTTCAACCTGCTATACTTACACCCCCATGAAACGCAAATCACCCTATAGCGGCGTCGTGCGCCACATGCGAGCCAACTGGCCGACGTATTTGCTTACGTATTTGGGCGTTATTGTTGCTTTCCTGGTGGTGGGCATCAGTTTGCAGGCCGGGTGGCTTTCTTTTGTGCCGCTGGCGCTGGCGGCGGCGCTGCTGTTGGGCTACTTTTTTGGCGCGGCGTTATGGGCGGCCCATCAGTTGTATGATCTGACAGGGTTACGGCCGGATGACGTTTTGTTTGAAATGGGCCGCTGCGAATCTGAGGATACGCTGGTGGTGGTAGACCTGGGGGTGCGCGATACAGCGCTGCGGCTCAGCCGCCGCCTGACGACGGGAAAAATTCACGTCATTGATGTGTACAATCCGCAGTGGAACACCAGCCAAAAGTTGAAACGATACCGCACCCACCAACCGCCTGCGCCCCAGGACCCGCGTCTGGTGTGGCAAAACGGCCGTATCGACCTTTTTCCGCTGCCCAACAAAAGCATCAACACCGTCTTTTTGTGTCAGGTCGTTTCGGAATTTTGGCAGCAAGGCGACCGGGCGGCGCTGTTGCAAGAAATAAACCGCATACTCACGCCAAACGGCCGTATCCTTCTAGCCGAGCGCGTGCGCAGCCAAACCAACTGGCTGGTGATGGGACCAGGCGCAGTAAACCTGCAATCGGCCGAACAATGGCGCGACCTTTTACGCGAGGCCGGCTTTATTGTGCAAAAGGAGCAGGATTTACAAGGCCTCATCCACTGCTTTCGCGCCGACAAACCAACCCCGGCCCAGGCGCGCCAGCTTTCCCTCAATTTACCCATCTAAGGGTTCGTTCAAAATAAGTTTGGACTTTGGGAGACTCTTGAAGTTAATCTTGCCCAGACCCAAAGCCGGTGGGTAAGCATTCCGTTGGAATCCTCTCACCTCACTTGACATCCATCGCGCCGCAAACTTACAATACTAACAATTCAGGAAACCATCAGGTTCATGACCATTTCCTGAAGCACTCACACCAGAACGTTATCTATGGAATATAAGAACTACTACCACATTCTAGGCGTAGACAAAACCGCTGACGGTAAAGATATTAAACAAGCATATCGTCGTCTCGCGCGGCAGTATCATCCAGACAAAAACCCAGGCAGCAAACAAGCCGAAGAAAAATTTAAAGCGATTAATGAAGCGTATGAAGTAATTGGCAACCCGGATAATCGGGCAAAATATGACCAGTTAGGAAGCAACTACCACCGATTCCAGCAAATGGGCGGCCAAGCTTCTGATTTTGATTTCTCTCAATGGTTTGCCCAAGGGGCCGGCCGACAAAGTTCCAATGTGGATTTTGGTGATATTTTTGGCGGGAAAAACAACGATTTTTCCAGCTTTTTCAATTCGATTTTTGGCGCCGCCGGTTCACCGCGCCCCCGGCCGCAAAACCCATACCAGACCAACCAGCCACCCAACTACGATATCGAACAAGTGGTGGAAATTACCCTTGAAGAAGCCTTTAGTGGAGCCACCCGCACGTACCAGCAAAACGGCCGTCAATTTACAGCCAAAATCCCCGCCGGAGCCAAAACAGGCAGTAAGATTCGGCTGCGTGGAAAAGGGCACTCCCATTCTCAGGGTGTGGGCGACCTTTTCCTGGTGGTTCAGGTGCTGCCGCATGAGACGTTTGAGCGGGTTGGGCATCACCTTGAAGTAACGGTAGAGGTGGATGTGGTAACGGCCGTTCTCGGCGGCCAGGTGACTGTGCCCACGCTCGGCGGCAGCGTGACCTTAAAAATTCCGCCTGGGTCGCAGAATGGGCAACTCTTTCGCCTGGGCGGCAAAGGCCTGCCCCACCTGGGTCAGCCCGAGCGGTTTGGCGATCTGCTGGCAAAAATACGCGTATACATTCCCCAGCAGCTCACAAAAGAAGAACGCACATTGTACGAACGGTTGGCGCAACTGGCGCAACCACGACCCTGAACCCTGATTTTCCGAGCGAGCGCTTTGGCCGGCGCCGCTTAGGCTTGGTGACTTCGCAGACCAAATTCTAAAAGGACCATACCATGACCCGCAGACGCCATTTTTATTTCCTCACTTTTTTTACGCTTCTCTTTTTAACTACGTTAGCTTGTCAGGCGAACAGTGTAACTCCGGAAACGGCCGTCGGCATCGACCAGGATGCCATTGTCCGCGATGTGGTAGCCACCCTGCAAGCGCAAATGCCCACACCAGCAGCAGCAGACGCTCAAATTTCAGGGAATACGGCCGTTGATCCCGACACCCTCAACTTCGACCTGCAAAACCAGCTCGTCGCAGTGTACGAAAAAGTCAATCCGGCCGTCGTCCACATCTTCGTCTTCAACACCTTTGATGACCAGGAATTCCCCCTGGGAACCGGCAGCGGTTTTGTGTACGACGAAAACGGCTACATCATCACCAACAACCACGTCGTCACCGACGGCGATACCTTTGAAGTGATTTTTGCCGACGGCTTCCGCAGCCGCGCCGAAGTGGTGGGCACAGACGTAGACAGCGATCTGGCCGTCATCAAGGTCGAAAAGCTTTCGCCGGCCGCCCAACCCATCCCCCTGGGCGATACCAACCAGGTTCACGTCGGTCAATTTGTCATCGCCATTGGCAACCCGTTTGGCGAGGCGGGGTCCATGTCTATTGGCATTGTCAGCGGGCTGGAACGCACGCTAGATTCGCAGCGCACGGTTGAAGGCGGCGGCCATTATTCGCTGCCCCAGGTCATCCAGACCGACGCGGCCATCAACCCCGGCAATTCCGGCGGGCCGCTCCTAAATTTGCAAGGCGAAGTAATCGGTGTCAACAGCGCCATCCGCACCGATACAGGCACAAACTCCGGCGTTGGCTTTTCGATTCCGGTAAACGCCGTCAGGCGCATTGTGCCCAGCCTGATAGCCAACGGCGCTTACGTTTATCCCTACCTGGGTATTCGGATGCAGTCGTTAGACATTGACACGGCGGAAGAATTGAATATTCCGTACACCAGCGGCGCATATATTCTGGCCATCTCGCAAGACGCGCCAGCGGCGAACGCGGGATTGATCGCCAGCGGGGTAAACAACTTCGGGGCGCTGCCCGGCGGCGACCTGATTATTGCCATTAATGGCACTGAAATTACCAGTTCCGACGATTTGATCAGCTATCTGGTTTTTGAAACAGAGGCAGGTCAGACCGTTGATTTGACAATTGTGCGCGACGGGAAAGAAATGACGGTTCCCCTGACGCTGGGGGAACGGCCGTAACCCATGTGTACTCTCTCGGCGCTGCCAGCCAGCGCTGAGTTACTCAGCCTCTCTATTGAAGGGAGTAGACCGGCTGATTTTCACCTCATTCAATCTGTTTTAGCTTAGAGGAGGTCAGATGATTAACCAAGAACAGTTGCAGGAATTGCTCGCTTACAACTCAGATGGGCGGCAGGTGGTGAGTATTTACCTGGACACCGACAGCACGCTCGAATCCATTGAAGCGATTAAACTTCGGGTTCGCAGCATGCTGAAAGAGGCGCAACTGAACCAGGTGGAAGAAGTAGAAACGATTGAGAAGTACCTGGATCACAGCTACGATTGGGGCAAACCCGGCCTGGCGATGTTTGCCAACCATGATGGCACTTTTTTCCGGGCTTATCCAACGGCCGTTTCTTTTCGCAACCGGCTGCGCCTGGGGCAACGGCCGTATGTAAAACCCCTCGCCCACCTGTTAGACCATTACGCCCACTTTGGCGTCATCCTGGTCGATCGCGTCGGGGCGCGCTTTTTTGAGTATCATCTGGGAGAACTGCAAGCCTCCAGCGGCTTTATGGGCGAAGACGTTCAAAAAATCAAAAAAGGCGGCGGCTCATCGGCCGTTGGCATGCGCGGCGGCGGCGGCGGCAGCCGTCACGAAGAAGAACTGGTCCAACGCAACCTGCGCGATTCAGCAACAGCGGCCAACGACTTCTTCCAAAATCGGCCGGTGCGGCGGCTTTTCCTGGGCGGCACGGCCGAAACCGTAGCCCAATTCCGCGAGCTGCTGCCTAAAAAACTGCAATCCTGCCTGGCCGGAACATTTAGCATCGCCATGAACGCCGGCGAACACGATGTCCGCCGCCAAACATTGGCATTGCTGGCCGAGGCCAATGCAGAACGCGAGCACAAATTGGTAGACAAATTGGTCGACCTTCACGCCAGCGGCGGTAACGCCGTGGTCGGTCTGGACGACACGCTGCAAGCCATCAGCGATAAGCGGGTGCAAAACCTGATCATCAGCGATGGATTCCGCGCCCCCGGTTATGTGCATGAAGAATCTGGCTTTGTGGTGGCCAATCTGGCCCGCAGCCCGATGGCTGATCACGAACTGTTGGATGTGGAGGACGTGGTTGATGCGGCCGTCGCCCATACCATCACCCAGGGCGGACATGTAGAAATCATCACCGACAATCCAGAACTGGAAGCAGCCGGCCGCATTGGGGCGATTTTGCGGTATTAATTTCCTATAACGCGTGAGGCGCGAGCCGTGATGCGTGTATCGTTTACCCATCATGGAATCGACGCACTTCATGGGATAAAAAACGAGGGGCAGGCGAGAATCTGCCCCTCGTTTTTTGCTCTTAACCGGCGTCGGCAGTTTCGGCCAGGTAATCGGTGTAGCCGCCGATAAATTCAGTGAGACGGCCGTTACGCAGCTCCACCACCCGGTCCACCACTTTGTCTAAAAAGTAGCGGTCGTGGGAAATCACCAGCACCGTCCCCACAAACTCCTCCAACGTCTCCTCCAGCACCTCAATCGAATGAATATCCAGGTTGTTTGTCGGCTCGTCGAGGATGAGCAAATTGGGCTTTTCCAGCACCAGGCGGGCCAATTGCAGGCGGCTGCGCTCGCCGCCGCTCAGTTTGCCGATAGGCTGCTGCATCTGATCGTAGGTGTAAAGAAAGCGGTGGAGGAAGGCTACGGCCGTTTCCCGGCTCACCGGCGCGGTCAGGCGGATGGCATCTATCAGGGTCTGATCATAATCCAGCGTCTCATGCTCTTGGGCATAGTAGCCAATTTTGCTGCTGGGACCAATTTTGATTTGGCCGCCGCTGATCGCTTCCGGGTCGAGTAATTGTTTGAGCAGCACCGATTTGCCCGCGCCGTTGGGGCCAACCAGCCCCACGCGCTCGCCATGCCAGAGCGTCAGATTGAGACCGGAGAAGAGGGTACGGCCGTTTGCAAACGTCTTTCTCACCTTTTCCAGCTCGATCACCTTGTTGCTGCCGCGCCAGCCAGCCATCTCCAACGTCATGCGCCGCGCTTCGCTTACTTTTTCCACCTTGTCCATGCGATCCAGCATTTTTTGCCGGGCGCGCGCCTGGCGAATGTGCCGCTCGTTCACCACCACAGACGCCCACAACTCAAAACGCTTGATGGCCGCTTCTATCCGGCCAATTTCTTTTTGTTGGGCCGCATACATCTGCTGCTGGCGCAGGCGGCGCAGCGCGCGTTCGTTGGCATAGGCGGTGTAGTTGCCCGGATAGAGGGTGAGACGGCCGTTCTCCAACTCGGCAATATGGCTGGTCACCTCATCGAGCAAATACCGATCATGCGAAATAATAACCACACAGCCGGGATAGCTGGCGATCAACCGTTCCAGGCTGCGTTTGGCCGGTAAATCCAGGTGATTGTCCGGTTCGTCGAGCAAAAGCAGCTGCGGATTTTGCACCACCAGCCGGGCCAGCATCACCAGCTTTTTTTGCCCGCCGCTCAAAAATTTCGCCGGTGTAGCCCATTGACTCTGATCGAATCCCAGGCGGCTGAGTACGTCCTTGACGCGGCTGGCATATCGCGGGCCATCCTGTAGATCATAGTGGGCCAGCGCCTTTTCGTGGGCGGCCAGCACCCTGGCCAGAGCCGCAGGCTGCTCATAAACGGCCGGATCGCCCATTTGCGCTTCCAGATGCGCTAATGTTTGTTCGATGGCGGCGATGGCGGGCACGGCCGTCATCGCCGCCGACAGCACCGTTTCGCCCTCTGGCATGGCTGGTTCCTGCGCCAATCGCCCCCAGGTCAACCCGGACAGGCGGAAAATGTTGCCCTCGTCGGGCGACAATTCCTGGGTCACGAGCTTGAGCAGCGTGGATTTGCCCGCGCCGTTCGGCCCAACCAGCCCCACCCGCTGCCCGGCCTGAATCTCCCAACTCAGACCAGAAAAAATAACCCGGCCAGCAAAACTGACGCTGACTTTATCGAGATTGACCAGAATTTCGGCCATGCTGTACCTCCTCGCCTCCAGACCAGACAGATTTCGGAAACCTGGCTGGCGGTCTATACAAAACAAAAAAAGCCGAGACGCGTGCGCCTCGGCTTCCTGAAAATCACTTAAATTACTTTACATAAATATCAGGCGATAGGCGCGTTTAACCAGAGCCGCGCCACACCGCAGCCAATAATTTGTGGGCGAACCATGCGCCCGGTAAAGCCTCGTTCAAAAAACATGTGTCCAGAATAACCTATTCCGGGGTAACTGGCAACCGTGAAAAGTAAGATGAATTACAATAGATATGCGGGGCATTGTATTGACAAACGGCCGTTCCGTGGGCATACTGACTTCAATTGCAGGACAAAAATAATTCCCCACCGCAGCGCCAAAGCGCTTCTGGGATTAACCAAATCAGGAGAGAAAAACATGTCTGAAACCATCATCAAAGAAATCATTGAACGGGCTATTAAAGATGAAGCCTTCCGCAAACTTTTGTTCAGCAACCCGGCAGAAGCTTTGAAAGGTTACGAACTGACCGAGGAAGACCGCAAAGTCCTGGAAAACCTGAACGAAGACAACTTCGACGAATTCGCTGGCGGCCTGGGCGACCGGACTACAAAAGGAATTTGGGTTGTTGGTTCTTAGGGCATGTGTATAACCTTGTTATTCTGAGATCTGTTTTCACAAACAGCCATGTTTTTTATTAACCGGTCGCAGAAAAGGAGGTACACATTCATGAAGGTATCGGTAAAAGCAAAAGTTTTGATTGTGCAGTTGAATCTTCTCAAAAAGTTGGGGAATTTGTAGGTCGGATTGTTAATCCGACCGTGCGGAATGGCATTCCGCACTACGACACCCCGAAATATTGAGAAGATACGTGCAGTTGGTATTAGCGGCTGCCGCCGTGGTTATTTATCTTCCGAATGGTAGTTGGGTTATTGGCACGTGATTCGTTTTGCGACAACAAGTTATAAGCGTTAAAACAAAGGCCCGGTTGAAAAACCGGGCTTTTTGAATGGTACTTCTCTATTTGGCCGCCAGTCTGGCCTCGGCCACTTCAATGCAATACGCCCGGTCAACATATCTGGCCCGCTTTTCTGCACTGGCGATACAATTCTGTAAGTGCGCAATTCGTTTATCTGGTTCAGCCTCGGCCAACGCCAACAAAAGCAGCGGCAGGTAATCGGGGCAACCATCATTGGCAACGGCCGTAACCCCTAAGTGCAGCATGTCCAGTGCTTGCGTGGCATTTCCTAATTCCAGTTTCGCTTTGCCAGAAAAATAACAGGCCGCTGGTCGCCACCAGCCAATTTCCTTGCTTTCAACTAATGCAAAAGCCTGATCACCATAGCGCTGCGCAGCCAAAAAGTCACCTTTTGCCAAAGAAATCTGGCTCAATGCAATTAGCAAACGAACTTGCGCTTCTGGATTGAGTTCCGGCCGAAGCGTAATCAAGTCTTGGACGCGCTTCAAGATCATTGAAGCCTCATCCCAGTCCCTCAAGGCACAATGGTATTCATAAGCCAGCGACAAGGACACTTCAAGTATCCCAAAGTCATCATCCATGAGACTAAAAAGATCACCTGCCTCAGAAAAACACACCTTTGCTTCGGCAAAATCTCCCAAGTAACAAAGAATCTCGGCTTTATTAACCAAAAAAGCGGCCAAATAATTTCGGCTTACACCACGAACAATTGTAATAGCCTCCTCAAGGGTTAATAATGCGTCTTTTGGTTGCCCTAATTGCAATTGAACTAGCGCAATATTGCTTAACGAACTGGCAACGTTGGCAGCAGTGCTGAAATCACGGGAAAGTTCAAGGCTTTGCTGTGTATACTTCAGAGCTAATTCCAGGTTCTTCTGTAGAAAATATACAAAAGCCATTGATTCCCATATTCTGGCTAAACGTTCTCTGTTTTCTATCTGATAACAAAGTGTTTCTGCATGGTACAACTGCTCTAACGCCACCTCATAATCACCTGATACAGTAGCCGCTACACCCGACCAGCGATACGCAGTAGCTAAATCGACGATAGGAATTTGTTCCGTTAGTTCGCGGATCACCTTGTTTGTAAACTGATGCATTTCGTCATAGCTCCCATGGCGATACTTCAAATCGGCCATGAGATTGTAGGATTGGGCCTGGCGCAACGGGTCTTGGTGGGCTTCGGACAGGGTGATGGCCTGGGCGACATCTTGCATGGCGGTGTTAAAGTCGCCGAGGAAGCGCAGGCATTCGCCACGGGCGAGGTAGAGGGAAACGGCCGTTTCCCACCTCTCCTCCTTCCCCAACGCCAGCAAATGGGCCTCTGCCAGATTGTAAAGCTCCACCGCTTCCTGATTGGAGAAGATGTCGCGGGCGTCGTTGGCGGCGGCCAGGGCGTAGTGCAGCCCTTCCTGGTGGATACCGGCGCGGTTGTAGTGGTAGGCCAGCAAGGTGTAATACGGCCGTAAATTATCCGCAAACCGCACAACCAACCAATCAGCCATGGCCTGGTGCAGCGATTGCCGCCGGGCAAACGAGAGGCTTTCATAGGCCACTTCATGCGTCAGAGCATGTTGAAAAAGATAAATCCATTCCGGATCGGCCGTGACCAATTGGGTCATTTCTTCGTTGGCAAGTTGATGAAGCAGATCGGCCATCTGCGCGCGCGGCACGCCGCTGACGATGGTTTCCAGCGGTTCCAAGGCAAACTCGCGCCCAATCACCGAGGCCACCTGCAGCAGGTCGCGGCTGGAAGGCGGCAGACGGTCCAATCGGGCCAACAGCAGCCCGTGGATGGTGTCTGGGATTTGTAATTGGGCCAGTTTTTCTTCGTCGATAATGAGACGGCCGTTCCGCTTCAGCACCCCGGCGCTCATCATCACGTTTACAGATTCTTCCAGAAACAGCGGGCTGACCGGGCTGTCACGGCCGTCACGATCACGCAGGCCCAAATGCTGCTCCACCGCATCCGGCAGCCCCTCCACGCCCACCAGTTCGCGCAGCAAGCGGCGAGCCATCGAGGTAGACAAATCGGCCAGGATGATGGGGATGCACGACGGCCGTTCCAAAGTCGCCAGATGCAAATCTTCCAATAAGCGGAAAGTCACCGCCACAAACATGGCGTGTCCTTCCAAAGATTGCGTCAGGTCATCCAGCAAGGCCCGGCTGGATTGGTCCGCCCAATGCGCGTCTTCCAACACGATGAGCAGCGGCTGCTCCTTAGCCGCAGCCTGGAAACAACGGCGCGTAAGGGCAAAAAAACGGGTTTGGCGCACTTCGGCCGTCAGCGCTTCCATGCCTGGCGACACGGCAAAAGGCAAGCCCAACACTTCGCCCCACAAGCTAACATCGTCGCCACAATCGGGAACCAGCGCCTCCGTGCGGCGAGCCACCACATCAGCCTGGCTCTGGGCGTCCATGCTGGGCCGCAGGCCAAAAAAATCGCGCCAGATGTTCACCCAAGGGCCGTAAGGCGTGTCGGTGATGTGCTGCTGGCACACGCCCACCACGCCCGTGCCCCCGGCCGTCAGCCAGTAGCGAATGCCCTCGGCCAACAGGCGCGTTTTGCCCACGCCCACAGCACCCAGGATGGCCGCCACGCCGCCCACGTTGCGCAAGGCGGCGTCCATGCCGCCCAACAAAAGGTCTAGCTCGGTATCTCGGCCGATTAACGGCCGTTCCCAATGCCCAAAATACACCTGCAGCTGGGTTGTAGACGGCCGTTCGCCCAACGGTCGATAGGGGGTAATCTGCTCCTGCTTGCCCTTGAATGCCTGCATCGGCAGCACGTCAAACTCGATCACATCGCGCACGCGGGCGGCGGTGGAAGGATTGGTCAACGCTTCATTCGGCGCGCACGCCTGCGCCAATCGCGCCGACATATTCACCACATCGCCTACCACGGTGTATTCCCGCCGCGCCGTCGATCCGACTGGCCCGGAAAACACCTTGCCGGCAGCCAAGCCAATGCGCTGGGTGACAATGTAAGGCGGCTGCTCGCGCAGCAGGGCCAAGGCGCAGCGAATGGCCTGATCTGGCGCATCCGGCGCTACCGGCGCGCCAAAAATGATGTGCAGTTGGTTGCCCTTATCGCCGGTGAGGATGCGATTGATGCGCGCATTGCCGCTGCCAAAGCGGCGCACAATGCGCCTGGCCCACTGGTAATAGGCTTGCAACTGTCCGGCCATTTCGGCCGTTTCGATGTCGGAACTGGCATCGGGGTCGTTGGCGTATTCAAACTGCACAAACATGCTGGTCACCGGCCGGTGTTCGGCCAGTTCGTTGGTGTTGCCATAGGCCAGGCGTTCTGTCAGGGCAGAGGGAATAAACGCGGTGGTGGTTTCGCGAAAGCGGCTAAATTGTTCGCCGGTGTAGGAGTTCCAATCGAGCAGCGGGGCGGCATTGGGCATGGGGATACGGCCGTCTAACACACAAAACGCCTCATCGGGGCAAAACTCAGGCCGGTCGGCCAGGGCCAGTAGTTCCCGGCTGGCCACCACCTGGCCAGATTGGGCGATTTTTTCAGCGGCGGCGGCCTCGTCTACGGCCGTGCCTGTCAGCACAAATTCCAGGCTTTCGGTCGGGTCGCCAACAATCATTTCCTGGCAACGGCCGTAAGCCGCGCCAATTTTTATGGTCAAAGGGAACACCGGGTTTTTGCCCGGCGGGCGATTGGTGACGGCGCGGCCAAAACTGGCGCGCATGAGCTGCTGCATCATCTGGGCGCAGGCCAACGCCCGCTGGGCAACGTCTCGACCGGTCGTTTCCCCTTCTACAGGGAAATACACCGACATGGCGTCGCCATAAAAATGGCTGATCGCACCGCCCGATTCGTGGATCACGTCGATCATGGCGGTGAAGGTAGTGAAGAGGACGCGGTTCAATTCTTCCGCGCCGCGCGGGCCATCAGACGCCAATTCTTCAGACATCGCGGTGAAACCCGAAATGTCTGAAAACAACGTGGCCGCAAACAACGAATGCGGCTGTCCGGGAGCAGGCAGGCCATCATGCAAAATTTGTTTGGCCAGCGTCACGGGGATGTACGCGGCGATTCGTTGAGCTAGACTGCGCATGGAATTAATTTAAGAACGTGATGAAGCTGGGAAACGGCCGTTAGCCATCATAGTCCGCATCGTACGCACGAAAATAAAGCGTATTTATCGTTTCGATGAGCCGTTGAGCTTCTGATTGGGTGAGACTAGTACCCAGATACACTTTTTGGCTGCCATAATCAAACGTCGGGCAGTGATGTTTATCGCTGATATAAAACGGCCGTACATGCGTCATATCAAACGCTTCTGTTGACCCCCAAATTGATACAGGCCGCCGAATAATCAACCGCTCTTTGTTGATGAAAATAATCTCACGCTCGGCGGCGAAATATTGCCAGCGACGCCCCAATACGCGCCCCACAAAATACCAGATCACCAACCACAACACGATGATTGCCGCCAAAACAAAGGCGAACCTGGCTCCGGGCATAATAACATCGCGGATGAGAAAGATAATCATCCAAACGGTCATTACCAGCCACAGGACCAGAGAGGCGGAAAAAATGAGCAGCAGCAGCCAATTTCTTTTGGCTGGCATGACTATTTTTAGCCATTCTGGTTTATCCTCGAAGGTAATTCGACCAATATCTTGAATCATAAACGTCTCGTTATCAGGTTCGTCGGTGTCCTATTCTAACGCAGCCCTCGGAATTATTCATCTTCCGCGCCGAGGGCATAAAAAAAGGGCGCACGGCCGTGCGCCCTTTTTTCATACATAACCACAGGTAAGTTACTCGCCGCTGGCATCACCAATCGACAAAGTTTCTACCTGATTCGCCGTGAGCGCTCCTGGCGGCCCATACACAATAGGCATATAGAACCGCACCTGGACATCGCCATTCGGATCCACCACCACAAAGGACTCCGGCTGACCGGTCAACGTCTCATTGCGCGTCACATTCCCCGGATACAGCGCCCGCCCGGCCGCTTCAAACCGGTAAAGATGCGTTACTGTGGCGGGTGAACAGCCAACCGTATTGGCCGTTGAATCAAAGTTGGCAAACGTGCCCGACGCACTTACCAACCAGGAGGTCCAGGGACCGCCATCGCAAGAATAAACCACGTTGGTTTGGTCCACAACCGAAGTGCCCGGCGCAACTTGAATACTCCAGGTCACGCGGAAAGTCGTATCGTTAGAAATTCCAGGAGGGCCGGCCGTATGATTCGGCGGAATAAATGGCAGCACGCGGGCATCTGGATAAGGCGGCGTGGTGTAGACAGAGGTGAAAGATTCGTTACTCCACGCGCCCAAATTGCCCACCTGATCGGTCGCCCGAACGCGAATCCCGTAGGTTTCGCCGTTCACCGCGCCCGTTGCGTAGCGCGTGTGCTGCCCATCACCCAGGAGGAATACCTGCCCAACTTGCCACGCGCCGCCGTTTACATTGAACTGCACTTCATATTGGCGCACGCCGCTGCGATTATCCGCCCCGGTCCAGGTGATGGGGAAACCGGGATCATATGTGAATTGGGGTAATGATTGCAAGCCGACCGAAGGGGCAACGGTATCGGCCGTGGTGCTGGTTTGCTGCTGCGATGTATTGCGGGTCCAGCTTTCCACATTGCCGGCGCGGTCAACCGCGCGCACCCGGAAACGGTAGGTCAACCCATCAACCGCGCCTTGCCAGGTGGCAGTCTGATTGGTTGTGCCGCGAAGCCACGGCGACCAATTGACGCCATCGGTGCTGACATCCAAATCCCAGAAGGCAATGCCGGATGCCGGCGAGCCTAAATCAAACCCGGTCCAGGAGACCGTGTAATCCACACGCGAGAACTGTGGCAGTTGGGTGATGGTGGATTCGGGCGGGACCGTATCTACCGCGATGGTCCAATTGACAACCAACCGGGCATACAAACCATTTGCGGCTTCACGGGCGAAGACCACTCGTTCAAATGGCACGGCCGTTCCTTCATTCCCAATGACGATTACGCCGTTATTGGCGCGCGCGCCGGACACCCAGTCGCGCACTAAATTCGTCGCATCGGCCGTTTTTTGGCCTGTGCCGGCCGAGATAACGCCCTGACCCAACGCACCGCCCCATTCCGGCCGATTACTCATCCAGGTCAGCGAAAACTCACCCCAAGACGAACTGAGGTGGCGGGCTTCAAACCCCATATTTCCGCCCGTGTCACTGGTCCATATCGAGACTGAGGCTGAATTAATGGTTGCATTGCTGGGAATGCCAGCCGCAGCGACATTAAACCACAAATACATGCGCTGAGCGCCAAACCCATTGGCCGTGTTATAGCCCAATCGGAGATCGGTGCGATTGCCATAATTTGTGAATGCTGCCGGGGGCTGGCCTTCGGGAATGCCTGATGTGGCAAAGGTGTCCATTTGGACAGGGATTTCGGTGATGGTTTGAACCCCATTTGGGGTTTCTACCTGGCTGACTATGCTGGCGTTTAGGGGAACGCCATATTCATCAACCTGAGGAACATCTGCCCCTTGAGTTGGTTGTTCCTGAGCAGATAATGTCGCTGCGCCAAAACAAAACAACCCGACAAAAACCAATAACAACAATTGTACGATATGTTTTTTCGACTTCGAGCTAATCATATTCCGACTCCTTAACTAATTGAGAAAACGCCGCACAAATTAGTAAAACATGGGCAATTCTACAACACATAGGTTTTTAAGACTATCCTGTGTACCATTCGCCAGTAAAGCATTCGCTGTAATTTTTAGGGTATTGGATCTGCTCATCAATGATTGACAGAGATTATCTTTCAGCAGTTGCTCCGGCCGATTTCGCCACGGTTCAAAGGGGCCATAATTTTGGCCTGATTCCCAGGTTGAAGCGGCTTGGGCCGACGTTGTTGGCTATGGTGGCCGCTTTAGCTGCTATTTTGCTGGTGATCCGTTTGCCTGGCCCGCTGTATGTCGATCCGGGAAGGGTGACTTTTTTGCTCACCATGTTGGTCAGTTTCCCGCTCATTTTGTTGTTCACGCTAGGCTTGCACGAAGGGGGACATGTGGCAGGCGCGGCGCTGGGGGGGCTAGAATTTATCCTGGTGACGGTGGGGCCGTTTCGATTGGCGCGTGAGCTGCGGGGAATCCGCCTGACTTTTGTGCGACATCATGTCATGCAATGGCAGGGAAATGCGTTTTGTATCGCGCGGCGCGACGATCATCTGCGGGGGCGGCTGTTGGTTTTTTTGTTGGGCGGACCGGCGGCGACTTTGGGGCAAACGGCCGTTACCCTTCTCTTGCGCCAACACTTAGCCAATACGATTCTCCCTTTCTGGATGGCCCAGGCTTTACTACTGCTGGCTTACTGCCCGCTGGCTATTTTGCCATTCACGTTGTTTCCCATGCGCTTTCATGGCATCACCACCGATGCGGCGCAGATCATTGCCTTGCTGCGGGATCGAGCGGGTTTTGCCCAACGCGCAGCGCTTCACTTGCTGATTGCCGCCTCCATTCGCGGGACACGGCCGTCTGCCTGGAACCAAACTTATCTCGATTTGCTTTGCCAGCCGCTGCCCGACCGGGAGCTATCGGCTGTTGGCTGCTATTTGGCGCATATCCAGGCGCTGGACACAGGCGCGATTGCCCTGGCAGGAAAGTATCTCGATCAGGCGCTGCGGCTGCTGATTCAGCAGGAAACGATCACGCCTCTACCGGCTTATCTGCTGGCGGCGGCCAGCTTTGAGGCGCAATATGGGCGAGACACGGCCGTTGCCCGGCAATGGCTCGATCTCGTGCAGCCGGAAAAATATAACGCCCTGTCCGCCGAAACTGCTCAAATTTACTGGCAAACCCACGCCACCCTTTGCCTGGAAGAAGGCAACTTGGAACAAGCGCGCGCCGCAGCCTGCCGCAGCCTGGATTTGCTGCCCCACACCATTGACCGGGGTTACGCCACATTTGCTCAGGATGGTTTAGAGCAGATTTTAAGGGCTACGGCCGTTGCCCAACCTGCGCCGCTGGATAACCATATCCAATGGTCGGAAAGCGTGCCGTGGACGGCCGTCGGGCGTTACGCGGTCTTATTGGCGCTGATGATCCTCGTCGGCATGGGCATCGGGGCGGTCTGGCAAAACGGGCTGATCCCGCTGCCCGCCAGCCGCGCCCAGCATTACTACCAGACAGGACAGGCGCATTTGGAAAACGGCCGTTACCCACAAGCCATCGACGATTTTAACCAGGCTATTCGACTCGACAAACACCTTGCCGCCGCCTATTGGGGACGTGGCCAGGCCTATTTTGCCCAGGAACAACACACCCAGGCCATTGCTGATTTTGATCAGGCCCTCCATCTGCAAGGCAGCCAGCCCAATCCCTGGATATACTTCTTTCGCGGCCTCAGTCACACCCACCTCGCCCATTATCCCGAAGCCCGCGCCGATTTCCAGCGCCTCAGCGAAACAGCCACAGATCAACATTTGTTAACGGCCGCCGCCACCTATCTACGCGAAATCGACAGGCTTTCAGACCAAACCCCCACAGCGATTCCATGACGCCCGCCACCTGAAGCGGTACAATCTGGCCCTATGAACCGCGCCCGTCACTTACTGCAATCTTCCATCATCGTCATCCTGCTCCTGGGGCTGGATAAACTCTTCGGCCTGGTCAGAACCCAACTGGTCAGCGCCGCTTTTGGCACCAGCCGCACCTACGATGCCTTTACCGCCGCCAACCAACTCCCCGAAGTGTTTGTCACCCTGATTTCTGGCGGCGCGTTGGCCGCCGCTTTTATCCCTGTTTATTCCGCCTACCTGACCAAGGAAAAAGCCCAGGAAAGCGGCCGTCTGGCGAACACCATTCTCACCTTAGTGCTGATTATTCTTAGCGGCATTTCCGCTTTAGGGGCCATATTTGCGCCGTGGATCACCCGGCACATCCTCGTCCCCGGGTTCCCGCCAGACCTCCAACTGCTCACCGCCAATCTCATGCGCATCATCCTGATCCAGACGACCATTTTTGGCATCAGCGGCGTCTTGAGCAGTATCCTGAATGCCCACCAACATTTCATTTTGCCAGCGCTGGCCCCCATCGCCCTCAATGTTGGTTATCTCACCGGCCTCTTTTTGCTGGTTCCTCGACTGGGTATTTTTGGCCTGGCCTGGGGCACAGTCATTGGCGCGGTGTTACACGTTCTCATTCAACTGCCAGGTCTCCAGCGCTACCGGGTGCGAATCCGGCCCGCATTCAAGCTGAAGATGTCTGGCGTTCATGAAATTATTCGGCTGATGGGACCACGCATTGTCACATTAGGCGCTGTGCAAATTGCGGACCTGTTCATCATTCGCATCACGTCCGGCTTAAACGACGGGGCAACGTCGGGCTATTTTTACGGCTATTATTTGCAGCAGCTACCAGAGACGTTATTTGGCACGGCCGTTGCCCTGGTCCTTTTTCCCACAATGGCCGAAATGTACAACAACGCCGACATCAACGGCCTAAAACGTGTGGCCAGCACGGGCCTGCGGATTATCTGGATGCTGACCGTACCGGCGGCTTTGGGTCTGGTGCTGTTGGGCAAACCAGCCATTACCCTCTTGTTAGAACGCGGCGCTTTTACGCCAGAATCAACGCAGCTTGTGTACAGCATTGTCGTCTTTTTCAGCGTGCGCGTCGTGAGCGAAGCCACGCTAGAAATTGCCGCCCGCCTCTTTTTTGCCCAACACGACACCAAAACGCCTATGATTGTGGCGCTGGGCTGGCTGGTGACCAATATCATCCTGGCCTATTGGCTAGTGGGAATTTTAGGCGTGAGTGGATTAGCTCTGGCCAGCACGATTGCGTTTACGCTGCAAACGGCCGTGCTCCTCTACCTCAATCACCGGCGGCTCCATGGCCTGGATTGGCGCGAACTTGGCCTGAGTTTCGGCCGCACTCTCCTGGCAGCCACCGGCATGGCGCTGGTGATTTTGGGGATTGGGCGGTTTATCGCCCAGCCACTGCCCTTCCTGTTAATCGGTGGCGCAACGGGGCTGGGGGCTTATCTGCTGCTCAATTTACTTCTTGGCGGGCGCGAGCTTCCCGCACTGCTTAACCTAATCCGTCGCCAAAAAACAACCACCGTCTAATTTATGAACACATGTTCTGCGATTTAATTTTGGTATTGACGAATTAGAACATCAGTGCTATCATTAGCGCATTGAACTTTTTATTTTAACTGCTCAGACCCATCAGTAAACAGGTACACAACCCAGAAACCCAACCCAGAACCGGCAGGAACGCCTGCCCCCAGTTTGCTTTGTCTGCCAGCAGCCCAACCTGTGAACCACATACCCAAGGAGAAACAACTATGGCCAGTGCCAACGGGGATGCCCGCAACTCAACTCTCGAAAAAACCCTCGAATCTCTAACCAAACGATTCGGTGAAGGCACCATCATGCGCCTCGGCGACGCCCAACATCTGCAGGTAGAATCCATTCCCACCGGTTCTCTTTCGCTCGATATCGCTCTAGGCGTTGGCGGCGTGCCCCGAGGCCGAGTTGTCGAAATTTATGGACCCGAATCCTCCGGGAAAACCACGCTCTGCCAACACATCATCGCCGAAGCCCAACGACGGGGCGGCATCTGCGCCTTTATAGACATGGAACACGCCCTCGACCCCAATTACGCCGAACGATGTGGCGTCGATATCAACAATTTATACGTTTCTCAGCCAGACACCGGCGAGCAAGCGCTAGAAATTGCCGACGCGCTAATTCGCTCCGGCACAATGGATGTGGTGGTAGTCGATTCCGTGGCCGCCCTGGTGCCTCGCGCAGAAATTGAGGGTGAAATGGGTGACGCCCACGTCGGCTTGCAAGCCCGCCTGATGTCTCAAGCTCTGCGGAAGCTGTCTGGGGCCATTAAACAAACCAATACGGTGGTTATTTTTACCAACCAACTGCGCTCCAAAATCGGCGTGATGTTTGGCAATCCCGAAACAACCAGTGGTGGGAATGCGCTGAAGTTCTATGCGTCTGTCCGATTGGATATTCGCCGCATCCAGGCCATTAAAGCCGGCAACGACGTTGTTGGTAATCGCACACGCGTCAAAGTAAAGAAAAACAAGGTTGCGGCTCCCTTCACCGAATGCGAATTTGACATCATGTACAACGAAGGCATTTCGATTGTCGGCGATGTTTTGGACCTGGCCGTGGAACATGAATTGATCAACAAACGCGGCGCTTATTTCCGGTATGGCGAGACCCTGCTGGGCCAGGGACGGGAAAATGCCAAAGCTTACCTGGCGGAAAACACGGCCGTTCTCGATGAACTAGAGTACCTGATCCGCCGCGCCGCCAACCTGCCCACCGATGAATTCGAGCCTTCGGCGGCCGCAGGACAACCAATCGCCGACGCCACATTCTAACTTTTCCACAGGTAAAAATTTGCTGCGAGAAAGTGCCATTGTGCCCAGAGCATGATGACACTTTCTCGCACATCCGCAAAAATCCCTCTTTTAGCAGTTGACAGCCCTTCACCCATTGTTATAATTGCGCATTGTCTAATTACAAACCGAACTGTGTTCTGCCCCCAACGAATGATGAACAATTGACCATCTTGTCCGCGCAGAGCGCACAATCACCAAACCCTGCGTAGGAGAACCAAGTCATGAGCGAAAATGACGAACTAACAACGGTGGAAACACCAGAAGTGGAAACACCACTTACAACACCCCCCCAAAGCCTGGATAACCTCCAACCCAAAATGAAGCTGACCGGCGTCGTCAAGCGTCTGGAGCTTTACGGTGCTTTTTTGGATGTCGGCGTTGGGGTTGATGCCCTCATCCATATTTCCAAGCTTGGCACAGAGCATGTAAACCGCGTGGCTGACGTGCTGAAAGAAGGCGACGAAGTATCTGTCTGGGTCGACAAACTCGATAAAAAACGGCAGCAACTCATGGTGACCATGATTGAGCCTTTGTCTGTTGAATGGCGTGATTTGCAAGAAGGTCAGGTCTATACAGGCACAGTTAGCCGCCTGGAAACCTATGGCGCTTTTATCAATATCGGCGCCGAGCGAGAAGGATTGGTACACATCAGTGAACTGAGCCACGATTATGTAAAACAACCATCCGAGGTTGTGAAGGTTGGCGATGAAGTTCAGGTGCAAGTACTGGGCTACAGCAAGCGCAAACGACGCATTGATCTGAGCGTGAAGTCCTTGATGGAAAAACCAGAAGCCCAGGAATCTGTGGCGGCTGTTGTCGAGTACAGACAAGAGATGCAGCAACCCGACTTTGACATAGAAGAAGAAGACATGCCCACAGCCATGGAAATTGCCCTACGGCGAGCCATGGGCGACGACTTCCCCACTTCTAGCAAAAAATCACGGCAATCTCGAAATCGCCGGCAGCGCAGCCGGGACAAAGAACGCGAACGGCAGGAAGAACTGCTGAATCGCACATTGTACGTGGAAAACAACTAATAAAAAAAAAGCCCCGCAATCGCGGGGCTTTTTTATTGGTTCAATTGGTTAAACGGCCGTTAAAACACCGTCTCCGGCCAATCCAACATCCAGGCGCGGAGCTGCTCGCCGGGCGCAACCACCTTCACACCCTCAGGCACAATCACCAACGCATTCGCTTTTACCAGCGAAGTCATAATATGGGATCCCTGGCTGCCAGTGGTGGTAGCTGCATAACGGCCGTCGCCCCGCCGCGCCACAAACGCCCGCACATAACTCTCTCGGCCATCAGATTGGATCGCGTCTTGCATTATCACCGGCACTTGCGGCCGCTCAAACACCTGATGCCCGGACATTTTCAGGATGGCGGCTCTGGCAAACCGCTCAAAAGAAACCAGCGCCGAAACCGGATTGCCCGGCAGTCCCAGATAAGGCACGCCGCCATATTTACCAAAAGCCAAAGGCTTGCCTGGGCGCATCCGCACGCGCCAAAATCCAACTTCGCCTGCCTGCTCCAACACGGCTTTTACCACGTCATAAGCGCCCACAGAAACACCGGCCGAACTCACGAAGAGGTCAACGCCCGCGGCCAGCCCTTCATCCAGGCGGGCGCGCACCGAGGCTTCCGTATCGCCAGCAATGCCCAGCATGACAGGAATTGCCCCCAAAGCGGCCACCTGTGCCGCCTGAGTATACCCGTTGCTGTTGCGAATTTTGCCGGGGGTGAGCGGCTGGTCAACTGCGATAAGCTCGTCTCCGGTGGCGAGAATGGCCACGCACGGCCGTTTCACCACCGGCACCTGCGCCTGCCCCAACGACGCCAAAACGCCAATCTCCTGCGGTCGTAGAACTTGCCCGGCTTCAATGATGGTCTGGCCTGCCAGAATATCTTCGCCCACGCCGCGCACATAATCGCCCGCCTGCACGGACCGCCGGATTTGAATGGTGCCGGGCAACGGCCGTTCTCGGCCACGCCACGCCTCGTTGGTATCTTCCACCGGTACGACCGCGTCTGCGCCCTGCGGCATCGGCGCGCCGGTCATAATTCGCGCTGCCGAGCCAGGCTCGATAACGGCCGTTACAACCTTACCGGCCGCAATATCGGCTACCACGCGCAGCGTAACCGCCTTTTCTGGACCCGCGCCAGCCACATCGGCAGCGCGCAGCGCATAGCCGTCCATAGACGAATTGGCGAACGGGGGCAGGCTGTCTTGGGCGACGATGGGTTCGGCAAGCACCCGGCCCAGGGCATCCAACAATGCGACCGTCTCCGCAGGCAGCACCGTCACACCGGCTAAAACTGCGGCCAAAGCCTGTTCTACAGTGAGGTCTTCTTGATTTCTCATGAAAGGTTAAGCTAAACGGCCGTCCAATTCCAGCACGTCGGCTTCTGCTTGCATGGCCGTCAACACGTTGCCCACGTGCCCCCACAAATCGAGCTGTCCGCCATAACAAACACGACTAAAATCAGCCGTGACTTCCATCACATGAGCACGATCGACGCCAGCGGCAAATCGTTGGTCCTTCCACTTTTTGCGCACTGAGGCGACGGTCATATCGCGGATATCGCGTGACGGCCGTACCAACGCCGTCGCAATCAACAGACCGGTAATTTCATCGCACGCCAGCAGGGCAAAATCCACCGTCTGCTCGCGCTCCACCCCGGTTCCCTCTGTGTTATGCGCCAAAATAGGACGAATCACCCCCTCGTCCCAACCTCGCTCGCGCAGAATATCGGCTCCCTTGAGCGGGTGTCGCTCCAGGTCCGGGTGAATTTCCCAATCAAAATCGTGGATTAAGCCAATCTGCGCCCACACATCCGGGTCTTCACCCAATTCGGCCGCATACCAGCGCATCGCCGCCGCCACGGCCAACATGTGACGCCGCAATCCATTGTCTTGCACAAATTCACAAACAAGGTTCCAGGCCTCTGACTGGGATTTACTCACCACCGCCCCCTATTCGTCCTCATCTCATGGCGTCAACGGCGTCAACGGCGTCAACGGCCGTATCAGACGCGGCGCGGTGAGCGCCACAGGTGCAGCCGCCATTTTCTTGCCGCCCGCAGCCCTTTTCCGATTTTTCTTGCAGGGCCTTTAATTCTTCAAGAGGTTCAAGTTCCTCCCGGAAGACTTCGTGCCACTCACCCTCAATATCTACGACCACGGAATCGCGCAGCACGCGCACATCCCGTACTTTACCTTCGCCATGAGGTGTACTCACTATTTTCCCAATCTTTGGCAAGGTTTTTTTTGCTTCTACATACTGCTCATACTCGTAGACCAGACAGCAGCGCAAACGGCCGCACATGCCGGTGATTTCCTGCGGGCTGAGAGACACGCCCTGGTCCTTGGCCATGCGAATGGAAATCGGGCTAAATTCGGTGAGGAAAGTGGAACAGCAGCGCGGCGCGCCGCACGCGCCATAACCACCCATAATTTTGGCCACATCACGCGGACCGATGAGGCGCATTTCTACTCGCGTGCGCAAGGATCGGCTGAGGGATGTCTTCAAGCCGTTTACATTGAGGTTTTTATTTTCGGTAGAGTAATGGATAGTCATCCAACTACCGTCAAAGTTGTATTCCGCCTTCACAAATTTGGCGTCGGTCAGGTTGAGTTCTTTGGCCTTTTCGCGGCAGGTAATGAGGGCGTCGAGTTCTTTGGTCTCCCAAACTTGCTGCATGACCAAATCACGCGGGGTTGCTTTGCGTTGGACCGGGCGCAGCCCGCGCTGCTTATGGGATTTCTCCGGCTCAATAAAAGCCATCACCTGACCCAATTGTTGCCCGCGTTTGGTTTCCACAATTACGTGATCGCCCGGATCAAGGTCCTGGTTTCGGCCGATTTTGAAGTGGTAGAGCTTGCCTAATTTTTGGAAGCGAATGGCTACCACAGATGTTTTTTCAGCAGCAGATGCTGTCATGCTTTATCTCCACGTCACAAGTAGTTTGTTAATGTTATAGTTATAACCAATTTAAGAAAAATAGCCACCCTCACAGCGGAGTCGCCCCTTGAGAGGGACATAGGCAAAAGCCAGCCGGGTGGCTGGCCTGCGGGAAAAAAGGATGGGCGGCGAGAACGGCCGTGCCTAACCAATCATACTGATCGGAATAAAATTCGCGTCTTTGCTGCCTAAATTCAACACACTCACCCGCGCGGCAATCCCTCTAGCCACATCACGGATCGCCATCGCCGCCGCCGAATCCGGGTGAGCAACCACAATTGGCTCGCCAGAATCACCGCCAACCCGCACATTGGCGTCCAGGGGCACTGCGCCTAAATAATGCTGGTTATAATCCGTCGCCAATTTCTGGCCAGCTCCGGTGCCAAAAAAGTCGCCGCTCATATTTTCCAAAATCCCAATAATCGGCACTTCCAGCTTCTCGAACATCTTTAAGCCGCGCAAAGCATCGGAAGCCGCAACCTGCATTGGCTGCGTAATGACAATGGCACCGGTAAGCGGCAGCACCTGGGCCAATGTCAACTGCGCGTCACCCGTTCCCGGCGGCAGGTCGATAACCAAATAATCTAACTCGCCCCAGGCCACGTCCGTTAGCAGTTGGCTGATGGCGCTGTGCAGCATCGGGCCGCGCCAGATTAACGGCTGGTCGGGTTTCACCAGAAAGGCCATGGAAATTATCTTCACGCCGTAACGCTCAGCAGGGACCATTTTGCGGTCGCGCGGCGATGGCATCTGGTCCACACCCATCATCATCGGGACATTGGGGCCGAGGATATCCGCATCCAACAAGCCCACGCGCGCGCCTTCCTTCGCCAGGGAGATGGCTAAATTGACAGCAATCGTGGTCTTGCCGACCCCACCCTTACCGCTGGAAACAGCAATGGTATTGCGGAAATTTTGCCCCACCTGGCTGCCAATTCGGCGATCTGTGGGCACATTAGAATCCCAATTGATGGTTATTTGGCCCAGATTGGGCACTTGCGCCAATGCTGCCCGGGATTCGCTTTCCATCCGGCCTTTTAACGGGCAGGCTGGCGTCGTCAGCATGATGGTGAAGCTGATGTCCTGACCCTCAATTTTCAGATTGCGGATCATGTTCAGGGAGACTAAATCGCGGTGTAGTTCTGGCTCGATCACGGTGGAGAGTGCCGCCATGACAGCTTCCTCGGAAACCTCTTTTTTATTTTTATTGCCAAACATTTTTTATCCTATAAACGAGAAGTTGGAGTGAAAAGCGCGTCGATGACACCTCTTTTTCTCCAACCCCTTGAAATTTTTATGTGATTTACCAATCAAACCCGCCCCAAACAATTTTCTGATTACCAGATAGGAAAACTCAGGGCGGGTCAAAATTTATAACTTAATAATATTCGCCGCGATAAGGAAGCTGACGAACTTTTTCCTCGGCCAACCGTGGCTCGTCGCCACCCTCGCCATCCTTGGCCTTTTTCTTTTTCTTGTTACTCTCGGCAAAATCACGCGCGGCGGCTTCGGCTTCGGCTTTTTTGGGCGCAATTTCGCGCCAATAGCTGATAGGCTTACTCAGGCGTTCTTTGTCGTGAATGTGGGCGGTGGTGCGGTCGTAGCTGGCCAATTCGTAGTCGTGGTCCATTTTAATGGCGTCGAAGGGGCAGAATTCGGCGCAGAGGCCGCAGTTCATGCAGATGTCGATGTCGATGAAGAATTGTTCCGGTTCTGGTTTGGGACGGCCGTTTGGCTGTGTGCCGCGTTTAATCCAAATGCACTGCGGCGGGCACACCTTGGCGCAAATGCCGCAAGAGGTACACCAATCATGCCCCCATTTTTGACCGGGACCTGGGTCATCGGTAACCAAAAACGGCACAAAACGGAACCGCTCAGGCACCGACAATTTTTCCTCTGGGTAAAAAACCGTTACGACGCCCTGGCCTTTTAAACTTTGCCGCACTTGTAATGCCGCATCATTGTAATACCGGCCGCCCTTGCCCCACCAAAAAATATCATCCAGATAACTTTCTACAAAGTTTCTGAAGGTAATAGCCATACCTCTGACAATTCCAAGTCCGTACATACGTAATCCCCACTCACTATTTACCGGTCAACTTCACCGAGTACAATGTCTATGCTGCCCAAGATTACAACAATGTCAGCAACTTTGTGTCCCTGACACATCTTCCCCAGCGACGTGAGGTTGATGAACGATGGCGCGCGGACGTGATAGCGTTCCGGGCTGGAGCTGCGCCGTTTGGCGGTGACATAAAAGCCTAGCTCACCTTTGGGGTTTTCGACACGGCCGTATGCCTCTCCAGGCTGCGGCGTGCGAATCGCATAAGAGGGCTTGCCATCAATAATCGGCGCGCCTTCTGTCGCTTGCAGATGGGGCAGCACCTGCCGCACAATCCGCAAACTTTGTTGCAGTTCATCCATCCGCACCTTGTAACGGTCGTACACGTCACCGTTGTAATAAACTGGGATGTCAAAATCCAACTGTTCGTAATAGGAGTAAGGTTCCGCCTTACGAACATCATAATTCACACCGCTGGCCCGCAGCATTGGACCGGCCATGCTGTAAGCAATCGACTCTTTCCGCGTCAGAACGCCAACGCCAATGCTGCGCGCCCGCACAATCTCGTTATGGGTCATCAGATTGTCGCCCTGTTCAATAGCTCTTGGCAGCCGTTCATGAACAAGTTCGTTCAGGAATTCCATCGTCGCCTGACCGCGAATCTCATCCGGCAAATCGTAAGCCACGCCGCCAAAGCGCATGTAATTATTCATCATGCGCGCCCCGGTTAAGGCTTCAAAAAAGTCCAGAATCAACTCGCGCTCAATATAGAAATAAAGCATCGGCGTTTGCAGCGCGCCCAGGTCGTTTAACAAGAAGCCAATCGCCCACAGATGGTTGGCAATGCGCGTCAGTTCCACCGTCAGGATACGAATCCACTCCGCCCGCTCCGGCACTACCGACCCCAACAATTTTTCGACAGCCAAAACATAACCCAGGTTATTGCTGATAGGGCTAAGGTAATCCAAGCGATCGGTGTATGGGATGTTGCCCAGAAACGTGTTACGTTCCCCGATTTTTTCGTGATTGCGGTGCAGATAACCCATGACCGGCTTTAGATCGACCACGGTTTCACCATCCAACTGGACCACCATGCGGAACACGCCGTGCGTAGATGGATGCTGCGGTCCCAGGTTCACGGTGATCTTGTCGGTTTTCATTTGCTGGGAAGCGTCGATGGAATAAGCCAGGTCTGCGCCGGTGATGGCGTACATTTCCGTTTCTACGTCATATTCATCGCCGGTAGGAACCCAACCGGCAGGATATTGTACATTTTGGCCATAAGGATTTAACTCTTCGGCGCGTAATACGCCGCCGGCCGGCCACCGGCTGCCGAATGGCTTGGTATCTTCTTCGTAAAACGGCTCTTTCCAATCTTTACGCAGAGGATGCCCGTGAAAGCCGTCCCAGGTGAGGATGCGGCGCAAATCCGGGTGGCCGTCGAATTGAATGCCCAGCAAATCCCAGGCTTCGCGTTCCTGAAAATCGGCGCCCGGCCAAACGGGAACGAGGGAAGGAATAACGGGGTTATCGCGGTCAACCTGAACGTGCAGCACGACTGCGCTGCCACCCTTATCGATGCTGTAAGTGTGGTACACGGCTTCCAATTTGCCGTCTTCGATTAGATCGACGCCTGTCACGCTGGACAGGTAATCAAAGCCCAGGTCATCGCGTAAGGCAAGAGCAACTTCTGTTAATTTATCGGCGGGGACAACCAGGCCGCTGTATCCATCACGGGGGTCATCAACCACGGCTTCGGGGAAACGCTCTTTGAGCGCACTGATTGCCTGTTCTACCGGATTGGCCAAGGTTTCTGGGGCGCCAGAACCGGGCGCTTCTAGAATTGCTTCACTCATTGCTTGTCCTTATCAATCTCGTATGATTGGGTATCAGGCGGTTTCGGGGAAACGGCCGTTTCTTCTTCCATCTGCTTCTGCTCTGCCATTGCCTTAGCTGCTTCGCGCTTAATCGTGTCAAGCTGCCGCAGGTCTACCAGGTCTGGTCCCAATACGGGAATCGGTACCAATCCGGCCGTCGGATCATCTTTCCGATACCAGGGCGCTGTGGCAATTGATTGTTGATCAATTTTTTCCTGAAGAGCAATCAACCCATTGATCAACGCCTGAGGAGTTGGCGGGCAGCCGGGAACGTAAACATCTACCGGCAAGAATTTGTCGATACCGTCTACGACGTTGTACCCTTCTTTAAATGGACCGCCACCAGAAGCACACGCGCCCATGCTCAATACATAGCGGGGTTCGGGCATCTGGTTGTACAGACGGACAATCGTGGGCACCATTTTTTTGGTGACTGTTCCGGAGATGATCATCAGATCCGATTGGCGCGGCGTGGCGCGAAAAACTTCCATGCCAAATCGAGCCAAATCGTAGCGGCTGGACGCCGTACAAATCATTTCAATCGCGCAGCACGCCAGGCCAAAAACCATCGGCCAGATTGAGTTGCGTCTGGCCCAGTTGTAGGCAGGGTCCAACAGCTTAGCGATGTTGGTAATCATAACATTGTTAGATAACTCTTCGGGAACGGTAACACCAGGGGCGACTGCGCCTGTATTGGAAGTGGTCATAGATTCGCTGCCTCCTCAAACCATACAATTTGTATGTCGATCAGTATTCTTTCGGTGGCCAAAGCAGGATCATCCGCAAAGCCTGGTAAGGTCTGGATCATGTCTGCCATTTCATTGAGGCCCACATTTTCAGGGGAGATATTTGGGTAAGTATCCATCAAAGCCATGGCGATGGCGTATGTTGCATCCCAAAAAAGCTCTGGATCATTCCCTATCAACAGTCTCACTCCCATGGGAATCAGGTCTGCCAAGTATAAACCATTGTCATAAATGGGGCGAGAACTTATTTATGAGAATTTTCACAATTAGTGTATCTTTTGGGCTGGTGATTGTCAAAAACTTTTGCCTGGATAATGGCGTGTTGGCGGCGTTCATAAGATGAGGTATCTGGGTTGTCTACTCGACTGAAAATCGGTCTGATCTCCCCCTATCATGGTGGCAGCCACCGGGCCTGGGCAGAGGGGCTGATGCGTGAAAGCTTTCATGACATTGGCTTGTTTTCTTTGCCAGCGCGCTATTGGAAGTGGCGGATGCATGGCGGCGCGGTTACTTTGGCGGAGCAGGTCAGGCAGTCGGCGGTTAAGCCGGAGTTGATTGTGGCGACAGACATGCTGGATGTGACGACGTTTTTGGCGCTGACACGGCCGTTCACCGCCCAAACCCCGGTTGGCCTCTACATGCACGAAAATCAACTCACGTATCCTTTGCCGCAAGACGGCCGTACCGGCCCGATGCGCCGCCAGCATGGCGAGCGCGATCTACATTACGTCTTTATCAATTTTGCCTCGATGCTGGCCGCCGATTTTGTCATGTTTAATTCACAGTTTCACCTGGAGAGCTGGTTTGCCGCGCTGCCCGGTTTTCTTAAGCATTTCCCCGAATACCAAGAACTGTCCACGATTGCCGTGCTGCGCGCTAAAAGCCTGGTACTGCCGGTAGGCATTGATCTGGCGGGTTTGCAACGGCCGTCTAACCCGCCATTCACAGCGGACAGTGGGACACGGCCGTTAATCCTCTGGAACCAACGGTGGGAATACGACAAAAATCCTGAGGATTTTTTCCAGGCGCTTCTCACGCTGGCCGATGAAGGTTTGCCATTTTCGGTGGCTTTGTGCGGTGAGCAGTTTGGCAGACGGCCGTCCATTTTTCAAGAAGCCATCACCAACTTAGCCGACCGGGTTGTCCATGTCGGCCACGCGCCGCGAGAAACCTACCGCGCCCTGCTCTGGGCGGCCGACCTGACCATATCCACTGCCTACCACGAATTTTTCGGCATCAGCATCTTAGAAGCCATCGCCTGCCAGGCTTTTCCCCTGCTGCCGAACCGGCTCAGCTACCCGGAGCTGCTGCCAGAAACATTCCACTCTTACTGCCTATACGAAAATCAGGCCGATTTAGTGGCGCGATTACGCCGCGCACTTACCAATCTACCGCAAATTCACCAATGGGCGGCTGACCTGGCGACGGCCGTTACCCCCTACGATTGGCGCCAACTCGCGCCCCGCTATGATCAGGCCTTCAGCCAATTCTGCGCCTGAATTTTCGGCATCAAGCGCCAATTGATGTATAGTTTCCCAATCTGATTCGTTCAACCATATTTCAAACTGGGATGGTAGAAACAAATGACCTCAAAAGAGCCAAAACGGGTAGGCATTCTAATTGGCCGAGAAGAAGAGTGGCCAGACGCCTTTTTAGAGGCCGTAAACAAAACCAATCAGGGTGTTGTGGCTGAACTGGTTCAGATTGGCGGCACATTTATGGACGAGGAATGTCCATACGACGTCATTGTCGACCGCATCTCCAACGAAACCCCTTATTACCGTGTCTACCTTAAATATGCCGCTTTGCAGAACTGCTACATTATCAACAATCCATTTGTCTGGTCGGCCGACAGTAAATTTTACGGCATCGCCCTGGTGAACCAATTGGGCATGACCACCCCGCGAACCGTCGCCCTACCCAACAAATACATTCGCCTCAAAGAAGTTGGGCCAGACTCCTTCCGCAATTTAGCCTACCCAATGGATTGGGAAGGTATTGTCAACTATGTAGGCGTACCGGCTATTTTTAAAGATATTAACAGCGGCGGACGCCATGTTGTCTACCGCGTCCGCGATGTGGATGAACTGATTCAGCGGTACGATGAAAGCGGCACCCATACCATGATTTTGCAGCAGCTCATCGAATCGGATATACATATTCATTGTCTAGTGATCGGCCAGGAAGAGGTGCTGACGCTGCAATATGATCAGGAAAACGGCCGTTACCACCCACAAGTCACCTACGATAATCCTTCCATCCTGGCCAAACTCACCCAAGACGCCCGCACCCTCACCCGCGCCTACCAATACGACATCAACATGGTCGAATTTGTCATCAAAGACAACCAACCCTACGTCATCAACAGCACCAATCCCACCCCCGTCATCGATCACCAACTCATGACCGACGAACAATTCGACTGGTGCATTAACAGCACTGCCAAACTCGTCATCGAGCGCGCCCATCGACCCCCTTTCCAAAAAACATTACGGGACATCTAAAACACATGCGCTACCTCTTATTAATTAGTGCCAATTGTCGCAGCTACAGCGAACAGATATAATTTCATAATGCATGGTTGACTCATCAACCATATCGTCGTTCGTTAACGACCCAAACAAAAACCAATGGGCCACAAACACCTTTATTACAAGCGAGGATTCCCAAATTATGAGCTTTGAAAACAAAATCCCAGAAAAAATCGGCCGTTTGCCAGAACTTGCCTATAACCTCTGGTGGAGTTGGACGCCAGAAGCGCGTAACCTCTTCAAACGGCTAGACATAACTATGTGGCGGCGGACCCAACACAATCCTGTCCAAATGCTGCAAGAAATGACAGCCGAACAACTGCAAATAGCCTCTGAAGATGTCGCCTTTTTCCGTCATTACAACAAAGTTCTGATCCTGTATGATCAGAAAATCCGCAGCAACCACACCTGGTTCCGCACACAATTCCCCGAAATAACCAACAAAACTATCGCTTATTTTTCCTTTGAGTTTGGCCTGCATAGCTCTGTGCCCATCTATTCCGGTGGCCTGGGCATTTTGTCCGGCGATCATGCCAAAGAGGCCAGCGACTTGGGCCTGCCGTTTGTCGGCGTAGGCTTTTTATACCCCCAAGGCTATTTCCGGCAGCGCATTCCCGGCCATGGTTGGCAAGAAGCCGTCTACCAACAATTAGACATCAACAAAGCGCCCATCGCTCCGGTTTATGTTTCCGAAAACGAAGAACTCATGATCAACGTTCATGTCGGCGACCGGAAAGTTTATGCGCGGGTCTGGCACATCCAGGTTGGGCGCATTTCGCTCTATCTGCTCGACACAGACGTCGATGAAAACGATCCTTGGGACCGGGAATTATCGGCTCGGTTGTATTCTGGCGACAGCGAGACGCGCATTCGCCAGGAAATTCTGCTCGGCATTGGCGGCGTGCGCATGCTGCGCGCTCTAAACATCAACCCGACCGTGTGGCACATGAATGAAGGGCACTCGGCCTTCTTGCTGTTGGAGTTGATTCGTGAAAAAGTTGCCGAGGGCATGACCTTTGCAGAGGCTTCGGCCATCGTGCGGCAGCATTCCATATTTACAACCCACACACCTGTGCCGGCCGGGCACGATGCCTTCACTTTCCAGGTTGTCGAGCACTACTTCAACGGTTTTTGGGATGAAATCGGCTTGAGCCGTGAAGAGTTTTTGGGTCTCGGCAAAAATCAGGAGGCGTGGGGAACTGCGTTTAATATGACAGTCATGGCCTTGCACCTGGCCGGTCTGGCAAATGGCGTAAGCCAACTGCATGGCGAGGTGTCACGCAAGATGTGGCAGCGGGTGTGGCCAACGAAACCGGTGGAAGAAGTGCCGATTACGGCCATTACTAATGGGGTTCACATTTCGACGTGGATTAGCAGTGAATTGCACGCGCTTTATAGCAAATATGTCGGACCAGAATGGGTGGCGGAAGAAGATAACCCCAAAATCTGGGAACGTCTGAATGAGATTCCGGATGCTGAATTATGGGATGCTCATCTGGATTTAAAGCGCAAACTGATCAGCTTTTTGCGGGAACGCGCCCGGCGGCGCTGGATCGAGGGTATCAGCGATCCTTCTCAGATTCTCACAGGCGGGATGCTGCTGGATCCGGATGCGCTGACTATCGGGTTTGCGCGACGGTTCGCGACGTATAAACGAGCCGATCTACTTTTCCGCGATATGGAGCGTTTGCGCACGATGGTCCTGGATGAACATCGGCCGTTGCAAATCATTTTTGCCGGGAAGGCCCATCCGGCGGATGATCCGGGCAAGAGCTTGATTCAGCAAATCTACAATTTATCGCGCAATAACAATTTGGGCGGGCGCGTAGCTTTTGTGGAAGATTATGACATGCACGTGGCGCGTTATTTAACCCAAGGGGTGGATGTGTGGTTGAATACGCCACGCCGACCGCGCGAAGCCAGTGGGACGAGCGGCATGAAAGCGGCCGTTAACGGCGTGCTGAATTGCAGCATCTTGGATGGCTGGTGGGTAGAAGGATATAACGGGGCGAATGGCTGGGCGATTGGTCAGGCGAAAGATTACAATGACCAATATCAGCAAGATGAGGAAGACGGCCGTTCCCTTTACCAAATCCTCGAAGAAGAAGTCGTGCCTCTGTTCTATAACCGCGACCGCGATAACGTGCCGCGGGGCTGGGTCGAGATGATGCGTGAATCCATTCGCTCTTGCGCCCCCAATTTTAGCACCCGCCGCATGGTCAAAGAATACACCACCGAACTTTATCTGCCGGCCATGAATATAGAAGATTAAATGCTTTTGTCTGGACGAAGGACCGGTTGGGACAACTTAACCGGCCCTTCGTCAGGCTATATTCATACTCTGCCCAAACAATCCATGAGACGTTGGCTGCGCCGTATACTTTATCTGGCCTTTTTTCTGCTTTGGCTGGCTGTGATGTTTTTCCCGTGCATGGCCTTTTCTCTTTCGATGAACCAACAACTGCAAGTTGGGGCCAGTGAATCGAGCCACATTCGTGTGTTTCTGCTTCAGGCAGATGAAAATGAAGGGGTGGGCGTAGAATGGCAACGGCCGTCCAGCCTGCGCTCTCCTTGTTACAAAACAACCGTAACCTACTGGATGTGGGCCGGGACCGGAGAAAACAGCACGTATTGCCAATGTATCGACCCGCAAACCGGTTTCTCCTTGTCCAGTACACCACAACTCTGCCAGTAAGCAAAGGAAATCTAAATGAGTAAAATTGCCCTAAAATGGACCGGTGAAGGAAGCCAGATGTTTGTCGGCCGCGATTCGTTTGGTCACGTTGTTGTCGCCGGTTCCTGGCCAGACAACGAAGACGATGCCTGGCAGGAATGGAAAGCCATCAAACCATCCGATTTGCTGCTTCTGAGCCTGGCTTCCTGTTCAGGCCACGATGTCGTGATGATTTTGAACCGCCAGCGTCAAAAGCTAACCAACCTCTATATCGACGTGCAAGGCAACCAGGCGGCCGAACCGCCCTACCAATTCACCGACATCCATTTGCACTACATGGTGGAAGGCGAAAACCTCGATCCGGAAAAAGTTGCCCGCGCGATCACTCTGTCTGAAGAAAAATACTGTTCGGTTGCAGCCACTATTCGTGGTGTCGCCCAGTTATCACACAGCTACACGGTGAAATAACGGCCGTCTCCCCACCACAGCGCCGCCCACTCTGAAAACCCCTGCGAAAATAATGCAGCAAGCTCTTGAATTGTGATACAATCCATCATAATAAATGATGATGCCCTATGACACAGTCAGAACCCAATTCCGCTAATTACACAGTCCCTTTCCAGCCCAGCCAGGCGCAAAAAGAGCGTCAGGCAGCTCTGCACCGCTTCAACCGGCTCTACGTATTTTTACCTCTAGGGCTGATCACGGCCGTTGCCCTCCTGGTAATCATCCTCTTCCTGGTTGGCATCTTCGCTCCCGGACTAACCGGCGCAGCCGAATTTGCCTCTGGCCTTGCCGACATCACCATCATCTTGTTCAGCATCCCCATGATGCTCTTGTGCGCCGTTGGCCCTCTTTCCCTGGCCGGCATATACAGCGTAAGCCGCAACCGGCGGAAACAAGGCAAACCCCGGATGGACGACGGCGGCCGAATGCAACAATTATTCTGGCAAATAGATAATTTGGTTCAGCGAGCACAAACAAAAACCGGCGAAATATCTCCCAAAATTGCCCGCCCCATCATCCAGGCCAATGCCTTTGTGGCATACCTACATGCCTTTCTCAAGCAAATTAAAAGTTACCTAAAACGGAGCTAAACCACCATGCAATCTGAAGGAAATGAAAACTGGAAAGTAAAACTACTTGTCGTCGGCACAGTTATTGGCGCCGCAATAGGCCTGGGCACAGCATATTTGATGGCCCGAACGTCCGAAGAAAACGTCGGTGGACCACCCAAAATTAACACCGCCGATGCGCTGCGAATCGGCATTAATGCCATTGGGTTAGTGCGGGGCATCGCTGCACTTGGTGATGGCAAATAAGAACGACCAACAGCCAGTTTAAGAGGTAGAGCGGCCATGTTTCTTCGCCAGCAAAAACCAGTCAAGCATACAAATGAAAAATCGCCGGTCCACTATCATTTACGGCGATTTTATTCTACCTAACAACAGGCACTCGTCATGAATACCTTAATCATCGTTGACGATGATGCGACCAATGTCGGTTTATTAAAAATGCTGTTTGAATTAGACGGCTATGCTGTTTTGGCGTGCAAAACCATTCAGGAAGCAGTTACGGCCGCCGCCTCAGGCGCCGATGCCTTTATTATCGACTGCTACCTGGCACAAGGCATGAGCGGCCTCAATCTGTTGCACGATATCCGGGCTGGGCAAACGGCCGTTGACAACAATGCCATCACCATCATGGTTTCCGGCGACCACCGCCTGGAAAAAGAAGCCCTGGCCAACGGAGCCAACGCCTTCTTTCTCAAACCCTACTCCCCTAACGAACTGAGCAAAAAGCTCCAAATCCTTCTGTCTAATAAAGGAACATAGTGGCAAGATCAAATCGAAAAAAAACACCGGCCAAAAAAATGTCGCGCCAATGGCGGCGCATGGATTTGCACCTGCACACCCCCGCTTCCAACGACTACCAACAATCCGGCGTTACCTACCTGGACATTCTGCGTCAGGCTGAGATTCGCGGCCTGCACATCATTGCCTTTACCGACCACAATACAGTTGCCGGCTTTGCAACCATGAAAAAAGAAATCGAGCAGCTACTGTGGCTCGAAGAATTAGATCGGATGCACGTTGATGAGAAACGGCGGCTGGAAGAATATCGCCGCCTTCTGAGCAAAATCCTGGTCTTGCCCGGCTTTGAATTTACGGCCACCTTTGGCTTCCACATTCTGGGCATATTCCCCTCCGAAACACCAGTAAATTTCTTAGAGCATCTTCTGCTCACGCTCAATGTCCCGGCCGACAAACTCGACGAAGGCAGTTCGACCGTAGGGTCTACAAGCGACGTGCTACGCGCCTACCAGGTCATTAATCAGGCAGGCGGGCTGGTCATTGCCGCCCACGCCAATTCCAACAATGGCGTGGTGATGCGCGGGCTAGACTTTGGCGGCCAGACGCGCATCGCCTACACCCAAGATGCCAATTTGCACGCTCTGGAAGTAACCGACCTGGAAAAACGAGGGCACTACACAACACGCCGCTTTTTTGATGGCTCCAAGCCGGAATATCCCCGGCCCATGCGCTGCATTCAAGGATCGGATGCGCATCGCCTGGTGCGCGAATCGCCTCAGGCCAAAGTGCTGGGCGTAGGCGACCGCACAACGGAAATCTTGTTGGATGAGCTAAGTTTTGAGGCCATTGAGCAAGTAATTAAAGGCAACGACCTGTCATTGACACGGCCGTATCGCGGCCCCTCCAACCCCATCGATTTTGTCCAATTGGCGCGGGAAGAAGGCGAATCAATTGTGCAGACTTTTTACCCAACCATCGCCAAACGGGGCGGCTACCTCGACCGACTCTTGCAGGATATTTGCGCCATGTCGAACACCAACGGCGGCACGATTTATGTCGGCGTATCGGCTAACCCGAAGGAAGAGCCTCTGGGCGTGCGCGAAGTGGATAAGACCATTGATTTATTGTATACGGCCGTTTCCAACCGCATCACCCCCGAACCCGACCTGCACGTCGACACCCTGCCCTCGCAAAAAAAACAAATCATGCGCATCACCATTCAGCCTGGCCGGGAACAACCCTACGCCATCGACGACAACCAGTTTTATGTGCGTGACGAGGCAGAATCCAGCCTGGCCGTGCGCGACGAAATTGTGCGCCTGGTGGCCCGAGGCTTAGAGCAAGGCGTGATCGAGATGCCGGTCACCAGCACCCTGCCGGTTCTGCTGCCGGAAATTGAAACCACGGCCGTTCTTCGTCCCGAAAAAACGCCCTCCACCCCACGCAAAACCGCAACCACACCCAACATGGATCCACCACGCACCGGCGTGGAGATCGTCAACAGCGAAAAACGCAAAGGCGTCATTTACCACACCGTCCGAGATCTGCGCAACGACAATCTCATCCAGAACGTCACCAAATCGTCAGCGCGGAAATTATGGCATTACGCCATTGCCCAATCCGAAGCCGGCCTGCCGCACACCGACAAACTCAAATGGCAGGGCAATATCGCGGTGGTAGATATTCGCAAACAAGGGGATAAAGTCTGGTATGATCTGGCGCTCCGCGACGAAGAGTCCGTTCACATCTACTATGGCGTCACCGACAGCGGCCTAAACGACGAATGGATGGCTCTGATAGAGCACAGCTAACAGCTAACAGCTAATAGCTATTAGCTAGCTGTTAGCCAACTGCCAAAAACTGAAGACCAACCGTCTTCAGTTTTTGTTTTCTATCCCCAGGCGAGTAGATGCGGCCGCCATGCCCACCAGCAGCCAAAACGCCGTAACGGCATGATGAAATTCCAAATTAAACAGGTAATGGTCAAACACACCGGCCACCAACCCGCCCACCAGCGCAGCATGAAGCCCTAGCCACACCGCATCCAGTCGTTCATTTTGCTTAAAGGTGCGCCGGTTAAAAAAAGCGTAAGCAAACACAGTGGCAATAACGGAAAAAAAGGCAAACAACCCCACCAGACCCATCACCTCGGCAATGGTAAAGTAAACGTTGGCCACGCCCAAATAGATATCGATATCTGGCGTCCCGGCAAAACCCACGCCAAATAACGGGTAACGCTGAATGAGAATGAGCGCGTCTTTGTACTCCCCAAAACGCATTTGCGTGGCCAGGTCTTGCCCCTGAATGCCCTCCACAAATCGGGCGATGTACCCCTGCGTTACGGGCAGCAGCAGAAACAGCAGCCCGGCCACAAGCATGTAGGGCAATAATCGACGGTAACGCAGCACCGCCACGTAAGCCAGCCCGGCTACCAGACCGAGCATGGCGCTGCGCGAAAAAGTCAGCACCAGTGCAACGGCAATCAGGCCAAACAGAATGAGGGTGAACCAGCGAGAGAATAACGGCCGTTTCGCCACCAACTGCGGCCCCGCCAACGCCCCAATCATCAACAGCAGCCCGCCCAACACATTGGGGTCAACCGATGTGCCAATGGCCCGCTCAGACAGCGCCGGATTCTCCTCGATGTACCGAATGACCCAACCGCCAGGGTAGCCCAGCCGCTGCATGGTGTTGAGCAGCGTATTGGCCGTGTCCTCGGGCAGCAGCCAAAGGCCAATGGCGATGACAGCGGCGGCCGCGCCAGCCAGCAGCACTACTTTTACCAGACGCTCCAAATGTTCCCAAGTCGTGCAGTAATCGATCACCACCAATACAAACGACAGGCTCAAGATCAATTCGGCAAATTTACGGAGCAGCGTGGGCGTCAGCGGACCATTGCTCAGGCCAAAGATAAAGGAGAAAAGGGCGACGATGATGAACAGGCCCAATGGCAATGTCAGAGGCGAGAGCACGATGGTGCGCTGGCGGCCCGTTACCAGCCCCAGCGCCCAAATGGCAAACACCGCCCCCAGCGCTATATCTAAAAATGTGGGCGTCAGACCGATGTCGAAGGGCAGCGTGGCAAATGGCAGCAGGCAAACCACCAATATCACGCCCCAAAATCCCACTTCGATATCTCGCAGAACGATGAAGCCCACAAGCAGCGCCGCCAAAACGGCCGTGCCGGCCAGCGGCCCGCCAAAACCGAGGATGATGCCGCCCAATACGGCCGTTCCGCCCAACATCAGCCCCAATGTCAGACGTGACAAGCCCAATTTTCTGTCTAATGATTTTTTCGCAGAAGAAGTCATAACAGCCCAACTATATCCATTTCCCCCCCAGATTTCCAACACGCCACCCTACAAACTGCCCACGCCCAACCCACCTGAGCGCCAGCAAAATAAGACCTTACCCTGCGCCATACATGACATTTAGCCCTTGCCGAGCATGACATCTCTCACTTACCTCCTCATTACTCCGTTTATACCCTATAAAGAAGCTCGTCTTTAGTCTTGTGGCGGGGAGCCTTCAATTGCAGACAAGGTTCATCTGTTTGCTTCAATATTTGACCGGTCAACGGCCGTTCTTCCCCTTCCTTCCACAACCATCGTTTGCTTTAGCACACAAAGGAGGTTTTTCCATGTTCCATAGAATCCTGGTTATTTTCGCTTTGGTTGCCGGAGGGTTTTTTACGACACACCTTTTCACTCCGTCCGCACTGGCCGCTACCTGCACCTGGGCCGGCACATCCACCGACTGGGCCGACGCAGGTAATTGGACGAATTGCAGTGGGGCAGTACCTGGCGGGGCTGATACGGCCGTTATCCCCGACACCGCCAACGACCCCATCATCAGCGCCAACGCCGACATCGGCACATTAACCATTCAGTCTGGGGCCATAGTTACCATCAATACGGCCGTCACCCTCACTGCCGGCAGCCTGAACCTCAGCGGCACACTCACCGGCGGCGGCGACATCACGGTGTCCCTGACGGCCGTGTGGAACACCGGCGGCGTCATGAGCGGCAGCGGCGAAACCCACATCATGGGGTCAGCCACATTCGATTTAAGCGCTTATAGCGTCGATTTAATCGGCCGTACCGTGCGTAACGAAGGAGCCATGACCTGGACTGGCCCGTCCACCATCTGGGCCTCGGCTGGCGCAGCCTTCATCAACGAGGCCGCCGGGACCATCAACGCCCAGGCAACTGCCGGAAATCTCGAATGGCACGGAAATGGTTTACCATTTCAAAATGATGGAGCTATCACCGTCAACGGGCTTAACGATTATGGCCTAATAATAGGCGGCGCATTCAGCAACGACGGCAGCGTCACTCTGCAAAATAGTTGGCTGCGCATGCAATATGGCAGCACCAGCAGCGGTGATTTTTTGGGCGGAAGCGGGACTTATTTGTTCGTAGGGGATAGTTATGCCCCTACGCTGCAAGACTTTACCTTCAGTGCAGGCTCAAATATCACCATTGAATACGTATACATTTCTTATGTTGGCACAGTGAACGTGAGCGGTTATTATGATGCCAGCGGGGCAAACGGCCGTACAACGATAACCAGCAGCGCAGGCGGCGCTACACTCAACTTTACGCCAGACGCCACCATTGTCAGCCTGGGCAATCGCCTGGACATTTCAGGTAATCCAACGGTTAATTTGAGTAGTGGCAGCCCAATTTCTGTGCCCCGCATTGAGCAAACCGGCACGCTGACCGGCACCGATAACATTACTGTCACCAGTTTGTACAATTGGAGCGCAGGCACGTTAGGGGGGTCAGGGGTGCTGACCCTGGCGGAAGGGGCTACCATGTACCCCAGAGGAACAGTGGCGAAGAGTTTGAACGGCCGTGCCATCACCAATCACGGCACAATTGCCTGGCTGCAAACCGGCTCCATCAACGGCAGCAACGGCGCTACTCTGGACAACTATGGCAGCTTTGATGCCCGGGATAATGCCACCTTCACCGGCGAAGCGGACGTCGTCTTCAACAACTACGACACCCTCATCAAGTCCAGCGGCACGCAAACAACCACTCTGGACATTGTTTTCAACAACTATGGCATCATTCGCCCCGAATCCGGCCAGATCGCTTTCACCTATGGCGATGTGGCGCTGCCCCCCGCCAGCGCCACCAACCTGAACGGCGGCAGCCTGGAAGTAGACGGACTGTTGGATATTCAGGGCGGCGCGGTAACAGGCAGCGGCGCAATTTTGGGCGATGTGCAAAATGGCGGTCTGATCGCTCCAGGACAGTCGCCCGGCGACATCACCATTCAAGGCAGCTACACCCAAACAGTTTCCGGCACGCTGACCATGGAACTGGGAATTGCCGCGCAAGATTTCCTGACTGTGACCGGCACAGCCGCCTTAACCGGAACGCTTGAAATCAACTTGCTGGAAGGCTACACGCCGGCGCCGCTAGACAATTTCCGGATTTTGGCTTACACAAGCCATTCAGGGGAATTTGGCACGCTGCGGCTGCCGACTTTGTCTGGGGGATTAGGCTGGGATGTGGTCTATGAACCAGATGGCGTCTATGCGCAGGTGGCGCAAAAAGAATACTTTTTATACCTGCCCATCGCCATCAAACCGTAATCAATCGCGCGCCGCGCAGATGGGTTGATCTGCGCGGCGTGTTTTTTAGCAAATGCGGGGCAGCATTTCGCCCATGAGCATGTCGACGATGCGGGTGCTGCCGAAACTGGTTTTCAGGAGGACACGGCCGTTAGCCTCCCCCACTACCTCGCCAATCGCCACCGCGTCCATGCCGTAGGGCGATTGGCGCATCGCCGCCAACACCTTATCGGCGTCTTGCGCAGCCACCAGAGCCACCAGCTTACCCTCGTTGGCGATATACAAGGGATCAAAACCCAACATTTCGCAGGCTGCCCGCACGCCGGGGCGAATGGGCAGCTTTTGTTCATGAATCACAATCCCCACGTTAGACTGGCGGGCAATTTCATTGAGCGTGGTCCCCAAACCGCCGCGCGTTGGATCGCGCAGCACATGGACATTGTCGCTGGCGTCCAACATGGCGGCCACCATCTGATTGAGCGGCGCAACATCGCTCTGAATATCCGTCTCGAACCCCAAATCGCCCCGCGCGCCCAACACGGCAATGCCATGATCGCCCAATGTGCCGGATAATAGCACCACGTCGCCCGGCTGCGCCTGCGCGCCGCCAATCACCGTCGCCGGGAGCATCACCCCAACTCCGGCGGTGTTGATGTAGATGCCATCCGCCTTGCCGCGCTCCACGACTTTGGTGTCGCCGGCCACAATTTGCACCCCGGCTTCAGCCGCCGCTGCCTGCATCGACTCCACAATGCGCTCCAGCAAGCCAATTTCCAATCCTTCTTCCAGGATAAAGCCTACGGTCAGGTAAAGGGGCTGCGCGCCCATCATGGCCACATCGTTGACCGTGCCGCACACGGCCAGTTTGCCAATGTCGCCGCCAGGGAAAAACAGCGGCCACACGACATGCGAATCGGTGCTGATGGCTAATTGGGTGCAGCTAATTTGCACCACCCCGGCATCATCGCCGGCGCGCAAGACGGGGTTGTCGAAGGAAGGCAAAAAGCGGGCGGCGATTAGATCATGTGAAAGCTTGCCGCCGCTGCCATGCCCCAAAATCACTGTGCCCCGGTCGCGGATGGGCATGGGGCAGAAGGGGGAATCTATGTAGACGGGTTCGGTTTGGTTGGACATGAGTTGGCCTTTAGATTTTTGGCGGGTTTGTTGGTTTGGTGGGTTTGTTGGGGTTGTTGGTTTGTTGGTTTGTTGGGGTTGATAGTACAGGAAACCAACCTAACCAACTAACCAACCTCTTTTTCCGCAATCACCCAGGCGGCGAAACGGCCGTCGCTCTCAATGCTTGTTTGCAGCCCACAGGCGGCCGCCATATCGCGGATCGCTTCAGGATAATAAAATTTGCTGCGCATGAGCGCAACTTTTTCAGCCACGGCCACAAACTTCACGCTCAAGCGGTGCAGGTCTGGCTCTTCAATCACCAGCCTCCCGCCGGGCTTCAAAACGCGGGCCAGGTCGGCAATGGCTAAGCGTTGATTGGCGAAGTGATGCAGTGCGTCCACCACCATCACCCGGTCGAAGCTGTTGTCGGCGAAGGGCAGCCTTTCCACGCCGCCCACCACCGGGCAGCAGACCGCTTTGGCACGCGCTTCGGCCAGCATCTTGGCTGATTCATCGGCGATGACCATGTGTTGGACATACGGCCGTAACTGCCCCGACACCCGCCCCGTACCGCCGCCAGCATCCAGCAAATTGCCCGCCACCGGCAAATCCAGCAGCTTCAGCCACCGCTCCGGGTTCGGCGGCGGGATAAATCGTTCATAAAAAGGGGCCAACAGGCCAAAGTGATCCAGCATATTGTTTTCTCAAATTGGGGGCTGGGGCTTAGAGACTGGGGATTAGGGATTTTCCAATCTCCAGTCCCTAGTCTCCAGTCTCCAGAACCAAATCGCGCCGGTAGCGATAATACGCGGCGCACGCGCCTTCGCCGGAGACCATGGTTGCGCCAAGCGGGTGTTCCGGCGAACATTCTTTGCCAAAGGCAGAGCACTCATTGGGTTTTTTCAGGCCCTGCAAAATCAGGCCGGCAATACACAAAGGCGATTCTTCCGGCTGAATGGTAGCCACGTCGAAGCGGGTTTCAGCGTTGAAATCGGCAAATTCGGGGCGCAAACACCAGCCGCTCTGGGGGATAACGCCAATACCGCGCCACTTCCGGTCGCACTCCATGAAGACCCGGTTGATGACCACCTGCGCCGGTTTATTGCCGTCGAAAGTGACAGCACGGCCGTATCCATTCTCCACCTCACAACGCCCCTCTTCCAACTGGCGCACGGTCAGCAAAATGCCCTGCAAAATATCCAGCGGCTCAAAACCGGTCACCACGATGGGCGTCTGATACTGCGCCGCGATGGGCGGGTATTCCCAATAGCCCATGATGGCGTTCACGTGCCCGGCGGCCAAAAAGCCCTGCACCCGGTTGCGCGGCGAGCCGAGAATGGCGTGCATCGCCGGCGGCACGCGCACGTGGGACACCAAAATGCTGAAGTTAGGCACGCCCAACATCTGCGCCTGCACCACGCTCATCGCGTTGGCCGGAGCCGTCGTCTCGAAACCAATCGCAAAAAACACGACCTGTTTGTCTGGATTTTTCTGGGCAATTTTGACCGCATCAAGCGGCGAATAAACGACGCGCACGTCGCCGCCGGCCGCACGAATGGAAAACAAATCTTTGTTCGAGCCGGGCACACGCAGCATGTCGCCAAACGAGGTAAAAATCACGTCCGGGCGGCCGGCGATTTCCAGCGCTTTGTCGATTTGCTCCAAAGGCGTCACGCACACCGGGCAGCCGGGGCCATGCACCAGTTCGATTTCCGGCGGCAGCAGTTGGTCGATGCCAAAGTGCATGATGGCATGGGTCTGGCCGCCGCAAATTTCCATGATGGTCCACGGCCGTTTCACCACCCGCCGGATTTCCGCCACCGTCTTCTTCACCAATTCCGCATCGCGGAATTCATCCATGTATTTCATAAGCGTTTTCCAGCCTCACAGGAGCTCCAAAGGGCACCCCCCCAAGGGGAAAAAAACCCAAAATCCCCAAAAAAACCGAAAAAACCGTCACCGTCCTATTTTCAAGGGAGAATTTACCGTGTTAGCCCGTTCGCTCTTCGGGCAGCACGCCCAATTCCTCGTCGATATTGGCAATTTCATCCAGCAGGCGCAGGGTTTCCATGGCCTCTTCTTCGCTGATCTGGCTGATGGCGAAACCGACGTGGATGATGGTGTACTCGCCAATTTTAGCTTCCGGCACATACGCCAGGCACGCCTCGCGGGTCACGCCGCCAAAATCCACCTTGCCCATCGGCAGGCCGCCCGCTTCATAAATTTCTACAATTTTTCCAGGTACACCTAAGCACATAGTTTCCTCTTGTTATGCATCATGCATCATGGCAGAATTTTCAGTTTTACGCTTTTTGGGAATCAAGGCGATCAAGTTACGAAGGGCTTCGTTTACTGACTCGGAGTCAGGGAAATATTCCCGCACGTCAGGTTCCAGAACAACAGCGCCCTCTTCCAAGGTGAAATAATGAACTTCAATTTCCCCGTCCTCCTTCATAATTCGGACGGTATGTCCGGCACGATAGGCCTCGTGATATTTGCCGCGCTTGCCATCGCCCATTTGAGAAAAATCATACTCGGGCAGCATGTCATCAGCTTCTTCTGGAGATTTAGTTGGCTTTTTCATAATAGCTCTGCTCAGACTTCGTTGCCTTTCGACCACTAATAATGCGAATAACGCCCTCGCGCTCAGTATGAACAACGATTAATATCCGCGCCTTCTCGGACATTCCAATGTTGATGAAGCGTATTTCATCGTCTGAATGTTTCTTATCTAAAAATGTTAGCAGAAAAGGATCATTGAAGACAGTCTTGGCTTCAAAAAAATCTACCTGGTGTTTCCGCAAGTTTTTTCTTTCTTTTTCTTCATCCCACTCAAAAATCAAACTCATGGTGGTTACTCGCGATAAGAAGAGGCGGCCACGGCCGTTTGCCCCAACGCCAGCCCGCCATCATTCGGCGGCACTTTGCTGTGCAGGTAGACGGTGAAACCGTCGGCTTGCAGCAGCGGGAACGTGCGTGTCAGCAGGGTTACATTTTGCCAGACGCCGCCGCTGAGGGCAACTTCGCTTAGATTGTAGCGCGTTCGCAGATCGCGGCACACGTCCAGCGTCATCTGGGCGACGCCGTTGTGGAAGCGGGCGGCCATCGTGGGGACGGGGGTTTTTCGGCGGAGATCGTCGAGAACGGCCGTTATCATCGGTCCGGGATCCACCACAGACTGCGCCGCCACCAGGGCAAACGGATACACGCCGGTTTCGGCCGGGTCGGCCAGCGCTTCCAGCTCGATGGCCGCCTGCGCCTCATAATTCACCGTCTGGCGCACGCCAAGCAGCGCCGCCACCGCATCAAACAACCGCCCCATGCTGGAGGTGGGCGGGGCGTTGACGCCCTTTTCCATTTGCTGCCAAACAATGGGGAGAATTGCGGATTGCGGATTGCGGATTGCGGATTGGAAGAGGAATCCGCAATCCGCAATCCCAAATCCGCAATGCTTTAGCCAGGCCAGGGCGAGGCGCCAGGGTTCTTTGACCGCCAGGTCGCCGCCGGGCAGCGGGGTGTAGGCCAGGTGATACGGCCGTTTATAACCCGCGTAATCGGCGATGAAAAACTCGCCGCCCCAGATCGCGCCGTCGTCGCCGTAGCCGGTGCCGTCAAAGCTGACGCCAATGACCGGGCGGTCGCCGGGATGGCCGTTTTCGGCCAGGCAGGCGGCGATGTGGGCGTGGTGGTGCTGCACGGGCACGGCCGTCAGCCCTTCGCGCGCCGCTCGCTCCAGCGCGTAGCGCGTCGCCAGATAGTTGGGGTGCATATCGTAGGCGATGATTTCCGGCCGCACGCGGAACAATTGCTCAAAATGGGCCACCCCCTGCTCAAACGATTGCAGCGTCTCATAATTTTCCAGGTCGCCGATGTGGTGGCTGAGGAAGGCGTAACGGCCGTTGGTGAGGCAAAACGTATTCTTCAACTCCGCCCCCGCCGCCAGAATCGGCGGCACGGTCCAGGGCAGCTTCACCGGAAACGGCGCGTACCCCCGCGAACGACGCAGCGGGAGCAGCAAGTGCGGAGTGCGGAGTGCGGAGTGCGGAGTAGCTTCCGCACTCCGCACTCCGCACTCTACACTCCGCACTACCGAGTCGTCGCAGCGGATGTAGATATCGCGGTCGTGCAGCAGGAAGGCGTCGGCCAGGGCGGCCAACCGCTCGCGGGCCTCGTCGTTGCGGTAAGCGATGGGTTCTTCGCTGAGGTTGCCGCTGGTCATGACCAGGATATTCGATTGCGGATTGCGGATTGCGGATTGCGGATTTTGGCTGGCAGCGTGATGGAAGAGCAGGTAATGCAGCGGCGTGTAGGGCAGCATCACGCCCAGATGCTCCTGGCCGGGGGCGCAGGCGCGGGCGATGGGCGAATCGGGGCGGCGGCGCAGCAGGACGATGGGACGTTCGCGGGAAAGCAACAAACTGCGCTCGAATTCATTGACATAACAATGGGTCTCGACTGTTTCCAGGTCCGGCATCATCAGGGCGAAGGGTTTGTCGCGGCGCAGTTTGCGGTCGCGGAGGGTGGATACGGCCGTTTCGCTCAACGCATCACACGCCAGATGAAAGCCGCCCAGCCCCTTAATCGCCAGAATTTTGCCCTCGGCCAGCAGGCGCTGCGCGGCTTCGAGTGCGGAGTGCGGAGTGTGGAGTGCGGAATTTTCTACCACTCCGCACTCCACACTCTCCACTCCGCGTTCCAGCCACACTTGCGGGCCGCACGCCGGGCAGGCCACCGGCTGGGCGTGGAAACGCCGGTCCAGCGGGTTTTCATACTCGCGGCGGCAGTCGGGGCACATGGCGAACGGGGCCATGGTCGTCAGCGGCCGGTCGTAGGGGATGTCCTGGATGATGGTGAAGCGCGGGCCGCAGTTGGTGCAGTTGATGAAGGGATACAGGTAACGGCGGTCGGTCGGGTCGAACAATTCGCGCAGGCAGTCGTCGCAGACGCAGACGTCGGGGGAGATGGGCTGGAAAGCATTGGGCACGGCCGTTGAGGCCACAATCTCAAAGCCCACAAAGCCGTTCGCCGGAATGTCCTCGGCGGTCACGTCGTCAATTTGGGCCAGCGGCGGCGCTTCGGCCGTCAGGGCGGCGACAAAGTGGGCCAGCGCGTCCGGCGCGCCATCTACCTCAATATCCACACCGGCCGAGGTATTGCGCACCCAGCCGGCCAGCCCGTAACGATCCGCCAGCCCAAACACAAAGGGGCGGAAACCCACCCCCTGGACAATACCGTTGATGTGGATACGTTTACCGTGCTGCCTTGTCATAGGGTCAGGATTGATCAATTGCCCGGCGCGGCCGATGGCTCGAGATAATCGGCCGCCGCCCAGCCCTCGGTGTCGTCGTCCAGGCGGATATTCCACCAGAGCAAATCGTTGCCCTCTTCCGGCCCGCCAAGAACAAAGACGATTGTGCCGTCGCTGGCGACGGTGATAGATGCGTTGTTGACGCTTGGCCCGCCACGCACCGTGACGCCAACCCCGCCGGTGTTGGCGACACGGGCATAATAACCGGCTTGCACTTCGTCGGGCGCGACGGCGAAATCGCGGGTAGCTACGGGGGTAGATGTGGCCACGGCCGTTGGCGTTGGCAAATCCGGCGTGATGGTTGGGGTTGGACTGGGCGGGGCAGTCAGAACAATCACCGTGGGCGCCAGAGGCTCCACCGCCAGTGGAGCGCGAAATAAGAAATTGGTGACAATGCCATAGGCTACCCCCATGCCCACAATTGTCACCAGAATGCCCAAACCCAGCCACAGCCAGGGAATGGGTTCACGGCCGTCGCGGCGCTGACGCCGTGGGCGTTTATTGGTTTGCTTGTTTTCCGGATCGCTTGGATCCGGCGGTACTTGATATCGAGCCATGTACTCTCCGGTTCGTTTATTAGTTTTTCAGGCGATTTGTTTCTTTAAAGACCCGAAGGGTTTGCTGTTGAGAAGTTGGATCTTTTGGAACTCAAACCCTTGGGGTCTTCCCAGAGAAATCCGAACAAGTACAAAGATTTTTCTGGGTGATCAGAGATGTGAGGCTGGAGACTGTTTGGTTTCCAGTTTCTCACGGCCGTACTCCTGCTCCGGCAGCGTCAGGTGGCGACGACCAGCAGGGTTACGTCATCGAAGGGGGCGGCATCCAACGAAAAACGGTCCAGGTCGGCGACGATGTGCTGCACCAGATGTGGGGCGGAAAAATGGCCGCCGGTTTCTAAAGCGGCGTGCAGCCGTTCATAACCGTAGCGCACACCGGCAGGATTCACGGCATCCGGCACGCCGTCGCTAAAAATGATCAAGCGGTCGCCGGGCTGCAACCAGATGGTGTCTTCCTCGAGTTCCAGCTCATCAAACATGCCCAGGAAACGGCCGTCACCCGGCAGCGCCCGCACATCGGTTCCAGGATGATAGAGCAACGGCCGTTCCTGAGCCGCGCGCACATACGTCAGACGGCCGCTCGGCCGGTGTAACACGCCATAAAAAGCCGTCACAAAAATATCATCCGTCGCCGACACATCCATCATGCCGCGATGAACGGCCAAAGCCACCTGCGCCGGCGACAACGAATGTTTACCCTCCTGCAAAAACAGGGTGCGCGAAACAGCCATAAACAGCGCGGCATGAAACCCCTTGTCGGCCACATCCGCCAGAACAATGCCCACATGCTCATCATCCAAAGCCACGACATCGTAAAAATCGCCGCCCACCTGCCGCGCCGGTTCAATATAGGCCGCAAAATGATAATCGGGAAAATCGGGCAAGGAATCTGGCAGTAAACTGCGCTGCACCTGCGCCGCCAATTCCATTTCGCGCCGCAGCCGCTCATTTTCTACCAGTTTAACTTGAGCAGCCTGAAGGTCGTTGTACGCTTGCTGCAACGAGATATTTTTTTCGTTTAATTCCTCGATAGCCGCCTTATCAATCGTGCGGCTGCTTTCTAAGATTTTCCGCAGCATGGCATACGCCACGGCCGGGCTGTTCATCACCACCTGGTCAAAAACCGCCTCGTCTACTTCCAAAACCGTTGTTTCCACGACTGTTTTACAGGTGGCCATACGCGGCGTGTCGTCGATGAGACTCATCTCGCCAAAGCTTTTGTTTGGCCCAAGAAAACCCAACAACCGCTCTTCGCCGCTTTCCAAAATTTGGGTCACGGCCACGCTGCCATCAATTACCAGATAGAGGGTGTGTTCGATTTGCCCCTGGTTGGTCAGAATGGTTTGTGGCGGATAGGTGACCCGGCGGGCCACGGCGCGTAAGGCGTCCAGGCTGTCTTCGTCGATGCCGCCAAACACACTTTTTAGCACCATCGTCTGCTGCTTCGCTTGTTTCATGCAAATTTCTCCCGCTGCACAAAGGCCAGAAACTGCTCCACAGGCCAGGTATTGACGATTGATTCGGCTGTAGCCCAACCGCGCTGGGCCACAGCCACGCCAAAATGACGAAAGGCGAATTGATCGGGGTGATGGGCATCGGTGTTGATGGCGATTTTGGCTCCGAGTGCGATGGCCCGGCGCACGTGACTGTCGCGCAGGTCGAGGCGCTCCGGGTTGGCGTTGATTTCCAGGATGGTGCGGGTGGACACGGCCGTTTCTAGCACCACATCCATGTCCAAATCCGCGCCCGCCCGGTCCGGCAGCAACCGGCCGGTGGGATGGGCGATCATGTCGACGTGTGGATTGCGCAGCGCATTCAGCAAACGGGCCATCACCTGCTCGCGCGGCTGGCTGAGGCTGGTGTGCAGGCTGGCAATCACAAAGTCCAATTCTGCCAGCACCTCATCCGGGTAATCCAGCGAGCCATCAGCCTTGATTTCCATTTCTGTGCCGTGCAGCACGCGAAAATCGGGGCCAAGCGCCTCGTCGGCGGCGCGAACTTCGGCCGCCTGGGCGCGCAGGCGCTCCACCGACAGCCCATTGGCAATGCCCAGACTAACCGAATGGTCGGTGATGACGATGTAGCGCAGCCCCTGGGCTTTGGCGATTTGGGCCATCTCCATTACGCTGAGCTTGCCATCGGACCAGGTGGTGTGCATGTGGAGATCGCTGATGATGTCGGCCAGTTGGACAACCTGGGGGAGACGGCCGTTCTGAGCCGCTTCAATTTCCCCCGTATCCTCGCGCAGCGTGGGCAAAATATAGGGCAGACCCAGTGTGGCGTAAACATCTTCCTCGGTAGGGCACAGGATTTCGGGACGGCCGTCTTCCGGCGTGAAGGCATGTTCATTCAGGCTCAGACCTTGTTTAAGGGCCAGTTCGCGCAGCCGGACGTTGTGGTTTTTGCTGCCGGTGAAGTAAGACAGCAGCGTGCCCCACCGTTCGGCGGGTAACACGCGCAAATCGACCTGCACGCCATTAAGCAACACCACGCTGGATTTGGTCGGGCCGTGCCCGGAAATGGATTCCACTTGAGGCAGCTTGACGAAGGTGTCCATGATGTGGGCGGATTCAGCGGCGGCGACCAGCAGGTCAATGTCGCCAATGGTTTCGCGCATACGGCGAAGGGAACCGCCAACGGCCGTTTGGCTAACCCCGGGCAACTGGGCCAACACAGCCAAAATTTCCCGCGCCAGCGGCCAGGCATCACCGAGGGGAGTACGGCCGTCGCCATGCCGCGACAACGCTTCAATGGCCGCCACCAACTTCGCCTCAGATTTAGCCCCCAGACCGGGCAAATCGCGCAGCTTGCCGGTTTGGGCGGCGGCCGTCAGTTCATCCAGCGTGGTAATGCCCAGGCTGTCGTAAATTTGTTTGACGCGCTTTGGGCCTAACCCTTCCACGCGCAGCATCTCAACCAGCGTTGGAGGCACTTCCTGCGCCAATCGCTCAAAAAATTCCAGTTTGCCTGTCGTCAACATCTCTTCGATTTTGTCGGCCAGGGTTTTGCCAATGCCCGGAATTTCGGTCAGCGCGCCAGCCTCATAAACCTGATGAATATCTCGACCCAGGTCGCTAATGCTTTCGGCGGCGCGGCGATAAGCCAGCACACGATGAATCTGGTCGCCGCGAATCGCCAGCATATCGGCAACTGTGGCAAATGTATCTGCAATCTCACGATTTCTCATCATACCTCCGATTATACCGCGAAAGCCCTGGCATGAAATGCACCCACATCGGCGAAAAATTGTCACCCAAAAGACACCAAAAATAACCTTTTTTGTTTCGTTTGTCGCTTTGCCGTTCCTTTGTTAACATAGCAAACAACTATTTCCCGTTAGATCCCAACATTGCAGCACCATTTTACTCACTATCTCAACGTATAGGAGGAGAGATATGAAAAGCAAAAGCAAGTTTTTGTTGTTAGCTGCCATTCTCATCTTGAGTGTAGCGCTTGTGGCCTGCTCTGCGGAAACCGCGCAGCAGGTGCAAGAAGCCGCTCAAGAAGCCGCGCCGACCATTCAGGCGGCGGTTGAGCAGGTAGCGCCTACGGTCCAGGCGGCCGTGGAAGAAGTTGCTCCGACTCTTGAAGCAGCGGTTGAAGCCGTTGCCCCGACAGCCGAAGCAGTGGCGACGGAAGCAGCTGCGGCTGTAGACGCAGCGACGGGCGATTTTGTCCCAACATCTGTGGCGGCGGAAAACTGCGATTACGGCGGCAAAATTTTGTCGATTGAGGCCGTAGACGAGTTGACCGTGCAGTTTAACCTCTGCAAGCCCGATCCTGCGTTCCTGGCCAAAGTAGCCTTCACGCCGTTTGGCATTCAACCGTCCGAGTGGATTGATGCCAATGGTGGAACCGGCGAACTGCTGGAACGGCCAATCGGCACCGGTCCCTACATGATTGATTCCTGGGTACGTGGCGATTCGATCATTTTCAAGCGGTTTGATGGGTATTGGGGCGAACCGGCGGCGGCAGAAACGGCCGTGCTCCGTTGGAGCGCCGAAGGCGCCGCTCGTCTTCTGGAACTCCAGGCCGGCACCGTAGACATGATCACCAACGTCAGCCCGGACGACATTCCGGCCGTAGAAGCAGACCCCAACCTGCAACTGCTGACCAATGTCAACCCCAACATCTTCTACGTTGGTTTCAACAACACCTTTGCCCCATTTGATAACCCGGACGTACGTCGGGCCATCGCCATGGGCATCGACAAGCAGCGCATTGTCGACAACTTCTACCCGCCTGGGTCAGAAGCGGCCGAATACTTTACCCCTTGCTCCATCCCCAGTGGCTGCGAAGGCGATCCCTGGTATACCTTTGATCCCACCGCCGCCAAAGAACTGCTGGCCTCGGCCGGCTTCCCGGATGGCTTTGAAACCACCATCTATTACCGCAACGTATTCCGTGGATACCTGCCGGAACCGAGTCTGGTAGCGGTGGAATTGCAAACCCAATTGCAAGAAAACCTGGGCATCACGGCCAATGTTGAAGAAATGGAAACCGGCGCTTTCATTGATGAAGCCACCAGCGGCCGGCTGAATGGTATTCACCTGCTGGGTTGGGGCGCGGATTATCCGCATGTCACCAACTTCCTGGACTTCCACTTCAATGCCAACAATCCCCAGTTTGGCGCGGCGCATCCGGAAATCTACACGCCGTTGGAACAGGCCGGCCAAATCGCCTCTGCCACAGAAGCAGCCCCGCTGTATGCGGAAGCCAACAATGCCATTCGCGATCTGGTTCCGATGATCCCGATTGCCCACGGCGCATCGGCTGATGCTGCCCTGGCTTCTGTGGCTGGCGCTTATGTGCCGCCCTTTGGCGCAACCCAGTTCTACCGGTTAGACCCGGGTAAGGACACGCTGATCTTTATGCAGAATGCGGAACCGATCAGCCTGTTCTGCGCCGACGAGACAGATGGTGAATCGTTACGGCCGTGTCAACAAGTCGTTGAAACCTTGCTTGATTACAAACAAGACTCCGGCGACACCGAACCCGAATTAGCGACCGAATGCGTGGGTAACGAAGACGCAACAGTGTGGACCTGCACCCTGCGCGCCGGCGTACTCTTCCACGACGGATCCAAATTCGACGCGAATGATGTTATCGCCTCTTGGGCAGCCGGCATCGACGCCTCCAACCCCAACCATGTCGGTAACACAGGCAGTTTCGATTACTTCTCCTACCTGTGGGATGGATTCATGAACGCACCCTCCAATTAATATTGGGGCCATAATGTAATCTGTTTGCAAAAATGCGGGATGGCAATTCTGGTAACACCGCAGCTAGGCCATCCCGCATTTTCCTTAACTACCTGGACTATCGGCAGATAATCCAGCGTCTCACACTCACTCAGCACACACGATCCAGAGGTTCACGCTTATGATCCAATACACCATACGCCGCATCTTGTTGGCCATCCCAGTTGTTTTTGCCATCCTGGTTGTGACCTTTACCCTGGCCCGGGCCATCCCCGGTGATCCTTGTAAGGCGATCCTGGGCGAAAAAGCAACGGCAGCGACTTGTGAACGGTTTACGCGCGAATTTGGACTCGATGAACCTGTTTGGAAACAGTTTGTCCTTTACCTGCAAAAAATTGGGCAGGGTGACTTTGGTGAATCTATCCGGTTCGGCCGGCCGGTCTTAACCATTTTGTTAGAACGCCTGCCCACGACCATTGAGTTAGGCATGTCGGCCATGTTCCTCGCGGTGATAGTCGGCATTCCGGCCGGCATCCTATCGGCCGTGCGGCGCAATTCCTGGATAGACGTCACCACGATGATCGGAGCAAATATCGGCGTTTCGCTGCCGGTTTTCTTTTTGGGCCTTTTGCTCATATATTTGTTTGCTGTAATCCTAAAAGACACGCCATTTGCCCTGCCGCCATCCGGCCGTCTCTCGCCGGGGGTGGTTCCGATACCTTTTTATGAAGTGTATAATCTCACCGCCGAAGCAGGCAGCAACCGGCTGCTGTTTTATGATTTCCTTGCCAAACACTACATTTTCAATGCCTTCATCACCTTCGATTGGGTGGTTTTTTGGGACGCAAGCAGACACCTCATTTTGCCCGCCATTGCCCTCAGCACCATTCCTCTTTCTATTTTAGCCCGCATGACCCGCTCCAGCATGTTAGAAGTGCTGGGCCTGGATTATATGCGGACTGCCAGAGCCAAAGGGTTGCCAGAACGAACCGTCATTGTGCGACATGCACTGCGTAACGCGCTGCTGCCAGTTGTCACGGTGGCCGGACTTCAATTGGCCGCCATATTAGGCGGCGCCGTGCTGACGGAAACTATTTTTGGGTTGGCCGGTGTGGGGTTAAGCGTTTATGAAGCCATTACCTCGCGCGATTTCCCCATCATTCAAGGCTTTGTCATTGTCATAGCGTTGATTTATGTGACTTTTAACTTGCTCGTCGACCTTTCTTATGCCGTCCTTGACCCAAGGATTCGGCTTAATTAACACATCTTGCTGCGCCGCATGATAGCAGCTTCTCTGCTTGAAAGGCTGTGAAATTGGATAAGGATTATGGCAAACGTAGTAGAACTCCCAGCAGAAAGAACATTACAAGAAGAATCCCCCAGTTTGTGGCGGATAACTTTTCGCCGCCTGATGCGTCAACGTTCAGCCTTGTTTGGATTGAGCATTTTATCGGTGTTGGTGATCATTGCGGCTTTTGCGCCCATGATTGCTCCATACGACCCAACCGAAGTGCTGATTGGCAAAGAGGATGTAAAAAAGCGCTCGGCTCCCTGCATTCACATGTTGGGCTGCCCAGAAGAGCAGCCGCAACACCTGATGGGAACCGACGGCAATGTGCGAGATGTATTTAGCCGGATCGTATTTGGGGCGCGCATTTCCTTGCAGATTGGCATGATCGTGGTCTTTATCGCGGCGACTTCCGGCATTGTGCTCGGTTCGATTGCCGGGTACGCCGGGGGATGGATCGATAATTTGATCATGCGGTTAATGGATATTGTGCTGGCTTTTCCGTTTTTTTTGCTGGCGATTGCGCTGGTTTTTGTGCTGGGACCGAGCCTGAATAATGCCATGCTGGCCATTGCCGTGATTAGTATGCCGACGTATGCGCGCGTGGTGCGCTCGACAGTGTTGTCTATCCGCGAGATGGATTATGTGGAAGCGTCTCGCGCCTTAGGAGCCACCGACCGGGACATTTTGTTTAAGCGCATTTTGCCCAATGCCATGCCCCCCCTGATTGTGCTGGCGACACTGGGCATTGCGACGGCAATTTTAGACACGGCCGCGTTGTCTTTCTTGGGCCTGGGTGCGCAAGAACCAATGGCGGAGTGGGGCACCATGCTGGGACGGGAACGCAACCAGATATTCAGCGCGCCGCATCTGGTTTTGATTCCTGGGATTATGATCTCGATCACAGTTTTGGCGTTTAATTTGTTGGGTGATGGACTGCGAGACGCGCTTGATCCTCGGCTGGTACACAACAAATGAGGGAAATGGACACGGCCGTTTCCCACACCTATCCTCTCATCCTAAAAATCATCCACAAATTTTGCTGACTGCTCGTTTCCGATTGGCATTTTTTGCTTATGGCTGCTTTGGTAAATCCACTAGCTACACAAGGAAATTTGGCATGACACAAAACCTTCCCAAATGGGCGCTCACAAATGCAACGCCTCAGGATCGCATCCGGGCTGTTCAGGCTCACCAAAATGGCCTGTTGCAAATTATATGGTCCAAAGACAAAACCCAGCAGGCGTGGGCCAAAAAACAAGGCTGGCGCACTTCCCGCTTTTCTTTCCACGAAAGCTTTATCAAAAAGATGCTTGAAAACGATGAAACTTTTGCGCTGGCCCTGAAAGAGAGCGGCATCGAAGCGATCTTGCCCATCAAGGAATACACATTTTCAACTGAGCAACTTCAAGAATTGGATGCCTTGTACCAGGCACGCGGCGAAAACGGCCGTCCAGACAGTTGGGGCACTCTGGTTGAAAAACTACGAGGGGCAAGACGGGCTGTAGAGGCCGGCGTTGTCGTGACCATAGATGATCGCCCATTCCAACAGTTCAGCAGTTTCTACAGCTGGGTCGATGAGCGTTACCACATGCTTGAAGATGGGTACGACAGTTGGGTCGGGGATGATAAATCGTGAATGCCACCAACACCTCAAATTGGGAGAAAACCTGGGATGAAACAAAACGTCGTGCTTCGGGATGTTCAGGACAACCTCGGTTCGCGTTATCTGGCGGCATCGTTTACGCCTGAGGGAAACATAAAAATCGAAGGGCAAGACCTGGGTTCTGGTGTGGAGCAAGTGTTTGGCGAGGGCATTCGTGAATATGAATGGGCGTGGGTCGTCAACGCCGCCCACATTCCGGCTCTGAAACAAGCCCTGGAGGCCCCGGTTGACGTGCTGGAAGAACTTAAAACGCGCTTTAGCGGCGATCAGGCCGCCCTACTAAAAAAGTTTTTAGACGACCAAAACATTCCCCTTGACGCATGGTCGCGCCTGGGGGATTAATGCGCCGACTGCTCAGTTTGGCAGCCACTGACAAATTGAGCAAATTTGCCAGTTGAGAAACGGCCGTCAATCACTTATAATGTCTCAGGCATACGGCCGTAAACAACAAGTTATGCGTCATCACGGGGATGCCAGTTTCGATGACGCATAACCCAAGCAAACACCAGCCACCTAACTGAATACATCAACACTAATTCGTTTGAAATAGGAGTTTAACTTGCGCAAATTTATTTTTTCCCTTTTTCTTTCGTTTGTGCTTGGAGCCACAACCCTCAGCCTCATTCAAACCGCTCGCGGACAAGGTTCTGGCAGCCCCGCCATCCTCAGCAGCGAGAAGCAAGGCGAAAACTCGCGCGAAATCCAAGGCTCGCCTGAACTCGGCATCCCCCAACAACCCAACATCGGCTTCATCGACTCCCCCTCCGCAACCTGTTACCAACCTGATGCCACCCGCGATGAATGCCTCATCAATTGGTACTACGTATCGGTCGATTCCAGCCCCAATTACATGATTACCATGACCCTGACCCTCAACGACCGAGGCCCAATAGCCCATACCCAAGGTTTCTTCCAAAATTCCATGTACCTGCCATACAACATGATGGGGAATGGCTTCAAAGTTACTTGTGGCAGCCCCGGCGCCGGCGGCAACCCTACACTAGGCAATGCCTATGCCTACACAATTCGAGCCAGAGACAGCGCGGGTTTAGGTTCCGCCAACTACGGCACAGTTTACTGCCCACCCTTTAACCCATAGGCAGCAAATATCATGCCCATCATAAGATCACATAAAAGAGCTATTGCATTTGCTGGTTCTCTGGTATTTGTAGCTGTCTTAAGCTTTATTTTAGTCACCGGTTTGCAACGGCCGCAGCCCACTGAGGCAGCGCCTGCCCCCCAGGCTGCACCCGGCTTACCGCACCTGGAAAACAGCCGAGATGCCGAATCGCCGACCATTTCCTTCATCGATAACCCTGGCGCGACATGTTATCTCCCCAATCCAGGGACCGGTAGTTGTTACATCCAGTGGAATTATGTGTATGTATCGGCCGCTTCAGGCTCATACATCATTAGCGCAACCCTTAGCATAGACAATCGCTTGCGCGCCTATCATGCCGGTTTTTTTCAGACGTATATGTATATTCCGGGAGATATGATGGACCCCGGCTTTCGGGTTACTTGTGGCGAACTGGGAAGCGGCAGCAATCCGCTTCTGGGCAAGACGTACGCTTATACCATTCGCGCACGGGAAACGAGTGGCAACGCAGCAACCAGCTACGGCTCAGTCAGTTGTCCGGCAGATATGGCCAGAATTTATCTGCCTATACTGCCAAAATAGTAACGGCCCAAGCAGCGCACAGGCATCTCATTCACATCTGACACCGCTAACGCCAGGCAAGCGATCAGGAGACGCCTGATTGCCTGTCTGGCGCAGACTGGGACATGCTTATCAATTCAGCTGATACCCAACGAACGCCGCCACACGGCCGTGCGCCAGGATGGGGTAAATGGTCTGCACCAACAACAACACCCCAGCAAATAAATGACTTTACCTTTCACAACCTGGGTAATATCGCGATCAGCCACAGCTCGTCTCCGCTTCTTTGTCACCCCAGTTGGGTATAAAAAAACCGCGCCAATGAAATTGACGCGGCCCTTTACCCTACAAGAACGCCTGTGATTAGATGATGCCGAGTTTTTTCCCGCCTTCAATAATCACATCGGCGCAGTAATCAATATCCTCGATGGTATGCGCGGCCGAAATGCACGCCCGCAGCCTGGCCAGCCCTTCCGGCACAACCGGCGCAACAATTGCCTGCACAAAAATACCGTTATCACGGCAATATTTCGCCAATCTGGCGGCCGAATCCGTGGAGCCGCACACCACCGGCACGATCGCCGTTTCGGTAAACAGCAGGTTGTACCCGGCCTCTTTTAATTTGTTGGCAAAGCGCAGGTAGTTGTTTTGAATTTTTTGCACGCGCCATGGCTCTTCTTCGATGACATCAAAGGCCGCTTTGGCGGCAGCAGCCGACGCCGGGGGCACGGCGGCCGAGAAGATAAAGGCACGCGCTTCGTGCTTCAGGAAGTCGATCAATTTGTGGTTGCCGGCCACATAGCCGCCGGCGCTGGGGATTGTTTTGCTCAAGGTTCCCATTTTGATGTCGATGGTATCGGCGGGCATGCCAAAATGTTCTTCGATGCCATGCCCGGTTTCGCCGATAACGCCAACGGAGTGGGCTTCGTCGATCATGAGGTACGCGCCATATTTTTTGCACAGGCGCGAGACTTCCGGCAGGTTGATGATGTCGCCGTCCATGCTAAATACGGAATCGGCGATGACCAGGACACGGCCGTTTTTATCGGCTTGCTGCAAACGCAGTTCCAGGTGTTCCATATCGTTGTGCCGGAAACGGACAAACTTGGCCATCGACAACAGGCAGCCATCGACAATGCTCGCATGATTCAGTTTGTCGCAGATAACGGTATCGCCCTTGCGCAGCAAACTGGAAATAGTTGCCAGATTGGTAACGTAACCACTGGACATGGTGATGGCCGCGTCAGCATGTTTGAATTCGGCAATGCGCGCTTCCAATTCGTTGTGCAACTGCAACGAACCGGCCAGCAGGCGCACGCCATAGGTGCCTGTGCCGTAATGGTCGATGGCGGCTTTGGCGGCGGCATTGATTTTGGGGTGTCCGATCAGGCCGAGGTAAGAGTACCCGCCTAGCATGATCATTTCGCCATAGTTGATGACGTTGACACGGCCGTTTGGCAGCAGTTCTTGAGTAGCCTCCAGGTAAAAATAAAGGCCTTGTTCACGATAATGGTCAATATTCCAGAGCATATCCGGCGTTAAAGCCAGTCTATCGGTAGATGTAACCTGTTCCATTCTCATCTCCTAACATTTGATTTCGCACATTTTCATGACGGATAAATTCATTATTCCCAGATACTTTGCCCTGCTTGTTCTAAGCGGGCAAAGATCGACCAATTCTATCCCCCACCCCTTAATCCTGCCAGTTGCCAAACTGTCAATTCATGGCAATTTTTGCCCGCCGCGCCCATTGGGCCGCCCTGGCTAACAAAAACGCCTCGCAGACGTTTGGTGTCGGTCTTCTGCGAGGCGTTTATCGTCCATCACGGCAAATTCATCTGAACCATGTCGCTGCTGCCGGCTAATGATCGCGGTTTAACACACCTTCGATCAAGCCAAACAATTCATCGCGGGCGGGCGTGTCTGGCACAAATTCTAGCGCTTTGCGGGCGCGCACGGCCGTTTCTTGCGCCTGTATCTTGGCAATTTCCACCGCCCCGGATGCGCGCAGCCCGGCCATCATCTGTTGGATGGGGTCTGGTTCTTCCAGTTCGGCTACGGCCGTTAACCCATCTTCTTCATTCTTGCCGCCGTTCTGGGCCACCGACAGCACGCCGCGCCCCTGCGTCAGGTCCAAACCCACCGGCTTGCCCATCGCCTCCGGGTCGCCGATGATGTCCAAAATATCGTCCACAATTTGGAAGGTCAGCCCCAGGTTGTAGGCATAATCGCCCAAAGCCTGTATCACGCTCTCGTTTGCCCCTGCCAACCAAGCGCCCAACATTGCCGAAGCCTCGAACAGGCTGGCCGTTTTTAAGCTGATGATTTGTTTATAGGTTTCCCGATCCATGTCGCCAGATTTGGCGGCGGCCGCTTGCAAGGTTTCCCCTTCCACCAGACGCGTGCAGGCAGTGGCAATCATCACGTTAGGTTCCACCCCATACGGAGCCATCAATTCATACACTTTGGTGAAAAGATAATCCCCGGTCAGTAAAGCGAAGGTACGCCCCCAACGCGCATGAACGGTCACTTTGCCGCGCCGCGTCAGACTATGGTCGTTGATGTCGTCGTGAACCAGAGTGGCCGTGTGCACCATCTCCACCGCTGCCGCCACCGGCACCACAGAGTCCAAATCCTGGCCGCCGGCCGCCAGGTACGCCAGCAACACGACACGCGGCCGCACGCGTTTGCCGCCAGAAGTGACAATGTGCAAACTTGCATCTTCCAATAATTGGATGTCACTGGCGACAACAGACTCCAGCTTTCTTTCAACGGCCGTCATCCCCTGTTGCACTAATTCATTTACCATAATATTTACCTTGTTCACAACTTTCAATTTTTTTTGAACGCTCCAGAGATTATAGAATAGGCCACCAGGGGCGTCAAGAAAATTGTGAAACTTATCCCAAATATCTAAGGTTGCCGAACAGCCATACTTTGGAGCATAATAAAGTCCACCCTCCACCCACGAACCTGCTCTTTCAACAATTGAGTCGTCCAATTACGCCGAATACTATCTGCAAAAGGAGCAATCTGCTTACCCAAATAAGCCGAACCCATCACCTATGGACGCATTAAAAGAACGCATTTTAAATGAAGGGCAAAACCTTGGCCGCGGCATCCTTAAAATTGATAGTTTCCTGAACCATCAATTAGACGCCGCGCTTATGGAAGCCATTGGCGAAAACATCGCCGATCGCTTCCGCCACATAAACCCCACCCGCATCCTCACGGCCGAAGTCAGCGGCATCATCCCGGCCGTCATGACAGCCAAGGCGCTCGGCAATATCCCCATCGTGTACGCGCGCAAACACAAACCCATCACCATGCAGGAGCCGGTGTTTGTAGACACCGCCCCCAGCCACACCAAAGGCGGCGAAGTGCTGCTGATGGTTTCGCCCGAATTTCTGCACGCCGCTGATCGTGTGTTGATTGTGGACGATTTTTTGGCCTCCGGGCGCACCATCGACGCGCTGAGCCGCATTGTGCAGAGCAGCGGCGCTACGCTGGTAGGCATTGCCGCCGTTGTGGAGAAAACGTTTGAAGGCGGCCGCGAGGCTCTGGCGCATTGGAATGTGCCTATTGAAGCCACGGCCACCATCGTAAACATGGACGACGGCCGTATTATTTTGGCGTAACCAGGGTAACTTTATGACAACTTCCAATCACGATACGATTGTCGTTTTAGATTACGGTTCGCAATATTCCCAACTCATCGCCAGGCGCGTGCGGGAGGCCAACGTGTTTTGCGAACTCTTTTCCTGGTCGACGCCGGCCGAAACAATTCTGGCGCTGAAACCCAGGGGCTTCATTTTAAGCGGCGGGCCAAACAGTGTCTATGACCACGGCGCGCCAACTTTGCCCGATTATGTTTTGGCGAGCGGCTTGCCGGTGCTGGGCATTTGTTATGGCATGCAGCTGCTGGCGCACGGCCGTGGCGGACGAGTCGCCTCCAGTCTCAAACGCGAATATGGCCCGGCCACCTTGCAGATCAACGAACCGGACAACCCCCTCTTCAAAGATTGGCGATTAGAGAGCGACGCTGAACCCAATTCCCAACAAGTGTGGATGAGCCACGGCGACAAGGTAGAACACCTGCCGCCCGGTTTTCGGCCGTTGGCGCACACCGACAATTCGCCCTTCGCGGCGGCGGCGGACGTTGACCGCCGGTATTACGCGGTGCAATTCCACCCGGAAGTGGTCCACACGCCGCAGGGGCGATTGGTCCTGAGCAATTTTGTCCATCATGTTTGCGGCTGCGCCAGCGATTGGACGCCAGCCAATTTTATTGAAGAGCAGGTAACGGCCGTGCGGGAACAAGTAGGCAACGGCCGTGTCGTGCTCGGTCTCAGCGGCGGGGTCGATTCGGCCGTCGCTGCGGCTCTCATCCACAAAGCCATCGGCAGCCAGCTCGTGTGCATTTTTGTCGACCACGGCCTGCTGCGCCAGGGCGAAGCCGCGCAGGTTGTGGCTACCTTCCAGCGCGAACAAGGCATGAAGCTGGTCGCCGTCAACGCCGTTGAAGAATACCTGGAAAGCCTGGCCGGTATCACCGACCCGGAACAAAAACGGCGCATCATCGGCGAAAAATTCGTGCGCATTTTTGAACGTGAAGCCAATAAATTAGGGCAAATCGATTTTCTGGCTCAGGGAACCATCTACCCGGACGTCATCGAAAGCGCCGGTAAGGACAAAAAAGACGCCCACGTCATTAAAACCCACCACAACGTAGGCGGCTTACCAGAGGATATGGATTTTGAATTGGTGGAACCGCTGCGCTTGCTGTTTAAAGACGAGGTGCGGCAAATTGGCACGGCTTTGGGCCTGCCAGACAGCCTGGTCTGGCGGCAGCCGTTCCCCGGGCCGGGTTTGGCCATTCGCTGCCTGGGCGAAATTACCTGGGAACGGCTGGAACGGCTGCGCCTGGCCGACGACATTTTTGTGTCTGAACTGCGCCAGGCCAATATGCTGCGCCAGGATACGCAGCAGTCGTTTGCCGTGCTGCTGCCGGTGAAAAGCGTGGGGGTCATGGGCGACGGCCGTACCTACCAGGAAGTCATCGCCCTGCGCGCCGTCACCACCGAAGATTTTATGACGGCCGATTGGGCGCGCCTGCCCTATGATCTGCTGGCCCGCGTCAGCCGCCGCATTGTCAACGAAGTGGAGGGCGTCAACCGTGTCGTCTTGGATATCACCTCCAAACCGCCGGGCACCATCGAATGGGAATGAGTTCCGCAACCCCAACGCGCCTCCACACGTAATGTGGGCAAAATCATGAAAGGGGATCGACTTGCGCGATTCCCACTTTATTCCGGAGGGTACAATGGATTACGGTCAAATTATTTCTGATGCCTGGCGCATCACCTGGAACAACAAATTTTTATGGGTCTTAGGCTTCCTGGCGGCTCTAACCAGCGGGATTAGCAGCGGCAACTCTTCGCGCTACTCCATGAACGAAGGCGATTTCGCCAACAATCCTGAAATGGCGATGCGCATGGGCGCGATTGCTCTGGGGCTGGTCTGCGTGCTGGGCATCTTGGGCATCATTTTGTGGTTGGTGAGCATCGCCGCGCGAGCAGGACTTGTGGATGCGGTAAACCGCCTGGACGATGGGGAAACGTTAACGCTTCGCGAAGCATTTGCGCACGGCCGTGCAGCCATGTGGCGGCTTTTGGGCGTCTACCTTCTCACCTATTTGCCGCTGATTGTAGCGGGAAGCGTGGCGGCAATCGTGGCTGTCGCAGCTACCGGCGGCGCAATCGCCATGTCTTCGCTGGCCCAAAACCCCGAAGAAATGCTGACAGGCAGTCTGATTGGCGGCTTTGGTCTGCTGGCTTTGTGCCTTTGCTTATTAGCCTGCGCCTTAATTCCTGTCTCGTTTATCCTGTACTACGTGGCAGAATTTGGCGTACGCGGCACCATCATCCATAAAATGCGGGTTTCGGAGAGCATTCGCCACGGCTGGCAGGTCTTTCGCACCAACCTGGGACCGGTTATTTTGTTGTCCCTTTTGCTTCTTGTGGTCGGCATCATGGTAAGCATTGCCCTGGCCGCGATCATGCTGCCCCTGGCGCTGGTGTTTTTTGGTCCGGCCGTCGTTAGCGGCATCTCTAACAACGGCGATTTAGGCTCCTTGAGCATCGCCTGGATGATAGCCGGCGGGCTGCTGCTGGGCATTTTTAGCGCAGCTTTGATGTCGGTTTACCAGACGTGGATTTCGGCGGTCTGGACATTGGCCTACAAAGAACTCACCGGTAAAGGCCCGGAAGCAATTCCGGCAGCGAAGGTGGTTTAATCAGACGGCCGTTGGTAAACTAATGACAACCGTTTAGATTTCTCTGGGGAGACCCTAAGGGTTTAAGTCCAAAAGGTCTGACTCCCCAAGAGCAAACCCTTAGGGTCTTGTATCGTTACAACTAATTTATCAGGCAGGGCGCACACCAGTGCGCCCTTTTCACGTCAGGCAAACCAAATGGACATAAGCGACCAACTTTCCCGCGCAGCTCGCCTCACCTGGCGGCACAAAACTTTGTGGTGGCTGGGGCTGCTGCCTGGCCTGACCCACATCGCCACGTCGCTGGCGCAGCTCTGGTTTTTCCATTACGCGCGCCGCGAATTTTTACCCCTGCTATCCCAACTCCCGCCAAATGGCCCACCGCTGGAACAGTGGCTCTTTACGCCAGACACTGTGGAGAAATTTTTTAATGTGCCCGTGCTGATCGGCGGAATTGTGTGGCTGTTTTTGGTCGGGATTCTCTTTTGGCTGCTGCTGGTTTGGGCCGAGGCGGCGATCATCGCGGCCACGATGGGCATCGTCGGCGAAAAGCCCCTGTCTGTTGGGGAATCATTGGCCTCCGGGCGTCGATTTTTAGGTCGATTTGTCGCCATCGACGCACTGCTGTTTTTTCCCTGGTTTTTACTCGCGCTGGCGGCGATGGTTATTCTGGCATTGACGGTGACCTCTACGGCCGTTCTCGCCGTAAACCAATCCACCGCCACCTCTCTCTTCAGCGCGCTGGGGCTGGGGCTGAGCTGCGCGGGCCTGTTGGCTTGCCTGCTGATTCCGGTCAGTTTTGTGACGCTGCGCTTTCGCACAATGGTTTATCGTGACGCCGTTATCAACGACGCGGCCCCCACCAGCGAAAGACCCATTCGCCATACCGTGCGCCATGCCTGGCAGGTGATCCGGTTCAATCTGGCTGAGGTACTCATCCTGATGGCGATTTTGTGGGGGATGCAGTACGTTTTTAACTTGCTGTTGAGCGCAGTCAGCCTGCCGCTGGGATTAGCCTCGGCCGCATCGATACTAATTGGATTGGTAACGGCCGTACTCCTGGCCATCCCTCAGGCACTGCTGTTTGTGTATGTGGCCGTGGCGTGGACGCTGGCCTATTGGGAGTGGAACAAGGAATAATGATCAGGGAAACAGGAAAGACGTTATGCGTTTAGGCGTGGATACAGGCGGCACGTTTACCGATTTTGTGTTTGTGGATGGTCACGGCCGTTTCCGCATCCACAAACAGCTCAGCACTCCCGCCGACCCATCGACGGCCATTCTCAGCGGCGTTGCCACCATGGGCGTGGGCGACAGGACCGATGTTATACACGGCAGCACCGTAGCCACCAACGCCCTGTTGGAACGGCGCGGCGCGCGCACCGCGCTTATCACCACAGCCGGATTTACCGATGTTTTAGCCATTGGGCGGCAAAACCGGCCTGATCTTTACGCCCTGACGCCGCAAAAACCGGAACCGCTGGTCCCCGCCGCCTGGCGGTTTGGCGTTGTCGAACGAGTGTCATCTCAAGGCGATGTGCTGCGGCCGTTGGATGAAGATAGTGTAACGGCCGTGCTGAAAGCCATCCAAACCGACAACATCGAAGCCGTTGCCGTCTGCCTGCTCTTCTCCTTCCTGCACCCCGACCACGAGCGACAAATCAAAAACCGTCTCCAGGCGGCCAACCCGGCGCTGCACATCTCTCTTTCCTGCGAGATTTTGCCCGAATACCGCGAATACGAGCGCACCGCCACCACCGTCATCAACGCCTATGTCGCGCCATTGATGGGCCAATATCTGTCCAAATTGGCCGACGGGCTGGCCCCGCGCCGTCTTTCCATCATGCAAAGCAATGGCGGCATCATCAGCGCGGCGACGGCCGGGCGGCAGGCTGCCAGAACGGCGCTGTCCGGCCCGGCAGGCGGCGTGGTAGGCGCGCGCTTTGTCAGCGGCCAGTCGGGCTTCACCGACATCATCACCTTTGATATGGGCGGAACCAGCACAGACGTTGCTCTGTGTCCCGGCCATCTGCCCACCACCGCCGAAGGGGAAATCGCCGATATGCCGCTGCGCCTGCCGATTATCGACATTCACACCGTCGGCGCGGGCGGCGGCAGTCTGGCGGCTGTTGACGCCGGCGGCGCGCTGCATGTCGGCCCGCAAAGCGCCGGCGCGGACCCTGGCCCGGTGTGTTACGGCCGTCCGCTAGACGGCGAACCGCGCCTGATGCCAGAGTCCCGCGTCACCGTGACCGACGCCAATTTGGTACTGGGCCGTCTGGATGCCCATCATTTTCTGGGCGGAACCATGACGTTGGACGAAACGGCCGCGCGAGAGGCTTTGGCCGAACTGGCCGTCATCATGAAGGTTTCAACGCCAGAAACGGCCGCCTGGGGAGTAATTCAGGTCGCTAATGCCAATATGGAACGGGCCATCCGCCGCATCTCCGTAGAACGCGGGCACGATCCGCGCCGCTTTACGCTGGTAGCCTTTGGCGGCGCAGGTCCGCTGCATGCCTGCGAACTGGCGGAGGCGCTGCAAATACCGCGCGTGCTGATTCCGGGCGTGCCCGGCGTGTTGTCGGCTTTGGGCATGTTGGCAGCCGCGCCCACGCGAGATTATTCGCAAACGGTGATGGCGCGGCATGAGGCGTGGGGCGTGGAGAGCGCTAGCTGGTTGGCGGAGCAGTTTGCCCCGCTGGCGGCGCGGGCGGTGGCGGAAATGGCCGCAGAAGGATTGGAGGAAACGGCCGTTACCCTCCAATACAGCCTGGATATGCGCTATGCAGGTCAAGCGCACGAACTGAAAGTACCTAATGCTGGCACAAATACCGACCCTATCGGCTTGTTCCACGATGCCCATGAGGCGCGGTATGGCTACCGTCAGGCTGGGGCGGCGGTAGAGATTGTGACAGCGCGGGTAACGGCCGTAGCCACCGTCCAACCGCCCCAACTGCCCAACAAGCCAATCGGCCCCTCTGACCCATCGGCGGCGTTTGTGGGGCAAAAACCAGTTTGGTTCAAAGGTCAGGCCCACACGGCCGATTTGTATGACCGGGAAAAACTTCAACCGGGCAACCAGTTTACCGGCCCGGCTGTGGTGTTTCAGTATGACACAACGGCCGTTATACCCCCAGGCTGGCGCATCTTCGTAGATGCCGTGGGCAACATCATTGCAAACAATCCAGTTGCCAGCAAATAAAAAAGTGCGCCTTTCGGGCGCACTTTTCATTTTCAGTTACCAACTCCCAACTATCAAGCTTCTTCTTCCCGCTCTTTCCTGGCGTGAGCCACAATTTGCTCTTGCAGGTGGGCGGGAATACGGCCGTAATTGGAAAATTCCATCCGGAAGACGCCGCGCCCTTGGGTCATCGAGCGCAAGTCGGAAGCGTAAGTCAACACTTCAGCCAAGGGCACTTCACAAATAACCACGCTCTTGGTGCCTTCTTGTTCGATGCCCAGCACACGCGCCCGGCGTGTATTCATATCACCCATGATGTCGCCCATGTTGTCGGCCGGCACGGTGACAATTACTTTGTAGATTGGCTCCAGCAACACAGGACCAGCGCCTAGCATCGCTTTCTTAAAGCATTCACGACCGGCCGTCTGGAAAGCGATTTCCTTGGAGTCTACCGGGTGTTCCTTGCCATCAAAAACGATGGCTTTGACGCCAACCACCGGATAACCGGCGGTTGGTCCGGCTTCCAATGCCTGACGGCAGCCTTTTTCCGTGGCCGAGACAAAGGGCGCGGAGATGGACCCACCAAAGATTTCCGAGGTAAATTCAAAGTCCGCGTCGTCGTCCAGGGATTCCAGGCGAATGAAGACACGGCCGTATTGCCCCGCGCCGCCGGTTTGTTTCTTGTGAGTATATTCGGCGGAATTGGTCTTGGTGATAGTCTCACGGTAAGGCACTTTCGGAACCGAAGTTGTGAGATTGACGCCAAATTTGGAGTGCGCTTTCTTGACGGCAATGTCTAGATGGGTGACGCCCATTCCCGACAAAATTGTCTCATGAGTCGCCGGTTCCGTATGCCAGGTCAGCGTCAGGTCTTCACCAACCAGCCGGTTCAGCGATTGGCTCAATTTGGCCACGTCGGATTGTGATTTGGGGTGAATAGCCACAGAGGCAATCGGTGATGGTTGTTGAATTTTCGGCAGTGTGAGCACATGGCCGCGATCACAAAGCGTTTCGTTGGTTCCGGCGTCGCCCAATTTTACCACTACGCCGATATCGCCGCTGTGCAGGCGTGAAATGGGGGTGGTTTCTTTGCCAATGACAGTTTGGAGGGTGCCCACGCGGACTTCAGAGTCCAGATGGCTGGCCCAAACTCGGGAATCCGACTCCAGGATGCCGCTGAAAACACGAATGTAGCTGGAACGGCCGTATGGGTCTTCCCGTGTCTTAAAAATAAATGCCGCCAGGTGAGATGTGTCTTTGCCTTCGATTACAACCTCATCACCCGCCGCATTGGTAGCCGTAAATGATCGGCTGTCCGGTGAAGGAATATAGCTGGCGAGGATTTCTAAAACAGGTTCTACCGCAATGCCTGGTTCGGGCGCGCTGAAAATGATAGGTGTAACCAACCCTTGAGCCATCGCGCCTTTTAACCCGCGAACAATTTCTTCGCTGGTCAGGTCTTCCTCTTCAAAATACTTTTCCATCAACGAATCGTCGCCTTCAGCGGCCGCTTCGATGAGCGCCATGCGCGCTTCTTCAGCATCATCGGCCATGTCGGCAGGAATAGGAGCAACGGTGGCTTTTGCGCCCAAACGCGCTTCCATCTTCACTAAATCGATGATCCCCTTGAAGTCCGGCCCTTCACCAATCGGGAGTTGCAAATTCACGAAATTACCTTCCAAATTGGCGTTAATGCTCTCCATCACGCGAGAGACGCGCACATTTTCGCGATCCATCTTGGTGACTAGGAGAATTTGCGGCAGATTATGCTCGCGGGCTGCCTGAGTGACAACCTCGGTGCCAACTTCCACGCCGGCAACGGCTTCCACAAAGATCAACGCGCCGCCGGACACAACCAGCGCGCTGTTCACTTCGCCGATAAAGTCCATATAACCCGGTGTGTCCAGCAGGTTTATTTTTTTGCCCTGAAATTCGATGGGAGCTAATGCGGTGGAAATGGAACTGTTTCGGTTGACTTCTTCTTCTTCGAAGTCCATGGCTGCCGTGCCCGCCTGAACACTTCCCAGACGGGTTGTGACGCCTGTGTCAAACAGAGTACGCTCGACAAATGTTGTTTTGCCCGACCCATTGTGGCCGATTAACGCAATGTTTCGGATTTGGCTGGTTTGATATTCTTTCATTCGTAAGAAAACCTCTCGGGATAAGGAATTTTAATGGTCGATGTTCTCGTGCGGATTGCCTCTGCCCCAGGCATATTGCCACGGTGCGGACAATAAAAATATCGCTTCTTAACATTGATAAGGGGACATTTCCGCTGTGGTTAGTTGACAAATTATACTTTCCTTTAAACAGTTGTCAAAACGGGAGAAGTGGCTGCTGACTGTGCAACAAGCCCAAATGCTTTGCGTATAGGGGGTTAGTTAACCACAGGAGGTTGATGATTATGTCTGATAAATCGAAAGATACCTACGAGAAAGAGTCGGTTTATGACCCATTGGATGAGAAACCAGCGGGCGATGAGCCAAAACGCGGGAACCCCTCACTTTTTGGGCCGGTTGTGTTGATTGCCTTGGGTGTTTTATTTTTGCTGAATAATTTGGGCATGCTGCCGGCGATGTCGGTGAATTGGATGGCTGCGGCCAGGCTCTGGCCTTTGTTCCTGATTTTAGTGGGTGTTAATTTAATTGTGCGGCAGGCGCCACGGCCGTTAGGCGGCATTCTCAGCGCGTTGGTGGGTGTGGTGGCGGTGGGCATATTTGGCTACGCCCTATTGTTTAGCCAGGACAACCCGCGCTTAAACTTTATGGGGGCAAACGCCAATGCCAGCCAGGCGCAAACAAAGGAGATTTCCTTTGGCGCGGATGATGTGCAGACGGCCGTTGTCGAAATCAACTTCGGCGCTGCCGGAGCAGACGTGTCGGCCTTAGCAGACAGCAACGAATTGATTGAAGGCACTGTCAGCTACATGGGCGATCTGACATTTGATACCAGCGCTAATGGCTCTGAAGCGACTATCTTTTTACAGGAAAAGGATGGCGGCCTCTGGTGGCTCAATCCCAGCAATTGGAACTCAATGATTTTCCAACGCTGGCAAATCGCCCTTAGCCCGCGCGTGAGCACTGATTTGCGGCTGGACGTGGGGGCTGGTTCCGTGGCAGCGGATTTAAGCAAGCTGACGTTGCAGGAGCTAAACGTCGATGGCGGCGCGGGCAGCCTGGAACTGTCTTTGCCGGATGGGGCGTATGACGCGACGCTCGATGTAAGCGCCGGTTCAACGCAAGTGGCGCTGCCGCAAAACGGCCGTCAACGCATCGAAATCAATGGCGGCGCCGGCAGCCTGACACTGCTGCTGCCCGCCGGCCGGGAAGCCCGCATCAGCGTAAACGGCGGCCTGGGGAGCTTTAATCTTAACGGCCGTCGCTTTACCCAAATTAGCGGCAACGAGCCGGATGAAGGGGTGTGGGAAACCGAAGGGTACAAAACATCCGCCAACCCACTCGATGTAACCATCGACGTGAGCGCCGGCAGCGTGACCATCCGCGAACCTTAAAGAATTTGCTGGCTGACAGCCTGAACAATTACCAATTGGCAATTGGCAATCGGCAATTGATCAGGCTGTTTGGGCTAAGGTTTTCATGTGCGCCAGAATGGCGGCTATGCCATTCAGGCGCTGCCCGCTTAATACCGATTGCAGCCCCATTTGCAAATAAAATTCGTTAGGCACGGCCGTTACGGCCGCTGGCGTCAAACCGTCCAGGCCATCTTGCAGCAAGGCGGCAAAACCACGCACTGTGGGGGCTTCGGGCGGGATGTCGAAATGAAAGTGGAGACGGCCGTTATCATGCTGCGCATACACAAAAACCGGCGTCATGCATTCATGCACCTGATCCAACGTGTCGCGCTTTTCATGCAGCCAATCTGGCAGCGGCGGCAACTTCTCGGCAAATTGCAATAAATACTCCAGCTTTTCCTGGCCAACACAAAAACTAAAATCTTCTACAATTTCCTGCAAACGGTCCGGTAGATCATTCATCATTTCACCTCGGTATCTGGTTCACTCCCAGCGAGTCTGCGGCGTTTGGCCCATTGTACGGAAATTCATTCGGCGGCGCATGAATTTTGAGGAAAAACTTATCCCAGGCTAGCAGGCTGTCGGAAAAATAGAAATGGATACACGGATGACACGGATTTACACCGATTTTCTGGTGATTTATCCGTAAAAATCCGTCCAATCCGTGTACCTATCCTGAGTTCTCCGACAGGCTGCTAGCGCAGCTTTAAAAACGAAAAACCAGGCGGAGGGTCGCCCGGTAGTTCGTCAAGGGAAAGTATGTTGCTTAGAGGAAAAGAGAGGAGAAGAATCTTGTTCTAAGGGGAATTTTCTCACCTGAAAGAAAGCTTACCACCTCTAAGTTAACATCTGGTTAACCGTTTGTTACCGATTTGCTAAGGATTCATAACAAGCGGCCTCACTCGTAATAATCCAGTACGGCCAAAATTCCCTTCAGGTTTTGCGGCCAATCTGTGGCTGAATGATTGGTCAGCTCGACAGCCATGGAGGTAATGCCTTGAGTTGTTAACCAATCGCTGGCATCGCCGGTAACGGGGTAGCTGGTAAATGCTTCGTAGATGGGGTAGCCGCCGGCCAGGCCGTACACCGTCGCCAGGGCATAAGACGGTTGATGGGTTTCCGGGCAACCGGCGGCAAATACGCCATTCAAGGCGCTGTGCCAGAAGATGACGGCTTTCGGTTCTAACCCCACCAGATAACTGCTCAGAGCCGCCGTTTCTGGTTCAGAGAACGGCCGTTCCCCCCCACTCACCCACTGATCGCGCCATAACCCGCTGGCCTGCCAGTTGCAGTCCCAATTGCGGTTCAAATCCACGTCACTGCCATTAAACCGGCCGGGAACCGTATCGCTGATCACGTCGGTTGGCGCAAACCAACCTTCGCTGCCGGTCACCAAAAACTGCCCGTCCGGGTTGGCGGAAGGAATGATGTGCAGCGTTATCGAATCGGGAATCTGGTCGATGTTCGCCTGGAAATAGGCGATGGCCTCATAGGCCAACAAAATGGTGTTCCACTCATAGCCGCCATGAATTCCTCCCACAAATACAACCTGATCCGGGCCGTTCTTAAATTGATAATCGACAATCGGCCGTCCCTGGCTTGAAAGACCCACAGTCTGGGTGAGGGCATTGGCCGGCGTGGTCGCCGTGGCGGGGGGCGTATCTGTGGGCAGCGGCGTCGCCGACGGCCGTTGAATGACCGGCGTGCTGGAAGGCACGGCCGTTGGCGTAACCGTCGGCGTGTTTGTTTGGGTTGGCGTAGCTTGGGGCGTGAAGGTGAGGACGGTAACGGCCGTCGGCATTTGCGTCGGCAGCGGCATCGCCGCCGGTTGGCAGCCAATCAGGCCCAAAAACAATCCACTCGCCAGAACAAAGGCTATAAAATAGGGTAAAAGCAACTTTATCATGGGCCAATGATAACGCTAGCTGCCAAAATCCCGCAAAACAGCCCGAATCCCATCCAAATTGTCGCCCCAGTCCACCGTCACATAATCGGGCAAAATAATGGCAATCGCCGGGATGCCCTGGCCATCCAGCCAGTTGGTTCCGTCGCCGTTTAGCGTCTGGTTGGTCAGATTCTCAAAATCGGCGATGGGATAACCGGCGGCGATGCCATACGCCTGCGCCAGGGGCACCGACACCCGGCTGGGACCATTACACGCGCCTGGGGAGGCAAGGCCATTGGTTGTTTTGGCTTCCCAAAACACCACGGCCGTTGCGCCCACGCTTTCAATAAATGCCACCATCGCCTGCGTTTCCGGCTCCGAAAACGCAAATTGGCCGCCAATACCGGGCACGGTATTGCCTCGAAAGGCAGCGTCTTTTACCCAGCGGCAGTCCCAGTTGCGGTTCAAATCCACGCCATTGGCGTTGAGACGGCCGTCCAGTTCCCCCACAACCGGGCGGCTGTCGGGGTTGGCATTCGTGATAATGTATAAGGTCGTCTGCGGCGGAATCTCCTGGAAGTTGCTCGAAAAGTAATTGACGGCCGTTTCCGCCAGCGAAACAGTGGACGGCGCGGCCCCGGCGTGCAGCCCGCCGATAAACACAATCGCTTTTGGCCCGCCGCCAATCCGCACCGCCTCAATCGGCAAATTGCCCGCCGAGTAACCGATGGTCAGCCGTTCTGGCCCCATGTCGGGCGTTTCGGTGGGCAGCGGCGTCTCGGTGGGCGGCGCGTCGGTGGGCGGCGGCGGGGTCGCCGATGGCAAAGCGGTTGGTTCGGGAACGGCCGTAGCCACGATGTCATTGGGCACGGCCGTTTCCGTAGCTGCGGCCGTCGGCAAAGCGGTCGGGTTGTCCTCGGCCACAATCATAACTGGCGTGGCGGTGGGCACGGCCGCCGTGTCTGGCCCGCGCAGCGACCGCATCGCCAAATACCCGCCGCCTAAAAACAGCAGCGCGAGCAAAGCAACCGCCAGACCAATCACCCAGCCTTTGCCCCTGCCGCCGGCCGAACGCGGCACAGTCGGTCCGGTGTCTGGCGGCAGCAAGTCAGTGGGCGCAAAGTTTGGCGGCACAATTTTAGACGGACCGATGGTGTACTGTTCCATCGGATGCGGCCGCCACGCGCCGGAGGTAGAGACGCGGCCCGGACCGCCTTCGGCTTCTATCGCCTGGTCGATGGCGTTTCTCATATCGACGGCCGTTGGCAAACGGTTCATCGGGTTTTTTTGCATGGCGGCCTGCACCACATACCGGGTGTGAGGCGTCAGGTCGTGGCGGAGGTTTTCCAGGGGGGTTGGCTCTTCGTAGACGTGTTTGTGCAAGACAGCCAGCGGGTCGTCGGCTTCAAACGGCCGTTTCCCGGCCAGCATCTCATACAAAATCACGCCCAGCGAATAGAGGTCGGAACGGCCGTCCAGCTTTTCTCCGCGCGCCTGTTCCGGCGACATATAATTCGGCGTGCCGATCAATGTGCCTGTCTGGGTTAATTTGGGCGCGCTCTGCACAGCGGCAATGCCCAAATCCACCAGGATGGGCGTGCCATCCGGCCGCAGCAAAATGTTACTCGGCTTAATATCCCGATGCACAATCCCGGCGGCATGAGCCACGCGCAGCGCATCGGCCATCTGCCGCACAATCGCCAAAGCCTGCGTCGTGGGCAGCAGTTCGCCACGCCGCGTCAGCATTTCCAGGGTGTCCCGCAGCGCCCCGCCGTCGATAAATGGCATCGCGATGTACGGCCGTTGGTCGGGCGTCAGCCCAATGCCAAACACCTGGATGATGTTGGGGTGTTCTAACTGGGCCACTGTCTGCGCTTCCCGCCGAAACCGTTCTACAAACTGCGTATCGGCCGAAAGCTGCGCCAACATCACCTTCAAGGCTACCTTGCGGTGCAAATTGACGTCGAACGCCAGGTAAACATCGGCCATTCCGCCGCGAGCGATATGGCTCCTGATCTCGTAGTGGCCAATTTGCTGCCCAATGAGTTGTGTGGGGTCTAATGACATAGCTGTAACTCGTTTTTACCTTAGCCCTGGCAGGTTTCGGGAAACCTGCCAGTATGACTCTATCCGTTATCCATGAACAAAGCCGCGTTTAACCGGCAGCCAGGACACAGCACGTTCACTTCAAGGTTCGGCGGTGAACTGGGCAGCAGTGTGCCAGAGTTGGCGGCCCCAGTTAGCCTCGCCGGAAACAATCACCGCCCAGGAATTATCGCCATAACTCACTGTGGTTACGTCGTTGTCGTTTGCCCACTGCGTTTGCATAAAAACCAGGGGCGATTCAGAGGCTCGCGACCAATTCTGCTGCCCCAAATTGCTGTCTTCGGACATGACCACAGCCCATGCACCCGCCCCATATGCCAGACTGGTAACGTCATACCCTTTGGCCCACTGCGCCTGGATATAGGCCTGCGGCGATTCGCTGGCCAACGACCACAACTGTCGCCCCAGGGCGCTGTCTTCAGACATGACCACCGCCCACGCGCCGTCGCCATAAGCCAGACTGGTCACATCGTATCCATTGGTCCATTGTGTTTCGATGTAGGCTTTGGGCGATTCAGACGACAGGCTCCACAACTGCCGCCCTAACCCGGCGTCCTCGGAAAATATGACCACCCAATGTCCGTCACCATAGGCCAGTTCGGTTACTTCCCACCCACGGTTCCAATTTTTTTCGATTTCGGCCAGCGGCGATTCAGAGGAGATGTACCAGCTCTGACGGCCGTATCCAACCCCATCAGACATCACCACGCCCCAGCGCCCCGGCTCATACGCCAGACTCGTCACGTCGTAACCATCCAGCCACATCGCCTGAATATAATTGCCCAAAATAGCAGACGGATCGCCTTCTGTTGGCAAAACACCCCCCTCGCCGGCCGTCATTCCCCCATCATCAGGGCTGCGCGTTAACGCCCAGACGGCGACGAGGCCCAAAATGAGCAGCCCCGCCGCGCCGACCCAAAGCCAGGGCGACATGCGCTGCTGTTTAGCAGGCGGCGGGTCAGGCTCGCCAAACAGCGGTTCGGCCATGTAGGTTGGAGCCAGCGGGCTGCGCCGCTGGTCGATTGGTTTCGCTTCGCCTGCCGCCGGTGTGGGTGGGGCGTCGATGACGGCTGAAGCGGGTGACGGTGGAGGAACGGCCGTTTCCTCCGCCACCGCTGCCGCCCATTCCTCTGGCTCCTCAGCCAGAACCGTGGCCAGCGACTCGGCGGGCGCAGGAGCCTTGGGCGGCGTAACGCGCGTCGCCACACTCGGCGGCAGCCCCGTTTCCGGCCGAACAAGCGATTCCACCACGGCCGCCAGACGAGCGGCCGTGCTGTACCGATCGTCACGGTCTTTGGCCATGGCCTGGGCGATCACCGCCTCGCATTGCGGCGGCAAATCCTGGCGAAATTCCAACACATGCGGCACCGGCGTCAGCACATGGGCCATCAACTGTTGCACGGGCGTGTCGGCTTTGAAGGGCATTTCGCCGGTGAGCATCTGGAACAAGATAACTCCGAGCGTATAGATGTCGGAACGGCCGTCTAACGCCTGCCCGCCCTGCACTTGCTCCGGACTCATATAAGCCGGTGTCCCGACAATCGCATCCCCCGTCAATGTGGCCATTGATTCCGCCAGTTTGGCGATGCCAAAATCAGACAAAAAAGCGTTTTCCTGGTTATCAAATAAGATATTACTTGGCTTCAGGTCGCGGTGGATGACGCCCTGACTATGAGAATAATCTAACGCATCGGCCAGACGCTTTAAAATCGGGGCGATGGTAGGCAGCGGCATAGCCCCGTTGTCCAGCCGATCGGCTAACGAACCGGCAGGCATGTAGCGCATCACCAAATATGGCTGCCCCTGATGCTCGCCAAAATCATACACCGGCACGATGGCATCATGTTCCAACCGGGCAATAGTTCGCGCTTCCCGATGGAACCGTTCATGGAAAATGGGATCATGCAAGAACTGCCGTGGCAGCACCTTGATCGCTACCTGCCGGTCAAATCGGGGATCGTGGGCCAGATACACGCTGGCCATGCCCCCCTTGCCCAACAACCGCTGAATTTCGTAGCGGCCAAAAATGCGTGATTCGGTCATCGCGCCTATCCCCCCTTGCCAATCAGGGCGTAACGCAGGTTTCGCCCGGCTCCAACCGCTTGATCTGATTGAGAAATACCCAGCCAATAATTTCTGCATCGGCCTGGGACTGCACCTGAATAAAATCGCTGAAATTGCTGCAATCGCCAGGAATGGGCAGGCTGCGCGAACCGTCGCCCACCAAAAAAATAAGGTCGCCGGTGATAAAGGTGTTTTTCGACACGGCCGTTTGGCAGCCGCCAGGGGCCATCGCTGCATCCGGCCACACAAACACCTGCCCAGGGGTCACAATGCACGCTTGCGGCAGGGGCGGCAGGGATGTTTCCGTTGGCGGCCCGGCCGTTGGCGGCTCGGCGGTTGCCGGTTCGGCGACCGCTTCCAGGGTGGGTTGCGGGGTGGCGGTGGGCGTTTGTGTGGGCGGCAGGGTGGCGGTAGGCTGCGGCGGCTCGGTAGCCACGGCCGTTGCCAAATCCGTAGCGGCGCCTGGAGCAGTTACCGGCGCTGCCGCTGTTGAAACGGCCGTACCCGGACCACCATTGTCCGGCGGCCGCGACGCCTGCCATATCCCCAACAGCACCGCCACAACCACGACCACCACCACCGTAATGACGACAGGCAGCCACAACGGGACCGATTGTCCGCCGCGCGCCGGTTTTGCCGATACCACGGCCGAATTCGCCAGGGAAGATTTAATCACGACGGCCGTGATGTTATCGCTGGCCTGAGCTTCAATGGCCGCATCCACCAGGGCGCGTGCGGCCGTCTGCGCCGATTCTTGAACCGTCAGGTCATACATTTTTTCCGGCGGCACAGCATCATACAGACCATCCGAACACAGCAGCAGTGTCGCGCCGCGGGCAAACGGCTGCGGCTGCGTGAGGTGCACATTCACGTCCTGACGATTGCCCAAAGCCTGAGTCACCACGTTGCGAAACTCATGCTTTTCGGCCATCTCCAGGGAAATGATGCCGGCGTCAACCTGGTTTTGCACCCAGGTATCGTCGCGGGTCAATGGCCGCAGTTTGCGCCCTTCCACCAGATAGGCGCGGGCGTCGCCCACATGGGCAATCCAGACAACCTCATTTTCCACGACGGCCGCAACCACCGTGGAACCCATCCTGGCGTCCCGGCTCTTGGCGTCATCAAAAACGGCCTGATTGGCCTGCGTCACGGCTTCTACCAGGGCTTCGGCCACGGACCGCCCATGCTGCCGCTGACGATAGAACACATCAGACAGCACGGCCGTCACCATTCGCGCCGCTTCCGCGCCATGTTCTTGCCCGCCAACGCCATCGGCGACCACATACAGCGCGCCCAATTCTGTCGGCGCAGCGCGATCCGGAACCCAAAGCGCATCCTGATTGCCCTGGCGCGTCGGCCCTTGATCGGTCACGGCCCCAACCAGGCGGGGATCATAGTTTTTGTCAGCTTGTATAGCCATATGTTTTTTTGACGTGATTTTTTCTCATGGAACCAAAGGCCGCGTTTGTGGGCAACTTTGGCGCCACCGATGGGTACGCTTGCAGCGATTGGCCCAAACCGGCCAGATTTTTCCCGTGCAAATCCACCTATTCCGCAGCCACAACCATCATATGAAGGACAACACGGCCAAGCCGCACTTGCACAGCATCGGCCAGATCGACTGTGCTGATGCGCTGCCAACTGTACGTGGTTTCCTCCTTCACATAGACGCCGTTGGTGCTTTGCAGATCATGCAAGGTGAAACGGCCGTCTTCCCACACCACCCGCGCATGGCGGCCAGAAACAGACGGGTCTGTCAGGACAATGTCGTTGGATGAATGCCGTCCAATCTGCGTCACGCCAAACAGGCGGAATTGGGACCCCGCTTGTTCGCCTTCACGGATGATCAGCCAGGCCAGCACGGCTGGCTGATCGCTCAAAATTTCGGTTTTGTCGACGGCCGTGTACGGTTCGTCGGTCGTGGTCGACGTGTCACCTATCACCGTTGAGGGCGCTGTCGCCACTTTGTCTGCGCCTTGGGAGGCGGCTGGTAATGGATAGGAGTCCGGGTCAGACGGCCGTGTATCCCGCTCAGATTGGCCGACAAAGGGCGCAGGGTTGTCGAGTATCGTTGGCTGCGCCGGCAGACGGCCGTCGCCGGCCCTGGCCGTATATGGCTGTGGCGGAAATGGAGGCGTACCGGGGATAAAGGACACGGCCGTTTCCCGCCGCGAAAGCACAATCGACAACCCGCCGCCTAAAATAATGCCCGCCAACCCCGCCAGGGTCAGCCACATAGCCGGCTCGTAGGAAATGGCGACCAGCTCGCCAGGCTGCGCGGGAATAACCAACCAGCGCCAAACCAGCACCAACACCCCTAAAACAGCCGCCGCCACCGTGCCCGCGCCGGTGTACACTTCCCACTCCCTTTTCACAAACGCCAAAATCACCCACAGCAGGGTAATGAGAGCAACCAGGGGAACCAGAAACAAAGCTGGATCGCCGGGAAGGCCGCCCAGAGGCGACAGAGCCTCTGAGCCAACAAGGGTCGAAACGGGCACACCGGCCGCCAAATCATACCCGCTAAACTGACCCAACGGTTGACCATTACACGAAACCGTTACCCAGGGCAAGAAAAAAAAGAGCAAAACCAACACCGCCGCAGGGCCAGATATGTAATTTCCGCGCATCGATGCCTCCAAAGCCCCATTTAAGACGCAAGTACCTGTACCTGGGCGGCTGCGTCCTCTTCCGCCAGTTCAAACATTTCACTTAAGCGTCGGCTGACCACAAACGCTTCATCCAACGCTACAGCCAGTCGGCGCACGGCGGGCAGCACATCATAATCCATCTCCAGGTAAAAAGCGCGCGCGGCCGTGCCCAACCAACCATCCGTTTGCAGGTTGTCTACGCGCCGCTGAAGCTGCGCCAGCAGGTGATAAATTTCATCGGCCTGATGCCGAAATTTTGCGGCTGCGTCTTCGAGAACTTCGTAATCTACTTCGATATCTACGGCCATTTTTTGCCTTTTGCGGTTCTTTGGATAATGTCACACGCTCCCTTTTGTTAGGTCAGGTTAAAAACCAGGGTAATGCCGCTGCCGCCCAGCGAAAGACGGCTGCCGGATTGCAACGGCCGTTTCCCCAGCACCTGCCCGCCATCCACATACGTCGGGTTGTGCGGCGACAGGCTCTCCAAAAAATAGTGTCCGTCTCGTTCTGTGATTTGGGCATGACGGCGCGAGACGCGGCGGCTGTTGGCAAAGCCAGAAACGTCGACCGCCAGCAAGCGGTTCAAGGCCGGGTCGGTGTGCGGCCGGCCAATCACCGCCGGCTGCCAGTCGATGGAAAATATCTTGCCCGATTGCTCATCACGCAAGACGGCCGTGCGACTGCCGGTAATCACCAGCCTGCCCGGCGCGCGCGAAGTCTGCGCCCAGCCAAAAACCAGTTCATCCTGGTCTGTCACGCCCTGTTCCACCAGTGACAATGCCGGGTCGAGCAGTTTGTTGCCATCCTTTAAATAAAGCGCGTATGCCTCCAGCGTGCCTTTTTCCAGGCCGCTAAATTCGCGCAGCACCTCATCAACCAGACCACGCACCGACAGGCCGCGCAGCACCTGGGCGCGCTGCCCGGCTTCGTCAAACACATCAATCGTCACTTCCAGATAGTCACTCATGGCGTTGTCCCTTTCACGCCCCTGCCGGTTCTTCTGGCAGGGTGATAATCTTCATTTCTACGGCCATGTTCAACACGTCTACATCGCTCAACATGTTCAGAAGCGCGTCGTTCATGGCGCGTTTGGTTTTTAGCTCCTGGCGGACGAAGGCGATGTCGACATTATCGGGCACGGCCGTGCGCACCACCGAGCGTTCCGGGCGGGCGGCAAGGGTTGTACGGGTGGGAGTCGGCCGAGAAACGGCCGTGCCATCCGCCGCCCCCTGGTTGATTGGTTTGTCTGCGGCTGGCGGGGCCGCCTGCGCTGCTTGTGGCGCAGTCCACTGGTTTTTCTGCCGCGGATACCGGTCACAAATTACCTCCACCCAGTGATCCAGCGCGCTCTCAATGTGCTCGTCATCGTCATACGGCGTGCCGATTTGCAGCATGGTTGTCCGGCCAGAGCGCACCAGGAAGCCACGTCCTAACGGCAGTTCTGCCTGGGCCATGCCGCGCGGCACTTTGCCGTTGAGAACTTGCACGGTGTCGGCCGTTTGCAAGGCCAGCCCATAACGCGGCACAGAAAGCTGCTTGCGCAAATCTTCCGGCGCGCGGGCAATGGCCGGCGAACCGGCGGCGATGATGTGCAGGCCGGCCGTGCCATATTCGCGGGCCAGCGTGCCCAGGATGGGCAGCACCTTACGCTGCTGCCCCGCATCTTCACTGAAGCTGTCGTAGTTGTCGATGAGGATGAAAATCGGCCGTTTCCGTTCGGCGGCCAATGTTTTGCATTCGGCATCCAGGTTGGCGATGAAGGTTTCTAACTGCTCGCTGCTTGTCAGCACGTCGGCTACGTGCGGCAGCTCGCCCAAGGTTCGCCGCCCGCCATACTTGAAGAATTTTTGCTGGAAATCTACCAGAACGAGAAGTACCTCATCGGGCGTGTAGGTGTGGGCCAAAGACAACGCCAGGCTGCGCAATGTGGTAGTTTTGCCGGAGCTGGGCGGGCCAATAACCAGGCTGTGCGGTCCCTGTCCCGGCATATCGAACAGCCAGGGTTCCAGCGTGAGATCGTCGATGCCCAGGATGGGCTGGATGCGACGGCGGGCTGCCGCCGGGCGCGGCAATGGATCGGGCAGGAGGCTTTTGAGCAAAACGCGGTTGGCGAGGGTATTGATGGGCGACGGCCGTTTCTCCTTTGGTATATCGCGGCCAAACTCCTGCATCGCCTGCACCAGAATGGACAACTTTTGCGTCTCGTCCAATTCTTGCCCATCGCCCGGCAAGCCAACCGGCAGCGCCGTCTGGAATTCCAGCGCCCGCCGCTCGTGTTTGATAAACCCGCGACCGGCGATGTCGTCGATGACCCGCGCGCCGCGCCCGACAATGCCGGAATACTCGGTAGGATCGGACAGCTTCAGGGCCATGCGTTCGGTAAACAAGGTGTACAGCTTGCCGCCCAACGAACCGGGCAGTTCGGCTGAGGTGGCAAAATGGATGCCGTAGGCGCGCGATTCGCGCACCAGGGAAATGAGCAGCGGCATCAGGTCTTCAAAACTTTCGCGGAATTCGGCGAAGTTGTCGATGATGATGAGCATGGCGGGGATAACGGCCGTTGGGTTGGCGCTGTTATACCGGTACAAATCGTCCGCATCGGCGTCGCTGAGAACCGTCTTGCGCCGGTTCAATTCCTGATCCAGGCGGCGCAGCAGGCGCGTGACCTTCTCCTCTTCGTCCGGGGTGATAATTTCGCCAACGTGGGGCAGATCGCGCAGGACGTTCATTTGCCGCCCGCCAAAATCGAGAATGTAGACGTGCAGTTCGGTTGGCGAATGGGTCGCCGCCAGAGTGGCGACCAGCGTGCGCAGAAATGTGGTCTTGCCCCAGCCCGACGCGCCAAAAATGACGGCGTGGCCGCGCCGGAAATCAACCACCAGGGGCAGCTGCTCCGAGTTGTAGGGATTGTCGATGAGGCCTACGACGGCGCGCATGGCCCGCTCGGCCCAATCAATGCCAAACCAGGCGTTTTCGTCGTTCATCCAGAGGGAAACGGCCGTATTCAGCGGCACAGGCGGCAAGGCGTCTTCGTCGGGGGTGGTGGCGGGAACGGCCGTGGCTGCGCCCACGCCAGGAAGCTGCATTAATTTCAAGCCCTGCGGGTTGATATAGGTGGCATCCACGGGCGTTTGCAGCGACATATTGGCGGGCAAAAAATCGGGCCAGGGCGTGCGCTGTGGCAGCGAATGCTCCTTCGCCATTTCGTCCATCAGGTCGACCATCATCTCAAACACTTTGGGGAATTCTTCTTCGCTTTCCTCAGCGGCCCGTTTTTTGCGGTCAGGCCATTTCACGTTTGGCTTCTTCTTCTCGCGCCCGCCGCGATACTCTGAACCGGTCCAGGCGACCTGGATCATTTCGATGTTTTCGTTGCCCACTTGCAGATAACCGCGCCCCGGAATGCCCGTAGGCAAATAGGCGGCGTCGGGGCGGCGCAGCACTTCGCCGCTCTCTTCGCGGGTTTCCACGCGCAGGGCAATGCGGAATTTGATGTTGGCGCGCATCTGGTCGGTGACGCCCGTGGGGCGCTGCGCTGCCAAAATGAGCGTGACGCCCAGCGCCCGACCCAGGCGGGTGATGCTGTTCAACTGGGCTTTGTATTCCGGATTCTCGGCGATCATTTCGGCGAATTCGTCGATGAAGACGAACAGGTGCGGATATGGCGAGGTGTGGAATTCTTTATCTTTGACGACGATGGCACGGCCGTATGGCGGCACATGCAATTTCTGCTGGCGATAATGGACGATATGTTTGGAATCGGTCGCCACGTTGATGGCCTGCCGCCGGTTCAATTCGGCCGTGATGGCCGCAAACATGCGCTCCACCGCCGAACCGCGCAGATTGGTGACAATATCCACACAATGCGGCAAGTTGCGGAACGGTTCAAAAGCCGCCCCGCCCTTAAAATCCACCAGCACAAAATTGACAATGGTCGGATCATAATTCAATGCCAGCCCCAAAATCATCGTCATGAGCAGTTCTGATTTACCGGAACCGGTGCTGCCGGCGATAAGGCCATGCACGCCGTCGGCGTCGGCGGAGAATTTCAGTCGGCGCAGGTCGCCGCCGGAAAGCTGCCCCAGGGCCACTTTGAGCCAGTCGGCGTTTTCCGGCTGTTTGTTGATGCGCCAATTTTCCAGCGTAAGCTGACGCAGTTCATCGGCCGTGCTGACGCCGAGCATTTCCATCATCAAGACGCCATTAGGCAGGTCGGCGCCGTAGCTTTTGCGCACTTGGAGCGGTTCCAACTCCCTGGCCAGTCGATCCAACGCTTCCAGATCGTCGATGGTATCGGCGTAGCCGATGTAACGCGGCGTGTTGACGCCTACTTCCGCGTATCGAAAGCCAATTTTATTGGCCTGTGTCAGACTTAGCTCTTCTTCGTTTTGCGAGACGATGACTTCGATGACCGATTGGCAGCCGCTGGGTATTTTGCCGGTTTCGGGAACCAAAAAGAGAACGGCCGCGCCGAGGGATGGGCCTTGCTGCAGCAGCAAGGAGATGCCGGGGTCCAATTCCAGATCGCGCAGCCAGGAGCCTTCCGGCAGCGGGGTGAGCAAATCGACGACAACCAGCAAAAACGGCAGGGTGACATCGACATTGTTGTCGGGGTCTTGCAGGCGGAGCTGGCGTTCGTCCAACACATTGCGCAGATGTTTGAGGAAGGTATAGACCTTACTGCGCTCTTTGTCGCCCTGGCGATCACGGCCGTCTTCGAAACAAACCGTCTCGTTTTGCTTGCCGCCCTGGGCGTGGGGCAGCGATGTGACCCAACGCCAATTCTTGCGCCCTTCCATCGTGCCCAAAATTTGCAGCCGGGCGTCGGTGGGCGACTGAAAAACGGCGTAATGGGACAGCATCGCCTGCACAAACGCGTAGACCGCGCCCGGATTTTTACCGGTAATGCCGATGGAATGACGGGCGATAAGTGTTGGCTCTTCGCCGGTTTCTTTGGGGGCCGGTTGGCGCAGGGGAATGGTAATGGGCACATCGCTAACAAATTGGGAGTCTTCGGCCAGGCGCATCGCGTCGCGCACCTGCGGATCGTCGAAGCTGCCGCCTTGCGTCAGCGTGTAAACAACCGTAGAGGGCAGGCTGCCCATGCCCAGGCGCAGCGCGCCAAAATCGTCATCGCCGGTGCGCCGTTCCCAGAGGCGTGTGGCCAGATGGGGAGGTGGGGGAGAAACGGCCGTGGCATGAAACCGCTGACTGGCTTCCTGAGCAATGATCAAAGCCTGCCGGGGTTCTGGATAATTATGACGATAAAAACGGCGCTGCATATCATGACTCACAGTCATTTCCCGCCGCATCTCCAATAACTGCTCCGCGTACGCCGCCTCCTTAACTCCCTTATTCTTGTTATTCTGATGGCGGCTGTACAACGCAAAGGCCACCGAAGCGACCACCGACATGCCCATCGGCAAAATGAAAAGCAAACTACGCCCTCGGCTAAACACCGAAATCAAAACATATCCCACGATAGTCAGTAGCGGCAGTCCAATTTGCACAAGCGATTGATTTTGTTCTTGTTCATCACCGGGAGGAGAAGGGATTTCCACGGCGCCCTGAGGCAGTTCCGGTTGGATACGTGGGGGGCGTTCTATGTATTTGGGTTCAGACATGCACGGATCCTCCTTGATGTCGTGCCAGCCGCATTGTCATGCAGCATCGGTTGAGGGACGATCTCATTTTAACCTTCACCGGTCATAATAATCAACACTTAAACACAAAACTTTCTGCATTTTCACCGCCAAACACTTGACACATGCCCTTTTGGAAAGTACCTTAATCACAGAATAGCGACCAAAATGCTGGCAGCATTCAGATATTTTACTCACCCTCGAAGTTGTGGAGGAAAAGTCCATTGAAGCAAATATGTATCCATTGCGGTCGAAAATCAACTGGCGGATCCCTCTGGTGCCAGGAAAGCTACTGTTCCATCGACAACATGGTGACGGTTTTTGATTACGGGGAAACGGTTGGCGATCTCAACATTGTCAAACTGCTGGCGGTACTGCGCACCTCGTCGATTTATGAGGCCGAACGGCAAGGGCAGAAAGTGCTGCTGAAGATTGCCCATGCCGGATTTCAGGAACGACTGAAACGCGAAGCCGCCTTTTTGATGCAGCTTCAGGTGAACAAGCAGTTTCACCCGATGCTGCCCACCCTGCTGCCGGCCCACAAACAGGCCAATCTCCGCGAACACCCGATTGGGAAAACGGTGTCCCATGAACAAACGTTGTATTACACCATCTTTGACTATGCCGAAGGGGACTTTTTGCGCGGCATTTTGTTGAAAAATCCTCAGCCCTGGTACCAACATGCCGGTTGGATCACCATCAGTCTGGCCGATGTGATTGCCCTCATGCACAAAAATCAGATTTTGCATTTGTGCCTGTGCCCGGAAATTGTGTTTATACGGTTTGATAAGGAGGGCATTCCACGGCCGATTTTGATGGACCTTGGCGCAGTAAGCGATCCGCAAAATGTGGCCCGCTATTGGGACCCGCGTTTTGTGCCCGCCGCCTATGCCGCGCCCGAATTGATCCGCAAGAGCGGCGGATCGGTCGGCGCATCGACCGATGTGTATGGCCTGAATTTGCTGCTGTACGAGATGCTGGCCGGACAGCCTGCTTTTGCTTATCGCTTGCGAGCGGATGAAGATATTTACCATGATGTTTTACGGGGAAAACCGGCCCCCATGAATCGGGCAGATTTACAAACTGTGCCGGAGATTGCCGCCAGGGGCATTCACCAGAGCTATCAGGCTCGCCAGCCTGATGTGCTGACATTGGCCCATGAGTTACTGGCCACGTTCCCGCCTGTGCCGAAGGAAAAGAAAGGCCGGCAAATTAATTGGCGCACGGTGGCGATTGTGATTGCGACGGCGTTTGTAGTGACCTTGTTGATTGCCATGGCTTTGGCGCTGAGTGAAGCGGCAACGGCCGTTATCTAACACACCCATCACCTACCACCTAACAATCAAAACGCCGGCAAGGATTATCTTGCCGGCGTTTTATGTTAACCATCCAGCCGAGCAACCAACTATCGGCTGTTTAATAAAACCGCGTACTCCCCATCGCATCGCCGCGTTCATACGCCCGCGCCGAAGCCGCCAGGTCGCCGCCAATTTCCGTGCATTTTTCCGACAACTGCTCAATGACCGGCTTCAACTGCGACAAATAACGCTCAACCGCCAGCCCGCCAACCAGACCAATAAAGGCCGTGGCTTTTAACACCGTCATCAGCGCTTCCAGAGCGGCCGCGACGCTCTTCAAAATATTACCAATATCCTCAAACCGTTTACCCATGCCCATCACTCCTGGGACATCCATGAAAACTTCTTCACCAGCCATGTGTTACCTTCCTTATTTTCAATCGGCGCGTAACCGTCTAAGCGACCTAGTAAATATTCTGGAATATGCCAGCCAGACCTTCCACCAAACCACGGGCTTGCCGGTCTGCCTGTTCCATTGTGTCGGCGGCACGGTTGATGCTTACCGTCATCGTTGTGCAATGTTCAATCAGCCGGTCCGAACCAGGAATGAACAAATTGGTACATTCCGCCACAAAAGCCTCTGCCCCGCGGCCAATCCACACACCGCTGGTTACCTGACCAATCATCGCCTGTATCGGGGCACGAACGGCATCTTGCAAAATGCTCATCTGGGCGTTAACTTGTCCCAAGACCTCGTTCAGGACAGAGCGAGCTACACGAAGTAAGAGTTTTTTAATGCTCATGATTTATCACCTCACTGTTAGTTGTACATCCGGGTCGTATCTTGGTCCGCGCTGCGCATGTCGTCCAGAGCGCCCATTACGTCGGTTTGCAATTCCAAAAATTTATCATGAAGGCGCTGGATTGCCGGCGTTAAGACACTGCGGCACGCTTCACTAAACGCATCGCCTGCTTCGCCACGCAGCCCGCCACTTTCCAACATTTCCGCAATCTGGTTCACTTCAGACATAGTGGCCTCAAGTGTTTGGGCGCCCTGGGCGAAGGCTTGCGCCATTTCTTCCATTTGCCCATAGTCCATCTTAATAATATCGGTCATGGTTCTCTCCTAATGTTGAATGAATACGCGCCTAAATAACTCGGAATGCGTTACCGGCCTCTTCTTCGGCCTGGCTCAACGTTTCGGCGACTTGTTTGGTTATGTTGCCTGCGTCTTCAAGAGCATGGCGCAAGCGGTCTATTCCGGGAACAACTTCATCTTGCATTTCCGCGAAGAAGGCTTGTGACCCGCGGCCTTCCCAAGAATTTTGCAATTGGCCCATGCGGTTGCGAATGTTCTGTAACATTTGCTGGATTTCGTCGCCTTGCTGCGAGAAACGGCGCGAAACTTGCTCCAGAACGTCATAATCTGCTTCAATTAGATCAGCCATTTTTTACCTCTCTTTGCCTGAAAAGGGTTTCCAAATAGGAAGAATCGATGGATATTGGGGGAAATATGGGTTTCCGTATAGGGCACTCTCCTTTACAATAAGTCTGAATTTGGGGTTGAAACGGCCGTCACCCTTCTTACTTGGCCTAGGCCAGAACTACTCTTTTTCAGCCCAATTTTCTCGCTTGTTGTCTTGATTGCTCGTCCGGCTCAACTGATAAGCACAGTGTAAAAGGCGCAGAAACGGCCGTCAATAACCAGATAATAAACTATCCCAACCATTATTTTAATCATCCCACCGCCAATTTTCTATAGGGCAATCGCATGAACCTGAACCCACAGCTCATAACCGCCTACAAACAAACCGCCGATGCCCTGAACGGCCGTGAACGACGGCTCTTCATGGCCCAGGTGGTCAAAATGCTGGGCGCGGGCGGCCAGCGCCAGGCCGAACGAGAGCTGGGCTGGAACCGAGGCACCATTCGGAAAGCGATGGGGGAATTGGACAGCGGCAAGCTCATCGAGGACCGGTTTTATGCCAGAGGCAGGCGGGCGGCTGAAGAAAAACTACCCAATTTGCTCATCGACATTCAGGCCATTCTGGAAAGCGAGGCCGAAACCGACGCTCTGACGCGCATTATCGGCCTCAGCGCGCCAGAGGTGAGGCGGCGGTTGGTGGGTGAACGAGGTTATCGGGACGAAGACCTACCCACGACAGAGACAATTCGCAAAAAAATCCGGGGATTAGGCTATCACTTCCGGCACGGCCGTTTCTGAAAATGAGGCGCGATACAAAGAAAGTATGGCAAGCCAACGGCCGTTTACCAATTTTTTAATTGCCCCACTTTTAGATGCACAATTCAGCTAAATTGTCAACTCCAGGGTGGTAAATTTGCCCAGATCGATCCGCACCGGGCCAGTTAGGGCAAATGGCGCATCCGGCGCCAGCTTTTGCCCGGCCACAAATGTGCCGTTGCTGGAGTGGAGATCGATGAGGAAATAACGGCCGTTTTCAAAATTAACGCTCAGGTGACGCCGCGACACACGGCCGTCGCCGCTGATATTGAGATCGCACCCTTCCCGGCCAACCGTAAAGGGAAAGGTGGTCAGGGCCACATCCTGGCCGATTAACGCATGATCGATGGTTTGGGCAATGCGGAGGCGCGGTTGAGACGGCCGTTTCGCGGCCGTTTTTGACCCTGTAGACTTTTCAGCCGGAGACACCTGATCAAACAACATGGTCTGATGCAGCGCCTGCGGCTGCGCCGCCGATTTGATGCCCTGACCCTGCAAAACCGGTGTGCCCGTAATCAGCTTATCTTGCCGCGAACGAACCATCAGCCAGACAATTACACCCACAATGAGCAGCACAATCAGCAGCGTGATGTACCAATATTGAGTCAGCGCCACCGAAAGCCGGGCAAATAAACTGGGCGGCGCTGGCGGCGGCGGCGGGGTATAAGCCACATCCTCATATTCGGCCGTGGCCACGGCCGTGCCGTCCGCAGCCCGCGCCTCCAGCAAAATCGTATAACTACCCTCACCCAACGCCGCCAGAGGAACCGTCAACAGCCCCGCCGCATCCGGGCGCAATCCGTCCACATGAAAAACCTCCAGCTTGGTCTGCTCATTCACCAGCCCAATGGCATACGAATCGATTGGGGCGCCATTTTGCGTTTTCACGCCAACCAGCAGCAGCTCGTTGATCTCATCCACGCGCACCGGCTCGATCTTGACCGTGGTCACCAAGTTTTCTTCGACTATCACAGTGGGATCATAACTGAAGGAATGTTCCAGAAGCACGGCTTCATTTTTTTCATTTTTGATGGCCGCGCCATCCAGATTATCGGCCGTCACTTCGATGGCGTATTGGCTGCCCACTTCCAGATCGGCAGCCGGCAGTTCAAACGACAAGACCGCACCCACCTCCGTAGTCTGCTGCCGCGAAACCTCCAACCCGCCATCCAGCACCTTCACTTCCACCTGGCCCACAAGCTGCGGGCTGGTCACGTCCAGCGTCAGCACCAGATTGCCCGCCTCGTTTGCCCGCAAACTATCCAACGACAATTCCACCGGTTCTGGCGGTCGAAAATAATCGCGGCTGGCGGTAAAGGTGAAATTTTCTGTCAGCGAACGGCCGTCTTGCAGGTTGATTGTTAACGTGGCCGAATGCTCGCCCTGGGTGGGAAATATTTGGGCGCTGGCCAGCCATTGGCTCTTTAAACCATCTATAATTTGGCGAAATGAATCGGCCAGCGCCGCCTGATCGCCAATCGCGGCCAGGCCGCCGGTTTCCCGCGCCAGATTGCGCAGTTCGATTTCGTTCACATTTTGGCCGCCGGATAGGCCAATGGTGTGGACCGGCACGTTGGCGTTGCGCATGGTGGCAAAATTGACCACTTCGCTGTAGGTGTGGCGGCTGCACGGATTGCCTTCACCGGCGACAAGTTCGTCACGGCCGTCTGTGAACACAATCACCGCTCGCCGTGCCTGCGGCAAACTGCTGGTCGCCTGATTGACCAAATCAATCGCCGTGTAGGTGGCGTCGTAGAGACAAGTGCCTTTGTTGGCTACCTGCACGCTGTTGATCGCGTCTTGCACCCGCGCCTGATCGGCGGAAAAATCGCGCACCAGATCAATATCTTCATTAAACCGGATGACGGCGAATTGGGCTTCCGGCGGCGCGCCGTTGATGGCCTGGCTGGCTGCCTGGCGCATGTCGTCGATGGCCCCGCCCATGCTGCCGCTGGTATCCAGCACGATGGCCACAAAAAAAGGCGTGTCGGGTTTGCTGACGGCCGTTTCATAAACCGTGCTATCGCCGACTATTTGAATGCTGGCGGATTGGATGGAAGGGTTGGCAATCGGCCGTCTTTCGCCGTCGACCACCGTGAAGAAGACATCCAACGCCAGGGCGTCGGCGTCTGGATTTTCGGTAACCTGAGGGTAATTGATGACCAGTTCGGCCGCAGATTGCGCCCAAACAAGTCCCGCGCCCCAGACGGCGATGATGATGCATACGGCTCCGATTTGAATAACTCTCTTCATTGCGTTCCTCTCAGGTTATGGTTGTGCCAATCCGCCTTGAACGGGCGGGCAGACTTATTATACGCCATCAAAAGACGCATCGCAGCATTTTTTACAGCGGTATCTGGGAATTTGATAATAGGGATGGGCCGTGATTTGGTGCGGACTGGGGTTGTGTTATAGTTGCCGCCATGATGAAAAGAGCCATTTTAGCGGTCTTATTGACTGCTTTCATTTTAGGATTTGGCAGCCAGAAGGCGGCCACAACCGCTGCCGCGCAGTCGACCACCGGCGATATTTTAACTTTGGTAAATGCTTTGCGCGCTTCTTACGGCCTGCCGCCATTTGAATACAACCCGACGCTGGCCGTGGCGGCGCAAAACCACGCGAACTGGATGTCGCAAACGGCCGTCTACAGCCACACCGGCGCCGGAGGTTCCACCCCGCAAACGCGCGCCAATGCCGCCGGCTACCCCGGCTACGTCTCCGAAAACATCGTCGGCGGAACCAAGCTCTCCCCGCAGCAAGGCGTTACCTGGTGGCGCAACAGCGCCGTCCACTTCAACACCATGATCTCCACGCGCTATACACAGGCTGGCGTCGGTTTTGCCCAGGGCCACGACCAGAACTTTTACGTGCTGGTGGTTGGCCAACCCGACAATTCACCCGCCGCCACAACCAATCGACCGGAAGAGATGACCTACGCCAACATCCCCTTCTTTGTCGAACCGATTGAAGTCAGCCAGCCGCGCGAAGATGGATCGATCTGGCATACGGTTGGCGAGGGGCATACCCTGTGGGCTATCGCCGCCCGCTACGAAGTGACCATCGCCGACATCATGCTTTATAACAATCTGACGGAAACCTCGACCATCAACCCGGGCGACGAACTGCTTATTCGCCTGGCAGAAGGGCAGGAACCGCCGCCCACGCCTACGCCGCCGGCAACCCACAAAGTGCGCCCCGGCGATTCCGCCTGGACGATTGCCGCCTGGTATAACCTGGACCTGGGGGAACTGCTGTGGTTGAACAACATGCAAATCGACGACACACTCCAGCCCGGCGACGAAGTGAAAATCCGGCTGCTGCCAGGGGAAGCGCCGCCGCCTACGCCCACGCCGCAGTTGGCCCACATTGTGCAAAGCGGCGATACCTTGTGGGGCATTTCGCTGCAATATAAGCTGTCGATGGACCAACTGTTGACTTATAACAACATCACCGAGAATGATTTGCTGGCTGTGGGGCAGGCGTTGTTGATTGTGCCGCCGACGCCCTTGCCCACGCCGACCAGCGAACCAACAATGACGACGACGCCTGCACCGGCAACGGCCGTGCCCACCCAGGCCCTGTCTTCACCTACGTTTACGCCGCAGGCCACAACGGCCGTTACCCTTGCCGCCATCACCCCCGCCCCGGTCGCCAAATCCCAAACCGACGACATGGGTCAAATTATCGGCATCGGGGCTATGGCTTTGGCGCTTGGCCTGGTTTTAATCGCCGGAATTGGCTTTGTATTCTGGCAGCGAGAATAGCGTATCTGAAGCGTGACACGGGTCAAACTCACCGGGTCACCCATCACCCATCACGCATCACGAATTACGTATCACGTATCACCATCCCCAAAATCCGCTACCCACCGATCAGGTCCAACGGGTTAACATTTGACCCAATCCGCTTGTCATACATGTTCAGATGGGTATGGTTGCCGCACCACTCACGGCCGTAACACAAATTCCCCTGCATATCCATCGTATACCCTTTGTTGCTTTCTGTGCCCACTTTTTCCCCGGCCCGCAGCGAATCCCCCAACTGCACCGTGAAATCACCATGCAAAATGGTCACCAGGTAAACGTCATTTTCGATTGCTAAAGTTGGGTTGCCGTATTCATCGACGTAAAGCGCCGTCACCACGCCGTTGATCGGCGATAACACCGGCTCGCCCCGACCCGCAGCCAGGTCGATGGCCATGTGGCCGTAGGAGGCGCCGTGAATGCCCTGGGTGATCTGGTAGTTGGTGTAGGGAGCCTGCACGGCCGTTGGACTGCCGCTGATGTCGATTTTGGGCTGTGTCTGGCTGGAGGCGGATACATCGACGGGAACGGCCGTAGCCTGTGCCTGAGCGCGGTTGGAGGCAACGGCCGTTGGTTTGCTAATCGCCCCATACACGAAGACCAAAATCAACAGAAACACGACAACTGTAAAACTATTAACATAATCCAGAGGGTAAAACCGTGCTGGCGGATAGGCATATTCAAACCGTTCACCGCCATCACCATCCTCATAGAAAGTCTCATCAGCCCCATCCCAATAAGCATCGGCTCGCGTAAACAGGTCTTCATTAACTGCGTTCAGGTAGATATTAGCACTCATGTTCTATATTTTACGTCACTATAGAACTTTAGCCAAGGGCATTACCCGCCAATCTCAGATGCCGCCAGGAATGGTTGCGGCTATAATACGGCAGCATTTTGGCGCGTGATTGGGCAGCAAATTTGCAGAATTCGGCCAGCCTGAACGGCACGGCCGTTACCCAAACACCCTGACATCATCTGAAACCATCCGCTTATGACTATCACCTTCATTCTTCTAGCCATCACCATAGCCCTCTTCATTTGGGACAAAATCCGCTCCGATTTGGTAGCCATCATGGCCCTGCTGCTCCTCTACCTTCTGGGCATTCTCTCCACCCAACAAGCGCTGTCTGGCTTCTCCGACACCACCGTCATCATGATTGCCGCCCTATTTATCGTTGGCGAAGGCTTGTCGCGCTCCGGCGTGACCGCCTGGGTTAGCCAGCAGATCCTGGCCCTGGCCGGCGACAGCCCGCGCCGCCTGCTGGTCATGGTAATGTTGGGCGCAGCCTTATTGTCCGCTTTCATCAGCAACACCGGCACGGTAGCCACGCTGCTGCCGGCCGTCATCGCCATCGCCTGGAGCGTAAAAAGCGTCCCTTCCAAATATCTCATCCCCCTGGCTTTTGCCGCCAACGCCGGCGGTTTACTCACCCTGACAGGCACCCCGCCCAACATCATCGTCGCTGAAGTCCTGAGCGGCGGCGGCTTTCAACCGTTCAGTTTTTTTGAATTTGCCTTGATTGGCGTGCCGCTGCTCGTCATTACCATCGGTTACATGGTAGTGATGGGGCAGCGCAGCCTGCCACAGCGCGAAACCGATGAGCAGCCAATAGACCTGGACGCCTCCATGCAGGCCATGGCCGATTCGTTTGCCCTGCAAGGCAAACTATATCGGCTGCGCGTGAACATTGGCTCTTCTTTAGCGGGCAAGACGCTGGCCGAGGCGGCGCTAGGGCATGATTTTAACGTGTCGGTGCTGCGCATCGAGCAATCGGCGGAAAGGACACGGCCGTATCTCTCGCCAGCCGAAGTCACCCGCCGCCAGGTACAGCGGACGGTGGAACACCTGCAAACGCATCAGGAAATCCCCACGGCCGATACCCAACTCCAGGTTAATGACGTGTTGTTGGTAAAAGGCACGCCGGAAGCCGTCCAGGCGGCCGTCGAACAACACAATCTCTCTCTGGAAGAAATCGACGTGTACGAAAACGAATTAGCCGACGTGCTGGTTTCGCACGACATTGGCGTGGCGGAAGTGCTGATCACGCCCCGGTCGGCCTACATCGGCCAAAGCCTTCAGGACGGCCGTTTCACGCAAAAATACGGCGTCCAGGTCATCAGCATCCGGCGCGAAAACAAATTAGTGTCCCGCCAGGGAACCCGGCTCAATTTTGGCGACGCGCTGCTGGTGCGCGGCCGTTGGGAAAACATCGAACTGCTGCGCAACGAAAGCCGTAATTTCGTCGTCGTCGGCCAGCCGGAGGCGATGTCGCGCCAGATCATCGAACTCAACCGGCAGTCGGTTATTGCGACGCTGGCCCTGGTGGCCATGGTGGGCATGATGGTCTCCGGCCTCGTGCCCACGGTGATGGCGGCATTGATCACGGCCGTCATCATGATCCTCGGCGGCTGCCTGACTCCCACCCAGGCCTACCGAACCATCAACTGGCAAAGCGTCGTCCTCATCGCCGCCATGATTCCCATGTCCACCGCCCTACAAATCACTGGCGGGGCAGATTTGGTCGCCAATTTGCTGGTCAGCACGTTGGGCAGTTGGGGCAACCTGGCCTTGTTGGTGGGCATTTTTGTCCTGACCACCGGATTTAGCCAGGTGATCAGCAATACGGCAACGGCCGTGCTCGTCGCTCCCATCGTTTTGGGCACAGCCAGCGCGCTGGGCGTTTCCCCCTACCCCCTCATGATGACCGTAGCCATCGGCGCCTCCACCGCCTTCCTAACACCCATCGCCTCCACCACCAACCTGATGGTGATGTCCCCCGGCGGCTACACCTTCAAAGATTTCGTCAAAAATGGACTCCCTCTGGTTTTGCTCTTCCTGCTCACGACGCTGCTGCTTGTCCCCATCATCTGGCCTTTTTAGTCCCCGTTCCCCAGTGCAGTATTCCACGTCCGAAGGTTTCTCCAGAGGTAATAACTTTGGCTGGCGGACTGGGGATTACCGCATACGGGCCACATCCTCTATCGGACATGACATTCGGCGTGAACCAGCCTGATTTTTCACAATAGCGCCAATTCCTACTTTCGATCCATACTTGAAACGTCTGGGTTTCCCAAACCAGACACCTTACCCACTATTTTCTCACCGAGTGGGAGCCACACAAACCCATCACCACATCCCCGCAGCTTGCGTTGGCCCCTCTCAACAAAAGGAGTGAACCGCCATGTTAGACAAGGTTGCAGACCTCGCCGGCCCCGGCATTGGCAATTACGATGACCTGGCCAAAGTCCTGCCCACCGATTACACAACCCCCTTATCCCCCAAAGAGACGATGATCGCGCTCTACGCCGCCAAACAGTACATTGAGGACAATTTGTGCCGGGAATTGAACCTTATCCCGGTGCAAGTGCCGCTCATTGTCGATTCGCAAAGCGGTGTAAATGATTACCTGGATCGAGACGGCTCGCGTACGCCGATCCAGTTTCACATCAACAACGATCACAACCAGCATCCCATCGACGCCGAAGTGGTGCAGGCGGCGACAAAGTGGAAGCGAATGGCGCTGGCGCAGTTCGGCATGAATCCCGGCGAAGGGCTGCTGACGGACATGCGCGCCGTGCGCAAGGATTATTTTTTGGACCATGACCACAGCGTCTATGTAGATCAGTGGGATTGGGAGCGCGCAATTATTCCCCAGGAACGTAACCTGGACTTTCTGACCTGGGTGGTCCAGCGCATTTGGAAGGTGTTGAAGGGCGCAGAACAACTGGTTCAGGATATGTTCCCGGAGCTAAAATCCGACAAATATCCTGACATGCCGGAGGAACTGGTCTTTTTACATGCCGAGGATATTTTGGCCCGATACCCGAACCTGCCGCGCAAACAGCGGGAAACGGCCATATTGCAGGAATACCCGGCCGTGTTCATTTATGGCATCGGCTGGACGTTGGCGGATGGTTACCCGCATGAAATGCGCGCGGCCGATTATGACGATTGGGTGACAGAGACGGTGGCGAAAGACGGCCGTCCCATGCACGGCTTAAATGGCGATATTTTAGTCTGGAACCCGGTGACTCGGCGGCGACACGAACTATCCTCGATGGGTATTCGCGTCAACAAACAAACCCTGGTCCAGCAGTTAGACATTACCAACCAACTGCATTTTCTGGACATGCCTTACCATCAAGCCATCCTCAACGACAACATTCCTTTGAGCATTGGCGGCGGCATTGGGCAGTCGCGCACGTTTATGTACCTGCTCAAAAAAGCCCATCTGGGCGAGGTCAGCGTCACGGTCTGGCCGCAAATCCTGAAGGATTTGGGCGCTGAACGTAACATTTTTGTTTTAGAATAACGGGGATTTCATGCGTGATGCGTGACCGGCTCTCGTCACGCATCACGCGGCAATCAGGGTGATTTCGGTAATTTCCGGGGGACAGTTAAAACGCACCGGTTCGTTGGTGACGCCGATGCCGCGATTGGTATAGACCCACAAATCCTTTACCTGAAAAAGACCCATATCATATTTGCGCCCCAAATATGGCAAAATTAACGCGCCGCCGAGGCGAGGAAAACGAATTTGCCCGCCGTGCGAGTGTCCAGACAATTGCAACGCAATTTCAGGGTAGCGGGCATAGGTGTCGGCTAAATCTGGCTCGTGGAGCAGCAAAACAACGGGCAAATCGGCTGAACCATTGCTCAATGCCGCCGCCAGGTCGGGTTTGCCCGCCCAACCATCATCCAAACCGGCCAGATAAAACGAACCGCCGCCCTGGGTAATGGGCAGCCCCTGGTTAATGAGCACCGGCAGGCGCGATTCATCGAAACCGGTTTGCACGATGTTGACATCGGTCCAGAGGTCATGGTTGCCCATGATGGCGTAAACGCCCTGTCTGGCGTTCAGGTGGGCCAGAATGGGGGCCAGTTCAAAGATGGCTTCAACGTCCCGCCAGACATAATCGCCAAGCAGGACTGTGAGGTCAGGCTGCAAGCTGTTGGCGAGTTCGACGGCCTGGCGCACGAGTTGGGGTTGGGTAAACGGCCGTAAATGAAAATCCCCCAACGCGACCAACCGAAACCCTTCCAGGGATGGGGCCAGATTTCTAATAGGCAAGGTAAGGCGCTCGACAACCAACTGATCGGACTCGTCGTTGGTGTTGATGTGATAGGTGGTCGCGGCAACCGCGCCGCCAAAAGCCAGTAATCCTGCGCCTAAGAATTTTCGCCGGCTCATACGCTGTTCACCCAATTGGTTACTCACAAATTTGGTCCTGTGGCGTGAATAGGAAACGGCCGTTACGCGGGTAACGGCCGTTTTTGTCATTAAACTCAGACACTCATTGAGCTAATCATCCAAAAACATACTTAACAACCAGCTAACAACACTTACGATCAAACTACCCCACAATGCCGGGAAAAAGCCATCCACCACCAGGTAAGAGGTCAGCCACGACGTAACCCAGAACAGCAAGGCATTGATGATCAGCGTAAACAACCCCAGAGTCACCACAATCAACGGCAAACTTAATAATTTCACCAATGGTTTGATCAACCCATTGATTAAACCAAAAATCACCACCACCACCAGCGTGCCCACCAACCCACCAGACAAACTGATGCCACCCACGATCCACGCCGCAACCCAAATGGCCACCGCGCTCACGATCATACGCCCGATTAACTTAACCATAAATTCTCTCCTTCATGAGTCTACCGAGAACTTGCGCCTCGAATAGGCAATTATAGGCCAACTGCTTCGCTTTCTTCCAGGCTTGTTTCCCCATGCGATTGCACCAGTTGGCGCAAAATAACCACAACCACCAGGGCGACGACAAACAGCGCCGCAATGACCACGCGCTGCCAACCGCCGGGTAATTTGCTAAATGTAGCAAAACCCATAGTCGATTCGTCGGCAACGGCCGTGTCCTCCACAACTGCTTCTACTTCACTCATTGTAACCTCCTCAGGCAACACACAACCCACAAAATTATTCAATCGCGTCGCCTATTTTACTATATTTCTCTCAAGTCATCGCGCACCGGCTCTTTAACGCGCAGCCCAATACGATAAGCCGCCGATGCCAGCGCATGGGCCGTCACCGGTCCAGATACCATCAGCAACACAATCAGCAGCAGCGCCCGCCCCCAACCCAACGGCGTCCAGGCCACCGCGCCAATCAGCAGCAGCACCACGCCAAACACGCCCACTTTGCCGGTGGCGTGCAGGCGGGCATATACATCCGGCAGGCGCACCATTCCCACAATGCCCACCACCGAAAAAAACGTGCCCAAAATGATCGCCACCAAGGCAACCACCTGCAATATGGTTGTCATCATTTACTTTTTCCTTAAAACATCTGCTCGTCGGCCACATATTTGGCCAGGGCTATGGTGGTGATGAATCCCAGGCCGGCCAAACCCAAAGCCACGTCGATGTAGATGCTGTCGCGGTAAACCAACGCCAGCAAAACCAACATCGCCAGAAACAACAAGCTCAACACATCCAGGCCAATCAGGCGGTCGATGACGTTTTCGCCGCGCCAGACACGCCACACGGCCACGGCAATAAGCGCCAGGTGTATGAGCAAAGAGAGATAAATTGTGGTTGTCAGAATGGTTGTCAGCATCTTAACCTTGCCGCCTAGGGGAAAATCTTTTCCAAGAGTTCTTCACGCTGTTTTTGGGCGGCGGCCACGGCCGTTTCCACCTTTTCTACATCCAGCACATGTGTATACATCGTCCCGTCGTCCCCAATTTCCACCACCATTTCGCCGGGCGTCAGGGTGAGCGCGTGGGCGCTCAGCGCCAGCCCCAGGTCCGATTGGCAGTCTGAGGGGATGGCGATGATGGCCTGGTGCAGTGGCATGGTGGGCGACAAGACGATGCGGGCAACCTGGATGCCGCTCACGATATAATCCCAGATCAGCACAAAAATGTACCTGAACAGAGCGAGAACGGCCGTGCCCGCCCGTCGGCCATCCGCTTCCCGCAGTTGTGGCCGCAGCAGCGCCATCACCCCCACAGACAACAACAGCCCCATGACGATATTGCTTGCCTGTAAATTGGAAGTCAGCGCCAGATACATCAACGTCAGCAGCAGCACTGCCCGCGCAAAATAATACATGGTTATCCTCCCAACACCGCGTGGATATAAATGGCCGGATCGCCCAGCGCTGTCCCTGCCGCCTGCGCCACAGCCACCAACGGCTCAGCCCAAACGCCCAAGGCCAAAATCAAAGCCAACAAAATCACCGGCGCAATTAACTGGTCGCCGGTCGATTTGGTGCTGATTCCCTCAGCCGGGGCCTGCCACCAGATGCGCTGGAAGGCGCGAATGGTGTACATCAGCGTAAAAATGCTGGCCAGCCCGATGAGAAACAGCGGCCACATGCCCTGCGCGTCGATGCCGCTGGTAAACAGCAGCGCCTTGCTGACGAAACCATTGGTCGGCGGAATGCCCGCCAGGGCCAAACTGCCCAGAAAGAAAAGTACGCCGGCGGCCGGCAACGGCCGTCCCACACCCGTCACCACCGCAAATGCAGCCGACTTCACCGATGCGCGGCTGGCAATATAACCGGCCAACATTAGCATCGCCGCCTTGATCAGGCTGTGGTTAAAGGCAAATACAATTGCCGCCGCCAGGGAAAGCGGCGTGCCCCAGCCGATGCCCACCAGAATAAATCCCACCTGCGCCAGCGTGGAATAGGCCAACATGCGCTTGACGTTGTGGGTTCCCAGCGCCGACAAACCACCAAACACCACGCCGATCACGCCCAACGCCAGCAGCACAGCGCGAATTTGCGGCGATTGTTCCACAAAGAGCAGCGTGGTCATGCGTAAGAAACCGTACACACCTAGCTTCACCACCACCGAGGACAACATGGCGCTGACGGCCGTTGGCGCGGCTGTATGAAAATCTGGCTGCCAAAAGTGGAAGGGGAACACCGCGCTTTTCACCATAAAGGCGGCCATCAGGAAAGCGATGCCCGGCAGCAGCAGCGGGCGGCTGCCATCGGCGGCCACGCGCACCGCCAGATCGGCCATGTTGAGCGTGCCGTAGGAAATGTAGAGGCTGCCAATCGACAACAGCATAAAAAAGGAGGCCAGCAGGCTGATGTAAAAATATTTGTAGGCGGCTTCCGTGCCGTATTTGTCATCGGAAACGGCCGTCAGCACCGTGCCGGAAATGACCAATAACTCGGCAAACACGTACAGATTAAATAGATCACCGGTCAACATCGCCCCGGTCAGGCCGGTGGCCAGCGTGAGAAACAGCGGGAAAAAGGTTGGGTATGTGACCACCTTGTCCTGGCTGCCCAGGGCGTAAATGATGCCCGTCGCCATCACCAGTTGGGTCATCACCACAAACAGCGCCGACAGCAAATCACCCACCAACACGATGCCAAACGGCGCCAGCCAGCCGCCGGAGTGGAACACAACCGGCTGACCGGTTTGCCACACCGCCCACAGCAGCCACAAACTGCTCGCCAGGGAAGTAAGCATGGTTCCCAGCGTCCAGGCGGTTTGCAACGGCCGTCGCTCGCGTACCAGCAGCCCAATCATCGCCCCCACCAGGGGAATCAATATCGGCAGCAAGACCAGATGAGCCATCAAACGTTATCCTCCAACACAATCATTAACCAATCCTTTTCCGGTTTCTCTGTGAAGACCGTAACGGTTTGAGTTCCCCCAAAACCTTGGGGTCTTAATTCTTCAACCCGTTCACTTCATCCATATCGGCCGTCTGGTAACGGGAAGAAATGATGTACAACATCGCCAAGACAAACGCCGTACCGCCCAGGCTGATGACAACGGCCGTTAAAATCAACGCCTGGGGCAAAGCGTCGCTGCGCATGTCTGTGGCCGTTGTATACGCCGCCGCCAGACCATCATACGCCCCGGTACTGAGCAAAAACAGGTTCACAGCGTTGGCCAAAATCATCAGCCCAATTACAGAACGGATCACATTCCGCCGCAGCATCTGAAAAACGCCAATAGCAAACAAAAAACCAACAGCAACGGCCGTTACTAATTCCATAATAACCCTTCCACCTCCCTACCCATCACAAATCGCAAATCCCAAATCCCAAATCGCCAATCCCTAATCCCTATCTCTCCCCTCCGGGTGTCCCAGCGAATTCAACATGCGCGCCGCGCCACCCAACACCGCCAGACAAATAGAGACCTCGAACAAGAAAGAAGTGCTGATATGAAAACCGTTCGGCATAAACGCCCAGCCGGCCGTAAAATCCACATTGCCCAAAAAATTGCCAGTGATCAGGGCCGCTACGCTGCCTGTGATCACGGCCAACAGCACCCCGGCGGCCACAAACGAGGTCGCCCGCAGCCAGGGCAGGCGGCGGCGGGTCTCTTCATAGCCAAAGACCACATACCACAAAGCCACCGCCAGACTGATAACCACGCCGGCCGTGAACCCATCGCCGGGTTGGTTGTGGCCGTACATCATGTGCGTGGCGGCCAGCATCAACGACAGGGGCAGCGAAACAAACGCCGGAACGCGCACAAAAGCGGAGGTGCGCATGCCGCTGATGCCATAGGTGGCTTGCCGGTCGGACACGGCCGTTCCCTCCCCATCTTCCACGGCACGATTGTCCCCATGCTTTTGCGCCGCGTGCCGCAGCAGCGTGTAAATGCCCAGACCGGCCATGCCAAACACAGTAATTTCCAACAAGGTATCCAGAGCGCGGAAATCAACCACAATCGCGCCCACAATGTCCGTCGCGCCGGTCAGGGTTTTGGCATTGGCCGCAAAATAAGGCGTCACCACGCTTTCACGCGGCCGATCCGTCAGCGCCGTCAGCGTGATCAGCGTCACCAGCAAACCCACAGCCCCGGCAACGGCCGTATCCCGCAAAATCGACCAGCGAGAATAACGCAAAATGACGGCTACTTCCTGCGCCTTGCGCCGCTGGCGGCGCGGCAGACGGGTCAGCGCCAGCACCAAAATAACCACCGATAAAATATCCACCACAATTTGCACCAGAGCCACATCCGGCGCCGGCTCCAGAGCAAACAACAGCCCCATGCTTAATCCGGCCGCGCCAAACGCCAGGATGGCGTTAAAATCACGCACCAGGATCACAGACATCAAGGATGCGCCTACCACCACCAGCAGGGCAAACAGGCGCAAAAGGTCCAATTCATCGTCCAGGTTCAGGCCCGGCCAGGAACCCAGCGACACAACCGAGAAGGTTCGCCAGCTAAAGGCAAACACCAACACGGCCGTTGCCGAGAGCATAATAAGCAGATACGGCCGTAATCGTCCCTGCTGCAATCGCGTCGCCCACTCACTCGCCCAATCAATCGCCGCCAACACCCACACATACAGCTTATTAAACGACATGTCGGGCAACACGGCCGTCTGCCATGCCCGCACCCGATGACGGAACACAAACAGCCCAAAGCCCAGTGAAATAGCCACCAACGACAATAAAAATTCCACCGTCAGGCCATGAAACAGCACTGTGGAAACCTTTACCTTGGTTCCATAAGCCGCTTGCGCCGCCGCCGCCAGAAAGGAAGCCTCCTCTTTCGGACCGGGCAAAATGCTCAAAACAAGCGACAGCCCGGCCGGAATCATGGGCGCCAGCCACATCGGCCAGGGCGCTTCGTGGCCATGCACGTCCGGGTCTTTGGTCTGCCCCATGAAGGTTTCCCAAATGAACAGGCCCGCCTGTGCCAGCATCAACGACCCCGCCAGCACCGTACTCCAGCGAATCACCCCGGCAACTACCGGCGGCATATTGGTCACAGTAACCAGCAAAGTCTCCTTGGCCAAAAACCCAAACATCGGCGGCAAACCGGCCATCGACAAAGCCGCCAGCGTCCCGGCGGCAAAAGTGTAAGGCATCACCTTACGCAGCCCGCCCAACCGCCGAAGATCTCGCGTGCCCGTCTCGTGATCCACAATGCCGGCCACCAAAAAGAGCGCGCTCTTATAAAACGCATGGGCAATGACCCCGATGACCAACGCTTTGTAGGCTTCCGGCACATCCTGGCCGATGAGCATCATCAACACACCTAATTGGCTGATGGTGGAATAGGCCAACAACCCCTTGAGATCGTGTTGTTTTAGACCCAAATACGCGCCGGCAAGCATCGTAATTCCCCCGAAAATGGTCAGCAGCCAGAACCAGGCATCGGTAAAACCCAGGGCCGGGTTCATGCGAGCCATCAGGTAGATGCCCGCCTTGACCATGGTGGCGGAATGGAGATAGGCGCTGGCAGGCGTGGGCGCGCTCATGGCTCCGGGCAGCCAGATGTGGGCGGGCCATTGAGCGCTTTTGGTGAATGCGCCAAAGGCCACCAGCCCCAACATCACCAGATAAAAATCATGGCTGCGCAGCACATCGCCGCTGCTGAGAATGGTGGCAAACTCTGTGCTGCCGGCCGCATAGCTGACAAACAAAAGCCCGGCTAACAGAGCGATGCCACCGCCGCCCGTAATGAACAAGGCGCGAAACGCTCCATTTCGCGCCTCTTCATACTGGTATTTGTACGCCACCAACAAAAACGAGAGGATGCTGGTTCCTTCCCAAAAAATGAACAGGGTTAACACATCGCCGGCCATGACGATGCCCAGCATAGACGCCATGAACAGCAGCAGATAGGTCAGGAATCGCCACGCGCTCTGGTCGCCCTTGAAGTACTGCCCGGCGTACACCACAACCAACGTCCCAATGATGGTGACCAGAAGGCCAAACAACAAGCTGAGGCTGTCGACGTACAAACCAAGATTGAGATTGAGAGCGGGAAGCCAGGTCCACTGCCAGGTGAATACGGTTCCATCATTGGCCTGCGGCACGCGCAAGACCAACAAAACGGCCGCCGACAGGGGTGCTAACGCCAAAATCCAGCTTAACTGCGTGATGGAAAGCCGCCGGTTCAAGGCCGGAAGGCCGGCCACCGCCGCGATACTCGCAGCAGCAAGAATAAGGAGGATGGGCCAAAGGAGTGTGGGATCGGTCATTTTATCAAGAAATTAGAAGATGTTGAACCTTATCGCAGTAAAACCAGGAATTCTCAATTTAGATCAGGCATTCGTGCGAACAAGGTAATTTCTTTGCAATTTACGCTGAACTGTCATGCTGAGCGGAGTCTTCGGAGCGAAGCATCCCGCTCCACCAGAAGAAGGAGATGCTTCGGAGGATGCTTCGGCGGCCTCAGCACAGGCTCTCAGCATGACACATTTCTGGTTAAATTGAGAATTGCTGCAGTAAAACTTTATCCAGAGCCACATAGTGTACGTCGGTTAAGGCGACGGAAACATCCCAAAGGCGCACGGCCGTTGCCAGATCATGAGATCGCTCGCTGGACTGTACGTGCGCAGGGTAGCCGCGCATCCCGCCAAAGCCATCCGGGCCAATAAAATCGCCGCCGTTAACGTCGACGGCCGTAGCCGCATACAACAATGGCAGCGCACCCATCGCCTGGCTCTGAGCCATCACTTTGTTCGCCAGACGCATCACCTGCCGCTGCACGGCCGAGTTTTCCATGGCCGGACCGGCGTCTTGCAAATTGGTCGCAGCATAACCGGGATGCGCCGCCACGCTGATGAGGTTGACGGAAACGGCCGTTAACCGCCGCTGCAACTCATAAGCAAACAACAGGTTCGCCAGCTTGCTCTGGCCGTAAGCTGCCCGTTTGTTGTAGGTTTGCTGGCCCTGCAAATCATCAAAGTTCATTTGCCCGCTGCGATGTAACATGCTGCTCACCGTAATCACCCGCCCGGCCGGCGCCGCCAGCAGCCGCTCCAGCAGCAAGCCGGTGAGGGCAAAATGCCCCAGGTGATTGGTGCCAAACTGCATCTCAAAGCCATCGGCCGTCTGGCGATAGGGCAGCGCCATCACCCCGGCATTGTTGATCAATAGATCCAATTCAGTATATTCAGCCTGCACAGCCTTGCTAAACGCCCGCACAGAAGCCAGATCGGCCAGATCAAGCGAGCGCAAAACCAGCTCTGCCTCAGGAGCGATTTGCCGGATTTGCTCGGCGGCCTGCTGACCTTTGGTCAGATTGCGGCAGGCCATGACCACCCGCGCCCCTTTTTGCGCCAGGGCCAGCGAGGTCTCGTAGCCCAGGCCGCTGTTCGCGCCGGTCACAACGGCCGTTTTCCCGCTCAGATTCGGCATAGCTGCCGGGGTCCATTTATTTTGCTGCGTCATGGTTATATCCCTTATTTTAGTTAAATATGGCTGTATTGTAGGATATTTGTACATATTTTGCAAATGTTTTGCAACCAATCGACCCTGTTCCACCGCGCATTTAATTTACAGCTCAATTTCGCCGAAACCAAAACCAGGCCGAAGCAAACGGCGGTCTGTTTTCGACTTGCGTTGTACCATGAACCACTTTTTCCAAAGTGAAATGCGAGCCAAACAAGCTGTGCAGGGTCGCTTCGTACACGCCACGACCGGGCACCTCCGCCTCGTCGCTGCGCAAATGGGCAAAAAGCAAATACAAACCACCCGAACGCAGCAGCCGATAAACCTCATCCCGATATTGGCGCAGGCCGGCATCGTCCAAAGCGTGCATACACCCCACGTCCAGGGCAAAATCATACGGCCCGGACAAAAACGGCAAATGCGTGACTCGGCCAAGGTGGAAATTGGCCTTTTCCGCGACGCCGGCCATTTCTGCACGCGCCAGGGCGCCGGCGATGGCCAGGGGGATAAAATCAACCCCGTCGACGACCCAATTGCGCCGCGCCAGGTAGATGCTGGAACGGCCGTACCCACAACCCAGATCCAACGCCCGTCCCGGCGGTAAACTGGCCGCTATCTGCACCACTTCCGGCGGCGGCATTTCGTCATCCCACGGCACGCGCCCCTCTTCATACCGGGACTGCAAGCGATCAAACAACTCGTCTCCTTCTGCCATGTCACACTCCTTTCTCGCCCGCCAAACGTCACTGGCCTAAGTTTAACACGGGAACGGCCGTTGCCCTACCTCAGCCACCCCGCCTTTGTTACAATCGCCAGCATGGAAAACACACAAAACGCTCCCCTCATTGTCGGCTTCGTGGCTGATCTGATGTTCACGCCGCGTATTGCTAACGTTGCCAGCCACCTGGGTTACCAAATCCGCTGGGTGGGCAATGTGGCGGATTTAGGGGGAACGGCCGTTTCCCCCCTCCCCGACGCCGCCCGACCGGAAACCCCTGGCGAATCGCTCCACGGCCAGAACGGGCAGCTCTTCGCCCTCCTCACCACCTGGCAGCCCGCGCTGCTGCTGTTTGACCTCAACAACGAAGCCATACCCTGGCAGCGCTGGATAGCGGCGCTCAAATCTTCGCCGGCTACCCGCCGCCTGCCCATCCTCTGTTTTGGCTCGCACATGGACGTAACGGCCGCCCAAACGGCCCGCAGCGCCGGAGCCGACGCCGTCGTCGCCCGCTCCAAATTCACCGCCGACATGGCCCAACTCTTCAAAAAATACGCCCGCGACACCGACCCCCACATCCTGACCGCAACATGCGCGCAGCCGCTCTCCGATCTTGCCAAACGGGGCATCACCCTCTTCAACCAGGGCGAGTATTACCGCTGCCACGACGATCTGGAAGCCGCCTGGCGCGCCGATGACAGCCCCGGCCGCGACCTTTACCAGGGCATTTTACAGGTCGGCATCGCCTTGTATCAGGTAGAACGGGGGAATTTTCGCGGGGCGGTGAAGATGCTTCTGCGCGCCCGGCAGTGGCTGGAGCCGCTGCCGGCCGTGTGCCGAACCGTCAACGTAGCCCAATTCCGCGCGAACGCCAACACCTACTATGAGACGATTATCGCCTTAGGCGCAGAAAATTTGGCCAGTTTTGATTGGGGTTTGGTTGAGCCAGTGGTCGTACTCGACAATCCGTAGCCCGTCGCCCGCCCAATCTCGAATGCGGGTTTCGGGCTACAGATAGCAGGGGCGGCAACAATTTATGACTGAGCGCGCCGCCGACCGACCCATTTCGAAAGTTCAACGGCCGTAAACACAATCGTGCTCAGGGCCAGACTAATGCCCAAATCGCGCGCCGACAGGGCCACAGTGCTAAACACGCGCTGCAAGGGTCCAAAATAAACCAGCGCCATCTGCAAAAGAAAAGTCGTCATGACAGCCACAATCATCATGCGGTTGGCGAAAAAACCAATGCTAAAGACCGAATCGACGTTGGAACGGATGGCCAGAGCATTCCCCATTTGCGCCAGGGTGAGTGTGGTAAAGGCCATTGTCTGCCAGGTGTCGGCTTGCGCATTGGATACGCCAGGCTCGTAATAAAAATAGCCGGTCAGCAGCGACACAAGTCCCATCAAAGTACCGATCCAAATAATTTGCCAACCCAATCCCCGGCTAAAAATATGCTCTTTGGGGTGAAAAGGGGGCCGTTCCATGATGCCGCGCTCGCCATTTTCCAACGCCAAAGCCAGACCCGGCAGGCCGTCTGTTACCAGATTGATCCACAAAATTTGTAGGGGCACCAGGGGCAGCGGCATTCCCAGAAATGGCGCGATCAGCATGACGATCAATTCGCCGGTGTTGCTGGACAATGTGTAGCGAATGAATTTGCGGATATTGTCGAAGATGACCCGCCCTTCCTCAACGGCGGACACGATGGTGGCGAAGTTATCGTCGAGCAGCACCATGTCGGCGGCTTCTTTGGACACATCTGTGCCGGTGATGCCCATAGCTACGCCGATTTCTGATTTTTTAAGGGCTGGGGCGTCGTTGACGCCATCGCCGGTCATAGCGACAATTTGGCCGCGATCTTGCAAGGCGTTGACAATGTTTAATTTGTGTTCCGGCGAGACGCGCGCAAAGACGGATATATCTTCGACCACTTCTTCCAGCTCTGGCAGGCTCATTTCGGCCAGTTGTTTGCCGGTTAGATACCGGTCGTTCCGCGCGATGTCGAGTTCCTGAGCGATGTATAGGGCGGTGAGGGGGTGATCGCCGGTTATCATGACGGGGCGGATGCCGGCTTTGCGGGCTATTTGCACGGCTTCTTTTACTTCTGGACGCGGTGGGTCGATCATGGACACCAGGCCAATGAAGATCATGTTGGCTTCGATGATGGTGCCTGGCCCGATTTCTGGGGTGTCTAACGGCCGTATCACCACCCCCAACACCCGCTGCCCCCGCTCGGCATATCGAGAATTCGCCGCCAAAATCCGCCCGCGCAACTCATCGTCTAAAGGAACAATGTTGTTTAACTCGCCCTGCCACATGTGGGTGCTAACTTCCAGCAAACTGTCGATGGCTCCTTTGGTAAACGCAATGTACGGGGCGGGCAAAGAAATCTCCGCGTGCTGCGTGTCGGCGATGCGATGGATGGTCGTCATCCGTTTGCGCTCTGAGGTGAACGGGATTTCGGCCACACGCGGCCAGGTGGCTTCCAATTCTTCTTTGGAGTAGCCCATCTGCATTGCGGCTACTACCAAAGCGCCCTCGGTCGGGTCGCCAATGGTGCGTTCCACGCCGTCTTCGATTTGCAGAAAGGCATCGTTGCAAAGAGCGCTTGCCTTGATCAGCAAACTCAATGAACGATTCTCCGGCGGGGCATGGGGCGTCAGTTCGGCGTGATAGATGGCCCCGCGCTTGTCGATGAGCGCTTCTAATTCCTGCGTGTGCCCGGCAACATCAAACACAGTTACCGACATGCGGTTTTGCGTCAGCGTGCCGGTTTTGTCGGAGCAAATGACGGTAACGGAACCGAGCGTTTCGACGGCCGGCAGTTTGCGGATAAGCGCATGGCGTTTGAGCATGCGCTGAGAACCCAGGGCCAGGGTGATGGAGACGACGGCGGGCAGCCCTTCGGGCACAACCGCTACGGCCATGCTGATGGCCGTCAGGACAAGAATGTCCCATTTTTCGCCGCGCAGTAACCCCAGGGCGATGACAACGGCGATAATGCCCAGAGAGAACCAGCCCAGGGTAATGCCCAGGCGGGCCAACCGGCGCTGCAGAGGCGTCTGCTCTTGTTGGACGCCCTGAATGAGGTCGGCGATGGCGCCTAGTTGGGTGTCCATGCCGGTGGCGGTAACCACGGCCGTGCCGCGCCCATAGGAGATAACTGTGCCCATGAAAGCCATATTCCGCCGGTCGCCAATCGGCAAATCCGAGCCGGGCAGGGCGTGGTCAACTTTTTCTACGGCTTCCGATTCGCCGGTGAGGGCGGCTTCTTCAATTTTTAGGTTAACACAGGTGAGCAAACGGCCGTCGGCTGGCACCAGGTTGCCGGCTTCCAACATGACAATGTCGCCGGGAACCAATTGACGAGCAGAGATTTCCTCGACACGGCCGTCGCGCCGCACTTTCACTGTGGGCACGGCCAATTTTTTCAAGGCCGCCACAGCCTGCTCTGCCCGATATTCTTGCGAAAAACCAATCGCCGCATTCAAGACCACAATGGCCATAATCACCACAACATCGGCATATTCGGCCAGAAACAAAGAAACCAGGGCAGCGATAAATAAAATGACCACCATTACATCTTTAAACTGATCCAACAATATCAGCCAGGGACTTTTCGTGCCGCGATCAATCAGCTCGTTTAAGCCGTATTTTGCCAAACGGCTCTCCGCCTCGGTCGTTTTCAATCCATTTTGGGGCGATGTTTGCAACTCTTCAACGATGTCGTCTACCTCACGTTTGTACCAATTGCTCATAAATGGACCTCTTCTAGTTTTCTTGATTATGTCGCCTAAAATCGCCGCCCACGCAGCCAGCAGCGCTTGTCATTACCAAATAAAATCTTTTGCTCCTATCCGATCTGAAACTGTGGCAAACAAGGCGTACAGGGAGCTAAAAATCTAGTATATCAAGAAGTCTTAATGTGACCAGACAGGCGGTTCTTGCCCAGGAATTAGAAAGGTGGATGGTTCGTAGGGGCGGGACATTTCGAATGTGCTAATTGCTCGCTCAGGGTTTGCCCATAACCACTTTTGCGGTTTCCAAGATTGGTCCCATCTTCTCAAGCTAATAAAGATGGCTCTTTAGGGATTCAAGGGGTTGACGTTCAATGGAGCGTGATGCGTGATACGTGACCAAACCCCATGAAATCCCAAAGGCCCAAAAAGATAAGACGGGCGGGTGGGAAACGGCCGTTTATGCACCCTCCCAGGTACAGGTATAATCCTACTAATCATTTTTCGGAGGCAAACAAACATGATGTCCCAAACTTATATTCCCGAACGAGCCATGTTCATCTACGCGCACCCCGACGACATCGAATTTGGCGTAGCTGGCACGGCCGCATTGTGGACCAAACACGGCAGCCAGGTCACCTACATCGTCCTTACAGACGGCAACGTCGGCAGCCACGAGGCCGGCATGACGGCCGAAAAATTAGCCGCCATTCGCCGCGAAGAACAAACGGCCGCCGCCCAAACCGCCGGGGCTACCTGTATATTTCTCGGCGAACATGACGGCCTTCTCCAGCCCAGCCTGGAACTGCGCAAACAACTGGTGCGCCTGATCCGCCAACACCGCCCCAACGTCGTCGTCTGCGGGGATCCGACCGTCTATTTTCCCAGCGCAGATTACATCAACCACCCCGACCACCGCGCCGCCGCTCAGGTGGCCATCGACGCCGTATTTCCGGCTGCCGAAATGCACCTGCTCTACCCCGATTTAGACGCGGAAGGGCTGGCCCCGCACAAAGTGAATTACGTTTACGTTTCCTGGCCCGCGCAAAAACCCAATTACTTCATCGACATCAGCGAGACCATCGAAACCAAAATTGCCGCTCTGCGCCAACACGTCAGCCAATTGGGCGACTGGGATCCGACCGAACGGCTCAAGCAATGGAGCCACGAAACCGGGCAGCGCGTCGGGTTCAAATACGCCGAAAGCTATTTTCGGATCGCCTTGAAACCCATCGAAGAACCAGAGGAAAACGCAGCAGCGCCGGCTTAACCCACCCCGCTTAGACTGCGCGGGGTTCATCTTTTTTCAACCTGCAAAGATTGGTCCAATCTGGGAGATTGGACCAATCTGCACATTCAAAAATTCATGATGCAGGAACCCTTTTAGCCCTAAATCGAACTCGTCCAGCATTATGTTTGGCAAAACGGCCAATTTGTGAAGTAGTCACAAATTCCTTGAACAAAGACTTACCGCAAAGATGGTCTAAGTTCTTGACAGGACTTAGACCATCTTGCGGTTTAACTTATTCGTGACCCTGACACAAAACGGCCAATTTGGGCCACTTTCCACTAGAATATCAGGCTAAAATCGGGTTAAAATAAGAATCAGCCGCCCCGGAGTGGCTGAGAACTGGCGAGCAGCAATCTGCTCATTGGATTTGGAGGCTGAGCAAAATGGCATCGAAGAAAGAGCTTCAAGAACTGCTGGTAGAGTTGAACAAAGAGCTGCGGCACACAAACTCCGTCAGCTCACGCGATGATCGTGTGCTGCGCCATTTAGAAAAGCAAATCGGCCAGATGGTTGTGGCACCTGAAGTGGACAGAAGTGACCTGGTGGATTTATTGGAAACGGCCGTTCCCCAATTAGAACCCAATCACCCCCCACTGGCTATCCTGATGACCCACACACTCACCGTTCTGAGCAACATCAGATTCTAAAACCTCATCCATCCCATGCGGCTAGAATTTCCAACTTCTCCCAACTTTTGCACGCCTTCCTCGCACTCCTTATAATCTCAGGATGGCAGCACAAACGCTAATCGCCCCAGAAATCCGCGAAGAGACCGATCAGGCAGAAGCTATCGAGCCACTTTACCGAGTCCTCATTCATAACGATGAGGTGACGCCGTACGATTTTGTCATCCTAATCCTGCAAAAAATCTTTCAGCTCACCTCGATGGAAGCCGAACACGTCACCTTCGTCGCCCACACCGCCGGCATCGCTTACGTCGCCACATTGCCCCAAGCCGAAGCCGAATCACGGGTCGGAAAAGCTCAATTTGCCGCCAGCTTAGAAGGGTATCCACTATCTTTTACCATTGAACCGGAGTAGCGGACCTCACCGGCGGCATTGCTGCGCCTAAAGGGGGGGCCATTACCCCAGGCGGTTGACCGAATCAACACAATCTGAGCAGACTCCCCTCCTACAGACGCACCGCAAACAAGAAAAATGACCAAATTTGGTTATTTTTTAGCAGCGAGTGAAACCGTTTTCATCTGTGTCTACATTTCAAGGAGTCAAGTCATGAAATTCAGTTTAAGTGGGGCAGGCCCGAAAGGGCTGTCCATTATCCAACGTGATCAGGCGAGTTTATCGCCATCCTACACCCGCGAATATGCGCTGGTGGTTGACCATGCCCAGGGTTCGGAATTGTGGGATGTCGACGGCCGTCGTTACATAGATTTTATGGCTGGCGTCGCCGTCCTCAACGTCGGCCACCGTCATCCGGCCGTGGTGCAAGCCGTGCAGGAACAAGTCGACAAATTCTGGCACATCTGCCTCAGCGACTTCTTCTACCCGCAGGCGGTCGATCTGGCCGAAAAGCTGCAAAGCATCGCCCCCATGGACGACACGCTGGTCTACCTGGCCAACTCCGGCACCGAAGCTGTCGAATCGGCCATCAAGCTGGCCATGTACAAGACCGGCCGGTCCAAATTCCTCGGCTTTCTGGGGGCGTTTCACGGCCGTACCCTCGGCTCACTCTCCTTCACCGCCAGCAAAGCCGTGCAGCGCGAAAGCTACAAACCCGGCGTCTACGTCCACCACCTGCCCTACCCCAACCCATACCGCCCCCTGTTTCTCCCCGAAGATGACCAAACGCCCGCCGATACCATCAGCCATTACCTGGACGAACACATCTTCCACAGCCTGTTGGAACCTGAAGACATCGCCGGCATCCTCATCGAGCCGATTCAAGGCGAAGGCGGTTATATTGTCCCCTCGCCCGGGTTCTTCGCCTATCTACGCGAAATTTGCGACCAATACGGCATTATGCTCATGGTCGATGAGATTCAGAGCGGCGCCGGCCGCACCGGCAAGTGGTGGGCCATCGAACATGAAAACGTCGAGCCGGACATTGTCTGTTTTGCCAAAGGGGTAGGCAGCGGCATGCCCATCGGCGGCATCATCGCCCGCAAGGAAGATATGGTGTGGGGTCCAGGCTCGCACGGCAGTACGTTTGGCGGCAATCCCGTCGCCGCCGCTTCGGCCCTGGCTACCTTGCAGGTCATCGAAGAGGAAAGCTTGTTGGCCAAGGCCGAACAAACCGGTACCGCCATCATGTCTGCCCTGAGCGATATGCAGCAGCGCCACGACAGCATCGGCGATGTGCGCGGCCGTGGCCTGATGATCGGCCTGGAATTTGTGTTAGACCGGCACACCAAAGAACGCGCTGCTGATTTGCGCAACGCCATCATCCAAAACGCCTTTGAAGATGGGCTGCTGCTCATCCCCTGCGGCCGCAACGCCATCCGCATGACGCCGGCGCTCAACGTCCCCGACCACCTGGTTGACGAAGCCTTGCACAAATTTGAAAACGCCCTCACCAAAGCCGAGCAGATGTTTCTGCCCCAATTGGCCGGCGTCTAAAGCCATAGTAACGACTAGACCCCAAGGGTTTGCTCCTGAGAATTTGGAGTAGTTGGGTGTTAAACCCTTGGGGTCTTGCCAGGGAAATCTCTACTGAGACCCCAAGGGTTTGCTCCTGAGAATTTGGAGTAGTTGGGTGTTAAACCCTTGGGGTCTTGCCAAAGGGTTGCTCATGTGAATTTGGAGTAGTTGGGTGTTAAACCCTTGGGGTCTGCATAGATACCAAATTTTTAGATTAGGAATGTGCTATTGTGAAGACTAAGATCGCAAACTTAAAGAGTAAACTGATGAGCGGCGTGACGCCGGCGATGGCCACACCCATTGCGGCGGATGGGTATACGGTGAACACGGCCGTTATCCCCCAACTGGTTGACTTTCTGATTGACCGTGGGGTTGCCGGCCTGTTTTCCGGCGGCAGCACCGGCGAGGGCATCGCCCTGGACCTGGATGAACGACAAAAATTACACGAGGCCACGCTCAAGGCCGCCAACGGCCGTGTCCCTGTATTGGTTCACGTCGGCGCAATGCGCACCGACCATGCCCTGATTTTGGCGCGCCACGCCGAAGCCATTGGCGCAGACGTCATCGCCGCCATGACCCCCTATTTCTACGGCATGGACGATGGCAGCCTGGCCGACTATTTCCACCAAATCGCCGCCGCCGCCCCCAACACGCCGCTCATTGTCTACGACATCCCGCAGTTGGCGGTGAACGGCGTCAGCCCGGCCCTGCTGGCCCGCCTGGGGCGCGAATTGCCCACGCTGGCCGGCATCAAATCCAGCCGCGCCGACGCCGGGCAAGTGCGCAATCTTCTGGATGCCCGCCCGGAACAGATTGTCGCTTTGGCGGGCAACGAACCCATTGCCCTGGGGCTGCTGGCTTTGGGCATGGATGGTTTGTTGAGCGGATTGGCCACGGCCGTTCCTGAACCGCTCGTCGCCCTGACCCGGGCCGTAGCCGAGGGCAATTTGCCCGAAGCCCAGCGCCAGCAAGAGATCGTCCGCCAAATTTTGGCGCTGACTCCGGCGGGGCAGCGAATCGGCTGGATCAAAACTATTTTACAGGAGCGCGGCGTGCCGGTGGGCACGGCCGTTCCGCCCAGAGCCACGCCAACTGGTCCCTTTTGGCCGGCCGTTGCACACCTGTTGGGCCAATGAACCGGCTGATTTTGTTCGACATCGACGGCACGCTGATCCGCAGCAACAGCGCCGGCCGCGCCGCCATGACATCAGCGCTGGAGCAGGTCTGCGGCACGGCCGGGCCGGTAGACACCTACCACATGGGCGGCAAAACGGATCCCCGCATCATCACCGATCTGCTGCAAGCTGCCGGCTTTTCGCCGGAAGAAATTCGGGCCAAACTGCCGACCATTTACGATCGGATGACAGCTCAGGCGCGGGAAACGTTTCCCGATAAGGGGATTCGGCCGTGCCTGGGCGTGCCGGAACTGCTGGCGGCGCTGCACGGCCGTGAGGGCGTTGTTTTGGGGTTGTTAACCGGCAACATAGTCAGCACGGCTCCCCTAAAACTGGCGGCCGCCGGATTGGAAACAGCGTTGTTCCGCATCGGCGCGTATGGCTCTGACCACATGGACCGCAATCAGCTGCCAGGCATTGCCATGCAGCGCGCCAGCCAATTGACCGGCGATTTGTTTGATGGCGCCAATACGGTGATCATTGGCGACACCCCGGCGGATATTTTGTGTGCGCGGGCAGGAAAGGCAACGGCCGTGGCCGTGGCCAGCGGCTGGCACGCCGCCGCCACGCTGGCGCAGTACAAACCAGACCATCTTTTAGAAAATCTAAGCGATACCGCTAACGTACTGGCCATTTTATTAGACGAGTTCTAAGCAGGCGAGCGCAAGCGATTTCGGCTTGCTGTTCAATCGACTTCACCAGGAGGGAATATGCACGCTGAAGAAAATATCGTGGCGAACATTACACTTTCTACGCAAAAACCAACGAAATTATCATTCGACGATTTAGAAAACTGGGTAATCTGGCAGTTTCCTCGTCGAAAAGAAGCTGGGCTGTGCGGGGCGGTACGGCCGTCTATTGCCGATCATGGGTGGTATCCGGCCATCATCTACCCCAAAGAGAAGCGAGTGATGGTGTACGCCCACCTGGAAACTCGCTTTTCCACCCCTGAAGAAGCCAGCGAATCCTTGAGTTCCCCAACAGCCTAAACTCGCCGCCAAGCGGCTAATCGCTCATAAAAAATAAAGCGGCCTGAAAAGAAATATTTTTCAGGCCGCTTTATTTTTTGCCAAGAGAAGACCCCAAAGGTTTGAACTAACGCAAAGTTGAATTTCTCGAGACCAAACCCTCAGGGTCTTTTGGGTCTTTGGGATTTCATGGGGTTTGGTTTGATGCGTGATACGTGATACGTGAAACCTCTCTGGTCACGCTTCACGCTTCACGCATCAGGGCTGTCAACCCCCTGAGTTCCTGAAGAACCGGTCTTTTTTAATTGCCCTGCTGCCGGAGTTAGATCACCGTACCATCCCGAATGATGGCATTTTTGGGCACAAGAATGATGCCGTCCCGCGCTACCCAGCCGTCCCCTTCAGTGTCCGGGCGGTTGGGAATGTCGCGGATGTGGACGTTGGAGCCGATGCGCGCATTTTTATCCACAATCGCGCGTTGGATGTGCGTGCCGGCGCCAATGCCAACGTCGGGAATGCCCTTTTTGGCGTTGTCAGCCAGTTCTTTCTCTGTTTCGTAGTAGTCGGCGCCCATGATAACCGTGGAGCGAATCACCGCTTCCGCATGGATGATGCTGCGTAAACCAACCACGGAGTTGGTAATCGAGGCGTTTTGAATCCGGCAGCCATCGGTTAGCAGCACGTTATCCAGGTGTGAGCCGTGAACTTCGGAGGCGGGTAAAAAGCGGGCATGGGTATAAATCGGCCGTTCGGCATCGTAGAAGTCGAAGGGAGCGTCGTAGGCGGCCATATCCAGGTTCACCTGGAAAAAGCGACGGATGGTCCCAATGTCTTCCCAGTAACCATCAAAAACGTAGCCCATGACCCGGCGGTTGGTCATCGCCGCCGGAATAAGATCGCGGCCAAAGTCATCGCCTTCCTGATCCAGCAAGTCGAACAAAACGTCGGTGGCGAATACATAAATGCCCATCGAGGCCATGTAAGGCTTGTTGGAATCATCGCGGCTGACCAGTTCGTCGAGTTGAGCTTCTTGTTTTGGTTTTTCGGTGAATTGGGTAATTTGCCCGTCTGACCCCATCTTCAGAATGCCCAACGACGGGGCAGATTTGCGGTCTACCGGCTGCACGGCGATGGTGATATCGGCTTCGCTGTCGACGTGAAATTGGACAAACTTGGTGTAATCCATGCGGTAGAGATGATCGCCGGCGAGGATGAGCACATATTTGGAACCAGCTTGTTTGATCTCGATCAACTGCTTGCGCACGGCATCGGCTGTGCCCTGATACCAGTCTGCGCTGCGGGGGGTTTGTTCGGCGGCCAAAATTTGTACCCAACCTGGGGTAAAGATGTCGCGAACGTAGGTGCTGTAGATATGGCGATGTAAGGAAGCGGAGTTGAATTGAGTGAGAATGGCGATTTTTTCGATTCCGGCGTGGATACAGTTACTCATGGGGATATCGATGAGCCGATATTTACCGGCCAGGGGGACGGCCGGTTTTGCGCGTTCAACCGTGAGCGGGTACAGCCGGGTGCCGGCGCCACCACCTAAAATAATCGCTAAAACGTCTTGCATTCGCATAGGTTTACCTCTGTAGATAACTAGATAGATTGTAAAGCTGTTGGCTGAAAAAGTTGGAAGAGACGGTTACTATTAAAGCAGAAGACGGCCGTTTTTGCCACCATAAACCGGCGCATATTGGCATCACAGCAATTCTCAATTTAGATCAGGCATTCGTGCGAACAAGGTAATTTCTTTGCACTTTACGCTGAACTGTCATGCTGAGCGGAGTCTTCGGAGCGAAGCATCCCCATGTATTGGTCATTAGGGCTGAACGGGATGCTTCGGAGGACCTCAGCATGACACATTTCTGGTTAAATTGAGGGTTCTTTAGGAAGGGGGGGGGACAGGGGGGGGGGGTTTCACGCATCACGTATCACGCATCAGACCAAACCCCATGAAATCCCAAAGACCCAAATTGAGAATTGCTATTGGCATCAGGTCATCATTGGCACATCGACACGGCCGTGCTATCATCCCCGCCGTCTTTAGGAGAAATGATGAGTCGAGTAATCAATTTAAACAACCCAACAAAAATTCGTAACCAAAACCGGCGCAGCATCGCCGAAATTTTGCGCCGCCTGAGCCAAAAACCGCAAATGGACGCCGAAGCTCAGGATATGGCGGCCAGCCTGGTTTTTTTGCTGCGTGAAATTGACGCCGGTATCAAACAATCTGTCGAAGCCTGGGAAAAGCGCGGATATTGGATGAAAGCAGAACGCTTTTTGCGCGATTGGGAATGGGTCGCGGAAACGGCCGCTAACATGGAAGATGTCATTCGTCACGAAGCATGGGATTTGCTGCCAGACCTGCTTGGCGAGTTATTCCCCCGTTTCGCCGACATCCAGTTAAAAACCATGACCCGTTCCGCAGATTTGTGGCGCGGCAATTATCAACGTCTGCTGGCCGAACCGCCCAGCGAACTCCCCTGGTAGTATTTTTCCAATGTCGGGTTTAAAATTCGTTATGCTGGTACTCGTGAGCGCGCTGCTTCTGCTGGGCGTGTGGGGTGTGTGGCAGGCGGCGACCAGACCAACGGTAACGGCCGTTATCACCCCGGCCAGCACGGCCGTTCTGCCCGCAGCTACACCCCAACCTGCCTCAACCCATGCCGCACGGCCGTCGTCCAGCCCCACCATCACGCCAATTCTTACCCTCTCGCCCACCCCAACCGGCACAGCAACGGCCGTACCCACAGCCACGCCAACCAACACGGCCGTACCCTGCGCCCAGCCCGGCCGCATCGAAACCGGTTTCTTTCCCAGCGAAATCGCCGGCGATATGTCTTATCGCATCTACCTGCCGCCATGTTATGGGGAAAACGGCCGTGCCTACCCCACCCTCTACATGCTCCCCGGCAACACCTACACCGACGCCATCTGGGACCAACTCGGCCTGGACGAGGCCGCCGAAGCTGGAATTCAGGCCGGTATCTACCCGCCCATGCTCATTGTCATGCCCTACAGCGGCGAAACAGCCCTCTACACCTCCGGCGGACCGCGCTCCTACGAAACTGTCATCCTACAAGACCTGACAGCCTACGCCGAAGCCGCCTACTGCGCCAGCCCAGACCCCCAATTCCGCGCCCTTGGCGGCTTATCGCGGGGCGGCTATTGGTCCTTAGAGATCGCCTTCCGAAATCCGGAAGCCTTTATCAGCGTCGGCGCGCACAGCGCCGCCCTGCTAGACGAATACGCCAAACCAGATGTCAACCCGCAATTCACCGCCCTTAGCAGCGATCTGGGTGATTTACGCATCTACCTGGACATCGGCGACAACGATTGGGTACGCGCCAACACCCTGCAATTACACGAAGATATGGTCGCCGCCGGCATCCCCCACACCTGGACGCTAAACGAAGGCCAACACGAAGAGGCGTACTGGACCGCCCATTTAGACGAATACCTCGCCTGGTACACCGAACCCTGGCAGCAGACCGCCCAAACCCTGCCCGCATGTGTTCCAACCCAGGCAAATTGACAATAAAAAAGCCAGGCCCAACTCAGGCCTGGCTTTTCAGTCGTGAATAGATCATACTGCTCATTGATTGGCAATATTGCTCAATTTCTCATTGGTAATCGGGTCCAACATCATTCCCCGAGATGCGCGCATACGGCGCAGAACCAACTGCATCGCCTCGATCTGCATAGACACCAGCATCGGATTCGTCTGAGGCTGGGACTCTTTGCCAACTATCTGACGTTTTATTGCTTCTTCTTCAGTCATACTGCCAAACTCCCCTGCTTTAGAAATTGTAACCATACAGACCCTAACGATTTGCTCTGGAGAAATTAGATATTTGGAACTTAAACCCATAGGGTCTTCCCAGAGAAACCTGAAAATTTATAACCATCTAAAGCATACACGAACCGGTTTGACCAGACTGTCAGACCTGCTGCGCTTCTTTTGTAAACCTATTAACAGCCATGTCTCAGGCAAGGTGATTGTTCAGGCGTCAGCCGGCAGTTTGCGTTTACTAAGCCAGACCAGCAGCAAAAATACCAGCGTATACAGGAGTAACCACAATAAAACTTTCAGGGAACGGGAAGGGATTAAGACAGCGATGAGGCCGAAAACGGCCGTTACCACATAATACCCCACCACAATCTGCCGCGTCGGCATCCCCCCATCCGAAAGACGAAAATGCAAATGATCGCGCCCGCCTTGCAGCGGATTGCGCCCTCGCCGCCACCGGCTGATCACCAGCCACGCCCCATCCAAAATCGGCACCGCCAGCACCAACAAAGCCGTAGACAACTTCGCCGGCGACAAAATGGATAAGGTCGCCATCTGGTAGCCCAGCAAATACGCCCCGCCCGTCCCTAAAAATATCCGCGCCGGCGCAAAATTAAACGGCAAAAATCCCAACAAAGCCGCCGCCAAAATCAACGGGAACAAAGCGACCGTTTGCTGCCCCAAAGTATGGCTGTGCCAGGCAAACAACAGCGCCGCAATGGCGCAAACCCCGGCTGCCAATCCATCCAGGCCATCCAACCAGTTCACTGCGTTGATCATGCCCATCATCCACAACAGAGTCAGCAGCAAAGCCAACGGCCGCCACACCCACACCAATCCGGTCGCTGCGTCATAGCTAAAGACCCAGGACAATGGCGGCATATTCCAAAGCCCCGGCGCAGGCAGCGGATTGCTAAATACTTCGATAAAAATGGTGTGGCTCATGGCAATCAACGCGCCAACCGCCTGAATGGTAAATTGCGGTATCGGCGCTAATTCCCAGCGATCATCGACAAATCCACCCAAGGTAATGACCAGGGTTCCCAATACCACGCCCCGCAGCCGCAGAGCGTCCGCCGGTTGCAGGGGCGGCATCAGCCAATAAACCAGCAAGACGCCCACGAGCAAAGCCGCCAACAGCGGCAGGCCACCCAACTTGGGAATATCGCCCTGATGCTGCCGCCGGCCGCCCGGTCGGGCGACGATCTGCCAGCGCCGCGATATCTGCTGCGCCACCGGCGTCGCCGCTAACCCAACTGCCCAAACCGCCAGAAAAACAAGCACATAAACCATAAAAAGGGTCGCTATCGCTTATTAACAATGAACAGCCGCCGGTTTGACCGTTCATTGTTAACTGCTAGATGTTTCTCAGCCTGTGCCAAATTGGCGGTCGCCGGCATCGCCAAGACCGGGCAGGATAAAACCCACATCATTGAGGCGTTGGTCAATTTTGGCGATGTGGATGGGCACATCGGGATGGGCTTCTTGCAGCCGCTGGATGCCGGTCGGCGCGGCCAGGATGCCCACAAATTTCACCCGTTTGGCTCCCCAACGTTTGAGAATGTCCACCGTAGCCACGGCCGAGCCGCCAGTCGCCAGCATGGGGTCCAGCACCAAGCACACTTCCACCGTGGGTGATGTGGGCAGCCGGTTGTAGTAAGAAACCGGTTTAAGGGTTTTTTCGTCGCGGTAGAGGCCAATGTGCCACACTTCCGCGCCGGGCATCATTTCCCAGATGCCATCGACCATGCCCAGCCCGGCGCGCAGCACGGGGACCAATCCCACTTTTTCAGCCAGGTCGTAACCAACGGCCGTTTCCATTGGCGTTTCAACCTCTATTTCCGTCACCCCTAAATCGGCCGTCGCTTCATAACACAACAGCATGGCCAATTCCCGAATCAACTCGCGAAACTTTTTCGCCTTCGTCCGCTTGTCGCGCAGCAGAGTCAACTTGTGTTTCACCAACGGATGTTGCGATTCGTAAACCATAATCCCTCCAGATTGTTGTATTGTGCAGCCGCCTTACCCTGCTTCCGGTTACGCAATACGCTGCACTTGACGTATAATCCCATGCAAAGAGCTTACAGGCAACCAACGACTCATGACCGATAACCCAACCCCCAACAGACATATTTCCCCACAGCGCAAGACCGAAGATCGCGGCCTGGATGGCCTGATCCGCCCCCAACTTCTTGCCGAATTTACCGGTCAGGAAAAATTAAAAACCAACCTGGCCATCCTCATCGAAGCAGCCAAAGCCCGCCAGGAACCGTTGGACCACGTGTTGTTTCACGGGCCGCCAGGCCTGGGCAAAACCACATTGGCGCATGTGGTGGCCAACGAGATGAACGTGAATATTCGCATCACCGCCGGACCGGCCATCGAACGCGCCGGTGATTTGGCCGCCATTCTGACCAACATGCGCGCCGGTGACATTTTGTTCATTGACGAAGTTCACCGCCTGGGGCGCGCTGTGGAGGAAATCCTTTACCCGGCGATGGAAGATTTTGTGCTGGATATTATTGTGGGCAAAGGGCCAGGCGCGAAAAATGTGCGCCTGAAGCTGCCCAAGTTCACCGTCATCGGGGCCACCACGCGGCTGGCGCTGCTCACGGCGCCGCTTCGCGCCCGTTTTGGGGCGGTTTATCGCATGGATTTTTATGAGCAAACGGCCGTCGAGTCCATCGTCAATCGCGGCGCAGGCATTATGGGCGTGGCGTGCGACGCCGCCGGAGCCAGGGAAATCGCTCTGCGCTCGCGCGGGACGCCGCGTGTGGCGCTGCGCTTGCTGCGCCGGGTGCGCGATTATGCCCAGGTGCGGGCCGAGGGAGAGATTACCCAGGAAACGGCCGTGGCCGCCCTCAACCTTCTGGAAATCGACAATCTGGGACTCGACGACCTGGATCGTCGCGTTTTACGCGCCATCATCGAAAAATTTGGCGGCGGTCCCGTCGGGCTGGATACCATCGGCGCATCCATCAGCGAAGAAGCCGATACCATCATGGACGTGGTGGAGCCATACCTGCTGCAGCTTGGCTTTTTAGAGCGCACCGCCCGCGGCCGGATGGCCACGCCCCATGCCTACAACCACCTGGGCATCCCATTCACCAACCGCAGACAAGACAACAAACCCAACCAACCCACTCTTTTTGGGAGCAACGACGCCACATGATCGAATTTGGCCGCATCATGGTGATTCTGGGTCTTACACTTGCCCTCATCGGCGCCATCATCCTGGCCGCCGGCCGGCTGTTCCCCTGGCTGGGTAATTTGCCCGGCGATTTTAATTTTCAGGGGCAAAACTTTAAGATTTATTTCCCCCTGGCCACCATGCTGCTCATCAGCATCCTGGGAACCATTCTGCTCAATATCCTCATCCGCATTTTTCGCCGCTAACTGGCGGCAAGCCAAAATATCTGCCATGAAAACCAACGATTTTAATTACCACCTGCCTTTGGAATTGATTGCCCAACGGCCGTTACCCCAACGCGACGCCAGCCGCCTGATGGTTTTGCACCGCGCCAACGGCCGTCTGGAACACCGCCGCTTCACCGACCTGCTCGACTACCTGCGCCCTGGCGACATTCTGGTCGGCAACAACAGCCGCGTTATCCCGGCCCGCCTCTTCGGCCAAAAGCCTACCGGCGGCAAAGTGGAAATCTTGCTGCTGGAAAATTTGGACCCAACGCGTTGGCAAGCGCTGGTCGGCGGCAAAAAGCTGCAAATGGGCGCGGAAATTTTGTTGGAAAACAAGGATGGCCTGTTAACCGATGTGACGGCTGCGGTAACGGCCGTTCTCGATGGCCCCCAGCGCGAACTCACCTTCAGCCGCCCCATCGACGATGATTTGGAAAGCCTCGGCCACACGCCGCTGCCGCCCTACATCCACGAAACGCTCGACGACGCCGAACGCTACCAGACCGTTTACTCCCGCCCGCCCGGCTCCAGCGCCGCTCCTACCGCCGGGCTGCATTTCACCGGCGATTTGTTGATGGCCCTACGCGACAAAGGGGTCTTATTCGAGACCGTGACCCTGCACGTTGGCCTGGACACCTTCAAGCCGGTCGAAGCCGACCGCGTAGCCGATCATGTCATCCACAGCGAATGGGCCAGCCTGACCACCGAGGCAGCCCGCCGCATCAACGACGCCAAACTGGCCGGCGGCCGGTTGATTGCCGTAGGCACAACGGCCGTGCGCACTCTGGAAACCGCCGCCTGTCGTTCGGCCGGCATTCTGGGCACGCTGCAAACCATCAGCGCCCGCGACGCGGCCGGGGAAACCAGCAATATGTGCCCCTGGAAACCGGTCGCCGCCTTTGAAGGGCCGACCGACCTTTTTATTTACCCCGGTTACAAATTTCGCGCCGTCGATGCCCTCATCACCAACTTCCACCTGCCGCAGTCCAGCTTGCTGATGCTGGTGTCCGCTTTTGCAGATCGGGCGCAAATCATGCAGGCGTATGACACGGCCGTCGCCGACCAATACCGCTTCTTTTCTTTTGGTGACGCCATGTTGATGGTTTGAACGGCCGTTTGTGACTACAAACCCCAAGGGTTTGCTCCTGAGAATTTGGATTATTTGATTATCAAACCCTTGGGGTCTTCGCAGTTGCTCATCGCGTTTCTGGAGCGGGTAAGAAACCGCAGTTACACCTGTGGCGAAGCCATGTTAAATGCAAGACTTCATGGCCTCGCCACAATTCTAACGATTCGGCGGGGCGATGCCCTCGCGCAAAAATCTTTGCACCGGAATAATTTCCAGCTCTATCGTCAACTGCGGGTCCACATTCTGTTGTACATCGGCCACCACGGAATCAAACGGCGGCGTGTCACCGGGTCCAGTCACCGTAATGTCGGCCACATTGCCGGTGATTTTCACCTCGCGCACCTCAAAATCCGTCCCGGCCAGCCACGCTTCAGCCGCCCGCCGAATCTCTAATTCCTGGCGAGACTGCCACGTGATTTTAGCCCCTGTGGCGGTCAGAGGCACAGCGACTAACAAAGAGCTGATTAGAATCAGGGCAAACGAATTCCGCCGCGCATTTCCCCGGAGCTTCACAGTCGCCGCGCCGCTCAATCCCAAAATGGCCAAGACGCCGCCGCCGGCTAAAAGAATTGCCAGCATATTGGTCACAAACAGCAGCAATGCTCCCCAGGCGGCAGTCAATTCGCCATATGACAAGCTAATGCCCACAACACAAAGCGGGGGAACCAGGGAAATAGCAATCGCCACCCCAGGCAGCGAATCGGCAATATCATCCCGGCTCATGCAAAATGCGCCCGCTGCACCCGATGCCAGCGCGGCGATCAGGTCCCACAACCGGGGCGACGTACGCGCGAGAATCTGGGAATTGGCAGTGAAGGAGATGGCGTCGGGGTACATCAGGCCCATCAATGCCGACAAACCGATGACGCTGGCAATGCCCATCGTAACTAAAAATAAACTCTGAATCGCTCGCCCCATCTGCCCCATCACCAGCGCGCCGGCGGTTGCCATGATGGGCAGCATGAGCGGCGCAATGATCATCGCGCCAATCACGGTAGCTGTGGAATCGTTGATCACGCCTACCGTGGCGATCACGGTGGCTAAAAACAGGAGTACACTAAACCGTTCCAGATACGGCCGTCTCCGATTTCCCTCAAAAAATAACTTGTTCTGAAACGCCGGCACATCCTCCGGCCGAAATTGATTTTCACGCAGTATGTTGGACCACATGCTCATGTATCACCGAACGCCTCCTTTCGCGTCAGTACATCTTGTCAAAACCACTCTCTTATTCAGCCGATTCGATGCCGAAAGCCGACCGAAGCTCTTCTTCCGCTGCATTGGATAAATTGGACGTAACCAGTTCGAAAGAAAGGGCTTTTTCTTTAACAGCCGGAATCACCTTATCCATCACCGCGTCGCTCGTCATCAAAAACAACGCCGACGTGCCTTCCGTCACCTTTTCCCGCACCGATTTAACAAACCCATCGTCGATGCCAAAATCGGCGAATTTGCCCGCCAGCGCGCCCATCGCCGCGCCAATGGCCATACCAAAGAAAGGCACAAAAAAGATGAGGCCAAAAAGCATTCCCCAAAATGCGCCGTCCAACGCGCCCAGGCCCACCATATTGGCCAACTGCCGGGTTTTGGGCGCTTTTTTGCCTTTTTCCCAGGCCACAATTGCAGCATCTTGCAACGAAATCAGGTTCTGCTTAGTCAGATTTTGAATCAGTTCGAGCATTTCCTGAGCGCCTTCTGGCGTATCAAACTTCAAAACTGTAATGGTTGCCATTTTTCAATCTCCTTCGTATTTAGTTTTATCGCTAACGGGGGTTTGGCCAAGTTTTCACCTGACCCAAACTGACTCAGCAACTACTATGAACAATGATATAACAAAATAAAACAAGGACGAATTTTCATTCGTCCTTGCCCATAAACCTATATCCGTGTCGCCTGAATCATTCAGGCTTCACCCGATAACGCCGTTTGTTCGCCCTGTTCATCTGGCAGCGACGGCGGTGAAAAATCAATTTCCAGCGCGCCATTCCGCAGCACGCCGCCTACCGCTTTCCGCTTGGCCAGCACCCCTGGCAAAATCATTTCCCGCTTAAAATTGCCGATGGTGATGAACATTTCGTCGCCACGCTTGCGCAGCCGCACATCACCGCTGGTTACAAACGACATGGGAATTCGCAGACGGTAGCCGCCATCCGGCAGTTCGATAAATTCCTGCACCGCGCCACGATAAAAGACCTGCCCAGGGTCTTCATTGCCAAAACAATCAAACGCCAACCGCGAAAGAGCCGCCACGCCGACCACTTCGTCGGCATAATACGGGGCGCGCCACAAAGGAAGGGGCCGGAAATTGTCCTCAATCATTTGCAGATATTTGGCCTGAAGCTGCCGCCGCTTATGGTAAAACTCACCTTCCTCCGCGTTTTCGCCCAAAATGCGATTGATAATCACGCTGTCTACCGGATAGTTGAACAAGCCCAGATAGCTGATGGCTCGCTCGGCTTCGCGCACCACCATTTTTTCCGGCTGCAAGACCACCCGGTAGCTGCTAATTTCCGGGTTGCTTAACGTTTTGCGTAATTCGCCGGTCGCCTCGTCGAGTTTTTCTAACGCTTCAAAAATTTCGGCCGGCCCGCGAATGATGCGTCCGGCGAATGGTTTTAGGGCTTTGATGACGTTGGTTTCAAAGCGGGAGAGGTGCCCGGCGTACCAGCGAAAGGTATCGGGCATGGTCAGCAGGCGGATGGTTTCACCGGTCGGGGCGGCATCAATGATCACGCGGTCGAAATTTTGCTCCAGGGCTTGTTTGTTGATATGCAGCAAGCTGACAATTTCGTCCATGCCCGGAAAGGCCGACAACTCGTCGGCGACGACGTTGCTGATACCTTTGCCACTGATGTTTTGCGAGACGAAGGATTGTAAGGTTCCCCAATAGTTGTGGATGTCGGCCACGACGCTGATTTCTTGCGCCCACAGGTTTTCGGCTAACTGCACGGGCACGGCGTCCAGGGGTTTGTCGAAGGAGTCGGCCAGACTGTGGGCGATGTCTGTGCTGGCCACCAGGGTTTTGTAGCCTAATTCGGCGCTGCGCACGGCCGTTGCCGCCGCCACCGTCGTTTTGCCCACCCCACCTTTGCCTAAATACAAAATAATGCGCATGTTTTGCTCCGATAATCAGGTTTTCAGCCTACTGTACGTCTTGCCGCCAGACTGCGTTGCAGGGGATACGGCCGTTACGGATATACCACGCCTCTCCAAATCCAGCAACAGACACACACCCTCATTGCCCCACTCCCCCGCCTATCCTATAATTATCACGATCAATCTACTTTCCCAACCAAAACCAATTAACAGACAAGGATCGGCCCACAGCCATTTCTCAGGATTGATTTTCCCGGTTCAGCCCTTCCGCGTCCATTTTATTTTACTCATGACAGCGGCATACTCGCCGCTGCCCCAAAAAGGAGAAAAACCATGCGTACACCCATCATTGCGGGTAATTGGAAAATGAATAAAACGGCCGATGAAGCGGTCGCCTTTGTGGAACAAATCCGCGAGGGCCTCAACGCCACCAGCGGCGTGGATATCGTTTTATGCCCGCCGGCCCTGGCCATTCCGGCCGTAGCCGCCAGCGTCAAAGGCACCAAAATCGGCGTCGGCGCGCAAAATATGTACTTCGCCGAAAGCGGCGCCTTCACCGGCGAACTCGCCCCCAACATGCTCACCCCCTTCTGCCAATACGTCATCCTTGGCCACTCCGAGCGCCGCGCCTATTTTGGCGAAACCGACGAAGGCGTGAACAAGAAGATTAAGGCCGCCCTGGCTCACGGCCTCACGCCGATGGTCTGCGTGGGCGAGAGTCTGGAACAAAACGAAGCCGGCGAAACCCACAGCTTTGTCAGCGGGCAGGTGAAAGCCGCTTTTGCCGGACTTACGGCCGAACAAGCCAGCGTCTGCGTCATCGCCTATGAGCCAATCTGGGCTATCGGCACCGGCAAAACTGCTACCGTAGAGCAGGCCGGGGCAATTATCGGCGGAACCGTGCGCACGGCCGTAGCCGAAATCCTGGGCGACGACGTAGCCCAACAAGTGCGCATCCAATACGGCGGCAGTGTCACCGAGAAAAATATCGCCGAACTCATGGCCCACCCGGACATCGACGGCGCGCTTGTCGGCGGCGCCAGCTTGAAACCCACCTTTGTCGAATTGGTCGCTAACGCGGCCTAATCCCTGGCGGAACACGGGTAACGGCCGACGGCCGTTACCCGTGTTCCGACCCTTGCTATCCTCCATGTCCCTGGACCTCATGCCCTTCATCTGGGTCACACTGGCCTTCATCATCCTGCTGATTTTGCAGCGCTGGATCCATGCCCACCTGCACGGCCTCTCCTTGCTCATCACCGGCCAGCCGCAGTACGCCGTCATTTTATACGCCATCGTCTTACTGCCGGGCGTGCTGCTGCATGAGGTCAGTCATTGGGTGGCTGCATCGCTGTTGGGCGTTCGCACCGGCAAACTGTCCCTCTTCCCGCGCGTCCAGCCCGATGGAACCATTCAACTTGGCTACGTGGAGTATTACAAAGGGCGGACATTGGGACCCATCCGCGAAAGCCTCATCGGCGGCGCGCCGCTCATCAGCGGCACCCTCGTCATTCTGCTGATTGGTTTCCGGGTGTTTAATGTGGAAGGGCTGACGGCCGCGCTGCAAACAGGCGACGTAGACCAGTTAACGCTGGCCCTCGGCACAATCATCCAGACCAATGATTTTTTTGTCTGGCTGTACCTGTTGTTTGCCATTTGCAACGCCATGATGCCCAGCGCTTCCGACCGCCGCGCCTGGCCAGCGTTTGTGCTGACGATGATCGTCGTCGCCGTCATTGCCTATTTTTTGGGCATGACCGATGCGGTGATGGCCAATCTGGCCGGACCAGTGGTGACGATCTTTGGTTATCTGGGCGTGGCGTTGTCGATGGCCATCGCGGTTGACCTGGTTTTTATGGCGCTCATTGCACTGCTGGAAGCCATCGTCGGTCGCGTAAAAGGCGTCAGCGTGCGCTATGGCAACAACAGTGGCCCCACCGACTCCCGCCCACCGGCAAGATAAAAGCCCATCTCGTGAACCATTGGCAGCAGGCGAAACAGCCGTTGATAAATCGGCTATAATTCTTTCCATACAAGGACAAGGAGTCTATGCGATGCTTCAAGCGATTGAAGGGATCATTGATCAAGACGGTAAATTGCGAATTCTGGGAAAAGTGAGCCTGCCAAAATTTCGCCGGGTCATTATCACGATTCTTGACGAAGAGCCATCAGACGAGATTGCCAATCTGGCTTTTTTAAGCGAAGCGGCCTTGGCAAAAGAATGGGAACGACCGGAGGAGGATGAAGCATGGTCACACTTAGCCCAGCTTCCGTCGTTATAGTTCCATTCCCGTTTTCGGATCTTTCAGGCACAAAGCTTCGCCCCGCTCTGGTTTTGGCTGAAACAGGCTATGAAGACTGGCTTTTATGCCAAATTACGAGCAAAGCTTACGCAGACCCCACCGCTGTTCGTTTGACTGATGCGGAATTAAGCGTGGGCACATTAAACATGACAAGTTACGTCCGACCTATGAAATTGTTTACCGCCCATGTGGATTTGATTATCAAGCGTGTAGCCACCCTCGATGCCCCGACTTTTAGAACGATTTTGACGGCCACAATCGAATCTCTGCAAGAGAACTTGCCTCCCCTCAATGAGTTACCTGTCAACATTTAAATATGGGTACCTGTTCAGGTTCCTTTGGCAAGAGCCCAAGGGTTTGATGCCCAACTAATCCAAATTCTCAGGAGACATCATGAGTGGTCTAACCCACCACCACGAATGAAAAGGATGAGATTTGTCAAATCTTAAAGATTTGACAAATCTATTTTCAAGGGAGCAAACCCTTGGGGTCTTCATCGTTACTAATATGGTCTCTATTCTCATCACTGCTTACCGGGAAGCCGCCACCATCGGCAGGGCGATAGAGGCGTTTCTGCCCCAACTCGCCCCGGAAGATGAGCTGTTGGTGGTGTGCCCGGATGAGGAGACAACGGCCGTTACCCACTCCTACGCCGCCGCCCACCCCCAAATCCGCCACATCCGCGACCCGCAGCAGGGCAAACCGGCCGCTCTCAACGTCGGGCTGGCGGCTGCCAGCGGCGACCTCATCGTCTTTAGCGATGGCGATGTGTGGGTGGCCCCGGATGCCCTGGCTCCCCTGCTGGCCCCGTTTGTTGATGAGGGCGTGGGCGCGGTGACGGGACGGCCGTGCAGCGCCAGCCCTCGCACTACCCAACTCGGTTACTGGTCCCATTTGCTCACCGACGCCGCGCATCAGGAACGGCTGCGCCGCGACAGTGGCGGCGACTTCCTGCTCTGCTCCGGCTACCTCTTCGCCGCCCGCCGCGCCCTGCTGCCGCCCATCCCCGAAGACGCCCTGGCCGAAGACGCGGTGATTTCGCAAATGATTGCCGCCCAGGGACGGCGCATTCGCTATGCGCCAGAGGCGCGGGTTTACGTGAAATATCCCACGACTTACGCCGACTGGCTGCGGCAAAAGGTGCGTTCGGCGGGGGGGTATGCCCAGGAGATGGTGCGGCAGTCGCCTTACCAGATGCGCTCGGCGCGGCTGGAGGCGCTGCATGGCACGGGGCTGGCGCTGCGTTACCCGCAATCGCTGCGCGAGTTTGGCTGGACGCTGGCGCTGTTTGCGGCCCGGCTGCATTTGTGGGCGCTGGTGGTGTGGCAGGTGCGGGTGAGGCAACGGCCGTTAGCCCAGCTCTGGCAGCGGGTGGAGACGACGAAGTAGGAACGGCCGTGAACTGATAGGGAACGCCAGTGTGGGGTGTGGAAACTTGACTGTGGAGCGCGGAAACTTCGTTGTGGAGCGTGGAAACTTCGTTGTGGAGCATGGAAACTTCGTTGTGGGGCGTGGAAACTTGACTGTGGAGCGTGGAAACTTCGTTGTGGAGCGTGGAAACTTCGTTGTGGAGCGTGGAAACTTCGTTGTGGAGCGTGGAAACTTCGTTGTGGAGCGTGGAAACTTCGTTGTGGAGGGTGGAAACTTCGTTGTGGAGCATGGAAACTTGGTTGTGCCTTGATCAAACCCCAAATGCAATGTATATTGCAATGTATACCGCCGATTATCTGGAGGCCGCTCATGGGCACAAAAATTCGCAAACAAATCTACATTGAAGCGGATCAAGAGTCACGCCTGAAACAGCTTGCCAGCCTGACCAATCTCTCCGAAGCCGAAATTATTCGGCAGGCCATTGACCAACGCACCCAATCTCTGGGCAGCAAACGACGCAATCTGGCTGCCTGGCAGTCGGAACGGGCCTTTATCCAGCAGTTGATCGACGCCGGTCCGGTGGCCGACGGCCGTACCTGGCAGCGCGACGATCTGTATGACCGCTAAAATTTTTGTCGATACCAACATTCTGGTGTACGCCTACGACCGCTCGGAACCAGAAAAGCAGCGGCAGGCGGCGCTAATTCTGGACAAACTGGCCCTTTCTGGCCTGGGCGTCATCAGCAGCCAGGTCATGGCGGAGTTTTTTGTGACGGTGACGCGCAAAATCAGCGCGCCGCTCGCGCCGGACTCCGCTTATCAACGACTGGAAAATTATCAACAAAGCTGGGAAATCCTGGACGTGACGCCGGCCATTGTGCTGGAAGCAGCGCGGGGTGTGCGCGATTACCAGTTTGGCTTTTGGGATGCGCAAATTTGGGCCACAGCCCACTTGAATCAGATTGCCGCCATTTTTAGTGAGGATTTTAACGTGGGGGCTGTCGTTGAAGGCGTGCGGTTTGTGAATCCCTTAACGGCCGATTTTCAGGTTGAAGATTGGCTGGGCCTGGCGCGGTAAGCAGTGCGTTCTGGTCTGCGGACCGGTAATGCCCTTGTCGGGTCGATGGGAAGGGAGGAAACGGCCGTTTTTGCAGCCGGGTGGAGAGATAAATGCTGTATAAGGCCTTGATTATCGTAGGTTTTCTGTTTACAGGTTTGGCAGGGTGCGTCAGAAGTGTTGGTGCGCCAATCGTAAGCCAATCAGACAACCCAAAACTAACAACAGAATTTGTTTTAGGGAAGGAGACGGAATTCCGCAGTATAGAAGATGGCTTTATATTTAGTCATCCAGAAGATTGGATAGTGCAAAAACATACTGTAGTTTGGGTAACACCAAGTGAAATTGATTTCCCTCAAGATACCAGCGCAATACCAACTGAGGCTACCTTTACACTATTCACGAAAAGCCCATATACCGGGCGAATCAGCAGAAAATGGCGGATTCCTCAGTCAGCCAGCTCAGTGGCTCAAGATATTGCCAACGTAACACAAGAATGGCAAATGATAAAACCTGTGGAAGCTGTTGATATCAATGGATGGGATGGAGCTGTTTATTTACAAGCGCCAGATGATACAACACACCTATATTCGATAATTTTGCGTATTGCTGATGACAAGGTTGTTGTACTCGGAGCATTGGGACCGGCAAGTCGCAGCGAGGAAATGCAGAATATTCTAAATGCGATTGCCCTCAATATTCGCCCTCTAAATGAATAACCCATGCCTACACCCCTTTGGCCAGTTTCCCGCCCTAGTTGAGCCCGTGTGCCGAAGCAGAGTAGCTGTGGGAGTAACGGCCGTTCCCCTACCCGCACAGTGCGTCAAAACGGCGAAATAAGGAATAATTAATGGATGAATTGTTGAACAGCTAATGCCATTAACCATTCAACAATTCACCCATTCACCCATTAAAAATTATGGAACGCTCCCCCCTTGCACCAACAAGTAGACACCCTGCCCGACCTCGTCCGGGTGATGGTGGACCGGCTTACGGCCGTTATCCCCACCGCCCTCTCTCCCGCCCTCTGCGCCAACGTCCGACGCGTCTTTGTCACCGGCTGCGGCGACAGCCACCACGCCGCCCTCAACGGCGAACTGGCCTTCGAGCAGCTCGCCGGGCTGCCCTGCGAACCGATGACCGCCATGCAGTTTGGTCGTTACGCCGCCCGCTTCCTGCCGGACCCCGGCCCCGGCGGCAATCTGGTCCTGGCGATTTCCGTCAGCGGGCAAGTCAGCCGCACGGCCGAGGCGCTGGCCCTGGGGCGCAAAGCGGGCGGGCTGGCGGTGGCCCTCACCGGCAACCCGGCCGGGGCGCTGGCGCAGGAGGCGGAGGTGGTGGTGGAAACGGCCGTTCCCCCCCTCCCCGACGAACTGCAAGGGCTGATCGTGCCCGGCACGCGCAGCTATGTGGCTTCGCAGTTGGCGCTGTATCTGACGGCCGTGCACCTGGGCGAGCTGCGCGGCCATCTCACGCACCGGGCGGCGCGGCAGGCGCGGCAAACGCTGGCCAACATGGCCGATGCGATGGAAGCAACCATCGCCCGCAGCGACCCCATTGCCCAACAACTGGCGGCGGATTGGCTGGACGGCCGTGAGTTTGTCTTTTGCGGCGCGGGACCCAACTTGGGCACGGCGCTGTTTAGCGCGGCCAAGTTGATTGAGGCGGCGGGCGATACGGCCGTCGCCCAGGACACGGAGGAATGGGCGCACCTGCAATACTTCGGCAAGCAGGCGGATACGCCGACCTTTGTCATCAGCGCGGGGGGATGGGATGCCAGCCGGGCGCGGGAAGTGGTGACGGCGGCGGCCCATATTGGCCGCCGGGTGGCGGTGATTGGACCGGATGAAATGAAGGTGACGGCCGTGCCCCACCTGCCCCTCGCCGACTCCCCTGACGAATGCTTCTCCCCCTTGCTGGCCTGCCTGCCCGGCACGCTCTTCGCCGCCTACCGCGCCCAATTCCTGGGCGAACCCTACTTCCGCGCCTTTGGCGGCGGCCGCAGCATCCAGGGCGGCGGCGGCATTTCGCGCATTCGGGATAGTGAAAGGATTGGAGATTAGAGATTGGAGATTCAGTAGATCAAAAAAACACGTGTCATTCCGGGGAATCTTCGGCCCTGAGCGCAGCCGAATGGGGGAATCCCGACAAATTCGGTATTTCAGGGGAACGGGATGCTTCGGAGGATGCTTCGGCGGCCTCAGCACAGGCTCTCAGCATGACAGATAAAACCACATCTACCTTCTCAATAAGTTGGGGAATTTGTAGGTCGGATTGTTAATCCGACCGTGCGGAATGGCATTCCGCACTACGACACCCCGAAATATTGAGGAGAGACACTACTGAGAAAAAAGATTTGGGATTGGGGACTTGCCTGATATTCAATCTCTAATCCCCAATCTCTATTTAAACGCCACCCTCGGTTCCAGGGCGCAGGCGCTTTCCCACCATTGGCGGATGCGCCCGCCGATGGGACGGCCGACCCAGCGTTCCATATCGTAAATAATGGGCCACAGTTTTTCAAAATCGACGCCGGTCCCAAAGCCCATTTTGTAGGCCAGAAAAACCAGGTCTTCGGTGGCCAGGTTGCCGGCCGCGCCGGGGGCAAAAGGACAGCCGCCCAGGCCGCCCAGGCTGCTGTCGAAGATGCGCACGCCTGCTTGCAGGGCAGTCGTGGCGTTGGCCAGGCCCATCGCCTGCGTGTCGTGCAGGTGGACGGCCAGCCGGTTCATGTCCAGGCGGCGGCCCAAATCTTCCATGAGTCGGCCAACGGAAAGCGGGTCGGCATGGCCGATGGTGTCGGCGATGGCCAGTTCGTCGGCGCCCAGTTCCCACAGTTTTTCGGCCACGGCGATGGTGCGGTAAGGGTTTGTCGGCCCTTCAAACGGACACACCCAGGCAGTCATCACGTACACACGGGTCCAAATGCCGGCTTGTTTCGCCTGGGCGACCAGACTGCGGGTCATCTCGAAGGCTTCCTGAGACGACATGCGGGTGTTATTTTGGCTGAAGCTCTCGCTAACCGATACGCCGCAGGCGATTGCGCGGCAGCCGGCGGCGACGGCGCGGTCATAGCCACGCTGGTTGAAGACGAGGCCGATGAATTGGGTGGGGTAACGGCCGTGTTTTTCCAGCGCCGTTGTCATGACCTCGTCAGCATCAGCCATTTGGGGAACTGCTTTGGGGTGTACAAAACTGGTTAGCTCGATGTATTGCAGCCCGGCATCGACAAGACCATCCACCAGGCGATTTTTGCGCGCCGTGCTGATCGGGTTGGCCTCGTTTTGCAGACCATCCCGCGGACCGACTTCATACACTTTGAAAAAATCGCTCATAGTTTGTCCTCCGGGGACAGCACTCAATAAGCGGTTAAAAACGAAACGAGAGTTTAGCCCGTCAGGTTAAGTCCTTCGCCTCGTAGCCGCAGTATCCCTACCACGCATTTTCCAGAGCGCGGTAGGGATACCGCGGCTACAATCCATTTGTCGATCAGTTAGTTGGTTTCAGATTGGTCCAATCTAAACAAATTAGAGAAAGTCGGTTGTTTAATACTGCCCAACCAGGGGATCAACTTCCAGGGCATAGGCGTTAATGCCGCCTTGCAGGTTAAAAACGTTTTGCCAGCCCTGCCGCAGCAGCCACATAGACACCTGAGCGCTGCGAATGCCATGATGACACATCACCACAATTTCAACCGTTTTATCGGCCAAAATCGAGTCGGGTAAAGCGGCGGGGCCACGACGAGAAAGCTCGCTCATGGGCGCGCATTCTGTCTCCCCATCCAGATTGGCTTGTTGATATTCCAGAGGTTCGCGCACGTCTAACAAGATGAATTGAGAGCCGCCGGTGCGACGTTGGTTTAATTTTTCGGCAACTTCGTGGACGGAAATTTGGGGCAATGAAATCATACGCAGTTCCTTTGTATTGTGCGATACAGGCGGGAATCTGTGCAAAGTCTATCATAATCTCCTTGCTTAGAGTATAACCAGAAGTTGTGGCCGCCGACCCGATAATTTTGGAAAAACTACCTTATCTACGGTTAAATATAGGGACAATAGAACTTAACAGGTGGCAATTTTAAGCGCTGTAGGCCGAAGACCTTGCGAGCCTTCGGCCGGCACTCCGGAAATGAATCGGGTGACGGCAGGGTCTTGGGTTGCAGCGTGTAGTAACTCAAACGGCCGTTTTCTGGCACAATAGAGAGGTGATTTACTCAACTCAAAAGGAAACGCAGCGATGTCTGACATGAACTTTAAATTCCTGGCCTTCCTTTTTTTTGCCGTTATCCTGGGCGGCTGCACGGCAACGGCCGTGCCCAGCCCCACCGCGCCGCCAATGGTCGCCAACGGCCGTGCCCTCGTCATTGGCGATATTTCTGACGAAGCCGCCGAAACCATATTGGGAACGCAGCCCCTCGCCGATTACCTGGCCGCGCAGATGCAGGAATATGGCATCACCCACGGCGAAGTCAAAATCGCCCCCGACCTGGAAACCATGGTTTTGTGGATGCGCAATGGCCAGGTGGATTTATACTTCGACAGCCCCTATCCGGCGCTGGTGATCAGCCAGGAGACCAACGCCATCCCCATCCTACGCCGTCTGAAGTTTGGCGTCGATCAATACCACACCGTTTTTTTTAGCCGGGCAGACGCCAGGTTCACTTCCCCTGCTGACCTGAAGGGCCAGATCGTGGTTTTTGAAGAGCCGTTTTCGACTTCCGGCTACATGCTGCCGCTGGCCTACCTTATCCAGCAAGGGCTGCATCCGGTGGAAAAGGCAGATTTGGACACGGCCGTTTCCCCCGATGAAGTAGGCTACGTCTTCAGCACAGCCGACAACACCACCTTACAATGGGTTCTCAGCGGCCGTGCGCCAGTCGGCGTCACCGACAACGTCACCTTCGGCCGCCTGCCCGCCGAAACCCAAACAGAATTAACTATTTTTGCCACAACCAGCGATGTGCCCCGCCAATTAGTCCTTGTCGCCGCCGGCATCGACGAAACCTTACGCGCCGCGCTCAAAAACGCGCTCTTGGCCATGGACGAGAATGAAGCCGGCCAGGCCGCTCTGGAAACCTTTCTCACCACCGAATTTACCGAATTCCCCGAAGGCCCGGAACACGCCCTGGCCGATATGCAAGCATTGTACAGGCTGGTTCAAGAACAAAAATGATCATCCAGGCGTGGAAACGGCTGCCGCTGGCCGTTAAGTTAACCGTCATCATCACCTTCATCGTCGTCCTGGTTGTGGCAATGCTCACAACGCTTTCTGTGCGCCGGGAAAGGCAAACATTCCAACGGGAGTTGGAGCAGCAGGCTAAACTATTGCTGGACACGCTTTCCGCCAGCAGCGCCGATTCGTTATATTTCCTGGATGGCGATTTCCTGGCCGATTTGATGGAAAATATGGGCAAGTTCGAAGTGGTGACCTTTGGCCGGATTTATGACGCCGACGGCCGTGTCGTCGCCGACGCCCTCAACCCAGACGCCCGTTTCACCATCAGCCCAGACCCCTTTGGGCAGCAGTTGCTGCAAAGCGAAGGCGCTATATTTGATTGGCGGGCCGATCAACTCATTGCCGGGCAGGCTGTGCAAGTGGGCGCGCAGCGCATCGGCGCGGTCAGCGTGGGCCTGCCCACGGCCCCGCTCAAAGCCAAACTAGACTACCTTGGGCAGCAAGTCACCATCGTCGCTTTCATCGTCATCCTGGTGGGCATGACGTTGGCGCTGCTGTTCAGCCGCTCCATCACCGATCCCTTACAAGACATGATCAAAGCCACCCAACGCATTCAGGGCGGCGATCTTTCCTATCGCCTACAAACCGCCAGCGGCGATGAATTGGCGCAGCTCGCCTCTCACTTCAACGAGATGACCGACCAACTCGCCCAGACGCTCAATCAGATGGAAGCCGAAATTGAGGAACGCAAACGAACTCAGGCGGCCCTGGAATTGGCCAAAGAAGCCGCCGAAACCGCGAACCGCGCCAAAAGCACCTTCCTGGCAAACATGAGCCATGAACTGCGCACGCCCTTGAACGCCATTTTAGGTTTTTCGGAATTGATGGCCCGCGATCAGGCCATCGCCAACCAGCATTACGAAAACCTGCAAGCTATCAGCCGCAGCGGCGAGCATTTGTTGAGTCTGATCAATCAGGTGCTGGACATGTCGAAAATCGAAGCCGGCCGCATGACCGTGAGCGAGCGAGATTTTGATCTGTACCGCCTGTTAGCCGATCTGGAGATGATGTTTCACCTGAAGGCGCAAGAAAACCGCGTGCGGCTGATTGTGGAACGCCACCCGGAGGTGCCGCAGCACATTCGCGCCGACGAAATAAAACTGCGCCAAATTTTGATCAATTTACTCAATAATGCGTTTAAGTTTACTAAAGAAGGGTATGTGATGCTGCGCGTGGATTGTCGGCGGGAAACGGCCGTTTCCCATCCCCCCCTCACCCACACCCTCATGTTTACCGTCGAGGACACCGGCCCCGGCATCGAACCTGACGAACTCGGCCACCTGTTTGACGCCTTCGCCCAAACCAAAACCGGACGCGACCTGGGCGGCGGCACCGGTCTGGGGCTTTCCCTCAGTCGCCAATTCGCTCAGCTTCTCGGCGGCGACCTGACCGCGCGCAACGTCCGGGACGAGGTAGGGTTCGGCGCTATCTTCCAATTTCAAATTCTTGTTCGTCTGGTAGAGGGCAGTTTTTCTACCGGCTACCCGCAGCAGCCCAACCAGATTGTCGCTTTAGAAGCCGGGCAACCCGATTATCGGCTGCTCATCGTGGACGATAATTACGACAACCGGCTGGTGTTGGCGCGTTTGCTGGCGCCGCTGGGTTTTGCCATCCGCCAGGCGGAAAACGGCAAACAGGCGGTGGAACAATGGCAGGCCTGGCGGCCTCATCTCATCTGGATGGACCTGCACATGCCGGAAATGGATGGCCTGACGGCCAGCCGACGCATCAAGGCCCATCCCGACAGTCAGGAAACCATCATCATCGCCACCACGGCAACAGCGTTCACGGTGAATATCGAAGACATCACCAAATCGGGTTGTAATGACTTTATTCGCAAACCGGCGCAGGCAAACGAGATCTTCGAGGTTTTGCAGCGGCATTTGGGTGTAAGATATGTGTATGGCGCACAGGGAAACCAACGGTACACGGCCGTTTCCCCCCTCGCTCAATCTTCCGACGCCGCCCTCAGCGAGGCCATTGCCCAATTACCACCCGGCCTGATCGTTGGCTTACAGCAAGCCGCCACCCAAACCAACATGACGGCCGTGGCCCATTACCTGGAGCAAATTCAACAACAAGACCCGGCTGTGGCCGAGTTCTTAAAAAACCTGGCCGATCGATTTGAATACGACAAAATTCTAACGCTGGTGAAAGCCCAAAAACTCACCCCCTAACCAACCATGCACCGAATCGCAAAAAATATTCTGGTTGTTGATGATAATGCCACCAATTTACGGCTTCTGGTGAACATTTTGTCCTCGGCCGGCTACATGGTACGGCCGGCGCGCAGCGGAGCCATCGCGCTGGCCTCCATCTACGCTGCCCTGCCCGACCTAATCTTGCTCGACGTGATGATGCCGGAAATGGACGGCTACGAAGTTTGCCGCCGCCTGAAAGAAGATGAACACACCCGCGATATTCCCGTCATTTTCATCAGCGCCCTCAACGATCTGGAAGAAAAGGTAAAATCGTTCGCTCTGGGGGCAGTCGATTACATTCCCAAACCTTTTCACGCCGAAGAAGTTCTGGCGCGCATCAATACCCACCTCACCATCCGCCAACTGCAAAACGACCTGATGGACCAGATTGCCGAACTGGACGCCTTTGCCCATACCGTCGCCCACGATCTCAAAAGTCCACTGGCCCTCGTTACCGGTTTCGCCGACCTCTTAATTGAGAATAACGCCGTTTTGACGCAAGACCAGCAGCATTTGTATCTGGAAAAAATTCAAAAAGCCGGGCAAAAAGCGGTGAATATCATCGACGAGCTGCTGCTGCTGGCCAGCGTTCACCGGCAAGATGTGGTGCTAACGCCCATCAACATGGCCCAAGTCTTGCTGCAAGCGCAAGATCGCCTCTATGGGGAAATCCGCGACGATACAGAGATTGTGCAGCCGGAGAAATGGCCGGAGGCGTTGGGTTACGCGCCATGGCTGGAGGAAGTGTGGGTCAATTATCTGAGCAATGCGCTGAAATATGGGGGACGGCCGTTGCGCCTAATTTTGGGCGCGGAACCGCTAGCCGACGGCCAGATTCGCTTTTGGATTCGTGATAATGGGCCGGGCATCCCCGCCCAACAGCAAAATGCCCTGTTTACCGAATTTGTCCGCATCAGCGAGAGTAAGGGAGAAGGGTACGGCCTGGGGCTGTCTATCGTGCGGCGCATCATCGAAAAATTATCTGGCCGGGTTGGCGTTGTCAGCCAGGAAGGAGAAGGGAGCGAGTTTTATTTTACGCTCCCGGCGGGGGGAGGGGAATAGGTGGGAGACGGGGAGACGGGGGAACGGGGAGACTTGGAGACTGGGAGACTTGGAGGGGTAGGGTCCAATCTCCAATTTTTTGTGGGGCTTTGGGATTTTGTGGGGACTGGCGTGATGCGTGATGCGTATTGCGTGAAGCCGCTCCGTCACGTCACGCATCACGCATCACGCATCACGCATCACGCATCACGCATCACGCTTCATTGAGCGTCAACCACCTGAATTCCTAAAGAGCTTTTTCGTTAAAGGGTCAAGCTGTTTTGGGCGATTACGCGCTGATACCAGCGGGCGCTGTCTTTGAGCAAACGCTGCTGCGTGGCAAAATCGACCCACACCAGGCCAAAGCGCTGCCGATAACCCTCGGCCCACTCAAAATTGTCCATCAGCGACCAGACAAAATAACCGGCCAGGGGCACGCCATTTTGCATTGCCCGATGGGCGGCCAGGAAATGGGCCTGCAAGTAGTCGCTGCGGCGTTGATCGGCGATACGGCCGTTCTCGTCCGGCCCATCATCATAACTGCACCCATTCTCCGTCACATAAATTTTAGGCGCCTGATACTCAAAATGCAGCCGGTTCAAGAGCTGATACAGGCCGTCGGGATACACTTCCCAGCCCATGTCGGTATGCTCCTCAGCCGGCGCGGCGACGATGACGTGCGGCAAATTGTCGGCCACGACATGATCGCGCACGACTTTGCGGGTGTAATAATTGATGCCCATAAAATCAATGGGCGCGGCAATGGCGTCCAGATCGCCCGGTTGGACGAAATCGAATCCGCGCGGGAAATGGGGGGCGTAGACGGCCGTTGCATCCGCCGGATACCCACGACCAAAAACCGGGTCCAAAAACCAGCGGTTAAACGTGCCATCCAACCGGCGGGCCAGCTTTTGGTCGGCGGCGCTGGGCGAGGCCGCCTGAACATGCATCAAGTTCAGCGTAATGCCCACGTCAGCGTTTGGGCTGTTCTGGCGCAGCACCGGCACACTCCAACCATGCGCCAGCAGCAGGTGATGGGCAGCCCGCACCGCCTGCGCCGTATCCTGCACGCCAGGGGCATGGATGCCAGAATCGTACCCCATCATGGATGAAACCCACGGCTCGTTAAAGGTAATCCAATGCGTCACGCGGTCGCCCAAACGGCGCGAAACCACATCGGCATAATGCACAAACGCCTCGGCCGTCGCCCGCGCCGGCCAGCCACCGGCATCTTCCAACACCTGGGGCATATCCCAATGGTAGAGCGTCACAAACGGGGTGATGTTGGCCGCGAGCAAAGAATCGACCAACCGGTCGTAAAAGGCCAGGCCGGGCTGGTTGATGGGGCCACGGCCGTTTGGCAGCACACGCGGCCAGGCGATGGAAAACCGGTAGGCGCGCACGCCCAGGTCGGCCATCAGAGCCACATCTTCCGGGTAACGGTGATAATGGTCACAGGCGATATCGCCGGTGTCGCCGTCTTTGGTTTTGCCCGGCGTATGGGCAAAACGATCCCAAATGGATTCGCTTTTGCCATCCGCAAACGGCGCGCCCTCAATTTGATAGGAGGATGTGGCGGTCCCCCATAAAAAGTCAGCGGGAAATTGAATTGTAGTCATCGTTTCCTTATTTGTTGAGTAACAATCAGTCGGTTCGTCAGTCGCCCAAAAAACGGGCGATTAAATCTCGGATGTCGGCGGGGGTGTGCGACGGGTTGATGGGGTGGTGGAGTTCCCAGGTTTCGCGGTGGCTGACGCTTTGGCCGGGCTGCACAATCGTGAGCGGCCCTAACGATTCCAGTTCCAGACATTGGTTGTTGGCGTATATTTCGGCGTTGCAGCCAAAATCAGGATGGACACGGCCGTCTAACACATCAAACCGCTTCACAAATAACACATCGTCCAGGCAGTAGGCCAGCCAGCCCTGCCGGTTAAACGCGCCAATTTTCACCGGCTCCGCCAAAACCGTTGGCCCCACCAGGACAAAATCGTCAAACAATTGCAGGCGCGGGTCGGCCAATTGGGTGTAGGGCCACAAGGCAAGCTGGCGATTGGGCAGCAGCCCATCCGCATCCAACGCCCCGACCTGCTGCGGCAGCACGGCCGTTCCGCCCAACCGCATCTGGGTAATGGCCCAGGGAGCCAGTTCCACCGGCCACACGCCATGGTTGTGCAAGGTGTGTTTTAGGACCAGGCCGGGGGCATCATCGCGCAGCGTGACGGTCATCGATTTGCGAATGCCTGTTTCCGGTTCCTGCGGCGCGGTCAGGCGCACCCCGCCCGGCACCTCAGTCACGGTCAGACCATCGTTGTCGGGCATGTAGGTGCGGGCCATTGTTTCCGGCGCGTGCCACAACCGATGACCGCCGCGAATGTTGAAACGGCCGTGCGCCGTCTCCCAGAAGTTCTCTGGCGTTTCGGCCAACAAATTCTTGTCCGATCCGGCCACAAACAACCGCACTAGACGCGGCCCGGCCTCGGCCAGATACTCCAGGCGAAGCCACTTATTTTCCAGGCTGCGCGTGGGCAAGCCGTAAAAATCACCACTGTTCTTCATGTTCTTCCTTCCTTAAAAATATCGGCCAAGACCCCAAGGGTTTGATACGCAAATAATCCAAATTCTCAAGAACAAACCCTTGGGGTCTGTATCGTTGCCAAAAATCCAAATTCTCAAGAGCAAACCCTTGGGGTCTTGGCGGTTGACGTCGCCAAAAATATCACAATCCGTCTGGTGCGCCTATGGTAATTTAGAGTTGATCTTACAGACGGGCGGATCTGGCGGAACAGCCTGTCCGATCTCGCGCAACCGGCAGCGGGCAACGGCCGTATACGACTTGTTTGACAAACGGCCGTGCCCCCTATAAAATTTAGACCATCTAGTCTAACCACATGGTTTAACCACGTGGTTTAACCCGAAGGAGAAAGCAATGCCCCGACCTCGTTTTGCCAACCTGAGCCTGGAAAAACAGGCCCACATCCTGGAAACGGCCGCCAAAGCCTTCGCCGCCGATGGCTACGAACACGCCTCCATGAACCAGATTTTAGCCGACGCCGGCCTGAGCAAAGGGGCGGCCTACTACTACTTCGACAACAAGGCTGACCTGTATGCGGCGACTGTGAACCATTACCTGGGCGAATTTTTGGGCGAACAAGGGTTGGATTTTGCGGCGGTAACGGCCGTTACCTTCTGGCCCACCCTCTTGCACGTTTATCAGGAGCAGTTTAGAGGGTTCGCGGAACGGCCGTGGGTCTTTGGCCTGGTCAAATCGGGCGGGCCGGTGGCGGTGGAAATGATGACCGAAGGCCCCATGGCCGATTTATGGCAAACCCTCACCACCCTGCTGGACAACCTGATCCGGCGCGGCCGAGAGCTGGGCATCGTGCGGACCGATTTGCCCGAAGACCTGCTCATCTCTCTGGTGATGGCTTTGGACGAAACCCACGACCGCTGGCTGCTGAACCAGCTTGACGACCCCGCCTCGACCGCACTGGAAACGGCCGCCGAGCGCATGGTCAACCTGCTCCAGCGCCTGCTGTCGCCTGCCTGAGCCACCGGCTCCAGGCGTCCTGTGAATGGTTCTGGTAAATTATTTTTGTAACCATACAGACCCCAAGGGTTTGCTCTTGAGAATTTGAATGAGTTGGGTACCAAACCCTTGGGGTCTTGCCAGAGGAACCTGATGATTACCGTACAAGATTTGCAATTTACGTATGCCAAAACGGCCGTTCCGGCCATCCATGCCCTCAACTTCTCCGTGCAGCGCGGCGAAATCTTCGGCTTTTTAGGGCCGAGCGGGGCGGGAAAATCCACCACGCAAAAGATTCTCATCGGCCTGCTGCAGGGCTACCAGGGGCGCGTCACCGTCTTGGGGCGCGATCTGGTCGGCTGGGGATCGGATTATTACGAGCGCATTGGCGTGGCTTTTGAGCTGCCAAACCATTATCTGAAGTTAACGGCCGTGGAAAACCTTACCTACTTCGCCTCTCTGTACAGCCGGGCCACAATCCCCCCGCGTGCCCTACTGGCGCAAGTCGGGCTGGCCAATGACGGCGACATGCCCGTCGGCCAATTCTCCAAGGGCATGAAAAACCGCCTGACCCTGGCCCGCGCCCTGCTCCACAACCCCGAACTGCTGTTCCTCGACGAACCAACGGCCGGATTGGACCCGATGAATGCCCGCCGCGTGCGCGATCTGATCAAGGCGCAGCAGGAAGCGGGCAAAACCATCTTCCTGACCACCCACGACATGACAGTGGCCGAGGCGTTGTGCGACCGCGTCGCCTTCATTGTGGATGGGGCTATCGACCTGATCGATTCGCCCCGGCAGTTGAAGCTGACTTACGGCGAGCCGTTGGTGCGCGTGGAATATAAGGCCAACGGTTCCGGCCAATCCACACGAGAAGATTTTGCGCTGGCCGGGTTGGCGGAGAACGGCCGTTTCCAATCCATCCTGCGCCAATACCCGCTGCAAACCATCCACTCGCAAGAGGCCACACTGGAAGAAATCTTCATCCGCGTGACCGGGAGAAGCCTGGCATGACGCGCTTACGATCAACCATACTCTGGGATATGCGCCTGCAATTTCGCAACGGCTTTTATTACGCCTCGCTGGCCATCGTCGTGGTCTGCATCGCCCTGCTCAGCCAGATTTCCCCCACCTACCTGACCTGGATTTTTCCGGCGGTCATTCTGAGCAATCTGGTGGTGGGAACTTTTTACTTTTTAGGCGGGCTGGTGCTGTTGGAAAAAGGCGAAGGCACGCTGACGGCCCAAATCGTCACGCCGCTGCGCCAGGGCGAGTATCTGGCCGCCAAAGTCATCACCCTCACCGGGCTGGCGATTTTGGAGAATGGCGCGTTTACGCTGTACGCATTTCGCGGATCGGTGCGGCTGATGCCGCTGCTGCTGGGCGTGGCGCTGGCTGCGGCGTTGTACTGCCTGGCGGGGTTTCTGGTGGTGGTGGGCTACGATTCGATCAACGCCTACCTGCTGCCATCCATGGCCGCCGTCTCCGCTTTCTCCCTGCCGATGATGGCCTATCTGATGCAGTGGGATTCCTGGTGGATGTATGTGCATCCCTGGCAGGCGCCGTTGGTGCTGCTGCAAGCCGCCTGGGAACCCATCGCCCTGTGGCAGTGGGTGTATGGCCTGGGGTACAGCCTGCTCTGGCTGGTGATTTTATTCGCGGCCAGCCGCCGCGCGTTTTACAAGTTTGTGATTGCGGTCTGATTTGTGGCACGGCCGTTTAACGGGAACATCTATGAATTGGGTACAGGTTTTTCAATCTCTAGGGCCGGTGGATGCGCGTAATGTGCGGCGGGATGCGCTGCTGCGCTGGCTGATTTTGGCTCCGGTGGGGCTGGCGGTGGCGGTGCGCTGGGTGATGCCGGGGCTGTTAACGGCCGTTTCCGCCATCCTCCACGTCGATCTGCTGCCCTACTTCCCGCCTCTGATGGGCTTTGGACTGATCATCCTGGTCCCTTATCTGGCAGGAATGGTGATCGGCTTTTTACTGCTGGACCAAAAGGATGACGGCACGCTGCTGGCCCTCCAGGTGACGCCGCTTCCCCTGCGGCTCTACCTGGCCTACCGGCTGTCGGCCCCTATGCTGGTCAGCGTGGTCATGACGCTGATCGCCGCGCCGCTGTCGGGCATCGTTGATTTGGGCGTGGGGCCGCTGCTGCTGGTGGCGGTTGGCGCGGCTCCGACTGCGCCGCTGTTTGCGCTGGCGCTGACGGCCGTGGCCCAAAACAAAGTGCAAGGGCTGGCGCTCACCAAAACGGCCGGAATCTTCATGCTGCCGCCGATGATCGCCTATTTTGTCACCGCCAAGTGGCAGATTTTGCTGGGTCTGGTTCCGACGTATTGGCCGGCCAAGATGTTGTGGACCGCCCAGGCAGAGCAAAGCGCCTTCTGGTTTTATTGGGTGGTCGGGCTGGCGTACCAACTGGCGCTGCTCTGGCTGCTGGGACAACAGTTTGATCGGGTAATGCACCGGTAGCGGGAAGATACATGACAGGTTTCTAAAACCTGTCATGTCGTCGTTTTCAGGCGCTAGATCATCGTTTTTCCCTGCTGACGCACTGTTTTCCCCCGCCCGCATCCGCCAACCTATGCTAAAATCGCCCCAGATCAATCACCCGGGGAGGGCAAACGGCCGTTCGCCACACCTTTTCTCAGGATTAGAGGAACACTATCTTTGCACTTTTAAAAATGGGACGCGGATTTTCACGGATTACAGCAGATAAACGCAGATTTTTTAAGAAATATCCGCGAAAATCCGTCAAATCCGTGTTCATCCGCGTCCCATTCAGCAATCTGCACACATAATGAGGAGATTTCATGACAGAAAAAATCGGATTTATTGGTTTAGGCATTATGGGCGGCGGCATGGCCCACAATTTGTTAAAGGCGGGGTTCGACGTGACCGTGTGGAACCGCACGGCCGTACGCATGGAACCATTGGTCGCTGCCGGCGCAAAGGCGGGCAGCAGCCCGGCCGACGTGGCCGCGCAGAGCGACGTGATCCTGGTGTGCGTGAGTGACACGCCAGACGTGGAGGCGGTGATTTTGGGCGCAGATGGCGTGATCGAAAGCGCCAAAGCCGGTTCGCTGGTGGTCGATCACAGCACCATCAGCCCCACGGCCACCAAAGCAATCGCCGCGCAGCTCAGCGCCAAAGGCGTGCACATGCTCGACGCGCCCATCAGCGGCGGCAGCGAAGGGGCGGCCAAAGGCACGCTCAGCATCATGGTCGGCGGCGACGCGGCGCAGTTTGAGCGCGCCCTGCCCGTCTTTCAGGCGATGGGCAAAACCATCACCCACGTCGGCGGCACAGGAGCCGGCCAGACGGTAAAGTTGGTCAATCAAATCCTGGTGGTGGTGACGATGTTGGGGGTGGCCGAGGCGTTGTTGTTTGCCGAGGCTGGCGGGTTGGATTTGGCGAAGACGTTGACGGCCGTTTCCGGCGGTGCGGCCGGCAGTTGGTCGCTCAGCAACCGCGGCCCGCAAATGGTCCAGCGCGACTGGCGGCCCGGCTTCACCATCGACCTGCAGCAAAAAGATTTGCGCCTGGTGTTGGAAGCGGCCGATCAGTTTGGCGTGCCCACTTTAGGCACAGGCATGGTCTTCCAACTCTACCGCACCCTCCAGCAGCAAGGCCTGGGCGGCGACGGCAACCACGCCCTGGTGAAGGCGCTGGAGAATCTGGCGGGATTGGCGATTGGAGAATAGGCGGTAGAGAGATGGGGAGATGGGGAGATGGGGAGAAAAGGAGATGGGAGATTAGAGACTGGAGACTGAGCGCATCCAATCTCCAATCTCCAATCGAAAATCGTAAATCGTAAATCGTAAATCGCTACTCCGCCAAAATCCCCTCAATCGCCGCCAATTCTTCCTCGCTGAAGGCGAGATTGTGCGTGGCGGCGACGGCTTCCTCGACATGGCGCACCTTGCTCGCGCCGATCAACGCGGAAGTCATCGTGGGCAGGCGCAGGGTCCAGGCGATGGCCATCTGGGCCATAGATTGGCCGCGCGCCTGAGCGATCTCGTTCAGTTTGGCCACCTTCGCCAGACGAGTTTGTGTCACTTTATCGCCCCAATGGAGTTGATTTTCATATTTGGCCGCGCGTGACCCATCGGGCACATCTTGCAGGTATTTGTTGGTCAGAATCCCCTGAGCCAGCGGCGAAAAGCCAATGCAGCCGATGCCTTCATCCGCTAAAACATCCAGCAATCCATCCTCAATCCAGCGGTCGAACATGTTGTAACGCGGCTGGTGGATGAGGCAGGGCGTGCCCAACTCGCGCAAAATCTTGGCCGCGGCGCGTGTCTGTTCCGGGCTGTAGGTGGAAATGCCCGCATACAACGCCCGCCCGCTGCGCACGATGAAATCCAGCGCGCCCATGGTTTCTTCCAGAGGCGTGTTGGGATCGGGCCGGTGGTGGTAGAAGATGTCTACATATTCCAGACCCATGCGCTTGAGGCTTTGGTCGCAGCTGGCGACGAGGTATTTGCGCGATCCCCATTCGCCATAGGGGCCGGGCCACATGTCGTACCCCGCTTTGCTGGAGATGATCAGTTCGTCGCGGTAAGGCTTCAGGTCTTTGGCCATGATACGGCCGAAAGTCTCCTCGGCGGAACCGTAGGGCGGGCCGTAGTTGTTGGCCAGATCAAAATGGGTAATGCCCAGGTCGAAAGCGCGGTGGATGGTGGCACGGCCGTTTTCAAACACATCCACGCCGCCAAAGTTGTACCACAACCCCAGCGAGACGGGCGGCAGTTGCAAACCGCTGCGGCCGCTGCGGCGGTAGGTCAGGTTTTCATAACGCGAATCAGCAGGCAAATAAGTCATTGGAAGCTCCTTTTGTAAGATGGGTTTATTTTACACGAGTGTGGGGGAATGGGGTCACGGTTGCAGGCGGTGGTAGATGAACAGGAGCAGGGCAACGGCCGTAGCCAACCAAACAGCCACGATAACGGCCGTTGCGCCCCAACTTACCGGCACACCTTCGGCCAGCGCTTCTTTCGACCGGATGCGCGCCTCGGCCAGCGCCTCGGCGGGAATCATTTTTAGCGCCAGCCAGATGCCCAACGGTACCAAAATCAGGTCGTCGAGGTAGCCCAGCACCGGAATGGGGTCAGGAATCAGGTCGATTGGACTGACAGCATAGGCCACCACGCAGGCGGCGAAAATCCGCGCCGGCCAGGAGACGCGGGGGTCCTGGTAAGCCAGATACAGGGCATACACTTCAACCTTCAGGGCAGCAATACGCCGCCGCCAACCAGATGTTTCTTGTTCATTTTTTGTCATGGTTTATGGCTGAATCTTACCCCCGCTTCCTCCAATCCTCAAACCAACCCCTTAAGCTGCCCATAAGGTAGCCAGAAGATGCTTTTAAAGGCAAACGGCCGTATCCCAGCTATTCTATACCCATGTGTGGGCGTTATCTGCGGAAGACAGATAACGCCACCGGAGAAGAGAAGAGGAGTTGATGGGTGTTCAGCCCGAAGGCGCATTCCTGACAATTCACCGCCCAAGGCTGAACACCTGTCCCAAAATTACCCAAGAGAGACCCTAAGGGTTTGAATGACCACAACGTTAATTTTCTTGAAACCAAACCCTTAGGGTCTTGTTTTTACCCAAGAGACCCTAAGGGTTTGAACGACCGCAACGTTGAATTTCTCGAAACCAAACCCTTAGGGTCTATCACATGCATCATTTTAATCAACCCCAAACCTACCCATAAGGAGATCACCCATGGACATCTCAACCGTTCGTCAATTGAATCAGCGCGTCGAAGTCGAGGCGCGTTTTTTGCAAGACTTACTCAGCGAAGTCAACAAAGTCATGGTCGGCCAAGAAGCGTTGGTCCAACGTGTCCTCATCGCCCTGCTGGCCGATGGCCACATTTTGCTGGAAGGCGTGCCCGGCCTGGCCAAAACCCTGCTTGTCAAAACAACCGCCCAGGCCATCCAGGCCGATTTTTCGCGCATCCAGTTCACGCCCGATTTGCTGCCCGCTGACCTCGTGGGCACGCAAATCTACAATCCCAAAACCGGCGAATTCAGCGTCCACCAGGGGCCGTTATTCGCCAATCTGGTTTTGGCCGACGAAATTAACCGCGCCCCGGCCAAGGTGCAAAGCGCCTTGCTGGAAGCGATGCAAGAACGGCAGATCACCATTGGCGATGTGACCTACAAAATGGATGATTTGTTCCTGGTGTTGGCCACGCAAAACCCCATCGAACAAGAAGGCACCTACCCGCTGCCCGAAGCGCAGGTGGATCGCTTTATGCTCAAAGTGCGCGTCGATTACCCGACCCGCGCCGAAGAGCGGCTGATTATCGAGCGCATGACCGGCGCGCCTTTGCCACCCGTCCGCCCGGTGATTGCCCCGCAGGATATTTTGCGCGCCCGCGAAACGGTGCGCCAGGTGTACGTGGACGACAAAATCAAGGAATACGTGCTGGATTTGGTCCTCACGACGCGCAACCCCGGCTCTAACGGCCTGAGCGATCTGAAGAATTTAATCGAGTTTGGCGCGTCACCGCGCGCGTCCATCAGCCTGATTACGGCCGCGCGCGCCCATGCCTTCTTAAACGGCCGTGGCTTTGTCACCCCTGAAGACATCAAACAAATGGCCCCCGACGTGCTGCGTCACCGCATCATCACCACCTATGAAGCCGAAGCGGAAAATGTGACCAGCGACCACATTGTGCAGCGGATTTTGAATTATACGAACGTACCGTAAGGTCTGCGAAGCGTGTCATGCGTGATGCGTGATGCGTGATGCGTCACGCATCACGCATCACGCATCACGGAGTTTCCCATGCTAACATCTGAACTCATGAGCAAAATCCGCCGCATCGAGATTCGCACGCGGCGGTTGGTGAATGATAGTTTCGCCGGTGATTACCACTCGGTTTTTAAGGGGCGGGGGATGGCGTTTGACGAAGTACGGCCGTATTCCCCCGGCGACGAAATCCGCACCATCGACTGGAACGTCACCGCCCGCACCGGCGAAGCGTATGTGAAGCAGTTCACCGAAGAGCGCGAACTGACGGTGATGCTGGTGGTAGACATGAGCGGGTCGGGCGATTTTGGCTCGGTGAACCGCTTTAAGCGCGAGTTGGCGGCAGAGTTAACGGCCGTTCTCGCCTTCGCCGCCACCACCAACAACGACAAAGTCGGCCTGCTTATCTTTACCGACCGGGTCGAACTGTACATCCCGCCGCGCAAAGGCCGCCGCCACGTCCTGCGCCTCATCCGCGAACTGCTGGCCTTCCAGCCGCAAAACCGCGGCACCGACATCAAATTAGCCCTGGACACCGTCAACCAGATGCTGCAACGAAGGGGCATCATCTTCCTCGTTTCTGACTTTCTGGACGACCCGGCGCGCTACCGGCAGGCGCTCTCCATGACCAACCGCCGCCACGACATCATCGCCGTAGACCTGAGCGACCCGCTGGAAACCGACATCGCCAACGTGGGCCTGTTGACTTTGGAAGACGCGGAAACCGGCGCGCTGATCTGGGTAGACACCAGCGATAAACGCTGGCAGGCCGCCTTTAAACAGCGGTCGCAGCAGCTGGCCGCCGAAAAACATCAGGCGTTCATCCGCGCCAGCGTGGATCGGATCGCGGTGGGCACGGACCAGGATTACATCAACCCGCTGACCGGCTTTTTTCAGCAGCGCGCCAGGCGGGTAAGGCATTGAGACGTGATGCGTGATGCGTGAAATCACGCATGAAATCACGCCATCACGCATCACGCATCACGCCAACTCCACCCCTCTTGAGTTCCTCTTAAGGCAGCCAATAGCTGCCTTTAAAGCCCCCCTGCCACCCTGCCTGATATTCTAAAGTCATCACAAATGAACCGCTTGCGTTCCACCGGCGACCAAACCGGGGAAACGTTTATTGAATCAGGAGAACATATCATGAACAAGTGGATTATGGGCATCATTTTAGCGATTGGTTTCTTAGCCATTGGCGCCGCCGCGCCGACCTATGCTGCCGGAACGGCCGTTTCCCGCCCCTTCACCGGCACATTCACAGGCACCGTTTACGGCGATTTTGGCAGCAGCGCGCCGCTGACCCTCACCTTAACCCAACGCGGCAATACGGTAGAAGGCACGGCCGTTATCGGCGATGGATTGGAAGTGAACGCGGGTGGCTTTTGCGGCACGGCCGTTGTCCCCGCCACCAGCGCCACCGCCAATGGAACCACCACCAACCGCCAGCCGCGCCATCTCACCGCCAATATCCCCTTCCAGGTAAGCGGCATGGACATCACCGCCCGCGCCACCGGCGATTTAGCCGCCGACGGCCAGGAATTGAACTTTGAAGTCAAAATCGACACGCCTTTCCTCTGCGGCCGCGACCCGATCATCAGCGGCACACTGCTGCCGGTTATTGATTGAGGCTTCATAAGGTTGGCTTAAGGTAACAATACGCAGCCTTTAAAGTACAAACATCGCTCGACTGGTAAGCTATTTAAGAATCGTTTTCCTCCTTGTATGGGGGTAGAGAGGCCCTGAGCCAGCCCTCTACCCCCGATTTTTTACCAAACATCACCAATGCGGGCCGTGGCCAAAAAGAAACGCGGCAAACCGATGACCCAGGAGGCCATTACATATGAAAAAATTTCTGCCCATTGTCGCCCTGCTCATTGCCTTGTTCGCGGTAGGCACTGTGGCGGCGCAGCCCCAAACCCAGGCAGCCATCACCGCCAGCCAGGACAACGTGACCGTTGGCGATCCGATTCAATTGACGGTCGCTGTGACCCACCCGGCCGGCACGCAGGCCATCATGCCGCAGTTGGAACCGACCTGGGGTGATTTCATCGTTCGCGGGCAGTCGCCCGTGACCACCACGGATAACGGCGACGGCACAGTCACCAGCACGCAAATTATCGACGCGCGGCTGTTTGCCCCCGGCGCTTTCCAAACGCCACCTCTGAACATTACCATCGCCGACAGCAGCGGCCAGACCAGCAGCCTGACGGCCGTGCCCCTCACCCTGAACGTGCAGTCTGTTTTAGTTGAAGGCGACACGCAGCTCCGCGACATCAAGCCGCAATCCAGCCTGCCGCTGCCTGCCAGTTGGCCCTGGATAGCCGCCGGATTAACCGCGCTGGCCGCCGCCATCGTCTGGCTGGCCTACCGGCGCGGGCAAGCGGCCAGCGCCAACCGCCTGCCGCACGAAGTAGCTCTGGACGCGCTAACGGCCGTTGAAAAGCAGCAGCTAGCCGAGAACGGCCGTTTCAAAGAACATTACAGCCTGGTCACCAACACCTTACGCGCCTATGTCGAACAAACCCAGGCCATCCAGGCCACCGATCTCACCACGACCGAGCTTAAAGCCGAAATGCGCCAAACGACCTTAACAACAACCCAGGCCCGGCAGTTTATCGACCTGCTGCAAGCCGGCGACCTGGTGAAATTTGCCCGCTTCACGCCGGACATCACCAGCGCCCACATCCTTGTCGACGAAGCCCGCGCCTTCGTCGAAGCGACCAAACCCCTGCCGGAAGAAAAAGAGCTACAACCGAAGCAAAAGGGTGGAAGGTTGTCGGTTCAATCGCCAATCGCCACTCGCCAATCTTCCCAAACGGAGGCCACCTCATGACAACCACTTTTCGCTTTGCAACTCCCTGGCTGCTGGCCTTGCTGGCCATCGTGCCGCTGCTGGCTTATCTGCGCTGGCAAATGGGGCGGAACGGCCGTCCGGCCAGCGTGCGCTACGCGGCCGTCCATCTGGTTAGCGGCCTAAAACCAACCTGGCGCATGACCTGGCGGCCAGTGTTAACGGCCGTTCGCCTGCTGGCCATCACCCTCATCATCATTGCCCTGGCCCGGCCGCAGCTTGGCCACGCCCAGGAAATCATTCACGGGCAGGGCGTAGAAATTGCCCTGGCGCTGGACATCAGCGGCAGCATGGCCTCGCTGGATTTTCAGCCCAGCAACCGGCTGGAAGCGGCCAAGGGTGTGATTGATGCGTTTGTGGCGGAACGGCCGTACGACAAAATCGGCCTCGTCATCTTCAGCAGCGAAGCCTTCGCCCAAAGCCCGCTGACCCTCGACCAAAACATGCTGCGCCGCTCGCTGGATCAGGTCGAATTAGCCACCGATCTGGGCCTGGAAGACGGCACGGCCATTGGCATGGGCCTGGCCAACGCCGCCAACATGCTCAGCGGCAGCGACGCCCAGAGCAAAGTCATCATTCTGCTCACCGATGGCGTCAACAACGCCGGCCAGATCGACCCACTCACGGCCGCCGAAGCCGCCCAGGCATTGGGCATCAAAATCTACACCATCGGCGCAGCCAAACCCGGGCAAGTGCCCGTGCCGGTCGATTCCATCTTTGGCGGGCAGCAAATTGTCATGCAAGAGAGCCAGCTCGATGAAGCCACCTTGCAGCAAGTCGCCCAGCTCACCGGCGGCCAATACTTCCGCGCCGAAGACACCGACGGCCTGAAGCAAATCTACGAGGAAATCAACCAGCTCGAACAATCCGACGTCGAGGTGCAAGTTTTCAACAATTACGACGAATTAGCCATCTGGCTGCTTCTACCCGCCTTCCTGCTGCTGATTTTGGAATTGGCGCTGCGTAAGACGGTGTTTCGGACGATTCCGTAAAAAAGAAATTTACGATTTACGATTTACGGCAATCCCCAATCGCAAATCGCAAATCGCAAATCAAAAAGTGCAATTATGACATTCGCCAAACCAACTTTCTTATACTTTCTCGCCCTCATCCCGCTCTTTGCCCTGTTTTTGGTCTGGGCCAACAACCGGCGCAAAGCAGATTTATCCCGGCTGGGCGACCGGACCTTGATCGACCGTTTGAGCGCCGGCATCAACTGGCAAGGCCGCCGCTGGCGGTCGGTGCTGTGGCTGGTGGCGCTGGCCCTGATTATCATCGCCCTGGCCCGGCCGCAGTGGGGGTCCGAAGTGCAAACCATCAACCAGGAAGGCTTGCAGGTGATGGTCGCTCTGGATGTTTCGCAGTCTATGCTGGCCGAAGACATCAAGCCCAACCGCCTGGAACGCGCCAAACTGGAGATTTCTGACCTGATGGACCGGCTGAACGGCGACGAAATTGGCCTGGTGCTGTTTTCCGGAGCCAGCTTCATCCAGTTCCCGCTGACCTCGGATTACAACACGGCGCGGATGTACCTGGATGGGGCCAATCCCTCGGTGATTTCCCGGCCGGGCACGGCAATTGGGGATGCGATTCGCACGGCCGTTTCCGGCTTTGATGAATCGCTCGACAGTCAAAAAGTCCTCGTCGTCATCTCTGACGGCGAAGACCGCGAAACCGACCCCCAGGCTGCCGCCCAAGAAGCCGCCAACCAGGGCATTCTCATCTACACCATCGGCTTCGGCACACCCGAAGGCGAGCCGGTTCCCGAAACCGACGCCTTTGGCAATGTCACCGGCTACAAACGCAACGCCCAGGGCGAAGTGGTCATATCCAAACTCGACGAAAGCGCCTTACAAGAGGTCGCCCAAATTGGCGGCGGGCAGTACTTTCGCGCCGGGGCCAACGCCAGTGAACTCGACAACCTGCTGAATGAATTGGACGCCTTGCAAAGGGCGCAGTTGGAAACCCGCTTCAATACCCGCATGATCGAACGCTACCAGGGTTTCCTGCTGGTGGCCCTGCTGGTTCTGGTCATTGCGGAACTGATACCCGACCGGGTGAAGGCAAAGAAATTGAACACCCAGGAGCAAAGATTGGCCGCCACTCATTAACAAGACCCGAAGGGTTCCTGGAAACCCCAAGAGCAAACCCTTAAGGTCTGTACAGTGACACTTCCATCTTTTGGAGAAAACTCATGAAATCATCCCGAAAAACTATCGCCAAAACCGCCGCCATCATGGCTCTGCTGCTTGCATTGCTGGCGGGAGGCCTCTTCTTTGTCACCCGCAGCAGTTCACCGGCGGCGCGGCTGCTGCGCCAGGGCAATCAGGCTTTCGCCGACAACAACTTTATGGATGCGCTGGGCATTTACCAACTGGCGCAAAGCCGTTTTCCGCAGTTGGCCGAGCCGTTTTACAACGCGGCCAACGCCCTTTACCGGCAGGAAAGCTACGCGGACGCCATCGCTCAAATCGATCAGGCGCTGTTGAGCAACGCCAGCGATGATCTGGCTCAGAGCAGTTTTTATAACAAGGGGAACGCCGCCTACAGCAGCCAGGATTTGGAAACGGCCGTGCAATCCTACATCCAGGCCCTGCTCATCAATCCTCAGGACGCCGACGCCAAATACAACCTGGAACTGGCCCTGCAGCAGCAGCAGGAACAACAGCAGAACCAGGAACAACAGGACCAGGACCAGCAGGACCAGGACCAGCAAAATCAGGACCAACAAGATCAACCCGCCCAAGACGAGTCTAAGGACGGACAAAATCAGGACGGCCAACCGCAAGATCAGCCGCAAAACGGCGATCAGCCAACGGACCAGCCCCAAGACCAAAACCAGGATGGGCAAAATTCTGACCAGACCGACCAAACCGACCAAACTGAGCAAACCGGCCAGGGCGACCAGGGTGAGCAGCCGCCACAAGACAACCAACCCCAGCCAGGCCAGGGACAGCCGCAAGAGGGCAATTCACCCAACCAGCCGCCGCAAAACGGCATGGTTCCGCAGCCCGGCCAGCGCATGACTTCCGAGCAGGCCCGCCAACTGCTGCTGTCTGTTGCCCAAGGGTCCGGCACGCTGCAAGAACGATTACAACAAATTTTCACATCACAGCGCCCCCCATCGGCGCAGGATTGGTAAGCAGCCATGAACAAGCACCGACAAACAAACAACGAAAACCAAAAAGCGAGAACCGGCATGAAAAAATCATGGAAACTCACGAGCATCATTGTCGCGGTTGTGGCCGCGCTGCTGATTGTGGCCGCGCCCGGCTTTGCCCAAAACAATCCGATTACGGCCGTGATCGACCGCACGACACTCACCACCGACGACACGCTCGTCCTGACCGTCGAAGTAACCGGCCAGGCCGACCCGCCGCTCATCCCTTATCTGGATGGGTTTGATGTGGTGGCCACCGGCAGCAGCACCAACATCAGCATCACCAATGGCGCCATCAGCTCCGGCACGAGCTACCAATATCGCCTGCAGCCCATCATGGCCGGCGACCTGACGATTCCGGCCGTGAGCGTGGTGATCGATGGCGTGACCTACAGCACCATGCCCATTGCCGTGCGCGTGACCCAGGGCGGCGGGGCAGCCCAACCGAACAGCGGTTTTGCGCAGCCCGCGCCCGCGGCCGGTCAATCTGCCGCCGCGCCGGCCGAATTAAACGGCCAGGATTTGTACGTGGAAGCCATGGTGGATAATCCCACCCCCTACCAGGGCGAAACGATGACCTACATTTTTCGCTTTTATCAGGCGGTGAATATTGGCCGTGATCCCAGCTACGAACCCCCGGCGTTCAGCAGCTTTTGGACCGATGGCGACCCGCAGCAAAACGATTACACCGTGGAAGCGGCCAATCGCACCTACCGCGTCAGTGAAGTGCAGACGACGCTGGCCCCCACGGCCGTTGGCCCAGTTACCATCAGCCCCACCCGGTTATACATCCCCGGCAGCCTGTTCGAGGGCAGCCGCACCCTGCAAACCTACCCGGTGACAGTCGATGTGCAGCCCTGGCCGCAAGGCGCGCCCGCCGATTTTAAGGGCGCGGTAGGCAAATTCAGCCTCGCTGCCAAAGTAGACGCCACCGAAACCAAAGTCAACGAACCGGTGACGCTGCAACTGGTTTTGAGCGGCGAAGGCAACCTGACCACCGCCGGCGACCCCGTCTGGACGGAGAGCGCGGAATGGCGCGCCTTTGACCAGCAATCCACCCTGGACACGCAAAAACAGGCGGGCAAAATCAGCGGGCAGAAGGTGTTCGAGCGGCTGCTCATCCCCACGCAAGCGGGCGATCTGACCATTCCGGCCATCACGTACAGCTATTTCAACCCGGAAACGGCCGTCTACGAAACACTCGCCACCGACCCCATCATCATCACTGTCGCGCCGGGGGCCGCCGACACGGCCGTTGCCAATACCAGCGCCGCCGTGCCCGCCGCGCCAGACGCCGCCAGCGACATCCGGGCGTTCAAACCAGCGTCCGGCAAACCGGCCGCTGCGCCGCTGACCAACCGGCCGGTGTATTGGCTGCTGTGGCTTGTGCCGCTGGCGCTGGTGAGCGGGCAGATTGTGTACGGCCGTCGGCAAGCCTATTTGGCCGGCAACAGCGACAAGGCGCGCCGCCAGCAGGCCGCCAAAACCGCGCGTCAGGCTCTTCAGGCCGCCCAACGCGGCCATCAAGAAGCCCACGCTGCGGCCGCTCAGGTGTTCAACGCTTTCCTGGCCGACAAACTCGGCCGCGCTGTCAGCGGCCTCACGCGCCCCGAACTGGCCGCGCTGCTGCAAGCACAAGGTCTTAGCGATGCTCTGGTGGACCGCTCGGCCGCGTTGCTGGATGCCTGCGAATACGGCCGTTACGCCCCCACCGGCAGCGCCGACAACACCGCCATCTGGGAAATGGCCGCGCAGTTGATCGACGATTTGGACAACGAACTTTAGAACGACTGGAGACAAGGCGAGCGGAGACGAATTTGTCTCTGCTCGCCCAAAGGCAGCTATCATGAAAAAAACACTCACCACCATGTTTATCTTTTTGGGTCTGGCTCTCATTTTGGGGCTTTTGGCAGGGCGATCGCTGCTGACGCAGACGGCCGACATGAGCGTAGCCAATTCTTTGGCGGCTAACGGCCGTTACGCCGAAGCCGCCCAGGCCTACCAACAACTCATCGACCAGGGCGCGGCTGACAGCGCCGTCTATTACAACCTGGGCAATGCCTACATGCGCCTGGGCAACGTGGGGCAGGCCATTGTCAATTATCAACGCGCCGCCCGGCTGGACCCGCGCGACGCCGACATCCAGGCCAATCTGGCGGCGGCCCGCGCCCAGGCCATCGACCAATTCCCGGCCGAAACGGGCAGCCCGCTGGATAATTTTGCGGTCGCGGCCAGCCGTGTGGCCTCCATTAACGAGATGGCTTTGCTGGCTTTAGGACTGTGGTTTGGGTTTGGCCTGCTGTGGTTTATCTATCGCCAAAGCGGACACGGCCGTAAGCGCGACATGCTGCAATTCGGCGTGATTTTGGCCGGGCTGCTGGTGGTGCTGGCAGTGGGCGCGTTGGGCAGCCGGTTGGTGGTGGAAAACGGCCGTCAGCCCGCCGTCGTTGTGGCCGATACCGTCAGCGTCAGCGCCGAACCCAGCGCCAACATGAACACCGATTTCGATCTGCACAACGGCGCGGAAGTGACCATCGGCGAGCTGCGTGGCGGCTGGGCGCAGGTTTCTTTGCCCGGCGGGCAGGTCAACGGCTGGGTTCCGGTTGAGGCCATCGAGCCAATTCATCCGGCGTATTAAGCGCTTTGTCAGGCAATTTTTTTGAAATTTACGCCTTGCAGCCGCGGTATCCTTACCGCGCTCTCGTAGCCGCGGTATCCTTACCGCGCTCTCGTAGCCGCGGTATCCTTACCGCGCTCTCGTAGCCGCGGTATCCTTACCGCGTGTTCCCGGAGCGCGGTAGGAATACCGCGGCTACAAGGCCCTTTCCGCCGCCGGAAAATTTTATACTACCGGAGGCGCACACAGGTTTTGGGGCAGCAATTCTCTCTGTGGCAGGGGCAGGAGATAGCGTGGAAAGGCATGAAGGGTCTTTGGAATTTCATGGGGTTTGGTCTGATGCGTGATACGTGATGCGTGAAACCTCTCTGGTCACGCATCACGCTTCACGCATCAGGGGCTGTCAACCCTCTGATTTCCTGAAGAACCGGCATAAAGAGTGCCTATTAAGACTTGTTGAAGCCCTGACCGGTGTTAACGAAACCTGAAAGAATCTGATAAAATCGCTCAGAATCTTTTCAGGATGGGACAGAATGGCCAAACATATTCTTGTGGTAGACGATGACGCCCTGATGCGCCGCAGCATCAGCTTTAAGCTAGAGCAGTCTGGTTATCGCGCCAGCACGGCCGTTAGCGCCGAAGATGCGCTGGCCCTGGCGCGGCGCGACCGGCCGGACCTCATCCTGTTGGACATCGGCCTGCCCGGAATGGATGGCATGGAAGCCCTGCGCCATTTTCAAAACGAAATCGAAAACGTGCCGGTGATTTTTGTCTCTGCCCGGCGGCGCGAACTGGACACCATTCTGGGTCTGGAGCTGGGCGCGGATGATTACATCACCAAGCCGTTTAACCCGGATGTGCTGCTGGCGCATGTGAAGGCGGTGCTGCGCCGCACGGCGGCTCCCGCGCCAGAACCTGGGGAACGGCCGTTACCCATCACCGTGGGCGACCTTATCATCGACCCCGCCGCCCACACCGTCCATGTGGCCGGCCAACAACTCGACCTGCCCGCCAAAGAATTTGCCGTCCTCTACACCCTGGCTCAGGAAGCTGGTTACGTTGTGGCCATGGACGATTTGTTGAATCGGGTGTGGGGCGCGGAATTCTTAGGCGAGCCGCAGGTCGTTTACGTGCATGTTCGCTGGCTGCGCGAAAAAATCGAAGAAGACCCACAAAAACCGCAGCGCTTGCTGACCGTGCGCGGCGTGGGCTACAAATTAGTCCCCCACGAGGTCAGCAAAGAGTAGCAGGCAGCCATGTCTTTACGCGGCCGTTTTATCCTCAGCCATATTTTGCCTCTTTTGCTCATCTTGCCCCTGATCGGCGCGGCGCTGATTTACCTGCTGGAAACCCAGGTGCTGCTGCAAAATCTTTCGGCCAGCCTGACACAACAGGCGGCCATTATCAGCGCGGTAGCCAACGGCCGTCCGGAAATCTGGACCAACAGCGACCAGGCCCGGGCATTCCTCGCGCAAATAGACGAACAACTCGACAGCGACATCGCCCTGCTGGCCCCTTCCGGCGATTCCCTGGCCGTGTCCGAAGCGCAGCCAGCGGCAGAAATCCCAACCCCGGACATCAACGCCCTGCTGGCCAATCGCCAGCAAGTCATTATTACCTATCGGTTGGATGAACAGTCGGCCACAATTTTTGTGCCTGTAACCAACGTCAACCAGCAGTTAATTGGCATTGTGGAAGTCTCGGACAACCTGGAAAGTGTGGCCGGCAGCTTTACGCCGCTCAGCCGGTTTGTGCTGATTGTGCTGCTGGGCGGCCTGGCAGCGGGCAGTTTGATTGGCTGGATTCTGGCGATTCGTCTGGAAAAACCAATTGGCGGCGTCACGACGGCCGTTGCCGACATCGCCGCCGGTCAGCGCACCGACCCTATCCCCGAAACGGGCACAAAAGAAACCAAAGAATTAGCCCGTTCGGTGAACGTGTTGGCGGCGCGCCTGCGCGAATTGGAAGAGACGCGGCAGCGGCTGCTGGCCAATTTGGTGCATGAATTGGGACGGCCGTTAGGGGCGCTGAAAGCGGCCGTCAATGTGCTGCGCGAAGGAGCCGGGGAAGACCCGGCGCTGCGCGAAGAACTGCTGGAAGGCATGGACAACACCATCAGCCACATGGAACCATTGCTCGACGACCTGACCCGGCTGCACGGCCAAATCCTGGGCAACATCACCTTCAACCTGCAAGAAATCCCGCTGGATGTCTGGCTGCCGCCGCTGCTGCTGCCCTGGCGCGCCGCCGCTCAGGAAAAAGGCCTCTTCTGGCACAGCGACATTCCCCAACAGTTGCCCGCCGTAACCGCCGACCCGGATCGTCTGGCGCAAGCAGTAGGCAATCTGGTCAGCAACGCCATCAAATACACGCCAACCGGCGGTTCGGTGGCCGTTTCGGCCGGCGAAACAGACACAGACATCTGGATAGAGGTGAAGGACACCGGCCTGGGCATCGCGCCGGATGAACAGGCGCGTATTTTCGAGGCGTTTTACCGCAGCAATCGGGATCGGCGTTTTCCGCAAGGACTGGGTTTGGGACTGACGATTGCGAAGGAGATAGTGGTGGGGCAAAACGGCCGTCTCACCCTCGCTTCCACTCCCGGCCAGGGCAGCGCCTTCACCATCCACCTCCCCAAATAAAAAACGCGGATGGCACGAATAACCATTCGTGCCATCCGCGTTCATCCGCCTACTATTTTGTTTCTCTACCCTTTCAACGCTCCCGACATCAGCCCGCGCAAGAAATATCGGCCCAAGAAAATATAGATAATCAACGTCGGAATCGCCGCCACCAGCGACGCGGCCATCTGCACATTCCAGGCAATGATCTGGCTGCCCGCCAGATTGTTCAACGCCACCGTAATCGGCCAGTTTTCCGGACTCGTCAGCACAACGGCAAACAAGAAATCATTCCACGCGGCCGTAAACTGCCAGATCAACACCACCACAAACGCCGGCGCCGAAACTGGCAAAAAGATATGGTAATACGTTTCCAACAAGCCCGCGCCGTCAATGCGCGCCGCTTCCACCATTTCTTTGGGCACAGTAATGTAATAACTGCGAAACGTCAGCGTCGTAATCGGGATGCCGTAAATAATATGCGTCAGCGCCAGGCCCGGAATGCTGCCATACAAACCCGTCGTGCGCATAAACTGCACCAGCGGAATTAAAATACTCTGGTACGGAATAAACATCCCAAACAGCAGCAGCGGAAACACAATATCCGCGCCGGGGAAACGCCAGCGGGTCAGGACAAACCCATTGATGGAACCCAACATCGCCGAAATAGCGGCCGTCGGAATCACCAGCCGCAAACTGTTCCACAAATGCGGCGCCAACTGATTATAAGCCGCCACAAAGTTGTCCAGAGCCAGCCCGGACGGCAAATTCCACATCGTCTTCAGGCTAACTTCGTCAAAACTTTTAAATCCGGTCACCAACATCACGTACATTGGCAGCAGATAAAAGATGGACATTATCAGCAGCAAAATATATAACCAGGCGCGCGTTGGCGGGCGGCGCGGTGCATCAGCCACTCGTGCTCTCATGTTGTGGATTCCTCCCGCAGTGTTTGGTAAAGGTAAGGAATCACCAAAACCGCCACACTCAATAACAACAGAATACCGATGGACGCGCCACGGCCGTAAAACTGCCCATCAAACGTCGTCGTCCACATATACACCGACGGCACGTCCAAAGCAACCTGCTTCCCGGCCACCGCAATAATCAGATCAAACACCTTCAGCGAGATATGCCCCAGGATAATCATCGCGCTCAACGTCACCGGCCATAACAGCGGCAAAACAATGCGGCGGTAAATATAAATTTCAGAAGCGCCATCCACTCGCGCCGCTTCGCGCAGCGATTCGGGAATGGCCCGCAAGCCGCCCAGATATAAAGCCATCGTATACCCAGACATTTGCCAGATAGCCGGAATCGCAATGGCCGCAATGCCCCAGTTCGGCGTGGTGTGCCACTTATTCACCAAAAAATCCAGCCCCAACGAGTCAAACAACAGATTCAAGCCGCTCATGCGCGACCCCATCGCCGGATTCATCAGCCAACGCCAGACCACGCCAGTCACAATAAACGAAATCGCCATGGGGAAAAGGAACAAGCTGCGGAAAAAAGATTCGCCGCGCAGCCCCTGATCGAGCAAAATCGCCAGACCAACCCCCAAAAATAAACACCCCCCGACAAACAAAATCGTGAATACCAGGGTATTACGAACATCAATGTGAAAGCGAGGGTCTTTTAACAGACCCAGGTAATTCCCCAGGCCGATAAACTCATAATCAGGCAGCAGCCCAATCCAATTGCTTAACGACACCCGCACCGACCAGGCAATAAACCCGTACACGAAGATCAGCACCGCCAAAATGGATGGCGACACCAGAACCATCGCAATAATGGTATCTTTGTCGAGCTTCTTTAGAGCCATAAGGCATCCCTTTAAAAAAAGGGGCGAGTACAAGCACAATCCTGTACTCGCCCCCACAAGAACTTAACCTAAATTATTGGCAAGGACCGGAAGCGGCACAGGCGTCAACCAATGCCGTCTGGAAACCAGCCACATCGCCGCCAGCCAGGTACAGACCCAGGGCCGTGTCGATTTCCGATTTCCAACTGTCGTTGGCTACCACACCGTGCGTCAGACTGCCCACCACGGTATCGCTGGCCCAATCATCCATCGCCGATTGCAGGTATTCGCCATAGAGCGCGCGGTCGCCATCGCTGCGCGCCGGAATGGAACCTTTCACCGGGTTGAAAGCGTCTTGCCCTTCCAGAGAGCCGGCAACCGTCAGCCAGGCAATGGCGGCGTCACGATGCGGCGCGCCCATCGGCAGCACAAAACTGTCGGAAAGGAATTGGAAGTTACCGGCCGTGCCCGGAACAGGCGCCCAGGAATACCCTTCTTGCGGCACAGAGCCAAGCTCGCGGAAGAAGCCTTCCTGCCAGTCGCCCATTACGTTAAAGGCGGCGTCGCCATCCAATACGATCTGACCAGCATCCTGCCAGCTTAGCGCCGAAGCGTCGCTGTTGGTGTAAGTGAGCGCTTTGGCGTAATTGTCCAAGGCCTGCGTAACCTCAGCGCTGCCCCAATCGCCGCTGCCATCCCACAAAGCGTTGTACCCATCGGGACCAAGCGACGCCAGGAGAACCGTTTCAAAGAGGTGCATGGCCGTCCATTGTTCGCCCATCGCCAGGGGGGCATCCATGCCGTTGGCTTGCAAGGTGTCCATGGCGGCAAACCATTCGTCAAGCGTCGTCGGCATTTCGATGCCGTTGTCGGCCAGGACGGTGGGGTTGGCCCAGAGGACATTGGCGCGGTGGATGTTCACCGGCACGGAATAGATGTTGCCATCTTGCGAGATGAGGGGGATGAGGGTGGCGGGCATCACATCCAGCCACTTGTTTTCCTCATAGAGGAAGTTCAACGGTTCCAACTGACCGGCGGCCACGTAGGTGCCGATGAGTTCCTGACCGGCATGACCTTGCCAACTGTCGGGCGCGTCGCCAGCCTGGAGGCGGGTGGCCAACACGGCGCGGGCGTTGGTGCCGGCACCGCCGGCCACGGCCGCGTTCTGGAATTCAACATTGGGGTATTTTTCCGCAAAAACCTGGATCATGGCTTCGAGGCCGGCCGCTTCGCCGCCGCCTGTCCACCAGGAGAATACTTCCACCGGGCCAGAAACATCGGCCATCGCCCCTTCAGCGGGAGCAGAGTCTAAAGCCTGCTGATTCGACGCGCCAGCGGCCGTCGCGAGAGCGGATTGCAGCGTGGCTACATCGCCGCCAGCCAGGTACAGACCGAGAGCGGTGTCGATTTCCGATTTCCAACTGTCGTTGGCCACTACGCCGTGGGTCAGGCTGCCGACCACGGTGTTGCTGGCCCAATCATCCATCGCCGATTGCAGGTATTCGCCATACAAAGCGCGGTCGCCATCGCTGCGCGCCGGAATGGAACCTTTCACCGGATTGAAGGCGTCTTGCCCTTCTAGAGAGCCGGCAACCGTCAACCAGGCGATGGCTTCTTCACGATGCGGCGCGCCTACGGGCAGCACAAAGCTGTCGGAGAGGAACTGGAAGTTGCCGGCCGTGCCGGGAACAGGCGCCCAGACGTAATCCACATTGGGGGCTTTGCCCAATTCGCGGAAGAACCCTTCTTGCCAGTCGCCCATCACGTTGAAGGCGGCGTCGCCATCAATGACCAGTTGGCCGGCGTCTTGCCAGCTTAGAGCCGAGGCGTCGCTGTTGGTGTAGGTAAGGGCTTTGGCGTAATTGTCCAATGCCTGCGTGAATTCGGCGCTGGTCCAATCACCGGAACCATCCCACATGGCGTTGTAGCCATCCGGGCCTAAAGAGGCCAGCATGATGGTTTCAAAGAGGTGCATGGCGGTCCATTGTTCACCCATGGCCAGGGGGGCGTCCATGCCATTGGCTTGCAGGGTGTCCATGGCGGCAAACCACTCGTCCAAAGTTGTCGGCATTTCCAGGCCGTTATCGGCCAGGACGGTGGGGTTGGCCCACAGAACGTTGGCGCGGTGGATGTTGACCGGCACGGAGTAGATGTTGCCATCTTGGGAGATGAGGGGGATGAGGGTGGCGGGCATGACGTCCAGCCATCCATTTTGTTCGTAGAGGAAGTTCAACGGTTCCAACTGACCGGCGGCCACGTAGGTGCCGATGAGTTCCTGACCGGCATGGCCTTGCCAGCTATCCGGGGCATCGCCAGCCTGGAGGCGGGTGGCCAACACGGCGCGGGCGTTGGTGCCAGCGCCGCCGGCTACGGCCGCGTTCACAAATTCGATGTCTGGATATTTTTCCTGGAAGACTTTGATCATGGCTTCCAAACCGGCGGCTTCACCACCACCGGTCCACCAGGAAAAGACTTCGACCATTTTGCCGCCTTCGGCGGGCATATCGGCTGGCGCGTCGGCTGGAGCTTCGGTGGGGGCGGTTTCTACGGCCGTTTCCGGCGCAGTCGTCGCGGCGGGTTGGTCCGTTGTGCTGCCACCGCAAGCGGCCAAAAACAGAGCGAACACAATCAACAACAAAACGGGTAAATAATGGGTCTTCTTCATATCTGCTTTCTCCTCGTTAGATAGACATGAACCACAAACCACAGCCCACGGCTAAGGGATTTTAGGGCTGGTAGAGTGACTATACTGAAGAAAGGGGGTTCATTCAAGGGCGTTTGTGACATATGTGCGACAAATATATGCCATTGTTTGGGCAAGTTGCACAAAAATCGAGCTGGCGGTTGGTCGGTAGGGGCAATAGGAACGGGCGAGATGGTCGGGTTGGCAGCCCGTTAACGCACGATGTCCAGTTCGCGCAGCGTGGCCAGAATGGTGTCGCGGCGAATGGGTTTGGAGTGAAACCGGGTTGCGCCGAGGGAGTAAGCCAGTTCGGGGTCATTAAAAACGGAGCAAACGATAATCGGGATGGTAGCGGTTCGCGGCTGGCTGCGGAGAGTTTGCAAAATCTCCCAGCCGCTCGCGCCGGGAATCATCACGTCTAAAATGATGGCGTCGGGGATGAGTTCTTGGGCCAGTTTTAGCCCTTCGGGACCGCTGGTGGAGGTGATGACGCGGCAGTCGTGGCCGGTGAGATACCGATCGAGCAGTTCCACCAACCCTTCGTTGTCGTCTACGACCAGAATCACGGCGGCGTGGCTGGTGAGATTGAGGACAAGGGAGTGACGGCCGTTCATCCCCATCTCCTGCCGTATTGTCCAGCCTAACCGGCCAATAAGCTGCTCAATGACCTCATCCACAATTGGCGCATCGCCAGAGCTGGCCGGCACATAGCCCAACGTCAACACAACCTGCTCCTGGCGCGGATTGAGGCGCACCGTAAGCGACTCCTTTTCGGCCAGGCGTATCAGGCGACTAAACAGGCTGACAAATATTTGTTGGGAAACGGCCGTGTCCACCGACACCACCACCGCTTCATCCGGCATCGTCACCGCAAACGACAGACCATGCTGCTCCGCCAGGGGAGACACCGCTTTCAGGGCGTCCCGCAGCAGTCCGCGCAGGTCCAGCGGCTGCAAATGGGTCTCCAACAACGAAATCTCAGCGGCCACCGAGGATAATTCATGCGCCGAAAAAGCTGTCTCGATCAGGTCGTCGGGGGCTAAATCGGCCTGCCATTCGGGCTGGATTTCCTGGCGGCGCGCCCATAAAATCGCGGCGACGCTTTCTTCGCCACGGCGCAGCGACCGGTGGGCCTGACGCGCCGATAAACCGAGCCGGTTAGCGGCGTCCTGCACCGTCACGCCTTCGATGTAGCGAAGCTGGAGCAAATTGTAGAGACGCGCATCGGAAACCTGGGACGATGAACGCGGGCCAGGGCTGATGGCTTCTATGGCAGTGATCACTTCGCGCCGCAGGTGGTGGCCAAGCGTCTGGTTCGTTTGCATTCGGGCAGGGGCAAAGGCGGCCGCCAGGGGCAGCCGCTGTAAAAAGCTGAAATCGTACAGGTGTTCCAGCGCCTGTTTTACCTGGTCCACAAACTCTTTGGACGGGGCGGCCGGATCGGCAAGTGGTTCAATTTGGCTCATACGGATTCTGTGGCCGGCGTGGGTTTTAGACCTGCCAGCGCCGCTTTTAGAAAATGCAAGGTTTCGGCCGGATGCCAGGGGGTAGCCTGAACAATCCTGACCTGATGTCCATATTGTGCCAGGGTCTCTTCAATATAGCTAGTCGCCGTGAGCAAAATAACGGGCACGGCCGTTAATTCCGGCGTATTTTGCATGGTTTCCAGCACCGCAAACCCATCCACTTCCGGCATCATCAAATCCAGAATCACCAGATCGGGGGGCGATTGGCGCATGGCCAGCAGCCCGCTGCGCCCTTCATAAGCGATGCGGACGGCGAAACGGCCGTTTCGCGCCCCTAAACTGCGTTCGACCAACTGGCAGACGCCCGGATTGTCATCGATCACCAACACGTCATGCACGCCGCCGATATGGTCGATCTCGGCCAGCAGGTGGGCAAAATCGATGGGTTTGGTGAGGCAGGCGCGCGCGCCCAAAGTGGTGGCCATCCACGATTGGCTGGGCAGGGAACACTCGATGATGGGCGCTGTGACGCCCTCCGTCAGCGCCGGGTCGGGCTGCTGCCCGGGCTGAACGTTTACCACCACGGCCAGCGGATGCTGCACGGCGGCCAGGGCAGCCAGCGATTCGCCCTCCTCCAGAGGAATTACGGCAAAATTGTCCAGGTGGCGGGCGATCAGGCTGCGTACCTGGGCGTCCGGTTCTACCAGGAGCAGGCACGGCCGTATCTGGCGAACGGGCGGTTCCATGGGGCGGGTGCGGTAAAGATGGCCGGCCGGTTCGGCCAGCGGGTCGATGGGCAGCGTGAAGGAGAAGACAGAACCCTGGCCCTCGACACTTTCAACCCAGATACGGCCGTCGTGGGCTTCCACAAAACGCTGGCAAATGGCCAGCCCCAGGCCCGCGCCGCCATGGCTGCGGCTGAGGGAATAATCGACCTGATAAAACTCGGTGAAGATGTCGCCCAGTTTTTCGGCCGGGATACCTGGCCCGGTGTCACGCACGTGGACGGTGATGTGGTTGGCTTCGGCGACGGCCGTTAACGTGACGCTGCCCAACGTTGTGAAGCGGTGAGCATTGTTGAGCAAATTCAGCAGCACCTGCCGAATCCGCGTCTGGTCAATCGCCACTTCCGGCAGATCATCCTCCACCACTACCCGCAAAGCCACAGCATCCGATTTTTCAAACAAATTGCCCACGATAGCCGCCGCTTCGCGCATCAACGCGGCCAGATCGGCCGGCTCTTTTTTCAGGGTGAAACCCACCATTTCAAAGCGGGAAAGGTCCAAAATATCATCGATCATTTCCAGCAGGTGGCGGCTGTTGCGATAAATCTGGTAAACATCGCGCATGAGCGGCAGCGGCAATCCTTCCGGGCCATACACCTCCGGCGACAGGTACATCACTTCGCTAAAGCCCAAAATAATGCTCAAAGGGGTGCGCAGTTCATGGCTGATGTTGGCCGCAAATTGTTCTTTGAGCTGGCGCGCCTGCTGGGCTTCTTTGTGGGCAATCATCAATTCATATTCGGTTCGCTCGCGGATGTCGTTGACAATGCGCAGCGATTTGACCATGGAACGCAGTTCGGCTTGCTGGCTGCGGGTTGTGGCCAGCAGGGATTTGCTTTGCTCGTTCATCTGCCAGACCCAGTCCAGGGTGGTGTAGAGCGTGCGCACAGCCAAAACGGCAATGGCCGCGGACAAGACGAGCAGGCAAAGAACGGGAGCCAGATCGTAGGCGCGCTGGTCGTTGAGGGACAGGTAAGCTGCCCATGCGCCTACGGCAACGGCCGTGCCAAATTCACTATTGCGCACCAGCAAGGAATTGCCAAAAATAAGCAGCAGTCCCGTGTAGGGTATCCAGGGCATCGAAAAGAGCCACATCGCCAGCAGGAGAACGGCCGTTACCCCCCACACCAGCGCCCACCGCGCCACGACCGGATGATCCACGCGCAGCCACAAAACAAATACGCCCAAGGCAGAAACCGCAAACCAAAACAGCAGCATATCCAGCGGAAAAGCCACCGGCGATTCATAAAACAGCACCAAAAGCTGCGCCACTGCCAAAACCAAAATCACCAGGCGCAGAGTGAGTTGGCCGCGTAAATCTTCCAGGTTTACGCGCAAACTTTCCAGGCGCGGCTGGGCCGTGTCGGGAAATTTAATTGTCGGGACAATGTCGGTCATGGTCACCTTTTATTCAGGGCATCTTTACGGGTGCGAGTTTTTGCGCATTAGACCCTAAGGGTTTGAGGCAGCGCAGGGTTGAATGGTTCGTTACTAAGCCCTTAGGGTCTGGGCAACTTGATAGACCCTAAGGGTTTGAGGCAGCGCAGGGTTGAACGATTCGTTACCAAACCCTTAGGGTCTCGATTCTTTTGTCAATCTTGCACCAGCCAGGGCATCTTCGTGCCTTCACATTGTAAGCAGACGGCCGTTCTTTGTCTAAACTTCGTTTTGCGGCCCAGCGGCTTCATGGCAAACCTACGATTTCTTCATCGCTTCTACACATCCGAGCGTTAAAGTGTGACCATTACTGGAAACAAATTGGAGGTTTTCATGAACAAACAAATAACCTGGGTTACGGCCGTTGTGGCCATCGCCCTTTTCGCTTTACTCAGCGCTTGCGCTACCGATACATCTTCAACCGTTCCGCTGCCGGCGGAAAGCGGCATCAACACCGGCGACACGGCCGTTGCAACGGCCGTATTACCCGCAGCGCAGCCCGACGAGACGGCCGTAACGGCTGAATTGGAAGCCGTGACCGAAACAATCACCACCGATACGCAGGCGGAAGATACGGCCGTCGTCGCCAACACAGCCCCGGCCAGCAATTTGGCCGATACCAACACGCTGACGTTGACGGCCGTTACCAACCTGACAGCCGCAGAAATCGACGGCTTGCTGTACATGCGTGAAGAAGAAAAACTGGCCCACGATGTCTACGTCACCTTATACGAGATGTGGGGACTGCCCGTCTTTAGCAACATCGCCACCAGCGAGCAAATGCACACCGAGTCCGTCCTGGCGCTGCTTAACCAATACAATTTGGCTGATCCGGCCAGCGGTTTGGGCGTAGGCGAGTTCGCTAACCCGGCCTTGCAAGCGCTGTACAATCAGCTCATCGCCCAGGGCAGCCAATCGGCCATAGATGCCATTTTGGTCGGCGGCCTCATCGAAGAAACCGACATTCTGGACCTGGAAACACACCTGGCGGAAACAGCCCAGGCCAGCATCATCCAGGTGTATGAAAACTTATTGAGCGGCTCCGCCAACCACCTCAGTTCGTTTGCCTCGCAGTATACCCGGCAGACCGGAGCAGCTTATGAAGGGCAGATTCTCTCAGCGGAAGAGTTGGCCGCCCTGCTGCAAAACGCTCCCGGCAACGGCCAGAGCGGGCAAGGCCAAAATCGTGGCCAGGGCCAGGGAGGCCAGGGTCAGGGGCAAGGTCAGGGGCGGGGAACCGGCCAATCGTAAGAGATAACCAGGTTCAAACCTGAATCAGGCGAAGGCGGAGATTGACAAGCAATCTCCGCCTTCTTTTGTTGGAATTTAAGGTGAATTTAAGGCAATTTAGGCTATATTTAAATTCTTACTTTCCCAACCCGGTTATGATTTGCAGGTTGCCGGCAGGGCTGGCACGAGATTTGTTGTGGCGCTTTTAGTCGCCGTCAAAACAATTTGATGTTGGTTTTTGCCTCAAGCCAACGTCGCCACAGGAGAAAATTAGTTATGAAACGTATCGCTCTCATTGGTTTAGGTGTCCTTGTTGGCGGGTTCTTGCTTATACAGCTTGTGCCTTACGGCCGTGCGCACGACAACCCGCCCGTTATTCAGGAACCCAACTGGGACAGCCCGGAAACCCGCGCCCTGGCGGAACGCGCCTGTTTTGATTGCCACAGCAACGAAACGGTCTGGCCCTGGTACAGCAACATCGCCCCGGTGTCCTGGCTCACGCAGCACGATACCGAAGAAGGTCGCCAAATCCTTAATTTTTCGGAATGGGGCGTAAACGGCCGTCGGCAAGAAACCGATGAAATCGGCGAAGCGATTCAAGAAGGGGCCATGCCCATGCCCATGTTCCTGATCACCCACCCGGAAGCCCGCCTGACCGACGCCGAAAAACAAGCCCTGATCCGCGGGTTAGCCGCGACAACCGGCAGCAGCTTCGGCAGCGAATCGGGCGAATCCGGCGAATCGGGCGAATCTGATCACGATAACGATTAACGCCTCTTTCTAACCACGTTCTCACGCCAACCTGCCAGGGAGCAACCTGGCAGGTCTTACCCCTCCTTTTTATTGCACATCCCGCTCCGGCTCGTTACAATGCCCCTATACAGCACTGGACAATGGCAATTTGTATCCCTACAACCCTTAAGGGTTTGCTCTGTGGAAGTTCCTTAAACCCGTAGGGTTTTCTGATTTTTGTCCATTCCAGTGCCCGAATTCTCAGAACAATTTACCACCACAGAAAAAGAGGGGAATACGTTCATGCAGCAGAAACAACCAACATGGCAGGTAACGGCCGTTTTATTCTGGTCATTCATTGTTTTGCTTATTGTGGTTTCTGGCTCGCAGCCTACGCGCGCCTCGCAGCCTACGCGCGCAGCCGCCTGGGAAGACAAAGTTGATCCCTGGGTCTTAGAAACCGCCAGCGCCCAATCACAAACCGAATTCCTGGTTTACCTCACCACCCAGGCAGACCTGACCGCAGCGGATGCCCTGCCCACAAAAGCGGCCAAAGGGCAGTGGGTGTATGAACAGCTTACGGCCGTTGCCCAACAAACCCAGCCCGACCTCCTCAGAACCCTGGCCGCCGCCGGAGTAGCACACCAATCCTTCTGGGTCGCCAATATGGTTTGGGTGCGCGGCGACGCCGCCCTCATCGAGAGCCTGGCCCGCCGCCCAGATGTCGCGCATCTCTACGCCAACCCCGCCGTGCGCGGCCTGGACCCCATGCCCCTGACGCTGGAAGACCTAAAAGCCATCGATGGCATCGAGTGGAACATCAATAAAGTTGGCGCGCCATCCGTTTGGGCGGCCGGCTACACCGGCCAGACCATCGTCATCGGCGGCCAAGACACGGGCTACGATTGGACCCATCCCGCCCTGAAAAACCATTATCGCGGCTGGAGCGGCTCTGTGGCCAACCACAACTACAACTGGCACGACGCCATCCACGCCACTGGCAGCAGCTGCGGCGCAGACTCGCCCTTCCCCTGCGACGACCATTATCATGGCACGCACACCATGGGCACGATGGTTGGCGACGATGGCGGCGCCAACCAGATTGGCATGGCTCCTGGCGCCAAGTGGATTGGCTGCCGCAACATGAATTCCGGCGTGGGCACGCCAACCACCTATGCCGAATGTTATCAATGGTTCATCGCCCCCACCAATCTCAACAACCAATACCCCGACCCCAGCAAAGCGCCCGACGTGATCAACAATTCCTGGGGCTGCCCTGTGGATGAGGGCTGCACAGACCCCAACGTGCTGCTGACGGTGGTAAACAACGTGCGCGCCGCTGGCATTGTCACCGTGCATTCGGCCGGTAATGAAGGTTCGCTTTGCAGTTCTGTCCAAACTCCGGCGGCAATTTACGATGCTTCCTTCACGGTTGGCTCAACCGACAGCAACGATAACATCGCCGGTTCCAGCAGCCGCGGACCAGTCACCGTAGATGGCAGCGGCCGGCCCAAACCGGACATTTCGGCGCCGGGGGTGAGTGTGCGATCCAGCGTTCCCGGCGGAACCTACACCTATCTGAGCGGAACCAGCATGGCCGGGCCGCACGTGGCCGGTCTGGTGGCTTTGTTGTTGTCGGCGCGGCCAGATTTGGCCGGACAGGTGGATGAGATCGAGGCGATTATTACCAGCACGGCCGTTCCCCGCACCACCACCCAAACTTGCGGCGGCGTAGCCGGCAGCCAAATCCCCAACAACACCTACGGTTGGGGGCGCATTGATGCGCTGGCGGCGGTGGAATCCAGTCTGGCGCCGCAGCTTCACCTGAGCAAAGAAGCGTCGGATACGGCCGTTTCCCCCGGCGACCTGCTCACCTACACCCTGTCCATCAGCCAAACCAATGGCCTCAGCCCCCTGACCAACGTCATCCTCACCGACACCTTGCCGGTCGGCACAACCTTTGTCACCGCGACCCTGCCCTTTACCCAAAATGGAGCCGCCATCACCTGGAACCGGGGCAGCCTGGCGGCAGGGGATGTGTGGCAGGCGGAGTTGGTGGTGCAAGTTCCATCGGACAGCACGGAAACTTCTGTGGAAAATGTGTATTATGGCGTGGCGGCGGATGGGGCAACGGCCGTTACCGGCCCCATCGTCAGCGTCACCATCACCCAACCAACCGCCCAATTACACCTGCAAAAGCTTGTGTCTGACGCCATCATCGAACCGGGCGAAACCCTGACCTACACCCTCAGTCTTACCCAGAGCAGCACTCTGCCGCCCTCGCCATTACCCGGCCAGTCAACGGCCGTCAGCAACCTCGTCCTGACCGATACGCTGCCGGTCGGCACGACATTTATCACAGCCACGCTGCCCTTCACCCAAACCGGCGACATCTTCACCTGGAATCGAGTCAGTCTGGCGGTTGGCGATGTCTGGCAGGTGGAACTGGTAGTCGAAGTTCCGTTGGACTCGGCAAATTCGGCCGTGCAAAACACAACCTATGGCGCGCGGGGAGATGGGGTAACGGCCGTGACCGGCCCGCCCATCATCACCCTCATTCGGCCACAATTCAACCTGTATTTCCCGCGAATCGCCGCGAATCCGTCTGATTAAAGGATCAGCGCCACAGCGACCGGAGAATTGCCAACTAAATTTGCCACTCAATTCCACCGGCGCAGACTTCATCAGTGGGACACATCACCACAAATGAAAATCCGCAGATTTCGCCGGGGACCCCAATTTTTCCCGGGGTTTTTGGGGCCCCCCGTGTCCTATTTTCAAGGGAGGAAATCATGAAACGTGCAGTCAGCGTCAGCTTAGGCAGTTCTGAGCGCGACAAACAAGTGGAAATCGAGCTGTTCGGTGAAAAAGTAATCATCGAACGGCAAGGCACAGACGGCGATGTAGACAAAGCCATCGCCCGCTTTACCGAATTAGATGGCCAGGTGGATGCCTTTGGCGTGGGCGGCATCGACCTTTGGGTGCAAATGGGCGACAAACGCTACCCCATTCACGACGCCCAAAAATTGGTTAAAAATGTAAGCCAGACGCCGGTGGTAGATGGCAGCGGCCTGAAAAACACCCTGGAACGCATGGTGGTGCAAACGTTGATCGATGAATTAGGGCCGCAAATGACCAACGGCCGTGTCCTCATCACTGTCGGCGTCGACCGGTATGGCATGACGCTGGCCTTCTTTGAAAACAACTACGAAGTGGTTTGCGGCGATCTGATGTTTGCTCTGGGCATTGGCATTCCCGTGCGCTCGCTCAAGCAGCTGCACCTGTTAGCCAAATTCCTGGTTCCCATCGCCACCCGCCTGCCGCTCAAAATGCTCTACCCCACCGGCGAAAAACAAGACGAAATCATCCCCAAATTTACCAAATATTACGAATGGGCCACGGTCATCGCCGGCGACTGCCACTATATCCGGCGGCACATGCCGGCCAATTTGCAAGGCAAGATCATCGTCACCAATACGACCACTATGAAGGATATGGATTTGTTCCGCGAACGGGGCGTGACCCATGTGATCACTACTACGCCCCAGTTGGACGGCCGTTCCTTTGGCACCAACATGATGGAAGCCGCGTTAACGGCCGTGGCCGACAAAAAACGCCCGCTCTCCCATGCCGAACTCAGCGACATGCTCCGCCAACTCAACATGAAACCGTCAATCCACAAATTATGAGTCTGTACCCAACCAAACCAACACCCCCACAGACAACAGGAGGAAAATCCTAATGGACTGTATCGTCATCGCGGGTGGGCTGGCCACCCCGGAAGAACCGATGTACGCCCTCACCCAGGGCAAACCCAAAGCGCTTTTAACCATGGGCGACCGCACCATGCTGGAGCGCGTCGTCGATGCCGTGCAAGGCTCGCAGTACGTAGATGAAGTGGTCGTGGTAGGTTTAGGCAGCGACATGGGCATGACCTTTCAGCGCCCGGTCCACCACCTGACCGATCATGGCAGCCTGGTAGGCAATATCGTCGCCGGCGTCAATTGGGTACGCGAACGCGACCCCAACGTCAAAATTGTCTTGGGCGCATCCGCCGACGTGCCGCTGATAACCAGCCAGATGGTCGATACCTTGATTGATATGTGCCGTCCGTTCGACGCAGGCATTTATTACACCTATGCCAGCCGCGAAACCATGGAAAAGCGCTTTCCTCATTCCAACCGCACCTTTGTTAAACTGAAGGGCATAGAAATTGCCGGCGGCGACCTGGGAATGCTGGACCCGGCCATCCTAACCAACAATGAAGAACTGTTCACCGCCCTTTCCAACGCCCGCAAACACGCCTGGAAAATTGCGCGCGTTGTCGGCGTTGGCCTGCTGCTAAAATTCTTGTTCCGCCGTCTGGGACCAAAGGAAATCGAGGCTGAAGGTCTCCGGGTATTGGGCATGCCGCTTAAAACCATCAACCTGCCCTACGCCGAAATGGCGATGGATGCCGACAAACCCCACCAGGTAGAGATGCTGCGCGCCGAGTTGGAGCAATTAAGTTAATGCCCGTTCGCCCCTCAGCGCCCCGAAATTCAAACCTGGCATGAGTTTTACGCCACTTCTTGATCGAGACAAAGCCTGGTCGCAGCGTTTAGCCGACCGGGTGGCGGGTCGATTGACCCACAAGCTGGCCTGGCTGCTGGCGCGTACCGGCGACAGTTGGCTGTGGGCGCTGGTTATCGGCTGGTTGGTTTGGCGGCGGCAGCCGTTGGGCTGGGCTTTGTTGTGGGCGGCGGCGAGCACGGCCGTTATCGTAGCCGTCAGCAAGGGTATCTTTAAACGCAGACGGCCGTCTGGCCCCGGCCGCGCCCTTTCCACCGACAAATACTCCTTCCCGTCCGGCCATGCCGCCCGCGCTGCGGCCGTCGCCCTGACGCTGTCTTTTGCTCTGCCTATCTGGACGCCGGTATGGTTGGGGTGGGCCACGGCCGTTTCTCTTGCCCGCGTCGCCCTCACCCGCCACTACCTATCCGACATCGCCGCCGGTTGGCTTGTCGGTTTGCTGGTCGCTCTCCTTGTCAATCTGCTGCTGTGACAACCCTTGTCCGTTGGCACTCAATTTTTCACGAAGAGGTCCGTTATGAACCCCAACTACATCGCCATCGAAGGCGTCATCGGCGTGGGCAAAACCACCCTGGCACGCCTGCTCCAATCCCGCTTCGCCGCCTCCATTCTGCTGGAAGTTTTTGAGGAAAACCCGTTCCTGGCTGAATTTTACGGCGACCGCGAACGCTACGCCTTCCAAACCCAGCTTTTTTTCTTGCTCAGCCGCTATCACCAACAGCGCCTGGCCGTGCCTGAAGCGCTGCGCCGTGGCATGCTCATTTCCGACTACACCTTTGCCAAGGATGAATTGTTCGCCTGGCTGAACTTGAAGGACGACGAGCTGGCGATGTACGGCCGTGTCCATGCCGCCCTCGGTGAAAAAATCCCTAAACCCGGCCTCATCGTCTACCTGCATGCCGACCATGATCTGCTGATGCGCCGCATTACCCTGCGCGACCGTCCCTACGAGCGCAACATGGACCCCAACTACATCCGCGAACTCACCTCGGCCTATGAAGCGTGGCTTTCTAACCTGCAAGACATTCCCGTACTCACCATCGACACCAACGATCTGGATTTCCTGGCCCGCGACGAAGACCTGAACCACGTCGAAACCATCATCCGCGCCGCCCTGGCGCAGCAGCCCGCCCCCTCGCCCGACAGCGAAGCGCGACAAACGCTGCTCAACGGCGGCGGGCTGCCGGCTTATCAGCAGTTTCACCGCCAATTGGACGCCAGCAAAAGCTTCGATCCCGACCTGTTTTTTAATTACATTTTGTTGATGGAGGAAACGGGCGAAATTGCCAGCGAGCTAGTGAAAGTATGGGGTGACAGCCGGCGGTTGGTGGAAGACGGCCGTTCCGCCACCGAAGCCCACCAGGAAGCCCTCAACCGCCACCGCGCCAGCCTGCGCGGCGAACTGGCCGACCTGCTGGCCTACACCCTCAAACTGGCCAACTACGCCGACATCGACCTGGAACAGGCCTATCTGGAGAAAATGAAACAAAACATTGGCCGCCAATGGCCCCAGGAACGAACCTTGCCCTAACGGAACCACAACCAGCGATGACGACCAAACTCAATATACGGTGCAACCAGACACGGCCGTCGGTGTTCTTATTAGGGACATGGCCAGATTTCGGCCTGATTATGTAGTTTTAATTATTGAGATAAGGAGAAAATCGAATGACGTTTGAATTGCTGTGCGCCACCATCATTGCTTTATTATTTGGCACAATGATTTGTTTTGGCGGTTATCGTCTGTTCCTGGCGCTTCTGCCGATTTGGGGATTCTTTTTCGGCTTTGGTCTGGGCGCGCAAAGCGTCCAACTTTTGTTTGGCCAGGGATTTTTGTCCACCGTGACCGGTTGGGTGGTCGGATTTGTTGTCGCCATCCTGTTCTCTGTTATGTCTTATTTGTTTTATGCCTTCGCTGTAGCCATTATGGCCGGATCGCTGGGGTACGGCCTGGGCATTGCCATGATCGGCGTGTTCAGCGCCAACCTGACGCTAATTAGCTGGTTTGTCGGCATGGTCATGGCGGTTGTGTTTATCATTATCACGTTCCGTTTTGCGCTGGCGAAGTATATGATCATTGTGGCTACGGCCGTTGGCGGAGCCGCCGCTACCGTTGCCACCCTGGTTGTCGGGGTCGATAACGTGCAGGTGCTGCGCCTGGCCGAAAATCCCGCCAAAGTAATGGCCACCGGCTCCTTTATCTGGACGCTGTTGTTCTTGTTGATGGCCGGAGCCGGCATTGCCATGCAAGTCGCCGTCAACCGTGCGTACGAGATCGAAACCTACAATCGTTGGGCAGAAATTCAAGCCCAGGCGTGATCGGTTTCCTGAAAAGAAAGACCCTAAGGGTTTAGAAAACCCTTAGGGTCTCCCCAAAAAAGCGTGCCCATCAAACTTCTTGCTCTTCAAACACAGCCAACGAGGTAATCAGCAGCATAACGATAAGGATGACACTGGCCGCCAAAGCGCCGGCATTGGGCGTGGCCGCGCCCAACCCCATTTGGCTGGCCCAGGCCACCAGGCCCGATGGCGCAAGCGGCCCAATCACCGGCAGCGCGCCCAGCAGCAGAAGCAGCACAGCGCCCAACAAACCCAGCCCCGCACCCGCGCCCACCGAATCGCCGATGGCGCTGCCGAGCAGGGTAACGGCCGTATAACAAAGCAGCCAGACCCACAACAGCCCGCTGCCCAACAGGAAAGCCACAAAATCCATCGGTCCAAATAAAACCAGGGTGTAATAATACGTGGCCAGGGCTGCCAGCAAAAAAGCCACCGCATACAGCATCGCCTGGGCGACAAATTTGCTGAGCAAAAACGCCCAGCGCGGCATCGGCTTGCTGAGAATGAGCGCCGCCGTACCGCGCTCTTTTTCGCCGGCCACCGCGCCCATGCCCACCAAAATGGCGATGATGAAGCCAAACTGGGTGATGTTTTTAATGTACTGCGTCATGGCATCGTTGATCGTTGGCTGCGGGATGAGGTTGGCGAATTGTTCCGCGCCTTCGACCATCGTCAACATTTGCGGCGTGAATTTGGCCAGCAGCGGCGACATCAGGCCAAACAGCAGAAAGACCGCCCAGATGACCAACACCCGGCGCGTGCGCCACTGCTGCAGCAGCTCTTTGCGCGTGGCCGTCAAAAAGGCGCGCCATTCTTCACGCACGGCCGTTATCCGATGCGGCGCCGCCAATTCTGCCTTATCGCGCGACCACCATAACCAGATTGCGCCGGGAATCAGGGCCGCCGCGAAGATCAATTCCATCTGCCAGCCCGGCACAGCCAGCGCCGACAGGTAAACGGCCGTCGTGTCCACCAGCGCGTGATACCCCACGCCCACCACAAAATAGAGTGGGTTTCGCCGGACAAACGCCTGCCACACCATCATCGTCACCACCACATGCAAACTCATCGCCACCATACGCTCGATCACCGGAATCACAGCCGCCCACGGCGAGGCCAGGAAGAAGGACAACTGCTGCTCCACGGCCGTCAGTTGTTCCGGCGACAGGTTCAACGAAGTCAGGTCGGTGTTTTGCAGGCTGAGCAGCGAACTCACCGAAGCCGCCACCAGCACGCCGCCAATCAGCATCGCCTCGATGCCGCCATGCCCCAACCCCACCATGATGCCCTCGGTCCAACGCTGGGCTTTGTTGAAGCGGCGCAGCAGCCCAATCGCCGCCGCCCGCGCCACGCCTTCAGACAAACCCGCCGACAGACCCAGGATAACGGCCGTTTGCAGCAATTTCGGCGCGTCGGCAGCCACCGGACCAATCACCCCCAGGTCGGTCAGCCAATTGTTGAGGGGAATGTGGTACGCCTGCGACACAACAAAAGCCGCCGCCCCCGCGCAAAACAAATACCAGGGCACAACCACGCGCCGCCGCCACCACACCGCTACAACCACCGGCAACAAAATCATGACAAGAACTGCAATGGTATAAGCAAGGATTAACATAATCTTTTCAACCTAAAAACAACGAAGACCCGAAGGGTTTTTTGCCCGGTACCTCCAAGTAACCAGGGGCAAAACCCTTCGGGTCTTTCCAAGGTCGCCTATGCGCTCATTTGTAAAAACACGTCTTCCAGCGACGGCCGTATCCATTCATACCGCGTCAGCGCCACGCCTTGCGCCAGCACCAGCGGCAAAATGTGCTGCTTTGCCTTTTCTGGATTGGCGACGGTGATGCGCACGGCCGTTTCGTCCAGATTGTCTGGCGTAACGGCCGTTACCCAATCGGTCTGCTCCAAAGCGGCGATGAGCGACGGCCGTAAACCCGCACACGCCCGGTCCAACACCAGGGCAATCACGTTGGTGGCATACCGTGACAACAACTCGTCCCGCTCGGCCACTAACAGCAGCTTGCCCTTGTGGATGATGCCCACCGTATCGCACACCCGCTCCACGTCGCCCAAAATATGGCTCGACAAAAACACCGTCACGTCGCCGCGCAGCCGGTTGATCAGGTCCAGGACCTCATGCCGCCCCGCCGGGTCCAACGCGCTCGTCGGCTCATCCAAAAAGAGAACCGGCGGCCGGTGCAGCAGCGCCTGGGCAATGCCCAACCGCTGTCCCATCCCGCCGGAAAAACCGCCAATGCGCCGTTTCGCCGCGTCTTCCAGGTCTACCAGGGCCAGCACATCGCCAATGCGCTGTTTGCGCGTCGGCCCATCCAGGCCAAAAATTCGGCCCACATAGTCCAGATATTCCCACGGCGTCATCCAGTTATAAAACGCCGGGTCCTGAGGCAAATAGCCAAACGCAGTGCGCGCGGCGCTGTCGGAATTCGTCGTTTCCAGGCCCTGAATCCAGGCCGAGCCGGCCGACGGCCGTGCCAGGCCAGTCATCAGGCGAATGGCTGTCGTCTTGCCCGCCCCATTGCGCCCCAAAAAGCCAAACACCGACCCGGCGGCCACTGTCAGGTCCAGCCCGGATAATGCCTGCACGTCGCCATACTGCTTACTTAAATTTTCGCAATGAATTGCCGGTTGGTTCATACCTTCCAATCTCCAGGCTCTAATCTTCACCCCGCCCGACCAAAAAATAGATAATCGGCCCGATGGTGTTGACAAAGATGATGACCAGGACCCAAATCCATTTTGGCCCGCGGGCCGACGGCCGTCGCGCCAAATCTATCAAGGCCGCAATCATCAAACCCAACTGTAAAATGACCAATGGCAGCAGCAGCGCCAGATTTTGTTGTACCCACTCTAAACCAGTCATGTTGTTTCCGTTCCTTTTTCGTTGACGGGATGATTAATAAAGACAAATTTGCGTTTAATACGGCCGTTTCCCGGTTTATTTGTCGCCAGTTTGACAAACGCCGCGTTTAAATCCGCATGCAACGTATCCATTTCAGCCAGCGAAGCATAAAAAAGCAGTTCCGAATAACCCACCCGGTCAGCCAGCAAATCCAGGCTGCCCGTGTCCGCCTCGGTTTTTTCCAGGTAATCAGCAAACCCCCGCATCACATTCATAATGTAAGTGGTGAAGTACTGCATGTGCTCAACGGCCGTTAGATTGGCCACGTCATCGGCATTTAGATGCAGCGGCTGCGCCAACTGGTACGTTTTTTCCTGAATCCCATTCACCAACCGCGCCTCGGCCACAGCAATTATCTCGCCTTCTAACAACAGTTTCAGGTGGCGGTAAATAGAAGATTTAGGCACATCGGGCAGATCGTCGGCCAACTCCTGAGTGGTCAGGGTCTCCCCGGCCATCGCCTGCAAAAGGCGAAAGCGCACCGGATGTAATATCAGATCGGCTTTTTTCATCGCTTTTTCCTGGTATATTATCAACGTTGCGAACATTATCATTATTGATAATGTTATTCAATATGATAATGGTCAAATTGTGCTTTGTCAAGCGGTTGGCTGGCTAATTGGCGCAACGGCCGCGCTGGGAGCGGCAAACTGGCTACAAGGGGGTCTCTGGCGGCAGCGCAGAGATGCGCCACAAAACAAACTGGTCCTCGTCGAATCCTTTCAGCCGTTCGCTAAATTGTTCGGCATGAACGGTATTTTGCTGCAAAAATTCGGCGACTTCAGGATCGTCGGCCACGGCCGTGGAAACCACCACATTGGCCCCGCCGGCAAACTTTTCCAACCGGGCGGCCATATTGACCGTCGAACCGAAATAATCGAAACGGCCGTTCAAATTCACCGCAATGCACGGCCCATGATGCAAACTGGCCTTCAAGGCCAACGGCCGTTTCCCCTCCGGCGGGCGCTGCAATTGTTCCTGAGCCGCCAAAATGGCCTGCAACCCGGCCGCCGGGCGGCGAAACACAGCCATCACCGCATCGCCAATCGTTTTAACGATGGCCCCGTCGGCGGCTTCGATAGCTGCCCGCAAGACATCAAAATGGTCCATCACCAGCCCAAAAGCCGTCGCGTCGCCAATCTCCCGATACATGCGCGTCGAATCGACCAGATCGGTAAACAACACGGTCAGGCTGCCCACCACAATCTGGTCGCCGGGGCGCAGCGCCTCTTCGGCAAACAAATCGCGGAAGCGCTGCATGGCCGTCACTTCGGCGGCTACCACCGCGTCATCGCTCCAGGCCAGCCGCTCCATGATAAAAAGCTGCTCGTCGTCGGTCAGGTTTTCCAGCAGCAGCTGCGGCTGCGGGGCCAGATGCAGTTCCGCGCCTTGCCAGCCTTCGGGCAAAGCGGGCAGATGATGGGCCGCGCCGCCATCGGCCAGCACGCGCAAAAGTTGGCTGCCGGGCAGGCTCATGGTGCGCAGGCGGTAACGGCCGTTCTCCAACCAGGGCATCACCTCGCGCCGGTCGCCCGGCGGCAAAAGCTGCTGCACAGCGATGTGCGGCGCGGACTGCGGCCCGGCCATGCAGTATTCCTGCACCGAGGCCACCACGCGCACGGCCGGATTCGGCCGAAAAGTCAGCTCAACCGACTGCGAGAAGTTGGCGGTGTAGTCGATGTGGCAGGTATGGCAGTGAACTGTGCGCCCAACCTCGCCCAACTCGGTCACGCTGTCGCGCACGCTGCGGCAGGAGGGGCAAAGCAAATCCCACTGAAAATCCAGCAACCCCAGGCGGGTGGCGTAAAGGCACAATTCCAGCACCTCCCGGCGCGGCGCGCCCCAATAATCGGCCAGGGCATACGGCCGTATCCGGTCCAGACTCATATCGTCGCTTTCGCTCATGGTTTGCCTCAAGCGGGCAATCAACTCTGGCGACACGCCCAAATTTGCCAGCGCGGCGACAGCTTTGGCCAGCCGTTCGCGCCCGCCCGGCGCAAACCGCGCCGGCCGACCCGGCGCATCGACAACCTGCTTGTTTTCGGCGGCCAATTCTCCATAACGCCGGAAAGCCGCGCCAAACCGCAAGCGAGAAATCAGGCCGATTTGTAAGGGAATGGCCGCGTAGCCCAGTAAATTGGCCGGGGCAGCCCACACTTCATAGACCAGCCGCGTGCCGCCTTCCGGCTGGGGATGGAGTTCGGCGCGCACGCGCATCAGGGCGATGGGCTGGAGCAGGCCGGGTTTGTAACGGCGCACCACGCCAAACCGAAACGGGGCCACCCACTCGAATGGCTCTTCGTCCCATTCCAGAGCCACGCCGTAGATACGGAAGCGCAGACGGTGACGGCCGTTGGCCAATTCGGCCACGGCCGTAGGGTCTTCTTCGTAGCTTGGCAGGCCGGTGTCGCGGTCGAAGCGGTTGGTGTCGGCCACCAGCGGCCACAACTGCGCCGGACTACCGGCTAGCTGCCATTCCCAGCGAAAATAAAATTCGTGTTTGCTCATGTGGATTTCGGGTTGCGGGTGGGAGTTCGCTCAATTTATTAGGTGTACCTGTTAAGACCCTAAGGGTTTGACCTCGAGTAATTTTGCCTACCACGCGGCAAAACCCTTAGGGTCTTCCAGAGATACTATTCGTTCTTATGGCGCGGGCACAATCTTGTACACCTTGCCGCTGGAGCCTACCGGATTGTAATAATCGGCCGTCAGCACATACATCTCCCCGCTGGCGTCCTGGCCAAACGAAAGTGTGTAGAATGATGGCAGCGCGCTGCCATCGGGGCGCGTCAGCGGCACGGAGATCAGTTCCCACAGCCCGGCTTCCGGCGGCAAAATATCCGCGTAATAAATCTGGTTGCTGCCGATTTCGTTGTTGCTCACCCAATCGACGAAGAGGTAACGGCCGTATAATTCCGGCAGCGCCGCCCCACGGTACACATACCCGCCAATCACCGAGCGGCCAAAATCGCGCCGGTATTCCACCACCGGGTCCAGGAAGGTGTCGCCGTAAGCGCTTTGCGTGGCGCAGGTTTCCAGCGGTTGGGTAACGGCCGTTTTATTAAAACACGTCGTCGCTTCACGCACCGGCCAGCCATAATTGCCGCCCTTCACCACGCGGTCAATTTCCTCAATGTAATCCTGGCCTACGTCGCCCACGTACAAAGCGCCGTCGCCGGCCAGATCGAAGGAAAAGCGGAATGGATTGCGGAAACCATAGGCGTAAATCTCCGGCAGTCCCGCCTGCCCGACAAAGGGATTGTCGGCCGGGATGGAGTAAGGCGCGGCGCTGGGCGACGACGCGGCGCCCACGTCCAGGCGCACAATCGTGCCCAGCAAATTATCCCGCGCCTGCCCATTGCCCTCCGGCGGATGCCCAGTGCCGATGTCGTTGGCGTTGCCGCCATCGCCCAGGCCGATGTACAGGTAGCCGTCCGGGCCAAAGGCAAGCTGGCCGCCGTTGTGGTTCGTCTGCGGCTCATCCACCTGCAAAATCACCCGCTCCGACGCCAGATCGGCGCGGTTCGGATCATCGGCTGAGATGGAAAATTCCGAAATCACGCCGGTATGATCCCAATCGCTGGGCGCGTTGGGGCGCAGCGGCGCGCTGTAGTAGAGGAAGAAACGGCCGTTCGCCGCAAAATCCGGGTGTAAGGCGATGCCCAACAGCCCGCGCTCGTCATAATTTTCGTCAATGTCTACCATCCGGCTGCGCACATCGATCAGCGGCTGCGGCAGGCGGCTGCCGGCGCTGTCCAGCACGTACACCACGCCAATCTGGTCCACAATGAACAAACGGCCGTCGCCCGCATCTGCCAGAGCCACCGGCGACACAAACCCATCGGCGATCAGGTTCAGGGCGGCGCGCACGTCGCGCGGCAGCGGCGTGGGCGTTTGGGTGGGCGTGGGGGATGGTTGATCGGTGGGCACGGCCGTTGGCTCTAATGTCGCCGTGGCGGTGGTGGTGGGCACGGCCGTATTCACCGGCATGGCCTGATGGGTCAGTGTGGGCGCAGGCGTTTTGGTGGGTGGAACGGCCGTCGGCGTTGGTTCGGCGGTTTGGCAGCCCGCCAACAGCAGCCCCAGGGCAATCATCCAGACGAACAAATGGAGAGGGTGTTTGGTATTCATGGGAGAAATTTAGCGCGAAACGGCCGTTTGTGCCATCACATTTTACGAGTAGACTACACAAATCTTACCAAGCCAAACCCCAAGGGTTTTCTTGAACCCTTGGGGTTTACCCAACCCATCAGGAGAAACCCATGCCCCTATCACACGATATGCCCCTGGCCGAACTGCGCGCCTACCAGGGTGTCAACCCCAAACCGGCCGATTTCGACGCCTTCTGGGAACGTGGTCTGGCCGAAATGCGGGCCACCGATCCGCAAATCGAACTTGTCCCCGCCCATTTTCAAACCACTTACGCCGATTGTTTCCATCTCTACTTCACCGGCGTTGGCGGGGCGCGCCTGCACGCCAAATTTGTTCGCCCCAAACAGCAGGCCCAGCCCGGTCCGGCGCTGCTCATGTTTCACGGCTATTCCATGAACGCCGGTGAATGGCTGGACAAACTGGCCTACGCCGCCGCCGGTTTCACCGTCGCCGCGTTAGATTGCCGCGGGCAGGGTGGCCAATCGCAAGACCTGGGCGGCGCAACCGGCTGGACCCTGCACGGCCACATCGTCCGCGGTCTCGACGATGCCCCGGAAATGCTCAGTTTCCGCCAAATCTTCCTGGACACGGCCCAACTGGCGGCCATCGTCATGGCCATGCCGCAGGTAGACGAAAACCGCGTCGGCGCGACGGGAGCCAGCCAGGGCGGCGGCCTAACGCTGGCCTGCGCCGCTCTGGAACCGCGTATTCGTCGCGCGGCCCCCATATACCCCTTTTTGTGCGATTACCAACGCGTTTGGGAAATGGATTTGGACGAGGGCGCGTATGAGGAATTAAAAAGTTACTTTCGCCGCTTCGACCCGCGCCACGAACGCGAAGCGGCGATTTTTACCCAATTGGGCTATGTGGATGTGCAGCATCTCGCGCCGCGCATCCGCGCCGAAGTGCGGCTGGCGGTGGGGCTGCGCGACAAAATCTGCCCGCCCTCGACGCAGTTTGCCGCCTACAACAAAATCACCGCGCCCAAATCGCTGGACCTCTACCCGGAATTCGCCCATGAACACCTGTACGGCCACGCCGACCGCGTTTTTCAATTCATGCTGGGGCTGTAGCCGATCTCGCCGCGAAAGTGTCGGGCGCACGCATCGACCCAATCGCTCGAACATAGCCGGCCCGATTCCAGAATTGGGCCGGCCGAATGAACGCCATTTTTACCAGGTTGCCGGTGCGCAACTCTTCCGATGGCTTCAAATTGGGTTACAATATGGGCTTAAGGCAGGTAATTTTCCATGCAAACAATGACTCTCGATGAAATCAGAACTTTTTTATTGACCGGCACGCGCACCGGCAAACTGGCTACGGTAAGACCAGACGGCCGTCCTCACGCTGCCCCGGTCTGGTTCTTACTGGATGGTGAAGATATAGTCTTTACCACCTGGCACGAATCGGTAAAAGCCCGCAATATCCGCCACAACCCGCAGGTGAGTTTTGTGGTGGATGACGACACGCCGCCATTCGCTTTTGTGATTGTGGAGGGAACGGCCGTTTTAGAAGACAACCCCGACGCTCTGAAGCAGTGGGCGACACGCATTGGCGGCCGGTATATGGGCGAGGATCAGGCCGAAGCGTTTGGCCGGCGCAACAGCGTGCCCGGCGAGCTGGTGGTACGGCTCACCCCCACCAAAATCATCGCCCAAAAAGAGCTGGCCGGCTGGTAAACCAATTGTACCTGTACAGACCCCAAGGGTTTTCTTGGGGTATCAAACCCTTGGGGTCTTGCCAGAGAAACCTGAACAATTACCATTATTTGGGTCTTTGGGATTTCGTGGAGTCCGGCGTGAAGCGTGATGCGTAAGGCGTGGAGCCTCTCCGGTCACGTATCACGCATCACGCTTCATTGAGCGTCAACCCCCTGAATTCCTGAAGAGCCCATTATTTTTCGATTTCTGTCAACGTAGGAGGAGAACCATGACCCGCAAAACCATTGGATACACAGAACTTGAATGGACCTGCCCTTTCTGCGGAACCCGCAATCCGGGCACAGCCACCAAATGCACCGGCTGCCAGGCCCCGATGCCGGCCGACACGAAGTTTGAACAGGCCGCCGAAGAAAAGCTGATGACCGACGAGGCAAAAATTGCCGAGGCGAAAGCCGGGCCAGACATTCATTGCCCCTTCTGCGGCGCGCGGAACCCCGCTGGCGCAACAACTTGCGTGCAGTGCATGGCGGAATTGAGCGAGGGCGTGCAGCGCGAAAAAGGCCAGGCCATTGGGGCGCACCGCGATCAACCGGCGGCCGACGTTGCCTGCCCTTACTGCGGGACCATGAACCCGGCGTCGGCCCTGAAGTGCCAGCAGTGCAGTTCCAGCATGGCGGAAACAAGAGAACAACCGAAAGTGGAAACGGCCGTTGCCCCACGCAGCCGCACCACCACCTACATCATCGTCGGCGTGGTCGCTGTATTTGTTTTGTTATGCGGCGCATTTTTCTTCTTCGCCAACCGCACCAGCGACGTGATTGGCACGGTTTCGGACGTTAATTGGACACGCGCCGTCAGCATCGAAGCCTTGCGGCCGGTAGAACGCAAAGATTGGCAGGACCAAATCCCCGCCGGAGCGCAAATAGGCTCCTGCACCCAGGAAGTTCGCACCACCCAGGCCAATCCCGCGCCCAACTCAGTGGAAGTGTGCGGCACGCCCTACACGGTAGACACCGGCACAGGCGTCGGCGAAGTGGTTCAGGATTGCGAATACGAAGTGTATGACGATTATTGCAGCTACACCGCCGAGGAATGGCAGGTCATCGACACCGTGCGCCAGCAAGGCAACGACCTGAATCCGTTCTGGCCGGAGCCACAGTTGGCCGCTGGCGAACGCGCCGGCGCTCAGGATGCCAGCTACGTCATCACCTTCCGCACCGATGGCGATACGTACGATTACAGCACAAACGAAACCCAATTCATGCAGGCAGAGATTGGCAGCCAGTGGATTTTGAAGATCAACACCTTTAACGACGTCAACGCCATCGAACCGGCAAATTAATCGAATAGAGATTAGAGATTGGGGATTGGGGCCTGATTGACTGACAAAACTTATCTAACCGCGGAGAACGCGGAGAGCGCGGAGTTTGTACCAGAGAAAACCTCCGCGTCCTCTGCGCCCTCCGCGGTAAAATTCTGAGATTTGTCAGTCAATCAGGGATTGGAGGATTGAAACTCAATCTCTAATCTCTAATCTCTAATCTCCAGCTTTTCCTCTTCGCTGAGGTTCAGCGGCCACCACACATTGGCGATGGTTCCCTGGCCTAATCCGGGGGAATCGATGGTGATACGGCCGTTATAAAAATCCACTATCGAACGCGTCAACGACAACCCCAACCCCACACCGCCAGCCGCCCGTGTCCGCGCCTTATCGGCGCGATAAAACCGCTCAAAAATATGCGGCAAATCATCCGCCGAAATGCCCTGCCCGGTATCGGCCACCGACACCCGCAGCACGTCCCCTTCCTGCCACAACCGCCAGGTTATCCGCCCGCCCGGCGGCGAATAACGAATGGCGTTCTCCAATAAATTACGGAACACAACCTGCATGTGGGTCCGGCTGGCGGCTACCGGCGGCAAAGCCGGCGGCGTATCCAGCGCCAATTCAAGCTCCCGTTCGGCCAACTGCGGCTCAAATTTAAAGCGCAGCCCATGCGCCAGACGCACCGGATCCACCCAGTCATGTCCTTGCTCCGCCCGCCCGGAATCAAACCGCGACAGCAAAATCAAATCATTAACCAGATTGCCCAACCGCATCACCTCATCGTCGATTTCGGCGATGTATTGCCGGGTAGTTTCTTCGTCCAGACCGCCATCCCGCAGGGCTTCGCTGCGCAAACGAACGGCCGTCAGCGGCGTGCGCAGTTCGTGAGAGGCATTACCGGCGAAGGCGCGCTGTTCCAACAGCATAGCCTCCACCTCGGCGGCCATGTGGTTGAAGGCGGCGGCCAATTCGCCAAATTCGTCGTGGCGATCTTGTGGCAGCCGCTGCGCCAGATCACCCTCGGCCATGCGCATGGCCGAGACGCGCATCGTTTCCAACGGACGAGTCATCGACGTAGACAGCCACAGGCTGGCAATGACGGCCAACACGGCCAGCAGCAGCACGCTGCCCACCAGGACCAACCAGCGCTCAAAAACCAGTTCTTGCGCCGCCGTATAAGGAGCAGCCAGCCGCACAATGCTCATGATTTCGCCATCTTCTAAAATGGGCGCGGCCACATAAACAGTCTGCACGCCTTGCGCATTGGGGCGAACGTCGGCGGTGGTTTGCAATTGGAAGGCAGCGGCTATTTCCGAATCTCTGGACAAATTTTGGCCGATGGCCACACCGGCCGTATCCAACCACACCACCCCATGCTTATCCAGCAGCAGTACCTGCGCATTGAGCGTCGCGGCATAATCCTGAACAATCTGGATTAAAGCAGTCTGGGCAGCGTTGGCGCTGTCTCCTTCGTGATCAGCTTCGCCGTGAAGGAAAGTCTCGACTGGTTTTTTTAGCGCCTGGGCCATGAGGTCGGCCTGATCGATGAGATTTCGCCGGTAATCGTCGGCCGCGCCCTGAGAAATCTGCTGCCCGGACAGTAACGCCAGGAGACCAAACCCTAACAAAATAAGGCCAGCGTAGGCCACCATCATGCGCGTGCGTAAACGCCAATGTTTCATCGGGGTTATTCCGAAGCTGCCAGGCGGTAGCCTATGCCGCGCACCGTCTGGATGAATTGCGGATCGCTGGGGTTGGCTTCGACTTTTTCGCGCAGCCAGCGCACATGGACGTCCAACGTGCGCGTATCGCCGAGCCAGTCGGTGCCCCATACCTCGTCAAACAGTTCAGCGCGGGTGACAACCTGGCCAACATGATGGAGCAGCAGGCTGAGGAGTTCAAATTCTTTGTAACGCAGCGTGAGTTCTTGATTGTTTTTGAACGCGCGGCGGGTGTCTAATTCGATGCGCAGAGGTCCGGCGGTTAATTCGCCGGCCGGTTTGGGCTGGGTCTGGTCGAGGGCGACGCGGCGCAGCATGGCGCGGATGCGAGCCAACAATTCGCGGCTGCTAAAAGGCTTGGTCAGGTAGTCGTCGGCGCCGAGTTCCAGGCCCAGGATGCGGTCTACTTCGTCGCTGAGGGCGGTGAGCATGAGGATGGGCACAGGGCTTGATTTGCGCAGCGCTTTGCAGACTTCCCAGCCGTCCATTTCGGGCATGAGGACATCTAAGACGACGACGTCCGGATTTTCGGTGAGCGCGGTTTCCAGGCCGATACGGCCGTTATCCGCCACCAACACCCGATACCCCGATTCGCGCAGTTTACGCGCCAATGGACCAGTGATCATTTTTTCATCATCTACTAACAGGATCGTTGTCATAGGTGTGATTGTGTCACAGCGGCGCACGGCAATCAAGGGGGCGTTTTTAATTTAAGGTGGATTTAACATTATTTAGGTCGGTTTTAACAACGACGCCGTTAATCTCCGGTATTGTTAGAGCATACAACTTGGATGAAACACGTTACGGAGGCATTATTTATGAATCGCATGAAAGGAATTTTAGCCGCAGGCACGCTCACCGGCGTCATTGTACTCACAGTTTTGGTGTTTGGCTTTGGCAGCACAAACGCGCAATCTCAGGAGGCATCTACGGCACAAGATATTGTGGTGCAGCCTGTGGTTATGCCGGATAACTCGGAAACGGCCGTTACCAATTCCGCCGAATTACAAAGTCTACAAGACTATAACCAGCAGTTAGAAGCCGCCTTGCAGGTTATGCAAGATCGAGAAGCTGCCTACCAGGCGCAAATCGAACAGGCCAATCGCACCGTTTTAGAATTGCAAGATCAATTAAACGCGCAAATCCAATCGCAGCCAGCGGCAGTATTCAACCAGGCGGCCCCATCCGCTTTTAGCAGCCATGAAAATCATGAATCTGAAAGTCATGAAGGATTTGAACACGATGACGACTAACAACAAATCACGTCGGGGACAACAATTTGGGTCGCTAAAAGTAGCGGTGGCGACGGGCGGGCTGGCGGCAGTCTTGCTGGGAACCCAACTGCTGGGCCGGCAAGAAGCGGCGAACAACACGGCCGTTGCCCAACCCGAAGCCGTCGTCTTAAACATTCCGGCCAACATGCCCACCACCTTACAAACCAATCAGGCGGCATCTGGCAGCGCGCTTACCCAACGACAAGTCACCCTTGATCTTGCGCCCATTCCCCAGGCCGCCGTGCCGCAAATTCGCTCCGCGCCGGTTATCCGCATGGCGCCAATTACCCAGACACGTTCCTCGCGTTAACCGCCGGGGAAAAGAGAGTTCGCATGGAAACAACCATACTCTGCCCCACTACCACCTTCCGGGCGATGGGCTGCCAGATTGACTTATGGCTGGAAGCCGATGAGACAACCGCGACGGCTGCGTTTGTCTCTGTGGAAAATTTATTCGCCAAAAACGAGCGTATCTTGAGCCGCTTTTCGCCCACCAGCGAGCTGTCGCAGTTGAACGGCCGTTCCGGGCAATGGGTTCTCGTATCGGATTTGCTTTGGGATGTATTGGAAGAAGCGCTCATCTGGGCCTCGGCAACGGATGGTTTGTTTGACCCAACCTGCCTGAATGCCCTGGAAGCGGCCGGTTACGGGGTGAGTTTTGAGGCGCTGGCCAGAGTGCAGGCGCACGGCCGTTTCCCTTCCGACCACCTGTTGCACGGCCAATGGTCCGCCGTTCAGCTAGACCCGTCACGGCAGGCAGTGCGCCTGCCGGAAGGGGTGCGGCTGGACCTGGGCGGCATTGCCAAAGGATTCACGGCGCAGCAGGCCGTCGATTATCTCTCGACCCTGGGGCCGTGCCTGGTAAACGCTGGCGGCGACCTGGTCGCCGGCGATGCTCCCGTTGATTTGCCGGGCTGGCCGGTGGGTGTCGCTTTGCCTTCGGAGGATTTGGCCGAAGCCACGGCCGTCGCCGCCGACAATGCCCTCAGCCTGTGGCTGGCAAATGCGGCGCTGGCAACTTCGGGGATAGACTATCGGCGCTGGCTGGTAAACGGCCGTGCCGCCCATCACCTCATCAACCCCTACACCGGCCTGCCCGCCGAAACCGACCTGATCACCGCTACCGTGTGGGCCGCCCAGGCCGCCGAAGCGGAAGTACGGGCGACAACCGCGCTGCTTTTAGGCCAAAAAGATGGCTTGCACTTCTTGCAGCAGCAGCCACACCTGGCCGCCGCCCTCATCGCCGCCGACGGCGAACTACACCTGACCCACACCATGAGCAATTTAATTATTTAATCATACGCACCCCAAACCCTAAGGGTTTATTTGTAAATTGGCAAAACCCTCAGGGTTTCCTCCGCTATGAACCGATAAAAAAAGAGCGCGGCGAGTTTTTCGCCGCGCTCTTTGATTAGCGCTTAAAATTGGCCCAATCTTGAAGATGGGTCCAATTGCAACCTACGGACCCACAAACGTTTCTACCGGATCATATCGCTCAAAATAATGGTTGGGGTCCGATGTATGCACCCAAACCCACAGGTCGTTGGGGGCGTTTTCAGACCAGTTAAATACCCACTCAGCATCCCGAGGTGGCATGTTGATGCAGCCGTGGCTGTGCTTGTAGCCAAACCGATCGTGCCAGAATGCGCCATGCAGGGCAATTTCCGTCACGCGGTCGATGTACATGGTGTAAGGCACATCTTCGATAAAGTAGTAATCGACTTTACCTTCCGCGCCCGACATCTTGGTTTTTTCAAAACGGTCCCAAACCTGGAAAAGACCCTCGCTTGTCGGCCAGCGGTTCAGCCCGCTGGAAACGAGACCGGCATAGACCATGCGGTCGCCCACATAAGCGGCCATGCTTTGCTCGTAAAGGTCAACTTCTACCCAATATTCGTTGGGACCGATTTCGGCCGGCCGCTGCTCAATTTCGGTGATGCTGACATAGGTCTGTTTCATCCAATAGCCGCTGCCGATGTCGTACCAAATCCAGCCTTCGCTATCTACCTGCGCGTCGTAGACCTCAAAGAAGGTATAACGCGGCAGTTTCGGATCGCCGGGGGTCGGTTCCGCGCCCGGTTCTCGACTGGGCCAATAATCGACCAGCACCCAGCCAAACGGCCGTTCCGGCTGTTGGTGAATCTCCAAACCCGAAAACTCCGAATCATCATAAACGCGCAAATCTTCCGCCCGCACATATTCACCGGGGTTGATCACATACCAACGGCCGCCATCCGTGCCGTCTATCCACCAGCTAAACGTCACAAACAAATACCCATCCCCCACATTGCGGATGGGCGTGGATGCTGTTGTTGGCTCTGGGTAGACCCAGATATTGTCATTCAGGCGAGCATACTGCTGAATGGGAATAAAGCTGCCAACCGGAGATTGCGGCTGGACAAAGGTGGGCTGCGACGGTTCTGCTTCGCACACCAGACCAATCGTTTCGGTGTAAGTATAACAATTTGCCGCCAGAGCTGGCTTTATCATCAGAAACCAGGCGGCTGCTAACACTCCTAAAACGGCCGTTCCACGCATCAATCGTGCCATAACCAATCAATTACTCCATTATGCAGACCCTAAGGGTTTGCGCTTGAGAAGTTAGACCTTATGGAAACCAAACCCTTAGGGTCTACCCTGAACAATAAATTTCTAACACCCACTATCAAGTTTATCTGAAAAGACCCCAAGGGTTTAAGTTCCAAATGGCCTATCTTCTCAAGAACAAACCCTTGGGGTCTGTATCATCACAAAATTTCTATTACCACACTCCCAAGTTTACCTGAAATTCAACAGTTAAACCCATTGTTCGTTCACCGACATGCGGACAAAGAGAGTACTTTTTAATAATACCACGATAAAAATAGGGCAAACAAGCCAAAATGTTACAGAAGAATGAGAGAGGCGCCCCGCTCGACTTGTGCAAAAGACCCAACGGAGAGGTATAACTCTCCATACACACTCACATCAATCACATGGAGGATAACATGTCAGACCCATACCAGGGCGAACTGGACTTACAAGAATTTCGCCAAACAGGCCATCAGCTTGTTGAATGGATCGCCGAATATCTGGCCCACCCGGAAGCGTATCCGGTATTGTCCCGCAGCCAGCCAGGCGACATCAAGGCGCAACTGCCGCCAACCGCCCCCGAGACGCCAGAATCGCTGACCACCATCCTGGCCGATTTTGAACAAATTATCATGCCGGGCATTACCCATTGGAACCATCCCAACTTTTTTGCTTATTTCAGCAACACCGGCTCCGTGCCGGGCATCCTCTCGGAAATGCTGATCGCGGCATTGAACGTGAATGGCATGTTGTGGCGCACCTCACCGGCGGCCACGGAATTAGAAGAAGTCACGCTGCGCTGGTTGGCGCAATTGTTGGGCCTGCCGGCCGAATTTAGCGGCGTGATCATGGATGGCGCGTCGATGTCCAGCATGATCGCTGTGGCCGCCGCGCGCGAGGCTGTAGATGGCCTGGATGTGCGCCGCCAGGGATTGGCCGGCCGCAGCGACACACCGCGGCTGCGCGTCTACATCTCCGACCAGACACATTCGTCGGTAGAAAAAGGGGCGATTGTCCTGGGGATCGGGCAGGAGAACGTGATCAAAATTGCCACCGATGCGCAGTTCAGGCTGATACCGGAGGCGTTGGAAACGGCCGTTTCCCAAGACCTTGCCCTCGGTTATCGCCCCTTCTTTGTCTGCGCCACCGTCGGCACCACCTCCACCACCAGCATCGACCCCGTGCCCGCCATCGCCGATGTGGCCGAAAAATTTGGCTTGTGGCTGCATGTCGATGGCGCTTACGGCGGCATGGCGGCCATGGCCCCGGAGCAGCGCCACATCCTGGACGGCGTTGCCCGCGCCGATTCCTTTGTCACCAATCCGCACAAATGGCTCTTTACGCCGATGGATTTGAGCGCATTTTACACCCGCCGCCCGGACGTGCTGAAACGCGCCTTCAGCCTGCTGCCGGAATACCTGCGCAGCAGCGAAACCGATGCCAACGCGGTGATCGATTACATGGATTACGGCGTGCAGCTTGGCCGCCGCTTCCGCGCTTTAAAGCTGTGGTTTGTCTTGCGGGCTTATGGGCAGGAAGGGTTGGTGGCTCGTTTGCGCGAGCATATTCGGCTGGCGCAGGTATTTGGTGGCTGGGTAGACGACGCGCCAGATTTTGAGCGCCTGGCCCCCACGCCGCTGAGCACGGTCTGCTTCCGCGCCCATCCACGCGGCCTGGATGATCCGGCGCAGTTAGATGCGTTGAACGAGCGGTTGATGACGGCCGTTAACGACACCGGCCTGATTTTCATCTCGCACACAAAACTAAACGGCCGATACACGCTGCGCCTGGCGGTTGGCAATATCCGCACCGCGGAAAGCCATGTCCGGCAAGCCTGGGAATTATTGCAAGAAAAATTGGGGGAACTTACATCGTGATCAGATGTTCAGGCGTTCAGATGCGCCTGAACTCAAAAATCAAATCGGGCATAAAATCCGGCCGCAGCCGCCGCAGTAAGCCAGTTCGCCTAACTCGGCGGCTTTTACTCGGGTGGCGGAGACGGTCATAAAACAGGCCTGACACTCGTTGCCCTTTAACCCGGCCACGGCGACGTTGCCTTTGCGCTGGGCCAGGGTGTTGTATTTCGCCAACGAATCGGACGTCAGCAAAGCTGCTTGCTTCTCACGGTCGCCCATCAGGCGGTGCAAGCGCAAGGCCAATTCTTGCTGTTCTCGCTGCCATTCGGCAATTTTGTGCTGCCAACGATCTTCCACGGCCGTCAACGACTTTTGCGCCACAATTTTCTCAGTCTCCGCGTCTTCCACCACCACCATCGCTTCCAGAATCTCGTCTTCCAACGCGCTGCGCCGCCGCCCCAACGAGGCGATTTCCTTTTGCAAATCAGATAATTCCTTGGGGTTTTTCACATTGCCGGAATAAAGCCGATCTTCCGATTGTTTGGCTTTGGCGTTCAAGCCTTCCAGCTCCAGGCTTAAATCCTGGCGTTTGGCTTGCGCGGATTTCAGGGTGTTCACGGCCGTTTCCGCCCGCTGGCGAGCCGTTTGCAGCTCGGTTATTTCCTTTTGGGCGCGCAAAACCTCGCCCAGACGCTGCTTCTTTTCCTTAATTTCACTGTCTATCTGCTGCAGGTGATAAAGTGCGCGAATTTGTGCCATCTGTCTTCCCTTTTTAGCGTTTCATTCCACGAGTGCCAAAATTGTAACATCAAATCGTCCCCGTCGCACGATTCGCTGTGACTATCGATAGGGCAATCGCATACTCGCGCAATTTAAATGCCTTGGACAGTTTCGCCGAGGCGTAAACGCCCCGTCTGCGCAACAACGCCGGTTGAAACCGGCTAAAAAATGAAAAAGCCCCGTTTACGGGGCGTCGTTTGGCAGCCCGGCGCTTCAACGCCGGGCGATACGGGCCATAGACCGAATCGGCGATAGCCCTATGACTATCGCGCTGCCAGTTGCCGAACGGCCGTCAATCGGGTATATATCCTCCCCGCAATGTTTGAAAAATGGTTCACACTCGAAGAACAACCCTATAGTGAAGACGATGCGGCCTGGGATGCGTTTGTCGCCGCCCACCCGCACGGCAGCATCTTGCAGACAACCCATTGGGCGCAGTTGAAGAACCGCTTCAACTGGTCATCGCAGCGTGTCTGGCTGCGGCAAGACGGCCGTCTCGTCGCCGGCGCGCAAGTGCTGTTCAAATCCGCCGCTCTGGGACTGGTCAAAATGGCTTATATACCCCATGGCCCGCTGGTCGATTGGCAAAACGACGAGCAAGTGACCGTGCTGCTCAATCAAATCGACCAGGCCGCCTACCAACACGGCGCGGGTTTGGTAAAAATCGAGCCGCAGCTGTGGCAAACCGAGATGCCGCCAGACGAATGGGCGGCCCTGTGCGCCCGCCACGACTTGCTGCCCAACGCCGACACCATCCAACCGCCCAACACGGTGCTGGTTGATTTACGGCCGTCGCTCGACGACATCCTGGCCGCCATGAAGCAAAAAACGCGCTACAACATCCGCCTGGCCGAGCGTAAAGACATCACCGTGCGGCGCGGCACAGCCGCCGACCTGCCGCTGTTTAACGCCCTGATGCAAATTACCGCCCGGCGCGACGGTTTTGGCGTGCATGATCCGCAGTATTACAAATCTGTGTTTGAACTGTACGCCCCCGACGATCATCTGGCCCTGTTTATTGCCGAATTTGCAGAACGGCCGTTAGCCGCCATCATGGTTTCGGCTTACGGCCGTCAGGCCATCTACCTCTATGGCGCGTCCAGCGACGAAGAACGCCAGCGCATGCCCACCTACGCCCTGCAATGGGCGGCCATCCAGTGGGCCAAAGAAAAAGGCTGCCACACCTACGATCTCTGGGGCATCCCCGACGCGCCGGAGGAGGAACTGGAAGCCAACTTCGCCGACCGCAGCGACGGCCTGTGGGGCGTCTATCGCGCCAAGCGCGGTTACGGCGGCCAGGTGCGCCGCACCGTCGGCGCCGCCGACCGTATTTACAACCAGACCGTCTACAAACTTTACCGATGGCGCAGAAATCGCTAACCGCCAGCAGCTAACCATGTACCGAGCCTCCACGTTTAAACAAGCCACCTCACCCGCCGCCTGGAACCATGCCCTGGGCGCGCTGCCTGATCCCCATGCCCTGCAAAGCTGGACCTGGGGGCAGTTTAAGGCGCGTTGGGGCTGGCAGGCCATGCCCCTGCTGCTCACCGTAGCCGAGAACAAGTGGGAACCGCTGGCCGCCGCCCTGGTGCTGAAACGCCAGGTTCCGCGCCTGCCGTTTCCCGTGTTGTACGTGCCCAAAGGCCCGTTGCTGGATTACCACGATGGCGCGCTGCGCCGCGTGGTGCTGGCCGAGCTGGAACAAATCGCCCGCCGCGAGAAGGCTATTTTTATCAAGATTGATCCTGATGTGGTGCAAAGCTGGGGCGAAGAAGGGGAACGGCCGTCGCCCACCGGCCACAAATTTACCACCGAACTCGCCCAACGCGGCTGGCGTTTCTCCGCCGACCAGGTGCAGTTCCGCAACACCGTGGAGCTGGACCTGACCCGCAGCGAAGACGACCTGCTGGCCAGCATGAAGCAAAAAACGCGCTACAACATCCGCCTGGCCGAGCGCAAGGATATCGTCATCCGCCACGGCACAGACGCCGATTTCCCGGCCATCGTGCAGATGTATCAGGAAACGGCCGTGCGCGACCAATTCGCCATCCGCCCCACCGGGTATTACCTGGACGCCTGGCAGTCGTTTTACAACGACCGCATGGCCCACCCGCTCATCGCCGAATATGCGGGAACGGCCGTCGCCGCCATCATCCTCATCCGCTTTGGCAGCCGTGTCATCTACATGTACGGCGCGTCTACCAACGAGGAACGCAACCGCATGCCCACCTACCTGCTGCAATGGGAAGCCATTCGCTGGAGCAAAGCGCAGGGCGCGGCAGTGTACGATTTTTGGGGCGCGCCCAACGACTTTGTGGAAACCGACCAGCTTTGGGGCGTCTGGCGCTTTAAGCAGGGCTTTAACGGCGAAGTGGTGCGCCACATCGGCGCGTGGGATTACACGCCACGGCCGTTTTGGTATTGGTTGTATACGGCCGTTATGCCCCGCTACATCAACCTGCTCCACCGCCGCGCCGCCGGCCAAATCACCACAACCTGATCTTAAAATCGAGATTGGCGATGAGCGATTGGAGATTCGCCCAATCGCTCATCGCCAATCCCCAATCTCCCAAATTAATAAAGGAACCCAACCATGACCAGAACCATTGTCGTCCTCGATGGCGACCAGACCGGACAAGAACTTCTGGAGGAAGCCCTGCGCGTCCTCGACCCCGGCGTCACCCGCTTCGACGTGGAATTTCTCCGCTTCGACCTCAGCCTGGAAAACCGGCGCGCCACCAAAAACCAGGTCGTCTACGACGCCGGCAAAGCGATGCGCCAGCATCGCGTCGCCCTCAAAGCGGCCACCATCACCCCGGAACAGCAGGGCGACGTGGGCAGCCCCAACCGCATCCTGCGCGAGCAAATCGACGCGGAAGTGATTTTGCGCACCGGGCGGCGCATCCCCGGCGTGCGCCCCATCGCCGGCGTCTACTCGCCCATCAGCGTGGTGCGCATGGCCCGCGACGATGCCTACGGCGCGAAGGAATGGCGCGAGGGCGAGCCGGGCAGCATGAACGAAACCGCCTATCGCACCGAAAAAATCTCGCGTCGTGTTTGCCGCGACGTAGCCGAGTACGCCTTCCAACACGCCCGCCGCACCAACGCCAAAGTCTTTGGCGGCCCCAAATTCACCGTCAGCCCCACCTATGAAGGGCTGTTTAAGGAAGAGTTGGACGCCGCGGCCAAACGCCACCCCGACGTGCGTTATGATCCGCAGTTGATTGATGCCACTTTTGCCCTGCTGCTGGCCACCACCGGCGAGCCGCTGGTTATCCCCAGCCTCAACCGCGACGGCGACCTGCTGTCGGACATGATTTTGCAGTTGTTCGGCTCGATTGCCGGGTCGGAGTCGATGGTGATTTCGGTCGACGACAGCGGCGAGGTGGACTGCGTGATGGCCGAAGCGCCGCATGGCACGGCCCCGCGCCTGCAAGGGCGCAACGCCGCCAATCCGATGGCCATGATTCTGGCTTCGGCCGGGCTGTTGAGCTATCTCAAGGAAGCGGAAGCCAAACAGGCCAGCCGCGCCATCTACGAGGCGACGTTGGAGACTGTCTACGACGGCATCAAAACGGCCGATATCGGCGGCAGCGCCCACACCGACGAATTCACCAACGAGGTGATTCGCCGGGTGAAATCGAAACTGGAAGTGTGGTCGGCGCTGGCGTAACGTGGGGCCAAGATTGGACCAATCTTTGAGATTGGACCAATCTACAAGCAAGACACTTCTCGCTGCGGAACAGCTGTTTCTGGCGGTGGAGAAATCATTTCTGGCAGTGAAGAAGTCGTTTCTGGCAGTGAAGAAGTCGTTTCTGGCGGTGAAGAAGTCGTTTCTGGCGCGTAAAAATGGTTTCTGGCAGTGAAGAAGTCGTTTCTGGCAGTGAAGAAGTCGTTTCTGGCGCGTAAAAATGGTTTCTGGCAATGGAGAAGTCGTTTCTGGCGCGTAAAAATGGTTTCTGGCGGTGAAGAAGTCGTTTCTGGCGCGTAAAAATGGTTTCTGGCGGTAGAGAAGTCATTTCTGGCTGCAGCTGCGGCAGCTTTCGAAACAGGGTAGGTGCGAGACAGGCGGGGGCCGGGGATGTTGACGGACACACGGCCGTTTTTGTGGTAAAACTGGCGGCATAATGAGGACACTATCTTTGCAGTTTTGGTATTGAGCAAGTTCTGCGACGAGATTACCTTGCTTCATGTCATGCTGAGGTCCTCCGAAGCATCCCGTTCAGCCCTAATGACCAATACATGGGGATTCTTCGCTCCGCAGACTCCGCTCAGAATGACATGTCCGTAGCAAGATCTTATCGTTTTAAAAAGTGCAAACATAGTGGAGGAGTTGAGAGCTTATGACCCCCAAATACCCGGATCGTGTGACCATCGCCCACCTGCCCACCCCGCTGGAAGAAATGCCCCGTCTCAGCAAACATCTGAGCGGGCCACGCCTGTTCATCAAACGCGACGACCAGACCGGCCTGGCGACCGGCGGCAACAAAACGCGCAAACTGGAATTTTTGGTGGCCGACGCCCTGGCGCAAGGCTGCGATTATTTGGTGACTACCGGCGGCGTGCAAAGCAATCACTGCCGCCAAACGGCCGCCGCCGCCGCCAAATTTGGCCTGGGGTGCAGCCTCGTCCTCAGCGGGCAGCCGCCAACAGACCCCCTCACCGGCAACCTTCTGCTCGACCAGCTTTTAGGCGCGCATCTCTACTGGACGGGCGCGCGCACCCGCCACGAAGTCATGGCCGATGTGGCCGCCGAACTGCGCACCATGGGCCACAAACCGTACATGATCCCCCTGGGCGGCTCCAACGTCATGGGGGCGACCGGCTATGTCAAAGCGATGGAAGAATTGACTGACCAATTGCAGGCCGAACGCCTCAACGTCGATTTCATCGTCTTTGGCAGCAGCAGCGGCGGCACGCAGGCCGGCATGGTCTTAGGCGCGGCCATTTACAATTTCCAGGGCCAGATCATCAGCATCAGCATCGACCATCCCGCCGCCGAATTGCAAACGCAGGTCGCTGCCCTGGCCACGGCCACGGCCACCCATCTCGGCCTGGGCACGCTCTCCCTGGCCGCCCGCATCGACGTCAACGACGACTACCTGGGCGAAGGTTACGCCATCGTCGGCGAAACGGAGCGGGAAGCCATCCAGATGGTGGCCCAGTTGGAAGGCATTTTGCTCGACCCCGTGTACACCGGTCGGGCGATGGGCGGTCTGATTGATTTGATTCGTTGGGGAGCCTTCACCCGCGGGCAAACGGTCCTCTTCTGGCACACCGGCGGCGCCGCCGCCCTGCCCGCCTTCGCGGACAAACTGATTAACACTTAACAGCTAAAGGTCTTGGGGATCTGGCGTGAAGCGTGAAGCGTGATGCGTGAAGCCTGATCCGTCACGCATCACGCATCACGCATCATGGGCTGTCAACGTCTCAATCCCTGAAGAACCATAGTTAATCTTTGACCGTTAGCTTTGCGAGGGGGTAGGCGTTGTTAACGGCCGTATCCGCCCCCACTTCCAGCCGCGCCCCCGGATCCGCCACGTCATACAAACCCAGCAGCAGCGTATACTCGCCCGGCGGCAGGTCGGCGGGCAGGAACAGGCCGTGGTTGTCGCTGATCACCTCGCCCGGCGGCCAGATTGTCGTGGGTTTGAGATTACCGCCCGGTTCACTGTCGCGCTGGGCCACCAGATTCCCCGTTTCATCCACCAGATGCAAGAAAACTTTATACCGCGCGGCCAGGGGCACGGCCGTTTGCCAGAACAGCGTCACCTGGGCAATATCGCCCGGCGCGAGCGTTGTCTGACCGAGGGTGTAGCCTTGCAGGGTGATGGCGTCGCCAAAGGGGAGGGAAACGGCCGTTTCCATCGCCGCCGCCGGTCCGGCCGGCACGGCATACACCACAAAGCGCACATCCTTCACCCACTCATCGGTCGCTTTAAAGGTATGTTCGTCCAACCAGCGCTCTACCCAACGCTGCGGGTCTTGCTGCGCGTCGCCCCAGTACAACACATACAGGCGATCATGCTGCGCGGCGATGACGCTGAGTTCGGCGGCTACGTCGGCTTCGGTCATCCCTTCCAGCGGCAGCGGGTACACCGGCGCGCCCTCGCGGTGGTAATAGGTGAACACCTCCCACTGGTTGGGCGCATCCAGAATAATGCCCGCGTTCGGATGGGCGTCGGCGGCAATGCGCGCCGCCATGCCCCGATAATCGGCGCGGGCATAGGCGGGATTGGCGTAGAGGTTGTGCAGGGATTGGTAGACGCCGACGGCATAGGCCAATAAGAGCAGCAAGAGAAAGAGATTGGCGATTGGCCGTTTTCCCAATCGCCAATCTCTAATCTCTACTCTCTGTCCGCCTAATACCAGGGCAAACGGCGCGATCACGGCCGTCATGAACTTAAAATATTGCGGCTCCGTCGAACCGACGACAGCCATGAACAGGATGGGAACCAGCAGGAGGATGAGGGCCACGGCCGTTTCCCAGCGCCAATTGAAGACCAGTCCCAAAACCAGCAGCACGCCCAGGGCCACCAACGACCAGGGAACGGCCGTTGGCGCAAGCGTCGGACCAAACCCCAACCAGAAAAAGGCCTCGGTGAAAAATTGGGGGGCGAACGGCCGTGCCGCCCCGCCGCCCACATTCGCCAGAAAAATAGGCAGCCAGGGGAGGTAGAGGAGCAGAGTGACGAACATCATGCCTGCCCAGAGGAGGAGAGTGCGGAATGCGGAGTGGGGAGTGCGGAGTGCGGAGTGCGGAGTGGGAGAGTCTCCAATCTCTAACCGCCCAAATGACCACCACCGCACCCTGCGCGGCCAGCACGGCCGGGAAGAAGTAGTGGGTGTAGAGGCCGGCAACGGCCGTCAGCACATACGCCACCGCGTAGCCCCAGTTCCGCACTCCGCTCTCCGCACTCCGCACTAACAGCCACGTCGACAGCGCCGCCAGCAGCCCCAGCAAGGCGTACATGCGCGCTTCCTGGCTGTAGTAGATGAGCGGGGGGGAAACGGCCGTGATTAGGCCGACCAGAAGCCATTGCGGATTGCGGATCGCGGATTGCGGATTGCGGGCCAGGGCCATGGCCAGGGGGACGACGAGCAGACCGGCGAAGGCGGAAAGCGAGCGCAGGCCAAATTCGCTGTCGCCGGCCAGTTCGCGCCAGCCGCGCAGCAGCAGGTAGTAAAGCGGCGGGTGGATGTCGCTGGCCGTGCCTTCGATGATGAGCTGGATGGTGCGCTCGCTCAGGCGGGCGCTGTTGCCCTCGTCGTTCCAAAACGACTGCGCACCCAGGTTGTGAAAGCGCAGCCCCATCGCCAGCCACAGCAAAACGACGACCAGGACCAACTTTTTTAACCGCGGCGAGCGCAGAGAGCGCGGAGGTGCGGGAGAGAGAGAAGCGCCAGTCTCCAATCTTTAGTCTCCCGCCGCTTGCTTTGGCGCCAGCGACCAGAGCAAGGCAAAAAAGAGGATGGCGCTGCTGAGGGTGAAGAGCAACGGCCGTGCCCCATCCCACGTCCGCACCCAATCCGGCAAGGGGGTGATGGTCTGGTCGCCGGTCGCATATTCCGCCACCGCCGGGAACACCGGCAGCGGCGTAAAGTCCGGCTCCATCATGCGGAAGTAATACCACGATTCGCCCATCTCACTGTCGCCCGCCCGCTTAAAAAACCAGACACTGTTCACGCCCACCCAGGGCCACTCGGCCTGCTGGCGCTGGAAGGCTTCCACCGTATAGGTCGCCTGCTGCGCTTCCGTCACGCGGCCAAAATTGGCCGGAATCTCCTCCGGCGCACTGTTCCAGCCCATCTCGCTGATCCAGATGGGCTTGGCCGCGTCGCCATTGCGCACCATCAGGTCGCGGATAAAGAGGTTGTGCGGGTAGTTGATGACTGTCGGGCGCAGGCGTTGATCGGTCGCGCCGGACCAGAGGCCGTACCCCTGCGCCGAAGCCACGTCAAAACAATCGCTCGCGTCGGCGTTGTACATGCGCTGGAGGAAGATGAGGTCATTCATGTGACGGCCGTCCATCGCCAGTGTCGGCGTGAGAGCGGCGGCCAAGACAACGGCGTCTGGGTCCACCTCTTTGATGCGCCGGTAGCCTTCGCACAACAACTCGGTGTAGGCTTCCGGGTCCACGTCCTGCAAGCCCCACTCCTGGTTGCCATTCGGCTCGTTCCAAATCTGGTAATAGTGGATGCGGCCCTGGTAGCGCTGCGCCACTGCGGCCGCAAAGTCGCCAAAATCGGCAAAGTTATCCGGCGGCGCGTACGTGCCGATGGTATCCGTCAGCGCCCGCGTCCACGACGGCGGGTTGCTGATGCGGGCGATGATTTGCAGGTCGTAGCTCTCGGCCAGATCGACGATCTGGTCGTATTTGGCCCAGGCGTCGACCGCGCCGATGGCCTCCAGGTTGCGCCGGTCTTCAAAGTCCCCTTTGCCGTGGATTTCGATGTCTTCCCAGGGGAATTCCTGGCGGATGAACTGAAAACCGGCGTCGTGGAGCAGCTTCAGGCTTTGCTCGCGTTTGGCCGGTTCCACTTCTTGCTGCAAAAAGGTGTTGACGCCGAAGGGGGAAACGGCCGTATTTTCAATAGCCGCGTCAGTAGCGAGAGAGGGTTGGGGGCGCACGGCCGTGTTCACCCAATGCCCCACGCCGCGTAACTGGGCCGCCAGATTTTCCTCGCCCGTCAGGTCATACAACGACCGGGCATGAGGCCACACGGAGACCAACAAGGCCGCCATTGCCAGGGTTACGGCCGTTTTCCATACCACAGACACTTTATTTCGCTTCATAGAGACCTGATTATAACCTGGAATGAGGAACGGGGAACGGCCGTGTCCCCATACCCAACCATAAAATGATGCAGTGCGTCAAAATTATGTTACAATACCGCCAAATTGGGCAGCAATTGGGTTGCCATCGGCCAATCCAGCGGTAAACTTGCGGCAAAAGGGAAGTCCCGTAAGTTTCACCCATTGAAAACCGCACAGAAGAGGTGTCTATGTTAACTGGAATCGAAAAATTATTGTTCGGCCTGCTGATGCTCTTTTCCCTCGTAGCCTCCTACTACACCTTCGGGCAAGTCGTCAGAATCGTCTTGCGCGGGCAAGGAAAGCTCAATTTCGATCACCTGCCCCAGCGTATGATGACCGGCATCGTCGCCCTTTTCGGCCAGGGCAACATTATCAAACGCCGCCGCCTGGCCTCAATTTTCCATTGGGGCGTCGCCTGGGGCTTTATCTTCTACTTCCTGGTCAACTTCTTAGACATCCTGGAAGCGCTTATCACCGGCTTCCATTTGCCCAACAACATCATCACCAACGTCTACGATTTGCTTGCCGATTTGTTCAGCGTGGCCGTGTTGGCGGGCATTATCTTCTTCCTTGTCCGCCGCTTCGGGGTCCAAGACAAAGCCCTCAAAATTAGGGAAAACGTGCTGGTCCACCCCAAAGCGCGTGACCAGGGCGGCATCAATCGAGACTCGCTCATCGTCATCGTCTTCATTCTCCTGCATGTCGGCAGCCGCCTGTTGGGTTCGGCCTTCATCAATGCCGCCGAAGGGCCAAACCCCTGGGAACCCTTCGCCTCGCTGATCAGCCGTGGATTGGTTGGCCTGCCGGAAAGCGCCCTGACGGCCGGCTGGCACATCACTTTCTGGGTCGCCGTTGGTTTGGTTTTGCTTTTCCTGCCCTATTTCCCCTACACCAAACATTTCCACCTGATGGTTGGACCTTTCAACTTCATGACCAACACGGAGCGCACCTATTTGGGGCAGCTATTCACCCTCAATTTTGAGGATGAATCGATCGAACAATTTGGCGCGGCCGACTTGTTCGACCTGCCCCAATCGCAGTTGGTGGACGCCTTCGCCTGTATCATGTGCAACCGCTGCCAGGAAGCCTGCCCGGCTTACAACACCGGCAAAGAATTATCGCCCGCCGCCATCGAGGTGAACAAGCGATATTACATCCGCGAAAACATGGCCGCTCTGGCAAACGGCGGCAGCATCAACGGCGAAACAGGCAACGGGTCTGGCCTGATGCTGCTGGATACCATCATCAGCGAAAGCGCTTTGTGGGCTTGCACGGCTTGCGGAGCGTGCATCGAAGCCTGCCCGGTAGGCAACGCCCCCATGTTGGACATCATGGACATCCGCCGCGATCAGGTGTTGATGGCCAGCGCTTTCCCCGATCAATTAAAAGTAGCCTTTGTCGGCATGGAGCGCACCGGCAATCCGTGGCAGTCGAAAGAAAGCCGCATGGAATGGGCCGCATCCCTGCCCTTTGAGGTCCCGTTGGTCGAAGAAAACCCCGACTACGACTATCTGTTGTGGGTGGGCTGCGCCGGCGCTTTTAATCCGGATTCGCAGGAAGTGGTGCGCGCGGTGGCTACTATTTTGCACGAAGCCGAGGTGAGCTTCGCGGTATTGGGCGACGCGGAAACCTGCACCGGCGACTCGGCGCGCCGCGCCGGCAACGAATATCTGTATTACGAAATGGCCATGGGCAATATCGAGACATTAAACGCCGCCGGAGCCAATCAAAAGAAAATTGTGACCAGTTGTCCGCACTGCTTCACCACGATTGGCAAAGAATATGGTGAATTGGGCGGCCATTACAAGGTTTTCCACCACACCCAGTTGATTGCTGACCTGGTAGGCAAAGGTAAGCTGCATCTGAATGGTAAATCGTTGGAAAAAGTGACCTTCCACGATCCCTGTTACCTGGGGCGGCACAATGGCGTTTTGGCCGAGCCGCGCACAGCGCTGGCGCAGGCCGGCATGACGCTGCTGGAAATGGACCGCAATCAGAAGAATTCGTTCTGCTGTGGCGCGGGTGGGGCGCAGATGTGGAAAGAAGAGGAACATGGCACGGAAGCCGTGAGCATGAACCGCTTTAAGGAAGCGCACCACACCGGCGCTGAGACGCTGGCTGTGGGCTGCCCCTTCTGCATGACCATGATGAAGGACGCCAATCGTGAAGAAGGCGACCCGATGAAGGTGAAGGATGTGGCGCAGATTGTGGTGGAAGCGATGCGATAGGTGTTGGCTGTTAGCTGTTAGCTGTTAGCTGTTAGCTGTTGGCTGTTGGCTGTTGGCTGTTGGCTGTTAAAGAAGGGCAGGCGCGAAAACCTGCCCTTTTGTTTTGGGACTATAGCGGGATGGTGAGAACGGCCGTTTCCCCTACCATACAAGCAGTCTAACATCTTATTCCACGATGGAGGTCTTACCCATGTACCGCATGACCCTTCTGTTTGCCCTCATCGCCGCCCTCATCGCCCCCACTGTATTTGCCGACGCATACTCGCCAGATGGCCCGGCCGTGCCGGGCACGCCGGATAGTGACGTAGGCGTAACGGCCGTTACCGCCGCCACCTACGAAGAACAAGTGCTGGAACTCGTCAACCAGGAACGCTGGACCAACGGCCAACTGCCGCCCCTCAAAGGCAATGCTTTGCTCGACGCCGCCGCCGAAACCCACAGCAGCAACATGGCCGTGCGCAATTTCTTCGCCCACTGCGACCTGGATACCAAAACCTCGCCCTGGGATCGCATGGCCACCGCCGGCTACACCGGCTGGAATTACGCGGCCGAAAATATCGCCATCGGTTACGGCACGCCGGCCGAGGTGATGAACGGCTGGATGAACAGCTCCGGCCACCGCGCCAACATTTTGTCTACCAACTTGCGCGAGATTGGCATCGGCTATGTCTACCAGGGCGACGATCAGGCAACTGTACGCTACGACAGCAGCGGCGATTGTAACGCTGACGGCACGTATAGTTGGGCGTTTTACCGGTATTGGACGCAAGATTTTGGCCGCATCAGCAGCGTCATGCCCGTGGTGATCAATCGGGAAGCCTACGAAACCACCTCGCGGCAGGTGGATTTGTATATGTATGGCGATGGGTGGGCGACGGAAATGCGCTTTCGCAATGAAAGCGGCGACTGGGCAGCCTGGCAGCCGTATCAAGCCAATGCAGTCTGGCAGTTAAGCAGCGGCAGCGGCGTAAAAACCGTTTACGCCGAGTTAAAGGATGGCAGCGGCACCATCCGCAGCGCAAACGATGCCATTTTACTGACGCTTCCGGGGCCATCTTTGGCCGTAAGCAGCAATACCTTGAGTTTTGCCTTGCAGGCCACCGGCGCAGTCACGCAGACGCACAATCTGGTTATCCAAAATACCGGCGGCGAGCTGCTGACCTGGACGTTGACGGAGGAACCCACGGCCGGCTGGCTAACGGCCGTGTCCACCACCGGAACCATCGACAGCGAAGCGGAAACGGCCGTGCCCCTCACCGTTTCCCGCCTGGGCCTCATTCCGGGCGTTTACACCACCACCCTGCGCATCGACGCTGGCGCCGCCGACAATTCACCGCAGTCCATCATTGTCACCTTTTTGCTAACCGAACAGCAGCCGGTTTTCCTGCCGATAACCTTGAAATAAACCAGGGCCTATGAGATTGGTCCAATCTCGGAGATTGGACCAATCTGGCCGCCGGGTTGGTTCATCCTTGTTCCCTATAAATTCCGCACAAAATAATCGCGGATTTGCTCTTCCATGAAGATGCGGTCGGCCAGGCCGCGCGGCGAGTGGCGCTCGTTGGGGAACAGCAGCAGATCGTAGGGCTTGCGGGCGCGGATGAGCGCGTTAATCAGGCGGGCCGTGTGGCGGAAATGCACGTTTTCGTCGATCAGGCCGTGTACCAACAGCAGTTTGCCCGTTAATTTGTCCACATAAGCCATGACGCTGCCCGCAGTATAACCATCGGGGTTGGCCTGCGGCGTGCCCATGTAACGCTCGGTGTAGTGGGTGTCGTACCCGTCGTAGTGGGTGACGGGCGCACCGGCGACGGCAACCTTGAAGGTGTCCGGGGCCTGCGCCAGACACATCGCCGCCATGTAGCCGCCGTAGCTCCAGCCATAAATCCCCACGCGCGCCGGGTCGGCCAGCCCCTGCGCCACCAGCCAGCGCACGCCATCCACCTGATCTTGCACTTCGATGATGCCCATGCGCCCTTTGATCCAGCCTTCAAATGCCAGGCCGCGCCGGGCGCTACCGCGATTGTCCAGCATAAAAACCAGAAAGCCCTGCTGCGCCAGATATTGCGCCCGCATGTTGGCCGTGATACGCCAACTGTCCGTGACCATTTGGGCGTGCGGACCGCCGTAAACGTGAACGATGGCCGGAAACGGGCCAACGCCAACCGACGGCCGATACATCGCGCCGATTAATTCTACGCCGTCGCGGCTGGGCAGGGTGACGATTTCCGGCGGCTGTAAGGTGAGGCGCGGCAAACGGGGATCGTCGTTGGCGTAAATTGTTTGCTGCGTGGTTCCATCACTCAAGGCGCAGAGGCGGACGCAGGGCGGCGTCTCCTGGCTCTGAAAAGCATCCAGAAAACGCCGGCCGCCGAGGTCGATGATTGGGCTGTGCGTGCCCGGCTCGCGGGTGATGCGCCGCGGCGCGCCGCCGGTGAAGGGAACGACATAAAGATGCGTTTCCAATGGGCTGTCGGCCGTGCCGGTGAAGTAGACAAGCTGGGCCTTTTCGTCCACGGCCGTTACCCCCGTCACCAACCATTCTCCCTGAGTCAACGGCCGTTCCAGCCGCCCATCGCCATCGTAGAGATACAGGTGCATAAAGCCGGTGCGCTCCGAACCCCAGAGGAAACGGCCGTCCTTCAGCGGCGTAAACAGGTCGTGGAGATTAATCCAGACGTCGCTGGTTTCAGTGAGCAGCGTGCGTTTTGCGCCGGTTTCCACATCAAATTCCACCAGGTCTAGTCGGGTTTGGGCGCGGTTTTCGATCTGGGCCGTGAGACGGCCGTTGGGCAGCCAATTCACCCGCGCCAGATAGATATCCTCGTCATCGCCCAGGTCCAGCCAAATAGGGTCGCCGCCATCCCGGTTGACCACCGCCAGACGCACGTTGGCGTTGGCCTGCCCCGCAAATGGGTAACGATGGTCTTCCTGCGCCCCGTCGCCGGTCTGGTCTTTGCCCTGATGGACGATGCGGTAGACTGGGATGTGGGTTTCGTCAACCTCGGTGAAGGCCAGCCATTGGCTGTCCGGCGACCACCAGTAGCCGTCGCGGCGGGCCATTTCTTCCTGGGCGATATATTCGGCCAGGCCGTGGGTGCGCCCGGTGCCGCGCGCGCCGCGTGTAAGCTGGCGCGGCCCGCCGTTGGTCACTGGCATAACATAGAGTTCGCAGTCCTGCACAAAGGATACCCAGTTGCCATCTGGGGAAAAGCGGGCGTCTATCAGCGGCGAGCCGCTGCCATCCACCAGTAACTCCAGATCGGCTTCTGGCCCATATTGTAGATAGAGGCTGCCTTGCAGAGGGATGAGCAAACGGCCGTTTTTGCCCCAGGCGTATCGGGTGATGCCCAGGCTGTGCTGGCGCAGGCGTTCGCGGCGCAATTTTTCTTCGGACGACAGGCTTTCTTCCGTGTCGCCGCCGCCGGGCGGGGTGATGAGGGTGCGGGTGACGGCCGTTTCCGGGTCAAAGGCATATAACTGCTGCGACAAACTCCCCGCGCCGCTAAACAGATACGTCACGAGGCGATTATCCGGGCTAAAGGCCAACGAGGCGGGAACGGCCGTGCCCGGCAGCGGGTATGTGGCAACATCTTCAAGGGTAATGGGTTGATGGGACATAGTTTCCTTTGGGGCTAGCAGTTTGTCGGAAAAGTACCCGTAGCCGCGGTTTCTTACCGCGTCTTCCAGAGGCGGGGTAAGGATACCCCGGCTACAAAAAGAGGTTCTCCGACAGCCTGCTAGATGGGCTAGATAAAGACAGTAGGGGAAACGTGGAAACGCCGCGCCAATTCACGAATCTGGCGTACGTTTAACTCCCGTTTGCCGTTAAGAACTTCAGAAACGACGCCTTGTGAACCCACCTCTGGCAGATCGCTTTGGCGCAAATCGTGTTCTTCCATCAGGTATTGCAGCGCTTCAGCGCCGCTGGCTGGTGGCATGGGATAATGTGCTTCCTCATAGGCAGCGATAAGCGTGCCCAGAGTATCCAGAAATTCGTAAAGTGGATGGTCTTCATCCGTACCCACTTCATCCAGCAGTTGATTGAGCCGCTCTACGGCCCGATCATACTCTGCCTCATTACGAATGGTTAAATACGGACGAATTGCCGCCCAATGAGTCTGGATTTCTTGGGTCATGAGTGTCATTTTTTCCACGCTCCTCGATCGTATTCCGCGTGTGTCAACACATGCCGGACATAGACCTTACCACGATTGAAATGAATAGAAGCGATAAGCCGATATTTATTGCCGCCAATGTTGAACACGATCAAATCACCCACATTGTCAGCGGAGGGAAATGTGCGTCGTAGTTCGTCAAAGCTGGCAAATTCACTTTGCTCTAAAATCTTGTACCAGCGGGACAACGGCGTCTGGCTGTCGGGGTACTGTGTCCAGAAGTGTTGTAGAGCCTTGCGCGAAATGATGTGCATCGATAAAGTTTATCTCATACTGAGATACAACACAAACTATTCTGCGATTTCCGACAGCTCCAACCAGCGGGTTTCGGCCGTTTCCAGGGCGGCGCGCACGGCCGTTAACTCGTCGGACAGCGCTTGCAGGCGGGTGTAATCGCTGCCGGCATTGTTGATGGCCGCTTCGATTTCCGGGATGCGTGTTTCCAGAGCGGCTAATTGGGCTTCAACGGCCGTCATCTCCTGCTTCTCTTTCCAGGTTAATTTACGGGAGACTGGAGACTGAAGATTGGAGACTGGCGATTGGCGCTCCGCACTCCCCACTCCCCGCTCCGCGCTCTCCACTTCACGCTCCGCATTCAAAAGCCGCCGGTACGTCTCATAGGGCGACGGGAAGCGCGTGCCCAGCACGCCGTCCTCAAAGCTGACCAGAAAATCGACGTTGCGATCCAGAAAATAGCGGTCGTGGCTCACCACCACCAGGCAGCCCTGAAAATGGTCCAAGAACTGCTCCAACACTGCCAGCGTCTCAATGTCCAGATCGTTGGTTGGCTCATCGAGGAACAAGACGTTGGGCTGGCGCACCAGCATGTGGAGCAAATAAAGCCGCCGCCGCTCGCCGCCGCTCAGGCTGCCGATGTAGGTTTGCTGTTCGGCGCGGCTAAAGAGGAACCATTCCAGCATTTGCGCCGCGTCGATGCGGAAGCCGTCGGCGTTTTTGATGAGCGGCGCCGCGTCGGCGATGTAGTCGAACACGCGCTGGTCATCGCGCAGGCCGCCGCTCAACTGGTCGTAGTAGCCCAATTCCACCGTTTCGCCCCAGGCGACGGTGCCGCTGTCGGGCGGCAGTTTGCCGGCCAGGATGTTGAGCAGCGTGCTTTTGCCGGCGCCGTTTGGCCCCAAAATGCCCACGCGGTCGCCGGGAGCCAGCTCAAAATCAAGGTCATGGAACAGATTCAGGTCGCCAAATGTTTTGCCGAGGCCGCGCGCTTCGAGCACGCGTTTGCCCAGGCGGCGGCTGGCCAGGGAGATGGCAATTTGCGCCTCGCGCCGGTCGTGGCGCAGGACTTGCATTTCTTCCACGCGCTGTTTGCGCGCTTTTTGTTTGGTGCTGCGGGCGGCCGGGCTGCGACTGAGCCATTCCAGTTCGCGCCGCAGCAGCGCCTGCCGTTTTTTCTCGCCGGCCGCAAGCTGATCGTGGCGGTCGGCGGCTTTTTCCAGGTAACGGCCGTAATTCCCCGCATAACTCACCAACTGCCGCCGGTCCAAATCTACAATCCGATTCACCACCCGGTCCAAAAAATAACGGTCGTGGGTCACCATCAACAGCGCGCCTGAACGACTTTTCAGATACTCCTCCAGCCAGGCGATGGTGTCGGCGTCGATGTGGTTGGTCGGTTCGTCCAAAATCAGCAGGTCGGCCGGGGCGATGAGCGCGTGGGCCAGGGCCACGCGCTTGTGCTGCCCGCCGCTGAGCGTGCCGATTTTGTCGTCGAACTGGGTGATGCCCAGTTTGGTGAGGATGGTTTTGGCTATCGCTTCGGCGGCCCAACCATTGCTGCGGTCCATCACGGCCGTAGCCTCCGCAAAGGCCATCTGCAGCCGCGCATCGGCGGGGTTCTTTTGCAGCCGCTCGCTCGCTGCCTCATAATCGCGCAGCACGCGCATCAACGGCGCGTCGCTGTGAAAAACGGTCTCCAGCACCGTCAATTCTGGGTCCAACTCCGGGTCCTGGGGCAAAAATTGGATGCGCACATGGCCCCAAATGGTGATCTGGCCGGCATCCACGCCCTCGACTCCCGCCAACAGGCGCAGCAAGGTTGTTTTGCCGCTGCCATTGGGGCCAATCAGGCCGATCCGGTCGCCGTCGTTGATGAGCAAACTCGCGTTTTCCAGCAGCACGCGCTCGCTGTACTGCTTGCTGACATTTTCCAGAGTGACAAAATTCATAGACCAATTATCTCCAGAGTGACCAACTCATCAAGCCGGTTTTAGCAGGGGCGCTTCCCCGCGCAGAAATTGCTGCTCCGCTGCCAGAAATGGTTCATCCGCTGCCAGAAATGATTTTCTGCAGCCAGAAAGGAGTTGTCCGCTGCCAGAAATGAGTTGTCCGCTGCCAGAAATGATTTTCTGCTGCCAGAAAGGAGTTGTCCGCTGCCAGAAATGAGTTGTCCGCTGCCAGAAATGAGTTGTCCGCTGCCAGAAATGAGTTGTCCGCTGCCAGAAAGGAGTTGTCCGCTGCCAGAAATGATTTTCTGCTGCCAGAAACGAGTTGTTTGCCGCCAGAAATGAGTTGTCCGCAAGAAAGCGTGTTTTCAGATGGGGGAAGTGGGGTGTCGCACACGGCCGTTCTGCGCTAAACTTACTCGCCAATCTTACTGGCAACACCCCAAACACAAAGGAAGCCCTTATGAAACGAATTGCCCTACTCGTCCTGCTGTGCCTTTCCGGCATCAGCCTCCTATTGGCAATCACCGTCCGGCCGGCCCCGGCCGCCGATGAGACCACGCTGCCCACCGAATCGGTGGTGGTGCGCGCCTATTTTTCAAACCGGCAAATGGTCGCCGATCTGGCCGCCACGCGCGAACCCTGGGAAGTCAATTATGACCAGGGCTACCTGGTCATCGACGTCACCCCGGCCGAATACGACCAGTTACAGAAAGCCGGTTTCCGCCTGGAAATAGACGAGAAACTGACCGCGCTCTACACCTCGCCGGCGCAAGCCGCGCCGGGTCAGGTGGATGGCATCCCCGGTTATGCCTGTTATCGCACGGTGGAGGAGAGTTTTGCTACGGCCGTTAACATCGCCGCCGCCCATCCCGACCTGGCTACCTGGACCGACATCGGCAACTCCTGGGAAAAAAGCGTCGGCCTGGGCGGGTATGATCTGATGGTACTCAAACTGACCAATTCAGCCATCCCCGGACCCAAACCCAAGTTGTTCATCATGTCGTCCATCCATGCCCGCGAATACACCCCGGCCGAACTCAACACCCGTTTCGCCGAATACCTGATCAACAATTACGGCAGCGACGCCGACGCCACCTGGCTGCTCGATTACCACGAAATTCATCTGCTGCTGCAATCGAACCCGGACGGCCGTAAAAAAGCCGAAACCGGTCTCTCCTGGCGTAAAAACACCAACCAGAACTACTGCGGCACAACTTCAACCGCACGCGGCGCGGATCTCAATCGCAACTTCTCTTTTGAATGGGGCTGCTGCGGCGGTTCCAGCGGCTCCCAATGCGACGATACCTATCGCGGGCCAACCCCCGCCTCCGAGCCAGAAGTGCAAGCCGTCGAAGCCTACGTCCGCGCCAATTTCCCCGACCAGCGCGGCCCCGGCCTCACCGACCCCGCCCCCGCCGACACGCCGGGCATCTTCCTGGACCTGCACAGCTACAGCCAACTGGTCCTCTGGCCCTGGGGCTTCACCAGCACGGTGGCCCCCAATGGGACGGCGCTGCAAACACTGGGGCGCAAATTCGCCTACTTCAACAGCTATGAACCCGACCAGGCCATCGGTCTTTATCCCACCGACGGCACAACCGATGATTTTGCCTACGGCGAACTGGGCATTGCCGCCTACACCTTTGAATTGGGCACCAGCTTTTTTCAGGACTGCGGCACATTTGAAAACAGCATTCTGCCCGACAACCTGGAAGCGTTGGTTTACGCCGCCAAAACCGCGCGCACGCCCTACCTGACCCCCGCCGGTCCAGACGCGCTGAATCTGGTTCTCAGCAGCTACGGTCCCGCGCCGGGCAGCGTTTTCACCGTGACGGCCAGCATCAACGACACGCGCTTCAACAACCAAAACGGCGCGGAACCGACGCAGACCATTTACGCCGCCGAAATTTACGTGGACACGCCACCCTGGGCAGCGGGAGCCGCGCCCATTGCCATGACGGCCGTAGACGGCGCTTTCAACCAGACCATCGAAGCCGTGCGCGGAACCATCGACACAACCGGGCTGAGCAACGGCCGTCACATCCTCTTCGTGCGCGGCCAAGACGCAGCCAACAATTGGGGTCCGGTCAGCGCCGAGTTCTTCTTTGTGCTTGATCCGGCCGTCGCGCCGACCATTGGCGGCGTAGTCACCGCCGCCGATACCGGCCTGCCCCTGGCCGCTGCGATCACCACCGACCAACCCTTCCAGGCCGACACGCAGGCCAACGGCACGTATTCGATGCAGGTCATTAGCGGCACATACACCCTGACGGCTACGCCGAATGATGCGAACTATGCCCCGGCAACGGCCGTGGTAACGGCCGTCGATTACCAATCCGTGCAGCAAAACTTCAGTCTGTCCCCCTATGTCACCATCTTCAACGACACCGTAGAAGGCGGCAGCAACGGCTGGACCGCCCAATCGCCGTGGGTCATCACCACCGAAGCCAGCCACAGCGCCAGCCACAGTTGGACCGAAAGCGCCGGCGGCGCCTACGGCAACAACCGCAACGTCTCGCTCACCTCACCCGCGCTCGATCTCAGCAGCTACCACGACATTCGGCTCGATTACTGGCAAATTTGCAGCACCGAAGCCACCTACGACTTCTGCATCGTCGAAGCGTCGGCCAATAACGGCGTCTCCTGGCAAGAAATCAGCCGGTATGACGGCCCCGCCACCACCTGGGAAGCCATCAGCCTGCCGCTGCCCATGTTGGACGGCGCAGCCCAGGCGCGCGTCCGCTTCCGCTTCACCTCCGATGTGTCGGTCACAGCCGACGGCTGGCACGTAGACGACATCAACCTCATCGGCACAACCGCCGCCGCGCCGATTGTTTACGGCGTCGCCCTCTCGCCGAATGCGGTGCAGTCGGCCCTGCCCGGCGCAACCATCACCTACACTGCCCGGCTCACCAACACCGGCAGCCTCACAGATACGTTTAATCTGGCCCTGAGCGGCGACGATTGGCCGACCACACTTTCCACGCCCAGCCTCACGCTGGCGTCGGGCGCTTCGGCCACCTTCAACATCACCATCACGCTGCCGATCAGCGCCGCCAACGGCATGGTGGATGTGGCAGCGGTAACGGCCGTCTCCCAGGCCAGCGCCGCGGCCACCGCCACGATGACCATTCGGACAACGGCCGTCATCCCCTACCAGCTATTCCTGCCCACCATCCCGCAGCCCTAACTCGCGGCGATGATTGCCCCGCAAAAAAGTCCAGACCGTTGGCCTGGACTTTTTGGTTCTTCAGGAATTCAGGGGAATTAACACCCCATGAAGCGTGATGCGTGATGCGTGACCAGAGAGACCTCACGCATCACGCATCACGCATCACGCTTCACCCCCAACCCCACGAAATCCTAAAGACCCCTTTTTCCTGCCCTTGCTGCTGCACATCGAAGACGGCCGTTCCCCCCTGGAGGCCGAACACGCCCCGGATAAACTGCGGTTGGAGCCAACGGCCGTCGCCGACCCCACCACCTGATCGCTTGTTTACACCGTCGAGGCGGCGCGGAGGGCGATGCCGAAGAGAAACAGCACGGTCAGGGCCAGCACCCATTGGCCGCGATTGGAATCATCGCCGCGCAGCCAGACCATAAAGACAAACGGCAAAAAGACCAGGGCAAAGGAACCGTACAAGATGTGCATGAACGGCCGTGCCACCACAGCCATATTGCCATTCAACCACAAAACAGCCCCCAAAATCCCCTGCCCCACATACAAAATCTGGCCAATAACCAGCGCCCCCATGTAATTGCCATCCACCGCAAGCTTCCGCACCGCGCGAAACAAACCCCACAACCCCAAAATCAAGAAATATATCCAGATCGTCTGCGAAAGCTGATTATGAACCAAAACCACAAATCCCATGTGAATCTCCAATCCTGAGTTTTTAAGCCGTAAGCCGTTAGCCGTTAGCCGTTAGCCGTTAGCAAATCGCAAATCGTAAATCGTAAATCGCAATTCCCGCCCCAGTGTAGCCACGCGACCAGAGCTTGTCAACGCCCCCTGACTTGATTCTGCTTTTCGGCTACAATTCCCGCCTATGGAGAATGCAACGCCCTCAGAATCTTACATCCAAGCGCTCGACTACCTGTATGGCCTGATTAATTTCGAGCGGCAGCGGTTAGACCGCTATACCGAAAGCAAACTGGACCCGGAACGGCCGTACAGCCTGGTCAATTATCTCGGCGCGCCCCAAACACGCTTTCCAGCCATCCACATTGCCGGCACCAAAGGCAAAGGCTCCGTCGCCGCCATGTGCGCCTACAGCCTGCGCGCCGCCGGGCTGCGCGTCGGCCTTTACACCTCGCCCCATTTACAAGAATTCCGCGAACGCATCCGCATCCTCACGCCCGATGACCCCGACGGCCTGATTCCCGAAGAAACGTTCGTCGCCCTCGTCAGCAAAATCAAAACCGCCCTCGACAATGTGCCGGAAGTAACCTGGTTTGAGGCGGTCACGGCCATCGCCCTGGCCTATTTTGCCGACGAGCAGGTAGACGTGGCCGTCATCGAAACCGGCCTGGGCGGGCGGCTGGACGCCACCCGCGTGGTTAATCCTCTCGTGTCGGTCATTACCAGCCTCAGCCTGGACCACACAGAACTGCTGGGCAACACCCTGGCAGAAATTGCCTACGAAAAAGCAGGCATCATCAAGCCGGGCATCCCGGTAGTGGTGGCGCAGCAAGCGCCGGAAGCGGCCCAACGCCTGCAAGAAATCGCCGCCGAACGGCGCGCGCCCATCACCTTCATCGGCAAAGCCGACTCGCCGGAAACCGAACTTACCTGGTTATACGAAGGATCGCCAGCCGTTCCGGGTCAGCGACAACAGGTGATTATTCGCCGCTCGCCCGACGCCGCATTTGCCGCCCCCGGCAGCGCCTTTACGCTGGCGTTAGACGGTGAACATCAGCAGGAGAACGCGGCCGTAGCCCTGGCGGCGCTGCATGTGGCGCGGGCGACTTTTCCGCTGGTGGACGAAACGGCCGTACGCCTCGGCTTAGCGACAGTGCAGTGGAACGGCCGTTTACAAATCCTCCACCCCGGCGACGACCACACCCCTACCCTGCTGGTCGACTGCGCCCACAACCCGGATTCCGTCGGCCGCCTCTGCCATGCCCTCAGCCACGATTACACCTACCAACGGCTGCTGCTCTTGTTTGGCGCGCCGGCCGACAAAGACATCGCCGGCATGTTGACCCAACTGCTCCCCCTGACCGACGCCGTTTTCACGGCCAGCGCCAACCACCCGCGCTCGGCCACGCCGCAAGACCTGGCGGACATGGCGGCGGCGCTCGGCCACACGGCCGTGCCCTCGGCCACAATAGGCGCAGCGTTAACGGCCGTGTGGCGCGCCGCCCGCCCCGGCGATCTCATTTGCGCCACCGGCTCCATCATTGTGGTCGGAGACTTGCTAAATCAGTGGGAAAGCCTAAAATCAGACCTGTTGCGCCAACCAGAAACATGAATCGCCAAATTTTACTTAGAGGCGCGGACGTTTCAGCTAAATCCATACAGCAAAAGGGACTCCGCCCAACCACCAGACTGGTCTCTAACAACGACCACCAAGGATGACAACTCCATGATAAATGAAGAGGATTTTATCCTGTCCCAATATCCCGATTTTATGGACAGCATCCCCGGCTTTGAAGAAGAATTATTCGAAGTAGAAGAACCGATAGACCAGGAAGGCTATATCGACTGCCCATTCCTACCCCTGCGCGATCTGGTCTTATATCCGCAGATGGTCATGCCCCTGTTTGTCGGCCGTGAACGGTCCCTGGCGGCCATCAAAGCGGCCGTAACCAACCACGAAAACATCATCGTCGCGGCCCAAAAAGACAGCGAAATCCTCGAACCAGGCGTCAACGACATTTACGCCCTGGGCACAGAAGTTACCGTCGGCAAAGCGCTGCGCATGCCCGATGACTCTACCAGCGTGCTGGCCCAGGGCCGCCGCCGCGTAGAAATCGTCGAATTTACGCAATGGACGCCCTACATCCGCGTTCGCGCCCGGCGCATCCGCGAGCCGCAAACATGGGAAAACGCCACCGAAGCGCTCATGCGCGCCGTTATCACCCTCTTTGAAAAAGTCGTCACCCTGAACCGCAGCCTGCCGGAAGACGCCTACACCTTCGCCATCAACATCGAAGAACCGGGCTGGCTGGCCGACTTTATCGCCTCCACCCTGAACACCACCCTGGAGGTCAAACAAGACATCCTGGAAACCTTCGATCCGGCCGTGCGCCTGCAAAAAGTCAGCATTTCCCTGGCCAAAGAACTGGATGTCCTGGAATTGGAAGACCAGATTCACATGCAAGTGCAGCAGGAAATGGACAAGACTCAGCGGGAACATTTCCTGCGCGAACAAATGCGCGTCATCCAGGGCGAATTAGGCGAAGCCGACGTCTTCGCCCAAGAAATTAACGAACTGCGCGAAGCCGTCGCCAAAAAAGAGCTACAGCCAGACGTCCGCGCCAAAACCGAAAAAGAACTCAGCCGGCTGGCCGCCATGCCGCCGATGTCGCCCGAAGTCGGCATTATCCTCACCTATCTGGATTGGATTCTCAATCTGCCCTGGCTGGACGAATCCGAAGACAATCTGGATGTGCGCCACGCCGCCAAAGTGTTGGAAAACGACCATTTCGGCCTGGAAAAAGCCAAAGAGCGCATTTTGGAATACATCGCCGTCAAACAAATTGCCCCCAAGACCTTACGCAGCCCCATTTTATGCTTTGTCGGACCGCCGGGAACCGGTAAAACGTCGATCGGTCAATCCATTGCCCACGCTTTAGGCCGCGAATTTATTCGTATGAGTCTGGGCGGCGTGCGCGACGAGGCCGAAATTCGCGGCCACCGGCGCACCTACATCGGGGCCATGCCCGGCCGTATTATCCAGGCCATGCGCCGCGCCGGCACAAAAAACCCGCTGTTCATGTTGGATGAAGTAGACAAGCTGGGCCAGGATTTTCGCGGCGACCCGGCTGCGGCGCTGTTGGAAGTGCTGGACCCGGAGCAAAATTACGCCTTTGCCGACCATTATTTAGGGCTGGATTTTGACCTGTCCAAAGTTTTGTTTATTACCACGGCCAATTATCTGGACACCATCCCCCCTGCGCTGCAAGACCGCATGGAGCTAATCGAGTTTCCGGGGTATCTGGAAGAGGAAAAATTGGAAATCGGCCGTCAGTTTTTGCTGCCACGGCAGCTTGAGCAGCATGGATTGGCCGACAGCGGCATCCGCTTTGAGGATGAGGCGCTCAAGTCGATCATTCGGGAATATACGCGGGAAGCGGGCGTGCGGAATATGGAGCGTGAAACGGCCAACGTTTGCCGCAAAATTGCCCGCATGGTGGCCGAAGAAAAACGGTTCCCCAAACGAATTACCACACGCCGCATCTACGATTTACTCGGCCCGCCGCGCTTCTCTACCGAAGAACTGCACGAGGAAAATGAGGTCGGCGTGGCTACCGGCGCAGCCTGGACGGCCACCGGCGGCGAGATCATGTTTATTGAAGTGAATCTGATGCCCGGCAAGGGCGGGATGATGCTGACCGGACAGTTGGGCGACGTGATGCAGGAAAGCGCCCAGGCGGCGCTGACGTATACGCGCAGTCAGGCCGAGGGCCTGGGCATAGACTACAACGATTTTGACAAAATCGACATTCACCTGCATGTGCCGGAAGGGGCTGTACCCAAAGATGGCCCGTCGGCGGGTGTGTCGTTGGCCTCGGCGCTGATTTCGGCGTTCACCAATCGGCCGATACGGCGGGATGTGAGCATGACGGGCGAGATTACGCTGCGCGGCCGTGTGCTGCCGGTTGGCGGCGTGCGTGAAAAGGCTCTCGCGGCGCGGCGGGCGGGTATTCGCACCTTTATTTTGCCGCAGAAAAACGAACGTGACCTGGAAGAAATTCCCAAGAAGCTGCGTCAGGATATTGAGTTTGTGTTGGTTAAACATATGGAGGAAGTCCTGGCGGTGGCTTTGCTGCCGACACAGGAGATATAAGCAAGTATCTGCAAACATGACAGGTTTGTCTGGGAAGACCCTAAGGGTTTGCGTTCCAAACAGTCCAACTTCTCGATAGTAAACCCTTTGGGTCTGTATAAATTCGATCAAATTATGAATGATTTACGGCCGTTTCTCATCCAACTCCCCATCCAGGTGAAAACCTACGATATCGACTTTGCCAATATCGTCCACAATGCAGTGTACATCCGTTGGCTGGAAGATTTGCGCACCGAACTGCTGGCCGCCGAATACGCCATCGAACACATGCTGGCCGACGGGCTGACGCCCATCCTCACCAAAACCGAAATCGAGTATCGGCAGCCGGTGCGTTTTGGCGACGCCGTGATCGGGCGCATGTGGGTGGCCGATTTGGGCCGCACGCGCTGGACGGTGCAAAGCGAGTTTGCCGTCGGCGAGCGCATAACCACCACTTCGCGCCAGACAGGCTATTTTGCGGAACTGAGCAACGGCCGTCCCGTTCGTGTCCCGACGCAGATTCGCGCTGTGTGGGAAGACATCATGCACAAGATGGCCAAAACATGAAGGCTGTTCCCGCTGCCCATTTTGTCTTGTCCCGCCTGGTGTGGAAATAGGACGCGGATTAACGCGGATAAACACAGATCGGATTCTGTGCCATCTGCGGATTTTCATTCGCGGCAGTGCGCCGCCTTTCTCCTCTTCTCCCCTTCTCCCTTCCCCCCTTTCTCTCTTTCTAAAGCCCGCTTAACCAACAATTTACACTTTTTTTACCATTTAGGTGGACAATCATCCCAATGACATTTTATGTATCCCACCCTGGAGGTGAATTGTGAAACAAACGTATCGCTTAACGCTTATCGCTGTTTTGATTTTTAGCATCTTCATTCTGGCCGCCTGTGGACCGGCTGCCACCAGTCAGACCGCTGCTTTACCGGCCGGAGATACGGCCGTTGCCGACACCGCCTCAGCCGATGACACGGCCGTTGTCGTGCCCATCAGCGCCGTCACCAATGCCGCTGCTCCCGCTCCGGCTGTGGCCCCTGCCCAAACCGGCGCCACGCTGGACCTGCAAGCTGCCCAAGACACCCTCGTCAGTTTATACGAGCGCGTCAATCCGGCCGTGGTCAATATTCAAGTCACCATCGGCGAGAGTACAACTTCCTTGCCCAACAACATCAACCCGGAAGACTTGCCCGAAGGCCACCCCTTCTCCGGCCCGCAGTATGGCCAGGGTTCCGGCTTTGTCTATAACAAAGATGGCTACATCATCACCAACAACCATGTTGTCGCCGATGCCGACGCCATTACCGTGGTCTTTTCCAATGGCACAGAAGTAGACGCAACCCTGGTGGGCACAGACCCAGACTCTGACCTGGCCGTCATCAAGGTGGACGTACCGGCCGATCAATTAACAACCGTGTCCATTGGGGATTCTGAGAGCCTGAAAGTAGGCCAATTTGTCATCGCCATCGGCAATCCCTTTGGCCTGGATGGCTCCATGACCTCCGGCATTGTCTCCGGTTTAGGCCGCACCTTACCGGCCGAGGCGCGCACGGTCAGCGGCAACCAGTTTAGCATCCCCGACATTATCCAGACAGACGCGGCCATCAACCCCGGCAATTCCGGCGGCCCGCTGCTGAACCTGGATGGCGAAGTGATCGGCGTCAATACGGCGATTGCCACCAACGTGGGCACCTTCTCCGGCGTCGGTTATGCCGTACCGGCGGAAACGGTGAACCAGGTTGTGCCGCAGTTGATCGAAAATGGGCAAATTGAGCATCCGTGGATTGGCATTTCTGGCCGCGAGATGAACCGCGCATTGGCCGAGGCCATGAATTTGGACGCAAACCAACACGGCGTGTTGGTGGTGGAAGTTGTGCCAAATGGGCCGTCTGACAAAGCTGGCGTGCGCGGCAGCAACAGTGAAGTGACCATTGACGGTTTCCAGGTTATGGTCGGCGGTGACATTATTGTGGGCATCGATGACCAACTGGTGAACGAGTTTGATAATTTGTTGAGCTACATTGTGCAGAAAACGGCCGTTGGCGACACTATCAACCTGACCGTCCTGCGAAACGGCGAACAAATTCAAGTGCCGGTGACCCTGGAAGCCAGACCGGCAGAATAAACCGATAATCCTCCAAGTAATAAAAAAGAGCGGTGTTGCCACCGCTCTTTTTTATTGCCTACTGCCAGTTTTCGATTTTGTCTTTGATAGCCGCCACAAAATAATCGGCGGAGGCGCCGTCTAATATGCGATGGTCGAAGGTGAAGCTGACGTAGGCTAACGGCCGTATCGCAATCGCATCCCCCACCACCTTCACCCGCTTCTCAATTTTACCCACGCCCAAAATGCCGCACTGCGGCTGGTTGATGATCGGCGTGGCGAACAGGCTGCCGCTGACGCCGTGATTGGTGAGGGTAAACGTGCCGCCCTGAATCTCGTCCGGGCGAAGCTGTTTTTGGCGGGCGCGGTCGGCCAGGTCGTTGATGGTGCGCGCCAGACCCAGCAAATTGAGCGAGTCGGCGTGTTTAATCACCGGCACAATCAACCCTTCGTCCAGCGCCGTCGCCATGCCCAAATGGATGTCGCGGTGCAGCAGAATGCCATCGTCGCGCCAACTGCTGTTGACCAGGGGATGTTCTTTCAGCGCGGCCACGGTGGCGGCGACCAGATAGGCGGTGAAGGTCAGGCGGGCATTGTCGCGGGCGAACTGTTCTTTGTGGGCGGCGCGATGGGTGGCAACGGCCGTAAAATCAAACTCAAACACCGTCGTCACATGGGGGCTGGTCTGTTTGCTGCGCACCATGTGTTCGGCAATCGAGCGGCGCATGGCCGTCAGCGGCTGCACCTCCCCGGAAACGGGAGCCGGGGCACGTTTTTCGACAACCACCGGACCCGCTACCGCCGGTAATTGGCGATTGACGATTGGCGATTGGCGATTTTCTACGTAGGCCAGGATGTCGCGTTTGGTGATACGGCCGTCCAATCCCGTCCCGGTAACCAAATCCAGATTCACGTCGTTTTCGGCGGCGATGCGCGACACAACCGGGCTGATGCGGCCGGTGTAGCGACTTTGGGCCGCCGGTTGGCCGTTTGTGTGGCCGAGTCTGGCGCTGGTTGGTCCGGGGGTAGAGGGTGGCGGGGGGGCGGGAACGGCCGTTTCCGTCTGTGCATCCCCCTCTACCGCCTCGCCCGGCGCGCCAACGAAAGCCAGCAGCGTGCCTACAGGCACCGTCTCACCCGCCGGCACAAAAATTTTTAGCAGCGTGCCAGCGCCTTCGGCCGTGGCCTCTGTGGTCACTTTGTCGGTCTCAATTTCCAGCAGCGCCTCGTACTGCGCCACCGGGTCGCCTTCTTCTTTCAGCCATTGGGCGATTGTCGCCTCGATAATGCCTTCGCCCAACTCGGGCATAATAATTTTTGTTCCCATAGTTCCTCATATTGTTTTCGATAAGTGATGCCCAACGCAAAACCGGCGAACGCATCACGCCTTACGGTCATAAAACGCAGGATACGCCGCCGGGTCTAACTCGTGCATCAGATCATAAACCATATCAAACACATCCTGCACGTTGGGTTTGGAAAAATAGTTGCCATCAGTGCCAAACGCCGGGCGGTGGGGCTGCGCTGTCAGAGTGCGCGGCTCTACATCCAACCATTGGAAGCCGCCCTGAGCTTCAATTACCTGCTGCATCATGTAGGCGGTAGCCCCGCCGGGCACATCCTCGTCCATGAAGATGATGCGGCTGGTCTTTTGCAGCGATTGGCGGATACGGCCGTGTACATCAAACGGCAGCAAACTCTGCACATCCACCACTTCCAGGCTGATGCCTACGGCCGTCAACTGCTCGGCCGCATCCAGCGCCAACCGGCAGCCCGCGCCATACGTCACCAGGGTCACATCGTCGCCAGGGCGCAGCACGTCCGGCACGCCCAGCGGCACGGTCATCTCGGCCAGATTGGCGGGCAGCTTTTCCTTGAGCCGGTAGCCGCTCAACACCTCGACAACCAGCCCGGGTTCGTCGCTTTGCAGCAGCGTGTTATAAAAACCGGCCGCCTGCACCATGTTGCGCGGAACCAGCACATTCACGCCGCGCAGCAAATGCACCACCGCGCCCATCGGCGAGCCGGAGTGCCAGACGCCTTCCAGGCGATGGCCGCGCGTCCGCACAATCACCGGCGCTTTTTGGCCGCCGGCCGTGCGCCACTGCACCGTCGCCAAATCATCAGACATAATTTGCAGGGCGTAGAGCAAATAATCCAGGTATTGAATTTCGGCGATGGGACGCAGGCCGCGCATGGCCATGCCGATGGCCTGCCCCACAATTGTCGTCTCGCGGATGCCGGTATCCGACACGCGCAGCGGGCCATATTTTTCCTGCAATCCGGCAAAGGATTGGTTGACGCCGCCCAGCCGCCCCACATCTTCGCCAAAGGCAATCACGCGCGGATCGCGGGCCAACATGGCGTCGAAGGCGGCGTTGAGGATTTGGAAGCCGTTTAATTCGGGCGCGTCAGGCGCATACATGGCTTTAACTTCGGGCACATGGACGGCCGCTTCGGCGGATTGGCTGGTGAGGTGCGAACCGGCGCGGGCGCGGTTCACGGCCACCTGAGCCTGATGCCATTGGGCCAGCCGGTCACGCGCAGGTGTGGATTGGTGACGGGCGGCGATGAGGGTGTCGTGTACGGCCGTTAAAATATCCCGTCGATACGGCGTTTGTTTTGCCGCCAACTGCGCCGCCAGGGCTGAATCCGGGTTAACCGCCTGAATGAGGGCCACGGCCTCATCGCGCTCCTTGTGGAACGGAAGCGTGTACGCTTTCCACGCCTTCACCTTGATGTTTTCCACCAGCTTTTGCGCGTTGCGCTCAATCTGGTCCAACTCGCCGGCCGCGGCGATGCGCTGCTCGATGATCCAGCGGCGCATCTGGCGCAGGCAGTCGTACTCCTCTTCCCAGGCCAGCCGTTCGGCAGATTTGTATCGCTCGTGGCTGCCAGAGGTGGAGTGCCCCTGCGGTTGGGTCATTTCGACCACATGGACAATCGCCGGGACATGATCACGGCGGGCCACTTCGGCGGCCTGCTGGTAGGCTTCGATGAGCGCCGGATAATCCCAGCCTTTGACGGTGTAGATGTCGTAACCGTCGCGGCTGCCCGGTTCGCGGCGGAAGCCAGACAGGAGTTCGGTGAGATTTTGCTTCACCATTTGGAATTCGTTGGGCACGGAAATGCCGTAGCCATCGTCCCAAATGGAGATGATGACCGGCGCCTGGAGAACGCCGATGGCGTTGACAGCCTCCCAGAACATGCCTTCGGCGGCGCTGGCGTTGCCGATGGTTCCCCAGGCAATTTCGGCGCCGTTATGGGAAAACTGGCTGAATTGGTGCAGCGCTTCCAGCTCGCGGTAGAGGCGCGAAGCGTAACCCAGGCCAACGAGGCGAGGCATTTGCGCGCCGGTGGGCGAAATGTCGGCGGAGGAGTTGAACTGCTCGGTGAGGGTGCGGAAACGGCCGTTCTCGTCCAAACTGCGCGTGGCAAAATGGGCGTTCATCTGCCGTCCGGCCGAATTTGGCTCCTGGGTCACATCGGCGTGGGCATACAACTGGGCAAAATAGTGCTGAATAGTGGTCGCGCCGATGGCAAACATGAAGGTCTGGTCGCGGTAATACCCAGACCGAAAATCACCTTTGCGAAAGGCTTTGGCCATGGCAATTTGGGCAATTTCTTTACCATCGCCAAAAATGCCGAATTTGGCTTTGCCGCTGAATACTTCGCGGCGGCCAATCAGGCTGGCCTGACGGCTTTGGGCCGCCAGGGTGTAGTCGCGCAGAATTTCGGCCGTACTGATAAATTTGGGCTGCGGAAACAGGGGGTCTTGTGCGTTTTCGGTTTGTTCCGTTTGTTTTTGGGAACGGGTCATGGGCTTTACTCCTGGGAAAAAGCGGCGGTAATGAGAGGTAGTGGGTGAGTTGTGAATGGGTAGACGCGGACAGCAGGGATGGGAAACGGCCGTCACCCAGGAGCAAACAAGCGAGTGATCGTGATTTGTGGGTAGAAAATCATCGACTTGATACCTCCGGTCAGTGAAAAAGATGTGGGATTTGGGATTTAAACAACGGTCCGGCGGCTGCCAAACCGGTTGGATTGTATCGAAATTTGCGGTTCTTCAGGAACTCAGGGGGTTGACAGCCCCTGATGCGTGAGGCGTGATGCGTAACCAGAGAGGTTTCACGCATCACGTGTTACGCATCAGACCAAACCCCATGAAATCCCAAAGGCCCATAATAAATAAACGGCTGCTTATGGGTTTGCTTCCAATGGTGTCAGGGACACATTATCAAACTGCACCCGCACGCCGCCTAAGCCCAGCGTTTCCACCATCAGGCCGATGTCGCCGTGAGTGAAGGCATCATCAGATACCCGGCCAACTTCCTGATTGTTGACAAAAAAGATCATATTGCCGCCCTCGGCGCGCACACGCAGGGTGTTCACTTTGTTCAACCCCTGATCAATGGCCGCCGACTCGAACCACCATTCGCCGACCAACGGCTCGGCTTCTGTCTCCCCGGCGTTGCGATACCGGCCAATCCAAACATAGCCATCGCCGCTGATTTTGAAGAGGTAGAAATCATCCTTGGCGTCGTCCAGGCGGAACAACAAGCCATAACCGTTGTTTAACGGGCCTTCTACCTGCGTCGCCGTCATTTCATAAACGCCATCGCTAAAATCCTCACCGGCGGCCGTCCAGATGATCACGTCGTCGGCCTCTACGGTCAGGTCGTAAACCCCATCGCGTATCTGACCGACGGCGTCCGCGTCGTTGCCTGTACGCCAACTGCCCGGCGCATCAAACGTTTCGGAATAACTGCTCGCGCTGCGGCAAGCGGCTAAAATGATCGTGGCGGCTGCCAGGAGAACGGCCGTTAGAACTGTTTTTCGTGCTGTTGTCATCTTAATAAGTCCTCTTCAGAAAACCCGGTAGGCTCGCAAACCTATCAGGTCGGTTGCCCTTCGTTGTCTAGGTAGGCCCAAGTTTATAGAAAGCTGACTGATTTGCCACCTGTAACGGAAGCTATTAAATACTCTCTCAGACAGCAGACCTGCAAGTCATAACCATAAAGACCCCAAGGGTTTGCCGTTGAGAATTTGGATTAGCTGGGCATCAAACCCTTGGGGTCTTAAACAATTACTGCAAGTCTACCGGAAAGGGGGTAGAATATAAGTTGAAATTTACAGAGAGATCGAATCAATAAAGGAATTACATGAGTAATGAACAAGGGCCGGACACGGCCGTTCCCACCCAACCACCCGCCACAGCCCCCATCCGCGATACCAACGTAGTCGAACCAGAAAATGCCCTACCGGAAGTGCGGGCTGAAGATTTACCGGAAAATTGGCGCGCCGCCATGGCCCGCGCCGGCTGGACAAACCTGATGCCCGTGCAAGCCAAAGCCATGCCCTACATCATGGCCGGCCGTGACCTGATGGTTCAGGCGCGCACCGGCAGCGGCAAAACCGGCGCGTTTGTCATGCCCATTTTGGAGCGCATCAATCCGCTGCAAGCCTCTTGCCAGGCACTGATCCTGGTGCCTACCCGCGAACTGGCGCAACAAGTGGCCAACGAAGCGGTTATCCTCACCGGCGATACCGGTGTCAACGCCGTCGCCGTCTATGGCGGCAGCAGCTACAAAGTCCAGTTAGACGCCTTTCGCAAAGGGGCGCATCTGGTTGTGGGCACACCGGGTCGTATTTTAGACCACTTGCTGCGGCGCACCCTGAGCCTGGACAATTTGCAAATTCTAGTCTTCGACGAAGCCGACCGACTGCTGTCGATGGGCTTTTATCCCGATATGCGCCAACTGCAAACGTACCTGCCACAGCGGCGGGTCGATAGTTTCATGTTCTCCGCCACGTTCCCACCGACAGTGCAAAGCCTGGCCCGCCAATTTTTGCACGAGCCGGATTTTCTGAGCCTCAGCAAGGACAATTTGTCCGTTGCAGAAACCGAACACGTCTATTACACCGTGCCGGCGCTAGAAAAAGACCGGGCGCTTGTGCGCCTGATCGAAGTGGAAAACCCGGAATCGGCCTTCATCTTTTGCAACACGAAGGTGCGCGTGACCTATGTCACCACCGTGCTGCGCCGCTTCGGCTACGACGCCGATGAGTTGTCTTCGGATTTGGAGCAAAAGGCGCGGGAGAAGGTGATGGATCGGGTGCGCCAGGGCAAGCTGCGGTTATTGGTGACCACCGATGTGGCGGCGCGCGGCATCGACGTGCCGGAGTTGTCGCATGTGGTGCAGTATGAAGTGCCAGAAGACCCGGAATTGTACATCCACCGCGCCGGACGCACGGGCCGGGCTGGAGCTACCGGAGTCGCCATCACCCTGGTGGGCGATTTTTCTGAGCAGGTGAAGCTGAAGCGCATCCGGGATAAATTTGGTGTGGATTTGGAGGAACGGCCGTTACCCACCGATGAAGATGTGACCGAACTCGTCGCCGAACGGTTAACGGCCGTGCTGGAAAGCGACCTGCGCCAACGCGACATCTTGCAAAAAGAGCGTTTGCACCGCTTCTTGTCGCTGGCCAAAACCCTTGGCGAAAGCCTGGAAGGGCAATCGCTCATCGCCATGCTGCTAGACGACATCTACCAGCAAACGTTAAAAGCGGCCACAGTGCCCTCCGAACCGACACAACGACCAGAAAAACAAGAGCGCAAAGAAGAAAAACGCGGCCGTCGGTCGCGGAAGCGGTAAACTTCTAACGACCCACGGCTTGATGATGCGCAGGAAATTGACAATTACGGCCGTCACAGCCACAATTGCCTGAAAAATTGTAAATACACAGACACCAAGGGTTTGCTCCTGAGAATTTGGATTATTGGGGTATCCAACCCTTGGGGTCTTGCCAGAGAAACCTGGACAGTTACAAAAATAAATACACGAAAAGGAGTGTTTTATGGCTAACCAATGGAATAGCGCCCCGGCGATGCAAATCGACCCGCAAAAATCTTATTCGGTGAACATGGAAACCAACAAAGGAACCATCGTCATCGAGTTATATCCGCAGTACGCGCCCAAAACAGTGAACAATTTCGTCTTTCTCAGCAATGACGGGTTTTATGATGGCGTGACATTTCACCGCGTGATCAGCAACTTCATGGTTCAGGGCGGCGACCCGACGGGAACCGGCCGTGGCGGTCCAGGCTACCGTTTTGAAGATGAGTTTAAGAACAACCCGCTCAAACACGAAACCGGCGTCTTGTCTATGGCCAACGCCGGCCCGGGCACCAACGGCAGCCAATTCTTCATCACGCACGCGCCTCAACCGCACCTGAACGGCAAACACACCGTTTTTGGCAAAGTTACCAGCGGCATGGATGTAGTCAACGCCATCCGCCAGGGCGATAAAATGGTCAAAGTAACGATTATCGAATCGTAAGGTAAGCTGGGGAATGAGAAACCGGCAATGAGAGACCGGATACCGGGGGTGGAAGCGGCAGCTTTTCACCACCCGGTATCCGGTCTCTTTTTAGTTGGCTTGGAAAATATAACCATGCCCCCGCTTGGAGACGATATAGGCGGCCGGCGCTGATTCATTTTCAATTTTGCGGCGCAGCCGATGGACGTGGACATGCAGGCGGTCTTCAAAGGCTGTGCCTTCGGGCCAGATGCGGCGTAAGATGAAGCTGGTGTTGACTGGCTGGCCCGCCTGGCGCATGAGAACATAGAGTAATTTAGTTTCGATGGGGGTGAGAGGAACGACACGGCCGTTCACCCATGCCACCTGACGCGGAAAATCAATCATCAAATGATCATCCACACGGGTCAGTGGGCTGGAAGCAAAACCACCCAAACGCTGCAAAACGTTATGAACGCGGGCCAGCAGCACGGCCGGGTTAAATGGTTTGAGAATATAATCCTCCACATGCGATTCCAGGCCGGTTTGCCGCAGGGTATCATCGGCAACGGCCGTTAGCATAATGACCGGCAAATCCGTAAACTGATGCACAAAACGACAAAATTCAAACCCCGTCATCCCCGGACTCATCTGGTAATCCACAATCGCCAGGTCGGGTAATCCCTCAGTTTCCAATACCCGCACCGCCTCTTCGCCGGAGAACGCCGACATCACCTGCAGCCCGTCTTTCTCCAAGGCAAACCGTAAAATTCTTACGGTATATTCGTTATCATCGACAACAAGTATCTTTTGGCCCCGACAAGGACCATTCGCCGCATGACGCTCATTCATTCACTGTTTCCTCGCATAGTTCTTTCATTCCCGCGCGCACAATAAGCACGCTCAGATCGCTGCCAATCATAAGGGAGCGCGACCAAATCTACTGTAAACAAAATTACTCTGCGTTCACATCCATTTCTAAAACCTTTGGCCAAGAACTTGTTATAATGGGCACTCTCAACAACCCAACCTGAGAAAAACATCTCAGGTCTTCCTGGGCAACGAATGCATTATGTTAATTAAATTCCAGAAATACTCCTTACTCTTCACGCTGCTGCTACTGAGCGCCTGCACGGCCGTTTCTCCCAATACGCGCCCAGGCACACACGGCCAAATCTTGCTTTGGCACAGTTGGAACGAAGAAGAAACGGCGACTCTGACCCAGATTCTAACCAAATTCAATCAAATCTATCCCGACGTGGATGTCATCAGCCAGGCAGTTCCGGCGGACCAACTCCTCAAACGCTACGAGCAATCCGCCGCTTCAGGCATTGGGCCAGACCTTTTCATCGGGCCAAACAGTTGGCTGATGCCGCTGGCCGATCAGCATCTCATTCAGGATTTGCGGCCTTACGCGCCGGAAACCGAGGAATACCTGTCTAGAGCCGTCGCCTCGCTGACGTACAATGACGGCCTCTATGGCCTGCCGCTGGCCCTGCGGCCGATGGCTCTTTATTACAACACGCAGATGGTCGCCACCCCGCCGGTCACTCTGGACGACTGGTTAATCCAGGCGGCAGATGGCAACCCGGCGGCCTTAAACACCAATTTCAAACCGGCGTTTTGGGGCATTCAGGCCTTTGGCGGACAGTTGTTTGATGAGAACGGCCGTGTCGTGCTGGATCAGGGTGGGTTTGCCAACTGGTTAAGCTGGCTCAAAACCGCCCAGGATTCACCGGGCATGATCTTAAGCCCCGACGAAGCCACCCTGCGCGATTTGTTCTTCAGCGGCAAGGCAGCGTTTTACACCGGGAATCCGGATGATTTACCGGCGGCGCGCGCCGCCCTGGGCAGCGAAAATGTGGCTGTAGCCGTGCTGCCGGCCGGGCCAAATGGACCGTCTGGCCCCTTGTTGGATGTGGAGGCGATTTATTTTAACCATGCCACACCGCCACAGCAGACCGAAACGGCCGTCTTGCTGGCCAAATTCCTCACCAACGCCAACCAGAGCGCGACCCTCATGCGTGAAATCGGCCGGGTTCCGGCCAACCGCACCGTCAAAGTAGACCCGCGCATTTACCCGGCAGAAGCCGGATTTGCCACCCAGGCGCGCACGGCCGTTGCCCATCCCAATCTGCCCCAAATGGACCAAATCACCACCGGAGGCGACGACGTCTACAAAGCCGTTCTACAAGGCGTAATAGAACCCACCGAAGCCGCCGCCTTTACCCGGGAAGTTAACCTCGCTTACGGCTTCGACATCGCCGAACCGGAAACCGATCGATGCACCCAAGAGGGCATCTTGCGCATCTGGCATCCGTGGTCCGGCCGTCTGGCGGCAGGGCTAAACAAATTAGCCGCCGACTATGCCCTCGATTGCCCCGATCTTCTCATCCTCGTATCGCAAATTTCCGAAAACGAACTGCGCGACCTGTACACCCAGTCGCGCATCGACGAAGGCCGTTACACCCTGCCCGATCTGGTTCTCGGCTACAGCACCTGGCTGGTTCCTTTTGTTCAGGCCCAATCCATCCAACCCATCACAACCCTGATTTCGGCCGAAACCAGGCAGCGCTACCTTCCGGCCGCTCTCAACACCCTCATCATGGGCGAAGAGCTGTATGGGCTGCCCTATTGGCTGCAAATGGAAACGCTCTATTTCAATAACGATCTCGTCAGCGACCCGCCGGCGACGTTGGATGAACTGCTGCAGCAAGCCACAACGGAAAAAAGCGCCGCCCTGCCCACAAATTTCATCGAATCTTACTGGGGCGCAAACGGCTACAACACACGCCTGTTTACCGAAGATTACCGGCTGGCGCTGGCCGATACAGGCTTTGTCGATTGGCTGAACTGGCTGCTCCAGGCACAGGCTGCGCCAGGCATCTTCTTAGATGAAAACTATGTGCTGCTGCAAACGGCGTTCTATTCTGGCGGCGCGGCCTTCCTGGTCGGCCCCACATCGGCCCTGGGCGAACTGGAAGCGAGCCTGAGCAACAACCAACTGCGCGTGGCCAACCTGCCCTCCGGGCCAGATGGCGAAGCGGCTCCCTGGCTGCAAACGACCGCTTTTTTTGTAACAAATGGCATCCAGGATACCCAGCGCGAGTTGGCTTTGTCGTTTATGAATTTTGCCACCAATAAAGACAATCAGACGTATCTCATGACGGAATCGCGTCTGGCGCCGGCCAATATCAACGTAAGCACGGAAAATGATCCGGTGATGAACAACCTGATCCAGCAGGCGAAAAAGGCTTTTGTGCCGCCAAATGTGCCGCAAATAACGGCCGTATACCAATTCGGCAACGCGGTCTATCTCGATGTCTTATCGGGGCGCAAAGACCCGCAAACGGCCGTGTGCGACCTCACCCGCAGCGTCGATAGAGCCAATAATTTCCCCATCAATCCGGAAGATTTACCGGCTGACTGTCGGGAACAAAAATAACGCCGACCAACAACACCACCGCAACGACAAGGAAAAATCATGGTAGACGGAACTGCCTTTCGAATCATCGTCACCCAATTACAAATTCTGCTCATCTTTCTCACCCGCCCCATCGTCCAGCGGCAAGCCGTGGCCATCCTGGTTGTATACAGCCTCGCCTGGGCAGCAGCCAAAGCCCTCACTACCTGGATTCACCCCCGGCTGGTTCGCCGCCTCTCGGCCAAACTGGACAAACGCTCAGAAGGGCTACTTTATCGCCTCCTGCCAACCACGCAATACTTTTATTTCCCCGTGCTGGGGCTGATTTTTACCTGGCTTGCCGTCCAACTATTTAACCGGCAGCAGCTAACCACCGGCCTGATCCAGATATCCGCCACCATTTTCTGGATCATCATGGTTTATCGCCTCGCCCTGGCTCTGGTCCATATCGTCGTTTCGGAAGAAAATGCCGAACGCTACCGCAAACGCATCCTCATTCCAATCTTTATCTTGCTGCCCATCACGCTCCTGCTCAACCAAATTGTGGACCTGAAAACCATCCTGAGCATTCAAATCCTTTCTTTTCTGGGCTACTCAATCACTCTGGGCAGAATCCTGCTGGCTTTTCTTTGGCTGTATATTTTCTATATCCTGGCCTGGATAACTGAAGAAGGACTGCGCAAAGTGATTATGCCGCGCACTCAGGCCGACACCGGCGTTGTTAATACCGTAACCACTCTGTCTCGTTATGTCATCATCGGGGGCGGTATCATGGTCGTTTTTGGCACGTTGGGCGTCAATCTCACCTCTCTGGCCCTGATTGGCACCGGACTTTCCGTCGGCATTGGGTTTGGCCTACAGCAAATCATCGCCAATTTCATCAGCGGCATTGTGCTGCTGTTCGAGCAATCGTTACGGCCGGGCGATGTGGTGGAGGTGAACAACCAGGTGGGCACTGTCGAAAAGCTCAATATCCGGTCAACCATCATCCGCACCAACGACAACGTGGAAATCATCGTCCCCAACGAGACATTTCTCACATCGCAGCTCACTACCTACACGAAAAGTGACCCGTTGGTGCGTGTGTCTGTGCCTGTAGGCGTGGGCTACGACAGCAACCCCAAACAGGTGCAGCAAATTTTAATGGACACGGCCGTTTCCCACCCCCTTGTCCACCCATACCCGCCGCCAGTCGTCTTTTTTGAAGGCTTCGGCGAATCCAGCATCGACTTCACCCTCACCATCTGGATCAACGAACCGGCGCGCCGCCGCGCCGTAAAATCTGACCTGTATTTTATGGTTTGGGAAGCGCTCGCCAGCGCCCACATCGAAATTCCCTTCCCCCAACGCGACCTCAATTTACGCGGCGGCTGGCCAGAATTTGTCCAGGCAATGGGCCAGGGAACGGATGCGCCGCGCCCCATCGCCGACCAAAAATCCGCCCAAACCAAACCCCCGGAGAAATGAGATGATCCCAACACACAAACTCCTTCTACCCGATGGCGCCTCCCTGGCCTATGAAGATATCGGCGACGGACGGCCGTTACTCCTCATTCACGGTTTCACCGGCACAGCCCGCGCCCATCTCGGCGATCTCATGGATAGCCTGCGAACCCATTACCGCCTCATCGCCCCCGATTTGCGCGGCTACGGGGCCAGCCAGCCGCCCGCCCGCAGTTTCCCGCCCGATTTTTACCGGCGCGACGCCGACGACATGGCAGTCTTGCTGCGCCACGTCGCTTGCGGCCCGGTTGCCGTCCTCGGCTTTAGCGATGGCGCGGAGATCGCCATCCTTTTGGCCGCGTTGTATCCAGAACTGGTCCGGGGCGTCGTTGCCTGGGGCGTTTCCGGCGTCATTTCACCGGAGATGGTCACGGCCGTGCAGTCCCGTGTCCCCGTCCCCGCCAAACCAAATTGGGGCGCCTGGCATCGGCAAATCGCCGCGCTTCACGGCGAAGCCCAGGTCGAACCGATGATCCGTGGCTGGAACGAAGCCGCCGCCGCAATTCTGGCCCAAGGCGGCAACGTTTGTCTGAACGAAGCAGCCCACGTGCGCTGCCCGACCCTGCTGCTCAACGGCGACGGCGAGGTCGGCAATACCCTGCGTGACGTAACCCGCCTGCTAAACCGGCTGCCAGACGGCCGTCTGGAAATCATCTCCCACAGCGGCCACCCCATCCACAACGACCAACCCGACCTGTTTTTGCAAAAAGTGACCGACTTCTTAACCCACATCGACACGGCTGAACGTTAACGCCGGACAAGGTAGCTATGTCATCTGACCCCCATCAACTGCAAATTCGTCCCCTCCATCCCGACGACATCCCCGCCTTGCACGCCATTCTCAGCCACCCGGCCGTTGCCCGCTGGACCGACCTGCTGACCCCGCGGGAATACAGCCAGAGCGAAGCTGAATTTCGGACAGCCCAAACAGGCATGCACCGGTTGGTGGGCATCTTAAACGGCCGTGTCGTCGCTTACGGCTGGCTGCACCAAAATACCCGGCCGCGCATGAAACATATCGCCCAGCCTGGCCTCATCGTGCACCCGGACCATTGGGGGCAGGGCATTGGCCGCCGCCTGTTCGCCGCCTTGCTGGACCTGGCCGACAACTGGCTCAATACCTGGCGCGTGGAACTGTCCCTCTCACCCGACAACGCGGCGGCGCGCCACATGGCCGCAGCCGCCGGATTTGTGGTGGAAGGAACGATGCGCCAGGCTGTTTTTGGCGACGGCCGTTTCCACGACGCCATCCTCTACACCCGGCTCAATCCGCCGCCCGCCGCCCAAACCCGCCTGACATCAACGCCGCTGCCCGCCGCGCCCAGCCATCCAATCGACACCTCCCGCCTGATTATTCGCCCCGCCCGCCCCGGCGACGAAGCCGATCTCAACGAAATCTGGCGCAATCCGTTGGTCGCCCGCACCACCCTACAACTGCCCAGCCAGGAAATCTGGGTCGCCCGCAGCCGGTTTGGCGAACCGCCGCCGCCTGGCCTGCACCGCCTGATGGCTGAAAACGACGGCCGTGTCCTTGGCATGATCTCCATCTTCCAAAACCAAAATCCGCGCCGGATACACAGCGCCACCCTGGGCATGATGGTTGCGCCCGATTATTGGGGCCAGCGCATCGGCAGCCGCCTCATGGCCGCCATTCTGGAGATCGCTGACAATTGGCTGGACCTGAAGCGCGTGGAATTGGAAGTGAACGCCGATAACCCAACGGCCGTCCACCTTTACGAAAAATTTGGCTTCGCAATCGAAGGCACACGGCGATTCCAGGCGTTTGGCGACGGCCGTTGGCCCGACAGCCACTTCATGGCTCGCCTCAGAGAGTAGGCGCGGCAAACCACGCACTCAATCATTAATACTCCCTCATGAGCCATTGACAATTCACCCTCGACATCTGACAATTGCCCGTACCGACTGGTCAGTCTAAAAAAAGTGAACCTATGACAGAAAATATCCCTTCCGCCCGTGATCCCGAAAGCACCCGCGAGCGTATTTTAGACGCCGCCCTGAACATTTTTTCCCGCAAGGGCTACTACGATACCCGCCTGGACGAGATCGTGGAAGAATCGCACACCTCCAAAGGCTCCATTTACTTCCATTTCCCCAACAAAGAGCGGTTGTTTCTGGCCCTGGTTGATCAATTCGCCGATTTATTGGAACGGCGCGTCACCGAGGCCATCGAACCGGAAGCCAAAGGCATCGCCCGCGTGCGCATTGCCCTCACCACAACCCTGGACACCTTCGGCAAATATCGGCGGCCGGCCAAAGTGCTGCTGGTACAGGCCGTTGGCCTGGGCGCGCCCTTCGAGAATAAACGCAACGAGGTCAACGACCGCTTCGCCCACCTCATCGAAACCTACCTCCAGGAAGCCATTGAAGTCGGCGATATCCCGCCGGTGGACACCGAAGTGGTGGCTTATGCCTGGATGGGCGCAATTTACGGCATTGTGATTCGCTGGGTCTACACCGGCGAGCCAACGCCCGACCGCATTATGTCTACTTTGCTGCCGGTTTTACTGCGCAGCGTGGGGTTTGAAGCGTATGAAGAAGTTAGAGAGTAGCGATTGGGGAGTAGAGACCGGGGATTGGGGGACAGAACAATCTCCAGTCTCCAATCTCCAGTCTCTTCAGGCGCAGCGCCTGGTCAGCTACAGCCTGCCCGTCGCCGACCTGTCGGCGATGAATTTTTTGCGCCATGCAGAGGGGCAAGAGCGCTTTTTTTGGGAAGACGTGCGCGACCGGATCACGCTGGCCGGGTTTGGGTCGGCGGCCAATTTGATGGGTTGGGGCGACGGCCGTTACGCCCACATCCGCCAACAGGCCCAAACACTGTTCCAGGATGCAATCCTGCTCGGCGACGCGCCCGAACTGGCCCGGCCGCGCCTCTTCGGCGGCTTCGCCTTCCGCGACGACTTCCTGCCAGACAACACCTGGGCAGCCTTCCAGCCTGCCCACTTCATCCTGCCCCACTACCAATTTGTCCGGGTCGGCCAGGAAACCTGGCTCACCATCAACGCCCTCATCCCCCTGGCCGACGACCCTGAACACAGCCTGCCCATTTTGCAGGAAGCGCTGCAAACTCGCCGAGAGCTTTTACTGACGGCTGGCGATTGGGGATTGGAAACTCCCCCTCAATCGCCAGTCGCCAATCTCCAATCTCTCTCCTACCCCATGTCTCCGGACGAATGGGCACGGCTCATCCATGCCGTGCAGCAAGAGATTGCCACGACGGAATTGAAGAAAGTGGTTCTGGCGCGGGTGTGCGAAGCGCGATTTGATGAACGTATCAACATTTACAACGCCCTGGCCTTTCTGAATAAAGCCTACGCCGATTGTTATCGGTTTGTGTTCGAGCCACGGCCGTTTCACACCTTCCTCGGCGCGACCCCCGAACTGCTGGCCAAAGTAGAGGGCGACACCCTCACCACCATGAGCCTCGCCGGTTCCATCCGCCGCAGCGCCAACCCGCTGGAAGACGCCGCTCTGGGCCAACAACTCATGGAAAGCCCCAAAGACCGCCACGAACACGAAGTCGTGGTCATGTCCATCCTGGGGCGGCTGGCCCCGCTGACCACCCAGCTAGAAATTTCGCCCGCGCCCGGCGTTTACAAATTGAGCAATATCCAACACCTGTTCACGCCCATTCGCGGCACATTAGCCCAACCCGATGGCATTTTACCCCTGGTAGAAGCCCTGCATCCCACGCCGGCCATGGGCGGCTCGCCGCGCAGCCTCGCCCTGGATTTTATCAGCCGCCAGGAACCGATGCCTCGCGGCTGGTACGCCTCGCCTGTTGGCTGGATCGATTACAAGTTGGATGGCGCGTTCGCCGTGGGCATTCGCTCGGCCGTGGTACAAGAACGCCGCGCCTGGCTTTATGCCGGCGCCGGCATCGTCGCCGCCTCCGATCCCGATCAAGAATGGGCCGAAACCGGCCTAAAATTTCGCCCGATGCAAAACGCCCTGGGAATTATCAACAGCCAATAGCTGTTGGCTGTTAGCTGTTGGCTGTTGGCTGTTGGCTGGTAGCCATTGACAATTAATTATGATTTCAGACTCAAGCCACGTTCCACAAGAATCCATTAACCTTGCCGTCCAGGCTGTGCATTATCGTTACGGGCACAGCCCGGCGCTGGAAGACCTTTCGTTCACAGTCGCAAAGGGCGAATTGGTTGCTTTGGTTGGCCGCAATGGGGCGGGCAAATCCACGCTGCTGCGCTGCATCGCCGGTTGGACGCGCCCCACGCAGGGCGACGTTCTGCTGCAAGGGCAGGCCATTTACAAGAATGAACGCTGGACACGGCGGCACATTGTGCTGATTCCCGACACGCCGCCCTTTTATGAAGCGCTGACCGCCTGGGAGCACGCGCAAATGGTGGCGCAGCTCCACCACCTGAAAAACTGGGAAGGCGAGGCCGAAAAACTCTTCGCCCGCTTTGGCTTGTGGTCCAATCGGGACGCATTTCCGTTTATGTATTCGCGCGGGATGCGCTACAAATTGGCTTTGTGCCTGGCATTGCTGCTTAAACCGGCGCTGCTGCTGCTCGACGAACCGCTCGGACCGCTGGACCCGCTGTCGGCGGGGTATTTGTGGGGCGAATTTGGCCGTTACCAGGAACAGGGCATGAGCATTTTGTTGAGCAGTCACCAGATGCCTTATGCCGTCCACCCGGACAGATATCTGGTGATGGAACAGGGCCGCTTGCTGTGCCAGGGAACCCCGAACGAACTGCGCGCCGATTTGGGCCTGACGGGTGATTTTTCGTTGGACAATTTGCTGGAAACGGCCGTTACCAACCTCTACCCCGCCCTCCCCACAACCACCCATGATTGAACTGCGCCTGCTGACAACCCTGCGCCTGCGACAATGGCGCGCCAGCCTGGTTCCCATCCTGCGTCTCTTCGGCTACAACCCCGACGACCGCTCGATTAAGGAATTCCTCTACAACCTCTACCTGATCGCCTTTTTTGTGGTCTGGATTATTTTTGGCACCTGGGGGGCGATTTTGTACCAGGCCACCCAGCTCGGCGCGGCGCTTTCTCTGCCGCTGTGGCGGCAGTTGTTGGTCGTGCTGCCGTGGGCCTTGTTTTTCCTGCTAATCGGCGTGGTTCTGCGGTATGCACGGCGCACGCCGCTGCTGCTCTCGTTTCCCGACATCGCCTACATTGCCGGCTCGCCCGCCCCCCGGCGCGCGCTGACGCTGGTGCAATTTGTCCAGGAAGCAGCGCAAAGCGCGCTGATCATTTTGCCGCTGACGGCCGTTATCGCTGTGGTCCTGGCCCAATCACTGCCGCCGGAAATACGGCCGTTCGCCTCAGCAAGAACGGCCGTCATCACCATCCCGCTGCTGCTGTTTGTTTTGGGCTTTGCCTGGTTGTGGGGCGTTCTGCGCCTGTCTGTGCCCGGTCTGGTTGACTGGCGCGGCTACCGCTGGCTGCCCTTGCTGCTGCTGGCCTTGCTGCCCTTTTGGCCGACGGCCGCCCTGTGGCCGGGCAACCTTTGGCTGGCCGCGCTGACCGGCGATTGGTCCGCCGGGCAGGTTGGCCTGCTCAGTCTGGGCATTGGCCTGCTGCTGGTGGGGGTGCTGGCCGTCAGCAGCCGGATCAATTTGATAGACGTGGCCGACGAGAGCATGACGTTTGCCCAGATTCAGGCGTTGGGGGCTTATTCGCGGCTCATGCCCGGGCTGGCTTTGGCGCGGCGCAGCATCAAACGACAGGCGCCGGTGGCCGGGAAACGGCCGTTTCTCCACCTCCCCGCCGCCGCCGGACCAACCACGCTGCTCCTGCGCTCTGGTCTGGTGCTGCTGCGCGAAGGGGCCGATCTGCTCATTTTGCTGGGTTGGGGAGCCGCGTTTACGGCAGCGGCGCAGCTGATTTTGTCCAGCGGCGCCCGGCCGGAATTCTGGCTGTACTGGCTGCTGGGCATTCTCTTCTTCCCGCCGCGCAAACTGGTTACGACGTTCCGCGCCGATCTGGCGGAGCCTTTTTTGCGGCAGCTTTTGCCGCTGGCAAACTGGCAGCTCATGGCGGTGGATACGGCCGTGCCCTGGATTCTCCTGCTGCTTGGCGCATTTTTGGTCTGGCCGCTCCAACCCGTCATTTCGCCGCTGCTCATTGTGCTGGTCAGCCTGCTGCTCGTTTTGTGCCAGGGATTGGCCCTGCTTAAACTGGGCCGGCGGCAAATTCCCTACGTGGTGTTGGCCCTGGCCGCGTTGGGGCCGGTGGTGGTCTTGGGCGTCCGGCAGTCGGCGGCGTTGGCCGCCGGGGCGGCCATGTTGGCCGTGGTGGCGTTGGCCACGGCCGTTGTCTACAGCGATAATTTGTAATGGCTACGTCTGGCCAAAGACCCCAAGGGTTTCCAAAACCCTTGGGGTCTGAACAGCGACAACAGGTATCATGAACCCCAATATGGAATGGTCACAACTTTTTGTCCAGGCGCTGGTAGAGGCGGGGTTAACGGCCGTCTGCATCTCCCCCGGCTCCCGGTCCACCCCGCTGACGCTGGCCTTTGCCGCCCAGGAGGGCATCCAAATTTATCGCCACCTGGACGAGCGCAGCGCGGGGTTTTTTGCTCTGGGATTGGCCGTGGCCACCGATCAGCCAGTGGCCCTGGTGTGTACATCGGGCACGGCCGTCGCCAACTACTTCCCGGCCATCGTCGAGGCCAACATGAGCCAGGTGCCGCTGCTGGTGCTAACAGGCGACCGCCCGCACGAACTGCGCCACAGCGGCGCCAATCAGACCATCGACCAGGTGAAAATTTTTGGCGACCATGTGCTTTGGGCGGTGGACATGCCCATCCCACAGGCCGACGCGCCGGATGTGGCTCTGCGCCACGTGCAAACAACGGCCGTGCGCGCTTATGCCATGGCCAACGGCCGTCGCAAAGGCCCCGTCCACGTCAATTTTCCCTTCCGCAAACCGTTGGAACCGGAAACAAGAGACTGGAAACTGGAGACTGGCCCAAAGTCTTCAATCGCCAGTCTCCAATCGTCAGTGTCCATCCTCTCCCGCAGCCAGCAGGAAGAGCTGACGGCCGTGATCAACCGCCACGAGCGCGGGCTGATCGTGTGTGGGCCGCGCTGTCCCGGCGGCAATTTCCCGCAAGCCGTGGCCGGCTTGTCACAAATCAGCGGCTGGCCGATTTTGGCCGATCCGCTGTCGGGCGTGCGCTTTGGGCTGCACGCCAGCGGCACGGTCATCTCCGGCGGCTACGAAACCTATCTGCAATCAGAAACCATTCGGGTTTCCGGAGAACCCTTCGGGGCTGAACCGGAGGTGATTTTGCGTTTTGGCGCGGTTCCCACCTCCAAATGGCTGAATGCTTACCTGGAACGCAGCCGCCCCGCCCACCGCATCCACATCCGCGACAACGGCGTCTGGGCCGACGACAGCCACCAGACGACGCTGTTTGTGCAGGCAGACGCGGAGCAGGCATGTTACCAGATCGCCCAGGGCGTGTATCCCCGCTTGTCGTCGGCGTGGTTGGATGCGGTGGTTGCGGTGGAAACGGCCGTCTGGCAAAAGCTGGAAACCGTGGCCGCCAATTCGGCCGAGCTGACCGATTTTTGGGCGGTGTGGGATGTGATGGCGATGATGCCGCCCAACGGCCGTTTGTTTGTGGGCAACAGTTTGCCGGTGCGCCATGTGGATCAGTTTGCACGGCCGTCGGCCAAACCCATCCACGTCTACGCCAACCGCGGCGCATCGGGCATTGATGGCAACGTCTCCACCGCGCTCGGTTACGGTGCGGCCGGCCGCGCGCCGCTGGTGGCCATCCTGGGCGACATCACCTTCTACCACGACATGAACGGCCTGCTGCATGTAACGCAGCGGCGCGGAGGCGCAGAGGCACAACCCGAAATCCGAAATCCGAAATCCGAAATCGCGCCTGTCACCTTCGTGGTCATCAACAACAACGGCGGCGGCATCTTCCGCCGCTTGCCGATTGCTGAATTTGAGCCGGAATTTAGCGCGCTCTTTCTAACCCCCCACGACCTGGATTTTGCCCACGCGGCGCGGCTGTATGGCCTGGATTTTGTGCGCGTGACCGACCGGGCGGCGCTGCGCGAAGCCTTAGGCGCGCGTATGTATGATCGACGGCCGTGTCTGATTGAGGTGATGAGTGACGGCCGTTACGACGATCAACGCCGACGAGAAATTAATAAAATAGCTAACAGCTAACAGCTAACAGCTGTTAGCTGTTAGCTGTTAGCTGTTAGCTATTGACAATTTAAAGGAGCATGACAATGAATTGGCAAACCGTAAAAGAATACGACGACATCACCTACCAAAAATCGGGCGGCATGGCCCGCATCGCCTTTAACCGCCCGGAAATCCGCAACGCCTTCCGGCCTAAAACCATCAACGAGATGATCGACGCTTTCCGTCACGTCTGGATGGACCAGGAAGTCGGCGTGATTTTGCTTACCGGCAACGGCCCCTCGCCCAAAGATGGCGTCCACGCCTTCTGCGCCGGCGGCGACCAGAGCGTGCGCGGCCATGCCGGCTACGTCGGCGACGATGGCGTGCCGCGCCTGAACGTTTTGGAATTGCAGCGCATCATTCGCACCATGCCCAAAGTGGTCATCGCCCTGGTTAATGGCTACGCGATAGGCGGCGGCCATGTGCTGCACGTGGTATGCGACCTGAGCCTGGCCAGCGAAAACGCCATCTTCGGCCAGACCGGCCCCATCGTCGGCAGCTTCGACGCCGGATACGGCTCGGCTACCCTGGCGCGCATCGTCGGCCAGAAAAAAGCGCGGGAAATCTGGTATCTTTGCCGCCAGTACACAGCCCAGGAAGCGCTGGAAATGGGGCTGGTGAACAAAGTCCTGCCCACCGTGGAAGCCCTGGAAGCCGAGGGCGTCGATTGGGCGCAGGAAATCCTCACCAAGTCGCCAATTGCCATCCGCTTCCTGAAGGCGGCGATGAACGCCGATATGGACGGGCAAACCGGTCTGCAAGTGCTGGCCGGCGATTCGACGATGCTCTTTTACATGACGGAAGAGGGCAGCGAAGGCAAAAATGCCTTCCTGGAAAAACGCGCGCCGGATTTTGAAACAAAGTACCCCTGGCGGCCATAAGTAACTTTTTGGTATCTATAACAGACCCTAAGGGTTTTAAAAACCCTTAGGGTCTTCTCGAGAACCTGTTAATAAATTGAGGAGACATCAAATGACCAAAACAACCCCACCCCTGGTATCTGGAGCCAAACCGGGCATCGGCCATGCGCTGGAATTTCAGCGCGACCGGCTGAGTTTAGTGCAGCGGGGATTCACCGAGCATGGCGGCGTGTTTGCGCTGAAACTGGCCAAACAAAATGTGGCCGTGGTGATTGGCCCTGATAACCAGAAAACCTTTTTTATGGAGACCGACAAAGCCCTGAACATTCAGGAGCCGTACAGCTATTTGCGGGCGATGTTCGGGGAAGTGCTGTTTTTAGCGCCTCATGAGGAGTATTTAAGGCAACGGCCGTTTGTCCAAGAAATGTTCAAACGCGAAAAAATGCTGCACTATGTTGACGTGATGCAAGAGGAAGTGCGAGCCTGGCTGGATACCCTGGGCGACGAAGGCGAAATGGAAATTACCGGGCAGATTGCCCATCTGGTGCAAGAAGTGGCCGGCAACTGCTTTTTAGGCCGCCAAGCACACCAGCAAATCGGCCGTGAGTTTTGGGATTTATACGCCGATTTGAGCAAAGCGCTGGATCCGCTGCTGCCGCCCAATTTACCGCTGCCCAAATTTATCCGGCGAGACAAGGCCAAAGCGCGCATGGGCGAAATTCTGCGCCCCATCATCGCCGAACGGCGGCAGAACCCGGAGCAGTACGACGACTTTTTGCAAGACCTGATCATCAAAGAAGATCAGGCTGGCGCCCAAATTGATGAAGAACTCATCCTCAATATGCTGCTGGGGTTTATGTTTGCCGGGCACGAAACCACGGCCGGTCAGGCTGCCTGGACCATCATCCTGCTGCTGCAAAACCCGGATTATTTGCGGCTGGTGCTGGACGAAATCGACCGGGTGGCGCCGTATGGCGTGCATATCGATCCCAAACGCATGGTGGCGCTGGACCACATCAGCTGGGCTGTGCGTGAAGTAGAACGGCTGCGCCCATCGGCCGACCTGCTCATGCGCGTGGTGGATGAAGACATCGAATTCGGCGAGTATGTCATCCCGAAGGGCTGGCTGGTGCAGGTGGCGCAAGAAGTCGGCCACAAACTGCCGGCTTACTTCGACCAACCGGAGCAATTCGACCCGCTGCGTTTTGCGCCAGGCCGAGAGGAAGACAAGCAGCACCGGTTTGGCTTGTTTGGTTTTGGCGGCGGGGCGCACAAGTGCACGGGCATGAACTTTGCCAACAACGAAATGACCATCATCACCGCCCTGCTGCTGCGCGAATATGACCTGGAACTGGTGACCAAGCAGCCAACCATCAAGCGCGGCATGGGCGCAAATCGGCCGTCGGCGACGGTGGTGGGTTATCGGCGGAAGGCGGGGTTGGCGGCTCCCACGGCCGTTTCCACCCCCACGGCCGCCACGGTAGGAGAATAACCAGCCATGTCCACATCCAACAAGACCTGGTTTATAGCCGGAACGGCCGTCAGCGCCGCCGCTCTGGTGTTGTGGCAGAAAAACAAGACCAAGCCGGTGGTGAGAAACGGCCGTACCTTTGGCCAACAATACGGCCCCTGGGCCATCGTCACCGGCGCGGCGCGGGAAGAAGGCATCGGCTACGGCTTCGCCCGCCAACTGGCCGGGCAGCACATCAATTTAATCCTGGTAGACATCCTGGGCGACGAACTCGAAGCCCGCGCCGCAACGCTGCGCCAAACTTATTATGTTAAAGTGAAAACGGCCGTTATCGACCTGGGCCAACGCGATTTTCTCGCCCAACTGCTGCCTGTGACCGACGGGCTGGAAATCGGCCTGCTGGTTTGTAACCACATGTTCACCCCCAAAGACACCCCGCCGATTTTGCAAATGGACCTGGAAACCCATCACGCCATGATCGACACCAACGCCCGCGCCTACACCACACTGGTCCACGCCTACGGGCGGCAGATGGTGGCGCAAGGGCACGGCGGCATTTTGCTGGTATCGTCGCAGGCCGCTTTGCGCGGCACGCCCTACACCGGCGCATACTCGGCCAACAAAGCCTTTCAGATGATGCTCGGCGAATCGTTGTGGTATGAACTGCGCCAAGCGAACGTCGATGTGCTGGTGTTAACGCCCGGCCTGACCAATACCCAGGGCAACGACCTCGACGGCTATCCGCCCATCATGATGATGGAAGTGGAACCGGTGGTGCGCGAGGCGTTGGCCGGATTGGGGCACAAACATCTGGTTATTCCTGGTCCGGTGAATAAAATTATGCAGTTTGCTGCGGCGCACCTGATGACCCGGCGCGGTGCGCTGATTGCCAGCGGTGATTTGATGGCGCGCGGGCTGGGCAAGTAGGGCTGACAAGACCCCAAGGGTTGGGTACCCAAAACATCCTAATTCTCAGGAGCCAACCCTTGGGGTCTATCGTTACTCCACTTTTAACCCAGGCAGCATTATGCAGCTTATTTTTGGCTTTGGTGCAGGAGGCACATGATTCATCCGCGTACTTTTTCTTGGCCCCGAATTTTAGCGGCGTGGGGGGTACACGCCCTGACTGCGAGCACGGCCGTTTTCAGTTTTCTGGCTATTTTGGCGATTATGGCGCAGGAATGGCGCACGGCCGTTGTCTGGATGGGCATCGCAGCCATTATTGACGGCTTCGACGGCGCATTGTCGCGCTGGGTAGACGTAAAACGCGTCCTGCCCAAATTCGACGGCGCGCTATTAGATAACATCGTCGATTACCAGACGTATGTCTTGGTCCCGGCCTTCTTCATTTACCAGGCGCAGTTGGTTCCGCCAGCCTGGCTGCTGATCGTGCCGACCCTGATGCTCATGAGTTCCGGCTACCAATTCGCCCAGACCGACGCCAAAACGGGCGACCACTTCTTCCAGGGTTTTCCCTCTTATTGGAATGTGGTAGCCATTTATTTAATGCTGCTGCGGCTGCCAACGGCCGTCAACCTGTTGGTTTTGCTGGCCTGCGTCGTGCTGGTCTTTGTGCCCATCAAATATCTTTACCCCTCCCGCATGACCCGCTACCGCCTGCAAACCCTGCTGCTCAGCGGCCTCTGGCTGGTCATGTTAGCCTGGGCGATGCTCGTCTACCCGACCCATTTGTGGCTGTCCTGGGCCTCGTTGTTTTTCATCGTTTACTATCTCGGCCTCAGCCTGATCCTCACACGGCAAATGGCCAGAATCAAACCTTATAGTTCCGGCTAGCAGCCTGTCGGAGAACTCAGGATAGGTACACGAATTAAACGGGTTCGACGGATTTCACCAGCTAAATCACCAGAAAATCGGTGGAAGTCCGTTAAATCCATGTCATCGGTGTACCATTTTCACTTTTCCGACAGCCAGCCAGATGCCTGGAAAGTCCTGTTTTTAGAAATCAAAACGGTTCTTCAGGAATTCAGGGGATTGACACCCAATGATGCGTGAAGCGTGTTGCGTGACCAGAGAGACCTCACGCAACACGCTTCACGTTTCACGCCCGACCCCACGAAATCCTAAAGACCCATCAAAACGAGCAGTGAATGATTGATTGGTTAACCGAACGGCGCGTCGCTTCGCCCGAAGCGCTGGCGCTCATCATTGGCGAACAGCGTTGGACCTATGCGGCGCTGGACCGGCTAACGGCCGGTCTGGCGGGCTATTTGCAGGCGCAAGGCGTGCAGTTCGGCGATTTTGTCGCCGCGCTGCTGCCCAACGGCCTGCCCTATGTCTGCCTGATCCACGCCCTGGCGCGGCTTGGCGCAGTGCTGGTTCCCCTGAACACCCGCCTCACACCGGCGGAAATCAACTGGCAGGTTGAACAAGTAGGAGCAAAATGGCTGGTTACAAACCAGGAACAATTGGCGATTGGCAATTGTCACCTGCTGCTAGTTGATGAAGAACTTTTGGCGACGGCCGTACCGCTCTCCATTGACCAACGGCCGTTGGCCTTGGACCGGTTGCAGGCGGTGGTTTTTACATCCGGCACGTCGGGCAAACCCAAAGGGGCCATGCTGACGTTTGCCAATCATTTTTACAGCGCGCAGGCTTCAGCGGAGCGGCTGGGCGTGCAGGCAGATGATTTGTGGCTGAGCGTGCTGCCGTTGTACCACGTCGGCGGGCTGGCGGTAATTTTTCGCAGTTGTTTGTACGGCACGGCCGTTTCCCTCCACCCGCGCTTCGACCTGGACACCATCAACGACGATCTTGACCACAAACCCATCACCCTCATTTCGCTGGTTCCCACCATGCTCCACCGCCTGCTGCAAACGCGCACAACCTGGCCAGACACACTCCGGCTGGCGCTCCTGGGCGGCGCGGCGGCCACGCCAGAACTACTGCGGCGAGCGTTGGCTGCTGGCGTGCCGGTTGCCACAACCTATGGCCTGACGGAAGCATCCAGCCAGGTGGCCACCATGCTGCCGCCGGATGTGGCGCGGAAACCCGGCAGCGTCGGCCAGCCCCTGCCCGGTACAACGGTGACCATTGTGGACGAAAACGGCCGTTCCCTCCCCCCCCACACCTACGGCGAAATCGTCGTCGCCGGACCCACGGTCATGGCGGGCTATTGGCGTGCGGAGTCCGCACGCCGCACGCCGCACGCCCCACTCCCCTCGCATCCGACCGGCGACATTGGCTACCTGGATGAGGAGGGCGATTTGTGGATCGTGCAGCGGCGCAGCGATTTGATTGTCACTGGCGGCGAAAATGTGTACCCGGCGGAAGTGGAGACGGTGTTGAAGGGACATACGGCCGTGGCCAATGCCTGCGTCGTGGGCGTGCCAGATGCCGAGTGGGGGCAGAAAGTGGCGGCGCTGGTGCAGCTTCGCCCTGGAACGGCACTCACCGAGGCTGAATTGCTGGCCCACTGCCGCGAACGGTTGGCCGGCTACAAACAGCCGCGCCTCATTCGCTTCGCCGCCGATTTGCCGCAAACGGCATCGGGCAAAATCGCCCGGAACACCATCGTGGACATCATGAGCGACGTGGCAAGGAATTGATGACGACTTCACCAACTGACCATTCCGTTTTAACCGCAACCATGACCGGCGGCCTGGCCGACCTTCGGCTGGCGCATCCACCAGGTACATTTGCCCTGACGCCGGCCAGCCGCATTGCCCTGACGGCCGTCGGCCAACAGCGCCACCTGTTAAGCGGCCTGGGCCTCGACTGGGGCAGCGGCGTGGGCGGGCTGGCCATCCTGGCGGCCAGGATAACGGCCGTCACGCAGGTGGTAGGGTTGGAAATTTCGGCGGCCAACGTGGCCATCGCCCAACAAAACGCCCGTGAAAACGGCGCAGCCCACAAAGTGCGCTTTTTGCTGTCTGATGGGTACACGCCGGTGGAGAGTGACGACGGCCGTTTCCTGGACACGTTCAGCGGACAGACCAGCTTTATTTTAGCCAACCCGCCGGCCAGCGACGGCGACGATGGCTTCACGTTCCGGCGAATTGTACTGGCGGGTGGGCGGCCATTTTTGCGGCCGGGCGGCGTGGTTTTTTTGAACATCTCATCGCAGTACGGCCGTGAGCGCATCGAAGGATTGCTGACCGATGCCCCTGGGTATGCGTATGGCGGCGTTTTGGCCAGCAGCGGCTGGGTTCCCTTTGATTTGCAGCGGCCTGATTTGCGCCAAAATCTCAGAGATTATGTGAATGAAGAAAGCGCGGGCGGACTGCGGTATGAATTTGGCCGGCCGTCTGGGGCGGAAACGTCTTACGACGCGCAAACGGCGCAGACGTGGTTTGAACAGACGGGCGAAAGCCCTTTGTCCAGGTGGGAAGTGCATATGTTCCGCCGGACGGCAGATAAATGAGGACAACATGGTAAAACTGGCAGTACGTGACGTGCAGTACAATCTGGAAATTTCGGGGCAAGGGGAACGGCCGTTGCTTCTGTTACACGGTTTCACCGGCAGCAGCCAAAACTGGCAGCCGGTGCTGCCGGCGTTGGATGAGCGGTTTATGGTGATTGCGGTAGATTTGTTGGGACACGGCCGTTCCAGCATTCCCGCCCGACCCGCCCGCTACATGATCGAATCGGCCGCCGCCGATCTAATCAATCTGCTCGATCAATTCGACATCGAACAGGTCAATTTGCTGGGTTACTCGATGGGCGGGCGGCTGGCCCTGTATCTGGCAACCCAATATCCACAGCGCTGCCAGACGCTCATTTTAGAAAGCGCGTCGCCCGGACTGGCCGACAAAACAGCGCGCGCCGAGCGCCGTCAGCAAGACAACGCCCTGGCCGAACGCATCGAGCGCGAGGGGATCGAGGCCTTTGTCGATTATTGGGAAAGCCTGCCGCTGTGGGCCAGTCAGGCGCAGCTTCCGGCGGAAACCCGCGCTGCGCTGCGCGAACAACGGCTGCAAAACAATCCCCTTGGGCTGATGAACAGCTTGCGCGGCATGGGAACCGGCGCGCAGTTGTCGGTCTGGACCCACCTGCCCAGGCTGACCATGCCGGTTTTGCTGGTGACGGGCGAATTAGACGCCAAATTTGCGGCCATCAATCGAGAAATGGCCGACCTGATCCCTGGCTCACGCCTGTCCGTCGTGCCGGACGCCGGCCACACCGTCCACCTGGAACGGCCGCAGCGCTATGCAGAATTGGTGCGCGGCTTCTTGGAATTTAACACGAAGGGGTAAGGAAAGATTAGGGATTAGGGACTGGAGAAGTCTCCCAGTCTCCCTGTCTCCCTGCCTCCCAGTCTTCAGTCCTCTGGCTACAAAATCTGGCCCAGACCAAAAGTGAAGACAAAGACCAGGGTGGTGAGCGAGAGTTGTTTGAGCATGGGGTTGAGTTTGAGGATCGGTGGTGCGGGCAACGGCCGTGCCATGACGCCACAACAACGGCAGCGATAACCCAAATAAAAATTGCCACGGGCTGCGGTACGTCAGTCCCACGAACAACAACGCGCTCGCAACCGCCCCGCCCAACAAAATCCAGTGGTAGACACGCGCCCGCTGCGGCCCAATCCGCACCGGAATGGAGCGTTTGCCGGCCTTCTGGTCCGATTCAATGTCGCGGATGTTGTTGACATTTAACACCGCCACCGACAACAGCCCCACGCTGGTCGCCGGCAGCAAGACCAGCCCATTTAGCGCCTGCGCCTGCAAAAAATAAGTTCCCATCGTGCCCACCCAACCAAAAAAGATGAACACAAACAAATCACCCAGGCCAACATAGCCGTAAGGTTTGCTGCTGGCGGTGTAGCTGACGGCCGCCCAAATCGCCGCGCCGCCCAACACCACAAACAGGGCAACCAGCGGCAGCGCCGCCACGCCCAAAGCCACAATCACCAACGCCAGCCCGGACACCGCCGACAGACCGGCAAAGAGGGCCATGGCCCGCTTCATCTGGGCCGAGGTGATGAGGCCGGATTGGACGGCTCGTTTGGGTCCGGCGCGTTCGACGTGATCGGCGCCGTGGACGGAGTCGCCGTAGTCGTTGGCCAGGTTGGAGAGGATTTGCAGGAACACGGCCGTGATCACACACAGCAGCGTCACCAGCCAGTTAAACAGGCCATCGGCGGCGGCCAGAAAGCCGCCCAGAATACTGCTGGCGACCGCCAGGGGCAGCGTGCGCGGCCGCATGGCGGCAATCCACGCCTGAGCAGGGGTTGGGAGTTGGGTTGGTTGGGTCATGGCGGGGATTATAGCCGGAAAGGGAGATGAGGGAAGGGAACGGTGATGGGCGATGGGGGTTGTGGGGCGGGCTGGCAGAACGTTACAAAAATCATATCAGATTCGTGAGCTATGGCGGTCGGCTGGTATTGGCGATTGGCTACAATTACGAGGTCCGTTCCGCTTATTAACCAGGGGATTCCAGTCAGGAAAACCCACCAGTAGAATTGAATCCCAAAAGGGGGAAAGTATGTTGAACAAATATCGCCTTGTGTTGTTATTGGGGTTGGTAACGGCCGTAATCGCCACCAGAGTGCAATTGGCCGCCCAGCAAGAAAGCCCGCCACGGCCGTCGCGCAATATCGAAGAACTACAACGCCTGCCAGGCGCAGAATCCAGGCAAGAAACCCAGACCAGCCCACTGAGCATCGAGACACCCGACTTTATGGACTGGGACAGAATGGCCTTCCAGTCGTACCGCGATGGCAACTGGGAGGTGTACATCAATAATACGCGCCTGACTTTTAATGGAGCTGTCGATATGCACCCCCGCCTCAATCGGGGGTCTTCGCTTGTTGCGTTCTCTTCCAAACGGACCGGCGCGTATGAAATCTATTCCATGACCACGGAAAGCGCCGGCTATACCGAAAGTCCGAGCCTCACCCGCCTGACATTCACCAACAGTGACAACGTAAACCCATCATGGTCGCCAAACGGCGCAAAAATCGCTTTTCAATCTTACCGCGACGGTCAGTCAGAAATCTATGTCATGAACGCCGATGGCTCCGGGCAAACGCGTCTCACCAGCCATTCTGGCTACGATGGTTACCCGGCCTGGTCGCCTGATGGCACAAAAATAGCCTTCAACTCTAACCGCAGCGGCCAACTGTATATTTACGTCATGAACATCGACGGTTCCGGCGTTACCCAGCTATCGAACCAGATTTACAGCTACAATCCTTCCTGGTCGCCAGATGGCACAAAAATCGCTTATGACGCCGATATAGAAAACGATGGGTGGCAGGAATTGTGGGTCATGGACGCAAATGGCGCGAACCAACACGTGCTATATGATCCGCCAGCGCAAACGGATGCCTGGGCGCACGGCTGGTCGCCAGACGGCCGTTACATCAACTTCACCTACATCAACTTTGTGTATTATCAGGGCAACTGGTATTGGGAAAATGCCTTTTTGCGCGGCTACGATACCACGCAGTCAACCATCCAGGCATTGACTTATGATAGCCGGGATTGGAACCCCGACTGGCAAACAACCGACATCCTGGCTCCTGTTACCACCTTTCGGCTCTTACCCTCACAATCCACAGACCGATTTAATGTTGTCTGGACAGGCCAGGACGCTGGCCCGTCAGGCATCCTAAATTACGACTTTCGCTACAAAATGGGCGCGAATGGTCTTTGGTATTATCTGCTCGCATCAAGCCAAAGTTATTATGAATTTACTCAGGCCCTGGGCGGAAATACCTATTACTTCCAGGCGCGCGCGCGTGACAGAGGTGGAAATGTCGAAGCCTGGAACGCAACGACGTACACCACGATTGAGAACCTGCCGCCGAGAACGCAGGTGACGCCACTAAAACCTTTCACCCGTGTAACCGAGCCATTGATTTTAAACTGGAGCGGATTTGATCCCGGTAGTTCTGGTGTAGCCGAATACAATACCAAATATCGCATCGACAACCAGAACTGGGTGACCTGGCAGACAGTTACAGAAGGGCCGCTGGATTTTATTACCGGGACTGCCGGTCATTGGTATGGTTTTCAGGTGCGTGGGGTTGACAACGCGCGAAACTATGAAGGGTGGATCGGGAATAACGGCAACACGGCGACAACACTTTATGCCACGGCCGTCACCGGCGGCGTCCAGGATAACAGCGGCACCCCCATTCAGGGCATCACGTTGACAACCGATCCTCCCTCTTTTCAGCATGTGAACGGGGATGAAAACGGCCGTTTCGCCAGCTATCTCGCCACGCAAGTTCTTACGTACACCACTTCTTGGGCTAAAGACGGCTATGGCCCCTTGCCCACTACCACGTTTTCCAGCGCCACAGACGTAGAACTGCCCATCGTGCTGCCGCCGGTAGACAACATCGTTGTCAACTCCGGCTTTGAGACAGGCTCATTCGCCCCGGAATGGACGCCCGCAGGCAGCGCCGCCCCGGTCCTCACGGAAACCATTCGCCACACAGGCCAATCGAGCGCATTTTTGGGCCAGGGAGGCGAACCGGTAGTAAACGGCCGTTTCCTGAGCGATGGCATCGCCCCACAGCTAGTCTTGGACGACAACCAGATCGAACACGTCGTCTGGAAAACAGATGCCGGTTTGTATTATGCCCACCGGCTGGGCAATGGTGGCTGGTCAACAGAGGAAGCTATCGCCCCCGACATGGCGGCAAACGCATACCTATTAGCAATCGACGCCGCCAACACACTCCATTTGCTCTGGAAAACGACCGACGGTATGCGCTACGCCCAACGTGCCGGCAGCAGTTGGTCTGCCCCCGAGTCTGTCAACACCAGCAGCAATACCACCCATTTGCAAATGTTCGTAACTCAAAATGGGACTGTCCACGTCGTGTGGGAAGCCGTGCCAGGCGACGATTATTATAGTGATGTTTTCTACCAGGAACGGACCAGTGGGGGAACGTGGATGTTGCCTCAAAACATCTCTCATTCGCTTCACATTTCTACTTATGCGTCTTCAATGACTGTCGACGAACAAGGGACAGTGCACGTTCTTTGGGATGAGGTCCCAACGCTTTCTGGCCCAGGATACTCCGATATTTTTTACACGCGCCATCCCGTCGGCGGCAGTTGGTCTCCCCCAATGAATATCTCGCAGCAGCCCTGGAGCACTTCCAACACGCCCAAATTGGTTGCAGAAGCAAATGGCGTTGTACACGCCGTATGGAATTATCTGGGTGATTTTAGCCTTTACTATTCCAGGCGCGGTCTGGATGGCGTCTGGTCGACGCCATTCAAATTCAGCTACGGTAATATTCTTATCGGTTCTAAATTGACACTAGATAAGGATGGGAACCTGCACGTTGTTTTCGGACAAAATTTCGGACACGAACATATCATCCGAGATAAAAACGGCAACTGGTCGGCCGTGGATTATCTGTATCCTTTAGGCCTGAACCCTATCCAAATTCTGGCGCACGTCATCGATGACAACGGTCTGGCGCATGTCGTTTTCCAAGAATCTTCGGGCAATTACGACACTTATTACAGCCAGCAAACCTTCACCGGTCAATGGACAAATCCCCAGAAAATCACGGGCGATCCAGAGACTGATAATTTTATAGGTCTGCAACTGCAGGTGGATACAGATGGACAATACCATATCATCTGGAACGACATCTTCCTGCGGATTTATTTTGCCGGGCCTGAGTGGACAGCCGTTGCCGACATCTCAGAATTAACACAGCCCTTAACCATTCCCCTTACCATGTCGGTTCCAACTCTCTCTTATCTGTACAAGGCTGGCGGCCTGAGAACCGGCAGCGGCTCATCTCTCAGTGTGCTGGTAAACGATGGGGCCATGGTGACGCCGCTTGCCAGCCTGGCAAATAGCCACGTCTTCTGGTCCGCCCAATCCATCGACCTGACACCCTGGCTGGGGCAGGCTATCAGCCTGACCTTCCGACTGGAGCAGGTGGCCGATGCGCCGCTGGCCTGGGCTTACCTGGATGGCGTGACCATTGGCGCGGCGCATCCGGACGTATGGGTGTCCGCCAGTGATGCCAGCGGCTTGCGCGGGGAGCAGGTTGAACACACATTGACTTATGGCAACCGGGGCGGAGCCATTGCCGCAGGCACGCTGCTCACCTATACGCTGCCGAGCGATCTTGCCTTTGTCAGCGCCAGTGTGCCGCCTATCTCGACATTGCCGCTGGTGTGGAATTTAGACGACCTTCCCGCGAGGAGCGAGGCATTTACGCTGACGGTAGTCACAGAGGTGTTGCCCACGGCCGTTGCTTTTAGCACGCTCAACAGCACGGCCGTTATCCAATCGACAACCACCGAGCTAGAAGCGCTCAACAACAGCGCCCAGGGGCAAACTTATATCGGTCAGTTTGCTTACCTGCCGCGAATCACCCACTAAGCCGCGTATGGTTTTGTTGGAGAGAACGGCCGTTGGCGGGCAACGGCCGTTCACTCCTTTCTCACCTCACCCAACACCGGTCAGCAAAAAACCCCCCTTTACCCAGATTGTAATTTCATTCATGGTCAGGCAAAATTAAATCACACTGGCGAATATGACCCCCCAATAGACTTGGCGAAACACGGGCGCAAAATAAAGTCTCTAATTCCGTGAACCAGTGAAGGAGAAATTATGATAGATGCAAATCATTTTTGGCTGCTGGCTACGGCCCGGCTGTCCGGCGTTTTCTGGTTAATCGCCTACATTCTCATCATTTATCGCGGCTTTAAAGACAAATCATATGGCATGCCGGTTGTCGCCCTGTGCGGCAACCTGGCGTGGGAGATTATATTTGGGTTAGGCATCGAATCTGGCTGCCCGGCCAGTTGGGCTTCCTGCCCATCGGCCGTCATTCAGGGGCGCAATTTCATCTGGATGTTGTTTGATTTTGTCATTTTGTACACTGTGTTGAAATACGGCCGTCACTACTTCACCCACCCCTTCGTCAAGAAAAACTTCACCTGGATCGTTCTCGGCGGCATCGCCGCCGCCTTCCTCATCCTTTACACCACCATCCAGGAATTTTGGATTCGTAACCTCTGGCAAGTGGTCGTCAACGGCCAAATCCCCGAATATCTTCCCCTGACACTGCAAGGCGGCAGCTACTACACCGGCTTCGGCCTCAACCTGATCATGTCCGTCCTCTTCGTCGTCATGCTCTTCCGCCGTGACAACATCGACGGGCAATCCTTCTACATCGCCGCCAGCAAATGGCTTGGCTCCGTGGCCGCGTTCGCCTTCATGCTCGCCGACGGCATCCAGACGCCAGTTGTCAACGTGCTGTACGCCTTCGTATTCCTTTTCGACATCGTCTACATGGGACTTATCTATCAAAAAAGCCGGGCACAGGGCGTCAATCCCTGGCGGCGCGCCTGATCATCCGCAGCCAGCCAGTCCAACAAATAAGACTTGTCGGTTGTGCTGTAGCCGCGATTTCTTAATCGCGTCTGGCGGAACGGGGTAGCGATACCCCGGCTACATCCGGCAAAAGCTGTAGCCGCGATTTCTTAATCGCGTCTGGCGGAACGGGGTAGCGATACCCCGGCTACATCCGGCAAAAGCTGTAGCCGCGATTTCTTAATCGCGTCTGGCGGAACGGGGTAGCGATACCCCGGCTACATCCGGCAAAAGCTGTAGCCGCGATTTCTTAATCGCGTCTGGCGGAACGGGGTAGGCATACCCCGGCTACATCCGCCTTATGTTGGCGGACAGGGGGTAGCCATCCGGCAAAAGCTGTAGCCGCGATTTCTTAATCGCGTCTGGCGGAACGGGGTAGCGATACCCCGGCTACATCCGGCAAAGCTGTAGGGTTCTTATGGCGGCGGGGGTAGGGATACCCCGGCTACATCCGGCAAAAGCTGTAGTAGCCGCGATTTCTTAATCGCGTCTGACGGAACGGGGTAGCGATACCCCGGCTACATCCGGCAAAAGAATGTGGCCAAACTGCTACCCGCTGGTTGTATATTTCTCCATCACTTCCCGAATATGCGTTTGCTCATACGGCATGGCCAGAGCCGCAGCCTGGGCGTCGCCTTTGCCCCACAGCATTTGCGCTTTCCCCCGTTGCCATCCAGCCAGGCAAATTTCGCCTGGCAGCATAAGGCTCGCGGCCGGGCAAATGGATAGGTGCGCGCATAACGAGACAGCACCTGGCAGCCCTTCCGCGCTTCTTTTTTATCGGCGAGGCCCATTTCCCACAGCGTCAAAAAACCTCGGCGCTGGAGGCAAATACATCCAGCAAATCAAATTTAAATTGGGCGCGGCCAATGGCGGCAATTTGCTCGTGGGCCAGGGCGCGGGCTTCCGCCCAGCGTTCCTCGTGCAGCGTGCGAACGGCGAGGATGGCGTACCAGAGTCGTTCCTCGACTTCGAACATTTCGGGGTTTTCTTCTATCAAAACGCCCACGGAATCCGCGCAGGCAAACGCTTCATCAGGCTTCCCCAAGGCCAATAAGTTAAATACCTGCCCCCCGCGGCTGCGGACCTGATGGCGGGTATCCTGGCTGCTTCGGGCGATTTCGTACAATTCGGCCCATAATTCTTGCGCCCGGTGAAGCCCAGACCGGTATTGGGCGATTTGCGGCCAAACCCAGGCAACCACGCACCAATGCCGCCAATCGCCGAGTCGGGAATAAATGGCTAATGCCTGATCGATCTCGTGTTCTGCCCGTTCCCAGTCGCCAACCCACAAACTATAAGAGGAAAAGGGAACTTGAATGTAGGCTGTCGTTGTCAGATCGTCCAGATCGGCAGCCATAGCCAGGGCGCGTTGGCGGTAGCTGGCAGCCAATTTGTGCAGCCCGACAGTGCCCAGGGTTGGGCACATGTTGGCGCAGCCACGGACCGATTCGGGCGAGACGCCCGCTTTTTCCGAGTGGTTCAGCGCGGCCATGACGCAATAAAAGGTTGTCAGGAAATCGCCGGTGTTGTAGTAAATCTCCGAGATGCCTTCGTAAGCGCGGGCGGCTTCTAAGAGGGACTGGCGGTATGTTTCTGAAGCAGCGGGTATCTGGCTGCGGCCGGACCGGCGGTAATGGTTTGCCTGGCGAATGAGTTGTTGGCCGAGTCCGAGGGCGCGGGTAAGTAACGCAGAGGGCAACGGCCGTTCCAATAATTCCAGCGCCGCCAGATAATGGGCCTCGCTTTTTTCCACCAACGTCAGCCGGTAGGCGGCTTCCCCCAAATGACGCTGCCAACGGGCGCGCCGGGTTGGCGCACAGGTTTCGCCGCCCAATTCCACCGCCTTGGTGAAAAAGCGAATGGCCTCCTGATTGGCATAGTCGCGGAAGGCGTTTTCGCCCGCTTTTTCGTAATATGTCACCGCTTTTTCCACGTCGCCCGCCTGCTGCCAATGGTACGCCAGCAGAGGGAAAATGAGGCTCAGATCGCCGCTCTGGTTGTTTTCATACCAGACGGCCGTGCGCCGGTGGAGCTGCTGCCGCTGGGCAAAGGTCATCAGGTTATAAACCACTTCTTGGGTAACCAGATGCTTAAAAATATAGGCCAGATTCGGCGCAGGCGTTTCCAGCGGGGTAATGCCCAACTGCTCCAAATGATCCAAATGTTCGCGCAAATGGTCGGCGTCCGTATCCACCGGGTAGATGCCGGTCAATAACTTGAAGGCAAAAATGCGGCCAATGACGCTGGCCACCTTAACGGTTAACTGGTGGGCAGGGAGCAATTTGTCGATGCGGCTGGTAATGACGCCCTGAATGGTGTTGGGAAAATCCAGCGCGTTAAAGGCATCAATGTTGGCAGCCAAGTGGCATTCGCCGTCCTTAATTTGGATGAGGCCGGCATCGCGCAGCGCGTAGGCCATTTCTTCGCTGAAAAATGGGTGGCCTTCGGCTTTGGCGTGAATGAGGTGGGTGACGGCCGTTGGCAAACTGCGCACGCCTAACCGCTGGCAAATTAATTCCTCAACGGCCGGCACGGGCAGTAAATCTAACACAAGGCGCTTCGTGGTGGGTAAGGCGGCCAGGTCGGCATATAACGTAGGCGTCATGTCGGTTTCCGAAAATGGCCGGGCAACCAGGACCAGCAATAACGGGTCGATCTGCTGGTGGACGCGGCGCAGCAGCAGCCAGGAGGCAGAATCCAGCCAGTGGGCGTCTTCGATGATGAGGACCAGCGGGCGGGTAACGGCCGTGTCCGGCTGCCGGACAACCGATTTCAGCAGCCCTACCAGCAGGCGATGGGTATTATCCTGCCGCGCTTCGCCCGTCAACTGCGCTGTGAGCGTTGTTTCGGGCAATTCCAGGCGCAGCACCACCTTTAACAAGGGCAGCAAATCATGCAGCGCCGGGTCCAGACCTTCCCTAATCCGCTCCAACATGGGGGTTTCCTGGTTTGGGGCCGGGCTGTCTGAGTGCTGCACAAAAAGTTGCTCAAAGATGGGGCGCCAGGCGTGGTAAGGCGCAGATTGCTGCACAGCATCACCGCTGCCAACCACTACCGGCGTTATTTCCGGCTCGATCAGGTCCAGCAGTTCTTGCGCCAGCCGCGATTTGCCTATGCCGGCCTGCCCTTCGACGATGACGGTGTTGGAACGGCCGTTTGCCAATCGATCCAGAGCTTCCGCGAGTTGTTGGCGTTCTGTGGCCCGCCCAACCATCGGCATGGCCGACCGCCAGACAACTGTGCGCCCTATTACCAATCGTTCGCCCAATTCCCATACTGGCAGCGGCTCCCGAATGCCTTTCAGGCGCACTGGAGGCAGAGCCGCCAACGAAAAAGTGGAGCGCAGCATCTCGGCCACCGTCGGCGCTAGAAGGATTTGCCCTGGTTGAGCAGTCGTCATCAGACGGGCGGAAATGTTGACCTCGTTGCCCATCACCCCATAACAGCGCCGCTCAGGGCTGCCATAGGCGCTGCTGTGAGCCAATCCCTGGCTAATGCCCATGTGCAATGGCTGCAAAAACGGGAATTCAGCGGGCAAATCGCGCAGCGCCAGCGCGGCGGCAGCGGCGCGCACCGGATCATTCTCATGAGCGATGGGCGCGCCAAAGGTGATGTAAAAATAACTGCCTTTATCGCCAACCGTGAGCTGGATCAGGAACCCTTCATAATCATCCAGGATAGCCTGGGTGCGGCGCACAAAAGCGTCTAATTTCTCGCCGGCGCAGTCGTCGCCATCATAGTCAATGCCGCTAAATCGTAAGAAAAGAACCGTCGCCGGACGCAGGTCGGCCAAAAAATCGTCTGCGCCCTGGCGCAGCCGGGCGAACACCGGCGGCAAAAGCCACTGCCGGGCTATGGCGGCCGGAATCGGAGGAATGGGGGGGCGCTGCGTCGGTGAAACGCCAAAGGTCATGCTGCTAATAACTGCAAATCGCTGCCCATAATCGTCCCGACGCCAGGTAGACACCACCGGCCTGACGGGTAGGCGTTCCAGAAAATCGGCCGTGACCACAACTTCTCCCTGAATGGCTTGTTTTTCGGCTGCGGCCATCTGGTCCAGGGTGGAGCCGGCCATTGTTTCCATGACATATTTTTCTGGGTCGCCTACCAGGAAGCGGCGAACCGGACCGGCCGCCAGGGCGACTTTTAGGCCAGGGAGATCACGTGGCCTTGCGGCGTACGCATCGCTTCTAATTGGGCCATGACTCGCTGCAATTGCAGGGCGCAGGCGAGGGCGAGGGTGGCGGGGTCTAATTCGGGGCTGTCATTTTCATCGAACCAACAGGTGATGGCATCCCCGCTAAAACCTATGACGTTGCCCATGTACAGATGTACCTGGGCGATGAGGGAGGAAAATACATGGTTGAGGTGACGGGTGAGTTCTTCGGCGCCGCGGTGAGGGCCTAATTCTTGGGCGAGAACGGCCGTTAGCGGCGTAAACCCAGAAATGTCGGCAAACAAAGCTGCTCCATTTGTCCGATCTGGTAAATCAGACCCCGCAGCTAATGCCAAACGACGATCAATGGGGAGAAAAGTTGCGTATGTCTCCATGGTCTGAGCCTCTTCTGGTATGCGCCAATGCTGCTGAATCATATCACGATTTATTGGTTTTTGTTTTGGAAATGGCAGCCATGCAGACCCCAAGGGTTTGCTATGGGGGTTCTAAGCCAGGGAGGGAGGCGAGAGATAAGGGTTAGGAACGGCCGTTTGCCCTTTAGACAAATCCGATGACAAGTGTCATAACGATTTTATGACAATTCGCGCTGTCGATCATATCTGTATGCCCTATACTGTAATTATCTGTAAGCGACAGAACCCCCATAAATCCACACCCAAAGGTTCTGCCATATCATCCCATAAACGAGGAAAGAACATGAAAGTCATCATCGATCGCGATTTGTGCGACACCACTTTGGCGTACTGCCAACGGTGTTCTGCCGCTTTCTTCCGTTACCCAGAAGGGTCAGATCGGTTGTGTATTCGGGAAATTATTGACGATGGCAAAGAGACTCTCACCATTGTCATGAATACCGACGGCCGTGTCCTGGAAATGGAACTTACGGAAGAAGATCGGCAATTAGCCAGTGTGGAAGGCTGGGAAGCCCTGGCGAATTTCGATCCGGCCCTGTTCCGCAAAGGGGCCATGGAGCGCTGGCATAAGCTGCGCCAATTACCGACCACGCACGCGATGCTCTAACACACGTACCCTGGCCGGTTAGCAAGCACACCGGGCATCCAATTTTGGGCTGCCCAATCGCGAATTGACAATCACATAGACGCCAAAGAAACAACCGCTAACGGCGGCGACTTATGACTCTTTGTGTGTCCGTAAAAGGAATTTATGATGGCGGCTAATCTAATAGAGTTGTTAAACGAACAAGAAACCCTCATTCTCGATAATGCAGTTGAAGCACTGGCACGGTCGCAGCTCAGGCATTACGCCGTCGCTGGCGCAGACTGGAATCGTCAACGGCTGCAAAATCTGTATGATTTTACCCGGAAGTGCGTGCGCGAGCGCACGCTTGTGCCGCTGGTGGAGCATATGGAATTGATTGCCCAGGAGCGGTTTGAGGCCGGGTTTGATATTCATGAAGTGCAAACGGCCGTTAACGTTCTGGAAGAAAGCATCTGGCAGCAGATCAACCACACCCTGCCGCCATCCGCATATGCTGAAGCATTTGGGCTAATTAGCACCGTATTGGGCGCGGCAAAAGATAGCCTGGCCCAATCTTATGTCACGTTGGCCAGCCACACCAAAGCGCCTTCCCTCAACCTCAATGCTCTGTTTCAGGGCACAGCAAGCTAACAACACCCCCACCCCCAAAAGGCGGCCAGGAAAAACTGACCGCCTTTTTTATTATGGGGAATCGTGATCTTTGCCCCCCTTGCTCATGACAAACATCAGACGACAACGCCAAAAAATCATTGTATTCTGACAGTGTGCTAAAGGTTTAGGCCATCATAGACAACAACATCCACCCACAGACGAACCAAATTCGAGCAGCGCTGCTATCTTGTACGGCAATTGTTCATTCATTTTGCACCGTAAGATAAACCTTAATCTACCCTCATTACAGTATGATCATAGGGGCTTATTTGTTACATAGGGGCTGCCATGCATCAATATCTTCACCTTTTTGCCAATACCGGAGACATTGCGCTTGCCGTTGATGAAAATCAGCGGATTGTGTATTGGAACGCGTCTGCAGAAAAAGTTTTAGGATATGCCGCCGAAGAAGCAATTGGCCAGCATTGTTGGGAATTGCTAAACGGCCATACGCCGGAAGGCCGACCTTTCTGCTCTCCCAACTGCGCCATCATTCAAAGAATATATGCCGGCAAACCCATCCAACATTTCAACCTCATTGTCAAAAACCGCGAAAGAAACAACGTCTCCATCAATATCAGCACCATTCCCTTGCCGGAACAAAAAAACCAACAAGATCAGGCCATCCTGGTGCAACTTTCGCGGCTTCTGGAAACCCACCCCCTTAACGACAACATGCTGCGTATTCACCTCCTCGGCCCTATTGTTGTGTGGCGGCCTGATGGGACGCAAGTTGAAGGACCGCTTTGGCGGCGGTTAAAAGTGCGTACTCTGATGGCGTTTCTGGCGCTACAGCATAATCAGGCCACCACGCGAGACCAATTGGCAGAGTTGCTCTGGCCGGACCTAACTTATGAGGCCGCCCTGCGCAATCTGAATACCACGATCTACAATCTGCGCCGCAGTTTGGAGCCCGATCTTAAAAATGGAGCTGATTCCCGATTTATCGTTTACGAAGGCGGCTACTATCAGTTGGCCGGAGCGGACCAACACTGGCTGGATATAACTAATTTTGAATCGCAAATTCGCCGTGCCCGCTTTGCTCATGATCCTAAACAAGCCATTCTCCATTACCAAAAAGCTTTAAATTTGTACCGGGGTGATTTTTTGGCCGATTTATCCCAAAGCAGCATCTGGACCAACGGCGACCACCAGCGTTATCAAGAACTTCATCTTGCCGCGATGGATGAATTGGGCGCTTTGTACGAAAAACAGAATGAAGAGGCTGAGGCCAAAGAATTGTACATGCACGCCCTGGCCATTGATCCCTGCCGTGAAAAAACCTGCCAGACGCTGATGCGCCTGGCTATCCGGCAAGGCGACCGGCCCACGGCCGTTGCCCAATGCCAACGTCTAACTCAGGCTTTACAAGAAGAACTCAACGTGGCGCCCAGTCAGGAAACCCAAAATCTGTGCAAACAATTGAAGTGCACCGGCTAACCTGCGCCAATTTCTCCCGCTAAAATCCTCCAGTTATTATCCAACCGAATCTTCCAGACTGTGCCGTTGAGGGCTGGTTAAGGCTGGCCGACTAGGCTTTAGGTGGGCGTATTTACCAACCATTTGCTGCACATCATTCACCATCTAAGCCACTGAGGGAATAAGCTCTCTGCGAACAGTGCCACTGGAGTTCTGAACATGGACGAGCTGCTAACTATATTTTGCGATATTGCTGATGCCAGTTTTGCTATTGATGGCAAACAGCGCATTATGTTTTGGAACCCGGCCGCAGAAAGGTTGTTGGGTATTGAGGTAAAAGATGCCCTTGGCCAACCCTGTTGGCAGGTATTAAAAGGTAAAACGCCGGAGGGACGGCCGTTTTGCCAGCACGACTGCCCCGTTATCCTTGCCCTGAAACAAAACCGGCCGGTGGAAGCTTTCGATCTGCTCATTTCTGGCCCGGCGCAAGAAACCATCCTCACCAATATCAGCACCCTCTTCATCTCCCCGGATCTGCACTGCCGCGCGGCCGTCGTTCATTTGCAGCGGCGTCCCGAAGACCATTTTCAATGGCCTGATCCAAGCTGATTCCCCATCATCAGCCCCCTTTCTCTCGACTACTTTTGATCAATCGATTCCCTTTGCTTTTTATCTAACTGCATGGTTGGTTGTGGGAGGTAACGGCCGTTGAGGATTGGTTAAGCGCGCCATAGTACGCTGGTACCAGTTCAAAGCCCTGGTCGGGGTTTTCTAATTTGTTAGCCGGGTTTTGAAGCCACTTTTATCCGCACCATTTAATTTACATGGTCTCCCAATGACCTGGAGGGTTAGGAAAATGAGTAAAAAACATTGGTTGATTTTTGTTTTATTGGCCATTGCTTTAGTCGTGCTAACAGTTTCTGCCGAAGATGGCGTTCTGTTCCGGCGGAACATCTCCAAGACGCCAGAAGCAGAAACCGAAAAGGCTGCCATCTACATGATGGACTTCTATGTCCCGGCCCAGGCATCGACAGGCGAAATTAAACCAGTGGCAAATTATTGCCTTGATGAAGGCCTTGATGATCCATGGACCGATGACGGCACCTGCGCAGGTCAAGAAGCTTACGACCCCCGCGATTACGCCAAGCCGCTGGTCTCGGTCTACATCGATGACATCGGTGGAGAAGAATTCACCTCGGAAAACATACGTAGTATTCAAGGCGGCATAAGCTTCGGCCACTTCGACGCGTTTGTCGGCGTTTCGATGGATGACGGCACAAGTTGGCGCACCGAAAACCTATCCCGCTCGTCCGATTTGTCATCCTTTACCCTGGCCAACGGCCATCCCTACCCTGGCGATGTACACGCGATGGTGCACCAGGTAGCGGAAGACAAAATTCTGGCTGTCTGGGCCAGCAAATATTGCCAAAGCGGTTCTCCGCTCTACTCTCTCACGCCCGATGGAATCGATGACGACCCGGCCGTTCTGGACTACCTGGCCGATTTGGAGACCAATTACGGCAAGAATGCCATGTATCTGTACGACCTGTTTGGCATTGCCGGCGCCCAGGGCTCGGTGAACTACACCGAGCAGGGCTTCCCCGAAATCGGCGAAATCCCCTACTCCTGCATCTGGACAGCCCGAGGCAAGGTGCTCCCCGGCGATGACCCAATGACGCCTGACTTTGCCGAAGCTTCGCACGTGGTCTGGACCGCGCCCGAACGGCTGACTTCCGGCGTGCGCGATGCCAACCTGCCAGCGGTGGACTGCGCGGGCGGGGCCGGCTGCGCCCTGACCTGGCAAGAAGACCCCGAAGGGCTGCGCCCTGGCAAGGGTCTTGGCCCCGGCGAAGGCTGGTCCGGCGCCATTGCCAACGCCAAAACCGACATCTGGTACTCCTACATCACCTTCGCCGATTTTGACCTGGTGGCGGTTGATGATAATGACGACGGCACACCGGATGTAGGGGCGGAGATGCTGATTGAGGACTATGAGGCACTCCAACTCACCGACATGGATCGCCCCAAGCCTTACGTGCCCATGGCTATCCCCGTCCGCCTGACCGACAACGATATGTGCAAGGGTATCGCCCCAGAAAAGCAGCCGGAAGACCCGTTCTGCTGGCTCGATTTCGACACCATAAATGCTGAAACTGTCGATACCATCGCCGACCGCCTTGGGGGTTTGGATGAACCGGAAACTGGCGCGGATTTCTGCGCAGAAACCGTGGACTGGGAAAATCCCGGCGGCACCACGCTCCCAATCTGCGTCACTGAAGATGGGCGCTGGATGATTGGCCGGGTAGCCTCTACCCGCGTGCGGATGGCCCTCAAGCCTTACTCCCCGGCGGCTGCGGTAGATATGGACGACGACGGGATAGTAGAAAAGAGTGCCTGGTTGAGTCTGGCAGCAGAGGAAACCAAGGCGCTGGGAATCACGGCCGTGGTTAATGACACTGAGTATGACCCCGTTGACATCGGCAAAGACGTATTCTACTACTCCTTTGACTTTGCCAAGCCATACAATCTGCATATGAATACGGCGCTTGATACTGAAGATGCTTCTCCCTATGTGGTCCAGCAGGGCGGTATGCTCAACCAACCGGCCAAATGCAGCCCGTACTTCATCACCACTGACCAGACCAACCCGGACATCTCCTGCGATGATAACGGTGAATTCTACGACACCGAAATTGACCCGATTACCGGCTACGAATACTACCTGACCGAGATCGCCCGCCGCTTCGCTCTGACCAGCAACAATATCGGCAACATCACCGATCCGGCTTTCGGTGGCAGCGGTTTGGCTTCTATGCTGATCTACAAGCAGGGCATCATCTGGCAAGGTGGCCCAGCCGACATCATGCTGCGTCGAGTGGTCGTTCAGCCGTTCTGTACCGATACGGATGGGGATGGGTTGGTTGACAACACGGATGACTGCTTCGATAAGACGGTGGACAATCCCTTCGCCTATGAGAACATGGAATGCGTAAATCCGGACGGCACAGATGGATGGGTTTACCCCACTGATGATTTGGGTGTTTTTGATGCCAATCCATATTACATCAAGGGCTTGTGCATGGCTCCGGCCATCAATATCTCCGGCAGCACCGTCGTAAGCTGCGACGGCGGCGACAGCAACAACGCCTGCGCCGACCTTTTCCCGGTGGCTGACGACGGCACCATTCCTGACTCTGATGGTGACTTCCCCAAGGTCAGGGAGTGGCGGCAGTTGCCCTACGACGGCACAAGCACGGCCGACACATTTACAGGCGACCCTGATGACGACTACGATCTGGACGACCAGTCCTGGGAGAACCCCTACGATGTAGCCAAGGGGCATCGCGGTTTCCTTTATGGCGATATGGTTTTGATGATGTACGCCTGGTCGCCCAACTGGAAATCCAACAGCGTTGGCAACGACCACTATAACCTGTATCAGCGGCGTTCATTCGACGGTGGCATCACCTGGACAACCACCCCGGCGGATACTTCAAATCTAATCTGCGACGATCCCGGAACCACCAATGTGAAGGAAACCTGTGATTATGCAGGTGAGGGAACCCAGGCATTGGAATACTACTATACCGACACAACAGGTGAGTATATTCCGGTACTTTGGGAATATGCGGCCGGAGCAAATGAACAAGCCCGCAACCTCTCTTTATTGACTGGCAACAAAGTGACCATTCTTGACCCACGCTACAGCCCGCCCGGCGGCTTGAAGCAATACGCCACCATCCGCACGAATTGGCTGGTAGACAACGCAGGCCTGATCGGCTTCACATCAGATGATGTCTTGCCCTATGAAGATGACGCGGCTATTGACCCCTCCAAGTACTACCTGGTCTATGAGACCGGTGACAACACAACCGTGGCCGAAGGTGAAGCCGTACCGCTCAACCTCTACTACAGCCGAGCGACCGATTTCGGCGATACCTTTGAGTGGTACGACTACGTCAACGATCCGGATGACTGCAATCCCGATCCCGAAACTGGTGAGGTGGATTGGGGAACCTGTGTTGAACCGCGCTGGCCATGGCTAGAAAATGCGGCCGACGACCTGTCTGGCGAAGCCAGTGTGGTGATGAATCCCGGCGGTACTTTCATTTACAATGTGTGGAACCAATGGCGAGAAGAAATTCTACCCGATGGTCACGAGCTAATTTACGATAGCGACATCTGGTACCGCCGCCTGTTGTATGTGTCAGATGATTCCACTCAAGAGATAAGTCCTATTGCGTCGCTTCTGTACATCAACAGTCAGTTTATTAGCATTGCCAATGATGACACGCTTGTTCTGGTTGGTTCCGCCAGGGGGTTTGGTCTTGATGGGGAAATTGAAGAGACCGTCTGGCTTCTCAAGCCGCTGGAATCTGCGATGGAGCCGGTGGTAGTAGGAACGGAAAAGACACTCGAGATCCAGGCGCAAGACATAGTGAATCAACCCGGATGGAGCGGTCAGCCAGGATGGGCGCAATTTACCTTCATGGCTAAAGATAAAAACGGCCGTTGGTCTCCAGGTGTAGAAGTACAGGTCTGGGTGGTCCAAGAACTACATCAACTCTATGTGCCAATGATCGAACAGTAAAGCAATCTGCGTAATTGTGTGAAGCGGGGCCAACAGTTTGGCCCCGCTTCCTGTTTCTACCGGTGAGCGAGATGGCGAAAAAAAGATCTTTGTGGCGATTGCGGTTTTGGCGCGGTGTGGGAGTAGGAACGGCCGTATTCCTCTTCGCCGCCTTGTTAATTTCCCCCACCCTGCAAGCCCTCATCCTCGCCTGGTCCGTAACCGGCAACCTACCCTCGGCTGAATACGGCTACGCCATCGCCGCCGCCGGCGACGTCAACGGCGACGGCCGTGCCGACCTCATCGTCGGTTCACCCAAATACGAATCAGACATCTATACCGGCGGCGCAGCCTTTGTCTACCATGGCTACAACGGCGGTCTAAGCGACCAACCCAATTGGACCGGCGGCAGCGACCTGAAAGGCGCGCGCTACGGGTTTGCCGCCGCCTCGGCCGGCGACATCAACCACGATGGCTACGATGACATCATCATCGGCGCCTACCGGTACAACAACGGACAGTCCGAAGAAGGGCGCGTCTACCTCTATCTCGGCTCGGCCGACGGCTTGCACCCCGAACCCGCCTGGCAATTTGAAAGCGATCAAAAAGAAGCGCACCTGGGGTATGCGGTCGCCTCGGCTGGCGACGTCAATAACGATGGCTTTGATGATGTATTGATCGGCGCGCGTTGGTACCAGGAAACACTGATCAGCGAAGGCGCTGCCTTTCTCTTTTTTGGCTCGGCCGATGGGTTGAGCGACACGCCCGATTGGACGGCCGTTGGCGGGCAGGCTGGCGCGGCATTTGGCACGGCCGTGGCCGCCGCCGGCGACACCAACCACGACGGCTACGACGACATTCTCATCGGCGCGCCTTTCTTCGACAACACCCTGGAAAACGCCGGAGCCGCTTACCTTTTCCTGGGCAGCGAAACCGGGCCAGGCAATGGGGCCGCCTGGCAGGCAACCGGCAGCCAGGCGGGCGATTTGTTTGGTTCCGCCCTGGCCGCAGGCGACTTTAACGATGACAACGCCAGCGACCTGCTGGTCGGCGGGCCGCACAGTTCTGACGACGTAGACGACGAGGGCGGCGTGTTTTTATATTTGGGCAGCAGCAGCGGATTGATGAGCAGCACGGCCGTGTGGTCCACATTCGGCGGGCAGGCTGGGGCGTTGTTTGGCACGGCCGTAGCCGTTGGCGACGTTAACGGCGATGCCCTCGCCGATATCCTCGTCGGCGCGCCAAACTGCACCCAAGATCAATCCAACGAAGGCTGCGTTTTCCTCTATCTGGGCATGCCCGGCAGCGTCAGCGCTACAACAAGCTGGACAAGCCAGGGCAACAAAGCCGACACAGCCTATGGGATCAGCACGGCCGTCATAGGCAGCGTCAATGGCGATGGCTACGACGAAATCGCCGTCGGCGCGCCACAATATCGCTTCGACCGCGACCTGGTTGGCCGCGCCTTTGTCTACTACGGCGCCGAACAGCTCATCGAACAAGTTTATGTCTACTTGCCAGTTGCCGTGCAAACCGATTAACGGGGTAAAACGCTTGCCGTTGAGGATTGGTTAAGGAACACATAGTACGCTGGTACCATTAAGGGGTTAGTGGGACTGGTCGACTTATGTTACGCGGCTCCTCTGGCAGAAACCCAAAGGGTTCTCCAGAGGGCAAATAAACCTTTAGGGGTTTTGGGGACGTAACATCAACAATTGAATCTTTACAAATCAGGTGACATTATGCTCCGCAAAAAAGGATTACCCTCAAAGGCGTTTTTTGGCGTCGGGGTAGCCTTGCTAATGATCACGGCTCTGACGGTTGGGGGTTATCTGACAACCTTGCACGATAACATGGGACCGCTGACGGCTCTGCATCCGAACAATCAAATGTTAGGCGGCTACAGTTCCCATGCAGAATTCGAGCAAGATTGTACACATTGTCATGGCCCGATTCACTGCATCATCAGCGAGAGCTGCCAGGACTGTCATATCGATGTGGCGACGGAACGCGCTGAAGCCATTGGCCTGCACGGCCTTTTGCCAGGGACAGGAAGCTGCCAAAGCTGCCACACAGAACATCGAGGGCGAGACGCCCAAATTACTGTTTTCGCCTTCAACAATATAGACCACACGCTGCTGGCCAGCTACAGCCTGGACACGCACCAAACAGATTACGCCGGACGGCCGTTAACCTGTGAAAGCTGCCATCGACTGGGACAATTTGGCCCAGAAAACCTGGACTGCGCGACCTGCCACAGCAATCATGCGCCAGACTACATGGCCGAACACGACGCCCTTTATGGGCCGGACTGCCTTGCTTGTCACAATGGTCATGATCAATTGGCTAATTTTGACCACAATCAAAGTTACATTTTAACTGGGGCGCATAATAACGCCGCCTGTGAAGCCTGCCACATCGACCAACTGTATGCTGGCACGCCGCAAGCGTGCGAGGCCTGCCATGAAGAACCAGATTTGCACGCCGGCCAATTTGGGCTGGACTGCGGCCGTTGCCACAGCGATACGGCCTGGTCGCCGGCAGAATTAACGCAACACAACTTTCCGCTGGATCACGGCAGCGACGGCCGTCAGCCATGCGAATCGTGCCATGTAAACAGCTACGCCGAATATCCCTGCGAGATTTGCCACGACTACGCCGAAATGCAAACGGCCCACACGGACACAGGCGATGTGGCGCTGAACAACTGTCTTTACTGCCACCCCACCGGACTGGTGCAGCCAACCGGCGTTATCAGCAGCAATTGACCCGTCCATCGCGTTCATGTTTAAGGAAGGTGCAGGTATGACGCCAGAAAAAACAACCTCATGGGCCGAAGAACGCAGCCAGATGCGCGCTGCCGCGACCAACGTCATTTTGCATTTGCATCCAACTCGCGTACCGGCGGCCGCGCTGCGCTTCACCTACACCTGGGGGCTGGGCGGCATGTCGGCCACGCTGGCCGTGCTGCTGGTTTTGACCGGCGTCTTATTGCAGTTTCGTTACGACGCCACCATCGAAGGCGCGTACACCAGCATCCTTCTGCTGGAATCGCAGGTAAAGTTTGGCTCGTTGATCCGATCCATCCACCACTGGTCAGCGAATTTGCTGGTGGTGACGGTGTTTTTACACCTGCTGCGCGTCTTTTTGACGGGCGGCTTCAAACGCGACCGGGCAACGAACTGGCTAATCGGTTTGGGCTTGTTGATTGTGGTGCTGGCCTTTAATTTCACCGGCTATCTGCTGCCCTGGGACCAACTGGCGTATTGGGCGGCAACGGTATCTACCAGTTTAATCGAGTATATTCCGGTGGTGGGCACGGCCGTTTCCAATTTCATTTTAGGCGGCACAGAAATCGGCCAGAACACCCTGCGCAATTTCTACGCGCTGCATGTCGCGGTATTGCCTGTGATTCTCGCAGCGGCCTTAACCTACCACTTCTGGCGCATTCGCCGCGATGGCGGCATCTCCCAACCGGAAAACGTTCGCCAGGGCGGCCTGCGCCTGACCACCATCCCACACCTGGTACGCCGGGAAACGGCCGTCGGCGCCACACTCATCGCCGCTGTTCTCATCTGGTCGATGTTCATCCCCGCCCCACTCGCCGAGCTGGCCAACCCGGCCCTGTCACCCAACCCGGCCAAAGCCGCCTGGTATTTCCTGGGCCTGCAAGAACTGCTGCTCCACATGCAGCCCCTGGCCGCCATGAGCCTGACCGGTATCGTGCTGGCTGGGCTGCTGCTGCTGCCCCGTTGGGACCGGCAAGACAGCGACATCGGCGTCTATTTTCGCTCCCGCCGCGGGCGAACCGCCGCCCTCATTGGCGCCATTCTTGGCCTGCAAATCGTCCCGGTTCTGGTAATCGTGGATGAATTGTGGCTGGATTGGACCGTTTTATTCCCCGCACTGCCCAACTTCATCGCCAATGGGCTGCTGCCGTTGGCCTTAACGCTGCTCGGTCTGGCGGCCATTTATGCCGGTCTCCGCTGGCTGCTGCGGACCAATCACAGCGAGGCGTTTGTGGGTCTTTTTTCCTTTATCATGGCCAGTCTGGTGATGCTAACCGTGATTGGCGTGTATTTTCGCGGAGAAAACATGGTTTTGCTCTGGCCCTGGTAGGGTTGGCAAGCAACCCAGGAGGATAGTTGTGGAAAACGATCTGACTCAACCCACAACGTCGGGGCAATTGTCTCGGCGAAATTTTTTGAAATTGGGCCTGGGCGCATTGGGCGCGGCCGCGCTGGTCGAGTTAGGCGGGGTGGGGTTTCTCTATTTGCAGCCACGCGAAACGGCCGATGCCTTTGGCAAGGTTATCCAGGCCGGGCCAGTGGATAGTTTCCCGGCCGGGTCGGTGACAGAGTTTAGAAACGGCCGTTTCTTCCTCGTTCGCGGGCAGTCTGGTGGCTTTCTGGCTATCTACCGCCGCTGCCCACACCTGGGCTGCAACGTCAACTGGCTGCCCGAAGAAAACCATTTTCACTGCCCCTGCCACGCCGCCCGATTCGATGAATTTGGCGACCTGGAAAGCCCGCCTGTCCCCCGGCCGCTGGACACGTTCCCGGTAGTCATCAAAGAAGGGCAGGTAACTGTAGACACATCACGGCGGCAGCAGCGCGAGCAATTTGCCCCCGACCAGCTCGCTTACGCAGCCTGAGGAGTCGTCCATGAGCAAATATGATCTTCTCACGATTCTGGCTCTTCTGGTCATCCTGGTGGCCTTGCCGCTGTATGCGCTGCAAGAACCGGCGCGTCTGGCTGTCGCCGACGACGCTTTACGCCAACAATACCTGGCCGAAGGCGCTGTGACCTATCTGGATAACTGCGCCGAATGTCACGGCCCAGATGGCTCCGGTTCGGGAGCCATGCCCGCGCTAAACGCCACCGCCCTATCCGACGCTGACCCGGATTTTTTATACAACACCATCGCTCGCGCCGGTCATGGGTCGGAAATGGCCGCCTGGCATCTGAACGAGGGCGGCTCGCTCAACGATTATCAGATTGAAGGGCTGGTGAATTTAATTCGCTTTGCCGATTGGGCGCAGATAGCGGTGATCGCCGAAGACCGCCAGATTGATCAGATTGTCCTGCCGGAAACGACTTTGATTAACGCTGCGGCAGATGATCCGCATCACTGCTCCGCCTGCCACGAGCAGCCCGACGTGCATATCGACCAGTTTGGTCTGGACTGCGCCCGCTGCCATACGCTGGAGGCGTGGGTTCCGGCGCGGCTGACGCGGCACACCTTTATGCTGGATCATGGCAGCGAGGAACAGGTTCCTTGCCAGGCGTGCCACACCCACACCTATGCCGAGCATGATTGTTTTGCCTGCCACGACGAGCATCAGGCAGACGAGATGGCAGAGGTTCATGCGGCGGAAACGAATTATGAGTTAAAGGCCTGCATCGCCTGTCATCCGACGGGCGAACCTGGCGAAGCCGAGCGTTTGCTGACGTCTGGATTGTCGCTGTTGGTGGAAACGGCCGTTTCCCCAGCCACCACAACCGCTCCCTGACCCACAGCGACTGGAGAAAGTCACGATGAAAAGATTAATCGCTTTTCTCATCTTGTTTAATTCGATTGTTGTGATTCTGATCCTGGGACTCTTTTTCCTGGCGGAATCACATCCTTTGCGACCGGGCGACTCGTTTTATGGCGTGCAGCACCTGGCCCAGCAATGGCGCTTGCGCACCACTCTGGGCACGGCCGACAGAGCCGAATTGGCCATTCACCTGGCCGACGAACGGCTGGCGGATTTGGCCCAGGCCGACGGCCGTACCGACATTCGGATCGCCATCCAGGCCTTCGACGCCGCCTTAAATGAGGCCATTTTGGCGATTGATCGCGCACCGGACAACATGCAGGCGGCGCTTTACGGCCGTTTAGCCCAACTGCTCAACCAAACCACCCTCGTCACGGCATCACTAGAAAAATCAGCTTACAGCGATTTGGTGGAAGGGCTAACGCAAAAAATTGCGGCGCTGCAAGCCGCCGACACCCGCGCGGAAATTGTGGCTGTGGTGCCGCAAGAGGATGAGGGAGAACGGCCGTTAGAAATCGGTCCCGTGCCGGTCGCCTTTTTAGCCGACGACGTTGATCACCAGAACCTGCCCCTGCAAGGCGGCCACAATGCAGTCGCCTGCGAAGCCTGCCACAACGACGGCCAATATGTCAGCACGCCTACCGAATGCAGCAGTTGTCACCAACTTTTACCGGACGACCCCCTTTACCCAGCCCATTTTCCCGGCGAATGTTCCGACTGCCACATCATCGACAATTGGACTCCGTACCAGTTTTTCCATGTGGGCGTGGTGGAATGCGAATCCTGCCATTTAGCGCCCAGCCCTGAAGAAGCCGCTCTGGAAACATTAGCCCGCGAAGGGTACGCCATCATGCCGGTGGCCATGAAAGAATTCACGCCAACAGACCATTATCCAACGGCCTGTATCCGCTGCCACCAGGATACCGACGCTTGGAACGTCACCTTCTTTACCCATAACCTCGCCGAGGATTGTCTGGCCTGCCACGCCGCCGAAACGCCGGAAAACCATTACATCGACTTTGCCGGGAGTTGCGTCAACTGCCATGCCGATGTACGCGGTTGGGAGTTGGGCGCGTTCGACCATGTGCGCATCAATGAATGCGAAAGCTGCCACGAAACGGCCGTGCCCGAAGACCACTACCCCGGCGCGTGCATCAACTGCCACAGCAACACCGGCGATTGGAACACCGCCGATTTTGACCACACCGGGTTTAACGCCTGCCAGCAGTGCCACACAACCGATCAACCGGCCAATCATTACGAAGGCCAATGCAGCGATTGCCACAGCGTTTACAATTGGACCAGCATCACCTTCAACCATACCGATTATCCCGACTGCCAGACCTGCCACGCGGCCGAAGCTCCGGCCAACCACACCTACAACGGCCAATGCAGCAACTGCCACAGCACCGAAGATTGGCGCAACGCCTTGTTCAATCATCAGGAATACGATGACTGCGCCACCTGCCACCAACGCCCCGAAGGCCACTCGCTGGGTTCCTGCTTCGACTGCCACACGACGGAAAACTGGCGTTATCTGGACATTAAACACAACAACGCCATGAACTGCGTGAGCTGCCACCAATACGACGCGCCCAATGGGCATTATGGCGGCCAATGCGTTAGCTGCCACAATGTTTCCAGTTGGGGCGGCGCGCACATGAATCATGCCAACCTGGGCGAGTGTGAATCGTGCCACCAGTCGCCGGAAAAGCATTATGACGGCCGTTGCGCCACCTGCCACGCCACCAACAACTGGTACAACGTCAGTCTCGATCACCTGGGACTAACCGACTGCCAATCATGCCATCAAACGCCCGCCGGCCACTACACCGGCCAATGTTCGCGCTGCCACAGCACCAACACCTGGCCAGATGTCCATTTTGACCACGATGGTTATGATAATTGCCTCACCTGCCACACCGTGCCCAACCACTATGCCGGGCAGTGTTCCACCTGCCACGTCACCGCCAACTGGGAAACCATTCACTTCGACCACACCAACTACACCGACTGCCTGACCTGCCACGAGCCACCGGCCGGCCATTACGGCGGGCAATGCTCGCTGTGCCATGTCACGGCAAACTGGGGCGAGGTGACATTTGACCACACCAACTTCACCGACTGCCTGGACTGCCATACGCCGCCCAGCGGCCATTGGCCAGGCCAATGCTCCGACTGTCACAGCACAGGCAATTGGACCGACGTCACCTTCGACCATGTGACGTATACCAATTGTAATTCTTGCCACTCACGGCCGTCTGGCCATCCGCGTGGCCAATGCTCGCGCTGCCACTCCACCGACACCTGGGTGATCGAACCCACGCCAACTGCCACGCCGACCGCCACGCCAACCGAACTACCGCCTGCCAACCCGGTCGGACCCACGGCCACGCCTTTGCCGCCTAGCCCAACACCCCAACCGCCCACCGCCACACCTGAACCCACGGATGAGGCTGTTGCCCCAACCCCAACCACCACACCAGAAATTCCCACGCCAGCCCCCGAACCGGTTGCGGACTCAACGCCAATCAAAGAACCGATTATGCCGCCTCCTATTGAGCGTTAACCCAAGCGCTCTACGTCTCGAAGAAAAAAGAGGACACCCCGCCGACAGGGTGTCCTCTTTTTTTGCCAGGGGCAAGGAGATTGTTTTGTACTGGGGATGGTTTATACTATCGGAAAAGAAACGGCCGTTTCTGGAGAAAACCATGTCTGAACCCGTAAAAAACAACAACGAACACGAATACATCCTGGCGCCCAAAAAAACAGACGCCCCCAAACCATCCGCGTCAGTCACCCCGCAAAAAGAATCAGAAGCCCCCTCCGGCGAAGAAATTGACCCATCATTGGTTAAACGCCTCACAACGCTCACCAGCGACGTGACCGTCGGCGCGCTCAAGTTAGCCGTGAAAGCCGGCGGCGTCCCTGTGCGCATCGGCAAATCAATCATCACCGATGGCGACAAGCTTAAAATGATGTTAGAAACCGGACGTTACCTGCAAGATGTACGCCAGGTCGCCGGCCTCACCATCACCGATCTCAACCAGGCGTTGGATTTAGAAGACAAAACGCTGCTCGAAGCCGTGGAAAACGGCACCGCCACCCTTTCTTTTGAGCTGGTTCTGCGTCTGGCCTCGCTGCTCGCCCGCCACGATCCCATCCCCTTTGTCATGCGCATGACACGCACCTACAACCCCACCGTCTGGCGCATCCTGAACGATTGGGGCGTTGGCCGCATCCCGCTGCAATACGAACGCGAACGCCAATTTATCAACATCTACCGCCGCCACGACGCCGCCCGCAAGCTCTCCGACGAAGGGTATGCCGAAGTGCTCAAATTTACCCGGGCGGCCTTCGAGATGGCTCTGCACTTCGTCAGCGAAAAAGAAGGTCTTACCGATACGCTCATTGATGTCGAAGAAGAGAAAATGTAGCCTGGTTGGTACGATGAGTGGTCAACCAGCCGAGATAAATGAGGATTCAATGTCTGATTTAGAAGCACAATTCAAAACGGCCGCTGCCGACGCCCAAAATCTGGCCAAACGGCCAGGCAACGACGATCTCTTAAAATTATACGCCCACTACAAGCAGGCCACGGCCGGCGACGCCGCCGGTAAACGCCCTGGCTTCACCGACCCGGTGGGCCGGGCCAAATATGACGCCTGGGCCAGCTTAAAAGGACTCAGCCAGACCAACGCCATGCAAGCCTACATCGATCTGGTTGCGAAGCTGAAACAAGCCTAACCGTTCCAGTTCGAGTAGAGTCTTTTGGATTTTTTGGGGACTGGCGTGGAAGGCGCCGTCTCTCTGGTCACGTATCACGCATCACGCTTCATTAAACGTCAACCCCCTGAATCCCTAAAGAGCCTTCGCGTATTGGGTAAAAATGGTACCTTCTCAAAAAGTTGGGGAATTTGTAGGTCGGATTGTTAATCCGACCGTGCGGAATGACATTCCGCACTACGACACCCCGAAATATAGAATCTTCTCAAAAAAAGTTGGGGAATTTGTAGGTCGGATTGTTAATCCGACCGTGCGGAATGGCATTCCGCACTACGACACCCCGAAATATGGAATCTTCTCAAAAAGTTGGGGAATTTGTAGGTCGGATTGTTAATCCGACCGTGCGGAATAGCATTCCGCACTACGACACCCCGAAATATGGAATCTTCTCAAAAAGTTGGGGAATTTGTAGGTCGGATTGTTAATCCGACCGTGCGGAATGGCATTCCGCACTACGACACCCCGAAATATGGAATCTTCTCAAAAAGTTGGGGAATTTGTAGGTCGGATTGCTAATCCGACCGTGCGGAATGGCATTCCGCACACACCAAATATGGAATCTTCTCAAAAGTTGGGGAATTTGTAGGTCGGATTGTTATTCCGACCGTGCGGAATGGCATTCCGCACTACGACACCCCGAAATATGGAATCTTCTCAAAAAGTTGGGGAATTTGTAGGTCGGATTGTTAATCCGACCGTGCGGAATGGCATTCCGCACTACGACACCCCGAAATATAGAATCTTCTCAAAAAGTTGGGGAATTTGTAGGTCGGATTGTTAATCCGACCGTGCGGAATGGCATTCCGCACTACGACACCCCGAAATATTGAGAAAATACTAAAAATGATAGGTGGGAAGGATGACGGCCGTTCTCCTCCCCACCACGCCCACTTCCCCAAAAAGTGACAAAGATCACCCGCTATCCGTGCTATTCGGAACAACACCCTCCTTGTGAATTTCCATACAATCTCATGGTCAACAATTAGTTTCTTTTTTTATATGAAAGATAACACCTTGAGATAAGCAATTCCGCGAAAACCACCGCCACCAACCAACATTTTCCTGCCGCGGCATCGCTGAAAGGGCTATTGCCAGCCATTGGGATTTACCCAGGCAGCAGCCCGTTACCTCAACAACTTTTTCACGGAGGATAGACTCGCATGAGTTCAGAAACAGATTTTCGCCATATCGCTCGCGGGGGGCGCGCCCACTCAATCCCGGTCGCTTACTTCAAACGAGACGTCGAAGAACGCGTCCAGGATTTTGCAGAAGTCATTCTGGGTTACGACGAAGAAAGCGTCATGGCAGAGGCGGCGCGTTGTGTCCAATGCCCCGAACCGCAATGCTGCGTACTCAATTGCCCGGCCAACAACGACATCCCGGAAGCCGTCTGGCTCATCAGCCAGGGGAAATTTGTCGAAGCTGCCCAGGTTTTTGCCCGCACAAACCCACTTTCCGAAGTTTGCGGGCGTGTTTGCCCTAATCTTTGCCAGACCGGCTGCGTGTTAAGCCGCACCTGTGGCGCGGCAGCCATCGGTAAAATGGAAGCCTTTGTCTCCAACAAAGCACGTGAAGCCGGCGCGCTTAAAATCTCCGTACCGGCCGAAAAAACTGGCAAACGCGTCGCCGTTGTTGGGTCCGGTCCGGCCGGCATTACCGTGGCCGAAGACCTGGTGAAAGCCGGGCACGATGTCACCATCTACGAAGCGTGGCCGGTCGCCGGCGGTGTATTGGTTTATGGCATTCCTAGTTTTAAGCTGGACAAACAAGTCGTGGCCCACAAAATTCGCGATCTGCAAGAAGCGGGAGTGACCATCAAGACCAATATGCGCATCGGCGACGCGATGAGCCTGGATGACCTGCAAAAGAGCTACGACGCAGTTTTTCTTGGGACCGGCGCAGGCGTGGAAGCTACCATGGGCATCCCCGGCGAAGATTTGCAAGGCGTATACACCTCGACAGATTTCCTGGTTCGGGCAAATGTGCCCCAGGATATGCTGCCGCCGGAGAAACGCGAACTGCCGCAAGTTGGGCGGCGCGTGGCGGTGGTTGGCGGCGGAGATACGGCCGTAGACTGCGCCCGCAGCGCCATCCGGTTAGGCGCGGAAGAAGTAACCATTGTCTACCGCCGCACGGAAGCAGAAATGCCGGGTAACAAAACCGAACGCGGTATTGCTCTGGAAGAAGGCGTGGAAATCCAATACCTCCAGGCGCCGGTCGAATATTTTGGCGATGAAAACGGCCGTCTGCAAGAAATGATGGTCATCGAATTCAAACTTGGCGAACCAGACAAGTCGGGCCGCCGCCGCCCCGTCGCCGTCGAAGGCTCCGAATTCATGCAAGAGGTGGATACCGTTGTCCTGGCTGTGGGCTATTGGCCAGATGAATCGTTGGGCAAACAAACCACCAACCTGAAAACCCACAAATGGGGCCTGATTTTCGCCGACGAACAGGTCGGCGCAACCAGTATGAAGGGTGTTTTTGCCGCCGGCGATAATGTGCATGGACCTGATCTGGTGATCACGGCCGTTGCCTCCGCCCACATCGCCGCCGACAGCATCCATACCTATTTAGAAGGTAAATCCACTTTTTGGCCTGCTTAATCCACCCTCTCCTCCGATGATGTGTGCCGTAGAAGGGCGATTACAGGTTTGTAATCGCCCTTCTGTTTTCCAGAAATTCGCTAGATTTCCCCTTAAACATCTGTTAGTGACAAATGTCACAATAAAGATATGACGTTCATCTGAACACGAAAGAACGGCCGTCACCTATACTTCGAGTATGTATTCGGATAAGCGAATACATGAATAAGCTAGACGGATGAATAGGTGAACAATCACATGACCATGCCCACAATTGATGAATTAAACCTTCTACATGCCAATATCTGCCAGGCACTAGGCGACCCCAAACGCATCCAAATTTTATACGCCCTGTTTGAATCCCCCCTACACGTAACAGCCCTGGCCGATACATTAATCACACCCCAACCCACCATTTCCCGTCACTTGCGAATTCTCCGACAGCGCGGACTAGTCACCCCCCATCGGGATGGAGCCGCTGTCGTTTATTATTTAGCCGACGAGCGCATGATCCATATTTTAGATTCCATGCGCGGTGTCCTTCGGGACAGTCTGGCAAGACAATCCAGCATGATGGCCTGACCAGCCACCACATTTATTGAATCGAGGGAAGATGAAAGACTTTAAGTACACCTGGATCATAGGATTGGCCGTTACCCTGCTAATCGTTATCCTGCCCACTGTTCTTTTTATCACCAAAGACACAGCAGCTTCCGATGACCCCTGGGTAAACGTTCCCGTCCGCGCGCCACACGTAGACCACACCGACCTGATTACAGGCCCCTTTGAAACCGGCTCCGATGTGACCCGCGCCTGCCTGAAATGTCACGAAGACGCCGCCCACCAGGTCGCTCAAACTGTCCATTGGACATGGGAAAGCGCCCCGGTTATGCTGCCCGGCCGTGACGAACCCGTCACCATTGGCAAAAAGAACCAGATCAATAACTTCTGCATTGGCATTCAGGGCAACTGGACAGGCTGCACCCGCTGCCATGCCGGTTATGGCTGGGACAGCGCCGAATTCGACTTTAGCCAGGAAGAAAACGTAGACTGCCTGGTTTGCCACGACCAATCAGGCGGCTACACCAAATCGAACGCCGGTCTGCCGGCCGATGGCGTGGATTTGGTGTCCGTGGCGCAAAGCGTGGGCACACCCACCCGCAACAACTGCGGCAGCTGCCATTTTAACGGCGGCGGCGGCAATGCAGTAAAACATGGCGATCTGGACAGCAGTCTGTTCTATCCCACTGAAGACGTAGACGTTCACATGGGACGTTATAACTTTCAATGTGTAGACTGCCATCAAACAGAAGATCATCTGGTGAAAGGCAACATGATTTCGGTGACCTCCGACGGTCAAAACGCTCTGGAATGCGCCGACTGCCACAACAACACGCCTCATGAGGATGATCGTATCAATGCCCATATAGAGACCGTCGCCTGCCAGACCTGCCACATCCCGGAAGGCGCCGTCCGCGACGCCACCAAAATGGATTGGGACTGGTCTCAGGCGGGGCAAGATTTGCCCGAAGACCCGCACGAATATCTGAAGATTAAGGGCCGGTTTGTATATGAGAGCAATTTCATGCCCGATTACCTCTGGTTCAATGGCAAAGCCGACCGCTATATCTTGGGCGATGAGATGGACCCGACGCAGGTAACGCCCATCAACATGCCACTCGGCGACATCAACGACCCAACGGCAAAAATCTGGCCCTTTAAGATTCACACGGCCAACCAAATTTATGATTCCGCTTACAATATTCTTCTGCAACCAAAGACTGTTGGCGAAGGCGGGTATTGGACAGAGTTCGACTGGGACCTGGCGGCCAAATTAGGCTCGGAAGCGGCCGGTTTGCCCTACAGTGGTCAGTTTGGGTTTGCCCCGACCAAAATGTACTGGACGCTCTCGCATCTGGTGCAGCCCAAAGAAGAAGCGCTGCAATGCACCGACTGCCACAGTGAAAACGGCCGTATGGACTGGGAAGCCCTGGGTTACTACGGCGACCCCATGAATTGGGGTGGCCGCGACCAGGAAATCGTTGGCGGAAACTAGGGTTACTATCATGAACACACAATTCTTTCACCACGCACACACACACCGGCTGCGACTCACCCTGGTGGCAGGCACGCTCTTTCTGGCGCTGCTGGCAGTCTTATTTCAGACGGCCGTTGCCCAAGACGCCACACCCACGCCGCCAGATGATACGGCCGTCATCGAACCGCCAACCGGCTCGCCGCTGCATCCCACGTTCCCCTTGTTGGATAAAGATGGCGCTAATGTGCTGGACAGCGGCAGCCCGGTTTCCACCATGCAAACCTGCGGCTCCTGCCACGACACTGACTTCATTGTCACGCACAGCTTCCATGCCGATGTCGGGCTAAATGATTTTACGGCCGCCGGTGAAACGGCTAACGGCCGTATCTGGGACTCCAGCCCCGGTTTGTTCGGTAAATGGAACCCACTCACCTATCGCTACCTCTCGCCCGAAGGCGACGCCATCACCGATCTAACCACCGCCGACTGGATCAGCCTCTTTGGCGCGCGCCACGTCGGCGGCGGCCCGGCCATTACCAGCCGCGATGGCGACCCACTGAGCGATCTGCCCGCCACCGCCGGCCTGATGGACACCCAGGCCACCGACCCCACCACCGGCAACCTGGTCCCCTGGGACTGGGCAGAATCCGGCGTGGTGGAAATGAACTGCTTCTTATGCCATACCCCCACACCCAACAACGAAGCGCGCATCGCTACTTTGCGCGCCGGAGATTTTCAATGGGCAAATACGGCCACTCTCTTGGGGACGGGAATCGTTGAACAGGTAAACGGGGCATGGCAATGGAATGAGACCGCCTTTGGGGAGGATGGAGAGCTAACCAAAGATTTTGTCATCATTCACGATCCCACGGACCAGAACTGCGCCCAATGTCACGGGCTGGTGCATGTCGACGCGCAAACACCGCTCATCCTGAACGACTGTTCGCCATCGCAATGGAGCACCATCACCACAGGCCAAATCTTCTCGCCGCAGCGCCTTTCCAGCTCAGGCGTCAATCTAGAAAACAAAGAAGACCTCAACCGTTCCTGGGACATCCACGCCGAACGGGTCGTCGGCTGCACCGATTGCCACTACTCGCTCAACAACCCCGTTTTCTACCAGGAAGACGCCGAATCCAAGCCCGATCACCTGGTTTTTGACCCACGCCGCATCGACCTGGGCGAATATCTGTACCGGCCGCTGCACGAGTTTGCCAAAGGCCAAAGTTCCCAGGGCACGCTGGCCCCAGAATTTAACAACACGCTGCGCCGCTGCGAATCGTGCCACAGCATCGACAACACCCACGATTGGCTGCCTTATAAAGAACGGCACACGGCCGTTCTCAGCTGCGAAACCTGTCACACCCCCCACATGTACGGCCCCGCCCGTCAATCCAACGACTGGACCGTCCTCCGCACAGACAGCAGCCCGCAGACCGTTTGCCGTGGCGTTGAAGGCAGCGGCGCTACCTTCAGCAACGCCCTCATCACCGGCTTCGACCCGGTGCTGCTGCCTCGCCTCAACGCCGACGGCACCAGCTCGCTGGCTCCCCATAACCTCATCACCTCCTGGTATTGGGTCTATGGCGAACCGGCTCGCCCCGTGCCGCTGAACAAACTCCAGGCCGTCTGGCTCGACGAAAACAACCAATACCCGGCCGAAATCGTCAACGCCTTCGACGCCAACGGCGATGGCGCGCTGGATAGCAGCGAATTAATCATCGACACCGACGCCAAGGAAACGCTGATTGCCGGCCGCCTGCAAGCCCAGGGCCTGGACAACCCCCGCATCACCGGGGAAGTGCAGCCCTACAACATCAGCCACAACATCGCCCATGGCGATTGGGCCACCAAAGAATGCGCCGACTGCCACAACGACAACTCGCGCATTACCCAACCCATGCTCCTGGCCAGCCAGATTCCCGGCGGCGTCATGCCTACCTTCTTCAACAGCGACACCACGGCCGTTACCGGCCAACTCACCACCGATGAAGAAGGCCAGCTTTATTACCAACCACAAACCAACAGCGACGACGACAAAGTCGCCAGCCTCTACATCCTCGGCCACGATTCTGTCTACTGGATCGACTGGTTGGGCGCGCTCATCTTCCTGGGCACACTGGTGGGCGTGCTGGCCCACGGCGGCATGCGCATCTTGGCCGCCCGCCGCCAACCACAACAGCACGACCCAGAACTGCGCGACGTGTACATGTACTCTGTGTATGAACGGTTGTGGCACTGGCTGCAAACCCTGGTGATCTTCATCCTACTCTTCACCGGGCTGATTATTCACCGGCCGGGCCAATTTGGCATCTTCAGCTTCCGTTACGTCGTGCTGGTGCACAATGCGATGGCCTTCATCCTGGTGGTAAACGCAGCCCTGGCAGCCTTTTACCACCTGGCCAGTGGCGAAATCCGGCAGTTCCTGCCCCAGCCACGCGGCTTCTTTAATGATGCGATTGTCCAGACAAAATATTACCTGCAAGGCATCTTCCGCGGCGAAGAACATCCATACGAGAAAACGCGCCAGCGAAAAATGAACCCCTTACAGCAAGCAACCTATTTTGGATTGCTGAATGTACTGCTGCCTTTGCAAGTAATTACCGGTATTTTGATGTGGGGCGCGCAGCGCTGGCCAGACATCGCCGCAATGGTGGGCGGGCTGCCCTTCCTGGCGCCTTTCCACACCCTGATTTCCTGGTTGTTGGCTTCGTTTATTGTGGCCCATGTTTACCTGACGACCACTGGCCACACGCCAACCGCCAATATCAAAGCCATGATTATGGGTTGGGATGAAGTGGAAGTTCACAGCAGCGGCTCGGCGACCGCGCAGTCAGCCGATTAATTTAGCGCTTGTAAGCTGTTAGCCAGGAACCTGTGGCTAACAGCTTACAGGTCACAGTTTTTAGAATGGAGTTAATATGACAACTTTGACACCAACAGAAACAAAATCTTCTTTTGGACAAACGCTGAAACGCGTTTTGACATCTCGCAAGGAAAAGGCGTATATCAACCCATACCTGGGCGGCATCTTGCTCGGGCTGGTGTTATTTGGCGCATTTTTCTTTACGGGGAATGGACTGGGTGCATCGGGCGGGTTGAACCGTATTTTGGTGTATGTTGAAGATTTGATAGCTCCGGGACATACGGATCGGGTGCCTTATTTGATTACGATGGCCGGCGGCAGCAAGAACGCCCTGGACAATTGGGTGGTGTTCATGACTTTCGGCACGATTATTGGCGGTTTTGTGGCGGGTGTGTTAAACGGCCGTTTCAAAGTCGAAACCAATCGTGGCCCCCAGGTGCCTGTAAAAGTACGTTGGGTCATGGCCTTCATCGGCGGCAGCCTGATGGGCTATGGGGCGCGCATGGCGCGTGGCTGCACCTCCGGGCAAGCCCTGTCTGGCGGCGCTGTACTCTCTGTCGGCAGTTGGGCCTTCATGTTTGCCGTCTTTGGCGGCGCTTATTTGCTGGCCTACTCGTTACGCAAGTTCTGGAACTAACTAATTCGGGAGACAGGTTGGCAAACCTGTCTTTCAGGTGTGAAGGAGACCATAATGGCACCATTTCCTGTACAACTACCAACGATTTTCGGCCACTGGGGCGCGCTACTCATCTATGGGGTGATTGGTTTTGCGTTCGGCTATGTCCTGGAAATCTCTGGCTTCGGTAATTCTAAAAAACTGGCCGCTCAGTTTTACTTCAAAGACCTCACCGTTCTAAAGGTCATGTTCGGCGCGATTATCGTGGCCATGGTTTTGATATTTGGGGCAACGGCCGTTGGCCTGCTCGATTACAACTTACTCTGGGTAAACCCCACTTACCTCTGGCCTGGCATCCTCGGCGGCCTGATCATGGGGTTTGGGTTCATCGTCGGTGGTTTTTGCCCAGGCACATCCCTGGTCGCTATGGCCACCGGCAAACTCGACGGCATTTTCTTTGTCCTGGGCGTCCTGTTTGGCATCTTCCTGTTTGGTGAAACGGTCGACAACTTCGCTATTTTCTGGAATTCGTCCTACATGGGCCGCTTCACCCTACCCGAACTATTTGGCCTGCCCACCGGCGTCGTAGTCCTGGGCGTCGTCCTGATGGCTCTGTTCATGTTTTGGGGCGCGGAAAAACTGGAACAAAAATTCGGCGGGGCCGATGCCAAAGCCGCTCCCAGATGGCGTTACTTCGCGGCCGCCGCAGTCGCCTTGGGCGGCGTAGTCCTCATCGTCCTGGGACAACCCACCGTCGAAGACCGCTGGACGCGCTTAGAGCCGGAAAAAGGCCAACTGCTGGCCGACCGGGCCGTACAAATCCATCCCGGCGAACTACTGTCCATCATCGAAGACACCAGCATTAAAGTGATCATGCTCGATGTGCGCGACGAAGTCGATTACAACATTTTCCATATTTTAGACGCACAGCACATACCGTTAAGCGAGATCGACAGCAAAGTGGCCGATTTGCACTTTGAACCGGCAAATGCTGTCTTTGTGCTGATGAGCAATGACGAAACCGCCGCGACAGAAGCCTGGAAAGTGCTGGTTGCAGAGGCCGTGCCCAATGTCTATATTTTGGAAGGCGGCATCAACAACTGGATCGCCACGTTTGGCGACGACAATCTGACCAAACGCTTTAACGCCGGGGCTGGCAACGACGAATTGTGTTACATCTTCGATTCAGCCATCGGTGACCGGTATGCGGCGTCTGAACCAAACCCGCACGCATATGAGCTGGAATTCACGCCCAAAGTGAAGCTTGAGCTGAAGCGCGGACCGACGAGCGGCGGCTGCGGCTAAACTGCTTGAAAAAAAAGTCAACGGGGCGTCTGAAAAAAATTCAGACGCCCCGTTTTGCGTTTTCTGGCTGTCGCCACGGCCGTTTCTCCGCTATACTCTCGCCACAACACACAAGGACCAACCCTGATGGAACAGACACCCAAACCATACCGGCAGCTGCTGGAAAACTTAAACGGCCGTTTCCAAGCCTTCCCCCAGGTGGCCGCCATCGCCCTCGGCGGGTCGTTGGCCGGCCCCAACCACGACGCCGGATCAGACATTGACCTCTACGTTTTCGTCCGCGACCTCATCCCCCTGACCGACCGGCAGGCCATTGTTGCCGAGCTTGGCGCGTCACGCGCGGATCTCAATTTACAACTTTGGGATTTGGGCGATGAATGGTTCGACGCGGCCACCGGCATCGAAGTGGATGTGATTTATTGGTGGCAAGATTGGATTGCGACGCAGCTAGACCGGGTTTTGGTCGAGCATCAGGCCAGCGTAGGATATTCCACCTGCTTTTGGCACACCATTCGCCAGGCACGGCCGTTATACGACCCCACCGGCTGGCTGGCTAACCTGCAAACCCAAGCCGATCAACCCTATCCCGAACCACTACGCCAGGACATCATCGCCAAAAATCATTCCGTTTTGCGCCAAATCATCCCTTCCTACAGGTATCAGTTAGAAAAAGCGGTCCAACGGGGCGATATGGTCAGCGTCAACCACCGCGTGGCCGCGCTGCTGGCCAGTTATTTCGACGTGCTGTTTGCGCTGAACCGGGTTCCGCACCCTGGCGAGAAGCGGCTGTTGGCGAAAGCGGAGGAATTGTGTGGGATACGGCCGTTGCGCATGAACGAAGAGGTAACGGCCGTACTCACCACCACCGACCCCGCCCTCCTCAGCGCCACCGACGCCCTCATCGACAGTCTGGACGCCCTACTGTATGCCGAGGGTTTATTTGGCAAACAACAAGCAGCTACCACCCCCACGAAATAAATTTTGTAGCCGCGGCTACAAGGCTATACCGACCCCAAGGGTTTGCTCTTGAAAATTTGGGTTATTTGGGCACAAAACCCTTGGGGTCTTGCCAGAGAACCCTGTATAGGTAAAAAGGAAATTTCTATGCACCAAAATATTATCGTTGGCATCGGCAGCATTCTCATCCTCGGCATCCTGGCCCAATGGATTGGCTGGCGGCTCAAAGTGCCCGCCATCCTGCCCTTATTAATCATCGGTTTCATCGCCGGACCAATCACCGGCCTGCTCCACCCCGACGAACTCATTGGCGATCTGCTTTTCCCGGTGGTGTCCATTTCTGTCGCCGTGATCTTGTTTGAGGGTGGCCTGAGCCTGAAACGCGAAGAGATGGCCGGCGTCAGCAAAGTGGTTATCCGGCTGATCACCATTGGCGTGCTGCTCACCTGGCTGGGGACCGGCCTGGCGGCTTACCTTGTATTCGATCTGAGTTTAAGTTTGGCCGCCCTGCTGGGCGCAATTCTGGTTGTTTCCGGGCCAACAGTGGTTTTGCCCATGCTGCGCTCTATCCGACCCGTTAACCGGGTGCGGTCCATCTTGAAATGGGAAGGCATCCTCGTGGACCCTGTTGGGGCGACGCTGGCGGTGCTGATTTTGGGTGTCATCGCCTCCGGCGACCCAGACCATCTGACCATTCCGGCCGTCCTGTTGGGCATCGGCCTCACGCTGCTGGGCGGCGGCCTGATCGGCGGCCTTGTCGCCGGGTTTACCATTTTCTTGTTTCGGCGCAATTGGGTTCCAGAATATCTACAGACGGCTTTCACCCTCATGCTGGTGATTGGCGCGTTCCTCCTATCCAACAACCTGCGCGCCGAGTCTGGTTTGATGGCTGTGACCGTGATGGGCATCGTGTTTGCCAATCAGCGCCAGGTAAACATCCAACACATCGTCTCTTTCAAGGAGGAATTGGGCGTTTTATTGCTGTCCGTGTTGTTTATCATTTTGTCGGCGCGGATGCAGTTGGATGATTTTGTGGGCATTGGCTGGGAAGCGTTTGTTTTTTTGGCGGCGTTGATTTTGGTCATACGGCCGTTAGCCGTCTTTTTCTCCACCATTCGCTCCCGCCTCCCCTGGCAGGAACGCCTGTTCATGGCCTGGATGGCGCCACGAGGAATTGTAGCGGCGTCGGTCGCCTCGTTTTTCGCCCTGGAATTAAGCGATTTAGGCTACCCGGGCACAGAACAATTGGTCGCCCTCACCTTTCTGGTGGTTGTAGGCACAGTCGCGGTATATGCTCTGACGGCCGGACCGCTGGCGCACGCCCTCAAGGTGGTCCAAACCAATCCACAAGGCACGCTCATCGTCGGGGCGCATGGCTGGGCGCGAGAAATTGCCGGCGCCATCCAGGCGGCCGGTTTTGAGGCGTGGCTGGTAGACACCAACCTGAGCAACATTCGGGCGGCGGAATCGGAAGGACTAACGGCCGTCTACGGCAACATCCTCACCGACAACGTTCTCGACAGTCTGCCGCTGGCGCGCATTGGCCGCCTGCTGGCCCTGACTTCTAACAGCGAACTCAACGCCCTGGCCGGTTTGTTTTTCCAGGAATATCTGGGCCGCGACCACATCTTCGCCCTCGCCTCGGCCACCGATGGCCTGTCGGAAGTAAAAGCCCAGCTTTTGCGCGAGCACTGCCTGTTCGATGTAGACAAAGGGTTCGATTACCTGGAGCAGCAGTTCGACGCCGGGGCCACCGTGCAGTTGGTGCCGTTTTCCAACGAGTTTACTTATCTGGATTTTCAGGCCCGGCATGGCGAAACCGCCACGCCGCTGTTCATTGCCGATGGGCAAACATTGAGCGTGATTCTGACAAAGACGGCCGTCGCCCCCAAACCCGGCCAACAACTCATCAGCATCATGCCGAGGGACGGCCGTTGGTCATCCACTCGTCCATAAACCCACCAGCCTGAAATTTGCCATTTTTCCGCCCTTGGTTATCCTTACATCTTATGAACCCATTCCACTGGACTTTCGACAAACTCTATCCCGTCATTCGCTTTACCTACGAAGTGGTGCAGAAGCACGCCTGGTTTGATCAGATCACGCCTGACGGCCCCATCCATGAAGAACTGTGGCTCGGCGGCGCGCCAACCTACAAACGCGACTACCATTTCATTAAGGACAACAACATTGGGGCTGTGGTAAACATTCGCGCCGAACGGGAAGATGACGCCATGTATTACGCCGCCCATGACATCCAATACGTCCAGTTATATGTGCTGGACATCACCATTCCCCCCGAACAAATTTTGGATGAAGGGGTGGCGTGGATGAAAGAACAGATTGCCAACGGCCGTTCCGTCCTCATCCACTGCGCCAAAGGGCGCGGCCGTTCCGCCACACTGCTGGCCGCCTACCTGATGCTGGAACACGGCCTCACCTTCGAGGAAGCCGAAGCCCTCCTCAAAAGCAAACGCGCCCTCACCAAACTGGAAGACCGCCACCGCGACCGCCTGAACCTGTGGGTGGAAACGCGGGGCAAGAAGCTAGAGATTGACGATTGACGATTTGGGAATCGCAAACCGCAAATCGCAAATCGTCACTCCCCAATCGCCTGCGCCACGTCTGCCAGCACATCGTCGGGATGCTCCAGGCCTACCGAGATACGAATCAAGCCGGGCGTAATGCCCACCGCCAGCCGCTCCGCTTCCGACAGCGAACTGTGCGTCGTGGAGGCCGGGTGGGTGGCGATGGTGCGCGTATCCCCCAGGTTGGCCGTCAGCGAGCAAAGCTGCAAGGCGTCCAGAAAGCGCCGCCCCTGTTCCAACCCACCGGCCAACTCGAAGGTGACAATGCCGCCGCCGGCCTTCATCTGCCGCTGCGCCAAATCGTATTGCGGATGGGAAGGCAAATGGGGATATTTCACCCAGGCCACCTCAGGCTGGCTTTCTAAAAATTCGGCCAGCCTGAGGGCGTTGGCGCAGTGCCGCTCCATGCGCAAGGGCAACGTCTCCAAACTTTTGCTAAACAGCCAGGCGTTAAACGGCGAGAGCGACGGCCCGGTGTGGCGCATAAACACGGCCAGCTCGTCGATGAGCAAGCGGTCGCCGACCAGCACGCCGCCGATGGCCCGCCCCTGGCCGTCGATGTACTTGGTAGCCGAGTGCATGACCAGATGCGCGCCCAGGGCTAACGGCCGTTGCAGCACCGGCGTCGCAAACACATTATCCACCACCAGGACAATGTCGCGCGCGCGGCAAAATTCACCCAACCAGGCCAGGTCGATGAGGTCCAGGGCCGGATTGGACGGCGTTTCGACGATGCACAGGCGGGTGGTGGGGCGCACGGCCGTTTCCCAGGTTTCCGGCTGCGCGGCGTCAACATACGTATGATCAATACCCCAACGCGGCAAGATGCGCGTCAGAATCTGGTGCGTGGAGCCAAAAACCGAGCGCGACGCCAGAACGTGGTCGCCGCTGTTCAGCAGCCCGGCCAGCGCCGTAAACACCGCCGACATGCCGGAAGCCAGGGCGATGCCCGCCGGCGCGCCCTCCAACTGGCACATCTTGTCGATCAATTCATCCACGTTGGGATTGCCGTAGCGGGTATAAATCTGCCCTTCCGCCTCGCGGGCGAAGAGCGCGCGGGCATGCTCCGCATCCTCAAAAGTGAAGCTGGAGGTCATGTAAATGGCGCTGCTGTGTTCGCGGTGCGGGGAGGCGGGGGTTTGGGTGCGGATTACGGCCGTTTCTATCTTTTGCTCACTATCTGTCATCTTTTTTCTCCTACAAAATTGCGCTCCTGCGTTTTTTAGATTGGACCAATTTTGAAAATTGGTCCAATCTGCGCCGCGCCATGATTAGACGGACACCAAGCATACGCCGGAACAAACAAGACATGCAACCCATCCCGGCACAGAAAAATTTTCCTCGCCGTGTAAAAAAATTTTCCTCTCGGTGTAAAAAAATTCTCCTCTCCGTGTAAAAAAGTTTTTCTCTCCGTGTGAAAAAGTTTTCCTCTCCGTGTGAAAAAGTTTTCCTCTCCGTGTAAAAAAGTTTTCCTCTCCGTGTAAAAAAGTTTTCCCGCCGTGTAATTGCATGTTCCCCGCCGTGTAAAAAAATTTTCCCGCCGTGTAATCATAAGCTCCCCGCCGGGCAAAAAAGTCCCACTTCCCGCCAGATTGCCCCGACCCTCCTCCCATGTTATCATGCGCCCTGCGAAACCATCAGGTTCTCTTGACAAGCGTAGCCGGGGTATCCCTACCCCGCTCTTTCAGACGGATTAAGAATCGGCCGCCCCGACAAGCGTAGCCGGGGTATCCCTACCCCGCTCTTTCAGACGCGATTAAGAAATCGCGGCTACGACACAACCGACAAGCGTAGCCGGGGTATCCCTACCCCGCTCTTTCAGACGCGATTAAGAAATCGCGGCTACGACACAACCGACAGGCGTAGCCGGGGTATCCCTACCCCGCTCTTTCAGACGCGATTAAGAAATCGCGGCTACGACACAACCGACAAGCGTAGCCGGGGTATCCCTACCCCGCTCTTTCAGACGCGATTAAGAAATCGCGGCTACGACACAACCGACAAGCGTAGCCGGGGTATCCCTACCCCGCTCTTTCAGACGCGATTAAGAAATCGCGGCTACGGCTGGAGATTAGAGACTCAATGAATCCCCAATCTCAGCCAACGGATGATCGATAATGACACGACCCAACCCTGAAATAGATGTTTACCTGGAAATTGGCCAAAAGAAGGTGATTGCCGGGGCGGTGGCATGGCCGGGCTGGTGCCGCATCGCCCGCAGCGAGGCCGAGGCGCTGCAAGCCCTGTTGGATTATGGTCCGCGCTACGCAACGGCCGTCAAACCCACCGGCTCCGCCTTTCAGCCCCCCACCCACCTGGCCGACCTGAACGTGGTAGAAAGGCTGGACGGCAGCTCGACCACCGACTTCGGCGCGCCGGACGCCATGCCTGCCGCCGACCAACGGCCGTTCACCCCCGCCGATTTGCCCCGCGCCGAGATAATGATGCAGGCATGCTGGCAGGTCTTGGATACGGCCGTGCAAGCCGCCACCGGCAAACCACTCACCAAAGGTCCGCGCGGCGGCGGCCGCGACCTGGAAAGCATCCTCACCCACGTCTACGAAGCCGAAAACGCCTACCTGCGCCGCCTGGGCCGGAAGCCAGCCCCAGACGCCGACCTCAGCCTGACCGAACGGCTGGCGCAGCAGCGGCAAGCCATTCTGGAAACCCTCACCGCCGCCGCTCGCGGCGAACTGCCGGAGCAAGGGCCGCGCGGCGGCAAAATCTGGCCCGCCCGCTACTACGTGCGCCGCGCCACCTGGCACGTCCTGGACCATGCCTGGGAAATCGAAGACCGCGCCAACATTGCGAACCCGGATTAACCCCTCTAAAATTCATTATCAATGGTCAATTGCTAATTGCCAATAATCAACCGGCAGTTGGCAATTGACAGTTGATAATTGACCATTATTTCGGAGTTATATGCCTTCAACCACCAAATCCAGCAGCGTCACCCCCAGCCGCCAACAGTACCTGGACATCAAAGCGCAGCATCCCGACGCCATCGTCTTTTTTCGCCTGGGCGACTTCTACGAAACCTTCGACGATGACGCCGAAGTGGCCGCGCGCGAACTGGACCTGGTGCTGACCAGCCGCCCGCAGGGTAAAGGCGTGCGCACGCCGATGGCCGGCGTGCCCCACCACGCCGCCGAAGGCTACATCGCCCGCCTGATTGCCAAAGGGTACAAAGTGGCTCTGGCGGAGCAAATCGGCAGCGACACGGTGAACGGCCTGATGCCGCGCGAAGTGGTGCGCGTCTTTACGGCGGGCACGGTCATCGAGCCGGGCATGTTGGAGGCAGGACGGAACAATTACCTGACGGCCGTTATCCGCGACGACGACCACTACGGCCTGGCTTACGCCGACATTACCACGGGCGAATTTGCGGTGACGGTGCTAAACGGCCGTCGCGCCCTCAGCGAAGAAATCGCCCGCCTGCACCCCGCCGAACTGCTCGTGCCTGAAAACGACGTCAGCCTCTACGACGCCGGGCGCAATGTCAGCCACCTGCCGGGCTGGCGCTTTGAGGAAGGCGCGGCGCGGCAACATCTGCTGCGCCATTTTGGCGTGTCCACCCTGGCCGGATTCGGCATCGAGGGCAAGCCGCTGGCCGTGCGCGCCGCCGGGGCCATCCTCTACTACCTGCAAGAAACCCAGCGCGGGGCCATCGGCCAGATTCAGCGGCTGGCCTATTACAGCCTGGAAGGCTATATGCCGCTGGACAGCAACACGCGGCGCAACCTGGAACTGACCGAGGCGCTGGACGGCGCACGGCAAAATTCGCTGCTGGGCATTCTGAACAAGAGCGTCACGCCGATGGGGGCCAGATTGATGAGGGAAAGGATGACACGGCCGTTGCTCACCCTCGCCGCCCTCAACCAGCGCCTGGATCAGGTAGAAACCTTCCACGCCGACACCCTGCTGCGCGCCGAAGTCCGCGCCACCCTCAAAGGGCTGCCCGACCTGGAGCGCCTGACCAACCGCGTGCTCAGCGGCAAAGCCGTGCCCCGCGATTTGGAGCATATTCGGCTGGCGTTGGAGTCGATACCGGCGCTAAAAAAAGAGATTGCAGATGTCGGATTTGGGATTTCGGAAGGGGAAACTCCTCTCCGCAATCCGCAATCCGCAATCCGCAATCTGGCCGTCCAACTGGATACCTGCCCGGACACGGCCGTTCTCATCGCCCAGGCCATCGCCGACGACGCGCCGACCAATTTCAACAAAATGGGCGTCATCAAGAAGGGCTTTTCGGCGGAACTGGACGGGGTGATGAACTCTTCGGCCAACGCGCGGGAGTGGGTGGCCAATCTGGAACCGCGCGAGCGCGAGCGCACGAGCATCGCTTCGCTGAAAGTGGGCTTCAACAAAGTTTTCGGCTACTACATCGAGGTCACCCGCGCCAACAGCCACCTGGTCCCCGACGACTACATCCGCAAGCAAACCCTCACCAGCGCCGAGCGTTACATCACCCCAGACCTGAAAGAGTACGAGACGCTCATCCTCAACGCCGAGGAGCGCATTTTGGAAATCGAGCGGCGCGTCTTTACCGAGGTGTGCGGGCAGGTGGCGCACCAGGCCCAACGCCTGCTGGCCACGGTCCAGGTCCTGGCGCAAATTGACGTGGCCGCCGCCCTGGCGGAAGTGGCCGCCAAAAACAACTACGTGCGCCCGGCGCTGAATGACGGCCACGAGCTGGAGATTGTGAACGGCCGTCACCCCGTCGTCGAGCAGTCTACAGCCGGCGAAATCGGGGAACGTTTTGTGCCCAACAACACCCACTTCCACGCCGCCGACCGCATCCAGATCATCACCGGCCCCAACATGAGCGGCAAAAGCACCTACCTGCGCCAGACGGCGCTCATCACCCTCATGGCCCAAATCGGCAGCTTCGTGCCCGCCGACAGCGCCCACATCGGGCTGGTGGACCGCATCTTCACGCGCATTGGGGCCCACGACGAGCTGCACGCCGGGCGCAGCACCTTCATGGTGGAAATGGTGGAAGCCGCCGAAATCCTCCATCACGCCACCGGCCGCTCGCTGCTCATTCTGGACGAAATCGGCCGGGGCACCAGCACCTACGACGGGCTGGCCATTGCCTGGGCGATGGTCGAGTATCTGCACAACCACCCGCGCCTGAAGCCGCGCACCCTCTTCGCCACCCACTACCACGAACTGGTGGGCCTGGCCGATTTGCTGCCGCTGGTGGCCAATTACAACGTGGCCGTAGCCGAGGAAGGGGACAGCGTGGTCTTTTTGCACCAGATTGTGCCCGGCGGGGCGGACCAGAGCTACGGCATCCACGTGGCCCAACTGGCGGGCCTGCCCCGCGATGTGGTCAACCGGGCCAACGAGATTTTGAAAGAGCTAGAGGCCCATGCGCCGACAACGGCCGTTACCCCCAGCCGCTTCACTTCCTCCCAACAAATGGCCCTCTTCCCCGAAACCAGTCCCATTCTGGAAGAACTGGAAAAGCTGGATGTGAATACGCTGACGCCGCTGGAAGCCATCAACAAGCTCTATGAGTGGAAGCGTAAATTCATACAGGATGGGTAATCGCGATTGTCTGAAAAATTACTGGTTGACATTTTAGGTTGGATCGGCGCGGTCGCATTGCTGGGAGCCTATGGCCTGGTTTCCATGAAAAAATGGCCGGGCGATTCACTGCGCTATCAATCCCTGAACGTATTGGGGGCGATACTGCTTATCATCAATTCCGCTTATTATGGGGCGATACCTTCCGTGGCCGTGAATATGATTTGGGTAAGCATTGCCCTGGTTTCAATGCTGGTCAATCGGTGGAAGGTACGGAAACGGCCGTGACCAATTTATCAAGATCTATCCCTTATTGCTTGTTGACTCGGTAGATGCAAACAAGCGGACCAACCCATTTATAGACAAGGAAAAACCCATGTACGAACCCACTCCCTATCAAAGCCAAAATTTTGTCGTCGCCAACGGCATCCATATTTGTTACGACGCTTTCGGAAATCCCGCCAACCCGCCCCTGCTGCTGGTTGCCGGACTGGGCATGCAGCTAATCAGTTGGGACGAAGAAGTTTGCACCCTGCTGGCCGAACGCGGCTATTGGGTCATCCGCTACGACAACCGCGACGTCGGCCTCTCGACCAAATTCGAGGCCGCCGGTATGCCCAACCTGCTGCCCGCTCTCCAGGGCGGGCCAATCACCACCCCCTATCTGCTAAAAGACATGGCCGCCGACGCCGTGGGACTGCTGGACGCCCTGGGCCTTGATTCGGCCCACGTGCTGGGCGCTTCGATGGGCGGCATGATCGCCCAATCTTTGGCCATCCACTACCCGGAGCGCGTGCGCACGCTCATCTCCATCATGTCCACCACCGGCGCGCCCGACCTGCCGCAGCCTAAGCCAGAAGTCGCCATGATGCTGCTGGCCCCGGCGGCTAAATCAGCCTGGCCGAACACATCCAAAATTCGCTGCAATGGGCACACGTACTCAATGGCCCCGCCTTCCCGGTGGACGAGGTGTACGCCCGCGCCGAAGCCATTGCCAACTATGAGCGCTGTTATTATCCGGTGGGAACCGGGCGGCAGTTGGCGGCCATTTTTGCTTCGGGCAGCCGCCGGGAGGCGCTGCGGTCGCTGGCGATTCCTACGCTGGTCATCCACGGCAAGGCCGACCCGCTGATTCCGGTGGCCGGCGGCCTGGACACGGCCGAAGCCATTCCAAACGCCAAATTGTTGCTGATTGAGGGGTTGGGGCACGCCCTGCCGCCGGAGACCTGGCCGGAAGTGGTGGAGGCTATCGCCAAGCACGCCAAATAGAGAGGATACGGCCGTTTCCACCCCATTGGGAACGGCCTTTTTACAGCATAATTAGTGAATACTCTGCACCAACTGGATGTTCGCACGCAGCCAACTATTGACCAATTCCTGCAGATCAATCCCCTTTTCTACCGCCAAATGGTGCATAAACTCATCAACATCTGGCTCTAAATAAATCGGGATGTTAAAGACAGCGTTAGGATCGTAAAATTTCCCACGCTCGCCTTTGGTAAAATCATACTCGCTTTTCATAGTCACCCTTGCTGATAAACAGCGGTTTCCGCCTTGGTCGCTTTTCTTGCAGAAATGATCCGAATCTTATAGGCGCTTCGGCTAACAGGAATAAAAGTATGCACAACAATACGCAGTGTGCCACTGCTGTCAATTCCCATCGTTATCCAACGATCTTCATCTTCACTGTGGCGAGCATCAAAAATTGATGATTGTTTGGGATCCCGAAATACTGTCGCTGCTCGTTCAAATGAGACACGGTGCTTACGGATATTTTCTTTGTCCTTATCCGGATCCCACTCAAAATTATACTGCACTTTTGCCCCTCTGGAGATGAAGGGTTAAACGGACTTTAACCCACAAATAAGAACTTGAGCAACCTTTGCCGATTCACGCCCCTCTACCCCGCCGACTTCACCAACTCCTTGCCAAACAACTGCTTATAAATCGGCGACAGCGCCCGCACCTGCTGGTCGGCGTGATAACTGCTGCGCACCAGCGGCCCGCTTTCCACCCACTTAAAGCCCATCTCCAGACCAATGCGCTTCAATTCGGCAAATTCATCAGGGTGATAATACTTTTCCACCGGCAAATGCTGGTCGGCGCGCGGCTGCAAGTATTGGCCAATGGTCAAAATATCCACACCGCGATCCACCAGGTCTTGCATGACGGCCAGCACTTCGTCCCAGGTCTCGCCCAGGCCCACCATGATGCCGCATTTCGTCAGCACTTCGGGGTCCATCTTTTTGGCGTTTTCCAGGGTGGTCATCGCCCACTCGTATTTGTCTTGCGGCTGCACCTTTTTGAAGAGGCGCGGCACGGTTTCCACGTTGTGGCCTAGAATTTCCGGTCGGGCGTCCATGACGATTTTCAGCGCCTCGGCGCTGCCTTTGAAGTCGGGGATGAGCAGCTCGATGGAACAGCCGGGCTGCATTTCGCGCACGCGCTGGATAACGGCCGCAAAAATCGGCGCGCCGCCGTCTTTGCGCTCGTCGCGGTTGACCGAGGTGATGACGACGTGGCGCAGGTTCATGGCTTGAACGGCCGTTGCCACCCTCAGCGGCTCGGCAAAATCCAACGGTAACGGCCGTCCCGTCTTAATGTCACAAAAGGCGCAACTGCGCGTGCAAATGTCACCCATCATCAGGAAGGTCGCCGTGCCCGCGCCCCAGCACTCGCCCATGTTGGGGCACTGCGCTTCCTCGCAGACCGTGTGCAGCGATTTGCTGCGCATCAGTTCATTCAGCCGTTCATAATTTTCGCCGCTGGGAATACGAGCGCGAATCCAGTCTGGGTGGCGGCGCTTGGGTCGCAAGACGGCCGTTTCGTTTACGCCAATGGAATCAAGGTCAATGGTAGTCATAGGATTTGTCCTTAGTCGAGTGGTCTTGCAGTCGAGTAGTTGTTATTCGTTGACTGTTATCTGTTGTTCGTTAAGCGTTACTTCGGTCTGGAAGACCTGGGCGAAGGCGTTGACGATAGGTAGGAGGAGGTCGGTGGGGGTTAACGGCCGTGCCACCATCTCCACCATACTCACCACCCCATGCTCGCTAATACCGCAGGGGACAATATGTCCAAAATGGCTCATATCCGGGTTCACGTTCAACGCAAACCCATGGCTGCTGATTCCCTTCGCATTCACCCGCACGCCAATCGCCGCGATCTTACGCGGTCCATCCGGCCGGTCCACCCACACGCCAGTGTAGCCATCATATCGCCAGCCCACAATGCCAAACGCCGCCAACGCCACAATGATCACTTCTTCCAGGTTGCGCAAATACCGGTGAAAATCCGGCTTATCAAAGCCTTGCAGCTCAAACAACCGCTGCAAATTCAAAATAGGATACCCCACCAACTGCCCCGGCCCATGATAAGTAATGTCGCCGCCCCGGTCCACCCAGCGCACCGTAAATCCCAGCGCGTCCAGTTCCTCTTCACCCAGCAGCAAATGGTCTAACTTGCCGCTGCGCCCCAGGGTATACGTCGGCGGATGCTCCAAAAGCAAAATCTCGTCAGGTAAATCAGGCGTGTCCACCTTAGCCGCCACCATGTCCTTCTGCAAATCCCAGGCAGCGTCATACTCAATTTGTCCAATCCAGAGTCCGGTAATCATTTCTGTGGTATCCTCAATGGGTCTAAGGCTATCTTTCTGTGGCGCAAATGTCAACCGCAAAGCGGCCATCTTTACCCGAAAATTCATTTCCGAATATCTCGACATTTTGGGCACAATGATTATACTTTCGGCGAATTCACGATCTTTATTTGTCAACCCATCCCCATGCCGTTTGTCTGGAGATGGGTTTCTTATTTTCAAGGAGAACAAAAACACACAATGCATGTTGCTTTATTAGCCAACCTTCAAAAAAATGCGCCCCTCTTACCCGGCATGTCATCCGATATGTGGGACGATCTGGATTCCGAAAAGACGATCGAAGCGATTACGGCCGCTCTGGAAAGCGGCGGTCACAAGGTCACATTTTTAGAGGGCGACAGCACCCTGTTTGATAACGTGCGCCGCCTGAAACCAGATATTTGTTTCAACATTTGTGAAGGTCATTTTGGCGACTCCCGCGAGGCTCAGGTTCCAGCTATACTGGAAATGCTGCGCATCCCTTACACCGGTTCGCAAGTTCTCACCCTCGCTCTCACCCTCGACAAACCGATGACCAAGCGCGTGTTAACCTATCACGGCCTGCCCACACCCCAGTTCCAGGTATTTGAGCGCATCCACGAACCAATCAACGATGATCTGGTTTTCCCTTTGTTTGTAAAACCCAGCCGCGAAGGTACGGGCATGGGCATCAGCGCCGACTCTGTGGTGCAAAATGAAGAGCAGTTGCGCACCCAACTACGCCGCCTGTTCGACCGTTATGACCAGCCGGTGCTGGCCGAACATTTTATTGAAGGACGCGAAATAACCGTCGGCGTTGTGGGCAATCTGACCACGCCGGTAGCCTGGCGGCTGCCGGAAGATGAAGAAGCGCCGCGTGTGTCCAGGGGCCTCTATCTGCTGCCGCCGCTGGAAATTGACATGACGCGCTATCCGGATGAAGAAGGCGGCATTTACACCAGCCGCATCAAAACGGAGCTGGCCCACGAATTCCACTACCTCTGCCCCGCGCCCATCGATGACGACATGCTAGAGGAACTGAACTGGCTGACGGCCGCTACCTTCCGCGTCACCGGCTGCCAGGACGTGGCCCGCGTCGATTTTCGCCTGGACGCCAACGATGGCAACAAGCCGTATATTTTGGAGATCAACCCCTTGCCCGGCTTGAACCCGGAGTATTCCGACCTGTGCATCGAAGCGCGGGCGGAGGGCTGGACCTACGAAGAATTGGTGAACCGCATCCTGAACGAAGCGACGGAGCGGTACGGGCTGTAAATGATCTTCCCGGAAGTTTTGAACTTCCGGGAAGTTTACAATTAATCCCAGGACAGGGGCAGGCGTTCGAGGCCACGGAAGAGGACGCCGGAGCGCCAGGATAATTCAGCGGGGGGAACGGCCGTTCGCAAATTCGGCAGCCGTCCAAAAAGGGTTTGCAGGGCAATCTTACCTTCCAGGCGGGCCAGGGGCGCGCCGAGGCAGTAGTGGATGCCGTGGCCAAAGGCCAGATGGCGGTTGCTGTTCCGGCACACATCCAGCGTGTCGGCGGCGGGGAATTGGCTTTCGTCGCGGTTGGCGGAGGCCAGGACCACGCGCACCACGTCGCCACGGCGCATCAGGCAGCCTTTGTAAACCACATCGCGGCGCACCCAGCGGGTGGTGGAAGTTTCGACAGGGCCATCGAAGCGCAGGAGTTCTTCAACGGCCGTTTCCACCCCTTTCTCATCCCCTGCCTTCACCCGCGCCAACTGGTCCGGATGGCGCAGCAGCGCCAATACCCCATTGCCAATCAGATTCACCGTCGTCTCGTGACCCGTTACCAGCAGCAAGGCCACCATGCTGGACAATTCCGCCGGGTTAAGGCGTTCGCCGCCCTCTTCGGCGCAAACCAACGCCGAAATCAAATCATCTTCCGGTTGGCGCTGGCGTTCGGCGAACAATTCCTGCAAATAGGCCACAAATGCGCGCACCTTGCGCTTGCGGGCGCTAAACGTCAGGCCGTGCCGCCCCGGGGCAATAATCGCCTGCGACCAATCGGCCACCAGCTCGCGGTCGGCCGCCGGGATGCCCAGCAAATCGGTGATGACGATGGTGGGCAGCGGCAGGGCAAAATCGGCGATGAGGTCCATCTGTTTGGCGGCGGCCACCCGGTCGATGAGCGTATCGGCGATGGCCTGGACGCGGGGCGCGGTTTGTTCCACGCGGCGCGGCGTGAAGGCCTGGTTGACCAGGGCGCGCAGCCGGGTATGGTCGGGCGGGTCGGCAAAGAGCATGTTTTCGTTGATGAGGCGCTGAGTGAGGGTAGACGGCCGTTTCCTTTCCAATTCCTCCGGCAGCAGCGTGCGCCGCACATCCTTCACAAAACGCTCGTTATCCTTCAGTACGTCCACCACGTCTTCATAACGGGTGATGTACCAGATGGTGGAGCCGTTGCGGGCGACGTGGCCGTAGATGGGCGCGTCCTGGCGCATGGCGGCAAAGGTGGGAAACGGGTCGGCCTTAAACTGCGGGCTAAAGAGATCGTATGCCGGCGCAACGGCCGTTAAATCTGGTTGTTCAGGCTGCATGAAATCCTTTACACTGTGCAAAATACCCCGCCCAAAGGGAAGCATGACAATTGTAACATGATCTTTCAGGCTGGCGGGTGATCTTTTGCACTACTCCTAGTTCAGGCCGCTTTTTATAATCCTTCGGATATTGCCATCTGGGGTGTGGATACAGACGATTTGCCAGAGCCGCATCGTTGCTCCTCGCCCGCCACTTACCAACGGGAGGATTGATGAAACGTGTTTTTTACCGCCATTTGTTTGTGATGGTTGCCCTGGCAACATTTATATTGGGTTTATCGGCCTGCAAGGAAGCGGTCGCGCCAACGGCCGTGCCCATCGCCGCCGCCACAGGAACGGAAACGGCCGTGTCCCCCACCAATACGCCCACGGCCACAGCCACCCCAACCGACACGCCGCCGCCCACAGACACCGCCACCGCGCTGCCCACCGACACGCCCGAACCGTCACCCACAGCCACCCACACGCCCACAAAAACACCTACAGCTTCGCCGGAACCCACCGACACCGCCACGCCCACCCACACGCCCCGCCCTGCGTCAACCGCTGCGCCGGCAACGGCCGTACCTCCCACAACTGCACCGCCAGCCGCTCCTCCATCCACCGGAACCGCCCACACCTTCCCTGAAACACCCATCCAGCCCTGGAACGCCGATACTTACATCCGTTACCTGGGTCTGGTACGCGATTCGTTCCGCAGTTTCAACAGCGAGTACCAACTGGCTTTAACCACTGACAAAGCGTTCGACTGTGGCACTTTTATTGGCTGGACGCGATTGTGGATTTTAGAAGCGCCTGGCTTTACCGACGTACCGGCCACCTGGCAGCCGTTGTACAGCGAATACCGCGACAAACTGCGCCAGATCGCCAACCTGACGGCGGAGGTACGGCCGTTATGCAACGCCCAAGGTGGGGAAATTAGCGAGGAATCATCACGTGCCATTCTGGCCTTTTTGCTGGAAGCTTATCCGCGCCTGGAACAAATGATTATCGAGGCCAACCAACTGCCGCGTTAACGCCGCTCAGGTCTCATCATCAAAGCGAAAACCCAACTGCCGCTGCGTCACTTCCGCCAGGCCGCTGACGCCCACGCCAATCAGGCGCATCCGCTGGCCTGGCGGCCAATTCTCCTGCCAGATAACCAGCGCCAGCCGGCAAATTCCTTCCGCGTCGTCCAGGCCAATTTCCACCGATTTCTGCCGCGTGAAGGTGGTGAAATCGGCCCAACGGAATTTGACCCGCACGGTGTGGGCGACGAGGTTGCGCTTTTGCAGAGATTTCGCCACACTCTCGGCCTGTAAGCGAATCTGCTCTTGCAACCGGGCCGGGTCATGCACATCCTGATTAAACGTCCACTCCTGGCTGATGCTTTTGGGCTGGCCGCGCTCCGCGTGCACCTGCCGCTCGTCCTGGCCCAGGGCGCGGCGCTGCAAATCTTCCGCCTGACGGCCGAACTGAGCGCGTAACACGGCCGTATCCGCCGCCGCCAACTCCCCGCAAGTCCGAATGCCCACCCCGGCCAGCTTCTCGGCCGTGCGCGGCCCAATCCCCCAGATGACGCGCGTGGACAGCGGGGCCAGAAACGCCGCTTCGTGCCCCGGCAAAACGATGGTGCAGCCGGCCGGCTTCTCGTGGTCGGAGGCGACCTTGGCGACGAGTTTGCTGGTGGCCAGCCCCACGGAAGCGGGCAGTTGGGTCTGGGTGTGAACGGCCGTGCGAATCTCTTCGGCCAGCGGCAGTGGGTCGGGCCACTCGGCCAGGTCGATGTAGGCTTCGTCCACGCTGATTTGCTCGACCGGGCCATACTCGGCCAGGATGTCCATCACCTGTCGCGAGCATTCGCGGATGCGCGGCCAGTTGGCGGGGATGATTTTGAGCTGGGGGCAGAGGCGTACGGCCGTGCTGGTGGGCATGGCGGAGCGAATGCCCAGCTTGCGCGCCTCGTAGCTGGCGGAGGCCACTACGCCGCGCGCGCCCGGCTGGCCGCCAATCACCAACGGAACGCCCGCGTCCTCCGGGTGGTCGAGGATGTGGACGTTGGCGTAAAAGGCGTCCATGTCCAGGTGCAAGACGGCTTGCGGCCAGACACAACCAGTCGATGAATCGCCAAAAGTTGACATAATTGGAGTGTAATCAGTGGCAGGTGAACGGCAAAATGGAAACGGCCGTGCCCAATCTAATCCGCCAGGGCGATTTGCGCCTCGGCGCGGCTGACCACCCGGCCCACATCACGCGCAAAACCCACCACATCAATGCGCGACAAGATCAGAATAGCGCCTAACAGACCCAACGCTTCCAAGCCGAAAATGAGGGCGTAGCTCAGTCCGGCCGGCAAACCCAATCCCAAAAACAAAAGGTCGCGGGTGGCTCCGCCCAAAAACGTGCCAAACCCTTTGGAGACCAAAATCGCAATCGACCACAAGCCAAGATAAGCGCCCGCCTCCGTGTCGGAAGCCATCACAGCCATCAAACTGAGGCCGCCAAAGGTGTAGACGCCAAATCCCGCGCCAAAGATGAGCAAGGCCAGTTCCAGAAAATGCACCTGACCGGCAAACGCGGCGGCGCCCAAAACGATCAGCCCCAGAGCCATGAAGCCCAGGCCCCATTTGGCGATGGCGGCCTGCCGTTCCGGCGGGCGTTTGCGCCAGAAATAGCTGCCGCCAACCAATGTGACCACGGTAGCGGCTTGCCAATAGCTGTTAAATCGTGTCGTCCGGCTGATGGGCAGATTGAACACATCCGCGCCAAACGGCTCCAGAATGGCGTCCTGTGCCCAGGCAGCCATGGTCGCCAGAGCCAGGAAGAAGAAGAAGCGGCGGGTGCGTGGGTCTTGCCAGATTTTGCTGATGATGGCCTTGAAGGCGGGTTGTTGATGGGGGGTGGACACGGCCGTTTCCGTCACATCACCCTTTTTCTGCCGCTTTTCTGCGCCGGCAATGGCAAAAAACCAGAAAAAGCCACCCACCGCCATCGTCGTGATGACCATTTCCCAAAATACTGGCGCACTGTATACATCCATCCACACGCTAAAGCCAATACCGGCAATGGCAAAAAAGATGATCAGCACCGTCTCGACAGTGCTGATAGCCAGCCCTTGTTTTTCTGGCGGCGCGGCGTCGCGCACCAGAGCCAGGAATGGGCTGCCCGAAACGAGCGTCCCGATGCCATACATGAGCGAAGAAGCCAGCGCCAGCAGCCAGCCGAGCACGTCGGTGGTGACAACGCCCAGCCGCATGAGGCTCAGGCCCAGCAGCGGCAGCGACAGCACCATCAAGCCCCGCCCCAGCCAGATGTAGGAAGTGCGCCGGTAGCCCCATAACGGCCGTGTATCCGACCAATAACCGGCCAACAAACTTAATGGCGACAGCAAATAGCGCAGGGCAATCAACAAGCCCACAGGCGTCGCCGGGATGCCAAAGTTGGAGATCATCACCCGGTTCCAGATGCTGGTCACCAAAATGTCGCCCATGGCTGAGCCAATTTGGAAGCTGCTCAGGCGCAGCAGCCGCCAGAAGGTAAATTTTCTATTCATTTTCATGCCGATATATGTGTGTCCTATGCTGATGGGGAATCCGGGTAGGGAACGGCCGTGACCGGCAATTTGATCACAAACATCGTGCCCTCTCCAAGCGCACTCGTAACGACCAACTTGCCTCCCAACCCTTCGATAAAATCACGCGTCCAAAACAGGCCAAAGCCCATCCCGCTGCCCTTCTTTGTCGTCCAGCCCATTTCAAAAATGTGCGCCAAATTTTCTGCGGCAATGCCCGGCCCATTATCACGAATGGTCACTTCGATCAGGTTGGGCGCTGCCTCGCGTGTTCCTAACCAAATTTGCGGCGCAGGGCTGCCACTGGCCATGGCTTCCACGGCATTTTTGATGATGATGCGAAACGCTTCCGACAACATATCTTTGGCTGTTCGAATCAGCGGCAAATTCTCTGCCAGGTCAAAATGGAGTGTCACTTTCGTTTCGGTGATAATTTTTGCCTGATCGCGCAGCAGCGGTGTGCGAGGGAAAATTTCGATGAGGGCGCGGCTCAAACTGTCGTTGACATTCACCATATCAATCGTCGGCTGCTGCCAGGGTTCGTTCAGATTGTCGAGTATATTCACAATTTTGCCGATTTCCTGAACCACCATGGGCAGTTCGCGCAAAATAAACTCGCGTCGATCGCCGTCTAATTCTGGCAAGAGCTGTAAAAGCTGCATGTAGCCGCTGATATTGCCTACGTGATTGCGTAATGAATGGGCCGAGGCCACGGTGCTAAAAGCCATGCGGCCGAAGGTTTGGGCAATGCGGCGTTGTTCGGACATTTCCTGGAATAAGCGGGCATTTCGCAGCCCGGCGGCCGCGTGCTGGCCCAAAGCAGTCAGCAGGCTGATTTCCCATTCTGTGAATTGGTCTTTGTCGGTGGTGACAAATAGATTGCCGATCACTTCATCCACCTGGAAGAAGGGCACGGCAATGACCTGCCGGATGCCCATTGCGTCTTGGGCTTGTCTGGCCAGGTCTGCATTTACCAGCGGCCGGAATAAGTCGTACAACTGATTAGAGACGAGGTATTTTTGCGGACGGCCGTTTAGCCCGGTCACCGCCCTGACGCTCAAATTATCTCGATACTGGTCATCGTCCAGATAGACCACAGCCTGCGGCCCCAACAACCCGATACCTACGGTCTGTTCCATGGCCGCCACAATTGCCGGGTCCAGGTTTACGGCATAGGCGCGCACCGGCAGGGCACGGCCGTCTTCCAATGTCGCCACCATCGCGCCGGTATAACCTAACTCTTCGACCACGCCCTGGACGATCGTTTGCAACACGGCGTTTTCATCCGTCATGCGGGCCTGCAAACGGAGGACGATATGTTCTAACGCTTGAATGGCTTCCAGGCGGCGTTGATTTTGGATGGCGACGGCCGCCTGCCGGCCAAAAGCGCTCAGGGCATTGATCTGCCGTTCGGCCAGGACTTCCGTGACAGCGGCAAACAAACTGCCAACCACTTCGCCGTTCAGTAAAAACGGCAGCACAACAACCTGCACAATGCCTGCTTGTTTCTGCAAGGCAATGGCGTCTTCCCGGTTTAGGAAAGGGTGATACAAATCTGCCAGGCTGTCGGTAACGAGATAAGCAGGGATACGGCCGTCTTTCCCCAGCACAGCGCGCACAGCCACATTATCGACATATGCGTCATCGTATAAAGGTAATACGACGCCCGGTCCCAGCTTGGCCAGATGAATAAAAGAAGGCAGCCTCTGCCGCTCATCAACGCCGCCTATGTTGCCAAAGGCGCGCACAACCAAAGCCACGCCACCTTCCAATGTAGCCACCATCGCCCCGACGCACCCCATATGATTGACAACATCGGCGGCGATCTGTTCTAAAACTGTTTGCAGCTTGGGTGAAATGATAGGGGCTGGCGTAGGTAGGTTCGTGTTAGGCAAGATATTTTTCCTGGGATGTAGTTTTGACTTTTTGGTCAGCTTTTTATCCAACAGGTTGTATTGTAACGCAAAAAAGACCGTCGTTAAACGGTCTAATTACATGAATTACTCATAAAGCAACGGCGTTGGAGGAATTACGGCCGTTGCAGAATGTGTGTGGCAATCGTTGCGCCGCTGCCGCCGATATTCTGGGTCATGGCAATGCGGGCGCCGTCAATCTGCGCCTCGCCAGCCTCGCCGCGCAGTTGCAAGGTCGCTTCGGCAATCTGGTACAGCCCGGTTGCGCCCACCGGGTGGCCGCGCCCTTTTAGGCCGCCCATGGTGCAGATGGGGATACGGCCGTTCGGCAAAATATCTCCCGCCTGCGCCACCCGCACGCCCTGGCCCCGCTCCGCAAACCCACAGGTCTCCAGCGACAAGGCAGCCATAATGCTAAACGCATCATGCAGCTCAAACAAATCCACATCATCCGGCCCAATGCCCGCCTGGGCATACGCCTGCCGCGCCGACTGTTCCGCCGCTTTCAACCAGAGCGTGTCCTCGCGGTCATGAATAGCCAGTGTGTCGGTGGAAACCGACGAGCCTATCACGCGCACCGCTTGCGGCGCTTTGCTGGCCGGAACCAGCAGCAGCGCCGCCGCCCCGTCGCCAATGGGCGAGGCATCGTACAGGCTGATGGGATCGGCCACCACGCGGCCTCTGTCGTACATTTTTTCGGTGATCGGCTCGCGGAACATGGCGTTGGGATTTTTAGCCCCGTTGGCGTGGGCGTTCAGGGCAAACGGCGCAAAATCGTGCCGCGTGTAGCCGTATTCGTGCATGTAGCGGCGCATAATCAGCGCATTCAGCCCGACAAAGGTGACACCGTGAATGACTTCATAATCGGCGTCGGCCGCGCCGGTGAGGGCGGCGGTCGTTTCTTTGAAATTGGTCTCGGTCATCTTTTCCACGCCGATGACCAGAGCCGCTTCAATTTCGCCGCTGGCGACGGCCAGATACCCCTGGCGCATGGCCGAACCGGCCGAACCGCAGGCGGCTTCCAATTTAACGGCTTCCACACCCCATTGGCCCAAATGGTCGGCAATCAACGCGCCCAACTGATGCTGCTGGTTCAGTCGGCCGCTGGTCATATTGCCGACAAAAATGGCGTCTACTTTGCTCAAATCGGCGTCGAGCATGGCCGCGCGGCCGGCATCCACCGCTAATTGACGAATGGCGAGATCCCAATGTTCGCGCACGGCCGTTTGCCCCACGCCCAAAATTGCCACTTCTTGCATACAATCCTCCCGGTACACAATCCGCCTATTTACAGGTAAATCATGCACCGCCTTGTTTTTGATAGATTTCTAACGGCTTAAGTGTAACCGGCGGAAATGTCAGAAACTATCAGGTTCTGGCCGATAGCTACCAACTTAGGCCACTTCGATGGTGTGGGTCCAGCCGTAGGGGTCGGGCAAACGGCCGTCCTGAATCCCCGTCAACGCTTCATACAACTGGTGTGAAACCGGCCCGGGCTGGTAATCGTTGATGAGGTATTCTTCATCCTTGTAGCCAAATTTGCCCACCGGCGCAATAACGGCCGCCGTACCGCAGCCAAACACTTCGGTGATTTTGCCCGATTTCAGGTCGGCCAACATGTCGTTCACGTCGATGGTTTCTTCGCTCACTTCGTAGCCCAGGTCGGGAGCCAGGGTCAGCAGCGATTTGCGGGTAATGCCGGGCAAAATGCTGCCGCTGAGCTTGGGCGTAACAATGTGCTGCCCGCCATAAACAAAACAAATGTTCATCGCGCCGACTTCTTCGACGTAACGGCCGTGAATGGCATCCAGCCACAACACCTGCGAATACCCCTTGCTCTTCACCGCTTCGCTGACAAACAGGCTGGAGGCATAATTACCGCCGGTTTTGGCCGCTCCCGTGCCGCCCTTCACCGCGCGGCGATATTCGTCGGAAATAAACACCGGCACCGGGTTAAATCCTTCTTTAAAGTACGCGCCCACCGGGCTGAGGATGATGAAATGCAGGTAGGTTTTGCTGGCGTGAACCCCCAGGGCCGGGTCGGTGGCAATCATCGCCGGACGAATGTACAGGGTTGCGCCGGGCACGTTGGGAACCCACGATTCTTCCAGTTCCACCAGCTTCACGATGGCCGCCACGTGGTCTTCTTCGTCCACGGCTGGCATGACCATGCGCCGCGCCGATTCGTTGAAGCGGCGGGCGTTTTCCCAGGGGCGGAACAGGTTTACGTGGCCGTCGGCGCGCCGGTAGGCTTTGGTGCCTTCGAATATTTCCTGAGCGTAATGGAATACGGCCGTTGACGGCCATAACGCAATCGGTTCATACGGACCAATTTTGGCGTCGTGCCAGCCCTGGCCGGCGGTAAACTGCTGCGTAAACATGCGGTTGCTAAACAGGTTGCCAAACCCAAAATCATCAACGGGCGGCTGCTTCATAGAAGCCGGATCAAGGGGGTGAATTTCTAAGTCCATGTTTTCTCCTCTAGAATTAGGCAGAGTTGGCCGAGCAATTTGCCTCTTCAAATAAGATTGGGTCTTTGGGATTTCATGGGGTTTGGTCTGATTCGTGATACGTGATGCGTGAAACCTCTCTGGTTACGCATCACGCTTCACGCATCAGGGGCTGTCAACCCCTTGAGTTCCTGAAGAACCATAAGATTCCGCTCTTTCTCTGGCCTCCCAATTTTTATCATACTTCGTCCGGTTCGTCAGAAAGAACTTCGGCTTTCAGGCGGCGGCGGTAGGCGCTGTAATCGGGGACGATACGGCCGTATGCCCCACTCATCAACGGCGACGACACCAAAAAATCGGCCGTCGCCCGATTCGTCGCCACGGGAATGTTCCACACGGCCGCCAGACGCAGCAGCGCCTTAATATCCGGATCGTGGGGCTGCGATTCCAACGGATCCCAAAAGAAAATCAGGCAGTCGATTTCCCCTTCCGATATTTTCGCGCCGATTTGCTGGTCGCCGCCCAGCGGGCCGCTTTGTAATTTATGAATCGACAAATTTAAGGTCTGCTCCAGCAGCCAACCTGTCGTGCCCGTGGCATACAAGGCATGGTTCTCAAGCGAAGCCAGATTAAACCGCACCCAGTCCATTAACTCATCTTTCTGATTATCGTGGGCCACCAGGGCAATTGCCTTTCGTGGGGCCATTTCAATGACTATCATGGGCGTATTTGCCATCATTGCCTCCAATGTTTGACGTTCCTCACGCTAAACCCATTATAGACCATTCCAGTTGGTAAACGATTTCCCTTTTTGGCGGTTTGATGCTCTTCGTCTACCATTGCCGATTTATGACGCCAATCCTGGGGCGATTCGGCCCTAATTTGCTCTATAGCTACACGATATTCATAGGTCTGGGCATCGCTGCCGGATTGGGAGTAACGGCCGTGCGCGCCCGCCGCCTGCCCCTACCCGATTGGTTCGATGCCGCTCTGGCCGGTCTGTCAGGCGGCCTGATTGGCGGCCGGGCCGGGTTTGTGATCAGCCAGGGGGCATATTTTGCGGAACGGCCGTCGGCTATTTGGCAGCTCTGGCAGGGCGGCTACACTTACCATGGCGCGCTGTTTGGCGCGCTTCTGGGGCTGGCCCTGTGGTGCGTCTGGCAAAAACGCCGCTTTGCCGCCTATGCCGACCTGTTTGCCCCTGGAATCGCTTTAGGCCAGGCATTCGGCTGGCTTGCTTGCTGGTTTCAGGGCTGCGCCTACGGGAAGGAAACCACATTGGGATTTCTGGCAACGGCCGTGCCCGACGAATACGGCTTGTTTGCCGTCCGTTACGCCACCCAACTTCTCGGACTTGCCTGGGCGCTCATCGTATTTGCCTTCGCCCTGCTGACGGCTTCACGCTGGCGCAGCGGCCAACTTTTCTGGGCCACATTGGCTCTTCTTAGTCTGGGTTACGCCGCCCTTGGCCTGCTGCGCGGCGACCCGGTTCTATTTTTTGGCTCCATGCGGTTGGATTTTGTTCTAAATAGCACGCTTGTTCTAATTTCATCAGCTATGGTATACTTTTATCGGCCTGGCCTAAACCCTTCCCCAGAGATTGGAGATTAGAGATTCCCGCTCTCCACCCGCCAATCGCCAACGACAGCCTGAAACTTTCCTCGTTTGGTGTAGAATCCAGGCACATCTGGCGTGAAAATTGAACAGACGCCAAACGAATCAACATAACGAGAAAATCAAATGAGCGAAATTGAAACAAACGAAACCTGGCAGGAAACGCCTGCCGGTCACAAAGCAGGGTTTGTCAGCCTGGTAGGGCGACCCAACGCCGGCAAAAGCACCTTGTTTAACGCCTTCATGCGCCAAAAATTGGCCATTGTCACCCCCAGCCCGCAAACAACGCGCATCCGCCAGCTAGGCATTGTGACACAGCCCGAATACCAGGTGATCTTCATCGACACGCCAGGGTTGATCAAACCGCGCCATAAGCTGGATGAATATATGGTTGGCGTCGCCGCCGACGCGCTAAACGACGCGGATGTGGTGGTGTGGCTGGTGGACAGCACGGAACCGCCCGGAACCGGCGACCGAATCATCAGCGAGCAGCTAAAAGCCCTGGGCGACCATGTGACCATCATCCTGGCCATGAACAAAGCTGATTTGCTGAAAGCGGAAGATGTTCTGCCTCGTTCAGAAGAGTTTCAGGCGATGATGCCCAAAGCTCCGTGGATTTTGTTCTCGGCGGCTCAGGGCAACGGCCGTGACGAACTCTGGCAAATGATCATCGACGCCTTACCGGAAGGACCGCGCTATTATCCGGCCGATCAGATCACCGATCTGTTTGTGCGCGATCTGGCCGCCGAACTGATCCGCGAGCAAATTTTGCTGCAACTGCGTGACGAGGTGCCTTATGGCACGGCCGTTGTCGTGCAAGAATTTAAGGAACGCGAGAACGGCATGATTTATATCAACGCCAACATCGTTGTCGAACGCGACACCCACAAACGCATTTTAATCGGCGCCAAAGGGCAGCAGCTACAACAAATTGGCGCCCAAGCGCGTAAAGAAATCGAAGCGCTGACCGAGAGCAAAGTTTACCTGGATTTGTGGGTCAAAGTAGAGCCTAAATGGCGGCGCGATGAAAAAGCGCTGCGTCGTTTGGGCTACCGCAGCGCCGAATAAGTTTCCACGGAGGTCATTATGTCAATTCGTGACGAGGGATATGACAGTCAGCGACGGGAATTTCTGCGCACGGCGGCCATGACCACAATTGCCGCCGCAGCGACGGGAGTTGGGGCCACAGCGTGGGCGCGCCGGACTACGGCCGTTCCCCCACCGCCGGTACTGGTGACGGCCGTTTCCCCGGCCACAGAAACCCGGCTCACCTCCCCCGACGATTTGGCCGACCTGTTCAACAAATTAGCCGCCGCCCAGGCCGATAAAATGCGCCTGCAAGCAGAACTCGACGCCACGCGCCGCAGTTTGGAAGCGCTGCAAACCGCCAACGGCAGCAGCAGCGCCCAGGCAGACGCGCTGGCGCTGGAATTAGACACAGCCACCCGGCAGCTTGGCGTCATGAGCGGTCTGGTCGCCCTGTATGAACAAATTGACAGCGTGGATATGGCGGCGCTGGTGGAAGAAGGGCTAACGGCCGTTGGCGATTCCCTGAACGGCCTGGTCACGCGCTCCCCGATCCTCACTGAAGGCATTGCCGCCGGCCAGCAAGCCCTGGCCGAATTGGAAGCGCATATTCCGCTGCTGCAAAACGGCCGTGGCTGGCTGGAAAGCGAGCAAATCAAACTGCAAGCTTATTTTGCCGCTCTGGAAGAATTGCTGGCCAGCACCGTCGAAAAAGTGGGGCCATTTTTAGAAATGGTCAACCAATGGTTTCAAGACCTGCATAAATGGCTGCCTTTTAATCTGGGCCAACGCGCCGCCGAAGTCATGGCCGCGGCCACGGATTTGCTGGGCGAGACGCCCCACACGCTCAGCGGTCTGACCACCAACATCGCCCAGCCGCTGGACGTCTGGCTGGCAAAAGAAGGCGACGATGTGCGCCTGAACCGGCAAATTATCAAGCCTATTCGGGAAAATGTATTTGATCAGGCTCAGGGATTGGCCGATGAAACAACCCAGGCGCAAACTGCTTTTCAGGAGCGATTGGCGCTGCCATGGGCAACGGCCGTCCACCAACAGCGCCTCGTCCGTGACCAAATCGCCCAATACCGGCAGGAACACAAAATTTGATGTTGTAATGCTTTGAAAGTTGGAGATTGGAGATTGGAGATTTATCAATCTCCAATCTCTTTTTTATTCCGGCGGCTTGTCTAACGGGGGCGCAACGGCCAAAAAATCATAGGCAAACCGCTGCCCGTAAGCGGCAATCAAGGTTTCCACGCGGTCTCTGTCCGGCGAGGCCACAATCAAACCCGCATGAAACTTTTTGTGCAGGCGAAACACGATTTCCGCATCCTGATAACCTGATAAATCAGGCCACTCCTCCCGCGCCAGACAAATCAACACCCCCGCGTACTCCCCTTTGTCTGTAGGAATGATATATTGCTCACCTCGGGCATGAGCCGCTTCCAAATTAGCCCATTCGCCCCACAAATTAACCCCGGCGGCCGCAGCCACCAGTTCCTCGATATTGGCCCCGCCAACCCGTGCCGCCGTTTCCAGAAAGTAGAAACGGCCGTCATCCGCCTTGATAAATTCCGTATGCGCCACGCCGCGCGCCATGCCAAACCCCACAACCATTTGCCGGTTTAGGGCCAGAATGGCCTGCGCGTCGGCCGAGTCGCGGCGCATGGTGCGGGTGACAAACACGCCGCCATCGTGGGCAACATTCAGCGGCGGCTGGGCATATTGATGGGGCACAGCCAGGACAACTTCCCCTTCGGAAACAATCGAATCGACATGATAAACCAGGCCAGGCACAAATTGCTCCAGCAAAAAATATGATTGCTCGTCGCCCAATTTATCTAACCAGCGCCAGACTTCTTCGGAGTTGTGCACTTTTTTAATGCCCATCGCCCCGGCTTCCGCACGAGGTTTAAGCACCCAGGGCGGTGACACGCGAGCCATAAAGTCTCGGAGGCAGTCGTAATTGAAAACGGCCGTGAATTCCGGCACGGGCAAGCCGATTTGGCGGGCCTGTGTGCGCATGGCCAGTTTATCGCGGAAGTAACGGCCGTGTGTCACCCCCAATCCCGGCAAGCGAAAATGTTCACGCAGCGCGGCGGCTGTCAGGACATCATAATCATCCAGAGGCACAATCTGATCAACGGCCGTACCGCGCATCAAGTAGGCGATGGCATAGATAATATCCGGCTGTTTCGCCACATCGGGCATCAGAAATATCTCGTCGATTACCTCGCGCGGCCAGGGTTCATCGGCCAATTTCTCGCGCGTTACCAACAACACCCGACAGCCAATCGCCTTGGCTGCCCGAAGAAACGTCGTGCCTTTAAAATAACTGGCCAGACACAAAATTGTTACCGGAGATTCAGACATAGGGCTTCCTTTGCAAATTTTGTCAGGGTAAAAGCATGGTGACAATAACGATAACCAGTAAAACAGCCACAATGGCAAAGATAATAAGCAGCAAAACCATGCCATAATCGGCATTCCGACGAGACGGCGGCGAAACAGCGTCCGGATCCTCCCAATGAACCGCTGAAGGCGAATAAGGCAGTTCTGGCCGATGATCTACCGGCAAAGGGTCATCGAGAGGCTGCTTTGCAAAAGAATCACTTCCGCCCTCTTCAGTTTCTTCCAGCCCGAGATCAGCCAACATCTCGGCCGTCAACTCCACATCATCGTCAGCATCCATAGCCGCAGACAAGCGCGCCATCATATCGGCGCTCAATGGTCTGGCGGCAGAGGTTGATTTGCCAGACAACACGCCCTGTTTCTCTGCGTCTACCTGGTCTTCGCTACTTTTCGGAACAGGTATTTCCGCCTTAACCTCTGGCGGGGCAATTTTTTGGACCCACGGAGGCAAATCGGCCTGGGCCAACTGGGCCGCGTCCGACCGTTTCTTAATATCTGCTAATACGGCCGTCATGGCCGCGCGATCTGGCAGCAAGTCGAGACTTGCGGCAGATGGCAACGTCTCTGCCAGGGGCGGCTGAACAACCTCTACATCCCGCACTAACAAAGAATAACCGGCAAAGCGCGGTTCAAAGGTCAGATGGCCGCCAGCGCGAATTTTCATGCCCTCCCGAAGGGTTACTTCGTTAGCCGCCCGCTCCGACAAAACACACCGAACGCGATGAGCTTGCTCTACAAGCGCGAATTGGACTTGAAGAGAACGGCCGTTTACCCCCTGATCCAATTCCACTACCTGACCAACCACAAACACCAGACCCAAAGGCAGTTCCAATGGCAATTGCAATGCCAGTCGATTATTCAAATGACTAACCGTTACATCCATAATGCCCAACCATCCCAGCTAGCACCCATACTCGTCTGCCAACAGCAAAACGCACACAGGCATCACTATAAAATCACCGTCGATTTTCTCATTATACTTCAGATTCGTCACGCGCCTGGAAAAAGGGCGACACGGCCGTACCAACACCAAATCGCATAAAAATTTGCCTCAAGCCCCCACCTGATTTAAACTACCCATGAAATCACCCAGAAATTATAAATTAACAAAACACAAGCTTGTCTTAAATAAGTTCACCGTCACACAATTTTTTCGTCCTCTTTTAGTTGACGAAAAAATCACACTTGCTATACTTAACCTTCGGTAAACGCTTTGCCGATATTCAAGCGTCACCTTTACAGTTAACAGAAAATCGTTGACATGCCGACGTAGCTCAATTGGCAGAGCAATGCTCTTGTAAAGCATAGGTTATGGGTTCAAGTCCCATCGTCGGCTTGGCGAAACCAAGAACTGGGTCAGTGTCCCGAGTGGCAAAGGGGGCGGACTGTAAATCCGCTGGTGTAACGCCTTCGTAGGTTCGAGTCCTACCTGGCCCACAGTAATTCAGCCCTGTTAAAACACAGCAACCTGAATTTAGCTTTTTAAGCCAATTGCCCACGTAGCTCAGTCGGCAGAGCGCATTCTTGGTAAGAATGAGGTCATGGGTTCAAATCCCATCGTGGGCTTTATGCCCCGTTCGCCCATCTAAAAAGGGGTGACGGGGTATTCTTGTGAAAGGTTACCGTACGATTTGTGCCATTCAAAGTGAATGGCACTGAAATAGATCATACAAAGGATATGAGGGGTTAAGCAATGGCCAAAGAAAAATTTGTGCGCGAGAAGCCACACTGCAATATTGGCACCATCGGTCACATCGACCATGGCAAAACCACCCTGACAGCAGCTATTACCAAAACGCTGTCCCTGAAAGGTTGGGCGGATTTCCGGGCTTTCGACCAGATCGATAATGCGCCCGAAGAAAAAGCACGCGGTATCACCATCGCGATTGCCCACGTTGAATACGAAACAGCCAATCGTCACTATGCCCACGTAGACTGCCCCGGACATCGTGACTACATCAAAAACATGATCACCGGCGCAGCCCAAATGGATGGCGCTATCCTGGTGGTCGCCGCGCCTGATGGCCCGATGCCCCAGACCCGCGAACACGTCTTGTTGGCCCGTCAGGTAGAAGTACCGGCGATGGTCATCTTCTTGAACAAAGTCGACATGATGGACGATGAAGAGCTGCTGGAACTGGTTGAGCTGGAACTGCGCGAACTGCTGGACAGCTACGACTTCCCCGGCGATGAAACGCCGATCGTGCGTGGCAGCGCCCTGGCGGCCCTGGCCAGCGAAAGCAAAGACCCCAACGCGCCGGAATACGCGCCGATTTGGGAGCTTATGCGCGTGGTGGATGAGTACATTCCACAGCCCGAACGCATGACCGACCTGCCTTTCTTGATGTCGGTGGAAGATGTTTTCTCCATCAAGGGGCGCGGCACGGTGGTAACCGGCCGTGTAGACCGTGGGACCCTGACACCCATGAGCGAAGTCGAGATTGTTGGTTTGCGTGAAGACATTCGCAAAGTGGTTGTAACCTCCATGGAAATGTTCCACAAGATTTTGGACAAAGTACAGGCGGGCGACAATGCTGGTTTGCTGCTGCGCGGTGTTGCGCGCGACGACATCGAGCGCGGGCAGGTATTGGCTGCGCCGAAGAGCATTACGCCGCACACCGAGTTCATGGGCGAAGTGTACGTTTTGCGGAAAGACGAAGGCGGGCGACATAAGGCTTTCTTCCCCGGATATCGGCCGCAGTTCTACATCCGCACATTGGATGTGACCGGCGAGATTACCCTGCCGGAAGGTGTAGAAATGGTTATGCCGGGCGATAATGTGAACCTGAATGTCAAGCTGATTACGCCTGTGGCGTTGGAGCAAGGCAGCAAGTTTGCCATTCGCGAAGGCGGCCTAACGGTTGGCGCTGGGGTCATTACCCAGATCATCAAATAAATCAAACACATAGGCAGGGGTGCATTTCATGCACCCCTGCATCGAGTTTATTATCATGGCAAAAAAAGCAGTTCGTCTTCACATTACTTTAGCCTGCACAGAGTGCAAAGAGCGTAATTACTTAACTGAAAAAAACCGCCGCAACGATCCGACACGCATGGAACTTGAAAAATATTGTCCTCGTTGCCGCCAACACCGCCTACATCGCGAAACGCGTTAAGGTGTTATAATTGCCGCATGTAGGGGGTTAGCTCAATTGGCAGAGCGACGGTCTCCAAAACCGTAGGCTGCGGGTTCGATTCCTGCACCCCCTGTAAAAACCTCCGGGATGAATTTTCCTCCCGGAGGTTAATCATCTAAATAATGGTGCGTTGTGACAAAAGAAGAAGAAGAAGAGAAGACCGAAAAGCCAAAACAAGACAAAGCTAAAAAAGCCGACAAGAAAAGCCCTAAACAGGTAAATCCGCTTACGCGTTATTTTCGGGAAACACGCGGTGAACTGCGAAAAGTGACATGGCCGACACGGGAAGAGTCCTGGCGTCTGACGGCCATTGTGCTAGCTGTTTCTACGTTGATGGCTGCTTTTCTATGGGTTTGGGATCTTATTTTCTCACAATCAATTCACTTGCTTATCCGAGCTATCGTTGGTGCATAATTTTTATGCGCGTGATACGAGGAAGCCTGGACAGGTACTGTGGTGATGAGTGATATGATGAATGATGAAGCAAATGATCTCGATCTGTTGAATGGTAACACATTGATACAACAGGTAGATGAGCAAATGGGGGGTGACGGCCGTTACTGGTACGTCGTTCACTGTTATTCCGGCTACGAAAACAAAGTGCGGCACAGCATTGAGCAGCGCATCGAAACCATGGGCATGCAAGACAAAATTTTCGATGTTGTTGTCCCCACCGAAGAAGAAATCGAGATCAAAGACGGCAAACGGCGTACTGTTGAACGCCGTGTTTTCCCCGGCTACATTTTGGTACAAATGCTTCTGGACGAAGATTCCTGGTATGTTGTCCGTAACACCCCAGGTGTCACCGGTTTTGTGGGCATGGGCAATGACCCCACCCCGTTACGTCCTGAAGAAGTAGCCAAAATCATGAACCGCATGGAAGCCGAAGCGCCCAAAGTTAAATTTGATTTCCAGATCGGCGAAAAGGTACGTATTGGAACAGGTCCGTTCGCTGATTTTATTGGCACTGTGTCAGAAATCGACCAGGAAAAAGCCAAAGTGCGTGTCATGGTCTCCTTCTTTGGCCGGGAAACTCCGGTTGAACTAGACTTCTTGCACGTCGAAAAAGTTTAATATCATTCCAATAACCTTCATCTTTTAGCAAACGATGAATTGTGACCGACGCTTTGGCGACATCACAATTCATTGTTTCATGTTAGGAGGAGCCTACTAATATAGGCGCCTGGACTCCAAGGAGAATGAAATGGCAAAGAAAATTAAGGCAGTAGTAAAAATTCAGATTAACGGTGGCAAAGCCAATCCAGCTCCCCCAGTTGGTACGGCGCTTGGCCCCCACGGCATTAACCTGATGCAATTTTGCAAGGAATATAATGCCAAAACTTCGAACATGGTCGGCCAGGTTGTGCCGGTTGAGGTAACAGTTTTTCAAGATGGCAGTTTCAACTTTGTCTTGAAAACTTCCCCTGCCGCCGACCTGCTTCGCAAAGCGGCCGGCGTAAAACGCGGTTCAGCTGTACCCAATCGTGACAAAGCCGGCACAATTTCCCAAGATCAGCTGCGGGAAATTGCCGAGATCAAATTGAAAGATCTTAACGCGCGTGACGTTGAGAGCGCGATGAAAATTATCGCCGGTACTGCTCGCAGTATGGGCATCGCCATCGAGAAGTAATAGTTTATAAACGTGGGAGAACCTTTTTCTCAGTTCGATAAGACCACAAGGAGCAATCATGCCAAAACGAGGACGTAAATATCTGGCAGCGGCCGCCAAAGTGGACCGCGATAAGTTCTATAGCCGTGAAGAAGCGATCAAATTGGTCAAAGAGACGGTTTACACAAACTTTGATCCGACTGTAGAAGTTCATTTTCGTCTGGGTGTGGATCCACGTCATGCCGACCAACAGGTTCGTGACGTTGTTCTGCTGCCCCATGGCCTGGGCAAAACTGTACGCGTACTGGTCTTTGCCGAAGGTGAAGATGCGCGTCTGGCTGAAGAAGCGGGTGCCGATTTCATTGCCGACGACGAAATGGTCAAGAAAATTCAGGGCGGTTGGACTGATTTTGATGTGGCCATTGCTGTGCCACAAATGATGGGTAAGGTGGGGCGTTTGGGCCGCATCTTGGGTCCGCGCGGTTTGATGCCTAATCCCAAGGCTGGCACAGTGGCCCCTGGCCCTGATCTACCGCGGTTGATCGAAGAAGCGAAAGCGGGTCGTGTAGAATTTCGCGTCGACCGGACATCTAATGTCCATGCGCCCATTGGCAAAGCCAGCTTTACAGAAGAGCAGCTGCGCGAGAATTTACAAACAGTTATTGATGCGATTAAACGCGCACGGCCGTCTGCCGCAAAAGGCACGTATATTCGTCGCCTGACCGTAGCCAACGCTATGGGGCCTGGGATTCGGCTTGATGTAATCGAAGCAACGTTGTAAAATACCATCTGCTTATTCAAGAGTTGGTAACAAATCAACCTTTCCTACTGTAGACAGTTGGTGGCCGTAACGAACAATTTGTTCAGGCCTTAAAACAGCCAGCCGAGGTGGGGGTTCAAACTGAGTCATTCATTCGCTGTGCCTGCGGGCGCAGGTTGTATGCGTCAATTAGAATCCTCGCACAGGCTTGTGCGAGGATTTTTTATTTATTCTGGTAAGGAGGTGACATCCTTTGGCAATATCAAAAGCTCGTAAAGACGAATTGGTAGCGCAATATACAGAGCTTATCAACGATAGCCGCGCCATTTTTATGACCGAATACAAAGGTATGAACGTCAAAAAAATGGAAGCTCTGCGTGAAGAGGTAGCCAAAGCTGAGGGTTCTTTCCACATCACCAAAAACACCTTGCTCAAAATTGCTCTGGAACAAACAGACCATCCTGTTCCTGAAGAGATCCTGAAAGGGCAAATTGCCACCGGTTTTGCGCTTAGCGAAGTGCCGACCATGGCAAAAACTCTGGTGGATTTTGCCAAAACAGACGATAAATTGATCGTTCGTGGGGCAATTTTAAGTGGGCGTATTTTGTCGAGTGCGGATGTAGAAGCCCTGGCTAAACTGCCGTCGCTTGATGTACTCAGGGGGCAGTTGATTGGGTTAATCAATGCTCCGGCAACCAATATCGCATCTGTAATTACCAATGGCGTGCGTCAGGTTATCAATGTTATTGATGCCTACGCCAAGAGTGAAGAAGCGGCGGAAGCGGCTTAATCATTCGTTTTTTGTTGTTGAATTTCAAATAGAACTCAATTTGGAGGATCATTAAAATGGCGGATTTAGCTAAAATCGTAGAAGAACTGAGCAGCCTGAACCTGATGGAAGCGGCTGAACTGGCAAAAATGTTGGAAGAAAAATGGGGCGTTAGCGCTGCTGCACCGATGGCCATGGGCATGATGCCGATGATGAGCGGCGGCGAAGCGGCCGTTGAAGAAGAAGAGCAAACTGAATTCAACGTGATCATCAAGGACATTGGCCCAAAGAAGATCAACGTAATTAAAGAAGTACGCGCTCTGACTGGTCTGGGCCTGAAAGAAGCCAAGGAAGTTGTCGATGGTTTGGGCACGGTGATGGAAGGCGTTTCCAAAGAAGCCGCGACTGATGCGAAGGCGAAATTGGAAGAAGCCGGCGCTGTCATCGAATTGAAATAAGCAGGTACTTTCAGCGAATGAACAAAAAGGCCAACTCTTGTTAGAGTTGGCCTTTTTTGTTATCGCTGGCGTGCCAGGTAAGAGGGAATACATGCATTTGATTTTGGCTTCGCAATCTCCCAGGCGGCAGGAATTGATTCAGTTGGCCGGGTTTCCCGTTGAGGTACAGGTGGCGGATGTGGATGAGCGCAGTGTGACGCACCCGGACCCGGCGGTGAATGTGGTGGAAACGGCCGTTCTCAAAGCCATCACCATTGCCCAGCGCCACACAGTGCCGCAACAGGCGCTGATTGTAGCCGCCGACACAACCGTCGCTTTAGACCAGCAAATGTTGGGTAAGCCAATTGATGCCCGCGAAGCCTTTGAGATGCTGGCGGCGCTGCGCAACCGGCAGCACGAGGTGCATACGGGCATGGTTGTGTTGGATTTACGCTCCGGAGAGATGGTGAAACGGGTGAATACGGCCGTTGTCACCATGCGTAATTATGCAAATGCGGAAATCCACGCCTATATCGCCAGCGGCGACCCTCTGGACAAAGCCGGCGCGTATGGCATTCAACATCCCACCTTTCAACCGGTCGTCGCTCTGTCTGGATGTTACACGGCCGTAATGGGACTTTCTATCTGTGAACTTGTGCGCACTTTGGACGACCTGGGCTTGCCACGGCGGGCGGATTTAACGGCCGTTCATGCCGCCCACCACCTCGCCAATCAAGATTACCCCTGCCCAATTTTCAACCAACTTCTCGATAAATCCCCAAAGTCGTGCTAAAATGTTTGACATAAGGCGGACCTATGGGCTGATAATTAGCCACAAGTTAATTGATCACTGCATCCCGTTTAACCATTAATTATGAGTGGGGAAAAGATGAACCAAAAATTACAACAAGCTATCGTGGCCGCCCGCAGCGGCGATAACAAAAAAGCGCAGTATCTGCTCAGCCAAAGTTTGCAGGAAGACCCGGAAAACACGCAGGCATGGTATCTGCTCAGCCTCCTGGTCGATTCAGAAGAGAAGCAAATCACTTACCTGAATCGGGCGCTGGCTATCGATCCCAACCACGAGAAAGCACAGGAAAAATTAGCCGCCCTGACAACGGCCGTTTCCCCCACCCCCACCTTCTCTCCCGCCGATACCAATCTCGCCGAACAAGAAAGCAGCGAATCGCTGCCCGACTGGATGAGTGACGATCTGCCGGACAATTCTTACGCAGAAACCTGGATCGACTCGGAAACCGACCAGACCGATCTAGTAGAAGACGACGCGAACGAACTGCCAGATTGGCTGCAAGAAAGCGTCTTAGATGAATGGGAACAAGAAGAAAAAGAAACGCCCAAACCGGCCGCCGAAGAATCACAAATGCTGGTCGATATCTTCGCTGACACTGAGGATGAAGAACAACCTGCTGCCCAAACGGCCGTAGCCGAAACCAAACCCAAACCCGGCCCTAAACCAACCCCGACCGGTAAAAAGCAGCCGACACCACAGAAAAAAACCCAGGGATCCCAGATGAATCTGATCCTGGGCGCCCTCATCGTCTTATCTGTGCTGGTTGGTCTCTTTTTAATCTACCTTCTGGTTACAATGTGATTCCACCTAACGCCCTCTGACCGCTTGCCCTTCCCGGCGTTTCTGTATATAGTCCACACCATGAGCATACCCAGACGAATCAACGCCTTTCTTCGGACAGATGTTGGCCGCGTCCGCACCCAAAATGAAGACTTTATCACCTATAGGGAACCCATCGACATCGACGATGAAACCCAGAATGGGTGGTTATACATTGTCGCCGATGGCGTTGGCGGCGCCGATGCTGGCGAAATTGCCAGCCAATTCGCCAGCGAACGCACCCTGCACCATTTCCTCGCAACCGCCAACAATCCGAACTGGGGGCAACGCCTGGTTGACGCCATGCAAGCCGCCAATACCGACCTGCGCCAAATGGTCGCCGAGCGCGATGGCAACAGCCGCATGGCCACCACCATGGTCGCCGTGGTGTTTCAAGGCGAAAATGCTTATTTTGCCAATGTCGGCGACAGTCGGGGATATTTGTGGCGCAACGGCCGTATCCAACAAATCACCAAAGACCAAAGTCTCGTCGCTAAACTGCTGGAAGAAGGAGCCATCACCGCCGAGGAGGCCGAATTCCACCCCCGTCGCAACGTCATCCTATACAGCCTCGGCTCAGAAAAAACACCCAAAATCGACCTGTTCGAGAAACCGATGCAGCGCGGCGATGTCATCCTGCTTTGTTCCGATGGCCTCATACGCCACGTCACCGACGACGAGCTAGAAGAAATGGTCACGGCCGCCGAACCAGCCCTGGCAACCCAAAATTTAATCGAACTGGCCAACAGCCGGGGCGGTCAGGACAATATCTCGGCCGCCATTTTGCGTTATGACATTCCTCTGGACACGGCCGTTTCCCAAACACAACCCATCCCAACGGCCGTCGTCGCCTCGCCAACCACCTCCACCAACCTGACCAAGCCCAAAAGCCTGTGGGGGCTAACCGTTGCCTTATCCATTTTACAAACCTTTCTCATTATCACGCTCTGGGCCTGGCTATTCACCTGAACGGCCGTCAACCATCAGCCGTTCCCTGGCCATCAATAACCACCACACAAAACACCCGATGATCAGACACAATGGCAATACCAGAAACGGCCGTCCGCGCTACTCCCAAAATACCCAAAAAATCTTAAATCAACTCGAATCTGTGGCCTTCAGCCCACGCCCTTTTCCGGCTGAATCCCACAGTTAACTAATTTTATCCACCCAACACCTTAATGATCGACCCATACGGAGGACTTATGGATTCAAAATTACGCATACTTCCCCTCGGCGGCCTTGGCGAAATCGGCAAAAACATGACCGTCATCGAATACCAGGATGAAATTCTCATCATCGACGCCGGCGTCATGTTCCCCGAAAACGACATGCTCGGCATCGACCTCATCATCCCCGACTTCAAGTACCTCATGGACAAACTCGACAACGTCCTCGGCATCCTCGTCACGCATGGCCACGAAGACCACGTTGGCGCTCTGCCCCACCTCATGGAACACCTCAGCGCCCCCATTTACGCCACCCCGCTCACCGCCGGACTCATTGAAGTCAAACTGCGCCAAACCGTCCGGGAGCGCGTGGACATCGTCGAAATTCAAGCTGGTGAAACGCTGTACATCGGTTCTTTTAAAATCGAGCCGTTCCATGTGGCTCACAGCATCCCCGACTGCGTCGGTTTTGGCATCACCACGCCCGTCGGCCTGATCGTCCACACCGGCGACTACAAATTCGACCATACGCCCGCCGATGGCTGGCCGCCCGATTTCGCCAAACTGGCCGAATTTTCAGAACGCGGCGTCCTCTGCCTGCTCGCCGACAGCACCAACGCCGACCGCCCAGGTTGGACACCCTCAGAAATGGTCGTCGCCGAAGCGTTCGACGATTTATTCCGCAAGGCCGAAGGCCGGATCATCGTGGCTACCTTCGCCTCCCTCATCTCGCGCATCCAACAAGTTGCCGACATGGCCCAAAAATACGGCCGTAAGCTCGCCATCACCGGCCGCTCCATGCGTGAAAACACCAAAATGGCCTCCCGCCTCGGCTACCTCAACATCCCCGACGACCTGCTCATCGATGTCAGCCTGACAGCCAACCTGCCCGACAGCCAGGTCGTCATCATGGCCACCGGCTCCCAGGGCGAGCCTTCGGCCGTCATGGGTCGATTGGCCAGCGGCCGCCACAACCGCTTCCGCATCCACGCCGGCGATACCATCGTTTTCTCCGCCCACCCCATCCCCGGCAACGAAGAACTGGTTTTCCGCACCATCAACCGCCTCTACCAACGCGGCGCCAACGTTCTATACGAACGCATCGCCAATGTCCACGTCTCCGGCCACGCCAGCCAGGAAGAGATGAAACTGCTCATCAACCTGATCCGCCCCAAATTCCTGGTGCCGATTCACGGCGAACTGCGCCACCTGAAGCAGCACGCCGAACTGGCCCGCCAACTGGGCATCGCGCCGGAAAATATCGCCGTTGTCGAAAATGGCACCCCGCTGGAATTGGATGAAAACAACCTGACCATCTGCCCACGCCTGCCCGGCGGGTATGTCTTTGTGGATGGCGCGGCCGTCGGCGATACGGGCTGGTCAATTGTCCGCGATCGGGAAAAGCTGGCGGAGAATGGCTTCTTCATCGTGGTCGTCGCCACCAACGGCCGTGGCGATATGCTCGGTCAGCCAGAATTTATCTCTCAGGGGTTGGCCAATATGGACGATGAGGAACTACGCGAAGGTGCGGAGGAAACCATTGCCCGTGTTTTGCGGCAGCATGCCGATAACCCCGACGGGCTGGCGGGAAAACTGGAAAGCGCTCTGAGCCGTTACCTGTATGACGAAATACGCAAACGGCCGTTCATCAAAGCCATCCTCAAATAATCACATCCCAGACCCGAAGGGTTTTCCCCAACCCTTCGGGTCTTCCCTTACGGCACCGGCATCGCGCAGCGGAAGCCCACATTTGCCTGCGCCACCAGCGGGTCGAATGAGCCGCGAGCCGTATTTTGCACTTCATCGGCCGCCGCCAACCACGAACCGCCTCGAATCACCTTAAACTCCCCTTCCGTCGGTCCCAGTGGGTTGTTGTCGCTGCCTTCGCGGTAATAACTGAAGCCATACCAATCACCCAGCCACTCGACAACATTTCCGGCCATATCGTACACGCCTAAAGGCGAACGGCCGTCCGGGTATGTGCCCACCGGCGCGGCAAACCGATAGCCATCGTCATAATTTGCATCACGGCTGGTGTGGGTACAATTTACATCGCAAAAATTCAGCTTATTGCCATCAAAAGCATCACCCCAGGGGAAGCGATAGCGCGCCGCCTCGACCGCATCAAAACTGGCGGCCATTTCCCATTCCGCCTCGGATGGCAGCCGCGCGCCGCGCCAGCCACAAAACGTTTGCGCATCGTACCAGTTCACAAAAATCACCGGGTAATCATTGAAGGCGCTGTTGCCGTAATAATTTTCACTGGAGACGCGTGGTTCGCGGCACGCGCCCGCAGCCACGCACTGGGCATACTGCCCCACGGTCACTTCCGTTTCGTCAATGAAGAAGGCGTTTACCAGCACCAGACGCGACGGCCGTTCATCTCGTTCACCCTCATCATCCCCCATGCGAAATGTGCCCGATGGCACATACAACATCCGCGACCCGGTTTCCGTGGTGAACGGCTGAGGCGTCGGCGTGGGCAGTTCCGTGGGGCGCGGCAGCGGCGATGGCGTGGGCGCAATGGCCGTCAGCGCCGCCACGACGGCCGATTCGACAGTAGCCGTGGCTTCAGCTTCGCCGATGGTGTCGTCGGCGGCGTTGATGTTGACCAGGCTAAACGTAACGCCTACGGCAATCACAATAACCAGCAGCGCCAACAGCCCCCAAATCGTCCGCTGCTCGATCTGTTTGCGGCGACCCGGCAGCGGGCGTGGCGGCAGCGCCAGAATTTGCGGGTCGGGGGTGCGGCGCAGGTCGCTCACATCCGGCGCGGGGCGGCCAGACGGCCGTTCTAACGCGCGGGCAAAATCAACGGCCGTGTCGTAGCGCACATCCGGCCGTAAAGACAGCGCCCGGTTGGCGACCACCGACAGGTAAGGCTCCACATTGGGGTTTACTTCCCGCGCCGGGCGCAAATCTTCCAGGCCGCTTTCTCTAGCCAGGGCATTGGGCGGCGGCGCGCCGGTCAGCAGCGCATAAAGCGTCGCGCCCAAACTGTAAATATCGCTGACCGGCGTAACACCCTGGCGCGCCTGCTGCTCCGGCGCGCCAAAACCGCTGGCGTGTGGGCGCACGCCCAGGCCCGGCAGGCCGCTGTCCACCAAAAACACCTCGCCGGTTGGCGTCAGCCGAATGTTGGCCGGTTTGATATTCAGGTGCAGTTGGCCTTTGCCGTGCAAATAGGCCAGCGGTTTGCAAATTTCTTGCAGCCACACAATCACCAGATCGGAAGGCAGCGGGCCGTATTGGGCGAGTAAACTTTGCAAGTCCACCCCGTCCACGTAGTCGCTGACGAGGTATTGGCCCACGTTTTCCAGGGCGAAATGATCGCGCACGGCCGTTAACTGCGGGTGCTGCAATTCACTCAACCGGCGCGCCTCTTGCCGAAACAGCTTTTGCGTTTCCACCGCCGGGTCCAGGTATTCCTTGATGGCCACATCCCGCGCCTCCACAACATCCCGCGCCCGATACGTGCAGCCATAAGTCCCCGCCGCCAGCAAATGAACAATGCGGTACCGCGTATTTAGAATTTCACCAGGTAATAAAGGCATAAGCATCCAATCAACGTCAAAAAAGAACCGATCTTTGAGATTTCATAGGGATTAGGTCTGATGCGTGAAGCGTGAAGCGTGAAACCTCTCTGGTCACGCACCACGCTTCACGCATCAGGGGCTGTTAACCACCTGAGTTCCTGAAGAACCAAAAAAATTTAGGTTCCGAAGCGTACCATGACTTCCTCAAGTTTGGCCAACGAACCAACCATGGTGATCCTATCTCCTAATTCCAGGCGGGTGTAGCCGTGCGAAATCAGGGTTTCGCCTTTGCGCTGCACAGACAGCACCAGAATGTCCAGCGGCAAACGCAAATCGCGCAGCGTCAGGCCGTGCAAATCCGGGTTGCGCAGCTCCACGTCGACCACATCCTGCGCGGCGCGCATGCCCAGCAGCATGGATGTGCCCACCGGCGCGCGCACAAAATGGTCCAGAAGGGTGACCACGGCCGTTTGTGGCTCCACCACCGACACCCCCAATTGATAAAATTGCTCGAATTTCGTCCGGTCCAATAAATAAGCCACCATCGTCGCCGTGCCGAAATGCTCATAGGCCAGTTCACAAATCTGGTAATTAAGCGCATCCGATTGCATGGCCACTATCGCATCCGCCTGACCCATGCCCAGATCGCGCAGGGCGCCCACGCTCAGTTCGGGCAGGTATGCGACGGCCACATCGGGCGCTTCCAGACCTTCTATTTCCGCCGGTTCCAGGCAAACCACCTTCACCTGCCAGCCATGAAGGCTCAGTTGGCGGGCCAACAGCACCGCGTCCGGCCGCAAGCCAAAAATCAAGGCATCGCGCACGCCGTCAAACGTGGGCGGATCGTGCCGTGGATGCGCTTCGCCGCTGTGCACAATGGCCCATTTGAACAGCGGCGGCCCAACCAACTGGCTCACCACTATCACGGCAATCACCACCGTGGCAAATTCAATGCCAAATTCAGGGAAAATGTCGGCCGCCTCTTTCGCCAGGCCCAACCCAACGCCGGCCATCGTCACGTAAGCCATCCAACTCAGGCGATTGTGCGACATCGGATCACCAACCGACGCCCCACCGGCAAATGACCCCAGGAAAATACCCGCCAGGCGGACAATAAACAAGACCAAGGCCGCCACCCAGGCCGTCGACAGCACGTCGAGCGCCAGCGACGCGCCGGTTAGCGTGAAAAAGAGAACATAGGTGGGCGGGCCAACATCGTGGAGGATGCGCAAAAATTCGGTGCGGTAAGGGGTGTAATTGGTGACCCAAAAGCTGCCAATGAGGCAAATGAGCAGCGGCTCCAGCAAAATCTCGAAGGGCAGGTAAACGGCCGTTACCTCGCGCAAACCCGTCGCCAGCACAAACGTCCCCAAACCCACAGCCAACAAAAAAACAATTTTGCCGCCAGGGCGCAGCTTTCGGGCCAAAATCCAGGCCATCAACCAGCCCAAGGCCAACCCCGCCAGCCCGGTCAGCAGCAGTTCCCCGGCCAGCAGCAGCAAAAAAGCCAGGCTGATGCCCACCCGGGTTAGCAGCGCGTCGGCCACTTCCAGGCTGATGGCAAACAGAACAATCACCGCAACGTCGATCACCATCGTCACGCCGAGAACCGTTTTGGAGAAGGGGCCTTTGGCGCGCAGTTCGTTGACAATGGCAATGGCCGACGACGGGGAACGAGCCAGCAAGATAGCGCCGATCATGAACGACACGCCTAATCGCCCCGCCCCGTCCATCGTTTGCATGAAGGGAATGGAATCGGCGAGCAGAAGGGTAACGGCCGTGCCCAACAGCGGCACCACAATCACATTGCCCAACACCACGCGGGTAATACTGCGCAAGCTGCTGCGCATCTCTTCCAGATACAATTCGCTGCCGGCGGCAAAGGCGATCACCGCCAACGACATCTGGTCGACCACGCGCAAATGTTCCAGCGCCGCCGCCGGTATGAGGTTGAGAACGTAAGGACCGGCGGCCACCCCGGCCAACAAAAAGCCGCTGATGAGCGGCAGCTGCGCTTTGTCGGCCAAAAACGCGCCAATTTGTTTGGCGGCCAGGGCAATTACCACAAATCCGGCTATAAAAATAAAAAGTTCGCGGTATTGGGCCATGCTGGTCATCGTTCGCTGGTCAGGGAAACGGCCGTCTCGGCCATTAGTCCCGCCAAATTTCTGATTGAAAAAAGCGCTCCTGAAAATCGACGAGAGCGCGAATCTGGTTATCGGTGAAGGTTTGGCCGACCGGCGTCAGGATGAGTTTGTCGTCGTCGTCGTTGAGGCGGTGGAGAACGGCCGTGCACACGCCCGTAAACACAACCAGCGGCGCCTTCACGCCCAACACGTAAGCGTCCAGTTCTTCCCCATCGCCCCCGAAAACGCCCGGCACATACCCATAATTGAGCGGGTAAACAAAGCCCCATTTCGGATGGCGGCTGCCCGCCGGGCGGTCAATATGCACCGTTACTTCCTGCCCAATAAAGGATTGGGCAGATGGCCGTCGCGGTTGGGTCATGGTTGGGAACGGCCGTTTATCTGCTCAAACCGCCGCAGTTCCGTAGGATACCCGCTCGCGCCGCCGATGGCCGACACCATCTCGGCTTCAATATGCACCACCTGCGGCGTGGTTTGGGTAAACTGCTGGATCATAGCGTAATCGCTGGGAATGATGGCTTGTGTGTCATGTAGATGGGAAATATCGCTGCGCGTAAACCAGGCGACCGCGCCTTCTTTTTGCTCGGTCGCCACGCCGTTGGGCGCAGACAGCTCGCAGACCAGGAGCAAAAAATGCGCTCCGGGCAGCGCCTCGCTGGGCGGCACAACCCGCTCGCTGACCACGCCGCGCAAGGCGACAAACTCGGCCAGCAGACCTGTTTCCTCACGCACTTCGCGGAGAACGGCCGTGTCCAATGTTTCGCCAAAATCCCACTTACCGCCCACCAGCGCCCACTGCCCCTGGTACGTATTCCCCTTGCGCCGAATGAGCAAATAACGTGGAGCCACGCCCTCTTCTCCACGCCTTATCAGCGCCACGACAATGGGAGCCGGATAAGGCTGCTGCCGCCAGCGTTGGGCGGCAGGCAAATCGGGTAACGCATCAAACATAGTTTTCTCCCAGGCAGCCATTCGCGCCTAGCAGAAGTGTACCGGATGATATAATTGGGGGCGAATGAAACCAATTGACTTAGCGCCTGTCAGCCATCACTTCCTTTTGGGCAAGATCGGTCTTCTATCTTCCCCAGGCGGCATGATGGTTGGACAGGTACTCACAGGAGACATCATGAGTGGTCTAACACACCACCACGAATGAAAAGGTTGAGATTTGTCAAATCTTTAAGATTTGACAAATCTATTTTCAAAGGAGCGAATAATGACACCTGACCCACATCAATTTAGCCAGGCGCTTTGGCGCATTTATAACCGACCCGAACAACCGGTTCCCTGGGCCTACGGCGGCAATCTCCCCTGGAACGACCCCGAATTTTCCGCGCGCATGCTGCGTGAACACCTGGACCAAAGCCACGGCGCGGCCTCCCGCCGTGACCCAGAGCGCCAAATCCAGCTCGACTGGTTGTGGTCGGTTCTTGATTTACAGCCGGAGGCCCACATTTTGGACGCCACCTGCGGGCCGGGTCTCTACGCGGTCGATCTGGCCAAACGGGGCGCGCGCCTTACGGCCGTCGATTTTGGCCCGGCGTCTATCGCTTACGCTCAAAAACTAGCCGCCGCCGAAAATATGGCTGATCGCTGCGCCTTCATCGAACAAGATGTGCGTGATTTTGCCGCGCCAACCAACACCTACGACGCCGCGCTGTTCCTGTATGGCCAACTGTCTGTGTTTACGCCGCAAGAAACGGCCGGCCTGCTGAAAAAGATCGCGTCAGCGCTAAAACCTGGCGGCAAACTGGCGGTGGAACTGCTTGATCCGGATCGTCTGGACAAGAAAAACAGCACCTGGTGGTATACCGACGACAAAGGCATCTGGGGCGACGCGCCTTTTTTGCACCTGGGCGAACGCATCTGGTATGAAGAGGAACAACTGGTGTTGGAGCGTTTTCAGATTTTGCATCTGGAGACGGGGCAACTGGACGAAGTGCAGCTTTGTGATCAGGCGTATGATCCGGCGAAAATGGAGGCGGTGATGAAGCAGGCAGGGTTTACGGCCGTTTCCACCCACCCTGCCTGGGCCAACCTCCCCCTCTACGACGCGCAAGAATGGATTGTCTACATCGCTACAAAATAGCTGTAAGCTACAAGCTATAAGCTATAGGCTTACAGCTTACTCTTACGACTTCCGACGCAGGCTGGCAATAAAGCCGACCAACAGCCCGGCGGCCAGCCCCAACAGGCCAAAACCCGCCTGTTTTGCCCGCTGGCGCAGCGGCGAATCTCCCTCGTAAGCCAGCGGTTCGTACAACGTCATGGGCGGCAGCGCCGCCGGCAATATCTCTTCTTCAATGCGCTGGCGGCGCACGGCCACGGCATTACCGGCCGGCATCACCTTAGAGCCATACCGGTTGGCAAATACCTTGGTAAATTCCGCGCCAAAGAAAAATATCTGCGCCGAGTAGTACACCCACAACAGCAGCACAATCAACGACCCGGCCGCGCCGTAGGCTGAGGCCACGCTGCTCTGGCGCAGGTAGATGCTGATGAGGTAATTGCCAAAGGCGAAGAGCACGGCCGTTACCACCGACCCCAACCACACATCCCGCCAGGCCACCTTCGCATCCGGCAGCGCCTTAAAAATAACCGCAAATAAGACCGCCGGCATCAGCACAGACAACAAAAATGTGGTCAGGTCGCTCTCGGCTACCGTTGAAAAAGCGGGAAAATAATCAATGATTAACCCGTTCACCACCGCGATAATGGTATTAAACAGCACCGTCACGATAAGCAAAAAACCGATGCCTAATATCATCATAAACGACAACAAACGCGTCTCAATAAAATAAATCACCCCGCTAAAACCGGTAGGCAGTTCCGGTTCCACGCCCCAAATCGTATTCAACGCCCGCTTCAAATGGTTAAATATGCCGGTCGCGCCCCAAATCAGAATGACCGTGCTGATCACTGAAGGCACCACGCCCGATGAGTTTTGCAGCGCCGACGATTGCAAAATACCGGTAACAATATTGGCAACGTCTGGGCCAAAGTTTTTGATGGCAAATTGGGTAATGACCTCCTGCACGTTGGCTTGCTGCAGCACGCGGTTAGCCATAGCCACCACCAAAACCAGCAGCGGCGCCAGCGAGAACATGGTGTAATACGCCAGCGCCGCCGCAAAAATCGAGGCTTTGTCCTCGCTCCACCGCAATATCGCATCGCGGATTAGCTCATAAACTGCCTGTACAACCTTCATTTGCGCCTACCCCACCCGACTCAAAACACGCGCCAGGTCGTCAATGAGGTCCTGCGCGTTTTCAATGCCCACGGAAATACGCACCAGCCCCGGGTCCACGGCCAGCGGCGAATCGGCCACCGAGGCGTGGGTCATGGGCGCGGGCAGTTCGATGAGCGATTCGACGCCGCCCAACGACTCGGCCAGGGTGAAGAGGCGGGTTTCCCGCGCTACCGTGCGCGCGGCCGCCTCGCCGCCATGCAAAATGAAGGAAATCATGCCGCCCGGACCGCTCATTTGCCGCCGCGCCAGGTCATACTGCGGGTGGCTGTCCAGACCGGGATAGATGACCTGGGACACGGCCGTATGGTCACTCAAATATTGGGCCACCAACGTCGCATTGCGGCAGTGGGCCGCCATGCGCAACGCCAACGTCTTCAGCCCGCGCAGCGTCAGAAAGCAGTCCATTGGCCCGGGCACGGCGCCAATGGCGTTTTGCAGGAATTTCAGGCGGGCATACGCTTCGTCGTCGTTCAGCACAATCGCGCCGCCCACCACGTCGGAATGGCCGCCGATGTATTTGGTGGTGGAGTGGACCACAAAATCGGCGCCGAGGGTTAACGGCCGTTGCAGCACCGGCGACGCAAACGTATTGTCCACCGCCAGCCAGGCCCCGTGCGCGTGGGCCAGTTCCGCCGCCGCCGCAATGTCCGCCAGCCGCAGCATGGGGTTGGTGGGCGTCTCCAACCAGACCAGCCGGGTATTGGGCTGCATCGCCGCCGCAAACGCCCCGCTGTCGGCCGCATCCACAAAGCTAAATTCCAGTCCGTAGCCGCTCAGAATCTTATCGAATAGGCGGAACGTGCCGCCGTACACATCGTTGCCGCACAACACATGCTCGCCGGGTTTCACCAGGCGCAGCAGCGTGTCGATGGCCGCCATGCCGGAGGCAAACGCCAGCGCATGCCGCCCGCCCTCCAACGCCGCCAGCGCCGTTTGCAAAGCGGTGCGCGTCGGGTTGTCGGTGCGGGAGTATTCGTAGCCTTTATGCACAGCCACGTCTGCCTGGGCGTAGGTTGAAGTCTGGTAAATGGGAGTCATCACCGCCCCGCTCACCGGGTCTGGCTCCACCCCGGCGTGCACGGCTATGGTTTCTAAATGCAGCTTTGCGTTTGTTTTCGGCTGTGTAGACACAATCATCACCTCTTTGGCAGTATTAGGCGCTGATTGTAACAGACCTGGCAGGTTTTTAGAAACCGCCCTCGCGGGTTACTGGCGATTGGCGATTAAGGCGAAGGCGTGTGATGGGGGCATTGACACGATCAACCTCGCCCAGACGTAAACGTCTGGGCTATAAAACAACGCCGGGTAAACCCGGCTTTTACCTTTTTAAGCCCGGTTCACCGGGCGTTGTTTGGCAGCCTGGGGCTTTAGCTCCAGGCAAAGCTTCAACAAAAAGATCAGGCCGGGTTTCCCAAAAGATCAGGTTGATCTTACTCGGAGATCAGGTTGATCTTGCCCGGAGATCAGGTTGATCTTGCCCGGAGATCAGGTTGATCTTGCCCGGAGATCAACCTGATCTTTTCAAAAAATTGTAGCCGCGGTTTCTTACCGCGCTCCGGGAACGCGGTTGGAAACCGCGGCTACTTTCTGGTGATGCGTGATGGCCTCAGTTACGCCTCACGCATCACGAATCATTTCTCGCGCCTTACGGCCGTTTCAACCCCATGCGATTATGGCCCTTTGAAGTAGCCGCGGTTTCTTACCGCGCTCCGGGAACGCGGTTGGAAACCGCGGCTACTTTCTGGTGCTGCGTGATAGCCTCAGTTACGCGCCTTACGGCCGTTTCAGCCCCATGCGGTTAGGGCGTTTTGAAGAGTATGGGAATCATCACCCGGTAGGCGGTTTGGGCCACGACCAACGTCGCCTGGGCGCTGTCGGCGGCGGAACTGGTGAGCGAATCGGCCGTTCCCGTCAGGGTGTAGGTTCCCGGGCCGGTCACCCGCACCGTCACCGGCAGGCGGGCGGCGCTGCCCGGCGGCAGCACAATCCGCCCCGGCGACCCTGTGGCGCTGGCATTGGGCACGGCCGTTACCACGTCAAACCCGGCGCTCACGTTGCCGGTGTTGGTTATCACCAGGGTGAACTGCGCCGTCAGGGTCTCTGTCACCGTTTGCGACGCCGGTTCCCACTGCACGGCCACACCTTCAAACCCCGTCACCGTCACCGTCGTCGTGTCGTCGCCGGTAATGCGCGCATCGGAGCGCAGCACGGCCGACACATTCACCAGATACGTTTGCGGCAGCAGCGTGTCCAGGTTGTCGGCCGTGAGCTGCACGGTCTGCGACGCGCCCGGCGCGAGGGTGACGGCGCTGGTGGAGAGGGAACCGGCCAGGGCCATCACCCCGGCGGCTTGCAGGTCGTAGGTGCCCTGTCCGGAGCCGGTGTTGGTGATGCGCACGTTCCACACGGCCGTGCCGCGCGGATCAACACTGGTCGGGCCGCTGGTGAATGCCACCTGCACGCCGCGATTGAGCACCTGGGCGACGGCCGTATCGCTGCCCGCCGCCGCCGCGCTGCTTTGCGCCGTCGCCGTCACCGTCACGTCATAATTGCCCACGGCCGCGCCCACCGGCGGCGTCACCGCCAGCCGCACTTCGGCGCTGTTGAAGATGTCGGGCGAGAGGCTGACGCTGTTGACCACCGCGCCGTTTTGCTGCAAGACGGCCGTCCAGCCCGCCGGTACGTCCACGTCCAGGTCAAAGGTCTCGTAGGTATCGCTCAAATTGCTCACCGTCAGGGTGTAGACGGCCGTGCTGCCCGGCCCCATCGCCAGCGGGTCCGGCGACAGGCTGACGGCGGCTTGCGGCACGGCCAGCACCTCCAGCACGCCATCGGCGCTGGCTGCCGCCCCGCCGGGCGCAGCGGCCATGACGGTGAACGGCTGCGGCCCGACGGTGGCGGCGGTGAGGGTGATGACGGCCGTTCCCGTCCCATTGCCCGCCACCGTCAGATTCGCCGGCGCGTCGATGGTCATCTCGCCGACGGCCGTCAGCGCGTAGGTGCGCGGCGCGCTTTCCTGATTGTTCAGCGTCAGGACGTAGGCGGCGGGCACGCCGGGCAGGGTTGTCTGGCTGGCGGGAGCCAGGGCAGCGTCGAGGCCGTCGAATACGGTCAGGGTCGCGCCCAGACTTTCCGCGCCGCTGCCGCTGCTGATATCCACCCACAGCGGCAGGTCGCCGACGGCCGTATTGCCCGGCACAGTCACGGTCAGCGTGACGACCACCGTTTCGCCCGCGCCTACCGGCACGCTGGTCGGGTAATCGAGCCAGTCGGCGGGCAGCCCGCCAACGTTCAGCGCGAAGGTATCGGCGGCGCTGCCGGGATTGGTGAGCGTGAGGGTGAAAACGGCCGTGCCGCCCGCCGGGATGCTGGCTTCAGTTGGCGACAGGTCGCCCAGGTGCGCGGCAGTCACGTACAGCGGCGGCAGGGTGATGAAGTTGGTTCCGCTGGGCAGGGTGTAGGCCACGGCCGTGCCCTGCGCCGCCAGCCGCGTTTCGCCCGGCTGCATGTCGGCCAGTTCGCTGACCAGGGTGCGCGTCACCACGTGCTGCGCCCAGGTCTGGGTGTAGTCCCAACGGTAATCGGGGTCGGCGCTGATGGTTGGCGGGGTGGAGAAGGTATCGGTTAGCACGGTCACGCCGCTGATGCCCACCGTGTGGGTCACGGTCACGTCGTAGATGGGCAGCGCCACCGCCTGCGGCCATTGGGTGCGGTAGGTGTTGTGGACCGCCCAACTGTCAGATTCCGCTTCGGGGATGCTCAGGTCGTCGTTGACGTTGGTGATGTGGTAGCTGTGCTGGTTCCATAACGGCCGTGCTTCGCCCCACACACCATCCTGCCCAAAGACCACGATGCCGCGAATGGTGGGCACAATCACCTCGGCGTAACTATCCGCGTCCACGTCCACAAACAGCGGGTAATCCGTGCCGGTGGCCGAGTTGGCCAGCGGTTCGTTGAACAAGACCGCGCCGTCCACGCCGCTGTAGATGGTGAAGCCCTGCTCCTTGCCGTTCCAGGCCACCTCATACGCGCCGTCGCCGTTCAGGTCCAGGGCGGCGGCGTTGTTGGCCGAGGAACTGTCCTCGGCGATGACGCTCCACAGCACGGAGCCGTCTGGGTTGAGGGCGTACAGCATCCCAAAACGGCCCGGCGCGAACTCGTAGCGCATCCCGGTGAGAATGTTCACTGCGCCATCCCCGTCCAAATCGGCCACGGAGACGCCGCCGGGATTGCCAGGGTCGAGCGGTGTGGTCCACAGCGGCGAGCCATCCTCGCCGTTCAGCGCGGTCAAGGCGCCATAGTGCGAGACCATCACTTCGGGACGGCCGTCGCCGTCGATGTCGGCCACGGCCGGCGCGCCAAAGGTGCCGGCCATGGAGGAGGTGAGAACGGCCGTCCACAGCAGCTGCGGCGTGCCCGCGTTGTACTCATAAACCAGCACGCTGTCATCCCAGCCGGTGAGGATGATGTCCTGGAAGCCGTCGGCGTTCAGGTCGGCCAGGACGGGCGGGTTGGCGTGGGGCGCGTAGGTGGTGGACCAGGCCAGCGTGCCGTCATGCTCGCGCACCTCCAAGGTGTTGCCCAGGTTGACGACGATTTCCGGTTCGGGGTCCAGATCAAGGTTGGCCACGGCCGGGGCGGTGAGCGTCTCGAAGATGCTGGCTGTGGGCACGGTCCAGTAGGTGCTGCCGTCGGCGTGGAAGGCCCACAGCGCGCTCCCGGCGGCCACGATGACCTCCGCGCCGGGCTGCCCATCCAGTTCGGCGATGGCCGGGGAGCTGACCCAGGTGCGGAACGCGCCGCCGCCAAAGTTGTGGCTCCAGAGGATGGGGTCGCCGTCGCCGGTGTCCGCGCCGTCGCCGCGAAAGACGAACAGCGTGCCAAAGTTGATCGTGTCATCGGCGGTGATGACGATTTCGACACGGCCGTCGCCGTCCAAATCGCCCGCCGTCATGCCGGAGGCGATGCCATAGGTGCCGAAGAAGGGCGCGCCGTTACCGGCGGGGGTGTTGTCCCACCATTCGGCAATAGGCAGGTAGGGCACGGGCTGCGCCGGGTTGGATTGGAAAGCGTCCACGCGCATCGTCGTGCCGTTGCTGATGCGGGCGACGTGCGGCCCCGGCCCCAGGCCGGTGTAATGGTAGGCCAGCGGCTGCTCGCTGTAGGGGTATTGGAAATCGGCCGTTGCCACATACACGCCGTCTATGTACACCTCCACCGAGGTAAGATTGCTGCGGGTGACGCCGAACAGGGTGAAGGCGTCGCCGGTGAAGGGGAACCAGACGTTGGAGTCGGCGTAGTAGAGGCTGGGCACGACCATGTCGCCGTTGATGGCGTTGGCGTTGGCCGCGTCTTCGAGGTTGGACGTGTAATGGAGACGGCCGTTATCCACCGCCCGCGTCGCATTCACCAGCTCATCGGGCATGGGCTGGCCGTCCCACACGTCGAAGTAGTCGAAGTAGATCGTGCCCGCCGCCACGCTGACGGAGATGGTGTGTGTGCCGGTGATCAGGTTCGCAAACTGGAAGGAGCGCACGTCTTCCCCGGCGGGATTTTGCAAGTCCAGCACGCCCTGGCTCAGGCCGTCGATGAAGATTTCGGCCTGGCTGACCACATTGCGCACACGGAAGCCGACGGCGGCCCAACGGCCGTTAAACGTCAGGCTCACCGCATCCCCGGCCGTGCCCGATTCCACATGCCAGCCGCCGCTGACGGTGGACATGTTTTTGTTGGCGTACCACGATTGCGGCCGGATGCGCCAATCATACAAACCATCGTACACCACGTCGGGGTGGTCCTCTTCGTAGCGCACGATGCCGGTGTAGGCGGGCGGCGTCTGGAACGGCGCCATGCCGGGCACGATGAAGGCGTCGGCCGTCAGGTAGGCGCGGTTGTAGCGCACCTGCATCAGGTGCGGTCCTGCGCCCAATCCGGCAAAGGAGATGGGGCGGGTGATGGGCGTGCCGCTGTACAGGTTGAACTGGCCCTGGTTCACGCCGTCGATGCTGATTTCCACGTGGTCGCTGTTGATGTTGGCCAGCCCCAGGAAGGTGACGCTGTCGCCGGTGAACGGGAACCAGACGGTGCTTTCGTGCTGGAAAGCGCTGCGGATGTAGCTGCCGCCGCTGGCCGCCGCGTCGGTGTAGATGTCCCAATCGTCGTAATCGTCGGCGCGATAGACCAGGGGGTGGGTTTCTTCGTAGGTTCCGGCGGGCAAGGGGTCGCCGCTCCAGACGTCGAAGTAATCGACCATCATCCAGCGGCCGAAGGAATTGGGGTGCTGGCTGGTGAGCAAGGTGACGGAGATAGTATGGGTGGTATCGGGCAGGTTGTTGAAGGTAACGGCCGTTACGTCATCGTCACGGCTGTACAATTCCACCATGCCCTGGCTGAGGCCGTCAATAAAGACCTCTGCCTGCCCGCTGCGGAAATTGGTGGCGAAGCCGGCCGTCACCCAGGTGCCGCTGAAGTCCAGGCTGACCCAATCGCCGGGCGTGCTGGTGATGATGTACTGGCCGTCGCTGGCGCGAAAGACTTCGTCGGTACGGTCCCAGGTGGCGGCGGTGCTGGTGTAGGGACGGCCGTTGTAGCGCACGGCCGTGTCATCTTCCTCCAGCCGCGTGAACACCTGGGCCGCCGGGGGCGGCGTCTGCGGCGTGCTGGCCGGGGTGATGAAGGCGTCGAGCGTCGGCTCGTTGCGATAGTCGCGGATTTTCAGCATATGCAGCCCCGCGCCCAGCCCTTCAAAGGAGTAGGTGATGGTGGGCGCAACGCCGGTGAAGATGTCGTAATGGCCCTGGAACACCTCGTCGATGTAGATGCTCACTTCGTCGCTGCGGAAGTAGTCGAATGCCTGATAGGTCACGCTGTCGCCGGTGAAGGGGAACCAGACGGTCGGCTCGCCGCCGCCGGTTTCGATGTACTGGCCGCCGCTGGCGCTGGCGTTGGCAACCGCTTCCCAACCACCGCTGCGCAGGACACGGCCGTCTAACTCCTCAAACGCGCCCTCCGCCAAAGCGCTGCCATCCCACACGTCCACGTAGTCCAGGTACACATTCTGGCTGCCTGCCAGCGGATTGGCCGCGCCCAGCACCGTCACCGTCAGGGTGTGCGGGCCGGGGGCCAGGTTGTAGCTGAAGCTGATCACGTCGTCTTCATTGCTGTACAGATCGACAATTCCCTGGCTCAGGCCGTCTATGAAGATTTCCGCCTGCCCGCTGTTGGCATTGGTGAAGAAGCCGACGCTGGCCCACGCGCCGGTAAAGGCGAGGCTGGCCGTGTCCCCGGCCGTGCGCGAATAGATCGCCTGGCCGTCGCTGGCTTCGCTGTAGAGGATGGAGCCGTCGCGGGTCCAGGTGCGGGCCGTTACGGCATAGGGCAGCCCGTTAAAGAGGAAGTCGGGCTGCTCTTCTTCGTAGCGGGCGAAGCTGCCGGGTGCGGGCGGCGTGTAGAAGGGAGCCGCGCCGGGGGTGATGAAGGCGTCTACGGTGACGTTGCCGCGATAGGCGCTGATTTGCATGACGTGCGGTCCTGCGCCCAGGCCGTCAAACGAGAGGGTGCGGGTGATGGAGACCAGCGGGTTGTAGAGGTCGAGGGTGGTCTGGTAAACGCCGTCTATGTAGACGTGGGTTTTGCCGCCGCTGGGGTAGGCCAGCGCCTGGAAGGTGACGGAATCGCCGGTGAAGGGGAACCAGGCGGCGGCGTTGTTGCTGCGCAGGTAGCTGCCGCCGCTGGCGTTGGCGTCGTTGACGGCCGTCCAGTTCGTGCTTTTGAAGATACGGCCGTCGCTCTGCTCAACCAGCCCATCGGCATAACTGCCGCCGTTGTACACATCCAGGTAGTCCAGATGCACAAAGTCGTTGAGCGAGAGCGGGTTGGCCGTGCCCAGGGCGGCGACGGTGACGGTGTGGCTGCCCGCGCTGAGGCCATCGTAGACAAAGCTGATGGGCGTGATGTCGCGCCGGTAGAGGTCCAGCACGCCCTGGCTGATGCCGTCGATGAAGATTTCCGCCTGGCCGCTGTTGCTGTCGGCCAGGAAACCGAGGTTAAGCCACGTGCCGGTGACGGTGAACACGGCCGTTTCCCCCGCCGCATCCGCCCGCAAGTATGTGCCATTACTGGCCTGCGCGTACCCCACATTCACCCACGTCCCCGTCAGAGCCGCCTCGTCCTGCTCGTAGCGCAGAATGACGGTGCCGGTGATGGTGGCGGGAGAGAGGAGACTGGAGATTGCAGATTGGTCGTCGGTGGTAAGAGGCAGCGGGTCGGTGAAGGAAGGCTGCGGTTCCACGTCAGAAGAAAATGGTTCCGCATCGGGGATAAATGGTTCCGCACCGGGGGAAAATGGTTCCGCACCGGGGATAAATGATTCCGCACCGGGGATAAATGATTCCGCACCGGGGATAAATGATTCCGCACCGGGTCTGGGGCGTAAACCGGTGGCCGGCCACATCGCGGCCGCCGCAGGCGGCAGGATGGCCCCCGCCAGCACTTCGGTGGTGATAACGGTAGTCACCGTCACCGTGCCGGGAGCGACCGTTTCCGGCTGCACAGCGTGGGACGCGCCCAACGCCTGCCCCACAGCCAGGTAGCCGTACCCCTGCCCGTCGGGCAGCAGGGCATCGCCCGCGCCCAGCAGGTCTACGGTGATGGTATACACGCCCGCCGCCCAGCCAGAGGTATCCACCGCGCCCAAAGCGTAGGCGCGGGGGTCGCCGGTGAGCAGCGTCAGCGGATAGTCGGCGCTGAAGGCGGGACTATTGTCCGGGGCGATGACGGCCGTTCGCGCCACCACATCCTGCCGCACCCCGGCCTCATTGGCCACCGTCACGCTCAGGTTGGTGGCGCTGGTCCCCGTCTCCACAAAAGGCGGGTCGGCCGTCACCTGCGTGATCTGCACAAATTTGTCCACCACGTTCAGGCGGGCGACGGCCGTCGCCGACCAATCCACCGCCGCTTCCAGCCCGGTCGGCGTGACCGCCGCCACCAGATCATATACGCCCAACGTCGCGGCGCTGGCGTTCACCGGCAGATTGATCGTTGCGCCAGGGGCTATCGTGGGGGCGAAAAGGAGCGGGGGAGCGGGGGAGAGGCCGGTCACAGTGATGGCATACGTGGTAGCCAGGCTGCCCTCGTTGGTGACGGACAGGTCGAAAACGGCCGTCTCCCCCACCAACGCCGCCGCCACAAAAGGCGAAAAGCGAACAGACGCGCCATGCTGCTCAATCTGGCACAGCTCGTTGCCCAGGTCGCCCATCGCCCCGGCCAGCGCCGTCAGGCTGGCCTCGATGGCCGCGTCGCCGGTCTGGGTGGCGAGATCGGCGGCGATGGTTGTTACGGCCGTCGTCGCCGTCACCAGCGGCGAGGCGGCCTGGGCGTAGATGACCACATTCTGCGCCGCCGCCACGGCCGCGTCGCGCAGCGCCAAATCGCAGGTTGCCGCGCTGCACGAATTCGCCAGCTCATCCACGGCCACCGCCAGCCCGGTGATCGCCGCCGCCAGGGCGTCGCTGCCCAGGCGGCACGCGGCGGCCTGGTAGATGGGCTGGGTGAACGGGCTGACGACGTAGACGTTGACGGCCGTCGTCGGCGTATAGGGCAGGGTCGGGGCGGCCGCGCCCAGGCCCACCGGATAATCCACGCCCGGATCGCCATCGGTGACAGTGATGGTGACCGGCTGGGTGGCGGATGCGCCAGGAGCGAGAGAGAGGGGAGACTGGAGAGTGGAGAGTGTCCAGTCGGCGGCGGGCAAGGTGGAAAGTAAGTCAAAGTTGGCGGCGGTGTTGCCGATGTTGGTGACGGTCAGGTTAACGGCCGTGCTGCTGTTGGCCGCCACGTACACATCGGCCGGGCTGACAGTGACCGCCGGGTAGGGCACGGCGGGCATGGTGAAAACGCCGCTGCCGCTGGCGGTTACCGCGCCGTTGTCGGCGGCAACGGCCGTGACGTTAAACGGATAAGCGCTGCCCACGGGCGGCAGGCTGGCCGTCGGCGAGATGTACAGGCCCAGCCGCGCCAGTTCACCCGCCGCCAGCGGCATTTGCAGGCTGCTGCTGCCCGGCTGCGCCCCCAAAATCGTCCAGCCGCCCGGCAAGCCCGACACGCTGACCGTAAAGGTGCGGTCCACCGAGGAGGTGTTTTGCACGTTGGCGATGAAGGCGGCGTCGGGCAGTTGCAGGCGGCCCACGGCCGGATCAAAATTCACCACGTCATAGGCCGGCCCCCAGGGCACGGTGATGGTCGGGTCGGGTTCCACCGTCACGGTTACGCCGTCAACGGCCGTCACCGTCACCACATGCTGCGCCGTGGCAAACAGGTCGGGGTAATCGGCCGCCTGCGCCGCCACGACGAGCGTGTAAACGCCCGCCGCCGCGCCGATTGGCGGCTGCGCCGTCACCAGACCGGCCGGGGTGGCCGTCACGTCCCAGCCCAGCGGGGCATGGACGGTGAGCGTGTAGCTGTCGGTGAAGTTGGCCTGCACCCCGGCGGTAAAGCTGACGGCCGTGTCCGCCGGGGTGGTGGACGCGGCGCTGCTGAGGCTGACGCGGAAGAAGTGGGCCGCGCCGTTGTAGCTGAATGTGTCGCTCGCGCCGGAAGGGGCGACCGCGCCCGAACTGCTGACGCTGCCGAGCGCAAACCCATTGGCCGGGGAAACGGCCGTGCCGCCCACCGTCAGACTCCCGCTGGCCGCGCCAATAGTGAAGCCGCCACCCGCCGGGGTAAATGCGGCGGAAGCGGCGAAATTGGGTACGGCCGTGGCCCCCGCGCCGCTGAGCTGCGCCGGGGCGCTGGTGACGATTTCCAGGTCGCCGGTGTACGCCGTGCCGTTGAGGGTGGCGGCGGCGTTTGTCAGGGCAAGCGTGTAGTTACCGGCCGCGTCTACGGTGAAGCTGAACGAATCGAACTGGCTGCCGCCGCCCAGGCCGCTTGGCGCCGAGGCGTGCAGAACCAGCCGCCCATCGGCTGTGCCGCTGACGCTGACGCCGCCGGTTTGGGCGCTGGCGAGGGCGTTGGGGGTGGTGGGCACGGCCGTTACCGCCCCGCTGCCCACCAGCACGCCGTTCTGGTACAGACTGGCCGAAGCCACTGTGAGATTGTCGAAGGTGAAGCTGTTTTGGGCGACGGCCGTCCAGTTGTGGCTGGCCGAGCCGACAACGCCGATCTCGCTGGTGGTCAGGTTGGCGGCCACGGTCTGGCCGGAGAGGGAGGCGGGTTGGGAGATGAGGACGGCCGTTTCCGCCTGCGTGATCGGCGCATCTTGCGGCAGCACAAACAACGTCTCTTGCAGCGGCGGGTCCGCCTGCGCGATAATCGCCGACCCCAGGGCATTGCCCGCCGTCACGCCGCGCTTACACCATTTCACGTCCGATTTCTTAACGCACGCCTTTTCCGCTTTTTTGCCCCACTCCGCCGCCGACGCTTTGGCCGCGCCCATCACCGCGCCGATGTCCTGGCTGCCCAGCGGCATCTGGCCGAAGAAGCCAATCCAAAAGCCCATGGCGTGGCCGAAGAAACCGGCCGTAAAGCCGCCGATGAGGCTGCCGACCTTTTTCGAGAACTTAGCCAGAATGGCATATTCCCCGGCCACAAAATGCTGGCCGTTTTCCATCGTGTCGATTACTTCCAGCGTCTCGGTGTCGATTTGCAGCCAGCCGATGGTCGGTTCGGCCGTGCCGGGCAGTGTCACCATCGCCGCCGGGACGAGGACGTAGAGGTTGGGGTTGTCGGTGAGCGCCGTGGTGATGCGCGCCTTGGCCTGATCAGAGATGGGCAGGGCGGCCAATTCGTCCAGCGTGCCAAAGGTGATGCGCTCCAGCGCTATGTCATCCGCAGCGGCCTGATCAAAGACCGCGCCCACGCTGACCAACGGCGTGGGCGTCAGTTCTTGCAGCACTTCATGCTCGATGCCCATGTCCAGCAGGGCGCGCCAGAACAGAAACGCCGCCGGACCCACATCGGTCTGGCCGGGGTAGGCGACGGCGCGAATTTGGTTGCGCAGCAGATCGAAGCTGATGCTGTCCGTTTGCTCCTGGTCGTTGCGCTCCCAACCGACGGTGAACAGGCGCGGCGAGTCGGCGTAGGCCTTCACCAGAAAGGCGTCGGCGGCGTACTCGTGGGCCTGGTTGGAGGCGGCGGCAAATTTGAACAGGTGCAGCCGCTGGCTTAACCGTGCCACCTTGCCGAAGGTGATGGTGGCGGATTGGGCGATGGCGTCCTGTTCGGGCGAGGGATTTTCTGTGTCTTGCAAGTCGTCGACCGCTTCTTTGGCGGCGATGGCCTCCAGAGAGAGCGTGACCATCTCCTGGTAGGCGTCGTTGATGGCTTCGGCCGGCACATCGTAGGCGGCTACCAGAGTCGTCCAGGAAGACATCAGGCTGAGACGGGCGGTTTCGTCGCGGGCGAGTTGGCCCACCAACCCGCCGCCGGTGCGCGCGGCGTAGCCGATGTCGTCGAACAGCTCGCGGCGGTAAGTTTCTGCCGTCTGGCCGGGACCGGTCAGGGTGAAATCAAGCCATTCGCCCACGACCATATCCTGGCCGAAGGGGAAATTGCTGATCACTTCGCCAAAGGCTTCGCCTTCGACCAGGGTTTCCGCCTGGCCGACGATGAAGTAGGGGGAATAGGTGTGTTGGGCGCTGGTAAAGGCCAGGCCGCCCTGGTAGTCGCTTTCCACCAGATGGGCAAAGACGAGGGGTTCGCCGGCTAAAGCGACGGTATTGAACACGGCCGTTAACGGTTCAATCGTGTACAAATTCGTGCCGCCCACCGGGAAGGCGCTGTATTTTTCTACCACCAGATTGACGGTGACCTTGTGGCGCAACGTGTCCGGCAGTTCGGCCAACTGCCCGCCGCTGGGCGCGCCAAACACATCGCCGGGCTGAGCGGCGGCAAAGGATGGGTCGAGCGGCGTCCAGCCGCTGCCGGGCAGATACGCTTCCACCCAGGCGTGGGCCTGCGCTTCGGCCAGCAGGTCGGGGTCGTTGGCCGGGTCGGCGGTGACGCTGCCGGGCAAGATGAGGCCGCTGGGCGCGGCCACGGCCGGGAACATGCTGGCGATGAGCGTCTGGGCGTTGGGCTGGCTGAGCGTGCCCAGACGGTAGGCGGCGGGCACACCGCTGGCGCGCAGCAGGGCAATCAGCAGGCTGGCCTGGTCGACGCCGTTGCCCGCTTCGCTCCACAGCGTACCGCGCGCACCGCGCAGGCTGCCGGAGTAGCTTTCGTAGCCCAGTCCGCGCACAAATTCAAAGATAGCCAGGGGATCGTTACCCAGTTCGGCGGCCTGGCGGCTGACGTAGGAATCGTCGCAGTTGGCGTCGGGCGTGCAGACCAGCCATTGGGCAAAGCCATTGGGAGCCAGGCGGATGGGGGAAACGGCCGTTTCCACTCCCCTGCCCCGCCAACTGCCAAACGCCGCCGCGCCCGCATCCAGATCAACAAAATCGGCCGTGGCCGAGGGAATGGTCATGGTAAGCACCAGCGTCGCGGCGCTGAGGGGCGCAATGTCGCCCAGATTGAAGGCAAAGCTGCTGCCATTTTGGTCGGCGGGCAGTGAGGCGGCCTGTAAGCCGGTCTGGGCGTTGGTGATCTGGAGCGCCAACTGCGCACCGCGCACGGTGTTGGGGTCGGCGGCGAAGTTGGCGGCGCTGATGGCTGCCAGGGTGTCGGTGATGGTGTCGCCGGGCGCGGCCTCGGGCCGGATGGTGGGCGGGAGGATGTTGCGCAGGGTGTAGGTGATAACGGCCGTGCCCCCCGCCTGATAGGTGGACTGGGCGCGGGACAATTCAAGCGGATGGAGGACGTCGGGGGTGGGGGGTGGTGGTGACGGCCGTAACCGGCGCTTCATTTACCGGCTCGCTCTGAGCCAACGGCGCGGCCACAACCGGCGCGGCCGGTATCAGCCCGACAACCGGCAGCAGCAGTTGTAACAACAGCCCTAAGCTGACAACCAGGGATATCAATTGATGAAACTTGTTTTTTTGGCTCATGATTCCTTCCTTCGATTGGGGGGAGAATTGACAAGTTGGTCTTGCAAAAAAGACCACAAATGATCAGGCGCGGAAAAGCTGCGTCTTTCGCCGGTGTGGGGGTTTTCGACCGTCACCCGCCAGGGCGACGTCTCATCCTCGCGCCAGAAACGCAGCAAGTACGCCAGATAATGATTCGATTCGGATGTGGGTTTTTCCATCGCGGGTCAACCTGATTTGGCTATAATGGGCACAGTTTAAAAATAAATCGATCCAAAAACGATCGAAGCAGGTTGTTTTGTAAGGGCAATGAGGTAAGGTAGCGTCGGCAAGAGAGGTTTTTACGTTTTCGCGGCAATTATGACACAGTTACTGGCTATTCATTTATTGGGACCCATCAAAATTGAGTTGGACGGCCGTCCGCTGACCGATTTGGGCACGCGCAAGGCTACCGCGCTGCTGGCGTTTTTGGTTTGCCAGACACGGCCGTTTTCCCGCGAAACCCTGGCCGAATTATTGTGGGACGACCGCGACCCGCAGCAGGCCCAGGCCAATCTGCGGTCTCTGCTTTCGGGCATGCGAACCCGGTTAAAACCTTACCTCACCATCACCCGCCACACGGTGGCTTTTAACCACGAAAGCGCGTATTGGCTGGATACGGCCGAATTTTTGCGCCTGCTGCAACACGAGGAAGCCAAGCCGGGACCGCCTGGCATGCTCTCGGCGGCGGGTCTTCAAGCACTGGAAACGGCCGTCGCCCTCTATCGCGGCGATTTCTTAGATGGCTTTTACGTGCGTGAAAGCCGGGGATTTGAAGAATGGGTGGCGCTGGAACGAGAACGGCTCCAGCGGCAGGCCATCATCGCCCTGCGCCTGCTAGTAGACCGCAGCCAGGCGCAAGGCGAATACGCCGCCGCGCTCGATTATATTAACCAACTAATCGGTCTGGATGATCTGAGCGAGCGAGCCAACCGGGACAAGATGCTGCTGCTGGCGCGAAACGGCCGTCTCAACGCCGCCCTCCGCCACTACGAAACCTACAAAACCCTGCTGGCAGCAGAACTAGACGTCCTGCCAGGCCAGGAAACAATCACACTGTACGAACAAATTCTGGCCGCCAGGTCCCTGCCGCCGCCCAATTTGCCGCCGCAAGCCACGCCTTTTGTCGGCCGCACCCGCGAGCTGGCCGACGCGCGGCGGCGGTTGGGGCAGCCCACCTGCCGCCTGCTGACGCTGCTTGGGCCGGGCGGCATGGGCAAAACGCGCCTGGCGCTGGCCGTCGCCGGAGAGATTGCGGCCAAGGGCGGCCTGTTTTTGCATGGCGTCCGGTATGTGCCCCTGGCGGAGATTCACGGCCCGGCGCTGCTGCCAACGGCCGTGGCCAACGCCTGCAACCTTACCTTTCAAGGCCCCTCCGACCCGATGGCTCAATTGTGCGATTTTTTACGGCCGCGAGAAATGCTGCTCGTGTTGGACAACTTCGAGCATCTTTTTGGTCCACACCTTGGCCCGCTGGATGGCGTGGACATGCTGCTGACGCTGCTGCAAGAAGCGCCGCAGATCAAACTGCTGGTCACCTCGCGGGCGCGGCTGCAACTGCAAGAGGAATGGGTTTTCGATCTGGGCGGGCTTCACTTTCCGGAAAGCCTGGCAGGCGAAAATTGGGAATCTTACAGCGCCATTTGCCTTTTTCGCCAGCAAGCCGAGCGAGTAAACCATCACTTTGCCCCAGACGAGCGGGATTACCAGGCGATGGCTCAGGTTTGCCGAATGCTGGATGGCCAACCGCTGGGGATTGAACTGGCGGCCGCCTGGGCGCGGCAGTTTACCTGCTTAGAAATCGCCCAGCAGATTCAGGGAGACCTGGACTTTTTATCGACAAACCTGCGCAATGTGCCGGCGCGGCACCGCAGCCTGACGGCCGTATTCGACCATTCCTGGCAGCTTTTATTACCCGCCGAACAAGACGTTTTTGCGCGATTGGCCGTTTTTCAGGGGAGTTTTTCCAGGGAAGCGGCAGAAACAGTGACCCAGGCCGGGTATAAAGAAATAGAGGCTCTGACGGCCAAATCGCTGCTGCACAGGCGGGCAGACGGCCGTTACGACATGCACGAACTTCTGCGCCAATACGCCGCGCAGCAACTCAGCCGCACGGCTGAAGAAATACCCACCGCCGGACGGCACGCCAGGTATTATCTGGACTTGTTGGCCGTGCAAGGCAGCGGCGACGAAACCGATCAACGCCAAACCATTCTGACCGACCTGCCCAACATACGCGCGGCCTGGGATTGGGCGGCCAGGCAGCGGGACTGCGCAGAGCTGATACAGGCGGCACGGCCGTTGCACGGCTTCTACAGCGTACAAAGCTGGTTCCAGGAAGGCATCGAAGCCTTCCAATTCGCCCTCGACCTGCTGGCAACACTGCCGCCAACCAAAGACAGCGCCCATGGTTTTTGTGATCTGCTCAGCCGAAAAGCGCGGCTGCACATTCATATCGGCCAGTTAGCGCAGGCGCGGCAGGCGCTGGACACAGCCATGACCTATTTGCCACAGGTCGACGATGCCGAACGTCACTCGGCGATTTTGGGGTATGTGGCCATCACCCGCTTTTATGCCGGCGATTTCCAACAAGCCGCCGAACTTGCGCAAGAAAGCCTGCGTCTGGCCCAGACCGCCAACGACGACGATGGGACTGCGTTTGCCTATAATTTTTTGGGCAGTTGTTACAAAGCGATGGGCGATTATGAACAGGCCGGCATCCATTTTCGCCAATCCTCCCAGGTCTATCAAAAGCTGAATGATAAGTTAGGCGAAGCCATGACGCTGAACAATTTGGGCAATTTGGCGCAGGCCACCGGTGATTTTGCCACGGCGCAGGCGCATTACCTGACGTGCAGCGCCCTGTTTAAAACCATCAACCACACCCACGGCGCAGCCACCACACTGGCCAACGCCGGACGCCTGGCGCTAAAACAAGGCGACACAGCCCAGGCGCGCCAGCTTTTGCTGGAAAGCCTGGCCCTGAAACGGGAGCAAAAGGATGATCGGGGCACGGCCGTTGCTCTGGTAGGTTTGGGCGGCGTCTCGGTCACGGTGGGCGACATCGCGCGGGCAGCCGACGAATTATACGAAGCCCTGACACTCTCGCAGCGCTCCGGGGACACAAAATTGATGCTGGAAGCGCTCAATGTCATGGCCGCGTTGGCCGTCAGGCGCGGGCAGGCCGAAATCGGCCAGCAGTTATTGGCCTTTATTCTGAACCACAAAGCGACGGCACAGGAAGTGCGCGACGCCGCCCAAGACGTGCTGGCGGAGGTGACGGCCGTGCTGCCCGCCGACGCGCAGCAAGAGGCTGTGGCGGCTGGAAAACGGCTGGATTTAGCGACGGCCGTCACGCTGGCGATGGGGGAGAAACGGCCGTAAATCCCACCCACCGTACCACCTATTAACCCCCTCATCCACCCCTCATGAAACTCGTTAAAACCAGCAAAATAGGATATAATCTAGCACGTTAAAAATCATGATTTCGGGTCGTCTGCCACCCTGATATTTGGTGGCCTTTTTTATGCAACAAGCCGGAAAATAAATCCTTCAACCCAGGCCCAAATCGCGGAGGTTTCATTTGGAGATCGGAACAGTTACCACCATCGACATCAATCGGGAGATGCGAAATTCTTACCTCGATTACGCCATGAGCGTCATCGTCTCCCGCGCTTTGCCGGATGCGCGAGATGGACTAAAGCCTGTCCACCGGCGAATTTTGTATGCCATGCACGACATGGGCATCCGCTACAACACTCCCCACCGCAAAAGCGCCCGTATCGTTGGTGAAGTTCTGGGCAAATACCACCCACACGGCGATTCTTCGGTCTACGACGCCATGGTGCGCATGGCCCAAGATTTTTCCATGCGCTACATGCTGGTCGATGGCCAGGGCAACTTCGGCAGCATCGACGGCGACAGCGCCGCCGCCATGCGTTACACCGAAGCCCGGCTCGGCCGCATCGCCAACGAACTAATCGAAGACATCGACAAAAACACCGTCGAATTTGTCCCCAATTTCGACGACAGCTTGCCCGAACCCGATTTATTACCCGCCCGCCTGCCCAACCTGCTGCTCAATGGTTCATCGGGCATCGCCGTCGGTATGGCCACCAACATCCCGCCCCACAATCTCAGCGAAGTTTGCGACGCCATCATTCACCTCATCGACCATCAGGACGATTGGGAAGAGGTGACACTGGATGATTTGATGCAGTTTGTCAAAGCGCCGGACTTCCCCACCGGCGGCCATATTTTAGGCATCGAAGGGATTCGCAACGCCTATGCCACCGGCCGTGGCCGGGTCATCATTCGCGGGGTGGCTGAAATCGAGGAATTGCCCGGCAAACCAGACCGCCAGCGCATCAACATCAAAGAACTGCCCTTCCAGGTCAACAAAGCAATGCTCATCGAGCGGATTGCCGAGCTGGCTACCAGCGGCGTTATCCCCGATATTTCCGATTTGCGCGACTCTTCCGACCGGCAAGGCATCTCCATCATCGTCGAATTGAAACGCGGCACCCAGCCGATGAAAGTGTTGAATCAACTGTTCAAACACACCGCCCTGCAAACGACGTTCGGCGTGCAAATGCTGGCGCTGGTAGACAAACAACCCCGTTTGCTTTCGCTGAAACGCGCGCTGCAAATTCACATCGACCACCGCCTGGAAGTAATTACCCGCCGAACCCAGTTTGATCTGGACAAAGCGCTGAAGCGGGCGCACATTTTAGAAGGTCTTTTGATTGCTCTGGACCACCTGGATGAAGTGATCGAAACCATTCGCCGCTCCAATGACGCCGATGAAGCGCGCAACCAGTTGGTAAGCCGCTTTGGTCTGACGGAAGTGCAGGCCACAGCCATTTTAGACATGCAGCTGCGGCGGCTGGCGGCGCTGGAACGGCAAAAAATCGACGATGAGTACCGGGAGATTTCGGCCCACATCGAGTATTTGCGCGGGCTGCTGGCCGATAAAGGCAAAATCCTGGCCTTGATCAAAGAAGATTTACTTGCCCTGAAAGAACAATATGGCGATGCGCGCCGGTCACAAATTGCTTATGGCCTGGACGCTGACATCAACATGGAAGATTTGATCAAGGATGAGGATGTCTTTATTTCCATTACCCAGCGCGGTTATGTCAAGCGGACGCCGGTGACGGCGTACCGGCTGCAAGGGCGCGGCGGCAAGGGACTGATTGGCATGACCACGCGCGATCAGGACCAGTTGGAGCATTTGTTTGCGGCCGGCACGCTGAATGCGATTTTGTTCTTCTCGAATTTTGGCAAGGTGTACGCCATTAAGGCCTACGAAATTCCCGAATTGGACCGCACGGCGAAAGGGACCAATTTGATGAACATTTTGCCGCTGCTGCCGGAGGAAAAGATCACGGCCGCTTTACCGGTGGTAGATTTTGACGATGCGGAGTATTTGATTATGGTGACGTGCAACGGCCGTATCAAACGCGTCGAGATCAACCAGTTCAACAACGTCCGTCCCAGCGGTCTCATTGCCATCTCCCTGGACGACGGCGACCAACTCAACTGGGTCAAGCTCACCCACGGCGAGCAAGACATCATTTTGGTCAGCGAACAAGGGCGCGGCATCCGCTTTAGCGAGGAAGATGTGCGCCCCATGGGCCGCGGCGCGGCCGGCGTGAAAGCCATGAGCCTGGACGACTGGGACCGTATCGCCGGCGCCGACGTGGTAACGCCCGGCGACGACCTGCTGATTATCACCGAAAAGGGCTACGGCAAACGGACGCCCTTAGACGAATATCGCCAACAAGGGCGGTATGGTCAGGGCGTGGGCGCGATGGTCCTTTCGCCAGAAAGAACCGGCAAAATCGTCAGCGCGCGGGTTGTCACCGCCGGGGACGAAATCACCTGCATTTCCACCAACGGCATCATCCTGCGCACGGAAGCGGATACCATCTCCCAGCAAAGCCGCCTTACGCAGGGCGTGCGGGTGATGGAACTGCGCCCCGGCAACTCAGTCGCTTCGGTGGCTGTGCTGCGCGAAGGGAAACTGTCGCGGGTGAATGGGCAAGAGGAAAATGGGGACACGGCCGTTTCCGACCCCCCTGCTGCCACCCCGGCTGAAAATCCTGTCTGAAACCCACCACAATCAATCAATCCCCAAAAACCTCGCAGGGCACATTCCCCTGCGAGGTTAATTTTTCCTGAATGCCTCCCGCCAATTCCCACCTTGCCTGCCTCATTCACAAATTATGTTATAATGCCAAGCGCAGATTTGCCATAAGGTTTAAAAGTTTATGACATCTAGTTCGCCTAAACGCCGCCCCCAATCCCGAATTCAATTACCTATTTGGGCTATCGGAATCCTGGGGATTATTCTATTGGTCATCCTGGTCGGCAGTTCTATCTGGCTGTTCCGCACAGTGAGAGAAATGACTTCCGCCTGGGAAGTAACCAATCCTGATTTTGGCAGTGTCGAAGAACCAGGCACGCCGGATCAGGCAAGCAACAACTCCGCCAATGCCCCGGAATCAAATAACAGCTCCTTACCCATTAACCTGAACGCCGATTCTGTGCAGCCCTGGAGCGGCCAGGAGCGTGTCACCATCCTGATGTTAGGCATCGACCAGCGCTGCGAAGAAGATGGTCCCACCCACACAGACAGCATGATGTTGGTAACAGTCGATCCAGTCGGCCTCTCAGCCGGCATTTTGTCGCTGCCGCGAGACATGTGGGTCGAAATCCCCAGCGTCGGCGTCGACCGCATCAATCAGGCCAATTATTATGGTGAAATATACAACTACCCCGGCGGCGGTCCTGCCCTGGCCGTCGATACAGTCGAGGCCTTTCTCGGCGTAAAAATCGATTATTACGCGGCCGTCAATTTTGACGCCTTTGTTGAAATTGTGGATCAGATTGGCGGCATCGACATAGTGGTCCCAGAAGCCATTACCGATGAAACCTACCCGGACCGCTGCTATGGCTACGACCCCTTCCAGATCGAAGCGGGAGACCAGCATTTAGACGGGCAAACCGCGCTTAAATATGCCCGCACACGCGCCACATTTGGCGGTGATGTGGACCGCGCCGGACGCCAGCAAGCCGTTGTTTTGGCGGTGCGTGACCGCGTTTTAAGCCTGAATATGCTGCCATCGCTGATTACCAAAGCGCCCGCCCTGTGGCAAACGCTGCAAGACAATGTGCGAACCGACATGTCGTTGGAAGAGGCCATGCAATTGGCGCTGCTGGTGCAAGAAATTCCGCGCAGCAGCATCCATACATCGGTCATTGATTATGATTATGTCTACGCCGAAACGACGCCAGACGGCCGTCAGGTTTTAGTTCCCAACCGCGACAACATCCGCCAACTGCGCAACGAATTATTCACCGCCCCGGCCATCCCCACGCCAGAAATTCAAAACCTACCGGCGTTGATGGCCGCTGAAAATGCGCGTGTCGCCGTCTTAAATGGCACACCTGTTTTTGGTCTGGCCGGTGATACCGAAGCGTTCCTGAAATCTCAAAACATCAATGTCGCCGAAATCGGCAACGCTGATGCAGCTACTTATCGCACGACTCAAATTATTGATTATGGCGATCACCCAAATACCCAACGTTTCCTTATCCAATTGATGGGCATTCCACCGCTTAACGTCAGCAGCGGCAGCAGCCCGGATGGGGATTACGATCTGCTGATTATTCTGGGCAGCGATTGGCATGTTCCCGGTCAATAATAATTGCTTGTCATCATCTGAATCGAACATCTTAGCAGAGGAGATCAATGCGAAAAAAGGGCTGGTCGTGCCTGATTATTGGCATCCTGTTCACAACGATATCCTGCCAACCCCTTTCTGAAGACAACGGGAGTCAGGCGTTTCTGGAACCAGCGGTGACCAACTCAGCCGGGACAACGGCCGTTGCCCAACAACCGACCGCCACCAGTAACAAACCGCAACCCACCCCCACCCCACCCCCAAAACCCACGCCAGAACCCACCAGCAACTTCCTTAAAAATTGGCAGCTCCTCGGCGACGAAGCCATTGGCCTGCAAATTGCCATTCCGCCTGATTGGGAAAACTTCTCCGGCAGCCTACAGCTAGACAGCACCGCCCTGAACAGCCCGTTGGGCCTGCTGAATTTGCTGGCCGCTAATTCGGAGCGCGTGGGCAGCAGCGTATTGGCCGGCAAAGACTTCCCAACCGGCGCATTTATGGCCGGACTTATCACCAATCTCACCGTCCCTGCGCCGCAGCCAGAAGCCGGACTGCAATGGGTGCTGCAAACTATCCAGGCCACAGAGCGTCAGGTCAGCGAAATAACGACCATTTCCTTGCCGGGCATCGCCGGTGCGTATGCCGATATTTTGGGCAACCCAATCTTGTTTTCGGCCGAACGCGGGCAAAATCTTGTCACCAGGGTATTATTTCTAACTGGACCGGAAACGGCCGTTTCCCCCCTCAACACCACCCAGGCCGTCTACATTTTCAGCGCCACCCTGCCCGAATGGGAACGCTACGAACCGTTGTTTAGCGAGATGATCGAGACCATCGCCGTCCACAACCTGGACAGCGGCCTGGCCAACGGCGACGGCCGTTTACACCTCGCCGGGGAAATTAGCAACCAGGAAACAGTTAACGGCCGTCTGGATAACAACCTCAACGACATCTGGACCTTCACCAACTCCGGGCCAGCCTACGCCACCATCTCCCTGAAACCAGAAACCAACAACCTCGATCTAACCCTCACCGTCATCGACCCGGCCGGACAAACAGTCGCCAAAATCGATCATGGGTACGCAGGCGACATTGAAACGACCGCCGACCTGCTGCTGACGGAAAACGGCCGTTACCTCATCGAAGTCAGTGATTTTTTCCGTGAATCCGGCAGCTATGTGCTCGATCTCACGCTGTCCGGCACGCCCATCTTCAGCGGCGGCGGGCAAATTAACCCCGGCCAAAGCATTCAGAGCGATCTGTCGCCAAATGGGCAGCAATTTTGGACCTTCACCGGAACCGCCGGCGACCTGGTAAGTATCGTCGTCACACCCGATGAACGGTTCGACGCCCTGCTCAACATGTATGGACCAGACGGCCGTCAACTGGTAGCCCTCGACGAAGGATTCAGCGGCGACGCCGAAGTCGTGTCCGGCTTCGAACTGCCCGCCACCGGCGAATACACCATCCTCGTACAAAGCTTCGCCGGCAACAGCGGCTCCTACACCCTGTCGCTGGATCAAGGCGGCGAAAGCACGGCTAATTTTTATGACGCCGGTGATCTGGTCTACGGCGACATCCGCCAGGAAAGCCTGCGCTCCCACGAAGCCCACGCCTGGTTTTTTAGTGGGCGCACCGGCGACATGGTCATGATCGAAGTGAAACCGCTTAACCCTACCCTGGACCTGGAAATCTGGCTGCTGGATGAAGCTATCAACCGCATCGCCGCCCAAGATACCTTCCTCCAGGGCGAAAACGAACTGATCGACCTGACGCTGCCACAAAATGGACAGTACCTTATTTTAGTGCGCGATTTTAACGGCGCGCCCGGCGAGTATGAGATACGTCTGGCGGCGCTGCCCGTAGCCACACCGGTAGCCATGGGCTTGTTGGAATTCGGCAGCGCTGTTTCCGGCGTGTTGGAGCCGGAGCAAAGTCTGGTTTACTATTTTGATGGCCTGCAAAACGACACGATTCATTTGGAACTACTTACCGAAACAGCCACCAGTGACCTGGCCCTGACGCTGCTGGCGCCAAACGGCCGTGCCTATCTGCGCATCGACGACGGCCAGGCCGGACAGCCAGAAAGCTACAGCCTGACACTGCCGGAAAACGGCCGTTGGGGCATTGTCCTCAACGAATTTTTCGACGAAGGCGGCGCGTTCACCCTCACATTATCGCGTCAATGATTTTGCACAAAATCGAAACGGACGAGGTTCTGGTTGCAACTGGCTCTGGTTTGCACGCGGTAAGCCTGAGAAACGGCCGTGCCGCTCGACGATTCTAACTGCACTTCATAATCCCGAATCACCGGCGAATCAAATAAAAACTGCTCCCACCCAGACGGGCTGTAATCCGGCGCGCTGCCCACTTGCAGCCGCGAATCCACGCCGCTGCCCCACACATGCACCACATAACTGCCCGCCGCCACCGGATTGCCCGACAAATCCAGCACCTCGCCGGCAATGCCCATCCAACCACAGCCCGCATTATTGGCATAATTTTGCAGATAGAACGGGCTGGTATTCGATTTGGTGAACAGATACTGCGAGCGCGTGGCGCTGGCCGTGGGTGAAGGACCGGGCGGCGTTTCTGTGGGGGTATTGGATGGCGTCGGCGTGTGGGTGGGGGTTGGCGTGCGCGTGGGGAATGTGGGCACCGGCGACGGCGTATTTGTTGGGCGAGAGGTGGTTGTAGGCCGCGCCGTGGCTGTGGCCTGAGGCGGCAGCGGCGTCCAGGTCGGCTGTAATGGCGTCGCCGTCAGCGTTGGCAGCACCGCCAGACTGGCCGCTGTTGGCAGCGGCGTGCTGGTTGGCGCTTCACCCTGCCACTGTCGCTGCACGCGAGACGCCAAATTCACGGCCGTTTCCCGCCCCGCCGGCCACACCAGAAGCAACAAAAACAACACAATCAACAGCAGCGCCAAAGACAAAAGCGCGGCTGTCAACACGTTCAATAAACTGCCCACACATCCGGTTTGCTGCTGATTCGTGCGACTCAATTCTTGATTCCGAATCTTGATAGGGGCATGGTTTTCCGCGCCAATACAGAACCGGCGGCCAAACCATGGATTCTGTCCTGATTTACCATCACGCGCCGTTATTTACCATGAGGACAATATCGGCTTGCTGCCATAAATCGGCCAACCAGGCTGCAAAATCAGCTTGCAGCAGCGCATATTGCATGTCCGGCTCTAAACCGCGTTGGGGATCACGCTCAATCACTTGCACGATGTAGAAGGTCTGACGGCCGTCATCCGCCGTCACGGCAACCACATCGCTCACCTGCCCGGGCTGCAAGGCAAACGCCGCCTCTTCCACGGCCGTCACCAGCAGCGAGCCGCGCGCAAAAAAGCCCAGATCGCCGCCAATGTCGCCCGTCACCCGGTCTAATGAGTACTGCTGCGCCAAAAATGCAAAATCGTCGCCATTCTGGGCGCGCTGCCACACTTCCTGCGCCAGAGCGGCGTCATCTACCTGAATGTAACGTGCGCGAACCTGTTCCACCACGCGCGGCACATCGGCCGTCACCTGATCGCGCATCTGACCGGCGATCATTTCCGCCGCCAACGCTTCGCGGAATTCCGCTTCAGTCCACTGATTGGTGGCCAACCAGGCGTTAAAGCTGTCATCGCCGCCAGCGGCCGTGCGCAGCTCGGCCAATTTTTCGTCGACCATGGCCGGAGTCACCACAATTCCGGCGGCCTGGGCGGCCTGGGCAATCAAGACCCGCTCAATCAACGCTTGCAAAACCTGGTCGTGGTAATCGGGGTTTGGCACGGCCGTTTCCGTCTGGCTTTGCGCCTGTTCATAGCGGGCTAACTCTTGTTCGTACACCGACAAATAGAGAGGTTGACCGTTGACAGTCGCGGCCAGGGGTTCGGTGGGCGTGGGCGTAGGTGGAACGGCCGTATCCGTGGGCACGGCCGTTGGCGGCGCAGTTTGCTCCGGAGCCGCCTCATTGGGCGATGCGACGGCCAGCGGCGCACTCGTTGGCGAAGCGGAATCGGTGTCCTTGCCACAAGCGGCCAACAGGAGCATTATCAGCCCCAAAATGAATATCCCACGCAGTTGTTTCATGTATCAGCCCAATCAATAAATGACATAATGTGTAACTGTAAAGCCGATTCGATTATACCCAGACCCTATTGACCGGCAAATTTATGGCCTTCAGGCAGGTCCGAAAAGCTGCCTTTCACACCATAAACTCACCTGCGCCGCCAAACCCATTCCGCGCCTCAACGAGCGGTCGCGGCCTGACGGCCCACGACCTGCCCTTTTTTGACGGCCGTTTCCACCAGATTGACGCCATAACGATAGCCCAACTGGCGATAATCGGCCGTGGATAAAATTAGCATATCCGCCTGCTTGCCCGCTTCCAGGCTGCCCACTTCGTGCCCACGACCGATGGCGTGAGCGCTGTTTAACGTGGCAGCGGCCAACGCCTGCGCCTGAGTTAGTCCCATGTAACGGCAGGCCAGAGCAATCACCATTTGCATTGATTCGCACCAGCTTGTGCCCGGGTTGCAGTCGGTGGCCAGGGCGAGCGCGCCACCGGCGGCCAGAATGGCCTTCGCCGGTGTGTAGCGGCTGTGCCCCAGACCAAAAGGCGTGCCGGGCAAGCCGACGGCAATCGTTTCGCCCCGCCCCAACGCAATAATGTCGGCCATCGGGGTCTCCACCAGATGGTCGGCCGATACCGCGCCCATTTCCACAGCCAATTTTGTGCCGCCCAGGCCCACAAATTCATCGGCGTGGACTTTCAGGCCAAAGCCTAATTCGGCGGCTCGCGCCAAAATGCGCCGGGTCTGGTCCAGGTCGAACACGCCTTCCTCGCAGAACACGTCGCAGAAAAGCGCACGGCCGTTCCGGGCCATCCATTCCGCCCCGGCAGGCAGCATCTCGTTGATGATGAGATCGACATACTCGTCTGTACGGCCGTGATACTCCACCGGCACGGCATGGGCCGGTAAAAATGTGGGCGTTATGTCAATTGCATGGGCGCGATCCAGAGCGAGAATGGCATCCAACTGCTTCATTTCAGCCTCAACCGATAAACCATAGCCCGTTTTGGCTTCCATGCTGGTGGTGCCATAACGCAGCATGGCGTCCAAACGCGGCAAGTTCGCGGCCACCAATTCGGCCAAAGTTGCCTGCCGCACCTGGCGTACAGTTGACATAATGCCACCACCGGCGGCCATGATCTCCATGTACGTGGCGCCAGCCAGACGCTGCTCAAATTCTCCGGCGCGATCGCCAGCCCAGGGGATGTGGGTGTGGGGGTCGACAAAGCCGGGGATCACACAACGGCCGTCTGCGTCGAGCATGGTTGCGGCGTCGTACTGCGCCTGGAGAACGGCCGTGTCTCCCACCGCCACTATCACCCCATCACGCACAGCCACCGCGCCATCGGCGATGATGCCCAACTCGCCCAACGCCGCGCCGCGCTGTGGGCCATCAGGGCCGGGAACCACGCACACCTGCCCGGCCGAATGAATCAATAAATCGACTTGTATCATGTCATTTCCTTGTTGCAGCAACTGCCGACAAACTCCTGCTGCTGACCATTTTACGGGTCTTTGAGATTTGATGGGGTTTGGTCTGATGCGTGATACGTGATGCGTGAAACCTCTCTGGTCACGTATCACGCTTCACGCATCAGGGCCTGTCAACCCCCTGAGTTCCTGAAGAACCCATTTTACCCCAACGGCGGCTATTCCCCTTCTCGAATCCAGAAAGACAAGATGAAAACGGCCGTGCCCATCATCAGACCCGAGGCGATGCCGCTCCAGACAAAGCCACCGCGCAGCCAGATTACCGGGCCAAACGTTGCCCCCACCAGACGCCCCATCGACATCGCCGCCAAAACCATCGTCATCACCACGCCGCGAGCGCGCGGAACAAGTTCGGTCATCAGCGGCATGCCGCCCACCAGGGTGATCTCGAAAGTGAGAAATAGAAAAAAGAGGGTGATGAGGGCGGCGGTCAGGCTGCCGCTGGTGTGGGGAATGAGCACGTAAAGCAGGCCATTCAGCACGCCCGTGGTAATGATCACCGGACGCTTGCCAAAACGGTCTACCGACCAGCCGGCAAAGGTTTCGCCGATGATTTCCGAGCCGCCAATCACGCCGGAAGCCAAGCCTAAGCTGGCCAACGACAAACTAAAACTGGTCTCCATCCAGTCACCGTAAATGATGAACAGCATTTCGTTCGCGCCCGTTGCCAGGGTGATGTACAAAAAAGTTAACCAGATGACCGGATTGCGGCGCAAGACGCTGACTGTTTCGCGCCAGCCCACGCCTTCACTGGCGCGCCGGTTGCGGCGGGGCAGCACACGCCAAAGGACGAATACGGCCGTCAACGACAACACCCCCAACCAAAAAAACGGCGCCGACCAACCCTGCCGTTGAATGGCCAACCCAACAGCCGGCGCGCCCACAATAAAGGCCAGCGACCAGGCATATTCGGTCACCGCCAGCGCTTTGCCGCGCTGTTGATAGGGCACAGCGTCGCCGACGTACGACTGCATGGCCGGATCGAAGATGACCTTGGCAAAGGCCAGAATCGCCAGCGCCGCGCCCAACGACCAATACGCCGGCCAGACCACCACCAGCAAGCAGCCCAGGCCAAACAGGAGGGCGGAGACCATCATCATCACTTTACGGCCGTATCGCTGCGCCAGCGGACCCAACACCGGGCTAAAAAACCCGGCCACGTTGCGCATGGCGATCAGGCGATAAACGGCCGTTACCGGCACATCTAACCCGCGCGCAAAAGCCGGAGCAAACGGATACACCATCCGCAAACCGGTATTTAAAAACAGGCGGGCCAGGGTAATGGCCGCCAACTGCCAGCGAAATCGTGGCGCTTTTTGCTGAATGCTTGAATCTGTCATACCTCAAAGTGTAGCGAACAGTCACCAATCAACAAACAACGGCCAGCAGCCATTGCTTCCATCGCCCCTGCCAGGCAAAAATGTTACAATCACGGCCATTATGTCCAAACCAACATCCAATTCCTCAATCACTTCAGCCGCCAACCTGCCCGCGCCGCTGCGCGTGGCCGTCGCGCTGCTGATTCCGCTGATTGGCGCGGCGCTGCTCAGCAGCCTGGCCGGCCGCATCCAACCTGTAGACCCGGCAGACGGCCGTGCCGCCAGCGCCCTCTTTTTGGGCAGCGCCGGTCTCATCAGCCTGCTCATTGGCGTGAGCTGGTATGGGCTGTATGGCATCGGGCTGCGCGAGAAACGGCCGTTATACGCCGGCATCGCCTTCGCCGCCATGGGCTGGGCCGCCTTTTTGGTTGCCCGCTTCGCCTGGGTACTCAATGTCGGCTACGGCCCGGCCGGAGCCACCCGCTCGCTCGTCTACCTGCTCCTGTTTGAAGCCTTCGCCGCCCAGGTGTGGACCTTTGGCCTCTTCTTCCGCACCCTGGCCGATTGGCGCGGACCGCTGACCGCCGCCGTCGGCAGCGGCATCCTGTTTGGCATGATCGGCTTCCTGTTTTTCCAGGAGTCATTTTACGACAGCCTGACAGGGCTGCTGTATTTCTTGGTGTGGGGCCTGTTTTATGGCGTCATTCGCCTGCGCACCGGCAGCCTGCTGGGCATCGTCATCATTCAGGCCATCCAAAGCTTTACAGCCTGGGTGGTGATGGTTCCGGCCGCCGTGCCGCCGCCGGAAGAAGCCATGCAGATGGTTTATCTGGTCGTTTCTATCGCCTACCTCCTGTTTATTTGGCGGTTATGGCCAAAAACGGAGGCCGATTACCGTGTCTAAAACACAAGTACAAATTATCATTGATGATCGCGCCCGGCTGGGCATGGCCCTGCTGGCCGCCAGTCGTTGGCCAGACCTGGAACAAGCGCGGCTAACCCACGCCGTGCATCCCCACGCCAAACAAACGCGGCAGTTCGTCGCCGCCATCGCCCCCACCCAGCCGGCCGTCGTCCGAATAAATCAGCATTTGCAAATCGGCTGGGCGGTAGACATTGTGTTTATGGCCCTGCTGCGCTGCGCCCCGCCCATGTGGGAAGCGCAGGAGCCGCTGCCCATCGTCTTCGACGATGAACAATGGCAGATGTGGGTGCGTCAGTTTGACCGCGCCCTGGATTGGCCCGGCTTTTGGGCGCAGCACGCTGCCGCCTGGCAAGAAGCCGCCGCCGACCTGAGCGCCATCTTCCAGAACAGCCCGCTGCCCGGCTTTTTGAGCCAGATGAGCGGACGGCCGTTTACCCACACCCTCGCCATCATGCCCAACCTGGTGTATCCGGCGCTAACGGCCGTGCTCGCCCCCACCGCCGACACCTTCTACCTGCTCATCCCGCCGCCCAAAGCGGTCGGCGAATCGCCGCCCTGGCCCTACGCCGAAGACCCCGGCTGGGTCCACGCCCAGGCCATCCGCCGCCTGCTGCCGCACCTCCTGGCCGACGAGTTCAAGGCACTCAGCGAGACACAGCAAGCCCTGCTGCTGCACGCCGCTGCCGCGCTCTACCTGGAGCAGGCCATCGACAACGGCGAAGCGCTGGCCTACGTGGTCCGCAATAAAAAGCAGCACAACCTGCCTACCTTACCCCTGGTCATCAAGAATTTGCGCGACTATTTGGCCGCGCCCAACGGACGAGGGCTAAGCGACATTGTTGGCTAGAGATTGGAGGCTGGGGAGTGGAGATTGAGAAGTTCAGCCCCCAACCCCAATCCCCAGCCCCCAGTCCCTACATTCCCAAATCAAGGAGGCTTCCCATGACTTACGAACATATTCTTACGCGCATCGACGGCCGTGTCGGCATAGTGCAGTTTAACCGGCCCAAGGCGCTCAACGCGCTCAGCCGCGAATTGATGGCCGAGGTCATCGACGCCCTGACACAGTTCGACCGCGACCCGACCATCGGCGCGATGATACTCACCGGCAGCGACCGCGCCTTCGCCGCCGGGGCCGACATCAAGGAAATGGCTAACGCCAGCGTGGTGGCGATGTTGGACAACCCGTTCATCAACTACTGGGACGAGCTGCGCCAAATCAGCAAGCCGATCATCGCCGCGGTGTCTGGCTTTGCCCTGGGCGGCGGACTGGAGCTGGCGATGGCCTGCGACATGATTGTGGCCAGTGAAACGGCCGTTTTCGGCCAACCGGAAATCAATCTAGGCATCATCCCCGGCGCGGGCGGCACGCAGCGCCTGACGTATGCGCTCGGCAAAGCGCTGGCGATGGAAGTTATATTGAACGATAGACGATTAACGGCCGTTGAAGCGCAGCAGTTCGGCCTCGTCAACCGCGTCTACCCCGCCGAAACCTACCTCAACGATGCCATCGCCCTGGCCCAGCAAATCGCCGGCCGCGCCCCGGTCGCCGTGCGCCTGGCCAAAGAAGCCATCAACGCCGTCTACGAAACCTCGCTCCAGGCCGGGCTGGCCCACGAGCGCCGCCTGTTTTATATGCTCTTCAGCACCGCAGACCAGAAAGAAGGCATGGACGCGTTTGTCAACAAGCGCCCAGCCGAGTGGACCGGTAAATAATGGGCGGCATGGTTGACAGCTTTAAGTTTTTGCCACGTTTGATTGCCGCGTTTTACCAGATGACCGAGCGGGAGCCGGAGCTGCCGATTCCGTGGACAAAGGTGGAACGGCCGTTAGCCGACCTCACATTCGGCCTCGTCACCTCCGGCGGGCTGTATCTGCGCGACGCGCAGCCGCCCTTCGACGTGGAACGCGAAAAGCGTGAGCCAACCTGGGGCGACCCCACCTATCGCGCCATTCCCGCCAGCGCCGCCCAGGCCGACATCGCCGTCAGCCACCTGCACCTCAATCCTGCCTTCGCCGAAACCGATTTCAACGTTGTTCTGCCAATCACCCGCTTTCAGGAATTGGCGGCGCAGGGGGTGATCGGCGGGCTGGCCGACGACGCCTATTCGTTCATGGGCTTCCAGGGCTTCCCGCCGGATACGTCTGCCTGGCAAACCCGGTACGGACCGGAGATAGCGGCCAAATTCCAGGCCGCCGGCGTAGACTGCGTGCTGCTGACGCCTACCTGACCCGACTGCTGCATCAACGTGCCCGTGCTGGCGCGTACCCTGGAAGCGGCCGGTCTGGCGACCATTTTGGTGACGATGATGCCCTATTGGGCGGAAAAAGTGGGCGCGCCGCGCACGCTGGCCGTGGAATACCCGTTCGGGCAAACGCTGGGCCAGCCGGGCGACGCCGCCGGGCAGATGCGGGTGATAAGGCAGGCGTTGGAGGTGTTGGTAACGGCCGTTACCCCTGGAACCATCGTCCATGCGCCGGAAATCTGGCCTGTCGAGCAAAAAGAAGCCTACAAAACATGGCAGCCGCCTGAACCATCACCCATCATCGCTGAACTGGCTCCCCGCCTCCGCGACATGCTGCGCAACCGCTAAAAATGGGACACGGATTTGACGGATTTTTTCGGAAAAGAATCCATTTTTGATGCGTGATGCGTGAAAGTCTCTTGTCACGCATCACGCATCACGCATCAAAATACCACTTCACCCTTCCGATAGGGCCAACCTCTTACCATTATGTCTACTCACGTACACTTTTTACACGCACCATCCGAGTTTTTCTACGTGTTCACCGGGGAGGAGAAAGCGCTGCTGGAGCAGCAGCTTGATCCAGGCGTAACGGTGACCTGGGGCGAGGCTGTGCCGGAAACGGCCGTTATCCTCGTCGGCGGCCGCCCCACCCGCGAGCAGCTCAGCGGACCGGCCGTGCGCGCGCTGATCATCCCCTGGGCCGGGCTGCCGGGCGAAACCCGCGCCCTGTTGGCCGATTTTCCCCACGTCGCCGTGCACAATTTGCACCACAACGCCGCGCCGGTGGCCGAAACGGCCGTTACCCTCCTACTCGCCGCCGCCAAACTCACCATCCCCTACGACCAGGCGCTGCGCCAGGGCGATTGGCGACCGCGCTACAGCCCGCGCAAAGCGGTGCTGCTGGCGGGCAAAACGGCGCTCATCCTCGGCTACGGAGCGATTGGGCAGCGCGTGGCGCGGGCGTGCCTGGCGCTGGGCATGACGGTGTTGGCGACCAGACGGAACATGGAAGATAGAGGAACGGCCGTGCCCCTCTACCCACCCGCCGCCCTACCAGATTTGCTGCCGCAAGCCCACGCCCTACTCATCTGCCTGCCCTTCACCGAGGAGACCGACGGCCTGATTGGGGCGCGGGAACTGGCGCTGCTGCCGCCGGGCGCAGTGCTGGTCAACATTGGGCGAGGCAAAATTGTGGACGAGAAGGCGCTGTATGAGGGATTGCGCGACGGCCGTTTGCACGCCGCCGGGCTGGACGTCTGGTATAACTATCCGGTGGATGTGGACGGCCGTGGCCACACCTTACCGGCTGCCTACCCCTTTCACGAACTGGACAACGTGGTCATGAGTCCCCATCGCGGCGGGCAAACGCTGGACAGCGACCGCCTGCGCATGAGCCATCTGGCGAATTTGCTTAATCACGCGGCGCGGGGCGAGGTGATGCCCAATCGGGTGGAACTGGCTCAAGGTTATTGAGGCACAGCCCGATTTATGCACTTGCTCACTGCGGCGCCCATTCGTACAACGTGTAGGCGTTATCCCACTCATGCACCATTCGCAGTTGATGGGTGGTCAGATCGGCCAAAATTTCTAAATCTTCATCGCGTATAAGACCGCCAATGGGATTGTAAGCGGCGGCATCTAAGAGAAATTGCAGCCCGGCGTCACTCATCAATACATGAGTAACACCCTCAGCTTCCCAGGTCTGACGGATAGCCGCCGCGTCATAGTGAAGATGCTGCGTTAAGTGCAAAAAGCGGCCTAAAATCGGGTCTGGATGACAGACAACCTGGCACGCATAGGTACGCGTTTCCCACAACATCATCACGCTGGAACCTTCGGGCAATGTATTGACACCTTCCTGGACGGCCGTGTGGTAGACCCCCAACTGCCTGAACAAGTACGCTTCCCGGTCTTCCAGTCCCACGACTACCGGCAAGGGGTTAACCTGGAGGAATGCCAAAGTTTGGGCAACCAAAAGAAGCACAAGGGTTAGACTAAGAATCGTTTGGACCAACCAGGCAACGTCCAGAGCGGGGGATTTAAGGGTACGAATTTTTGCCAGGACAAGGCCGGCAAGAACGGCCGTTACCCCCCATATCAAAAACAAAAACCGCGCACGTAACAAAAGCGCCGTGTGCGCCAGCCCATTGAGCCACAACGCATAATTCAGACCAATCAGCAGCAGCATGTGGCCGGCCAGCGCTTTCTCGGATCGGGAAAACTTGCGCCATACCAGCGGTAGTAAAAAAAGCGCTCCAAGTATCAATGGGCCAATAGTCGCTTCATAAAAATCGCTGCCTTCTGTGCCGGCAATGGTTGCTTCCAGAGGGGCCGTAAGCAAACGCCAGGGAGCAGTAGCGGCGAAGCCTGTGCCGGGCAGGTCGTACCACCAAGCCCACCAATCATCCCAAAATTTGCCGTTGTTTAAAAAGAAGGGGTAAACCGGGTTGCCAGTTGTGACATAGTTTTCCAGCAGCCAGGGAGTAACCAACACCAGGGCTATTCCTCCAACCAGCAGCAGCCGACCCAAGATGGCTTTCAAGCCATCTTTGCGGGAAATCCATATCAGGCTGATGGTAATGGCGATGGGGGTGGCTACGGCCGTATACTTCAGCCCACCGCTAAAACCAATCATCATGCCCATGACCACCAGCCAGCCAGTCTGTCTGGTTTGCTGCCAGCGGAAGAAGGTGTAGAAAACGGCCGTGGTGTAAAACATCAAGGTGACATCCACATACGGCCAGCTTATCAACGTAAAAAAAGTGGGCACAGAGAGCAAAACCAGGGCAGCCAACCAGGCCGTTTCGTCGCCAAACATCTTCCGCGCCAACACGACCGCCAAAGCCAAAACCAGCAGCCCATACCCAAAGTGAAACAGCGCCGCCACGCCATCGCCTACCAACAGCATCCCCAGAGTAAAATGCATCTGTCCCAACAGAGGGAATCCAAGTTGGGGGATGTTGAGAGGATGTACAAACCGACCGGCCTGAATATACAACTTCGGACCGACAAGGTGATATGTCAGCGAATCCCAGGCGGTTACCGGCGTTAGCGCCATCACAAAAGCCAGCAGCAAACTTGCGGCAGCGTAAATCACGATGAGGCGCTGGAAACCAGTCTGTGCCTGGGGCCAATGAATCTGTCTGACGGCCTGACCCAATTGTCGCCAACGCGGCAGCGTAAGCAACGATAAGCCAAGAACTAATACCCAGGCGGCCCACGGCCGAAACAAACCCGCAAAGCCCAACAATGAAACAAGCACGGCCAACAAGCCTAACCCCAGCCCGGCCGCCAAGAGCAGATGCCCCATGGTGTCGTCGTCTTGAATGTTTAGCCAGGAAAGCAAAATGAATCCCAGACTGGTGCAGAGCCAGGTCAGGATCAGCCAGGTGAGAATGTGGAGGGCGGTTTGGGAAACGGCCGTTACTACCGCCGTATCAAACGGCTTATGCGCCCAAAAATATCCCCCCACCAACAACCCCAGCCACAAAAATGCCGCCAGACCAGCCAACAAACGCTTCATCGACGGACCCATCTCTTCTTGTTTCATATTTGCTCCACCGTCAAAAACCCAAAAGCGAGCTGATAACAATGATCCACAAGCCCACAACGGCCGCGATCATTTCTGCGGGCAAAGTCATCAGGGCAGCCAGCGCGCCTACCCAGGCATGGAGTAAAACATAGGGGGAAAGGCAAGGCGCGGCAGCCATAGCAAATTCCTTACGCCGCAATCGTACCGCCGCGACCAGAAGCGCCAACCCAATCGGGATAGAAAGCGGCCAAAGACTGGCATTCCACCACAAATCCACCTTATTCTCCCAATTCAAGAACCAGGTCCCGAACACAAGAACTGACGCCAACCAAGTGACTGACACAGGCGCAAAAATTTTTATAACTTCTTTCAACTTCCCTTTACGCCATGCTTCAACTAACCAAAACAGAGCAACACCAGTACCAATTTGAGGCTTGATGCTCAGGAAAAACAAACCAATAGGTGGTGGCAAAACAAAACCCAACAATACAAAAGAGTCCACATTTCCGTTCAGCAGCGAATGCAGAACAGGCGGCGATAAAAGAAAGATGATCATTGTGATGGCCGTGGCTCTTAAACGATAGGCAACATAGATAAAAACAGTCAGGTTTAGGAGTAAAAACAACGCCCCGCCTACGTTTTCCGGAAGCAGCGCCAGGGGCATTATGGGCAATAAAACCCAGAGTGGCATCGGAAACCCTTCCACGCTATAAGGTGAACGGCCGTGCCATACCTCTTGCGCCGCCGGCCGAAAGAATAAATGCCAGTCCACAGGCGGGGGAAGATATATAGACATAAAAAGGGTTAACGCCAATGCTGCAACAGCGATTGTGGCCGCCAGCACCAGTTTTTGCCTAACAGGTAAATCTTTGAAATTGTTTGTGCTGCTATTCTGCATTGTGTTTCAATCCTGGCGCTGCCAAAAATTCTGGCAGATATTGAAATGTTGGTGGCTATTTGCCATCGGTTCCTGCCATTGTTTACCAGAGCAGTCCAAGTTTAGCAACAATTGTTCCCCATCGCATTTACCCATTGGTCCCAAACAGGCGCTTGCAATCGGTCGGGTTTTGTTGTATTATTTCAACAATAGGTATTGTTGTATTATCCCGCATCCACTTTGGTCAGCACGCAAACAGGCAGCAAATTAGACGATATGGTGGCCCAACCCGACCAATTTATCCGTATTCGCGGCACGCGCGACGGCTTGCTGATAGCCCTAAACCCAGGGCCGTTTGCGGATCTCCAGGCGCAGTTGGCGGCGGAATTGGCAGAAAAACATGGGTTTTTCCAGGGCAGCCAGGTAACTTTAGACGTAGCCGACCTGCCCCTGCGACGTGAGCAGTTAACCGACTTGTTAACATTATTTGCGGAACATCAACTAGACCTGCGGACCGTTTTGGCCGAAAGCGACCTGACCCGCCAGGCAGCGCAAGACTTGAATCTGGCGACACGGGTAGCTGGCAGCCAGACCGATTTGGATGGACGGCCGTTAACCACCACACCCACCACCACAAACCACACCGACAAATCCGATCCGCTCCAGGCCAACGGCCTGATCATCAAAGAAACCCTGCGCTCAGGACGTTCCATTTACCACGAAGGCCATGTCGTGATCATTGGCGACGTGAACCCGGGGCGGAAATTATCGCCGCCGGGGATGTGGTGGTCTGGGGACGGGTGCGTGGACTGATACACGCCGGCGCTTTGGGCAACGAAACGGCCGTGATCTGCGCCCTCGCCCTCACCCCCACCCAACTGCGCATCGCCGACCAGATCGCCATCCCACCAACCACCGGACCAGACAAACTACAGCCCGAAAAAGCGTCCATTCGTGGTGGACAAATCATTGCTGAACCCTGGCCAGTAAAATAATGTAAAAGTGCCCCGTGTTTAAGTAAACAGGCAGCCACGTTGCCCAGACACTTAAATATCGGAACACATCAAAACGGAGAACCTGATGAGTACAAAAGTCATAACCGTAACTTCCGGCAAAGGCGGCGTCGGCAAGACAACCGTTACCGCCAACATTGCCGCCGCCCTGGCCATGATGGGCAAAAAAGTCGTGGCCATGGATGCCGACATCGGGCTGCGCAACCTGGATGTGGTCATGGGCCTGGAAAACCGCATCGTCTACGATTTGGTCGATGTTGTCGAAGGCCGCTGCCGTCTGCGCCAGGCCATGATCAAAGACAAACGCCAGCCAGAACTGTACCTGATTCCCGCAGCCCAAACCCGCGACAAAATGGCCGTCAGCCCCTCAGACATGATTTTAGTATGCGATCAGCTGCGGAAAGAAATGGATTATGTCATCATCGACTCGCCGGCAGGCATAGAGCGCGGCTTTCGCAACGCCATCGCCCCAGCGGATCAGGTGCTGATTGTGACCAATCCAGAAGTTTCGGCCGTGCGCGACGCCGATCGTATCATCGGTCTGGTGGAAGCTGAGGAAAAGGACCGGCCAGGTTAATCATCAACCGCATCAAACCGGCCATGATCGCCAAAGGCGACATGCTGTCCATTGATGATGTGCTGGATATTTTGGCCATCGAATTGATTGGCGTGATTCCCGAAGACGAGTCGATTCTGGTTTCCAGCAACCAGGGAATGCCGCTGGCCATGAGCGGCACAAACGGCGCCAGCGCCGGGCAAGCATTCCGCAATGTAGCCCAACGGCTAGACGGCGCAAATGTGCCCCTCCTCAACCTGACATACAAAGCCGGCTTCATGGAACGGCTGCGCGAATGGCTGGCAGGGGCCAATTAACATCACCCATGGAAATCAGGAGTTATAGATCATGAGTTGGATCAACCGATTATTCACGCAAAAAGAAAAAAGTGGCTCGGTGGCCAAGCAGCGTTTGCAAATGGTTCTCATCCATGACCGGAGTGATGTGTCGCCTGGCGTGTTGGATCAAATCAAAGACGACATCATCGAGGTAATCGCCAAACGATTGGCGATAGACATTGAGCATGTGGAAGTAAATCTAACGCAGACGGGTCGGGAAAGCTGCCTGGTGGCCGAAATTCCTTTGGTGGCGGCCAATCGCTCGCGCAATTAACGGCTCATTACGTTCACCGGCAGCCAGCCTTCTCTGGCTGCCGGTGGTAATATGAAAAAATACTAGGAAACGGCCGTTCCCCCTCGCCCCTCTCTCCCAAACTGACTACAATGCTCAATTATGAGCTTTAATCGTTCTACATGGCGTCATTTCGACATCTGGCTAACAGCCGCCGTACTGCTGATCACCGCCTACGGCATCTTGATGATCCGCAGCGCCGTTACCGGTGCGCCCGCCCTTCAAGAACACCCTCGGTTGCAGTTGCAATGGGCCATCATCGGCGTTATCGTCATGATCATCATATCGGCCATCGACTACCGGTTTCTCACCTCGGCGCACTGGTACATCTACGGCGCATTTGTGGCCGCCCTGCTCTTCGTTATTCTTGGCGGACAAATCAACAACGACGCCCGCCGTTGGATTAGCCTGGGATTCATCGAAATCCAACCCTCCGAATTTGGCCGTATCTTCCTGGCCGTCACCTTTGCCCAATTCCTGGCTGGCAGGCAGCATCGAATGCACCAATTTTCCAATACCATTATCTCGTTGCTCTATGTTGGCCTGCCCATCAGCCTCATCTTCTTACAACCCGATCTGGGCATGTCGATCCTCTTTCTGGTCATCTGGTTTGTCATGATCTGGCTGGCCGGCCTGCCGCTGTCCCATTTTCTCATTTTGGCGGCGGTGGGCATTTCGGCGGCCGTGTTCATCTACCCCAATCTGGCCCCTTACCAAAAAGACCGCGTCACCACGTTTATAAACCCTGAAGCGGCCGATCCGGAATCTGTCTTTAACGTCGATCAGGCCGAAGTGAGCATTGGCACAGGCGGCACCTGGGGCAAAGGCTACATGCAGGGCACACAGAGCCAGCTTGGGTTCCTGCGTGTACAGCACACCGACTTCATTTTTTCCATGCTCACGGAGGAAATGGGGCTTATGTTTGGCTCGCTGCCGGTCTTGTTTTTGATGGGCTTTATTTTGCTGCGCATACTACGCGTTTCTCAGCTAACACCTGATCCGGCAGGAAAGTTTATGACAGCCGGCATTGCGGCTATCCTGTTTTTTCAGACGGTTGTTAGCGTAGGCATGAACGTGCGCATCATGCCCGTCACCGGCCTCACTCTGCCATTCGTGAGTTATGGCGGCAGTTCTCTGATCACTCTGTTCATCGCCATTGGGGTCGTTCAATCCGTCCTCATGCGCCATCGCAAGCAAGATTTCGGCTAATAACCCATCCACCCAACAACCACAAGCCAGCAGCAGCGAACGGTAGGCATCAACCTATGATCGCTGTATACTCCCCCTGAAAATTCCAAAAGGTGACAAATTTAACATGACTGTACGCTTACGTTTCGCCCCCAGCCCAACGGGGTTTTACACATTGGCGGCGCGCGCACCGCTTTGTTTGGCTGGATGTTTGCCCGCCGTTTTGGTGGGCAGTTTATCTTGCGCATTGAAGACACAGACCAAAAACGGGAAGTCGTCGGCGCGGCCGATAATATCATGGCCTCGATGCGCTGGTTGGGTATCGACTGGGACGAAGGGCCAGATGTGGGTGGACCTTATGGGCCATATGTGCAAACCGAACGCGCGGAGCTGTATCAGCAGTGGGCGCATTGGTTGGTGGATCAGGGTTTCGCTTATAAATGTTTCGCCACGCCGGAAGAACTGGAAGAAATGCGGGTAACGCTCCAGGCCAAAGGAGATATGTCTGGTTACGATCGGCGTTATCGTGATTATCCGGCCGAAAAAGTAGCCGAATTGGAAGCGCAAGGCAAGCCTTACGTCATTCGCTTCAAGATGCCGTTGGATGGCGTGACGGTGGTGGAAGATATGATTCGCGGCGCAGTGACGTTTGATAACAGCCAGCTTACCGATTATGTGATCTTGAAATCGAGCGGGCTGCCCACCTACCATCTGGCGCATGTGATTGATGATCATTTTATGCAGATCAGCCACATCACGCGGGGGGATGAGTGGTTGAGCACGGCGCCTTTGCACTTTCAGTTGTGGGAGGCGTTTGGTTGGGAACGGCCGTATTACGCCCACATGCCCGTCATCCTTAACCCCAGCGGCAAAGGCAAACTAAGCAAACGCACCCAATCCTTCGTGGATGGGCAGTGGCAAGTCCTGGTCCGCGTGGAAGAATTTCAGGAACAAGGCTACCTGCCTCAGGCCGTCAACAATTTCATCGCCAACGTCGGCTGGTCTTCAGGCGACGACCAGGAAATCTTCACGGTGGCCGATATTGTGCCGCGCTTCGATTTGCAAGACGTCAATCCATCGCCAACCAGCCTGCCCTATGCCAAGCTGGATTGGATAAACGGACAGCACATTCAGCAAATGGACCCCTTGGACCTGGCGAAGGCCATCAAACCATTCCTGGAAGCGGCCGGTTACGAAGTGAATGTGGAAGCGCTGCTGGCCGTTGTGCCGGCCATGGGCGTGCGCCTGAAACGCCTCACAGAAGCCGCAGATTTCTTACGGTTCCTCTTTGTCGATGACGAGCCGCTGGCGCTGACAGCGGACGATCTGGTGCATAAGCAGCTACCGCCGGAAGCGGCGCAGCAAGGCTATGCGCAAGTGCGCGAGTTTGTTCAGACAACGCCGCTGTATGATCTGGAAACCATCCAAAATCGGGTGACAGAAATTGGGGAAGTGGTAACCACAACCGGCAAAGCCGGCGCGTTTTTGGGAAAACTGCGGCTGGCCGTTACCGGGCAGCAGGTTTCGCCGCCGGTATTTGAATCGATGGTCGCTCTGGGCCGCGAGCGGACCACTGCCCGGCTGGACGAAGCGCTGCAAATCCTGAAAACGGCCGTCTGACACAGCCCAACGTTCGCTAACAGCAATTCTCAATTTAGATCAGGCATTCGTGCGAACAAGGTAATTTCTTTGCACTTTACGCTGAACTGTCATGCTGAGCGGAGTCTTCGGAGCGAAGCATCCCCATGTATTGGTCATTAGGGCTGAACGGGATGCTTCGGAGGACCTCAGCATGACACATTTCTGGTTAAATTGAGAATTGCTGGTTCGCTAAAAACCATTTGCCGCGCCTTGTTCCTTTTGGTACAATGCAGCCCGTTCCCTTGAGGGATAGTTTAACGGTAAAACAGCGGACTCTGACTCCGTCGTTCCTGGTTCGAATCCAGGTCCCTCAGCTAATAAAAAGACCCGCAAAAGCGGGTCTTTTTTATTTTCCATGTGTCCTGGCCTTTTCTTACTCCTCCGCCAGAGGATACAAGCCCAAAAATACCGTGCCAGACTTTTCCGACGATTGAAATGAAACGCTGCCATGCAAATAATTTTCGCTCAATAATTTCATGCTGTACGTACCCAACCCGCGCCCCACCCCTTTGGTAGAAAAAGAACGTTGAAAAATCTGTAATTGAATATGCCGGGGAATATAGTTGGGGTTATACACCCAAAAACGCGCCATGCCTTTGTACGTGTTGCAGCCGACGGTGACCGTTTGGCCAGGTTTACAAGCCTCCAGAGCATTTTTGATCATGTTGCTAATCACCCGCTTCAGCAGCCCTCTGTCGGTCACCAGTTTCAGGTCTTCTACATTGGCGTCCAGGCGGACAAATCGTTTCTCAGCCACAGGATGTCGTTGGTAGAGCGTGGTTACTTCCTGCAAAAAACGCAGCGTCTGCACTGGCGTTGGGTCTGTTTTCAATTCGTTGTTTTCGGCGGCTACCAGTTGGCGCTGGGCTTCGATTTCATCAATCAACTGCACCGACGCCTGATCCAAAAGCGTATCGAATTCAAATTCCGCCAGTTCGTTCAGATCGCTCGATTGACCCATCAGATCAGCCAGGCCGCGAATAGCAAATGCGGTGTTCATAATATCATGGAAAAAGACGCGTTCCAGAATATTGCGGCGTTTTTCATGGCTGATATTTTGCACGGCAAAAACGGTGTACGGCTCGTTGTTATAGGTTATCGGCGTGGCTAACACACGCAGGTCTAACGATTCTTCCTGTTGGGCAGCGTTTGTGCGGGTGACGCGGCATTCCTGGATATTTTGCTCACCTCGCTGCGCCTGCAAAATTGCCTGGACTGCGCCACAAGTGGAACAAAATTCTGATGTGCCGCAGCCGGCTTTCATTTTATGGGCGTGAATGCAGTTCAAGGCTTCACCGGGGCGCAAGCCGATGACTTCCATGGCTTTTAGCCCAACAGTTACCTGGCGAAAACGGTCGTTGGTGTATACGATTTGTCTTTGGGCGTTTAAGACGACCAGTCCATCTGGCACTGTGTTGAGAAGGTCGAAAGCGAGTGGCACGGCCGTTAGCGTTTGATGCTGTCTTTGTACCTGATCAATAGACGCCCGATCTGGTGATGCATATTTTGTTTCGAGTTGTTCAAACAGGGTCATTCAGATCTCCTCGCTAGTTGGGCAGATTGGTTTTCCCAACAGGTATACTGATGCTTTTAAGTGTAGCCCATTAGCCCTAGCCTACGCAGTAGGATAAAAGTCAAAAAGGGTGGGAAACGGCCGTTTCCCACCCCTACTTTAGTCATAATCAACAACAAACTGTCATATAAAATTAGTGACATTGCACAGATGACAACATCCGGCTTTTCGCAGTATCTTCGTGCGTAGTCTGTAAGCAATGTAAGGAGAGCAAATGGCCAAGAAAGTTTTCAGTCAGGGTAAGAATCATCACAAAAGTTCCGCCAAACCATCCAAGGGGTTCAGCGGCAGCAAAAAGAATGCCGCCGGCAAACAAGCCGCAAACGCCTCATTTGGCGATAAGGTTCGTGGTTACTGGCAGCGATTGTTCAAATAACCACCGGTTGAGTCCTCCTTAATGATAGGACTGATGACTTGGGAATGTTTTGCTGACCAAGCCGCCAGTCCTATTTTTTATGCCACGGCCGTGGCAAACTCCTTCCCATCCGCAGCGCAAATCAACTGAATCGCATTCCGCCCCGACATGGCGACGATAGGCACGCTGCCGCCCGGCTCCACCCACTGCCCCACCATGTAAAAATTGGCTAAATCGGGCAGCGTCTTGCTCATACCCTTCACCATCATCATCATCGTTTTGTCGGTGAGCAGCCAGCCGCAGGTGGAGCCAAGCCAGTTGCCGGTGTACCGTTCGTAACTGAGCGGCGTGGCCACATCCTTCATTTCGATGTCGGCGCGGATGCCGGGGTATTTGGTTTCCAGAAAATCAATGAGGATGTCGGCTACCTGAAGCTGTTCGGTGTCGTAGAGGCGACGGCCGTAAATGCGCTGCCAATAGCCGTAATTGCTCTCCAGGGTCAGATGAATGACCGATTTGCCTGCCGGAGCCAGACTGGGGTCGAAACAAAAATGCTTCACGGTAACGGCCGTGCGCTCTTCCCCGGCAATCAACAACGGTTCATCCAGCAGGTAGGTCATCCAATGCGGCAGCGTGGACAGATCGCGGTTCACGCCCAGAGCTACCAGAATTTGCGCATGGATGGGCAAATGGCCGTCGTAGAGCTTGCGCACCCTGGCCGTTACAAATTCCTCGCCCAGCATATCAAACAATGTGCCGCGCCCATCGGCGGCTGAAATCACATAATCGGCCCGGTGAATTTCGTCGTTGTAGAGGCGTACGCCGACGGCACGGCCGTTCTCGACCAAAATTTTCTCCACCTGCGCCTTGTATCGAATCTCGCCGCCCAAGTCCAGATAACGCCGCGCGATGGCCTGCGCAAACGCCAGAGAGCCGCCCGCCGGAAAACCGGCATTGCCCGTCGCCATAAACGCCAGCACCGACATGCCCACCATCACCGGAATATCCGCCCAGCCAAACATCAGCGGAAAGGCGCGGCGCAGCAAGGGATCCTGAAACTTGGCGGCAAATTCCCGCGCGGACGTCATGCCCCACTTGGCCAAAGGCAGGGCATACGGCACAATTTTGCGGTTAAATTCCAACCAATCGCCCGGGTCCATCAATTCGCGCGGCTTTTTTTGCATCAAGGCCATGTCGAACTGCTCGAACTGCCGGATGCCATCACAAAAATCCGTAATCAGGTCAGCGTCCGCCGGAGAGAGTTCTTTCATGTGCGCTTCCAGGCGATTGGGGTCGGCGAAGGCGGTAAAGGCACGGCCGTTCTCCGCCACAATCGTCATAAATTCGTCATGGTTGATGATTTCTCTGCCCTTTAGCGCGCCCAGCTCTTCCCAAACCTGGTAAAACGGCTGCCCCGGCGCCGAACCAAAGAGGTAATGGATGCAGCCGTCGATGGTATAGCCTTGCCGCTCCCAGGCCGTACACAGACCGCCAGGAATATCGTGCAGCTCAAAAATCTGCGAGCGATAGCCGTTCATCTGTGCATAACAACCGGCCGCCAGCCCGGCCACCCCCGCGCCAATGATGATGATTGATTTTTCCATCGGTGTTTCCCTTCCTTAATCCAGACTTCTGTAGGTCAAAGGCATTATCACCGAAAGCCAGGCAGGGGGGAACGGCCGTTCATCACCATCCGCCGCGCCAATTGTCACGCGCTCCCTGCGCGCCTCCCCAACCCGGCCACATTACGCTAAAATCAGCCCATGTCATGCACGCATCGTCAACGCCAACCAGCCCCATGAGCCTGCTGCCCTTCACCCTCATCCTGTTGTCTACCGTCACCCATGCCTGGTGGAATTTTCTGGCCAAACAAGCCGGCCACAAAGACATCTTTCTTGGCCTCAGCAAATTCGCCGAGGTTTTTATCTTTGCCTTGCCGTTTGGGTGGATTGTGTCGCGGAATGGCTTTGCCGCGCCTGGCTACGAAGGGCGCATCTGGATGTATATTCTGGTTGCCGCCCTGCTCATTTTTGCGTACTACATTTTTCTGGCGCAGGCCTACAAACGCGCCGATTTATCCGTCGCTTACCCCATCGCCCGTTCCAGCGGCCTGTTTTTGCCCTTCCTGGCTTATGTTTTTCTGGGCGAAACGATCGACGCGGTGGGGGCAACGGCCGTCACCCTCATCGCTCTCAGCGTGCTGCTCATTCCCTTACCCTCCTTCCATCGCGCCGATATTAGCCGCATCCTGGGCCAACTGCGCCAGCCCGGCGTTCTGTTTGCCCTGCTCACGGCGCTGGTGGTGGCCGGTTACACATTGTGGGACAAAACGGCCGTCGCCCACATCAACCCGTTTGTGTATTACTACAGCTACACGGCCGTTAGCTGCCTCTTTTATCTCGTGCTGTTGAGCCGTTTTCCCCGCCCCCAAATCCGCGCCGAGTGGCAAACCCATCGGCGAGCCATCATCGTTGTGGCCCTGCTGGATGTGCTGACCTACGTGATGGTGCTTTACGCGCTCAATCTCAGCAAAGCCACCTACGCCGGAACCCTGCGCCAATTGAGCCTGGTGGTCGCCATCTTCCTGGGCTGGCGTTTCCTCAAAGAACCCCTGCCGCCGCCCAAACTCGTCGGCGTCGCCCTGATGATTTGCGGCGCAGTACTCATCTTACTCGCCCGCTAACTGTCCGCAACCAGCAGCAGCGCCGCCTGGGGGTCCAGCAGCAAGATGGAGCCGCCGCCGGTATTGAGCAGCAGGTTTGCGCCAACGGCCGTTACCCACGCATCGCCCCACACCCCCGACCGTGTGCCGCCGGTAAACAGATGCGTCAGGACGGCCGTTTCCACATCCACCGCAAACACCTGACTCTCACTGGCCGATCCCACCGTGGCCTGAGCCGCCAGATACACCTGCCCGTTCGCCGCCGCCAACAGGCTCACTTCGCCCTCAATCAAACCGGCAAAGGAGCGGTCCCAACGAACCGAACCATCCGCGTTCAGAGCAATCAGGCGGCGGTCAGCGGCATCGGCATGGGCCAGCAGCAGGCCGCCATCCGGCAGACTGATGGCCGCGCTGCGGCGCAGTTGCGCCGCAGGCAGCGCCAGAACACGTTCCGGCGATGAATCGGCAGCCAACCGGTAAAGGCCATCGGCGGCGGCCAGCCAGGCGCCATCGCCGGTGATGACCGGATAACCGCTCATCGGCGCAATTGGCTGCGGCGGATTATCGCCCGTTACAATCCATGCCGCGCCATCGCTGCCCACGGTAGCGAGAACCAGCGCGTCGTCAGCGGCAGCCCAGGCGAACGGCCGTGCCCCCACATCCATCTGCCACAACTGTGACCCATCCGCCGCCAGTCCCCACAGGCGGGTTCCGGATCCCGCCACCGCGCCGCCGCCCGGCAGCGGCCACAAATTTAGCGTCCCACTGACGCCCAAATCAATCGACCACAGAGGATCAGCGGCGGCGGTCGGCCAGCGAAACGCGCGCACTTGCCCTGGCTGCCTGCCGCCACCAGCAGATCGCCGGCCAGCAGGGCGCTGTTGACCGGTTGGCCATCCAGAACCAGGGGCTGCCAACGGCCGTCGGCCAGACCCACCGCCACCACTTGTTCGCCATCACGCAGCAACAGGGTCGTTTCGTCCGGCTGGCCAACCGGAGATGCGCCGCTGGGGATAAACGGCCGTAACCACACCACACCCGGCGCGGCCGTCATGCGTTCATTCCAAATGGTTTGCGATGGCGGCAGCCAGCCGGCCAACGTGGGGTCTTCGGGCCAATATCCCGGCCCGGGTTGATAGGGTAAGTGGGTGCGAATTTCAAAGTGGAGGTGTGGCGGCGTGCGCGGCTGGCCGATGTTGCCCACCGTTTCCCCGCGCCGCACACAATCGCCCGGCTCCAGAAGCACCGAGGGCGGGTCCAGGTGGCCATAAAACGAATAGAAGGAATGGCCGTCGGCAAAAATATGCTCGATGATGACCACGCCTTTGTCGCGGTTCCAGCCTTCCGGTTCGGCGTACATCACACGGCCGTTGCCGATGCTGTAAACCGGCTTGCCAAAACTGGAACCTTCGCCGGGCGCGCGCCAATCTTCGCCGGCGTGATATTTGTTATAACGGTCGCGGAACTGGGCAAAATCGCCGCCGCCCCGGCTGATCAGCCGCGCATCGGGCGGGTCGAGGGGAAATCCAATATATCCACAATGCCGCAAGTGGCGGCGCGCTGCGGGGCAGGCAGATTGGCCAACTGCGCCGCCCTGGGATTGCCGGTGAGGACGAGAGGAACGGCCGTTGCCGTCGGCGTGGGGGTGGCGGTGGGTGGGAGTGTGGGGCTTGGCACGGCCGTGGGAGAGAGCGTGGCGGTGGCGGTGGGCGTGGGAGAAACGGCCGTTACCGACGCAGTCGGAAGCAAATCGGCCACCTGGGTTATGGCGACGGGTTGATCCGCCTGACGGCAGCCGGCGAGGACAAGCAATATAAAAAAGACGGCGGCAAACGATTTTGTTAAAGGGTCCAACTTTTGACCTCTACGGGTAGTGTGACATCATTCTTTCGACACATGCAGCCAAGACCCCAAGGGTTTGATACCCAACTAATCCAAATTCCCAGGTGCAAACCCTTGGGGTCTGTAAAGGTTTCTCCACCAAGACCCCAAGGGTTTGATACCCAACTAATCCAAATTCCCAGGCGCAAACCCTTGGGGTCTGTAAAGGTTTCTCCACCAAGACCCCAAGGGTTTGATACCCAACTAATCCAAATTCCCAGGCGCAAACCCTTGGGGTCACTTTAGCGAATGTGGTATTTTAATCGTCGGGCGCTCCGCTCGCTATCAACGTTTACGCCTTTCTAAAGTTAACCGGCGCTTCGCGTCGATCGCCAGGTTCCGTCACGCTCGTGTCACGCTCGTGTCACGGTGAAAGCGTATAGTCGCCCCATCAACATGGGTCATCAGCAAGACACCGTTCATTCCACAAGTATTGTCCAAAACGGGAGTATGACGATGAGTTGGTACGATGAAGACGACCCCACCATTTATAAGGTGGTGGTCAATCAAGAAAAACAGTATTCCATCTGGCCCATAAACCGAGAAAATCCATGCGGCTGGCGCGATGGCGGGAAAGAAGGTTTAAAACAAGAGTGTCTGGATTACATCATGGAAGTCTGGACCGATATGCGCCCGCCGAGTTTGCGCCAAAAGATGGAAGCACACACACAATAGCTGCACACCAAAAGCGCGTCAACGGGTTGACGCGCTCCTAAGTTTCATTCGGGTTGTACCTACCGCGTTACGAAACTGAATTGAATGTTTGTTTTTGGGGAGAAAGGCTGGCCGTCTTAATTGAACGGCCAGCCCTTTTTTCTTTTAGGCGTTTGAGGAAGAAGATGTGTCGGTTGGCGTTGTGCCAGAGTTTGTGCTGTCGGACCCGGTTGTGTCTGAGCTGCTGGGGTCGCAGTTCTGTTGATCGAAGTCACCGTGTCCACCGCGCCCGCCGTGCCCGCCGCGCGGGTCACCTAATCCATCGAGGCCAAAACCACGGCCGTTCGCCAGCGCATCGGCCTGTTCCTGCGTGATGATACCATCGGCAATGGCTTGTTGTACGGCGGCGTCATAAGCAGCTTGCACGGCCGTCGTCAGGTCAGCCTGGGTTAAACCGGCGGCATCCACCAAATCCTGCACCGTGTGGGCCTGTTTGGCCGCCTGGAATTCTTCCACCGTAACACCCAGGATGTCGGCCATGATGGCATCTTCGTCAATAGCGTCGTGCAGAGCCTGAGCGGCGGCCATCAAGTCGGCCTCTTCCTGGGTAATCGTGCCGTCGGCCACGGCCTGCGCCAAACCAGCGGCGCGGGCGGCGTCTTGAGCGGCTTCTAGCTCCGCTGTGGTGATGCCTAAGGCTTCAGCCAGATAGGTGTCCATTTCCGCGCCGCCAAACCCATGACGGCCGTCAAAACCCCTGTCGCCTCGGATACCGGCATCGCCGCTAATCAGGGCGTCGGCCTGAGCCTGGGTCAGCAGGCCATCAGCTACGGCTTGTTCGATGGCCGCCGTGCGGGCGGCGTCTTGGGCGGTTTGCAGTTCATCGGTGGTAATGCCCAGAGCCTCGGCTAACAAAGCGTCTTCATCAATGCCTAAGCCGCCGCGTCCATCAAAACCATGCGAGCCGCCGGAACGGCCGTCGCGGCCCATAACATCGGGCACCAAGCCATCTTGCGTTGTAGTCCCGGCAACTGGCGTAGCCGTGGCGGCGCCTTCATCGGCCGTTTGCGCATAAACGGCAAACCCGCCAAACACCACCGCCAGAGCAACCAATGCACCCAATACCATGTACGATATTCTTTTTAACATTTTGTATCTCCTTATACTGAAAATATTCGCGCCCTTGTGGGCGACGGCCGTTTGCGGCCTCAATGAAACATGGTTATAAGATACCGGGAAGTTATTCAGAAAATGTTAAGAGCGGATTGAGATCCTGTATAGGCCCGATGAGCAGTAGATAAGCGGGCGGGTTCACCGACCAAGCAACTAATTTGTCGGCATTCGGCGCAGGGCAATTTCTTTGCATTTAGCGATTGTCAGGGGAGCGGGAGGGGGGGCCGGGGGGGGGGGGGGGGGGGGGGGGGGGGGGGGGGGACCTCAGCATGACATATTTCTAGTTAAATTGAGAATTCCTGGACCAGAGTTTCAGGACGTGCAGAGTATACGCCCCTCAGTTATAATCAAACGGGTTTGGCGAAACGGCCGTTTCTCGGCCCATCAGCCAGATCAGCAAATCTTCTGCAAGGAATAGGCAAGACATGGGTAATTTATTGTTAATCGTGATGGGAATCGGCCTGCTTATTGCCATTCCGGCCGTCATCATTCTGGCGATGCTCAACCGGGCCAACAGCGGCCAAAAAGCCAGCTTCGATCAATTTGTGATGAAAACCGACGTGACCGAAAAAGGCATTACCGTGCCCGCGTATTTGTTCAAAGACGCCAAAGAGGTAGAAGTTTATCAGGGCGAAGCCGGCGTGTTGATCAAAATTGTCCAGTCTAAATAACCCAAGCCCTCATCCTGTCGTCTCCTAATTAAAATCTTTTAAACTCCCAACGGAGCCTGATCATGACCGAAGAAACAACGAGTTCGAACTTTATTTCTAATATCATTGACGAGCATATGCGTAACGGCCGTTTCCACGGCCGTGTCCAAACGCGCTTCCCACCGGAACCCAACGGCTACCTCCACATCGGCCACGCCAAATCCATCCTGCTCAATTACGGCATCGCCCGCAGCTACAACGGCAAATTCAACCTGCGCTTCGATGACACCAACCCGCTCAAAGAAGAACAAGAATTCATCGACGCCATCACCGAAGATGTGCGCTGGCTGGGCGGAGATTGGGAAGACCGCCTCTTTTACGCTTCCGATTACTTCGAGCAGCTTTACCAATGGGCCATCCTGCTCATCAAAGACGGCAAAGCCTATGTCGACGATCTGACGGCCGATGAAATCCGCCAGTATCGCGGCACGCTTACCGAACCCGGCAATAACAGCCCTTACCGCGACCGATCCGTAGACGAAAACCTCGATCTGTTTGAGCGCATGAAAAAAGGGGAATTCCCCGACGGTTCGCGGGTGCTTCGCGCCAAAATCGACATGGCCTCGCCCAACATCAACTTCCGCGACCCAGTAATGTACCGCATCCTGCACGCCGAGCATCCGCGCACGGGCAGCGAATGGTGCATCTACCCCATGTACGACTGGGCGCATGGCCAATCCGACTCCATCGAGGGTATCACCCACTCCATCTGCACGTTGGAATTTGAAGATCACCGCCCGCTGTACGATTGGTACATCGAAAACCTGGGCATTCACGCGCCGCAGCAAATCGAATTCGCCCGCCTGAATCTCACCTACACGGTGATGAGCAAGCGCAAACTGCGCCGCCTGGTAGAAGAAAAGTTTGTCGATGGCTGGGACGACCCGCGTATGCCTACCATTCGTGGCATGCGCCGTCGCGGCTACACGCCAGAAACCATGCAAAAATTTGCCGAACTGATTGGCGTGGCCAAATCGAACAGCACGGTGGAAATCGAAATGCTGGAGCACGTCCTGCGCGACGACTTGAACCAGTTTGCGCCGCGGGCGATGGCGGTGATACGGCCGTTAAAACTCATCATCACCAACTACCCCGAAAACATGGTGGAAGAATTCGAAGTACCCACCCATCCGCAAGACAAAGAAAACAACGAAATCCGCGTCGTCCCCTTCTCGCGTGAGATTTACATCGAACAAGAAGATTTTCTGGAAAACCCGCCCAAAAACTTCTTCCGCCTGGGTCCAGACCGCGAAGTACGCCTGTTAGGCGCATACCTCGTCACCTGCGACTCGGCCGAAAAAGACGCCGACGGCAACATCACTACCCTGCACTGCACCTACGATCCGGAATCACGCGGCGGAAATCCAAGCGACGGCCGTAAAGTCAAAGGCACCATCCACTGGGTATCCGCCCAACACGCCGTCAGCGCCGAACTACGCCTCTACGACCGCCTGTTCACCGACCCTTTCCCCGAAAACACCGCCGACGGCCGTGATTTCACCAAAAACCTCAACCCCAATTCATTAGAAATCCTCACCGGCTGCCAGCTAGAACCCAACCTGGCCGAAGCGCAAATCGGCGACCGCTTCCAATTCATGCGCCAGGGGTACTTCGTCATCGACAGCGACAGCACGCCAGACCACCTTATCTTCAACCGCACCGTCGGCTTACGCGACACCTGGGCAAAAGTTCAGCAAAACAGTTGATCATGAACCGGTGACAAGGGTTGGTTCCTTCACCAACCCTTGTCACCCACCTCCCTGCTATGACCAAACGCTTCATCCTCGTCGCCGGCAACATCGGGGCCGGCAAAACATCCCTCACCGAGCGCATCGGCGCGCGCCTCGGCTGGCGCACCGGCTACGAATCGGTCATGGACAACCCCTATCTGCCAGATTTTTACGGCGATATGGCGCGCTGGTCGTTCCATTTGCAAGTGTTTTTTTTGGGCCACCGCGCCCAGCAGCACATCGAACTCTTCAACAAATCAGAATCAGCCATCGCCGACCGCAGCATCTACGAAGACGCCCACATCTTCGCCCGCGCCCTGCTGCACATGGGCAACCTCAAAGAGCGAGATTTTCAGGCATACCGCCAGGTGTATGAATTAGTGGCCGCCAGTTTGCCCGCGCCCAGCCTGCTGCTTTACCTCCAATGCCCCGTGCCTGTGTTGATGGAACGCATCCACAGCCGAGGCCGCGAAATGGAAAGCGGCATCACCGCCGATTACCTGCGCCTGTTGGAAACCTTTTACGACGAATGGCTGAACACATTTGACCTTTGCCCCGTCCTCACCATTCCCACGGCCGATCTCAACTTTGTGCAAAAACCGCGCCATTTAGACATCGTTGTTGAACGCATTCAGGAAAAATTGGCCGGCAAAGAATCGGTGATTTTCCCGCCCAACGGCGAGTAGCTTTTCACCTATGACCACTTCACCCCACCATTTACAGCAACGTTTAGATGACATCGGGCAGTCGCTTGCCCGCCGCCGCGATGGGCTGGCGCTGCTGGGCCTCGGCTCTGCGGGCGCGGAACTGACGCGCCTGGATGCCTATTCCGACCTGGATTTTTTCGCCATTGTGCAGCCGGGCAGCAAAACCCGCTATATCACCGACCTGACCTGGCTGTCGGAAATCGCGCCGGTGGCGTATGCTTTCCAAAACACGGCCGATGGCTACAAGCTGTTGTTTGCCGACGGCATTTTTTGCGAATTTGCGGTTTTTGAACCGGCGGAGTTGGCACAGGCCAGTTATACGGCCGTGCGCATCGTCTGGCAAGCGGCTGAATTTGATGGCCGGCTGGTGGTGAAAGAGGCACGGCCGTCTTCCCCCGCCGCGCCCACCCCCGCCACCGAATGGCTCGTTGGCGAAGCGCTGACCAACCTGTACGTTGGGTTAGGTCGTTTTCGCCGTGGCGAAAAGCTGTCGGCCATGCGATTCATTCAGGGTTATGCCGTCGACCGCCTCGCCGACCTGGCCCCGCGCCTGGAAACGGCGCAGCCATCTCTCCCCGACCCCTTCGCCGCCGAACGGCGCATCGAGCAGCGCCTGCCCCAATTCAGCCAGCATCTGCCCGATTTTTTGCCAGGGTACGAGAACAGCCCTGCCGCCGCGCGCGCGATCCTCTCTTTTTTGACCCAACATTTTCCTGTCAACCCGGCCATTGCCGCTGAAATTTTAGTTTTGTGCGGGCCCGAAAATGGAGCGGTGGGGTAACGGCCGTTACCCCACCGACAGCCGCCAAAATCACCCGGTCACCCATAACCAGCTACACCCATATTTCGTTAACAAACCTTGCACCTGCCAAATGAGTGTGCTAGTATCCGTTCATCCCTGCGATGTGCGTGATGGGCTTCAAAGTTGAGCCAACGCCACTTGATAGGGAATCGGACAATACGCAGAGGGGATGTAGTAGCCTAGCGGCCAGGCAGAGTCCTCGCGAAAACGTTCCCACCTGCATAAGCAGGTTCAAGCATCTGAGGTTCACACGGCATGGCGGGGTGTCTGCTTTTTTCTGAAAAGCAGACTAACCAACCACTCTTCATGAGCACAGGTTAAAGCCCCTGATTTCGTATCAGGGGTTTTTGTTTCTATCAATCACACAATAAGGGACACTGAATTGGCTTATGATTCGTGAGCGCATCGCTGACGACATCTATGTTTTTACGAGCAAACTTTACGCCCAGGTAACTGCCGGCGCCATCATCACCAAAGAAGGCGTCGTTCTTGTGGACACACTCTACTACCCGGAAGAGACGATGGCCATCAAGGAGTTTCTGGAGGATCGGCTCGGGCATACGATAAAATACGTGATCAACACGCATTATCACGCTGATCATTCGCAAGGAACCTATTTGTTTCCTCATGCGCAGGTGATCAGCCATCGATTGTGCCGTCAATTGTTAGACACAGTTGGGCGCAAAGGGTTAGAAGACGCCAAAACACAGCTGCCCGACCTGGCGGAAGTGGACATCGTGCTGCCTGATTTGGTCTTTGAAGATGGCGTGATGAATTTGTACGTTGGCGGCAAAACGCTGTCTTTGCACCATTTGCCCGGACACAGTCCAGATATGACGGCCGTTTATGTCACCAACGACCGCATTTTATTTGCCGCCGACAATGCCATGCCCGTGCCAACATTCTTCGATGGCAGCCATGCAAATCTGGTAAATTCTCTACACAATATTCTGGCTTTAGAACCGGACACAGTGGTTCGGGGGCACGGCGAAGTGATTTTGCGCGGCGAAGTACAAGCCGTCATTGAAGCCGATCTGGCTTATCTGGCTCACATCAAAAATGCAGTTGTTCAGATTCTCGAAAAAGGGCAATCCCCGAAGGCATTGGACAAGATAGACATTGAAGCGTGTGGAAAATCGCGTATTCCGCTTAATGGCCTTGTCGTCGACTTGCACCGAGCCAATTTAAGCCGCCTCTACAAAGAACTGCAATAAGCCTCTGTTTATTTTCCCAACAAAGTCAATTTGTCTGGCAAAACTTCATACAAGATATGCTGGGCCGCTTCGCTGAGAATCTCGCCGTCGGCATGAATTGGAGTGCCGGGCTGGCTGTGTATCTCCAGCCGCCGCGTCGCGCCAGACAGCACTTTAGGATGCTCCAGATGCGTGCCGCGCAGCAGCCGCAGCAACATCGCCAGGAAGGTCGTTTTAGGCACTTTAGGGGCCAGAACATAATTCAGCAGCCCATCGTCAAATTTTGCGCCGGGAGACATCATGAACCCGCCGGTACGCGGCCCATTACAGATGGAGAGCAAGAATGTCGGTCCCTGAAAACGGCCGTCATCCCACACAATGTCCATCTCCCACGCCTTCAACTTGATAATGCCTTTTACCAGAGCGACGTAATAACGCATTTCGCCGCTGATGCGGGTTATTTTGATGTGCTCTAGCGTAACCATTGGTTCCATTGCCAGAGCGCTGTTGTTGTTGAAGTAATGGACACGGCCGTCAACCTCAATCCGACCCACGTCGATCTGGCGCGTTTGGCCGGCGGCCATATACTGCGCAGCAGCATCCAGATTTTCAGGATATTGAAGCATTTTGGCAAAATCATTGGCCGAGCCAATAGGGAAAATGCCAAGCGGAATGGTCGGCAAAGCGTCTGTCGCCGCAGCCAACAGGCCGTTCGCCACTTCGCTGATGGTGCCATCGCCGCCAGCGGCGATAACGGCGTCGAACCCTTCAGCGGCCGCAGCTTTGGCCATCAACGTGCCCTCTCCTGGCCCTTGCGTGACATAAATCTCATGGTCCAGACCGGCGGACTGGCAGGCGTTGGTAACGGCCGTTTGCCGCGCCTGCGCCCCCCAACGATTTGCATAAGGATTCAAGATAACCTTAACGCGCATTGGAACCTCTTGTTTACCGGTTATTCAGACTGTCTCGAATCAACCCCGGTTTATTGGTGATTATCCCGCGAACGCCCAACCCAACCAGACGCCAGGCTTCGGCCGGATCATCTACCGTCCAAACGTTTACCCGATAATTTCGCTTTTTGGCCCAGGCCATGTAAGCAGCATCGACCAGGGTGTGGTTGGGGTGGTCGGCTTCGCCGTCGGCCAGAAAATAGCCGAATTTTAACCAGCCGGTATCTCGAATGAGGGCAATGGGGACGCGAGGCGGCAAACAGCGGCGTAAGCGGCGCAGCGCCAGGGGGTTAAAAGAAGAAACAAGGACATTGTCTTCCAGGTGATGCGTGGTGATGAGGTGGGCAACGGCCGTTTCCGTTCCCCGTTCCCGCCAGCCAAAATCCTTCACCTCGATATTATACAAAAGCTGAGAACCAAACGTCGCCAGCACCTCAGCCAACGTTGGAATTCTCTCCCCCTGCGCCATCTCCAACGCTTGCAGCGCCGCCAGCGGCAAATCCACCACCAGCCCCCTGCCAGATGTCATCCGATCCACACGCGCATCATGCATCACCACCGGAATGCCATCCGCCGACAACTGCACATCCAGCTCAATCCCGTCAGCCCCCTGCTTCAGCGCCAGAGAAAACGCCGCCATGCTGTTTTCCGGCGCCTCCGCACTGGCCCCCCGATGACCAATCACCAACGGCCCAGGTGAATGAAACCAATTTGTCATTGACTACAAATCCACAAAATAAGCATCGGCGGCCTGATCAATCAGCTCTTTGGTCATTCGCGGCTCAATCCCCAAATAATCTGCTATATCGCCTATCTGATCTAAGATATCGCGCGGATGACTGGCCCGCAATTTTTGGTTGCGCTTAATATAATATTCTTGTAGCAGATAACGCACGGTTTGCTCATCGTATGGCACATTACGCGATTTACAAACCCGTTTGAAAATTTCCCGGTAGCCCTCATAAGAAGGGGATGTAATTTCAATCTTGTGTCGAATCCGGCGTAAAAACGCCTCATCCACCAGATCGCGCGGCGGCAGATTGGTGGAAAAAACAATCAATACCGCAAACGGCACTTCAATTTTACGGCCGGTATGCAGCGATAAAAAGTCGCTGTTTTTCTCCATCGGCACAATCCACCGATTCAATAAATCACGCGGGCGAACCTGTTGCCGGCCAAAATCATCAATGAGAAACATGCCTCCGTTGGCTTTCATCTGGAATGGCGCTTCGTAATACTTGTTGATGGGATCATATTTCAATTCCAACCCATCTAAAGTTAATTCGCCCCCCACCATAATCACCGGACGGCGGATATGAATCCAGCGCGCGTCTAATTTACGGCCGCTCAACGAGCCGGTATTTCCTTTATCGGGTTGCTCTGGCACCAAAACATGATTGATCTCATCGTATACTTTGATGATCTGCCCATCCACTTCCACCGCATACGGGATGTATATGTTATCTTTTAAAATCATGCTGCCGATAGCCTCGGCAATTGTGGTTTTGCCATTTCCCGGAGGGCCATACAAAAAAATGGATTTCCCCGAATTGGCGGCTGGTCCAATTTTGGCGAAAACCGATTCTTCTAAGACCAGATGACCCAGCGCTTTTTTCATGGTGATGGGATTGACAGCCAGGCGATGGCCACTCTGTTTCTCTATCGCGTCGATATACTCTTCCCAAGGGACCGGAGCCGGGCCAACATAGGTCGTCCGCTCCAGCAATTCGCGGGCGCGGGCCATACCTTTGGTCGTAATCAAATATTCGTAGGAGGCGGGACCTAAACTGCCAGCCCCCTTAATCTCGCACATCTGCTCACGCTTTAAGAAATCCAGCGACGGGCTGACCACGCCCTGAAATGGCAGATGTATGCTGTCGGCAATGGCGCGGCCTGTTAGTTGGCCGCGCAAATACATAACTTTCAGGACAAGATCTTGAATGAAACTGGGTGTCAGACCGGTGTCCTCCAGGGTATGAATGACGCCGGGTTCCCAGGCGGTTGAGGCGTAGATTTGCTGTGTACCATGAGTCATCTGTATGCTCCTTGAATCGGCGAAAACACTCTTGGGGTTCCCATATGTTCAATTTGAGAAGATTGGTCCAAGCTTGAAGATTGCACCAATCTGGAAGTCCCAAAGTTAATTGCGAGCGAACCCTTAAATTATACTGGATTCAGGCAAGAGTTCAGGATATTTCATGAATTTGAATCAAGTTGGTTTGCCCGCTGGCGCCAAAGGGGACGCCGGCAGTGATGACAACTTTATCGCCAGTTTCCAGGCCATACGGCCGTAACACCGCCACCGTCTTCTCAAACAACGTATCCGTATCTTGCACATCATCTACGCGCCAGCAATTCACCCCCCAAACCAGCGCCAGGCGACGCTGCGTCACTGGCGAAGGCGATACCGCCATAATCTGAATCGGTGAACGATGGCGGGCAATTTGCGTCGCCGTATACCCGCTCATTGTCGAACAAACGATGGCCCGCGCCTGAATTTGCTCGGCCACATCACAACTTGCCTCGCTAATCGCGCGCGTAACGCTGGCTTTGGCCGCTCGCCGCCGCCGAGTGCGCCATTCGCTGTAGGGGAACTCTTTTTCCGTGATCTCGCCAATCTGCTGCATCATCAAAACCGCTTCCACCGGAAATTTCCCCGTCGCCGTTTCACCCGATAACATAACGGCGTCGGTGCCGTCCAGGATAGCGTTGGCTACGTCACTCGCTTCCGCCCGCGTGGGTCGGGGATGTTCGATCATGGATTGCAGCATTTGCGTCGCCGTGATTACCGGTTTGCCTACTTCGTTGCAACAACGGATGATGCGTTTTTGCAGCATCGGCACTTCTTGCGGCGGCACTTCGATCCCCAAATCGCCGCGCGCTACCATCATGCCATCAACAACATCCCGAATGGCTTCTAAATCGGCTATCGCTTCCACTTTTTCGATTTTAGCGATCACGGGAATTTGAACGCCGAAGGTATCCATTATTTCGCGCAAATCCAAGACATCTTGAGCCGTGCGCACAAAAGATAGAGCCACGTAATCGAGCATTAACTTGCAAATCAGGCCCAAATCTTCTTTGTCTTTTTCAGTGATGCTGGAAATCGGCAGATCTGTGCCGGGCGCATTGACGCCTTTACGCGATTCTAAGAGGCCAGCCACCGTAACCACGCAGCGCAATGTATCGCTCTTCTTTTCGGCCACTACCATCTCCACCTCGCCATCGCCCAGAACCAGACGGGCGCCTGGTTTGATGACCTGTATCAGGTCGGGATGCGGGAGGTGAATCATGGCCGGCTGGCCGCGATGGGGAGTGAGTACAATTTCGTCCCCCAACGCCAGTTGGATACCGTCCGCTTTGACATGTCCCAGGCGAAGTTTGGGGCCTTGCAAATCGCCCAAAATAGCCAGGACTTTGCCTTCGGCCTCAGCCACGCGCCGCAGCATGTTGATGGTTTTGGTGTGGGAATCGTGGTCGCCGTGTGAAAAATTGATGCGGGCCACAGTCATGCCGGCCGCCAACATGCGGCGAATGGTTTCCGGATTGCTGCTGGCGGGGCCAATGGTTGCGACAATTTTTGTTCTTGCCATAGTAGTTCTTACTCTGTGAAAAGGAGGAGTTGTCTGCTTAGGGCAACAACCCCAGCAATGATGGATAGTTTCCTTCCCGTAGGGCTGATTTGTACCAAATAAAAAGGGCGTCGCCAAGAACGCCCTTTTTATTTGATCATAGTTTGGATAGGGAATGATGGGTGAACACGGCCGTTACTCAGCCACATCACCTAACGGCCGTAACGTAATCTGAATCTCATCATCACCCAACTTACGCGCCGTCACCCGAATCTGATCCTGTATGGTAAAGTTTTCCTCCAGCCATTCATGCAAAGCCGGACTCAACACCAGGCGCGCCCGATCATTGGGCAGCAGCCGCCAGACCGAACACTCTTTGTCATAAATCCCTTCATAATAAACCGTCACCGGGCGGGTTTCTGTGCGCGAATTAATCTGGAAAAACGGCCAATGCTTGGGCGTCAGGTTAATAAACCCTTGCCGCAAATGCAGCGGCTTCAAATCGGCCACATAGGTAAACATCTCCGAAGAATTCGTCTGTAAATCGTCGGGCATCACGATTTCTTCCACGGCCGCTTTCGCCCGAGTACGCGGTTTTGTCTTCTTACGGGCAACTTTGCCCGTTAGAAAATCCAAAGTAGGCATCAGGCGGGCTATTTGTTCGCTCAACACCTGCGTCACTGCCTGCCCCATCGCCGCGACGCGCTCGGAATCAAACCGTCGGCTCAAATAAAAAGGCGCCAACCAACGCGGTTCACTATTTAAGTAAGCGGCTTTGCTCATCACCGCCACCGAAGCCGATTCATCAAAGACGGCCAGACTGTCTTTAAACAAATCCTGGTAGTGGGACGCTTCTTGGGAATCTTCATCAACCTGCATTTGCTGCACGCGCAGCGACCATTCCGGCCCCAACTCTGTGATCAGCCGGTGGCACAAGGCCGGTTCTTTTTCTGCCTGGCGATAAATTTTATCCAGCACCGCCCGGTTCATGATCGTCAACTGTAGCTCCAGACTCATGGGGCGAGCAAAAAAGGAAATCAGTACATCGTCACCAATTTTTTCGCTGGCGGATAAATAAACCGACTGATTTTCTTGGCTTAACCCGTAAAATGGAAACTTTTCCTGGACATTGCGTGGTAATACGCGATGTAGTTCGCCAATAAAACCTTCTAATTGTGAGAGCGCATATTTGATGGCCGTCTCTTCGCCCGCCCAGCCAAAGGCTGTAAAAACAGGCATTGTGAGGCCCGAAAATTGTGTTGAGGATTGCATACTATTTAAACCTTATATGGACATTTTCAACCATTTCATGAGGACGCCGGATGACTTTGGGTAAAGAGCGAGGTCATTGAGGCTATCAATTCCTTCTCAATCCCAATTGCACATGCTTGTTAAACGTCATTCGTGAAGATGAGTTGTTCGTCTGCGATAATGTGAAGGGGGGGTAATTAGTTGAGGTTACACCGCCTGTTACCTACTATTAATAACCAACCTTGTCTAAATGTCAAGTCTACAATCGAGTCGATGACCTGCTTTCTAATATGCCGAATGCTGAATCAACGTCTTGGGCCACTTTGTTCGTGGACAATCAGAATTTTGGAGGAGTCATGGTGGCGTGTGCGCTTTTCGGGCAACAGAGGTTGCGAGTTCCATGAGGCAAGCTTACAATGCTGCTAGAGGTGTTATGGGGTTTTGTGTGATGATCAGACTTATGGCAGGCTGCTTTTGGGTGCGGCGAATGGGAACGGCCGTCATCCCGCTCCTTCTCGTTTTTCTGGCACTAACCAGCTGCCAGGCCGAAACCCCGCTGCCCACTCGCCTGGGCGTCGCCCCAACCGTCGCCCTGACGGCCGTACCCTCTCCTGCCCCAGCCGTGCCGCCCACATGGACGGCCGTGCCGCAAACCCAACCCATCCTCACGCCCATGCTTACCAGCCCGCCGCGCCCGACAGCCACCGTCACCGCCACCTTTCCCCCAACGCGCACGCCCATTCCCACGGAAACGGCCGTGCCGCCCACCGAAACGCCCACGCCCACGCCAACCCTCACCCCCACCATCGACCCCAACGCCGCCAATTGGAGCAGCAACCTGCTGCCCAACGGCTCCTTTGAAGAGGGCGATTACCTGCAAAACGGGCAGCCCGAACTGCAACTGCCCACCGGTTGGACGCTGGAATACGATGAAGGCCCTACCGGGTTTGGCGTCGAAATCTGGGATACCTACCGCCGGCCGGAGGTGCGTGTTCTTTCCGATCAATTCCTGCCGCCCCAGGAACACGCGCTGTTCATTTGGGACGGCGTGCATACGGTCAAGGCTTTTAAGGGCAATGGGGCCATCAGTTTTCGTCTTTTCCGCGATGTTTATCTGGAACCCGGCTATTATCGCCTGGAGATCAACCTGTTCCCTGACCTGGTGATGGCCTTCAATGGCAGCCAGAAAATCTGGTCCGATGATCCGGCAGCCGGGGAAGTGCGTCTGATCAGCCCGGAGAGCAGTGAGGGTTGGATACGGCCGTTATTCGGCCGCAAAAACACGTTCAGCCAATACTTCACCATCGAGCAAGCGCAAACCGTGCGCCTGGGCGCGGCCATTCGCGGCAACTTCGCCCTCCTCAACGACGGCTGGTTTCTCGACGACTGGTCATTGCGGCGCGCCGACAATTAAGTGCAACCCCCAATTCAAATTGGCGTATAGAAACATGGCTACGGCCGTCATCAGCAGAGTGATTCTTTTACAAACGATCAGGCAGGCAAATTCATCCGGAAATTGCGCCCAGTTTTAGCAAGGAGTTAAAAAAATGAGCGACGAACAAACCCCCAGTGTAGATGATTTGAAAGAACAGGAAAAATTAGACACCAAGCGCATTGTCATCGAGGAAGATGAAGTGAACAGCGGCGCGCCGAAATTAGATATCGGGGCCGAATTTCAGAAACTCGGCCGCCAACTGGCGGAAACTTTGCAATCCGCCTGGGACAGCGAAGAGCGCAAACGCGTCGAAAAAGAAGTCCGCGAAGGCGTGCATACCTTCGTCAACGAAGTAGACAAAGTCATTCGCGAAGTAAAAACCAGTGAAACCACGGAAAAAATCAAAGGGGAAGCGGAAGAATTAAAGACGCGCGTCGATTCGACCGAAATTTCGGCCCGCGCCCGCACCGGCATCGCCCAGGGCTTGCGCTGGTTGTCGGAAGGATTAGGCGAACTGGCGACCCAATTCACGCCGCAAGAAAAAGCGCCCGAAGCCGAATCGGAGGCTGATTCCGACACTTCTGCCGCGTAATCCTATTTTTTCCACAGCGCAAAAACGGCCGTTCCACATCCTGGTAACGGCCGTTTTTCATTCCCCCACCCTACAACTGCCCCAGCACATCGCGGGCCAACACTTCCAACCCGTCTACATCGTCCAGGTCCAGCCATTGCAACATCACCCGCTGCACGCCCGCTTCCGCCAACTGCCCCAATTGGGCCACGATGTGCCCCGGCGTGCCCAACACCAATCCGCGCGCCCGCAGCTCGTCCATCGTCAGCCTGGACCCGGCAAATTTATGCGCCAACGCCGCCTCATCACCCATCTCGACCCGGGTCATCAATGAGCGTCGCACCTCGGAAGGGACACGGCCGTTTGCCGCCAACAATTCATCCAACATCCGGTTCTTCGCCGCAAACTCCGCCGCCGAAATATAGACCGCGTTCCATTCCTGCGCGTATTTCGCCGCCAACGGCAGCGTCCGTTTGGGTCCGTTGCCGCCAATGAGAATCGGCGGGCCGCCCGGACGCTGAGGGCGCGGCAGCAGCGCCGCCTCCTGAAGCCGATAGTAGGTCCCGCTAAAATCCACCGGCTCTGCGCTCCACAGCATCCGAGTAATGATCTCCAACCCTTCTTCAAATCGGGCAAATCGCCCCGGCACGTCGAGCAAATCCCAGCCGTAATGGGTATGCTCTCGTTCCTGCCAGCCTGCGCCCAAACCCAGGGTTAAACGGCCGTGCGACAAATCATCCACGGCCGTTGCCATCCGCGCCGTCATTGTCGGCTGGCGAAAGGAGACCGGCGACACCAACGGGCCAAACGCGATCCGCTGCGTATTGGCCGCCAGCCAGGTCAGCGAAACCCACAATTCCAGCGAATCCAAGTCTGGCGGGCTGGCATTGGTGTAATGGTCAGACCGGTAAAGACCGGCGAAACCGAGGTCTTCAACGGCCGTTACCAACCGCTGCCAGCGCGGCCAATTCAGCCCATTTTGCCCCTCAACCATAAGTGCCAATTCAATCATCATCCCTCCAACAAAAAAGCCATTGACTGCCGGTCTAGCCCACAGTCAATGGCTTCATTTTTATATCCACATTTAGCTGGCAGCCTTACGCTCGCCAACCAGATGAACACCCGCTAATTTTTGCCGATGTGCGGCAAAATCTGGGCCACCAGACGATCTTTCGGCATCGCGCCCACAATGCGGGCCACAACTTCGCCATTTTTGAACAGCATCAAGGTCGGAATGCCAGAAATCCCATAACGACCAGGGGTCGCCGGATTGTCATCCACGTCCATTTTAGCCACTTTCAAAACGCCATCATACTCCGAGGCGATTTCTTTTACGGATGGGGCAATCATGCGGCAGGGGCCACACCATTCCGCCCAAAAGTCTACCAACACCGGTTTATCAGATTCTAAAACTTCCGCTTGAAAGGCAGAGTCTGTTACATTAAAGGGATCAGCCATTATTTAAGCTCCTTAAAGGTATAATTTATCGCATTTGCTTAATAGACAGCATGAACTGTGATATTCTTACCCGTGAGTTTAACGGAAGCAAGGTCACTGTCAAGATGCAAAACTGGCCTCTGATACGAATCTAATTCTGGCAAACGGCCGTATTGCATCCCTGAAAAGGAGGGTTACAATCGCTTTATGGAGCAATTACTCATCACCAACGGCCGTCTCGTCACCTGGGGAGCGGTCAACGAAATTATTCCCAACGGCGGCTTGCTATTGTCAGATGGCCTGATCGTCGACATGGGCGACAGCGCCGCCCTCCGCGAACAATACCCCGAAGCCAAACAATTGGACGCCCACGGCCAACTCGTAATGCCCGGCAACATCTGCGCCCACACCCACTTCTACGGCGCATTCGCCCGCGGCATGGCCATCCCCGGCGCGCCCATGAAGGATTTCCCCGACATTCTGGAGAGGCTCTGGTGGCGGCTGGATCGCGCACTCTTAGACATAGACGTCAAGTACAGCGCCCTCGTTTGCCTGGTAGATGCCATCAAACATGGCACAACCACCCTCATCGATCATCACGCCAGCCCCAACGCCATCAACAATTCCCTGGACCAGGTCGCCGATGCCGTAGAAATGGCCGGTGTTCGCGCCGCCCTGTGTTATGAAGTCACTGACCGCAACGGGCACGCCGGCGCACAGGCCGGAATCGATGAAAACGTGCGCTTCCTCCACTCGCTCGAAGAACGCCGCAGCCATTTATTGGCCGGCACATTCGGCCTGCATGCCTCCCTTTCCCTGACCGAAGACACCCTGGCCGCCTGCGTCCAGGCCGCCAAAGACCTGGATACCGGTTTCCATATCCACGTCGCCGAACACGAATCCGACGAATACGATTCACTCTACAAATACGGCAAGCGCGTCGTCGACCGCTTGGCCGACGCCGATATTCTTGGCCCCAAAAGCATCGTCGCCCACGCCATCCACATCGACCCCACCGAAAAAGCGCTGCTGCACGAAACCGGCGCCTGGGTCAGCCACCAACCGCGCAGCAATATGAACAACGCCGTCGGCGCATCCGACATTGAGGGAATGATGCGCATGGGCATCCCCGTTTGCCTGGGCAACGATGGCTTTAGCAACAATATGTGGGCCGAGTGGAAAACTGCGTATTTCCTGCACAAATTGGCCCACGGCGACCCGCGCCGCGCCAATGGCGCCGACATCGCCCAAATGGCCATTTACAACAATGCCGCGTTGGCCAATATGTTTTGGCCCCAATCCCAAATTGGCAAACTGGCCGTCGGCGCTGCCGCCGATGTGATCTTCGTTGATTATCACGCTACCACACCACTCAGCGCAGGGAACCTGCCCTGGCACATCATCTTCGGCTTTGAAGCCAGCATGGTCACCACAACCATCGCTGCCGGTCAAGTTCTGATGCAAGACCGCCAACTGCTCACCCTGGACGAAGAAGAAATTACCGCCCGCAGCCGCGAACTGGCGGCAGAGGTGTGGCAGCGTTTTGAAAAATTAAGCGCATAAACCTCATGAAAGGAGCAACCCATTGAAAATCGCAATTTTAGGCGGCACAGGCAATGAAGGTTTTGGACTCGGCTTCCGCTGGGCGGCGGCCGGACATGAAATTATCATCGGTTCACGCAAGGCGGAAAAAGGGGCTGCTGCGGCCGTCGATATGCAGGCGAAGCTGTCGGATTCAGCAGTTGTAACCGGCACAGACAACCTGACGGCCGCGCAGCAAGCTGAAGTGGTTGTCCTCTCCGTGCCTTATTGGGCGCAAGCCGACACCTTAGAACAAGCTAGACCAGCCTTGCAAGACAAATTGTTGATCAGTGTCGTGGCTCCTTCTGGCGAGAAAAAAGCGCGGGTCCACACGTTGGAAAGCGGCCTATCGGCGGCTGAAGAGGCCCAAAACCAGCTTGGCGATGCCGTGCGGGTGGTGGCAGCCTTCCAAAACATCGGCGCACATCATTTGCTGGACCTGGACCACGCCATGGACTGTGATGTGCTGGTGTGTGGCGAAAAGAAAGAAGACAAGACCGTGGCGCTGCAATTGTGCCAGGACGCCGGTTTGCGCGGCGTGAATGCCGGGGCGCTGCAAAATGCGCGGGCGGTGGAAGGGTTAACGGCCGTTCTCATCGCCATCAATATCATCCACAAATCACCCAGCGCCGGCATCCGCATCACCGGAATTTAGCGTGCAGAGTGCGGAGTGCAGAATAAAAATCCGCACTCCGCGCTCCGCACTCAACACTTACCAATGAACATCTCGCTCACGGCCGTTCCCCACATTCCCGATGTCCAGCCCGGCGATAACGTAGCCGAACTCATCCTTACCGCCCTGGCCGAGGCCAATCTGGCCTTGCAAGACGGCGACGTCCTGGCCATCGCCCAAAAAATTGTCTCCAAAGCCGAAGGGCGGCTGGTACATCTGGCTGAAGTGGAACCTGGACCGCGCGCGCTGGCAGTAGCCGCCCAAACCGACAAAGACCCACGCGTGGTCGAGCTAATTTTGCGCGAAAGCGACGAGATTTCGCGCCTCAAGCCAGGGGTGCTGGTGGTGCGCCACAAGTTGGGCTTTACCAGCGCCAACGCCGGCATCGACCGCTCCAATGTCGCCGCCGATGGCGACACGGCCGTTCTCCTGCTGCCCGTCAACCCGGATGCGTCCGCCGCCGCTATCCGCCAAACCATCCACGCCCGGCTGGGCGTGACGGTGGGTGTGGTCATTACCGACAGCCACGGACGGCCGTTTCGCCTGGGCACAGTCGGCGTGGCCATCGGCGTGGCCGGACTGCCCGCCCTGTGGGACCGTCGCGGCGAGCCAGATCGTTACGGCTACATCTTGCAGCACACCGACGTCGGCGTAGCCGACGAAATCGCTGCCGCCGCCGGGCTGCTCATGGGCCAGGCAGCCGAAGGGCGGCCGGTAGTTCTCCTACGCGGCCTCAATCTGCCGGCAGCAGACGGCCGTGCCCGTGATCTGGTTCGCCCCAAGGAGTTAGACCTATATCGATGAGAATTAGCTGGCCCATCACCGTTGGCTTGCTGTTTCTGGCAGTTGGTCTGTTGATGGGTTGTCAGGCGGTGGATGCCGCTCCGCTGCCTACCAGAGCCGTGGCTGCCGCGCTGCCCGTGCCCACAAACAGCGTTCCGGCGACTTTTACGGCCAGTGTGGTAACGGCCGTAGCCACCCCCATTTTCGCCGCTCCCCGCGCTACCGCCACTCCCACCAACACCCCCTTCATCCCCACGCTCACCCCGTTCACGCCACGCCCCAGCGACACGCCAACACCCACGCTCTCACCGCTCATCACGCCAACCCTCACGCCCGTCATTAAACCCATCGACCAATACGCTTACCAGGAAGTCATCCCTTACGAAGCCTTTCCCGTGCCGCCCGGCGACAATGGCTGGGGCATGCACTGGATTCCAACCGTCAGCCAGGATCAGGGCGTAGTCGATCGGTTTGTGGCTGAAATGGTGAAAATGCACATCAAATGGGTCGTGTTTCTTAACGATGGCACAGACATCGGCAGCAACGATTATCTGGTGGACCAATTGGTCGCCAATGGCATCATGCCGGTGATGCGGCTGTATCGCAACGGCGTGCTGCCGTATGATGGCGATGTCGCCGGCATGGTGCGCCACTACCGCGCCAAAGGCGTCTATTACTTTCAACTCTACAATGAACCCAACGTCAATGACGAAAACCACCAGGGTTTCGCCAATCCCAACCAGTACGCTATTGCCTGGGCGGCGACGGCGCGGATTATTGTGGCCAACGGCGGGCTGCCAGGCATCGGCGCGTTTAGCCCTGGCGGGGCGTATAACCATTATGAATTTTTGGATCGTACCTTAAGGGCGCTTGAGTTTAACGGCGATGGCGCGCTGCTTAATCATGCCTGGCTTTCGGTGCACAACTATCACGGCACACGTCCCTACGATGACCCGGATGGGTTTTTGCTGTTCCGCAAATATGACGAGATTGTACGCAACCATCTTGGCCGTTCGCTGCCAATGGTGGGCACGGAAGGCGGCTCCTACAGCGATAATCCAGACACGGTAACAGATTTGCTGGCTTACCAGTATGGCTACATGCGCGACGCCGAGCCGTATTTTTTGGCGTTTAGCTATTGGATTGTGGCCAATCAGGCGGGGGGCAGCCATGACGCTGCCTGGGAATGGCAGGCTTTATTCCGCGCCAGCGGCTATGTACATCCGGTGGTAGGCGATTTCTTTTATCAGAACGGCCGTTAGCTAAACCACAGCTAATCTTTGGCTAATAAATCATCCCCTTTGAGTTCCGCTTCCAGGCTGTCCCAAAGCTTATTGTAAGATTTTAGCCGAGATTTGGCGGCGCGACGGGCAGGTTTGGTATGCATGCTGGCCACCGTTTTGGCCTGCCAATCGGCCGAGCGGCCGCGGGCAATCAGGTCTGAAAGTGCGCGCGATTTATTGCCCGCCAATGCCAGACCGGTCCAATGGAAAACGGCCGTTAACCCAATCTTCGCCAGCTTATCCGCATCCCACAACACCATCGACTCCAGGTTCTTCAGCGGCTTATCCCGCCATAACCCCATGTGGTCCTCAATAGCCTGGGCCACCCGCTCAATCTTTTCCGGCGGAAACGTGGTTTGAGGCAAAAATTCGCGGGCGAATTTGGCTCCCTGACGAGGATGAGAATCGCCCGCATCTTTGCGCACATCGTGCAGCCAGGCGGCCGCCTCCACAACTTCCAGATCCGCGCCGGTCAATTCCCCCAGGCGCGTCGCCAGAGTCACAACCGATTGGACATGTTCCCAGCGATAATTAAAGGAAGCGTTATCCACGCTGCCGAAACGATAAATAATTTCTTGTTCGGTCGCTTGCTGCATGGTTTTTTTAACTGCTTTGCGCCACGGCAGGCGACGAGGTTCGGTGTTTTTATTATCAGGCATGGTGTAAAGAATTCAACAACTTTCCAGATCCTAAGGGTTTGCTATTAAAATGACAAACCTCAGGGAAGTAAAACCCTTAGCGATCTGTACCATAAATCTATTCAAATTTTATTCGTGGAATTTGTAGGCGTAAATTTCAAAAAACTTACCTTACAAAGCACTGAGGCTCTCCCTGGAGAAATTTAAACAGGCACGAATTTTTGATGATTGGTGCTTCAGGAGTGCGGTTTTGGGCACAATGTTGGGGAGACACTTAAAGACTGAGGATTATTGGGTAACAATCCTCAGTCTTTAATAGTCTTTAATGGGATCATTCCTTAAACAAGGGGGTTTAGGCGATCGATCGCTGCGGAGCCAGGGCGTCTTCAACGAGCTTTTCCATCCAGGTATCCGCTTCGCTGGGGGCTTTTTGCCATTGACGATTATCAGCGATTTCATCCAAAATCATTGCCGCCAAGGCGTCTTGCTCCCATTCTGGCAGCCGATTGGCTTCGGCAAAAGCTTTTTTAAGTAATTTCGTCATAGTAACCTCCTTCTTGATATTTGATAGTCCTCTTCCAGAACTAGATTTTTTAACTATGCAGACCCCAAGGGTTTGCTCCTGAGAATTTGGCTTATTTAGATACCAAACCCTTGGGGTCTTGCCAGAGGAACCTGAACAGTTACGATTTTTTAATTCCACGGGACATTATACACGATATGGCAAGCCCCCGATCCGCCAATTATCTATTATTTAGAATTCCCTGAGACTTTCCAGACCTGCATACGCCGATGGTTTAACCGCCAGACCAGGGATACGGCCGTTGCGGTTCCACCCCATAATACAACTCCACTACCCGCCGAAAAATCGGCGCAGCAACGGCCGATCCTTCGCCGGCATTCTCAATCATCACCACAATGGCAATCTCCGGCTCCTCGATGGTCGAGCCATCGGCGCGGGTAAATGGCGCGGCCGGCGCATACCCGGCAAACCAGGCGTGCGACGTACGTGGCGGGTCTTCGGCCGTGCCCGTTTTACCCGCCACCGGCACCGGCAAATCCACAAACTGGAAGGTCGCTGTGCCCGATGGGCTGTTGGCAACGCCCCACATCGCCTCTTGCAGCGTGGCGATCTGGTCGGGGGTGAGGGGCAGTTCGCCGCGCGCCTGAACCGGCCACGGCTCTTCCGGCGCGCCCGCGCCCGCGCCAATGCGGTCTACCACCGTCGGGCGGTACAATGTGCCGCCATTGGCTACGGCGGCTACCAAATCGACCATTTGCAGCGGCGTAACCTGGACATATCCCTGACCAATCGCCATGTTCACGGCGTCGCCGGGAACCCAGCCTTCACCCACGTTATTGATTTTCCATTCCGGGCTGGGAATTAAACCGGCAGATTCGCCGATCTGGATGCCTGTTTCCTGTCCCAGCCCAAAGCCATTGGCCACATCCGGCAAAAAATTGTTGTCAAATTGGTCCAGGTTAAATCCGGCGTCATAAAAGCAACTGTTGCACGAAACGACCAACGCCTGCCTCATGCTGATGGTGCCATGACCGCCAGCCAGCCAATCGTATTTGACAAAATTGTCGCCCATGCGGTTCCAGGTTCCGGTGCTGGTGTAGCGGCTGTCGGCCGTGTACAGGCCGCTTTTCAGGGCAGCGGACAGCGTAATGATTTTGAAGAGCGAGCCGGATGGATAAGCGCCCTGGGTTACACGATTGAGCAACGGCCGTCCCGGGTCCGTGAGCACCGCGCTTAATTCGGCGTCACCATCTGGCCGGTCAGCGTCAAAAACGGCCGGGTTGTAGGATGGGTAACTGGCCATGGCCCGAATCGCGCCAGTTTTAACATCCATCACCACCACCGAACCGGCATTGGCCAACGGATAGGTTTCGATGGCTTCGGCCAGGGCTTGCTGCACGGCCGTCTGAAAATCATTATCAATCGTCGTGAAAATACTGCGCGACTGCTGCGGCGCGCGCTCGGCAATCGTGGTGACATATTGGCCGCTGGGACCAACCACGGTCAGTGTGCCGCCGCGTTCGCCGTTCAGGTATTCTTCGCCCCACGCTTCCAGACCGGCCAAACCCACCTGTTCATCACCGCGATACCCTTGTGCCAGATAGTCGTCCAGGTTTTCAGCGGGAATGGGGCCAATGTAGCCTACCACATGCGGCGCAACGCCATCGGCGGCGTAAATGCGCGTCAGGCGCTGCTCTGGCGGGGCTAGACCTTTGCCGATGAACGGCTGCAATTCGGCGGCGTGCGCCTGCATCACTTCTTCGGGAATGTCGCCCAGAGGCCAGTACCAATCGGGCAGGGCCTGGGCATAAATTTCTTTTATTTCCGCCGGGGTTTTGCCCAATACCGGCGACAACGCGTTGAGCAGGGCTTCCTCGTCTTCAATTTGCCCTGGGATGACCCCTAAACTGAGGATAGTTCCCTGATAGGCCAGCGCTTTCCCCGCAAAATCGTAGATGTTGGCGCGGGCGGGCGTGCGGTAATCCATGAGCAGGCGATTGCCGCCGGCAAGTTCCGGCAGAATCAACCCTTCGTCCCAAACCACGCCCCAACGCCCTTCGGTGTAGGCCAGGGGCAGGCTGTATTCGCGGATGATGGGGCCAAGCACGGCCGTGTCCCAGGTCACCCGCACCCCCATTTCGGCCGTTTCGCCATCCTGAAGCAGCGATAAAGGCTGGGAATGAACGGCCGTAACCATTGCCGTTTGCAGCGCTTCTTCGTACCGTTGGGTAAAGGCCGCGCTGTCGACCAACGCCTGGCTTTGTGGCGCTAACAAGCTGTACATGCCCAGATAATCGCCCGTTTCCCAGGCGCGATAAAACGCCCGACCAATTCCCCCAGCGTCTTCCAGGATGGGTACGGCCGTTGGTTTGGGTGTTTCTGTGGCCTGCGGCGTCAGGGTGGCCTCGACATAGGTATCTTGCAGCCCACCCGCGCCACAAGCAGCCAGCCAGAACACGGCCGTTAACACGATAATTACTTTCCAATTCATAGGTTTTTTCCGAGTGCGCCTCAGCCTCTTCCTTGTCCGTTTCTGTAGACGCCAATCCGTTTTAGAATAATTGCTTATCGACGGCTAAGATTTTATGTCTGCCCGCAAATTATAGCCCAGACAATCCAGCTTTCTACATACCGCTCAGCCGCGCCGGCCAGGTCTAATCAACTGATCACGGAAAAGATCAAAAAAGGGGCATGACGGACACCGCCACACCCCTGCAAAGCTCCCAGGTAAACAAATCAGGCCGGTAAAAGCTCAAAGGAAAAATCATGTTGGACAAGCAGCTCGATTTTTTGCCACTTCTGATTGTCTGTCAGCCTGGGAACAACGAACCCAATGCCCATGTTGTGCATCGGAAGAGCGCAATTTGGACAAACAATCTGTGCGGAAGCAATCGAAACATGCTGCCTTGAAGCCAGCCGGCACTGGCTGCAAGCAAAATTGATGGTGTTTGGATTAAATTTGTTTTCAAACAATGTTGCCAGTACCTCCTTAAAAAAATTTCTTCTGTCCATCATACGTCAGTCCCGTGGTAGGATAAAGACAAAGAGGGAGGTTATTTACTGCCTGCTCATTTAATAACCCTGGGCACATTGTAATGGAACGGCCGTCGCCCCGTCTACAGCCAATCGCCCAAATTCCACCGCCAAATATGCGCCAAAACTGACGAAAACGGCCGTTCGCATCTCGCTATCTGCCCCAGCTTTGCATACAATACTAAAACCCACACCACTACCATACAAAATCCTCTAGCAAAAAAGGGAGTAAACCATGAGCACAAGTCAGAACCCACAAGATGTTGTTATTGTCGGGGCGGCGCGCACGCCCACCGGTCGTTTTATGGGCGGATTGAGCAGCCTGACGGCCACCGATTTAGGCGCAACGGCCGTGGCCGCCGCTATAGAACGCTCTGGCATCGACCCGGCCAGCGTTTACGAAGCCATTATGGGCCATGTTGTCCAGGCGGGCGTCGGGCAGGCGCCGGCGCGGCAGGCGGCCCTGCGCGGCGGGCTGCCCAACACGGTGGGCGCCACGGCCGTCAACAAAGTCTGCGGCTCCGGCCTTAAGGCCGTGATGATGGCCGCCAATGGCATCATCGCCGGGGAAGCCGACGTGTTTGTCGCGGGCGGCATGGAAAGCATGTCCAATGCGCCCTATTTGCTGCCCAAAGCCCGCGCCGGGCTGCGTTACGGCGATGCCCAACTGCAAGACGCCATCCTCCACGATGGCCTGTGGTGCGCCTTTCAGGATTGGCCGATGGGCAATGCGGCCGAATTTATCGCCAAACATTTTAACGTGTCGCGGCAAGAAATGGACGAGTTTTCCCTGCGCAGCCATGAAAAAGCGGCCGAAGCGACGGTAAACGGCCGTTTCGCCGCCGAAATCACCCCTGTCGACATCAAAACGCGCAAAACCACCACCCGCCTCACCATCGACGAACCGATTCGCGCCAGCTTTAGCGAGGGCGGTTACAGCCTGGATACCAGTCTGGAACAACTGGCCAAACTCCCGGCCGCCTTTGAACAAGGCGGCGCAGTCACGGCTGGCAACGCTCCTGGCCTCAACGACGGCGCCGCGGCTCTGGTGCTGACCAGCCGCGCCGAAGCGCAGCGCCAGGGGCTACGGCCGTTAGCCCGCATCGCCGGCTACACCCTGGCGGCCGTCGAACCCAAATGGCTGTTTGCCGCCCCGGCCAGCGCCATGCCGCGCCTGCTCCAGCGGCTCGATTGGACCCTGGACCAGGTCGATCTGATCGAGCTGAACGAGGCCTTTGCCGCGCAGGCGCTGGCCAACGGGGCAGAAATGGTCCAAAAAGGATACGCCTGGAACTGGGACAAGGTGAACGTGAATGGCGGCGCGGTGGCTTTGGGGCATCCAATTGGGGCCAGCGGGGCGCGGGTTCTGGTTACGCTGCTTTATGCGCTGCAAAATCGCGGCCTGCGCCGGGGAATTGCCTCGCTCTGCCTGGGCGGCGGCGAAGCAGTGGCGTTAGCGGTGGAAATGGAAAACGGGTAGGCTAGACCCTAAGGGTTTGAGCGCCAGAAGCTCTAATTTCTGGTTCTTCAGGAATTCAGGGGATTGACACCCAATGATGCGTGAAGCGTGTTGCGTGACCAGAGAGACCTCACGCAACACGCTTCACGTTTCACGCCCGACCCCACGAAATCCTAAAGACCCTAATTTCTCAAGTGCAAACCCTTGGGGTCTAAATGGCTCCCTGTTCGGTTTGTCGGTAGGTCAGGCAACGGCCGTGGCCTGTTTGATGCGCGGCGCGGCATTTTGCATTTGCGCCGGCGAAACCCAAGCCGCCGAAGCCGTCTCATCCACAAAGTAGCTAAAACAGGCCTCGTCGACCAGCGCCGGGGTCATGTGCGGCGTGATTTTTTCATACTCACACAAAGCGATCACAATTTTCACAATATCGCGGGGATGAACCGACTGCATCACCCGGCCGGCTTCCCGATACCACTTTTGCAGCAGGTGAACGAAAGAGCGTTTGTCGAAGGGCACATTGTAATGCTTGCAAACTGCCAAAAATATCTGGTAAAACAATTTTTCGTCCGGGCTGCCGACCAATACCTTCATTTGAATACGGCGCAAGAACGCATCGTCAACCAGATCGTTGGGGTCCAGGTTGGTGGAAAAAACGATTAACTGTTGGAATGGCACTTCCACCGACTGCCCGGATTGCAGCCGCAAAAAGTCGATACTGCTTTCCAGCGGCACAATCCAGCGATTGAGCAGCTCTTGTGGGCGCATTTGTTGGCGGCCAAAGTCGTCGATGAGGAACATGCCGCCGTTGGCTTTCATTTGCAGCGGCGCTTCATATATTTTGGCGATGGGTTCGTAGCGCAAATCCAGCGCGTCCATTGTCAACTCGCCGCCAACCATGACGGACGGCCGTTGAAACAACCGCCACCGCTTATCCACCTTCAACTTATCAGCCCCACCACCCTGCCCATACGGATCCAGATACAGGCTGATATCATCGTCACTCAGGGGAATATGCACCAACGGATCAAAAATGCGGATGATTTGGCCGCCTACCGTTATCGAATCGGGCAGCCAGACAGGATCATCCTTGGCCAGTAGTTTGGCGATGGCTTCGGCGATGGTTGTTTTGCCATTGCCGGGTGGGCCGTACAAAAACAGCGAAGAGCCAGAATTAACGGCCGGACCAATTCGCCGGTGAAAATTATCGGGCAAAATCAAATGAGCCAGCGCCTCCTGCACCTGGTTGGGTGACACTTGCCGGTGGCCGCCTGTCTGCGCCAGAATCGCCGCTGAATAATCGGCCAGAGAAACGGGAACGCGCCCCACATATTGACTCCGCTCAAACGCATCCCGCGCCCGTCCTGCCCCGGCGTCCGTTGGACTATACGTAAAACTCAGGCTGCCCAGCGAACCCGCTTTGGTAATCTCTACCAGATGCTCCTGCTTCATGCGGCTCAACAACTCATCAATAACGCCGGCATGAATGCCCAACACCGTCGATACGCGCGCCACGCTGGCTTCCCCTTCATTGAACAACAGCCGAAAGATAATGTCTTGTATTAACCCGACAGGAACCCCCAGGCCATCTACTTTCAATACAGGAGCCAATATCTTCTCTAGACTTGACGATTTCATATATCTTTCACCTGTGGAGGATAGTTCCGCTTATTTGTTTGCTTACAATCAGTCGCTAATTACGCCTTTAAGTATAGGCTACAACAAAATTATCAATATAGGAAGATGGTCAAGCTGTTTTGACGCTGACAAACCAGTGCCATATAATGCCCGATAATTTATGACAAAAAGTAAGGACTTGTGTGACGCACCTAAAACCCCAAGGGTTTGTTTTGTATAGACACAGTTACAACAAAAGTTGAAAATGAACCTATGAATGATCAGGACAACAAATCATTACCTTCTACACTATACACTGAAGAGTATTTTTTGACAGCGTGTGAAGGGTATGACGTATTTATTGAATCCGAAGGCGTGCAGCTTTCTCGTCGCCTGCGAGATTCCTTTAAGCTGGCCGAGGTTACGGCCGGTATGCGCATTCTGGATGTGGGCTGCGGGCGTGGCGAAATTATTCGGCATTGCATGGAAATGGGCATCGAAGCCTATGGCATTGATTATGCCGAAGCCGCAATGAGCATGACGCAGGAGGTCATTGCGGCCGAACGGGCCAAATTGGCCGCAGAAGGCAACAATCTAGCCGAGGTTAAAGCTGGCGTCTGCCGCTCCGACGCCAAATATCTGCCGTTTCCCACCGCTTATTTTGACCGGGTTTTGATGTTTGACGTGGTAGAACATTTATATCCCTGGGAGCTGCACGAGGCGATGTTGGAAGTGCGGCGGGTGCTGAAGGATGACGGCCGTTTCATCATCCATACCGCCCCCAACCGCTGGTACGACCTGTATGCCTACCCCTGGGTGCGCCGCGTGCGCACCCTGCTCGGCGACGGCGATAAATACCCCAAAGACCCGCGGGCGATTACGGCCGTTAACCTCGACGTCCATGTCAACGAACAAGATTTACGCAGCATGAAAAAAACGCTGAACGCCGCCGGCTTCAAAGCCACCGTCTGGCTGGATTCCCCGCCGCAAAACCGCCAGGAAAACGCCCTTATGGCCGGTCTGCGGCGCATCGCCTTCGGCGTCCCCCCTATCCGTTGGTTCTTTGAACGCGAAGTCTTCGCGATTGGGCAAAAAGACAGTTGAACTTTGGGAGTTGATGGACACAAGATCAACTCCCAATGGCCAACTCTCAATTCCCGTGAAACGCTCGCTGTTATTCCTCGCGCTCATCCTCTTTCTGGCATTTGCGCTGCGAACCTACCAGCTTACCACCATTCCCCCCGGCCTCACCCACGACGAAGCCAATCACGGCCGTGAAGCCCTGGGCATTTTAGACGGCGTTTATCTCTTTTATTTCCCACTCAATTACGGCAGCGAACCCCTCTACAGCTACACCGCCGCCCTCAGCATGGCCTTGTTTGGCGAAGGGTTATTGGCTCTGCGGCTGGTAAACGTCATTTTTGGCGTGGCCGCCATCGCCATCACCTATTTGTGGGCGGCGCGCGCCTTCGATAGGCAGACAGCCCTGCTGGGAGCCGCCCTGACGGCCGTTTCCTTTTGGTCCCTGGCCACCAGCCGACAGGCGCTGCGAGCCGGAATGCTGCCCTTTTTCACGGCTACGGCCGTCTTGTTTTTCTGGCAAATCGTCAGCGCCAAACCAGACATTTCCGTGCGGCGGCGCTGGCTGACAATCATTGGCTTCGGCGTCTCCGTCGCGTTCACCCTGCACATCTACCTGGCCGCTCGCGTGGCCTGGCTCATGTTTCCCGCCTTCCTGCTCTATCTGGCGTTGGCGCAGCGCGACACCTTCCGCCGCGCCTGGAAACCGGTCCTGGCCGGGCTGCTCCTGACCGGACTGCTCGTTATCCCCATGTTTACCTACCTGCGCCTGCACCCGGAGGCGCTCACCCGGCTAGACATGCTGGACGGACCGCTGCAATCATTTCGCACCGGCAGCCTGCGGCCGATTTTGACCAATCTTTCTTCTGCGCTGCTGGCTTTTATCTGGCCGGGATATGGCGACCAATTCCTGGCTTACAACATCCCTGGGCGGCCGGTATTTGAAGCCGCGACGGCCGTTTTCTTCGTCTCAGGTCTGTTGGTGTGCCTGTGGAACTGGAAAAAACCAGCCTACGCCTTCCTGCTGATCTGGTTTGGCGCGGGCATTCTCCCATCGCTGATTACCGGGGCGACGGCCAATACCACCCGCAACATGGCCGCCCTACCGGCCATCTACCTCATACCGGCCGTGGGATTTATCGCGCTGGCTCAGGGGGTGGTGGCGCGCTGGGGAGAAGATAAACGGCCGTACCTGCGCCTCGCCGCCCTTCTTTGGCTGAGCATTGCCGGATTTGTCACCCTGCGCGATTACTTCTCCCGCTGGGCGCAGTCCCCCGACGTGCGCGGCGCGTATCAGGTCAATTTAGTCACCGCGCTAGATTATCTGGCCCAAAATGAGATTCCTGCGCCCATTGTCATGTCCACCGTCTATCCCGGCCCGGCCCACGACAGTTCCATTGCCCTGGTGCTGCGGCCACACGCCGCCGACGATCTTCATTGGGTTGATGCGCGCCGCGCCCTGCTCTGGCCCGGCGGCCGCGGCGGGTATGCCCTCATTCCCACGTCCACGCCGCCGCACCCCGCCTTCAGCCCGTTTTTACAGCCGCTCGATACCCAAAGTCTGCGCCCGAATGATTTGGACCCCGGTTTTACGCTTTACAAGCTAACGCCCAATCCAGGCGATGGCAGCGGCACGGCCGTTGCCAATTTCGGCGACGCGGTTTACTTGCTGGCCGGGGTGTGGCTGGATGAGGAAGTGATGGCCGGTGAAACGGCCGTTTTCCAAACCACCTGGCAGGTCATCGACCCCACCCGCGTCGGCCCCAACGTACCGCCAACATTCACCCCCGATACTGTTTTCTTCACCCAGGTACTCACTCCTGAAGGGGTTGTCTTGGCGCAGCAAGACGCATTGGATGCCCCTTCCTGGGCCTGGCAGTCCGGCGACCTCTTTGTCCAACTCCACGCCATCACCGTGCCCCCGGAAACGCCGCCAGGAACCTACCGCACGATTGTCGGCATGTATGATCGCGCCTCGCTAGAACGGCTGCCCACCCTCACAGCCGATGGAAAGCCCGGTGAAAGTTTTGCAGACGGCCGTGCGCTTATCGTCACCCAACCTGCCAATTAACCGCCGCCCATTGACAGAAAGACCCAAAGGGTTTCAAGAGGCAACCCCTTTGGGCCTGTATCGATACTCTAACTTTATGAAATTATCACTCTCCATTCTGGGTCCGCTGTTCATTCAAGTGGATGAAGAGCCATTACCAGAATCCCGCGCAAAAAAGATCGAAGCCTTGCTGCTTTACCTGGCGGTCGAGAACGGCCGTCCGCACCGCCGCGAAACCCTTGTTGGCCTTTTCTTCCCCGACGTGCCCGACGACATGGCGCGCGCCAACTTGCGCCAAACCCTCTCCCGATTACGCCGTCTGCTCTTCGATTTTGACAACGACATCCCCTTCCTCATCCAATCACGCGAATCGGTCCAGTTTAATCCGATCAGCAACCATTTTGTCGACGTGCAGCAGTTTCAGCGGCTGCTGGATGGCTGCGACACGCACAACAAACAACCAAATAACCAGTGTTCGGCCTGCATGAGTCAATTGCAACAAGCGGTCGCGCTGTATCGCGGCCCATTTTTAGAAGGCTTTTTTCTGGAAGAAAGCCCGGAATTTGAGAATTGGGCACAGTTGTACCGGCAGCACCATCACCAAAATGTAACCAACGCTCTCCTGACACTCGCCCACTATTATGAGGAGCGTGGGGAATATGGACCAGCCACCGCGCAAATTCGCCGCCTGTTAGAACTGGAACCCTGGCAAGAACAGGCTTACCAACAACTTTTAAGGCTGCTGACCAATCAAGGCCAGCGCACCATGGCCCTGGCGCAGGCCAAAACCTTCAGCCGCCTGCTGCGAGAAGAATTAGGCGTCGAACCCGCTGCCGAAACCCTGGCCGTTGTGGAACAAATCACCGCCGCTGGTGAAACCCGACCGCACAATCTGCCCTTTTTTACCACGGTGTTTGTGGGCCGCGAAGAAAAACTGGCCCAAATTCACCGGGCGTTGGTGCGGCCAAACTGCCGTTTGCTCACCATTGCCGGCATGGGCGGCACTGGCAAAACACGCCTGGCTTTGGAGAGCGCCCATCGGCTGGTGGATGGCTTTGATGGCCCTTTTATGCATGGCATTTATTTTGTCGCCCTGGCGGCGATGGATCCCATGGATGGCGAAAACGCTCTGACTACGACGCTGGCCACGGCCGTTGCCGAAGCCATCGGCCTTGTGTTTTCCGGTCCCCATCCACCGCTAACCGAACTTTTAGCTTTCTGCCAAAATAAATCCCTCCTGCTCATTTTAGACAATTTCGAGCATCTCATGCAGGCAGGACGGCCGTTTATCCAAACCATTCTCAGAAATACCCAACACGTCAAACTGTTGGTCACTTCCCGCGAGCGTCTGAAGTTGACGGAAGAATGGGTGGTCGATCTTCAGGGGTTGCCCTTCCCCACCAAAGCCGAGGCCACCGACGAAGACTCTCAGGCTGTGCAGCTTTTCATGAATCGCGCCCAACACGTCGCCGGGAACCTGTTTTCTGAATTTTCCGCCAAAGAGCGCACGGCCGTGCGCCGCATTTGCCAACTGGTTCAGGGTTTGCCGCTGGCCATTGAACTGGCCGCCGCCTGGGTCCATGTCCTCACCTGCCAGGAAATCGCTCAGGAAATCGAAAACAACCTCGACGCTCTCACTCAGACCACGCCTATTCATGATCTGCCGCAGCGCCACCGCAGCATTCGCGCCATTTTTGCCCATTCCTGGCGGCTGCTCTCGCCCCACGAGCGAAACATCCTCAGCCAACTGGCCATCTTTCGCGGCGGTTTCGGCCGTGAAGCTGCCGCCATTACCGGAGCCAGCCTGTCTGACCTGGCGGCGTTGTTAGACAAATCTTTGTTACTGGCCGATTCGGGGAAAAAAGAAACGGCCGTCACCCTCACCGCCCGCCGCTACGATATGCTGGCCATCCTCCGACAATATGCTATGGAAAATTTAACCCCTGAAACCGAAAACGATCTGCGCCAAACCCACGCCGTCTACTTCACCACCTTCATCGGCCAAAAAAAAGCCAGCCTGGAAGGCGGCGACCAGGCGCGCACCCTGGCCGAAATCCATCAGGACATTGAAAACATCCGCGCCAGTTGGCAGTGGGCTGTGCTAAACGGCCGTGACGACATGCTGCAAACGGCCGTAGAAGGATTGGCCATCTACTACGATTTACGCAACTATTTCCAGGAAGGCGCCGATGTGTTCCGCTTCACGCTGGCCAAACTCACCGCCCGCTGGGGACACTTGCCACCAGATCGATCCTGCGCCATCTTGAAAGCGAAGCTGCAGGCCAGGCTGGGTTGGTTTGTCTATCATCTGGGCGAAGTGGAAAACGGCCGTGCCCTCCTCCTGCAAAGTCTAACCGATCTGCGCGCAATGGACGCGGCAAACGAACTGCTCTTCAACCTCAATTATTTGGGGGCCATCGCCCGCCACCAAGAAAAAATCGTCGAAGCCGAAAACTTTCTACAAGAAGCCCTCGTCACAGCGCAAACCAACGACAATCAATTTGCCGCCAGCATCGCCCTCAACAACCTGGGCCAGCTTGCTTCCCAACGCGGCGATCTGGAAACCGCCCGCGCCTTATTGGCCCGTGGGTTAACCCTGAAACAGGCCATTGGCGACCGTTGGGGCGAGGCGTTCACCTTAACCTACCTGGGACGCGTCGCGCAGGCCAGCGGCGATTTTGCGGCCGCCAATCAACTGTTGCAAGAAAGCTTGGCCATCAGCCAAAGCCTCGGCGATAGGCGGGCGCAGGCTTTCGCCCTCCGCAGCCTGGGACACGTTCATCTTTTCCTGGGTGAAGATGCCGCCGCTGAACCCTACTTTCAAAAAAGCGAAGCGCTGTTTCAGGAAATCGGCAACCTGGACGAAGCCCAACGCACGCGCCAACGCCTGAAAGAAACCTGAACAACGGTTTGCAAATTACCCAATCCACATTATCATTATGTCTATGAGCGAGCGAAAAACAGTCGACGACCTGTCGGTAAAAGAGCTAGAACAGGCTCTTTACCGCAAAAAAAGGCAGCAGCGATTGCAGCGATTGGAACGATTGCAGCAAGACGGCCGTCTGGTCATTGTCGATGGATTGGCCGCGCCAAACCCTGCCCCGCCGCCGCTGCCGCGCCCCTCCGCCACACCCACCGGCGCAATGCGCAACTATGTTTTAGACGTAACCGAAGAGGAAACGGCCGTTCCCCATCCCCAGCGCCCAGGCATCCAATGGCGCTGGATCACCAACAAATTGCTCCTGCTCATCGAAATCGGGGCCATTTTGGGGCTAATATTTGTCCTGGCAACCCTGTGGCTGACCCGCCAGGAACTTAATCAGGAATTGACCCAGGCGCAGCAAGTACAGGTCGCCAGCATAGCCTTGCCCACGCCCACGGCCACGGCCATCATCGGCCTCGTGGTGCTGCCCAGCGGACACAAACCGCCGGTAAACGGCCGTCCCGTTGAAGCCGGCGAAGCCGGAGACATCCCCGCCCACCTCATGCCCGCCATGAACGCCTACATCCCACCGCCCATCCCCACCCCCGGCCCGGAACAAGCCCGACGCGTCGAAATCCCGGCCATCGGCGTAGACAGCACCATTGTCCAGGGCGTCGATTGGGACCAACTTAAAAAAGGGGTAGGCCAGCTTGTCAACGCCGCCCAACCCGGCCAGGAAGGAAACCTGGTCCTGGCCGCTCACAACGACATCTTTGGCGAAATTTTCCGCCATCTGGATAAGCTGTCACCCGGCGACGAAATCATCATTTCCACCGAGCGGCAAACCTACACCTATGTCGTCAGGGAAATAAAAGTGGTCGAGCCAACGGCCGTTTCCGTCATGGACCCAACCGCCCACGCCCAAACCACCCTCATCTCCTGTTACCCATACCAGATCAACACCCAACGCATCGTTGTCTTTGCCGACCTGATCCCCAACGCCAAATCCCCCACGAATGGTTGACGCCCCTCTGGGCTTGTGCTATTATTCAGCCCGAACTCCGGTCCAAATGGCCGGATTGTTTGTTCTTAATACCATTTTGCGATTACCTGAAAAAATGGGAATTGCGCCATACGTAACCTGGAGAGTTAGGAGATTCGCAGAAGAAAAAGTAAACCAAAGAGCAGTAGCAGCACCAGCGTCGAGTATCGGATCAACAATCGGATTCGCGTCCGCGAAGTTCGGTTAATTGATCAGAACAATCAAAATCACGATGTGGTGCCGACTCGCAAAGCCCTGGAGATGGCTCAAGAAGCCGGTTTAGACCTGGTTGAGGTCGCTCCAAATGCTGATCCACCCGTTTGCCGCATCATGGATTATGGCAAATTTGCCTATGAAAAAACAAAACGGGAACGCGAGGCGCGCAAACATCAGAAACAGATTGAAATCAAAACGCTCAAGCTGACCCCAAGAACCGCCGGTTTCCACCGCGACATCTTGGTGAAAAAAGCACGCGAATGGCTGGGTGAAGGGAAAAAAGTCAAATTTCAAATACGCTTCCGGGCGCGCGAAATCACTTATCCTGAAATTGGCCAGGAGATGCTCGAAGGCATTGCCACCGAACTCGGTGATGTGTCTGAAGTTGAGCAAGCGCCTAAATTAGAAGGTTGGTCGATGACCCTCATGCTTACACCAGAGGGGCAGAAGGTAAAAAGTCAGCCAGCCGAATAACAAACAGCGTCATTCCAAAAGCCCCAGAGGGGCTTTTTTGTGAGGGATAGATATGCCAAAAGCGAAACAAAAAAAATATAAGTTGAAGACGTATAAAGCGGCAGCCAAACGCTTCCGCATGACGAGTACCGGCAAAGTAATGCGCACGAAAGGCGGCAAAAGCCACCTTCGTCGGCGTAAATCGGCCCGTACCAAGAATCTGCTCGGCAGAATGTTGGTTGTAGAATCGGCCGGCGACCGCAAGCGCATCAAACGCATGGCCCCGTACATGAAGAAGTACAAGGCGAATCCGCCCAAGTAGTCGTATCGGAACCAGGTAACTGGTAATGTCGCTGCCTGGCCTCGGTTGGACAACCAGCTTGAGTGTCCAGAGCTAAATGAAATGCGAGGTATGAATTATGAGAGTTAAAGGTGGGTTTACAACCCAACGTCGCCACAAGAAAACCCTGGCGATGACCAAAGGCCAATGGGGAACACGCAGCAAGCTGTTCCGCCGTGGCAACGAAGCGATGATGAAATCCTACTGGTACGCATACCGCGACCGTCGGGTGCGTCGTCGGGATTTTCGCCGCCTGTGGATTGCCCGTATTAACGCGGGCGCTCGCCAGCAAGGCATGAGCTACAGCCAGCTGATTCATGGCTTGAAGCTGGCCAATGTTTCTTTGGATCGCAAAGTTTTGGCAGATTTGGCCGTGCGCGACGAGGTTGCTTTTGCGGCCGTCGTGGATGTAGCCAGACAAGCATTAGCCTAAACAAACGTTTAGCCCCTCAACAAACAAAAAGCGTCACGCGATTTTCGCGGTGGCGCTTTTTTTATTTGGGTCTTAGACCCTAAGGGTTGCCCTGGAGAGGTTAAGCCATTGGGAACTCAAACCCTTAGGGTCTTAAACTTGGAGCGATAAATCGTCATGAACGGTGACTGAGCGCCGGACGGCCGTAGTTGTCTCTGCCCCACCCTTTGAGTAATATCCCTGACCGGAGTTGGCAAGATTAATGAGCGTGAAGGAAACCCGCAAGGAACGATATGCCTACCTGGCCTGGATGCTGTTGGCGCTGCTAACGGCCGTTTCTCTGCGCCTCATCGCCCTCTCCACCACCCCACCCGGCCTCACCCACGACGAAGCCGACCACGGCCTCACCGCCTGGAGCATTGTCAACGGCGCGCGCGCCCTCTATTTCACCATCGGCTACGGCCGTGAACCGCTGTACGATTATGCCACGGCCGTTCTCATGCGCTTCCTGGGACCAACCTACCTGGCAGGAAGGGTAACGGCCGTCTACTTTAGCCTCATCCTCATCGCCGGAATGGCTGCCTGGGTGCGGCGAGCATTCGATTGGCAAACGGCCGTTCTCACCGCCGCCGGATTGGCCGTGAGCTTCTGGCCGGTCATGACCGCCCGCCAATCGTTGCGCTCCATCACCTTGCCCGCCCTGTTTACCCTCGCCGTCTACCTCTTCTGGCGCAGTCTGGAAGAAGTGAATAGACGGATGCACACGGATGCAAGCCGATCAAAATCAGCGTCCGTCAATATCCATCCGCGTCCCATTTTCTTTATCGCCGCAGCAGGTCTTGTCCTAGGCCTGACATTTTACACCTACATACCGGCGCGGCTGCTGTGGGCTGTTTTTCCGGCGACGCTGGTTTATGTAGGCTGGCAAAATCGACCGCTGTTTCGCCAAACGTGGCGTGGAACACTGCTGATGCTGCTGCTGGCGGCGCTGATTGGCGCGCCGTTGTTTGTTTACCTGGCCGGCCACCCGGATGCCGAGACGCGCATTGGGCAATTAAGCCAACCGCTAACGGCCGTCACCCAAGGCAACCTCGCTCCCCTCTGGCAAAATACACTCGCCGGGCTGGGCATCCTCACCTTCCAGGGTGATGGTTACTGGCGCTACAACATTCCCGGGCAACCACTGCTGCCGCCGTTCATGGGCGTCTTGTTCGTCGCCGGACTGATGCTTGCGGTGTGGTGGATTGGGTCGGGCAGGCGGGTAACAGGGCTGCAGCCAGCGGCCGCTTTTCTGGCGCTGGCCTGGCTGTTGGCCGGTCTGGCGCCTGTGTTGGTGACCGGCTCGCGGCTGTCCACCACCCAGGCCATCGGGATGCAGCCGGTGCTTTACCTGTTTCCGGCGCTGGCGCTGCGCCAATTGGCCGGCAGCTTGCAAAACACGGTTTCCGGCTCGCGGCTCACAGCCTACGCTGTCCGCATCATGCTGCTGCTGCTTTTTGGCGGTACGGCCGTAAGCACAACCATCACCTATTTCTCCGTTTGGGCCAATCAACCCGACGTGCGCGTTGAATATGAAAGCACGATGGTCGCCGCCATGCAGGCGATTCACACAGGAGGTTGGGGCGATACGGCCGTTTCCACCCAAACGCCCCGCCCCTACCACAGCCCGGCCGTTGCCGCCCTGACTTTGCCGCCCAACCTGCCCGCGCCGCGTTGGTTCGACGCCCGCGCCAGCCTGATTTTGCCATCTGCGCCCCAAAGTTTTGTGTTGATTCCCGGGTTTACGCCGCTGAATCCGGCGCTGGAAACATATTTTGCCACGGCCGTTCTCAGCCAAACCCTGCCCCTGCGTCCCACGGACCTGGATCGCCCGCTGGCTGTTTACCGGCTGGATGGCGCGCAAATGGCCGCCGATTGGGCGCAAAAGTTCCAAACACTTCCCGGCGGCGCGGTGAATTTTAGCGATACGGCCGTTTTTCTCGGCTACGATTTACAAACGCCAACGGCCGTCGCCGGAGACGTAATCACCATCGCCACGTGGTGGCAGGCAAAACGGCCGTTAGCCGACGCAGTGTTGTTTACTCAGGTGATGGGGCCAGACGGCCGTCCCATCGCCCAGGCCGACCGGCTGGATGTACCCGGCGAAAGCTGGCAGGCTGGCGACCAGTTCATTCAACTGCACCAATTGACGCTGCCGGAGGCAACGGCCGTAGGCCAATACGCCATCATCATCGGCCTGTACACCTGCCCGGCAGGCTGCCCGCAGACGCAAGCGCCGCAGCGGCTGCCCATCCTTAGTCCCGCCGGCTTACCCGCCGATTATCTGCCGCTGACCGAATTGAGTGTAACCACGCCATGAACCAAACCCGCATCCCCTATGAACGCTGGCTGATTCTGGCCATCACGCTGCTGGCCTTTGGCCTGCGTGTCTGGCGGCTGGACACCACGCCACCCGGCTGGCGCGACGATGAATTGATCAATTCACAGGTCATTTCCCAACATGTGTTGGATGGCGATTGGGCCGTCTATTTTGCCGACGCTTCCGGCCACGAAGCGCTCTATCACACACTCAACGCCGGGATGTTGGCCTTGTTTGGCCCGACCGTGTGGGGCATTCGTTTTCTTTCCGTGCTGATGGGCACGCTGACCGTCCCCCTGACTTATCTGCTGGGGCGTAAACTGTTTGGCCCGACGGTCGGTCTGGTGGCGGCGGCGGCACTGGCTATGAGCTTTTGGTCGTTGATGTATTCGCGCATTGGACTACGGCACGTTTCCCTGCCGCCATCAGTGCTGGCGGCGTTTTATTTTTTCTGGCGCGGGCTATCGCGCAAAACGTGGCCAGCGGAGATTCGCGCCTGGCGCGAATGGTTAGCGCCACAATCGGCCATGTTTAATTATTTATTGACGGCCGTTTTCCTCGCTGTTGGCTTCTACACTTACTTCGCCGCGCGGGGAGTGCCCGCGATTCTTTTAGCCTTTATGATTTACCTCGCCTTGTTCGCCTGGCCCATGTTCCGGCGGCATTGGCCGGGATTTTTGCTGCTGCTGACAGCCGCTTTCGGTCTGGCGCTGCCGCTCATTCTTACATTGCAGCGGCAGCCGGAATCGGAAGCGCGGGTGGCGGAATTGGCCGTGCCGTTGGTTGAGGCGCGAGTGGGCAATTTTGCCCCGCTGCTGGACCATGTTATCACCACCCTGAGCATGTTCCACCGCACCGGCGATGGCGAATGGCTCTATAACATCCCCAACCGCCCCGTTTTTGGCCCGCTGGGCGCGGTGTTCTTTTGGGTGGGCGTGGTGCTGGCAATCTGGTACGCGCTGCAACCGGCGGCGCAATGGCTCGGCGCGCTGCGGCGGCGCAGCCCACGCCCGGACGCCAGACCGATCCATCTGGCCAGCGCCTTTTTGCTGCTGTGGTGGCTGGCGGGCATTGCGCCCGGCTTTATTAGCGTGCCGCCGGCCAGTTTGGGACACGCGATTGTGGCCTTACCGGCCGTTTTTATGTTAACCGCTCTGCCGGTGGGCTGGGTAATGGGCGCTTCCCAAACACGGTCAGCCGCAAACCGGTCGGTTCCGGCGGTTGGCGCGCGCGCCCTGGCTGTTGCCCTGGGCGTGCTGCTGCTGGGCAGCATCGGCTGGCGGGATGGACAGGATTATTTTGTCAATTGGCCGCTGCGCGGAATGGTGCGCTTTCTGTACCGGGCTGACATTCATGAAACGGCCGTTCACCTGAATGCCCACCCCGACATCATCGACATCGGGCTGACCGGTCTGCTGGCCGGACCGTGGGACCAACTGGCGCTGGCGAATGATTTGCGCACGGCCGTGCAGCCCCGCTGGTATAATTCGGATCGAGCAATTTTGCTCCATCCCGACCTGGTGCTGGCGGACTGGCCGCAAAAACCGCAGTTTTTGCCGGAAGCGTACACACCGCTGGCTGAACGGCCGTCAATCGGCGCTTATCACTTTTACCAGATCGATTATGAGATACCAGTCGGCGAGCGGGTGTGTTTTGAAAATGGGCTGTGTTTGGAAACGGCCGTTTATGACCCCATCACCCAGCGCCTCACGCTGTTCTGGCAGGTAAGCCGGCCCCTGGATTTGCCGCCCAGAACGTTGATCAGCAATCCGCCGCCGCCGGGCGTGTATGCCGGACCGCGCTTGAGCCTGTTTGCGCACCTTTTGGACAGCGACGGCGCTCTGCTGGCCGGTGACGACGGTTTGTGGGTGGACATGTATTCGTTGCAGCCAGGGGATCAGTTCGCCCAATTCCACCAATTAACCGCCCCAGCAGGCAGCGTTGCAACGGCCGTTGCCTTTGGCCTGTATGATCCGATGACCGGCGCGCGCATTTTGACGCTAGACGGCCGTGACAGCGTGACAATTCCGGCGGCGCAAGGCAATTAGGCAAAAAATGATGCGTGCTGCCAAGGCTGAAACGCGCCGCGCATCGGATGGAGATTTGAGATTGGCGAATGAAGAAGCAACGACCTGGAGCCGGCGGGCAATGGCCCTGGTGGTGGTCGTGTTTTTAGGGCTGGCCCTGGCCGCCAGCATCATCAATCCGCTGCATGAAGCGACGGATGAACTGCGCCATTACCGCTTTGTGCGGACAATTGCCCAGGAGCATACCTTGCCGGTGCAAGGCGCGATGGGCTGCAGCGCGCAAGGCCATCACCCACCGCTGTTTTATGCAGCGGCGGCGCTGGCTACCGGCTGGATCGATACGGGGCAGGAAATTTGTTATGACCCGCCGCATAACCCGTTTTGGGCATACCGGTATTGGGAAGTGGGCCGCGACAACAAAAATCAATACCTGCACTACACGGCCGTGGAGAATTTTCCCTGGCATGGCGCAGCCCTGGCCGCCCACCTGACCCGGTTGGTAAACAGCCTGTTCGGAGCGCTGACGGTCTGGTTGACCTATTTGATTGGGCTGGCGATATGGCCGAAACGGCCGTTTCTGGCCGTCGCCGGAGCCGCGTTTGTGGCTTTCAACCCCATGTTTGTCTACATGTCCGGAGCCATCAACAACGATGTGGTAGCCGCGATGAGCGGCGCGGCGGTGACTTTGGCCTGCGTGCGTCTGGTGCAAGACCCACGCGGCCTGAGCCTGCGCTGGGGGCTAATTTTTGGCGCGCTGTTCAGTCTGGCGCTGATGAGCAAATTCAACCTGGCGGCCATCGCCCTGCTGATTGCCGCAGCTATGACCTGGACAGCCTGGCGGAAAAAGCAGTGGGGCGAATGGTTGAAGGCCGTATTGGTCATTGGGGGCGTAACGGCCGTGCTCACCGGCTGGTGGTTTGTGCGTAATCAACTTTTGTACGGCGAGCCGACCGGCGTGGAAGAACTGACGCAATTGTGGGGCGTGCGCGACCCGTCGCAAAGTTTCTGGCTGGCAGTGTCGGAACTGGATTATGCCTGGACAAGTTTGTGGGGGCGCTTTGGCTATGGCCAGATTCCGCTGCCCCAGGCGATGTATGCCGGACTGGGCTGGCTGGCGGCGCTGGCAATGGGCGGGTATGCGCTGCCTTTTATGCGCCGGACAACAGGCGAACTGCGGGAAACGGCCGTGCCGCTGCTGCTTCTAGCGCTGAATGTGCTGCTCTTTTTTGGCGTCCTCTTCAATTATTTGCTCATCAGCCCGGCCGGGCCGATGGGCCGCTTCTTTTTTCCGGCGCTGCCGGCGCTGTCGATTTTGCTGATGTATGGATTGAGCCATTATGCGGCGTTGGGGAAACGGCCGTGGTGTTCCGATGCCTGCCTGGCGGGTATTTTGCATGGCGGCATGGCCCTGATGACCGTCATCGCCTTCTGGGGCTATTTGCGTCCGGCATATGCGCCGCCGCCCAGCTTCGCCGCCGACGCGGCGCTGCCCAATCCGGTGAACGCCCAATTTGACACGTTAATCAACTTGCGCGGGTATGAAATTCGGCAAACGGCCGTGCAGCCCGGCGGCGCCATCGACATCGACCTATATTGGGAAGTGACCGGCAAACCACCCGGCGATTATCTGCTGTTTGTCCATCTCATCAGCGAAAATGGGGTGATGGTGGCCCAACGGGACACCCACCCTGGTTTGGGCAATTTTCCCAGCAGTAATTGGGAACCCGGCGACCGGTTTGTAGAATCGATTCGCCTGATGGTTCCGGAGGCGGCTTATGCGCCGGATACGGCCGTGCTCAGTGTGGGCTATTACGTCCCCGGAGCTTACCGGCTGGGAATCACCGACGCCGACGGCGCTGGTTTGGGCGACTCACTGGCCTTAGGGCAGGTGGCCATCAGCCCAATTCCCGGTAAGTATCCAAACGCCCAGGAGCAAAACTTCAACAATCGTCTGCGTTTGCGCGGTTACGAATACAACGCCCAGCTCTTTGCGCCGGGCGATGTGCTGGCGGTAACGCTCTATTGGGAACCATTGTCGGCCAATTCAGCCGATCTGCTGGCGCGGATTAGCGTCGTAGACGAAGCTGGCAAGGAAGTGGCCTTCCAGGAAAACTTGCTGCCGCCCGATTGGGCTTTGGATTCGGTGAATCCGGACGCCCACTTGCTGGTTTTGGGCGAGGGATTAGCGCCAGGGGTGTACGGCATTCGCGTTTCCTTAATGGACGTTGTTAGCCAGGAGCGGCAAACTATTGTTGGGGCAGATGGACATCAGATAGATGATCACTTATCATTAGCAAACATTCGAATTCGTTGAGCGACACGTCGGGATGAAACCTACCGCTTACAAACGCATAGACCAGATACGAATAGGTGTAGTGGCAGTTATTTTGCTGGTGAGCGGCATCATGTTTATGGTGCTGCCTTTGTTAGCGCTGCGTTGGACACAAACACCGTATCCGGGCTTGTTGTTTGATCCGCATCTGGTGGTGAATAAGTCGGTAGCTCAGTTTGAACCGCTGACAACGGTAGAGCCGGCGATCGCGTATCCGGATCGAGTGGTGATGGTAGACGGCCGTACCTTCTCCGACAACCGCTCCCTCCACGAATACCTCGCCACCCATCAACCCGGTGACATCCTCACCTTCACCTTCGATCAGCCGCCGCCTGATTCCGCAATTGACCGTACAACGCCTGAAACAGAACGAACCATCGACCTGGTCCTGTCCATCATGGACGAAACCACTTTTTGGAACCAATTCTGGCTGCTTTATTTGGTGGGACTCATCATTTTGCTGCTTGGCACGCTCACCTTTTTGGCCCGGCCGGAAGCGGAGGCGGCGCAAGTCTTTGCCATTTTTGCCGTCAGCGTAGCCCTCATCATAGGCGGATTGTTTGACCAGATAACGACACAGATTTTCATTCGCGTTTGGACGTTGGCCCTGGCCGTGGCCGGCGGGTTTACCATGCTGCTGGCGTTTATCTTCCCCCATGAAGCCCGGCTTGTGGCCCAGCATCGTCGCTTGAAGTGGGTAGTCATTCTGCCTGGAATCGCGCTGGCTGTTTTGGGGCAGGTCTGGCTAAACCAGGGGCCGGACGCATGGGCCATTGCCCTGGCCTGGCGTTATGCCTATATCTGGAACATCTTCTCGCTAACCGTGACCCTGGGATTGATGATTTACCGCAGTCTGGCATCCCCTTCTGCCCTGGTGCGGCAGCAGGCACGGATTATTTTGCTGGGAGCAGTCTTAGGTCTGATGCCCATCCTGGTGACGCTGGTATGGCTGGCGACCAGCCAGGGGTGGGAGAGGTTTAATCCTTCCATTTTTTTGCCGCCTGTGGTTATTTTCCCGCTGGCTATTGCGTATACCATTATTCGTTTTCGGCTGCTGGATGTTAACCGGATTGCTCGCCGCGGCCTGACGTATATTTTGATGGCGGCGATTTTAGTCGGCGCTTTTCTGTTGATTCTGAGCGGTCTGGCAATGGCTGTAGGCATCAACATTACGTTTAACAATCCTGTTGTTGTGGCTGTGTTTATGCTGGCGGTGTTTATTTTGCACGAGCCGCTGCAAACGTGGCTGCAAAAATGGATAGACAGGCTGTTGTTTCAGAAGCCGGTAGAGTTTAGCGAGCTGCTGCGGCAGTATAATCGACGATTGACAACGGCCGTTGACGCCGATCAGGTCGCCCAATTGGTGGTGGAATACACCCAAATCGCCATACCCGTAACCAAACCACAACTGTACCTGCCAGACAACAACCTCGGCGGCTATTGCAGCTATGCCGATACAGAAAATGGCATCATCACGACAGACTCACCGCTGGTGGCCTATATGCGGCACACCTCCGATGTGCTGGATCTGGCCGTGGAACGCGCCTGGCCGCCAGAATTACGCGAACACCCGGAAGACATTCACACGCAAAACGCGGCGATCATCGTGCCCTTAAATAACGGACAAGAATTGTTAGGCTGGCTGTCTCTGCCCGGCAAACACACCAACCAACCCTATTCCCAAAGCGAGCTAAACTTCCTCAGCGCCCTGGCCGATCAATCGCTGATCGGGTTAGAACGAACCAATGTGATGCGCCGGCTGGAAGCGCGGGTGGCGGAACAGGATCAGTTGAGCCAGTTTTCCCAGGCCCTAAATTTTACAATCGATCAGGACGTATTATTGGAGCTGGTGTTTACCAATTACCAACGCTTGCTGCGCATCGACAACTTTTTTATCGCCTTGATCGATCAGTACACCAAACACCTGTATGCGGCGTTTGTGGTAGAAGATGGAGAACGTTTGCCAGAGCGCGAAGGGCGGCACCACGTGGTGGACCTGGCCGAGATCGAACACGTCATCAGCACCGGGCAAATGATGGACATTACAGACGAAGACGGCCGTGTCTGGTGGCTGGCCCCTCTCAATGCCGGCGCCGATACCCTGGGCGTACTCTACACATTTTTCGACGATGAAACCGTGATCCGCCCACGACAAAAACAACTATTCACCATCTTTGCCGACCGCACGGCCGTTGCCCTGGACCGCCTACAAACCCGCCAAGAACTGGCAAACCGCGCCCAACAACTCGAAATCATCAACAAAGTCACCCTGCTTCTCGCCTCCACCCTGGAATTAGAACCCCTGCTCAATCTAATTTTGGATAAAGCGATGGAACTGCTAGACACCGAAGCCGGAACCTTCATGATGACTATCGAAGACACCGGCGAATTGGAATTCCGCGTGGTACGGGGTCCAGCCAGCGACGAATTACTGGGCAAACGCCTGACCATCGGCACCGGACTCGCCGGCACAGCCGCCCAAACCGGCCGTCCCATCCGCCAAAATCGCGTCCAGGATGACAAACGTTGGTTTGGCGACCTTAGCCAACACGCCAAATTCGTCAGCGAATCGATCCTGACAGTGCCCCTGCTGCGCGGCAGCGCGGTACTGGGCGTCGTTCAGGTCATCAACAAAAAGAACGGCGCGCCCTTCGACGAAGAAGACGAAACCTTGCTGGCGTCCTTTGCCGGCCAGGCCGTCGTCGCTCTGGAAAATGCTCGCCTGATGGAACAAACCGACCAGGCCCTTCAGGAGCGGGTTAGCGAACTGTTTATGTTGCAGCAGCTCGACAGAGATTTGAACACAACCCTGGACCTGGAACACGTCTTAAACCTCACGCTGGATTGGGCCTTAAGAGTCAGCGACGGCACGGCCGCCAGCATCATTTTGACCGATGACAACAACAAACCCTACCTCCAGGCCCATCGCGGCTATGACGAATCATTTTCGCTGGAACCCGTTAACGGAACATTTGCCGATGATGGCCTGATCGGTCATGTGTTGGCCACCGGCGAACCGCACGTAACGGGCAATGTACACGCAGAACCCAATTTTGTGGCTCACGCTTACGACACGCTTTCGCAAATCACCTTGCCCATCATTCACCAGCAAAAGTTGATTGGGGTAGCGGCGATTGAGAGCAGCGAATTAAATACCTTTAACAATGGGCAAATGGAAACGGCCGTACGCCTGACCAATCACGCGGCCGTCGCCATCGCCAACGCCTTGCTCTACCAACAAGTCAAAGCCGCCAACCAGGCCAAATCAGAATTTGTGTCGATGGTGTCCCACGAATTAAAAACACCCATGACCTCCATGCGCGGCTACACCGATCTGCTGCTCTCCGGCATGACCGGCGACCTGACAACCCAGCAGCGCGGCTTTCTGGAAACCATCGCCGCCAATATCCGCCGCATGAGCCAGCAAATTCAAGACCTTACCGACATCTCGCGCATTGAAACAGGCCAACTGCACGTCGACCTGGCGCCGACGGCTTTCACCAGCATCCTCAGCGAAACCTTGCAAACCGTGCGCGGACCGTGCGACGCCAAAGGAATTGAACTCCATCTAGGTTTACCCACCGAGCTGCCCATGATCATGGCCGACAAAGAACGGTTGGTGCAGGTGCTAACCAATCTCATCAGCAACGCCACGAAGTATTCGCCGCCGGACACTCATATTTATGTCAATATCAGTCAAGATCACATGGCGCTGGAGAAGGGAAACGGCCGTATCACCCCAGTCGTTGTGTGCGCCGTTCAAGATAATGGCTACGGCATCTCCCCGGAAGACCAAAAACGCCTCTTCACCAAATTCTTCCGCGCCGACGATCCCAATATCCGCAAGGCTACCGGCACCGGCCTCGGCCTCTCAATTACCAAAGGGATTGTCGAGCTGCACGGCGGCAAAATCTGGGTGCAAAGCGACACTGGGCAGGGAACCACCTTCACCTTTGTAATTCCCCAGATGCCAGAATAAGACGAAAAACGGCCGTCGTTGGGGAATAGTAGGTTTCAGACATTGACACAGAAAGGTTGTCAGTTATACTTTTAGCCATGAGGGAATACTTCACCAAGAACTCAGGCAAACAACCAACTAACCATTGTTGACGCACGCAATTTTGCGTGCGTTTTTGTTTTCCGACAGCAGTGACTAAATTGCAGAGAGGAGTAAAAAATTATGGACTATGGGATGATCAGTAAAATTGAGAAAGCCAAAATCTATGCCGAAGAACGCGAACGCATCCAATTCGAGTTTTTGCGGGTCAAGCTTCAGGGCGATAACAACCAGATTCCCCATGCAGTGGAATACAACAACGGCACCTGGCACTGTGACTGTGATTTCTTCGCCTCGCGTAATGTATGCAGCCACACAATGGCCATCGAGCGCATTTTGCATGATATGGTTAAGCTGGGAGAATCTGTCTAGTCGATTTTGCTGATTTTCACCACTTGGCAAAAACGCGCCCAATCTCGGATTGGGCGCGTTTTTTGTTATAATCGCCCTCTGGCAATGCAGCACAGAATTTAATCGGACGAGGTGTAGGGATGAACTGGCGAACCAGCAGCACAAAACAGATAGAAAATGAAGGTGGGAGAAACGGCCGTTACCCATCCACACCTCTCCCCCCCGCCACAACATGAGGAAATCCACCATGACCATCGGCGGCGTCGAATTCAATCTCCAACTCACGTTCCTCATCATCTTCAGCGTCGTCGTCCCCATGCTCGACTACTACGGCCACAAACTCACCAATACCAAAGCCTACGACCGCTTCATCCTCTACTTCATCCTGCCCATGCTCATCATCCTGGTGCTGTTCAAAGAACCGGCCGCCAACTACGGCTTCAAACTCGGCAACTGGCGCGCCGGACTGCTCTGGACCATTGGGGTATGTCTGGTCATGGGCGCTATTCTGTATTTTGTCGCCCGCACGCCGGCCATGCAAGCCTATTACCAGGCCCGCGCCCCCAAAGAACTCGGCCGTCTTGTCTGGCTAAACGGCGTCGAATTGTTCGCCTGGGAATTTGTCTGGCGCGGCTTTATGCTCTTTGGGCTGGCCAAAATCCTGGGACCAGGCCCGGCTATTCTCATCCAGGCCATTCCCTTTGCCTTCATGCACCTGGGCAAACCGGAAGTTGAAACCCTGACCACCATTTTTGGCGGCATCGGCTTTGGCTTTATCGCCTGGCAAACCGAATCCTTCATTTATCCCTGGCTCATTCATTGGTTCATTGCCTCATTCACCATGCTCATCGCTCTGGGACATTTTTAATAACCTGCAACCAACTCGCACCTAAACTATGACTGACACACTCACCCTTCAACCCATTTCCATCGCCAACGGCGGCGCCGGTTTTGCCCGCGATGCCCAGGACAGACCGGTATTTATCCCCTTCACCCTTCCCGGCGAAACCGTCGAAGCCCAAATCGTTGAGGAAAAAGCGCATTTCTCGCTGGCGGAATTGGTCGCTGTGATCACGCCATCGCCAGATCGCGTGGAGCCGCGCTGCCCCCATTTTGGCGTTTGCGGCGGCTGCCACTTCCAACACGTGGCCTACGCAAGGCAGCTGATCGTCAAGCAACAGATCATTATCGACCAGCTTCAGCGCATTGGGGGACTCACGGCCGTTCCCGTCGCCCCTACCATCCCCCACCCCAACCCCTGGGCTTACCGCGCCGAAACCGAACTGACGCCCACCCCAACGGGCGGTCTTGGCTACTGGTCACCGCGTGAACGAGAGGTCATTCCCATCGAAACCTGCCCCATCATTCACCCCGACCTGCTCGCCCTGTGGCAAGACGTAGACATGGAACTGCCCGGCCTGCGCAAACTCACCCTGCGCATCGGCGACGACGACGCGCTGCTGGCCGCTCTGGAAATTGATGACGTCGAGCCACCAGAGCTAGAAACCGATTTCCCGGTCTCTGTGGCCATCGTCCTGCCGGACAGAACGGCCGCTACCCTGGTGGGCGATAATTACACGGTGCAGGCGGTTAACGGCCGTGATTTCCGCGTTTCCCCTGGCTGCCATTTTGCGCCCAGCCCGGCCACCCTGCCGGCCCTGATCGACACGCTGCGGCGCTACGCCGCCCTGACCGGCAAGGAGACAGTTATCGACGGCTACAGCGGCGTAGGCTTGCTGACGGCCTTCCTGGCCGAAGACGCGGCCAGCGTCATCGCCATCGAGGTAAACCCGGATGCAGTTGCCGATACGGCCGTTAACCTGCAAGACACCAACAATGTTTCCCTATACGAAGGCTGGCTGGAAGACGTGCTGCCACAGCTACCAACCCCCGACCTGCTCGTGGTCCATCCGCCGCAAAAAGGATTGTCTAAGCCGGTTATCCACACCATTACCCGGAAACGGCCGTTCCGCATCATCTACATTAGCAGCGATATCGCCACCCTGGCCCGCGACGGTAAACAGCTCAGCCAGGCCGGTTACACCCTCAAAGCCATCCAACCCATCGACACCGCGCCGCAAACCTACCACCTGGACACCGTGTCGTTGTGGCATTGGGAAAATTAGAGATTGGAGATGAGAATGCCGGGTATAGATTACAAAATTCCTGATTGGCTAAATAGCGTTCATCATGATGGCTCCCAACAATATGTTTCCACGGCCGTGCCCCATCTCCATGAACCCGTCACCCTCCGGCTGCGCGTCGGGCACGGCGCGCCGCTGCGCCAGGTTTACCTGCGCACCTTTCCGGACGGCGAACAAGCTCTTGCCCGCATGACCCGCAGTCAGGCTGCACACGCCAGCGATTGGTGGGAAATCACCTTGCCTGTCAATCAGCCTTATTTCCACTACCGTTTTGTGCTGGAGGCTGAGGATGGGGTGTGGTTTTATACGGCCGTCGGCCCCACCGCCCACATTCCCCTGGACCACACCGATTTCTGCTTGCTGGCCGATTATGCCGCGCCCGGTTGGCTGGACACGGCCGTTTTCTACCAAATCTTCCCCGACCGCTTCTACAACGCCGACCCAACCACCGACCCCAAACCAGAGGACTACGAATTTGGCAGCTATCGGCCACAAACCTACCCCTGGGGCGACCCGCCGCCGCCCGACCAACTATTTCCCTTCGTTTTTTACGGCGGCGATCTACCGGGCATCACCGCCAAACTCGACTATTTACATGACCTGGGCGTCAACGCCCTGTACCTGAATCCGGTGTTCACCGCCCACTCCAACCACAAATACGACGTCGCCGACTATGAACACGTCGATCCCCATTTTGGCGGCGATGAGGCGCTGGTCGCTTTGCGGCAAGCCTTAGACGTCTACCACATGCGCTACATCCTCGACGTGGTTCCCAATCACTGCGGCTACTGGCACCCCTGGTTCCAGGCCGCCCGCGCCGACATCAACGCCCCGGAAGCCGAATTTTTCACCTTTACGAACCATCCCGATGGCTACGCTTCCTGGCTGGGGGTGTGGCTGCTGCCCAAACTGAATTATCGCAGCCTGGAATTACGGCGCAGGATGTATGGGGGAGAAACGGCCGTATTCCGCCGCTGGCTCCAACCTCCCTTTTCGGCCGATGGCTGGCGGGTAGACGTGGCCAACATGCTTGGCCGGCAGGGCGAAACCCAAATCGGCTGGGAAATCACCCAGGACATCCGCCGCGCCGTCAAAGAAACGCGCCCGGACGCCTACCTGATCGGCGAAAACTTTTTCGACGCCAGCGCCAGCCTGCAAGGCGACCAATGGGACGGCGTGATGAATTACGCCGGGCTGGCCTCGCCGCTGCTGGCCTGGCTGCGCGGCTATCAACAAGGCGCTCATGGCCTGGATGGGCAAATTAAGGCCCCGCTGCCCTGGCCCACGGCCGCTTTGGCGGCCACCTGGCAGCAGGCGTTGGCCAGCATCCCCTGGCAAATTGCCTTGCAGCAGTTTAATGTGATCAACAGCCACGACACACCGCGCCTGCGGACCGAACTTCAGGGCAACGACGCCCTGCACCGGCTGGCGGCCATTGTGCAGTTTACCTTTCCCGGCATACCCTGCCTGTATTACGGCGACGAAATCGGCCTGATGGATGTGCCAGGGTTGGCGTCACGCGGCTGCATGGTGTGGGACGAGGCGTCGTGGGACCATGATCTGCTGGACTTTTACCGCGAGTTAATCCGGCTGCGGCGCGAATCGGTGGTTTTGCAAAAAGGCGGGTTCCAGATTTTAGCGGTGGAAGCGGATTTATTGGCTTATCAGCGCGAGGGAGCGAACGGCCGTTTCCTCATCATCGCCCAACGCAGCCCGACGCCGCGCCCGGCCGGGCCAATGCCCCTGGCCCACAGCGGCATCGCCAACGGAACCCAATGGAGAGAAGTTTTTACGGGGCAAACGGCTGAGATGGTAGACGGCCGTCTAATTCTGGATGCCCTGCCCCAGGGCGCAACCCTATGGCAAAGCGGCGAAATCTAGCAGTCTGTCGGAGAACCGCTTTTGTAGCCGGGGTATCCTTACCCCGCCTCTGGAAGACGCGGTAAGAAACCGCGGTTACGGGTACTTTTCCGACAAACTGCAAGGCATTCAATTTGTCATTTAAGCTGTTGTCAACTATCATCACGCCATTTCCGGTGAAAGATAAACCTTCATGGACTCGCGTCGTCGTACAATCCTAATCCTGGTAGGAATCACCTTGCTGACATTGCCGCTCTATTGTTTGGGAGTTGTCGGCTTGATGTTGGCGCCCGAAGGCGGTATTGACGCCTTGCCGCCCACGCTGCCGGCCGTATTATCGCCCACGCCGACGAGTACGGTGTTTAGCACGGTAACGGCCGTCGCCACCTTCACGCCCCCGTCCACCGTCACACCCGGCACGCCTACCGCCACCCTGCTGCCCACGCCCACCCAATTTCAAACGCCAACCCGCCTGCCGGCCACCGCCACCGGCACTACCACAACCACAGCTACCCCCACCAACACAGCCACCGCCACAGCGACCAGCACACAGACACCCACCGCCACCAATTTGCCCAGCGCCACTCCTAGCGCCACCCCCATCACCCCCACGCCTTCGGCAACGCCAACCGACACCCCGGAACCCCCAAGTCCCACGCCAACCTTCACCCCTGAACCGCCCACGGCTACCCCCACGGAAACCGCCACCGCTGCTTCAGGGAGTCTACCTTAGAGAAACGTTATGGATACATTTAAACTTTTACAAACCCTTACTGAAACAGCCGCCCCGTCTGGCCGCGAACAGCAAATCGCCCAGGTGATCACCGAATTATGGGAGCCTTATGTCGATTCGTTGAGCATCGACCGGGTGGGCAGTCTGATTGCCGTGAAAAACGGCCGTGCCCCTGCCCCTCGTCCACGCCTGCTTCTGGCAGCCCACATGGATGAAATCGGGTTGATGGTGCGCCAGGTGGTCGAACATGCTGGTAACGGCTTTTTGCGCGTCACCAACGTCGGCGGCGTTGATATTCGCCAGATTTACGCGCAGTTGGTGACGGTACACGGCCGTAAAGACCTGCACGGCGTCATGGCCAGTCTGCCGCCCCACATGCTGCCCGATGAGCGCAGCGACAAACCATTTGGCTACGAAGACCTGGTGATTGATTTAGGTCTGTCCATGGCCGAGGTACAGGCCAACGTTTCCGTTGGCGATTTTGTCAGCTTTCGCCAGCCGCTGCGCAAACTTCAGGGTAAGCGGGTTAGCGGCAAAGCGTTGGACAATCGCGCCTCCGTAGCCGCCGTGACGGTGTGCCTGGAATATCTGCAAGGCCGCGCCCACGATTGGGACGTGGTCGCTGTGGCGACCGTGCAAGAAGAGACACGGCTTTTGGGAGCCTACACCAGCGCGTTCGCGCAACGGCCGTCCGCCGCTGTCGCCATCGACGTAACCTTTGGCAAAGGCCCCGGCGCCAACGATGAAAACGCCTTTGAATTGGGCGGCGGACCCACCATCGACATTGGTCCAAATGTCCACCCAGGCATGTATCAGGCGCTGCAAGACGCCGCCGACGCCCTGGAAATGAGCGTCAACACGGCCACCCACGCCCGCTACAGCGGCACAGATGCCTTTGGCCTGCAAATTGCCCGCGAGGGCATTCCCACCGGCCTGGTGGGCATTCCGCTGCGGTATATGCATACCATGGTCGAATCGGTGGACATGAAAGATGTAGAGCGCACCGGGCGACTGTTAGGCGAGTTGATTGTGCGGCTGGATGCCAAATTTATCGACACCATTACCGCCGCCATGATGGAGGCAGACAAATCATGAACGAACTGCTAAAAAACCTCACCGAAGCCGTCGGCGTATCCAGCAATGAAAAAGAAGTGCGCCTGCTCATCCGCGATCTCATCGCCAATTACGTGGACGAGTGGCACGTCGATGCCCTGGGCAACCTGTTGGCTCTCAAAAAAGGCACGGGCGCGTCGCCGCTGCGCGTGCTGGTGGATGCCCACATGGACGAAGTCGGCCTGATGATCACCGATATCGACAGCAATGGGACGCTGAAGTTCGAGGGCGTGGGCGGCTTTAATGACCGCACCTTGCTCGGCAAAGTAGTGCAGGTCGGACCCAAAAAGATCACCGGCGTGATCGGAGCGCGGCCTGTCCATTTGCTGGAGGCGAATCAGCGCAACAGCGTGGTAAAAATTGACGCCATGCGCATTGACATTGGCGCGAAAAACAAAGACGCCGCCAGCGGCAAGGTGAAAGTGGGAGAGTTTGCCGCTTTTGTGACGGAGTATGAAGAGTTGGGGGTAACGGCCGTAGGCAAAGCCTTCGATGATCGCGCCGGATGTGCTGCCCTGGTGGAATTATTACGCGCACGGCCGTATCCATTTGACCTGTACGCCTCTTTTTCCGTACAAGAAGAAGTTGGCCTGCGTGGGGCAGAAGTGGCCGCATACGGCATCAACCCGGATGTCGCGCTGGTCTTAGAATGCACCCCCGCCTATGACCTGCCCAATGAAAATGACGTCAGCTCCAATGTCGCGCTGGGCAAGGGGCCGTCGATTTATGTCATGGATCGGGTCACGATCCAAGACCCCAGGCTGGTCGGCCACATCACCCGCACGGCCGTTGCTAACGGCATTCCCTTCCAAATTCGGCAGCCCGGAGGTGGAGGCACGAATACGGCCGTTATCCAACGCACACGCGGCGGCATTCCGGCGGCCACCATCGCCGTGCCCGGCCGCCACGCCCACACGCCTACCATGATCATCAACCTGGAAGATTACGCCAACGTGATTAAACTGGCCGAAGCCACCCTGCGCAGCCTGACGCCGGATGTGATCAAACGGAACTGATTTCAAGACCAAAGATTCAAGAATGAAGATGATTGTGATTTTTGATTTTTTATCTTCAATCTTTTTGAGGACGCAATGAACGAACTGATTAAAAAACTGGTAGAAGCTTACGGCCCTTCAGGCTTTGAAGATGGCATGCGCGATTTAATCCGCCCCGAAATCGAAGCCTATGCCGACGAAATCAGCGTAGATGCCTTGGGCAACCTGATCGCCGTCAAAAAGGGCAGCGGCGGCGGCCTGAAGGTTATGATCGCCGCCCACATGGATGAGATTGGCGTGATGGTGACACACATCACCCAGGATGGCTTTTTGCGTTTCACCAATATCGGCGGCGTGCTGCCGCACAATTTGATGGGCAGCCGGGTGCAGTTTGCCAACGGCGTTATTGGCGTCATTTCCAGCGACCGCCTGGAAGATCGCAGCAAAATCCACCCGTTGACCAAGTTTTTCATCGACGTTGGGGCGAGCAGCCCGGACGATTGTCCGGTGGGTGTAGGGGATGCGGCGGGGTTTATACGGCCGTTTCTCGCCCAGGGCAAACGCCTCACTGCCAAAGCCATGGATGATCGCATCGGCTGCGTGGTAGCCATCGAAACCCTCAAACGGCTCAAAACCACCCCCCACGACGTCTACTTCGCCTTCACCGTGCAAGAAGAAGTAGGCGTGCGCGGCGCAATGACCGCCGCCAACCACCTCGATCCCGACGTCGGCATCGCTCTGGATGTCACGCTCACCGGCGACGTGCCCGAAGCGCGCCCCATGGCCATCAGCCTGGGCCAGGGCGCGGCCATTAAGGTCAAAGACAGCGGCATGATCGCCCACGCCGGCCTGGTGCGCCTGATGAAACAACGCGCCGAAGCAGCTCAAATCAGCTACCAGCTCGAAGTGCTTGATGGCGGCTCCACCGACGCCCGCTCGATGCAAATTGCCAATGGCGGCACAGCGGCCGGCTGCATTTCCATTCCCTGCCGCTACGTCCACTCCCAAAGCGAAACCGTCGACGCCGACGACGTCGAAAGCTGCATCAAACTTCTGGTGGAAATCCTCGCCAACCCCATCAACTTGTAAATAAAAAAGGGTCTTTGGGATTTCATGGGGTTTGGTCTGATGCGTGATACGTGATGCGTGATGCGTGAAACCTCTCTGGTCACGCATCACGCATCACGCATCAGGGGCTATCAACCCCCTGAGTTCCTAAAGAACCATAAAAAATCGCCCTGGGGCAAAAGCCGGAAATTCAGCTTTTGCCCCAGGGCGGTAATCAGTTTAGTCTCGCCTAAGTTGTCCTATCTTGGCGATTGGACCCCTCTAAAATTCGTGCCTTAGCTAAAAAACCGCGCCCCTATCCAAAACAACGTCATGGTCGGAATAACCTGTGTAAACGGCAGCAGCGCCTCTACGGCCGCCACGCCGCGCAGCGCCTTCAACCCCAGCCGATCCAAAATGATCCAGGCAAACGGGGCAGATAAAATGTCCAGCCCAAAATCCAACAGATCGATCATCACCACAACCAAAAAGGGGGTCAGGCGCAGCGTTTCGGTAAAATCGGCGTCCGGCGGCACGTCTATGCGCCGTACAGTCAGCAAAATATAGCCCAACAAAAGCAGCCCCAATGTCAGGCAGCAGGCCATCATCGCCAGCAAGTAAAGTCCGATTGTTTGTAGAGTGTCTGTATTCATGCCGTTTTAGCCGACGAGAACTGCCCAGATAAAGATGATAATCACCAAAACGCCGCCAACCAGTTGAATAATGGTAGCGATGCCCCAACCAGCCAACCCCCCTTTGCTGGCGCGCCAGGCAGCATCCCAATCGCGTCGTTTGTGGTATTCGCCCAGCAGCACGCCTACAGCATAGCCGATGATCGTACCGATGATGGGGACAATGAAAGAGCCAATAATTGCCCCAATAAGGCCGGTGAGGATGGTGCGTTTGGCCGCGCCTACTTTGCGCGCGCCAAAGATAGGCAGCCAGATGTCCGACAATCCGGCAAAGATGACGATAAACGAAATGAACAGAAACGTGGCAATGCTCAACGTTTCAAAGTTATCGCGCCAGACATAGACAGCCACGCCCAACCAGATCATAAAAATACCGGGCAAGATAGGGACGATGACGCCGATGAGACCGACAATCATCAAAAGGACGATCAACCCGAAAAATAGCGAATCAACGATCAGAGACAATCTTTTTACTCCTCGCGCTTATCAGAGTGGGTCTGTGACCTGACTGACAAGCCTGGATGCCTGCGCAAGATATGAATTCTGGGTAGCTATACGGATTTAGGGCTAAAGGGTTTTATGGGCCTGTAAGAAGCGATCAAAAACCCCGGACAAATAGGGGCGAAATTGAATAATGGAGTGAAATGCAGTTCCGGTTAGCTGTTCATCGCTCATGTGGTTGATTTTTTGCCAGGTGTATTTGTTGGGCATTTCGGAGAACCAGGTGGCGAAGTGAGGGAGCCAACTGGAGAGAACGTACAGACAGCGAGCGGCCGGGATGGCCATGCGCACGGCGCGGGCGTCGAATTCGGCGCCCAGCCTGGCGGACATGGTGAGCAGGTAGCTGTCGATGATGGTTTCGTCGGTGATGGGACGTTCCGGGCGAACGACAATTTGCGAGCGGCTGTCGTTTTCGTAAAGCAAATCGAACTGTTCCATAAAACTGACCAGATCGAATAATCCCGGTCCAATCCGCAGGTCGTGCCAATCTAGCAGGCGATAATCGCCCAGAAGCGAGATGTGCCAATGGTGGGAGTGGGGGTTGCCGTGGAAAAGCGTCGGCGGCAGGTGTTTTAACGGCTCAAGCATGGGCACGGGGTCGTCGAGTAAATCGGCGACGGCTTGCATATGGCTTTCGCCGAGGATGCCCGGCCAACCGTCCAGGCTGCGAATCACCGTCAGGCCGTTGGCGGCTTCCAGCAAGGTGGGGGCCAGCCGGCCGGCGTTGCGGATGGCGTGCTGCGAGAGGATGGCGGCCGGACCCTGTTCAAAATAGACGGCCCGGTCGCGCCGCAGATCATTCCAGGAATAGGTTTTGCCTTCAATGAAATGGGGGATGCCCAGATTGTGCAAATCGTCGCCGCGCTGCCAGAAGAAGGAGTGAAGAGCAGCTAACTGTTCGACTAACGCTTCGGCGTCGTTGGGTGTCCAGGCAACGGCCGTATAATCATTCGGCGCATCTTCCAACACAACCCAGCCATATCTGTCTTGCTGGGACTCCTCGTTTAGATGAGTATAGAGGCAGCGGGGGGCGAGCGTGGGCAGGTGAACGCTAAGTTCTTCGTAAAACAGCGTTTCTTCGCGGTTGGTTAGCTTGCCGATGAAGGTGATGGGATCAGAGCAGCCTTCCAGAGTGAGGATGTAGCGGCTGACGCTGCGGCGGTAGGGACCAGTTTTGGAGATGCGAATGGGTTCGGCGGTAACGGCCGTTACCCGCACGCTCTCATCCTCTAAATCCAGCCGCAGCAACTCTGTCCAGGCGGCCGGATCGCGTTTTTGCAGTTGAGCGACATCTACTTGTGATTGACCCATAACAGGCAGGATTGTAAGTCCGAACGGGTCCGATGACAAACGACGCAATCAGGCGACAGGAATTCTCAATTTAGATCAGGCATTCGTGCGAACAAGGTAATTTCTGGTTCTTCAGGAACTCAGGGGGTTGATAGCCCCTGATACGTGATGCGTGATGCGTGACCAGAGCGGTTTCACGCATCACGTATCACGCATCAGGCCAAACCCCATGAAACCCCAAAGACCCTAATTTCTTTGCAATTTACGCTGAACTGTCATGCTGAGCGGAGTCTTCGGCCCTGAGCAACGTCGAACGGGGAAGCATCCCGCTCAACCAGAAGAAGGAGATGCTTCGGAGGACCTCAGCATGACACATTTCTGGTTAAATTGAGAATTGCTGATCGGGCGACAGTAAAGGCAAAATGGTTTCTCCAGCTACCGGGTAAACTTACGCCCCGCGTCTCCCTACTTAATGCGTTCGGTAATTAGAACGAACTCTTCGCCCCAAACTTTCATGATTCACTCATTCGATGATAAAATGATCCACCAGGAGGATCATTATCATGAACATTGCTGCCAGAAAAGTTGTTCCAGTTATCTTTTTTTTCGTCTTGATTCCTTTGCTCGCCAATTGCACATCCGCCCGGCCAACTCCCGCCACAGCCCCGCCAACCGAGACCGCGCGCCCGGCCACGATTGCGCCCACAATGACCCTAACGGCCGTTCCCACCCCCACCGCCACGCCAACAACCAGCCCACCCACCGAAACGGCCGTGCCCACGGCCACCGCCACAACCAGCCCAACCCCCACGCCAACAGCCAGCCCAACGGCGACGGCCGTCGCCACCGACACACCCTGGCCGACGGCCGTGCCGCCCACGGCCGTTTCCGCCGCCATTCCCCTATCCGACCTGCCCAATTATGCCGGGCAAGCGGTGACGGTAAACGGCCGTGTCGTCGCCGCCGCCAACTTCGCCAATGGCTTCAAATTCACCCTCGACGATGGCAGCGGGCGGGCCACCTTGCTGCTGTGGCACAACGTCTACGACGATACCTGGGATGCGCCGCAGCTAAACGTCGGCGCGGCCGTGCGGGCCACCGGCATGGTGGGGCAGTATGAGGGCGACTGGCAAATCGAGCCGGATTTTGGCGGCGATGTGCAGGTGACCACGCCCGGCGGCAGTTTTGCCACGCCCCGAACCATCGGCGAACTGGCCGGCCATGTCGGCGAATTGGCGCAAATCAGCGGCGCAATCTTGCGGCTGGAAGCCAACAGCAGCAGCGTAAAGATTTTTGTCGGCGACGATACGGGGGAAATTGTGGTGTTTGTCTGGCGCACGGTGCTGGACCGGATACCCAACAACGTGGCTTTGGGAGAAGTGGGAACGGCGGTAAGGGTAAACGGCCGTGTCGAAAACTACCGCAGCAACCTGGAACTCGTCCCCGCCCTCCCCTACGACGTCGAAGTCCTGCCGTGAGACTGGAGATTAGAGACTGGAGACTGGGGAAGTTGTTAATCTGCAGTCTCCAATCTCCTCCCCTACGCCAGATGCGCCTTTACCGACTCGGCCACCTCCAGCGGAATACCTGGCACAGACGCAATTTCTTCCACGGTGGCCTTACGCAAATCATCCAGCGAGCCAAAATGCGTGAGCAGCATTTTGCGCCGTTTGGGGCCAATGCCGGGCACGCTGTCCAAAATAGAGGCCACGCCCACCTTCGACCGGCGGTTCCGATGGCCCTCGTTGGCAAAACGATGCGCTTCGTCGCGCACCCGCTGCACCAAATACAATCCTTCCGAACGGCGCGGCAGCAGAATCGATTGGCTCTTGCCGGGCACAAACAATTCTTCTTCCTGCTTGGCAAGGCCGGTTAAGGGCACATCGTTTTCCAGGCCAAACTGCTTCAGAACCTGCACGGCCATCGCCAACTGCCCTTTCCCGCCATCCACAATCAACAGGTCTGGCAGCAGCGCCCAGGCCGTCTCTTTTTTTTGTTTGCCGATTTGGCCAGGATCGTGCAATTCGCCGGACAACGTGTCTTTGTAACGCTGGAACCGGCGTGTCAGCACCTCGGTCATCGCCCCATAATCGTCGTTGCCCACGGTTTGCACATTAAAGCGGCGGTAGTCGCTCTTTTTGGGTGCGCCCTGCACAAAAACGACCATCGACCCCACCGTTTGTGTCCCCTGCGTGTGGCTGATGTCGTAACATTCGATACGCGCCGGCGGCGTCGGCAAATTCAACGCCTGCTGCAATTCCGACATCGCCGTGACATGCTTGGACCGGTCAGCCGCCCACTGCTGGCGCAGCGTGGCCAGCGTATCGGAGGCGTTGGTTGCCGCCATTTCCACCAATTCGCGTTTTTTGCCCCGGCGCGGCACTTGCAGCGTCACCTTGGTGCTGCGTTTTCGTCGCAGCCATTCCTCAATCACCATCGCTTCGGAAATTTCCTGGGGCAGCAGAACTTCTTTGGGGACGTGGGCAGCCTCGTCGTAAAACTGCGTCAGGAAATTTTCCAGCAGGGATTCGTCGGCCTCATCTTCAGTGCCTTCCAACAAAAAATATTCACGGCCAATCAATTTGCCATAACGAATGAAAAACACCTGCACGCAAGCGCCGCCTTCATCGCGGGCAAAGGCGATCACGTCCTGATCGGCATTGGCGGCCGAAATGACCTTTTGTTTGGCGACCACCTGATTCACCGCCCGCAGTTGGTCGCGGTATTCGGCGGCTTTTTCAAATTGCAGGTTAACGGCCGCTTTTTCCATGCGGGTTTCAATTTGCTGCACCACTTCTTCGGTTTTGCCGTTGAGAAAGTCCATCAACTGCTTGATCATGGCACGATATTCTTGTTTGTTGACGGCGCCAATGCACGGCCCGGTACACAGCTTGATGTCGAAATAGAGGCAGGCCCGTGGATCCTGGCCGGTGATGACCCGGTCGCAGGTGAGGTAAGGGAACACTTTGCGCAGCATGTCCAGCGTTTGGTGTACAGCCCAGACAGAGGTATAGGGGCCGAAATAGCGCGAGCCGTCCCGGTCCATGCGGCGGGTAAGGGTGACTTTGGGGAAATCATCGGCCCAATGGACCTTAATGTAGGGGTAGCGCTTGTCGTCTTTCAGGCGGACGTTGTAACGCGGCAGGTGTTTTTTGATGAGGGTGTTTTCCAGCAGCAGCGCTTCGAGTTCGGAATCGGTGGTGATGATTTCGATGTCGGCGACTTCGCGGCGCAGGCGCTGGGTTTTGACAGAATCAACATTGGCGTGGAAATATGAACGGACGCGGCTGCGCAGGTTGATGGCTTTGCCAACGTAAATAATGGTCCCATGTTTATCTTTATGTAAATAAACGCCGGGTTTGATGGGCAAATTATTGAGGATTTCCTGGACGTTTTCAGGTGGTGTGTATGCCATGCGGGAAATTATAGCTCATTTGGTCGGAAAAATAGTAGTTGGAAAGTGAGGAATACGGCCGTTAATCCTCCCCACCCGTCAACGGCACAAACCCTATCGCTCGCGCCGTGCCGTGCATGGTCAATTGGCGGAAAAAATCATCCATCTGAGCCACCGTGTAGGTCTGTTCGCTCTCCAGCCACCAGGCGATCAGGCCCAGCAGCGAGCTGGCAATGTAATTCGAAAGCACCTCAATCGGCAGCGAAAGCGACGCGCCAAGTTCCTCGGCCCGCCGGGTGATGGTCGTTTTGGCGGTGGCGGCGATGTAATTTTGGACCCGCCGCTTGATGCCATCGCCGCCCTGCCCGCTGAGGATGATCTGGTAGAAACGCGCATTTTCGGCGGCATGTTCAAAAGCCAGCGTCCACGGACCCTGGCCGTGGGCTACCCAGTCATCAATTGAACGCTGCTGAATTTGGGCTACCAGATCATCAAAAACCGCTTCCAGGCTTTGCATGAGCAGTTCTTCTTTATCTTTGTAATGCAGATAAAATGTGGTGCGGCCCAAATTGGCCTGCTCGGTGATGTCCTCGATGGTCACGGCGTCGTACCCTTTTGCCAGAATCAACGACGTCAGGGACTCTTGCAGTTGGCGGCGGGTGCGCTGGACGCGCCTATCCGGCTTGCGCTGGTTCATGGGCGACTCCTTGTTGGGCAAACGATGGGCGGGCAATGATGAATTTTGAACGGCCGTCTAAAAATAGACGCTTCTGGTATTTGCTAGTTGACGGTTTGGCGACAAGCTCTACAATTGTGAACATGGTGTTCATAATATAACACGAAATTTAATTATTGTCATCGGGTATAAGTTTGAAAGATAGTATGTTTGCACGATTTTCACACCCTCAACCACAGGCGCAAAACGGCCGTTTACTCCCCGACGCCGCCAACCACCTCATCGACGTGCGGCAGGTGGTCAAAACCTACCACAGCAGCGCCGGCAACTTCACCGCCCTCAAAGGCATCGATCTAACGGTGGACAAAGGGGAATTTGTGGCCATCATCGGCAAATCGGGCTGCGGCAAGTCGACGTTGATCAACATGATCACGGGCATCGACAGGCCGACCGGCGGCGAAGTGTGGGTGAACAACACGGCCGTACACACCCTCAACGAAGGGCAAATCGCCGAATGGCGCGGGCGCGAACTGGGCGTCATTTTCCAGTTCTTTCAACTGCTGCCCACGCTCACCGTGATGCAAAATGTGATGCTGCCCATGGATTTTTGCCGCACCTACCCCATCCCGCAGCGGCGCGAGCGGGCAATGAGCCTGCTGGAGCAGGTCGGGCTGGCGGACGTGGCCCACAAACTGCCCTCGTCGGTATCGGGCGGGCAGCAGCAGTTGGCGGCCATTGCCCGCGCCCTGGCCAACGACCCGCCCATCCTGGCCGCCGACGAACCAACCGGCAACCTGGATTCGGCCACGGCCGAGATCATCTTCCAGCTCTTTAATCAACTTGTGGACCAGGGCAAAACCATCCTCATGGTGACCCATGACCCGGACAAAGCCCGGCGCGTGACACGCGTCGTCACCATCGTCGATGGGGAGATATTGAAGAAGCAACCGAAATTTACAAGGGAAGTTGTTAGATGAAGCGTGATGCGTGATGCGTGAAAAAGCAAATCACGCATCACGCATCACGTTTCACGCCAAATAATATGTTCATTCGACCACGTTGGAAAAAAGTTTTTGTCGATCTTTGGGGCAACAAATCGCGCACGGCGTTGGTGGTGCTGTCGATTGCCATCGGCGTATTTGCCGTGGGCATGGTCGCCAATGCCTACCTGATTTTGGACCAGGCGAGCACGGTGGGCTACGAGGCGGTTAATCCAACCAGCGCCTTTATCATTACCTCGCCGTTTGGCGATGATCTGGTAGACGCGGTTCGGAACATGCCGGAAGTGGCCGACGCGGAAGGGCGACGGGTGCGCTCCGTGCGCCTGCTGCTGCACGGCCGTTGGTACAACGCCCCGCTCTCGGCTCAAGATTACGAAAACGGCCGTGTCAACCTGCTCCAATCCACCGGCGGCAAAGCCATCCCTGGCGACCACGAGCTGCTGATTGACCAGACGGCCGTAGCCCTGACCGATTTTGCCATTGGCGATGTGGTCACGGTGGAGATGAGCGACGGCCGTCATTACGACATGACCATCGTCGGCACAGTGCGCGATCAAAACAGCAACCCCTCCATCAACACCGGCGGCATCAACCTCTACACCACCCTGGATACCTTTGAATGGCTGGGGGAAACGGCCGATTACAACCGCCTGCTCTACGTCGCCGCCGAAAACAAACATGATCGCGCCTACATCCAGGCGCTCACCGGCGACATCAAAGACAAAATCGAAAAAAGCGGCGTCATGGTCTTTTTTACCCTGGTTTTTCCCGAACCCGGCGTCAGTCCCACCAAATTTATCATCCAATCTATCCGCTCGGTGCTGGGCATTCTGGCGGTTGTCTCCCTGGCCCTGAGCGCGTTCCTGGTCTTCAACACCATGTCGGCGCTGATTTTGCGGCAAGTGCAGTACATCGGCATCATGAAAGCCATTGGCGGCCTGACCCGGAATCTGGTGACCATGTATTTGTTGATGGTAATGCTGTTTGGCCTGCTGGCGTTTGCGGTGGCCGCGCCGCTGGCGGCCGTCGCGGCGCAAAAATTTGCCGGATTCATTGCCAGTCCCGGCCTGCTTGATTTGCCCCTGCCGACCTACCAGATCCGCATGGCAATTATCCTGCTGGAATTGATTGTCAGTTTGCTGGTTCCGGTGCTGGCGGCGCTGCCGGCCATCTGGCAGGGCACGCGAGTCACGGTGTTTGCCGCGCTCAATTCCACCGGCCTGAGCCAGGAAAACCTGAGCAACAGCCTGCTGGAACGAGTCATCGAGCGCATTCGGTTTGTGACCGGGCCGTGGCTGCTGTCGCTGGGCAATATCCTGCGTAATCGCGGCCGGGCAGCGCTGACTTTGGGCACGCTGGTGCTGGGCGGCGCGGTGTTTATTGGCGTGCTCAGCGTCGGCGCGTCATCGGACAAAACAGTGGCGGAGCTGGGCGAGGCGTTCCGGTTTGATGTGCAGGTGGAGTTTGAACGGCCGTATCGCCTGGCGCAAATCGAGGAATATGCCTTGCACGTGCCAGGAGTAGAGCGGGTAGAGGGGTGGACGGCCGTCAATGGTTCCATCATCAACGCCAACGGCGAAGAAGGCAATTCCATGACCATCCTGGCCCCGCCCGGCGGCAGCGACCTGACGCATCCCAAAATTGTGGCCGGCCGCTGGTTGGAACCCGACGACGAAAACGCCCTGGTCATCGACAGCAGTTTGCTGCGCGAAGACCCATCGCTGCAAATTGGGGATGAGATTGTGCTGAAGATAAACGGCCGTGAAAATCCCTGGACCATCGTCGGCGTTTATCAGGCCATCGGCGTCACCGTGTGGTATGAATCGTACGCCAACTACCCCTACGTGTCGCGGCTGGCCCGCGAAGTACAGCAAACCCGCCGCGTGCAGTTGGTCACCAACGCCCACGATCCTGTCTCCCAGGCAGAAATCGCGGCGCGCGTCGATGATTATTTCCAGCAGGTAGGCATCCGCATCAGCCGCATTGAAACAAGCTCCGTCCTGCGCGGCGTGCAGGAAGATCAGTTCAGCATCATCGTCTCCGTGCTGATGGTGATGGCGCTGCTCATTACGCTGGTAGGCGGCCTGGGGCTGGCAGGCACAATGAGCATGAACGTGCTGGAACGCACGCGCGAAATCGGCGTCATGCGCGCCGTTGGCGCGTCGGATGGGGCCGTGCTGCGGGTGATTTTGGTGGAAGGGGTGCTGATGGCATTGATAAGCTGGACGCTGGCCATATTTTTTGCCATCCCGGCCGGGAAGCTGCTGAGTTCGGTGGTTGGGCAGCATATCGTGAACGGAAAATTGAGTTATGTCTACTCAATTCCGGGGGCCTTTATGTGGCTGGCGTTAGTTCTGGTGGTGGCGATGGTTGCCAGCTATCTACCGGCGCGCAGCGCCTCGCGGCTGACGGTGCGGGATGTGCTGGCGTATGAGTAATTCACAGTATGCGCTTCCTCTGCTGGAAACCCCACAAGTTCAACTGACTCAGAACCGTTCTCTAAAAGGCAACAAAACCTGTGGGGTTTTGGGACCAACTGTCAGAGCCACAACCCCTGCGCTTGCAGCGTTTCTATGAGCATCTTGCTCACCCGCAAATGAAGTTCCTTGGGATACTTGAACTCCGAGGTGTAATAATCGGTGACGCGGGTGATACCGGCGTCCGCCAGTTTCTGGCGCACCGATTCGATGGCGTTATAGCGCGCCCACGCCTTTTGTTCCCGCTCGGCATGGCTTTGGCGGATTTGCGCGTCAGACAGGCGGGTGTATTTTTCCTGGTGGACCAGCAGTTCCAGCGGCAGCCGGTCACGCAGTCCTGGCGCTTCGGCCGGATAGCCCACCACCAGACTGGTCACGGGAAACACGCCGGGGGGCAGCGCCAACATGTCAATAATCCGGTCGGCGGCCCACCATGTCGTGCCCAGGTAACAAATCCCCAAGCCAACGGATTCCGCAGCCAGACTGATGGTTTGCGCGGCAATCACCGCATCGACTGCGCCGGTCAGAAAGCCCAATAAATCATCAAAACTTTGTTTGGACTCGTTGACCCGCAGCCATTCCCGCATCCGAAAAACATCGGCGCAGAAGGTTAAAAAGACGGGGGCTTCCAAAATCATTTGCTGCTGACCGTGCGCTTCGTACAACTGCCGCTTGTTGGTCTCGTCGCGGGTTATGATGACGGACCACGTTTGCATATTGCCGGAACTGGAGCTGCGCAAGCCGGACAGTAGAAGATCGTTCAGTAAGGCATCGTCAATATTCTGGGTAGTAAAGGATCGAATCGAGCGGTGGGATTGGGCTAAATTGAGCATGTCGTAAGTATAACGCTGCCTCTCATGCCTACCAAACAAGAAGCGTCTGACCGGGGTGGCAAGGGCACGGCCGTTACGCCAGCCACCGGCAACATGATACAATACACCCCTGTAGGTTAACGACACAAAGGAGTCAACCATGTCTGACTATGCAATCGAAACGAAAGGCCTATCGGTTTATTACGGCCGTCACCGAGGCATCCTGGACTTAGATTTACAAATCAAAAAAGGGGAAATCTTCGGCTTTCTTGGCCCTAACGGCGCCGGCAAAACCACCACCGAACGCGTGTTAATGGACATCATTCGCCCCACAACAGGCACAGCCCACATCTTCGGCCAGGACTGCCAAAAAGAAGGCGTCGCCATCCGTGAACACGTCGGCTATCTGCCAGGCGAATTGAGCCTGTACAAAAACATGAAAGCCAGTCAATTCTTCGAGATGTATTATTCCCTGCAAAAGAACAACACCGATCCCGGTTACTGGAAAGAATTAGCGGCACGGTTGGAACTGGACACCCACCGCAAAATTCGTGAATTTTCGCGGGGCAACAAACAAAAAGTGGGCATCGTAGCCGCCTTCATGAATAAACCGGACCTGCTAATTTTAGATGAGCCAACTTCCGGGTTGGACCCGCTGGTCCAGCAAACGGTGATGGAATTGGTGCGTGAAGCCAACCAATCTGGCGCAACCGTGTTCTTCTCCTCGCATATTTTGCCGGAAGTCCAGGCCGTCTGCGACCGCGTAGGCATCATCCGCGAAGGGCAGCTAGTGGCCACCGAGCGCGTCGAAGATTTAACCACGCAGCACTTCAAGCGCATCCGCTTCACCTTCGCCAACACGCCGCCAACCGACGCCTTCGCTCAAGATGGCGTCATCGAAACAAGCCGGGAAGCGGGCAGCATCACCCTGGAAATTAGCGGTCGCCTGGATGAAGTCATGGCCCAGACAGCCTCATTCGGCATCACCGACATCGAAACAATTCCGGTCAGTTTGGAAGAAATCTTTCTGGCCTATTACGGAAAGGGGAACGGGGAAAAACATGATTAAACTTTTATGGCAAGAACTACGCTTTCGCCGCAACGGGATAATTGGCTGGGGGATTGCCTTATGCTTTTTCCCAGTCGTCTACGTTGGGTTGTATCCATCCTTTGCCGACCAGATGGCCAGTTTCCAATCCATTCTGGACCTGCCAATTTATCAGGCAATGGGCATCAGCATGAATTCGTTTGAAAGCTACATGGCTTCCACCGTCACCAACCTTGTGCCGGTGATCTTGTGCATTTACGCGGTGATGAATGGCACCGGCACATTAGCCGGCGAAGAAGACGACGGCTTGCTGGAACTCATTGTGACGCTGCCCATTCACCGCTGGCAAATTGTCGCCGTGAAGGCAGTTGCTCTTGGTCTGGCTCTGCTGGGCATTCTGGCCATCGTGGCCGGGGGCGCGGCGCTGACGCTGCAAACGATCCTCAGTCAGATCGAAACGTTGGTAACGCCCATGGATGTGTTTTGGGGTTTATTGACTGCCTGGCCGCTGCTGATGGCTGTGGGGATGATCAGTCTGTTTCTGGGCACGTTCAGTCCAAACCGGCGTATCGCGGCGATGCTGGCCACGGTGGTTGTGGTGGTCAGTTATCTGGGCAGCAATTTGAGCGGCATGATCACATCGCTGGAAAACATGCGGGTTTTCTTCCTGTTTCATTATTACAAGGCCACGGCCGAAGCGCTTGAGGCTGGTCAATCAACCGGCGACATGCTCGTTTTGTTAATGATTGCGCTGGCATCTTTTGGACTGGCGTTACTTTTTTTCCAGAGACGAAACATTACCGTTGGGGCGTGGCCCTGGCAGCGGGCGGTTATCAGCCGCTGAGTTTGTGATTGTTGTACACGGCCGTCTCCCTTCCCCATCAAACCTAAAATTGGCGGTAACTACCCGGACCCCAAGGGTTTTCTCCTGAGAATTTGGATTCTTTGGATACCAAACCCTTGGGGTCTTGCCACGGTCGATGCAGTTGCGCGGAACGGCCGTGTCCTATCTATCCATCTACTACTTAAAAACCACTCCGTCTTTTTTCTCGTTATTATCCTTCAGGAAAATGTTCAGGATACCGCTAACGATACTGATCACAATCGCGCCCCAAAACGTGGGCCAAAACCCATCAGACGTAAAGCCCAAATTAAACACATCCGACGAAATCCAAATGGTCAGCGACAACATAGCCCAGTTTACCACCAGGACAAATAGACCCAGCGTCAGCACGACCAGCGGACAACTTAACAGCAGCACAAACGGGCGAATGATGGCATTCACCAGACCAAAAATAGCCGCCACAATAAACCACGTCCAGATATTGCCATCTTTCGACAAGCCCGGCACAATCAAAACAGCCACCCACAAGGCGATAGCAATCACCACCCAACGAATTAACAAGCGCATGAGTTTACTCTCCTTTGTCCTTGGTCTCCGCCGCGTCCTCATCCTCATCGTCAGAGGATTTGACGTAGACAATTTCATTTTTATTGTAAATGCCGCTGATCAATTCCCAGCCCATAAATAAGGGGCCTAAATGCAAAATTGCCAGCCAGATCATCAAGGCCGTCAGCACATTTTTAATAATTTGCAGATAAGAGGTCAGGTTGGCTTGCACTTGTTTGATGCCATCTTCAACCTGAACAACCGTGTCCACATATTGGTCTAAGAGCGGGTTAATATCGGCCACAACATCGTTAATGGCGGCGATGTCTTCGGCAATCAACTGCACATTGTCGCTCATCATGCCCAGATTGCCCGAATTGACCTCGAAAATGGGGCCGAGATTTCCTAATTGCGTCGAAACGCCGTCCAAACTATCGGCAATGCCCACCAGCGATTCATCCAGCGCCGTTTGCGGATCATAATTGATGCCCAGGTCAAAATTCAGATCAATACTCTGGCCTAGGGGCAGTGGGATAGATTGCGCCAATTGGAAGTCGCTCAGCGAACGGAGCGTGTTATCTACCTGGCGGGCCAGTTCGGCCGACGAGACGAGCGAAACTTGAATCGCATCCACGCTGTTGGGGATTTCGACGCTGGCTACTTGTGAAATTTGGTCGACAAGCGGCTGAGTGTCGCCGATGGTCTGGCTGAGTCCGGCGGTTGTGGTTTCGACGGTTTTAATGCTGACCGCAGCTTGATCTACGGCCGTCTTCGTCAGCGCGAAGGTGTCTTTTACCGTCGACAACGTATCCAGAGTGAGAACCAGCGTGTTGTTTAATCCCACCCCAATCTGGTCAACAGCCTGCCGGCCAAAATAGATTCCGGCAAAGGCCAGCGCCAACCCAATCAGACCTGTGATAAACATGATAAACCCGATAATTCTTTTTAACATGCGTCCTCCTGAGACAATTTTTTAGCAATTCCTACCATCGCCGCGTACTCCGCGTGAAAGGCCAAAATATAGTCGTCCGGATTATCCATCAATTTGGGATCGACGCTGACTCCCACGTACACCTGGCCGGCGAAGCTGTAGATAGTAATACCCAAACCGACGCGCCCGGACTGCGGCGCCCAAAACATGACTTCGTCGATTTTTTGCCCGGCCAGATAGCGGTCTTCCGTTGGCCCTGGCACATTGGAGATCACGGCCGTTGCCAATGTCCCCAACTGCTTCACCAGAGCATTCTGCACCGCCGCCGGCGCAAACGCCAGCATACTGATAATCCGATACGCCGTCACCGCATCAGGTGATTGTTTCAAGCGGTCCATCGAGGCGCTCACTTCCGCCAACCGTTCCTGCGGATCCGCCATCCCCAACGGCGCAGACAGAAACACCACGCCAAATTCGTTGCCCAGGTCTGCTGCCCGCTTTTTAGGCCGCAAATTCACCGGAATGGCCGCCCGAAACCGTTCGCCGCTCACCGGCAAATTTTGCGCCAGCATGTAGCGGCGCAGCCCGCCGACCAACGCCGTCACCATGACATCGTTCAGGGTGCCGCCCAATCGGTCGCGGATCAGCTGCACCTCGCCCAACGGCAACGGCCGTGACCAGGCCACGCGTTTACTCACCCCCAACGGTCCGCCAAATATCGTCTCCGGTTCAGCCACCTTCAGGGCCAACTGAACGGCCGATTGGGTGTACGCCGCCCCTTTGTCGAATAATTCGCGCGCCTTTTCCGGTTCGCTCAACACACCCAGACCGGTTATGGCCAGCCGCCGCGCCAACCGGCGGCCCATGTTGGTGGCAATCGCCAGTTGTTTGCTGATTTCGGTAACGCCTTCGGGTTTATGGCCGTTGGGGGCAACGGCCGTTTCCCCCACCCCCACCAACGACCCCTCGGCCGTCACATCCGTCAGCGACGTTAACAAAGCCGCCAACGCCACCCCATCGGCAATCGCATGATGAATACGAAACATCAACGCGCCGCCCGATCCATAATTCTCAATCACATGCACCTGCCACAATGGCTTGGAATAATCCAACGGCATACTGACCAAATCGCTGGCCAGCGATTGCAGCGCCGCCTGATCGCCCGGCTCAGGCAGCGCCAGACGATGCACATGCGCATTCAAATCAAAATACGGATCATCTTCCCAATACGCCCGCGCCAACAGCATCCCCGGACGAACCAGGCGCTGTCGCATGCGCCGTTGGGTAAGCCAGCGCTGCGTCAGCACAGTTTTCAGGTCTTCCACCGCCACAGATCGGGCGAATGTTAACACACCGGAGACGAGCATTAAATTTGTTTTATCTTCGATGCCTAAAATAGCGGCATCCATACTGGAAAGCGGTTCAAACTGTACTGGCACGAAGTATTACTCCTTGGTTCCCTCTGGCGACGCGGGCTGAACTTCAGTTTTGGGTTCGGGCTTGAGCAGCGACACACCCTCTTTTTTCATTTTTTGCTCTATACGCGGCACAAACTTCGCCATGCGGCCTAACAATTGCTCGCTGTATTTGGCTTCGTGATCATAAATAACGCTGGTGCCGGCAATCTTATCATGCCAACTTAGCCTGTTGTCATTCACCAACACCCAAAAATAGCCCAGAAATAAGGGCAGCGCTGAAATCCAATAGCCTATATACCGTTTCATAGCCCGCCAAAACGTGATGCGCGCCCCTTTCGGACCTATCACCTGCAAACCCATTATCGCTTTGCCAATTGTTTTGCCCGCAGCCATCCAAAAGAAGGTCGAATAGACCATATTCACAAAAAACGTAAAGGTAAAACTGGTCATAAACAGCAAGATGTTACGAAGCGTCAAATGGGACACCGCAGCATCCGAACTTAAAAACGCCAAGGGATCAAAATTAAAGAAATTCAATATCAGGCGGCCGCCGCCTAACATGATCCCAATCGCGAAAGACACGATTAAGATGTCTATCACAAATGCGATGAGCCGCGAGACAAACCCCGCATAATGCCCCAGAAAGGTAGGCGGTGGGGCTTTTTTCTTATGCGCCAGTTGAATAGTCACCAGATATCACCAACCTTTTACCCGGAAGGGAGTTTTTTAGGATATTCAGATAAGTCAGCCATTGGCGGCGCGACTCGTGGACTGCGGCGCGTTACGGCGCGGGCAATGCGCTCGATGAGCGTGTCGGCCGTAAACGTCCGTTCCCGAACCTGATCGACGACTTCACCCGCCAGTCCCACCCCTTGTTCCTGTACCAGCGTTTGCACTTCTTTGTTTTGGGCCAGTTGATTGATAAATTCATCCACAATTTCTTGCACACCCAGACGGGCCAGGTTGCGGCTAAATGGTTCTTCCGACTGGCCGCGTTGGATCCAACGGGTTAATTGTTCTTCACCACGCCCGGCCAACCGGTCGATGCGACGCTGGAGTGGTTTGGCAAAGCGGCTGTTGGTGACGGGTTTGGCCGTGCGCACGGCCGTGCGCGCCAAGCCGCCTGGCACTTTCAGCAATTTAGACCCCAGCGTCCGTGAAGCATCCTCCGATTCAAGCAAAAATCCGATCAAGGCGAAACGCAGCACATCCTTTTCCGCGACCTCGGCCGAATCTGGCGGCGTTTTGGGCAGTTCCTCATGCAAGAAAGCTTCCCACAACTGCAACCGCAAAGACATCTCTTTGCTTCCTTCTATCGCTATGCCAACCAGGAAACGCGTGAGAGCGTGCAACGTATCGAATTCCGGGTCATCCGGGGGAGTCACGATGGTATCGGGGTCTGTCAGGGCATCGGCGATCTGGTCCGCAATATCCATAACCTGGGATCGCGTCAGGTTTGCCACGGCCGTTTCATCCACATCGGCCGCCGTCACCCTCACGGGGGCGCTTTGCACCACCATCGGCCCGTCGTCTTCATTGATAATGGGGATCGCTGCAGGGGGTACGGCCGTAGGATAGGTGTCTTTTCGGCCATCTACAGGATTCCCATTCACATACGGTGATAAGGGTTGTTCCATTTCATTCATGGTATGATTACCTTTAGAATTGGGGCTGCTTACAGTAGTCTCAAGCTTATTGACTGTCAGGCTAGTTGTCAAGATAATGGCAATCGATCTTGACTCGCTCATCTTCAGGAGGTTTTATGGACCACGCAAAATTCATCGTCCCACCGGGGCAACAGATTCGCCTGGCCGATTACGACACCACGTACACTGGCGAATTTGCCCAGAAAAAAGCGGCCGAGCAGAAACTGAAAGACGACATCGATCAACTCGCCGATTTGCAAGACAAATTTTACGCTCAGGACAACTATTCCCTGCTCATCATTTTGCAAGCGCCAGACGCCGCCGGTAAAGATGGGATCATCAAACACGTCATGTCCGGCGTCAATCCGCAGGGCTGCCAGGTGTTCAGCTTCAAAAAACCATCCAGCGAAGAATTGGACCATGATTTCCTCTGGCGCTGCATGATCCGCCTGCCAGAACGCGGCCGTTTCGGCATATTCAACCGGTCCTATTACGAAGAAGTACTCGTCGTGCGTGTTCATCCGGGCATTTTGGATGGGCAAAAGCTGCCCCCCGAATGCAAAGGCCCCGATGTCTGGCAAAACCGCTACGAAGACATTAACAACTTCGAGCAATATCTGGTGCGTAATGGCATCATCGTCCTGAAATTTTTCCTCCACCTTTCCCGCGAAGAGCAGAAAGAGCGCTTCCTGGCCCGCCTGGATGAACCGGAGAAAAATTGGAAGTTTTCCACGGCCGATTCCAAAGAGCGCGGCTATTGGGACCAATACCAGGCGGCTTATGAAGACTGCTTCAACCATACCAGCACCGAATGGGCGCCCTGGCACATCATCCCCGCCGACAACAAATGGTTCACCCGCACGGCCGTTGCCAACATCATCGTCGAAAAACTCAAATCGCTCCACCTGGCCTACCCGGTGGTAGACGAGGCCCAGCAGCAAGAACTAACCGCCGCCCGCACCGCCTTGATGAGCGAATAAGGAACCATGCTAGCCTCTTTTTGTAGCCGGGGTATCCTTACCCCGCCTCTGGAAGACGCGGTAAGAAACCGCGGCTGCGGGTACTTCTCCGACAAACTGCTCGACGGCCGTTCCTCAACGCTCGATGACCGTTCCTTCACGCTCGATGACCGTTCCTTCACGCTCGATGACGGTTCCTTCACGCTCGATGACGGTTCCTTCACACTCGAACGGCCGTTCCTTCACGCTCGATGACGGTTCCTTCACACTCGATGGCGATTCCTTCACACTCAACGGCCGTTCCTTCCCATCAAGCGCGAAAAGGCGCGCCCCACAGCAAGCCCTATGACCAACCGCATTTTGCTCTTACTCACAGCCCACACCTACCGCGCCGCGCCGTTTTTGGCGGCGGCGGAACGATTAGGCATCGAGATCGTCACGGCCGTTGACCTGCCCCCGCAGCTCGCGGCCCAGTGGCAAGTTACCTTGGGGCTGGATTACCGCGATCCGGACACGGCCGTTGCCGCCATCACCGCCTACGCCCGAAGCCACCCCCTGGCCGCCATCCTGGCCGTCGACGACAGCGGCACGCTGCTCGCCGCCCGCGCCGCCGCCGCCCTGGGCCTGCCGCACAACTACCCCGCCGCCGCCCAGGCCGCCCGCAACAAACTCGTCATGCGCCAGATGCTGCACACCGGCGGCGTGCCCGTGCCCGCCTTCCACGCCTGCACCCTGGCCGATGATCCAGCCCACATTGCCGCCCAGGTGCGCTTCCCCTGCGTCGTCAAACCACTGGAACTGTCCGGCAGCCGGGGCGTGATGCGCGCCAACAATGCCCAGGAACTGGCCGCAGCCATCGAGCGCCTGCGCCGCATCCTGCTGCGCCTCAACCCGCAGCCCGACCAGCCATTTCTCGTCGAGGATTACATTCCCGGCGTCGAAGTGGCCCTGGAAGGCATGTTGGATAACGGCGAACTCCATCCTCTGGCCCTGTTCGACAAACCTGATCCCCTCGAAGGCCCTTTCTTCGAGGAGACCATTTACGTCACGCCGTCGCGGCTGCCAACGGCCGTGCAGCAAGCCATTTTTGCGCGCACCGCCCAGGCCGCCGCCGCCCTGGGGCTGCGCACCGGCCCCATCCACGCCGAACTGCGCGTCAACGACGACGGCGCGTGGCTGGTGGAAATGGCCGGTCGCTCGATTGGCGGTCTTTGTTCCCGCACACTGCGGTTTGGCGTCGATGCCTCATTGGAAGAATTGATTTTGCGTCAGGCCGCCGGGCTGGGACTGGCCAACGCCGTGCGCCAGGAAACAGCCAGCGGCGTGATGATGATCCCCATCCCCGAAGCCGGTCTGCTGCGCGCCGTCGCCGGCGAAGAAGCCGCCGCCGCCGTTCCCCTGATCGAAAGCGTGGAAATTACCGCCCCCCTGCACAACCCGCTCGTCCCCCTGCCAGAAGGGGAAAGTTACCTGGGTTTCATCTTCGCGCGCGGCGAATCGGCGACGGCCGTTGAAGCCGCCCTCCGCGCCGCCCACCAACAGCTCCATTTCACCATCTCCCCCATGCTAACCATCAACAGCTAAAAGCTAACAGCTAACAGCTAATAGCTAATAGCTGTTAGCTGTTAGCTGTTAGCTATTAGCCAGAGGCCTTAGCCGGGCCTGGTTAGGGGAGCCAGGCGAGCGTGTGCGCCCAGGGGCCGACCACCGGCTGCATATCGTACAGGCCGCCGCCCGCCGGTGCGTAATAGAGCCGCCCAGCCTGAGCCAGCGCCGCGCCGGAGCCATCTGGCAGCCAGGCAGACTCCGGCGCAAACAGGGCTGCGGGTATGTCGTTCAGGCGCTGTTCCGGCTCGTTAAAGGCCGTGCGCCGGAACAGCCCGGTTCCGGCAGCGCCATTTTCGTCGATGAGGCCGTAGCCGAAACGGCCGTCGGCCCAATGCACCGGCGCCGTTGGGTGCGCAATCGACGCCGACAGCGCCACCGACTCATCACGCACCACCTGGCCGCCCTCCACGTCCACGCGCCACGTCTCGCCAATCGCCGGGCCGTTCGGACCTTCGGCGCGCACCACAAAGAGGCGGTCGTCCTGCATCCAGGCCAGTTCGGCATACAGCGGATCGGCGTATTGGAACGTATTGGGAATGGTCATTGCCTGCTTGGTCGGCACGTCGAAAATCGCTCTATCTGCGCCTTCTATGCCCAGACCCAACCACATGAGCAGCCAACGGCCGTTCTTCGCCCAGGAGATCGGCCCATAATACCGGGTGATGGCGGGGTCGCCCGCCAGCAATTCCGGCTTGCTGGCCGATAAGTTATACAAAAACAGCCCGCCGCCATCGCCAAACACAAAGAAATTGTTGTCCTGATGCCAGACAAAATCATGGCACCGGGTGGCGCAGCCACCGACCGTTTTCGGCGGCGCGCCGGTTTCCGTTTCCAGCACAAACAACGCGCCCTGCGGCTCGGCGGTCAGCGCCAGGCTGCCAGCCTCGCCCAACCCCAGGCCGCCAAACGCCAGATGACGGCCGTCCCGCGACAAGGCGAATGCCAGATTGCCCACATCGGTAACCGCCGGAACCAGCACGCGCCGCTCGCCGCTCTCTAAATTCAAATAGCTCAATTCGTATGTCTGGATGGTGACGGTAACGGCCGTGGCCGTATTGGAGATGGGGGTGCTGGCTGTGAGGCGGGCGACAGCGGCGCGACGGCCGTCCTGGCTCAGCGCATACGCCGCCACGTCGCCCACAATCGGCGACAAATCAGGGCCACGCTTTGCCACGCTGGCGGCTTCGTCGCCGCCGCTCACCAGAGTCACCACCTGCCGCGCCGCGCCCTGCCAGCGCTTCAACGCCCCATCGGCAATAAACAGCAGGTCGTGGCTGGCCGCCGGTAAATTCCCCGCCGTGGCGGCCTGCGATTGGGGATCGGCCGGCAGGGCCTGGGGGGTGACTGTGGGCGCCAGGGTAGGCGTCTCGAAGGGCGTGGGGGAAGATTGGGCGACGGCCGTTTCTAATTGTTGGGGAACGGCCGTAGGCTGACCAATCGTCACCACCAACGGCGGCTGATTTCCCAGAGGCGTTGGCGGCGGGGGAATCGTCGCCTGAGTCTCCCCACCCACGCAGCCCGCCAACAACCCAACCACCAGCAAACTAAACAGAAAAGCCGCAGCACGAACCTTCATAACAACCTCGCAAATTTTTAGTGATAGTTGGTTTCTGGTAAGACCCTAAGGGTTTAAGACCCAGGTAATTTGGCGCCTCAAAAGCAAACCCTTAGGGTCTTCCTAGAGAGACCATCAGCTATTAACGATTGGTGAGCTGGTCAAACTGACCAGAGGTTGGCTCCGCTCAACAGAACCAATCTTCCGTCAGGCGGGGCGGGACGGGCTGCGCAATCTCCGTCGGCAGCCAAAACGGCGCAGGTCGCCCGGCAGCATGGTAAGCAAGACGCTCCACAGCAGCAAAATTAGCCAATGGGTCACTGCCCGCCAATTCGGCCAACGCCGCAATCTGTGTTTGCAGCGCATCCATGCGCGGATCAGGGTGCTGCCACCGATAGGTGAAGTTAGCCGCGTCCAACGGTCCCAGCCAATCCACCACATCGGGGTGATCGATCAGCGCGCTTTCCGGCGGCACCAACAAGCGAATACACAACTGCACGCCGGGTACATTGGTGATCAAACCCTGCGCGCGAATCCAGGCCAGCATCGCCAGATAATCATCCAGGCTGGTCCACGGAGTGAAGGGAACCCAGGTCGGCTGCACCGGCAGGCCAGCCTCGGCCAAAACAACCAGCGCCTCTTCCATATCGGCGACAGTATGCCCTTTTTGCAGCCGCGCCAACACCGCGTCGCTCGTCGCTTCAAACGCCGAGATGACAAAACTGGCTCCCAGGGCGCGCAGTTCGGGCATCAGGGCGCGATGTTTCAGGATGTGTTCGACCTTTGTGGTGAAATCGAAGGTGAGTTGGGGGAATTCGGCGTGCAGGGCACGGCTGATTTTCAGGGCATGGCCGGGCGCGTTCAGGAAATCGGGGTCGCCAAAGGAGATGTGCCGCGCGCCGGCGGCCACCTGCTGCCGCACATCGGCCAGCACCGTATCGGCGGAAATGACGAAGAAACGGCCGTGATACACCGGCACAACCGGACAATGGCCGCAGGTATGCAAACAGCCGCGCGTCGTTTCCGCATAGCCGGCCAGGGCCATCGTCCCATTGGCCTCATACCGCGCATATGCGCTCAGGTTGGGCAGCCCGGAACGGTCGGGAACAGGCAAAGGCAGCCGCGCCAGAATAGGCTGCGCCGCAGCCAGTGGCGATTCACCGGCCAGAATGCGCTGCGCCAGAGCGGCCAATTCCGCCTCTACTTCGCCGGCCAGCACCGAATCGGCCAGACCGGCCAATAAATACTCGCGGTTTAGCCAGGCATACAGGCCATAAAAGCAAATATGCGCCTGCGGATTCAGGGCGCGAACTTGCTGCGCGGCCTGCACGCCCAGGCGCAATGCAGTGTGCATGGGCACGGCAATGGCGACCAGGGGGGCAGCCACGGCCGTTTCCGTTGGCAGCGGCGACACAGACAGGTCAACGGCCGTGACCGCAAACCCGGCGGTACGCAGCACGGCCGTCGGCCACGCCAGACTTAGCGGCTGGTGGCCCATTTCATAACAGGCAAGGAGGAGGATGGTGGGCATGAATGGATTCGTGTTTCGTGCTGCGTGACGCAGCATCAGGCTTTATTTTTTACGCGGCGCGGCGCTTGGCGGCGTCCAGCCTTCCGGCTGCTGCCCGCCCTCGCCAAAGAAAAAGCGTTCCATTTCCTGCATCAACATATCTTGAGCGCGGGGGTCGGCCATATTCAGGCCATAATGATTGATGATCAGGGTGGCCTGCTCCGGCCACAAGTTCCAGGCAAACTGAGAGATATTCTCAAAAATGCGCTGGCCAAACTCGCCGGGAAAAGGCGGCCTGTTGAGCGCAGGTAGTTCTGCGCCCATTTTGGCGCAGTGAACAACGGTGATTGTTTTCGTTTCTCGGGTCATGTTTTCTCCAATGAACGTGGGTGTCGCTAGGTAAGAGTATATAATGGGATAGGCAGGGCTTCAAATGAACGATTTGCGCGTGTTGTATATTGGGATGTTGGGCGAGTTTTCACGACGGCCGTTGCCAGCCTTGCTGGCGGCGGGCATCACCGTTGTGGGTGTCTGTGTCCCGTCGGCCGAAAAAGTGCCGGGCATACGCCAGTTGGAACCGGTGACGGCCGTTTCCCAACTGCCTATTCTGACGCCCTTTGCCGCGCCCAACCTCATCCACACAGCCTGGGAGCATCATATCCCCGTTTGGGCAATCGGGCGATTGGGCGCTGAGATAGCCCAGCTTCTGCGCGAGCTAACGCCAGACGTGGCCTGTGTGGCCTGTTTCGACCAACGCATTCCGGCCAAAATACTGGCGACTCCTCGTTATGGCTTCCTCAATGTCCACCCCGCCTTGCTGCCCGATTTTCGCGGGCCTGCGCCGCTGTTTTGGACCTTCCGCGCCGGAATCACCGAAACCGGCGTGACCGTGCATTTTATGGACGACGGACTGGACACAGGCGACATCGCCTTGCAGGCGCCATTGTCGCTGCCAGACGGCATTTCCGGTCCGGCGGCCGATGCCCTGGCGGCCGATTTGGGCGGCCAACTACTCATCGAAGCTATCACGAAGCTGCAAGCCGGAACCCTGACGCGCCGCCCACAGGGGGCCAACGGCCGTTCCTACCCCTCGCCACAACCCGCCGATTTCCACATCCCCACCCGTTGGCCGGCCCGCCGCGCCTTCAATTTCATGCGCGGCACGGCAAGTTGGGCACGGCCGTTTATCATTGAAACAGACAGCGAACGTATAGTGGCCAAAACGGCCGTGGCCTATTCCGCCCAGGGACAACTGCCCTACCCCGTCACCCACGATAACGGCCGGACGCACATCCAATTTTCGCCCGGCATCCTGACCATCGCCGCCGACTGATCCGTTCGATTCCCGCGTTTTTTTCTAGCCCTGCAAAACGCGGCCAATCAGGCAACTCACGCAACTATTGCCCAATCGGCGTGTTTATTATTACGGTGTTTAGACAATCACTGGTAGAATTACAGCTTGACAACCGTCAGGTTGACTCTAAAATTCAGCAATCATCCGAAATTGCACACGAAGGAGAGAAGGTAAATGAGTGACACACAAGAGCGCGTAACTGCCATCATTGTTGATCTACTGGGCGTAGAAGAAGATCAGGTTGTTCTGCCGGCCCGTTTTCGCGAAGACTTAGACGCAGATTCACTGGACCTGGTTGAATTGATCATGGCGTTTGAAGAAGAATTCAACGGTGAAATTTCTGACGAAGAAGCGCAAAAAATTACGACCGTCGGCGAAGCGATTACCTATATCGACGAGCGGATGCGCGTGTAAGCCTTTTTTGTAGACATAAAGACTTATTCGTAAACACGGATAGGGAAGAACACGAGCAACAAGCCGTGTGCCTCCCTATCCGTGTTTATTTTTCACGTAACTGTTCAGGTTTCTCTGGCAAGACCCCAAGGGTTTCATACCCCAAGAGTCCAAATTCTCAGGAGCAAACCCTTGGGGTTTGTATAGTTTTTTTACATAATATCGCTGGTCTACGGCCGTTGAGACCACAATTGCCACACGGCCACGGCCGTTACCAGCCCATGCCCGGCCACATTGAACCAGACTCCCCAGCCAACCCCCACCGGCAAACCGATAACCTGGCCGACGTAAGGGGCAACCTGCCAATACATCCACGTTGGCGCGGCCGCGCCCAGCAGCCCAACCAACGCCAAAAGCAGCCACGGCAGCCACGGCCGTCGCGCCGCCAGTTTTGTGCCCACCAAACCGCTCAACAAGGCCGCCGCCAACACCAGACCGATGAGGTAAATGCGGCCGGTGTATTGTTCCCGCGACGCGCCCAGCAGGTCTTCTAACGCCGGAAATGCCAGCAAGCTGACAACGACTGCCAACCCCCGCGCCACCCAGGTTTGCCAACGGCCGTTCGGCCAAACCATCGTCCACACCGCCAACATCAGGCCCAACGTGATGGGCGGCAGGTAAAACAGGTCACGATTTTGCCCCACACCCAAAAATTTGACCCATTCGCCCAATTCCACGCCTAAAAATTGCAGCCCGACGGCCGGCCCCGGCAGCCACACAGCCAGATACCCGACGAAGACGGCCGTCAGCCCCAGAGCAATGAGCGCCGCAGGCAGGTGGGGATTGCGGGTAGGAGATTGGGCTGTGGGGTTGGCCATTACTCGTGGGAAGGGGTGGTGTGTTGGGAAAAAACGGCCGTCAACTGCGCTTCTTCCTGGGCCAATTCGGTAAAAAATTGCTGCAAAGCCGGGCTTTGCCGCTGGCGCAAAGCCAGCGCCGCCACCGCCTGCACATCGTCCGGCAGCACCTCGGTCCGGTTATCGGCGGCGGCGTAGGCTCGCGCCGCCTCAAACAAGGTAATTTCGGCCCGGCTGGAATCGATTTGCAGGCTCTGCACCAGCCTCACGCCCAAGGTCCGCGCCGCATCGCCGATCATCACCTGCGGCAAAATCTGCCGCGCCTGGCGCACTTCCTCGGCTAGAGCCAGCGTACTGGCGGCATACAGCGCGGCAAACGTTTCCGGATCATGCTGGTAGGCCACAGCCTGCTCATAGGCCTGATACCGCAAATCGGCTTCGGCCAGCCCGCGGACCACCGCCCGCAGCCCAAAACGGTCCATCAACTGCGGCCGCAGCCGCCCTTCCTCAGGGTTCATCGAACCGATCAATAAGAAGCGCGAGCGATATTTCAGCTTCAGCGGTCCACGGCGCACGGTGTAATGGCCCTGCGCCGCCGCATCTAAAATCGCGTCGGTAATCTCGTCGGGCAGCAGGTTGACTTCGTCGATGTACAAAATATGGCCGTCGGCGTGGCCTAAAATGCCGCGTTCCAGTCGCACGCGCTGTTGTTCCAGCGCGATGCGTTCGTTGATGCCGCCCACCACATCTTCCAGGCGGGTGTTCAGCGGCAAATCCAGGATGCGCACCTGATCTTCCACGGTGAGCGGCGCGCCGTAACCCACTTTTTGGCGGCAGTCGTCGCAAATGGCGTCCATGCCGCTTTCATCGAGCATCGCTTCGGTGCAGCCATTGACGCACAGGCTGCGGCGCACATGGGGGAGTAAATCGGTCAGGGCGCGCACGGCCGTTGTCTTTGCCGTGCCGCGCGGACCAATCAACAACACGCCACCAACCCGGGGGTTGATGACGGCCAAAATGAGCGCCAGTTTCATTTCCGCCTGCCCCACAATCGCCAAAAATGGAAAAGGCTCCACGTCTGCCAGGCCATAATCTTCGTCTGGCAGGTTGGCGATGCGGTGCGCAGGTGATTGTAAAAGCAGGTCTAGGAGGCGTGAACGGGGTTTAGTCATGGTTGTCGGACCATTTCAGATTAATGTCGTTGTTGCAGGCGGGCCTGACGGCGTTCTTCGCCCAGGCGGCAGCGAGCTTGCTCTTCTTCGGTTTCGCAGATGAGGGGCGGGACTTGGGTCGGACGGCCGTCTTCCCCCAGCGCCACGTAGACAAAATAAGCCGTATTGGTATGCGTCACCTGGCCGGTCAGTACGTTTTCGGCCGTCACTACCACGCGCGTTTCAATAGACGTGCGGCCAACCCAGGTCACTTCGGCCGTCACAGTGACCAGATTGCCAATGTGTACCGGCGACAAAAACGACATCGAATCTACGGTCACGGTAACGGCCGGATGGCGAGCGTGTTTCATAGCCGCCATGCCGCCAGCCTCGTCACAAAGCTTCATGATCAGCCCGCCGTGTACATTGCCCAAGGTGTTGGCCTGCGTAACCCCCATCACCTGCGTCAGGATTGCCCGAGATTCGCGCACCGCTCTACCTTCCATGTCAATCCATATCCGGGCGCGTATCAGAAATAAACATCAACTGATCGGCATATTCTTCAAACATATCGATATAGGCATAAGGCAGCGCCCTCAGCATCGGTGAAAGAGGCATATTGGCCGGCATCTTTGGGCGTTCGGGTGTTGGCGGGGGCTGAAGGCGCGGTTTTTCGGGGTTGCGCCGCTGCCGCAAAAGTCGGCGATCGTTGCTAAAAAAGCCCAGATACACTCCGCTTCGGTCATATACGTCACGGCCTTTTACAAACCCCAACCATTCGCCATCCACATTAAACAGATTGCCCTGGTGATAAACGCCTACCCAGGCGCCATCACTACGATAAATTGCTTCCATAAATTCTCCTCTTGTCGCCTGTTCCTTTTGTGCCTGTATTGTAAGGCAGCCTGGGGTAAGCAACAAGGCAGCCTGCAGGAGCGCGTGTATCGTCTGGAGCGGTTACCATTCGATAAACGGCCGTGCCTCCCGACACAGCGCCAATAACGCCTCCAGCCGGTGCTCCCGCGCCACGTACAAGATCAGCGCCATGATTTTTTCCGTCTTTGTCTCGCCGCGCAAGATCTCAAAATCCACCTGCAAATCAAAACACAACGTCTGCAAATTAGCCATGTCAAAATACTCGCTCAACAACTGCCGCAGCCGCGTCGGGTCGATTTCGGCCGGAATGGTGGAGCCGGTAAAAAGCGGCAGGCGTTCCTGAGCAAAACGGCCGGATTCGGTCTGCGCCACCCGCAGATACACTGTTTGCGCCTGCTCATGGGGCGCGCCCGATTTGTCCTGATAGGTGATGGTCACGCGCAGCGGGACAGCATCCCCATAACCGCACGGCTGCACCGCCAGCCATATCATCTGTTCGCTGTCCGGCCGCAGCGCCACAAACTGCCGGGTAGAGCTTTCTTCCAGCTTAAACTGCGATCCGCTGGCGCGAATAATGATATTGCGGGCAATGCCAAAACCATCATTGCGAACGATAAATTGCAGCCGCGTCCAGCCATCGAGTATCAACCCATCATGTTTGTCCACATCCACGGTAATGACCGGCAGGTGACGGTATTGGGTCACTTCCAGCCAACATTCGGACGCTTGCACGCTTTCGCCTTCCAGTTCTAACAACTGCGCCGCCTGCTGCCAGACGGCCGCACGCTCATCATCACCATACGCCGGGTTGCCGGTCATGGCATTGGCGTGCTGGATCAGGGCGTCGGCTTGTTTACGCGGCCGTTCCAGGGCAGACCAGGCGTTGGCGGCCTTAAGCCAATCACCGGCGGCGGCATATTGCTCGGCGGCTTGCTCCGGTCGCCCGGCTTCTTGCCACAACTGCGCGGCTTGTTGCGGCTGACCCAACGCGGCGGAGAGGGCGGCCGCCCGGTCCAGGTGGCCTTCGGTGGCAAAGGCGGTGACGGCCGCTTCCCATTGGCCGGTCGCCTGGAGTTCTACCCCGGCCGGCGTGCGAAAAACGGCCGTTACCGTCCCCCCTCTATCGGCAATAATCACCAGCGATTGCCCCGTCGATTCGTCCATGGCCAGTGTGGGGCCAACTTCAATGCGGCGAGTCATGCGGTATCGCCAGCGTTCCGTGCCGTCACTGGTGGCAATGGCATACAAATGATGATCATGACAGGTGGCGTAAATCGTATCGCCGACCAGAACAGGGGCGGCTTCCATGGTGCGCTCGGTGGCAAAATACCAATCGATACGGCCGTCGGCCAGCGAGAGGGCATACAATCCGTCCACCGCGCCCACAAACACACGCTCGCCATTGCTGATGGGCGGCGACAACCGTCTTTGGGATGGTCCAATAGGTTGCTGCCAGGCCAACACGCCATCACGCTGCCGCAGGGCGTACACGACGCCATTGCTGCCGGTGGTGATAATCAGTTGGCCCACAGCCAGCGGGGTACGATCCAGCCAGGTGTCTTGCTCGGCCGTGAAGCGCCAGCGAACACGGCCGTCTATGTCTAAAGCCAGCACATCCGGGCCGCGCGTGGGCACGATGAAGCCATCTTCGCGGAGCAAGGGGGCGGCCAGGGTGGCATAGGTATCGAGGGCTGTCTGAAGCAGTTGACGGCCGTCTGTGGGGTCCAGCATGACCAGTTGATGCGAGCCGACCAGCATCGCCAACCGATCTGGGCCAACGGCGGGCTGGGACACGCTCTGGCCGTGATTGGTCCAGCGCCAACGCTCCTGGCCGTCTAACGAAATCGCCGCCAGCGACCCCTCCCCTCGCAGCAGATCGATGCTGGCGGCGGCGAGAAAGAGCAGGGGTTGGGAAACGGCCGTGCGCTGAACCACCAGCCCATCCGGGTTATAACTTTGCAACCCGGTCACCATCACAAACGGGAACTCTTGCCGCCAGACCAACGAACCATCCTGTAAATCGAGGGCGATGACGGCCGTCGACGCCCCATCTGGCCGGGGCGCGCCGGGCGCGGCAAACAACAGCCCGTCTACGGCAAGGAGAAATTCTGGCTGGATGTCCAAAGTGACCGACCAGGCCACCTGGTTTTCAATTTCCTCTGTCATGTTCTTTTTTGCTGCAAACGGATGGCCGTTAAACCCATCCGTCCGTCACTTGGGCGATACGACAATGGAGGCGTTGATGCTATTTGTAAGAATAAACGGCAGGTGACCGCTAATTTCGGGATCTGTCTCCGTTCAGGTTTCTCTGGCAAAGACCCCAAGGGTTTGATACCCAATTAATCCAACTTCCCAGGATTAAACCCTTGGGGTCTGTTCCGGTTTCTCTAGCAAAGACCCCAAGGGTTTGATACCCAAATACTCCAACTTCCCAGGATTAAACCCTTGGGGTCTGTTCCGGTTTCTCTAGCAAAGACCCCAAGGGTTTGATACCCAAATACTCCAACTTCCCAGGATTAAACCCTTGGGGTCTGAATCGTGACAATAGTTTAACATAACTTGAGGAGAATAGCGACTGGTTACACGAAAAACACAAAATCAGCGGCCTCTGCACGCTCTTGCCAGCCATGCTTCTGATAAAAATGCCGCTGATAAGATTCCCGCTGGCGGAAATTGACCAATTGCAAGCGCACACAGCCACGCTGCCGCGCTGCGGCCACGACGGCATCCAACAGCCGGCCGCCAACGCCTTGCCCGCGCGCAAAGTCGCTTACAAACAGTTCAGACACAAAACCTTCCGGGCCGGAAAGAAAAAGGTATGGCAGCCAATGCACGGCCGTATACCCCACCACCCTGCCCGCTTCATTTTCAGCCACAAAAATGGCATGGCTGTCGTCGGCCAGGCATAGCGCCAGGTGATGGGAAACGCGCACGGCCGTTTCCGCGGCCGTCTCGTTTTCTATAGCCGCAAACCAACCGATCCCACGCAGCAGTTGGGCCAACGGCTGCACATCGTCGAGCGTGGCCGGGCGGACGGCCATCATCGTTCACCGCCATTTAACTGGCGGGCAAGCGTGATGGGGTCGGTTACCGGCTGGCGGCAGACAAATTGACGGCACACATAGGCGGTGGCGTGGCCTTGCAGAGACGGCCGTTCCGCCAGCAATGGCACTTCCTCCCCGTCATGCCCGGCGGCCACAATCACATTGGGGCGGTAAATCCGCTGCACCACATCCAACAAAGCGCGCGTATCGGCGGCCTGCACATCCCCCACAATGGCTACCTCCTGCGGATCGCCTACGATGAGGTCGGCGGCGCACAACCAGTGGGAGAAACCGGAAGGAAACCGGCCGAGCGCGTCGTAGAGCGCGGTGACGGCCCGGTTGGCAGGGTCCCAGTAACGGCCGTCGCCCGTGTACAAACTCAGCCGCAGCAATACCTGCGCCGCCATGGCGTTCCCACTGGGGATGGCGTTGTCTTGCAAATCTTTGGGGCGCTGAATGAGCGCCTCGTGGTCGTCGGAGGTGTCGAAAAAGCCGCCGTTGGCTTCGTCCTGGAAGTGGGCCAACATGAGGTCGCCCAACTGCCTGGCCCACTGGAACCAGCGAGCATCGAAGGTGGTCTGGTAGAGCGCCAGCAGGCCATCGGCCAGATAGGCGTAATCTTCCAGGTAGCCGTTGTATTTGGCGGCGGAGCCGGCTTTCCAGGTGCGCAGGAGACGGCCGTCTTTAGCGCGCAGGTTGGCAAAGAGGAATTCGGCGTTTTGGGTGGCAACGGCCGTGTAATCCGGGCGATGCAGCACACGGCCGGCCTCGGCAAACGCGGCCAACATCAAGCCGTTCCAGGCCGTCAGCACTTTGTCGTCTAATCCGGGCCAAACCCGCTGCCCGCGCACAGCCAGCAAATTTTGCCGCGCGGCCGCCAATCGGGCCTGCACCTGATCGAGGGGCGTGTGGACCATTTCGGCCACTTCTGCCAATTCGCGCGGCAGGTTGAGGATATTTTTGCCTTCCCAATTCCCACGGTCGGTCACATCATAAGCCAGCATAAACAGGTCGGCTTCCTCGCCCAAGACGGCGCGGATTTCGGCCGCCGACCAGACGTAGAATTTGCCTTCCTCGCCTTCGCTGTCGGCGTCGTAGCTGCTGTAGAAGCCGCCAGATTCGTGGCGCAGGTCGCGCAGCACAAAGTCCAGCGTCTCTTCGGCGACGCGGCGGTAAAGCAAACTGTCGGTTATCTGGTAGGCGTGGAGGTATACGCGGGCCAGTAGGGCGTTGTCGTAGAGCATTTTCTCGAAGTGGGGCACCAGCCATTTGTCGTCGGTGGCGTAGCGGGCAAAGCCGCCGCCGATCTGATCGTAGATGCCGCCGAAGGCCATTTTTTGCAGGGTGTGTTCGACCATGTGCAGGGCCATTTTGTCGCCCCGGCGGCTGACCATGCGCAGGAGAAATTCCAGGGTCATGGACGGCGGGAATTTGGGCGCGCGGCCAAACCCGCCCAGGTCAGAATCGAACACGCGCAGCAGGCTGCCCAGGGCATCGCTGAAGACGGTTTCGTCGAGCGGCGTGCCGCCTGACTGTGCCTGGACAAGATCGCGGGTGAGGTGTTGGGTGAGCTGGGCCGCGTTTTGGTCGATGTCGGCGCGGCGGGTCTGCCAGGCATTATGCAGTCCTTCTAGCACCTGCCGGAAGCTGGGCATGCCGTAGCGTGGCGCGGATGGGAAATACGTGCCGCCGAAGAAGGGACGGCCGTCGGGCATCAGCGCCACGGTCATCGGCCAGCCGCCCTGCCCGGTGAGGGCCACAACGGCGTTCATGTAGATGCTGTCCAGGTCGGGCCGCTCTTCGCGGTCGACTTTGATGTTGATGAAATGGGCGTTCATGTAAACGGCCGTATCCTCATCTTCAAAGGATTCGTGCGCCATCACATGACACCAGTGGCAGGCGGCGTAGCCGATGGACAGCAAAATGGGTTTGTCTTGGGCCTGCGCGGCGGCCAGGGCTTCCGCGCCCCAGGGATACCAATCAACGGGATTATCGGCGTGCTGCCGCAGGTAAGGGCTGGTTTCTTGAGCCAGGCGGTTGGTCATAGGAAATCTCCGAGCAAAAGAGCTTACAGCTTACAGCTAATAGCTATTAGCTGTAAGCTGTTGGCTGTTAGCTGTTGATTTGGGGATAATAACGCAAATGACGGTGACACGAAAGAATTCTCAGTTGGCGCAAATTTTTATCATGGGGCTGCTGCTGGCCGTGCTGGTGATTTATTTCCCGCCGTATGCGCGCGCCTGGGTGGGGGATGATTACGTGCAGTTGGGCTGGATTTTGGATTTTGTGCAACGGCCGTTCACCGCTTACAAACTCTTCGACCCCACCACCCTGGGCTGGTATTACCGCCCGCTGCAAAACCTGTGGTTTCTGGCCAACCGGCTCATTTTTGGCTTGAATCCGGCGGCGTTTTACTGGCAGCTTTTGCTGTGGCATACGCTGGCGACGGCGCTGGTTTTTCGCACGGCGCGGCAGTGGGGCATACGGCCGTTTGCCGCCGCCTGCGCCGCAGCCTTGTTTGCCATCCACGGCCATTTTGTCGACGTGGTGGCCTGGGTAAGCAGCGTGGCGATTGTGATGACGGCCGTTTTCTCCCTGCTCAGTCTCAGCTTTTTCCTCGATTATTTGCGCCGCCCGCAAAACAAATACCTCTGGCTGTGCCTGCTCTTTTTTGGGCTGGCCTTGTTTAGCCACGAGGAAGCCATCCTCCTGCCCATATTTTTGGCGCTGGTGACTGTGGTCAAAAAAGTGGATTTCAAACGGCGGCAATTTGCCGTGTCTAACCCGCTGCTGCTGACGCTGGGGGTGATGGGCGTGTTCACGGCCGTTCTCGTCATCATCCAGTTCACCCGCCCCAACCTCACCATCGACATCAGCCAGACGCCGGCCAGCCAGTGGCTGAGTTTGCTTTCGCCGGTGCAGGCCGGGCAATTTGTCAGCGATACGGCCGTGCGCTACACACTGCTGTACGATTGGCAGGCAACCATGGCCGCCAACGCCTGGCTGTTTGGCTGGGGCGTGCTGCTGCTGTTGGGCGTCTGGTTTTGGGCGGCGCTGCCGGTGGGCCGCTGGGGGCTGCTGTGGTTTGCGCTTCACCTGGGCCTGATGTACGCCACCATCTGGCTGCAAAAACCGGATTTGTTTGCCGGCCGTCATTTTTATAATGCGGCCGTGGGGCTGGCGTGGGCGATGGGATCAGGCATCGACCAGGTTTTGGGGTTGTGGCCGGCGCAAAAGAAGCGAAAAGGGCAAAGGGATACGGCCGTGATCGTTATGGGCGTGATTTCGGTGGCCGTAACGGCCGTGCTGCTCTACCACATCGTCCAGGTCCGGCGCGCCGAAGGGCAATGGCTGGCCCGCGCCCAACGCGACCAGGCCGCCGAGGCGCAGATGAAGGCTATTTTGCCCACGCTGACGCCGGAAACCCACGTTTTCGCCAACCGCTTCCCCATCACGCCGCAGTTTTTCCGCGCCGTTACCGAGGTGTGGTACGGCCAGACCGAGCGGCTGCCGCTGCCCACCGGCAGTTTTACGCAGTTACAGGAGGTCCGGTTGGCCACCCGCGATTTTTACGTGTTCGATTATGAAAATGGGCGGCTGTATAACCTGATGCCGGAGCTGCAAACCAGCGACGGAACTGTTTTTCTCTGGAGCAGCACGCCGCGCCTGGATGTGGTGGATGGAGCCGGGGCGGTGAGCGATTTGGCGACCGAGGCCGCGCAGGCCAGTTTTGCCGTTGTCAAAACCAATGAGATGCAGCGGTTCGCGGTGCAGGTGACGCCAACGCAGGAGACAGACGGCTGGCTGTCGCTGATGTATGTCTTGTCGGAGGTTCCGGCGGGCGGCGATCTGCGGCTGGCGTTCCGCAGCAATGCAGCGGGCGAGACGCCGTACCGCGTGCGCCTGATTCGCCCTAACGCGGAGCCGGTGACCCTGGCTGAAGGCGTGTTTACGCCGGAACAGGTTTGGGCGGATGTGGTCGCGCCGCTGGCGGCGTATGGGGGGCAGTCGGTGGTGGTGCGGTTGGAAACGGCCGTTTCGCCCCCAAGTACCGCCTATTGGGCCAATCCACGAATAACGATTGACGATTGACGATTGACGATTTGCGATTTGCGATTTGCGATTGACGCATGGGTGACCCGAAGACGCCACTCAGCATGACAGAATGAGGCTTTCCCCCGCCGGAAACCCCCTTCTCCTTGTCTCCTTGTCTCCCCCTCTCCCCTACTCTCCCCTACTCCCCATCACCCCCTCCCGCAATTCCTGCACAAACGCCGCCGCCGCGCCCGGCTTATCCACCTCGGCCCGGTCTACGGCATTGATAAGGGCGCTGCCGACGATGACCCCATCGGCCAGGCCGCCAATCTGCGCCGCCTGCTGCGGCGTGCTGATGCCAAACCCAACCGCGAGCGGCACGCGGGCCTGCTGGCGCACGCGGGCCACAAAAGCGGCCAAATCGGTCTGCACGGCCGTGCGCGCCCCGGTTACGCCCGTCAAACTAACCAGATAGATGAAGCCTTGCGCCTTTTCCGCCACGCTGGCAATACGCGCCGGGCTGCTGGTCGGGGCCAGGAAGTAGATGAGGGCCAGGCCAACGGCCGTGGCCGCCTGCGCCAGTTCGTCGGCCTCTTCCGGCGGCAAATCCGGCACGATGAAACCATCGGCGCCCGCCTGGGCCGCGTCGCGCGCGTAGTTGGCGATGCCGTAAGCCAGAATGGGGTTGTAATAGCCCATGAGCATGACCGGCGTGTCTACGCCGCGGCGGCGCAGTTCGGCCACCATGTCCAGGCAGCCGGCAACGGTGGTCCCATTTTCCAGCGAAACCTGGGTGCTGTGCTGAATGGTCGGGCCGTCGGCCAGCGGATCGCTAAACGGCACGCCCAGTTCCAGCAAATCGCTGTGAGGGGCGATGGCGGCGATTACGTCTACGGAGGTCTGGCGGTTGGGGTAGCCCAGCGTGTAATAGGGCATGAGGGCGGCGGAGCGGGCTTGTTGGGTCTGGGCAAAAGCGGCGGCGATGCGGGCACGGCCGTTGGCTGGTTCATTCAGGTCAGTCATGGTCTCTCCTCGTGTCGATTCGTTTTTACGCCAAAGACCCTAAGGGTTTTGCAAACCCCTAGGGTCTGTGAAGTACGGGTAAATTATAACAGCCAATTCCGGGCTGTCTTATTTTGCTGCGGATAGGGTATACTTTGGGCGCATGAGCGGTTGTTAAGTAGGTGGGGAAACGGCCGTACAAACCCGCAACTCCGGCCACCAGCGCGCGTAATTACTGGAGGAAGTTGGCAAAAAGGTTGGCTGTTTCAACCACGCCTCTACTCAATCATCAATTTTGACGAACCGTCAATTTTGACGAACCGTCAAACCATCACAAAAGGGAGAAATTTTATGAGCCTGTTAGGAAACATTATCTGGTTAATTTTTGGCGGCTTTATCGCCGGCATGGCCTATATTATCGGTGGACTTTTGCTGTGCATTACCATCGTGGGCATTCCGTTTGGCCTGCAATCCATCAAATTGGGCCTGGCCACCTTTGCGCCATTTGGCAAAGAAGTGGTGGAAAGCAAGCGCGCCGGGGGCTGCCTGACCCTGGCCTTCGACATCATCTGGATCGTCTTGTTTGGCTGGGAAATTGCCATTGCCCATCTGGTGAGCGCGCTCATTTTAGCCATCACCATCATCGGCATTCCGTTTGCCAAGCAGCACTTCAAGCTGCTGCCTGTGGCGCTGTTCCCATTCCAGTACCGGTTAGAATAGATTTGTTAGACCCGAAGGGTTTTCCCAAACCCTTCGGGTCTGTCGATCACCAATTTGTTGACACCCCCTTTTTTCACTGTTACAACAGAATATATGGATTACAAAGTTTTAGTTGTGGAAGACGATACAACGCTGCTGGAGACGCTGGAGTATAACCTGAGCCATCAGGGGTATGAAGTGGTTACGGCCGTAAACGGCCGTGACGCCCTCACCCTGGCTCGCAGCAGCCAACCCGACCTCATCGTGCTGGACGTGATGCTGCCGGGAATTGACGGCTTTGAAGTCTGCCGCATCTTGCGCAAAGAACTCAGCATGCCCATCATCATGCTCACCGCGCGCGGCGAAGAAATAGACAAAATTGTCGGCCTGGAAATGGGCGCCGACGATTACCTGACCAAACCCTTTTCCATGCGCGAACTGCTGGCTCGCGTCAAGGCTATGCTGCGGCGGGTAAAACTCGTGCGTGAAGAGATAGCCGCCGAACAAATCGAGGATGGCGTCGTCGATTCGCCGCCGATGGCCACCCTGTATTACGACACTCTGGTTATCGACCAAAACCGCCGCGAAGTGCGCCTGGACGAAACCGTCATTCGGTTAAAGCCCAAAGAGTACGAACTGCTGCTGTTTCTGGCGCGTCATCAGGGCATTGCCTTATCGCGGGATTTGATCTTGGAGCGGGTATGGGGCTGGTCTTACGATGGCAACAGCCGCACGGTGGATGTGCATGTGCGCTGGCTGCGCGAAAAAATCGAGCCAGACCCGGCAAACGCCAGCCGGATTGTCACCGTTCGGGGCATTGGGTATCGCTTTGACGGCTAGGGCCAAAGCCCAATCTTCCGGCAGGAAATTGGTTTAACCGATTTATTGAGGGGGCACGATTCGGCCATGTTTTCACAGATGCGGTGGCGACTGACAATTCCTTTTGCCGGGCTGATGGTGGCAACGGCCGTTATCACCTGGTATTTTGCCAACCGCCCATCTTGCCAGCCCGACCCGGCTTGTTTGCGCCTTACCTTTGGCGTGGGCCTGGCGGTTGTGGTGGGAACGGCCGTTACCCTCATCTTTCTCCTCTCCATGTTCATGACCCGCTGGATTAGCAACCTGACCCTCACCACTCGCCGCGTCCTGACCGGTGACCGGCGAGCGCGTATGATGCATTACGGCCGTGGCGAAGCTGGCGACTTCATTCATCTTTACAATCAACTGCTGGACCTGGACAACCAACAAATCGACGAGTTAACGGAAGAACGCGACCAGCTCGCCTCGGTGCTGGCCTACATGGCCGACGGCGTGATCATCGCCGACGCCTATGGCTACGTGCGCCAGGTCAACCCGGCCTCCATGCGCTTGCTCAGCGCCACCGAAAAAAAAGCGCTGGGCCGCCCCATCGCCGAAACCCTGCGGCATCACCAACTCATCGACCTGTGGCAGCAGTGCCAGCGAGAAAAACAAGAGCAGCTTGCGGCCGTAGAAATCGGCCGCGACCTCTTTTTGCAAGCGGTGATGACGCCTATTTTGCGGCATGGCTCGCTGGTGTATCTGGTGATTTTGCAGGACCTGACAACCATTCGGCGGCTAGAAACCATCCGGCGCGATTTCATCAGCAATCTGTCGCATGAACTGCGGACGCCGTTGGCCTCGCTGCGCGCGGTGGTAGAGACGCTGCAAGACGGCGCGCTAACCGATCCGCCAGCGGCGACCCGCTTTTTGAGCCGGGCGGAGCATGAAGTAGAAACGTTGACGCAGATGGTTGAGGAATTGTTGGAACTGTCGCGCATTGAATCCGGGCGCGTGCCGCTGAAATTATCAGCCACGGCCGTTTCCGACCTCATCCTCCCGCCTTTGGAACGCTTTTACACGCGGGCCGCCCGCGACAACATCGAACTGGTCGTCGACATTCCCGGCGATTTGCCCAAAGTCTTGGCCGACGCCAATCGGGTGCAGCAAGTGATTACCAATCTGCTGCATAACGCGCTCAAATTTACGCCACACGGCCGTATCACCATCTACGCGTTCACCGCTAAAACAGCCCCCAAACAAGTCAGCCAGATGATAGCCGACCTGCCGCCATGCGTCATCATCGCCCTGGCCGATTCCGGCATCGGCATCCCGGCCGAAGATTTGCAGCGCATTTTTGAGCGTTTTTACAAATCGGATCGAGCACGCACGCGGGGTCAAAGCGGGACAGGTCTGGGCTTAGCCATTGCCCGGCACATTGTTCAGGCGCATAACGGCCGTATCTGGGCCGAAAGCAAAGAAGGCAAAGGCAGCACCTTCTACTTCACTCTGCGCATTACTTGATCGCTGCCCGTTGACCGCCCACTTTAAAAATCCCCCCTCTCGCTCTTTCTCCCACCCCACAACAAGTTTCTACCCCTGCCGCCCGGTAATGTAAGATTCCGTCAATTCCTGATGCGGATTGGTAAACAGCGTCGTCGTTTCATTAAACTCCACCAACCGCCCCAACCAGAAAAAGCCCGTCCAATCGGAAGCCCGCGCCGCCTGCTGCATGTTATGGGTCACAATGACGATGGTATACTTTTCCGCCAACCGCCGCATCAACTCCTCCACATGCAGCGTCGCCACCGGGTCCAGCGCCGAACAAGGCTCATCCATCAAAATAACTTCCGGCCGCACGGCAATGGTGCGCGCAATACACATCCGCTGCTGCTGCCCCGGATTAAGCTCCAGAGCGGGTTTATCTAACTTATCTTTCACCTCGTCCCACAGCGCGGCTCCCTGCAAACTTTCCTCCACAATCTGGTCCAAATCCTGCTTCTTCGCCGTGCCCAAAACACGCGGACCAAAAGCCACGTTGTTATAAATACTTTGCGGGAAAGGATTCGGCCGTTGAAAAACCATGCCCACCCGATGGCGCAAATCGGCCACGTCTATATCCGGGTCATACACATTCTTGCCATCCAACAGCACTTCGCCATCGGCGCGGGCAATGCTAATCGTATCGTTCATGCGGTTCAAGGCCCGCAAAAACGTAGACTTGCCACAACCAGAAGGCCCAATCAGCGCCGTAATCTGATTGGCCCGAATCGGCAGGTTCAAGTCGATAAGCGCCTGAAAATCGCCATAATAAAAGTTAAAGTTGCGAACCTCGATTTTATTTTCCATGCATCCTCTACTCTGGGAAGACCCTAAGGGTTTAGAGAAAACCCTTAGGGTCTGTATCAGTACCACCTTCTAACCGAAACGGCCGGTCACATAATCTTCCGTCCGCTTATCACGCGGGTGAATAAAAATTCGCTGCTGCGAACCAATCTCCACCACTTCCCCATTCAGCAAAAACGCCGCCCGGTCAGCCACCCGCGACGCCTGCTGCACACTATGCGGAACCATGATGATGGTGTACTGCTGCTTCAATTCAAACAACGATTCTTCCACCAGCGCCGTAGAAATGGGGTCCAGACCCGACGTGGGATTATCTAACAAAATGACATCCGGCTCTAAAACAAGACTGCGCGCCAGACACATGCGCTGCTTTTGCCCGCCAGAAAGCGCAAACGCAGAATCTTGCAGCCGGTCCTTCACCTCATCCCACAAGGCGGCCTGACGCAACGATCGCTCCACCCGTTCATCAATGATCCGGCGATCTTTGATGCCGGCCATTTCCAGGCCATATGCCAGATTGGCGTAAATGGAACCAGGCAAGGGCGTGGGCACGGCAAACACCATGCCAATTCGCCGCCGCAGATAGGTCACGTCCAGGTTCGGGTTGTAAACATCCTGGTCGTTAAACAAAATCTCTCCGCTTCGTTGGACGCCATCCAGCAAATCTGCCAGACGGTTGATTAATCTGAGCAGTGTTGTCTTACCGGCTCGTGAAGGCCCAAACAAAACAAAAAGCTCATTGGCAAAAATCTCCATGTTAATGTGCTGCAGAGCCTGAGCGCCATCGGCGTATGTGAACGATAGGTCTCGAATGGATAGTTTGGCTGTCATAGGTCTGAGTTCCTTACCACTGCCGCCGACGGCGCATCACCGTGCGTATGACGGTGGCAACCAACGTAAAGGACAGGACAATAATGAGCAGGACCAGGGCTGTGCCATATTGAATAGACAATGGCATTCCGGGAACTTGCGTGGAGATGACATAGAGGTGATAAGGCAGCGCCATCGTCTGATCGAAGATCGATTTGGGCAGTTCCGGCAGGTAAAAAGCGGCTACCGTAAAGAGGATGGGCGCAGTTTCACCGGCGGCGCGGCCCAGGCCGAGGATGATGCCGGTGATGATGCCGGGCAGGGCGTGGGGCAGCACCTGATGACGGATGGTTTGCCAGCGCGATGCGCCCAAACTGAGGCTGACCACGCGAAACTCCTGCGGCACAGCCAAAATCGCTTCCTCGGCCGTGCTGATAACCACGGGTAGGGTCATCAGGCCCAGGGTTAACGCGCCAGCCAGGATGGAGGTGCCGAAGTTGAGGAACAGAACAAACATGCCCAGGCCAAACAAGCCATAGACGATGGAGGGAATTCCGGCCAGGTTCACGATGGCCAGACGAATGGCGCGGGTAGCGCGATTGTCGCCGGCGTATTCGGCGAGGTAGATGGCCGCGCCAACAGCCAGGGGAATGGCGGCCACGGCCGTTCCCAGTGTCAAGATCACCGTGCCCAACAGCGCCGGAAAAATGCCGCCTTCGGTCATGCCGTTGCTGGGCGGCTGCGAGAGAAACTGCCAGTTGACCGTGCCTATGCCTTTGGCGACCACGTAAAACACAACCAGGACAATCGGTAAAATGACGACAACGGCCGTGATCGAAATCAACCACGTCGCCAACACTTGCGTTTGCTGCCGGCTCATATCTGCCCCCCACGCCGCCGCGAACGGCCGCCAATAAAGCGCGTCGCCAACGAATTAAAGGCAAAGGTGATTAAAAACAACACAATGCCGATGGCAAACAACACCGAATAATGCAGGCTGCCCTGCGCCACCTCGCCCATTTCGGCGGCAATCGTCGCCGTCATGGTGCGCACAGGCTGGAACCAGGCGCCCAGGCCAAACGCGGGGATGTTGGCCGCGTTGCCGGTCACCAACATCACGGCCATCGTTTCGCCAATCGCCCGCCCCACGCCCAGCATCACGGCAATGACAATGCCGGAACGCGCCGCCGGTAAGACCACCCGCCAGATGGTTTGCCACTGCGTCGCGCCTAAAGCCAGCGCGCCGTCGCGGTATTCTTTGGGCACTGCATAGAGCGCGTCTTCGGTAATGCTGATGATGGTGGGCAGCGCCATGTAGGCCAGGATGATGGCCCCGGTGAAGGCGGTGAGTCCGGTGGCCGCCCCGGCCGCCTGAATGAGCGGCGCCAGAGCCACCCAACCCAAAAAGCCCAGCACGATGGAAGGAATCCCGGCCAGGACTTCGATCACCGGCTTTAAGATTTCACGCAGCCAGGGAGGAGCAAATTCGCCGAGGTAAACGGCCGTTGTCAGCCCCAACGGCACGGCAATCACCACGGCGCCAATCGTCACCAACAACGAACCCACCAGCAGCGGCAGCAGGCCAAACATATCTTCAATCGGATACCAGCGCACGCCCAGCAAATCCCGAATGGGAACCTGCATAAAAGCGGGCGCGCCCTCCTTCAACAAAAACAAAAAAATCAGGGTGATGATCACCACGGCCGAAATGCCGCACAGGCGAATCACCGTCTCAATGATCGTTTCGCGCCAGTTTCGTTTGGCGGCAGGCGCGCCGGATGGCTGCTGCTCTTGCCAGGCTGCGGGCGCTTCATCTAAAGTCGACATAGGCTTTTCTCCAGAAGTAAGGGGCAAATGGTCCGCTCCTACAAATGGCCGTTTATTCGGCCGTCAGGGGTACAAATCCAAGTTTAGCCACAATGGCCTGGCCTTCCGGACCCAGAATCCAGCTAAAATATTCCGCCACCACGCCGGTGGGTTCTCCGGCGGTGTACATGAAGAGGTTGCGCGAGAGTGGATATTCGCCGCTGGCAGCCGTCGCCACAGACGGCGACACAAACGGACTGTCGCTGTCGGCGGCTACGGCGACCACTTTTTCGTGGGTCGTATCCACATAACCCAGACCGTCGTAGCCAATCGCGTTGGGATTACGCCGAATCTCGCTGGTAATGCCCACCGACGAGGGCATAAGCAGCGTCTGCGGCGCAAAGATGTCTTTGTTCTCTTTCTCGCCTTTGCGCACCACTTCTTCCAGAAAATAAACGTGAGTACCGGAATTGGTTTCCCGAGAGAGCAAGACAATCGGCGCGTCGTTGCCGCCCACTTCCTGCCAATTGGTAATTCGGCCGGTGTAAATATCGGCCAACTGGTCGATTGTCAATTCGCTGACCGGATTTTCCAGGTTCAAAATAACGGCCAGGGCATCAATGGCCACAACGTGTTCCACCGGGTCTATGCCGTTAGCCAGCGCCTGATTTATCTCGTCCTCTTTCATCGGGCGGGAGGCGTTGGCGATGTCTACCGTGCCGTTGATGAGGGCGGCAATGCCGGTGCCGGAGCCGCCGCCCGTCACGGCAATGGAGACGGTTGGATCGACTACACGGTATGCTTCCGCCCAGGCCAGAGCCACATTGACCAGCGTGTCTGAGCCTTTGTTTTGGATGGCGCGCTGTTCGGTTTCGGCGGCGGCCACGGCCGTTCCCCCGCCATTCTGCCCACAACCGGCCAACAACAGCAGCAGCACACCCCCAATGAACAACAAGAAAGCCCTGTTGCCAGGGCGTTTACGGTGCAAACATTTCAGGTGCATCATGGTTTTTTACCTTTTTCCTTACCTTAACGGCGGTTTGCCATTACCTCTGATTTTACTTGGTTAACAAATTGTTAACACGCCACGACTGTTAAGGATTTGTTAACAAAACCCACCCGCCAGACTGGTTTCTGTTAACAGATGATTAACGGCCGTTCCCCGCCACCGCCCAACCACCCGTTCCGCCCAGCCGCCATTAACCAATTGTTTACAAAACCATAGCAACCCGTTAACCATCTGCCCCCAAATCGTTAAAAAACGACGGCTAGAATCCAGCAAGTAAATTAAAAGCGGCATATCTGCGTGCATTCCTGGGGAAGACACGCATTCTTTTTGCCCAACAACTTTCATACACTTTTAGGAGAACGAAGGAAAATGCGTTTTAGATTATTCATTCTAGCCACGATATTCACCCTGTTGCTGGCAGCCTGTGGTGGAACCGCCGCCACGGACACGACGGCCTCAGAGCCACAAGTGATCACCGAAACTGTGACCGTAGAAGTGACGCGCGTCCAAACTGAAACCGTCACCGAAACAGTCGTCGAAACCGTTGTGGAAACGGTTGTCGAAACCCAAACCGTCGAGGTTGTTGGGCTTCCCTCGGTAGACCCGTTGAGCGTCACCGGCGACATCGTCAGCGCTGGCAGCTCCACCGTCTTCCCGCTGGCCGAACGCATGGCCGAACGCTTCCAAAACGAAGGCTACGCCGGACAGATCACCATTGATTCCATCGGTTCCGGCGCGGGATTCGAGCGCTTCTGCAAAGCTGGCGAAACCGACATTTCCAACGCCAGCCGGGCCATCAAAGATTCCGAAATCGCCGACTGCCAGGCCATCGGCCGTAATCCGATTGAGTTCCGCGTGGGCACAGACGCCATCGCCGTCAGCGTCAGCGCCGAGAACGATTTTGTGACCGATGTGACGTTGGAAGAATTGGCGGCGATTTTCTCCACGGCCGTTAACTGGTCCGATGTGCGCCCCGAATGGCCCAACGAACCCATCCAACGCTTCATCCCCGGCACCGACTCCGGCACGTTCGATTACTTCGACGAAGTTGTCTTTGAAGAAAACCCCGAACCGATGCTCTCGGCGGCTAACTTGCAGCTTTCCGAAGATGATAACGTCCTGGTGCAGGGCATTGGCGGCAGCCCCTATGCCATTGGCTTCTTTGGCTACGCCTACTACCAAGAAAATCAAGACATTCTGAAGATCGTCGGCATCAATGGCGTGGTTCCCGATGACATGACCGTGGAAGATGGCTCCTATGCGCTGGCACGGCCGTTGTTCATCTACTCCGACGCCGCCATCATGCAAGAAAAACCGCAGGTCGCCGCCTTCATCAACTTCTTCCTGGCCAATGTACAGGATGAAATCACCGATGTTGGCTACTTCCCGGCCAGTATCGCCGCCCTGAACGACGCCAAACTGGCCTGGTTCGACGCCGCCGGTCAGGCTGCGCCAGCCGCCGAAGCCAGCATGAGCGAACTGCCCATGGTAGACCCGCTAAGCGTCACCGGCGACATCGTCAGCGCTGGCAGCTCCACCGTCTTCCCGCTGGCCGAGCGCATGGCCGAACGCTTCCAAAACGAAGGCTACGCCGGACAGATCACCATTGATTCCATCGGTTCCGGCGCGGGATTCGAGCGCTTCTGCAAAGCTGGCGAAACCGACATTTCCAACGCCAGCCGGGCCATCAAAGATTCCGAAATCGCCGACTGCCAGGCCATCGGCCGTAATCCGATTGAGTTCCGCGTGGGCACAGACGCCATCGCCGTCAGCGTCAGCGCCGAGAATGATTTTGTGACCGATGTGACGTTGGAAGAATTGGCGGCGATTTTCTCCACGGCCGTTAACTGGTCCGATGTGCGCCCCGAATGGCCCAACGAACCCATCCAACGCTTCATCCCCGGCACCGACTCCGGCACGTTCGATTACTTCGACGAAGTTGTCTTTGAAGAAAACCCCGAACCGATGCTCTCGGCGGCTAACTTGCAGCTTTCCGAAGATGATAACGTCCTGGTGCAGGGTATTGGCGGCAGCCCCTATGCCATCGGTTTCTTTGGCTACGCCTACTACAAAGAAAATCAAGACATCCTGAAGATCGTCGGCATCAATGGCGTGGTTCCCGATGACATGACCGTGGAAGATGGCTCCTATGCGCTGGCACGGCCGTTGTTCATCTACTCCGACGCCACCATCATGCAAGAAAAACCGCAGGTCGCCGCCTTCATCAACTTCTTCCTGACCTACGTCAACGACGAAATCGCCGACGTCGGCTACTTCCCGGCCAGCGACGCCGCCCTCGGCCAGGCAAGAACCGCTTTGCTTGAAGCGCTGGGCGCAAACTAACAGCTAAAAGCGTGACATAACCTGGCAGGTTCCTGGGCTTCAACCCAATCAAACCTGCCAGGTTGATCATGACATCGTGTCACGCCCATATTGGAGTGATCATGAGGAGAAGGACAAATCCATTGCCCCCTCCTCATTTTCCTGTTCAAAACAGACCGCCTGGGGAGCCATCGGGGCGGAAAAAGGAGAAACGCATGGCCACACAAAGCTCTGTGCCGCCCATTGCCACAGAAACATTCTCGGCCGAATCCCTGACCAAACGGCCGCGCATCGGCGAAGCCCTCATCCAGGTATTTTTATTTTCCTGCGGCATTATTTCCATTTTCACAACCATCGGCATCGTCATTGTGCTGGCCGAAGAGGCGATCAAGTTTTTCGCCCTGCCCCAGGTGACCCTGCTGGAATATTTTACCGGCACAAAATGGCAGCCAGCCATCGGCTATTTTGGCGTGCTGCCCCTGGTATTAGCGACAATCATGATCAGCGGCATTGGCATGGTGGTAGCCCTGCCCATTGGCCTGCTAACCGCCATCTACCTGAGCGAATACGCCTCGCCGCGCGCGCGCAACATCCTGAAACCTTTGTTAGAGGTTCTGGCCGGGATTCCTACGGTGGTCTACGGTTATTTTGCCTTGCAATTCATGACGCCTGTGCTGCGCAGCATCTTTGGCGTGCAGCAAGTGCAAATTTTTAACGTGGCCTCGGCGGGCATTGTGGTAGGGATTCTGATTATTCCCCTGGTGACATCGCTCAGCGAAGACGCGCTGTCGGCCGTGCCCCGGTCGCTGCGCGAAGCCGCCTATGCCCTGGGCGGCACAAAATGGGAGACCGCGCGACAAATTGTGCTGCCGGCCGGTCTGTCTGGGGTAACGGCCGCGTTCGTCGTGGCCATCTCGCGCGCCGTTGGCGAAACCATGATCGTGGCAATTGCCGCCGGGTCCGGCCCGCGCAATTTTGAAATCGGCAAAGATTCCCTGTTTGGCTTCATTTTCAATCCGTTTGTCGCCGGGGAAACGATGACCGGCCACATGGTGCGCATCAGCGGCGGCGATTTGAGCTATAACTCAGTGGAATACCTGTCTATTTTCTCGATTGGTTTGCTGCTTTTTGTGATGACGCTGATCCTTAATTTGATTGCGCGCCGCATTGTGACCAAATACCGCGAGGTGTATGAATGAGCGACGAATCGACAACCTATATCGCGCCGGAACCGAAATTTGGCTATCCGGCCGGCCCCAAATTAGACCAGCAGATTAAGGCGCGCCACCGCCGGGGGCAGTTTTGGTACGTCCTCCTGGGCGCGTCGTTGATTGTAAGCATCCTGGCGCTGATCGCCCTGCTGTACACCATTGTCAACGATGCGTTTGGGCTGGCGGCAGTGGAATACAAAAATGATCCGACCCGCCTGGTGGTGGAGCAGCAAGAAAAGGTCATGCTGGCCGACCGGGACACAGTTTCTAGCGAAGACGACCGCGAACTGGCCGCCGGCATTATGAATGATCCTTACGCGATAGGCTTTTTTGGCTACGCCTATTACCAGCAAAGCAGCGACAACCTGACGCTGTTGGCCGTAGATGGCATTACGCCAGACGCCGGCAATGTGGAAGATGGGACGTATCCGTTGGCACGGCCGTTATTCCTCTACAGCGACGCGCGGGTTCTGGAAAACAATCAGGCCGCCAACGTCTTCATCAACTACTACCTCACCCACGTCAACGAAGAAATTAGCGATGTGGGCTATTTCCCACTCAGCGCCGGGCGCATTTCCCAGGCGCAGCAAACCTGGAAACAGGCAAACGCCCTGGATTTACCGGCCGGCCAATGGGCCGCTATTAACCCGGACGGCGTGGGCGGCAGCCTGTCTATCGCCGGCAGTTCTACCGTTTATCCGCTGACGCAGCGGATGCTGGAGCGCATCAAAGCCGATGGTTTTGTGGGCGATACCAGCGACGAGAGCGTGGGCAGCACGGCCGGGTATCGGGCGTTTTGCGTAGACGGCGCCGCCGACATCGCCGCCGGAAGCCGCCCAATGAACCAGAATGAATTTGCCTCCTGCCGCAAAATCGGGCGGCTGCCGCTGGAATTTGCCGTGGGCACAGACGCGCTGGCGATTGTGGTCAGCGCGCAAAACGATTTCCTGACGGCCGTTACCGCCGATGAGCTGCGGCTCATTTTCACCACCGCCCAAAAGTGGTCCGACGTGAACCCCAATTGGCCCGATCAGCCCATCAAACGATTTATTCCGGGCACAGACAGCGGCACACTCGACTTCTTTGTCGAAACTGTGTTCCCGATTGCCCTGGATGAACTGCCCCAACCCACCCTGGTTTCGATTCTGGCCGATAATGTATCGCCTGGTCTAGGGCGGCGCATGGAAAGCGAACAGCGCTTTTTTGCCGACCAGCTCGTCTTTTTTAGCCAGGAGCAGTGGGCGGAAGCGTGTGATGGCGCAACGCCTTACGCGGGCTGCACCCTGCCCCCGCGCGCAAAAGACAGCGTTTTGCAGCTCCTGAACGAAAACGTGACCGAACCCAACATTGTGGCGGTTTGGAAACTGGTTCCCTCCCTCTTAAACCGGGCAGCCATTGAGCAGGAGGCTTTGGAGAAATATCCTGCGGCCAGCCTTCAATTTACGTCGTGGGTGAGTACGGCTTTTCTGCGCAGCCCGCAGTCTAGCACACCCGAATTGGCCGGAGTGCGCACGGCCGTTCTCGGTTCGCTGTGGGTGGTGGCCTTTACGGCGCTGGTCTCCTTTCCGTTGGGCGTCGGCGCGGCCATCTACCTGGAAGAATACGCCACCGATAACCGGCTCAACCGGCTCATTCAGACCAACATTAGCAACCTGGCCGGGGTGCCGTCCATCATTTATGGCATGTTGGGGCTGGCGGTGTTTGTGCGCGCCCTGGAGGTGATTACCAGCGGCACGGCTTTTGGGGCTGTGGCGGCGGGGGCGACGGCAAACGGCCGTACCATCCTTTCCGCCAGCCTGACCCTGGCCCTGCTCATCCTGCCCATCATCATCATTTCCGGGCAAGAGGCGCTGCGCTCTGTGCCCAACTCTCTGCGCCAGGGCGGCATGGCCCTGGGAGCCACGCAGTGGCAAACCATCTGGTCGCATGTGCTGCCCAGCGCCCTGCCCGGCATCCTGACCGGAACCATCCTGTCTATCTCGCGCGCCCTGGGCGAAACGGCGCCGCTGGTGGTTGTGGGCGCATCCACCTTTATTACCACCGACCCCACCGGCCCGTTCGCCAAATTTACCACCCTGCCGGTGCAAATTTACCAATGGACCTCACGGCCGCAGCCAGAATTCCAAAATCTGGCGGCCGCGGCCATTGTTGTTCTGCTCATTTTGCTGCTGAGTTTGAACGCAACGGCCGTCCTGTTACGCAATCGCTACGCAAGGAGAGCAGCATGACCCTAAATTCTTATGCCCAAAACAAACATCTGGCCGTCGAAGCGGACAAGATGAGCGTGTATTACGGCGGTTTCCGCGCCGTAAAAGAAGTTTCGTTACAAATACCGCAAAAGGCCATCACCGCCCTCATTGGGCCGTCTGGCTGCGGCAAAAGCACCGTCCTGCGCTCGTTCAATCGTATGAACGATCTGGTTCCCACCGCGCGCGTGGAGGGCGCCATTCATTACCACGGCAACAATATCTACGCCCCCAACGTCGATCCGGTCGAAATTCGGCGGCGGATTGGCATGGTTTTTCAAAAGCCCAATCCTTTTTCCAAGAGCATTTATGAGAATGTGGCCTGGGGCGCGCGCATTAACGGCTATAAAGGCAACATGGACGAACTGGTCGAGGCCTCTTTACGGCAGGCGGCCCTGTGGGATGAGGTCAAGGACAAATTAGCCGAAAGCGGTTTTTCGCTGTCTGGCGGGCAGCAGCAGCGATTGTGCATTGCGCGAACCATCGCTGTAAAGCCCGAAATCATCCTGATGGATGAACCGACCTCGGCGCTGGACCCTGTGGCCACGCTGAAGATCGAAGACCTGATCCAGGAGCTAAAAGAAAATTACACCATCATCATTGTGACGCATAACATGCAGCAAGCAGCGCGCGCCTCTGATTTTACGGCGTTTTTCAATATGGACGCGGACCGCGCCGGTTATCTGGTGGAATTTAATGAAACGAATGAGATTTTCACCAATCCGAAACATGAATTGACGGAACAGTACATTACCGGCCGTTTTGGGTGATCAATTGACAGGTTAGGGCTTTCTCGCCGGGAGTTGGGCGGGTGGCGCAACGGCCGTTTAGGGAGGAATAAAATCATGACCAGAGAATCGTTCGCTCGTGAATTGAAGATACTCGACACAAAGATATTACGCCTGGGCAGCGCGGTGGAAGAAGGCATTATGAAATCGGCCGTGGCCCTAAAAACGCGCGATTTGCGCACTTCCAGAGAGATGATCGACCTGGATGAGTGGGTAAACCAGCAGCGCATTGAGATCATGATGGGGTGTTTTACGCTCATCGCCACGCAGCAGCCTACCGGTCCGGATATGCGCTCTCTGGCGGCGACCCTGGAGATTGCCGGCGAATTGGAGCGCATTCATGATTATGTCAAAGGAATTGGCAAAATTAGCTTGCAGTTGGATACGGCCGTTTTACCCACAGCAATCGTGAGCTTAATCCCCGACATGGCCGGAATTGCCGCCGACATGCTGCGCCAGGCAGTGGAAGCGTTTACGGCCAACGACGCCACCGCCGCCCGCCGCATCCCGCTGCAAGATGACGCCGTGGATAGGCTGTACAGCCAGATTTCTTATGATCTGGCGCTCATTGTCACGGCCGGACAGGCCACCTATGAACAGGCCAACCTGATGCAATGGGCGGTGCACAATCTGGAGCGAGCCGCCGACCGGGTGATCAACATTTGTGAATGGGTGGTGTACAAAGCTGTCGGCAAGTATGTGGAAATGGACAGCGGGTATGTAGCGGAAACGGCCGTAATCCCCTAACCTGCTCCCCACGCACCCGCTTCGCAAAAAATCCGGATTCGGTTGCCCGAGCCTGGATTTTTTGCATTTCAACACTTTTTACGCCAGATCCAACTTTAGTCAGCAATATATTGATGTATAATCAAGCTTATCGTGGGCTGCATCTTGCATGTATGAACATCGTATCTAGCCCTCACCCTACCCACAAGCAGAAGGCAAGCGTTATGGACCCGCTTGAACTTGACTATTCCCAGTTCACTATTTTGGCAGTTGATGACATTCCATCAAATCTGACCATTGTTTCATTATATCTGACGCACATGGGATTCCGCGTGCTAACGGCCGTAAACGGCCCCGCCGCCCTATCCACAGCGGCTGAATCCCTGCCCAACCTCATTTTGCTAGACGTTATGATGCCTGAAATGAGCGGGTTTGAGGTCTGCAAAGCGCTCAAACAAAACCCGCTCACCACCGACATCCCCGTCATTTTCATGACCGCCCTTTCTAACACCCAAGACAAAATCAAAGGCCTGGAATCCGGCGCTGTTGACTACATTACCAAGCCGCTAAACAACCGCGAACTAATCGCCCGCATCTCCATCCACCTGAAAAACCAAACCCTCACCCGCCGTTACCAGCAACAAGCCAATCATCTGGAAACCAGCAGCAAACTCAGCCAGCAGATCACATCCATTTTAGATATGGAAGAGCTGACAACCAGGGCAACGCGCCTGATTCAAACTCGGTTCCTGTATTATTGCGTCACCATCTGGGTCAAAAATCCGCGCACCGACACGCTGATCTTACAAGCCCCTGGCCGGCCGTGATTTTGACGCCAGCCAAATAAATCCCAGCGAATTATCGCTCAACGCCTCACAAAGCATCATTGCCCATGCCTGGCGCAGCCGCACCGTCCACCTGACCAACGATGTGCGAGCAGACGCCAATTTTCTTTTCAGCGAAACCGTGCCCCTGACGCGCTCTGAATTTGCCATTCCCCTGCAAGTTGGCGAGACGCTTGTGGGCGTGCTTGATGTGCAAGATGACAAAGTGGACGCGTTTGATCAGGAAGACCGCATTGTGCTGCGCATGATGGCCGATCAGTTGTCGATTGCCTTGCAAAATGCGCAGTTGTACGGCCGTTTAGCCCGCTTCAATCACCACCTGGAACAAGAAGTCACCCGGCGCACGGCCGCCCTGCAAGAAGCCTACGCCCAACTCATCCAAATGGACCAGGCCAAATCAGACTTCATCAACGTGGCCTCCCACGAGCTGTACACCCCCATTGCCTTGCTCAAAGGGTATTCCCAAATCCTCAATGAGCAAAGCCTGATTATGGAAAACGAACACCTGGCGCGCATCGTCAACGGCATAGACCGGGGCGCTCAACGCTTAACCGAAATCGTAGACAGCATGATGGACATCGCCAAAATCGACAACGCCGATCTGAACCTGATATTTCAATCCGTTTCTCTGGCGGCGCTGTGGCAGCAGCTAAAACAAGAAATGACCCAGGATTTAGTCAACCGACGCCTCGAACTGAACCTGCTCGCTGGATTGTTCAGCCTAAATCCCATTGACGGGGACGCGGAAGCGTTGTACAAGGTTTTTACCCAGCTTTTGGTGAACGCAATTAAATACACCCCGGACGGCGGCTGCATCACAGTTAACGGCCGTACCCCCACCCCGCACACCATAGAAATCAGCATCCGCGATACCGGCATCGGCATCGCCCCGGACAAACACGAATTTATCTTCGCCAAATTTTACCAGATCGGCCGGGTAGACTTGCATTCCACCGGCAAAACCAAATTTAAAGGCGGCGGTCCTGGCCTGGGTTTAGCCATCGCGCGGGGCATTGTCCACGCCCACCAGGGCGAAATCTGGGTCGAGAGCGACGGTCTGGACGAAGTAAACTGCCCTGGCAGCACCTTTTTTATCCGCCTGCCCAGGCAGCAAGATTAGTAAGCGACCGAACCTACCCATGACCGGCTTTGGGGCGGCGGCTTGTCGGCCATTCAAACTGCACCATTAACACGCCGATGGCCGCCAGCGCCAGACCGGCGGCGTCCATCAAAGTCAGCGTTTCCCCCAGGAACAACCACGCCAGCAGCGTAATTTGAATGAGCATCGTGTTGTTGATGATGCTGGACTCCATCGCCGACAAGGTGCGCTGGGTGTGGTTCCAGAGCGTAAAAGCCACGGCCGTATTCACCACCGCCAAAAATAAAATCAACAGCCAGCTTTGCCCGGTCATCACCGGCCACGGCTCGGTCGCCAGCCCCAAGCCCAACAGCAGTACGCTGCCAATTCCCATACTCACCAGCGTCACCGTCAGCGGATGCAGCCGGTTTTGTCGGTTCACCGCCCGGCCTAAAATGCCGGAAAAGGAATTGGCCAGCACGGTGATAGTGGCCACCACATAGCCAATCGCCTGCCCGGCGGGAATTTGCTTGGGCAAAAAATAAACCAGCACGCCGCCAAGAAACACGGCCGTCCCCACCCACTGCTTCCATGACGGCCGTTCGCGCAAAAACAACACGCCCAACACGGCCGTCACCACGGCCGTGGCATTCAGCAGCAAGCTAAACGTAATCGCCGGTAAATACACCAGCCCCAAAAACTGCGTCCCCTGGGTGATGGTGTAATACATCAACCCCAGCAGCGCCAGCGCCCACCAATCACGCCGGGTCAGCGCCCGCAGCCGCGTCGCCTGCGCCGTGCGCAAATACAAAGGGATCAACACCAAAAACGCCAGCACATACCGCAGCCCGGCAAACGTCAGAGCCGGAATATCCGCCAGCCCAATTTTGATCAGCACCCAGGAAGTTGACCACAGAAACGTCACCAACAACGCCTGCAAGACTGCCCTTGTGTGCGGGGAAAAACGGTTCCACATAGATAAATTCTCCTCTCAGGCGCAGTTTTACCACAAGCCAGCCAGTTTGCATGCCCATCTGACCGGTGTTTAGGGCACACTATCTAAAGAGAAACGGCCGTTTTTCGGCTAATCTTCCCCTAGATCATCCAGGCTAAATCCCCTATCATTCTAAGTGACTTGTGCTGAAATGCGCGGTTCAGTGGGAAATAGTGGGAATTGAAAAGGACAGCTTGTGGGCTGTCCTTTTCAGCTTTAAACAGTGGAACTCAGAAGGGACAGCTTGTGGGCTGTCCTTTTCAGCTTTAAACAGTGGAACTCAGAAGGGACAGCTTGTGGGCTGTCCTTTTCAGCTTTAAACAGTGGAACTCAAGTACAACAGCCTGGCTGTCCTTTTCAGCTTTAAACGGCCGTTAACAAAACCTTAACCGCCCCCCTCTTGCCCAGCCTCCCCAAATCAACGTATCATTCCTCCCAATTACAAATCCGCCATATCCGCGGAAATCCGCGTCCTATTTTTACTTCGGAGAAACTACCTCATGAAAAAACGCGTCCTGTTCCTCTGCACCGGCAACTCCTGCCGCAGCCACATGGCCGAAGGGCTGACCAACCACTTCCTGGGTGATGCCTGGGAAGCCGTCTCCGCCGGTACGCAGCCATCCGGCTACGTCCACCCCCTGGCCATCGCCGCCCTGGCCGAACTGGGCATCGACATCAGCGGCCACACGTCCAAAACGGCCGACGCATTCCGGCAAACCCAGCTCGATCTAGTCATCACCGTCTGCGACGACGCCGCCGAAAACTGCCCGCTGTGGCTGGGCCAGGGCCGCGTCACCCACATCAGCTTCCCCGACCCCGCCAAAGCCACCGGCACCGAAGAAGAGAAAACGGCCGTCTTCCGCCAGGTCCGCGACGACATCCGGGCGCAGGTGCTGCCCTATCTGGAAACATTCAACAGCTAACAGTCAGGAGCCACCTAATGCACGAGGGTGAATGGGACACGGATAACACGGATTGAACGGATTCACACGGATTTTTAAGCAGTTTATCCGTGAGAATCTCTTTAATCCGTCAAATCCGTGTACCAATTCCTACTTTGCGGCCAATCTTCTCTTTTGCCACAAACGCCAGGCGACGATGCCACCGGCCAAAACTCCGGCGGTCAGCACGGCCGTTTCCCACCCTACCTTCCGCTTCACCACCATCGGCTCGGCGGGAATGGTGGGCAGGCCAAAGGCCACGTCGCGGGCAATGTCGTCGCCGGCGCGGAACGGCCGTAACCGGAACGCGTACCGGTACTCCCGCCCCTTCACCAGCCGGAACTCCGGGTGGGGCAAACTGCCCGCCGGCGTGTCGCCGCCCACCCCATTTTGTTTGTAATCAATCAGCAGGCTCACCTTCTCGCGGCGCGGCAGCTCGTGGATGCGCGTGGCGGCGGCTAAATCGTCCTGGGTGTACGGCCGGGCGGTAACGTTCAGCAGCGTGCCGCCCGCGTCGGCCACCAGCAGGCCGTCGCCCGCCGCGTTGGTCAGTGCGGCCCAGCGCACGTCGCCCCGGTTGCCGTTTTCCTGCGGCCGGGCGTAGTTGTGGATGGCTTCCTCGACCGGCAGCGAATAGCGCCCGATGGCCGCGCCGGTTTGCCGGTCCCACATGGTCTCGTGCGGGCCGCGCCCCAGCCACGTCAGGCGGTCGAACTGGCCGGGCACGTCGGCCATCATGCCGAAGCGCACCATGTCGATGGCCGGCACGAAGCGGCACGCCACCACCACATCGCCGCTGCCGTAGATGGTGTAGACGGCCGTCAGTGGGGAACGGCCGTGTTCCACCTGCCAGCTTACCGTTATTTGCACCACTGCGGGGATGGGGTGAGCGACGTGGAAAGAGTTGACAAATCTTAAAGATTTGTCAACTCTGCGCCAGGGCTGGCGGGCGTAACCCAGGTATCTGGCGCGGCTGTCCAGCACCAGCGGGGCCACGTCGTTGTCGATGGGCACGCGCCAGAGATTGGGCAGCAGCGGCCCGGCCAGCAGCGACAGGCCGGGCGTGAGAAATTCGGTTAATGCGCCGCTCTGGCGGTTGAAGGTGAGGGCAAAGCCTTTGCCGCTGACGGTAACGGACACGGCCGTTTCCATCACATCCAGCGGCGGCATCTCCCCAGGCGCGGCCAGGCGCGGCGCGGCCACCTTCACCGGCAAAGCGAACTGCTCCCAGGCGACCACGTGCCCGGCATCGGCCCAGGGCGCGGGCGCGGCCAGGACCAGTTCGACAAGCAGGTGGTATTCGCGGCCCGGTTTGGCGGTTGGCAGAGTGTAAGGGATGTGGAGGGAAACGGCCGTGCCCGGCGCGCAGTCCGGCGGGGGCAATTCGCCCGTCTGCACGGCCTCGCCATCCTCCGTCACCTGCCAGCGAAACCGGAGGCCGCTTATATCGGTGAAGATGTTCTTGTTGGCTACGCGCAGCCGCCCGACGGCCAGATCCACCGCCTCCAAAGCGATGGATTGGTACACCTTTTTCACCTGCCAGGCAGAAGGATGAGGCGTGCGGTCGGCGAAAAAGAGGCCGTTGCAGCCAAACATGGCAAAGTCGTATTCGTCGCCCAAATCGCCGCCGATGTGCCAGAGGGGACGGCCGTTTTCGTCGTGGCGCAAAATAGCCTGATCGGCGAAATCCCAGATGAAACCGCCGATGCAGTGCGGGTATTTCTCGAACACGTCCATGTACTTTTGCAGGCTGCCAACGCTGTTGCCCATCGCGTGGGCAAATTCGCAGATGACCAGCGGTTTGTCGGCCGTCAGCGGCCCGCCAACTGTTTCCCAGGTCAGGGCGGCGGTGCGGGCGGTGTAGCTGCCGCCTTCGGCGACGGCCGTCCACTGTTTGGCCGTGGGATACATGGTGGAAAAGATGTCCACGTATTCGCCGGTGTAATCTTGCTCATAGTGGACGGGACGGCCGTCCAATTCATGCACGCGCTCGGTCAGGCGGCGGAATTTGTCGTCGCTGCTGGATTCGTTGCCCAGCGACCAGATGATGACACAGGGGTGGTTTTTGTCGCGGGCGATCATGCGCTCGACGCGGTCTTGCATGGCGGGCAGCCACTGCATGTCGCCGCGCATGGCGTCGCGGTAGCCGTGGGTTTCGATGTTGGCCTCGTCCATGACGTAGAGGCCCAATTCGTCGCACAGGTCGTAGAAGCGCTCGTCGTCGGGGTAATGGGAGGTGCGCACGGCGTTGATGTTGAAGCGCTTCATCGTCAGCAGATCAGCGCGTAGGCGGTCCAGGGTCATGGTATGGCCGGTGACGGGGTCGAAGTCGTGGCGGTTGACGCCTTTGAGAAGGATGGCACGGCCGTTGACCCACAACTGCCTCTCCTGAATTGCCACCTGCCGGAAGCCGACGCGCGTATGGCGCACTTCGACAATCTGCCCGGCTTCGTCTTGGAGGGTGAGCAGCAGGTGGTAGAGATGGGGCGTCTCGGCGGTCCAGTGGCGGGGTTGGGGGACGGCCGTTTGCAGCGTAACCGAATTGGCGTCGGCGACGGCCGTCACACCTACCGCCTCCCCCTCCTCCGTGCCCCCCGCGCCTCCGTGGTGGGCAAAAAGCTCGGCCTTGATGGTAAACGGCCGTGTCTCCCCACCCCATCGCGCCAGTTCCACCTGCACGCGCAAGGTGGCGTCGCGGAAATCGGCGTCAAATTCGGTGGCGACGGTGAAATCGCGGATGTGAACGGGCGGCAGGGCCAGCAGCTTCACGCGCCGGAAGATGCCGGAGAGGAACCACATGTCCTGGTTTTCCAGGTAGGAGCCATCCGACCAGCGGTAGACCAGCACGGCCAGCAGGTTTTCGCCGGGCTGCACGGCGGGGGTGATGCGGAATTCGGCCGGTAACATGCTGTCCTGGCTGTAGCCGACCTGCTGCCCATTCACCCACACCAGGCAGGCGGAGCTGACGCCGCCAAAATGCAGGATGATCTCGCGCCCGGCCCAGTTTTCGGGCACGGTGAAGGTGCGCCGGTAGGAGCCGACGGGGTTGTTGTCCGGATCGATGTTGGGCATGCGGTCTTTACGCAGGCTGCGGGGCATGTGGGCCGGGGCGTAGACGGGCGCGCCGTAGCCCTGCATCTCCCAGTTGGACGGCACGGGGATGGTGTCCCAGGCGCTGTCGTCGAAGGTGGGGAGGTGGAAGGTAGACGGCCGTGCCGCCGGTTTGGCCGCCCAGTGGAAGCGCCAGTCGCCATCCAGGGAAAGTTCGTAGGGCGAATGGCCGGACAGGGCCGCCACCGGATCGGGGAAGCTGGCGGAGGTGCAGCGGCCGGGTTCTTTGTTCAGGCCGAAAATGCGAGCGTTTTGATAGAGGTGTTGGTTGTTCATAGGGTTGAGATTGGAGATTGGAGACTGGAGACCGGGGCGGTCTGCATTCTCTGATATTGGTTGTTCTTCCTTTTTAGATTGGAGACGGATACGGCCGTTGCCGCGCACGCCGCGATGCTAGCGGGAAACGGCCGTTTCGGTCATCAAATCGGTATGATATAATGCGTCCACATCAAGGAACCCATTATGCCGACTGTTTTTATTGATGGCTACAAATTTCGTTTCTATTCGTCTTGATAGATTTGAACCGCCTCATGTTCACGTCATCAAAGCTGATATTGTAGCGAAGATTTGGCTACAGCCGGTCAGTTTACAGCATAACCACGGCTACCATCCGACTGAACTGAATCGCATTTTGCGGCTGACCCGTCAGCATCAGCGAGAGTTATTAGAGGCTTGGTATGACTATTTTTCCAAATGATGTTTCCGAACTGGTTACGGCTACGGCCGTTCAATTTGAGGGCAATATCCTCCAGGTTTCGTTGAGCGACGGCCGCATGATCAGCCTGCCGATAGATAAAACGGGCTGGCTCAAGTGGCTTGCCCAGGCCACACCCGAACAACGTCAAAACTGGTCGTTGGAACCGGGCGGGTATGCCATTTATTGGGAGGATTTGGATGACGGGCTGGAAGTTGCCCATTTGTTAGGCTTGCAACCGTTAGTTTGAGTCGAATAGGAACGGCCGTATCCCTCCCCACAACCAGCTATCCCAGCCCCTCATCGACAGCACAGAAGTGTCTCGGACCGGGTTGGCCATTTGCTACAAGCCAACTTATTCCTCTATAGGGCGAATGTTGAGCGCTATTGCATTTAGAATGTTCTGCATTTCCTCGCTGCGGCTAGCCGGCCCTAATGCACCCATAACTAGCATCTTATCATCCGCAATACGCAAGACAATAACATAATGGTGCCTTTTATCTGGAGCCATTAAAAAAGATGCGCCATCACGCCCATTAATATCAACTGCTTCAACTGGCATAACAACTTGAGTCCATTTCATCGTATTGGCAATATCTTTTGCCACGGCACTGGCTGGCTGGGGAACTCGCCACCTCCTGCTGAAATTTCCTGAATACGGGCCCATCGTATGCAGCATAAAGGTCACCTCAGTCAAAATAGAGCGATGGTTTTGTACCAAATCTGTTTCACTTGGCTCTACCCAGATCATGTTCTCCCCCGCTACTTCCCAGTCTGCGGGATACTCCAAAACAAAACCGTTTTTAATACTCCGAAATTCCAGGTCTTTCTCCATGACAAATTCTGTTGTTAGCTCCGGGGTATCCGGATGACTGGTGATTGGCGCGCCAACGTTTCCAGCACATCCTACCAAACTCAGCAACAGACATACGAGCATCAGACTCTTGTGCAGCATTTAGCTCTCCAGTATTAACATCACCTGCTGACATCCGCTCCAGGTCATATACCCGTCTATGGAGGAAACGGCCGTCTCCTCTCCCCCCATCAATCGCTGCTTGCCAACACGGCCGTTTTCCGCCCCTGCAATTCCAGCAACAGCGCCTCAAACTTCGCCTCCGTCAGCGGGTAAAAGTACATAGCAATCATCGCCAGCACGGCAAAAGCCGCCGGAACCAGACTGACCATCGCCAGCAGGCCGGTCAGCGTCTGCGGCGATTGGGCCGCGTTGGGCTGGTAGCCCACCCAGGCCAGCATGTAGCCCGCCAGCGCCCCGCCCAGCCCGTTGGCCGTCTTCTTCACAAACGTAAAACCCGCCTGAATCGCCCCTTCGGAGCGCGTGCCTGTCTGCCATTCGGCGTATTCGTTGGTGTCGGCCACCATCGAATCAATCAGCGCCGCGCCCGGCGAACCGGCCACGGCCATGCCCGCCGCCAGAGCAATCAGCAGCGGCAAACTGGTCGGCTTGAGGATAAAAAACAGCACGCCAATGATGATCGTCAGGGAGAAGCCAAGCATGTAGGTGTTGCGTTTACCCAGCCGCCCAGCCATGTAGGGCATCCCAATCGCCGCCAGCAAAATCGCCGGGCCGGTCGCCAACTGCACCGGGCCGAACAAATCGGCGCTGCCCACAAAGTAGGTGTAAAAAATGACGTTGGCGCTGGTGACCACAAAGTTGCCGATGCTGAACAGCACCGTCGAAACCATCAAAATCATAAACGGTTTATTTTGGATGAGGATGGGGTACAACTGGCGCAGGGTATAACTCTGGTCGGGGTCGGCGGCCACGCGCTCCTTGGCCATGACGGCGCTGACCGCCACGCCAATCAGGGCGATGAGGCCATAGACCAGCCCTACGGCGCGGTAGCCCTGCTGCGGCGTCGGGAACAGGCCCACCAGCGGAACCGTGCCCACCACCGCCAGCCCCGTGCCGATAATCAGGCCGATGGCCACCAGGCTGTTAAGCTTGTTGCGCTCGTGGGTATTTTGGGTCATCGTCACCATCAGCGAGGAGTAGGGGATGTCTACCAGATCAAACGTAATGCCAAACACCAGATAGGTGACGTAGGCGTAGAGCAGCTTGCCGGTGTAGGAAAGTTCCGGTCCCAGGAAGAGCGCCGCAAAGTTCAGCCCGGCCAGCACGCCGCCCAGCAGCAGCCACGGCCGAAACCGCCCCCAGCGCGTCGGCTTCAGGTGGTCGAGGATGTAGCCGACGATGGGATCATTCACGGCGTCCAGCAGGCGGGCGACGAGGAACAGGGTGCCGACGGCCGTTGGCGTCAGCCCAAACACATCGGTATAAAAAACCAGCAAAAAGGTGCCGATGCCCCAAAACAAAATGTTTTTGCCGACAGAACCGAGGGTGAAGGCGGTCTTTTCGCCTTTACCAATGGGCGCGAGGGCGGCGGGCGGCGGGGAAATGGGGGGTGTTGTCATGAGATCTCCTGTTTATGTTTCTGTTGCTTGTTAACGGTTGGTTTTTAGCACGGCCGTGATCATCTCCAGCATCACGGCTTCGGTTTCCGGTTGGGACAGGTCACGCTCCAGACGCAGCAGCTTCCAGGTGAAAAAGTCGGTGAGCGTGTACAGTTGGTTGAGCAGCCATTCGGGCCGGGTTGATTGAGCAAGTTGGGGGGCGAAAGCGCGGCGAACCCAGGTTTCATGGAAGAGACGGCCGTCAGCCAAAACAGGCTGTAGAGCAGGATAACGCTCCTCCTGGACCAGCGAACGCCAGAGGGCGCGCCCCATCACCTCATAATGAGCCACCACACAGGCCACGGCGGCGGCGGCGCTGCCAGGCTGTGGTTCGGCGCGCTGCATGTCGGGGCGGGCACGCGCCGCTTCGTTGGCGGCGGCAAGTAGATTTTCTTTGGAGCCAAAGTGACGCAAGATGGTTTTGGCGGTCACGCCAGCGCGTTGGGCGACTTGTTGCAAGGTGATCTGATCCAGCCAGGCTTCGTCGTACAACGCGACAGTGGCTTCGAGGATGTGCTGCCGCGATTGGGCTTTGATTTCGGTTTGGGCGGTGGCGGTATACGGCCGTTTCCCCCCCACTTCTGACTGATTGCCGCCCATGATCGCACCCTCCCGTTGATGCATCCAGACAACTTGTTGATCACCCTGAATTGATGTCCCGTATTATGACACCAATTCCCGTTCGCTGTCAAGTGTTACCGGTCACATTCGGTACAGGCTCTCAACATGACAGACCGCACCCGACCAGAGACCGAAGTCTACCCCGTCTCCAATCTCCAGTCTCTAATCGCCAATCTTCAAGTGCAGCGTCCGGCTGTACCCCGCCGGGCCGTAGGTATCGCCGGGGATGCCCTGGGCCATGAGGTCTGCGCCGGACAGGTGGGCAATGGCCCGTTCGTGGCGGTCGAAAATGGCATAAGTGGCCTGCGGATTCAGCCCGCGCAGGCAGGCAGGCGGGCGGTGGCGGCCGATCAGGTGATCGTGTACCGCGACGGAGTAGACCGCCTCGCTCTGGTCGGGCAGGACGTAAAGAAGGGTGGATGCGCCCTGCTCCGCCAGCGTTTCCAGGCGGTATAGGTCGCCATCTTGCACAACATGGCGAAAGCGTTTATAGAAGGCGATATAGCTGGCGTATGCCTTAAGCTCCTCGTCGCTCAGGGCGTTCAGGTCGGAGCCAATGCCCAACACGCCGCGCATCGCCACGTCGAAGCGCGTGGCAAGGTCCAGCACGCGGCCGGTCTGATGGTTCTTTTCGTGCGTCACCCACGCTTCCATAATCCGCGCCGGGTAGGCCAGCGAAAAGCCCTCCTGGATGCGCAGCCGGTCGAGAGCGTCGGTATTGTCGCTGGTCCACACCTGGTCCACCCGCCGCAAGATGCCCAAATCCACCCGCCCGCCGCCGCCGGAGCAGCTCTGCAAAGACAGATGGGGGTACTTTTGCCGCAAGCGATCCATCAGCCCATACACCCCGGCGGCGTGGGCGCGCCAGATGGCTTTGCCGGTCACCGAGCCGGGTTCGGTAACGTTGCGGTTCATGTCCCATTTGATGAAGTCGATGTCGTGGTTAGCCAGAATGGCGTCGAGCGCGTTGAAGATGTGGTCGATGACTTCGGCACGGCCGTAATCCAACACCAACTGCATCCGCGCTTCCGTGCGCGGGCGACCGGGGAAGTGCAGCACCCAATCGGGATGCTGCCGGTACAGATCGGAATCGGGGTTGACCATTTCCGGCTCAAACCAGAGACCAAACTGCATCCCCAGCGCGTGCACTTCCTCGATGAGCGGCTGGAGGCCGCGCGGGAACACCTCCGGGCTGACGGTCCAATCGCCCAGGCCGGACAGCGGGCTGCGCCGGCCGCCGAACCAGCCATCATCCACCACAAACAGCTCCACGCCAATGGCCGCCGCCTTCCGCGCCAGCGCCGCCTGCCCCTCGTGGCTAAGGGCGAAGTAGGTGGCCTCCCAACTATTGTAAAGCACCGGGCGCGGCGCATCGTTGGGCAGCACGGCGTCACGGGTGAAGGTGTGCAGGCGGCGGCTGGCCCCGCCCCACCCTTCATCGCTGACGCCGCAGACAAAGGCGGGCGTGGTATGGGTCTGGCCGGGCTGGAGAATCAGTTCAAAATCGAACGGGTTGTAGCCGCCAAAAACGCGCACGTCGCCGCTGTGCTGATGCTCGAAGGTAAGCAGCCACGCCCCGCTGAAAGCCAGCGCGCCAAAATAAACCGGGCCGCTTGTTTCGGTGGCCTGGCCGGGCCGGTTGGCGAGGAAGAAGGGGTTGAAAGCGTGGCCGGTCTGTACGCTGCGGTGGCCGATGTTGAAGCTGCCCACCGGCAGCACGTGGCGCTGCGTGGTAAATTCTGCGCCCCACGCGCCGTGCACGGTGGTCACTTCGCTGGAACCGGGCGGCAGGTGGAGGGCGGCAAAAGCGAGTTTTTCCACGCGGATCGGATTGGGGCCGGTGTTGGTCAGTTCGCACCAGCGCTCGATAACGTCGTGGGCCGGGAACAGCCGGTAGCAGAGGGTGACGGCCAGCGGCTGGGCCGGATCGTGGAGGAAAATGCGGAGGAGTGTGGATTGCGGATTGCGGATTGCGGATTGCGGATTGGGGAGTGAAGAGGGTGCCGTTGGCAATTGACCGTTAACCATTGACAATTGACCATTTTCTTCGATCTCATAGCCGGTGTAGGCGAGGCGCACGTCGCGGATGGGGCGATTGAGGGTGTCGCCGGGCTTCAGGGCGGTGGGCGGATTGGGGAAGCTGACTTTGAGGGCTACTTCGTGGACGGAGATGGGGCCGTAGGCGGGCAGTTCGTCGCGCTGACCCTGGAACTCGAAGGAGCTTTGGCCGGGCGGGGCGAAGCGGTTGTGGCCCGTGACCGGGTTGGGTGTTGGTCCCCAGGCGAGGTGGAGGAGACGGCCGTCGCCATCCACCAGCATCGCGTAATGGCTGTGTTGGCCAAGCAGGTTGAAAGTGCGGGTATTGGGATTGTAGTGGATCATGGCAGTTTCAGGTTCAATTTTTATGACAAAGGGATTAAGGGAATTTAACTGAGGGAATTGTAGTATGGGTGGGGATAGTGGGCAACGGCCGTTTCAGGTAAGATGTGGGGGTGGTAGAGTTTTATTTTTGTTGGTATCTTCTCAAAAAACAGCGTAAATAGTGGGCGGAGCAACCGCTCATTAAACACACCCGATCCTGATTGCCTGACAAAACTTATCTAACTGCGGAGAGCGCGGAGTTTGTACCAGAGAAAACCTCCGCGTCCTCTGCGCTCTCCGCGGTAAAATTCTGAGATTTGTCAGCCAATCAGCCCGATCTGTAAAAAACGAGGTAATAAGAGCCATATGAACTTCCCCAAAGCTGTCCAACATTTAAAAGATAACAGCAAAATCATCCGCCTGCTGGTGGAAGACCTGGATGATAAAACAGCTCGCCATAAGCCAGACCCCGAATCCTGGTCGATTTTGGAAGTGATCAACCATCTGGCAGACGAAGAACGAGAAGATTTTCGCGCCCATTTAGAGCAGATGCTGCATCATCCAGACGAACCCTGGACGCCAATCGACCCGCAGGGATGGGTGACACAGCGGGGGTATAACGGCCGTTCCCTCTCCCCTTCCCTGGCCGACTTCTTGCAAGAACGACAAAACTCCCTGGTGTGGCTGGCCGCGTTGGGCGCTCCCAACTGGAACACATTCCGCGAGGCGCCTTGGGGCAAATTCACCGCCGGCGATCTGCTGGCGGCCTGGGTCGCCCACGACATTCTGCACATCCGGCAGTTGGTAGAGCTGAAATGGGCCTATACGGTGGCTGATTTACGGCCGTACAATCCCCAGTACGCCGGGGAATGGTAACGGCCGTTCACAGGGCAATTGCATACTCGCGCAATTTAAATGCCTTGGACGGTTTCGCCGAGGCGTAAACGCCCCGTCTGCGCAACAACGCCGGTTGAAACCGGCTAAAAAAATGAAAAAGCCCCGTTTACGGGGCGTCGTTTGGCAGCCCGGCGCTTCAACGCCGGGCGATACGGGCCATAGACCGAATAGGCGATAACCCTACGGCCGTTCATCCGTCGATGGTCTATCACGCTTTTTATGGTAGCATAACAGCCACATTCCGATGGGAGAATAGCCGTATCCAATGCACGAAATTGTCGGCAACATGCACATGCACACGCCTTATTCCGATGGCGAAAAGTGGCACGCCGAAATCGCCGAAGACGCCATCGCCGCCGGGCTGGATTTTGTCATTGTCACCGACCATAATGTCTGGGTGGACGGCGTGGAAGGGTATTATGAGAATGGCAACGGCCGTGTCCTCCTCCTCACCAGCGAAGAAATTCACAACACCCGCCGCCAACCCCAGGCCAGCCACCTGCTGGCCTACGGCGCCCAATGCGAGCTGGCCTGCCATGCCGCCGACCCCCAGCGACTTATTGACGAGATAACGGCCGTTGGCGGCCACAGCTTCCTGGCCCATCCTCACGAAAAAGAGCTGCCCCTGCTCAAATTTGAAGATTTAGGCTGGCACGATTGGGACATCAACGGCTACACCGGGCTGGAAATCTGGAATTACATGTCCAGCTTCAAAAACCAGCTCGCCCTGGCCGTGGAAAAAGCGCCTTTCAAGTTCAAGCCCTTCGCCATTCTGGCCCTCCTGCGCGTCGCCTTCCATCCGGAACGGTACATCACCGGCCCAGAGCCGGAGACATTGGCCTTTTGGGATGAGCTGCTGGCCCAGGGCAAACAGATCCACGCCATCGGCAACAGCGACGCCCACGGCACCCTTGTGCGCCTAGGCCCGTGGGAACGCACCATTTTCCCCTACGAATACCTCTTTCGCGCCGTCAACACCCACATTCTCACCCCCAAACCGCTAACCGGCGACATCGCTCAGGACAAAAAGCTCATCTACAAAGCCATTGGCAGCGGCAATGCCTGGGTAGCCTACGACCTGCCCCACCCCACCAAAGGCTTCCGCTTCACCGGGCAAGGCATCAACAAAGGCAGTATCGGCGACCGGGTGCAGCTAGACGCGGGAGCCACGCTCCAGGTGAAGACCCCCATCCCGGCAAATATACGCCTCATCCGGCATGGCCAAACGGTGGCCTCCATCACCAACAAAACCCACCTGACCTACATTCCGGTCGATGAAGGGGCTTACCGGGTTGAATGCACGCTGCCATTCGAGGGCAAAGAGCGCGGCTGGATTTACAGCAACCCGATTTATTTGTGGTAGCGGGTCCACCTCTCCGTCGCTTTTTGCCGCTTTTTGCCGCATTGCTGCCATCTTGTGCCCATGACGTATGACAATCATCATATTTAGTCCATAATCGCTTGTGTTACAATCTGAGGCGGCGTGAGGCATGATACGGCCGTTTCCCGGCTGGCATATCGCGGCTCCACACCCATTCAAAAAACCATTGTATTAACCCAAGCGAGGATGCCTCACCAAAGTGAATCATCCCATCTAACAAACAACTATGACTAAAAACACAACCCTTATTTCCAAACCTTTACAACCTGTCCAACGCGCCATCGTCGTGGGTGCGTCTTCGGGCATTGGCGCAGCGCTGGTGGGCGAATTGGCCAACCGTGGCTACATTGTGGCCGCCCTGGCCCGCCGCGAAGCAGAATTGAACGCGCTCTGCGCAGCGCTAAACGCCCCTGCGCCAGGCGCCGCTCGTGTGCTGCCGTATGTGCATGATGTAACGGAAACGGCCGTTATCCCCGCCCTCTTCCAACGCATCGTCCAAGACCTGGGCGGGTTGGACCTCATCGTCTATGTCGCGGGCGTTCAGCCCGCTGTGGCCCTCGAAGAATACGATCTAGACAAAGACAAAGCGATGATCGACGTCAACCTGATCGGCGCGATTGCCTGGCTGAATCAAGCGGCCGTGCGCTTTGCCCGCGCCCGGCATGGCCACATCGTCGGCATCAGCTCCATCGCCGGCGACCGGGGCCGCGTCGGATCGCCGGTGTACAACAGCAGCAAGGCCGGCCTAAACACCTACCTGGAAGCGCTGCGCAACCGCCTGGCGAAAAAGCGGGTCACCGTCACAACCATCAAACCCGGTTTTGTCGATACCATTTTGCTGGCCAACGCGCCCAAAACCTTCTGGGTTATTTCGCCGGAAGAAGCGGCGCAGCAAATCGGCGCGGCCATCCAACAAAAGCGGCACGTCGTCTATGTTCCAGCCCGTTGGGGATTGGTCGGTCTTGTCATTCGACACATTCCATCCTTCATTTTCCGGCGGCTGAGTTTTTAGAGATTATCGGGGGTCTTTGGGATTTCATGGGGTTTGGTCTGATGCGTGATACGTGATGCGTGAAACCTCTCTGGTCACGCATCACGCATCACGCATCAGGGGCTGTCAACCCCCTGAGTTCCTAAAGAACCATTATCGGTTAACGATTTTGGCGTTAGTTTTTACTTGAGAGACCTTAAGGGTTCGAACAGACGCCCTGTTGGATTTTTCGAGGGCAAACCCTTGGGGTCTGTGCAGCAATATTATGGGTAACAATCATGATTAACAAATCAGTTCAACCATCATCAAATCACAAATCATATGCCTTACCGGCCGTTCTGCCGGACGAGCATCTGGAAGTGGTCAGCGGTTGGGGCGAATCGACACGCGGCATGAGCTATGTGTACCGCCCCAGCACCCTGGAAGCGCTGGCCAAAGTCTTTGAAATTGCCGCCCAGAGCGGCCGTTCCATGGCCATGCGCGGCGGCGGCAACAGTTACGGCGACGCCTTCATGAATAATGAAAACATTGTGCTGGATGTGCGCCGCATGAACCGCGTGCTGGAGTGGAACCCGGAAAACGGCCGTATCCGCGTTGAGCCGGGCCTGAGCCTGCATGAGTTGTGGCAGTACGTCATCGAAGACGGCTGGTGGCCGCCTGTGGTCACCGGCACATCAAAAACCACCATCGGTGGCTGCGCGGGCATGAACGTCCACGGCAAAAACGCCTGGCGCAAAGGCACCATCGGCGAGCACATCCTGGAATTCGATTTGATGCTGCCATCCGGGGAGATCATCACGTGCAGCCCCACGGAAAACAGCGACATTTTCCACGCCGCTATCGGCGGGATGGGGCTGTTGGGCTGTTTCACCAGCCTGACCCTTAAAATGACCCGCATTTACTCCGGCTTTTTACAAGTCCACACGCAGGCACAGGCCGACCTGAGCAGCATGTTCGATTATTTCCACGCTTACGTCGATGAATCGGATTACATTGTGGGGTGGATGGATGCGTTTGCGCACGGCCGTGCGCTCGGTCGCGGCGATGTCCATCGGGCCTATTACCTGCCAGAAGGGGATGACCCAAATCCCAGCCAAAGCCTGCGCCTGGACAACCAGCACGTGCCGGAAAACCTGATGGGCATCGTGCCTAAATCGATTATGTGGCTGGGCATGCGGCCGTTTATGAACAATGCCGGTACGCAGCTCATCAACATGGCCAAATATTATGCCGGTCATGTGGGCGGTGGCAAGGTTTATTTACAAACCCACGCCGCCTTCCATTTTTTGTTGGATTACGTGCCGCATTGGAAAAAAGCATACGGACCCGGCGGCTTAATTCAATATCAGCCCTTCATTCCCAAGGAAAACGCCCAGAACGCTTTTGCCGACATCTTGCGCGTCTCGCAGCATTTTGATCAGCCCAACTATCTGACCGTTTTCAAACGCCATCGGCCAGACAGCTTTTTACTCAGCCATGCGCTGGATGGCTTCTCGATGGCGATGGATTTTCGGGTGACGCGGGGGAACCAGAGTAAACTCTTGAAGCTGACGCGGGAATTGGACGAGATTGTCTTGGCGGCAAACGGCCGTTTCTACTTCGCCAAAGACAGCACCGTTCGGCCAGAAGTGGCCGAGGCCTACCTGGGCAAAGAAGCCATCAACCAATTCCGCGCCCTCAAAGCCCGCTGCGACCCACACAACATGCTGCAAAACAACCTCTGGCGACGGGTTTTCGGCAACGAGCCTGTTTAATCGGGGAAGCGATAAAAGAAATTGTGCGCGCCGGTTAATGTTTCCAGGCGCAGATGCACGGCGTGGGTATCGTCCGCTTCAAAGGCCAGCGAAATTCGCCGTCCGGCCAATTTTTGCACCAGCGGCCAATAGTCACTGTTGAACGTATCTTCTGGCTTTAGGACGCCTTCGCTCGTTTCCTGACGGCCGGCTAGCAACTGCGTAAGCCGCACGACGTATTTGTCGGCGGCCGGGACGAGGCTGAGGACTTCGCAGGTGAACACAGCGCGCAAATAGTCGCCGTCTGGCAGGCGCCAGGCAAACTGCGCGGGAAAGGTGTCACCAATGGCATAGTGTGCTTCAGGCATAGGGTTGTGTGGTTGGGTCTGAAGATACAAGAATAAAAAACGGCCGTTCCAGGGGGAACGGCCGTTTCCTCATTTCAGACCAAAATCGATTGGTTAACGAATCGCTTTCTCTGTCTTCTTATCGAAGAGATGGAGATTGCCCATATCCATAACCAGATCAACGTTGTTGCCAACATTTACGTTCATACGCGTATCCACGGTGGCTACCAGGCTGTTCTTGCCAGTACTGACATACAGATGCAGTTCATGACCCAACAATTCGACCAATTCAGCCGAACCTTTGATCGGAGAGGCAACGATGCCTGGCGGGGCAAATTCTGGCGAATGGATGTGTTCTGGGCGCATACCCATGGTTACTTCGGAGCCAGCATAAGATTGAAAGACCGGTTTACGATCATCAGGGATTTGAACGCGGAAATCGCCGCTGTCCAAGAAGAGATGGCCATCTTCCTGCACCATCGTTGCGGTGAAGAAATTCATCGCCGGGCTGCCGATGAAACCGGCCACAAATACGTTGTTGGGTTTGTTGTACAGGTTACGCGGTGAATCAATTTGCTGCAAAATACCGTCAGCCAATACGGCGATACGGTCGCCCATGGTCATCGCTTCCACCTGATCGTGGGTAACGTAGATGAAGGTTGTTCCCAGGCGCTTGTGCAATTTGGTGATTTCGGCGCGCGCAGAAACGCGCAGTTTAGCGTCCAGGTTGGACAGCGGTTCGTCCATCAGGAATACGGCCGGTTCGCGGACAATGGCGCGCCCTACGGCCACACGTTGACGCTGACCACCGGAGAGAGCTTTTGGTTTGCGTTCCAGCAGGCTGCCCAACCCCAAAATGTCGGCGGCTTCTTTGACGCGGCGGTCGATTTCTGCTTTGGGGGTTTTACGCAGTTTCAGACCAAAGGCCATGTTGTCGTACACACTCATGTGCGGGTACAAGGCGTAGGATTGGAACACCATAGCAATGTCACGATCTTTGGGCGGCACATCATTGACGACGCGATCTCCGATGCTGATTTCGCCATCGCTAATTTCTTCAAGGCCAGCCAGCATTCGCAAACTGGTCGATTTGCCGCAACCGGACGGCCCAACAAAGACGACAAATTCTTTATCGGCAATATCCATGTTGAGGTCGTTAATGACAACGACATCCCCGAAACGCTTATACACATTCTTATATGTTACACTTGCCATTTTATTCTCCTTTGACCTTGTTTGCTGGCGTTCAAAACTTTACTGTGCGCGCCAGCCGCCTTGAACATGCTGTTGATTTAACTCGTGAGAATTAATTTTTGCTTCTTGGAAAATTCTTTGGCAACTATAACCAGAGCATGTACCTATGTCAACACAAACGGAAAAACCGTCTAAATGCGTGGTGTTAGGTTGCGGTTGTTGGTGCAGAAGCGCTGATTTTTCGTCGGCGCGGCCGGGTGGGCGGCGTATAGAAGCCGTCCAGGATGGCGATTTCCAGAATGCTGGGCGGTAGATTGGGCGGCATGTGGGTGGCGTAGTCGTTGATCCAATTGGCGACGCTTTGATGATTGACGCTGAGAAGGCGGCTGATTTCGCGCAGGCTGAGGCCATCCAGGTAGAGGCTGAGCGCTTGCAAGCGCACTTCTTCGTCGTAGCCTTTGTCTTTGGGTGAGGGCGTGTAGCGGGTGTGGCAATGTTTGCAGCGGTAGCGTTGGCTGCCGGCGGGTGTACGGCCGTCGCGGATTTGCGCAGTTCGCTCCTGGCAGCGCGGGCATTCAACCAGAACAATTTCTTCCATGACTACAGGATGGTCAGCAGAACTGCGACAAAGAAGAGTGTCAGGACAAAAACGGCCGTCACCCAATTGGCGCGCAGGGCGTTTAGGATGGAGGTAACGGCCGTCAGATCATTTTCGCGGCCAGGACGCGGCTGATTACCGGTAAACACCTGATAAAACGCCTGCACGCTTTCCGGGCGCTGGTCGGGGTGCATTTCCAGCGCCCACATGATGGCTTCAGAAACACCGTGGCTGATGGTTTCATTGATGTCTTCCGGCGGCTGCAAAATTCGCGGGTTTAGAAAACGGAGTTTGGCATCTGGCGGCGGCACATTGGTGAGCAGGTGGTAAAAGGTCGCCGCCAGGGCGTATACATCGGTGCGGGCATCGGTGTGGCCGCCGTCGCCGCCATATTGCTCCAGAGGCGTATACAAGGCTGTGCCCCGCCCCTGAACCACCGTGATCGTCCGCGAGTCGTCGGGGACCATCAATTTAACCAGGCCAAAGTCTACCAGTTTGATACGGCCGTCTGGCGTCAGCTTGATATTGCCAGGCTTAATGTCCCGATGCAAAATGGGCGGGTCTTGTTGGTGGAGGTAGGCGAGGGCGTCGATGATTTGCTCCGCCCATTTTAAGACCAATTTTTCGGCCAAAGGACCGCCCGCTTCGACCAGCAGTTCGCGCAGGTCTTTGCCGGGCACAAAATCCATCACCAGGTAGTCACGGCCGTTTTCCGAAAAAAAGTCAGAAACCTTCGGCAAATTGGGGTGGTCGAGCTGCGCCAAAATGCTGGCTTCTTGCAAAAATTGGCTCTGCGCCTGCTGTTGCAGCTCAGGCGAAAAATTAGGGTCTGGTTCAACGGCTTTGATGGCGCAAAGCCGCCCAGGCAGACGCAAATCCTCCGCCCGGTACACGCTGCCCATACCGCCCTGCCCTACAATGTTGGTTATCTTATAGCGTTCGCGTAGAATAGTATTGTTTGTATGTACCATCATTCGATTATGTCATTTTATCGTCTTGTTGTATTATAACACCTTGTAAATGACCGTGTGGAATTGTAGCACTCTGACCGCAGACATGGTTATTTGGATTTCATGAAAGGGTGGAAATCATGGATGAACAACCTGTTTTAATTGCCCGTGAAGGAGAACTTATCGGCCAGCGCTGGATTATTGACACCGATGAGTTTGTAGTCGGGCGCGGAAGTGACAGCAATCTGGTTTTGCCAGAGCGACAGGTTTCCCGGTATCACATCAAGGTGCTGCGACGCGACGGCCGTTTCTTCCTTCAAGACCTCGGCAGCAAAAATGGCACCCATCTGAACGGCGAACAAGTCACCGGCACCGTGCCGCTGCAAGACGGCGATGAGATTCAGATCGCCCTGTGCGTTAAACTGGTTTTTGTGGGCACAGACGCCACCTTGCCATTAACTTTTGAACCACTAACCTATCAAGGCGCTCTAACCATCGACGAATCGCAGCGCTCGGTGTATATCAAAGGGCAGCTTCTATCGCCGCCGCTCTCGTTGGCTCAATTCCGTTTGTTGGAGCTTTTGTATGTCGGCAATGGCGCCGTCAGCAGCCGCGAAGATATCATCGAGGTGGTCTGGCCAGGCACGGAAGGCATGGGCGTTTCTGAACAAGCCATTGACGCGCTCGTGCGCCGCCTGCGCGACCGCCTGAATGAAGTAGATGATTATAATTACATCGTGACTGTGCGCGGTCACGGTTTTCGCCTGGATAATGGCCCACATTAACTCCAAAAGCGATTGATTTACATAAAAACCGCCACACAGACATCTGTGTGGCGGTTTTTGTTTTTAGGTCTTTCCGATCTCGCGGGGTTGTGCGCGAAGGGAATGGTGTGTGTTTTTGTGGATTAAAGGCGGGCGGCAATCATGGCTTTGATGGTTTCGAGACGGCCGTTTAGCTCCTCTTGCCCCGTTTGCAACACCTGATCCTGAACCACGTCCAACACTTCCAAAATCTCCGCCGAGACCAATTCCGGGTGCTCTTCTAAAATTTGCGCGCGCTCAGAATCAGTTTCCGCTTCCAACATGGCGTTCAAGAGTTGAATTTCCGGCGGGACTGAGCCTTCGGCTGCCTGAACAATTAAGGTGTGAATATGTTGCAGGGCCTGTACCAATTCGGTTTGCCCCTGCTGGTCGGCCTGGGCGATGCGCGAGGCCAGGTAATACATAAAGGCGTCATCAAACTGTTCAAAATTGGCGTGTACGGCCGTTTCCAAATCCGGCGCCTGCAAAATCGCTTCCAGCGTTTCGGCCGCTTGCGTCATCACCTGCCGCGTTTGCTGCTGAATCTGGTCATAGATTTTTAGCAGCCGCGCCCGCAAATCCGACAACTGCTTGGCGGCTGCCAGATTGCCCGCTTTCTCTTCTTTCTCGATTTCTTCAGTAAACAGACTGAAGAAGTTGTAACGCAAAGCGCCTTGTCCGGCGTTAACAATGGCATCAACCACGCCATCATCATCACGGTTGGCCAACACATGGCCCAACAGCAGTTCCGCCGACAACCCGCCCTGCTTTTTAGCCGCCTGATTAAATTGATGCACCGCAATTTGCTGCTTTTCTACCCGGCGGCCGGCCGGCGTTTCAGTCATCAGCTTGGCCCGCAAATTGCTCAATTTCACCAACTGGCCGTTGTCTTCCATTTGCGAGGCGGCTTCCATAATCGACTGCAACATAGCCAGAAAGGTCTCGTCGATCAGCGCCATATTGTCTTTGAGCAAGTAATCGCGCACATCTTTATCGGCGTTGGCCAGTTTCCGCAAAAGTTCGGATTGTTTGCGCTGGCGGGCAATCATTTCTTTGGTAATCCCCTCGGTTTCCAAGATATTTTCCATGAAGGTTTGCAAGGTGATGACGGCCTGAGGCTGGAACATATACGCGCGCCGTTTTTCGGGCGGGGTGTCTTCCACCACCTGGCGCACCAAACGGCCGATAATTTGCTCGCGCTGCATCGGGTCCAGGTTCATTTCTGATGGCACATAGGTCATAAACAGCTCATGGGCCGGATCATGGTAGACCAGGGGCGTGCCAATTTGGCCGCTGGCGCGACAATTGGGGCACACGGCCAGGTTAAATTGACCACTAAGGACAAGTTGTTTGAGTTCTGGTTGTCGGCCAACGTCGATCAGTTGGTAAACGTCGGCAACGTAAGGGGTCTGACAATTGGGACAGGTAATCTGGGTTTGCATGAATTTTCTCCTGAGACTGGGCGCGCGGCGTGCCGCCAGATGCGGTTCGACCAGGCGCGCCTGTTTTGATGACTTGGGGTTATTGCTGCTCTATTGGTAAAGAAAAGGTAAAGGTTGTGCCGGGGCCATCGGTGTTGTTGGCAAACCAGATACGGCCGTTATGGGCTTCCACAATGGCCCTGGTTAAGTACAAACCCAGTCCTGTTCCTTCAGTTTTGCGACTCAAGGCATTATCCAGCCGCGAAAATTGCTGAAAAATACGATGTTGTTGGTATTCCGGGATGCCGATGCCTTCATCGGCAATGGCCACCGTCACATGATTGGCGTGAACGGTGCCCCGAATGGTAATCTGGCCGCCATCAATTGAATATTTGATGGCGTTGCTGAGCAAATTGTTCAGCACCTGCGTCAGGCGGCGTTCGTCGCCCCAAATTGTGGGGAAATCTTGAGGAAAGTCAAGGAAAAAGAAATGTTTGTTGGTCTGGTTGCTAAATTTGCGCACCACAGTCTGGGTGATTTTGGGCAACTGCACATCATCGCTGATGGCCAGGCTAAATGTTCCGGCTTGCAAACGGGAGACTTCCAGCAAATTGTCGATCAGGTCGGTCAGGTTGTCGGCTTCTTCTTCGATGACGGTTAGAGATTCATCCACAATTTCTCGTGACCAATTGGCGTCTTGCCGCCGCAAGGTTCCGGCGTACCCTTTGATGATGGATACGGGTGTTTTTAGCTCGTGGCTGATGACGGAGATGAAGGTTTTTTGCAACTGCTCTTCTTCGCGGTAACGCGTGAGGTCGCGGACGTTGGCGATGATGTCGGTCATACGGCCGTTCCCATCTAAAAACGGCGCATACGTAATCCCCAGGCTGATCAGACGGCCGTCGGCCGTCTGGTGACGGTCGTGGTGCGGCCGTAGAAAATCGCCCTCTACATACAAATGCGCCGACCCGGGCATCGGCCAGCCGTTGGCAATGGCCGCCGCCAAATCCGTATTCGTCCGCAGCCGTTCCCACTGCACCACCTCGGCATGAGAAAGCCCAATGGCTTCATGCGCCGGCCAACCGGTCATGGTGCTTAACGCCTTGTTAAACACGGTAATTCGCAGCCCGCGATCTAAAATCATCACGCCGTCGGCGCTTTGTTCCAAAATTGCGTCCAGCCGTTGTTTTTCCTTATTCACCTGCTGGTAAAGGCGCGCGTTGCGCACGGCAATCGCGGCTTGTTCGGCGAAACTGCGCAGCAAATCGGCCACATCACCGGCAAAAACATAGTTGCTGGATTGAAACACATAGATCAGGCCGATGACTTCATTGCGGGAAATCATGGGGATGCGGGTAACGGCCGTTAAACCCAAATTTGCCTGCCGGGCAATTTCGTTCAACCGTGCCGTCAATTCGGGTATCGCCTTGTGCTCTTCCCCTTCTTGATAAGGCACGCCGCGAATCAACGGCGCGAAATTGTCTACCAGGTTAGCCGGGATGCCATACACCGCCGCCACCCGCAGCGTCTCACTGTCGGGGTCCGACAACACAATCATCCCTGCCCGGCCGGATACAATTTCCACCGCCGCCTGCAAGATAATCCGCAGCACGTCGTGCAGGTCTAATTCGGCCGTTAAAGCCCGGCTGATGGCCAATAGATATTCGCGTTGCAATATCCGTACATCGACAAGCGCTCTTGCCATAATTTCCACCTCACAAGGGCAGAATTGTAACACAGCCCTATTTGATTAACATAAACGTCGCACGGGCAAGCCACAGGTCCAACCACACAATTTTATCAGCCACCTCAACGCCCTGACGCTGCCGATCAGCGCCAACCTATTCGCAACAGAAAGGCATAAAAAAAGCCCAGGCTTTTGATTTCCTGGGCTTTCCAATCATCTGCTGAACCGTTAATCCACGGTGGATGGGTCAATACCGGCCGCTTTGAGCGCTTTGTTATAAGCTGACTTGGCCTTGGAGTTGGCAATGCGCGCCTGGCGTTTTTCGTCATCCGGCATGTCATCGGTAATGTTTATGAAATCTGGTTTAGGAATTCCGGCTAATGCCGCAGCATCCGCTGGGGGGGCAGCCGGCGCGGAAACCGTTTCTGCCACGGCTGCCGCCACAGGTTCGGCTTCAGCGGCGGCCCCTGGGTCCACGCCTGCGGCTTTGAGAGCTTTGTTATAGGCGGCTTTCGCTTTGGAATTGGCGATGCGCGCCTTACGGACCTCATCGGCCGACATGCTGTCGGTAATGTCGATCAGCGCCGGTTCGGCAATGCCGATGGCGGCAGCCGCGGCAGCCGGGGCGGCGGTTTTGGCGGCGGTGGGGGCCGCGGCGATTGGGGCCGGAGCGCCTGGCTGACCAGAGGCTTTGGCCGCTTTCATGGCCGCCGATTTGGCCTTGGAGTTGGCGATACGCGCCTTACGTTTTTCGTCGTCGGGCATATCGTCGGTAATTTCAATAACAGGATAATCTTTGCCGGGAACGAGTTCTACGGAGCCGGTGGGCGCAGCGGCAGTTGGGCTGGCCGCCACGGGCGCAGGTGCGCCAACGACCATGCCGGTGCGAAGGCCATCCCAACCGTGAATGGCAGCGATTTTAACGGCCGTTAACGGGTCATTCTTCACGCCATCAAAAGCTGTTGGTTGTTTACCCGCCTGTTCGCGTAAATTACCAATGCGCATATTACCACCACGGGGAGTTGCCGCAGCCTGTTTGGCAGCCAACTGACGCGCTTCTTTCATTTGGGTGTCATAATCGCCTTGGACTGGAATTTTGTAGCCCAGTGTAACCGCAGGGTTATAAGACTTAACTTGATTTTCGGATTTAGTCGCGCCAGCGGTCACAGCTTTGTCTAATTGAGACACAGCTAAAGCTAATACGGCGCTCACAAGTATCGTCAAAAAAACAATTACCACAGCGATAAGTACAATCATCTCTCTATTCCTCTAGTTTTTAACAGGCTGATAGCGGCCATTATACAGTTTGTGCCGGTTTTCTCAAACCAAAATCTGGTTATCTTCCAAGCCAAATCTTGACGCCCACCAGAACATCTGTCAAAATGAAAGCCATGAAGGGACCGTTATCGCACTGGTAAAAGAAAACAAAAAAGCTCGGTTTGCACCGAGCTTTTATGCCGAAGGTGGGATTCGAACCCACACGAGCGTAATGCTCACTACGCCCTGAACGTAGCGCGTCTGCCGGTTTCGCCACTTCGGCTTAAGTAGGCGGCATTTTACCAACTCATCGCTAAAAGTCAATATCAAACCTGAAATCCATACCATTCTGTGTCAGGCGATTATCGGCAGTTCAGGAGAAAAAATGTCTATTTCCATTAATTTGCTGAAGCGTGTTCAACTGTTCGCCAATCTAACGTCGGAGGAGTTGGCGGCGGTGGCCGATATTTGCACGGCCGTCCCAATTGCCTCCCAAGAGGTGATTATTCATCAAAACACCACCGGCACCGAAATGTACATCATTGCCGCCGGGTCTGTGGAAGTCTTTATTCAAGGGGTGGACAATGCGCGCAGCCTTGTGGTGTTGGGGCGTGGCCAGGTGATTGGAGAAATGGCCCTCATCGATCAGGGGTATCGTTCGGCATCGGTGAAGGCAACCAGGGAAGGGGCAACGTTGTACCTGATCGAGCGCAGTCAGTTTTACGCCTTATGTGATCAAAATAACCATATTGGCTTTATCGTTATGCGTAATCTGGCCATTGATATTGCCTTCAAATTGCGTCATCGCAATCTGGCCGAGCTGTAGGAGGAAACGGCCGTGAATGACGAAATGTTTTATAAAGTAAGTTTTGTGGTCGTTGGGGGCAAACATCCCGGGGCCATTATCACCGTAGAAAAACGGCCTGAAATAGGCGATGAAATTGCCTTTAACGGGTCTGTGTATACCGTTACAGAAGTGATGGAGCTTATGCCGCCGGTCGGCAATTTTGGCTTTTTGCACGCCACCTGCGAACATCTGCACCTTAGTGACGCCGATTAAACTTCTGTGGCTTCAATTTGAGAAATTGTTTTGTATTCGCCTAAGGGTTCGCGCATCATTAACTTTTGAGTTTGCAGATTGGACCAATCTCACCAGGCTGAAAAAATGCGCACCCTTAAGGCCGGGCAATCCTGGAGCGGCGGCCTAAACCATAGTGATAGCCTCAGAGGCCAGTTTGGCCGCTGCATCCAGAGCAGGAATTGTCTGTCCTTTGGCGTTGATCCAGCGCACCGAATAGGTGTGCACAAGCTGGTCCAGCGCCTGCCACAAATCGGCGTTAGCCACTGGTTGCGCGTCGCGTTTCAGCCAGTTTCGTTTGCGCCAGCCATGAATCCACTGAGTCATCCCCTGAAAAAGATAGTCTGACGTGGTGAAAATCTGCACACGACTGCCGGGAGGCAGCAGCAGCAAGCCTTCAATCGCCGCCATGATTTCCATGCGGTTGTTGGTGGCCGAAGGTATGGAGCCGCTGGCCTGTTCTGTGTCGCCGTGATGCTCCAAGACCACACCCCAGCCACCAGGGCCAGGATTGCCTTTACAGGAGGCCCGCAAGTATAGGCGCGGGATGTCGTCGGAAATTTGGGCGTCCGGGGTAATTCTGAGACGGGCTTCGCGGGCCAGTTGATCGACCCGCTCGTTGAGATCGTTGCCGGCGTGGCCTTTTACCCAATGCCAGGTAATGTCGTGGCGTTTGACCAACGGCCACAAGGTTTGCCACAAGTCGGCGTTGGAAACGGGTTTGCCGGTTTTTTTATGAACCCAGTTATTTTTGGCCCAGGCATCGATCCATTGGGTAATGCCCTGGCGCAGGTATTCGGAGTCGGTGTGGAATTCGATTTGCGACGGCCGTTTCAAAGCCTCTAACGCCGCAATGGCTGCCTGCAATTCCATTCGATTGTTCGTCGTTTGCGGGTCATTACCGGTGAGCACTTTTTCGTGCTCGCCATACTGCAAAACGGCCGCCCACCCGCCAATACCAGGATTAGGATCGGAACCGCCATCGGTGTAAACAACAACATTCATAGGCTCAACAGGAAGGCAGAAGCACGCTGTGCTTCTGCCTTTTAAATTCTTACTTGGGCGTGATATTTAACGTTTGCCAACGGCCGTAAGCATATCCGCCACACTGGTAAATTTTACTCTCGGCCGGCCTTGCGCCTTGCCATTGGCCACTTCCAACGCATCCAGCTTCAGCCAATCGTCATACGAAAAATAATCTGGCTGCTTTTCGGCGATAAAATGGCTGGCGGCCTGGGCGTCGGGGCATTCCGGCGACAAAACCTGGCCCGAGGCCATATCGGCCAGCATTTGCTGCACGGTTTCCAAAGCATCCGGTTTGTTTGTGCCAATGACCCCGGAGGGTCCACGTTTAATCCAGCCGCCTGTGTACTCGCCCAAGACCGGTTTTTGGGTTTCCGGATCAATCACCCGACCCTGTTTGTTCAAAATAACGCCCCAACTGTCATAAAAAGGCACATCGGGAATCGGCACGCCGCGATACCCGATCGCCCGGAAGACCAGGCCGACCGGAATTTCTTCCATCTCCTCGGTCGCTTTCGGCCGCAGGGAACCGGCGTCTGTTTTATACAATTTGTTTTTGACGATGCGCATTTTTACAATCTGCCCCTCGTCATTCCCGATGAGTTCGACTGGAGAGACCAGAAAACGCAGGGTCAGCCGGCGCGATTTACCGGAGGACGGCCGTCCGGCATACGATTGAATCACTTCTACTTTTTTCACTGTCGCCCGGTCAGAGCTGTCGGCCAGAGAGGCTTCGCTGAGCGGATCGAGAACAGCTTCTTCCGGTTCAACATAAGCATCCGTGTCTTGCATTTCACCCAATTCTTTGATTTCTGGCGTGGTAAAAGCAGCTTGCGCCGGACCGCGCCGGCCCAAGATGTAGACGTTTTTCACGTTGCTGTTGCGTAATTTTTCCAGAGCATAATCGGCGATGTCGGTTACGGCCAATTCTTCCGGTGTGCGGCATAGGATGCGCGCCACATCCATAGCCACGTTGCCCACGCCAACAACGGCCACGCTTTCTTGCGAGAGGTCCACATCATAGGCGCGGAAATCCGGGTGACCATTGTACCAGGCGACAAAATCGGTGGCCGGGAGACTGCCTTGCAGGTCTTCACCGGGGATGTTCATGCGCCGGTCGCTTTGCGCCCCGGTGGTAAAGACAATCTGGTGATAATAGTCGCGTAATTCGGCGACGGTGATGTCTTTGCCAATTTGCACGTTGCCAAAAAAGCGGAAGGCGGGGTTTTGGGCGATACGGTCGTAGACGGCCGTTACCGACTTAATCTTCTGGTGATCCGGCGCAACCCCATACCGCACCAGCCCAAACGGCACCGGCAAACGATCAAACATATCCACCGACACCACATACTCTTTTTGTTTAAATAAATGTTCGGCCGTGTAGAAGCCGGTGGGACCGGCGCCGATAATCGCTACCCGCAAGGGATTCGACTGTGTGCCATATTCAGACATTCGAGGCTCCTTATTGATTGATTTGGGGTATCTGTACAACTTTTCTGGAAGACCCTAAGGGTTTTGCATCGTAAGGCGCAAAATCATTCAGAGTCAAACCCTTAGGGTCTGTAAAGATACAATTTGGGTTAATAATGGGTTCATCCAGGCCATCGGACTAATCCTTATCGGCCATAATTTGCGTTTCCAACGTGTCTATCTCCCCCCGATATTGATCGCGTTCGGCTTTTAAAATGTCACCAATGGAGACAATACCAATCAAACGCCCCTCGTCCATGATTGGCATGTGCCGAAAATGACGGTCGGTCATGGTGCGCGCGACAGAATGGGTGTCATCCTGCGGCATGCCGGTGATGACATCGCGGGTCATCAAATCGCTCACAAACAGGTCAAAAACCTGTTCGTTTTCGGCCGCTTTGCGGATCACATCCCGTTCGGACAAGATACCTACCGGCTGGCCCGCCGCATCGGCCACAACCAATGCGCCAATGTTATGCTCTGCCAATACAGCCACCGCGTCGCGAATCTTTTTATCCGGGGCGATGGTGATCACTCTCATGCCTTTGGTTGCCAAAATTCTTCGCACTTTCATGTTTTGCTCTCCATTTGAAATGAACAAAATAGGGGCGCATGATGAGCGCCCCTAATAAAAAACTACTTTCCTGGTGATTCACCTCGTGTCTGCTGTGCATGAGGCTGATGGGTACAAGTTTAAGGCAAATTTATGGTGAAGGCAAAACGGCCGTTACCCACCCCCACCCATCACCGAATGCAAGCTGTCACACGCCGGGCACGTTGTATCCGGGCGAATAATCGCATACCCGCCCTGCGGATCGCCGCTCATATCGAACTCGGTATAATCCACATTGTACACCACCAACAAACGCACCTTCCCACCTGTGCGCGACAACGTGACCGCTTCCGCCAACCACTGCGCCTGATTGGCTACCGTCGTATTCCCGGCCCAGGAGAAATTCGGCGGCAGCCCAGGGAATCCTTCAGCCGACAAATAGCCCAACTCTGTAAAACATACCTGCCGCGTACCGGCAAAGGTATTATGATACAAATTCAAAGTGGGCAGGAAATACCAACTGTAATGCGTCCCGCCAGGATGCCCCACCGTTACCGTTGGCGATGTCGCCCCGGAATTGTGATGCGCGCCGATACAATCCAGATAATTGGCCGCGCCAGCCTGCCACATGCCCGCCAGGTACCGATTGTCCGCCCAGGCGTTGTACCCATTATCAAACCCGGTCGGCGCCAACGCGCCAGAAATGACCATCACGTTAGGATTGGCTTGTTTGATGGCCTGATAGGCAGGAGATAGCATGTTATTAACATAAGACACGGGGCTGATCTCGCCGGCTGGCCACTCGAAGTCGATATTTTGCTCGTTCCATACCTCAATGGCGTCTGGGCCGAGCAGCGCCACCCCGCGCAAAAATTCTACCAGGCTGGCAAAGTTAATTCCTCCCGGTCCGGGATAATTGGCGGCTCCAGCCACGGAAACCAGCACCTTAAAGCCCTGGTTGTGGGCCGCATTGATCATCGAAGCGAGCGCATCGGGCGAATCGCCAACCGTCCATTTGTACTGAAATTTGGCCCAGGTCATGCCAGCGTACTGCATGTTGGCGGCATAAGCCAGATTTAATGTCTGGCCGCCAAGAGCAAAATTAGTCGGCGGCGGCGTCGCTGTGGGACCGGGCGTTGGAGATGGCCCCGGTGTGGCCGTTGGCACGGGCGTGCCGCTGCCAACGGGAATGATAAGCACCTGACCAGGGAAAATTAGATTGGGATTCGCCAGGTTATTCGCCTGCACGATGGCGTTAACGGTTGTGCCAAATCGCCGCGCGATAGCCGAGAGGGTGTCGCCTGGCTGGACGACGTAGGTGGTGGTGCCTGGAGGAACTGTGGGCGGAATAATGGTGGGGGGAACGGCCGTTACCGTCCCATCCGGTATCTGCAAATATTGCCCCGCAAAAATCAAATTCGGGTTAGGGATATTATTGACCTGCACCAATGTATCCACGGTTGTGCCGAACCGGCGCGAAATACCCCAAAGCGTGTCACCCCACTGGATTTGGTAAGAAAATGCAGACACAATAGTGACCGTAACCAAAACGCCAACCAGCGCTGCGATCACAGCCACAAGACGCGACTTCTTCATAATCATCCTCCTGAACGGCTTCGCACTTCCTTGATGCTGCGGGAATAGCCTGTGCGAATGGTTAGACAATAAACTCCGAGAGCAAGTCCTGAACTTGCTTTGCTACTCGTGTAATTTAGACGACCCTCGTTTTTACATTATAAACATTCTTAACATAAACACAAGTCTACAATTGGGGCAACGGCCGTTCCCCATCCTGCCGCGTAAGAGAAGCCATCAACCCGCCCAATCGCCACAACCCCCGCCACAGACAAAAGCCACATAAAACCTTAAAGACCACCTGTTTTTTACGGGACTCAGGTATACTTTGCAGGAATTCGCCTGGACGACTAACCTCAGACTAACCACACCAATCGACAGAGAGATGATCTTATGCAAACAGAAAAAACGACAACCCCAGACCAACCGATGACCGTATACGACAATATCATGGAAACCATTGGCGAAACGCCGCTGGTTCGCCTGCACTCGGTAGCCGGGGATTTGCCGTGTACCATCCTGGCCAAGGTTGAGTTTTTTAACCCCGGCGGCTCGGTCAAAGACCGGATTGGGCTGGCGATTATTGAGGATGCGGAACGCAACGGCCGTCTCCAACCCGGCGGCACCATCGTCGAAGCCACGTCCGGCAACACCGGCGTCGGTCTGGCCATCGCCGCCGCCCTCAAAGGGTATCGCTGCATCTTTGTCATGCCCGACAAAATGTCGCAGGAAAAAATTATGCTGCTGCGCGCTTTTGGAGCCAGGGTGGTAGTTACGCCCACGGCCGTTGCCCCCGAAGACCCCCGCAGCTATTACTCTGTCGCCGACCGCCTGGTCGCCGAAACCCCCAACGCCGTTCTGGCCAATCAATACCACAATCCCATCAACCCACAGGCGCACGAAGAAACCACCGGGCCGGAGATTTGGCGGCAAACGGCCGGAAAAATCACCCACTTCATCACCGGCATGGGAACCGGCGGCACCATCACCGGCGTCGGCCGCTACCTGAAATCCCAAAACCCCCATGTCCAAATCGTCGGCGTAGACGCCGTGGGATCCATTTTGTATGATCTGCACCGCACCGGCGAAACGGTCAAGGCCGATAGTTACAAAGTCGAAGGCATCGGCGAAGACTTCCTGCCGTCAACCACCGATTTATCGGTCATCGACACCATCGTGCAGGTGAACGACCGTGAAAGTTTTTTGATGACGCGCCGCCTCGTCCGCGAAGAAGGCATCTTTTGTGGCGGCTCCTCCGGTTCGGCCGTCGCCGGGGCGCTAAACTATGCCCGCTCGCAGCAGCTCGGTCCCCAAGATGTCGTTGTGGTCATCCTGCCGGATTCTGGCTCGCGCTATCTGAGCAAGGTGTTCGACGATGAATGGATGCGCGAAAACGGCTTTCTGGAACGCACCTGGGTCGATTACCGCGCCCATGATATTCAGGCCATTAAGAGCGACGGCCGTCTCATCACCGCCCACCCCACCGATTCCATGACCAACGTCATCGCCATGCTCAAAAACAACAACGTCTCCCAACTGCCCGTTGTCGACAATCTGGGCAAACTGATCGGCATCGTCACCGAAATTGAACTGCTCAACCACATGCTCCTGGCCAACCACGTCCACCAATCCGACGAAACCATCGAATCTATCATTGACGTGAACGTGCCGGTTGTGCGCCCCAACACGCCGCTAGAAACCCTCATGGCTATTTTCAGCCATCACAATGCCGTCGTGATTGCCGTTGGCGATCAGGTGCAAGGTATTTTGACAAAAATCGACATTTTGGACTTCCTCTCATCACAAATGAAGTAGGGTTTCAGCCCAAATCCAGCCCGTGCTGTCATTTCATCGCCCCACGGCACGGATATAGGACACGTTATGATTGCCGAAACGGCCGCTAAACTACGAAAAAACATTCAGAAGGTTATCGTCGGTAAAGACGAGATCATCGATCTGGCTCTGATCGCCATGCTCTGCGAAGGGCATATTTTGCTGGAAGATGTGCCTGGAACCGGCAAAACGACACTCGCCAAAACCATCGCCGCGTCGCTGGGCTGCACCTTTCGCCGGGTGCAGTTCACCCCGGATTTACTGCCCTCCGACGTAACCGGCATTTACTATTACAATCAAAAAGCGCAGGAATTTGAATTCCGCGCCGGCCCCGTTTTTGCCCAAATTTTGCTGGCCGACGAGATCAATCGGGCCACGCCGCGCACGCAGTCGGCGCTGCTGGAAGCGATGCAGGAACGGCAGGTGACGGTAGATATTGCCACGCATAAACTGCCACGGCCGTTTCTCGTCCTGGCCACGCAAAACCCGGTTGAACTGGAAGGCACGTTCCCACTGCCCGAAGCCCAACTCGACCGCTTTCTGCTGAAAGTTGCCCTGGGCTACCCCGACGCCGACGAAGAAAACGACATTTTGCTGCGCTTTGAGCGGGTTGATCCGTTGGACAGCCTGGAAAAAGTTGTAGAACCGGAGGAGATATTGGCCATGCAAACGGCCGTGCGCGAAATTCGCGTCGAAACGTCCGTGCGAAACTACATCGTCAACGTCTGCCGCGCCACCCGCGACCACGAGGACATCGAATTAGGCGCCAGCCCGCGCGCCACCATGGCCCTGTATCGCACCTGTCAGGCCTTGGCCGCGGTAAACGGCCGTGCCTTCGTCATCCCCGACGACGTAAAACACATGGCCCCTTTCGTCCTTACCCATCGCCTCATCGTCAACCCCCAAACCCGCTTGCGCGGCCGTAAACCAGAGCAGGTCATCGCCGAAGTCGTGGCGACTGTGCCCGTGCCGGTGGAAACAGGAAACTGAAAACCTGAAGATTGGAGACTGGAGATTGGAAAGCGCGACCCATCTCCAATCGCTAATCTCCAATCCCTCCTTTGTGATGCAAAACTTTGAAACCTACGAACTCACCGTGCGGGAAAGCCGCCGCGACGTGCAAAAAAAAGCGCGGCGCAATTTAATGCTGGCGGCGGCGACCGGTCAACCCCTCGACACGGCCGATTTTGCCCAGGCGCGTGGCATGGTCGTGCGCGAACGGGAAAACTCCATCTTCAGCGACGCCTGGCCGATTTTGGCGGCCGTTTTTGTGATAATCGGCCTGGCCGCCGGGCGAAATGAAGCCTGGCTGGTACTGGGTTTTACGCTGCTGCTGATTATTGCCGTGAGCCGCGTGTGGAAAAATCTATCCCTGGTCGGCGTCACCTACGAGCGCAGCTTCGACCGCACCCGCGTATTCCCCGGCGAACCCATCGCCATGACCCTGACGGTGGGCAACCACAAACCGCTGCCTCTCACCTGGCTGCAATTTCAAGACGAACTGCCCATCGCCCCTGGCGAATCCGATGAAATCGCCAAATTAGCCAGCGAAGTGGCCGGTAAACATCTGTACCAGAACACCTTTTCGCTGCACGGCCGTGAAAAAACCCAACGCCACACCACCCTCACCTTTTCCCGGCGCGGCTATTACAAACTCGGACCGGTCACCTACCGCTCCGGCGACATCTTCACCCTATTCACCCGCGAACAACAACGCCGCTACATCGACACGCTGGTGGTGTATCCGCAAATCTGGCCCCTGACCGAACTGGGCTTGCCCGCCAAAGAGCCATTTGGCGATTTGCGCGTGCGCCGCAGCCTGTTTTCTGATCCGGTCAAAACGCAGGGCATCCGCGATTACCAGCCCCAAGATCGTTTCCGCGATGTGCATTGGAAGGCCACCGCGCGGCGCGGCCACCTGCAAACCAAGGTCTACGACCCCGCCGTGGGCATGACGATGGCCGTTTTCTTAAACGTGGCAACCTATCCCAAACATTGGATGGGCTTTAACCCCGATTTGCTGGAACGCGCGGTCAGCGTGGCCGCATCTATTGCCAATTTTGGCGTGGAGCAAAAATGGAGCGTTGGCGTCTATGCGAATGGGAGCGTGCCCAATTCCGACCAGCCCATCCGCATTTTGCCGGGGCGCAGCCCGGAACAACTGAATCATTTGCTGGAAGGTCTGGCCGTCGTGACCGAATTTGCCACCGGGGCGATTGAGAAGATGATTTTGCGCGAGAGTCCCGGTTTGCCCTGGGCGGCGACGGTGGTGGTGGTAACGGCCGTGGTCACCGACGAAATCCTCATCACCCTGCTGCGCCTCAAGGAAGCCGGCCGCCGCGTCGTCCTCATCTCCCTCGCCGACGCCCCGCCGCCCGTATTCGGCGATATGCTCACCTACCACATCCCAGCCGGTCAAAACAGCCGCAGCGCCACCGAAGCCGCCCTCAGCGCCATCCCCACGCCCCAACCGACAGAATTAACGCCTGAGGCTATCACCGCATCATGACCACGCCAACCGCCAGTTTGCCAGATGCCGCCGCCCGCCCTTCAGCCAGTGTGGTTTGGGGTTATGTCCATCATGAACTCATTTACATAACCTGGGCCATAATGGAAGTCTCTCTCCTGACGCCGTTTTGTTTCGCCCTGATGCGCTGGGTGCAATTCTGGCCGCCCGCCCTTTTTATGGTCTGCCTGCTGCTGCTCATGCTGCTGCCGTTCAACCTGGCTCGCTTGATGAGCGCCCTGGAATTTGACCGCGACCAGCAGCGGGGCGTGATGATTGGCGCATTGCTGCTCACGGTTTTGGTGGCCTGGCGCACCCTCTTTTATCAGCCAAACTCGCTCCTGGATTTTCGCTGGCTGCGCGAATTTTTCGCCAATCTGGCCGAGATTAACAATTTGCTCTGGCTGCGCGATTTGTCGCTGTTCCTGTTGATCGCGTTTGTGTGGTGGCGCGGGCTGCGGCTGGCTGGCAGGTACTTTTCCATCGCTGGAGCCGGGCTGCGTTTGCGCGTGGGCGGGTTGATTTTGGCCCCGCTGGTGATCTGGTTCGCCTACGGCCGTCTCGCCTGGAGCCTGTCCCCGTTCATTTTGCTCTTTTTCCTGGCCGGGTTAACGGCCGTCGCCCTCATCCGCGCCGAAGAAGTGGAGCAAAGCAAATCCGGCCGCTCGGCATCCCTGGATCCGCGTTGGTTAACGGCCGTTTTCCTGGCCGCGCTCCTGGTCGTGGTTCTGGCCGACCTGATCACCCTGCTCGTCGCCGGCGATCCGGCATTAGCCGCCGTGAGCTGGCTCGCGCCGCTGTGGACGGCGCTCATCCTGGGCGGCGCGGTTATCGCCAACACCTTGTTTTATTTAATCCTGCCGCTTTTCAAACTGATCGGCTGGCTGGTAGAACTGCTCGCCGCGTGGCTCGCGCCGTTCATGTCTCGTCTGGCCACGCCCACGCCCAACCCCACGCCCGGCCCGCTGGATTTTCCCTTGCAAGCCACACGCGCTGCGCCAACGGCCGTTGGCGGCAGCCCCAGCATCAAACTCATCACCATCCTCCTGATGATCGCCGTCGTTCTGGTGGTAACGCTGGCCCTGGGACAGCTCTACCGGCAGGCCGAACTGGCCGCCCGCCGCAGCGAGCAAACCAGCAGCAGCCCAGACACGTCGGACAGCAAGCTGGGGCGCAGGCTGCTGCGGCGGTTCGGACTGCTGCGCGGTTGGCGCACGGCCGCGTCCATCCGTCGCATCTACCAGCACATGAGCCAGGCCGCCGCCGCCAGCGGCTTCCCCCGCGCCGCCGCCGAAACCCCCTACGAATACCTCGCCACCCTGGCCGCCGCCTGGCCGGAACATACCGCAGAAACCAGCCTCATCACCCAGGCATATGTCAACATTCGTTACGGCGAACTGCCCGAAACCCAGGAAGAACTGAGCCAGATTCAAGCTGCCTGGAAACGTCTGGAAGCGACCAGACCGGCGGCCGCTGCCCAGGCCCATACGGCCACAATCGATCTGGCCAAACGGACAAAAGTTGACGCGCGCTATGAGTGAAGACGGCCGTGATTTCCAGACCAAAACGGCAAGAAACGGCCGTTTCCCGTTCCCACTTTCCCCTTCTCCTTTGTTTGACAGCCCCAGACAGTTATGTTATGATTTTTTCCGTTCTAACTAACATAAAATAAGATTCAAACAAGCTCTACCAAGGAGATTTCAGGATGAGATCCCGTACCGAAATGATGGTTGACCGCCTTCGGGACTTACAAGCAGGAACACCCGATATTGAAGCTTCAGCAGTTGTAAGCGTCGACGGGCTGATCATGGCCTCCTCCTTGCCGGCAGATGTCGATGAAGATCGCATCTCGGCAATGTCCGCCGCGATGCTGTCACTGGGTGACAGAATCTCCAGCGAATTGCGCCGTGGCACCCTCAAGCGTGTGTTTATTGATGGTAGCGATGGCATCATCGTCCTGATGGCTGTTGGCGAAGACGCAGTTCTAACTGTCTTGGCCCGCGCCCAGGCAAAATTAGGTCTTATTTTCCTGGATATGAGTCGGGCAGTGGAGGATCTGACACGCCTCCTTTAAGGTAATCACATGCGAAAGATAATTTCGCACCATAAGTAACAAAATTTTTGAGAGGAGGGGCATGTCACCCTAGGTGACATGCCCCTCCTCTCTTTTTGGGGTACATACATGGACACAAAATTTATATTTTTTACAGGCGGTGTGGTCAGTTCGGTGGGCAAAGGCGTCACGGCCGCAGCCCTCGGACGATTGCTGAAAGCGAGAGGATTGAGCGTCGCCGTTCAAAAGCTCGATCCCTACATCAATGTCGACCCAGGCACCATGTCGCCATACCAACATGGCGAAGTATTTGTCACCGATGATGGCGCGGAAACAGACCTGGACCTGGGACATTATGAACGGTTCATCGACATCAGTTTGAACCAGGTGTCAAATGTCACCACCGGGCGGGTGTATGCCGAAGTCATTGCCCGCGAACGGCGCGGTGATTACTTGGGCGGCACCATTCAAGTCATCCCTCACATTACCAACGAAATTAAACGCTGCATTTTCCTGGTAGCCGAAAAGAGCCAGGCGGATGTGGTGCTGGTGGAAGTTGGCGGCACGGTGGGTGATATTGAAAGTTTGCCGTTTTTGGAAGCGCTGCGGCAAATGCGCTCAGACGTAGGGCAGCAAAACGCCCTGTTTGTTCACGTCACCTTTTTGCCCTACATTGGCGCCAGCCGCGAGCTGAAAACAAAACCAACCCAACACAGCGTGCGTGAGCTGCGCAGCCTGGGCATCCAACCAGATATGATTATTGCCCGCGCCGATCATCCCATTCCAGAAGAACATATTCGCAAAATCGCGCTGTTTTGCGATGTGCCTGAGGAGGCGGTTATTCCGGCCGTGACCAGCGATATTTTGTATGCCATCCCCCTTAAGCTGAAGGCAACAAAAATGGACAATTATGTCGTTGATCGGTTAGGGATTAACAATACGCCCGAACCGGATGTAAGCGCCTGGGCGGCCATGATTGAAGAAATTCGCCAACCCAAACAAACCATTCGCATCGGCATTGTGGGCAAGTATGTGGAACTGCACGACGCCTATATGAGTGTGCGCGAAGCGTTGTATCACGCTGGCATCCCCAATAACCGCCACATTGAAATTGAATGGATTCATTCTGGCGACCTGGAAAAAGGGAAAGGCTGGGAATTGTTTGAAGGGTTGGACGGAGTGGTAGTGCCAGGTGGATTTGGCGAGCGAGGGATTGAAGGGAAAATCATGACCGCACGTTGGGCCAGAGAAAACCGGGTGCCCTATTTAGGTCTGTGCCTGGGTATGCAGGTGATGTGCATCGAATTTGCGCGCCATATTTTGGGCAGCGATGAACCAAACAGCACGGAATTTGATTCACAAACAGAACATCCGGTGATTAGCCTGATGCCCGATCAGCACCATCTGAGTGATATGGGTGGGACAATGCGGTTGGGGTCTTATCCGTGCCGGTTGGTGGCGGGCACGATTGCCGCTGAGGCGTATGGCCAGCAGCAGGTTGATGAACGCCACCGTCACCGTTGGGAATTCAACAATACGTACCGGGAGATGTTGCAGCAGGAAGGGCTGGTCTTTAGCGGGCTGTCGCCAGACGGCCGTCTCGTAGAAATCGCCGAGCTGCGTGACCATCCATTTATGCTGGGCAGCCAGTTCCACCCAGAATTTAAGAGCCGGCCGAATCGCCCACACCCGTTGTTTCGGCGGTTTGTGGAAACGGCCGTGGCCCGCCAAGAAGCCAGACACGCTGATGTCGTTACGCTGGCATAGAGCCAGCTTGTTTGTTTGGCAGCAACAAAAAGAAGGTGGCTATGTTGGGTAGCCACCTTCTTTTCGTTTGGACTTCAAGAAGAGAAGAAGAGAAGAGGAGGTTTTTTTGTTTTAACAAAGCGTTCTGCTCTTTACGCTTGTTACCATTACTATAGAAGGAAATCCCTGTTTTGTCAATGTATTGTTTATGTTTTATTCATAATCGTTCACGGCCGTTCCTCAGGTATAATCCAGTGAGGCGGCTGATTAGCAATTCTTCTCCAGCGAGCAGCGACTGGAGATTGAAGATTGACGCCCACGCACCGCGACAACCTCAGACCGCCATAGCGAGAGCCAACATGTACACCCTGCGCCAGGCTGAACAGGCAGATTACGACTTCTTATACCACCTACACAAAGAAACCATGCAGGCCTATGTGGAGGCCACCTGGGGCTGGAACGAAGAATGGCAGCGCGAGTATTTCGACCGGAAGTGGGACCCCTGCCGTCGCCAGATCATTCAGGTAAACGGCCGTGACGCCGGTGTTCTGGTGGTCGACAAGCGCCAGGGTGAACATTATCTGGGCCTGATCGAGCTGCTGCCGGAATTTCAGGGGCGGGGAATCGGCACGGCCGTTCTCACCGATTTTCTCCTCGAAGCCCAGGTACTGGGCCTGCCCGCCACCCTGCACGTACTCAAAACAAACGGCCGTGCCCGCCAACTTTACGAACGCTTCGGTTTTGCCATTGTCGCCGAAGAAGAAATCCGCTACAAAATGGTCCGAAGAACCACGACTGTGGCCTGACGCACCGCAAACCACCTGAATACGTGAACCCTTAAAAACCCAAACACCCACTTATCCCACGGAGGACTTATGCAGTACAAAACCATTATCGAACCGTTTCGCATCAAAGCGGTGGAACCCATCCGCCACACAACCCGCGCCGAGCGGGAAATTGCCCTCCAGGAAGCCGGCTACAACCTCTTCCTGCTGCGAGCCGAAGACGTACTCATCGACTTGCTGACCGACTCTGGAACCGGCGCTATGTCATCGGCCCAATGGGCGGGCATGATGCTGGGCGATGAGAGTTACGCCGGAGCCAAGTCGTTTTATAAGTTTGAAACGGCCGTGCGCAATATCACCGGCTTCAAACACGTCATCCCCACCCACCAGGGACGCGCCGCCGAACGTATTTTGTTCGGCTCGGCCCTTAAACCGGGCGATATCGTGCCCAACAACACCCACTTCGACACCACCCGCGCCAACACCGAATTTCGCGGGGCCATCGCCCTCGATATCCCCATCCCTGAAGGCCGCGACCCACAAATCATCCTGCCCTTCAAAGGCAATATCGATCTGGGCAAATTGGAAGAAACCCTGCGCGAAAATCCCGGCAAAGTGCCGCTGTCCATGATCACCGTCACCAACAATTCGGGCGGCGGGCAGCCCGTCAGCATGGCCAACATCCGCAGCGCCAGCGAGATTTGCCACCGCCACGGCGTACCCTTTTTCCTCGATGCCTGCCGCTTCGCCGAAAACGCCTACTTCATCAAACTGCGCGAAGCGGGTTACGCCGACAAAACGCCGCTAGAAATCGCCCAGGAAATGTTCAGTTATGCCGATGGCGCGACGATGAGCGCCAAAAAAGATGGCATGGCCAACATCGGCGGCTTCCTGGCCCTCAACGACGACGCCCTGGCGCAAGAATGCAAAAACATGCTCATCCTCACCGAAGGTTTCCCCACCTACGGCGGCCTGGCCGGATATGATTTGGAAGCTATCGCCGTCGGTTTGGAAGAGGTTTTACACGAAGACTATCTGGAATATCGCCTGCGCTCAGTAGCCTATTTGGGCGACATCCTGACCAAAGCGGGCGTGCCCATCATGCAGCCGCCGGGCGGTCATGCCATCTATATCGACGCCAAAGGGATGCTGCCGCACATTCCCCAGAGCGAATATCCGGCCTGGGCGCTGTCCTTGGCACTCTATCTGGAAGGTGGGATTCGTTCGGTGGAGATTGGCTCGGTGATGTTTGGGCAGCAGCCAGACGGCCGTGAAATCCCCGCCGCCATGGAGTTGGTACGCCTGGCCTTCCCGCGCCGCGTCTACACCCAAAGCCACGTCGATTATTTGGCCGAGGTGATTTTGCACGTCAACAGCATGAAGGAACAAATTCGCGGCGTGCGCATCGTAGCCTCGCCGCCGGTGCTGCGCCACTTCTCCGCCAGGCTCGCCCCGGCCCACGGCGGCCTTTTCGCCACGTAACTGTTTAGAGATTGGACCAATCTTGGGGATTGGTCCAATCTACGCCGCAGGAACGGCCGTCTACCCCGCCTATCCGCCCTTCAACCAGGAAACCAGTTTCCCCACGGCCGTTTGCGGATATTGGCCCAGGACACGGCCGTTTTGCCCATTCACCAGCACGTCATACACCTCAGCATCAACCTTATAGTGCATCATCCACACCGGCAGCAGCACCAGCTTAAACGATTCCACCATCATGCCGCTGGAGTTAAACGCCAAATCCGTCACCATCTCGCCGCCGGTGACTTCATACGGCCGTTTCCGAAAATCATGCAGCACCTGCTTCCGCGCCTGCAAAGACGCCTCCGCCAGGGTGAGTTGGTAACGTTCGGCCGGCCAATCGGCCAGATAGCGCGCATCGTACGCCACCATGCCTTCCGGCGCATAGCTGTGCAAAATAGCGCGCAGCGCCGTCGGCAGCTTGCCGGTGGCCGGAACCAGCACGTCATCCAGCAGCAGTTGTTTCGCCCCGGACACCCTCACCCAATCGTCGCCGCGACGAACACGGCCGTGCCAGCGCAGTTCCCCACCCACGTCAAACGTCCACACAGGCACATAGACACCCACAATCGGCGAGACGCGCGGCCGTTCCACCTTACGCTCCTTAAACCAATCGCGCAGCCTCTGTTTCACGTCATCTGCGCTGATGGTAAAAGGGATGAGCGCTTGCGGCGGGTGGATTTCCCGCGTTTCGGCGGCCTCAGTCACGTACACCGAATCGCAGTATGGGCAGGTTAACGATAACGTGGCCGGTCCCAGCACAAATTCAATGCCGCAGCCCATGCAATGAAAGGCGCGCATGGCTACCGGCTGCACGTGCCCCTTTTCGGTGGCCAGCACAGCGATAAAGTCCTGCTCGCCGCCGCCGATGCCATACGTATTCACTTCTTCGATGGGGCCGTCGGCGGTTAGCTCCTGGCGATAACTGCAAAACTCGCAGATCAACGCCCGGCCATCGGTGGTGTAATTCATGCGTGCGGCGCAGCGCGGGCATTGGAAATGCTCCGCCTGGATGGATTGGGGGTCGTCGGGCACGGCCGTTTCCCTCAATTGATCCGGGTTGATGATGTCAGCTTGTTGGAGACGGCCGTCCAAAATCGCCAACCCCCGCCGTGCCAGCGGATTATTCGGCTCATGGACAATCACCTTCTCCAGGCAAACGCGCCGATCTTCAGGCGCGGTGTAAATCTGGCTCAACCACAGCCAGGCCTCGGCGCGCTGCTTGTCATCGGCATCCGCGTATAACACTTTTTCCAAACAGAAATACGCTTCCTCACGGTTGCCTTCCTTGACTGCGCCCTGGGCCTGCGCCAAGAGCAACCGCACATTACTGCGAAACAGCGCTGGTTCCTGGCCCGGCTGGGCAAACTGCGCCGCGTAACGCAAATCACGCGCCAACTCTTCCGGCCTGGGAATTTCTTTGTGGATGGCTTCTTTGTAACCGCACGTTTCACAGATACGGGAACGGCCGTCGCCGCCAAAAAACAACTTCGCGCCACACTCTGGGCAAACATTCATCTCAGCCATACGCTCTCCTTTACGGGCCTTTGGAAATTCGCGTGGTCTGCCCTGAAGCGTAATGCGTGATACGTGACATCTCTCTAGTCACGCATCACGCTTCACGCATCATGAACTGTCAACCCCATAAATTCCTGAAGAGCCTCTTTCAATTGCCACCTCATAGTACTGAACAATTTCCGCGCAGACAACCCTGCTATAGGCCCATCCACGCCCAATTCTGCTACAATTACGGGCGGATGGAAAACATATCAATCTACAGCTGATTGACTGACAAAACTTATCTAACTGCGGAGAACGCGGAGTTTATCCCAGAGAAAACCTCCGCGTCCTCTGCGCTCTCCGCGGTAAAATTCTGAGATTTGTCAGTCAATCAGCAATCTACAGTCAAAATCACAACACAGGAGAGGCATACAACATTGGAACCCGAAATGGACCCTGAAATTGATCCCGAACAGAGATCGATGGAAATCGACCCGGAATTATGGTTGCGCTTCCTGATGGACCTCTCCAGCAAACCCAAAGAACGCGCTAAACTAATCAACCGCCTCTCGCAAAATACCCCTCTTTCCGATGAGCAAATCGAAGAATTCTTGCATTTGTTAATGGAGGAACTTCTCGACATCACCCGCTCCAACTAGCCCAGGATAAATCCCATGAGCCAACTGATCAGTCATCTTCATACTACCAGCAGCGACTACCAGACCAACTACGCCCACAACAAAGCCCTGGCCGAACAACTACATGAACGGCAGCAGCAGGCGGTGGGGGAACGGCCGTTACGCACCATCCAGCGCCAGCGCGACCGGGGCAAACTGCTCGTCCGCGAGCGCATCGAAGCCATCCTCGACGACAACAGCCCCTTCCTTGAACTCTCGCCCCTGGCCGCCTGGGAGATGTACCACGGCGAAGCGCCGGGCGCGGGCATCGTCACCGGCATCGGCCGCGTAGAAGGGCTGGAATGCATGATCATCGCCAACGACCCCACCGTCAAAGGCGGCACCTACTTCCCCGAAACCGTCAAAAAGCACGTCCGCGCCCAAACCATCGCCGAAGAAAACGGCCTCCCCTGCATCTACCTCGTCGATTCCGGCGGCGCGTTCCTGCCCCTGCAAGCCGATGTGTTCCCCGACCGCGACCATTTTGGGCGCATTTTTTACAACATCGCCCGCATGTCGGGCAAAGGCATCCCACAAATCTCGGCCGTCTTAGGCTCCTGCACGGCCGGCGGCGCCTACATCCCGGCCATGTCCGACGAGACGATCATCGTGCGCGAGAATGGCACCATCTTCCTGGCCGGGCCGCCGCTCGTCAAAGCGGCCACCGGCGAAGAAGTGTCCGCTGAAGACCTGGGCGGCGCGGACGTGCATACCCGCCTCAGCGGCGTCGCCGACCACTTCGCCAACGACGAAAACGAAGCCCTGGCCCGCGTGCGCGAAACCGTCAGCCATCTTAACCGCCACAAAACCATGCCCGTCGTCATACAACCCCCGGAAAATCCGGCCTACGACCCCGAAGAACTCTACGGCGTCATCCCCGCCGATCACCGCCAGCAGTTCGACGTGCGCGAAGTCATCGCCCGGCTGGTGGACGGCTCGCGTCTGAGCGAGTTTAAAGCGCGCTACGGCACGACGATTGTGTGCGGCTTTGCCCACATCATGGGCATCCCGGTGGGCATTGTGGCCAACAACGGCCTGCTGTTCAGCGAATCGGCGCTGAAGGCCAGCCATTTCATCCAGCTTTGCGGGCAGCGGGGCACGCCCCTGCTGTTCATGCAGAACATCACCGGCTTTATGGTGGGGCAGCGGTATGAAAACGGGGGCATTGCCAAGGATGGGGCGAAGATGGTGACGGCCGTTTCCACCGTCAACGTGCCGCGCATTACCCTCTTCCACGGGGTCAGCCACGGGGCGGGCAACTACGGCATGAGCGGCCGCGCCTACGACCCACGCTTCCTCTTCACCTGGCCCAACAGCCGCATCAGCGTCATGAGCGGCGACAGCGCCGCCAACACCCTCTGGACCGTCGGCCAGGACCGCGTATTGAGCAAATTAGCCAATCCCAGCGAGGCGGAGATTGCCGCCGCCGCCGAGAATTTCAAGCGCCCCATCCTGGAAAAATACGCCCACGAGAGCGACCCCTACTTCGCCACCGCCCGCCTGTGGGACGACGGCATTCTGGACCCGGCACAAACGCGGTCGGCCCTGGCCCTGGCCTTTTCGGCGACGCTAAATGTGGGGATGGGAGACGGCCGTTATGGGACGTTCCGCATGTAATCTGGGACTGTCTGGTATAATTTGCTTATGAACGACTTATTACCAACGGCCGTTGCCCACATCGCCCCCAACGGACAACTCACTCCCCGCCAGCGCCGCCGCCTGCTCATTGATATGGCTCTGCGCCGGGCGCGTCCCGGCACGGGCAGCAGCCACGCCATGATGCATCAGAGGACCGCCATGAATGATTGGCCCGATTTACGCGACATTTTACAGGGTTTTCAGTGGGTCATAGTGGGCGGCGTTGCCACCCGCGCCTACATGCCCGAACGCATGACCAAAGATATGGACATTTTGGTGCGCGCTAAAGACGAAACGGCCGTGCTCCAACGCTTGAAAGCCGCCCACTTTGAGGTCGTTCAGCCTCTGTCCATTCCTGGTTACGTTTTACAATCGCCCGAAGGCGTGGAAATTGACCTTTTACTAGGCAGCCAACCCTGGCTTGAAGAAGCACTAACCCACCCCGCAGCCGACGCTGCCGGGTATCCGGTGCTTGGCCTGCCATACCTCGTTCTCATGAAGATGGCGGCCTCTCGCGGGCGCGACTTTGGCGACGTCACCACCATGCTCGGTTGGGCCGACGACAAAGCGTTGGCTAATGTGCGCCAAATCGTTGCCCGCTATAATCCGCAAGACAGCGAAGACCTGGAGTCTCTGATATTCATCGGCCAACAAGAACGCCGCGAGGTTGATGATTGACGATTGGCATTAAATTATTAACCCACCTGCCCTACGGCGCACGCAACACAATCTCGGCCGTTGCCGTGTTGACGGCCGTAAACTGCTTCAAATCCGCCTCCAACCAGGCCACGTCGCCTTCCCAACCCAACAGCGAAATCCAGTAAGACGATGAGGTAGAAACGTTCAGCGAGATTTCTTTTTGCCCGCTGCTGGCCCCATCCTGCAAACCCAACGTCTCCACCACCAGCCGCGGCGGGTTAGGCCGGGCTTGCAGCAGGCGCACGCCGCTGAGTGTAGGCTGCGCCGTCCAAAAACCTTCGTCAGATTCATACACAACGTCCAACGAACCAGGGACCATTTCTTCTTCGGCCTGGGGGACAAATTTCCACAAAACGCCGCCATTTACCGCGTCGACGCCCCACAATTCCTCCCGGCTGCTGCCTACCGAGCGGATGGCTTTGACCAGCAGCACATTGCTGCGGCTAGTTTGCGGAACCAGCGTATAGCCGTTGTCTTGGGCCAGCATGGTGACGGTTCCATCGCTCTTGGCGGCGGCAAATAACTGGTGGTCGGTGGTGTTGTAATAGAGGTTATTCGCATCCTGCACAAACGCGGCGTCGCTGGGCGGCAAATCCTGCTCGATGAACGTGTTCCAGGTTTGCGTATTGGCCGCGTAATCCCACTTTTGGATGCAGATGGGGTCAAAAAAGCCGAAAATAAAGTAGACGCTTTGTTCGTTTTCGTCGACGAGAAGCAGATCGGTAAAGGACGGCTCCTGGGGATCGAAGTTGGGGTGCGGGCAGCGCGGTTCGATGCGCTGGGCCAGGCTGCCGGTGACCGGGTCATACAGGTCCAGGCCACCGCCGGTTTCGGGATTGTCGGCCAGAACGGCCGTCCACGTCCCCACCCGCATCTGCCCACCCGACGACGAGTCCAGGCTAACTGCCCACCCCTCTTCGCCGGTGGTCGCGTCCAGACCATGCAGCTTGTTATCCAACGTTTGCACCACCAGCCGGTCGCCAAACGACAGGATGCAGTCGCCACAGGTGTAAGGCAGGCGGTCGCTGAGCGTGGTTTGCCAGACGGTACGGCCGTCAGCCCGGTCCAGAGCCATCAACTTATTTTCACTGACGTAATACACATGCCGGTCATCGGCAAAAAGCAGTTGATTGCCCAACTCATCGTTGAGCGGCTCGCTTTGCCAGGCGGCCTGGCCGGCCGTCCCGGAAAACGCATTCACCCACATAGCTTCCTGGTTGTAATCGCGGCTGGTATAGGCCACGTCGGCCAGGGCGCCATCGCCTACTGGCAGCAGCAGTTCCGGGCCATTCAACACCACCGAAGCGAGTTGAGTGGGCACACCTTCACTGATCAGGCTGACAGCCTCATCAATATTGCTGATGGTGCTGATGCTGGGCCGCAAAAAGAAAAAAGCCGCCGCGCCAATCGCGCCTAAAATCAACACCAGCGCGAACAAACCGCCCAGACAACTGCTGCCACGCTGCACGGCCGTTGACGGCATATAAACAGCGCCCACCATATTCATTTCCAAAGCGTCTACGGCATCTTTGGCCTCCTTCAACCCCACGTTAAACAACTGGCGGTATTGTTTGATGGCCTCAATTTTATTGCCGCTCTGAATCAATTCCAGAATCTCGGCAACGCCTCTGTCATAACTCTGTGATCCTTCCGCCCTTTTTTGTGATTGGCGCAACTCCTCTGGCACAATGACCGTTGTGCTGCAATAGGGGCATTTGACGATAGGCTGCGTCAGATTTTCCGGTAAATCCAGGCTGGCGTGACAAGATGGGCAGTTTAAAGAATCCAACATCATGACGGACATCCTTTGAAAAAAGTTGGGATTGGAGGTTGAAAATGCTGTGGGTAAAGATAAAGGGAAGTGGGCGGCCGTGTCAAGAGGGAAGATACGCGCCCAAAACGCTGACAAAGGGGCGTGTGGCGTAAACCATGGCGCGTGAGGGGGCACGGCCGTCTCTATTTCCCTGCTTCATTCGATAATTGTCTAACAACAAATTAGAATCGTTGTTACAATCACCACCATTGTCACTGACGAAACCATCCAAAAAGGACAAACAACCGCTATGCAGACGCCAAAGTTATGCTGGGATATTGGCACAGCCTACGACATGTTTATCAGTCTGAATGTACTCCATGCGCCAGACAAATTTGGGCTGCGCGGCGCGTGGGCCGCCGGAGTGCGCTCACGGCTGCCAAACACCGAACGCGACGCGCTGCAAGCTATCTTACCGGCTATTAGCACGCCGCTGCACTGGTTGTATGACCTGCCGTCGCCCAAAAACGGGTTGGCCATCCTCCAAACCCTGGCGGCCATTACGCCGGAAGGACGGCTGGCAGCCATTGCTAAAGCGCCTTATTTGCCGCCAGAAATTTTTGTGATTTTGGAAGACGTTGCCGCCCGCCGCGCCTGGCAAAATACCGACCTGACCCGGCTCCAGGAACTGTATCACACCGTTTGGGACCAGAAACTGACCGGTAAAGAATTGAAAGAGAAGGCGATTTGGGCGTTGGAGGCGTGGTCACGGCCGTTAGAAACCGGCGAAGGTCTGCTGTCCGGCCTACAAGCCTACTACGACGTCTTCTTCGCCGAGGAAGAGCTGCGAATTGGCCCGGCGCTGGAAGCTGCGCTGGCTCGCGCCCAAGAGCTGGCGCAGCAAATGCCGCTCGCGGCGCTCATCGAGACGCTCTCGCAAGGCGTCCGCCTGACCAGGTCTTTGGAAAGGCAAGAATTGGTCCTGGCGCCGTCATTTTGGGGCGATCCGTTGATGATTTATGGGCAGATTGGGCCGGAGAGGGATATGGTGGTGTTTGGGGGACGGCCGTCTGACGCATCGTTAGTGCCCGGAGCCATTGTGCCCGACATGCTCTTCCAATCGCTCAAGGCTCTGGCCGACCCCACCCGTCTGCGCATTTTGCGCTATCTGGCCGAAGAACCGCTGACTCCGGCCGAATTGGCCCGCCGCCTGCGTCTGCGCGCGCCCACTGTGGTCCACCACCTGCACGCTCTGCGCCTGGCCCGTCTGGTTCAGCTCACCGTTGAACCGGAGGGCAGGCGCTACATGGCCCGCCATGAGGCTGTCCGGGAAACGTGCGCCATGCTGCAAGTTTATCTGGACAAAGGCGCAGCAGACGACTAGCGTTTGCGGTCCTTGGGCTATGTGGTTTGCCTACCCGGATGGGTCCAATCAGGCAGATTGGACCCATTGAAAAACGGCCGCACTCAAATAAATTGGCGCGAGAGACGGTCGACTTGCGCCATTTCTTCTGGCGACAACGAAAAGGTCATGGCCCCCGCGTTTTCCTGGGCGTGGCGGACTTTGCTGGCGCCGGGAATAGCCACCACCGTGTCGCCGTGAAAGTTGACCAGCCAGTTTAGGGCCACCTGCGAAGCCGTTACGCCATGATCCGCCGCAATTTTGTTCAGGCCGTCGATGAGAGGACGGCTCTCTTCAATTTTGCGCCCCAGTTGGCGACGGCGAATGAAGGGACGGCCGTTAAGCAAATCCGGGTTGGCATGGAATTTGCCGGAAAGCAGCCCCATCTCTAGCGGCGAATAGGCAATGATGGTGATTCCCAGCTTTTTGGCCTGCGCCAGGATGCCATTGCCTTCAATTCGCCGATCCAGCAAGCTGTATTTCACCTGATTCGAGGCCAGAAAGCTTCCGCGTTGATACAGGCGGTCGTGGGCGCGGGTCATGGATTGAGATGAAAAATTGCTCACGCCCACGGCGCGAATCTGGCCGGCGGCCTGCAAATCGGCCATGGCGTCCATTTCCGCTTCGGGCGAAGAGAAGGACGCGGGGTTATGGACCTGATGCAGGGCGATGGTAAATGGGGACAGATTGCTGATGCGCGTGTCGATGGTGCGGCGAATGGAAACGGCCGTGCGCATAATCGGACTCCACTTGGTGGCCACGATGACATTGGCGTCGGTTTGTCCGGCGTGCTGCAAAGCCCGGCTAAGAGCGCGTTCGGAACGGCCGTTGCCATACAATTCGGCCGTATCAAACCAGTTGATGCCGCCATCCAGCGCCGCCTGAACAATCGCGTCTGTTTCTTCGGCCGTTAAACCCTGCCAAAACATGCCGGTAAACCCCTGGCCTTCAGAAAACTGCCACGCGCCCAAGCCTATGGGCGTAATGTGCATATCGGTTTGACCTAATGAACGTGTTGGTATCATGAATAATTGCTCCTATGGTTGGCTGGCCGTATCTAAGACCGCCAGCGTAGCGGCAATGGCCTGCTCCTGCTGGCTTTCACGGCTTATCGTGGCGGCGTTATCGCCGCTCTGCGGGCCATACCAGCCAAATTGAGCATGATTTCCGCCCTCGATGGGCAGCCAGGTGGTGTTGGCAGGCAGTAACGGCCGTGATGCCTCAATTTTTTCCGGCGTCGCCAGCCCATCCAACGTGCCAGAAATGGACGAGATGAGCAGCACGCGGTCGGCCAGGCTGTTACTGCCGGCCGGGTAGGCGGCCCAGAACACCACGCCCTCCATGCTGTCAGGACGATCAAACACATATTTAGCGGCCATCGCGCCGCCCAAAGAATGGCCGCCAATCACCCAATGCTCAATCTCCGGGAAAGCCTGCACCACGCCATCCGCTTCACTGGGGGAAAAGACGGCCAGGTTGAGGGGCATGGGCGTAATGACGGCCAGATAACCAGCCTCAGCGATGGCTCTGGCGGCCGGGGCATAGGCGCGGGGGTCCACTTTGCCGCCGGGATAAAAAATGAAGCCGGTCGTGGGCTGCTGCCCGGCGGGCTGAAAGACATACCAGGGATCTGTGGCAACGGTAACGGCCGTATCCGACACCAACGCCGCCAGCGCTTCCGGCATTGGCGCCGCCGCACTGCTGGCCCACATAAAAGCGCCACCAGCGCCAAACCCCAAAACGACTAAAACGATCAACCACCAATACTTTTTTAATCGGTTCACAATTTCCTCGTGAATTTACTCAGATCGGCCAATTTCGGCAGCTTTTTGAGGGCCGGAATTGGCGGACACGGGAGCAAATTATATATTTTGTTTATATTTCGGCCTAATTTTGACATGCTGCCAACAAATATGCAAATGTTTTGCACAACCATTTAGGGAGGGCACATGAGGGGGTGGGAAACGGCCGTTGCCCCCTGTGGCTCGACCTACCCCTTACCGATGTCTTCTACCAAAACCCCGTCAAAATATGGTAAACTCGTAGCTGTGTCTTTTTTGGTGTAATGAATTGGTGACAATCTATGCCGGCAAATAAATCAAATAGAAGCCTGATTTATTCGCCACAATCGGGAGTACCCATGTCGCGCAGAAATTTGCTCATAGCCACCCTCGTCTATACGCTTGTAACAACCGCCGCCGTAAGCGCCCTTGGCTTACAACTGGGCTGGTCCTTTGAATCTGCCGCTCTGATACTGGTGATTCTTTGGATTGTTTACGGCATTGTTTTATTTTTCGAGGCCGGCACGATAGTGGTTGACGAGATGTCCGTGGCCGTCATTTTTGCCAGGCACACCCATAATTTTGTTTATTTTATTGATTCCAACCCCAGTAAACCCATCGACGGGGAACGGCCGTTCAACTGCCATAAAAAAAGAATCATCAATCAACTCTTTTACAACCGGCTCCCCTACCAACACTTCATCAATCCCTTCCAGGAATACGTGCAAGACACGATTAGCAAAAGACCGCAAACCGCTCAAGGCGCCACCGAATTCGTGCGCACCAAAGAGGGTATTCCACTAACCATCAACTGGTCCATGGGCTACACCCTGGATCCGGTTAAAATTCGGCCCAAAATCGAGTACAAACTGGCCCGCGCTCTGCCGCAATTCTCCAAGAATATGCTCAGTGGTCGTGTTGTCCACTCTCTGCGTTACATCATCGAACAAAAAAACGCGACAGATTTGTACTGCCAGGATGCCATAAAAAATTTAGAGAAGGAGCTGCGCGCGGAAGTTACCAGCCGCATACAAGGCATTGGCTTCAACGACATTGCCGACGTGGACACCAAAATTGGACCGGTTGTGATGCCGCCCCAGGTGGAAAAAGCATTACAGGCGGCTCATGAACGGGCAGTGCAGACCCAAACCACGACCAAAGCTCTCGAAGATATCCACAAGGTCATCAGTTTATTCGACGACGATGATATGGAACGCCTGGCTGAACTGGAACGCCTGCGCATTCTGGACGAGCATGGCGATTCGCTGATGTATTCGGTGTCTTTGCTGATGAAAACGATGAATGGAAATTAGGGAAACGGCCGTTCCCACCCCACCCATCTAACAAATTTGGCGACTGGAGAATGGCGATTCGCCGTCTCCAGTCGCTGACTCTCTCAGCCCCAGAAGCCGCGCAGGCCAAACCACAACTGATAAAGGCCAAACAAAGCCAGCGCCAGCGCCGATACGCCGCTTAACACCCGACTCAGACGTGGGTCCAGGCTTTTGGCCACCGCAAACAGAGCAATAAAGGCCATAAATCCGCCAATCAACGTGCCATAAAAACCCAGCAAAAAGGCGACCGCCCCACTAACCGACTCTCGCCAGGCGCTGATCAAAATGGGGCCGCCGATGGTTCCCCAAAAGATGTACGGGTTGGGACTGAGTACATTCATCAGGGCGGCTTTAAAGATGCTTTGCTGGGTTACGGCCGTATCAGATACGGCCGTTACCTCCACCGCCTGCGCAAACGCCCGGTACGCCCCCCAGGCCAGATACAACAAAAACAACCCACCCAACAGACGCATCAAATTCAAAAACCAATCTGGCGTGCGCGTCAACACCAACAAAACCAGCAAAACAATCGGCCCATCACTAATCAACGGCGCAAACGCCGCCGAAAGTGTGCGCTGCCAGCCATGGCGAATGGTCTGCGACAGCAAATAGGCTTGCAGCGGTCCCGGCTGCGCCGCCGCCGAAAACCCCAAAACCAACCCCTGAGACAAATAAATCAGCAAATCGCACCATAATAAATGATGCGTGATGCGTAACCCAGAGGGCATCACGCATCACGCATCTCACACTATCCCACAATACCGAAAAAGCCAGGCACTAAAGCGTGGTCAGTATCTCCGGTCCCTTGCGGGTAATCGCCAGGCTGTGTTCAAACTGCACCGAAAGCGAGCCATCGGCCGTAATCACCGTCCAGCCATCCTTCAGCAAAATCCATTCGTGGCCGCCGGCATTAATCATCGGCTCAATGGTAAACGTCATGCCCGGCCGAAGCTGCGGACCCGGCGATGCCTGGCGAATATGCGACACCGACAGCGGCTCGTGCAGCACCCGGCCCAGACCATGCCCGCCCCACTCGCGCACCACCGATACGTGCTGGGTGTCGGCGTAATCGTTAATCGCTTTGCCAATGTCATTGAGATAATTGCCGGGCTGGGCGGCTTCAATGCCCACCCGCAGCGCCTCTTTGCCAATGGCCAACAGCCGCTCAACTTGCAGCGAGACTTCGCCCACAGGAAAGGTAACACAGGCGTCGCCGCAATATCCTTTATAGCGCAGGCCAATATCAATGCCCACCACATCGCCCTCTTTCAAAAAACGATCATTGGGCAGGCCATGGCAAATTTCGTGGTTTACGGAAGCGCAAATAACGCCGGGAAATGGTGGATGGTCGGCGGAACTGCCCTGATACCCTTTATACAAGGGTTCAGCCCCTTGTTTATGGATGTAATTTTCGACAAGTTGGTCAAGAACACGTAAACTGACCCCGGGCTTGATATTTTCTTCAAGTAGCGCAAAACATTCAGCTACCATGCGCCCGGAGACGCGCATTCTGGCAATTTCTCTTTCAGTTTTAATGCGACCCCGCATGGGTATTTTTCTCCTTAAAGGCTTACAATTCAAGTTTGGCGAGTATAACACACATAGGCGTCTGGGGCAGGAAGCATGACATTTATCACTAACAATTCGCTGCTTTTTTTGTCATACTGAAAATGACCAACGCTTAAAAGGGACAGCCACCATGACCGAAGAAAAAGAGACGAAAGCGCAAACCAACGTGGAGGAAACGGCCGTTTCCCTCCCCAATCTTACGACCCCGCCGCCCCCGCCCAACGGGCAGGAAATCCTGCCAACGCCTGCTCCCTTCACCATTCCCTGGGCTGTCGTGCCCCAAATCATCCCGGAAGACGCCAGCCTCAAACACCCGGCACTCTACTTCAACCAGGAATTAAGCTGGATAGATTTCAATTGGCGCGTTTTGCATCTGGCTTTGGATGAACGCACTCCATTGCTCGAACGAGTCAAATTTGTGGCTATCACCGCCAGCAACCTGGACGAGTTCATTCAAAAACGTGTCGGCGCGATGAAGCAGTTGGAAGCGGCCGGCGTGCAAATTTTATCGGCAGACGGCCGTTCCCCCAGCCAACAACTCACCTTCCTGCGCGACGCCATCATCGCCATGCACCACAAAATGACCGAAACCTGGGAGTCCAATCTAAAACCAGCCCTGCGGCGCGACGCCGGCATCGTCATCTGCGACTACGCCGACCTGACCGACCGGCAAAAAGAAGCCATGGCCCACTATTTTCGGACGGAAATCTTCCCGATCCTCACGCCGCTCGCCGTCGATCCGGGCCATCCGTTTCCTTTTATCTCCAACCTCAGCCTATCGCTGGCCGTTATCCTGCGCCAGACCGAACAAGACGCCCTCCGTTTTGCACGTCTCAAAGTTCCCACGCAGCGATGGGTTCCCGTCCCCGCCGACCCGCCCCACACCCTGCCCCACCACCAATATTTTCTCCCCGTGGAGCAAATCATCGCCCAACACGCCGCCGAACTTTTCGCCGGCATGGAAGTAATTAGCATTCATCCCTTCCGCATCACCCGCAACGCCGACATCTTGCGTGACGAAGAAGAAGCCGAAGACCTGCTAAAAATGATCTCGGCCGAACTGCGCCGGCGGCGTTTCGCGCCTGTGGTACGACTGGAAGTAGATCACAAAATGCCCGATTACGACCGCCGTCTTCTCGCCCGCGAATTGGGCTTAAACCAGGAAGACGTGTACGAAGTCAACGGCCTCATCGACCTCACCGACTGTTTCGCCATTGCCGCCCTCAATTACCCCCAACTCAAAGACGACCCATGGGAACCCGTCACCCCGCCGCGCTTACTGCACGAAGGGGAAACGAAAGATACGCAAAATATCTTCGCCATCATTCGCAAAGGTGATTTACTCGTCCACCACCCCTACGAATCGTTTACCGCCAGCGTGCAGCGCCTGGTAGAAGAAGCGGCCGTCGACCCGGACGTGGTAGCCATCAAACAAACCCTCTACCGAACTTCTGACGAATCGCCCATCGTGGCGGCCCTGAAACAAGCCGCCGAAAGCGGGAAACAGGTGGCGGTGCTGGTCGAAGTGAAGGCGCGCTTTGACGAAGCAAACAACATTGAGTGGGCGCAGCAGCTCGAAAACACCGGCGTCCACGTCACCTATGGTCTGGTCGGCCTGAAAACCCATACCAAAGCCACCCTGGTAGTGCGGCAAGAGCAAAATGGGCTGCGTACCTACTGCCACATCGGCACAGGCAACTACCATCCCAAAACGGCGCGGTTGTACACAGATTTAGGGCTGCTAACCTGTGATCCGGAAATTGGGCGGGATATTGTAAACCTGTTTCATTCGCTCACCGGCTACGCCCCAGGACAAGAATATAAGCGGGTGCTGCTGGCCCCCCGCTATATGCGCCAGGCATTCTCTAATCTCATCGAACAGGAGATGAGCAATGCGCGCAAGTTTGGTAACGGCCGTATCATCGCCAAAATGAACGCCCTCGACGACGTAAAAATCATTCGCGAACTATACGCCGCTTCCCAGGCCGGCGTGCAAATCGACCTGATTTTGCGCGGACACTGCCAACTTCGGCCGGGAGTGCCGGGTTTCAGCGAAAACATTCGCGTCATCAGCATCTTAGGCCGCTTTTTAGAACATGATCGCATCTTTTATTTCCACAACAACGGCGAACCACACATTTTTATCGGCAGCGCCGATTGGCGCGGCCGAAATCTGAACGACCGCGTGGAATTGATTACCCCCATCGACGAACCCACCCTGCAGAAGCGGCTGATCGACATTCTGGAAGCAGCGCTCAACGACAACCGGCTGGCCTGGGATTTACAGGCAGATGGCAAATACATCTTACGCCACCCCGCCCCCGGTGAGCCAGAGCGCAATTTTCACGAATTACTGATGAAAAAAGCGCGCAAACGGATCAAACGCAACAAAAGCTGGCGTTATTGATGATCCGCGAGATTGTCCAATTGAAGCAAATTTGAAAGGGAGGCGCCTATGTATAAAAAGATTTTGGTTCCACTAGATGGTTCGGATCGCGCTGCGGCTATTCTGCCCCACGTCATCGACATGGCGCAGTGCAATCAGGCCTCGGTGACCTTGCTGCAAGTGATCGAACGAGAAGTCGTGCTTGTCAGTCCGTATGATCCGCTAACTTCCTTTGAGCCTGAAAACCTCATCGCGCAGCAGATAACCGACGCTGAAGCGTACCTCGACGCTCACTGCGCCCATCTACAAGAATTGGGCATCGCGGTGCAGCGCCTTGTGAAACGCGGCCCGGTGGTCGAAACCGTAATCGAGATCGCCAATGAGGCTGACGTTGATTTAATTGCCATGGCTAGCCACGGCCGTAGTGGTCTGGCTCGTGTTTTATTTGGCAGTGTGGCTACTGGGGTGCTGCAACACGCCCGCCAACCTTTGCTGCTCATCCGCTCCCGCTAACCCATCCCCATCACCCTCTGCCTGCTTGGAGGGATCATGAAACAATCGCGTACATTTAAATATATTGCCCGCATCATTGCGCTGGTCTGGGCTGGCTGGTGGGTCTTTTTCGGCCTTGCCTCGGGCATCGGCGAAGGTCTGGACCCGATAGGCGTGGTGATACACACGGCCGTTCCTGGCCTGATTTTCCTCGTTCTGGCCATTATCGCCTGGCTGCGCCAAGACATCGGCGGCGCATTGTTAGTCCTGGCCGGACTGGTCATCATGGTCATTTACCCGCTCATGGCTCGTGGATCGCTCTCCATCAGCACAATTTTGGTAACGATGTCCATGCTGGCGCTGCCGCCGCTGATCGCCGGCGGGCTGTGCCTGGCCTGCTGGCGGCAATCGCTCTACACTGTGTAATTCTGCTTTACACTGAGGATTTAGCTCACTGTCACCTGTTACAGATGACAACCGTTACTAGGGGGAAACGGCCGTTTCCCCCTATAATAATCCATAGAAGACCCTGCGTTTTTGTTCACCATCGCCGCCAACATCCAACTCAACTAAGCGATCCGCTCACCCGAAACGGATCATGGAGGTGACATCATGGCGCAAGTCACAAATGGCAACAACCACCTGACGCAAGAAAACCCAAAACCAGTCGGCGACATGCGATTTTTTGCCCGATCCGTAGGCCTGCTGGCCTTCCTCACCGGCCTGATCTACCTGAGCGTTATCGGCACAGACGGCATTGCCGCCGCCCGCTCCCGGCAGCTGCCCGAAGCCGCAATCCTCCTGTTCGCCCTGGTAAGCGTGGCCACGGCCAGCATTTTGTGCGCCTGGCGATGGGAGGCCGCCGGCAGCATGGTGGCAGTGCTGAGCGCGCTGGGCATTGCCTTTCTGGCCTACCTCACATTCCCTGAACGCCAGTTGTTTTCGGCGTTTGCCTACAGTTCGCCCTTCCTCGTCACCGGCATCTTATTTTTCACCTGCTGGCGGCGAAATCGGAACGCTGCCTAAACCCAGCCCGATTTCACACCACGGCTAATCGGCCAAAATCGCCGTCATTTCGGCTGAGATTTGCCTGCGCGTTTGGGGCGACCGGGGCAATCGCCCGGAGCTTCGTCTACAAACCTGGACGGTCTACGGCCAGAGCAAAACTGGCGAAAATTACCCATTTCCCCCTCCCTGCCATTCCTTTTCGAATCCACCAGACCAGATTGTGCAATAATTCACAAAAGGTATTTCTGTCACGCATTTCCATGACAAGTGTCACTGTCTGCATAATGGCAGATCGCGTAACGTATGCTCTGGAGGAGCTTTCCAATGTATTTAAATCTTGTTCTGATGATCGCCGCTGCCTTGTGCGCGCTGCAAGCATTACGAACCAAACAACTCCTGGCCTCTGCTTTGTGGCTGGCGTGTACCAGCGGCATTGTTGCCGGTTGGTTGTATGCCCTGGGCGCGCACGAAGTGGCCGTAATTGAACTGAGCGTGGGCGCTGGGCTGGTTACGGTCTTGTTTGTGTTTGGCATTACCATTGCCGGTGAAGATGCGCTGGGGTTACGGCCGTTAGTGCCCTGGGCATTGGCTGGCAGTCTGGCTCTGGCGCTGATTGGGCTGGTGGGTTGGTTTATATTGCCGGTGGCCGAGGCGAGTACGGCCGTAACCGAACCCACCTTCTCCACCACCTTGTGGGACCAGCGCGGGCTGGACATGCTCGTCCAAATCGGGCTGATATTCGCCGGCGTCTTAGGCATATTGGGCATTCTGGCCGAAAAAGAGACGGCCGAAGAGCAAGCCATCGCCAATTACAAGGCACGCCAGACCACCCTGATCATCCCCCAAACACAAGCCTACCCCTTGGAACTGCCCTCAGACACGCCTATCAAGGAGTCCCACGTATGACCACAGAATTTACCATTATCGCCGGCGGCGTATTATGCCTGCTTGGCGTTGGACTATATGGCCTGCTTACGGTCCGCAACCTGTTTCAGGTGATCATCGCCCTCCAGATTTTGGTCAAAGGCGCCATCATCGCTCTGGTAGCGGCGGGGAAAATCAGCGGCCAAATAAACTTGGGCCAAAGTTTGGCCGTTACGGTCATTGTCGCCGACACCATTGTGGCCGTTATTGGTCTGGCTTTAGCTGTTCAGGTAAAACGCCTTACAGGCTCCCTGGACGTGAAAAATCTGGCCACCCTGCGGAGGTAATCTATGAGCGCCTGGTTCATCATTCTTACCATTGGATTATCCTGGTTGGGCGCAGTTTGCGTCTGGCTGGCCGGCGATAATCGACCGCGCGCCCAACATGCGCTGGCCGTCTGCTTCTCGCTGGCCGCAGGCGCAGCCGCCCTGGCCCTCATCCCCAATACCGCCGATAAGGCAGTCATCAGCCTGGATGCAGGCAGCGTGTTTGGCCTGTTTACCTTTGTAGCCGATGGTTTGGGCGTGTTTCTGGCGGTTGTCGCCACAGTGATTGGCAGTCTCGCGGTCATTTTTTCCGTGGAATATATGCGTGGTGAAGCGCAGTTGGGGCGCTACTACGCCCTGGTGCTGCTCTTTATCGGATCGATGGCCGGTCTGGTGCTGACAGGCAGCCTGTTCCTGATGTTCGTCTTTTGGGAAATGACGGCGCTGTGCTCTTATGCTCTCATCTCTTTTTATAATGACGATCCCAAAGCAGTGCGCGGCGGCATCAAGGCGCTGATCATTACGCAGTTTGGCGGCATTGGCCTGCTGGCGGGCACGCTGGCCGCTTATGTTTACCTGGGCGACTATCAGATCAACACGCTGCTGGCGAAGGCGCAAACGCTGCCGGGCGGCGTTTTGAGCTTTATCGCCTTCGCTTTCTTGTTCGCGGCGATGGCCAAATCGGCCCAAGTTCCGTTCCACACCTGGCTGCCAGACGCGATGGAGGCGCCAACGCCGGTGAGTGCGCTCATCCACGCGGCAACAATGGTGAATGCGGGCGTTTATTTGCTGGCCCGGTTTTATCCGGCTTTTGCAGAGGTGGCGGGTTGGAAAACGGCCGTGCTCCTTATCGGCCTCATCACGGCTCTGCTGGCGGCGCTAACGGCCGTTGTGGCCACAGACCTCAAGCGCGTGCTGGCTTATTCCACCGTCAGCCAATTGGGGTATATGGTTTACGCTATTGGCGTTGGTGGCGTGTTTGCCAGCCAATTCCATCTGTTCAGCCATGCCGTGTTTAAGGCGCTGCTGTTTTTAGGCGCGGGCGCGGTGATCCACGCCACCGGCACGCGGGACATGCGCCAGATGGGCGGCCTGCGCAAGCAAATGCCGGTCGTCAGCGTGGTGTTTATCATCGGGGCGGCCGCCCTGGCAGGACTTCCAATCCTCAATGGCTTCTGGAGTAAAGAACTCATTTTGGAAGGTGGGCTGGAAAACGGGCCAATTTGGGCTTATGGCGGCATGGTTTTGGGCGCGGGCATCACGGCTTATTACACCTTGCGCATGGTTTCGCTGGTATTTTTTGGCCAACCGCAAGGCAAAAAACAGGTTCATGACGCCGGTTCTCCGATGAAAACGGCGCTGATTCCGTTGGCCTTCGGCACGCTGACCACCTGGCTGCTGGTGGGCTTGTTCGGCAGTTGGCTGCAAGCAACGCTGCCTTACCACGAACTCCACACCATGACTATTGGCGAGATGCTGCTCAGAATTGCATCGGAACCGGCCACCTGGCTGGCGCTGGGTGTCATTGCTCTAGGTATAGCGGCATGGCTGCTGCGCGGCCGGCTGGCAGGGCTGGCTCCGGCGCTCTCAGGCTTTGGCCGGGCGGCCGCCAACGGATTTGGAGCTGAAACATTGAACCGGGGCGCGGTGGCTCTGACGCAAAGAGCAGCGGCCGCGCTGCAGGTAACGCAGACCGGCCAATTGAACTGGAATGTGCTGGGCATTATGGCCGCGCTGGTGGTGGTGCTGTTGGTCTTGGCGGGAGCGGCTTAAGCCGAGAGATGTTTTATGGATATGAACGCATTGACAAATCTTCCCGTATTTTTGTGGCTGATTTGGCTGCCGTTGTTATGGTCGCCGGTGGTTTATTTGATAGGGCGTCTGGCGCGGCGGCGGATGGCCACAGACACGGCCGTTGCCCGGTGGGTAGCCTTGATTGCCATTCTCAGCACGTGGCTGCCCTTCGCCTGGACGTGGCAAGCATTTAAGGCCAGCGGCCCACTCAGTTATACCCTGGGCACGATTACGCTGCGGCTGGATGGATTGAGCTTGCTGCTGGCAACGGCCGTGCTGGCCCTCTCCACCCTCGTCGTCATTTACTCCAACACCTACATGCACGGCGAGCTTGGCGAATCCAAATATTACGCCATGCTGGTGGCCATATCTGGCGTGATGGTAGGATTGGGCTGCGCCGCCGACCTCTTTAACCTCTGGCTGTGGTTCGAGGCCATGGCCATCACCTCCTATTTGCTGGTTGCTTTTTACCGCGATCAGGCCGCCTCTCTGGAAGCAGGCATCAAATATCTGGTGCAAAGCGCGGTCGGTTCGGTGTTTGTGTTGATGGGCATAGCGCTGGTGCTGGCGCAAACCGGCACGCTGGATATTGTGCAAATCCAGGCTGCCGCGGCCGGACAGTCCGATTCATGGGTGCTGCTGGCGGCCGGAGGGCTGTTTATCGTTGGTTTTGGCGTAAAAATCGCCATCGTACCCATGCACACCTGGCTGCCAGACGCTCATTCACAAGCACCCAGCGGCATCAGCGCCATGTTATCCGGCGTGGTTATCGAAGCTGGTCTGATCGCTCTGCTGCGAGCGTTGGCCCCGCTGGCCGGAACCACGACAACCTGGGGCATCTTGCTCATTATTTTTGGCGTGTCGAATATGGTGGTTGGCAACTTGCTGGCGCTGCGGCAGCAGCAAGTGAAGCGGCTGCTGGCTTTTTCCAGTATTGCCCATGTGGGATATATGCTGATTGGTTTGGGCATTGCCATCTATTTTGGCGAGGCGGCGGGCGCGGAAGGTAGTTTTTTCCACCTGTTGAGCCACACCATGATGAAGGGATTGGCCTTTCTTTCTGCCGGTGCGCTGTTGTATGTGATGCATACGGCGCGCGGCGAGCACGACCCGCTGCTGATTGCCGATCTGGCCGGAGCTTCACAAAAGTACCCTTTGGTTGCACTGGTGTTTAGCATTGCACTGCTGGGGCTGGGCGGGCTGCCGCCGTTGGTAGGCTTCATGTCCAAATGGCAAATCTTGGTGGCCGGATTTGAGACGCGCAGTTTGATGATGGTTGGCATCATTGCATTTGTGGCGTTGAACAGTGTGCTGTCGTTGGCATATTATGCGCCGATGGTGAATGCGGTGTATCGGAAACGGCCGTCAACGGCCGTTCTGTCCGGCCAACCTGTGCCGGCCATGATGAATATCCCTCTGGTTCTGCTGGCGGCAGCCATATTGATTGTTGGTTTCTGGCCCAGTCTGGTAAATGGGGTTGTGCAACCAGCCGGGACAGCCCTGATGGCCGCTTTTGGCGGATGACCGCTTGTAGCGGGTCGGTTATAGGAGTGATTGAATGAGTGTTTTGCTAATTCCACCGATTGCTTTTGTACTCTACATTATTCTGGTGGGTATTTTATCTGGCTTCGGTAAGCTGTTGGCCGGGCCAGCCAACCCTTCTGCCAATAAATCGAGTTCTTATACCGGCGGCGAATCGCTGCCAGTTCGCATTGGGCTGCCAGGCTACCGGCCGTTTTTTGTGATCGCCTTGTTTTTTGCTGTCCTACATTTGGGTGTGCTGATGTTAGGCAGCAGCACAGCCTCCCCCATCGCCGCTTTGTATTTGGCCGGGCTGATTTTAGCGCTGGTGGCTTTAATTTTAGGGTGAGAGACCATGACAAATTTTAGTCTGACCAACGAATGGAACAATGTGCTGCTCAAGGTAAAAAAATGGGCACGGATAAACTCGCCCTGGTTGATTCATTACAACAGCGGCTCGTGTAACGGCTGCGACATCGAGATTTTGGCGACCTTAACGCCGCGTTACGACGCCGAGCGGTTTGGCGTGAAGCTGCAAGGCAGTCCGCGCCACGCCGACGTGCTGATTTGCACCGGTCCGGTCACGCGCCAGTCGCGGGATCGTTTGCTGCGAATTTACGAGCAGATGCCTGACCCGAAATTTGTGGTGGCGGTAGGCTCTTGCGCAATCTCCGGCGGCGTTTTCCAGGGCTGTTACAACGTAGTTGGTCACATCGACGAAGTGATTCCGGTGGATGCGTATGTGCCGGGCTGCCCGCCGCGACCGGAAGCGATTATTGACGGCCTGGTGAAATTGTTGACCGCCATTCAAAAGGGCGCGCCGGTTGAACCACCAGCCATTACTCAGTTAACCGAGGAGATTTACGATGCTGCCTGAATTTGATAACAAGTCCGGCCAATCGCAAGCAGAACAAGCGCTAAGTCGGGTGGAACAATTGCTGGAGACCTGGCGAGAGAAGCTAAATAAACCACAACCAAGCGAGAGAACGTTGGTTGGAGGCGAAAACCCGCTTATTTTTCCGTATGCCAAAAGACGCATTATGTTAACGGGGAACGGCCGTCCTGATGTATTAGACATTTCTGTTCACCCAGACGAACTTCTGGAAGTCGTGCAAACCCTGTTAGATGGTGACTGGGGCTATCTGATTACCATCACAGGCTTGGATTTGGGGCCGGAAGCGGGCGAAATTGAGATTCTTTATCATTTTGCTGAGGGCGCGGCGGTGGTTACGTTGTCGGTACGGGTGGAGAGGGAAACGGCCGTTATCCCCAGCATTTGCCCCATCATCCCTTCCGCCAGCTTTTTTGAACGCGAACTGGTTGAAATGCTAGGCATCACCATCCTGAACACACCCAACACCGACCACCTATTTTTGCCAGACGATTGGCCAGCAGACACCTACCCTCTGCGCAAAGAATTCAACACAGAAAACCAACAGGCGGCAAACTAAAAGACCCAACAGGAATTAAACGATGACCACTATTCCCATGCCCACAAAAGAAAAATTTATTGTCCCCATCGGCCCACAACATCCGGCCCTCAAAGAGCCGGGACATTTTGAATTCGCCGTCGATGGTGAAATTGTTACCGACGCCACTGTGCGGCTCGGTTATGTGCACCGAGGCATTGAAAAAGCCGCCGAAGCGCGCAATTGGACGCAAAATCTCTATCTGGTCGAGCGCATTTGCGGCATTTGTTCACACATTCACGCCCTCACCTATTCTTTAGGCGTTGAAAAATTGGCCGAAGTTGAAGTACCACGCCGCGCCCAGGCCATTCGTGTACTGGTGGCTGAATTAGAGCGCGTTCACAGCCATCTTTTATGGTTCGGCGTTGCCGCTCACGAAGCGGGTTTCGACACATTGTTCATGTACTCCTGGCGCGACCGGGAAACGATTATGGACATTTTGGAAGCGCTGACCGGTAATCGCGTGAATTATTCGGCGAACGTATTGGGCGGGGTTAAGTTCGATGTCTCGCCAGAGCAGTGCAAAGTCATTTTAACCGGCATCGACTTTTTAGAAGAGCGCACCAGGCATTATTTAAATGTCGCCACTTCAGACAGCATGTTTTTGCAGCGGACACGCGGCATCGGCATTACGCGACTGCGGGATGCGCAGCGTTTGGGGATTGTTGGGCCAACGGCGCGGGCTTCCGGGGTTATCCGCGACGTGCGCGTGGATGCCCCGTATGCGGCCTACGACGAATTTCCGGTGCAAATGGTGGTGGAAACAGCCGGCGACCTCGAGGCGCGGTTTGTGGTGCGTTTGAAAGAGTTGTTTGAAAGTTTCCGTTTAATCCGAGAAATTCTGGCTAATCTACCGGCAGGCGATTTGCAGGTGAAGCGTTTCCCGCGAAAAATCAAAGCGGGTGAAGTGATCAGCCGTGTGGAAGCGCCGCGCGGCGAGGTGTTTTATTACATTCGCAGCACAGGTGGAGAACAACCGGACCGGCTGAAAGTGCGCACGCCAACATTGTGCAACATGGCTTCGGTGTTGAGCCTGTCGATAGGCCATCATCTGGCTGATGTGCCGATGTTATTGGTGGGGATTGACCCGTGCTTTTCATGTAATGATCGCGGCGTGACGATTTCTGGGAATGAGGGTAACGGCCGTTGGACCTGGGAACGTTTGCGCCAGTTTGGCATCGATTACTACGCGAGAAAGGTGTAATTATGGAAGGTGTCTTAAGCATCACCTCTCTACTATTTTTCCCAGGCGGTTTATTTGTCGTTTTACTGGGACTGTTTTATGAATGGATCGACCGTAAGATAATCGCCCGTTTGCAAAACCGGATTGGGCCGCGTTGGTTTCAACCATTTGCCGACACCTTGAAGCTGCTGGCCAAAGAGGAAGTGGTGCCAACCGGCGTTAACCCGGTGTTATTCATTGGGCTGCCGCTCGTGGCTCTGGCGGGGGCGCTGACGGCCGCTTTATATGTGCCGATGGCCGGGATACGGCCGTCTTTCAGCTTCCCCGGTGACCTGATCGTCACCGTCTATATGCTCAGTTTACTAACCCTCTGCACCGGGCTGGCCGGCGCGCACACGCCCGATCGGTTCTCGCTGATTGGGGCGACCCGTGGGCTGACCCAGCTATTTGCCTATGAAGCCCCCTTTCTGTTAGCCCTCTTAGGCCCGGCAATGATCGCCGGAAGCTGGCAAATCCATGATATAAACCAGTATGCACAAACACATCTCTGGTTTATGCTAACACAGCCGATCGGGTTCATCGTGGCACTCATCGGCTTAATGGGCAAATTAGAGCTGCCACCCTTCGATTCCCCTGAAGCGGAAACCGAAATTGTCGCTGGCGCACTTACAGAGTATAGCGGCCGTGGACTGGCAATATTTCATTTGGGTAAAGGCGTTGAATTGGTCATCGGACTGACCCTGATCACAGCTTTTTATATGGGTGGTCTAGGTAACCCAATTTATTTTTTACTTAAGACAGTAGGCGTGTTAATGGTTTTGGCTGGATTACAATCACTCATGACCCGTCTTCGAATTGACCAGACAGTTGGCATGTGGTGGCGGTATGGCGCTGTGCTGGTTCTGGCACAGTGGCTGGTCCTTTATGTGCTTCAACTCGTGTAACGTGGAGTTATTATGAAAATCGCGACAATGTTAGGCGATGTCTGGCAGTCAATCTGGCAGCGGCCCATCACCCAAAAATACCCTTTTGAACGCCTGGAAGCGCCTGTTCGCTTACGCGGAAAATTGCATTGGAATCCCGAAAAGTGTACAGGATGCGCCTTGTGCAACAAAGATTGTCCGGCTAATGCGATTGAAATTATTACCGTCGATAAAAAAGAAAAACGATTTGTGATGAAATATCACATGGATCGCTGCACATACTGCGCTCAGTGTGTGGAAAGCTGCCGCTTTAGCTGCATCGAAATGTCAGATGAAGAGTGGGAATTAGCGGCCACGGATAAAACCCCATTTACCGTCACCTATGGCACAGAAAATGATCTGCGAGAATTTATGGCCAAGTTTGCTGACGCAAACATTACGACGCCAGCAAGCTAATCACCGGGGTAAACCTGTTCGATTGGTAGTTGTCGGCGTTGGCAATGAGATGCATGGCGATGACGCTGCCGGCATCATTGCCGCCCGACAGTTGAAAGCGCTGCTGCCAACCGCAGTCTCTTCCCAGGTACTTGTTCTGGAGGGAGCCAATGCGCCCGAAAACCACACGGGACAGATTCGCCGTTTTGGTCCTGATGTGGTGCTACTGGTGGATATGGCTGTGATGGGTAAAGAGCCGGGCGCTATTTGTTGGTTGGCGTGGGAGGAAACGTCTGGTCTAAGCGCATCTAGCCACACCATGCCGTTGTATATGCTGGGACGTTATCTGACCAGCGAATTGGGTTGTGACGTGGCACTGATTGGGATTGAACCGCAAAACACCGGTCTTGATGAGCCGTTAACGGCCGTTGCCCAACAGGCCGTGAAAGAAGTTGTACAGGGAATCGCCGATTGCATTTATTCTCTCGTAACCGTCTAATCTGGCGCGAGCTACTCTTGTAAAACAAAACCCCAGTTGTAACATTTTTTGTAATTTTCCCCTGGTACTCTGGTACTAAGTGAGGTTTGTTTCTACTCCTGCATGAATGCACACATCAAAACAATATCAGAAGCGGAGGCAATGAGCTATGGGGATAGAAATTATTGTCGCAGGGTTGTTGTTTTTAGGAGTTTTGGGGATTCTATTGGTTTTGCGGCCGCATCGTTCAGCAGCACCGGCACGGCGAGTTACCAGCAGCCGTAATGGGTACGGCAGAGGTTGGGGTAGATAAAAAACAGGGCACGGAATACGTGCCCTGTTTTAGTTTTTACGCATCCAAACGATACCCCACCCAGGGTACCTGCATTTCAGGCGCCGTCATACCTCCGTGTCGTGCCACTAAAATTTTCGCCGACTCCCTATCTTTTTCCGTTAGCAACACATAACCGGATCTCATGGTCACAAGGACATCGCCAACACGGTCAGCAGCCGTTGGCGCGTGTGGCATTGGTCCCAGCAGGCCGACAGATAAGGCCTGATCGGCGGGTATGGCTACCATAGCCTGATTAAGGTTGGTTTTGATGTAGTCCATGACCTCTGTTTGACGGCCGTGCTTGACATACAAGTAAGGGGTTCGCGGCTCACCGGCCGGGGCCATAAACAACAACTGCCGTAAATCTGGATGGTCATCCAGGTAAATTTGCTGTTCAGGGGGTGTTGGCGTCTGGCCATGGTCCGCTACCAGCAAGAAAACCGTTTCGCGGCGAGCTGCAACACTCAAACTGCTTAATAATTCTTGATCCAACTGCTGCATGATCGCCCGAAATTCGGCCGCCACGGCCGCATGATCCCAATTATAGACATGCGTCATGGTGTCAATGGTCGGCCAATAAGCGTTCACATAAAACGATTGCCCCGCCTTTTCCTCTAACAACGCGCGAATTTGAACAAACATGTCGGCCAGGCTTAGAACACCAAAATTGCCCGCCAGGCCACGGCCGTGCATTTTACTCAAAGCCGAATTGACGATCTCTCGGCCTTTGAAGGCATAGGATGACACCCCAGATGCAGCCAACTGCTCGGCAAAGCCAGGTCCATGCAAAAAAGTCTCCGGCACCAACCCGGCTTTAACCAGGGCGTCAGGATATTTGTCGAAGGCTGGCGTAAAGCCTAAAGTTTGCATGGTAACCGCAAAATCGGGCATAAATAATTCCAAACCCAACATGCCATGCTGCGCCGGAGCCAAGCCACTCCATAAAGTGCTTAAGGCAGCAACCGTTGTGGATGGGAATATGGAAGTTATCTGGCCTTCGACCTGTGCGCGGTCAAAAATGCCTGACAACCGCTGTCGTTCTTGCTGAAAAAGGTTCCAGCCGAGTGCGTCGACAATGAATAACACAACCCGCCTGGCCTTGCCCAAGGGTTGCCAAAGGGGAGTTTGTTAACGGCCGTAACCCTTCAAACGGCGCATCCAGCAACGCAGCAATCGTGGCTGGCACATTGCCAATGGTATGCCCGTCATAGTCGGGCACGATAAATTCTTGAGGCAAAATTAAACTCATCTGGCTCACCAATTTCCTTCTTTTCGGATTTGTGGCAAGAAAAAAGGCCAGGGTCGGCTTTATCCCTGGCCTTTTTCGGCAGTTGTTTAGCGGACGGCCGTATGGGAAACGGCCGTCTACACATTCTCCAGTCCTCTAACGAGAGCCTTCAGCAAACGGGAATTCTATTTTAACGAATCCCGCAGGGCATTCATCTGACCAGCAACACTGTCATCAACAACCTGATCTCCCACGCGGACAATCAGACCGCCTAAAATGCCAGGATTCACGTTAAAAACAACGTCTTTCGCTTTGAGTGCTGCTTTCGCGCTTTTCTTCTCTTCATCAGTCAACGGCAACGCACTGGTGATGACAGCTTTATCTCCGCTCAAAGATGAAACACTGGCCGGAACCTTAGCAAAGAAATCTGCTATTAACGCCCGTTGACGCGCATCATCCAGAGTGCCGCCAACAATTTTATTTGCGGCCGCAATGGCAATCGCAGCAACCTGCCCACGCAAATCCGCCAAAATACGGTCTCGTTCCGTCTCAGCATCTTCCCGTGCAGCCGCTAACACACCCTTCGCATCATCGCTCGCCTTAGCCAAAATACCGCTGGCAGTTTCTTCAGCCTGGACAGCGGCGTCCGAACGGATCTTGGCTGCTTCAGCGCGCGCCGCGTCCAAAATTTTCTTTGCTTCTGCATCGGCATTATCGCGAGCAATCGAAGCCTGACGCGCATCTTCGAGTCCTTTGGCGATCCGAGCTTTCCGTTCATCTAAAACACGCAAAATTGGACTAAAAGCCAAACCCTTCAACAGCAGCAACAGGACCGTAATGCCCAAAATCTGCATGATGAGATAGCCAATATTTATACCTAATGCTTCCATTCTATTCCCCTTATGTGTCTAACTAGAATCACAAATTTAACTAGTTCTGACCTAAACCACGAACAGAATGATGAGAGCTACAACCAACGCATAAATAGCAACGGCTTCGGCGAAAGCAATACCCAAAATCATATTTGTCTGGATATTCCCACTGGCATCAGGATTGCGAGCAATACCCTGCACCGCACCATTCACCAAAATACCGATACCAGCGCCGGCGCCAATCGCGCCAGTCATGGCCAAACCTGCACCAATTGCTTTCAAACCGTTAGCCAATGCCAAAGCAGCTAGTTCATCCATTATGTCTAATCCTCCAATGATTCTAATTTTTCTTGTAACTGTTCAGGTTTCTCTTGGAAGACCCTAAGGTCTAAGTTCCAAAAAGTCTAACTTTTCAAGAGAAAACCTTTAGGGTCTATAGATATTTTTCTTAAGGAATTAGTGATGTTCTTCATCACCATGATGGCTTTCTGTCGCGCTCACCATGAATATCAACATTAACAGCGCAAATACAAGCGCCTGAATCAGGCCAACGAAAAACTCAAGGCCAAAAAAGACCACATTAATTACCGGCAACAGATACGCCATCACAAACAACAGCACCATACCGGCAAAAATATTACCCAAAAGACGGAAGGCAAATGAGATAATTTTTGAAATCTCACTGATGAGTTCCAGAATGCCCACGGCCGGATCAATGGCCTTAATGGGGTTCTTTGCAACCTCTTTGCTCCACCCTTTGCCCACAAATGGGAAGAATTTAGAAAGGTATCCCCTGCCACCTAAAAACTTGAAGCCATAAAACTGAACCATAACCATAGCCACAAGCGCAAAAGCAAGGGTAAAATTCAAATCAGTCGCCCCTGGTCGCAGTAACGGCACAATTGTCCAGTCAGCGGCTTCAGGATTAAACCCAACTTTCCGTTCGTGACTGTCCTCTTCAATGGCAGCATCTGGATCGGCGTTAGCATCTGCACGAATCAGGAATGCCGGAGAAATGCGGAGATCACCAACATTGGCCGCATCGGTAACATGTTCTATATTCAGGAAATCTTCTTCTGTGAATTCTATGCCGTTCGCGGCAGCCTGCTTTTCAGCATCCAGAGCTGCTTTGTGAGGCTTCCATTCATAAAACCCAATGCTGTCCCAACCCGGAATCAAACCCATCCAGTTGGTGGTTAAGATAATTAAGATAAAGGTCATGAACCAGGGGAAGAAATTCTTAACCTTTGGCCCAGCAATCCCTTCAGCAAAATTATAAGCCGCTTCAATTATCATCTCGAAGAAGTTATAAAAGCCTGTTGGGATTTCATCGGCCGTGCGAGAGCGTGCTTTTAACGCTAACACCAACACTGTTACCATTATCCAGGCAACGACAGTGGACATGAACGTATTGGTGATCCCCCCAAGAATCGGCAATCCTTCAGTTCCGGGGTAAACCTCACCGGGCAACTGAATAAAGGGGCGCACAGGTTTCGTTAACCCCACAAACGTTCCTAATATGAGCATAAGAGCGATACAAATCAATATGATGTATCTTTTTTTCATCTGTGTGCTTCCTCTTTTTTTCTTATGTCGTTTCGTTATTTTCTTGGGTGTCTTTTGTATCCATCTCGGCCACACGGGCTTGCGCTCTAGCCACCATCATCAAACTCAGGCGAACCATCGCAAACAGCGTAACCGGAAAACTGCCCAACATAAAAACGACAGTGAAAATTCCCCGGGTTCCCAAATAACTATCCAGGAACTGCCCAAGACCAAAAGAAACACCAATGATCACAAGGGCAACTAGTCCGGTTACACAACCAACCTGACCAACCAGATTGGTCATAGCTATCGTTTGGTTTATATCTGTTTTTCGGGACACAATTTTATTTATTAATGCGCGGTTTGCGAATTATATCACAACTCAAATGTGTGGCAATGGCGAACAAAGCGCCGCCACCCGAAGGGCGGCTCTTACCCGACGACGAGTGTGAAGAAGGCATTAGCAGCTTCGCGTGTCCAATCATATGCAGGACCCGCATAAATTCCCAGGAATATGATAAAGAAAACCGATATCCCCAAACCGATTTGGGCTGCGCGCGAAATAGGAATCGGCACATCTTCGTCATCAGATCGGTAGAGATACATGTATTTAACAATGGATAAGTAGTAATAAAGCGCTACAAAAGCATTCAAGATACCAAGTAAAGCTAACCACCAATATCCGGCATCAACGGCCGCTTTAAACACAAAGAACTTGCCAATAAACCCGGCCGTGGGAGGAATGCCGCCCAAAGAGAGCAGGGCAAACAACATCACCAGAGCCAAATAAGGGGACCGGCGATTTAAGCCGTAAAGATCACGCAGATCGTTCGACCCGGAGACATTGTGGATCAGAATAATGACGCCAAAAGCGGCCATATTCGTGAACACGTACATCAACAAATAAAACATCGTTGCGGCAGAGCCGTCTGGAGTAAAGGCAACCAATCCAATCAAAGCGTACCCGGCCTGGGCGATGCTGGAATAGGCTAGCAGGCGTTTGATGTCGTTCTGATAGATGGCTGCAAAATTACCCAGGGTCATGGTGATGACACACATGGAGATCAGCAGCGCCCACCACAATGATTCCTGACCTGGCGCGCCAAAAGTACCGGCCGTAAACACACGCAAAAACACAGCGAAACCGGCAGCTTTTGAGGCGGTCGAGACGAACGCGGTGAAGCTGGTTGGCGACCCATTATAGACATCCGGCGTCCAAAAATGGAACGGCACAGCTGAGATTTTGAAGCCAAAACCAAAGATGATTAATGCGGCTGCCAGTAAGATAACACCATTCGCTTCAGGTGGAATCGCACCAGCATTTGATAGAACCGATCCCATTTGGTAAAAATTTGTAGATGGAATTCCAATGCTGCTAAAAAGACCATGCAACAAACTCATGCCATAGAGCATGACGCCAGTGGCCATTGCGCCATAGACGAAGTATTTCATCCCGGCTTCTGCCGATTTGTCATCTTCAGTCATAAAACCAGCCAAAACATAAGAGGAAATACTGGCTGTTTCCAGAGCAATGTAAAGCATGATCAGATCCGCGGACGCGGCCATCAGGCTAAAGCCTATAGTTGCCGTTATGAGGAGGGCAAAAAACTCGCCGCGTTGTAATCGTTTGACATCAATGGTAATCAGGCTGGTGATCATCAAGGCAGCAAGAAACATCACACGAAAGACCAGCGTGATCAGATCGTTCCGTATCATGCCGCCCCAAAGAAGGCTATCGACAGATAGTGCTTGTTGTATGTTGGGGACGCCCAAAAATACCCATAAACCCAGGGTTAGCAGCAAAATTGCAAATGCACCCCAGGCGCTTAGCAACCCCACGTTACGCCGATTTGCTGGCTTAAGGCCCCGGTCGTAGACAAGTACGGCCGCCAACAAGACTACCAGGCTTATCTCAGGCAATATTGCCAAGATCCAATCGAGGGTGAGAGTTGAACTCACTTATGCACCTCCCAGCCAAGACAGCAAATTCGTTGCAACAATCTGTACGCTGTCTAAAACTGTCATGGTTTGCGTTGCTTCTTGAATACGATGAATGACTGGTGTCATGCCCGATTGAATGATTGGTCCGATGATTGAAGGCACAACGCCGATAGCGATAAGAATTGTGCAAAACATGACCAGGGTAAACTTGTCAATCGGTAAGATGGGACGCATATCGTGCCATTTTTCGCTGTCGTAGTCACCAAAAAAGACAGTGTTAACCGCCCGCAAGATGTAAGCTGCGGTGATGATTACACCCAAAATCGCCAGGATAGCCACAATTTGGTAGTAGTTTGCCGGTATCAAGTTGAGAAATGATGGCGTGGCAGGAAGGCTACTGCCTTGCCAGACCCCCATAAATATCGGGAATTCGGCGATAAACCCGGATAAGCCGGGCATACCCATGGAAACAAGACCACCAATGATAAAGGGCACAACGAGCCAGGGGAGCGCCTTGCGCATGCCGCTCAGATCGTCCATGCTGCGTGTGTGGGCACGGTCATAGATCATGCCAACCACAGAGAAGAAAAGCGCTGTCATGACCCCGTGACTAACCATCTGAATGCCGGCGCCCGTAAACCCGACGAGGGTCATTGTAGCAAAACCCATTGATACGAGGCCCATGTGACTGACGCTGGAGTAGCCAATCAGGTATTTCATGTCCCGTTGGCGCATGGCAATAAAAGAGCCGTAGAGGACGTTGATAAGCGTTAGCAGGATGATAAAAGGCATCCAATAGACGGTGCCTTCAGGCAGAATTTGGATACCTACGCGCATGGAGGCGTAGGCGCCGAGCTTCATCAGAACCCCAGCGTGAATCATGGAAACGGCCGTTGGCGCAGCCACATGACCATCCGGTGACCAGTTATGGAACGGGAACAAACCGGCCAAAATGGCGAAGCCTAAAAACAAAGGCATAAACCATACCTGCTGCATAGCAAAGGGGAAGTTAGCCTCTGACCAGACCCGCAGATCAAATGTTTGGGCAACACCGGCCGCCGGTAAATTAAAGTAGAGGTAAAGGAAAGCGATAAAGGAAATAAAGCTGCCTATTAACAAGTAAAGCGTTAGCTTCATCGCCGCATATTCACGCCGTTCCTTCCAACCCCAAATCACAATCATTACGTACATCGGCAGAACGGCAAGTTCATAAAAGAAGAACAACAAGAAGCCGTCAACAGCCACAAAAACGCCGTGCACACCAGCTACCAAAAGCATGAAGAAGGCAAAAAATTCGCGGGGCCTATCTTCAACGCTCCAGGAAATCAGGACACCGCCCAAACCAACAATAGATGTCAACAGAACCAGGGTGGCGCTCAGACCATCAACACCAACAATATAGCCAATGTTTACAGCCGGAATCCACTTGTATTCCTCAACAAACATAAGCGTGTCCGCCCAACGAGCCTGCGCATCAGGAAGGTTCTGGTTGTAAGCGACATATACGTAGATAGACAGTACCAGCCCCAAAATCATGGCGGCAAGCGCCAACATACGGGAATTTTCTCCTCGCTCTTTGGGCATCATAAGAATGATGATTGCTGCTGCTATCGGCGATAGGGCAATGACTGATAAAAATGGAAAATCCATAAACCCTCTTCCAGCCTATAAAACTTACTAAATAGAAGGTTGAAGCATCAAGACTTGAAGCTGCGCTTTAGCTTAAACCTTTCGTTTCTCTTAATTAAAAATTTTGGTGACTGTATCGTTGATAAAAACCAACAGCCACTGCGGCCAAATTCCCAGAGACAGCATCAGAGCCATTAAGGGCCAGATGACCGCATGTTCACGGAATGTCATGTCTTTTAAACCGCGCCATTGATCTTTTATGGGGCCGTGCAATGTTTCGCCGATACCTTTCAGGATGTACGCGCCGGTCATGAATAGACCCAACATGGACAATGCGACTTGCACGGTAAAAACATTCCAACTTCCACGAACGATCATAAACTCGCCTACAAAACCGTTCAGACCAGGCAAGCCCAACGAAGCCATACTGGTGAAGATGAGAATCGCTCCGAAGACGGGCATGATGGACCAAATTCCACCAAATTCTTTGAGATCTCGCGTGTGGGCGCGCTCGTAAATCACGCCAACCATAAAGAACATGCCGGCCGCCGACAAACCGTGGTTGAACATTTGCAAGACTGCGCCGCTGGTCGCCATGATGGCATCTGTGGCCATTGCCGGGTCGGTAAATGCCTGGGCACGGCCGTAAGCATACGCATACACCGCAATGCCCAACACCACAAACCCCATGTGGTTAACAGACGAATAAGCTACCAACCGCTTAAAGTCCCACTGGCCAAAGGCCGCATAACCGCCCATCACAATACTCAGCATACCAAACGTGGCTAAAATGCCGGCCGTCATATTGGCTTGAGCCGGAAAAAACGGCACAACCAGGCGCAAAAACCCATAAGCGCCTAGTTTCAACAGCACACCGGCCAAAATCATCGAACCGGCCGTGGGCGCTTGCGTGTGGGCATCCGGCAGCCAGGTGTGGAAGGGGAAAATCGGCACTTTGATGGCGAACGCTATCACAAACGCCCAATATGCCACGGCTTTAACTGCATCAACCGGCAAATTGACATTGGGCAGCACACCGCCAGCTTGCAGATTAACCCATTTGTCCATCAAAACAGGAATGTCAAAGGTACCCATCGAAAGACCAATAATCTGAATCGAGAGTAGTAAGCCTAAGCTGCCCGCCATGGTGTAAACAAAAAACTTAAATGATGCGTAATCGCGATCCTTCCCACCCCAAATCTTGATGAGGAAATACATGGGCACCAGCCCAAATTCCCAAAAAACAAAGAACAGGAGCAAATCCATGGCCGAAAACAATCCCAGCATAGCCGATTCCATGACCAGGAAAAGAAACATAAACATGCGCGGATTATCTTCGATTTGGAAAGATGCCAAAATGGAGAGCGGCGTCAAAATTGCGGTTAACAAGAACATGGCCAGGCTGATGCCGTCAATGCCGACATGGAAACCAGCGCCGATGGTTGGGAACCAGCTGGCGGCGGTTTCAAATTGAATTCCGGCATCCACGCGGTCATAGCTAAACCACATCATCAACACCATTGCCAGAGGTATGAGGCTAAGAATAAGCGCCAGCCAACGAATGGTTCGCTTCGCATCGCTGGGCAGCAGGAAAATAACGGCCGCTGCCAGCAATGGGAAGAAAATCGTCAGAGTCAGGAGATTATTTTGCATAAAGTCCATCGGGTCTCCTACTTACTTAATTCACGAATAGAGCTATCTGAGAAAACCACTCAGTAACAGGGCCGTAATAATTGACAGCGAGGATAACGGCCGTCAACACCGCAATAATCAACACAGACACCAGAACATATTCCTGGATTTTGCCTGTCTGAAGTTGGCGAGATATTTTGGTCATCGCCAGGAACTGGTCTTTAACCCAATCCACAGACCGGCCAAATATAAACTCTTCCGCCTGCTTCATGTATCGACCAAAGCCATAGAAGGCCAGGGCTACGAAGTGCAAGATGCCATCAATCAAGCCTTTATCCACAACCTCGTAGACAATTTTTTCAGAGAAATAAACGGTTGGGCGAATAAACACAACCTGGTACAACTCGTCCCAATACCACTTGTGGTTTAAGAATACGTGTATGGGACCAAGCGGCCGTACCAATGGGTCTTGTTGATTTTGGGCGAGAGGTTTACGGCCGTACACCCACCACCCCACAAACAAACCACCCAACGCCACCACCAACGAGGTGATGAGCGGCACCCAGGAGAACGGCAACGTCTCTATCGCGGCATCCACCAGGTGCAAATGTTCCAACTCAGCCATCGTTTCATAAATCGTCGCCCCCACAAAATGGTGGAAGAAGTTGTTATTGACGATGGGTCCTAAAACCGGGAAAGATTCGGGAATGCCAAACCAACCGGCTCCCACAGCAAAAATTGACAGCAAAACCAGAGGAACCGTCATAAACCGGTTGCTTTCATGCGCATTTTCCGCTAAGGGCGTGCGCGGCTTCCCCAGAAAAGTCAAGCTAATCTGCCGCATGGTGTAAAATGCGGTCAGGAAAGCAGCCAGCCCCAACATCACCAGCACAAAAATACCCAACGGGTCGCCCTTTTCAAACAAATGCCAGGCTTCGGCAAATATTTCATCCTTAGACCAAAAACCAGCGGTAATCAGGGGCAATCCGGACAAAGCCATGCCGCCAATCAAGAAGGTCCAAAAGGTTACGGGCATTTTGTGCCGCAAACCGCCCATAAAACGCATATCTTGCGGGTCTGTGTGGTGATCGTGAACCTCGTGCGCCCCATGTTCCATGCCATGAATAACCGAGCCAGAGGCCAGGAACAACAACGCCTTAAAGAAACCATGCGTAATCAAGTGGAACGCCGCAGCCACATAACCGCCTGCCCCCAATGCCGCTACCATAAAACCAAGCTGCGAAATGGTCGAATAAGCCAGCACACCTTTAACGTCATATTGGGCAACGGCTATGGTAGCCGCCATCAAAGCAGTGAAAGCACCAATGCCGGCGATGATCCAGCTCACGGCATTACTACCTTCCGGACCAGACCCAACGGCAATCAGCGGATAAATACGAACGATCATGTAAACGCCGGCCGAAACCATCGCGGCGGCATGGATGACTGCGCTAACCGGTGTAGGGCCTTCCATCGCGTCGGGCAGCCAAACGTGTAACGGCCACTGCGCCGATTTGCCCACCGTGCCGGTGAACAGGAGCAAAGCCATCACACCCAACCCAACGCCGCCAACTTTCACGACAGCTTCTTCCAGGCTGTGGGCCGAAAAAGCCTCGGCAAAATTGAGCGTGCCAAACACGCGATAAAACCAGACAATACCCAGCAGCATGACCACATCGGCCACGCGGGTCGTGAGGAATGCTTTGACGGCCGCCGCACGGGGCGAAATGTGCGGGATGTTTTCCGATTCCAGGTGGTAATCGCGGGCGTGCCAGAAGCCAATAAGCGAATAGGAGCAGAAGCCCATGATTTCCCAGCCAACAAACAGCAGCAGTAAGTTATCGGCGACAACCAGGAGGAGCATTGCGCCGGCAAACAAGCTCATGTAAGCAAAAAATCGGGAGAGGAGGGGTTCTTCCTGCAGGTGATTAGGCACGCCCAGGACTTTGCCCAGCGGCGCGCCCCAATTGTGGTACCCCACGCTGTACACAAAAATCATGGTAACGGCAAAGGTGACCATGATGAGCATAACGGCCGTTAACGGATCAACCGCTACCCCCATCTTCAACCATGTGCCCTGAAAATAATCGCCAACCGGCAGCCAATCAATGGCGCTGGCTACCACCGTTGGGTGCGTCTCCAAATGATGCAAATCCGTTGTGGCGACATTGAGCGCCACCGTCCAGCCCAAAATCAGCGCCGAAAACACACCTAACCAGGCCAGCATCCAGCTCAGGGTTCGGCTGCGATTGGTGAACAAGACGATCACGAAAAATGCTAACAAGGGACCGGCCGGAATGAGCCAGGTTAATAATGCAAGGGTTTCTTCACTCATAAGGTCTTACTCAAATAGTCAGATCCAAAACTGCCGCCGACCAACAACGGCCGTAGCTCAGGAGCTTAGTTTTTCAACATATCCAACTCTTCGGCGATGACAGAATCCCGACGACGGTAGATAGAAATAATCAAAGCCAGACCAACGGCCGCTTCCGCAGCGGCTACGGTTAGCACAAAAACTGCCCACGTCAGCCCTACAGCGCCATCTGGCGCCGTATATCGCCAAAAAGCGACTAGATTGATGTTCACGGCGTTCAACATCAATTCAACAGCCATCAAAATAGCCACAGCGTTACGCCGGGCCATCACGCCATACAGGCCAATAGAAAACAAAAGTGCTGAAACAATTAGATACCAAGATAAGGGAATCATGCCTTATCCTCCGCTTTGGGCCAGGCTACGATAATCGCGCCGACTAAGGCCGCCAACAACAATACAGATGCGATTTCAAAAGGAAGCACATACGCCGCCGAGCTAACAAAGGAACGTCCCATTACCACCACGGAGCCTTGAAGAATTTCATCGGCGACAATTGGCTTAGAGGCCAGCGGGGTCACCGCATCGGGAATCAGCGGCCAAAATTCACGGAACACATAAAACACCCAGAATATGAGGCCAAAACTGATAACGGCCGTTACCAACGCAAATCCTGACTGAGCATTGTAAGCTGGTTCGGTGGTCTGCATCAGACGCCGGGTCATCATAATGGCAAAAATCACCAGAATGGAGATCGCGCCGATGTAGACCAACAACTGCGCCGCTGCCAAAAAACCGGCGTCCAGCGTCACATACAACCCGGCGACGCCCAAAAATGTGGCCATCAAGGCCAAAGCCGCATGAAACAAATTGCGCTTGGTCACCACGATTACGGCCGTGGACAACGTAAACGCACTGATCAGTAGAAAAACTATTTGCTCAACCGTCATCTGTTGAACTTCTCCATAACTAGGTATGATTCTTGCATTCGGTCAGCTATCAATGGGCCGCCACAGGTTCGTGCGCCGGTTCATGATGACCATGATCGTCATGACCGCTCGCAGTTTCCGCAGCGCCATCATCACTGGCCAATTTGCGCTGCCGCCGGGCATAAGAACGCAAAATTTCGATGGTGATCATGGCTAAAATGATGTTGGCCAGCAGATGCGCGCCGGCGCGGGCAAAGTCGTTAAACGTATCGGGCAATAATTTATCGAGAACGGCCGTCATCATCACCAACGCCAACGATACCGGAACCAAAAACTTCCAGTTAAAATTCAAAATTTGGTCCACACGCACACGCGGCAGCGTCCCGCGAATCCAGATGTAAACAAAATAAACCGCAAACATCTTTACAAAAAAGATGATCAGGCCCAATAAATTCCCAATCACCCAACCATCGCCAATGACCAGCGTCTCCAGGCCAAACAAACGATACCCGCCCAGAAAAACCGTGGCAAAAAAGCCAGACATAAACAGCGTGCTAACAAATTCGGCCAGGAAAAACATGCCAAACTTCATGCCGCCATATTCCACATGAAAACCGGCCACAATTTCCGATTCCGCCTCTAACAAGTCAAACGGCGTGCGCCCCGTCTCTGCCAACGAGGAAATGAAGAATATCAACGCCGCCAGGGGAGCCACAATCAAATAAGGAACCGTCTGCGCATTCACAATATCTACCGTAGACATGGAACGCGCCAACAAAATCGGCACCAACAGCGCCAGAATCATCGGCACTTCGTAACTAACAAGCTGCGCCACAGATCGAAACGCGCCTAACAACGCATACTTGTTGTTCGATCCCCAACCGGCCAATAACAAAGCCACCACAGACACAGAACTGATCGCCAGGAAATAGAATATACCAATGTTTAGATCAACGCCGATGATATTGGGCGCGAAGGGCATAACCGCCCACACCATCAAGGCGGCCATAACCGTCAGGAAGGGAGCCAACAAATAAGCCACCTTATCGGCGCCAGTTGGCGTGATGTCTTCCTTGATCAACAGCTTGATCACGTCGGCTACTGTTTGCAGCAGGCCATAACGACCACCCACCCGGTTTGGGCCGATTCGACGCTGAATACGGGCAATTACCTTCCGTTCCAACCAGATGAGGAAAATGACAATGAGCAGGCAAAACGTCGACAGAATCACGACGCCCAACACATTCATCAAAAAATCAACCCACGGCTGGTTGCCCCAGAGTTCTCGCAAATAGTCTGAAATTGTCAGGCTCACCAGACTTTTTAAAAACTCAAGAAAATCAAAGCTCATACGGTACACTCCCTGCTCAACCTCTAGCAGAATCGATCCTAAAGGCTGATTGGCAGATGGTTTATTAGTGTCAAATTTATCACGAACAAGGGCGAAAGTCGCCTGATTATTTAGGGGGAATACACAAAAAAGATAGAGTTTAGGGTAACTCTATCTTTTTCAAAACCGCAATCAGTTGCGCTTATATCCACTCCAGGGCGCCTCGGCCCCAAGCATAGGCCAGCCCGTCTGCCAACAAAAAGATAAACAAGGCAACAGAAAATATACTAAACAAGGTTAGCTGGCCATAGGCAGCGGCTATGGGGAAAAGGAAGACCGCTTCAACGTCGAAAATAACAAAAACCAGGGCGTAAATGTAATATTGAACCTTAAATTGTACCCAGGAACTACCCACTGTCTCAATACCACATTCATAGGTTTGTTGTTTAATGGGGTTGGGTTTCTTGGGACCTAACAAATGGTTCAAAATGACAGGCGCCGCTGGAAAAATGGGGGACAATATCAAAAATATAGCGACAAATTGCCAATCTTGCGACACTATGGTCCTCCTGTCCTCTTCAGAAATGGGTGATTGTGAAATCTGTCCCATTTATAACACATGCAAAGAACATGGGCAAAGGATATCGCATTTTAACTTCCATCTGACAAGCCCGTTTCCCTGTTTTTGTTTACGGCATCATTTGAGTATAATCGGGCTGGTTATTTCCATTTTTAGAAGAGGTATTTATGCTTGATGGCGACATCGAAACACAACGGATTCTAGCTGTAGACGATAATGCGTTTACCCTGCGGATTGTGCAACATACGTTGGAACAGGCAGGGTTTCAGGTGACCACGGCCGTTTCCGGTAAAGACGCCCTCAAAATTATCAATCGCCATGGAATTCCCCATCTGGCTATCGTCGACCTGCATATGCCGGTGATGAGCGGCTTTGAGTTTTGTCACGCGGTTCGAGAATTTAGCGACATGCCTATCATCTTGCTCACGGCCGTTAACAGCGAAGACACCATCATCCAGGGCATCGAGCAATACGCCGAAGACTACATCATCAAGCCCTTTAACCCCAACGAACTTGTCGCCCGCGTCAAGCGCGTCCTCCGCCGCATGGGCGATTACGCCTACACCTTAGACTCCACCACCCGGATCGACGATCGTCTCATGATCAATTTCCCCAGCCGGGAAGCCCTGGTGGATGGAGAAACAGTTTCGCTTACCCCCACAGAAACCAAACTTCTGTTCATCCTTGTCCGCAACGCTGGCCGCATTGTGACGACTGAATTTTTGCTCAACCGAATCTGGCCCCTGCAAGAAGCCCAAGAAGACCGGCTCCATGTCCATGTCCATCGCCTGCGACGAAAAATTGAAACCAACCCCAACGAACCCAGCTACATCGTCGCCGAACGGGGCGTAGGCTACCGCTTCAACGCCACCCCGGAATAATCCTCCCCAGTAAAAAGAATAAAAAAGCCGTACACCTTGGTCAAGATGTACGGCCGTTTATCACAGTCTAACCTCTGCCATCAATAGGCCACAACCAACCCCAATTTAGCCACAACGGCCGAATTCGGCGGCTCTACATAAATTGTCCCATCAGGAAAAACGACAGTCGGCACAACCCGATGCCCATGGTTCACGCGCTTCACAAAAGCCAGACCCTCAGGGTCTCTATCGACGTCAATTTCTACATAATCAACGCCATGCTCATCCAGGAGATACTTCGTACGATGACAATCAGGGCACCAGCTCGTTCCATAAACCAGGAGCTTACTACGCCGTCCATTGATCGAACTCATTTTTAGCTCTCTCTACCTGTCAGTTCCGGGAACCACCCTGTTATCCGTTACAAAATTTTCTGCCAACCAACCTGTTCTTAGTACATGATTCCCGATAACTGCTTATCTGCTTATCACGCGCTTGACAAAAACCAACTCATTTCTAAGCCAATCATACCTTACGCCCAAACGGTTACAAAGCCTCTTACCGGGCGATTCACCAACGATTTATTTTGCCGTCGCCGCCAATTGCGGATAATTATGACCGGTTTGGGTGTCGATGACTCACCCTAACCCTGTTCAGACAAAAGGAAAACTGGTGACAAAACGCACAAACGAACAATGGCTACACGATTTAACCACCGATGGCGCGCTTTTTGATGACGCCCTCGCCGATTTGCAGCTCATTTTACTCGCCGGTTTACATCGCGGGCTTTTAAACCAGATCAACACCAACGCGCCTGAATTTGCGACCCAGGCTGAAGATTTTGTGCAGGAAGCGCTATTAAAAATCTTAGATAACCTCAACAGTTTTGCCGGGCGCAGCCAATTCACAACCTGGGCGCATAAAATCGCCATTTCCGTCGCCCTGACCGAACTGCGCCGCAAACGGTGGCAAGATGCTTCTTTGGACGGCCTGACGGCCGTTTCCGATGGCGACTATACCCCCAAACTCATGGCCGACTCGGCTCCGCTGCCTGAAAGCGCCACGGAACGCGCCGAAATCATGGCCCACATCAACCGCCTGATCAACGAAGAATTAACCGAAAAGCAGCGAGAAGTGATGGAAACGGCCGTTATCCAAAACATCCCCACCCCCGAAGTCGCCCGTCGCATGGACATGAAACCCAACGCCGTCTACAAACTACTCCACGACGCCCGCCTGCGCCTCAAACAGCGCCTCGCCGATGACGGCCTGACGCCTGAAGAGGTTCTCTCCGTGTTCGAGTAATCACCAACATTCAACATTTGGGTAAGAAGTAATCCATTCAATTCGTCAAAAATGCAAATGACAAACTTGATCGACAAACTAAAGCAAATTTTTGCAAACCAACAAAAACAGACAAATGGGCAAATGACCAGCCAAACACCCCGCCCAAACACCGGCTTGAGCGAAGAAGACATCAAGCGACTCATGCACATGATCGACCACACCCACGAAGGCATGTTTTCGTGCGAGGAAACGTTCGATCTGCTAGACGAATACGTCGAATTAGTCGCCAGCCACGAAGAAGCCGCCATGTTAATGCCCTACGTCCAACGGCATCTCGATTTATGCGAGCATTGCAACGAAGCTTATGAAGCCCTGCTTCTCGCCCTGACAGCTGATTTCCCACCTGCCACCTGAATCCGCCAGCCAGGCAAACCTGTGCCGGTATAGCTCTACCAAAACCCCAAGGGTTTAATTCCCAACCAATCCCAATTCCCAGGCGCAAACCCTTGGGGTTTGACTGGCTACCAAAACCCCAAGGGTTTAATTCCCAACCAATCCCAATTCCCAGGCGCAAACCCCAGTTTTCCCCCATCCCAGGCGCAAACCCTTGGGGTTTGACTGGCTACCAAAACCCCAAGGGTTTAATTCCCAACCAATCCCAATTCCCAGGCGCAAACCCTTGGGGTTTGTATAATTACAATAATATTTCTCAAACCCTAATAGCGAAGTGAGGAGCGTACACCAATGGTAAAAGCAATCTGGAACGGCGTCGTTATTGCCGAAAGCAATCAAACACAAATGGTCGAAGGAAATCATTATTTCCCCCCCAACAGCATCAAACGGGACTATTTCCAGCCCAATTCAAGCACAACCGTTTGCCCCTGGAAAGGCGTCGCCAGCTACTATGATGTCGTCGTTAATGGCGAGCGAAACAAAGGCGCAGCCTGGTATTACCCACAGCCCAAATCGGCGGCGCAAAACATTAAAGACCATGTTGCCTTCTGGCGTGGGGTTAAAGTAGAATCCTGATTCGATTTTATCACCTGCGAGATGTTTGATCTCGCAGGCACACATACCAGAATCGAAAGGATATGTCATGCTCTTAGCTGGTGATATTGGCGGTACAAAAACAGTCCTGGCGCTCTTTGCTCCAGAGTCCAACCCATTACAAACGCATTACGAAGTCACATTTTGGAATCGTGATTACACCTCTCTGGAAGCGGTGATAACCGCATTTATGCGCGAAACCACCGCGCCTATTACCAGCGCCTGCTTCGGCGTCGCCGGTCCGGTGGTGCAAGGACGCGCCGCCATCACCAACCTTCCCTGGGTAATCGACGCCAACGCCATTCAACAAGCTTTCGACTTCCCGCAGGTTTTCCTGCTGAACGATCTGGAAGCCATCGCCAACGCCATTCCCTACCTTACTCCCGATGATCTGGTGACGCTCAACGAAGGCACCGTTGAAGCGGAGGGCGCGCTGGCTGTGATTGCGCCGGGGACTGGATTAGGCGAGGCATTTTTGGTTTGGAACGGCCGTTCCTACCAGGCCCATCCCTCCGAAGGCGGCCACGTCTCCTTTGGCCCCACCAATCTGGAACAGGTTGAACTGCTCACCTACATGCTGGCCAAATTCAACCACGTCAGCGTCGAGCGCGTTTGCTCCGGCAGCGGCATCCCCAACCTCTACGGCAGCCTGCGCCAATCCGGTCGCTACGAAGAACCCGACTGGCTGCGGCAAGCTCTTGTCGAAGCCATCGACCCCACACCCGTCATCGTCGACGCGGCCATCGAACGCAACGAAGCCATCTGCGTCGCCACCCTCAACCTCTTTTTAGACATTTTGGCCGATGAAGCCAGCAATCTGGCGCTGAAAGTACTCTCCACCGGTGGCGTATACCTGGGCGGTGGCATTCCACCGCGCATCTTGCCCCAATTGCAACAACCTCGCTTCATGGAGGTGTTCACCAACAAGGGGCGATTTTCCGAACTGATGCAGAAAATGCCGGTTCACGTCATTCGCAATCCCAAGTCGGCGCTCTATGGCGCGGCCTATTACGGCCTGAATCATCCACTGCGCAAAAAGAAAAAAGAGTAACGTGCCGCCTGATATCCACATTTTCCCCCACCAGACGGCTCTGGTGGAAACTGCGGCCGAGCTATTCGTCGCCTGGGCGGAAACGGCCGTTACCCAACACGGCCGTTTCCTCGTGGCTCTCTCCGGCGGCGGCACGCCCCAAGCGCTCTTTCAACGCCTCAGCCAGCCCGATTACGCGCAGCGGCCGTTTTGGGCCAGCACCCACGTCTTTTGGGGCGACGAACGTCTTGTGCCGCCTGATGACGACGGCAGCAACTACAAAATGGCCGCCGACCTGCTGCTCCAGCATGTGCCCATCCCCGCTGAAAATATCCACCGCGCCAAAGGGGAACTGGACCCGGCAACGGCCGTTACCGATTACACCCGGCAGCTCCAGCAGTTAGCCGCCACCGGGCAGCAGTGGCCCCAGTTCGATCTGGCCTTGATGGGACTGGGCAGCGATGGCCACACCGCGTCCTTGTTCCCCGGCCCTATTCCGGCCGCCGAAACAGAGCAGCCGGTTATCGCCGTCACCGCCAACTACGACGGCCGTCCCGCCCAACGCCTGACGTTAACGCCCCTGGTCTTTAACGACGCCGCTCACATTTTGTTTTTAGTCACTGGGGAAAAGAAAGCACAAGCGGTAACGGCCGTGCTCCACGCCCCTCCCAACCCCGAACAATGGCCCGCGCAGCGCATCCAGCCCGCCCACGGCCAAACCACCTGGCTGCTCGATCAACCTGCCGCGCAACAACTGCCAAACCACCACCAGACCAATCCACTCTAAAACCAATCCGCCAGTTTCGCCGCAACCCGATTAACTTTTGGCCGTTCCCAAAACGTCTGCCGCCAGCGCCTGCATGGTTTCGATTTCCGCCTCGTCCAACCCACTCGCTCGCCAATACGTGGCCAGCAAATCGGCCGGAGTCAGCTCTTCCACCGCCACGGTGTCGCCCAGGCGGGCGCGTTTTTCCAGGTGGCGGTGCTTCTGAATTTGCACGCTTAAGGCGGCGGCAAAATAATCATTCAGCGCATTTTCATCCAGCAATGGCTCCCAATCGCGTGGATAACTGAGCTGGACGCGGCAAATTGCGCCGGCGATCATGCTCTGGCTCGGCAGTTGGCTCATTACATCGGCCATAAAGGTGTCGGCATTGGCCGAATCAATCTTTATGTCAATAAATCGGCGGGTCTTCAATTTTTTAAACTGCCACTCGGTTTGCCCACGGCCGATTGTCGCCAGCACGAAGCCCTTTTGCTCTTTCGCTTCGCCAAAATCAATGCGCTCTATCGAGCCGGGGTACACAATCGGCGGATGGCTGCCTTTGGCGGACAGCGCCTGGTGTTTGTGAATGTGGCCCAGAGCCACATAATCCAGCCGTTTGTCATTTACCAGGCTGCCGCTGAGAACCAATTCGTGGCCCAGCATCACTGCGCGCTCGCTGCCAAACACAGCGCCTTGCACGCTGGCATGGGCGGTGAGAATGAGGGGCAAATTGGGATCCGCGGCGGCAATCAACCGGGCCACCCGCTCGGCGACCACATCTTCAGCGGCCGTTAGAATTTCTTCGCGGGCTTTGTCGGCCAATTCTTCGTAAGCCATGAAGCGGCTGGTGGACACCCAGGGCACGGCAATAATTTGCGCCGCCACGCCCAATTCCTCCGGACCAAACAGGCGGATGGTGTCGGCGACGTGGATGTGGGGCACTTGCAGCGTGGTGAATTCGTGCAGGGTGTGGGCACGGCCGGTAGCCGGCGAAACGTCGTGGTTGCCCACCAGCAGCAGGGTAGGAATGCCAGCCTGCGAGAGCCGCATCATGCGTTTGCCCCATTCACGCTGGAACGTGGGCTGCGGGTTGCGATCTTTGTAGGCATCGCCGGCAAAGATGACCAGATCAACGGGTTCGGACACGGCCGTTTCCACAATTTGGTCCAGCGCCGCCAAAAAATCCATCACCCGAATCGGCAGCGCGGTTTCGGAATCGTGACGGCCGTAATTGGCAATGTCAATATGGGCATCCGCAAAATGTAATACACGCAAACTGTTTCCAGACATCCTCAACTCCTAAAAAGCGCTTCCTACGGGCAAGTCGGCAGCGAACGAGCCACCACCGTAAAACTCTGGTTACTATCCGGCGTTGGCGGCAGCACATGCTTCACCATAATGTAATACTTACCCGGCTGCAAATTATTCAGGCAAATACGTTCCGGCACGCCCTGAAACTGCTCACTGCTGCCCCACTTCACCTTGTTATCGTCATACAAATACAGGTCCAGGTCTTCTGTGGCAGGAACCGTCAGATCAACTTGCAAGGCCATCGGCTGCGTCATGAAAAAGGAATAGAACCGGTACCGGTTCGCGGCCGAGTCGATGTTTTGCGAGAAAAATTGGTACAACGAAAGGATTTTGGCGCTGCTAAACGTAAAGTTTTGCCGCTCGCCGGTCAGGATAAACGGCAAAAACAGGCTGCCGCTGGGCGGAGCCATTCTTTTGATGATGGGATTGGGCTGCGTGCCGCTGGCGTCAAAACTGCCGCCTAAAGCCCACAAACTATCTCCTACAAAGCCGCCGCGCGGCCAAACCAGAGCGGGGTCGTTGGGATACCGGTTGTTCAGATCAAACAGGTAACTCAAGACGTGCCAACCGCCATCGACCGGATCGTAGTATTCCACTTCCGGCACGGCTTTGTGGGAACCATCCAGCCCGCCATATACATACCAACGGCCGTCTGGTCCCACGGCGCTGTGGGCAAAATAACGGGGGAAATTCAGCGCGCCCGTCGCTTCCCAGGCAGTGGGCGACGCCGGGTTAAAACATTCGCCGTCAGACAGCAAGGCGACCGGCGGGTTGCTGCCGGCCGCATACCGCAATCCGCCGGCAACGCAAATTTTGCCGCCCACATTGGCCGCCGTCGCCCCATAACGCGGCGAGGTCATCCGCAAGGCCAGCGTCGACCAGGAACCGATGCCGCTGTCCGGCGTAAACAGCAGCACCTCGTCGCGCACTGAGTCGGTGATGACGCTGGTGAGCGGCCAACCCGGCCCTTCCACGCCGCCCAGGACGTACATCGCGCCCAAATTGGCGCTGGGAGCTGCCGCCGCGTAGGCGAAGGGCACGCCTCGGCTCATGGGCAGGGCAGCCTTTTCGCTCCAGGCTTTGGTGACTATATCAAACACCCAATGGGCGTTGGTGTAGGCCGACAGGTCATCAATGGCGCTGTTGCTGCCGCCGGGAATGTGAATTTCTTGATGATTGACGCTGCTGGCAGTGTAGTTCAGGTAAACGGCCGTGGTGTTGGCAAAACCCGCCGCCGGCACCGGATTCAACGATTCCCAGGTGTTGTTGGTGGTCTGGTAACGCGCAAAACTATTCGATAAGGACAGGCCGGCTTCAAAACCGCCCATGACGTAGATGCTGGATCCGACAACGGCCGTAGCGTGGCGGCTGACCGGCGTTGGCATACTCCCGGCAACTTTCCAATTCGAAACCAACGAATTGGACTGCGAATCAACCGGCATATTGAAGGCGGCCTGCATGTTCAGCAGCAGCGGATTGCTCAACGCGCCCGGCTGCCGGTCGGCCACTTCCACAAAATAGGTCACGCCGCGCTGCACCGCAAAGGTTACTTCTGAAGCCAGGCCGGTCGCGTCGTCATTACAGGCCGTCCTGGTCAACGAAAATTCGCCACACGCGCCGGTGAACACGCCTAAAATGGTGTCATAAGCCGATGTGTTGGTGGTGATGGTGACCATGCCGTTGTAATCGGTCTTGAATTGATACCACGCCGTGCGAAAGCCTTTGGTATTGGGCGGGTTGGAACCCCAGATACAGCTCAGAACGGGGTCGTCGGCCGTTACCGTGAACCCGGCGACATTTGTCTGGCTGGCGGCGGGTGATGTTCTGGGGATGAGGGTTAACGGCCGTGCCGAACTGCAAGAATCGCTCGCCGGCAAAACGTCGTTGGGAGATACGGGAACCAGCGTCAGGGTCATGCCGGACAGGGGGTTAACGGCCGTTGGTCCCTGAAGATCGGTCTCTACTGTTCCGGTAGGCGACGCCGCCGGTTCCGGTTCTGGCGTCGGCTGCCCGCCTTCTTGCGCGCCAGCCAGCGACGTGGCCGCCAACAAGGAGATTAAAAATAATGTGAGAAAAACCAGATAGCGCCGCATAAAAAACTCCTCAGGGGTTGAACCCTCAGTGGGACTTGCGTGACGAAGATAAGCAAATTGCGGGTCTCTTACTCACAGAGATTGTACAAAGAGACCGGAAGCACGCAAAAAAGGGCACGTATCGCTCAGGATTCGTGCCCTTTTTGCCAGCGGATGAACAATTCGCTTAATCAGCCGCTTTGCGTAAAGACAAAAGGATGTCCTGGTCGCCGACGGTGATGGTTTGTTGGAAATCTGGCGTGGGGAGAGGAACGGCCGTTACCGTTAAGGCCAGCGTCTCCTGCTGCACATACGCCGCAAACGTCACCATCGCCGCCGCCACGTCGCCATCCGCCACATACCCCAGGTCTATCCGGTCCGAAATCTCCAAACCGGCATCTTTGCGCATGGTGTTGATGGCCCGCACAAGGTCGCGCGCGTACCCTTCCTGGACCAACTCCGGCGTCAGATGCGTATCCACCGCCACCGTTACACCTTTGTCGCTGGCCACCGCCAGACCGCCGCGCGCCTCCGTTTGCACCAGCACATCTTCGCCGGTCAGTTCGGCCGTCTTGTCGCCCAGTTCTACCACCAAATTTTGGCCCGCCTGCAACTGCCGCGCGGCCTGCGCCGGATCCAGCGATTCTAATGCCTGGCGAATCCGTGGGAAATCCTTGCCAAACTTCGGCCCCAGCACGCGGTTATTGGGCAGCAGTTTATAATCCACCAGTTCGCCCACCTCCGAGACAATCTCGATGGCCTTGACGTTGATTTCTTCTTGCAGGACATCGGCCAGTTCGACCAGATCTGCCTGTTCTTGCAAGCTGCCCACATTGACCCGCGCTTTGGCCAATGGCTGGCGCAGTTTCACATCGGCCGCGCCGCGCGCCGCCCGCCCCAACCCGGCCGTGACAATCGCCAGGCGCATCTTTGCCAGTAACGCCTGATCCAACGTGGCCGCATCAGCCTGCGGGTAGAAGCAGTGGTGGACACTGGCCGGGGCGTTATCGTCCACGCTGCGCACCAGATTTTGGTAAATCGCCTCTGTTACAAAGGGGACAAACGGGGCCAATAGTTTTACATAATCCACCAATACCTGATGCAATGTGGCGTAGGCGGCGTTTTTATCTTCGTCGGCTTCGCTCTTCCAGAACCGGCGGCGCGACCGGCGCACATACCAGTTTGAGAGATCGTCCAGGAAGGCTTCCAGGTGCTGGGTCGCTTTTTCGGAATCGTACACATCCAGCGCCGCCCGCGTGGCCAGAGTGGTCTCGGCCAGCCGCTCGACAATCCATTTGTCCATCTGGGCGTGGGCGGCGTTGGGGGAGGGCGGCGTATCTGAGCCGAAATCCGCATTCGGCTGCCAGTTGTCTAATTGGGCATAGCTGACAAAGAAGGAGTAGACGTTCCACAGCGGGATGAGGAAGCGGCGGCGGGTATCGTCGCCGACGTGATAACCAAAGCGCAGGTTTTGCTCTGGCTTGCAGCTTGCGTAGAGCCAGCGCATGGTGTCGGCGCCCATTTTGTCGGCCGCTTCGTTGAATTCGATCATGTTGCCGGAGGATTTGTGCATGTCACGGCCGTCTTCCGCCTGCAGCGTCGCGTAACCGAATAAATTCTTAAACGGTCCTACGCCATCGGCCATGAGCGTGCTTTGCGCCAGCAAACTGTAGAACCAGTTGCGGAACTGGCCGGGGAAACTTTCGCTGATCCAATCGGCCGGATACCACTTTTCCCAATACTCACGGTCGGCGCTGTAGTGGATGGTGCTAATGCCCACAATCCCCGCATCCAGCCAGGGATTGCCCACGTCCTTGATGCGCTCGACCGGCTGGCCGCAGTTGGGACAGGCGATTTTTACGCCGTCAATGTACGGCCGGTGCGGCGTGTGGCCGTCAAATTCGTCCCACCCTTCAATGGCGCGTTCTTTTAATTCTTCGCGGCTGCCGACAATGTGGAAGTGGCCGCATGCCTGGCATTCGTAGATGGGCAGCGCCAGGCCATAGTACCGCTTTTTGCTGATCATCCAGTCGTGCATGTTGCGCAGCCAATCTTGCTCGCGGTCGTAGCCAAAGCTGGGATACCAGTTCGCCTGATCGACCGAGTCCATGATTTGGTAACGGAAGCTGGCGGCTTTTTCAACGGCCGTTACCGCTTCGCGCGGTTTGTCATACAACTCGCCCATGCTGATAAACCATTCGTCCACCAGCCGGTAAACCAGCTCGCTGCCACAGCGCCAGCAGTGCGGGTAGCGGTGGGCGTATCGCTGTTTGCGATAATACACGCCCTTGCCATGCAAATTCTCAAAGATTGCCGGAGCCACGTCATGGGCCGATTGGCCGACCAGCCAATCAAACCCGTCTTTGTAGATGCCGTTTTCATCCAGCGGCGCGATGACCGGCAGATTAAATTCTTTGCCCAGCCCAAAGTCTTCCGCGCCGCAGCCCGGAGCGATGTGGACAATGCCGGTTCCTTCATCGGCGCCCACTTCTTTCCAGGCGATGACGCGGTGGGTGTAATTCATTTCGGCAAAGGCAGCCTGCGCGGCCGGCAGTTCATCGAAGGGGCCGCTGTATTCCCAGCCGAGCATATCTTCGCCTTTGAGCCTGCCCACCACTTCCACCTTGCCGGTGAGCGATTGTTTCATCGCTTCTTCAGCCAGGTAATAGGTCCAGCCATCTTCGGCCTGGACTTTGACATAGACCAATTCTGGCCCCACGGCCGCGGCCACGTTGCTGGTGAGCGTCCAGGGGGTTGTGGTCCAGACAAGCAGAGCTTCCTTATCGGAAACCCCAAGGGTCTCAGAAGACCCTTGGGGTTTGTTTGTGATGGGAAAGCGCACATAAACCGACTCGTGAGTGACTTCCTGGTAGCCTTCGGTAACGATTTCGTGCTGGCTGATGCCGGTGCCGCAGCGGGCGCACCAGGGCATCACATCGCGCCCTTTGTAAACCCAACCGCGATCGAAGCATTTCTTGAGGAAAGCCCAAATCTGGTAGTTGTTCTCGTCGCTGAAGGTGAAGTAGGAGCCGCCCATTTGTGGCATACCCAACTGGCCGACCACCTGCTCCACCGTGCCGGTGACTGGCCCTTTTGGCCCTTGCACAGTCACTTGTTGGTACGGATTTTCGGTGAGCATGTCGCGCAGGCGGCGCAGCACGGCCGGATCGTTCCAATCCATCCAGTAGCCCAGGCGGATGGATTGCTCGGTCTGCACGGCCGAATAGTTGAGGACCTGATGTTTGCATTCGTTGGTGAATTTGGCCAGGCCGAATTTCTCGATTTCCCGCTTGCTGTTGAAGCCGAGGCGCTTTTCGACGTTGACTTCGACCCAGAGACCCTGGCAGTCGAACCCGTTTTGCCAGCGTTCGTTTTTGCCCAGCATGGCGTGGTAACGCTGGTAAAGGTCTTTGTAGGTGCGGCCCCAGGCGTGGTGGACGCCCATGGGGTTGTTGGCGGTGATGGGACCGTCGATAAAGCTGAAGATGCCGTACTCTTTTTCAGTTGCGGCGCGCAGGCGGCGCAGTTCGTTGAACGCGTCGGTTTTTTGCCAGTAATCGAGGATGTCATACTCGAGTTTTACGAAGTCTACTTTGTTGGATACATCTTGAAAGCCCATAATTTTTCTCCATTTCGGATGGTTGATTTCGGATTTTGGATGTGGGAACGGCCGTTATCTTTACCCATTCTCACCAATTAAAAACCTTAACGCAAAGGTGCAAAGGTGCAAAGGTGCAAAGAAACGGTTGAAAAGAGGGCGCGACGCTTTGCGCCCTTTGCTTCTTGGCGTCCTTTGCGTTGAAACTCTTCTTTATTTTCGAGATAACGTCTGGCCATTTCATATTTCACCTGTTTTGATACCAGATTTCTTGCACAGCCACGGCCGTTAACCCATCATCTCTCATCATGCCCAATGGCCAGCCATTTTCCGCGCTGCGCTGAATGATGCGCCAGTGGCCCTCGCCCCACGACAATTTACAGGGCGAATAGGAGCGCACTTTACCTGCTGCGGTCATCTCCATGAAATCGGCAATAAGCATAAAATACTCAAAGTCCACCACCTGCACCGCCAGCGTGTCCGGCCCGCCGATCTGGCCGTGGAGGGTAACGGCCGTTTTCGGTTCGTTCCCGCGCCAGCCGGCAAAATGCAGCCCGGCCACCGACGGAAACCAGAAGCGGTAACCTTTAGGCAGGTCCACCACCTGCTCGGAATCTTCGCCGTTGACGGTGCGCGTGGCGGTAACGGCCGTTTCCGCCAAAACCACGTCGCCCACCACTTGCAGCCCGCCAGCCGCCTGCTCCCACAAGCGATATTTTAACCGCTCCACCTGCCCGTCAGGATTTACCACCGCGTGATACAGATACGTGTGTCCTGACGGCGCAGCGCGAGCGTCCAGATCGACGCGCAAAAACTGGTAGCCATCGGTAACGGCCGTCAGCCGCCAATGCTCTACCGCGCCGGTGGCACGGCCGTCTCGCTCATACCGGTATTGCCCGGCGGCGATCACCTGCTCATAAGGCTGCTCTTTGATGATGAATCTCATAACTAAATCGTGATCGAGATCAAGCGTTGGGGCAAGAGTGAAGTCTCTCGCTCTGGCTCAAGCCTCTAGCTCCACGTAGATGCGTTTGTTGATTTTGCCTTTGCTCTTGTAATCGACAATGCGCATCCGCCCCACTTCGCGGGTATTGGCGACGTGCGTACCGCCGTCGGCCTGCAAATCCAGGCCCACCAGTTCCACTGTGCGCACTTCGGCAATGCCGGCCGGCAGCAAATTGATTTTGGTGCGGATCAGATCAGGAATTTGGAAGGCTTCTTCGCGGGGCAAAATTTGCACGCGCACGTCTCGCGCCGCGGCTACTTCGCGGTTAACGGCCGTTTCTATCTCCGCCACCAACTCCTGACGCATGGTCTCAAATTCAAAATCCATGCGCCCCTGAAGCGGGTCCATGTTGCCGCCCGTCACCTGCGCGCCATAATCGCGCCAGACCACGCCGCACAAAATATGCATGGCTGTGTGGGTGCGCATAAGCTGGTAGCGGCGGGGCCAATCAAGCTGCCCGGTAACGGCCGTGCCCACCGCCGGCAGCTCGCCAGCCATAAAATGCACCACCTGGCCGTTTACTTTGGCAACTTTGGTGATGGGGTAGGCGCGGGAAACGGCCGTGAGCGTCCCTGTGTCGTGCGGCTGCCCGCCGCCGCCGGGATAAAAAGCAGTGCGATCCAGCAGGACGCCTCCTTCTACCTGGGCTGTCACCTGGGCGGCAAATTCCTGCAAATAAGCGTCTGTCTGAAACAGTAAATCGGTCATTTTGTTAGTCCTGTAGTCGAGTAGTCTTGTAGTCTTTAGTCTTGTAGTCTTGTAGTTGGGAAGTCTCCGACTATTCAACTAGAAGAGCCATAGACTCAATAAAAAACGCCTTCATCCCAACAATGGGACGAAGGCGCATAGTCTCCGTGGTACCACCCAAATTCCTGGTTTGCGACCAGGCTCTCGGTCAACAACGACGGCCGTGGCCGTTTATTGTCGCGGCCCCGATAACGTGGGGCGAATCCGGCTGAGCTTACTAGGCGTAAATCATAACGGCCGTTCAGTCAGCGGCTCCGGAGGGATTTTCATCCGCCTGTTTGTGCCTGACTTTCACCCACACAGGCTCGCTTGCCAAACAAGAGTCGAATTACTCGTCTCCATCAAAGCTTTTTGTTATCGAACTGGGGTGCATTATGCCAAAACGGCCGTTGAAAGTCAAACACACCCATGACTTTGGTATAATAAACAAAGCAATAGTGTAGACAACCCAAATTGCTTGTGATAACCTTACAATCACGAATCAATGCTTTACTTGTAAGGGAAAAGATGAGCAACCAGTTTTCAGTTCAATATCATGACAATGAAAAATAAACCCTGAAGACTGTCTCAAGATCCTGTTTCTGCGAAAACCGAGGATTTGGAATGGCCGAAGACCTAAAAAAAGTGGTTTGCATCGAAGACGAACTAGAAATGATCGAATTGGTCAAGCTCATACTGGGCCGCAACAAATTCGAAGTTACCGGCGCAGTTGGCGGGCACGAGGGACTCATAAAAATAGCTGACATCAAACCCGATCTTGTCTTGTTAGATCTCATGATGCCGGAAATGGATGGGTGGGAGGTATATCAAAAAATGAAAGCCTCCGAAGAAATGCGCGATATTCCGGTTATCGTCGTCACCGCCAAGGCGCAAAGCATCGACCGCGTACTCGGTCTGCACATCGCCCGCGTCGATGATTACATTACGAAGCCCTTCGGTCCGCAAGAGTTAATCGACAGCGTTGAACGCATCATCCGCACGCACGCCAAAGAGCGCACCCGCTAATCCGTAAAAATTTATTGATACGCCCAAAAGCCCGCCTGAAAAGTCGGGCTTTTTATTTCATGGGCGCAACAAAGCGATACGGCCGTGTTCCCCCTCCCACACGCAATCACCCCGTACCCCCTCCTCTATCATTTCAGGTATTCGTCTCAATCTGCTATACTGGCAACATCATCAATCGAACAAACTTTCAATCAAATTCATCCCAACAATAATCAGTGAGGTAACGTTGTATATACGATTTTGGGGAGTTCGCGGCACAATCCCAACACCAGGCCCAGATACCATTCGCATTGGTGGCAATACATCCTGCATTGAAGTGCGCACATCAGACGATCAATTGATTATTCTCGACGCAGGCTCCGGCATTTTACCCCTGGGCCGACACCTGCTAAAACATAACCCCGGTCGTATTATTGGCAATATCCTCATCAGCCACACCCACTGGGACCACATTCAAGGTTTCCCATTCTTCGCCCCCGTGTGGGGCCGCACCAACCGATTCGTTCTGGTAGGCCGTAAACGGGTCGGTCAGCGCCTGGAAGAAATCGTCGCCGGACAATTTCTGGAACCTTACCTGCCCTTTGCCTACAAATCACTGCCCGCAGATTTGCTCGTCAAAGAAGTGTCTGACGGCGAAAGCATCATCATCGGCGAAAACACGCGTGTAGAAGTAGCCTTGATGAATCATCCTGGCGGCTGCCTCGGTTTTCGCATTGAGGATAACGGCGTTGTGCTGGCTTACTGCTGTGATGTGGGGCATGATACCGATCATTTCGATACGGCCGTGCTAAAATTGGCCCATAATGCCGACCTCCTCATACACGATTCCCATTTTGGGACCATCGAAGAGCGAAACCAGCGCACCGACTGGGGGCACAGCACCTGGCAAGAAGCGGCGCAAATCGCCATGGAAGCCGGCGTAAAAAAACTGGCCCTCTTCCATTACTCCCCTGATCTTAGCGATGATGCTGTTGACCAAATCTTAGACAAAGCGCGACAGGTTTTCCCACAAACCTTTTTAAGCCGCGAGGGCTTAGAAATTAACCTGCCCCTTACGCAATTACCATAAGGCAATCAAAATAGCCACTGAACCGGTGATTCCAATTGCTATTACTCCAGATTTGATTAAAATTAGGTCTACAGTACTATTAACACACTATTCACACATCACCTGATCATAGAATCTTCGGGCCGCACAATGACACATTTTCTTAAAAATCCTGGCCAACACGCATTTTCTCCCCAGAAGAAATCTTGTGGCATGTTTAGCTGGCCTAATCCAAGAAGTGCATCATCTTCTGGGAAATGGTAGTATTGCTATGTCTGGAGACTATTCAGGTTTTTTACGTATTTTGGGAGATGTTTTGACTCAATCGGTTTTAATTGTTGATGATGAGCCAATGGCTCGCACATTGCTGCGGCTGATGTTAGTACGGGCGGGGTTTAATGTTGCCGAAGCAGAAGATGGGTATGATGCCTTAAATAAGGTAAAACAAAATCAACCGGACATTATTTTACTCGATGTCATGATGCCCGGAATGGATGGATTTACTGTCTGTGAAACGCTGCGCCGGGAACAAACAACCTCCACGCTTCCCGTGATCATGCTAAGCGCAAAGACGGATTTGGACAGTATCAACAAAGGTCTCCGGGTAGGCGCCACCAAATACCTGACAAAACCGATTTCACCAGAAGATTTAACCCGGCATGTCAAAGAAGTGCTGGATCTCAACCCAATCGGTTAGCTTCCAGGCAACGGCCGTTTCCCGCCCATTTGGTTGCCTTCTCGGATTATTGTGATAAAAAACACAAAGGTTTGCAACTGTATATTTTTTGGAGGCTTAAAGTTATGCTGATCAAGCGATTAATTCTGGCAGTCATCTCAATTGTTTTCGGCGTCGTCACCACATTTGGCATCCTCATATTTGTCGGCACCGATTACGAAACCTTTGGTTTTGGCTATTTCTTCTTCACTTCCTTAGCCCTGGCCTGTTTCCTGGCCATCTGGCTAGATAAATTTATGGACACGAAGATTTTGCCCAAATAAGCGCAGCTTATGCCAAACCCTTTCGCTGCATAAAGACCTCCACGCTGCACAACGGGGGTCTTTTGCTTTTATTTACCCAACCCACAAAAGGAACCACACATAATGACAGCACACCTTATTGATGGCACCGCCATCGCCAATCAAGTAAAAGAAGAAGTTCAAACGGCCGTCGCCCAAATGCAAGCCGAACATGGCTACACACCCGGCCTGGCCACCGTCCTGGTCGGGGAAGACCCCGCCTCCGCGACCTACGTGCGCATGAAGCAGCGCACCTGCGAAAAGCTGGGCATTCGCTCCATCGGCCATGTCCTGCCCGCCGACGCCTCCCAGGCAGAAGTGATCACCCTGGTGGCCTCTTTAAACGCCGACCCCGCCATCAACGGCATTTTGGTGCAGCTCCCCCTGCCCAAACACATCGACGAAGAAGCCGTACTGAACACCATCGACCTGGAAAAAGATGTAGACGGTTTTCACCCGGTCAATATCGGCCGTCTGGCCATGAAAGGACGCGACCCGCTGTTTATCCCCTGCACGCCGTATGGCTGCATGGTCCTGCTGGAACGCTCCGGCATCAACACCAACGGCGCGGAAGCGGTCATCGTTGGGCGATCCAACATTGTTGGCCTGCCGATGGCGATGCTGCTGCAAAAAGCCAATGCCACCGTCACCATTTGCCACAGCCGCACCAAAGATTTAGCCGAACACATTCGCCGCGCCGACATCGTCGTGGCAGCCATCGGCTGGGCGAATATGATCACCGGCGACATGATCAAACCGGGCGCGGCGGTGATTGATGTAGGCATCAACCGCGTGGATGATCCCAGCGACAAACGGGGTTACAAACTGGTAGGCGACGTGGACTTCGACTCGGCCAAAGAGGTCGCCGGAGCCATCACGCCGGTTCCCGGCGGCGTCGGCCCGATGACCATTGCCATGTTGATGAAAAACACGCTGCACGCAGCGGAAATTGCCCTGGCGAAAAAGTAAGGCGCTGGAAATTGGAGACTGGAGATTTTTGGTTCTTTAGGAACTCAGGGGGTTGACAGCCCTCGATGCGTGATACGTGATGCGTGACCAGAAAGGTTTCACGCATCACGTATCACGTATCAGACCAAACCCAATGAAATCCCAAGGACCCAGATTTTTTTACTTTTAATCTTCAGTCTCCAATCTTTATTCGTCCAGTTTGGCGTTATGTAAATCTTCAGGCGTGTTGACGTTGGCGAAGGAACGGCCGTTCCTATCCACCGCCTCAATCTCCTCTCTTTCCACAAATCGCACCGCCACCTGACCAAAAAATCCGGTGATTTTAAGCCGCTGCGCTCGCAGATTGGCCTCGATGGGCGGCAGACATGCCTGACTGTAGACGGCATGCAGTGGCTCAGGGTATTTGTCCCAACGCGGCACAACCACGTCGGCCGTGTGGCGCAGGTCCAATTGGTAAGCCAACAAAGCCGGATTCAACCACGGCATATCGCAAGCTACCACGAGCGTATAAGGCGTTTGGGCATGGTAAACGGCCGTATAAATCCCCCCCAACGGCCCATTATCCGGCAGCACGTCGGTAAACACCGGCAAACCGAGGTGGGCAAACGCCGCCGGTTGATTGGCGATCAGGATGGTCTCAGCACCCAGACCTGACACACGCGCCAGCACCGCCTCAATCATCGGCCGCCCCTGGAAATCTACAAACGCTTTGTCTGTGCCCATGCGGCTGCTTTTGCCGCCGGCCATGATTGCCACGGTCACATCTTGCATGGTGCGCCTCTTAATCGCTTAACATAAAACGGTAGAATACCTGATTACTCAAAAAATAAGCTTTTGGGGTCAGGTACAAACGGCCGTTTGCTTCTCGAACCATGCCCCAACCTGCCAACTGAGCCACCGTACCGGGAAACGCCTCATCCAATGTGCGCCCAAATCGCGCCGCAAAGGCCGCCAAATCCAGCCCTTCTTGCAGCAAGCGCAGTTGGGTGATGACGGCATCGGTCATCGCCTCATCCTGGCTGATGGCGTGGTGATCGGACACGGCCGTTGACAGCGGATAGCCTCTCACCTCGCCCATGGCCAATCGCCTTATGTAAACTCTTGGCTGTTTCACCACCTGATAACGTACCCCGCCGGCATGGCCGTGCGCCCCGGCTCCCAAACCCAAATAGTCGCCATCCCGCCAATAGGTCAGGTTGTGGGCGCATTCGCCGCCCGGTTTGGCCCAATTGGAAATCTCGTAATGATCGTAGCCGTGCTGCGCCAACAAGTCGCAAGCCAGGTCGTATTGGTCGGCGGCCAGGTCGGGGTCTGGGGGTTGGATACGGCCGTTTAGCAGCCAACGCTGCATCGGCGTGCCCGGCTCAATCGTCAAGCAGTACAGGCTAAGATGGGGCGGTTCCAGGGCCAGCACGGCGTCCAGGCTCTCGCGCCAGGAGGCCAGCGTTTGCCCCGGCAGGCCATAAATCAAATCGAGGTTGAAATTGCTCAGTCCGGCGGCGCGGGCCATAGCCACTGCCTGAACGGCCGTGGCAAAATCATGGGTGCGCTCCAACAAAGCCAGCTCGCTGGCCACCGCGCTCTGCACGCCAAAGCTCAAGCGATTCACCCCGGCGGCGGCCACGGCCGCCAGATACGCGCCATCCACCGTGCCCGGATTGGCCTCCATCGTGATTTCCGGCACGCCCACCGGGCTGAAGTGGGCGTTTACCGCCTGCAAAATCTGGCGAATGGTTTCCGGCGGCATGAGAGAGGGCGTGCCGCCGCCAAAAAAAATGGTGTGATACGGCCGTTTCTCCCCCCCCGCCACCTGCGCCAGCTCCGCGCACACGGCGTCGGCATACGCGCCTTTCAATTCGCCCAGGCTGGTGTAGGTATTAAAATCGCAGTACGCGCAGCGATGACCACAAAACGGAATATGAATGTAAAGACTAAGGCTCATAATGGTTGATTCGACACAGACCCTAGCAGTTTGTCGGAAAAGTACCCGCAGCCGCGGTTTCTTACCGCGTCTTCCAGAGGCGGGGTAAGGATACCCCGGCTACAAAAAGAGGTTCTCCGACAGACTGCTAGGGGTTTGCTCTTGAAAAGCCAGATTACCTGGACCATAAACCCTTAGGGTCTTCCCAGAGGGACCTGAACTGCTACGATTCTTGAAGATTGACAGCTTGTTAACAGTGCGAGCATACTTTATCATAGTCATAAGTCAACCCTTACTCACAGTCGATTCAGGTCTGGCAGGCGGTTGGCTGACCGGATCAGGAGACACAACCCATGCCCGCAGAAACACAGACAATCGACGCCAACCGGCTGGCGCGGCTCGTCGAAATCAGCCGGGTTCTCAATTCAGCCACCAATGTGGATGAACTGCTCCATTACATCATCAAACAGGCCGCCGAACTCACCGATTCCCAGGCGGCGTCGATTATGCTGCTCGACCCGCACACGCGCCAGCTTCATTTTAAGGCCGCTTCCAACGCGCCGGGCAAGGTGTTGGCCGATATTCCCGTACCGCTGGACAACAGCATTGCCGGCTCCATTTTGCAACAAAATCGCCCGATGCTCATCGCCGATGTGTCTAAAGACCCGCGCTGGAACCCGGACGCCTCCCAGGCGGTGAACTTTCAGACCAAATCCATCTTGGGCGTGCCCATGCACGATGTGGACCGGCAGGCGGTGGGGGTATTGGAAGCGCTGAATAAACGACACGGCCGTTTCACCCGCCAGGACGCCGAAACCATGACTACCCTGGCCGACATCGCCGGGGTGGCCGTGGCCCGCGCCCAACTGACGGAAGCGCTGCAAGAAGCGTACCACCAACTCAACGAACTGGACCAGCTAAAAACCGACTTCATCGCCGTCGCCTCGCATGAATTACGCACGCCGCTGTCGGTGATTATGGGCTACGTCTCGTTTTTGCAAGAAGAGGCCGACCCCCGGCTGGCAGGCCAGCTAGATACGGTCATGGACGCGGCCGTTCACCTGCGCAACCTCATCCAAAATATGCTCAACCTGCGCTACGTAGACGCCGGGGAATCTGTGTTGAATTTGCAGCGGGTGGATTTGGGCGAATTGGTGGCCGAGATGACGGCCGTTCCCGACGAAACGGCCGTGTCCCGCCAACAAACCATCACCTGCCATCTCCCCCAGCAACCTCTGCCCATTGACGCCGACCGCGACGTGATCCTGACCGCGCTCAACAACTTATTGCATAACGCCATCAAATTCACGCCCGATGGCGGCCAAATCGAGATTTTCGCCGCGCGGCACGGGCAAGAAGCGTGGGTTAGCATTAAAGATACCGGCATCGGCATTCCCGCCGACAAGTTGGAATGGGTGTTCAAGCGCTTTTACCAGGTCGAACCGGCCTTGCGCCGCCGCTACGAAGGGCTAGGGCTGGGGTTGTCGATTGCCAAAGATTTGGTGGAACTGCATAACGGCCGTATCTGGGCCGAAAGCGCTTTACAGCAAGGCAGCACCTTCACCGTCGCCCTGCCGCTGCTGCCCAAAGGCTCAACCGATGCGTAAACATTATCTCGTCACATTTCTGCTCCTGCTTTTGCTGCTGGGGTTTGGCCGGGCTGTTGCGCAAAGCGGCAGCAGCGTCTTGCTGCTGCAAGTGGAAGGCCCCGTCACCCCGGCCATGGCCGAATATTTCGCGCGCGGCATCCGCGCCGCCGAAGCCGAAGCCGCAGCCGCGCCCGACCAGGTAGTCGTCGTCCAACTGGATACCCCAGGCGGGGCAATCGACATCACCCAAAAAATTGTGCAAACCTTCCGCGCCAGCCGCGTGCCGGTTATCGTCTACGTGGCGCCGCGCGGGGCGCAAGCTGCTTCGGCGGGCAGCATCATCACCATTGCCGCCCACGCTTCCGGCATGGCCCCGGAAACAGTCATCGGCGCAGCTTCGCCCGTGGGGCAAGATGGCGCGGAGTTGGATGCTACCCTCTTCCGCAAAATCACCGAGGACATGAAGGCGCAGGTTCGCGGGCTGGCGGCCGGCCGCAGCCCGGAAGCCATCGCCCTGGCCGAAGCGATGATCGAAGACGCCCGCGCGGTCCACGCCGACGAAGCGCTGGCGGTGGGGCTGATTGACGCCATCGCCAACGATGTGCCCGACCTGCTGCGGCAGTTAGACGGCCGTACCGTCATCGTCGCCGACCAACCCATCACCCTGCACACGGCCAATGCGCCGATACGGCCGTATGCCATGAACTTCATCGAATCAATTTTGCACGCCCTATCCAGCCCGGTCCTCATCGGCATCTTGCTGGCCATTGGCGTGCAAGCCATCCTCATCGAAATCACCAATCCGGGCGGTTGGGTGGCCGGTTTTGTGGGCGTGCTGTTTTTGGCGCTGGCATTTTATGGCCTGGGACAATTACCGGCCAATTGGTTTGGCCTGGGGCTGATTCTCATCGCCTTTGTGTTATTCTTGTTAGAGGTGAAAGCGCCGGTCCACGGCGCGCTGGCCGTTACCGGCGCAGCCACCATGTTTGTTGGCTTTTTGGTGCTGTTTAATTCGCCCGGCACGCCGGAATTTGCCCGTATTTCCATTACCAGCGCCTTGTTGATTACGCTGCCGACGGCCGTTTTCTTCATTTTCCTGGTGTTCATGGTGGTGCGTGGTCAGCGGCGCAAACCCATCACCGGCACCCAAGGGTTAATCGGGCAAACAGGCGTGGTGCGCCAAGCCATCATCGTTCAGCCAGGGGCCGACGGGCGCACGGGCCGGGTGTTTGTTCAGGGCGAGCTATGGCGCGCCGAAGCGGATGATGAGATTGGACCGGGGGAAGAAGTGGAGGTAACGGCCGTGCGCGGCTTTACCCTCCAGGTTAAACGGGTTTGATGGATGGGTGGGGTGCCCTATATCTGGCAAAAAACACACAGCGAGACCAAAGGAGATTGACCCAATGACAACGATTCATCAACTTTTGCAAAACAAAGGCCAAGACGTGTGGACCGTCGCCCCCACCGACAAGGTGTTTCACGCGCTGGAATTGATGGCCGAGAAAAACATCGGCGCGCTGCCGGTGGTGGAAAACGGCCGTGTCTGCGGCATCTTTTCCGAACGTGATTATGCCCGCAAAGTGGTCCTACACGGCCGTTCCTCCCGCGACACCCCCATCGCCGACATCATGACCACCCAGGTCATCTCGGTTCGGCCGCAAGAAGGCATGTCCCGCTGCATGGCCCTCATGACCGACAAACACATTCGCCACCTGCCCGTCTTAGACGACAATGAGCAGTTGATAGGAATCATTTCCATTGGCGACGTGGTTAAGGCTATCATAGCCGAACAGCAGATACTCATCGATCACTTGCAAGATTACATTACCGGCAGCCACGGCTAACACGTTTGTTCGCCGTTCATCGTTACGATATGGCAAAAATCACCATCAACCTCAACGGTCAAGAAACTGACCTCGAAGTGACCCGGCAAGGCAACCTTTTTCATGTGGCCACAGATGGGCACACGGCCGAAATCGAACTGATCCACGCCGACGGCCCCGCCTTGCTGCTGGAATTTGTGCGCCCGGATGGCACGCGCCGCCGCATTCGCGCCGCCGGCCACACCGGGCATGGCGACCAGCGGCAGATTTGGGTAAACGGCCGTACCCTCACCTACCAACGCGTCCGTCAACGCGGCAGCAGCGGCAGTTCCGACGACGCTTCCCTGGCCGCCTCCATCCCGGCCGTCGTTACCCAAATCCTCGTCCGGGTGGGCGATACTGTCACCGAAGGCGACAAACTCATCCTTCTGGAATCCATGAAAATGGTTATTCCCATCCAGGCCCCTTACGCCGGGATTGTCACCCAGCTAAAATGCCAGCCCGGCGAATCCGTCCAGGCTGGCATCCCGCTCATCGAGCTAGAAAAATCCACCTCAATTGATTGAAGCGCGGCAACTTACCGCCAACCTTCAATCGCCAAATCCACCAGAGAACCCACAACATCACACCTAAAAAGAGAAAATTATGAACCAGACACGCGTCACTCGTTTGCAACAAGAAATGAAAACCAAAGCCCTGGATGGCGTCATCCTCATGCCCGGCCCTAACCAGATTTACTTCAGCCACATGCACACCCACATCAGCGAACGGCCGATCTTGCTTTTCTTGCCGGCCGCGGGCGCGCCGGCCGCCATCATCCCCGTGCTGGAAGCCATGAAAGCCCGCGACGCCGGCATTCCCGAAGAACGCATCTTCGCCTGGACCGATGTGGAATGGTATGAGGGCGCTTTTGCCAGCGCCGCCGCCGCGCTGCATCTGGATGGCGCGCATTGGGGCGTCGAGGCCCTCTACATGCGCGTTTTGGAATATGAAGCGCTGCAAAAAGTGGCTCCCGCGCTGCGCACCTCCCACGCCGAACCGGCCATCATGGCCCTACGCGCCATCAAAGACGCCGACGAATTAGCCGCCATGGAACGCGCCGTGGGCGTAGCCGAACGGGCCATCGAACGCCTCATCCCGCAAATCCAAATCGGCCAGACAGAAAAACAAGTCGCCGGGATGCTGACCGGTTTCATGCAAGAGGAAGGCGCGGACACAGTCGCCTTCAGCCCCATCGTGTCCACCGGTCCCAATGGCGCATCGCCACACGCCACCCCCACCGACCGCCCCCTGGCCGACGGTGATTTTTTGGTGGTTGATTGGGGCGCATACGTCGATGGGTACCCGTCGGACATTACGCGCACCTTTGCCGTGGGTCATGTGGATGCCGAAATGGCCCGCATTTATGACGTGGTGCGCGAATCCAACGCGCAGGGCAAGCTGGCGGCCAAACCGGGCGCAACTGGCGAAGACGTGGATCGCGCGGCCCGCCAAGTGATTGAAGACGCCGGGTACGGCAAATATTTCATTCACCGCACCGGGCACGGCCTGGGATTGGAAGTGCATGAGATGCCGTCGATGGTGGCAGGGAACCGGGAGCCGCTGGCCGTAGGCAACGTGTTTACGGTGGAACCGGGCATTTATTTGCCAGGGCGGGGCGGCGTGCGCATTGAAGATGATGTGGTTATTACGGCCGACGGCCGTCGCTCGCTGACCAGTTTTACGCGGGAGCTAATCACGGTTGGGTAGACAAAACCAAACAACCAAGCGGGTAAATTGGTTGTGGTGGGCAGTAACGGCCGTCTTGCTGACGGCCGTTTCCGCTTGCCGCACCCCGAACGCCGCGCCGCCGGTCACCCCCACCAGCATGGCAGCCCTGGCCTCTCTAACCGCCACGCCGGCGGCCACAAATACCGTCGCCGCCACGGCCGTTCCGCCAGCCTACCCTGCCACAGAAGCAAGCCCCACCGCCAGCCTGCCGCCAACCGCCTATCCCGCCCCGGCAACGGCCGTGCCGCCAGCCGCGTATCCGCCGCCCGGCGACCAGGAAACCTACCTCCCGCTCATCGGCAACGGCGTCGCCGCCAGCCCCACGCCCGTGTTTACGCCCACGCCATCACCAATCCCACCGCCAACGGCCGTGCCCACCATCGATTTTGCCGCCATGAAAACCACGCTGCAATCGCAAGGACAAGACCTCGCCTTCGCCAAGATTGGTTTCCACGTCAGCGTCGGCGGCAACACCGACGGCCTGGGCGATTGGATGCGCCAATTAGACGCCGCCGGGGTGCCCTTTTTCCTGAAAAGCGCCGACAATGCCGAGCCGCTGTTTGTGGCCCAAGAGTTGATGCGCCAGAGCGGCGTGCCCCACACGCTGGTTTATCGCAAAGTTGCCGGTGGCGACCATATCAGTGTGCCTTACTACGACTTGCCGCCGCAGCAAGCCGCCGAACTGAACTGGCAAGAGCATACAGCCGCCTTCCCGCCGGAGCTGGACCCGGGTCTGGTGTGGATGGAAACGATGAACGAAGTGGATAAAAACCGTTCGGAGTGGCTGGCTGAGTTTGCCCTGACGGTTGGCCAAATGGCGCTGCGCGACGGCCGTAAATGGGCCGCGTTTGGTTGGGCCGCCGGTGAACCGGAACCGAACGATTGGGAAAGCCCGAAGATGCTGGCATTTTTGCGCCTCGCCGGCGACCATCCCGACCAGATCGCCATCGCCGTGCATGAATACAGCTACAACCGCGAGGATATTGGCGATGGCTTTCCGTACAAAATCGGCCGTTTCACGGAGATATTCCGCATCGCCGACAAATACGGCATTCCCCGCCCCACCGTCCTGATCACCGAATGGGGCTGGACCTACGACCTCATTCCCGAGCCGCCCGAAGCGATGATTGACATTGATTGGGCTGCCCGCCTGTACGCGCCCTTCCCGCAGGTGAAAGGCGCGGCCATCTGGTATCTTGGCCCCACGCACAACGAATTAGCCGACGCCACCCAACGCCTCATCGCGCCGGTGACCGAGTACAGCCTGACCCACTATTTCTCGATGCCCCAACCGCCGGAGCAGGCCGTTCCCGATGCCAATTTGTTTCCCCCACCGTAGCTGAAAATTTGGGATACGTGATACGTGATGCGTGATGCGTGATGCGTGAGAATCTTCAATCACGCATCACGCATCACTTCTTCACGTCTCACGCCTCATTTCCCACGCATTAAGGTTACGAACCCGCGTGCTCAATTTCTTCGATAAACAAAGTGTTGTCGCCTTGCGCCAAATCCACCCGTTCCAATCCCGGCCAGGTGTACTGGGCCAACGCCAGGCGATACTGCCCTGGCGGCAAATCTGGCGGCACAGGAATCTCGAACCAGGTGAGGAAATAATCGCCCGGCCGCCATTGAATGCTGTCGAAACCGGGGCCATCGGCCTGGGCAACCACTTCGTTGGCCGCAGTCAGCAAGTATGCGCCGATGTGGTAAGCGCGGTGCGGCGGCTGATCGGCTACCTGCCAGAGCAGCGTCAGGGGCAAAGGCGCGCCGCTTTGCCATTCGCCGCGCTGCCATTGGGCCAGAGCAGCGCCGTTGGTCCATTGGTCGGGCTGACGGCCGTTCACCAGCCCATCAATCGTCACTTGCATCAATTCCGAGGGCAGTTCGTAGAAACGCCACGTTTCGTTTTGGGTGGTCAGGTCGGCGGCGGGGAGGGGAACGGCCGTTTCCGCCAACCACCGCGACGCCCGACTGCCCGGCCGCGCATCCAGATACAATGCGCAGGGCTGTGGCAGCGGCAAAGCCAGCTCGCCATCGGCCAGCAGCAAGCCGGGGACGCGCGTAAACTCGCGCAGCAAAGCCAGCCGGGAAATCTCAATCTGGTGGCCTTCGGAAATGAGGACCGCGCTGCATTCCGGCCGTGCGGCGGCTAATTCATTCACCTGTTGGATGGTCTGGCGGATATGGCGAATTTGCACCTGATTTTCGCTCAGGCGGTTGGTCTGAATTTGCAAGTTCATCACCAACTGTCCGGCCAGCACGGCCAGCAGCGCGCCGACCAACACCAGATTCACCCACCGCCCCCAGGCTTGCCGCCGGGGCTGTCGCAGCCAGCGCTGCGCTGCGGCTACAGTCATGCCCATCAAAATGAACGGCGCAGGCCACTGCCCCATCACGTAATACACCTGCAAATAAACGGCCGAGCGCACATAAAACAGCACCGGCATCGCCAGCCAGAGGAGCAAAATGATCACGGCCGTGCTGTTCTTCGCCGCCTGTTCATCTTGCCGCCGCCGGCTGAACTGCTGCGCGCCCCAACCCAGGGCATACAGCAGCGACAGGCTGAACAAGAGGGTCATGGCGGAATCCAGGGGGGTGGTGAGAAGAACGGCCGTGGGCAGCAGCCCCTTCCCATGCAGCAAATCCAGGCTCACCAACACGGCCGCGCGGCTAAATGCAGAAGGCTGCCCGGCCAACGACAATGTCGCCGTCACATCCGTCCAGCCCACCCCATTTTCGTACAGCAAAAACGGCACATACAGCGCCACAAACGCCGCAACCCCAGCCACCAGCGGCCAAACACGCAGCCGCCGCCAGAAAAGCAAGCCGATCAGACCCATCGTGCCCAACTGCATCACCGAACCGGGATGCACCTGCGTCATGCACGCCGCCCCCACAAACGCCAGCACCAGATAAACCCCACGCGGCCACACGGCAAAATAAAGCAGCAGCGAAACCAACGTCAGCGTCGCAAAAACCGGAATCATGGTCTGGTTCCAGATAAGCTGGCTGTAAAAAACACTCCAGGGATTCAGGGCAAACAGCAGCAGCGTCCACAAACCGGCCTGCCAACCAAATAACCGGTAAGCCACCCAGGCTGCCATCCCTACGGCCGCCATACCAGCCGCCAGCGTCAGCCAGGCCACGCTCAACACATCCGGCCACACGCGCAGGGCTATGGCGTAAAGATATTCGATCATCGGCGGATTCATCACGCCCACCGATGATTTATTGGCCGCCAGCGGGATTTCGCCGCCATTCACCCAGCGCATAGCCGTATTTAGCGTAAACGATTGGTCGCCCCAAATGCCGGTCGTGTCGATGAGCCGCAAGCGCAGCCCAAAGGCCAAAATGACAACAATAAAGACAAGCCCCCCCACCAACCAGCGGCGGTGCTTGTCCTCTTTTAACCACATCTTATTCATGTCCACATGCCTTCAAACACAGCCTCAGATCAATCCGCTGCTACAGGCACATCTTATCCGAAAATAATCTGGGAGCCAATTGGGAGTGGGAGATTGGAACCTATTCCCCACTCCGCACTCCCCACTCCCCACTCCCCACTCCCTCAACTCCACTTCACCACAATATCCATAATCGTATCGGCGGCGATGTCGCCCTGGTCGGCGGCGTTGGAGAGGTGGCGCAGCACCTCGCGGGTTTTTAGGATTTCCATCACCTGGGCAATGTCTTGCGGTCCTTGAAATAATTCGGCCAGGCTGTGGCGATAGACATCTTCTACCCGGTTTTCTAACGATTTGACCCGCCGCGCATGTTCCGAGGCGACGCCAGGGTGATCGATGAGACGCTGCAAAGCCAGGTGCAGTTCCGAAGCCATCTCGTGCAGCAAATCGGCAATGACCAATACCGGCCCTTGCGCTTCCAGGTCAAAAATCTCTAATTCCTCGACGGTGTCATAGACATAATCGATGAAATTATCGAGCGCGCGGGACAAAGAAAAGATGTCTTCGCGGTCGATAGGCGTCACAAAGGTGTTCATTAAATCATGCACGAGGATGCGTTGTACTTCGTCGGCTTCATTTTCCAATTGGCGCGCCCGAATGCTTTTTTTGTCGTTTTGTTTTTTGAGGTAGGCTTGCAAAGCCTCCACCACGGCCACGGCAAATTCGCCCTGACGAATCATCAGGTCTAAAAAATCATTTTGGCGCGGTTTGAGAAACCGCTTAAACCATTGCATAACTACCTCACTTATTGGGGGATAAACAGGGATGCCAGCAAATAAATAATGCCGGCCAAAACGGCCGAAATAGGAATCGTCAACATCCAGGCAACCAGCATTTCGTAGCCAACCAGCCAGCGCACTTTAGACAGTCGTTCGGCCGAGCCGGCGCCCATAATGGAGGAACTCATGACCTGCGTCGTGCTAACCGGGCCGCCTATGAGCGCCGCGCCAAGGATGATCATCGTGCCGGATATCTGGGCGACGAAACCATGCACCGGCCGAATTTTGTAGATGCGATAGCCCAGGGTTTTGATCAGCCGCCAGCCGCCGGTGGCTGTGCCGAGGGCGAAGGTGAGGGCGCTGAGGAAAATGACCCAGAGCGGGACGGCAAAACTCTCGATACGGCCGTCTATCAACAATCCCAGCGTAATAATACCCATCGTCTTTTGCGCGTCGTTTGCCCCCTGAATCAGCGCCAAGCCGGCCGTCGTAAATACCTGCGCGCCTCTAAACGTCCGGTTCACCTTTGGCGTCGCTCCGCGCGCCAGAAACAACGTCAGGTTCATCAACAAATAGCCAATCACCATGCCCAAAATCGGCGATATAAACAACGTGGTCGTGACGGTGATAAGCCCTTTGCTGTGGATGGCGTCTACGCCGGCGTGCAGCACCACCGCGCCCACCAATCCACCGATGAGCGCGTGGGAAGAACTGGAGGGAATGCCCAACCACCAGGTAATCACATTCCACACGACCGCCGACAGCAGCGCGGCAATGATCACCGGCATGGTCACATTAACCGGATCGGTGATGCCCGTGCCGATGGTTTCGGCCACGGCCACGCCAAACAAAAATGGACCAGCAAAGTTGGCGGCGGCGGCCAGCCAAAGCACCTTGCGCGGCGTCATGGCATGGGAGGCGATGGGCGTCGCCACGATATTGGAACTGTCGTGCAGGCCATTGAGAAAATTAAACAGGAGGGACGTGATCAGCAAAAAAGTTAAAGTTGGACTCATAATGAATACGCATTGTTAACAATTTGTTAACGGACCGAAAAGTATAAGGGGGGAGCAAGAAAAAGGCAAATGGTTAACATAAACCCATGTGCTTTCTACCGCCTGCCGGACAATTGCCGGCCGCAGCCTTGATTTTTCCCAGAAGCAGGTACAATTGGTCACTAGGCAGGCGTTTTTTAGATTGGATCAATCTTGAAGATGGGTCTAATCTACGCCACGCAGTCTTGTAGCCGCAGCTACAAATTCCACTCATTAAAGTAGCCAACGCCATCTTCCAATAAACCTACACTGTCGCCTTTTGCTGCTATAATCTGGAATTGAAACTATTTCCTGATAAATCCTATCATTCCACAGGATAATTTTTATGAACGAGTTCCAATACAGTGTTGCCAATAATTTAGACGATGCCTGGCTCAACTTTGAGCCTGACATTCCCCTAGAACCGCAAGACGGTGGCCGTGACAATCCCTTCTACGTGTTGCGCCCCGATGAAAAAAAGGCCGCCGCCCTTAAAAGAGCTTTATTACGCCCCTTTCACCAACCACAAAAATTTTTCTTCTCTGGGCATAGAGGCTGCGGCAAATCAACCGAAATGTACCGCCTGGCTGCCGACCCCGATATTTTAGACAAATTTTGGCCCGTCCACTTTTCCATCCGCGAACACGCCGACATTAACGATGTCGATTTCAAAGACATACTCTTCATCATCGGCGAACAACTATTCACCCAATATCAAGACTCTTCCGAACGCAGCGGTAGGAAACTTGACAACGACCTGCTTAAAGAGCTGCAAACGTGGCAGGGGACCCTCACCCGAAACATAACCACCATTGAAAAGGGGCGAATGAGCGGCGAATTGGGCGCCGAAGTCGGTTCGTTGTTTGCCAAAATGAGCAGCGCCATCAAACTGGAACCGAAAATCCGCGAGGAACTGCGTCAGGTGTTCAAAGTGAATGTCACCGGGCTGATTGAGGTGATCAACAAAATCTCTACCGCCATCTATGCCCGCGAAAAACGGTATCCGCTTGTCCTTATTGATGATTTGGATAAACCGGATTTAGAAGCGGCGCGGCAAATATTCATTGAACGGCAAGAAATTATGCTGCGGCCCACCTGCACCATTGTTTACACCATCTCCAGCCCACTCTTTTACCACCCGGACATCAGAAAACTGCGCAACACTTATTTCTTGCCCAACATAAAATTACATGAAGCGGGCGATGCCACCACGCGCTCCGCTGTGGGTTATTACACTTGCGAAACGATGGTTTACCGGCGCATGAGCAAAGATGCCAACTTGATTAACGACGAGGCATTAGAATTGGCTGTCACGATGAGCGGCGGCGTTTTCCGCGAACTGGCGCAAATTATTCGCGGCAGCATTAACAGCGCCGATGAGCCGCCGATTCAATTGGAGCATGTGCGTGAAGCGGTGGAAGAAATTCGCCGCCTTTATTGGCGCACTCTGACTTCCGAGCAGCGCCAAATTTTGCGCCAGATTCGCGCCGACAATCAACTACGCGACCCCGACGAAATGGATACCCTGCTGCAAATGTTGGCGGTGCTGGAATATAGCAATGGCAAAATCTGGTGCGATATACACCCGGCATTACATGATTTGCTGGACGATGAAGCTACGCAGCGCGCCGATGGATTGGCAAATAGCGATTAGAGATTGCCAATCGCCTATCTCTATTTTCCCAAAATGACCCTATTCTCTCCCCTTCCCTTTGAACAACAGCTTGCGCGGTTGTGGCGCGAATTGTCGCGAGCTATACGCTTGCAAAGCCCGCTCATTGTACTGGCTACCTATCAGTCTGAATTTGTGCGCGCCGCTGCGGAAGCGGAATTGGAAGAACGGCTGCGCGGCGTGGGGCAGTTGGTGGAACGGGTTTTTATCAATGCGCAAAACCCGGACTTGCCCGACCAACTGCGGCAGCGAGAGAACAGCGACCACACCGTTTACTTTGTTTCCGGGCTGCGCTTTGGCGGGGGGGAAAATGGGCGCAGCGCCTATCGCGCCCTGAATATTCGCCGCGAATATTTTATTGAATATGGGCTGCGGGTGGTTTTTTGGCTGGTGGAAGAGGAAGCGCACAACTTACCTCGTTACGCGCCTGATTTTTGGGCTTTTCGTCACCGCGCAGTGGAATTTATGGAGGAGCCAACGCCTGGCCAGATTGCCCACCACAGCGCCGCTTTGCCACAGCGCCAATGGGCCAATGACTGGACATTGCTGCAAGACAACGCCGCAAAAATCGCTTACCGCCGGCGCCTTTTGCAAGAGTTACCTGACACACCGGAAAGCTCCACTACTCGCGCCGAGATATTGTATGCGTTGGGAACGCTGTATCGTGCCAGCCGCCAATTCGAAGCAGGAGTTAAGGCTTTGCAGCAGGCATTATCTTTAGCGCAGCAAATAGACGATGCCCAGTTACAGGTAAAATGCCTCAACAACCTGGACTATCTCCTGCAAGCGATGGGCAATCTGGCGGAGGCACGGCCGTACTACGAACGCGCCCTGGCCATCAGAGAAAAAGCGCTCGGCCCCGACCACCCCGACACCGCCCAAAGCCTCAACAACCTGGGCTATCTCCTGCAAGCGATGGGCAATCTGGCGGAGGCACGGCCGTACTACGAACGCGCCCTGGCCATCAAAGAAAAAGCGCTCGGCCCCGACCACCCCACCACCGCCAGCAGCCTCAACAACCTGGGCTATCTCCTGCAAGCGATGGGGAATCTGGCGGAGGCACGGCCGTACTACGAACGCGCCCTGGCCATCAGAGAAAAAGCGCTCGGCCCCGACCACCCCGACACCGCCACCAGCCTCAACAACCTGGGCTATCTCCTGCAAGCGATGGGCAATCTGGCGGAGGCACGGCCGTACTACGAACGCGCCCTGGCCATTGATGAAAAAGCGCTCGGCCCCGACCACCCCGCCACCGCCACCAGCCTCAACAACCTGGGCTATCTCCTGCAAGCGATGGGGAATCTGGCGGAGGCACGGCCGTACTACGAACGCGCCCTGGCTATTGTTGAAAAATCGCTGGGAGCCAATCACCCCAACACCAAAATCGTACGCGGCAATTTAAGCAGCCTGGACGGATAGATTGGTCCAATCTTGTTGGTGCTTAAAAAATATTGGGTCTTTAGGATTTCGTGGGGTCGGGCGTGAAACGTGAAGCGTGTTGCGTGAGGTCTCTCTGGTCACGCAACACGCTTCACGCATCATTGGGTGTCAATCCCCTGAATTCCTGAAGAACCAAAATATTCCGGGAACCCCAAACCCACAAAAGAGCGGAACGTTGTAGGGGCTAGACAGGCGGGCGAGATGTGGGCCAAACACACGGCCGTTTTCTCCGCCTGTCTCGCCCGCTGACGGACGCGGGCGAGGCGGCGCGGACAAACAAGTCTCGTTTGCCCCAGGTATTACCGCGCCGCCTGGCCCCTACATATGCTGCGGGCATAGACCAATTATTTTCGGGTCTTTGGGATTTCATGGGGTTTGGTCTGATGCGTGATACGTGATGCGTGAAACCTCTCTGGTCACGCATCACGCATCACGCATCAGGGGCTGTCAACCCCCTGAGTTCCTAAAGAACCTTATTTTCTTAAAACCCAAGAAGATTGGACCAATCTACGCCACGTCATGTTTAGACGATTCCTTAGTCCACAAGTGGGCGCTGAACCCGGCCGGCCAAATCTGGCAAACGGCCGTCTTCCATACGACTCCCAGTCACCGCCTTGATTTTTCGCGGTAACGGATACAATTGGGCAATCATGGCAACGTTATCAGATCGGTCAACAAGGGCGAAACCTGTCGCCCACACGATGCTGCTGGTGGCTGCCGGAGCATGTTTGCTGGCTGGCAGCCTGGCGCTGACGCGGATTTTGTATGAGGGGCTGTTTCCGCGTTGGTGGTGGCTGGCACGGCCGTTTCCCGTCATATCTATCTCGCTGGGCACGGCCGTTCTCCTCACCTGGGTTGTGAATAGGACACGGATACACGCGGATGAACGCGGATGGTTTTTGCTGCCGCTGATGTTGAATCTGCTGTGGCTGTTTGACCCGGCGGTGGATTTGGTGCGCAGTCAGTTGATTTTTGGCGCGTCACTGTGGCTGGCGGCGCTGCTGCTGGCGCGGGCTTCCGCCGCGCCCCGGGCGTGGCGCTGGCTGGGGCCGCTGTTTGTGCTGGCCGCCCTGCTGCCCGTCTACCTGCTGACGATGCCCAACGCCGTGGGGCAGGCCGATACGTTCGAGTTTCAGGTGGTCGCGCCGCAGTTGGGCCTCGCCCACCCCACCGGCTACCCGCTGTTTTTGCTGCTGGGCAAGCTGTTCACGCTTATCCCGCTAAACACGGTGGCGTGGCGGCTGAATTTCGCTGTGATGGTTTATGGACTGGCGGCGGCCTGCCTGCTGTTTGGGCTGGGCTATCGGCTGCGGGCGCGGGGAGAGGTGGCGGTGATAACGGCCGTTACCCTCGGCCTCATCCCCACCTTCTGGAGCCAATCCATCGAAGCCGAAGTCTACACCCTCCACGCTCTGATTGTGGTGGCCGCGCTGTTTGTGATGCGCGAAATTGGCGATTGGCGATTGGCGATCGGAGACAGTGAGAACGCCTCCCCCACCCCCACACCCGCTCCCCCGCTCTCCCGCTCTCCCCTACTCCTCTTCTTCCTCCTCGGCCTGGGCCTGACCAATCACCTGACCACCGTCTTCCTCCTCCCCGCCGCCGCCCTGACACTCTGGTTCGCCGGCTATTTCCGCCGCAAATCTCTAATCGCCAATCTCCAATCCCTCCTCCTCCTCGCCCTGGCCTTTGCCCTGCCGCTGCTGTTGTACGCCTATTTGCCGCTGCGGTGGACGGCCGTTAACCACGAACCCATGGGCCTCAGCCGCTTTGTCGATTGGGTCATCGGCGGGCGGTTTCAGGGGGCGCTGCAATGGCGCGCCTGGCTGGACGATCCCACCCGCTACGAAGTGGTGGGCCGCATTTATCTGAACAATTGGGGCTGGGTGAACCTGGCTATCGCCGCCCTCGGCCTCATCACCCTGCTCATTCGCCGCTGGCAGTTCGCCCTCATTCTGCTGATCACCTGGATCGGCGTCACCTTCTACGCACTCAACTACTATGTGCCTGATCTGGCCGTCTTTTTGATGGGTGCGCAGGTGGTAACGGCCGTTTTCTGGCTGGCCGGCGCGAATTGGGTGGTGGCGATTGGCGATTGGAAACTGCAAACGAAGCCCAATCTCCAGTCTTTAGTCTCCAGTCTCCTGCTCCTGCTCCTCATTCTCCCCACCCTCCTTCTCGCGGTGGCCCACTGGCCGCAAATTGACCAGTCCGGCGACGATGGGCTGATGGTCTGGGGGCAGGGCGTGCTGGAAATGCCGCTGGCCGAGGGCGCGGCCATCCTGGCCGACAGTGAAAAGATCGCCCCGCTGTATTATTTGCAGCAGGCGGAGGGCGTGCGCCCCGATCTGGACATCATGGTGCTGCCCGATGAGGCGGCCTACCGCGCCGAACTGGACCAACGCCTCGCCGCCGGGCAGTCCGTCTATCTGGCGCGCTTTTTACCGGGATTGGAAGGGGTCTATTATCTGCGTTCGATGGGGCCGCTGACGGAAGTAAGCCTTGAGCCGCTGACCACGCTGCCAGACACGGCCGTTTCCTCCCCCCTCGCCTTCGACAACATCCTGCTACTTGCTTATGAATGGCAGCCAGAAGCCGCCATCGACCCAACCCAGGCCGCCCTCACCCTCTACTGGCAGCCAAACAACCCAACCAACCAACCAACCAACCAACCCCTCCAGGTCTACCTGCGCCTGGGCGACTACACCAGCGACGGCCGTTTCCCCGCCAACAACTTCTACCCCACCAATGCCTGGAAAGGGGACGAAATTGTGCCGGACTTCCACCTGCTGCCCCGGCCAATTCTGGACCGGCCGCAAAAACTCAACCTGCAAATCGCCCTGGCCCCGCCGTTTACGCCCCCCGATGCGCTGGATTGGCAGAAAATCACGGCCGTTTCCCTCCCTGCCACGCCCTTCACCAACCTGCCACAGCCGATTCGCGCCCAAATTGGCCCCGCCGCCCTGCTGTCTGTGGACTTTGCGGCGCAAATCCGGCCGCAGCAGCCGCTAAACGTGCTGCTGTCGGGCTACGGCGAACCGTCGGGCATCCAGGCAGTGCTGCTGGCGGAAGGCGAAACCCTGCCCAATTTGCCTCTGGCGCGCGTCATCTACCGCGGACCGCTGGCCGAACGGCCGTTTACGATGGCCAAAACGGTGGTCGGGGTGGCAGAGAACGGCCGTTACCAACTTGTCCTCACGCGCCCGGGCCAGACACTCATTTGCGGCTGGCTCCAGCCGGTAAGTGTGGCCTGCCCGCTGGGTGATGTGGTCGTCAGCGGCGCGCCGCTGCCCGCTGGGGCCATCAACTACGACGACAAAATCGCCCTGCTGGACGTGGCCCTCGCCGACACCACCTTGCAGCCCGGCGGCCAGCTTGCCCTGACGCTGCAATGGCAGGCATTAGCCCCCATCAACGACGATTACACCGTTTTCTTGCAAGTGGTGGACGCTCAGGACCGCCTCGTGGGGCAGGTAGACGCCTGGCCGCTGCAAGGCACGCTGCCCACCAGCCAATGGACGCCCGGCCAGACCATCACCGACCCGTACACCATCCAATTGGACCCGGACATGCCGCCCGGGGCGTATCGCCTGCTGATTGGCTGGTATCTTTTGGCCGATTTGCGCCGCCTGCCCATCCTAAACGCCGACGGCGCGCCGGTAGACGACAAACTAGCTGTGTCTGGTTTGATGGTAGAATGAGGCCAGATTGGACCAATCGACGCCACTAAAGGAATTTGCTATGCCTGAACCTATTATTCGCCCGCTGGAACCGGCAGAAATGCCGGAGATTATGTACCACCTGACCAGTTATGCTTTTAATCCGACGCCGCCCTGGCCGGACAAGGCGCGGCGGCTGGAGTTGTTGAGCAAGCGACAAGAAGCCACGTACATGGCGCTGTTTGCGGGGGACACGGCCGTTTCCGTTGCTGCCAGCACGCCCATGAGCCAGCAAGTGCGCGGCAAAATCTTCAACATGGGCGGCATTTGGGGCGTGGCCACACGGCCGGAAGCCCGCCGCCAGGGCTACTGCCGCCGCGTGCTGACGGAATTGCTGACGGCCGTGCGCGATTCCGGCTGCGCCTTCACCACCCTCTACCCCTTCCGCGAATCATTTTATGAACGCCTGGGCTACACCACCTTCCCCCTGCCCATCAAAGCCCGCTTCAACCCGGCCAATCTGGCCCCGCTGCTCAAAATGGACCTGCCCGGCCACGTGGAGACGGCGCTTATCGGCGAGGTATACCCCGCTTACCACCTGTTTTTGCAGCAGCTACAGCGGCAAACGCACGGCATGGCCATCATGAAGGCCAATTTGCAGCGCGGCCCGAACCAGCCGGATGGCCTGTGGGTGGCGCAGGCGGTGGTAGACGGCCGTGTGCAGGGCATGATGCTCTATGACATCAAAGGCGCGGAAGTGACCCAGTTCACGCTGCGGGCCATTCGTTTTTACGCTGCATCCCCGGCCGGGCGTTACCTGCTGCTGGACTGGATTGCCCGCCATATCGACCAGGCCAATCTGGCCGAACTATGGCTCTCCCCCACCGACCGCCCGGAAACCTGGCTGGCCGACCTGGCCGTCAGCACGGAGTCGATGAATCGCGCGCCGATGGGGCGGGTGCTGGACGTGGCCCAAATGGGCGGGCAGCAGGTGGGCGACGGCCGTTTCACCGCCGCCATCCACGACCCCCTCTGCCCATGGAATGAAGGTAACTGGGAATTTGTGGGGGAAAACGGCCGTCTGCACGTCCAACCAGCCGCCGCCGCCGACTGCGCCCTGACCATCCAGGGCCTTTCCGCGCTCGTCTACGGAACCCACGACCCCGCCGACTTCGCCCTGCGCGGCTGGGGCCGCCCGGATGAGGAAGTGCAGGCGGCGATGCGCGCACTCTTCCCCCCGCGCCTCCCCCACATCCACGAAATCTTCTAGCTAACAGCTTAAAGCTAACAGCTAACAGCTTAAAGCTAACAGCTAACAGCTTAAAGCTAACAGCTAACAGCTATAAGCTATAAGCTATAAGCTGTTAGCGCCCACGCGCCGTAGCCCACCACGCGGTCTTTGCGCCCGGCGGTATCGCCGGAGCTGCGCAAATCCAGGCGGTGGGCGGTTAGATGGCGCTGCTGCGCGGCCAGCAGCAAGCCCTGGATGGGCAGCCGCCCGCAGGCCGATTCGCGGCCAAGTCCGGCCGGGTTCAACTGCTCGATGGCCTGCGCCGTGGCCAGGTCCAGCGCCTGCGCCGTGGCGTAATCCTGGTAATGGCTCAGGTCGGAGCTGATAACGATGAGCGTTTCCGGGCCGCCCCAGAGCAAATCGAGAACGGCCGTTACCTCCTCCGACGTCACGTCGCCCACCACCAGCGGCACCAGCTTAAACGCCCCCAAAACCATCTGCAAAAACGGCAGATGCACCTCCAGCCCATGCTCACGGCCGTGGGCGGCATCATTTATTTGCACCTGCGGCAGCGCCAGGATGGTTGCCAGCGCGGCGCGATCCAGCGGCACTTCCCCCAACGGCGTGCGAAAGGCAGCGGCGTCCGGGGCGGCCAGGCCGCGCACAGGCATGGTGTGCGCCGGACCCAGCAGCACGACGCGCTGTATTTGGCCGGTCAACGGCCGTATCGCCGCATAGGCCGCCCCGGCAATCGGCCCAGAGTAAATATACCCGGCGTGCGGCGCGATGATGGCTTTGGGCGGGGAGGAGAGGGGTGGCAGGGAAACGGCCGTGTCGATAAACTCATGCACCATTCGCCGCAACTCATCCGGCCGCGCCGGATAAAACGTGCCGGCCACAGCCGGCTGCCGTATCGTCGTCATAAGACCCCCTTTCTCTGCTCATTTTTCCCAGGGTAGCCGCGATTTCTTATCGCGTCTGATGGAGCGGGGTAAGGATACCCCGGCTACACCTGCTCATTTTTCACAGGGTAGCCGCGTTCTTATCGCGTCCGATGGAGCAGCGGGGTAAGGATACCCCGGCTACACCTGCTCATTTTTCACCAATACTCGTAGTATAATGGCTTTTGAAGTGATTATGGAGGAGGGTTGGTTGGATGGTGAGTTAGTTTGTTAGTTGGTTGGTTTGAAAGGGAACCAACAAACAAACCAACTAACAAACTAACAAACCTCCCTTGGAGATTCCCATGACCCAGGTGTTTACCGATACCATTCCGACCGTTTACTGGCATAAGCTGGCCGACGGCCGTATCCAATGCGACGTTTGCCCGCGCGAGTGCAAGCTGCACAACGGGCAGCGGGGTATGTGTTTTGTGCGCATGGCCCAGGATGACCAGATTGTGTTGACGACATACGGCCGTTCCTCCGGCTTTTGCATCGACCCCATCGAGAAAAAACCGCTCAACCACTTCTACCCCGGCACACCCATTTTGTCGTTTGGCACGGCCGGCTGTAACCTGGCCTGCAAATTCTGCCAGAACTGGGACATCAGCAAATCGCGCGAATTCGACACCCTGGCCGATCAGGCCGCGCCGGAAACCATCGCCCGCGCCGCCCAACAATTGGGCTGCCGCAGCGTCGCCTTCACCTACAACGACCCGACCATCTTCCTGGAATACGCCGTCGACGTGGCCCAGGCGTGCCACGAAGCAGGCGTTTACTCTGTGGCCGTGACCGCCGGTTACATCCACGAACGGCCGCGCCGCGACTTTTACGCCCACATGGATGCCGCCAACGTGGACCTGAAGGGGTTCACGGAGAAGTTTTACCAGCAGTTGTGCGCCGGGCAGTTGGCCCCGGTATTGGATACCCTGCTCTACCTGAAACACGAAACCAACGTCTGGTTGGAGATCACCAATTTGCTGATTCCGGGGCAAAACGACAGCAACGAGGAGTTAGAAGCGATGACCCGCTGGGTGGTGGACGAATTGGGGCCGGACGTGCCTATGCACTTCACCGCCTTCCACCCGGACTACAAGATGATGGACATCCCGCGCACGCCAGCGGCCACGCTCCAGCGCGCTCGGCACATCGCCCTGGCCAACGGCGTGCGCTACGCCTACACCGGCAACGTCCACGACGACGCGGGCGGCAGCACCTACTGCCACGCCTGCGGCGAAAAGCTGATTGGGCGGGATTGGTATGTGTTAAAAGAGTGGAATTTGGATGAAAACGGCCGTTGCCGTTTCTGCCACACCCCCTGCGCCGGTCACTTCGACCCGCAGCCAGGGAACTGGGGCGCACGGCGGCAGCCGGTAAGGTTGGCGAATTTTAGGGTGTGAGTTGGTTGGTTAGTTTGTTGGTTTGCCAGTTGGCTGGGGGATTGAGAGGGTGGAGAAACGGCCGTTCCCACCCCAAAAACCAATCACTTATCAACAAACATATCCTGCGGGTCGAGGCGAGTAATGCCGTCAATCTGGTCAAAGTGGCCGTCCGTGGAGATGATGTAAGTGAGCTGGTGGGAGCGCATCACGGCCGTATGCACCACATCCCGCGCCTTCACACCCTGGGGAGCATATTGAGCGAAGAGTGAAACGGCCGTTTGCATATCCTCCACCGTCACAGGCAGCACGTCAGGAACTAAATTCATCAGGTTTTGCGCCATGCGCGCCCCAATCTGCACCTGACCTAAAGCCCCATAGCGATACAAAATTTCCTGAATAATTTCCGCGCTGATGACGGCATGAAGACGGCCGTTGGCAATTTCCGTCAGCACCCAGACACAAGACTCCTTGTATGGATGCTCTTTACCAGCCGCATACATCGGCACATTCACGTCCAGAAAGTAAGGCGCATCACTCATCGAGCGCCCCTTGCTCAATTTCTGCTTCCATTTGTGGCCAATCGGCCACAGGCGCATCGAGCGCCAGCAAATTTGCCAGCGCTTGCTGTCGTTTTTGCGCATCAACCCGCATTAGATACCGTTCGACAACCGCTTCACGAATCATGACGCTCAGTGGCTTTTGCTCGTTTTCGGCCAGTTCCATTAAGCGATCATACTGCTCTTTGGTCAGGACTGTTTGTACCCGTTCCGTATAATTTGCCATTTTCACACCCCCGAAAAGATACTATTAAGTATGATAGTATCAAAACAATACTACCGTCCAAGCACCGTGTCAAGCACCGCCAGAAACAAAAAACGGCCGTTCACTTTGTAAACGGCCGTTTTCACCCAAACACAATCCCCTTACCTACTGGCAAACATATTACGCCAGGGCAAAATTAGGTTCGTCTGGAATCAGGCGGGTAATTTTCTTCACCAGTCTCCAATCTCTAGTCTCTACTCTCTTTTTTGCTGCAAATAAACAACCGCCGCAGACCGATGAGCGGCATGAGGCTGTTTTTGGTGCGGGCTTCTAGCCAGTAGCCGAAGTTGATGAACCAATCCGGCCCGGCGGGGATAAGGACGGTGGTTTCGCTGTGTTCGATGTGGAAGCCTACGTCGCGGATCATGGATTGGAGACGGCCGTATCCCAAAAACCGGTGCGGCCCCTCCGAATGGTGCAGCCCGGTGATCGCCGCCAGGGCGTGCATCGGCTCCCAGAAGACGTTGGGCGTGCTGAGGATGAGCGTGCCGCCCGGTTTGGTGACGCGGGAGAGTTCGTGCAGCAGGTAGAAGGGCTTGGAAAAATGCTCAATGCTCTCCAGACAGAGCGTAATATCAAACTCGCCGGTCTCGAAGGGCCAGTTGTAGTCGGTGATGTGCACCCAGCGCACGGCTTGCAGCCCGGCGGCGCGCACGCGCTCCAGGCAGATTTTGCCCATTTCCGGGGAGACATCGGCGCAAACGGCCGTGCCCACCTTGCCCGCCTTGTAAAACTCGGCCGTGCCGTTGCCCGACCGCGCCTGAAAGTCCAGGAAGTGCGCCCCGTCCGGCAAATCGGCCACGCGCAGCGTATCCGTAAAGCGGCGGAAGTAGGAATCCGCCCCCTCGTTGATGTGGTCATAATCGGCCGCCAGCCAGTCGAAGTAGGCCTCCACGTCGGCCATCTCCCAATCGCGCTGCGTCCAGTATTTAATCTCGTCACGTAGTTGGTTAAGTGCTCTGTTCATAATCAAAAGAGAGATGAGAGATTAGGGCATGGTTTATCGAGTGAGAAATCATCTTTACAAATTGGCGCTCAATTGTCATGCTGAGCGTCGTCCGCGGAGCGAAGCATCCCCTTCCGCTGAGGCGAACGGGATGCTTCGGGGGACCTCAGCATGACATGTCTACGGGTCAGCTAATCTCTAATCTCCAGTCTCTAATCTCCAATCTCAAACTCCGCCCCCGCCAGCCCCTTGCGCTTCGTCGGCTTAGACAAGTCTTTCCAGGTTTTGCGCAGGGTGTTGAACAGCGGGCCAACCAGGCTGAGGGGCAGGCTCTCGATGAGGCGGCGCGCCAGGCGCGTGCCGCCGACGAGGAAGATGCCGCTGATGACCAGTTCCACCAGTTGGCGCGAGGGCGGGATGTGGGCCGGGCGATAGCCAAAATTGGGCGCGCGCCGCCCCAATTTGCGCCGCCAATGCAGGCGGATGAACGCGCCGCGCTTCTTAAAGTCCAGCATGTGGCCGTGCATACTCAGGGCGTCGTCCAGGCTGGTTTCGTCCAGCACGAGTGCGCCGTTGGCGGCCATTTCTTGCAGCAGCGCCTCGGCCTGGGGGGTGCGCGCCGCCACCACAGAGAAGCCCGCGCCCTGCGCCTCGTAGCGCGGGTGCCAGGCATCGCCGACGGAAATGTCGGTCAGTTCGTTGGTGAAATCGACGGAGAGCAGGCTGCTGCGGGTGATGAAGAAGGGGATGAGGTAGTTGTAGTAGAATTTTTCGGCGCGGAAGACACGGCCGTCTCCCAACCGAATCAGCAAATGCCCCGGCCACTCACCCTCCCGGTATTTTAGCTCGGCGATTTCCTCCAGCGAATAGACCCCTTGCGAGCGCAAATAACTGGCGATGGCTTCCAAATACATGTTGGTGCCGGTGTAAGGCCCCAGAACAAAATCCACCTTGAGCGCGCCGGGATGGCCCTGCCGCTGTAGTTCGCGCAGCGCGGCCACCTGATCCGGCAGGCCGACGTAGGCCAGACGGCCGTTAAACCCCACCATCTGCGCCAAAATCTCGTTCACCGGCACGGGCTGGTAGACGCTTTGCGCCGCCGCCAAAATCTGGTCGGCGGTGGTGGCGATGATCGGGCGGGCCAGGTAGGGCTTGGGCTGGCCTTGCTGCACCACGATGGCGCCCTGGATACGGCCGTTTCCCAACAAATACAGCAGCGTTTGCGTAATCACCCCACCCGACGCGCCGCGCCGCCGCACGTCCGCATCGCCGGCGTAGCCGATGAACACGCGGCGGCAGTTGCCCATCAGCCCATTGTCCGGCGGGCCGCCAAAGACAAACTGGCGCAGGCCGGGATAATCCACGCCTTTGCCCGGACAGGCGGCATAGGCCGACGGCGGCAGATGGACCATCTGCCCGCCGGGGACTTGCTGCGGCAGCGGGCCTTGCGGCGTCTGGACCATGCGCAAATGCCCCCGCGCCAACCCGGCGCATGTGCCGCAGTGGGTACACAACCCGGTTTCCACGACTTCATTTTGCAGCTTGCGCCAAGTTTGATTTACGGTAAGAGTCATTGAAAATAGTTTGTTGGTTGGTTGGTTGGTTGGTTGGTTGGTTGGTTGGTTGGTTGGTTGGTTAACAACAAACATAACAAACCATCAAACCCTCCTCACTCTCGATAATCATTGGGCATGCGCCGGTTGATCAGCTCCGCCAGCAGGCCAATCACAAAGACCTGGAAGGCCGTCATGACGATGACCAGCGTGCTGATGTCGGCGATTTGGCCGGTGACGAGCAGTGTGGACGTGCCCCAGGCTATGCCCAATATCAGCAGCCACAAACTGAGGGGCAGGAACAGCTTCAACGGCGCAAAGTACAGCCCAATTCGCAAAACGAGCTTCATAAAGTTGATGGTGTCATGAATGGGGCGGATTTTTGATTTGCCCACCCGCGCAAAATAATCAATGGGCACGTACAGCACCAGGTATTGGTTGGTCAGCATGGCCAGGGTGATGGTGGTGGTGAAGGAAAACTGGTTGGGCAAAATGTTGAAAAAGCGCAAGGCCACCTCGCGCCGGAAGACACGCAGGCCAGAATTCAGGTCGGGGATGGGTTCGTTGGCGACGTAGGCGGCCAGGCGGCCCAGCGCCCATTTAGCCGGCCGCCGCACCAGCGGAATATGCACATTGTCGCCAATGCGCGCGCCCACCACCATGTCGTACCCTTCGCCGGTGAGCAAATTCACCAGTTGGGGAATGCGCTGATTGGGATACGTGCCATCGGCGTCGGTGATGCAGATGATGTCGTGCTGGGCGTGGCGGATGCCGGTTTTGAGGGCCGCGCCGTAACCTTTGTTGACCCGGTGGCGCAGGAGAGTGACGGGGTATTGGGCGGCGATAACGGCCGTGTCATCCGCCGACCCATCATCCACCACAATCACCTCAAACGGCCCGCCCGCCTGGGCCATATCGGCCAGCAGCGCTTCCAACACCGGCCCCAGACCGTGTTCTTCGTTATACGCGGGAATGACAATTGAAACAGGTTCCATAAATATCTCCCAAAGACCCTAAGGGTTTTTCAAAACCTTTAGGGTCTACGGCCGTAAGCATAACCCATAGCCCAGTCAACACAAAAAATCCGCGTTCATCCGCGGCCCGTCCCCTTCTTACGCAAATCCGACCAGCGCAGCCCGGCAGCCGCCATGTAAACCGCGCCAAAAATCGTGCTGGACAGCCAAAACGTGGCGTGTACAACCACCGTGTAAGCCGTGGCCAGCGCTTCGCCCACGCCCAGAAAACGCAGCACGGCAATGATCGGCAAATCGAACGTGCCCACAAAGCCGGGCGCGGAAGGCAAAATCGTCGCCAGATTGACGACGCCGTTGGTTAACATCAGGCCCACAAAACTGACCTGGAAGGGGAAGGCGCGCATGACAAGCCAATATTTGGCCGTTTCCACCAGCCAGATGAGCATGGAGATGAGGATAACGGCCGTTACCCCCCGCCCACTCCGCAGCGCCGCCAAGCCCTGCAAAAAACGGCCGCTCACGCCCAACACGCCATCCCGCCAACGCCCCGGCACAAATCGGTTCGTCGCCCACGTCGCCAGCCGCAGCGCCCGCTCCGGCTGTAACGCCAGAGCCACAAACACCGCCAGCAGCCCAAAAAACAACACGCTGGCCGACATAACCAGCGCCTGCACCGGCAAGCCAGGCAAATCCAGCAGCGGCAAAGCCACAAACACCAACGCCAGTACCGCCAGTCCGTCAAACACCCGCTCCACCAGCAGCGTCGCCAGCGCGCCGCTAACCGGCACGTCTTCCATCTCGTGCAGGGCCAGCACCCGCAGCAGCTCGCCGATGCGGAAGGGGTAAATGTTGTTGCCCAGGTAGCCCAACATCACGATGCCGTATAAGCGCCACCAGGCGACGCGCTTGAGCGGGGCAATCAACACCTGCCAGCGCCAGGCGCGCAGCCCCACGGTGACAAAGTAGGCCAGCACGGTGGGCAGCAGCCAGGCGTAATTGGCCCCGCGCAAATTTTGCCAGACATCGCCCAGGCGCATGTTGCGCAGCGCCAGCCACAAAAAGGCCACGCTGATGAGCAGGCCCAGGCCAAGCTGCCATTGTTTACTGCGGCGGGTGGTGGGGGGAAACGGCCGTTTCCCCCCTTCTGTCATCTCATCCAATGATCGCTCCATGCGATTGGACCAATCTTTTTGGTCTTTAAGAAAACAATCAGGTAATGAGCTGGTCATTCTGAGCGGAGTCTTCGGAGCGAAGAATCCCCACACCTAGGTCATTCCAAACAAATGGGATGCTTCGGAGGACCTCAGTATGACACGTCTCTCGATTACCGGATAAATTTTTCAATCTACAATGAGATTGGTCCAATCTAAAGGTTCCACGTCCTAATCATATGCCGAAACAAAAGCCGCACCAACAGGACCATAGCCACAAAACGGCCGTATTCGCGGCTTTTTTATAGACACAGACAGGTCAATTGTCTCATAATAAAACTGAGCGCGCCGCCGGGCGCGTCGTGCCCCGACCGATGCGCGCCCAAGGAGCCTGACATGAAACGAATCGTCTTACTGTTTGCCCTGTTTTTTGTAGCCTTAACCTCTTTAGGGCTGCTGCTGGCGCAAGAATTAACCCCGCGCGCCTATCTGCCCATCGTCGAAAGCAATCCCGCGCCCACGCCGCCGCCGCCCGGCGCGCCCACCATCGTCACCGGCACGCTCACCATCAACGCCTACCAATATGATCACCCCGACTGTCAGATTGCCACCCTGCCCGGCGATTTTGTCTATCCCTACCCGCGCCTGAACCACGACTGCGTTTTCCAGAAGCCGATTGTGGCACGGCCGTTTCAGGCCATCACGCTGGAGAATGAGTACACGGCCGTTACCGTCCTGCCCGAATTAGGCGGCCGCCTCTACCGCTGGCTGGACAAAACCACCGGGCGGCAGCTTTTCTACAACAACCCGGTCCTCAAACCGACCGCCTGGGGACATCGCGGCTGGTGGCTGGCCACCGGCGGCATCGAGTGGGCCTTTCCCACCGATGAACACGGCCTGAACGAGTACCGCCCCTGGGTCGCAGAAACGGCCGTTACCACCGACACCGCCGCCATCACCCTCAGCGACCTCGAAGACCAGACCGGCATGACCGTCGGCGTGACCCTGACCCTGGACGCCGATCACAGCTACCTGACCATCGAACCCTGGGTGGAAAACCAGACCGCCAGTGCCCACACTTACCAATACTGGCTCAACGCCATGATCGCCCTGGACAACAACCAGGCTACCGATGCCGTCGAATTCATCCTGCCCGCCAACGAAATCGTCATCCACTCCACCGGCGACCCGCAAATTCCCGGCGAACACAGCGTGATTAGCTGGCCGGAGTATAACGGCCGTTTCCTCAACCTCTACAACACCTGGAATGGCTGGATTGGCTTCTTCGCGCCCAACATCCTGGCCGGTTACAGCGGCATCTACGACCATAACGTCAACCAGGGATTGCTGCGCGTGATGGATACGGCCGTCGTCCCCGGCCACAAATTCTTCGGCCCGGCCACGCTCGGCTCCGGCCTGTGGACCGACGACGACAGCACCTACGTGGAAATGTGGAGCAGCGGCGTCACCGCTGACTTCTGGACCTACACCAGCCTGGACGCCGGGCAGACGGCCCATTGGACCGAACGTTGGTATGCGGTGAGCGGCATCAGCGGCTTTTCGGCAGCCAACGAGTCTGGCGCGCTGCGCCTGGCGGAGACGTGGCAGGGGGTAGAGATGGAGGCGGCGGTAACGGCCGTTACCCCCGGCACGGTTCAGCTTTACGTCGATGGGCTATTGGCTGAAGAATGGCCTGTCAATCTGGTTCCGGGGCCGGCGTGGGTGATGTTGGGGCAACGGCCGTCTGGCGCTTCTGGACCGTTAGGCTTGCGGTTGGTGGACGGCAGCGGCGTCACCCTGCTCGCCACCGGCGTGACGCCATAAAAAAACCCGGCCGATGGCGCAGCGCCCACCGGCCGGGTTTTCCTTTATTCACATCTGTTATTTTGTCACCTTGTCGCCTTATCAGGGATAAAAAGCGGCTCTACGGCCGTTTTCTCCCTCTGCGACTCCCGCTCAAAAATAATCTCAAAGTAGCGGGCGCTGCCATAAATACCGGTTCCTGGCGCGAAGATTTGCACCAACCGCCAGCCATCCAGCGCATACTTCTCGATGATCTCGTGATAATCCCACTCCGGATTGCCGGAGAAAAAACGCAGCTCAACACGGACAAACTTATATTCAAACATGATCGGCTCCTTTTTTGCCGGACAAAGCCCCGGCAAGACTATTATCCAATACGCAAAACCTGAACCATAGTTACGTTTTGGTTTTGCCCTGATTTATGCTAATATCTTCATGGTTATGTGAAGCAAACATAAATTTCGCGTCAGGGCGAACAAACCGCCAGACACGCAATCACCCGGAGAGCAAGGATATGACCGACCTGGACCCGACCCGCGCCGAAATGCTAGGCAATTTAATCCGTGAAGCCCGCCTCTATGCCGGTCGCGAGCCTGGAGAATGCGCCGACGTGCTGAGCATATCAGCAGAAGCATACGAACAAGTAGAAGCAGGCGAATATGCGGTCTCTTTGCCAGACCTGGAAGCGCTGGCCTTATTCCTAAAAGTGCCGATGGGCTACTTTTGGGGACGAAATGAACTGCTGAAACCGCGACCGGTGGATTACAAAAGCCTGATCACGCTGCGCCACCGAGTCATCGGCGTGATGTTGCGCCAACTGCGCCTCCAGGCGCGCCAAACGCAAAAAGAGTTCGCCGACATTTTGGGCGTCGATGAAGCCGCCATCACAGCGTATGAAACGGGGAATACGGCCGTTCCCTACCTCCACCTGGAACAAATCAGCCGTCAACTGGATGTGCCCATCACCTACTTTGTGGATGACCAACACGGCCCACTCGGCCGCCACGAAGCCGAACAACGCCTGCAAAAAATCTTCAGCGAACTCAACCCAGACATGCAGGCATTCCTGGCCAATCCCAGCAACGTCACGTACATGGGCACCGCTAAAATCATGAGCGAGATGGACGTGCAGCGCCTGCGCCAGGTTGCGGAAAGTATTTTGGACATCACGTTCTAGCCGCCGCTTCAGCTGCGGCCAATGACCCATTTCCTAATGGCTGATGGCGCAAAGAGGGTTACAATTTAAACATCTGAGTGGCAGCATCTAGCTGCCATTTTTTGTAATCTGAGGGTGACATATGACTACAGCAGCAACGCCAGAAAGTTTAAAAGATGAAGGATTGCGCCAGTTCCAGCGCGGAGATTATGACGCGGCGTTGGCAACATTTGACACGGCCGTTTCCGCTTTCGCCGCCGCCGACAACCCCACCGGACAGGCGGAAATGTACAACAACATCGGCGTGATTCATCGCCTGCGCGGCCATCATGAAGACGCGCTACGCGCCTTTGACAACGCCCAAACCTGCTGCGCCGCCGCCAACGACGACAACCGGCGCGCCCAGGTTTTGGGTAACATGGGCGACCTCTACAAAGACCAGGGCGACCGTGAACAAGCGGCCCGCTGTTACAGCGACGCCGCCGCTTTGTTCGCCCAAACCGGCGACCGCGACAAACAAAGCCAGGTGCTGCGTGCCTTTAGCCTCATGCGGATGCGCCAGGGCAAGTGGTACGAAGCCATGCTGCGGATGAAGGAAAGCCTCACGGTTAAACCAAATCGCGGTCTGTTTGGCGGCATGTTTCTGGCCATGCTTCGGTTTGCCCTGAAGTTGTTTGGCCACACAGATTAAGCGCGCCGGCACAAAAAAATCAGGCGTTATTCCCAAGAATAACGCCTGAAGAAGCAATCGACTTGCCAATTAGCAGCAAACCACTACCCCGGTTCTTGCTGCCACTCATGCCACCGTTCCACCAAATTTAACCCCAATACCGGTCCCAACCAGCCGCAAGGCATTACCAATAGCGCTAACCAACCCAACGGTCCGCTGCGCAGGAAAGCACTCGGATCAATCAGAACCAGACTGGGGTCGAGTCCTGCGGACACCGCCAACTGGACAAACAGCGCCTGGGAAAGCATGAGAATCACCACCGTAATGAGGGAGACAGTGAAAACAGATAACCAACTCCGGAGGCGCCACACGCCAACAGCAAGAATGACAATAATCGACCAGAAAGTCATATAAAAAATTGGCATCTCGTACCTCCTGATATCTTATGCGTTGGGATCAAAAATAAAACGTCTCTGTTCGTACTTCTATTAAGCAGATTACCATGCGGGTGAAACATGCTGATGGACGGAAAACCAACGGCCGTACCACGAACATCCTTCATGTCTTTCTTAACGATGAACGGCCGGCAAAAGTTCCCGATTTTTAGAAAACAGCGTCGTTTGCCAGAAACAAAAAAAGGGGTGGCCCGGACAGGCCACCCCTTGAGTGAGAAGGCAAAAATTGTTTACACAGACGCCAGTTATGCTCGACGGCGGCGCACGGCCATGAACGTCATGCCGGCCATCAAAGCCAACAGGACAGCAACCGGCCAGAGCGTGAGGCTGGATTGTTGGCTAAAACTTTGCAGAGAAACGGCCGTTGGGTCCACCTCATTACCCACCATAAAATGACCATCGCGGGCAATGCTGCCGGTTACAGAACACCCGGCCGTCGTGCAAGAAGCGTTTTGGTAATCCCAGCAAGCAGTATTACTCGCTGGCGAACACTCTAAGGGATCCGTAATCGAATACAAACGGAAACCCGTCGGCCCCGGCGTAACCGAATCGCCCACAATTGTAATCAATCCGGAAACGGCGCTGGCTCGCGTACCACAGGCCGCATAATAATCTGAAACGCGCGCGCCCAAACCTTCAACCGTCCCGTTTCCAAACGGATTATTTACCCGACCCATGCCCACAATCACCTGAGTGCCGCCATTATCGGCCAAAGATGCCGCATCTAATGTCAGCGCTCCCGTTCCTTCACTGTAACTGACCACAGGGGCGCCCAATCGCTCCGTGAAGTCTGTGCCAAAGCCAGAGATAGTCGAAGCGCTCCAATAGTTACAGGTAACATTGGATGCGCCCGCAGATTTGGTGGCCGCATTGGCGCCCAGGTTCGTGTTAATGTTGTTCGCAAAAGCGTATAACGTACCGCCCGTCTGATCGAATGCCTTTTGATTGTTTTGGAAGCCATTACCAGAAGCGATCAATGTCCCATTCGAGACGCGCAGCGCCGAACTCCCGACAGCGACAAAATCACGAATAGTCGCAAATGAATCCTGAACAAGGGTTGTGCCCGCGCCGGATTGCAGAATACCGGCTGAACGCGAACCAACCGCACACGTTCCATCTAAAGTTACGGTGCTGAATGTCAAAACGCCGCTGCTCTGATTATCAATCATAGCCCCGCTGCAAGTGCCGCCGCCATTCTCAATAATCGGGCTGTTAAATCCAGAAACCGTCACGCTCTTGCTGCCGGTCAGGGCTGCAACCACCCCGCCGCCCTGTGAATAAGTACCGTAAATAAAAATAGTCCCGTTGTCGGCCACATTTGTAAAGGCTTGCTGCAAAGCAGTCGTGCCGCTGTAGCAAGGCGCGTTGCCGCCGCAAGCGGTGTCATTGGAAACGTAAACATCTGTAGCCGCAGCCGCAATGGTCAGGCTGGTAGAAAATCCGTCCGACAGAGCCAGGTCTTCTAACTGCAATATATCCACCGGATACACACCGTTCGCGCTGGAAACAACGCCGACAAAATCTAAATTCTCGCCCAACAGTTTGGTGAAGGCATTGGGCGTACCCGCATATTCTGTTACCCGGCCAGAACCCATTGAAGGACAAGTTACTGCCCCACTATCAACTCCCTGATAACCACGCGTATAAATCGTGGAACGAGTCCCGGTCACGGATGCCGGAAATAATGAATCCATGCCAGAATCTGAATAATAGAAACAAAGGCCAACTGTTGTTGTGGCCGATGCGGCCTTTAGGTTGTCAATGTTGAGGGTCGTGCTACCGCCGCTAGCGATGGAACTGGGGACAAAATAGGCATTGCCAATGGTAGCAGGCTCGTTGGTTTGCGCCGCCACGCTAGATACAGCAGAAAATAACATTACAATAAGAATTAATAAGACCACAGCTTGCTTTCGATTTGCCATTGTTTACTCCTCGGTTAACACCTTTATTAAAAGTTTAAAAATCCTCGCCTCTTTTTTCTGACGTAGAGGTAGAATGAAACAAATCCTATTGTGCCCTTTTGCAAGACAGAATGAATAGTACCTCTGTACGTGAATGGTTTAAGAATGGTTATAATTTGGTTGGCTTTTGCAGTCTCGTTTAGATTTCCTCAAGTTTGACCCCATTTCCATTCAATCTGTAGGCACTGCATAGGCGTCTTGCACGTATTTCATGGCAATAATTTGACATAAAGGAGCAACAAAATGATAGAAATTGGTGAACTTGCCCCAGAATTTGAACTTACGTCCGCCGAAAATGAACGCGTGAAGCTGTCTGATTTTCGCGGACAGCGGGTGGTGTTGTTTTTCTACCCGAAGGCGGCCACTCCCGGCTGCACCACACAGGCATGTGGCTTTCGAGATAATTACGCTGTCATCACCGAGCATAATGCCACCGTGGTTGGCATCAGCCCGGATGAGCCGCCTGCGCTGGCCAAATGGAAAAGCGAAGAGCATTTCCCTTACCCGCTTTTGTCGGATTCTGACCATGCCGTTGCCGAAGCATATGGCGCATGGGGCGAGCGAAAGATGTACGGCCGTTCCTATATGGGCATCATTCGCAGTCACTTCCTCATTGACGAAGAAGGGAAACTGGCCGATATCCAGATAAAGGTCAGCCCGGAAAAAAGCATTGAATTGGCTTTAAAAGCGTTGGGGGGATAAAAGTAGCTCTTTAGGGATTCAGGGGGTTGATGTTCAATGAAGCGTGATGCGTGATACGTGACCAGAGAGTCTTCACGCATTACGCATCACGCTTCACGCCAGTCCCCACGAAATCCCAAAGACCCTTAATTTCTTAATCTCACTTCTGTGGGCAAGGGAACGGCATCGTTGGGAAATGGTGCGCCATTTTTAGCAACGGCCGTTACCCTTTCCACCACCCCGCCTTCTCCCGCCCCATAAAACCCAACCAACAAGTCATAATCACCTGGCGGCGTTTGCCCCACAGGCAGCACCACCACATCTGTTACCACTTCACCGGTCTGCCATTGGCTGGTCGGATAGGTATTGAACACTGGAAAGCCGTCGGCTTGCGCCAGCGGCGGTTGGCCGCCAGCCGGGTTAACCAGGTGAACAAAGCGGGTGTAATCGGTCTGACCATCGCCCAGCGCCTGCCAGATCAATGTCACCGTCAACCTATCATCCTGCTTTTCCACCGTGTAATCTACCAGCGCAATCGCATCGCCAAACACGGCCGTTGCTTCCCCCACCACCCCTTCCGGCAGTTCAAACACCGGTTCATTCGGCGTAAATACCAGGCCGCCATCGCCGCCAATCAACACACCCAACCGGCGCGTCAGCACGGCCGTTTCCGGCGCGCTCACGTCATACACCTGCGCCACCAACGGGTAAGGCCCGGCCGCCGGGTCCAATTCCGGCAAGCCCAAAGCCAACCAATCGGCCGTCCACTGCTCCGCCGGCCAGCCGCTGCTGGGCAAAAAGCCAAAACCCGGTTGGGTATCCAACTGGCGCAGCCACTGTCCCTGCGCATCGGTCAGCCGCAGCGATACGGCGTAGTTTTGGCTTAACGGCCGTGCCGTCCACCACGCCAACCGCACATCCAAAACCGGCGCATCCGCCCGCACCGCACCGCCCACTGCCCGCACATCCAGCGCCCCTCCGCGCCTCTGCTCCTCTGGGTTAACATGCGCCTCCACCCGCAACGGCCGTAAAAACAAATCCCCGCGCGTCAAACCAGCAGCCGTTTCCGCCGGATAACCCGCCACAATCAGGCGCGGCACAAACAAACCGGCCGGCGCATCCGCCGGAATGGACAATACAAACCGCATAGACTTGCCCAAAGGTTGCGTCTCTTGAGCAATGGGCGCCGGGAGGACTTCCGCCAGCAGCGACGGCCGTGTGATCGCCGGCGTAAACAAAGCCACACTCACCGGCTGCCCGGCCGCAGCTCCCAAATTCTGCCAGTTCAGGGTGATGGTCAGGTCGTCGCCCGGTTTTGCCTGCTCCTGGCTGTACGAATAGCCGGCCAGCGTCAGGCCATCGGCAAACAAGATGCCCGCCGGATCATGGTGCAGGTAGGCCATCTGGGCAAAATCCCAATTGAGATCGTCTGCCGCTGGCTGCGCTTCCGGCCACAACTGCGCGACCAGCGCCACGCCCAGCAGCGCCAGCAAACCCCATGCCAGACCGCGCCCTGCTCGCCCCCAACGGCGCGGCCATACCAACCAGATCGTCGCTAACACGGCCGTCACCGACACCCATTCCGCGCCTGCCTGCACCGGCGTGCGTCTCAGGCGCAGGGTGATGGTGTGGTCGCCCGGCGGCGCGTCGATTTGCACCAGACCTGAACCGGCGGCTGGCGCAACCACCGCCGCCGCGCCATCCACCGCCGCCGTCCAGCCGGGCCAATACATGGTAGGAAACACCAGGGTTGCGCCGGAAACGGCCGTATCCACCTGCCAGACCTGCCGCGCCGCCCGCCGTTCAATCAACGCTGCTTCCCCGGCCCCGGCCAACACTTGCACGCGATTGCGCTCGCCGCTATTCAGCCAGGGGCTGGTGGATGGGCGCGGCTGCACGGCCGTGTACAGATACTCTGCGCTGACTGTGCTGCCAATGTTGCCGCTGTACCACTCGTATTGGGCCAGCTTTTCGGCCGTCACGTCGGCGTCGGTCAGGCGCAGGTAATCGGGCCGCAGCCCGCCCAGCGCCGAACCGATCAATATCAATGCCGCCAACGGCACAATCACCCGCCGCCCCGGCAGCAGCGCCAGCACGGCCGTCGCCAAAGCCCCGGCCAACGCCTGCACCGACAAAAAACGCCAGGGAAACTGCGTGAAATCCAACAGCGGCAGGTATTCCCACAACGGCCGTGACCACGGCGTGATCATGAACGTCGCCACACCAAAAGTGACCAGGATATAAAGCAGAAATGAGGGGGCCGGGGTCTCTTCTCTTTGCGCCTTCGCCTCTTTGCGTCTTTGCGTTAAGAAAAACACGCTCGCCACGAGACCGGCAACGGCCGTAACCGCCTGCGCCAGCCCCATGCGAAACGCCTGCCCGCCATCCACGCCATAATCAAACAAAGCCGTCGTCTGCACTAAATCCAGCCCGCGAAAATGATTGCTGAAATGAAAATACCCTTCGGTCACCGGTCCCAACTGCGCCAGCCCCTTCTCCGCCAGCGCCGGAACAAAGAACCAGGCGGCCAGCGCGAAAGCCAACAGCAGCCCGATCAAGATGCGCGAAACGGGCAGCGCTGAACGATGCGTGATGAAGATGAGCAAGAGGTAAAGGAGTAAGAAAGGGGAAAAAATGAGCGCGGAAATGTTGTGGCTAAGAATCAGGCCGGCATAGGCCAGCGCCAAAAACGCGATGCGCTTTTTCCGCCCGTCCACATCCGGCTGCCGAAATCCATCGGCGGCCAGCAGGACCAGGGGATAAAAAGCCATCGCCCAAAATTCGGCCAGCGAATCGCCGCGCACGTAGACGTTGACCATGTGGAAGGGCGCGGTGGTGTAGGCCACGGCCGCCAACAGCCCGGCCCACGACGATTTAAACCAGCGCCTTGCCAGGACAAACACAGCCCCGGCGGCGACTATAAATCCGGCAAGCTGCGAAAGCTGGATCGACTGAACATAGCCAAAACCGAGAAAACGAAACACGGCCGTCACATAAATCGACAACGGCGCATAAAAATTAAAAAAGGGGTAGCCGTAGCCGTAATTGGCGTCCGGCATCCAGCGCACCGGAAAATGGCCATCACGCACGGCCGTTTCCAACTGCTGCAACCGCTGCAACAAAAATGGGCTGTCGCCGCCGCCGCGCGTATTCACCAGACCTGGCCCAGACAACAGCGGCCAGGCAGCTAACACAGCGACGAAGAGCGTAGCCAGCCAAAAAAGATGCGCAGAGGTGAGGGGGAACCGTTTTTCGGACAATCTGGCAGCGCGGGTGGGTGATGGCGCGTCGTTTCCGCGCCTCACCCACCCGCCAGAATCACTAACTGGATTGACGGCGCAGCAGCGCGAACAGCACCGCGCCCAACAGGACAACTGCGGCCACCAACATGCCAATGCCAGCAATCGCCAAACCGCTGATGCCGCCGCCGCTGCCGGCAGATGCGCCGCTGTCGGGCTGGCTGCTGGTGTCTGGCGTAGGCGAAACGGCCGCCACGGCCGTTGGCGTCACTTCCGCGCGAATGCGGCTGCCAAAAGCCACGCCATACGTCTGCCCAACCTGCACATCCAGGTCGGCATACTCAATCGTGGTCGGGTCCAGGCGCGGCGGCAGCACCTGCTTCACCTGATACCGGTCAGGAACCAGCCCGCCCTGGCAAACCGGCGTTTCCGTGCCGGTAGAAATTGCCTGGCCCACAATCGCCGTCGCATTGGCGATGGTAAATGTCACCCCGGCCATGTACCCCTCATTGGGGTCCTGCACGCCGTTACCGTTTTCGTCGTTAAAGGCGTTCACGCAAATCGTGCCGCCTTCGGGCGTGGGTGATGGCGTCTCGGTGGGCACGGCCGTAAAGGTGGCCGTCACTTCCGGCGTATTCGTGGCTGTCGGCGGAACTGGCGTGTTGGTGACCAACGGCGCGGGCGGCAGCGTGGGCAAGGGCAGCGGCGTGTTGGTCGGCGGCGGGCCAACGGCAATCACTTCGGCCGTGTCGAACCACACATCCAAATGGGCGCGGCACTGGTTTACCCCGGCCACTGCCCAATTCGCCGACGTATACACGGAGATTTGCGTGCCGGTAGCCACCGCTTCCACGGAAACCTGCTGCCAGGTGTCATGCGGATTGGCGGAACCGCTCCACACGATGTCGCCATCGTACCAGATACCGCCATTGCCGCTGGGGTCGATGCCGGCGCGCACATTCATCGCCAAACCAGATTCAGACGGCGCGGGGAAATTGTCCATGCCGCCACGGCCGCGCGCGTAAAAAGTGAACCGATACGTGGTGCCAGGCGTCGCCGGGACGTTTTGCCACATACCCGCGTGCCAGGTGTCCCACTGATTGCCTATATGCTGGGAGGCGTTGCCGCTGTGGATCAACGCCGAGTTGAACTCGCCAGACCACTGCGGGCTTTTGACGTATGGATTGGTGCAATCGCCAAATTTATCGGCGCTGCTAACCTCATCCCAGCGCACCCAATCTTGGGCGGCGCCATCTCCGCTGTACGGCTGTTCAAAGCCGGGGTTTTTTAACAGGTTGGCCTGCTGCATCGGGGCGGCGGCGCTGGGCGCGGCTGTTACCGACAATACCAGGGTGAGGGCCATCAGCCCTGCCAATATCAAAATTTTTTTCATCTCATTACCTCAACAAATTTCTTGTTTAACTCTACAGACCCTAAGGGTTTAAGCACCAGATAGCCTGGCTTCTCAAGCGTAAACCCTTAGGGTCTTTACTTCACCAGTTTATTGCCGACGCGCACGAATGGCAAAGATTGCGCCGCCAGAAAGCAATACGGCCGTTAACACCAACACGCCCCACACCAACAAATTCGGCCCCGCCGGACTTTGAACGGCCACGGCCGAGGGTGTCGGCGTCGCTTGCGCTTCAGCAACCACAGGAGGCGGCTGGTTTAATGCTGCGGGTGTGGCCGTGCCAGGTACGGCCGTTTCGCCCACCGTCGCCCCGCTGTAACTGCCAAATGTCAAATTTATTACGTTACCCAATTGCAGCAGCACGGCCACATCGCCATCATTCGTCAGCGTCTCGCCGCGCCCGATGGAGCGCGTAATGCGATACGTGCCCGGCTCCAGGTTCAGGCAGTGCGGCTCCGACACGCCAGTCGTAATGTAATTGGCCACCACTGCCTGCTCGGTAAAAATGGTAAAAGCGACCGCGCCGCGCAGTGGTTCGCCGGCTTCCTGCGCCCCGTCGCGATTTAAATCATCGAAGGCGGAAAGGCAAACGGCCGTTTCCGGCAGCGGCAGCGGCGTGCGCGTCGGCGTCGGCGGCCCCAAGGTGGGCGTCGCGGTTGGCTCTGGCGTATCTGTAGGCAGGGGTTCCACCCGTCCAATCAGCAGCCGGTCGCCGGGTTTGACAATTGAGTTTTCTGTCAGCCCGTTTAAATCGAACAGGGTTTGTAAGGTGATACCAGCGCGCGCGGCAATGCTCCACATGGAATCGTTGACCTGCACTTCCACATAAATGTTGCCTTCAGCGTCCGGGGTGGGCGTCGGAAAGGTTTGCGCCAGCAACGGCCGTCCGGCCAGCCCAAACAAAACGCCCATAAACAAGCAAAAAAAACAGAATCCGCAGCATAGCCCTAAGCGTACCCATCTTCTCCTATTCTGCCCAACGCCCGGCGCACGATAGCCGTGCTGCCTACCGCTGATCCGCGCCGGGCCACACAAAAACGTCGCCAACCGCTTCACCGGCGCCGTTTTTCACCGGCAGACGCGTGCCTGTCGCCGCGTCGTAAAGGCCAATTTGAATGTCGTAGGGCGCGCTCGCTGCGCCTTCGGGCAGAGCGATGCGGCGGCGGTCGCGCAGCAGCAGGCCTGCCTGCCACCAATCGGCCGGCCATAATCCGGCTCCCGGCCGCCCATCGCTCTGGGCAATCAGGCCATCTGCCCCGACGATGTGGATAAAGGCGGTGAGGGTGGGCGACACGGCCGTTTCCCCTTCCCAAAACAAATCAACCTGAAGCTCGCCTGAGGGCAAGGTCTCAACGTCAACGTGGCGCAGCACCAAACTATCCCCAAATGTTGCTTGCGTGGGCCAATCCGGCGGCGGCTGTACGCTGTAACGGGCATACAACGGATACGCTTCCGGTTCCAGGTCGCCGCGTGCCAGCGCGCCCCAATCGGCCGTTACCAGCGCCGGGGGATGAATGGCTTGCCCCACGGCCGTCAAGCCATCGTAAGGCCAGGCGTAGATGACGGCCGTTTCCGGCAATGGCGGCAGTCCGGCAGCGGCCGTAAAAAGCTGCACCCGCGCAGCGTCCACCAGAAAGGGCAGCGTGGGGTACTTTTGCCAGTATCGCTCGCCATCGACAAACACGGCCGTTTCCGCCGGTTCGGCGTTGATTTGAGCGGCCATGTCGGTAACGGCCGTTTCAAACAAAAAAGCCACATCCGGCTGGCGCAAATAATTGACATAATCACGAACAGAGACCAGCAAACTGGCCGCCAACAACCCAATAACCAATCCCTGCCGCGCCAAACGAGGCAGCCGCGCCCAATTCCAGAGCCAATCCAGGCCCAGCGCGGGCAGCAGCAAGGCGGCGGGCAGCACACCGGCCGCGCGCAAAAAATGGGGCGTGTCCTCGGCCAGAATGGTTGGTCCGAGCATCATGAGCACCCACAGCAGCGCAGCCATCGCCGCCGGACGCCGCCAATGGCGCACGCACCAGGCCGCGCCCAACAAAAACGGCCCGGCCAGCAGCCAATCAAACACCGGCCGGTTGGCGGGATTGTGGCGCAGGATGTCATCGCCGCGCCAGATGAACAGGCCCAACGCGCGGCCAACTTGCCGCGCCAGCGTTCCCCACAAATCGCCGCCGTTTATGGCCGGATTAAGAATGGAGACCTGCCCGGCGCGCCCTAAAATGAGCGCCGGGTCCTGGAAAAACAGCAGGGCTAAGGGCAGCAGGGCCACGGCCGTGCCCAATGCAAACCAGACCACGCCCGGCCACAAACGCGCCGCCCGCTTTTGCCAGAGCAGGTAGAGCAGCAGCGCCAGCAGCACGAGCGGCGTAAACCGCATGGCCAGATAGGTGTAGAATCCTGCGCCGTAAACCAGCCCGGCGGCCAGCCACAGCCAGGGGCGCTGCCGCCGGTAAGCCAGCGTGCCCAGCCAGAAAGCCAACGCCAGCAGTGGAACCATCAACACCACGCGCAGCCCAATCCGGCTGAGGTGAATGCTCCATACGGTGACGGCCCACAACCAGGCGGTCAGCCAGCCGACACGGCGGCCAAACCATTCGCGCCCCAGCAGGTAGACGGCCAGCGTAGTCAGCGAGCCAACCACAGCGGCGGTCAGGCGCACGGCCGTCGCCGAGCGACCAAGTAGGGCGATGGCGGCAGCGGTGAAGTAGATGTAGGCGGGTTCACGGCCGTTGTTAGCGGGGAAAAAGAGGGGATGACGGCCGTCCAACACCGCCAGCGCGTCCAGGCCGTTGTAGGCTTCATCGCGGTACAAGCCGGGCGGCTGCGCGCCTAACTGGTAGAACCGCAAGAAAACGGCCGTACCGACGATTAACAGTAATAAAGCCCACCCCCAACGGGATGGGCTGTGAAGTTCATTAGATGAGGTGTGCATCGTATCAGCAATTCTCAATTTAGATCAGGCATTCGTGCGAACAGGGCAATTTCTTTGCAATTTAGGCTGAATTGTCATTCTGAGCGGAGTCTGCGGAGCGAAGAATCCCCATGTATTGGTCATTAGGGCTGAACGGGATGCTTCGGAGGACCTCAGCATGACATATTTCTAGTTAAATTGAGAATTCCTGGCATCGTATGTGCCCGGTTTGTCAAAGCAGGGCAAGTATAGCAAAATAGGCCGCCGCAACAAACCTGGACGAGTGAGAGTGATGAGTCATGCGCGTGTTGATGCTGTCTAAAGCCCTGCTGGTTGGGGCTTATCAATCCAAACTGGCCGCCATTGCCAGCCATAAAGACATAGACTTGCTGGCTGTCGTGCCGCCAAGCTGGGATGATCCGGCCGGGCCGGTGCTGCTGGAGCGCACCCCGGCAGATGGTTATCGTCTGCTGGTGGACCCGATTCGCTTCAACGGCAACTTTCACCTGCACTATTACCCCAAACTCAAGCAGCGTTTGGCCGAGTTTCAGCCGGATATCGTCCATATCGACGAGGAACCTTATAACCTGGCGACCTGGCGGGCGATGCGGCAGGCGCAGGCGGTGGGAGCGAAAACCCTGTTTTTCTCCTGGCAAAATATCAACCGCCGCTACCCGCCGCCGTTTCGCTGGTGGGAAAAACAGGTCCTGACCGGCGTCGATTATGCGCTGATGGGTAACAGCGAAGCGGTAAAAGTCTGGCAGGCCAAGGGGTATGCCGGACCATACAAAATTATTCCCCAGTTCGGCACGGACCCGGACCTGTTCTCGCCGCCGCCGAGGCGCGATCACGGCCGTGGGTTCATCATCGGCTCGGCCAACCGGCGGCTGGTAGCGGAAAAAGGGGATGATTTGCTGCTGCGGGCGGCAGCCGGGCTGCCAGGCGTCTGGCGGCTGCACATTGCCGGTAACGGGCCGCATCGTCCCTATTTGGAGCAGTTGGCGCAGGAACTGGGCATTCGGGAGCGGGTGCAGTTTGATGGGGCGATCCCATCGGCGCAGATGCCGGGTTATTTGGGGCAAATGGATGTATTGGTGCTGGCGTCGCGCACGCTGCCGAATTGGAAAGAGCAGTTTGGCCGGGTGTTGGTAGAGGCGATGGCTTGTGAAACGGCCGTTGTCGGAGCCAACAGCGGCGAAATTCCCCAGGTAATCGGCGATGCTGGCTTAATCTTTCCTGAGGATGACGTGGCGGCGCTGCACGCCCATTTGCTGCGCCTGATGCAGTCGGAAACGGCGCGTGATGAACTGGGGAGAAACGGCCGTCAGCGAGTTCTTACGCACTACACCCAAACCCAAATCGCTGACCAAACAGTGGCTGTGTATCGGGACATGCTATCTAAAGCAGAGTATACTACTGCCCATGAATGATGGACCATTAAACGAAGACCCTCTCTCCACAGAGGATAATACAACCGAACACAACGGCGCAAAACCACGCGAATCGCGTCGGGTCGTTCGCCTGATCGGGCTGCTGCTCATCGTCGCCTCGGCGCTGCTGGCGTGGTATTTGCTGGTCATTTACCTGGGCTGGCAAAATGGGCAGGTGTTGTTGGAAGAAAAACGGGCAACAACGCTGACAGAACAAATCAACACCCAACTTGATCTGGCGCGGCAAGACATCGACGCCCAAAAGTATCAGTTAGCCCAACGCCGTATTGATTGGGTGCTGGAGCGCAGCCCAAACCAGGAAACCGCCCAGGCGCTGTTGCAAGAAATAAACAGTCGTCAAAACCAGCAATCTACCCCCCGGCCGCTCACCACCCCGACGCCTACGCCCATCCCCTTGCCCACCCCAACACCCGGCCTGATCAGCGATCCGGCCGATGAATTGGGACGTATCCGCCAGTTGGTGGACAATGAAGCGTGGGAAGACGCCCTGAGCGCCCTGGTCTCCTTTCAACTGCAATTTCCTAGTTATGAACGGCCGGATACCGACCGGTTGATGTATGCCGCGTATCTGGCAAGAGGCCTGGAAATGATCAGCGGCGATCAGGTCACGCTGGGCATGGCGTATTTGGATGAGGCGGAAAAGTTGGGCGATTTGCCGCAAGAAGCCCAGGATTACCGCCTGTGGGCGGAATTGTACCTGGCTGGCATTGCTTACTATGGCGTCAACTGGGAAATTGCGGCGCTGAATTTCCGCGAATTGTGTCTATCGGCCCCGTTCTACCAAAATTCTTGTGATCGGTTGATCGAGTCGCTGGTGAATTTGGGCGACCAATTTGCCTATTTGCAAGAGTGGTGCCCGGCCGAATCATATTACCGGGAAGCGAGCCGGTGGGGCGCGGCGGTGAACGACCAGATCGGGCAGGCGGCGGCCGGCTGCGCTGCGGCCACGCCAACGCCGGGAGCAATTACCGATACATTGACCATTACCGGCACACTGCCGTTAAGCGACACAGAATCAGCGCCCTAAAATAAGCAAAAAAATGGCTAATGGAATTGTTTTGGATCTTTTGGATTTTGCGGGAAGCGTGATGCAGGATCCACAAGAAATAATTTAACGATGGCTGAATTAGGTGAAACTTTAAGCGAACGCGAACGCGACGTTTTACAATGCGTGGTAAATGGCGCGTCGAACAAAGACGTGGCAGCCGAATTGTCGATCAGCCAGAACACGGTTAAGGTCCATCTGCGGAACATTTATACCAAGCTGGGAGTATCGTCGCGCACGGAGGCAACGGCCGTTGCCCTACAGCAAGGTCTGGCGACAATTTCCGGCATGGACACGGCCGTTTCCGACCCTATCCAACTGGTGGAGCCAGGCGTTGAGGGAGAAGATTTGGAGGACGATACGGCCGTTTCTCCCATTCCCGTTCGCCGCTCAAGCAAACGCCTAAGCTGGCCGACGGTCGTGGTCGTGGCCGGTCTGGCGCTGGTTTTGCTGGTTATCGTCGCCCTTTTTAGCCAGCAAACCCTCAGCCAACCCGATCCGACGCCCACGATTGAGCCATTTGTCGAAGTACAAATCGGCCAGACACGCTGGTCGATGGCACGGCCGTTAACCACGCCGCTGGCCAACATGGCCGTGGTGGCCGTGGGATTAGACCTGTTTGAGATTGGCGGCGAGACGGCGGACGGGGTAGTGAATGTGGTTCACCGCTATGATACCATCCAACACATCTGGCAAGAGATGGCGGCCAAGCCAACGGCCGTGGCCGACACCACGGCCGCCGTTCTCTTTGGCGAAATCTACGTGCCCGGCGGCCGTCTCCCCGATGGTTCAACCACCAACCGCGTCGAAGCCTACAGCCCCACCAACAACGCCTGGCGACCGGTCGCCAACTTGCCCCAACCCATTAGCGGCGGCCTCATCCTCACCGATGGTAGTTTCCTTTATCTGTTTGGCGGCCAGAACGGCGACACCATCCTGGATACCGCCTACCTCTACGATCTCAGTTCAGATAGCTGGCGACCCTTGCCCTCCCTACCAGAAGCCAAAGCTTTTGCCACTGGCGGGCAAATGACCGGCAATCTGTATGTCGTGGGCGGCACAAATGGCCAAAAAGCCCTGAATTCCTGCCACGCCTTCGATCCCACCACCGAAACCTGGGCTGCATGTCCCGATATGCTCTCGCCGCGCATTGGCGCGGGAGCGGCCGTGCTGTTTAACAAGCTGTACGTCATTGGCGGTCTCAACAAACCCCAATCCCCCAATGCCGATGAACCCATCGCTTTCAGCGAATTTTACGACCCCAACGCCCAAACCTGGCAAGTCGTGAACACACCCATGCTCGAAGATAATCCAGCCTGGACCAATATGGGCGTCACCAACGTGGAAACGCGCATTTATGCCCTCGGCGGACGACGCGCCGGTGAATTACAAACAGACACATTTGTCTACACACCAGTCATTTACCAGACCTTCATCCCCGCCGCTCCGGCCGTTAACGAAGCAGGACCCCAACAACAACCATAAAAAAAGCTGCTGCCCAGAAGAATCCGGGCAGCAGCTTTTCAATTTCCCAATTCCCAACAAGCAGTTAGAAATAGAGTTCCCAGTTTTACGGCGCTGCCTGAGTCAACATCGGCAAGAATGTGTCAAACGTGGCCACTGTGTACAGGCAAGTGTAGGGCGCGTAAGACAGAGCCAGGTCGTCAATATAAATGCCATCGGCCGTTACGCCCCCATCAGACTCCAACCGGAAGCGGAAGGCCACGTTGGGTTGGTTCGCCAGCACAGAAGCATCAATCGAGATTTGCACCCAGTTCGCCTCCAGGCCATTGAACAGATAGAGCGGATTATTGGCCACCCAGGTCGTGCCGCCGTTAAGCGAATACTCCAGGTAGACATAATCATAGCCCGCCTCAAGGTCATATTTAAACCAACCTGTCAATTGAATGTCGCGTTTGCCGGTTAAATTGTAAGCCGGCGTACGAACATACGAGTTTGTGCCATCCAGGTAATTGCCGCCAGGGCTATCTGCCCAGGAATGCGTGGGGCTGTTGGCCGCCACCGTAGTGATTGCCCAGGAGTTCTTTGTTCCGCTTGTGGTCCAACCAGCCGCCCCGCTTTCAACATCGTTGTAAAAAATATCGGCGCGCGGCAAGGGAACGGAAGCGTTTATGACAAAATTCTCGGTATAGATGCCTTCGCTGCCGGTGATGATCTTTTGGAAAGACAAGTCGTCGCCACAGACAAAATCCGCAGCCACAGAGAAGGCAAACGGCGATGTATTGGTCATGGTATCACTGGCAGCCACATCGGGATAACTCACCAGAGGTGTTTCAATGGTTAATCCCGGGGTGAGGCTGATAAGTTGAGCCATGACGTTGGTTGCGGTGATGGCGCCGGAATTTAGCAAACCTTCCGCTAACTGAATGCTTTTTTCGCCGGGTTCCGGGTAGCCATTGTTGTTGCCAAAGGTCACGTTGTCATCCACAAGATTGGCCGCGCCTTCGAGGAAAGGCGTCGGGTCCAGGGTCAGATCGGTGGTGATTGTGCTGCCGGTTGTCGCCGCCACGCCGCTGACGCTGCTGCTGTTGGGATACCCAGGCAGCAGGGGGTTGGCGGTGAGCGAGTAGGTATTGGCCAACAGAGTCATTTCGTAGTAGCCGGTAGCATCGGTTAAAACGGAAATGGCGCCGCCGGGCGAATTGGCCACGACAGTAACGCCGGGGATGCCGACACCGGTTACTGAATTCCGCACGTAGCCATCCAGGTAGGCCTTTGGCTCGCCGCAAGACGGGAATTTGAAGGAGGCAATGCGGGTCTGCCAGTTGGTTCCGGTGGTTGAATAGTATTCAGTTGTATACCAGAATGTACAATCATCAACGGGGTCGACGGTCATATGACTGTAGTCGCCCCAGCGGGTATAGCTTAACTGGCCGCCTTTCCCGGAGACGATTTCGGCTTCGGCCTGGGGGAGTTGACCGGGGATTTCACCGGCCAATCGCCCGGCGTAGCGGATGCTGGGGTACAGATCGGTGTTGGACACGCTGTAACCGATGGCCATGTTGCCATCCTGGTCTACGGCCGTTGACCCCATCCAGCGGTGGTTGGCGTCCGGTTGGTAGGTGCTTTGCTGCGCCAGGGTCGGGACGCCGCCAGGATCAGTCACCTGGTACCAGCGCACGGCCGCGTACGCATCAGCACCAGCTACCGTATGATTGAACCAGAGCGATTCCACGCCACCCACCTCGCGGTACATCAACTGCATCATCGGGCGATAGCTGAGGCTGTCGAGCAGCACAGTCGAACCGCGCTGCGGCACAGAAGCCGCAATGGCAAAATCGGCGATTTTGAGTTCGGTAGGACCGGTTAAAGTTGAGTTTGACAAGGTGGTCCAATCGACAGCGAATTCCCAGATTTGCAGTTTGTCCAGCGGGGCCACCGAGGCAAGATAATTGGGCGTTCCCGGCGCCGGGGTGGAAAGGGCGTGGGCTGGCAAAAGGCTGCCGTAACCGGTTTCCGGGCCGAGGTTGAAGCTGACAGTCTGCACCGGACTGCCGGCCAACATGGCATCACGTTCTAAAGCCCAGACGTCAACGCCGCCCCAATCATCGTTGGGCTGGATAAACATGTTGAAGGTGATGTAGTAAGCATCCGGCCACACGCCTACTTTGGGATAATCATTGAGGGCGGTATTGCTGATGGGGATGGCATAAAACCACCAACCGCCGCTAACGGGGTCGCCGGTTTTGGAGATGGCCAAACATTCGTAAAAAGGGCCAGGAATAGCAAAATCGGTGATGAGCCAGCGGTCGGCGTCGCGGTCATACACCACGACGGGGTCGCCGTTGTTGTTATTGTCGCAGGGCGTGCCGGTGCCATCAAAAAAGGCGTTAAAGGAAATGGGGCCAACAAGCGCCGCGCCGGTGGTTTTGCTGAAGATGGCGATAGAGGTGTTGACGCTCTGGATGTAATGGTTGGGGCCGACATCACCGTTGGTGTCTGGCGGCCAGCCGCCGCCGCCACTGGCAAAACTGATGCCGGCAAAATTGGCGATGGTTCCGGGCATTTGCCCCGCGCCGGGAGCGGTTTGTAAGACCGGGTCTCTCCAGTTTGCGAGCTGCGGGGCGCTGCCTTTGCGTTCGGTGCCGGGCGTTTGTTTGAAGGGCGCGGGGGCGGCGACAGGGCCGTTGTAGGCCGGCAAATCAAGCAGGCTGCCGTTGAATTCGGCCGGGGTGATGACGGGACCGACGGTCGGCGTGAGGGCGGATTGGGGTACGGCCGTTTCCGGCTGTTCCAATTCGGCGGCGCGTACCTGGTCGGTACGGCTGCTGGTCGATAAGGCGATGATGAGGATAACGGCCGTGACACACGCCATTATCCCCCACAACACATGCTTCATCCGATTCATTCTATTCTCCTGTAGGTTGTTTGATACGGAAACACAAAAAGACCGAAACGAGGTTTCAAATCTCTTTACTTCATTCAAATGGGACCATGCGCCCAGTTATGAGGAAACGCTTACGATGACCGGGGGGTTTCTTCAGAGAAGGAGTGGCTGTAGAACCAACTGATGATTTTTGCATCCGCCCATGGTTTTAGGGCCAGCATCAACTCGGTTCCCGGCGCAGAAATAAGGGCGGCTTCAAAATCTTGTTCGGTGGCAAAATACAGTTCGTACATCAGGTGAAAGCGCGACGCGCCGCCGGGTTTTCCGGTGACGCGGCTTACTTCAGTTTTGTATAAGCCGGGGAGCTGCTCGGCCAGGGGCAAATGCGTGCCCGAAAAAAACTCTTCGAGCGCCATTTCATCATCTACTATGCGATAGATTGTGACAAATTTAAACACGGAACATTGCTCACATTAATCTGGCGAGGGTCAGGTGGGCGCGGCGCGTTCTCCCAATGAGAAAACGCGCCGCGCTCTGGATGTTACAGGATGGGTTATTCCCAGATTTCAGCCAGCGCCGTTTTAAGTTCGGCGCGTTGGGCTGTGTAGGCGTCTGGCTCGATTTGCCCTTTTTCAAACGCAACGTCCAGGTCCACAATGGCTTGCAAGAGCTGCTCGCGTTCTTCTTCGATGTCCTCGTATTCGTCCTCATCGTCATCGGCGCGAGAACGCCAGGCGCGAACCAGGAAGAGGGCCAAACCGGCAACGACCAGAAGAGCAAAGCCGCCGATGAGCAGGTCCTGGGTGGTGTTGCTTGGTTGGGCTGCGCCGCCGGTGGTGGAGGTTGTGGTGTTGGCGGTGGGACGGCCGTTTAAGGCCAGATCGAGGGTAGCTCCGGCAGTGATGGCGGCGCGGTTATAGGTGGCAAAGTTTGTGCCGCCCATATCCTGCACGCCCAAATCTTCGAAGCCTTCGCCAACGGCCGTCACGCCCACATCTGGCATAATGACATTGGCGTTGGTGACGTTGTAATGAATCGGCCGGGTAAGCGAGACGCCATCGTCGTAGGGCAATTCATAGGCGACAATCAAATTCAAGCCGCTGGGGCCGGGGTTTAAGGGCAAAGTATCAGCCCAACCCGTCTCGGTGGTGATCATTTCATTGGCCGGAATGGAGGAATCCATCGTGCCTAGAGCGCGTTGAAAGCTGACGTTCGTGGCATTTTCCGGCAGCGAGATATTTAGGGTTCCATTGGCCGGATCACCCGACTCGCCGACAAAAACGGCCGTGCCCAAATTGCTAAACACGTAAAATTCGTTAATTTGCACCACATCGCCGGCAAAATTGGCCAAAATATGCATCTGGTCGATGTTGATTACCGTGGGATCAGTCGACGAGTCAAACACCGTAATGGGCAAATTGGCGGCCGGATTGGCGCGGTCCAGCCGGGCGGCATCGCTGCTAAACCCAAGCTCGTTAAAGCGTGTGGTGGCCAGATAAACCCAGTCGGGCGACGCATCGGTGAGGGTGAAGGTGTAACGGCCGTCTGTGCCAATGGTTTCTGTCAGGGTGAGTGTCGGCTGGAAGTTGGCATCGAACGCGCGCAGCAACACATCGCCGGTGGTAATCAGCTCGCCGCTGGTGCCGTTGGTCACTGTGCCGCTGATCACGGCCGTGGCAATTGGCTCAGCCGGGGCGTTTTGGTTCACATAAAGATAACTGAACGTGCGGCTGTAATCGACCACTGCCCACAATTCATCATCGGTCAGATCATACGCATGGGCCGGAATGCCGTTGTTGGCGATGCCGGCGAAAACCGTTTCGTTGCTGGAATTGAACCAGTAGGTCAGATCGGTGAGGTTGGTCGGCGGCGTATCCTGGGCCGCAGCTTCCGGGCCATCACCCAGACCGGCGTCGCCGTGGCAGGCGGCGCAGTTGGCCTCGTACACGGCCTGACCCTGGGCAATCGCTTCCGGCGGCGTCGCCAGAGAATAGACGGCGGCGATCAGATTCCAGCGGTCGGTTTCGCTGATGGGGTTGGTGCTGTTGCTGGGGCCAAACGGGGGCATGCCCGCTTCCAGCCGCCCGTCGGTGACAGTGATGAACATATCGGCGGGGATGCGCGTGCGGCGAAATTCCGGGTCGGTGTAATTGGCCGGTGGTTTTTCTAGCCGGGCGGCCATTTCGCCATCGCCCTGACCGGCCGGACCATGACAGTTGGCGCAGCGATTGGCGAACAAGCTTAATCCAACGCCCGCATCAGGGGGCGTGGTTGGCAGGACGGTTTCTTGAGCAGAGACGGCCGTTACCACTGCCAGTAGAATGAGCAGCAGGGCAAAAATGGCGAAACGGCCGTAGGACGCGTGTATTCGTTGGTTAAAAATCATGAGGTATCCGCTACTTTTATGAGGTGAACCTGATGGTCAGGCCGTTTTCACGGTCAGGTTCTGACCGCAAGAAACACAAAATTTATCGCCGGCAGCGACAGTGTGGCCACATTGGGGGCAGAAGCGATTTTTGCCATTGGCCGGTACGGCCGTTTGGGCAGAAGGTTTGGCCTGGCTGCGCATTCGGGAGACGGCCGTTTCGATGTCATCGGCAACTGGCTGACGCCGACGGCTGACGGCCATTTCAATCGGATCGACTTCCGCAGGAGTTGGCTGATCGGCGACGGCCGTTGGGGGCAGGGATTCGTTGGGCACGGCCGTTGCGCTTAAACCTTCCAGCGCCTGCAAAACTTCCGCCGCTGCCGCCACCAATTGCGCGCGCTGCGGTTCATAAACTTCTGGCGGAATTTTGCCGGTATCATAGTCAAAATCTAAGGCGCGCACCTCTTCTAATAAGGCGGCCTTTTGCGCCAGCAGCTTCTGGCGCGGACTGCGTGAACGCGCTTTTTTTTCCTCTGGTAACAAAAGAGGCTGCGCGATGAATAAGCCCACTAAAAGAATCAGGGCTAAGCCGAGAAGAATTGAACCCGTAGTCATAACAAGTGGTCAGTGTGAGTGGCGAATGATTCGTAGGCAGTGGTTAATAGGCGGCGCAAATCAGATACGGCCGTTTCCTGTTAACCGTTCACCCTAAATTTTTCAGCGGTCACTGACTCCCTCCTTCATTCTGCTAACAGCCGATTGACCATGGTGGTTAATGTAACCTGATCAACTGGCCCAATTTGTACGTGCGCGATTTTACCATCTTTGCCAATAAAAAAGGTTTCCGGCACGCCTGTAATTTCATAGTCGCTGGAAATGGCTGTCCCTAAATCTGGGGCATTAGGATACGTTACGGCAAATTCTTGCAGATAATCGATAGAATTTGGCTCGACGTCCGCGTAGGCAATGCCCAACATGACCACATCTTGCCCCTGGTATTGCCGCCAAACCTGTTCTAATAAATCGGCCTCCACCCGGCATTCCACACACCAGGAAGCCCAAAAGTTTAGCACCACCACTTTGCCTTGCATATCTTGCAGCGAAGCGGCCGGCAGGTTTTCCCACTCGTAGCCGTTAAAAAATTCCATCTGAAAGACAGGTGCAATTTCGCCTTGTTCCGGCCGGGTTTTATTGGCATTCACCAAACCCCAGCCCACCAGGGCCAAAATACCAGCGACAACTACCCACAGGAGGATGGTTCCCAAACGGAAGGATTTCTTCGGTTTTTCAATGTCAAGTTGTTCAGCGCCAGTTTGAATGGATTCTGTACTCATATGATTTTATCCAGCTCAGGCAGAGGCCTATTATTTTTTACGCAGCTCTTGCTCGATGCGCGCGGCGTAATCGTCGGGGGCTGGGGGTTGTGGGGGAACGGCCGTTCCTCCGCCAGACTCCACGGCCGTTCCCGCGCTCTCTGCCCGCAAATTTTGCAGGTAACGACCAAAAAATACCAATCCTAAAACAACGGCCACAATTGGAAACAGCCACAAGATCAGGTTAATCCCTTGTCGCGGTGGTTGCGCCAACACCCGATCGCCATACTGACGCGCAAAATAAGCATACACATCTTGCGCCGTTTCACCCTGGGCCAGCTTGGTACGAATTAATTCGCGCCAATCGGCGCATGCTTGCGTGCCGCAGACATCCAGAGGTGTATTTTCACACACCGGGCAGTATAGTTCCTGGGCGACATCGTTGACTTCGTCGTCGCTCACCTCGCGCACAACCGGCGCTTCGGTCCCGTCGGACTGCGCCAGGACAAACCCGACCGACAGCCCCAACAAGATAACGACGAAAATGGTGATACTTGCTAACTTTCGCATCTTATCAATCTCCCACAACACCCAGGGCGACACGTTCGCGCCGGGCTTCCAACACCTCTTCCTGTTTGCGATCTGGCCAGGAAGCGACCAGCGTGCCAAAGACGAAGATCAGACCGCCGGCCCAAACCCAATTGATGAGCGGGTTCAGGTAAATGCGGAACGTGGCCTCATTCGCGGAAGTCGGTTCCCAGTTTACCAGGATGACGTAGAAATCTTCGGTGATGGTGGATCGGGCATCGGGAATGGTCATCGGTTGACCGGTGCGGGTATACAATTCAGATTGCGGGGCGAGGGTGGCGACGAGACGGCCGTTCAAAAACACATCCACATCCGCCTCTGTTACCATCAGATCATCCGGTCCTGCATAACGGCGAGCGCCGTTAAAGACCATTTCATAGTCGCCCAGCGTAATACTTTGGCCGCTCATAATGTGCATTTGCGTTTGCTGCTGGTATAGCTCCGTGCCAATGATGCCAAAGGCCATAACCAAAACACCCAGATGGATCCAATACCCACCATACCGACGGCGATTACGCGCCATCAGGTTGGCTAATGCCGTCCAGGCCGGCTCGCCACGTTTCATGCGCGCGTGTATGCCTTTCCAAAACTCCATCAAGGTTAGCAGCAGCGAAAATGTCACAATCCAGACGCCCAACATCGCCGCCCAATAACGCATCCCCAAAACAACTAACGCCACAGTAATCACAAGCGCCGCCAAAGCTGGCCAAACAGTCGCTTTTTGGAGGCGCTGGATGCTGGTGCGGTACCACATTGTCAGAGGAGCAACTCCCATTAACAGCAGAAGCGCGGCAAACAAAGGCGCCAACGCCTGCTCATAAACCGGCGCTCCCACAAACCCCTTCTCCCCAGTCACCAATTCCGAAAAAATAGGGTAGTAAGTGAACAGGAACACGACGGCCAATATCGCCAAAATGATGAAGTTGTTATACAGAAAAGCTGCTTCACGCGACAAAAACGAGCTGAGCTGATTCTTAGAACTGAGCGCCTCGCGTCTTTTGGTCATCCAATAGGCCGAGAAGGCAAACATGATGACGATAAAGGCAAAAAAGAACGGGCCAATCGCCGATTGGGCAAACGAATGGACCGAAGAAATGACCCCACTGCGGACGACAAACGTGCCTAAAATGACCAGACAGTAAGTCATCACAACCAGGAAAATGTTCCACATCTTGAACATATCCCGTTTTTCTTGAATCATGACCGAGTGCAAGAAAGCAGTTCCGGCCAGCCAGGGCATCAACGAGGCATTTTCTACCGGGTCCCAGGCCCAATAACCACCCCAACCCAACACGTCATATGCCCAACGGCCGCCTAAAATCAAACCAAGGCTTAAAAACAGCCAGGCCACCAACGTCCAGCGGCGCGTGTTGCGAATCCAACGATCATCCAACTGCCCAGAAATGAGGGCGGCCATCGCAAAAGCATACGGAATGACAAAGCCCGTAAAGCCCAGGTAAAGCATGGGCGGATGAATGATCATGCCAGGATGGCGCAGCAGAGGATTCAGGCCATTGCCGTCCAGCGGAATCATTGCCAGGCGCACGAAGGGGTTTTCGATAAAAGCAGAAATGCCCAGGAAAAACACCTGGGTCATGCTAATGACGATGATGACGTAAGGCATTAGATTAAGATTTTTCCGCCACTTGCGCGCCATCACCATGGCCGCAAAGGAAGCCATGAGAAAATTCCAAAACAGCAGGGAGCCAGCCTGCCCGCCCCATAAGGCAGTTACCTTTAAATAGGTAGGCATGTCTCTACTGCTGACGCGCCAGACGTACTCAACGGAATAGTCATTTCTCAGGATTGAGAGAATGAGCATTCCGGCGGACAAGGCCACCAACGGCAAGACGATAACCGTCGCATTGCGGCCGCTTTCGACCCAACGAATTTGCCCGGAACGGTTGCCATACCAGGCGGAAAAGGCAGCGTAAATAGAAACGCCAAAGGCTAAAACGAGGGCGATGTAACCAATATCAGGAATCATAAGGTTTCTCCGTCAGACGCCATCATGCGTTATTTTTGTGAACAAAGGGGGCATAACCGGTCAACGGCGCGGCGGTCAACCGGGTAACCCAGAAACATGATGGCAAGGGAATGGGGGTAAAGCAGAATCATGATGAGTGGGAGAGGGAAACGGCCGTTTCCCTCTCCCACCGGTTCTCTAACGATTACTGAGTCGGTGTCATCTCTTCGTACCGCGTCGGGCACTTCAAGAACAAACCGCCAGGATTTGCCATAAATACACCGGCATTATCTGCCGATCCTTCCACCAAGGCCTGGGCGTGGTCTTGCAGCAGGTCTGGCTTAGGCTCATTCAAGACAACGATGTGCAGACGCTGGCCCGGAGCTTCCGGATTATCGGCTATATCAAACTCCAACCGTGAATTCGCGCTGTCTATCACCGTGTATTCTACCGTGTCGCCTAACACATAACCGGAAACGCGCAGGTCCCGCCCGATCAGTCGGCTTTGTTCAGAATAAAATTCATCAACAGTCTTGTAAAGCTGCGTACTACCGCTCATTGCATTTACAACCAGATAAACAATTGCGCCTACCAACAAAAGCCCGGCCACAACAAACTTCCACCGGTTACTTTTGGGCTGATCCAGGGCAATCGTACCACCGCTGTTTGTCCATGATGTGTTAGCCATATCCTAAACTCCTATAAATTAATTTGAAACAGGACCTTCTCTATCCAAATTTCCTAACAATACTTATTCTTCTTCATCCCAACCGGCATCTTCCCAATTAATATCCGTCACCGGCTGCGCCAAAATTGCCCGCGCTTCTTCTTCATAGGCTTCGGGCACAACCACATAACCGGTGCCCAGTTTACCCACAATCAATCCGGTCGCCTGTCCGGCTCCTTCCTGCCAGGCACGCGCAGGAACACCTTCAGCATGTAATCGCCCGACAACTATCATCGCTTGCGTAATACCAAAGGTATGGGCAACTGTTACCCAGCGAATTTCGTCAGGACCTGTTGATTTTGCCGATTTTTCTTCTGCTTTCAGAGGAAAGCTTTGCGAAAGTGTCTCACTCATAAATGGATGCGCAATCCGATGTTAATTTGAGAAAATCGCCCGTCGGATGGTAAAGATTATACTTTGCATCACCGCAATATGATAATCCTTTAAGGAAATCCGTAACTTATCGACACAAAAATAAATAATGAAGGACGATTTTCCGGTCAGATTGCGAAGTGATGGGGCGACAAGTGGGTTCGGAGAGATGCCTGATGCCGGGTTATGCGCAGTTAGGGATAGATTATTCAAATAAGTATTGTAACTATTCAAGACCCTAAAGGTTTGAGTTCCAAAAGGTCTAAATTCCCAAGGGTAAACCCTTTGGGTCTATGACAGCCAAACCCTTGTATGGGGTCAGGTTTTATGCCTCAATGCGAAGAAAGTATAGGTGTTTCTTATGCAAAAGTCCACAATTAGTCATCACTTATGCCTATGATAGACGTCACTCATTGGTATGACAATTGTCGCCGTGCTAGAATGTAATCTATCATATCACGGCCGTTCCCCGCATCGGCCCCAACAGGAAATTCAACAATACATGCATTACCTGGAAAGCCTTTTAGATAACCTGGACCGCAGCCGAGAACAACTGCTGGTAGCTCTGGAAAACCTGCCCGACGAAGCCTTGCTAACGCCCAACGTCGTCGGCGATATGTCCATCGCCGATTGTCTGGCGCTGCAAACCGCCTGGGAAGCGGAACTGGTTACCGGCTACATGCGCCTGGATCAGGGGCAAAAGCCGGAAAACCTGCTGCAAGCTCTGGGCCACCCCGCCGATTACAACCGCGAGCGCCTCATCGAAAACCGCGAGCGCGACCTGGACGCCATTTTTGATGACTTTCAGCATGTGCGCCTGCAAATTGAAGAATGGCTAGAGGTTTTTTCTGAGAAAGATTTCATGAGTCCCAGGCGATTTACGTGGTTTTTGGGCCGTTCGCTGGCGCAAATCACCGCCTTGCTGACCTATGAACGCGAAGCGGATTATATACCGATGATTGAAGCCTTTGCCGCCCAATGGGCAGACGAATATCCAGCGCCGCCAACAGACCTGCTCATCCCGCTAACGGCCGTTTCCCTGGAGGAACACTCCGATGAACCCGACCAACCAGATTGATCCACACGTTTACCAGGCGGCCCACCACACGGCCGTCATCGTTGATCGCAGCGACCTCGGCCGGCTCAAATTCAGCGGCACAACCCGCCTGGACCTGCTCCATCGCATGTCCACCCAGGCAGTTAACGCGCTGCAAGCCGGAGAAGGCGCAGCCACCATTCTCACCACCGACATCGGCCGCATCATCGACCGCCTGCTGCTCTACGCCGACGACGCATCCGTGTTGGTGTTAACCGGCGAAAACAACGCCGATTTCATCGCCCGCTACCTGCTCCGTTTTGTCTTTTTTAATGACGATTTTCGCCTGGAAAATGTGGGAAACGACACGGCCGTTTTCGGCGTCTACGGTCCCCAGGCAGAACAGATGCTCGCCGCCGCCGGCTTTCCAGAAACCGATCTGCCGCCCCACCACTGGCGACAGGCGGCCATTGGCGGCGTCACCGCCACCCTGCACCGCACCGACCCCATCGCCGGCGACGGCTATTTTGTGATGGCCCAGCGCGCCGACAAAGACACACTCCACGCCCACTTGCTCGCCGCCGGGCTTACCGCCGCCGACGAAACCGCCTACGATTATCTGCGCCTGGAAAGCGGCAATCCGCGCTTCGGCCATGAATTGACCCAGGATTACATCCCCCTGGAGGCCAATTTATGGGCGGATGTTTCCTTTAAGAAGGGCTGCTATATCGGCCAGGAAATCATCGCCCGGCTGGAAAGCCGTGGCAAGTTGGCCAAACGACTGGTGCGCCTCAGCCTGAAATCGTCAGCGGAACCCGGCGTAGAGATCACGGCTGATGGCAAAAAAGTCGGCTCGCTCACGTCTGTGGGCAGCGGTCCGGCCGGTATTTTGGCGTTGGGGTATGTGAAAACGGCCGTTCTCGACGCCATATCCGCACCCAACAGCCCCGTGCTGCGCGTGGAAGAAACGGCCGTTACCCTCCTCTAATCTTTCATCCCCACTCTGGTAAACCCTCCATTTCCAGCCCTCGCCCGGCGTGGTTTCTGCACGCATGCAGCACACTTGCGCCAATATCCATAATTTGCACAACTAATATATTGACAAAATATCTACAATCTGTTAACCTACTAAGCGTTAGGTAGTTAAACAAGGTGATGACATGATTGCTGTGCAGGAAAACCAAAACAACGCCCGCGAACGGGTCTTACAAACAGCCGAAACCCTCTTCCATAAAAGAGGCTTCCATGCTGTGACCATGCGCGATCTGGCTGAAGCGCTGGACATGCGGCAAGCCTCTTTGTACTACCATGTTCCGCAGGGCAAAGAGCAGTTGTTTGTGGAAGTCACCGAACGCGGGCTGGCGCGCCACCACGAAGGCCTCCTGGCGGCCATCCGGCAAACCGGACCCTGCCTGCAAACTCAGCTAGAAGCCATCGCCGATTGGTTTGTGGCCCAGCCGCCGCTCAAGCTCTTTAGCATGGTCGAGGCCGATATGCCCGCGTTATCGTCGGAAAACGGCCGTTACCTCATGCAAATCGCCCAGGAAGCCTTGTTCCAACCACTCATCACCGCCTTCGCCGCCGCGCAAAAACGGGGCGAAATCCGCGCCGTCAGCCCAGAACGGCTGGCCGGCCTATTTTTAACCATGATAGAAGGCGTGCTCTACAGCGCGCGGGCGCACAAAAACAGCCTGACGCCGCAGCAGCTCGCCCACGAAATGATCGATATTTTGCTCAACGGTTTATACCCCGTCTGAGCCAAGGGGAGATAAGGATATGACAATGACATTTTCTGTTGCTTTATACCTGGCATTTAAAGAACTATGGCGCAACCGCGGCCGTTTCTTCTTAGTCAGTATGGTGATCGCGCTCATCACGCTGCTGGTTATTTTCCTGGCTGGGCTGGGAGAAGGTCTGGCGACAGCCAACAAAGAATACCTGAGCAATTTAGGCGGCGAGCTGGTTGTATTCCAGGATCAGGCCAACCTGGCCGTGTTGTCCAGCCAAATTGGCCGCTCCAAAATGAACGACATTCGCCGGACCGATGGTGTGGCCGACGCCGGAGCCATTGGCGCCAGCAGCGTATTTGTGGAATACCCGGGCATGGACACCACCGCCGAACCAACTTCCTTTTCGTTTCTAGGGGTAGAACCTGGGCGTCCGGGCGAGCCAACGGTGCTAGACGGCCGTTCCCTCAGCGGCCTGCGCGCCAACGAAGCCATCATCGATAGACGAATCGCTCAGGACACCGGCTTGCAAATTGGCGACGTCATCACCATCAAATCAACCCAGGCGGGCGTCGATCAATTCTATCCCGTCACCATCGTCGGCATCACCGCCAGCCAGCAGTTTTTCTTTCAATCATCCATTTTTGTGCCGCTCTTCACCTGGGACAACATTCGCCCCAAGCCCGTCGTCGGCAACTCGCAAAGCGAACTCACCTATAACATCATCAACATCAAGCTGGAAAATCCGGCCGATGAAGAAGTGATGATCGAACGGCTGCAAAATGACATTGCCGGCATTGAAGTAGTCAATGTGGTCACCGCTTACGAAAATTCGCCCGGCTACGCGGCGCAACAAAGCACCCTGAACACCCAACGCGGTTTCACCCTGCTGATCGGTGTGCTGGTTGTTGGCGGCTTCTTCCAGATTCAAACCTTGCAAAAGGTAGGCCAGGTTGGCATGTTAAAAGCGCTAGGCGCATCCAATCCCCTGGTCGGGCTGGCGGCGACCGCGCAAATTATCATCACCAATTTACTCGGCGTGGTTTTGGGCGGATTGGCCACCTTCTTGCTGGCGCTCGGACTGCCGCAAAACGTGCCGATTATCTTCACCGGCCCGCAAGTTATCATCGCCATTTTGACCCTGCTCTTTATTGGTCCCTTAGGCGGTCTGGTTTCCATCCGTTTCCTGGTGCGCGTAGAACCCCTGCGGGCGTTAGGCCTGGCTTCTTAAGCCTGACATAACTTGAATTTTACCTACGACGAAAATTGATTAAGGCGGATACCATGAAATCTACTCTGGCAACGAAAAACATTACTAAAGAATATCACATCGACGAATCGACCATTAAGGCTGTTGATGATGTCTCTATCGAATTATTCCCCGGCGAGTTTGTGGCCCTGGTTGGCCCCAGCGGGTCTGGCAAAACGAGCATGTTGGCGATGATCGCCGGGCTGCTTTCGCCCACCAGCGGCCAAATTATGCTGGGCGGCGAAGAAATCAGCCAGATGAGCGAATCGCAGCTAACGGCTTTCCGCCGGCGCAAAATCGGCTTTACGTTTCAATCCAACAATCTGGTTCCGTTCCTGTCGGTGCGCGAAAATGTGGAGTTGATGCTGCGGCTGAACGGCCGTTACGACAAAGACGGCCGTCAACGCGCCGCCGATCTTCTGGAACGCCTGGGCCTGGGCGAACGCATGAACAACCTGCCCTCCCAGCTCTCCGGCGGGCAAAAACAGCGCGTGGCCATCGCCCGCTCCCTCATCCACGACCCCGACCTGGTGCTGGCCGACGAACCCACCGCCAGCCTGGACACCACCCTGGCCTATCAGGTGGTAGAAACCTTTTCAGAACTCATCCACGAGCAAAACCGCATCGGCATCATGGTCACCCACGACCTGCGCATGTGCCGCTACGTGGATCGGGTCATTCAAATGATGGATGGCAAGCTAGAAGGCATCATCAGCGACCGCCAGGAGATTGAAGCGCTGGCCGGCCTGGACACCCACAGCTTTCGCCCAACAACCGCCGGCGACAACGGTATCATAAAACCAAACAGCTCCGTGCAAGTTCCCACAGGCATTATCGCGCCGGCTATGGCGGCATAAATCCGGCATAACATTGGTCTAAAAAAAAGAGCGTCGGGGAACTTGCTTTCCCCGACGCTCTTTTTTTAGACTGCCACAACCAATGACTTCAACTGCCTGAGCGAAGCCGCCTGGGAATGGGCAGTAATCCGGGAACCCGCTGGCGGTAAGCGGCATACGTTTCACCAAAAAAATCGGCCAACCGCCGCTCTTCCACCCGCGATCCGGCGTAAAAATAGCCGGTGGCCAGCAAGTTGAATAAAAAGCTGGGCAACAGCATCGGCGAGCCAAACCACAACACCAACATGCTGAAAAAGTAGAGCGGATGGCGCACCAAGGCATACATGCCGCCGGTAACCAGTTTGGGCGGCAAATTCATCTCTTCTGCGCCTTGCAAAAAGCGCACCGCTTGCCGAATGCCCACAAAATCCCAAATGTCTGTTTGCCACAGGGCAACAGCCAGCCCAACCAGCCCGATCAGGCGCAAACCCATAGCGCCATAAACCCAAGGGGCCGGTATTTGCCAGAGCAGAGTGGGGGGCACGGCCGTCCACATCACATAAAACACCGGCAAAATAGTGATGAAGGATATGACGTTGTACAACAGGCGATAGAGACCGGTAAACGGCCGTTCCCCCATCCTCCGCCGCGCCCAAGCCTTCGTCCGCCGCATCGCCAAAAGGCTGTGCAGCAAAGCCCAAATCAAGAAAGTGATCAAAAAAGGTATCATAAGCTGTTGATTGTTGACAGGAATTCTCAATTAAACCGGAAAAAGGGCGGGGGGGGGGCCCCCGGGGCCCCCCGCCCCCCCCCCCCGCCCCCCGGGGGGGGGGCGGGCGCCCCGCCCCCCGGGCCCCGCGCCCCCGCCCCCCCCCCCGCAAAAACCGCCCCCCCGGCCCCCCCGCCCCGCCCGCCGGGGGGGGGGGGGGGGGATTGTTGACGGTTGATTTGCCAATTTTCCTCCGGCTGATTATAAATCGGGGGCAAGGAAACGCATAATGAGTCTAGAACAAAACATTTTCGACGCTGAAACCTGGGCGCAGTTGCCCGCTTTTTTGGAACATCTGCCGGAACCGCTGTATTTAATCGTTTGGGGTGATGAAACAGCCAGCCAACGAGAAAAAGAAGCGGCGCTGCTCTGCCGCACGCTGGCCGACCGCTTTGACAACATCCAATTTCAAGCACTGCCGCAGCGGATCAATTACCCGTATTGGCCGGTTATTGGCGTGATGCGCGGCACGCAGGAAGATTATGTGGATGTGGGCGTACGCCTTGTCGGGCTGCCGGCGGGCTACCAGATGACCTCGTTTATCACGGCACTGCAAGCGGTGGCGTTTCAGGGCAGCGGGTTAGAGGCCAAAACGCGGGTTCAACTGCGAGATTTGCAGGAAGACGTGAACCTGGAATTGATTACGGCCGTTACCAACGAAAGCGGCGCGCTCATGGCCCAACCCCTGTTCAACATGGCCGCCTTCAGCCCCCACATCCGCACGTTCCTCATCATGGGCGATACGTTCCCCCAGGCGGCCTGGAAATACTCGGTGTTTGCCTACCCCCATGTGGTGATAAACGGCCGTGTCCACATCCAGGGCATCGTCGGCGAAGAAACCATCGTCCAACACATCGCCAAAGCGATTGCGCCAGGCAGCCACAAAACCAGCTAATCCGGCAAGCGCTCGGCGGCACGGCCGTTCGACCGCCTGACCACCAGCCAGACCACCCAAACCGCCAGACTTGCCGTCAGCGCAAACATGCCGCCAAAAGCCAGCTTAATCCCCAACGAGTCCGAAGTAGAAATTGGGTTGCGCGGATGCAGCAGCAGCGGCGCGCTGTAGGTCAGCCAAAAAATAATCGCCGGCAAAATAGCTTGCAGCGCCCCACGCACACGTACCCAGGGAATCCAGACATTTGCCGCCAACACAATAACCGCCACCGCCAACCCATTCAACGCCGCCATCATGCGCGGCTCCTGCCAGAACACATTGCCCCAATTCACCTTAGAAGCCAACGCGCTCATGGCAATACCGGCGGCATAAAACCCAAACGCCACCCAGCCCAACGTCTGCATCCAATCGGCAAAGCGCCTGCTGCCAGTCGCCAAAACCAACAGCCCCAGCAGGCCAGCCACCACAAACCCGGCCATGCCAGTCCAGGTGAGAGCCACATGCACATAAACTGTTTTGATGCCTTGCCCCAAAGTGGATTCTTCTGGAGCCAACATCAGCAAAAAAGCAGCCATTGTCAACAATCCGCCCAACAATATCCAGGGTACATTGCTGCGCCATCCCTTCGTTGTTTGTTTCATATTATTCATAACCCCGATCATAACACGGCCGTTAACACCCGGCGACCCACCACACCTGGCCCATCTTACTCTTCATCCCTGGTCTTACCTGCGCCATCCTTATCCGGCCGTCGCGCTGCATCCTTCAAACGCGCATCAGGCGTGGGCGAGCCGGCCAGAAATGCCCACACCCTGCGCCGCCACCGCTTCAACCGGGAACGCAAACGGGCAGCAATATAACGCGCCCGTTTCCACTCCCGATCCAATCGCCGCACTTCCGGCGGCGTTACGTCCCACTTCAGCGCCGTCGCCGCCCAGGTTAACCCACCGCCAAAACCCACAAAGACCAGATTATCATTGGGGCGCAGCCGCCCTTCTTCGATGGCTTCGCACAAGGCAATGGGAATAGACGCGGCCGAGGTATTGCCAGTTTTCTCTAAATTAACGTAAAACTTTTCTTGCGGGATTTTTAACCGCTTGGCGGAGGTTTCGATGATGCGCATATTCGCCTGATGCGGCACGATCAGGGCAATATCGTCGATGGTCAGATCGGCTTTGCGCAGGACCTCTTTCACCGAAGAGGCGATAACCTGGGTGGCAAAGCGAAAGACCTGCCGCCCTTGCATATCAATCGTATTGCGCTGATGCCCGTTTTCCGAAAAGCCATCGGCCAACATGGGCATGGGATTATGATAAAGCGCCGGTAAACTGAGCAAATCGCTGCCAGAACCATCCGAATGCAGCACAGAGGCCAAAATCCCGCCCGGCACGCCGGAGCCGCGCAGAACCACTGCGCCGGCCCCATCGCCAAACAAAATACACGTCGAGCGATCTTCCCAATCCAACACCCGCGACATGGTTTCCGCGCCGATGACAATCGCATTGCGCACCGAGCCGGTGGCGATGGCTTGCGCGGCCATTTCCAGCCCATACACAAACCCGGAACACGCCGCGCTCAGATCAAACGCCCCGGCCCGCGTTGCGCCAAGATAATCTTGCACCTGGCAGGCCGTAGAAGGAAACATATGCTCTGGCGTGGAGGTCGCCACGATGATGAGATCGATTTGCGACGGGTGCATATCGGCCACAGCTAAAGCGCGGGCGGCCGCCTCAAAGGCCAGCGTAGAAGTGGTTTCAGCTTCTGCGGCAATGTGCCGCTGGCGAATGCCCGTGCGTGTATGAATCCATTCGTCCGAAGTGTCCACAATCTGGGCAATTTCATCATTGGTCATGATGCGGTCAGGCAAATAACAACCCCAACCGACGATGTGAGCATATTTCATAGCTGTCCTCAAGCGCATTTGCGCGGGTATGTAAAAAAATATTTAAAGAAAGAGCTAGAGGATGGCGCGGAAACCAATTTTTCCGCGCCATCCTCTAGCTCCAACCCACTTGAATAAACCCGATGGATAAGAATCAGTTGCGATTTGGTATGCCTTCCGTATAATCACCCGGCGCAACTTCCGTGCGTATGAGGCAGGGGAGAATCTTATCAATTGGGGAGTATATTCGTTCGCATGAAAAATTTTGCATTTTCTAAGAAAATTCGTTGGTTGATGGTTACGGCCGTTCTCACCGCCACCCTTCTTCTCTCCCTCGCCGCCTGCGGCCTCATCCAGGAACCCATTCCCGCGCCTGTCACCACGCCGCCGCCGGCCAGCGCCTATGACACCCTGACGGCCGTCACCACCGCCATCGCCCCGCCCCGCGATATGGCCGACCTGACCAATCGTTTTCAGGGCGGCAGCCTAACGGCCGTGGCCCAAACCGAACCCACCCCCTACCAGGTCGGCGACACGGCCGACTTTTGGGTCAAAGACACCGCCGCCAACGAGACCAAACAAATCCAGGCCGAACTGGTTTATCGCTCCGACAGCCTGAATATGTGGGCCGAAAGCGGCCTGAACCTGAAAACGGCCGATGTGGCCGCCGCCGCCGCCCGCCTGGAAAGCGACATTTTGCCCACCAACCGCGCCTTTTTCGGCACAGAATGGCAGCCGGGCGTTGATGGCGACAACCGGCTGAATATCTTGCACCTCAAGGAAATCGGCGATATTGGCGTGGCTTATTTTTGGTCGGGCGACGAACAGGTAACGGCCGTAAACCCCTATTCCAACCAGCGCGAATTGCTTTACGTCAGCCTGAAAGACGCCCGCCTGGGCAGCGACAACTATTACCACGCCATCGCCCACGAATTCCAGCACCTCATCCAATGGCACATCGACCCCAACGAAGACGGCTGGCTGAATGAGGGCATGGCCGAACTGGCGGCCCACGCCAACGGCTTCACCGTCGACCGCGCCGAAGATTTTATCTACGCCACCGACAACCAGCTTACCAACCTCACCCATGATCCGGAGACCATCGCCGCCGATTACGCCAACAGTTATTATTTTGCCGCGTACTTTTTAGACCGGTTTGGCCCAGAAGCCACACGCGCCCTGGTGGAACAACCGGCCAGCGGCCCGGCGGGAATAACGGCCGTTCTCCAAGACCTCAACACTGGCCTCACCTTCGACGACCTGTTTGCCGATTGGGCCATGAGCAACATTTTGCAAAGCCTGGGCCGCGGCGAAGGCGTGTATGGCTACAAAAGTCTCGAATTTGCCGGCATGAACCCGCAAATGTTTGGCGAAATGCCCGTCATCCAGACCCACGACGACACCGTGCACCAATATGGCACGGATTACTTCAACATCAGCAGCCCCACCCCGGTAACGGTGATCTTTACCGGCACGCAGCAGGTGAAGCTGGTCGACGCGCTGCCGCACAGCGGCGATTATTTCTACGCCAGCCTGCCCGCCGACGAATCGGAAATGACCCTGACCCGCGCCTTTGACCTCAGCGGGGTAGACCAGGCGACGCTGTCGTTTTGGACGTGGTACGACATTGAACAGGGCTGGGATTATGCTTACGTGGCGGTTTCGGAGGATAACGGCCGTTCCTGGCAGCTCCTCACCACCCAATCCACCACCCTGGACAACCCGCAGGGCAACAGCCTCGGTCCCGGCTACACCGGCGTCAGCGGCGGCGGCGAAACGCCTGTCTGGCAGCAAGAAACGGCCGATCTCACCCCCTTCGCCGGCCAGAACATCCTGCTGCGCTTCCACACGATCACCGATGGCGCCCTCACCGAAGCCGGCTTCCTCGTCGACGACATCGCCATCCCCGAACTAAACTACCAGGACAACGCCGAACAGGCCGGGCAGTGGACCGAATCCGGCATGGTGCGCGTCACCAACACCCTGCCCCAATCTTTCATTGTGCAGCGCATCCTCATCGGCTTTGAAGGCATCCAGATCGAACGCTTACCGCTTGATGAGAATCAGCAGGGCGAGTGGGTTTTCCCTATGGACAGAAACCACAGCGAAGCTATCCTTATAGTATCGGGCAGCACGCCGGTCACCCGGCAAACGGCGCCCTACAAATTCGTCGTCGTCCCGGAGCAGTAGCAGCAGCGCCTTCACCTGGTAAACGGACAGCAAATCATGCAGCAAACCGGCAAACCCACCAACCCATCAACCAACAACACGCTTTGGCTTCTCCTGGGTGGCTGCCTGGTGGCGGCGATGATGGCGGTGTGCGTTTTTGGCCTGTTTGCCACCGGGCTAATTGTCTGGCTGCGCTACGATCAGCAGGTGACGGGCGGGGAAACGGCAACGGCCGTTACCCTCATCCTCCCCACCGTCACCCCAAGCCCCACAACCACCCCGCCGCCCACCAACCAACCCGTCAGCCCCACAACCGATCAGCCCACAGAACCGCCGCCCACCAACCTGCCGCCAACCGACCAACCAACCAACGTCCCCACCCCGCTCATCATCCCGCCCGACAACATCCGCCAGGACCGCATACCCGAGCGTGGTCTGCAAGACTTGCAAACCCTGCTGCAAGCCGACTTCCCGCCCAACGATTACTTCGCCGCCACCCAACGCCTGACCAATGACCAATCGTTGGAACGCACCATCACCACGCCCGCCTACCGCCTCGGCGACACCCAAACCTTCCTCACCGACGACGGCAACATCAGCGCCACCCTGCTGGGGATAACCAACCACGCCTATTTTTGGGTTGAAGATGGCCTCGGCTACAGCCAAAAAGAAGTCCAGGCTGCTGCCGACCGTCTGGAAAACGAGTATTACCAGCGGCTGGTGAATTTATTCGGCCAGGAATGGCAGCCCGGCGTAGACAACGACTCCCACTTCACCATCCTCCATCTGTCCGGGGCCAGCCACAGCAGCGAACTCGGCTACTTCAGCAGCGTCGATGAATACCCGCGCAGCCTTTACGCCGACTCCAACGAGCAAGAAATGGTCTACCTGATCATGGGCAATTTGGAACTGGGCGAGGATTTATATTTCGGCACGCTGGTGCATGAATTGCAGCACCTCATCCAATGGTACATAGACCCCAACGAAGCCACCTGGCTAAATGAGGGATTGTCGCAGTTGGCTGAAATTTACCTGGGCTTTGACACCGCCACCCCCATCGACTACACGCGCCGCCCAGAAACCCGCCTGAATGCCTGGGATTACGAATCTGAATTCGTCGACGCGCAGTACAGCGCCGCTTACCTCTACTCGGTTTATGTGTGGGAACAATTGGGGGATACGGCCGTACAAGAACTGTCGCGTCATCCAGCCAACGGGTTGGCCGGCGTGAACGCCATTTTGCAAGGCCACGCCCCCGACCGCAGCCTGATGGATTTTACGGCCGATTGGGTTGTGGCAAATTTTCTGGACGATCCGGCCGCTGGAACGCGGTACAGTTACGAGAATTTGAACCTGGGACGGCCGTCTTTCAACTGGCGCGTCAAACAACTCCCCCAGGAAACGACTAACGAAATCGACCAATTTGCCACCCACTACATCGATTTGGATGTACACGGCCCGGTCACGGTGACGTTTGCCGGCAATACCACCGTCGACCTCATCGACAGCCCGCCGCGCAGCGGAGAACAAATGTGGTTCGCTCCGCCCCAAGACGAGACAGACGCGCAGTTAACGGCCGTCTTCGATCTCACCACACTCTCCAGCGCCAGCCTCAACTTTGCCGCCTGGTACGATCTGGAAGAAGACTACGACTATGCCTACCTCTCCATTTCCACCGACAACGGGCAAACCTGGGAACTGCTCGTCCCCTCTCACGCTCAATCCGGCGAATTTGGACCAGGGTTTAACGGCCGTTCCGCCGACGCCAAAGACCACCAGGGCGGCTGGATCAAAGAACAAATCTCCTTAAATCGCTACGCGGGGCAAGAAGTCATGGTGCGCTTCGACGTACTCACCGATTCGGCCGTCTCCGGGCGCGGCTTCGCCCTGGACGACATCGCCGTGCCAGAATTAAGCTACGCCAACGACGGCGAAAGCAGCAGCCCGGAATGGGCCGCCGATGGATTTGTGCAAATTGGCTGGCAGCTTCCCCAATTATGGGCTGTTCAATACATCGAAGACGGGCCAACGCCCACCGTCACCCGTCTCCCGCTCAACGATCTCAACCAGGGCCAATGGTCGATCAACATCGGCAAAGGGCGCGGCATACTGGCCATTACGCCCCTCACCCCATTCAGCGATCAACCCGCCCAATACTGGCTAACGCTCGCGCAAGAGTAACCAGTCAGGCGTCCAGGCAGCGCCTAAACGCCAAACTCTCAACCCACGCCCGCCGACTGTTGAAACTGGCTTTCTAATTCCCGGCGACGCTCGTCCATCGCCTGCCGACCTTCACTCAACGCCGCCTGCCAGCGATCAGTCACCGCTTGCAACAAATCTTCGCCAGAAGCCGGTGTAAACAACACCACCAACACGCCGCCCACCAGAGCGCCGCAAATTGCGCCAGCCGTAAAACTAAATACCTTATTCATAAAGAACTCCCAAATTCAGATAAAATTGCTCAATGTGCAGAATTGCTGTCCGATTATACTTCAGGAAGCATGCACATAAAAAACCGAGACCGAAAGACCCAGAGAAATAAGCTGCTGCCCATGCACCCTATTGCCCTACATGAAATCATTCGGTGTCTGGACAAGTATTTTGTTGTATAAATGTAAAGGACTATGGGTCTTTGGGATTTCATGGGATTTGGTCTGATGCGTAAAACCTCTCTGGTCACGCATCAGGGGCTGTCAACCCCCCTGAGTTCCTGAAGAATCAGGACTATCTGCATCACAACCCGTTTCCCAAATAACCTTATAACCAACACCTTATCGCCATGTGTGTGAACCTGCGCTAAGAAAGCAAAACAAATCGCACAAGGAGCGTCTCCTATGACCGTCATCGACCAGACAAAAACCCAATGGCACAGTTTGTCCGTGGCACAGGCTGCGCAAGAACTGCATGTAAATATCAAAGAAGGTCTTGCCACGCAGGAGGCCACCAACCGGCTGCAGCAGTACGGCCCCAACCGGTTAGCTGAAAAGCAAAAAGAAACAAAGCTCCAATCTTTCCTGCGCCAATATAAAGATTTCATGCAGATCATTTTGGTGGCAACCGCGTTGATCAGCCTGATCGTTTTGCGCGATTACCGCACGACCTTCATGCTGCTTACGCTAACCATCCTGAACGCCATACTCGGCATGTCGCAAGAGGCCAAAGCAGAGGCCAGCCTCTCTTCCCTGCGCTCCATGATGCAGCTGCAGGCGCGGGTGCGGCGCAATGGGCAGGTGGCCCAGGTGCCCGCCGACGACCTGATCCCTGGCGACATCGTTTTATTTGAAGCCGGAGATAAAGTACCGGCCGACGGCCGTTTGCTAGAAGCAGCCACGTTAGAAATCGAAGAAGCCGCCCTGACCGGCGAAAGCACGCCGGTACTTAAAAACACCAATCCCATCGATCAGACCGATGTTCCCCTGGGTGATCGGTTAAACACCGCCTACATGAACACCACAGTTACCCGCGGCCGTGGCGTGATGCTGGTTACGGGAACCGGCATGAACACGGAAATAGGCCACATCGCCGCCATGATGAACGCCGTCGAACAGGACAAAACTCCCCTGCAAAAGCAGCTCGATCGGCTCACCATCATCATGGCCACCGTCGCTGGCATGGCCTTTTTAGGCATGACCGGAATTGGCCTGGCTCGCGGGCTAACACTGGATTTATTGGTAATAACCGGTGTTTCTATGGCTATCGCCGCTGTGCCCACCGGTCTGCCGGCAGTAGTCACCACGGTGCTGTCACTGGGGACATCGGCCCTGGCCAAATCGAACGCCATCGTCAAGCGGCTGACATCGGTGGAAACGCTCGGCTCCACCTCGGCCATTTGCTCCGACAAGACCGGCACCCTCACCCTCAACCAGATGACCGTGCGCGAGATCAGCGTGGCCGGTCATCGGTTTACCGTCGAAGGCCGAGGTTACAGCACGGAAGGCGCTATTCGCTACGTGGGCGAAGCGAGTAACGTCGATATTCGCCCGGCGTACATTGCCATGGCTCTGGACACCGACGCTGTTTTAGACGGCGAAACCCTGATCGGCGACCCAACCGAAGGCGCGCTCATCGTCCTGGCGGAGAAAGGCGGCGTTGACGTGAAAGCGACCCGCGACGCATTCCCGCGCATCGCCGAAGTGCCGTTTGATTCAGAGTATAAATTGATGGCCACCTTCCATAATATGAAGACCATCGACGATCAGCCGGTCGTCCGGGCATACGTTAAAGGCGCGCCTGACGTGTTACTGGAGCGTTCGACGCACGTAATTACCCCCAAAGGTGGGGTGATCCCGCTCGACGAAACAATCCGCCAGACAGTCATGGCGGAAAACAATCGCTTGGCGGCGCAGGGGATGCGTGTTTTGGCCTTCGCCGGTAAACATTTTGACCCGGATAGTTTTGCTCCCGGCGGCAATTTACTGGATGAGATTCAGGGGCTGGCGTTGTTTGCCCTGGTGGGCATTGTTGATCCGCCCCGGCCTGAAGCCAAACAGGCCATCGCTGAGGCCCATCAAGCCGGCATCCAGATTCGGATGATTACCGGCGACCATGCGGTAACGGCCGCAGCGATTGCCAAAGAATTGGGCATTCCTGGCCGAGCCATCACCGGACAGGAATTTTCCGCGATGAGCGATGAGCAACTGACGCGAGAAATTGAAGAGATTGGCGTCATTGCCCGCGTTGCGCCGGAACATAAGGTGCGGTTGGTTGAGATTTTGCAGCGAAAGGGCAATATCGTGGCCATGACGGGGGATGGCGTCAACGACGCGCCGGCGCTCAAGACGGCCAATATCGGCGTGGCGATGGGCATCACGGGGACTGAGGCGACCAAAGAAGCGGCCGCGATGATTTTAACGGATGATAATTTTGCCACGATTGTCACGGCCGTTGAATACGGCCGTGCCATCTATGACAACCTGCTCAAATATATTCGCTTTCAGTTGTCCCAACTGGTCGGGTTCATATTAACTTTCCTTGGGTCGGCCTTGTTCAATATTGTGAGCGGCGTTCCGTTTACCCCCGGACAAATTCTGTGGATCAATTTCCTGGTCGATGCGCCTCCCGGCATTATGCTGGGGCAAGACAAACCTTCCCCTGGCCTGATGGATCGGTCGCCCCGCCCGGCAAATGATTCGATTATCTCACCCAAATTGGCTGTGTGGTTAGGGTTGGGCGGGTTGAGCATGTCGGTAGCCACCCTGGGTCTGATGAGTTACTTTGAAGGCGTGGGCGCGTCGACGGCCGTTGTCTATACATTAGGTTTTGTAACTTTTTCTCTGACCCATTTGTACGCTGTATATTCCTACCGCAACCCGCGTCAAAGCTTTTTCAGCATCGAAACCTTCAACAACAAAAAGCTCAATCTCTCCGTGCTGGCCTCCTTCGTGGCGGTCCTGCTGGCCACCGAACTCGGCTTTTTGCAGCGCAGCATGAACCTGGTTTCGCTTAATTTTTCAGGGTGGCTGTTTTGTGGCGCGGTGGCGTCGCTGACATTGTGGGTCAGCGAACTGTATAAATGGATTGCCAAACCGGACTAAACGGCCGTCTAAAAAATCACGCGGCGCAGATTAGACCAATTTTGGAGATTGGTCTAATCTGCCCAAGGCAAACATCTCCCGTTTATCATACAATTACCCCATGAAACCACTCATTGGCACCGACCTCAAACGATTTTTGCGCGATTATAAACGCGCCCATCCCATCACCCACGACCTGGCTGTCTTGCTGCAAAGCATCGAATACCCGGCCAACGTCGGCTCCATTTTTCGCGTCGCCGACGGCGCAGGCGTTTCGCAGATGATTCTCACAGGCATTACGCCCACGCCGCCCAACGCCACCATCGAGAAAGTCGGCCGCTACAAAAGCCTGCGCGTGCCCTGGCGCTATGAAAAAGACCCGCTCCTGGCCATCGCCGAGTTGAAAGCTGAAGGGTATCACATGGTCGCGGTGGAGTTGACGGACACGGCCGTTCCTTACACCACCTTCGCCTACCCGCAAAAAACCTGCCTCATCGTCGGCCACGAAGACCACGGCGTTACCAAAGCCACCCTGGCCGCCTGCGACGACGCCGTTTTTCTGCCCATGTACGGCAAAGGTCAATCCCTCAACGTCCACGTCGCCCTCAGCATCGTCCTCTACCACATTCGCAGCGCCTGACAGCAACCCCCTAATCCCAGTTATCATTTCCAGTCCCCAAGTGAGTTGTTAATTGTCCTCTTGTCTGTTATACTATTTTCATTACAACATGCGGGGCATTACAACAAAACTTTTTCGGGAGAAGCGCGATGAAAATTTCCTGTTTACAAGAAAATTTAGCCAAAGGATTGAGCGTCGTCAGTCGGGCAGTCAGCACACGGTCTACCCTGCCGGTGCTGGCCAATGTGTTATTGTCTACAGATAACGGCCGTCTCAAACTCTCCGCCACCAACCTGGAAATCGTCATCACCTGCTGGATCGGCGCCAAAGTTGAAGATGAAGGGGCCATCACCGTGCCAGCCCGCACCCTCAACGATCTCGTCAGCACCCTGCCGCAAGAACAGGTTCATCTAGCTCTGAACGAAAAAACCCAAACCCTCCACGTTTCCTGCGCCCGCACCGAAGCCAACATCAAAGGCATCGACGCCCAGGAATTCCCCCTGGTGCCGGAACCAGACCGCAATCATCGCATCCGCGTCGAAGCCGATGTCTTTAAGCAAATGATCAGCCAGGTTGCTTTTGCCGCCGCTGTCGATGACACCCGCCCCACCCTCACCGGCGTCTCCACCAAATTCAGCGAAAGCCAGGTAACTATGGCCGCCACCGACGGCTTCCGGCTGTCCGTGCGCTCGGCGCACATTCCCGGCCACGTCGAACGCGCCACCAACGTCATCATCCCCTCCCGCGCCCTCAACGAAGTGGCCCGCGTCACCGGCGAAGACAACGAAGCCATCTACATTTCGCTGCCGGAAGGGCGCAACCAGATTATTTTTGATCTGGAAAATGTGGTGATTGTTTCCCAACTCATCGACGGCAATTTCCCCGATTACACCCCCATCATCCCCAAACGGCACACCACCCGCACAGTTATGGGCACGGCCGATTTTCGCAAAGCGTGTAAAACGGCCGAAATTTTTGCCCGCGAATCGAGCCATACCGCCCGCGTACGCATCGAGCCGGGCGACGAAATCACGCCGGGCCATGCCGTTATCGCTGCCACCAGCAACGAAACCGGCGACAATGTGGCCCAAATCGACGCCAGCGTCGACGGTGGCCCGGTGGAAATCGCCTTCAACGTCAAGTACATGGCCGACGTGCTCAACGTCATCGACACGCCTCAGGTGGCCCTGGAGACAACGACGCCCATGGAACCCGGCGTGCTGAAACCGGTGGGCGATAATGATTTTGTACACATCATCATGCCCATGCATTTTGGCCGTTAGTCGTCTGACCACATTCCTTTAACCCATGTAGCCGCGGTTTCTTACCGCGTCTTCCAGAGACGCGGTAAGAAACCGCGGCTACGGGGACTTTTCCGACAAACTGCTAGCAGGCGACTTCCGCAAAAATTTTAGGCAAAAAAACGGCCGTATTTACAAACATACGGCCGTTTTTCATTTCCCATCTCATCACCCGCAATCAATCTCCATCGCTATGCTCAAACCTACTCCAGGCCGTCCAGCACCGCCTGATACAACGTATCGGCGCGCAAATCTTCCAAAGCATGGCACGGTCCATCCAATTTTTGCGCCAGCAGCCGCGCCAGGCCCTGATCAAAGGCCGCGTGTTCCATGTTGATCACCATTGAGCGAATCTTGGTGTCCCGAATCAACGTGGCGATGCGGTGGGCTTCCTCCTGCGGCGGCAAATCCGACATACTCACATTACCCGCGCCGTCAGTCAACAAAATCATCAGCGGCATCACATCGGGGTGGATGTATGACTCTTTGCGAAATACCTCATAGGCCAGCATCAGCCCGGCCGACAGCGGCGTTTTACCGCCGACAGCGATGTCCGCCAAGGCCTGCCGCGCCAACTGCACGGAATTCGTCGGCGGCAGAACCAGATGCGCGTCGTTTTTGTTGAAGACAATCAGCCCCACCCGGTCGCGGCGCTGGTAAGCGTCTGTCAGCAAGGACATGATGGCTCCTTTGGTGGCTTCCATGCGCTCGGCCACAGCCATGCTCCAACTGGCATCCACGACAAACAAAATAAGGTTCGCCGACCGGCGCACACGCACTTTTTCACGCAGGTCTTGTTTTTCCAGGGCCAAAGCCACATCGTCGCGGTCGCGGTCGCGCTGATGGGGCGCAGCGGCGCGCAGCGTAGCGTCAAAGGCCAGGTCTGTCACACGATCTTTTTTGGGCAGGCGGGATTGAATGTAACGGCCGCGTTTGCGCTCGGTCTTGGTGACAGAGCGACGGCCGGCCTGACTGCGCGTCAGGCGATCTAATTGAGTGTCTAACCGGCGGGCGGTAAACTCGGTTTTGGACTGGACTTTCTGACCGCCTTCCCACCACTCGCCGTCTTGCGCGGTTTGGGGGACAGTCTGGGGGCCGGCTTCGGTTTGGGCGACGTCGGCCCCTTCATCCTGTTCCGATTCAGAATCTAAAGCTTTTTTTTTTCGGCGGCGGTTTCTTTTTGCTCTTCGCTGGGTTCGCCTTCTTCGGCCATACCCAGATCGGATTGTACATCTTCCAACCGTTGTTCGAGGTCGGTGGCGTTCATGGATGTTTCCTGAAACGGCCGTCCCTTAATCCGGTGCGGCAGCGCCAATTCAGCCGCCAAAATGATGTCTTCATCCGTGATTTGCGTGCGCCCCTGGAAGGCCGCATGCGCCTGCGCGCCGCGCAAAATCACCAGGTCGGCGCGGTGGCCATCTACTTTCAACGAAGAGGTCAGCCCGGCAATAGACAGCATGTCGCGGCGCGTATACAGAACTTTGTTCACCTGCTTCTTGGCCCGCGCAATTTGCTCGGACATTTGCCGCTCTTTTTCGGTCCATTTATCATAAAAGCCATCCGGGTCCACTTCAAAGGCGATGCGCCGTTCCATAATCGCCACCCGTTGTTCGGGATCGTTCAGGCCGGACATATGCACGGAAAAGGCAAAGCGGTCTAACAACTGTGGGCGCAAATCCCCTTCTTCGGGGTTCATGGTTCCCACCAGGATAAATTTGGCCGGATGGGTGAAGCTGATCCCTTCGCGCTCGACCACGTTCACGCCCATCGCCGCCGAATCCAGCAGCAAATCGACGACATGATCGTCTAACAAATTAACCTCGTCAACGTACAACAGTCCACGATTGGCGGAGGCCAGCACACCCGGTTCAAAATGTTTTTCGCCTTTCTGGATCGCTTTTTCAATGTCCAGCGTGCCCACGACGCGGTCCTCGGTGGCGCTGACGGGCAAATCGACAAAAGGGGTGCGGCGCATGAGCGTTTCGAGCTGCCCATCGGCGTGGCGTACGCGGCAGTCATCGCACCATTCATTGGGTCGGTCCGGGTTGCAACCAAAACGGCAGTCGGCGACGACGGTGATGTCGGGCAGCAAAAAGGCCAGGGCGCGGGCGGCGGTGGATTTAGCCGTGCCCCGCTCGCCGCGAATCAACACGCCGCCAATTTGCGGGCTGACAGCATTTAAAATGAGGGCGCGCTTCATGCGTTCTTGCCCAACAATGGCCGTAAAAGGAAAAACTGCTCGACGAGGCATAGGAATCTCCGTAATCCGTGAATCGTTTGGTTTGCCGTAATTAGTAAACAGCAACAAATGGGTGGTATGGGTATGAAATGATCAGCAGGAGATTATACTTCATGGCCCATGACGGGCAACCGGGGTAGGCGATATTTGGCGGATTGTCAGTCTCGTTTCATAATTCCAGCATGAAATTAATTTTGCACATCACCACGCGGGCGGCCTGGGACACGGCCGTTCTCGCCCCCACCTATGCCCCCGCCACTCTGGCAACCGATGGCTTTATCCACTGCTCCACTGCCGCACAAGTCGTTTACGCCGCCAACGAGCATTTTCCCGGCCAGTCTGGCCTGGTTTTGCTCTGCCTGGATGAAGATTTGGTCCAGGCCGACGTTGTTTACGAAGATTGTTATGAAACCGGACAGCAGTTCCCGCACATTTACGGCCCGCTGAACATCAGCGCCGTGCTGGGGGTGATCGATTTTTCGCCGGACGCAGACGGCCGTTTTGCTCTGCCGCCGCTGGTCGCCCTGGCCGCCGCGCCTATTTTGGAATTTGACCCGTCGCCACAGGCTATTCTCCAGCCGGAGCGCATCATCAAACCGATTGACATCGGCGAACACTGCGTGTTGTGCTTTTTTCAGGATGTGATGACGGCGCTGCGGGCAGACGGCCGTTTGCGCCAAATCCACACGCTCTACTCCGAAATCGGCCCGAACCCGGTGTACGAGATGGAGATTGACGGCCGTCGGCTGGTGGTGATGCATCCAGGACTGGGTTCGGCGATGGCCGCCGGTTTTATGGAAGAGATCATTGCCCTGGGCTGCCGCAAGTTTATCGCCTGCGGCGGGGCGGGCGTGCTGGATGGCGATCTCGCTGTGGGTCACGTGGTGGTGCCGGATACGGCCGTGCGCGATGAAGGCGCGTCGTATCATTATTTGCCGGGATTGGGAGAGGCGGTGGCTTCGGCAACGGCCGTAACCGCCATCCAAAACACGCTCACCCGTCACCACGTTCCGTTCGTCGTCGGCAAAACGTGGACCACCGACGGGGTGTACCGCGAAACCAAAACCATCGTCGCCCGGCGGCAGCGCGAAGGCTGCCTGACCGTGGAAATGGAAACGGCCGCCTTCTGCGCCGTCGCCCAATTACGCGGCGTCCTCTTCGGCCAGCTTCTGTACGGCGGCGACGACCTGACCGGCGACGAGTGGGACAATCGCGGCTGGCAATCCCGCGCCGACATTCGCCAGAATCTATTTCATCTGGCCGCTGAAGCCTGCCTGAGCTTGTAGCTTGCAACAGGCCAGCTTCCGTTTTACAATTCAGAAACGTAATACATTTTTATTATCGACAAGGAAATCGTATGACAGAAACAGTTTTGGTTTCTCCTAAATTCCAGGTTGTCATTCCCAAAGCCGTGCGGGAGGCGTTGAATATTCAACCGGGTCAAAAAATCCAGGTTATTCCTTACCAAAACCGGATCGAACTGATTCCTATCTGGCCTCTCAAGAAGGCACGTGGGTTCCTAAAAGGCATCGACACCCATATCAATCGGGAAGAAGATCGCCTGTGAACGTTGTCGATTCCTCTGGTTGGTTAGAATATTTTGCTGACGCGCCCAATGCGGAGTTTTTTGCGCCGGCTATCGAAAACAGCCCAGAATTGCTGGTCCCTGCGATTAGCTTATACGAAGTTTTCAAACGAGTCCTGCAACAAGTGGGAGAAGACAAAGCTCTCGAAGCCGTGAGCTTCATGATGCAGGGACAAGTAGTAGAACTGAATGCCCTTCTGGCAATCAACGCCGCCAAACTTTCTAACCAGTTCAAAATCCCAATGGCCGACAGCATAATCCTGGCGACGGCGCGCCACCACGACGCCGTTTTATGGACACAAGACGCGGATTTTGCGACCATCCCCGACGTGCAGTACATCCCAAAAGATACTATCTAGCAGTCTGTCGGAGAACCTCTTTTTGTAGCCGGGGTATCCTTACCCCGCCTCTGGAAGACGCGGTAAGAAACCGCGGCTACGGGCACTTTTCCGACAAACTGCCAGGTTGCCAACGGTTCACACAAGTATTTGGGAGAATGGTACAATTAGTTCATGGATGAAACATTTGCCGCCTATTTACCCGATATTCGCCGCCGCTAGCAGTCTGTCGGAGAACCTCTTTTTGTAGCCGGGGTATCCTTACCCCGCCTCTGGAAGACGCGGTAAGAAACCGCGGCTACGGGTACTTTTCCGACAGGCTGCTAGCTAGCCGAACAGGCCGTTACGATCAGCCGCTTTCCGCCTTTGACGCTACTCGACGAACAAACCATTAACCTCTTCACCTTTCTCTAACTTGATTAGCTGCTGAGTCTTGGTGGAATTCTCCAAAGGGAGATTGCCGGCTTCCAGCGGCAGAAAGCGGGTTGTGGTGATGGCTTGCAGGGCGCGTTCTGGCGGCCACACGGCCGTTCCCACCACCTCGCTCCGTCTGGAAACCAACGATTTCCCTTTCTGATTAGGCCGCCCCGGCTCGAACAACCATGCGGTTTGCAGGCGACGGCCGTACCCATCCGCCAGCGCCACCACCAGCTCGTCCGTTGGCCGGGTCAGCACCGCGCTTGTCACCCGATCGTCGGCGCCCAGGTTGATGGCCTGCGTGCCGGAGCCGCGCAAATCGCCTACTTTCCAGCGCAGTGCACGGCCGTCACGCGTCGTGATCGCCAGCGTTTCGTTGCCCTGCGCGCCGAGGGCCGCCACCACCACCCCATCCAGCGCGTGGTCAAACTTAAACGGAACCGGGGCCTGGATGTTGCTTTGCAGCACATTGACCGGATACGGCCGTGCCAGCCCGGAACTCGTCACCAACAGCAGCTTCTCCTTTTGGCTAATGGCCGGCCAGGAGGCCAGGGCGCAAACATGTTCGCCGCGCTCCAGTTTGTGCAGGTCGCCCAGCTTCAGGTTCAGGCGCTGCGCGTCGGCTAACTGGCGCGGCGTCATCAGCAGGAAGCGGTAATGGGTGGTGATGAGCAGCAGCGGTTCGTCCGCGTCCGCCACCAGCGCCTGCGCCACCGTGTCCTTTGTCCCTTCGTCCCGTTGTAATGAAACCCCAGCAACGGCCGTCACCTGCCCATCTTGCCTCAACAGCACCAACTGCGGGCCGGAATCGGGGATAACGGCCGTTCCCCCGCCATCCTCCGCGCCCCCTTCACTCATCACAATGCGCCGCTGCACCAGTTCCAGGTTGATGGGGCTGACGCGCGGCTGCTGGCTGGCAACCGGCGGCTTCGCGGTGTCCGGCGTGTAGCCCTGCGCCTCAATCTCGCCCGCCTCGATGCCGTGAGCGATGACGCCCAGACCAGCCGTCACGCTGCTGAATGTGTCAATCGCCTGCACCTTTTCCGGCCCAAACAGGCGGCCCAGCATCTCGTTGAAGGCCGGGATTTGCGAGGAGCCGCCGGTGCGGATGACGGCATCGATCTGGCCGTGCTGCAAGCCGGAAGCGGCTACCGTCTCCTGCAAATGCTCTTCGATGGCCCGGATTTCCGGGCGGATGATGCCCTCGAACTCGGTGCGGGTGACAAAATCGCGCACATGGAAGCCGGGGCCATCCAACAAAATCTCCGCGCCGCGCCGCTCGGAGAGCTGCTTTTTGGCCTCTTCGACGATGTCGAATAGTTTCAGGCCGTAGTTGCTGGAGACCAGGCTGAGCAGCATCTCGATCTGGTAGCGGCGGCGGGCAGTGCGGGCAATGTCTTCCAGGATGTGGCGGTTTTCGGCCGTTTGCAGTTCCAGCAGTTTTTGCCAGTCGGAGAAGGAATCGTAAATCCATTTGGGCGTGGTGAGGGATTTGTGACGCTCGCCGTAGAGGCTGCCTTCGCCAAAATGGCGCGGCAGTTTGGCGCGCACCAGCTTCTGGTCGAAGACGTCGCCGGCCACGGGGATGCCGCCGGTGGCCAGCACGCTGCGGTTGGCCGGGTCGCCCAGACGCATGATGGTGATGTCCAGCGTGCCGCCGCCAAAATCAAAAATCAGCACGTTTTGCGGCCGGTCGATGGTGGTTTCGTAGCTGTAAGCGGCGGCGATGGGTTCGTATTGGAAGTAGACTTTTTCGTAACCGGCGCGGAAGGCGGCTTGCAGCAGGCGGGCCTGGGCAAGTTTGTCGTGTTCGGGGTCTTTGGCGAAGCGCACGGGCCGCCCCAGCACAATCTGGCGCAGTTCCTGGCCCAACTGCTGCTCGGCGCGGATTTTAACGGCCGTTAGATACAACGTGATCAAATTCTCCAACGAGTAGAAAAACTGGCCGACCACCGTGCCGGCGTAGCTTTCGTCGCGCAGGCTGGTTTTGACGGAGAGGAACAGGCGGCCCGGCGAGAGCACGTCCACGTAGGCGTAGGAATCGGTGACGTAGTACATATCGCCGCCAAACACTTCCAGTTCGCCGACCCATATTTTGCGCAGCTTGACGGCCCGGCCGATGTTGTGCTGGTAATACAAATCAATGGCGGCCCGGCCAATGGTGACGGCCTGCTCGTTGGTGATGTAGACGGCCGTGGGCAGCACCCGTGGATTGGTGTTGGATGGGTCCAGAGGCAATACGCGCACAGCACGGCCGTCATACACAGCCATGCCGGAGTTGGTCGTGCCGAAGTCCATTCCCACAATCATGTGCAGCGCCTCCTTGTCGGTGGTTGGTTGGATGGTTCGTTGGTTGGTTGGTAAATGGGCAAACAGGGAGTTTAGGGGGGAACGGCCGTTTTGGCAAACTCAGGGATTTTGAAGTTTAAGCCACTTTAACGCAAAGAACGCAAAGAAGCAGACGCGCAAAGTTTTTTGTTGTCGATGGCTGCGTTTTTAACGGAAACCGGGTGTTAAACGGAGACTGTGGAGGATTAAACGGAGGTTGTGGAGCGTTAAACGGAGACTGTGGAGGATTAAACGGAGGCTGTGGAGCGTTAAACGGAGACTGTGGAGATTGGTGTCGAAGAAGCCGGGGCGTTAAACGGAGGTTGTGGGGCGTTAAACGGAGACTGTGGAAGGTTAAACGGAGGCTGTGGGGCGTTAAACGGAGACTGTGGAGCGTTAAACGAGAGTTACAGGGCGAGACAGGCGGGGAAGGTGCCTTGGGGATGGGCAAGTGTATAGCCCGCCTGTCGCGCCCCTACGGTGGTGTCAAGGGTGGCCGGCTAGCGCAGCCGCTTCCCAGCCGACGATGGCTTTTTTGCGCGCCGATCCCCAGCGGTAGTTGTGCAGTTTGCCGTCGCCGCTGATGACGCGGTGGCAGGGGATGAGGTAGCCCACCGGGTTGCGGGCCACGGCGCTGGCGACGGCGCGGGTGGCGGTGGGATTGCCCAGCAGCCGGGCGACATCCTGGTAGCTGACGAGCGCGCCGGGCGGCAGCGTGAGCAGCGCCTGCCAGACCTGTACCTGGAAGTTGGTGCCTTTGAGGTAGAGGTGAAACGGCCGTTCCCCCTCCCTTCTCTCTGCGGTAAAAATGCGGTCCACCAACGGCCCGGTCACCTCCGGCGCGGCCTGCCATGCCGCGTTGGGCCATTCGCGCTGAAGCTGAGCCAGCACGGCCGTTTCCCCATCGTCGCCGACAAAGCGCAGGGCGCAAATGCCGCGCGGGGTAGTGGCTAAAACGGCCGTGCCAAACGGCGTCGGGTGAAAACCATATTGGATGACCAGGCCTGCGCCGCCCTGCTTGTAATCGCCGGGGGTAACGGCCGTAAAGTTCACAAACAAGTCGTGCAGACGGCCAGGGCTGGACAGCCCGGCGTCTAGCGTCGTTTCCAGCACGCTGCGCGATTCGACCAGGCGCTCCTTGGCGTATTCCAGCGTCAGGTACTGCATAAACTGCATCGGCGTCACCCCCGCCCACTGCTTAAACAGGCGCTCGAAGTGGTGTTTGCTCAGATGCACGCTGGCGGCGATTTCGTCCAGAGTCGGCTGGCGCTGGAAATTTTCTTCCAGATAACGGATAGCCGCTTCGATCCGTTGGTAGTCCACAGCTTCTTGAGAAAAGGTTTCGTTTATCATGCTGCCAGTATACGCGACAACCCAAACCGCCATCCACCCGAATCTTGCGCAAAAACAATCAACAGATACCAGCCAACGGTTAACTGTTCCTCGTGACTGGTATCTGTTATGTGTTGATTGTTACTCCCGGTCTTGCGACAGGATGAGGGCGGAATAGGGGGCCAGGGTGACGTTGCCCAGGCAAGGCATGCCGTCAAACGTGTGGGCCTCATCGCGGGCGGGAGCGGCGATAACGTCTGGGCAGCAGTGGCCGCCGAAACTCTCGTCATAGGCGTGGTCGTCGCTGTTGAAGCGCACGCGCCAGCGCCCGGCGCGCGGCAAGCCGATGGTGTAACCATCCAGCAGCCGGTGCGAGAAATTGGTCACCACAATCACATCATCGCCCGGCCCGCCATTTTCCCACCGGTGATAGGCAACCACTTTGTCGGCGTTGTTGGTGTTGAAGACATTGACGTTTGGCCCTTGCAAGCCTCTGACCTGTCCCGGTAGATTACGACGCAGGGCGATCAGATCGTGATAAAGGCGCAAAATCCCGGCATTCGCCTGCGCTTTTTGCCAGTCTAATGGCACATGGTCATCAAACCAGCCGCTTTCCAGAAACTCTTGCCCCTGAAAAATCATGGGGATGCCCGGCGTGGTGAAGAGCAGCGCCGCGCCCAATGTGGAGCGTTTTTTGGCGAAGAAGCTGTCGGCGTTGCCGCTGCTGATTTCTTCTGGCACGCGGGCTTTGCCGTTGGCCACTTCGTCGTGGGATTCGGTGTAGAGGATGCGCGTCCAGGGCGTGTCGCCGTAACGGGCGCTGATGGCGGCGGTCACGGCCGTTACCTCCCGCGCCTCATCCAACGGCGCAATCACCGCCTGCCGGATGGGATGGACAAATTGCGCGTCCCATTGGGCCACAAAACCCAGGCCGCCCAAATCGCTGGGCAGGGTAACGGCCGTGTTGTTCTGCAAATCCTCGGCGATGAGCAGCTTACCCGGCAGCTTCTCGTGAACCTCGGCGTTGATGGTCTGCATGAGCTGCCACCCTTCGTCGATGGCCGCGCCGGGGTCGCCATCATGGCCCTGGGCATGGCGGATAAAGTTGGTGGCGTCCCAGCGCAGCCCATCCACGCCAAACTCCTCCAACCACATAAACACATTGTCGCGGATGAATTGGCGCACTTCGGCACGGCCGTAATCCGGCCGTGTATCCGCCCAAGGCGTGCTGGCGCGCCAGTCGTTGTAAAAGTAAATGCCGCCCTTGCCATCCTCGTGCCAGCCGTCGAACTGCCACAGGCTCAGGTCTTGCGGGCCAAAGTGGTTGTAGACCACGTCCACAATCACCCCAATGCCCTGGGCATGGGCGGCGGCAACCAGACGTTGGAACGCCGCGCGCCCGCCGTAAGTGGCGGTGATGGCAAAGGGAAAGGCGGGGTTGTAGCCCCAGGAATAATCACCGGCAAACTCGGCCACCGGCATGATCTCGATGGCGTTGATGCCTAGTTCGGCCAGATAGGGCAGTTTGTCGCTGACGCCCTGAAATTGGCCAACGACGTGCTGCTCGTCGCTGGTAAAGGTGCCAACGTGCAGCTCGTAGATCACCAGTTCGTGTAAGGCTGGCAGCTCAAAGCTCTCTGCCGACGGCGTTACCGAAGGCAAGGCCAAGCCATCCAACTGCGGCCCGCTGACGGCGCGGGCGTAGGGGTCGGTGCGCAGCAGGGTTTGCCCGTTGTGGTGGATGAGGAATTTGTAGGTGTCGGTAACGGCCGTTTGCGGCCCCACCACCGACCACAGCCCATTGCCTTCGTTAGCCAGCGGCGTGCGCCAGGGCGACCAACCGTTAAAGGAGCCGGTCACAAATACGCTGTCGGCGTGGGGCGCCCAAACGCGGAAGCTGGTCGTAGCGCCATTGGGCACAACGCCCATGCCCGCCATCGTCGACGGTTGTACCGGATTAAAAGTTCGCCGCGCCTGATAGCCCAAGCGGTCCAGAAAAACGCGCCACCCAGGCGCGGAAGTTGTTTGTTTGTTCATATGTTCACCTCGTTTGCGGTGTTGGTTAGACGGCCGTGCATACTTAAACAGCCGACAAGCGCAGCAGTTTAAACGCTTTGCATTAATTTTGTGTTAACGGGTGGCAAACCAGGCGGGTTTAACGTGAAGCGTGATGCGTGACTGCGTCACGCATCACGCATCACGCATCACGCATCACGCATCACGCATCACGCATCACGCATCCCCCTACCCCGTATTCTTCAGACCGGCGGCGATGCCGTTGATGGTCAGGAAAATGGCGTGCAGAATTTCTTGCGCTTTGGGGCTGTCTTGTTCGGAAAGGAAGCGCAGGCGGCGCAGCAAGGCCACCTGGATAAAATTCAACGGGTCAACATACGGATTGCGGCGGCGGATGGTGCGCTGGAGCGTGGGCGCGTTGTCCAGCAGTTCCCGCTGGTCGGTCACCAGCAAGATCATGCGCGTGGTTTCGTGGAAGGCGGCTTCGATTTGCCCGAAGATGGTTTCGCGCACGGCCGTATCTTCCACCAGTCCAGCATACAACCGCGCAATGCCCATATCGGCCTTGGCCAGGGCCATCTGGGCGTTGTCCAGACTGTGGCGGAAGAACGGCCACGCCTGGTACATCTCTTGCAGCAGCGGGATGTCGCCGGAGGCGGCCAAGGCCGCGCCCACGCCGTACCAACCCGGCAGCACATGGCGGCACTGCATCCAGCTAAAGCCCCAGGGAATGGCGCGCAAACTTTCCAGCGATGCTTTGCCCGCGCGGCGCGACGGCCGTGAGCCAATGCGCATCTGGCTGATTTCGTTGATGGGCGTGGCTTGCTGCCAGTATTCGAGCAGCGCCGGGGTTTCGTAGATGAGTTCGCGGTAGGCGCGGTAGGCCACGGCCGTTAATTCCCCCATCGCCGCCCGCCAGCTCTCTTTGGGCGCGGCCTGCGAGCGGTGATAGGCGGGCGCGCTGGCCAGCAGCGTGGCGTGGACCAACTGCTCCAGGTGGCGGCGGGCGATGGCCGGGTGGCCGTAATTTTCATCAATCACCTCGCCCTGCTCGGTGATGCGGATACGGCCGTCCACCGACCCCGGCGGTTGGGCCAAAATCGCCTTATTGGTCGGGCCGCCGCCACGGGCAATGGTTCCGCCACGGCCGTGAAACAACATCATCACCACCTGATGCTCGCGGCAGGCGGCAGCCAGCGCCTCCTGCGCCTGGTACAGTTCCCAGTTAGCCGCCAGATACCCGGCGTCCTTGTTGCTGTCGGAATAGCCGATCATGATGGTTTGCCGCCGCTGCACCCGCGCCAGATGCGGCGCATAGGCCGGATGGGTGAAGAGCGCGGCCATCACCGCCGGAGCGGCGCGTAAATCCTCGCGGGTTTCAAACAACGGCGTGAAAGTGAGATTTTCCTGGTCGGCATCGGCCGTCAGGCACAGGCCATGCCAGCGGGCCAGCAGCAGCGGCGCCAAAATATCTTCCGGGCCATGCGTCATGCTGACAATGTAGGGACCGATCAACTCCGTGCCGTAAAAGTCCACCGCCCGCTGCAAAATGCGGAACAATTCCAGCGTATCGGCCGTTTCGGGCGTCAAATCGTCCAGTTGGCTCAGGTCGGGGATGGGCGCGGCCAGGAGATGGGTGAGGGCTTCGGCGCGCTGCGGGCCGTCCATCTGGCCAAAGCCAGTGAGGAGGTTGAGTTTGGTGAAGAGTTCGTCGAGAACGGCCGTGTTGTACTCGCTGTACTGCCGAATATCCAACCGCGCCACGTGCAGGCCAAACACCTGCGCCTGATAGCGCATCCGGGTCAGGTCGGCGTCGGCCAGGTCGGCCAGGCCGTCGGCCCGCAGCGAGGCATCCATCAGCGCCAGCGGTTCTTGCAAATCGGCCATCGTGCGCAGCCGCACCGGCGGATTGGACACCCCTTTCAGGCGGCCAACCATGTCGCCGCGCGACGATTCGGCCAGATCGGCCTTGATCACCGCCGACCAGAGGCGGTAGGGTTCGTTGGGGTAGCGGGTTTGCAAAAAGGCGACGTGTTCGGAGCGGTCGCGCGCGGCGGCCAGTGCCGCCTTCAACTCCGGGCTGATAGTTGCCAGTTGGTCCGACACGCTCAACGACCGATCGAGGTGACGCGAAGTAGCGCGGTGGCGCTCCACGCCCAACCCGCGATGCAGGCGGAGGGTCTCAGCGGTCACATCGGCCGTCACGTTGGGGTTGCCGTCGCGGTCGCCGCCAATCCAGGAGCCAAAGGTGAGGAAACGTTCGGGCCAATTCACCGAGGGGTAATGGGTGGCCAGAGCGGCGGCCATTGTGGCGTAAATATCCGGCAGCACGTCCCACAGGGTAATGTCGAAGTAATAGAGGCCGGTGCGCACTTCGTCGGTGACGGTGGGTTTGGTGCTGCGGCTTTGGTCCGTCAGCCAGAGCGCGGTGATTTCGGCGGTGATTTGCGCTTCGAGCTGCCGGCGTTCGCCGGGCAGCAAATCGCGCTCTTCCATGTCGGTGAGCGCATTTGCCAGGCGGCGCAGCTTGGCGATGACCGTGCGGCGTTTGGCCTGGGTGGGATGCGCCGTGAATACCAGTTCGATGTGCAGGCGCTCCAGAATTTGGCCCATTTCAAATTCATCGACGCCCATCTGGCGCAGGGTGGCGACGGCCGCCGGGATGGATTCGGTGAGCGGCTGGGGATAGGCGGCGCGTTCGCGTTCGCGCAGGACGCTGACGCGGTTTTGCTCTTCGGCGAGGTTGATCAGCTCGAAATAAATGGCGAAGCTGCGGGCGATGAGTTCGGCTTCGTGCAGGTTGAGGCGGCTGACGATGTGTTCGAGGCGCTGGTCGATGGCCGGGTCGGCGTCGCTGCGGCGGGCTTTGGTGAGGGCGCGGATGCGCTCTTCCAGCTCGAATACTTCGATGCCGGCGTGGCGGCGCATGACTTTGCCGAGGATGTCGCCCAGGAGGTGAACTTCGTGGCTGAGGAGGTTTTGCGAGGTATCGCGTGACATGATAGGTTCCTTTTGGGGGTATTAACGGCCGTTACCAAACACAAACCAATCCGGCTGCTGCTGCCGGACCTGGTCTAAATGGTAAAAAGCGGCCACGACCAGCGCGTGCGTAATTTGGCCGGAGGTGATGAGATGGGGAACGGCCGTTAAATCCATCTCCTCCGTGGCAATATCTTCCGCGCCGTCAAACTCCGGCGGGCGCACCCAGCGCGCATTCAACGCCAGGTAGGTATGGCAGCGATTGTTCAGGAAAGCTGGATTCGGTTCCACCGTGCCGATGTGCAAAATCTCGTCGGCGTCATAACCGGTTTCCTCCAGCATCTCGCGCCGCGCCGCCGCCAGCGGGTCCGGGTCGTCGCCATCCACCACCCCGCCGGGGATTTCCAGCGTGATGGCGGCGGTGCCGTGCCGAAACTGGTGAATAAAGACCACCTTTCCATCTGGCGTGATTGGAATGATGTTGATCCAGTCGGCGGCGTCGAGGACAAAAAAGCTGTGGGTGTGGCCGGTTCGCGGCGAGCGGCGCGTATCGCGCCGGATCGTAAAAATGCGATAATCGGCCAACTGTTCGCTGTCTAATTTTTCCCAATTTTCAACCATTGTTTTCCCTGCCATCCTCTTGTTTTGGGGATTCAACCGTTTGCTGGAAGTTTTCTTTGTGGGGTAAGCGGGCTGCGAAAATTGTATGGTCAGGCCAGGTTAAGGTCAAGCGATCAAAAAACCCCAAGGGTTTGCTTTCCCCAGAGCAACCCTTGGGGTCTCTGTAGAAAAAAATGAGGTTCTTTAGGAACTCAGGGGGTTGACAGCCCCTGATGCGTGATGCGTGATGCGTGACCAGAGAGGTTTCACGCATCACGTATCACGCATCAGACCAAACCCCATGAAATCCCAAAGACCCAAAAATGATTCCTTTCGTTTCTCGCTGGAGCGCACGTATAATCGCCTTATGAAAATTGCAACTAACCTGACAGGCTGGCTGCGCCGGCCGCGCTATCGTTTCCTGAAATTAGGGCTTGTGGGGGTGATTGTTTTGACGGCCGTTTACCTGTTTTACCAGGCCCTAACTTACCTTCGCTACCTCAACGACCCGCGCAGCCAATCCTTCTGGCAATGGGCCACCGGCGACCAGGCGGCCCGCGACAATCTCGTCACCGTGCAGCGCGAAACTTGCCCCGGCGCGCCCTTCATCCTGCCCGCCGACGGTTTCATCGGCCTGCTCTACGCCGATCCGCGCGGCCCCTATTCCAGCCGCCGCCCGCATCAGGGCATCGACATCTTCAGCAACGCCGAGCCGGGCCTCACGCCGGTCTATGCCGCCTACGACGGCTATGTCACCCGCGAGAAGGATTGGAAAAGCTCGCTCATCATCCGCGTGCCCGCCGACCCGCTGCAGCCGGGCCGGCAAATCTGGCTCTACCACACGCACATGGCCGACCGCGACGGCAACGACTTTATCGCCGCTGCCTTCCCCCCCGGCACGCAAGAAAAATTTGTCGCTCAGGGCACGCTGCTCGGCTACACCGGCGATTACAACGGCGCTTCCTCCCGCGACATTTGGGTCCATCTGCACTTTTCTATTGTCAAGGACGACGGCCACGGCCGTTACACCAACGAACTCGAATTCACCAACACCCTCGATCCCTCACCCTACCTCGGCCTGCCGCTCAACTATGCCTGCGCCGCCCCGGTGATGGGCTGCGCCGCCACCCCCGCCTGCTCATGAACCAATCACGCCTGCCGCAAGTAAACGGCCGTATCTACCTCCCATCCCTCCACCACGCCGTCACCATCCGCCGCGACAAATGGGGCGTACCCCACATCGCCGCCGCCGACCGCCACGATTTATTCTTCGCCCAGGGTTTCGTCCATGCCCAGGACCGGCTGTGGCAGATGGAAGTCAACCGCCGCGCCGCCAACGGCACACTCTCCGCCCTGCTCGGCCCGATGACCCTGGACACCGACCGGCTGTCGCGGGCGCTGGGTTTTGCCCGGCTGGCCGAACAAAGCTGGCAGGCCCTGGACGAAACCACCCGCGCCGATGTGCTGGCCTACACCGCCGGCGTCAACGCCCAGCGGCAAACCTCGCCCCGCCTGCCGCTGGAGTTCGCCCTGCTGCGCCATCACCCCGCCCCCTGGCGGCCATTGGACACCATCGCCTACGGCCGTTTGCAAATGTGGGCGCTCACCAACGGCTCCATGGGCGAAATGGTCACGGCGCAGCTTACCGAAACGGTAGGCGCAGCCCTGGCCGCCGAACTGCTGCCCGACCCGCCCCCCGAAAACCCCGTCACGCTGCCCCAGGGCATCGAGGTAAACTGGCGCGGCACGGCCGTTTCCCCCTTCATGGGCAAAGGCAGCGGCGATGGCGGCGGGCGCGGCAGCAACGCCTGGGTCATCAGCGGCGAACACACCACCACCGGCCAACCCATCCTGGCCAACGACATGCACCTGCCCGTCGGCACGCCATCCCTGTGGTATTTTGTCCATTTGTCCAGCGACGATGGCTGGCAGGTGGCCGGTTTCTCCCAGCCCGGCCTGCCCTACGTGCTGGTAGGCCGCAACGCCCACATCGCCTGGGGCGCCACCCTGGCCTACACCGACTGCGAAGACCTGTTCGTCGAGCAGTTCCACCCCGACGATCCCACCCGCTACCGCTTTGGCGCTGACTGGCGCGACGCCCAAATCATCCCCGAAACCATCGAGGTCCGCACGCAAAAGCCCCACACCCTCGCCGTTACCCTCACCCATCACGGCCCCATCCTGCCCTTCACCACCACCGCTTCCCCCCTGGCGCTCGCCTCCACCGCCCTGCGCGCTGAAGCGCCGCTGGATGGCTTTGCGCGGCTGAACCAGGCGCGCGATTGGGCGGAATTCAGCACGGCCGTTGCCCGCATCCACGCCCCCTCCCTCAACCTGCTCTACGCCGACGACCAGGGCAACATCGGCTACTGGGTGACCGGGCGCGTGCCGGTGCGCGGGCAGGGCGACGGCCGTTCGCCCGCCCCCGGCCACAACCCCGCCTACGACTGGATCGGCGAAATCCCACCCGCCGACATGCCCCACGCCCTCAATCCCGCCGCCGGCTTCATCGTCTCCGCCAACCACAAAATCGTCACCGAAGCCGATTACCCCCACTACCTCGGCCGCATCTGGCGCGATGGCTACCGCGCCCGCCGCCTCGAGCAGCTTATTCGCGGGGAGGGAAGTGGTAAGCAACCTGCCCGATGGGAATCAGACAAGAATCCGCGTTCATCCGCGTTCATCCGTGTCCCCATCTCCCCCGCCGACTGCCGCCGCTTCCAGATGGACGTGCTCTGCCTGCCCGGCCTGGAAGTGGCGGCGCGATTGGCCCATTTGCAGCCCCAGTCGCCCGACGCCGCCCTCGCCCTGGACCTACTGCGCGGTTGGGACGGCCGTTTACCTCCCCAATCCATCGGCGGCGCAGTCTACGAAGTGTTCCTGGTTCAACTGGCCCAGGCCATCTTGCAGCCTCGCCTCGGCCCGGACTTCATGCACCGCGTTCTGGGCTTAGGTCCGCACCCCATCCTCATCCCCGTCACCGAATTTCAGGGCTACTGGCCGGCCACGGCCGTGCGCCTGCTAACCAACCCCGCTTCCGGCTGGCTGCCCGCCGGACCAGCCCGCGACGCCCTGCTGGAAAATTGTCTGGCGCAGACCACGGCCGTTCTGCGCCAAACCCTCGGCCCCCAACCCCAGGATTGGCAGTGGGGCCGCCTGCATCAAATCACCTTCGCCCACGCCTTGGGGCGCGTGCCGCTGCTGGCCCGCCTCTTCAACCAGGGGCCGCGCGCCATCGGCGGCGACGCAACCACCATCGCCCAGGCCAGCTACCGCCCCGACGCCCCCTACGACAACAACGCCATTGGCGTCTCCTCTCGCCTCGTCGTCGCCTTCGGCGCAGCCGCCGCCGCATGGGCCATGCTCGCCCCCGGCCAATCCGGCCAACCCGGCAGCCCCCACTACGGCGACCTCATCACCCCCTGGCTGTCCGGCGACTACTTGGAGATAGCCTGGACGGTGGAGGAGATAACGGCCGTTTCCCCCCACACCCTCACCCTCACCCCACCCCCGTCACACTGAGCGCGCGAAGCATCCCCCCACGCCCTCCGTCATGCTGAGCGCGCGAAGCATCCCCCCACGCCCTCCGTCATGCTGAGCGCGCGAAGCATCCCCCCACGCCCTCCGTCATGCTGAGCGCGCGAAGCATCCCCCCGCCGGTCTCGCCCTGCCTGGCCGCCCACCCAATCCACCGTAGGGGCGGGACCGGCGGACATTATCTCCGCCCCTCCCCAACGCCCCATCTCCCGCCGGTCTCGCCCTGCCTGGCCGCCCCATGCGCCAGAAGAGGGCGAGACGGCGCGATGAAAACACCCCTCGTTGCGGCCCGCGTAACGCCGCGCCATCCCGCCCCTACCACGACGCGCTTGTTAAAATTGTCTTGCCAACATACCCGGTTCTGGGGTATCCTTCCGGCGTGCTTATCATCGTCAACCGGGGAAGTTAGATGCCAATTCTAACCAACGCACCAGATAGAAAATTGAATACAAATGCTCGCAGACCAGTTGTTACTGGCTGATTGCCCGTTTGTGTTTGCTGGAAGGGGTAACGGCCGTATATGACTAATTGACTATAGTAACGTGGTCTAACAATAAGTTAAAACAATCAAAGCAAAGCAGAAAAATTAGAATTGAGTAGAGGAGAAAAAATGAAAAATAATCGTTCCCAATTAGTGTACATTTTTGTTGTTCTGTTATTAATCTTCACAACATTAGCTTGTGGAAGCAGCACTACACAGAAGATGGAGGAAGCTGCTGCGCCGCCTGTATTGGAAGAAGTTGAGGAAGTTGCAACCTCAGTTCAGCCAGATACTCAAAAAGAAAGTTCAGAAACAGTAGCGGTTGAGCCAACCCTTGTCCCTGAACCTACAGAAGCACCAACTTTAACTCCCGAACCCACTACTCCTCCGCCTACATCTACTCCAGAACCAGAGCCTATTTCTGTGATTGCTCAGGGGTTTGGACAGAATCGTCAGTCGATCGGATATGCTTTCATTGTAGAAAATCCTAATGCCATGCTGGCATTTGAAGATTCACAGTACCAGATAGCTGCTATTGATGAATCGGGAGCAATAGTTGCTACAGATTCGGGATATATAACATTACTTCTTCCCGAACAAAAACTAGGCTTTGGAAATTCTCTATACGTCGAAGAAGGCATTACCGTATCCTCAATTGAGATTCAGTTAAATGCAGGTGATTCTCGATCTACTGATCCCATCGCTAATTTTACAGTGGAACAGGTAACTTATTTTGCCGACGATTTCTTTCCCAAAGTTTCTGGTGTAATACAAAGCCCATATAATCGTGATTTCGCAGATATTCGCGTATCAGCTGTACTTTACAATGAAAACGATGAGATTATCGGCGGGGGATTTACGTTCGTTAATTTTATTTTAGCTAACAGTTCGACAGGAGTTGAAGTTTCGGTAGACAGTTCTGGAGAAGTTGCGCGAGTAGAACTTTATCCTGTTATTTCATCGTTATCGTTGCTAAGCTCGGAAAATGAAATACCAGAAGGTGCAACAGGTATAAATCTTACCAAATATGGCTTTGGTCAAGACGGTGACGGTGTGGGTTTTGGGTTAATAGTCGAAAACCCCAACAATACTCATTCTATTGAGAACTCATCCTACCGGTTAACATTTTTTTCAGAAGACGGCACAGTCATAGGCACGGACGAGGGCTATATAAATCTTTTGTTGCCAGAACAACAGTTGGGCATCGGCGGAGAAGTTTATGTCGCCGAAAATCAGGTTGTCAGCCAAATAGAGGCTCAGCTTAAAATTGGGGAGTTCGTTGAAGTAACAGAAGAACTACCACCTTTTTCTTCGGAAAACGTCGTTTTTAGTCCAGGCACTTTCTCGTCGAAAGTTAGCGGTTTTATCCTCAATCCCTATCCTCAAAATGCAACCTATCTTGACATATCGGCTCTTGCATTCGACGAAGATGGAGAAATAATTGGCGGAGGGTCAACGTTCCTGGATTTTGCAGCGGCTAACAATAAATCAGCGGTAGAGGTTTCGATTACATCAAGCGGTACACCTGCAACGGTGAGTTTGTATGCCACAACTTCAAGTTTGACGAAGTTTGAGTAGATGTTTCACCTTTGGCTGCGGTCGGCCTTCCAGACGGGCCACAAAGAGTTTGCCACATAGCCAACACTAAAATCCGTTCCACCCAGACCTGACAGGTTTTCCCAAACCTGTCAGGTCTCAGTCCGGTCACAACCCATTCAGTCGTCAACGCTTTTCCGGCCAGGAAAAGCATAAAAATCATCGTTCAAAAAAACAAAAAAAGGAGAACGCAAACCATGTCCGTAGTAGATGCCAGCCTGTCCGAATTCTTCACCAACGCAACCACCATCATCACCAACGCCCAGCAGCAGCCCGAAATCGCCGTCGCCCTGGACGCCTTCGGCTACGACGCCGCCGCCCTCCAGGAAGGCCAAACCCTCCTCACCGCCGCCCGCAGCCTCTACGACACCCAAATCAAAGAATATGGCGAACAGCACGGCGCTACCCAGGCCTTCGAAACCGCCTGCCAGCAAGCCGACAAAACCTACGCCGCCCACCGCAAACTGGCCAAAGTCACCTTCAAAAACGACGCCCAGCGCCAGACCGACCTGCGCCTCAACGAGCGTAAATCCCAGGTCTATGCCCTCTGGCACGAACAGGCCCGCCACTTCTACACCGCCCTCCTCGCCGACCCCGCCGCCCAAACCCAACTCACCCGCTACAAAATCACCCCCGAAGCCCTGCAAGCCGCCCTCGCCCTGGTCGATCAGGCCGAAACCCTCAAAACCGCTCAGGAAAAAGAAAAAGGCGAAGCCCAAAACGCCACCGTTCAGCGCGACGCCGCCCTCCTGGCCCTCGACGACTGGCTCGCCGACTTCAAAGTCGTCGCCCGCCTCGCCCTGGCCGACACCCCCCAACTCCTTGAATCCCTCAAACTAGGCGCCATCCCCTAACCCCCCGCCCAGATTGGTCCAATCTAAGAAGATTGGACCAATCTCACCCCACCCACAACCTCCGTTTAACACCCCACAACCCCCGTTTAACACCCCACAACCCCCGTTTAACACCCCACAACCTCCGTTTAACACCCCACAACCTCCGTTTAACATCCCACAACGGCCGTTTAACATCCCACAACGGCCGTTTAACACCCCACAACCTCCGTTTAATCCTCCACAACCTCCGTTTAATCCTCCACAACCTCCGGGAGTTCACGCGCCCAACCCGTTGGTCCATCACCCCAACCCCTGTATAATCAAGACCAACCCAAACAATCAACTCACGCATCACGCATCACGCATCACGCATCACGCATCACGCATCACGCATCACGCATCACGCATCACAAAACCTGCAACACCCAAAGGAGCAACCATGCCCGACCCCTCAACCTCCGCCGCTGATCCGCTGCCCTCCTGGAACGATGGCCCCGCCAAACAGGAGATCCTCGCGTTCATCGCCAGAGTAACCCACGAAGGATCGCCCGACTTCTTGCCACTGGCCGAACGCATTGCCGTCTACGACAACGACGGCACGCTCTGGCCAGAAAACCCCATGCCCTTTCAGGCAGCTTTTGCCATCGACGAACTAAAGCGCCACATCCACACAGAACCCCATCTCGCCTCAGAACCCATGGTGCAGGCCGCCCTGGCCGGCGACCTGGGAAAACTCCTGCAAGGCGAACACTTCGATGGCCTGATGCAGGTCCTGGCGCTCACCCACGCCGGGATGACCATCGACGCGTTTCGTGACGCCGTGGAGACCTGGCTCGCGTCGGCCAAACATCCGCGATATGCACGGCCGTATCACCAACTCACCTACCAACCCATGCAAGAACTCCTGCGCCATCTCCAGGCAAATGGCTTCAAAAACTTCATCGTTTCCGGCGGCGGCGCAGACTTCATGCGCGTCTGGGTGGAGCGCGTTTACGGCATCCCCCCCGAACAGGTTGTCGGCTCGACAGCGCGGACCACATTCGAGCTGCGCGACAGCGGCCCGGTGCTGACAAAAACAGTCGACCACCTATTCGTAAACGACAACGAAGGCAAACCCGTCGGCATTCATCAGTTCATCGGCCGGCGACCGACAGTATGTTGTGGCAACAGCGACGGCGACCACGCGATGTTGCAATACACCACCATCAACAACCCGCGCCCCAGTTTCGGCCTCATCGTCCACCATACCGACAGCGAACGCGAATATGCCTACGACGCCAAAACAAAGAGCACCGGCAAACTCGTCGAAGCCCTGAAGGAAGCCCCCAGGCGTGGCTGGCTCATTGTGGACATGAAGCAGGACTGGAAGGTCGTCTTCCAGCCTGAATAGCGGGCACTGGTAGAAGAGCGTCGTTGGTTCCCTCTAGTTGGGGCGGTATTTTTGCTGTTTAACTGTCACCCGCCCTGCAATCTCACCCCCCCAACTTCCCGGAGGTTCCCAACCTCCGGGAAATCCACGCCCTGCAAACTAATTTACTGCCAATCCCCCCAAACTATGGCATCCTTCAACCCGTTGGTCCATCACCCCAACCTCTGTATAATCAAGACCAACCCAATCAATCAAGTCACGCATCACGCATCACGCATCACGCATCACGCATCACGCATCACGCATCACGCATCACGCATCACGCATCACCCAAAGGAGAAACCATGTCAGACCCGTCAACCTGGAGCGGCCGCACCCTGGGCGGTAGGTATCAAATCGAAGAACGCCTGGGCGTCGGCGGCATGGCCACCGTCTACAAAGCCACCGACCCCAACCTCAAACGCGTCGTCGCCGTCAAACTCATCCACCCCCACCTGGCCACCGACCCCCAATTCGTGCGCCGCTTCGAAGAAGAAGCCACGGCCGTTGCCCAACTACGCCACCCCAACATCGTCCAGGTTTTTGATTATGCCGCCGACGGCGAAACCTACTACATCGTCTTCGAATTTGTGCCCGGCGAAACCCTCCAAGACCGCCTCCGCCGCCTCAACGAAACCAACCGCAACCTGAGCTACGACGAAATCGGCAAAATCGCCGCCAGCATGGCCGACGCCCTCGCCTACGCCCACGGCCGTGGCCTCGTCCACCGCGACATCAAACCGGCCAACATCATGCTCAACGTCTACGGCGACGCCATCCTCACCGACTTCGGCATCGTCAAAATAGCCGGCGGCACCGCCTTCACCGTCACCGGCGCGACGGTCGGCACCGCCCAATACATGTCGCCGGAGCAAATCAAGGGCGAGCAGCTAGACGGCCGTACCGACCTCTACTCCCTGGGCGTGACCTTATTTGAAATGGTCGGCGGGCGACGGCCGTTCGAGTCCGAATCGGCCATGACCCTCATGATGATGCACGTCAACGACCCCGTGCCCGACCTGCGCCAGATTCGCCCCGACGTGCCGCCGGGACTAACGGCCGTCATCGAAAAAGCCCTGGCCAAAGACCGCAGCCAGCGCTACCAATCGGCCGCCGACATGCTCGCCGCCCTCCAACGCTTCAAAGACGCGCCCACCGCCCCGCCCATCGCCGCCACCGTCATCGAAGAGCCAGCCATGTTCGCCGGAGCCACCGTCATCGAAACGCCCACCAAAGCCGAAGGAGCCACCGTCTTAGAATCCATGCCGGCCCCGGTCCGTGAAAAACCGGCTGCCGCCGTTCCGCCCGCCTACCAACCGGTCCGCACCGGCATGGGGGCCGCCCAGCCGCTCACGCCGCCCGCCGCCACCAACAAAAATCGTACGCCGCTCTATTTGGGACTGGGCGCGCTGGCCCTATTTCTGATCGTGGCCGCCATCGTCTTTGGCATGTCGCAACTGCGCGGCGGCGGCGATGGCGGCGATGGCACGCCCACGCCCACGGCCGTTGCCCAGGCATCGCCCACATCCCCGCCCCCGGCTACCGAAATCGCCGCCGTCGCGCCGACCATCCTGCTCACCGCCACCCCCACAGAAGCGGCCACCGAAACGGCCGTGCCGCCCACCGCCACCATCCCCAAACCCACCGCTACCAAAGCGCCCCCCACCCCCACCGATGTGCCGCCTACCGATGTGCCGCCCACGGCCGTGCCCCCCACGACCGTGGCTCCCACGGCCACCAGCGCCGCCCTCTCTGTGCGCATCACCGGCATCACCCTGGACGCCACCAACCACTATGTCGTCGCCTACGAAACCAGCGGCTACACCGAAACCCTGCCCGGCATGCACATCCACTTTTTCTTTAACACAGTCTCCGAAGCCAACGCCGGTATGCCCGGCAGCGGCCCCTGGATTTTATACGGCGGGCCGCGCCCCTTCACCCAATACACCGCCAACGACCGCCCCGCCGCCGCCACGCAAATGTGCGCCCTGGTAGCCAACGCCGACCACTCCATCCAGCCCGGCAGCGGCAACTGCTACCCCCTGCCCTGACCCGAAGGGTTTTAAAAACCCTTCGGGTCTTAGAAACCCTTCGGGTCTTAGAAAACCTTCGGGTCTTACCGCAGTTCTGTGCTAAAATCCCGCGCATCTTGGAAGAAGGACGGCCGTAATCTGTGGCGCAACAATCGAGCAGGGAGCCAACATTGAGGAAAGTAAAACGGATTATCTACACGATCATGCCGCTGGCGCTGCTGCTGCTGTGCCTGGGTCTGATCAATCTGCTGCCCACCCGGCCAACGCCAGAGACAAACACCGGGAGCAGCAGTGAAGGGGAAACGGCCGTGGCCGCCAACACCCCGTCCGCCGCCTTAGCCACCCTGCCCCCGCCAACCCCCACGCCTACCGCCACCCCGCTGCCCAGCCCCACGCCCCTGCCCACACTGCCGCCAGACGCAGCCATCACCCTGCTAGGCCCGCCGAATGGCGGCGTCTTCAGCGCCGCCGCGCCGCTGTCGCTCTACTGGACCTGGCCTTACCCCCTGCGCGACGACACAGCCTTCGCCATCTACCTGACAGCCGGCGGCATAGAGCAAAAAGTAGGCACGCTCAACGAACCAAACCTGGGCGACAACGGCTACTACTGGCAAATCCAACCCGCCGATCTCGCCGGCCTAAGCGCCGACCTGACCTGGCAAATCCGCCTGGAATCCACCCTGGCTGACACTCCCCTGCTAACCAGCGAGACACGCACCGCGCGCCTCATCGGCGGGCAATGAAGCGTGAAGCGTGATGCGTAATCCGTTGATCACGCATTACGCATCACGCATCACGCATCACGCTTCACGCTTCACGGCCGTACCTGCCCATCCCCATACCCAATCCACTTATACGTCGTCAACTCTTCCAGCCCCATCGGGCCGCGCGCGTGCAGCTTTTGCGTGCTCACAGCCACCTCCGCCCCCAGCCCAAACTGCCCGCCGTCGTTAAAGCGCGTGCTGGCATTCACAAACACCGCCGATGAACTAAGCGCGTCCACAAAACGGTTGGCAATGGCCCAATTGTTGGTGAGAATGCTTTCCGTGTGTTCGGTGGTGTGCGCCTGAATAAACGTAATCGCTTCTTCCACATTGGCCACAATATGCACGCCCAAAATCAGCGCCAGCCACTCCTGGTCAAAATCATCCGGCCCAGCCGGGGCGATGTTGACCCCGTGGCCGTTATCGGTGATGATGTGATACGCCTCAGGCGTGGCCCGCAGTTCCACGCCGCTCTGCGCCAGCCGCGCCGCCAGCGGCGGCAGCAGCCGCCCGGCCACCGCCGGATGCACCAGCAGCGTATCCAGAGCGTTACACACGCTGGGCCGCTGCACCTTGCTGTTTTCGATGATGTCGATGGCTTTCAGCAAATCGGCGCTTTCGTCCACGTAAATGTGGCAAATGCCAATGCCGCCGGTGATCACCGGGATGCTGCTCTGCTCTTTGCACAGCCGGTGCAGCCCGGCCCCGCCGCGCGGAATGATCATATCCACGTATTTGTCCAGCTTCAGCAGTTCCCCCACCAAGGCCCGGTCAGGATTGTCGATAGACTGCACGGCGGCGGCGGGCAAATTGACCTTTTCCAGGGCGGCCTGAATCACCTGCACCAGGGCCAGATTGCTGCGCAGGGTTTCGCTGCCGCCGCGCAAGATGGTGGCGTTGCCCGTTTTCAGCCCCAGGGTGGCAATGTCGATGGTCACGTTAGGCCGCGCTTCGTAGATGACGCCCAACACGCCGATGGGGATGCGGCGGCGAATCAAGCGCATACCATTGGGCAGCATACGGCCGTCGATATCCGCGCCCACCGGATCCGGCAAAGCAGCCACTTTGCGCGTGTCGGCGGCCAGGTCGGCGAGGCGCTTTTCGGTCAGCAGCAGGCGGTCTAAGAGCGCCTCAGACAGGCCGCGCGCACGGCCGTCGGCAATATCCAGCCCATTTTGCGCCAGGATAACGGCCGTTTGCGCCTCAATTTCAGCGGCAATGGCCAGTAAAGCCTCGTTTTTACGCGCCGTCGGCAGCGTGGCCAACATGCGGCTGGCCGCTTTGGCAGCCTGTCCCATCATGATCAGGTCGGTCATAGGTTCACTCCTCCAGCTTCACACCAAAATCAAATCATTACGATGCACGGCCACCGGGCCGTAGGTGTACCCCAGCCGCTCTTCAATTTCCTGTGACTGGCAGCCCCGGATGCGCGCCAGATCATCGCTGGGGTAGCGGGCGATGCCGCGGGCCAGTTCCTGCCCCCCGGCTGATTGGATGCTCACGGTGTCGGCGCGTTCAAACGAGCCTTTGACCTGGATAATACCGGCGGGCAGAAGGGAACGGCCGTTGCCCAGCAGCGCCCGCGCCGCCCCATCATCCACCACCAACACGCCCGAAGGCTTAGGCCCGGCAAAAATCCAGCGTTTGCGGTTTTCCAGCGGCGTCTCCAGCGCCGGAAAGCGCGTGCCCACCCGTTCACCGGCGGCGATGCGCACAATCACATCTGGCGCGGCCCCGGCGGCAATAACCACATCGGTTCCGGCGCGGCGGGCGGCGTCGGCCGCTTGCAGCTTGGTGGCCATGCCGCCCGTGCCCAGCGACGTGCCGCTGCCGCTGGCTAATTGGCGCAGCGTTTCATCAATGGTGCGCACTTCGGGGATCAGTTCGGCGTCGGGTTTAGTGCGCGGATCGGCCGTAAACAACCCCGGCTGGTCGGTGAGCAAAATAAGCAAATCCGCCTCGGCCAAAATCGCCACCAGCGCCGAAAGGTTGTCGTTGTCGCCCACACGGATTTCTTCCGTAGCCACGGCGTCGTTTTCGTTGATGATGGGCACGACGCGATAAGACAAAAGCGCCTGGAGCGTGTCGCGGGCGTTCAAAAATCGGCGGCGGTTTTCCGTATCAGCGCGGGTTAGCAGCATCTGCCCCACGTGAATGTCATAAATTTCAAAAAAACGCTCCCAATTCCACATCAGCCAGCTCTGGCCAACGGCCGCAAACAACTGCTTGCTGGCCAGCGTGGCCGGAAGTTGGGGGAACCCCAGCCGCTGACGGCCGGCGGCCACGGCCCCGGAGGAGCAAATGATGATGTCTTTGCCCTGCGCTTGCAAGGCCGCGCACTGACGCGCCAGATCAACCATATGGGGCCAATCCAGGCGCGGCGTGCCGCCGGTAAGAACGCTGGTGCCGAGTTTAATGACAATGCGGTGGTACATAGGCAAACGTGCGGGGGGTGGGTTTCATGACGCGGAGCATCTCTTCGTTATCTCAGTCATCGAAGGTTTCCTAGGACGAGCGTGTTGAGCGGGCGCGTGGGAAATAGAAAAACACGGCGCCGACGATAATGGTCAGGGCGGCGGCGATAATGAGCCAGGTGCTGTCTTCTTCGTCTTGGGAATAAGCGGGGTCGGGGGGCGGCGTCAAGTTGTTTGGCTCGTCGGATACGCCGTTGGTCTCGTTGTTTGGGTTTTCTTCAAGCATGGTCAGAGCGACCGTGCTGTTAGTGGCGTCTGGAAGGAGTGTCGGGGCTTCGCTGGCGGTGGGAACGGGAGGGGGAACGGCCGTGGCGGTTGTGCCGGTCAGTTTGGTTTCAGCGGGGGGAACGGAGGGCGTAAAGGTCGAGACCGCCTCCTTTACCGGCAGCCCAGTGCCAAACATAATCGCCCAATAGGCGCGGCCGCTGTCGTGGCCGACAGCCATGCCCACGCCAAATTCGTGGTAATCCTCGTTGATGATCAGGCCATAATGCAGATCGTTTTCCGACCACCACTGCCAGGCGGCGTCGCTGCCGCCAAAACCGCCATAAATAATTTCCGTGACGTGGTCTTCATACCCTGCCTGCAAGGCGCGCTGCGATGGGTTGGCGCCATTACCATCATAATGACTGGTAAATTCGGTGGCCGCCATATGGTCGGCGACTTGTTGGGCGGCGCGGGTCAAGGCATCGTTGACTGCATAGGCTGGCAGCCCGATTTCCTGACGATGGGTATTGACGCGTTGGGCCATGGCAACGGCCGTGTCTGCTTCACTATCTTGCCAGCCAATACGATTGTTGTCTAAAGCAAAAGTTTGCTTTGTGGGCGCTAATAAAAGCAGGGACAAAGCAAACAACGATAGCTTGGTATTTAGTTTCATAGTCCAGAGTTTAGCACAAATAAGCGCAGGCGACAGATCGACTGAAGCAAGGGCAAGGTGGGGAATGGGTAACGGCCGTGGCCCACACCCTCCTCTCGCCAACGCGACCGATTGCCCGTCTGTGCGTATAGAACCACAGTCTGTGGCGATGCGCATAGGGAAAGCGCGCCGCAGCAAACAATATCTGTGGACAATGTTCCGAGGAGGTATTAGGTGGAAAAGAAAAGTTCGATTATTGGTGGGGCCATTCTCATCCTGGCCGGGGTCTTTTTTCTCCTGGCGCAATTTTTCCCTGGGCTTGTGAGTTGGTTCAATATTGGGCAGCAGTGGCCGCTCATCATTATCTTCGTCGGCGGATTGTTTTTGGCCGGCGCGCTGCTGGGCACGCCGCCGTTGGCTATACCGGGCAGCATCATCGGGGGTACGGGGTTGTTGTTGTATTACCAAAATGCCTCCGGCGATTGGGCCAGTTGGGCCTACGCCTGGACACTCTACCCGGCGCTTGTGGGGGTGGGCATTTTGCTCATGCAAACGCTCAGCGGTAATTTTCGGCAGGGTGTGCGCGAAAGCGGCGTTTTATTTCTCATCAGCGTGGTTTTGTTTGCTGTTTTCGGCGCATTTTTTAATGGGTTGGGCGGATTAGGGCAGTTTTGGCCGGTGTTGATTATTGGCCTGGGACTTTGGCTGCTCTGGAAAAACCGGGATGCCCGGCCCCAAAGCAAGAAATAAGCGCGGGAAACGGCCGTGCAACCTTTTAAAACACCCCTCGTATTGGTTGATGAAATTGATACCTGAACATAAATTGTGGAGGTCTGAAAAATGAGTGAAAAACGATTAACCCGTAAACAAGAAAGCCGTATGCTTTTTGGCGTCGCCGCCGGTATTGCCGATTATTTGAATATCGATCCGGTCATTGTGCGGTTGGTCTTTGTGCTGATGACTCTCTTGCATGGTTGGGGGCTGCTGATTTACGGCGTGCTGGCCATTGTCATGCCGCAAGAAAACAGCGTCGCCGCCAAAGCCAATCCCTTCGACGAAGAAGAAATCGTTATCAAAGACGCCAGCTAACAAACGGCTGTCCCCTTACATTGCTGTCACCTCTGGCACTGGCAAGCCGGATGCCTGCCTCAATCTCCTGACGCCAGAGCTGCAGAAACGGCCGTTCCCCCGGGAACGGCCGTTTTATTGTGTCTGCCTCTCGTGTTTTGAGTATAATCCCCGCCATGGCTTCCTTATTACAAAAACTACGAACCCTATTTCGCGCCTCCCTGCACGAGGCCGCCGACAAAGCGCTGCAAAAAAGCGACCTGGCCGTCTACGACGATTACATCCGCCAGGCCGAACGCGAGGTGGAAGAATTCAAACGCTCCATCACGCCCATGTTTGCCCAGGTAAAAACCACCAAACGCCGCCGCGAAGCCCTGGCCGACAAAGCGGCCGGTCTGGACCTGATGGTGGACGAATTTTTGAAAACCGGCAAACGCACCGAAGCCATGGTCACCCAAAAACAGTTCAGCTCCGTCATGGATTTGATTCAAACCTATGACAGCTCTCTGGCCAAACAAGTAACGGCCGCCGAAACCCTGAAAGATGTCGAAGTAAAATTGGAAGGGCGGCTGGCCATCGCCAAACAAGAACGCGAAGAACTGGCCTTCCTATTACAATTGGCGCAGTCTAAAGAACTTTCCACCAAAGCCATGCAATCGCTCGACAACCTGATCGACAACAGCGATACGGAAGTTTCGCAGGCGGCCGAAAACATTCGCCGCCGCCTGGACCACGCCGACGCCGCCTGGGAAGTGCAAGCCAGCAGCCTGGATCGGCAGTTGGACGACGCCATGCAAAGCCTGGAAGTGGAAGCCGAACTGGCCGCCCGGATGGAACGCCTGGGACTTTAATGAAAACCGCCCTGGTCCACGACTGGATGAATCAAATCGGCGGGGCGGAAGACGTCCTGGAAACGCTGGTAGACCTCTACCCGGGGCGCCCCATCTACACGTCGCTCTATCGCCGCAAAAAAATGCCGCCCCACTGGCAAAATTGGGACATTCGCACCAGTTTTATCGACCGGCTCCCCTTCGCCCGCAAAAATCAACAGCTTTATTTCCCGCTTTATCCCTTTGCGTTTGAGCATTTCGATTTTCGCGATTACGACCTGGTGATCAGCAACAAAAGCGGGTTTTGCCACGGCATTCTCACCGGGCCAGAAACGCTGCACATTTGCTACTGCCTCACGCCCACACGCTACGTCTGGCGCTATCATCAATACGCGGAACAAGAAAACCTGGGTTCCGTAACCCGCAGTTTGCTGACGCCATTTCTGACCAATTTGCGCATGTGGGACCGGCTGGCGGCGGATCGCGTCGACTATTTCATTGCCATATCAGAAGAGGTCCGTCGGCGAATCGCCAAGATTTACCACCGGGATTCGGTTATTATCCACCCGCCGGTCGACGTTCAGCGCTTTGAACCATCGGACTGCGTGGAAGATTATTATTTATTCGTCGGCCGGCTGGTTCCGTATCGGCGGTTGGATTTATTGATTGAGGCGTTTAACAAATTGGCACGGCCGTTACTCATTGCCGGCACAGGCAGAGACCGCGAACGCCTGGAAGCGCTCGCCGGACCAACCATCACCTTCCTGGGCTACGTACCCGACGATCAACTGCCGGACTTGTTTGCCCGCTGCCGCGCCTTCCTCTTTCCCGGCGAGGAAGATTTTGGCATTGCGCCTATCCAGGCCATGGCTGCCGGGCGGCCGGTCATCGCCTACGCCGGCGGCGGCTCGCTGGAAACGGTGCGCCACGGCGAAACCGGCTGGCTGTTTACCGAACAATCGGCCAAAGCCATTATGACGGCCGTAGAAGCCATGGATGACCTGAATGTAGACGGCCGTCTCATCCGCCAACACGCCCAACAATTCGACACCTCGGTCTTTAAGCAAAAAATGCAAACCTTCGTCGAGCAAAAAATGACCGAACGCCAACCCCCACGCAACCGTTGGCCGCAGACGAAAGGAAGTTAAATTGTGGAGTTGAAACGTTACTGGTCCATCTTAAAACGCCGCGCATGGCTGCTGATCATCCCCGCCGCCATTGTGCTGGCCGTGGAATTAGCCACTTACCAATCGCCGCCGCCGGTTTACAACGTCGGGATGCGCTTCCTGGTGGCCCAACAGCCCGGCGAGGGCGCAGTCACCGCCGACGAACAGCGCTATTACAACTGGCTCTCGTCGGAATACATTGTCAACGGCCTGTCTGATTGGGCGGCGGGCGGCGAATTTGCCGCCGCCGTAAGCCAGCAAATGGCCCAGTCCGGCCTCGCCGTTCCGGCCCCAGCCATCCAGGGCGCACTGGCCACTGATAACGCCCGCAGTATGCTGCTCGTGTCGCTGACTTACGGCGATTCATCGGCGCTGGCGGCCATGATGGAAGCGGTAATTACCGTGCTGACAGAACAAAATGCATCGGCGCTGCCGCAGTTGGGTGGGGAAACGGCCGTTCTCGTCCAGCTAGACCCCATCAACATCAACCAGATTCCCACCGGCATCCGCAGCCAGCTAGATTTGCCCCTGCGGGTTGCCATTGCCCTTGCCGCCGGGTTTGGGTTGGCCATGTTGGCCGAATACCTGGACCCAACCTTGCGCGAACGTCGGGAAATCGAAGCCATCGGCCTGCCGGTGCTGGGCGAAATCCCTAAAAAGTAGTAGAGGAGACAAACCGTGGAATTACGTGATTATGGGCGCATTTTGCGCCAGCGAGGCTGGGTGATTGTGGTGATGGCGGTGTTAACGGCCGTTGCCGCTTTCGGCTTCAGCAAAATGCAAACCGAACTATACGAATCTAACCTCAAAATGCTCGTTCTGCCCTCGCGCACCGACTTTGGGCAGGCCCAAGCCGCCAAAGAACTGCTGCGCAGCTACGAACAATGGCTCTACAGCCGCTACCGCGCCCAGGCCGTCATCAACGAACTGCAACTAGACATGACCGCCGAAACCTTGCTCGGCGACATGAAAGTCGCCTCCGACAACGCCAGCTTTGTCATCCAGATGACCGTGGAAAACAGTGACCCCAACCTGGCCAACGACATCGCCGCCGCCTGGGGCAGCCTGCTCATCCAATGGCAAAACGCCAACAACGACAAACTACAAAAAGAAGACCGCATCACCATCGAATTTTTAGATGATCCGCAAGCGGGACTTTCCAAACCCAACACCAAAATCAACACGGCCGCCGGTTTTGTCTTCGGCGCGCTCATTGGCGTGCTGGTGGTGTTTGCCCTGGAATGGTACGAATCGGGCATCATGCGCCGCGCCGAAGACGTAGAGCGCTATCTGGACATCCCGGTCATTGGCAGTATTCCCAGTCAATAGCAGCTAGGCTGAGGCTGTAAGCTGTAAGCTGCAAGCTATAAGCTGTAAGCTACAAGCTGTAAGTAGTCCTACTTCTGGCTAACAGCTAACAGCTAACAGCTAACAGCCAACAGCTAACAGCTAACAGCCAACAGCTAACAACCAACAGCTAAAACAGTGTGATTTATGAACTTGATAACCTTAACTGACCCTCGTTCCCCCGTAAGTGAAGCGTATCGCACGCTGCGAACCAATTTATCTTTTTACAGCCTGGACAATCCGCTGCGCAGTCTGGTGGTTACTTCGCCGGCTTCGGGTGATGAGAAGAGCGTGGCGGTAGCCAACCTGGCCGTGACGATGGCTCAGAGCGGCCGCCGCACCGTGTTGGTGGATTGTGATCTGCGACGGCCGTCGCTCCACACCTTCTTCAACCTCAGCAACGACACCGGCCTCACCAGCATGATCCTTAACGACGACGCCAAACCGCCGCTGCAAACCACCAGCGTCGACAACCTCTGGCTGCTGGCCAGCGGTCCCAAGCCGCCCAATCCGGCCGATTTGCTCGGCTCGCGCAAAATCGATCAACTCATCGAAGCGCTCACCGCGGCCTACGACGTGGTGCTGTTCGATGCGCCGCCGGTCATTGCCGTTACCGACGCGGCCGTGCTGGGCGCAAAAGTCGATGGCGTGCTGCTGATCATCAGCGCCGGCAAATCCCGCCGCGACCATGCCGAACGGGCCAAAGAAACGTTGGAAAAAGCCAAAGTGCGCATCATCGGCGTGGCCCTGACCAACGCGCCCAAAGACAGCGGCATGGATGGTTATTACGAATAACCATCCCCCTTAACCATGCCAGATTGGTCCAATCTTCCAGATTGGACCAATCTCGTTCCAGGTTTCCCGCAATGCAATTTTCCTCCCCCAACCTGCCCGATAGCCCGCCCAGCGTCAACCGCAAGGAGTGGGCGCTGGCGCTGCTGGTGGGCCTGGCAATGGTAGGCATCACGGCCGTTCCCTACCTCCTTGCCACCCTCGCCGCCCAACCTGGAACCATCTTCACCGGCACGCTGATGAATCCCGAAGACAGCCAGACCTACTTCGCCAAAATGCTGCAAGGCTACGACGGCCGTTGGCTCTACACCATCGTCTTCACCGCCGAACCCCATCAGCCGGCCTTTTTGGGCGGCTTTTATTTTTTCCTGGGGCATATTGCGCGCTCGACCGGGCTGACGATTGTAACCGTCTGGCACCTGGCGCGGGCCGTTTCCGTGCTGCTGCTCACCACGGCCGTTTACGGCTTCACCGCTTTTTTTGTCGCCGATCGGCGCACCAGGCTGACGGGGTTTCTGACGGCCGTTTTTGGGGCCGGGTTAGGCTGGCTGCTGTTCCTGCTCAACCAACCGTACTGGCTCGATACGTTCCCCGTCGATTTCAAAATGCCGGAAGCTCACCTGTTTTTCACCAGCCTCACCTTTCCGCACATCATCCTCAGCACCGCCCTGCTGTTGGCCAGCTTTTGGGCGCTGCTGCAAGCCTTCGCCCATCAAAGCAGCCCGCGCGGTTGGGCCTTCGCCGCCCTCGCTTCCGTCGTCAACCTCAGCCTGAGCATTTTGCACCCCCTGCTCGTGTATGTGATTGTGCTAACCGGCGGTCTGTACTGGCTGTTTCTGACGATTCAGGCGCGGCGAATCCTCTGGCGCGAAGGGTTTTTGCTGGTTGCGGCGCTGGTTTTGCCCGGCCTGTTGAATCTGTATTACGGCTACACGCTGCTCACCAACGACGTGCTGCGCGGCTGGGACGCTCAGCGCGAGGCCACAGTCTCGCCGCCCTGGCCGCATCTGCTGCTGGCGTATGGCCCGCTGCTGCTGTTGGCCGGGCTGCACGCCCTTCGCCAATGGCGCAGCGGCATCAAAATGTCGCCGCGCTGGCTGTTTTTATGGACCTGGGTGGCGGCGACGGCGCTGTTGGTCTATGCGCCGCTGAATTCGCAGCGCCGTTTTGTGCAAGGAGTGCATGTGTCGCTGTCGATTTTGGCGGCGGCCGGATGGGTGGAAGTGGCGCTGCCGTGGCTGTTGGGCACACGGCCGTTACGCGCCATCCTCACCCACGACCGGTATTCAGAACCGGGCCTGACACGCTTCTTCAGCGCCCTGTTCCTGCTGGTTATCAGCCTATCCAATTTGTACGTCTTCGCCAGCGTGACCACTTCGGCCATCATCCAGCAGCCGGACCTGTTGTTCCGGCCCACGGATGAAGTAACGGCCGTGCAGTGGCTGCGCGACAACACCCCGCGCACGGCCGTTGTCTTGGGCGATTATGAGACCGGCAACTACGTGGCCGGGCAAGCCGGCAACCCGGTGGTGCTGGGACACTGGGCGGAAACGATTGATTTTGAAGCAAAAACGGCCGTCGTCGCCCAATTTTACAGCGCCGCTGCCAGCGACGATTGGCGGCAGGCCTATTTGGACGAGACACAGGCGCAGTATGTCTGGTATGGCCCCCGTGAGCAATTGTTGGGCGGGTTTCAGCCGGGAACGGCCGTTTACCTGCGTCCGATCTACCAGCAGGGAACCATCACCATCTACAAAGTTGACAATTCACCGGCAAGCATTGACAATTAGCCTCCGGCTATTAAAAACCAAACTGCAATTTGCAACCCACAAGGAGCTGCCATGAAAGGATTAATACTGAGCGGAGGCAAAGGCTCTCGCTTATACCCACTGACCTATTCCAACGCCAAACAACTCATCCCCGTCGCCAACAAACCGGTCCTGTTTCGGGTGATCGAAACCATCCGTGACGCCGGCATTACTGAAATCGGCATTGTCGTCGGCGATACGGCCGCCAAAATCAAAGAAGCCGTTGGGCGCGGCGGCCGTTGGGGCGTCAACATCACCTACATCGAACAAGATCAACCACTCGGTCTGGCCCACGCCGTCAAAATCTCCCAGGATTTTTTGGGCGATGACCGGTTTGTCATGTTTTTGGGCGATAACGTCATTGAAGGCGGCATCAGCCCGCTCATCGCCCAATTTGCCAACGGCCAATGGAACAGCCAAATTGTGCTGACGCGCATTGAGCATCCTGAACAGTATGGCGTAGCTGAGTTGGGGGATAACGGCCGTATCATCCGCCTCATCGAAAAACCAAAAAATCCCCCCAGCGACCTGGCCCTGGTGGGCATTTACATGTTCGATCCCAACATATTCCGGGCCGTCAACGCCATCTCTCCCTCCTGGCGCGGCGAACTGGAAATCACCGACGCCATCCAATGGCTGGTGGACAACCAATTTGTCGTTCACCCATACATCCATCGCGGCTGGTGGATAGACACCGGCGCGCCCGGCGACATGCTGGAAGCCAACGACCTCGTTTTGGAAGAGATCACTTATGAAATAGAAGGCTACGTGGACCGCGACAGCCAAGTTGGGCGGCGGGTGACGGTGCAGCGCGGCGCGGAAATCATCAACAGCGTGGTGCGCGGTCCGTCGATCATCGGCGAAAACACGCGCATTGTAAACAGCTACGTCGGCCCTTTCACCAGCATCGGCCATGATTGCCTGATTGAAAACAGCGAAATCGAGCATTCGATGGTGTTAGAAAACAGCCAGATCAAAGACATCGGCACGCGCATTCAGGAGAGCCTGATCGGCCGTAATGTGGTGATCAGTCGTTCGCCCATCAAGCCCAAAGCCCTCAAGCTCACGGTCGCCGACCACAGTCAGATAGGCATACTTTAAGTAACGCACAGATTGGTTCAATCTTGGAGATTGGACCCATCTAACCAGAATACCCCAGGAGACTTTTGCATGGCTGATTTTTCTCCCTTTGCGGAGCGGATGCAGGCGGCGCGGCAGCCGAGAGTGTTTATTGAGACCTTCGCCGAATATTATGCCCAGTTAGCCGATGGATATACCGGGTTAATTCCCGAAACGGACATCGAGCCGGTGCAAAAGCTGCCGGACGTTGAGGATTTTCCCGCGAAACAGGCGTTGTTGGGCAAGCAGATGTTGGGGAAAACGGCCGTCATCAAACTCAACGGCGGTCTGGGAACCAGCATGGGACTGGACCAGGCAAAATCCCTGCTGCCCGTCAAAGACGACCTCACCTTCCTGGACGTTATCGCCCGCCAATCCATCAAATCCAGCACGCCTCTGATCTTGATGAACAGCTTCTCCACCGAAAGCGATTCGCTGCGCGCCCTCCAATACTACAACGACCTCAACCGGCGCACCCTGCCGCTCAGCTTCCTTCAGCACAAAGAACCCAAAATCACCCAATCCGACCTGACACCGGCAGTTTGGCCCGATGACCCTGACCTGGAGTGGTGTCCGCCGGGTCATGGCGACATCTACACCGCCCTGGTCACCCGTGGAACCCTCAGCGCGCTCCTCTCGCAAGGCATTGAATATGCATTCGTCTCCAACGCCGACAATCTGGGCGCAGTGATCGATCTGAGCATTTTGGGCTACATGGTCAAAAACAACATCCCCTTCCTCATGGAAGTCTCTGACCGCACCGAGATGGACAAGAAGGGCGGCCATCTGGCGCAGCGCCGCGACGGGCAACTGCTGCTGCGTGAATCGGCCCAATGCCCGCCAGAAGACAAGGCCACCTTCCAAGACATCAGCCGCCATCGGTACTTCAACACCAACAACCTGTGGGTCCACCTGCCCTCCCTGCGCCAGCTCATGCTCACGCGCAGCAACAAATTAGGCCTACCCTTGATTTGTAACAGCAAAACCGTGGACCCACGCGACCCAGACTCGACGCCGGTTTACCAACTGGAAACGGCCATGGGATCGGCCATTGCCGTATTTTCCGGTTCGCAGGCTGTGCGCGTGCCCCGTTCCCGTTTTGCGCCAGTCAAAAAAACAGACGATCTGCTGCTCGTGCGCTCCGATTCCTACGTGCTCACCAGCGATTTTAATGTTGTTCCCAGCCCAGAGCGCGTCTACCCGGACATTTTGGTAGACCTGGATGCCGTCCATTACAAATTTATCAGCGATTTGGACGAACGGTTCCCCTTTGGTCCGCCATCGCTGGTAAATGCCCGTAGTTTCGTCTTGCAGGGAGACTTCCGGTTTGGCAAAGACGTGGTATGCAAGGGAGCCGTCCACCTGATCAATGAATCTGGCCATCGCAAATTTATTCCTGACAACTCTGTACTGGATGGAACCATCCGGTATACGTAAGCCCAGGGGGATGTGCTAAAATTAGCGCATGAGCAAACAACTAATTGTCGTCGGCGGTGGATTGGCAGGCACGGAAGCGGCGTGGCAGGCAGCAGAACACGGGCTGCATGTGCGCCTTTACGAGATGCGCCCGCACAAAACCACCCCCGCCCATGTCACCGACCGGCTGGCCGAATTGGTATGCAGCAATTCGCTTGGCTCCAATTTAACCCATAAAGCGCCAGGCTTGCTGAAGGCCGAACTGCGCGGCCTGGGGTCGATGGTGCTGGAGTGCGCGGAGCAAACGGCCGTTCCCGCCGGTTCCTCTCTGGCTGTGGATCGAGAGCAGTTTAGCGAGCTGGTCACCCAGCGCATCGCCAACCACCCCAACATCGAATGGGTGCCTGAAGAAGTAACGGCCGTGCCCGACCAACCCGCCATCATCGCCAGCGGCCCCCTCACCGCCGATGCCCTGGCGCGGGACATTGGCGCCCTTTCCGGCCAAAACCACCTCTACTTTTATGACGCCCTTTCCCCCATCGTCAATCACGAAACCATCGATCTGACCATCGCCTTCCGCCAATCGCGCTACGACGAAGGCGAGCAGCTAGACGGCGATTACATCAACTGCCCCATGACCCGCGCGGAATACGACGCCTTCACCCAGGCGCTGCTGGCCGCCGAAACCATCACCCTGAAAGAATTTGAGCAGGAAGACGCCAAATTTTTCGAGGGCTGCATGCCCATCGAAGCCATGGCCCGGCGCGGCGAAAAAGCCCTGGCTTTTGGCCCGATGCGGCCGGTAGGGCTGATTGATCCACGAACGGGGAAACGGCCGTATGCCGTCGTGCAACTCCGCCAGGACAATCTGGCCGGGTCGCTCTACAACATCGTCGGTTTCCAGACCAACCTGCGCTGGGGCGAGCAAAAGCGCGTCCTGCGCCTCATCCCCGGCCTGGAAAACGCCGAGTTTATGCGCTACGGCATGATGCACCGCAACACCTACATCAACGCGCCGCAGCTTTTGCAGCCCACCTTGCAATTTCGCAGCCGCGCCGACCTTTTTTTTGCCGGGCAAATTACGGGTGTTGAAGGCTATGTAGGCAACATCGGCACCGGGTTGTTGGCCGGCCTAAACGCTGCCCGCTTGCTAAACGGCCAGCATCCCGTTATCCTTCCCACATCGACTATGCTTGGCGCGCTTTGCCACTATGTCACTCACGCCGAAGCGAAAGATTTCCAACCCATGAAAGCCAACTTTGGCTTGCTGCCACCGCCCCAACAAACAATGGGCAAAAGCGACCGTTACCACTGGTACAGCGAGCGAGCGCTCACAGCTTTGCGCCGGGCAGCACGGGCGAATGGATTGATGTATGATCGGGAAAAGGCAGAAGCGGGGTTAACGGCCGTCACCCAACCAGCCGCCAATTAAACAACCGTCTATGATCGATGAACTGAAACAATGGTTGCCGCAGCAAGTAAATAGCCTGACCAGCGCGACTCTTTATCGCGCTCCAAATTTGCTGCCTGACGTTGAAGATGTCATCGGCTTCATCCACCTCCTGGCCGACAATGTCGGGCACGCCCGCGAAGTCCAGCTCTCTTCGGTGCAATTTTGGGCGCTCACCAGCATCGGCTACGATGCCCGCGCCGCCAACGACTGGCTGATCGTGCTGCAAGTCCTGAAAGAAGAAATAGGCAAGGGGCTGGAAAAGCGGTTTACGGCCGTAGACGCCCTGGCCGCCTGGCGCACCCTCGACGACATCCTCACCTATGCCCTCATCGAAGCCACCCAACTCGCCAGCGACATTGACCACGCCGAACTGCTGGAACACACCCAACAACTGCGCCAGCAAATGGAAGATTTTGAAAGAAGCAAATCCAACTTCATCGCCGTCGCCGCCCACGAACTCAAAACGCCCCTCACGCTTCTGGAAGGGTACGCCAACATCCTGCGCGTCGAAACCGAACCCGACTCCCGCTTGCGGCTTTACGTCGATGGCCTCAACAACGGCTTCCGCCGCATGTACGAAATCATCAACGACATGATCGATGTCTCCCTCATCGATCTGCAATCGGTGGAACTAAATTACACCCAGTTTTACCTGGAGCGCATCATTTTGATGGTCGCCGACAGCCTGGACAAACATTACCATGCCCGCCAGATCGATCTGATCATCATGCCCCTGGGCCAGGAACTGCGAATCTTCGCCGACCAGGAAAAATTGACCAACGCCTTCAACAAAGTCTTATTCAACGCCCTGAAATTCACGCCAGACGGCGGCAAAGTAACCGTTTCCAGCACCCTCACCCGCCAGGCCGAGGCCGACGAACACATCGCCGGTTACGTGGACGTGCAAATCCAAGACACCGGCATCGGCATCAACCCGGAAGCCCTGGAAATGATTTTCGACAAATTCACCAGCACCATGGACGCCAGCTTGCATTCATCCAGCAAAACAAAATTCAAGGGCGGCGGCCCGGGTCTGGGGCTGCCGATTGCCAGAGGCATTGTGGAAGCGCACGGCGGCCGCATTTGGGCCGAAAGCAGCGGCTGCAACGAAGAAACCATGCCCGGTTCCACTTTTCACATCGAATTACCCATCTGGCTGCACAAGCCCACCGTCAGGTAAACCCTGCCGGCCGAAGGAGGGACTTATTTCCACCAAGACACAGACATTTGAAACCGTCGCGCCGCAAGAACGCGCCTTTTTAGTGGGCGTAGAACTCAAAGGCGCGCGCGCGCTCATTCCCGTTGATGATAGTTTGGAAGAATTGACGCGCCTGGCTGAAACGGCCGGGATCGATGTGCTGGGCAAAACCACGCAGGCTTTAGAACGGCCGTATGCCGCCACCTACATCGGGCCAGGCAAAATCGAAGAAATCAAAATTTTGATGGCGGAATTAAAGGCCGATGTCATCATTTTTGATGACGAATTGTCGCCGCGCCACCAACGGGAATTGGAGAAAATCTTCGGCGAAGAGATCAAAATCATCGACCGCACCGCGTTGATTTTGGACATTTTTGCCCTGCACGCCAATACCCGCGAGGGCAAGCTGCAAGTCGAACTGGCGCAGCTTGAGTACCGCGTGCCGCGCCTGACACGCTTATGGACCCATCTGGCGCGGCAGGCTGGCGGTCGCGCCGGCGGCTCGACCGGCGGTGTAGGCGTGCGCGGCCCTGGCGAAACCCAGCTAGAAACCGACCGGCGGGAAATTGGCCATCGCATCAGCGCCATTAAAAAAGATTTGGAGGATGTCCGCGCCCACCGGGAGCGGCACCGCGCCAAACGGCAGCAGACCGAACTGCAAGTCGTGGCAATTGTCGGCTATACCAATGCTGGCAAATCGACGCTGCTAAACCGGCTGAGCGACGCCGGGGTGTTGTCGGCCGATATGTTGTTTGCCACCCTGGACCCAACAACGCGCAAAGTGAAGATGCCCGGCGGACGCGAAGTGCTGTTCACCGACACGGTCGGTTTCATCCAAAAACTGCCGACGGAGATTGTGGCTGCTTTTCGGGCGACCTTGGAAGAGATTGCCGAGGCGGATCTGCTGCTGCACATTGTGGACGCCACGCACCCCAACGCCATCGCGCAAATTGACGCGGTGGAAGATATTTTGGCGGAACTGGAAGTGGACCAGATGCCGATGGTGATGGCGCTCAACAAAGCGGATTTGCTGCCGCCAGGGCGCGACCCAATTCGGGAGTTGGACATAGAGGGGCCGGCGGTGGTGGTGTCGGCGGCGACGGGGCATGGGATGGAAGCGTTGTTAACGGCCGTTGAAGCCGTCATGGTCCAATCGATGAAACCGCTACAGGTGCGCCTGCCCTACAAACGGGGCGATTTGCTCTCGTTGTTTTACGAACGCGGTCAGGTGGACAGCGAAGAACATGCGGGCGATGGCGTGGTGGTATACGGCCGTTTACCGGCCCGCCTCATCCCCTACTTCGCACCCTATCTGCTAACAAACGCCTGAACCAGCTCGTTTCCGGGGTCAACACAGCTCGCTGGCCGTCTGTTCCCCATCAAACTGCAACCGCTGAAGGAGTCCGTCGATGAACAATCTAGTCGAAAAATTGAACGATTTTTTTGCCACCCGCCCCGGGTTACTACCAATGATCGGCATTGTGTTGGTCTTGCTGAATTTGCTGCTGCAAATTTTTCCCGGCCCGGGCAGCGGGTGGTTGGTGGATAGCAATCTCTTCCTCCACCTTGGCGTCGTCGTGTCGGTGGTGGGCATCCTGCTGATCCGCGCCCTTTCGTAAACGGCGTCCCACAAGGCTAGCAAGTAGAGACTGAAGACTGAACGTGAAAAAGATGAACAGTCTCCAATTTCTAGTCTCCCATACAAACTATCACGGTCTATTCCCATGAACCACATCGAACAAATTGCTCTGGAACCCTGTGTCCAAAGCGCAATAACCCAATTTCGTACACGCCAACTCGACAATATCAACCTGATTCAGGCCATCCAACAAATCCCCGCGCCCACGTTTGCCGAAGCGGAGCGAGCAGCCTTTGTGGAAAGCCACATGTTGGCTTTGGGGCTGCACGATGTGCGCCAGGATGATTTGCACAACGTGTACGGCCGTTTCCCCGGCCAACACCGCCGCGCCCCTCTGATCATCACAGCCCACCTGGACACCGTGTTTCCGCTGGAGACAGACCTGCGTATTCGGGAAAACGGCCGTCTCCTCTCCGGTCCGGGCATTGGCGATAATTCAACCGGCGTGGCCGGCCTGCTTCTGCTGGCAAAAAGCCTCATCGAAAACCAGATCCAACTCACCAACGATGTCTGGTTGGTGGCCAACGTCTGCGAAGAAGGACTGGGCGACCTGCGCGGCATTCGCGCCGTCGTGGAAAAATTTGGTCAATCGGCCAAATACATCATTGTCGAGGGCGGTCTTTTTGGCCAGATTTCCCATCAAGCTATCGGCGTGCGCCGCTTCCGCCTGGAAGTCAGCGGACCGGGCGGCCATTCCTGGGGGAGTTTCGGGGCTGCCAGCGCCATCCATGTTCTCGGCCACCTCATCAGCGCCATCGACAAACTGCCTGTCCCCACTTCGCCGCGCACCACTTACAATGTCGGCATCATCGAAGGCGGTACCAGCATCAACACCATCGCCCAATCAGCCGCTCTACAGCTCGATTTGCGCTCCGAAGAGCCATCCGCCTTGCAACAACTTGTAGACAGCGTGACCGACATCGTGCAGCAAACCAATCAGCTTCGGCGGGATGAGGGCATCCACGTCACCATGACGGCTATCGGCAGCCGCCCGCCAGGGCAGATTTCGCGCCATACGGCCTTGGTAAAAACGGCCGTCGACGCGCTCCACTATGTCGGCAGCCAGGGTATCACCTTTATGATGGGCAGTACAGACGCCAACGTACCCCTGAGCAAAGGGTTTACGGCCGTTGTTCTGGGTCTCACCGAATCGGGCAACGCCCACCGCCTGGACGAATTCATCGACCCAACCCGCCTGCCCGATGGATTGAGCCAACTGCTGCTTGTCACATTGGCCACAGCCGGTTTTCCCCACCGGTAAATCATCAATTTCTAAAGAGGAGTGAGACCATGGATTTCCAACTAAGTGAAGAACAGCGCGAGTTTCGCCACGTCGTCCACGAATTTGTCGCCAAAGAGGTTAAACCCATGGCGCGGCACACTGACGAGACGGGCGAATTTAACTGGACGGCCGTACACAAAATGGGACCGCTCGGTTTGTTGGGGCTGGAAGTGCCGGAAGCGTACGGCGGCGCGGCCGTCGACGCCATCAGCGCCGCCATCGCCATCGAGGAACTGGCCTGGGGCTGCGGCTCCACCGCCCTGGCCGTCTCCGCCCACAACGGACTGGCCCTGGGACCGATTGTGCGCTATGGCACAGAAGCCCAAAAACAAGCCTGGCTGCCCAATCTGGCAACCGGCAAAGGCAAACTGGCCTGCCTGTCACTCACCGAACCGGGTGCGGGGTCGGATTTGCAGGGCGGGGTGCGCACAACGGCCGTTAAAGAAGGCGACTCCTGGATCATCGACGGCAGCAAAATGTGGATGACCAACGCCTCCATTGCCGACCTGATGGTGGTGCTGTGCCGCACCGATCCGGCCGGCGGCAGCCGCAGTCTTAGCCACATTTTGGTTCCCACCAACGCGCCCGGCGTCTCCGTCGCCCCGGCCGAAAAGAAAATGGGGCTAAACGGCTCGCCCACCCACGCCGTCAGCTTCGAGGAAGTGCGCGTGCCGTTGGCCAACGTGTTGGGCACAGAAGGGCGCGGCTTGCAGCAAACCCTGGCCACGCTAGACAGCGGCCGGGTAAGCATTGGGGCGCTGGCAGTCGGGCTGGCGCAAGCCGCGTATGAAGCGGCCGTCAAATACGCCCACGAACGCCAGACATTCGGCCAACCCATTGCCCATCACCAGGCAGTGCAGTGGATGTTGGCCGACGCCGCCACGGAGATTCAGGCGGCCCGGTTGATGGTGTATTGGGCGGCGTGGTTGAAAGGAGAGGGACGGCCGTATACCAAAGAAGCGGCAATGACCAAACTATTTGCCACCGAGGTCAGCGAGCGCGTCTGCCGCAACGCCATCCAGGTACACGGAGGCTATGGCTACAGCCGCGAATTTGAAGTCGAACGAATCTACCGCGACACCCGCCTGATGACTATCGGCGAAGGGACCAGCGAAATCCAGCGCCTGGTCATCGCCCGCCACATTCTCAATTTATAAAAGCGCCATAAGTTTGCCCGATTCCCCTGAAAGATAGTAAAATGCGCTCGTCCAACAATGAGCCAACCTAAACCAAATAGTGGCACTACTTACCAACAAGGCAAGGATAATCAACCCATACCCACCTGGAGGCAATCTTAAATGGCAGTTAAAATTCCCAGTCTTATCCTCAAGCAGTTGTATACCTTTGGCAGTTTGCAAAACGTCAATGGCGGCGTGCAATTTTCAGTAAAAAACCGCCTGAGCGACGCCACCCTGACCAGCTTAAACAGCATCAAATTTGATGGTCAGGCTGTTCCCCTGGAAGGCGTAACGATTATTTTAGAAGATGGTCACACGATGGGGGCGGGAGAAATAACGGCCGTATCCCCCCTCCAATTCCCCCTCCGCGCCATCCTCATCATCCGCACCACCGCCACCCCCCTGGCCGAAGGCAAACACAAATTAGAGATCGGCTTCGAGACCACGCCCTTCGGCGACCTAAAACTCAAAGTCGAAGACACCATCGTCGGCAGCACCGAACACCTCACCCGCATCCCCCGCGACAAAAGCGACGATTACGCCCCGGAAATCATCGCCGAGAGGCAAAATTTTGTTGAAGAGTTTACCGGCCAAAAAGTCAACCACATCCGCCACTATTCATTCGATCCTCACATCACGGCCGGCAATGTGGAACACTTTACAGGCGTCGCCCAGGTTCCCATTGGCTTTGCCGGCCCGCTTACCATCAACGGCGAACACGCGCAGGGCGATTTCATCATCCCCCTGGCCACAACCGAAGGCACACTGGTCGCTTCCTACAATCGCGGCATCAAAGTGCTCAATCTCAGCGGCGGCGTCACCTGCTCCGTCGTCGGCGATGCCATGCAGCGCGCCCCAGTTTTTTCCTTCGACAACGCCCGCCAGGCGCGTAATTTCTCCGTCTGGGTACAGGAACACATTGCGGAAATTCGGGAAGAAGCGGAAGCGACTTCCAGCATAGCCAAACTGCGCGACATCGATACCTACCTGGCCAGCCGCTTTGTCTATTTGCGTTTCAACTACACCACCGGTGATGCCGCCGGGCAAAATATGGTTGGGCGCGCCACCTTCGCCGCATCCAGTTGGATTTTAGACCACTACCCCGACCCAGGCGCAATTACGCACTTTTTTCTGGAATCAAACTTCGCCACCGACAAAAAAGCGTCGCAGATCAACATCATGCGCACACGCGGCAAACGAGTCACGGCCGAATGCACCGTCAAACGCGACGTACTGATCAACCACATGCGCGTGGAGCCGGAAAGCCTCTATTACCATTACGGCGTGGCCAATATCGGCGCGGTTTTGTCCGGGGCCAACAACAACGGCCTGCACTCGGCCAATGCCATCACCGCCATCTTCATTGCCACCGGCCAAGACGTAGCCAACGTGTCGGAATCGTCGGCGGGTATTTTGTATACCGAACTGACTTCCGATGGCGATTTGTATATGTCGATCACCATTCCCTCGTTGATTGTGGCCACCTATGGCGGCGGCACCGGTCTGGCAACGCAGCGCGAATGCCTGGACTTGCTCGGCTGCGTGGGGCGCGGCAAGGTGAACAAATTTGCCGAAATCGTCGCCGGGGCCGTGCTGGCGGGCGAAATTTCCCTTGCTTCAGCTATCGCTTCTTCAGATTGGGTTTCTAGTCACGAGAAATACGGCCGTAACCGCTAAAAAACAAAGACCCGAAGGGTTTTAAAAACCCTTCGGGTCTGGTAAGAGGCTTACTTCTCCTCTGCCGGTACATGACCGTTGGCTCGCGTTCGCTCACGAATCTCCAACCGGCGTTGGTCAAACGCTTCATTGAGTGTGTGACTGGCCTGTTCCCCACGCTCCATCAATTTTTCGGCATACGGCCCGGCGTTCTCGCGCACATTGCCCACGATAACGGCCGTAATCCCCACGCCCAACATCACCGTCTGGCGCGTCATGTGCTTTACCTGATTGCACACGGATCCTATTGTTTGTCTAATTGCCATTTTGTTCTCCAGTCTAACCAGAAAAATCGCTTTCTGCTTCACAATCCTCAAAATGAGGAAGGGGCGATACGCAAAATATAACGCAGCGCGTCACAGCCGTCAAGAGCCAACTCCCCACCGGCGCGCCACATTGCCACCCCTGTCACTCAATGTTACACTCTCCAGATGACTACTGAACTCACAACCGGCATTCTGACCTTAAAACCCGGCCGCGAAAAGCCGGTCCTTAACCGACATCCCTGGGTGTTTTCCGGGGCCATTCATCACAGCGACGGCCGTTTCCAGCCCGGCGATCTGGTAACTGTGCTGGCCAAAGACGGCCGTTTCCTGGCCACCGCCTACGCCAACCCCCACTCCCAAATCCGCGCCCGCATCCTCTCTTGGGACGCCAACGAACCCATCGACGACGCCTTCTGGCAGCGCCGCCTGCGCCGGGCCATCGCCACCCGCCACAGCCTGGACCTGAGCCAAACCACCGCCTTTCGCCTCATCAACGCTGAAGCGGATGGGCTGCCCGGCCTGATTGTGGACCAATACGGCGAGTTTCTGGTGATGCAATGCCTGACCTTGGGCATCGACCGGCGCAAAACACTGCTCGCCGAGTTGTTGGCCGCCGAATTGCAGCCCGCCGGCATTCTGGAACGCTCCGACGCCAGTGTGCGCGCCAAAGAAGGGCTGCCCGAAGTGTCTGGCCTGCTCTGGGGCGCGCCGCCGCCCAACCCACTGCTCATCCAAGAAAACGGCCACACTTTTGCTGTCGATTTAACCGGTGGGCACAAAACGGGCTTTTACCTGGATCAGCGTACCAACCGCGCGCTGGTGTGTACGCCCCACCACGTCGCCGGAAAAGAAATCCTTAACGTCTTCGCCTATACCGGCGGCTTTGCCGTGTATGCCGCCGCTCACGGCGCCGGCCCCATCACCAACATAGACAGTTCCATGGACGTGCTGGAGATGGCGGAGGAAAACGTGCTGCGGCTGGGTCTGGAACGGCCGTCCGATGAATATCTTTTAGGTGACGCCTTTATGATCCTGCGCGACTTTCGAGATAACGGCCGTCAATTCGACATGGTTATCCTCGATCCCCCCAAATTCGCCCACAGCCAGCGCGACATCGAACGCGCCGCTCGCGGCTACAAAGACCTCAACTGGCTGGCGCTGCGCCTCCTGCGCCCCGGCGGTTTGCTCGCCACTTTCTCTTGCTCCGGCCTTGTCAGCGCCGATCTGTTCCAAAAAATCATTTTCAGCGCGGCCGTCGACGCTGGCCGCGATGTGCAAATCCTTCAACCCCTGTCGCAGGCCCCAGATCACCCCATCCTGCTTTCCTTCCCAGAATCGGCCTATCTCAAAGGGCTGCTCTGCCGGGTAATTGATTAGGCAGCGGGTCTTTCGGTTTGGTGAGATTGGGCCAGGCGGCCCATCTCACACCATCTCGCCCGCCTCTGCCAAAAAATCCGCCAGAGCGTCTGCTTCGCGGCTCATCGTTTCGCTGCGGCGAATGTTGCCCTGGGTTGTTTCATATGCCGCCCACGAGCGCAGCCCGGTTATCTGCTCCCGATACGTCGCCATCGAGCCAGCGCCTACCCGGCGCAGCAGCCGCAGGCTTTCCTGGAAACAGTCCCCGGCGCGAACTTCTCGATGGTGCAATTCAAGAGGTAACGCCTCGGCGGGGAGCTGCGCGGCGATACGGCCGAGTAAATGCCAGGCCTCACCGCGCAGTTTGTCATCGGCCATGTGCAGGGCGATGGTGTGCGCCTGAGTGATGGCCTGCTGGGCAACGGCCGTGTCCCCCTGTCCCACCATCGCCGCCGCCAAAAACAGATACGCCTCTCCCAACCCGCGCCAGCCACCCATCATGTCCTTGCTCTCGGCAAATTGGATCACGCGGCGCAGCAGGCGCTCAGCCGCCGCAAAATTTTCCAGACCCACAAGCGCTCCGGCCAGGTCCGTGCGAAAAAACACCTCACCATACCGGTCGCCGATGGCGCTGGCAATCGTTAATGCTTCGCGGTAATAAGCAATCGCCGCCTTAAAATCTCCCGCCAATCGCGCCAATCGACCCAACCGATATAAAGCCTGAGCCGCTTCTCGCTGATAATCCGCCTCTCTGGCTCGCTGCAAAGCCAGCAAAAACTGCTGCCCGGCCGCCTGATATTGCCCCATTTGCGCCCGCAAATCGCCCAACGCCGTGTAGGCCATCATCAAACCGCCATCAACCTGCTTGAGTTCCTCGCGCTGGGCGATCACTTGCTCCAGCCGGTCTACAAAGTGCTGCGCGTGGGCAGGTCTGCCCCAGGCGATGTAGAGCGCGCCCAACAACTTCACGCTGCGAATAACGGCCGTAATCTCCCCGGTACGTTCGGCAAAAGGTAAGGTCTGCCGCGCCGAAGCCTGCGCCAATGCGGTGTCGCCCAGATGAAAATAAGCCTCGCTTTTAAACCGGAGGGCATAAACCAATTGGGTTTCATCGCCGACCAGCCAGGCGGCTTTTTCAGCGCGGGTGGCCGTCTCTAGCAAATTGGTGTATTGGGTTTGCTCCAGCATAATATCGGACAGGCCGTTTAGCGCGCGCGCCTGGGCCGACAGGTCGCCGTCATTTTCGGCGGTTTGGCGCATGGCGCGGTAGGTGGCGGCTGCCGGCGCCAACTGGGCTTGCAAGCGTAGCAGTTGGCTGACGCGCTCTTGCACGCTTACCTGCCAGGCGGCGTGGACCGGATTGTCGGCGAGTAGAAAGAGAACACGGCCGTAATGGCGCAGCGCCAATATCGGATTTGCCAGGTCCTTGGCGCGCAAAGCGGCCATTTCGTGCATTTCGGCGGCCAAAATTGGCTCCTCAGCCAATTCAAAATGGTCGGCAATAAGGCTGGCATATTCGGCCACCCGCTCGCCGCTTTGCTCTGCCAGCCAGCCAGCTACCTGCCGATGGTAAATGGGCCGCACACGCAGCAAGACGCTCTCATAAGCTACTTCGCGCAGCATTTCGTGTTTGAACAAGAAGGCCTGGCTGTCGGCAAAAACGGAACTGTCGCGGTGGAAGACCATTTCACGTTTTTCTAGCGCCTGCAAAGCAACGACTGTTTCCGGTTCACGGATAACATTTTCTTCAGCCAGGGCGTTCATTTGCACAACGGCCGTATCCCAAAACAACCGTCCGATCACCGCCGCCCGCTGCAAAGTCACCCGCTCCAAAGACGAAAGCCGGTCCAGACGCGCCTGCAAAACACCTGTCAGCGTCAACGGCACACGCACGCCGGTAAGATGCTTGGCCAGCACGCGCCATTCATGGTCCCCAGGAATGATCACCCCATCTTCAATAAAGACCTTCACCAATTCTTCCACGTAAAACGGGTTGCCCTCGGCCCGATCCACAATGAGGCTGGATAAATCGGCCGGAATTTCCGGCATACGCCGCAAAATATCTTCCACCAACTGCTGGCTTTCATCGCGGCTCAAGACGCCCAATGTCATCATCGTATGGCGAGAAATTTGCTCCACATGCCGCTGCGGATCGGCGGCGTTCCCGCCCCACCCTGGTCGCCAATCAAATAAGGAAGGCCGGGTCATGCCCAAAATCAGCAGCGGAAGCTGCAAACCAAGCTGTCCCAGATGGTCCAACAGGTCCAGAGAGCTTTCATCGGCCCAATGAATATCCTCCAGCACCAACAGGGTCACCCGATAGTGGCTCATCATCGCCTGTAAAAAGAGCGAAACATCCGCATATGCCCGTTCCCGAACCTGAATAACCTCCGTCGGCGCGAGTGTGGGGTATTCATCTCCCATGTCCAGGCCCAGCAGTTGCGCCAAAGACCGAATGCGGCGCTGCCATTCGGCCGCATTCTGCTCTGTGTATAAATCGCCCAGCCCTTGCTGCATTTTCTCCGCCACAACCAACGCCGCGTCCGAATCTTGAATGCCAAATGTGGTTACAAATAAATCACGCATTAAGGCGTAGGGTATTTGCTTCATGCCGGGATCGGTCCGCCCTTTGAGCAGCAGCGCGGACACCGGCAGCGTTTGCAGCCACTGAGTAAATTCGTAGATCAGGCGCGATTTGCCCACCCCGGCATCGCCAACGACGGTGATTATCTGACCGGATTGTGTTTTGAGGGTGCGGGCTAGCGCCGATTGCAACGCGTGCATTTCAGTATCGCGGCCAACCATGCGGGTTTCCACACCTTCTACCCCGCGCCCTTTACGATAAAAGCGGCGGGGTTTGGCGTCTAAGACCAGATATACCTGAATAGGATCGCGTTTACCCTTCACCTGGATTGGTCCCAAGGACTCGAAGTTGAAATCGCTGTGTACCAACTGGTAGGTTTCGTGAGAAATCAGGATGCCGCCAGCGGGCGCGGATCGTTCCAGTCGGCTGGCCACATTCACCGGATCGCCGATGACGGTGTACTCTTCGCTGGTGCCAACTTCGCCCAACAGCACCGGTCCGGTATTGATGCCAATGCGCAGGCGCAAAGAAGCGAGGTTGCGGGCAGTTTGTTCGTCGCCTGGCAGCTTGCTTTGCATCTGGCTGATGAAGTCGGTGAGCGCGGCGCGCATGGTTAGGGCGGCGCGAATGGCGTTTTCGGGATCGTCCTCGCCGGCGACCGGCACGCCAAACAAGCCCATCACGGCGTCGCCGATGTGTTTATCGACCATGCCACCATGTTGGGTGATGGCTTGATCGAGCCGCCGCCAGAGCAGGTTGATGATGTTGAGCATGTTGGTGTCGGGCACGGATTCGGCGACGCCGGAGAAGCCGATGACGGTGGCAAATAAAATGGTGAGTTGTTTGCGTTGGGTGGTGCGTGGCAGGGGGGGCGCGGCAAGGGAGGGGGATACGGCCGTTTCCCCGCCCATTATCGCCAGTTTCTCTTGCAACGCGGCAACCGTCACGTCTGTTACCTGATCGCCCAAAACAGCGCGCTGCGACTTTAAAACCTGAATGGCATGGAGAACTTCCTCGCGTTTACTCATGCCCACCATCAATATTTTCTGGGTAGCCGCGCCCCATCAGCCGCATATAAGCATTTAGCTCACGGAAATAGGACACTTGCAGCCCCGTCGTTTTACTCTCCAGCCAGGATACCAGGCGTTCCTGCCCTTTACGGCGCATAACCGGCGGTATGGTGGCGTAAATGACCCGCCAGAGAAAATCATGGACAAATTGATATTCCAGCACGCCCGTCAGGGCCGAAGATCGCTGGCGGGCGATCAACCCTTTTTGTTCTAAAGCAGACAAACTCTCCGCCACCTGTCCCGGGTTTATGCCGTGTTCCTCGGCTGCCAACTGTTGGACCGCCCCATCCCAAAATGGCGACGCAAATATGGCTGCGGTTTGCAACACACGCTCTTCCGCCGCCGACAAACAAGCCACCCGCGCTTCAAACAACTCTGTCAACGTTTTAGGTATCGGCATGTCCGCCAGTTTGCTCAGATTCACCTGCCAATGATCGGCCTGTCGGACAATAATGGCGGCATCAAAAAGCAAGCGACCCATTTGCGCCACATACAATGGGTTCCCCTGCGCGCCATGAACGACGAGATCGACAAGCCTTAATGGCACATTGGGCACATCGTCGAGGACCTGGGCAACCAGATGGCGCGTGTCGATGGCGGTTAAAGGTGGCAGGGTGAATGTAGACATGGGGTTAAATGGGTCGGGCGAATTCCAAGACGGCCGTTCCCCCCAAAAATCTGGCCTTGCCAAAACCACCACCAACAACGGTAAATCCGCGCAGCTATCCAGCAAAAACTCAATCAGGTCTAACGAAGCCGCATCCGCCCACTGGGCATTCTCCACCAACCAAATCACCGGCGGGCAGCCATTCACCAAATCCACAAAAAAGCGCGCCAGATCATTGTGGGCATATCGCCGCAGCCGGGGCAAATCATGCGCCAGATTCTCTAAATACGGGCTGTCTGCAAAATCAAATCCCATAAAATGGCCCATGACATGCGCCTGTTCTCTGGCGCTGATCTGGTGCGCTTGCATGATGCTTTCTACGCCACGGACAAATTTTTCCCGACCGACATGACCACTGCTGCGCGGATTCATATCGAACAGCCGCGCAAACAGATCGCGCATCAGGGCATACGGCGCGGCCTGCGTCGCTTGCATGGCCTGCGTGCGCAAAATACAACCTTGCACCGGCAGCATGGCCACCAGGCGCTCAAATTCATCAAACAAACGCGATTTGCCGGCCCCCGCCTCGCCAGTCACGGTAATCACCTGCATCACGCTGTTATTCATGGTCTCTTGCAAGGCAAATTGCAGCTTCTCGATTTCCGCTGCGCGCGCCACAAAATGCAGTGCGGATTCCCGCCACTGGCGGCCGCCAGTGGCAAAATGATGCCGTTTAGCGCCCTCCACCACGTAAACAGTCAGCGGCTCTTGCCGGCCCGGAATGGTCAACGTTTTCGGAATCGCCACTTCAAACTGACCATAGACCTGACGGTAAATATCATAGGAAACCAGCACGCCGCCAACCGGCGCGGCGGTTTGCACGTGTTCAACTGTGGTGATGGTTTCGCCAACGGCCGTAAACTTCCGGCTTGCCCCTACCCTGGCCAACACCACCGACCCGCCATGAATGCCAATGCGCATCTTCATCTCGCCGACCACTTTGCGCCGATCCAAAGGTCCTGTCTCAATGCGCCGCCGCGACAGATCATTAAACAACGCCAGCTCCAACTGCATATCCAACGCCGCTAAAATCGCCCGCTCGGCGTCGTCTTCCTGGGCCATCGGCACGCCAAACAACGCAATAAAGCCATCTCCGGTATGTTTGTCGATCACCCCGCCCCAGGAGTGGGCCACGCTGTCCAACTTCTCCCACAACGCATTGACCGTATCGCGGACCTGTTCTGCATCCATTTCGGCCGACATCGCTGTAAAACCAGACAAATCAGCCTGCAGCACCACCACCTGCGCATGAGATTCGGCCGATTGGGTCTGATGAGCGGGCGCAGCGGCCAACATCTGCATTTTTTCTTGCAGCACGGTAACGGCCGTTTCCACCACCGCATCCCCTAAAACCGCGCGATGAGAACGAATAGCAACGATGGCATCTTCAAGAAATTGATAGTCGACCACGATTTATCCCAAAATATCTGTTCAGAAATCCTCATGATGAACAGGCATTACCACAGGGCGCCAGAGTAAAAGGCAGCACAAATTATATAGTGGTAAAGTATGAAAGGCGATTATTGCTACTTGCCGACTTCCAAACTTCTTACTATACTGCCCGCCGCACCTAATTTTTGAGGGGCAAAATCATTCAGAGGCGCTGAACTGCCGCTCACCTATCTACCTGAAAAAACCAGTACTTTGGGAACGATCTGATGAAGACAGACCCCAAGGGTTTGCTCCCTTGAAAATAGATTTGTCAAATCTTAAAGATTTGACAAATCTCAACCTTTTCATTCGTGGTGGTGGGTTAGACCACTCATGATGTCTCCTGAGAATTTGGATTATTTGACCCTCAAACCCTTGGGGTCTCGCCAGAGGAACGTGAACAGACCCCAAGGGTTTGCTCCCTTGAAAATAGATTTGTCAAATCTTAAGATTTGACAAATCTCAACCTTTTCATTCGTGGTGGTGGGTTAGACCACTCATGATGTCTCCTGAGAATTTGGATTATTTGACCCTCAAACCCTTGGGGTCTCGCCAGAGGAACGTGAACAGACCCCAAGGGTTTGCTCCTGAGAATTTGGATTATTTGGGCCTCAAACCCTTGGGGTCTCGCCAGAGGAACGTGCGGTTACTATGCGACTAAAAAAACTCGTTCTCCAAGGTTATAAAACCTTCGCCAGCAAAACCGAATTTGTTTTCGACGAGGGCATCACCGCCGTTGTTGGCCCCAACGGCAGCGGCAAAAGCAACGTCGCCGACGCCGTGCGCTGGGTTCTGGGCGAACAAAGTTATGGCGCTCTACGCGGCAAACGCACCACCGACATGATCTTCGCTGGCAGCCAAACACGCCCGCGCGCCGGCATGGCCCAGGCCATCCTCACCCTGGACAACGCCGACGGCTGGCTGCCCATCGATTACACCGAAGTCGAAATCGGCCGCCGCGCCTACCGCTCCGGCGAAAACGAATACATCCTCAACGGCCAAAAAGTGCGCCTCAAAGACATCACCGACCTGCTGGCCACCAGCGGTCTGGCCGAACGCACGTACACCATCATCGGCCAGGGACTGGTCGACCAGGCGCTTTCGCTGCGCGCCGAAGAGCGGCGCGCTTTGTTTGAAGAGGCCGCCGGCATCAACCATTACAAAAGCCGCCGCGCTGAAACCTTACGCCGCCTGACCGAGACACAGCACAATCTGGAGCGCGTCCATGACATCTTGGCCGAAATTGGCCCGCGCATGAACTCGCTCAAACGGCAGGCCGTACGCGCCCGTAACTATGAACAAGTGGCCGCCGACCTGCACCACCTGCTGCGCATCTGGTATGGCTACAAGTGGGAACAGGCCAAACGAGAGATGCGCCGCGCGCGTGAAACGGCCGTCGCCACTGAAAAAATCTGGCAAGATACCCGCCTCGGCCTGCTGGCCCAACAAGACAAAATCGACACCGTGCGCCGCCGCCTGAACCAACTGCAAGAGCAAACGGCCGTCACCCGCAGCCAACGCGACGACATCCGCGACCAGCTAGAAAAAGCCCGCCGCCAGGTTGCCATCCTGCAAGAACGGCAAGAATCCCTCCAGCGCCAACTGGCCGACACCGAACAAGAACTGCCCGAACTGGAGCAGCAGCAGCAGCGGGCGCAAACCGAACTGGCCGCCGCCACCGCCGAACTGGAAACCGCCCAGGCCAGCTTGCAGCAAAACCAGACAGAACTGCGCCAATTCAACGCCAATTTTCAGCAGCAGCAAACCGAAATCAACCATTGGCAAAAACAATTGGCCCAGGCCGAACAGGAACAACGCGCCACCCAAACCCGTCTGGCGCAGGCCGAAGGCCAGCTCAGCCAACTGCAAGAACGCCTGCGCGAGCAAACGGCCGTTGCCGCCACCACTGACTCCGACGAAATTGCCACCCTGGAAGCGCGATTTGACCAGCTAACGGCCGTCCTCACCTCCGCCCAGGAACGAGCCGACGAATTGGGGCAAACCCGCGCCGCCATCCTCGACGAACGGCAAACCCTCATCGCCACCCTGAAAAAATTACGCGCCGCCGCCCACGACCAGCAGCAGCAGCTCAACCAACGCCGCAATCAACTGGCCCGCCTGGAGGCCCGCGCCGATATGCTGGACCAGATGCGCCGCAAAGAAACCAAACTCAACGGCAGCGCCCGCACCCTCGGCCAGCTCGCTTCGTTGGTGACAATTCCGGCGGCGCACGAAACGGCCGTGGCCGCCGCCCTGGCCGGCCGCCTCGCCGCTCTGGTGCTGCCCGACAGCGTCAATTTATGGCAGCTTCTGCAAAGCAATGACCGGCAGGCGCTGACGGCCGTGGCCCTCGACCACCTGCAAGCCCCACCTCAACCCGACCTGAAAACAGACCCCGCCGTCATCGGCTGGGCCAATCAACTCGTCACCGGCAACCCCATCGTCAAACCGGTGCTTGATTTGCTCCTGGGGCCGATTTTGTTGGTCAAAGACGCCGAATCGGCCTACCGGCTGGCGCTCACCCTGCCGCCGGGAGCGCTGGCTGTATCGCCCGATGGCTTCATCGCCTATGCCGGCGGTCTGGTGGAAACCGGCGGCGCGGACAACCAGAACAGCCTGCTAGCCCGCGAAGCGGAATGGCGCGCCGCCAAAGCCGACAGCGACAAACTGCGCGCCGAACTGGACAACCTGGAAACCGATCTATCCGCCGCCCAGGCAGCCATCGACGAAAAACAAACCGAATCCGACCGGCTGCAAAACGAGGAACGCCGTCTGGCCCGGCTGCAAAACGAGGCGGCGCAGCGGCTGGCGCAAGCGCAGCGCGATCAGGACCGGGTGAAACAGCAGCAGACTTTTTTGCAGCGGCAGCAAGCCACGCGGCAGCAAGAAACAGAGCGTTTGCAAACGCGCATCGCGGCGCTGCAACAGGAGATGACGGCGGGCAGGGAAACGGCCGTTACCTTCCAACAAGCCGTCACCACCGCCCGCGCCAGCCTGGAAGCCCTGCCCATCGCCGAGGCGCAGCAGCAGCGGCAAACCCTGCACCAGCAGATGAACGCCGCCAGCACCATCGTCGCCGGACGGCAGGCGGTGGTAGACAGCCGCCGCGCCACGCTGAACCAGGTGGAGCGGCAGTTGGCGCGCCTGCGCGAGCGGCAGTTGGCGCTGCGCAGCCAGCAGGCGCAAAATGTGTTAAGCGACGAGGAGCAAACTTTGTTGGCGCGGCAAAAGCAGTTGGCCGAGTTGGATGCCGCTCTGGAACCGCTGCAAATGCAGGTGGCGCACGGCCGTAAAGAGATGATGGCGCTGGAAGAGGAAACGGCCGTGCTGCAAAAACAGGCCCACGACAAAGAAACCCAATACACCCAGGCCAAAATCAACCTCAGCCAGCAGCAAAACGCTATCGAGGGTCTGCAAGAACGCATCAAGGCCGACATCGGCCTGGTCGCCTTGAGCTACGACGAAGACCAGACCGGCCCCACCCCGCTGCCCATCGACGAAGTGGTCGAACAACTGCCCGTTGTGGACGAACTGCCCGGCGATATCGCCGAAACCATCCAGAATTATCGGGCGCAAATGCAGCGCATGGGAGCCATCAACCCGGATGCGCCCACGGAATATGAAACGGTCAGTGAACGGTTTGAATTTCTAACGCAGCAAGTGGAAGACCTGACCCAAACCGACGCCCAACTGCGCAAGGTCATTGAGGAATTGGATGAGTTGACCTCGCGGGCTTTTGCCGACACGGTGGATAAAGTGAACGCCGTCTTTGGCGACACCTTTACCCAGTTGTTTGGCGGCGGCGCGGCGCGGCTGATCCTGACCGACCCCGACGATTTGACCATCAGTGGTGTAGACATCATCGCCCGGCTGCCCAACCGGCGCGAGCAAGGGCTGGGCCTCCTTTCCGGCGGCGAGCGCTCCTTAACGGCCGCTGCGCTCATCTTTTCGCTGCTGAAAGTGTCGCCCACGCCATTTTGCGTCATGGACGAAGTAGATGCAGCCCTGGATGAGGCAAATGTCAACCGTTTCCGTGATTTATTGCAGGAATTGAGTCTAAAAAGCCAGTTTATCGTTATCACCCACAACCGGGGCACGGTGCAGGCGGCGCAGACGATTTATGGCATCAGCATGGGCACAGACAGCGCCAGTCAGGTAATTTCGATTAAGCCGGAAGATTATATGCGGCAAAAATCGCTGATCTAAAAAACCCGAAGGGTATTCCAGGAGATGGAACCCTTCGGGTTTGTATGGCTGTGATGGGGTGAGGGTGTTAGCAGGAAACGGCCGTATCCTCCACATACCCAGGCTCATCTGTTTTTCGCCGATTCAGGTCGATGATCAACGTCGAATAAAGACCATCCGGCTGGCGTGTAACCACAAACGGGAGCTTCCACAAAATCGCCAAAATCGCCCGATTGTTGTTCATCACATCGGCGACCAGTTTCTGAATCCCGTGCTCATGCGCTTCTTCTGTTAACATAACAAGAAGCTGCGTACCAATCCCTTTGCCCTGCATGTCATCACGCACCGAAACGGCCGCTTCGGCGCAGCCATCGCCCAGACAAACGTAACGCGCCGCGGCCACCGGCGCATTAGGCCGGTTCGGCAAATCGGCAAAGGCCAGTAAACCTTCCTGCCGCGAAGCCCCCAGGTGGGCAATCGTTTCCGCTTCACGCCAAATCCGCCCTGGGTGCATGTTGTCGGCCGGTTGATGAAACCGCCGGTAACGACTATCCGAACTCATATTTTCAAAAAGGTCCACCAGGTAAACGGCATCATCGAAACGTAAATGACGTACACCGATTTCCTGTCCATCCTTTGTCTTAAAAAAACGATCCATTTCTTTTGTAATCATCGCTCAAACCTGCATTATTATCGTCGACATGATGTTTGCCAGTAATTTCGCCCCGGTTTACAGCGCGGCTCAAGGGCGCAGATAAGATCGATCTGTTTTCTTTTTCGGCTCCCGTGACGCATTGCGTCATAAAGAGAGAATAACACAACCAAAAGACAAACGCAACCTATACTTATGTACCGCCCAGCCTGATTGACTGACAAAACTTATCTAACCGCAGAGAACGCAGAGAGCGCGGAGCTTGTACCAGAGAAAACCTCCGCGTCCTCTGCGCTCTCCGCGGTAAAATTCTGAGATTTGTCAGTCTATCAGACCGTCCGGCTAAAAACAGGCGCGGCCAGGGGTAGTATATAAGGATTTGTAGGGAAACGGCCGTTCCCACCCCATTCCTCACCCCCTCTGCAACCTTTTGTAAACGGTCACGTATAAAGGAATGTATTGTACAATGGGTACATGGCGTCAGGAGAAAACGCATCCAAAGTGAGCAGAGGTAGGCAAAAGAGACAGCCATTTTTGCCAATCTCCCCTCTTCAGTTTCTTATAAAAAGGAATAGATCATGAGTTCAAAGAAATCCGACAAATACGAAGAATTACGCGCGTCATTGCAAACCCTGCCCCACATCAGCCCGGTTCAGGTTGATACCTGGGTCGAATTACAGCGCACCATAGACGGAACCCGCGACTATTTAATCCGCGCCGTACCACAAGCGCAGTTTAGCATCGACGAAGCGCAAAAAATATTGGGCCAGCGCACCTACACGCTGGTCTTTTTTGGCGGCACCGGCGTAGGCAAAAGCACGCTCATCAACGCGCTGCTGGGCCGGAATTTGCTGCCGACCGGGGCGGTAACGGCCGTTACCGGCACCATCGTCTACATCGAACAGGCCGAAGAAGGGCAGGCCGAATCCCTCATCCTCACCTACTGGAGCAAAGACGAATTCGCCGAACGTGTCCGCCGCCTCTGCCAGTTAGCCGAAATCGACGGCTTCGACATCACCAACGAAGGCGAACGCGATCAGGCTCGCGAAACCATCAAAGCTGTCGTCGAAGCTGGCAAAGACAACGCCAAAACCGAACGCGACGAATACCTGGACATCCTGGTAGACTGCCTCGATTCCTACGACCACAACAAAGAACTGTATAAAAACGGCGGCACGCCCCCGCCCATGAGCCTGGCCCTGGAAGACGAAAATTCCCTACGCCACCTGCGCGAAGACGGTTTCAAAGGCAGCACCCAGCGGCAAATCCGTCTGGTCAAATCCGCCACCTTCAAGATTCATCCGCAGGCCGGCCTGCCCAACCTGCTCATGAACGGCTACCTGCGCATCGTCGATGTGCCCGGTCTGGGCGCGGGCATGAAGCTCCACGAAGCCATCACCCTGGAAGAAATGAAGCGCGAAGACGCCATGATCGTCCTGGTAACAGACGCCGGACGCCAGCGCGTGGACGAAATGAAAAGCCTTTCGGCCGTCAACTGGATCAAAGAAAATCGTCTCTTCGGCCTCAGCGGCGCAGATTTAGACGAAGCCGCTTCCAAAATTTTCCTGGCTGTCAACGGCGGAAACATTCGCCAGGCGTTTGACCGCCTGAACTCCGGCCTGCCCCAGGCGGAACTGGAAGTGAAAGAAGTCACGCGCTATATCGCCCCCAATTACTGGGAAAAATACCGCGACCGCGGCCACAACCGCCCCTACTTCCTGGTGATGGCCCCGTCCGCGCTGTATGTGCAAGACCCAAACAACGCGCCGGAAGAATTCGCCAGCGAAACCGAGCGCATCCTGAAAGTCTTCAAAGACCAACTCGGCCCGGTCAACGGCAGCGATCCGCTGGACCCGGATACCAAAGAAGCGCTGCTCAAACTCAGCGAGGTCACACTGCTGCGTGAACGATTGGTAGACTTCATCAAAACCGAACGCGTGCGCGGCCAACTGCGCGAAGCAGCCACCCGCATCCGCAATGCCCTGCAAGCGCTGCGCTTCTATTATGAAAAGCAGTTGGCGGCGCGCGGCGTGCAGCCGCCCTTTGCCAACAGTTGGGAACAACTGCAAGAGCGCCGCTTCGAGAACGTGCTGGTGCGCCAGCAAAAGGAACTGCCGCGCTCTTTCCACAATGCCTTGTTGGAACTGAGCATGCGCACCAACAACGACACCCGCTTCCGCAACCTGCTGCGTCCCACACTGGAAGGCGTCAAGGGCATGGTCAGCGATTCCGTGCGCCGCGAGGTAGAAACTTTGCTGGAGAGTTACGGCACAGAGTATTGGGACGACCGTGACGTGACCTACGACAACCTGATTTGGGGCACCAGCGGCATCGAAATCCCGATCAAGCGCATCCTGTACCAGGTTGAATTGATCATGCAGGATTCCGTCTCCAAGTTTATGCCGGAAGTAGCCGATGTGATGGGTGCGGAATTGCAACGTACGCTGGAAGCGCACGAAATTTACAGCCGGCTGGCGCGCGCCAGCTACGGCCAGGGTTACAACTATACGCTGCCTTTTGCTTCAGACGCGTTGGACCTGGAAGGCGCTTACAATGCCATCATCGGCCAGGTGGGGGCGAATTTCCGCCACATCTGCCGTCAGGCAACGATGTATGAGCTGATGAAACCGAACCGCTCTGTGCATGATCGTCTGGACCAGGGCGAGCGCGAATTGGCCTTACCGACCAATGAGCGTCTGTTGGACGTGGCCCTGCTCGGACCGGAAGCGGTGCGGCGGGAATTGGCTGCCAGCCAACCGGCCCCAGCGGCATCGGGTAACAGCCAAACGGCCGTTGCCCCCCAGCCCGCCGAGGAAGAATTCGCCATTAACATCCTGGACGAGCCGATGACTCAGGCGCAGCCCGACTTCGACATCAGCTTCCTGGGCGACGAACCCGCGGCCAAAGCCAAACCGACGGCCGAACTGGAAACCAGTTACGCCGACATGCTGGACAATGTTGCCGTCAAGGTGAATCGCATCTTCGCCGCCATCATCGACGATTTGTTCAGCGATGATGAACTGCTGCCACGCCTGCGCCGCCTCTTCTGGCTGGAAGCCACCAAAGCCGAGCGAGATTTTAACAACCATCTCGTGAAGCCGATGCTGAAACAACACGACCGCAACCTGCAAAGCCAGGAACTGCGCGACGCCATGGAAATCGACCTGGAATCTGTTTCCGACCTGGAAAGCCTGATGCGCGTGTGGGAAGGCCTGCACAAGCTGGAAACAAGTCTGGCGATTTAAGCATTTTGCCGCAAAGCGCGGAGGACGTGGAGAAAAATCTCCGCGCCTCTGCGCCTTTGCGTTTAATGATCGGGAGAACACCATATGCCGGATTTAGCGACTCAATTTATTCAAACCATTCCAGACCGCGACCATCTGGCGGTATTTGCCGCCCGGCTGCGAAACTGGCTGATTGCCGATCTGGCCGACAATGCCGCTTTCACTGAATCGCGCGCGAAGGCGCTGCTGCGGGTAAGCAATTCTGTGGATGACGCGACCTTGCATGATTTTGGCCGGCTGATGGAACAGGAAACGGCCGTTCGCCTTTCCCTGCACTATCTGCTAGAGGTATCTGGCCTGGCCGAAAACAGCGAAGTCGCCGCCCTGGCCGCTACCTCCGCGCAGTCGTCAAGCGAAAATCGCCAATCGTCAATCGAATGGTTGTCGTTGGCCACGGCCGTTTTCGCCTGGAAAAGCGAATACCCGCTGCACCAACTCGACCCGGCCTCGCCGCCCGACACCTACAGCCCAGCCGGACTGGTCGTCAAGCAGACGGCTCATTTCCTGCGCCAGCAGGTGCAGCGCAGCGCTACGGAACGGGACAAACTTGGCCGCCAACTGGCCTACACCACAGCAACATCAGGCACGCCAACATTGGACACCATGCCGCCAACCGGGGAAATTCCGCCGCTGCCGCCTTATTTCCGCCCGCCCATCCCGGTCAATTACCCGGAAGTGGCGCGGAATACAGTGCGGATTGATGAGGACGAACAGCGGGATGTGCCGGGAACGGCCGTCACCCGCAGCGCCCCTCTCACCATCACCGAAGACGATCTTCACCAGGAACCGCTGCCCAACAACGTCACCCGCATGCCGTCCATTCGCATTACCCAGGACCAGGTAACCCGGCCAACAACACCCACGCCGCCACCGCCCGCCTCGCGGGTTGTGACGCCCGGCGGACCCGACAGCAGCACCAATTTTTCCGACAACGTACGGACTTCATTTGGGCGCAAAGAACCGATGGCGGCCACCAAGCTGCGCGTTATCGTGCAAGAATACCCGGATGGCCCAGGATTGTATGGGCTGCAAGTGCGCGTCACCTGCAAGGGCATTAAGAGCTACGTGGCCGGAACCACCAACCGCGAAGGCAATTTCCTCTGCGAATTACCGGTGCGCATCCATTCTGGCCTGACCTATGACGTGGATGTAACCTGGCCCCGCGAGATGAACAACGAAATCGAGCGCAAATCAGTCACCCTGAACGCCGATCGCACTGAATTCCGCCTGCCGTTCTACAGGTCATTATCGCCCGAAGGCAAAGGCTAAAACAGCGGGTATCGTGGAACGTTTACGATTAACCGAGGAAGACATCGCGGCGGCCCTGCCGACGGTGTCGGCCGGGTTGGTGAAGGTGACGCTGGATGATTTAACGGCCGTTCCCCCCCAACCCACCGCCTCGCCCGATCTGGACGTCTTAGAATCGCTCATGTTCAATCTGGTCAACGCCGCTCGTCTGGAAAACCTGCTGCGCTGGCTGCCCAACAACCAATTAAAATGGCATCCGGGATTAGCGGCCGTTGCGCGCGGGCATTCCGCCGACATGCTGAAACGACAATACGTCGACCATACCTCGCCAGACGGCGTAACTTCAGCGCAGCGATTGACCCGTTACGGCATCCAATATCTGGCGTGTGGCGAAAACATCGGCATTGTTTATGGCGCTGCCAGCCACAGCGACGCCGGCATCTACGAAATCCAGAACAAATTTATGAACCAGCCGCGCAAATTTAGCAATCACCGTGGCAACTTATTAAATCCTTTGTGGACCCATGTGGGCATCGGCCTGGCCTATACCGCCAGCGGCGCTCTGGTGGCGACACAGAATTTTATTTCAACGATCTAGAAGAAGTTGGTTTGTTGGTTGGTTTGTTGGTTGGTTTGTTGGTTGAAAACTACAGCAAACTAACCTACCAACCAACTAACTAACTAACCAACCTTCTTTGAAAAAGGAAACTATGACCGAACCTGAAACCATTGTCATTACCGATCCCGATGCCGACCGGTACCATACATTCAGCTACATCAGCTGGTGGCAGCAAGAAGTCGTGCGAAATGCCCGCGTACTGGTGGTCGGCGCGGGAGCCTTGGGCAATGAAGTCCTTAAAAATCTGGCGCTAATGGGCATTGGCAATCTCATGATTGCCGATTTTGACACCATCGAAGACAGCAACCTCAGCCGGTCGGTATTGTTCCGGGCGAAGGATAACGGCCGTCGCAAAGTAGACGCCGCCGCCGAAGCCGTTAAAGAACTCAACCCCGACGTTAACGTACTCACCTGGCACGGCGACATTAACTTCGAGCTAGGCATGGGCGTTTTCCGCCACGTGGACGTCATCATCGGCTGCCTGGACAACCGCGAAGCGCGCCTGTCTATCAATCGCATGAGCTGGGCCATTGGCAAGCCCTGGGTTGATGGAGCCATCGAAGAGCTGATGGGCATCGTGCGCGTGTTCTGGCCCGGTGAAGGAGCATGTTACGAATGCACCCTGACCGACATGGACTACCAGCTAATCGGCTTGCGCTACTCCTGCCCGCTGCTGGCGCGGCAAAATCTGCTCAAGGGCAAAGTGCCTACCACACCCACCAGCGCCTCTATCGTGGCCGCCTTCCAAACCCAGGAAGCGCTCAAACTGCTGCACGGCCTGGAAGTCCAGCCCGGCAAAGCGATGATCATCAACGGCCTGACCAACGACATCTATACCACCGAGTACCCGGTGAAAAAAGATTGCCTCAGCCACAACCGGCTGGAGCCGATAGAAGAACTGGCAGGGGTGGAAACGGCCGTTACCACCATCGGTGAATTGTTAGCCGAAGCCCGCCAGCGACTCGGCCCCGGAACTGTGCTAGAATTTAACGGCGAACTGGTCGTTTCCATGCAATGCCCAGACTGCGCTCAGGAAGAATTTATCTTCAAGAGCATGGCCCGGCTGTACGAAAACGCCGCCGACTGTCCCAACTGCGGCGGACACCGCGACATGAACCTGACCCATCGCATCAGCGGCACGGAAACATTTTTAGATCGCACCCTGGCGCAAATCGACATCCCCCCTCTGAGCATCATTCGCGCCCGCAACGGCAGCGAACGCATCTACCTGGAACTAACCGGAGATGTAGAAACATTTTTAACATTTTCATAACGCGTGGGTTCTTGCAACCCTACCCACAAATTTACGTAATTAACAGTGATATTTGCTTAGTAAACAATGGAGGCTTAAACAAATGGCTAGCATCAAAGTAATCATTTACGATCCCACCGGTTCCAAAAAAACCCCGGTTGAACTTCCGGCCGACGTGCCCATGCGCCGTCTGATCCCGGCGTTGGTCAGCAAAATGGGTCTGCCCACCAACCAGGGCGCCAACCCCATCACCTACCGGCTGGATCACCGCGCTTCTGGCAAGCGTCTCTCCGAGGACGATTCCTTGGCCGACGCCGGCGTGCAAGAAGACGACATCTTGAGCTTATTCCCCGAAGTTACCGCAGGGTAACTTGTTTTAAGGAAAGCATTGAGCGATGAGCGATGAATCTGTGTTCTTCGCTCATCGTTTCTTGTTCATCGTTTGAGGCAAACATGGCATTCGACATTCGAGAGACTCGGCTGCGCAACGATTACAAAAACATCCGTGAACTGGTCAACCGCAGTGAATTTATCCGCGTACTCAGCACAGAAGGCGACCCGCCGGAAAAATATCTGATCCAATTCACCTGCCGAGGCGTGGAAAATATCAAAACCAGCGGCGAGCCAATTTACCGCCAGGATCATAAGGTGAGCATTTATTTGCACGCCGAATACCCACTGAAACAACCGCAGTTAAAATGGATGACGCCAATTTTCCATCCGAATATCCACATCACCGGTGCGGTTTGCATCGGCGCGTGGTGGGCCGCAAAAACGTTAGACGAACTGCTGCTAACGCTTGGAGAAATGGTTCAATACAAGAACTATGATCCACGTGACCCGATGAACTCTAAAGCTGCTTCTTGGGCGCTGCGAAACAAGGGTTTATTCCCGGTGGATAAACGCAGCCTGAAAGGCCAGTCGCTTGAAGAGTTGATCGTACTTGGGAACACGGAGGCAGAGGGCGATGACTTTGGGATCAACATCCTCTAAAACGGCCGTTCCCCCCACCCCCGGCGACGACGACAAACCCATCACCCCACCCATTAAAACAACGCCGCCTGAACTGCGCCAACTGGGAACCAAACAACCGCCAAACTTCGACGAGCAGTGTTATTTGCACGGCCGTGTCCCTTCAGCCGGACAGGTCCAAATCATCGTCAGCCAGGCGGCGCTGCAACAAATCGACAGTCACGGCCGTTCCAACCTGTACACCGAATTGGGCGGCGCGCTCCTGGGGCGAGCCTTCCAATACCAGGAACAACTTTTTGTCGAAATCCAGGCCGCCCTCCCCGTTGTCAGCGCCGACCATGGGCCGGTGCATTTCACCTTTACGGCCGATACCTGGAGCCAACTCCGCCAGGACCGGGAGACAAAATACCCCAACCTGGAGATAGTGGGCTGGTTTCATACGCACCCCAATCTGGGCGTATTTTATTCCGGCGACGATGTGGTTGTGCATTCGGCGGCGTTTACGCTGCCCTGGCACGTTGGTCTTGTGGTGGATCCAGGCCGCGATGAAGCCTGCTTTTTTGGCTGGGTGAATGGGGAACTGGTTCCCTTTGCCGGCTTTTACGAGCTGCTAGACAGCCAGCCGGCGCCCTATGCGCGTTGGCGCGTGGTGCGCACGTCAGTATGGAAAGACACCAGCGAAGCCGAACTGGCCCAGAGCAAACGGCCGTCCCATTCGCCAGAACCAACCACCGTCTACGCGCCGCGCACCGCAAAACCATCGTTTAATCCCGGCATTGGCCTGATTGTCGGCAGCCTGGGGCTGCTTCTGAGCTTTTTTTTGCTCGTTGGCTGGGTTCTGCCTCTAAGCCAACAAGTCAACCGCCTGGAAAACGTGGTGCTGATGATGGCCGATAAGTCGCTGGCAACCAGCAATGCCGCAGCCTGCCCCGACCCGCGCCTGCGCATTTTGTCCCCCTTAACCGGGCAGCGGTATCCGGTTGGTTCGACGATTGAAGTGATCGGCACAGCCAGCCACCCAGACGCGACGCGGTATCGGGTAGAAGCACGGCCGTCTGGGGCCGATAATTGGGTACCCCTGCGCACGCTGAGCCGGGGCACTACGCTGGGCACGTTGGCGCGTTGGGACACCACCAACTACACGTCTGGTTTGTATGATATGCGCTTAACGGCCGTTGATCCCAACAACATCCGCCTGGTCAACACAGACCTGTGCGAGCTGCAAATTGAATTAATTCCCTAAAACTAGTCAGACCTGTCAGATTTCTAAAACCTGACAGGTCTATTCAAAAAACTATGACCGACGAACCTGTTTACGCCGCAATTGTAACCATTAAAGTGCCTGAATCCGGCCAATCCACCTCGGTGACGGTGGTGCTGACGCCGCCAGATACGGTGACCGTTGACGGCCATGTCAAACCCCTGGCCGACTGTACCCTGGACGATCTGCAAAGTTTCGCCGATGAATTGGAAGCGGATGTATGGGACGCGTACAAAGCCATCACCCTGCTGGAGCTGGACGAGCAAGACAAAGCCGAGATTGAAGTGACTGTGCTGGACCGCCAGGGGGAAACCCGCTCTTTGGAAGCTGTGTGGCGGCGGCAGGCGATTATTTTGCCGGCCGAACCCGCGCCAATCCCAGACGCGCCGCTTGAAACCCCGGATGAAGCGGAAGCGGAAACGGCCGTCACGCCCCCCGCCCCTGAGCCACAGCCCATGCCGGAACAAACCGCCACCCCCGACGACACAGAACCCGAAGTCCTGGTCGCCGAATCCGAGCCGGTATACGCCGAACCGGAAGAGACCACCGGCGAAGGGCCAGACGCGGCCATTATCGCCCCCAGCCGGGCGCGGGTGCAAATCGCCGGGCGCAGACTGCCCATTGGTTCGCGCACCTGGATGGCTGCGGATATTTTGATGGACGAACCTGCTTTTCGCGCCGCCCAGGCCCACGCTCTCAGCAGCCCCAACCGGGAAGTTGCCGGCGTACTCGTCGGTCCACGCCCCGAAAAGCAGCCAGACGGCCGTTACGTCGTCCACATCATCGACACCATCATCGCCAAATATACCGTCATGCAGGGCGCCAGCGTCACCTACACGCCTGAAAGCTGGCGCTACATGAACGATAAACTGCGAGAACGCTACCCGGATGAAACGGCCGTTATGGTCGGCTGGTACCACACCCATCCCGGGTTTGGCATCTTTTTATCCGGCATGGACCAATTTATTCACCAAAATTTCTTCACCCAAATCTGGCACATCGCCTTTGTGCTGGACCCGCAGGCCAACAAAAGCGGCTTCTTCTGCTGGGACCGGCAAAAAACGCGCGTCAGTCCGGTGGACTATGAATGGCCCAGTTGGGCAGCGCGTTCCTGGTAGTTTCCCACCCAAGTGCTTGCCGATTCGTGTATAATTTAGAAGATGCCTGAGGCTAACCTGCATAGGCGGTTTAATTTGTTTGATGGGTGATCGCGTTGGTTCGTTGGGTCTTTAATCAAGACAACAAACCATCAAACCAACCATCTAACGAACCATCAAACTGACACATAAAATGGACGAAAAGGAATTACCCTTCATCGAAATAACGGACGACGACATCAGCGAAGCCAATCGCCTGAGCCTGCATTGTCCGATCTGCGCCGGCGCGGTGGAAAACAATACCCGCGAGCGGTCGCTCCTGCCGGTTGTTTGCGCCAAGTGCGGCACCCTTTACCACAAGACTTGTTGGGAGCAAAGCGGCGGCAAATGCGCCATTTTGGGCTGCGAATGCACCGAAAATTACGTCTACGGCCGTAACCGCGACCCCGCCCTCACCATCACCTATTCCGACCTGCCCGCGCCGTCCTTAAACGGCCGTGGCCCCGCCGTCAGCCAGCAAACCAAACGCCTCAAAGCCGAACAAGCCCGCGAAGTGGAACGAATGCGCCGGCCCGGCTTTTGGCAGCGGCTTTGGCAGTGGCTGCTGGACCAGATACAGGTCGGCTAACCGTGATTCGTAACCTGTAAGCCGCCGTTCGTCGGCTTACAGGTTACGAATCACAGGACTTCCCCCCATGATCCGCCCGCTTAAAGTCAGCGAAACCTCCGCTTTTCTGGACCAACAGTGCGCGCTGTGCAAAGAATCCTTTGTCGCGGGCGACGAAATAGTCATTTGCCCCGCAGATGGCGCGCGCCATCATGCCGCCTGTTGGGAAGCCAACGGCCACAAATGCTCCGCCTTTGGCTGCACGGGCAACGGCCGTCTCCAATCCGCCGCGCCGCCACCGCCATCACCCACCCGGCCGCGCGTCATCGACATGCCCATCGCCGAGCCAGAAGCGCGCTCCAAGGTGCGCGTCATGCCCAGCAGCAGCCTGGGCTGCGCCCAAACCTGCCTGCTGCTCAGCATCGCCCTGGCCATCATCCTGATAGCTGTGGGCTGTTTCGGCTTATGGGCCATCGTCGATTACATTTTAATCGACCGTTTGGGCTGGGAGTACCGCGCCCCCTTGGGCGGGATAATTGTGCCGCAGCTCTTTTTGCTCTGGCAGATACGGCCCTGGTAGGCACGGCCGTTCCCCCTCTTTCCCCCATTGCCGCCCCCTGATCTCTCTGATACGATATGGGCTATGACCCAAGAAATCAAACCCTTTGCGCAAAAAATTATTGCCAACGTCGAACGCGTCATCATCGGCAAACGCGACACGTTAGAACTGCTGCTGGTGGCTCTCCTATGCGAAGGCCACGTCTTATTAGAAGATGTGCCCGGCGTGGGCAAAACAATGCTCGCCCGCGCTTTAGCCATCAGCATGGGCGTCGATTTTAAGCGGTTGCAATGCACCCCCGACCTGCTGCCCAACGATGTGACCGGCGTCTCTATTTTTGACCAAAATCAACAGGCGTTCACGTTCATCCCCGGCCCAGCCTTCACCAACATTTTATTAGCCGATGAAATCAATCGGGCCACGCCGCGCACCCAATCGGCGCTGTTAGAGGCGATGGGTGAGCGGCAGGTGACGGTAGATGGCGTGACGCGAGAATTGGAACGGCCGTTTTTTGTCATGGCCACGCAAAACCCGGTGGAATACGAAGGCACCTTCCCGCTGCCAGAAGCCCAACTCGACCGGTTTTTCATTAAATTAAGCCTGGGTTACCTGGACGAAGCCACCGAAAGCCAGATGCTGCTCAACCTGGGCGGCGTCCATCCAATTGAGACATTGCCGCCTGTTAGTGACGGCCGTCAACTAACCGATCTCCTGCCCCAAGTCTGGCAGGTCCACGTCGATCAAACCCTCCGTGAATATATCGTGCGCCTGGTTTTTGCCACTCGCCGCCACAAAGACCTGCTGCTTGGCGCCAGCCCGCGCGGCAGCCTGGCCCTCTATCGCGCTTCTCAGGCTTACGCCGCCCTCCAAGGGCGCGACTTCGTGCTGCCCGACGACATCAAAAAACTAACCACGCCCATCCTGGCCCATCGCTGCCTCGTCCACCCCGAAAGCGCTCTGCGCGGCACAAAAATTGAATCTATCCTGGCGGGCATCATCAACACTACCAGCCTGGATATCGGCGAATTAGCAAGTTTGTCGGCATAACTGACGAGTAGATGTACCGCCAGGTAAGGCGCTTATGGGGCAATTCTTCGGCCTGATCATAATCTTAATGCTGGTAGCCTTTCTGCTGAAAGTTGATTTCATTTTTTATCTGGTCTACGTCAGCATCGGCCTCTACGCCTGGAACCGGTGGTATACGCCGCGCATCCTGGGCCATATTTTGGCGCGCCGCGACTTTACCGATCACGCTTTTTGGGGAGAAGATGTACAGGTTGTCTTGCGCCTGGAAAATAAAAGCCGCCTGGGCGTGCCCTGGCTGCATTTGCGGGAATCGGTTGCGGTGGAATTGGAGACCCGCCAGGCGACAAATCGCGTTTTTTCCTTGCGCGGCCATGAAACAACCGAATTTACCTACTTTGTGCAAACGCGCCGCCGGGGCTACTATCGTCTCGGCCCCATGCGTCTAAAAACGAGCGATTTATTCGGCCTGTTTGCCGAACAGGCGCGCAGCCTGCCGGCCGATTATTTGACTGTTTATCCGCGCATTTGGACCCTGAGCCAGCTAAATCTGCCCTCCAGGCTGCCGTTCGGCGTGATTGGCAGCCACCAACGCCTGTTTGAAGACCCGGCGCGGCCGATGGGCGTGCGCCAGTTTCGTTCCGGGGACTCGCTGCGGCAGATCAATTGGAAGGCCAGCGCCCATACGCACAGCCAACACTTACTGGTTAAGACATATGAACCGGCGATTTCCTTGGAAACGGCCGTCTTCCTCAATTTGCACACCGGCGATTACATTGGCCGAGATCGCGCGTACACCATCGAATGGGCCATCGAAGTGGCCGCTTCTCTGGCCACCCACCTGGTCGACTTACGCCAGCCGGTTGGTCTGGTAAGCAACGGTATCGACCCGCTGCACCAGTCAGAAGGCCAACCCATCGAATTTGACGAACAAAGCGGCCGTCTGCTTATCGCCAAGACAACCCAAACCTCGCCGGCCGCTTTACCCCCGGCGATCCCGCCGCGTCCTGGCCGCCCACACCTCATGAAAATTTTGGAACAGTTAGCCCGCCTGGAAGCCGGAGAGACGGTTCCTTTCAGCCAATGGGCGGCCACAGCCTGCCTGGATCTAAGCTGGGGCGTCACCATCCTGGTTATCAATCCCAGCGGCAGCGAGGCCATCTGCCAGACGCTGCATCGGCTGGTGCGCGCCGGGTTTAACCCCATCCTGTTGGTTGTAGAACCGGACAGCGAATTTAGCCGGGTGCGCGAACGCGCCCGACATTTGGGCTTTGCCGCGTATCATGTCACGGAAAAACGCGATCTGGAACGATGGCAACGGCCGTTTTCCACCTAACCATGACCACGAAATCACCCCCCCAGCCCACAGACACGCCGCCGCCCACCGTGGCCTCCTGGTCGCACACCATCATCCAGCCGTCGCTGCTTATCACCAACACCCTGGCTTTACTCGGCGCTCTCCTTGGTGTGCTGCGCGTTGCCGATAACGGCCGTCCCTGGCCATTGGTCATGCTTTTGGGCTTATTCGTCGCCCTGGAAAGCTACGCCACCACCGTCTGGCTCACCCATCCAGACCGCCGCCTGGTGGAACATGCCCGCTACCGCGCCGCCGAACTGGTTTTCTTACTGTTGTTAACCCGCCTGTTCACCTGGGTAGTTCAAGGCAATTGGCCCTCCCTGCAATTATGGACAACGTACCTATTTGAACCGCTGCGCCTGATATCCGACCCCTATTTCATCGGTACGGTGATATTGGTATACGCCGTCTGGTATCGCACCATAAGCACCAGCAATCTCTTCATTCGATTATCACCCGATGTAGCCGAGCAGGCATACTACACCACCCCGCGCGGGGAGCGACTGGAAGCCAACCTGCCCATGCCCATCGACCGCAAAGCCTTGCAGCACAATTTTGTCCAGCAATTTTTAGGCGGGGCGATTCTCATGCTGTTTTGTGCGTCGCTCACCAGCATCGATTTTGCCACAGTGCAAAGCATTTCCAACCCTCTCATGACCGGAATCGGCCGTTTGGGATTATCTACCGGCATGTTATGGGCCTTGCTGCTGTATTTTCTGACCGGCTTTTTGTTATTTAGCCAGGGACGTCTGGCCATGTTAGAGGCGCGCTGGTTGTCTGAAGAAGCGGTAAGAAGTCCGGGTATTGGCCGCAATTGGTATCGCCGCACGGTATTCATCTTATTAGCGATTGGTTTGACCGCAGCTTTTTTGCCCGTGGGATCCACGTTTTTATTTGGTCAGCTCATGCAGGCACTCATTTTTGGGGTGATGTGGCTGTTAACGGCAATTACTTTTCTAGGTTCTCTGATAATCTATTACCTGCTGGCTCTGTTATTTCCCCTGCGCGCCACAAACACAGAAGTACCCGAAATCCCCAAACCTCAACAACCCCTGCTCCCGCCACTTCCAACCGAGCAAACAGTCCCAGATCCAACGATGCAGATGATTTTTACCTCTGCTTTCTGGGCCGTGGTCATCGTCTTGAGCATTGTCGCCGTGAGCTTTTTTATCCGCGAACGGGGCTTGAAGTTTAATGCCTCACTGCTGCGCCAGTTCTGGCAGGCGCTCCTTGCCTGGGGCCGCTCCTTGTGGTCGGGAGTCCAATCACAAGTGAAAGCCGCGCGCCACAACCTTCAAACCCGCCTCCAACCTATGCCCAAAACACCCACAGCAAAACCCCCCTGGCGCTTTGTGCGCCTGAACGCCTTATCGCCGCGCGAGAAAGTGCGCTACTTTTATCTTTCTACCCTCAAACGCGCTGAAAAGGGAGGCGTCCCGCGGCAGGAGAGTGAAACGCCTTCGGAATTTGCCAACGACCTGAGACTGAATTGGCCGGATACCAGCCCGGAAATCGAAGATTTAACGGAAGCGTTCCTTGTGGCCCGCTACAGCCGCCAACCGATCGCCGAAACCGACATTCCACCGATTAAAGCGAAGTGGGAACGACTAAAAGCCATCATACGCCGCAAAACTCAAGCAGCCACATCGGCGCAAGAAACCCCGCTCAACGACTGACAATCGCCGACAATAAGCCCCAAATCAACAGCCCGGTTAACAAGCGAAATACGGTTGGATTCAACACCAGACCCACTTCGCCTAAAATCCACTTGAAAACAGCGCCAACAATCGCCCCAAATAACATGCCGACGAGGCCGCCCTTTAACGCCTTGTCGGGCACTGTCAGCGCAACGCCGATGACCGCGCCGACAAGCATCGCATACACAGTGTAGATAACTGCATTCAAGATCAACTGACCTACCACTGTCCCTGTAGCCCCATCCAGAGAGTTCAGGATTTGCCCCATGCCGCTTCCCGTCACCTGGCCAATTAACACCAACTGATAGACAGCCATCCCCAGCCCTAAAAGCAGGCCGATCAATAATGAACGCCCCAGGGCATCTGGCGTTTGAATAATAGGAATGACGATAGCGCCCACAACCAGCCCGGCAATGATGCCGTCTAGCGCCCCAGAGGAGAGTGTCGTCCATATATCCAGCATGATCATGGTGATAATTCCGACCCCAGACGTAGAACTCAACAGCAAATGGTCCATAGCTCGATTTCCTTCCCATCCTCATACAGTCAGGTGCGCAACCCTGAGCAATGAAATTGAGATTAGCGTTTCCAAATGATTGGCACGCCTGCCCAGCCAAAAAGGTTAACTGAATTATAACGAAATAATGACCAGCCTTAAAATTCCTGGCATTTGCCGCCGAGACGCATAGAATTGGCAGGCTTGAATCTGGAACAAACGCAGGCTGCCTGCGGGAAGGAGAAGGTTTTTTGATGAAACAAATAGTGGAGTGCGTGCCAAATTTCAGCAACGGCCGTAACCCCGAAATCTACAACGGCATCGCTGAAACCATCCGGTCTGTGCCGGGAGTCCACGTGCTGGACGTCAGCGCCGATCCTGACCACAATCGCACCGTTATCACCTTCGTTGGCTCCCTGGCTCATGTGGAAGAAGCTGCCTTCCAGGCCATCGCTTTTGCGGCGCAGCACATCAACCTGGAGACCCATACCGGCGAACACCCGCGCATCGGAGCCACCGATGTTTGCCCCTTTATTCCCATCAAAAATGCCTCCATCGCCGATTGTATCGCCCTGGCCAACCGGTTGGGCGAACGTGTCGGCCGGGAACTGGGCGTCGCTGTCTATCTGTACGGCGACGCAGCCACCCGACCAGAGCGCAAGACCCTCTCGGCCATCCGCAAAGGGGAATATGAACTATGGAAGCAGCAGGTGGCGTCCAACCCGGATCGCCTGCCGGATTATGGCCCGGCCGAAGCCAGAACCTGGGGCGCAACGGTGATTGGCGTACGGCCGTTCCTCATCGCTTACAACCTCTACTTGAACACCGACAACGCCGATATCGCCGACCAGATTGCCCGCAGCGTGCGCTTCATCGGCGGCGGCCTCCGTTTTGTCCAGGCCAAAGGTTTCCTCGTCGAAGGTCAGGCCCAGGTCAGCCTGAACCTCACCGATTTCGAAAAAACGCCTATCTTCCGGGTGCAGGAAATGGTGCGCCGCGAAGCTGCCCGCTATGGCCTCACCATTACCAAAGCGGAACTCGTGGGCATGACACCGCAAAAAGCGCTCCTGGACGCCGCCAAATGGTACCTGCAAATCGACGATCTGAAAGATGAACAAGTGCTGGAATATCGCCTGCAAGAAGTCGCCGCCGAGGCCGATTCACCGGCTCAAACCGATCCCTCGGCACAGGCCACAGCCTTAATCGACCTTACGCCGCACGCCTTCATCGAGGCCACCGCAGCCGCCACACCCGCCCCTGGCGGTGGATCGGTTGCCGCTCTGGCCGGCGCCCTGGCCGCCGCCCTCACCCAAATGGTTGCCGGGTTAACCCTGGGACGCAAAAAGTACGCCGCTGTTCAAGACCGGGCGCAAGCCATCCTGGCCGAAGCCGACCATTTGCGCCAAAAACTCACGGCCGCCGTTGCTGAAGATGCCGCCGCCTACGGCCGTGTGATGGACGCCTTCCGCCAAAAAGAGTTAGACCCGGCCAGCCGCGCTGCGGCTATCGAAACTGCCACCATCGGCGCCGGTGACGTTCCCTTACGCGTCGCTCACCTCAGCCGCGACGTCATTTTCCTGGCGCAAAAAATTGTGGAAGTCGGCAACCTCAACGCCATCACCGATGCGGCGGCGGGCGCCCTGCTGGCGCAAACGGCCGTGCGCATCGCCGCGCTCAACGTCAAAGTCAACGCCGTCAACCTGCAAGATCGGGCGTTGGCCGCTAACTGGCAGCAGCAAACCAACGCTCTGGAAACCGAAGTCGACCGCCTGCTGGCCGATATTCTGGCGCTGGTAAGCGAACGGAGTGGATTTACCCTGTGACACGGCCGTTTCCCCTCCTGCTCTTAACTCTGTTCATGCTTTTGGCCCTGTGGGGTCTATCTGGCTGCCAGCAAAACGCCGCCGGGCAGGAAATAACGGCCGTCACCCAACCCCCACCCACGACCATTTTGCCCACCATTCCGCCCACCAACACCATCATGCCGCCCCCGCCCCCTACTCTGGCCCTGACGGCGACTCCTGTTTTCGCGCCGCCTTCATTCGCCGCCGTCGATCCGGACGAGGTGGCTCATGCCAAACAAATAACTGAAGTAACGGCAACGGCCGTAGCCAACGCGCCAACCGCTGCGGAAACGGCCGTGTCCACCGAAACCACCACCCCGCAACCCACCTTCACGCCACCCGCTCTCCCCTTCACCTCCAACGACGACCATTACTGGCTCCAACGCCCCATCGCCGAAGGCGGCACAGTCTGGACAGACAAATCCTACCCTTACGGCAGCACGCGAGGCGGAACCCTTAGCCCCCACCACGGCGTCGAGTTCTACGTCCCCACAGGCACAGAAGTCCTCGCCGCCGCCAGCGGAACCGTCATCGTCGCCGGCGACGACCTCAATCTGGCCTATGGGCCGCAAACCAATTTTTATGGCAATTTAGTAGTGATTCAACTGGATTCGTCGCTGGATGGAGAGGCGGTTTACAATCTTTATGGTCATCTATCCAAAATTTTGGTTGTGGAAGGTCAAAAAGTCAACGCCCTGGCTCCCATCGCCCTGTCCGGCGCAACCGGCGTCGCCGATGGTCCTCATCTGCACTTTGAAGTGCGCCTGGGAGCCAACAGCTACGACAACACCCGCAACCCGCTCCTGTGGCTCTACCCCTTCCCCGATTTTGGCGCAGTCGCCGGGCGCATTACCCGTCAAAACGGCTCCCTGGTAGAAGAAGCGCCCATCTCGCTGCGCCGCATCGACGCCGAATCACGCTATCTGGCCACAACTTCCTACGCCGGCACAACCGTCAACCCCGATGACCACTGGCAGGAAAATTTTGCCCTCGACGACGTGCCCGCCGGTTATTATGAAATTACCGTCGGCAGCGGCAAAACCAAAGTCACCCAGGAATTGTGGGTTTTCCCCTATCGCACCAGTTTTGTAGACATAACGATTACAGATTGATGTTCAGCCGCAGACCCGAAGGGTTTGGCCCGGTATGATGCTAATTACTCGAGGTCAAACCCTTCGGGTCTACACCGTTAATCCAGCCGATGCAGGCCCACCTGGACAGCCACAATGCGGTCCAGCCAGCGATCCGGCAGCCAGCGGGGAAGAAGCCAGCCAGATAATTTTTTACGGGGAATAGGGTAACGCGTTTTGGGCTGCTCTTTTTCCAGGGCGGCGATGATGATGTTGCTCACCCTCTCCACAGGAATGGCCGATGCGCGCCGTTCGGCGACCGATTCCGCCTGCATCCGGGCGATGATGTCGCCATATGGCGTGTCTTCGTACTGCGCGGCGCCCTCGCTGGCTTTGTCGATGATCGGTGTGCTGGTTGTGCCCGGTTCCACGACGATGACGTCGATGCCATACACCATCAACTCGCGGCGCAGGGCGTCGGACAGCGCTTCCAGGGCATGTTTGGAGGCGGCATACGCGCCAAAAAACGGGTACGAAATCCGGCCGCTAACAGAACTGACATTGACAATACGGCCGTGCGGCTCCGGCGCGCCAGGCCGGGCGCCCAACAGCGGTAAAAACTGCTGTGTCACATCCAGCAAGCCGAACAAATTCACTTCAAACTGCCGGCGGAAATCGTCCAGGGGCATGTGCATGAGCGGGCCAAGGGTAGAGATGCCTGCGTTATTGACCAACCCGGCCAGGTTTTGCTCCCCCAGCGCGGCTTGCACGAGGGAAACGGCCGTTTCCACCCCCGCATGATCAGTCACATCAAACAACAGCGGCGTAAAGCGCTCGCCCAACTCTGCCTGCACCCGGTCGGCGTCGGCCTGTTTGCGCACACTGCCGTAAACGCGATAGCCATACGCCACAAGCTGCGCCGCGGTAGCGTAACCAATTCCTGTAGAAACGCCCGTAATCACAACCGATTTTGTCATGTTGTAATCCTCCGAACCTGTCCCATCGGCGACACATCGTAACCGGGGAGGGCGGCGACGGCCGTTTTAAACCCATCATCGGCCAACAGCGCCAACAGCGGCTGCAACAAGTCGCTCTCATACACCGCGCCCGGTAATACCAGGTCATACTGCTCATGGGTCAGCGGCACAAAATCAAGCTGCAACGCCCGCGCCGCCGCCCGAATGCCCAACCCGGCATCGGCCGTGCCGGAGGCCACAGCCGCCGCCACCGCCAGATGGGTGTACTCTTCGTGGTCGTAACCGGCCACGTCTGCCGCCTGAATGCCTCGACGACCCAATTCATAATCTAGCAGCACACGCGTCCCTGCGCCGCGCTGCCGGTTGACAATACGTATGTCGCCGCCGCCCGCGTCAGCCCAATCGGCCAGACCGCGCGGATTGCCGGGCGGCACAATCCAGCCCTGCTCCCGCCCGACCAACGTCACCAGGACAATCTCCTGGCCGGGTAAATAGCGGCGCACGTAGCTTTCGTTATAGATACCGGTATCAGGGTCGAGCAGATGGCAGCCGCCAAAATGGGCTTCGCCGCGCCGCAGGGCCATCAACCCGCCCAAACTGCCCACGTTGGCCGAGGCCAGACGCAGCCCGCTGCCTTTTTCGGCCAAAAATTGGGCCAGCAGGTCGAGCGTCAGGTCGTGGCTGCCGATGGCTACCAGCGTGCGTTCGATCTCGCGCGGCGTGCGGTAAAGGTGGACGGTCACGTTGGTTCCGGCCTCCAAGCCTTCGCTGAACCGCGGCACGTGCAGCAGCCCATCGGCCCGCACCAGGGAAGTGATGACGCCCGCGCCGCGATTCATGGGAGTTGCCAGCACCTTGTCGCCCACTTTGCCCACCGCCACGCGCACAAAATCGTCATCGCCGGTGGGTGAATTGAGCTTGCGCGTAAGGGTGGCGCTGATGGTGGGCGGCTCGTAAGGCGGCTGGCCTTGCCAGCGGGCCAGCAGCGGCTCGACAAAAATCTCGCCGGTGAGCGCGGCGCTGACCGGATAGCCGGGCACGCCGATGATGGGGACCGGGGGGTGGGGAGCGGGGAGTTTGGAGTGCGGAGTGCGGAGTGCGGAGTGGGGATCGATGAGGCCGAGGATGACGGGATGACCGGGGCGGACGGCGACGCCGTGGACGAGCAGTTGGCCGAGGTCGGCGACGACGTGGGCGGTATAATCTTCGCTGCCGGCCGAGGAACCGGCGTTGAGGAGAATGAGGTCGTGGGTTTGGGCGGCCTGGGTGACGGCCGTTTTGATAGCCACAAAATCATCGGCGACAATGGGCCAGCGGGTGGGCAGCCCGCCCCAGTCGGCCACCTGGGCGGCCAGGACCAGGCTGTTGTATTCGATAATTTGACCGGGAGCGATGCCCTGGGCTACGGCCGTTTCGCCCGACACCAATTCTGAACCGGTGGGGATGATGGCTACAGACGGCCGTTTGTACACAGACACAGTGGCATGGCCGGAACCGGCCAACGCGCCCAGGTCAACCGGGCGCAGCTTGTGGTTGGCCGGCAGCACCAATTCCGTGGCGACCATATCTTCACCCATGGGGCGTACATGATGCCAGGGCGGTAGCGCGGCGCGAATTTCAATGCCTGGCCCATCCTCGGCGCTGACGGTCTGGGTGTGTTCGATCATCACCACCGCATTGGCCCAGGATGGCAGCGGATGGCCGGTGTTGACAGCCTGCGCCGGTCGGCGGGAGCGTTCGGCTTCTTCCGGGCTTGTAACCAGGCTGAAGCGGAGCGGGCTGGTTTCGGTGGCTCCAGCCGTGTCTTGGGCGCGGAGGGCGTAGCCGTCCATGGCGCTGGCGTGGTAATGGGGGGCGGAGAGTTTGGCCCAAACGGCCGTGGCGGTGATACGGCCGTTGGCTTCAGCAATCGGCACAACCTCGGCCGCCAGCGGCCCCCACAATCCCGCCTTAGCCAGGGCCGTTTGTAAAGCCTTTTGCGCTTCGGTTAACGGAATATCTTCCAGATATACGTGTCGTTTCATATTTGCCCCACTATCGTGCAAATCATTCGGGTTATAGCCGTTAAACCAAACAAAAAAGCAGAAGGCCAAAAGCAGATTTCTTTCTGCCTTCTTCCTTCTGCTTTCATTCCTATTAATGGGTCATGAAGGATTCGAACCTTCGACCAATGGATTAAAAGTCCACTGCTCTGCCAGCTGAGCTAATGACCCAACGAGCGGGGATTATAGCCCCGCCTCTTGCCAATTGCAAGAAAGAAATCCCTTAAGCGCCTCATCTTATAATTTCGTGATAGATATTGTCCTCGGTTGCAACACCCTTGGCGCTCGTCTATAATCTCTGATTGAAATCCCGGGTATAAGTACCCTTTTAGGTTGATTATTTATGGCCGTTGCAGAATCTGGCTCATCTACATCCCATCCAATACCCCAAAGACTCCCTGAAACCGAGTTGCGTCAGCCTACCGAAACAATCGTTCGCGAAATCATTGAAACCCTGCTGCTAACTTTTTTCATCTTTTGGCTGGTCAATAGTTTAATCGGGCGCTATCGCATCGAGGGCAGCAGCATGAACCCTACTTTGCAAAATGGGCAGTACCTCATCATCAACAACATCAGCTACTATCTAAACAACCCGCAGCACGGCGATGTGATCGTGTTTCATCACCCAAAGAGCGATCTCAATCTGATCAAGCGGGTGATTGGCGTGCCGGGCGATGAAGTTGAAATCCGCAATCAACAGGTGATCGTCAACGGGGTTGTGCTGGATGAACCCTACATCATGGATGAGCCTCAATACACCTACAGTGGCATAGTGCCAGAAGGGGAGTATTTTGTCTTGGGGGATAATCGGAACAATTCCAGCGACTCCCATTCGTGGTCTTTTTTACCCAAGGGAAATATCGTAGGCAAAGCAATGGTTGTCTATTGGCCGCCCAGCGATTGGGAAGCCGTGCCGCACTATGGATTCCAAAATGACAATTGAACCGAAAGTCCAAACCTGTGACCTCTGCCGGATTGGTCGTTGCCAACCAACAAAAGCGCCATTTATCTACTGGGTAGATAAGTATGTGATGGTTTTGCCCAACGCCCCCGCTTATTCTTGTGATATTTGTGGCCAATTGCAGTATGACGAGGATTTTTTGGATTCGATGGATATTCTTTTGCAGGAATTGGAGGTTGGCTTGCCGCCTGAAAGGCAGCCCACACGGGCGGTTGCGTCTGAAAAGACGGCCCAATGGCCTTCAACACGGAGCCGTTAGGGGAAACGGCCGTTTCCCCACCCGTTCCCTACCGCCAATTCCAGCACGCGTTTTCCCACAGCACAAAACAGAAACAACGTGTCAGAAAAACCAGCCAGAAAACAGTATGACACCCGCAACTGAAACAAAACGAACCCAGTTCAAAGCATTTATCGAAAAGTAATAGCCGTAGAAGACGCTGTGCGCGGCGTGGTGGGCATTGGCAGCCTGGCTTCAGGCCACATGCGCCCGGAATCGGATATTGACGCCATCATCTTTTTAGATCCGCTCGATTTATACATTGTGCCGGCGGAAGCGAAATGGCAGCCAGAAGAAGACACGTTTTACAGCATCTTCGACGGCCGTTGCCAGACCGACAGCTTACAACTAGACTTTTTGCGGCTGCCCTACAAACAATGGGCCGAGCCAGACTTCATCTGGCCGGAAGAACGCCGCGCCGAGCTGAGCGGCGGCTGGATAGCCTACGACCCCTCCGGCGAAATCACCCAATTGATCGCCCAAAAAACCGCTTACAATGACACCGTGCGCTTAAGCCGGTTGGACGAAGCGATTGTCTGGCTGGATCAACTGCTCGGAGAGGACACGCCGGCCAACGTCTGGCATACGTTAGGCCCGGTGATAGCCTACGACCGGCTGCAAGCGGCGTATCGTAATCTGGTAGACGCCTTGTTTGCTTATAATCGGCAGTGGCGCATTTGGCGCAACCGGGAAATGGGGCATTTGCTCCGGCTGGATTGGCTGCCGCCTGATTTTGAAACGCGCGTGTTAACGGCCGTTACGCCCCCCAACTTAACCTACGACGGATACCTGTTGCGCACGGCCGTGCTGCGCAGCCTCTACGCTGACCTGTTAACCCAACTCGTCGCCAACGGTGACTACTCCCAGGCCCCGGTTGACCAGGCATTTATGCGCCTACACGAAGAACCAGGACGCTCCTGGAACATCGACGAATGGAATAAATTCCGAAATGCCCGAAAACTGTAATTTTTTGTTATCATAAAGCCATGAGGTCAGTTATCTAACACGAAGGAGTCATTCATGGGCAGCACGCACTTTGGTCGAAATCAACTCATCAATGTCGATCTGTTTACAGACGCTTATCGTGTGACCGGGCACGTCATGGTTGGAACTGGCGGCATCCATGCCGAGCTGGCAAACCCCAATTCAGATTTTCTAGAGTTACAAGACGCCTACATCTCCCGAATACATTTGCCCGGCGAGATCATTTCCCACTACAAAGTAGCCGCTTTCCGCAAAGAAAATATCAACTTCATTGTCTTACAAGACCGGCGCGAAGGAATTCCGGTAGGCACGCAGCACGGCCGTTCCGTATTCACCCGCGGCCGCCCCATCAGCATATTTCTCACCGTCCCTTCCTTTGAAATCGCCGGTGAAATTATGCACGATGGCAAACTCGCTCCCCGAGAAATCCTCGTCCAGTCTATTGGTCGCTTCCTCCTGGTCTTTTCGGCCAAAGCCTCAGCTTCCCTATACCCGGACATCTCCTACAGCGGCGATCTGATCTTAATTCACAAAGATCGGATCGGCCTGTTCTGTCTCGGAGCTTAAATCGTTCGTCCATTCCCAACTTGGCATAATTATGTTATGATGCACCTTATGCCAACAAAGAACAGCAGTCTGAACAAAGGAGTCTAAAGCGTGGCGCGGATTTATGTAATTGACGACGACGAACAGCTACTACGCATGGTGGGCCTGATGTTAGACCGCGGCGGCCACACCACCACCCTTATTAGCGACCCAGTCGATGGCCTGGAACAAGTCAAAAACGACAAACCAGACCTGCTTGTCCTCGATGTCATGATGCCCGACATGAGCGGGCACGACATCGCTCGCCAATTACGCGCCCACAAAGGACTGGAAACCCTTCCCATCCTCATCCTCACTGCCCGCTCCCAAGATGTAGACCGCACCACCGCCCTCAAAAGCGGCGCCGATGACTACCTCAGCAAGCCAGTTACTTCCCAAGAATTGATTGAACGCGTGGACAACTTGCTGCACAAGCGAGAAAACCGCACCAAGCCAGAACAAGGCATCCTCATTGCCATGTTTGGCATGCGCGGCGGCGTCGGGCAAACAACATTGGCGGTTAACCTGGCGAGCGCGCTGCGTCGTTTGTCGCAAGAAGAAGTTTGCCTTGTCGATTTGTCCCCGGCCGGCGGGCAAGCCGCCATGCATTTACGCCTGCAAACCCGCGCCACCTGGGCCGACCTGCCGACGGCAAACGAATTGGATTGGTCTGTGCTGAAGGAACGGCTCACGATTCACCCCTCTGGGCTGCGCTTGCTGGCCGCGCCAACCATGCCTCAGGCAGCAAACGAACCATCAGCCGAACTGGTGCAGGCTTGCCTGTATCTCTTACGCGAAAAGATGATGTTTACCGTAGTGGATATGCCGCGCGTCTTCGGGCCAACGTTTACGGCCGTTCTCGAATCCGCCGACATCGCCCTACACGTTCTGGCCGCCGATGTGGTATCGGTGCAAACGGCCGTGCAAGTAGACCGCCTCCTCGGCAAAACAGGCATCACCTTCCGCCAGAAAAGCTACGTCCTCAACCACATCCAACCCGAAGCCGAACTCCCCCAATCCACCGTCGAACGCGGCTTAAACGCCCGCGTCGCCTCCAAAATCAATTACGACCCCAATCAGTCACGCGCCCTGGCCCAAGGCGTCCCCCTGACACTTACCTCAGCCAAATCCCCCATGCCCACCATGATGAATCGCATGGCCGAAGTGATCTGGCAGCGCGTAGCCAACACCGCCGCCAAGACCAAACCTGGTTAACTTTTGTTAACCCGATAAACCTTTGTTAACCCGATAACCCTTCATCCACAACAAAACCTAGAACTTCCTGCGCCGTCGCTTTATCCATCGCCTGGACGATAATCGTTTCAGTCTCGTTCTGCACTTCCGCCGGATACACGCAAGTGGCGCCTGCCGGGCCATCCCAACACCGGATATTGCTCGCGCCCAACTGCTCCAGGCCAGATGTCCGCCACAGATTGCTCAGATAACTGTCGTAAGCGGCGGCAAATTCGGCCGCCTCATCCGCCGAATCCCAGACCACATGCCAAAGCGTTACCAGCCCATCATCCGTAGGATTGTGATACAGCGCGTAACGATCCCCACGCCAACCGGCGGCGGCGGATACGGCCGTTTCCCCATCCAACCGCTGGCCTCAGATATTGCCCCATCAGCCATTCACCCACCACGCCTTCATCCACCATGCTCCATTCGGGCGGCAGCACGGCTGCCAGAGGCGGCAAAGAAACAGCCACCGGAGCAGGCAAGGCCGCTTCCGGGCGCAAAATTTGCGCCGTCGACTGCGGCGGCTGCTGCCAGGCCGCATCCACGGCACTAAAGTTGCCATTTAATTCATACAATGCCCGCGCAAACGCCAATCCTTCCATCACAGGAAACGCCTGCTGTTTATTCACAATTTCCGGCACATTAGCGGGCAAAGGAAGCAGGTTGTTGTTCAGGCTGATTTGTAATGCGGCTTGCAGCGCCGGATCCGCCTGGGCAATGTACAGCTCTTGCGCCAGCCGGATTTGTCCCTCGGCCAAAGCGCAAAGCGCGGCGCGGGCATCGGCATTGGGCAGATCGGCAAAGGAATAGCTCGCAAGCTGTCGCTGGCCCACGACTGCGCGGATATAGGCCAGTTGGGCATCTGCGCTGCCCCCGGTTTCTGGCGGCAGCGGGGAATCCACGCCGGTTGGCAGCGAGCAGTACTCGTTGAGGAGCGCTGCATCCACGTCACCCCCAGGCAAAACAAAATCGAAAGCGCGTAAAAAGAGGAGGTTGAGAGTTTGCCGGTCGGCGCTGTCTGTGGCCAGGGCTTGTTGTTCGCTGCCGGCCGCTGCGGCGGCTGGTTGGCCCAAAATATCGGCGACTGTTTGCGTGAAGGCCGCCATTTCTGCAGCGGTGTCTACCACCTGAAGCGTTACGCTGACGGGCAAGCTGGTCATTTGGGCTGAGTTTACGGCCGTTATCACAATGTCATATTCGCCCACGGCCGTGGGAATCCATGCCATTCTAACCTGATGCAGCGTCTCGCCGGCCAGCGTTTGGGTCACCACATCGCCGGCTCGGGCCACCAACACCAGCGCCAACCCCGACTCGTCGGCGGCCACCGCTACAATCGCCACCGGTTCATTCACCTGCGCCACACCGCCGCTTATCGGCTCAATGATCGTGACACGGGGCACGCTTTGCGCCGCCGACTGGCCGGCTACGGCCGTTTCCTGCGTAAACACACGAGTCAGCAGCAAATCAATTTGCTGCTGCTGATCGTTCAGTTCCCGTTCAGCCAGTTGGTGATTGTTGATGGCCGTATCGCGTTCGCTGGCTACGGCCGTTCCATCAGCCTGCACGGCCGTCAACCGCGCCTCATTTTGCCGCAGATCACCCTCCAAACTCACAATCCGCGTCGCCCGCGCATCGGCCTGCTGCGCCTGCTGCTCCAACGGCCCCCAGCCACGATACAAAAACCAAAACAAAGCTATCAACACCAGAATAACCATCAACATGGCCAGAACGAGAGCGCGTAACGAAGAAGAAGAAGTTTTCATAGGAATTACCTTGTCGCAGCCTGTGCATTCTTGCCCCGGCGACGATTTAGGAACTGTGTGGGCGAGGTTAAAAATCGATACGGCCGTGCCGGTCACGAGGCGTCAGCCAACAGAATGCTACACGAGGAGCGGGTCCGGGTCAAGGTAAGGCGCGCCCGCACGCCAGCCAACTTTAACCGCCGATGAGTATTCATGCCCACCACGCGGTTTGCACGGCCGTTTCCCTCCTGTAAACCGGGCCGCTGACAACTAGATAGCTTTTGACAGCAAAGCAAAGCTATAAATAGCGTGACTTTTCCTGTAAAGACAGGTTAAACACCATAGAAAACATCCTAAGATAAAATTTTGCTCCCGCAGCCCAAAAGCCTGCGGGAGTATTGTGCAGGAAGGAGATAGTTGTGACTGAAAAATCTTCCCGTTTGCCCGGCTTCTATAAAAAGACATTAGCCGAACGCGCCGCAGAAGTAGCCCAATGGGCCAACCTGACGCCCGAAGAAATAGCCACCATCACCACCAATGGGCTGCAGCCGGAACAAGCCGAATTGATGATCGAAAACGTCATCGGCACCTACGCTTTGCCCTTCGGCGTGGCTGCCAATTTTCAGATTAACGGCCGTGATTACCTCATCCCCATGGTCGTCGAAGAACCCAGCGTGGTCGCTGCCATCAGCCATGCCGCCAAACTCATTCGCGCCGGCGGCGGCTTTACCGCCTCCACCAGCGACCCGGTCATGATCGGCCAGATTCAGGTGCTGGACATCCCCGACATGGATGCCGCCATTGCCGCCCTGGAAGCCCACAAACCCGAACTGCTGGAACAGGCCGACTGCTGCGACAAGCTGATGGTTTCCCTGGGCGGTGGGGCGCGCGCGCTGGAATTTCGCCCCTTCCCGGATACGCCGGTCGGCCCCATGCTCATCGTCCACCTGCACTACGACTGCCGCGATGCGATGGGCGCCAATGCCGTGAACACGGCCGTGGAAAACCTCGCCCCCATGATCGCCGACATCACCGGCGGACGCACCAACCTGCGCATCCTCTCCAACCTGGCCGACCAGCGCACGGCCACAGCCAGCGGCCTCATCCCCGCCGCGGCGCTGGAGCGAGACGGCTACACCGGCACGGAAGTTGCCCGTTTTATTGCCGAGGCCAACGCCTTCGCCGTCGTCGATCCCTACCGCGCCGCCACCCACAACAAAGGCATTATGAACGGCATCGACGCCGTGGTAATTGCCACGGGCAATGATTGGCGAGCGATTGAAGCCGGGGGCGCACTCGTATGCTGCGCGAAACGGCCGTTATCAAGCCCTCACCGACTGGCACGTCACCGAAAACGGCGACCTCTACGGCTCCATCACCCTGCCCATGGCCGTCGGCATCGTCGGCGGCGCCACCAAAGTCCACCCCACCGCCAAAGTCGCCATGAAACTCATGGGCATCCAATCCGCGCCCGAACTGGCCATGGTTTTGGCCTGCGTTGGCCTGGCGCAAAACCTGGCGGCCATCAAAGCCCTGTCTACGGTCGGCATCCAAAAAGGCCACATGCGCCTGCACGCCCGCCAGGTCGCCATCGCCGCCGGCGCGACCAACGATCAGGTCCAGGCCATTGCCAACCAATTGGCCGCCGAAAAGAAAATTAACATCGTCCGCGCGCAAGAACTGCTGGCGGAACTGAATCAGAGATAAGCTGTGGCCTAACAGCTAACAGCTAACAGCTTTCAGCTAATAGCTGTTAGCTGTTAGCTGTTAGCCATAAGTGGCTCAAAAAGGAAATTATGAACGCATATAATCCATCGAACGGACTCATGAGACCCGACAGGCCGGTGGGCATTGTGGGGTATGGGGCTTATGTGCCCCGTTATCGCATTCCCGCCGCCGAAATTTCCCGCATGTGGACCGGCGGCACAGGCGGCGTGCCCATCAAAGAAAAAGCCGTCAACGGCCTGGATGAAGACGTGGCCACCATGTCGATTGAGGCTGCCCGCAACGCCATGCTGCGCGCCCAAATCAATCCCCAGGAAATTCGCGCCGTCTGGGTAGGCAGCGAAAGCCACCCCTATGCCGTCAAACCCACCAGCACCATCGTCGCCGAAGCCATCGGCGCTGTGCCCAACACACAGGCCGCCGACTGGGAATTCGCCTGCAAGGCGGGCACGGAAGCGATGCAGGCCGCCATCGCCTTTGTTGGTTCCGGCATGGCCCGCTATGCCCTGAGCATTGGCATGGACACAGCCCAGGGGCGTCCAGGTGATGCGCTGGAATACACGGCCGCTGCCGGCGGCGCGGCCATCCTCATCGGTCCGGCGGCCGAGTCTTTGGTTTTGATTGATGGCTCTTATTCCTTCGTTACCGACACGCCAGACTTCTGGCGGCGCGCCCACGCCGATTACCCATCACACGGCGACCGGTTTACCGGCGAACCGGCCTATTTTAAGCATGTTCTGGGCGCGGCGGAGGCTTTGATGACGGCCGTTAACCGCACCGCCAGCGATTACCGTTGGGCCGTCTTCCACCAGCCCAACGCCAAATTCCCCGAACGCGCCGCGCAAGCCCTGGGCTTCGCCCCCGACCAATTCAAAGTTGGCCTGCTCAGCCCGCGCATTGGCAACACCTATTCCGGCTCCACCATGATCGGCCTGACCGCCATTTTGGATGTAGCCGAACCCGGCGACCGCATTCTCATGGTCAGCTATGGCTCTGGCGCCGGCTCCGATGCCTTCGATCTGCAAGTTACCGAACGCCTGCTAGAAGCTCGTGGACGGGCCATCTCCACCGAAGGCTACATTGCCCGTCGCACCGAAATTGACTACGCGACATACACACGCTATCGAGACAAGCTCAAACTTTAAAGGTTCTTCAGGAACTCAGGGGGTTGACAGCCCCTGATGCGTGAAGCGTGATGCGTAACCAGAGAGGTTTCACGCATCACGTATCACGCATCAGACCAAACCCCATGAAATCCCAAAGACCCACTTTAAATTGACGATTAACGATTTACGATTGAATCGTCAATCGAAAATTGGAAATTGAAAATCACAAATCAAAAATCACTATGAACGTATCAATCATTGGCATTGGACAAACTGAAGTTAAAGAAATGTGGGAAACCTCCATCCGCCATCTGGCGTGGTACGCCATCGAGGCGGCGTTGGATGATGCCCACATCAGCAAAGTAGGCGCGCTGTTCGTGGGCAACATGCTCTCCGGCGAACTGAGCCAGCAAAACCATTTGGGCGCGCTGGTCGCCGATTTTGCCGGTATGCGCGGCATCGAGGCGGTCACGGTGGAAGCGGCCGACGCTTCCGGCGGGATGGCGCTGCGACAGGCCATTCTGGCTGTCAAAAGCGGCTTGGTGGAAACGGCGCTGGCCGTCGGCGTGGAAAAAATGACCGATCAGACCGGCTCGGCGGTGACATCGGCCATGGCCTACGGCCTGGACGCTGATTATGAGGCCATGCAAGGGTTGACGATGGCCGGCATGGGGGCGCTGCTGATGCGCCGTTATATGTTTGAGCATGGCGTGGGCGTAGCCGATTTTGCCGGCTTCAGCGTTAACGCCCATGCCAACGGCGCAGCCAACCCGCTGGCGATGTTCCGCAACCGCATCAAACCAGAGCGTTTTGCTTCCGCCCCTGTGGTCGCTGATCCGGTGAATTTGTTCGACATGGCTCCGGCGGCAGACGGCGCAGCGGCGGTGATTGTGACCAGCCGGGAAAAGGGGATGGACATGGTAGCGCAGCCCGTGGAAATCATCGGCTCGGCGGCGGCGACGGACACTGTGGCTCTCCATGATCGCCAGGATATTTTGCGTCTACGCGCCGCAGAAATCAGCGCCCAAAAAGCGTTTGCCCAAGCTGGCCTGACACCAAATGACATCGATCTGTTTGAGCTGCACGACTCATTTACGGTGCTGGCGGCTCTGTCGCTGGAAGCGGCCGGGTATGCCGCGCGGGGCGAAGGGTGGCAGTTGGCGCGAGATGGTGAGATTGGGCGAAACGGCCGTATTCCCATCAGCACATTCGGCGGCCTGAAAGCGCGGGGCAATCCCATGGGCGCAACCGGCATGTACCAGATCGTCGAGGTCGCGCGGCAGCTGCGCGGCCTGGCCGGCGATTGCCAGGTAGCCGATGCAAAAATCGGCATGGCGCAAAATTTGGGTACGAGCGGAGCAACGGCCGTAACCCACATCCTGCGCGCCGCCCAGTAAAAAATGACATTTCCGGTGCAATTCATCGACAATATATGAATTTTTACTCAGAAAACGGCCGTGTGATAGTTTTTGGCAGTCGTTTTGGCGTATGTTGGCAGTGAATGGGAGTTATTCCGTGGATAATTCTCTGTGGATGCGGACATGCGAATAAATTGCAATGGGACGCAGCACTTGAAATTAAACTGATTTTTTCGACATCTTCGGAATGAGTCGGAGGCAATAGAAATAAAATGGAAGTATCACGTCATTGGCGTTTACAAGCACAGCGGTACCAATTGGTTGGCGAAACATGCGATTCTTGCGGCGTAAAATTATTCCCGCCACGGGATGTCTGTCTGGAATGCGAAGCGCCCGCGCAAGAGCTTTACACATTCACCGGTTTGGGTGAAATCTACTCTTACACCACAATTTATGATGCGCCGGCCGGTTTTGAACATAACACGCCGTACATGGTAGCGCTCATCAAATTGGAAGAAGGCCCCCTGGTTACAGCTCAGTTGACCGATATCGACCCGTCTGAGGCCGTGATTGGGATGCCCGTCGAAATGGTAACGCGCAAGCTGCGCACCGACGGGGACGAGGGGATGATTGTGTATGGGTACAAGTTTAGACCGGCTGTGGAAGAGTTAACGGCCGTTTAACCCCACCCTATCCCGCAAAAATACCAAAAGCCCGTCTGAATCCAGACGGGCTTTTTTGTTGACCCATACTCAACCATCACCAAACCCCACAAAGAACAAGTTTTACCCAAACGAAAGGTGACAAAAATCACAATTCTACATGCCGAATGTCACTCATTTCGAGCAGCGATTTAGCTATATGATGCGATCAAGTTACCAGGCAGCTGGCGAGTCTGCAAAAAAAGCAGGCAAAACGGTGGTTACACAGGGGAAAATGCGGGGATAAGCCACTCATTTGTTTTTACACTTCCGCACCACATAATCAGATAACGGCCGTTGGTTAGGCCACATAACCAACCTTGCAGCCAACCACCCTCCAAATAAGTCCAGAATAAATCTCATGACAACGGCGACCACTTGAGATCGTATTGAGCGGCTCTTGCTGCTAGTTCAACCGATTAAATTGTGGTATACGATGATTTTGTGTCGCTTATTTTGTGGTTTTTCTTTCGCCTGGCAAAACCAATGCATTTCCGTTCGGGGAATGCCCAAGGCAAGGATATGAGGGTAAACAAATGAAAAGGTCACAGCTGATCGTTAAAGTATTCGTGATCGCACTGGTCTTTGCTTTCCAGAGTGCGTGCAATTCTGCTGGCAATTCAAGCGGATCCGAGGCCACGGCCGTTCCTCAAAGCGAAGGTGCCCAAGAAATCAATGAAAACCTGGAGGCCGTAGAAATTGCGGTCGATTCCCAAACTGAACCCACACAACCTTCAGACAGCGCCATCAACGAAGCCTCTGAGCCGGCCGATTCCGCCAACGAAATCACCCCAGAAACGCTTGGCAGCCTTGACGTTACAACTGAAGCCGCCGAACCAACACCTGAACCTGCCGACGCTAACACCGAAGAGACACCTGAACCTACGGCGGATGCGCCACACATCGCCTTCGATCCTGAAAACACAAAAGATGGCATGGTCATGGTGTTTATACCGGCAGGGGAGTTCCCCATGGGCACAAGCGATGAACAACGAACTCGTTTAATTGACGAACATATCTGGGACAAAAACTGGAATGAGAGCGAACTACCCCTCCACACGGTTTACCTGGACGCCTATTGGATCGACCAGACAGAGGTAACAAACGGACAATATGCCCTATGTGTTGCAGACGGCGTTTGCCAGGAACCCCGTTTTTTGAAATCGGCAACCCGGGATAGTTATTTTGGCAATCCGGAATTCCAAAACTACCCGGTGGTCTATATCGACTGGACCATGGCCAAAACCTACTGCACATGGGCGGGCAGAAGGCTGCCAACAGAAGCGGAATGGGAAAAGGCCGCCCGAGGAACCGATGGACGTCTCTACCCATGGGGAAATGAAATCGACAACACGCGGGCAAACTTTACCGGTGGCAGCGAAGGCGGCGACACAATGGCTGTGGGTAGTTTTATAGAGGGCGCCAGCCCCTACGGCGTACTCGATATGGCCGGCAACGTCTGGGAATGGGTAGCGGACGAGTATGCCCAAAGGTACTACTATAATTCACCGTCAGAGAACCCGCCCGGCCCTACGCTTACCGGAATGCGGTATACGGTCCGTGGTGGTACGTGGAATGGCACAGTAAACAGCATGCGCATAGCCCATCGTTTTGGAATGAAAGTGGACTACACAGACTTCCCGACTGGCGGCATTCGGTGCGCCGCTTCGCCGTAAATTTAGATTTACCGCCGGCAAACAACGACAAGGACAAGGATAACCTGACTTACGAGAAATTGGAGACTCTGGCAATCCAAAGTCTCCAATTTCCAATCTTCACCGCGAAACTCAATCGAAATCCAGACTCTCGTTTGTTATACTCCTTGTCATGAACCAATTTCCCTACCTCAACCCCACATTACCTATACCCCAACGTGTCGCCGACCTGCTGACGCGTATGACTCTGGACGAAAAACTGGCCCAGATGACCATTTTCAGCTTTCCCGGCCATCATCCCCGCGAGGACGAAGAAGGCCCGATTGACCTGGACCAACTGCGCCAGGATTGGCCGCACGGCGTGGGCGGCATTGGCCGCGTAGGATTGTATCGCGGCAGCCAGGCAACGGCCGTCGCCGCCAACGCCATCCAACACTACGCCCGCCACGAAACCCGGCTGGGCATCCCCATCCTCATCATCGACGAAGCGCTGCACGGCCTGATGGGTTGGCACGCCACCAGCTTTCCGCAGGCCATCGGCCTGGCCGCCACCTGGGACCCGGCGCTGGTGGAGCAAGCCTTCACCGCTGCCGCCGCTGAGATGCGCGCGCGTGGCAGCCACTGGGCGCTGACGCCCGTGCTGGACCTGGCCCGCGACCCCCGCTGGGGGCGTACCGAGGAAACCTACGGCGAGGACCCGCACCTGGTGTCTCAGATGGGCGCGGCGGCCATTTTTGGCCTGCAAGGGCGCGACTCGGCCATCGCCAGCGACCGGGTGCTGGCGACGGCCAAACATTTTGCCGTCCACGGCCAACCGGAAGGCGGTACAAACTGCGGTCCAACCAACTTCGCCGAACGCGAGATTCGAGAGGTGTTTTTACGGCCGTTCCAAACGGCCGTGCAAACCGCCCGCGTCGCCACCATCATGGCCTCCTATAACGAAATCAACGGCATCCCCGCCCACAAAAACAAGTGGCTGCTGCAAGACGTGCTGCGCGGCGAATGGGATTTCGACGGCCTCATCATCTCCGATGGCGGCGGCATCCGTGATCTGGAACGGCTGCACCACGTGGCCGCCGACCGCGCCGACGCCGCCCGGCAGGCCCTGCAATCCGGCATCGAATACGAACTCGACGACTGCTTCTTCCTGCTGAAAGAGCAGGTCGCCGCCGGGCTGGTGGACGAGGCGTTGATTGATACGGCCGTCGCCCGCATCCTCGGCCTGAAATTTGCCTTGGGACTGTTTGAAAACCCGCTGGTCGATCCCGAACAGGCGGCGGCGGTCCACAGCCCGGAAAATCGCGCCCTGGCCTTGGAGGCCGCGCGCAAAACCATCACCCTGCTTAAAAACGAGCCGCTGCCCGGCGGCCAACCGCTCCTGCCGCTGGCTACTGCGGCGCTGCGGCGGGTGGCCGTCATCGGCCCCAACGCGGCGCGGGTGCATCAGGGCGGCTACAGCGTGCAGGCTGAAGATGGCGTGAGCGTGCTGGATGGCATTCGCCACTACCTGGACGGGCAGGCCGAGGTGGTCTACGCCGAGGGCTGCCGCATCACGGATGACGGCGGCGGTTGGATGGGCTGGTGGCGCGACGAGGTGATTCCTCTGATCCGGCCGAAGATGCCGCGCGGATCAAAGAAGCCACGGCCGTCGCCCAATCCGCCGACGTGGCCATCCTGGTTTTGGGGTGAAAATGAATCCGTCTGCCGCGAAGGCTGGAGCCGCGACCATCCAGGGCGACCGTGACAGCCTGGATTTGCCAGGCGCGCAGGAAGCGCTGCTGCAAGCAGTGGCGGCGACGGGCGTGCCGGTGGTGCTGGTGCTGATTAACGGCCGTCCCCTCTCCATCCAATGGGCCGCCGAACACATCCCGGCCATTGTAGAATGCTGGTACGTGGGCGAGGCGGGCGGAACGGCCGTGGCTGAAGCACTCTTCGGGGCCGTCAATCCCGGCGGTAAGCTGCCCATCACCTTCCCCCGCTCCGTGGGGCAGATTCCCGCCTTCTACAACCACAAACCCTCCGCCCGACGCGGCTACCTCTTCCACGACAATTCGCCGCTGTTCCCCTTCGGGCACGGCCTCAGCTACACGACGTTTGCCTACAGCGACCTGGCGATTACGCCGCCGGCCATCCCGCCAACAGGCGAGGTAACAATCAGCGTGACGGTGACCAACACCGGCCAGCGTGCCGGGGATGAAGTAGCCCAGCTTTACCTGCGCGACTGTCTCAGCTCGGTGACGCGGCCGGTGCAGGAGCTAAAAGGCTTCCAACGGCTGACTTTGCCGCCGGGCGAAAGCCGCCGGGTGACGTTTACGCTAACGTCCACCGATCTGGCCTTGCTGGATGAAACGATGAATTTAGTAGTGGAGCCGGGTGAGTTTGCGGTGGTGGTGGGTGGGAGTTCGGTTGGGGGTGTAGACGGCCGTTTCACCGTCACCGCACCTGAAAATAGTTACACGGATGACACGGATTTGACGGGTTTTTGCGAAAGTCCTAATCGGGCAGGCTTGCCACACTGACTCTGGCCTTAAGGTAACAGACGATTTGACTACTCTAATTCCAAAATAGCGATACAGGATATTGCTTGAACTGGCTGTCGTTGCTGACTAAGACAAACTGGTCCATTCTAGCTTGCGCTATCAACAGCCGATCAAATGGATCGCGGTGATGCATGGGCAAATCGTCCAGCGCTAGAACGATGGGGAGTGTTACGGGCAACAATTGCAGCTGATTCTGTTCCTGTTGGTGCTGAATGATTTCTGACAAAGGCTTTGCGAGCTGCAGCTTTCCCAACTGAGCTTTGATCTGCATTTCCCAGACGCTGGCGACGCTTAACGCCAGTAAATTGGTCACATCCTGACAGGCTGCCAGCACGCGATCCGGAAGTTTTTCTGGTTCACTGTACCACCAGATAAACGCATGGGTATCAAGAAGCAGATTCATGATCGACATCATCTCCAAACCAGAAGGAATCGGGCAGCGGTTCGCTAAAGTCGTCACTTACCCAGACTGTGCCTGCATCCAGGCCGGGAGTACGCTGCGCCAAAAATGTGGTTTCAGAGGTTTGTTGCTGCTTAAACCGCAAGAACTTCACAAAATCTAGCAAGGTTTCCAATTGGGACGGCGGCAGAGATTCAATTTCGCGCCATAAGATTTCTTTTAACATTAGCTTGCACCTCACACCATTCGTACAACTCACCTTTGCCTGGAGTATAGCATAAATCACGGGGCGAAACGGCCGTTTACTTTCCCATCATCATTCGCTAAGCAACAGGCACGGCAGTCTCAATCCCTTATCTGCCCATCCTCCAGATGAAGCACCCGGTCCACGTATTCATCCACCAGGCTGTCATGCGAAGCCAGCAGGATGGTCAGGTCGCTGCGGAGGGCGATGGACTGGAACAGGCCCAGGATTTCGCGGGCGGTTTCGCTGTCCAGTTCGCCCGTGGCCTCATCGGCCAGGATGAGGCGCGGCCGGTTGGCAATGGCCCGGGCGATGGCCACTCGCTGCTGCTGCCCGCCGGACATCTCGTAGGGACGGTGGTCGATCCACTTACTCAGGCCGACCATGTCCAGGCATTCGCGGGCACGGCCGTACTCCCTCCAGCCACCGGCCGCACAGCCAGCCACGCCTGCAACACAGCCAACGCCTGTGGCGAAAGATAGGCTACCCGCTCGCAGCCCCTTTCCCGTGTAGCCACAAGCAGGGCAGTTGAGCCGCAGCCGGTTGCAGGTACAGGTCATCCCTATTCAGGTTGCGCACTTCCCCTACTCGCAGACCACACCGGAGCATGAGGGAGAACATGGCTCTATCGCGGGGCGACCGGATGACGGCAAATAATGCTTCCAGGACATCATCCTCCACATCGCGGGGCAGGCGGCGACCCTGGCGGATGTAGTGACGCTGCGGCAGCACCGGACTGCGCGGCGCGTCGGCCATTGTCAGGTCGAGGAAACGGTAAAAGGTTCGCAGCGCTGCCAGCCGCCGGTTGACGGTGGCTGTGGCGTGTCCTTGTGCCTGGCACTGTTCGATGTAAGTATCTATGTCAGTTGCAGTGACTTCAGCGACAGCTTTGTCACACCAGTTGAAAAACAATTCGACATCGTTGGTGTAATGAATGTGGGTGGAAGCGTGGGGACTCCGGCGACGGAGCCACTGTTGGAAACGGGCAATTTCGGCTAACATGGTAGCACCTCCAGGTGATATGAATTTGGGTTGAATCTACGCCGATTCTTGCCGCATCATACCACCTGGAGTGCCCTCTGGATCTAACTTAATGTAAAAATATGGAGCTGGGATTGCTGTATTACAACGCGAGATTTTACGCGCCTGGCCTGGGCCGCTTCTTGAGCGCCGACTCGATAGTGCCCGACCCCACCAACCCGCAGTCCCTGAACAGGTACAGCTATACCTGGAATTCACCCCTCAATCTGATCGACCCAACAGGCCATCGTGAATGTGGAGCGTCAGATGATTGTAGCTATGGAGGCATAATGTCCCCAAAAATTGACAGTTCAAACTCTTGGGTAAACGTGAACAAAGTCACGATGTATCAAGAATGGGGGAATACAGATTTTCTTTCGGCTTAGGAACATCAAATACGGAACCGGTTGATGACAATGGGAATCCTGTTACGAAGCATCCAAATTACAGTTACTGTAATGGTTTCCATTGTGGCATTGATCAATTTGCAGCGGAGGGAACTTTTGTGCGGGCTGGCATAGGCGGATAAGTAGTTTTTATTGCTGATTGGAACGCTTATTCACCAAGATATATTGTCATACGAATAGGACGGGACTTGTATATGCGTATAGCACATTTGGAAGCTACAGACACCGCTCCTGTGGAGGTTGGAGATTCAGTTACCTCCAAAACTATTGTAGGCAAGGTGGCTGATTACTTTGGAGGTGCTAATAACCATGTTCACATAGAATTTTTCACAGGAGGGGTTGGAAACGAAGGCGACTATCTTAACCCACACCAATTCATGACAACAGAGTTTAATGATATTATGAGCCAAAATCGCATTAATGCTAATGGTATGAACTTTCATCAGCGTTCTGATGGCTTATATGGTTCTTTAACAACTCAGCCAAGCGAAATTCTCAATCGACAGCAAAACTTCAATGCTAACGAGCCCGGGTATACCATTCCCCATGGGTGGATAGGGCATGAGCATTAGGATTGACTATTGTTATTCCGAGTCCAAAGATGGAAGCTATTTAAATTGGTTAAAGGAACAAAAATGTTTGAAAGACGCTATCTTAAGAAAAAACTGCTTTTACAGCTCTTGTTATTATTATTGGGGATGGTCGTAATCTCTTGCACAACTTACCAGGACGATGCAGAAATCGAGGCTTCTCAAGCGACAGTAACCACCGTTATTGTTGAGACAAAATTTTCACCAACTCCAGCAAGGGCAGCGGACATTTTACCAACAGAAGAAACGCAAGTTGCAAAGTCTACGACAATACCTACACCTGCAGCAACGAGAATTATCACTACTCCAGTTCTTCTAAATCTTGAAATCCCACTGGAAACGGATAACTTGCCAGCTTATGGTTGGTTTTCAGATGATAGCCAGAAACTGTTTTTTTCCTATCCGGAAGATAATGTGTTTTTTAGTTATGATATTACTGCCCAACAACTGGTTTCTGCGACACTATCGCAGAAATCGGATGATCAGGTAATTGAACAAATTATTGAGGATTTGCCCGTTGGTGCCCATGTTGTAGAGATTTCACCAAAATTCCAAAATATTCTCTATACAATTCCCATATCTCAGCCTATAACCCTGGAGCGAGGGGCATTTACCGTGCCTTTAAGTGACGAATTGTGGTTTCTCAAAGAAGATGATAGCTTCCGCCTAGGGGAAGTTGATGAATGTTTCTTAATCAATTTACAACAAGGTGCTTTATGGTCTCCTTCAGAGACCTTAGCTGCCGTGAATGCTTTTGCTCCAATGGCTTGTGCTTGGAACAACTGGCTAATTAACTTAGAAACTTTTTCTGTAACTCCAATTGATGAAACATGGAAAATGGGGCAGTCTGGATTTTACATAGCGGCAATTTTACCAAATAAGCAATTGTTATTAACTTCACTGATACAAGATGAACCTTCAGCGATTCTTGACTGGCAGACCCAAGAGTTAACAGTTTTCCTCCAACAAGGTGATGAAGTTGTTCAATACTTAGAAAAGACTGCCTTTTTGGACTTTTTGTTTTGGCGAAGTAGAAATGAAACTGAAATTCTTTTATCACCTGTCAACGAGAAAGAGTGGCAACTAATCGGCATGACTGAAGGCTTAGTCAGGGCAAAATATGTATCTCCCGATCAAAAACAGGTTCTGTTGTTCAGCGGGAATCCAGATTATTATGGTTTGTCTGAAAATCAGGAAACTTCAGGGGTTTGGTTATTAACTTTGCCATAATGAAGAATTTTTTCTGCTGAGATGCAGTCTTCTGTTTTCCGCTGTGGTCAGCATCACAGCCGTAATATACCCCACTTACCAACTTCAAGATTGAATCAATCTAGTGACGACGGGTGGGGAACGGCCGTTCTACCCACAGTTTACGAAGTTTTCCAGGGGATGGGGGGAAACGGCCGTTCCGCCCACAATTCATCAAGTTTAGCCAGGGGGTGGGGTGGGAACGGCCGTTCTGCCCACAGTTCATCAAGTTTAGCCAGGGGGTGGGGTGGAAACGGCCGTTCTGCCCACAGTTCATCAAGTTTAGCCAGGTGGTGGGGTGGGAACGGCCGTTCTGCCCACAGTTCATCAAGTTTAGCCAGGTGGTGGGGTGGGTAACGGCCGTTCACCGACGAGCCACAACCCGCCAAAACCAAAATAACAACCAGGTAGAAAAAAATTCATCATATGAAACGTCATGGGACGCGGATTAATCCAGGCGAATCCGCAAAAATCCGCCGCAGCCGCGTTAACCCGCGTCCTATTCCTACAGCTCGGAATTGGCTTTCAGCCAATCCAGTAGTTCGTCCATTTTGCAAAAGGCCAACGCCGTGACCGTATCCGCCCCGCCGTAGTAGATGGCAATGCGTCCGGTCGGTTCGTCGTACAGGGCGGCGCAGGGGAAGGCCACGTTGGGCACGTCGCCAACACATTCGTACAGCGTTTGCGGGGCCAGCAAATAAGGCGCGCTGCGGTACATGACCTTCCACGGCTCATCCAGGTCCAGCAGCGCCGCGCCAAACGCATAAACAAAACCGTTACAAGATGTCAGAACGCCGTGATAAATCATCAACCAGCCGTCAGGCGTCTCGATGGGAATGGGTCCAGCGCCGATTTTGGTGCTTTGCCACCCGCCTTTGGTCCCCATGACATAGCGATGTTCGCCCCAATACACCATGTCTTTACTCTGGCTGATATAGATATCGCCGAACGGAGTGTGGCCGTTGTCGGACGGCCGATTGAGCATGACATATTTGCCGTTAATTTTGCGCGGGAAAAGTACGCCGTTGCGGTTAAAGGGCAGCAGCGCATTCTCCAAAAAGTGAAAATCTTCAAAATCATAGGTGTAGCCAATGCCGATGGTGGGGCCGTGGTAGCCGTTGCACCATGTCACCCAATAACGGTCTTCAATCCAAACCACACGCGGGTCATAGCGGTACTGGTAACGGCCGATTTCCGCATCGTCACACAACCAATCAATCGGATCGTTGTCTAACCGCCAGGTGAAGCCATCATCGCTGAAGCCACGGTGGATGTTCATGTCCCGCTTTTTGTTGTCGCAGCGGAACACGCCGGCGAATTTGCCCTTGAAGGGCACGGCGGCGCTGTTGAAGATGCTGTTGGACGAAGGAATGAGGTTGCGGGGGATGATGGGATTGGCGCTGTAACGCCAGAGCACATCGTTTGCCCCGGCCGGGCGTTCCTCCCAGGGGATGTTTGGTAATTGGTAGTTGGGCTGGGTATTCATTATGACTCCTTAATTGTTTGTCCTTGTTATTGATTTGCACCTATCACTCGAAAGACCCGAAGGGTTTCAAACGAACGCAAAGTTGAACTTCTCGAGGCCAAACCCTTTGGGTCTGTGTAGCTACACAAAACGGCCGTTGTGGTATCATCCCCCTGAAATGTTGTGACAACTCACAAAACAGGAGTAAACCCCATGACCGTTCGCCTGATTGTCAATTCCGATGATTACGGCCGTAGTTCCGAAGTTTCGCGCGGCATCCGCCACGCACACACACACGGCATTGTAACATCGACCACCTGTATGATGAATTTCCCTAATGTGGCCGATGATTTGGCGGCGGCGTTGGCGGAAACGCCGGACCTGGGTTTGGGCGTGCATCTGGTGCTGACCTCGGGACGGCCGTTGCTGCCCGCCGCAGAAATCCCCACCCTGGTTGACGCCGATGGTGGGTTTGGCCGGTTGGATTCGTTCTTGGGGCGGTTGACGGCCGTCGACCCGCAACAAGCCAAAGCCGAATGGCGCGCCCAAATCGAAAAATTTGTCCGCATCACCGGCCGCAAGCCAACCCATCTCGATTCCCACCATCATTCCTCTTACTTCACCGCAGGGCTGTTCCGCTGTATGTTGGAACTGGCCCGTGAATACAACTGCCCCATCCGCCGGATCATCGCCCGGACCGACGCCGACCAACCGGTAGGTTTGCCCAGCGCGTTAGCCAACTCGGTGCGGGACTTTGCCCCCGCGCTTCTGGCCGAATTCGCGCCGCGCTCGCCGGACGTTTTTTACGCCACGTTCTACGATGAATGGGCAACCAAAGCCCATTTGCTTGACTTGATAACCCATCTGCCGGCCAGCGCCACGGCCGAAATAATGTGCCATCCCGGTTACGTCGACGCGGATTTGATTGCCGGTACGGTGTATGCGCGCCAGCGTGCCGTGGAGCTGGCGGTGCTGACGGATGCAGAGGTGGTAACGGCCGTGCATTCCCGCCCCATTACCCTCATCGCCTACAGCGCCCTCTAACCCGACCACATATCAAACATAAACATGGTCGCCATCACGCCCAGCGTCAAAATACTGCCCAACGTCCAGATGCGGTCAAACGCCGGTCGGCGGCCCAGACGGCTCAGAAACAAATAAATCGGCGGCGCGGCCAGGACATACCGATACATGCCCTGCGCCGGGCCGCTGGTAAAAGATAGTACCACGACCAACAAACCAAACCAGGCCAGGTCCGGATAATGCTTCAGTCCGGCAATGCACGCCGTAAATGCCAGCACGATGGCCGCAAATTCCACCGCATAATACGCGGCCGTTTGCGGATTGCTGCCAAACAAACTGTAAAACGCGTCCCGCCAGGCGGTATACGTATATCCCAGCGATAAAAATCCGCGCCCAAAAAATTCGTCCTCCACCCGGCTAAAAGCCATGCCATAATAGGACAAGCGCCAGACCACAAAGGCGATCAGCGGCGCAAACGCCACCACCCCGCGCCCAATCGCCCGCCATGGCAATCCTTTAAAATAAAGCTGCCGCCACTCCATATCAAGTTCCAGCCAATCTCCCTCTTTCACCCAGGCCATTAACAGGGGAACCACCAGCGTCACCCCGGCGGCCCGGGTAAACGTAGCCAAGACGGCCAGCAGCGCCGCCCAGGCAAAATGCCCCCGGCGCAGCAGCAGCAAACTGGAAAAAGCCAGCCCCACAAACAGCCCTTCGGTATAAACCACCCCCAGGAAAAAACTGCTGGGGAAAATGAGCAGATAAAAGGCTGCCCGCAGGCCGCCGTCTGGACCAAATTCGTCTTGCGCCAGGGCAAAAATCGCCTGGGCCGCCGCCAACGCCCCCACCATGGAAATGATCACCCCGGCCAGTGTGGCTGCGCCGATGGACGTTAAGCCGAAGATGGTTAACGGCCGTGCCAACAACCGCATCAGAAACGGATACAACGGGAAAAACGCATAACTCAGCGAGATACCCTCGCGCACAACACCGCTGTTTGGCGGGATGACAAACGGCCAAAAGCCTGCGCCGGAGCGCACAATGCCCGACATCTGCCCAACCCGGTCAGGATGCGGGTCTTCATAGCCGCCCAAAGCAATGGCCAAATAATACTCGGAATCCCAGGCGACCTGCCGCCTGAGAAATGGGTCTTGCAGGTAATATTTGGCGTCTTGCTCGCCGCCAACGCGGGTAGAATTAGCCGTCCATGCCAAAGCCTTATCCGGCCGCGCCAACGTAAAACGCGCCGGGACAAACACATTGTAAGCCAACAGAATGACTGCCCAACCCAACCATAAGGCAAACACCGTGCGTTTTGTGGGCATAGTTGCCATCATCGCCTACCCTTCCGCGCCCGTAATGACCAGATTACGCATAAAATAACGCTGCGAAATGATCAGAATCAACACCGGCACAATCATAATAACCAGCGCGCTGGCTTGCAGTTGGTTTTGCACCGGCGCCAGGGATTGAAAGTTTTGGATGCCAAAGGACACCGGGATCAAATCGCGGCGGGTACTGAGGTAAAGCGACGCCTGGCGCGTTTCGTTCCACATATAAAAGAAGTGGAGCAGAGACACCGTAATAACCACCGGCCAGGATTGCGGCAAGATGACCGAGATCAGGGTGCGCAGCGGACCGGCGCCGTCTAACATAGCCGCCTCGTCCAAATCTTTGGGGATGCTTTTGAAATTTTGGCGCAGCAGGAAAATATAGACCGCGTTGCCAAAAAAGAAGGGCAGCACAATCGGCAGCCACGATCCCGACCAGCCCAACACGCGGACAAACATAAAGTAGGTCGGGATGAGGGTTACTTTTTCCGGGATAAGGATGGTAGCAATCATCAGATAAAAGATGAGGTTGCCGCCGGGTATGGGAAAACGGGCAAACCCATAGGCCACCACAATGGAAGAAGCCAAAACGCCAATTTCGGTGATGAGCGCCAGGAGCAAGGTGTTGCGCAGCATTTCGGGAAAACGCAGGGATCGGAACAGCAGCCGGAAATTTTCCCAGGTCATGTGGAATTTGTAGACGCCAATCAACTGCCGCCAGTTGCCTTCCCAGTGGATCAGGTCGGCGTTGGGCGATTGGGGATCGATAAACTCGCTGGATGAGCGCCCGGGCGTGACCAGAGCGAGGTGGCGGCTTTCTTCGCCAAAAGGGACATCGTAAATCTTGTAGGATTTGCCTTCGTAGGTGGCGCTGAGCTGCATGGCAGGATATGGCGGCGCGTTACGATCGCGGAGTTGGACGGTTTCCATCAAGGCGGTGGCGGTCATGTAGACGATGGGGAACAGGTAGACAATGAGCAGGGTGAAGACGAATAGATTAAAAACGGCCGTGCCCACCATCTCCCACATCCGCAAACTCACATACGTGCGCGGCAACAACGAGCGCCGCGATTGCCCCGACAACTCGCTCATCGCTAAAACTCCCTGTCCGGGAAATACACCCAGCGCCGCGACCAGGCAAACAAGGCCACAACCACCCCCATCACCACCACCAAGAAAAACCAGGCCAGTCCGGCCGCATACCCCAAATCCCACTGGTCAAACATCCAATAGGTGATGTACCCATCAAATGGCGCGCCGCCGCCGCGAAACGAATTACCGCGATCCAGCAAAATCACCCCGCCAAAGACAGCTATCAGGTTGATGACCAGCGAGAAAAAGATAGCCGGCGTAATCATCGGCAGGGTAACGCGGAAAAAGCGCACCAGTGGTCCCGCGCCATCCACTCTGGCCGCTTCCTGAATTTCGCTGGAGATGCTTTGCATCGCCGCCAGCATAATGAGCATGCCCGGCCCAATCGCCCACAGCGAGCTAATGGCCCACAAAATGCCGTCGCCGCATCGGAATACACGTCGTTAAAACCGGCCAACCCCACAGCGGGCAGGATAAATCGGGTCAGCCAGCCGGTGGTCGGGTCCATAAACCCATACCACATAAAGGCGATAGCCACGCCGGGAATGATGCTGGGCAAGAAAAATAAGGTGCGCACGGGGGTTGGGGCTTTGAGGCGCGGGCTGCTGAGCAGCGCGGCCAGAAAAATGGACGCCACAAGCTGCAAAGGCACGATGCCAATGGCCTGACTGAGGGTCATGACGATGAGATAACCGACGGCTTCGTCCTGAAAAAGGCGCATGTAATTCGCCAGCCCGACAAAGCTGGTGCGGCCCGGATCCAGCATATTAAAATCGGTCAGCGACAGGCCGAGAGAGGCGGCAATGGGCAGGAGCTTGAATAACAAAAAGCCTACCAGCCAGGGAGAAATGAGCAGCAGCCCGAATGTTTTATCGTAGCGCAGGGTGCGTTTTTTCATGGGATGCGCGCTCGGGGCGGTAGGTATCGACCAGGGAATAAACGGCGAGGGCTTGCTGGATGGCTCCAGCGGCCAGCGAGTGGGTATGGACACAGCCCGGCACGGTCGCTGCCAGCCAATTGGTGTGGGTAGGGGCGGCTTGTTTGAACTGCCAACGGCCGTTTAGGCTTACAATTTTCATATCCTGTCCTTCCCGACCCTAAGGGTTTGAACAGGAACGGGGGGGGGGGGGGGGGGGGGGGGGGGGGGGGGGGGGGGGGAGCGGGGAAGGGTTTGATTTCCAAGAAATCTAACTCCTCAAGAACAAACCCTTAGGGTCTTCCAGTACGTAGCCGCGGTTTCAAACCGCGTTTCGGGAGCGCGGTTTGAAACCGCGGCTACAACGAAGGGTTTGATTTCCAAGAAATCTAACTCCTCAAGAACAAACCCTTAGGGTCTTGATGGAACTAAAAACCAGCAACCAACACGACACCAATCGCCAATATCTATTCTTCCGCATCCAGCGCGCGCTGCAAACGCTCCCGCATATCCGTGTCCAACGTCGTTTCAACGATCTTGCCCTGGAATTTGCGGAACGTATTCAACACCACGCCCGATTGTTTGGTATACCCCATTACAAACAACGCGGTTTGCCCCTGCTCCAGGTCATCGGCGATCGATTGAATCGTGCCTGAATCAATGCCCAGGTCCATGCGCTTGCCCACCAGCCGCCCAACGGCCGTGCCGCCGGCCAGACCCAGAATCGGCCCGCCCAGCATTAAGCCAACCATCACGCCCAAAACGGCCCCTTTACCCATGCCGGTTCTTTTCTCTTTGTGGACTTTTTCGACAAGCTCCAATTCCCCATCAGCATTCTTGGAGACAAACACGGCGTCTTTCAAGTCGATCAGTTTTTGCTTGTCCAAATCGACCAAAGCGTCGTACAACCCTTCAGCTTGGGAGGCTTCGGCAAATGTCAGAACAATTAACTGACTGGGCTGCTCGGCATTCAAGCCGGCCCCCGGAGCAGCGCCGCCAGACCCTCTCACCGCTTGATTCGACAATTCACTGGGCATAATCATTTCTCCTTCTGGTCAACATATTCATCCACTCGCAACACAATTTAACACAACGCGCCTCTCAGCCAGACACGCCCCGACCCCTGTTGGTTCCTCAACGTTTCATGATCCTAACACGACTTCCACCCGGTTGGTGGCTGCGAGCCTCGCCGCCGGAACCAGATTGTCGGCCAACGGTTCGCCGTTTAAGGTGATCGACTGCACACCCTGGCAAACGCCGGTCGGATTGGTCACTACAATGTCAATGCTGTGGCCCCGAAAGCGGCGGCTGGCGGTAAAGCCCGGCCAATCGGCGGGGATACATGGGTCGATCCGCAGGCCGTCTACCTCTGGCCGGATACCCAGGATGTACTGGGTGGCGCTGTAGTAGGCCCAGGCCGCCGCGCCGGTGAGCCAGGATGTGCGCGTATTACCGGGTCGCGGCGAGAAGATGGAATAGGTGGTCTGACCCTGTACATAGGGTTCCATCTGACGGATTTCGGCACGGCCGTTATACGCCGCCGGCATCGCCGCCCGATAATATTCATAAGCCCGGTCGCCATGCCCCAACAGACACTCGGCCATCACCCCCCACCCCTGCGTATGGTTAAAAATACCCGCGTTTTCCTTTATGCCCGGATTAAACACCACCGCCCGCATAACGTCGATGGACGTTTTAACCAACGGCGGCGCGCACAACATCAGGCCAAACGGCGTCGCCAGCTTCTCGTTAACCGTCGTCATGCAGCGTTCAGCCTGTTCCGGCGTAGCCGCGCCACTCAGCACCGCCCAAAGCTGCGTGTTCAGGTAAACCTGACCTTCGGCATATTCTTTCGTGCCGTAAACCGTGCCATCTTCGGTAATCGCCCAAATAAACCAATCGCCATCCCAGGTGTGGCGCTGGATGTAGGTGTCAAGTTGTTGGCGATGGGCCAACGCCCAGGCCGCTTCATACGGCCGTTCCAGCCGCCCGGCCACCTCGGCGTACACGCTCAACCCCAAGCGCAGTTGAAAAGCCACAAACAAACTTTCGCCGTAATAGCCCAGGCGCAAACAATCGTTCCAATCCGCCGAGAGGCCGCAGGGCAAATGATTACGCCCCATGCGCTCCAGATTAAATTCCAACGCCCGCCGCAAATGACCAAATACTGTGGCCTCGCCGGTGTCGGCGTAGGGCAGCACCTTGTTATAAAAGTCAAAATCGCCGGTTTCGGCCACAAACGCCGGCACCGCATTAAAAAACCAGAGGCAGTCGTCGGAGCGGTATTCCTCAGGATCGGGTTCCGGTTCGTGGCCGGGGTGATGGTCAAACGGCTTGATGATGGGGATGGCTCCGCCGTTAGCCAATTGCCCGGTGAGCAGCAGCTCCAGCCGCGCCTGCGCCTCGTCGGGGATAGCCGCGGCCACGCCCAAAATATCCTGCACCGAATCGCGGAAGCCCAGGCCATCCCGCTCGCCGTTGTAGACCAGACTGGCGGCCCGCGACCAGGCAAAGGTGATCAGGCAGTTGTATAAGCCCCAGACGTTGATGGTGCTGTTCAGTTCCGGATCGGGCGTTTGCACGATCAGGCTGCCGAGTTTGGCGTGCCAGGCCTCTTTGAGGGTTTGTAATTCGGCCGTTGCCCGCGCCAGCGAGCCATATTCGGCCAGGATGCGTTTGCCGGTGGTGCGGGCATCGCCGATGCCCATGAGAATGAGCAGTTCGCGGCTTTCGCCGGGCTGCAAGGCGAGATTGGCTTGCAGCACGCCACAGGCATTATCGCCATACGCCTGGCTGCCGCCGCACTGCCCCTGCGCCACCACCAATGGGTTGTGGTAGCCGCGATACGGACCAAGAAACGCTTCGCGGCTGGTATCATAGCCGGCCAGCGGTGCGCCAATCATCGCCATCCAGGTGTGCATCACGTCGTCGTCGGCCTGGGCGCTGCCCGGTTCCGGCGTCAGATTGTCGTGAATGGCAATGCGCAGCAGGCCATCGGCCAATTCACCCTTGACGATGAACAGCGAGTATTGCAAATTGACCTGATCCTGTTGGGTGTTCCACTGGTTGGTGAATTCGCAGTAGGAAAAGGCGGAAATCTGGCGGGGTTGGTCGCTTTCGTTGGTCACTTTTAGCCGCCAATATTCAAAATTCTGGCCTAAGGGCACAAAATAGGTGGCTTCTGTGGCCATACCCGCGTAACGCGATTCAAAAATTGAGTACGCGGTTCCATGACGGCAAACCGAGTGGTATTGCGCCAACGGTTTGCCCACCGGCTGCCAGGAGGCCGACCAGTAATCGCCGCTGTCGTTGTCGCGCAGGTAAAAGTAACGGCCGGGCTGGTCCATCGGCACACTGTTGAAACGCAGACGCAAGAAACGGCCGTGCGCGCCCGATTTGTAAAAGCCGTAGCCACCGGCGTTGTTGGTAATCACGGCGCCGTACTCGGTGGAGCCGAGGTAATTGCTCCACGACTGCGGCGTGTCTGGCCGGGTGATAACGTATTCTTTGGCATTGTCGTCGAAGTATCCGTACTGCATGTCAATCCTTTGTCTATCTCCATGAAACCCTAATGGTTTCGCCGTAAAGATGAATTTCTCGGGACCAAACCGTTAGGGATTTTAATGCGCCGCTTACTCCACCCGACCCTGCACCACATCGTCGATGGCCTTGAGCAGCGAAAGATCGCCCAGGGCGTCGTGGTCCAGCGTCCAAAACATGATGCCCCCGGCGCGTTCCAGAGCGATTTTTGTTTTGGTCTGGATGGTGGGGATGCCATTGTAACTATTGCTCGCCCCGGCCCAGTCGGTGGTATCGGCGTAGGCAGCCTGCGGATCTGCCTCCACGATTTTGCGGTAAGGCGCTTCACTGGGTCGTGAATAAAACGGCACGCCCATAACGATTTTTTCTGGCGGCAAACCGCGTGCCAACCAATAGGCCAGCGCGTCGTTAAACTGCTGCATCGTGCCGTGTTCGGGACCATCGTAGGCCATGACGTTGACGAAATCGAAGAGGGGGAAGGTTTCAGCGATGACGCCTTCAGCCGTTTGGCCGTAGGTTACAACGGCCGTTGTCAGCAGTTTATCTGGCATCGCCTGGCGTAGTTCCTGCATCAGCGCCAGGAAATTCTGCGCCGACGGACCAGGATCGGGATACTCCCAATCCACGTCCGCGCCGTCCAGATCATATTCAGCCACAAACGCGCTCAGGTTTTGCACAAAGGCCGCGCGTAAGGCCGGATCAGCGGCCATGGCCTCGAATTCGGCGTCCCAACCCCAGCCGCCAACCGAAATAAGCACCTGCACCCCGGCCGCGTGGGCGTCGGCAACAATTTTTTTGAGCTTCCAGCCGTTGGTCAGCGGCGCAAATGTGCCGTCGGCGTTGGGGATTAGGAAGGCATAGTTGATGTGGGTCAGACGGCCGTAGGGGATGATTTCCGGCACAATGCCGCCGGTGACATAGGCGAGTACGCGAAAAGCTGGTTGTGGTTTTGTCATGGGTGTTTCCGTAGGGGTGACAAGGGGCGTGGGAGGGGCAACGGCCGTTGCCAATTGCTGCTCGACTACCTGCCCGCCCGGCGCTTTAGCCCCGCAGGCAGCCAGCCATCCCGCCGCCAAAATCACCCATAAAAAATGCCAGCGAGTTCTCATCCTAATCCACCGCCAGCTTCAAGGCGTCCGTGAGAGTGCGCCGCACCTCTGGCGAAGCTTTGAATCCGCCCTGAACCATGCCCAAAACAACCGCGCCAATCACCGGCGGCACATCCAGATTGACCAGGCGCGCTTGTGGGGCAAATTCTTGAATCGTTTGCCACATTGGCCCGATCAGCAGTGGGCCGCCGGAGAACATGCTGCCGGCCAGCACCACATCGAAGCCTTGCGCGGCAAAATCCAACTGCCGGATAACGGCGCAGGCCATTTCGCCTAGTTCAATACCCGCCCAGCGGATGAGTTCCCGCATGACAGCGTCGCCTTGTTCGGCCACGGCAAAAATGAGCGGGGCAACTTTGGCGCCGATGGTGTAATACCCTTTGGTGTACCCTTCAATGAGATCGCTTAAATCTTTGGCGCCGCAGTAATCGATGAGCCGGGTGGACAGCGCCGTGTGGGGGCTGCGCTGGGTCCATTCATAAGAAACCAACTGCATGGCGCGCCAGACCAATTCGGCCGAACCGGCAAATTCGCCCATATGATAGCCGTAACCGGTGACGCGCCCTTCGCGCCGGGTATCGGGGTCCCAGCCACGGCAGTTGCAGCCCGTGCCCGAGACCAACGCCACCCCACGGCCGGATTCGGTGACGGCAAACAGGGCCGGGATGGCATCGTTGACCATGCCGAAGGGACAGGTCAGGCCGAGATGGGCGATGATGCCGGCCATTTGTCCTTCTTCGGACGGCCAATCGTACCCGGCGATGCCAAACCCGGCGCCGGCGATGTCGGAGGCGGCCAATTGGCTCTGGGCCAATACTTGCGCCAACCCATCCTGGATGGATTGCAACATGCCATCAAAGCCAACGCTTTGATAATTGCCGGCTCCAGACCTGGCAAAAGCCAGGAGACGGCCGTGTTCGTCGGCAAGCGCCATGTGGGTTTTGGTGCTGCCCAGGTCAGCGCCCAAAAAATAACGCATAGGTGTCCTCACTGGTTCTTTTGTTATCCGCTCACGGCCAGAACTGCGGCAAGTAGGGCCGGTGAATGGTCAGCATATCATCCAAGACAGCCTGAACTTTATCGGCCGTCGGGCCAAGCGGATGGGCCATCAGGGCTTCGTAAGCGGCGTCACGGTCGCCGTGAACGGCCGCTTCCACCGTCAGCAATTCATACGATTTGATTTGAGCGATTAAGCCAAATTGGGCTGGCGGCAGCGGCGCGGTCGGCAGCGGCGTAATGCCGCTGCGCCGCACGACAGCCGGTATTTCCAGCACCCAATCGGCCGGCCATTCAGCGACGGCCCCGCCGTTCCTCACATTGACCACGTGGATTTCGCCCAGGTCGTTGTAATGGGCCGTCAGCAGCTGCGTGGCTACGGTGGAATACCACGCGCCGCCACGTTTCATCAGGTCCGCCGGTGGTTCGCTGAGGGCCGGGTCGGCGTACTGCTGCAACAGCCCTTTTTCCACTTCCATCACTTCTTCGGCTCGTGAAGGCGGCCAGCTTTCCTGTTCTTTTAGTTTTTTATCTGTGTGGTAGAAGTAATGCAGATAGTAGTTGGGGATCATCTGCAATACTTCCATCATGCGCGGTTCCCATTCAGGATTGGTCTGGCTGCGGAGATCGGCCAGGGTGGCCTGCATAATCTGCGGCCAGACATCTTCACCTTCGATGGTAAACCCGCGATGCCAGGAGAGGTGGTTGAGGCCGAGGGTGTTGAGTTGCGCGAGTTGGGGGGAAACGGCCGTGCCCAACCGCTCCAAAATCATCATCTTAGCCGTAATCGGCACATTACACACCCCCACCGATGGCGTCTCCGGCGCATATTGGCTCAAGGCCTGCGTCACCAATCCGGCCGGATTGGTGAAATTAACCAGCATCGCCCCTGGCTCTGCCAATTCCTGCATATCCCTGGCAATCTGCAAGATAACCGGAATCGTGCGCAGCGCCTTGGCCATGCCACCTACACCCGTCGTTTCCTGCCCGATCAACCCATGCCGGCGGCCCAGATATTCATCCTCGCGGCGCGCTTCCATCTGCCCCACCCGAAGTTGAGTGGTTACATACGCCGCCCCGCGAATCGCTTCCCGCCGATCTGTTGACAGCACAACCTTAAATGGCGAGCCTTTTGCCGCCACCATCCGTTGAGCAAAACCACCTACAATACGCAGCCGGGCTTCGTCAATGTCCAGCAGCCACAGCTCATCTACCGGAAATTGTTCCAACCGCGCCAAAAACCCACTGACCAATTCAGGCGTATACGTCGATCCGCCACCGACAACTGTTACTTTCACGCTCAATTTCCTATTACTGGCACGGTTCAATAAGCTTTTACATTGCGAACCATGCCAAAACTATCGGGGGAAGGCAAAAACGAAAAAACCAAAAAGCCGGGGCGAGCTAAATATCAGCCCGTCTCGCATTTCGCGCCGTTTCAGGGAAGACACATCGCGATAGGCTTTGAGAGATGGCAGTTGAATTCCTCGGTTTAGTTGTTCAAACATGCTCTCTATTTTCCTCTATAAACTGGGACGGCCGTTTCCGTTTGCCCGTATCAGATACAACCAGAGAATGGGCGAGCCAGCCTTGGCGGCTAACTCGCCCATTTTTGCGCTGCTTACCTGGTTATTTGTTGTAGATTACGTTGAGATCATCAATCATTTTCTGCCATTCGGCTTCAAAGTCGAGATCCGCAGGGGCGGTGTTGTTTAACAAGTCCAGGAAAGTTTGTTGCCGCGCCCAGGCTTCGTTCCAGTTGGGCTGGTATTGTTCGGCGCTGGGGGCATCGGGGAAAGCCAAACCAGCTTTGAATACGTCCCAGGTTTCCGGGGTAACAAACGGATAGTCTTGGGATTTGATTTCAAAGAAAGCGGCTTGTTTTTCAGGGATGGCCGGCAAAGCGCCATATTGAGGCAGCAGTTTGTCTGCGCCGGTGGTGATGAGGTAGGCTAAGACAGTGAAGGCTTCTTCGGGGTGCGCGGTGCCTTTCCAAATGCGGAAGGTGTCGGCGTCGACACGGCCGTTCGGCACGCCGTCAGGTCCATTTGGCAAAACGCCAGCCTGGAATTCCAAACCCGCATCGCGGAACTCGCCCAGGCAGCAGGTGTACCACAGAGGCGTCACGGCCATGGCCGCTTTACCGGTGTTAAACACATTGCCATTACCAAATTCGGGCGCGCCAGACAATGGGCCTGTGGGGATGAACGGTTGTTCGCCGTACATGCCATCATAATACCACTGCATCGCCTCTTTCCAACTGTCGGGATAGGTGGAGACGTAGCTGCCCGGAGCGTCGCCTTCAAATACTTTCGCCGCGCCGGCAACAAAGGAACCGATGTAATTCGGGTGGGTCTGCCATTGTGGGCTGTAACCAACCTGGACGATCTGGGTCGGATCAAAACCATTTTCTGTCGAGTTCAGGCCATTGATATCGATGGTCAGACGCTTGGCAACCTCGGTCAAGGTCTCCCAATTCCATTCTACCATCGCGCCGTCCAACTCGTACATATCGCCATATTTTTGTGGCGGGTAGGCCAGACCAACTTCATCAAAGTAAGCGGGAACGTAGTACACGGCCGATGGGAACACGGCAAACGGCAAACCAACCTGCCCTTCTTCAGTCTGGTAAGAGTCTACCAGGGCGGGATCAAAAACAGATGTGTCAAAACCGGTGGATTCAATGTAGGGGCCGATGTCTAACCATTGGCCATAAAACACGTTGGAACCACCCCAACCTACCGGCCCAATGATATCGGGGCCGGCGCCAGAGGCGATTTGAGTCGCCAGGGTATCGCGCGAGCTATCGTAGGGGACAATTTCCAGGACCAGTTCGATGGCCTCCTGGGAAGCGTTAAAATCGGCTACAACTTCTTTTTGGGTGGCAACTTGCTGCGGATCTGTGCCGGTTCCCAAACCAACAAACCAACGAATCTGAACTTTGTCGCCCGCAGGGGCTTCGGCGGGCGCTTCGGCCGGCGCTTCGGTAGCCGCCATTTCTTCAGCCGGGGCTGCTTCTTCCGCAGCGGATTCTGTCGGAGCAGCTTCTTCAGTTGTGGTACCACCGCCGCAAGCAACAAGCAGCAAGCCGATGGCTAAGGCTAAAATAAGGAACAAGTATCGCGATTTGCGCATTTTCTTCTCTTCTAAAGGTGTTTTGCAAACAGGTTTGTACAATTTTTTGAACATCCAATCTGATTTAATGGCCGCCAGGAATGGCTGAAGCGTTGTTTATGACCTGCGGCCGTTCATATTTTCCCCGCTATCCATCACCTCCTCGTATACCTTGGTTTTAACTGCCCAGTATTCTGAGATCTGCCAGATTTTTCTGAGCTAATTGGATGGCTCCCCAGGCGCCGTAGTTGTCTGCGGGGGAAGCCACTTGCAGCACGGCCGTATCCAACATGACGGCCGCCAACGGTGAGCGGGCAGCTTGCTGCTGCCATTCCTGGTGGATGGCGTCGAGAAGCAAACGGCCGTTTCGCGCCACGCCACCGCTTAACACAATTTTTTCCACGTCGTAGGTCATGATCAGGCCTTGCAGCGCCTGCCCCAAATACGCGCCCGCCCGTTGAATAATGTTTTTCGCCACCAGATCATGAATCGCCGCCGCCGCAAAGACCTGGGCGGCAGTGATCGGCTCGTTGGTCGCTAATGTTGTAGACCGGCCTTGCTGCACGGCCGTTTGCCCGGCCAACGCAATCGCCGGACCAGAGACATACGCTTCCAAACAGCCCCGGTTGCCACACTTGCACAACAACCCGTCCGGCTCCACAATCAGGTGGCCAATTTCCCCGGCCATGCCATGCGCGCCCCGGTACAACCGCCCATCCAAAATAAGACCAGCCGCCAAACCGGTGCCAATGGACACATAAGCCAGATGTTTCACTGCGCCGCCGAACAATCGGGCCGAACAGCCCAGAGCCGCCACGCGCACATCATTTTCCACAAAACAGGGGACGCCAAATTCTGCTTCAAGCAGAGAACCGGCAGGCACATCGGTCCAGTTTAGATTAACGGCCAGCTTCACCCGCCCGGTTGCCGGGTCTACCAGGCCAGGAATGCCCAAACCCAGACACAACACGGCCGTCATATCCCGGTTCGCCACATCCAAAGCCGTGGTAACGGCCGTTACAATGCTGCCCAGCGTCCGGTCCGGCGACAACACATTCGTAAACACCGTCGCCTCGCCCAACAAAGCGCCCAATTCGTCAGCGACAACGGCCGTAATCGTTGTGCCGCCTACATCCACGCCCACAAACAAAGGCTGCGAATTCGTTAATCGGGGGTCCATACGCTTGGTCATCCAGGTCTTTAAGCTGACATTCAACCCTCCAAAAGAAGCGTGGGGCTAGCCAGCCGGTCAGCTCAATAAATGTAATAGCGGGCTATTTCCTGAGGTCGTTATGTTGCGCAACCACAGGAACGCCGCAAGACAATATCTGTGGGATGAAGAGTTTCCAGCTCCGGCGTTTCGCCTTCTAGCAGGCAAAACAACTGCCGGGCAGCCGAACTGCCAACTGCTTCCGTCGGTGCGCGCACGGTAGTCAACGGTGGCATAAGAAAGGGGGACATCCGCGAATCATCGAACCCCACCACACTTACATCTTCGGGAATTCGTAAACCGGCTTCTTTTAACGCCTCATACACGCCCACGGCCGCGTCATCATCACCGGCAAAAACCGCGTCAAAGAGCGGGTGCTGGGCATCGACCAGAAACGTTTTCAACGCAGCGTAAGCCACTTCACGCTCAAAGGAACCGCGCAGCGTCAGCGCTTCATCAAAAGCAATGCCATGATCCGCCAGAGCAGCCCTGTAACCCACTTCGCGCCAATACGAATCTTCTTGCTGCTCTGGACCGCGCATCAGCAAGATGCGGCGACGGCCGTGCGCCGTAATCAGATGATCCACCAGTTTGCGTGTCGCCGCTTTGTTCTCCACCGTGACAAAAGGCACGCTTACCCCCTCTGCCGGCGTTTTGTGAATCAACACCAGGGGAAACCCGCGTTCAGACAATTGAGCGATTTGCTCATCACCCAGGCTGTTGGCAAACACCAACAACCCATCGGTGTTATGGCCACCCAGTGGCAAATAACTATCCGTTTGCAGTTCCGGCCGGCAGGTGGCCACCAGCAAGTTGTACCCTTCGCTGCGCACAATTGTCTCAATTCCCGCCAGCAGCGGGCCAAAAAAATCATTGTGCATGTTGGTTAGCAGCAGGCCGATGGCGTTTTTTCGCCGCAGCGCCAGGTGGCGCGCAGTCTCTTGGGGAATGTAATCCAGTTCATCCATCACCCGCTGGATGCGATCAGCCAGTTTTTCTGAGACGGGCGCGTTTTGGTTGAGATAGCGGCTGACAGTCGCTACGGAAACACCCGCTTCGCGGGCGACATCTCGAATGGTGATGGAGGAAGAACGTTTTGTCATAGTATGTAACCGCTTACGTAACCGGTTACATTATGGCATATAACCAATAGGGTGTCAACGAAATCAGCAGAACTGCACAAATCGAACAAACAGGCTGGCGAAACGCCAAAATGGCAACAAGATTGGACCAATCTTGAAGGTTGGTCCAATCTCGCTCAGTTAAAAACAAACGGTTCCTTAACCGATGACTACCTCGACATGCACGCTGGCCCCGGCCGGCGCGATGGGCAGCACGTCGCCGTCCACCGGCTGGCCATCGACCCGCAGCGATGAGACGCGCCCGGCTCCCTGACGGCGTACCTGGATGTGATACTCCGCGCCGCGGAATTTGCGCACCACGGAAAACGACGGCCAATCTGAAGGAATGACTGGATCGATGCGCAGGCCGGTGAGCGACGGCCGTATGCCCAAAATCCAATGGGTGATGGCGCTGTAATTCCAGGCGGCCGTGCCGGTCAGCCAGGAATTTTTGGCTTCGCCGTGGGTGATGGCGTCTTTACCGGCGATCATCTGGGCATAGACAAAGGGTTCGCAGCGGTGCAGCTCGCTGATGGCTTCGCGCGCCGAGGGGTTGATGCGTTTGTAGTAATCAAACGCCTGGTCGCCGCGCCCGGCGCGCGTCTCGGCGATCATGACCCAGGGGTTGGCGTGGCAGAAGATGCCGGCATTTTCTTTGTAGCCGGGCGGATAGGAGGAAATTTCGCCCAGGTGCAGGTAGTATTGGCTAAAAGCCGGCTGCTGCAAGACGATGCCGTGCGGCGTGGCCAGATGCTCGGCCACCGAATCCAGGGCTTGCTGCGCACGGCCGTTCGCCAACCCCAGCCCGGCCATCACGCACATACCCTGCGGTTCGATAAAAATTTGCCCTTCTGTGTTTTCCCGCGAGCCGAGCGGACGGCCGTCATCATCATACGCCCGCCGGAACCAATCGCCGTCCCAACCATGCTGCCACACCACGGCCTCCATGTCGCTGGCCGCCTGCCGATAATCGTGCGCGGTGTGTCCGGCGGCCTGCGAGAGGGTGGAAACGGCCGTAGACTGCCCCACCCCATGCGCAATCAAATCCGCCATCTCCTGCGCCGCCAGCACAAACAACCCGGCGATAAACACACTTTCCGCCACCAATCCTTCCTTGTTGGTGGTCGTCTGGAAGCTTTGCCCCGGCGTGTCGGAAAAGCAGTTCAGGTTCAGACAGTCGTTCCAATCTGCGCGGCCAATCAGCGGCAGGCCATGCGGCCCACGCCGCGTCAGCGTGTACCCCATGGCGCGCTGCAAATGTTCGTACAGCGGCGTTTCGCTGCCCACTTCGTTTTCGTAGGGAACCAATTCATCCAGAATCGCCCAATCGCCTGTTTCTTTGATGTACGCCGCAACGCCCACCACCAGCCACAGCGGGTCATCGTTAAAGCCAGAGCCGACGTCGTTGTTGCCCCGTTTGGTGAGTGGTTGATATTGGTGGAACGCGCCGCCGTTGTGCATCTGTGTGGCCGACAGGTCCAAAATGCGCTCGCGCGCCCGCGCCGGAATCATGTGGACGATGCCCAACAAATCCTGGTTGGAATCGCGGAACCCCATCCCCCGGCCAATACCGCTCTCAAAATAAGAGGCCGAACGGGACATATTAAAGGTGACCATGCACTGATAGGCGTTCCAGATATTCACCATGCGGTTGGTGTCGGCGTCGGGGGTTTGCACCTGGAAACGGTTGAGCAGATTGGCCCAATCGGCTTGCAGCGCGGCAAAAGCGGCTTCGGCGTTGGCCCATTGGCGATATTTGGCCAGCACGGGCTGCAAGGTGCGGCGGTTGACGGTTTGTGAGCCGGGCGGGTCGAATTTGTCGTCTACCGGATTTTCGTGGTAGCCCAGGAGGAAGATGATCTGTTTTTCGTCGCCGGGCTGCAAGTGCAGGCGCAGGTGATGGGAGCCGATGGGCTGCCAGCCGTGGGCCACCGAATCGCCGGATATGCCTTGTTCCACAACCTGCGGTTCGTGCCAGCCGCGATACGCGCCCAGGAAGGTTTCGCGTTGGGTGTCATAACCGGCCAGGGGTTCGGAGCAGGCGAAGTAGGCGACATGATCGCGCCGTTCGCGGTATTCGGTTTTGTGGATGATCAAGCTTTCTTCGGGCCACACTTCTACCTGGCCGGTGGAGTAGTTGCGTTGGTAGTTAGACGCGTCGTCGAGGGCGTCCCAGAGGCAAAATTCTACGGCCGTAAACAAACTCAAATCCGCGGCGGCATCACGGCCGTTCTTCACCGTCACCTGCCAGATTTCCATCGTCTCGCCGGGGGGAACGAAATAGCGCACGGCCGTTTCTATCCCGTGCGCTTCCGACCGGATGGTGCTGTAACCAATGCCATGCCGGCATTCATATGCCGCCAGCGGGCTGCGCGTGGGCATCCACGTCGGCGACCAAAAAACCGGGCGGTCGCTTTCGGCCGCATCGTCACGCAGGTACAAATACCGGCCGCCCATGTCCAACGGCGCGTTATTATACCGATAGCGCGTCAACCGCCGCAGCCGCGCATCCTTATAAAAGGTGTAACCGCCGGCGGTGTTGGAAATCAGGCCAAAAAACGCTTCGCTGCCCAGGTAATTGATCCAGGGCAGCGGCGTGTCCGGGCGAGTAATCACATATTCTTTTTGTGCGTCATCAAAATATCCGTATTTCATTTTATTGTTCCTTTATTTACTGCGCATCGAAAATCCATAAAGAGACAGACTGCGGCGGCAAAGACAGACGGCCGTCTGCCGGCCAGTTCACCGACTGCGGCGCGTCGGGGTTCTGTTCCATATCCAGCCGCCATAACTCGGCGGCGGGAGCCAGGCCGTCGGGCAGCGGCAGCGTTACCGGCTGTTCGGTGTCGGCCAGATTGACAACCATGATGGTGAGACGGCCGTCATCCCGCCGCGCCGCATACACCGACACATCTTCCACGCCCGATGCCGCATACACCTGCTCAGAGCCAAATTGGCTGGACAACTAATAGACATAATAACTGGGGCGCAGGACTTCGCGGCCAATCAATCCCCAACCACCCTGCCCGCCCTGCGAGGTCAGCAGCCAATGATTCACCATCAAAACGTCCTGGCGGATCATCTGCCCCAACAACTCCGCCAGCCACACGGCGTTGTAGTGCGAATCGGGCGTCGCCTCCCCGCCCACCGCCTGATTCCAATGCGTATTTACTTCCGTCAGCGCGATGGGAATGTCGCGGCCGGTGTTTTCAGCGATCAGGCTTCGCAAATAAGGGATGGTTTGCGCCCACTCGCGGCTTTGCTGCCGCAAATCGGCAATGGTGGCGCTGTCTTGCCCCGCCGGGAAAGGATACCGATGAAAAGAAACCACATCCACCAGATCGCCATTGGCCTTTAGAAATTCGGTCATCCAGTCACGCCCGGACGAGTCTTTGGGATTTGTGGCAAAATTATAGGTGAACTGGTGAATGTCCGGCCCAATCAGCAAGATGGTCGGGTCGACGGCTTTCATGGCCTGGGCAAAGGCCCGCCATTCGCGGTTGTACTGCTCGGTGTCGTAATCATCGGCCTTGTTCAGAGATTGCAATTCGGCGGCAAACAAGGTTGGCTCATTGCCAATGCTCCAGTACCTGACGCCATATTGCTTCTCGATATTCACATAGCGGACCAATTCGGCGGCCTGTTCCGGCGCAGCTTCGCGCAAACGCACGGAAATGGAGGCTTCGGCGCCCATCTGGCGTAGAAAATCCATGAAATAATCGATCTGGTATGGTTTGAGGTCGTTGCGGTCGCCCCAGGCGCCGCCGGGGAAACGCACCACCCTGACGCCGGAGCTAAAGGCGGCGGGCAGCATATTGACGGGCACGGCAACCCAGGGGCCGTAGTTGGACCCTAACAGGGACGGGCTGATGGGGCCGACATCGACGGCCGGCACGATTGAAATTGTCCCGACAGCCGGCGTGGGGATGGCCGTTGGCGGCAGAACGGCCGTCGGCGTCGGCGCGGCGGCCTGATTACAGGCGGTAACGGCCGTTACCACCCAGATAATCAACAGCCAACACAACAATCGTTTGTGAGTCAACATGGCGGCAAGCTCCTTTATGTAACCGCTTACATTTTGCTTTTTCCATGTTACTCCTCAATTTAAATTTTGTCACGAACAGAAAAGGATCAGCCCATAACACAGCCAGAAACGGCCGTTGCCAGCAGACAATCTACAAAAAAAAGGGCAAAAGTCTAAACACTTTTGCCCCTTTTGGAGTCATCGCGGTGTGCCGGCCCTAGTCAGCCACAGGCTCGGCGTGGGTCTGCTTCAGCCAGGTCTTGAGCTGCCGGTAAACGGCCGGCGCGCCTACCATATCTGGCTCGGTAATATCTAATTCGGCCGGATACAGCAGAAACGGCCGTGTCTGATACCCGCCCATCCCGCCATGACAGCCGATCAACTCCTCGAACGCGGCTACCTCGTTGGTCTCGGCGTTGTAGAAGCTGTTGACATAGATGTCCGGCACATCAGGAAACTGGTTGTAACGCAGCAAATGGTCGCGGGCATTCGGGCCAAACCCGGCCAGCGGGTTTTCCCCTTCAACACGGCCGTCGGCGAGGAAGTAACGGCCGTTACCTCCAATCACCACCGGTCCCTGAGCTTCCGAGTGCACCATCAACCAACCAACCCCCTCATGGGCAGCCAACCCCGCTAACAAACCAGGGTAAACCATCTCGATCTGCTCCAGCGTCGCCCGTTCATCCAGCCGCGTGCCATAGACCAGCCCCAAATTACCGGAGGCCAAAACCAAAACATGCGCGTCGGCTTCCAGCGCTTCCTTCTGTTCATCTGAACCCAGCTTCACCTCGCCGTCTTTGGTTTGTTTCTTGGTCACCCGTTTCAAGGCTTTGGCGGTTCGTTTGTCGTTTTGGATGGCGTCGTTTACCAGCACATTCACATGCCCCCACGATTCGTTGGTTTCCATGATGCCCTGCACGCGGAACGCCTGAGCGTATTGCTGCACCAGTTCCTGCAAATCAATGCCGTACCGCTGCTTAAAGGTTGCCCCGCCGCTCTGGCCATGATCCGATAAAACAACCAGGTGATACGGCCGTGGTGCATTCCTGGCCGCGCTCTCCAGCCGGGCAAACTGGGCATCCAATTTGCGCAGCGTATCCAGGGCATCAATCGATTGCACGCCGGAATGATGAGCGACCTCGTCATAACCGACAAACGTGGCATACGCCGATGGCACGCCGGCAAACATATCGCCAATCAACGTGTAAATGTTCAATTCACGCATGATGATGGTAGTAAACACGCGCAGCAGCGGGTATTTGCCGCCGCGATGGCGCTTATCCAGAATCGGGTACACGTTGTTCTTGCGCGCCTGACGAAACTGCCGTTTCTCTAACATAATGTCCCAGACCATCAACAACAGGGTACGCGTCAGGTTGTAGGGATCGACAAAGTAGGCGTAAAAATCGGTCAGATGCAGCCGCGAAAGGTCTTTCATGGTGCTGGCCGTTATGCTGACAATCGGCGCGTCGCCGGACAAGAGGTTGCCCCGGCTGGCCCCATTATCAACCAGCAAGCCATTGCCGTCGGAATGTCTCTTTTCCAGGGCGGCGACTTCATTGGGATTGCTGGAAGCAACCACAGTTTTGCGCTGCCGGTCGTACCAGCGAAAAGCGGGGATGTTGTCGTTGTTGCCGTGCAAAATACCGGCCTGGCTGGCCGATGTTTGGGAGGAGAGGTCGGTTTCCCATTCCACCAACTTGTGGCTGCCTTCATCCAACCAGCGTTTTAGTGTGGGCGCATAGCCGTCGCGCATCGCTTGTTCCAACAGGGGTTCGGCCAGGCCATCAATTTCCAGGAAAAGGAAGCCGGGCACAGTAGTTTTTTGCGGTTTTGCCATGCGTTTGGCCCGCCGCCGGACGACGTTGCGGTACCAGGAGCTGTCGTCGTCGATGGTGAGAAGGGTGCTGGCGATGGTGTTGACGGCCGTTAACCAAAACGCCACGCCTATCGCCGTCCACAAGCCATTCACCTGAAAGCCCTCCACCAGATACGAGGCCAGCAAGATAATCGCCCCGTTTAGAGCCAGCGCCGCCAGCCCCAACGTCAACACGGCAAACGGCAATATCAGGTAGCTGAGCATGGGCCAGAGCAGCGCATTCAACAAGCCAATCGCCGCCGCCGCCGCCAGAGCCGTGGAAAAGTCGTCTACGATCATGTCACGAAACAAAAACGTAGCCAGCGCCAAAGCCAACGCTTCAATAATCCAAATGACGATGATCCGAATGACCGGTCGCTTTGTCCTTTGCTGCTTATGGTCCATGCTTTTTTCTCCCTTGAAAATAGATTTGTCAAATCTTTAAGATTTGACAAATCTCAACCTTTTCATTCGTGGTGGTGAGTTAGACCACTCATGATGTCTCCTGTTTGTTACGGCCGTGCCATAGCCGCTCCCCATTCCGCTTCAAAAACCCGCGCGAACTCCGCAATGGCCCGCGGATCTTCGGTGGCCAGGCTGTATTCGTTTAAGCCGCCGCCTTCACCAAACGCGCTGTAATGCAAATTTTGGCTGCCGACGATCAGCAGTTGGTTATCAATTAACAGCGTCTTTGGATGCATCGCCCCCTCAAAATAACGCACCTCTACCTGATCTTCCAGCCCCAGTTCTTGCAGCCGATCGAGGAAGGCCCGCAGCGCCACATTGTTCTCGACCCCTTCAAACGGACCCGGCTTTACCAGGATTCGTAGGTGCGCGCCGTTTTGCGCCGCCTGAATCAGCCCTTCGGTATAAATGGGCGATTCATCGACTGTGCAGACATCGAACAAAATGTTGAGGTTGCAGATTATATCCAGCGCAAACTGCACATGAACGACATCAATCGTCTCTTGCGCCGCCGCCATCACGGCTTCCACCTGCCGGTCGGCCTGATCATGCACCCGTGAACGATACATGGAAAACGCGGTGCTGTTATCGCCGGGCAAATAAAATTTTTGCGCTTCCGGCACATGATCGGCCGTCGCCGAATAATCGTAACAGGTGGTTTGCCAGGGAACGCCAAATGGCGGATTGAATTGCAGGCAGGCACGGGCATCGGCGCCCTGCCACATATCATCGAACATGCGCTGCGACGACTGGGCTACAGGTCCGGTCATTTGCAGAGCGACGTCAAAACGGCCGCCGCCACTGCCCGATGGGTGGTCCTGCGGGAAATGGTCATAGGTCATGTTAAAGCCGGCGGCAACGGCCGTTTGCCCATCCACAATCACCGTTTTCACATGGCTGTGGGGTAAATTGCCTTCATAATCAGCCACCTCCAGCCGCCAGCCCAGGGTCTCATCCACCATTTTATCAATGCCCGCGTGGCGCAAATCGGCCAGCAGCGTCCAAAGCTGCCCGGTCGTTTCGCCCATTGCCATCTCCGGCGGATTGCCCAACATGATGCGCACCGTTAGACCGCGCGGATATTGTTCTGGATGGGCTTGCAGTTGGCGGTACAAATCGCCAACGGCCGTGGCCACCACACTGCCCGGGCTGTCGTTGTTCAGCGGCGCATCGTACCACATGGTCGAAAACAACACTTCATAGTTTGCGCCCCGAATCAGGTCGCCCAGCACGTCGAAGCCGCCGTTTGGCGTGGGGGCATACGGCAGGCCATACTCCGGTTTGGGATTCGGCGTCAGGATCAGGCGGTCATACCGGTTCTGGCAGAAGGGCACGATGGTGGCGGGCGATTGGTAGGTATCTTCGCGGGCAATGTCGTACAAAATCCGCCCAAAATGCGCCAGGTCGGCCGGGTCGCAGGCATATTGGATTTGCGCGGCGTAATTCAGGCCGTTCACGCCGGCCCAGGCCACATGCAAACTGCCATCGCCTGCGGCCGTCAAAGCCGGTCGCGCAGTGAGCGCGCTCTGGCCAATCAAGGCGGGCGGCGTCCAGCCAACGGCCGTTCTCACGCTTTCATACACCACACTGGCCGGTTGGTTCACGCCGTTGGCATTGGTCACGTAATTGCCATACCAGACTACGTGAACCTGCCCCAAATTATCCAGCGCCAGGGCCGGGCGATTCAGGCACGGCCCATTGGCCACAACTTCCACCTGCCCCCCTTGCCAATAGACAAGCCCCTGGTCGGTGCAGAAAGCGGCGTGGGGCTGGTTGTTGGCGTCGGCGGTGATGGCGGGGTAACGGCCGTTTACCGTCTCGCCCACGGCCGTCCAGCCGGCGCCATCAAACTGAGCCATGCCCAGCGCGCCGCTTTCAGCGGCAAACACAAGCTGGAAGGCGCTGTTTAGCTGCGGCGATGAGGCGCCGCCGGGCACGCAGCCGGCGGCCGTGGCCTGCGGCGCGCCAGATACCGACCAGGCCACATAAGGCATAATGTTTGCGTCGTTGGCCCAAACCAGGAGCGCGGTGTCGCCCTGAATGGCCAGCGCAGGCTGCCGGTCGCCCACGGCCGGGGGACGGGCGCACAAATTGGCCGGGGGAATGGCGGATGGCGGAATACAACCGCCATCCTGGCAGTAGCTCACCTGGACAGCATCGTCTTGCACCCAGGCCAGATAGACACGGCCGTCATTCCCCAAAGCGATGGCCGGTTCGGCGGCCAGGCCAGCGGCCACCTGAACGGGCGGCTGCCACGTCGTCTGCTGCTCGGCGGCAGACCATTGGCCGGTTTGCAGCATCAGGCCATCGGGTTGCGCCCAGGCCACAGCCACACGGCCGTCGCCGTTGGCGGTGATGGCCGGAGGTGAAGAAAGGGAAACGGCCGTCAGGTTGGCGCTTTCCAGCCAATGCGTGCCGATCGTGTTCAAATCTAACACCGCCGACAAGCCTGAATCTTGCGGTGTCAATAAATCACCCACGGCCGCTATCACAGGGCGGATGAGGAGGGCGACGGCTAACAGGATAACGGCCGTGATCATCATGCGCCGCTGCCAGGATTTTAGAGAAAGCGAGCGCACCGGTAAAAATGTACCGCCGCCACCTTCCGCAAGATTGTGGTACACATACCCCAGACTCGCCCCGCCCAGGCCGGCAAACAAAAAGAAGCCAAATAAAATCCACTCATACGGTCCGGTCGCTACTTCCCCATTGGCGATATGGAAAATAAACTGCCAGATCGTCGCTCCCAGAACCACGCCGCCCAGGCCAAACCCGGCGGCGCTCCAGCGGGTGATGGCCGGAAACCGGCGACCGGCCGTCCAAAGACCCATGGAAATGCCCATGATAAGGCCAAAGATAACGCCCACAAGGCCAAAAACAACGCTAAACACATAAACCGGCGTGGCCGAAATATCGTAAAAAGAGAGCAAGGACACGATCAGGATGATGGGGAAGATAAGCAGACCATATCCAAAGCCAAAAGTGATCCCGCTGCGCCATACGTAACCCCGGCGCTCTTTACCCTGGCCAATCGTTGGCAGCGTCGCCCCGCCCACGCTGCCGCCAAACAAACCACCCACTCCGGCAATGAAAAAGGCCAGCAGCAGCCCAAATACCAGCCGGAACACCGGGCTGCCGTATAAAAACCAATTGGCTGGCGTCAGAGCAAACAAGATGTAGCTGATGACGTTGCCAACGAGTAATCCCAACCCGTAGGCCAGGCCGCTATAAAGGATTTGTTTGGGGCGGGTCGTGGTAATCATATGATTTCACCAGAGTAATTGGCACGTTTATAAAAGAAGAGCGATTGGTTGATCGCTCTTCTTTCAGGGTCTTTGGGATTTCAGGGGGTTTGGTCTGATTCGTGATACGTGATGCGTGAAACCTCTCTGGTCACGCATCACGCTTCACGCATCAGGGCTGTCAACCCCCTGAGTTCCTGAAGAACCTTCTTTCATAAACTGCTAAATGGTCTAATGACATGCGAGCAGGCTGTCGGAGAACCTCTTTTTGTAGCCGGGGTATCCTTACCCCGCCTCTGGAAGACGCGGTAAGAAACCACGGCTACGGGTACTTTTCCAACAAACTGCTAGAACAAGATTACGGGACCAGCAAATTGATCACGCCGCTCGTCCCATCGGCTAAAGTATAAAACAATTGCCCGGCCGTTACCACAGATGTATTGTTCACCAATTCCGATCCCCATTGGTAACCGGTCAGGGATTCCAGAGCGGCCAGGTAGGCCTGTTCTTGCTGCATGGTGGCTTCTTCGCAGGCCATGCGGGTGGTGATGATCGGGCCGACGGTGAAAAAGTCACTCACGGCCGTCATCGCGCCAGAGTAGGTGTTGCAGCCCGCAGACCCGGTGACTTCCGTCTCGCCGAACACGGCCGTAATGGTGGTTCCTTCCAATACCGGCTGTTCAGCCCCTACCGGGCCAAAAGACACAACCTGGAACTCGATGCCCGTGGCGCTGGAAACCGGTAGTTTTACTTCCGGCGTTTCGCCGCCGCTGGCAGCCGATTGGGCGGCAAAGCGCAGCGTGCCGCTGTCGAAGGCCATGTCCATGAACAGATCGCCATCCTGGAAGAAGTAGATGGCCGCGTTGCTCAGGTTCGCCACAAACTGGTCGCCCAGCGAATCTTCGGGGCAGGCGGCCAGGGTTGTCGGGCCGGGGATGATGCTGAGGGCGCTGCCATCGGTGGTGTAAGAGGCCACAACGTTGTTGCAGTCGGCTTTGATAGCGGCCGTGCCATCGGTGTTGAAGGTGATGGTGTAGCGCGTGGGGTCGTTAACGGCCGTTTGCTCCACCGGCGTCGTCAGCGAAACCCACTGCCAGGTCGTGCCCGTCAGCAGCGGCGACAGGGGCGGCGCTTCCACCACCGGCACGTTGTCGGCGTTCACCGCTTCCACAAAGGTAGCCGATACCCACACCTGTCCATCGGGCAAGTTGGGCGCATCGATCACCCACCATTGGCCGTCGGCGCTGCGGCCGATAATCGCGCCGCTGTCGCCTAGAGGAGCCGTGCCCACGTAGGGATAATCGGTTCCTGGACCGGTGCGCAGGAAGATGCCATCCGGGGCAATGACGGTAGCCACGGCTTCGCCGTCGGTAGGCGCGGGCAGGTCCACGGTCTGCTGCGCGGCAAAACGCAGCGTACCGCCGTCGGCAAACATGTCCATGAACAGTTCGCCATCGCGGAAGAAGTAGATGGCCGCGTTGCTCAGGTTGGCCACAAACTGGTCGCCCAGCGAATCTTCGGGGCAGGCGGCCAGGGTGCTTGGGCCGGGTAGAATGCTCAGGCTGCCGCCGTCGGCGGTGTAGCTGGCGACCACGTTGTTGCAGTCGGCTTTGATGGCGGCCGTGCCGTCATCGTTGAAGGTGATGGTGTAGCGGGTGGGGTCGGAAACGGCCGTTTGTTCCACCGGCGTCGTCAGCGAAACCCACTGCCAGGTCGTGCCCGTCAATTTGGGCGTCAGTTCCGTGGGAAAGGTCAGCGATTGGACCAGGGCGTCCAATGCCGCCAGGTCGGGCGCCCAGCCGGTGGTGGGCAGGGCGTTCAGGCTGTCTTTGGTGGTCTGCAAATAGGCGGCATAACTGTCGGCATTGGCAACCTGGGCATTAACTTCTTCCGGCACATCGGCCAGGGTGTTGGGCAGGCTTTCGGTCGATACCGGCCAGATCAACGAGACGTAGAAGACGCCATTGCTGGTCAGACCCTGATAATAGTAACTCATCGTTTCGTTGGTCAATGGGCTAACGTCTAAACGGAAGGGCCAGTCGGATACGTAACGCACGCCGCTGCCCACGCCAAAGTTCAGATCGGCAAACTGCACCCAGCGGTCCATATTGCTCATGGGGGGTGGCAGGATGGGCATAGTGTCGGTCGGCGGTTCGGTGCGTCCTTCGGCCTGGGCAATGAGGGTTTGTAAACTGGCCAACTGGTCGGCGACGATGGCGCTGCCGGTGGCGGTGTACATATCGGCATAAGCCTGCGCGGGGAAGATGTAGAGGCGACGGCCGTTATTGGCAATGGCTTCTTCTGGTGTTTCCCCATCAAACGTTAACACGATGTGCGGCGGCATGCCCTGGAATCCGGGGCCTTCGACCACCGGGCTGCCGGGCTGGACCACCCAGCTAAAGGAATTGGCCAGACCTTGCAGGTTCATCTGGATGGTTTCGGCGGGGATGGCTTCGATTTCAGCTTCACCGGCGGCGGGCACGGCTGCGTTGCGGAAATAATCCAGCGGACCGCCATCAACCCCGGCCAATACCAGGACGCTGCCATTTTCTTCCAGACGATAGGTCTGCGGAACGCCGAACATCAGCATCATGGCGTCAGACAGCGATTCTGGCGGGCAGGCAGCCATGGTCATTGGTCCCAGCTCCATGTAAATCGCGTCGGGGCTGGCGGTGGCGTATTGCCCGGCCGCGCTGTTGCAATCTACCTGGGCGCTAAAGGCGCCGTCGGCACTGAACAGCAGGGTGTAGGCTTCAGGGTTGGGCACGGTGATGGGATCCACCGGCGCGCCGTTGGGGTCGCGGCGTTCCCACTGCCAGGTGATGTCGATGAGCTGCGCGTCGGCGACGTGGCTCATGGCCGCCAGCGGCGAGGCTGGCGTTGGTTCCAGGGTGGGTTCCGGTGTAGGCGGAACTTCTGTCGGTGGCACTTCTGTGGGCGGGATTTCGGTGGGCGGTACGGCCGTTGGCGGCACGGCCGTGGGTGGGATGGGGGTTGGCGTGGCTTCTTGCCCGCCGCAAGCTGCCAGCGCTACTATCAGGGCCAGCAAGAATAGGTAACCTAACTTTTTCATACAAGTCTCCTTCATTATTATCTTCCAATTCACTCGCTTGCCTGGCGCGGCAAACGGCCGTCCGGCAAAGCAACAGATGATAATAACGTAACTTGTGTGGCGGCTCAATGATTGGGGCAGATTTATTAGGAAGCCATCACAATTAACCCGCTCTGGCGCGTGAATTTAAGAGGAGGGGTGAAGGGGAACGGCCGTCTGGCAAAAAAAGCCCGGCACACTGTTCGAGCTACTGCGCCGGGCTTTTATGGATGGTTTTGGGCGATGTTCAAGACCATCATCACGCATCACGCATCACGCATCACGCATCCTCAAGTCCATCGGTGCCAAACGCCTCGCGCAGCTTGGCTTCGCCCTCTTTAGAAAGCGACGTTTGCAGCACCTTCGCGTTAAAAGAAGACAGTTCCGGCAGCACTTTATCGGCTCTAACCTTTTTCACCAGCAAAAACAAGGCCGCTTGCCCTGGGGCAACAGACTGCGCCACATCTTTCAGAAAATCATCGTCAATCCCCACATCGGTGAGCCTGGCGTTTAACGCGCCGCCCACCGCGCCTGCCGCCAGACCCAGCCAGGGCGCGATGAAAATGGTCCCAATCAGCAGCCCCCAAAATGCCCCGCCCAATGCCCCCCGGCCTACCAGACGGTCAAGCTGCTTTATCTTGGCCTTGCCTTTCATGTCCCGCACGACAATGGCCGCATCTTCCAGGAAAATCAACTCCTGTTTCTGCAATTCCAGCAATTTATCGCGCATTTGGACGGCGCTTTCTTCATTTTCCAAAACCAACACGATCATCTCAGTCATAACTCGTCTCCTTTTTTATCTGTGACCAGCCATAAAAATTGTTTTGTACCCACACAGACCCTAAGGGTTTGCCTTCGAGCAAGCAGGCCTTCTGGAACCTAAACCCTTAGGGTCTTCCACCGAGACCCAAAGGGTTTGCCCTCGAGCAAGCAGGCCTTTTGGAACCTAAACCCTTAGGGTCTATCGGCTCTACGATAGCCCGTTTTCAGTTTCCTCTACCATGTCCAGAAAATGCTCCAACCAACGGGTCCGCCACACCAGACGCTGCACGAACACCCAGAGTACAGTCAGGAGGGCAATAATCACATAAAACAGGGTCGGCAGCGGCACTAAACTGAAGAAGCTGCGCAGTGATGGCCGCGCCAGCACCACCAGATAACCGGCGAACAAAACTATCGCCGCCCCAACGGGCAGCCAATTACGGCCGCGATACGGCGCGCCGCCGGCAAACCAGGCAAATGGCGGTTCGGCAAAAATCATCAGGGTGATGCCGGTGAACACAAAAAAGGTTGTCAGCGCGGTTTGCGCCGATAACAACACGGCGGCCTGGTTGAACAGTTCCCCCGACATGGTTCCACTCTGAGCGCCGATCGTACGTTCCAGAGTGGCGACCATTTCGGGGGTAACGGTGATCTGCGCCAGATTGTGGTCGACCATGAAGAACGCGCCAATGTAGATAAACAGGCCAAACAAGAAGATGGTAAAGCTGGCTGGCAGCGTAAATTGTAAGATGTTTTGGCTGAGGGTGACGCGTTGGCGAACGGTGACGGCCGTTACCGCCAACACAAACGGCGGCGCCCCACGCGCAAAAAACGACAACAGCGTACTCTGCAAAGCCGTGAACGGGAAGCCCAGCCCCAACATCGTTATGCCGATGATCAACAGCAGCAAGGCGAACACCGTCACCATGAATAATTTCAAGATATTCTGGATGCTGTTGACGATGCGCGTGCCCTCTTTCAGGGCCAAAGGCATGGCCGAGAAGGAATCGCCGAGCAGCACCATCGCCGCGACGTTGCGGGTGGCGCTGCTGCCGCTCTCCATGGCAATGCCCATATTGGCCTTTTTCAGCGACAGCACGTCGTTGACGCCGTCGCCGATCATGGCGACATATTCGCCCGAAGCGCGCAGGGCCGAGACCAGCGCCTCTTTTTGCTGCGGGGAGATGCGGCCAAACACGGTGGCGTCTACGGCCGTTTGCCGGAATTCCCCCTCACTCATCAGCGCCAGCTCAGGGCCGGACACAGCCCTCAGGTCGCCGGGCAAACCGGCTTGCCGCGCCAGGGCGGCCACCGTCTGGGGGTTGTCGCCGGAGATGACCTTCAACCGCACGTCGTTTTCCATAAATGCCTGAATTGTCTCTTGCAAATGGGGCCGAAGTTCATCGCTAAACCCAACCACGCCCAGCAAGGTCAGCGGCGGCAGTGTTGGCTCACCGGCGGCATCGTGGAGGGTAACGGCCGTTTCATGACGGGCAAACACCAGCACCCGCAGCCCCCGCTCCGACCAATCGGCGGCCAACTGGCGGGCGTCGTCGGGCATGGTGAACTGGTGTTCCAGCATTTCCAACGCGCCCAGCACATACACCCCGCCGCCGGCAAAAGCCACGGCCGACCATTTGCGCGCCGAGGAAAACGCCACTTCGTCGGCCAAAGCGTTCCGCTGCCCAGGCAGTTTGTCGATGATGGCCTGGCTGGTTTTGTTAACGGCCGTGGCGCTCGCCGCAAAATCCGCCAGCAGCCGTTCCAACGCCCCTTTTTCAACCCCAACCGGGTAAACATCATCGTACTGAATTTTGTTGGCTGTCAGCGTGCCGGTTTTATCGGTACACAACACCGTCACATTGCTCAAAGATTCAACAGCGTTTAGCTGCTGCACCAGACCGCCTTTTTGGCCGATACGCACCCCACCCCAGGAATAATTCAGGGTGATCAATGTCAGCAGACCGGCCGAAACCGACCCGGTGATGACAGCCATCACCTGCAGCCACATACCAAAAGGCAAGCCCATCACAAACAAGCCCAAAACAGCCAAAATGCTAAAGAAAAGCACAATCAACAGCAGCAAGCGCAATAACCGGTTTACTTCGCGCTGCAACGGCGTGTACTCGGTCTTAAATTCGCGGGCATCCTTGGTAAGTTTATTGGCAAAACTATCCTCACCAACGCGAGTGGCTTCCACCAGCGTCTCCCCCGTAACGCAAAAACTGCCCGACAACACTTCTTCGCCCGGCAGCTTCAAAATCAGGTCAGACTCGCCGGTCAGAGCCGATTCGTCCACTTCGATTTTTCCATCGCCGGCAACCACGCCATCCACCGAAATCTGGTCTCCGGCCCGGATAACCAACACATCGCCCAGAACCAATTCCGACGGATCGACGCGCTGCTCTGCGCCATCGCGCAACACCGACACCTTTACCCGCGCCAGCAGAGCGATCTGGTCCAACTGCTGCTTGGCGCGCACTTCCTGAATAATGCCCACCACAGCGTTGAAAACCACCAGACCAACCGTCGTGATGGCGCTGCGAACATCCCCAACCAGCATCATGCCAAACCCAATGGCATACAAAACGATATTAACCGGGTTAAACACGTTGGTTTTGGCGATGTCGCTGTAGGTTCGGCTGGTGGAGAGTTTAACGTCGTTGCTTTGCCCGTTTCGCCGCCGTTCAGCAACCTGATTGCTCGAAAGTCCGGTCATGCTCATAAATTCTGTCCTTTTCTCAGGCGAATTGTCCATTCAGATTGGCTTCAGGCGCGCCATTGGGAATGTCCTCGAGATTCAGCGCCTCAGCGAGCAAAATGCCTGGCTCTCAATGGCGTGAGACGCTAACTTCGGTTGAGGCTGGCCACGCACCAGACGTTATTTTACTCTATAAAAGGAAAGATGAAACCAGAGCCTACAGAATTCCAGGAATTCTCAATTTAGATTAGGCATTCGTGCGAACAAGGTAATTTCTTTGCAATTTACGCTGAACTGTCATGCTGAGCGGAGTCTTCGGAGCGAAGCATCCCGCTCCACCACAAGAAGGAGATGCTTCGGAGGACCTCAGCATGACACATTTCTGGTTAAATTGAGAATTGCTGACAAAATTCAAGAGGTAAGGCTCTTTGGGATATCGTAGGGGCTGGTCTGAAACATGATGCGTGAGACATGGCGCGCGATGCGCTGGGTCTCTCTGGTCACGCATCACGTTTCACGTTTCACGCCTCATGTGCTAGCGGCGCAGCGACGCGCCTTTACTCTACATAAGCAACATAGCCGGCCTGATCGTCTGGCTCGATTTTGAAGTAGCCCAGATTGGCGCCTTCTTGCATGAGTTGTTTAAACTGGCTGTACCCGTAGATAGATTCGTCAAACCCGCCATATTTTTGCAGCAGGCTGGCCTTGATATATGGGAAAAGCGCCCTGTCCCGTTTCGACGCTTTAAGGATTTCGACGATTTCCTTAAAAATTCCTTCCAGTTCTTCCGGTATGGTCGAAGGTTTATGGTTCTGTTGCGGCAAGGTTAACCAATCTCTTAAACCGGCCGTATGCAGACTGAAATACCCTTTACTTTCGCCAAGTTCCATCATGGATTTGAATTTTTCAAAGCCGTAGAGATGCTGATCAAATTGGCCATACAGGGCGATCAGTTTCATTTTTACCTGCGTCAGCAAGATCAGGCTATTGGCTTCTTGCTCAATCATTTTAACGATCTGCTGAAAGACTTCTTCTGCATTTTCGGCGGGTAGGACGTGTGCCGGGGGTGGCTGGCTGGGTGAATCTGCCACTTTGGGCGGATCGACATCCACATCATAGATCAACAACGTGTCGACTAAATCGCCCAATCTGGTGGACGCGTTGTTCGATTGGGCGATGACGATAACTTTTTTACCTCTGGGGCGCAAGGCGGTTGCCACATGCACAAAATCTCCATCTCCGGTGACTAAAATGTAGGTTTCGATGCTGGGATTGCGATAAGCAAGATCGATGCAATCTGTGGCCAGCTTCAGGTCGGCGTTGTTTTTGTACCCTGTGGGCACATATACAGGCTCAATTCCCATCGTATATAAAACCTGGGAATCTCGTTGAAACCGTTGTTCGCGCCAGTCGGCGTAGGCTTTGGCCAGGACTAAACGGCCGTATCCCTCCGCCACCTCTCGCAAAGCAGAGATATTGGCTTTGCCGCGAATAAACCCGTGCATGTTTTCCCAATCGATAAACATGGCCACGTCTGTACTGGATTCTCGCTGAATAGGGTCCATCATTTTCCTCCCGATTTCAAATCTAAATGCACATAGACGTTTACAACTAATTGAGCAGGTTTCAAATTGGACCCATCTTCTGAGATTGGCCCAATCTTCCGCATCGTATTAAATTTTCATTCCTTGGTTTTAAGTGCACAGCCAGATTCTGAATGCATGTAAAACAGACGCGCCGATTTGTGCGCCATCATACCCCCACGAACAGCTAGTAGTCTGACCACATTCTTTTGACGGATGTAGCCGGAGACCCCGCTCTGTCAGGCGCGATAAGAAATTGCGGCTACAACACAATCGACAAAACGTATTTGTTGGACTGCTAGATCATCGCCACAATACCATCGGGATAAAACGGCATTGCCCCCGCTTTCAACTCGCTTTCGTCATACCACCGCACGACAAACGGTTCGTCATTGCTTTCCATGCCCTGAAACTGCGCCGTCTGATAATGCGCCTCGTCCTCAAACTCGGCCGCAAACACAAAGACGATCTCGTGACTATCCGAACCGTTATAGTTAAAGCGGTTCTCGCTAACGCCCAACAGATGAAGATTTCTGACACGCACCCCAATTTCTTCAAACATTTCTCTGGCGGCGGCCTCGTCGGCCGGTTCCATAAACTCGATGCCCCCGCCTACCGGCATCACATACCGCTCGTTTTTGGCCGGATCAAACCCTTCGGCCAGCAGAATCTTCGTCCCGCTGCGTACCAAACACACCGATTTTGCGCGAATGTTATTCATTCTGAGAAGTATAACAGGCCTGCCGCACAATGGCCGCCCATTGTCTGACGCGCGCCGCCGCGCCCTGCGGCCGGTCCGGGAGGTATACATCGGCTATGGTCATCGACCATTGGCGGAGCAACGGCCGTCGCTCCGTTTCAGGTTTAAGCACGCGTTTGTGCCCTTCATAGACGGCCGTTGCCCGTCGGCGCAGACCGGCGAAGATGGTTAAATCATTTTAAAGAAAGCAATGAAACGGCCGTAAGCCACAAAGAGACTCATCAAGAAAAAAACGATAGTCCCTATCGCCAACTGGTTCTCTTTTCTTGTAAGGCGCACATACGTTGCCCCCACCATGACCAGAGCAAGTCCTGTGGCCGCAAGGGGCGTTAACCAGGGTAAAATCCCGGTCAGCCAGGGCAAAATAAGGCCAATCGCGCCTAAAACCTCAAGCGCGCCCAGCAGTTTCAAGACATTCGCCGAATACTTCTTGGCATACCCGCCCATAGGGGTCTGGATTAATGCCTCCCGCGACAGCATCAGCTTCTGACCGCCGGCAAAAAGAAAAAGCGCCGCCAGTAAAACTTGGACAATCCACAATGCAATGTTCACAGTTACCACTCCTTACAAGATTTTTAAGATTGCGCCCAGGCCAGACACAGTGACGGTTAGAATCCCTGAGCATAAATCAAGATAATGTTGCAAACGATACGGGAATAGAAATATTTGTCAAGCAAACATGCGCTTCCCCAGGGTGAGGGCACGGCCGTTTCCCACCCAACCAACCGCTAACAGTAGCGACGAACTCAGAGGAAAAACATCAATCTGCGGAATCCGCGAAATCTGCGGACAACTATTTTAAACGGCCGTTTCCCCTTGCCTCATGGGGCTATTGTATCCTTTTCAGGCAGGTTGGGGGGCAACGGCCGTTACCATCGAAAACCCCTTTGCGGCTTAGGCAGGGTATTATGTTATACTTTTAGCATGAATGCTTTAACGATTGAATATCCAGAAGAATTGCTATGGGCATTGCAACAAGAACCTGATGAGTTTGCCCTCGAAGCGCGATTGCTCCTGGCTATCAAGCTGTATGAAACTGGTAAACTCAGTACTGGTTTAGCCGCACAGTTAGCTGGTTTGCCGCGAAGTGCATTTTTCTATGAACTAAGCCGCCATAGCTTATCTCCCTTTGGCGAAACCCCAGACGAATTAGAGGACGATCTTGATCATGCCCGTCGGGCCAGTCATACTGAATAATACGCCTCTGGTTGCTTTGTGGCTTCTAGCAGTTTGTCGGAAAAGTACCCGTAGCCGCGGTTTCTTACCGCGTCTTCCAGAGGCGGGGTAAGGATACCCCGGCTACAAAAAGAGGTTCTCCGACAGCCTGCTAGATCAATTCCCCCTATTGCAAACCTTATTTGGTCAGGTGATTATTCCGACGGCCGTTCATGCTGAATTTCTGGCCATTGAGCATACGGCTCGCCAACCAGCATTGGCCGCCGCGCCTTGGATTAAAACAACTGAAATATCCGATCCTCGCCTGGCGCTGGTATACCTGGGTTTGGATCGCGGCGAGTCAGAAGTTTTGGCATTGGCTTTGGAACGATCAGCCCGGCTCGTGATTATGGATGAGCGCAAAGGGCGGCGTTATGCACAGCGGTTAGCTTTACCCCTGACAGGCACATTGGGTTTGTTGTTATTAGCAAAGGAAAAGCAGTTGATAACGGCCGTTTCCCCGCTCATTGACCAACTGCAAGCCAGCAATCTCTTTTGGGTCTTTGGGATTTAATGGGGTTTGGTCTGATGCGTGATACGTGATGCGTGAGATGTCTCTGGTCACGCATCACGTATCACGCATCAGGGGCTGTCAACCCCCTGAATTCCTGAAGAACCTCTCTTTTTTAATCCCGAATTGATTCATCACGTTCTACAATTGGCCGGCGAGTAATACACCTCGACGCTCTAGCAGATTCCCCCTGGTCCACCGCGATGAGTCTTTGGCTGTTACGGTTGCCTCTCAGCCACAGCAGCCAATAGAATAATGTCTATTCTACGCGGATAGGCAGAGCATAGGCTTCCACCGGGCCATTGGGCGACTGCAAGGCAAAATTGCGCATGTGGATGTTATCAAACAAGCCCCATTCCAACTGGTAATCGCCAGGCGGTAAATCGTCTGGCAGGAGAATGCTGGCCCGCTCCACGTAAACGTCGCCCACCTGCCATTGATGCCCCCACTGGCGATGATCGCCGCTGTTTACGACAATTTGCCGGGCGTCGTTGAGGACGTGATAGAACGCGCCCACATACCACTCGGCCGAACCCGACGGCCGTTCGTCTACCCGCCAGTAAGTTGTCAATTCAGTGGATTGCCCAGCTTTTGCGGCCCCATTTCCCGCCAACGTATAACCGAGCAACGTCAGACCGGACTCACTGCGCCAATCTACCACAACTTCCGGTAAGGCCAACGCATCTTCCCGGCTGTACGGCGCAACCATGACAAAGGAAGCGCGAGTTCCATCGGCAAAAATCAGATCACGCTCTGGTAGTGATTGCTGCTTTGGCCCTAATGCGCCGGGCATAATGGTTTCGTTCAACAAAACGTAAAGGAGTGGTTCTTCGCCGGGCAGCACAACATAGGCCGGGAAGTCGAGTTCCAGGCCGGTTCTGACATACAGGCCGCTCAGCCCGCTCAATAGGGCGGCATGGCCTTCGGCAAAGATGCGGCGCGGGAAAACGCCCTCCGATCTACCGACCAGTTCACGGATCGTGTCGCCCACGCTGGCGCTGGCTTCTAGCGTCCAGCCATCAAAGCGGGATTGCACCGGGTGACGGGCCGCTTCTTGATTGGCGTAGTAAAGATTCAGGCCGAATACCAGCGTAAGCAGGACTATGACTGGCACAAACAGGTAAACGGGCGAGATGGGAAACGGCCGTTTACCCCACCATCGCCACCCGGTTTGCCCCGCAGCGACTATTCCCCACGCCGCCAGAACGTGTCCCGCCGGACATGTCAGCAACAAATAATGAATGTGAATACTGAAAGCGCTGAAACTCATCAGCAACACCGGCGTCCAGAACCAGACTAGCAAGATCAGCCCCAGGCGGCGCTCCTGCCCACCGCGCCACAGACCAATCAGGGCGCGGACAATTCCGGCCCACACCGCCAGACCCAACCCGTTACTGACGAGCAATGAAATTGCGCGGCGGATTTGGTAAACGGCCGTTTCCTCCCGACCATACTCATAGTCAAAATTTCGCCCGGTGACGAAGCGCAGCGCATGATCCAGCCCCTCTCTAGTGAAGTGTAGTTCCGTTTCGCTCGACGCAACAAACCCAACCAGCTTACTCTGATTACTTTCCCAGACCCCGGCCAACCCCACGCCATAAACCACCAGCGAAGCGACAAACAACAACAGAACGATGAGTAACGGCCGTTTCGGCAGCCGGCGATAAAATACAGTGATCAGGATGCCCAATTGGGGCAGTACCAGCCAGGCCTGGATATATGTCTGCAACATAGCTACCAACGCCACGCCGCCCAACAAAACCCGGCGTGACCATCGCCGATCCGTCACCATCGCCGGCCAGAAGCCCCAGGCAACAAACGGCATAAACAGTGGCATCAAAGATTGCACCCACGTCGTCCGGCTAAAATGAACGATCCACGGATTGACGGCAATCAGCAAAGCAGCCATCAATCCAGCCCCGCGACCCAAAAGCGGCTGCACCGTTTTATACACCAGCCAGATCGCCAGCGTATTCAGGGCCGTGATGAAGATGTGGACACTCCAGGGCGAACGCCAGATCAACAGCGGAATGGCTTGGATATAGGTCATCAGCGCGGGGTTGTCCAAGAAAACGGACGAGGATTGCCCGATTTGCACCCACTCGCGGCCATCTAGCATGCGCAACGCATCGTAAGCGGGATAACTATCATCGTAACCACGAGCAATCTGGCCCAATGCCGCAAAACGGAAAGCAACCCCCAGCGCCAGAATAACCAGCAGCAAGAGGTTAGCTGATGCGGATGACAGCGCTATAGGCCCGTCAGTTGATTGGTGAACCTTTGGCCGCGCTACCGGCGTATTTTGGCCTGTCATAAAAAACTTCTCAGATTTTGAATTTTGGAACCAGGGCAACGCCCTTCTATTTCCAATCTCTAATTGTTTATTTGAACGCCGATTTTCGTCTAGTTTCGATTTCGCCAACAACATTCCAACGATGACGAAGAACCAATTGGGGTTATTTTCCATATCAATTTATTTGCCTACCTTTTTGTAATAGACATTATATCGATTAAATGAGAGAGAATGACATAACCTTGAAAACAACCCCTACCAGCTTAACAGAAGAGGGATCATGAGTAAATATCAGGATTACGCCGATAAACCAACAGAATTTCTAGCCTTAACCGGGTACACACGCACAGAATTTGATGCCTTGTTACCCACAGGCGCTTATGGTTGCCAAAGGTTAATTGCGTCCTGCTCTGGCGCGGTCTTCGGCTGGCGGGGTGTGGCCGCCTCTCAGCCCGTAGGGATGCTCTCCAGACCGAGCCACACCCCGCCTGCCAGTCACCAACCCGTCCGCCGGAAACGGCCGTGACCGCCTGGGGCTGGCTGCCGTAACTATAATCAAAGGTCACGCCGTTTTCAGTCCGATAATCCATATTGCCCAACACCACCCGCTAACTGTGAATGTGGGAACGGCCGTTTCCCACCCCACCACCTGGCTAAACTTGATGAAGTGTGGGGAGAACGGCCGTTCCCACCCCACCACCTGACTAAACTTGATGAACGTGGGCAGAACGGCCGTTTCCAATACCCATTTACCATTTACCGACAACCATTTACCATGCAAACGGCCGTTGGTCCAGAATCTAAGGCAACTTGCCTATTCGTCACAAGAAAAAGCCCAGGCTTCATTTCGCGTCATCAATACAACATGTTGCAAATCAGGCGATATACCAATACCTATCAAATTAGCGTTTAAATACGCCGCCACGTTAGCATCAGTTCGCTCCTGGTCATTTTCACCCAAGAAATTGGGCATTTGCTTAATTATCTCTATAGGTATCTTATAAACAAACGATCTGTCCAGTGTATATATCTCCCCGCCTGTCTCGCTCAGTTCAATAATCACAAAATCCTGCAACGTCTCATTCCAATCAATAAAGAAAGGGGAGGGTACTTCAAACGCCTCTATTTGTTGCGGTGGATTTTGGGAAACATCAAGGGAATAAACAGTCAATGGCTGATTAAGTAATGATTCATCAAAATCAATATCTTTATATGACAATACTATTTTGTGAGCAGGTGAAAAAACCACCTGATAGGGGGGATTGGGACTATCTGACGAGAACAAATTAGGTGACATATCCGTATCCCGAGAACTAAAAACAGTTTGGGGTGCATCTATTCCCGTTAAATCTATAACTACCCTTTGTATGGCATAACTCTCGCCACTGATATCATATAGTCCATGAACCAACCATAATAGTTCACTATCATCAGACCATTGCCAATTGATTGAAGCGGGTACATAAGGAATAATATGGGTCACCGTTTCTTGGCTCACTAACCAAAATCCTTGATAGGCTTCAGGAGCTTCTGATACCTGTAATAGTTGCCACTCATTGTTTGGCGATATACTCACCACTTCTATAGAATAATCTTCGGGGGATGGCATTTGCAGTGGCTGTTGGTCTGTTATTGAGCGTTCCGTGAACACATCACTCTTAAAGTCCCAAGTCGCTCCTTTTAACAGCATGGCAGCGTAATTAATTGGAAAGGGGCGGGTGTCAAAATTTGGTCTATCTGACCATATCAAGAAAGTAATCTTGTTCTCATCTTCAAAAAAATAATCCATCAATTGGTGTTTCCTATTATTCATTGCTTCATACGCATTGATATAGGCTGGCACTTGGTCACAAACCATTAGTGAAGTAGGAGAACCTGTTGGAACAACAGTCGGAGTAGGGGCAACGGTAGGCGTCGCGGTTATGGTTGGAGCGACTGTCCATGCTGCTGTAACTACTGGTTCAGGGGTCGGAATAACCACCAAGGTTGATTCAGCATCGGCTGTGGCTATTTTTGTGGGTTCCGTCGGCAGTATGGTAACGGTAGGTAACGTTTCTTCTGTAGGGGAGAAACCTGAGCTGTACAACCCATTAAAAATCCAACTAGCAACAGATAGAATAACTGTACGTTTCTCATCTTCTAATCTCCATGTTTTTCGGGTTTGTTCATCAAAATAACTGCCCGTGCCGTAGCGGAAGCCAACCATTGAAGTAGGCGTTTCATTGCCGTAATATTGATCGGCATTATCAATTGTTAACAGAGCAGATAGTTCTGGAGCCATATAAACAGCAAGGGATTATATGCCCAATCCTGCCCAGACCCACTGTTATCTTTCTGCCTAATACTTAAATGAACATGGGGAAATGGCTCGTCAGCGACAGTACCAATTTCAGTTCCCGCCGCGATATAATCGCCTTCCTTAAAAGTTTTAGGGTCTATATGACCATGTATAACATAGAATGTTGCATCACCAACAACAACTTTTATGACCAAGTGAGGATCAGCATCGCCGGCATACTCAGACCCAAAATATACTGTCCCACTAACTGCTGCATAAACAGTTGTACCTACAGCAGCACCAAAATCCAAACCGGTATGAATATTATGAGATTGACCATAACAGCAATCTATTGGGTCTTGTGAAAACCAATTTGCCCCAAAACCGCCTAACCAATCAATCTCATCAACCCCAGTCGCTGTGTCCTTTGCTATGGGTAAGCTTGTAATTAAATTTCTAGGCGGCAGCTTTGGTCGGGATTGTTTGGGAGGTTGATTCGGCAATGGATCACTGCAATCATTTGATGCGCCGCATTCGCGGTGGCCTGTGGGGTCGATCAGGTTGAGGGGTGAATTCCGGGTGTAGCTGTACCTGTTCAGGGACTGCGGGTTGGTGGAGTTGGGCACTATCGAGTCGGCGCTCAGGAAGCGGCCCAGGCCGGGGGCGTAAAATCTCGCGTTGTAATACAGCAATCCCAGCTCCATATTTTCCTTCTGCCCTGTAAAACCCCGGTCGGTGATGGTGCTGGGGCCGCCGCTGCGGTAGCCGCCAAAGGGCAGGTAGCGCGTCTCGTTCACCTTTTGGCCGCTGCTGGTTACCAGGGCGCTGGCGCTGCCCAGACTTGTGCTGAGCAACGCCGAAGCATGGTCGCTGTAGAGGCAGAACAGCCTCGAGCACAAAACCCGGTCGCCCCAGCTTCAAATCACCTGCAAACTTTTAGCGCCGCGTCTTATAGGCGTTTCATGGCGTCTATCAACATATGGTATACTCTTCACATGAAGTTTGAGTGGGATAATAAGAAAGCGGCGAGTAATAACTTAAAACATGGAATCAGTTTTGAAGAAGCTGAATCCGTATTTTCTGACCCATTGGCCGTAATTTTTAATGACGAGTGGCATTCAGAGACGGAAGAACGGGAAATAATAATTGGATTTTCAAATAATAACCGTCTGTTGTTAGTCAGTTTTGCAGAGCGTTCTGATAAGGTGAGATTGATCAGCGCCAGAGAAGCAACCAGGAAAGAACGCCAGGATTATGAAAAAAATGTCAGACCTTAAACCTGAAGAAACAAACGATGATTTATTACCTGAATATAATTTTGACTATCGCAAAGCTAAACCAAATCGATTCGCGCTAAAAGAGAGCCAGCGGGTTATTATTCTTGATCCGGATGTCGCCGCATATTTTGAAGATTCTGAGTCTGTTAATCGTATCCTAAGAGCGATCATTGGGAATATGCCCCAGATAGCGTAAAACCAGAAATTTTCCAACAAAACGGCCGTTCCCCACCCCATCCCATCCCCTGACTAAACTTGATGAACTGTGGGCAGAACGGCCGTTCCGTTGACATTTGACCATTAGCGATTGCCAATTATTCTGGCCGTTCCTCACCCCACCACCTGGATAATTTTGTGAATTGTGGGCAAAACGGCCGTTTCCCTGCTTATTGACTGCCCGATCATCCAGGCAAAGGCGTCGTCCGAATTCGCTGATCCTCGATAACAGAGAAGTGTCCGGTCCAGTCTAATCGCTGTGACAAAACAGTCACGGCAATTTGGGCGACATGCTCCCCCGACCTGGCGGAAACGCGAAACAGAATGACTCCGCTTGTAGCCGGTAATCCGGCGCGAAATGCCAGTTCACCAAAATCTTTATCAAAAGTTAGCACAATGCGATTTTCTGCCTGGGCCTGAGCTAATACTTGAGGGTCACTGCTGCCGGGCGCTGCGGTGCGAATCCAGAGAACATCATACCCAGCACGACGCAGAGCGATAATCGCATCCCCAGGAAAGTTCTCATCTGCTAACAAACGCAGCATCAGGCAAGAATCAGAGGATATACTTTTTCAAGACGAAGCGTTTCGCTGGCATAGGAGAGGCAGGCACGAATATCAACCGTGGTAACTCCAGGATAATTGCGCAGGATTTCGCTTTCCGACCAACCTTGCGCCAGCAAGCCCAAGATGAAGTCAACCGACAAACGCGTCCCTTTGATAACCGGTTTGCCACCTAATACATCTGGATCAATCGTAATATGGTCTTGCCAATTCATATGCACCTCTCCTGCCAGATTATAGCAGAAAACAAGGAACGGCCGTTACCCACTGCGTGGTGCGGACTATCAAACGGCCGTTCCCACCCCATCACCTGGCTAAACTTGATGAACTGTGGGCAGAACGGCCGTTTCCACCCCACCACCTGGCTAAACTTGATGAACTGTGGGCAGAACGGCCGTCGCTATTTCACCAGTCCTAAGGATCAATCCATAAATCCGCCGGCGTATCAATACAAGGCGATTGATTTGGATCGGTGAACTTTTCATAAAGTGTTTCTGGTGTCAAGCTGGTCTTTTCTTCTAGGGGAAAGTATGTTTCGTCTGGGATATTGACTATTTCATCTATTGTCTTGTGCTGTCCAGGTTCCCATAGATAAATCCGAGGCCCAGCGGGAAATAGATCAGGTCTATCCATCTCTATGCCTGGTTCAAAACAAGCAGTAACAGTTTCCCCTGTTCTGACAGCATCAACGTAATAACGAAAACTTATTCCCTGTTCTTGATAAACAAGAATCAATCGGAACGGCAACACCTCACCCGGGAGTAATTCGCTAAATGTCTTCACCCACACTTCATCTGGAACGCCGTAGAGAGTCATCATTGTTTGGGGATCATATCCTTCAGTATTTACAGAGGCGACACTTATATCAGTAACTATTTGACGCATTAATTCTATTAATATTCAGTCCCTCTATAGCTAATACTTTCTGATACAGGAAACATGGCTATAAAAACGGATTGTTCTGAAAAGAATCAATCGCTAGTGCGAAAGACATTAGATACGGAGCTAAGTCTTGCCATTGTGTCTGTCCAGGTGTTGCCCCCACCAACAAGGAGCAAGCAGTCAGGATTCTGGTTGTCCTGCAACAAAGATAACACCTTATTAGCCGCTTCATCAAGTGGCAGGATTGGCCAAGGCGTCGATGTCGCCGCTTCTGTCGGTACAGGTGTCACGCTAGGCTGAGGTGTTGACGAATTGTTAGGTGATGGTGATGGAATCGGTGTCCATGTTGAAGTGGAAGTTTGAACGATCGGGCGAGTTGGCGTTATAGGTCATTTCATCAGGTAAAGTCATAGTATGTTCATTGGATATTGTTTTTCGGTAACTATCACCATATCGTTATTTTCAGACGAGTTGGTTGACAGCCAACAACCAGCAAGAGTAACCACATACTCGTCAGAACTAACCGCGTTGAATTCACTCCCACTGTCCATATATCGCACCCACAAACATGTCTGCAAAGATTTCGCCATTACAGTCAATGGCGCATTCACTTTGCTGCCAGCCATAGGCTGGCCCAGCAAAGCCTTCTCGATTTGCCACGTTTGCCGGCAGATTGTCACGGATGTGATTAGTATCGCCTAATGCAGTATTCACATGCGCTTCAAAACCGTGCCCTAATTCATGAACAGCCCATCTATGACCGGCCCATTCTGCAGGTATTTTTGACGTCGTAAAATTGCCTTGATCATCTTTGTTATATATATCTGTGTAAACGTTGATCTGATTATTGCCTGCCCATTCACCGTAGCAAACCTTGTCTGGACAGCCATCTGTTCCCGTTTTGTGAAAAGTAACGGTGCCACCATAAACTTCAAAAAGCTAGAATTCCTCTCTTTTAATGCACTATCAACATCATTTGCCCCTTTCAATATTGCTAACATTTCGTGAAGTGTCCATTTTTCGCCAACGCCACTCCGAACCGTAAAGTTAACGAGCATTCTTGAGTCAGTATCCGAACAAATTGTGCCAGCTTGATTACAGATTGGATTATGGCCTGATGGGTCGGTAAACCCAAGGGTCGGTTCAAAACATAGCTGTACCTGTTCAGGGATTGGGGGTTGGCGGGATTCGGCACAATCGTGTCGGCGCTCAGGAAGCGGCCCAGGCCCGGCGCGTAAAAACGCGCATTGTAATACAGCAGCCCCAGCTCCATGTTCTCCTTGTGGCCGGTAAAACCCCGGTCGGTGATGGCGTTGGGGCCGCCGCTGCGGTAGCCGCCAAAGGGCAGGTAGCGGGTCTCGTTCACCTTTTGGCCGCCGCTGGTCACCAGGGCGCTGGCGCTGCCCAGGTGGTCGCTGTACAGGTAATACAGCCCATCATGGCCCTCCGGATCGCCATTGACGCGAGTGGCAATTGCCTGCCCCGCCAGGCTGTACGTGCTGCGCTGGATGGTCGTTTGGCCGGATGTTGGTCCGTCAAGCGGGACAATCACCACGGCCAGGGGCAGGTCGAACCCATACCCTATCTGCACTGTTACCGAGCGGCTGGTGGAACCGCTGACGTTGCTGCACGTCAGGCTGTAGGTGCGGCTGCCACTGTTAAAGCCTTTGAAGTTCTGGCTGCCGTTCAGCGGCTTGCTGCCGGACCAACTGCCGCCGGCTTCGCAAGCGAAGGCGTTGCTTGCCTGCCACTGCAAGGCGTAGGCGGTATTGGGGGGAATGGTAACGGCCGTTTGCCAATTGGCCGTCAGGGTGACAACCGGCGTGGTCGCGGCGACCGGCCACACTTCTTCTTCGTAGGTGGGGAAGGGGGTGTAGAGGATACGGCCGTCGGGCTGCACCGTTTTCACCCGCTGGCCGTTGGCGTCATAGGCAAAAGTGGTCGTTCCCACCCCTGTTTTGGTCACGCTGGTCAGCCGGTTTTCCACGTCGAAGTCCTGTGTGTACGCGCCGGTCAGGTCGGTGCGGCTGATCATGCCTGTCCTGAGCGTAGACGAAGGGTTGCCGTTGGCGTCATAACCAAAACTTTGTCCGTCGGAAACGGCCGTTTCGCCCATTTCACACTTCGCCATTTCTCTCCACATCCGCCATTCTGCCTTCGTATTGACTCCTTATTGCCTCCCTATTCCTCCCTAAACCCCGCCACGCCCCGGCCGTCCCCCTTCACGCCATCCCCCCCTGCTTTGGCGCGGTCTTCCGCCCGCTTTTGTGGCCGGCATACCGCCGCGCCACACCCCGCTTGCCAATCACCAACCCGCTAGCCAAACGGCCGTTTCCCTCATCCCAAACCCCACTGCTTGTCTAATTATCAGACCGTCCCCAGTATACCCATGTTTAACGCCTGAATCCTGCCAATCGACTGCCAATTGGCTGCAAAACGGCCGTTCCTCCCCTCTCTCACCCCCCACCAGGACCCCCAAATATAGCCTGTCCCCTTTTTCCGCTTACTTCTCGCTCCTACCCACATCCAGGCCAAACGCCCCGTTTCCGGCCTCTTCCCCCACATACAGGCTTGCGTTTACCAGCTCATGCTTCAGGCATCCTTCGCTCGTCCTTCGCTCGTCCTTCGCTCATCCTTTCTGAAACCTTCTTAAGACCTCTCCTGCCCCCCACATATGCCGGTTCCCTCTCTCCCCTTTGCTCCTTCGCGCCTTGGCGTTAAAATCCGCTCCCCCTCGCCACCAGCCGCCCAATCCGTTACAATCCAACCAATCGATCACCGCACTCCCATCACCCCTTTAAAAACACCAGGCGCTCAGCCATCAGAACCTCACGCACCGCACATCACGCACCGCGCACCGCGCACCACGCCTACGCCCCTGAACGCCCCCAACCCAAAAACGAGGTAATCCCATGTCCCACCAATCCTTCGTCACCACCACCCGCGGCCTGCAGCGCGACATTCCCCCCATGCGCCTCTACGAAAAAGCCAAAAATTCGGCATCTGGAACCCCAGCGACATCGACTTCCGCCAGGACGTCCCCGACTGGCAAAGCCTGGCCGCCGACGAACAAGACCTGCTCCTGCGCCTCACCGCCCTCTTCCAGGCCGGCGAAGAAGCCGTTACCCTGGACCTGCTGCCCCTCATCCAGGTCATCGCCCAGGAAGGCCGCCTGGAAGAAGAAATCTACCTCACCACCTTCCTCTTCGAAGAAGCCAAACACACCGACTTCTTCCACCGCTTCCTCTCCACCGTCACCGGCACAACCTTCGACCTGAGCCACTACCACACCCCCAACTACCGGACCATCTTCTACGACACCCTGCCCCACACCCTCCAGGCCCTCAAGCACGATGCATCCCCCGCCGCCCAGGTCAAAGCGGCCGTTACCTACAACCTGCTCGTCGAAGGCATGCTCGCCGAAACCGGCTACCACTCCTATTTCACCGTCCTGGAACGTAACAACCTCATGCCCGGCGTGCGCCGCGGCATCCAACTCCTCAAACAAGACGAATCGCGCCACATCGCCTATGGCATCTTCCTCATCTCCCGCCTCGTCGCCCAAGACGACAGCCTCTGGACCGTCGTCGAAGACACCATGAACGAGCTGCTTATCCCCGGCCTCGGCGTCATCGGCGACGCCTTCGACTGCTATGATCCCATCCCCTTCGGCCTGCAAGAGTCTGAATTTATCGACTACGCCACCGCCCAATTCCAAAAACGCATCGACCGCGTGGAACGCGCCCGCGGCGCAACCCTGGAAGACATCTACCGCGTCACCCAGACCGTCATTGATGAAAACGACGGCTGAACATGATGCGTAATGCGTGATACGTGATGCGTGAGGTTTCCCCTTCACGCATCACGCATCACACATCACGGTTTCCCCCGCATTAGAAAAGAAAAGATTTAAGGCGTAACCCATTGACGGCCGTTTCCCCCACACTCTATAATGCTAATAAGTATCATTAACAACCCAAACACCCATACTACCCCGGCTGATACGTAGGCGGGGTCAAAAGTGCGTTCCCGAATCTCCTCTAGTGTGCCCGCTCGCTTTCGGCGGATTCATGAGGCCGGAGCCAACAACTGTCGTCGGCCGCCAAGAGATTCACCAACATATAAACGCCTCCTGTTTGACCAGAACACCACATACGTCACTCGCCGGGGTTCCTTTTTTAAACTGCCAGGATTGGCCCAATCTCCAAGATTTGTAGCCTTGTAGCCGCGGTATCCTTACCGCGTGTTTCCCAGAGCGCGGTAAGGATACCGCGGCTACAAATTTCACGAACGAAACTTGAAATGAATTTTGTAACAATGCACTTCATGGCAATTAGAAATTTATTTCAGCCATAGTTTATCCGCAGAATCGCAGATGACGCCGATTCTCGCCTGGAGCAAACTCCCCATCTGCGTCATCTGCGCAATCTGTGGATTACCGTGTTAATGTCTTAAAATTCATGGGGGTTGGATCAATCCACTATCTTTGAACTTTTAACAATGGGCCGCGAATTTTCACGGATTGCAGCAGATAAACACAGATTTCTTAAGAGATATCCGCGAAAATCCGTCAAATCCGTGTTCATCCGCGTCCCACTCAGCAATCTGCAAACATAGCGATCAATCTTTCCATCACCCACCAGCAATAAAAAGCGCCTGCCCCGCATGGCAGACGCTCTTTTTTTCTATGCTTCACCCGAATAAAGTTAAAGCGAATAGATTCCTTTCCCGGCCGAAAAAACGCCACGGCCGTTACGCCTCTCAGGCCGCCTCTTCAATCACATACTCCGTGGTCACATGCACCCCGGCCCGCTTAAAGGTAATGCTGGCCGAGCAGTACTTGGTCATCGAGAGTTCGATGGCTTTTTCGACGGCTGTTGGATCAATATCCTTCCCCTTCACCGTGTACACAATCTTCACGTCCGTATACACCATCGGGTAATCCTCGGCCCGGTCGCCGTCAATAAACACCGTCAAATCCTGCACATCCTGGCGCATCTTCTTCAAGATCGACACCACGTCTACGGCCGTGCAGCCCGCCACCCCCGCCAACATAAACTCCATCGGGCTGCCGCCCGCTGTATCGGCGTTTGGCGCCTTAAACTGCACCGTATACCCCGACCCCAAAGTCGTCTCAAAATTCCAATCGTCGCCTGTCCAACGCAGCGTAGCCGTTTTACGATGTGCCATCAGTTATCAATCCTCGTCATCAAATTCAACAAATCATCTACCAACGCCGCCCGATCTTCAAGGGAAAGCTCATCGTCGTTCAGCAAACACTCACGCGCATACGCCTGCAAAAACACATTCGTCGCATTCTTCACCGCCGACTGCACCGCCTTCAACTGCTGCACGATTTCGCGGCAGTCCCGCTCCTCGTCCACCATGCGCTGCACGCCGCGCACCTGTCCTTCAATGCGCCGCAGCCGCACCTGGATGTCTTCTTTAACGGCCGTTGTCTGTACGTTCATTATCTTCTACCCAAACCCCAAGGGTTTTCTTCAACCCAAACCCCAAGGGTTTTCTTCTTCCCAAACCCCAAGGGTTTTCTTCAACCCTTGGGGTTTCCCATCAGGTTTATTCATAACCGGCAAACTGCCAGTTTAGCATCCGCTCGCTCAAGAAAAGGGGCTGCTCGGCGGCCGCATACTCACCGGCGCGCTGCTGCGCGACACCCCACCAACCGCCACCGCGCCAATCGACTTGCGCGTATTGCAACTGCCACAAGTCGGACACTCCTGCACATCCCCGGATTCCGACATCCGTAATTTTCTATCAAAAGGCTGCCCACACTCATGGCAGACAAAACTATACATTGGCATAATGAATCACCACTCCTCTAACGATATACTCTAGGGGAGTATAGTATACGCCACGTCACTTTTCAAGTTCCCCCGCCCATCTCTTACCAAAACTTTACAAAACTGTTAGCTGATAGCTGTAAGCTGTTAGCTGTTAGCTGTTAGCTGTAAGCTGTTAGCTGTAAGCTGTTGGCTTAAAGCTTCAAGCTCCGCACCACTGCGGCGGCGGGCAGGCCGTAGCGCGTGTGGCCGTCACGGCCCACCACCGTGTGGGCCATCAGCAGGCTGTTGTAGATGGCCTCCTCCACCGACTCAATCACCGCCAGCGATAAGGCGCTCATGATCGGCTGCTCGAAGAGGAACGGCCGTTCCCCCACCAACACCTCCGGCCTGTCCAAAATCCGGTACGCCGTGCTAAAAGCAATCACAAAATCCCCGCTGCCCCCATGACACGTCGACCCCGTCCGCGCCAGCCCAAACGCCGCCCGATGCGCCAGCCGCTCCAACTGCCGCTTATCCAGCGGCGCATCCGTCGCCAGGACAATCATAATCGACCCTTCGTTAGAAGAGTGGCGGCTAGAGAGTGGAGACTGCTCATCCTTGTCAGCTCCCAATCTCCACTCTCCAGCCTCCCCCTCCCCCGGTCTTAACACCGCCCCCACGTTCACCCCGGCGATGGTCAATTCTTCCGGGCGGCCAAAGTTGCTTTGCACCAGCGCCCCAATCGTAAAACCGCCCTGTTCCGGTGGCAGGCGGCGGCTGGCTGTGCCAATGCCGCCCTTCCAGCCGTAACAGCTTGTGCCCGCGCCCGCGCCCACCACGCCCTCGGCCACCACGCCGGTTGAGGCGTCCGCCAGCGCGGCGCGCACCGCCGCCTCGCCAATGGGCCGCGCCTGCATATCGCTCAAAAAGCCGTCGCTCGTCTCGCCCACCACCGGATTCACGCTGGCGTATCCCTGCCGCCCCGTCGCGGCAAAACCCAGGCCGATGTGCGGGTTTTGCTCAATCATCACGCTCATCAGGGCGTCGGCCACGCGCGGGCCATTCAGCGTCCCCGTCAGGGCGATAGGCGTCTCCAGGTTGCCCAGCTCGCGCACCTGCTCAAAGCCAATCACTTTGCCAAAGCCGTTGATGGTGTGCACGGCCGTTGCCACCTTCTCCTCATACAAATTCCCCTGATGGGGCAGAATCACCGTCACCCCCGTGCGAAACGGGCCGTGACCAGTCCAGTCGCCCTCGCCCTCTATCAGCGTAAAATGCCCCACCGCCACCCCCGCCACATCGGTAATGGCATTGAGCGGGCCGGTGGGTAAACGGCCGTTATAAATCCCCAACTCTCGTATTCTTGGCATACCACCTCCAATCCGCAATCCGCAATCAAAAATCCGCCATCGTTCTGGCTTCCCGAATCAGCGCCCGCGCCAAAATGCGCGTCGGGTCAATAACCGGCAGCCCGTGAAGCTGCGGCGTCTGAATCGCCAGCGGCATCTCCGTGCAGCCCAAAATGATGGCTTCCGCGCCCATCCCATGCAGCGCCCACGCCCCGGCCGCCAACTGCGCCCGCGCCCGCTCGGTTGGCGCGCCTGTCGCCTTAACGCCATACACCGGATCATAAATCGCCGGATGAATCTGCTCCACCTGCGTCGCCTCGTCCGGGACAACCACGCTAAATCCCGCCTCGCCCAACACCTGCGGGTACACCGCCGCCCGGTACGTGCCTGTCGTTGACAACACCCCGACAGTCTGGATGGCCGGGTGGTTCTTTTGCAGGTACCATCCCACCTCGCGGATCATGTGCAGCAGGTGGATTGGGCAGTTGGCCGTGCGCAGCTCGGCCGCAATCACGTCAAAAATAGGCGGCGCGTGGGCTGTGTTGCAGGGAATGCCGGCCACCTGCGCCCCCATCGCCGCCAGCTTTTGCAGTTGGCGGGCCATGGCGTAGGCCGGATTCTCAGCCACCTTGCCCAGTAAATACTCGGTGCGGTCCAGAATTTCATCCGGTTGCGACAGGCTGTAGATGGGCAGGTGGTCCTGGTCTTTGCTGGCCGGGGTTTCCGCCAAAATCTTACTCAGCAAATCCAGCCCGGCAAACGGCCCCACCCCGGCCACAATGCCAATCGGTTTATCGTGTTTCATGTTGCTCACCAAAAAAGCAAGTGGTTTTAGGGATTTCGCGGTTTTTTTTGATGCGTGGTGCGTGATACGTGAGGAACCCCTGGTCACGCATCACGCATCACGTTTCACGCATCACGTTTCACGCATCACGCCTCACGCTTCACGCCTCACGCTTCCCCAAAATCCCCCAAGAGCCAGGCCCTTCAAATCGGTTCCACCATCACCGGCAGGCCGCTAAAGGCTGCGTTGCCGGTCAGGGCGTCGATGGCCTGGTCGTCTGTCAGGTCGTTGAGGCTGACGCCGGGATGAGTCACGGCCGTTGCCAACCGCACCCGCTCACGCCCATGTCCCCAGCCATGCGGCAGGCTCACCACGCCGGGCATCATATCGTTGGTTAACTCGACCGCCACGTCCACCTGCCCCACGCGTGAACGGAGGCGCACCGTCTGCCCATCGACAATTTGCCGCGCGGCGGCATCGTCGGGATGGAGCAGCAGCGTGCAGCGATTCTTGCCCTTGACCAGACGCGGGCTGTTGTGCATCCACGAATTGTTGCTGCGCAGCTGCCGCCGCCCGATGAGCAGGAGGGCACGGCCGTTATCCATTTCCATCTCCGTCACGGCCGTTTTTAAGCGGTCCACATCGGCCGCCAGCGGTTCCGGCGTCAGGTTGATGCGCTTGTTGGCCGTGTAGAGACGCTGCGGCAGACAGCTTTGCAGCGGCCCCAGGTCGATGCCGTGCGGGTTCCGTTTTAATTGCCGCAGTGTCAGCCCGCCCGGCCGGCGGCGGCCACCCCAACTGCCATACGGTCCAAACCGCAGCGCCAAATCCACCAATTTATCCGGCGGCAGGCGGCGGAAAAAGTCCAGCTTGCCCAGGACAGTGCGCCGGTCGGCCTGGGCAACGCCTTCCCAGCGGTTGCGCAGTTCGCGGAAAATCTGCCAATCGGCGCGGGCGTCGGCGCTTTGGGCGAAGAGGGCCGGGCTGTATTTGGCCGTGTTGCGCACGGCAAACGCATGGAAAACCAGGTCGTAATGCTCCGTTTCCAGGCCGGTGGTCGGCGGCAGGATGATGTGGGCGTGGCGGGTAGTCTCGTTGATGTAGATGTCGACGGCCACCATGAACTCTAAACCGGCCAGCGCCTCATCCAACTGACGGCCGTTGGGCGTGGAAAGCACCGGATTACCGGCATTAACCACCAGCGCCCGAATCTGCCCCTCGCCAGGCGTGAGAATTTCCTCGGCCAGGGCGGCGACGGGCAGTTCGCCGGCAAATTCGGGCAGGCCGCGCACCCGGCTGCGCCAACGGCCGTAACTGCCCACCGACCCCGTCATGCCCGTCAACCCCACAATGTCAAAGGCCGGCAGGGTAAACATCGCCCCGCCCGGCCGGTCGAGATTGCCAGTGACGACGTTCAGGGCGTTGATGAGCCAGTGGGTGAGGCCGCCAAACGCCTGGGTGGAAGCGCCCATACGGCCGTACGCCACGGCCGTTTCCGCCGCGCAAAAATCGTGGGCCAACTGGCGTATCTGCGCCGCCGGAATGCCGGTCGCCGCCGCTGCCGTCTCTGGCGCAAAGGGCGCGGCCAGTTCGGCCAGCGCGGCCAGCCCATCGGTGAAAGCCGCCAATCGACCAGGATTAGCCAGCCCGTCGGCAAAGATGGTGTGCAGCAAGGCCAGCAGCAGCAGCGCGTCTGTGCCCGGGCGAATGAAAAGGTGGGTGTTGGCAAGAACGGCCGTTTCCGTGCGGCGCGGGTCCACCACCACCAACTTGCCGCCGCGCGCCTGCATCTCCTTCAGCCGCCGGTCAATGCCGGCGGCAGTCATCAGGCTGCCGTTGGAGGCCAGCGGATTCGCGCCCACCATCAAGAAAAAGTCGGTGCGGTCCACATCGGGAATGGGGATGAGCAGTTGGTGGCCGAACATATGGTAGGCGGCCATGTGATGAGGCAGTTGGTCCACCGAGGTGGCCGAGAAGCGGCTTCTGGTGCGCAAAGCGCGGATAAAGGGCGGCGAATAGAGCATGGAACCCAGGTTGTGAACATTAGGATTGCCCTGATAGACGCCGATGGCGTTACGGCCGTGCGCCGCCTGCACGGCCTTCAGCCGCGCCACCACCTCGTCAAACGCCTCATCCCAGGTGATGGGTTCCCAGCCAACGGCCGTGCGCCGCACCGGCTGCCGCAGCCGGTCGGGGTCCTGGTAAATGTCTTGCAAGGCCACCGCCTTCGGGCAAATGTGCCCCCGGCTAAACGGATCGTCGGCGTCGCCTTTGATGGACACGACACGATCCCCGGCCACTTCGACCACTAGGCCGCACATCGCTTCACACAAATTGCAGGTCCGGTAATGGGTTCGCTGCCCGATTTCCTCGGATGGTTGCTCGCTCATAAGTCTACCTTCTTGGCCATGTGGATATTGGTCGCTTCGTAACCCAGTTGTTCATACAGGGCGCGGGCGGCATGATTGTGCCCAAAGACGTGCAAGCCAATTTGGCCGATGCCCATTTCTCTGGCTTTTGCTTCCAGAGCGAGCAGGGCAAAACGGCCGTATCCCCGCCGCCGGTATGCTTCATCAATCAAAAAATCATAGATAAACGCCGACGGCGGCTTTTGCTGCTCATCCACAGCAAACCAGAGCAATCCCACCTTTTGCTCCAATTCATCATCATAGGCCGCCAGCAAATACTGCCCCGGCGTCGCCAATCCCTGCGGCAAAAGCTGCTGAAACTCCTTCTCCGATCGTTCCCGCGCGCCCTCGGCCGGCCAGTTACCGGCGGTCACATGATCCTGGGCATAATCATCGATCACAAAGGCCAGATGCGTCTGAAAATCCGCTTCACTCAAGGGAATTAGTTTGATCATGCGCCACCGATATTTTCCGCCAGGAACTGCACCATTTGCTGCCATGCTTCCTCGGCTGCGCCGGGTTGGTTGAAGTTGTCTTCCTGAACAAAGGCGTGGCCCACCCCATCATAAATGGTAATGGTCGCCGGAGCGCCCAGGCTGGCAAGGGCCGCTTCAAAGGCCCGCACGTCACTGACCGAAATTTGCGCGTCTTCCGCGCCAAAAATCCCCAATAATGGCTGATCCTGAATCGGCTGCAGGGCCGCCGGGTCCGTTTCCAGCGAACCATACAAAACGATTGTCGCCGCCAGATTTTCCGGCTGGCGCAGGCTGATTTGCAGCGACTGCTCGCCGCCAAAACAAAAACCCAGCGAGGCAGTCCGCGCCGCGTCCACATCGGGTAAAGCCTGCAAATAGGCCAGACCGGCGTCTAAATCGGCATGGATTTCTTCGTTGGGGGTGGTCAGGCGCAAGAAAAGGGCGCGCGGAACCTGGGTGGCCAGTTTTCCGCGATAGGCGTCTGGGACCAGGACGACGTAGCCCTCGGCGGCCATGGCATCGGCCAATTCGGTAATGCCTTCGTTTAGCCCCCACCATTCGTGCAGCATCAGCACAGCCGGGAATGGCCCCTCGCCGGACGGCCGTGCCAGATAACCGATTAACTCTGTGCCATCTGCGCTAGTGTAGGTTACGTTGGTAAAATCGGCCGTTTGCGGACCGAAGGCGGCATCAAACACCATCACCCCTGCCAAAATCAAAACAACCAACAACAGCAGCCCCGCCAATGCCCCAATAATTCGCCCAATCCATTTCATAAAAATGTTGCCTCCAGCTTTGTATGTCTATTGTATTTGTGCAGACCCTAAGGGTTTTTCAAACCCTTAGGGTCTACCGGAAAACCCGTAGCCACAGTGTCCTTATTAAAATTCTTCGCGTACCAGGGCCAGCATATCGCCGATTACTCCGGCGGCGGTCATCTCCACGCCGGCGCCTTTGCCGCAAATCATCAGCGGTTCGTCGTCGTAGCGGCCGGTGCGGAAGCTGATAAATTTAAGGTTTGCCAGGGCGCTGCCGGCGGGCACGGCCGTTAACCCGACCACCCCTTTCCCCTCGCGCACCTGCGCCAGATAACGCAGCACCTGGCCGTTGGCCTGCGCAGCGGCCACACGCTGGCTCATCACCTCGTCTAATACCGCCACCTGCGCCATAAAATCCGCCACCGACAGGTTGGCCAGGTCAGGCGTGTAGAGCGATTCCACGGTGATGTCGCCGGTTTCCAACGGCCAACCGGCCATTCGGCCTAAAATCATCACCTTGCGCATCACATCCAGGCCGCCCAGGTCTTCGCGGGGGTCGGGTTCGGTGTAGCCGCGTGTTTTGGCTTCGGCCACGGCCGTGGAAAAGGCCACGCCCTGATCCAACTGCTGGCAAATAAACCCCAGCGTGCCGCTGAGTTGGCCCTTGATCTCGTGAATCGGGTCGTTGGTGTCCAACAGGTAGCGCAGGGTGGCGATGACCGGCTGGCCGCCGCCAACGGTGGACTCGTGGCGGATGCGCGGGTGGTGGAAGTAGCGCTGCGCCGTCGCCCAGGGACCGGCGAACGCTTTTTTGTTGGCCAGGACGACGCCGTAGCCCAATTCCAGAGCGCGGTCGAGGGTGGGTTCCAGGCCAGACACGGCCGTTACGTCCACCACAATCACCTGCTCCAGCCCGGACTCGGCCAGCAGGTTGAGGATTTGCAGGGTAGACGGCCGTTTCTCGCCCACCGGCTGCCCCTGCGCCTTACGCGCCACGATGTCGCGCAGTTGGTCATCGGACAGGCCGCCGGGTTGAAACTGCCAGGTCTGGCTGTCGCACACGGCGACGACATTAAAATGGACGTGGTTGCGGGAATAGGCGGGGAACGGCCGTCGACAATCTGCCGCAGCACCGCCGAACCAACGCCGCCCGCGCCAAAGAGGATAACGGGAATGTGTTTCATGGAGCCTCCGAAGAAGAGATTAGAGATTGGAGACTGGAGACTGAAGTTGGCCAACTTCAGTCTCCAGTCTCCAGTCACTTCTGCTCCAATCTTACCCCAAAAAGCGAAAGACCCCATCCGAAGATGGGGCCTTTCTTGCACCGTAGCATTACTTATCTCGAACGAGGAGGTAATGCTACGGTGCGACTAGCTGAATAACTATCCACAAGCATCACCTCCTTGTCATTAAGATGGCGGCGCAGCTTTCGCTGCAAATAAATTGGAAATGATGCGGGCATTATGGCATAGGGATGCCCAGATGTCAACCGACATGAGAAAATCCTTACCTCAACTCGGCCAGCGCGTTGAGGAGCCGGTCTACTTCTTCGATGGTGTTGTAATGGGCAAACCCGATGCGCACCAGGCCGCCTTTGTCCAGCAAGCCCAAACGCTCCATGACGGCGATGGCGTAGTAGTGGCCATCCCAAACGAAGATGCCCTGTTCGCCTAACTTTTCGGCAACCTGCGCCGGGGTGAATCCTGCCAGACTGACGGCAAAGGTGGGCGTGCGTTCCGCCAGTCGTTCGATGTCGGTGATGCCGTAGACTTTGAGGCCGGGAACGGCCGTTGCTCCGCGCAAAAAATGGTCGCTCAGGCTCATCTCATACGTTTTAATGCGGTCCATAGCCCGCACCAAACATTCGCGGCGCGTGCCGCTGGAATCGCCATTGGGCGCAGCGCCGATGGCCGCAATGTAGTCGATGGCGGCGGCGACGCCGGCCAGGCTTTCAAAACTTTGCGTGCCGGTTTCCCATTTCCCAGCCGGTTTATTGGTTGATGGGCGCACTTTGTAAGCGGTGAGGGAATCGAGCAAATCGTATTTGCCGTATAGAACGCCGGTATGTGGGCCGAAATATTTGTAGGTGGAGGAAACCAAAAAGTCGCAGTCCAGGGTTTGCACGTCGATGAGACCATGCGGGGCATAATGGACCGAATCGACATAGACCAGGGTGTTGTTGGCGTGCGCCAGACGCACGGCCGTCGCCACATCGCTAATTGTGCCCACGGCATTAGAAGCATACGTAATCGCCAGCAGGCGTGTGCGCTCGTTCAACAGGTCGGGCAGGGTGTTGAGCTTTAGCGTGCAGTCGGCAGGGTCAAAATCCAACCAGCGCACAGTCACGCCGTGGTCCTCGGCGGCCAGCAGCCAGGGAGAAATGTTGGCGTCGTGGTCCAGGCGGGTAACGATGATTTCGTCGCCGGGCTGCCAGGTGCGGGCGATGGCCCGGCTGACGGCAAAGGTGAGGCTGGTCATGTTTTGCCCGAAGACGATTTCTTCGGGGCGGCGAGCATTGTAAAAGTCCATCATGGCGCGGCGAGCAACGGCCGTCACCTCATCGGTATAGCGGCTGGTGAGAAACGGGCCGCCGGAGTTGCTGCCCCCGTGGGCCAGGTAGCCGCTAAAGCCGTTGATCACACTTTGGGGAACCTGAGTGCCGCCGGGGCCGTCGAGATAGACGGCCGTTTTGCCATTAATTTCTAGTTGCAGCGCCGGGAATTGGGCGCGCAAGGGAATAGGGTTGAGGAGAGGCGTTTGAGTTGACATGAGCAAATTATAGACGGAACGAAAGGGGATGTCATATCGGCCAAAATCCGCAAATCCTGGCAAGAATTCTCCCATTATCGCCAAACTGTGCAGGAAGTCGCAGAGGGTTGGCAAACGCAAGCAACCCAAAAAGTGTACTATCGTTGCAGTCGGTTTGAGTAGATTTTAACTGCGGTCCGCACACAACCAGATTCGCAGCGCTATTGAAACCAAAATTGTAGTTCCTATAACTTGATATCGTTGAGCGTCTCATGAGCGGATTCAACGCCAGAGGTTGAATTCGGGCGCCACACTCGACGAGTCCTAACCAACCAGGGAGTGACTCGTGATGCTCAACCTTAACGATCAATCGTATTCCGGCAAGGTCATCGCTGCGGCCCGAAATGGCGGCGGTTCTCAAAGCGGCTGCGGCGGCTAAGGCTGCCCGATGCAAAGAAACCCGCCCCAGTAGACGGCATCCGTCTTTGGCTGCGCCTGGCGCACGGCCGTGCGCTGCGCCCAGGCCAGCGCTTCCGCCACGCCCATCCCGGCCAACAAAAAGCGGTAGAAATCAGCCATCAATTCTGGCGCGCTGTCATCTGCAATCGGCCAAAGAGCGCCTACCACCCGCTGCGCGCCGGCCGCCAGACAGGCGGTCGGCAGTCCCATCGGCTCATCGCCTTCATATAACATGGTACGCAGACCGCTGCAGGCCGATAAGGTTACCAATGGAGGTAACGGAGCCATCGCTGCCAGTTCATCTAGCCAAAAGTCACGATCATGCAAGGCGATGCCGCTTAGACGGCCGCTGAATGCGTCGGCAAAGGCATGAGTGGCCATGTGGAGGAATCCGAAACGAGCCAGCCCATCCGTCTGGCGAAGGCGCTGCCAATTGGCAAAGGTGGCTTCGGCGTTGATGAGCGGTTGGACCCCGCTGCCGAATAGATCGAGAAGGGCGGCGGTTTCGCGGGGAACGGCCGTTAACGCCGCATGTCGCCCTTGAAAATCAGCCACGGCCACCAGCAAACCTGGCTTGTCGTCAGTCCATTCGCCAGCCTGGTGGCGCTGCCACAACAGCGCCAGGTTGTGCAGCGAGGGCGTGATGGCCGGGATGGCGGCCATCACCAACGGCGGCCCATCTTCCGTAAATTGCAGGGCCGCCCAGGGCAGGCGGTGCAGCTGCCGGTGCGGGGCAATGATAAGATGCGTTTCCGGCGTAAGCTGCTCACGCACAAAATCGGGCAGCAAGACGCGGCCCAGGGTGGCAAGATGGCGCGGGGAAAGGGAACGGCCGTGTCCCGCTTTCATGCCCATATCCAGGGCCAGCCTTATCGTCGGCGTGATGGGAATCGACCACGAATACGAATCGTCAACGGTGATCCATATGCCGCTAATGGCTACATCGGTCTGATAATAATCAAGCGCCAGCCATTTTTCCCCGTGATGAACCAGAGCCAACTGCCGAAACAGCGCCAGATCGAAGGCTCCGTCGGCTGACAAGGGCGAACGCGCCGAATCGTTCGCCCGTTCCAGTCGGCTCATGGCGGCGTCATACTGACGCACTTTTTGCACAAACTGTTGGTGCTGCTCTTTAACCTTCGCCAGACCCCAAAGGCCGGAAGAACTGTTTTGGCTCACCTGCTGTTGCAGCCAGCGTATTTCCGAGACCAAATCGACCAGTTGCGCCGGCAGGTTGGGCCGCATTGCCACCGGCGCGGCCAACTGGTAAGCGGTGGTCTGCGCCTTGCTTTCTTCGATGAAGTACAGCGCGTCGGCCGTCGCCGCCTGGGTGATGGCCAGAGCGACGGCCGAATCCAACAAGGCGCGAGGGCGAGTTAGATAGGCGCCGGCGATGGCGGGCTGCCAGAGGGCGCGGCGCATTTTGCCCAGAGCGGCAACTGCGCGCCGGTATTCAGCCAGGGCCAGAATTGCTTCGCCGGACGCAGCAGCCAGTTGGCCCAGACCTGCGTACACCTGCCAGGTCAGTTCGGGCGCTGCGCCCTGCGCCAGGTCAAGGGCGGTGTTCCAGGCAGCGCGGGCGGCGTTTGGCTGGTTGGTTTGGGCATAATGCTGGCCCAAATTCACCTGACCGGCGGCCTGATCCATCACCATGCCCATGGCGGCGAAATGGGAAACGGCCGTATGTAAATAATCCCGCGCTTCATCGATGCGGCCGGCGGCGCAAAGCGCCTGACCCAACAGCCGCTGCGCTCGCGCCGTTTGCACCTGATCCCCCTGCTGCTGCGCCGCAGTCAATGCTTTTTGCCAGAACAGCAGAGCCTCTTCCCTTTTGCCTTCCCGAAACAACAGCTCGGCCCGCAGGATATGGACTGCCGGGTAATCCTCGCTGGGCGCGGCCTGTTGGTAATGGGCGACAGACTGATCCAAATAGGTGTGGGCGCGGGCAATGTTGTTCAACTGCAGGTAAACCCGCGCCAGACGAATCTCGCAGGCGGCGAGGCGCTGCGGAAAACCAAGTGCTTGCAGTCGGCTGTGGCTGTCTTCGAGGCGCTGCAAGGCGCGCTGGAATAGCCCCATCTGGACGTACACTTCGCCTTCGTGCATCAGAATAAGGGCGTGTTGCCAGTGTGCGCCAATCTCCCAGTAAAGCGTTTGGGCCTGCTGGAAATAATCGAGACTGGTCTGGTACTGGCCGTAATAATAAGCCAGCCAACCGCTGTCGAACAGACTGTCGGCCCAGAGGCCGCGAAGTTTGAATTGGGCAAAGGTTTCTCTGGCGGATTGCACGGCGGCGGTCGCGGCGGCGAGTTGGCCGGTTTGTTGGTAGATTTGGCCCAGTCCAAACTGGCATTGCGCCTGCCAGAGGGGTAAATCGGCAGCGGCAAATTGGGCTGCTGCCTGTAGAAGCGTGGCGGCGGCGGCCTCATCATACTGCGACCACCAATGAATCTGGCCCAGTTGAAAGGTTGTGATGGCGATCTGGACCGCAGCGCCCGCGTCTTGAAAAAGGGCCAGCGCAGCGGTGAAGTCGCTTTTGGCAGCTTCGAAGCGCGTCTGGCGGCGCAGGTTGCTGGCGCTGGTGTATAGGCATTGAGCTAGGCCGAGGGTGTTGCCGGAATATTGGAAGGTTTGTTGGGCCACGGCCGTTTCCCGCTCGGCGTCCGCAAAACGGCCCAGCAGCATGTTGGCATAGGCCAGGGAGAGGCGACACCAGGGGACGAGGTCGTCGAACTCGGCGGCCAGGAGCGCGGCCAGGGCTTGTTCCAGTTCGGCCGCCGCCTGGGTAAAGTTGGGGCGGGTCCAGGGCAAGGCGTTTAGCTGCCAGTCGCAGGCCGCCAGCCACCCCGGTTCTGCAAGTTGGGCGAAGAGGGCGCGGGCGCGAGCGACGGCCGTTTCCACCAGGCGCGGCTGCACCCAGCCGTTGGCGGCGCGGGCCAGTTGCCAGGCGGCCAGGGCGCGCACCAACAGATCGCTGCGGCGCTGCGCAGCCGCATCGGCAACGGACATCAGGGCGTAGGCGTAGGCGGGTTGGCTGAGAACGGCCGTGTCGGCTTGCTGCGCCAGCGCCGCCAACAGTGGTTGATCTAGGGCAGGCAGTGGGGTGACGGCCGTTGGCAGGTCTTCTTCTGTCAGGCGGCGCTGGAACAAAGCTTCGGCGACCTGAAGGTATGGGGGCATGTTGGGTTGGGGAACGGCAGGTGTGCGCATTGCGGGCAATGGTAATCCACTCGCCGGAGAAGATCAATATGTAGCCGCGGTATCCTTACCGCGCTCTGGGAAATACGCGGTAAGGATACCGCGGCTACGAGGCTCCTCGGCTAACCAGACCCTAAGGGTTTGAGTTGCAAAAGGTTCATCTTCTCAATAACAAACCCTCAGGGTCTATCCAACCGCCGCCGCTAATCCAGGTTAATATTCTCGCGCTCTTTTATGCCAAAACGAGCCGGCGGCAGCGCCAGAAAAACCAGATTCAACAAAATGCCTACCAACGCGGCAAATACAATCGCCGGAATGCCGTTGGGAAACAACACCGGCACATAAAACGGATACACGCCATCCGCCAGCGCCAAATTCCCGCCAATGCCTGTAACCAGGATGATCGCGCCCACCGCCAACTGACGCGGCTCAAACAAATTCACTTTTTCTGACTGGATGAGCGCCACGCCCTGCATTCCAATTACCCCAAAAAGGTAAATGGAGAGACCGCCAGTTACAGCCACCGGCAGCGTATTCACAACGGCCGCCAGTTTGCCCACAAACCCCAACACAATCGCAATCCCCGCAGCTACCATCAACACCGGCACCGAATAATTGCGCGTAATCGCCATCAGGCTGTTATTCTCGCCATAATTGGTTCCCGCACAGCCGCCCAACATGCCTACCACCAGGTCGTCGCAGCCATCGGCCACCAGATTCAGGCCAATGAGGTTTTTAATCTTCAGCGGCGCGCGCCCCAATTCCTTGGCAAGCTGGTCAATGTATAAACTCATCTGGTACAGATGCGCCGTGCTTTCTGGAATGGTGGCGATGGCGATGAGGGAAATGCTGATGATAGCCCCCCAGGCCCGCGAATCGCCAAACGCGGGCAAGGTGATGGCCGGTACGCGCAGCCAGGGAGCCGCGCCGATAACCGCGAAATCTACCAATCCCAGCGGAACCGCCACCGCGTAACCAACCACTGCGCCTAACAGGATGGGCAGCATGCCCAACAAACCGCGCCCTTGCAAATATACCGAAAATAGCACGGTGGCTATCAGGGTGATGAAGGCTACGCCCCAATGCGCTCCGGCCATGTTCAACGCCGCGCCAGCCAGCGCAATGCCAATGACGATGGCCACGCTGCCGGTGATGACGGGCGGCAGGACTTTATCCAGGGCCGCTTTCCCCACGCGCATAATCAACAAACCGATGAGGATTTCAAAAACGGCCGTGCCAATAATCCCCACCTGCACCAATCGCACCCCCTCCGGGCAATACACCACTGTCGGGTCGTTAAAACAATCCGGCACAAACTGGCTCATCACCGTGATCACCACAGTGATGTAGCTAAAACTTGAGCCGTAGTACATGGGAATACGCCGCCTCGACACCAACAAGGCAACAATTGTTCCCAGGCCGCCGGCCAGCAGCGTCACACCTACGTCGAACTTGGTCAAAATCGCCACCAAAACCGTCGCCGGGAACATCGTCAACACCTGTTGAAACCCCAGGCTGATCATCGAACCAATCGGCGGCGTATCGCCCGGCATATAGCCAAACACCTCTTCTTTCTTCGTCAAACTTGCCATCTTCCTCTCCTTACATATGTGGTTTGTGGTAAGCCAACCAACAAAGAGACCCCTGGGCTACGATGGTCAACTCAGGCATAAAAAAGGACTTTTCGCCTCTGACGAAAAGTCCTTAATGAATGCTTGACGGCCGTTTCCGACCTTTGAACATGAAAAACGGGCTGTTTTCTGCCCGTTTCCTGCTCTTGTATTCAATGCGGCCAGGCCATGACCGCCTCAGGTTCTCAGTGTTATAACTCACTGAGAGGGAATTATATGCCGTGTCAACCGATTAGCCAATCGGTTATTTTGGCCAAATTCCTGCGTAACTGTTCAGGTTTCTCCAACAAGACCCCAAGGGTTTTACACCCAACTCATCCAAATTCTCAGGAGCAAACCCTTGGGGTCTGTCTGGTTACATTCCCGCGTAACTGTTCAGGTTTCTCCAACAAGACCCCAAGGGTTTTACACCCAACTCATCCAAACTCTCAGAAGCAAACCCTTGGGGTCTGATCGTTTATTGGTGCGCCTGCAATAAGTTAATCACAGCCTCGGCGGAGGCCATTTGCAGAGCTTGTTCGGCCAGGCGCTGCGCATCGTAGCCGGTTATCTCCCGCACGGCCGCTTTCACCGCCGGGATAGCTGGCGCGCTCATCGACAATTCGTCTAAACCCAAGCCCACCAACATCGCCGTCGCCAGCGGGTTGCCAGCCAATTCGCCGCACATTCCCACCCAAATATTCGCCGCGTGACCGGCATCAACCGTCAGTTTGATCATGCGCAGGACGGCCGGTTGGAATGCCTGGGCCAATCCAGCCACACGCGCATTGCCCCGGTCCGCGGCCATCACATATTGCGTCAGATCGTTTGTGCCAATGGAGAAAAAGTCGGCTTCTTTGGCCAGTTGGTCGGCGATGGCCACGGCCGATGGCACTTCGATCATAATGCCGACCTGAATGTTGGGGTCAAAGGCGACTTTTTCCTTTTTCAATTCCGCTTTCACCTCAGCTACCAACGCTTTGGCCGCCAACAATTCCGACAATGCGCCCACCATGGGGAACATAATTTTAATTTTGTGTTGGTGACTGGCGCGTAAGATGGCTCGCAGTTGGGGTTTGAAAACGGCCGTTTCATCCAAACAAAAACGAATGCCCCGCCAACCCAAAAACGGATTCTCTTCCTTGCCCTGGTCAATATACGGCAGCGGTTTATCGCCGCCCACATCCAGCGTGCGGATGATCACCGGCTTGTCGCCCAGCGCTTTCGCCGCCTGCACATAAGCCGCCACCTGTTCATCTTCCGTTGGCGCTTCGGCGCGCCCCATAAAGAGAAATTCCGTGCGGAATAAGCCCACGCCTTCCGCCCCATACTCCAGAGCAATGGCCGCGTCATTGGGGCCGCCAATATTAGCGGCTATTTCAATGTATTTTTTGTCTTTGGTGATGGCGCGTTGTTGGGCGACGGTCTTGACCCGGCGCTGTTCGGTCAGCCAGGCAATGCGTTGCTCGGCTAAATTTGTTAATTGGGCGTCGTCTGGGCTAATCCACAGGCGGCCTTGCTGCCCGTTGATGGCGATGGTCTGCCCTTCGGCCAGCGTTTCGAGCTGTTTGCCCAGGCCAACAATGGCCGGAATGCCCAACGCGCGGGCCAGGATGGCGCTGTGCGAGGTTGCGCCGCCCAATTCCGTGCAGATGCCCAGAACTTTTTTGGGGTCCAGCCGCGCCGTGTCGCTGGGTGTCAGGTCGGCGGCGATGAGGATCGACGGCCGTCTGAAATTCAGTGACGGCCGTTCCAAATCCATCAACTGCCCCAACACGCGCTGCCCCACATCCTCCACGTCGGCGGCGCGCGCCCGCATGTAGGCATCTTCAAGTGCGCGGTAGCGGTTGGCCGTCGCCAGGATGGTTTGCTGCCAGGCTGCTTCCGCGTTGATGCGTTCACTTTCGATGTGCGTTTTGGCCGCCTCCAACACGTCGGGGTCGTCCAAAAAGAGCAGATGGGCTTCAAAAATTGCCGCTTCACCCGCCCCCACCTGCACAACCGCCTGTTTATGCAGCAGTTGAATTTCCAGGCGGGCAGACTGTACGGCCGTTACCAGCCGCGCCCATTCTGCGCCGGTATCTTTGACTTTTTTGACCTTTACTTCTGGCAGTTGTGGGCGATATTGCACCACCGGCCCAATCGCCACGCCGGGCGAGGCAGGGATGCCGCGCCATTCGCCTGCCTGGGCAACGGCGGGCACGGCCGTTTCCGCCGCCAGCGGAAACGCGCTTGCGACCAAACCGTCATCAACATCGCCAAAATTGATGTCGGCCAACGCCTGAATGGCTGCCAATACAGCTTGCGCGTCGTCGCCGGATGCGGAAATGACCACTTCGTCACCCTGCCGCACGCCCATCGTGGCGACTTGATTGAAGCTTTTGGCGTTGGCGGCCTGTTCGCCGCGCTGGATGCGCACATCGGCCTGAAAGCGGTTGGCTGTGCTGACAAAGCGGGCGGCTGGGCGCGCGTGCAGGCCGAGTTTGTTGGGGATAATGAGGGTAATGGTTTGCGCGGCGGCGGCGGGCAAGGTGGGAACGGCCGTTTCCGCAGCCGGTGTTTCATGGTCTAGCTGGCTTCGTTTAGCCGACAACGCACCCTGCGCCTCGGCGATCACCTGGCTGACAGGCGCGCCAAACGAGGCTTGCACCGCTGCGGCCAATGTGCCTTCCACCAACGGAGCCGAGCAGAGGAAGATGTTTGCTTGTTGTTCTTCAGGGATTAACTCGACGGCCGTTTCCGTGCTTAACAAAGCGCTGCCCAAGTCCATGAGCACAACCACGCCATCAGGCGAATAGACAGACTCAATGGCGGCCACCACTTTCATCGGGTCGGTGCCGATGGGATGGTTGGGGTCGTCGATGCCGCCAGCGGCGGCAATGGCTACCTGGTCTTGAACCATTTGCAGCGCCAATTCCCGCACGCCTGCGGCTAATGTGGCGCTGTGTGAAACAATGACAATGCTGACCATGATGTTCTCGTTTTAGTTGGCAAGCGGGTGGCGGCACGATGGACAATCGACAACTTCGTGAACGGCCGTTTCCAGCTCTGGGTTAAGATATTCGGCCGGTCCGGGTTTGAAACCGGTGGCCCCGCACCAACACGCGTACCAACCCATCGGGGTGGTAGTATACAACATGCGTGGTACTTGTAAATTGATGGCTTCAACCCCCATGCCCCAGCGAGCATTGGTGATCAGGCGTTGGCAGCCGGCTGAATGAAGTTTGTTGGCGTATAGGTGGAAGTGTTGACAGTGGCGCATCAGCAAAACGGCCGTGGTCACTCCTTTGGGAACAGCCGCACGCCGGGCATCCACAGCGTAAACGGCCAGATTATCCGGCAGCCCGTGCGCGGCGTTGGTGAGAACGGCCGTTTGCATCTCCCAGGCAATTACTTCGCGGGCGATATATGCCAGGCGGCGTGCCAGGCGCAAATCGCCTGCGCCAATTTCCAGCACCACATCATTGGGCCGAATCAACTCCAGCACCTGGTTGTAGGTTGGTTCATCGTAGGGCGCCCAAATGGACTCCCATTCACGTGCTGTCGCCGGCATCATGATTGTGGTTACCGCCTTACCATTTTATTGAAGCCAAAAGAGAGCAAAAAAACCACCCAAACGGCCGTGGCCGAAGCCAGCCCCCACATAATCGAGCGCCCAAGTCCTTCTGTGGGATAAAGCTGCCAGATCATGAAAAGAGCAAACCCAAGACTCAACAAACCCATCATCATCAAACCAGAACGGTGCTGAATCCAGGGTTCGCTCAACGCCTTGCGGATTTCAGCATCCTGTGCTTCTTCCTCAGCCTTTGTCAGATGTTTTTTTTGTTTCCGCTTGGATTTATTCGCCATAAAAGTTCCTGCATCTATACAACCCTATAGGGTTTGATTTCCAAAAGGCCCAACTTCTCAAGAGTAAACCTTTAGGGTTTTCCCAGAGAAACCTGAACAGTTACCAGTTCCTTACAAAAGCTGCCGCTTTTCCAGGTCATACAGACCATAAGCTGCGGCTAAAATCTCGACCGGATGGCGTGATGGCAGGTCTGTGCCATGTTCCAACTGCCAGCGGCAAGTCTCCGAATCGCACGCCGTCATCTCCACATCGCCGCCCTGGTCGGCCACAAAATCAAACAATTCCGCGCCGACATCCATGGCGATCTGGTACTTTTCCTTCTTATACCCATATGTTCCGGCAATGCCGCAGCAGCGCGCATGGCTTTCGCGTATGTCTATGCCCGGGATCAAGGCCATGATGTCCATGGCCGGTTTGCCGACGCGGTGCGCCCGGTATTGGCAGGGCGCATGGTAAGGCAGCACCATATTCATCTGGCGAAAATCAGTTTTTAATTCGCCCAATTCGTGCCGTTCGCGCAGCCACTCGAAAATGTCCCAGGTGGCGTTGGTGATGGCTTTGGCGTTGTCGCTGTCCATGTCCAACAACTCTGGCGCTTCTTCTTTTAATGTAAGCGTGCAGCTTGTGCTGGTGCCTACAATGTCCAACCCGGCCTGGGCATAAACGAGCAGTTTGTTGATGTTGTTTTGATGGTAATCAGCGGCTGCGCCAAATTCGCCATTGCTCAACATGGGCAAGCCGCAGCAGTTTTGCGGCGGAACCAGCACTTCATAACCATTATGCTCAAACACAGCCACCGTCGCTTTACCGATGAATGGTTCGTAATACATGGTAGCGCAGCCGTGATAATAGACAACTTTTTTGTCCGATTTGAGGCGCTGTGCCTGTGTTTTCTTAAACCAATCGCCGAATGAGCCGTCGGTGCTCCAGTGGGGCAGCGGGGCTTGCCGGGCAATGCCCATTACCTTTTCAGCCATGACCCGGCTAAAGGAATTGTGCAGGCCAAAATTTGCCAGACCGGGCACAATGTGACCGAGTTTGCCCAACATTTCGTTGCGCCCCAGCAGCCGGTTGCGCAGGGGGATGCCTTTTTCAGAGACGATTTGGGCGCGGGCGCGGGCGTTGAGTTCGGCTATTTTGACGCCGGTGGGGCACACTTCATTACAAACCCGGCAGCCAGAGCAATAATCAACCGAATGGTCGGGGGTTTGGGGCTGGCCATTTTCCCGAAACCGCTGTGCCTGGGGACCAACATATTTGGGACCAGGGAACAAATCGGTAACGGCCGCCACCGGGCAGTAGCTGGTGCAGATATTGCACTTGATGCATTCGTCCAAAGAGGGACCGACAGAATGCCATGATTTGGTATGCATAGTTGATCCTTTTAGCCGCTGAGAGCTTGAGCCGCAGCCACACCGGTGGCAACGGCCGTTCCCTCGACGCTGCGTTCCTGAATCCCATCACTGTGAGCCAGCAAATTACCGGCGGCCCACAGGTTGGCATAAAGCGGTTGGTCGTTTGCGCCGATGGGCTGGAAGCTGGCATTGACTTTGACGCCGCCCTTGAAGACCGGGTGTCCTTGTGGGTTGAGGAAACCGGGATTGAACCAATCGGCCCGCTCCTGGGGAATAGTGAGGGGTAGGTTGAAGATGGTTTCCCAGACACGGCCGTTCACATCACTGTTAAATCCGCCGCCTAAAATACCGCCTGTTGCCAGCAAGAACTTATCGGCGCGCAGCTTGAGCGGGCGCGCGCTGGTGGCGCTTTCTACCCATTGCACTGCGCCTGGCACGCCATTTGGCGCGGTTGTCTGGGTAGAAATCACCTCTAAACCGGCCGTCAGGCGGACACCCAGGCTTTGCAGATGGCCGCGAAAAGCCTTGTACAAGCGCACACCGGGCACGCTGGGTGGCAACGTGGGGATTTCAAAAACCGGCGAGTTGGTTTCTCGTTCCAGTTCAGCCAGGAACGTGATGTGGGCATCCATGCCTAAAATTGCCGGTAAACCAATTCGCTCGCCAGGGCGGACAATTTTACGCAGGGCAGCAGCCAAAAGCGCGCGCTGCTCTTTATTATCCAGCCCCTGGGCCAACTGCACGGTGTTGCTGTCGCGCCGGTTGGTGATGAGCTTCAGAGGCAAGAAAGCGGCGCGGGCGGGATAACCGAGATGGGTGAGATTTTCCGCAATCAATTCCGGGTAAAAATCGCGCATCCCTTCGAAGCCAACAATCAGCATGGGTTCGGAACGGCTCAGGTCGCCGGCAAGCTGCGCTTTGGGGGCCAGATACGTGGGACGAGCGGCGCCGGCAGGCGACGGCAGGAGTACATTGTCGCCAGGGTTTGTCGCCCCGCCGTAAGGCACGCCGATGTCTTTGCTGAGGGCGACAAACGTCGCCAGGGTTTGGGCAATGTGTTCATTGGTCAGCAAAGCATATGGGTGCTGGGGGTTTTGTTGGATGAGCGATTGGATTTGTTCTAACGGCCGTTTCACCGGCAGTTCTGGCTGTGTAGCCGTGTACCCCAATACGTCAATCGTGCCTGCGCCCCAATGCATGGAACCCAGTCCTTTGGCGGCTATGGTGACACGCATCCCTGCTTTAACGGCCGTATACGCGGCCATCAACCCACTTAGTCCAGCGCCAATGACGAGTAAATCAGACATCGGCCACCTCCTCGGCTGTTGGCGTGGTGTCAAACAGATAAAACTCAGTAACCGGGCTGGAAAGTTCTTTGTCCGGCAGGTGATCGACGTTCATCAGGCTCATGTAGATGAGTTCATCCAGCCGTTCTTGTTTAAGCTGCCGTCCCCAAAGAATAGGTGTGACCCCTTTCCAACGTTCTTGCAAAAAGTCGCGCAGCAGCAAATTGGGGTTAAAGGAATCGGCGGTATTGGCGGCACGGCCGTTATCCTCGTGGCTGTCGGCATCGCTGACCAAATTATGACCAGGCGATTGCAAGTAGGCGACTTCCCACTTGGCCGCGCTGCTGGCATCATCGCTCATATTCACTTCCCAACTGCCCGCTTTTTTCATTTCGTGCAAAATGCCGGTGGCGCGGTAGGTGCAGAACCCGCCCTGGCACGGTCCTTTGCCCAGGCGCACATCGCGCCGCAAGTCGTCCAAAGTCAGCAGCGGGTTGCGCCGGGCGGCGTTTTCAATCATCGTGCGGGTAACCAGTTCGCACTCGCAAACCAATTCGCTTTGTAGATGTTTTTCTTCGATTTCGTGCAGGCGGTGACCGACCCAATAATGGCCCTGTTCTGCGCCGGGGACGGGGGTGGTGGCGGTAGTACACGGCCGTTCTGTGCCCAAATGCCGGCAAATATCATCAACCGTCGCCTCGGCCATCAGGCGGAAGGTAGTCCATTTACCGCCGGTAATCGTGAGGAAACCGGCGACCCCTTCCCGCTCTTTGTGGTCTAACAAGGCCAGTTTGCGGGTAACATCGCGTCCTTTGCCACTGGTGTAGGTATCTTGAAATAACGGCCGTACCCCAGCCCACGCTCGCAGCACCCGCGCCTGAGCAAATCCGGGAACCATCTTGTCCCCTTCTTCCAACATCTTTTTCACTTCCCACGGCTCAATCCGCAGAGGCTCCGGTTCCGGCACATTAATTGAGGTCGTTCCAATAACGCAAACTGTATGGCTGGGCACAATAATGTCCCCATCTGAAGGGCTTTTGCAACGATTCACCACCGTGTTCACCAACCGGTGATTCATCGCCACCATCGTCCCCTTACTGGGCATAATGGTGATTTCGATGCCCGCCATCGCCGCCAATTTGCCCGTCCACGCTCCGGCCGCATTCACCGTCATGTCGGCATGAATTTCTGTATCTTCACCGGTGACCACATTGTGCACAACAGCCCCGGCCACACGCCGATCACTCTCGCCGCCAACCATAATCAGGCTGGTAACTTCATGGTATGTCAGAATTTGCGCCCCGGCATTTCGCGCCGCCTGCGCCGTGGCATGCGCCGCCAAAAAGCTATCAGAAGAGCCATCCGGCACTTCAAATACGCGGCTGATACGCGGGTTTAGCAGCGGTTCACGACGCAGCGCCTCAGCCACGGGAATTTCAACACAAGGAATACCTACTGCTTCACAGCCAGCCTTAAATTTGTCAGGATATTCGCCTTCGTCTTCAGGCAAAACCACAAAAAAGCCGCTCGTGTCTTCAATGCAGTGGGCATGCGTAACACGCAATATTTGATTCTCGGCAATACACTCTGCCGCGCCGTGTGAATCTTTGACGGCATACCGGCCACCGCTGTGCAGCAGCCCATGATACCGTCCAGACGTGCCATGCGTCAGGTCACGCCGTTCCACCAACACAACCTTCAAACCGCGTAAAGCAGCATCCCAGGCAACACCTGTGCCCGTAGCTCCCCCACCAATCACTAAAACTTCTGTCTGTATACGGTTCATCATGGGTCTCCCCAGACAAAAATAATGAATTGTGAATGAGTCCCACTGTTGGAACTCATTCACAATTCAAATTTCAAACTTCAAATTACCGAATTATTCAACCCAGTCAAAGGTGCGAGTAACAGCCTTCTTCCATTGGGCATACAGTGCGGTGCTGGCATTGCTGCCTTCGGTCGGTTCCCAGGTCTTGGCAATACCCCAGTTGGCGCGCATTTCATCGGTGCTGGTCCAGAAGCCAACAGCGTAACCGGCGGCATAAGCAGCGCCCAAAGCTGTCGTTTCGGCCACTTTCGGGCGAACAACCGGCACGTCCAAAACGTCGGACTGGAATTGCATGAGGGTGTCATTGTAGACCATACCACCGTCTACCTTCAGAGCAGTTAACGGTACGCCGGAATCGGCGTTCATGGCATCCAAGACTTCGCGGGTCTGGTAAGCGGTGGCTTCCAAAGCAGCGCGGGCGATGTGGCCTTTGTTCACATAGCGGGTCAAGCCAACGATAGCGCCGCGTGCGTCGGAGCGCCAGTAGGGAGCAAACAGACCGGAGAAGGCCGGGACGAAGTAAACGCCACCATTGTCTTCCACGGACTTGGCATAATCTTCGATATGCGGGGAGAAATCGAAGAAGTTCATATTGTCACGGAGCCACTGCACCAAAGCGCCGGTGATGGCGATGGAACCTTCCAAAGCATACACAGCCGGTTCGTCACCGAATTTGTAGCAAAGGGTGGTCAGCAGACCGCTCTTGGAGGGGACGATCTTGGTGCCGGTGTTCAGGATCATGAAGCAGCCGGTGCCATAGGTGTTTTTGGCTTCGCCAGGGCTGAAGCAAGCTTGCCCAACGGTAGCGGCTTGTTGGTCGCCCAGGTCGCCAGCGACAGCAATTTTGCCGCCAAACGGACCAGATTCGGTTGTGTAGCCATACACTTTCGAGGACGGCATAATCTTGGGCAGCATAGACATGGGGATGGTCATTTCTTTGGCAATGGTTTCGGACCAATCCAATGTTTCCAGGTTCATGAGCATGGTACGGCTGGCATTGGTGACGTCGGTAACGTGCGCGCCGCCCTTAGGCCCACCGGTGAGGTTCCAAATAACCCAGGTATCGATGTTGCCAAAGATAGCGTCGCCTTTTTCGGCCGCTTCGCGCAGACCTTCGACGTTATCCAGCATCCACTTCACTTTGGGGCCAGAGAAGTAGGTGGCCAAGGGGAGGCCAACCTTATCGCGGAACCGATTTTGGCCAACGCTGCCTTCGAGGACTTTGATGATTTTGTCGGTGCGGGTGTCTTGCCAGACGATGGCATTGTAATATGGCTTTCCGGTGTTTTTGTCCCAGACAACAGTGGTTTCACGCTGGTTGGTGACACCAACGGCCGCAAGGTCGGCGGCAGTGAGGCCGGCATTTTTCATGGCGCCCTTGACTACATCTTGGGTGCGCGCCCAAATTTCCATCGGGTTGTGTTCTACCCAGCCCGGTTTGGGATAAATTTGCTCGTGTTCCATTTGGTGAATACCAACGGGTTCGCCAGCGTGATTGAAAATCATGCAACGGGTACTGGTAGTACCCTGATCGATTGCAGCTACAAATTTTTCTGACATTTTTTCTCCTTCAGATGAAAATAGTGGGGAGCAGGCTCAAATGAGCCTGCTCAAAATGCTAAAGTTATTTTTCCAATGTATCCAGCAATGCTTTCAACATAAGATATGATGAGGTAGCTCCGGGGTCTTGATGCCCTCGGCTGCGTTCACCCAGGTAACTGGCGCGGCCTTTGCGAGCGATGAGCGGAATTGTATCTTTCATGCCTTGTTCGGCTGCGTCGACGGCCGCTTTCATCGAACCTTTGGTGTCTTGTCCATTATCAATGGCGGCTTGCATGGCATCCAAGGCAGGTGACCAGGCGTCAAACATGGTTTTGTCTTCGAGTTGGGCGCGTCCCCGTTGAACAATGCCTTCAACGCCGGTCTTAAGCATTTTGAAGAGATCGTCGTCGGTCAGCTCCTCTTTGGAAGCCAAAGCCATGCCGCTGCGCATAAAAAATGTGCCGTAAAGGGGGCCGCTGGCGCCGCCTACGCTGGAAATAAGGGTCATACCAGTCGTTTTCAGGATATTACCGATATCTTTATCGGCTACACTCGGTAATTTTTCCATGACCTTGTTAAATCCGCGGGTCATGTTAATACCATGGTCAGCGTCGCCAATAGCCGCGTCTAGCTGGGTGAGATACTCTCGGTTTTCTGTCATTACAGTGGCTGTTGCTTCAAGCCACTGGACAATCTGATCTCGGGTGACCATAGTGCCTTTCCTTATGTGACAGTGTTCAGGTGGTCGTTAATAACGACTAACGACCTTTTACCCGGTCGCTGATCACGATTTGTTGAACACTATTATGCGCCCCAACGGAGACCAGGCGTCACAACTGGAGCATCCCAGAACTTCAGGATTTCGTCATCAGCCTTCAACAACGTAATGGAGCAGCCGGCCATCTCCAATGAGGTGATGTAGGGGCCGATAAGATTTCGGACGATGGTGATGCCCTTGTCGTTGCAGATTTCGGCCAGTTTGCGGTATACCGCATACAATTCGGATACAGGTGTGCCACCCATGCTGTTAACAAAGGCAATTACCTGATCGCCGGATTGCAGTGGCGGGTCGACCAATTCGACTTCTACCCAATCGCCAGCTTCATTGTCCCATTCACGGACTGTGCGGCTGTATGCGCCATCTTCGATGATGGCCAAAGCCATCATTTCGGTGATTTCGTCGGCGGTTTTCATGTGGAGGCGTTCACGGCCGGGTTCGCCATGGATGCCGATGCCGATTTCAAATTCATCTTCGCCGAGTTCGAATGTGGGTTTACCGGCCGCGGGGACAGTGCAGGATGTGAGGGCCATGCCGAGGGAACGGCCGTACTTGTTAACTTTCCGCGCTAAATCGGCACATTGCTCCAGGGTGTAACCCGCTTCCGCCGCTGCGCCCACGATCTTCTCCGCCAGCACAGTCGTGCCTACGCCACGGCGACCCGCAGTGTACAAACTATCTTTTACAGCCGCATCGTCGTCGATCAGAATGCTCTGAACCTTGATGCCATCGGCAAAAGCCAGTTCAGCGGCCGTTTCAAAATTCAACACATCCCCAGTGTAATTCTTTACCAGGAACAAGACCCCAGCGCCGCCATCAACAGCTTTGGCCGCTTCATACATCTGGTCCGGCGTGGGAGAAGTGAAGACCTCGCCGGGGCAGGCAGCATCCAGCATTCCTTTACCGACAAAACCGCCATGCATTGGTTCATGGCCACTACCGCCGCCAGAAATCAACGCTACTTTTCCCTGAACCGGCGCATCTGCCCGCACAACAAACGTCGGGTCAAAGTGAATTTTCAACATATCGGGATGCGCAACTGCCATCCCCTCTAATTGTTCCTTCACAACGTCGTCAATCGCATTGATCAATTTTTTCATGGGACTCTCCTTACTTTCAGACCGGGCACAAAGCGGCGGCTAAACCACCACTCCATGCCCGGTTTTTTAGAAACGATAACCGTTATTTCTTTTCGGGTAAGAACGGCGTAACAAAAGCGTCGTAGGCAAAAGCGCCAATCGCGCCGGCAATCGCCGGAACCAGAACTGGGACAATCAGCCAGTACAAGCCATCAAAAAGACCCTTGGTGCCGACAATGGCGCCAAAAATACGCGGGCCTAAATCACGAGCCGGGTTAATGGAGTAACCACTGGGGCCGCCCAAAGAAAGACCAATTGCCAAAACGGTGAAACCGACCAAGAACGGTCCCATATTGTTCTTCAGACCCAGGTTGCGCTCGTCGCCGCTGGCCAAGACACCCCACAACAGCATCATCGTGCCAAAGAATTCGGCGATACCTGCGGTAAGCATGGAATAGGTGCCGGTAGACGCTTCGCCCGTGCCGCCCCAGAAAGTGTTGCCGAATACAGAGCCGGGACCCGTGGACCAGACATTGGGCATGCCCGCAGCAACCAAACCATCACGGTAAACAAGGAAAACGGCCGCAGCGCCCAGAAAAGCGCCGATGAACTGCGCCACAATGTACGGGCCAACTTTACCCCAGGGGAAGCCACGCTTGGCGGCCAGAGCAATCGTCACGGCCGGATTGAGATGCGCGCCGCTAACGCCGCCGGAAATGTATACGGCAACGATAACAGCGAAAGCCCAGCCGATGGTTATGGTATTCCAGTTGTAAGCTGGACCAGCCAGACGGGGAGCTAAACCCACGTTGGCGACAACACCATCGCCCAACAGAATCAGAACAAAGGTGCCGAATATTTCGCCAATCAGTTCGCCTGTTAAACCTTTTTGTTTCATCTTTCTCTCCTTAAATAAACCTGTCTCTTCGAAATGAAATTAGTTTTGAACAACCAATCAAACGGGTGAGCACAGTAGCGCCCAGAAATGGAAGTCGCCTGGTTTTCCCAGGTCAGCGGTTGTGGATATACAAATAGGGGGATTTTCTTCTGTGGTCACCTCCTTATTGGCAACATAACCCAAATGCTTGCGAGAATCAGAGATACAGCAACGCCTCCTGAAAGGCAGCAATTGCACTCATGATGAATACATATCGCCGGTCTCATCAAGGTACATTGGGGAAACTTTTATCTTAGTTGATAATTTCTTACTGTTGCACCTCTTCCCGATTGATGAGAGCAACAATGCAGGCTTTACGCGCAAGCATTATGAGGGGAAACACAGGTGCGCGAAGCCAACATGAAGGAGAGTCGCCAAATGGTGAATTTATGCAAATACCATAATTATTGCTTCTTAAATTTGGTCGTTTTGCACAGTACACTGCGAGTAATAATACACCATGCGAGTGGCAGATCAACAAATGAGGAATTTATGTTTCACTCTGAAACACAAATGGTGGTGAATTGTTTCTTTTTGAAACACCGTCTATTGTTTGAATTGACCGGGGCTTAAATTGAACCGTTTCATCTTGCGCCAGAGGGTTGTGCGGCCAATGCCAAGCTGCTGCGACATTTCGTTTAGACGACCCTGGCAAGCCCATCCGGCGCGGATGATGGCTTCGCGTTCGGCCTCTGTGGTGGTGAGAACGGGTTCGGCCTGAGGGGAGTTGGCAATAACCAGACGGCCGCTGCGAATGGTTTCCGGCAGATCAGCGACGTGGATGATATTGTCACCGCTTTGGTGGAGGGCGCGTTCCAGGATGCTTTCTAGCTCGCGGACATTTCCTGGCCAGGGGTAGCGGCGCAGCACGGCCGTTGCCTCATCGTCTATCCATGCTGCCCGTCCATCTCGCAGAGATATGCGCGCCAAAAAACGCTCGGCCAAGAGAGGAATGTCTTCTGTGCGCTCACGCATAGGCGGGATGGTGATATTGAACACCCCAAAGCGGTAATAAAGATGCGAAACGAAGTGCCCGGCGGCTACCAGCTTTTCCAGGTCGTCAGAAGTTGCCCCGATGATGCGCACATCAACGGGAATGGAGCGCGAACTGCCCAGGCGCATAATATGCCCCGTTTCGATGACGTGGAGCAAGGCGGCCTGCATTTCCAAAGAGAGGCTTTCGATCTGGTCAAACATCAGGGTTCCCCCGTTGGCCAGCTCGAATTTGCTGGGACGGCCGTCGACGTTGCTGCCCTGCTCCTGTCCCATAAATTCGCTAATCATCAATTCATGCGGGATCGCCCGGCAGTTTATGGCCAGAAAAGGCATGTGGCCGCGTTCGCTGTCGTTGTGGATGGCGCGCGCCAGATGGTTTTTTCCCACCCCGCCTTCGCCGCGCAGCAGCACCGGCGCCGTGCCCCGGGCTGCCGTGCGCGCCTGACGCATCACCGACCGCATACTCGCCGATTGCACCGACATGTCTTCCATGACCAACGTGGCCTGTGTGCCTACCTGCTGATGAACCAACCGCCGCACATGTTCCATGGGCCGGAGCATGGCGATAAAACCGGCGTTTTTGGCCGAGCCGTAAGTCACCGGCAGCAAACTGATCATGCATTCTACGGTATGGTTGTTGACCGCTAATGTGGCCTCAACATCACTCATTTCCTGGTGGTGGTCGATGGCTTTTTGTAGATCTTCGGGAATATTGATAATTTCTTGAAACGGCCGTCCCAAAATCGATTGTGGCATCAACTGCAACATTCGCCCCGCCAGCGCATTGATATGGTTGATCTTACCGGTCTCATCCCAGGAAATGACGCCTGTTTGAATGGCGCCTAAAATCGTATTCATTTCGGACAGCCGGTAATTGGCTTCTTCCAGGTACAAATCGGCTTGTAGTTGATTGGCGATGGCCCGGCCCACAGCCATCACCAACGAAATAGTGTGTGATGTGGCCGTAGCCAATGGCCCAATCAGGCCAATAATGCCAATGATACGGCCGTTCACCTGATGAATCGGCGCGGCCGTGGTCACATAAGGATGCAAGGTCTGCAAAAAATGCTCTGCGCCCACAACCTGAATCGGCATCGCTTCAATCGCCGCCAGGCCAAACGCCGTGGTGCCCACATACTCTTCCCCCAGATATGCGCCAATATCAAACCCGTTTTCCCGAATGAGGGCCATGGCCCCCGGGTCGCCACCAATTTGCAAAATACAACCGCTGCCATCGGTAAGCATAATGGCGCAGCGCGATCCTTCAATAAATTGGTGAATATCTTCGATAAATGGGTTGGCGAAAGTTGTCAGGCTGGATTGCGCCTGCAAAATACGGCGCAGCGCCTGTTCGTGCAGCTTCACCGGGTGTGGCGGCGCTAACGCATCGAACCGGGGCGCGCAGCGCCGCCAGGAGGCCACCACAGCCGGATCGGGATCCAATCCGTCGATGGGTTGAACGCGGCCCAGCGTATGATATGTGTGCCAGAAAACTTCGAGAATATCTTGCCGGATAGGATAATTAATTGGATGCATGGTCTTGTCCTGCTCCGCACTTACAGAAAACCAAACCAAATGGTATAACACAATGAGCAAATTTGGCAATTGCCGCCAATCTGTTTACGATCACGCCATGCAAGTGACCTTATGAAAACAGCCCATTATTTTTTGGTCGGCTTTACGGCCGTTCTCCTTCTCGCTCTGCCCATCACCGCCAACAACCCAGAAACGGCCGTCGCCCAAATCAACGATTTTCCCCCTGTCGCCTACCTGCCCATCATCGTCAGCGGCGACCCGACAATTGGCCCCGTACACAACGGCATCGCCACCTATTATGCCGCCACCGGCGAAGGCAACTGCCTCTTCCCCGCCTCCCCCGATAATTTAATGGTAGCCGCCATGAACGACGTCGACTACGGCAACGCCGATTTATGCGGCGCGTATATCCGCGTCGACGGCCGTAAAGGCAGCGTCGTCGTGCGCATTGTCGATCGCTGCCCCGAATGCGCGCAAGGCCACGTCGACATGAGTCCACAAGCGTTCGCCCTCATCGACGACCTCCCGCTCGGCCGCGTCCCCATTAGCTGGCAAATTGTCAGCCCGCCCCTTACCGGCCCCATCGTCTATCATTTCAAAGACGGCAGCAATCAGTGGTGGACGGCCGTGCAAATCCGCAACCACCGCAACCCCATCGCCAAATTAGAAGTGCAACTCCCCAACGGCTCCTTTCAGGCCGTGCCCCGCGAGCTGTGGAATTATTTCGTCAAAACCGACGGCCTGGGACCTGGCCCCTACACCTTTCGCGTCACCGATATCCTGGGCAACGCCCTGATAGACCACAACATCCCCCACCTGGAAAATGGCAGCGTCTCCGGCAGCAGCCAGTTTCCGCCTCCCTGATCTCCCTCGAAAATAGGACACGGATGAGCGCGGATAAGAATCGTGAAAATCCGTGTCCCTTTCATCAATGGTGATGAGCCTGCGCTCATGCCATCTCCTCGGAAATCTATTGACAGGCCATCTCCTGGCGATCTATACTGTATTCAAAGTACTTTGTTTTACAAAGTACTACGACAAAGAGAGTTAACGAATGGGAGGTGGACCATGGCTCCAACAGTGGATTTAGAACGTGTGGAACAACAGGTGTGGACTGCCTATTTTGCCGATGGTTTGTGGGAAATTTTTCTGGCAACGTTGATGCTGACAAGCTTCTTGCGCCCCTACACCGACAGCCTATGGGCGTATTTGCTCATGGCAGGTGGAATTTTGGCGATGATACTTGGCAAGAAACACATCACCGAACCGAGGCTGGGGCGCGTGAAATTTGGCCCAAGTCGGGAAGCGCGTCGCTCCCGGCTGATGGCGATTATTCTGATTCTGGTTATCGTAACGGCCGTGCTGCTGGCGCTGGCTCAATTGGGCGTAGGCGTGCGAATGGGAAACTGGGCGGGGATTGTTTTGGCCGGGATGGTCACGGCCGTTTTCCTGTTTACGGCCTATCTGCTCAACTTCCGGCGCATGTATGGCTATGCGTGGGTGATTGGCGGCGCGATCTTCATCACCGAGGTGTGGGGCGAGGCAGCCGGTATGTGGGCCAATCTGATTGGCGGGCTGCTGCTGCTGGCGACGGGGCTGTTCCTCCTGGCCCAGTTCCTGCGCCGGCATAACGTGCCGGAAATGAATTAACATGAGCCTCAACGATGATCCCGGCAGCACGCCCATGCACCCCCTGTACGTGGTCGACAGCGCCGACTATACCTTCCTCATGCATCACACCGGTCTTACCTGGGGCAATCTGGCCACCCATCTGGGCAAATTGGAGGAAGCCGGCTACGTGGCCATCGAAAAGCAGTTTGTGGACCGCAAGCCCAATTCGATGGTACGCCTGACGGCCGTTGGCCGCGCCGCTTTCCAAACCTACAAAACCCAACTACAAGGCGTATTCAACGACCTGCCGGATTAACTGAACCAAGGGCTGGTTGACTGACAAATCACAGAATTTTACCGCGGAGAGCGCAGAGGACGCGGAGGTTTTCTCTGGTACAAACTCCACGCTCTCCGCAGTCATATAAGTTTTGTCAATCAATCAGGAACCAAGGCAGCAATTCTCAATTTAGATCAGGCATTCGTGCGAACAGGGCAATTTCTTTGCAATTTAGGCTGAATTGTCATTCTGAGCGGAGTCTGCGGAGCGAAGAATCCCCATGTATTGGTCATTAGGGCTGAACGGGATGCTTCGGAGGACCTCAGCATGACATATTTCTAGTTAAATTGAGAATTCCTGGAACCAAGGGTTTAGACTGGAGACGGAGGACTGGAGATTGCACCACTCCCCTTCTCCCCTACTCCCCCTCTCCCATCTTTGGCCGCCGCAGCAAACGCATGCCGTTCAGCGTCACCAGCAGCGAGACACCCATATCGGCCAGAACCGCCAGCCACATCGAGCCTAGTCCCAGCAGCACCAGCACAAAAAACGCAAATTTCAGCCCCAACGCCAGGGCAACGTTCACGCCGATAATGCGCATGGTGGCGCGGCTGAGGCGCACAGCGAACGGCAGCAAGCGTAAATCGTCGTGCATGAGGGTGATATCGGCCGTTTCCAGGGCTTGCGCGGTGTGACCGATGGCGATACCCACGTTGGCGGCGGCCAGCGCCGGCGCATCGTTGATGCCATCGCCGACCATGACGACACGGCCGTATCGCTGGCGCAGTTGGGTCACGGCCGTTACCTTATCTTGCGGCAAACAATTGGCCCGCACGTCCGTAACGCCCACGTCGGCGGCCACTTTGCGCGCGGTTTGTTCATTGTCGCCGGTAAGCATGATCAGGTGTTCAATGCCCAGGGCGCGCAGTTCGGCAACGGCCGTCTGGCCAGATGGGCGCAGCGTATCGGCCACGGCAATATAGCCCAAATACGCCTCATCGCGCCGGACCAACATGGTGGTATACCCCTGATTGGCGGCCGTTTCCAGTTCAACGCAGTGTGCAGCGTGAGCGTCGTGGTCATCAAAAAATAGGTGGCTGCCAATGGTGACGGCACGGCCGTTTACCTGCCCTGTCACCCCGCGCCCCATCAACGCCTGCACATCCTCGGCGGCCGCATACTGCCGCTCCAGACTGCGCTGCGCCGCGGCCTCCACCACCGCCTGGGCGATGGGATGCTCGCTGCGCTGTTCCACGGCGCAGGCCAGCGCCAGCAAATCGTCGCAATCGGCGCAATTGGCGTCGGCCGGCCGGCGGCACAGCACGGAACGCACCGCCACCACCGCCGGGCTGCCCTGCGTCAGGGTTCCGGTCTTGTCGAAGGCGATGGCGCGCACGCGGCTCAATTCCTCCAGATGCGCCCCGCCCTTAAAGATAACCCCATGCCGCGCCCCATTGCTGATGGCGCTGACAATGCTCACCGGCGTGCTGATAACCAGCGCGCACGGGCAGGCAACCACCAGCAGCGCCAGCGCCCGATACAACCAGCCCTGGGCCGGATCCGCCGCCACCACCAGCGGCTGGTTAAAAAACAGCGGCGGCACGATGGCTACCAGGGCGGCAATCGCCACCACAGCAGGCGTGTAATACTTGGCAAACTGATCGACAAAGCGCTGCGCGGGAGCCTGGCTTTCTTGCGCCTCGGCCACCAGGCGGATGAGGCGGCTGATGGTGTTGTCTTCGGCCAGGTGGGTGACTTCGATTTCCAGCGTGCCCTGGCCGTTGATGCTGCCGGCGAAGAGGTCGTCGCCGGGCTGTTTTTCCACCGGCACGCTTTCGCCGGTGATGGGCGCCTGATTGACGGCCGAACTGCCGGAAAGGAGACGGCCGTCCATGGGCACGCGCTCGCCGGGTTTAACGACAATCGTTTCGCCCAGGCGCAAATCGGCCACCGGCACGCGCTGTTCTTCCAGGCCGCAGATGGGGCACGGGCCGCCCTCGTAGCCATCCTGCCCCAGGTGGCTGGCGCAGTCGATGCAGAAGCGCAAAACAGTGGCCTTGCCGGGAGCCAGCTCCATCAGGCTGCGGATGGATTGGCGGGCGCGGGCGGTGGCGTACCCTTCGATGGCTTCGGCGACGACAAACAGAACCATCACCATGCCGGCTTCGGTGTACGCGCCAATCAGCACCGCGCCGATGGCGGCGATGGACATGAGGACGTTGATGTTGATTTCGTGGTTGACGCGCACGGCCGTCCACGCGCTTTTGAAAATAGGCAGTCCGGCGATGATCAGGGCCAGAACGGCCGTCAGGTCTATCCACACGCCGTTAATACCTGCGCCGGGCAGCAGCTCATGAAAAACCAAACCGGGCAGGATGAGCAAGGTGGCCAGCAGCGCCAGGCGTGTATCGCGCCGCTGCCACAGGTAAGGGAAGAAAGCGGCTGGCGGTTGGGCAGTTTGTTCGGCGGCGGGCGCCGCCACGTTGTAACCCAGTTCGCGGATGCGGTTGACGACCGTTTCCTGGTCCACAGAGCCATCAACGCGCAGGGTTTCCGTGGTGAAGTTGAGGCGGCACAAGGCCACGCCGTCTAGCTTAGCGACCCCTTTTTCAATGCTGCGGGCGCAGTCGGCGCAGTCCATGCCGGTGATTTGGAAGGTTTGTTCGCTCATAGGCATCCTTTCCACAGGTGGTTGTCATTTCCAGATCATAGAGACAACCCCTGTTTTCAGCATTCTTACACCCAAGATTATCACATCTTTTGCAGATGGTTTGCAGATTTTGATGGTAAAGTAAGGATCACTGCTTGAGAAGACCCGAAGGGTTTGATTTTTACAAGGCCAACTTCTCGAGAGCAAACCCTTCGGGTGTTATATGGAGGTTTTATGACCAACGATACTGGGGACGAGAAACGGCCGTTACCCACCAACATGCGCCGCAATCGCCAGGAAACAGACAAACGCCTGCTGGTTTTGGTGATTTTTATGCTGGTGGTGGTTGGCGGCGCATTAATTGGGCTGATTTTTGGCTGGGAGGCGGTGGTAACGGCCGTGCCCTGCCTGCTCGGCGGCGCATTGCTCATCCTTGTCCCCTGGGGGCTGCTCACCCTGGCTGAGAAATGGCGCGACAGGCTGGACGGCTAAAAAACCTCCGGCTCTACCGCCCGTTCAGCCGCCAAATCGTTTATACTATAGACATGGAGCCGATGTGTCCGGCATTGCTCGGACATCACCTGAATTGATCAAGGGGGATCACCATGTCAAAACTTCTACAGCTTCACGATTTTGGGCAGTCCACCTGGCTAAACTATATGCGCCGCGCTTTCATCCAATCCGGTGAACTGCGACAATGTATTGCGGATGGCATTCAAGGGATCACGGCCAACGCGGCCGTTTTCCAGGACACCATCGCCCACCACACCGACTACGACCAGGCCATCCACCAGGAAATCGTCAACGGCACGCCCTACAACAGCATCCACAACGCCCTGATGGTCGACGATGTGCAGCGCGCCGCCGACATCCTGCATCCGGTTTTTGAGAGCAGCCAGGGGTTGGATGGGTTTGCCAGCCTGGAACTGAACCCATCTTTGGCACATCACGCGGTAGAGACGGCCGCTACGGCCGGCCACATCCTGGCGCGTATCGACCGGGGCAACGCCATGGTCGAAATTCCGGCGACGCAGGCGGGCTGTGAAGCCATCCGCAGCCTGACATCAGACGGCGTGTGCATCAATGCCACCCATATTTTTTCGATCAGCGGTTTTGAGCGGGCTGCGCAGGCGTATATTTGTGGCCTGGAAATCTATTTCGAGACTCACAGCATCTGGCGCATTGCGCCCACGGCCGTTGCCTCTTTCTCCGTGTCGCCCATAGATACGGCCGTAGACCCCCTGTTAGCCGCCAAAGGGCTGGCCGACTGGCAAGGCCAGACCGGCATTGCCCTGGCGCGGATGCTCTATGCCCGCTTTGAACAGATTTTCCGCGGACCGCGCTGGCAGCGGCTGGCTGGCCGAGGCGCACGGCCGTTGCGCCCCAAATGGACCCGCATCCAGCCAACCAACCCCACCTCCCCGCCAATGTTTTATATCGATGCGTTGCTCGGACCCAACACGGTCATGACATTTACGCCAGAAACGTTAGACACTTTTCAAAAGCAGGGCTTTGTCGCCGAAACGCTGGCCAGGGGGCGCACCAAAGCGCAAAACCACCTGGACCGGCTGGCGGAGGCCGGCATTGACCTGGACCAGATGTTGGATGAGTTGCAAGCCGAGCATCTGGCGGCGTCGCAGGCCCAATACCAACATCTGGTAAAAAGTGTCAACGAAAAGCTTTTTGTGGTTGGGCGATAAAAAAAACGGCCGTTCCTGGGGGAACGGCCGTTTTTACAATCAGCAAAAAAGCGGGCCGATTATTTGCGGAACAACTCGCGCACCACAATGTTGCGCTGAATCTGGCTGGTTCCTTCATAAATCTGGAAGATTTTGGCGTCGCGCATCAACTTTTCCACCGGATATTCCGACATGTAGCCATAACCGCCAAACACCTGCACCGCATCCGTGGCAATCTTCATGGCCGCGTCGGCGGCAAACGCCTTGCCAAACGACGACACCATCGTATCCGGCTGGCCATTGTCCACTGCCCAGGCCGATTTCCAGACCAGCAGGCGGGCCGCCTCCAAATCCATCGCCATGTCGGCAATTTTGTGGCCGATGGCCTGATACTGCCAGATCTCCTTGCCCATGGAGATGCGTTCCTTGGCATATTTAATCGATTCTTCCAACGCGCGGCGAGCCACGCCCAAAGCGCCGGCGGCCGTAGCCGGACGGCTGCGATCAAATACCTTCATGGCCGTGATAAAGCCGGTCCCTTCCGCGCCCAGCCGGTGGGTTTCCGGCACACGCACGTTGTCGAAGACGACTTCGGCCGTATCGGAAGCGTGCTGCCCCAATTTATCAAAGGGCTGACCAACACTAACGCCTTCCCACTCCCGCTCCACCACGAAGCAGCTCATGCCCTTGTAGCGCACGCCGGGGTCGGTGTAGGCAAACACGGTGAAAAAGTTAGCGACCGTCGCCCCGGTAATAAACGTTTTGCTGCCGTTCAGGATGTAGTGGTCGCCCTCTTTGCGGGCTGTGGTTTTAATGCCGGCCACATCCGACCCGGCTTCCGGCTCGGTCAGGCAGTAAGACGACATCTCGCCGCCGGCCAAACGGCCGCAATACGCCTGTTTTTGCTCTTCCGTACCGGCAATCAAGATAGGTAAGATCGCCAGACCATTCACGCCCATGGCCGTGCTCATGCCAGAGCAGCCCCAGGCCAATTCTTCTGTCACCACACATTCTTCCAACAGGCTCAAACCCAGGCCGCCATATTCTTCCGGGATGCTCATGGTAGTCAGACCCAATTCCTGCGCCTTCTTGATAACCGGCCAGGGATATTCGTGCGATTTGTCGTAATGTTCCGCCTTGGGGGCAATTTCATTTTTGGCAAATTCACGGGCTAATAACTGGATCTCGCGCTGTTCCTCGGTTAGGCCAAAGCTAATACCATCATTTAAACTCATTGTGTACATTTCTCCTTAATTTGACTTTGCTGTCCGGGTTCAGGTTGCGTGGAAGCGGCTCCCTGCCTCCAGAATAATGAACGGAAGTAACCTTTCAGACCCCAAGTAACCTCTCGCTTTTAGATTGGACCAATCTCCTTGGTGCTTAAGAAAACAATCAGGTAATGGGCTGGTCATTCTGAGCGGAGTCCGCGGAGCGAAGAATCACCACAACTTGGTCATTCTAAGCAAATGGGATGCTTCGGAGGACCTCAGCATGACACGTCTCTCGATTACCGGAATAATTTTTTAATCTGCAACAAGATTGTTCAATCTGCGTCTCGCAATTTGTAGACGGTTACGAAGGGTTTCCAACGGAATTATTTATTGTTTTCCTGACCAGATTCTTCAGCCGGTGGATTGGTGAGATACTGCTCCACTTTTTGCAGGTCGATGGTCATCAGGCCGTCTACCTGGCCGGTGTCGATGATGGCGTTGCGCGGAACCATGCCCTTCTCCGCCACCGGACCTTCGACGAAAACGCGGGATAGAGCAAAGCCTGAAATTTCCCCTTCTTCGCCGATGATGATGTCGCCGATGGTGCCGACTTTGGTGCCGCCGGGTGTATCGACGCCACGGCCGCGTAGTTTTTCCAGGCGCAGCCATTTGCCGGCCTCATCCAGTTCTTTATTGTCGGTCTGGACGTCGGCGTTTTTCACCAGGATGGCGTCGATGCCAAAAACGACGACGCTGTCACGCTCGATAAGGCGAGATTTGCGGCTGATAAGCCCCTCGGAACCGGTAAAGATGCCGGTGATCCAGTAGAGGTCCTGGTTGATGTAGACGTCTTTGGCATAGCCAACAAGACGGCCGTCTGTAATGCTGATGATCGGTTTTCCAACTAAATCTTTTCCTAATCGCATGGCGTGTCTCCCTCAAGGTGTGGGCCGGTTTGTCAGGTTTTCCGGCAATGGGTCGCCATCTGTCCGTCCATTTTGCCGGAGTAGATGGTCAACCTATCCTGTTGATTATAATGCGAGATTGGCGCAAGGCAACAGATTTTCAAACGACGGTTAGAAAATTTCTCCCCGCCAACCTGACCCATACAAACCCGAAATTATCCGCAGAGTTCGCCGATGACGTACAGGAATTCTCAATTTAGATCAGGCATTCGTGCGAACAAGGTAATTTCTTTGCAATTTACGCTGAACTGTCATGCTGAGCGGAGTCTTCGGCCCTGAGCAACGTCGAACGGGGAAGCATCCCGCTCCACCAGAAGAAGGAGATGCTTCGGAGGATGCTTCGGCGGCCTCAGCACAGGCTCTCAGCATGACACATTTCTGGTTAAATTGAGAATTGCTGGATGACGTAGATTTTTCTTGACTCTCCGGAATCTACTGGTTTTCTTTTTCTTCTCTGAACTTGATGGCTGGGCACGGCCGTTTTGTGCCGTGCACCGGCCGTTTTGTGCCATGCACCGGCCGTTTTGTGCCATGCACCGGCCGTTTTGTGCCATGCACCGGCCGTTTTGTGCCATGCACCGGCCGTTTTGTGCCGTGCACCGGCCGTTTTGTGCCATGCACCGGCCGTTTTGGGCCATGCACCGGCCGTTTTGGGCCATGCACCGGCCGTTTTGCCATCATCCCCACGGGGACGGCCGTTTTCCTCCCCTGCCTGGAAAGGATGCAACAGCGTCATATGAACGTGGAGAACGGCCGTGCCCCGTTGGCTGCTCTGGGTAGACCTGTTACAATCCGCCCCCTATGACCAAACACAAGGATCGGGAATTTGGCCAGAATTTGTACGCACGGTTGGAAGAGATAACGGCCGTTACCGCCCTCCATCGCCCCGATTTCACCTACCAGCAGCAAGTAGAAGCCGGGCGCGCCCGCGAACTACGCAAAATGAAAAAGTTTCGCTTCCAACTGCTGCACCGCTGGCTGACCGAACATTTTGCCCCCTGCCGCGTCGCCGACATCGCCGGCGGCAAAGGGCTGCTGGCCCACTTGCTCCAACAAAGCGGCTGGCAGGCCACCGTCATCGACCCCACCTACCAACCGCTGCCCGACAAATACAAAGACATCGCCACCGGCCAGCGCGTGCGCCTGGACGCCGCCGAACAGGTTCATTACCTCGACAAACCATTCACCCGCGAGATGGGGCAGCAGTTCGATCTGCTCATTGGGATGCACGCGCATGGCTGCAACATCGCCATCATCGACGCGGCGACGGCTTATGGCTGCGGGTTCGTCCTCTTCCCCTGCTGCGTCATCGACGAACCACTCATCCCGCCCATCGGCGTGCATTGGCTGGAAAGCCTGGCCGAGTATGCAGTGCAAAATGGACGGGCGGTAGCCCCTTCCGACTGAACTTTAAAGGGCAAAATATCGGCCTATACGACGCCGGTCGCTGTCTGGCAAAGCATCCATGACTGACAATTTTGGGTCTTTGGGATTTCATGGGGGTTGGTCTGAGGCGTGAGGCGTGAGGCGTGAGGCGTGAGGCGTGATGCGTGATGCGTGAGGCGTGATGCGTGAAACCTCTTTGGTCATGCATCACGCATCACGCTTCAGGGGTTGACACCAGAGTGGTCGCCCTCGTCTGGGCGGGTCTTGTACCCACCCCTACATTTGGCGATACCCACGAAATCCTAAAGACCCCCTTTCCTCAGCAATTCTCAATTTAACCAGAAATGTGTCATGCTGAGAGCCTGTGCTGAGGCCGCCGAAGCATCCTCCGAAGCATCCCGTTCAGCCCTAATGACCAATACATGGGGATGCTTCGCTCCGAAGACTCCGCTCAGCATGACAGTTCAGCGTAAAGTGCAAAGAAATTACCTTGTTCGCACGAATGCCAGATCTAAATTGAGAATTGCTGCCCTTTCCTTTCCGGCGTTGTCTAAAGGTCGAGTTACCCGTAAAATCCCACACGCAATAAACGTCACGGAATCTGGTATCTTCCCACACCCACCATACGACCTAAAAGGAGTGTTCCCATGAGTAAACCCCAAACAGCAACCCCCATCACCGAAACCGTTTTTACCCGCGCGCCCTACTGGCACGATGTGCCCGACGAGCAGTGGATGGACTGGCGCTGGCAAATGAGCCACCGCCTGAATTCTGTCAGCGAACTGGAAAAAGTCATCAATCTGACCGATTCCGAACGGCAGGCGCTGAGCGCCAAAGGCCTGTTCCGCGTAGACATTACGCCCTATTTCGCCAGCCTGATCGACCCGGACGACCCCAACTGCCCCGTGCGCAAACAAATCATCCCCACGGCGCGAGAAATGGTCCCATTTGAATCCATGATGGAAGATTCGCTGGCCGAAGATAAACACTCGCCGGTTCCCGGTCTGGTTCACCGCTACCCGGACCGCGTGCTGATGCTGATTACCACCCAGTGCGCCAGCTACTGCCGCTACTGCACGCGCAGCCGCATTGTCGGCGACCCGACGCAAACGTTTAGCCGCGCCGAGTTTGACGCGCAGATCGACTACATCGAACGCACGCCGCAAATCCGCGACGTGCTGCTCTCCGGCGGCGACCCAATGGTGCTGGCCCCCAAGCTGCTGGACATGATCCTTGGCCGCCTGCGGGCCATTCCACACCTGGAAATTATCCGCATCGGGTCGCGGGTGCCGGTCTTTTTGCCCATGCGCGTGACTGAAGAATTTTGCGACATGATCCAGAAGTATCATCCATTGTGGATTAACATCCACGTGAACCATCCCAAGGAAATCACGCCGGAGCTGGCGGCGGCCACGGATCGGTTGAGCCGGGCGGGTGTGCCGCTGGGCAACCAGAGCGTGCTGCTGGCCGGGATCAACGATTCGGTACACATCCAGCGCAAGTTGGTGCACGATTTGGTGAAGATTCGGGTACGGCCGTATTACCTCTACCAGTGCGACCTCGTGGCCGGCTCCGGCCACCTGCGCACCACCGTCGCCAAAGGCATCGAGATCATGGAAGGGCTGCGCGGCCACACTTCCGGCTACGCTGTGCCCACCTACGTAGTCGATGCGCCGGGCGGCGGCGGCAAAATCCCGGTGACGCCCAACTATGTGCTGGCGCAAGCGCCGGGCAAAGTCGTACTGCGCAATTTCGAGGGCTTCATCACCACTTACACCGAGCCAATCGATTACGACCCGGATGCCATCAAAGCTCAAGAAGCGTTGATTACGCCGCGCCCGGAACCCGGGCAGGAAGGCATTCTGGGGCTGTTGGAAGGGCAGCGCATGTTTATCGAGCCGGAAGGATTCGAGGAGACGCGGGCGCGCGGCGGCGCGGAGCATCGCCTGCGCAGCGGCGAAAAGCAGCAAAAATGGCAGCCGTTGGGCATTGGGTCTATTGAAGGACAGCAGGCACAGTTGGAAGAGGGAGAGGAAAAGTAGTCAGGTGGTCAGGTGGTCTTGTAGTCGGGTAGTCTTGTGGTCATCCAGACTATTCGACTACAAGACTTCTCGACTACTCGACTAAAAATCCACCGCACGGCCGTCGTAGGCATAACGCAGAAGCTTTTCCACTTCGGCGGTGGTGGGGATGCGCGGCGACATGAGGACGTTGGCGTCGATTTCGACGTGTTCCACCATGCGGGGCAGCAGCTCCAGAAACTGGTCTTCGGGGATACCGGCGGCTTTCAGGCTGCCGGGCAGGCCGATCTGGTCCAGGAGTTGGAAAACGGCCGTTACCACACTCTCCACGGCTTCTTGTTCATCGGCGGCGGGCAGGTGCAGCACGTTGGCAATGTCGCGGAAGCGGCCTGCGCCGCCGTTGGCCACAAATTGCAGGGTGTAGGGCAGGAAAACAGCGGTGATACGGCCGTGCGGCACTTCATGAAACAACGCCCCGGCGGTATGGCCCAAGGCGTGGGCTAAGGCCACCGAACTATTGCCCAACACCATGCCGGCGATGGTGGCGGCATTGGCCATTTTCTCGCGGGCTTCGTTGTCGCCGTGGCCATTGGCCACAGCGCGGGGCAAATGGCCAAAAACCAGGCGCACAGCCTGCAAACACAGCCCATCGGTAAAGTCGTTGGCCCAACTGCAAATGTAGGCTTCGATGGCGTGAGTCAGCACGTCGATGCCGGTGTCGGCCGTGACCTGGCGGGGAAGCTGCGCCGTGAAATAAGGATCGACAATGGCCATGTCCGGCGTGGCTTCCGGCGAGCCGAGGGTCAGTTTGCGGGCGTTTTCTGTGTCGGTGAGGATGATGGCGTAGCCGGCTTCGGAGCCGGTTCCGGCGGTGGTGGGGATGCAGATCAGCCGCGCTTTCTGGCGCAGACCCAGTTCTTCGAAGGGGCTGATGGCTTCCGGTTCAATGTCGGGTCGTTCGTAATGAATCCACATGGCTTTGGCGGCGTCCATGCTGGAGCCGCCGCCCAGGCCGATGATCCAGTCTGGTTCATAGGCCAGCATTTGGGCCGCGCCGCGCCGCACGGTTTGCAGCGAGGGGTCGGGTTCGACTTCGGCGAAGACCTGGCTGTGTAGACCGGCGGCGTGGAGTTGGGTTTGCACGGCCGTTACAAACCCCAACTGCTCGATAACCGGATCCGTCACGATAAAGGCACGCTTGCCCTGAATGAGCGCTAATTGGCTCAGGGCATCATCACCAAAACAAATATGAGGACAGCGGAAGAACCACATAGTCAGTTAATTAGGTGGGGAATGGTCGAATGGTTCGCGGTCAGGCGGGCCATTCAGTATCGATGCGGGTGGTGCATTCGACAAGTTCGATGGCCGCTTTCGGGGCTTTCATGATTTTCATCATGTTGCCCTTCAGTTTGAGCTGGCGGGTCATTAACCCTTTGATGGGATCGATTTTCTTCTCCACCACTTTGCGCCAGACATCCACCGGGGCGCTCATCACAAACGCGGGGTCTTTGGAAGCGGCGTCGGAAATTTCCATGGCGTCACGACATTCACCATGCCACAGGTCCATGTACATATACACATCTTGGGGGATGCCATCACCTGCGGTGACGACAAAATAGAAATCACCCTCCCAGGTTTTGGCAGCGTCCGCATAACCTGCGCTTTTGTTCAACTCTGCCTGAAGTGCTTTGATCCATGCTTCTGTTGCGAATGGTACGCCCATTATTTACCTCCGACTGTCTTAAATTTGTTGGTTAATTAACCGATGGCGGAGGACGCCTGTGAATAAGGTTGGCGTCTCGTTTATCCGTCACAATTTACTCGGTTAGTTGGCATGATTGGGTAGCTATTTTCCCTGATTCAAAGATAACACAGGGTCCCGGTTTTGTCACCATGATTTCCACTTAGCCATAGCTTGCCCGGGCATTTACCTGGAACGAAAAACAGCAGGCAACAACCGGCATATATGGGGTGGTAGATTGCGCCAAAGAGGGCTTCAGGAAGGTGTAAGAAGGATGAGCGAAGGATGAGCGAAGGAAGTACGAAGGATGAGCGAAGCATGCGACAGCATTTCGAAGTCAATATATGGCCATAATTGCCATATACGAGCCGCCGACCCCAGATATGGTTCAGACCGGGAAGCAGGGAGGATTTTGAGCCGGCCATATATGGGGGTCCTAGGCAGCATGAAGATGTCCAGCCATGCCTGATTGACTGACAGATCTCAGAATATTACCGCGGAGAGCGCAAAGGGCGCGGAGATTTTCTCTGGTACAAACTCCGCGCTCTCCGCATTCTCCGCGGTTAGATAAGTTTTGTCAGTCACTCAGCCAGCCAGGCACAGAGTCTGGTAAAACGGATTTCTTTTGTCTAAGGAAATGAGCAGGGAAACAGGCAAAACACCTGTTTCTAATCGTTTGGAGGCCCTTGAGCAGCGGCAGCAAAAAATTTAGGTTCTTCAGGAATTCAGGGGATTGACACCCAATGATGCGTGAAGCGTGTTGCGTGACCAGAGAGACCTCACGCAACACGCTTCACGTTTCACGCCCGACCCCACGAAATCCTAAAGACCCAAAATTTATAAAACCTGGTCCAGAGCAATTCCGAGTGGATTCTGGGCTATAATCAGGGTCAGGTAGCGACTGCGGATGTACCCTAGCGCAGTCATTGGGCAAGAGGCAAGTGATGAAGACAAACCTTTCTGAAAATAGGCGAACTCAGGCGACGCACAGCAAAACGGCCGTAGTCCTGGCCGGCGGTGGTTTGACCGGACTGGTTTATGAAATTGGCGCGCTGCGGGCCGTCAACGATCTGTTGGTGGACCTGAGCGTGAATGATTTTGACGTTTATGTGGGCACAAGCGCCGGGGCGTTGGTGTCGGCCGGGCTGGCAAATGGCGTGCGGCCGGAAACGATGATGCAGGCATTGGCCGGATCCATCCCGGCCATCGCGCCGGTGATGCGGCGCGACATCATGCGCTTTAACACCGGCGAAATTGTGCGGCGCAGCCTGGGCTTGCCGCAAATGCTGGTGCGGGCGTGGTCCCATTATTGGCGCAACAGCAAAGATATGACGCTGTTCGATGTGTTGTGGTTTATGCTGGAAGGGCTGCCTTCCGCTTTTTACGACAGCCAGGCGCTGGCCGATTATGTGGCCCAATTATTGACGGCGTTGGGCGGAAGCAACGATTTTGCCCAATTGAAAAAAGACCTTTTTCTGATTGCCACCAATTTGGAAAATGGGGAACGGGCAGTTTTTAGCCGGTATGAGCAGGCGCAAACGCCCATTTCGCAGGCGGTGGCGGCTTCGTCGGCGCTGCCGATGATGTATAAACCGATTTTGGTGGATGGCGTGGAGTATGTGGATGGCGGGCTGCGGGGCAATGCGAGCCTGGATGTGGCCATTGAGCAGGGAGCCAAATTGGTGCTGTGCATTAACCCGATGGTTCCCTACGACAACAGCCGGGAAGCGTTTATTCCTTTCCTGGGACCAGATAAGGGGGATGATCCGCAGCGGCAGCATTTGAGCGAGAAAGGGCTGCAAGCAGTGGCCAATCAGGTATTCCGCACGTTTACGCACGCCGGGCTGCATTATCACATCAAACAACTGCGCCGGTCGCACCCGGACGTGGACATTATTTTGATTGAGCCGCGCCCGGATGATTACCAGATGCAGTTTTATAACATCATGCGCTTCTCGGCGCGGTTAATCATCGCCCAACATGGGTATGAGTCGGTGACGCTGGAGCTGGCCAAGGATTATGAGGCTTACAAAGAGATTCTGACGCGACATGGCATTCAGATGAGCCGCCGGTTTGTGATTGAAGAGTTGGCTGCGATCCAGGAAGCGAAGGGTGATTTGCGGGTGGTGCGCGAGGTGTTGGAGAAACGGCCGTTATCCAACCCGATTGACGTTAACCCGGATGAACCGGCTGCAAAGCGGCTGGATCGGGCGCTGGATGATCTGGGGCAGGCGTTGGCGCATCTGGAAGAACAGGTGGGGGTTGAGTAACGGCCGTTTGCCGCACAATCTGGTGCATGGCGGTTAACAATCCCAAAGCCACCCAAAAGCTGAGACCCGTTTTGGAGCCGAGGGCCAGGGCATCGGTGAGGCCATAAATGTGGAGGGCGGCGAATCCGGCCAGAAGACCAAGGGCAAACGGCCGTAATGTCTCATCACCCCGCGCCACCTGCCAGCCAAGCCAAAAAGCAAGCAACAACAGGGCCAGGTAAACGATGAGACCCGGCAAACCCACGTCGAGCGCCGTTTGCAAAAATATGTTGTGGGCGTGGGCAATGTCGTAGGCGGGGTTGACGTTGAGGGGGTACAGGCGGCGGACGACGTGGCGGAACGCGCCCAGGCCGGCGCCGGTGAAGGGGAAATCTTGCACGGCCGTGATGCCCCAACGCCAGACTTCTTGCCGAAAACCGAGAGAACCAAGATTGCCAACGGCCGTGGCCCCCAATTGACCTGGATCATCCCAAATCGTCTGGAGTTTCTGCGGGCCAAACGCCCACAAGCCGCCAATCCCCGCCAACAAACTCGCGCCAACCCCCGCCCAAATCAGCTTGCGCTGGCGCATTGATGGCAAAACAATCCCCCACAAAACCAACAAAACAAATAGACCGCCTATTGCGCCAATCCAGCCGCTGCGGGATTGGGTGAGGATGAGCAGGGCGGCGGTGATGAGGGTGAGAACGGCCGTGCCCGCCAGCAGCCAGCGGCGGTGCGCAGCGGGTCGCCAGCCAAGCAGTAGGGAAACCAAAAACGGCAGGTACAGCAGCAGCGTACCGGCCAACTGATTGGGCTGCACGCCGGAATCGGAGCCGGGCAATTGTAGAATTTGACTGGGCAACGCTTGTAAAATGGCCGATATGCCGGGAACCTTAAAGAGCCAGGTCGCGCTAAGAACGCCAATGACGGCAAACCCCATACCAAGCAATCCCCAAAAGATGAAGGCGAGGATGAGGGAGGAACGGCCGTTGATGGCCCGGCTCAGGTAGACCCACCAGGCAAATCCGAGGATGAGGCCGGTGAATTTAGGCAGGGTGAGGTCGGGGTCGGCCGTGACGAGGACGGCGACCAGGACCATGAACCACCAGGCCAGCCAGACCCCGTTGAAGGGCGATGGTTTGAGTGGGCGGAGGAAGAAGAGGAGAAGGAGGAGGGAGAGGGAAACGGCCGTGAGGAGGGGCCAGAAATTGGGAAAAACTAAGACTGGCGAGAGAACCAATAATAAACCAACTTTCGACCAAAGCGACTGTGTTTTGCGATAGGCTAAATAAAGAACCTGCGGTGGCATTTAGAAATCCAGCTTAATCTAATTTCAACAGGCCAAAACGCTGTTTGAGGATTCGTAATAAAAATAAAGGATTCCCAATAATGTATCTTCGCCAAAGACGCTGGGGCTCCACCATTAAACGACCCAACCATTCCAATCCATTATCAGTCATCCAACGTGGAGCACGTGGTATCGTCTCCGCTACATAATCAAACAAAGCCCCGACTGGAAGCGCTACATTTGCTTGAATTTGTGACCAGTTGTCCATCAGCCAAAATTCCTGAAGCGGCATCCCAAAACCGACAAAAAGCAAATTAGGTTTCACTCGGTTTATGTCTTCAACCAGCGCGACGTTTTCCACTGATCCTAATTTTTTATTAAAATAACCATGATGCCAACCTTCAATGCGTAATCCTGGGTGACGATCCATCAAGTTTCTAGCTGCTTTTTGGGCAATATCAGGTTTACCCCCCAAAAAATACACCGTAATATCCAACTCGCATAATTTATCGCTTAACAAATCAATCCAGTCAGGCGGCGTATATCGATGCTTAATGTTGAACCCCAAGAGGCGTCCACCCCATTTCACGCCAAAACCATCACAAAACACGACATCAGCTTTGTTAAAAAACTCACGGAACCGTGGTAACTGGTAAGCCTGATTCAAAGCGTAAACATTAACATTAGCAACTATTGACTTGTTCTCAGAGATGCATGTATCTACGATAAATTGAATTAATTCGTCACACGAAACATCATCAATAGGGACATCAAAAACAACTGCTCTCGGCTTTCTCATTAAATCACTTTTACAGTCGCTAATAAAAACACTTATTTTCACCTATCAACAAAACTGGCGCTTCTATTTTCCGATCCTTGAATTGACAAGGTAGTATAGACCTCAAGCGTTCTATTGATCATGTTTTTAAGGGAAAACCTTTCCTCATAATGCTTCTTTCCTGCAAGCCCAAGTTGACGGCAAAATGCTTGATCTTCAATTAATGATATGATGGCATTGGCTAACGCTTCCGGATCACTAGATGGAACTAACAAGCCTGTTTCTGAATCTCGAATTACCTCTGGGATTCCTCCCGCTAAGGTGCCAATGGTAGGTTTTTTTAGCGCCATGCCTTCAATTATTGCAATGCCAACCCCTTCTGAAATAGAGGGTAATACAAGAAAGTTAGAGTTTTCAATAATTGCTGGCACATCATTTCGCCAACCCGTAAATTCAAGAAACTCTTTTATATTCAATCGTTCTGCCAAGACACTCAGTTCGCTTTTTTGTGGACCATCACCAACCAACAAAAATTTGGCGCGACTCCCTCTGGAAAGCACTAATGCTACTGCACGTAAAAATGTCTCACATCCTTTTTCTTGTGACAATCTTGTGATACAAGAAACCGTTGGCGTATCTTCGCTCAATAAGAATTCTTTTTTTACTACAGCCACCTCTTCGGGATGTGGTGGAAGAACATCAACACCCATTGGAACGAGAAAAATATCACGGTCAATGAAATGATGACATTGGATTAAATTTTCTTTGACAGCTTGACTAAAAACAATGGCTTTTGGCGCGAAAGTTAAGGCTGAAATTATAGTACGGTCTGTTTTTGTTTCATGAACTGTGCTTACAATCGGAACTGAATTATGAATAGACAACAAGTTGCATGCAATTGCAGCAAACCGGTGATGTGGATTTAAAAGTTGATACTTTTCTCTTGAAACCAATTTGCTTAGTGCCCAGATAGACCGGAGAAGGTTTTGAGGAGTTGAAGGATAAAGGGGAATATTATGACAAATAGCTATTTCTTCTAATTTTGGGAGCCATTCTCCACCAGCAGTTGCAATTTCAACTTCAATCCCAGATGCTTTTAAACCATTAACTAATTGGATGATTACGCGGCTAGCCCCTCCGGCTTCGATTTGTGGCCGCAATAATAATACTTTCATCGGCGATTCTGCCTATATAGCTTCGATCCAGCCAACATTGCTTGGCATAAATTAAAAAAGGTTTTCACACTCTGCGATTCTACCAAGCCTACTTTAATAGCCCGTAAGAAGTTAGTGATAAACATCAATGGCCAGTAATAAGGCGGGAAGTTTTTCATGAAGAAAAGAGTTTTATTATGCAAGAACCAATAATAGTAATTGACTCTATCTTTAGTTCGGGTTTCACACCCACCCTGACGAACAGCTAAATGAATAAGAACTGCTTCGGGATCGAAATAGATTTTGTACCCTAAACTTCTTAATCGGAAGGAAAAGTCGGTGTCTTCGAAAATCGCATTGCCTTGAAACGCTTCATCGAATCCACCAATTTTTTCTACGAGTATTCGGCGAAAAGAGGCATTACCACCGCTTGCCCACTCTATCTGCGTGCGCGCTGTGGATGCACGATTACCGATCACACGACCCCATTTTGTAACACGACCAATTTCAGTAGTATTTATTATCGGCACGTTATCTTCGATTATACGGCCAGAAATCCCACCGATAGAAGCATCGTGGAAATTTTTGATATGGGCATTAAGCCAATTTTTGTCAACCTCAACATCATCATCTACGAATACAATTATTTCACCTTTCGCTTGTTGTACCCCAAAGTTCCTGGCTTTGGGCAAGCTTGGTTGTGCTAGCTGAAAATAGCGGACATCTGCTGCATGTTTTTTTAAGTATTCTTGGGTTGAGGTGTTGTGGTTTGTAGTCTGATCTACAACAACAATTTCGTAAGTTGGATAATTTTGTGTTAAGAGGTGTGTGATGGTCTGACACAAGACCTCTTCGCGGTTATAGGTTGGTACGATGATAGATACAAATGGTAAAAAGGGGTTCATTTTATTGCAAGCCGACGATAATGAGTTATGGAACCTACAGCCAGGGCGATTAACGCCCATAAATACCAACTTACTTCTGGCTGCCCGAGTGGATTGTCTGTAACGCTGAGAAGAATATAGGTGAATATAGCTAGTAAGACAACTCCAATTTGTTGAGTTAGGGGTGAAAAGCGGGGCATATTTTTGCGAGCAGACCAGAGATAAAATATAACATTTAGTATAAGGGCTACATAAAATATTAGCCCTAGAATGCCCGTTTCTGCGGCAAGGCGCAAGTAATCATTATGGGGTGTTGAGGACCAAACATTGTAATCGGGGAAAGTCCACCAACCAATGCCAAGTAATGGGTTCTCTTTAAAAAGTCTGGTTGCAATTTGCCATTGCTGAAAACGCCAAGCGACAGAACCTAGTTCAGAAAAAATAAAATGTCCGTTCTCAAAACGTACTGCTTCACTAAATCGAGCCAAGATTGGTTGCCAACTAATTATGGCGATCGATGCACCAATCATCCCGATTAAAATCATTAATCGGAATCTTCGAAAGATAAATAGAACCCCAAAAACATTGAGAATGAATGCCAACCATACAATACGGGTGTATGTCATGAATAAGCAGAATGTGGCGGATACTAGCAAAATTGTCAAAAAAATTTGTGGGAATCTTTTTTTTGCCTGATACCACTGAAAAAAAAGCAGGGGCCATAGAATGATTAGGTACATCCCAAAAGCGCTAGGATGAAAAAATGTGCCCATGATTCGATTTATTCCAGGGGAGATTTCGGTATTGCCTGTACCTGTAAAGAATTGATAGATACCAAACACAACAGGAATAATTGTGGAGGTGATGATTGCAAGGCGTAGTTTATTTAAATCTCGTGGGTTTTTAAGTTGGTTTACTAAGAGTAAATAGATGGCCAAATATGAGCCAACCTGCATTAGTCCGCGCAACGATAGGACACGGTTGTTTGAAATGAATATTGTTATGATGGCAATATATAGAAAAGCGCTGAAAGTTAGCCAAAATGGTTGATTGGGGATTTTCTTTTTCATGAAAAGAAAATAAAAGATAGCTAAAAAAACGAGCGCTATATTTAGGATACCTAATAGGTTTATGCTTAGTGAGGTGTCCTCTAGCAACCGATATTGTCTAACAAACATGTCGATTCCAGCACGGGAGAAAACAAGAAGCAGTAAAAAGGAAAACGGTTTACGAAGAAATAACAGGCCGAAGGTTAGGCATAATGAGCCGATAACAAGGATTGCAGGATGTGCAAATAAGGCTAATCCAGCAGCAATGATAGCAATGAGCAGAATGAGATGGAGTGGGGGGCGTTTTTCAGCCAGGTAGATGTTTATTTCCATTTTTTTCTTCAACGACTGACTGGTACCAGTAATCCAACATTCGAGAATAAGTATTATTTCGAAACGGCCGTTCTGCCTCAGCTTGCACACGCCGTAATAGAGCCAGCCCTATTAATATCGGTAAATCGATACCTGGGATACCAATCTCCTGAAAATATTGGCTAAGAACGGTTTGAGATATGATAGTCAACCACGATTGAGAATCTAGTAACTGCTTAAACATCCATAATGAATCATCAGAAACAGGCATGAATCCCAAAGCATAGCTGGTAATAAAAAATGCGGCGTCAAATAATGGCAATTGGTCCCAAGCTGCGTCTCCCCAATCGATCACCCCAATATGGTGGTCAGGCTGAATGTAAAGATTACCAGCCCAAAAATCGCCATGTTCACAAATTAGGGGTAATGGGTGATTTGTTAGTTGCCTAGACAGCTGTGCGTTTATCCAATTGAAACACTGGGTGTGTTGTAAGCTTAAATTATTGCTATTACGCAACCAGGTTTTTTGGGCAAAATGATTGTAGCCTGTTGTGGTTTGTTTGTGGAAAGTCGATAACCAACCAAACGCCATTTCTAAATGCTGTCTGACAGTTTCCCGGGTTGTGTGTGATTCATCAGATAGCCAAGGACTACGCATATTGCCTATTAATCGACCAACAACGGCCGTTTCCATACTTGCTTTAGTAAAACCCATATCCCCGAACCACAATGGCTTTGGTGTAGTTGCTTGCGGCCAAACAGTATTAATTTTTTGAAGCGCCAAAAATTCCTGTTCAATCAATCCTACATAATGATTAGTGCGCGGAAATTTAACAACTAATAGCGGGAAATCAGCATTAGGGGGAAATCCCAAAAACACTACTCGTCCTGACAACAGAGAGTTACCCGCAATTTTTGCATAACGTAGACGGATAAACGGCCGTTCGGGGAACCAAACGCCCCAATTTTCTTGAAGAACTGCTTCAATAAATGAGATCATAGCTTTTGTGCGAAAATACTAAAACAAAGTGAAAAAACACGCTGTAAACCCAAAGGTGCCGTCAGAGTAGCCGCAGTTCGCAATAATTTACGTTTTGCAGTCTGACCAGAATACAACTGTTGCACAATATAACGAAAAACTTTTTTATCAGTTGCCGGAATAATATAAGCTGGGTGATTATAGTCAGGAAAAACCAAGTTCACCTGAACATTATCAAATCCTGCCTCTTGCAACAATTTTTTATAGCCCCAATAAGAATAGGTATATGTCCGGTAAGCATCAATTCCTTGTTTCGTTCGCCAAGTGTTACCCGATTTTCGAGACATCACCATATTTGCCATCGATCGTGGCATCAAACTGGTATACGGAACGCCACTGTGATCCGGACCACCTAAAAAATAATCGTACCCAAACCGATTTTCAATGCCTACATATAACCATCCACCGGGCTTAAGGCTGGACCATAATTTGCGCAATACATTCAATTGTAGTTCTCGAGGCGATTTTACTTCAGAAGCAATACCAATCCATTCTAAAACACCATTTAATATTGCTAAATCAAAACTGTTTTCTGCTAAAGGCATCCGTAAAAAACTGGCCTGAATCAATTGAAGATTATCCAACCCTTCTTGTTCAGCTCGGATACGCTGGAAAGTAATGCGTTCCTCCACGCTTTCCAATGAAACAACATGCTTATGCCGCAAAGCCAACAGGTAAGGTATGGTTCCCCACCCGCTGCCGACATCTAGCACTACGCTATCTTGCGTTAATGGTATGAAATATGTGAAATCTGCCCGGTTGGCGTCGGTAACATAATTATAGATATTGGCATAATCATCTTTCACATATGTGTTCAAAGCTGATATCCAGCCATGTGCTTTAGCGTGTGTGTTGACTTTCCTCATCAATTCTTGTGGGAGTTCACCCCAGTAATATGCATTTTCGACAAATCGGGCAATACCGTCAGTCAACGCCCAAATACGATCGCAATTCTGGCAAATTAATTGTTGTTCTTGTTCCTGTAAAATAGATGAACAATCTGGACAGGTCAACTGCATAATAATCTTTAGGCCTCCAAAGAAGATCTCATAGATCGGCGCGAAACTATTACTTTTATACGGGCTAGATCATCTGAAGGAATTGCCTTCAAGATCCATAACGCCGCCATGTAGACAACCACAGAAATGAGAATAACGAATAACAAATGGATATCTTGCAACAGGTAAGTTACCACAGCCATCAGAAGACCAGCAAACCATACTTTACTTATCAATCCTGTCATCTGTAAATGCCCTACATACTTACTAACACTCCATAATAAGGAGATAAGAATAACTATTTCTGTTCCCAAAGTGGAATAACTTGCCCCAATAAAAGAAAATCGGGGAATCAATATGATATTCAACAACAAATTTAGTCCAGCGCTAATAAGAATTATAGTTGAACGAACGCCTTGGCGATTAACAGCCGTTAACCCACTCCCCATCGCATTGTTAACAAAACGCATGGGTACAATCAGCGCCAAAATACGCAAAGCTAATACTGATGGCGTAAATGCAGCGCCATAAACAAAGTGAATGATTGCTGGAGACAACAGCGCAATGCCCAATGCCAATGGCCAACCGATCATGAACAAATAACGTATAGCAACTGCTAACAAATACTTCGTTTGATCTAAAGATATATAAAAAGAGCGCGCCATATTTGGAAAAATAGCAACATTTAACGAAGTTGCAATAACGACCAGAGGTATAATTAAACTCGTCGCTGCCCGATAATAACCACTCGCTTCATCTCCCCACCACACCCCAAGCAACACCAAATCCAACTGGATATAAATAGTTGTTGTTAGTGCATTTACAGCAAACGGTAAAGATTTTTTAAGCATCCGAAAAGATACATCATAATTAAAGGTTAACCGGGGAAAAGCGTCGATCTTGACCACAAACACAACACCGGCAACGACCAATGCAACCAAACGGGCCAAGAATTGAACACCAATTAACCCAACAACACCCATTCCCAACACCAACGCCAAAACAGAACCTACAAATGCCGTGGCTCGTTCCGTTAACACCATTGTCGTTTCATATTCCATTTTTTCATACGCATGAAAAGATGCACGGAATAATGCGAGATATGCTCCGACAATAACCCATCCTGCCCCCAAATAGATACTCTGGCGCACTATTTCATCAAATTTTAACGCCTGACTTAAGCAAACAGTTATTACAAAAGAAATAGGGGACAGGATCAGTACCAATACAAAAGCATATCCCATATAGTACCGAACCATTCCCGGATCTCGCGACACTTCACGAATTAAAAAAAGATTTAACCCCAAATCTGGTAAAAATGTAAACAACCCTATATATGCCATAACAAACGAAAACTGCCCCAAACCATCAGGTCCCATCTGTCGACCAACTAGAATATAGATACCTAAACTAGATAAAAGCAACAAGCCCTGAGAAAGGAAACTAAAGAAAAAATTTTTTATGACTCGGAACAACATAGCCAATCGCCTAATTCCGACGCAAAAGCAGTAAATCATCTAGCAATTGAGATAATTCTTCGTCTGCTTCACCAAACTTCATAGCTTCCTGATAGGCGGTGACTGCCTCAGGAAATCGGTTTTCATAGCGATATAAATCACCAAGGTAACGATAAGCCCACTTTAGAAACAAATCATCCCCTCCCAACATAATCGCCCGCTTAATTTCTTTTTCAGCCTGTTCTGCATCTCCATAAGCAAAATACAAAGCGTGTCCCAGACGAAGTCGCGCCCAACGATGATCAGGTTGAAGATCTAATGCTTTACGATATTCAGAAATTGCATCCTGCAAATCAACTCCCTGCTGCTCATAAATAAAGCCGCGTTTGTGGAAGGCTTCACTTTTCAAAGCACCAGAACTGAATGCGTCCAATTGAAGAGCCATATCAATGGCCTGCAATGCCTGATCTATATTTTTAAAATCGGGAGCAGATTGCAATATAGCACCTTGCAACAAATATACATCACTAATACCTACCTCCAGTAAGTACTCGGCCTGTAATGCAGTCGTAAGGCTTTGCAATGCCTCGCCCCAACGTTGCTGCCCATAATAAACAAGTGCCATGTAATACCATGCGTCTCCCAATCCTGTTTCAACTTTTGATGCCCGATAGTACCATTCCAGTTCTTGTCCATAACAATGCCCATCGCGCGCACAGTGTCCCCAACGAATTAATTCGCCTCCCATATCCCCCGCATTTTGCCAATCTGATATTGCCTTACTCTCTTCACCTTGGAGCATTGACACAAAACCTAATGCACGCCAAGCCGAATGAGTCTTGGTAATTAACAGCGATTTCTCTAATGCCATTTCGGGTAGAAACAATGAAGGCAATTTAGGGTTTTCATCGTGAATCAGTGCCTGACTCAGACCAAGAAGTCCCATGTTCGACCACCCAAGACTGAAACCCAGTCGTCCTCTAGTCATGGCTATTAGTATCAGAAATACAAGAAAAATTGGTGTGGACAACTTTTTATGCGTTTTAGATTTCACTAATTCAAACCATGCCTGTTCATCCACTTCTTCACGCAACTGTTAACCTTAAATAACCCAAGTTGCTACTATGAATAGCAACATTTGAAATATCCATGAGAACCTTCTACAGTTTTAGCGACGAAACCAAACTGAAGGAGAAGTTCTCATGGAGACTGCAATCTTAACAATCTTTGCCTGTGTGACGAATTGCTGAAAGCGTTTGGTCATCACGATCATCCTCAATGCGTTATGAACAATGCTGAAGTCATGACCGTGGCTATCTGGGCCAGAACTTTGGCGGTAACTTCGCTCTAGCGCGTGCCTGGCTACATGCCCCCACTGGATACCAGTTATGCTGGGCAAAAGCCGATACAGTCGGCGATTGAATCGGCTCAAAGGGTACTTTGTGACCCTGTTCCATTTGATTGGTCTCACCTGGAAGGCAGAAAACCAGAGCCAAATCTACAACATTGATACCTTCCCCTGTGCGACAACATACGCATCAGCCGTTGTCGTTTATATCAGAAGAGAAATATCGCGGTTATAAAGCAAGCAAACGACGATATTTCTATGCTCTCAAACTCACTTGATGATCACCAAACGGGAGAACCTGGTGGGTTCTTTTGACACCAGGGTCAGGGATGTTAATGGCTTGTAGGATTTGACTTCGACCTCCCTGAAGGAGCTACCATCATTGCAGATAAAGCCTACAATCTTTACTGGTTTGAAGATTTGCTTCAAGAAGCTGGTCTTACGCTGCTGCGATTCGCAAGAAAAGCAACGTCCCCATCAACCCTGGGAACGGGGTTTGCAATGGCTCTGCCGCCAACAGGTTGAAACATCAGGCAGTTTGATTGACCGAAAATTACCAAAATCTATTCATGCAGTGACTGCTGAACGCTTTGAATTGAAAATTGTGCTTTTCGTTCTCGGGTTCAGCATCACTTGCCTGTTAAAGTAGCAACTTGAGTTAAATATTCTTTGAAAAAGTCCGCAGGAAATGTGAATTCTTATGGCAAATTGCTCAAAAGCAAGTTTAAGAGCCGGATAAAAATCGTACCCGAAATTTAATTACCCGTACACACAGCCATCGTTCGTCTAGCTAAATCATTATCACCAGCATCAAGCACGAATTGAAGGTGAGGAATTGCTTCAGGACAACGCTTGATTCGAGAATAAGCAACCCCTAATCCCAAATGATCATCAATTGAGTTAGGGGCAAGCGTCAATGCTTTTTCGAATGTTTCTGCCGCGTCTTCAAAAGATTCTTGAGCAATATATAACCAACCCAAACTCAAATACGCCCCGGCTTCATTGGGGGCGAGTCGAATCCAGTTTTGATAAGCAATTACAGCATCGGAGTATTGTTTTAGTTCTGTAAATACTTTTGCCAGTTCTTTGTAAGCTTCTAAGAAATTAGAATCCTGAGTAATTACCTGATTGTAAATTTCTACCGCTTTTTCCGGATCGTTCGCTTGCCTATACAGCCAGGCCATATTCATAAGGATGCTCAAATCGTCAGGTTCTAATTTTGCCCATGCATCATAAGCTTCAATTGCAGAGTCATACATTTTCAGCGGGGTAGCAGCACGAATTTTCAGACGCCAAAATTGTGTTTCTTCAGGATCAAATGTTTTCATTTGAGTTATATCATCTAAAATCGATAATGCTCTGGAATAATCTTCGGTTCTAATTAATGCATCGGCAAATAAGAGTCCACCACTTGCGTCATCAGTGGTTAATTCCCACATTTGCTCATAAGGTATAAGAGCTTCTGTATACTTTTCTTGGGCCGACAATGCCCGACCCAACCACTGAAAATCAACAGCAGTCAACTCAGTTGCTTCTCCGATAACTTTACGAAAACTTTCTTCTGCCTGTGAATATTGCGCGAGACGCATGTAACATCGCCCCACCTGTGTTAGCGCCCATATATTAGCAAATCGATCGTTGATTAATTTGTAAGTGGCAATGGCGTCTTCATATCGCTCTAATTGAAATTGATCATCGGCTATTCTTACGTAAGCTGTTTCAACATCTGCTAAATTGGTTGTTTCTGAAAGCTGGGCCCAACGGCCAAAATATTTTATTGCTTCATCTAGGTTATCAAGCTGTTCATTAGCCAATCCTAACATTTTATAAGGTTCCTGAGCAGCTGGTTCGAGCTCGCTCCATTGTTTAAGTGGCGAAAGAGCTTCTTCGTACCAATTTAGAGCAAAGTAGCTTTTCGCCTGACCCTCATATCCAACCACATCATTTGGGTACAGGTTCACAAGATCTGTAAAGATGGTTAATGCTTGATCGTATTGGTCCATTTTATAATGTACCCAAGCTAAACCTTCGCGCGCCGGTTTAAGGTTCTCATCAAGAGTCAATGCTTTTTCGTAATACGGCAAGCTATCTGCTAAACGTTCTTGTTTTTCCATATTCTGCGCCATCAGCAGATTTACATTGGCATCAGTTGGATTTAACTGCAAGAGTCGTTGTAATTCGGCTTGAGACTGAACAAAATCTCCAGCTTGGTCTGCTTTTTCTGCTTTAATACGCAAGGTATTTTCTAATCCTGTTTGGGCGTTCGCATTACCGGGGTCAATATTTTTCAGAATATCTTCATAACCTAAAATCGCTTCATCATATGCCCCGGCGGCTGCCAGGGCAGCGGCATCTGCCAGCAGATCTTCTACGCTTGGGCCACGAAAAAAGGCAAACCATACACCGGCAGCAATTAACGCGAGAACGAGGACAATCAATACCGGCGCCAGAAGCTTGCTTTTGGAACGGCGCCGCACAGGGTATTGTTGGCTGGGAAGTAGGACGGGAACGTACTGTTCTTGAATGGGCTGCGCATCTACAATCGTTACGCCCTTGGGTGGGTCGATTTTTTGCGTCGCGTTGATGGGTGGCATTGGTTCGACCATGGTCCTGTCTTCCACGGCCGTTACACCCCCACCAGCCCACGTCACTTCCTCAGACGGCAGGTTCAGGCGTGCATTGCGCAGCGCTTCAACAAACTGAGCCGCATTCTGGTAACGGCCGTCTGGCTCCTTCGCCATCGCCTTCTTTAAAATCATCACCACATCAACCGGCACATCTCGGCGAATATCGCGCAAATCCGGCACCGGGTTTTGCACATGCATCATCATCACCGCCATCGTCGAATCAGCGTCGAACGGTGAACGGCCGCCTAACATCTCAAACAGTGTAATGCCCAAAGCATAAATATCCGTGCGAGCGTCAATCGCCTCGCCTTTGATCTGTTCCGGGGACATATACTGCGCCGTCCCCAATGTGGCCCCAGTCGCCGTGTGTTTGGCTCCTCCAACAATCTTAGCAATGCCAAAATCCATCAGGATCGGCTCATTACGCGAGTTCAACATCACATTTGCTGGCTTAATATCACGATGAACCAGGCCTTGTTTGTGAGCATAATGCACAGCCTCCCCCAACCCGACAGCAATATCAATTGCTTCACCGGCAGGCATCTGCTGATGGAGTTCGTTTAATTTCTTTAATCTGTCTTGTAGGGTAACGCCGGCAACATATTCAAAGACAATGTAATAGGCATCGCCATCATGATTAAAATCATAAACCTGAATGATGTTCGAATGGCGCAAATGGGCAACCGCAGCCGCCTCCCGCTCAAACCGTTTGATGAAATCTGGATCCCCCGAGAGATGACTGTGAATAATTTTGATCGCTACCACCCGCTGCAAATTAGGATCTGTTGCCTTATAAACAGCAGACATCCCTCCTTGCCCCAGCAATTCGTCAATATGGTAACGCCCACTAATGGTTCGTCCTATCCAGGTTGGTTGTGACATTGTATTTCTCCGCGGCTAGTTTATGGCGCTCAGGTCAAATAGACCCTAACAATAGGAGCTGATTCTAACACGGCCGTCCATAATGAAAATCGCTCCCCAGTACTACTGAGCTTCTTCTGCCACGGCCGTGCTGCTCTCCACGCCATTACTATGCCACCACTGTCTTACCAACACAATAAACACCGCCGCCATAAACCCAAGCAACCCGGCCACAATGGCATTAACCAATTTTCGTGGCCCAACCGTGTCAATGGGCACGGCCGTTCTACTAGCCAGCCGCACCCCGCTGCTTGTATCCTGCGACGTAATCCGCTCCTCTTCCACTTTGCGCGCCAACGCAGTATACGTCTCCACGGCCACCGAATAATTGCGCGTCAGCTCATTACTCGCCGTGTCCGTCGTCTGCTTTTCCTGCTGTAATGCCAAAATCTGCGGCTCCAGGGCCGACAGTTCCTGATCAATCGACACGATCCGCGCTGCTAACGTCTCATCCAGTCCATCTAAAAACGCGATCTGCTCCGCACGCTCCACAGCGCCGAACGTCATCGCCGGATCCAACTGCAGCTGCATCGGCGAAACGCTGTCCGCGCCAAAGGCTTTCAATTGCAGGAACAAGGCCGTTAGTTGGTCTGCCGCCGTAATGTCAGTACCGGCTGAGCCTCTGCTTAATTGTTCGCGGAGCGCCCGTACATCATCCAGCAAAAAAGTTAATTTCTGTTTGTTGCCTAAATAATTGGCCTGGGTACTTTGTAGGGCGGCCAATTGGTTGTTGATGGTGCTTGCCCGATTCAGCCCCTGGAATTCGATGAGGGCTTGTTCCGCCTTGCTCAACTCTTCAGCTGCGCTTTCTTGCTGGCTCATAAAATAGGCCAACTGGTCGCCGCCCTGGTTGCCAAACACTTTATTGGCCTGAACCACAAACATTTCCGCCCATTTGTTGGCGATGGCGGCCGTTTGCTGCGGGTCACGATAAGTGACAGTTAGACGCAAAATGCTCGGATCATCTCCGGCATTGGCCGTAACTGTTTTCCTCAGGGTTTCCAATGAATCAATTTCCGGCGCAATGGCCGGCATTTCCGCCAAAAGCTCTTGCAACAGCTCGTCGCTGGTGGCCAATTCGGGATATGCCTTTAAGGGTTGTGTTTCCGCCACCGCTTCAAAACGGGGATCAAACTGAACCAATTGACCCGGCTTTGTCACGGCGACCAGCGTTGTCGCTTCGTAAGTTGGGGGTAGCAAAAAGCTCGCTGCTAACGCGACAATGGCCGCAAGAACGGCCGTCCCCACAATCCACATCCAATTATGAAGCAACGCCTCAACATACGGCCGTAAATCAATCTCTTCTTCCAATCCAACCTCCATTAACAAACGCCACGTACTCAAGCCCAACGCGTAGGCAGGGAAACGGCCGTTTTTCTCCCCGCTGTGTCTGCCACAAATGAAAGATAGGCTAGATCAGCCCCTGCTCCCGCGCGACACCCGGATAAATAGTCTGCGCCGGGCATCAAACATCACAAACGCCTCAGGCTCCACGCAGCGCAGCCGAATCCGCAGCCCAGACCTCAACAAAGGCGCATCCGCCGATGGGTTTACGGCCGTCATGCGCCCAAACAACATTTGCAGCGCCTCATCAAGCTGCTCGCTGCCGGCATAAACAGCCATCCTAAAAAGCCCAACCACCGACGCTACGCCGCATCATCCCCCGCTTCCTCGCCAATCAACCGCTGCTTCAACTGCTCTGCCTGAAACTGCACCGAATAATTCAACATATACCACATGCCCTTCCAGGTATCCAGGTCCAACAAATCCTCCTTGCTGGCCCCTTCCAGGCTGTTCATCAAATCTTTGGCCACATCCGGCGCAAACCGATCCACATGACCGCGCACAAAACGCAGCATCGTCTCCGGCTGCAGCGCTTCCGGCAGCCGCTGGTTCACCCGATCTTTCACCTGCCCGGCCTGAAAACGCGCCGAATAGGCAAACATATAGGCCATGCCTTTCCAGGTGTCCAAATCGGTCAGATCATCAACCGTCATCTCCTGAAATCCTTCCAAAATGCCCAACTGCACATCGGGCGAAAAACGGCCCAGGTTTTCTCGCACCAGCCCAATCAACCGCAGCGGATAATCAGCCATTGTCGGGTCTTTCACCGCTTCTTCTTTGGTCATCGTGCGCTTCAAATCTGTTACCAGACCGTCCAATTCACCCACCAACTCTTGCAAATGCGAAACGGACGCTGCATTGGCGCTTACGGCCGTTGGCTGATCCTGATGAAGGTGGCAATAAGCCGAACCTTCCTGAGCATAATTTTTACACTGCGTCCCCGCTTTGGTCACCGCAGCACAACGAACAACATCATCACTCATGGCTAATGTGCCTCCTGAAAAAAATTAAACGCCAATTATACCCACCTGTCATCTTTTTCCGAACCGCTTAAACCCGTCATAAAAATCGCTGCCAGCAAGTCCGGCGGAATTTAGCCGCAGAGAATCGGTTGGTTAATGGCAAAATTCACGGCAATCACAGCCCAATCCGCCACAAACAATTGGTAACCGCTAAAAAATCAATGGCGCAGATTGGACCAATCTTGAAGAATGGTCCAATCTAATTACCGCAAACTCATTTTTGCATGGCGACTTAGTCCTTCGTTACAAAAATAATTGGGTCTTTGGGATTTCATGGGGTTTGGTCTGATGCGTGATGCGTGATGCGTGAAGCCTCTCTGGTCACGCATCACGTTTCACGCATCAGGGCGGTTAACCCCCTGAGTTCCTGAAGAACCAAATAATTTCACGTTTTGTTCGCGGAATTTGTAGCCGCGGTATCACTACCGCGCTCCGGGAAATACGCGGTAAGGATACTGCGGTTACGAGGCGTAAATTTCAAAAATCTCGCCTACAAAGCACTTAGGTATTGACATCCATGACGCAGTGTGTTATATTTTTCCATGATGCAGTGCGTCATAGTCGCCTGCAAGCACAAATATCTAAATCAATGTGTCCTTTGATAGGCACATCCTAAAACAAAACCTGGGAGGTTTTAATCATGACAAACGAAGTTGTAATTGAAGTTGCGGAAGAAAAAAATGGCGGTTTATCCGGTATGGTCGTAGACAATGTTCACAAAGTCTTCCTCGTTGGTTTAGGCGCCGCCGCCATGGCCCAAGACGAATTATTCAATCTGGTCGATAAATTCGTCGAACAAGGCGAAGAAACCGAAAAGAAAGTCCTCGATTCCGTCAACGACATGGTTGATGATCGCAAAAAAGAAGCCGAAAAAGCAAACAAACGCGCCGAGAAAGAATTCAACAAACGCATGGAAGCCGTTTTACATCGTCTGAACGTCCCTTCCCGCGCCGAGATTCGGTCTCTGAACACCAAAATCACCAAGCTGTCCAAGAAAATCGACGAACTGAATCAGGAAACTGTCGCTTAATCAGGCATCGCCTGATAAACCGCGGAAATGATTGCGGTGCGGCAATACAATTAGCCGCTGAAGAGAAAAAAAGGACAAAATCATGGCCAAAATCGAAATCATCGAAGAAGAAGTCAGCGAAGAATCCAATGCCTTGTTAGATGCGGTCCGTCGTGTATTGATGGCCGGCATTGGCGCCGTCGTTCTGGCTCAAGAAGAAGTGGAAGAATTTGTAAACAAGCTCATCGACCGTGGCGAAATTGCCGAGAAAGACGGCCGTAAACTCATCAATGAAGTTGTCGAAAAGCGCAAAAAGAAAGCCCAAGACACCACCCACACGGCGCAAGACGAAGTAGACAAACGCCTGGAAGGCCTGTTGGACAAACTCAACATCCCCACCAAAGGCGACATCGACGCCCTCAACGCCAAAGTCACTGAGCTGACCGCCAAAGTTGAAACATTGAAAAAAACCATGGCCTAAAAGCCAATCCAACGGCCGTATTCCCAAACACAATACGGCCGTTTACCCAAACAACCACTATCTGACGCCTCGCTATCAGGCATCATCATACGGGCATCTCCTTTGGAGCACTCTGGGGTAAAGAGCTTAGGGGGGAGAAAACAAATCGTTTTCTCCCCCCGTTCTTTTGCATCCAGCCCTAACCGGCTTATAATCCATCATCTAAATAACGCAGTGTATCATGAGGAGCAAAACCCATGCCGGTTATCAAACGCTATCCAAATCGTAAGCTCTACGATACAGAAGCCAAAAAATACATCACCCTCGATGGCATCGCCGAACTGATCCGCAAAGGCGAAGACATCCAGGTGGTAGACCACACAACAGACGAAGACCTGACGGCCGTTACCCTCACCCAAATCATCTTTGAACAAGAGAAAAAGAGCAGCGGTTTCCTGCCCACGTCTGTCCTCACCGGCCTGGTCCAGGCAGGCGGCCAAACTGTCAACACCCTCCGTCGCTCCCTCACGTCGCCGCTCGAACTGCTCAACCACGTCGACCAGGAAATCGACAAACGCCTGCAAAGCCTGACAGAACGCGGCGACCTGGCCAAAGACGAAGCCACCCGTCTACGCGAAAAACTCTTGAGCGATCCCGCCCGCATGGCCGAAGAAAAACTCAACGCCACCGCCAGCGAAATCGAAAAAATCGTGCGCTCCAGAGGCATCCCCACCCGCGACGAAGTTCAAACCCTCATCACCCAATTGGACGATCTGGCCGGCAAAATTGCCGCCATCACCGTGCAAGAGCAAGAAAACCACCCAGATCAGGGATCGGCCTGATTCTGACGATGATGAAAACTCAGGGAAGCTTTACCTTTGCCGCCCCGCCAACCGACATCTGGCCCTTCCTCGTCAATCCACAAACACTCAGCCAAATTATACCGGGCTGCCAAGACATTTCCGCTCAGGCAAACGGCGCGTATCTGGCAAAGTTACACATTCGCGTCGGCCCATTGGCCGGCGAATACGCCGTCACCCTCCAGCCGACCGACAGCCAACCACCGACCGCCTATACCCTCACCTTTTCCGCCGCCAGTAAAACCGGCGGCGTTCAGGGCCACGGCCGTTTCCACCTGGAATCCCCAAATCCCACAGAAACCATCCTCTATTACGAAACGCAGGCCGAAGTCAGCGGCGATTTGCAGCAATACGCCGCGCCGCTCTTGGAAACCAATGCCCGCGCCATCACGCGCCAAAGTCTAGAAAATCTGGCCCACCTGCTGCAAAGCGGACAGTCCACCCCTACACCGCCGACGGCCCGCGCCCAGCAATCATTTATGCCTTACGCCGTCCTGGCCGCGCTTGCGGCCTTCGGGTTGGTCATGGGCCTGATCATCTGGCAGCGTCGCAAAAAATAGCCCCAAAACCCGCCGTAACCACATGAACGAAATCATTTCCGACGTATTAGCCTGGCGCGAACAGCCATCCGCAAAAATCGGCCTGGCCACGGTAATCCAGACCTGGGGATCTGCGCCACGGAAAGTCGGGGCCAAAATGGCTTTCTCGGCTAACGGCCGTCTCAGCGGTTCGGTCAGCGGCGGGTGCGTAGAAGGGGCGGTTGTCGAAGCGGGACAAACCGTTTTGACCACCGGCATCCCCCAACTGCTCCATTTCGGCGTCGCCGATGAGACCGCCTGGGACGTGGGGCTGGCGTGCGGCGGCAGTATCGCGGTGTTTGTGCAGGTATTGGACACGGCCGTTTTCGATTTTCTCCACGATCTCATCCGGCACAACCAGACCGGTTACAGCTACACGGTCATTCGCGGGCCAGAGCATCTGCTTGGCCGCCAATGGGTGGTCGGCGGTAACGGCCGTGCCGTCGGCAGCCTCCCGGCAGAATGGATGCCGCCCCTTCCACCAACGAGCTATCAAACCGGCCATCTCCTCCACCCCACGCCCGATATCGACATTTTCGTCGAAGTCTACCGCCCGGCTCCCACACTCGTCATGGTCGGCGGCGTCCACATCGCCATCGCCCTCACCCAAATGGCCCATCTCCTCGGCTTCCGCACGGTAATCATTGATCCACGCCGTGCGTTTGGCAGCCAGGAGCGCTTCGCCCACGCCGATCAGTTGTTCCAACTCTGGCCCGACAAAGCCTTTGCCCAGGTGGAAATTACCCCGGAAACGGCCGTTGCCCTGCTCACCCACGACCCCAAAATCGACGATCCCGCCCTCCGCATTGTGTTAAACAGCCCCGCCTTCTACATCGGCGCGCTGGGCAGCCCCAAAACCCACGCCCACCGAATCACCCGCCTGCAAACCATGGGCTTCAACCAGGATCAGATCGGCCGCGTCCACGCCCCCATCGGCCTGACCATACACGCCCAAACCCCCGAAGAAATCGCCCTCGCCATCATGGCTGAAATCGTGAAAGCTTACAGGCAGTCGTGATGCGTGATGCCTATTTTTCGGCAGTTCACGCCTCACGCCTCACGCCTCACGCCTCACGCTCACGCATCACGCCTCATACCCTTTCGGGTTTTGCGACTGCCACCGCCAGGCATCGGCGCACATCGCTTCCAGGTCGCGCTGCGCCTGCCAGCCCAACTCCCGCGCCGCCAGCGACGGATCGGCATATGAACTGGCCACATCGCCCGGCCGCCGCGCCACAATCTGGTAGGGGATTTCTCGACCAGACACCTTCACGAAGGCGGCAATGACATCCAACACCGAGTAGCCCACACCTGTGCCCAGGTTATAAACCACAATCCCAGGGTTTTGCGCCAGCTTGTCCAGAGCCTTCAAATGCCCGTCGGCCAGATCAACCACATGGATATAATCGCGCACGCCCGTACCATCCGGCGTGTCATAATCGCCACCAAAGACGCGCAGGGAGGGCAGTTTGCCCACGGCGACTTGCGTCATGTACGGCAGCAAGTTGTTGGGGATGCCGTTGGGGTCTTCGCCGATGCGCCCGCTGTTGTGCGCGCCAACCGGATTAAAGTAGCGCAGCAGCACGATATTCCAGGCGTTATCCGACACGTACACATCTTGCAAGATTTTTTCGATGATGGCTTTGGAACGGCCGTATGGATTCGTCGCCTCCTGTAAAGGCATATCTTCCGTTACCGGCACGGTTTCCGGCTCGCCGTACACCGTGGCCGACGAACTGAACACCAGATTCTTCACGCCTTGTTCGGCCATCACCTGGCACAACGTCACCGTGCCGCCGATGTTGTTGTCGTAATAAGCCAACGGCATGGCCACCGATTCACCCACCGCTTTTAGCCCGGCAAAATGAATCACGGCGTCGATGGCGTGTTGGGCGAACACGGCCGTTAACCCCGCCCTATCCCGCAAATCCACCGGATAAAACGTCGCCGCCCTGCCGGTAATGTCCGCCACCCGCCGCAGCGATTCTTCTTTACTGTTTACCAGATTATCCACCACCACCACGTCGTGCCCGGCCTGCAGCAAAGCCGCCACCGCATGGCTGCCAATGTACCCCGCGCCGCCCGTTACTAAAATTCGCATATTGTCACCTCGGTCAAAATTTATGAAACAGGGACAAAGAAACAGAGGCATCTCTGTGTCCCTTATCTTCCTTATGTAGCTTTGTATTCAAGAATCTGCCCCCGCCGCCAGCCGCGCACAGAGTTGATGAGATAAATTTGCGACGCCTGCCGCAAATCTTCTTTGGTTAATATTTTTTCGTGGATACGGCCGTTTGCCAACATCTCCTCGCGCAGCGTCCCAGCCAGCAAGCCGCAGCTTACCGGCGGCGTCCACAAACCGCCGTCCAATGCCAGCACCACATTGGAACTGGCGGCCTCGGTCAGCTCGCCGCGCTCGTTCCACAAAATCACCTCGTCACAATCCGGCCGCGAAGCCCTGGCCGCCTCATACGCCTGTCGCTGCGTGGTTTTGTGGCATAGAAACAGGTCATCAGACTGCACCGGCTCGCGGGCCAGGCCAATCACAGCCGGTTCGGGTAGTTGGCCCAACGGCATGGTCTCGGTCTGGATACGGCCGTTCTGCCCCACCACCAACCGCACTTTACACGGTTCCGCCAACCCGGCAGCATGCTGCGCCAGCGCAGCGCGCACGGCCGTTTCCACCACCGCCACATCAAAATATGCCGCGCTGTCCATCAACCGCGCCACGTGCCGATCGAGCAAATAATAACCGCTTTCCGGCCGCCACAGCAGCGATTCCAACAGATCAAAATCTGGCCGCCGCGCCAGCAGCACTTCGGCTTTCAACAAACATTCCGCGTATTCCGCCGCCGCGTCTGAATCCCAAACCACGCCGCTGCCCACGTTGTAAACGGCCGTTTCCCGCTGCCTATCCACCACCACTGTGCGAATGGCCACATTAAATAGGGCGCGCAGCCGCGTCGGCGCTTCTGGTTCTGGCGCGATCAGCCCCACCGCACCCGTATACACGCCGCGCGGTGCCGGCTCCAACTCCCGAATGATGCGCATCGTACGCACTTTGGGCGCGCCGGTGATGGAAGCGCAGGGATACATGGCCTGAAAAATGTCGCTCAGCGCCGCATCGGTGCGCGCTGTTACGGTGGAGGTCATTTGCAGCAGAGTCGGATAGCGCTCCACGGCAAACAGGTCCGGCACGGCCACGCTTCCCAGTGCCGCCACGCGCCCCATATCGTTACGGATCATGTCCACGATCATCACATTTTCCGCCCGGTTTTTCTCCGATTGGCGCAGCCAGTCCGCGTTGGCTCTGTCTTCGGCCAGGGTGCGCCCGCGCACGGCCGTTCCCTTCATCGGCTTAGACGTTAGCCGGTCGCCATCCAGGCGAAAAAACAATTCCGGCGACACCGAGCAGACAACATGCCGCCCGGTATCTACATAGGCGGCATAATTTGCCCGCTGCGCCGCCGTCAACGCGCGAAAAAGCCCCCACGGCTCGCCGCGAAATGAGGCGCCCAAGGGGAATGTCATATTCACCTGGTAGGTATAGCCGGCGGCGATGTGGTTTTTGATGTGGGTGACGGCCGTTTCATGCTCGCTTTCGTTCAGCCCGGCCTGCCAGTCGCCCAGTTCATAACTGGTGAGGGGAAAATCGTCGAGTGTCGCCGCCACTTCGGGCGCGGCGTACAGGCCAAACCACAACAGCGGCGGGTCGTCGGGATGGGGTGCGTGAACGGCCAGACCATAAGCGGCGGCGGCTTCGTAGGTAAGAAAACCGGCGGCGTGAAGATTGTGGGTGGAAACGGCCGTTTCCACCGCCGCCAGCGCCGCCGCCACCTCGCCCGGTTCCGTCGTCGAAATTACCCGCACCGGCTCCCGAAACACCAACCAGCGCGGGCCATCTTGAATGATTACCATGGGAATATTTGAGTGCGGAGTGCGGAACGCGGAGTGGGGAAAAGAGGTTCCGCACTCCGCACTCCGCACTCCGCACTTCTTACTGCGGCCCTTTGGCTTCTTCGCCGCGCCCCAGAGCAATAGACCGCTCGTAGGCGGCCCAAATGCCGCGCGAGATAACCGTGCGCAGGCCGCCTTTTTCCATGTGGTACAGCGCCTCGGCTGTTGTGCCGCCGGGGGACGTGACCTGATTACGCAGCTCGGCGACGTGTTTATTCGAGCGGCGGGCAAATTCCACCGACCCCAGCATCGTCTGCGTGACCAAATCGGTGGCGATGCGGCGCGAAAAGCCCATGTGGACCCCGGCGTCAATCATCGCCTCCATCATCATAAAAACATACCCCGGGCCGGAGCCGCTGAGCGCGGTAGCCATGTCCAGATACCGCTCATCATCGACAAAAATTTCCTGCCCAAACGAGCCGAGGATGGCCTGCGCCTGCTGCTTGTGCAGGTCGCTCACTTCCGGCGTAGAGGTCCACACAGTAATGCCCTGGCCGATTTGCGCCGGGGTATTGGGCATGGCGCGCACCACAGAGGCGTGGGCCACGCCATTCGCCAATTTGCGGATGGGCACGCCGGCAATGATGGAAAGCACCAAATCCTGCCGCCGCAAGTGGCCGCGAATGGTCGGCATCACTTCGTCCAGGTTTTGTGGTTTGATGGAAAAGACGATGACCTGCCCTTCCTCGGCCGCGTAGGCGTTGTCGCCAGTCGTATTCACGCCATGACGCTCGTGGAGATATTTCAGCCGCGCTTCCCAGGGATCGGCAGCGATGATATGCTCGGCGGTGACAATTTGTTGGTCCAACAGGCCGCGAATCATGGCTTCGGCCATGGTTCCGCTGCCGATAAAAGCAATTTTTTTATCTTGAAACATGTGGTTTCCTTTTTAAGGGTTTGTATAGATTGGTGAGTATCGGATGGTTTGATGGTGGAGGGTAACGGCCGTTAACGCCCCCTCATCCACTTCAATACCTAACCCCGGCCCGGTCGGCACCGTGATGGTACTGTCGGCGGCGTTGAGGGTGAAGCGCGTGGCAATGTCCTGGTGATAATATCGCTCGGTAGCCGAAATATCGCTGGGCAGCGTAAAACCGGGCAGCGCGGCCAGCGCCAACTGCGCCGCCCGGCCAATGCCCGTCTCCAACATGCCGCCCACCCACAGGCCCAGGCCCGCCGCTCGCGCCAGATCGTGAATCTGGCGCGCCTCCGTCCAGCCAGACACCCGCGACGGTTTCACGTTGATGATGTCGCACGCCTGCAAAGCGATGGCGTACCGCGCATGGTCGGCCGAGGTGATGGACTCATCCAGGCACAACGGCGATTGGATGAGCGGGCGCAGTTGGCTGTGGTCGTAGATGTCGTCGTGGCCCAGCGGCTGCTCGATCATGAGCAGGTTCAGGTCGTCCATCGCCCGGAAGAGAGGCGCATCTTCCAGGCGGTAGGCGGAATTGGCGTCCAGCATGATCAGCGTGTCGGGGAAGGCGGCGCGGGCGGCGCGGGCCAGTTCGATGTCGTGGCCGGGTTTGATTTTGAGCTTGATACGGCCGTATCCCTTGGCCAAATTCTCGGCAATCACGTCCAGCGTCGCCGCCACGGACGGCTGCGTGCCGATGCTGATCCCCACCTTGACTCGCTCCTTCGGGCCTTCCGGGTAGGGTTGGGCCAGCTTTTGGGCCACCGACAGGCCGTCGCGCTGCGCCGTCAGGTCCCAGGCGGCCTGATCGATGGCCGCCTTGGCCAGCGGATGGCCGCGCACGCCGCGCAGCCAATGCTGCACGTCGGCGGGTTCTTGCAAATCCTTACCCAACACCTCCGGCACAAGAAAATCGCGCAGGATGTGCCAGGCGGTCTGGGTGGTTTCGTAGCTGTAGCCTGGCTCCCAGGAAGCCACGCATTCGCCCCAACCGGTCAGCCCTTCGGCGGTGATTTTGACGATGATCGCGTCGCGGTCGGTGGTCATGCCAAAGCTGGTGCCAAATGGGCTGACCAGCGGCATACGAATCTGGTAAAGATCAATGTGTTCTAATTTCATGGGGTTAGTCCTGTAGTCGAGTCGTTTTGTGGTCAACGTTCCGGATCATCGTTCATCGTTTGCAACAGGTAATAGCTGCGGGAACGGCCGTCCGTCTCTTTCTTGTGGAAAAACTCGGTGACGCTGAACCCGGCGGCGAACAGGGTTTCGAACAATTCGCGGGAGTGCAGCCGCCAGGCATGGGCAAGGGCAAAATCGGCCATTTTAACGGCCTGGAAATTGGCCGGTATCTCGATCAGGCAAAATGGGAAATCAGGCCGCAGGATTTCTGAAGACGTCTGTGCCGGGATTGGCAGACCACGGTCATCAAAGATGGCCGGATTGCAGATGTTTGCGCCGCGCTGCAGCAAGCTGGCCAGGGGCAACGGCCGTCCCTCGCCTTTTATCCTGCTTTGCACCCGCTCGCTGCCAAGCCACCAATCCACGTCGAAGCGGTCGGTGGGCAGGCCGGCGTTGATGCCGCCCATGTCGCCGTGGAAATGGCGCAGGTAAGTGCGGCAGGTGGCTCCCAGGTTGGCGATGTTGAGACGGCCGTTGCGGCTTTCCAGCGGGTCAAACGTCCAGGTAATCAGCGGAATGCCAATCCGCAGGGCAAAGTCGCGCTGCGCCAGCTTGAGCTGCCGACCAATGCCCTGCCCCTGGTAAGCGGGCAGCACCCCGGCCATCACCGAATACATTTTCAGCCGTTGCACGGCCGGTTGCTCCGGGCATTGCGGATTGGGACTCGTGGCCAACACACCCAAGACCATGCCCACCAACCGCTCGCCGTCATAAGCGCCGATAAGCGCCGCGCCGTTGTGGGCCAGGGCGTGGAGCGAATGCGCCGACATGAGTTCATCGGGCGGCATGTTCCAGGTTTCGGTTTGCAGCGCTTCGGCGGCGCGCATATCGGCCAATGTTGTGATGGGGCGAATATCGATCATAAGGTTGAATTGTGCCACTGTCGGGCGGCGTTCACAAATTTTGCCGGGCACAAAAAAACCCCGCCACGTTTTTGACGGGTGGCGGGGCTTTTTTGATTGGTTCACCGGATAAGCTGCCCGGATGGACAGCTTATCATGGCGAAGAACGGCCGTTACGGCTTCATAACAATTGGCAGATAGACGCGGGTCACCGTGACTGTGGCTGTATCGGTTGCCATGGCCTGCCCACCCATCACCGAGTTTTCCGCCATCCACGTGATCGTGGAGGCGGTGTCTGCGGTAATGGTCTGAGGATAGATAACCGATTCAGACGCGCCCGGCGCCAGGTCGAAGCTAAAGGTGTCGATGTGACCCATCACCGAGTCGGTAATGGTGTGCGTGGGCAGCATCATATTGCCGGTGTTGGTCACGGTATAGCAGTAGTACACCACCGTACCGGGGACAACTTCCAGCGTATCAGACACGCCGCAAGAATTACTGGTGCTGACGGTGACGGCCAACGAGATTTCGGGCGCAACAACGGTCATCGTTACCGGAATCTGGATGGAGGCGTGCATCGGATCACCGCTCTTAACGTTGAGAATGGCGTTGTAAACGCCGGTCTGGGTCAAGACGGTGGTATCGAAGATTACGCTTACAGTTGACGTAGAATCAGCCGCTACCGTGCCCGTGATCAGGTCGGTGGACAGCCAAGGGATATCCTGATCCCCAACTTCGCCGGTCACATTCATCACCATCTGCATGTCAGGGAAGCCAATAGTAGTCGTATCGGTTGGTTCCGTTATGCTACAATCGGCCGCTACCAGGTACGTGGGAGCAGTCTCGCCCAGGTTGTTAGAGCCAACGAAGAGGAGGTTACCCGCGATCGAACCGTCAGGAGTAAAGACCTCTACGACCAAAGTGCCGCCACTGGGAACCACACCCGTTACTGGCACATTGATAATCGTCAAATTCTGATCGCTTACGGCCGTATTCACCGTGCCAATCAAGGTCATGTTTGCCCAGACCAGCGGCCCATTCAACGTGTAGAGGTTAACCGTGACCGGTTGCACACCGCCCGCGCCTGAAGCGCTTTCAATCCCAATATCCACACTCGACACGGTGAAATCAGCGTAAATGCCAAAATCAGCCAGCGTGAATGCACGCAGATAACTGTTGTCGGAATGACTTAAGCCATCATTGCAAGCAATCGAGTTGACATCCATGATCGTCTGACTTGCCGAATGAGTAATGGTCATTGCCTCAGGACTCTGCGGCAGACGGGTCGGAGTTACCTGCGCGCCTGTCGGTTGCCCGGCGCGGGAGAGACTCAAGTCGCCAATGGTAACCACATTTGCAGAGGTTGTACTCTCAATTGCCGTCGTCGATGGCGCCGTCAGCAGCACCGGCGTGCCCGCAAGCCCGGCAACCGGCACTTTCACCACTTCCCAATCCGTCCCCAACGCGCCGCCATTGTCAATCATCAGGACGCGTGTAGTTGTGTCGTTGGCCAGGATTTCGACGTCGAAGGCTGTCGGATCTACGGTGACGCAGGGCTGCAAGAGGCGCAGGTCGAAGTTTTGCGTGGTGGTGTACTGCCCGGTAATCGCTACGCCGGTGGCCAAACCACCTTCGTGCCCGGCGGCAGCCACAGTAACCGTGATCGGGCTGTTGGACTGATCCAGATACAGGCTGTAATAGCCGTTGGCATCGGCGGTCAGGGTCCAGGTCATGCCGCTGGAAGCTTCGATGTCTACTGCCGCGCCGACGGCCGGCACCGGGTTCGCATCGCAGTAGCCAAGACCGGTAACCGTGCCTTCCAGGAAGCCGTAGCTGGCTGGTGGCGTTACCGTCATAGTTACCGGAACAGTCGAACTGCCATATGGCGTATCGTTGCTAACCTGGAACTCAGCCAGGTAAACGCCGGGTTGAGGAACCGATGGGTTATTGGCATCGAAACCAACAGAAACTACCTGATTACCCGCTGGCGCAATGGTTCCGGTGATCGGCGCGGCCGATAACCAGGGCACTACGTCGGCCGGAGCCAGGTAATTGATGATGCGCTGCGCCAATTCCAGAGCGTTCGCGTGGGAGGCAATGTAACGGTAATCGAACGAGGTGTAAATGGCTTTATATCCCAACCGATCGACACGGACGCCGCCAGCGTTCGCCGGGAAGGCAAAGATACGATAGCCTTCCGCGCCGACGGTGAAGGAATCCGGGAACGGATCTGCGGTGATGTCCAGATTGAGGCCGGCCATGATGTCTTCACCGGTCAGCAGAGCGCCGCCATCATCGGCCACATAGGTCGATTGGAGGTACGTCTGGTAGAAGACGGTGGTTTTCTGGAAGTAGCCCAGGTCATTATCGGTAATGTACAACGACCCGCCGGCATCCATGTAGGCCATCATCAACGTGCGGCTGGCAGCCGATGTTGACCCGGCGTACATGACGATCTGGTAGGTGAGCAAATCATCGACGGTCAGACCCTGGAAGGCGGCGTCGGTGACGCGGTCAACGGTGTAGCCAAGTTCGGTTACGGCCGTTTGCAACGCATCGGCCGACAAACCATCATAGGCCACCAGCAAGAAGTCCGCCGATGCGCCAATATTGCGTTCCTTCAAGGTAAAGGAAGCCGCTACGCCGCCGAGGTTGTCCAGGGTAAACTGGCTGGCGGTGGTGTTGCCTAACTCTACGCTGACGCTGACGCCGCTGGGCGTCGCGGCTAACCAGCCGGCGTCGAGGTAGAAGTCGTGGCTCTGGTTGACGCTGTTTACCACGGCCAACGTGGTATTGGCCGGGCTGTAGTTGCCGGTCATGGTGGCGGTGAAAACGTGCGAACCAGAGGGAGAATAAAGGGCGTAGAAGGCATCGTCAACGGCCGTGTCCTGCGGCGTCGCTACCGCGACACTGCTTTCGGCAGCGTCATTGCTAACCACAGCCCCATTCAAAGGCCCATTGGTATTGTTGTCATAGACATTGCCCACAACCAGGGCGCCGACCGGGGCAACACAACCCAAATCAGCTACGGCGACATCATCAATGTGTACGTCGTTGCCCCAGGCGCTGATGGCATTGAAGCCAATGCGCACGGCCGCGGCGCCAGCATTAGCGCTGATGTCTACGATGTGCTTCTTCCAACCGACAGAGCCGTCGTAACGCGGAACGGCCGTGCCCACATCCGTCCAGGTTGCCCCGGCATCGGTAGACACCTGCACCTGCACCCGATCATTTAAGGTGTACCCGGTATCGTGATACATCCAAAGCGAAACGCTGGGCGACGAAGCGGCGCTGAGATCCAGGTCAACCGTACGGAACAATCGTGTGCTGTTACCGCTCGATGCTGTATATGAATTAAAGTAAGCCAGACGCGCGCCGCCGTGCGGGGGTTGACCGGCAGGGTGTACTGTCGCTGTGCTGGTAGCCCAGCTGCTGGCAGTGCCGCTGGTATCTACCTGATCCCAACCGTCGCCGGGGAAGGTGGTTACCGCTTCAAACGAATTGGTAAACACATCAACCGCGCTGATAGAATAACCTGGCGCTGAACAAGCAAAAGCATCAATGTTCAGAGCAAAATCTTCTGTAACGTTGGATGCAAAAGCCGCCACAGTCCGCGTTTCAGCCAGATAACCACCGATAAACGACGTGACGGTGAAATCATAGGGCGTGCCGCCGGGCAAGACAACGCTGTAAGCGCCCGTTACCGGATCAGTCCAGACTGTGCCGCCAGGATATCCGGCGATGGTAATGCCCGCGTAGAGCGGCCAGCCGGTGTTCACGTCCGTCACGGTGCCGGAAACTGTGTAGCTTGGCGCCGGGTCCAGGGCGATGTCAACCGTCGTGGTGGTGCCAGAGTAAATGCTCACCGCGCTCACGGTGGTAGAAAGATACCCAAACGCGGAGGCCGTAACGTCATAATCGCCAACCAACAGGTTGAGGCTGTAGGCGCCGTTGGCCTGAGAAACGGTGCTGCCTGTTTGGGTCAGGCCATTGGTAGCATAGATGTTGACACCGCTCAAAGGATTGGTGGTGCTGCTGTCAGTAATCGTGCCATCCAATGTCCCGGAAGCGCCTAAGTAACCGGTGCATTCCGGCAGGCGGAAGGTGCCAATGCGCGTATTCCAATTGAAGCTTTGGTCGCTGACATCGTGGTACTCGCCGGTATACCAGAAAGTACATTCGTCGGTGGGGTCTACGCTCATCGAGCTGTAATCGCCCCAACGATCGTAGGGGCCGGTTTGGGAGCCGCCGCCAGCATAAAGCGTGGCTTCTGCTTGCAGCGTGCCCAGTGGATCGCTGCGCAGGCGCGAGGCATACCGCAGTGAGGGGTAGGTGGTGAGGCTGGAAACGCTGTAACCCAAGGCGATATTACCAGAACCATCCATGGCGATGCTGCCCATCCAACGGTGGTCGGTGTCTGGGGAATGCGTACCTTCCTGGTTCAAGGTCCAGCTTGCGCCCGATTTTTGCAGCTCGAACCAGCGGATACCGGCATGGTCAGCGCCGTTGGTGTCAACAGTGAAGTTGCCGACCAGGGCTTCATACGCGGTGAGGTTGCGGTAGGCAAAGCGCCACATAGGCCAGGGGTCGACGGCATCCAATTTTTGGGTTGTGCCAGGCTGCGGGATGCAGTCGCCGGCAAAGAAACCGCAGGTGGTGTAGTTGTAATCAGCGACGGGGATTTCTTGCACGGCCGTAAACGTGCTGTTAGCCGGCGTCGTCCAATCCACATCAAACTCATACAGCACAACACGGTCTACACCAGCCGGATGATCGGGATACCCTTCGGCCAGCATGGTGTAAAAATAACCGGGTGTGTTCGCTGGCGGTTGGGTAGGACCATCCAGGTCGGCCGGCAGCAAGAAGTTCGGATACCCATTGACATATTGGAAGGTGGCTGGCAGCCCGGCCAACATCGCCGCGCGGTCGAAGGCGTAGGCGTAATATTGGTTCGGGTAACCGGTATTTGTGCCCATGTAATAGGCATCGGGCCATACGCCAAATTTAAAGTAGTCGGGGAAATCCGGCACTTCAAATTGATACAGGTAGTAAGCGCCGGCCGGATCGGCCGTTTGCGAAACAGCGATGCACATGTGCTCCGGTGTGGTCGTGACGGCAAACTGCGACAGGAGCCAGCGGTCGGCCATGCTGTCCCACAAAACCACGGGGTCGCCATCATTTTGCGACGAGCAGTAGCTCAGGCCGCTGCCGGCGAACAAATCCGTAAAGAGTGTGTCGGCTTTAACGACATTGCCGCTCTTGTCATAAATGGCAAAAGAGACGTTGACCATTTGGACGTAATGGTTCGGGCCTACTTCACCCATGGTGTCGGGGGGGGTGTAGCCATCTGTGCCTAACCCTTCAAAGGTAAAGAGAGGCGCAGGGGTATTCCCGGTATTCATCTTTGACAATTCGACAAGGGGGTCCTGGTTTGTCGTGTTAGAACCGGGCAGACCCAAATCGGCCATAAACAGGCCGGGGTTCCGAATGGGGTTGATTTCCCGGTTTAACATTTGTTCCGGCTGGCGGGAAGGAATATCGCGCACGGGTAGACTGAGGGCCGGAGTTACAGGGGCACTAGACTGGATTTGTGGGGCCGGCTGCGCCGCTTGGGTCGAACTAGACGCCTCACTTTTTGGAGCAGAAATAAGCAGGCCAATGGCAATAAAAATTACGAGACCCGCTAAAATCCTCCTGGCTATTTTCATTTTCGCTCTCCTTGCATTGATTCAAATCAATTTTGATAAGGTGGCGCTTCCTTAAAGAGTTTGTAGCAGGTTCCCATACCCTGAGGTTGTACCTACTTGCCGGTGGCTATGCTTCCCCTGAACTTTAATGATTCCGCTGATATTGAGCAGAATATGGCAGGAAATCTTAAAATTCTAAGCATCACAACTTTTTTAAGAAGGCATTCAATAATGGCAACGACTAAAAAGGGTGTTTATATTTTTTGTAGCTCACCTCCTTGGGAACGAAAATTCAATTATGTACGGGACTTGTCCTTCCCGCGAAGGCGGGAATCCATGTTTTTACAGGAGTGGATGCCTGCCTTCGCAGGCATGACACGATGAAGTTCCGTAGGTTATTTAATCCTCGTTCCTTAATAAGAAATATGCCTCATCTCAGTAACTTAGAGCCAACCTGGATAGAGGCGAACAAATAACGTTTGTGCCAAGAATGTGATCAAACTTTGCCGAGAATCGCTAAAAAGTTTCCGAAGATTACTATGTCATCAAGCAAACTTGGGGGGAAACGGGAAGGTTTGTGTAGCTGAACTTGGGGCTATCAACTTTCACGTGGATTACTCCGATTATTACAAAACTTCAGTGGGTCGATGGCTCATGATTCTCTCATGGTTTTGCCGGTTTGCCAACCCGATTTTTAAAGTGGCGGTGTGGTTTGCTGGCTAAAAATGGATTAAAACCGACCAGACAGATTTCTGAGGAGCATGTCTGGTCGGTTTCTAAGGCGGGGTATCAGGGGGTGTTGGCCTCATCGAAGTAGGGTTGGGTAAGGGTAACGGCCGTTTCCGCCGCCTCCTGCACACCTACATGCCCATAAAAAGCCCGTTCCACCTCTTGCCCGGCCGTTTCCTCGATGGTTGACCAGTTGACCATGATAGGCACCCGACGAATTTGGGGCGCAGCATCTAAAAAGACACGGCCGTTTGCCGGTTTAGAATCCGCCGGTAAAAATGCGTCCGATTCCGCTACGCTGATCAACGAAGGCACCGTGCGTCCGGTTAAGGCCACAATGGCCTGCCCGGGAGCCGAATTGGCATACTCGATAAACGTCCAGGCGGCGTCTTTGTTGGTTGTTTGTTCGGCCATGCAGTAGCCATCGCTGTGCAAAATGCTGGCGGTCTGTGCGCCGCGCGGCAAAGGGGCTACGTCCCAGTCGAACGCTGTGATGGTGCGCATGGTGGGCGTGCTGCGGCGGCTGTTAAAATACATGCCCAGCGTGCCATTCAAAAACCGGCTCTCGCTGTCCTGGGCCGATTCGGCCACAGCGTCCGGCACAACGTGTTCCTTAACCTGCAAATCGACAAACCATTGGAAAGCGGCCAGCGATTCCGGGCTGTCCAGCGTCAGACGCGTGGGCTTCTCCTGGTTATCGACCAATTGGCCGCCAAACTGCCAGATAAACGGGGCCAGACGCGAGATTGTCGGTTCGATGCCTGCGCCGTATTGATCGATACGGCCGTCGCCGTCCACATCCTGAGTTAACGCCCGCGCCGCCGCCAAAAAATCAGCCTGCGTCCAATCATTGGCCGGGTAAGCCAGTCCGGCGGCATCAAACAACCCTTTGTTGTAATACACAACCAGACTGGAAAGATTTTGTGGAATGCAGTACAGGCTTCCATCCAGATAAAAAGCGTCGATGACCTGGGGAAAATAATCACTTTTGGCGATAATCTCGCTGCCAGCCAGATAATTTTCCAGCGGCGCTAGCCCTTTTTCCGCCACAAACGCGCCAAAGCGCCGATAATTCAGCAGCATCACATTGGGCGGGTCGCCGGCCGAAAAGGCTGTCGCCAGTTTTTGCCGATACTCGCTGTCGCTGGGGACAAGCTGCAACTGCACGTCAATTTCCGGGTGAATCTCGCTAAAAGAAGCCACCAGGCTCTCGTAAGCGGCAAATTCGGCCGCATCACCGGAAACGGCAAAGGTGACGGTTGCCTTTTCGGCGGATTGGCAGGCTGCCAGCCACACAAACAGCGTTAACAACCCAACCAATAAACCTATTCGTTTGAACATATGAACCTCGCTTTATTCCTTGAGTATCCGTGCAAGACCCCAAGGGTTTGCCGCTGGGAATTTGGATTATTGGGGCATCAAACCCTTGGGGTCTTGTGGAGGCCCTTAATTTTGGTCCATCAGGCTGGCGATGGACAGATCGCTGAGGAAGTAGCGCTGCAAGAAAATGAACAGCACCAAAACCGGGAGGGTGATCACCGCCGCCGCCGCCATCAGCAGCGGCCAGTTTGTGGGGTCGAGCTGCTTGAGCAATTGCAGACCAATAGGCAGAGTGTACAAGTCTGTGCGAAAAATGTACAGAACCGGGCTGACAAAGTCGCTCCAGTACATGACGAAGGAGAGGATGATGATGGTCACGGCCGTTGGCCGCACCAACGGCCGTGCCAACTGCCGCCACATCACCCACGCCGACGCGCCATCCAACCGGGCCGCCTCAAACACCTCCCCCGGAATACGCCGATAAGACCAAAAAAACAACAACACATACAACGGGCTGCCGGCAGCAAACGCCGGCGCAATCAACGCCCACAACGAATCAATCAGGCCCAACCAGCGCAAAATCTGGAAACGAAACAGCCAGACCGACGCGCCAGGAACCATCAACAGCACAATGCTGGCGATCAGCAAACGCCGCCGCCACACTTCATCCTCCTGCGACATGGCAAAACCGGCAATGGAGGCAATAAAGACGGTGATGGGCACGGCCGTTCCCACCACAAGCAACGAATTGCGAACGTAACGCGCCATCGGCAGCAAATTGAAGATGTACGGGTAATTTTCCAACGTCGCCGGCGACGGCCACCATTCAATGCCCGTCGGCGGCGGCAGCCCGCGCTGGCGCAGCGACGCCGTAAAAATCCAATAAATCGGCAGCAAAAACAGCAGCGCCACCGCCAATCCAACACCCGAATGCAGCAGCCGTCCAACCTTACGCTTCATCCGCACTGCCTCCCAATCCCACCGCATTCAGAATGCCCAACACAATCAATCCCAGCAGCACATACGTCAGCAGCAGCAGCGCCGCCGCCAATCCCAGCCGCATATAATCAAATGCCAGCTCATAAATCAACAACGGCGCAAATGTCGTGGCATAATACGGCCCGCCATAGGTGATGATAAACGACGGCGTAAAGGTATTTTGCAAACTCATGATCAGATCACGAAATGTCAGCAGCATCAGCCACGGCGACAGCAGCGGCAGCGTAATTTGCCAGAAACTTTGCTGCCAGGTCGCGCCATCCACCTTCGCCGATTCATAAAACGAGCGCGGAATGCTTTGCAAACCGGCCAGCAGCACCACAAAGCCTTCGCCAATCTGGAAACAAGACAAAATGACAATCGCCAATCGTGCCGTGCCCGGCTGTATCAGCCAGTCGGGCGTCGGCAGCCCCAGCCAGCCCAAGAACAGATTGAGCGGCCCATAAACGGGGTTAAAAATCCACAACCACAGCAAGGCGTAAGCGGCTTCCGGGATGATGGTGGGCGCATAAACGGCCGCGCGATAAGACCCAAACATGCGTCCTTTGCGCTGCAACAACAACGCCAATACCAGCGCGCCCAGCAGCCGCAGCGGCACAGCCAAAAGCAAAAAAATGGCCGAATTGCGCAGCGATGTGCGCACCAACCCAAACCCCAACAGGTCCCGATAATTTTGCAAGCCGACAAAACGCGGCGCGCCCACCGCTTTGTATTCTGTAAACGAGATCAACACGGTGGCTACGGCCGGAATCACCACCAAAACGATGGTTCCCAGCACATAAGGCAGCAAAAACAGGCGCATTTGCGCTTTGTAAGGCAGTTTCCAGGGAAATTTGGCTTTGGAAGACTCCGTGGTTGAGGTGAACTGCTGTGGTTTCATAGAGAGGGGGCAACGGCCGTTTAAGCCAACAGCCAGTCGGTAATTGCTTGACCCCACAGGAGCATCACAATGGCCGCAATGGCCAGATATTGACCGTAAGGCAAGTAAGCATCGCGTGTCACCAGCCGCGCGCCCAGCAGCACGGCGCTGATAATCCCGCCCAAAAAAATGCCCATCATCAGGGCGATAAGAATGTGCGGCACGCCCAACATCGCGCCCATCAACATGGCCAGCTTAATGTCCCCTTGCCCAATCGCCCCCGGACCAAAGGTGACTTTGGCCACCCCATAGATCATCAGGAACAAGACCAGACCCAACACGGCGCCCAACAGGGCAGAGATGAGGTTAATGCCCGGCAAAACAAGGCTGAAGAGCAATGCCAACACGGTCATGGGCAGTGTTACCACGTCTAAGATGAGTCGGTTTTCCAGATCAATGATAATGATGAGGATGAGGACGGCGATAAACAGGGCATACACGGCCAGGGTGATTGGTGTGTCGATCAACCAGGGCAGGCAGGCGAACAACACGGCCGTTCCCCCCTCTACCCATGCCCAACGACGGCGCGGCATCTGCCCGCACGCCGGGCAGCGCCCCCCGCCTTGCAGCCGCCGGCCCAGCGCCAGCCAACCGGCCGGCCCATACACATGATCACACTCAGGATTGGGGCAATGGGGCGCAGACGGCCGTTCCCGCCGTGGCAAATCATCCGCCAACACGTTCAGCAAACCGCCAACCAACAAACCAATAAGGCCAAACAACACATTGAGCATGGCCGCGATTATAACCGATTCGCCGCGAGGGTTGAAACCAATTATTTTTTCACAAAGATACAGGATGTAGCCAACAGACCCTAAGGGTTTGAACTTCCACAAAACACAATAACCCAAGAATAAACCCTTAGGGTCTGGGTAATACCCCATCCAAACGCGAAGCAGCCCGATTCGAACGCGTAGGAACGCCATTTAACCATGCAAAACGCAAAATCCCCACCCACTCTCTAACCAAACAAAACATCCAGCCCACACTCTCCCCAAATCCCTCCGTTTCTCCCTTGTCACATCCAACAAACCGGCGGTATTATTACCCCCCACGGGAAAAATGGACAGGCCACCCCCAAAACACCCACGCCGCCATCCATAAAACACCCCCATTCCCACAATTTTTAGGTTTTAGTAACGATATAGACCCCAAGGGTTTGCTCCTGAAATTTTAGATTATTGGGGTATCAAACCCTTGGGGTCTTGCCAGAGAAACCTGAACAGATACAAGTTTTATTCAAAAAAGGAGAAGAATATGAACCGCCTGGCACGAATTGCCCTCATCCTTGTTGGCATCATCCTGGTGTTGCTGCTGCTAGCCTCTGCTGGCGGCGTGGCAACCGTAAGACGGCCGTTCCCCGACACCAACGGCATCGTCACCCTGCCCGGACTCAAAGAAGAAGTGCAAATCTTCCGCGACGAATTTGGCGTTCCCCACATCTACGCCAACAATCTGGACGATTTATACTTCGCCGAAGGGTACGTCCACGCCCAAGACCGCTTCTGGCAGATGGAATTCTGGCGGCACACCGGCCAGGGTCGCCTTTCCGAGATTGTCGGCGCGGCCACCGTCGACAGCGACAAGTTTATTCGCACCATGGGCTGGAACCGCATGGCCGAAACCACCACCAACTATTACAAAGAGCAGGCCCCAGAATTCTATGCCATCATGGAATCCTACAGCGCCGGCGTCAACGCCTTCCTGGCCGAAAACCCCAACGCCGCCAACCTCTCCATCAACATCCCCATCTTGCAATTAAGCCAGGGGGAATGGGACATTGAACCCTGGACGCCCGTCAACACCGTCTCCTGGGGCGTTGTCATGTCCGATGTCCTCAGCCGCGACATCTTCCGCGAGCTAGATTACGCCAATCTGGTGGCCCAAATCGGCGAAGAAACCACCTTCACCCTCTCGCCGCCCTATCCCTACGCCACCCGCCCCGTCATCACCGCCGCCGCCGAACGCACCAACGAACAACCGCCCACCGCCACGGCCGAAGATTGGCTAACGGCCGTTAACTGGCAAAACGTCAACACCCAACTCATCGGCACGCCCCCCGATGAATACACCTTCGGCAGCGGCCCGGCCGTCGGCAGCAACAACTGGGTCGTCAGCGGCGAACATACCGCCACCGGCCTGCCCCTGCTGGCCAACGACCCCCACCTGGAAATCCAAATGCCCGCCATCTGGTACGAAGTCGGGCTGCACGCGCCCGGCATGGATGTCACCGGCTTTTCCTTCGCCGGCGTTCCCGGCGTCATCATCGGCCACAACGAACACATCGCCTGGGGCGTCACCAACACCGGCGCCGATGTGCAAGACCTTTTCATCGAAAAAATCAACCCCGCCAACCCCAACCAGTACGAATACATGGGCGAATGGCAAGAGATGCAAATCATCAACGAGGTCATCAAAGTCAACGGCGGCGAAGACATCACCCTGCCGGTGCGCGTCACCCGCCACGGCCCCATCATCAGCGACGTGCTGGACGATCAGAAAGACGCCCTGGCCGTGCAGTGGACGGCCGCCGAACCGTCGCGCGTTTTGCAGTCTGTGGTCCTCATCAACCAGTCCCAAACCTACGAACAGTTCCGCGAAGCCTTGCGTTATTGGGACGTGCCCTCGCAAAACTTCGTCTATGCCGACACCGAAGGCAACATCGCCTACCAGATGCCCGGCCTGACCCCCATTCGCAAGAACGGCAACGGCAGTTTGCCCGTCCCCGGCTGGACGGATGAATACGAATGGCAGGGGTGGGTTCCCTACGAGCAACTTCCGGCCGTGCTGAACCCCGAAAAAGGGTACATCGTCACCGCCAACCACGCCATCGTCGATGAAACCTACCCCTTCCTCATCACCCGCGATTGGGCCGATGGCGACCGGGGGCAGCGCATTGTCGATATGGTGGAAGCCACGCTGGCCAGCGGCCAAAAATTCACCGCCGACGATTTCGCGCGGATGCAATTCGACAGCGAATCATTGATGGCCGCCTCCTACCAGCCTTATTTCGCCAACATCCAGACCGATGACGCGCGGGAGCAAACGGCCGTGTCCCTCATCACCGCCTGGGACCGCCAGGAACGCCGCGACAGCGTGGCCACCTCCCTCTTTGAAATCTTCTACCTCAATCTTACCCACGACACCCTGGCCGACGACATCGGCGCGGACAATGTGGGCACAATCCGCAACAACATCTTCTTCAACCAGCTCGCCAGCCAGCCAGACTCGCCCTGGTGGGACAACCAGACCACGCCGGAAGTCGAAACCCGCGACGACATCATGGCCCAGGCTCTCACCGAAGCCCTGGCCTGGTTCGATGCCAACGTTGGCGGCAACATGGAAGATTGGACATGGGGCAGCCTGCACACGGCCACCTTTGTCAGCAATCCACTGGGGCAAAGCGGCATCGGAGCCATCGAATCCCTGGTCAATCGCGGCCCCTTCCCCGCCGACGGCGGCAACAGCATCGTCAACGCCGTTTCCTGGGACGTAGAACACCCGGCTGAGGTGTATTGGCACCCCTCCATGCGCATGATCGTCGATATTAGCAACCTGGACGCCAGCCAAACCGTGCTGCCCACCGGCCAAAGCGGCCATCCCTTCAATCCTCACTACGACGACCAGATGCCGCTGTGGTTAAACGGCCAATATCACACCATGCTGTGGAGCAAAACGGCCGTAGAAGCCGCCGCCCAAGACAAACTCATCCTCCAACCGGCGCAGTAACACAAAAAAGGGGAGATGGCGGCAAACCATCTCCCCGGTATTTTGGAGATTAGCGATTGGCGATTGGCGATTGGGGCTTAGAAAGCAAAGCAATCGCCAATCGCCAATCTTTTTTTATCAACCCACATCGCCAAGAATATTATCCTCATCGTCGATAAGGTTTTCCGGCTCTTTTTCCACCAACTCCGCCTGATCGGGGTTGAGAATGATAACATCCTCAAGGTTGCCCTCAATCTCACCCTTGGTCACCGCAGAGGAAGCCACAACTTCCCCTTCTACCACGCTTTCGTACCCATCAGCCACCCGAATCTCGTGCAAATGGCGGGCCACAACGGCCGGTGGGGCCAGTTCAATAAACACCTTCGCGCCCACAATCAACGCCGTAATATCATCCAACTGCCCAATAATCGGCGCAAAATCGGTCACAAAATCAAACGGGAATATCAGATACAAAAACCCAAAAAAGGGCACAATTTTCAAATAAAACGGCACTTCCGGATCGCGCAGCAGGCGCATCACCAAACGAAGCTGCTGCCACACCTCGCGCCAAAAGCCCGGATCTTTCTGTTGCGTTATCAGAGCTGATTCCATGTCTTGTTTTTCCTTTTTACCTTGACTCATCTTGTTCATCACTCCTATTTACGCAAAATTTTTTATAGAGTTGCAGCGTCATCATCGCTGGCTAACCACATAATCTGCCAACTGCGGCAAAATTTCGTGCAAACTATAGGCTTCCCATTGGCCAATCGCCCCGGCCGTGAACACCGTGAAGCCAATCACGTACCCATCCAGCCGCACGCCATTGTCATACCAGTTTAACTGTTTAATAAAGGCCTCTTCGCCGGTCGCCGCCCAGCCTTGCTGCACCCAATAGGCTTTAAAGTCGGCCCAGCCCAGGCCATCCGGACCCGGCCGGCCGCCAATGATGCCATCAATGCCGGCCTCGGAGATAACCAGCGGAATCACCAGATTGGCTGGCTCCAAAATCTCGCGGTAATACCAGCGATAGCGAAAGGTCAGCGATCCCCGGTCGGGATAAGCCGGGTAACCGGGCAGCGGATCACCATAGAGATACGTCATGTCTGGCGCGGCATATTCGTGCAAGGAGAGGATGCCGCCGTATTCGGCGGCCGTCTCAATCGCCGGTACAAACAATTCAAACTCATCCAATTCCGGCACGCCGGTGGCAAACCCGCCCACGGCCGCTTTTAGCCCATAAGAAGCCAACAGCCGCACACGCTCCTGCTCAAACCGGGCATACCAGGCCATGTTTTCCATGTTTGGGTCCGGCTCATTCCAACCTTCCCAATAATCCACATACGGATTCGCCAGATATTGATCTAATTGGTAGGCTACAAAATCGCGCGCCGTTTCTTCCGGCACGCCAGCATACGACTGGTCGCGGGCGCTGAGGCGGCCAATAGTGATGGTGCGCGGCGAGACAGCTTTCACTTCTTCCAGAAAACCCAGGTCATCGACCCCTTTCATCACCGCTGGCTGGCTGCGGCGCACAAACTCCATGATCGCCGGATCGTTGTTGCGCACAACATGGATGCCCAGTTTGCTGGGGCCTAATTCGTTGCTGGGCGGTAAATTGGGGATGACGCTGACATAGCGGGTGGGCGTGGCGGTGACGTCTGGGGTTACGGAAGGCGTGGGGGTGCGGGTGGGGCGCGGCGTGCCGGTAGGATAAGTGGGCACAATGGAAGGCGTGGCGGTCGGCCGCAGAGTGGCCATCTGGTTGAAATTGGCGTTGGGGTCTACGGCCGTATCCGGCGGCGGCGTAAAGGTGGCTGGCAAATTAGCTTCAGGGCTTGCTACGGCCGTCGGCACGCCAGCGGCAGCGGCCAGGGTGGGCACGGCAATTGGAGAAACGGCCGTTTCCGCTCCACAACCAGCCAAAACCAGCGCCCAGATCAGGCCAACGCCAAACCGCCAGCAGCCGCTTGCAAATAATCGCCCACGCATACCCCGATCATACCACTCGCCCAACAATCCGCCCAAAGCCGCCTGCGCGCGCAGACGGCCGTAGTCTTGCGCCCTACCCAGCGAGTGCTAAAATCAGCCGCATGACAATAATCCTGGCAATCGAACTCCTGGTGGTAATTATTTTCCTGGCAATGTTCCTGCGCCGCCCCAGCCTCAATGGGGGCGTGGGCCTGTTGTGCGTTACTTCCGCCGTCCTGTTGGATACATTTCTCAGCACCTTCAGCCGCAGCCAAATGCTGGATGAATTAGGTTTCTTTTTCTACGTCATCGCCGGGGTGATCGTTGGCGGCATGGCTGTCTGGACCTGGGGCGTGCTTAAACCGGTGCGCGAGAGTACGGCCGTTGCCCCCACGGCCGTTCCATCCCCCCCACAACCCGCCATGCCTGTCGGCACGACAACGGCCGTCATCCCCCCACCGCCCCCCCTCAACATCACCTTCGACGACGGCACCGCCTTCGACCGCCAAATGCTCTACAATGAAATCCGCGCCCGCTTCGGCCACGAAGACGTCCTCGACCTCATGTTCGACCTGGGTATCAACGAAAACGACGTCGCCACCCTCGACCAAAACGTCAACCAGCTCATCGTCAATATCATGGACACCGCTCAACAAAACGGGCAGGCCAGCGCCCTGACCCTGGCCGTGGAGCGCATCCTCACTCCCATTTCGCCCCATTTGCTCCCCCGGCTAGAAAAAATCACCGTCGCTTCCCCGCCCACCATCCTGCGCTACTACCTTTTGGCTAACTATTCGCTCACCGACCTGCGCGAAATGGCCGCCCAACTGGGCATCGACTGGGAACAAATCGGCGGCGACAACAAAAAGGCAAAAGTCCGCAATTTTCTGCTGTATCTCTATCGACGCAACCGCATCGACGAATTGATCGACCGTATGCATACGTCAACAGAAAGTGAAGAAGAAGAATGACCACCCTAACCCATACGGCCGTTCGCTGGTCACAAACCGGTAAACGCGCCGCCTTCCTATTGATAGTTTGTCTCTTGCTGGTGCCTTCCGTTCTGGCTCAAAACGAATCCACCCTCCAACTCAGCCTGCGCCGCGACTTCGGCACCGGCATCGGCAGCAGCATCCAGGGCAAATTTTCCTTACGCGCCGAAGGCCCAGCCGACCTGACCCGCGTCGTGTTTTTAATTGATGGCGAAACGATGGCCGAAGTCACCACGCCGCCTTTTCGTTATCAGTTTCATACAGACGCATATTCGCCCGGCGTCCATACGTTTAGCGCTGTGGGGTACACGGCCGTAGGCCAGGAACTCACCTCCAACACCATCACCCGCAACATCCTCACCGGGAGCGAAAGCACAAGAGCCACCCTGTGGATCATCATTCCCATCCTGGTGCTCATTGTCGGCGGTCAGTTGTTGTTCTACTTCATCACCCGGCGCGGCAAAACAAAAAACGGCCAGGATTTGGCCATTGATGGCCTGTTTGGCGGCACAATTTGCCCGAAGTGCAAACGGCCGTTTGCCCGCCATTGGTGGGGTCTCAACATCGGCGTGGGTAAATACGACCGCTGCCCCCACTGCCACAAATGGAGCATCGTCAGAAGCGTCCACCCCGACATCCTCGCCGCCTCCGCCCAAGCCATGAAACAAGCCGACGCCCAAAATGGCTCGCTGCCCACCCTCGATGATGAAGAAGTGCAGCGTCGTCGGCTCGACGATTCGCGGTTCGATAATTAACCCCGCCCGGCCGGATGGTTTGAGCGGTTCACAAACCACTCAGCCAGGCGTATAGCCCTTGCGTCCTAGACCCAACTTCCCATTTACCAGGACGACTATAAAAACTATACTCAGAGCATCGTAACATTAAAGCTTTTTCGACTCGTTTTCCTCCTTCCTTAAGCTCCGGGACCTCCCCACCCGGAGCTTTTTTTTGTTTTCAGGCCCCCAAACCCCCGCACACTTGGTTCATACCCCCAATTCACTTCTTATTTACCTTAAAAGTTCGCCTGCGCACCTTCACACAAATTGGGCTTTGGTGTATACTGTTGGCCTAACGTGGTGAAAAGTGGGGCAATGTGGGGCGTTTTGGTCACAAAAACCACTCAAAACCATGTTAAAATGGGGCAATAAGAACGCATGTTCTAAAAACCTTTTTCAGAAAAGACACTGTAACTGTTCAGGTTCCTCTGACAAGACTCCAAGGGTTTGATACCCAAATAATCCGAATTCTCAGGAGCAAACCCTTGGGGTGTGCATAGTTACAAGACACTTCAGCCCCAATCCGATCAAGTCCGGTTTAGAAAGAAGGGACAGCAGCAAGCAATGTTTTTAGGTGAATTCACGCACACCATCGACGACAAAGGTCGCCTGACCATCCCCGCGAAGTTTCGCGGCGTTTTGGCTCCCGGGCTGGTCGTCACGCGCGGCTTCGACCAGAACTTGATGCTGTTTACGCTGGAAGGCTGGCAAGAACTGGCGGATAAAATTGCCCAACGGCCGTTATCCGACGAAGATGTGCGCGCTTTCCGGCGGCGAGTCTTCTCCGGAGCCATCGACCTGGAACCCGACCGGCAAGGGCGCATCCTGCTGCCCCCCTATTTGCGCGATTTTGCCGCCATAGAAAATGATGTCGTTGTTGCCGGCATGTACAGCTACATCGAGCTTTGGAGCGCAGCCTCCTGGGAAACCATTCGCGCCTCCATCGACGATAGCAGCGATGCCGCGCGCTGGGAAGATTTGGGGATTTAATCGTTTTGTGGATACGTGTTTATGTGGTCCGGGGCAAAAACAATCAGAAGCCCGCATGAACACCTGAACACCCGACACTTAAAAACACATGACCACCCATACCCCTGTTCTTTACCAAGAAGTACTCGATCTGCTGCGCCCACAGCCAAACGGCCGTTACCTGGACGGCACACTTGGCGCTGGCGGGCACACCGCTGGTCTGCTGGCCGCCTCCGCGCCAGACGGCCGTGTCCTTGGTTTCGACCGTGACCCGGAAGCCATCGCCTACGCCCGCCAACGCCTGGCCGAATTCGGCCAGCGCGTCACCTACATCAACGACAGCTACGCCCACATGGGCCAAATAGCCCCCGGACTAGGCTTCGCTCAGGTCGATGGTATCTTGCTCGATCTGGGCCTCTCGTCACGACAGTTAGACGACGGCCGTCGCGGGTTTGCCTTCCGCCAAGAAGGCCCACTCGACATGCGCTTCGACCAAACCCAGGGCGAAACAGCCGCCGACTTGCTCAACACCCTGCCAGAAGCAGAACTCGCCGACATTTTCTGGCGTTACAGCGAAGAAAAACACAGCCGCGCCTACGCCCGCCTCATCGTCGCCAATCGGCCCCTGACCACCACCACGCAGCTCGCCGACCTCATCGCCAGCCACAGCCGCCAACAACATCGCCGCATTCATCCCGCCACGCAAATTTTTCAGGCCCTGCGCATCGCCGTCAACCAGGAACTTGCCGCTGTAGAAAGCGGCGTTCCGGCCGCGATTGAACTGCTTAAACCCGGCGGCCGGCTGGCGGTCATCAGCTTTCACTCGCTCGAAGATCGATTCGTCAAGCGGCTGTTTCGCCAGCAAAGTCAGGCCTGCACCTGCCCGCCGGAACAGCCAATTTGCACATGTGGCGGGCACGCTCCATTGCGCCTGATCACGCGCAAAGCAGTGCAAGCCACCAACACCGAAATAGAAAACAACCCGCGCAGCCGAAGCGCCCGCCTGCGGGTCGTCGAGAAAAATAACTTATGACGACAAATTCGATGAGACAAAAACGAGAAAAAGTAAAACGCCTGAACTGGCTCACCGAAGCGCAAGCCGCCATCGGTTGGGGCATTATTCTGGTGCTGGTAGCCGTCCTGGGAACCATTTACCTCAACCAGGCCAGCCACATCGCCGTGACCGGTCGGCGGGTGCAAATGATGCAAAACGAACTAGATACCCTAAAACGCGACAACGCCGACATCGAGAAAACCATCGCCGAAGCACAATCATTAGACCGATTGCAGCAGCAGGCGCAAGCGATGGGCTTTATTGAAGCGCGGCCGGAAGACATTGAGTACCTGGTCATACCCGATTATCCACGGGAAACGGCCGTTCCCCCCACCCCGGCCCCCGACACCGCCAACATCAACCCAAGCGCGCCGCTAGAAACCATCAACGAAGCCATCTGGTTTGCTTTCCAAGCAAGCGCCAGCAGCCTGGTTCAAGGAGAAGCCGGTGAATAATAGTCAATTACGCCGCATGTGGATCGTGATCCTGGGCCTCATCTTCGCTACCTTCATTATTATCGGCCGTCTGGTCGCCTTCCAAATCATCCAGGGCAAAGAATGGGCCGCCCGCACCTCCGACGAACTGGTCGTCATCGCCCGCCCGGAACGCGGCACCATTTATGATCGCAACGGCGCCGTCCTGGCCGCCAATGGCGCCGATTATCAGATTGGCGCCTCCCCCAACCTGATCGTCGACGCTGAAGAAATGGCCAGCCAACTCGCCGTCATTCTGGAAGAGCCGCGCCGCCAAATTCTGGCCGACCTGGAAGCCGACACCCCCTTTGTCATGCTCTCCGGCCGCGTCTCCTCCGACGTCGCCGAACGAATTCGCGCCCTCAACGACGAATACGGCGGTCTGCAAATCGATCCGCTGCCCCGGCGTTTTTATCCGCAGGGTGAATTGATGTGCCACACCCTCGGTTATGTCGATTTTGATGGCAACGGCGGCGCGGGCATCGAAGGCTACTACCAGCCAGAACTGGCCGGCGAGGCCGCCAGCGCCACCATCAACATCTCGCCTTTTTATGCCCAAGAATCGGTCATCGCCCGTGAAGGGGCCGACATGGTGCTGACCATTGACCGTTCGGTGCAATATCTGGTGGAGCAAACGCTCAAGGAGGCCATGGTCGAATACGGCGCCGAAGGCGGCACCATCATTGTGATGGATCCCCGCACAGGCGCGATTTTAGCGATGGCCAGCGAACCGTGTTACAACCCGGACGATTTTTACAACGCGCCGGAAGAAATGTTGTTCAACCCCATTGTCAGCCGCCAATACGAACCCGGCTCGGTAATGAAACTGGTCACTATGGCCGCCGCGTTGGATTCCGGCACAGTGACGCCGGAAACCACCTATTACGATTCAGGCGAATTGTGGGTAGGCGGCCATCGCAGTGTAAACTGGGACCGCGCCGCCCACGGCACCGTCGACATGACCACCTTGTTGGCTCGTTCGCTGAATGTGGGCGCGGCCACCATTGCCACCTGGATGGGCGCGGACACTTATTATGACTATATGCGCCGCTTCAATTTTGGCAGCCCGACCGGCATCGACATTATGTCGGAAGCTGGCGGCCTGATGCCGCTGCCGGGTGATGAAATCTGGACGGAATCTTTTCTGGCGACAAACGCTTATGGGCAAAGTCTGGCGGTGACGCCGCTGCAAATGGTTACGGCCGTTTCCGCCATCGCCAACGGTGGAGAGTTGATGCAGCCCTATCTGGTGCAAGAAATTCATTCCAGCAGCGGCACATTCATCCACGAGCCTTCGGTGTTAAGCCGCCCCATCAGCCCGCAAACAGCCAAACAAGTGACGGCCATGGCTGTAACGGCCGTGGCCAGCGAAGTCCCCGAAGCCAAAATAGACGGCTACACCATCGCCGGTAAAACAGGCACAGCTCAGATCGCCGAAAACGGCGTCTACCTGCAAGAAGACACCATTGCCTCCTTCATCGGCTGGCTGCCCGCAGACAATCCGGAGATTATTGTTTTGGTAAAACTGGACAAACCCCAGGTATCGCCGTGGGGGTCCACCACCGCCGCGCCTACCTTTGCCAAACTGGCCAACGAACTGGTTGTACTCCTGGGCATTCCGCCCGATGATGTGCGCCTGCGCGACGATGTGATGGCCTTAAGAAATTAGGAACGGAAAACAGTGAACGATGGCGGCCAAAGCGCGTCGTTCAACCTTCAACGTTATGTTAAATCTTGGTCACTTTTTAGAGGTACTTACCACTTACGAAACGACCGGCCGCGAACCGGCCGTTTCGTGCGTTGTGGTAGACAGCCGCGAAGCCGTCGCGAGCAGCGTGTTTGTGGCGCTGGCAGGCGAACACGTAGACGGCCACGACTACGTGGCGCAGGCGTTTGCCAATGGCGCGCAGGCGGCCATCGTGGCGCGCCCGCTGCCCGGCGCCCACACAACCATCGATCTGCGCGCCGATCAACCAAACACAAACCTGACCATCCAACCGCCGATGTGCCTGGTGGTAGACGATCCCGTGGCGGCCATGCAAGCTGTCGCCCAGGCATGGCGCAGCCGGTTTGTTGTGCGCGTGGTGGGCATCACGGGCAGCGTGGGCAAAAGCTCTACCAAAGAGCTGGTGCATTCGGTGCTGGCGCAGCAATACAACACCCTGAAATCGCCGGGCAACCGCAACAGTGTACTGGGGCTGCCGCCGGTTTTGCTGGCCTTACGGCCGTTTCACCAATATGCCGTGCTGGAAATGGGCATGTACACCCCCGGCGAAATCGCCCGGCTGTGCGAAATGGCCAAACCGGCCGTTGGCGTGGTGACGATGGTTGGGCCGGTACACCTGGAGCGCGCCGGCAGCCTGGAAGCCATCGTCGCCGCCAAACAAGAATTGGTGGAAAGCTTGCCGGCTGGCGGCACGGCCGTTCTCAACAAAGACGACGAACGGGTGATGAGCATGGCGGCCCACACCCCGGCGCAAATTTTCACCTACGGCCTCAATCCCAACGCCGACCTTTGGGCCGACCGCATTCACTCGATGGGGCTGGAGGGCATTCGCTTCACTTTACATTACGGCCGTGAAGCCCTCAACATCCAGGTTCCGCTCATCGGGCGGCACAGCGTCCACACCGCGCTGCGGGCCACGGCCGTTGGCCTGGTTGAAGGCTTATCCTGGGAAACCATCATCGCCGGGCTGTCCAACTCCCGAGCGCAGCTCCGCCTGGTAGCCGTTCCCGGCCCACATGGCTCCACCATCATCGACGACACCTACAATTCCAGCCCGGATTCGGCTATGGCCGCCCTAAACCTGCTGCACGATCTAGACGGCCGTCGTCTGGCTGTCTTGGGCGATATGTTGGAACTGGGCTATATGGAAGAATCTTCCCACCGTCTGGTTGGGCGGCGGGCGGCCGATGTGGCCCAGATTTTGGTGACGGTTGGCCCACGCGGCCGTTGGATTGGTGAAGAAGCGCTCAAAGTGGGCATGGCGCGGGACCGGGTATTTATGGTGGCAGATGTGGCAACGGCCGTGTCCACCTTGCAACAAATCATCGCCCCGCGCGACATGATCCTCATCAAAGGTTCGCTGGGCATGGCCATGAGCCGCATCGTGGCTGCGCTAGGAGAAGGCTGATGATATTCGCCCTCACCATAGCCACCATGACTTTTCTACTGGCCGTCATCTGGGGCGGCCCGCTCATCGAAATTATGCGACGACTGAAAATGGGCAAACAAATTCGCATTGATGGGCCACAAACCCACATGGCCAAAATGGGCACGCCCGCCATGGGCGGCATCCTCATCGTCGGCTGGGTGGTATTGGTGAGTCTGGTGGTCAATGTGGTGGTGTTTATCCAAAACCTGGAATTTGCCGAAAGCGTCGTCATCCCGTTGGGCGTGATGGTCGCCTACTCCATTTTAGGCGGCATCGACGACTACCTGGGTTTCCATCCCCAGCCACACGGCGAAAAGGGCATGCGCGCCCGTGTAAAAATCTGGTGGCAGTTGGGCATTGCCCTGATAGCGGCCGTGTTGCTCTACTGGGTGGTTAACAATGGACATGGGTATGTGGGTGTGCCCACCGTGCCTTTTCTGCTGGACATCGGCATTGTGTATGTCCCCATCGCCGTCATCATCATCACCGGCACGGCCAACGCCGTCAACATCACCGATGGCCTGGATGGTTTGGCCGGAATCATTGCGGCGACGGCCTTTATTGCCTACGGCATCATCGCCTTTTTACAGGGCCAAAATTTTCTACTCACCTTTTCCATGGTCACAGTAGGCGCCTGTTTTGCCTTTCTTTGGTACAACGCCAAGCCCGCCCAAATGTTTATGGGCGATGTAGGGTCACAGGCGCTAGGCGGCGCGTTGGGCGTGGTAGCTCTGATGACCAATCAATGGCTTATTCTGCCGGTTATCGCCGCTGTGCCGTATGCCACGATGCTGTCTACGACGCTTCAAGTGTTGTATTTCAAGGCCACGGGCGGTAAACGGTTGTTTAAGATGGCGCCACTCCACCATCATTTTGAGCTTATCGGCTGGAGCGAAACGCAAATCGTGCAGCGCTGGTGGCTGGTAGCCATTTTGGCGACGATGGTGGGGATGGCGCTGGCCCTGATTTAGTTAACAGCTATTAGCTGTTAGCTGTTGGCTGTTGGCTGTTAGCTAACGGCTTACAGCTAACAGCTTACAACTTACGACTTACGACTATGGATGAATTAAGCGGCAAACATGTACTCATTTTGGGGCTGGCGCGGCAGGGAAAGGCGCTGGCTCGTTTTGCCGCTGAGGCTGGCGCGCATGTGACGATTTCGGACTTGCGCCCGCCGGAGAAACTAACGGCCGTGCTGGCCGATTTGCATGATCTGGATATTGCGTACGTCTTAGGAGATCATCCTATGAGTTTATTGGAAAAAACAGATGTGCTGGCGATTAGCGGCGGCGTGCCACTGGATGCGCCGCTGGTGCAAGCGGCGCAAGCGCGCGGCATTCGCCTCACCAACGATTCGCAGGAATTTATGAACCGGGCGCCCACGGCCGTTATCGGCATCACCGGCTCGGCTGGCAAAACCACCACCACAGCCCTCACCGGCGTGATGGGTCAGGTAGCCGGACGGCGCACCTGGGTCGGCGGCAATATCGGCCGGCCGCTCATCGCCGATCTGCACAAAATGCAGCCCGACGACATGGTCGTGCAAGAACTTTCCAGCTTCCAATTAGAAATCTGGACGCAAAGCCCGCATGTAGCCGCCATTCTGAACATCACGCCCAACCACCTGGACCGCCACAAAACGATGGCCGCCTACGCCGAAGCCAAGGCCAACATCCTGCGCTATCAATCGCCCGAAGACATCGCTGTCTTGGCCGCCGATGACGCCGGCGCCATATCACTGGCCGATGTAGTGCGCGGCCGGCTGCGCACGTTTAGCCTGGGCGGCGTGGTGAAAGACGGCGCCTTTGTACGCGATGGGCGCATCTGGCTGCAAAATGGGCATGAAACGGCCGTTTGCCCCCTCACCGACATCCAGCTACGCGGCCAACACAACGTACTCAACGTCCTGGCGGCCGTCACACTCGCCGATTCGGTCGGCATCCCGACCGAGGCCATGCGGCAGGCGATTCGCACTTTTCACGGCGTGGAGCACCGGCTGGAACTGGTGCGCGAGATTCGGGGCGTGCGCTACATCAACGATTCCATTGCCACCGCGCCGGAACGCGCCCTGGCCGCCCTGTCCGCCTTCGACGAACCGCTGGTGCTGCTGGCCGGCGGCCGCGACAAGGACATGCAGTGGCAAGAATGGGCCAACCGGGTAACCCAACGCGTGAAGCATGTGGTGTTGTTTGGCGATCTGGCGGAGACGCTGGAAAAGCGGCTGGCTGAGGCTGGCTGCAAGCAGATGACGCGGGTGGATGGGCTGGAAACGGCCGTGACCGCCGCCGCCCACATGGCCACAGCCGGCGACATCGTCTTACTGTCACCCGGCGGCACCAGCTTCGACGCCTTCAACGACTTTGCCGAACGCGGCGAACGCTTTCGAGATTGGGTCAACCAACTGTAAAAATCATTACCGAACGATTGAGGACGAATCCTATGACCACATTTAACGTCGTCAGAAAAAACAGCAATCTCGTTCGGCCGGGAACCCGGCTGCAATTCGACTATTGGCTGCTGCTCACGGCCGCCGGTCTGCTCATCATCGGCATGATGATGGTCTATTCAACCACCTTTGATTATGGCCTGCTCTTCAAAGACGACCCAACCTACTATTTCCAACGGCAGTTTGTAGCCATGCTCCTCGGTCTGGCAGGCGTTCTCGTCATCATGCAGTTCGATTATCACGCCTTTCGGCGCATTTCTGTGCCGTTTCTGGCTGCAACGCTGCTTGGGCTGATTGTGGTGCTGTTCTTTGGTGAATCGATTTTTGGCGCGCAGCGCGGCATCTACGAAGGCTCTTATCAGCCATCAGAAGTTGCCAAATTGGCGACAATTTTGTACATCGCCCATTGGCTGTCTTCTAAAGGCGACCGCATCAAAGACCTGACCTACGGCTTGCTGCCCTTCTCGTTCCTGACGGGTCTGGTTTGCGGGCTAATTGTGCAGCAGCCCGATGTAAGCACGGCCGTTCTAATTGCCCTCATTTGCTTCACGCTGTTTTTCATCGCCGGGGCCGATTGGCGGCAGTTTGCTGTGGCCGCCTTGGTCGGGGGCGTGGTCTTTCTGATCATCATCAACACCCTGCCGCACGCCGCCGCTCGTGTGGACGCCTTCAAACAAACCCTGCGCGACCCGGCTCAGGCAAGCTGGCATGTGCAGCAAACGCTGATCGCTTTGGGACGCGGTGGCTGGTTTGGCGTAGGCATTGGCGAAAGCACGCAAAAATTTGGCCCTTTGCCGGCGGCACATACGGATGGCATTTTTGCCATTTTAGGTGAAGAGTTAGGGCTGATGGGAACCCTGACATTTATTGGGCTGCTGGTTATGATGGTGTGGCGGGGCGTCCGCATTGCCCTAAATGCGCGAGATATTTACGGTTCGCTGCTGGCTTTGGGGATTACCGCCTGGCTGGGGTTTCAGGCGTTGATTAACATTGCGGTCATCACGGCCGTTATCCCCTTCACCGGCATCCCGCTGCCATTTCTAAGTTACGGCGGGTCATCGCTGCTGTTCTCGATGCTGGGCATCGGCATTTTATTAAACATCTCCCGCGACGCCGCCATTGAGCGCCGCGTTCAACCGGAGAGAAAATAAACCATTGGCCATAGGCCATTGACCATTAGCAATTGACGATTATGAAGGTACTGGTATGCGCCGGGGGAACCGGCGGCGGCATTTATCCGGCTTTAACGGCCGTTTCCGAACTACAAACCCTCGGCCTTAACCGAGAGCAAATCTTGTGGGTCGGCACACAAGGCGAAATGGAAGAAACCCTGGTCCCGCGAGCAGGGCTGAAACTGGAAACCATTCAGGGCGGCGCAGTCGTCGGCGTTTCCCTGGCAGCAAGGATGAAAAACTTGGCGAAACTAACCTGGAGCGTGGGCACAGCCCACCAACTCATCCGCCAATTTAAGCCAGATGTCATGTTTATGACCGGCGGTTACATGGCCGCGCCTGTCGCCCTGGCCGCTCGCCTGCACGGCGTGCCCATCGTCATCTTCCTGCCAGACGTGGAACCAGGAAAGGCCATCAAAGCCATCATGCCGCTGGCGCAAAAAGTAGCCTGCACCACCGACCTGTCCAAAGCGTTTGTCCCGGCCGGCAAACTGGTTGTCACCGGCTATCCGCTGCGCCCAGAAATTCGCGCCGCCACCCGGCTCAGTCAGGCTGAGGCGCTGGCCCAATTTGATCTGCAACCCGGACGGCCGTCGCTGTTCGTTTTCGGTGGCAGCCGCGGCTCGTGGAACATCAACAAAGCCCTGATCGACAGCCTGCCGGAACTGCTGGCCCACATTCAAATCATCCACATCAGCGGCACGCTCACCTGGCCGCAAGTGGAAGAAAACGCCAATGCCCTGCCGGCCAACCTGCGCCAATGGTATCGCCCCTACCCATACCTGCACGAAACTATGGGCGCTGCCTTCCGCGCGGCCGATCTTGTGGTAGCCCGCGCCGGAGCCAGCATGTTGGGCGAAGGACCAGCATTTGGCCTGCCGGCCATCCTCGTACCGCTGTCATTTGCCTGGCGCTACCAAAAAGTCAACGCCGATTACCTGACCGAACGCGGCGCGGCCCTCCAATCCACCGACGAACGCCTGCCCGATGAGTTGAGCAAGTTGATTTTGGACCTGCTTCAGGACACGCCGCGCCTGGAAGCGATGCGCGCCGCCGCCCGCGCCCTGGCTCAGCCCGAGGCCGCCCTTCGCTTAGCCGAGGTGATTCGTCAGACGGCCGAAAACAAACCGCAAGGAGTCGCTGCGTGATTAGTTTGACTGCTTTTTTCTGGATTATGGTGATGTTTTTTGCCCTGATCGGCACCATGCGCGGTTGGACAAAAGAAGTGATTGCCACATCTGGTCTGATTTTATCGCTTTTTGCCATCAACCAATTTGGCCCCTACTTTACGTCGCTCATGGGCGGCGGCAGCACCATTGACACAGATGCGATACGGCGGCAAGTATTTTATTTGTTTACATCTATCCACCTCGTCATCGCCTTTTTTAGCTATCAGGGGCCGGCATTTGCCGGCAGCCGTCTGGCCGAAAGGCTGCGTGTAAGAGACAGCTTTCAGGATAAGCTCATGGGGCTGCTGGTCGGCGGCGTGAATGGTTACTTGATCATCGGGGCCATTCTGGCCTTTTTGGAATACCAGCTACAATCACCCAGCAACTGGGTACGTCTGGCCCCAGGCGTCGCCTATCCATTTACATGGGTCATTCGGACAACCGATATGGAGACATTGCTCGCCAACTTACCGCTGCCGCTGCTGGCGCCTTACCTGCCTTTCCTGGTTGTGATTGTCTTCTTGTTTGTGATTATTGTAATGATTTAACCCGAAGCGACAGGGTAATGAGCGGCAAAAGCGTCTATTTAACCGCTCTGGGGCTTAACTGCCCGGTTTAATTTTAGTCAGGGATCATGATAACAGATTTTAAGCTGCGTAATGAGATGCATATTCATCTGGTCGGCATAGGCGGGTCGGGCATTTCGGCTATCGCCAGAGTGCTTTTGGGCCGAGGGTTTGTGGTATCGGGGTCGGATATGCAAGCCAATGAGTTAACGGCCGTTCTCGCCACCGAAGGCGCAACCATTTTCCAGGGCCATCGGGCAGAAAATATCGTCGGCGCCGACGCGCTGGTCATTTCCTCAGCCGTGCCAGACGACAACCCGGAAGTGGCGGCGGCGCGGGCGCAAGGCATCCCCGTACTCAAACGCGCCGACCTGCTGGGCCACCTGATGGCCGATAATATCGGCGTGGCCGTTGCTGGATCACACGGCAAAACCACCACCACCGGTATGATCGCCCAAATTTTGCTCCAGGCAGACCTGGACCCGACGGTGATTGTGGGCGGCACACTGCCGAGCATAGAGAGCAACGGCCGTTACGGCCAGGGCGACTATTTTGTGATTGAAGCCGACGAATACGACCACATGTTTTTGGGCCTGCGCCCCGAAGTAGCTGTCATCACCAGCATTGAGCACGACCACCCCGACCTCTTCCCCACCGAAGCCGATTACGTAGGCGCGTTCCGTGAATTTGTCGGCCTGCTGCCCGATGGCGGGCGACTTATCGCCTGCGCCGATGATCCTGGCGTCCAGGCCTTGCTGCACAATCTCACCCTGACCGACGTAGAAATTACCACCTACGCGCTGGCCGATGAAGAAACGGCCGTATCCGCCGATTTCCAAGCCCTGGACTGCCGCCCCAACCAACTCGGCGGCATGGACTTTGTCATTGAAGAAGATGGCCAGCTCATTGGGCTGGCCCGGCTGCGCGTGCCCGGCCTGCACAACGTGCGCAACGCCCTGGCCGCTATCATCGTCAGCCTGGATTTAGGCATCGATTTTTCAATCATTCGCCAGGGATTGGCCGAATTTGGCGGCATGGGGCGGCGTTTCCAGGTGTTGGGCGAAGTTGGCCGCGTAACAATCATCGACGATTACGCCCACCACCCCACCGAAATCCAGGCCACCCTGGCGGCCGCGCGGCAGCGGTTCCCCGGACGCAGATTGTGGGCCGTGTGGCAGCCGCACACCTACAGCCGCACCCGCCTGCTGGCCGAGCAGTTCGCCAAAAGTTTCGACCAGGCCGACCGGGTCATTGCCCTGGATATATACCGCAGCCGCGAACAAGACACCCTGGGCATGGACACAAGCGTGATCATCAATGCCATGAACCATCCACACGCCATCCATATTCCCGACCGGCGCGCCGCAGCCGATTATCTGCTAGACCGCGTGCGCCCCGATGACGTTATCCTGACACTGGGCGCCGGCGACGGCGACATGGTCGGGCAGTGGGTTTTAGAAGGATTAAGCAAAAGAGTTCAGAGCTAGAGCTAGAGGAAGAGGGCATGAATTTAAAAACATCTGTACTCGAAGCCATACAGAGCCAATACCGGGAAATTTTCGGCGAAAAATTCCAAATAGACGCGCCGTTGGCAAAATACACATCGGCGCGCGTGGGCGGCCCGGCTGAAATGTTTCTCACGGTCGATAACGCGCTGGAACTGCAAACGGCCGTCGAACTGGCCTACGCTCAACACATCCCTTACTTCATCCTCGGCGGCGGCTCCAACATCCTCGTCGCCGATGAAGGTGTGCGCGGACTGGTGATCATGAACCGCGCCAGAACGGTGCGCTTCCGCCACACCGGCGCCCACGTCGTTTGCACCGCCGAATCCGGCATGAACCTCTCTTCCCTGGCGCGGCAGTGTATTGGCAAAGGGCTGGGCGGCCTGGAATGGGCCATCGGCATCCCTGGCACGTTGGGCGGCGCAGTGGTCGGCAACTCCGGCGCCCACGGCGGCGACATGGCCGGCAATTTACTGGCCGCCAACATCTGGGAACCCGGGCGCGGCGCGAAACTATACAGCAAAGAAGACCTCAAATACAGCTACCGCGACAGCCTGCTCAAACGGGAACAGGGGCGCAACCTGGCCCGGCGCGTGGTACTCTCCGCCGAACTGCAATTAACGCCCGAATCGGTGAGTGTGCTGACCGCCCGCGCGGATGGCTTTACTGCCTACCGCAAACAAACACAGCCCGGCGGCGCGAGCATGGGGTCCATGTTCAAAAACCCGCCCAATTATTACGCCGGTTATTTGATCGATACGGCCGGGCTTAAAGGGTATCAGGTGGGCAATGTGCGCATCTCCGAAAAACACGCCAACTTCTTCGTCAGCGATGGCGACGCCACCGCCGAAGACATTCGCGCCCTCATTGCCGAAGCCTGGCACCGCGTGCGCGGCCAATTTGGCGTGGAAATGGAACTGGAAGTCGAGCTGGTTGGCGACTGGAAATTTAGCGAGTAAGGCATAGCGCGGGACAAAATCCGCCAGCAACAACGACAAGACATGGACGAGCAAACAAACCATTCCAACAAATTAAAAATCGGCGTCATCTTCGGCGGGCGCTCTGGCGAGCATGAAGTGTCGCTGCTGTCGGCGCAATCGGTGATGGCGGCGTTGGACCGCGAAAAGTATGACGTGGTGCCGGTGGGCATTACCCGCGACGGCCGTTGGCTGACCGGTAACGTGGTGGCTGCCCTGACCGAAGGCCATACCGACGTCCAGCCGACGGCGCTGCTGCCCGATCCGCAAATTTCTGGCCTGATGGCGCTGCAAGAAACCGACGCGGAACCGACTGGGCTTACGGCCGTTACCCACCTCGATGTCCTCATCCCTGTGCTGCATGGAACCTACGGCGAAGACGGCACGGTGCAAGGTCTGTTGGAACTGGCCGGTCTGCCCTATGTCGGCGCGGGCGTTGTCGGCTCGGCGGTGGGCATGGACAAGGCCATGTTTAAGCACGTCATGGCGGCCAACGGTCTGCCGGTGCTGCCCTGGGAACTGGTAACGCGGCAAGAATGGCTGATGGGCGAAACGGCCGTGCTGGACAAATTGGAAGCCGCCCTCAGCTACCCCATGTTCACCAAACCCGCCAATCTGGGGTCCAGCGTGGGCATCAGCAAATGCAAAAATCGCGCCGAATTGGTCGCCGGACTGCACGAAGCCGCCCAATACGACCGGCGCATCGTCGTGGAGCAAGGCATCAACGTCCGTGAATTGGAAGTGGCGGTACTGGGCAACGAAGCGCCCGCCGCCAGCGTGGTGGGCGAGATTCGCCCGCGCCGTGATTTTTATGATTACACGGCTAAATATCTGGCCGCTCCCGACTCCGACGACTATTCTGAGCTGATGATACCGGCGGAATTGGCTGAGGAAACGGCCGTAACCGTGCAAACACTCGCCCTTCGCGCCTATCAAGCCATCGACTGCGCCGGCATGGGCCGCGTCGACCTGCTGCTAGACACAGACACCGATGCGCTATACCTCAACGAAATCAACACCATCCCCGGCTTTACGCGCATCTCCATGTATCCCAAACTGTGGGAAGCCAGCGGCCTGCCCTACCCGCAGTTATTAGACAAACTCATCGATCTGGCCATCGAAAGATTCGCAGAAAAATCGAATCTAAAAACAACTTTTTCGGCAAGCGAACCATCGTCGACCTGAAATCGTAAACCATACATTCCATGACACAAAACCAGGAACCTCAACGCTCTAACCGAGCCAAACCATCTGGCCAACGCCTGCGCAAACAGCCCCAAATGCGCCGCGTTCAATCTTCCCACGCGATGCATATGCCCAGAGTAACGCCCACGGGCGTGCCCAAAACGGCAACCCATCGGCGGCGGCGCAACCGGCGGCAGGCGACCACGTTGCCGCTGCAAGGGCTAAAAAGCGTCGTTTTTTCCGCCCGTTGGCTGAGTTTAGGGCTGCTGGCATTTACCCTGTTCGCCCTGTTCCTGGCCGCGACCGATGAACATTTTTACCTCACCACCATCCCGGTGACCGGCGTGGTGTCTATTCCGGCCAACGAAATTGTAGCTGCCAGCGGGCTGGGCGGCGCCCATGTCTTTTCCGCCGACCCCAATGAAGCGGCCACACGCATTGCTGCCCTGCCGGGTGTGGTTTCCAGCAAAGTCACCCTGTCCTGGCCCAACCAGGTACAGATCGAGATTGTAGAAGACACGCCGATTGCCTTGTGGCAAGAAGGCGGTCAGCAGTTTTGGATTACCAAACGTAATGAGCTAATTCCGGCGCGCACGCCGGCTATCGGGCTGTTGACGATTGAATATGAGGTGCCGCCAACACCTTCAGCCAATAGCCTCGGCACAGACGAGACAGCCGAAACCGGAGAAACGGCCGTGGTCCCTCACGCCGCCATCGGTTTTGTGCCCGACAATGTGCTTACGGGTGCGCTCCAACTGCGCCAGCTGCGGCCGAATATCGACAAATTGTACTATCGGCCTGGAAGTGGTTTAAGCTACCAAGACGGCCGTGGCTGGCGCGCTTACTTCGGCGTAGGCGCCGATATGAATCAAAAACTCAGCGTATACGAAACCATCGTCGCCGATTTACAGGCCCGCCAGATTCAGCCGGCCTACATCAGCGTAAGCGATCAGGCAAAACCCTATTACAAAGCCCAATAAAGTTGGGAGGGCATCATTTATGGAAGAAATCGTTTTTGGCTTAGACATTGGCACCACCAAAATTTGCGCCCTGGTAGGTGAAGTACGCCAGGGCCGGTTACAAATTATCGGCATGGGCATCGAGGCTGCGCGCGGCATGCGCAAAGGCGTGGTGATGGATGTAAACGAAACCTCCATCGCCGTCGCCAAAGCCGTCGAACAGGCGGAGCAAACTTCCGGTTACAACCTGTCGCAGGCCCTGGTCAGCATGGCCGGCGAACACGTCAGCTCCAGCAACAACCGCGGCGCAGTGGCCATCGGTCGCAACGATACCGGCGTCACCACAGAGGACATCGGCCGTGCTCTGGATGCTGCCCAATCGATCGCCGTGCCGCAAAACCGCCAAATCATCCACCTGATCCCGCGCAGCTATGCCATTGATGACCAGGAAGGTATTCGCAACCCCTTGGGCATGCACGGCTTCAAACTCGAAGTAGAAACCCATATCGTCACCGCCGCCACCCCGGCGGTATTAAACCTGGCCAAATGCATCGACAATGTGGGGATTCAGGCGCACGAATTTGTGCTCAATGCCCTGGCCTCTGGCGAAGCGGTTCTGGAACCCAACGAACGAGAAATGGGCGTCATTGTCGCCGATATTGGCGGCGGCACAACCGATATTGCCCTGTATATGCAAGGCACCGTCTGGCACACCAAAGTCATTCCCGTGGGCGGTTACCACATCACCAACGATATTGCCATCGGCCTGCGCGCGCCTTACGATATCGCCGAACAGGTGAAAATCCAACATGGCGACTGTCGTCCGGCGCAAATCGACCCGAATTTCCTCTTCACCGTCGAACCATTTGGCGGCGAAAAAATCCAGGTCGGCCGGCAGGATTTGGCCTATGTGATCGAGGCCCGCACAGAAGAAATCTTCCAGCTTATTTTGCAAGAAATTCGCCGCTCCGGTTACGATGGCTTGCTGCCGGCGGGAATCGTCTTGACCGGGGGGACAGCGCAGTTGCGCGGCATCACCGAAATCGCCGAACGCGTCTTAAATGTGCCGGCGCGTGTGGCCCGCCCCAAAAACGTGGTGGGCATGGTAGAAAATCTCAACAGTCCGGCGTATGCAACCGGCATCGGCTTGCTGAATTGGGCCATGGATGAGCATGAATCGTTCCGCCCACGGCCGAATAATGGCCTGTGGAGCCGACGTATGAGTAATTTTTTACGGGCGTTGTTACCCGGATAAATCAAAAAACAAAGTAGCTGCTCAGGTTTTTCTGGTAAGACCCCAAGGGTTTGATACCCAAATAATCCAAATTCTCAGGAGCAAACCCTTGGGGTCCGTATCGTTACAAAATAAATTTGCAGGTGGCATGGCTGGCTTATAACAGTTTACAAAAAAGAGGGATGTGATCATGAAGACACAAGAGTACACAAAAAGAACACAAAGAATGCCGGAGGCGGAAGGCACGGCCCTGATTCGCGTGGTTGGCGTGGGCGGCGGGGGCAGCAATGCCATTAACCGCATGATTGAAGAAAACATCGTTGGTGTTGATTTTATCGCCGTGAACACGGACCAGCAGGCGCTGAACAACAGCCTGGCGCCGCATAAATTGCAGTTGGGCGAACGCTCGACACGAGGCCTGGGTTCCGGCGGCAACCCGGAAGTTGGGCTGAAGGCGGCGGAAGAGTCTGTAGAAGAGCTGCACGAAGCGCTGCAAGGCTCGGACATGGTATTTGTGACGGCCGGTATGGGCGGCGGCACAGGTACCGGAGCGACGCCAACGGTGGCCAAGATTGCCCGTGAGGAAGGAGCGCTGACGATTGGGGTGGTGACACGGCCGTTTTCCTTTGAAGGCGCCCACCGTGCCCGCGCCGCCGAAGCCGGCATCGAAGAACTCAAAGAACACGTCGATACACTCATTGTCATCCCCAATGACAAACTGCTGGAAACGGCCGACAAACGGATCACCCTGCTCGACTCGTTCAAACTGGCCGACGACGTATTGAGACAGGGCATTCAAGGCATCAGCGAATTGATCACCGTTCCCGGATTGATCAATCTGGACTTTGCTGACGTTAAGACAATCATGTCCCTGGGCGGCGCAGCCCTGATGGCTGTCGGCCATGGGTCCGGTGACGATCGCGCCCAAAAGGCGGCCGAGCAAGCGCTGGCCAGCCGTTTGTTAGACATTACCATCGACGGCGCGCGCGGCATCCTCTTTAATGTGACCGGCGGCCCAGACTTAAGTCTGTTCGAGATCAATCAAGCCGCGGCCATCATCCGCGAAACCGCCCACCCCGAAGTCAATCTGATCTTTGGCGCGGTGATCGACGAAACCATGGGCGACGCCATTCGCATTACCGTAATTGCCACCGGATTTGAGCATTCTTTACCGATGATGCGCCCAATTAACCGGCAAGCCACGCAATCCAGCGGCAGTTTGCGCCGGGAACCCGTCTCCGTCGGCAGCAATCGCCCCAGCACACCTGCGCCATCCAGCCGGGTGGAACCCGATTCCTCTTCTGCCTATCGCATTAACGATATCGACGTCCCCGCTTTTTTGCGTAAAAAACGCTAATTTTTAGACGCAGTGTACAGCGTTTACACGCTGTACACTGCCTGTTCACCTAAAAACGGCCGTAAATTTTTTAAGGTTTTTTCACGCATAACCACCTTGTCTGGTAAACGGCCGTATGCTATAATGTCGCCACTCTCGCACGCCAAATATAGGGTAATTGCAGTTCTTATCCCCATATATGGCACATGCGATTCGATTTACACCCAAAAAACACATCCCTGGGTGTAAACCTGTTGAAGGAGTTCCGAACGTGAAATGCCCGTATTGCGATAACGACAAAACCCGCGTCATCGACACCAGTCACGACGGCCGTGGCGGCACACGCCGCCGCCGGGTTTGTGATCATTGTGATCAACGATTTAGCTCATACGAACGCCCAATCCTGGCCACCCCCATGCTGGTCAAGCGGGATGGAACACGTGAAGAATTCTCACGCGACAAAGTTCTTGCCGGCGTGCGCGTCGCCTGCGCCAAACGGCCAGTCGCCGCCGCCGACATTGAGCACATCGCCGGGGAAATTGAAGCTGAACTGCAACAACTGGGACGCGCAGAAGTGCCAAGCCGTCTCGTGGGCGACAAAATCATCGCCAAGCTCAAAGAGCTGGATGAGGTCGCCTACATTCGCTACGCCATCGTTTACTTAGGCCTCGACGACCTGGAATCCATTCGAACCGAAATCGATCGTCTATTACAGACCAAATAATAGCAGGCTGCCCCTCTCGCCAGCGCTCTTCCTGCGGGTCTGGTCTATATCTTTGTGTCCAAAACCTTTATCTAAATTGAGAAGGAGTGTATTCATGTCTGAAAATCAAGGCGGGACGATTAATTTGTTGCCCCAAACAGAGCAAAAGAAAAATGGCCTCAATGGGAAAAATGGAACCAATGGCTCCAAGTCCATGGGAGCAGAGAGCATTTACTTTAAAGTGGCCATACCCAAGCAAATAATCAAGCGCGACGGCCGTATCGTTTCCTTCGATGCCGGACGCATACAAGTCGCCTTGGAACGCTGTTTTTCCAGTCTGGCCAACCCACCCAAAACTTCCGTTGAAGACCTGACCCAACAAGTCGTCAATGTGGTCGCCGCCAAATATGACCTCCCTACTGTGGAAGGCGTACAAGACATAGTTGAAATGGCGCTGCAAGCCGCCGGGGAATACGAAGCCGCCAAACACTACATCCTCTATCGCGCCGAACACGCCAAAATGCGCGTCCGCCGCCCCGTCCCAGAAGACGTGCGCCAGGCATTCGCCCAATCAGACAAATATTTTCCAACTCAACTGCAAAAATTCCAATTTTATGACAAGTACTCGCGCTTTAGCTACGAATTAGGCCGCCGCGAAACCTGGATTGAAACCGTAGACCGCGCCGTGGACTACATGAAAGAATTATCAGACTACCGCCTGCCAGCAGAAACCTACGACCGCATTCGCAAAGGCATTTTAGAGATGAAGGTGATGCCCTCCATGCGGCTGCTGGCCATGGCCGGCCCGGCTGCCCGGCGAAATAACATCGCCCTCTACAACTGCTCCTACATGCCCGTAGACAGCATCGACTCGTTTGTGGAGGCGTTGATCATCTCCATGAGCGGCTGCGGCGTTGGCTTTTCCGTAGAACGACAATATGTAGAGCAATTTCCACGCATCGCCCGGCAGAAAGGCAACCCGCCAGCCACCTGCACTGTCATCGATTCATCCGAAGGGTGGGCCGAGGCTGTGCGCATCGGGATCACCGCCTGGTTTGAAGGGGAAGACGTTATTTTTGATTATTCCGAGGTGCGGCCAGCGGGCGCGCCGCTGCGGGTAAAAGGCGGGCGCGCCTCTGGCCCAGAACCGCTGCGCAAGATGTTAGAGTTTGCCCGCGGCCGGATTTTGTCACGGCAAGGGGGATTTTTACGGCCGTTAGACGCCCACGACATGATGTGCGCCGTTGGCGATGCGGCCGTATCCGGCGGCGTGCGCCGCACCGCCATGATCTCGCTGTTTGATTACGACGATCTGGAGATGCTGCACTGCAAAGACGGGGATTTCTGGCGCAATAACAGCCAGCGCTGGAATGCCAACAATTCCGCCGTCTGGCCAGAACGCGAGCTTTCCCAAACAGAAATCACGCGCTTTGTTTTGGATATGGTGGAATCTGGCCGTGGCGAACCAGGCATTTTTAACCGCAAAGCGGCTGTAGACGGCCGTACGGCGCGCCGTCAGGCGGCTGTTTTTGGCACCAACCCATGCGGCGAAATTTTGTTACGGCCGTATCAATTCTGCAACCTCTCCAGCGCCGTGGCCCGCTCCGAAGACACCTACGAAACCCTGAAAGAAAAAGTAGAACTGGCCGCCATCATTGGCACCATCCAATCAATGGCAACCTACTTCCCCGGACTGCGCCCACAGTGGAAACAAAACTGCGTCGAAGAACGCTTGTTGGGGGTAGACCTCAATGGACAAATGGACAGTCAGGCTGCCCAAGACCCGGAAATTCAGACCAAACTGCAACAAGTAGCCATAGAAACAAATCGGCACTATGCGGCGATATTGGGCATCAACCAATCCGCAGCTACCACCTGCGTCAAGCCATCGGGCAACTCCTCCCAACTGCTCAACTCCGCCTCCGGTTTGCACGCCCGCTGGTCGGAATATTACATCCGCAACGTGCGCGTCGGCACCCATTCACCAGTCTGCAAAGTCTTGCAAGACGCCGGTGTGCCCATGGACCCAGAAAATGGGCAGACACGCGAAAATGCCAACACCTGGGTCATCCATTTTCCTGTCAAATCGCCAGATGGCGCCATCACGCGCAATGACCGTACTGCCCTGGAACAATGCGATTTCTGGCTGCAAAACAAACTCAATTACACTGAACACAATCCTTCCGTTACCATCACCTACCAGCAAGATGAAGTATTAGACATCATTCGCTGGATTTGGGAACATCAAGACAAAATAGGCGGCATGGCCTTTTTGCCCGCCTTCGATGCCCAATACGACCAAATGCCTTACGTAGAGACAGGTCTGGAGGAATACGAGCAGTTAGTGGGCAAGTTCCCAGAAATCGATTTCTCTAAAATCTATCGCTACGAGGAAGAAGATCTGACCACTGCCGCCCAAGAATTTGCCTGTCTATCGGGTCAATGTGATGTTTGACGGCCGTTCCTACAAACAATGTAAATCGGTCCCAAAAATACCAACGAGTAGGATTTTAGTAACAATAGATGTAAGATAAACTCAATATGCTGGGTTTTTATATTGACATGATGCTTGAGATTCGGCATAATAGCCCTAATATTTTGTAGGAGCCAGCGTGCTAATCAGACGCAGCGTACAAGGAGACAAACAAATGTTCATGAATCAACAGCCCTCCGAGGTTGAAACCAACATCACTGAAAACAATCAACCCCTGCCGTATGAAACCCCAGCGGTTATTTACGAAGGTGTCATCACAACCAGAGCCGGCTCTCCAGTCGGTGGCGGCGACAGCGAAAATGGTGTCGATCCGGCTGATTTGTTTGGCAGCTAGCCATCTAAATAGCACGCGCATCAATTGATGTTTGCCTCTTAATTCGCATTCTAAATACAAGAACCTTTGCCCTCTGAAAAGGGCAAAGGTTCTTTTTTTGTTTGCCACGGTTATAGAAACCAATCTCCCGGTTAAACGCAGCTAGCAGTCTGTCGGAGAACCTCTTTTTGTAGCCGGGGTATCCTTACCCCGCCTCTGGAAGACGCGGTAAGAAACCGCGGCTACGAGTACTTTTCCGACAAACTGCTAGGCTATGGGACCGCACCCGGACTGGGGAACGGCCACTCTCTAAAATCCATCAGACAATCATCTGTATCCCGCCAATAAGGCCAGCGTTCCAGGCTGGCATTTAACAAGCTGACCAGCGGGCAGGCAACCACCCCCGGATAGCTCCCTACCCCATACGTCACCACATCCACAATCTGATCTTGCGCATTGCGCAGGATTACCTCGTCGCCCTGGTTGCCTAGCTGCAAAAACGTCGCCGGATCGCCCCAGGCCAAATCGTCGAGCATATCGGGTACGGCCGTTACCGTATTCAAAATCTCAAAATCGGGGTATACGCCATATTCCGCAAAAAAATCGATGCCGCTAATAGCCACCACCAGGGTCTCGCCGTGCGCCAGCAACGTTCCGGGCGGAAAACGGCGCACGTCTTCAAAATCCGTGGGGTTGACCGCATCTCCGAGGCTGTAGTGGCTTAAGTCCCAGATTTGCGGCGTCGGGTTAACCAACTCGATAAATTCGCTGGAGTCTGAGCCTGGCGGATCATACAAGATTTCGCTAATCAGCGGATGGCTGGCTGCGCCGACATAATTATGGTAAATGCCGGGTAGGTACACCCGATAGGGCCAATCATGCAAAAACATATCGGCGAGCATGGTGAAGAGGGCATCCGATTGGATTTGCAAAGCCAACTCGCGGTTGTCTTTGTGTGATTGTTCGGAACCATTCAGGCTGCCAACATGGATATACCCACGGCCGTTTACCTCCACCAGCACCATTTTGTTATGAATCCCCAGCCCGGTCGGGTTGCCCAGCGCGCACGCCAACGGCAAATGCTCCGCCATCGCCAGTTGATTCACATACTCACAAGTCGCCCGGTTGCTGGTGGGGCTGGCCTCGTCATCAAAATAGCTGTCCAGCAGCAGGCGCACCACTGCGCCGCGCCGCGAGGCGGCGATATAAGCTTCCAAGCGCGGGTTCGGGTCTGTGGCGGGCGCGCCGCCGATGGTTGGCCCCCAATACGGCCGTTCATACAACTGCTCCACCAGTATCCTATCTCCCAATCCAGCCTGTTTAACCAGCCCCAACAAAGCGTCCACATCGCGCAAACTGTTTTCCGGCGACTGAATAATCTCCAGCGGAAATACGCCGGAAACGACCAGCGGATCGGCATAACGCACGGCATAGGTTATGCCGCCCGTCTGGGTGATGGGCACAAAACCGGGCGTTGGCAGCCAATCGGCCGTTGGCTGCCAACGAACAAGGTCCTGATGGGTCCGATCAAAATCATGGGCCAGCAAGGTCTGAACGTGCTGCGCCACAGTCGGCGCATTGGTAATCACCACTAGACCGCGCCGCCCCCACGTTCCGTCTGATTTGTCGTCGTTGGGCAGGCTGTCGGGCGAAAAATTCTGGCTGCTGATGACCGCCCAGGTTTCGTCGATGAGCATGTATTTGGCGTGCACATAACCATACCGATCATAAATTTTGGCCGTCGCATCGTTGATCATGAACCAACACGCGCCAGCAGCCTGCTCGATTTCGCGGCAACTATATTTTTCTTGATCGGTCAGGCCGCCGGCCGGGCCGCCTTCCAGCAGCAGCGTCACGGAGACGCCGCGCCCGGCAGCGCGGATGAGCGCTTCGCTGATGGCGATGCTTTCGACGGTGAGCGATCCGACGTGGATGCGGTTTTGCGCCTGATCGATTTGGGCGACGATGGCTTCGTAGGCGTTGTCGGGCGCAATGGCCAGGGTGATGACGGCCGTTTCCGTCACCTGCGTCGTGAAAAAGAACGCATCCAGGTCCCAGCCAGGGTAACGCACTTTACGGCCGTTAATCACATCCGTGGTGGACTGCGCCCAATCGGCGGCCGTGTCGGTGTCCGGCACAGGCTGGCCGGTGAGTTGGTCGCGCATCCGGTAAACAATTTGCCCCGCCACCGGCAGGCCGCTGCCCACATACGGCCGTATCGCCGCCCCCAGCCAGCCGGCCTGATTGGTATTACCCGCTTCGTACACCAGCACGTCTACCAAAATTCCGGCCGCGTTCATCAGCAGCGCCTCATCGCCGTCATTGGCAAAACCCGGCCAGGAACCGGTCAACAGGGGCAGCGGCAGTCCAACGGCCGTTTTCGCCAAATCGGGCAAGTGGCCAAACTGTCGTTGAAAGGCCAGGGCGTCGTTGGCCAGCCAGACGGCCGTGTGCGCCGGAATAACAACACCTGCCGGAATCAGGACCGCCGCCGAACCATCGCTAATTTGCCAGCCGCCCACGTTTACCGGCTGCTCGCTCACGTTGCGCAAGGCGACCGCTTCGTCGAGTACGCCTTCGTAGCCATCGTAATGCACAGCGTCGATGACCACATCACGGCTGGTAATGATGGTAACGGCCGTCGCCATATTATTGCTCTGGGTAGTCTCGGTTGCTGCCGTGGCCGCCCGGATGGTGTTGGTGATGGAGCCGGAAACGGCCGTGCCCAGGGTCGCCGTCAAACTAAATTGCACGTCGGCTTGCGGCGGCAGATCGCCAAGCTGCCAGACCACCGTTTGGGTGACCGGCTGCGGCAGAGGATACCCGCTGCTGTCGGCTGCGTAGGTGAGGCCGGTCGGCAGGTTGTCGGTTAGAATGGTTTGCACGGCCGTCAGGACGCCCACGTTTTGCACCCGAACCTGATACACCACGCTGTCTCCCGGCGCGGCAATGGTGGGGCCAGTTTTTGTCACCGCCAGATCGGCGGCTGGCGGCAGTTCGCAGGAGGCAAAGGGTGTGCCATCAACATGCGTACCAGGGGAAAACAGCGACCCATTGGAACCGGCAGCCAGTGTGTGTTTAATCAACGGAGCGGCTCCGGTAAGGTCTGGGCTGCGCGTGAGAGACTGGTTGTCGCCGCCTTCGCTGCCGTAGGTGTAGGAGATAACGGCCGTTTGCGCTGCATCTAATAAAGTGACAGTCTCGTCAGCATTGTTTAGGCTCAGACTGCTCGTCGTTTGCACAATGCTACCGCCAAAATCCCCGGTAGGATTCCCGCCGCCAAAGACGACGATTGCGCAGCCCGATGGCAACACAGTCCCCATCGGGAAGGTATGGCGCGGGGTGATAGGAGAAGCAAGATCATGTAATGTCCAACCGCTAATATCTAGTAGCCCACCGCTCGTATTGATTAACTCAACAAATTCATCATCATCAGAACTGATTACCCCATCACCATTAGCATCACCATTCACGCTATCTGGATCGGCATTGATTTCGTTGATGATGATAGGGGAATCGGTGGGGGCGGCTACGGCCGTTTCCCGGCCAAAATCTAACAAAACAAACAAAAACACAACTGGCACGAAAACGATCAACACCAAGCAAACCACACGTTTACACATCACTCCCTCCTGGGTTAGTGCGGATTGTCGAGCGCAGATTAAACATCCGTCTCCAACATAACGCTAAATTAATTGATTAAAAACTTCTCTGGCAAGACCCCAAGGGTTTAATACCCCAATAATCCAAATTCTCAGAGGCAAACCCTTGGGGTCTGCATAATTACAACTTTTCTTGCGTACACGCCGCTGTCAACCAGCAAACCAACAGAACAACAGCTACGTTTATAGATGAACTCAAAATCAAATTCAAGCGAAACAAGGGTGACTTTTGGACTAGTAGCCGGGGTATCCCTACCCCGCTCCCCCAGACGCGATAAGAAATCGCGGCTACAGATGAGCAAGAGCTAGAGCGAGAGCTAGAGGAAGAAACCGAAAAACCGCGTTCCTCCTCGTAGCCGGGGTATCCCTACCCCGCTCCCCCAGACGCGATAAGAAATCGCGGCTACAGATGAGCGAGAGCTAGAGCGAGAGCTAGAGGAAGAAACCGAGAAACCGCGTTCCTCCTCGTAGCCGGGGTATCCCTACCCCGCTCCCCCAGACGCGATAAGAAATCGCGGCTACAGCTAGAGATCTCCCAATCTCCTTTTTACTTTTGGCGCGAAGCAAGGAAACCGAAACTGATAAACACCATGCCCACCAGCAACAAACTACCCGCCTGCCACAACATGCGGCGGCCCCACAAGACAACCAGCGACAAGACCCCTTGCTGCAAAAACGCGCCCCACACGGCCGTTTCCCCCATGCCAGACATCGACCCGGCAACGGCCGTACGCAGCAGCCACATCCCCACCGCCGGCAGCAGCACCGCCAGCAGCAGGCCCAACAATCCGGCGGCAGCCATCGGACCGCCCCACCAGTAGCCCCAACCCGCCGCCGAGCGCACGCCCAACAGCAAAATCAGGAGCAGGCAAGCCAGCGGCAGCAGCCACAGCCGCCACGCCTGCCCTGCCAGCGCGTACCACTGCTGCAAGCGGACCAATGTCGCCAATTGGTCAGCCGTCAACGTGCCTTCAGACAACAAAGGAATGCGCACAACGGCCGTCGCCCCCACAATTTGCGGCAGCACCGTGCTGCTAACCACGCTAAACAGTTGAATGGCCAGCTCTTCCGCCGGAATACCCGGCGGCACACACGTCGGCAGCGTGCCCGAAGTCAGGTCAAACGAAGACAAATCCGTGCAGGTGGGCAGACTCTGCACAATTGACAGCACTGCCTGCCGCCCCACCTCGCCCTGCCACTGCGCCATAACCGGACTCACATCCACGTCCAGCACCGCGCTGGCTTCGTCGCCAGTTTCCAGATAGTCGAGCAGGCTGTCCACGGCCGTATCCGTCACCCCCGCCAGCCAATCCGGCGGCAGCGTATCCAGCACAGTTTCCGTCAGACCGGCGGCGTCCAAATTAGGAACCGGCAGCCCCTGCGCGCGCGCCTGCTCTTCCACCATGCCCGTAATCAAAATAGGCAGCGTGTCGCGCAGCAAATCATCCAAAGCCAGCGCCTCTTTCAACGCCGCCCGATTGGTGAGGACATGCGCCCCGTTCACCAGCAGCAGAGCCAAAACGGCCGTCGCCACAAACAAACCCGCCACAACAGCGGCCAAAGCGTTCAAGCAGCCTCGCATACATTACTCCAAAGGGGAATTAGAGATTGGCGATTAGAGATAGCGTCAATCGCCAATCGCCACACTTTCTTGCGCCAACTGGCCCAGGAACCAGCGGTCTTCTTCGGTGAGAACGGCCGTCAGCAGCATATCCGGCCGGCGCTGCCAGGTGCGACGCAAGGATTCTTCGCGCCGCCAGCGGGCAACGTTGGCCGCGTGGCCGGAGCGCAGCACGTCCGGCACCACCCAGCCGCGAAAATCGGCCGGTTTGGTGAAATGTGGCCCTTCCAGCAAACCCGTGGCGTGGCTGTCCATTTCCGCCGCGCCTTCTGCGCCCAACACACCGGGCAGCAGGCGCGTCACCGCGTCCACAATCACCAGCGCCGCCAGTTCGCCGCCGGTCAGCACATAATCGCCAATCGAGATTTCATCCGTCACCAGATGCTCGCGCACACGCTCGTCCACACCTTCATACCGGCCGCACAACAGCACCAGCCGCTCCTGCCCGGCCAGTTCTTGCGCGATGGTTTGGGTAAACGGCCGTCCCTGCGGCGACATCAAAATAACCGGCACTCCCTCCATCTCCTGTTGAGATTGGAGATCGGCTACTAGCGATTCGACGGCCGTAAAAATCGGCTCGGGCTTCAGCACCATGCCGCCGCCGCCGCCAAACGGCGGTTCGTCGGTGACGTGGTGTTTGTCGGTGGTGTAATCGCGGATATTGTGCAGACGGACCGTCAATTGGCCCATCGCCTGCGCTTTTTTGAGGATGCTCTCGTTGAGGTAAGCCGGAAACATGTCCGGGAAAAGGGTCAGGATGTGGATGTTCATGGGAAAAGTTGGTTTGTTTGTTGGTTATTCAGGCATCGCGTTCGCGGAGGAAGAGATAGATGAGGGCGGCAACGGCCGTTACCACCACCACACAGCCTACCAATAATAATAAAGCCACCAAACTCACTGTCTTTGTCTCCTTCAGGCCAACGTTTACGGCTGAATTTCCACGACCACGCCAGTTTCGGCCCAATTATACAGCAGTTCGGCGTTGCCCGAATCGAGCAAGATACAGCCATATGTCACCGGGCGGCCCAGATCGCCGGTCCACAGCAACTGCGAGCCGCCGCGCGTGGGAAAGCCGTGGAAACCATTCATAAAATCCGACGTGGGCACAGGGCGATAAATGCCCATAAACTGCGGCATCCACAAATCCCAGTTGCCCGCGTAGGCGTTGGCCTCGTGGCTCTGAATCTGGAAAATACCCGGCGCGGTGGGGCTGCTGGCAATGCCGGTGCTAACAGGCCATTCCCACTTCAACGCGCCATGCTCATACACCCAGGCCCGCTGCTGAGCAATGCTCACCACAATGCGCTTGCCTTCCACCACCGGCAGCGGCACCATCTCATCCACCGACGGAATGGTGATGGTTTGCCCGACCGACAATGTCTCCAGGCCGGGATTGGCTTGCTGAATCCAGGGGTAGGGAATGCCGTAACCGCGCCCAATGCTGGACAGCGTCTCGCCGCTTTGCACCACATGCTGGCGCGGCTGATGGTAAACCCGCAGGCTGACGGTAGTGGCGTGATGGGTGATCGCCTCAGTTACGGCCGTTCCCGCCTCGTCCACATCCACAAACCGCCCGTCACCCAATCCGGCCGCCTGCGCCTGCAAATAATTTTCCACCTGCCCCTGGTCCAACGACCAGTTAAACTGCCCGGCAGCGACGGCCGTTGCGTCCACCGTCAGCCAGCCGCCCCAGGTTTCCGGCGGCAGCAGCCAGTCCACCGCCTGATTGGTGATGGGATCATAGGCGTGCAGGGTGATGGGCGCGGCCAGCAGTGTGTTGGCCTGCTCGGCCACCGCGCTCAGGTCCACGACGGCCGGCGGCACGGCCGTTAACGTCAAATCGAGACGGCCGTTCGCCAGCACAACGCCCGCCTGCTGCGTCAGCAAATTCAGCGTGGCGGCCACGTCCAACTGGCGGCCTGGCTGGCCGGGCAGGGCCACAAAACGGCCGTTGCTGTACTCCAGCCGCGCATCCTGCGGCACGCGGACCAACTCGGCGGCCAGGGCGTTCAGGCCATATTCGGCGGCGGCGCGATCAAACTGCCAGACGGGAGCGGTCAGGAAACGGCCGTCGTCGGCCCAAAACGACCGCCAACTGGCCAGCGTGCGCCCCTGGTCGCGGGCCGCGTCGGCCGTCGCGGCGGCATCCAGCGCAAAGCCCATGCTAGATGGCGGCACAGCCCGCGTTTCGTCCCCCGCGGCCAGGGTGATGATTTGCGTGTCCCAGGCGGATTGCAGGGTGGATACGGCCGTCTCCCGGCTCTGTCCACTCAGGTCAATGCCCGACACACTCACACCCGGCACGATCCAATCGCTCTGGCTCACAAACCAGGCGACAGCCAAAACAACCGCCAACCCAAACAACAGCACCAGCACCGCCGATGCGGCCAGCGCCAGGTGCACCAGCCAATGGGTACGGCGGCGCGGCGCGGGCGGCGGCAACGGCTGCCAGGGCTGAGTAGGCATTTCGGCGAACGGCCGTTCGCGCTGCGGTACTTGATTCACCGGCGCCGGATAGCGCCGTATGGGGTGGGAACCACCCGTGGGTTTTTTCATGGTCATGATGGTTTTGGATTGGTTTGTTGGCTGGGTTAGCTGAATTCAGCCAACCAGCCAACCAGCAAACCTTCTTTAGCTTACCCGAAAATCATCCCCCCAGGATAAAGCGATTAGAATAATCTAACCTGACGCAATGCCACCTATCGGTCACTTTTCGGCACACGGAACGGCCGTTCCTTTCGCCCTCTCTGTTTGGCCCAGGTATAATCCGGCCAGACTACACTGGAGAACTTCTGCATGAAAATTTTGCTCACCGGCCATAAAGGCCAATTGGGCACAGCGCTGACACAAGCCCTGGCCCCCCGCGATGTCACCGGCGTAGATTTGCCGGAACTGGACATCACCGACCGCACGGCCGTATTCACGGCCGTCGCCCAAACCACCCCCGACCTCATCCTCCACTGCGCCGCCCTGACCGACGTGGACGGCTGCGCCCGCAACCCGGCGCTGGCCTACCGCGTGAACGGCCTGGGCACGCAAAACGTCGCCCTGGCCGCCCAGGAATTCGGCGCGGAGATGCTGCACATCAGCAGCAACGAGGTCTTTGCCGGCGACCGGCCCGAAGGTTATGACGAGTGGGCGCCGCTGAACCCGGTGAATGGGTACGGCCGTTCCAAAGCCGCCGCCGAATTTCACGTCACCAATCTGCTCAGCCGCTTCTACATCGTGCGCCTGTCGTGGCTGTTTGCGCCCGGCGGCCGCAACTTCATCCACGCCATTCTCAATCGTGCCCGCGAAACCGGCCAACTGCGCGTCGTCACGGACGAAGTCGCCAATCCCACTTATGTCAACGATTTAGCCGCCGCCATCACCCAACTGATCGACACCCACCAATACGGCGTCTACCATCTCACCAACGCCGGGGCCTGCTCGCGCTGGGAATTCGCCAACGAGATTTTGCGCCAGGCGGGCCTGAGCGACGTGGTGAATACGCCCATCCAGCTCAAAGATTTCCAGCGCGCCTCCACCCCGCCCCCCTACGCCGCCCTGAACAACAACGTCGGCAAGGCGATTGGCATCGAATTACGGCCGTGGCCAGACGCCCTGGCCCACTACCTGAACAGCTAGAGCAAGAGCGAGAGGAAGAAGGTACTCTAGCTCTCGCTCTCGCTCTTGCTCCAAAGAGGAATCATGACCCAACAAAACCAACCCCCAGTCGCGGCAGTGAAGCCGCAAGAATTGACCATTCACGGCCATACGCGCATCGACAATTATTATTGGCTGCGCGAGAAGGAAAACCCGGACGTGATCACCCACCTGGAAGCGGAAAACGCTTACACCCAGGCGATGATGGCGCACACGGCCGTTCTCCAACAGCAGCTCTACGATGAAATGGTCGGCCGCATCCAGGAAACCGACAGCAGCGCGCCGGTGCAGCACGGCGGCTTCTACTACTACACCCGCACCGAAGCGGGCCAGCAGTACACCATCCACTGCCGCAAGCAGGGCAGCCTGGACGCCCCAGAAGAAATCCTGCTGGATGAAAACGCCCTGGCAGTGGGCGAAGCTTACTTCCGCATCGGCGTCACGCGCATCAGCCCCGACCACCGGCTGCTGGCCTACACCACCGACACCGTCGGCGGCGAGCGCTACACCCTGCAAATTAAAGATTTGGCGACCGGCGAGCTGCTGCCCGACCGCGTGGCCAACGTCAGCTACTCGCTGGAATGGGGCAACGACAACCGCACCCTGTTTTACACCGTGCAGGATGCCGCCTGGCGCGATTACAAAGCGCTGCGGCATGAATTGGGCACGGACACGGCCGTTGACCCCCTCATCCACCACGAACCCGATGAACTGTACCGGGTCTCGCTGGACAAAACCAAAGACGAGGCCTACCTGCTGCTGGAAATCAACAGCAAAGAGACCAGCGAAGTGTGGGCGCTGGACGCCCACACGCCGTCCGGCGGTTTTTTCCTGATTGAACCGCGCCGCGCCAACCGCCGCTACAGCGTCGAGCATCGCGCCGGGCAGTTCTACATCCTCACCAACGACGCCGCGCCCAATTACCAGATCGTCACTGCGCCGGTGGACGCGCCGGGTTTTGCCAACTGGCAGCCCTTCATCGCCCACAACCCGGACAAGCTGCTGGAAGGATTGGAGATGTTCGCCGGGCATGTGGCGGTGTACGGCCGTTCCCAAGCCCTGCCCACCCTGGACATTCACGATTTCGCCAGCGGGCAAACCCGCTCGCTTACTTTTCCTGAAGCGGTCTACGCCACGCGCGGCGCGCCCAACCCCGAATTCGACCGCCGCGCCTTCCGCTTCGTCTACACCTCCATGACCACCGCCGACCGCACCTACGACGTCAACCTGGACACACTGGCCTGGACGCTGATCAAGCAGGAGCCGGTGCTGGGCGGCTACGACCCGGCCAATTATGAAACGGCGCGGGTGTGGGCCACGGCCGTTGACGGCGCGCGCATCCCCATCTCCCTGCTTTACCAAAAAGGGTTGGTCCGCGATGGGCACAATCCCTGCCTGCTGTACGGCTACGGCAGCTACGGGGCCAGCATGTCGCCCGCCTTCGACCAAAAGCGGCTCAGTCTGGTGGATCGCGGCTTCATTTGGGCCATCGCCCACATTCGCGGCGGCCAGGAAATGGGCCGCGCCTGGTACGATCAGGGCAAATTCCTGCACAAGCCCAACACCTTCACCGATTTCATCGCCTGTGGCCGCCACCTGATGGCCGAGGGCTACACGCAGCGCGCGAAGCTGGCCATCATGGGGCGCAGCGCGGGCGGGCTGTTGATTGGCGCGGTGCTGAATTTGGCGCCGGATTTGTGCCAGACGGCCGTGGCCGGCGTGCCCTTCGTCGATGTCGTCACCACCATGCTCGACGAGTCCATCCCCCTGACAGTGGTCGAATTTGAAGAGTGGGGCAATCCCAAGGACAAGACCTTTTATGATGCGATGCTGGCCTATTCACCTTATGACAACTTAAAGGCCGGTGTTTATCCCCACATCCTGGTCACGGCCGGGCTGAACGACCCGCGCGTGCAGTACTGGGAACCGGCCAAGTGGGTGGCCAAGCTGCGCACGTTGAAAACCGATGATCACCGCCTGCTCTTCAAAGTCTTTATGGGCGCGGGCCACTTCAGCAGCAGCGGCCGGTATGATTATTTGAAGGATACGGCGTTTGAGTACGCCTTCATCCTGGACACGATCGGTTAATAGGACGCGGATTAACACGGATGCGGCGGATTTCCTCAACATTTCGGGGTGTCGTAGTGCGGAATGCCATTCCGCACGGTCGGATTAACAATCCGACCTACAAATTCCCTAGCTTTTTGAGAAGATACGATTTTTTATTGTGGAATGGCCCACTTGTGGTTGAAAATACGTAAAATACACCTTTTTCCGCGAGGATGAATGATGGACACGATTCAATACATCGCCAAGACGACGCTGGCCCGGCAAACTCACAAAATTATCCGCGATGTGCAGCGGGGACAAACGGTGGTCGTGGAGCACCACGGGCAGCCGGAAGCCGCGATTATGGACATCATGGACTACTATTTGCTGCGCGCCGTGCTGCATTACCACACCCAACTGCCAGAAATAGACGCCGGGGCCGGATTGGGCGACGAGGCCGTTGCCGCGCTGGACTCCCTGCCGGAGCAGGTCAATCTGGTGATGGCTCACTACCTGGCCGAGGCGATCAGCCTGGGCCGGGCGGCCGAACTGCTGCAACTACCCCGGTTGGATTTGCAAATGCGCTGCGTGCGCCTGGAAATTCCTCTGCGCACCGGACCAACCACGCCGGAAGAAGTCGCCACTGATTTAGCCACCATCGCTGCCATCAACACATCCCATTCATGAACGCCTGTGTCCTGCTAGATAATACCGTCCAGACACCCTGACACCCAATCATTTCCATGAAACCCACTATTTCGATCATCATCCCGCACTTGAACGGCCGTCACCACCTCGATGACTGCTTGCAATCCTTGCGCCGCCAGACGTGGCGCGATTTTGAGGCGCTGCTGGTGGACAATGGCTCTACCGACGGCACGCAAGCCTACGTCGCCGAGAATTACCCGGAAGTGCGGCTTGTCCAACTGCCGGAAAATCGCGGCTTTACCGGCGCGTGCAATGCCGGGTGGCAGGCCGCCCAGGGCGAGATTATCATCCTGCTGAACAACGACACGGAAGCCGACCCCCGCTGGCTGGCGGAGGTGATGGCCGCGTTTGATCGCCATCCGCGCGCGGGCAGCATCGCCAGCAAGATGCTGCTGTTCGACCGGCGCGACCATCTGCACACGGCCGGCGACTTTTACCGTGTGGACGGCATCCCCGGCAACAGGGGCGTGTGGCAGGCGGACATGGGCCAATTCGACCAAGAGGAAATGGTCTTCAGCGCCTGCGGCGGCTCGTCGGCTTACCGGCGGGCGCTGCTGGACGAGATTGGCTTTCTGGACGACGATTTTTTCTTTTCCTGCGAGGACGTGGATGTGGGCTGGCGGGCGAATCTGGCCGGGTGGGAGGTGTGGTATGCGCCCACGGCCGTTATCTACCACAAACTCAAAGCTACCGGCGGGGCAGTAACGGGCAGTTATTACGACGGCCGTAACTTCCTCTACCTCATCTGGAAAAACTATCCAGCAAGCCTGCTGCGGCAAAACGGGCGGCTCATCGCCCGCGCCCAGCTTAACATAACCAAAGAAGCGCTGCAAAACTGGCGCGGCGAGGCAGCTCGCGCCCGGCTGCGCGGTCAGTGGGCCGGGTTGTGGGGCATCTTCAAGATGTGGCCGAAACGGAAAGAAGTTCAGGCGCTGCGCCGCCTGGACGACAAGACTCTGGCAGGCCGCCTGACCCAGCCGCCGCTTTAGCCACGATTTGCTAACGGCCGTCTGAACGCCGGTTGACGGGTGATACCAGGGCGGGTAAGATTGCCATTCTGGTCTAGAAACCAGTTGAACCTGGCCATTGAAAGGCAACTGTTCAGGTTTTCCTGGCAAGACCCCAAGGGTGTGATACCCAAAAAATCCAAATTCCCAGGAGCAAACCCTTGGGGTCTGTATCGTTCCATGGAAAGAAGAGAAGAAGACATGCAACCCTATCTATCCGTTATCATACCCGCCTACACGGAAGAGAAGCGCATCGGCAAAACGCTGGCGGCTGTTTACGATTACCTTCGCGCACAGACCTTTAGCTGGGAACTGCTGATTGTGTTGGATGGGCCAACTGACAACACCCCTGCCATCGTAGCGGACTTCGCCCAGGGCAAAACCGGCATTCGCTGGATCGATCGGCGGCAAAACCGGGGCAAAGGTTACTCTGTGCGCCAGGGCATGCTGGCCGCCCGTGGCAAAATCCGCCTCTTCACCGACGCCGACAACTCCACAGATATGAAGCATTTCGACCGCATGAAGCCCTTGTTTGACGCCGGGGCTAATGTTGTCATCGCCTCGCGGGACGCCAAAGACGCGCCCACGGCCCGACAGGCCGTGCCGCAGCCTTTCTACAAGCGGTTTTTGGGCAATGCGGGCAACTTGTTCATCCAATTGATGGTTGTGCCGGGCATTTGGGACACGCGCTGCGGCTTTAAGGCGTTTTCCGCCGAAGCGGCGCAAAAGGTATTTGCGACGGCGCGCATGGACGGCTGGAGCTTCGACGATGAGTCGCTGGCCCTGGCCCGCCGCTCTGGTTATCAAATCCAGGTCGTCGGCGCAGATTGGAACGACGCCGAGGGCACGCATGTGAGCAAACTGGATTATTTCAAGAACATCGCCGAAGCGGTGCGGATTCGCTGGTATTTGCTCACCGGCGTCTACAATCACCCGTCGGAAGCAATGGACCTTTCCAAAGTCACCATTCATCACACCTGAGTGCGGCGTGTAGAGTGCGGCGTGCGGAACAGTCACCTTGCCATCCCTACACCCCATCACCCCATCAAAAATGCCTACCCTGGAATTTGAAACGGCCGTTCTCGCCGCCACCCCCTACCGCTACATCGCCGGACTGGATGAGGCCGGGCGCGGCGCATTGGCCGGACCGGTTGCCGCCGCCGCCGTGATGTTGCCGCTGGATAAGCCCGATGCCCTGGACGCTCTGCGTGAGGTCAACGATTCCAAGCAGTTGTCGGCCAAAAAGCGCGACGTGCTGTTCGATCTGATCATCCAGCATGCCCTGGCTTATGGCCTTGGGCTGGAATCGGCCGAAGTAATCGACGAGATCGGCATTTTGCCGGCGACGAAGCTGGCGATGCAAACGGCCGTATCCCAACTGCGCCCCGCCGCCGAGTACTTGCTGATAGACGGCCGTATCCGTCTCCAATCCATCCCGCTGCCCCAACAAGCCATCATCCGCGGCGACAGCCTCAGCCTCAGCATTGCCGCCGCCTCCATCCTGGCCAAAGTCACCCGCGACCGCCTCATGATCGCGCTGGACCCCCACCATCTGCCATACGGCTTCGCCCAACACAAAGGGTACGGAACCGCCATGCACCTGGCCGCCCTGGAGAAATTGGGGCCTACGCCCCATCATCGCCATTCTTTTGCCCCCATACGCCACACCTTGCTCTAAACCGTCGCCTCGTTGCCTGAACAAAAAATAAGAAACGCTAGTGCCAAATAGTTCTATGGCGTACAATTCCATGCTGTACTGAATGAACAAACCATAGGACAAACCATGAGTCAGAGCAACAATTGGCTAGATAACCAGGAGCGCCGCGCGCGTTGGATGGCCTTCATCCAATCTCTCAGCCCGGAAATTGATCCGCAGACCATTCGTCTGATGGATGAACTGCGTGCCGCGTCACGATCCATTTACCAGATCGGCGAATCCAGCGTTGACGAGTCGGGGCGCTCGTTTGCGCAATATCGCATTCTGATGCACCTGTTTTTCGCCGAGCAAATGGGTGATCGGGACAATTTAAACCCTTCGGAGATCAGCGAACGGCATGGCGTCAGCCGCAACACGGTGAGCGCGTTGATTCGTACGCTGGAGGAAGACGGCCTGATTATCCGCACGCTGGACCCCCACGACCGGCGTAAATTTAACATCGGGCTGACGGATAACGGCCGTGAACTCGTCCGAGATCATGCCCGCCAACATTTTCAAACCATCGGTCGCTGCTTCACCAACCTCTCACCCACTGAACGAGACACGCTGAGTCAGTTACTCGCCAAACTTAATACGCAAACCCAGTTAAACATCAACCGTTAACCTGGACATTCGACAGCTATAAGGAGATTCTTATGCAACTAGCTCAGAAGGATAATCAGTCACGCCCTGGCGACGGCCGTCCTGACGGTGGTCGCCGTGGTGGACGGCCGGGTCGCGGCGGCAACAAGTCGCTTGGCCGGGCCATCAGATATGTAGGGGTTTATCCAAAATTGGCGATAACGGCCGTCATCACCCTCATCATCGCCACCGCCGCCCAATTAGCCGTCCCGCAGTTGGTGCAAAACATCATCGACACCATCGTCACCAACAGCACCAACAAAACCATCCTTGAACTGCCCGCCAACGTGCAGCAAGTGGTCGCGCAGCGCATGGGGCTGGATTTAGGCGCCATGCAGCTTGAATTGGACAACGCCCTGACCGCTTTGTTCTACGTCACGCTGGCGGTGGTGGCTTTTGCCTTCGCCCGCGGCCTGTTCACCTTCGCCCATACCTACCTCTCCCAGGCGCTGTCAGAAAACATCGCCTTCGAACTGCGCCAGGATTTATTCGCCAAAATCCAGCGCCTCAGCTTCAGCTACCACGACAAAAACCGCACCGGCCAACTCATGATCCGCGCCACCGACGATGTGGAAAAGCTGCGCCTCTTCCTGGGGCAAGGGCTGCTGATGGCTTTGCAGGCTTTCATCCTGCTCACCGGCACCCTCATCATCCTGATGCTGTCCAATTTCAAGCTCACGCTGGTTATTTTACCGGTGCTGCCCCTGGCTCTGTTCATCTTCATGGGTTTTGGCGCTATCGCCCAACCCCTTTTCCGCGAAGCCCAAATTCGCCTCTCGCGGGTAAACACCATTCTGCAAGAAAATCTGGCCGGCCTGAAAGTGGTTAAAGCGTTCGCCAGCGAGCCGCGCGAGCAGGCTCGTTTTAGCGAGAGCATTGATTCGGAACTGGACCAGCGAATCCGCATCAGCCGCACATTTTCCTTTTTGTTTCCATTTATCTTCTTGATCGCCAACCTGGGGCAGGCCGCCATTCTTTATTTTGGGGGCGTGCAAATTGTGAATGGCACGCTGACGCTGGGCGAATGGCAAAAATTCAGCCTGTATCTCACGTTTGTGTTTATTCCCATGGGCCAGTTAGGCATGATTATTAACCTGATGGCTCAGGCTTCGGCCAGCGCCTCGCGGGTCTTCGAGATTTTAGACGCCAAAAATGATGTAGAGAACAAGCCGGACGCGCTGGAATTGGAAACGGTAGACGGCCGTATCCAATTTGAAAACGTCACCTTCCGCTATTTTGGCGGCGGCGAACCGGTGCTCAGCAACATCAGCTTCAACGCCGAGCCAGGCCAAACCATCGCCCTGCTGGGTTCCACCGGCAGCGGCAAATCGACGGTTATCAACCTCATCCCACGCTTTTATGATGTGAGTAACGGCCGTATCCTCATCGACGGTCACGACATACGCGACGTAACCATCGAAAGCCTGCGCAAACACATCGGCATCGTCCTGCAAGAAACCACCTTGTTCAGCGGCACCATCCGCGACAACATCGCTTTCGGCCGTCCCGACGCCACCAACGATGAAGTCACCGCCGCCGCCCAGGCCGCCGCCGCCCACGATTTCATCATCGGCTTCCCGGAAGGCTACGACACCCCGGTCGGTGAACGAGGCTCCACGCTCAGCGGCGGGCAAAAACAGCGCATCGCCATCGCCCGCGCCCTGCTCCTGGACCCCCACATCCTCATCCTGGATGACTCCACCAGCAGCGTCGATCTAAACACCGAATACGTGATCCAAAAAGCCCTGGACAAGCTCATGCAAGGGCGCACCAGTCTGGTCATTGCTCAGCGCATCAGCACCGTGCTAAACGCCGACAAAATTATCGTGCTGGACAAAGGGCGCATTGCGGCCGTTGGCAACCACGAAGAACTGATGGAAAACAGCGCCATCTACGCCGAAATCTACCATTCCCAACTGGCCGAGGACGTGGTACTGGAAAAATAACGATGCCTGGGTGTCGCCTGACGGCGCACGGTTGACCGGGGTATTCACATGCCCTGCAATCGTAAAACCGACATGCGAAATCCAAAATCGCGGAGATTCATATGTTTAATCGACAAGATCAACTTTTTACAACCGAAGCACAAAAAGCCCGCAGCGTGAGCGCGACGCTCAAACGGCTGGGTAAATATTTCCGGCCATATTCCGTGGTCCTGCTGGTGATTGCGGTCGTGGTCATTGCCAGCACCTACATGCAAGTCCTGATTCCCGACCTGACCGGCCAGTTGGTAGACTGCTATCTGACGCCCTTCGCCGCCAGTTCAGCCATCGAAAGCCAGTTTGGCGGCAATTTACCTCTGGACCAACTGGCCAGCGGGCAGGGCCAAAGCGATCCCGTCTCGAGCTTTCAGAGCAACTGTTGGTACACCACGCCAAATCTCACAGCCACGGCCGAAGAGACCATTGCCGGCATCGGCGTGCTCATCCTCATCGTGACGGGCCTGTACGTCGGTAATGCCATCCTCAGCGGCATCGGTTTTTACCTGATGAGCTGGGCTGGCTTTCGCGTTTTGCGCGATTTGCGGGCGCAGGTCTTCGTCCACGTTCATCGTCTGTCTCTGGGCTATTTCACCCGCCACGAAGCCGGGGATGTGATGAGCCGTTTCACCAACGACATGGACACGCTGTCGCAGGTGGTGGGTTTTGGCTTGCTAAGTGTGCTGCAAGGCGCGCTGCTCATTGTGTGGACGATTTATGTCATGATGACCAAAAGCGTCTCCTTCGCCCTGATCAGTCTGGTGACTTTGCCGCTGATGTTCATCGTCACGCGCTGGTTCTCTAACCAGGCGCGTAAAGCGTTCCGTGTTGCCCGGAAAGAGATTGGCTCTGTCAACGCCGACCTGCAAGAAAGCATTTCATCGGTGCGTGAAGTCCAGGCTTTCAGCCGCGAACAGGAAAACATCGACCAGTTCCAGGTGAGCAATGCCGCGAACCGCGACGCCAACATTCGGGCGCAAGTGTTCACCAGCGCCCTGGCGCCGGCATTGGAAGCGCTGGGGTATGTCAGTCTGGCCATTGTGGCCGGGGTAGGCGGTTTCTACATCCTCAAAGGGCAAGACATGTTCGGCACGACCATTTCGTTGGGCCTGATCATCACCTTTATTGCCTACACGCAGCAGTTCAACCGGCCGGTGCAGCAAATTTCGGTCTTGTGGACCAATATCCAGAGCGCCATCGCCGGGGCGGAGCGCATTTTTGGCCTGCTGGATGAAAATCCAGACGTTGTGGACAAGCCGAACGCCATCGACATGCCGCAAATTGAAGGGCATGTGCGTTTTGAAAATGTGTGGGCGGAATACAATCCGGGCGAACCTGTGCTGAGAGGCGTGACCATTGAAGCGCAGCCCGGCCAGACGATTGCCGTGGTTGGACCTACCGGGGCGGGCAAGACAACCATCATCAACTTGCTGCCGCGCTTTTGGGACGTATCGCCGTCGCCGGACGGCGCGGTGAGCCGGTTGACTATTGACGGCCACGATGTGCGCGATGTGACCCACGACAGTCTGCGGCGGCAGCTTGGCATTGTGCTGCAAGATTCATTCTTGTTTAGCGACACCGTGATGAACAATATCCGTTACGGCCGTCCCGACGCCAGCGATGAGGAAGTAATGGCCGCCGCCAAATTGGCCCGCGCCGATACCTTTATCGACCGGTTGGAAAATGGGTACCAAACCGTTTTGGGCGAACGCGGCTCCGGTCTGAGCCAGGGGCAGCGGCAGCTTTTGTCCATCGCCCGCGTGGCGCTCATCAACCCACGCATCCTGATTTTGGACGAAGCCACCAGCAGCGTCGATACGCGCACCGAACGGGAAATTCAGATCGCTCTGGACCAACTTTTAGAAGGGCGCACCAGCTTTGTGATTGCCCACCGCCTGAGCACGATTCGCAACGCCGACCAGGTGTTGGTGCTGAATCAGGGCGAAATTATCGAACAGGGCACGCACAAAGAACTGCTGGCCGCCCATGGATTTTATTATGACCTGTACATGAGTCAATTCCGCCGGCAGGTGGAAGAAACGGACGAGGACGAAGCGCCGGAAGACACGGACGCTTTCTTTGTTCCGGGGGATTAGTTAGCGAAAGCGAGAGCGAGAGGGAGAGGAAGATGTCGTGCAAGAGTCTACTCTTGCTCTAGCAGTCTGTTGGAGAAGCTCTTTTTGTAGCCGGGGTATCCTTACCCCGCCTCTGGAAGACGCGGTAAGAAACCGCGGCTACGGGTAGTTTTCCGACAAACTGCTAGCTCTCGCTCTCGCTCTCGCTTTTCAGGTAGGAGCCAACATGAAGAAGTTTCCACGACGGACGTATCGCGGAGTACGCGATTTTTTAGGGGATGTGCGGTTTCCGTTGCAGAATCGGGCAAAATTACGGCAGGCAATGGGCGGCGAGCTGGTCTCGTTTGCTTTTCGGGAGCGGTTGATGCTGGCGGTAACGGCCGTCAACGACTGCCGCTATTGTTCCTACTTTCACGCCAAAGAAGCGCTGCGCGCCAACCTGTCTGAGGCCGAAATCCGGCACATGCAAGACGGCATTGTCGATCTGGCTCCAGCGGAGGAGCTGCCCGCTTTGCTGTATGCGCAGCATTGGGCAGAAAGCGACGGCCGTCCCGACCCCGACGCCCGGCAGAGAATTGTTGATGTATACGGCCGTGAGCGCGCCGAAGCCATCGAAATGGTTTTGCGCATGATCCGGTCCGGCAACTTGCTGGGCAACACGGCCGATTACTTCTTATACCGGCTGTCGTTTGGCCGGCTGGGCGTGTCGGAACGAGACCATGAACCAGCAGTAACAAAGATGCCGTAGGGGGTGAGAGGGGGGAACGGCCGTTCTCCCTCGTTTCCCCTTCCCCCGCCAAACTGATACAATTGCGCCTTTCACGCCGCAGGCGTGTAGAAAAGATAGTTGGGTAAGTTGGATAGTTGGTTAGGTTGGGTAGGTTGGTTAAGTTTGTTCAGCAAACCCAACAAACCAAACCAACCAACTCCGAGGCAACCTTTGAAAAAACGAACCATCTGGCTTGGCGCGGCCGTTCTCATCAGCGCCGTTTTTTTATGGCTGGCCCTGGATGGGCTGAACCTGGCCGAAGTATGGGCCGACATGCGCAGCGCCAACTACTGGTGGCTGGTTCCGAGTGTCGCCGTCTACTTTGTGGCCGTGTGGGCGCGCACCTGGCGCTGGGACTACATGCTGCGGCCGCTCAAACACATCCCGGTGCGCCGCCTGTTCCCCGTGGTGGTCATTGGCTACATGGGCAACAACGTCTACCCCTTCCGCGCCGGCGAAGTGCTGCGCTCCTTCGTGCTGTACCGGCGCGAAGAGGTGCCCATGAGCGCCAGCCTGGCGACGGTGATTGTGGAGCGGGTGTTCGACGGGCTGGTGATGCTGATTTTTGTCTTTGTGGCGCTGCCGTTCACGCCCATACCGGGGGATAACGGCCGTATCCAATCCATCGTCATCTTCGCCAGCGTCGCCTTCTTCGCCGCCCTCATCGTCTTTTTTGCCCTGGCGGCCATGCCGGAGCGTTTTTACCGGCTGGCACAGTGGGGGCTGGGTCTGACCGGCGGCCTGCTGACCGAAAAAAGCCGCGAAAGCCTGCTGGGCATCTTGCAGCGCTTCCTCACCGGGCTGGAATCCTTACGCAGCTTCCGCAACGTGCTGATGATCTTCTTCACGTCCATCGTCATCTGGCTGCTGGAAACGGTGAAATACTGGTTTGTGATGCACGCCTTCGACTTCCAGGTCACTTTTTTTGCCCTGATGCTCATGAACGGCGTCGTCAATCTGGCGACGACCCTGCCCTCCGCGCCGGGCTACGTGGGCACGTTCGACGAACCGGGTATCGAGGTATTGAAACTCTACGGCGTGCCCGCCAACACGGCCGCTGCCTACACCCTCGTCTTGCACGCCGCGCTCTGGCTGCCCATCACCCTCCTCGGCTTCTACTACATGATCCGCGAAGGGCTGAGCTGGTCGGACATTGGCAAGGCGGCAGAGATGAAGGAAGGGGAACCAATCGTGTAATATCTGAGGCGTGATGCGTGATGCATGAGAAGATTTACGCATCACGCATCACGCCTCACCAGTAGGATTTTCTATGCACATCGCCATCATCGGGGCCGGAATTGCCGGCCTTTCTGCCGCCTATGATTTGTTGGCCGCCGGACATCAAGTCACCCTCTACGAAGCAACGGACCACACCGGCGGGCTGGCTGCCGGTTTTCAGGACGAATCGTGGGACTGGCCGCTGGAAAAGTTTTACCACCACATTTTTAAGTCCGACAAGGCCATCATCCAACTGGTGGCCGAATTGGGCTTCAGCGACAGCCTGTTTTTCCCCCGCCCCACCACCTCGGTGATTTACGAGGGGAAGATTGTGCCCTTTGATTCGCCGCTGCGCTGGATTACCTTTCCCGGCTTTAATTTGCTGGACGTGGCCCGCTTTGGGCTGGTCAGCGCCTATTTGCGCTTTACCAAGCCGTGGCGCAAGCTGGAGCAGGAAACGGCCGATGCCTGGCTGCGCCGCTGGTATGGCGACAAAATCTACGAGACCACCTGGCGGCCGATGCTGATTGGCAAATTTGGGCCATATTACCAGGACGTGAATATGGCCTGGATGTGGGCGCGGCTGCACGTGCGCAGCCCGCAGTTGGGCTATTTTACCGGCGGCTTTCAGGCGTTTATCGACCGTTTAACCGCAGCAGTGCAGCAGCGCGGCGGCCAGATTTTACTCAACACGCCGGTCAGCGGGATTGCGGAGGGGGGAAACGGCCGTCTCTCCCTCACCACCCCCACCGCCCAAACAGAGTATGATCGCGTGCTGGCGACCACGTCGCCCCACCTGCTCAGCCGCCTCGCCCCCGATTTACCCGCCGACTACCTGGGCCAGCTTCTCAACCTGAAAAGCATGGGCGCGGTGGTGATGACGTTGGCTCTGAAACGGCCGTTACTCCCCGACCACCTCACCTACTGGCTCAACATTCCATCCAGCACGCCCGACAAAACCCAAAACGACGTCCCTTTCCTGGCCCTGGTCGAGCATACCAACTACATCAGCCCCACCCATTACGGCGGCGACCACATTATTTACTGCGGCGATTACGTGACGCCCGACCATGCCTATTTCCAGATGAACGACAGCGAGTTAGAGAAGTTGTTCACCGGCGCGCTGGCCCAATTCAACCCGGACTTTAAGCCCGATTGGGTGCGCAAGAGCTGGGTCGCCCGTGAAAAGTATGCCCAGCCCGTGCCCCTGCTGAATCATTCGGCCAACATCCCGGAGATTGCCACGCCGCTGCCCGGACTGTACTTTGCCAGCATGAGCCAGGTCTATCCCTGGGACCGGGGCACGAATTATGCTGTGGAAATCGGCCGTCGCGCCGCACACCTGATACTGCAAACCAGCCAGGAGGGCAATCGTGGGAATTAAGCACGCCTGTAAGCTGGTCACAGTAGCGTATGTCACGTATCTTTAAGGGAGTTTTTTATTACAAAGGCACAAAGTAACGCAAGGAACAAAGAAAAGCAGGAAGTTCTTAAGACCTTTCTTCCTTATGCTCCTTTGTTCCTTTGTTTCTTTGTATAAATTTTTGGATTTAGGAGTATGACTATGAAAATAATCGTTGTTGGCACCGGCTTCGTGGGGCTGCCCCACGCGGCCGTTTTATCTGAATATGGGCATGAGGTCTGGGCTTACGACATCGACGCCAAACGCATTGCCGCCTACCAAACCGGCGATGCGGCCGAGATCGAACGCTACGTAAACGAACCCGGGCTGGCGGCGGCGATTGCCGAAAATATGGACCGGTATCTCTTCTTCACCACCGACATTACCAACCTGGTAGAGGGAGCCGACATCTTCTTCTTCTGCCTGAACACGCCGCCCAACCGGGATGGTTCCACCGACCTGAGTTACTATCTAAACGCCGCCCACAGCGTGGCCGAACTGCTGGCGCAGCGGCAAGAGAAAAAGCGCGTGGTGCTGGTGAACAAGAGTACCGTGCCGGTGGGCACGGCGCGGCTGCTGCAAAACGTGATGGAGCAGCACAGCGTGGAAAACTTTGGCGTCGCCTCTAACCCGGAATTTCTGGCGCAGGGCAACGCTATCGACGGATCGCGTAAACCTGACCGCGTGGTGGTAGGCGCGGATACGCAGGAAGATTTTGTGATTCTGCGGCGCATTTATTCCCATTTTGTCAACCATGTGCGGATTCGCTACCTGGAAACGACGCCGGAAACGGCCGAATCCATCAAATACATCGGCAATACCCTGCTGCTCACCTACATTTCCTTCTGGAATGGCGTGGGCGCGCGGCTGGCGGAAACGTTCGACAATGTGCGCATGGAAGACCTGAAAATCGGCGTCACGGCCGATTCGCGCATCAGCACGTGGGGGTCTTATGTGAGCAACGGCGCAGGCGGGAGCTGCTTCGGTAAAGACATTCAATCGCTCATTTACCAATTGAACCAAAACGGCCGTTCCACCAACCTCCTCCAGGCCGTGTACAACATCAACGAATACCAGAAAACCTACCTGGTCGATCGCGCCGTCCACGAAGCTGATTTCAACTTCAACAACAAACGGGTGGCCTTGCTGGGATTGGCCTTCAAAAAACGCACCAACGACATGCGCGATTCAGCCGCCCTGAAAGCGGTCGAGGCCCTGCTGGGGCGCGGCGTGGCCGAAATTCGCGCTTATGATCCGCTGGCCACGACAGCGGCGCAGGATAACTGGTTTAACCCAGAGAAAAACCATCTTTTCGAGCGCATCACCTATCACAAAACGGCCAGAGCGGCCATCGAGGGCAGCGACGCGGTATTTATCTCCACGGATTGGGAAGAATTCCGCGGCGTGGCCCGGACCATTGAAACCACCGCCAAGCTACCTTATCTGGTGATTGACGGCCGTCGCATGATTGCCGATTTTTCCTCGCTGGTAGAAAACGGCTACGATTATCTGCCCGTCGGCGGCCCCTTCCTCAAGGGCGCGCTTAAACCCGCTTCCGCCGCCAACGGCCAGTCCGAAGAAAGCATCCCCGACCTGCGCACCGCTTAAATCATTCCTCAAGCAGCGATAAAAAGGGACGGCCAGGCCGTCCCTTTTTTGTTGGCCGGCGCAGATTGGACCAATCTCCAAGATGGGTCCAATCTCACCCCGGCGCAAACGCTCAGAAAGCTTTAGGAACTGTTCAGGAGGCAAAAATTGCCCCATCAGATGTAGCCGGGGTATCCCTACCCCGCTCCCCCAGACGCGATTAGAAATCGCGGCTACAATCGGTAGCCGGGGTATCCCTACCCCGCTCCCCCAGACGCGATTAGAAATCGCGGCTACAATCGGTAGCCGGGGTATCCCTACCCCGCTCCCCCGGACGCGATTAGAAATCGCGGCTACAATCGGTAGCCGGGGTATCCCTACCCCGCTCCCCCGGACGCGATTAGAAATCGCGGCTACAATCGGTAGCCGGGGTATCCCTACCCCGCTCCCCCCGGACGCGATTAGAAATCGCGGCGACAATCGGTAGCCGGGGTATCCTTACCCCGCTCCCCCGGACGCGATAAGAAATCGCGGCTACAATTGGTAGCCGGGGTATCCCTACCCCGCTCCCCCGGACGCGATTAGAAATCGCGGCTACAAGATAGCTATAAAGTTTCCGGCCAGTCAGCGTTGGGGCGCTGGCCACGGCAGAGTTCTAAGAGGCGGGGAATCAGGTCGTGGCGTTCGCAATAGAGGATGATTTCCTGGGCCATTTCCTGCTTGGTGGCATTTGGCAAGTTGTCCTTATCGATGCCCAGGTCGAAGCAAAGGGTTTCTAGCTCGCCTTTGTTGAAGTAACGCACCATCAATTCGCGCAAGCGGATGCGGTTTTGCAGAAGAACCTCGGCCTGTTCATCTTCCAGAACGGCCGTATAAAACGCCGCCACCGCCAATTTGCGGGTAGAAATACTGTTGCGCTGCTCCAGACTCATTTCCGCCAGCGTGCGGTCGTGACCATCGGGCATAAAGATGGTATCCCAACCATAAATCTGCTGCCCGCGCGGCTCCGGGGCAATTGTGCCGTTTAGATACCCGGCAAAAACCGCCACCCGGTCATCGGGGGCGTGATAGGCGAGTTTGGTAACGGCCGTGGCCGACCGGTCCGGGAACGTATCCAACATTTTGCAAATGCCGGCCGCGCCCACGCCATCCATAAACAGCCCGGCGGCATTGCCCGGCAAATTCTTCCAGGCGCGAATCGTCAGATTGGTTTGTTCGACCAAAAACGGCAGGTAGGGCAGCTTGGGTTTAATCGCTTCCACCTTGCGCCGGATGAGGATGTCCAGGTCAGTGGTCACCACGTCTTCGACGTGATGGCGGAACCAGAACAAATCGGCGTATTTTCCCAGCAAGAACTGGTAGTCGTTGAATTTATTCTCCGATGCGGTCACAAAATACAGGCGTTCGATTCTTTCTCGGGCCATATTTCCACCTTACGCCCTTGGGGGGGGTTTTTGCAGACGCCAATCCAGCGCGGTGTGGCGCTCCGTGGTTTTGTCGTTTTTGACGGCGATGGCGATGGCCCGGCGCGTGCCCACCAGGATAGCCAGCTTTTTGGCGCGAGTCACGGCCGTATACAGCAAATTGCGCTGCAACATCATGTAATGCTGCGCCAGCACCGGCACCACCACACACGGATACTCCGCGCCCTGGCTCTTATGCACGGAGATAGCGAAGGCGTGGACCAATTCGTCGGCTTCCAGAAAATCATACACCACCGGCATGCCGTCGATGCTGATGGTGAGGGTTTGTTGGATGGGGTCAACGGCCGTAATCCGCCCAATATCACCGTTATACACATTCTTATCGTAATTGTTCACCGTCTGCATCACCTTGTCGCCAGCGCGGAATACGCGCCCGCCCAGGCGGCGCTCCGGCTTTTTGCCGTTGGGCGGGTTCAGCGTGGCTTGCAGCAGCAAATTCAGGTTGCTCACGCCCACGCTGCCATTGTACATCGGCGATAACACCTGAATGTCGTCCAGCGGATGCAGACCAAATTTGTGCGGCAGGCGTTTCTGCACAATGTCCACCAACAGGTCGGCCGCCTCGTCGGGGTCTTCTTTGATGAAGATGAAAAAGTCGGCCGCCGCGCCGCCCGGCTTCTCCTGGGCGGTTTCTGGCATCAGGCCCTGGTTGATACGATGCGCGTTGCTGATGATCAGCGAATTGGCCGCCTGGCGGAAGATGGTTTGCAGGCGGATCACCGGCGCGACGCCGGATTCGATCAGATCGCCCAATACATCGCCCGCGCCGACGCTGGGCAGTTGGTCCACATCGCCTACCAGCAGCAGGTGGCTGTCCGGCCCGATGGCTTTGAGCAGGTTGTTGGCCAGAATCAAATCCAGCATGGAGGTCTCGTCGATGACCACCATGTCCACATCCAACGGGTTTTCGTCGTTGCGGCCAAAGCCTTCGCCGGGGTTAAATTCCAGCAGGCGGTGGATGGTTTTGGCTTCGCGGCCGGTGGCTTCGGCTAGACGTTTGGCGGCGCGGCCGGTGGGCGAGGCCAGGGCGTAGGTGCGCCGGTTGGCGTCGAGCAAATCGAGCAGGGCGCGCAGAGTGGTGGTTTTGCCCGTGCCCGGCCCGCCGGTGAGGATGGTGACTTTGTGGGCAACGGCCGTTTGCACCGCGCCCATTTGCTGCTCCGATAGAGGAATTGCGGATTGCGGATTGCGGATTGCGGATTGGCGGCGCAGGCCGGTCAGGCGGCTGGTGGGATGGGCGATCATGCGCTTGACGCGTTGGGTGAGGCCAATTTCGGAGTAGTAGAAGGGGGTGAGGTAGACGGCGCGTTCTTCGTGGAGCGTTGGTTGGTTTGTTGGTTGGTTGGTTTGTTTGTTTGTTGGTTTGTTGGTTGGGGATTGGGTGGCGGCGATTTCGTAGCGGATGGTTTCGCGTTTGATGAAGTCGGAGTGTTCGAGGGAGTCGATAACGGCCGTTATCTTCTCCTGCGCCACACCCAAAATCTCCGCCGCCTCCGGTTCCAGGTCTTCCTGCGGCATGTAGACGTGGCCTTCCTCGGCCATGCGGTTGAGCGTGTAGGCCACGCCCGCTTCGATGCGCCCCGGATCGTCCGGGGCCAGACCCAGCGCCTGGGCGATTTTATCGGCCGTCTTAAAGCCGATGCCGTACACATCGTTGACCAATCGGTAAGGCGTGTTTTGCACCACCGCCAGCGATTGGTCGCCGTACTGCTTGTAGATTTTGGTCGCCAGAGTGGTGGAAACGCCATGCGATTGCAGGAAAAGCATCACGTCCTTGATGGCCCGCTGCTGCTCCCACGATTTAATGATGCTCTCCACCCGCTTGTCGCCGATGCCCAGCACCTTGCGCAGTTCCGTGGGCTGGTAGTCGATGATGTCCAGCGTCTGTTCGCCGAAGCGGTCGACGATGCGCTCGGCCATCACCCGGCCCACGCCGCGAATGAGGCCGGAGCCGAGGTAGCGTTTGATGCCTTCAGTGGTCGCGGGCAGTGATTGTTCGCAAAATTCGGCCTGAAACTGACGGCCGTGTTTGGCGTGACTGCTCCATTTGCCGCTGAGCTTGAGCCATTCGCCCGGCTGCACTTCCGGCAAATTGCCCACCACAGTGATGAGCGCATCCGCGCCGCTGGCGTATTTAAAAGGCAACATGCCCCGCGTATCCGGCTTCAGGCGGATGACCGAATAGCCGTTTTCCTCGTTGTAATAGGTGATGCGCTCCACAGAGCCGCTGATCTGGTCTTGATCGGTCATGGTGGTATTGTACCGGAAATCTCGCGGCGTAGACCCCAAGGGTTTAAGAAAACCCTTGGGGTCTGCATCGTTACGAACGCGATTTTTAATACTTTGTTTACTTGACATCAAAATCGCGTTTGTTATACTGGCAAATATACGTTTTTATCAAGAAATTGATAATAATTATCATAAAGGCTAAGGATATGAACCGGAACCATTGCAGGTGTATGAAGCGAGGGAGCTAACTGACCATCGTTTCAGCCTAAAGTAACTGACAAACGAACGGCGGTGGCTGCCCTCGCAAAGCAACGCGATTTGCTTTGTCGTGGTTGCATTGGTAGCTACGGCCGTTTTTGTTGTCCGGGGTCCGCTGCGATCCCATTTCACCAAAAAAGGTTACTTTAGGAACATACTGAAATGTTATCACCTGTCTATCAACCTGTTTATCGTCCCAAGCCTGCCCCCGCCAGGCCCCAAACCCAGGCACAACGCCTCGAAGAACTTATCGGTAATACTCCCTTGTTGGATTTATCGCGCACGGCCGTAGCCCATGGCCTGTCGCCGCGTGTCTCCCTGTTCGCCAAAGCGGAATGGTTTAACCCAGGTGGCTCGGTCAAAGACCGGGCGGCGCTGAACATTATACGCACGGCAGAGAAGGACGGCCGTTTGCGCCCCGGCATGACCCTCATCGACTCGACTTCCGGCAATACCGGCATCGCCTACGCCATGCTCGGCGCAGCGCGCGGCTACCGTGTGAAGCTGGTTGTGCCGCAAAACATCAGCCCGGAACGGCTGGCTATTTTGCGGGCCTACGGCGCGGAACTCATCTTCACCGACCCGATGGATGGGTCGGATGGGGCGCTGGAAGAGGCGCGGCGGTTGGCCGCCGCCGACCCCAGTTTGTTTTACGCTCGCCAATACGACAACCCGGCCAACTGGCGCGCCCACTACCTGACCACGGCCAACGAAATCTGGCAGCAAACCGATGGAACCATCACCCATTTTGTGGCCGGGATGGGCACGTCGGGCACGTTTATGGGCACGATGCGCCGCCTGAAAGAGCTGAATCCGGCGATTTTGGGCCACGCCGTGCAGCCGGACAGTCCGTTCAACGGCCTGGAAGGGCTGAAGCACATGCCCACAGCCATCAAACCGGGCATTTATGATGCGTCCCTGGCCGATGACGTGCGTGCGGTGCGCACTGAAGACGCTTACCAAATGGCCCGTTTTCTGGCGCGGCAGGAAGGCGTCTTTGTGGGCATTTCGGCGGCGGCGGCGGTTTGGGCGGCAACGGCCGTGGGCCAAACCCTGGAAGCCGGCACCATCGTCACCATTTTGCCCGACAGCGGGCTTAAATATCTGAGCGAGCGCTTCTGGAACGAGTAATTACACATGCTGCAACTATCCGCTCAACTACACGAACAGATGAAGGCCCATGGCGCAAAATCATACCCGTTTGAAGGGTGCGGCCTGCTGCTTGGCCGCACGGAAAACGGCGTCAACATCGTCGAGGGAATCTTACCGGCGGCGAATACTTGGCCGGTAGAAGCCGAAAAGCCGATGCGCTTTCAGATTTCCGCCGACGACATGCTGAAGGCGGAGATGGAAGCCATGCGCCGCGATTTGGACATCATTGGCGTCTTCCACAGCCACCCCGACCACCCGCCGGTAGCCTCGCCGCGTGACCTGGCCTGGGCGACCTGGCCGGGTTATTCCTACATCATCACCCAGGTGTGGGAAGGCGAGGCCACGTACAGCCAATCGTGGCAGCTCCTGGCCGATAGGTCGGGGTTTGTGGAAGAGAAGATTGTGGAGACTGGGGACTAGAGACTGGAGACTTTCAGTCTCCAGTCTCTAGTTCTCCCTTGAAAATAGATTTGTCAAATCTTAAAGATTTGACAAATCTCAACCTTTTCATTCGTGGTGGTGGGTTAGACCACTCATGATGTCTCCTGTAACACGAACAGACGAACATCATTATTTTGGAGGATTTAATTTTATGACAACGATTCGTATACCAACACCGTTACGGCCGTATACCGGCAACAATGGCAAAATTACCGTCAATGGCGGCACGGTCGGCATGGCGCTGGCCGATTTGACGACGCAGTTCCCCGATCTGCGCCCGCACCTGTTTGAAGGCGACGCGCTGCGCAGTTTTGTGAACGTGTACCTGAATGAAGAAGATGTGCGTTATCTGCAAGGGTCGGAAACGGCCGTTTCCCCCACTGACACGCTCATGATTATCCCCTCGATTGCCGGTGGGCAGTGATTCGCGGCTAACTGGAGAAACAATGGACCGAAAAGTGGATGAATCCGCTCTAAAAGTGAATCAGGCGTTTATCATTGGCCTGCTGCTGCTGGCTTTTGTGCTGGACAGCGTGTGGTTGGCGGCATTTGTAGGCGGGGTGATGCTGCTGGGAACGGCCGTTCCCGGCCTCTCCCTCTTCAAACGCGCCTACCAACACTTGCTCAAACCGGCTGGTCTGGTGAAACCCCACGTTATCACCGACAACCCGGAGCCACATCGTTTTGCGCAGGGCTTTGGCGGCGTGGTGGTGGCTTTAGCGGTCATCGCTCTGCTCGCCGGGCAGCCAATTATCGGCTGGGCGCTGGTCGGTCTGGTGATTGTTCTGGCGGCGCTCAATTTATTCCTGGGCTTTTGCGCCGGCTGCTTTGTCTATTATCAACTCAACCGCCTGGGCGTGCCGGGTTTTGCCCGCAGCCCCATTCGCTAAAGGCAACAGACCACGACCATGATTTGGGAACGTTTACTCATCATTTTAATTTTAGGCCTGGTGGGCACGGGGGCGTTTACGGCCGTTAAACACGTCCACGTTCGCCGCCTCAACCGCCGCCGGCCGGATCAGGCAGCCACCGGGCAGCCGACGCTGCTCTATTTTCGCAGCGAAACCTGCGCGGTGTGCCCGACCCAGGCGCGATATTTGGAACAGGTGATGGGGGATGAGGCGGGAAACGGCCGTGTCACCCTGCACACCATCAACGTAGACCACGAACCCGACCGGGCCAAACAATACGGCGTCATGACCCTACCCACCACCATGCTGCTCGATTCGGCCGGTCAGGTGCGGGAAATTAATTACGGCCTCACCCCGCCGCACAAATTGCGGCAGCAGTTAATTACAATTGGGATTGGCGGTTAAAGAGTGGCGGCTGGCGTTTTGTTCCAGCTCCCAACCCATCCCCAGCCTGGAGAAATAACATGATTACCGAACAAATCGCCCCAGAGGCGCTGGCTGATATTCAACTTTCGCACGAAGAAGTGCAGCGTTACAGCCGCCACCTGATCATGCCCGAAGTAGGCATGACCGGACAAAAGAAATTAAAAGCCGCCAGCGTGCTGCTCATCGGCGCGGGCGGGCTGGGTTCACCGCTGGCGATGTACCTGGCTGCCGCCGGCATCGGCCGTATTGGCCTGGTAGATTATGACGTGGTAGACACGACCAATTTACAGCGGCAAATCATCCACGGCACCAAAGATGTCGGCCGGCCCAAACTGGACAGCGCCAAAGAGCGCATTTTAGACATCAACCCCCACGTCCAGGTGGACACCTATCCGGTTCCACTAACCTCGGCCAACGCCCTGGAAATCTTTGCCCCTTATGACGTCATCATTGACGGCACCGACAACTTCCCCACGCGCTACCTCACCAACGACGCCTGCGTGCTGTTGGGCAAACCCAACGTCTATGGCAGTATTTTCCGCTTCGAGGGGCAGCTTTCCATCTTTTATGCCGCCGAAGGGCCATGTTATCGCTGCCTCTTCCCCGAGCCGCCGCCGCCTGGGCTGGTTCCCAGCTGCGCCGAGGGCGGCGTTCTGGGCATTTTGCCGGGCACCGTAGGCGCGATGCAGGCGACCGAAGCCATCAAGTTGATTTTGGGAATTGGCGAAAGCATGATCGGCCGTTTACTGTTGTATGACGCCCTGAACATGGAATTTACTGAGGTCAAACTGCGCAAAAACCCCAACTGCCCGGTGTGCAGCGAAAACCCGACGTTGACCGAACTGATTGATTATGAGCAGTTTTGCGGCATGCCGGCGCATGATCGCAGCCTGTACGCCGCCGAGGAATCTGGCCATGGCAGCGTGCGCCAGATGTCTCCGCAAGAATTAAAATCGCGGCTGGACGCGGGTGAAAATCTGTTCATTCTGGATGTGCGCGAGCGCCATGAATGGGACATATCGAACCTGAGTCATTGGGGCGCAAGGCTAATCCCCAAAGCAGAGGTCACGATGCGTATGGGTGAATTGGATACGGCGCAAGAAATGGTGGTTCAGTGCCGAACAGGGGTCAGGAGTACGGCCGTTATCCGTGAGCTGCAACAGCATGGTTTTAAGAAATTATGGAATTTAGACGGCGGTATTAACCGTTGGGCTAAAGAAGTCGAGCAGGCTTTGCCAGTGTATTAATTTTCAGGCTCATGGGCCGGGAGCCTGTCGCTTTTTTCTGGCGCCAACTTCTGGGGCGACTGCTCAACCACCTGAACAACAAGGAGGTTGGAGATTGAGAGATCTTCAATCTCTTTTTTGTTGGGGACTACGAGGCGCTTAGGACGGTTTGAATCTGGCTAAATTCGCAGCCAACCTGGATAACGAGGGGCAGAATGTTTTCCCAATCTTCGTTTTTAGCGGCCGTTTCCAGTTGCAGGCACAGGCTAGATAAACAGAGCATGCCCAGGGTGGCGCTGCTGCCTTTCAGAGAATGGGCTGTTTTCCAGATTTGTTGTCCATCGCACCCGGAGACGGAGATCTGAAGTTGACCCAGACGCATGATGCCGTCTTCAAAAAAGGTTTGGATGAGTTCGGGCATTAATTCGTCCATGAGTGTGCCAAGATGGGCGCGAACGAAAGCCACGTCGATGGGCCAATTTTCGTCTTGGGTGCGCGAATTGGTTGGGTTGAGATTCACCGGGGGCATCATGTCAGGCGCAGGTTTTTGATTGATAGATCGTTTAAAGGGCGTTGTACGGGGGTTAGAAACGGCCGTGTCTTCTTGCCTCTCCATGCTCCCGACTGCGTATCTTGTTTGTGGGTACCAACACATGCTTGCTTCCATAATTTACCTCTCGAAGTCGATTTCATAATCACATCCGAAAAAGGTGAACCTGCAAACTACCTGGCTCGCCTGATGAGCTGTTAAAAAGTGTCGGCAATCTTTTAAAGGACTCACAGGCATTTTAGCATGGGAAACGGCCGTTCCCCATACCCCATCAGTACCGCCAGTACACAAGTAACACCCGCTTACCAAAGTTTGGTACTCTTGTGGGAGTGTTCCAGCCACATACCTCCGATATACTAACCAGTGACAAAGCACACAATCTGAAGAAGGGTAGCCTCACCAACCGCTCATTCATACCAACCTCTCCATAAAAATTCCGTTAAAAAATGGCTCCCGACCACCTTAAACCACCAAAACATCAAAACTCAACCCGCTCTCAGGTGATATTCGTTTTCATTCTCCATATAATTAAAAAAATTGTATCGGTTGAACCATATTCAGACAGACAACAACCCAACCACGTAAAAGCTCTAAAAATCAGCAACTAAAAGGCTAGACGAGCAATGACCGAACAACCGACAAAGCCATATAAAATTCTAATCGTCGATGATGACCGCATGATCCGGAAAATCCTCGAAGTCGCCCTTACCAAAGAAGGCTACCAAGTCATCACCGCAGCCGACGGCGCCGAGGGCCTACAACAAGCCCGGACTCAACGACCAGACCTCGTTGTCACAGACAAGATGATGCCCAATATGAACGGGTTCGAATTCACCCGCCGCCTGCGACGCGATCCCGACTTTGTCCATCTCCCTATTCTCGTCCTCACCAGCCAATCCGAATTAGAAGACAAACTGGGCGCATTTGAAGCCGGAGCCGATGATTACCTGCCAAAACCATTTGAAACGGCCGAATTAAATGTACGTCTAGCAGCTCTACTTCGCCGCGCAGACGCACTTAAAAAGGCTAAATCCGGCCAATTAGAGCAAAACGATCCTGCCCGTATCATCGCCATTCATAGTTTACGCGGCGGCTCAGGCTGTTCCAGCCTGGCCGTCAATACCGCGCTTGCCCTCAGAGGTCTGTGGCAAAAACCAACCATGATCATCGACATGGTCTTCACAGCCGGTCAGGTTTCTCTTATGCTCAACCGGGCGCCCAAACGAACCTGGGCCGATCTCGTTCGTTACACGAGCACAGACCTCGACCTGGACGTAGTCAAAACCATTGTTGGCCAGCATGACAGCGGGCTAGACTTCATCCTTGGTCCTTCAAATCCAGCTACCGCCGAACAATTGGACAACGAAGTCATCTCCCTGGCCGTCTCTTACCTGCGCCCCAGTTTTGAATACATCGTGATCGATCTGCCGCATCGCTTTGACGAGGTTACGCTCAATGCCCTGGACTATGCCGATGAGATTTTATTAATCATAAACCCTGAACTCGCCTCCATCCGCGCCGCCGCCATCACCCTGGACACCTATCGCAAACTCGGCTACACGGAAGAAAAAGTAAAACTGGTGCTAAACTGGACCTTTGAAGATGGCGGTTTATCTAGCAAAAAAATTGTGGACGTCCTCAAACACCCCATCTCCCTCATCATCCCCTTTGCGCCCAAACAATTTGTAACCGCCATCAACCGCGGTACGCCTTTATTCATTAGCACCCCAACAGACCCGGTTTCGGCCTTAATTGAAGATTTCGCCTTCCGAATTAGCAAACCCATGCATCAATCTCAAGAACCAAAACAACCCAGTGAAGGTTGGCTTCGTGTACACGAACGGTTACAACCATCTGCCAAAACCAAAGATCGCAGTCGATCTTCACTCTGGTCATTTTAGATAATCCACCCATTTTTTATAACCTACATCATTTTCAGGGGGTATACGAATGAAACGACTTTACAGCAGAGACCACGAGCGGGGACAATCCGCCGTGGAATACGCACTCTTATTGGGTTTGACTATTCTTTTTGTGATTGGCATTTTGCGTGTGTTGGGCATTGATCTGCAAGGTGTATTTTGCAAGATAGTGAACGGTATTGGGCTGCACACGCAGGCTTGCCCCGGTGATGGGGTAATCTTTCGGGATGATTTTTCTGACGGTTTAAATGGTTGGGAAATTGACCGGGGGTCTAATTGGCGCATTGAAAATGGAGAATTGTGCGCTGGGCCAGGGCCAGAACATCGCGCTTATGGCATCGACACGGCCGGATCAAATTATACGGTTTCGATGGATGCCACATTAAAAAGCGGCAATGGTTATGGCGTCTATTTTCGGGCAAACAACAGTAATGTGAATGGTTATACTTTCCAGTACGACAAGGGATTTGGCACGCCTGGGGCGTTTATTTTCCGCAAATGGATTAATGGCAAGGAGATGGCGCCATTTACGCCCTGGCAACCTGCGCCCCCCGGATATCAATGGTACAACGTGAAACGTCATGTAGAAATTTCGGTGCAAGGGAATACGTACACGGCCAAAGTGGATGGACAGGTGGTGGCCACGGCCGTTGACAATGCGACCAACCCTGTGCCATTTTTCGATAACGGCCGTGTCGGTCTGCGTACCTGGGGCGGTGAAACCTGCTTCGATAATGTCCAAGTCTCTGTACCGTAAAAGGAGCCTCTGCTATGTCTTATGTTAACAGCCCTAAAGTTGAGTATTCTCCAGACGGCCGTCCACCCGAAAGAAAAGATCGACGCCGCCAGGCCATTCGCCTCGCCATCCTTGTCGTCTTCTTCGTCAGCCTTGGCCTCAACATCTACGCTTTTCGCGCCAGCAACCTCATCAACCGCGTCGTCGGCACAGACGGGACTGTGCAGGGCGTCGTCGTTGACGACCAGGGCAACCCCATTGCCCAGGCCGAAATCAGCCTGGCTGCCGCGCCAGAAGCCCTGGCCATTACCCAGCCCGACGGAACTTTTACCCTGGCCAACATTCCCACAGGCGATCAATACCTCATTGTGGTCTCACAAGGCGTCGGTCAGGGCTATGTCATCACCATCCAGACCAACGATGTCACCCAACTGGGCACAATCAGTTATGAAGCCAAACCGGCCGTCTGGAATTGAACGATTGTAAACAACTATCACCCCACTTTTTCATTAACTGGAAACAGGAGATTGGAAACTATAAAGCCAGCTTCCAATCTCCTGTCTCTGTTTCCAGCAACGCGCCGCCCTGCCTTTGCTCAGGTCTACACAGCTTCCGATTCGCGCAACGAAACGCAACCGCCCCAACTAAAGCTGCGCACCCGTTACTTTTTCCCCGCCAATCCGACTAGATTAAAGATAAGGCGTAATATAACACGTCTGCACAGGAGGCAATTTTGAACAGACAACGTTTACAGCAATTCATTTTGGGCAGTCTAATGGTGGGGGCATTAACGGCCGTTTTCATCCTCATCACGCTCCCCGCCACCCACACCACCCAGGCAGCTTCCCCGGAAACCCCAGACCCACTAGCAAATACCCAGCCAACCGCAAACGCCTACATCGTCCTCAGTTGGAACGACCTGGGCATGCACTGCTACAATCAAGATTTCCGCGATCTGGCCGTCCTGCCCCCCTTCAACACCCTCTGGGCGCAGGTCGTAAAAGTAGGCGACCCACCCCAAATCATCACCAGCGGCATCACCGTCACCTACGAATTTCCCGACAATACATACTCGGTCGGCAAATCCAACTTCTGGGAATATGATCAGGCATTGTTCGGCGTCGATCTACCGCCCAACGTCGGGCTGGCCGGCAAAGGGTTGTCTGGCGCGATGGATCTGCACAGCGATCACTTCGTCGCCGAAGGCATCCCGCTCACCGAATTTACCGACAGCAACCCGACAACGCCAGAACCTTATCAACTGGCCCAGGTCGTCGTTTTTGACGCTGTTACCGGTTTAGAATTGGCCCGTTCCACCGTCGTTGCTCCGGTTTCCACCGAAATGCACTGCGATAACTGCCACTTCGACGGCGGCGTAGAAAACATCAGCACCGGCCGGGTAGAAACCAATATCCTCACGCTGCATGACCAAGATAACCAGGAAGATTATCCGCCAGGTCACACCACCCCGTTGATGGACCGCCGACCGGTTCTCTGCGCCGAGTGCCATTCTTCCAATGCCCTGGGCGCGCCCGGCGTTGCCGGCATCCCCAGCCTGTCCAACGCCATGCACAAAAAACACGAAGGCGAAGTGCCCAGTACCATCGAAGGCTGTTACAACTGCCACCCTGGCCCGGATACTAAATGCCTGCGCGACACCATGTGGCAGGCTGGCATGGAATGCCAGGATTGCCATGGCAGCATGGACGATGTATCCAAAAATCCCGCGCCGTGGCTTAACGAACCGCGCTGCGACACATGCCACAACGATGGCCTGCACAATCAGGACCAGGCGCTTTACCGCATGTCGAAGGATCATGGCGGGTTGTACTGCGCCGCCTGCCACGACAGCCCGCACGCCATCGCTCCCAGCGCCGAGCCGCGCGATAACATCAAATTTATTCAACTACAGGGTCATGCCGGCGTATTGCAGCGCTGCACTGTGTGCCACGCTACCCAGCCCACGCTGGCCGGACCGCACGGTTTAGCCCAACCTAATTTGTGGGATGGTTTCTTGCCGGCAATTTCGAAATAATTTTGTCAGGGGAACGGCCGTTCCCCTTCCCCATCCCCGCGCCAAATAAAAAGACGTTCCTACCAAAGCCGGCAGGAACGTCTTTTTTTATCGTTCAGTGGGAACTGAAGATATGGGAAATGAAAAGGAAACGGCCGTTACACAGCTTCCGCCGCCAACAATTCTGCCAGCAAACCAACCCGTTCGTTAAACGCATCAATCAACGCATCAAGCTCGTCCACATGACCGTGAATACTCGTCCAATAATTCGGATCGTACCACTGCGCCTGAATTTCCTCATAGGTTTTGCCTTGCTGCTCCACCCAGGTGAAATACTTCAGGTTGTGAATCCGCTTGCGGTCTACGTAGGTCAATTCCTGCATATTGTCGGTCGATTCGCCCATCAGATATTGATGGAACACACCAGAGGCCGCCAAATCGGTGAACTGCCCGTGTTCTTCCGTCAATTCCACCAGACGGCTGGCATACATCTCCATCGAATCGGTCGCCACGGTGATGATAACGTCGTTGGCGTCCATTTCGTAATACTTGGCCGTCTTGATCGCCGCCAACACATTGGCCACGCTGGAAATACCCAATTCCGGCAGACGCGCCACCAGATCGGCATCCACGCCCAGGCCCACCAGGAATTCCTGACCAACCGCTTCATTGAACAGACGGATGAGGCCCATCGGTCCATTGTCGTCGATGGCTGTAACGATGTCGGTATTCTTGACGTTGTGAATCCAGGGCACATGCTTGTCGCCAATGCCTTCGATGCGGTGCGCGCCAAAGCCATTGTTCAGCAGCGTGGGGCATTGCAGCGCTTCGCTGGCCACAATTTTGCTGCCAGGGTACTGCTCTTTCATGTAATCGCCGCAGGCAATGGTGCCGCCGGAGCCGGTGTTGGAAATGGTCGCCCGGAAACGGTCGCCCTCGCCCATCACCTCGTCCAAAGCTTCCATCATCGCCCGGCCGGTTACTTCGTAGTGCCACAGGTAATTGCCAAACTCTTCAAACTGATTAAAGATGGACAGGTCCTGACCGGAGGCGCGTAATTCCCAGCATTTGTCAAAAATTTCTTTGACGTTGCTTTCGGAACCAGGGGTCTTAATCGTTTCGCCGGCGACTTTGGAGAGCCACTCAAAACGTTCTTTGCTCATGCCTTCGGGCAAAATGGCGATAGATTCGCAGGCCAGCAGGTTGGAATCGTACGCGCCGCCACGGCAGTAATTGCCGGTGGACGGCCAGACCGCTTTTTGGGTGGTCGGGTCGAATTGGCCGGTAACGAGGCGGGGAACCAGGCAGCCAAAGGCCGCGCCGACTTTGTGCGCCCCGGTGGGGAACCATTTGCCCAGCAGCACAACAATTTTGGCGTCGACGCCGGTGAGTTCTTTGGGCAGCACCAGGTAATTGACACGGCCGTATTTGCCGCCGCTGGCCGCCGGTTCGTTGTGCCAATTGATGCGGAACAGGTTGACCGGGTTCAAATCCCACAGCCCCACCTCAGCCAGCTTTTCTTTAATGGCGTCGGGAATGAGATCAGGATTGATCATCTGCTTGAAGGTGGGAATGATAATGTTTTGCTCGCGGGCGCGCTCGATGGCGCGTTCCAGCTTGGCTTCATCGTGAATGGTTAAATCAATTAAATCGCTCATGGGTTTTCCTTTGTAAGGAGACTGGAGATTGGAGATGAGGGCAAATCTCCAGTCTCTAATCTCTAATCTCCAATTCCTTTCATGACTCGTTTCAAGTCATCCAAGTTGGGTTCAACACGGTTTGGTTTTGTGCCCACCATTTCCACCGATTTCATGGCTCCGGCCACGTCTTTCAGGCCGTTGCCGGTGTTCAGCACCACAATCCGGTCATCGGCCGAGACGAGGCCCAGTTCCACGGCTTTGAGCAGGCCGGTGTGGGCGGCTGCCCCGGCCGGTTCGGCAAAAACGCCGGTAGCGCGGGCGAGCGCCGGGATAGAAGCCAGAATGTCGTCGTCGCTGACGCGGATGTAGGCGCCGTTGGTTTCGGTGACGGCCGCTAACGCTTTGATGCGGTCGCGGGGCAGTCCGGCGCTGATGCTGTCGGCCACGGTGACGCCGGAGACGGGCGCTTTGGTCAGGACGTCTTCGCCGTCTGTCCAGGCCTCATACATGAAGGCGCTGCCTTCGGCCTGCACGCCATAGATGCGCGGCATGTGGTCAATCCAGCCCAGAGCCAGCAAATCCTTCAGCCCCTTGTGCAGCCCGCCGATGATGCAGCCATCGCCGACGCTGACAAAGATGGCGTCGGGGGCGTCCCAGTTTAGCTGTTCGCAGATTTCGTAGACGGCCGTTTTCTTCCCTTCAGTCATATACGGGTTGTAAGCCGTGTTGCGGTTGTACCAGCCATATTCGGCTGCCGCTTGCAGGCACAGCTCAAAGGCGTCGTCGTAGGTGCCTTTCACCAGCATCACCGTCGAGCCGAAGACCAGCAGTTGGGCGATTTTCGCCTGTGGCGCTTTTTCCGGCACAAAGATGACGTTGGGCTGCTTGACGCTGGCGCAAATGCCGCTGAGGGCGGCGGCGGCGTTGCCTGTGCTGGCCGTGGTGATGATGGCCGCGCCTTTTTCCTGCGCTTTGACGACGGCCATGACGGAGGCGCGGTCTTTGAAGGAGGCGGTGGGCAGACGGCCGTCATCCTTCACCCATACATGCTTCAGCCCCAACTCCGCCGCCAGCCGGTCGGCTTTGTACAGCGGCGTGCCGCCAATCGTTAATGGGGGAACGGCCGCGTCAGGTTCTACCGGCAGCAATGGTTTGTAGCGCCAGACCGTTGTGTCGCGGTTCTGCGCCAGGCTTTCGCGGCTGATGCGCTGCCCGATTAGCTCATAATCGTAGCGCACATCCACAATGCCCTCGTTGCCATGATCCGGGCAAATGTATTCAATCTCATCCGTGGCATATTCTTTGCCGCAGACGAGGCATTTCAGGTGCAAAACGTGGTCCATCGTTCTCTCTTCCCGTGAAGCGTGAAGCGTGATACGTGAATAGAAGTCAATCACGTATCACGCATTACGTTTCACGTTTTAGGGTTCAATAAATGTGCCGGTTTCGCCGCGCAAGGCGCGGGCAATGTTGGCCGGGTCGGTGATGAGGGCTTTTTTACCGCCTGCTTCCAGGAAGGTGATGACGGCTTCGATTTTCGGGGCCATGCTGCCTTTGGCAAAGTGCGTGCCTTCGGCCATGTGGGCTTTGGCTTCGGCCAGGGTCATGTGGTCCAGCCACTGTTCGTTGGGTTTGCCAAAGTTGAGGGCTACTTTTTCAACGGCCGTGCTAATCAGCAACAAATCTGCGCCAATCTGCTGCGCCAACAGCGCGCTGGCGCGGTCTTTGTCGATCACGGCAAACACACCGCTCAATTCTCTTAGTTCGCCCTTCTGATTTTGCACCACCGGAATCCCGCCGCCGCCGACGGCAATGACGATATTCCCGGCACTGGTCAATGTCTGGATGGCATCTTGCTCCACCACTTCCAACGGAATTGGAGATGCAACGACACGCCGCCAGCCACGGCCGGCGTCTTCCACCACTTGCCAGCCTTCGGCCTCAAATTTGCGCGCGTCTGCTTCTTCCATAAAGCTGCCAATTGGTTTTGTCGGGTTTTTGAAGCCAGGATCATCACGGTCTACCAAAACCTGTGTTACGACGGAGACAACCGGTTTATTGATGCCCCGGCTGTTCAGTTCATTGCGCAGCGCCTGCTGTAACATATAACCAATAGAGCCTTGTGTATCCGCCCCGATCACATCCAAAGGCGTGGCATGGACCTCGTGGGCCGCCAGTTCATTGCGACGCAAAATATAGCCGACCTGCGGTCCATTGCCGTGGGTTACAACCAGCGTCCAACCATCCTCAACCATATCCGCCAGGTGACGGCATGTTTCGCGCACGGCATCCCATTGATGCGGGACGTCCGGGTGATGTTTGTCGGTGATTAACGAGTTGCCGCCGACAGCAACCACAGCCAATTTATTACTCATAGTGGGAATCTCCAGAAATGTCAATAGTTAATGGTCAATTACCAAATCGTCAATAATAGCCGCTGACAATTGACCATTAGCTATCAGCAATTGACGATTTATGACATCGTAAGGGCCATGACCGCTTTTTGGGCGTGCAGGCGGTTTTCAGCTTCATCAAAAACGACGGAGTGACGGCCGTCCAGCACAGAGCTGGCTACTTCAATATCACGGTCGGCCGGCAGCGGGTGCATGTAGATCACATCATCTTTGCCCAGCGCCATCAATTCGTCATTGACGTACCAATCTTTGTATTGATCCTGAATGCGTTTGCCTTCTTCGGGGTCTTGCGTGGTCAGCAGCGGTCCCCAAGATTTAGCATAAATCACGTCGGCATCCTGGCAAGCTTCTTTCATATCATGGACAACCTCGAAACCAGCGTTGTACTTGGCCGCCATTTCACGAGCCTGGTCCATAATATCGGGCATCAGTTCAAATTCCGGTGGATGCGCCAAAACCACATCCATGCCAAAACGCGGCATTTGCAAGATGAGCGATTGCGGCACGGACATTGGCTTCAGGTAAGAGGAAGCGTATGCCCAAGACACAACCATCTTTTTGCGGCGCAGATTGCGGCCCTTCTTTTCCATGATGGTCATCAGGTCGGCCAGGCATTGGTGCGGGTGATAAATTTCGTCTTGCATGTTCAGCACGGGCACGCGGGAAGCCTGAGCTACCAGATTCAGGTAGCGGTTGCCTGTGCCATAGGTCACGTGGCGGATGGCGATGCCGTCGAAGTAACGGCCGAAAATCTCGCCCATTTCCGTTTCCGTGTCACCGTGGGAAATCTGGGTGGTGCGGCTTTCGATGAAGGCCGCGTGGCCGCCCAACTGCGCCATGCCCGCTTCAAAGCTGCCGCGTGTGCGTGTGCTGGAAAAGAAGAAAAGCATCGCCAACACCTTGTCGCGCAGCAGCGCGTGGGATTGCCCCAGTCCGCGCTTCATCTTCAAATCCCAAGCCAGTTCCAATACGGTTTCAACTTCTTCTTTTGAAAAGTCCAGATCGCTAATAAAGTCACGACCGCGTAATCCTGTTTGCATTTCTCAGTCTCCTTGTCTTGTAGTCGGGTAGTCTTGTAGTCGAGTAGTCGGGTAGTCAGGTGGTCTTATGGAGGTAACCGATGAAGCCATTGATGAGTCGCTTGACTTCAGTAGCCAGCTTGTAGGCAGCCTGTAATTGATTTTGGGTGACATAGTTCCGGTCCAGCGCCAAATACAGTTGTGACTGAACCTCACTGACAGAGCGTCGGGCCATTTTCAGAAAACGCACAAATTCGGCGTCTGTGCCCGCATCAAAGCCTTCGGCAATATTGTGCATACCTGAGCCTGCGGCGCGCCGGATTTGATTGCGTAGTTCAAAATCTTTAGCGAACTCGCCATTCCCTGAAAAATCGTAAATCACATTTGCCAATTCACGCGCTTTTTGCCAGCTTTTCAGATCTTCAAATCGCTCAATTTTCGCCATCCGAGACTTCCCGACTATCCGACTACTTGACTATCTGACTAATTTATTCCGTCACACCCATAACCAGGGCTAACAACGCCATACGCATGACAACGCCATTAAAAGCTTCTTGCCAGTAGCGGGACCAGCGGGTGATGTCGACGTCGGCCGGGATTTCGTCCATACGCGGCAGGGAGTGCAGCAGGATGGCGTCCGATTTGGCTTTGTTTCCCAGCAGTTCGCGGGTGATTTTGTAGTTGGAGGGGGTCAGGCCCACATCGCCGCTGCGTTCGTCGCGGGATTTGGTGTAATCGGGCTGCACCACCGGCTCCACCAAGATAACGTCGGCATCGGCAATGGCTTCTTCAACGTGTTCCACTTCGCGGAAGTTGAGGTTGTAATTTTTCAGATCGGCTTTCATTTCGTCGGTTAACCGCTGGTCGGCGGGGGAAACGAAGGTGATGGGGCAGTCGAATTGGGTAAGACCGTAGGCCAGGGAGTGCATGGTACGCATCCGCATATCGCCAACCGCCAACCAGTTCAGGCCGTCGATGCGCCCTTTTTCGCGCATGACTGTGTAGAAATCGGTGAGGATTTGGGTGGGATGTTCGCCCCAGCCGTCGCCGCCGTTGATGATCGGCACACTGGCCCATTTGGCGGCTTCGTGCGGCGCGCCTTGTTGGAAGTGGCGCATGACGATGACGTCGCCGTAGAACTCCAACATCTTGACGGTGTCTTTGATGGATTCCTGGTAAAAATCGCCGGCGCGGGTCATTTTGGCGTCGGAGAAGCCGGTGACCTGACCGCCGAGGCGGATCATGGCGGCTTCGTGAGCCAGACGGGTGCGGGTGGAGGGCTGATAGAAGGCCGTGACGAGGGTCTTTTCTTTCAGCAAGTCGCTGTTGCGACGGTTCCGGGCGATGGGTTCCAGCTCTTCGGCAATCTCGAAGACGCGGAAAAACTCGTTACGTTCAAAATCTTTGAGGGACAGAATGTCCCGACCTGCAAAACTTCTCATGATATTTCTCCTTTTGAAAGTTTGGGAAACGGCCGTTCCGTTCCCCGTTCAGTGTGATATTTTGGGAAACAATCGCCTTACACCGTTGGCCGCCGAATAAGGCGGAAACGGAGCAAATCATCCCGAAAACAGGATGTCGATTTTAAAATGGGTTCGTTATCGTCGTTGTAGCCAGTTTCATGGAGGGCGATAATGGGTGTGTGGGGTTGGATGTGGAGGATTTTTGCCAGTTCTTCATCAGCTGCCAGCGGCACAATTTCGGACAGGTAGTAGCTGAAGTGTTGACGGCCGTTCTCCCACATAAATGAATAGACCGGCATTAAAAAATCCTGCGCGGTGTTTGGCCCCTGAATGTGGCGCGTGGGAATATAGTTGTAGGCCAAAATAACCGGTTGGTTATCGGCTAAAAACAGCTTGCGCACCACCAGAATCTCTTCGCCTTCAGCCAGATTTAAGTCGGCGGCCATAGCCGGGTCAGCAATTTGTGTGGTCACGTTTAAAATGCGCGTCGACGCTTCATACCCATGCGCCACAAGCATCGCTTCATACGACCAGATTTCGTCCAGGCGCGATTTGATTTGCAAGCCGGCTTCGTTGACAAACGTGCCTGCCCCCTGCTTACGATACACGACGCCTTCATTTTCCAGCCGACTTAGCGCGTCTCGGATGGTGGTTCGGCTGACGCCTAAATCCGCCGCCAGTTCGGTTTCCGAGGGGATACGGCCGTCAGCAAAATGATCATCCAGAATCAACTGTTTGATGTGCGAGCGGGCCTGTTCGGTTAAGGAGGGCGTGCGTTTTAGCATTATGGTAATATCGTACTATCGTATGGTTGTATGACAAATTTTACTGCCATTTATCGGCTGCGTCAAGCAAAAATTACCCCCCGCAGGCAAAAAAAGAGGAATGTCACCTCTTTCTGGTGACATTCCTCAAGAGACCCGGACATACAAATAGTGTGGGCGCAGGGAATTCTGTGGCCGTAAAAAAGTGTCGCTTACAGCTTACGGCTTATGACCACGGCAACCTGTCACGCATCACGCATCACGCATCCTCAAACTCCCAACATCCTCAAATTCGTCACGTTTTCGCCCCACATTCCCCGCAAAACTTGGCCCCGGCATTCAACTTCGCGCCGCATTCCGTGCAATGCGCCTGGCTCTGAATTTTCGTGCCGCATTCCGGGCAAAACTTCAAATTGCTCTCCAGCGGGGCGTTGCAGCTTGGGCAGGTCGCGCGAACCCCGGCGCGCCAACTCTCCTCTTTCAACATCGCCCGGTCTTCCTCAGCCATTTTTGAATGTGCCCAAACCTCTTCTACCGTGCGGCTGGCCTGAGCGGCAGCCATTTCCACCCCCAGGTCAGGGGCGCAATTTTTGCACAACCCTTTGCTGCTGTTCCAACAACTTTTGCGGCACACCCAACCAGAACAGCGCGGACACTGGATAAAATCAGGTTTTAATTGTTCCATGGCGTCTACAAACGCGCCATCGTGGGCTTTTTCCCAGGCCGCCGAACGCGCCCGCTCGCCTAAATCGGCCGCCCGACCAAAAATACCGCCAAATAAACCATTGGCGGCATCTAAAGCATTGGTAACCGTACCTATTGCCGAAGCCTGGAATCGGGTACGATAGCCGGTACCGCACCGATCACAGTAAAACTCAAATTGAAACCCTTGATTGGTACTTAAATCAGAGTAATTGCGGGTGAATTCTATTTTTTGGGTCATGAATGCGTGGCCTCCCATCAAATCTTGTTTTTTCTCGTCAGCGAATAACGAGCTATCTTCAAATTATATGCGATCTGCCGCCTAACAAAAGGGGCGCAGCCAACCAAAACAAAAAGCTCCCGGAAATTTTTCCCGAGAGCTTTTATTTCTCTTACCCGCCTAAAATTCGGTTTAGGGTGTGTTTATCTTTTGCAGCGACCAATCATCAATAAACCAGCCGTTGTTGGATTGAGCGAAGCGGTTGCGGAACCCCACGCCCAGGCGCACTGTTCCCGGCGCGGTGAGGGTAAATTCATAGGTGACGGTATTTTTGCGGCCGGCTGGCGCTGACTGCCAGCCCGTGCCGCCGCCATTTTGAATGATCCGATACTCAGCGGCCAGCGGATCGCTGTTCCAAACTTTTTGGCTGCCATTGTAGCCTGTTACGGCATCCGGGAAGAAGTTGGCGGTGAACCGGTAGGAACCGGGTTGCAGAGCGACATCGGTGAAAATAGAAAAATTAGTGGGGGCATCGCCTTTGAAGGCTTTGATGGTGTTTTCGCCGTCAAAAAGGAAAAGGGCTTGTTCGGCCGGCGGGATATGGGCGCGGGACAGAACCCGGATTTCTGGGCGGTAGAAGCTGCCGCCACTACCGGGCGAGAGGTTATTGGGGCCTTCGTCTACGGCAAGCTGCCATTGGTTGGGTAACTGCCATTCCGCCACGCCGTTGAAAAAGTACCAACCTTCTTCAAAGGAGGGATTGGGGAGCAAGTTAGCGCCGGCAACTGGAGCGGCGGGTTGGGTCGGATTTTCAGGGCTGCCACCGGCGGCCAGTTCGCCATCCCAGCCAGGTATGATCAATTCTTGACCGACGGCGATGATATTGATGTTGCTCAAGCCGTTGGCGGTGGCGATATCTTCGGCGGCGATGCCTGTTTTGTTGGCGATGACGGACAAGGTGTCACCGGGGACAACGGTGTACGTGGCGCCGGTTGGGGGCACGGCCGTTGGGGGCACGGCCGTTGGCACAATCACTTCCACGGTAGGTGTGGGGGGAACGGCCGTGGGTTCTGGCTGGCTTTCTGGCGTTGCGGTAACAACGACAGCCACTTCCACCACCCGCGTCACTTCCACAGGAACTTCAACCGTTGTTTCTTGCGTTACAACACGGGTTACTTCTATGGTCACGGGCACGTCATTGTTGACAATGCGCGTCACTTCCACTACCTGCGGCTCCGCCGAACAGGCTACCGCCGCAACCAACACGAAAATCATCAATAAAATCCGAACTTGGTTTCTCACAGATTTCCTAAATCTCCTTCAATCAATGAAACTTTTAGCAAAACAAATAACACTCCAACGACATTGATCTTTGGGAAGCGCGGCGAATCACAATTCAGGCCGTTCAATTCTCCAAAGAGATCGGTTGCATTTTTAACAGAGACGGACAAGCCTGGAATATTAGCAGATTTTTCAGTTAGGCCATCATCAAATGACCTACAAAATTCCTCTACCTTAAACAAAAAAAAGGCTGGCTAATAAGCCAACCCTTTTCTTATTCACAATTTTTTATAATTGCGTTTAGGCTTTGCGCACTTGTACGGCAGAAGGTCCGCGTGGTCCTTCTTCGATTCCGAATTCAACCCGTTCGCCTTCAGCCAGGCTTTTGAAACCTTCAGCCTGAATGGCCGAGTGGTGGACGAATACATCTTTACCACCCTCGCGGGAAATAAAGCCAAAACCTTTTTGGTCACTGAACCATTTCACGGTCCCGGAAAATCTTTGGTCACTCATTCTTGTGAAACTCCTATCTAACTCTAAATCTACACATAAAAAAAATTTTGCCGGATTGTTGTACGGTCTGTTTGGACAAAAAACGCCGCCCAATGTTGTGAGTCTGGGCGGCGATTAATACCAACTTGATCAGAACTTACAATATCCTAACAGACCAATACTACTCCAGAGGTTTGCGAAAGTCAAACGGCCGTTTCTGCCCCAGGCCATGCTTTTCCTCTTGCTCATCAGAAATTAACCTTTGCTGCGGGTTGTCGACTCAAAACCGGGTGGTATATAGATGACTGCGCCCCTCTTTGCCTGCCACAGAAAGCGCCTGGATATGTCGCAGAGTGTATGTTATTTTCTGCGCCAGCGCCGGCCGGCAGGGCAGCGTGTCGGCCAACTGCCGGTTGGTGAAGGGATCCGGCAGGTTCGCCGGCAGCAGAGCCAGGAAATCGGCCTTTTCTGTCAGGCTTATCTGGCTTACTACGCCTAAAAGCCGCCGGTCATAAAGGCTCCAATGTTTGCGCCGCCAGCTTCCCTGGCCGTCATCACGCCAGATTTCTTCTTCCTGGGTCAACAGCAGGGTGATAACAAGGTTGGGATGAAGCAGCCAATCGGTCAGGCGGACCAGTTCGCGGAATACATCGCCGGGTTGGCCGCGTTTGGGCGATTTGCGCCGGCTGATGGGGTCGCCTACGGCCGTTTCCCGCACAATCCACTTCTCCTGAGCAATCGGGTGCAAGATTTGCACGGCATGTTTGGGCAACAGGCATGATAATTTATGCTTCATGGCATACAAATGGCGCGTTTGGATTTCCAGCAGCAGTTCGCCGCGCGCCACGTCTATCACAAAGCCATCCACCGTCACTTCAAACTGGTCGCCCGGCTGCGCCACCCACTCTTTTAACGCTGCGTGCAGCGATTTTTCGCCCAATGTACCAATTGACATAAACTTTATCGCCGAACTGCCCACATGCATTGCTGCATCTTGCGCGTGACGCCTCACAGATTCCTAAATTTACCCTCTAGCAGTCTGTCGGAGAACCGCTTTTGTAGCCGGGGTATCCTTACCCCGCCTCTGGAAGACGCGGTAAGAAACCGCGGCTACGTGTATTTTTCCGACAAACTGCTAGCAGTCTGACCACATTCTTTTGGCTGGTGTAGCCGGGGTATCCTTACCCCGCTCCGTCAGGCGCGATCAGAAATCGCGGCTACACCACAACCGAAAAGACTTATTTGTTGGACTAATAGTATACAATCGACGGGGAATGAGACTAACACACGGCTGGAATTCTTTGGTTCGATTTGGCTTTAGGCTGCTGTATAACGAACTGGCCTGGACGTATGACGTTGTGAGTTGGCTGGTGTCGCTGGGCGAGTGGCGAGCGTGGCAGCGGGCGGCGCTGCCGTTTGTCGCCGGGCGCGATGTGTTGGAACTGGGGCACGGCCCCGGCCATATGCTGCTCGCCTTACAAAACGCCAGATTTGACGCCATCGGGCTGGACTTATCGCCGGCCATGGGGCGATTGGCCCAAACGCGCACCCAACGCACGGTTCCGCTGGCGCGTGGGCGTGGGCAAGATTTGCCGTTTGGCACGGCCGTTTTCGACACCGTCCTGGCCACCTTTCCCACCGAATACATTGTCGACCCGGTCACGCTAGCCAGCGTAGCCAGGGTTTTGCGGGAGAACGGCCGTTTTGTCATCGTGCCAGAAGGGCATCTCACCGGGGGCGGTCCGCTGCGCAGTTTCATCGCCTGGCTGTTTGCCATCACCGGCCAACGGCCGTCTGTCGCCCAGCCGGTTTGGTCAGTGGAGGCAGTCTGGCAGCCGTATCTGGCGCGGTTTTCAGCCGCCGGGTTTCAGGTGCAGTCCCGGCATATCAACCTCGCGCGCAGCCAGGTGACGGTGATCGTGGCCGCAAAAACGCCTGAGCAAGGGATGTGAAACGGCCGTGCCGCCCCTTCCCCACTCGCGCAAAGACCTCGGCCCTGGTAAAATGCCCGCGCATAATCGCACAATAAGGTTAAAGAGGGTCCTTATGACAGGAATGCGCCACGCCGACCCCACGAACCTAAAGACCCGAATTAGAACAATCAAATTCAGCTTCGGACATGGCGGTGGACGCCAGCCGGCAACGTGGCCACAGCGCTTCCTGCCGCTGCTTATTGCCGCCCTGGTTATCTTGTTAGATCAGGGCAGCAAACAACTCATCGAAGCGACCATTCCCTATAACACCAGTTGGATGCCCATCGAACGGTTGGCGCCCTTTTTCCAGATCACCCACACCGGCAACACAGGCATCGCTTTTGGTCTGTTTGCCGGCGGCAGCGTCCTGTTCGCCATCGTCGCCTTGGTGGTGACGGGTATTATTCTCTTTTACAATTTCACGTTGACCGAGGGCAATGTTGGCTTGCGAATGGTGCTGGGGCTGCTGTTGGGCGGCGCATTGGGCAACCTGATCGATAGGGTTCGCCTGGGGCACGTGACCGATTTTCTGGATTTTGGCCCCTGGCCGATATTTAATGTGGCGGATACGGCCGTTGTCGCTGGCGCTCTGGCCCTGGCCTATTTGATGTGGGCAGAGTCGCGCCGGGAAGCCCAACAACGCCACTCCCAAGAGACAATCCATCCGCAAAACGAGTAATTCTTGATTTGTTGGGTCTTTGGGATTTTTGGGGGGGGGGGTTAGGGGGGGAACCCCCCGGGTCCCCCCCCCCGGACCCCGGGGGGGGGGCTGTCAACCCCCTGAGTTCCTGAAGAACCGATTTATTTTACAGGGGACAAGATGACGCAAGAAACGCTACCGGACCAATCCATCGAATTCACTCTGGACGACGTTGTACGCGGCGACCGGCTGGACCATGCGCTGGCATTGGCGAAACCCGATTTTTCGCGGATGCAGTGGCAGCGGTTGATTCAAGAGAAGCGCGTGACGGTTAACGGCCGTATCACCACCAAAACCAGCCTGCGCCTAAACGGCGGCGAACGCATAACGGCCGTCATCCCCCCCATCGTCGATACCGGCCTGATCGCCGAAGACATCCCCCTGGACATCCGCTACGAAGACCGCGACATCCTCGTCGTCAACAAACCGGCAGGCATGATCACCCATCCCTCACAGACCGACGAATTGGGCACGCTGGTTAACGCCATTCTCTACCACTACCCCGATCTGGAAGGCATCGGCGGCGAGCGGCGGCCCGGCATTGTCCACCGGCTAGACAAACACACCTCCGGCCTGATTGTCGTGGCGCGCAATGATCGCGCTCTGTGGTTCATGCAAGAGCAGTTCAAACGGCGGACCATTCAGAAAAAATACCTGGCGCTGGTAGAAGGACAAATTCAACCCCCGGCGGCTCTCATCGACGCGCCGATTGGCCGCGACCCCAACAATCGCAAAAAGATGGCCGTTATTCCCCCCAACACCTCGGCGCTGGCCCGCAGCGCGCGCACCCGTTACGAAACAGTCACCCAGTTCGACAATTTTTCACTGGTTGCCTGCGCGCCGCTCACCGGGCGGACCCATCAAATACGCGTCCATCTGGCGTACATTGGCTTTCCGATTGTGTGCGACCACATTTACGGCCGTCGCAAAAAATCCTTCGTCGACCTCCGCCGTCACTTTCTTCACGCCGCCGAACTGACCTTCAAACGGCCGTGCGACAACACCGAACTGACCATCACCGCCGAACTGCCTCCCGAACTGCAAAGCATCATCGACACATTAACAGCCAGCAGCTAGCAGTTTGTCGGAAAAGTCCCCGTAGCCGCGGTTTCTTACCGCGTCTTCCAGAGGCGGGGTAAAGATACCCCGGCTACAAAAGCGGTTCTCGACAGACAGACTGCTAGCGTTATTCTTCGTATCCGTTCAAATTTAGAGGAATGGCAATGTAGAACGTGCTGCCCTGACCCCGCTTGCTCTGAACCCAGGCCCGGCCGCCATGCCGCTCGGCAATCGACTTAACAATCGCCAGCCCCAGGCCGGATCCCTTCACCTTCTCTGTGCCCCGCTCTTTCACGCGATAAAACCGCTCAAACAGGCGCATCTGGTCCTGCTCCGGTATGCCCGGCCCATGGTCTGCAACGCTAAAAACTACTTCGGCGTTGGCCCGCTCTGCCGATAGTTTCATCGCGCCGCTGTCCGGCGCGTATTTGATGGCGTTGGTGAGCAAATTGGTCAGCGCCTGCCGCAGCAGGGGTTTATCGGCAATCAGCACCAACTCTTTCGGCTCCACGCCTACTTCCAATTTGATGCCGCTCAGGTGGGCGTGCTGCCAGAATTCCGTGGCCAGATCGGCCAGCAGCGGTTCCACCTCGATGGCCTGATTGCGCAGCTTAACGCCCGATTCAATCCGCCCCAGGTCGAGCAAATCGTTGACCAGTTTGGCCATCTGGTCAATGCCGCCCATGATTTTATCGACATAATCCTGCTGCTTATCGTTCAGGTCGCCGACCATCGGCAGCATGGTGGCATAACCGCGCATAAAAGTCAGCGGGCTGCGCAAATCGTGCGAAACCGTGCTGACAAAATCAGATTTCATCGCGTCGATTTCTTTCAGGTGGCTGATGTCGTGCAGCACAGCCACGCGGCCCATCACCTGGCCATCGCCGCCAATGATGGTGGAGGTGCTGGTGTAGTAAACACGGCCGTCTGCCAGCGGAATTTCGCGGTTTGGCTGCTGCTCGCCCTGGTTCGACAGCACGGCGACCAGCGGCTCTATGGTAAACACATCGGCGATGGGACGGCCGTTCACTTCACTCGCTTTCAACTCAAACAACAATTCCGCCGCCCGGTTCACCAACAAAATCCGCTGCGTGCGATCTGTCACAATCACGGCATCCGATGTGCTTTCCAGCACCGCCGACAGCCGCCGACGGCCGCTTTCGGCCGTGGCATACAGGCGGGCATTATCGACCAATACGGCTGCCTGCCCGGCCAGGGTCTTCAATAAATTGTGCTCTGTTGAATCAAAGCTGTGGGGCGAGCGATACCCCAGCCACAACACACCCTGAAACCGATCCTTGGCATTGAGCGGCAGCGCCAGCAAGGCGGAAACCGGCAAATCCACGTCATCGTCCAATTGCAGCGCGGCGCGAATTTCGGCCGGCGTTTCCAGCAGCAGCTCGGTTTTGCGGCGCAGGGCTTTACGAATGGGACGGTCCAGGGCCGCCATCGTATCCGCCCCCGCGCCCTCTCCATACGTCAGGGGATAACCGCCGCTGGGCGCAGTCACAACTGCCCGCGCCCCGGAAGCGCCGGTGCCGCGCACCGCGCCGCGCAAAATCGCCGGCAGTCCCTGGCTGATGTCCAGGCTGGCGGAAACATCGTGGCTGACGCCCAGCAGCAACGAAAGCTCGTTCAGACGCTGCTTGATAGAGCGCTGCATATGGGCAAATGCCTTGGTAAGCTGCCCGATTTCGTCGTCGCGCTGGTCGGCGGTTTCGGGGCGCCAGTTACCGCCTGCGGCCAAAGTCTCGGAGGCATTGACCAATTCAGTGATCGGCCGGGTAATGTCGCGGCCCATGAGGGCGAAGATAATGTAGAAAACGGCCGTAATCACCACCATCACCACCGCCAACGGCACGCCAATGCTCACCGCCAGATTCAGCACCGTTTCATAAGGCGCAGTCACCACCACCGTCCAGGGGTGCGTCTCGCCGCGCACAAAATAAACCAGTTCGCGGGCGTTCGTTTGCCCTTCGCGCCCCTGATACGCCACGCCGGGCGGCGTTTCGCCGGTGACAATTTGGCGGTCTATTTGTTCCGGCAGTCGCCACGTTTGCAGCAATTGGGCTGCTTCGGCATGGGCCACAATCTGCTCGTTTTCATCCAGCACAAAACCGGCGCCGCGCCCCACCGTACCTTCCATGCCCACAATCAAATCATTGAGCGACAACGAAGGCACGCGCCCTACCAACGCCGCCGCCGGTTCGCCAGACGCGGAAAGCACGGGCACAACAAAACTCAACACATACTCGTCGCCGGCCGACGAGGCCGTAGCGGTTTCAGATTGATTAGCCTGCAAGGCCGCAGCCACCGCCACTTTTTCCCGGTCGGAAAGCGTCACCTGGGTCACGTCTTCGGGATAAAAAGCGGTGATGGTCTGATCCGCGTTCACCAACAAAATACGGCGATAAAATGGATTGACGCGGAATAACTGCTGCAACACTTTTTCCGAATCGGCCGGATTTTCCATCAGCAGTTGGTCATCGTTGTTGTAGAGGGTGAGCAGATTTTGCAGGTTGGCGCGAAAATCGGGGATTTGGGCGGATACGGTCTGGGCGTCATGGGCCATCTGGTTAACCACCAACCGCGTGGAGACGTTGACGGCGACGTTGTAGACCACAAAAACCATCAATGCCAGGACCAATGCCACAAACAACACAAAATTAGCCAGCAGCCGGTAGCGCAGGCTGCGCTGCCAGGGTGTGGGAATCAGCGGTTTGGCGGGAGGGATCAGCTGGGGCAGGCCCAGCAAGACGAGCCTGACGATGATCCCGCCAAGCAGTCCTTCCAGGAATAAGGGGAGCAAATTGGCGGTGGCGGTGGAAATGGCCAGGTCTACGGCCGTTAACGTGCTAACCAGCCCCGCCGCGCCCACAAACGCGGCCAGGCCAACCGGCAAAGCCATCACCACCAGACTCAGCGGCCCGGTGACTACCGGGTGGCGGAGCCAGCGGAACAATCGCCCCTGATAATGTTGGCGCAAGAAGGCGGAAGCCAGAACGGCCGTCAGTCCCCCATGAAAAATAGCGAATATCTGGTGCGTCTGGCCCAGGGCCGTGCCCAGCCCGGTAAACAACCCCACCACCAGCGCCGCCACTGGATTGAGAACAGCGGCGGCCAGGAGGAGGGGAACGGCCGTAAACGGAACCAACGCCGTCACCGGGTTTTGTGCCGCGGCGGCAGGCGCCAACTGGTTTTCAAAGGCTACGGGAATGGGAAACAACTGGCTGACAAACAAACCGGCAAACGACAGAAGAGCGCCCAAGGCCCAATCGCGCCGGCTAAATTTACGATATTCCACAGGCAACGCGTAAAGGATATACGCCAGTAACCCGACATATAGGAGTAACAAAAGGTATTCAAGTGGGTGATCCGGCAGCGACAAACGAATTGCCCCTGACGCCCCCCATAACTCTAGAGGCATCTTATACCTTTTTCAGCCGTGTTACTTCTCGCCTGACGTGAAGATAGTTCATAATGGGGGATTTTTAGAATCCCCTCCAGTAACTTTACAATAATCACGAGATTATAACATGCCCAAATAGCCATCGCAATTGACGGTTAACGAGGAAGCCCGGCGGGTGTTATAATTTGGTATGCTCATGGACCTATTGTAAGCGAGAAGCCTATGTCTGAATATATTGAAATCGAAACTGAATTTGGCGATGACGGCCGTTCGCTCTTCGTCACCACCAATCTAACCCTCACCGATGGGAACAAGGAAACCTATGTTTCTCTCGATGAAATGGAGGAAGGCTCGCCGTTAGCGCAAGCGATCTCAGTCATTGACGGCATCGCGCACCTGGAATTGAACGGCCGTACCCTCACCCTTGTCCGCCAACCCGAAGCCCCCTGGCACCACATCGTCGCCGACCTATCAGCGGTGCTGAAGGACTTTTTTTTGTAGGAAAAGCGATGGTTTGTTGGTTGGCTAGTTGGTTTGTTGGTTAGTTAGCCAACCAACAAACCCACAAACCATCCAACCAACAAACCATCCAACATCCCCCATGCCCCGCAAACCCTCCCCCACCGCCATCCTGGCCGTCGTCGCCTTTGGCGTCTTCGTCGCCGCCGACGACCTGACGGTGGTCTCTACCATGCTGCGGCAAATCGTCTTCGATCTGGGCATCCCCCTGCCCGACGGGTTGGACCAGGCCGCGTGGATTGTCAACGTTTACCTCATCGCCTACGTGGTCGTCATGCCTTTTGTGGGGCGCCTCAGCGATTTGGTGGGGCGGCGGGCGGTGTATGTGGGCGCGCTGGTCCTGTTCCTGGCCGGCTCGATCTGGATTCCGCTGGCGGGCAGTTTTAACAGCTTTTTGGCAGGGCGCGTGTTAACGGCCGTTGGCGGCGGCGCGATGGTCCCGGTGGGCATGGCCGTGTTGGGCGATGTGTACCCCCGCGAAAAACGCGCCTCGGCGCTGGGCGCGTTGGGAGCCATCGACACCGCCGGCTGGGTGTGGGGGCCGCTCTACGGCGCGCTGCTCATCCGCTTCTTGAGCTGGCATTGGCAGTTCTACCTCAACATTCCGCTGGCGCTCATCGGCATCGCCGCCGCCTGGTGGGCGCTGGCCGATCTGCCCCGCCCGACCGACAAAGGGCGCATCGACTGGTGGGGAACCATCACCCTTTCCGCCGCCCTGCTGGCCCTAAACATCGCCCTGCTCAACAGCGGCGACGTGCAGAGCGCCGGTGGTTTTGCCAGCCTTAACGGCAGCCAACCGGCCGTCTCCTGGCCTTATTACCTGGCGTCTCTGGTTAGTTTCGCCATCTTTTTATTGGTTGAATCGCGCAGCGCTTACCCGCTTATTCCTCTTGCCCTATTTCGCCGCCGCAATTTTGGCACGGCCGTTGTCATCAATTTCCTCATCGGCAGCGTGCTGATCATCGCCATGGTCAACGTACCGCTGATCGTCAATGTGCTGGCGATCGACGTGGAAGAGGCCGCCCTGATCAGCGGCGGGCTGCTCGGCGGCATGACGCTGGCTATGGCCATTTTTTCGTATGTGGGCGGCCGCCTGACGGAACGCTGGAACTACCGGCTGGTGACGCTGCCAGGGTTGGCCCTGTGCGCGTTGGGTTTTTATTTGCTGGGAAACTGGCAGGCTACGGCCGTTGGCGACCACACCCCGTACACGCAAATGGCCTGGCAGTTGGTGGTGCTGGGCGTGGGTTTTGGGCTGGTGATTGCGCCGGTGGGCACGGCCGTCATCAACGCCGCCCCCGACGATCAGCGCGGCGTCGCTTCCAGTCTGGTCATCGTCATGCGCCTCATGGGGATGAGCGTGGGGCTGTCCGGCCTGACGGCCTGGGGCCTGCGCCGCTTCGACGTCCTACGCACCCAAATCACCCTGCCCGATCTGCCCCTCACCGACCCGGCTTACCAGCAAGCCATCGTCGACGGCCTGACCCACGTTACCGTCGCCGTCCTGGCCGAGACGTTTCTCATCTCTGTGCTGCTGGTGGCGTTGGCCTGGCTCATTGCGCTTGCCCTGAAGCCGGACGAGTAGCGATTGAATTGAATGGTAGCCGCGATTCATTATCGTGTCTGAGGGGACGGGGTAGGGATACCCCGGCTACACTGGCATTTGACACATCTTCTCCCGTCCCATTACAATGCAGGCACAGGCAAACGCCGGGAGGTAAGACGCATGTTGGCGGAAAAAACGAAAAAACGCACCATGACAGCCGAACAACTGGCCCAACTGTCACCAGAAGCCAGTCGCGGCGAACTCATTGAGGGGGAATTTGTTGCCATGTCACCAGCAGGACAGATGCACGGAGAAATTGCAGCCACGATTTTGATCATGCTTGGCCAGTTTGCCCGCCAACATAACCTCGGCAGGGTGTATGCGGCGGAAACGGGCTTCGTTCTCAAGCGCCAGCCGGATACCGTGCGCGCGCCAGACGTGGCCTTTGTGCGGGCGGAGCGGTTGAGCGCGGTGACGCCGCCCACGGGCTTTTTTGATGGGCCGCCCGACCTGGCGGTGGAGGTTGTTTCGCCCAGCGAAACGCTGGCGGAAATTGAAGGCAAGCTGCTGGACTATCTGGACAGCGGCGTGCAGGTCGTGTGGATCGTCTACCCGACGACGCGCACGATGACGGTCTATCATTCGTTAACGGCCGTGCGCACCCTGACCATCAACGATACCCTCGACTGCGAAACCCTGCTGCCCGGCTTTTCCGCCCCCGTTCAAGACATATTTGCCTGATGATCAGCCGAAAAGCCGCCTAATCTCTAACCACCAATTAAAAAAGGGCCGGTGAACAAGTTCACCGGCCCTTTCTCTTTACTCTCGCTCTCGCAGTTTGTCGGAAAAGTACCCGTAGCCGCGGTTTCTTACCGCGTCTTCCAGAGGCGGGGTAAGGATACCCCGGCTACAAAAAGAGGTTCTTCGACAGACTGCTAGCTCTTCGGCTTGTCGCGCAAGGCCAGGGCGATTTGCAGTTCGTTTAGCTGCTTCTGGGCCACTTCCGACGGCGTGTCGGACATGAGGTCGGTGGCCTGGGCGGTCTTGGGGAAAGCCATGACCTCGCGGATGTTGGGTTCGCCGGCCATCAGGGCTACCAGGCGGTCGATGCCGGGGGCGATACCGCCGTGGGGCGGCGCGCCGTATTCGAAGGCTTCCAGCATGTGGCCGAACTGGTCCATCGCTTCCTCGAACGAGAAGCCGATGAGTTCCATGATTTTGCGCTGTAACGGCCGTTCGTGGATTCTGATACTCCCGCCAGCGACCTCAAACCCATTACACACCAGATCATACTGCTCGCTAAGGACTGCGCCAGGGTCGGTGTCCAGCAGCGGAATTTGCTCCCGTTTGGGCGCGGTAAACATGTGATGGCTGGGCGCGTAATGGCCGTCCTCCAGATGTTCCTCGAACAGCGGGAAGTCAATCACCCAGCAAAAGGCCAGAGTGCTGGTGTTCTTCAGGCCCAGGCGCGTGCCCATCTCGTCGCGCAGCGCGCCCAGCACGCTGTAGACCACGTACTTCACGTCGCTGGCGAACAGCAGCAGGTCGCCTGGTTTGGCGTTCAGGCGCTCGGTCAGGGCGATGAGTTGATCGACGGTGAAGAACTTGGTGATGAAGCCCTTCATCTCGCCGGTTTCGGGGTCCAGGGCCATGGTCGCCAGCCCTTTGGCGCCGTTGGCTTTGGCGATGTCTTCCAATTCGCCGATTTCTTTGCGGCTGTAGCTGCCCGCGCCGGGCACGCAGATGGCCTTCACCGGATGGCCGGCGGCCACGTTTTCGGCGAAGACTTTGAAGGCGCTGCTGCCGGCGATGTCGGACACGTCGACCAGTTCCAGGCCGTAGCGGATGTCGGGGCGGTCTGTGCCGAAGCGCTCCATGGCTTCACGGTGGCTGAGGCGGGGGAAGACGTCGTGGGCCAGGGGGACGAGGCTGGTGTGTTTAACCATGCCGACCATCAACCCTTCGATCAGGTCCAGGATGTCGTCGCGCTCGACGAAGCTCATTTCCATGTCTAGCTGGGTGAATTCCGGCTGGCGGTCGGCGCGCAGGTCTTCATCGCGGAAGCAGCGGGCGATCTGGAAGTAGCGTTCGTAACCGGCGACCATGAGGAGCTGTTTGAGCTGCTGCGGGCTTTGCGGCAGGGCGTAGAATTTGCCGGGATGGACACGGCTGGGAACCAGATAATCGCGCGCGCCTTCGGGCGTGGATTTGAAGAGGATGGGGGTTTCAATTTCGATGAAGTTCCGTTCGTCCAAATAATCGCGGATGAATTTGACGGCGCGGTGGCGGATCATCAGGTTGCGCTGCATTTTTTCGCGGCGCAGGTCCAGGTAGCGGAATTTGAGGCGCAGGGTTTCGTCTACGACCTCATCGCGGTCGATGAGGAAGGGCGGCGTTTTGGCCGGATTGAGCACAGTCACAGAGTCGGCCAGGATTTCGATGTCGCCGGTGGCCAGGCCGGGGTTTTCTAGCCCGTCGGGGCGGCGGGAGACTTCGCCGGTGACTTGCAGGACGTATTCGCTGCGTACCTGCTGGGCCAGATTGAAGGCTTCTTGGGAACGGCCGGAGTTGACGACGACCTGGGTTTTGCCGTCGCGGTCGCGCAGGTCGATGAAGATGACGCCGCCCATGTCGCGGCGGCGGTTGACCCAACCAGCCAGGGTGATGGTTTGTCCGATATGGTCGGCGCGTAGTTCGCCACATGAATGTGTTTTTAGCATGATTTCCTTCCTCACGAATCAGGGCGCAGTGGACTGCGCCCTGTAAAAGTAAGGGCATTTTATCATGGGGCCAAGGTGGTAACAAGACTTATCGTTAATTGGTTCTTTTGGAACTCAGGGGGTTGAGGGCGCCTGATGCGTGATGCGTGATGCGTGAGCAGAGAGGTTTCACGCATCAGGCATCGGACCAAACCCCATGAAATCCCAAAGGCCCCGTGAATTGTGCTGTGGGGAGTGCTTGTCGGACGTGGAAACGTGGTTGTGGGGTGTGGAAACTTGGTTGTGGAGGGTGGAAACTTGGTTGTGGAGGGTGGAAATGTGGTTGTGGGGTGAGATTTGTCCAATCTAAGAAGATTGGACAAATCTGGGAGGGGGGCACTGTCTCATTTTGGCGCCTTTGCGTATAATCTGGTGATGAGTAGATTGTTTTTGCTGATTGGGCTGGTGGTTTTGGCGGCTTGCGGCGGCGGGGCGGCGGCCACGGCCGTTCCTAACCCGACTCCTAACCCCACCATTACGCCATCACCCAGCCGGCAAACGGCCGTGCCTACCGCTGAGGCAACGGCCGTGCCCATTGCCCTGGCCGCCGGTATCACCATCGACCTGCCAAACAACTTCCAGCCTTTCGATCAGCGCCTGCTGGGGACCAATTTGCCGGCGTGGCTGGGCAACGGGCGCAGCGAGAACAGCGCCTTTATCAACCGCACGGTGGCGGCCGGCGTCAGTCTGGTGCGCATTCCGGGGGGCAGTTGGAGCAATGCGTACGATTGGGCGGCCTGTGAGATGGACAATGTGTGCCCCTGGGATTGGGGCGTGCTGACGCCCACCGACTTCCTGAATTTCATCGAAGCGACCGGCACGGAAGCGATGTACATTGTTAATCCCAACGGCACGCCCCAGGAAGCGGCGGCGCTGGTGGCTTTTTACAATGGCGCGGCCGACGATGCGACGGTTATCGGCCCGGACGCGCGCGGGCGCGATTGGGGCACGGTGGGCCAATGGGCGCAGCTGCGCGCCGACCACGGCAACCCGGAGCCGCTGGGCATTACGTACTGGGAGTTTGGCAACGAGGTGTACGGCGGGCAGGCGGGCACGGACTGCGTGTCGTGGGGCTGGGAAGAGGTGTGGACCTGCGACGGCCGTGAGTATGTGCGGGGCATTGGCAGCGGCGCAGACCGCCGGGCGGGCTACCTGGAATTTCGGGAGGCCATGCGCGCCGTCGATCCGGCCATCCAACTGGGCGCGGTGGGTGTGCCGGTGCAGAGCGATTGGAGCAATTGGGGCAACGAGGTGATCGAAGAAGCGGGGGAGGCGTTGGATTTTTACGTCATCCACCAGTATGCTTTTTTTGAGCCGCCGGGCAGTTTTGAGGCAGCCCTGGCCCAACCGCAGGCGACCTGGCTGCCGATGATGGCCGGGGTGCAGGCGGCGTTTGACAGGTATGGCGACGGCCGTCGCCCGCCCATCGCCGTCACCGAATACAACCTCTTCTCCGTGCAAGATCAGGACAATGCGCGGTGGATGACCCGCGCCGCGAACCTGCTGTTTATGGCCGACACCATCGGCCAGATGGCGACACATGGCTTTTCGCTGGCCAATCAGTGGGATTTGGCCAATGGGCTGGCGGGCAACGGCACCGATTACGGCCTGCTCAACGCCGACTCCCATGAGCCATACCCGCAGTATTTTGTATTTCCGCTGTGGGCGCGTTTTGGCTCGCGGCTGCTGCCGGTGGCTTCTACGTTTGCCGCAGATACCACCCTCAGCGCGTATGCGGGGATGATTCATGACGGCCGTTTCACCCTCCTGGTGATCAATAAAACCGGCGCGCCGATCACCACCGACGTCCTCATCAACGGCGGCCCGGCCGGGTTCAGCGGCGGCCTGGCCGATGTGGCCGCCGCGCCCGCGCTGGACAGCCAGACGGTCACGTTCAACGGGGTCAGCCAACCGGCCGAAGACCTGTCAGACGCGCCATCGGCCGTCCTGACAGCGTTGGGCAATCCTTTTTCTTACACGTTTGCGCCCTATTCGGTTACGCTGCTGCGGCTGGAGCCTTGAGACTTTTCCCGTAGCCGGGGTATTCCTACCCCGCTCTTTAAGACGCGATTAAGAAATCGCGGCTACAGCCGGTGGGCGGGGTATTCCTACCCCGTCCCCTCATCTGCGGTTAAGGAATACCTGGCCCAATAGTACTATTGCCAGAACACCGCCCGGCACTTCTGCTAGAATGACGGCGATTGTGTACGAAAAACGTTGCAGCCACATACGGCCGTTTTGTTCCCACAGTTACCCCCGCCCTTCTCCCTGAACTAAACGTCTGATCCCCATCGAGCTACTTACCAAGTTTTGCCATCACAGGAGGTATTGTTATGCGTCTACCACGACGTGCTTTTGCCCTGCTTGTACTTCTTACTCTGGTCAGCGCCGCCAGTTTGCAAGCCGCGCCGCAGCAAGACCCGGCCCAACCCACGGCCGACATCACCATCGACGGCAGTGCGGCGGGAACGGCCGTGAACCCCCGCCTGTTAGGCACCAATCTACCCTCCTGGCTGGGCAGTTGGCGCACCGAAAATGCCACCTTTATCAATCGCACCACGGCCGCCGGGGTGACGATGATTCGCGTGCCCGGCGGTAGTTGGAGCAACTATTACGATTGGTCCAACTGCGAGCAGAACAACGTGTGCCCCTGGGATTGGGGCGTGCTGAAGCCCACCGATTTCATCAACTTCAGCCAGGCTACCGGCGCGGAGCTGATGTACACCGTCAACCACAACGGCACCGCGAAAGAAGCGGCGGCCCTGGTGGCGTTTTTCAACGGCTCGGTCAACGACAACACGGTCATCGGCGTGGACATTCGCGGCAAAAATTGGGGCACGGTGGCGCAGTGGGCGCAGCTGCGCAGCGCGCACGGCAATGCCGCGCCGCACCCCATCACCTACTGGGAAATTGGCAACGAGATTTACGGCGGCATTTCCGGCACCGATTGTTCCGGCTGGGGCTGGGAAGAGGTGTGGACGTGCGACGGCCGTGAGTACGTCAACGGCATCGGCTCCGGCGCGACCCGGCACGAGGGCTACCTGGAATTCCGCAGCGAAATGAAGCGCATCGACCCGGCCATCCAGGTCGGCGCGGTGGGCGTCGCGCCACAAGACAGTTGGAGCAATTGGGGCAATGAAGTGATCGAAGAAGCGGGCGACGTGATGGATTTTTACGTCATCCACCAGTACGCCTACTTTACGCCGCCCGGCTCCTACCAGGACGCATTGGCGCAGCCGCAAACCGGCTGGAACTGGATTCGGACCGATTATGATGCGGCGCTGGCGCAGTACGCTAACGGCCGTGCCATCCCCGTGGCCTTCACCGAACACAACCTCTTCTCTGTGCAAGAGCAGGACAACGGCCAATGGATGACCCGCGCCGTCAACATGCTGTTTATGGCCGACAGCATTGGCCAGATGGCAAAATATCAGTTCGACATTGCCAACCAGTGGGACCTGGCCAACGGGCAGGCAGGCAACCTTACCGATTATGGCCTGCTGAACGCCGATTCTTATGCCCGCAGCCCGCAGTATTACGTGTATCCGCTCTGGTCACGCTTTGGCGACACCATGCTGCCGGTTACGTCGTCTTACGACGCCAGCACCACGCTCAGCGTCTACGCCGGGCGCATCGACGCCTCGACGGTGTCGCTGCTGGCCATCAACAAAACCGGCGGGGCAATCACGGCCAACATCCAGGTGAACGGCACGGCGCAAATCAGCAGCGGCCTGGCCGACGTGGCGCGGGCGACATCGTTGGACACCCAGAGCGTCACCTTCAACGGCGTGGGCGATCCCAACGACAGTTTGTCCAACGCGCCCGCAACCGTGCTGAGCAATCTGAGTAATCCGCTGACCTACAGTTTTGCGCCCTATTCGGTGACGCTGCTGCGCCTGGGCGTTGACGAGGTTCCGCCGCAAATCAGCGTGGCAGACACGGCCGTTACCGAAGGCAACAGCGGCGCCACCAACGCCACGTTTACCGTCTCGCTCTCGGCCGCCAGCTCCCAAACCGTCACAGTGGATTATGCCACAGCCAACGGCACGGCCGTTTCCGGCAGCGATTATACGGCCGTCAGCGGCTCGCTCACCTTCACCCCCGGCCAGACCAGCAAAACCGTGCCGGTAGCCATCCTGGGCGACGTGATCGACGAAGGCAGCAGCGAGCAGTTCGGCTTTAATCTGAGCAATCCGGGCAACGGCGTGTTGGGTGATGGGCAGGCTGTCGGCACGATTCAAGACGACGACACCGCTTCGGTGGCGATTGCCGCCGGTCCAGCGGTGATGGAGGGGAATTCGGGGTCGGTGACGGCCGTTTTCAACGTCACCCTGGCGACTTCGGCGGCCTTTCCGATTACCGTAGAGTATGCGACGGCCGTGGGCGCGGGTTATGGCCGGGCAACGCCCGGCGAAGATTACGCGCCGCTGAGCGGAACGCTCACTTTTTCGGCCGGCCAGACGGCGAAAACCATCACCGTCACCATCTATGGCGACACGCGCTTTGAAGGTGATGAACTGCTCGACGTGGCGCTGAGTCAGGCGAATCCGGTAGGCATTGATACGGAAACCAGTGCCGGACGCATTCTCAACGACGATGCGGCCAGCTTTTTTATCTATTTATCGGCGCTGGAGCGATAAGAAACGGCGGCGAGAGGAGGGGGGAAGAACGGCCGTTTCCCCTCCAGCCGCTAATTAAACCGGTTGACGCGGCTACCTTGCCTGCTTATACTCAGAATTGTCCTATCGTTCAAACTGGAAGACCTCAAGGGTTTTCGGCTTCTCAAAAGCAACCCTTTGGGGTCTGTTTACACAAATAAAGGAGGTTTCTTGTGTCCATTACAATTACCTGGCATGGTCATGCCACATTTAGCCTGAACATTGGCGGCACGGCCGTTGTCGTCGATCCCTTCTTTGCTGGCAACAACCCGGCGGCCAAAACGGCCGTTGGCGCTGTCGCCGCCGACTATATTTTGCAGACCCACGGCCACGGCGACCACATCGCCGACACCGTGCCGCTGGCCAAACGCACCGGGGCGACCGTCGTGGGCAACTTTGAAATTTGCAACTGGATCGCCGCCAACGGGCACGAAAACAACCACGCTATGAACACCGGCGGCGGCTGGAACTTCCCCTTCGGCCGGGTGAAAATGACCTACGCGCTGCACAGCTCCGGCCTGCCAGATGGCAGCTATGGCGGCAACCCCGGCGGTTTTGTCATCACCACCGAAGGCAAACATATTTACATCGCCGGCGACACCGCCCTCTTTTCCGATATGTCGCTGATCGGTCAAATGGGGCTGGATGTAGCGATTTTGCCCATCGGCGACAACTTTACCATGGGGCCAGACGATGCAGTGGAAGCCATCAAATTGCTCAAACCCAAGGTTGTGATTCCCTGCCATTACAATACCTGGCCGCCTATCGCGGTGGATGCGGCCGCCTGGGCCAAATTGGTTAACCAGCACACCAGCGCGCAGCCGGTTGTTCTGGGTATAGATGAAACTTATTCGGTCTGACAGCGTACTGGCGTTTGCCTGAGCGACGAGCAGAAGGCCTTTTCATCCTCTGCTTTTTTTATGACCCGTCGTAGCGATACAAACCCCAAGGGTTTATTCGTGAGAATTTAGATTACTGGGGTATAAAACCCTTGGGGTTTAGCTATACAGACCCCAAGGGTTTGTTCCTGAGAATTTAGATTACTGGGGTATAAAACCCTTGGGGTCTAGCTTAATAAACAGGGCCAGAAACATCTGCCCACCAATAGAAATGATTGTTTTTTCGTAAAGGAGAGAGTTTACATGAAACGTATTTACTGGTTATTGACGTTTGTTTTGCTTTTCACGCTGGTTTTGGCGGCTTGCGGCGGCAGCGAAGAGGCTGCGCCAACCGAGGCCGCCCCGGCGGTGGTGGAAGAATCTGGCAGCGCGCCAGAGTCTGAAGCGGCAACGGCCGTGCCCACCCCCATCCCCGCGCCCACCGAAGCGCCCGTCCCAACCGAAGCGCCTGAGCCAACGGCCGAACCCGCTGCGTCCATCATTTCCTTCGCCGATCTAAACCCCCTCGGCAAACCCGCCGACCTGAACAGCTACCGCAACGAGATGGTTTTAACCATGAGCGGCACGAATGCCGCAGGCGAACTTATTACACAAACCATTTCCATGCAGATGGCCTTTACAACCGACCCGGCCGCTTCCTCTGTGGACATGATGATCGAGGGCGCCGCCGATATGGCCGACATGGGGGCGATCAATATGGTGCAAATTGGCGACACCAATTACATGGTCATTCCGCAGATGGGCTGCGTGACGCTGCCCGCCGAAGGCGAATCGCTGCTGGATAATTCCATGACCCAAGAGTTTTCGCCAGAGAGCATGTTTGGCACGCTGGAAAATCTGACGCTTGTGGGCGACGATGAAATAGATGGTATTCCTGTGCGGCACTACACGTTTGATGAAACGGCCGTGCCCGAACAAGATCGTCTGGGCATTGTTAGCATGAACGGCCATGTCTACATCGCCAAAGACGGCGGCTATCTGGTCAGCATGGTCAGCGACATCCAGGGCGATTCCACTTTCCTGGAAGGCTTTGAAGGCAACCAGGATGCCGTCATGCATATGGAATTTCGCACCAAAGACATCAACCAACCGTTCGAGATTGTGCCGCCGGCCGAATGTGAAGGCCAAACCGCCAACGCCGCGCCCCCCTTCCCGGCATTGGAAGACGCTTCGGACTTGGTGACTTTCCCCGGCGTGATGGGGTACACCACGGCCGTTCCTCTCGCCGACGCCATCGCCTTTTACCAAAACGCCATGGCGGAAGCCGGATACACCTACTCGGAAGACAGCTCATTCATCTCCGATCAGGCAGCCAGTCTCACGTTTAATGGCGAGGCCGGCGCCGTTTCCGTTACCCTCAGCGAAACAGACGGCGTAACGTCTGTGACGATTTTGTACGACGCGAGTCAATAGAAGCGTGATGCGTGATGCGTGAGTTTGCAATTCACGCATCACGCATCATTTTAGCAAAAGCCCCTCTTGCCAGAGCGGGCTTTTTGTTTTATGGCTGCAACAAAATTTCGGGGGAAAAGAGGGAGACACGGCCGTTGCCCGACAACGCCGCCATACTCAAAGCATACGTCGTGCCCGGGGCCAGGTCAGTAATCGCCACCTGCCCGGCCTCCTCGGCGCGCACAAAACGGAACGGCGCATAATCTGTCGTGCCCACCGGCCGAAACGACAACACATAGCCAACGGCCGTTCCGTCTACCGGCCAGGTTAGAATCACCGAACCGGCGGTCTCCATAGGCGAGACAGTCGGCGGCGCAGGCTGCGGCGGCGCGCCAATCATATTGGCGATCGCCGCCAGATTGAGTTGGGTAATCTGGCGCAAATAGGTGTAATCCAGCGCGTCGGAAGTATCCAGGGCATTATGATTGCGATTGGGGTCTTCAACCGATTCTGTCAGGCGCAGCGCCGGAATGCCCACGTCCAAAAAAGTCATGTGGTCGCTGTATCGCCCCTCCCGATCCACCGCATCCACCATATTCACGTCAAACGCAGGCAAATAGAGGCCGCCCACAAAATCCAGGTAGCGCGCCAATTGTCGCGGCAGCGAGGTATCCGGTCCGGGCGAAAACACCCGCACCGACTGCGGAATGCCCGGCCGGCCGCCCACGATGTCCATGTCTAACACCGCATCAATCCCGGCGCTGTCGGGCAGGCGGTTGGTAATGTAGTGTCGGCTGCCATGCCGCCCCTGCTCTTCGGCGGCAAAGGCGATAAATACCACGTCCTGATTCCAGGTTTGGGAACTTAATACCCGCGCCGCTTCCAACATAGCAGCCACGCCAGAGGCGTTGTCATTGGCTCCTGGGGCGCGGCTGACGCCATCGTTTGGGTTGAGGGTGCGGGAATCGTAATGGGCGACCAGCAGCACGGCCCCCGGCGCAGAGCCGTTGCCGCGCAGGGTGGCCACCACATTTTGTTGATCGGTAGTCAGGCCGTCCAGAGTGAGGGGGAACGTGTCGAATTCGACTTGGAGACGGCCGTTTCCCACCCGCAAAAACTCGTTATAAATCCACAACCGCGCCGCCCCCAGGCCAAAATCAGTCCGATCTACCGCGCTAAACGTACTGCGCGTGCCAAACGACTCCAACATCTGCACATACCCCACCAACTGCTGCTGCGACACTGAATTGAGCAGCGCCTCCAACTCCGGGTCTCTGGCCGGAACGACATTGCTTACAGGGTTAAACACCACATCCTCCGGCAGCACACCGGCTGGCAATACACTCTGCGCAATTGGGGAAGCCAGGGGAGGCGGGGTAGGGATAACTGGCTGCTGTGGCCCCTGCAAAAGTGCGCAGGAGACACTGACTAGCACCAACAAACCGATAATCAGAAGGATTGGACGACGCAATAGAACTTTATCAGATGGAGAGGTAAGCTTGGAGATGAGAAAAATGATTTGCCCATCTCCAAGCTCAATACCAAAAAAATTAAATTAACAATACAGACCCCAAGGGTTTGCCCCTGAGAATTTGGAGCATTTGGGTGTTAAACCCTTGGGGTCTTACCAGAGAAACCTGAACAGATACCATGTTACAAACTCATGATCCAATTACTTGTTCTTGTCCGAGTCTTTACCCATGAACAAAGACAACATTTCCACCGGTACGGGGAAAATGGTGGTGGTATTTTGTTCCACGCCAATTTCCAGCAGCGTCTGCAAATACCGCAGCGTCATGGCTCCCGGCTCCTGACCCATCACGCGGGCCGCTTCGGCCAACTGCTGCGACGCCTGCAATTCGCCTTCCGCATGGATGACTTTCGCGCGGCGTTCCCGCTCCGCTTCCGCCTGCCGGGCCATGGCTCGCACCATTTGCGAGTTCAACTCCACGTCCTTGATTTCGACAATGCTAACTTTAACGCCCCAAGGCTCGGTGGCTTCGTCGATAATAAGCTGCAACTGCTCGTTGATGGATTCACGATCTTGCAGCAGTTGGTCCATCATCGACTGGCCAATGACGTTCCGCAGGCTGGTTTGGGCAATCAACCAGGTGGCGCGGCGGTAATCTTCAATCTGCACCACGGCGGCCGTGGGGTCGATCACCCGGAAATAGACCACGGCGTTTACCTTCACCGTGACGTTGTCGGTGGTAATGGCTTCTTGAGAAGGCACGTCCAGGGTGATGGTGCGTAAATCGACCTTGACCATGCGCTCGATGAAGGGGATGAGCAAGAACAAACCAGGACCACGAGCGCCCATCACGCGGCCTAAGCGGAAAATCACGCCGCGTTCATATTCCTGCACCACGCGAATGGAGGCAGCAAACAAAACGATCAGCCCCACAATCAGGATGCATAAAATGGGGAGAAATCCTGTTAGCAAATTCATCGTAGTCGATCTCCTTTAGGCAGCGGTCTGGTTGTTCCACATGGAGCAGTTTTCCGACGGCTGCTTATAGCGTCGAATTACCGACTGCCCCACGCACGAACTTCTTGAGATTTGGGGTCTGTTCGGTAGTTGACTATCTCATTATATCTTTAAATTTTACGTCTGGGCAGTAAAAAAGTAGCAGGTTAACGGCCGTTATCCCCCACTCACAAAAATAAGCGCTACCCCCACAAAGGCCACCACCGTGCCCACAATGCCGCGCGAGCTGATGTGGCGGCGGTACACAAAGTATTCAACAGGAATGAGCAGCACCGGCGGCAAGGCCATCAACGTGGAGGCAATGCCCAGGCGGGTAAGCTGCACGGCCGTTAACGACAGCCATATCCCCAAAAACGGTCCAAAAAACGAGCCGCCAACCATCGTAGGAAATGCGCGCACATGGCGCCATTGGCGAAATGTATACTGCAACTGCCCCCGGAAAGCGGCCAATGCCCACAAAATGATGGCCGCCACCAGAATACGAATGATCGTCGCCGAAATGGTGGGGAAGCCACCCACCAGACCGTATTTAGCCGTCACCAGATTGGCAACCTGCCCCAACGCCCCGGCCAGGGCAAAAAGCAAACCGCGCCAATACTGCTTGTTTTCGATCACTGTCAGTCCGGCGCGCTTTTCTGTGACCACCCACCCCATGCCGCCGACGGCCAGCAAAATACCCGCTAACTCCAGCCCGCCAACCACTTCGCCAAACAGCACCCAACCAAACAGAAGGCTAAAAATGGGCACGCTGGACATCATCAACATAGACAGACGCGGGCCGATGAGGACATAAGCCTGAAATAAAAATGTGTCTCCCAACACCAGACCCAAAATGCCGCTGATCGCCAACCACTGCCAGCGAAATAATTCGACGTGCTGCGGGAAGAACGTGCCTTCCAACAAAAAGTGCATGATGGTCAGAAAAAACAGCGCAAAAAGCAGGCGGCTGCGATTGACCACGCCGGACCCGATGAGCCGACCGCTGTAGCTGAAGAAAACGGCCGTTAACGACCAACAAACGGCCGTGCCAAACGCCGCCAGTTCACCCCACATACATCACTTCCGACCTGCTGTGCCTACTGTTCATGTTGTCTTCCATGGAATCGATCCCGAATTTGCCGGATGTGCGCCGGGCGCGTGCGGCAGCAGCCGCCCAGGCACGACGCGCCCACCTTGCGCCATTCGCGGCTAAACGTGCCGAATTCCGCCGGCACCGACTCGCCAAACCAATGTTTACGTTCCACGTCATACGTCTCGCCGGAATTAGGATAAACGATGATCGGCTTTTGGGTCACCCGAAAAATCTCGCGGATGAGGTCGGGGATAAAGCGCGGCGCGGTGCAGTTAACGCCAATGGCCGCTGCCTGGGGAAACTGGTCCAGATAGGCCGCGCATTCGGCAATCGGCGTGCCATCGCTGATGTGCTGCCCATCGCGGCAGCTAAAGCTGAACCAGGCCAGGCGGCCGGGCGATTGGGTCAGCAGGGCGGCCAGCGCTTTGGCTTCGGCCAGCGATGGCAGGGTCTCGCAAGCCAGCAAATCGGCGCCGGCAGCGGCCAATAACTGCCAGCGCGGGGCGTGCCAGGCGCGTAATCCGGCCTCGTCCAGGTCGTAATCGCCGCGATATTCGGAGCCATCGGCCAGATAGGCGCCATATGGTCCCACGCTGGCCGCGACTAACGGCCGTATCCGCCCCACCCGATTCGCCGCCTCAGCCCAAAATTCATCCCGCGCCTGCACCGCCAATTCTACGGCAAGATTGAGCAGGCGCACTGCTTCCGCCTCGGTCATGCCCTGAGCCATGAAGCCGGGGATGGTCGCCTGATAGCTGGCGGTGATGGCGCAGTCGGCTCCGGCTTGGTAATAAGCCAGATGCACGCGCCGGATGATGTGGGGATCGTCGCGCAGCAGCCGCGCCGACCAGAGCGCGTCGCCCAAATTGCAGCCCCACGCTTCCAGCTCGGTGGCCAGCCCGCCATCGAGGATGAACGCGCCATTTTGTTGGATGAATGGGAGCAGTGGATTTTGCACTGGTTTACCCTAACTCGATGAGGCGAGACGGCCGTTTGGGGAACAAAATAGGCAGGATTACGGCCGTATCATTGTTGACATAACAGTCGGCAAATGCCGCGTCCAACTCATCCATACTGCGATGGCCAAACACCAGCTTCAAAAAGGTCAGTTCGGGGAAAAGGGCATCGCCGCTTTCCAGCCGCTCCGGCTCGTAAGTGCCCAAATCGACCAGCTTGCCGTTTTCAAAGACCATTGTGAGCTGCGAGCGGTAAAAATTCAGTTGGATGGTCCCGCTGTGGCCGGCCATCACGCTGTTTTGTAGGCGCGTTTCCAGCACCGGCGCAATGTGGCGCAAAAATCCGGGCAGGTCGGCTACGCGAATATACCAGGCGTAAGGCGGCCGGCCAGTTGGCAGCTCGCGCGCCAAAGCCTCATATACCGGATGAGATTCGCCAAAGTGGAAGTGAATATTTTGGTAGGGCTTTTTGCGCTCCGGGTTGAGGAGCACGGCTTCTTGTTCCAGGCTGCGAATAAGAAACAAGGCGACGGCGCGCAATGAGTGGCCCGGCCGGACGCTCATTTCGCGGACACCAAAAGATTGGCCCCAGTCGCGGTATTCGACATAAGCGACGGGTTGGGAAACGGCCGTTTCCTCCACCACATAAAAATGCCGCGAATACTCCGAGGTCCGCTGCGCCTCTGTCATTTCATAACGCCAGAGCGCCTCATCCCGCAGCCGAGTCAAGAGGCCATCGGCACAGGCGCGGGCATACAATTCTTGCAAGAAAGGAATATCGGCCACGGTGGCCGGGCGCAGTTTATAAGGTTCGTCGACTGGAGTCTTGGTCTCTTTGTGCAGCCCCAGGCGGTAATTGCGCCCGCCGCCCAAATTTACCGTCATCTCATAACCAAACTGGCGATAATACCAGGGCACGCCGGTAATAGCCTGCACCATATGCCCGCGTGAGGCGCTTAGCGCGTGGACAGCTTCAAACTGCGCCCGCACCAGGCCCCGCCGCCGGTAAGCCGCATCGGTACCCACCAATTCTGGCCGCCCCACGCCAAATGGAATGCCCTCATAGGCCCAGGTCTGGCCGATGAGGCACAGGGTGGACACAATTTTGCCGCCGTCGTGGTCATCGGTGACCACTGTAAAATCGCTGGCCTGGGTAGTCGGATGACTGCCGCTCATCAGATCGCGGGTCCAATCGATGAGAAAATGTTCCGGGTTTTCCGGATCATCGCTGTGAATACGCAAGTTAAAGGCGGCAATTTCCTCGGTGTCGGCTGGTGTTGCCCACCGCAGCGTTAGCCCATTTCCCAGATCGCGGGGTAGTCCAAATTGGTCACTCATGTATGCAATCCTCCATAATACAAGTGAGTCAGGGTTGGCAGGGAAGATAAGATATTGATTGGAAAGACGGCCGTTCTATTGACGACCTACCTGCAAATATGCAAAAATCTAGCGCAGATTTGAATTTTCACACGAAGGAGAAAATCATGGTACTGTCTGATCCTACTTTCTGGTTAATCTTACTACCAACCGGCGTCACCGGCATCTTCTTGCTGCGCCAGGCCAAACGCCTTGCCGAAGAAAAAGCCAGAAAAGCGCCAGTGCCAATCCGCATTCAGCGGCAACGGAGACAAGATAGATAAATGTTCATTTTTTACAGCCCGCTATTCTGGATTCTGGCTCTCCCAGGTCTGGTCTTAGGGTTATTCGCTCAATCCAGAGTCAAGGGAGCCTTCAACAAATATTCAAAGGTACGCACGCACCGCAATGTCACCGGCGCGGAAGTAGCCCGGACATTGCTTGATGCGCAGGGTTTATACGATGTCAGCATCGAGCGCACCCAGGGCAACCTGAGCGATCACTACGATCCGCGCAGCAAAGTACTGCGCCTCAGCCCGGCCGTTCACGATCAACCCAGCGTCGCCGCAGCCGGCGTAGCTGCCCATGAAATGGGTCATGCCCTGCAAGACGCCGGCGGTTACGCTGCTCTGAACTTACGCAGCGCCCTGGTTCCGGCGGCAAACCTGGGCAGCAGCCTGGCCCCCATGATTTTCATGGTCGGTTTATTCATGGACGTCCTGATCAAGGGCACGGGTCTGGGATATTACATATCACTGTTGGGCGTCGGATTGTTCGGTTTAGCCGTCTTATTCACCCTCATTACCCTGCCAGTAGAATTTGACGCCAGCAAACGCGCCAAGAAATTGTTGGTGAGCAATGGCATTTTATTTGAAGATGAAATGCAAGGCGTTAACAAGGTTTTAGATGCCGCCGCGCTGACATATGTAGCTGCGGCCGTAGCGGCCATTGGCCAATTATTGTACTACGTCGCCATTTTGGGCGGCCGCCGCGACTAATCCGCCAAACTACATCAAGGTTTTCACTCAGGCCCCGTTGATTTCCCGATCAACGGGGTTTTTTTGTCTCCCCCATCCTCTCGCCTGAACCGGCATCAAACCATAACAATTTACTACAGTTGCACCATTGGCCGCTCGATTGCCTATTTCCAAAATCACCTGGTGCTATACCTTGACAGCAGCGAGCGAGTCATGTATAGTATGACCAATTGGAACCGGTTCCATCTTAGCTAATAGTGACGGCATCACACAATTTTTGTCCAATGCCGTATGGAAAAGGAGAAGGGAGATGGCAACCGCAACTATCAGGGATGTTGCTCAAAAAGCGGGAGTTGGCGTAGGAACGGTGTCTCGGGTTCTTAATGACAACGTGTCTGTCAGCCAGGAAACCCGCCGCAAGGTTTTAGCAGCCATTTCCGAACTCGATTTTTCCCCCAACCTGGCTGCCCGCCGTCTTTCCAGTGGTAAAACAATGGTCATTGGTGCCCTGGTTCCTTATTTCACCAATCCATCGGTTGTGCGTCGGCTGCAAGGCATCGTCTCGGTAGTGACCAACAGTGTGTACGATCTTATCTTGTTTGACGTGGAACTGGTGGAAAGGCGAGACGAGTATTTACTAAATGTCTTACGTCGGCAGATGGTGGATGGATTGTTAATTATTTCGCTTACCCCTACGGATACAGATGTTCAGCACATCCAACAAGCGGAACTTCCGACTGTTCTGGTAGATGCAAACCATCCGGCGCTAAGCCGGGTTGTAGTAGACAATGTGTTTGGCGGGTATCAGGCGACGAAACATTTGTTAGATTTGGGTCATCGTCATATCGCGTACATTAGCGATTATCTGGATGATCCATTTAACTCGCCGGTTCGTGACCGTTTTAAGGGGTATCGACAGGCTTTAGCTGAGACGGGTTTGGAATTTATTCCGGAGTATCATCAACAAGGGCCACACGGCCGTTACGAAGCCCGCGCCATGACCACCAACTTACTCAACCAGCCCACTCCCCCCACCGCCATCTTCGCCTACAGCGACACCCAGGCTATCGGTGTCATCGAAGCCGCCCTCGACCTGGGTATAAAAATTCCCGAAGACCTATCTGTTATTGGCTTCGACAACATCGAAGCCGCTGAATATTTGCACATCACCACAATTCGTCAGGCTCTTTACGAATCGGGCGTCAGTGGTTGTGAATTACTGTTGCAAGTGATGGCAAATCCAATGCCGGAACCACAGGAAATTTTATTACCCATCGAATTGGTCCAGCGCAACACGACTGCGCCGCCAATACACTAGGAGCGGTTGTTGTGAAACGGCCGTAACCCATTGTCGTCCGCCATAGGAGGTGATTCTAGCGTTTAACCCAATTGCTTTGTTCTTAAAAATTACCAAAAAATCTAGTTATTTATAACTGGGAGGAAAAGAAAAACAAATGTCAAACAAAAAATTATGGATGGTATTAGGTCTGGTATTGCTCCTGGCCCTGGCTCTCGCAGCCTGCGGCGGCACCACCACACCCACAGAAACAGCTCAAGAAGCAGCGCCCACAGAAGCCGCTGCCCCGGCCGAAGAAGCCGCAGCGCCCACAGAAGCCGCTGCCCCGGCCGAAGACATGCCCATGGCCGCTTTCCCCTACCCGGCCGGCAGTTTCCTGGAACGCGCCATTGCCGGCGAATTCACCGGCACCGTTGTCACCGTTGATGGTCCCTTCGCCGACGCCGACGTCATTCGCTTCGACAAATCCATGGTTGCCTTCGAAGAAGCCACCGGCATCGACGTCCAATACATCGGCGGCAAAGAATTCGAAGCCTCCATCTCCGTCCGCGTAGACGCTGGCGACGCCCCCGACATTGCCGACTTCCCGCAGCCCGGTCTGCTGGCTGGCTTCGTCGGCCAGGGCAAAGTCGTTGACCCCTCTTCCTACATCCCCGCCGAATGGCTGAGCCAACAATACAACCAAAGCTGGCTCGACATGGCCCAAATGAACGGCCAAAGCGCCGGTGTCTGGCACCGCTTCAACGGCAAAAGCCTCGTCTGGTACCCCAAAGCCCAGTTCGAAGCCGCCGGTTACGAAGTCCCCACCACCTGGGATGAACTCGTCGCCCTCATGGACACCATCGTCGCCGATGGTGACACCCCCTGGTGCATCGGCGTCGAATCCGGTGTCGCCACCGGTTGGGCCGCCACCGACTGGACCGAGGAAATGATGCTCCGCACCACTTCCCTCGAAAACTACGACGCCTGGGTCCTGGGCACCCTGCCCTTCGCCTCCCCGAAGTCAAAGCCGCCATCGAAGCCTGGAGCAGCATCTGGTTCAACGACAGCTATGTCTTAGGCGGCCGTGCCTCCATCGTCACCACCAACTTCGGCGATGCCCCCCTGCCCATGTTTGAAGACCCGCCACGCTGCTGGCTCCACAAACAAGGCAACTTCATCACCTCCTTCTTCCCCGAAGGCGTCCAATTCGGCACTGATTATGGGGTCTTCTACCTGCCCGGCATCGACGCAGCTTACGGCAGCCCCTTCCTCGTCGCCGGTGACATCATGGCTCAGTTCAACGAACGGCCAGAAGTCAACGCCCTCATGGAATACTTCACCACCCCAGAATCGGCCGGTGGCTGGATGTCTGACGGTGGCGCTCTCGCCGTCCATCAGACCGCTACCCCAGACATGTACGGACAAGAACTCGAACGCAGCCTGGCTGAACTGGTCGCCAACGCCACCAGCTTCCGCTTCGACGCCTCCGACCTCATGCCCGGCGAAGTTGGCTCCGGCTCCTTCTGGACCGGCATGGTCGATTACGTCAGCGGCGCCAACGACCTCGACACCGTCGTCGCCGAAATCGACGCCTCCTGGCCTGCCGGCGTAGCCGGACAAGCTGGCCCCTCTGATACCGGCGGTGACGCAGCCATGTCCGAAGCTGGCTTCCCGGTCCTGTCCGGCGGTTTCCTGGAACAAGCCCTAAACGGCGAATTCACCGGCACCGTTGTCACCGTTGATGGTCCCTTCGCCGACGCCGACGTCATTCGCTTCGACAAATCCATGGTTGCCTTCGAAGAAGCCACCGGCATCGACGTTCAATACATCGGCGGCAAAGAATTCGAAGCCTCCATCTCCGTCCGCGTAGACGCTGGCGACGCCCCCGACATTGCCGACTTCCCGCAGCCCGGTCTGCTGGCTGGCTTCGTCGGCCAGGGCAAAGTCGTTGACCCCTCTTCCTACATCCCCGCCGAATGGCTGAGCCAACAATACAACCAAAGCTGGCTCGACATGGCCCAAATGAACGGCCAAAGCGCCGGTGTCTGGCACCGCTTCAACGGCAAAAGCCTCGTCTGGTACCCCAAAGCCCAGTTCGAAGCCGCCGGTTACGAAGTCCCCACCACCTGGGATGAACTCGTCGCCCTCATGGACACCATCGTCGCCGACGGTGACACCCCCTGGTGTATCGGCGTCGAATCCGGTGTCGCCACCGGTTGGGCCGCCACCGACTGGACCGAGGAAATGATGCTCCGCACCACTTCCCTCGAAAACTACGACGCCTGGGTCCTGGGCACCCTGCCCTTCGCCTCCCCCGAAGTCAAAGCCGCCATCGAAGCCTGGAGCAGCATCTGGTTCAACGACAGCTATGTCTTAGGCGGCCGTGCCTCCATCGTCACCACCAACTTCGGCGATGCCCCCCTGCCCATGTTTGAAGACCCGCCACGCTGCTGGCTCCACAAACAAGGCAACTTCATCACCTCCTTCTTCCCCGAAGGCGTCCAATTCGGCACTGATTATGGGGTCTTCTACCTGCCCGGCATCGACGCAGCTTACGGCAGCCCCTTCCTCGTCGCCGGTGACATCATGGCTCAGTTCAACGAACGGCCAGAAGTCAACGCCCTCATGGAATACTTCACCACCCCAGAATCGGCCGGTGGCTGGATGTCTGACGGCGGCGCTCTCGCCGTTCATCAGACCGCTACCCCAGACATGTACGGACAAGAACTCGAACGCAGCCTGGCTGAACTGGTCGCCAACGCCACCAGCTTCCGCTTCGACGCCTCCGACCTCATGCCCGGCGAAGTTGGCTCCGGCTCCTTCTGGACCGGTATGGTCGATTACGTCAGCGGCGCCAACGACCTCGACACCGTCGTCGCCGAAATCGACGCCTCCTGGCCAAAATAACAGAATAGCCTAAAAGCATCAGTCCGTCGTAATGACGGGCTGATGCTTTTAAGGGCATCAATTGAATTTTTATCGTAACTGTTCAGGTTTCTCTGGCAAGACCCCAGGGGTTTGGTACCCAAATAATCCAAATCCTCAAAAGCAAACCCTTGGGGTTTGTATAGATACTTTTTATCAACATTTTTTCACCATAGCAGCTCGGTAGTAGATGATTCAAAATCTTGTTACCAGAGAAACGTATTTTCCAAATGTGCTCGATAAAAAATCGTCAACAGCAATGGTTTACAGATCTCAGCGAGTTAATGAGCTTCCTGATAAACCAAGTTAGAGTGGAAGGAGGAGAATGAGCATATGGCGCAAATTAACACATCGAGTAATAGCAGCGATAGTGTGGGAACAAAGTTCCTGGCGCTGATCAGCCGCGTTTTTATAGCAGTTGTCATCCCTTTGATTGCCTTTGCTGTGATTTATGCAGGATTTATATTCCTGCGAGACAGTAATGCTCCTAAATGGCTTATTGCTTTGGTGGCTATTGTTTGGGGCGTCGGTGGGGTCGGACTGCTGTTTTGGGTATTTAACGGCATCGTTGAACGCCTCCCGGACAAGTGGACCCAGCGACTACAACCGTTTGTCTTTGCAGGTCCAGCGATCGCCATTTTGATTTGGTATCTGGCTCTCCCCACAGCGCGAACATTTTGGCTGAGTTTGCTAGATCGAAATGGAACCGAATTTATCGGCATCCAAAATTATGTGGCCATTTTTACTGAACGTCTGATGCGCGAAGCGTTCCGCAACAACCTAATGTGGATCATCTTCGGCAGTACGTTTTCGGTGGCGGCAGGCCTGTTGATTGCCGTTTTGGCTGATCGCAGCAAGTGGGAGCGGGTTTCAAAATCCCTGATCTTTCTGCCAATGGCCATTTCGTTTGTTGGCGCCGGGGTTATTTGGAATTTCATGTATGAATCGCGCCCCATTGATGTCCCGCAAATTGGGTTGCTGAATGCGATTGTGGTTGCTTTTGGTGGTAGCCCCAAAGCCTGGTTCGCCTGGACCGATATCATTCCCTGGAACAACCTATTTCTCATTGTGATTGTGATCTGGCTGCAAACAGGTTATTCGATGGTTCTTTTTTCGGCGGCGCTAAAAGGGATTCCCAACGAATTATTAGAGGCCGCTCGTGTTGACGGAGCCACAGAAATCCGGATATTTTTTGGCATCATGATTCCCTATATCCGGGGTACCCTGATTACAGTCTGGACAACTGTGGTCATCTTTACGCTGAAAATTTTTGATGTGGTTTGGGTAATGACAGGGGGGCAATTCGGTACAGAGGTGATTGCGACGCAGTTTTACCGCCAATCCTTTGTTGCCAGAAACTCAGGTTTTGGGTCCGCTATTGCCATCATATTGTTGATTGCCGTCATTCCGGTGATGATTTACAACTTACGGCAATTTAGAGAACAGGAGGCATTTTAAAATGGGCGCGAGTAGTCAACGACGTTTGAATATGTTAATCGTAAATTTTGCCTTGCTGTTTATTGTTTTGTTATGGACGATTCCCACGCTTGGTATCTTTGTTTCGTCGTTCCGCACTCGAGGTGACATTCAAGCGTCAGGTTGGTGGACTGTACTGCCTCATAAAGCCTGGGAAACAACAGCAACGCTCAGCCCGACAGATTTGGGCCTAGATCCCAACGGCGTCATGAATGTTGAGGGCGTCACCGGAACCTTTGAGGAACTGCGTCAGGGTGTGCAGTCTGGTGATACGCGGGTTATCTGGATTGGTAATAAACGCCTGGGCCGAATCGAAGTCCAAAAGCAAAAGTGGGCGGTTAACTGGGAGTTTACCCTGGAAAATTACCAACAAGTTTTATCTGGTAAGGCAATACAATTTACGAATGCGGACGGAACAGTAGAAACGATTCCAGGCGACAACATGGTAGGGGCGTTTTTAAACAGTCTGGCGGTGGCTATTCCGGCGACTATTATTCCCATTCTCATTGCTGCTTTTGCCGCGTATGCCTTTGCCTGGATGCGGTTCCCTGGTCGTCGGATATTGTTTATTATGGTTGTTGCGTTGTTGGTTGTTCCCTTGCAGATTGCTCTGGTGCCGATTTTGCGGGACTATAACACGTTGCAGCTAAACGGTACTTTTCTGGGCATGTGGCTGGCGCACACAGGGTTTGGGTTAGCTTTGGCTACGTATTTGCTTTACAACTACATTAGCACGCTGCCACGGGAAACATTGGAATCGGCGTTTATTGATGGCGCTTCACATTTCACTATTTTCATGCGCCTGATTTTGCCGCTTTCGGTGCCTGCGTTGGCTTCATTTGCCATCTTCCAGTTTTTATGGGTGTGGAATGATTACCTGATAGCTTTGATTTTCCTGGGTGGTAATCCGGAAACGAAGGTGATCACGATGCGCCTGGCGGATATTGTTGGCTCGCGTGGGAATGATTGGCACTTGTTAACGGCCGGTGCCTTCATCACGATGATTCTGCCGCTGATTGTGTTCTTCTCGCTGCAACGTTACTTTGTGCGCGGGTTAATGGCCGGCTCTGTGAAAGGGTAAATAGCGCCAGTCGCCAACTGGTTTAGTTTCTTTTGAAAAACCCTTGGAGTTTGGTTTTATGATTTGCGCCAAATTCCGGGGGTTTTCTTTTTGAAGAGGATTGGGGAAGTGAACGTGGACGTAACTGCTAAGAATCAGGCGGATTGGTATCAGGATGCCGTGTTTTATGAATTGTATATTCGCGCTTACCGGGACAGCAATGGGGACGGGAATGGCGATTTTCGCGGCGCGATCAAAAAATTGGATCATATCCAATCGTTGGGGGTGAATTGCATTTGGGTGATGCCGATGTACCCATCGCCGTTAAAAGATGATGGGTACGACGTGGCGGATTATCTGGGGATTCACCCGGATTATGGGACGCTGGCAGATTTTAAGGCGTTTTTGGATGCGGCTCATGCACGCGGCTTGAAGGTGGTGACGGATATGGTGATGAACCATACGAGTGATCAGCATCCCTGGTTTCAGGCGGCACGGCAAGACAAACACTCGCCTTATCGAGATTATTATGTGTGGAGCGATACGGGCAGTGAGTATGCCGACGCTCGGATCATTTTTTTGGACACGGAGCCATCCAACTGGACATATGACGAGGTGGCCGGGCAATATTTCTGGCATCGGTTTTACAGCTGCCAACCAGACCTCAATTATGACAATCCGCAGGTTCATGAGGAGATGTTCAACGCCCTGCGCTTCTGGCTGGATATGGGCATCGACGGCTTTCGCATTGACGCCATTCCTTATCTTTATGAACGCGAAGGCACCAACTGCGAAAATCTGCCGGAAACCCATCAGTTTTTAGCCAAAATGCGCCGCATGGTTGACGAGGAATATCCGGGTACGTTGCTCATCGCCGAGGCTAACCAGTGGCCACATGATCTGCTGCCCTATTTTGGCACGGAAGAAGAACCGGAATTTCAGGTCTGTTTCCACTTCCCCATCATGCCGCGCCTGTATCAGGCTGTTAAGGCAGGCGACAAAACGCCTATTGTGGACATTTTGAACGATACGCCGGAGAAGCCGGCCGGGACGCAGTGGATGACCTTTTTGCGCAATCATGATGAATTGACGCTGGAAATGGTGACGCCGGAGGTGCGGCAGTGGATGTGGGAGCAGTATGCGCCGGAGCCGCGAATGCGGTTGAACCTGGGTATTCGGCGGCGGCTGGCGGCGTTGTTGGACCATGACAAACAGAAGTGGTTTTTGCTGCACGCGCTGTTTTTATCGCTGCCGGGCACGCCGATTATTTATTACGGCGACGAAATTGGCATGGGCGACAATATCTGGCTGCCAGACAGGCATGGCTGCCGCACGCCGATGCAGTGGAATAACAACCTGAATGCGGGCTTTTCCAGCTATGAGAATACCTATCAGCCGGTGCTGGCGGAATACCCGCAGGTCAACGTGGCGGCGCAGGAAGATGAGCCGGATTCGTATCTGAACCTGACGCGCTTCCTGATTCGGGCGCGGCAGGGGCAGGCGGCCTTGCGGCGCGGGGAGATGGCGTGGGTGGAAACGGGGGACACGGCCGTTCTCGCCTATCGCCGCTTTATCCATGATGAGGGTGTTCTATGTCTGTTTAATCTTAGCAGCCAACCGCAAAGATTCGCCTTACATCATGAACGCCGCGATTTGCTTTCTCCTGAGGCCCGATTATCGGGCACGATTGAATTAAAACCTTTTGCAGCACACTGGCTTGTTTTGGCTTGAGGACAGTATAGGGTGGGAAAGCGTTGATCGTTAATAGAGGTGGGGCGGGAACGGCCGTTATATCAAGGAATTTAGTATCTGTACAGACCCCAAGGGTTTGCTTCTGAGTATTTGGATTATTGGGGTATCAAACCCTTGGGGTCTTGCCAGAGAAACCTGAACAGTTACAAAATTTATGTGATCAGCATGGCAGGCGAGGAACTTCCAATCTGATTGTCAGTGGAAGTGAATTCTCCCACACGGTCTCCGCAAACACCTTCATCATTATTTCGAGGAGTTCACTCATGCAGTTACTTGAACAACTAATCGCCGGCCCCTTGCGGGGCATGGAACAACTTGAACAGCAGATTTTTGCTCTGCGGTTTGCCCAACATTTACCGGATGTAGAACGGCCGTTACGCCAACTCTACGCCCACCTGCCCAACTACGACGCCTGGCTGGAAAAGCTCATCACCCTCGTCGCCAACGCCTACGCCGCCCGCCCCGCCGAACTGCGCCAGCGAGACCTCCGGCGCGTCCACGAACCCGACTGGTTCCAACAATCCGACATGATGGGCTATGTCTGCTACCCCGACCGCTTCGCCGGAACCCTGCGCGGCGTCGCCGAAAAAATTCCCTACCTCAAAGAACTTGGCATCACCTACCTGCACCTCATGCCCCTGCTCAAACCGCGCCCCGGCGCTAGCGACGGCGGCTACGCGGTGATGGATTACCGCCAGGTACGCGACGATCTGGGCACAATGGACGATCTGGCTCATCTGGCCGCGCAACTGCGCCAGGAAGACATGAGCCTGTGCATTGACCTCGTGTGCAATCACACCGCCAAAGAGCACGCCTGGGCGCAAAAAGCCCAGGCCGGAGACCCCGAATACCAGAACTACTACTTTATGTATCCAAACCGCACCATGCCCGACCAATACGAACGCACCGTGCGCGAAATCTTCCCCGAATTTAAGAGCGGCAGTTTCACCTACTACGAAGCCTTCGACCGCTGGGTATGGACCACCTTCAACGAATTTCAGTGGGACCTGAACTATGCCAACCCGGCCGTTTTTGGCGAAATGTTAGACATCATGCTCTTTCTCGCCAATCAGGGCGTGGAGGTGCTGCGCCTGGATGCTGTGGCCTTCATGTGGAAACGCCTGGGCACCGACTGCGAAAATCAGCCCGAAGCGCACGCCATTTTACAGGCGTTCCGCGCCCTCAGCCGCATCGCCGCGCCCGGACTGCTGCTCAAGGCCGAAGCCATCGTGCCGCCGCCGCAGTTGGTTCCGTATCTGGGGCAAGGATTGGCGGCCAACAAAGAATGCGAGGTCGCCTATCACAACGTATTCATGGTTATGCTGTGGAGCAGTCTGGCCGAGCAGCAAGTCGCCCTGATGACCCACGCCTTGCAGCAAATGCCCGCCATCCCGTCGCGCACGTCCTGGCTGGCCTATGTGCGCTGCCACGACGACATCGGCTGGGCAGTCACCGAGGAAAATGCGGCGGCTGTAGGGTTGAATGGCTACCTGCACCGTTCATTTTTGAGCGATTTTTACAGCGGCCGTTTCCCCGGCACCTATGCCCGCGGCGCAACCTTCCAATTTAATCCACGCACCAACGACCGGCGCATCAGTGGCTCTTGCGCCTCGCTGGCCGGCCTGGAAGTAGCCATGGAACAACAGGATTGGGCAGCCATGGACCTGGCCGTGCGCCGCATAGTGCTGCTGCACAGCCTGATTTTGGCTTTTGGCGGCCTGCCGCTGCTTTACATGGGCGACGAGATTGGCCTGCTGAACGACGACAGCTACCTGCAAGACCCCAACCTGGCGGGCGATAACCGCTGGCTGCACCGCCCAATGATGGATTGGGAGCTGGCGGAAAAACGGCATGATGGGTTGAGCGTGAACGGCCGTATCTTCCAATCCCTCCGCCGCCTCATCACCGCCCGCAAACAGACACCCGCCCTACACGCCGAAGCCGCCGCCCGGCCGGTCTGGACCCACAACATCCACGTGTTTGGCCTGCTGCGCGAAAGCCCACACGGCCGTTTGCTCATCCTGGGCAACTTCAGCGACCATGCCCAAACCGTACCCTTCTACCGCCTGGCCGAACTCGGTTTCGACGGCCCCATGCGCAATAAAGCCGCCGACGAAACAATTCCCGCCTGGGCAGATCTACAAATCGAACCTTACGGCTACCTGTGGCTGGAAAAAGAATAGGGTTTGTGCAATCGGCGGCATCCGGTAAAATCTCCACCAATATCGTGACGAATTGCACCCCTTATTGCTCAGATAAACGAGGAATTGATGAAAAAACTATCGAAAATTGGCAGTATCCTCCTGGCCGGTTATTTGCTGTTTTGGGTTTTGTCTTTACCCGGACAAAACGAACAGAAAACGGCCGTCACCACCACCTCCCAGCGCAGCCCTTTCGCCCAATCCAACCCTGACAACCAGACAGAAAACGCCCAGATCGTTGTCGGCGACCCGGTAATACCCACCCTCAGCCAACCGGCGCGCGATCTACCGCTGGCCGAAATTGAAATTTTTCTCGACCGCGAAATCAATCCCCGACTAAACCTGAATGGAAATCCCATCGCGCCATCCGACAGCGGGCTGCCCAACGGCCGTGACTCCCTCCTGGAGCAGCAAGCCAACGCAGCCCCCTACGCGCCCAACGCCTTCTTGACCCCCATTCTAAATTTCACCGCCCAGGATTACACCTTCGTCAATCCGCCCGACACCGTCGGCGATGTTGGCCCCAACCATTACGTCCACATGATCAACACCGGCGGCGGCTCCAGCGTCGTTATCTACAACAAAAGCGGCGGCGTCCTGGCCGGACCTTTCAACCTCAATTCTCTAGGGTCCGGCAGCTGCGCCACCGGGCTAGGCGACCCGGTTGTCTTGTACGATCAGGCGGCCAACCGCTGGCTGCTCACTGAATTTTCCGGTTCGGGCAACGTACTGTGCGTCTATGTCTCCACCACGCCAGACCCCACAGGAACCTACTACAACTACGCCTTTACCACCCCCAATTTCCCCGACTACCCCAAATATGGCATCTGGTCCGATGCGTATTATGTTTCCAGCAACGAAAACAGCCCGGCCGTCTATGCCCTGGATCGGACCAAAATGATTGCCGGGCAGGCAGCCACTTCCCTCCGCTTCACGGCTACCACCTTGTCCGGGTTTGATTTCCAGGCGCTCACACCCAGCAATTGGGAAGGCTCCACTCCGCCGCCGGCCGGTGCGCCCAATTACTTCATGCGCCATCGGGACACAGAGGTCCACGGCCCTACCGGCTACCCCAGCGAAGATTTCCTGGAAATTTGGGCTTTCCACGCCGACTTTATCACGCCGGCGAATGCCACCTTCTCCCAAATTGCCAGCGTTTCCGTCGCCGAGTTCGATTCTAGCCTGTGTGGGCTGACCTCTTTTTACTGCTTCCCGCAGCTTGGCAGCGCCACAACCCTCGATCCTCTACGCGAAGTGGTGATGTTCCCCCTCACTTATCGTAACTTTGGCAGCTACCAGGCGCTGGTGGGCAACCTGGTCACGGATGTGGACGGCACAGACCATGGCGGCGTGCGTTGGTTTGAGCTGCGCAAAGTGGGGGTCGGCGCCTGGACGCTGTACCAGCAAGGCACATTGGCCCCGGATGCGCACAGCCGCTGGATGGGCAGCATCGGCATGGATGGCAGCGGCAATATCGCCGTGGGCTACAGCGTGTCCAGCAGCAGCATGTATCCCTCTATCCGCTACGCCGGCCGTCTGGCGAGTGATCCGCTGGGCACGCTGCCGTATGTCGAGGGCAGCATGATTGCGGGCACATCGGCCAATGGGTCCAACCGCTGGGGCGACTACAGCGCCATGGGCCTGGACCCGGCCGATGATTGTACGTTCTGGTACACCAATATGTTCTCCGAAGGGGGTAATTGGAATACGCGCGTGGCCTCGTTTAAGTTTGATCAATGTGGCACGGCCGATTTTACCCTGACGGCCGTGCCCGACTCTCAGGCAATCTGTGTCGGAACCGATGCCCCCTACGACATCACCATCGGCCAGGTGCAATCCTTCCCCGATCCGGTTACGTTGAGCGCATCCGGTTTCCCCGGCGGCACGACAGCCAATTTCAGCGTTAATCCTGTGACGCCGCCCGGCAGCAGCCAATTGACCATTGGCAACACGGCCGTAGCCAGCAGCGGCAGCTACACCATCGAAATAAGCGGCATCGCCCCCACCAGCACGCACACCACCACCGTGGCCCTGGATGTATTCACCGGACTGCCGGGAACGGCCGTGCTGCAAACCCCTGCCAACGCAGCCACCAACGTATCCAGCCAGCCAACCTTCACCTGGACAGGCAGCGCAGCCAGCTACATCATCGAAATTGCCACTGACGCCGGCTTCACAAACATCATCGATTCGGCCACCACCAGCGCCACAACATACACCACCGGCCTCACCCTCAACACCAGCAGCCTCTACTATTGGCGCGTTCGCGCCAGCAATGCCTGCGGCGACGGCGCAAATTCGTCGATTTTCCGCTTCACCACCCAGGCAGCGGCCGGCGACTGCGGCCCAGGCAGCAGCCCGAACATCCTGGCCAGCGAAGGCTTCGAAAGCGGCGCAGGCGGTTGGACCCACAGCGGCACAGGCGACACCTGGACCTTATCGACCGCGCGGCCCCATACCGGCAGCTACTCCTTCAAAGCCACCAACCCGGCCAGTGTTTCAGACCAGCGTCTGGTTTCACCGCCCATTATCTTGCCAACAGGTGAATCACCCTTAAGCCTGCAATTCTGGAACCACCAGACCATCGAAAGAGGCACGTCTATTTGTTACGATGGGGCCGTATTAGAAATTTCCACCAACGGCGGCAGCACCTGGACAGACCTGGAACCTTCGCTTCTGACCGATCCTTACGACATGACGGTGTCCAGCTCCTACAGCAATCCCCTTGCCGGGCGAAAGGCATGGTGCGGTGACCCGCAAGACTGGCTCAATTCCATTGTCAGCCTGGACGATTATGCCGGACAGACGGTGCAGTTCCGCTTCCGCCTGGGTTCCGATACGTCGGTTGGGCGGGAAGGCTGGTATATCGACGATGTGAAGGTGCAGTCTTGCAGCCCGTCTGTGGGTTATGATGCCGCGTTTGACCCAGCCACCAGCCAGTATGGGCTGCCGGGCCAGCAAAGCGTCCACGAGCTGATCCTGCGTAACACCGGCGTGGGCGATGACGCCTACGATCTGCTGCTGAGCGACTACATCTGGCCGACAACCCTGCTCACCACGTCACCCATCACCCTAACGGCGGGCATGAGCGCCACCGTGTCGGTGGCCGTGACTGTGCCGGAGCATGTCAGCGGCCAGGATAGTTTTATATTGACGGCCGTTTCCCATGCCTCCCCTGGTCTGGCCCCAACCGTCACTACGTTTACCGAACTGCTGCAAATCTATTTGCCTTATGTGATGGGGAATTAGCTCAAATCTGTGGCCACATGCCGGCCATCGCGCAAAATGGCCGGCATTCAGTCTAAAAAGGAGATATGCAATGTCATTGATTGGGGGTATCGAAGCAGGCGGCACAAAGTTTGTCTGCGCCGTAGGCAGCGGCCCAAACGACATCCGCGCCGAACATCGTTTTCCGACCACCACGCCGGAGGAAACCCTGGCCCAGGCGATTGCTTTTTTTCAGGCACAAGAAGGGGAACACGGCCGTATCGCCGCCATCGGCATCGCCGCTTTTGGTCCACTGGATCCCAATCCGGCTTCGCCCACCTTTGGTTACATCACCACCACGCCGAAGCCCGGCTGGGCCAATGCGGATGTTGTCGGCGTCATCAAAACAGCGCTGGGCGTGCCGGTGGGGTTTGATACGGACGTCAACGGCGCGGCTCTGGGCGAGCATCGCTGGGGCGCGGCGCAAGACGTGGACACTTTCATCTATCTGACCATTGGCACAGGCGTGGGCGGCGGGGTGATGGTAAACGGCCGTCTCCTGCATGGTCTCATCCACCCGGAACTGGGCCACATCAGCCTGCCCCACGATTGGGCGCAGGACCCGTACAAAGGGCGCTGCCCCTATCACGGCGACTGCCTGGAAGGCATGGCCGCCGGCCCGGCCATCGGCGAACGGTGGGGACAGCCAGCCTTTGAACTGCCTGCGGATCATCCGGCCTGGGAATTGGAAGCTCATTATCTGGCGTTGGCGCTGCGCAGTTATATTTGCACGCTGTCGCCGCAGCGCATCATTATGGGCGGCGGGGTGATGGAGCAGCCGCAGTTGTTCCCCCTGCTGCGGCAAAAGACCATCGACTACCTGGCGGGCTATGTGCAATCACCGGCCATTTTGGAGCGGATTGACAGCTACATCGTGCCGCCAGGGCTGGGCAACCAGGCCGGCGTATTGGGGGCTATGGCTTTGGGGATGGCGGCGCTCTAACAATCTGGCGCGAAATAGAAAAAGCCTGGTTCAATCTGGGTGATTGAACCAGGCTGAAACGCAATTTTTAGCCAGGGTCCAGGTGAACAGTCTGGGTGAGGTGGCCGATTAAGACGCACTCTGTTTGTGTGCCATCGTTGCAGGGCTGAATGTTGATGCTCTGTTTTTTGTCGCCGAATACGGCCGTTACCATCAACACCCCATTTTTGGTCTGGTACGTCGCCGATGGATCGGTGTGCGTGTTCAGAGACAAAATGCAAGGGCCGGAAACGGCCGTTGGGTTTTTATCCACCAATTGCAGCTGAATGTTCAGGTCGCCGCTGTAACCCAAAACGTTAATAGCGCCGGCCACATCCACGTCATAATCCGAATAGCTTCTTACTTCGCCTTTGCCCACCGAAATCCACACAAATTTTTTAGCTTTGACTGTCACCATCTGACCTTGATGGGTATTTTTTGCCACGTAGTTTGAAATAACGGCCATAACATGCATCCTTTTTGCTAAATGAATTGTAGATTGAGGTTAATTGTGCCATAGGCACGGCCGTTTGCCCAACGCAGGCAGCAGCAGCGGTATATTTTCGGGGGGAACGGCCGTTCTCACGACCGTTGTTTGGCGTACCATTCCAGGCGCGATGCCAGGTGATTCAGCTTTTCCCACTGCTCACGGATCACATAAATCATAGCCAGCGATTTTAACCAATGGAACTCACACCCGGGATTTTCCGCCAATTCTTCCAGAACAGCGATTGTCTCATCATCGGTGCGGCGCGCTTTGATGTAATTGGCAGCCAACTGTTGCAACTGAAAAAAACGCTCTTCGTGTAAGCGGCTGGTTTGCCCCGTGCGCAGCGGAGCAGTAACTTTGCGCCGCAGTTCAGCCGTTTCCAAATCAACGGGCCGCCGGCTAACAACCACCCGGCTGGCGCGTTCCAATGTGCTTAATAGTTCCTCGGTGGTAAATGGCTTGATCAGGTAATCGACAGCGCCGTAACTTTGCGCTTCTCGCACGGCCGTGGTGTCACCCTCTACCGACATGGCAATGCACACTGTTTCTGGGCGCAGTTCTAAAATGGAACGAATCGCTTGCAAGCCATTGATGTCTGGCATGTTTATATCCAGCAAGGCGATATGCGGTTTATATTCTGTTGCCATGTCGATGGCCTGGCGGCCGGTACGCGCTGTGCCCACGATTTCTAATTCTGGCATCAACCGCAGCATCAAACGGATGCTGTTGATGGTAGCCCAGGCATCGTCGGCCAACAAAATTCGCATACTCGGTGAACGAGGGCTTTCATATGTAGACATGCTCAACTCTCCTCAGACTATCGGGCAGGATTGGATTCAGCCGCGAGACACGGCCGTTTTTCACCCTGCCAATCGGCTACCGCCCCATTTCAGGGTCGCCCTTCTTCAGAATCGGTATACAGGGCAAAGTCAGATCAACGGTAATACCCGACCGGCCAACCCGATTATAAAGACGACACTGCCCCCCCACGCTCCAGACCAACGACGCCACCAACGATAATCCCAGGCCCATTCCATCCAGCTGCCCCGTAAAATACTTCTCGCCCTGGTAATAAGGCGTCCAAACCTGCGCCAGATGCTCTGGAGACAACGTCAAACCATCATCACTGATGTGTACAGTCACCTGACCCGCATTCTCATAAGCCACATGGACCTCGATAGTCGGTGATTGTTCCGGGTGAAATTTTTTAGCGTTGCCCAATACTTCCCAAAAAATCATTTCCATCGCCGACCGGGAGAGTGTGGCGCGCAAACTCAGCATGTCTTCAGCGCCGGTAATGGTGATGTGCTGTACGCCGATACTGGCGCAAACATTGGTGACAATCACCGGCAGATGCGCCAGATTAAACCCTTCTGTTGGCTCGCCTTCAAGCGGCGGGTCAACATAACGGATGATTTCTTCTATGTCCTCATACAAGCGCTTGGCCCATTTGTAAGCATCCCGGGACAGCTCCGCAATTTCGTTGCGCGACAGTTCTTCAGAGTAGCGGTCTAGCAATTCTAAACCAGTCAGGATACTGATGAATGGCGTGCGCATTTTGTGGGTGATCATGGTGTGGAATTTTCGCCGGTCACGTTGGGCAGTAATTTGTTCTGTCACATCGTTGAGGCCAATAATCCAGGTTGGCTCCTGGCCGGAAGCCAGATGATCTAAGGTGTCTACTTGCAGCCAAATAGCCTGGGCGGTTGGCGATTCCGGGCGGACGAGGTAACGGATTTGTTTGTCTAACGGCCGTTCCGGCCAGTTTGCCCACGCATCCCTCGGCTCACGCCGATACTGCTGCTTCACCAACGACAAAAACGTCTCGTTGTGGTTTAAGGTTCGATCGCTGGGCAAATTGAGCAGCATAGCCGCCATCGGGTTTACAAACAGCACTTTATCTTGCTCGGAAACCAGCAAATATCCCGTGGCCGCGTTTTCCACCACACGCTCAAATTTGGTCCGCTCCAACATCAATCGTCGATACCGGTTCAAGCGCATGATGCCCTGGATTCTGGCACGCAGTTCCACACTATCGAACGGCTTGCTGATAAAATCATCCGCGCCAGAGGCAATACCTTGCAGCCGCGAGGCGCGGTCATCCAGGGCGGTGATAAGGATGATCGGCACTTCGGCGGTCCCCGATGCGGCGCGCAGGCGGCGACAGACTTCAAATCCGTCCATTTGCGGCATCATGACATCTAGCAAGATCAAATCTGGATCAAACTCACTGGTCTGAGTTAAGGCCTCAACGCCGTTATTGGCGAAGGCTAGTTCGTACCCCTGGGGGGCGAGCAAATCTTCCAGATTTTCACAAGCTATCGGATTATCATCCACAACCAGGATTCGACCCTTTTGGTTCATGAATTTTCTATCCCTTTGTCGCAATAGGATGCCTGGAAACGGCCGTTTGCTCTATCGTCTGTCTGGCTAACATTATGGTCAACATCCAACTTCCCCTTCCACAATTTCTAGACAAATTGGGTTCTTTGGGAATTCAGGGGTTGACACCTGATGTAGGGGCGACTCTTGTGGTCGCCCTCGTTTGGGCGGGTACAAGACCCGCCCCTACAGTTGGCGATACCCCACGAAATCCTAAAGACTCACAAATTGTACACCAGATTCAGCACAGCCTATTGAAGAACGCCTAAAATAGGTCTTAAGAACCATATCCTCTGAAAAATCGACTTGTACCATCAGGCGAAAACAGCAATGGACACCAAATTTCCACACTCTGCGGCATCTTCTCAATATTTCGGGGTGTCGTAGTGCGGAATGGTATTCCGCACAGTCGGACTAACAATCCGACCTACAAATTCCCCAACTTTTTGAGAAGATACACACTGCGCCTAAAAAACGAAAGACCCGCAGGGGTGTGTTCTCTGATCAATAACGCATTGAGTGACACACCCCTGCGGGTCTCTCGGAAAATTTTAAAAATGAATGGAAAACTAACGATTCACAACATTGCGAATATCCGTCCCACGAAGCGCATCCACCACTTGCTCCACAATCTCCACGCCAACGCGCCGCTGGGCTTCTTTGGAACTGGCCCCTAAATGCGGCGTATGAATGACATTTGGCAGGCCAATCAGCGGGCTGCCCACGGGCGGCTCTTGCTGATAGACATCAAGCGCAGCCGCCGCAACTTTGCCACTTTGCAGAGCGGCCGCTAAAGCCTGTTCATCAACCAGTTTGCCGCGCGCCACATTGACAATAATGACGCCATCCTTCATTTTAGAAATCGCGTCTGCGTTGATCATGTTGGTAGATTCCGGCGTCACCACACTGTGCAGGGTGATAATGTCTGCCTGAGCCAACAACTCGGGCAAAGAGACCATCTTAACTTCCAACTCGTCCGAAACGTAGGGATCGTAGGCCACAATTTTCATGCCAAAGGCCTGCGCGCGGCGGGCAACCAGATGCCCAATGTACCCAAAACCAATCACGCCCAATGTTTTGCCATCTAGTTCGGTGCCCATGAAGCGGGCGCGCGCCCATTCACCGGCGGCCACGGAGTTGTGCGCGGCGACGGTATGGCGGCTAATAGCCAGCATGAGAGCCATCGTCTGCTCGGCGGTGGCCACACTGTTGGAGCGCGGGGTATTCATCACCATCACCCCATGGGCGGTAGCGGCGGCGATGTCTACATTGTCCACGCCAATGCCCGCCCGGCCGATCACTTTCAGGTTTTTGCCGGCGGCGATGATCTCGGCGTCTGGGCGCGTATCGCTGCGCACAATGAGCGCATCATAGTCGGGAATGGTGGCGATCAGTTGTTCTTTGCTCATGCCCACAATCATGTCATAGGAAACGTCGTCCATTTCTGCCAGGCGGTCTAACCCTGCCTGACCCAGTTTGTCGGAAATTAATATCTTGTATGTCATGGTTACCCCTTTACGTTTGACTTTTGGTTGGAAACGGCCGTTCCCCAACACGCGCCCTCCCCAACCGCAATGACTCCATAAAATTTTCCTTAGTATATCCAATCACCGCCAATTGACATGATCTGAGGCACAAAAAAAGCCCACACGTGTGGGCTTTCCGATCTTTTCGCTAAAAATTGCCAGCCGTTACGGCAAACCCAATCGCGCCGACGCCTGACGACATAACCCACTGCCGCCGGCAGCCATCCATTCGGCCAGGCGCTCACTGCTGTTTTTGCCAGCTTTGGCATCATCATAAATGCCTTTGGCCCAATAAAAATAGCGCTGCGTTTCATTCGGCCAGGCATTATAGGGATTGTCTGAAGCGGCATAACCGCCGTTATAGCCGGCAAAAGACAAAAAGACGTCGCCGCCAGTGTGTTGTAACATTGTGGCATAAAATTTCAGGCCGCGAAAGGCGTTGGTATCGGGGTTTTGCATATCTTCGCCTGCCGTAAAGTGAAATGGCATGACCTGAAAAAGCCCTTGCGCCCCTGCCCCGGAAACCGCGTTCGGATCACCACAAGACTCTATTTGCATGATGGTGGCGGTAATGTCCGGGTCCAGGCCGAATTGGGCCGACCAGGCCAGGATTTGCGGCCCCCAATGCTGAATTTCAGGCGAAAATAGGGCGGAGATGGCTCCGTCAGGTGGTGGGGAAACGGCCGTTTCCGCCCCACCAGCCTCTGCCACCACGCCACCATCGGCCAAAACCGTGCCGCCCGTGCCAATTTCCGCCAACAACCGGGGAAACACAAACAACGCCAACAAGATCAATACCATGCCCACCAGCGCCGGAACCAACATCATGCGCTGCTCCAGGGGCGAACGGCCGTAAACAAAGCGCTGATCCTGCCACTCATAATGCACTTCGATATACGGCTCATCATAGTATCCGTCTTCGTCATACTCCTGAGTAAATGGCGTATCAACAATTTCATATACGGTCATTTCGGCAACCTCCTCCAAAGAAAATCCAATTCTTGGGGATAATAAAAGTGCGCCGCGTCTGGTGCAGATAGATTACCTGTCTGGCCCACAAACCCGGCGCACCGTCTGGTCAGGTGACTGATTATTTACCGTTGGTTATGGCCACGCGCCTGCACGCCGCTCATCGGAACCCGGCGCATACTTGGGTTTGGCGCTGGCGGCCGTTGGCGAACGCGAGAGTTCCCATTGGCAGCCGGATTCACGCGGGTCGGCTGAGCCGGAACCGGATCGTGCTCTTCCAAAAAGTTAGGCGCGCTTGCCCGTGGCGCTGGCTGCTGTGGTTTGGCGGCCATTCGCGGCCGAGGCGCGGGCGCCTGTGCTGTCTGCGAACCTGCCCGCAGCGGCTTCGGGGGGGCGGGCTGCGCCTGAACCGGCGGGGCAGCCTTGGCCGTCGCGCGGCCGGGGTTGTTAAAATCGAAAATGTGTTCCCCGGCCACCGTAAACGCCCCAATAAACAGGATGCGCGTCAACCAGACCAGCACGGCCACAAAGATGGGCACATACTTCAATAATTGGGCGCGGCTCAACACCTCGTTGCCAAAATCATGGTTCAGCAGGGTTAACGAAACCGCCCACCAGGTCATGACGGCGTTCATGGTCGCGCCCAAAAGCCACGCCCCCATCAGATACCACACTTCCTTGGGTTCCGCGCTGCCCTGTTCCGGCGTAAACAGCCGCACCAGACCGGCAAAGTCGATGGCGCAAAAGGCAATGGCCAAAATAGCCGCCCATTGCAAACCAATAAATTCCACGCTGCCCAGCAAATTTTGCAGCGCGTAACGAGTCGTGTCGAAGTTGAAAATTTCAAAAGCTAGCAGAGCCACGATCAGGATGATGCCGATCACCGCTTTTCGTGGGAAACGCAGCCTTTGTTGGTCTATATTCAGACCAAAGGGGTTTGTGGAACTGCGCATGTGTGAATTCTGCATGAGTCTTCCTCCGTGGACAGAAAGGCTGGTTTCCAATTGCGCCTTATCTGTCGCTCCTTCTTCAAATTATTCGATGCCGGTGATGACAACTTGCTCTGTTTGGAATTCGGCTTGTTCTGTGAGCAAATTAGAACATCTGTTTTATAGCACACCCGTTCTAGTATGTCAACGGTTATTCTAGTCTGTGTGACATTACCTGTCCAATGGTAAAAAACGCAGTTTGGGCTACGGCCGTATACCCCCATTTCCCCGCCCACCCGCCCATTTTCGCGCCAGCGCAGGTATAATGGAGCCTATGCTGCTCATCCTGACCCACGAAAACGGCGATTTTGACGCCATCGCCTCCCAACTGGGAGCTTACAAACTGTATCCGCACGCCATTCCCCTGCTGCCGCGACGCATCAATCGCAACGTTCTGCAATTTTTAACCCTCTACTGGGACACTCTGCCCTACGTGCGGCCGCAAGAATGGCAAAAAAGACGCGTCGACGAGCTGCTGCTGGTTGATACGCAGTCGCTCTCCAGCGTGCGCGGCCTGGTAAAAAGACCCAAGGTGCTGGTGATTGATCATCACGTGAGCCAGGCGGAGGAAACGGCCGTGGCCCACCGCCCCAACTGGACCTACCAGGTCGAAGCCGTCGGCGCCACAACCACCCTGCTGGTCGAACGGCTGCGCGCTTCCGGCCTCACCCTGGCCGCTGATGAAGCCACCCTGCTCCTGCTGGGCATTTACGAAGACACCGGCTCGCTCACTTACGACACCACAACCGGCCGCGACGCCCAGGCCGCCGCCTGGCTGCTGGATCAGGGGGCCGTGCTGCCGGTTGTGCGCCGCTTCCTGAACGTGCCCCTCACGGCCGTGCAGCGCGACCTATACGAATCATTACAAACCTCGGTTCAGTGGCAGCGCATCCACGGCCAAACCATCGTCATCGCCACGGCCGTTGCGCCGCCAAACTTCGACGACGAAATCTCATCCGTAGTCCACCGGCTGCGCGACGCCCTGTCGCCCGCCGGCCTGTTTGCCCTGGTGCAGCTGGGGCGCGATGTGCAGTTGGTGGCCCGCAGCAACCGCGACGCCGTCGACGTGTCGCGCATTGCGCGGGCCTTGGGTGGCGGCGGCCACAGCCGCGCCGCTGCCGCCATGATTGTCGCACGGCCGTTGGCCGATGTACTCGCAGAACTGATCAGCCTGCTGCCGCAAGCGGTCGAGCCAATGGCCCGCGTCGCCCAGATCATGTCCTATGGCGTGCAAACGTTGCACCCCACAACGACGGTCGCCGAAGCGGCCGTGTTGATGCAGCGCTTCGGTTACGAAGGGTATCCGGTGGTGGAACCGGAAACGCGAGAGGTTGTGGGGCTGCTCACCCGGCGCGGCGTCGACCGGGCCATCAGCCACGATTTGGGCCGCTTCCCGGTGACGCGGGTGATGAAACAAGGCAATGTGACGGTACGGCCGTCTGACTCCATCGAGCGCGTCCAACAGCTCATGCTCGACGAAGGTTGGGGGCAAATTCCGGTGGTCGCCGACCCACCTCTAGTCGCCAACAACGACGAAAAACACGCTCCCAGCTACCCCATTGGCGTCGTCACCCGCACCGATTTGCTCAACTTCCTGTTCCAGACCGCGCCTAACACCGACCGGGCGGACATCAAAACATTACTAAACCGTACCCTGGCCGCGCCCTTGTGGGCGATGGTTCTGGCTGTCAGCGCAGAAGCCGCGGAAATGGACATGCCGCTCTATTTTGTCGGCGGCGTGGTGCGCGATTTGCTGCTGGGGCACGCCCCCACAGACATGGACATGGTGGTAGAAGGAGATGGCATTGCCCTGGTGCGCCGCCTGCAAACCCGGTTTGGCGGCGAGGTACACACCCATCGGCGCTTTGGCACGGGCAAATGGTTTGTCTCTGATGATGTGTGGCGGCAAGTGCTGGCGGCGTTTTGGCCCCAAGAAGATGCGGGGGAAACGGCCGTTCTCCCCCCCCATCTGCCGGTTTCCATTGATTTTGTTACGGCGCGAACTGAATTTTATATGGAGCCATCCGCGCTGCCGCAGGTAGAGCGCGGTTCCATCAAGCTCGATTTGCACCGGCGCGATTTCACCATCAACACCCTGGCTGTGCGTCTGGATGGGGCGCATTTGGGTGAACTGCTCGATTTTTACGGCGGGCGCAAAGATTTGCAGCAAGGTTTGATCCGCGTGCTGCACAGTCTGAGCTTTATCGACGACCCGACGCGCATTTTGCGCGCCGTACGCTACGAGGCGCGGCTGAAATTTACCATCGAACCGCGTACCGCCGAACTTTTGGCCGACGGCCTGCCGATGCTGGACCGGGTGACCGGCGACCGGATTCGGCATGAATTGGAGCTGGCGCTGCGCGAGCAGGCTCCGGCGGCGGTGATGGCTCGATTGTGGCAGTTGGGTGTGCTGAGGCAGATTCATCCGGCGCTGCGGTGGGGACCGGAAACGGCCGTGGCCTACACCCGCGTGCCCATCATCCTGGCCGACCCCGTCTGGCGGGCGGCGCTGCCCGATGAAACGCCGGTTTTCCTCTATTTTGCCCTGACGGTGCTGCCACTGGAACCGGCGGAGCAGACAGTGGTGATGAGCCGCCTGCGGGTGCGCAAAGCGACCCGGGAAGATGTGGCCGCAGTAGCGCGGCTGCTGGATGCGCTGGCAAGTTTACCGGCTGCGGTGCGCCAGAGCGAGTTGGCGTTTGTGTTACGGCCGTTTCTGCCCCGTGTGCTGCTGACAGTGCGGTTGGCCCTGACTGATGAGGTGGCGATTGGGCGGTTGGAGTGGTATTTCCGCGAGGGGCGAATGGTGGAAACGGCCGTGTCCGGCGACGATTTACGCCAAATGGGGCTGAAACCCGGCCCGCAGTTTGGCATTCTCCTGGACCGCCTGTTGGCGGCCCGTCTGGACGGCGCAGTCACCGACGAAGCCGGTGAGCGCGCCCTGCTGGCCAGGCTGCTGGCCGATGAACGCGCCCCGGCACGAGGCAACCCCGCCAGACTAAATTAAAACGTCAAAACGTTGAAACAGTGCCTTCCTTACCGTTCAGGCTCCAATTTCCACTCACTAAAAATCCAACGGCTTCATCTTTTTCACCGTCCATCAGAATTTTCAGGCGGCGGTTGCCGCTGGTAACAGCCAGGTCGATGACGGTGAGGTAGTCGCTGAGGTTGGCATCGGCGGGCGAAATGGCGGCCAGGCTGTTGGGTGAATGGCGGAAGAAATCCCAGTCGAAACGGCCGTTATTCCCTCCCAAATGCAGAGGCAAAGAAAAAATCCCCGCTTCCACCAAATCCTGCAAAAAGTGCGTGCCATAAGACAATTCCGGCATCTGCCCATCTTGCGGCACGCCAATTTCAATGAGTACCAGCGTATTGTGAATATCGGCATAGGTAACGCGCACGCCCAACTCCAAATTGGCGCTGCCCCAGCGCCCAGGCCCCATCAACACAAAACGCTCATCGGCCAAAATCTGGTTCAGGCGGCCAATAGCCCGCCCCAATTCCAGTTTGACGGTTTGATTGCCGATCTGGCGGTATTTTTCCGGATCAACATAGACGATGTAACGAATTCCTTCAGCCTGACCATCGGGAATGAGTTTGTGCGCGGTGAACAGGATGTCTTCGCGCGGAATATCCGGGGGAATGCGCACTGTGCCATGATCTAGCCGCTGGCTGAGCGGCCGGCACTGGATGATACTGAGCAGATAACTGGATTGAGGATACCCTGGCTTAATTTGCACGGCGAATTCGATGTCTACTGGCGTGCCGTAAACTTTTTCCAGGCGATTTAGCGCATGGCGCATCAGGTCGATGAAGTTGCGATCCTTGGTTAAATTGTTGAAGGTTAGCACCAGTTTGTCGGTGTTTTCGATGCCGGCCGAGGAAAGAATGCCCTGAAAATAATCGCCTTCATCAATGGAAGCCAGCGCGCGCAGGTGGGGGTAGTCCGCGTCTAGCACGGCACGCACCGGGACGGTTTTAAACTGGTTGTCTTCCAGGTCGACAACATCGATATACCATTGTGAATGTTGGCGAATGGCGGAGGCGGTGGTTTCCGGGCGAAGCTGTGGGTGGCTCAGACCAATCATGCGTGGGTAATCTTTGTCGACGCGGTCTACGGCGCGGGTTCCCAGGCCCCAAACCAGGCGCAGGAAGCCATCTTCACGGCGAATGCGTGGGTTCCACCGGTAGGGGTTACGGCTAAAGCCGACGCCGGCTAAGGTGGGGAAAAAGTAACGGCCGTATGCCTGTCCTTCCACCCGCTGCAGCAAGACACCCATGCGCTCGTCATAATCAATCATCCCATGCTGCCCCCGATATAACAACGCGTCCGGGTTCAACGTGCTGGCAAACACCCGTCGAATCGCATCCATCAGAGCATTAAGGTTTTCTTCAGGCGTGCCCTGATTGGGGCAAAAAAAGCTGTCGTATTTACCCGCAAAGGCTGTGCCAAAATTATCTTCCAACAAACTGGATGACCGCACAATAATCGGGCTGCGGCCCATCTCGCTGAGAAACTCCTCCAGCCCTTCTACCACTTCTTCGGGCAGCGCGGCCGTCAGGTGAGCATCCAAAATTTCTGGATACTCCATTTGCGTCTCTTGCAACGAGCGATATTTCTGGTTCATAAAATCGGCCAGATTGTTGAGCAGATAAAAGTCATAAATCGCTTCGGTGGCAATAAAACAAGTTTCCGGCATCGTCACCTGATCGCCAATGTCCGGTCCCCATTCTGGGTTGTTTTGTTTGAGAATCTTGTAGGCCAACATCATGCCGGCCGCTTTGCCGCCGATTTTACCGCTGCCAATACGCCGCCGGTAAATATCGCGTAAATCGGCGATGGTAAAAACTTTTTTGGCGACGCCGATGTAGGGCAGTTGATCGCTGATCATGCGTTTTATCAGCACGACTTTGATCTCGCGCAGGTGGTGTTCAACCCGTTCCCGATCTTCGCCGATCATCGCTTCATAAATTTCGCCCTGGCGAAATAAAAGCTCCCAGGGGGCAATCTCCGGGTTAAAGGTCAGTTCGCTGCTGCTGGAGGGCGCGGGTTGGTCGGCCAAAACTTCGTCGATGATTTGATTGAGGAGAGAACCGCCCAGGTTGTTGGCAAACAGCGCGTCGGTATGAAACTCGCGTATGCGATCTTTGCGTTTTTGCCAGATGATCGTTTCTTCCTGATAGTACGGATCGAGCAGCCCTTCGCGCCGCTGCGATTGGATAGCCAATTGGCGCACTTCCAAATAAAACGCCTCTTTGCTGATGATGCCGCGCCGGAAAAGCTCCTGGCGCATTCGCCGGCGAATTTTGTCGCATAAAATGGGGTACTGCGCCAGCCGGATATAGATGTCGATTGCCGGTGTGACGCTTCTTACTTCTTCCAGATACTCCATAAGCCACCTCGTTACGTAGGAAATTGGGAAATGGGATTACTGATCGCGGTTTCGTTGATGGCCGTTTCGGGTTTGCCTGGGTTCGGCGTTAGATTATTTAGCAGATTGTTTGTTGGTTCATTTGTTTACCATCCAAAAAATGCAATATCCTTTGGCTAAAAAATTGAAACAGAGCCTTTGCCGTCCGTTTCAGACCAATCGCCGGCCACAAGATAGCCGATGGCTTTGTCGATGGAGCCGTCCATGATGATGTTGAGACGTTTGTTTTGGGTGACGGTTTGCAGGTCGATTACGTGCAGGTAGGGAGCCAGAGAGGCATCGTTGGGCGAGAGGTCGGGCAGGCAGTTTGGGGCCTGGCGGAAAAAGGAGAAATTGAAACGGCCGTCACCATTCCCAATCTCCAGCCCCAAAGAATGTATCCCCGACTCTACCAAATCCTGGAAAAAGTGCGTGCCGTAAGAAAACTCCGTGCCACCGCCTTCCGCTAATTCCGCCACCTCAATTAAGACCCGCGTGTTATAAATATCGCCATAGGTAACATGAACACCCAAATCCAGGTTCACGCTGCCCCAGCGCCCTGGGCCAATGAGGATAAATGCTTCGTCTTCCAACAGTTTGTTCAAACGGCCGATTGCCCGCCCCAATTCCATTTTGGCCGTCAGGTCTGGCATTTTCCGATAAAGATGCGGGTCTACATAAATAACGTATCGAATCCCTTCCGCTTTGCCATCCGGAACCAGTTTGTGGGCGGTAAACAGGGTGTCTTCTTCCGGCACATCTTCCGGGAACTCAACCAGGTCGCCGTCTACGCGCTGGCTCAGAGGACGGCATTGCAATATGTTCAGCCGGTAATCGGGGTACGGGTAATTGGGCAGAATGTCGACGGTAAATTCAACGTCAACCGGCCGTTGGTATCGATCTTCCAAGCGGCGTAGAGCGGTGCGCATGAGGCGCACAAATTTCCGATCGCGGATGAGGAAATTAAACGTCAACACATAACGGTCTGTGCTGGAAGCAGTCGCCGCCGAAACCATTTCCTGCAAATAATCCCCTTTGTCTACGGACACAATGTAGCGCAAATCAGGGTAATCGGGATTGAGAACCTGCCGAATTTCCAGGCTGGTAAATTTATTTGCTTCCAGGTCGATGGCATCCATATACCATTGAGCGTATTGACGAATGGCCTGGATTTCCGTTTCCGGGCGCAGTTGGGGGTGGCTAAGGGCGATCATGCGGGGATAGTCGTTGGCGACGCGGGTGACGGCGCGGGTTCCCAGCCCCCACACCAGGCGCAGGAAACCATCTTCGCGGCGTATTTTGGGGTGCCAGCGGAAGGGGTTCTGGCTAAAGGCTACGCCGGCGAGTGTGGGGAAGAAGTAACGGCCGTATGCCTGCCCCTGCACCGGCTGAATCAACACCGCCATCCGCTCATCATAATCGATCATCCCGTTCTTGCGTCGGTACAAGATCGCATCCGGGTTCAACGTGCTGGCATACACCCGCCGAATCGCATTCAGCAGCGCCTCCAAATTTTCCTCGGCCGTGCCCTGATTGGGGCAAAATATCGTCTCATATTTACCGGCAAAAGAAAAACCAAAACTATCTTCCAGCAAACTAGACGACCGCACCACCACCGGTAAATTACCCAGATGCGACAGCACCTCGCGCAGTTGGTCCACAACATTTTCCGGAAAATCACCGGCGAGATGAGCCTCGACAATCTTCGGATACATGTCCCGAATCTCATCCAACGGCCGATACTTCTGATTCATAAAATGATCCAGCCGATTCATCAGCCGGAAATCATAAATCACCTCTGTGCCAATAAAAAATGAATCTGGAATACCCACCCATTCGCTAATATCCGGGCCTAATTCGGGATCTTGTTGGTGTAAAATGCGCCGCGCCAGCAGCATGCCCGCCGCTTTGCCCCCAATTTTGCCGGAACCAATCCGATTGCGATAAATGTGCCGCAAATCGCCGATAGTAAACGCATTCTTGGCCACGGCAATAAATGGCAGTTGATCGCTGATCAGCCGTTTGATCAATACCACTTTTATTTCTTGCAGGTGGTGTTTGACCTTTTCCTGATCCGGCATCGGTATCGCTTCATAAATTTCGCCCTGCCGGAAAAGCAGTTCCCACGGCGCAATTTCAGGATTAAATGTCAGTTCGATATTTTTGGTAGGCGCAGGCTGGTTGTTCAGCGCGCCTTCAATAAGCTGTGTCAACAGGCCGCTGCCCAGGTTATCGGCAAAATAGGCATCTGTCAGATAATCGCGCACCCGATCTTTACGGAGCTGCCACACCCCAGTTTCTTCTTGTACATACGGATCTTGCAGCCCTTCGCGCCGCTGCGACTCTATGGCCCGGTCTCGCACCTGCTGCTCAAACGCCGATTGGCTGATAATGCCCCGACGGAAAAGCTCCTGGCGCATCATCACCCGGATTTTGTCTGATAGAATCGGGTATTGGGCCAATTTTATGTAAATATCAATCGCCGGGGTTACGCTGCGCAAGGGTCTTGTATCCATATATTTCTCCGTGTAAAGATTATAACAGGTTGTTGCCTTGGTGCGGGATTGGATATACTTTTCTGGGTCTTTAGGATTTCGTGGGGTCGGGCGTGAAACGTGAAGCGTGTTGCGTGAGGTCTCTCTGGTCACGCAACACGCTTCACGCATCATTGGGTGTCAATCCCCTGAATTCCTGAAGAACCACTTTTCTTTAAATGAGTTATTTACCAAGGAGGATGGCATGACAACAATTTTTGCCAAAATTGTAAGCGGGGAATTGCCCTCAAAAATGGTTTATCAGGATGAGTTGGTGACGGCGTTTCGGGACATCAACCCGATTGCCCCTACTCATATTTTAATTGTGAGCAACAAAATCATCCCAACCGTGAATGATCTAACAGAAGATGATGAGAAAATTACCGGCCGCATGATGACCGTGGCCAAAAAGTTGGCCGAAGAGGAAGGTATTGCCGAAAGCGGCTACCGTCTGATCATTAACTGCAATGGGCATGGCGGGCAAGAAGTGTTTCATTTGCACATGCACCTGGTGGGAGGACGGCCGTTAGGCCCTATGCTCTACCATCAAAAATAATCCCAACCCGACAGGCACTTGGCGACCTGTCGGGTTTTTTCACGGCTCACTCGTGACCGCGTTGCCATCTTCACGGCAGGCGCAGGCTTCTTTATCGACCCCGCCTCGGCTGAGCAGGCCGTCATATTCGCGCCCCAAACCTTGTGTCACCCAACCGGCCAATTCCAGCGGCATTGCCCCATCGGCGGAAACCCAACGGCCGTTATACAACCGCGCCACATGCACATGCGTGCCATTAGAAAACCCACCTTCGCACGACGGATGCCCCAGCCGATCACCCGTTTGCACAAACGCGCCTACCGCAATCCTGTCGCGGGTTTCCAGGTGCATGTACAAAAGCGCCCAGCCCGTCCCGGCAAAACCATCCTCGTCCAGATCGACCACCACCGCGCCTTTGTCGCTGCGCACCACCAGGCCATCGGCCATCGCCGTCACCCAGGAGTCGGATTGCACGCAGCCCAGTTCATCCGCCGGCGGGGCAAAATCAATCGCCGCCCAGGCTGAACCAGACGCCCAGCCGCCGTGCGGCCCGCCGGTAAAATACCAGGTCTCGCCGCCGCCCCAGGGAAGCTGCAAGGGCGGCTGGCGCAAATCGGCCGGCCACAGCGGATCCACGGTAAAGGCAAATGGGCTGCCAAACAGACGATTGAAGGTGGCAAAAAAGCCGTTTGCGCCCACGTCTTGCTGCCAACTTTCATAGGTGACGCCGGGGAAGGAGCCGAGCGCATTTTGCACCCCGGCCGTGCCATCATTGATGTCGGCGGCGTAGGCCAGGCGGGTTCCATCGGCCAGGGTTGTGGCGGTGATGCCGCCTTCGGCACGGCCGTAATAGCCCCAATTGAGTAAGTTGGCCGCGCGACTCAGTTGTTGATACAGCCCGGTGAGGTACTCTTCTTCATAACCCATTGGAAAAGCGGAGGTGTTGGCGCCGGAAACGGCCGTTTTTGTCACCCACCCCGCGCGATGCTCCAACATCGCCAGCAGCAGACGCGGATTAACGCTGAACCGGTCGGCTATCAACTGCACAATCTCTGGGCCAGACATGGATGTGCCTTCTACATCCTCGCTAAACGTGAGCAAATAGCCGCCAAATGGCGCAGCAAAGGCGCGCACGTCAAATTCTTTGGCCGCCGGACCATATACCAGCTCGCTGTCGGGGATAATTTTGAAACTGGGGCCGGTGGCTTCAATGACGCTGGGAACCAGCACTTCTTGCCCCACCAGCAGCATGTCATCGGGGTTGATTTGGTTGAGCGCCAACAGTTCTTCGACAGTAGCCCCGTAGAGCTGGGCGATATAGCTCAGTGTCTCGCCTGCGCCCACAAAATGAGTGGCCACAGGTCCGCCGCCAACGGCCGTTGCATGAGGCGAATCCGGCGTGGGTGTGCCAATGTAGGCAGGCAGGGTGGGCAAAACCATTTCCGGGATAATGGGCGTGGGCACGTTATCGCCGGGCTGCGCCGGGATAGACGCCGCGCCGGCCAGCGTCGGCTGGACTTCGCCGCCGCCGGGCACAGCCGGATCCGGTCGCTCACAAGCCGCCAACAGCAGGGACAATAAAAGGAGCACACACAGGGGAACGGCCGTGGCCATCTTACTTACCAAAACTAACAGGTTGTCTTTCATAAGCCCCTCACAGAATCGAGACTGGGAATGGAAGAGCGGCTCATCTCCCGTCTCCAATCTCCAAAAAGAAATGTGGCTAACGGCCGTTGTGCATAAAATCCTGCGCCGCCAAATAATCTAACACCGTCTGCGAAAATTCATGGTGCGATTCGCGGCTGTATTTCACCGTCGTGTAAATCTGCGCCAGATTCTCCACCCCAGACGTCTCAATCATCTCGCGCAAATAGGGAAAGCTCATATACCGCTGCCAGCCCTTCACTTCGCGCTCGCGGTAAATCTCCTGAATGCGCTCGTCGCTGTAATCCTGGTAAGTCTCATGATGCACCAATCCATCTAATGGCAGCCGGTCGCGCAGCGCCGGATCTTCATCCGGGAAGCCCAACGAAAAGCCCACCACCGGAATCACGTTGCGCGGCAGGCGCAAAATACGGCCGATTTCGTCACAATTGGCCAGAGTACTGCCCATGTAACAAATCCCCAAACCGCGCGCTTCGGCCGCCAAAGCCACATTTTGCGACACCAATGTCGCGTCAATCGCTCCAATCATAAAACTCATAAAATTATCAAAGTTGTCCGGCGCGTCGCTCACGCGCAGCCATTGACGCATTCGGTGAAAATCGGCGCAAAATGTCAGCAGGACCGGTGCGTCTAGCACCATTTCTTGCTCCATGTGCGGCACAAACAGCGCCTCGCGCAGCCCCCGGTCGCGGGTGACGATGATGGAATAGGACTGCATATTGCCCGACGACGAGGCTCGAATCCCCGCCGCCAAAATCTCGTCCAACAACCCATCGGGCACCGCATCCGCCCGGTAACGACGAATAGAACGATGGCCGTGTATCACTTCATCAATTGACATAAACTTCAATCCTTTCAACCCAAGACAGAAGGCCAAACCCTGGCGACCGGTCATTGAAGCTTCGCTTTCAATCCCTGACCGCCCATGCCCTATCGCAAATCCTAAAAATAAACGTGTTTGTACCAGCCAGGATATTAGGGGAAAATGGATGGTATGCAAGCAAATTATGTACAACGACTCCGACTGACATTTAAAAAAGAAGGGCCGACGCGCTTTATCGGCCATTTGGATCTGGCGCGGACGATGGAACGATCGCTCAATCGGGCGCAAATTCCCATGTCTTACAGCCAGGGATTCAACCAACGGCCGCGTATGCAAATGGCTGCGGCCCTGCCGTTGGGTTACACCAGCGCCTGCGAACTGGCCGACATCTGGCTGAAGGAAGCGATGGACCCGGAAACTGCGCGACAGCAAATGATGGTTCGTATGGCTCCCGGCATTGACGTGTGGCAGGTGGAGGAAGTAGGTCTTAAAGAACCGGCGCTGCAAACGCGCACGACCGATTCCACCTACGAAGTGACCCTGCTAGACCCGGTGGACAGAGACCACATGCAGGCGCAAATCGCCGATCTGCTGGCGGCGGAATCGCTGCTGCGCGAACGGCGCGACAAGCCATACGATTTGCGCCCCCTGCTGCTGGGCCTGACGCTGCTGCCGCCAACTGGCGAACTGGCGCAGCTTTCGATGCGTCTGATGCTGCGCGAAGGCATGACCGGCCGCCCGGATGAGGTACTCGACGCCCTGGCGTTCGATCCGCTGGCGGCGCGCGTGCATCGCACAGCCATTTCGTTGTCCCCGCTCCCAGAGGAAGGCTAATTGAAGCGGGCAAAGGGCTTGTGGGCTGGGTTGTTGGTTGGTTTGTTGGTGGGCTGTGGTGACACGGCCGTTCCACCCACGCTTCCCGCGCCCACACCCATCTTGCCCCATAGCACAGCCATGCAGCCGCCAACAGAGACGGCCGTTCCCCCCGCTGACCCCGCCCAAACCGCCACTCCCGCCCCCACGCCCATCCCCGACACCGGCTGGCAAACCACCCAGCCAGGCCTGGAACTGCGCGCCATCCACCTGTATAACGATGCCGGAACAGCCCGCGAGCGGGTGACATTCCTGCGCCTGGACCCGGCGGAATTTACCTTCCGCATCGCCTACAAACCAGGCGTGCCGCAATCCATCCCCCAATGGCAGGCGGAAACCGGCGCGCTTCTGGTAGTAAACGGCGGCTATTTCACCCCCGAAAACATCGCCACCGGCCTGATCATCGTTGATGGGCAGGCCAGCGGCAGCAGTTATGGCGACTTTGCCGGCATGTTGGCGATTGACGAACGCGGCCCAGACCTGCGCTGGCTGGCGGAACGGCCGTACATCCCCGACGAATCACTCTTGTACGCCCTGCAATCTTTCCCCATGCTGGTGAAACCCGGCGGCGTACTCGGTTTTCCACAAGATGATGGTCTCGCGGCGCGGCGCACGGCAATTGGACAGGACAGAAACGGCCGTATCCTCTTCATCTTCGCCCCCTGGGGCAGCCTGACCCTGCACGAACTGAGCGCCTTTTTGGTCAATTCCGACCTGGAACTGGACATCGCGTTCAACCTGGATGGCGGCCCTTCGACGGGCATGATGCTGGTGGGAGAAACGGCCGTAGAAATTCCCGCGTTTAGCCTGCTGCCGGCCGTGATAACCGTTCAGGCCCGTTGATCGCCCTACAGAGCCATTTCCCGCTGCAGGAATTCTCAATTTAACTAGAAATATGTCATGCTGAGAGCCTGTGCTGAGGCCGCCGAAGCATCCTCCGAAGCATCCCGTTCAGCCCTAATGACCAATACATGGGGATTCTTCGCTCCGCAGACTCCGCTCAGAATGACAATTCAGCCTAAATTGCAAAGAAATTGCCCTGTTCGCACGAATGCCTGATCTAAATTGAGAATTGCTGTTCCCGCTGTGCTTTCTTTGACAATGCGGAGCGGGCTGGTTATAATTCCCCTTCGTCTGTACGGGCTTCCGTCCACTGCCCGTACAATTTTATAATCAGACGCAGCCGGCATCCTGAATGCCGGTTCTTTTTGGAGGTATGTTGTGTACGCAATCGTAGAAAGTGGCGGCCGGCAATACCGCGCCGAAGAGGGTCATGGTTTTTCAGTCGAAAAACTGCCCTACGAAGTCGGTGACCAAATCGTGCTGGAAAATGTTTTACTCCTGGCCAATGGCGACGGGGTAAAAATTGGACAGCCAACACTGGCAGGCGTTTCGGTAAAAGCAACGGTCGTAGAACAATATCGTGGTGAGAAGATTTTTGTCTGGAAATACAAGCCCAAGAAGCGGTATCGCCATCGGGCAGGACATCGGCAAAGTTATACCCGTTTGCGCATCGATGAGATCGTTGCAGGTTAAGGAGAAAGTATCATGGCACATAAGAAAGGTGGCGGTTCAACACGTAACGGCCGTGACAGCAATTCAAAACGCCTGGGTGTCAAACGATATGGCGGCGAACACGTCATTCCCGGCAACATCATTTTGCGCCAGCGCGGCACCAAAATTCGCCCCGGCAGCTATGTCGGCCTGGGCAAAGATTACACGATTTACTCCCTGATCGAAGGTCAGGTGACATTTGAGATGAAACACGGCCGTAAATACGTCAGTGTTTATCCCCCCAAGCAGCAAGAGGCCTAGTCATCATGAAACAAGACATCCATCCAAAATGGTATCCCGATGCCAAAGTCATCGTTGATGGTGAAGTCGTGATGACCATAGGCGCCACCCGCCCGGAACTCCGGGTAGAAATCTGGTCAGGCACCCACCCCTTCTACACAGGCACCCAACGCCTGCTAGACACAGAAGGTCAGGTTGATCGCTTCATGCGCCGTTTGCAACGCCGCGAAGCTTTCATCGCCGAGCAAACCTCCGAAGAACAAAAATCCATCCCCACCAACCTGGAAGTTTCCGCCATGGCCCTCGGCACGCGCGCCGAAAAAGCCCTGGAAGAAGCCAATGTCAGCACGGTTGGCGATGTGTTAGCCCTGCTGCAAGAAGGCGACGACGCTCTATTAGCTCTGCCAGGCATTGGCCAAAAAGCGCTCATCGACATTAAGCGCTTCTTGCGTGCCGAGGGCCTGATTGAGTAAGTAACGGCCGTTGCACTCCGGTAACAATTTAAGGGCAGATGCGGTTAACGTATCTGCCCTTCTTTGTTTAAGGCAGCCAGAACCCCATGGTAAAACATACACGAGGAAAAATAGAAGTCATCTGCGGCAGCATGTTCAGCGGCAAAACCGAAGAACTCTTGCGATTGTTACGCCGTGCAGTGATCGCCCAACAGCAAGTTCAGGTCTTTAAACCGGTTATCGACGACCGCTTTCACGCCGAAAAAGTCACCTCCCACGTTGGCAATGCCTTTGAAGCGCATCCGGTCAGCAGCGCCGGCGCAATTTTAGACCAGCTCGACCCGGCTACCACCGTCGTGGCCATTGACGAAGTCCAGTTTTTTGAGCCGCAGGTGGTAGACATCTGCGAAAACCTGGCCCACCAGGGCATCCGGGTGATTTGCGCCGGACTGGACATGGATTTTCGCGGTGAACCATTCGGCCCCATTCCCGCCCTGCTGTCTCGCGCCGAACAAGTCACCAAATTACACGCCATCTGCGTCGTTTGCGGCGAAGAGGCCAGCCGCACCCAGCGCCTGGTTGAAGGGCAGCCGGCCGCTTACGACGACCCCATCGTATTGGTTGGCGCAGCCGAAGCCTACGAGGCGCGCTGCCGCCAGTGCCATGCCGTTCTCCCCTCTCGTAATGGAGCAACCCACCATGAGTCATGAAATTGTCCGCGATCTGAATGAAGACATTGACCACGTTCTGATTGACGAAACCAGCCTGCAAACCCGCATTCAGGCCATAGCCGAAGAGATTACGGCCGACTACGACGGCATTCCCGATTTATTGATGATATGCGTGCTAAAAGGCGGCTACATGTTTTTATCTGATCTTAGCCGCGCCCTCAAACGGCCGCATACCATCGACTTCATGGGCATTTCCAGCTACGGCTCCGGCACAAAAAGCAGCGGCGCGGTGCAAATCATCATGGACCTGAAGCAGCCCATCACCGGGCGACACGTCCTCATAGTCGAAGATATTATCGACAGCGGGCGCACGCTGGACTATATGCGCCGCAATTTGCTGGCGCGTTCGCCCGCCTCTTTGCGCATCTGCTCGTTACTCAATAAACCATCGCGCCGCGAGATTGACGTGCATGTGGAATATATTGGTTTCGATATTCCGGATGAATTTGTCGTGGGGTATGGCCTGGATTTTGACGAACTTTACCGCAATTTACCTTGTATTGCCGTCTTAAAGCCGGCAATTTTCGCCCACCTGATCCATTAAGAGCGGAAAGCCTGTGTCTCCAGATCTGAACCTTTCTCCTTATGCCGGCCGTTGGGTGGCGCTCATTCAGGGCCAGGTTGCTGGCGTTGGCGAAACGCCGGAGGCTGCCCGACGTCTGGCGCAGCGCAACCGCCACAAAGAGAAACTGACGCTTCTTTATGTGGAAGCGCCGGATGGCGAGCCGCTGGCGCTGCCAGAGCTGATGGGTGAGATACGGCCGTTTCTCGCCGAGCAAGAAATCCCCATTTATCTCGTTGGCGGGGCGGTGCGCGATGCGCTCATGAACCGTCCCGGCCACGATCTCGACTTCATCGTGCCCGATCAGGCCATCCGGCTCACCTTCAAAACGGCCGATTTTTTGAAGATGCCGGCCTATGTGCTGGACCAGGAGCGCGACGCCGGGCGCGTGGTGCTGCGCGAAGCAAACACCACCCTGGATTTTTCTCGTTTTCGCGGGCCAGACCTGGCAGCCGATTTGCAAGACCGCGATTTCACCGTGAACGCCATGGCGTTGCCAGCCACGGCCGTTACCAGCGCCAGCATCATCGACCCGTATGGCGGGCAAGCAGACCTGGCCGAACGCAGTCTGCGTCTGGTCCATCCGGATGCGCTGCAGCGCGATCCGGTGCGGGCGCTGCGCGCCGTGCGTCAGGCGGCGTCGCTGAACTTTACGCTGACACCGGAAACGCGCACGGCCGTGCGCGCAGCCGCGCCTCTGTTGGCGGCCGCTTCCATCGAACGTATCCGCGACGAACTGCTCAAACTGCTCAGCACGGCCGTGCCCGCCGAGGCCGCAACCGAGATGTGGCAGCTAGGTTTATTGGCCGAAGTGCTGCCGGAAATTGCGGCCCTGGAGCCTATCGCCCAATCGGCGCCGCACACCAAACCGGTGCTGGCGCATACGTTGGCTGTGTTAACCTGGCTGGCTGCGGTGGAAACGGCCGTTGTCGGCCAAAGCCCAACAACCGACCCAAGCCTACAACTCGCCCAGCAAGCCCTGGCAGCCTACACAAAGCAACTCGACGAGCATTTGGCGCGCCTGGTAGATGGGGGATTAGACGGCCGTGTGCTGCTGCGGCTGGGCGCGTTGTTCCACGATGTTGGTAAAAGGGAAACACAAATGGTGGGGGAAGACGGCCGTATTCGCTTCCTGAGTCATGATGCGGTGGGCGCAGTCCTGACGGCCAATCGCCTGCGCCAGCTCGCGCTGAGCAATCAGGCCATCAAACAAGTCGAAACCATTGTCGCCGGCCATATGCGGCCGCTCAATCTGGCAACAACCGGCAGTTTACCCTCGCGGCGAGCCATTTACCGCTATTTTCAGGCCACGCAAACGGCCGGATTAGACATTGGCCTGCTCAGTCTGGCCGACCACCTGGCGACCTACGGCGGGCCTGGTCCGGCAGATGTTTGGCGGCAATTGGTGGTCACAGTGGAGCGTCTGTTCGCCCATTACTTCGATCATCATGCTGATACAGTCGCGCCGCCAGCCCTGTTGGATGGGCACGATCTCATTCACCATTTGCACATTCGCCCTGGGCCGGAAATCGGCCGTTTGCTGCGCCTGATTGAAGAAGCGCAGGCCGCAGGCGAAATCCACAGCCGCGAAGAAGCCCTGGCTTTTGCCCAACAAAGCAGCGCCTGAAAAATTACTCATCAGCCGTTCCCTGTTGATGGTTATTGAGGGAGTTTGAGTAAGTCCAGAAACTCCTGGCGCGTGGCCGGGTTGCTCTTGAACGATCCCAACATCGCGCTAGTAACCAATCGCGCCTGTTCTTTCTTAACGCCCCGCATCATGGCGCACAAATGCGTCCCTTCCACAATGACTCCAAGCCCTTGCGGCGACAAAACGTCGGCCAGGGCATAAGCGATTTGTTGGGTCATGCGCTCTTGCACCTGCAAGCGGTGGGCAAACATATCCACCGTCCGGGGAATTTTGGATAGGCCGATAATTTTATCTTGGGGTACGTAGGCAACGTGGGCGCGACCAAAAAAGGGGAGCAGGTGATGCTCGCACATGCTGAAAAACTGGATATCTTTCACCAGAATCATTTCGTCATACGCAACATCGAACAGGGATTCGGCCGTTAATTCGGCGGCGTCCAGATCGTAGCCGTCTAAAATTTCGGTAAACATTTGGGCCACGCGGGTGGGCGTACGGCGCAGACCGGGCCGGTGCGGGTTTTCGCCGATGGCCTGTAGTAGTGTGTGGATTGCTTGTTCCAGATCGTCGTGGTTCATCCTATGCTCCATTGTTCGAGGGTCAGTCTGCAATTATATCATCCAACCTGGTGGCTGCGGTGAAATGAGAGGTGGGAGAAACGGCCGTCTCCCCCATCCCTTCTCCCCGACTTTTTATGTCCTGGCCTAAAAGTAAGATAAATCATCGGTGCTTGAAGTAAAGAAATTGGTTATAATGGTCCGCATCTCATTCCTATTTCCTGGTTTTTTCTCCTGAGAGCAAAAATCAACACCTTGAACCCATACAAACCCTGGGAGCAGCAACTGGAGGCAAAAATATGACAAAGGACACTTTAAGCGTTACCGATAATCGAACAGGCCAGACGTATGAGATCCCGATCACGCACGATACCATCGACGCCATGGCCTTGCGTCAGATCAAAGTCAATCCCGAAGATTTCGGAATGATGAGTTATGATCCGGCGTTCAAAAACACCGCTTCCACCAAAAGCACAATCACCTACATCGACGGCGCAAAAGGCATTTTGCGCTATCGCGGCTATCCGATTGAACAACTGGCGGAAAAGTCAAATTATTTGGAAGTTGCCTACCTTATTTTGAATGGCGAATTGCCCACCAAAGAAGAATACACAGAGTGGGAATACGAAATTTTGCACCACACGTTTGTTCATGAAAACATCAAACGCCTGATGCAGCATTTCCGTTACGATGCGCACCCAATGGGGATGTTCATTGCCACGATTTCGGCCATGTCTACTTTTTACCCCGAAGGCCGCAACATCGAAGATCCGCACAACCGCCTGATCCAGATTATGCGCCTGATTGCCAAGGTGCCCACGGTCGCGGCTTTCTCTTACCGCCATATGCGCGGTCTGCCCTATGTTTATCCAGACAACGACCTGAGTTACTCGGGTAATTTCCTGAATATGCTAGACAAGATGACGCAAGTGAAATATACGCCAAACCCGATTTTGGAACGGGCATTGGATGTGCTGTTTATTTTACATGCAGACCACGAGCAAAACTGCGGCACAGCGGCGATGCGCGTTATCGGCTCCAGCCACACCGACCCCTACACCTCGATGGCCGGCGCGGCGGCAGCCTTGTATGGACCACTGCATGGCGGCGCGAATGAAGCCGTGCTGCGCATGTTGTTGGAGATTGGCGACCTGAAGAATGTGCCAGAATTTGTGAAGGGCGTTAAAAACCGCGAACGCCTGCTGATGGGTTTTGGACACCGCGTGTATAAGAATTACGATCCGCGCGCGCGCATCATCAAACAAATTGCCGATGAGGTATTTGAAGTAACAGGCAAGAACCCGCTGCTGGACATCGCGTTGGAATTGGAACGGATTGCGCTCGAAGACGATTTCTTTGTAACCCGGAATTTGTACCCGAACGTCGATTTTTATTCGGGCATTATTTACCAGGCGATGCGCTTCCCGATTTCGATGTTCCCGGTGTTGTTTGCCATTCCGCGTACAGTGGGCTGGTTGGCGCAGTGGGATGAAATGCTGCGTGACGACGAGCAGAAAATTGCCCGGCCGCGCCAGATTTATTTGGGCGAAGGCACACGGGATTACGTGCAGATGGAAAACCGTTAATCTGTCTGATTGTTTCGATGAGATCCAAAACGGCCGTTCCCTCCAGAACGGCCGTTTTTTTCTTCTTCCTCTTCTTCTTGCCAGTTAGCCAGTCGCCGCCGCCAACTCTACGCGCGTTTTCTGTAGGCGTTCCATCGTGGCCTTGTTTACTTTTTGCAGAAAACGAATGGCCAGCGCCTGATCTTGCTCCAGCAGTTGGCGCAGAGCAACGGCCGTAATTTGCAGCAGGCGGCTCTGTTCAACCGTAACGGCCGTAGCCGTCAGCGCATATGGCTCAATAACCGACGAAATACCAAATATCTCCCCCGGACTAATGGTTCCCACCAAAAAATCCTTGCGTAAATCCGGTTCATGTTCATCCATAACAACGAAATGCAGCTCCACGCTGCCAGCGATCAGGAAGTAAAGCGCTTCAGCTTTGGCGCCCATCTCGAACAAGATTGCGCCATCGTCAACCGTCAGTTCATCGGTGATCATGGCTACTTCGCGCAGCGCATCTGGCGTTAAAAACGAAAAAAATGGGTAACGTCGCAACAATTCAGGCGAAATCATCCTTTCCCTCCATATTTATTTGTAATAGATTCAGCACCACCTCGACGGCCTGGGGTACGGCCGTGGCCACTGCCGGCGTCAGCTCTTCTGAAAACTCGTAAACCCGGTCCGCTTCAATGCCCACAATTTGCACGTCGTCGGGCAGCGATGCGCCCATTTGCCGGCCAAGCTGTAGGGCGGTTTGGAGAGAGGTGTCGTGAACGGCCGTAGTGTGCCCCGCCGCACGATCCGGCAAATCGCGCAAATCCAACCAATAAACATCCCCAATCCGCCCGCCCTGCGTCTGAATGGCATCCACAATAATCACCCGGTCATAGCCAACCAGGCGTTCCATCAAGCTCAATCCGCCTAAAGCCAATTTATCTATCTCCACCGGGGATTCGAGAAGCTGGCGGGCAATCTCATCCGCAACCCGCCAGCCTACGCCATCGTCCCCGAGAATAGGGTTTCCCAACCCCACAACCAACGTCTTCGCCTGGGTCATCATGCCGCAGCCTCAAGAATTCCCGCAATACTGACTGAGTACATCCACCACTTGCCCATCCGCATCGCGGATGGTTACTTGCAGCGGCATCTGCCCCGGCAGCGAATGGGTCGCACAGCCAAAACAGGGATCGTACGCCCGGAAAGCCATCTCTACCATGTTCAGCAGCCCTTCCGAAATGACCGTCCCCTCATGAATCAGACTTTGCGCGGCCTTTTTAATCGACATGCTGATAGGCGCGTAATTGTTCGTTGTGCCCACAATCAGGTTCACTTTGGTTAAAATGCCCCGTTCGTCGGTCCAGTAATGGTGCGTCAGTGTACCGCGCGGCGCTTCCACAATGCCCACGCCCTCCGTGGGCGTCTTGGTTGGGACTGTGTGCAGGTGCGGCGAGGTGATTTCTTCGTCGGTAGCCAGTTCCACCAGGCGTTCGGCCGCGTACAGAAGCTCAATCAAGCGCGCCCAGTGCGTGGCCAAACGCTGGTGAACCGGTTTACCCCCCAGAGTGGTGAAGAATTTTTCGTATTCAGCCTGGGCCAGAGGCGTGGCCATGCCGTCGGCGGCATTCAGGCGCGAGAGCGGTGTGGCCATGTACACGCCCGAATCGTTGCCATCCACAAAGCCTTTCCAACCTACCTGTTTAAGGTAAGGGAATTTGAGATAGGTCCAGGGTTCTACGTGTTCGGCAATCCAATCCGTATATTCGGCGGGCGCATATTTGCCCAACCGCTGGCCATCCGGGTCTACAACGCTGACTTTGCCATCATAAAAGTTGACGCGATTTTGCTCATCCACCAGCCCAATGTAATGCGTGCGGTGGGTGTAAACGTCACCCAAAATCAGATCGACGTAGCCCTGATTGCCCAGGACCAAATCGTTAAACAACTGCAAGCTAAACTGAGCAAACTCGATGCCCCAACGCCCCATGCCCTCTATTTTCTGCCGCTCTTCCTCGGTCAGACCTTTGGTGACACCGCCGGGAATGGCGGTACAGGGGTGAACTTTGCGCCCGCCCAGCATTTCCACGACGGTGTGGCCGTATTTACGCGCCTGGATGACTTTGCCGCCAATTTCCAGCCCGACTTTGTGGATGACGCCCAGGATGTTGCGCTCGGCGACGGGCGCATCCGGCCCCATCACAAAATCCGGGCCGCCGAGGGCATAAAAATGGGTGGTGTGATCGGTAAAGTAGAAGCCCATGTAGAGCAGCTCGCGCAGTTTTTTGGCGGTAGACGTTGGTTCCACGCCGTAGACGGCATCGCCGGCTTTGGCGGCGGCCATGTGGTGGGCTTCCGGGCACACGCCGCAGATGCGATTGGTTAGCACGGGCATTTCTTCTACCGGCCGGCCGACGCAGAATCGCTCAAAACCGCGCAGTTCGGGAATCTGAAAATAGGTATTGGCGACCTCGCCTACTTCATCAAGCAGAATTTCGATTTTGCCATGCCCTTCCAGGCGAGTGATGGGATCTATGGTTATGCGCTGCATGGTCTATTCTCCTTTTCTGTTACCGTTCAGGTTTCTCTGGGAAGGCCCTAAGGGTTTAAAGTTCAACTGGTCTGGATTCTCAACAGCAAACCGTTAGGGTTTGTTGCCGCTAACGGCCGGTTTTCCGGCGCGTAGTAGGGAATGTGCCAGGTTAAAGCGATAGAATGAGCCGGCCGGATCGGGAATGCCGTCGAGGATGGCTTCGATTTCATTGGGATCACGGCTGTCGATGACGGAGGCAACGGCCGTCATCAACCGCGCTCCATAATCCACCACATCCGCCGCCGGGCCATAACAACCGATACAGGCCGCGCCCACGCCCGGACATAACGCGCCGCAACCGCTGCGCGTTGCCAACCCGTTGCACAAAATCCCCTGCTCCAACAAACACAACGTCGGGTCTACTTCGGCCACTTCATGAATACGCACAAATTTATCGATCTTCTTCACGTTGCGCGCCCGCACGCATTCATCACAAACTGTCGAACCGCCCGCGCCAATGACGCTGCCCTTGGGCGGCAGCGTCGCCTTGCCGGCCAGGGCCTGAATCACCAGGTCTACCACGGCGGCAATTTGGTGCGACTCCGGCGGGCAGCCCGGCATGAAATAATCCACATCCACCACCTGATCCAGGGTCTTGATCATGGGGTAGAACTGCGGAATAGTTAACACAATTCCTTCGGGTGTCATCCATTCTGTTTTTGGCCGTGTACCTTCGGGGTTGTGGGTAGAGATGGTGTCGTAGACGGCCGTAAATATCTCTTCTGTGCTGCTAAAGTTGGCCATGCCCGGGATGCAGCCCTCGGTGGCGCAAGAGCCAAAGGCCACCAGAATGGCCGATTTTTGCCGCAGCAGTTTGGCCAGATGTTCGTTTTCCTGGTTGCGGATGCTGCCGTTGAACAGCGTCAGGGTGATGGATTTGTCCGGCATGGCTTCCACGTCGTGGTATTTGGCGTCCATAGCCACCGGCCAAAAGACGACATCGAAAGCTGCGTCTACATCCAGAATTTTCTCGCCAATGTTGAGGACGGCGATTTCGCAGCCGCCGCAGGAGGCGGCCCAGTACATGGCGAATTTGGGTTTGCCGCTGCCGTTGTCGCTCATGCTGTCACCTCCTGACTGATGTGCGCGGAAACGGCCGTGCCGTTCCCCCCCGTCGCCATCTTCACTCGACCCGGCCAGTTCAACGGTCCCAACGCCCGAATCTCCTCAACCAGAGTCGAAATCTCTTTGGCTAATTTCACGCCTTCGGCGGCGCTGGCCCACACCAGCTTAACCCGCCCCGGTTCAATGCCCATCTGCGCCAACGTGCGCCGCAGCAAGAGGTAACGCCGCATCGCCTTGTAATTTTGCTCGATGTAATGGCATTCGCCCGGATGGCAACCGGTAATCATGACGCCATCTGCCCCCTGGGACAAGGCCTTCAATACAAAAGTTGGATCCAAACGACCAGAACACATCAAGCGAATCAGGCGCACGTTGGGCGGGTATTTCACCCGCGCCGTTCCGGCCAGGTCGGCGGCCCGATAGCTGCACCAATTACAGGTGAAGCCAATTATGACAGGTTCAAATGGTTCGCTCATCGTTGCTTGCCTCCTATGCTAAGGCCATTTCGGCCAAATTGAGCAAATTCGCCGGTTGATCGAACATCAACATCCCTTCGATTTGCGCCAGAATCTGGCCGTTGCTGAAGCCAGAACCGCTAATAGCGCCGGCCGGGCAGGCCGCCACGCACGTGCCACAGCCCTGGCAAAGCGCATGTTTAACCTCCGAAACCATCAAATCTTCGTGGAAAATAATCGCGCCAAACGGGCAAAGGTTGTTACAGATGCGGCAGCCGGAACATTTGGCGGCCTCAACCGTAGCGCGTACCGGTTCCAGCTCGATTTCGCCCCGGCCGATACGATTCAACACCCGTCCCGCTGCCGCTGCGCCCTGAGACACACTGGTGGGAATGTCTTTGGGTCCCTGAGCGGCGCCGGCAATAAAAATACCTTCAGTCATTGTGGCCACCGGGTCCAATTTGGGGTGCTTTTCGGTGTACCAGCCATTGGCGCTGCAAGAGATACCAAATTTTTGGGCGACTTCTTTGGCGTCTTTGCGCGGTTCAAGGGCAGCGGCCAGGAGAACCATATCAACCGGGATGCGCCGTTGTTTGCCTATGAGGGTGTCTTCCGCCTGGATGATGATTTTGCCTTCCTCGCCGGGTCCACGCGCGGCGTCGGTTACTTCGGCCACTCGTCCACGCACGAAGAGCGTGCCCTCCTCTAACACACGCTGGTAAAACTCGTCGTAATCTTTGTAGGCGGTGCGCATGTCGATGTAGAAGTTGTAAACTTCCGCCCCGGTGCGCTCTTTCACCAGATGGGCGAACTTCAGGCTGGACATGCAGCAAATGACGGAACAGTAGTTGTTGTAGTTGCGGTCGCGGCTGCCGACACAGTGGATAATGCCCACCGATTTGGGCGGCGTGACGCCATCACGCAGGACGATTTCGCCGTTGGTTGGGCCGGAGGCGTTGCACATGCGCTCAAATTCGATGCTGGTGAAGACGTTGGCGAGACGGCCGTATCCATACTGCACCACCCGCCGCGCGTCAAACAAATCGTACCCGGTCGCTAAAATGATGTTGCCTACCGTCACGGAAATGTATGTTTCCGTCTGGGTGAAATCTATGGCGTTGGTGGGACAAAACTTTTCACACGCCCGACATTTGCCCCGCTGGAAGTAGGTGCAGTTTTCCGTGTCGATGACCGGGTATTTGGGCACAGCCTGGGCAAACGGCGTATACACGGCCGCGCGATACCCCAATCCCGCCTCAAAGACATCATCCACAACATGCTTGGGGCACTTTTCCCAACAAATGCCGCAGCCAGTACATAACTCTTCAATCACGTAACGCGGCTTTTTCTTGATGGTGACGGTGAAATTGCCGACAAACCCATCCACGCGCTCCACCTCGCTCCACGTCAGCAGTTCGATATTGGGATGGGTGCCGGCGGAGACCATTTTGGGCGTCAGAATACAGGCGGCGCAGTCCAGCGTGGGGAATGTTTTGTCGAATTGGGCCATGTGGCCGCCAATGGAAGGCTCTCGCTCGACCAGATATACCTTGTTGCCAGAGTCGGCGATTTCCAGCGCCGCCTGAATGCCGGCGATGCCCCCGCCCACCACCAGCGTGTCCGGGTGAATGGGCACATGCAGGGATTCCAGCGGTTCGTTTTCGATGACACGTTCCACGCCGCCGGCAATCATGGCTTTGGCTTTGGCCGTGGCGGCGATTTTGTCGGTGTGAACCCAGGAAACTTGCTCCCGAATAGACACCATTTCGCACAGGTAGCCATTCAACCCGGCACGATGGCACGCTCCGCGAAAGGTGTTTTCGTGCAGGTGGGGGGAACAGGCGGCGACCACAACGCGGGTCAGCCCTTCACGTTCGATATCGCGTTCGATGAGTTCCTGGCCCAAACTGGAGCACATAAATTTATAATCGCGGGCGACTACAACGCCGTCGTCGGCGAGTTTATCTTTTGCCCAAACGGCGACATTTTCCACATCTACCGTCGCGGAGATGTTGGTGCCGCAGTGGCATACGTAGACGCCGATGCGTTCTTTGTCTTTGGTTGGGTCTGCGCTCATTGGTTTTCCTCCGGCATATAAGGCATGGGCAGGCTGGGATCATCTTTGGCGCGGTGTAACGGCCGTTTAACGGCCGTTTCTTCCGGCACATCCACCCCTATCCTGGCCAATGCGTCCCTCGCGCTGACAAATTCCTTGCCAATGCCCAATGCTTCGGGTTCGTGGCCGAAGGCCAAACCCATCAGTTGGGTAAAATACAACACCGGCATGTGGTAGTTCATCTTAAAATGCTGGTTGACCTCGCCCTGATAGGCGTCGAGGTTGAGCTGGCACATGGGACACAACGTTACCATCAGGTCGGCCTTGTATTGGGTGGCCCCATAAACCAGCCGGCGAATCATCTCGAAGGCGACCGGCTGGCTGATCTGGGTCATGTGGCCGCCGCAGCAGTGGGTTTTAAGCGGGAAGTCGATGACTTCCGCGCCCAATGCCTTGAGCAGTCTGTCCATGCTCATGGGGTATTCTTCGCTGCGGAAATGGTCGTCGAGGTCGGGGCGGACGACCATGCAGCCATAGTAGGGGGCGATGCGGAGATTGGTTAACGGCCGTGTCACCCGCGCCCGAATCGCCTCCAGGCCCACATCGTTCACCATCACGTCCAACAAATGCCGCACCTGCAGCGAACCTGGTTCATAATGCAAATTTCCGGCAGCCAATGCCTCGTTGACCACAAGATTCAGCTCGGCATTCCGGCGCATGTAGTTTTCTGTTTTGGCCAGGTTCAGGTAACAGGCGCTGCAGCCGGCCGTCAGGGTGCGGGCGCCGTTCATTTGCTGGGCGGCCAGGGCCAGGTTACGCGCCACCAACGCGTAGGAAGGAATGCGATGAACGGCCGCATACTCGGTTGCGCCGCAGCAGTTCCAATCCTGCACATCTTCAAACGTCATATCCATATCCGGGCCGATGGTCATCAACGAATCCAGATAGGGGCGGGCGCTGCGCTGCATGGAGCAGCCGGGATAAAAGAGATAGTGGGTCATGTCGGCGCCTCCAATTCTTTGGCTCGGGCCAGAATGGCCTGAAGTTGACCGAGGTTGTCAATGCGGGTGGGGGTCAGGTCTATACGTTTTTTGCTGAGCATGCCCAACCCCATGGATGCCCGGCGCATCAGGCTGAGCGGCTGGTGGCGTAAATATTGGCGCGTGGCTAAACCAAATTCAAAACTACGGCCGTAATTTTCCACATACCCCACAAAGTTTTGCGATAAATCGGCGGCCGAATTGGTCTCGTACATATCAGCGGCAATGGCCATGCTCTTCAATGTATACATAATGTCGGTGATGTGGACTTCTTGTGGGCAGCGCACCATGCAAAAATAGCAAGACACGCAGTACCAGGGTGTGTTACTGCGCAGCACCTCGTCACGCATGTCGGCGCGAATCATGGCAAACAACTGCCGGGGCGTGTGGTCCATATCCTGACCGGAAGGACACGAACCACCACAGGTGCCACACTGGATGCACATGGTGAGGCGTGAATCTCCGGGAGTTGCCTGTTTGACCGTTTCGAGAAAATTTAGAGATGGATTGGTTAAAACTGGCGGGCTGTTCGTCAACAAAGGTCACCTCCTCGAATGAACAAAACGCTAATAAACGCCAAATCGAGCTGGCGTCATCGAAATCAAAACACTCACCACAACTGTTTGTGATGAGGTGAATGTAACTTGTTTGTGTTCCCGCGATGAGGATTCTTGTTAGGATAACCGGGTTAGTGATGAACCCTGAGTGGATGGATGGATAATAGATAGCTGGATGAAGAGTGTATCAATGCTAAAATGCTAGCATTGAGATGTCGGGTTTCATCATGACAATTGTCATATCTTGTTTATGACAATTGTCACTTTCCGAAAAAGAAGGAGTGGTTCAATTTTTCACAATCGACAAATGGGGGGGAGGAGTAGCCGGGGTAGGAACACAAAAACGGCCGTTACGCCAGCAGCATAACGGCCGTTTGATGTAGCCAAAACAGAAATGCCAGATAATCAGACCGGTTGACGGCCGTTAAACCCTTCATGCAGATCGTGATAATACGCTACTTCCGGCTCGCCATAACGCCAGCACAAGTATACGTCACGGCCGTCACGGTTATACAAAAAATCCAACAAGCCGACGTTGATATCTTTCACCACGCAGCCCATTTCTTGCAGTTGCAAAATCAACCGGTCGATCATGGCAAAATCCTGCGCCAACTGTGCAGGCACCGGGCCGCCCACATCAACGCGCAAGTCAGACAGAAGCGGTTCGACCTGTTGATAAAAATGAACGGCTCTGGCTCGTTTTTCCAACAATTTGGCCATAATTGGCGCAACGGTGGGCAGCAATGCGTTGGCTTCAGCTACTGTAAAATATTTTGCGCTCATGAGTACACTTGGTCGTCAAGCTGTATGGGTTACGCCTTGATAACAAAAACGGGGCGCTCTGATGCGCCCCGCTCTACGATTAAAAAGGTAAGGCTGTGTTTAGCCGCAGCTGCTGCAACCGCCGGAAGCAGCGCCGGCGCTGTCGGAGGTTTTGAAGGAAGTCCCGCAGCCGCAAGTGGAAACTGCATTGGGATTGTCGATTTTGAAGCCACCGCCCATGATGCTGTCTTCGTAATCAATCGTGGCATTGGTGAGATACATCATGCTGGTGGGATCAATAAATACTTTCACGCCATCTCGTTCGACGACGTTATCGTAAGGGCGAGCTTCGGCTTCCAGGGCCATGCCATATTGTAAACCGGAGCAACCGCCGCCGGCGACAAATACGCGCAGACCGTAGTCGGGCACGTTCTTTTCTACCAACAGCTTACGGACTACTGCTAAAGCGGCGTCCGTGACATTGATTGTGGTTGTTTGTTCTAAAACGTCCATTCTTCACTCATCCTTATATGTATTCGAGTAAGTCCACAAGATTTTAGCAATAAAGCGGACTGGTGTCAATTTTTATCAACTTTTTCTTAATAACTACTGTTACCTATCCAAAACCCCAAGGGTTTATGGTTCTTCAGGAATTCAGGGGATTGACACCCAATGATGCGTGAAGCGTGTTGCGTGACCAGAGAGACCTCACGCAACACGCTTCACGTTTCACGCCCGACCCCACGAAATCCTAAAGACCTGGGTTTATTTAATTGGGCAACCGATCTTGATTGCGCCAAACCCTTGGGGTTTTTATGCCGGCGGACCAGCCGGGCCATATTGCACCAGTTCTTGCAGGAGATGGCGCAGGCTGTACTGCGGTTCGTAGCCCAGCAGGCGGCGCGTTTCGCTGATGTCTAGCGCGTGGGGTTTGACGGCGGGGTCGAGATTGTACTGTTGGACAACGGCCGTATACCCCGGATACACGCGGGCAAACGTGCTGCCCGGCCCGGCGGCGTCCCAATCGGCCAGATCGGCCGGGCTGAAGTCGTAGTCGCCATCCACCGTCAGGATGGGTGGCTCGGTGAAGGTCTGGCGGGTCAGCAAATCGATGCTTTTTAGGGTGGCCTGGGCCACGTCGTTGATGTGTACGGCTCCTTTCCAGAACCAGCGCGCCCATTCGATATAGTTGGCGTAGGTGGCTTTGTTCCAGTAGGGGATGAAGGCGCGCGGGCGCAGGATGAGGGCGTTGAGGCCGTGGCGGGCGGCGTAGGTGCGCACCAATTCTTCGGCCATGCGTTTGCTGCTGCCGTAGATGCCCGGCCATTCGTCTACGCTGGTGGAGGAGATGTGGAGGAAGTGGGGGATGTGGGCGCGCACGGCCGTTTCCAGCACGTAAAATGTCCCGGTCACGTTCAAATCCCAAAAGTCGAACACGTCTTTTTCGCCGCGCACTTCGTGGATGCCGTGCCAGGCGGCGATGTGGACGACCATGTCCACGCCGGACATGGCTGCGGCCAGTTGGTCGCGGTTGAGGATGGAGCCGGGGAGGTAGACGGCCGTGGGCGTGACGGCCGTTTCTGTCTGCGGCGGGCGCACATCATAAACAATGGGCACATCGCCGCGTTGGGCCAGTTGGGGGGCAAGCACAGCGCCGAGGTCACCGCTGCCGCCGGTGAGGAGAATTTTCATAGTAAGCCTTCCGTTGATGATACAAATGAGCGATGATGGATGATTCCTTCTATCGCTTGCTCTGCGTTCTTGCCAATCACATATTTCGCCGGTACTACCCGCCGACCGCATACAACGCCTGAGTAATCTGCCTCAGCGAACGTACTTTCACCGCTGCGATCAACGCCACAAACACAGTCGCATTACAAACCCTCCAGCAGCGCTAGAAAATCCCAGGCTCGCACCATTTGCACCGTCTGATAACAAACTAAATCCAGCAAATCCCTGTCGCCGGTCACGATATAATTGGCGTTTCCCTCGATGGCACAGGCAATAAACTTGTCGTCTTTCGGATCACGACAAACGCCGGGTAGGACTAATTCGCCTTTTACAAATTCGGCATCTGTGACGATTAAATCAATCAGGATTTGGGGATTGGCGGTCAGATATTGGCGTAAACGAGGACGATTGAGAACATCAACCAGCTCTGTCAGGATTTGTGGCGATTGCAGGTAAACAAAACGTCCTTCTTCCCAGTGGGTGATAATCCGCGACAGGGTCTCCCCGTTTGTCAGCAGGTAGCTGACAAGCAGATTGGTGTCTAATACGGCGCGAATCACTCCATACGCCCCGACTGATCTTCATGCGCTTCTTGTCGCGTTTGTTCAACAATCGCCATTGCTTCGGCTTCTGTCAACGAATTATAAGCCTCATTGTCAGCCGCAGTTTCTCGGAGAAGCGCAAAGCGATCAGCCCGTGCCTGCTTATATTGCAAGTAGTTCTGATACTCGTCATAGGAGACCAGGGCAGCCATGGGTTTGCCATAGGTTTGTATGACAATTGCTTCTCCTTCCATGCGCGCCCAATCAATCATTTCACGGGTTTTCTTTTGCAGTTCGGTGGAGGTAATTGTTTTTGACATAAGTATCACTCGCCTATGTTATAAATTTTACAAGAGTTATATAACATGAGTATAAACGATCTTAAACGGAAGGGAAACGGCCGTTTCCCCCCCTCTACCTCTTGCTCTATCGCTTGCCAATCACATATTCCGCCTATACTGGCCCCCCACCGCATACAACGCCCCCGTAATCTGCCCCAGCGAACAGACCTTCACCGCTTCCATCAGAGCGGCGAACATGTTTTGGTTGTGCACGGCCGTCTCCTGCAACCCCTTCAACTGCGCCGCCGCCTGCTCCGGCTGCCGCGCCTGCAAAGCCCCCACCTCCGCAATCTGCCGCTCCTTCTCGGCCGTCGTCGCGCGAATCACCTCGCGCGGCACAATCGTCGGCGACCCCTCATCCGACAGAAAGGTGTTCACGCCAATGATCGGCAGGTCGCCGGTATGCTTCAGGCTCTCGTAATAGAGCGATTCCTCCTGGATTTTGCCGCGCTGGTACATCGTCTCCATCGCCCCCAGCACACCGCCCCGCTCCGTGATGCGGTCAAATTCCGCCAGCACCGCCTCCTCCACCAGATCGGTCAATTCCTCGATGATGAACGCGCCTTGCAGCGGATTCTCGTTTTTCGCCAGCCCCAACTCCTTGTTGATGATCAACTGAATGGCCATCGCCCGCCGCACCGATTCTTCCGTGGGCGTGGTGATGGCCTCATCGTAGGCGTTGGTGTGCAGCGAATTGCAGTTATCGTAGATGGCGTACAGCGCCTGCAAGGTGGTGCGGATGTCGTTGAAGCCGATTTCCTGCGCGTGCAAGGAACGGCCGCTCGTCTGAATGTGGTACTTTAACTTTTGCGCCCGCTCGTCGGCCCCGTACTTCAGCTTCATGGCCTTGGCCCAGATGCGCCGCGCCACCCGGCCAATGACGGCGTATTCCGGGTCCATGCCATTGGAGAAAAAGAAGGAGAAATTGGGCGCGAACTCGTTCACGTCCATGCCCCGCGCCAAATAATACTCCACAAAGGTGAAGCCATTCGCCAGCGTAAAGGCCAATTGGCTGATGGGATTGGCCCCCGCCTCGGCGATGTGGTAGCCGGAGATGGAGACGCTGTAGAAGTTGCGCACGCGATGGTCGATGAAATATTGCTGGATGTCACCCATCAGCCGCAGGGCAAATTCGGTGGAGAAGATGCAGGTGTTTTGCGCCTGGTCTTCCTTTAATATATCGGCCTGCACTGTGCCGCGCGCCGTGGACAAGGCGCGCGCTTTGATTTCAGCATACACGTCGGGCGACAGCACCTGGTCACCGGTGAGGCCGAGCAGCAACAATCCCAGGCCGTCGTTGCCTTCGGGCAGGTCGCCGTGGTAAGACGGCCGTTCCAACCCCCGCGCATCATACAACGCCACCAGCTTCTTTTCCACCTCGCCTTCCAGCCCGTGTTCGCGGATGTACAGTTCACACTGCTGGTCAACGGCCGTATTCAAGAAAAACGCCAGCATCGTCGGCGCCGGGCCGTTAATCGTCATGCTCACCGACGTGGCCGGGTCGCACAGATTGAAGCCGCTGTAAAGCCGCTTCGCATCATCCAGGCTGGCGATGGAGACGCCGGAATTGCCCACCTTGCCATAAATGTCCGGGCGGTGCGCCGGGTCCTCGCCGTACAGCGTCACCGAATCAAAGGCCGTGGAAAGGCGCTTGGCAGGCATGCCCAGTGAAACGTAGTGGAAGCGCCTGTTGGTGCGCTCCGGGCCGCCTTCGCCGGCAAACATGCGCGTCGGGTCTTCGGCGGTGCGCTTGAAGGGAAAGACGCCGGCCGTGTAGGGGAATTCGCCGGGTACGTTTTCATGCAGCGACCAGCGCAAAATGTCGCCCCAACCCTGGTAGCGCGGCAGCGTCACCTTCGGCACTTTGGTGTGCGACAGCGATTCGGTCTTTGTGGGCAAGCGAATGTCGCGCCCGCGTACCTGGTAGATGAATTCATCCCCGGCGTACTGCGCCTTTTTATCGGCCCAATTGTCCAAAATATGCTGATTGTGCCGGTCTAAATCGAGGCTGAATTGCGCGTACAGCGCCTCCAATTCTTGCACGAGTTTGTCGCTGTCGGGGCGATTGGCGGTGCGTACGGCCGTTAGCGCCTCCCGCACCCCGTACAACCTATCGGCAATGGCGGCCTGGGCTTCGGCCCAACGGCCGTAACCCCGAATCGTCTCCGCAATCTCGCTCAGGTAACGCACGCGGGCCGGCGGGATGATGAACACCTTTTCCGACATTTCTTCGCCAGTCTGCAAGTGGGATTGCAAATCTGCGCCCGTCTTATGGGCGATAGCGCCCATCACCGCCCGATAGAGCCGGTTAGTGCCGGGGTCGTTGAACTGGCTGGCGATGGTGCCGTAGACCGGCATCTCATCTACCGGCTGCTGCCAGAGTTGGTGATTGCGCTGGTACTGCTTTTGCACGTCGCGCAGCGCATCCTGCGCCCCGCGCTTGTCGAATTTGTTCAGGGCAATCACGTCAGCGAAGTCGAGCATGTCAATTTTCTCTAACTGCGTCGCCGCGCCATACTCTGGCGTCATCACGTACAAGGTCGCGTCGGCAAAATCCACGATTTCGGTGTCCGATTGGCCGATGCCGGATGTTTCTAAGAGGATGAGGTCGAATTGGGCTGCCTGTAGAATCGCCAAAATTTCGCGGATGTGGCGCGAGAGGGCCAGGTTGCTCTGCCGCGTCGCCAATGAGCGCATGTAGACGCGCTCGTTGTAAACCGAATTCATGCGGATGCGGTCGCCGAGCAGCGCGCCGCCGGTGCGCCGCTTGGACGGGTCTACACTGACAATGGCGATCTCTTTGGCGGGGAAGTCGAGCAGGAAGCGGCGTACCAGCTCGTCCACCAGCGACGATTTGCCCGCGCCACCCGTGCCGGTGATGCCCAGGACAGGCACGGCCGTTAACCCTGCCAACCGCTGATGCACTTCATCCATGATGGGCTGCACCAAATCCGGCTCGTTTTCCACGGCCGAAATCAGGCGGGCCAGGGCGCGGTTTGTGACCCAATTGCGGATTGCGGATTGCGGATTGCGGATTTGGGAGTCGCCATTCCGCAATCCGAAATCCGCAATCCGAAATCCATCGTAGGCTTCCGTGATGGCTTCTTTCCATTTGTCCACGTCGAGTTTGCCGGTGGGGAAATCGGCCTGCTGCAGGAGGTCGTTGATCATGCCTTGCAGGCCCAGGGAACGGCCGTCATCGGGCGAGTAGATGCGCGTGATGCCGTAGGCGTGCAGGTCGTCAGCCTCGTCGGGCAGGATGGTGCCGCCGCCGCCGCCGAATATTTTGATATGGCCGCAGCCCTGCTCCTGCAGCAGATCAACCATGTATTTGAAGAATTCCAGGTGGCCGCCCTGGTAGCTGGTGGTCGCTATCGCTTGGGCGTCTTCTTGCACGGCCGTGTTCACAATTTCATGCACGCTGCGGTTGTGGCCCAGGTGGATGACTTCGCCGCCGGAGCTTTGCAAAATGCGGCGCATGATGTTGATCGCCGCGTCGTGGCCGTCAAACAAGCTGCCGGCGGTGACAATGCGGATTTTGTTGGTGGGGGAATAGGGGGTGATCGGTTGCATCATTCTCCTCGAAATAAGAATTTAACGCAGAAGCGCGGGGAAGCAGAGCTAACGTCTGTGTCTCATCAATGATCTGGTTGGGCGTGGCGTTAGTATAACACAAGGAAAGAGCGGGGGAGGAAAGGGAAACGGCCGTTCCTCGCTCAGGTCTTTTTCCAAGATCGGACCAATCTGGGAGATGGGTCCAATCGGGCCGTGTTACAATATCTTCCACTTTTAAACCTTGGAGCGACCATGACATTTCTGGACCACCTTGCGCAAAACTGCCGCCGTTATGCCGCTAAACCGGCGCTGGAATTTGTAACGGAACATGGGGTAACGGCCGTTTCCTACCACCAACTCGAACAAACCGTCTCCCAAACGATGTCCTTCCTGCAGGCCAACGGCGTGCAGCGCGGCGACCGCATCGCCTTGCAGTTGCCCAAATGCCTGCCCTTCATCTTCCTCCACCTGGCGATTATGCGCCTGGAAGCCATCAGCCTGCCGCTAAACCCCGGCTACCCGCCCCACGAACTCCATTACTTCTTGCAAGACGCCGCCGCCAGCCTGCTGTTTGCCGACAACACCGCCCGCGCCGCCATCACCCCACTGCTGGCCGATTTGCCCGCGCTGCAAAGATGCTTCTTTCTCGACACATCCACCGACGCCAATTTCCAGGCGCTTATCGCCGCTTTCTCGCCCGCCCAGGTTCCCATGCCTCAGGACAGCAGCGCCACCTGCCTGATGATTTATACCAGCGGCACAACCGGCCGCCCCAAAGGAGCCGAGCTGACCCACGGCAACCTCACCGCGAATCTGGACGCGCTGCACGAGGCGTGGGGCTGGCGGGCTGACGACATTTTGCTCCATGTGCTGCCTGTTTTTCATGTGCATGGGCTGATTGTCGCCTTGCACGGCGCGCTGAATGCGGGGGCCACGGCCGTTCTTCACCCCACCTTCGACGCCGAGAACACCTTGCAAACCTTGCAAGATCGCCGCTGCACGGTCTTTATGGGCGTGCCCACCATCCACCGGCGGTTGGTCGGTGCGCCCCGCGCCGCCGCCTACGACCTGCGCCACATGCGCCTGTTCACCTCCGGTTCCGACCGCCTGCCCGACGATTTGTTTCAGGCGTTTCAGGCCACGTTTGGCCACACGCTGCTGGAGCGTTACGGCATGTCGGAGACGGGCATGATCACCTCTAACCCGCTGCACGGCGAGCGGCGCGTCGGGTCGGTGGGGCTGCCGCTGCCCGGCGTGGCGGTGCGCATCGCCCATCCGCAGACGGATGAGCCGCTGCCCGATGGCGCAGTGGGCGAAGTGCAGGTGCGCGGAGCCAACGTGTGCAAGGGATACTGGCGGCAGCCGGACAAAACGGCCGTCGCCTTCACCCCGGACGGCTGGCTGCGCACCGGCGATCTGGGCCTGCGTGAACCGGACGGCTATGTCACGCTCAAGGGCCGGTCTAAAGATTTGATCATCAGCGGGGGGTTCAACATTTATCCGCCAGAGGTAGAACTGGTGTTGGCCGGCCATCCGGCAGTGCAGGCCAGCGCCGTCATCGGCTGCCCGGATGTGGAATGGGGGGAAAAGGTAACGGCCGTTATTGTCCCCCGCCCTGACACACCTGTCACCGCAGAGGAAATCACGGCTTACTGCCAGCGTCATCTGGTCGGCTACAAGGTTCCGCGCCGTGTCCTGCTGGTGGACAGCCTGCCGCGAAATGCCCTGGGCAAAATTCAAAAAGCGCAGTTGAGAAGCGAGTTGTGTGGCGTAAATAACGCGCGTGGTTAGCAGTCTGTCGGAGAACCTCTTTTTGTAGCCGGGGTATCCTTACCCCGCATCTGAAAGACGCGGTAAGAAACCGCGGCTACGGGTACTTTTCCGACAAACTGCGAGATTGGACCAATCTCTGAGGCAGCTACTTCAGGGCATCGTACTGGTAATAGTTGACCCGGATACGGCCGTTAAAAAACTTACGCACGCGATCCGGCCGGGCGCGTTTGAAGTAGTCGGGGAATTTGGGATCGGCGGTGAGAATGCACACGGCCCAGCCCGTTTTTTTGCGCAGCATCTTGTTCAGGGCAATGTACATCTGGTTCATTTGTTGATAATCGGACAGGCGACGGCCGTATGGCGGATTGCAGATCAACGTGCCAGCTTCACGGTCAATCCACAAATCGCGCACATCTTTTGGGCAAAGACAATATCGTCGGCTACGCCAGCGTTGGCGGCATTGATGCGGGCGGCGGCTACGGCCGTTGCGTCTACATCATAACCAAACAATTGCAGCGTCAGGTCCGATCGCCGCGCGGCCAGAGCCGCTTCCCGCGCCTCGCGCCACGCCGCCGTGGTGATGATCGGCCAGCCTTCAGAGGCAAAGTCGCGGCGCAGGCCGGGGGCGATCTGGCGCGCTTTCAGCGCCGCCTCAATCAAAATCGTGCCGGAGCCGCACATCGGATCAATCAACAATCCATCCGGCCGCCACGGGCTGAGCCACACCAGCCCGGCGGCGAAGGTCTCTTTTAAGGGCGCTTCGACCGTTTCCGTGCGGTAGCCGCGTTTGTGCAGACCTGCGCCGGATGTGTCCAGGGTCAGGGTGGCGGTATCGTTCAGCAAGGCAACCTGGATGGCGTATTCCGCGCCGGTTTCGGGCAAATCGGCCGTGTGGTAAGCGGCTTGCAGCCGGTCGACCACCGCTTTTTTAACGATGGATTGGCAGGAGCGCAGGCTTTGCAGGGCAGATTTAACCGACTTGGCATCGACAGGGAAACGGCCGTCAACCGGCATCCACGTTTCCCAGGGCAGCGCCCGCACCTGCTCATACAAATCATCAAAAGTCAGCGCCGGGAACTCGCCCACCTTCAACAGCAGGCGGTCGGCATAGCGCAGCCACAGGTTGAGCCGTGGGATGTCCGCCAGCTCAGCCTCAAACTCGATACGGCCGTCGGACACGAGGGCATCCGGGAAGCCAAGGTGATTGACTTCGATTTTTACCAGCTTTTCCAACCCGAATTTACAAATGGCGATGAGGGTAATTTTCTCCATGATGACGCGAGTATAACAGATATGGGTCAGGAAGAAGAACGCTGGCCTGATGCGTGCGAACGTTAGCTTCTCGTTTGCGCCAGCTTTCGTTCCGGCTATTTTCTGCCTACAATCCGTCTATGCTTGCTTGTAAAGCGGGGGGAATTTGTTATAGTGCAGTGTAGCGCAAAAATGTATAGATCATTTGAAACCTTAGTTTGTAGCCGCGGTTTCTTACCGCGTTTCTGGAGCGCGGTAAGAAACCGCGGCTACAACTCTGTTTTCCCTAAGGTAGTGAGCCGATACCTATGCAGCGCAAACATGTATGGCTCATTTGGAACTATTGGGGAGGAAAAGACGTTATACAGGATGCGCAATGCATGATGGGCCTTGTCTGGGCGTGCCCCACCAGGCAACTGACCCAACAAGCCTTCACTTTAAATACCTTACCACACAAATCGTCGTTATATTTTTCAGGAGATTCGCTATGTTCAAACCGAGAAGTGCGCCTTTCCTATTATGTATCACCCTATTAGCCTTATTCGTGCTGTTGGCAGCTTGCCGCCGCGAAGAAGCGCCCATAGAAACGCCGACGGCCGTTCCCACCGCCGCCCTCCCCACCCAGGCCACAGAGGAACCTGCCCAGTCGCCAACGGCCGTGCCGACCAATACACCGCAGCCCCAGGCCGCCGTTGACCCGGCCGACATCGACTGGCCGCCGCAAGTTGTCTACAGCAGCCCGGCAGTGGGCGAGGAAGTGACGCTGGACGGCGCGATTACCATCCGCTTCGACCAGCCGATGAACCAGAGCAGTGTCGAGCAGGCCTTAGAAGTGCAAAGTGTGGCTGATGAGACGGCCGTTGCCGGCAGCCTCACCTGGTCTCGCCCCGATACCGTCATCTTTACGCCCAACAACCAGCTCAACCGGCAGCAAACCTATCGCGTGAAGGTCAACGAAACCGCCGCCGGGCAAAACGGCCAGGCCATGAGCGCCCCGGCCGAATTTAACCTGCAAACCATCGGCGCGTTGGAAGTGGCCCAGGTGATCCCCGAAAACGGCACGACCGACGCCTCGGCTGAAGGGACCATCACGGTGCTGTTTAACCGGCCTGTCGTGCCGCTGGTAACAACCGACCAGCAGGCAAATTTACCCCAACCCCTCACCTTCGATCCGCCTGTAGATGGGCGGGGTGAATGGACCTCCACCAGCATTTACCGCTTCACGCCCAGCGTGGCCATGAACGGCGCGACCAATTATCAGGTGACAGTAAACGCCGGGCTGGAAGATGTGACCGGCGCTGTGCTGGCCGATGATTTCACCTGGCGCTTTGCCACGGCCGCGCCGGAAGTGACGCGCATCCAGATTGGACAGGAAGGCAGCCGCAGCGAGGATGCGCCCGTTCGCCCCACAGAAGCCATCACGGTTACTTTCAACATGCCCATGGACCGCGCCTCTACGCAGGCGGCGATGTCCGTGCGCGGCGTGGACGCGCCTGCTGTGGCCTTAACCTACATCTGGTCTGATGGCGACCGCGTCGTGACGTTAAAACCCGATTCCCTGCTGCAACTGGCCACCGATTATCAGGTGGTGGTGGAGACCGGCGCCCAGGCGGCCGCCAGCCCAACCAACCTGGCCGAACAGGCCATCAAAGCGTTCACCACCGTGCCGTTTCCGGCTGTTGTCTCTACCGATCCGCCCAACGGCGCGACGGCCGAATCCTGGCAGCATGGTTTTAGCGTGACGTTTGCTTCTTCCATGAACCCGGATACGCTGGAGGATCGTATCGTCATTGAGCCGCAGCCCAGCAATGTGCGCTACTACTTTAACGATTGGGATCAGTTCAGCGTGAGCGTCGATTTTGCCCTGGAACGGTCAACCACCTACCGGATCACCATTCCCGCCGATGCCGCCGACCCGTATGGCAACCGGCTGGGCGAGGATTACACGTTTGAATTTACCACGCCTATCGCTTCGCCTATCGCTTCTTTTAACCTGCCCGGCACGGTGACGCAGCTTTCGACGAGCTTTGAAACGGCCGTCGACATCATCCATCGCAGCGTCTCCCAAATGACCATCGATCTGTACGATGTCGGTCTGCCGATCAGCTATTTCAGCAATCAATACAGCGTTTTCGATTACCAGCCCGACGCCGCTCCCTTACGCAGTTGGACCCTGTCGCCCAATGGCGACGGCGTGGAATCCCTCTCCTTGGCCGATGGCGGCGCGCTGCCCGCCGGCGTCTATTTCCTGCAGGTGAGCGCCCCGGAAATCTCGGAAGATTCGCGCTACTGGCAGATCCAGCGCACCATTCTGGTGATAGCCGACACCAATTTAGTGGTGAAAGAGATGCCCAATGAAGTGAATGTGTGGGCCACAGACATCGCTTCCGGCCAGCCGGCCCAGGGCAGAACCATCACCCTGTATAACGTGGATGGCGTGCCCAGCGGCACGGCCGTTTCCGACGCCAATGGCTTTGCCCGGTTCGATTACCAGCGCAGCCCCAACCAATCCAACGGCGTCACGGTCATTAGCAATGAGCCGGGGCAGACCGGGTTTGGCGTGGCCAATAGTGCCTGGAGCGGCGGTTTTGAACCGTGGCGGCTGGGTATTAGTTATGGCTACAACGACCCCACCAAGGCGTATGTTTACCTCTACACAGACCGGCCCATTTATCGGCCGGGGGATATTGTCTATTACAAAGGCATCGTGCGCGACCCTGATTTTGGCCGCTACACGCTGCCCGAACAGACCGAAGCCACGCTGCGCATTACTCCAGTCAACTATTACAGCGAAGGCGGCATCGACGAAACCATCCCGGTAACGCTGGACAGCGATGGCGCGTTTTATGGCGAGTGGGTCATCCCGGAAGACGCGCCGCTGGGGTCGTTAAACATTTACGTGGAAGGGCAAGATTGGGAAACCATGCGCGCCTTCAGCGTTGCCGAATACCGCAAGCCGGAATTCCTCATCACCATGACGCCCGATAAAGCGGAAGCGCTGCGCGGCGAGACGGTGGATGTGGTGCTGCAAACCGAATACTTCTTCGGCGGTTCGGCCGCCGATCTGAGCGTGACCTGGGCTATCTATGAAGACGCCTATTACCCCAACATGGATGGGCCGTATTACGCATTTGGCGATAGCGCCGGCTTTAATTACGTGAGTACCGGACCCTATGGACCTTTTGGCGGCGGCGGCGTCTATGGCAACTGGCTGACATCCGGCGAAGGCAAAACGGACGCCAACGGCCGTGTCACCATCACCCTGCCCGCCGACCTGCTGCGCGACGCCGACGACGGCAGCCGCAAGGTCACGGTTGAAGCGTCTGTCAATGACCTGGCCCAATTCCCCGTCACCAGCCGGGCCAGCGTGGTCTTCCACGCCGCCGATGGCTACGTGGGCGTGCGTCCCGCCGACTACGGCGTCAGCGCCGGGCAGGAAGCTGTGGTGGAACTTGTGACCGTAGACTGGAATGGAGACGCCCTGCCCAATCAAGAGGTCGCGGTGACATTCTACCGACGCGATTGGGAAGCGGCGCGCAGCAATGACTATGGCCAGTACTACACCATCTGGTCGCCAGTTGATACGGAACTCTCCCAAACCACCGTGACCACCGATGCGCAGGGTAAGGGCGAAGCCAGCTTTGTGCCCGCAGAAGGTGGCTCTTACATTGCCGTGGCTACCCTCACAGACAGCAGTGGCCGCAAGCAAACGGCCACGACCGGCATCTGGGCCGTCGACCCGGCTTATGCCGGCTGGCGCTCGGCGCCGCGTGAATATGCAATGGACCTGGTGGCCGATCAACAAAGCTACAAGCCAGGCGACACAGCCCGCATCCTGGTGCAGTCGCCGTTCGCCGAGCCGGTGAATGCCTGGCTGACCATCGAACGCGGCAACATGGTAGAGCAGCGGGTGGTGCGCGTAAACAGCAGCGAAGTGCTGGAGATTCCCATTACGCCCATCTTTGCGCCCAATGTGTATGTGGGGGTAACGGCCGTTAAACCCGTTAATCCCAACGACCCCACCCGCCCCTACGCCGACATCCGCACCGGCATGGTGGAGCTGTCTGTCTCGCCGGAACAGCAGGCATTAAACCTGACCCTGACGCCGCAGCAAACCGCGTATGAACCAGGGGACACGGCCGTTTTCGACATCCAGGTCACCAACTTTGCCGGGCAGCCAACCCAGGCCGAACTCTCCCTGGCGCTTGTCGATCTGGCCGTTCTCACGCTGAAACCCGACAACGCGCCCCACATTCTGGATGCGTTTTATGCCGAGCAGCCGCTCTACAGCAACATTGGCTCCGGCCTGCTGGTCTCCGGCGAAGGGCTGGACGTTGAAGTGCCGGTCGAGTTCTTTGGCGGCGGCGGCGGCGGCGGTGGCGACATGGCCGAAGCCGCCCTCAGCCGGGGCGTGGGCGACGAAGAAGACAACGTGCGCCGCAATTTCCCCGACACCGCCTATTGGGAAGCCAAACTTTTCACCGACAGCAGCGGGCAGGCTAGGGTAGAAATCCCTCTGCCCGACACCCTGACCACCTTCCGCCTGAGCAGCAAAGTCGTGACCAACGACACACTGGTCGACCAGGAATACACCGACATCACCGTCAGTTTGCCCCTGCTGCTGCGTCCGGTAACGCCGCGCTTCTTCACCGTGGGCGATGTGGTCCAGCTTGGAGCCATCATCAACAACCAGACCGGCGCGGCCATAGACGCCACAGCCAGTCTGGAAGGCAGCGGCTTTGTAGAAGGCAGCTTCGCCGACCAGACGGTGAGTGTGCCGGCTAACGGCAGCGCCCTGGTGCGCTGGCCGGTGACGGTGGACGACGTGGAATTTGCCGACCTGACCTTTAGAGTAGAAGGCAGCGGTTACAGCGACGCCACCAAACCCAGCTTTGGCGTGGGGCCAGACAACATGATCCCGGTCTATCGCTACGACGCCACCGACATCGTCGGCACGTCTGGAGTGCTGGAAGAGGCGGGCAGGCGCGTGGAAGCTATCCTGCTGCCGGGCAACATCGACTCGCGGCGCGGGTCGGTGGATGTGCAGATCAGCGCCTCGCTGGCTGCGGCAATGATCAACGCCCTGGAGGCGCAAAACAACGACATTTACAACGCCCAGTGCGCCTCAGCGCTGGTGGACCGGCTGCTGCCCAACGCGGTGACTGCCCGGGCCATCACCGAATTAAACCTGGACCAGGCGCAGTTGTTGAAGGAGCTTAACGATTTGGTCACGGCCGACATCAAGGCGCTGCAAGGTCTGGCCCGCTCTGACGGCGGCTGGGGCTGGTGCTACAGCCCAGACAGCAGCCCGTGGCTGACCGCCTATGGCCTGCTTGCGCTGATCAAGGCGGATGAGGCAGGCTATGGGGTGGATCAGGCAGTGTTGGACGCCGCCGCCGGGTATGTGCGCCGCCAACTGCAAAATGCCGCCCGGTTAGATGAACCGTATCGCGCCAACCGGCAGGCGTTCTTCCTGTACGTGCTGGCCGAGCAGGGGCAGGATGTGGTGGACGAGGCCGACGCCCTGTTTGATGCGCAGCGCGGTCTGCTGGACCCGTATGCCAAGGCGTTCCTGGCGCTGGCTTATGAGGCCAATGCCTACGCCGGCGAGAACCAGGCCACGCTGTTGGCCGATCTGAATGACGCGGTGGTGTTCAGCGCGACCGGCGCGCATTGGCAGGACGCGGAGCAGGATTGGAACAACCTGAACAGCGATGTGCGCGGCACGGCGATTGTGTTGGATGCCCTGGCGCGTGTGCAGCCCGACGCCCCCTTTGCCCCGCAAACGGTGAACTGGCTGATGGTGGCGCGCACGGCCGTACGCTGGAGTACGAGCCACGAGACAGCCTGGAACATCCTGGCCCTGACCGACTGGCTGGCGGCAACACAGGAGCTGCAAGCCAACTATGACTGGTCGCTGACCGTGAATACAGCCGCGCAGGCGGATGGTTTCTTCTCGCAGGCCAACGTAACAGAAAGCGTGAGCGAATCTGTGCCGATGGCGCAGTTGGTGGCCGGCGACACGAACTTCCTGGGCTTTGAGCGTGGTTCGGGTGACGGGCCGTCTCTATTACAACGTCTATCTAAACGCCTACCTGCCGGCCGAATCTGTGTCGGCGACCAGCCGGGGGGTGACGGTACAGCGCGCCTACTACGACGCGGCCTGCGACCCGCAGACGGAGACCTGCCTGCCCATCAACAGCATCGCCGCCGGGGAAAGAGTGCGCGTGGAACTGACAATCATTGCGCCCAATGACCTGGTTTATGCGGTAGTGCGCGACCCGCTGCCCGCCGGGGCGGAAGGCATAGACCCCACCCTGGAGACCAATTCCGCCACGATGAGCAGCAGCTTTAACCGCACCGACCAGAACAATGCTTATGGCTATTGGGGCTGGTGGTACTTTAACCGGATCGAATACCGCGACGAGCAGGTGCGCTTCTACGCCGACTTCTTGCCCGCCGGGACGTATCAATACACCTATTTCTTGCAGGCCAACATCCCCGGCAGTTATCAGGTGATGCCCACAGTGGCGCAAGAAGATTACTTCCCCGAAGTGTTTGGCCGCACGGACGGCATGTTGTTTACGATTACGGAATAAGCGCGACAAGATGGGTCCAATCTTAAAAATTGGACCCATCTAAAGCGACATCTCCCAACTGCCAGGCGCTTGCGACGCGCCTGGCAGTTTTGTTTTTATGCCCCCAGAGTCCTATTGTCATAAACGGCCGTCTTCCATTATCTTATGCAAAGTTACCAATCTCTTTAGCCGGATGGTCGCCAACACAAACAGCGTAGTCCGTGCACCATAACATCATACGGAGGATATCCAATGCCTGCAAAATATAAAGTTGTAGAGAGAATAAACCCTGCCGATCGGCTGGCTCCGCGCAAGTTTTACCCCTCGTTGCAATCAAACGGCCGTGTCGGTGAGCGCACCCTGGCGGTAGAAGCTGCCGACCGCTCGTCCATGAGCGACGCGGACATGGCTGCCGCCCTGGCCAATATGCTGGCCCTCATCCCCAAGCATCTGGCAATGGGCGAGATTGTCGACCTGGGCGACTTCGGCACATTCCGCCTGAGCATCAGCGGGGAAGGGTCCGACAGCCCCGACCAGGTGACCTCGCGCAACATCAAGAAGGTGATGGTGCGCTTCACGCCCGGCCCCATCTTCAAAGGCGCCCTCAGCCGCATTGTGTTCGAGAAAGTCGTCGAAAAGACAACGGCCGCATAAACCGGGCGCGCCTGCCGCCGCGCCAGACATGGCGTAATTGCCCGCAACATGTCGTGAGGTTTTCCCCAAAATCTCACGACATTTTTTAAAAATCTCACGATGTTTTTAAAAAATCTCACGACATTTTTAGCAGAATGTCGTGAGATTTTTACCCAAACCCCGCCACCCCCTTATACAAGCGCAATGAAACGTCCCCCCTCTAGTCGTCGCCCCGTCATGCTGAGCGCCACGAAGCATCCCCCCCAATGAGTGCAATGCGTACCGGGATTCTTCACGCCGTAGACTCCGTTCAGAATGACGTGTCATGCTGAGCGCAGCGAAGCATCCCCTTTGCCTGGGCTGGCCGGCGCGTGGAGGATTCTACGGGCTTCGCCCTCAGAATGACGCGCGGGTAGGACCAAAGAATAGGCCAATATCTTCAACCCGCCCCGGTTTTTGTGGTAAGATATGCCCGTCTAAACAGCCCAGCCAAGCACGAGGAATGCCATGCCCCGACTAACCGAAACCGAACAACAAGAAATCATCCGCTACCTGGAAGCTGACAAACCCCTGCCGGACAAATTCCGCTTCCTGCTCTTTGCCGACAAGCGCGAGGTAGAACTGGTGTGGAACGGCAAGACCAACGAAGTAACCAACGCCGTGCTGCCCTTCCAGGTGATCGAGCAAATCGACGAACCGCGCGCCGAAAGCCTGAAAGCCGATGCCCCCCTCTTTGCCTGGGCCGGGGTCTCGTTAGACTCGCGCGGGCGGCAGTTGAAAGGCTGGAGCAACAAGCTGATCTGGGGCGATAACAAGCTGATCCTCGCCAGCCTGAAGAATGGGCCGCTGCGCGAAGAGATAGAAGCGCAGGGAGGCATCAAGCTGATTTACATTGACCCGCCCTTCGACGTGGGCGCGGACTTTAGCATGGACATCGAAATAGGGGGCGACACCTTTACCAAGAAGCCGGGCATTTTAGAGGAGATTGCCTACCGCGACACCTGGGGCAAAGGGGCAGACAGCTTCATCGCCATGATTTATGAACGCCTGATTTTGATGCGCGACCTGCTGGCTGAGGATGGCAGTATCTACGTTCATTGTGATTGGCGAGTAAATAGTTACATGCGACTTGTGCTTGATGAAATATTTGGTAAAGATAATTATTGAAATAATAAAATGGAAAAGGGCAGAGGACATAACAAACAAAATCCATTTCAAAAATTCGGGACTTAATGACACTATTTTGTTCTATTCAAAGACTGAAACATTTAGTGACGTTATTAAACCCAATACGTTAAATTTTAAGCATACTGACGAAAATAGAGTAGATTTAATCATGTCAGAAAGCACGCCAAAGAGGTTATTAAGATAGGAATAATTTAAGTACTAAAACTGGATGAAAGATTACAAAGAAAATTGAGACAATAGGATGAGGACGGTTATCTTTCAGAAAGACAAAACTGGGAGAATCCAAAAATTATCTTGATGAAAAAAAGGTGTTGTTGTACAAAACCTTTGGGATGACATTACAATAGCAATTCACAAGCAAATGAAAGTACAAATTATCCCACCCAAAAGCCAGAAGCTTTACTGGAACGCATCATCAAAGCCTCCTCCAATGAAGGCGACCTGGTGGCTGATTTCTTCTGTTTGCGGCGGGGGACGCGGGTGTGGGCGGCGCGGGAAGACCCCCCTAAATCCCCCCGCCAGCGGGGGGACTTTGAGAGTGTGCGGGGGGACTTTGGGAGTGCGCGGGGGGACTTTGGGAGTGTGCGGGGGGACTTTGGGAGTGCGCGGGGAGACTTTAAACCCCACCCCACCAACCACCACCCCCCCTTTGAAGGGGGGGCAGGGGGGGATACACTCGCCTACCAGGGAAACGCCCCCCTAAATCCCCCCGCCAGCGGGGGACTTTAAGAGGGCGCAGGGACAACCTTGAACCCCACCCCCCCAACCATCACCCCCCCTTTGAAGGGGGGGCAGGGGGGGATACACTCGCCTACCAGGGAAACGCCCCCCTAAATCCCCCCGCCAGCGGGGGGACTTTAAGAGGGGAGACGGTGATTTTGGAAAACGCATCTCATCTGGAATCGGTAACACTGATTCCTATTGAGGCGATACAACCAGGCGACTATGTGCTGACGCATAACGGCCGAACCCACCGCGTTCTACGCACCATCCGGCGTCAGCATCATGGGCGAATGGTAGGGATACGACACGGCCGTAGCCACCAAACCCTCTGGCTCACAGCCGATCATCGCGTACTCTGCCAACTACGCACCCAATCCTACGGCGCACAACGTAGCTGGCGGCACATCCCCCACCACCACTTTGAGCGCGCCCGCCAACTCCGCCGCGACCAAACAACCACCGAACGCAAACTATGGAGCAAACTACGCAGCAACCAACTCGGCGTCAAATTTCGCAAACAACACCCCATCGGCCCCTATATCGCCGACTTTTACTGCTGGGAAAAAGGGCTAATTATCGAATGCGACGGCGACAGCCACTACACGCCAGACGGGCAAGCCCATGACCAAACACGCGACGAATACCTCCACGGCTTAGGGCTAACCATCCTACGCTTCCCTAACAATCACATCAACTACCACCTCCAATCTGTCCTGGAACAAATAGCCCACACCCTGGCCGAAACCGAACCCACCGAACAACATAACCGGCAATGGCGCGCCGCCAACTCCCTACAGGTCGGCGACACCCTATTTTTTGGCGAATCACTAGAGCCTGTCGAGATCACAGAACTCCTCTACGAGCACACCAGCGAAGAAGTTTATGACCTGGAAGTCGAGGAAGCGCACTCCTTTTTAACCGAAGTATGCGCCGTCCATAACTGTGGGTCCGGCACCACTGCGGCCGTCGCCGAGAAGCTGGGCCGCAAATGGATCGTCTCCGACCTGGGCAAGTTCGCCATCCACACCACGCGCAAGCGCCTCATCGGCGTGCAACGCGAGCGCAAAGCCGCCGGGCAAAACCACCGCGCCTTCGAAATCCTCAACCTGGGCAAATACGAACGCCAGCACTACATCGGCCTCAACCCCAACCTGCGTCAAGAAGAGCAGCATAAGCAGCTAGAAGAAAAAGAAGCCGCCTTCCTCGACCTCATCCTCCACGCCTACCGCGCCGAAAAGACGACCGGCTTCACCACCTTCCATGGCAAAAAAGCGGGGCGGCTGGTGGCCGTCGGCCCCGTCAACCTGCCCGTCACCCGCCTCTTTGTGGAAGAAATCATCCTGGAATGCCGCCAGAAACACATCACCCGCGTCGACATCCTCGGCTTTGAATTCGAGATGGGCCTCTTTCCCAACGTCCTGGACGAAGCCAAAGCCAAAGGCATCGACATCGCCCCCAAGTACATCCCTGCCGACGTCTTCGACAAACGCGCCGTGGCTAAAAACCAGGTTGTCTTCCACGACGTGGCCTACATTGAGGTCAAACCCCTCTTCGCTTCCCCCATTTTGAAGGGGGGAAAGAGGGGGGTCGCCGTCGAACTCACCGACTTCTCCGTCTTCTACAGTCAGGACTCCATCGCCGCCGCCGAAGCCGCCCTCAAGAATAAACAAAGCAAAATCGTTGTCGAAAAAGGGCAAATCATCAAAGTCAGCAAAGACGCCAACGGCTTCATCACCCGCGACGTGCTGACCCAAACCTGGACCGACTGGATCGATTACTGGTCGGTCGACTTCGACTTCGAGAACAAACGGGAAATCATCCGCGTTAAGCGCGACGTCAACCCCGCCGACCAGAGCAGCCTGCCCGGCCTGGAACCGGCCCAGCAAAAGCTGGAAACCTGGGAAGAAGTGTGGACCGGCGACTACATCTTCGAGAACGAATGGCAGTCGTTCCGCACCAAAAAAGACCGCTCCCTGGAGCTAAAAAGCGCCTTCCACGAGTGCCAGCCAGGGCGGCGCAAGATAGCCGTCAAGGTGGTCGACATCTTCGGCAACGACACCATGACCATCATTGAGGTGACGGTATAAGCGCCATGCCAACGAGACGAGACCTCTCCCTCTTGGAAATAGTTGGTTTACCAGTCTGTTTTACCGCCGATGACGGGCAAAAAGTGTATAATCAGTTGGCGGTAGCGCTGGCAAACGAGCAACCGGTTACCCTTTCTTTCCACAACGTGACAACGATAACTGCCACCTTTCTAAACGTGGCAGTTGGCCAACTCTGTGGCTCATTTAGTGAAGATCAGATACGCGGTTTGCTTCATGTAACAGACATACAAACCAACGACCTCGCACTGCTCAAACGTGTGGTTGAGACGGCTAAACGATATTTCTCTGACCTCAACCGTGATGATAGTGAAGGTGAAGTCTATGACCCAGTTCACGCCTATTAATCCGCTGGTCTTACAGTGGGCGCGCACAACGGCCGGTTTAACCGTCGAAGACGTGGTGCAAAAGCTAAACCGTAAAAAAATCACGGTCGAGACCATCACGGCCTGGGAAAACGGCGAGCAGGCCCCTGACTACATTCAGCTAGAACGGCTGGCATATGAAGTGTATAAACGGCCGCTTGCCATCTTTTTCTTTCCTGCCCCCCCCACCGAAGAAACCCCGCAGCAAGCCTTTCGTACCTTGCCTGATTCGGAAATCCAGCGCCTGTCACCGCGACTGCGTTTCTTGCTGCGGCACGCCCAGGCCATGCAGCAAAACCTCTATGAGCTGTACGAAGGTGTTAATCCGGTCGAACGCCAAATTGTACGCGACCTGCACTTCTCGTTAGAACAACCGGCCCATGATCTGGCCCCAGACCGTCCGCCAGTTCTTAGGCATTGAGTTAGCCGAGCAGTTCCAGTGGCGCAGCAGCGATGAGGCGTTTAAAGCCTGGCGCAGCGCTCTAGAAGAGTGCGGCATATTCGTCTTTAAAGACGCCTTTAAGGAAGACGAAGTCTCTGGATTTTGCCTGCATGATGACCGTTTTCCGCTCATCTACGTCAACAACAGCACAGCCACGACACGACAAATATTCACCTTATTTCACGAGTTAGCCCATTTGTTATCTGGCACGGGTGGTATAGATACCGTAGACGACCAATATATCCGTGACCTGAGCGGACGGAACCGGACAGTCGAGATATTGTGTAACCGGTTTGCCGGAGTCTTCCTGGTCCCCGATGCTGACTTTGATGAGCGTATTAAGAAGATACCTATCAATGATACAACGGTGAGTACACTGGCTAACCAGTACAGCGTCAGCCGGGAAGTTATTTTGCGCCGCCTGCTAGACAAACAACTTATCACTCGTTCGTACTATGAGCGTATGGTTGAAGAGTGGCAGAATAATTGGAGTGGGCGAGCAGGCAGCGGGGGAGATTATTACCGCACCCAAGGCACCTACCTGGGCGAACGCTACCTTGAACTGGCCTTTAGTCGCCTGTACCAAAATAGAATTTCAGTTGATCAGTTAGCAGAATACCTGGGGGTGAAAGTGAACAATGTTCCTGGCATGGAGGCATTGTTATTTCCGCGAGGAGCAGCTTCATGATTTATGTTTTTGACAGCAGCACCTTAATTGACTTATTCCGCTACTATTATCCAAGTCGTTTTCCCTCTCTGTGGGATAAGTTTGCCGAAGCCGTCACCACACAAACCATCATTTCGGTGCGTGAAGTCAAGAACGAAATCGGCCAACGTGATGATCGTTTATCGCAGTGGATGAAACAACAACGTGACTTTTTTCAACCTCCAGATACAGAAGAATTGCGCTTTGTCGCCGAGATATTTGCGGTGCCTCATTTTCAAATGTTGGTACGCAAACAGGAACGACTGCAAGGTAAACCGGTCGCCGACCCCTTTGTGATCGCTAAAGCCAAAATCATACAGGGCTGTGTCGTTACCGAAGAGACGTTTAAGCCAAACGGTGCCCGCATACCCAATGTCTGCCAACACTTTGGTGTAGACTGCTTATCCTTAGAAGGCTTTATGGAAAGAGAAAACTGGACATTCTGAACCGCTGCAAGCAACCATTGACCAAAGACCACAGAAGTCTCCGAGATATTTGTGGCCTTAGCTTTACGATTAATTATAGGTGACCCATGGCCCTACACCCCAACTTCCCCGATTCCCCTCACGCCATTCTCGACCCTTCCATCCGTTGGTTCCCCGCCGATGAAGCCCTGCGCGCCTCCAGTTTTGAAAAACTTCTGCCGCCGCTTGTGCCGGAACTGCGTAAAAAGGTCAAGGCGTGGCGCGACAACGGCTACGCCGAAGCCACCGATACCAGCCGCAGTCTGCTCAATTACTGGTTTAACATCCCCCACCTGCTGCCCCAACTAGACGGCACAACCGCCGAATTTCAGTACTATTTCGCCCAACGCGAAGCCCTGGAAACCATTATCTATCTCTATGACGTTGTCAGGGTCAAAGACAAATATGACCTGATGCGCTTCGACAGTTCCGGCGCAGTCTCCACCGGCATGTTTGACGAAACGTGGCGGCGCTTCGTGATCAAAATGGCGACCGGTTCCGGCAAAACCAAGGTGATGTCGCTGGTATTGGCCTGGAGTTTTTACCACAAACTATATGAACCCGAGTCCGAGTTAGCGCGGAACTTTAGTCATTGCCCCCAACATCATTGTGTTAGACCGCATTTACAAAGACTTTCAGGGCCTGCGCATCTTCTTTGCCGACCCGGTGATACCGGACAATGGGGTAGACGGCCGTAACTGGCGCGACGACTTTCAGCTAACCCTGCACCTGCAAGACGACGTGCGCATCACCCGTGCCACCGGCAACATCTTCCTCACCAACATACACCGCGTCTATGCCGGGGACGACATTCCCCCCTCGCCCGATGACGAAAACACCATGGACTACTTTTTGGGCAAACGGCCCACAGGCGCGACCACCGATTCCAAAGTAGACCTGGGCATGATTGTCCGCGACATTGATGAGTTGATGATAATGAATGATGAGGCCCATCACATCCACGACAGCAAACTGGCCTGGTTTAAGTCCATCCAAGACATCCACAACCGCCTGAAACAAAAGGAGCATCGCTCTCGCTGCAAGTAGATGTGACGGCCACACCCAAGCACAACAACGGCGCAATCTTCGTGCAAACCATCGCCGATTACCCGTTGGTAGAGGCCATTTCGCAAAACGTCGTCAAACACCCCGTGCTGCCTGACCAGGCCAGCCGCGCCAAGCTGCAAGAACGACAAAGCGCCAAGTACACTGAACACTATGCAGATTATCTTCACCTGGGCGTCATCGAATGGCGCAAAGCCTACGCCGAACATGAGAAGATGGGCAAAAAAGCCATCCTCTTTGTGATGACCGACGATACCAAAAACTGCGACGACGTGGCTGAATACCTGGAAGGTCATTACCCAGACCTCAAAGATGCCGTGCTGACCATTCACACCAAAAACAATGGCGAGATTTCAGAGGCGCAGTCCGGCAAAGCCAAAGAAGAACTGGAAAAACTGCGTAAACAGGCCAACGAAATAGATAGTTTTGGTAGCCCCTACAAAGCGATCATATCGGTGCTGGTGCTTAAAGAAGGTTGGGACGTGCGCAACGTCACCACCATTGTCGGCCTGCGCGCCTATTCCTCCAAGAGCAACATCCTGCCCGAACAAACCCTGGGGCGCGGCCTGCGTAAGATGTATCCTGGCGATGTAGAAGAATACGTTAGCGTGGTCGGCACAGACGCTTTTATGGATTTTGTCGAATCTATTCAGGCCGAAGGCGTGGTCTTAGAACGCAAACCGATGGGCGAAAACAGCAAGCCCAACACGCCCCTGGTGGTAGAAATTGACCAGGATAACGAGAAAAAAGACCTGGACGCCCTGGACATCGAACTGCCGATCCTGACACCGCGCACGTATCGCGAGTATAAAAGCCTGGCCGATCTGGATGTGACTAACCTGGGACACCAGAAAGTAAGCTACCTGCACTTTAGCGAAGCCCAGCAGCGCGAAATCGTCTTCAAAGACATTACCACGGGCGATGTGACCCATACTACCATCATGGACACGGCGGGAATTGCCGATTATCGCAGTGTCATCGGCTACTTTACCCAAACGATTATGAAGGATTTGCGCCTGGTCAGCGGCTATGACGTGCTGTATGGCAAGGTAAAAGCCTTTGTGCAAGACGAGCTATTCATCCAGCTTGTCGAACTCGAAGACCCCAATACGCTGCGTAATCTGTCTGAACTGGCGGCCACCCGCACGCTCATCGAAACCTTCAAGAAAGCGATCAACGCCCTCACCATTCAGGAGAAAGGGGACGCAGAGATAAGGGATACGATTAAGCTAAGGCAGACACGGCCGTTTGTGGCTAAAGACCAGGGATACATTGTGCCCAAGAAAAGCGTCTTTAACCGCATTATCGGCGACAGCCATTTTGAGCTGCTGTTTGCAGCCTTCCTGGAAGATTGCCCCGACGTAGTTTCCCATGCCAAGAACTTCCTCGCCGTGCATTTTAAGCTGGATTACGTGAACGCCGATGGTGACATTTCCAACTATTACCCAGACTTCTTCGTTAAGCTGTCGGATCATGAAGTGTATATTGTGGAAACCAAAGGGCAAGAAGACCTGGACGTGCCGTTAAAAATGGCGCGGCTGCGGCAGTGGTGCGAAGATATAAACCGGATACAGAGTGATACAGTTTACGACTTTGTCTTTGTGGATGAACCAGGGTTTAACAAATACAAGCCGAAGACATTCCGTTCTTTAGCGGATAATTTTAAGGAATACAAGACGGCCGTGACCGCCTGAGAGAAAGAGATAAAGGCAATCATCCATGAGAAAGAGAAACGGCCGTTCCCTCCCTCTCCTCCGAAATCCCCAATCCCAAATCCGAAATTAACCCTATGAACAAAACCGACCAACTCTTCGCCCAATGTACCAACGTCCTGCCGGGACACGGCCGTCGCCAATCCCTGAAGGAAAAGCTGCTCACCCTGGCCGACAGCTTAGACGGCAGCGAAGACGCCGATGTCTATGGCAGCGGCGACTATCTCGCCGCCTTCGAGGCGGAAATCGCTGACCAGTTTGGCAAGGAAGCCGGTGTGTTTATGCCCTCCGGCATCATGGCCCAGCAAATCGCCCTGCGCATCTGGACTGACAGACGGCGCAACCCGACCGTGGTCATGCATCCCACTGCCCACCTGGAGTTCGCCGAGCAGTTGGGATATCAGGCGCTCCATCACTTGCAGCGGCTGCAATTTGGCGCGCCGGAACTGGTGAACGGCCGTATGCTCACCGCCCAAGACTTCCTCGACCTCAGCGCCGAGCCGGGCGTGGCCCTGCTGGAACTGCCCTACCGCCCCTTAGGCGGCCAGCTTCCCGCCTGGGAAGAACTGACAGCCATCGCCAACTGGGCCAGAGAAAGACAGGTGCCGCTGCACCTGGACGGCGCGCGCATCTGGCAGTGCCACGCCTTCTACCAGAAAGATTTCGCCGAGATCGCCGCCCTGTTCGACTCGGTTTACGTCTCGTTTTACAAAGACCTGGGCGGTTTGTGTGGCGCGATGCTGCTCGGATCGGCCTCATTCATCAAGGAAGCGCGGCTGTGGCAGGTACGCCACGGCGGCCGCCTGTTTACCCAGGGGCCATTTGTCGCTTCCGCCCGCCTCGGCTGGCAGCGGGTCTTGCCACAGATGGATCAATGGGTCGCCAAAACACAAGCCGTCGCCGCCGTGCTGGCCCGCTTCCCCCAGATCACCGTCAACCCCAACCCACCGCACGTCAACATGTTCCAGCTTTATATTCAGGGCGACGCCAAAACCCTGACAGACCGGCACCTGGAATTGGCGCAAGAGACGGGCACATTCCTGTTTTTTGGCCTGCGGGAAACGGCCGTGCCCCACCTGGCCATGACCGAAATCCACTGCTGGGAAAACGCCCTCGCCTTCGACCTCGCCGCGCTGGAACCGTTCGTCGCAGCGCTCCTCAGCTAAAGCTCCCTTTTTCACGACTCATTTACTCCTGAATACCGCGCCACTGAGTATCATGTTTCTGGTACGAACCTCCTCGTTTGGAGCACGGGAACATGGCGCAGGCAACCAACGAAAAAACAGTTACCATCCAGGGACAACCGCTGCACGTCGTCGAAGCCGGGCAGCCGGGGCGGCAAATTGCCCTGCTCATTCATGGCTGGTCCAGTTCATGGTATGCCCTTTCCCCGCTGATCGGCCTGCTGGCGCAGCGCTTCCACTGCCTGGCGGTCGATTTGCCCGGCTATGGCCAATCCCCACCGCTGAACAAACCCACCACCATCCCCTGCTACGCCGACCTGCTGGCCGAACTCATCGAAACAGTGAGCGACGGTCCCGTTGTGCTGGTCGGGCACTCGATGGGCGGCATGATCAGCATCCGGCTGGCGCTGCATTATCCGCTGTTGATCGAGCGCATGGTGCTGCTCAGTCCCACGATTAGCGGTCATTTGTCGAAAGCCATCAACATTTTTATTTCGCCCATCACCCTGATGGAGCGGTTTAGACCAGGGAGTTTATTGGTAACGGCCGTCGAACGCACCATTGTCGGCCTCACAGACCGGCTCATGCGGCCGGTCTCCTTTGCCGAGCGCACAGGCATCACCCGCGAAGATTACGCCCGCATTCGCAGCGACGCCCGCCGCCCCGGACAGGGGCGCGTGCGCGCCGAATGCTTTTGGGCCATGCGCGACAACGACTTGCGCGGCCAACTTCATCAGGTAGAAACCCCCGCCCTGGTCATTTGGGGCGCAGAAGACAACACCGTCCCGCTGCGCGACGCCGGCGTGGTCGCCGACGAATGGCCGGAAGCCGACCTGCGCATCCTGCCCAAAGCCGGCCACTGGCCCCAATTTGAAGCCGACGCCGCCACCCGTCGGCAGATCGCCGCTTACCTGGGACTGCCCCGGCACAGCACCGAGTTGTCCATGCCGGTCGCCGAAGAAGAGCTGGTAAAAATCGGTGAAGTGGCCCAATTTCTAGCCCACTCCGATGTGGGCAATCAGCTAAATCTGGCCCAGCGCACCCGATTGGCGGCCCAATGTGGGCAGCGCACCTGCCGCCCCGGCGAGGCCATTGTCCACGCCTCCGACGCAGGCCAGGACCTGTATATCATCCAAACCGGCACGGTAGAAGTGTGGAAAGACCCTGAAGGCATCGACCCGGCCATGCATGCGCACGCGCAAATGCAGCACATCACCACGTTTCGCCCCGGCCAAATCGTCGGCGAATTGGCCATGCTGGATCAGGGCGCGCGCACGGCCGACCTGCTGGCCGGCCATGAAGGCGCAACCGTCCTCACGCTCAACCGCGAGCGCCTGCTGACCTTGTGCGAAGATGACGCCGTGTTGGGGACGCAGTTATTGTGGAACATTGCCACGGTCATGTCGCGGCGCGTGCGCTTTATCCTCTGGCAGCTCAACCGCGCCGAACAGAAACGGCTGGCGCAAAGCCAACCCGAGATCAACGAAACCATTCTGTCAGCGGCGTTTTTGCCCCTATCCAATCCCAGCCCTCCATAAACTCGCCCTTTCCCCAGCCCTCGGCCAATCAAGCAAAAAAACGAAGCCGGGTTCCCTTCTTTTGTGGAAGAAACCAAGGGGAACAGGTAAATTTTCTCCTTGACTCAGGCTAGACATCCCGCGCGTTTCCTGGTAGCCTGTTAGTGTCGGTTTGTGTCTATAGTATTTGCCGGAGCCGCCCACCACTGCCATCATGCCATCTATGCGACTGCTGCAATAGGAGGTTTCTAGATGAGCGTGTATAAGATTGTCGAATTGGTAGGAACCAGCCCCACTTCCTGGGAAGAAGCAGCCAAAAGCGTCGTTGATCGGGCCAATCAGAGCTTGCGCGATTTGCGGGTAGCCGAAATTGTGAAGCTGGATATGCGTCTGGAAGACGGCCGTGTCGTGGAATATCGGGCGCGGGTTGCCTTGTCGTTTAAGTTTGAAGGCGAGTAGGTTGCACGGCCGTAACGGCCGTCAGGTGTCCGGTAGACAGGCTTTTAGATCGCGTCAGCGCCATAAATACCTGTCTACCAACCCGGCGCCAGAAAGATTACAGGGTTGTCGCCTTTCCTCATTTTCCATTCGTGTATAATATCAGTACCAATTAGAAACACACCATTAGCACAGCGCCCTACTCGCTGGAGTTCGCTGTTTGAGGATTTTCCAAGATGTCAGACCAGACACAACCAGGTCAACCGCCATCGCCATCGGCGTATGCATCCAAACGATTACGCATCATGGTAGCCGACGACGTAACGGAAACACGTCGCAGCACCCGCCTGATGCTGACGTTAATCCCGAATGTTGAAATTGTGGCCATCGCCAAAAACGGCCGTGAAGCCGTCGAGCTTGCCCGTCAACACAAACCCGACATCGCCCTGATGGACGTAAATATGCCCCAGATGAACGGCCTGCAAGCCATCGAAATCATGGTTAGCGAACGCCCGGAAATGGCCTGTATCATCCTCTCCGCCGAACGAGACACCGAAACGCTTCTGGAGGCTATGGCCGTCGGCGCACGCGGTTATCTCACAAAACCCTTCACCTCCGACCAGCTTATTGAGGCCGTTGCCCGCATCAGCCACTCTATCTCGGCCAACAACGCCCAAAATGATCAGGTCGCCAAACTACGCCGCCAGCGGGATATTTACATGGTGGAATTGGCCAACGAATACGTAAAACAACGCCGCACCGACGACAAAGCCCTGCTGGTTTACGAAGAGCTTGCCGCCCGGCCAGACTGCGACCTGCAATGGCTGATGTCTTTGGCGATGATTTATGTTTTGCGCAAAGAGTGGGGGAAGCTAAAAGCCCTGGCGATACGCCTGGAAAATTTACCCTAAAGGCTGCCGGTGACAGAGCAAGACTTTGCCGCTGAGCGGGCTGCCATGGTTGAGGAACAACTACGGCAGCGTGGGATTGGGGATACGGCCGTGTTACAAGCCATGCGCGCCATCCCCCGTGAATTATTCGTCCCTGAAGCCTACCGCCTGCGCGCCTACCACGACTGCCCCCTGCCCCTGCCGCACAACCAGACCATCTCCCAACCTTATGTTGTCGCCTACATGATCAGCTTGTTGCGCCTGCAACCAGAAGACGTTGTGTTAGAAATTGGCGCAGGTTCCGGTTACGCCGCCGCCATCCTTGGCCAGCTCGCCCGCGTGGTCTACACCATCGAACGGCACGATGAACTGGTCAGCTACGCGCAAAAGCGGCTGTCCCACCTCGGCTGCCACAATGTGCATGTGGTGCAGGGCGATGGCACACAAGGCTACCCAGACCAGGCCCCCTACGACGCCATCGTCGTCGCCGCCGGGGGTCCGACCGTGCCCCAATCGCTCAAAGAGCAGCTCGCCATCATGGGACGCCTGGTCATGCCGGTTGGCTCCGACCGCCGCCAGCAGCACCTCGTTCGCCTGATACGGCTAGAGAACGGCCGTTACCGCGAAGAACACAAAGGGGCGGTTGCCTTTGTGCCGCTCATCGGCTCTGAAGGCTGGCCAACAGGGTGACGCGTTTAGAGACGGAAGACAACGGTTCGGGAGTTGGCGCAATCTTGCGCGTCAGTTAGGCCGGAAGAAGTCTGGCGGTTAATTCGGCCGTTGAATCGAGGATGAAATGCGCGCCGGCGCGAGACAATTCGGCGCGTTCGCCAAAACCACATAAAACGGCCGCGCTCCATGCCTGCGCCCGCCGCCCGGCCAACACGTCCATGGTCGTGTCGCCCACCATCAGGCATTGGGTAATGGGCACGCCCAAGCGGTCGGCGGCCAGATAAAGCGGTTCGGGATGGGGCTTTAGGCGGCGGGTATCTTGCAGGCCGCAGGTGGTGGTGAAGACATCGGCTAATTGGGGGAAACGCAGCAAGAATTGGTCGATGTGGTAGCGGCTGCGCGTGGTGACAAGCGCCAGCGGGTAATGAGGGGCCAGCGCCAGGAGCATTTCTTCTACGCCAGCAATCAACTGGAATTCCGGCGCGGGATACACGCCGCGCCGCCGCCGCAGACCATCGGTAAAACCCATGAGCGGCAGGTCTAAATGCAGCCAATCCAGCAGGGTAATGAGGGCGTTGCCGGGGGTTTCGGCCTTCATCATCAGCCAGCGGGCTGTTTGGGGGGCGTGGGCTTGCAGAAACGGCCGTAACCGACGTTCCAACCGCGACACAGCCTGATCATCCGTTTCGATGAGCGTGCCGTCCAGATCAAACAGCACGGCCTGAATTTGGTTGAGGGGAATAATTGTCATACAAACGGCCAAAAGTTGAGGATGAGAATGGCAACGGCCGTAATCGTCAGGTTATCAATACCCTTAATAGACACGGCCTCAATCAACGTGGTACAGGTGGTGATCACCAGCGCCGGCAAGAAGGCTCCCGCCGGCGTAATATCCGGCAGTCCGGGCATCAGCGTTAAGGCCAGCCAGGTAAACAACAGGCCAAACACAAAAAAACCCATCGATCCTTCGACCGTGCGCATGTGAGAAGCGACAAAATAGGCGCGACGGCCGTACGCCTTGCCCACCACCGGCGCCAGTCCATCCCCCCAGGTCAGCGGCATCAGCGACGCCACCATCAACGGCGGCTGGCTCCAAAACACAAACACCCCCACCGCCGCCGCCAGCGGGAAATAGATCGTGCCCTTGTTCGATTTGTCCGAACTGGCCATGGCGGGAACCAGTTCAAATTTGTAATCCAGGTACAGCAGCACCGCAAAAACCAGGCACATGCCGATAAACGGCCAGGGGGAAGTAAACAAAAAAACCAGCGCCCAGGTCATCATCCCCACGCCAATATGGATGACTTTGCGCGTAAACCCGCTGCTGTAACCGCGCCAGCGGCGCAGCAGTTCCGCCACGCCAATGATACTAAAAATATAAGTTGTGCCGACGATGACCCCGAGGAAGTTGTTGTTGAGCAGCATAGTGAATTGGCAACCTTTTAGACAATTAAATGATCGTACAGCATATCCAGGCTCAGGTCGCGCACAACGGTTTCGTTGGTTTGCACGGTCAGGCTGGCGGCGGCGGCGCCCAGGCGAATGGCTTCTATCGTCGGCAGTTGATTCAACATGCCAAACATGATGGCGGCCGTGACGGCATCGCCGGTGCCGGTGTTATCGACAATGTGGGCATAACTGGCCGGCAAATTGCCCACTTCATCCGATGTGGCGTAGCTGAGGCCAAAATTTGACAGAGTGAGAACGGCCGTGCCCACGCCCGCCTGCACCAACGACCGCGCCATATGCAGGCTCGCTTCCGGGTCTGGGCGCATGAAGTCCAATTGCAGCAGTTCGGCGGCTTCCATTTCGTTGGGCACAACCAGATGAAGATGCGAGAGGAACGGCCGTAACTTATACGCCAGCCGCGACGAGGACGGGTCGGCGCACAGCGGCAGGTTATACTGCCCGGCCAAACGCGCCACCGTGTTCATCGCGTCTGGCGACAGGCTGCCGTCCATCATCACCATCGAGGCATCCCGAAACAACCGCCGCAGCCGGTACAAATACCCTGAGGTAATGGTTTGCATCACGCTGACGTCATCCAAAGCCACCGACAACGAGCCATCATCTTCCAATACCGCCAGATACGCGCCGGTGTGATACGCATCTTCCTGCAAAACATGGCCCACATCCACGCCGGCATCGGCCGTTTGCGCCAGCAGTTGGTCGCCGATGTTGTCGTTGCCCACGGCCGAAATCAAGATGACCTCCGCGCCCAGGCGGCCCAGGTTTTCGGCCACGTTTCGCGCCGTGCCGCCGCGCGTAATCCGCACATTGGCCGGATTAGACGTGCCAGGTTCCAACCCGGCCAGCGGTTTGCCTTTGGTATCCAACAAGGTTGCTCCGATCACCAAAATATGTTCGCCCATGCCATCATCCTCCTACCACAAAATGGGATCTAGATTTATGCAGATGCTTACAATTTCGCAGGTAGCTGCGCTCACCCACCGCCCAGAAATATACCAAAGACCTGACGCCCGCTATGGAGTGCCTGACGGGCGCGGCGTCACCGCCAAGCCTAACCATATACCCACAACAATACCAATAATATCCTCAGCGTACAACGGCCGTTCATCCTGAAGCGACACCCGGACACGGCCGTTTGCTGTATTCGCCGCTTCTGGCCCATCAACTATGGGCGCATCGGGCGGCTGTTCAATCTTGCCCAAATAAATCGGCGCGGGAAAGCGCGTGGCCAATGGCGGCTGCTGCGGTTCCACGGGCACGCTGCCCGCGCCTTGTTTGTTATCCACGATGATGAGATCGCCCGGTTTAAAGATGTAATTTTCTATGTCTCTATCCACCAGAATGTAATCCTCAGCGTGGATGTCGGGCAAAAACGCCTGCACTTCTTCCCAACTGGAGGGTTCAGGTTTCATCCAAATCAGGTACGGTGAATGGTTGTCGTGGCCGGGGATAGGGATGAAGGGAACGGCCGTTTCCTCTTCTATGTCCTCCGACCGCGCTCGCACCTGCTCGTTAACCGGCTTTGCGCCCGTGGACGACAATTTGAAAATGGGCAAATCAACCGCTGGCGTAGAGGCCGGGCGCGGGGCGGGCTGCTGCTCCGGGGGTGGCATAACGGCCGTAGACTCATCTTCTTCCGTTGGCGGCGGTGATGGCGGTGGGACCGGCGGTTTATCCAGGATAATCCGTCGATTCGCCGCAGACGAGTCTGGCCCCTCATCTATCAGGCGCAGTTGCCGGATTGCGCTCTGGCGGCTGGCAGCCAGCAAAGTCCGCAAGGCTCGCCAAAACGGTCCCTGCTCACCGGTCACATCATCAATCGGGAAACGCGCCATGCACCTGTCGGCTTTGCCGTAATGGTTCAGGGCCAGTTCGTAATGAAACGCCCCATGCTGGGCCACCCCTTGCGCAAACTGAGCCAGGCAAACGGCCGTTGCCCGATTGTCAAAATCCCAATACCGGCGCGCTTCCGCAAAACAAGGCCACGCGCCCAAAAATTGCCCGTCATGCAAATAAATGAGGCCGTTATAAAACTCGCTCAGACCCATCTGGTCGTAATTGCCGATGGCCCGCGTAATACGCTGCGCCCGCTCCATCGCCGCCACCGCCCCTACCCCCAGGCCGCTAAATCGATACCTAAACTTAAATTCGGTCAGCGTGATAATGTCTACCAGCGGGGGGTCAGGGTAGAGCATTTCCAGCAGCCCTTCCAATTCTTCGGCAGAGGGAAATGTGTATGTGGGCGAAGAGGGTAGCATAAAGGCTTATTCGCCCTCTTTTGCTGCGCCGGCAGGCTTCGTTCTGCGCGAAGCTGCCGTTGCAAGGCGACCAATTGCGGCATGAGCCTGTCTGGCAGCGGCTGATACTGCTGCGACTGGCGGGCCATTTTTTCCAGGGCTTCCACCATGCGCAAAGCAACAACATCACGCATCGCGCCTGCGCCACCCGCGCGGCGGGCGTTTTCCAGCCCTTCCATGATGGCCTGAATCATAAACACTTCGGCTTCCGCGCGGGCCACCTCCTGCGTAACCAACGAGTCCGCCTCACCAGCGGCCATGGTCTGGCGCGCGCGGGCATCCATGTCTGCGCGCCACCGGTCGATATATTGCTGTGAAGCTTCAGCGGGCAGCGTTAAGGGTCCAATGTGCGTGCCGAGCAGCTCGATGCCGGCGTCTTCCAGAGGAGGGCGTAGCTGGCGCTGTAATTCCTGGTTCAGCGCCAGGTTTGGCTCGCGGCGGCCTTCGGGGTGAAGCAGCTCATCCAGGCGGAATCGGGCCACGACGCCGGCCAATACGCCGCGCGTTATGTTGCCGGCCGCATCTTGCCAGGTAAAAGCAGGTCGCCATCGCGGTTGATTTCGGCATAGGCGGCCAGGCGCACCGCTTCGAGGTTGTAGGGGAAGGGGGCTTCGCGTGTTGGCAGAGTGCCGCCGGTGTCTATGCGGAAGGTAACGGTGGCGTCGGTGAACACCTCGAGGCCATCGCGGGTGACCAGGCGGATACCGCTGAGATGGCGATCTTGCGGGCGCAGGTCTATGAGGGCATGGATGTATTCAAACCGGCCGATTTTTTGTTTGCCAGGGGGGATAATGCGGTAGAAACGGCCGTTCACTTCTGTCACCGCCACTTCGCCGGCCGGAATCAAAATCAAACCGGGTCCACCCACGCGCAGCAGCTCCGAGCTTTCCCGCAGCTTGGCCAACGTTCCTGCCGCTACCTCAACGGCCGGACCTTGAGCCGTTTCGCCCACCAACCGGCCTAAAAAACGCCGGGCAGTGCCGCTGTCGGGCAAATCGTACAGCACCCGCACCAGACTCACCGCAGCCAGATAGGCCAATACCCAACCGGTAATCACCGGAATAAAATGGCGCAAAACACGCCAATCAAAAAACTCGGCCAGGTTGATCAGCGCTGGCGGCAAATCCGGCGCGCCCGGCAAAAATGTGCCAGCGATTGTTTAGCAAGACGGTCAGGTCCAGGCGTTCCAGGTAATGGACAAGCACCCAATATAAAAGGATCGCCACCAACAAAATCAACAGGTAAGCGCCACGAGAAATGGGCAGCATGACCGAAGGCGAAGGCGGCGGTGTCGAACGGCGGCGCATCATGTTCGATCCTCTTCGATCCAGGTTAACATTTCCCGCGAACTATCGACCATGCTGGTCAGCAGAGGCTGCGGGATAAGCGCCTGAGTAGAGACATCGCTCACAGCTTTTTCAAATGCTTCAATCATGCGCAGGGTAACAACTTCGGTGAGTTTGACGTTGGCATCGCGGCGCATGGCCAGGATGTTTTGGGTAATGCTTTCGATGATCTCGATCTGCGCCCGCGCGCGCGCCCGCTTGAGCCGGCTTTCGGCGTCGGCTTCGGCTTCGGCCTGGCGGCGCAAAATTTCGCTTTGCCACCGGGCCTGCCATTGTTTAATGCGCTGGGCGGATACTTCTTCCGATAGATAGAGGCTGCTGGTTCCCACGTTCAAAATTTGAATGCCGGAAAGCTGCTCGTTTTGCGCCAGCAAGCGTTGGATACGCTGCCGAATATCGTGCAGCGGACCAATGCCGCTGGCGTCGACTTCATAAAATTCATCGAGGGGGAATGCGGCAATTTCGTTGGCCAGCAAGGCCGCCGCTCTGGGAGTTACCTGGTTAGACCACCGGCGCAGGCTGTCGCCAGAACTCACGCTGCTGGCATAATTAACCTGGAAGATAGCTTCCGAGTCGAACGGGTACACGTCGCTGTCTGGCGCAAGCTGGGGGTCGTCTTGCAAGATGCGAAAGAGGACAAAAATGTCTAGCTCTACCGGAATACCATCGCGGGTATTGGCTTTCACGCGCTGCGATCGGGTGTGGCGTCGGAGATCGATCACCTGGGAAACCGCTTCACCTTTGTAGAGAACGACAAATCCGGCGCCGACGGCGCGGGAAAATTGGACGCCTTTGACGAGGGCCAGGGCTTGGTGGCTGCGGGTGATGCCGCTGCGCAAAGAAGTGAAACTGGGGGGTAGGTTGGCGAGATGGGGCGGCACGGCCGTTTTCTCTTTGGCGCGTGTCAGTCGGGTTGCGGGGGCCGGCCGCCGGGGAGCCACCAGATAATTGCGCCACAGCAGGCGCAGCCCTTCGGCCCAGCCTTCGCTGCCGGGAATGGGCAGCACAAAAATGGCGTAATACAACAACCCCAAGATGAAGGCGACAAAAACGGCCGTGGCCCACCAAAACATCCCAAACTGGCCAAACGGGAAACCGGTGGCGTCGTGCAGCACAAACCCAATCGCGCCGGCTACAATCACGGCAACAACCAGACCCGCAACGCCAAATTCCAATCGCTGTTTTTCGGGGATGCCTGCCCTTTTTCAAAACTGTACCATCCTGATGAAATAGGTGCTTGTGATCGCTGGCAACTATACCATAAGTTGGGCAACTTTGGGTATGCCCGTTGACGCTGGGAAGAAGCCTGTTATAATTTGGCCGTACTTAACAAAGGTATACGGGCGGTTAGCTCAGTTGGTTAGAGCGCTACGTTGACATCGTAGAGGTCACAAGTTCGAGTCTTGTATCGCCCATAGTTTGGATGACGGCCGTGCCGTCATTTTTGTTTTAAACGCTCCCCCCACGCCATCACGACAACAACCTGTCCACCTTAGACCGCACCACCATCATCACCATTTCCGTGGTCTTAAATTTGCCCCGCGTGCGGCCTAATTGAAAATTCGCCAGCGTAAAGTTTGGCGGCACGTCCGGCAGGTCAGTCTCCGGCTTGCGCACCAGCGCCAGCGCTTTGGTGGGGCAGGTGGATACGCACAACCCACAGCCAATGCAGCGATCCAGATTCAACACGGCCGTTTCCGCCACCATTTCCACCGCATCCATCTGGCAGCGGCGCGTACATGCGCCACAACCATTACACAACGCCGCATCCACCTCCGCAAAGAACGCCGATGCCAACACGCTTGCCGGCTGCGGATGCAGTTTCGCGCTGCGCAGCACGCCGCAGCAGTCGCCGCAGCAGCAGCAAATAAACGACGCTTTCTGCGAATTACTCGGCTGCAGCACCAATCCGGCGCGATTGGCCTGCTTCAAGATTTTCAGGGCTTCCTCCTGGTCAATCTCCCGCCCCAGGCCATTGCGCTGGTAATAATCGGCCGCCGTGCCAAAAGACAGGCAGGTTTCCAACGGTTTTTTGCACCCTTCGCCCACCGTCTGCCGCTCCTGGCGGCAAATGCAAGGGGCCACCACAATATGCTTTTGTGAGCGCACCAATTCTTCCGCCTGCTCATAAATCATCACTTCCTGGTTGGCGGCGATGCTTTGCCCCACGGGGATTGTGCGAATTTGCGGCGCTTTCTGCCAGACATCGTGGGCGGCTAACGTGGGCAAATACTCCTCAAAGTCACGCACCAATTCCGGCGTCAGGCGGTTGACCTGAAATTCCCAAATGCCCACCACAAAATGCAGCGCCGAGTATTTTGGCAGCCCTTCTCGTGGGTGATAGGCGTAAATAAGCCCTTTGGCTTCCATTTCTTGCAGCATTTGCGCGGTTTCCGGCACGGACCAATGGGCGCGGCGGGCGACAACTTTGGCTTCTTCCGGCAAAACGGTCAGGCACATGGCCAGTTCCGCTTCTTCCGGGCTAAACAGGCGGCGCAAAATGCGCAGTTCAACGCCAGATTCAGTTGGCGGGTAGCCGCCGGGCAGGTTATCCAGGTGATGGGCCAGTTGTTGGTATAGGTCTTGGGGCATGATTGTTTCCTTGTCGAGTGGATTTGTCTTGGGAGGATGGTAACAATGCACACGGCCGTTTCACAAGTGACAATTGTCACCTATATGTTGCCGCCCAACCTGGTAGGCATAAAAAAACGGCCGTTCGCGTGAACGGCCGTTCATGTCCACAGACCATAAACAGGCCAAAGACCTGCTAACGGCAAATTTTGGGTCTTTGGGATTTCATGAGGTTTGGGCTGATGCGTGATACGTGATACGTGATACGTGATACGTGATGCGTGAAACCTCTCTGGTCACGCATCACGCTTCACCCATCGGGGCCTATTAACCCCCTGAGTTCCTGAAGAACCCAAATTCTTAAATGTGAATCGGGCTGCCTTCCACGCCGTGCGCCGCTTCCATCAGCGCCTCGCTCAACGTGGGGTGGGCATGAACGTTACGGGCAATCTCTGCGGCCGTCAGCTCGGCATTATGCGCCAGCGTCAGCTCCGGCAGCAGCTCCGTCACGTCCGGACCAACCATGTGCGCGCCCAAAATCTCGCCATACTTCGCATCCGCGATGATTTTGATGAACCCCTCTTTTTCGCCCAGCCCCAGCGCCTTGCCATTGGCCACAAACGGGAACTGACCCACGTTGATCTCATACCCCGCCTCTCTGGCCTGCGCTTCCGTGTAGCCAAAGCTGGCTACCTGCGGCACACAGTACGTCGCCCGCGGCATCATGCGGAAATCCAACGGATGCGTCGGCTCGCCGGCAATCGCCTCCGCCGCCAACAGCCCCATCGCCGAGGCGATATGCGCCAGCCGGTAATCGGTCGCCACGTCGCCGATGGCGTAAATGTTGGGCACGTTGGTGCGCATATAGTCATCAATGGCGATGTTGCCCCGCTCGGTCAACTGCACGCCGGCCGCCTCCAGCCCGATGTTTTCCGTATTTGGCTGGAAATTAATGGCCAGCATCACCTTTTCGGCCTGCAAAACCTGACCGCCGCCAATGGCCACGCTGACGCCGCTGTCCGTTTTCTCCACTTTTTCTACGCGCGTATTGGTGTGGAATTTCACGCCCATCTTTTTGTAGGCTTTCTCCAACACATCGCTCACCTCTGGCTCTTCGTTGGGCAGCAGGTGGGGCAGCATCTCCACGATGGTGACATCCACGCCATAATTGGCCCACATGTAGGCAAATTCCACGCCAATTACCCCGCCGCCGATGATGATAAGGCTTTGCGGCACTTCTTCGCTGAGAATCGCTTCGATGTAGGAAATAATGCGCTCGCCATCAAACGGCACGCCCGGCAGTTGGCGCGGCCGCGCGCCGGTAGCGATGATGATGTTGCGCGCCGCCAGGGTCGTCTCGCCGCCATCGTTAAGGCTAACTTGAATCGATTCGCGGCCGGTCAGCTTGCCGGTCCCTTCAAAAACGTCGATATTGTTCTTCTTCATCAAAACTGCACGCCTTTGACCAGGCGGTTGGAAACCTGGCGGCTGCGTTTGAAGGCTACATTGTAATCCAGTGCCAGATTGTCGAAGCTGAAGCCAAATTCTTTTGCCCGATGTTGCAGCGTGTGGGCCAGTTCGGCATTCTTTAATAATGCCTTAGAAGGGATGCAGCCGATGTTGAGGCAGACGCCGCCCCAATATTTTTTCGATGATGGCTACTTTGAGGCCTAACTGGGCAGCGCGAATGGCTGCCACATAGCCGCCCGGCCCGGCTCCTAAAATTACAAGATCATATTGGTTTGCCATAATTTTCTCCTGATCGAGAGGTGTATAGGTGTTCAAGTATTCAGGTGCGGGTGCGTGTGGGTGAAGTGAAACCTGAATACATGGTTACAGATTATACCCCATCCAGAGGTTGGGGCATCTCGCCAAACACGGCCGTGCTTTTAGCTCTTTTTGGTAAAGTGTTATAATCGCCCACATGGGTTTTCCGATTTGGACATTATGGGGCATGGCCCTGAGTTCTGTTGGCGCGTTGCTCGCGGTTGGCCTGGCGCTGGCCGCCCAATCGCCCAAGTTTCTGGTGCGCATGCGCCTGGCCGGGTATCGGCTGGATTTACGCGCCCGTGCTTTTACGGGCTATGGCTTTGCCCTGATCCTGCTGGCCTTTGGCTTTTTCCTGGCAGGTGTGCCCATTGGCGGCATCGTCACCGGCGTGCCGACGGCCGTCGCCGAACTCACGCCGACGCCAGAAAATGATGGCCTGGAAATCATCGGCGGGGCAGTTGAGACGCCGCCCACCTCTGCGGCCACCCGCCCCAACTCTCTGACGCCCGCCAGCGGCGCGTTTGGCGGCCCACCGCCCAGCGCAGCCACCGAAACAGCCGCCGCCCTGACCGCTGGAAACGAAATCAGCGCCACGCTGGAAACAACCACCGGAACCCTGATTCCCGGTCCGGCGGCCACGCCAACGGCCGTTGCCAGCACACCCACGCGCACGCCTTCCCCCACAGCAACCCCCACAGCCACGCCCACCATCACCCCCACGCCAACCCTCACGCCCACACCGATAGAGGGTAAAACGGCCGTCATTGATGTGGGCGGTGGCACTGTCTGGCTGCGCCGTTCCCCGGATGGGCAAAACCTGACCATTCTCAACCACGGCGATACGGTCATCTTGCTTGGCGGGCACGCCAATCGCGCGGGCAGCCTCTGGCAAGAAGTGCAAACCGTCCAGGGCGAGTTAGGCTGGATTCAGGCCAACTTCCTCATCAGCAGCAATTAACCGACAGCCGGCGGCGGTCACCTGCTGGCGGCTAAATACGCTTCCAGCGCCTCCACATTGGCCGGTAAGGTAAGCGGCGGGGTGGCCTGATCAACGGCCGTCGCCGGATCCTTCAGCCCGTGACCGGTGAGAATGCAGACGGCCGTTTTGCCCACCGGGTCAATCTCGCCCAATTCAATCTGCTGCTTCAACGCCGCCAGCCCGGTCGCCGAAGCCGGCTCTACAAATACCCCTTCCAGGCGGGCCAACAGCTTCCAGCTTTCCAGGATTTTGGCGTCGGTAACGGCCGTGATAATCCCTCCAGACTCATCCAACGCTTCCAACGCCTGATGCCAACGCGCCGGATTGCCAATGCGAATGGCCGTCGCCAACGTTTCCGGCTTTTCCACCACATGCCCCAACACAATCGGAGCCGAGCCGGCCGCCTGACCGCCCAAAATGCGCGGCAGCCCCTTGCCATACTGCTTATACCCCATCCAATAAGCCGAGATATTACCCGCATTCCCCACCGGCAGGCAGTGCCAATCCGGCGCCTGCCCACCCAACTGATCGATAATTTCAAACGAGCCAGTTTTTTGCCCTTCCAAACGCCAGGGATTCACCGAATTCACCAGAGCGATGGGCAGCCGCTCCACAATCGCCCGCACCATATCCAGCCCGTCGTCAAACGAGCCGTTGATGCTGATAACTTCCGCCCCATAAGCCAGGGAAGCGGCCAATTTGCCCAAAGCAATTTTGCCTTCGGGGACCAATACCAGGCAGCGCAGCCCGGCCCGCGCCGCATAAGCTGCGGCGCTGGCTGCCGTATTGCCCGTGCTGGCGCAAATCACCGTCTTGGCCCCTTCGCGCACAGCCTGAGTGATTGCCGCCGTCATCCCCCGGTCCTTAAACGAACCGGTCGGGTTCAGCCCTTCGTATTTCAGATACAGCTTCAGGCCAGCCTTGGGCGCAATCTGTTCCGCCAACCGGTCGGCGCGAATTAAGGGCGTATTGCCCTCATTCAAGGTCACAATCTGCACGTCATCGTCAAAGGGCAAATACGCCCGGTATTGTTGAATAACGCCTTGCCATCTCATCTTGTTCACTCACCTTCCATGAAAAGGTGCAGCGTAGGCTGCACCTTTCTAAAATAATTAACTCATGCTACTTGAAAACCCTATTGGTCTTTAAGAAAATAATCAGGCAATGAGCTGGTCATTCTGAGCGGAGTCTTCGGAGCGAAGAATCCCCACAACTTGGTCATTCTAAGCAAATGGGATGCTTCGGAGGACCTCAGCATGACACGCCTCACGATTACCGGATTAATTTTTTAATCTGCAAAAGGGTTTTGCCGATCGTGGTGTTTTCCAGAGGTCGAATAAACCCTTAGGGTTTAAACCCGCTACCAATCATTTCAGGGTCTTTAGGATTTCGTGGGGTCAGGCGTGAAGCGTGATGCGTATTGCGTGAGGTCTCTCTGGTCACGCAACACGCTTCACGCATCATTGGGTGTCAACCCCCTGAAATCCCAAAGAACCTCATTTCATTAAGTTTGCCGGAAATCGGCCAACCTGGCAACCCCTTAGCCCCCAGGAATAATCAACGCCTGCCCGGCAAAAATTACATACGGCGAAGGGATGTCGTTGGCCTCCGCGATTGCCAACCAGGGCACGCCATACTGCGCCGCAATGCCAAAAATGGTTTCGCCAAATTTGACGACATGGGTGAATTCAGGCGTTGGTCCCGGTGCGTTCACCGGAATCTTCAGCGTTTGCCCGACGACAATTTGATTGGGGTTCACCAGCCCGTTGGCTTCGGCGATTTGCACCCAACTCACGCCAAATTTTTGGCCGATGCGGAAAAGGTTGTCGCCTGGCTGCACATCGTAGTAGGTGATGCTGCCTGGCGGCATGGCGGTGGCGGTTGGTAAGGGTACGCTGGTGGGAGGTTGTCCGGTGGTGGGTGGTATTTTAATGGTTTGTCCGGCGACAATGCCGTTGGGGTTGGTTAGACCGTTGTATTGGGCCAGCGTCACCCAGGAAACGCCATATTGCAGGCCAATGCGAAACAGGTTTTCCCCTGGTTGGACGACGTGGGTTATTTCTGTCGTGGTGGTTCCAGCGGCTGCGGTTGGCGCTTCTGCCACGGCCGTTCCATCAGCCGCCACGGCCGTTCCGTCAGCCGCCACGGCCGTTCCGTCGGCCGCCACGGCCGTTTCCACCGTCGGCGCAGGCGCATTCTCAATCGGTGTCGTGGCTGTGGGAACCGCCGGAAGCGCGGTAGGCATGGGGGTAACGGCCGTTTCCGCCGACGGTTGAGCTTCTGGCGCTGTGGTTTCTTCTGGCGCAGCCGGGTAAGCCGCCCCAATCGTCGGCGCACCATCGCCGGCAATGCCGCCGCCTACATTGGGGTCGCTAAAATCCAGGCCGGAAACGGCCGTGGGCGATACACTGGCATCCGGAGATGGCCGTTCACAAGCCGTCAGCAGCCAGCCAGCGCCTAATAAAAAAATCGTTAACCATATAAAACGATGTCGAGAAACCATATCCTTACCTCCACAGCACGCACCGGGTTTTCATCCGATTGGTCAGAATCTGAATCACTGCTTGATAACACCCACATCGACTTTGCCAAACCATAATTTATCACCTTTTTTGCTTTACGTAAATTGACATACTCCTAGGGCTAAAAACGCCTGGGATTCTTGGCTTCAAGCAAGGGATGCGATCATCTCTGATCGTCTAACTCCCTCTAAGCTCGGAGTCGATGCCCCAACTCCTAACATCATGATAGCTTCACGCCTGATATTCCTGGCGGCGTTGTGGTCACGTCCGATTTCCAGTCCACATTCATTGCACACGAACCAACGTTCCTGCAGCTCAATCGCCTGCCGATGCCCACAGCAAGAACAGGTTTGACTGGTCGGTTCCCACCGCCCAATCTTGACCACCTGCTTACCGCTCATGTGTGCTACATGCTCAAGAATGAGCGCAAACTGGGCGAAGCCGAGGTCGCTCACTTTCCTGCCCCACAACTTCTTCATGCCGTGCAAGTTGAGGGTTTCAAATCCTAAAACGTCATATTCGTCGCAAAGCTGGTGGGCGAGTTTGAAATGCGCGTCACGCCGTTGGTTGGCTACTTTGTCATGGGCCAGAACCAGCTGGCGTTTCGCCTTCCGGCGATTGTTGGAACCAACCTGTTTGCGGGCTAGCTGGCGATTGAGACAGCCTATTTCAGACAAGTTGGCTTTCAGACACTCAGGTGACAGATGTTCTCCACCTTCGTCATCAGTGAGGAACGTTTTCAATCCAAAGTCGAAACCGCCGATTTTACCCGTGCTGACTTCCACTTGTGGGTTGCTAATTTCCTCGATGACAGAAAAACAAACGAACAGCCTGCCTGCCTGGTCCCGTTTGACCGTGACCGTCTTGATGTTGCCGTTGATGGGCCGTGAAAGAGCAAACTTGTAGTTTCGGCCGTTCAGCCGCAGGCGATTGCCACCCAGCAGTTTCCAACCGGCCTGCTTGAGCGTGAAGGACTTGTATTTCTTCACCTTCTTGAAGCGTGGTGGACCGGTCTTGATGCTCAACTCTCCACGACGATAGGCGAAGAAACGCATGTAGGCTTTATCCAGCCGCTCAACAACGTCCTGAACTGCCTGACTGCCAACTAACTGCCAGTAGCCAAACCGTTCGGTGCGCCTCATCCTGGCTATATGGCTCATCAGACGGTGTTTGTTAATGTACTTGCCCGTCAAGCGATGGTAACGTTTCTGGACAGCAAGCGCATGATTCCAGATGTTCCCGGCCACATCGATCTGCTGGTGCAGGCGCTTGTCCCGCTTGCTGGCGTACAGCCTGTACTTGTATGTCCGTCTAATCTTCACAGGTTGCGGTAACTTGGCAGAACGCATGTACCAATTATACAGCAGACAACTTAGCACGCACGAGGAATCCAGCTAAAGCTGCCGCCCTGTCGGTCGTAAGAACAAGCCGCTTATGCTTGTAGTGTGCGCAGCCGAATTATCCCACCGCTGAAGCTGGTGGGCTTTACCGGCTTTTTCCGTAAAAGCAGCCTTTCAGGCAGATCCCGTTACCCCGATCCCATCTTGCCAGAAACCATTCCCGTTTGTTACACTATGCCATCATGAACGAACAAGAAATTTTGCACGAACAGGCTATGATCCTGTTTGATAGAGCGGTCCGCCACCACCTGAATGGCGAACTCGGCGACGCCATCGAACTATACCGCCGCTCCATCGCCATCCACCCCACGGCCGAAGCCCACACCTACCTTGGCTGGGCCTACAGCATCTTCAACCGCTACGACGAAGCCATCGCCGAATGCCACAAAGCTATCGCCTTGGACCCGACGCTTGGCAACCCGTATAACGACATTGGCGCCTATCTGATCGAAAAAGAAGCGTGGGAAGAAGCGGTTCCCTGGCTGGAAAAAGCGGCGCGCGCGACCAATTACAAGACCCCTCACTACGCTTTTGTCAATTTGGGCCGTGTCTACGAACATTTGGGCGAAGCGCGTGCGGCTCTGGCCTGCTACCGCCACGCCCAAGACTTGTCTCCCCTTTACCTGCCGGCCGAGTGGGCCAAAAATCGCCTCCTGGGAAAACTCAGCTAACCGATGCCGCGCCCCATTGGCCACATCGACTTGCTTGCCGTGGGCAAAATGCGCAGCAAACATTGGCGGCTGGCGCAAGCCGACTATGCGCAGCGGCTTGGCTTTTACACGCGCCTGAATCTGGTGGAAGTAAAGGATTTTGTGGGCCAAGGGCTGCCGGATATGGCGGCGATGCAAAAGGAAGGGGATTTGCTGCTAAAAGCGGCCGGCAGCGCCAACCGCATCATCTTGTTGTCGCCGGAAGGGGAACCGCTGACCAGTCCGGCGCTGGCGCAGTTTGTACAAAAGCAGATTGAGGTACACGGCCGTCTCGCCTTTCTCATCGGCGGCCCGGTTGGATTTTCTGATGACGTACTCGCTGCCGCCCACCACCAAATTGCCCTCTCTCCGCTCACGTTTACCCACGAATTGGCCCGCGTCATCTTCCTGGAACAGCTTTACCGCGCCTTCACCATTCTCAACGGTGAAAATTACCACAAATAACGCCGCAGATTAGCTAATCGCCCCGCCAATCACCACCACATATTCGCCGCGTGGTTCTTGGGACTGCACGGCCGTTAGCAGTTCCGACAACAGCCCCCGCTGCACACCCTCAAACAATTTGGTCAATTCATTCGCCAGCGCCGCCGGGCGGTCGCCATACACGGCCAGCGCATCGGTCAAAAAACCTTCCAGACGGTACGGGCTTTCGTAGAAAATAAGCGTGTGCGGCGATTCCGCATCGACAGCCATAAAACGCTGCCGTTTGCCGCTTTTGCGCGGCGGAAACCCGCGAAACGTAAAGCTGTGCGCCGGCAGCCCAGACAGCACCAGCGCCATCACCACCGCCGACGCGCCGGGAATCATCGTCACGGCCACGCCCGCCTCGACTGCGCTGCGCACCAGGGTGTAGCCCGGGTCAGAAATCCCCGGCGTGCCCGCGTTGGACACCACCGCCACCGACTTGCCATCAGCCAGCAAAGCCATGATTTTGGCCCCGGCCTGCGCCTCGTTGTGTTCATGGAAGGAGACCTGCGGTTTGCTGATCTCAAAATGTTTGAGCAGTAAACCCGTTTTGCGTGTGTCTTCGCTGGCCACCACGTCCACCGTGCGCAGCGTTTCCAGCGCCCGGAGGGTGATGTCGCCTAAATTTCCAATGGGAGTTGCCACAAGATACAGCATAGGTACCTATACAGACCCCAAGGGTCTGCTCCTGAGAATTTGGATGATTAGGGGTTCAGACCCTTGGGGTCTTGCCGGAAAAACCTGAAAAGATATAAGCATAAGTTCATTTGGGGGCTGATGTACCGGCCAAACCATCGGCCAGTTAGCCCCACTCTCCAATTAGTTGCATCGTAAGCGCGGCGCTGACAATGGCCGCCGTTTCGGCGCGTAAAATGCGCGAACCAAGGGTCACAGGAATGAGGCCCCGCGCACGGCCGTTTTCCACTTCGTCATCCGTCCACCCACCTTCCGGCCCGATGAGCATGGCGATGGTCGACGGCCGTTTCCCCGCCAGCGCCGCCGCCAGCGTCTTCTGCGCCGCCCCTTCCCAGGGCAGCAGCGCCAATTCTGCGGCCTGCGCCTCAGCCCAGGCGTCTGCCAGGCGTACTGGCTCCGCCAACTGCGGAATCCGGCCGCGCCGCGACTGCTCCGCCGCTTCGGTGAGAATGCGCTGCCACCGCTCCAGCTTGTGCGGCGGATGGGCCACCGTGCGTTCGGTGATCAGCGGCACAAAGCGCGTCACGCCGATTTCCGTGCCTTTTTGCAGCACCCACTCAAAATTGTCTCGCTTCAACACAGCCTGAAACAGGGTCAGGTGGATGGCTGGCTCGTTGGCTGCGGGTTGTCTGGCGTGTAATACGGCCGTTACCCGCCGCCCCACTTCCGCCAACTCCGCCTCATACTGCCAGCCCGCATTATCCAACACCATCACCCGTTCGCCAGGGCGCAGCCGCAGCACGCGCCCTATCTGATGCGCCTGCTCGTCAGAAAAAACAGCCTGGTCCTGGTGAATGTCGCTAACAAAAAAGTGGTGCATACCTGAATGGTGTAGCCCTTAGAAACAGGGGTTGAATAGCTTGTGCGAGACTGGAGACTGGTTCAATCTCCAATAGATTTTGTAGCCGCGGTATCCTTACCGCGCATTTCCCAGAGCGCGGTAGGGATACCGCGGCTACGAAGCGTAGATTACCTTACAAAACCTCACGGTTTGTCTTCGCTCTTCTCAATACAAAATACCAGTTCCCCGTCAAACAAAATCTCCGTGGTCGTCCAGGGGAGGCCATCGGTTAACTGGCCCATAAACTCGCGGTAGCGATGGGTCAGGTTGCGCCCGCCATGCGTGCTGACCTCCGGATAAGAGACCACCAACCAGCGCACGTTGAGCGCCTGCAATAACGGCCGTCCCAAATCGCCATAATTGCGCGTAAAGCGAGGCATCTCCTTCAAAAACAGGGCCACGTCGGCCGTTTCCTGGGGAAATACATGCGCCACATCCTGCACTTTAGCCAGCGGCGCCAGCCCTTGCGCCCGAAAATAATGGTTCAGGAAATCAATGCGCGGCTCGTGAATGTCGTAGGCGTAAAATTGGGTGCTGGTCGGCAGCCCCATCCACGGGAAAGCCAGCGGATTTAGCCCGCAGGCGATGTCCAGCAGGCTGGCCGGTTGGCCGGTCACGGCAAAAATCTCGCGGTAAAACCTGTCCAGCAGCGGCAGCCGTTCGCGCGTGGACAGGTGCGTGCCCAGAATGTCGCGGCACACCATTTTGCTTTGCGCCGCGTCGTTGGTGGCGAACACGGCCGTTACCGCCCGTTTCGCCGCCTCATAATCCGGGTCGCCCAAATAGGGGGCCATGATGCTGTGCAGCTGCGCCCGCACGGCTTTGATCGCCTGCTTCGGCTTTTTATACCGGTGCAGCGCATCCACCGCCAGCGCCCGAATCGTCGTTTCGGCCGTGTCGCCATATTTTTTGGATTCTTTTACGGCCGTTACAACCGCCTCTACCTGCGTCTCATCCAACTTCATACGTGCTTTCCGTTCGGAAGTATAATCCCTTAACCGCTGCGTACCAGAAAGGCCAGTTCCGTCTCAAAGGCAAATCGCTGCACCTGCCAATTGCGCCCCTCGGCCCAGCCATAAAACTGCGCTTCGTAATTTTCCACCATGCCCTTGCTGCGCCCGCCCAGGCTTTTGGCGGGAAAACTGATGAGCAGATACCGCGCCTGCAGCGAGTCTAAGAGGCGGGGCACGGCCGTTTTGTCCGTTTGCGCCAGCACCGGCAGCGTCTTCAGCAGCAGAACCAGGTCCACTGCGGCAAACGACACCGCCCCGCCCACGTCGACCACCTGCGCCGCGCCGTTTATGCCGCTCAGGGTCATAAAATCGCCCAAAAACGCCATCATATCGGCGTAAATATCCACCGCCAGATACGCGCTTTCCGCGGCCAAAGGCATCCAGGGGCGCGCCAGAGGATTCAGACCACAGGCAATATCCAACACGCTGCCGATGGGTGGCAGCCCGCCCAACGTGGCGGCGTAAAATTCAGCCAGAATCCCCAGCCGCTCGTTGGTCGAAGCGTGCAGCCGCATCACCGCTGCCAACGCTTCTTTCTGCGCTTCCGCGCCTTGGCGCTGCGCGGCGGCAATGCGCGCCAGCGCCGCTTCATAATCGATGGTCGCCGTAAAATACGCGCCGCCAATCTGGTGCAATTTATTCTTGGTCGCCTTCACCGCTTCTTTCAGACGCGGCCGTTTCGCCAGTTCCGCCGCGCCGATGCGCCGCACCAGGTCCGGGCTGATAGGCTGGTATTTGCTGGTGGCCTGCACGGCCGTTACCAATTCATCTAAATCCGCCATGGCAAAAAAGGCCGAAGACTAGAGATTAGCGATTGCTGGTTCTTCAGGAACTCAGGGGGTTGATAGCCCCTGATGCGTGATACGTGATGCGTGACCAGAGAGGTTTCACGCATCACGTATCACGCATCAGACCAAAACCCATGAAATCCCAAAGACCCCGATTGCTCTCGCAAATCGCAAATCGCAAATCTCAACTCCTACTCCCCAGGCTGTCCATCAACTGCATCATAAAGCGCAAATTGTGCAGCGTGGCCAGGCGTGGGTACAAGCTGTCGTTGATCTTAAAGAGATGGTGCAGATAGCCCAACGAATAATGGGCGCACACCGGGCACTCACAAAAGGGGGACACCGGCCGGTTGGTCTTGATATGTTTGTCGTCTTTCACGTAGACGTAGCGGAAAAACGGGCTGTGCAGCGGCCCCGCTTTCGGATCGACGGTGAACGAGTAGAGACGGCCGTGTCGCGCATCCCGCGTCGGCATCGTGCTGTCGAACAATTCATATCCCAGGCGCACACCGGCGGCCACATAATCCGGGTGTCCCACCCCCAGCGCATGAACCGTGAACTCGGCCGGTATCGCGTCGCGCACGGCCGCCAGCATATCGGTGAGCAGATTACCCTCCGCATCCAGCGGCCAGCCGCCATAACCGTAGCCGTCAAAGCCAATTTCCAGCAGTTGGTCGGCGCATTGACGGCGCAGCGCCGCCGAGCCGCCTCCCTGCACCACGGCCACCAGCTTTGGTCTGTGCGCTTCGTCCAGTTTCTTTTCGGCCGTCAGGCGCACAAATTCATCCTTGCAGCGCCGCGCCCAGGCGACGGTGCGCCGCACAGACGCCGCCTGCACGTCGTCCGAATCATCAACATGCGTGCAGTCGTCCAGGCAAATCACCACGTCCGAGCCGTAACTCATTTGCAGTTGGATGCTTTTTTCCGGCGTGAAATTGTACTTATGCCCTTCCACCCGAAACGACGCCCCTTTGTCGCCAATGGTGCCGTTTTTGGCATTTTGCCGGATGAGCGAATAGACCTGAAAACCGCCGGAATCGGTGAATAACGGCCGTTCCCAACCTGTCATCCGGTGCAGCCCGCCCAACGCCTGGATCGTCGACGAACCCGGCCGCTGCATCAGATGAAACACGTTCATCTGCACCGCCTGCACGCCGACCGTGTGTAAATCCTGGGCATCCACCGCCCGCACCACCCCCTGCGTGCCATCCGGCAAAAAAGCTGGCAGGCGCAAACGGCCGTGCGGCAAATCAAACGTCTCTCTCATCATCCACCCTTACGGCCGTCAGCCGTTCAACAGTAACCACTGACTGTTGATCATTGAGTCTCTTGAAAAAAGCCTTTTTCACCGCGAAGGCGCGGAGTTTTTCTCTGGAGATTTTTCCCCTCCGCGTCCTTCGCGCTCGCCGCGGTTCGTATCTTCAGTGGTCTCACCACCGGCTGTTAACCGTCGGCTCCCGGCCACCACGCCGAGCAACATCCAAAATATAAAGCCTGGTTTCGCGCCCAGCGCCACGGTATCCAACAGGCCATACACAAAATAGGCCGCCAATGACCCGGCCAGCCCGATCACCAGCGCCCGGTACCACCTGGACTGCGCCTGCGCCGCCGCCGCCCGCCACACCTGCCACAACATCGCCGCGCTGCCCAGCCAGAGCGCCAGATAAGCGATCAGGCCGGGGATGCCCAAATCCAGCGCCGCTTGCAGCAAATGGTTGTGCGCGTGGGCGATGTCGGTGTCGGGCGAAATGAGGAACAGCGGGTACAAAATATGCACCACCCGCCGAAAATTGTTCATCCCCATGCCGGTGAAAGGAAAATCCTGAATGCCGTAAATGGCCCGCGACCAGATTTCCATACGGCCGTTCAACGTGTTAATCCCATCCGCCAGCGCCGCCTCATCGCCGGTTGGAATGCCCACCTGGGCGAACACGGCCGTCGTCACCGTCGACGCGCCCTGGGTAGATAACAAGATCGCCGCCGCCAACCCGGCAGCCGCCACGCCCGCCGCCAGCCAGCGCCAATACCGCCGCAGCGCCAGCCCGGCCATCAGCAGCAGCCCCACGCCGTACCCCAGCAGCCCGCCGCGTGACTGTGTCAGCAGCAGCGACGCGGTCAGCGTTAGAAAACTACCCGCCAAAAACAGCAGCAGCAAAACGGCCGTTGGCCAACGCAGCCGCCGTTTCATCGCCCCAAAATCAACCACGGCGATGCCCACCAGCGCCAGCGCCAGCGGCGCGACCCACAGCAGCACCCCCGCTACCTGATTCGGGTTAAAACCGCTGTCCGGTCCGCCCAGTGTCAGCAGCCGCGCCGGAATCCGGGCCTGCACCGCCGCCACCACCTGCCCCAACAACGGCAGTTTGCGCGGCCAGCTCGTCCCCAAAAAACTCAGCCCCATGACGCCCAATCCGGCCGCCAGCAAGCCCAACGCCGCCCAGGCCAGCCGCCCCGCCGACCGCCCCGACCAATCCGCCCAGGCGAAATAAATCCCCACGCCATAAAACACGCCCACCACCTTGCCAAAGCTGAAGGCCATGTCAAACGTAGCCCACAGGCTCACCAGAACCATGATCAGCAGCAGCAGCAGCGAGGTATTCAGCGGCGTTGGCGGCACAAAATGACCGGTTCCTATCCGGCGCAGCAGCCAGAAGAGAAGGAGGATGAGGAGAACGGCCGTTTGCCATGCCACCCCCAAAAACGTAAGCGGCAGCACAAACAGCAGGAACAACCATTCCCAGTGGGACACAGCAGCGCAAGCCCGACGAATCATAAAACCGATTGTATCCCATTGTCCGCAGGAAAAAAGAATTATGGCTGTCCGCCATTGTGTTCTATAATAACCCGCGTCCGTCTATACCGACGACCCTAAGGGTTTAAATTCCAAAAAGCCTACCTTCCCAAGACCAAACCCTTAGGGTCTCCACCGACGACCCTAAGGGTTTACATTCCCAAAAGCATGCCTTCCAAGAACAAACCCTTAGGGTCTCTACCGACGACCCTAAGGGTTTAAATTCCAATAAGCCTACCTTCCCAATACCAAACCCTTAGGGTCTTTAACGATACGAAATTATGACCAACGAAACCCAACCCAACCCATTACGCAGCGTCTACACCAGCAACTTCCCCAACATCCTGGAAGCCTTTGGCATCAGCCTGGCCGTTTCCACCTACCAGGCCGGCCGCGTCATCCTGGTGCGCCGGGAACAAAACGGCGGCCTCAATACCCACTTCCGCAATTTCCACAAACCAATGGGCATTGCCGCCGACCATGCCACCGGCCGCCTGACCATCGGCGGGGCCAACACCGTCTGGTATTATCGCAACATGGCCGCCGTAGCCCGCAAGTTGGAGCCGCCCGACCAGCACGACGCCGCCTTTCTGCCGCGCCAGATTCATGTCACCGGCGACATCGACATCCACGAAATGGCCTATGCGGCCGACGGCCGTCTCTGGCTCGTCAACACCAAATTCTGCACCCTCTGCACCCTCGACCCCGACCACAGCTTCACCCCCGTCTGGCGGCCGCACTTTGTCACCGCCCTCGCCCCCCAAGACCGCTGCCACCTCAACGGCCTGTGTATGGTCAACGGCGTGCCCACCTACGTCACCGCCCTGGGCGAAACCGATACGCCGGGCGGCTGGCGCGAAAACAAAAAAAACGGCGGCATCTTCATGGATGTCGCCCGCAATGAAATTTTGCTGCGCGGCCTCTCCATGCCCCATTCGCCGCGCATCTACAACAACCGGCTCTGGGTGCTGGAATCCGGCCAGGGGACGCTGGCCCAGGTAGACCTGCCGGCGCAAACGTGGCACACCGTCGCCCAGATGCCCGGCTTCACGCGCGGCATCGATTTCATCGGGCCGCTGGCCTTCATCGGCCTGTCGCAGGTCCGCGAAAGCGCCGTCTTTAGCGGCATCCCCCTGGTCGAACGCTTGCAAGAGCGCACCTGCGGCGTGTGGGTGGTCAACATTCAGACCGGTGAAACCATCGCCTTTCTGCGTTTCGAGGAAGGGGTACAGGAGATTTTTGCCGTGCAAATTGTGCCCGCCCGTTTCCCGGAAATGCTGGAATGGGGCGACAAACTGCTGATGACCTCTTACGTCATCCCCGACGAAGCCCTGGCCGACGTGCCCAAATTTGAAGCCCCCCACTGAGATTTGTCCAATCTCCAAGATTGGACAAATCTGGTCTTTAGGATTTCATACGGTTTGGTCTGATACGTCATACGTGAAACCTCTCTGGTCACGCACCCCGCACCCCGCACCCCGCACCCATCACGCATCACCCCACGCATCACGCATCACGCATCACGCATCACGCATCACGCATCTGTTCCCCCCCAAGTTCCTGAAGAACCACAAATCTTGCCTAAAGCATTGCGCCGCTTCATTGCCAAAACAAAAACGGGTGGGCACGGCCGTTTCCGACCATACCCACCCGTCCTCATAACCATTTAGCCGCAGCTCTCGGCGCTCACCCCTTGTCGGGTTGATCCACTCGCCGTTTGCGCCACCACAAGCCGCCCAGCCCGGCGCTGGTCAACAGACCCAGCAGCGCCGGCGCGAGGCCGCTCTCGCTGCCGCCGGTCACCGTAAAGCTTTGTAGGGAAACGGCCGTGGGCGTAAAGTCAGACCCATATTCAAAAGCGCCAATATCACAGCAGCTACCTCCCTAACCCGGTCCCTGCGCGCGAGCGCCCCCGCTGGTCAGCGCCAGTTGCCGTCGCAGCCATTCGGACCAATCGGAATGCTTCAATCGCCACGCTTGGGTTCTGCAACGCATGGGTTGGCGTCGTGCCTCCATTGAGGGCCGACAACGCCCCCAGGTTAAGCGCCGCATTCGACACACTCTGCTGATCGCCCGTACCCGTAAACCCGCAGGTGATACCGCTCTCGATATTGTAGCCTTGGGAAGTCGCTGCCACGCCGCTGCAATCCGCGCCGGCAGTCTGCGCAGCGACAATGGTGTTCATGACAGAACCACCGCCAAATATACCGCCACCGGTATTCGCGGTAATCGTGCTGTTCTCTACCGTAGTGGTCCCCCCATCCGAATGAATGCCGCCGCCATTGAGACTGGCTGCATTGCTGCTGATGGTGCTGTTTCGCACGGTAAGGGTGGCAGCACCGTAGGTCAAACTGGTGTTAGAGATGCCGCCGCCGTTAAAAGTAGCGGCATTATTACTGATCGCGCTGCTGTCTATCGTGGCATTTGCAATGCCATAATTTCCACCGTAATTCATCACGCCGGCGCCATCCAGATTGGCGCTATTATTGTTTATCGTGCTGTTATTTACAATGAGAGTAGCCGTGCCAAAATCATCACCCCAGTTATAAATACCGCCGCCCTGGGTTCCAATATCAGTCACAAAATTCCCACTGATCGTGCTGTTATTGATGGTTAAATTCGCCGTCAGGGAAGTGGTTGCTTTATTAACGATGCCTGCCCCTGAAGCCGTGGCGAACCCATCATAATCATAGGCCTCATTAATGCTAACAGCGCTGTTATTATTTAACGTCACAGTACCATTAAGATTATAAATGCCCCCGCCATTCAAAGCCGTATTACCGCTAATTGTGCTGTTATTCATCACCACGATACCGCGTTGATTATAGATTCCGCCCCCATTTTCAATAGAATAACCGCCAGACAGCGTGGCATCGTTTAAGGTTAGGTTACCACTGGGACTTACTTGCAGAACACGAAAGAAATTTGTCGTCGTCGCGCTGCGTTCGATAGTTGCCCCATTGCCGTTAATGGTAATCTGGCTGGTGATCCGTGGCAGTGCGTTGCCTGCACTAGTCTCGTATTTATACGAATATGTGCCGCCGCCCAAAGTAATGATGTCTGGGCCAGCGGTTCCCCCAGAACAATCCCCCGACGTGCCGGCCGTATTCGCCGTGATAATCGCTTCTACCAGAGAACAGCCGCCGTCTATCCCAATCCCCTGCGAACCAGGGTTCACTGTAATCGTCGCGGCATGAACGCTGGGTGCTCCGCTCAGAGCCAGCAGCAGCGCCGCGCCTGCCAGCGTCATCGCCAGCCGCTTCTGCAAGGTTTTCCGCGTCTGTCGCGGCAGCGCCTGCAATTTTTCATAAAAGTAGGCAAACCGGCGCGTAATTTGTTCGCCGCGTTGCAGCAGGACGCCAGCCAGCCACTGCCGCTCCTCTGGAATTGAGGTATCAATCTGCGTGTTTTCAAGTTTATACTTCATAATCAATCTCTTCTTTAGCGTGTATGATACGCTGTCGACATCCAGTGCAATCAAGCTAAAAGGACAATCCGGCGTCAGTTGTTTAAGACAACAACCGACGCCGGAAGTACAACATTTAGATTTACGGCGTCGTAATCGACGGCGGCGAGAGATTTACCCAGGCCGACTGGCCATAAGCGTTCTGCGCCAGGATACGATAGTAATACGTCACGCCACGTGGCAGACCTGTTTGTACCAGGGTCGTCGCATTTGCCCGGCGGGTGAAGGTCGCCAGGTTCGTCGTGAACCCTGCGTCAGACGCCCGCTGAATCACAAAGCTGGTCTCGTCGTTGGAATTATCAACCCAACTCAGATTTACTCTGGCAGTGCTAACGGTTGTCACCTGGGCGGTAGCCGCAAAGGTAGAAGGAGCCGTCGGGGCCGTGGGGATGTACACGCTGCCCGCCGTCGCCACGCCCGACCGGCCGGAGCCGTTCACGGCCGCTACCTGATAGGTGTAGGTATGCCCCGGAACAACGGTGGCGTCCGTATAGAGTGTCGTGTCTGCCGCTGGCGAGGCAATGACCACAAAGGGATCGCCATTGTCGCTGCGCTCAATCACGAAACCGGTCTCCGTGGTCGCATTATCCGTCCAGGTCAGCCGTGTTTGTAAGGATAGCAGCAGGCTAACTTGCAGGTTGCTCGGAGCATCCGGCACCGGAATCGCCGCGCCCACCAACACCGGAACCGAGGCCGAATCGCCGGCCGCATTGTAAGCCACAACGCGATACTGATAGACCGTGCCCAACACCGTGGTGTTATCGGTAAAGCTCGTCACATTCGCCAGCGCCGTACCAATTTCCTGGAAAGCGCCAATGCCTTCTGCCCGCTCAATCCGGTAGCCAATCTCGTTGTTCGAGCCGCCCCAGGTTAAGGGGTTGGCCGGGTCAACCGGCGTACTATCCGACCACGACAGGCCAATGGGCGATCCGGGTGCGCCGGTAAAGTTCAGCACCGGCGCGGTCGCCAGCGACCGGCTCACGTTCACCGACATCGGCCGCATCATGTCCATCTCTTCGTGGCTCAGGATGTGGCAGTGCCACACATATTCCCAGCCAAAGCTGACAATCTGGTTCACGATCGGCGGAATTGGGTTCCCGTTGGCGTCGGTGCTGATAAACGCCTCCGTCGAGCCTAACGGCATCATCGGGTTAAGCGGCCGTTCACTGTCCGGCAGACCAAACGGCAGCTTGGGAATAATCGGCCGCATCGCCACAATCGTGTCTTCCAGCGGGCTGATCCGAACCGTGTCTTTCCAACCCAATTCATTGGCCTCCGGTTTGCGGATGATGCCATCCCAACCAACACGGTTAATCAACTGCACATCAAACAGATGGAAATGGATCGGGTGCGTATCCACGCCATTGTGGGTGATCTTCCAGATCTGCGTCCCATCATCGGCCGTGGTAATCTGCGTCGCTTCAAGTTGGCCTACCGGCAGCTCAATGCCATTCAGGATTTCGCTGGCCGGGTTCACATACGGGTACAGAATCAGGTTTTGCGCCTGTCCGGCCGTCGCAAACGGAGACTCCAGACCCAGGTTACCGCTCATGCGCCCATAATCAGGGTCAAAAGCTTCACCCATTTCATCCTGAATCGCCTTGCGCTCGAAGGGAATCGTCAGCGACGGTCCTGCCAGGGTGTTAAAGGTCAACTGCGTATCAAAAATCTGCACCAGGCCGGCCGACACGCCGTTATTCTGGAATGTCGTGCCATAGGCCGAGTTGTACGCGCCCTGCCCAACAATGATCGGGTGCTGTCCGGATTCAAACACGCCGGAGCCATCGGTTTGGTGGGTAAAAGCCGCTTCCAGAGAAGCCAGGTCAAAAGCCGGGGCCGGCGCCACATTCGCTATCTTGATCTGCATCACGGTGCGTGTGTTCGGGCCGTACCCGGGCAGTGTCGAGGGCGCGCCGCCGGTATCCCGCAGGTCAGGGTTGCCCGTGTAGTAATCATACCGTGGGTCGCGCGCCGGGAACGCCGCCGGGGCGTCGTTATACAGAATCAAGGTCTGTCCCGCGTATTGCGAGAAGTCCACAATCACGTCCGCGCGTTCAGCCGGGGCGATCAGCAGCGAGTGCAGGTCTACGTTGCCCGCGTTAAAGACGGTTGGGTCAGTCACCCAGGTAATCGTCTGGGCCGGGATAACCGCCGGTTTCGGCAGGAAACCACCCTCGGAAGCAATTTGAATCCAGTCGGGACCGGCCGGGCTGATGGCCGTATCCGGCGTCGGGAAAACGCCCGCCGGGTCGTCCAGCGCCGCAGCTACTTCCGCCGCATTCAGCGCCACTTCCGTGCCCGTGCTGTCGGCCACATAAAACGATAAATTCCAGAAGCGGTCATTCGCGCCATTCAAGATACGGAAGCGGTAAGTCTTCGGATCCAACGTCACCGTCGGATAAGCCGTGCCGTTCACCACCGGTGTATCGTTAAACGCTTCCATGCCCATCGATATATTCGGCGTGCCGGGCATCGTCGCCGGTTCGCACCATTCCACATCGGGGTCGCAGGCCGGATCATAATACGGGTTCGGGACAACGCCATAAGCAATGTTGTTCGTGGGCGGCCAGAACCACGGGCCATACGCCCAACGGCCGAACTGGTTCACGCCCGAGCTGTCGCCCGGATTTTGCGCCGGTACATACACATGCGGAACCCACAACTGGCCGAAGCCGCCCCAGCGCCCCATGTCCCACAGCGGGTCCTGCCAGGAAAGCTGGCTCTCGCTGGGCACATACGTTTTGTCCTGGATAACCAGCGGGATAGTCGCCGTATCGTTCGGGATAAGCCCGGCCGTGATCAACCCGTCCTCCACATCATCGGTGATGACGTAAGGCGCGACCTCGCCGGCATACACGTTCAGGCGGGTAATGCCCCAGGCGTGGTCATGGTAGAAGCTGAGACGGGCGCTCTGCTGGTTGGTATAGAAGAAGGTGATCGCTCCCGGGCCGGGGTCCGGCATGTCGGGCACGTTTTGTACGCTCACGCCCTTCGGATAAGGCGTGTTTTCATTGGCCGGCGTCACCCATTGGTGCGGCGTGCCGTCGCTGATCCACGGGGTGATGCCGCCGTGCAGGTGCAAGGTTGCCCGGTTTTCCGTGTAGCATTCGATAGGTTTGTTCAATTCGCTGCACATCGGGTTCAGCGGATCAGGCTCGGTATGGTCGATCATTTCCGGGCCGGTACCGGCCCCCATGACCGTGGTGTCTACCGGGATGAACAGGTCGCCGCCGCGGCCGGTGGGCAGCAGGTTGCGGAACAAAATGCGCACCGGGCGATCGCGGGTCGCGGAAAGCAGCGGTCCCAGGTAGTGGGGATTGTCTACACCCACCGCCTGCGTCACGCCGTCGGGCAGCAAGATGGGCGAACCGTCCGGGTTAAAGAGCGGGATTTGCGCCCCGGGGACAACGCTGGTGGAGAGCTGCACGTAGCCGCGCAGTTTGGTCGGCGGCAGGTCGGAATGCATTTGCTCTTCATACTCCACCACGGCGATCTCGTAATAATCAGACCCCGGGTAGGTTGTTGTGTCCGCCTCAGCCACCGGGATATACTGCCCCAGGTTATTCGCCTGCGTCGGCCCTAAGCCCGGCAGCCCATCCACAAACTTGCGCAGGCCAGGCATCGGTCGAAAAAACAGTGGCAGAAAAAGAGTAAGTACGTTCATTACCGGTAAATAAGGGGTAAGGACTGACACCAATGGTAAACGTTCCCCCTTGAGAGGGGGCTACAGGAGCATAATAGCTAACTGTGTCTGTACCAAAGCCGGAACCCCAAGAGAAATACTGAAAGGTATTCCACGCCCATAAAAACCAATCACATCACCGGCTTGGACAGTAATAGCGGGCAACATTGGGTAGGTTTCTATCTGTCCACTACTACCTATTGGAAGAGTGGGCACAGTCAATAAGCCACTATCAGCAACAACTTGATATTGGTTTATAACGCCTGTAGGACGTAGAACATACGCATGGAAAGTCCTTCCTGCCGAACCCTGCTGGTTGAAGATTTGGAAATTTTCCAAAGTTCCGTTGGGAAGAGGCTTAGGATTAATTACAAGAATCCCTGTTGCCCATCAGAAAATACAGATCTTGCGACTAATGGATTCCCAATGGAAACAAGTCCTGGCATTGGGCTGTTGGCGTAGTTTGGGACACTGAAATAATGTGGCGCTGCGCTGCCCATGGCGGCAGCAGTTGGTCCCATGGTCAACGGGTTCAAAAAGCGTTCTAACAGCCCATAAGGGGTTGCCGGCGCTTTGGCTGCCGCTAACGCCGCCAGGGCGGTCCCTGGGTCTGGAATCTGGAACCCCAACGCGGCCGAACGTTCGGCGGCGGCCTGCCGGTCGGCGGGGGTAATCTGGTTCTCGCGCAGCGGGTTGGTGTGGTTGACCACCGGCTGCGCCGGCGTCGCCGTCTCGCCGACAAATTCGTCGCCGCCGCTGGTGTCCGGCACGGCCGTTGGGATATCCGTAGGGCCGCTGTCTTGCGCGAAGGCCAGGGACCCGGTGGTCACAATCATGCTCAGGAGAGCAAGTACAAGTAAAAATTTACGCATCATATTTTTTTCCTCTGAGTCTCTATAGACAGTTCTCTTTGAATGACGATGAATTCTGGTAACGATACAGGCGTTGGGTTTGTGCCCAAGACCCTAATGGTTTTTCAAACCCTTAGGGTCTGCTCGCGGTCTGCTCGCCGCGCATCGCTTCCGCTGCGGCGCTGACCACCTGATTTACCCCAGAACCTGAAATCAAACCGGGTTGGGTGTGTTGTTACTTCCATTCCATAAAATCCCTCCGCGAAACCTGACTGCTTAACATTGCCCTGATGGCTCATTAACAAGATTGTTTTTTACTCTGGCTTGCCGGTAAACAACCCCTTTTCCCATAAATGGATCGGCGATCGACACCAACAAGCGGTCTACTGATTAATCATATCGGTTCTGGGGTAGAAAATGTTGAAATATCTTGGATTTTATTGCGATATATTGAATCACGCGGTTCGCCCACCCACCCCGTGGGGGGGGGGGGGGGGGGGGGGGGCCCCTATGCCCCCGGTAGGGGCGGGACGGCGCGGCAATACCCCGTCTTAACCCCCAATCATCTTCTCCGCGCCGTCTCGCCCTCCCCATACGCCCCCTGCCCGCCAGAACAGGGCGAGACAGGTGGATGATAAAACCCTGGCCCTCCGCCCAGGCCTCGTCCACCTGTCCCGCCCCTACCACGATCGCCCCCTGATGCCCCCGTAGGGGCGGGACGGCGCGGCAATACCCCGTCTTAACCCTCAATCATCTTCTCCGCGCCGTCTCGCCCTCCCCATACGCCCCCCTGCCCGCCAGAACAGGGCGAGACAGGTGGGTGATAAGACCCTGGCCTTCCGCCCAGACCTCTTCCACCTGTCCCGCCCCTACCATGATCGCCATAAAATTGAATCCCCATCCGCAAAAATCCGTCAAATCCGTGCAAATCCGCGGCCCATTCACACACCCAAACCCTGATTGACTGACAAATCTCAGAATTTTACCGCGGAGAGCGCAAAGGACGCGGAGATTTTCTCTGGTACAAACTCCGCGCTCTCCGCATTCTCCGCGGTTAGATAAGTTTTGTCAGTCAATCGGCACCCAAACCTCAGATAATGCCGGCCCCCCTTCAACCCACCTCAGGCGAAAACGGACTTACACCGCTCGCCGCCGGACCAGCCGCCACAAATGCCGGCCGTGCCCTGTCGGCTCGCCATACCGCGCCGCCAGCCACGCCGCTTCCGGCCAGACCGTGCGCCACAGCAGCCGGGCTGCATCTCGCGGCCGGTCCACCAGCAGCAGCAGCAGCGCATACCGCTGCCACCCATGCCGCACATCCCGCCCGGCCAACACACTCTCCGGCGTCACCAACCGGCGCAGCAGATAGCGGCGCACAGCCGACGGCCGTATCCCCCCCAGCTTCTCCTCCATGCCATCCACGCCAATCAATTGATCCAGCAGCTCCAGCACGGTAGACACGGCCGTGCCCACCCGCCACGCCGCCGCCCGTTCCGCCGCCTCCCCCCAATCCACCCCCCGCTTCTGCGCCGTCAGGGCCATATCCACCAGGCTGCGCAGCGCCGACATGCCAAATTGGTGGTTTACGGCCGTATGCACCGCCAGGTGAATGATCATATCCTCCGGGCACAACTGGTAGACGCCGGTCTCGTCGCCCACCTGCGCCAGCCGTGCCCAAATGCCCGGATCATCAACATCCGCCGTACGCGCCAGCCACCAGCCTAAAAATGGTGACCAGTGGGCTTCCACCAGCCCCACCTGCCAGCCCGGCTGCACAAACCGGATTTCGCCCTGCGAAAGCTGCTCCAGCGCCAACGGCCGTTCCGCCTTGATCGACGATCGATACCCCAATTCACCCATCACCCGCGCCACCGTCGGCATCTCCCCGGCCGGCGCCCAGATGTCCACGTCCGACATCGTGCGCTGCGCCGGTTCGTCGTACACCCCGATCCCCAGCGCCGCCCCTTTCAGCAGCACCAGCGGCAGCCCCGCCGCCGCAAAGGCTGATTTGAGTCGGCTCAGGCTCGCCTGCTGCCAGCTGCTTTCGGCCACCGCCGACACCACATCCGCTTGTAACGCCGCGCCCAATGCCGGCCACGCGCGGCGGCAGCGAGCGTAAGCCAGCGGCCCCAGGCCATGCGCCGTCAGCCAGCCAGCCAGCGCGCCAACCGCCAGCCCCCTGTCTTCCCAATTTACCTCGCCGCTTTCAGGCAGAGTCCTTCCGGTCAACTGCTGTAAAACAAAACGCGCCGTCGCCACATCTGGCCACGGCGCAAACTCAGAGCCTCTCATCGCCCATCCTTACATGCTATCTACAAACAGACCCCAAGGGTTTTCTTCAAACCCTTGGGGTCTTATCGCGGATTAGGCCGATTATCCGCCAAAGCCGCAACAATCAACAAACGCCAACGGTAAACCCGTGTCCCCACGCCTGCGGCATCTACCCCACATGCACCGGCCCCGGCGTCAAGGTCTCTCCCGGCAGCAAAACCGATTTGTCCGGTTGTGTCGCCGGTTTCTCTTTTTCCGTCACCACCGGGCGCATCGGTTCATACTCCGGAATCAGATTTTGCAACCCGCGAATAATCGCTTCCGCATCGCTGCGCGCCGCCGAAGCGGCCAATCCGCTCAGACTCTCATCCAGGTCAACCGGCACAAAGCTGCTGGCATTCCCGGCAATAAAAATCTTTTCATGGCAGGTGCGCTGGTACTGCTCGCCTGGCACAAACAACTCCTCATACAGCTTCTCGCCGGGCCGTGTGCCCGTAAACTGGATGTCGATGTCTCGCCCCACCTCCAGGCCGGACAGTTCGATTAAATCCCGCGCCAGGTCCACAATTTTCACCGGCTCGCCCATATCCAGCACAAATACCTCGCCCCCTTTGCCCAGCACGGCCGCTTGCAGCACCAACTGCACCGCTTCGGGAATGGTCATAAAGAAACGGGTCATCTCCGGGTCGGTCACCGTCACCGGACCGCCGGCGGCAATTTGTTTGCGGAATGTCAGCACCACGCTGCCCCGGCTGCCCAGCACATTGCCAAAACGCACCGCCACAAACGCCTTGCCGCTCTGCCGCGCCGTCTGGTGCACCAGCAGCTCCGCCGTTCGTTTGCTGGCGCCCATCACGCTGGTCGGATTAACCGCCTTGTCGGTGGAGATCATCACAAAATGGGCCGTGCCGACGGCCGCTGCCGCCTGTACCAGGTTGCGTGTGCCCAGCACATTGTTGCTAATCGCTTCTGCGGGGTTCAATTCCATCAAGGGCACATGTTTATGCGCCGCCGTGTGGAAAACAATCTCCGGTCGAAACCGCTCAAAAACAGTCTGGATGCGCTCGGCAAACCGCACGTCGGCAATGACGGCCGAAATCGTCGTCTCCGGTTTTTTCAGGCGCTGCAGTTCGTTGGTAATCTCAAAGATCGAATTCTCCCCATGCCCCAGCAGCACCAGCTCTTTGGGCTGGCAGCGCAGAATCTGGCGGCATAATTCGCTGCCAATCGAGCCGCCGCCGCCCGTAACCATAACCCGCCGCCCGGCAAGCAGGTCACGCACCGCCGCAATATCTGTCTGGATGGGGTCGCGGCGCAGCAAATCTTCAATCGCCACGTCGCGTAACTGTTTGACGGTCACGGTCCCATCCACCAGTTCATAAATTCCCGGCAAGATCTTTGTCTCGACGCCCAATTTCTCGCACGTTGTGGCCACCTGACGGATGGCCCGCCCCGGCGCCGACGGCATCGCGATGATCACCCGGTCGATTTGGTGCTCGGCGATGAGCCGGGGCAGTTCCCGCTGCCCGCCCAAAACCGGCACGCCCAAAATCTGCATGTGGTGTTTGCGCCCATCGTCATCCACAAAACCAACCGCCTTCAGGTTAAGCTGTGGATTGTGTTGGATTTCCCGCACCAGCATGGAGCCTGCGTCCCCCGCCCCGACAACCAGAACCCGCCGCCCATGCCCATGGCCATTGATCTGTTTCCGCCGCCGCTGCGCGCTCAACCGGACGCTGAAGCGGCTGCCGCCGACAAACAGCAGCGCCAGAACTGCATCCAGCAAAAATATTGAACGCGGCAAAGCCACCGGCAGCAGCGCCCGGATGCCCGTCACCAATAACCAGACAAACAACGTGGAGATCAACACGGCATTGACGATCTGGCTTAGTTCGTCAATACTGGCGTACTGCCAGAAACGGCGGTACAGCCCCAATTGATAAAAGGTGATCAGGCGCACAACCAGAGAAACGGCCGTATAAATCAACAACCCGTGCAAAAAATCATGCGGCACGTCGATGCGGTCCAGGCGCAGCAAAATTGCCAGCAGCGGCGTCAGGCACAAGATCAGCCCATCCAACAAGAAGAAATGACGGTTTCGCAAATTTGTTAGATACATATTCCTTACTTCTCCTTCTATGTTGCGCGTTTCAGCAGGAGTTTTCAAATTTCATTTTATTTATAAGGGGGGTTGCAAAGTTTGGCAATAGGGTAAGTGGTCTACTGTTTGAAAATCCTCAGGTATTGGAAGGCAGCAGGTCCACCCCCAATGCCTCGATCCTAATCCCCCATGGTTACGGGTTTTCTTACACTTTTCTACATGGGACACTGCATGAGTGACCCACCCACCCCACGAATGAAAATCCGCAGCTTTCGCAGACGCCGCATATTTCTATTCCGTGTTTATCCGTGTTCATCCGCTCGCGTCTTTTCGGCCCCGCGTCCTATTTTCACAGACGCCGCATATTTTTATCCGTGTTCATCCGTGTTCATCCGCGTCCTATATGTCCATCCTGACCCGATTGACTGACAAAACTTATCTAACCGGGGAGGACGCGGAATTTGTACCAGAGAAAACCTCCGCGCCCTCTGCCCTCTCCGTGGTAAAATTCTGAGATTTGTCAGTCAATCAGCCATCCGGACCCGAGACAGTATGGGTTCATTGTATCCCAGGCACTCCGTAGATGCTTCTGGCTCAAGCCGCTGCCTGGCGCACCACCGCCACCACCCGGGCCAGGTCATCTTCCGTCAGGCTGCTGCCGGAGGGCAAACACAACCCGTCGGCAAACAAAGCCTCCGCCGTCTCGCCGCCAACCCGTTCATAAGCAGCAAACACCGGCTGCAAATGCATCGGTTTCCACAACGGCCGTGACTCAATATTCTCCGCTTCCAACGCCAATCGCACCGCCTCCCGGTCTGCCCCAAACGCCATCGGGTCGATGGTACACGTCGTCAGCCAGCGGGTGTGCTGGCCCCACTCCGCTTCCGGCATAAAAGTCAACCCCGGGCAATCACCCAGAGCCGCCGCATAATAAGCGAAGTTGCGCCGGCAAGCCGCCACGCGCTCGGCCAACACCTGCATCTGTCCCCGGCCAATTCCCGCCAACACGTTGCTCAGGCGGTAGTTATACCCGATTTCTTCGTGCTCATAATGATGCGCCGGTTCTCGCGCCTGGGTCGCCAGTTTCCGCGCATGGTCGATCAAGGATTTGTCGGCCGACACCAGCATCCCCCCGCCGGACGTGGTAATAATCTTATTGCCATTGAACGAAAAAATACCGGCCTGGCCAAAGGTTCCCGGCGACTGCCCCCGGTAAGTCGCCCCCAACGCCTCGGCGGCATCTTCAACCAACGGCACGCCATACTGCGCGCATGCCGCCTGAATACGGGCGATATCGGCGCTTTGCCCGTACAGGTGCACCAATATAACCGCCTTGGGCAGCCGATTTTGCCGCGCCCGTTTTGCCAGAAATTCAGCCAGCAGGTCCGGGTCCATATTCCACGACGCCCGTTCGCTGTCGATAAACACCGGCCGTGCGCCCTGATATAGAATGGGATTTACGCTGGCGCTGAAGGTCAGCGTGGATACGGCCACTTCGTCACCCGGGCCAACGCCCAGGTGAATGAGGGCCAGATGCAGCGCCGCTGTGCCGGAACTGAGCGCCAGCGCATACGGCGCGCCGGCCGCAGCTTTCAGTTGAGCGCAAAATTCTGCCTCAAAGGCATCCACGTTCGGGCCAAGCGGCGCGACCCAGTTAGAATCAAAAGCGGCCTGGACATACTGCTGTTCCAGGCCGGACATATGCGGGGGGGAAAGATAAATACGTGATAGACTCAATGAATATTACTCCTGGGAGCGCAGGCGTCCCGCCTGCTTTCTCCCCGACACACTTAAGATTGGACCAATCTTATTGGTCTTTAAGAAAATAATCGGGCAATAAGCTGGTCATTCTGAGCGGAGTCTTCGGAGCGAAGAATCCCCACAACTTGGTCATTCTAAGCAAACGGGATGCTTCGGAAGATGCTTCGGCAAGCTCAGCACAGGCTCTCAGCATGACACGCCCTCACGATTACCGGATTAATTTTTTAATCTGCAAAGAGATTGGTCCAATCTGCGCCGCACGATGTTTAACTGGTTAGTCGTGCGGAACTTGAGCAGCGTAAACGGCCTGCCCTACCGCCCCAACCGTTCCTGCCAAAACAGCGCTGGTGTGCCTAATTTGAGGCGCACCAGTGCAGAACAAAAAGGCCGCTATGATTACCTGCTGCGCCAACCACGGGGGAACGGGTTATCGTCGCCTGGCTTACAGGATGCTGGACGAGGATGTGGCCACCGTCAGCCTAAGCAGCGTCTACTGCCTCCTCCTGAAAACCGGCCGACTGCGTTCCTCTCAGGCTCAGCCCTCGCGTAAAGGCCAGGGATTCCACCAGCCACAGCGACTGCACTAGCACACATCACCTACTTGACCACAGCGGCGCCTTCTACTAATTGTGCACAATTCTCGCTGGCTACAGCCTGTTTATCGTCCACTGGCAAATCCGATCGGCGATCACCGAAGCGGAATGTGGAAATTATCCTGCAACGGGCGCGGGAGCAATATCCAGACACCAAGAATCATTAGCGACAATGGGCCACAGTTTATCGCCCGTGACTTCAAGCATTTCATTCGGCTTTGCGAAATGCAGCATGTGCGCACGTCGCCCTAATCTCTCTCTTTACCCGCCGCGCCCTCATAGTAAAAACAAAGCACTAAAAAGCCATTCAAACAAAGTCTATTCGCGGTTGATAGATCGATCCAGGAGAATTAAAATATCCTGGAATGAACGAATGGTTGATGAATAGACTGCGCCAGAATGATGCATATGATGAGGGAATGTCTCTACTTCAGGGTGATGTGGCGCATTATCCCATCCTCGAATCACGTTGTCTGTGGGTGTGAGCCAATAGTAAGCATACTTTTGCAATTCGCCAGCAATCCATACTTCGTTTGCATGAAGTCGAGAACCATCAACCAGTTGCGCCACTGCTTTGAACTGTTCAATCGTATTACGCACCTGATGCTCGTAACGAAGTATATGGACAACCAGGTCAGGATGAGCCTGCAGATCAGCCAACATCAATCAACATACGCCTTTTTCAATTCAGCCAGGATATGCTGGTTCTGCTGCCGGGTTTCTGTCCAAAAAAACCAGTCATTGTAATCCTCATGCGCCGCCAAAGTATCTAAATCTGGTAGTTGTTCTACTTCAAACCGCGCCAGTGAAACGCCGTATTTTTCTTCATAACGTTGAATGTGCCGTTCGCTTTCTTCAATTTCAGCAGTCAGTTGGTGCATACGTGATTGTACAGCCTCAAAAAGTCCAGCTCGAATCAGGCTGTCTCTTTCCGCTAGAGGCAGAGTTGCTAGAGTTGGCGGCAGAGTAAAAGTTACTTGGGTCATTTTTCATACTCCTGTAACATCATTTAATTCATAGACGCTTTCATTATACATCATGGGGGTAATTGGTCTTGTGTCAGCTTTTGCTCAGGTACTTTATAGTGACCCTAATGTTTGCACCAAAACACGACGGCGAAACTGGTCTGCATCTTCTTTGGCGGCTATGAGAAGTGTTTCTGGGAAATTTACGGCCAAACCACCCTCGGTGGCTCTTTTATAAGTTGTTGCTGCCTGATTTTGTAGCATCGTATCCCTATCTCCAACCAGCAATTCTCAATTTAACCAGAAATGTGTCATGCTGAGAGCCTGTGCTGAGCTTGCATCCTCCGAAGCATCCCGTTCAGCCCTAATGACCAATACATGGGGATTCTTCGCTCCGCAGACTCCGCTCAGAATGACAATTCAGCCTAAATTGCAAAGAAATTGCCCTGTTCGCACGAATGCCTGATCTAAATTGAGAATTGCTGCATCTCCAACAAATTATCTGTCAACCGATCCATACACAGCTAATTATATACCATCCCCACCCACGGCCGTTTCCCATCCAGAGCAGCTTCATACACAGTTAAGCCGTTCCTCCCTCATCTCTCTCTGCAGCCTCCGCCCCTCCGCGGTAAAAGCAATGCCCTAAAAAACCCTTCACTTCAACACCCGTGCCGGACACCCCACGGCCGTTTCCCCCGCCCCCACATCCTTCACCACCACCGCGCCGCCGCCAACCGTCGCCCAATTCCCCACCCGACGCTGCGGCAGCACCACCGCCCCAATACCAATCAACGCCCCTTCGCCCACCTGTACGTCACCGCCCAGATGCGCTCCCGGCGCAACGTGCGCGTGGTCCTCAATTCGGTTGTGATGATCCACCGTGCAGGCTGTATTCAGAATGACGTTTTGCCCGATCACACTGCCGGTATTCACCACCACGTTGGCGGCGATCACTGTCCCCGCCGCAACCTGGACGCCCTCGGCCAGCACGGCCGTTGGATGCTGCGCAATCGCCAGCCTTTCCCCCCGCGCCTGGACCTCCAGGAATAACCGCCGCCGGACACGCCCATTTCCAATCGCCACAATTACTGCTTCATGGGAAATCGTCGTCAAATCAGCCGTCACACCACATACTGGCACGCCCAGATAGCTCTGTCCCTGCCGGGCGGATCATCATCGAAAAGCCGCCGGTAGAATGTCCATACCGGCGCGCTGCATACACCACAAAATGTCGGCGACCACCCGCCCATGCCCGCCGGCCCCTAAGATCACCACCCGCATAGGTTCACATACCGCCTTCAAATGGTTTCATCGTGACATGACCGGGGTGGTTGATGTCTTCCCGTTTGCCAATTCTTATAAATGTCAGCACGATAATTTCGATGTCCATCCTGAATAAGAAATGGTCCACATACCATACGTCCCGCGCAAACTTTTCTTCCCAAGAAAGCGCGTTACGGCCGCTGCATCCAACCATCAACCATTTAATCCAGTTTAGCAATTCGTTCCTGTGCAAACATCAAAAATTCTCTCAGCGCATTCTCCGGTTTCGCGCTCAGATAACTCTCCACCACAGTTACCTCACTGCCATCATGAAAATGGCGCGGAAACGTAGCTGTAGATCGCCAACGTTGATGAGGCGCGTTATCGTGCCGATAAATTGTGCCGTCTAAAGCTGTGCGCTCCCAATGATAACTGTAACGATCCGCCAGTTTCAGCGAAAACCAGACATCAATGAAACTGCCATCCGTCAAAATAATGCGCAGTTCATTCACATCCGGTACATACGCTTTCGACAACAATCGCAGCAAATTCCACTTCCGCTATTTGCTGTAACCGCGTCATGTTGACGATGGTCATGGCAAGCTTTCCAGAAGATGTTGCAGACGATCCCGTTTATACTCTAAAATGATCCAGTTTTTGTAGGTCGTGCCAGCTTGACGCCTCATCTAGAGAGCCCTCACGGTAGCGATCTTCCAGCGCGGCAACGTCAGGCGCGTTGTATTGACCGACTATCTGGAAGATGGCGGCTTGCACTTCGTGCAACTGGCTTTGCAGATAACGGCGTAATCCCTGAACCAGTAAATCATCTTGTGGAATTCCTAATGTTTGTGAAGCGAGTTTAAGCGCCTCCTGCGCATTTGCGATCATAGCCACCTCACTCATTTGTTGTTGATCCCAAGTTGATTATAGACGATCTAAAGAAAGAATGGGAGCGACCAATGGTTACAGGTTACCCTCAAAGGGTTTCATGGTGGCCTCACCGGGCATGGTTCATGCCATCCCGTTCGGCGATTTTGCGCAGGGATATAAAGATGATTTTCAAGTCCAACCAAAGAGCATGATTGTCTACATACCAGACGTCAAGGGTAAATTTTTCATCCCTACTAAGCGCATTACGGCGTTTACCTGCGCCCATCCCGTTAACCTGGTCAAATGTCGCAACAAACGGAAGCTTATAGTTCTTCGGCGTCTAGCTCCTGGCGCAAGGAATGAACCAGGAGAAGATTGGTAACTGCCGTTTGCTCAATCCAATCTGCCAGACGGATCTCTCTGCACCTGGCTGACCTTGCCCACCAACCACGACTTCTTGCCACACTGCTTCAGGGACGAGTAAGCCACCAAAGATGCGGGCAGCAGCGCCAACTGACCAATCCGCGCCAGATTGATCAACGGGGAAGCATTGCTAACTACTTTCATTGTTGCGTCAAGACGTCAATCGCCGGCCGATCGGCCACATAATCTTGAACATCGTAATGGACCAGGATTTTGCGCTGCCCCAACAGCAGTTGAATTCCCAAACTGTTAACCCCGCCATTTCGCGCGCTTTGCCAAAGGATAGCTTTCCTTGCTGGAACAACATCAAGGCCAGCTCCAGCTTCATTTCTTCAAGGGTCATGCGCGTAGCATGAACACCTCGGCTGGAATTTCAATCGAATAAACCATTGTTATCACCTCTTGCACTTTTCATTGGCTATCTAAAAAGTGATTATGCGTTATCCAGAGCAATTATACGCTATCTGCAGCCATGATGGATACAAGAGTGATCAGATGTTCCCTTCAAAAAATTTCATAGTAGCTTCGCCGGGCTGGTTGATGTCTTCGCGTTTCACAATTTTGAGAAAAGTCAGAAAGATAATTTTGATGTCCAACCAGAATGAGAGATGGTCCACATACCATACGTCCCGCGCAAACTTTTCTTCCCAAGAAAGCGCATTACGGCCGTTCACCTGCGCCCACCCCGTAATCCCCGGCCGTACCTCGTGGCGGCGCATTTGTTCCGGCGTGTACAAGTCCAGGTAATGCATCAGCAGCGGCCGTGGTCCCACCAGGCTCATCTCCCCCCGCAAAACGTTCCACAATTCCGGCAGTTCGTCCAGGCTGGTACTGCGCAGAAACTTGCCAAAAACGGTCAGCCGCTCACCGTCCGGCAGCAGATTGCCTGCGGCGTCGCGCCGGTCGGTCATCGTGCGGAACTTGTAGATGGTGAAGGACGGCCGTTTAATCCCGGCCGCTGCTGCCGGAACAAGACCGGCGCACCCAACTTCAGCCGAACGAATACAGCCAGCGCCAGAAACAAAGGCGCTGCCATTAAGACGACGGGTACTGCAATCGCCAGGTCAAAGGTACGTTTGCCGTATGATTTGTACATATCACTCAAGATAGGAATTCTGGTTTACAATTCGGGTTACAAGGTGCATTTTAAAGTAAGGTCAGACGCAAACATGTTCGTCTAGCAGAGCACTGGCCACTTATATCTATCGCCGATCGTTTTTACAAAGTTGATTTGTTGATGCGAGCTAGCCATTCCATTACAACCGTAATCATTAAAGCCTCACAACGCTCCTGGCTGTAGCGCTGTTCTGCCGCTTGTCGGGCAGCCATCTGATACCCCACCAACTGCGTTCTGTTTTTTGCCAGGCAGGTCAACCAGTCTACAATACCCGGTATATCACTCGGTGTAAAGTTAGCTCCACACCTGGTATCCTGTATCGTTTGCGCCAGATCGTTGGGCGTTTGGCTGATGCCCAGCAACGCATTCCCGCTGCTAACAAGTTATAGGTTTTGCTGGGTACGGAGAAATCCTCATATCCGGACGCCAGTGTTACAATGCCCACGTCAGCACAAGCCAGTGAGTAAGGCAGTTCCGTCGCCGGTACATAAGGCAGCAAACGCAAGTTTGGCAAGCCTGCCTCAACGGCTGCCACCACCAACGGCCGTTTGCTCCCCTCCCCAATAATCACAAATTGAATCTCTTCCCGGTCGCGCAGCGCTTCCGCCGCCGCCACGATGGTCTCGATGGCGTGTGTCGCCCCAGGTTACCGGAGTACATCACCACCAGCTGATCCGTAAACCCCTGTTCCCTGGCAAACGGGTTCTCCGCCCGCAGCTGCGGCCGTATCCACCCCGTATCCACCCAGTTGGGAATCACCGCTACCCGCAGGTTCGCGTCATCGGCCAGGCGGCGCAGCGTCGCCGCCATCTGCTCCCCAATCGTCACCACCAGCCCGGCCTGGCGCAGCGCCCGTTTGGGCGCCGCCGCCCATAGACGGTACAGCAGATTTCCCGGCCCAGCCAACCCCATCGGCGCCAGGATGTTGGGGTAAATGTCCCATTCCAGTAGGGCATACGGCCGTTGCTGCACCTTCCCCAGCACCCACGCCAGCAGCGGTAGAAACGGCGGATTGCTGACCACAAAAATGGGCGTTTGCCGACCACCCGGCCGCCCTAGCAGTCGCCGGCCCGCCGCCAGAGTAACGCCCCCACGTCCGCAGCCGCGCCGCCGTCGATCCTTAGTCATACGCCGGGCCGCGCCACACCGCCACCCCCGGCCCGGGATCAGACGGCGGGTTGCCGCTCCATAGCGCCAACCCGCCAATTTCTTCCGCCAGGTTTCGAACCCCGGCGTTAAACGCCGGGTTCGTCGTCTGTTAATCACAATTAAGTTTACAGAGGTCTCCGTGAGATTATTTTCCTTCGTCAAGCTTACGCACGATAAGTGCCGGGTTTCCGCGACAACGACGCCCGGAGGCACATCTCGTGTTACAACGCTGCCGGCCCCAATCACACTGCCCGCCCCAATCGTTACCCCCTTAAGAATTAGACAGTTCATGCCAACAAACACATCATCTTCGATTACGATTGCTTTATGTGCGCCGTTCAATATATCCTGAACTCTTGCCGCGGGTTGCAAGGGATGAAAATCTGTATCGGCAATTGTGCTGTTCGCGCCGACCAGAACCCGATTGCCAATAGTAATTGCTTCCGCAGCAACAAGGGTTGTGCCCGTAAAACCACAATTATTCCCAATATGAATTTGCGCAGTTGGCTTACGCGTCGCCAACACGACTGGATGATTGGGAGCCAGTGGATTCGTCCCGTATCCCGAACGTAGTTCAACCCCTTTGCCAATCGTTATCACGCTTCCCCGGTACCGTTGAATAATCGGCCGTCCAAAGATTCGCCAACCCGCTTGCCAGTGTATGCCATGCCATAAGAATTGAAGGCGAATAAATGGCCATTGTACAATTCGCCAGAAGTGATTGGATAAGCGCCAGGGAGTATCAATTAGGTGCATGATAACTTCAATTGACAAGAGACTGGTAGAGTATTTCTGTTTCGTCTATCGGCCGTTCCCAGGATAACTGTTGGACCAATTCCATACGCCCACGCGTGAGGGCTGTTTTTGCTTGCTCATCCAGCAGTAAACAGCGCAAACCTGCCACCAATGCCTCAACCGTAGGCTGTACCGAAAGTCCGGCCCGTTGATGGATTTGAGGTGCAATGCCGCAGCCATCTGTGATCAGCACCGGCAAACCGGCCACAACCGCTTCCGCCGCCGCATTACCAAAGCTTTCAAAATGCGACGGTAACACGAATAAATCTGCTGCAGCGAAAGCCGCCAGTTTTTCCTCGCCATACAGCGCCCCTGTCAATAACACTTGCTCTTCCAGGCTATATTTTTTTATCTTTAGCCTTAATTCATCTGCATAATGCTGTTCAAGTGTTGGACCAACCAGCAGGAGCCAGGTGTTGGGCAATTGGGCTTGCTGAAAAGCGTCAATTAACGTTTCCAAATTTTTTATTGGGCTAATGCGTCCCAAATAGAGAATGATGTGCGCATCCTTTGGGATATGAAAGGCCGTCCGCAGCCGACGGCCGTCTGGCAGATTTGTAAATTGTTCGACATTGACGCCATTTCGTCGCAGCAGCAGCTTATCGGTCTCCACCAGACCGGCCAGGTCAGCCATTTCCGCCGATGACGTAACAATCAAACGGCTCGCCCGCTCACTCATGGGCCGCGTAAAAAACTGGTGATACATCCGTTTGAGATATTGGTTCCGTACCCTTGGTTTGTACATTCCCAAAGGTTCAAGCACAAAAGGAATCTTCAATTCCTCAGCATAGCGCGCAGCGGCTGGCGTTAATAAATTGTACAAGCCATAACCATGAACCACGTCAGACGCCTGAACAACCTCTTTGAGTAGATCCAGTTGACGCGGCCAACGATAATTGTTGCGGCCGATCCATGGCAGATATTGACCAGAATGCCATCGATAAACGATTGAAAATTTGCCCCGGCTGCTGAGAATGCAGCGTAACGACCGTAATTGTATGGCCGCGCTGAAGCAGTTGGCAGCTCAAGTTGTGAATTTTTTGCGGTGGTCCGCCAAATTGCAGCTCAGGATAATATGTCGTTGTTACTTGCAGTAGATGCATGATTTATTCTTGGCCCAAGGTTGAAGTCTGCATGGTGCCCAATTCTGCCAGGTAGGCCCCAAGGGTTCGTTTGAACGCGCCATAACTAAATAGCTGCTTCACACGCATTTGCCCGGCTTGCCCCATCGTTTTCCTCAGATCTTCGTCGGCTAACAGCCGCGTTATGGCAGACCCAATTGCTGTGACAGAAGTAGGATCGACTAGCAGTCCTGTTTCCCCATCGGCTACCACTTCAGGTGTGGCGTCCCGATTACCCCCGATAACCGGCAGCCCATAAGCCATGGCTTCGGCAAACACAAAACCGAAACCTCGGCCTGGCTGGGCATAATGAACACCGTCGCGGATTCATACTGGCGCTGCAGTTCTTCTTCTCGTACGAATCCTTGGAAATGTACCGACGGCCTGACTCCCACTTGCTCTGCCAAATTCTCCAAAAGTGGCCGTCCATCGCCATCACCAATAATGTGATAGGTCAGGTCAGGAAGCGCGCCAACAAAGCCGGCAGCGCCCGAATCACGTAGTCATGCCCTTGTACTGCTCCGCCAGACTCATGCGACCGACGGTCAGCAGACGCGGTGCGGTTACTTTTGCGGCTAAGGCTCCCTGAAATTCCGGATCCAGGCAGTTGTACAAGATCCGCCCCTTTTCCGGCATGACGCCGTTTACCCGCTGCGCCTTTCCATGGTGAACTGGCTGATAGCAATGACGAGTCGCAGCTCGCAATCCTCTGCGGCGCGTCCAGGATAGCGGTTCCCAAACGTCAATCCCATAAACAAAGTCGACTGCCTTGGCCCCGCTCAGTCGCGCCAGGATTTGGCTGAGCCCGGCAAAGGGTGGATGTCCCACCAGCAGAATGTCCGGCCGTTCGCGCAGGCAGGCTGTAGCAGCCAGACGTACAAATTCCACGCGCGACCCGTTTCCGGTTTCATAATGCATACCGGGAAACAACACCCTGGCTTTTTCTGCCATTTCTGGCCGGTCGGCCAGAGACGTGACGCGTAACGGCAGCCCTAAATCCAGCAAAGCCTGGCAGACCAACCGGCAGTACCGGGCAATGCCTCCCTGGCGGGCCTAATAAATTGGGAACGATATAGTGCAGCATAATGAGGACTTTTTAGCGACGCCCGTATCGGGAATAACGCGTCGATCGCCCCGGCGTCGCCGGCCCGATAACCGACTCTCGGAGTCAATTCTGGCTCGGGCGATCGCCAGCCGGTCGCAAAAACCCGTAAAATGACAGCGTTCACCAAAATCTGCTGCAATAACGCCCCAAATAAAATCGCTGCCGAAGATCCAATGCCGTTCAAAAAATAAATCATTATTGACAGATAGACAGCCCGACCTCCGTCACTGTACGGGCCGTTTAAGCTGCTGTCCAGCAGCGCAAAAGATCAAACCCTGCAATCCCATCACCAACACAATACCCACAACGCCAAAATTGGCATACGCTTCCGGTAGTTGGCCAATCCCAATAGTAGAACTTTGTCCCGGTAATTTTAGCCGGTAGTCAATGTCAATGGCCTCGTTGGCTTCAGAGGCCAGAGGTTTGTCAGGCCAGACTATGCGGGGGACCCAGGCATACAAAAAATATGTATAGGTTTGCCCTAAATAATAAGGCTTTATCTCGGGAGTAATTTTTTGTACGTAGGCAAACTTATGAATCAGGTCAAACCGGGCCAGGGATTCTGTAATATTCTGTTCCGTTTTACTTCGATCGTCGGCCCCCAGCAAGTTGGTTGCGCTTTCGGCCACCAGGTTTCCCCACAAATCAACCCGTTCGCCAAAACCATAGTTTCGATCCCCGTACCAGACTTCTTCACGATAGCTAAACTTCGCCGGATTTAATATCAGGTAGAGGAGAATCCCCAATGAAACCAGGACCCAGGGAAAACGGCGGGTAGCATGCCATCGCACGGCCAGCAGCAAAGCCAGAGGAATCAAGGCATTTTCTAGTAGCCCCGTGGTTAACCCGACGATAAATGAGGCCACGACTGTACCATATAACAAGAAGAGCAAGCCCGGACGCCGCTCACCGCCTCCATAAACATCATAAGCCAGCAGAATGAGGGCAACGTTCATTTGCCGGCTTAAAAGGGCAATAATGGATCCTAATGACCCAATGTTTAATATCCCCATTGTCTGCAATAGGGTTATAAAACCGCCACCCAACAGCGCCAGGACTAAATAAGTCGAGCGATGCTCAGAATTGAGCGGCAAATCCAGCTTCGGCGCGTGACGAACAAATGGCAGCCGGGCAGCAATCGAATAGGCGATCATCAAGCTCACGATGCCTAATTCGGCGTAAAGTAAAGCGGCAAAGACATCATCCCAGGCGAGCGGAGTGGGACGGTTGAGAATAACCAGCAAATTAGGCTGCGTATAAACCGGCACGCTAAATTGAGCCGCATAGGAAAGCACAATGAGCTCAAAAATCGGCACTTCCTCTTGCCGCCTTGCGCATACCAGCGGGCCAGGGGAATTAAAGCTGTGGCTGCCACTAAAAAAGCCGCCGCATGGACTTTAACCGGCACTCTCTCGTACTGCCAGAAGGTAAAAAGGATGCCATATGCCAGCAGCGCCAGGACATAGAATGGCATGACAGAACGATTTTTTCCCTTCGTTTCCGCCCCCAACCCAGGGGTCGTAAGTCGAGGTGATGATTGCATATAATTGACTCTCTAAGCTTGCAACCAATCTAGTACAGGCGCAAACTGCTTTCGATAGCAAAACGTTTCAGCAAAGCCCGACGGCCGTTAGCACCCATCTGCCGCATTTGCACTGGATCAGCTAACAAGGTATTGACTACCCTTGCTATAATCTCAGGATAGCTTTCATCTGCTACCCAACCGTATTGATTTTCCTCTACAAAAGACATTAAGCTTGGCCTATCCGACGCCAAAATTGGAATTCCAGCTGCCATATATTCCATTAGCTTATTTGACGCCGTCGTACTATATCGGTTATTGGCATCGATCGGACTATAAAAAGAATGGCCAGCGTCAGCTCCACAGGTGAACTCTAATACTTCGTCGTAGCTGACCGCTGGCAGCACAACAAATTGTTCAGCCACCCCGAGTTCTGAGGCTAGCCAATGTAGTTCTTCAATGTAATCAGGCTGACCAGGCCCCAATATTACAAAGCCCCAATTCTTATTCGCCCATAATGGAAGTGACTGAAGCGTCGTTTCAATCGCGTGGCTCGGTCCAACAGATCCCTGGCGAATGACGACACGCTCAAATCTCTTCCCTTTTTTTTCAATTGCTTGATGTACTTTTTCCCCGAGAACGCTACGGCATCCATTGCGGGAATTCGTAACGACCAGGGGAGTTCGGGGCAGTTTAAATTCAACCGTCATTAACTTTGCCCGATCTACATCGGGAACGATTACCAAATCGGCCGTTCTGGCAAAATATTCCTGAAAAAAATAAACCAGACGCCCACCCCAATTTAATTGGCTGCCGGTGCTCCGGTCAACATACTCGTGACAATGATATATCAGCGGTTTGCGATAAATCCACGCCAGCAAGCGGGCTATCAAAAAACCATGCATATCATGGCCCATAAAAAAATCTGCATCTCGATGTTTTGTCCGTAAAACTTTAGCTGCAAAACCAAAGTATTCCCACCAGGAATTCCCTCTCCCCTGTCCAACCCGATCCACAGTGACCTCTACCGGATAATCGACCCTTATATCCTCATTTGTGGCGCGGCAAAAGATAGTTACAAGATATTTCTTTATAGACAAAATTCGCGTCCCATTTATAATTGGCGGGTAACGATCAGGGTTCCCGTAGAAAACAGCATGAATGATTGCCACAATAAATATCGTCCTAAAAGGCCAGCATGGCTTTGACAATTTGTTCGCTGGCGTGGCCGTCGCCAAAGGATTCTTTTGCTTGCGCCATTTGTTGGTAGGCCAAAGTATCATCTAGAAGTCTAGATACCTCGCGCACAATATTTTGACGGTTAGTTCCGACCAGGCGTGCCGTGCCTGCTTCAATGGCCTCTGGGCGTTCCAGTTGTCTCTCGCATGACCAGAACAGGTTTACCAAGAGCGGGTACTTCTTCTTGTAAGCCGCCGGAATCGGTCAACACCAGATAAGATCTATTGATCAATTGAATGAACGGTAAATACTCAAGCGGATCCAGCAAGATTATTCGCTCCTTGCCGGCCAAATGCATTTTTACCATTTTCTGCACGTTCGGATTTAAATGCACCGGATAGACGACTTGTATATCAGGGTAGCGATCGACAAGCTCCAATAAAGCCAGACAAATATTTTCTAGAGGCTTTCCAAAATTTTTCGCGTCGATGGGCCGTAACCAAGACAATGCGCCTGTCCGCCAAGATTTCTGCTAACGGGCTATCTACCCACTGGAAAGGCTGGCGTATCACGGAATGTAGCGCATCGATAACCGTGTTTCCGGTCACATAGATGGAAGCCTTCTTGATCCCTTCTGCCAGTAGGTTATTGCGTGCAATCTCCGTTGGGGCAAAATGTAAATCACATATGTGATCGGCAATTTTCCGATTGATCTCTTCTGGAAACGGTGGGCCTTGTCGCCCGTCCTTAGTCCTGCTTCAATGTGCCCCACTTTGACCCGTTCGTAAAAACCCGCCAGCGCCCCCACCATCGCCGTCGTCGTGTCACCTGGACTAATATCCAATCCGGTTTTCTCTTTGAATAACAGGTCTCAAGTTCAGCAACAAATTCGCCGTCAAATTCCCAATGACTGATTAAATTTCATCAGATCAAGATCGTAATCAGGTATGATGTCAAACAATGACAGCACGGAATCCAACATTTCACGATGCTGTCCGGTCGCACATACAACTGTTTCAATGCCCGCTCGCTTGTAAAATTTGAGTTTCTGTAATCACCGGAGCAATTTTAATTGCTTCCGGTCTCGTCCCTAACACACATAGAACTTTCATTGTGATAAATTACAATTGCCTTTATTTGATCAACAAATCACTGAGAAATTATTCGTATTTCCTCATATGATACCATGACAATAATCCTGGAGAGGAACCATCAGTTTCCCCCGATCTAATTCCCACCAACGAACAATATCCCGAACCCTAGCATTGTACGTGTGACCGCCTTCAACCACTAATCTGTGTGCTGCGATAGCTATTTGCTCACGTAAATTTTCATGCTTCAAATAAAACGTTATCTTTTCGCGAGCCTCAACCAATCCATCAAACCACTCAATTGTCTCCCCTTCTCGAAAGATTTCGAGTACCGCCGCGCTCCGCTCAGTCAAGGCAAATGCACGACATGCGGGAAGCTCGAAAGTTCGCATATTTGGTCCAGGCCAACTTATGGCGTCCATCATGTTAAGCATAATTTTACTTTGAGAGCATGCCTGGGCGAATTCGGGACCAATCAAGGAACGTCCACCCCATTTTTTTTTGATCGGTGAGTGGGGTTGTGTGCGCTTTTGCCAATAGTTACTGCCCCATACAACCAGATCATAATCTGTCAACTCATTAAGTAAAATCTCTCTTTCGGCCCGCCAGGTGCCGATAAATGTCAGATCGTGAGTAAGCGCCGAATGACCTGTTGGCAACTCCGTCGGTTGATATAAATCTGTATCAGCCGCAAAAGGGAGATATGTTACACGTCTGGCCCCCAGACTCGTAAAGGCCTGCACCCATGCCGGGGAAGAAGTAGTTACGCGGTCAAAAAAAGGTAGACAGTGTATCCGATCTGTGTCGAGATTGTGCGGGCTGTCTGGATATATACAATAGATAACAAGTTGGGGATGGCGCACCCGCAGTTGGGCTAGCGTGCCAGCTCGCACGCCTTGAGTACCGATGACGAGAATCAAATCTGGTTTGATTTCATTGACTAGCTGAAGGAATTGCAGATTGGCTTTACGCCACCACGGTTCAATGTGCACAAAGACCCAAGAATTGTCCAACTTTGCCACCTCGTGTCACTGAACCATAAGCCGCCAAAGGTTGCCAAAACAGTACCTGCCATCCTAGTTGTTTAAAAGCACGAGCATAGGAACTTTCCAATGCTTCAGGCCTATCTGCACCAACAATTATGACCGTTGTCATCACTTTCCACGTTGACCTAATCGTTGTTTCTGAAATCGTTGGGGGCTAAACCCTTGAAGTTGAGCTAATTTTGTTTTCGGCAAGCCGACAACCGTCCCCCATACGCCTCCCGGGTTGCGATAATCGCTTGCAAGATCGTCTAATGGCACGCTGCTGCCAACACGATATACGGCATAATCAGCTGACAAAAGGCTTTGGCCAATAGCTTCCTCCTCGGGGGGTGTGGCTTTCCTAAAAGGAACGGTTGGTGTTCAATAATTAAGGCTCGTATTCCTTCTAAAGCGAAAACGCCGCCTTCAATATCCATTTAATAAAATCCGGTCGCTTCCCTTCCGCCTGGAAAAAGGTATCCAGCCTCACCCCCGCACTTCAATCTTTTCATCAGGGTTTTTGCCCATTTGGCATCTAGAGAGGCCATATAGTGGCTATGACTCAGGTAAAATGACACTGGTTTGTTCTTGTTCGATACTGCGGCGCAAACTGGTTTGACAACGCTCGCCCCATTTTGCGCCAATGCTCTCTGTAACACAGCAAACGTCTTAGGAACCGGTTCAAAAGCGTAAACGAGACCATTGGGCCCCACCATTTTATTTAGGAAGACAGAAAAATAGCCATGATTTGCCCCTATATCGGCCACGACCATACCAGGTTTTACCAGTTGTCGAAAAACTTCAAATGTATTAGGTTCATGAAAACCAAACAAGATGTCCAGGTTGTCTTCTGGATGGAATTCAACGAACTGTCCACGAGCCGGACCAAACGGGATACGGTAAAAATGTCCGGGTTGAAGCCAGTTGCGTAGAGTAGTTCCTATAAAATGCCGAAGTCTTGTTAGCAATTTACGACATCTCCTGTGCGTTGCGTCGGATTTTCTCCGCCAGTTGACTTTTGATATGTTCAAACCAGCCCCTGGGCAGCAAAAGTCCACCGATGGTCGCCGTCAGATACCAGAACCATAACTTTGGGAACGCTGTCCCGCTGACACAAGCGGGGTCACACCGTCTACCGTAACCCGAATCACGGATTCCATCCCAGTATGGCGAGGCTGGAATGACCAGGGAGCATCAGCCCACTTAGTCTCATAGTTAAAAACGTGCTGCTCATCGACCCGCACATCCTTTCGCACGGCATTAACGTCCAAAGCCGCCAGCACACCACCGCTGGCGATGACCCGGCTGGCCAGGTAAATTTGATAAAATATAGATTGGTCCCACCGATCCGTTTCATGTTCGTGTGTGGCTGCCTGGTCAAAGATGAGGCCGGCCACGAAGCTGAATGAGCGAAAAAATTGAACGGCCGTTTCCGGTCCTTTCCCCAAAATCTGCGTGCTCAGCGCCCGCCGCGTCAGTTCCCCACTCGCCCAATCGCTGTAAATTGGCAAAGGCCACTGTAGGAAAGTCCAACGCAGCCAACGCCTCGACAATCTGGCTGATGGTTTGTGGTCCGGCCAGCGCATCGTCATTTCCCAGCAGCATGACATATCGCCCTTGGGCCGCTGCCAGGCAAAAACGTACATTTCCGTCATAACCCAAATTCTTGGGTTGGGAGTAATAGCGAAACGGCCGTCCCGATTCAGACAAAATATCAGGTATGACCCTATCGGAATCATCAGGCGATTGATCATTAGAAACGACAAGCTCCAAATCAGCAAAATCTTGCTCGAAGATGCTTGCCAGAACCAGCTCCAAATACCGGCGCTGTTTATAGTGAGGAATAGCAATGGTAATAAAAGGTTGGGCCCCATCAGGGGAATCATTTAGTGCCAGCAGTCGTTCCTGAAATAATGGCGTCATATTCGCTACGCCAGTTTTTGTGCTTCTACAAACAACGTGTAGTCAGCCCGATTATCCAGCAGTTCGAGATCAGGCACAGCCCCTTTTTGATATTCCTCATGGACGATGTGGGTGAAACCAATCTCGCTAAAAATATCGGCTAACATCTGAAAATCGTATAAATACCGGTGCTGGGAAAACCCGGTGGCGCCATCAATAAAGAAGTAGTCGTGTAGCATTCGCTCCTTGTCACCTGCCTGATACATTCGCCAGGCGTGTTCCAGGTCCGGCACAGCAATACGCACAACTCCACCCGACTTCAAGACGCGCCAGCATTCTTCTAATAAATAACGCCCGGCGAACTTATCCAGGTGTTCTAGAAAATGAGAAGAATAGAGAAAATCTACAGAATTATCCGGCAGGGGTATTCCATACCGGAAATCGTGATGAAAGAACAAGTTGTTTTGAATGATCTGTTTATACTCTTCCAGAGTAAAAAACTGATGCGCCCCAGAAAAATTGTATGCAGAATCATGCAGCCAGTGAGGCCAGGTTGCAATCAATGCATTCAAACTGCCATCTATATTAACCCATTCCGGCGCCACTGTAAGACCGCAGCCGATATTAACTTTGACCGGTTGGTAAGGGAAATGCGTGATCCTTTGCCGGCGCTTTAACCAGCCGGCAAATTGTGTAAATCTATCAACGATCTGACGCTTCATGTGCAATGTGTACCCTTTGTTTTCTTATTTGCCTCAGAGCGCCAGCCAGCTTTTCGGCGTGCTGGAACCCCATGAGACGATAAGCTGTATTGTACAGCCTTGACTCTTGCGGAGAATAATGCGGATCAAGCTGTACAACTTTTTGGTAAAGATGCTGTTGCTTCGTTTTGTCACGGTCGTAATAATTTCGCGCTACATGGAAATAGGAGTGTGCCAATGCTTGGCGATAATATGGCGTCCATTGACCTGAATCTTTGAGAAGGCGCTCTGCTTTCTGCAAAATTTTTCGTGATTATCTAACCACCTCTGTCGGCTGCTTGTTGAGACAGTGACATCACCGTAACGTCGGTAAATAGAATAGCAACCCGGCTGATAACGAATATCGGCTCCAGTCAAAGCCACAGAAAGAAAAAAATCCCGATCCTGTCCCACTTGCAAGGTTTCATCCCACCCGCCAGCCGCAATGACAGCGCTCGCCGAAATAGAATGGAGAGATTTGCCGTCCACCAACCACTCAGTAAGGCTGCAATAATATCTTCCTGATCACCAGGGAATTGTATATGACCTAATGTGGGTGTGCCTTCAAGCATCTCATTTTGATGTCGCCAATCTCCATATACTACATCGGCACCCATTTCCTCCAAAAAAGCAACCTGGTAAGCAATTTTCTCTGACAATAAAAAATCATCTGCGTCAAGGAATTGGATATATTCACCTCGTGACAGTGCAAAACCGAGATTCCGAGCATGATTTCCACCACGTCTAGGACCGATCTCTAGCCGTATTTTCTGATCAAAACCTTGCAAGATTTCGAGGCTCTCAACGGTAGAGCCATCATCCACAACAATAATCTCAACAGGCTGATAAGTCTGAGTTAGGCAAGAATGTACTGCCTCGCCAATCCATCGTGCTGCGTTATAACAGGGAATAATGACACTTACACTTTGCGCATATTTTAAAGACACATCATTTATAATTATCTAAACTCGCACGGGCCGGAATAGCTTGGTCAACTTTATGAGCCAATAGAAAGTTTTGGATACTTTTGTTGAATGGAGGTGTGTGTTTCATATTGGAGAATCTGAGAGTAAACATATTCCAATTCAGATTCAGGTCTTTTGTCACTGCTCCAATTTGATTGGCTAGACCAGAAGCATTTCGGGACCAATCAAGTTTATTCTCCGCGTATTGCCTGGCTTCAGCCTTAAATTGAGCCAGGGATTCAAAATTTTTTACATAATAAGCCATCTCGTCCCTTAAACTTTTCTGATCGATCAGTGCTTGTGGCCAATAGTAACCATCGGCTCGGGCTACCAATTTATCTATCTTTATAACTCTGCCATTTCCCCCGGGAACAACAAATTCGTTCATCGGTGGAGAATCTGTTGTAATCACCGGCAAGCCGGAGGCAAGCGCCTCTGGAACCGAAAGGCCAATGCCATCCAGCCGGGATGGGTAAACATAAACATCACCCCGTTTATATAAGCCAGGAGCGGTAACCGTCTCTTCATAAACATCCAGTTTGTCTTCCTTAAGTAGACGATCGATTAGAGAACTTAATTGTGGCATTTTTTCGCTCAGGGAGCCTTGTGAATGAATAAACAATCTCGCCTCGTTCGGAAGATAGTCCATTGCCTTAAGAATCCAATCGGTCCTTTTCGATATGGGCTCATACCATTTGAATGAAAAATGTTACACGTCCCGGCACGACAGGCTCAAAGTTAGAAGGCTTAAAGGTTAAAAGATCAGTGCCCCACGGAATATAGATGCAATTTGGATGCCATGAAAATACTGAATAATGACGCTGTGTATTGCACATTAGAAAATCGTAACAGGCAAAAAAGGAACGGTTTCTTCCGTGTAATAATCAACATATGCGCCGGTAATAATTCCTAATTGATTACAGAATTTTACAAGAGGCCACCACTTTTGCTCGTTGAATATGATTAATTGAATTTTCTTTTCGACTAACCACCGGCGAAAATCCTTAAGGTCAACGGCCGTTCCCATAACAAATGGCAGGCGTTTTCCCCAGGTTACATACTCGTCATCCCATAAGGGATCACCGATTGCATACTCATCCGCACGTGCATAAATATATACGTTATGATCATGCTGAAGTACTTGGCGATACTGCCGCGATACATAAGCCGCTCCACGCTCAAACCAGGTAGTTACAATCCCTATATTCATTCTTTAATTCACCTGCTATCGCCCTGGTTAGAGTTTGTTTTATTCATAACTAACGCAATATGGAGTCGTAATCTTCTAATTGCTTCGATATAACCATAACGTTTTAGAATGGAATAATTCAACGCGGGACCTAATGTTAACCCTGCACTTATGATCTCTTCGGCTTTTGTTTCTATTTCACGGGCACGTTGCTTGATATGTGTGATTTTGAATCACTGCTTCCCAACCAGATGTAGCAATTGCTTCGCGAGCTTCTTCATTTCAAGATAAAACATGATTGATTCAACTAATGCATCGTAACCTTGTACTTCGACTAGGTGCTTACCAGATTCAAAAGGGCTTTCGCTGGACAACAACTCCGTGATTAAAAATCCCCCTGTACCAAGGATTTCAAATACACGCGTTTCAGTATCTAAAAAATCTGTACCATGGAGATTAAGGATAATTTTAGCGCGATTAAACATCTGAACAGCATCTTCAGCAAATGCTTGACATACGACAACATTAAATATTTTTGAGAGTTGGTTGAGAATTATTTCTCGTCTGGCAGTCATCGATCCAACAAACAACACATCTATATCCTTATGGACTTCCCTTAAAGGCCGATAAGTTAGGATCATATGCGCTAAGCAAGATACTTATCTTATCTGGAGCAACCCAACCTTTATTTACGATTTGATTTATACATTCTGGTGTCCGAACATAATAGTGATCGAAAAGGTTTGAACTAAACAGATGATCTGCATCACGACGCCGAGAAAAAAGCTCGCTGAAATAAAATATTTTGGGGCGTCGCACAGCTTTTACAATCTGCAATGGAAAATAATCCCCACGCTGCAACAAAAATAAGTCAAAATCCCGAACTTGTTTAAAGCATTTCGCCAATTCATGGCGGTGGACCCGATAGTCAACGTTTATAGTTTTATAACCATCCGTCCTAAAAGCAGCATCAAAGAAAACCTCAGCCCCCATCCATCATTCTGTTCAATTACACAAGCATAAAGAAGATTCATGAAGCAAAAGGGTAAATTGATAAAAATCACAAGCCATATGAAATAGCCGAATTGCAAACATCTGGTATTTTCGATAAAACCTATTCCGAATTTGCCACAGTGCCAAAATTATGATTTCTATACACGTTCAAATACTTTCACCAAGATGTTCTTTACCGGCAATTCTATCTTGGTAAATCGTCTCAAACTTAAAAACCTTTCTTAGATCATCAAGGAAAGGATAATCGAGATAATCATCGATAAGAATCCAACCTGGAATACGAACAACATCTCTAAGCAATGGGAAAGCTATAGAGCGCCCATTACCGTTTGGCCCATCCAAAATAATGAGGTCTACACTGGTATCCGGCCATTGTGAATAGTCATAATCATAAAAGCATTGCGCAACCTGGTTTCACCATATCGCTCTTGGGGAACAGCAGTTGATTGCGTATGGAAGTATTCATTCGGGTTAGAAACGGTAAATAAGTTAACATATCTTTCATCATCCAGTTGGAGTAAATTGACACAATTTAACTTCACATCAGAATTGGACAGATTTGCGTTAAGCGGTACCGCATACTCTGCTTGATGTTCAAAACTATCTATAGTCACAGAATATGCTGTCTGACTCAAAAACTCAGCTAACGCAATCGTACTAAAGCCTGCCCCAAATTCGACGATCCGCTTCACTTCTCCACGCGCAATAAGAATAGCCACTTGAAAAATCGCGCTATATGACAAAGACCAACCATCCCACCGGCGATACCGCTCTGCACTCTGGAATCCACGCTGTAAAGCAGATACTGCCAATACACCTCCGCTTTGTTTCAGTAAATATTTTGCCCGGTACTGGTAAAGACGTACCAAGTACTTTTCCCCCATAAAAATTAGTGTATCCATAATCTTGCTCATGGAATTTTGACCGTCGCTTCAAAATGACTGGGCCCAATGACCCACATCGCCACATATTCTTGTAAAAGTTTTTTTCCAATCCTTCCAAACCGATCGGCTTTGGTGATTAATTTTGGGTACCGCGTAGCTAAGGATGGAACTGCATTAAATAACCAATATAAGGGAATTTCTTCTAAAATATCTCGCTCGTGTTTAGCTAATTGATTGCGATATTTTGATATGGGGCGTTTGACAAGATGCGCTTCTGCGGTTATCTCTTTAGGATATGAAATTCGGTAAAGAGCCATAGCG
>JADIYP010000007.1 GCA_016705235.1 Candidatus Leptovillus affinis
CGGATAAATCGTATCTTCTCAAAAAGTTGGGGAATTTGTAAGTCGGATTGTTAATCCGACCGTGCGGAATGGCATTCCGCACTACGACACCCCGAAATATTGAGAAGATATGGATAAATCACCAGAAAATCGGTGCAAATCCGTTAACTTCGCGTCATCCGTCTATCCATTTCTACTTTTCCGACAGCCTGTTAGAATACCTGCCTATGATCACCGAAAAACGCGCCCGCCGGCTCTCCCTCGGCCTGCTAATCCTCGCCGCCCTCGCCCTGCTCGGCCTCGGCGGGCTGCGCGCCCGGCAGACCTACCTGCTGCGCGGCATCCCCGCCGGGCTGCCCGGCCCCATCGCCCACAGCGGACCCCGCCTGGGCCTCAACGTCGCCCTGGAGCAGTACGACGACGCAGCCCTGGCCGCCAACCTGGAGCAGATCGCCGCCCTCGGCGTTAGCGACATCAAGCAAACCTTCACCTTCTCTGAGGATTTTGATTGGAACGCGGCGGACAGGTTGGCAACGGCCGTTCTCACCCACCCCTCCCTCACCCTCACCCCCCTGCTCGACGGCGACCCGGCCAACAACTTCGCTCCGCCCGCCGACCCCGCCGTCTTCGCCGCGTGGGCCGGGCAGTTCGCCGCCCGCTACGGCGACCAAATTCAAGCCTACATCATCTGGGACGAACCCAACCTGACCAGCCATTGGGGCAATCAACCCGTCAACGCCGCCGAATACGCCGCCCTGCTGACGGCCGCGTCGGCCGCCATCCGCGCCGCCGATGCGACGGCCGTTATCATCGCCGCCCCCCTCGCCCCCACCGTCGAAACCGGCCCGCAAAACCTGGCCGACCACCTCTACCTGCAGCAGCTCTACGAAGAAGGCGCGGCCAACGCCTTCGACGTGGCCGCCGGTAAACCCTACGGCTTCGATTCCCCGCCCGACGACCGCCGCGTCGATAACGCCATCCTCAACTTCAGCCGCTTCATCCTGCTGCGCGAGGTGATGGAGCGCAACGGCGACGGCGACAAGGCGCTGTGGGCCGGCAACTGGGGCTGGAACAGCCTGCCCCCCAACTGGACCGGCGCGCCTTCCGTCTGGGGGCAGGTCAGCGCCCAGCAGCAGGCCGATTGGACCGCCGCCGCCCTGCGCCGCGCCCAAACCGAATGGCCCTGGGCAGGCGTGCTCTTCCTGGAAAACTGGGAACCGGCCGCAGAGGCGGGCGATGCGCGGTGGGGGTTTAGCGTGAAAGAGAGGGGGACAATTGACGATTGTCAATTGTCAATTGTCAATTGTCAATTGGGGGTCGCCTTACCGGGGTTCCGTCTGGCAAGGCCCGACGATCCGGCGCAGGTCTACGTTGGGGGCTGGCGCTTTTCGCCGGAGTTTGGCGCGGATATTAGCCAGACGGTGGAAGGCGAGCCGCCGGACCGCGTGACCTTTACCTTTTGGGGCACGGACGCCGGGCTGCGCGTGCGCCGGGCCAACTTCCGCGCCCGGCTGTACGTGACGATAGACGGCCGTCCCGCCAACGCCCTGCCCCGCGACGAAAACGGGGCCGCCCTCGTCCTCACCGCCCCCGACCCCGCCGAGGATTACATCGCCATCGAGCCGGTGGCGACAGGGCTGGAGCCGGGCGTGCACGTCATGGAAGTGGTCGCCTCACGCGGCTGGGACCAGTGGGCGCTGAACGGCTTCAGCGTGGGCTACTTCCCGCCCGACGCGGACTTTACGATGGCGACCTGGCTGTTGGGGATAACGGCCGTTCTCTCCCTCATCGCCTCTTTCTACTTTGCCCGCCGCGCCCGCTGGGGCGGCTGGCTGCGCGCAAAATCGGCCTGGTACGCCCGCTTCAGCAGCGGCGTGCAGGTCGGGTTGGCCGCCGCCCTCGCCGCCCTCGTCACCCTGATGGGCTGGCTGACGTGGGGGCAGGAAGCGGCCACCCTCTACCGCCGGTTGGGGGATGGGCCGCAGTTGGGGTTAACGGCCGTGGTCGCCGCCCTGTTTTACGTGGCCCCCAGCTTCTATGTCTACATCATCGCCCTGGCCGCCCTGTTTGTGCTGATTGCCCTGCGCCCAGCCTGGGGCGTGGTCCTCATCGCCTTCACCATCCCCTTCTACGTCCCGCCCTGGCCCAAGCCCATGTTCCAGTTCTTCTTCTCGCCGGTGGAGATTCTGACGGCCGTGACTTTTGGGGCGTTTCTGCTGCGCAAAATTTTGGAGTGCGGAGTGCGGAGTGCGGAGTGCGGAGTGCGGAGTGCGGAGTGCGGAGTGCGGAGTGCGGAAACATCACGCCTCACGCATCACGCCTCACGCCTCACGCCTCACGCCTCACGCCTCACGTCCGCCGACTACGCCGTGCTCGCCTTCGCCCTCATCGCCACCGCCTCCTTGCTCTTCACCGAGCGGCTGGACGTGGCCACCAACGAGTGGCGCATGGTCATCATCGAACCGATTTTGTTTTACGTGCTGCTGCGCGGGGTAAAGTTGAGCCAGAAGGAGATGTGGGCCGTGCTGGACGCCTTTGTGCTGAGCGGAGTGGCCGTGGCCCTGTTCGGCCTGTGGCAGTTCGCCTTCGACCGCGCCAGCCTGATCACCGCCGAGGGCGGCCTGCTGCGCATCCGCTCGATTTACGGCTCGCCCAACAACCTGGCGCTCTACCTGGGGCGCATTTTGCCGCTGGCTCTGGCGATGCTGCTGCTGGGCAAAGAAAACGGGAACCGCCGCTGGTGGTACGGCGTCTTCCTCGTGCCCATGGGGTTGGCAGTGCTGCTCACGTTCAGCAAGGGGGCGCTGCTGTTGGGTTTACCGGCGGCGTTTTTGTATGTGTTCTGGCGCTGGCAGCAGGCGAACGGCCGTCGCACCTGGCCGTGGGTCTTGCTGTTTGGGGGTTTGGGTACGGCCGTTTTCCTGGCCGCGCTGCAAATCCCGCAGCTCGCCGGGCGGCTGGACCTGAACAGCCAGACCGGCTTCTTCCGCCTGAACCTTTGGCGCGCCAGCCTGAACATGATCGCCGACCATCCCTGGTTGGGCGTGGGGCTAGACAACTTCCTCTACGCCCATCGCGGCCGCTACATTCTGGACGCGGCGTGGCAGGAACCCAACCTCAACCACCCGCACAACATCGTGCTAGATTTTGCCACGCGGCTCGGCCTGCTGGGCCTGCTGGCCGGCGGCTGGCTCATTGGCGAAGCGGGCTTTCGCCTGTGGCGGCTAGGAACCACGCATCACGCCTCACGCCTCACGCCTCACGTCTCGCGCCTCTCTCCCCTCTGGCTCCCAGTCGCCGTCGGTCTGGGCGGCGGCCTCATCAGCATGGTCATGCACGGGCTGGTAGACCACAGCTTCTTCCTGACCGACCTGGCCTATGCGTTTTATATGCTGTTGGGCACGGCCGTGTGGCTGCAAAGGAACGGCCGTTTCCCTTTTCTACTTGCCAACTCCCCGCCGCATGATTAGACTTCACCCAATGACCAACGACCCAATCACCCGCGATAAAAGCAGCATCCACCGCCTCTGGGAAACGCTCACCGCCGAACTCACCGGCATCTTCGACGCGCATTTTGTCTGCGCCACCGTCGCCGCCGAAGTCGCCAAACACACCAACACCAAAACCGTCGTGGGCATCAACGATCCCGGTCGCCACTACTTCGATGTGTGGGTCTGCGACCCTGATGGCAACGTCGAACAAGCGCGCTGGGACCCCCCACGCGCCACCTTCGAGGCGCTCATCAACAAAGGCAAAGCCGCCTACCAGGAAAAATACACCCTGCCACCCGGCCATCTCGTCAGCAGCGCGCTCTGGCAGCTGCCCCGCGAGCGCATCCTCGCAGTCCCCATGCCCCTACCCGGCCATTCCGACCCCGTCACGCCCCCCGGCATCCTCTGCCTGATTGATCCGGGCGCTGACTGCTTCCTGGATGCCGACAACATCGAACCGCTCATCACCAACGTCACCGTCTTTTTAGACCGCGCCTACCTGCGCCAGCAAGTTCACCGCCAAAACATCGAATTCGGCGTCGTCTCCGACATCAGCTTTGCCCTGACCTCTACCTTAAGCCTGCAAAAAATCTACGAACAACTCATCGACCCGGTACGCCGCACGCTCATCGTCGAAACCATTTCCGTTGGCCTCATCGATCCAACTTCCGGCGATATTACCTTTGTCCAGACGCTTTTAGGCCCCTTGTTTGAAGATTTGCCGCCCGTGCGCATCAAAAAAGCGCAGGGCATCGCCGGCTGGGTGGCCGAACACAAACAAGCCGTCATCATCAACGACGTCTACTCCGACATGCGCTTCCTGGACAAAGTAGACCGCCAATCCGGTTTCCGCACCAATTCCATGGTTTGCATCCCCCTACAAGTCGAAGAACGCATGATTGGCGTGCTGCAAGCCATCAACAAAAAAAGCGGCGACTTCAACGAACACGACCTGCGCCTGCTGCAAGCAATCGGCGGCCCACTGGCCGCGGCCATCGAAAACGCCCGCCTGCACAGCGATGTCATCGCCGAAAAACGCCGGGTCGAAACCATCCTCACCAGCATGTCTGAAGGGCTGCTCACCATCAACACCGACGGCCTGATCACGCGGGCCAACGACGCGCTGCTCTCCTTGCTCAATGCCGAGGACGATTCGCTCCTCGGCAAATCGGCCAACACGATCATCCGCTTACGCACCGGTTCGCTGGACCAGTTCCGGCAGGACGTTTTAGACGCGGGGCATGATTTCCCGCAGCTAGCCACCGACATTTACCAGCCGGATGGCGAAACAGTGCCCGTACTCATCAGCGGGGCGATTATTCCCGACGTGGTGGGACAGGTGCGGGAAATTATTTTTGTGTTCAGCGATTTGCGCCAGATCCGGGAAGTGGAGCGCATGCGCGACGATTTCTTCCACGGCATTATCCATGAACTGCGCACGCCGCTGGCGACCATTTTGATGTATGCCCGCCTGCTGCGCGAAGGCAAAGCGCCAGAAAAAGAAAAAGCCGACCGCTTCCTGGGCGTGATCGAGCGCGAGAGCGACCGGCTGCAAAAAATGGTGCGCCAGATGCTGCAAGTAGCCAAGCTGGAAGCGCGCGAATTGCAGCGCAGCCCGGAACCGGTCGAACTGAACCCCTTATTTGAAGAAATGCTGCCGCCGCTGGCCGATCAGGCGACCGAAAAGGGCCTGGCCTTTAGCCAGCGGATTGAACCGGGCTTGCCGCCGGTGCAGGGAAATCGGGACACGATGTACCTGATTTTCAAGAACCTTATCGACAACGCCACCAAATTTACGATGTCGGGAACCATCCGCGTGGATGCTTACCACAAGGCGGGCTGGGTGTATGTGGTGGTGAAGGATCAGGGGATTGGTATTCCGAAGGAAAGTTTGCCGAATTTGTTTGGCCGCTTTTTCCGGGCGCAAACGGCCGTAGAACGCGGCATCGCCGGTACGGGCCTGGGTTTGTACATGGTCAAAGAAAGCGTGGAACATTACAAAGGCACCATCGACGTCAGCAGCGCCGAAGGCAAAGGCAGCACCTTCACCGTTCGTTTCCCCATCGTCGATATGTAGTAGCTGTAAGCTGTAAGCTGGAGGCTGTTAGCTGTAAGAATTTGTAGCCGCGGTATCCTTACCGCGAATTTCCCGGAGCGCGGTAAGGATACCGCGGCTACGAGGCTGTAAGCCAACAGCTAGAAACGGCCCAATCGCCAATGAGAAACCTATGTCTGAAAGAGTAATTTACCTTGATCATGGAGCTTCGACTCCAGTAGACCCGCGAGTATTGGCGGCCATGCTGCCTTATTGGACAGAAACTTACGGCAATCCGTCATCGTCGCACCGGTACGGCCGTTCCGCTTTCATGGCGCTGGAAGAAGCCCGCGCCGCTGTAGGCAGCCTCATCCACGCCCAACCGGAAGAAATTGTCTTCACCGGCTGCGGCTCGGAAAGCGATAACCTGGCCCTGCGCGGGGTGATGTGGGCCGCCCGGGCCAACGGAACCGGCAACCACCTGATCGTCAGCGCCATTGAACACAGCGCCGTGCTGCAAACGGCCGTACAGCTCCGCGACCACTTTCAATTCGACCTCACCATTCTACCCGTCGATGAAAACGGCCAGATTCGCCCGGACGAACTGGCGGCGGCCATCCGTCCCGATACCGCGCTCATCAGCATCATGGCCGCCAACAACGAAATCGGCAGCTTCCAACCCATCCAAACAATCGGCGAACTGGCCCGCGCCCATGGCGTGCTTTTCCACACCGATGCCATCCAGGCGTCGGCCGTGCGCCGCTGGGATGTCGCCAGCCAACCCATCGACCTGCTCAGCATGGCCCCGCACAAATTTTATGGGCCAAAAGGGGTGGGCGTTTTGTACGTGCGCCAGGGAATTGACCTGATTTCGCCGTTGACGGGCGGCGGGCAGGAAGACGGCCGTCGCGCGGGCACATCCAACGTGGCCTTTGCGGTAGGAACGGCCGTTGCCCTGCAGCTCGTCGATCAAGAATTAGAAAGCCGCGCCGCCCATTACCAGGCGCTGACCCAGCGCCTGACAACCGGCCTGCTGGCCGCCTTCCCGGAAGATTGCCGCCAGACAGGCCATCCCACCGACCGGCTGCCCCACAACGCCAGCTTCGCCTTTCGCCATCTCAGCGGCAACGATTTGCTGATGCACCTGGACATGGCCGGCATCGCCGCCAGCAGCGGCTCGGCCTGCAAAACGGGCAACCCCAAACCGGCGGCTACGCTGCAAGCCATCGGCCTGGACGATGCCTGGACCAAAGGCGGGCTGCGCCTGACGGTGGGCATGCAAACCACCCTGGAAGATATTGATTACACGCTGGATAAGCTGCAAGCGATTGTTGGCCGATTACAACGGATAACGGCCGTCTATTAAAACCGTGTCACAAACCAAAGCTGCACCGGGCAGGCATTCAAAGATTGGCGATTGGCGGCAGCCAACTCGCCAATTGTCTCCCATGCGGCGTTTGATGTGACCAGTACGAACTTTATGACACTCTTTCACTCAGATTCCCTCCAAGAAAATCGCGTCGTCGTGGCTATGAGCGGCGGCGTGGACAGCTCCGTCGCCGCCGCGCTTCTGGTGGAGCAGGGCTACGACGTGGTTGGCATGATGATGCGCCTCTGGAGCGAGCCGAGCATCGGCGCCCACGCCCCCACCAACCGCTGCTGCACCCCCGACCAGATGGCCGATGCCCGCCGCGTGGCCGACCAGCTCAAGATTCCTTTTTACGTGGTGGATGTGCAGGAACATTTCCGGCGCACGATTGTGCAATTTTTTATCGACGAACACGAACACGGCCGTACGCCCAATCCCTGCCTGGAATGCAACCGCCAGATTCGTTTCACCTACCTGCTCAATCAGGCGCTGGCTCTGGATGCCAACTACCTGGCTACCGGTCACTACGCCCGCGTCGAACAGACGCCATCAGGCTACCGCCTGTTCCAGGGCAAAGACACAGCCAAAGACCAGGCCTATGTCCTGCACATGCTCAGCCAGGAACACCTGGCGCACGTCAAATTCCCGGTTGGCGATTACACCAAACCGGAAGTGCGCCAGTTGGCGGCCAAATTTAACTTGCCCGTAGCCTCCAAATCAGAAAGCCAGGACCTTTGTTTTTTGGGCGATGGCGACTACCGCCGCTTTTTGCGCGAATACAGCCAGCGGGTTGAGCAGCCGGGGCCAATTTTGGACGGAAACGGCCGTGTTCTGGGCCAACATGAAGGGCTGTCTTCCTACACCATCGGCCAGCGCAAAGGATTAGGGCTGGCCACGCCGGAGCCGGTCTTCGTCTTGCGCAAGGACAGCCGACAAAACGCGCTGATCGTCGGTCCCCGCGAGGCTTTGGGCCAACAGCAGCTAACCGCCCGGCTGGTAAGCTGGATTGCCGGCGCGCCGCCGCCGCCCGACCAGCCGGTGCAGGTGAAAATTCGTTACAAAGCCGTGCCGGTGAGTGGGTACGTGGCCGAAGTGTTGGGAAACGGCCGTGTCCGCATCACCTTCCCCGAACCTGTCATCGGCGTTACCGCCGGGCAAGGCGTCGTCGTCTTCAGCGGCGATGAATGTCTCGGCGGCGGCATCATCGACGACCAACCAGAACCCATCCCCACCAACCACCCAACCAAGGAGTCCTTGTGAACGGAACCGCTTCAGCCCTGGTCCTCGGCTTTTTACTCGCCACCGCCTACGGCGCAGGCTTCCACGTCATCCTCGGCGGCCCATCCCGCCGCATCATCCTCTACCTCATCGCCGCCTGGCTGGGTTTTTCCCTCGGTCACATCCTCGGCGACCTGCTCAACATCGAACTCTTCAAGCTCGGGGCGCTGCACCTGTTCACAGCCAGCGTCGGCGCATGGACTGCCCTCATCCTCAGTTGGTGGCTCGCCGGTCAGGAAACCTGAATCTCTTCCCGCGCGGTTAACCTTTGAACGCATGGTACACGGTTCCTCCGGTGGAAACCCTAAAGGTTTACTCAATCGAGAGCGCCCAAAGGCCAAATAAACCCTTGGGGTTTTGGGCACAGCACCAGCAATTCTCAATTTAACCAGAAATGTGTCATGCTGAGAGCCTGTGCTGAGGCCGCCGAAGCATCCTCCGAAGCATCTCCTTCTTCTGGTGGAGCGGGATGCTTCCCCGTTCGACGTTGCTCAGGGCCGAAGACTCCGCTCAGCATGACAGTTCAGCGTAAATTGCAAAGAAATTACCTTGTTCGCACGAATGCCTGATCTAAATTGAGAATTCCTGGCACAGCACATCAGTTTTGAATACAAATTTCAATGGTGTTATACTTGTGCCAGTAGGGGACATACATGAATACTGAAACGCCTGCAGAAATAATAAATCAACCTATCAACGCTGGCTCATACAGCCAGACGTCCTATACCCCACCAAGCGAACCGTTGGTGCCAACGCGTTACCTGGTGATTGGCGGCATCGTCACCGTGCTGATGATGGCGCTATTTATCGGTTTTGTCATTTGGGCCGCCCGTTACCACGCCGACACCGTTCAAGCGCTCCGCGATATATTCATCATCGCCCTCGCTTTAGAATCGTGCATCTTCGGCATCGCCCTGATGATTTTATTGGTGATGGTTATTCGCCTGGTTAACATGTTGGAGTTTGAAATAAAACCCATCCTCGAACGCACCAACGAAACCATTGGCATGGTGCGGGGCACAACCGTCTTCATGAGTGAAAATGTCGTCAAACCGATGACCACCGCCAGCAGCTATGCGGCCGGCATCCGGCGGGGAATGCGCACGTTATTCGGCAATCCCAAAAACAATCTGAAATAGCCTTATTACCCTAGGAGTATGATCATGAGCGACAACAACAGTGATTTCGGCGCGTTTTTGGCCGGGTTTGTTATCGGCGGGCTTGTAGGCGCCGCCACAGCTTTAATTCTTGCCCCGCAATCTGGTCAAGAGATTCGCGGTCAAATCGCCAGCAAAGGCCAGGAACTGCGGCAGATGAGCGGCGAACGTGTGCAGCACTATCGGGATTTAGCTGATACCTATTCCCAAGAATATCTGGAGCGCGCCGACACGGTAATATCGGAAACGCGCCAGCGGGTTAACGCCACCGGCGAACGTCTGCAAGAGCAGGCCCGAATTATTCTTGAGCCAGGGAAAAGTTCTGGTACTGCGGACGATGCGGCCGCCGGTTCTGGCAATGAGGAAGCGACACTCAGTTAAGCGAGCGATCTATCAACCACCTGATAGTTTTTTCATTCTAACCATCATTAGAACAGGCGGCCCTTCATAAAGAAGTCGCCTGTTTTTTTGTTTTTGCCGTTATTTTGTAAACCATGACCCAATTAGCCCTGACAACCCTAACCGAACTGCTGGACTCGCTGCCCGAGGGCATGCAAAAAAAGGCCGCCGACCCCATTACGCGGGCTTACAATTTCGCTCAGGAAGCGCACGGCGGCGAACGACGACAATCTGGCGAGTTATATGCTGATCATGATTTGTTTGTGGCCCAGGTTTTAATCAAGCTGGGGGTGGACACGGCGACGATTGTGGCTGGGCTGCTGCACGACAGTCTGTATGCCCACACGATCAAGAAAGAGGAAGATTTGCGCCGGGCCTTTGGCGAGGAGATCACAGGGTTGGTTCTGGGGCTGAACAAGTTATACGCCTATGCTGAGCAGCAGAATTATAAAAAGTACCAGTCGGAAGATAGCAACAGCGCCAAATTAGAGGCGATCCGACGGGCAATTCTGACGATTATTGAAGGGGATATTCGGGTTATTCTGATCCGGATGGTGGATTGTCTGGAGGATTTACGCAAGGCCAGCGAGTTGGATAGGGTGCAGCAGCTAGCCATTGCCACTGAGGCCATGAACATTTACGCGCCGCTGGCGAACCGATTGGGAGTGTGGCAGCTTAAATGGGAATTGGAAGACCTGGCGTTCCGCTATTTGGAACCGGAAAAATATCGAGAGATTGCCGGTATGTTGGCAGAGCGGCGTGTCGGGCGGGCGGAGCGGATCGACCAGGCGCGGGAGCGGCTGGAGGTGAAGCTGGCGGAAATGGGGCTGAAGGCGACGGTGACCGGCCGGCCGAAACACATTTATTCCATTGCCTGCAAAATGGACCGCAAGCAGGTCGATTTTGAGCAAATTTTTGATGTTCATGCGCTGCGGGTAATTTTGGAGCCGTCGGATAAGGCTGCTTATGCGCTGAAGAGTGGGAAAGAGAAGGATGAGGAGGATCGCATTCTGTGTTATCAGGTGTTGGGGGCGGTGCACAGCTTGTGGCAGCCCATTCCGCGCGAGTTTGATGATTATATCGCTTCGCCAAAGGCGAATGGGTACAAATCGCTGCATACGGCCGTTATCGACAATCGCTCAGGCCAAACCTTAGAAGTACAAATTCGCACTACCCGCATGCATGAAGAAGCCGAAAAAGGCATCGCGGCGCATTGGGCCTATAAAGAAGACGGCGCGCGAGTCACCGCGTCGGTGCAAAAGCGCATCCAAAATCTGCGCGAACTGCTGGCAACGCTGCGCGAAGTCGGAGATTCGGCCAGCGACAGTGAGATTTTTGAAACCGAATTTCTGGCTGAACGAATTTACGCCTTCACGCCGCGCGGCGACGTGGTAGACCTGCCCATTGGCTCGACGCCAATTGATTTTGCCTACCAGATTCACACGGAAGTCGGCCACCGCTGCCGCGGCGCGCGAGTAGACGGCAAGATGGTCAGCCTGGATTACAAGCTAAAATCAGGCCAGCGGATAGAGATTTTAACCTCGAAACGGGGCGGTCCCAGCCGCGATTGGATGAACGCCAGCCTGGGATATACGGGCAGCGCGCGGACGCGCAGCAAAGTGCGCCAATGGTTCCGCGCTCAGGAACGAGAACAAAATATCGAGCAGGGCCGAGAAGTGGTTGAGCGTGAACTGAGGCGACTGGGACTAAGCGATGTGTATTCTGTGCCGGATATTGCCGAGGCATTGAAATATGACGACGTGGATTCATTCCTGGCCAGGGTGGGTTTTGGCGATATTCAGAGCACGCAGATTAGCGGGGCGATTGCCATTCTCAAACAGCAGTTGCAGCCGGACGATGAGTTACGGCCGTTGCTCCAAGACGCCGCTCGCAAACCCAAAGGACTCACCGTGCGCGGTCTCAGCGGCCTATACACCAAAATGGCCGGCTGCTGCAACCCCATCCCGCCCGAAAAAATCGTCGGTTACATTACCCGCGGCCAGGGCGTTACCATTCACCGGCTGGATTGTAAACAAGTGGAAGCCATCACCGAAAAAGAACGCTTGATTGAGGTTGATTGGGGCGGGGACGAAGAGCGGTTCCCCATTCCGATTGTGGTGAAAGCTTATCGTCGTCCAGGATTGGTGGATGAGATGTCGACCATTTTACGCGGCCAGCAAATTACAGCCCCCAAAACCAAAACGATTACCAATGGCAGCATCCTGACGGTGAATCTGGTAGCGGAAGTGACCAGTCTGGAACAATTGAACTGGCTGCTGCAAAAATTCGAGAATCTGCCCAATGTCATTGAAGCGCACCGCCAACGTTGGACGTAAGGAGATTGGCCTAATCCAAGGTCAATCGATCACCACGCCCATCTCGTCTAATTGGAGCATCTCGTCGCCGGTTTCTTTTTTGAGGGTTAACTGGCGGGTTTGTAAATTGAAGTGGAATTCCTGAGCCAGCTCGTTGGCCTCTGGTTGAGGATAGACAAAATGGCCCCACACGGCCGTTTCCTCCCGCCCCCGCAAGCGCAGCACAGCCCCTTGCCACCGACAATAATACACTAATGGTTTCATGCGTTACCCTGGTTGGTTGGATTGGATCATCGGGACAACTGCTCGTCCTCGTACTGTTCAAAAATGCGCCGGTACGCCGGCGATTGCTGCATCAAGGTGTCGTGGTTGCCGGCCGCTTCCAGCCGCCCTTTGCGCAAAACCAGCACCAGGTCTGCCCAACGAATCTGTGACAGGCGATGGGTAATGAGGATCGTCGTCTGGCGCTGCGCCGCCTGCACAATCGCCTGCTGAATCTGGTCCTCGGTCGCGCTGTCCACGGCGCTGGTCGAATCGTCCAAAATCAGGATGCGCGGCCGGGTTAGAAACGCGCGCGCCAGGGCCAGCCGCTGCCGCTGGCCGCCAGACAAGGTGACGCCGCGCTCGCCAATTTTTGTTTCGTAGCCGTCTTTGAAATTCATGATGAAATCATGGGCTTGCGCCGCTTTGGCGGCCGCTTCCACCATTTCCTGGGTGGCTTCCGGGCAGCCAAAGGCGATGTTTTCGGCGACTGTGCGCGAGAACAGGAAGATGTCTTGTTCGATGATGGAAATTTGGCGGCGCAAGGCAGCCAGGTTCCATTCGCGCACGTCACGGCCGTCGATGAGGATACGGCCGTTTCCCGCATCATACGTCCGGTTTATCAACTTCGCCAGACTGCTCTTGCCCGCCCCCGTCTGCCCCACAATCGCTACCGTCTGCCCCGGCTGCACCACAAACGATACGTCCTGCAAAACCGACATACTGTCCGCATAACCAAACATCACCCCTTCAAACTCAATTTTCCCGTTGATGACGCCCTGGTAGCCGCCCACATTTTCATCCAACTGAGTCTCCTGGCGCATCAACTCCAACACCCGGCGTGCCCCAGCTACGCCCAACGAAACCCGCGAATAGGCCGTCAGCGAAATAAATGTCGGGAACCCAAACAACTGCAACAGGCCCATATAAGCCACCACGTCACCCACATCGACCCGGCCGGCGCGGAAAAGCAGCAGCGCATGGGCAAACCCCAACGCCTGGGTAATGCCCAACAGCAGCAGTGGTAAAAATCGCGCTTCAATGCGCCCCTGGGCCACCGTCGCTTCGCGGTATTCCTGCGCATTGACTTCAAACCGCTCGATTTCGGCCGGTTCCTGGGCCACGCTCTTAACCATCTCGATACCGTCAATCGCTTCCGCCAGACGGCTGTTCATCTCCCCAAATGCCTGGCGCACGCGTTCCGTCACCGGGTCCAGCGTCCCCATGTAGCGAATCAGCGCCAAAATGTAAGTCACCACAAAAAATAATGGGGCAAACACAAGCTGCCAATCATAACGCGGGGCAAACAACAAGGGCATCAGCATAAAGTTCAACGAGCCAACGACCAGATTGATGCCCGGATACATCATCAAATTTAGCTCGTGGACATCGTTCGTCGCCCGGGCCATCGTATCGCCCACCGGCTGCAAATCGTGGAAAGTCATGCTTTTGCCCAGCAAACTGATGTACAGCTCCTGGCGCATATCTTTCTCCAACCGCTCGCCCACAACTGCGCTGGAAAAATTGCGTCCTAATTGCAGCACCGCCCGCACCGTCTGGCTGACGATAATGCCCAACGCCGCCAGACCAACCAGCCGGATGTCCACCGGATCGGCCAGCACGGCGTTAAAGGCGATGCCCACCAAAACAGGCACAACGGCCGCTAACGCCGCATTGCCAAACGCCCCCACAAACATCACCCACAGCAGCCACATGTGCCGCCGCAAATGGGATGCAATCCAACGAGCGATAGTACTTTGGTCCGATACCCAGGGAGTATTTACGGCGAATTCACTCAAAATATCAATCCTATCTATTACGATGGGAACAGGTCAACTCAGACAGTTGCAAGGGTGACCTGAACTTTTATTACACAAACCAATCACCAACTATGGGACATTGCTATGTTAATCGACAAGTCGTATCCGTTGATTCCCTCGTTCAAAACAAAGGGTTTTGTCAGCCTCAATACCCTTCATTATCCCATAGAGTATGCCGTTGGTCATCTTGATGCCAACCTTGTGGAAAATGGGACAAGCATGGAGCGAGTTGTAATTATTGGATCCAGCGGATCAGGTAAATCTACTCTGGCCAGAACTTTAGGCGAAAAAACCGGTCTACCAGTGGTGCATTTAGATTTGCATTTTTGGCATCCGGGCTGGATCGGTACACCAGACCCCACCTGGCAAGAAAAAATGGAGGCCATCGTGAAACCATCTAAATGGATCATGGATGGCAATTATCGGCGGACGTTGGACATTCGCTTGCAAGCGGCCGATACCGTGATTTTCCTTGATTTGCCGCGTTGGGTGTGCGCCTGGCGCGCGGTTAAGCGGCGCATTGAGTACCGGCACAAGCAGCGGCCGGATATGGCCGCTGGCTGCCAGGAAACTTTGTTTGCCCCTGATTTTCCCGACTTTTTGGTGCGTATCTGGCAGTACCCAGATCGCGCCAGACCCGATATTTTGCGCCATCTCAGCCGTTTAGACGGCCAAAAGCGCATGATTCACCTGCGTTCGTCGGCCGAAATGCAGCGGTTTGTGGCTGCGCCTCTGGCGTATGCCGAACAAACCCCACTGCGGCAGATGACCAGCCACACCTGAAACGGCCGTCTCCTTCTCCCCATCTCATTCACCCAGGCGGCTGCTGTGCCGCACCCGATACACCGGTCCGCTGCGCTGCAACTGGCTTTCGATGAGGTGTACGGCCGTTACCGCCACCGCCAACTCCTCTACCTTCGTCGCCAAATCCAGATTGCCCACCGAACGGCCGTCATTTACCCGCCCCAACGTGAGATGCGCCTGAAACGGCCGTTCCTCCACCGCCCAGCCCAACGGAACTAATGCCGCATCCACGGCCTGTTTCATGGCCAGCAGCGGCGTTTTGTCCCCTTCTAGCCCCACCCAGATCACGCGCGGGCGCTTGCGGTTGGGAAAACAGCCCAATCCGCCCAAATGCAGCGCGAACGGCGCCACCTGCCGACCAACTTCATCCAAAGCAGCGGTGATGGCTGGCAGGTTAGATACGGCCGTATCGCCCAAAAAGCGCAGCGTCAGGTGCATCAATTCCGGCTTCACCCAGCGCACGCTGCGCTCTGGCGTTTGCCCGGCCAACACGGCCGTTACCTTTCCCAATTCCTCTTGCACCGCCACCGGCATGGTCACCGCCAAAAATGCGCGTATCGTTGCCATATCTTCCACCCCTTGCCCATCTAAGCCACAGGCACAAGCCGCACCGTCACAATCTCAAACGGCCGTACCGCCAAATCCACCTGCCGCCCCGTCACCGGCAGCCGCGCCTCGTTTTCTTCCAGCACAGTACAACGATACGCCGCCTGAAGGGCAAACCCTGCTGCCAACGTAATTGGCCCACGCTGCCGGTTGCACTCATAAAAACGCACAATCACGCCGTTTCCGTCTTCCGCCTGCTTCACCGTTTCCACCACAATGTTTTCCGGCGCGCGCACCAACGGTTCCGGCGTCTGTCTGAGCGGCCGGTTCGTCGCCACGACCCGCAGCGGATCATTCAGCGCATACGCCCGCTGCGCCACCGTCGATGGCCTGAGCGAACTGCCCGGCGCATTGGCGTGCGGCAGCAGGCTGTAGGCAAACCGATGTTCGCCCTGGTCGGCTTCCGGGTCCGGATCAGTTGGCGCGCGCAGCAGCGACAGGCGAATCACGTTATCGCGGATATCATGGCCGTATTTACAATCGTTCAGCAGCGCCACACCGTAGCCGCCTTCGCTCAGATCGACCCATTTCTGGGCTGCGGTTTCAAATCGCGCCCAATCCCAGGATGTATTGCGATGGGTAGGCCGCTGCACACTGCCCCACTGAATCTCGTGCGTCGCCACCGGCGACAACACCTCCACCGGAAAGGCCACTTTCAACAATACATGCTTCTCCTGCCAGGCAATCACCGTCGCAAAATCAAGCTGCGGGCTGTCGGCGCACAACGAAATTCGTTGAGTATACGAACTATGCAAAATGCGCCGTCGGATTTCCAACGTGGCTCGCAGCGGCCCGCTCTCCACCACGCGGATCGATTCGGCCGCTTCCGCCAGATACAGTTTGTCGTCGTAATAAATGTCGATGTCCCAGGCGTCCCAATTGAGTGGGCGGTCGTCGAACGCCTGCCACTGGTTGGCGATGGCTCCGGGCGGCAGCACTTCGCGCTGGTTACTTTTGTCGAAAATGCGGGTGATGTCGCCAGCCGCGTTGAATTCGACTCGCAGACATGCATTTTCCAGGTGCGCCGGCGTCACCGAAAGGTCTGGGTCAATGGGTTCCGGCGCGCCGGATTCGATGGTTAACGGCCGTACACTCAACCCCGCCATCTCCACCCCGCCCAACAGCGTGCCGCCGTCTACCACCTGCGTCACCACGCCGCCGGCAAACCGCTGCCCGGCAGGCAGCGTCCCCGCCCAAAAAGCCAGATCGCGCCGCGCAAACCCGGTCGGGTTGAGCAGCAGCACGTCGCCGCCCACCACTTCCGCCAACACGTCCATGGCCGACTGGACAACGGCCGTGCCCAACGCCTCAATCTCGGCATACTGCCGTTGGGAATCGACGTAAACGGCCGTAATGCTGCTGCCCGGGATAATGTCGTGAAACTGATTCAGGCACAACAACTGCCACGCCTGCCGCAAACGGCCGTGTGGGTACACATAATCGCCGTCCAGCAGCGCCGCCAGCGCCGCCAAAAATTCCGCGTCATGCAGCAAAAATTCACTTTTACGATTCGCCCGCTTGTTCCGGCTCTGCGTGGTATACGTGCCGCGATGAATCTCCAGGTACAATTCGTTGTTCCAGGTGGGCAGCTCCGCGCCGCTTTCCGCTTCCAGGCGGCGGAAAAAGTCGATGACTTTGCCTTGCTTCACGCGAGGCAAGGCCGGGAAGGCAGCCAGCTCGCGGGCGTTTTCGTTCATTTCGCGGGTCGGGCCGCCACCGCCGTCGCCATAACCATAACTCATCAACATGACCCGCTGCGTCTCTTTATGTTTTAGATTGGCCCAACTGCCCAGCGCCGTAAACGCCGTTAAATCGGCGTTGTAGGTGGCCGATTTTAACAAATCGTCTCGCACTGGGGCAGCGCTGCCCCAGGGTGTGTCGGGCGTGGTGCTGAAATGGGTTAGCACCTGTGTGCCATCAATGCCCTGCCACCAAAACGAATCGACGGGCATTTTGTTCACCCGATTCCAGCCGATTTTAATGGTGAAAAAGTACTCCATCCCCGCCGATTTGATCAGCTGCGGCAGGCTCCAGGCGTACCCAAAGACATCTGGCAGCCAGAGGACAGGCGATTCGACATCCGCGCCAAAGTGTTCGCGGAAAAAGGTACGTCCCAGCAAGAACTGCCGCGCCAGCGATTCCGGCCCGGTGAGGTTGCAATCGGCTTCTACCCACATGCCGCCAATGGGTTCCCAACGGCCGTCTCGCACGGCCGTCTGAATCGCCGCAAACAACGCCGGGTAATCCTGACGCACAAAGTCATAAAGCTGCGGCTGGCTTTGCGTAAAATGATAATCTGGGAATTGTTCCATCAGGCGCAGCACAGTGTGAAACGTGCGCCCGGCCTTGCGCCGCGTTTGCGCCAATGTCCATAACCAGGCCACGTCGATGTGGGCATGCCCGGCGGCGATAATCTCCACAGGCAAAGGAGGTCCGGCGGCGGCAATACCGGCGCGCAGTTCCGCCAGCGCCGCCGACAGGCTGGCATAAAAACTGGCCTCCCAAGGCTCGCGCAAATCCAGAAGCTTGTAGGCCGCGTCCAGGGCATTGTACAGGCGCGGTCTGACGGGTTCCAGGTCGTCCAGCAGGTCGGCGGTTTGCAAGGCGATGCGCGCCAGGGTCAAAAATTCGCGGGCGGACTGGTGGATTTGCACCAGGGCGCAGTCGCCCATGAAAAGCTGCTGCCCCGGCACGAATCCCGTGCCGCCGGTCCAGCCATGCAGCGTGAGGGTATGGGAACGGCCGTCCAGCCAATCCGCCCGCAGCAGCAGTTCCTGATGATGCCGGTCAACCGTCCCATACGGCTCCCCGTCCACATAAACCAACGCTTCCGGGTGGCTAAAACCACCCGCGTCCCCCAAAGGCAAAAACAATGCCACCGCGCTGCCAGCGGCAAAGCCGTGCGGCACAGAAAATTCGCCGCGCAGGACAAAATTAACGTCCCGGCCGCCCCAATAGGTGAAGGGTTCAATTTCCGGCCAGCCGTCGCCATCCGCTTGCGGGCCAACCAGCGGCCAATCCTGCTCCTCGATAGCTTGAAAGCGAAAGGGAGCCAGCGGCAACCGGCGCCAGTAAACAAATGGACGGATGGTCTCAAGACAGCGCGCCAGTTTTTGCGCGGTTAAACGGATCTCATGGCTCATGTGCGCCTCCAGGTTTAGCTGCCGCCATTTTATCAGGAGCTGCCAGAAAATGGTTCATAATTGACAATTCGCCAGGGAGCATTGACAATTGCGCCCTGACCATTGGTCGTCTTATTTCACAACAGGAGAGCAACCATGTCTTTCAATCCATTAGACCATCCGCACCGCCGTTTTAACCCGCTGACCGGCGAATGGGTCTTGGTGTCGCCGCACCGCACGAAACGGCCGTGGCAAGGCCAGGTCGAAAAAACCCCGCCCGACAAGCGCCCGGCTTACGATCCCACTTGCTACCTCTGCCCGGGCAACCAGCGCGCCGGCAGCGCCCAAAACCCCGCCTATAGCAGCACCTTCGTCTTCACCAACGATTTTGCCGCCGTCTTGCCGGATACGCCGGAAACTGGCGCGCCGGTCCACCCGCTGCTGCAAATGCAAAGTGTGCGCGGCACCTCCCGCGTGATGTGCTTCTCGCCGCGCCACGATCTTACGCTGCCGGAAATGGACCTGCCGGACATTCGCGGCGTCATTGATGTTTGGGCGGAACAGGTGGCTGAATTGGGGCAAACGTATCGCTGGGTGCAGGTGTTCGAGAACAAAGGGGCGATTATGGGCTGCTCCAACCCGCACCCGCACGGCCAGATTTGGGCGTTGGACGCCCTGCCCAATGAACCGTTTAAGGAAGACCAGCAGCAAAAAGCGTATTATGAACGGGAGAAACGGCCGTTACTCCTCGACATCCTCGATCTGGAACTGGCGCAGCAAGAACGCATCGTCGTGCAAAACGACCACTGGCTGGCTGTCGTGCCCTTCTGGGCCATCTGGCCTTTCGAGATTTTGCTCCTGCCGCGCCGCCACATCCTGCGCCTGCCCGATCTGGTAGACGCCGAACGCAGCGCCCTGGCCGACATCCTGAAACGCCTGTTGAGCAAATACGACAACCTCTTTGAAACCTCGTTCCCTTATTCGATGGGCTGGCACGGCGCGCCGTTTACTACGGCGCAAACCCCAACGGTTTCCACACCCGAAAGGCACGATCCCGCCGCTACCAAACCCTTGGGGTCTAAAAATGACCATTGGCAGCTTCACGCTCACTTTTACCCGCCGCTCCTGCGCTCGGCGACCGTCAAAAAATTCATGGTCGGCTTCGAAATGCTCGGCGAAGCCCAACGCGACCTGACGGCCGAACAGGCCGCCGCCCGCCTGCGCGACCTGCCAGACATTCATTACAAACAGGCAGAAGTTTAGGGAAATCGTAACTGTTCAGGTTCCTCTGGCAAGACCCCAAGGGTTTGGTACCCAACTCATTCAAATTCTCAAGAGCAAACCCTTGGGGTCTGTATGGTTACGGGAAATCAATAAAATCGGGTCATGTTGCTGCGTGATGCGTGATAGCCCATCTTTCACGCATCACGCATCACGCCATCACGCCTCTTTGCCCCCTCCTACGATCACGGCTGGCTGACATACCTTTCCAGCAGCACCCCCACCATCAAGAGTGAAAAGGCGATCAAGACCACGCCAACGGTCCAGAGGCGCAGCAAGCCGGCGGCCATCATCACCACCACCAACACAGCCAACCAGACCGTTACCAGGAAGGAACCACGCCGGCGATCCTGAAACGGCCGTTCATTCCACACCCTCAGCGCCAACCCGCCCAACAACCCTCCCAGACTCACCAGCAAAGCCAGCGCTGTGAGTTGGCCGCCTGTCAGCAGCGACGTATGCACCAGCCAGATGCCGCACGCGGCGTCCCGCGCCGGATACGGCGGGCTGCGCAGCACTGTAACCCGCGAGAGGATGAAACGGCCGTAAGCCGCATCCGCCGCCGTCACCGGCCAGGAAATTTCTTCCGCCTCCCCAGGTTCCAACGGAACCGTCGCCCGAAGTTCCCGCTTTAACGTCACAAAGCCATTGCTGATGTTCGCCCGCACCAGAAAATTCACCGGCTTTTCCGACCCGTTCTCCAGTTCGGCGCGCACAAAAGCAGTTTCCTCGGCCGTAATCAGCGCCGGGCAGCGCAAACTCCGCAACCGCTCATCCTGCCGGATGGCCGAATCAAACAACGAGGCTTCCAAATTGGCCCAGACTGTGCCCAAAGCCAGCCACAACCCCACGCCAAAACCCAACCAAAACAACATCACACTCACAATTTGCACGCTTTTTCTGCGCGCGCCGTCACCTTTTTGCAAAATGCTCGTCATCTTTCCGTTACCTCTAACGCAAATTTTAGCATAAAGACCTGGCAGGTTTCGGAAATCTGTCAGGTCTGAATTGAACCTATTTGGTTCTTTAGGAACTCAGGGGGTTGACAGCCCCTGATGCTGATGCGTGATGCGTGACCAGAGAGGTTTCACGCATCACGTATCACGCATCAGACCAAACCCCATGAAATCCCAAAGACCCACCTATTTTATTCTTGACAAACGGCCGTGCATCGTTTATTATCATGTTACCGTTCACATGACCGGTAACATAGGGCGATTCCCACCGTCCTGGAGAAGAGGAAAAATGGCTTCCCGTTCCCACGTAACCATCCGCGATGTCGCCGCTTTAGCCGGCGTTTCCCATCAAACCGTCTCCCGCGTTATCAACGGCAGCGAGCGCGTGCTGCCGGAAACCAAGGCGCGTGTGGAAGCCGCCATCGCCGAACTCGACTACCGCCCGAACGCCATCGCCCAATCGATGGCCAAAGGACGCTCCGGCATCCTGGCCTGTATCGCCCCCAATCTGACCGATTACACCTTTGCCAGCCTGATCAACGGCGCTGAAATCGAAGCGCGGCAGCATGGGTATTTTTTGCTTTCGGCTTCTGCGCCAGACGAAAACACGTTTGTAGCGCTGATGGATGAGCTGATTACCAGCCGCCGCACGGAAGCGTTGATGGTGATTAATCCGTTTGCCGACGGCCGTTACACCCACCTCCCGCCTGACTTTCCCGTGGTTTTTGGCGGCGCGCGCCCCCGCGAAGACGCCACCAACTCCGTCGCCCTAAACGACGAAGCCGTAGGGCTGGCCGCCACTGACCACTTGCTCCAACTCGGCTACCGCGAAATCGGCCTCATCACCGGTCCGCTGGCCGAAGATTGCTCCCAGGACCGCTCGCTCGGCTACGAAACAGCCCTCCTGGCGGCCGGCATCACCCCCGAACCGGCCTGGATTATCGAAGGCGACTGGTCGGCGCGCTCCGGTTATGACGCCCTGATGACTTTTTCGCGCATTGGCGACATCCCCGGCGCAATTTTCGCCCAAAACGATCTGATGGCCGCCGGCGTTTTGCGCGCCGCCCATGACCTCGGCCTGAACGTGCCGGAGCAATTAGCCGTTATCGGCGTCGATGATATTCCGATGGCCGCCTATCTGGAACCGCCGCTCACCACCATCCGCCAAGATTTTTTGCAAATCGGCCGTGAAGCCGTCCGGTTACTCATCCACAGCCTGGAAGAACCAACCGCGCCGCGCCAACACCTGCGTTTACCCGCCGAGTTGATCGTTCGCCGGTCAACCGGTTTTCCCCTGGCGTAGTCCATGGAACCCGGCAATTCAGCCACGATGTCTTTTGTTGATAGGAGGAAGAGAAAGCGAATAGATTGACACAAATAAACCCCACCCAAATTTTCACGAGTCTGTTTGAAAAGTTTTCACAAACCCATATCTCTAATTGGAGGAGAATGTAAACCATGAGTAAAAGATTTTCCCTGTTATTTGTTTTGATGTTGGCCCTGGGTCTGCTGCTGGTCGCTTGCGGCGGCGAAACCACCGAAACGGCTGTCGAGCCGACCACCGCCCCGGCGGAAGTCGCCGCGCCCACCGAAGCCCCAGCCGCCGAACCGGCGATGGAAGAAGTGACCCTGCGCTGGCGCACTCGCCCAGACAACCAGGCGGAAATTGACGTTTACCAGTCTGTGAGCGACGAATTGTCGAGCACGCTGGAAGGCGTCAACCTGGAATATGAAGCGGGCGGCAGTGAAACCTCCAGCTACCAGGACGTATTGAAGACCGAACTGGGCGCGGGCACGGCTCCTGACGTGTTCTGGATTCCCGGAACCGACATAGCCGATTTTGCCACGCGCGGCCTGATCATGAACCTGCGTGACATGGCTACCGCCACCACTGGCTACACCGACGCCGATTTTTACCCCGGCCCGATGTATCACCTGACCTTCAACCCGGAAACGGGCAACACCGGCGAAACGCTGTGGGGTCTACCGCGTGACGTTTCTACCTTTGCTTTGTACATCAACCTGGACCTGCTGGCCGAATCTGGCGCGCCGGATCCGCGTGAATTGGCCGCCAATGGCGAATGGAACTGGGACAGCTTCATCGAAGTTGCCACAGCCATCAACAACCTGGGCGACGACATTTATGGCTACGGCCAAAATGCGTGGTGGGGTCCGTATGGTTACTGGATCAATGCCGCTGGTGGTGGGTTCTTTAATGAAGATCGCACAGCTTGTGCGTTGGATACCGCCGAATCGTTAGCCGGTTTGGAATTTGAACAGCGCATTTACCAGGAGTTTAACGTGGCTGTGCCTTATGGCGAAGACAGCGAACCGCCATTCCTGGCCGGTAAGGTTGGTATGTTCCAGAACGGCCGTTGGGCAACCCCCGGCACCCGCTCCAGCGCCAACTTCAACTGGGACGTTGTCGAACTGCCGGATGGTCCGGCTGGCCCAAGCAACTGGCTCTTCTGGGGCGCTTACGTCGTCAACGCCAACACCCAGCATCCTGAAGAAGCCTGGAAACTGGTTCAGGCTCTGACCACCGCCGACGTACAGGGTAAAATCGCCTCTTTGGGCGCCAATGTTCCCAGCCGCGTCAGCCAGGCCGCTTTGGATTCTTTCCTGACCTATACGCCGCCGGCGAACAATCAGGCTTTCCTGAATGGTTTGGCCAACAATCCCGCCACCGAAGGTCCATTGTGGGCTGGCAACTGGCCGGAATTTGACGCTGTGATGGGGCCGGCTGTAGCCGCTGTCTTAAATGGCGAAATGACCATCGACGATTATGCCGCCAGTATCTGCAACGAAGCCAACAAAGTTTTCAATCCGTAACATTTAGTAGACAGAGAAAGGGCGGGCTTAGGCCCGCCCTTTTTGTAAATTGGAGTTTTCCCATGACCGCTGCAACTGTTGGTTCACGCGAGAAACAATCCCCGGAGTCTGGAGTGGATTTGTGGCTGCGCCTGGTGATGATCTGGCATGTGATTTTGGGCCTGGGCAGCCTGGGAGGCATCGCCTATGTGTGGGCGGGAGCCGACCTGGCCGATTGGGTGAAGATATTGGTTTCGGTGGCTTTGGGGTTAACGGCCGTTGCCTCCATCGTAGCCGTGAATGATATTAACGGCCGTAAACACCGCGGCCGCACCATTTCCCTGGCGGTCAACTATTTGGGTTTCCTGGTCGCATTTTTCGGCAGTTTGCACCGCATCGGCGTCTTCACCGGCATCGACTCGTTGGCCGACTCCTTTCTGCAAGGCTTGCCTTTCCTGATTTTGGTGTTTGCCGGTTTTTTCATCGGCACACTCACCGACCGCTACCAAAAACCGGCGACCCAGCGAGCGCTCAAACAGACCAGCAAAGCGATGATGATCGTTGCCGGTATTGCGTTTTTGCTGGCTGTGGGCATTCACAATGGTATTTTGGTTTTGCTGGGCAAACTGACCAACCCGGTCATTTTGTTAATGGTGGTGGTAACGGCCGTGTTCGGCCTGATGCTCTGGGCCATGTGGCGGCAGCCAAGCGCCGAAGCGATGAACGCCACCAACGCCGACAACGAAATGCTCAGCGGCTACCTGTTTTTATCGCCCAATTTGCTTGGGTTCCTTTTCTTTTTTGCCGGGCCGCTGCTCCTGTCGCTGTATGTTAGCTTCACCAACTGGGATGCGTTTGGCACCAAAGATTGGGTGGGGCTGGCAAATTACGGCCGTATCGTCAACATCGACGTCGCCCGCCTCAACACCATCACCCAACTTGCCAGCGAAGCCATCGACGTTACCGTCTACGACGAACTGACCCGCTTCGAGATATTTGGCAAAAGCTACATCGTCGGCGCCCAGGACAAACTTTTCTGGCTTTCCCTGCGCAACACCCTCACCTTTGTGCTGCTGTCTGTGCCGCTCAGCGTCATTCCGGCCTTATTCCTCTCCAACCTGCTCAACAGCAAAATAGCCGGCATGAAATTTTTCCGGGCCGTCTATTTTTTGCCCAGCGTCGCGGCCGTCGTCGGCATCGCTCTCGTCTGGCAGTGGTTGTTCAACGCCACCATCGGTTACATCAACTACTTCATCACCGTGATGGTCGATTTTCTCAACAGCGTCGGCGGCTCATTTTTCGACCCCCAAATTCGCTGGTTGTCCGACAGCAATACCGCCTTGCTGGCGGTGGTCATCGTCGCCGCCTGGCAGTGGATGGGTTTCAACACCGTCCTGTTTCTGGCCGGTTTGCAAAATATCCCGCGCTCGCTTTACGAAGCGGCCACAGTTGATGGCGCCAATTCCTGGCAGCAGTTTTGGAAAGTCACCCTGCCGCTGCTGGCCCCCACCACCTTCTTTGTCATTACGACCACCACCATTCAGGCCATGCAGATTTTCGAGCAGGTATTTATTTTGATTCCCACCAATCCGGCCGGACCCAACAACTCCACGCTTACCCTGGTGCTCTACCTGTACCAAAAAGGGTTCCAACGCTTCGAGCAGGGCTATGCTTCGGCCATTGCCTGGGTCTTATTTGTCATCATCTTTGGCGCGACCCTTTTCCAATTCCAACGCCAACGCGCCAGTGGTTCGTCGTATGATGCGTAATCGGGGAAATTCATCTGTTACCCGTTTGCCCACAGCAGGAAACCTACCATGAAATCTTACAGACTGACCGAAACTCTCAAAAAATTTCTGATTTACGCGGTGCTGATCATATTTGCTTTCGTGATGATCTTTCCGTTTTTGTACATGCTCACCACGTCGTTTAAGCTGCCCAAAGACACGTTTCGCTACCCGCCTCGGCTGCTGCCCCGCGACGCCCTGACGATGGAAGTGGCAGGTTTTGACGACCCGCTGCCGTTGTATTATGTGACGGTAGACGGCCGTGAGGAACAATTTGTCCTCATCGAAAGCAACATCCGCACTGGCGTCTACGCCGACCCCAACAACCCGGACGTAACCGTCGAACTGCCGGTGAGCGAGGTAGAGCCGCGCGGCGGCTTCACCAACCAGGAGGCCATCACCGTAGCCGGCGAAGAGCAAAAATTGTGGGATGTCCTGGTCAACGGCGAAATCGTGCCCATGATCCAGGTCAGCCAGACAGCGCTCGGCCGTTTCGCCGACCCCAACGACCTCTCCCGCGAAGTGCTGCAAAACGTACGTCTCAGCCAGCCCGTGGAAGAGCTATCTGCCCACCCACAGAATTACAACGAAGTGGTAGATTTACAGGGCATGGATCGCAGCCTTTCCAACACCGCCCTGGTTACAATTCTGGTGGTTTCAGGACAGCTCATCACGTCTATTCTCGGTGGTTACGCTTTTGCCCGCCTCAGATTCCCCGGCCGCGACAAGCTGTTTGTGGTTTATCTGGGCACAATCATGATTCCCTTTGTGGTGCTAATTACGCCGCTCTACCAATTGATGGTCACCATTGGCTGGGTAGACAAGTTGGCGGCGCTGATTGTGCCCTGGATTTTTACGGCGTACGGCACATTCTTAATGCGCCAGTTTTTCATCACCATCCCCAAAGAAATTGAAGAAGCGGCCCTGATTGATGGCGCCTCGCGGCTGGAAATATTGCTGCGCATTTTTATTCCCGCCAGCACGCCGGCCCTGGCCACCCTGGCTACATTCACCTTCTTGTATGCCTGGAACAGCTTTTTCTGGCCGTTGGTAGTAATCAACACCGGCAACGTGGAAAACCACGTCCTGACTCTTTCGCTCAATGTTTTGCGCGGGCGGGCCTCCGACAGCCCTAACCTGATTCTGGCCGGCGCGGCCATCGCCATTTTGCCGCCGATGATTATCTTTATATTCGGCCAGCGTTTCTTTGTAGAAAGCGCCACGAGCAGCGGCGTAAAAGGCTAATCAATTGACGATTGTCGATTCAGGCTCACAAATCGCAAATCATAAATCGCAAATCATGAAACCATACGATGCTTACATTTTCGACCTGGATGGGACCGTGTATCTGGGGGAAGCGATGCTGCCAACAGCCCTGGAAACCATCACCCACCTGCGCAGCCTGGGCAAACGCACGGTCTTCCTCTCCAATAACCCCACGCATACCCGCGAGGAATACGCGGCCAAACTCACACGCCTCGGCTTGCCCACCCCGGCGAACGACGTCATCAATTCTTCCTACGTGATGGCCGATTTCCTGACAAAACAAATGCCCGGAGCCAAATTATTTGTCGTCGGCGAAGAATCGTTGTGTGAGGAACTGCGCCGCGCCGGGTTCCAATTAACCGATAATGCGCTGGAAGTAGATGCCGTCATCGCCAGCTTTGATCGCACATTTGTTTATCGCAAACTGCAAATCGCTTTCGACGCCATCCGCCACGGCGCGCGCTTCTTCGCCACCAACGCCGACCGGTACTGCCCGGTACCCGGCGGCGGCGAACCCGACGCCGCCGCCATGATCGCGGCCATCGAAGCCTGCACCGGCACGCAGGTGGAAGCTATCGTGGGCAAACCGTCCCACCACATGGCCGAGGCAATCCTGACGCTGTTGGAATTATCGCCCGACCGCTGTATCATGACCGGCGACCGGCTGGAAACCGATGTGCAGATGGGTTTAGACGCCGGTATGGCCGGCACGCTCACCCTGACCGGCGCAACAACCGAGGCCGTTTTGGCTCAATCAACCATAAAACCAACCTATGTCATTCGGCAGCTCAGCGACTTGCTGCCATGAAGAACGGGGATTGGAGACTGGAGATTAAGAAGTCTCCAATCCCCAATCCAGTCTCTAACCTCCAATCGCTACACACCTATGTCAAAACCATTCTTACTCGGCATCGATCAGGGAACCAGCGGCAGCAAAGCCGTCATTTTAGACCGCGAAGGGCAGGTGCATGGGTATGCGTATCGCCCGCTGGACCGGCTTTATCCGCAGCCCAACTGGGTGGAGCAAGACCCCGATGCCGTAGCGCGGGGCGTGTCCACGGCCGTTACCGAAGCCATCGGTAAAGCGGGCATTCGCCCTGACGAGATTGCCGCCTGCGGCCTGACCAGCCAGCGCAACACAGAATTCGTTTGGGACAAACGCAACGGCCGTTCCCTGGCCAACGCCATCACCTGGCAAGATCTGCGCGTCCAACCCATCCTCGACGCCTTCAAACGCTGGCCCCTGGCCGCCGAAGCGACTTACCGCCTCGGCTATCCGCCCGGCTCCTACATGGCCGCCCTGCACCTGGCCTGGCGCATGAAAAACCAAACGGCCGTCATCGAAGCCGCCCACAACCACCACCTCCACCTCGGCCTTTCCACAGCCTGGTTAATTCGCGCCCTGGGACGGCCGTCCGCCCACCTGATGGATTCATCCCTTGTCCAGGCCACCGGCCTCTACGATTTTCGCCAGCAAAGCTACTGGCCGGAATGGCTGGAGTGGCTCGGCGTGCCCAGCGATTCCCTGCCAACGGCCGTGCCCACCATCCACGACTTTGGCAGCCTGCACGTTACCGCCCCCAACGGCCAATCCGCCGACATACCCGTCCTGGCCATGATCGCCGACCAGCAGGCCGCCCTGTTTGGCCACGGCTGCCGCACGCCCGGAGCCGCCGAATGCACCCACGGCACCGCCTCCTACGTGAAAGTATTTCTGGGTCAACAGGCCGCCGAGCAAGACAACATCAACGTCTATTACGCCTGGAATCTCGACGGCCGTCAGACCTACTGCCTGGAAGCGCCCACCACCGTCACCGGGGCGGCCATCCGCTGGCTGCGCGACAACGCCCGCCTGATAGACAGCTACGAACACCTCAGCGAACTCGCCGCCGACGTGCCCGACACCGGCGGCCTGACCGTGGTGCCCGCCTTCACCGGCCTGGATGTGCCCTACAACGACGCCCGCGCCCGCGCCACCTTCTTTGGCATGGCCCTCGGCCACGACCGGCGGCACATCGCCCGCGCCTTCCTGGAATCCATCGGCTACCAAATTCGCACCATTTTGGAAACAATCACCAACGAAGCCGGCGTGCAGGTGGCCCAGCTCCTCGTCGGCGGCGGCGTATCCGCCAGCGACCTGGCCTGCCAGATTCAGGCCGATTTATTAGGCATCCCGGTCCTGCGCCCCACCTTCGCCGAAACAACAGCCTGGGCCGCCGGTTTGCTGTCTGGCCTGGGGGCGGGTTTCTGGGACAATCCCGACGCGCTGCCCTCGCTGCCCGGCTCGCATACCTTATTCGAGCCAACCATGCAGGTTTCAGTCAGAGATGAGGGATACGGCCGTTGGCTCCGCGCTATCGAACTGGTCAGAGCATGGGATAGTTGATATGAAATTTGGCGTCTGTTATTACCCTGAACATTGGCCGCAAACCCGCTGGCCGCAAGACGCGCGGATGATGCGCGAACTTGGCCTGGAAATCGTGCGTATCGCCGAATTTGCCTGGGCCAAACTGGAACCAACGCCGGGACAATACGATTGGTCCTGGCTCGATGAAGCCATTGGCGTGCTGGCCGCAGCCGGATTAGACATCATCCTGGGCACGCCCACCGTAACGCCGCCCGCCTGGCTGACCAGAGCGCACCCGGAGATTTTGCGCGTGGATGCCAACGGCCGTGCCCGCGACCACGGCACACGCCGCCACACCTGCCCCAACAGCCCCACCTACCGCCAATTCAGCCGCCAAATTGTCCGCGCCATGGGTGAACGTTACGGCCGTGACCCGCGCATCACCGGCTGGCAAATCGACAACGAATTTGGCGGCGGCGGCACCGCCCGCTGCTACTGCGAAAACTGCGCCGCAGCGTTCCGCGATTGGCTGCAAGCCCGTTACGGCACGCTCGCTGCCCTCAACAACGCCTGGGGAACCATCTTCTGGTCACAAACTTACACCGATTGGGCGCAAATTCGCCCGCCCAGCGACCACATCGACAAAAAGAACCCCAGCCACGTCCTCGACTATTACCGCTTCGCCTCCGATAGTTTTGTCAGCTACCAGCAGGAGCAGGTAGATATTTTGCGGGGATTGGCGCACGGCCGTTTCATCACCACCAATTTCATGGGCCTTTACCGTGATTTAGACCAGTTCGACATGGCTGAAACACTCGATTTTGCCACCTGGGACAACTATCCCACCGGCAATCCTGAACGCTGGCGTCCCCTGCTCTATCCCCCAGGCGCAGATGCCAAAACCAACGACCCACTTTACGCCTACGATGTAGGCGACCCGATGGTCACGGGGCTGGCCCACGCCCTGACGCGCGGCCTCAAAAATGCCCCCTTTTGGATTATGGAACAGCAGTGTGGGCACATCAACTGGGCGCAGTTTAATCCGGGCATACGCCCCGGCACGCCGCGCCTGTGGACCTGGCACGCCATCGCCGAGGGGGCAGACACCATCGTTTATTTCCGCTGGCGGGCGACATTGTTCGCTCAGGAGCAATACCACTCCGGCCTGCTGCGCCACGACGCCACGCCAGACGTAGGCTACCACGATCACCTCACGTTTCAGGCGGATAGAGACTTACTCGACGACATCGCCCGCCAGCCCATCACCGCACCGGTAGGCATTTTGTTTGATTTTGCCGACTTGTGGGCGCTGCAATTGCAACCCCACCGGCAAGATTTCGGCTATCTGCGATTGCTTTATGTCTACTACACAACCTTGCAGCGATTGGGCATCCCGGTGAATTTGGTGCCGAAAACGGCCGATTTCGCCCCCTACCCACTGCTCATCGTCCCCACCGCCCACCTGGCCGATGCCCAGTTGGCCAGCAAACTGAATGATTACACGCAAAACGGCGGCACGCTGCTGCTGGGGGTGCGCTCCGGCTTCAAAACGACCAGCAACCTGGTCACCGACGAACCGCTGCCCGGCGCGCTGCGCGAACTAGTCGGGGCAACGGTAACTGGCTGGCAGGCGCTGCCGCCAGACGTGGGCTGGGAACTGGAAACGGCCGTGCCCCACCTTCATGGCCCCGCCGGTTACTGGCTGGAAACCCTGAACGCGCAAACAGCCAGCGTATTGGCGACCTACAAACCGGGCGGCGCGGCGGCGCTGACTGAACATAAAGTAGGCAACGGCCGTGTCCTCTACCTCGGTTTCTACCCCACCAACGAGCAGGCGCGGGCGCTGCTGCTGCATTTGGCCGGGCAGCTTGGCCTGAGCTGGCTGCCGGACCTGCCCGAAGGATTGGTCGCCGCGCAGCGCGGGCCATACACCATCCTGCTCAACTTCACCGAACAACCCATTTCTTACCCCCTCAACGGGCAGGCGGTGCTAGTAAACAGCCGCGATGTGGCAGTCATCCGCCGTTGACAGTTGGCGCGGAAGACCGGAAAATCGTCATGTAACGTAAAGACCCCAAGGGTTTGACACCCTGATAATCCAAATTTTTGGGAGCAAACCCTTGGGGTCTGGATAGTGACCACTTAACATCATAATTTACTCGAGGAGTTGATCGTGCCACCATTAAAAGAACGTGTCCTAAACGAATTTACGGCCCGATTTGGCGCACGGCCGTCACACATCGTGCGCGCGCCAGGACGGGTAAATCTCATCGGCGAACACACCGATTACAACGACGGTTTTGTGCTGCCGATGGCCATCGACCGGACCATCTGGATCGCCCTGCGGCCGCGCAGCGACCGGCGCGTGATGCTTCACTCGCTCGATTTGCAGCCGGCGGCCGATTTTTCCCTCGACGACCTGAAACACACCGAAGGCGGCTGGACAGAGTACGTCAAGGGCATGGCCTGGGCGCTGCAAGGCGCTAATCTGGCTTTGCAAGGCTGGGAAGGCGTGTCGGCCGGGGATATTCCGGTGGGCGCAGGGCTGTCATCGTCGGCGGCGCTGGAATTGGCGGTGGCCCGGGCCTTCGCCGCCGTGTCCGGCTTCGCCTGGGAACCGGCGCAAATGGCCCGGCTGGCCCAATTGGCCGAGAACAAGTGGGTAGGCGTGAACTGCGGCATCATGGATCAGATGATTTCGGCGGCGGGCAAAGCCGGTCACGCCCTGCTGATTGACTGCCGCACCCTGGACACAACGCTCGCGCCGCTGCCACCGGGAACGGCCGTAGTCATCATGGACACCGCCACCCGCCGTGGACTGGTCGATTCCGCCTATAACGAACGCCGGAGCCAATGCGAAACGGCCGCTCGCTTTTTTGCCGTTCCCGCGCTGCGCGATGTCAGCCTGGAAACCTTCGCCGCCCACGCCGCCGAACTGGACAACCTGACCCGCCAGCGCGCGCGCCACGTCATCAGCGAAAACCAACGCACCCTCGATGCCATGACCGCCATGCGGCAGCAAAACGCCTACGCCCTGGGACAGCTCATCAACGCCAGCCATGCCAGCCTGCGCGATGATTTCGCCGTCTCCAGCCCTGAGCTGAACCAGATTGTGGACTGCGCCCAACGCCAAACCGATGTCTGTTTTGGCGCACGCATGACCGGCGCTGGTTTTGGCGGCTGCGCAGTAGCCCTGGTCCGAGACAGCAGCGCCAAGGCTTTCGCCGCTGCGGTGGCGGCCTGCTATCAGGCCGCGAGCGGCTTGCAGCCCAACATTTACATCTGCCAGGCGGCGGATGGGGCCGGCGAAGAGTAAAAAGACACCCCAGATTGGTCCAATCTTGGAGATTGGACCAATCTCAGCATTCACTAACCGCGATACGCAACCTTAATCCGGTAAGCCCAATCGTAACGTTGGCAAGTGTAAAGTATCTCCGTCAACCGTCGGTAGTCTGACAACTGACGCCATCATCATTTCGCAAAAAAAGCCTTTGGGATTTCATGGGGGCTGGTCTGATGCGTGAAACCTCTCTGGTTACGCATCACGTATCACGTATCAGGGGCTGTCAACCCCCTGAGTTCCTGAAGAACCACAGAAAAGAGGTATTTTTAATGAAAGTTCTCGTTACCGGCGGGGCCGGTTATATCGGCAGTGTCGCCGTAGAGCAGTTGATTGAGGCCGGAGAAGAAGTGGTTGTGTTCGACAACCTGTTCCAGGGGCATCGGACGGCCGTGCATCCGAAAGCTGTCTTTGTCCAGGGCGATTTATGTGACAAAACGGCCGTCGATGCAGTAATGAAAGCTCATCAGCCGGATGGCATTATGCACTTTGCTTCGTATACGCTGGTGGGGGAATCGATGGAACGGCCGTTTCTCTATCTGCGCGATAACGTCGTCAACGGTCTGAACCTGATCCAGAGCGCGGTGGAACACGGCGTGCGCCGGTTCATTCTCTCCTCCACCGCCAATTTGTTCGACGACCCGCTGTCTATGCCCATCGCCGAAGATGAGCGCATTGTGCCGGGCAGCCCATACGGCGAATCAAAATTCATTCTGGAGCGCTATTTACATTGGATGGACCAGCTCTACGATTTCCGATATGCCTGCCTGCGCTATTTTAACGCCAGCGGCGCCAGCGCCGAGCGCGGCGAAGACCACGACCCGGAAACCCACATCATCCCGTTGGTTCTGCAGGTGGCTTTAGGCCAACGGGACCAGTTCACCATTTTTGGCGATGATTATGACACCCCAGATGGAACATGCGTGCGCGACTATATTCATGTCATCGACCTGGCTCAGGCGCATATTTTGGCCCTGCGTGATCTGGATGCTGGCAGCCGGAAATATAATTTGGGCAACGGCCGTGGCTATTCCATCAGACAAGTCATCGACACCGCGCGCGAAGTAACCGGGCATCCTATCCCGGCGGTTATTGGTCCACGCCGCCCCGGCGACCCGGACATTCTCATCGCCAGCAGCGAATCCATCAACCACGACCTCGGCTGGCGGCCGCGCTATCCGAACCTGAAAGATATCATTGAGACGGCCTGGGGCTGGCATGTAGCCCACCCGAAAGGATACGGGGAGGCGTGAATTTGATGCGTGATGCGTGATGCGTGATGCGTGATGCGTGAAAACCAACAGGTCACGCATCCGCATTTCGTTAACTTTGGAGTAACCATTCAGGCTTCTCCGGCAAGACCCCAAGGGTTTGATACCCAAAGAATCCAAATCCTCAGGAGCAAACCCTTGGGGTCTGTATTAATACGAACTAAAACCGGCCCTGTCTAATCCGCCCCGCCCTGCTTAAACATTTCCCGCCCGACAAAGATGCGCACGGTTTGCGCCATGGCCAGTGCCCGGTCAACGGCCGTGCCGGTGTGGGCCGAGGCATCCATCAGGCTGCGAACCTGTTCCGCAGACAAATATGGGGCGATTTGCGCGTCGGCCGCCAACAAATCAGCCAGCGGGTTGGGTTCGCCGCGCCGCAGAGCGGCCCAGGCTTCCAGGCTGGCGGCGCGGATCCATTCATGGCCATCCTGGCGGCTGGCGCCGGCCGCTACCAAAGCCATCAACACCCGCTCTGTGGCCGCAAACGGACCATAAATGGCCATGTTGCGGGCAATCGCTTCCCGATCGATCCCCATCTCGGCCACAATCCGACCGGCGCGCAGCAAAATTTCATCGACAGCCAAAAAACTTTCGGCCTGGAAAATGCGCCGGTTGGCGGAATCATCCAGGCTGCGCTCTAAAATGGCCTGGCTGGCGTTGTCCCAGGCCACGGCCGGGATGGCCGCCACCGAGCGCGCCAGCGAGCAAATGTTCTCGGTGTTGATGGGATTGCGCTTGAACGGCATAGCCGACGAGCCAACCTGTTTTGCGCCAAACGGTTCTGCCCATTCGCCAAACGGCGGCGATTGCAAAATGCGAAAATCGAGGGCGAATTTGTGCAGGGAGGCGGCGATGCCGGCGAGCACCTGCTGCACGCGCAAATCTTGTTGGCGGGTATACGTTTGCGTGGCGATGGGGAAATAGGGCAGCTTGAGATGGCTCATGGCGACGGCTTCCATCTCTTGCGGCGTCATGGGGGAGTTGCGCAACAGTTCCTGGTACGCGGCCTGCGTGCCGACCGCGCCTTTGAAGCCTTTGCCGCGCAATTTTTGGCCCAGAGCTTGCAGTTGGATGAAATCTTCGAGCAAATCCTGGGCATAGACAGCGAAGCGGTAGCCCAGAGTGGTCGGTTCGGCGGGTTGGATGTGGGTGTGGGCCATGGTGGGCAGCACGGCCGTTGCCTCAATTTTATCCGCCAGATGCAGCAGCAGCGATTGCAGCCGCTCGGACAGCAGGGCAATCCCGTCGCGCAGCCGCAGCGCGTCGACATTGTCGGTAATATCGGCGCTGGTGGCGCCCCAATGGATGATCCCGCCGCCAACGGGGCATTGCTCGGCGAAGGTGCGAATTTCGGCCATCACGTCATGGCGCGTTTCTTGTTCAATTTCTAGCGACCGGGCGATGTCGATATTGTCGACCTGAGTTTGGAGATCGGCTAATTGCACGGCCGTTACCAATCCAGCCTGGTGCTGCGCCGTCGCCAACGCCACCCACACCCGGCGCATCAGGCGTCGTTTGTGGGTTTCTGACCATATCTGGCGCATGGCCGGGCTGCCGTAGCGCCAGGAATATGGCGAAATATAAGTCTGGTGGTCGAAACTCATTCGGATTGTTCCTCGACGGTTTTTCGTTCTTGCTTTTTACGGTTACGACCTGGTTTGCGTTTGGTTTGCTCTTGCAAAGCCCGCGTCTCCTCTGCCAGGCGGCTCCGTTCTTCTTGCAGACGCGATAGAATCTCTTCATTCTTGTCTTTTTGCTCATCACTGAGCTTTATCTTCCGCTTTGCCATGACAAAACACTCCTCACCCGATAACGCAAAAGTCTCTGAAACGACCAGAGGTTTTTGTGTGGGCAGCAACCTCTCACCGTCTTGCCTGGTAATTGGGGGCCTCTTTGGTGATCACAATGCCATGTGGATGGCTTTCCAAAAGACCCGCGTTGGTAATTTGCACAAAACGAGACTTCTCTCGTAATTCTTCCAAATTGGCCGCGCCAACATAGCCCATGCCGGACCGCAAACCGCCCATCATCTGGTACAAAATGTCGGCCAGCTTGCCACGATAAGGAACCTGACCCTCCACGCCTTCGGGAACCAGTTTATCGCGTTCGCCCGATTGCGGGCGCACGCCGCTGGCGTAACGGTCGGCGCCGTGACCTTGCATCGCGCCCAGACTGCCCATGCCGCGATACATTTTGTAACGGCGGCCTTCGTACATATAAATTTCGCCGGGGCTTTCTTCCAGACCGGCCAGCATAGACCCCAGCATCACGGCGTCGGCTCCGGCGGCCAGCGCCTTGACAATGTCGCCGCTGTATTTAATGCCGCCATCGGCGATGCAGGGGATGTTGTGTTTGTGGCATTCGTCGGCGCATTCCATAACGGCCGTTAACTGCGGCACGCCCGCTCCGGCCACAATGCGCGTCGTACAAATTGAACCAGCGCCAATGCCTACCTTGATGGCGTCGGCTCCGGCGTGGATCAGGTCGCGGCAGGCGGCGGCCGTGGCCGCATTGCCGCCAATGACCGGCAGGTCCGGGTAACGCCGTTTGATTTCTGCCAGCGTGGACAACACCAGGGCTGTATGGGCGTGGGCGGTGTCAATCACAATGACATCCACGCCCGCCTGTACCAACAGTTCCAGCCGCGTCAGCCCCTTGTCGCCCACGCCAATGGCGGCGGCGCTGAGCAGCCGGTCGTTGGCGTCGTGGACTTCGGCCGGGTAGTCGATTTTTTTGAGGATGTCTTTGACGGTGATGAGACCTTTGAGACGGCCGTTTTCATCCACCAGCGGCAGCTTTTCGATGCGGTGAGTGTGCAAAATCTCCCGCGCTTCCAGCAAGGTGGTCCCCACAGGAGCCGTCACCAGGTTTCGGCTGGTCATGAAATCGGCAATTTTTTGTTGCCCAGGGACGACGAAGCGCGTGTCTCGATTGGTTAATATGCCCACGAGACGGCCGTCGCCATCGGTGATGGGCACGCCGGAAATGCGATAACGGCTCATCAGCGCCTCGGCATCCGCCAGAGTATCATCCGCTTTCAAGGTAATCGGATCGACAATCATGCCCGCTTCAGAGCGTTTGACTTTATCCACTTCGGCGGCCTGCTCGGCCGGGGACAGGTTGCGATGGATCACCGCCAATCCGCCCAAACGCGCCAGCCCGATACCCATCTGAGCTTCGCTCACCGTATCCATCGCCGCCGAAAGGACCGGAATGTTCAGGTAAATATCGCGCACCAATCGCGTCCGCAAGTTCACGTCGGCCGGGAGAACACTTGAATAACCAGGAGCCAACAGCACATCGTCAAATGTCAGGGCTAACCCGGAAACTTTATCCTGAATATCCATGGAATCGACCTCCCCAAAAAGGGACGAGCAAGCCGCTCGCTCGTCAAAATGTCAACAAATATCAAAATTGTACCGGTGATGGTTACACGACACGCAGCCATTTCAGGCTGCGTGTCGTGTAACACCCTACTTAGCCGCCGCTTTCGCGGCGAGGTTTGGGTTTGTAGACGCGCTGTTTCTTGCGTTTGATGTTTTCGGGTAGTTTTTGGTTGCGGGCCAGGACAATGTAAACGCCCACCAGGGCCAGACCAATAGCCGCCAGCATGGAATAGGTAATAAATGTGCTGCCAAGCGTTGTCTGGTCCGGGCGGAACAGTTCAATCCAGGCGCGATTGCCACCCCACCAGATTAAAAAGACACCAAACAAAGTTCCCGGCGACCAGATGTCGCGGTAACGTTTATTAAGCCATGCCAGTAAGAAAAAGCCGATGAACAAGGCAATCGATTCGTATAAAAAGGTGGGATGAAAGCGCGTTTCGGCCGGGTACAACGTCAGGTTGTTGTAGGGGGCAATTCGGTGTTCGGCAGCAATCAAAAGCCCCCAGGGCAAAGTGGTTGGCGGGCCATACAATTCCTGGTTGATGAAGTTTCCCCAACGGCCGATGGCTTGCGCCAGAAGCAGCGCCGGTCCGGCAACATCGGCGTAGTGCCAGAAGCGCAGCTTGCGCCATTTAACATAAATTGTGCCAACGAGCGCTGCGCCAATAAACCCACCGAGGATGTTGACGCCCCCGGCGCGGATGTTGATGATGTCCAGAAGGGAGGTGTATTGCCTGCCACCGATCATGTCGAGGAATACGTAGCTGAGGCGGGCAAAGATGTAGCCGGAAAATATGACGAGGATGGCCGCGTTGAGCAAATCATCGACGCTTTGGCCACGGCGCTCGATTTCGCGGCTGGCCCACCAGATACCGGCCAAAATACCGGCCGTGACGATGATGCCGTACCAATAAATGTCGAAACCATTGCCCAGTGGTATGGTGAAGGCGACGGGGTCTATCTGAATTGCATCTAACATGATGGGTTCCTTTGTTGCTGCGCTGCGTTTATGGCAGCGCGGAAATTTTATTCGATGTAACCAAGGCCGCGCAGCTGCTGCTGGAGTTGTTTGTCCAGTTCGATTTCGCTGCCGGCGGAGAGGGTCTCGCGCTGCCGTTGCAGGTTGGCGGTTTGGCGGTCGAGGGCCTGGTTGAGCACGGCCGTTTCCTCTGGGTGCATGGGCATGGTGTTGTCTAATTCTAACGGATCAGCGGTTAAATTAAAAAGCTCGTCGGGCACACTGTCCACCTGGATCAGTTTCAGGGCGCCGCCGTCGGTGGCCTGGACGATGGCGCGCCGCTGGGACAGGCAGCGGAAGGGAGCCAACAGGTGTGGCTGGCGGCTTTCGATGGCCTGGACGAAGTTGAGCGGCGGGTAAATTTCGCTGTAGGCTGTGCCTTGTTCGGGATCACGGCCGTTGATCGTGTTCACGAGTGTCAGGTTATGCACGCGCACAGGGTCTAGGGCAGGCAGTTCTGGCAGTTCGCCGGCTGCGTCTAAAATGGTGTGAAAGATGCGGCGGGTGCTGACCGGGGTATTCACCCGCTGCGCTGGCTCCAGGCGGCGCGGCCACTGCATGATGAGTGGCACGTGGACAAGTTCTTCATATGCGACAAACGCGTGGCCAACGTATTGATGGTCGCCCAACCCATCGCCATGATCGGCGACGATGATGGTGAGGGTGTCGGGGTGGTGGGCACGGCCGTTAAGCGCAGCAAACAGCTCGCCCAAATACCCATCCTGATACGCCACTTCGGCATCATACATATCGTTAAGCACGCGGGATTCCAACTCGCCCATCGGCTCTTCCAGGGGGGCGGCCCACCGGTAAGCCTCGCGGTTCCAGGAGCGCATGATGTCGCGGGCTTCTTTACTTTGGCGGAAATAGGGCATCACGCGGTCGATCACGTCGCCTGGCGGCCAGAATGGCAGGTGTGTTTCCATGAGATTGAGGAAGAGGAATAACGGCCGTTCCTCTGCCTGCTCCTCTCTATCGCGCAAAAACTGGCTGACATCTTTTACCGAACGCGCATTTTGCCCCTTAAAATTAGCCAGACGCGACCACAACGGCGTCGTCCAACTGTTCAGCGATAACCGAAACGCCAGGTCCGACCGCCCAAAAAAGTTTTGCACCGGATAAGATATCCGCCGCAAAAACTGCGTGTAAAACTCTGTCAAACGGGCCACAGGCCCCGGCCAATGAGAAGCAGTCTGCGGCAAACTGGGAAACGCGCCACCATAATTATAAAATGTCTGAAAGCCACGCTTAAACCCATTGTTCAAAACGCCCACCAACGGATTGTTACAAAAGCCAACAGTCTGGTAACCGGCTTCACTCAAAACCTCAGCCAGATGCGGGAGATCGGGGCTTAAGGAATGCGAGGATTGGGTAACCTGATGGGCTGTCGGGTAATGGCCGCTAAACAAAGATGCATGGCTGGGAATTGTCCACTGCGCCGGAGACACAGCCTGCTCAAACAATACGCCTTGCTCAGCAAAGCGGTCCAGATTGGGAGTCAGGTCTGGTTTATAGCCATACGCGCCGATTCGATCGGCGCGTTGTGTATCTAAAACAATAAAAATAATGTCAGGCTTATTCATAAAACTACAATCGGATGCCATTCTATGGGCAGCGGAGGGAATACCCAGGCAATCTCCCTATTTTACTCTGCCACCAGGCGATAACCAACCCCTCTCACCGTTTGAATCCACCGAGGGGCGGCCGGATCCGATTCTATTTTTTTGCGTAAGTAGTGAATATAAGGTTTCACGTTATCCAACCCGCCAGCATCGGTCATTTGCCACGCTCTTTGGGCGAGTTCGGCCGTTTTAACCACACTCCCGGCCCGCTCGGCCAGCACCGCTAGCAGATCAAATTCTCGCGGCGTCAGGTCAATTTCCTCGCCATGAACCAGCACCAGATGCGTGTTCAGATCGACTATCAATTGCCTATCAGCCAATTCGTACCGGCTAACAGACTTGTTTTTATTCTTCGTCCGCCTTAAATGAGCCATTACGCGGGCAATCAATTCCGCCTGATCAAAAGGTTTGGGGATGTAATCATCTGCGCCCACTTCCAGGCCACGAACGACATTATCCACGCTGTCCAGAGCGGTGAGAAATATAATCGGAATATCGGTGAAAGAGCGTAATTGGCGGCACAATTCCCAGCCACCCATGCTGGGGATCATCACATCCAGCAAAGCCAGGTCCGGAGAAGTAGCGCGGGCAAGATCTAAGCCATCTTCGGCCGTATAGGCAATGATAGGCTGATAACCAACTTTGAAGAGGATATGTTCGATGGTTTTGGCCAGGGCGGTATCGTCATCAACTATTAGAATGGATTGATTCATAGCTGCCCCCTACATTCTACCCATTATCCAGACCAAACCAGGCGAGGATGTTTGTGAGCAGCGTGGACTGCACTTCGATGGGCAAACCGACGTATGGAAACATCACAAATACGGTGCGCTGGTCAAAATCAGGATCGTAGACGGCAAAAGCAGCGATTGCTCCTGGCGATTCGCTGTCTGGCCCGCGCAAGAAAAAGGCTGTAGAAGCAGCGTCAAAGGTGTCGCCAAACAAATCGGACTGGATGGCATCATAGGGCTGGTTCAGGGCAAAGACATCACCGGCGTTGAAACCATTGGTCAATATGGGGTCGTCGCCGCTGACTTCTACGTCGGTTATTGTGGTCAGTTCCAGGTCGCCAAAAACGGGCGGCGCAGAGCCGGTGAGGAAGAGTGAACCGCCGTTATCCAGGTAGTTGAGGATAATGGTTGTGTTTTCGTCGAAAAAACTATCTTGAACCTGGTAATCGCCGGTGTCCCAAATAACCAGGGCATATCCGTCTAGTTGCCCTTCACTTAAGGAGCCATCAACGCTAGAAGTCCAGAGCGTAACATCAAATTGGGGTTGCAGCAGAGCCTGCAAGGCGTCGCCGCTGGAGACGCCGCCATTGAGGGGATCGCCGTCATCTTGCACAAAAATGAAGACGCCGCTGCCGGTTGGGCTGCCGGCGCCTAATTCTCCTTCGGTAACGGTGAGGGTGTAACTGCCGCCATCGTCAAAGAAATCGCGCACGACGATGGTATACATGCCGTCGTCGGGGATTTCTACGCCTAAAAGCTCTTCGGTTTCCCCAGAAAACGCGCCGTCTTCCTGGAATATCAATGCGTTGTCCGGATCATAAACTTCGATGGTCCCATCCATGTCTTCGCTGCTGGTCAGGGTGATGTTGATGACGGTGGGGCCTTCGCTGAAGTGCCAGGCGTGGGAAATTTGCGGTGGCAGCGTGCCTTCGACTGTTTCGCCGAGGGCGATTGTTCCTTGAAGTTCGGCGTTTAAGTCGGCGATGGGTTCAGTGCCGCCATTTCCGGTATCGGGGGTAACAGGCGGGATTAGTCCGGTTGCGCCACCGCTGTCGGTGGTGAGCAGTTCGGGCTGAACGGTTTCGTCGGAGATGTTGGTGGGGCAGAGGGCGATTGGGTCTTGCACCAGGCAGTTGACGAGCGCTTGTTGCATGTCCAGGGGAATGAGATCTAACAGGCGGGTGACTGTGCTTTCGAGTCCTTCGCGGCTGGCGGCTAAGACGACCATTTGGCGACGGCCGTTATCCTCCGACAACACGATCAAGGCTGTACCCGCCATTTGCACATTGCCTAAATCAGACTGCACCAGGCGAATATCCGGCGCTTCGGCGGCTGCTTCGACGGCCGTTGGGGTGGGGGTCGGGGTGGCCGTGTCGTCTTCGCTGCTGGCTTCGGCAGCTAACTGGCGCGTTTGTTCAGCCGTAAGGATGGGCGGCTGGATGGTGAGGCTGATGCCGGCCGATGCCAGAATATCAGCCACATCATCGGATTGGTTGTAGAGACCCAGGTACAACGTGTCGTGGTCGGGTTGGGGAGCCGTCGCCAGAGTCAGGGGAACGTCAATCTGCTGGAAAGCGTCTTGGAGGGCGATGATGTCCGTGAACGCGCCAGCGCCAAGGTCGGGGCTGCCGGTGTAGATCAGGTTGACCGGCTGCTGGTAAAAATAAGGGAAATCGGCCAGGGTGAGCTGCCGTTCGGTGGATTCGGTGAGGAAATCGGCGATGTGGGCGATGAAGCGGCTGTTGTCGTAGACGGTGAAGTAGGGGTTGTTGAAAAAGTGGATGTCGCCGAGGGCCAGGACACGGCCGTTGGCGCTGGTAGCCGCGACAATTAAATCACCGGGGCGGTCTGTGGCTGAGGACCAGGTATTGTCGTCGGCGGTGATGAGAGGAACGGCCGTGGGTCCCACCTGCAGCGACTGAGCGCTGTAAAACGCCAATTGAGACACGTCGGCCAAAAGCGCGTTTTCAGGGGCGCTGTCTTGTTTCAGGATAATGTTGCGAAAATTGCCTTCGTTTTCCACGGTGTTGTAGAGATAATCGCCGTTAAAAATCAGGTCGTATTCGTTTGCCAGGCTGTTGAGCGGGATTCTGTCGGTGTCTAACTGGAAGGTGAAAGCGAAGGGGTCGGATTCATCTATGATTACTTCAAAGCGCGTGGGGTCGCCAACCATCAGCAGCCGTCCGCCTCGGGCGACAAAACGATTAAGCGCCTGGATTTCGTCGGCGGTGAAGGTTTCCAGGGGGGCGATGGTGATAAAAGCGGTGACGGGGCGCAGCTGCCGTGCCAGATTGCCGCCGGTGTAGTGGAGGAGTTCATAACCACGCGTGGCTAAACGGCCGTCCAGGTACCCAATGTCATCCAGCGAAAAATTATTGCGGTGGCCCTCATCCAACAGCACCAACCCCTGACCCTCATCAGGCGTGTCTACAAAGGCAAACGAATCCGGCGTCGGCACCGGCTGAATGTCGGTCGCTTCATAGACAGGCACGGCCGGCCTCTTGACGCCCGATAACCCATAATATTGCGTATATCGCAGCACCGCAGGCGCAATCAACAAAACCACAAACAGGACGATGAGTAGGATAGCTTTACGCATAATTTAACCTTATAACCGGCGTCGGCTGCCAAACGAATAGTCTGTCAGAATAGCCATTAATTGCCGTTGGATAATTCCACATGACGGTAATATAAACCGGGGGCGAGATTGGTTGGCGGCGCCCATAACCGGGCAATGTCCAAGGACTCCACTTGCGCTGCGGTTCCGGAACTATCGGGAAAGGTTAGCGGATATAACTCCACTGTTTCATAATCTCGCAAGCCGGCCAGGTTAGCCGCTTTGCGGATGACAGCTTCGTTAGCCGCCAGGCCATCGATCAGACCAAATTCCATGGCCTGTACGCCGGTATAAACTTCCGCGCGGGAGAGGGTTTGGCGGTCGATGTGCAATTTTTCGCCGCGACCCGTTTCTACGGCCTGTAAAAAGGCGAATTTGGCGCGTTCTATCTGGCGCACCGCGCCATCTCGCGTCCCGCCAAATGCTTTGTAAGGTCCCGTGGTTAACAAATCTTCTTCCAGAAACACATCGCCGGGCAAATAGGAGATGACGCCTATGCTGCCAACGCTGGAGGTGGGCTTGGCGTAAATTTCATCTGCGGCGGCGGCCATATAATAAGCGCCGCTGGCGGCCAATAAATCCACGGAAGCGACAACCGGCATCTGGCGGCGCGTTTCTAAGACATCGAGGAACAGTTCTTCGCTGTAGGCGGCCGAACCGCCCGGGCTGTTGATGATTAGCACAATGGATTTGATGGCCGGGTTTTGGCGCGCGTAGGCCAATTGTTCGGTAATCTCGTAGGTGGTAAAGCCATCTATTTCGTAATTGAGCCGAATGAGGCCGATTTGGGGTTTGGGGACGACTCTGGGGGCCGCAAAGATGCCAATGGCTAGGGGCACAATGACGGCGAGAATGAATAACAAAATAGTTCTGAGGGGCGAAGGTCCAGACCGGTTACTTTCATCCATAGGACACCTATATCTAACTTTCAGGACAATAGAATCATTAAATCATGGGGTTCTTTGGATGATTTTGGCCGAACAGGTTTGTGCTTTGTGGGTTTTGCCTTTAGGAATTGGGTGATTGCACAAAAGTTGAAGTCCATGTTTTTTCCAAAGAACAAATCAGGGATCAAGGATAACATGGAGGCAGGTCCATCGCAAGGCGGGTTCTGGAGCGGAGAACGGCCGTTGTCAATCAATTTACCGGCCTGTGGCTAACTTATTGTCATTTATGACAGGTAAGATCGCTTATGTTAAAATGACGATATGCCACATTGGCCCAAACAGGCAAAAACCTATTCATGCATATCACGCATTTATCGCTCACAAATTTTCGCAATTACGGCCGTCTGGAATTAGAACTTCCACTCGGGCCTACACTGCTGCATGGCAATAATGCCCAGGGCAAAACCAACCTTCTGGAAGCCATTTTCTATCTGGCGACCACCCGGTCGCCACAAGCCGACCAGGATCAACAACTCATCAATTGGGAAGCCGCCCAAAGCGAAGAACCCATTGTTGTTGGGCGTATTCAGGCTCAACTAGAAACCCAAACAGGCCTGCGCCATGTTGAAATGCGGCTCATTTTGGAGCAGTCTCAATCGGTGCAACGAGGCAGACGCAGTTTCCGCCGCGAAGTGCTGGTGGACCGACGCAAAGTGCGGTTGATGGATTTGCTGGGCAATTTACGCGTCGTTTTGTTTTTGCCGGAAGACATTCAATTGATCACCGGCGCGCCCAGCCAGCGCCGCCGATACCTGGATATGACGCTGTGTCAGGTTGATCCGGTTTATTGCCGCCACCTTTCAGAATACAATAAACTTCTAGAGCAGCGAAATGCGCTCCTACGCCAGATCGCCGACGGAACAGGGTCGCTGGAGGTTCTGCCGGTGTTCACGGAAAGGCTGGCCGCGTTGGGCAGCCAAATTTTTATCCGCCGCGCCGTTTTTTTGGCCGCCATGTCCCGGGAAGCGCAGCGGATTCACTACGAGGAATTAACAGACAAAAACGAGACGATCCGCTTGAATTACCTGCCGCGTTTAGAAGACAGCGGAACCGGCCAGGGGCGACTGCTGTCTGAGCTGGTCCATGTGGGACATTGGCTGCAAGAGCAGCATGATACTGCAAACGCAGTCGAAAAGCGGTATCGGGAGGCAATGACGGCCGTTCGGCAAACCGACCTGGCGCGAGGCAGTACCAGCGTTGGCCCACACCGCGACGATTGGTATATTCAGCTAAACGGCCGTAACCTGGGCAGCTATGGCTCCCGTGGCCAACAGCGCACAGCCCTGCTGGCGCTGAAAATGGCCGAAATCAACTGGATGACCAAGACCACTGGCGAGACTCCCATCTTGCTCTTAGATGAAGTCGTGGCAGAATTAGATGAACAACGACGCGCTTTACTGCTAAACTATGTAAAAGGGGCCAGTCAGGCTCTATTAACAGCAACCGACCCGGCTATGTTTACAACTGATTTTTTAAGACAAGCCAGCAGCTATACGGTGGCCAACGGCCGTGTCCAAATAGATAAGATCGTATGACAAAAAATGGTCCGCACGGCCGTTTGCTCCATCCGACCAGCGGGCAGCTTTCTAACCAGTTCATGCCAAAGCGCGTATTTACCGATGTACCTAAAGAGAGAAGTGTTGTGAAACAACCTGGAAGTCACCTTGAAACACCAGATACTGTCCTAATCATCGATGACAGCCCCGAAAATCGACTGTTGTTATCCTCACAATTAGGCATGGAAGGCTACAAAATCCTCCAGGCCCAAGACGGCCACGAGGGGCTAGCCATAGCCCGTGAACACGATCCGGACATCATCTTGCTCGATGTCATGATGCCCGACATCAACGGCTTCGATGTTTGCCGCCAGCTAAAAGCGGAAACTGATACCCATCTCATCCCCGTCATCATGGTAACTGCCCTGCGCGACATCAAACATCGCATCGAAGGCATCGAAGCCGGCGCCGACGAATTTTTATCTCGTCCCCACAATCGAGAAGAACTCCTCGTGCGCGTGCGCACCCTCATCCGTCTCAAACGCGCCCGGGTCGGCCTGGAAGAAGAGCGCAATCGACTCCAACTGCTCTACGACATCAGCCAGGCCATCAGCGCCGAACTAGACCCAGACATCCTCATGGCCACCATTATCGACAAAACCCAAAAAGCTGTCGGGGCCACCAAGGGCAACATCATGCTCTTAAATGAAACCGGCGAAGTCGATCATAAATTCCTCATTCGCGCCGGCTCTTCGGTAGAAATTAGCGACCGCGTCACGCAAGAAGTAATGACGCGCGGTCTGGGAGGCTGGCTGGTACGTCATAAGCGCGGCGATATTATCGAGGACATTCAGCAAGATGAGCGCTGGATCACGCTGCCCGACGATCCCTTAGAAAAAGGGTCGGCCATTGGCGTGCCATTTGTCAGCCCCAAAAAAGTGGTCGGCGTCATCATCCTCAACCAGCCACAGGTGGGGTATTTTAACAAGCAGCATCTGTCCCTTTTAGAAACCATCGGCACCTCCGTTGCTTCGGCGCTGGAAAACGCCAACTATTTCACCGAAATCAGCGAAGAACGCCGCAAACTTGGCGCCATTCTCACCCAATCCACCGACGCCATCATCACCACCGACGAAAAATGGCACATTTCGCGCATCAACTCGGCCGCCGAGCTGCTTTTTGGCGTAGACGCGCAGGAAGTAACCAACCAATCTATCCGCGATGTGGCAGAATTAAAGATGCTCCTGCCGATTTTTCATAACGCTTCCGGGCGCGTCGCTCCAGAAGAAGTGCATCTGGAAAACGGCAAAACCCTCTACGCCAGCATTTCTCCAATACAGGAAGTGGGGTACGCGGCCGTTATTCAAGACGTGACCGAATTTAAGAAAATCGAAGAGATGCGCCTGGCTGAAGAACGGCGTGAACAACTACTGCTCAAGGAAACCTTCTCGCGTTACATGGGGCAGCGCCTGGTGGAACATGTGATGTCTTACGAACCGGGGCTGTTATCGCGGCGCGAACGCCGGCGGGCGGTTGTTATGTTTGCTGATCTGCGCAATTGGACCAGCGGCATGATCATGAAAATAGAACCCAACAAGGCCATCAACCAGTTAAATGAATTTTTTACGCAAATGATGGATATTGCTCTGGAATATGATGGCACCGTCTTTGAGATGACGGGGGATGAAATTTTGGTGGGCTTTAACGCGCCGTTTGATCAGCCAGACGCGCCGTTTCGGGCGTTACAGACGGCGCTGACGATGCAGCGCGAGTTTAATATGCTCCGTCGCGGCTGGTATGAGGAAGCAGGGACCGAACTTGGGTTGGGCATTGGCGTGGATTTGGGCGATGTGGTGTTGGGGAACGTGGGGGCTGAATCGCGGATGAGTTTTCGGATGGTGGGGGAACCGATGAACACGGCGCATCGGTTGGTAGACCTGGCGGAGGATGGTCAGATTATTATTTCGCAGGTGGTTTACCAGGCTTTGCAGGATAAAGCGCCGGATTTTCTGGAGAACATTCCGTTTGAGAGAATTGGTCCGGTGGCGCTGAAAGGGATTTCGCCGCCACAAACGCTCTACCGCACAACGGTGGATCGCTCGCCGATGAACGATTAAGGCAAGTGGGCGAATTTGGTTAAGAGGGAATTGTGTCGGGTTATAACGGCCGTTTCCCCGCCATTCCTGGCCGGCGCGGATAAGCCGCCGGAGTCGCTTTCACCTTGGGCACCACCACCAGATAATGGGACCTGTCTGGCGGCGAAGGCGCCAGGGTAATCTGCGGCACGCCGCCGCCCAAGATCGTGATCGCTTCAGCGGCCACGGCCGTTTCCTCGGCCGCCTTCCCCCCTTTTTGCGCTAACGCCTGGCCACCCACACGGCACAGCGGCAGCAGATATTCCAGCAGCACCCGCATTTCCGCCACGCCGCGCGCCACCGCCCAATCATAACGCGCCCGATGCGCCGCCGCCTGGCCCAAAACTTCTGCTCGCTCCGCTGCAATCACCACATCATCAAACCCCAGTTCCGCCGCTACAACCAGCAGGAAATCTGTTTTTTTGGCCACGCTTTCCGCCAGAGTTAGGCGCAATTCAGGGTACAAGATTTTTAGCGGCAGGCCAGGAAAACCGGCGCCAGTGCCTATATCGATGAGCGCACGGCCGTTCAAATCCCCGGTCACCAGCGCACAAGTCAGAGAATCGAAGAAATGGCGCGCGCGAATATCGTTAGGTTGGCGCACGGCCGTTAAATTCAACCGCCCATTCCAATCCAACAACAGCGCCAAATACGCCTCAAACTGTGCCCGCTGCGTCGCCGACAAAGGCAGCCCCACGGCCGCCGCCTGCGCCGCCAAAGCCATCTCATCCATTACCGGCTGCGCTCCAGACGCTTCAACTCTTCATCAATCACATACGTATCGTACTGCTCACCCCCAAAATGAGCCGACGTAAATGTCAGCCAGGACTGCTGCATCATATAAAACCCGCGCACATAAAGCGGCACCATCGGCGCTTCGCCGCCTTCACCAAAGAAACCATTCTCTACCTGGCGATAAAGGTCAATCCGCTCCTGCAAATCGGTAGACTGCGATGCCTGCCGCAGCAGATCGTCAAATTGGGTACACGGCCGTTCCACGCGATTCTCGCTGTCCGAACAATGCAGCAGTTCATTCAGCCAATTGTTTTGATCCGGATAATAAGACGACCAGCCTAATTCCCAAATATCTGGCCGTGCCTCCCCTGCCCCGGCACGCGTATTGGCCAACAGCGTGCCAAACTGCACCTGCTCTAAAATAATTTGCTCCTCGGTGCAATCCAGCTCTTTTACCCACATCTCGCGGATCAATTCAGCCTGCCGCAGCGAGACATCCAACGTGCTGACCACAAACACAATCGGCGGCATCAGACGGCAACTGCTGTAGGCGCTCTCAGCCAACTGCTGCCGCGCATAATCTGGGTTATAACCAATTCCCACGCTGTCCAAAGGCGGCGCGCCCACAACGCCAGGCGGCCCCAAATGACGCATCGCCTCGGCCCGGCCGCCATACAATTCCTCCGCCAGGGCTTCGCGGTCGATGGCCGCGCTGAAGGCCCGGCGCAGGTTCGGTTCGCGGAACACGCCGCTGTTAAAATTAAAACTGATGTAGAACACTGTCTGATCGGTCACCATGCGGGCGCGCGGCATAAATTCCAGCAAAAAATCTTCTCGATAATCGGGTGGCAGGGGGGCAATATCTAGCTGCTTGTCTTGCCAGAGTTCGTACATACCGGCGGCGTCGTCAAAAAAGTAGATATTGACCATTTCCGCGTTGCCGCCGCGCGGCAGCGGCCACTCCACATTACGCTGCAAAATGGTCCGCTTTTCAGACAAATCGCCGGTTGTGAGCAAATAAGGGCCGCTGGTGTAAATGTTTTCCGGTAACTGCCATTCATCTTCAAATTCTTCGATTAGTTCGCCCGGAACCGGTTTGAGCAGGTTGAGGCTGGTGATGGTTAGAAAATAACCGGCCGGTTTGGTGAGCGAAAATTGAACGGTGTAATCGTCAATCGCTTTGACGCCAATTGCGTCCAGGTCGCCTGGGGAAACGACACTCAGGCGATGGACCTGTTCGCAGCCGGTGATGAGGAATAAGATGAAGGCTTCCGGGGTTTTTGTAGCGGATTGGCAGACGCGGTGTACGGCCGTTACCACATCAGCCGCCACCACGGGACGGATTTGCTCAGGCGTCAGGGGGTCTTCGTCCAGGGAACTATCGGCCGGTGGGCGCAGCCAATACACATCCTCGCGCAAATAAAAGGTCCAGACACGGCCGTCGCGGCTCACCTCCCACCCCTTGGCCAATTCCGGCTCAACAATGTCGGTGGCATGGTTAAAATTGGTCAGCCCGACAAATAAATTTTCGATCAACGTCGCGCCGTTATCTTCGGCCGTCTTTTGTGGGTCGATATTGGGGAAAGCGCCCTGCATCCCCACATCCAGAATAACCGGCCGCCGCTGCGTAATGAGTACCGGCGTTGGCGTGACTGTTTGCGCCACCACTCTGGTCACGACCTCCTCGAAGCCTTCTACCGTTACTACTTCCGTCACCACCACATCCACCACCGGCGGGGTGTCACAACCGGCTAGCAGCAAAATAAAGAGGCTCGCCCCAAAGACCTGACGGCCGTTTCCGCCCATGACCCACCAAATGACTCGTCTTATCATAACCTTGTCATGCTATCCTATGCCCACATTGCAGGCAAATATTCAGGCGCTAAAATCGGACATTTGCCATGTCCAGTTCCGAGTAGTAAACTAGGGAAAACAAGCTCAAGTGCTGCATTGCTTAAGGAAAGGCTCAACATGTACGAACGCGTACTGGTGATTGATGATTCCGAAGAAATTCGCGAATTTTTGAGCGAATATATACTCAGGCCAAAAGGGTTTGAAGTTCTTACAGCATCCAACGGTCTTATGGGTTTGGAAATGGCCATCGCCAAAGAGCCAAATCTGATGATTGTTGATCAACAGATGCCCAGACTTACCGGTCTTGAAGTATTGGAAAAATTGAAAGAACGCGGAATTGAAATCCCCGCAATTTTGGCTACCGCGCACGGCTCAGAAGAAACGGCCGTAGCTGCTTTTCGCTTAGGCATCCGTGATTACGTTATTAAGCCCTTCGACGCCGATGAAATCAGCGAATCCGTAGACAAAGCGCTGCGCGAAAGTCGTCTGGCCCGTGAACGGGACCAACTCGTGCAGCAGCTCATGGAAAGCAACTCCCAGTTGCAGCGCCGCGCCCAAGAACTCAATGTCTTATATGGCGTAGGCAAATCCGTCGCCTCCTCCTTAGATTTAGAAGAAGTGCTGCACCGCGTGGTCGAAGCGGCCGTTTACGTCGTTGGCGCCGAAGAAGGCTCGCTGATGCTGCTGGACGAAGACCAGGGCGAGTTATACATTCGCGCGTCAAAAAACCTCGACTCCAAAGCCCAATCCATGCGCAAACGCGTTTCCGATAGTCTGGCCGGGAAAGTCCTCCAAACAAAAAGAGCCATCGCCATCGGCAATGACTCCCAGTGGAAACGCACCCACACAGCTCTCCTGGTAAAATCGCTCATTTACGTCCCCCTGATTTTGCAAAACAAACCCATCGGAGTTCTCGGGGTCACCAATCGTCTGAAGGAAACTTCCTTCGACAGCAACGACACCCGCGCCCTTTCGGCGCTCGGCGGCTACGCCACCATCGCCATCAACAATGCCAACATTTACAGCGAAATTGAGCGTGAGAAAAATACCCTCAGCGCCGTGATGGATCTATCGGATAACCCAATCCTGGTTATAGACGAAAACAACCGCCTGCTGCTGACAAATTCAGCGGCGCGCAAACACCTGGGATTTGTGTCTGGTGAAAATCCCATTGGTCAACCCATTCAGGATATTTTACAAGATGACCTGTTGGCCTTTATTGACCAACCACAAGGAACCGCCAGACAAATCGCCCAAAAGCTGGTGACGGCGAGTGGTCAGACGTTTAAAGCGGAAATGACCCTTATCGAGGGCGGTAATCGGTCTATTTTGTTGCAGCCAGCAGGGTAACGGCCGTTCCCCCCACATCCCCCAAACAAGCTTCCCCGATGGCTTAAGACTTAAAGCCCAACCAAAAATGGTTGGGTAAAACTGTCCGTGCCGGTTGTACTTCAATTTGCCCCACCGTTTTCTTCTCGGTGAGTGATTGATTGTTTACCAGACATAATTCCGGGAAACGGCCGTATTTCTCTCGATAATACTCTGCCGCCCGGTTCACCTTTTCATCCAACGACCGCTGTCTATCGCTATCCAGCCACAACATGCCAATGTCCATTTTATTCCCTCGCAGACGGCCATAAACGGCCGTTTCCATCAAAAAACAACACATTCGCCCCGTCATCCGCAATTTCTTCCACAGACACCGCATCCAGATGCGGTCGAATCAGGTAAGGATGGGCCATCAGCGTGGGCATCGGCGGTCGCAGCAACTGACTCACGCTCATGTGCAGGTCTTCGTTGCCCACATACGCTGCCTGAAAATTGACCAGATTGCCATTAGCCACGGCCACAAAATCGCCACGGCCGTATAAATTTTCCGCGCCACTGCCATCCCGGCCAGCCGCATCACGCGCTGCCTGCCTATCCGCGCTTTTCCCCACCACCCGCACCGGCAAATTTGCCCGTAAGATCGTGTCGATGGCTGCCGCCCCAGGCTCATCCATGGAGAGGATCAGATGAATGCCCACTGTTTCGCCATGCTGCACAAGTTGGGTAATAGCATCGCCGATAGGTGCCCCGCCAACCTCCATGAGCGCCGCCGCCTGGTCAATAATCACCACGACATTAGGCACGGCGGCGCCAGTTTCTTCGCGGTAAGCCATTTCATTCACCAAAAAATTCAGGGCGTCGGCGGCCGTTTCAACATCATAAATTACCGAAGTCAGCATGTGGGGCAAATAATTGAGAGGCTCAAGTTCGGTGTAGGCCGGGGCGCTTGCCCCAATTTGCGGATCAATAACCAACAATTGCACGTTGGACTGGCGATTGGTTAACGCCAGAGACAGAGCAATGGTGCGAATAAGGCTGGTTTTGCCTGCACCGGGCATACCGGAGACCATCATATGTGTCATTCCCCTGGCATCAAATTGCACCAACACCGGACGGCCGTCTTCCGATAGTCCCAAAACGGCCGTGAGCGGCTCTATCTGCGGCGTCATCGCTAACACGTCCAGCAGCGCCACGGGCGGCTCTTCTTTATACGCCACATCTAACTGCCAACGGCCGTCCGCCCGCCGAATGGCTACATCCGGCACACCCAACGCCGTTTTCAAATCGCCCGCCGCATCTCGCAGGCGGTCCCAACCGGTCGTCAGCATGGCTTGCAGCTCATATCGATACGCTCGTGGCCCTACAACCCCGCCTGTTACCTCGGCCGCCATCTCGTGCCGGGCAAACACGCGCTCAATCTGCCTGGATTGAATTTCTATGCGATGCTGCAAGCGTTGTTTTTGCAGCATTTGTCTTCTCTCTTTAGGTGTTGTCATAATAAATAGAACAATAGTTCTTAATTGGCGTAAAAAAGAAGGACGGCAAAAAACTGCCGTCCTGCATCTGGTCTATTTGGTTTCCCACTAAGCCGTCTGGCGCATCACCATCATAACTTTCCCTTGCACCTGAACGTCCTTGGGGTTAACGTAGATTGGGTCCATCGTCGGATTGGCGGGCTGCAATCGGATGCGATCACCGTCATAGTAGAAATACTTCAAGGTCGTCGTGTCGCCAGCTAACCAAACCGCTACCATGTCCCCATTCTTGGCCGTCTCTTGCTTCCGCATAATCACGATGTCGCCATCATTCACCATGGCGTCAATCATGGACTCCCCATTGACTCGCAGCGCGAAGAGGTCATCAACACGACCTTTGAGCATGGTGGTGCTAACTTCGATGGCGTCTTCTTCGTCATAAACGGCGAAGCCATCGTTGCCTACTTCGATAGGCGAACCGGCCACAATGTTGCCAACCAGCGGAATTTTTACCAGATTGCTGACGCCCTCGACGACAATCGCTTTGGCTTCTGTCGCCTTTTCGGTCATGATGCCCAAAAATTTTTGGGCTTTGTCGGTAAAGCTAATTCCCCGTGATACTTCGGCATCGCGGCTTAAATAGCCCCGCTCTTCGAGTTTTGTGAGATTGTAATTGACAACCGAAGTAGAACTGATCCCCACAGCCGAACCAATCTCCCGGATCGTTGGTGGACGGAAATGCTCTTCTCGATATTCCCAAATAAATTGCAGAATATTTTGCTGTCTTTTGGATAAAGGCTTTTTGCTCATGGCAATGACTCCTTGACAGACGGCCGTTCACCATTCAAAATAACTCGACGTGGCCGACAATCGCTCATTTGTTCTGTTATTATAGACGAACAGGTGTTCGATGTCAAGAAAAATTTTACGTCAACTATTTGGCCGCTTTTATCCCACCCAAAGGACATCCTTCTATGAATTTTGAAACGTTTTCTTTTCCCAGCCGGCGCTCCAACATTATCGCCGCCAACGGGCTGGTAGCCACCAGCCAGCCCTTAGCCGCCCAGGCCGGACTCGATATCCTCAAAGCTGGGGGCAACGCCCTGGACGCAGCCATCGCAACCGTGGCCACCCTCTGCGTCGTAGAACCCTCATCCACCGGCATTGGCGGCGACGCATTCGCGCTCATCTGGTCGGCAAAAGAGCGTCAGCTCTATGGCCTCAACGCCAGCGGTCCCGCCCCGCAAGAACTGTCGGCCGATTTAGTGCGCGGGCAAGGCTACGATCAGATGCCCCAGACCGGCGCGCTCACCGTCACCGTGCCCGGTAGTTTGCGCGGTTGGCAGGCTGCTCTGGCGCGATTCGGCACGATGGGGTTGGACACGCTTTTGCAGCGCTCTATCCACTACGCAGAACAAGGTTTTCCGGTCAGCCAGCGCATCGCGCGGGCCTGGGAAGCTTCCACGGAAAAATTAAGCCTTCACCCTGATTCGCGGCGTGTCTGGCTGCCAAACGGCCGTGCCCCCCAACCCGCCGCCCGCTTCCAAAACCCCGAATTCGCCCGCACCTTGCGCGCCATCGCCCAACATGGTCCCGACACCTATTATCTGGGCGACATCGGCCGCCAGATAGCCGACTGCGTGCAGGCGGCGGGCGGCGTCCTGACGCAATCTGATTTGGCCGCCTATCAGCCGGAATGGGTAACTCCCATCCAAACCAGTTATGGCGATGGCTTCGCTTTCCACGAAATCCCCCCCAACGGCCAGGGGTTAACGGCGCTGCTGGCGCTCAACATCGTCAAAGGATTCGATTTGCCGGCGCTGGGCTATGGCTCGGCCGACTATTACCACGTCTTGATGGAAGCCATCAAACTGGCCTTCGCCGACGCGCACGCCTACATTGCCGACCCGCGCCACACCGATGTGCCGCTCGAAGGCTTGTTGTCTGATGTCTACGCGCAAAAACGACGCAGCCTGATTAATCCAGATCGCGCGCGCCCACCGCTGGCGGGCAGCCCGCCGCGCCATGGCGACACCGTTTATCTGACAGTCGCCGACGGCGAGGGCAACATGGTAAGCTGGATTCAAAGCCTTTATATGGGCTTTGGCAGCGGCCTGACGGCGGGCACGACGGGCGTGCAGTTGCAAAATCGCGGGGCCAACTTCAGCCTGGAACCTGGGCATCCGAATGAAGCCGCGCCGGGCAAACGGCCGTATCACACCATCATCCCCGGCTTCATCACCAAAAATGGGCAGGCGTGGAGCAGTTTTGGCGTGATGGGCGGCTTTATGCAGCCGCAGGGTCATTTGCAGGTAGGTTTAAATTTGGTGGAATTTGGCATGGACCCGCAAACAGCGCTGGATGCGCCCCGTTTTAACTGGCTGCATGGGCTAGAATTTGGCCTGGAAACGGCCGTTCCCGACCCCATCCGCGCCGATTTGCAGCGGCGCGGCCATCAACTCTACCCCGGCGAAACGCCGTTTCATTATGGCGGCGGGCAGGTGATTGTGCGCGATTTGGACAGCGGCGTCCTTATTGGCGGCAGCGAACCGAGGAATGACGGCACGGCCGTTGGCTGGTAGGGCAAAACTTGCAAATACGCGGTGGAACCTGGGAAAGTGACCAGAATAGTTTTGCTTTCATCCAATGTTTAAGCGGGCGTAACGCTTGTGTAAGAAATTTGGCTTACACTCACTCCAATCATAGGCATAAAATCCCGCAATCGAGGAGACAAACATGAAAAACCCATTTGGCAGACGCGAAGCTGAAGATTCCGTGCGCAGCATGAACCGGCTGCCGCCCGGCCAATCACTCACCCAAAAATTTCCGGTGCTCCACTACGGCCCCGTACCCAAAGTCAATCTGGCTACCTGGAATTTTCGGGTATTCGGCGAGGTAGAAGAAGACAAATTGTGGTCTTGGGAAGCCTTTAACCAATTACCGCGCACCAAAGTGCTGATGGACATTCACTGCGTCACCCGCTGGTCGAAATATGACACCACCTGGGAAGGCGTCTCCATCAAAACCTTAATTGACGAAGGAATCATCAAGGTCAAGCCCGAGGCAAAGTACGTGGTGCAGCACTGCGAATTCAATTACACCACCAACACGCCGCTGGATTTGGTGCTGCAAGACAATTTTCTCCTGGCGACACATTTTGATGGCCAGCCGCTGACGCCCGACCATGGCTATCCGCTGCGCGGGGTGATTGGCAGCTTTGCCGACCGCAGCGAACCAAAATCGGCCTATTTTTGGAAGGGCGGTAAATGGCTGCGTGGGCTGGAATTTCGCGCCAGCGATAAGCCGGGCTTTTGGGAAAACGCCGGCTACCACAACGAGGCCGATCCCTGGACCGAGCAGCGGTTTAGCGGCAGCAATTGGCTTTCAGGTCGCTAATCGTCTGACCACATTCTTTTGCCGGATGTAGCCGGGGTATCCTTACCCCGCTCCGTCGGCCGCGATAAGATATCGCGGCTGCAACCCTGGCAATTTGTGATGCGTGTGGCGTTACCACTGGACAGCGCCGCACGCATCACGCATCACAAAATCTTGCTCACTCGCGTTCGCCAATCGTCACCTGCATCGGCTGCACCTGCCCGCCGCGCACAATGCCAACCGGCACGGCCGTTCCCACACGATCGCCGCTTAACAAGGCCAACAAATCGTCATGGTCGCGCACTTTTTCGCCATCCAGGGTCACAATCGTATCACCCAGAGTCAGGCCGGCCGCCGACGCCGGGCTGTTGGGTTCGGCAGAGACGATGAGCAGGCCGGTTTTCTGGCCCAATTGTTCGCGCAGTTCGGTGGGCAGCTTGACGCGCTGCGTGCTGACGCCCAGATAACCGCGTTTCATACGGCCGTCAGCCACCAGGGCATCGATCACCCGCGCCAGCGTGACTGTAGGAATGGCCAGACTCACGCCGCCCATCAGCGCCGAGGTATTCATGCCGGCCAAACGGCCGTGCGCATCCACCAGCGGTCCGCCGGAAAAGCCAGGGTACATCACCACGTCGGTTTGCAGGTAACGGTCGATCTGGCCGCCCATGCGCGTGCGCCAACCATCGCCCAGAGCCGAGACAATGCCCAAGGTGGCCTGCACGGTTTTGCCCGGCCGGCCAAGCGCCAGCACCAGGTTGCCCACGCCCAATTCTTGTTTGTTGCTTTCGGTGAGCGGGGTCAGGTCGGCGGCGGCGGCGCGCAGCACGGCCGTATCGGTAGACGGATCGCGTCCGACCAGGGTGGCGGCCACGACACGGCCGTCGGGCAGCCCCACCTGGATATTCTCATCCTGCGCGACGACGTGGTGGGCGGTAACAATCAACCCATCGGCCGACCAGACAATGCCGGTGGCCGGAATGCGCCGCCGGCCTTCAACGCGCACCACGCTCGCCCCGGCGGCGGCGACGGTGTTGGCCAGGGTGTCGGATAATTCAGCTAATACGTTTGCCATTTGTTTTTCTCCTGAGAATGTTAGGTTCTCGCAAGACCCCAAGGGTTTTTAAAAACCCTTGGGGTCTTTCTAATTAGTACCAAGCATACCAGGGGGAACGGCCGTGTACATCGCCTGTTTGATGGGGCAGAACCTGGAAGAATGGGTAGGAAACGAAAAAATGATCGAGCTAAAGCACGATGAGGCCCTGGCGAGTAGCCAGGACAACCGCCTCGGTGCGCGACTGCGCCCCGAGTTTGCCCATGAGGGCGTTGACGTGGAATTTGATGGTGTGTTCGCTGACGGCCAATCGTTGGGCGATGGCTTTGTTGGTCAGCCCTTTGGCCAGATGCTGCAAAACTTCCCGTTCGCGTGGGGTCAGGTCATCGGTGGGGAGGGTGATGGGGGAGACGGCCGTTATCAATCCGGCGCTCAGTTCTGGGTCCAACACAATCAGGCCATGCACGGCAGCCTGCACGGCCGTCCATAACCGGTCTAAATCCATTTCCCGCCGCAGCAGCGCCCGCACACCCGCCGACCAGAGAACGGCCGTTTGCCCTTCATCGGCTACCAGCGCCACCACCGGCACAGGAATCGCTTCCCACGCTGGCAGCCCATCGGCCGCCGCCCAGCCCACATCCCAAACCACCACATCCGGCAAATTATCCAGATCGCTAAATTCGTCCGTCAAAACCGAGCTGGCTACCTGCCCAATCACAACGCAGTCCGGCTGGCCGCCCAGCAGCATAGCCAGACCCATGCGGGCCAGGGGATCATCACCTACCAGAAGAATGTGTATGGGTTCCATGACGGCGCAGCATACCACAGGAATCTATGAGAAGCGTTAACAGGCAGTAGAAGGAGGAGGAGGAGAGACGGCCGTTTACTGCAACGTCATCGTCAGTTGATAAGTGTTCAGCGTCAGCAAATACTCCTCCACTTCCAGAGCAAACCAGCCAGATTCCTCCAGGCGGAAATTGGAAATCGTCTTCGATTGGTACGTCAACAATTCATCGTTTGGATTGAGCAGAAGCAGCAGCAAATCGCTGCCGGAAGCAGATGTGGTTTGCACGTTGATCGTCTGTCCCGCCTCGGCTTTAAAGAACCAGACATGCGTAGTGACATCATTCACCGTGCCGCTGCGCGCCACGCCAGATTGCAGCGTCCCCATCGGCCGGTAATCGCCGGTTTCATTCCACAAAGAAATGTAGTAACGGCCGCTCTGCCCACCTAGGGTATACACCTGGATGACATAATCGTCATCGGCCGTCACATCTAACCTGAGCGATTCCACCTGACCGGCGGGAACCTGATTCCGATCCACCAGCACCGCGCCGGTCGGCGAAAGCATCCGCAGCCCCAGATCGATTTCCGGTTCGGCCACAACACTGACGGTGATCGGCAGCCCTGCCTCCAGGAACACAGTCCAATTGTGGGTTTCATTGGCGCCAAATTTATCGGAAAAGGCGTCATAGTAATTCATGCTGCCGCGATCCACAATGGTAGGCTTGGGCGCTGTAGTGGCTGTGCTGTTTGGTGGGACGGTGGCTGTAGGCGTGGAAGTTGTGCCGGGACGCGGCGTCAGCGAGGGGGTAAGAGTCACCGCCAGCGATGGCGTTGCGCTGATAGAAGTGCCGGTCGTGACAACGCTGGGCGTCACGGTTGTCTGGCTGATGGGCGTGGTGGTGACGAGCGTGCCTGTGAATTCGTTAGAACTCGTAACCGTTGGCAAAACCGGCACGGCAAAGTCGGTGGGAATGACGACGGTTGGGGCAGCGGAAACGGCCGTTGGCGCAACAATCGGCGGTCCAATTTCCTGAATCGGCGCTTCCAGCGGCGTTGGCTCTACGGCCGGTTCTTCTCCCAAAAAAGGCGTCAATGTTACCCGCGCAAGCTGGCTGGGATTGATCAGGTGCGTTACGTCCAGATACCAGAAATCTTTCGGCACGGCCTGTTTGCCGCAGCCCACCGGCCCCTGCCAATGAACCACCTTGCCCAACACCGTCATTGTCAGGCCAACGGGAAACAGTTCAGACAACGGATCGTCAAACCCGCCGGCCTGAATGAGCGACTCGCCGTCTTGTAGTGTCCAGGTAGCCGGGGAAGGGTGCGGATTCGCGCCACATACCAAACGCGGTTGACGGCCGTATACCCCCGTCACCTCCACCAACGTCCCCGCAAAAAATTCCGGGTCGGCCAACAAATCGGCCAGACTGACCGGGATGCCCTTCGCGCCAACCGGCGCAACCGGCAGCGTGCCCAAAGCCGGCGCCGTCGGAAATGGGGTCGGCGTCGGTTTTTCACCGCTCTGGCAGCCAATCAACCCGCTGAGTAAAAGTAGTAACAGGAAGGCGTATTTGTTCATAAGCTGATGGTTTCGCTCGCCCGGCAAACGAGTTATGATTGTCGACTTGGCCGGATACTTTCTGGCCTAATGATACCAGAAGGAGACACGATACAAGAAAAAACCATGGATTACTACGACAACGTTTACGGTCTCGTCACAATTAGCGAGCCAGTTTTGCTGGATTTACTGGCTTCCGCGACCATGCGCCGCCTGCAAGGCGTGCTCCAACACGGCGTCAGCGCCCTTATCGGCATCACCGAACCGGTCACGCGCTTTGATCATTCTGTGGGAGCCATGCTGCTGGTGCGCCGCCTGAATGGTTCGCTGGCCGAGCAAATCGCCGCGCTGCTGCACGACGCCAGCCACACCGCCTTCAGTCACGTTATCGATTACGTCTTCGACGGCCACGACAGCCAGAGCTACCACGACGAAAAGAAGGAAGAATTTCTGGCGCAAACCGATGTGCCGGGCATCCTGGCCCGTCATGGCTACGATTGGCAAGACTTTTTACACGAGGAAGATTTTCCGCTGTTGGAGCAGCCGTCGCCACGGCTGTGCGCCGACCGGCTGGATTATTTTCTGCGCGATGCACGCGGGCTGGGGCTGGCCACGGCCGTGCAAATCCAAACTGCGCTCGATCATCTGGTGGTGGGTAACGGCCGTATCGCCGCCAACACCCTGGAAGCCGCCCAATGGCTCGGCTACACCTTCATCGCCGCCGACGACGCCAGTTGGGCCAACTTCCGCGAAGTAGGCCTGTACGAACTCACCGCCCAGGCTATCCGGCGCGGGCTGGCCATCGGCGCCATCAGCGAAACTGACATTTGGGGCATCGACCAGCCCATGTGGGCCAAACTCCACGCCCACCCAGACGCCGAATTACAAACCACGCTGCGCCTGGTCCACCCGGCCACCGGCTTTGCCTGGGACGAAAAAACCCCCACCTTCCAGGTCAGCACCAAACTACGGGCCATCGACCCGGATGTGGTTTTAGACGATGGGACGCTGGCCCCACTTTCGACCCTCGACGCTGAATTTGCCCGCCATCGCGCCACTTACCTGCGCAGCAAACAGGGCAAATGGCCCATGCGCGTCATCCCCCCTACAGCCTGAGCGCCGAAGCCAAAGGGTTTTTGCCTACAAAACCCTTTGGCCTTAAATCAATCCGTTTATTAACCCCATCAGCAAATTCATTGCTTTTTATTTACCATTTCATTACAATTCGTTCATTATCACAACTTAGAGAGTGAACAAATGAATGGATCGTTGGATGAAATCGACCGCGTATTGCTGACCTATTTGCAGGAAGACGCCCGCATCAGCAACGCCGAACTGGCGCGGCGGGTAGAGCTTTCCCCGCCCGGCTTACAAAAGCGCATCCGCAAACTGGAAGAGGCCGGCGTGATTGACAAGTACGTCACGTTGGTGAACCACGAAGCCGTCGGTTATGACATGATGTGCATTGTGCAAGTAACCCTGGCGCGGCATGACCCAACGGCCGTGGCCGCGTTCCGCCAGGCTGTCAAAGAAATGCCCGAAGTGCTGGAAGGCTATCACCTCACCGGCGAATCCGATTACCTGCTGAAAGTCATCGTGCGCAACCGCAAACACCTGGAGCAGTTTATTCTGGAAACCCTGACCCCTGTGCCCGGCATGGACAAAATCCACACCAGCCTCGTCCTGAGCGAAATCAAAACGACAACGGCCGTGCCCCTATAATTGAAAAAATACCCTAAGGGTTTGATATTGCGGGATTTTGCGTTTCGCGGTACTAAATCCTTAGGGTATTTATGGATACAAAACAAAAATGATTCTTCCCGCTCCCTCCCACGAAATAACCCTGGCCGACTGGACCCACACCATGAGCCGCTCCGTGCTGCGGCAGATGATCGCCATCACGGCCCGGCCCGGCATTTTGTCCTTCGCCGGCGGCCTGCCCGACCCCGCCCTCTTCCCCACGGCCGATTATGCCCAGGCGCTGCAAACCGTCCTGGCCGCCGACCCCAAAGCCCTGCAATACGGCCCGCCCCTTGAAGCGCTGAAGGTCCACATCGTCGGCTTGATGGCCGAACGCGGCGTGCAGGTCACGCCGGAGCAGGTTTTCCTGACGACCGGCGCGCAGCAAGGGCTGGACATTCTCACCCGGCTGTTTCTGAACCCCGGCGGCGAGGTGCTGCTGGAAGAAATCGTCTATCCCGGCATCCAGCAAACCGTCGCCCCCTACCGCCCCCACATCCTGCCTGTGCCCACCGACCTGGAAACCGGCATCGACGTGGACACGATTGAGCAGTACCTGGCGGACGGCGCGCGCCCGGCCTTCCTCTACGTCATCCCCGACGCCCACAACCCACTCGGCGTCAGCATCAGCCCAGAAAAGCGGCAGCGGCTGGTGGAACTGGCCCGGGCTTACGGCCTGCCCATCATCGAAGACGATCCCTATGGCTTCCTGAATTATGATGCGCACAGCGAACGGCCGTTACGCGCCCTCGACGACAACTGGGTCTTTTACCTCGGCTCCTTCTCCAAAATTCTGGCCCCGGCCCTGCGCCTGGGCTGGATGATTGCCCCGGAAGCGCTCATTGCCAGGCTCACCGTGATTAAAGAAGCCAACGATTTAGAATCGTCGGCGCTGACACAGCGCGCCGTTGCCGCTTATCTGGACGCCGGGCTTTTGCCGGCTCACCTGGAGAGGCTGCGGGGCGAATACGGCCGTCGCCGGGACACCATGCTGCAAGCCCTCTACCACCACTTCCCAACGGAAGCCCGCTGGACCGTGCCGTCGGGTGGCATGTTTGTGTGGGTGGAACTGGCAGAGGGGGTGGATACAAAGATGGTGTTGGAAACGGCCGTTACCGAAGCCCAGGTCGCCTTCATCCCCGGCGCCGCCTTCACCATACCCGGCCACAGCGCGCCCAACTGCCTGCGTCTCAACTTCTCCAACTGCACCCCAGACCGCATCGAAGAAGGCATCGCCCGCCTGGCCGAGGTGATTAACCGAGGATGAAGCGTGATGCGTGATGCGTGAAAATCACGCATCACGCATCACGCATCACGCTTCACAATTTACCCACCCCACCCCGCATCAAACCAAACAAACCCGCAAAAACCAAATAATTCAAGGAGAACAAGTCATGTCTGAAGATTTCATGCCGATTAAAGGAATGGACCACGTGGAGTTTTATGTGGGCAATGCCCGGCAGGCGGCGCACTTTTACCGCACCGGCTTCGGCTTTGCCCACACCGCCTACAGCGGCCTGGAAACGGGCAACCGCGAAACGGCCTCCTACGTGCTGGAGCAGGGCGCCATCCGCCTGGTGCTCACGGCCGCGCTCGGCCCCGACCATCCCATTGCCCGGCACGCCCACCTGCACGGCGACGGCGTAGGCATCATCGCCATGGCTGTGCCGGACGCCGCCCGCGCCTACCAGGAAGCGACAAAACGGGGGGCGACGGGGGCGATTGCGCCCACGGCCGTTGAAGACGAACACGGCGTCTACCGCTACAGCGCCATTCGCGCCTACGGCGACACGCTCATCAAATTTGTCGACCGCAGCGACTACCACGGCCCGTTTGCCCCTGGTTACGCCGCCCGCAGCGGCGCAGCGCAATCAGGCAACGGCAAATTCGCCCACAAAGGCATCGGCCTGGCCCACATCGACCATATGGTGGGCAACGTGGAACTGGGCGCGATGAACCGCTGGGTGAAATTCTTCGCCACGACGATGGGCTTTTCGCAGCTCATCCACTTCGACGACGAGGACATTTCCACCGAATACTCGGCGCTGATGTCCAAGGTGATGCAAGACGGCACGGGCAAGGTAAAGTTCCCCATCAACGAACCGGCCGAAGGCAAGAAGAAGTCGCAAATTCAGGAGTATCTGGATTATTACTATGGGCCGGGCGTGCAGCATCTGGCGCTGTCGACGGGGGATATTGTAACGGCCGTTACCCAACTACGCGACAACGGCATCGAATTCCTGCGCGTGCCCAACACCTACTACGAAGACCTGGAAGAACGCGTCGGCCGCATCGACGAACCCATCGACAAACTGGCCGACCTGGGCGTGCTGGTGGACCGTGACGAAGAGGGCTACCTGCTGCAAATCTTCACCAAACCGGTAGAAGACCGTCCCACCGTCTTCTACGAAATCATCGAGCGCCACGGCAGCCGCGGCTTTGGCAAAGGCAACTTCAAAGCCCTCTTCGAAGCCATCGAACGTGAACAAGACCTGCGCGGGAATTTATAAGCTTTTTTTAACGCAAAGGCGCGAAGAAGCAAAGAGGCAAAGGTTGATCCAAACTTTGCGCCTTTTGCTCCTTTGCCCCTTTGCGTTGAATTTCTTTTCACCGACAAGCTGAGCGAGGAGTTTACCAACCATGACTTACTATTACCGAATGGGGGAGATTCCGCATAAGCGGCATACGCAGTTTCGGCAGCCAGACGGCCGTCTCTATCACGAAGAAGTGATGGGCATTCATGGCTTTGCCGGGATTCAGTCGATTTTGTACCACCTGCACCCGCCCACGGCCGTGGCCCGCATCCCTGCCGCCATCCCCGCCCACATCAGTTACGCAGACAGCGGACCTTTGCGGCCGCGCCATCTGCGCGCTGCGCCGGTGGCTGAAGGAGGAAATGCAGTAGACGGCCGTGTCCCCCTCATGGGCAACCACGACGTCGTACTCTACGTCGGCCGGCCCACCGAAGCCATGCCCTACTGGTACAAATTCGCCCACGGCGACGACATCATCTTCATCCACGAAGGGACCGGGCGGCTGGAAAGCCAGTTCGGCGACCTGCGCTACCGGCCCGGCGATTATCTGGTCATCCCCACCGGCGTTATGTGGCGGCTCATCCCCGACGAGAACATAGCCCAGCGCATGTTGTTCGTGGAATCCTACGGCCACGTCACCCCGCCCAAGCGCTACCTGAACAACTACGGCCAATTCCTGGAAAACTCGCCCTACTGCGAGCGCGACATCCGCACGCCGGAAAAGCTTGTTACCCACGACGAACGCGGCGAATTTGAGGTGCGCGTGAAGGCACGCGGCGCCATCACCCAATTCATCTACAACCACCACCCGCTGGACGTGGTGGGCTGGGATGGCCACCTGTGGCCCTTCGCCTTCAACATCGAAGACTTCGAGCCGATTACCGGCCGCGTCCACCAGCCGCCGCCGGTCCATCAGACATTCGATGGGCCAGGTTTTGTTGTCTGCTCTTTCGTGCCGCGCCTGTTCGATTATCACCCGCTGGCGATTCCCGCGCCTTACAACCACTCCAACGTGGATTCCGACGAGGTGTTGTATTACGTCGAAGGTGATTTTATGTCGCGCAAAGGCATTGAGCGCGCCTCGCTGACCATTCACCCCAATGGCATCCCGCACGGGCCGCACCCCGGCACCTACGAAGGCTCCATCGGCAAAGAGCGCACCGAGGAATTGGCGGTGATGGTGGACACGTTCCACCCGCTGCGCCTGACGACGGCCGCCTGCGAGCTGGAAGACGAGGGATACGCTTACAGTTGGCTGCCGGGAACGGCCGTCTAACAGAGTTTGAACACAGCGATATTCTTTGTTATGCTTGCGTTCTCAATGGATAACAAACAAAGGGAACGTTTATGCGCAACATCATCAATCTAATTATTTCGGCGCTGCTCATGCTGCTGGCGGGCATTCTGGTCATCGTTTTGGTTGCTGCCTGGGCAATGGGTTTGGGCTGGCTGCTCAGCCAGATTGTGCCTTTTAGCTGGTTTGAAGCCACGCTGCTAATGCTCATCTCCTCGATTGTGGTGGGCTATACGGCCGTGCGCCTGTTCGCTTTATTCCCCCCGCCGCTTGACAACGAGGCCACGAAGAATACGCCTTTTGTTCTGCGTGATCCCATCCCGTTGAGCCGGTTTTCTGTCAACGAAGAAGAAGTTACGGACGAAGCGTGGTTCCGATTCGAGATAGCCAACGAAATCTTTGACAATCTGGTAAATATGGAACGCGAACTGGCGATGGGCGAAGCGCAGCAAAAGGAACTGGCTGTGCGCCTGACTGATGTGGTGGTTGCGGTTCTAAAAGGGCGCAAACACAATCGGCGAACCTATTCTGTGCGGGTTACGGTGGAGCAGCTGCGCAAGCAATTAGAAGCGATGGGGCAGCAGCCGTACGACACCGATTTATTGGAAACGGCCGTGGCTACCACCAACATGCGCCTTTCCTACGACGAGGACCTGGCCGACGTGGTCCGCGACAAAACCTGGGATTCGATTGATTGAAATAGAGTAGATTGGCGGCTTGCCAACAGTCTCCAATCTCCCACAAACAACCATATGATTCTAAACCCAAGCAACCTTTCTGTTCAAGAGCGCTATAAGCTCATCATTGGCTCGATTGTGCCGCGCCCGATTGCCTGGGTGAGCACGATGGACGCTGAAGGCAGGCTGAATTTGGCGCCGTTTAGTTATTTTACGGCCGTTTCCACCGACCCCATGACCCTGCTCTTTTGCCCCGGCTGGTCGTCGGCCCGTGGCAAAATGAAGGACACCTTGGAAAACATCCGTCAGGTGCCGGAATTCGTCATCAACATCACCGACGAAGCCACCAAAGAGGCCATGAACCTGACTGCCACCGAGTTCCCGCCCGGCGTGAACGAATTTGAGTGGGCAGGCGTGACGCCCGCGCCCAGCCAGACCATCCGCGTGCCGCGCGTGGCCGAATCACCGATTTCGTTTGAATGTATCTTGCAGCAAATTGTGGTGGTGAAAGAAGGCCCCGGCGGCGGCGCGGTGGTCCTGGGCGAAGTCCAGGCCATCCACGTGCGCGACGAGGTGATGGAAAACGGCCGTATCCTCCCCGAAAAACTCCAACCCATCGGCCGTTTAGCCGGCAACACCTACGCTCACATCAACGACCTGTTCGAGATGGAGCGCGTGCCGCCAGACGGCCGTTTGCCGTGAACAGACCCCAAGGGTTTGCCGGCGAGAATTTGGATTAGCTGGGTATCAAACCCTTGGGGTCTTGCCAAAAAGATTGTAGCTATCCAGACCCCAAGGGTTTACCGGCGAGAATTTGGATAAGTTAGGTATCAAACCCTTGGGGTCTTGCCAAAAAAACCTGAACAGTTACACAAAGTTTACAATTTACGGCATTCCCGCCAAAATCATTTCCAGGTCGTCGGCCGCAAACAGGTATGTATTGCCACAAAAATGGCAGTTGACCACAGCCTCGCCTTCAGTCGCCAGCAGCTCTTCCAGACCGGCCCGCCCCAAGTTGATCAGCGCCTGTTCCGAGCGTTCCTGGCTGCAATTGCAATGGTAGAGTAACGGCCGTTTCTCCAACACCTCATAAGCCATGCCCGTAAAAATCAGAGCCAGCAGGTCTTCCGGCTGGTCGCCCTCTTGTAATAGCTTTTCGATGGGCGGCAAATCGGTCATGCGCGCAATCATGTCTTGAATGGTTTTTTCTTCATAAGGGGGCAGCGCCTGGAACAAAAAGCCGGCAACGGCCGTCAACTGCCCCGCCTCGTCCATGAGCGCGCCAATCTCCACCGCCGACAACACCTGCTCCGACTGGTTGAGAAAAAACGTCAGGTCGGCATCCACCGTGCCCGTTTGCAGCGGAACCACGCTTTCCACCGGCTCCTTCAATCTCAAATCGCGCACCACCGTCAGAAAGCCAATATCGCCCACGGCGCCGCTCACATTTTGCCGCCCGTTCACCGGCGGCAGATCAAGCTGTGGATTACCGACATAGCCGCGAATACGGCCGTAAGCATCCGACTCCACCAACAATTTTTCCAGTGGGCCATCCCCTTCCAGCTTGATGGCAATGCGCTGCCCAATTTTGAGCGTTGCGCCCATCAACGCGCCGCCCGTCAGCCCACGCGCCAGAGCAGCGGCTGCCGTGGGCGCTGCTTCATGTCGCCGCGCCGCCTCGTTGGCCATATTTGTAGTTACGCAGGCCAGGCCGCGCACGCCTGCTTCTTTAGCAATCACCCGAATTAAATAATCTTCCATACAACAACTCCATCAAATAGGATGTCATGACACAAAAACATCCGTTTTCTGACGAAAGCGGATGTGTATTACCGTTTTTTTTTGTTGACCAATCCCTATTTTAGCAGATGAAAACGGGACAGGAGAAAAAACGGCCGTTCTCCTACACAATTCCAACACATGCACCCTTTAGCCTGAAAGAGTGCGTCGCTGCTGGTGGCTTTGCACGGCCGTTTCCAACAGCCGAATCACATCCCGCGCCTGCACGGCCGTTACCGCCAATTCCTCATCAAACAGAATCGCCCCGGCCACATTCTTGTAAAACGCCGCATAATTTCCCGGCAGCGTCTCGATTTCGCCTTGCACATGCAGCCCAGCCCACTGCGTGTCCAATTTTCCCCACTGCGTTGATGGTTCCATTCCCCACCCTGGCGTGTCTGGTATGTCGCCCGCTTTCAAGGCCGCTTCCTGCGGGTCCAGGCCAAATTTCACATAGCTGCCCAATGTCCCGTGCAGCGCAAAATGAGGTCGCGGCTGGCGGCGCAGCATACCGGCGGCCAACGTTACCTCCAGGCCCGGATAGTCTAGCCTGACAGTGAATGCGTCGTCGGCCTGGGCCTGGGGGCGCTGATGGTGAAGAACGGCCGTCACCCCTTCTGGCCACCCAAACAGCGCCAACGCCTGATCCAGCAAATGCGCGCCCAAATCATACAAAATCCCCGACCCCGGCAGCGGCTCTTCCCGCCACGCATTCGGCTTCAAATAATTCCGAAAGCGATCAAACGTCGCCTCATAACTCACCAACTGGCCGAGCAATTCCCGCGCTAAAATTTGCCGCACCGTCAAAAAGCCGCCGTCCCAACGCCGATTGTGGAACACGGTCAGCACGCGGGTTTCACGCCGCGCCAGATCGATTAACTCCTGCGCCTCGCTGCTCGTCACCGTGAACGGCTTATCCACCACCACATGTTTACCGGCCAACAATGCCTGCTGCGCCAGCGAGAAATGGCTCGTATTGGGCGTGGCGATAACCACCAGATCAATCAGCGGATCGGCAAACAACGCTTCCGGGTGACGCACAATTTTTGCGGCCGGATAACGCAAGGCGGCGCGGTCCGTGCGCCGTTCCACCACACTGTGCAAAATCAATCCTGGCGTGGCCGCAATCAACGGGGCATGAAACACTTCGCCGGCCATGCCATAACCAATCAATCCAACTTGTAGATGTGGTGTCATTGGGGATTCCCAGGTAAAACCGCCAGCCTGTTACAGATCGCGGCTTACGAAATATCTAAAATCCGGTAGGGGTAAACGTTGATGACGGTTGTGTCGCCGAATTGGGTTTCGCGGGGGGTGTCAGGGCGGTAGATGTGAATGTGGCCGTGCAGCAGGTAGCGCGGTTTGAACAGGCGCATGAGGGTGAGAAAAACTTTGAAGCCGGTGTGGGGCAGATCGGGGCGGTCGTGGATGCCAAACGGCGGCGAATGCACCACCATGACGTCCAGGTAACGGCCGTATCGACTCCGGTTCATCAACAAGCGCGGCGCAAGCTGCGAAAACTGCCAGCGCATCTCCCGTTCGGTGTACATTAACGAGGCTTGCGGCCGATAACGCATCGAGCCTTCCAGTCCGGCCAGAATTAACCCGTTGTGCATGACCGTCTGCCCGTGAATATCCATCCCGCCGGGCACATCGTAAAGGACACGGCCGTCAGCCGTATACTGCGGCCCCTGGTCGTGATTGCCACGCACATACAACAACGGCAAATCCAGCGCCGAAATGAGAAAATCCAGGTAGTAATATGGCAAATCCCCACACCCAATGATCAGGTCGCAAGGCGGCACGTACTGCCGTACATGGCTGTGATACAACTGGTCCAGCACCCGGTCGCTAACCGCCATAATCTTCACGGATCAGGCCACTCCCGCGTCTGGTTCAACGCCAACTTCGCTAAAATTGCCTGCTCCAGGTTCACGCCCGTCACGCTGGCCAGTTGCAACAAATACAAGGCGACATCGGCCAGCTCGCCGGCCAGTTCGGCCGTGTCTTTGGCCTCATCCCGCCACTGGAAATGCTCCAACACCTCGGCCGCCTCGATGGCCAGAGAGGCCGCCAGATTCCGGGGCGTTTGCGGTTTGGCCGAATCGGCAGCATACCACCCCTTGCTGGCGACAAAAGCGTGCATGTGGGCTTCTAATTCGTTGAGTTCCATGTCATTTCGGTATAGTTGAAGGAGATCCTTTTCCCGGTTATTGAAGGCAACGGCCGTGCCAACTCATGACCCCTATTCTATGGGCAGCCTTTAAAAAAGTAAAACGTAACGCACCACCAGGACACGTTACGTTTCACAATTGCTCAAAACCAAGACGCCTGATTAAACAACATCACGCATCACGCATCACATTTCACTTATTTCGCCATGTGCATGATCAGGTCCAGGCACTTGCAGGAATAACCCCATTCGTTGTCATACCAGGCCACAACCTTCACAAACGTATCCGTCAGGGCAATGCCCGCGCCGGCGTCGAACACAGACGTGCAAGACTCGCCCAGAAAATCGGTCGAAACTACGGCGTCCTCGGTATAACCCAAAATACCGGCCATTTCACCTTCGGAAGCGGCTTTCATGGCCGCTTTAATTTGTTCGTAGGTCGCCGGGGTAGAGAGGTTCACCGTCAGATCAACAACCGACACGTTGGGCGTGGGGACGCGGAAGGACATACCGGTCAATTTACCATTCAGTTCAGGGATGACCTTGCCGACTGCTTTCGCCGCGCCGGTCGAGGATGGGATGATGTTTTGGCCAGCGCCACGGCCGCCGCGCCAATCCTTGGAGGAAGGGCCGTCAACGGTTTTTTGTGTGGCGGTGGTCGCATGAACGGTGGTCATCAGACCATCTTTGATGCCGAAATTGTCGTGCAGCACTTTAGCCAGCGGGGCCAGGCAGTTGGTGGTGCAGGAGGCATTGGACACGATGTCTTGTCCAGCATAGGTGTTGTGATTAACGCCCATGACAAACATGGGGGTGGCGTCTTTGGAAGGCGCGGACAAGACCACTTTCTTCGCGCCTGCTTCGATGTGCGCCCGTGCTTTTTCGTCGGTCAGGAAAAGGCCGGTCGATTCCAGGACATATTCCGCGCCAACCTCGTTCCACTTCAGGTTTTTGGGGTCTCTTTCAGCCGTAACCCGAATTGATTTGCCGTTGACGACCAGATTGCCATCTTTGACTTCAACTGTGCCATCAAATTTGCCATGCGTTGAATCATATTTCAGCATGTAGGCGATGTAATCGACATCGATCAGATCGTTGATGCCTACAATTTCTACACCATCGAGCTGAAAAGCACGACGGAAAACCAAACGGCCGATTCGGCCAAACCCATTAATACCAATTTTAATTGTCATCGAAATTCTCCTTTTCGTTCTTTAGCGATAGAACCTCGCTAATTGTAACGCTTACACGAATGTCCAGGTAGGTAAAATGTCACAATTTTGGCGTGACGTGTGACGTATTAAGGCAGCAATCTCAGGATTGCGCGCGCCACTTTGTCGCTGTCGTGGCGCCACGGCCGTTTCTCGTCCACCAGATCCGCCGTCATCATGCGCACCCCAGCCGGAGCCACCGGCTCAACGTAAACCGTATGGCCCCCGCCGGTTTGCGGTGGCACACTCAGGTTATCATTGGCCAAGACAATGTCCAGAAGATTGGTGGGAAGGTGCTGCAAAATTGCGTCCACATGATCAGCTACGGTGTAATTATCCGTCTCCCCTGGCTGAATGGCAAGATTACAAATATAAATCTTAGGTGCGCGGGCATGTTGCAGGGCGTTCGCCAGATCGCCGATGAGCAAATTGGGCAAAATACTGGTATATAAACTGCCCGGCCCCATCACAATCAGGTCGGCCTGCAAAATGGCTTTCAGCACGGGCGGGTACGCGCGGGCCTGCGCCGGTTGCAAACACAAGTGATGGATGCGGCCCCCGGCGGCCGAAATGCGCGATTCCCCGACCACATGCTGCATGTGCCCGGCAATTTCCACGTCGGCTTCCAGAATGATGGGTTCCAGGGTCGATGGCAAAACGCGCCCGCGCAGGCGCAGCACGCGCTCGGCGGCCAACAACGCCTCGTCGAAGCTGCCGGTGATGCCTGTGAGCGCAGCCAGCAGCAAATTACCAAATGCGTGCCCCTGGAGTTCGGAACGGCCGTTCCCCGCCCCGTCATCTTCTCCGACCACCACCTGCCCGCCGACAGCCTGCTGCCCAAAACGATATTGCAGCACCTGCGTCATCAGCGCCTCATCGCGTGATAAGGCGGCAATGTTGTTGCGAAAATCGCCCGGCGGCAGCAGACCCAAATCTCGCCGCAAGCGGCCGCTGCTGCCACCATCATCAGCCACGGTGACAACGGCCGTGATGTTCCTTGTATGTTCCCTTAGCCCGCGCAGCAGCGACGGCATCCCCGTTCCCCCGCCAATCGCCACAATGTGCGGCCCTCGCCCCTGCCGGCTGTGCTGATACAACGATTCCGCCACGCCTTCATCCGCCTGGCGAAACGGGGCCACCAGCGCATGGCCCAAGCGGTAAATTGCCAGCAAAATGACCGCCCCGCCCACGGCAAAAGGCAGCACAATCCGCCAGGCAACCGGCACAAACTGCAAAGTCAGCGCATCGTACACCATTTGCGGCAGCCAATTCAGGCGATGGAGCACCAAAATCAGGTACACAGACCCCATCCCGGTGATCAACACGCCCAATCCCAACAGCACCAACCAGCGTTTGACGCCTAAGCCTGGCGTTAACCAGCGAGAATTGGGCCAATTCTTAACGGGTTTGAATAACTTCTTGTCCATATCTCAGACCTTCCCCTGTGCCACCTGATCTACTGGTTGCTTCATTCTATACCGCGCCGATGAGACCTGTCAAAACGGCCGTCTGGCAGCCCCCTGTCTGGCAGGCCCTCAGCGCCTGTGTTATCATCGCCACCATGTTGACCATCCGCTAAAAATTGGCGAGCAAAAACCTATGAGAACCGTATTTTGGGATTACGAACAAGACACAGTGAACCTGATCGACCAGCGCAAATTGCCCTGGGAATTTGAAGTTGCCGCTTACCACGACTACCGCGACGTCGCCCGCGCCATCACCGACATGGTAGTGCGCGGCGCGCCGGCCATTGGGGCCACGGCCGCGTTTGGCATGGCTCTGGCAGCGCGGCAAAGTAAAGCTGCCGACCGGGCCGGCCTGCTGCGTGATCTGGAGGAAGCGGCCAACGTATTGAACGCGGCGCGGCCAACGGCCGTTAACCTATCCTGGGCCGTGGCGCGACAGTTGCAAACCGCTGCCCAGCCCGCCCTTTCCGCCGCCGACATCCGCGCCGCCCTGCTAACCGCCGCCCAAACCATCGCCGACGACGATGTGGCCCTGAACAAACGCATGGCCGCTCACGGCGCGGAGCTGATCAGCGACGGCGACACCATCCTCCACCACTGCAATACCGGCGCCCTGGCGGCCGTCGATTGGGGCACGGCCCTGGGCGTTATCTTTACCGCCCACGAGCAGGGCAAACGCATCCATGTCCTGGTCGATGAGACCCGGCCGCGCCTGCAAGGCGCGCGCCTGACCGCCTGGGAACTCCACCAGCGCGGCATCCCCTTCGACCTTATCGCCGACAACGCCGCCGGCCATTTTATGCGCACCGGTCAGGTGAACATTGTCCTCGTCGGCTCAGATCGCACGGCCGCAAACGGCGACGTGGCCAACAAAATCGGCACTTACAAGCTGGCGGTGGTCGCCAAAGAGAACGGCGTGCCGTTTTACCCGGTTGTGCCCACCAGCACCATCGATCTAAACCTGGCGCATGGCGACCTGATCCCGATTGAAGAGCGAGGGCCAGAGGAAGTTACGGCCGTTTTCGGCCACCCCATCGCCCCCATCGGCATTTCCGCCCGCAACCCAGCCTTCGACGTAACGCCCCACCGCTATGTCACCGGCATCGTCACCGAAGCGGGCATCGTTTACCCGCCATTTGGGCTAAATTTACGCCGCGCGGTAGAACAAGAACAAAAGGAGGCTGGGACTAGGGATTAGGGATGAGGGGGTAGAAACGGCGTGCCCCTCATCGCCAGCCCCCAACCCCAGCCCAAGTCCCTACCAATCATGGAAAACATCCCGGTAATCATCGTTTGCGGCGGCGAAGGCACGCGCATGCGCGGCTCGACCAGCCGCAAAAAGGAACTGGTAGAGGTAGGCGGACGGCCGATTCTCTGGCACGTCATGCGCATCTTCTCCGCCCACGACCTGAACCGCTTCATCCTCACGCTGGGTCACGGGCAGGACCAGATTCGCCGCTATTTCATGGAATATGAATCCATGACCCGCGACATGACCCTGCATCTGGGCAAACCAGACCTGAGCCACCCCGAAGTGGAGTTTTACGGCCGTCCCGCCCACCCCGTTTGGGAAATTTCGCTGGTAGACACCGGCCTGCGCACCGAAAAAGCGAGCCGCATCAGCCGCGTCGCCAGCTACATCCGCGCCGAGCGCTTTTTTGTGGCCTACGGCGACGATGTGAGCGACGTGAACCTGACCGAACTAATCCGATTTCACAAAGCGCATGGCAAGATGGCCACAATTACGGCCGTGCAAACCAACCTCCAATACGGCGTCGTCGAAGCCACCAACGACGGCCTCGTCACCGGCTTCAGCGAACGCCCACAATTACCCTACTGGATCAACGGCGGCTTCATGCTCTTCGAGCGCGAAGTGCTAGACCTCATCGGCCCCGGCGACGACGTCAACCTGGAAACCGAAATCCTGCCGCGCCTGGCCGAACAAAGCCAGCTCATGATCTACCGTCACACCGGCTTCTGGCAGTCCATGAACACCATGAAAGACACCATGCTGTTGGAAGAAATCTGGCAAAAAGACCCGCCATGGAAGGTGTGGGAGGATTCGTAGCCGGGGTATCCCTACCCCGCTCCCTCAGACGCGATTGGAAATCGCGGCTACCGCAATTGGAAATCGCGGCTATCTGGTTTTATGTCTTTGGAGAATTTCTTTGAACGACAATTTCTGGCAAGACAAACACGTATTTGTAACTGGCTGCTCAGGCTTACTAGGCTCCTGGCTGACGGCCGAATTGGTAACCAGAGGCGCGCGCGTCATAGGGCTGGTCCGCGACCGGCTGGGCGACACGCATCTGGCGCGTACCGGGGCCAGCAAACAAATCGACGTGGTGCGCGGCAATGTAACCGACTATGAATTGATGGAACGCACCATGGCCGATTACGAAATCGACACCGTGTTTCATCTGGCCGCGCAAACGCAGGTAGGCACAGCCAACCGCGTGCCCATGCCCACCTTCGAAACCAACATCAAAGGCACCTGGATCATCCTGGAGGCGGCGCGGCGCAATCCCAGCGTGCAGCGGCTGGTGATGGCCAGCAGCGACAAAGCCTACGGAACCCACGACAGCCTGCCTTACCGCGAAGACACGCCTCTCCAGGGGCAACATCCTTACGATGTCTCCAAAAGCTGCGCCGACCTCATCTCGCGCACCTATGCCCACACCTACGGCCTGCCGGTAACGGTGACCCGCTGCGCCAATCTTTATGGCGGCGGCGATTTGAACTGGAACCGCATCGTGCCGGGAACCATCCGCAGCGTGCTGCGCGGCGAACAACCCATCATTCGCTCCGATGGCACCATGCGGCGCGATTACATTTTCATCAAAGATGTGGTGGGCGGCTACCTGCGCGTGGCCGAGGCCATGCACCGGCCAGACGTGGCCGGGCAGGCGTTTAATTTTGGCATCGACAACCCGGTTTCGGTGCTGGAAATGGTTCAGGCAATCATTCAATTGTCCGGCAAGGCGGCCATCAAACCGATTATTCTGGACGAAGTGCAAAATGAAATCCAGAATCAATTTTTGTGCTCTGAAAAAGCGCGGCAGGTGCTTGGCTGGGAGCCGGTTTACGATTTGGAAGCGGGTCTGCGGGAAACTGTGGATTGGTACCGCGGGTTTTTGGCGCTGGAATAGGCGATGCGTGTTTTAGTTACCGGCGCGACCGGGTTTATCGGCCGTTTTCTCATCCCCCAACTGCTGCAAAGAGAGGACACGGCCGTTACCCTCCTCCTCCTCGAAAGCCAGAGTGGAACCCCGCTCCCGCCGCCCCTCAACCAGCTCCGCCCACAATACGAGGCCGTTTACGCCGATTTGCGCAACTTCCAGCTTACGCTGCGCGCCGTGCAAGAAGCCCAACCCGATAAAGTGATCCATCTGGCCGCCGTTGGCACCACCGACCCCTTTTTGCCGGTGGAACAGGCGCTGCGCCACAACGTCACCGGCACGGTCAACCTGGCCCGCGCCTGTTTCGAGAAAACCTTCAACGTCAACCAGATGATTCTGGCCCGCACGCCGGGGGAACGCAGCGCGATGAATGTATATGCGGCCAGCAAGGCGGCGGCCTGGCAGTTTGCCCGCATGTACGGCCGTACGCAAGCGTGGCCCCTCCACGGCGGCATGATCTTCCAGGCCTACGGCCCCGGCCAGCCAGAACGCGCCTTCATTCCCGCCGCTTTTCGCGCTGCCATGGCCGGCGAAGACTTCCCCATGACGGCCGGCACGCAGCAGCGCGACTGGATTTTTGGCGCGGACGTGGCCGCCGGGCTGGCGGCCATGCTCGACGCGCCGCTGACGCCGGGAACCACGGTGGAATTGGGTACAGGGCAGGCCACGTCGCTGGCGGAGGTGGCGCAGTTGATTTATGACGTGGCAGGCCGGGGCGGACGGCCGTTACCCGGCGCACTCTCCTCCCGGCCCGGCGAAGAAGCCAGCCAGATTGCCAATGTAAGGCAAACGGCCGTGTCCATCCAGTGGCAGGCCGCCATTTCCCTGCGTCAGGGTCTTACATTACTGCACCAACACTACGCAAAGACGGGGTAACGGCCGTTCCCCTCCCCCACATACCGCCCTCAACCGCGCACAAACGCCATCCAACCGCGCACAAACGCCATCCAACCGCGCACAAACGCCATCCAACCGCGCACAAACGCCATCCAACCGCGTACAAACGCCATCCAACCGCGCACAAACGCCATCCAACCGCGTACAAACGCCATCCAACCGCGTACAAACGCCATCCAACCGCGCACAAACGCCATCCAACCGCGCACAAACGCCATCCAACCGCGCACAAACGCCATCCAACCGCGCACAAGACCCCAAGGGTTTAACACCCACCCCATCCAAATCCCCACAAACAAACCCTTGGGGTCTACCCCACAAGACCCCAAGGGTTTAACACCCACCCCATCCAAATCCCCACAAACAAACCCTTGGGGTCTCTCCCACAAGACCCCAAGGGTTTAACACCCACCCCATCCAAATCCCCACAAACAAACCCTTGGGGTCTCTCCCACAAGACCCCAAGGGTTTAACACCCACCCCATCCAAATCCCCACAAACAAACCCTTGGGGTCTACTACCCCACAAGACCCCAAGGGTTTAACACCCACCCCATCCAAATCCCCACAAACAAACCCTTGGGGTCTACTACCCCACAAGACCCCAAGGGTTTAACACCCACCTAATCCAAATCCCCACAAACAAACCCTTGGGGTCTACCCACCCCATCCAAACCCCCACAAACAAACCCTTGGGGTCTACCCAGCTCCCATTTTCCGCCCGCCGCACCCTTTATGGTAAGATTGCCACGTTAGCTGTATGTTAGAACAAAGCTAAAAAAATAGATGATCATTCGTCTAACTGACGAAGCATGTTAGCATGATATTTAGCAGCCGCGATTTATTATCGCGCCTGATAAAGCGGGGTAAGGATACCCCGGCTACATCCAGCGAAAGAGCGGGGTGAGGATACCCCGGTTACAAACCCGGCAAAACCAAAAAAATCCATGAACGAATCTGAAAATTGGCCTCTTGAAGACCCAGAACCATCCACACACCCGGAACCACCCCTGCCAGAACTGCCAGATTTGGGCATCCCAGGTGATGAACCGCCTATTTTTCTTTCTGCCCCGCTGCCCGACCCTCTGCCCGTCGCTCCTCACCCGCCAGAACCGCCACCAACCAGACGGGGCTGTTGGTTCACCGGCCTGATTCTTGTTCTGGTCATTAGTTTGTTGGGGTCAGGCATTGCAAGCGCGTTTTGGCTGATCACGCGGGCGCGCAGCGACACGGCCGTTTCCGCCGCCAACGCCAATCCGCCCGGCCGCATCGCCTACATCAACCAAAACGGCCAGGTTGTCACCATCGACCCGGATGGCAACAACGGCCGTCTCCTCACCGACACCACCTTCAACTACCAATTCCCCACCTGGTCCCCAGACGGCCGTTCGCTGGCCGTCATTGGCGACGAAACCATCTTTCTGCTGCCCGACCAGGAAGGCAGCGAGGCCGTTAGCCTGTACACCGACACGCGGCAAAACCCGTTCTACCTGTATTGGTCGCCAGACGGCCGTCTGCTCAGCTTTCTCACCAACGACCCGCGCCACGGCATCGGCCTGCGGCTGGTAGCCGCCGACACACCCCTGTCCGACCGCCTGCTAACCACCGGCAGCCCCGTCTACTGGAATTGGACCAGCGACAGCCAAAAATTACTGGTCCACAGCGGCATTTCCGGGACCGACGCCCGCCTGGCACTGTTAAACACCGACAGTTTCGAGAACGCCGAAGACATCGCCCCGCCCGGTTTTTTCCAGACGCCCGGCATTTCGGCTAACGGCCGTTTCTGGGCCTATGCCGAAGACCTGGGCGACGGCACAAGCTGGCTGGTCGTCACCAATCGAGAGACCGGCGAACGCTGGCTGGAGCGACATTCCGGCATGGTCGCCTTCAGTTGGAGTCCGGTAGGCAGCCAACTGGCCTTTACCAACGGCGCGCGCGAAGGCAGCCTGACCGCCTGGGGACCGCTGCGCTTGTTCAATGCCGAAACCGGCGAAACGCGCCTGCTCAGCGGCAATACCAACCTCGCCTTCTTCTGGTCGCCAGACGGCCGTTATCTGGCGGCCATCAACACCGGCGACAACAGCGAAAATTTTGGCACCAACGTGATGAAAAAGGATGACGGCCGTCGCCCCATCGCCGCCAAACCCAATCTACAGCCGCCGCGCCACGAATTTAATCTGGCCATCATCAACCTGGAAACAGGCGAAGAACGGCAGGCGCTCTCCTTTGTGCCTACAGGACTGTTCATCAGCCAATTTTTGCCGTTTTTTGACCAGTATGCGCTCAGCCACCACATCTGGTCGCCCAACAGCGACGCGGTCGTCTTATCCGTCATGGAAGAAAGCGGCAGCCAGGTAAAAATCATCCCCGTCGATGGCGGACCGACAACCGATTTAGGGCGCGGCGACATGCCATTTTGGAGTCCCGGCCAAAGCAATCCGTGAGCCATTACCCAGCCACCCAAAGACCGGAGCATGTTCGGCTTGCATTCTTCAACCCCGCATAAACCGGAAAACAGTTTTCCTGGCTGCCATCAATTTTTGCTGATCGGCCTGATTGTGGGCCTGCTGGTCGGCTGCGCGCCCACAACACCGACCATGATACTGCCCACGTTGATGGCTACGGCCGTTTTCCCCACGCCAACCGAACCCTTGCAGGCCGTCTCGCTGCCCGGCACATACACGCCCGCCCCTGCTGCCATCGCCACGCCCGCGCTCACGGGCACGCCCTGGTCAACGGCCGTGCCCACAATCACGCCCACCCCTGGACCCTCGCCCACGCCCGACCCCTACGCCGGATTAACGATTGCCGAACTGGCATTACGGCCGTACGGCGGCGGCGAGCTGCGCATTGTCGAAACAATGGCCGAATTGCCCAACTTTACCCGCAGCCTCATCACCTATCCCAGCGATGGCCTGACCATCTACGGCTTCATGAACACGCCCCCCGGCGACAAACTGCCGGTGGTTCTCGTTCTGCACGGCTACGTCGACCCGGCCGATTACCAGATTCAAGCCTACACCACCCCCTACGCCGACGCCTTCGCCAACGCCGGGTATCTGGTCATCCATCCCAACTACCGCAACTACCCGCCATCCGATTCCGGCCCCAATTTGTTCCGCGTCGGCTACGCCATCGACACCCTGAACCTGATTGCCCTGATCAAAACCCAGGCCGGGCAGCCCGGCCCCCTGGCCCAGGCCGACCCGGAGGCCATTTACCTGTTTGGGCACAGCATGGGCGGCGGCGTTGCCCTGCGCGTCATCAGCATCAGCAGCGATGTGCGCGCAGCGGCCCTGTATGGGGCGATGAGCGGCGACGAACAGAAGAACTTTGCGCGGATTTGGGAATGGTCTGGGGGGGAAGACGGCCGTATCGAACTAGACACCGGCGATGACCTGCTGCGCGCCATCTCTCCCAGCTACCACCTGGAACGCATTCGTGTGCCGGTTAGCCTGCACCACGGCCTGGACGATGGCGTCGTCCCGCCAATCTGGTCGGACCAGTTATGCGAGGCGCTGCGAGGATTGGATAAGCCGGTGGAATGCCTGCATTACGCCGGTCAGCCGCACAACTTCGACAGCGCCGGCCAACGGCGATTGCTCGTGAACGTGCGTGATTTTTTTGCGCGGCATTAAAGGGCAGCCCCGGACACCCCCCAACAGACAAAACCAAGAAATTTGGCCGCAGATAAACGCTAACCAACCAAACAAACCCATCCGGCCGCCGCAAAAGCTAACAGAAGAAAGGACACACCGCCCACTCCCCGTTGTTTCGCCAAATAAACCAGGCGCGGCGGGCCAAACAGCAGCAGAAACGCAAAAAACGTCAGCAAAACCGGGCCAATCACGCCCGGATTTGTGATCAGAGCCAGAACCGCTTTCAACTGCACGGCCAGAAACACAAACATGACGTTCACGCCCAGCAGCCCAAACAATGCCTGCCAGGGGTAACGGCCGTTTCCCCAACTCACCGTCGGCGTCACCTTCAAGGCCAGAAACGCCGTGTATAACAAAGACATGCCCAACCACGCCCCCGGCGCAAAAGCAAACAACGTCGCCGATTCCCCTTCGCCCAAAGCCAGGGTGTCCACCACAAAAATCGAATTGAAGTAGCCAAGCTGGAAGGCCAGCACAGTCATCATGGCCAGACCAAACACAACGCCCAACACAATGCGCGTCGGCCGGGCCAGCAGCGGGCTTTGTTCGGCCCACGCGCCCACACCTGGCCCCGGCTCCAATTTCCGAATCAGGAACACGCCCCCGCACATCAAAATATATGCGCCAATGAGGTAAATCGCGTTAAACCCGGATGGGGTTTGCAGAGTGGAAACGGCCGTGTCCCCCCACAGCCACAACACCGCCAGAGCCAGACCATCCACCAGCAGCGGCGCAGCCTTCAGCCACGCTATTTTTTGTCGCTCAACCATGCCTTAATCCTCTTGTGCCGCCTCTTCTTGTCGAATAACCATCGTCGCGCAGTGCGCGCCTTGCATCACCCGCTCCGCCACGCTGCCAAACACCCACATCTGAAACCCCGACGAACCCAGACTGGATAAAACAATCAGGTCAATCTGGTGCGAATCGGCATAATCAATAACTGCGTCGGCCACCGGCCCTACAACCACCTCCGCATGAGCCGTTACGCCGCCGGCTTGCAGCCGGATGCGCACGCGGGTCAGGTATTCCCACACCGGCGAGGTTTCCACTTCCTCGGCAACATTGGCGGCGGCAAAAGGAAATGGCAGCATCGGTTCTATCGCTTGCAGCAGCACAATTTCCGCGCCTAAAGCTGCGGCGATGTCGTGGGCAGGCGGCAGCGCCTGTTCGGCCAGCCGCGAGCCGTCTAAAGGGACGAGGATGCGCTTGATGCCTTCGGGCACAATTTGCTGGTGGCTGCGCAAGATGACGGTGGGACAGGGCGCGCGACGCAGCACTTTTTCGGCGACCCGGCCGTAAGACCAACGCGTGAGGCCAGAACGGCCGTGCGTGGTCATCAAGATCAGATCGACATCATTTTCCTGAACATAGGCGATGATGGCGTTGGCGGGTTGGCCGGTGGAAACGGCCGTAACCACCTCCACCGCCGCCGGTAAATAATGACTGCGCACCGATTTCAAATAAAGCCCCGCCTCGTACTTGCTCGTCTGCACTGCCCGTTCCACCAAACCGGGCCGGTCTGGGCGCGGGGTCGGCGTAACCACCGTCAGCAGGACAACCTGCGCCTTCATGCCTTCGGCAATCCGAATGGCCGGCAGCACAACCCGCTCCGCCAACTCCGAGCCATCCAAAGGAACCAAAATTTTACGGAAATTCATCGAACCTCCTCCAATGCCTCCCAAAAGCGCCCGCTGCCCACAAAACATGACTTGTTTCTTAGTGAGGCGCGCCCGAACGTGAGGCATAATACCTATACAACCTGCTGCTTACTTTGATAAGCCTTAAAAGCATACCAGATTCCTGGTATCTGCACCGCAAGACTCACCCGAATAACCTTTCTGCCTCGTCACATCACCCCCAAAAGGTTCAAGGACACTCACATGGATTGGATTACCATCAGCATATTTTTACTCATCTTGCTGTTCACATTTCTGCCCGCGCCAAAAAAATAAAATGGAATAGCCTCAACCAACAAGCTCAAACCACGCGGCGGATTGATTGACAAAGGACAACCAGACTGCTAGCCTTGCGATTATAAAAGGAGGTGAGAATCAGATGATTTTTCTGCCACGCGAAGAAGGACAAGGGTTAACCGAATATGGCATAACCATTGTCCTGGTCGCCATTATCATTGTGGCAATTTTAACCATTCTTGGACCGCAGATAGGGAATATGTTTAGCCGCGTCACCGCAGGTTTGTCTAAATAATTTGGGCATCATTTATAACCGGCCCCGTCATTATTTTTTATAACAATATAGACCCCAAGGGTTTACTCCCCAGAATTTGGATTACCGGGACCTCAAACCCTTGGGGTCTTGCCAGAGAAACCCGAATAGCTACATTTTTATCCCATTTATTTTTTACAGCGCCCCCTCGTGGGGCGCTTTTTGTTATGTGCTATAATTTCCGCGCAGCAGAACCCCACTGTGGCGGCGGAGAAGCATTTATGACGATTCCTAGTTTGGAAACCATCACCTCGTTCCTCACCATTCTCGCGGCGATTTTGGGCGCGTTATTCGCCGCCCTGTGGCTGAGTCTCATTATCTGGGCCTTCCGCGACATGCGCGCGCGTTCACGCGATCCCTTTGCCCAAATTTTGGCGGCCCTGTTGGTGGCGGCGCTGCCATTTGTGGGCATCATCATTTATTTCATTTTACGGCCGCCAGAAACCCTGGCCCAGGCTTACGAACGCGCTCTGGAAGAAGAAGCTTTGCTGCAAGAGATTGAAGAACGCCCGGCGTGCCCCGGCTGTTCACGCACCATCGACCCCAACTGGATTCTGTGCCCATATTGCCATACGCGCTTGCGCAAAGCCTGCCCCGACTGCCACGCCCTCATGGAATTATCCTGGAATTTATGCCCATTTTGTGGCAACCAACATGTCGATCCGTATCGTGTGGACCTGCCCGAACCGGAAATTCAGTCTATACGTCTGACGCAAACCACCCAGGCCACGCCCTCTGGCAAGGACGAAAAGGACAAGAAACCAGGCGAACAAGAAACCGTGCAAGCGCCGCCTGGCGCCTCTGTTGATGAAGAAGAAACGTAATAAGGGAACCGTTTCATGTTAGCAAAATTTGGGCCGAGAGTTAACCTGTCTTCTGTGTATCAACCGGCGATTTTTTATTTGGAACGGCCGTATCGCCTTTTCCGCTCTTACCAACGCAGCCACATTCGCCCGGACCTCATCGCCGGCATCACCGTCGCCGTCATCCTCCTTCCCCAGGGCATCGCCTTCGCCTTCATCGCCGAACTTCCACCGCAAATGGGCGTTTACGCCGCCATCGTCGGCGCAATCTTCGCCGCCCTCTGGGGCTCATCCGACCAGATGCAAACCGGGCCAACCAATTCTACCTCTTTACTGGTTTTCTCTTCTCTCTCCGGAATTATCGCCGTAGGTTCCCCCGAATATGTGGTCGCCGCCGGCATGGTCGCCCTGATGGCCGGATTGTTCCAATTAGCCATGGGTCTGGCCCGATTGGGCATTCTTGTCAATTTTGTCTCCCACTCAGTAATCGTCGGGTTTGCCTCCGGCGCCAGCATTCTCATTGCCATCCGCCAGCTTCAGCCGCTGTTGGGCATGAACATCCCCAGCGATACCATTGTCGGCACACTCACCGTCACCTTCACAAACCTCAATCAGGTGCATTGGCCAACGGCCGTTCTCGGCATCGGCGTCATGGTCTTCATCGTCATCCTGCGTCGCCTCAACCCCAAACTACCCTCCGCCCTCATCAGCATGATCCTGGCCTCCGTCATCGTCTACATCCTCCAACTAGACAAATCAGGCGTCAGCGTCATCGGTCAACTGCCGCACAACCTGCCGCCACTGGCCAACCTACCCTTCTTCGATCTGGCGCTCATCTCCAAGCTGTCGCCGGGCGCGCTGGCCATCGGCGCCATCGGCCTGGTGCAAACCTCAGCCATTGCCCGGTCTCTAGCCGCCCGCACCGGCCAACGCCCAGACAGCAACCAGGAATTTGTCGGCCAGGGCATCGCCAACATCGCCTCCGGCCTCTTTTCTGGCTACCCCATCACCGGGTCCTTCCCCCGCACAGCCATCAACTACGAGGCGGGCGCAAAATCACCCTTCTCTTCCATCTTTGCAGCCCTCTTTGTGATTATCGCCATGTTTGCCCTGGGGCCGATGGCGGCATATTTGCCGCGCACGGCTCTCGCCGGCGTGGTAATCGTCATCGCTTACGGCATGGTCGACACCGTAGAAATTCGCCGCATCTGGCAAGGCGCGGCCGGCGACGCCGCCATCATGGTCATCACCCTGCTGGGCACGCTGGTCATCTCGTTGGAATTTGCCGTCCTGATCGGCATTTTGGTCTCCCTGGCGCTTTACGTGTTACGCACCAGCACCCCGCGCGTTTTGGCCGTCATTCCCGACCCCACCTTCAAACATTTCAACCATCAACCGGCCAGAGAAGGCTGCCCACAGCTCATCATCATCGAAATTTTAGGCGACCTGTATTTTGGCGCGGTCAATCACGTTGAAGAAATCATTTTGGAACACCTGAAACAAAATCCGGATCAACGGTTTCTGATGCTGCGCATGCACAGCATAGACCACGTTGATTTCAGCGGCATTCACATGCTGGAATCCATCGTCCACACTTACCGCGAGCGCGGCGGAGACGTGTTTATGGTGCGGGTCGGCCCTCCCGTCATGAGCATTATGGAATCTACCGGGTTCGATCTGTATTTGGGCAAAGAAAATTTTCTGGAAGACGACACCGCCATATCTCATCTGTTTTACCGCAAGCTCGACCCGGCTATTTGCATTTATGAATGTCCCTGGCGGGTATTTAAAGAGTGCCAAAACCTGCCTAAACGCAGCGATTTAATTGGCATCTCTAAAATCGGCGAGGTTCCGGCAAATTCGATGCCGGTTATCACACCGATGCAGCTTTGGCAAGAACTGCACGGACCAGAAAAAGAGAACTTGTATATTCTCGACGTGCGCGAACCGCGCGAATACCGTCGAGGGCATATTCCCCAGGCCAGATTGCTTTCACTGGCCGATATTTTGTCTAAACCAGACACGGCCGTTCCCCCAAACGCCAAAATTATCCTGGTCTGCCGCCGTGGGCGGCGCAGCCGACGCGCCGCCCATACCCTGCAAGAACGCGGCATCACCAACCTCGCCGTGATGGAAGGCGGCATGATCGCCTGGGAAGCGGCCGGTTTATTGGAGGCAGTAGAGCTATGACTGTTGAACACCCACCCCGCAATATCGGCTTAGACCTGATCCGCGTGACAGAAACGGCCGCGTTAGCCGCCGGTCATTGGCTGGGATCAGGCGATCATGGGGCCGCCCACCGGGCGGCTACGCGCGCCATGGCCTCCGCTCTGGACACATTGGACATGGACGGCCGTATCGTCATCGGTGAAGAGCGCGAAATAGACGGCCGTTCCCTTCTCGCCTGCGGCCAAAAAGTAGGCAACGGCAACGGCCCCGAAGTAGACCTGGCCATCGACCCCATCGACGGCACCAATCTGCTCATCAAAGGCCGTCCAGGAGCCATTTCCGTCGTCGGCATCACCCCGCGCAACACACTCTGGTCGCCTGGCCCCGCCGCCTACATGGAAAAAATCATCGTCGACCAAGAAGCCGCCTACGCCCTGGTACACGAATGCCTGGACGCTCCGGCCGCCTGGACACTGGCCCTCGTGGCCCGCGTCAAAGAAAAAGCGGTGCGCGATCTCACCGTCATCATTCTGGACCGCCCGCGCAACGAACAACTCATCCAGGAAGTTCGGGACACCGGGGCGCACATTTTGCTGAAAGATGAAGGCGACGCCGAAGGGGCATTGGTCACGTTATCGCCAGGGACCGGCGTAGACCTGCTGATGGGCATCGGCGGCGCGCATCAGGGGGTATTGGCCGCCTGCGCCGTTAAAGCCATGAGCGGCGGCATGTTGGCCCGCCTCTGCCCACAAACCAAAGAGGAACGGCAGGAAGTGGAAGCCGCCGGTCTGGACATCAAAAAAATCATGACCGGCGATGAATTGGTGCAAACCGATGAGATATTTTTCGCCGCCACCGGCATCACCGACAGCGCCCTGCTGCCCGCCATGCGTTTCCGCAGCGATGTGGCCGAAACCCACTCGCTGCTGATTCGCTCCGAAACCGGCACGCGCCGCTTTATTCACGCCGAACACGGCCTGCGCGTCAAGCCATAAAAAAGACCCCAAGGGTTTTGGAAACCCTTGGGGTCTTACTGAATTTAGGGGAACGAGAGCCGCACCACCAGCGGATCATGGTCGGATACGTGGCGGGCTGAGGTATCGGCCGGGTCAGGAAGCGGATAATCGGCGTCGATGTGCAGGGGGGTAACGGCCGTTACCCTTTCCCACAACCCCTCCGTCAGCAAAATATGGTCCAGGGCCTGCGTTTTCCCTTCAAAAATGTAGGTATATGGCAGTTCTTCCCCCGCCGCCAGCGCAAACTCAAAGACGTGCCGCAGCCCGCCTGCTTGCAGTGTGTCCAGGGGCAGCGTCTGGTAAAACGAGTTCAAATCGCCCAACACCACCACCTGCGCCAACGGATCATCCGCCAAAATTTGCTCCACCAGGGTCACATTCCAGGCCGCCTGCGCTGCGCGCTGCGGTTCCGTCGCCTCTTCCCCGGCCGAGAGCGAAAGGAAGTGATTATTGATCAGCGTAATGGTTTGCGGACCGGAAGCGAGCTGCACCGTGGTTGTTAGCACCAGCGGCGGGCGGCTGGTCAATTCGTTGGGACCAGGATGGCTGCTAAAGCCATCCACCGAGGCCACATCGCCGCGCACCAGATACCCCACGTCGATGCCCCGCGAATCAAAACCCTCTATCAGCACCGGTTGATAATCGTAATCCGCCAGTTGAGCCATCGCCGCCAAATCTGCCAGCACGCCGATATTTTCCACTTCCTGCAAACCGATGATCGTGGGCGCGCCCAGCGCCAGAATAGCTTCGGCCGCTTTGTTGAGGCGAGCTTCGTATTGGCTGGGCGTGGGTTTGGGCGGGCTGTCCGGGTTGGGATCGGCTGCGTCGAACAGGTTTTCCACGTTGAAGGTGGCGATGGTGATTTCGTCCGGGCCGGCCGGAGCGAATGTGGGCAACGGCCGTTCCGCGGCCGTCACCGTGGGGGTAATCACCGGCTCGATTTTGTAATTATCGAAAGTGTAAGCCAGCGGGCCGGTCAAATCGTCGATCAGATCGCCTTTAGCCACCGTGTAGGGCAGCGTGGCGGCGTCGGCGTGGGCCACGTTGGAGCCATCGTCGGCAAAGAGCAGATAGCCCACGTCTTCGATGCGCGCCACCGCGTTGATGGCCCATTTTTGCAAGATGTAGGCGTATTCGCCATATTGGGTGGTGGGGGCCACGATCACGGCCGTTCCCGGCACAGTCACCAACATGCCCTCCAACGCTTCCTTATAAACCAGGGCGTCGGCCGGATCGGCGGGCGGGTCGTAGGCGGCGGGCGCGGGCAGCGCATTGCCCGAACTGAGGCTGATGACGGCCGTTTCCCCGGCCGGAACCAACGCCGTCTGACCAGACGATTCACGCACACGGCCGTTTACCTGCACCAGATCGCCTACCGCCAGATCAGCCGGAATCGCGTCGGCAAGAACAAACAGACCTTCAGACGTGGCCGGGTCAGCATCGGCAGCCGCCGATTGCAGCCAGAACCCGCCGAGGTCGGGGAACACGGCCGTGACCACCCCTTCCGCGGTTAACGTCTGGGCCACGTAGGGCGAGCGGTCGCCCGTGCCCTGAATCGCGCCAATCGGCACGGCCGTGCCCACATAAGTCACAAACGGCTCCGACGCGGCCGGTTCGGCCTGGTCGGCAAACTGCGCCTCGGCCGGTGGAAAGGTTAACGAACCGGCGGCATCGTCTGGCAGCGTGAAATTGTATTGCACCTCTGCCCGGCCGCCGCCAGCGGCAACGTCGTCGATGCTCCAGGTTTGCGGTTCTGATCCGTCAGGGGCCTGGGCGATAATGACAGTTTGAGTTAACGGCCGTTCCGTGTAATTGCGCACGGCAATCGTCACCGTCACCGTCTCGCCGGGTAAGGCGCTGGTGGCAGTGCTCATATCCACCAACACCACCGGTGGGTAAATTTCGGAAATGTCAGCCTGAAGGCGCGGCTTGATCTGGTGGACAGTGCTGTAAAACTCAGAAATGCCGGTAATACGATATTTCTGGCCCAATTCCATCAGTTCCGGCGTGGCCCCGGTTTCTTTTTCGATGTACACCAGGGTTGTATTGCCGGCCTCGTCCGTCAGGTCGATCTCATAAGAAAAGGAAAACTCGTCGATGCGCGTGGCTGTGCCTTCCAGCACAGTCAGCCGCCCGATCGCCGATTCGTCGGTTTCGTTTTGCAAGATGGTGATGGGTGTAGGCAAACGGCCGTCATCGGCCGCCTGAGCCAAAATCTCCACATCGTCGGGCAAGAGGGTGGGAATAATTTCCAGCGAATCGCGGTAAACCTCGATGCCGCCCTTCACGCGCACCTGGTCGCCAATCGCCACATCGATCAGACCCATGCCGCCGGGCACGTACACCTGAATGCCGCCGCTGTCATCTTCCAGATAGAACTTGGTCCCGGTGGTGCCGGCAAAGTAACCACCGGTGTACATGGTAGCCGTTCCTTCGATGGTCACCTCGCTGCCAATCAACGTGCGCGCCGCAGCAATCGGAATGGCGCCGCCGGCAACCGCCACCTGGCGGACAGGGCCATAGGTGCGCGGCAGGCCGTCGGCGGCGGCAAAATAGCCGCCCAGGAGCATATCAATGTATGTAAAGGGGCTGCGGAGCATAATTTCCGCCTGCGCCGAATCACCGGCAGCCAAATCGCCTATGGTCCACTGGATGCCGCCATCCATTTCGGCGGCATCGGCGGGCAATTGAGCGATTTCCAGGTAATCGGGCAGCGGCAGGATAACCTGCGTATTGACGGCCGTGGCGGTGGACAGGTTTTCGACCACGGCCGTTACCCCAAATTCGGTTCCGGGGGTGATGGTTTCCGGGACTTGCAAGGTGATGGACAGCCGGTCGGCGGGCAGCGGGGTCATCTCGCTGCCGCTGTTTTGCGGATTGGGGACCGTGGCGGCCACAAAGTCGGCGGCGTTATCGCCGCTGGCCATGCCGTTACCCTGCGCGCCGCCGGGCAGCCGCTCCAGGCTGCCGCCCGGTTCAGGGATGGCCGCAGGTTGGCCGGAAACGGCCGTTTCCGGCGCATCCTCGCCCCAGCCCAACGAGTCCACGACCTGGCCGGCAGCGTCGCGCAAGATCAGGCCGCCGCGCCGTTCAAACAGCGGTTCGGCAAAAAAGGCGTCGGGAACCATGCCCACATCCTGGCCTTCGTGAACAAGCAGGTAATGGCCGTAACCGGGGATGTCGGCCACGGCCGTTTCCGGCCATTGGATAATCAGGGTTTCGTCGTCGCCAGAGTTGAGCAAATACCACAGCGACCAGCCCTGCAAATTTATCGGTTCCTGACCGGCGTTGTAGAGTTCAATAAATTCGGTGGCGTTGCTGCCGGGCACACCGGCGAGCAGTTCGCTAATGTACACACCTGTCGTTTGCAGATTCGAGGGCGGCACATTAGTTGGCGAGGCAGGTTCGGTAACGGCCGTAGCGGCAGTCGGAACGGCCGTGGCGGCAGTAGGAACGGCCGTAGACGCAACTTCCGGCGTTGCCTGGGTGGGTGCTTCACGGCAAGCGCTAAGACCCACCATCAATGCTAAAACGACAAGAACAACAGTAAAAATTCGTGGAAAAGTCATAAGGTTTTAGTCCGGTTTTTCAGGTATTGCTTAAGGCCAGACACTTCCTGGCTGAAAAGCGGGCTGATTATACCATAATCGGATGGCGCTTGATGGGGTGTAGCAAGGGGAACGGCCGTTAACGAAAGGATTACAAACTGTTAGCCGGGCATTAACTCAAGCGGTGTGGATTAACGGCCGTGCGTGTTGCCCTGATACTATGCCATGATATAATGCGTTACAATTTGGTGACAAATAACGATCATCAAATAGGTGATTTGAATAGTGAGTGATGGAGAGGAATTGTCTGCAAACTAAAACCGTTATGAAGACAATTTCAATAACATGGCTGCCGTTGTTAACTTGTGGGCTGGCAATCTAAGCTGTCAACCAACAAATGCTTGAAAACGAGCCAACCTGGACGGGGTTTTGGACATGAGTGACACCTTATTACCCTCCGACACCGAAGTTGCCGAAAAGGGTGCGCAGAAGACCGGTCTAAAAATTTTCGCCGGTCGCCGAGGGCGTAAGCTCAAAGACAATATTTTAGCTTACGCGCTTTTATTTCCCGCTTTCCTCATTATTTTCACCTTTGGCATTTTCCCCTTAGCTTTTTCGGCTTATCAGAGTACTCTAACCGGCCTCAACAAAATCGTTGGCACGTATGTCGGTCTGGGCAATTATGTGAAAGCCGTTGACAACCTGACGTATGTAATCGGGTTTTGGCTGGCTATCGGGGCGGTGTATGTGGGCGCACAAACCCTGCTGAAAACCAGAAAATTAGCCCAAGAACGCGAAGAACGGCCGTGGCTCCTGGCCATCCCCGCCACCATTCTCACCGTTGGCATGCTCCTTTTCGCGCGCTTCTTCTTCCTCTTTCTCCCCGAACTCCTCCGTGTCGCCGACAAAATGCGCACCGCGCAACGAGCAGGCGAAGGACCGCCATCTCTGTTATTCCGTCAATTCGTCAGTGAGGCATTTCAGATGCCGGCCATCCAACAGGCATTTTGGCTGTCCATTGGCGTTCTGGTAATTGCTCTGATTATCTCCTACATTTTCAACCGAATCTTGCCGGATAGTCGGCATCAGGGCGAATATTTTGGCAATTTCTTGCAGATTTCCCTCTTGTTTATCATTTCGGCAATTCTGGGCTGGTACACCTGGTCAGAAGTGCAGCGCGCTTACGCCGAAGCCATCGCCAATGGGGAATCTCTCAGCATCTGGACACAAGTTCTGACGATTAGCGCCGGGTTTGTGCTGCTTCTGCTCTCATGGTGGCTGTGGAACAGCGCCAGCGAGCGTAATTCAAACATGAGCATGGTTCTAAGGCTGGGCGCGGCCGTTGTGCTGATGATTGGCGGCTATCTGCTGATTGTCGAACTGCCAACGGCAATTGGAGCTGGCGACAAAAACTGGTGGGTAGGCTTACAAACCACCGTTTATTATTCGCTGGGCACCATTCCTTTCCAATTAGCCATTTCCTTAATGCTGGCGACGATCCTGTTTCAAGATATCCGCGGGAAATCACTGTTTCGCGTCATTTACTTTCTGCCATACATCACGCCGGTGGTCGGGGCGGCCGCTATCTTCCGCATCTTGTTCTCCGGCCGCGTAGACGCGCCCATCAACCGAATTGTCACAGCCTTTGGTTTTGGCGCTCTGGGTTGGCTCAATGAGCCAAATGGCATTTTCCAAATGATGCTGGGCGAGAGTGTAAAGCTCCCCGGCTGGGCCGTCGGCCCCAGTTTGTCGCTGGTCGTGGTTATCATTTTCAGCATTTGGACCTTTGTCGGCTTTAATACAGTTATTTTTCTCGCTGGCTTAGGCAGCATCCCTTTCCCATTATACGAATCAGCCTCCATTGATGGCGCCGGGCGGTGGTCGCAATTCCGCCACATCACCCTGCCCCTGTTATCGCCCACCATTTATCTGCTCACCCTGTATGCGGTCATTGGTACATTTAAGGCCTTTACCCATATTTTCGTTTTACGTACCGGGGCGGCCCTGGGAACGACAGATACTGCCAGTGTGGTCATTTTTGACGCCTTCAATCGAGATACGCGATACGGTTACGCATCCGCTTTGGCGATGCTGCTGCTGCTCATCGTGATGGGTCTGACTATCTTTAATAACCGTGTCGCCAGCAAGAGAGTGTTTTATGGCTAATTTAACGACAGCTCAATCCCCGGAATCCAACGAAGCCCCCAAACTAAACCGACCTCGTCACATCGATTTCGGGAAAATGCTGATGTACATTATTTTGATTGTCGGGGCGCTGATCGCCATCGTTCCCTTTCTGTTTACGATTAGCGTATCGCTGATGAATCTTACGGAAGCCACCGGGCGGGCCTTACTGCCCTCTACGCCGCAGTGGGGCAACTACGCCAAAGCGTGGCGAGATGCCGATTTTGGCTTGTATTTTTGGAACAGTGTGCGCATCGCCTTTATTACCGTAACCGGCCAGGTGGTTTTTTGCACACTGGCAGCTTATGCTTTTGCCCAATTTGAATTCCCAGGGAAGAATTTCCTGTTTGCCTTGTTGTTATCCACGCTGATTTTGCCGGAAGCCATTACCTGGGTTCCCAACTTTATCACGGTTGCCTGGTTGGGCCGGGTGACGCCGATGCAATGGATTAACAATTGGCCGGCACTAACCATTCCGTTTATGGCCAGTGCGTTTAGCATTCTGATTTTGCGCCAGTTTTTCCAGCAGATTCCGAGTGAATTGTGGGATTCGGCGCAAATTGATGGCGCGGGTTATTTGCGTTATCTGGTCAGGGTGGTTGTGCCGCTGTCTAAACCGGCCATCGTGAGCGTGATTTTATTTAGCTTTATTGGCTCCTGGAATGCACTGGCCTGGCCTATTCTGGTGACAACCACGCCTGATTGGCGGCCCATTTCATATGGCCTGTATAATTTTGTGGATGAAGGCGGCGCGCAAACCCATCTGCGGATGGCCGGCGCAGTTATCACGATTTTGCCGCTGATTATTGTATACTTCTTTACCCAAAAGCAATTCACGGAAGGGATTGCCACTGCGGGTTTGAAAGGTTAGACGAACCAACCAGGTGGGAACGGCCGTTCCCACCTGGATTGCCACCAACTTTAAGGAGGTGATGCCACCGCTGCGGCTTTTTCAGCCGTTTGCCACAACCCAATTGATTTGACACTTTGCTTGCCAAGACGAAGGCTTTGATCATAAAGGCAACGTCTAAAAATTTTATTTCAATACTTTCTGGAGGAGACTTTTGATAATGAAAACTAAAAATGCAAAATTGTTTCTGCTGCTTTTTACGGCCGTGATCTTCGCCCTGGCTCTCGTAGCTTGTGGCGGCGCCGCGACCCCCGAACCAACAGCAGCCCCAACCTCAGCCCCTGTCGAAGAAACAGCCGCTGAACCCACCGAAGCGCCGATGGAAGAACCAACGGCCGTTCCCACCGAAGTTCCCGCAACCGAAGCGCCCGCCGAAGTTGCGACCGAAGAACCGACGGCCGTTCCGACCGAAGAACCCATGATGGTTAACAACTCCATGAATGGCATGGAAGAATGTGCCGTGGCAACCGATGGTCTGTTCGCCGACGTCGATCCTTCCGGCCAGAGCATTGTCTGGTGGCACAACCACAGCGGTTCCCGCGAAGAACAACTGCTGCCCCTCATCGATCAATTCAACCAAACCAACGCCTGCGGCATCACCGTAGAAGCCCAAAATCAGGGCAGCTACAACGATATTCGCAACCAGGTAAACGCCAGCATCGCCGCCGGTGAACTGCCGGCCGCGTTGGTCGTTGGTTATCAGAACGACCAGGCTTTCTACCAGTTAAATAACTCCCTGGCCGACCTGAATCCCTACGTTGATGACGCGACCTGGGGTCTGAGCGCTGAAGATCAGGCTGATTTCTATCCCAGCTTCTTCAACCAAAGCATCCACCCGGCTTTCGACAACCAACGCTTAGGCTTCCCGCCCAACCGTTCCATGGAAGTGCTGTTCTACAACCAAACCTGGCTGGAAGAACTGGGCTTCGATGGCGCCCCAACCACCCCGGATGAATTCCGTGAAATGGCTTGCGCCGCGGCTGAGGCCAATGGCGACGGCACCGGTGGTTACATCCTCCGCGATGACGCCTCGGCCGTAGCGTCCTGGACCTACGCCTTCGGTGGCGATATATTGACGGAAGACGGTTTGGGTTACGTGTTTGATGGCGAAGCGACCGTTGCGTCGATGGCCTTCCTGAAAGGCCTCTACGATGATGGCTGCGCCTACTTCTTCACCGAAGGCTTCCCGAATCCGGAATTCGCCGCCCGCCGCGCCATCTTCGCCCAGGGTTCCAGCTCTGGTATTCCCTTTTACGGTGGTGATGTAGCCACAGTAGCCGAAGAAAATGGCACAGACCCAGACGTTTGGGGTGTAGCCGCAATTCCGCACACCACAGCCGACCCGGTCCAGAACATCTACGGTGGCGACATCATGGTCACCAACACCACGCCGGAAGAACAATTGGCGGCCTGGGTCTTCATCAAATGGTTCACCACGCCGGAAGTTCAGGCGCAGTGGGACGAGATCAGCGGTTACTTCCCGACCCGCGCCAGTACCCGGGACTTCTTGGGCGATTACTTCACCGAGAATCCGCAGTGGGCGCAGGCCGTGGACATGCTGCCCTTCGCTTACTACGAACCCCAGTTGATCTCTTACCAGACAACTCGTGATGGCGCTCAGGCAGCTTTCAATGAAATCATGCAACTGCCCGCCGGCGCGACCATCGAAGACATCACCGCCATTCTGACGACGTTGACCGAAACCGCCAACGCCGCCCAGGCCGAATTGATGTCTGAGATTCAGCCGTAATTGTTGGGGGAAAGCAGCTTGTTTCCAGGCGACTGGGAACGGGTTTCTTGACCTGAAGACGTAAGATTTAATTACAAAACAGCCCCAAGGAATCGTCCTTGGGGCTGTTTATTTTGTATGACAATGGGAAATGATGCTTTGATGCCACACAATCATGAACTTTTGGCGATGGCGCAGGAAACGGCCGTTTCCGCCGGGGCCATCATCCGCCACAACTTTTACCAACCCAGGCAAGTCAGCAGCAAAGGCTTTCGCGATGTCGTCACGGACACCGATTTTGCCGCTCAGGCCGCCATTACCGACGCCATTCGCCGCCGCTGGCCCGATCATGGCTTTCTCACCGAAGAGGAAGACAGCCACCTGCCCACCAGCGGCCCGATCATCTGGGTGATCGATCCGCTGGATGGGACGATCAATTTTAGCCGAGGCGTGCCCGTTTTTTGCGTGTCGGTAGCCGCGGTGCAGTTTGCGCCAGACGGCCGTCCGCAAATTTTAGCTGGCGCGGTCTATGATCCTCTGGGCGAGGAATTGTTTAGCGGGCAGCGCGGGCAAGGCGCGACGGTAAGAAGCGGTGATGGCGTGGAACGGCCGTTACACGTCAGCGCCATCGCAGATTTAGGGCAGGTTCTTCTGACCCACGATTGGAGCCACGTCCCCGCCCTGCGCGAAGAAGGGCTGAACTGCATCGCCAATCTAACCCACAAAGTATTCAGCATCCGCGCCGTGGGCAGCGCCACACTGGCATTGTCCTGGATAGCCGCCGGTCGTGTGGACGCCTATTTCAACTTCACCATCAAGCCCTGGGATATTGCCGCCGCCGCCCTGCTGCTGGCGGAGGCTGGCGGCCAATTGACCGATATGACAGGACGGCCGCTGGTGTGGGACAACAATGGCATGAAGTGTTTGGGCAGTAACGGCCGTGTCCACGCACCCATCACCGACATTATGACACAGTGTACAAACCCGCCAATTCACAAATAAGCATTTTTCACCCTACGCAACCAGGCGGCTGTTTGATACACTTATTTTCGAGATCATTGTGCGAATAGGCACAAATAAACGTGTATCTCTGAGTGACAGGGACTTATGCGCTGGCCTCATTATGAGCATGTCTTTTTCGACTGCGATTCAACCCTAACCACCATCGAAGGCATCGACGTACTGGCCGACCACGCCGGTAAAAAATGGCGCGTCGAAGTGCTGACCCGTGCAGCAATGGATGGCGAACTGGACCTGGAAGAGGTGTACGGCAAGCGTCTCCGGGCAGTAAAACCCACCCGTGAGCAAATTCGCAGCATCCGTCAGGCTTACAAACGCAACGTCGTCGAAGACGCTGCGGCCGTCATTGCCACTTTGCAGCGCCTCGGCCACAAAGTCTATATCATCAGCGGCGGTCTGGCCGAGCCGGTAGAGGAGTTCGGCATTTTTTTGGGTGTGCCCAAAGAAAATATCCGCGCCGTTGGCGTAGCCTACAACCAGCTTTCAGGCCAATGGTGGGAACAAAACCAGCCGTACACCGAAGGCGACGCGCAGTATCTCACCTACGAGGAGGGCGCGCTGACCATCAGCGACGGCAAGGCGCAAATTGTGCGCGAGCTTTTAGCCGACCAGCGCGGCCGTTCCCTGCTGATAGGCGATGGGAACAGCGATTTGCTGGCCAGCAAGGCCGTGGACTTGTTTGTGGGATATGGCGGCATTATCGAACGGCAGCGCGTGTTGACCCAATCCCCGGTTTATTTGCACACAACGAGTCTGGCCCCGTTAACGGCCGTTGCCGCCGGCCCCGCCGCCATCAGCCAACTACAAGACACGCCCCATTTTTCCGTATTTCAGAAAGGTTTAGACCTAATTCAAACAGGAGCATTAACATTTAACGATGAACGACTCAAATCAAAATTCACCGAGGCAGTCAATGCCACATATCAAACTCTTTATCCCCGGCCCGACTGAAGTCCGCCCGGAAATTCTGGACGCCCAGGCAGCCTGGATGCTGGGGCATCGTATGCCCGAATGCACGGAGCTGATCAGCCGGATTCGCCCCAAACTGCGCCAGGTTTTCCAAACGGAACAGCGCGTCCTCATCAGCGCCTCCACCGGTTCTGGCCTCATGGAAGCCGCCATTCGCAACTGCGTGGGCAAAAAAGTTTTGAACTGCGTCAACGGCGCGTTCAGCCAGCGCTGGCACGAAATTGTCGTCGGCAACGCCAAGGCTAACGAGGTGCTGGAAGTAGAATGGGGCCAGCCCATTCTGCCCGAACAGGTAGCCGAGCGCCTCGCCTCCGGCGAATTCGACGCCGTCTGCCTGACGCACAACGAAACCTCCACCGGCGTCACCAACCCCATTCCTGAGCTAGCCCAGGCCATCCGCCAAAGCCCCAATGGCGACCAGATCATGATCCTGGTAGACGCCGTCAGCAGTCTGGCCGGCGCGGATATCCGCTTCGACGAATGGGATTTGGATGTGCTGCTCACCTCCACCCAGAAGGCGTTTGCGCTGCCGCCGGGTTTGGCCTTTGCGGCCGTGTCTGACCGGGCGATGGAAAAAGCCAAAACCATTCCGGATCGCGGTTGGTACTTCGATTTTCTCACGCTGGAAAAATATCTGGTGAAAGATCAAACGCCCTCCACCACCGTGGTTTCCTTGATGTTTGCCCTGGACAAACAATTAGACGATATTCTGGCCGAAGGGTTGCAAAACCGTTTTGCCCGCCATCTGGCCATGCGCGACCGTACGATTGCCTGGGGCAAAGGCCACGGCATCGAAATTTTTGCCGCCGCCGGTTACGAATCGCCGACTGTGACCTGCTTCAGCAACAACCTCAACATCGACATCTCCGGCATGAACAAGTTCTTGCGCGAACGCGGGATGATCATGTCCAATGGATATGGCTCCAAGCTCAAAAATGTGACCTTCCGCATTGCCCACATGGGCGATTTGCAGATGAGCGACATGGAAGAATTATTCGCGGCGATGGACGAATATATGGCTGCCTAAACAAGGCGCTGTTATTCTGGTAAGAAACGAAGGCGAGTTGTCATTTTGTGATGCGTGATGCGTGATGATCTCTGGTCACGCATCACGCATTATTTTTGTATTTACCTATGTTTCGGATTCTTGTTTCAGACAAATTGGGTACGGCCGGGTTAGCACTGCTCGATCAGGCGGCGGATGTGCAGTACGATCTGAAGCCGACGATGAGTAAGTCGGAATTTTTGCAGCTAATTCCCGGCTATGAGGCGTTGATTGTGCGCAGCGGCACGGCCGTTGACGAAGACGTCCTGGCCGCAGGCACACACCTGCGCGTGGTCGGTCGGGCCGGCGTCGGCATCGACAACATCGACGTGCCCGCGGCCTCCCGGCGAGGCATTATCGTCATCAACACACCCACCGCCAACAACATCGCCACCGCCGAACAAGCGATGGGCCTGATGCTGGCCGCTAGCCGGTATACCGTGCCGGCGCATATTGCCCTGGCGGCCGGCGAATGGGACCGCTCGCGTTTCATGGGCCGCGAATTATATGGCAAAGTGCTGGGACTCATCGGCTTTGGGCGAATTGGCCGACTGGTAGCGGCGCGCGCGCAAGCCTTTGGCATGGAAGTGGTGGCCTACGATCCATTTGTTTCGGAAGCGGTAGGCCGCGAATTGGGCGTGACCCTGCTAGACCTGGACGATCTGCTGCCTCAGGTGGATTATTTGAGTCTGCACACCTCCTACACGCCAGATACCGAAAAGATCATTAACGCCGCAGCGCTTGCCCAGATGAAAGACGGGGTCATCATTGTCAATGGGGCGCGGGGCAAACTTATTGACGAGGCCGCCCTGGCGGCAGCGCTGACGAGCGGCAAGGTGAAGGCGGCGGCTGTGGATGTGTACAGCGCCGAACCGCCCTTGGATAATCCGCTAATCGGTTTGCCGAATGTGCTGCACACGCCGCACCTGGGAGCCAGTACACACGAGGCGCAAAAGGAAGTAGCGACGCAAATTGTGTCGCAGGTGCTGGACGCTTTGCGAGGAACCGATTTCCGGGATGCGGTGAATATGCCGTTTACGGTGGGGCCGGGCGAATATCAGGCGATACGGCCGTATATGCGCCTGGCGGAAAAGTTAGGCAAACTCCAGGTCAGTCTGGCCGATGGTCCCATTCGCCGCGTGGAAGTGCAGGCCTCCGGGGAAATGGTGGAAAATCAGGTCAAAGCCATCGCGGCCGCGCTCCTGAAGGGGATTCTCAGCGTCAGTTACGATGGCCCGCTCAACGCCATCAATGCGCCGGTTTTAGCTGAGCAAGCAGGTATCTCCATCACGCAGGCTAAAGGCATCAATGGCCTGGACTACCCCAATCTAGTCTCCTGCCGGGTGAAATGGGACGGCGGTGAGCGCATGTTGGCCGGCGTCTTGTTTGGCGGCGCAGAGCCGCGCATTGTGCAGTTGGATCAATACCGGGTAGAAGCCCGCCCAGAAGGCGTGCTGCTCATCCTGCAGAACGAAGATGTCCCCGGCGTTATCGGGCAGATTGGCACGATTTTGGCGGCTTACAAAGTGAATATCGGTGAGTGGCGCATGGGACGCAACGAGCCGGGCGGGCGGGCGCTTTCGTTTATCAACCTGGATAGTGAACCATCAACGGTGGCGCTCCATGCCTTGGGAGAGATAACGGCCGTTACCAAACTCCATCTCGTCACCATCTAACAAATAAAAAGGCCGGGTATATGCGGATACCCGGCCTCTTCATTAACGCTTAGGTCGTTTTAACAACGACGATTGAGACTTACTCAGCCAAAGACGGCCGTGTCATGCCATCGGTGCTGCCGCCAACGCCAATGATGGAATCCATCAAGAACTGGAGCACATACTGGCCGTTATGGGCGTATGCACCCGGGTCTTTCTGTCCATACTGGTAGTTGTAAGCTGCCTTCAGCAGTTCAGGCGTCCAACTGGCGAAAGCGCCTTCACCCTCATCAGCTGTCCCATTGCCATTGTCGTCGGCAAAGAAATAGGGGTAGCTGTTCGGGTTGTACACAATCGCTGCCCCTGCCGTGTTCACAGCATAGGCTTGAATCGCCGCATACAACACTTCATTAACGGTCGCAATTTCGCCATAGATACCTTCAGTTAAATCGCCGTCACCGTCAAAATCGATCTCGGAAACGCGAATGGCCTTCAGGTCTTCCGGCGTTTGCACGTTCTCATGGCATTCCGCGCATTCTACGTATTCAACTTCCAACGCATGGGCATTGTGGCATTCCACACAGCTGTTGAACGCGCCAACGTGTTCGTTACGACCCAGATATTCCAGACCGTCATACTCGTATGCGCCCTTCACTTCCGTGCCAAACAACGTGGCTGCGGCGGCGAAGTAATGGACGTTACGGAAACGAATCTGATCAGAAACCGTGTTCGGCTCCAAATCTTTCAGCGCAGCATTCACGGAAACCGTAGATTCACGTCCCTGATGGCAGTTAATGCACAGGTTGCTCTTCAGACCAGCTTCGTCATTTTCATCCGCAGCCAGGCTAACCGTCGCGCCGCTGGGGAATTTAACCGTTTCAGAAGCGCGCAGTTCAAAGGTCGTCAGGTCGGCATGGCAGGTGGCGCAGTTCAGGCCATTGGCTGTCGGCTCGTTGATGGTAACGCCTTGTTCCAGGAACAGGGGCAGACCGGTGGCCGAATGGCAGCGGCTGCAAGTACCGGGCACAGCGCCTTCTTCGTCCCAATGACGGAATGCTTCTTCGGAACCGGCAAAGTGACCATGGTCAATACGGTGCATCGCGCTCATATCGATGGGGGTCGAGATGGCCAGATTCAGGTCTTCCATCGAATCATACAGCAGTTGAATGATGTACTTGCCACCGTGCGCGTAACGGCCGGGGTCTTTCAGGGAAACCTGGAAATTATAAGCCGCTTTGGCCAGACGGGGTGTCCAGGTGGCGTAACGTTCGTCGCCTTCATTGAAAGCGCCGCTGTTGTCCGTATCCGTAAAGAAATAAGGATAGCTGGCTTGGTCGTAAACAATCGGAGCGCCGGCAACTTCCGTGGCGTAGGCTTGCATTGCCTGGAATAAGGAATCGCGCAGGCCTTCGATTTCGGCGTAGATGCCTTCTTCCATGTCGCCATTGCCATTGTAGTCAACCAGAGAACCGGCCATGCGTATGTTGGCAAACTCCTCAACGGTTTCTACGTCGGTGTGGCAAGCCTGGCATTCGTCCACTTTTACTTGCAGGCTGTGCGGATCATGGCAGCTGGCGCAGGTGTCATACCCTTCTACGTGGTCGAATTTGGAGTCATAGGCTTTGCCGTCATATTCATAACCGCCCTTGGCGATGGTCCCATATTGGGTGGCCGCAGCAGCGAAGTAATGAATGTTGGTGAAACCTACATCCGGGCTGACCGTGTCGAGATCGGCGACGGGATCGAGACCCGCTTCGACGATGCCTTCATTAACCTGAACGGTTGAGGCGCGTCCCTGGTGGCAGGTCATGCAGCGCGCTTCGGCGCCCAGGCCGCTCACCTCTGCCCCAGAGGGGAAGATTACGGTGTCCATATTGATGACGATGTCATTGTGGCAAGCCTGGCATTCGATGACTGTGCCAATGGGGGCTGCCGCATCAACAACGCCGGCTGCAGAACCGTCGGCGCCGGTGAAGTCCTGAAAGCCTGGCGTGCTGTGGCATTTAGCGCAAGCGACGGGGACTTCTTTCGGATCATCTTCGTTCCAATGAATGAAGGCTTCAGCGGTTATGTCTGCATGGGCAGATGCAACCCACTTTTCTTCAAACGGAACAACAGATACGGCCGAAACCGGTGCTTCTGGCTCAACCATAACTTCGACCACACGGGTCACCTCGACTGGTACTTCAACTTCTCTTGTTACCTCAACTTCGGCTCCTGGGACCTCCACCACGCGAGTAACCTCGACGGGTGTCTGGCTACAAGCAGCCAAAGCGATGATGAACACGAAAAGAAGTACAGTCACTATGTAAAAACGTTTATTCGGGTGAAACATAGAAAACCTCCTCTTCTGTCTATTTTGACGATGCTAAATGGCTCGTCTTCTAAAACTTATAAATCGGCGTGGATGTTATTGTGACAAAACATGTCTGCCGACAAAAAAACTAGGGAACGGCCGTTGCCAACGGCACGAATACTTCTCTGGTAACAGCCGGCAAAGTGGTAATGGCAGTTTCTTCAAACGTAAACAACCAGACAAGCACCACAAAAATGAGAATGCCTGCGCCAACTGTCACAAAGAAATAGATGCGCTTGCGCGTTTTCTCTGCCCGCAAATGCAGGCCAGGAAAAGGCTCGCCGCCTGCCTCCAGGCGTTCTAATTCCAGAGCATGTTCCTCTTCCATCTGGTCATGGGGTAAATTACCCGTAAACATGCTGAAATTGCGGGTTTTAATTAGTACGTTGTAAAAATGCCAGATCACAATGGATAACACAGCCAGAAGCGCTTCACCGCCATGCGCAGTTTTTGCCGCGGGGATTATTTGCCCAGGCAGATAAGAGGTAATGGCGATGGGGTTCCATAACATAAATCCGGTAATGACCATGATGGCTGTGCCCCAGATTACCGCCCAATATTCTATTTTTTCGCCAAAATTAAACTTTGGCATTTTAGGGTGATGTTGGATCAGGCCCAGGTTGTAGCGCAGCATGTCGATAATGTCCCGACCGTCTTGCAGCTCTGGCAGAATGCGCATCCGTTCACCCTTCACGTACCAGCGGAAGCCAATCGTAAAGAGATGGTAAACGGACCCCAGGACCAACAAAAATGCGGCATAACGATGAATGACGCGAACCTGCGAAATACCGCCCATGAATGAAATCATGCTTTGCGAGAATGAAGCAGTAGCATATTTTTGGGGAAGCCCCGTAATGGCCAGCACCGTAAAGCTTGTTAACAAGATGATGTGCTCTATTCGTGCCATGACCCGAAAGCGCGGGTACATTTTTTGTTTCGGTTTGCTCATAGTATGTCCTCAACTCTGAGAATTAGGATTCTTAGGAATTCGCTTTCTAAGAGCTGCTGCGGCTTAAGCCTTGTTTTTCCGAAGCCGCATACGAACCCGGCGGTAAATATCCGTGCCTACCATCAAGGAGAAAAAGCCTAAGGTGAGTGGGATGACGATTTTATAGAAAAGGTCTACCAGGAAGATGACCGGATAATTTTGCAAGGATGGCGTGTAGTGGCTGAGCCAGGCGCCTGCAAAGTTGGGTTGGGCATCTGGGTGACATTGCCGACATGTTTCGATCAGGTTTTGTTGAATGCCGGCGTCTGGATCACTGGGTGATTTGATGTTGTGGACGCCGTGACAATCGTAACAAACGGCCGTATTCGGCGGCACATCAGAACCCTCATTTTGGAACAACATCACCGTCGTGCCATGAAAATCACTCACATACGAATCAAATACATTCGTGGAAATCTCATATTTCGTCATCAGCTCATAATCAGCATGGCACTTTGCGCACAATTCCGGAGATCGCTCGCGCGCCTGAGCCGTCGTGGGATCATGGATGTCATGTACGCCGTGACAATCAATACAGGTCGGCACGTCAGGATTATCTTCTTCCAACAACGCGCTGCCATGCACACTTTCTGCATATTCATTAAAAATGGTACTGTGGCACTTTTCACAGGTATGCGAAATAGCCGACCGGGGTACGCCTGGTACAGGGGTATCATGCGCGCCGTGGCAATCTGTACAGACGGCCGCATCTGTATTCCCGTCTTGCAGCGCGGCTCCATGCACACTGTCCATCGCTTTATCGAAAAATTGCACATGACAATCTTGACAAGCGCTATTCATAGCAATTGTGAAGTCGCGGGCGCTTTCTGTTTCTGTTGGTTGGTGGGGGAAAATATGATTTTGGTGACAATCGTTACATTCGAGGGGCTGCCACGAATTGTTCAAACCGTGGACCGATGCGTGGAAAGCATCTTTGTCAATTGTCAGGGATACCATGTCGCCATTGGGGAAAGTCTTGACACGGTCCGGCTGACTATGACAGGCAAGGCAATAATCTGAATTCGGCTCATCGGTAAACAAACCGCTCCGAATCAGCGGCAATAATTGATCCGCTTGATTTAGCTCAACCTCTTCTTTCACATGACAATTCACACAACGATCAACAGCTTCAGCCGAATCCCACGCCTCTGCGGTATGCACATCGTGTGAACCATGACAATCGGTACAGGTAACGGGCATCGCCGCGTCATCGCCAGGATGGCTGGTGATATGTGTTTGCTGATGGCAACGCTCACACGTTGCGGCCTGGGCAACCTGATACGCCCGCAAATCCGCGCTATCTAATGGCGTATGAGGAAACTGATAATCATTGATAGTCTGGTGACAATCTGTACAGGCCAGTGGGCTTTCTGACTGATTACCATGCGCCGACAATGCCAGCACAGTCAGGTCCACTTGCACCGATATTGTCTCACCAGAAGGGAATTCAATAACGGCCGTTGTGTCACTATGACAAGATGTACACGCAAAATCCGTTGCCGGGTGGCTGTTTGTGCCCGGTCCTTGAAAAGATAGCAGGAGAAGCGAAGCTGCCCGGTTTTCCGCCGAAGTACCAAGAATGACCTGGTCTGGCGAATCTGCCGCAGCATACGTTTGCGTGGACGAAAACGCTAACAGCCCGCCAAGTACCAGAAATAAAACCCAGATGCCGCCTGTGCCAAGAGCAAATCGACAGGCTCGATTAAATTGCTTCAACGAAGCCTCCTTGCATCTTTGATCACCACTGGATCACCGGTTACTGAGAATAGGAACTGTGTCATACTGTTGCGTCCGTGCATTCGATGCGGCCTGTTCATGTGTGAAGACTGACTACTTGAAGGAACATACATCAATTAGTCGCGGCCGGTTCTGGAGTAGGCTCAGTTTGGGCTGGCGGCAAAGTATGATACCCATTCGCCGCCGCCAACAACTCTTCATCTGTTTTGACTGTAGCCATACCGTCTGGGTTGTGGCAACCTCTGCATGTGAAATCCAGACCTAACTGCGGGTTGGCTGTCGTGCCGTCTTCCGAAAACTGCGTAATTTGGGTGGCATCAATGGAAACCATGTGCGTCCGAACATCGCCTTGGTTCATGACCGCATTTGCCACAGCATTTTGGATAAGGTACGGCATATGACAATCTACACAATCAACGCCCAACCGTGTATGGACACCAACGTTCTGCACCTTCGTCTGATCAAAATGGCAATCCCGACAGCCAGTCAGAGTAGTAGCTTCTTTGGCGTTATCAAGCTGTACCACGCCCGTATGCGGGTCATGGCACACTACGCAATCAATAACTGTGTGCTTGCCCTGGAAAAGATCGCCATAGGTGTCTTGATGCTGAATGAAACCATCCGCAATCACCAGTTCCTGTCCCGCGCCACGCGAATGACAATCACTGCAAGCGCCAGAGGTGCGATCTACTTTCATCTCAAAAGATAATGGATGATTGGCGTGGGCGCTGCCTGCGCCGTGACATTCTTCACATTGCACGCCTTCAAAAGCCCATGTCCCGACAATGCCAGGTAAATTATCCTGATTACCACTCGGTGTATAACCGGTTGCATGGCAGGTAGCGCAGTCATACGGCTTTTCCTCGCCGGCATGATAGGCTACCCAATCATTACCATCATTCACGTTTAATTGCGCAGCTTCACCGGTAATAAGGTATCCGTTGCTATCTACGAACTGAGCTTTCCAGTTGTACCCGCCAACCACATAGCTAATATCATCCCAGGTATAACCATCTGGTGGATCTGTCACGTTGGTAAAAGGGAATGTTGGCGCTTCACCATTCACCACTTTGGTTAATGGGTGATTATGCCCACTGGAAGCAAATTGCTCGAATAAATTCTGATGACACTCGGCGCAAGCCCCGCTTCCAATAAAGGTCGGTGGCTCATAATTGAGGCCATCGGCGCCGGCTGGACCGGGTGCGCCAGGCAGGCCATCGCGACCTGTTGGTCCAGGTGGGCCTTGTGGACCTTCTGGCCCAATTGGACCCTGCGCGCCACTTGCCCCAGCACAGCCAACTATGAGCAAGGAAAGTATTAAAATAAATACTACAAACCCCCATGGTTTACGCATTTTCACCTTCCTTGTTCTCATCAATCGTCTCATTCTTTGCATCTTAATTTGCCTTTAAACAAATATCTTCACATAAACCCATTCTGAGGAAGTATGTGTGTTAAGTATATTTGCCAGCCTACCCCCTGCTAGTGACAAAGGTCACGTGCAATGGGTTACAAACCCCACTACTCTCAAGATTTTACCCATTTGTGTGGGTAGAATTCCCCATAAGAGAGTAGGGAAAATACCCCAATGGGGTTAATCTTACTCTAATATTCAGGAAAAAGACAAGTCCTCTTTTGCCCTAGGGCAAGGAAAGTCGGCTGACCTCGAGTGTGATTGGTGGAAAAAAAACGGCCGTTCCACACCCTCCTCACCCCACATTCCAGCCTGCCAAACACACAAAAACGGCCCGATCTGCAGCAGATCGGGCCGTCTATCACTATTTGTGCAGGAAATGACCGACTATTCGCCGGATTTCTTAAACAACGGCAAATACTTCAAGCCCAAGGTTAGGGCCAACAAAGCATAAGCTAAAATTCCTAAAGCAACACTCACTTCAATCATTGACGGAAAATAGGGCGTCGCAACCACGTTGCCTAAAACTCCCGGCGACCACTGCGGCGGAACTGTCAGACCAGACAGGGTAACGTTCCAACGATTAACAACCACACCGACAATGACCAAAACCAATGCCAGAATCAACAGCCCGGTTTGCCGGCGTAACGGCCGATTCAACAAAATAACCACCGGAACCAAAATCCCCAGAAAAACTTCGATAATCCAAAAAGACTGCGTATAGGGTGTTGTCGCTTGCAGACGCAGCAGCGCATCGGCGGTTCCCGGCGCATGGCTGTAATAAGAGGTGGCCGCCCAGTCCCACATTTTCAGGTAGAGGTAAGCCAACAAGGCAAAAGCAGCTAAACGGGCAATATCACGGCGCAAAAATTTGTCTATCAGCTCGCGCCCCGATAATTTGCTCACCACCAGTGTCACCAACAGGGTCAAAGAAACCCCGCCGGCAATTGCCGACAGAATAAACAAAACCGGCATGGATGGCTTAAACCAAATTTCTCGACCAGACAGCACCCCATATGTTGCCCCCAGAGATGATTGATGCAGCAGTGATAAGCCTAAACCAATAGCCGCCATAACCGGGGTCAGTTTGTGCAGCATATGGCCAAATGCCCGCGCCCGATAACGGCCGTCAAAAAACCGGCTCTCCAACACAATCGGCACAAATTCAATAATCAGTACCGTTGAGTACAAAATCACGCACAGCGTAATCTCCCACAACACCGAATGGACATTCCAATAAATAAGCGGGTGATAAAACCGATCCGGCCGGCCGATATCCATGGCCAACGCCAACATCGCCGACGAATACCCCAAAAAACCAACAAACACAGCCACCCGCGCGACCGGCTCAAATCGCTTCAGGCGAAACAGATACACCACGGCCGAAAACGTAAACGCTCCTGCTCCCAAAGCTATCGCCGACAAATCTAACGTAATCCACAAACCCCAGGGCACCTGATCGGTCAGGTTTGTCACCGACAGACCGAGCCACAAGGTCTGGAACATGCCATACGCTCCCACCAATAACATGACGCCTAGCGTAAGATACCATAGGCGCATCGGCCAACGATTGGGTTTTTGCATCGCTACCTGACCCGCAGCCATCTTATATCTCCTCCTTAGCCGGGCGCACGTAATGCACCTTTGGCTCGGTGCCAAAATCTTCCCGCAAGCGGAAGGTGTCATGTTCGGCCAGGAATTGGGTGATCGGGCTTTCTGGATCGCGCACATCGCCAAAAACACGCGCGCCTACCGGGCATACATTCACGCACGCTGGCGTCGCTTGCGAATCCACCCCCGGTGTTAAGCCCTGTTCAAGCCCCCGGTCGATCCGATGCACGCAGAAGGTGCACTTTTCCACCACGCCGCGCGGCCGTCGCGCCACTTCCGGCTCTCCCCAGGTCGGCTGGTAAGAATTTTCAGCGGTAGCAACATCCCAATTAAACCGGCGCACGTCATACGGGCAGGCCACTTCACAATAGCGGCAGCCAATACACCGATCGTAATCCATGGCCACTATGCCATCTTCACGCACCCAGGTTGCGCCGACTGGGCATACCTTGGTGCAGGGAGCTTCCTGGCAGTGCAGACACGGCCGTGTCATGAAAAAATCCGTGCCATTTTCCGTCCGCTCCGGAAACCCCACATTCCAACGCATTTCATCATCCGGCACGTCATTCGTCGCCTGGCATGCCCACAAACAATACTGGCAGCCAATGCACTTCTCCAAATCAATGCCCATGTGCCACTCATGCGCCGCGCTGGCATGAGTTGTACGCGCCAAACCTGAAATAGAATCGGCCGAAAGAGGGCCAGACGTAAACGCCCGCGACAGGAGAATCGCCCCGCCCGTTGCTCCTGCAATTTTTAATACATCACGCCGGGTTAACATTGGCGACGTCTTATTCTTCTGGTTTGTCGTCGTCATCTTTCTTCTCCAATTCACGCGCCCGAATATTTTGCGACACGAACCAGGCTGTAGTTCCGCCCAGAGCCAGCCCAACCAGCCCGCCCTGGAAGATCAGCGTGACATTCTGGCTGGCAAGCGCCGTTTCCAAAGCCTGAATTTGCTGATCGTGCGTCAGCATTCCTTCCTGTAAGGGGGCTTCCTCGGCTTGCAGCAGCACCGGCGCCGGTTCATCAGCGCTAACGGCCGCTTTCGCGCCATCTTCATAACCAGGCAAATGGAATCCCGCGTGTAAAGCATCTGTGTGGCAAGCCACGCAAGTGGCTGGCGTAATGCTAAAGGCATGACCCGTTGGCACAATGCCATCGACCGGAATTTCATCCGGCGGCACCACCAGCGCATGGCAATCCACGCACCCAATCCCTTGTTGCACATGCAAATCTTCTAAATAAGCTTCCATGGAGTCTTTGTGGCAGTTAATGCACAAATCATCGGCCACTTCAAACAATGGCTGCTGGCTGTGGGGATCATGGCAATCCATGCAACCGATTTCGGCCGTGGCATGGCTTGTCTGGTGCCACTCGCCCAGCGTGGTGGTATGGCACGTGCCGCAATACTCGGTATCTGCTTTAATGGAGACAACTTCGGGCGGGTGCTCACCGGTCACTTCCCCGTGACACGCCTCGCAGGCAATGCCCTCGGCGTCATACTGACCGTTTGCCGGTTGGTAATTGGTGGTATGGCAAGACAAGCACTCGCCCGGCTGACCCAAACCTACCCATTGCTGCTGAAAATAAGGATCATCAAACGCATGGGCGTGCGGGCTGTCTTGCCAATGGCTTTTAACATCCAAATGACATTCCTGACACTCTTTCTGCGTCTCATGCTCTTCAATGACCCCACCATCCCCTTCTTGCTGCATCGGCGCGGCCGAAGCCAGGTGAACAGTCATTACCATACCCAGCAAGCCTACCAAAACCCCGCTTAACAGCGACCAGTTGATAGAAAGTCGCAAACATCTCATAATTCTGCCTCTTTTACTCGTTATCTTTCTGATGGTCCGCTTCCAGGCCAAGTGCATTGAGTTCGTAGTTGTCTCCAATGAGCGCCCAGAAGGCCGCCTGAGCCAGCGTTGGCGGTCGCCGAGTGTGACAACCCAGATAAATTTCGCGTTGGATGGACAATCCGCGCACTTTGATGGGGGTAACGCTGTCCTGCACCAACCGCGTGTAGACGATGCTGGAAACAAAGCCCAGCCCCAACCCTTCCTGCACAGCCAGAGCAATGGCTTCCGCATTGCCCAAAACCAAAATTGTATCTAACTGCTCAATATCGATGCCGACGCCAGACAGGGCTTCACGCACGGCCGTATACGTGCCAGAACTCTCTTCCCGCAGAATAAATTCCGCTTCCAGCAACTCTTCCGGTTCAATTTCTCCCCGGTCAGCCCACGGATGGCCCAATGGCGCCAACAAAATGACCTCATCGGTCATAAATTGGCGAAACTCCACATCTTTACACACCATGTGCGGCACACTCGCCAAAGCGAAATGCACCTCGCCATCACAAACCATTTGCAAAGCGTGATCTTGCGACGCCACATGGCAAGAAACCCGCACTTTGGGGTAACGCCGGTGGAAATTGGCCAACAGGCTCGGCAAAACATATTTTCCCGGCGTCGTACTGCACCCAACCAACAAATGCCCATACACCTCGCCTTCCAATGATTTCATCGTCTCTTCGATATGCACCGAACGCGTCACCAATTCTCTGGCCAGCGGCAGCAATGCTTGCCCGGCATCCGTTAACTCAATGTACCGCCCCACCCGATTAAACAACGGGACGCCAAAATGCTGCTCCAGTGTCTGTATATGCTGGCTTACACTCGGCTGCGTCATGTGCAGTCGCTGCGCTGCCTGGGTAAAACTCAGGGCGTCAGCCGCTTCTAAAAATACATTTAATTGGTGCGCATCCAGCATTTTTTGCCTCCAAAGCTCTTCTTCAAGGCTCCATTTGTGAATATTGTAACAAAAAGGATTAGGAACTCAATAGTGAGAGGCCACCCACTCATTGGTTCTGCTTATGGATATGTAGAGGAAAAACCTATAAGTGAAACCTTGTCTAGCTATTGTCTTCCCTCTACTCTTGTTTATACTGATAGTGAAAATTTTCACTTAAAATGAATCAAAGGAGCCTGTTTTGAAAAAGGCACAACGTATCCAAAACATAAAAACCATTTTATTGAGCCTTATGCTAGTTCTGGCAACGGCCGTTCTCCTTTCCAGTTGCAGCAGCAGCGCCGAAACCGATTCGGCCGTCGCCCTGCAAACAGCTCTGGAGCCAACGGCCGTCATCCCCACACCAACCGAGGAAACGGCCGTCGCCCCCACCGCAGTCGCGGCCACCCTCCCCACCGATGAGTGCCTGCTCTGCCACATCAACAAAGACGAACTCATCCAGACAGCCGATCCTGTCGAGGAGGTTGTCAGCGAAAACGAAGGCGAGGGTTGAGGCGGTTCGGTGGCTCCGTTGGAGCCATGGGAAAAAGCGCTCGTAAACGGTGAAACCTATCCCGATAGTGTTCACGGTCAGATACCCTGCCAAAACTGCCACGGCGGCCGGCAATCAGCCGACAAAGCCGAAGCCCATACCGACATCATCGCCCGACCCAGCGACGATCCGGAAATCTACTGCCAGGAATGCCACCCCGATGTGGTTGCCCTGAACGAAAACAACTTACACGACAACCTGGCCGGCTATTGGACCATTCTGGACCAACGCACCGTCCCGGAAGACCACGAAACCATCGCCACCATGTTTGGCAACCACTGCTCAAGCTGCCATGCCACCTGCGGCGACTGCCATGTCAGCCAGCCGGCCCTGGTTGGCGGCGGCCTGATTGATGGGCACATGTTCAACAAAACGCCCTCCCTCACGCGTAACTGCACCGCCTGCCACGGCAGCCGTGTGGGCAACGAATACCTGGGCAAACATGAAGACCTGCAAGCCGACGTCCACTTCCGCCAGGGACGCATGGCCTGCATCGACTGCCACACCGGCCATGAAATGCACGGCCAACCGGCCGCCTGCGAAGACTGCCACACCAGCCCGGAAACCCAAATGGTGGAACCGGCCAACCACCGCTACGACGGCGTGCAGTCGCCGCGCTGCGAATCCTGCCACATCACCGCCACCATCGGCCAGGACGACATTGAAATGCACCAGGTGCATGGCGCAGACCTGTCTTGCCAGGTTTGCCATTCCGTGGCCTATACAAGCTGCGATGGCTGCCACGTGGCCATCAGCGAAACCACCGGCAACCCGTTCTACGCCACCGATGGTTCCTACCTGGACTTTAAAATTGGCCTGAACCCGTTAAAGAGTTTCGACAGACCCTATGATTACGTAACACTCCGGCATGTGCCGATATCCAGCGACAGCTTTGCGTTTTATGGCGATAACTTGGTGCCAAATCTCAACGCCTTGCCCACCTGGGTTTACACTACGCCGCACAATATCCAGCGGGAAACGCCGCAAGCCGCCTCCTGCAACGCCTGCCACGGCAATGCCGATTTGTTCTTAACTGTCGATCAGGTGTATCCCAATGAAGTGGAAGCGAATCAACCGGTCATCGTGCCTGTGATTCCCGCGCCCATTTCCGAGATAACCGCCACGGTGGGCATCACCATCACGGAAGGCATTTCCGCCACCGCTGGCCTGACCACCACAACCATCATTAGCCCAACGGAACAAAACCCTTGATTCCGTTTAACTATACAGACCCCAAGAGTTTGGCCTTGGGCATCAAACCCTTGGGGTCTTGCTAGAACAGTTACGATTCCGAAAAAATAAAAGAGAGGAGCTTTAGAATGAAAAATCACCGTTTATTTCTTGTTTTGTTACTGATTTTGGGATTGGCTCTGGTCGCCTGTGGCGGCGCAGCCACGCCCACCGAGCCGGCCGTGCCAGAAGCCACTGTGGCTGTTGTTGAAGAACCGGCCGCCGAACCCACCGTCGCTGAGGTTCCAACCGAAGCGCCGACTGCTGAACCCACGGCCGTTCCCGTGGTCGAAGAAGTGTCGTTGGAACAAGGCATCGCCGATTTGGACGCCGGTTTCCAGGTCTTTTTGGATGACATGGAAGCCTACAACACCATCGGCATCGAAGCCCTGAACGAAATGCTGGTCGGCGGCGACGTCTTTGTTCTGGATGTCCGCGAACCGGGCGAATTGGCCGAAAGCGGCTGGATCGAAGGCGCAGCCAACATTCCCCTGCGCCAGATAGTCGACAGCATTGCCTACCTGCCCAGCGAAGACACCACCATTGTCAGCTACTGCGGCAGCGGCTGGCGCTGCACCATCGCCCTGACCATGTTAGAAGGCATGGGCTGGGAAAACGTGTTGGGTCTGAAAGAAGGCAGTTATGCCGGTTGGGTGGAAGCTGGTTATCCTATCGCTGAAGGGGAAGTGCCAGCCCTGGTAGAATTGGACGCCGCGCAGCCGGATACGGCCGTTGTCGCTGCCGCCCAGGAAATGTTGCAAAACATCCCCGAAGGCTTCGGCGCGTTATCTGTTGACGATCTGTCCACCGAACTGGTCGAAAACCCGGACCTCATCCTCATTGATGTCCGCACCCCGGCCGAAGTGGAAGAAAAAGGGTACATCGACGCCCCTAACGTCACCTTCATCCCCCTGGAACAATTCATCGCCGACAAAGACCAATGGCCGGCCGACCTGGACGCGCCCATCGTCACCTATTGCGGCAGCGGCCATCGCTCCACCATCGCCATGACCATGCTCTGGGCCAACGGCTACACCAACGTTCGCAGCATGAAGGGCGGCTACGCAGCCTGGACCGACGCCGGTTATGCCACCATCGGCGCGCCGGAACCGGCCGCCGACCTGGACACCGCTTTCCAGACTTTCCTGGGCAGCATGGAAGCCTACAACACCATCGGCCTGGAAGACCTCAACACGCTCATCGTTGAGGGCGGCGATCTCTATATTCTGGATGTCCGCGAACCGGCCGAATTGGAAGAAAACGGCTGGATCGAAAACGCCGTCAACATCCCCCTGCGGCAAGTCGCCGACAGCATCGAATATCTGCCCAGTTTCGATACGCCCATTGTCAGCTACTGCGGCAGCGGCTGGCGCTGCACCATCGCCCTCACCGCTCTGGAAGCGATGGGCTGGGAAAATGTCAAGGGCCTGAAAGGCGGCAGTTTTGGCGGTTGGGTGGAAGCAGGATATCCCATTGTTGAAGGTGAACTGCCCGAATTGGTCGCTCTGAACGCGGCCGAACCAGACCCGGCAATCGTCGCGGCGATGAGCACGATGCTGCAAAATGTGCCCGAAGGATATGGCGGCATCAGCGCCGACGATCTTTTCCTGGCGCAGGCTGACAACACCGACCTGATTCTGATCGACGTGCGTACCGTCACCGAATTGGAAGAGAACGGCATCATCGAGCACGATCCGGAACGTTGGCTGAATGTCTCCTTGGAAGACTTTATCACCAATAAAGACATGTGGCCGGCCGATTTGGATGCGCCCATCGTGGTTTACTGCGGCAGCGGCCATCGCTCGACCATCGCCATGACCATTTTGTGGTCGTATGGGTACACCAACGTACAAAGCCTGAAGAGTGGTTTCACGGCCTGGGTAGACGCCGGTTATCCGGTTGTCGATTACGTCCCATAACCCATAAGCCATCACCCGATGGGTTCAATCTGGCAGATTGGACCCATCTTTTTCAACCTTCCTCCGCAAAGAGAAAAGGCTCACCAAACCAGGTGAGCCTTTTTGTGTTGCCAGATGATCATTCCAAACCGGCTGCGCGGCTGGGAGAAATGGTTCCGCAGCGGGAGAAATGGTTCCGCAACCGGGAGGAATGGTTGCGCAGCGGGAGAAATGGTTCCGCAACCGGGAGGAATGGTTGCGCAGCGGGAGAAATGGTTCCGCAGCCGGGAGGAATGGTTCCGCAGCGGGAGAAATGGTTCCGCAGCGGGAGAAATGGTTCCGCAGGCGGGAGGAACTATTTAATCGGCGGCGCGATCAGCACAGAGGTCAGTAGAAAGGCGTCGCCGGCCCCGACAGGCGAGACAAGGGGCAGTCGTTGACCGGACTGCGGCGAATAGAGGCCAACGCGCACGAAGTAGTCTCCCGGCACGGCCGTTTCCTGAACGCTCAGGGTCACCGGCTGGACAATAATATCGCCCGGTTCCAGGCCGGTCAGCGCCGTCGGCCAGCCATCAAATTGGGCTGCGATCTGCGCCGGGTCCGCGCCGGAAAGGTGGACGAAGGCGGCCAGCGGCGCGGCCTGGCTGGGGCGCGGCGCGGCCACCTGGCCGGAGCCAACCTGCCAGTACAGGGTCAGGCTGATGGATTGGCCGGGGGAAACGGCCGTTTCCCCTCCCGCCAGCACATACCCCACCAGTTCAAACGCCCCATGAAAATTAGCCGCCACCGGCACAAATCCTTCTGGGCGCGCAAATCCCTCACCCAACGGGTAAATCTCGCCTGGCGGCTGGACCCATTTAGCGATGAGCAGACGGCCGTCTACCACCCCTAATTCTTCCGGCGGAATGTCGGCAACGGAACGGCCGTCAGCCACCACCACCCGATCCACCGGCATGCCCGCTGGATACTCCACGCGGTACAGACAAATCGAATACCCGGCGCAGGCCACCGGCTCCTTGTCCTGAAAATAGGCGTACACGTCTGTGTTTTGCAGCATCAAACCCAGCCGCCGGCTCGTCTCGCTGATGGCGTACCAGCCCGGCGGCGGCGTGTACGGGTTGTAAGCGTCGATTTCCGCCCCGGCCGTGAAGCGCATAAATCCGGGCAGCGGCCTGTACACAACGCCATACTTTTCCGGCAGCGCCGTGCCAAAATAACCCAGGTACACCTCGCCAATGCCCCGCTCCAGCAGCAGTTGGTGCAGAAAGATGAGGTCTTGCCCCCAATCAAGGTTGGAATCCACCAGCAAGCGGCTGCCGTTCTCCGGTCCGCCCGCCAATTCGTTAAAGTACGCCTCCTGGTGTGGCCACAGGCGCAGGGAGCCGGAGATGTGCCAGAGGAGGAGAAAAAGAACCAGAAGATTGGCGATTGGCGATTGGCGATTGTCGGCAGGCCAAAATCTCCAATCTCTACTCGCCAATCTCTTCCCCACCTGCGCCGCCAGCATGATGAGGAAGGGCACGACGGGCAGAATGTGGCGGTAGCCGATGGTGATGCGGCCGGTCATGGCCAGGAGCATGAAGAGCAGCGGCGGCAGCCAGAGCACGGCCGTTTTCCCCCACCCTTTGTCTTTCACGGCGATAAACAGGCCGACGGCCGTCAACCCCAGCAGCGGCAGCGAGGTTTTGAGCGCCAGAGCTACCGGGAAGTAATACCACCAGCCCCGGTCGGACACCTGCCCCAGCAAAAAGGCCGCCTTCGGCTGCTCCTCAATCACCCGGAACGTGTCCCACAGGCTGTAGGGATAAAACGGCGCGGGAATTGGCAGCGGGAAGTTGCTGCCGGGAATGAGGCCAACATCAAAACGATAAATGGCCCAGAGGGCGGCGTAAGCGGCCACAGCCATCATGAGGAGATTGGCGATTAAAGATTGGAGATTGCGCGAGCGCCAAAATCGCCAATCGCCAATCGCCAATCGCCCCAACGCCATCACCCCCACAATCATCGGCCACACCATCAGGCCGGTGAATTTGGCGGCCATCGTACAGCCGGCCAGGATGCCGGTGAGGATGAGGTTGCGGCGCGACGGCCGTTCCAACCAGACCCACAAACGCCACATGGTCAGCGTCATAAACAGCGCCAGGCCCAAATCGGTGGTCAGGAGACGGCCGTTGGCGATGAGATTCGGCTCAAACACGGCCAACGCCAGGGCCATCCACCCGGCCAGCGGCCCGGCCATTTGCCGCGCCCAGACAAACAACACGGCCGCCAGCAAAACTGCCAGGGCGATGATGGCGATACGGCCGTACACCAACATCTCCTGCGCGTTATCATTGGCCTGCCACAAAAACACGTCGGAAAAAATAAAATAATCGCTGGCCGCCCAAGAAGGATGGTCGGTGGGCAAGGTGATGGTATCCAGCAGCAGCAGCGGCAGCGCGCCGAGGGTATCTACCAGCGGCGGATGGCTGGTGGACATGCGAAAATCGCCGGTTTTCAGGTAAGCGTACCCGGCGGCCAGGTGATACTCCTCGTCAAACGCCGCCGATTTCAGCGGCGAGGCCAGCGCCGCCTGCGCCGCCATCACGGCCAAGCCCAAAACCAGCAGCAGCCATTCCCACCACCGCAGCCGGCCGCCTCTGGACTTCTGATCCTCTACGCTGCCATTTTCGCGCAAACTCACCCGCCAATGCCCTTGATAAACAACAAATACATGCCCAACAGATAAACCACCACCATGCCCACCGCATCGACTTCGATGAACAAAACCTTACGCTCCACCCGCGCCAGCGTGCCGATGAGCGCCATGTTGGTCAGCAGCAGCGCCAGCAGGGCCACCAGCGCAAAATTGGGGTCGATATCGCCGAGGAAACGGCCGTTCGTATAAAAAAAGTCCGCTATGCCCAGCGCCAGCATATTAAACACGCTGGAGCCAAACAAATTGCCCACGGCCATGTCGAACGCGCCGATGCGCATGGCCGCCAGCGCCGCCAGCAGTTCCGGCAGCGACGTGACCACGCTCAGCAGCGCCGTGCCAACAAACCCGGTCCCCAGGCCGGTGAGGATGGCAATTTCCGTGCTGCTGGCTACCAACTGCGGCACAACCAGCACCAGCACGGCGGCAGCGGCGGCAAACCCGACCGCGCCGCGCCGCAGGGAGGGGAATCCGGGTGATGGTTCAACGGCCGTAGGCGCTGTGGTCGCCACCGGCCCGCGATTTTCCCGTTGGATGAGCCAGATGCCGCCAAAATACAAGCCAATCAGGGCCAAACTCTCAATGCCCACCCAACCTATGGTGATGTCGATGTCCGCCAACATGAAAATGGCGGCAATCAGCATCAGCACCGAGGCCAGCGCGGCCGTCAGCGCATGGCTGAGGGCGACTCGCCGCAGCAGCGGCACCTGGTAATTCACCAGATCGACAATCGCCAGCAGCACCACGTTGACCATGTTGCTGCCCAGAAAGTTACCGGCGGCCAAATCCGGCACACCCAGACGAAAGGAGCTGATAGAGGCAATCAATTCCGGCAGCGACGTGGCCCCCGCCAAAAAAATCGTGCCGACAAACAGACCGCCCAGCTTCGTGCGCACGGCGATTACATCGCCATACTCTGCCAATTTTATGGCCGCCACCACTACAATGGCCGCCGTGATTGCAAATTTAATCCAGATCATGAAGTTAGTTTTTAGCTGTTAGCTGTTAGCTGTTAGCTGTTAGCTGTGAGCTGTGAGTGGGTTGCCATTCACTATTACTCGCTGGCATAAGGTTCTGGCATGCCCCAGGTTTTGGCGACCGGCAGGGCAAAAATAATGCCAGTGTGCGGCTGGCTAAGATCGCCGAGGATGGCTTCGGTGGCGGCCACGGCCGTTTCCGCCACGGCCATCTCGTCAATAACGGCAAACAGGGTGTTATGCCCCACCCGCCCGCTGCCAAACATCTGGCTGAAACCGGCAAACATCGGCCCGGCCGTCTCGCGCGGCAGCATGCGGTGAATGCCGGTACTCTCCAAAATCGTCACCCCGCGCACCCCAGCGCCCATCCACGCTTGCAACACGTCGTTTAACCGCGTGCTGTCATCCAGCACCATCATTAGCATATACATCTACCCTCTCCTGATAACGATGAACAAGGAATGATGAACTCTTACATTCATCGTTCATCCTTCAGCGTTCTATACTCCTGGTACTCGCGCTGGGTTTCGCCCAGCCAGGCCGCCAGGGCCGCCTCGTCGCCGGACTGCACCAGACGGATGGCTTCGGTTAATTCACTCTGATACCGCTGCAATTGGGCCAGAACGGCCGTGCGATTCGTCAGCAAAATGTCCAGCATCATCTGAGGATCGGTTCCCGCCACCCGCGCTGTATCGCGGAAGCCAGAGGCGCTCACGGTCCAGGTCCGCTCGTCGCCCAGGCCAAAGGCCGTGCGCATCAGCGTCCCGGCCACCACGTAGGGCAGATGGCTCACCGCAGCCACAATTTCATCATGCACTTCCGGCGGCAGGAATAACGGCCGTGCCCCCACAATGGCCAGCAATTCCAGCACCAGGGTTTCAACGGCCGTTGTCGTCCGCCCATTGCGGCACAACACAAACGTCTTGTCCCGGTACAAATCCGGCGTGGCCGCGCCAAAGCCGGCCGTCTCCTTGCCGCACATCGGATGCCCCCCAAGCGCCTGAAACCCCTCCGGCAGATCGGCCATCGCCCGGCAAATGTCCGTCTTAGTGCTGCCCAGGTCCAGCACCATGCAGCCCTCCGGCCGCACCCGCGCCAGCTCCGCCAACAGCGCCACAATACTGCGCACCGGCGTCGCCAAAATCACCAATTCCGCCTCACGCACACCGGCGGCAAAATCGGCCGTCACCACGTCCGCCAGCCGCTCGGCTGCCCGCCGCGTCTCCGGGTTGGCGTCCACCACCGTCAGATGTGTGGCATGCGGGTTTAACGCCACCCGCTGTGCCAACCGCAGCCCCAGCGCCAGCGAGCCGCCCATCAGCCCCAACCCCACAATCGTCACTTTGGCTCTCAACATAATTGACCGATTATACCCAGAATGCAGCTTCTAAGCCTGCCAAGCGACCCGAAGGTTTTTTTCCCAGCGGGCCAACCCAGCAGGTCTCTCCTCATCACCCAGAAGCAAAAGACAGCGAAAACCAGTGCCACATTTGCCCGTTTCCTGTTACAATTCCGCCCTAAGCCTGTACAATCCAGGCCAACAAGAGATTGTATTTTCCCACTTCCTTTACAATCAAAGCAGCATAAATAATTGGATTTAGGATATACCCGCTCGCACGCCTTCGGCACTCTGCGTCAGGGAAGTATCCTCGTTTCCCACAAGAGATAACGCATTCCCAGGAGAAAACTATGTCTACGAACTATATTTTTCAGGGATCGGTCTCCGAAATCGATCCCGAGTTGAGTCAGTTGTTACAACGCGAGGATGATCGCCAGGACAGCACGATCATCCTCATCGCTTCCGAAAGCGCCTCACCGGAGGCCGTGCGCGAGGCCATGAGCAGCAACTTCGGCAACATTTACGCCGAAGGCTACCCCCGCGAAGAGAGCCGCCGCCAGAGCCAGGCCGAAATCCTGGACATGGACCGGGAACTGGCCCATTACCGCCGCTACAGCGACCCCCGCTACTACAAAGGCGTGGAATACGCCGATATGTTGGAAGCGCTAACCCGGCGGCGCGCCGCCGAACTGTTCGCCGCCAACGGCGTCAAACCCGACCAGCTATACGTGAATGTGCAGCCGCTCAGCGGCGCGCCGGCCAACAGCGCAGTCTACACCGCCTTGCTCCAGCCCGGCGACACCATCATGGGCCTGAACTTGAACGACGGCGGCCATTTGTCCCACGGCTCCCGCGTGAACCGCTCCGGCAAAATCTACAACAGCGCCCCCTATTTTGTTGATCCGCAAAGCGAAGTTTTAGACTACGACGCCATCGAAAAACAAGCTCTGGAAATCCGGCCGCAAATTATCGTCGCCGGTTACTCGGCTTATCCTAAAATCGTCAACTGGCAGCGCTTCCGCGACATCGCCGACAAATGCGGCGCGTACTTCATGGCCGATATCGCCCACATCTCCGGGCTGGTCGCCTCCGGCGTGCATCCCAGCCCCATCGGCATCGCCGACATCGTGACCACGACCACCCACAAGAGCCTGTGCGGCCCGCGCGGGGCGATGATCATGACCCACAAGGCTGATCTGGCGCGCAAACTGGACCGCGCCGTCTTCCCCGGCGAGCAAGGCGGCCCGCACCTGAACACGATGGCCGCCCTGGCTGTAGCCCTGAAACTGGCCAAAACCGAGCAGTTCCACGAACTGCAGGAACGCATCGTCCACAACGCCCAACGATTGGGAGCCAAATTAGAAGAACACGGCCTGCGGCTGGTCGGTGGGCAGTCGGAGAACCATTTGCTGCTGGTGGACACCAAGAGCGTGCAGGCCAACGGCGTCAATCTGTCCGGCGACATGGCAGCGCGTATATTGGACGTGGCCGGGATTGTGCTGAATCGCAACACCATCCCCGGCGATAAGGGCGCGCTGAATCCAACGGGCCTGCGCCTGGGCACGGTCTGGATCAGCCAGCTTGGTTTTGGCGACGCCGAGGTGGATTTGCTGGCCGAGGCCATCGCCACGACGCTGAATGGCTGCACGCCCTACACCTATCTCGCCCTGGGCGGCAAGGAACAACCCCGGGCCAAGGTGGACTATGCCGCTTTGCAGCGGGCGCGGGACATCGTGCGCCAGCTTCGTGGCCGCGCCAAACCGGCGGCCAACAGCCGTCTGGTGGAAGTGCGCGGCGCAGCGGCGCAAAACCTGCTGAATCATGCCCTGGCCAGCGACGTTTTGGCGCTCCAGGATGATGAATCGCAGGCCACGCACATTGACGCGCCTGGATTGAAGGCCGAAGCCGTGCTTTACCGGCACACGGCCGATTTGTACCATCTGATTTTCAGCGATAAGAAAGAGGCGCAGGAAACGGCCGTCTGGCTTTCTGCTCTGTCCGATGGTTACGTAATGTTCGCCGATGTGTACGCCAAACTATCTGGCCCGGTGGCCATTCGCACCCTGGAACCGGAAAACCTGCTGGAAAAAGGGGCGTCGGCCATCATGGGCGGCATCATGGACCTGGCCAAAGCCCTGAACGACAAACCGGATCCGGAAGCCATCGCCGCCACGAAACCGTACTTCATCGGCTGCGAGACCTATAGTTCCGGCGAAGCGCTGCCCGCCTTCACCTGGGAAGAACCGGCCGACCCGCCCATGAAGCGCACCAAATTGTATGATACCCACGTGGCCATGGGCGGCCGCATGATCCCGTTTGGCGGCTACGAAATGCCGGTCTGGTACAGCTCCGTCAGCGAAGAACACCAGGCCGTGCGTGAAACGGCCGGGCTGTTCGACGCCACCCACATGGGCGTGTTCGACGCCAGCGGGCCGTATGTGGTGGAATTTCTGAACACCGTCACCACCAACGACGTGAGCGCGCTGGCCGTGGGACAATCGCACTACACCTACTTCCTGCTGCCGGACGGCTCGGTGGTGGACGATTTGATGATTTACCGGCTGGCCGAAAAGCGCTTCATGATCGTGGTGAACGCTTCCAACAACGACAAGGATTGGGCGTGGTTGAACGCGGTGAATGAAGGCAAGGTGCAGATTGATGCGGCACGGCCGTTTGCCCGCATCCAACATCCCGTCACCCTGCGCGACCTGCGCGACCCGGCCCACGGCGCAGAATGCCGCGTCGATATGCCGCTGCAAGGGCCAAAATCGCGCGACATTCTCTTATCGCTCATCGACGATCCCGCTCTGGCCCGCCGCTTGAAGACGCTGCCCTGGGCCGGCGTCACCAGCGGGCAGGTTGGCGGGCACGACGTGGTCATCTCGCGCACCGGCTACACCGGCGAGCGCATCGCCTTCGAGATTTTTGTCCATCCCGACGAATCGCCGGAACTGTGGCAACAATTGGTTGCCGCTGGCGAGAGCATGGGCATTAAGCCGTGCGGTCTGGCCGCCCGCGACAGCACGCGCACGGAAGGTGGCCTGCCGCTGTACGGCCACGAACTGGCCGGCGACCTGGGCCTGAATCCGGCCGACGCCGGTTTTGGCAGCTACGTGAAATTGTGGAAACCGTTCTTTGTGGGCCGCAGCGCTTTTCTGGCCTACGAGGCCAAGCGCGACCGGGTAGTGACCCGCTTCCGCATGAACGAGAAAGGCGTGCGCCGGCCCGAAGGCGGCGACCCGGTGCTGGACAAGCGCGGCAAGGTGATCGGCATAGTGACAAGCTGCGCCATTGACAGCGACGGCTATTTGCTGGGGCAGGCAGTGCTGCCAGAAGCGATGAGCGGGGCGGACACGGCCGTGTTCATCTACCAGCTTGGCGGCGGGCAGCGCCCCATCCGCGTGCCCGATAACGTCCAAACCGGCGCACGGCTGCCCATGCCGGACGCGGCAACGGTGTTAACTCGCTTCCCCAGCCGGAAGAAGTGATAGACGGTGCGTGAAGCGTGAAGCGTGAAGCGTGATGCGTGAATGACGCATCACGCTTCACGCATCACGTAAAGTTGACACCCAGTGTGGGAACGTGTAGGATTGCAGGCACGAGGCGTACAGGTTGTATGCCTTTATCTCTTCTTATAAGAAGGTAGAGGAGCTTTTCATGCGGCGTGAAGTTTTAACCTGGTCTGACGTAGACAAACTCATCGATTATCTGACCCCTCAGATACACGGCCGTTACGATTCGATGGTCATTGTTACCAGAGGCGGCATTGTTCCCGGGGGCATGTTGGCCGAAGCGCTCAACATCACCTATATTCTGACAGCTTCCGTGCGATTCCCGACCGATTTTCCCGGTCTCCAATCGCAGTTACAAAGCAAATATGCCATTCCCGAATTCATCCAGTTTCCGGATAACGAATTATTGGAAGGGCGGCGCATTCTGGTCGTAGACGACGTCTGGACCAAAGGGCGCAATATCGTCACCGTAGCCAATCGCATCGATTCGGCCGGCGGCAACCCCGATACGTGCGTGCTGCACTACAAACCCACCACGTCTCTCTACCCTGGCCTGACGCCAACTTATTATTCGGCTGTCACCGACGCTTACATCATTTACCCCTGGGAAATCGACCGCGGGCCGGAAGTGCTGGGCGTGTGGAACTAACAGCCTGTCGGAGAACCTCTATTTGTAGCCGAGGTATCCCTACCTCGCCCCTGGAAAACGCGGTAAGAAACCGCGGCTACGGGTACTTTTTCGACCAGATGCTAGAAGCTACAAATTGACCGATCGCCTTGATTTTGTTAGGATCAGGACAACAATTCAATCGGATGTGCCCGTAAGACCGGTGACGACTGGGTCCCTGGCGGCGAAAGCCGTCGAACCGTGTCAGGTCCGGAAGGAAGCAGCACTAAGGCGTCTCTTTCGGGTGCCCAGGAACACCTGGTAGTCATCGGTTTTACGCGCACATCCCGGCTTTGGAGATTGGAGATTGGAGATTAGGCAGATAATCTCCAATCTCCAATCTCCTTTTTTTGTATCTGTACAGACCCCAAGGGTTTGCTCCTGAGGATCTGGATTATTTGGAAATCAAACCCTTGGGGTCTTACCAGACAAACCTGCATAGTTACCTTTTTTATGGTGAACGCTATTTTTAAATCACGCCGTGGGCTTTTCCTGCTAGTCCTTGTACTGCTGCTCTTAGCCAGTGTGTTAACGGCCGCGTACCTGACGGTTCAGGGCGACTACACCATTTATGATGACGGGAATCTGGTGATGGTGTCCGGGCGCTACCAAACTGTGGGCGAAGTGTTGGCGGCAGGTAATCTGACACTTCGGCCAGAAGACCAGGTTGAGCCGCCGCTGAACGACACGGCCGTTCCCGCCACCGCCATCGTCATCCAACGCGCCCGCCCGGTCGCCGTCCACACGACCAGCGGCAAACAAACCTACTGGAGCCTCCAACCCACCCTCGGCGCGTTTTTAACCGAAATCGGGCTGGCCATTGGCCGGACAGAACAGGTAACGGCCGACGGCCGTCGGCTCACCTTTGACCAACTCGCCCAAACGCCCCTACCCGCCCAGCTAGAAATTGGCAGTTTTCAGACCGTGACCATTGTAAACGGCGACGGCCGTCAGACCCTGCGCACCGCCGCGCAGACCGTAGGCGCAGCGCTGGCCGAGGCAGGCATCACCATCTACGCCGCCGATGGCGTGGAACCGCCGCTGGGCAGTTGGATTACGCCCGACATGACCATCGAAGTGCAGCCTTCTTTTCCTGTGACTATTCAGGCGGATGGCAGCATTATTCAAACGCGCACCCACTATACCAACCCGCTGGATATTGTGGCCGAGGCGGGCATTGGACTGGTGGGGTTTGATTACACGATTCCGGGAGGGGAAACGGCCGTTTCCCCCAACACCACCGTCCAGGTCATCCGCGTCACCGAAGATTTCCGCCTCGAAGACCAGCCCATCGCCTACACCACCGTCTGGCAGGCCATGCCCGATATGGACCTGGACACGCAGGCCATCGTCAGCCCGGGTGTGCCGGGGCTGGCGCGCAACCGCGTGCGCGTGCGCTACGAAAACGGCGTGGAAGTCAGCCAGGAAGTAGACGGCCAATGGGTCGCCCGCGAACCGGTCAACGAGGTCATCGGCTACGGCACAAAAATCAACATCGGCGTGGTGCAAACAGAACAAGGGCCGCGCGAATATTGGCGCGTGGTGCGGATGCGCGTTACCTCGTACACAGCCGCCAGCTCCGGCAAATCGCCCGGCGAACCAGGGTATGGCATCACCGCCAGCGGGCTGCCCGCCGGCAAGGGCGTGGTGGCCATCGACCGCAACGTCGTGCCCTTCCGCTCGCAGGTGTTTGTGCCGGGGTATGGCGTAGCGATTGCCGGAGATACCGGCGGCGGCGTGCGCGGCCGTTGGATCGACCTGGGCTGGGACAAGGACAATTACGAATCGTGGACCGGCTTTGTGGATGTTTACTATCTGACGCCCGTGCCGTCCGCGGCGGACATCAACTACATCTTACCCGCCGTCCTGCCCTGACTCCTGATAATAATCCGTAGCCGCGGCGTCCTTACCGCGCAATGAATGAAAACAGCCATGTCAAGAATGTGAAGGAGGGGAGAACGGCCGTCAACCAAGTTTCCACCCTCCACAACCGAGTTTCCACGCTCCACAACCGAGTTTCCACGCTCCACAATCAAGTTTCCATCCTCCACAACCAAGTTTCCATCCCAGCAATTCTCAATTTAACCAGAAATGTGTCATGCTGAGAGCCTGTGCTGAGCTTGCCGAAGCATCCTCCGAAGCATCCCGTTCAGCCCTAATGACCAATACATGGGGATGCTTCGCTCCGAAGACTCCGCTCAGCATGACAGTTCAGCGTAAAGTGCAAAGAAATTACCTTGTTCGCACGAATGCCTGATCTAAATTGAGAATTGCTGTTTCCATCCGCCACAAGTTGACCAGCCTTAACGCACAGTGCTACAATGCCCCATTCGTAGGGGGAAAGGGGCAGTCGTATTGCCGCCTTTGCCGTCTCCCCCGCCCAAGCAGCAAAACAAACCATGACCCTTTCTCGATGACATGAACCATCCCAAAGACATCCTCAACCGCTACGGCCTGGAGCCGAAAAAAAGCCTGGGCCAGAACTTCCTCTTCGACGAGAATGTGCTTTGGCGCATCATGAAGGCCGCCGAGGTTGGCGCAGAGGATGTGGTGCTGGAAATTGGGCCGGGATTGGGGGCGTTGACGCGGCTTTTGGCGCAAACGGCCGTTTCCGTTACGGCCGTCGAGCTAGACGACCGCCTCCTGCCCATCCTCGAAGATGAATTGGAACCCTACGACAACGTTCGCCTCATCCACGGCGACATTTTAGAGCAAGACCCAGGCCAATTGTTTGACCAACCGTACAAAGTGGTGGCCAATGTGCCCTATTACATCACCGGGGCCATCCTGCGCCACCTGCTGTCGGCCCGGCACAAGCCGACCTGCATGGTGTTGACGGTGCAAAAAGAGGTAGCGGAGCGGGTAACGGCCGTTCCGCCCCACATGAGCCTGCTGGCAGTGAGCGCCCAGGTGTATGGGCCGGTGCAGCAGGTGGCCACGCTGAAAGCCGGCGCGTTTTGGCCGCGTCCCGATGTCGATTCGGCGGTCATTCGGCTGGATATTAGCCACCCACCGGCCGACGAAGAGGCATTTTTCCGGGTGGCGCGGGCCGGATTTAGCCAGAAGCGGAAGCAATTGCACAATAATTTGCGCCAACTGGGGCTGGGCAAGCAAGAGATTGCCCAAATCCTGCTGACGACGGGGGTAGACGGCCGTCGCCGCGCCGAAACCTTGAGCCTGGACGAGTGGCAGCGGATTACCGAACTAACAATCAACAACCCACTCTGACCACGTTGCCCATTCACCGCCCAGGACGACCATTTATTTCATGACAAATAGGCAGCAATTTCAAGGCCAGAAATCCTTGAGCCGGGAAACATGTCACCAAACCGCCTCGGCGTGGAAAAATCCCGGTTCTTCAAGAACTCAGGGGGTTGACAGCCCCTAATGCGTGAAGCGTGATGCGTGACCAGAGATGTTTCACGCATCACGTTTCACGCATCAGACCACACCCATGAAATCCTAAAGACCCAAAATCCCTTATGGTTCGCTTAGGAAGGTGATAGACTACTGTTTGGCCTTTGTCTGGGTTATCGGCATTATTGCGGGCAAGTGATTCAAATCGTGAGATATTTAGTAGCTGGTTATATCCTGCAGCAAATAGAAATGCTCAGGGCAATGTGGCAATTGACCAGATAAGTTGCACAAAAGGAGACAAGGAAATGACATCCAAGAGTACCGAAACAGCCAGTTCAATTAGTGACATGGATCGTAAGTTCACGGGGTTGCGTCGTTTCAACGCCATCATGGGCGTCCTGCATCTCATTCAAGGGATTTTCATGATCGCAGTCAGCAGGGCCACCACCTACCCCATCTTTACCAATTACCTGAGTTTTGATGTAGCCACTCGTTCGTTAAAACCAAACACCCAACTCTTTTATGAACTCCCATTTGGCCCGGCAGTTGCCTGCTTCCTGCTCATTTCGGCCGTGGCCCACTTCTATTTGGCAACGATTGGATACGGCCGTTACGTGGAGAACCTGAAAAAAGGCATGAATCCGGTCCGCTTCTACGAATATGCCCTGAGTTCTTCATTGATGATCGTGCTGATTGGCATGTTGATAGGGCTTTGGGATCTGGGAGCCATCATCTTAATCTTCACACTCAATGCCACCATGAACCTGTTTGGCATTATGATGGAGCTGCATAACCAGCACACCGCCAAAACAGACTGGACCGCTTTCATTTACGGCTGCATTGCCGGATTTGTCCCATGGGTGGTCATTGCGTTGTATTTTGTGGGCGCGGTTAACTCCGGCGATGCCAAGCCGCCGGCCTTTGTATACGCAATCGTTCCTACACTGTTTGTCTTTTTCAACATTTTTGCCATCAATATGGTCTTGCAATACAAAAAAGTGGGGCCTTGGAAGGATTATCTATACGGAGAACGTGTCTACATCATTCTAAGCCTGTTAGCAAAGAGCACGCTTTGCTGGCTGATTTGGACCGGCACGTTGGCCCCAGTCTAAAGCACATACGAAGTTATACCCAGGAGTATTCATGTCAGACAATCAACGCCACGTTGCCATGATCACAGGTGGGAACAGTGGAATTGGATTTGCCACGGCCACGAAACTGGCAGCGCAAGGCTTTCACGTCATTCTGGCCTCGCGCAACCAGCAGGCCAGCGCACAAGCCATCACGCGGATCCTCGCAGGTAATCCCAATGCCGCCGTCGAGTCCATCCCCCTTGATCTGGCTTCATTTGCATCGGTGCGACAGTGCGTCTCTCTGTTTCAGGCCAAGGATTATCCGTTGCACATCCTGATCAACAATGCAGGAGGGTCCGTCCCCGGAAAGGAAGCAAGGTTTACTGAGGATGGCTTCGAGATGACTTTTGGCACAAATCACCTGGGGCACTTCTTGTTCACGAATTTGTTACTCGAAAACTTGAAACAATCTGCCCCCGCGCGGGTGATCACTGTGTCTTCAGAGCTGCATAATCCTGCGTATGCGCGTGGACCAGGGCCGGATTTTGACTTAGATAATCTGAAAGGCGAAAAATATTACGATCCTCAGGTGTTTTACCGGACCTCCAAACTGGCAAACATGTGGTTTGCCTATGAGTTACAGCGCCGACTCATGGGCACAGGCGTCACCTCGAATGCTGTTTGTCCGGGCTTTGTGCCGGCGGCGATTGCGGCTCGCAGAAAGTCATCCATTGAGCGATTTTTTTACGCGCAAATCATGGCGCGTATGCCTTTTGCCCGTTCTCTGGAGCAAGCTTCCGACTCTTACATGGTCGCGGCGACCAATCCCCGATTTGAAGGCGTCGGCGGCAAATTTATTGTTGATGGCCAGGAAAAACGCTCAAGCGATGAGTCTTACGACGAACAAAAAGCGCGACGCCTGTGGGAAATGAGTTGGGAATGGTGTGGTCTTGATGAGATCCACTCATCCTGAGAACCTACGAGACATGCCCGCCAAGGCATATGGTGTTATGGCAAGACGCGGACCGCAACTTTTGTCGATTAGCCCGGCCCAAGTGGTTGGTTATGAGTACATGAGGTAACGGCCGTTTCCAACTTTATAAGACAACAGTCTGCATAATGCGTTCCTTTGGAAGCAGCATGGTTATTGAAATTTGAGGAAGCATATGAAAGCGTTAAAACTAGAAGATTTTCCATCCAAAACCTTTGACAAGATTCGTTATGTGGATACCGATCGTCAGGGACATGTCAATAATTCGGTTTTTTCATCTTTTTTGGAGACAGGCAGGGTTGAAATTCTTTATAATGCGGACCTCCCGATTCTTTCTGAAGGGTTAAGTTTTGTGATTGTTTCGCTGAAATTGGAATTTTTTCAGGAAATTACGTGGCCCGGCCAGGTAGATATAGGGACCGGGATAGTAAAAGTGGGGAGCAGTTCGATCACAATTTATCAGGGGCTGTTTCAAAAGGGAAATTGTGTGGCCCAGGCGGAAACTATCATTGTTCAGGTGGATAATGACAGCAGACGTAGTTCCCCATTGTCCGATTTGGCCCGACAGGCCTTGGCCCACTGGTTAATCAGGGAAATTGCCGCTGAAAGTTGATGCGCCAACGTGCGGGTTTCCCTCCACAAGCAGCAAATACCCAAAAACTCGCGCGTCAGATGGTGGTCTTTCCTTAATTCAAGCTAAAGTCTCCTATCATCAAACCAACTTTTTAAGGAAAACTGTATGACATTCATCCAAATTATTATTCTTGCCTTTATTTTATTGGAGTCATCGAATGTTTTGGCGCTGTATTTTGCGCCTGGTTTCCGGTACGCCAATGCCGTTGGCGCTTTTACGGCCTGGGAAGCTTCCAAACAATATCCAGAAATCCATGATTTCGTTAAATATCTTGTTAACTGGGTTGCCGGAACAAAACTGATATTTCTTTTGCTGCTGGCGGTGATTGTCGCCTTTGCCGATTTACCCGTGCAGCAGCTAAGCCTTGTGGCTTTGATTGTGGCCACGCTGTCATTTTACTGGCGCTTGTTTCCGCTCATCAAAAAAATGGATCGGAACGGCCAGATTGAGCCGAAGAACTACTCTATCGTGTTAGGCATCATGATATTTGTGTTCATTATGGCGTTTGCCATCGCCGTGATTGCCTCGCTCCCGCTGCAATTATAGGTAAGGGAAGCCATTTAGCTATTCAGGGAGCGCCCGCAGGATGCGTGATACATCCTGCGTGACCTGAGAGACTTCGCTCATCACGGAACACCTATCCAATCAGACCTTGCGCAATCCCAAAGACCCTTCGGGTAAGCAAGATGATCGACAGCCCAGATGGAGGAGGAAGCGGCTGAGGAGGCCAGGAGTTGATACAACCTCCTTCATGCGGCGGGCGAGAAACGGCCGTTACCAAACACCCTCTCCCCCTGGCAGCACATGATGATTGATCGCCTCTATCTACCGTCGGAAGGGGGCAAGGTTCAAATTATGCAAACTGTCCTTTACAAATTTTTTCGTAGACATGTCATGGTGAGGTCCTCTGAGGCATCCCGTTCCTCTGAAGTGAACGGGATGCTTCGCTTCGCGGACTCCGCTCAGCATGACAAGTCAGCGCCAGTTTGTAATGATGATTTCTCTCTGGATGAGTCATACCCCAAAGGGTGTTGGGCATTGTAGAGGCAACGGCCGTGGTGGTTTTTACCGTTGTCTCGAAGTCGCCGTCGTTGTTAGAGACCTTTTCGGATTGGATTGGTCTGATTCAACGAGTTGCTCTGGTGCCGTTTATGCTTTGGGTGTTTCTTTTTGAGCTGTATATGCTCAGACAACGCGCCGATGAGCAGGTTTTAACTTCTTGAATTGGCCTTGGTAGCCGCAGTATCCTTACTGCGCTGCGCGGTAGGAATACCGCGGCTACAGAATGGATTGAAGACATTCTTTTCTTCCCTTCTCCCCCCTACTTTCTTCCTATTTTCCTCTCCCCACCACTCTATTTATACTACCTGCCAGTTGTTTTTATCTCTTAATTACCGGGGAAAACGTGCAATAAAACGGCCGTCCAACCAACCAAACAAAACCAAATAGATTGCTAAGCAAGTGGCTGACATTTTAGCTCTTACCATACCTTTCATAATCCTATCCAAAGCCTCCGGTCATCATGCCGAAGGCTCCGGTCATCATACCGAAGCTTCCGTCCATCACGCCGAAGCCTCCGGTCATCATGCCGAAGCCTCCGGTCATCATGCCGAAGCCTCCGGTCATCACGCCGAAGCTTCCGGTCATCACGCCGAAGCTTCCGGTCATCATGCCGAAGCCCTCGGTCATCATGCCGAAGCTTTCGGTCATCACGCCGAAGCCTTCCGGTCATCACGCCGAAGCCTCCGGTCATCACGCCGAAGCCTCCGGTCATCACGCCGAAGCCTCCGGTCATCATGCCGAAGCCTCCGGTCATCACGCCGAAGCCTCCGGTCATCATGCCGAAGCCTCCGGTCAACTTTATTTGATAGGTTCCATGTTTGTGGGGCTGTAATTTATTCTTATAAAGGAGTTTGACATGCCAACACCAACTTTCTCTCAAACGATTTCCATTTGTCGCACGATGGCCAGCGGGATTACCAACCGGCTGGACACCCTGACCAGCGTCGGTGTCACCACGGCCGATGCCCTGGCCTTAAAAACCTTCGCCGATGAGCTGGACTTGCTCAATGCGGAACAAGAAGAACTCAAGGCCAAATTAAAAACCAAGACCGATGAATTGAACGCCAAGCTGCTGGAAACCAAAGCGAAGAAATCCGACCTGAGCAAACGCATCAAAATTGCCACGCCGCAGGAACATTGGGTCGCTTTTGGCATTACCGCCAAGCGATAGCCCCTGCCCCGCCGTTGTAGATTGGTCCAATCTGGGAGATTGGACCAATCTGCAATGGGCTGAAAACACGAGAAGTTGATACAATTCCCTCAATATCAGGCAAAAACGGCCGTTCCCACCCCAAAACCTCAGCCAACGCCCACCGGCACGGCCAAATCACGCAGAACGCATCACGCAGCACGCATCATATCTATGACTTTTACCCAACCATCCATCCAGCAGTTCATCCACGACCTGCCCAAAGCCGAAATCCACATCCACCTGGAAGGCGCCATCCAGCCCGAAACCGTACTCAAGCTGGCCGAACGCCACCACAAGCTGGATAAACTACCCGGCACAGACGTGGATACCCTGCGGCAGTGGTTTACCTTCACCGATTTCCCGCAGTTTGTCGTGGTCTACATGACCATCCAAGATTTACTGCGCACAGCCGAAGACTTTGCCCTGGTTGCCTACGAAAATGGCGCCGACATGGCCGCGCAAAACATCCGTTACCGCGAACTCACCATCACCCCCTACACCCACACCGACTTTCAAGACAAACTGTCCATTGAAGCGTTGTTGGAAGGGTTGCAAGACGGCCGTATCCGCGCCCAACGCGACTTCGGCGTCGAGATGCGCTGGGTTTTCGACATCCCGCGCAACCTTAGCTTCCCCCAACGCGACGGCCAGACCTATGATCCCCGTCCGGCCAGCAAAACCCTGGCCTACGCCTTGCAAGGGCGCGATTGGGGCGTCGTTGGACTGGGCCTGGGCGGCAACGAAGTGAACGCGCCGCCCGAACCATTTGCCCATGCGTTCACCATCGCCAAAGCCGAAGGCTTACTGAGCGTGCCCCACGCCGGTGAAACCATGGGCGCAAGCAGCATTTGGGGCGCGGTGCGCAACCTGCAAGCCGACCGCCTCGGTCACGGCGTGCGCGCCAGCGAAGATTCCGCCCTGGTCGCCTACCTGCGCGAGCGGCAAATCCCGCTGGAAATCAATCCCACCAGCAACACCTGTCTGCACATCTACCCGGAGATGGCCGCCCACCCTTTTCGCCAGCTAGACGACATGGGCCTGCTTGTCACCATCAACAGCGACGACCCGCCCCTCTTTAATACCAATCTTTTGCAAGAATACGCCATCCTGGCCGACACGTTTGGCTACGATGAGACCGGGTTAACCCGCATTGCCCGCAACGCATTTGTCGCCGCCGGCGTAGAGGACGATGTGAAAAGCAAACTGCTGGCTGAATTTGATGAACAGACCTGACAGATTTCGGAAATCTGTCAGGTCTTGAGGAAAACTCTTGAGGATAACACCATGAGCTATACGGAAATCCGCCCCTATCCCGTTCCGGCCAATGTGGTCATGCGTTCCACGCTGTTTGCCCTGGCCAACATGGGCGCCAAACTGCAAGCCTACAATGAAGACACCGGCGTGATTGTGGCTACGGTTTCCAAATGGTTGGGCGTGCAGCAAAACGACATCATCGTGCGCGTGCGCGAGTTTGAAAAGACGGCCCAATTGGAAATTGAAGCCCCCGACGCGCTCAAAGCGCAAGAAGTATTAAAACTCATCGCCACCTATATCACCGATGGGGCCAAAATCCAGGCCAACGCCACCATGCAGTGGGTGGATATGCAGCGGCAGCAGGCCAACCAGGCCAAACGCAAGCAGTTGGCCACCAAAGCGCGTAATTTATTGCCCGGCGGGTCGTCGTCGCCAGCGTCGGGGTCGTCAGCGGAAACGGCCGTTGTCCCCGTAGACTCCTCCGGGCAGGCCCTCGCCACCACCAACGACACGCCCGCCGCCCCCACACCCATTCCCGACAACCCCGGCGTGCTGGTAAAGAACAAAGAAGACCGCGTGGTAGAAATAAAAATTGACCCCGCCGTCTTCACCGACCGCACTTCTTACCTGCAAGTGTGCGAAGGCTGCTCGGCGGCGGTGATGCGGGGCAGCGCCTATTGCAGCAACTGCGGACGGCCGTTAACTTTGCAAGCCGTCCAGCCCGAATTACGCAGCAGCGCCCAAAAAACAGCCAAATCCAGCCTGACTTATGGCCTGGCGGCCATCGCTCTCAATCTCATTCCCATCTTATTGCTGATTTTGCCCCTCGCTTTGCAAGCCGAAAGCCCCGATTCCTTCCTCACCCGCTTTGGCGCGTCGCTTACGCCCTTAAAAATCGCCATCGCCGCCGTGATTGGCATTGCCCCCAGCATGGTTTTGGGCTGGCGGGCCATCGCCCTGGCCCAACGCGCCTCCTGGTATCGCAATTTGCCCGCCGTCACCGAAAATGAAGGCTCTGGCAAGTCCGCCGTGGGCAACGCCCTCGGCTGGTTGGCCATTTATACCGGTCTGGCCTGGATACTTTTCATCGTCATCGCCTTATTATGAAGCCCGGCGAGGTAATAACAGAGTTGGGGCAGGTGACGGCAGACTGGTTAACGGCCGTTCTCGCCCGCAGCGGCGCATTAACCGGCGGTGACGTGATAGGATTTGACGTGGATAACGGCCGTGGCAACTGGTCCACCAACGCCGCCCTCCATCTCACCTATTCCGCCAACGCCCAGGGCAAACTTCCCGCCAATTTATTCCTCAAAATGGTCAACACCAACATCGGCGACGATGAATCCTTCGGCCCCTCCGAAGTTTTCTACTACACCCGCGATTATATCGGCGCGCCCGACGTCCCCCTCATCACCTGTTACGATGCCGCCTACTCCTCCGCCAGCCAGCGTTACCACCTTTTGCTCGATAACCTCTCCGCCACGCATACCGAAGCATACAACAAAGCGCCCACACTGGAATATGGCCTGGCCCTGGCCGAAGGATTGGCCGCCTTGCACGCCCACTGGTGGGGCGCGGCCCGTTTGGCCCACATAGAGGCGCCCATCCACAGCCCCGACCATATCCAACGCTTTGTGGACATCGCCGCGCCCGGCGCAGCGCATATTTTGGCCCAATTCACGCATGATTTAGCCCCCCACTGGCCGGAAATGGTGCAGTCACTGTATGCCAACCATCCCCACAAGCTCATCGCCCGCACCCAAGACGACGCCGGCTTTACGCTCATCCACGGCGACGCCGGTCCCTACAACATTCTCGTCCCCCGCGAGGGCGAGCGGCCCATTTACCTCATCGACCGCCAGCCTTTTGACTGGAGCCTGACCACCTGGCTGGGCGTTTACGATCTGGTTTATGCCCTGGTGCTGGATTGGGAGCCGGCCACACGCCGCCGCCTGGAAGAGCCGGTCTTGCGCCACTACCATCAACATCTGCGCCAGCACGGGATCACCGATTACACGTGGGATCAATTGTGGGTTGACTATCGCTTGATGGCCCCCATGGGGATTTACATTGCCACCGAGTACTGCCGCGGCGGCATCAACGAACCTTTAACCTGGGTCTGGCTGCCCATGCTGCAACGCACCCTCACCGCCTGCGATGATCTGGATTGTCGCGCCCTTTGGGAAGTGGCCTCGTAAAGAAATGCCCGGCTAAACCTTCCCCCTCAGACGTTACGCCACGCGCCGACTTCATTCCAGGGATCGGGCTGCACGGCCGTTTCCCCATTCACCCCGGCGCTGCTCCCGCGCTTCCCCCCGCTTTGCAGCATTTCCAACACCGCAATCGCCAGCAGCTCCTCTTCCGTCGGATCGGGCTGGGGCTGCCAGTCGGCCATGTGGCTTTGCAGGAAATGGGTCGGTGTACGGCCGTTTTGGAAATGGGTTTCGCCTAAAATTGCCAGCAAATAAGGAATATTGGTCGTCACGCCGAGAACGGCCGTATCGCGCAGCGCCCGTTCCATCTTGCGAATCGCCTCCGCCCGGTCGTGGCCGTAAGTAATCACCTTCGCCAGCATCGGATCGTAAAAGGGCGTCACGTGCGCGCCCGTCTCAATGCCGTCATCCACCCGCACGCCGGGGCCAGACGGCCGTTGATAATAGCTAATCTGCCCAATCGACGGCAAAAAATTACGCGCCGGGTCTTCGGCATAGACGCGACACTCCAAAGCATGGCCGCGCTGGGAAACGGCCGTTTGCCCAAACGGCAGCGGCTCCCCGGCGGCAATGCGAATTTGCCAGGCGGCCAAATCCAACCCCGTTACCAACTCCGTCACCGGGTGTTCCACCTGCAAACGGGTGTTCATCTCCAAAAAATAAAACTCGCCCTGAGGGTCCACAACAAACTCTACCGTCCCGGCGCTTACATAACCCGCCTGCGCCGCCAGCGAAACGGCCGCTTCCGCCATGCGCCGCCGCAAATCCACCCCTTGCGCCTCAAAAAATTGCACAATCGGCGATGGGCTTTCCTCAATAATCTTCTGATGGCGGCGCTGGACCGAACATTCACGCTCAAAAAGGTGCAGCAGGTTCCCGTGCAAGTCCCCCAACACCTGGATTTCCACATGATGGACCTCGGTAAAATACTTTTCCAGCAAAATATGGTCGCTGCCAAAGGAGGAGTGCGATTCGCTTTGCGCCGCCTGGGCCGCGTCGGCCAATTCGCCCGCCGACCAGACCACGCGCATCCCTTTTCCGCCCCCACCGGCGCTGGCTTTGATCAGAACCGGGTAGCCAATCGCCTCAGCCGCCGCTGCCAACTCCGCCGGAGACTTGCCCGCGCCATCCACGCCGGGCACAACAGGCACGCCGGCCGCCTGCGCCAGCTCGCGCGAGGCCGCTTTGCTGCCCATCACGCGCATCGCCTCCGGCCCCGGCCCGATGAACGTAATGCCCCGGTCTATACAGGCGGCGACAAAGTCGGCGTTTTCGCTCAGGAAGCCGTAACCAGGATGGATCGCCTCCGCGCCGCAAGATTGAGCGATGTCCAGCACGGCCGTTTGCCGCAAATACGTCTCCGCCGCCGTCACCCCCGGTAAATGGTAGCTCTCATCGGCGGCCCGCACCCAGGCCGCGTCCCGGTCCGCATCCGAATAAATCGCCACCGACGCCACGCCCAACTCGCGGCAGGCCAGAAAAATTCGCCGGGCAATTTCACCCCGATTTGCTACCAGAACTTTATTAAACATTGGCGGTTTCCTTCTTAAAGATGCGTGATGCGTGATGCGTAGATTCACGCATCACGCATCACGCTTCACATTACCTTCCCGTCCGAAAATCGGTCAGCCACTTCACCGCAAAATCCACCGCGTCGGTCTGCGAAAACAGGCGGCACTGCGCCAACCCGACCAGACCCAAAGCGACCCGATGCGTCTGTTCAAATTCATCGCCGATGGCCGGGAACACCTCATCGTTGATATCTACGTCGGTAAATGGTTTCCACAGGCGACGGCCGTTTTCCAGCACCGGCGCGCCATTCGTGGTCATCGGCGGATTGGGCACGCGATATTCCGCCAGGTGGAACGAGGTGTTGTTGCCGTAGCCCACACCCAGCAGCAGCACAAAACCATCCAGATCATACACCCGCGCCAACGGCGACGAGTCGCCCAGGCCGCTTTTTAGTTTATGCCCGGCCGTTACAAATTCCGCCTGCCGCCCCCAGGCGGCAAATGAAACCTGTGGATGGTTGCTGCGCTGCACGTCTGGCCAGGTGCGAAACAGTTCAGGAATCCGTCCCATACCCCGCGTTGGCGTCAGCCGGGGATCAAACACGGGCATCGTGTCGCGGATAATGGCCTGCCAGTTGTATGGGACCGGTGGGTTGGCCCACTGCGCCGGGTCGGACAAATCGCCGGAATGGGTGGGCATGACCAGCGTTCCCTCCGGCGTCAGCACATCCATCAACGCCTGAATCACGGCCACCGGGCCGCCATTGACCCAACCCAACGCGCTCAAAGAGGAATGCACAAGCAAAGTCATGCCTCGCCTCACGCCCAGAGTGCGCAAATCCTCAGCCAAAATTTGCCGCGTCAGCGGGTAAGAGGCTCGTTGAATCGTTTCAAGTTCGCTCATTATTGGTTCCAATGGTTATAGAGACTGGAAACTGGTGGTCTTTAGTCTCCAGTCTCTTCTCTTGCTTTTCCCTGCCACTGCGGCGCTCTTTTTTCCAGAAAAGAACTCATGCCTTCGCGGCCTTCGTCGCTGGCGCGGCGTTCGGCGATGAGCCGGGCGGTGTAATCGCGCATGACGGCTTGGGGTTGATAGGCTGCCGCGCGGATCAATTCTTTGGCGGCAGCTTGCGCGCCGGGGGCGGCTTGCAGCAGGCTGGCAATACGCTCGGCAACGGCCGTATCCAGCTCATCCTCGGCCACCACATGCTGCACAAGTCCCATTTGCCGCGCCCGTTCAGCCGAAAAACGCTCGCCCGTCAGGAAGAGTTCACGGCCGTTGCTCACCCCAATCTTTGCCAGCACAAACGGCGAAATGACCGCCGGCACAATGCCCAGGCGCGTCTCGCTAAAGGCAAACTTCGCCCGTTCCACCGCCACAACGATGTCGCAGCAGCTTACCAACCCCACCCCGCCGCCGATGGCTGCGCCGTTAATGCGCCCCACCACCGGCAGCGGGCAGGTGTCAACGGCCGTCATCAAATCAAAAATCGCTTCCCCATCGGCCACATTTTCCGCAAACGTGTAATCGGCGGCGGCGCGCATGAAGGCCAGGTCGGCTCCGGCGCAGAAGGAACGGCCGTTGCCCGTCAGCACCACCACCCGCACGTCTGGTTGGTGAGGTAAGGAGCGGAAGACGGCCGTTAACTCCATAATCAGTCCCGGATTCATGGCATTATGGCTCTCCGGCCGGTTCAAACTTACCCACATCACCGGCCCTTCCTGCCGGCAAACTACCACGTTATCCATAAACCACCTGTAAAGCTGTTAGCTGTTAGCTGTTAGCTGTTAGCTGTTAGCTGTTAGCTGTTAGCTGTTAGCTGTTAGCTGTTGGCAATTGATAAAAAAAAGACCCTCTCACCCACAAGTTATAGCGGGGAGAGGGTCAAAATGCCAACAAAATCAGGCGAGCCGGTTAGGCTGACAAATCAAGATCTAAAGGCGAGTCGGCTGGACGGCCGTCGGTCAACGATTCCTTGTCTAACTGGCCATTGGTGGGTTGAAGGGTATCCGGTTTGGCGCTGTCCACGTGCCCATTGCTGCCATTGCCGTTTGTCAACATCGGCGAATTCATCAATCGTTCGAACTCTTCCCGATCCAACGTTTCTACCTTCATCAATTCGCTCGCCAACTGCACCATCCGGTCATAATTCGAGCGCACAATCTCTATAGAACGCTCATAACTCTCTTCCAGAATACGTTTGACTTCGTCGTCGATTGCCTTGGCCGCTTCTTCGCTGTAATCGCGTCCACCGCCAAAATAAGACATCTCCCGACCCAGGAAGGGATTGGTATTACCGCTGCCATACGTCGGCAGTCCCAATACCTCAGACATGCCATAATCCATAACCATCGCCCGCGCCAGACGCGTGGCCTGCTGCAAATCAGACGATGCGCCGGTGGTGACGCGATTAAAGAAGGTCTCTTCCGCGGCCCGGCCACCTAAAGCCATGGTAATCTGATCCAGGAAATATTCGCGGCTGTGCACAAATCGGTCCTCCGGCAGCGGCATCACATAGCCACCTGCCCGGCCACGCGGCACAATGGTGATCTTTTGCACCGGGTCGGTATGGATAAGATTAAAACTAACAACCGCATGGCCGGCCTCGTGATAGGCGACTGTTTCTTTGTCTTCTTCGCTCATTACCCGGCTCTTGCGCTCCGGTCCCATCACCACCCGGTCGAAAGCGTCCTGAAACTCCAGCAGGCCGATGGTGCGTTTGTTACGCCGCGCCGCAAAAATAGCCGCTTCATTCATCAAGTTTTCCAGGTCAGCGCCGGAAAATCCGGCCGTCAGGCGGGCAATGTCTTTATAGCTCACTTCGCTGGAAACCGGTTTGCCGCGCGAATGGACGCGCAAAATCATTTCGCGCCCTTTCAGGTCTGGCAAATCCACAAACACTTTGCGGTCAAAACGGCCGGGACGCAGCAGCGCCGGGTCGAGAATATCAGCGCGGTTGGTCGCCGCCATTACAATAACGTTGGTTTCGTTATCGAAACCGTCCATTTCTACCAAAATCTGGTTGAGGGTTTGCTCGCGCTCATCATGACCGCCGCCCAACCCCGCGCCGCGCTGCCGGCCGACCGCGTCAATTTCGTCCACAAAAACGATGGACGGGGCTGATTGTTTGGCCTTGTCGAACAGGTCGCGCACGCGGCTGGCGCCTACGCCCACAAACATCTCCACAAACTCCGAGCCGGAAATGTGGAAGAACGGCACACCGGCCTCTCCGGCGACGGCGCGGGCCAGCAAAGTCTTGCCGGTTCCGGGCGGGCCAACCATCAGCACGCCTTTGGGAATACGCGCGCCTACCTGGACAAATTTTTCCGGTTCGCGCAGGAACTGGACAACTTCGGCCAACTCTTGCTTAGACTCTTCCACACCGGCCACGTCGTCAAACGTGACGGTGGGACGATTGGCGTCGCTGAGGTTTTTGGCGCGGCTGCGGCCAAAACCAAAGATATTGTTGCCGCCGCCGCCACCCTGCATCTGCCGAAAGCCACGGCTAAAAATCCAGATCAACAAAATGACCGGGCCGATGGAAATGATGATGGTGAAGAGGTTGTTGAGGGCGCTCTGATCGTTGACGATCAGGTTGACGTTGGTCAGATGCTCAGGTGTGACGCCGTAATACTCGAAAGTTTCCGCCAGGCTGTCGCGGGTATGTTTGGTGGTGGTGACAATGGACCCATCTTTCATTTCCGCTTCGATCCGGTCGCCGGTTACCGAAAGACCTTTGACCTCGCCATTTTGCACGGCCGTCATCACTTCTTGTATGCCCACTTGATCCGGGCCGTTAAACCGGCCGCTCACCCACAACTGTAAGCCCAAGATAATAGCAAATACACCTAATATCCAAACCCACGTAGGAATTGAGGGTCGTGAATCGTTTGGTTGTTCATCCATAATAACTGTTGTTTATCTCCTGAATAAGCCGACCTCGCCAGAGATACTTTTGTTTGTTTGCGAGACCAGAAAACCAGTACCGGGCTGGCGTGCTGCTTATGACGCCCTAAGTATAACCTAATGTATGGGGAATTCGTTGGATTTTCATAAGTCTTTCCTGATAGCTTGCTTAACACAGCCTGGCCTATGACAGCCAAACCGTAATTTTCTCTAGCCGGAAAATGTTGTAGAATATCAACATAATGCGTACAAAACCGGAAAACACGTCTCGTTATGATTCTATGCCGCCCCTGATCCAGTTCTTGAGCCGGCATTTGCCGATTGTGATCTATTTGGCCTTGGCGTTTGCCGGTTTGGTGGTGGTGTATTGGTATTTCAGCCCGGACGAAAGTATTGCCGAAGGGATTACGGCCGTTGCCCCCGATGACAATTACCTCGCCGCCCCCATCTTCAAAAACATTCCCGCCAAACCAGTCGTCCAACGCCTGCCACAAAGCCCCGGCCCAATTCGCATCGGCATTATTTCCGGCCATCGCGGCAACGACAGCGGCGCGGTCTGCGCCGATGGGCTGACAGAAGCCCAGGTGAATGAAACCATCGCCGACATGGTACTGTCTGATTTGCAAGCGCAAGGCATCCGCGCCGAAAAATTGGATGAGTTTGATGCCCGGCTGGATAATTATTACGCGACGGCCGTTGTCTCCATCCACGCCGACTCCTGCGACTACATCAACGACCTGGCCACCGGCTTCAAAATCGCCGGTTCCGGCTACACCGACTCTACCGAACTCTCCATTTGCGTCGAACAAGCCTATCGCCAAAGCACCCAAATGGAATACCACGCCAACACCATCACCCCCGACATGTCCGACTACCACGCCTTTCGCCAGATCGCCCCTGGCGTGTCGGCTATCATCATCGAAGTCGGATTCATGAACCTGGACCGGGAAATGATCACCACCAACGCCTCCCTTCCGGCAACGGGTCTGGCCAATGGCATTCTCTGCTTTTTGAGCGAATACAAAACGGCCGTCACCGCCAGCAATTAAGATGACGCGCGACCCCAATACCCTCTACCAACAAGCCCAAATCGCCCTTAAAGCCGGGCAGCGAGAGCAAGCGCTGGCCCTGGCCAAAGAAGGCATCCACCAGGACCCCAACGACCACCGCCTCTGGCTCATGGTCGGCGGCCTCACCGCCGATCCGGTCAAAAGCCTGGAATACATCGAACGCGCCGAAATGCTCCAGCCGCGCGACCCCACCGTCCGCGAAGCGCGCGCCTGGGCGGAAAAACGACTGCCCGCCGGCCGCAAACCACCACCGCCAAGACCCACGCCGCCACGCCGCAAATCCTGGCCGCGCACGGCCGTTTTCACCCTCCTGATCCTCTTGCTGATTGGTCTGAGCGTGGGCGGAGCTGTGTACCTGGTGCAAACCGCTCTGGGCGATCAGGCCCCGCTGACCGACACCGTTGCCATTGCCAGACCAACAGACGTTGTGCCAACCGCCATTGTCGCCAACCTGCAGCCGCTCGCCCCGGCCACGCCCGGCCCTCCCAGCGCCAACAACCCGCCGCACAGCATGGCCAAAGCCATCGCCCCAACCGGCCAGGTGAATGCGACACGGCCGTTCTGGACCGTCACGCCCACGCCCACCATTACCCCCACACCCACGCCTACCCTGGTTCCCACCTTCATCAGCCCCCAAAACCAGCAGGTTGGCATACGGCCGTTCGGCGTCAACGCCACAGACCGCTGGATCGATGTCAACCTCAGCACCCAAACCCTCAATGCCTACGAAGGCAACGACGTGGTCTACACCACCCTCATCTCCAGCGGCGTCGCCAACTTCCCCACCGTCACCGGCATGTTCCGCATCTACCTGCGCTACGAAAGCCAGACCATGAACGGCTACCTGCTCGGCTACGATTATTACCTGGAAAACGTGCCTTATGTCATGTATTTTTACCAGGATTACGCCCTCCACGGCGCATACTGGCACGAAAACTTCGGCTATCCCATGAGCCACGGCTGTGTCAACCTGGACGAACCCGACGCCGCCTGGCTGTACGAGTGGACCACCTACGGCACTGTCGTCAACGTCCACTTCTAACCTGCGCCAACCATGATCTCGGTCGCCAAACCCATCAATCCCCTTAGCCGCAAACGCTCAGATTGGGCCGCCATGCTGGTCGTTGGCCTCCTCGCCATGCTGCTCTACCTGCGCGCACTCGGCTTCGCTTTTTTTAACGACGACCCCACGGGCAATTTTGCCTGGATGGAAACGCACAGCCTGTGGCAGTTGTTCACCAGTTCGGCCGGTTATGGCTTCTACCGTCCAGTCGGTTTTGCTCTGTGGAAGGGGCTGTACTGGCTGTTCGATGGCTACCAGGCCCCGGCGTTCCACGCCTTATCGCTGCTGGTACATGGCTTAAATGCGGCGATGGTCTGGTGGTTGGCGCTGGCCCTAAACGGCCGTCGCCCCTACGCCTGGGCCGCAGCCCTCATCTTCATCACCTTCCCCTTCAACTACGAAGCGGTCGCCTACGTGGCCGCCCTGTTTCATCCTCTGCTGGTGTTTTGGCTGCTGCTCACCCTTATCTTCTACCGCTTCACCCGTCTGACCAGAAGCAAATGGGCGGCCGTGCTGGCGCACATCACCCTCATCCTCGGCCTCTTCAGCCACGAAAACGGCGTTTTCATCCCCCTGGCCCTGGTGGGGCTGGATTGGCTCATCTGGCCGCCCAAAAAACAGTGGCGCGATTGGGTGCTACGGCCGTTTCTGCCCTACTTCATCGCGCCAACCATCTTTTTGGGCCTCTGGCTCGCCATTCCCAAAGCCGGTGAACAAGCCGCCCCATCCATCAACCGCCTCACCGGCAGTCTGGTCCCCTTCCTGCAAACGCTCGTTTACCCCTTGCTGCCCCTGGCCCGCCTGCAAGCCAACCAAACCCTACCCCTCGTCTTTCTGGCGCTCATCGTGCTTATCGTCATGGGGTTGCTGGCCCGCTGGACAAAAAACGGCCGTCTCTACCTCTTTGCCCTGGCCTGGATACTATTCAGCGTTCTGCCCTCAGCCCTCTTCCTCGACCCCGCCTACGTCTACGGCAGCCCGCGCCTCGGCTATTTGCCGGCTGTCGGCGTGGCTCTATTTTGGGCCTTGCCTATTCCCGCTCTGGCCCGCGTACCAACCAGCAAATTATGGACCCTGGCAACCATTTGGGGGCTGCAAATCATCTACGTCCTGTTGATTATCTGGCCACCCTATCCATTCATTAGCTGCCAGCTTGATTTCTACGCGCAAGCCAGCCACATTGTGCGCCAATTGGCCGCTGCCAGCCAGGCCACACCGCCAGAAACCGAGTTGATTTTCTTGAATGTGCCATTTTACTTCAGCTCGTACACCGCCCACCCAGACGGCTGCCCCAACCCATACCCCTGGACCCCTGTCGGCGCAGTGGTGGCCCCGGAATATGCCAACCTGAGCGATTTTGTGCGTATCAACGGCGGCGAGGCCCGTACCACCAGCGGCTATACTTTCCCGCTCTTTGCCCCAGGCTGGAACACCTTTGGCCCGGAGATGCCGCCGGACGGCCTGCGCACGGCCGTTACCAACGCCCAGGTTTTCGTTTTCGATTTGTTCAGCCAAAACCTGTTCGATGTGACGGCTGCCTGGCAGACAGCCCCGCCCACCGGCCCGGCCCTGGCGACGTTTGGCGCAGCCCTGGCCTTGCGAGATACGGCCGTTGCCGACACAGCCGACCAACTCACCGTCACCCTGGACTGGCAAGTTCTTACGCCGCCCGCCACGCCGCTAACCATTTTCGTCCATGTCTACGATGCCAACGGCGCGCTGATCGCCCAACACGATGGCCCGGCCGCGCGCGGTTTCATCCCTCAGGCGCTCTGGCAAGCCGGCGACCTGATCCGCGACGAACACGCCATCAGCCTGCCGCCCGATTTACCGGCCGGAACCTACACCATCGCCGTCGGCGTGTATGATCCTACCAGCGGTGAACGGGTAACGGCCGTTTCCGCCGGCACACCCCTCCCCAACAACGTCTGGACACGCGAACTATTTGTTCTGCCCCAAGAAAACGCCAAAGATTAGCCGGGCAGGTTGCCCGCCTCGTCATTCCAGACCGCCAGACAAAATCCGGCAAGCCTCACCCCTACTTTCTGCTATAATTCTCACAGACGCCCAGTGGGTGCATCAAAAAAATAGTTGACGCCATCACGTATGGAAAAGTTAAGATAGCCCAAAACCCAACCGACAACCACCCGATCAGGCCGGACAATGCTCCCCCCTATCGGGTTTTTTTATGTCGGAAACGAAGTTGAACAGGAGAATAGGAGGAAACCATGCCGTTAAACATCATTATTGGCGCCCAATGGGGCGATGAAGGGAAAGGACGCTACACCGATCTGCTGGCTGCCGAAGCCGCCGTCGTCGCCCGTTTCAGCGGCGGCGACAACGCCGGTCACACTGTCACCGTGAAGGACGAAATCTTCAAGCTGCACCTCATCCCCTCCGGCATCATCCACGACCAGGCAGTTTGCCTTATCGGTAACGGCGTGGTGCTCAATCCGGCCGTGCTGCTGCGCGAAATGGACGCTTTGGCGGCGCGCGGCGTGGATGTTAGCCCGGCGCATTTAAAAATCAGCTACAACGCGCATCTCATCACCCCGGCGCACATCGCCCTGGACAAAGCCAGCGAGTCGCAGCTCGGCCAGGGGGCCATCGGCACAACCCAACGCGGCATCGGGCCGGCCTACACCGACAAAGTAGCCCGCGAAGGACTGCGCGCCGGTCTGTTTGCCGCTCCGGAAGAATTGATCGAAGCCCTGCACCAACACATTCGCGCCAAAAACGAGGTGCTGCAAAAGATTTATAACGCGCCGACGCTAGATGAAACGGCCGTTTCCGCCGAATATGCCGCCTACGCCCAACGCCTCGCCCCGCATCTGGTCGATGGCTCCGTGCTGCTGGACGATTATTTGCGTGACGGCCGTTCCGTCCTGGCGGAAGGCGCGCAAGGCACATTTTTAGACATCGACCACGGCACCTACCCCTTCGTCACCAGCTCGTCGCCCACGGCCGGCGGCGCGCTTACCGGCCTGGGCGTCGGCCCCAAAATGGTCGATCGGGTCATCGGCGTCACCAAAGCCTTTACCAGCCGCGTAGGCAGCGGCCCCTTCCCCTGCCAATTGGGCGGCGAACAAGCCATGCGCCTGCGCGGAACCGGCAGCAATCCCTGGGACGAATATGGCACCACCACCGGTCGCCCCCGGCGCGTCGGCTGGCTGGACCTGGTGATGCTGCGCCACGCCGCCCGCATCAACAGCCTCACCGAACTGGCCCTGACCAAGATGGATATCCTCAGCGGCCTGGCGGAAGTGCCGGTGTGCGTGGCCTACGAGCATCGCGGCCAGCGGCTAGACCATTTCCCCAGCAGTCTGGAATCTTTGTCCGCCTGCACGCCAATCTATGAAACCCTGCCCGGCTGGCAAGAAGATATTTCCGGCGCGCGCGCCTGGGCGGATCTGCCGCGAAACGCCCAGGCTTACATCGAATTCATCGCCGAAGCGGTCCGCACGCCCGTCAGTTACGCCTCTGTCGGACCCGGCCGCGCCCAATTTTTGCAAGTAGCCACAGGTTAACATAGGAATTTAATTGATGGCCCCCTTAACTCCCTTAAGTTATCACGAAGTCATTGAGGCGTGCGCGGAAACGGGCTGCCCGATTTGCCGCATCGGCACACGCAGCGCCGAGCGTTATCTGGCCGGGCTGATCTACGACAGCGTCAACGATGTGCCTACCCGCGCCAAACTGCGGGAGTCGTTGGGGTTTTGCCACGAACACACCTGGCGCGCCCCGGAAGCGGGCGAAAGCGCCCCGCTGGGCCTGGCATTTATCTACCGCGATGTGGTGAATACGCTGAATAAGCGGCTCAAGCAGTTGGAATTTCAGTCGCAGGGGCCAGCTTTCTGGCGGCAAATCAAGGGCACGGTGGGCGTTGAGGGTAAAAATGCGTCGGTGGGGAAGCTGCTGGTGCCTACGGCCGTTTGCCCGGCCTGCGAACGGCGGTCACAGATGGAAGGGTTGGCGATTACGGCCGTTAACGACGCCCTGACCCAAAACGACGCCAAGATGCTGGCCACCTTAGAACAATCCAGTGGGTTTTGCCTGCCCCATTTGCGGCAAGCGCTGGACAACGCCGGCAGTCAGGCAGCTTTCGATCACCTCATCCGCATGACCAGCGCCACAATGGACACGCTCATTGGGCAGTTGGACGAGTTTATCCGTAAAAACGATCACCGCTTCCAGGATGAATCGTTTAACGAAGAAGCGGACAGTTGGCTGCGGGCCATTCGGCTGGTGTCGGGGAATGAGGGGTTATAAGCTAAGGATTTTAGAGGGGACGACATGAGCGCGAGCCGAACACCATCAATGAAAAGGACACGGATGAACACGGGTTTTCACGGATTCTTATCCGTGTTTATCCGCGTCAATCCATGTCCTATTTTCAGTGGAGACTGAAACAGTCTCCACTCTCTACTCTCTATAAAATATCCATCACATCGGCAACCAGATCATACCGACCAAATGCGGGCATGAAGTAGACGCCGTGGGTAAACGGCCGTATCTCCGCCAATATCTCCTGGGCAATCTTCACCCCTTCCTCCTGCGGATTCGCCGCCAGGCGCATTCGCTCCCGCTGCGCTTCGGGAATAATCATGCCCGGTACTTCATGGTGCAAAAATTCGGCGTTGCGGCTGTTGTATAATGGCTTCACCCCGGCCACAATCGGCAGCATCGGCTCGCCGTACTTCGCTTCATACGCCTCAATAAACGCCCGCGCCGTCTGCGGTTCAAACACCGGCTGCGACAGGGCAAAATCAGCCCCATTACGCTTTTTTTTGTGCAGCAAGGTCATTTCTCGCTCCCAATCGTGCGGCGTCAGGTTGATGGCGCAGCCAACGGTGAAGTTGGTCGCCTGATCAATCGACTGACCCGCTTTGTCCAGGCCGCGATTGAACTGTTCTTTGATGAGCGAAATCAGACCGGTGGGCACGATGTCATAGGTATCCATCGCCTCCGGGTAATCGCCGATGCGCGTGGGGTCGCCCATGACCACAAACAGGTTGCGGATGCCCATCGCATACGCGGCCAGCAAATCCCCCTGCACGCGCAGCAGGTTACGGCCGCGTGTGGGAAAGTGCAAAATGGTCTCCACGCCTACTTCTTTCTGCACCAGATGGGCGGCGGCCCAGGCGCTCATGTGCATGCGCGCCAGCGGGCTGTCGGCAATGTTGAGAATGTTGGCCCCGGCTTCCTTTAACATCCGCGCCCCTTCCAGCAGGCGGTGAGACGCCACGCCTCTGGGCGGACTCATTTCCACGGTGACGACGTAGGTTTTATTGTTCAGGAAGGTAGCCAGTTGGGTGGGTTCATCCACCACGGCCGTTAATTCTTCCTCTTGCGACATCACCTGAACATGGGGGACAGGACGGGTAACGGCCGTGGGGTCGTCCAGCGCCGTCCGCATGGCGGCGATGTGCGCGCCGGTGGTGCCGCAGCAGCCACCCACCACACAGGCGCCGGCGGCCACAAAAGCGCGGGCATATTCGCCAAAATAGCCCGGCGTGGCCGGGTACAGCACGCGCCCGCCGTCGATCTGTTCCGGCCAACCGGCATTGGGCGCGGCCGACAGGGGAATGTCCGGCGCCAGTTGGTGGATGATGGCGACGAGGCGCAGCACTTGCGCCGGCCCGCCGCTGCAATTGACGCCGATGACGTCCAGGTCTAGTTGGGCTAGTTTGCGCGCCACGGCTACGGCCGTGTGCCCCAACAAGGTGCGGTCGTCACGGGTAAAGGTCATTTGCGCGATGATGGGGATGTCTGGGGCGATGGTGCGGGCGGCGGAAACGGCCGTTTCCAATTCCTTTAAATCCGACATCGTCTCCAAAATCAGCAAGTCGATGCCCTGCGGCGCACCCACCAGCGCGGCAATCTGCTCGGCAAAAGCGGCCTGCGCCTGCTCGGCCGTAACCCGGCCCAGCGGCGCCAGGCGCACACCCAACGGCCCCACCGAACCGGCGAGCAGCGCCGGTTTAAACGACCCGGCAATGGCCCGTCGGGCAACATTGACGGCGGCCTCATTGATTGCCGCGACCTCGGCTTGCAGTCCGTATTCCGCCAGCTTGTAGCGGTTCGCGCCAAAACTGTTCGTTTCGATGATGTCGGCCCCGGCGTCAATGTAGCTGCGATGAATATCGGCCACCAGGGCCGGGTTTTGGATGTTCAGCACGTCAAAACAGACGTCAATAGACGCGCCGCGCGCGTGCAGCAGCGTCCCCATCGCCCCATCCAACAACAAAGCCCCCTGCGCCAATCGCTGCCGAAACGCTTCTCGATTCATCATTAAACCTCTTGGGAATAGACACAGAGGCGCAGTTCACAAATTGTCTGCGCCCCTGTCGGTAAGCTCATTCGTTATAGAACAATTCGCGGATAAGGGTGGTCGCTTTTTCGTTGTCCAAGATTAAAACTTGCGCGCCGGTTTCGGTGAGATAGCTGCTGACATAGTCGTAATCCAGAACCTCGCTGCGGATTTGTTCAGAGGGGATATCGCTGACTGTTTTGGCCAGAGAGATGATTTGCTCCAGGCTTAAATCGGTGCGAATGCCATTTTCTAGCTGGCTGTACAGAGATGGCGCGCGCGACAGCAGCCCGCCGATGCCCAGAGAAAGCGCCTTATCACGGGCGGCTAAAATCACCTGCTGCTGCCGATTGGCGCGGCCAAAGTCATTGTCGGCGTGGCGCGTGCGGGCGTATTTGAGGGCTGTCTCGCCGTCCATGTGCTGGGTTCCGGCCGAAATGTAAAATGGGTCGTAGCCATAATCCATGCTGGGATAGGTGGGGTCGCTAATGTCGTAGGGCACGTACACGTCGATGCCGCCCAAGGTGTCCACGCCTCTGGTAACCGCGCTAAAATCCACCAGGATGTAATGGTCAACCGGCACACCCAGATTATAGGCGACTGTCTGCATGGAGAGGGAAGCGCCGCTTTCCGGATCATTGCCCGACGAGCCGTAGACGAAGGCGGTGTTGATGCGATCTCGTCCCCGGCCGGGAATGACCACGTACAGGTCGCGGGGGATCGACAAGATGGAAACCGTTTCCGTGGCCGGATCGACGGAAACGATCATGATGGAATCTGTACGTGAAACAAATGCTTCGCCGGGCCGCCGGTCGATGCCCATCAGCAAGATGTTGATGCGGTCATCTCCCTGCCAGGGTTCCTGAGTTGGGAACAAGGTCGGCGTGGGCATGCCAATTTGCAGGGTGGGCGGCACGGCCGGGCCAACCTGCTCTAGTTGTAGATCAACATCCGCGACCTCGGCGGCGGCTTGTTCGATTGGGTTGAGCGGCCGGCTCCAGATCACTTGAAAGGTAAGATAGGCAAAGATAATGACTGCAATGCCCGAAAATACAAAGGCGGTTGACAGGGCAAAAGCCAACCAGCCGGGAATCATGCCATTTGAACGTCCCAAAGTAAGCTCCTGATTTGCTAACGTTCGGCTGAATCGTGGGCGTTTTATTCTGCCCATTGCCGACTTTTAGCGTAAGGTTATCAACTAGAGATTATACAGATAAATAAGGGGAGGGTTGAACGGCCGTTAACCGATTCACCTACTAATCATCAATTATTCATGCCGCGAGCCGCTCTGGTTCAGATAAAAAAGAAATTTTTGATAAAAAACCTTTGACGCGCACTGTATTTGCGGATAAATTTAGAATACCCTGACCTGAAAGTTAGCCGCCAGGGCGGATACCTTGTCGAACAGCCCACCACAGGCTAACCTATAAGTCGAAATTCGGGTAAGCGCCACGAACCTTATCCGCAAAGGAACCCAAAATCATGTCCCTGGATCGCTTTGGCCGAACTATCAATTATTTAAGGATTTCACTGACCGATAAGTGCAATTTACGCTGCGTCTACTGCATGCCGGAGGATATGACCTTCCGCCCCCGGCAAGAACTGCTGCAAGACGACGAGATTATGCGGCTGGTCAATTTGTTTGCTTCCCTGGGTTTTCATAAATTTCGGTTGACCGGCGGCGAACCGACGGTGCGGGCCAATGTGGTGGAGATTGTGCGGCAGATTGCCCGGACGCCGGGCGTGGAAACGGTGGCGATGACCACCAATGGCTTGCTGCTGGATACGCTGGCACGGCCGTTAGCCGACGCTGGCCTGAAACGAGTCAATGTCAGCATCGACACCCTGAACCCGGACAAATTCCGCAAATTGACCCGCTGGGGCAAAGTGGAAGATGTCTGGCGGGGCCTGGATGCGGCCGTAGACGCCGGGCTGGGCATCAAATTAAATGCTGTGGTGGTGAGAAATTATAACGACCGTGAAGATGTGGTGGACCTTGCGCGCCTGACGTTGACACGGCCGTGGCAAATCCGCTTTATCGAGATGATGCCTTTTGGCGACGTGGCCGATTTCCAACAAGCGGGCGTGGTGTCGGAAGAAGAGCTGCGAGCGACCATTGCCGCCGATTGCGGCCCGCTGAAACTGGTGGACGACGGCCGTCTTGACGGCGAAGCGCGTCTGTATCAACTGCCGGGAGCCATCGGTACGCTGGGGTTTATCAGCTCGGTGACGCAGCCGTTTTGCGCCAGCTGCACCCGGGCCAGGCTGACAGCCGACGGCCGTTTGCGCCTCTGCCTGCTGCGCGAAAAAGAAGTGGACCTGATGACGCCGCTGCGCGCCGGAGCCAGCGACGAAGACCTAAAAGCCATCATCGAAGAAGGCATCTGGTGGAAACCGTGGGGGCACGGGCTGTCAGAGCATGTGATCCCGCTGAACCGCGTGATGTCAGAAATCGGCGGATAATCTCAGATTAGCGTAGGCAAACTAATTTCGAAGGTACTGCCCTGGCCTGCGCCGGGACTAACGGCCGTTACCGTTCCCTCGTGGGCTTCCACAATCCCCTTCACAATGGCCAACCCCAACCCCGTGCCGCCCTGGTCGCGGCTGCGCGCGCTATCGGTGCGGTAAAAACGGTCAAACACAAACGGCAAATGAGCAGCCTCGATGCCCGACCCGCTGTCGCGCACCAAAATGTGCAGGCCATCCACTTTTTCTATTACGGTGACCATAATTTGGCCTTTTTCTGGCGTATGGCGCAGGGCGTTGTTTAGCAAATTGTTCACCGCCTGGCGCATGCGGTTGGCGTCCACGGTCAGGTAAGGCGTGGGACCGAGCAGTTCCACCTGCAAAGTGACCCCTTTGGCGGCGGCGACGGGTTTGAAGGAAACGGCCGTTTCCTTCACCAAATCCGCCATATCCGTCATTTGTTTATTCAGCGGCATCTGGTGCGCTTCAGCCTGGGCCAGATCGTGCAAATCATCCACCAGCGTCGTCAACAGCCGGGTTTGGTCCAGCAGGCGGGCAATTTCACCTTTGCTCAGTGGGTACACATCATCCAAAATGGCCTGCAAATTACCTTGCAGCACATGCAGCGGGTTGCGCAGTTCGTGGGCCACATCGGCCAGCAGATTCCGCCGCAGCAGTTCCGCCTGATCAAGTTGCACGGCCATCTGGTTAAACGCGCGGGCGACCGATTGGATTTCCTGGCTGCCCTTTACCGGCACACGATGGGAGAGGTCTTGCGTGGCAATGGCTCGTGCGCCTGTTTCCAACGCTTGCAAAGGCGCGGCCAATGTGCGGCTGAGCAATGCGCCAATGACGGCGCTAACCATGACGGCGGCCAGCAGAGAACGCGAAAAATAATTTTGCGCAAAATCTTGCATGCGCGCATCGAATTGCGCCTGCATCTCCACCGGCAAGGCGGCGCGAATGTCATCCAACTGATTCATGCTGGACGGGCCAGAGATGACGTTGAATTCGACTGCCAGGCTGAACAATACCGGCACAAGCCCGGCCAACATCAAAATGCCGGTCACCATCAATGTGAAACGAACCCATAAACGATTCATGATTTATAACCATTCAGGTTTATCTGGCAAGACCCCAAGGGTTTGAAACCCAAATAATCCAAATCCTCAGGAGCAAACCCTTGGGGTCTGTATAATTACCATGATTTATCTTCCAGGCGATACCCAACGCCGTAAATGGTCTGGATGTATCGTGGATTTTTGGGGTCTGGTTCGATTTTGCGGCGCAAGTTGCGAATGTGGCTGTCCAGCGTGCGCTCAAGCCCTTCAAAATCTGCGCCCAGCGCTTTGGATACCAGTTCGCTGCGGGTAAGGACATAGCCGGATTGTTCGAGTAATACATTGAGCAGACTAAATTCGGAGGGGGTAAGGTCTACGAGACGGCCGTTCACCTGCACTTCTCGCCGCCCCAAATCCATTTCCAGCTCGCCCACTTTCAATATCTGCGGCTGGTAGGCATCTGAGCTGCGCAGGCGGGCGCGGACGCGCGCCACAACTTCGCGCGGATTATAAGGCTTGGTCACATAATCGTCGGCGCCCATTTCCAGGCCGACGATTTTTTCGGTGTCTTCGATGCGGGCGGTTAACATAATGATGGGAATAGCGGCCAGATTGGCGTCGCTGCGCATAATGCGGGTGATTTCCCACCCATCCAGGCGAGGCAGCATCAGGTCCAGCAAAACCAGGTCGGGCATGTCGCGGCGAATGGTGTGCACGGCCGTTTCCCCATCATACGCCACCAAAACTTCATACCCAGCCTGCTCCAGATACGCCCGCATCAGGCGCACCACATCTTTATCGTCGTCTACCACCAACACGCGCTGCCTGCTCATAACCCGACACCCTTCAATTGACCATCTCCCCAAAAACCAGTACATTCCTGGAAAAATATCCAAATCTATAAACACAAGAAGTAGGAAGTACGCCTGTATGCAACTTTATATCATCCGCCATGCGCAATCTGTGAACAATGCGATTTGGGCCGCCACCGGGAATGGAAACGGCCGTTTATCCGACCCGCCCATCACCGACTTAGGCCACCAACAAGCCCGTCACCTGGCCGACCATCTCGCCAACGCCAAAACCAATCTATCCGATAATTATGACGATATTACGAATCGCTCCGGTTTTGTTCTGACCCATCTATACAGCAGCCTGATGCTGCGCGCCGTGCAAACCGGCCATTACATCGCCGATACGCTGGATATGCCTCTGCACGCCTGGGAAATTATCCATGAATGGGGCGGCATTTACGAAGACGACCCGGAAACCGGCAAACCGGTTGGCCTGCCGGGGCCGAATCGCGCCTTTTTCACCGCACGCTTTCCGCGCTTTGTGCCGCCCGCCGCGCTCGCCGAAGCAGGCTGGTGGAATCGGCCGTATGAACCGCCGCAAAACACGCCCACCCGCGCGCAACGCTTTTTAAAAGAACTCGCCACGCGCCACGGCGGCGGCGATGATCGCGTTGGCATCATTACCCATGGCGGTTTTTACCAGGCGATCATGCGGGCCATTATCGGCTGCCCTCTGCCCGACGCCAGCCCCATGGGTGACAACATGGATATCTGGTTCCGGGTGAATAATACGGCCGTAACCCGCATCGACTTCGCCCCAGACAGCATCAGCATCGTCTACCAAAACCGCCTGGACCACCTGCCCGAAGGCAGCATCACCTGAAATCAGCAGATTGGACCAATCTCCAGGATTGGTCCAATCTAAAACACCATTATTCGTAGCGCAGCGCTTCAATCGGACGCAGACTGGCGGCGCGCCATGCCGGGTAAATGCCAAAAACCAGACCCACACTGGCCGCAAAACCGGTCGCCAGCAGCACTGTGCCGCCATCAACCACAGTTTCCAGGTCGATCAACTGCCCGGCCACCGTAGCCATCAGCCAGCCCAGCGTCACGCCCAGCAAGCCGCCAACGACGCTTAACAGAATCGACTCCATTAAAAATTGCACCAGGATGTCGCGCTTTAACGCGCCAACCGCTTTGCGAATGCCAATTTCGCGGGTGCGCTCTGTAACGCTGACCAGCATAATGTTCATAATGCCAATGCCGCCAACCACCAGCGAAATCCCGGCAATCGCGCCCAAAAAGGCGGTGAGTGTGCCAGTAATCACATCAAACGTGTCGAGTAGATCGGATTGGCTGAAGATGGAAAAATCATCTTCGTTGGCATAGGTAATGCCGTGCTGGTCGCGCAGGGTTTCGGTGATCTGGTCAATCGCCGCGTCGGTTTGGTCTTCGCTGGCCGCCTGGGCAATGATGCCGCTGACGGCTTTTTCGCCGGTGCGGGTGCGCTCGGTAAAGAGGCGGCTTTGGGCGGTGGTGAGGGGAAGGAAAACGGCCGTATCCGTCTGGCTAAAGTTACTCCCCGACTTCTCCATCACCCCAATCACCTCATAACTCACGCCGCCAATCCGCACACTATTCCCCACCGCATATTCTTCTTCAAACAAATCCTCGGCCACCGTGTAACCCAGCACAACCACCCGCCCCTGCGTGTCATAATCCTGCTGCGTAAACACATCGCCGCCCATCAAATTTTCCACATTATTAACCGTGAAATAGTTTGGCGTCACGCCAGATACAGAAACCCGCGATGTGTTCCCGCCATACACCACTTCCTGCGATCCCTGCACCACGGCCGACACTGCGCTGACGGCCGGCGCATTAAACGGGTCCGATAAGGCCGCCACGTCCGACAAACTCAGCGCCGCATACCCCCCGCTGTTATCAAAATCCGTCGAAATGCTGATCAGATTCGTGCCAATCGACTGAATTTCACCCGTAATCGACGCATTAACCCCATTGCCAATCGACATCAGCGCAATAACGGCCGCAACGCCAATAATTACCCCCAACATCGTCAACACCGACCGCAGCTTGTTGGCCAACAGGCTGTCCAGAGCTGTCAAAAAACTTTCACTTAGGTTCATAATCGTTTGCCTGCCTGTTTGTGTTAAGCGCCATCTTCCTGAATCAACCCATCACGAATCCAAATCGTGCGGCGAGCATGTTCGGCGATTTCCGGATCGTGAGTAATCATGATAATCGTGATCCCACTTTCTCGGTTCAATTTCTCGAAAATACCCAAAATTTCCTCGCCTGTTTGCGTATCCAGCGCGCCGGTTGGCTCATCGGCCAGAATAATGGCCGGATCATTGGATAAGGCGCGGGCAATTGCCACTCGCTGCTGCTGCCCGCCGGACAATTCGTCCGGCCGGTGATCCATACGGTCGCCCAACCCAACCAGCTCCAAAGCAGCGCGGGATTTCGAGATGCGTTCGCTCCGGCTGATGCCCGAATACATCAGCGGCAGGGCGACTTGTTTGATGGCTGTTGTGCGCGGCAGCAAATTAAACTGCTGAAACACAAATCCAATCCGCTTGTTCCGTACCCGCGAGCGATCATCGGAACTCATATCGCTGACATCAATGCCATCCAGCTTGTACACGCCGCCGCTGGGCGCATCCAGGCAGCCCAACATATTCATCAACGTGCTTTTGCCAGACCCAGACGGCCCCATGATGGCCACAAACTCGCCTTCGGCAATGTTCAGATCAACGCCGCGCAGGGCATGGACCACCTGGGTGCCCATTTCATACATTTTGGTAATGTTTTTCATTTCGATCATCATGCTGCACCTCCGTGTTTACCCGCCACCAAATGGGCCATTGCCTCTTTCGGCTCCGGGCGGCGGCCCGCTGCCAAACTCGAATACCGGCGCGACGTTGCCCACCAATAACACATCTCCTTCTTGCAGCCCATCGGTTATTTGGGTGAACTGGCCGTCTCGCAGGCCGATGGTCACTTCCACCACATCAACGGTCTGGTTGCCAGAAGCGTCTGTCGTTACGCGGTTCACCGAGAAAATGCCCCGGCTGCGGTCTACATTGATGGCTGCATTGGGGACCAGCAAAACGTTTTCGTAATTATTGGTTTGCAGATCAGCGTTGGCGGTCATGCCCACGCGCACCGGCAGATCTGTTTCGCCCAGGCTCAGGAAAACATCGAAGTTAACCACGGTGCTGTTGGATTGATTGGCGCGTGGGGCGATAGATACCACCTGACCTTTCAGGACGGTATCGGGCCAGGTTTCCAGGGTAATATCGGCCGGCTGCCCCTGAGCAATATCGCCAATATCCACTTCGTCAACCGATAAGGCGACTTCCAGGCTGCTGTTGTCTACCATTTCCACCAGGATGCCATTGGCTGTTTCGCCGACGTTGACGTTAACGGCCGTTACCACCCCGGCAAACGGCGCTACCAACGTCGCCTCAGCCAGATTTCGCTCCGCCCGCTGCAAGGCAATGCGCGACTGCTCCACGGCAATCTCCGCCATCGCCACCTGCGCCTCAGACGCGCCATTCACCAGCGCGTCCAGATTCGCCTGCGCCTGCGCCAAAGCCGCTTCCGCCGCCGCAATCTGCGCCGCCGAAGCCCCGTTTAGCAGCAGGTTATGGTTGGCCTGCGCGGCCTCATATTGGGCGCTGGCCGCCGCCAAACTGGCCTGAGCAATCTGCACCGAACTGCTGTCCGGGCCGGCGAGCAGCGCATCCAACTTGGCCTGCGCCGCCGTCACATTGGCGTTGGCGGTGGCCAGGCTAAAACGCGTTTGCTCTTCCGGGTTGCCCAATCCAGGGCAAATATTGAAGGCTTGCCCATCCGGCGTATTGATGTCGAAACATTCGGTCAGTTTGTCGTATAAATCTTGCGTCGATTCTTGATTGCCCAAAGCCCCAATCAGCTCAGCCTGCGCGGAAGAGATTTCCGCTTCGCTGGCCCCGCTTTGCGACAACTGCAATTGTTCGTTGGCCGCCCAGACGTTGGCCTGCGCGGCGCGCACGTTGGCTTCTGACGCCGCGATGTCATTCTCGGTTGGTCCGGCGCGCAAATCGTCTAGCTGCGCTTGCGCCGAAGCCACGCCAGCCTCGGCCGACGCCAGGTTACTGGCGGTTGGCGGCGCCAGTAGGGCGGCCAAATTCGCCTCTTGAATGCGCAAGGATTGCTGCGCCGATTCGACGGCTCGTTCCAAAGCGGCCGTATCCACCTTTAGCAGCGGATCACCGGCGGCGACGGCCGCGCCAACGGCCGTATAGATTTCCACCACCTCGCCAGAAGCCGACAGGGTCAAGCGCGCATCCCGCCGCGCTTCAATCTGCCCGCTGGCCGTCGCATTGGCCGTCAGGTCGCCAATGAAGGCCGTCACCGTTTCGCCGGTGCTGACCGCTTCATTTTGCATCCGCGCCGTTAGCTGCGGTCCAAAAAGCATGGGAACCGCCAGAGCGCCGATCACCACGACCACCACCAGGCCCACGCCCAGCCATATCCATCGCTTGCGATTACTTCGTTTCTGTTCGTTCATGTGTCCCTCTAGTTTTGCGGTGGCCCGGATAACAGGTCCAGGCGGGGCGCGGCATTGCCCACCACCAATGTATCGCCAGCATTTAAGCCGCTGGTGACTTCTGTGTTACGGCCGTCGCGCAGCCCAATCGTGATGGCTACTTCCTGCGTCGTGCCATCGGCCAGGAGCAAATTCACGCTGTACTTGCCCGATGTGCGGTCCACGTTAATTGCCTGATTGGGAACCAGCAAAATGCCGCTTTTCTCGTCGGTGGTCAGGTTGGCGTTGGCTGTCATGCCCACTAAAACCGGCAGGTCCGTTGCGCCCAGTTTGACATGGACTTCATACAATACCAGCGAACTGGTCGGATCGATGGTTGCGCCCGGCGCAATGGAAGCCACTTCGCCGTCAATGGCCTGCTGCGGCCAGGTTTCCAGAGTAATTCGCGTTGGCTGACCAACTTGCAGCCGGCCGACGTCAATTTCATCCACTTCTAACACAACTTCCAGGCTGGCAATATCCACCAGTTCGATGACCGGACCGCTGGCAAATTCACCTTCGTTGTAGTTGACGGCCGTTACCACCCCGGCAAACGGCGCCGTTACCGACATCGCCGCCAAAGCAGCCTGCGCGTCGGCCAGATTGATTTCTGCCTGAGCCACTTCGGCTTCAGCGGCCGCAATTTGCTCCTCGGTAGCGCCGCGCAGCAAGGCATCCAGGCTGGCTTGCGCCTGCGCCACCTGCGCTTGCGCCCCGGCCAGCGCCGAATTTGTCGGAGCGGCCGTCAGCTTATCCAGATTCGCCGCCGAGGCATCTCGCTGGGCTACCACGGCCGATAATCCCGCCTGGACGCTGCCCAACTGGTTGGCGTCTGGCCCGGCTTTGAGCGTATCCAGCGCAGCTTGCGCGGCGGCCACCTGCTCTCGCGCCTGCGCCAGAGCGGTGTTGGCCGCAGTATTGTCGGGGTCTGGGTTGCGCGTGTACTGCATTTCCACGCTGCGCAGGTTGGCTTCGGCGGCCGTCAGACTGGCTTCAGCGGCGGCAATGTCCGCCGGTTTGATGGCATTTTGCGCCTGTTCAAGCTGCGCCGACGAAGACCAGACATTGGCCTCGGCGGCCGCCAGGTTGGCTTGTTGGGCGGCAATCTCTTCGGCCGTTGGGCCATTGAGAATGTCGTCTAATTGTGCCTGGGCGCTGAGCACGGCCGTTTCCGCCGCCGCAACTTCCGCCGATGTCGGGTCGGCTACCAAATCTGCCAGGCTGGCCTGTTTGAGCTTCAGGTTTTGTTCGGCTACAGCCACGTTCAAGGCCAGATCGGCCGCGTCTAGCTGCATCAACACATCACCCGTCTGCACCACATCGCCAACGCGTACGTTTACCTGCTGCACCCGCCCCGGCATGTCCACCGACAGCGCGGCTTCGCGGCTGGCCATCACGTTGCCGCTTGCGGTAGCGGACGCCGACAGATCGCCGATGACGGCCGTAACCGTTTCCTGGGCGCTTTCCGTAACGGCCGTCTGATTGGCGCGGCTGCGGAAGAACAGGAAACCACCAACGATCACCACGACGACCACTGCGCCAATGATCCCAATCTGGCGTCTCCGCTTTTTCTTGTTATCCATACAAAGCTCTCCTATCACACAAGAAAGACGCCCCTTTGTAGGGACGTCGTTCTGCTTTTGATCAAGTTTCGGTTGTGATTCTAGCAATTAAATCTGCAAAAGTTGTGCAGAAATCATGAAAGTTCTATGCAATATCGTCGGGCTTGTCGTCGAACCCCCATTGCTGCTGCACGAGGTATAACGGCCGTCCCTTCACCTCATCATAAATCCGCCCCAAATACTCGCCGATTATTCCCAGGCTGATGAGCTGCACGCCGCCCAGAAACAACACCGCCACCAACGTTGTCGCCTGCCCAACCAGCGGATTGTGGGGGCCAAACAAGCGCAGCAAAACCACCGTCAGAATCGCCAATCCGGCGATGCCAGCGATGATAAAACCCAGATACGTGGCCAATTGCAGCGGCACGTAAGAAAAACTGGTGATGGCGTTCATGGCAAACCGGAACATGCGCCGGAAAGAGCTGTATTTGGCCTCGCCGGCATAACGCGGGGCGCGTTTGAAATGAACGCCCGTCTGCCGGTAGCCTACCCAGGGGACCATGCCGCGCAAAAAGCGGTTCCGCTCGCGCATACGACCTAGAGCCTCTACCACCCGGCGATCCATCAGCCGAAAATCGCCGGTGTCCAGCGGAATGTTGACGCTGGTGATGCGATGAATGAGGCGGTAGAACAGTTTGGCCGTGGTTAATTTGAACCATGTTTCGCCCTCGCGTTCGCTGCGCACGCCGTATACCACATCGTAGCCTTCGCGCCATTTGGCGATCATTTCGGGGATGACTTCGGGCGGGTCTTGCAAGTCGGCGTCGGTGAGGATGACGGCCTGACCCTGGGCATAATCCATGCCGGCGGTGACGGCTTCCTGGAAGCCGAAATTGCGCGAGAAACTGATGCCTTTGACACGGCCGTCTTTCTGATGCAGTTCCGCGATAACCGCCGCCGACCGATCACGGCTGCCATCATCAACCAGAACCAGTTCCCAGGGTTCGCCAACCCCTTCCATGACCTCGTGGATGCGTGTGTAGAGAGCCTGTAAGACAGGTTCTTCGTTGTAAACCGGGGCTATGATTGAAAAAGTGGGTTTCATTGCTCCTCACTGCTTGTTGAATTGTCGCGTGCTCCATGTGTCCGCAACCGGAGCCGCGTAATGATTTATACACTACAAACCAGAAGATACCCTATTGGGCAGGGGGAGGCAATGCTGCGCCGTGGGTCTGGCGGCTATATTTCGACAGTCGCCAGGAGGCCAACGTGGTCCGAGGGGTACAGCGTGTCGTCATCGGGGGCAGGTTTGTTGCAAAAAATGGCAACGGCCGTTACCCGCACACTCGACGCCACAAAAATATAATCCAGGCACGCCCCCAACGCGCCTTCTTCCACATACCCGGCCGGGCTGGGCGGAATCAGCGCCGTGGGAAACGTCGCCAGCGGCTCGTGGTGATGGGCAATTGCATAAGCCGAGCGGAACGCCTGCTTCATTCGTTCAACCGCCAGTCCGGTTGGGATTTCGTTAAAATCGCCGGCGACGATCTGATTGGCAATGTGCCGCCGGTCGCGCAGCCAACCCAACAAACGCATCACCTGTTCCAGGCGCGCTTCCTTGTCATAAGGGATGTGGTGCAGGTGGGTAGTCACAAAATCGAGCGTCTGGCGATTATCTAACTCGACGTTGACGCGCAAGGCGACGCGCCCGCCATACCCCAGAGCCACCGAGTCGTGGTAGCGCACCGGCAGCCGGGTGAGAATGCCAACGCCTTCGTAATACCCTCTGACCAGATGGTGTTTGCGGCGCTGGATCAGGCGATACGGCCGTCTGACCGACCCCGTCAGGCGCATATTCACCTGATTACGCAGCCAGGCTCCCTGCCGAATAGGGAAATGCACCTCTTGCAGACTGACGAGATCGGGCGTTGTATCGACGAGTTGGTTTACCAACACCTGCCGCCTGTCTCGCCAACGGTCGGAGTTGTTACGCAAGTTGATGGTGGCGACGGTGATGGTGGTCATGGGGGATCAGGTGAGGTCGATGGTGGTTGTGCCGCTGGGCACGGCCGTTTGCAAATTCAGGCTGCCATCACGAATGGTCAGGGTAAAGGGCACGTCGGTCGTCACCGTCGCCTGCATGGTGTCGGCCAGCAAATCGCACTTACCTTCCTGCCCCAGCGGGTAATTGGTCACGCCATAGGCCGCGTCCGTATCCAGGCGGCGGTCCCAAACCACGCGCCGCAGCGGCCAATCGACGCTAAGACCAATCACATCTTCCAGCAAGATGGCGATGGGCGCCAGGCCAGACGGCCCGACAAAATCCGGCCGCGCCGGGTCGCCGGGGGCCGCCTGCTCCGGCGCATAGTTTTCCCAAAAAGTGTCTGAGTGCTGATAAGTTTCCCACACATTTTCCAGGTGGTTGATGGCAATTGCGTGGGCCAGCACGTCTTGCCCCACGTTGCGCAGCCCACGCAAGGCCATAAAGTTGGCCGAGGGCCACACGCCGCCGCGCCAGGCATTGCCCGTGCCGGCGTTGTAACCTTCGCTGTCCGCCGACAGGCTGGGTATGCGATGGTTGACTTTAAACGCCCAGTTTTCGCGCAAATGTTGCAAAAACGGTCCCAGGCGATCATCGGGGATGATGCTTTTGTCTAACAGCGCCCAATACGCGCCGATGCTTTTGGCTTTGCTGTAACGGCCGTTGGCATCCACATCCTGGTAAAAATTGGCTTCCGCGCTCCACAATTTGTCGTTGACCAGGCGAATCAGCCGGGTGCGTTCCTCGGCCAGGTCTTGCACAACTTCCGGTTTTTCCAGCAGCGCGGCAATTTGTTCCAACACGCGGGCGTTTAAGATGGCCTGCATATTGGCGTCAACCCAGGTCCAATGCCGGTGGTAGAACTTGCTGTCGGGCACGCGCGGCTGGTTATCCATGCCGCTGCTCAGGCCGGTGGCCCAATACCCCCCGCTTGGCCAGGTGCGGTAAGCGCGGCACCATTCGTGGTAGGCCAGCAGCGGCCAGAAGACATTGCGCAAACGGCCGTCGTCACCCGTCGCCCGAAAATAACGCCACTCGGCCCAGGCCAAAATGTTGGGGCCGGTGCTGTTGGGTTCAAATGGACAAAATACGTCTTTGCCGGTGGTTGGGTAAATCTCCCGACAAATAAAGCCATCTTCGTGCTGGCGGGCATAAAAATTATCCAACATGCCCATGAAATCGAAGGCGCGACGGCCGTACCACCCAAACTGCACCGTAAACACGCTGTCCCACAGCAGCACATTGTCGCTCGCCGCCGTTTGTAAATAATTGGCAATAAAACCCGTTTCCGGCTTGGGGCGGCGAATGTTGGACCAGGCCATTTCCCAGGCGCGCCAATACATCTCCACCCAGCCAGGATGCTCAGGCAAAACCGGCGCCGGCAGCAGCGACTTCGCTTCGCTAAACGACGGGATGGGGCTTGATTTATAGGTTTGGCGGCGAAATAGGTTGTTTTCAACCCGAGGATTGGGTATTTGACAGGTTGTAATCTGCGGTGTCATGGCTGCGTTACTCCGTGCAAAGCTACTGAGGCTGGGGTACGTCGACCCATAGTTCAGCGGTTCCGGTAAGGCGGATGGCCTCTTCATTCAGGCTGGTCACGCGCAAATTGTAGGCCAGATGCACGTTGTCGCGAATTTTGCCTGTCCAAACGAAGGAATCGCCCAATGCCAGGTAAGGATACCCCGACATGCCGGATATGCGGGCCACGCGGATGCTTTGCCCGCCCTGTCCGCGATCTTCGACGCCGTTGAAGACGGCCGTTGTGCCCGGAATCTGATACCCAACCGGCACAGTATAATCGGCGACGATATTGGTGAAATGATAGTTGCCCGTATCATTCGGCACGCCCAATTCTTCGCTGGGAGCCGGATTCAGAACAATCAGTTCAACCAGTCCGGCGACGGGCATGGAGCCAAAAATCGAGGTAGTTAACCGCAAATTGAAGTTGGAAAAGACGCCTGGGGCCAGAACGCCGCTCCAAAAGAAGGAATCGCCGGCGCGTTTCAGAGCTGTTTGGCCGTCGATGCTCACTTCATAGGCATCACCCCGGCGGTCAATAAATTGCAAGCCGGTTCCCGGCACTTTCTCGCCGGGGGCCAGGTTGAACCCATACGCGGGAATCGTGAAGATCATGGTATCGCCCTGGGGGGTTGGCGTGGGCGCAGGGCCTGATGAACCCGTGCCTGGTAGGGCACAGGCCAACGTTGCCAGAACCAACAGGAGAATAAATCCGGGCAAAGCCGAAATGTTTCGCGTCATAGCGGTGGTCAACCTGTAGCGGAATTGGGGGAGTAGAGATTGGAGATGAGAGATTGGACCCATCTCTCATCTCCGCTTTCTACTCGCTTGTTTGTGGAAGTCACTTCCTTACGGCCGTGTTTCCTCTATTGTGATCGTTTCTATTTTATCACCAGGGGGCAGATTCGAGGAAACAGATGGGTCGCGCGGCGTGATGGCCTCTACCACATCCATGCCCTCAATAACCTGGCCAAAGATCGTATACCCGCCATCCAACTGGCTAACATCGCCCAGGGTGATGTACCACTGGCTGCCGTTGGTGTCGGGGCCGGAATTGGCCATGGCCACCACGCCCGGTTTGTTGTGCGACAACGCCGGGTCGATTTCGTTGGGGATGGTATAGCCGGGGCCGCCGCCGCCTGTGCCGGTTGGGTCGCCGGTTTGGGCGACAAAACCCGGCAGCACGCGATGGAATGTCACGCCATTAAACCAGCCTTCGTTGCTAAGAAAGATGAAGCTGTTAACGGTTTGCGGCGCGGAATCGGCCAACAATTGGATGACAAATTCGCCGCCGGTTTCCATTTTTACGCGGGCCAGATACTGTACGCCATCTTCCAAAGTCATGGGTGGCGGCGCGTCGTATTGACGGTCGGCCAACTCCTGCAAGAGGATGGTGGATTGGACAAAATCTTCCCAAATGGCGATGTCTTGGGGCATTTCGGTGGCGATACGGCCGTTCACAATTGCCGTCGGCGTTCCAGGCATGCCCAGATTCATCGCTTCCTGCTCCTGGCTGGCGACATACTCGGCGTATACGCCGTCATCCAATTCCTGGGTAAAACGGTCTACATCCAGATTTAACTGCTGCGCCAAACTGATGAAATAATCGCGGGCAGCGGCCGTCTCTAACCGGCTCCACTCCGCCTGTTGGGCAAATAACAAATCGTGATATTCCCAAAAAGCGCCTTGCGCGCCAGCCGCTTCGCTGGCTTCGGCCGATTTTTGGGCATTGGGATGAATTTGATTTAAGGGGAAATGCCGATAAACGAGCTGTACTTGATCCGGGTGGGCGTCTACCAGACGCTCTAGCACAGGCGAAATGCCCGCGCACCCCGGTCATTGAAAGTCGCCATACTCAATGATGGTCACAATCGGCTCGGCGGCGCCGCGCACCCAATCGCTCTCGCGGATGATGCTGGCCACGTCCAGCGGGTTGGCCAATGAAGCATCGCTCGACGCAACAGTAGGCGCGGGGATGTTGGTAGATGCAGGCGCATCGGTGGGCGATACGGCCGTTGCCGGCGATATGGCCGATTCAGATGCCCCGCAGGCCGCTAAAAACAGAACACTCATCAACAACCAAAACAACCTTTTCATAATTTCTCCTTAGCAAACATCATAATCGTTGGCGGGGCATTCTACCATGATCGGCAAAAGCGGAAAAACTTCAGATATTTTCAGCCAATTACCGCGCTTCCTGAGCGCCCAATTTTGCAAACAAAAAGAGGGTGATGGCAACCATCACCCTCCAGGCGAACAACGAACGATTGAATCTGTTCTAATTTGAATACGGCTCATCCTCGGAAATCACCTTGCCCATTCCGGGGTCAGATGACTCTTCGGGCATGACAATCCACAGGATAATGTAGGCGATGACGCCGCCGCCCACAAAAACCGAAAACAACACAAACAAAGCGCGGATGAGCGTCGGATCGACGTTGAAATAGTGACCCAACCCACCGCACACACCGGCAAACATACGATTATCTTTGGAACGGGCTAATTTTTTATTGTTTGACATCATATACCTCCATACGTCTATTGGCCGGGAAACGGCCGTTTTCTAAAACTCATATCCTTTCACACCGCCTATACGACAGACCACCCCTGTGGTTGCATGTCATAAACATCAAATGGGCCTTGGGGATTTCATGGGGTTTGGTCTGATGCGTGATGCGTGATGCATGACCAGAGAGGTTTCACGCATCACGCATCACGCACCAGGGGCTGTCAACCCCCCTGAGTTCCTGAAGAACCCATCAAATCCAACGTAACACAAAGGTTCGTCGGCGCCCAATCTACCAGCTTCAGCCGCTTAAGGGTAAAATGGCTAAACCATGAATGACCCTTGAGTCAATCGGTTTTGGAGATGACTTGCGATGAAAAATTTAATACTCACACTCACTTCCCTACTCCTCCTGGTTTTGGCCGCTTGCGGGCCATCTGCGTCAGAGCCAACCCCAACGCCCGACAACGGCTCCCCAGCCCGCGCCACCCCCACTGCCGATCCAGGCTTGCTCACCCCCGCCAACGGCGGCCAAAACAACCTCACCGGCTACCCGCCACCGCCACCGACGGCCACCCCTCTGCCAGAAAATTACCCGCCGCCAGCCCAGCCCGTCCCCAACAACCCTTACCCGGCAGTCGATGACGCCAGCACAATCTGGATTCTTCATCCGCTGGGGCTGCAATGCGCCGACACCAGCAGCTACGCCTATACCAATGTCCAGGCCGCGCGCGCCGACCTGACGGCCGCCGGTATCACGGTTTTCCAGGTGGAAACCATTGAGTTGGCAGTTTGCCAGGCGTGCGACTGCCCCACCTCCACCCACTACCACGCCCAAATAGCCGCCGCCGACTTAAACAAAGCCCAAACCCTGGGCTGGACGGCCGAATAAGCAAAGGAAACCATTATGCTTCGTTTTTTAACCGCAGGTGAATCACATGGGCCGGAATTAACGGCCGTTCTCGAAGGCATCCCCGCCGGTCTCACATTGGACATGGACGAACTCAACCGCCAGATGGCCCGCCGCCAGTTGGGCTATGGCTCCGGCGGCCGCATGAAGATCGAAAAAGACGCCGTGCGGCTCACCGCCGGCTACATGAACGGCCAGACAACCGGCGGCCCTCTGGCACTGCACATGGCCAACCGCGACTTCGCCAAATGGCGCGACCGCGACATCGCCCCCATTACCGTGCCCCGCCCCGGCCACGCCGACCTGACCGGCGCGGTGAAATATGGCTACCGCGAACTGCGTGTGGCCCTGGAACGCGCTTCAGCGCGAGAAACGGCCGCGCGCGTAGCTGTCGGCGCGATTTGCCAGCAGTTGTTGGCGCAATTTGGGGTGACGATTGGCAGTTATGTGGTGAGCATTGGCCAGGTAACGGCCGTTATCCCCGCCGACCTGCCCTACCCCGCCCGCTTCGCCATCGCCGAAACCAACGATGTGCGCTGCCCGGTGGAAACGGCCGTGCCCCTCATGCGCCAGCACATCAGCGACATCATGCAAGCCAAAGACACCATCGGCGGCGTCTTTGAGATTGTCGCCCTGGGCGTGCCCGCCGGGCTGGGCAGCCACGTCCACTGGGACCGCCGCCTCGAAGCCCTGCTGATGGGAGCCGTCGGCTCCATCCACGCCGTCAAAGGCGTGGAAATCGGCCCGGCTTTCGCCAACACCGGCCTGCCCGGCTCCCAGGTCCACGACGAAATCTACCTGGACGCCGACGGCCAAACCCTGGTGCGGCGCACCAACCACAGCGGCGGCTTCGAAGGCGGCATCACCACCGGCGAACCCATCGTCGTGCGCGCCGCCATGAAACCCATCTCCACCGTGCTCAACCCACGCCATTCTGTCGATCTGGCCACCGGCGCGGAAGCCGTCACCGTCTACGAGCGCTCCGATTTCTGCGCCGTGCCCCGCGCCGGCGTCGTCGGCGAGGCAATGGTCGCCTTTACGCTGGCGAACGCCTTGCTGGAAAAGCTGGGCGGCGACAGCCTGGACGAGATGCGCCCGCGTTTTGCCGCCCTGCGCCGCGCCCGCCTGGACGACCTGCCGATGGACAACGCCTCCTGGAATTTCGGCTACGAATAACACCCCATGAGCGGTCCAACCACCACTACACAATCAGTTCCGCTGATTCCGAAATCCGAAATCCGAAATCCGAAATTTCCGGGCGAAGCTGTAGCTCTGCTGCTCATCCTGCTGCTGGCCGCCTGGCTGCGCCTGGGCTGGCCCGGCGTCAACTCCTTCGGCTTCGACGAGGCGCGCGTAAGCGACATGGCCCTGCAAATGGCTCGCGGCGGCAAATTTGCCGCCCTGGGGATGCAGTCATCCACCGGCGTGCCGAATTTTGCCGCGACGGTCTGGTTTTTCGCCCTGCCTTACGCCATTTCAACCAATCCAGCGGCCGCCAACAATTTAGTTGCGCTGCTGAATGTTCTGGCGGTGGTGGGGATGTGGTGGCTGGGACGCACAGCCTGGGGTAAAACGGCCGGATTGGTCGCCGGGTTGTTATTTGCCGCGTCGCCTTATCTGGTTTTTTACAGCCGCAGCATTTGGAGCCAGAATTTGCTGGCCCCGCTGGCGATTTTGTGGGCGGTGGCCATTGTCGCCGGGCTAAAAAACAACAATCCCTGGCTGATTGGCCTGCACGCGTTTCTGGCCGGATTTGTGGGGCAGATTCATTTTGCCGGGTTTGCCCTGGCGCTGGCCTCGTTGTGGATCGGCTTCCGCTTCCGGCTGTGGCGCTGGTGGACGGCCGTTACCGCCGGGCTGTTCCTGGCCGGCGTGCTGGCTTTACCAACCATCACCATCATCTGGCGCAGCGGCGATGGCGCCAAAGCGGTCATTCGCGGCTTGTTGGCCGATGGCACGGCCACGGCCGTAGACCAATTTGCCGCCTGGCAGCAGCTGCGCCAGTTGAGCCTGAGCCAGGGGTGGGAAAAATTTTGGCTCAACACCGATTGGGGCTGGCCGCCGCTTTTGGCCGCCGGTCTGCAAATTGGCGGCGTGCTGGTGGCGGTTCTGGTCATCATCGGGGCGCTGGCCGCCGCCCGAACGATGGCGCAAGATTTGCGTCCCGCCCGGCGCGCGTCCCAAACGCCAACAGGCCGGGAAATTTTGAGCAGCTTTGTGCTTATCTGGGCCGTGGCCGCGCCGCTGTTGTTTATGCTGCCGCGCACGCCCGTTTTCCCGCAGTACCAACTGGTTTCGCTGCCGGCGCTGTTTCTGCTGGCCGGCGGCGCGGTTAACGTTTGGCCGAAACGGGCGTGGCAGATAGGGGTGGTGGGCACGGCCGTTTTCATTGCCAGTTTCCAGGCGACGGCCGTGGCCCAGACGCTCACGACCGTAGCCGACACCTTCGTTCCCGGCGGGATGGGAACGCCGCTGCGCTATCCGCAAACGGCCGTGCGGCAGTTGATGGCTGACGGCCGTCCCATCGTCGTAGAAACTTTTGGCGACATTCCCGAGTTTGACGGCGACGCGGCGATGTTTAAGGTGCTGTTATGGGGCTATCCTACGCAAATTGTGGACGCGCGTCATGTTTTGTTGATTCCCGCCAGACCCGCGCACCTGCTGTTTACGTATGAGAATTTGGCGGCGTGGGAGGTGGCAACGGCCGTTGGCCTCACCGGCACAGTCCGGGATTTGCCCCGCCGCGACGGCGAACTGCCCTACCTGGCGCTAACAGTAGACGATGTAACCTTAACAGGATTTCGGGCATTGGCGCAGCCGGTCAAACTGGCGAACGGCGCGGAACTAGTGGGTTGGCAGGTGCAAGATTTACCGGAAAGCGGCCAGATTCGCCTGATCACCCATTGGCAGTTTACCGGCGAGCCACAAGAAGGGCATTTCCAACAGTTCAACCATCTTTATCTGCCGGGAGCCGAGGCCCCCAGCGAGGTGCAAGACGTCTATACTTCGTCGCGGGCGTGGCAAAAGGGCGATCACCTCATCACCTGGGTGGAATTTGCCCGGCCTCCGGAACCGCCAGCTTATTTCCACGTCGGCATGTACACCTGGCCCGATTTGCAGCGCTCCCCGGTGTTAGACCGCGACGGGGTTGACCCGTTGTACCCGATTCAGTTGGATGGGGAATTGGAAGAATGATGAACGGTAACTGCTCAGGTTTCTCTAACAAGACCCCAAGGGTTTGATACCCCAATCATCTAAATTCTCGAGGTCAAACCCTTGGGGTCTGCATCGTTACTGCTCAGGTTTCTCTGGCAAGACCCCAAGGGTTTGATACCCCAATCATCTAAATTCTCAAGGTCAAACCCTTGGGGTCTGCATCGTTACTGCTCAGGTTTCTCTGGCAAGACCCCAAGGGTTTGTTACCCCAATCATCCAAATTCTCAAGGTCAAACCCTTGGGGTCTGCATCGTTACTGCTCAGGTTTCTCTAGCAAGACCCCAAGGGTTTAATACCCCAATCATCCAAATTCTCGAGGTCAAACCCTTGGGGTCTGCATCCGCTACGCCTCGCCCTCAACAAGTTTGCCGCTGGCCCGCCAGGTGCGTTTGGCGTCTTCGTAGCCCATTTCATACAGTTCGTCGTGCCCTTTGCGCGTGTAGCGCACGATTTGCTCGACGGGAATCGGTTTTTTGGGCGCTACGATGATGGGGTCTGGCAACACCTGGAATTTGTTTTGGAAAATATCGGGAATGCCGTCACCATCCGCGTCCGCGAGGACATATTCCTGGCCTTCTTTAATTTTTTCGATGAGCAGCGAATTGGTCGCCCGCAGCCGGGCATTTTCCACTTCTAAGCGCACCAGGTCGTTGATGCGGCGAAAGAGCTTCAAATCGGCCTGGAACGAGGCGAGTAACGCCCATTCCAGAGTCATACTGACGGTAGAAAACATATTGTGCGGCGTGTCGGCCTGGGTATCTTCGTCGTCTTCCCAGGGGGTCATGATGACGACGACAATTTCTTCCGCGCCGGCGTCGATGGCCGGTCCTAAGGGCGTATTGGCGACAGTGGCGCCATCCCAGTAAAGATTTTCGTGCAGTTGCGTGGCTGGATAAACGATGGGAATGGAGCAGCTGGCGATGATATGGTCTAATCCTAATGGCTCATGGCGCATCCGGCTGGGGTAAATGTCGGGGGTATTGCCAAAGACGTGCAAACGGCCGTTGCTGACTTCTGTGGCCGTGACCCGCAGGTGAACTTTGGCCTCGTCGGAGTTGATGCGATCAAAATTGACCCAGCCTTCGCGTAGGAGGGTGTCGCGCAGCGGGGCTGTGTCCAGGAGGAAGTTTTCGGTCAGGGCATTGAGATTGGCTTTTTGTACGTCCTGGGTGCGCAGCCGTTTCCAGAGCGCCCAGAGGGAATAGGCATTGTGGCCGGAGGCAATAGCCGCGCCATTTACCGCGCCGATGGACGTCCCGACGACGATGTCGGGCAGCCACTCATGTTCTTCCAGGAAGCGCAGCACGCCGACGTGGTAAGCGCCGCGCCCGCCGCCGCCAGATAAAACCAATGCTTTTTTACGATTTTCAGTGGGCATGTTTTCCTCTTTTTATCATTGGATGCAGATTTTTACGGCGAGGCGCGATAAAAATCTGTCACGCCTGATCAGCCGATAAGCCAGGGTGGGCGGTCGGGGGATTTGCTGGATTTGGCGGCCTGGAGTTTGGCGCCTGGTGGGAAGATGGGAAGGATGACGTGGAAGCGGCTGCCTGGCAGGCGAGTTTCGTCTTCACCATCGGATTCGACCCAGATACGGCCGTCGTGGGCCTCCACCACCCCTTTGACAATAGGCAGTCCCAACCCAGGACCGGCGCCCTTAAATTTGGTGCTCCCGGTTGAATGGAGCTGCGGGTCGCCGATGCGAAAGAATTTCTCAAAAATGAGTTCATGATAGCGCGCATCAATGCCAATGCCCGTATCGGCGACCACAACTTCTATAAAATTATTATCGCCATTTTGGCTGGGAATGATGCTGCCTTCGACCTGAATGCTGCCATGATCGGGCGTGTATTTGACGGCGTTGCCCAGCAAGTTGGTAAATGCCTGGACCAGCCGCTTGAAATCGGCCTGGATGGGCGGCAGATCCGTAAGGCCGGATGTTGTCAGGGTGATGCGCCGATCACGGAGAGCGGTGTTCAGCGGTTCCAACGCCAGCCGGACAATCGTTTCCATCTTCGTTTCCATGAAGGTGAGCTGCATGCCATCGACATCTATCTGGCTAGCGTCTAACATGGCGCTGATGAGGCTTTCCAGGCGCATTGTGGCGCGATTGATGTGCCCGACAATTTCCTTGGTTTGTTCCTGCGTGAGGGAGTGAGTTTCGTTCATGGCGGCGAGGATATCGGCGTAGCCTTTAACCTGGGTAAGCGGGGTGCGCAATTCGTGCGAGGCAATGGTGATGAAGTCGGATTTGACCTGATCCATGATTTCCAGGCGTTCATTTTGGCGCACCAAGTCTACGTTCAGGGTGTTGATTTTTTCATTTTGCCCTTCTAGTTCGCTGTACAATCGGGCATTTTGCAAGGCGATAACGGTCTGATCGGCCAGGACCTGCATGAGGTCGAGTTCGCCGGGCTGGTACGGGACGCCAGAACGTTTGGGGCCGATGGCAATAACGCCGTCGAGACCGCTGTCGGAACCGACGGGGACGTAAGCTTCCATGGCCATTTCTTTGAGCCAGGATACGGCCGTGTCCCCCATCTGACCATACGTCGGGTTAAAATCCAGTTCATATTGCAGCAGCGGCTGGTGCTGCTGCGTAATCGTGTCCAGAAACAGGTGGTCAACTGGCAGCCTGACGGTGTGGCGAGGAATGGTCCCGATCCCCGGAACCGGTTCGATTTCCGCTTCGCCATTCTGGGGCGTAACCAACATCAACGCGCCGCGATTGGTCTCGAATTTATCGCTGAGAATGCCCAGAATCAATTGAGATAACTGCTGCACGTCTAAGGTGCGCGAAATCGCCTGGCTGTAGTCGCGCACAATCTGGTTGGGGTCGAACCCTTCGCCAAACAAGTAGCGGTACGTAACGCGCTCGACAAAATTACGCAGCGGCTGGTAGACAATGAAACTGAAAACGGCCGTCAGCGCCGTCACAATCAGGGTGGTGCGAAATTGGTTCTGGGTCAGGCGCTGGACGAGCAAGATCAGACCGGTCAGAGGCAGCGCCGAGATGAGGACAATGATGAAATAAGCGATGCTGCGGCGCACACGGGTTCTCACATCGAAGATGCGATACGACGACACAGCGTAAGCCAGCCCCAAAACGCCTATCCAACGCACAATTTGCCCCGCTACCGTGAGGCCGGTAAGCCGGGCAAACATCAGGGCTTCGCCGCTGAAAACGACCAGCAAAGTCAGGGTCCAGAAGAGCAGGCGATTGGCGTGCCAGGGAAAATCGGTATGGCGATAATCGCGCCATGTGCGCAAGAGGATAAACAAACTGAGGGCGATCCAGGTGAGAAAGGAGATAAGGCTGCTGACGGTGATAGTCGCCCAGGTAGAATCGGCCAAGAGGCGAAGGGGCTGTTCGGGGATAAAAATATCGACCAGAACGGTGGCCAGGATAGCTGTCCCGGAGAGAAGGAGCCAGGGTTTTTGTTTCGGCCATTTAACGTAAACGGCCGTTGTCATGCCCAGAAATGTCGTCCCCACCAGCAAGGCCTTACTCGGCAGGTTGTGGGGCAGATTGCTGTAAGGCACAAAAAAAAGCAGGAATTCCCAAATAATGGACGCGCCTAAAAAGGCTAAAAACCACTTCAGGGCCGATTCTTGCCGGCTGCGACGCAGGGAGGGGGCAATTAATAAAAAGGTGTAGGCAACGGCGGCCAAAAGAGGAAGAATGGAAACAATCTCGGCTGGGGTCATGAACTACTGCCTACGTTTCAGTCCTACGAGTGGAGTAAACATCCAACACATCAACCAAATTATCCGCGATCGCCCAGAAAATTCGTGTCAGGGTAAACGGGTCATCCTTGATGTTACGCACCCAAACCCTTCAGGTTTCTACCCGAAGAACTGCGTAACATGAGGATGTAATTGTAACGGCCGTTTCTGGCGATGCCAATTAAGCCATCCGAGTACCTGCTCAGGTTTCTCTGGCTAAACCCCAAGGGTTTGATGCCCAAAATCCAAATTCTCAGGAGACATCATGAGTTGAGATTTGTCAAATCTTAAAGATTTGACAAATCTATTTTCAAGGGAGCAAACCCTTGGAGTCTGTCTAGCTACGCAATTCCACACAAAATAAAAAAGGCACAGTTAAAAACTGTGCCTTCGCAGCGGACGGGGTGGGATTCGAACCCACGGTACGGTTACCCGTACACAGCATTTCCAGTGCTGCACCTTCAGCCTCTCGGTCACCCGCCCTAATCTCAGTTCTTAAAGACAGAGTCAGAATTATAATGCGACTTCGCTAACAGTCAAACCGGCTTCCAGACGGCCGTACAACAATAAATACATTTCCTTTTAACTTGAAGCCTTCTATAATCATTGTGTGTGGCAAGCATTTCTAACATTTTGCCGCGCTCAAAACAAATTGGAGTCCTTATGAACATCACAAATTACCCCTACGAAACCCAAATTCAAGTCTCCTTTCGCGATCTGGATGCTTTAGGCCATGTCAACAACGCCGTTTTCTTTACCTATCTGGAAACGGCGCGCATCCAGTACATCACCAAATTCCTGGAGCATGGCCTGCCCATTCGTTTCGATCTGCTCGACATCCCCATTATTTTGGTGGAAGCGCGGTGCAGCTATAAATCCCAGGCCCTGTTTGGCGAAATGCTCACTGTGGGCGTCGGCGTGACCCGCTTTGGCAACAAAAGCTTCGATCTGGATTATAAAATTGCGGGCGAAGACGGCCGTCTCGTAGCCCTCGGCAAAACCATCCAGGTCATGTACGACTACGACAACAACAGCGCCTTCCCCATCCCCGATGTGATCAAACAAAGCGTCTATGCCTACCAGTCCGGCTGGCGCGCGTCAGAAACTCTTTAAACCCGGCGAAACCCATTGCGCCACGCCCGAATTTTTTTGTTATCACGCCCATTCCCAGCTAAGGAGACCCGTCTCATGCCAGATTTCGAAACGCTCATCTATCAAACTCACCACAGCGTCGCCCTCATCACCATGAACCGCCCGGCGGTACGCAATGCCCTCAACATGCCCCTGAACCGTGATTTACTGCTCGCCTTTCAGGCAGCCGCCGCCGATGACCAGATACGCGCCATTGTTCTCACCGGGGCGGGCGATGGCTTCTGCGCCGGAGCTGATCTGAGCATTTTCGGCCAAATGCCCACGCCGGAAGACCTCTACAACGTCATTGTCACCACCTATGACCCCCTGATGAGCCTCATCACCACCACGCCCAAACCGGTGATTGCCGCAGTGAACGGCGTAGCCGCCGGCGCAGGCATGTCGCTGGCTTTGGCGTGCGATTTACAGATAATGGCCCACGACGCCAGCCTGATGATGGCCTTTAGCAACATCGGCTTTGTGCCCGATGCCGGGGCGACCTGGTTCTTGATGCGCCGATTGGGTTACGGCCGTGCCTACCAACTGGCCATCGAAGGCAACCGCCTCCCAGCCGACCAATGCCTGGAATGGGGCCTGGCCAACAAAATCGCCCCGGCCAGCCAATTGGTTGACGAAGCGCTGGCCTGGGCGCACAAACTCGCCCAACGCCCCACCCTGGCCCTGGGACTCACCAAACATGCCCTCACCTTTGCCGCCCAAAACACCCTGTCGGCAGCCATTGAATTTGAAGCCCGCCAGCAAATGAAAACCCTCGTCAGCCATGATTTTGCCGAAGGCGTCATGGCTTTCATGCAAAAACGCGAACCTGACTTTCAGGGCAAATAGCCGTTAGCTGCTGGCTGCGAGCCGGCAGTTTTTCGCCATATCGGGAGACACCATGACCCATCAACCAGATTTTGACTTAACCGGAAAAGTAGCCCTGATCACCGGCGCGTCGCGCGGGATTGGGGAAACCATCGCCAAGGCCTATGCCGCGGCCGGCGCAAAAGTGGTTCTCGCCAGCCGCAAGCAGCCAGGACTCGACCTGATCGCGCAGCAGATCCGCGAGGCAGGCGGCGAGGCGCTGCCTGTGGCCGCCCATACCGGCAGCCTGACGGCCGTGCAGCAAGTAATAGAAAAAGCGTTAGAAACCTTTGGCGGCATCGACATCGTAGTCAACAACGCCGCCACCAACCCACACTTCGGCCCGGTGATGAGCGCCGAGGAAGAACAGTGGACCAAAATTTTTGACGTGAATGTGTTGGGCTATTTCCGCGTGGTCAAGGCCTGTTACGAGTCGATGAAAGCGCGCGGCGGCGGCAAGGTGATCAATATGGCCTCGGTGGCCGGGAAACGGCCGTTACCCGCCATGGGTGTCTACTGCGTCAGCAAAGCGGCCGTGCTCATGCTCACCGAAGTCCTGGCCGCCGAACTGGCCCCCGACAACATCCAGGTCAACGCCATCGCCCCCGGCTTTGTGCAAACCCGCTTCAGCGCCGCCATCTGGAGCAACGACATGTTCAACGAGGCCGTCATGAAAACCATTCCCCAGGGACGCATGGCCCAACCCGAAGAACTGACCGGCATCGCCCTATATCTGGCTTCAGCCGCTTCCAACTTCACCACCGGCGCCACCTTCGTCGTCGATGGCGGGCAGTTGGTAGGCAGCGGCATCGGCTCTTAACCAACCAACCGGAGATTTCATGAACACCACATCCCCTGAACTGACAATGATTCTGACCACGCTGCGCGAATTTGTAACTGAGGAAGTGATTCCGCTGGAGCCGCTGCTGCTCAACCACGATTACGACCACTTGCTGCCTCAATTACAGGCCAAACGAGACCAAGCCAAGGCTCTGGGCCTGTGGCTGCCGCAAATTCCGCAAGAATATGGCGGGATGGGGTTATCGCTGGTGGAACACGGCCGTGTCAGCGAAGTGTTGGGCCGTTCCCTCCTGGGCCATTACGTCTTCAACTGCCAGGCGCCCGACGCCGGCAACATGGAAATCCTCATCGAGCATGGCACGCCGGAACAACAGGAAAGCTACCTGAAACCGCTGCTCGCCGGCGACATTCGTAGCTGTTTTTCCATGACCGAACCAGAAAATCCGGGGTCTAACCCGACGTGGATGAGCACAACGGCCGTTAAAGACGGCGCCGATTACGTCATCACCGGCCACAAATGGTTCAGCACCGCCGCCGACGGCGCAGCCTTCGCCATCGTCATGGCCATCACCGATCCGGCAGCGGCCAAACACCAACGCGCCAGCCAGATCATCGTGCCCACACACTTGCCTGGTTTCCGGCTGGTGCGCAACACTTCGGTGATGGGCGAGCGCGGCCTGGGCTGGGCCAGCCACGGCGAGATCATGTACGATGGCGTGCGCGTGCCGCAAAGCAATTTGCTTGGTCCAGAAGGCGCGGGCTTTATGATCGCTCAGGAGCGCCTTGGCCCAGGGCGCATCCACCACTGTATGCGCTGGATTGGCATCTGCGAACGCGCCTTCGACCTGATGTGCGCCCATGCCGTGCGCCGCGAAGTGGCTCCCGGCCACGCCCTCGCCGAGCAGCAAACCATCCAAAACTGGGTCGCCGAATCACGCGCCGAAATCAATGCCGCCCGCCTCATGGTTTTGGACGCCGCCCACAAAATGGACCAACAAGGCCAATACGCCGCCCGCGACGAAGTCTCGTTGATAAAATTTTACGTGGCCGGGGTATTACAGCGCGTTTTAGATCGCGCCTTGCAGGCCCACGGCGCGCTGGGCATGACCGACGAGACGCCCATCGCCTACTGGTATCGCCACGAACGCGCCGCCCGCATCTACGACGGCCCGGACGAAGTACACAAACGCGCCGTCGCCCGCCGTATTTTGCAGCGCTACAACTAAAAAAGGCGCGCCGTGCCCGGAAATGGGGCACGGCGCGCCTTTTTGATCTGCATTTACAGCGCGTGCCTGAGATTACCAGCCGTTATTCCGGCCGATGGCGCAAACAGGCCCACAACGAACCAAAACCCAATGCCAACACACAGGCGGCAAAGATAAGGAGGCCGTTTGTTTGTGGGGTGGCGACGATGGGCTGAAGGGAAACGGCCGTGGGCGAATTCGCCACATCGATTGTCCCCAGCGTAAAGTTGCTGCCCAGGCAGGTCACATCCACGCCGCTAAACGTCACCCGGTCTCCGGCAATCGAGGTGCCGGTTACACAACCACCGGCAATTTCAGCAAACGTACCGGTAGCCCCGGCTCGCGTGAGCAGGCGATAATTCGTAGCGGTTCCAGCCGGACTCCCCGTCATGCCGCCGTCACTGAAATCAAAAATAACGTCCACTGTTCCGCCAGCCGTGCCGGCATCGGTGCGGTCAAAATAAAATGAGCGCAACCAACGTTGACTCGTATTTATATTCCATCCCGCTGTTGGCAAATCGGCCGTGGTATTCACATTCGTTGCTACATTGTGACCAAACAACAGCCAATCGCCGTCAGCGTTTAGGAAAGTTCCATTTACCACAACCATCCCAGCTGCCTGAGCTTCAGTATGAGATACACCCCCAAACCGCCCAATCCCAGCCACATCCAGGTCAAAATCGCCATTGGCCGGGGTATCGCCATCATAATAATCATTAGTGCTGGCTACGTCAAAAGCAATGTTATACTTGGATGAAAGATAATTCTCCACCAAAATCTTCTGCACATCCGGCAAATTTTCATTAAAGAAGATCAATTCAGCGATATTACCTGTAAGTGGAAACCACTTCCGCTCTCACCAATATAAGATGAAATCATTCACATTAAGGGAATAGGATTGGGATCATTACCCATCAGGTTGCACTTAAGGCATTGTTGTTACTAACCGAATGGCTTGAGTGGCCACCATTGAAGCTGAGTAACAAAATATTTGTCGCATTCATCCAACCAGTTTACTAGGCTTAAACCAGAATTGGTAGTCACTTCCTCGATTAACAGGTGAACACTCGGTTCCCGAATAAAGATTACTCCCATCAGAAGTGCCAGTATCGCTTCCCTGCTCATAGACAAAACCATCAGCGCCAGTGGAATTAAACACAGAAAAAATTGTGAATTGGTCTAAAGTTATCGCCCCGCTAACCAAGGCATCGGTTTGTGACCCATTGAAATAGAGTGTCGGTTGATTATTGAGAGACCCTGTATTAAAAGTTGGCTGATTTACAGTAACACTATTGGTAGCATTGGCACCATTACCACTCTGATCTTGCCAACAACCAACAGAATTCCTGTTGCAGCTGGGATGGTGCAGCCACTATCTGAGAAGACGCCCCGGTCGGCGCGGAGCCAAAGTTCCAGGGTGCTAGAGCCATCGGTGACGCCAACGCCGCCAGGACCGTTGCCCGCAGCTGCTAAAGTAAACGCTTTTTGCGGCGCAAACCACAACAGGCTTAGAACCAGCAAGCCAAACAACGCCAAAAGATACATTTTGCTGCCGAATTTAGCAGCTCCCCCAAAAAGACGACTGTCCTTCTGCTTCCGTTCCCCATTCATCACGTAAACCTCCTGAAAGGATTGACGGCCGTTCCCACCCATTCACCGTTTCATACCGCAGACGGGAAAACGGCCGTTTCAATAAACGAAACAATAAATTATAGTGCATCAAAGTTGGCTGGTTGAATAATGGAAAATTACCGCTTACTACTGGCGAAAGAAAAAGTTTTTCAGGCAACATGCCTCCAAAGAAGGCAAGCAAAAAACCAATCGCATTATACTAACACACTCCGGCAATTAGGTTAGAAATTGGTAGTAAAGCGCCAGATCACCTTACAACGTTCCTTACGAACACAGGAACTATCCCCTGAAGGCGTCAAGCCCATGTTCCCTAAAAACTTTACCCGCCTCCTTCCTGCATTGACGCCACAAACCCTTAACCGTTACCGATAATCATCCATCCTACACTTGACCAAATCATGCGAGACCATAGAATGATATGGGTTTTGTAACTATGCAGACCCCAAGGGTTCGCTCCCTAGAATTTGGATTATTTGGGCGACAAACCCTTGGGGTCTTGCCAGAGGAACCTGGACAGTGACTGGGTTTTTTATTGGCCACCAGGCATCTTCTCAAAAAGTTGGGGAATTTGTAGGTCAGATTGTTAATCCGACCGTGCGGAATGGCATTCCGCACTACGACACCCCGAAATATTGAAAAGATACGCCCCAGGCTCTCTTTGAGCACTCTTGTGAAATAAACTGGAGATATTTATGAAAATTGGACTCATCCCGGCTGCCGGTCTGGCAACCAGGTTAGGCATTACCACGCCCAAGGAACTCATCCACCACCAAGGTCAGGCTATCATCGATTACAGCATCGATCACCTGATCGACGCCAAGGTGGATCGCATTGTTATCGTCATTCGTCAGGGCAAAGAAGCCATCCAGGAGCATGTCACCCACAAATATCACGACTTCCCCTTTGAATTTGTCTATCAGGACGGCAAAATCGGCCGTCTAATTGACGCTATCAAAGCCAGTTACCAGGCAATCAGCCAGCATCAGGTGTATTTTTGCATGGCCGACACCCGAATAACGCCCAACCCATTTCAACTCAACCCCACTCACGAACTTACCCTGCTTTGCTTCCAGGCTCCAGGTGAAACATGGCAGCATTTCGGCGTGATTGATCCACAAAGCCATCAAATTGTCGACAAACCATCAACCTACATCAGCAGCATCTGCTGGGGGGCGTTAATCTGGCAGCCAGCCTTCACCGAACGCCTCATGACGCAGCACGATCTCACCCAGGCCATGAACGACGCTGACTGGGAGCATCAACTCTGCATCGACTCTTACAAAGATATCGGCCTAAAACCCGACAACGCCACCCATAAACCAAAGGCCGCTCAATGAACAATTCACCCCACAAACCAAACATGTTTGCCTCAACGGTCAGCGGATGGGGCGATGCGCGTTTTGCGGCGCGCGCGCGGCCCATCTTTGTGCCAGACAGAATGAACAAAGTTCCCCGAGGCAAGTTTCGCCTGCTGGATGAGGCCGCCTTGTTTTTTCGCGTTATCAAAGCCGCCCGCGCCGAACGGGTTTTGCTTTTGTTCAGTTCCCGTGGATACCTGAAACCAGAACTGCTGGCGGCCGCTTTCATCGGCTTGTGGCCCAAACGCTGGCGGCCATACATCGTGTTTTACGGGGAAATGTACGAACCGGATACCGGCTTACGCGGTTTGACAGAACCCTGGGTGATGAAGCTCGCCAATCGCGCCGTTTTTCGTTTTGCCCTCCACTCCGCTGCCGAAATCCCCGTTTTTTCGCGCCTGTGGGGCATCGACGAAAGCAAAATCCGTTCCTGCTCATTCTTCAATAAAAACGCCCGCCCCGATGTTGTTGTGCCGGATAAACCGCGCGGCCAACACATCTTTGCCGGTGGGACTTCGTTTCGTGATTATGAACCGCTGCTGGCAGCCGCCCGCTTGATGCCCGACCAGGAATTTGTCATTGCCACCAACCGATTGGATGATCACCCGGCTATCCCGGCTAATGTGCGCGCCGGGCTGGTGACGCCGGCCGAATTCGATCAGTTAATTGATACGGCCGCGGCCGTGGTCGTTCCCTTACGCACGGATGTGCATCGCATCACCGGCATGTTGACCTATTTGCAGGCGATGTGGGCCAAAAAGCCAACCATCGTTTCGGATACATTGGGGGTGCGCGAATACGTTGCAGACGGCAAAACGGGTATCATTGTAGATGGTTCGCCGGCAAGTTATGTGGCGGCAATTCAGTGGGTGCTGGACCCGGCCAATAACGGCCGTATCCACCACATGTGCACCCTCGCCCACAACACCGTCCGCGAGCAATTTACCATCGAAAACCATGTCACTCAGCTTCTTGCCATCATGGACGAAGCGCTGGAGGCAGCCTCTGCTTCATGAACAAACCCGACACCATGCCAGTTCGCCCAGACGAACAATTCGACGAAACCAAATTGGCTAACTATCTGCACGGCCGTTTCCCCGGCAGCAGCAATCCCCTCACCGTGCGGCAGTTCGGCGGCGGCGCGGCCAATCTCACCTACCTGCTTGATTATGGCACGCACGAATACGTGCTGCGCCGCCCGCCGCTCGGCCCCATCGCCAAATCCGCCCACGACATGGCCCGCGAGTACAAGGTGCTGTCGGCGCTGCATCAGGTGTTTCCTTATGCGCCCAGAGCGTTTTTGTTTTGCGACGACACGGCCGTTATCGGCGCCAACTTCTTCGTCATGGAACGGCGGCAGGGCCTGGTTGTGCGCCGGAACATGCCGCCAGAATACGCCAACCAGCCGCACGCCGCCCGGCGCATGAGCGAGGCGCTGGTGGACGCCCTGGCCGACTTTCACGCCGTCGATTATCAGGCCGTCGGTCTGGGCGACCTGGGCGAGCCGGATGGGTTTATCGAGCGGCAAATTGAGGGGTGGTACGGCCGTTGGCACAAAGCCAAAACTGCGGATGTCGCCGCCATGGATGCCGTCTACGCCTGGCTCAAAGCCAATCTGCCGCCCGCCAGCGCCCACTCCCTCGTCCACAACGACTATAAATTAGATAACGTCATGCTCGATCCGGCCGATCCGGGCAAACTGGTCGCCATCTTCGATTGGGACATGTGCACCCTCGGCGACCCGCTCAACGACCTGGGCGCGCTGCTCTGCTATTGGAGCGAACCCACCGACCCGCCCTATTTTCAGGCCATGGCCATGATGCCCACCGGCGACAAAGGCTTTCTGACGCGGCAGGAATTGGTGGAACGGTACGCCGAGAAAAGCGGCCGTTCCATTTCCAACATTCGCTTTTACCACGCCCTCGGCCTTTACCGCCTCACAGTCATCATCGCCCAAATTTACATCCGCTACCATCGCGGCCAAACCCAGGACCAGCGCTTCGCCGCCTTCGGCCCGATGATTCCGCTGATGGCGCAGGCGGCTCTGGAAATTACGACCCGTTAACCGGAAAAGCGATGCTTACTCTTTACCTTTTTATTTCCACTCTGGTCCGCCGCATCAAAATTGGTCTCAAAGACCCGGAATTTCGCGGCTTGTTTTATGCCGCGCTAATCATCATCGGCGTTGGCGGCTGGTTTTATCACAGCGTTGAAGGCTGGTCGTGGCTGGACTCGTTTTACTTCACCATCATCACCCTGACGACCGTAGGTTATGGCGATTTTTCCCCCAAAACCGATTTAGGCAAACTGTTCACCATGGTCTATGTGGTGTTGGGACTGGGCATTATTTCCAGCTTCATTCTCATTTTAGCCCGCCAACCGGGCAAGCAGCAGTCGGCCCTGCTCCAGCGATTCCGCAGTCACACCGACACCCCACCCGCAGAAACAAATTCCTCAGATTCACCAACCAAGGATAAGCAACCATGAGCTATACTTCCATTTTTCGTCCTGACCTGTTCGCCGGGCAAACGATCATCGTCACCGGCGGCGGCAGCGGGATTGGCCGGGCGACGGCCCACGAACTGGCCTCGTTGGGCGCGCATGTGGTCATCGCCGGGCGCACGGCGGAAAAGCTGGCAGCCGTCAAGGCGGAAATTGAGGCGGCGGGGGGATTGGTAACGGCCGTGCCCGTCAACATCAAAAAAGAAGACGAAGTCGTCGCCCTGTTCGACCGCGTTTTAGCCGAACACAGCGTCATTCATGGCCTCGTCAACAACGCTGGCGGCCAGTTTGCCAGCCCGGCCGAATTTATATCGCTGAAGGGGTGGACGGCCGTGCTGGAAACCAACCTCACCGGCACCTTCCTCATGTGCCGCGAAGCCTACAACCGATCCATGAACCAACACGGCGGCGTCATCGTCAACATGCTCATGGAAAACTGGCGCGGCTTCCCCGGCATGGCCCACTCCGCCGCCGCCCGCGCCGGCATCGAAAATCTCACCAAAACCCTGGCCGTGGAATGGGCGCGCTCCGGCGTGCGCCTCAACGCTGTCGCTCCTGGCCTCATCGCCTCCAGCGGATTGGACAACTACCCGGAAGCCATGCGCCCCATCATCGAGCAAACCGTCCAAGACGCCCCCTTCAAACGCATGGGCACGGAAAGCGAAGTCGCCAGCGTTATCACCTTCCTGCTCTCCCCCGCCGCCGCCTACATCAGCGGCGAATCCATCAAAATCGACGGGGCCAGCTCACTCTGGCGCAAAACCTGGCTCATCGAAGACCACAAAAACGCCCCGCTGCCGTATAATGGCTTCCAAGAATCTGCAAAAGGCGAGGATGAATCATGAACTGGATAGATAGAATTACAGTTGATCCTGAAATTTGTCATGGACAAGCCTGCATCACTGGCACGCGCGTGATGGTTTCTGTCATCTTGGACAATCTCGCTGTCGGGGCAACCACTGGCGAGATTCTCTCCAGCTACCCATCTTTAACAAAAGAAGATGTGCAGGCCGCCATCAGCTACGCCGCTACCTTAACCCGCGAGCGTTTTGTGGCTATCTGGTCAGCCCTAATGACCAATACATGGGGATTCTTCGCTCCGCAGACTCCGCTCAGAATGACATGTCCGTAGCAAAATCTTATCGTTTTAAAAAGTGCAAACATAGTGAACGTGTTTGATCGGGAAAAAATTGAGCAAAAACTATGGATCGTGGAAGATTATCGCCTCAGAATTCGGTCTTAACCGCAACGATTGGTCCAATCTAACTAGAGCAAGGAGCACACATGCAATTTTTACACGGTGGTGAACTGATTGCCCGGCAGTTAGCGGCGCAGGGCGTGAATGCGATTTATGGATTATGCGGCGGGCATGTTGCGCCCATTTTCAACAGCTGCGCCAACAATGGCCTTGCGGTGATCGACGTGCGCCACGAGCAGGCCGCCGGACACGCCGCCGACGCCCATGCCCGGCTCACGCGCAATGTGGGCGTGGCGGCGGTGGTGGCCGGACCAGGGGTAACGGATGCCGTAACGGCCGTTGCCAATGCCTACCACGCCCGCAGCCCGCTCATCCTCATCGGCGGCGCGGCCCCCCTCAACACCAAAGGCCAGGGCGCGCTGCAAGAAATGCCCCAGGTCGATATGTTTCGCACCTTCACCAAAGCCAGCTTCACCATCGAAAAAACGGCCGAGATTCCGGCAAAATTGCATGACGCGTTCAAGCTGGCGTTGAACGGCCGTCCCGGCCCCGTCTTCATCGAAGTGCCGCTAGACATCCTCTATGGCACGCTGGAAGAGGCCGTCATCTTCCCCAAAGTCGTCGCCGAACCGGTTGAGCCGGAGCTAAGCGCCATGCAGCGCATCTTCGAACTGCTGCGCGCCGCCCAAAAGCCCATCCTCATCGCCGGAACCCAGGTCTACTGGGACGCCGCCTCCGACGCCCTGCGCGACCTGACCGAACAAACCGGCATCCCCGTGTTTACCAACGGCGGCGGGCGCGGCACACTGCCCATGACCCACCCCCACTGCTTCAAAGCCAGCCGCAGCAAAGCCCTCAAAGAAGCCGACCTCGTGCTGCTTATCGGCACGCCCATCGACTTTCGCCTGCGGTACGGCCAGGGCTGGAACCCGCAAAGCAAACTCATCCAGATCGAAAACGACCCCGCCGAACTCAACCACAACCGCCAGGCCGACGTCGCCATCATCGCCGATTCGCGCCTCGTGTTGGAAGCGCTGGGCGAAGGCTTGCAAGGCATCCGCTACGACAACTGGCTGCAAACGGTCACCGGCATAGAAGCCAAAAAGCGCGCCGAGCAGGCTGTTTGGGAAGCGTTTGATGATGCGCCGGTGAATCATTTTCGCATGGGGGCAGAAATCAACCGCTTCATCGACGCCGATACCATAATCATTGGCGACGGCGGCGATATTGTCAGCGCCGTCGCCAAAGTTGTCGATGTGAGCCGGCCCGGCCAATGGCTGGACCCGGGTCCGCTGGGCTGTCTGGGCGTCGGCGCGCCATTTGCCCTGGCCGCCCAGTTTCTCCACCCGGACAAAAAAGTGCTAATTATCAACGGGGATGGTTCGTTTGGTTTTAATGGCTTCGAGTTTGATACGGCCGTGCGCTTCAACCTGCCCATCGTCTCCATCGTCGGCAACGACGCCGCCTGGGGACAAATCCGCAACCCCACCAAAACCATGCTCGGCCAGGCGGCCGGAACCAAACTGGCCCAAACCCGCTACGACCAACTTGTTGTGGCGCTGGGCGGCTACGGGGAATTGGTAGAAGACGCCGGCGACATCGGCCCGGCCCTGGCCCGCGCCTTCGCCAGCGGCCAACCGGCCTGCATCAACGTCCTGCTGGACCCGGACGGCTTGTCCAAAACCAACGCCAGCACGCCTTACATTGTCTGAATAGCTGAGGGGAATTGGGGACTGGAGATTGGAGATTGGAGATTGGTCCAATCTTAAAACCGCCAACTTGTTTTTGCATGGTTACCAGTCTTTATTTTTTAGTCTCCGGGTAATTACCGCTCTTTGGAAAAGTTTGCTGGTTGGTTGGTTTTCAGCCAACAAACTAACTATCAAACCAACCAACGGCTTGGTAGTTACGTCCCTAATCTCTAATATCAATAACACCATGAAACGAATCGTTGAAATCTACCCCTATAACCCGGCCTGGGCGGCTGATTATGCAGCGGAGGCGGCGCGGTTGATACCAGTTTTCGGCCATCATCTCCTGGCTATCCATCACATCGGCAGCACGGCCGTGCCCGGCCTGCTCGCCAAACCAACCATCGACATCCTGCCCGTTGTAGACGACATCAGCCAGATCGACGCGCTAAACCCGCCAATGGCGGCGCTGGGTTACATTGCCAAAGGGGAAAACGGCATCCCTGGCCGCCGCTATTTTCGCAAAGGCAGCGATGCCAACCACACTCACCACATCCACGTTTTTCAGGCCGGTCGGCCGGAGATCGCTGATCATCTGAACTTTCGTGATTATTTGCGCGCCCACCCAGACGAAGCGGTCGCATACGGCCGTCTCAAAACCACCCTCGCCGCTCAATTCCGCGCCGACCCACCGGCCTACACCAACGCCAAAGCCGAATTTATCGCCGAGATTTTACGGCGGGCTGCCGCCTGGAAAACCCAACCCCTATGACCCAGCTAGAAACCCCGCGTCTGCGCCTGCTGGCTCTGTCTGAGGCCCAATTGCAGGCGATTGACAACGATCCTGACTTGCTAAATGTTTTTTTGCCCGTAACCATTCTGCCATCTGTTTTTAACCCCATCGTGGCGCGAGCGATCCGCGCCAAACTGGCTAAAATGCGCCTCGCCAACCGCCGCGACCACGACTGGTTTACCTATTGGCTCATTATTCGCAAAGATGAAGAGATGGGCATCGGGTTGGTGGGCTTTAAGGGCAAACCAAACGGCCGTGCCGAGGTAGAAATTGGTTATGGCATAGCGCCAGAACAACAAGGCCAGGGCTACATGACCGAAGCGGCCAGGGTTTTGGTGAATTGGGCGCTGGCCCAACCCGCCTGCAGCACAGTTACTGCCTGGACCGAAAAGTTTAACATTCCCTCGCACCGCGTATTGGAAAAAATTGGCATGGTGCGCGGCAGCGAAGAAAACAACAAATACTACTGGTATAAAAAGGGCGGCGGCGGATAAATGGATGAAATTTTGGCCGTCCGGTGGATAATTTAGCCGGGCAGCGCGCCAGATAAAACCCCAAAGCGATCAGTGGACGAAAATCCGTCATGGTGTCAAAATAAGGCCATCAAACAATCACCCCAACGAGGAGAAACATGTCGAAAGCAAAATATTCTGGAAAAAGCCAGGCGGCTAAAAAAGCGCCTAACAAAAACGGTAATTCCTATGCCAAGAAAAACGGCGCAGGCACAAAAACGGCCGTTACCAAAACGCGCAAACCATACCTCACCGCTGCCCTGGCCCTGATTCTGGTCGTCAACATCGTCTTCACCATCCTACTATTCAACGAAAAACGAGTCCTGGGCATGGCCTTCGCCGACGTGCCCTGGTACGCCTGGGTCATGATCCTCACCAACGTGATCAACGTCGTCGCCGCCGGCGCTTTGTGGTATTGGAAAAAATGGGGCCTTTATCTATACATCGCGTCGGCCGCCGCCAGCACCCTCATCATGCTGCTGGCCGGCATGATCGGCGTGGGTTTCAGCGCCCTGGCCCCCGCCGCCATCATCGCCTATCTGATCAGCCTGAATTGGAAGCAGTTCGAGTAAATGAGCAAGATTGGTCCAATCTTGCAGATTGGACCAATCTAAAACGGCCAGCTTATGAGCGCATAATCGCGCAGCCTGCATTTAGCGGCGGCTGACGCCCTTCTTTAAAATTAGCCATAAGGCCCTGCATGAGCGGACACACCAACAACGTTACTTTAATCGACAACCAGGGATGGGACGGCCGTATCCTGGTTTTGGCGAATGACGCGTTGGTGCAAACGTTCATCATCCTAACCGACCGCTTTGTGGTCCTGATCGATACGATGATCAATGCGGCAACGGCCGTTTCCCTCCTGCAACACGCCCGCCCCCACCTCGCCAATCGCCAACTCCTGGTCATCAACACCCACGCCGACTACGACCACGCCTGGGGCAACCAGGTCTTCGCTGGCCCAACCGCCCAGCACCCGGCCCCCATCATCGGCCGCCGCCGCTGCGCCGACATCCTGCGCAGCCCCGAATCGGCCGACACCCTGGCGCAAATGGTCGCCCATGAACCAGACATCTTCAATCACGTCATTCTCACCCCGCCCACCATCCTGTTCGATGAGCAGCTTACCCTGGACGGCGGCGACCTGACTCTGGAACTGTTCGCCACCCCCGGCCACACGCCCGACCACCTGTCTCTTTACATCCCGGAAATCGACACCCTCTTCGCCGCCGACGCCGCCGAACTGCCTTACCCCATGGCCCGCACAACGGCCGGGCTGCCCGCCATGCGCCAATCGCTGGCCAAACTGGCCGCCTACCACGCCGGACGCGTGTTTTACTGCCACGCCCCCGTGACCACAGATGGGCAGCTCCTTCAAGACAACATCGCCTATTTCGACAAAATTGAGCAAGCCTGTCAGGCGGCGCTGGCAGCGGACACGGCCGTATCCTGGCCGTCCATCACCGACGCCGACTTGATCGCCGCCGTTGGTTTACCGTACAATGAAGCCGTTCCCACTGCGGAACACTGGCATTCCGTCCACGAGTATTACCAGACCAAAGGCCATGCCCATCAACTTCGCGCCATGTTGGAACACCTGACCGGGCCATCATAGCCTGTTCCACCTGACGCCCCGTTAAAAATGGAACCAATCCGCCTAGAACTCCCAACCGGCCTCGATGTGGGACCGGTTAACGTGTACCTTTTTCGCCAGCCGGAGCCGGTGCTGGTGGATGCCGGAATTCGCTCTGCCGACAGTTGGGAAGCGCTGCAATTTGGCCTGGCCGAACACAACCTCACGGTGATGGACATCTCGCGGGTCATCATCACCCACCCCCACGTCGATCATTTTGGGCAGGCCGGCACCATCGCCGCCCACAGCGACGCCGACATCTGGATTTGTGATCTGGGCGCCGCCTGGCTGACCGATTCGGCCGAAATGTGGCAGCAGCGCCTCGATTATTACCGGCAAGACTTTTTAACCAGCGTCGGTTTCGATCAGGCAACCATCAACCTGATCACCGGCGGCATGAAGGCCATCGCCGACCAAAGCGACCCGATTCCGCCGGGGCGCGTGCATACCTTTGCCCCGGACGGCCGTCTCCAAATGGGTGGCCTCACCTGGCAAGTCATTCACACGCCGGGGCACAGCAGCGCCCAAACTTGCTTCTACCAGCCCGACACACAACAGCTTTTATCCGCCGACCATTTGCTGCAAACGACGCCGACGCCGGTGGTGGAACGGCCGTTATCCGCCCAAGATCGCCTTCCTGCCCTGCCCCAATTCATGCAGTCGCTCGACCGGGTGGCGGCGCTGGACATAGAAGCGGTGTATCCGGGTCATGGACGGCCGTTTGGTTCCCGCTTCAATCTTGACCACCACGCCGTCATCCAAAAACAATGCGAGCGCATCCAGCAGCGTAAAGCGGAATGCTTGCAACACATTCGGGGCGGTTTCCATACGCCTGCCGACCTCGTCGATAAACTCTACGCCCACCATCCGCCCCAATTCCGCTTCGCCGGCCTCTGGATGCTCATCGGCTATCTGGACCTGCTTCTCGCCGATGGCGCCATCCGGCAAGAAACCATTGCCGGCGTGTGGCACTACTTCCCAACGGAAGGCTAAAGATTAAAGACCCTAAAGGTTCGTTCAAACATAAGTTTGGACTTTAGGAGACTGGAGATTAGTGTGTAGCCGCGGTATCCTTACCGCGCTCTGGAAAATACGCGGTAAGGATACCGCGGCTACGAGGCTAAAGATTAAAGACCCCAAGGGTTTAAGACCCAGATAACCCGACTCCTCATGAGCAAACCCTTAGGGTCTACATAGATACTTTCAATTTTCAAATGACAAAACTACATTTTCCCACCCCCGAACAACTCCAAACCCTGCCAATCCTATTTCAAGGCGTCGTACCGGCTGACTATCTGGACGTCATGGGGCACATGAACGTGCGCTACTACCTGGCCTTGTTCGACCAGGCAGCCTGGACATTCTTTGAGCAGTTTGGCATGGACCAGACCTATTACGATTCCAAACAAGGCGGCGCATTCGCCCTCCAGCACTTCATCAACTACCGCGCCGAAGTCCACCAAAACGACCGGCTCACTATTTACGGCCGTATGATCGGCCGCTCCGCCAAGCGCGTCCACTTCATGCTCTTCATGGTTAACGAAACCCAGGGCAAACTCGCCGCCACGCTGGAAGACATGGGCGCCCACGCCGATTTGGACCAACGTCGCACGTCCCCCTTCCCACCCGCCATCGCCGCCCAAATCGACGCTCTGATAGCGCAGCACAACCAACTTCATTGGCCAGCGCCCCTATGTGGGGTGATAAATCCGTGAGGCGTGAAGCGTGAGGACGTGATACGCCACCCCACGTATCACGTATCACGCATCACGCAGCGCACAAGTCAAATAGGAGAAAATGATATGCAAGGTTTAATGATGAATTACCAGTTGACAATGGATCGCATTCTGGAATATGCCAACCGCATGTTCCCCCACAAGCAGATATCCACCATGCTGCCCAATGGGTCCATGCACCGCTACACCTACGCCGACATGTACAAGCGCGTCAAGCGCCTGTCGAAAGCGTTGGTCAAATTGGGCATCGAACCAGGCGACCGTGTGGGAACCTTCGCCTGGAACCATTACCAGCACATGGAACTCTATTACGCCATCCCCGGCGCCGGCGCAGTCTGCCACACCCTCAACATCCGCCTTTTCCCCGAACAGCTCTCCTACATCGTCGATCATGCCGAAGATCAGGTTGTTTTTATCGACGCGACCCTGCTGCCGCTTTACGAGCGCGTCGCCCACCAGATTACCAGCGTTAAGCATTACGTCTTGCTCAATGCGCCCAAAGGCACAGAAACCAAACTGCGCAACGTCCTTTACTACGAAGACCTGATCGCCGACTCCGACGATGATTTCGCGTGGCTCTCCACCGATGAGAACATGGCCATGGGCCTCTGTTACACCAGCGGCACCACCGGCCATCCCAAAGGCGCGCTCTACAGCCACCGTTCCATGTACCTGCACACCCTGGGCGAAAATCAGGCCGCCGCCCTGGGCATGCGCGAATCGGACGTGGTGCTGCCCGTTGTGCCGCAGTTCCATGCCATGGCCTGGGGGCTGCCCTACGCCTGCGCCATGGCCGGCTCCGATGTAGTCATGCCTGGGCCGCACCTGAAGCCAGAACCATTGGCCATGATGATCGAGCAGGAAAAAGTCACCATCGCCGCCGGCGTGCCCACTATCTGGACGGCGCTGTACCACGAGCTAAAACAAAACCCGCGCGATATTACCAGCCTGCGCGCTCTCATCGTGGGCGGCTCGGCGATGCCGCGCTCGCTCATCAAAGCCTTCGAGAGCGAGTTAGGCGTAAGCGTGCTGCACGCCTGGGGCATGACGGAATTGTCGCCGCTGGGCACCGTCTCTATTCTGCAAGGCCATCACGAAGCGCTGTCCGATGAAGAAAAATGGGACATCAAGGCTAAACAAGGGTACCCCATTTGCGGCGTGGAAATGCGCATTGTGGACGCCGTGGGCAAAGAGCTGCCCTGGGATGGCAAACAGATGGGCGAATTGCAGGTGCGCGGCCCGTGGATTATCAGCCAATACTTCAAACGGGACGTGACGGATGATTACATGACCGACGATGGTTGGTTCCGCACCGGCGACGTGTCCACGATTGACCCGCACGGCATTATGACCATTACCGACCGCACCAAAGACCTGGTGAAAAGCGGCGGCGAGTGGATTTCATCGGTGGAGCTGGAAAATGTGCTGATGGGCCATCCCAAAGTGATGGAAGCGGCCGTGATTGCCATCCCGGATGATAAGTGGGCGGAACGGCCGTTAGCCGCCGTCGTCCCCACCAAAGATGGCTACGACGTAACCGCCGACGAACTCAAAGCCTACCTGGCCACCAAAGTCGCCAAATTCTGGATTCCTGAAGACTTCGTCTTCATCACCGAAATTCCCAAAACCAGCGTGGGCAAATTCAGCAAAGCCACCCTGCGCAAAATGTACGCCGATGGCCACCTGACGATCTAAATAATTCCTCTGTTTTAGCGCAGCAAGATTGGTCCAATCTTGGAGATTGGACCAATCTCTGCCAACGCCAAACCATGAACCAGCCCCTCTCCTCCCTCAAAATTCTCGACTTCTCCACCCTGCTGCCCGGCCCGTTTGCCACCATGCTGCTGGCCGACATGGGCGCAGACGTGGTGCGCGTGGAGGCGCCCCACCGCCCGGACATGGTGCGCCTGATGCCACCCTTTGACGGTGATATTTCCGGCTGGCACGGCGTGTTGAATCGCAACAAGCGATCCATTGCGCTTGATTTGAAGAAGCCTGAAGCGGTAGAAATCATCAAACAGTTGGTAGCCGCAAATGGCGGCGGCTACGACATTGTGCTGGAGCAGTTTCGGCCCGGCGTGATGGCCCGGCTGGGGCTGGGCTACGACGACCTGAAAGCGGTGAACCCCGGCCTGATTTACTGCGCCGTCACCGGCTACGGCCAGACCGGCCCGTACAAAGACCGCGCCGGCCACGACAACAACTATCTGGCCCTGTCCGGCCTGATGAGCCATTCCGGCCGCCGGGAAAGCGGCCCGCCGCCGTTGGGCGCGCAAATCGCCGACGTGGGCGGCGGCTCGTTGGGCGCGGTGATGGGGATTCTAACGGCCGTTATCCACCGCCATACCACCGGCCAGGGGCAATTGGTAGACGTAAGCATGTTGGACATGGCCGTCGCCTGGCAGGCCCACGTCGCCAGCCATTATCTGGTGGGCGACGACCCGCCGCAGCGCGAAGGCTGGATGCTCAACGGCGGCAGTTTTTACGATTATTACCAGACACAAGACGGCCGTTACCTCTCCGTGGGCAGTCTGGAACCCAAGTTCTGGCAGGGCTTTTGCCAGGCCATTGGCCGCCCCGACCTGATCGGGCGCGGCCTGGACCAGTCACCCGCCAACCAGCAGGCGGTGAAGGCGGAGATAGCGAATGAGATGGCGAAACGGCCGTTAGCCGAATGGACAACCCTATTTGCCAACCTTGATGTCTGCGTGGAGCCGGTGCTGACCATCCCCGAAATGCTGCAACATCCCCAGGTGCAGGCGCGCGGGCTGGTGGTGGATGTGCCCATGCCAAACGGCCGTGCCCAAAAGCAAATCGGCAGCCCGCTCAAGTTTTCGGCAGGAGAAGCGAAATATCAGGGGGTGGGAACGGCCGTAGGCGCCCACACCGAGGACATTCTGCATGAATTGGGCTACGCCACAAACCAGATCGCGGCTTTGCGCTGCTCCGGTGCGCTTGGATAATAGCCGGGTTCACGGAGAAAGGCGGCGGGGCCGCCGGGGGGGGCGGGGGGGGGCGGGCGGGGGGGGCGGCCCGGGGGGGGGCCCCGGGGGGGGGGCCCGGGGGGCGGGCGGGGGGGCGGCGGGGGGCGGGCGGCGGCCGGGCGGGCGGGGCGGCGGGGGGGGGGGCCGGGGGCGGGGGGCGGGCGGGGGGGGGGGCCCCGGCCCCGGGGCGGGGCCGGGGGGCCCCGGGGGCCGCCGCCCCGGCCCCCCGGCCCCCCCAAACGGCCCGGGGGCGCCCCGGCGGCCCCCCCCCCGCCCCCCGGGGGGCCCCCCCGGCCCAGGGGCGGGGCCCCCGGCGGGGGTCGCCCCCCCCCGGGGGGGCGCCCCCCCCCCCCGGGGGGGCAGGGCCCCCGGGGGGGGTCGGGGGGGGGGGCCCCGGCCCCCTGGGGGGGGCGGGGGGACCCCCGCCCGGAGGGAAGGCCCCCGCGGCGGAGAGCCCCCCCCCCCGGGGCAAAAAAGGGGGCCGCGTCGTTTTCCTGCCGGGGTGTTTACGCCCCGGCAAACAGGCAAAAGAGGAGGAGCACATGAATCTTCAACCGTTCAACCAACCAGCCCCGGAACTGGGCAACCAATACGACGACGACCGCGTGCTGCGCTCTTACCTGCGGCGCGTGCTGCCGCAAGAAATTCATCGCGAAATCGAACCCGCCCTGCGTGAACTGGGCGATTTGTCCGGCGGCGAATTGTACCGGATGCAGTTGGCCGATTTGCCCAACGAACCCATCCTGACCCAGTGGGATGCCTGGGGCAACCGCATTGACCAGATAGAAATCACGCCATTGTGGCGGCGGGCGGAGAAGCTGGCGGCCGAATTTGGCGTGGTGGCGGCGGCGTATGAAGGGACATACGGCCGTTTCGACCGCCTCAACCAATTCGCCCGCGCCTATCTCTTCCACCCTTCCACCGACGTCTACACCTGCCCCCTGGCCATGACCGACGGGGCGGCCCGCACGCTGCTCAAATCAGGCAACCAACCGCTGATCGACCGCGCTATTCCCCATCTGACCAGCCGCGACCCGGCCCAGTTCTGGACCAGCGGCCAATGGATGACCGAATCCACCGGCGGCTCGGATGTGGGGCTGAGCGAGACGGTGGCGCGGCAGGAGGATGGCGCATGGCGGCTGTACGGCCGTAAATGGTTCACCAGCGCCACCACCAGCCAGATGACCCTCACCCTGGCCCGCCCGGAAGGCAACCCCGGCGGCGGGCGCGGCCTGGCCCTGTTTTATGCCGAACTGCGCGACGAAAACGGCCGTCTGCATAACATCGAGGTCGCCCGCCTGAAAGACAAACTTGGCACGCGCAAAGTGCCCACCGCCGAACTGTACCTGCTGGGCACGCCCGCCGTGCCGGTGCTGGAACTGGCTAACGGCGTGCGTAACATCGTGCCCATGCTGCACCTGACGCGCACCTGGAACAGCGTCACGGCCGTGTCCTTCATGCGGCGCGGGTTGGCGTTGGCCCGTGACTACGCGCAGAAACGGCAGGCCTTTGGCGCGAATCTAGCGCGAAAACCGCTGCACATCGACACCCTGGCGGCCATTCAGGCGGAGTTTGAAGCCGCCTTCATGCTCAGTTTCTTTGTGGTGGAATTGATTGGCAAAGAGGAGAGCGGCGACCTGACAGAAGAAGAAGGCCACCTGCTGCGGCTGCTCACCTCCATCAACAAACTGATCACCGGCAAGCAGGCGGTGGCCGCGGCCAGCGAAGTGCTGGAGGCGTTTGGCGGCGCGGGTTACGTGGAGGATACCGGCCTGCCGCTGCTGCTGCGCGATAGTCAGGTGCTGCCGATTTGGGAAGGCACCACCAACGTGCTGTCGCTGGATGCGCTGCGCGCGTTGACCAGCGAAGAAGGCGAAGGGCTGCGGGCTTTGAAAAGCAAAATTCAGCAGTGCGCGGCCCAGGTAGAAGATCAGGTATTGGAACAAACGGGGCAGTTGGCGCAAACGGCCGTTGACCATGCCGAACAATGGCTGCTGCACACCTTGCGGGTTGATCCGACGGCCGTGGAGGCGGGTGCGCGCCGCTTTGCGCTTACCCTGGGTAGAGCGTTAGAATTAGCCTTGCTGACAGAACACGCCCAATGGTCGTTGACGGTGGAACGAGATGGTCGGGCTATGGCTGCCGCCCGACGATTCGCCCAGGCAGGCATCGATTTGATTGGCGACACGAACCAACTGGAGGCTGTGGCGCTGGCTAACGATTTGCCCCTCGCTCTGGCGTAGCAGGGTCATTCTGGCGACGTGGCCGGGATACGGCCGTTTTATCAAAACCGTGGCTTTGCGGTCTGCCCGACACGCTGCCACCCATCTCCCTCAGGAGGGAACCGTGAAGTATCGCAGGTTTACCATTATTATTTTTAGTTTGTTCCTGGTTTTAACCGCTTGCCAGGGGAATCAGCCCGAGGAGAGCGGCGGGCAGCAAACCAATTATGCCGCCGGTTCATTAGGGTATCCTGTTCTTTTAAATGGTGTGGGAATCCAGGTGGATCAGGCCGGCATGTTGGCGGTGCAAGACCTCGTCAATATCGATTATGTGCATGTCGTCTTGTATCTAACGGTGTCGAACCAGAGCGAGTTTGATGTGGTGCCGCCAACCATGATGTTGGTGGATGGGCATGGCAACATGTACCCCGCCTGGCAAACGGTTCTCCCCTATGAAGACCAGATCGTGCGCCTGCCATTGTCTGTGCCGACGGGCGAATCGGGTATTGGCAATCTGGTGTTTATTGTGCCGAAAACGGCCGTTTCCGACGATCTACGCCTGCGCTGGGAATCCACTGTCCACCAATCGCGCATGGACATTTATCTTGGCGCTATTGGCCAACGGGCACAGTAGCGGCATTGCTCTCTGGAATGATCATGACCCAGTTAACCTTGCAAGAATGCCAGCAGGTAGTCGACGAGTGGGTGACGACGATTGGCGTGCGCTATTATTCGGAATTGACCAATACGGCCGTTCTCATGGAAGAAGTCGGCGAAGTAGCCCGGCTCATGGCCCGTCTGTATGGCGATCAATCCTTCAAACAGTCGGATGAAGCCTATGACCTGGCGGACGAAATGGCCGACGTGCTGTTTGTGCTGATTTGTCTGGCCAACCAGACCGGCATCGACCTGACGGCCGCTTTTGACAAAAATATGGCCAAGAAAACCAAACGGGACAAAGAACGCCACGCCAACAATCCGAAATTAAAATCAGGTTCTTCAGGAACTCAGGGCGTTGACAGCCTTTGATGCGTGAAGCGTGATGCGTGACCAAGAGATTTCACGTATCACGAATCACGAATCAGACCAAACCCCATGAAATCCCAAAGGCCCTCAAACATAACCACGTAGCCAGGAGACTCGTATGTCTATTGACCTTGAAAAAGTCCTCAACCACGCCTTTCAATCGGCGCCGAGCGTGTATGGTCCCGATGAGGCGATTTTGTATGCGCTGTCGATTGGCGCAGGGGCGGACCCGGTGGATACGGCGGAACTGCCGTATGTGTATGAATTGAACGGCAGCGGGTTTAAGGTGTTTCCGACGTTGGCCGTAACCTTTCCGTTTACGTTGTTCTGGCAAATTGTGGATGTGCCCGGATTGAGTTTTAATCCCATGATGCTGCTGCATGGGGAGCAATTTGTGGAACTGAAACGGCCGTTACCCCCCACCGCCGCCTTTACCAACCACGCCCGCATCACCAACATCTACGACAAAGGCTCAGGCGCAGTCGTGATGCTGGAAGTGCAAACGGTGGACGAAACAGGCGAAGAAGTAGCCCTGAACCGCAGCGCGCTCTTTATTCGCGGGCTGGGCGGCTTTGGCGGCGACCGTGGCCCATCTTCCGGCAAAACCAATCTGCCGCCCGACCGCGCCCCGGACGCCATCGCGCGGCAGAAAACAATGCCCCAACAAGCGCTGCTCTACCGCCTATCTTCCAAAGACCGCAACCCGCTGCACGCCGATCCGCAAATGGCCGCCTTTGGCGGGTTCGACCGGCCCATTTTACATGGCCTGTGCACTTATGGGTTCGCCGCCCGCGCTGTCCTGAAGCAGTTTGCCAGGCATGATCCGGCCCGTTTTAAATCGATGCAGGCCCGTTTTAGCAAGCATGTTTTCCCCGGCGAAACGTTGATTACGGAGATGTGGCAAGAATCGGCGCAGCGGATTGTTTTCCAGTGCAAAGTAGCCGAACGGGACGAAATTGTCCTGGCGAATGCGGCCATCGACTTGCATGAATAGGCTGTAGAAAAAAGTGCTTTTCTGACCAGGGCGAGCTATGTGTGATGCGTGATGCGTGAGGCGTGATGAACAACGGAGTACGCCTCACGCATCACGCATCAAAATACGATTTGCCGCCTGATTCTCCCTTTAACCAATCCCCAATCCCCAATCAACCGCTAAATCATCCCCAAATTGCAGGTTGGGATGTATAATCTGGGTTGCAGTTTAGTCCATATGCGGAGCCTTTTTAAAACACCAGGGATGATGCTCACCCACTCCTCCAATTTTTCACCGCACCTTTCAAGGGAAATTCATGATGAAAACAATCTTACTCGTAGAAGATAATACAGCCCTCGGTTTAGCTTTTCAGGATACTTTAAAATCCGCCAATTTTCAGGTGATCATGGCCAGCAACGGCCGTGAAGCCTTAGACCTATGCCAAAACAACCCTGTCCACATCGACCTCCTGCTAACAGACCTGATCATGCCAGAAATGGGTGGCGAGGAGTTAGCCGCTGCCATTCTGCAAATCTACCCCACCCTGAAGATCGTCATCATGAGCGGCTACCCAGACACAGACATCCGGGCGACATCTCTAAAAATTCAGGTCCACGGCTGGTTGAAAAAGCCCATCGCCCTGCAAAATTTACTCAACACCATTAACTCGTTAATCCACGACCAAGGAACCGCTCATCAATAATTTTGGCGGTTTCAGATTGGTCTAATCTTCCTAAGTTCACTACAGGGGAAGCCTTAGTGCTTTGTAAGGTAAGTTTTTTGAAATTGATGCCTCGGTTACAAATTCCACGAACAAAACTTGAAATTATTGGTTCTTTGGGAATTCAGGGGATTGTGCACCAGATGTAGGGGCGGGTACAAGACCCGCCCCTACATTTGGCGATACCCCACAAAACCCTAAAGACCCGAATTATTTTTGTAACATAGCATATGGTGTTGATTTGCTGTCTGGAAACCCGCCTGATTTAGCGCAGCTCTCAGGCAGCCACTAGCAGTTTGTCGGAAAAGTACCCGTTGACGCGGTTTCTTACTGCATCTTCCAGAGGCGGGGTAAGGATACCCCGGCTACAAAAAGAGGTTCTCCGACAGACTGCTAGAGAAACAAGTAGGTAAGGCAATAAAAGATGACAACACAAACATTTAAACCCGAAGACATACACACCATCCAAAAAAACTGGTCGCGCCTTTGGTGGGCGATGCTTATTCAAGGCATTGTCGCTTGGGGGTTTGGTTTATACACGCTCTTCAACCCTGCCCAGACGCCCGACATCGTGGTTAAACTGTTAGGTTTATTTATCATTGTCGATGGGCTGATCGATATCATTGCCGCCGTGGTCGAGCGCAAACATATTGCCCGCTGGGGGTCGCAAGCGTTATCGGGCTTGCTGGTGGTGATTGCCGGCACGGCCGTTATCGCGCTGGCGCAGTTGATTGCCGGGTTAGCCCTGGCCGTTCTCATTTATTTTGTCGCTCTGGGGCTGTTCATCTCCGGAGTTTATTCCATTTACGCCGCGCTGCGTTTGCGCCGGCAATCTGGCCTTGACTGGATGCGCCTGTTTATTGCCCTGCTCAAACTGGCATTTGCCTTTTTGCTGTTTACCCAAACTCGGGCAACGGCCGTTGTCATGGTCTGGCTGATCGGCATTTTTCTGCTGCTGTTGGGGACAATTCTGCTGTTTCTTGCCTTTCGTATGCACAAAATGAGCCGCTACATCGCCCCCGTTCTTAAAAACGACGTCATCGAAGGCCAGCTAGTCGATGGCGAGGTCGTCGCATCTGCGCCGTCCACCGTGAAAGAACTCCCCGACCGTTTTGATGCGGCGTAACGGCCGTCACCCCCACCTACTCCAACGGCAGCGGATCCCCCAACACCGGCGGCGGATTTTGCCTGACCACATCCCACAGAGCAACCAGCGTGGCCCCCGTTTCCCGCAGTTCATACCAGCGCGCACCGCGATAGGGCTGTAAATCGGCGGATACGCCCACGGCCGTTACCCCCAACTGCCGGCACGTAAACAAAGCCCGGGGCAAATGAAACGCCTGGGTCACCAAAATCGCCTTTTCCACGTGAAAAATATCCCGCGCCCGAAAACAGGTATCGTAGGTGCGCCGTCCGCCATAATCGGGCTGCACGTCTTCGGGCGGCACGCCCTGGGCCACGGCATAGGCCACCATCGCGCTCGGTTCGTCGTAGTCCACCGTCTGGTTGTCGCCAGACATGAGAATTTTGTCTACCTGACCTGATTTGTAAAGCTGCACGGCCGTTTCCACTCTATCGCGCAAAATTGGGCTGAGACGGCCGTTGCCATACACCGCCGCGCCAAACACAATCGCCGTGCGCTGCGTCGGAGCCAACTCTGCCGCGTAAATGTGCCGCTGATAGTACCATTTAACGGCCGTGCGCCAGAAAAACGGCAAACTGGCGACAACTATCAGGCCAACCGCCAGCCATAAACACCCTCGGCAACCCCGCCGCACTGCCTTTGTCCGATTAAATACCCGCTCATCCTCAATTTTATATAACATTTGCGCGATCTTAACGTCACTCCTGAAAAAACAACAACCCGACCATACCGTTTAACAAAACACGTTAATTCCTTGCTCATAAACCCGTGCAAATATTAGACAAAAATAAGGGTTGTTGGTGTATAAATTGACAATATCTGTGCAATCTATTACGATTCCATCCATATCACGTGATTTGTGCACGCATGCTGTGATAAAAGCTGGACAAACTTTTTAATGACCTGTTTCACTAAAATAACCAATACAAGGAGCAAGATTTAAATGAAACGCCTGCCTCTAATGAGTTTACTGCTGATTTTAACTTTGATTATCGCCGCCTGCGGCGCAAGCGAACCGGCGCCTACGGCCGTTCCCACAGCTGTCCCCGCACCAACCGAAGTACCAATGGCTGCCGAAACCGCCAACACCATTGTCGACATCGCCGTAAACGACGGCCGTTTTAACACCCTCGTCGCGGCTGTAACCGCCGCCGGTCTGGTCGAAACCCTCAGCGGTGAAGGCCCATTCACCGTCTTCGCCCCCACTGACGATGCTTTCGCCGCCCTGCCCGAAGGGACATTGGACGCCCTCTTGCAAGACCCCGAAGGCTCACTGAAGGACATCTTGCTTTACCATGTTGTCAGCGGCAAGGTGATGGCCGCCGACGTGGTGGGTCTCAGCGCCGCCCCAACGGTTGGCGGTGAGGAAATCGCTGTCAGTCTCAACGGTGACCAGGTGCTTTTGAATGGCAGCACGGCCGTCATTATCACCGACATCGAAGCCTCCAACGGCGTTATCCATGTCATTGATTCCGTTTTGCTCCCGCCCAGCATGACCGCCGCTGCTGAAGAGAGCATGCCTCTACCCTCCATCGCCGAAATAGCTGTCGCAGATGGCAACTTCACCACCCTCGTCGCCGCTTTGCAGGCTGCCGGGCTGGTTGAAACGCTTTCCGGCGAAGGCAGCTTTACTGTCTTTGCCCCCACCGATGACGCTTTCGCTGCCCTGCCGGCGGGAACTGTCGAATCCTTGCTACAGGACCCGCAAGGCGCTTTGACCAATATTTTGCTTTACCATGTCTCTGATGGCGTATTATTGGCCGCCGACGTGGCAGGAATGGATTCCATTACCACGTTGAATGGCACAAACATCCCCGTCCGCATCGAAGGTGGCAATGTGATCCTCAATGACAATGTGATGATTTCAGCCACGGATATCATGGCCTCCAATGGCGTCGTCCACGTGATCGACGCAGTCCTGATTCCGGCCAACTAATTTATTCTGCGATTAAATGATTGGCGATTGACATCGGTTCAAAGTAAATTGCCTATCCACAAAAACAGAGCAGCTATCTCAGAAAATGGCTGCTCTGTTTTTGTTTCTGAACGCTTTCTCACCGCGCTTATAATAAACGACAAATTCTGTGCAATATATTGACAATTCCGGACATTATCTTTACAATTCACTTCTAATTAACCTTTGGCAACAATTTTTGCCCAGCGGGCAACACCGCAACGGCTTACAGGATAACTTAGCCCATGCCCACATTTGAGTACACTTTCACCGTCAACGCGCCACTCACGGCCGTTTCCGATTTCCACCACGACACCCGCGCCCTCAAAACGCTGACGCCGCCGCCCATCTTCGCCCAAATCCACCACTTCGATCCCATGGCCGATGGGGCCATCGCCGAATTTACGCTCTGGTTTGGGCCGCTGCCGGTGCGCTGGAAAGCCATCCACAGCCACGTCGGCCCCAACGGCTTCACCGACACGCAAATCAGCGGGCCGCTGCAAAGCTGGCAGCATACCCACACATTCACGGCCGTTTCCCCCACCACCACCCGCATCCACGAACACATCACCTACAGCCACCACGACGGCCGTCGCGGCCTGCTCAGCCGCCTGCTCTTCGCCCAACCCGGCCTGTTTTTGCTCTTCACTGCCCGCCAGCTCATCACCCGCTGGCATCTGGAGTTGAGTCCCGCCCGGCGACAGGGCGCGGTCGGCATCGCCGGTCTGCTGGCTGCCGCCGGCGGCCTGGCCATCTGGAAACGCCGCCAATGATCGCCGCGCCCCATACCCTCATCATTGGCGCAGGCATCGGCGGATTGACGGCTGGCGCGCTGCTTTTGCACGCCGGGCATCGCGTCACCATACTGGAAAGCCACGTTTACCCTGGCGGCAGCGCCGGAACCTTTTACCACAAAGGATTCCGCTTCGACGCCGGAGCCACCCTGGCCGGCGGTTTCGCCCCCGGCGGTCCCCACGCCCGATTGGCCGACATCCTTGGCCTGGAATGGCCGGTGCGGCCGGTAGATCCGGCCTGGGTGGTGCATTTGCCCGACGGCCGGGCCATCACCCAATGGGCCGACCCGCAGCAGTGGCAGGCCGAATGGCAAACCGCTTTTCCGCAGACGGCCTCGTTCTGGCGCACCCAGGAACGGCTGGCCGACGTTAGCTGGGACATTTCCAGCCGTCCGTTTCCCTGGCCGCCAGAATCCCCCCGCGACCTGTGGACCATTGCCCAGGCTCTGCGCCCGCGCACGCTGCAAGCGCTGCCCTACCTGTTTCGCACGATTGGCAGCGTAGCCGCCACCGGCGATCCCATGTTCAAAGCCTTTTTGGACGGCCAACTGCTCATCGCCGCCCAAACCACAGCCGATGATGCCCATGCCCTGTACGGCAGCGCGGCCCTCGATTTGCCCCGACGCGGCGTCAACCACGTGCAGGGCGGCATCGGCGCGCTGGCGCAAACGCTGGTGGATTGGATCCGCGCTCATGGCGGCGAGGTTTTGTTTCGGCAGCGCGTGACGCAGATCGAAACCAACCAGGGGCGGGCAACGGCCGTCATCACCCAAAAAGGCCAACGGTTTCGCGCCGATGCCCTCCTGGCCAACCTGACCCCCTGGGCGCTCAACGATTTGCTCGGCGAACAATCGCCAATGCGGCTGCAAAAAGAAGTGGCCCGCCGCGAGCCAACCTGGGGCGCGTTTACCCTTTACCTGGGCCTGGATGCCGCCCGGCTGCCACACCTGGCCAGCGGCCATCATCAGGTCATCGTCGACCACACACGGCCGTTGGGCGAAGGCAATTCCGTGTTCATCTCCCTCTCGGACGAGGGCGACGGCCGTCGCGGACCGGCAGGCACACGTACAGCCACCCTTTCTACGCATACGGCCGTCGCCCCCTGGTGGCAGTTGCGCCAGGCAGACAACGAATCGGCCTATCTGGCCCGCCGCGAACGGTACACCGAAACATTGCTGGCCGCCGCCGAAAAAGCCATCCCCGGTCTGGCGCAGGCGGCGACCCTGTGCCTGCCAGGGACGCCGGTGACGTTTGCCTATTACACCGGACGGCCGTTAGGCATGGTCGGCGGCTTTCCGCAAACATCGCTCTTTAAAGCGCGCGGGCCGGGCACGGGCATCGACAATTTGTGGCTGGTGGGGGATTCGATTTTCCCCGGGCAGTCGACGGCCGGGGTGACGTTGGGGGGCATGCGGGTGGCGACGGCCGTTTTGCAGGCCAGCCGCCGGTCTAACTCATTGTGGCCAGCCGCGCCATCTCCCGCCGGAGATTAAGCCGCGCCGGAGTTTCCCACGCCCCATGAGCGGGTAAAAAGTAGAGCTGCTCCCTGGCCAACAGCCGCGCCAATACGGCCGTTCGCCCCTGACGATACGCCTCGGCTGGGATGTGGGCATATTCGCGGCGAATGGCCTGCGCGTAAGCGTCGTAGCGGGATGGTTCAGCGGCCAGAACAGCCAGATCCGCATCCAGCAATATGTGGCCGTCGCTGTCGGCGACGGCCGTTTCGTGCCTCTCGGTCAGGCGAATCAGGCGTGCCGTTTCGTCAATCAATCCGGCGGCAGCGCCCAGATTGGCGAGAACGGCCGTGGCGTAGGCGGCGCTTTGCGCTTCGTTATCGTGGCGGCGCGGATCATAAATGGCGTCGTGGAACCAGGCGGCCAACTGCAATGCCAATGGATTGTGGGCTTGTGCCAGGTAAGGCTGCAAGTGGCCGAGAACATCCTGAACATGGGCCAGGGTATGGTAGAAACGGCCGTCGGCGGCATACAACGCCAGCAAATCGGCCGCCGCTCCGGCGCATCGCTCAGGACTGCCGGGCAGCAGTGCCAGCAAAGGCCGGACAATGGGATCAGAAGGCTGCACGGGCAGTTTGCGCCTGACGCGCAATATCAGCCATCTGGCCCAGGTGGTCGGCGTCGTGGGCCAATCCCAGAATAAATCGTCCGACGGCATCTATGTCGCCTGCGCCCGGCCACGGCTCGTAGGTGTTGCTCAGAATAGGTTGATCGGGCCACAGGTCCAGGCTGGCAAGCCGCATACGGCGGCTTTCTTCCAACCGGGCACGGCATTGGGCGATGGTGGTGACGGTTTGCCAGGGCGTTTCGTAACGGGAACGGCCGTGCGGCGGCACGCCCCGCGCCATTTCCGCCGCCAAAAAAGCGCTTTCCTCAGCCGAAGCGGTGGTATGCACAAGCACATGGCCCAGCGTCCAGGCCACGTCCTTTTCGCTCTCATCGGCGGCAAATGTATCATTGGCCTGGGGATCAGTCGGCACAAACACAACGTCAGCATCCGTGCTGGCGGCAATCAGAGACAACATTTCGTCGATCATTTCGTTGGTTAAAGCGCGTAAATCTGCCAGAGTCAAAGGCGCGGCAAGTTCACGCAAAGTCATTTGTTTAGCGCGTAGGGGGGTAAAATCTAACATCGTTTTAGCAAATTCAATCCTCAATTTGGTTTTATGTCTACTTTTTAACCGGCCACCACAAAAACAGATAGAGCAAACGGCCGTTGAGGCCACCATCTCTGGCATGGTTTTGGGCAGGCAGGGGCCGTGATTTTAGCACGCCTGCCGCGCAAACTACCGCTTTTTAATCGCCAACACATCTGGAGAATTTTTCAACAGGTCCGTTTTGCCGCCAGTTCAGATGGGCGGCCAAAACAGGATGGCAGCGCTGTTGCCTGGCGTTGCGGGGAAGATTTCTTTTGAGTATACTGTACGCAGTACCCAAATAATTCGCGGCGAAATTATGCAAACTGTTACAGTATCCCCGACTCTAGAACTCCATAACCTTTCTTCCGATCCAGCCGAAGAATGGTCTCGGCTGCTTGGTTTTGTGGGCCTGACGGCCGTAGACAAACAAGCCATGTCGCATTCCACAGAAATCTTGCTGCGCCGCGCGCCCGAATTAGTCATCAACACCTACAACTACTTGCTTTCCGTGCCGGAAACGGCCGCTATTTTAGGCTGGGAACGCGGGGCCAATGAGGAACATCTGGCCGAGCGCCGCCGCTTTTTCGCGGTTTGGCTGGCGCGCGTTATCGGCATGGACACCAGCGACGAATTTGCCTACTACCTGGTCCGCGCCGGAAAATTCCATGCCGGGCACGGGCCGCGCCACATCCACACCCCACCCGCCTACATCACCACTTCTATCGGCATAGTGGGGGCGGCGTTTGCCAGCTACATGCAAGAAGCAGGTCTTTCCGGCAGCGTCATTGCCAAAGCGATGGCCGGTTGGAACAAATATTTGTCGGTGCAACTGCACATGATGCTGCTGGGGTATGAAACAGCCCGGCGGTTCAGCCAGGGCGCCTGGGCCATTCCGGTGAAGTTATTTGGTCGGATGCGGTTGATGGTGGGGGATACGGCCGTTACCGTCCACGTCGATCCCGGGGCGTCTGTTGAAGACCTGCTGCGTAAATTTTTTGATTATTATCCGCAAACTCGCTCATTTGCCTTGGAGCGGGTTTGGAACTCTGAAGAAAAAACGAATTCTGCCTGGGTAGAGGTAAAACCGGTCTACGTTCCGATTCAAAAAGGGTGGCGCGTGCTGCTAAACGGCCGTGACCTCACCTACGCCGGTGGATTCCCCACACCTCTATCCCCAAACGACACCATCAGCATCTTCCCGCCAGGACGGTAAGAAACCACACCAATAAAAGGAGGTGCTCCACCCAAAAATATCTAAGACATCATCAAGCGCTGCATGGTTCTTGCGACTTTTCGGGCCAAGAACAGCAAATCGGGCAATTTGCTGCACTGGCTGCCCACCATCTTGGGCCACAAACCATACAACGCCACACCCTTGCAGAATCAATTACTTAATCGACTATAGCAATTGGAGGTAATAATGGAACTAGGTGGATACGCAAATAATATCGCTCACGTAGACCTGACAGCAGGTAAAGTCGAAAACAAACCCATCCCGGAAGGCTGGGCTTTGCACTACATCGGCGCGCGCGGTCTGGGCGTTAAATACGTCTTTGAAAATGGCCCGGATGTAGACCCGCTCTCGCCCGACAACATTTTATGCTTCATGAATGGTCCCCTCACCGGCACGCCGGCCAACATGAGCGGCCGTCTCGCCGTCGTGACCAAATCGCCTCTCACCGGAACCATCACCGATGCCCATCAGGGCGGCTGGTCGGCGGCCCGCATTCGCTGGGCCGGTTTCGATGGCCTCATCTTCTCCGGCAAATCCGAAAAACCGGTCTACGCCTACGTTGAAAACGGAACCGTAGAACTACGCGACGCGTCCGATTTATGGGGCAAGGGCATTAAAGAAACCATTCAACACTTTAAAGATACATATGGCGAGAAAGACCTTACGGTTATCGCCATTGGGCAGGCCGGTGAAAACCTGGTGCGCTACGCAAGCTGGCTCAACGAAGATGATCGGGCAGCGGGACGCGGCGGCACGGGCTGCGTCGGCGGCAGCAAGCATCTCAAGGCCATCGTCGTCAAAGCCAAAAAAGCGATGCCTCGGGCCGCCAACGCCGAAGCCTGGAAACCGGCCCACGAACGCGCCCTGGGCGTCATCATGGATGAAAAAGGGTTTACCAGCCCGCGCAAGGGCGGCCTTTCCGTCTATGGCACCAACATCCTCATGAACATCACCAGCAACATGGGCGCTCTGCCCGCTTTCAACGGCAAGGTGACATCTTTTGGCGACAAAGCGGAAGGCATCAGCGGCGAATGGGTGGAACAAAATATCCTGGTTAATAATCCCACCTGCCATGCCTGCCCCGTAGCCTGCAAGAAAGAAGTCAAAATCGAGGATGGTCCGTTTGCCGGCACGCATATGGAAAGCTTTGAATACGAACCAGCCTGGTCGTTGGGCGCGAACTGCGGCAACGGCGACGCCGGTTCCATCGCCAAGCTGATCGATCTGGCCAATGATTATGGCTTTGATGCCATCGAAGTTGGCGACGTGATGGCCACCTTTATGGAAGCCACGGAAAAGGGTTACACCAACGGCGAAGGCCTGCAATGGGGCGATTACATGTCGATGGTCGCCATGGCCGAAAAGATTGCCTTCCGGCAAGGAATCGGCGATTTGCTGGCGAATGGCATCAACGCGGTTGCCAAGCATTACGGCGATATGTCCATGGCCATGTCGGTGAAGGGACAGGGCATCCCGGCTTACGATCCGCGCGGCCTGAAAGGCATGGGCATTGCCTATGCCACCAGCAATCGCGGCGCCTGCCACCTGCGCGCCTACACCCCCGCCAGCGAATTGGGCGTTATTGCTCTGAAAACGGACCCGTTGGATTGGAAAGGCAAGGGCGGGTTGACCAAGTTGCTGCAAGACCTGTCGGCCTTTACAGACAGCCTGGATTTGTGCAAATTCAGCCAGTTCGTGGAAGGACCGGATGAATATGCGGCTCAGTTCTCGGCGATGACGGGCGTGGAATTTTCGGCCGATGACGTTTTGTTGACTGGCGAGCGCATTTACAATCTGGAACGTTACTACAACAATCTGGCCGGCTTCGGCGTAGGCAGTGACTACCTGCCAGATCGCTTCACCAAAGAACCGTCCACGATGCCGGGTTCGGAAGGGCATGTGTGTGAATTGGACGACATGCTGGCTGAGTATTATGAACTACGCGGCTGGGAGAACGGCGTTGTGCCGGAATCCAAGTTGAAGGAGTTGCAGATTATCTAATTGTCGGGCTGCGGCGATTGGTGATTGAGTGAGAGGAAGACGGCCGTTTCCCCAACGGCCGTCTTTTTTATTCCCGTTTAGCCGCCAGCGCGGACTAATTTATCTTCCATCACGGCCATCAAGGCCGCCAGGGCAGCGTCGTCGCCTTCGGCATAAAAGCGTACCTGCCCAATTTTTAATGAACCCAGGTGGAAATCTTCTACCTGCTCCAGAGTGACAACCCAGCCATTGCCGGCGACACGGCCGTCTCCCACCACCGTCCCACCGGCATCCACCAAATAATCGCGCATCAGCCAAAGCGGAACAGCGCGCACAATCCGTTCATGACTGGCCACGATCAACCTCCGGCCACTGCGGGAAACAGGTCGATTTTGTCGCCATTTTTGATGATGGTGGCCATTTGATCAGGCATGTAGGGGACGTCACGGCCGTTGATGAACAAATGAACATGGGGGAATAGCTGGCCGTCTTCATCCAGCAGTTCCTCACGCATGGCCGGGAACCGCTCCAAAATTGCATCCAACACCTGCTGCGCCGTGGCGCCTTCCGCTACCTCAAATTCCACCGTTTTTTGTCCCGCAATACGCCGCAGCGTGGCAAAAAAATTCACTTTCATCAAACATACCTCATTCGTTGGGCATTATGGTTACGGGCAGGGCAGCCAATTGACCCCTTGCCAGGTACTGGCGTTATTGGAGATGCCGCCAGCCGGCCAGGTGGCCAACTGCCCGGTGTACAACACCTGAGCCATCTGGCCATACGGATTGGCCAGCGCGGGCATTTCGGCGGCGATGTCGATGCTCATTTCGATGACCCATTGATTGCTGCCTGGTTCGCCGAGAACGGCCGTCCAATTGCTGCTGCTGTACCCGGCATTCCAACCCTGCCCATCGGAATTGCTGCCGATGCCCGCCTGCACCGACAAGGAACCATCACGCACAATCTGGAAAAAGCGGTCGGCCGTGTCCGGGTCGCCTAGATTGCGCGTGGTGTCAAAGTAAAGGCGCAGTGAATCGCTTGGGTCGTCGGTCACATCGTTAATCAGCCAGGCGATGTATAAAACGTTGCCTTTGCGCCCCAAATAGCCCTGCACCAGACCAGATAAGTCGCCTTCGGGTTGGAACTGTATTTGCGGCGAATTGGGCCATTCGGCCGGATTGTAGCTGCCGTCCAGGGTGGGTGGATTGAGCAAACAGGCGACCGATGGATTGGGCATGGGCGTATTGGTGGGGGTGCTGGTGATTGTTGGCGTGGCCGTCGGCGAACCGGTGGGTGAGGCGGTGGGGGTGCTGGATGGCGTCTGGGTAGCCGTAGGCGTTGGCGTGATGGATGGCGTGGCGCTTGGCGTCCAGGTGGACGTGGCGGTGGCGGTGAATGTGGGCGGTCCCAGGGTGCTGGTGGGCGTGGCGGAGGTAACGGCCGTTTGCGTCGGCGTAGGCGTGTGGAAAACCAGCGGGTCTAAGCCGCGAGCCACCGCTTCGCCATCAGAAATGCCGTCGCCCGATGTGTCGCGGCGCAGCGGATCGGTGCGAAATTGCAGCACTTCGTCGCCATCGATCAGAATATCTCTGTCCGTATCCCGATCCTTAGGATTGGTCCCAATGCGCAGCACTTCGTCACCGTCGCTCAAGCGGTCGAAATCGGTATCCGGGTTATTGGGATCGGTGCCAATCGCCAATTCCTGAGTATCGCTCAGGCCGTCGCCATCAGTGTCCTGTCCTGGGGCGGGAGTCAGGGTCATGGCGGTGGCGTCTATGGTGGGGGTGAGGGCCACGGCCGTTTCCGTCAGGTACACCGCCGGCAGACTGGTTGGCGTCGAGGTGGCGCGTGAGCCGCCAAAAAATCCGCCCACGTCAAACAAAAAGGTCAAGACGCCAATCACGCTGCAAAACACAACCACGGCCAGCAAGGTATAAAACAAAGCCATGGGAATCGCCGGTCCCGTGCGCGCTTCGCCGTTCAGGGTTACGCGCCCGCCCGCCTGCGAGGATACATCCACTTCAAACGGGTAAATTTCGCCACCGCCCAGCCAGCTTTTCTGTTTCGCGTCTAGCTCCAGGTCAACGGCCGTTGTCTGCCCGCCAGCCAGGTGAATGCGACCACGCTCACCACGAATCTGCAACGCGTGCTGTGGATCGCGGGCCGTTACGCTAAACTCGCCGGTCGCGTTGCCCGTATTCTCAATCGTCACGCCCACAGTTTCCGGCAGGCGAATCTGGCTGTTGCTCAATCGGGCCTCAAACGAGACAAACCCGCCAATGACCAAGGTTAAGGCCGCGCCCACGCGCAAGCGGGGATGCTGTTGGGAGACCAATTCCAGGCGCATCCGCTGACGTCCGGTGGGCGTGGAGCGGTGGCGCGGCGGCCGGATAGCCAACGAGAGCTGCGTCGTCGCGCCGGCGGGCAAATCAATAAATTCGGTGGGTGTGCTCACCCATTCCTGGGGCACACCTTGCACACGCACCGTCACACGATCGGCCACCGGCCCCCGATTCACAATCTCCAGGTTGATGGGCGTTCGCCGGCCGGGTTCCAGAGTAAAACTCTCTTGTGGCAGAAAAATGGCCAGGGGGTCTTCAACGGGCGCGGCGTGCGCAGCGGTGGGAATGGCTTCGGCGGCTGGCGTGGTGCGGCCAAGGGCTACGGCCGTAGCGCGTTCGGCCACCACCGCCATATCCGATTCATAAGGCGTCACCTCCGGCCCAACTAAGGAGAGAACATAAGGGCCGATGCGCACGCGCATACCCGGCGCCAGCGGCGTCGGATCCTCGGCGCGCAGGCGGCGATCATTGAGGAACGTGCCATTGATGCCGCCCAGGTCCAGTACTTCCCAGCCCAAAGACGTGGCTTGCAATTGGGCATGCTGCCGCGAAACGCCTTCCGCCGGTAACACAATGTCGTTGTCTGCGCCTCGGCCCAGGCTAATAACGGCCTGGGTCAGCTGCACGCGACTGGGTGGATGCCCAGGGGTGTCGATAGACAGCTCATAACCAGGCGGCGGGTCCGTTACCTGGGCCAAAATGTCTGCCTCTGGCGTCATGATCTGCGTGGGTGTGCCGGCCAACGAGATCATGGCGGCTTGCAGCGCTGCATCCAGGTCCGCGCCGGTGTCGTAACGGGCGGCCGGGTCTTTAGCCAGCAGTTTGCTAAGAATGGTGTTGAGAACAGGGGGAATATCGGCGCGAGCTTCATGGATTGGCGGCGGCATCACGCCTTTGGTGTGCGCGGCCAGGGCTTCCGATAAGTTTTGGAAAGAAAAAGGCAGGCGATTGGTGAACAGTTCATACAAAACCACACCGAGGCCGTAGAGGTCGGAACGGCCGTCTAAATCCAGCCCCTCACACTGTTCCGGCGACATATACGTCGGCGTGCCCAGCGTCATCCCGGTCCTGGTCATGTCCGAGCCTTCGGACAATTTAACCAGGCCAAAATCGGTCAGCACCGCCCGGAAAGGCTGCTCGCCCGGCTTGTCGGCGCGCGTCAGCCGCTTCAAGATGATGTTTCCCGGTTTCACGTCGCGGTGAACAATGCCTTGCTTGTTGGCATAATCCAACGCCAGAGCAATGTGGCTGCCAATTTGCAGCCCCTGGGAAAGCGGCAAATATTTACGTTCTTGCTGCACCCGGCGCAGATGCGCCCGCAAACTGCCGCCATCCACAAATTCCATGGCGATGAACAAGCCCTCTTCAGAGGCGCCAAAATCAAAAATACGCACGATGGATGGGTGGTCTAGTTTTGCGGCCGTTTGCGCTTCCTGAATGAGCCGGTTGCGAAATTCGGCCTGACGCGCGTACTGTTCGTGCATCAGTTTGATGGCCACCTGCCGGTTCAGGTTACGGTCGTGGGCGCGATAAACGGCGCCCATGCCGCCATCCCCCAACAACGATTCAAGCTGGTAACGATTGTTTATGACGTGACCGATTTTTGTATTCATGAGCCGCCTCTCCTTATTGGCAAGGCAAAAATCAGGCTTGAACCATCCGTCTGATGGCTATGCTTCTGCCAAAATAGCGCGCAATGTGTTCAGGAAAAGCTCAATTTCCTGATCGCCAATCCAATAATGGGTCACAGCCCGGAAACTACGCCAGCCGGTTGGCCCGACCCAGATGTTGGCCCGCTGCTGCATAGCTTCGGTGATAACATCCGCCAGGATGGGAACGTCTGGGGCCAGGTTAAAAAAGACCATGTTGGTCCTCACCATTTCCGGCTGCACCAGGATGCCGGGGATTTGGGACAATCCCATGGCCAGATTTTGGGCGCGTTGATGATCGTCGGCCAGGCGATCCACCATTTGCCGCAGGGAAATGAGACCGGCGGCGGCCATGACGCCGGCCTGCCTCATGCCGCCGCCCACAACCTTACGCATGCGGTGCGCGTTCTGAATAAATTCGGCCGAGCCGCACAACACAGAACCGACCGGCGCGCACAAACCTTTGCTGAGGCAGAAGGTGACGGAATCGACGTGTTGGGTGATATCGGCGGCGGGGATTTGTTGGGCGACGGCCGCGTTGAACAACCGCGCGCCATCCATATGCACGGCCAGCCCGTGCCGGTCGGCAACAGCGCGGATGTCGGCGAAATAGGCGGGGGGCAGCGGGTAGCCACCCTTGCTGCCATAGCTGTTTTCCACCAGGATGAGACGGGTTTGGGGGAAGTGGGCGTCGTCGGGGGAGACGGCCGTTTCGACGGCCGTTACATCCATCCGCCCCATGTCATCCGTAGCCAGCACACGCGGGAAAATACCTCCCAGCGTAGACATGCCGCCCGCTTCATACAAATAGGTATGGGCGTCCTGGCCCACAATCGCCTCGTCGCCGCGGCCAGCGTGGGCCAAAATGCCCACCAAATTCCCCATCGTGCCGCTGGCAACAAATAAAGCCGCCTCTTTGCCGGTCATTTCGGCGGCCAGCGCTTCCAATTCACGCACAGTGGGGTCTTCACCGTAAACGTCATCCCCCACTTTGGCCTGAGCCATCGCTTCACGCATGGCCGGTGTTGGCCAGGAAACTGTATCCGAGCGAAAGTCTATTCTGTCCATGATTTAAGTTTACGTAATATCGAGCAGTTTGCAAGTTAAAGATGCGGCGAGGCTACTCGGCCACTATCTGGCGCAAAAGCGGCGTGATTGCCTGCATGGCCTGCCCGCGATGGCTGATCTGGTGTTTGACTGCGGAGGGAACCTGAGCCATGGTTACGCCCTGTTCGGGCAGAAAGAAGACCGGGTCATACCCAAACCCGCCGTTTCCGGCCGGTTCCTGAGCAATACGGCCGTTGCACACGCCAACGGCCGTGCCAATCACCCCTGCCGCATTCGCCAGCACAATGACACAGCGGAAACGCGCCGTCCGTTCCGCCGGGGGAACGTCGCGCAGGTTACGCAGCAGCAAATGATACCGGTCGGCGTGAGTCAGGCCGGGGCCGCCATAGCGGGCGGTGTAAACGCCGGGCTGCCCACCCAGCGCATCCACTTCCAGGCCGGAATCGTCGGCCAACGTTAGCAGGCCGGTTTGGGAAGCGTAAGCCAGCGCTTTCAGCTCGGCATTGGCCTGAAATGTTTCGCCGGTTTCCTCGACATCTTCGGTAATGCCCACGTCGTCCAGACTCAGCCAGGCGACGTCCAGATCGGCCAGCATTTCGGCAAATTCGGCTACCTTTCCTTTGTTATGGGTGGCCACAAGCAGTTGTTGGTGTCTCATGAGTTCCTCTTTTCGTTAACGGCAATATGCAGGGCAGATCATCTATGTTATACTCCAGAGTCAATTCTACCCCAAAGGAGGTTGTGATGGAGAAACAACATCCTTCGCGACTGCGTTTCAACTTCGGCTTTCTTGTTGAGGCCAGAATAGGCACCAGCCGCACGATTGAACTCAACTATCCAACCATAGATATTGAGGATGTGACATTGTCGCCGCTGCAAGGGCAACTGGAAGTGACGCGCACATCTGAGGGTGTTTATTTGGCCGGGACGCTGCATACGGTAACGGCCGTAGACTGCGTTCGTTGTCTGGGCGATGCGTATGTGCCGTTAACCGTTTCTCTGGGTGAATTGTTGTATTACCCACCCTGGGATGCGCCGGCCGGCGAATTGTCCGTCGGTGAGGATGGTTTTATCGATCTGGCGCCGTTAATTCGTGAATTAACCTTGCTGGAAGTGCCCATTCAGCCAATTTGCCGCCCGGATTGTCTGGGATTGTGCCAGGTTTGTGGCAAAAACCTGAATGAAGGCGACTGCGGCTGCGAGGACGATGACATTGATCCCCGCCTGGCAAAATTGAAAGAATTATTAGATAACGAGTAACTCTAGACCCCAAGGGTTTACTGCCAAGAATTTGGATTCGCTGGGTATTAAACCCTTGGGTCTTACCAGAGAGACCCCAAGGGTTTACTGCCAAGAATTTGGATTCGCTGGGTATTAAACCCTTGGGGTCTTACCAGAGAGACCCCAAGGGTTTACTGCCAAGAATTTGGATTCGCTGGGTACAAACCCTTGGGGTCTTACCAGAGAGACCCGAACAGTTACGATAACGCATTAGTATTCTCCTGTTCAAGTTAAACTGAACACCAGGATACTTGAACACAAATGGCTAGCATATGTTTTTCGATGAGGCAAAAATTTACGTCAAAAGTGGCGCTGGCGGCGATGGGATGATCAGCTTCCGCCGCGAAGCCCATGTGCCACGAGGCGGTCCCGATGGCGGCGACGGCGGGAACGGTGGCGATGTTGTATTTTACGTGGATAACCACGTGAACAGTTTGGTGAAATATCATCGCAACGTACATCATCGGGCGGAAAACGGCCGTGACGGAGGCAAAGCGCGTAAAACCGGCCGCAGCGCCCAACCGCTGCGCCTGCCCGTCCCACCTGGCACGATGATTCGTGACGCCAACACTGGCGATCTCATCGCCGACCTGACCGACGTTGACCAGGAAGTTGTGATAGTAGCCGGAGGAAAAGGGGGACGCGGCAACATCCACTTTGCCAGCAGCGTACACCAAACACCCCTTCTGGCCGAGCGCGGCGTCCCGGGCGAAGAAACCTGGCTGATACTGGAATTGAAGATTATCGCCGATGTAGGCATTGTCGGCGTGCCCAACGCGGGCAAATCCACGCTGCTCTCGGCCGTATCGGCGGCGCAGCCCAAAATTGCCAACTACCCGTTCACCACCCTGCAGCCCAACCTGGGCGTGGTGAACTTAGGCGACTACGAAACGATGGTTTTAGCCGATATTCCCGGCCTGATCGAGGGCGCGTCAGGCGGCGCAGGACTGGGACATGAGTTTCTGCGCCACATCGAACGGACGCGGGTACTCATCCACCTGCTGGACGGGGCATCCAAAGAACCGCTAACCGATTGGGCCATGATCAATCAGGAGCTGGCGCTGTATGACACCAATTTGGGCCTGCGGCTGGATGAACGGCCGCAGCTCGTGGTATTGAATAAAATAGATTTGCCAGACGCAGTGGCCTGGGAGCCACTGGTCGAAGAAGAAGTGCGTAAGGCGGGGTACGACTTTTGCGCCATTTCGGCGGTAACGGGCCAGGGTGTGCAGCCGATGCTGTACAAAGTCAAAAAAATGCTAGACGATGCCCCGGCGGTCTATGGCGTTTCTAGTGATGAGATAGTCATCCGCGCGGCTGAAGATGACAATGTGTTTACCATCGAACAGGAGAGCGGCGGCTGGCGGGTACGCGGGAAAAAGATTGAACGTATTGCCGCCATGACCTATTTTGAATTTGAAGCGACGCTGCTCCGCTTCCAACAAATTTTAGAGAGCATGGGTATTAGCGCAGCTTTAGAGGAAGCGGGGGTCCAGATCGGCGATACGGTTTACATCGGCGATGATACTTTGGAGTGGGCAGAATAAGATTGGGTTTACTGGGCGGGACTTTTGACCCGCCCCATTTTGGTCATTTGTGGCTGGCTGAGACAGCCCGTGAGCAACTGCACCTGGATCAGGTGCTTTTTTTGCCTGTGGGGGAACCGCCGCATAAAGAGGGGAATCAGGTTACGGCCGTTTCCCTGCGTCTGCCCATGACCCAACTGGCTATCGACAATCATACCTCTTTTGTACTCGACACGAGCGATATTGAACGGCCGTTACCCCACACCACCTGCTCGCTCATCCCTCTGATACAAGCCAGATACCCAACCGCCGATTTGTGGCTGCTGATCGGCGCGGATTCATTGCGCGATTTCCCAACCTGGCATGAGCCGGAAGAGATTATCGCCCAATGTCGGCTGGGTGTTTTGGCTCGTCCGGGTATTGTGGTGGATTGGGCGGCTTTAGAAACGGCCGTGCCCGGTCTGCGCACGGCCGTCGACGAATTAGATGGACCGACGATGGATATTTCCTCAACGGCCGTGCGTCGTTGGGCCAAACAAAACTACTCCTTGCGCTATTTAGCGCCAACGGCCGTACTCGAATTCATCCGCCAGCACTCATTATATTGCGCCACTCCCTAACACCCCTCGCCAGGAATCTCTCAGGTCGTCGATAGATAGACTGCTTATTTCACTGTCATTCTGAACGGAGTCTTTGGAGTGAAGCATCCCCGTTTGCCCCAGGGAGGATTCTTCCACGAAGAGCTGGCAGAATGACTTCAGCCAACTGTAGATCACCGCACAATATTTTATTTACATGCGCCTTCTGAACGCCTAAACCGGGTAGACACCCATGGCCTGGGTTTGTCCATTGTCAACCGCATTGGCAACAAATTAGGGGTGCTGGTTGGGATAATAAGTGAAGTGGATGTGGGCAGTGAGTTCTACTTTTTTTACCCGCCGTCTGCGCCAACTCTGAATAGTTCCTCAGAAAACGATCCATATTTGCAAAAATCCCGTATACAAGTATGGCTGTATCAATGAAACGGCCGTCCGTTAACGGCCGTTATCCTACCCTACCTATTTGGAGAAACGATTATATGAAAAAGAACCTCTCTGTCCTGTTCATCCTTGCCCTTGGGCTATTTTTGCTGCCCGCCTGTGGTTTGCTGCAAGAGCCGGCAGCCCCCAGCGCCACGCTGGAAGCTATTCCCCTGGATTCCCAGGCAACGCCCGCCGCTTTGAACCCCGTTACCTCTTCCTCAGGCGACACCACCCAGCCGACCGTGGCCCCATCAGCCGACAATGCCTATCCCGCCAGCGGCGCGGAAGCCGCTCCGGACAGCGCCCCGGCTGAAAACGCCTATCCGGCCGGGCAACCAGCAGCGCCCCAGGAAGCCGCCCCACCGACCCAGGCCTACCCCGCGCCCGACGCTTCCGCGCCGCGCGTCTTTACCATCAGCCAGGCAGATTCCCAGGTAAGTTTTGAACTAGATGAGGATTTGCGCGGCGTGCGCACCACCGTGATAGGCATCACCAATCAGGTCGCCGGCGAACTGGGGATCAACCTGAACGACCTCAGCACAGCGCAGGTAGGCGTGCTGCAAATAAACGCCCGCACCCTGGCTACCGACAATAATTTCCGCAATCGAGCCATCCAAAATGAAATTTTAGATACCCAGACGTATGAATTGATTACGTTTACGCCTACGGCCGTTACCGGCCTGCCGCCCAGCGCGGCCGTCGGCCAGGAAGTATCTTTCACCATTAGCGGCGATTTGACCATCCGCGACATTACCCAACCCGTAACCTTTAATGTGACGGCAACGGCCGTATCGGACACACAGTTGGTGGGCATGGCAACGGCCGTTGTCTCCCGCGCCGCCTACAACCTCACCATCCCCGAAGTCCCCAACGTCGCCAACGTAGAAGACGAAGTCCAATTAACCATCAACTTCGTGGCCAACGCTTCCTAAGCCAAGGCTGCCCAAACAAAAAAGCCGGGCTTCTTTTTGCAAGAAGCCCGGCTTTTATTTTGCAGACCCTAGGATTTAAGTTCCAACAGGCCTATCTTCTCAAAAGCAAACCCTTAGGGTCTATAGCTACCTCTAATCATTCGTCTCTACAGGAGCTGGCTTTGGCAAAAACCGCTTCATCTGGCTAATCGACACCTTATTCGTTTTCCGGCAGTTCGGACACTCAATAGCATGTGATTTTTGCCGCGCTTCGGCAGCCTCGGCTACCGCCTGAGCCATATACTCCCGGCTCAAGGTAAACGAATGACGGCAGTAAGAACAATGAACATTCATGCGAGTCTCTCCTATTCCTGTCACAACCCACGCCAACAAAACGCTTGTTTACCCACCTGACAAACCGCTTCAGGGGAATCATTCCATCAACGTGAGCCATCATAAAATTCGCTGTGTAAAGCCATTTTAATGGATCGCCAGGGTGAATTCAAGTATTACGTCAAGTAAATGCGCCCAACGCTCATGCCACCATCATGATTAACCGGCACAATTAAGCCTCCATAAGAAAGCCCTCAATTGGCCTGAAAAAACAACCAAAATTCATCTTCATCCCTTAAAATCCTGGCAATGGTCGACATAGATGCACCCATTATGGCCTCCTTGCTCCGTAGGAGCCTGGAGCGGGGGGAAACTCCCCGGCTCGAGATTAGCAGCAACAGCATGTCGCCGTTACTTCGTCGGGGCGACAAAATCTTATTAGAAGCAATTACACCTGAACAACTCAAAAGCGGCGACATCATTACCCTGGTATGGCCAGAATCTTTAGTCACCCATCGGTATTGGGCTAAAGAAGGCGAACCGCACGCTCCCCGTATATTGACCCGTGGAGATCGCCCCCTGGTTTTCGACAAGCCATGGCCGACAGAAGCGTTGATTGGCCGCGTAAACGGCCGTTCCCGCAACGGCCGTACGCTTTCCCTGACCAATGGCATCGGGCTTCGGCTCAATCGCCATCTCACCTGGTTGGCCGATCTAGAATTCAGGTGGTGGGGACAACCCACCAGCCCACGCCTGATCCGCCCACGCGGGATCAGGCGCGGCATTCGTGGCCTGATATTTGCCTGGGCGACTTTCATGACAGGCATTTGTGGTCTCGGGGCTTAACACAAGCAGCACTTTTTCCGGCAGGGAAATTGAATAAACCTTTTGCGAAGCAGAATTATGCAGATTTATCGTTGGATCGTATTGGCTGTACTGGCTGGCCTAACCATGGTGCTTTTGGGCACGGCCGTTCTCGCCTACCAATCGCCCGCCATCCCCACCCCAGCCCACGATAGCCAACTCAACAAAGGCCCCGCCTGGCAAAAAGAAATCCCGCCGGCCATCGACCTGGCCATCCAACAAACAGGCATCGCCGCCGTCACCGCCAGCCAACTCCTCAGCCACAACTTCCGGGTTCCTGAATTTTCCGCCGCCCACCTGCGCCTCAGCCACAACGGCCGTACCGTCCCTTTCTACATCCAGGGAACCGGCCCCGATACGACGCTCTACTTTTACGCCGAAGCCATCACCAGCACACTCACCGGCCCGGCCGTCTATCGCCTTAGCCAGGAACCCGGTGAAGAAATGGTCATACACACGGCCGCGCCAGCCCAGGCCGGCCTGCCGGAAGCGTGGCACGTGGCCCGCTGGGAAGCAAACGACACCTTCCTCCCCGATGCCCCCGGCGACGATCATTGGCTGGGGCAACTGCTCCTGGCTCCGACGGAATGGCAAATTCCGCTGAGCGATGTCCAGGCCAACGGCCGTGCCGCCGAGCTGACCCTGCGCCTCATTTCCAACAACGACGATCCCGCCAACCCGGATCACCACATCCAATTGTGGATGAACGGCCGTTTCCTCACCGACGTGTTTTGGGATGGCATCCAGCAAAAAACCATCACCCTTCCCCTGGCCGCCGGCGCTTTGCAAAACGGCGAACCCAATGTGCTAACCATCGGCGTACCCGGCGATACCGGCGCAGCCGGCGAAGCCATCTACCTGGATTGGATCGAGCTGCGCTACAACGGGCCGGTAGAAACGGCCAGCGCGCAGACTCGTTTTCAAACCGACGCCGACACCTCCACCGTCGCCGTCGACAGCGCCCAAGACAACCTGCTCGTCTTCGACATCACCGACGCCCACCAACCTATCCTGCTCACTGATCTGCGTTTTGACGGCCGTCAGACCCATCTGGCCGCCAACCCTCAAGGCGGCGAATATGTCGCCCTCAATCCCCAGCAAGCCATTCAGCCCAGCCTGCGCGCCGTGCCGCAGTGGCCTCAATCTCTGCTAGCCCAGGGACGAGGCGCAGCCTACGTCGCCATCGTGGCCGACGAACCCGGCTTTATCGACGCCCTGGCGCCGCTGCTGAGTTATCGCGCCAACCAGGGATTCACGCCAACGGCCGTCTCTCTGACCCAGATTTACGATGAATTCGGTTACGGCCAACAAGACCCGGCGGCCATTCGCGCCTTCCTGGCTTACGCCGCGCAAAACTGGCAGCCTGCCCCCCAATTTGTCCTCCTGGTGGGCGACGCCACCTATGACATGCAAGCGGCCAATGATGATACGCGTAATTTGCTGCCCACTTACCTGGAGCGCCAACCCGACAGCAGCGCCTATGCCCACGATGGCTGGTTTGTCACTTTCGCTGCCCACCACAGCCCGGCAATGAGCATCGGCCGTTTCCCGGTTAAAACCCTTGCTCAACTCGATACCCTGGTCGCCAAAACCATCGCCTACGAATACGCCCTGGCCGATGGGGTCGCCGATCCCTGGCAGCGTCAGGCTCTGCTGATCGCTGATGATGAACCGGCGTTTGACGCCATCTCTGACAGCCTGGAAACCACGCTCGCCGACAGCGGCTATCAGATTCACGACCTGCACATGTCTACCAAAGAAAACATCCGCTTCGACATCATCAGCGCCCTGAACAAAGGGGTGGGCATTGTAAACTACACCGGTCATGGCGACGCCGTTACCTGGGGCGATGAAGCGGTTTTCCAGGTCCAAGACGCGGCCATGTTGGGTAATGGCAGCCGTTTGCCCATTCTGACGGCATTCAACTGCCAGAGCGGCGACTTCAGCGACCCCGGTGAAGATAGTCTGGCGGAAAATTTGCTTTGGTCGGAAAAGGGCGGCATCGTGGCGGCGATTGGTCCATCGGCCCGCCTTTCTAGCGGGTATTCATTGGATTTGGTGAATGATTTTTACGGCCAGTTCCTCAACGGCCGTGCCCACACCCTCGGCGAAGCGCTGCTGGCTACCCAAACGGCCGCTGAAGAAGAACAAGGGGAAGAAACGGCCGTCTACACCCTCAACCTCCTCGGCGACCCCGCCCTCAGCCTGCCGAAACCGTAAGAGAGAGACTGGAAACTGGGGCGTGGGGGGGGGGGGTTTGGGGGGGGGGGGGGGGGGGGGGGGGGGGGCAGTAAGAAACCGGGGGGCTTTCCGACAAACTGCTAGTCTCCAATCCATCTTGACATCTACCCCAATTTCGGTTAATTTATGACTTGCTTTGGCACGATTTCACAGAAAGGAAGTCCCTACCAGGTAGATTCATGATTCGCTGAGTTCCCTCCATACCCGTACTCCCCCTTGTTTTAACTGGCGGCTGCGCACGCAGCCATAGGCGAAACGCACCCCGCAAAAATTAGCGGTCGGCGCTTCGCACCGGGAGGCGAACTCATGCTTACTGCCCACCAACTTAACTTAGCCTTCGGGCTGCAACCACTTCTCAACGACATATCTTTTTCCATCAACGCCGGCGAGCGCATCGGGCTGATTGGCCCCAATGGCTGCGGCAAAACCACCCTGCTGCGTATCCTCACGGGCGAACAGCGGCCGGACAGCGGCCATATCAGCCTGACGCCGGCCGATTTGCGCGTGGGCTATCTGGCGCAAGGGCTGGAGATTGAACCCGGCCAAACGGTGGGAGATTTGCTGCATACGGCCGTTGGCGACCCCGCCATCCTGGAAACCCAACTGGCCCAACTCGCCCAGGCGCTTGTGGTCCAACCCAACCGCGCCGACCTCCAGCAGGCCTACGACCGCACCCTTAACCGGCTGACCACCAGCGACATCGCCCGCGCCCAGGCCATCCTGGCCGCCTTCGACCTGGACCACGTGCCGCCGGATGAACCGGCCGCCCGCCTTAGCGGCGGGCAAAAGACCCGGCTGGCTCTGGCCCTGGTGCTGCTTTCCGATCCCGAACTGCTGCTGCTGGACGAACCGACCAACCACCTGGACATCGGCATGTTGGAATGGCTGGAAGCCTGGCTGGCCGATTTTCCCGGCGCAGCGCTCATCGTCTCGCATGACCGCACGTTTTTAGACCGCACCATTAACCGGATTTTGGACCTGGACCCCAAAACGCAAACCCTGCGCGAATACCCGGGCAACTACAGCGACTACCTGGAGCAGGCGCTCAACGAGCAAGAAAAGCAGTGGGCGGCCTACAAAGACCAGACAGCCGAAACGCGCCGTCTGAGACAAGACGCCGCCCGCGCCAAAGCGCAGGCCGCCTACACCGAACGGCAGGCCAGCTCCATTCGCATCGGCGGTGGCGTGATGAAGCAAAAAGGGTACAAGGATTACCAGCAAGGCATCGCCAAGAAGGTGGCGCGTAAGGCCAAAGCCCGCGAGACAAAACTGGAACGCTACCTGGAAGCGGACGAGCGGGTGGATAGGCCGACGCGAAGCTGGCAGATGAAGCTGACCTTTGACCCGGCCCACCTGGGGCGCGATGTGCTGACGCTGGAAGATGTGGCGGTGGGGTATAACGGCCGTTCCCCCCTCCTCCTCCACATCAACCGCCACATCCGCGCCGGCGCACGCATCGTCCTGACTGGCGCAAACGGCAGCGGCAAAACCACCTTGCTGCGCACCATCGCCGGGCAGATTCCGGCTAAAGCGGGGCAGGTGCGCCTGGGCAGCAGCGTGCAGTTAGGTTACATGAGCCAGGAACAGGAACTGCTGGACCCCGCCAGCACGCCGCTGGATACCATCCTCGCCGCAGCCGAGATGAACCAGACGGAGGCGCGCAACTTCCTGCACCACTTCCTCTTCAGCGGCAACGACCCGCTGCGACCCATCGCCCAACTCAGCTTCGGCGAACGGTCGCGGCTGGCGCTGGCCTGCCTGGTAGCCCAGGGCTGCAACTTCCTGCTGCTGGACGAGCCGATCAATCACCTGGACATCCCGTCGCGCACCAACTTTGAGGCGGCGCTGGTCCAGTTCCAGGGGACTGTGCTGGCCGTTGTCCATGACCGCTACTTCATCGAACGCTTCGCCAGCGAGGTGTGGGTAGTGGCCAATGGAACCATTGTGGACAGCCAGATGAGCGTGATACACGGATGACATGGATTTGACGGATGGTCACGGATTTTTTATTTTCCATGAAAATCCGTCACATCCGTGTCCCAGCGAGAGATAATTTATGTTAACTGCGCATGGAGTGAGCAAGCAGTACGGGCTGGCGCCTGTGCTGAAAAATGTGACCTTTTCGGTGAATGGCGGCGAGCGCGTGGGACTGATTGGTCCGAACGGCAGCGGCAAAACGACGCTGCTGCGCCTGCTGACCGGGCAAGAAAAACCAGACGCGGGGCATGTGGCCCTCAGTCCGGGCACGCTGCGCGTGGGTTATCTGGCGCAGGGCTTCGAGCCGGACCCAGAAGAAACGGTGGCGGAGGTGCTGCACACGGCCGTTGGCGACCCCTATAAATTGGAAGACGAGCTGGCCCAAATCGCCCTCGCTCTGGCCGAAAATCCAGAGGATGAAGAGCTGCAGGAAGCCTACGACGACGTTCTCACGCGGCTGAATCGGAGCGATAACGGCCGTGTCCCCGCCATCCTATCCGCCTTCGACCTGGACCAACTGCCGGAGACGCAGCTTGTGGGCACACTCAGTGGCGGGCAAAAAACGCGGCTGGCGCTGGCCCTGGTGCTGCTGGGCGAGCCGCAGTTACTGCTGCTCGACGAGCCGACCAATCACCTGGATATCGCCATGCTGCAATGGCTGGAAGCATGGCTGGCCGACTTCCCCGGCGGCGCGCTCATCGTCTCCCACGACCGGGCCTTTCTGGACCAGACGACCAACCGCATCCTGGACCTGGATCCGCACACACAAACCATCCGCGAATATGCCGGCAACTATACCGACTACCTGGAACAGGTCCTCAACGAGCAAGAAAAGAAGTGGGCGGCTTACAAAGACCAGGCGTATGAAATCCGGCGCATGAAACAAGACATCGCCCGGCAGCGGGAAAGCGCCATGGCCATCCACCGGGCGACGACGGCGCGCCAGCCGGGCGTGCGCATGTTCGCCAAGAAAGCGATGACACGAGCCAAATCGCGCGAGAAAAAGTTGGAACGATACGAAAATTCCGACGAACGGGTAGACAAACCGGCGCGAAGCTGGCAAATGAAGCTGGATTTTGACGAAACGACCCATCTGGGGCGGGATGTGCTGACGCTGGCAGGGTTGAATGTAGGTTATGCCGGGTTTGCGCCGCTGCTGACCAATCTGAACCAATTGGTGCAGGCGGGGCAGCGGGTAGTTCTGACCGGGCCAAACGGAGCGGGGAAAAGCACGCTGCTGCGCACCATTGCAGGGGAGATACGGCCGTTATCCGGCCAATTTCGTCTCGGCGGCAGCGTCAAACTGGGCTATATGTCGCAAGAACAAGAAGGGCTGACACCGGGGTTGACCGCCCTGGAAATCATCCAGCGCGCCGCGCCGCTTAACGAAACCGACGCCCGCTCTTTCCTCCATTACTTCCTGTTCACCGGCGACGATCCGCTGCGGCCCATCGAGCAGTTGAGTTTTGGCGAACGGGCGCGGCTGGCGCTGGCCCGGCTGGTGGCTGAAGGGTGCAACTTTTTGCTGCTGGATGAGCCGATCAACCACCTGGATATTCCGTCACGGACGCGCTTCGAGCAGGCGCTGGCTCAATTTGAGGGCACGATTTTAGCTGTGGTCCATGACCGCTATTTTATCGAGCGTTTTGCGGAGGAAGTGTGGTTGGTAGAAGACGGCCGTTTAACCACCATGCTTTTGTAACGGCCGTCTTCAATATCTCAGCAAAGAAGACCCAACCTCCAGAAGCATCAAACCGACTGCTTGGCCTCGGCCAAAACAGCTTCAGCGCGGCTTTCGGGAATATCTAAAATAACAGCCAGTTGATCGGCAGTGAGGGCCGCCAATTCAGCGATAGTGTGGACACCTGTGGCTTGCAGCCGGGCGGCAAACACCGGGCCAATGCCTTTGACGCGTTCCAGGTCATTGGGGGCAGCGGCCATTTTCACATGAACCGTCCCATTCCGCTCCAGCGTGATATATTGCGCTGGCAGGTCACGTTCTTTAATCATGGCCTGGGCCTGGCGCAGTCGCGCTTCCGTCCCCCCCATGCGATCCAACAAATCCAGCGCGCCTTCCTCCGCAGCCGTACTTTTATACCAATACCAGACAATCACCGTCACCAGCAAACTTAATGTCAAGCCCAATAAAAAAATCTTCGGTTTCTTCACTCTTTTCACCTTATGCCTCCACCTGACTTAAAATGTATTGGTTTAAAGCTTCTCTGGCGGCCGGCAAATGCTGCATGGCGCGCCAATCGCCGCTGATCGCCTGCGGGGTTTGAATGGCTAGCAGCAGTGCAAAGGGATCGGTTTGCGTGGCAGCGCCGGCGGCTTTCGTTTGCTGCCAAAACGGCCGTAACACCTCCCGCCAGGCATCATATTCGCGCCGCAGCCACGGCCACACCCGTCGAAACTCTGGTTCGGCTTCGGCAAGCGTCATTTTTTTTCGATAAACGCCCACCATCAGTTGCTCCAAGCCATCCCAATAAGCCACAAACTCATCCAAATCCGGGTTGCGATGCCCCTGTCGTAAAAAGAAAGTAAATGGATTGGTCACACGATTCCCTGAACTCACCGCCTCATCGGCTGATTAAAATGGGCTGGGGAAAAACCCGCAGCATCCGATCCACCAAGCTGCCCAACATGATACGCCAAAATGGCTGGCGGCCAAAACCACCCATAATCAATAAATTAGACTGGTGAGTGGCGGCCGCTGCCAGAACCACATCGCCCACGTCATCGCCGTGTTTCACCACGAATTCCGCTTCCACGCCGTGGTCGGCCAGATAGTGGCGGGCATAATCGGCCGTTTCTGCGGTGACGCGCCCATTGACAACCACCACCACCACCAACGAGAACCCATATCGCGCGGCGCGATAGGTAGCAATAAACAGCGCTTCATTGGCTTTGGGGCTGCCGTCATAGGCCAATAACATGCGATCCATCTGACTGTTAGCGTCTACCGGGACAGCCAAAATGGGACGCGAACAGCTTTGCAGCAGCGGTGTCAGGCCAGACCGCAGCCGCTCGGTCAGGTTGAGACCAGGCGGATGGCGCAGGCTGAAAACGACCAGATCGGCCCAGACAGAGCGGCGCAGCAGGGCTTGCGCGACGCTGCCCCAGTCGACGGCAAATTCGCAGCGCACGCCGGCCGCCTGACAACGGCCGTAAAACTCAGCCTCGACTTGTTTGATGTGCGCCGCCTGCTGAACCTGCTCTTCAGCAGTCAGGTCGTCTTCTGGGCAGGCGACAAACAGGCCAAACAAACGGCCGTTGGCCCGACCGGCCAGCGTTAAGGCGTGGTCCAATGCCTGCTGCTGCTCGTCGTTGCCACCCACAGCCACCAGGATGTCATTAAAAATCGCGCTGGGAACCAGAGGTTCCAGCCGCTCTTCACGCCACAGGCCCGGCTGCGGTCCCGGCTCTAATTTCTCGGGAGTCATGGCGTCGATCAGGCGGCCGGCCACACGGCTGAGGACATTTTCCGCGCGTTCACTTTTGGTTTCGGCTAGATTGGTAACGGCCGTTTGCGCATCCATATCCCAGCCCAACTCTTCACCCAGCTCACGCCGATAATCCGCCAACAAGGCATACAAATCCGCTTCCGTGCGCCCCGGAAACTCGTTAAACAAGCCCCGTTCATACAACAAAGCCACCACCGGCATATACACTTCATCATACCAATGGCCGACGGCCTCCTCATAAGACACATCGCGCTGAAAATCCAGGCCCATAAAATATTGATGGCTGCGAATATGCTCCAGCAGCATACTGTAAAAACCGGGCCAGGTCATTTTCAGGTCTGCGCCAGGGCGTATCTCGTCCAGATTGGTTTTTTCCAGAAAAATTGCATACCGTTCTTTTAAGATGATCTCTTCCGGGTCGTCGTCAGCATGAAGGGGAACGCGGGTACGCACTTCCGTCACGTATGCGTCGATGGTTTGGTTGCCCAACTGGCGGGCCACCGAAACCCGATGATTGCCATCGCGCACAAAATAGGCGTTGCCCACTCTGTACACGGCAATCGGCGGCACGCCGGTTGGCGACAAAAAGGCAGCTTTTACTCTGGCCCACCGCTCCTTATCGCTGTCTTTGATGGGCAAAAAATCGCGGGTATAGTCGCCGGATCGGCCTACGCTGCCCACAATCGCGTCTAAGGGAATTTCCTGAATGCCCTGCTCGGCCTGGCCGGTCATTTTTAATTTTTTACGCACTTCATCATACGACAGAAGCTCAGCCGATTCGCTGCGCAAACGCGCCAAAACTTGCTGCATCACCGCCTGTCGTCGGGCCAGCCGAAAGTCTTCGACAGCCTGATGAAAATCTCGCAGGTTTGATTCTTCCATAGGTTCCTTCGATATACTCACTGCTTTGGTTTGTACTCTCGTAAAATGCGAGGGACCCTAAGGGTTTAAGGTCCAACTATTCTGGCTTCTCAAGAGCAAACCCTTAGGGTCTTACGGCCGTTAACGGCAAATGAGCATCGGATAGCGAAATTCGTGCAGCATCTGGTCCACGGTGCTGCCCAGCACCATGTGCTGGACAGGGCGAAAGCCAAAGCCGCCCATGATGAGCAGATCATTGTTGTAGGTAACGGCCGTTTCCAACACCGCCTCGGCAATAGGTTTTTCGCGCAGCACATACTCGGCGCGCACGTCATAGTCAGCCAGGTATTTTTGCGCCGCTTGCAGCGCATCCGCCGAGGTGAACTGCGTTTGCACCGTCAGCACAGTCAGCGCCGTGCGCCAGCGCAGCGCCAGATAGGCAGCCACAAACAAAGCCTCGCTCGCCTTCGGGCTGCCATCATACGCCACCAGCGCCCGCTTCATGCCCGACCCGCGCCCGCCCGGCACAACCAATAACGGCCGTGGGCTGCGTTGAATCAGCAGCGTAAACCCGGACCCCAGGCGCGCCAGCGGCCTGTTTACCGGCGGATTCATCAGGTTCACCACCACCAAATCCGCATACGCCGCCCGTTCGATGATGGTGCGGCTGATGTTGCCCGAAGTCACGACCATTTCGCCGCGCACACCGGTGTTTTCACAGCGCCCATCAAACACCATTTTTACATTGCTGGCCGCAGCGCTTTCGATTTCATCCTCGCCATCAACAACATGAAGACCCAGCAATCTTCCTTTTTCGCGCCGCGCCACATCCAAAGCCTGGTCCAGCATGTGCCAATCTTCGCTGCCGCCGCGCATAGGCACCAAAATTCGGGCAAACAGTCGTTTGCTGCCGCGCATAGACATCCATTCGCGCCGCCATTGGCCTGGCTCCGGGCCGTCCTCAAAACCTTCCGGCCGCAAAACATCCAGCAGACGCTCGCCGATGCCGATGGCCTGCTTGGTGGCCGCCGGGGAATGAAGGTTGGCAAGGTCGGAAACGGCCGTTTCCAAATCAACATCCCAGCCCAACGCCTCTTCCAACTCCTCGCGCCGTTCCGACAGCAAAATGTACATATCCGCTTCGGTGCGCTCCGGAAAATTGTGCAGCACGCCCTGCTCGCGGATCAGGCGAATGATGGGCATATAGATCGTTTCGTACCAATCGGCGACCGCCTCGTGATAGGTGACAGGTTCGCCCCGCTCGCCTATCAGATGTTCGCGCTGATGGTCGATTTGGGCCAGCAGCGCCCGATAGTTGCCGGCAAAGGTCATCGATAAATCAACATCGGTAAACAGTTTGTCCAAATTGGTGTACTCTAAAAATTCCAGATACCGCGATTTGCAAATGATTTCGGTCGCGTCGGCGCGATTCGACAACGGCACGCGGGAATTCACTTCCATCACCCGCGCCGAGATGGTTTTGCCGCCCAACTGGCGGGCCACGGAAACCCGGTGATTGCCATCGATGACAAAATAAGCGTCGCCCACTTTGTACACGTCGATGGGGGGCATGCCGGTCATATCGTTAACGGCCGTTTTCACCCGCACCCACCGCTCCGCATCCTGATCCGACCGGGGCATAAAACTACGCGTAAAATCCTGATACCGCCCCACGCTGCCCACAATGGCATCCAGCGGAATCTCCTGCACGCCCAATTCCTCGCCACCAGATATTTTTAACTTCGTACTCACATCGTTATACGCCAACAAGTCCGTCGGCTTGCCTGTCATGCGCGCCAAAAGCTGCTGCAAAGAAGCCTCGCGCCGCGCACGGCGAAAATCACGCACAGCCATCTCATGCCGCAAATCACCCAATTGAGTCATATCTGCAATCTCACAACATCTCTGCCAAATTATTCCATACGTCTGTTACCCTCCAGATTATACACTGCCTGTGTTGACCATTCACTAAGCGTATGTTACACTCCGCGCCGTCATGAATAAATTGGCAAACTTAACCCACGTAACCGCATCTGCATTTGGTCATCACGCCCACCATCATCGGCAACGGCAGTTTTTTACCCTGGGTTAAGTCAGCGCAAATACGCGCTATCAGGTAGGTCACACAGCACCCTCCTCGGAACCCCGGGGAGGGTTTTTTTGTTTAGTCTTGTAGTCGAGTAGTCGAGTAGTCAAGACTACCAGACTACCAGACTACCAGACTACCAGACTACCAGACAAGGAGATCCCATGACTCGCTCAGACATTCGTCTGGCGCTGCCCAGCAAGGGCGCGCTGCAATTAGAAGCTTTAGAATTGATGGCCGAATGCGGTCTGAAAGTATTCCGGCCCAATCCGCGCCAATACAAGGCTACCATTCCTACGCTGCCCGGCGTCACCGTCATGTTTCAACGGCCGGGCGATATCGTCGTCGGCGTGCGGCAGGGCAGCATTGATTTTGGCATCACCGGCCTGGACATCATCGCCGAAAAAGGGGCGGTGAACGGCAGCCAACCCATTTTGACCCTTCACGAAGCGCTTGGGTTTGGTCCCTGCACGCTCAACCTGGCCGTGCCAGAGGAGACCCCCGTGCGGTCCATGGCCGATTTGCGAGACTGGGCGGCCGAATTGGAGCGCGACGGCCGTTCCCTGCGCATCGCCACCAAATTCCCCAACACCACCGGACGTTTCCTCGACCAGCACACCATCACCGCCTACAAACTCATCGACGCCGAAGGCACGCTGGAAATCGCCCCAGACATCGGCTTTGCCGACCTGATCAGCGATTTGGTTTCCTCCGGCACCACCCTGCGCGACAATCATTTACGGCCGTTAACCGACGGCCTCGTCCTGGAATCCCAGGCAGCGCTGATTGCCAACCGGCAGGCGCTGCAACAACGCCCCGAAGTGCGCGCCGTCGCCCGGCAGATGCTGGAATACATCGAAGCCCACCTGCGCGCCCAGGGGTCTTACCTCATCATCGCCAACGTGCGCGGCGAGTCGCCACAAGCCATTTCGCGGCAGATGGCGGGACGGCCGTTCATCGGCGGCCTGCAAGGCCCGACCATCGCCGCCATCGTGCCGCCAACCGACACGGGCGAAACCTGGTACTCGGTGAGCATTGTCGTGGGCAAGGGCAATCTGGTCCCGGCCATCGCCGAACTGCGGGCTATCGGCGGCAGCGGCGTCATCGTCACGCCCATCACCTACATTTTTGAAGAAGAGCCAGCGCGCTACAAAGCCATGCTGGCCGCCCTGGAAGAAGATTTTTAAACGCAAAGGCGCGAAGAGTGCAAAGAAGCAAAGGTTTTCTTTGCGCCTTCGCGCCCTTTGCTTCTTTGCGTTAAAAAGTGAGGCAGTCATGATCAAAATTTTCTCGGTAGAAGCGGCGCAGAAGTCGATTTTGCGGCGGGAGATGGCCCTGGAGCCAACGGTGCCGCCCTCTTTGCAGGCCAGTTTGGATCGGTTGTTTGGGCGGGGGGCGACGCCGGAAACGGCCGTGTCCCACATCTTGCGCGACGTGCGCCAAAAGGGGGACTCAGCCCTGCGCGATTGGACGCTAAAGATTGACGGCGTGCAGTTGGCCGGTTTGTTGGTTAGCCAGTTGGATAGAGAGACCGCTGTACAGCGCGTCTCCGCGTCGCTGTACGAAGCACTGGGGCAGGCCGCCGGGCGCATTCGCCAATTCCACCAGTTCCAACCGCTGCCCAACTGGACCACCCACGAAATGGGCGGCACACTCGGCCAGCGCGTCACGCCCATCCAACGCGTCGGCGTCTACGTGCCCGGCGGAACCGCCCCGCTGCCCTCCAGCCTGCTGATGGCCGTCATTCCGGCGCAGGTGGCCGGCGTGCCGGAAATCGTCGTGGCCACGCCGCTGGGTAAGGACGGCAAGGTAGCCGACGTGATCCTGGCGGCGGCGCAGATTTGCGGCGTGGAGACGATTTACACCCTGGGCGGGGCGCAGGCCATCGCCGCGCTGGCTTTTGGCACGGAAAGCGTGCCGCGCGTCGACAAAATTGTGGGCGCGGGCGGTCTGTTTACCACGCTGGCCAAGCGGCAGGTGTATGGCATTGTGGGCATTGATGGCTTGTACGGGCCAACGGAAACGGCCGTTGTCGCCGACGACACAGCTGATCCGGCCTGGGTAGCCGCCGACCTGCTGGCTCAGGCCGAACACGACATTTTGGCTACCGCTATTTTGTTCACCCCATCACGGGAATTGGCAACGGCCGTGCAGGTGGAAATCGGCCAGCAAATGGAAACGTTGAGCCGCGCCGACATCATTGCCGCTTCCCTCAACGGCCAGGGCGGCATTGTCCTGACCGCCGATGTGGACGAAGCGTGCCAGCTCGCCAGCCAATTCGCCGCCGAACACACCTGCCTGGCCGTGGCCGACCCGGCCGCTTATGCCGATAAAATCCCCAACGCTGGCGGCCTGTTCATCGGCGAACGCAGCTTCGAGGTGTTGGGCGATTATGTAGCCGGTCCCAGCCACGTCATGCCCACCAGCAGCACCGCCCGCTTCGCCTCGCCGCTGAACGTAGCCGACTTTGTCAAAATCACCAGCATCATCCAGCTCGACGACGCCACTTCGGCCCGCCTCAGCCCCATCGCCGCCCAAATCGCCCGCGCCGAAGGGCTGACGGCGCATGCGAATGCAGCGGCGAAGAGGATTTAACCGCAAAGGACGCAAAGGGCGCAAAGTTTTTTAAAGGAAGGGAGAAATGGGGAATGAAAATCTGCTGTCTAATGGGATTATTGGCGCAGCGATAGAAGTACATAAACAGTTGGGGCCTGGATTGTTGGAATCGGCTTATGAGGGCTGTCTGGCGCATGAATTTACATTGCGCGAGATTCCATTTGAACGACAAAAAGCGCTGCCGGTTGTTTATAAGGGCGTGAAGTTGGATTGCGGTTACCGGCTAGATTTTCTTGTTAATGGGTTGGTGGTGGTAGAACTCAAAGCCGTTGAGCAATTAACGCCAATCCACGATGCACAAATGATCACCTACTTGAAGCTGGCGAATTGCAAATTGGGCCTGCTGCTTAATTTTAACGTCAAAATGATGAAGCAGGGCATAAAACGCATGGCTCTAAACCTATAACCCTTTGCGCGCTTTGCGCCCTTTGCGGTTAACCTCTTGGAGGCAACATGAATGTAGACCAGTTTGTCAGGCCAGATGTGGCGGCGATGGAGGCGTATACGCCGATTGTGCCGTTTGAGGTATTGTCGCGGCGTTTGGGCCGTGCACCAGAAGAGATTGTGAAGCTGGACGCCAACGAGAACCCGTATGGGCCGTCGCCACGGGCGCTGGCGGCGCTGGCGGCGGGTAAGTATTACCACATCTACCCCGACCCGGAGGCGCTGGAACTGCGGGAGGCGTTGAGCGCGTACACGGCCGTTCCCCCCCACTATCTCCTGGCCGGCATGGGCGCCGACGAACTGATCGACCTGGTGCTGCGTGTGGTCCTCTCGCCGGGCGACGTGGTGGTGGACTGCCCGCCCAGTTTTGGCATGTATCCGTTTAGCACGGCCGTTAACAGCGGCCAATACCTCCCGGTGCGGCGACGGGATGATTTTAGTTTGGACGTGGCAGGCATTGAGCAAGCTGTCCGCGCCCACAAAGCCAAAATCCTCATCCTCTGCTCGCCCAACAACCCCGACGGCAGCACCATCGACGACGCTACCCTGCGCCGCCTGCTCAAACTGCCCGTCCTGGTGCTGCTGGACGAGGCGTATGTGGATTTTGTGGGGGAGGTTAATCGCAAAGAGCGCAAAGAAGGAAAGGAAAAAAACTTTGCGTCCTTTGCGTCCTTTGCGGTTCAATCCCGGCTGTCTTGGGTGATGGCGTATGAGAACCTGGCGGTGCTGCGCACGTTTAGCAAGCTGGCCGGGTTGGCCGGGCTGCGCGTGGGGTATGGCGCGTTCCCAGAATGGCTGCTGCCCCACATGTGGAAAATAAAGCAGCCCTACAACATCAACGTGGCCGCCTCGCTGGCGGCGCTGGCTTCGTTGGAGGACAAGGAGTGGCTGCGTGAAAAAGTGGGGCTGATTGTGCAGGAGCGAGAGCGCATGGTGGCGGAATTGGCCCCATTCGCCTGGCTGCAACCATACCCCAGCCAGGCCAACTTTGTCCTCTTTCGCGTTTTGGGCCGAGATGCGCGACAATTGAAGCTGGCATTGGAGCAGCAGGGCGTGTTGGTACGCTACTTTAACAAACCCGGCCTGGACAACTGCATCCGCATCAGCGCGGGACGGCCGTTGGACACAGACCGGTTGGTGGCCGCGCTGTCAAAGATTGGAGAGTAGAGATTGGAGATTGGCATGGGGCGAACAGCAACGATTCACCGCCAGACCGGCGAAACCGACATCACGATCACGCTTAATCTGGACGGCACAGGGCAGCACGCAATCAGCACGGGCGTGGGCTTTCTGGACCACATGCTCACGGCCGTTGCTGTCCACGGCCTCTTCGATTTGCAAGTGCAGGCTACCGGCGACCTGCACATCGACAGCCACCACACCATCGAAGACGTAGGCATAGTGCTTGGGCAGGCGCTCAACGAAGCAGTTGGCGACCGCAAAGGTATCCAGCGGGTCGGCCACGCCTACGTGCCGATGGATGAGGCGCTGGGGTTTGTGGCCCTGGATTTTAGCGGACGGCCGTACACCATCTTCCAGGCAGCATGGGCCACGCCGGCCATCGGCCAGTTCCCGACCGATCTGGTGCAGCACTTTTTTGAGTCGGTGGCGGTGCACGGCCGTATCACCCTGCACGCGCGGGTAGACGGCCGTAACGACCACCACAAAGCGGAAGCGTTGTTCAAAGCATTGGCGCGGGCGTTGCGCACGGCCGTCGAGCTTGATCCCCGCCGCACCGGCATCGCCAGCACCAAAGGAACGTTGACTGGCTAATTCCAACTCGTTTACGGTTATAATAAAACCAGCGAGGTGATTGAACTATGTTAATGACTTACGAAGCCATTCTCGAAGGGAATAAATTAAAGTGGAAAGGCGCAGCGCCCCGGCAAACAGCCGACAAAAAGGAAGTTGCCGTCTACGTCACCATTTTAGAGACACCGCCCCATGAGGAGCCACAGGCGCAGCCGCAGGGGCGCAAAATGGCTGACGCCCTGGCCGCCTTAGCCGCGCTTGATAATCGCTCCATAACCGATCCGCTTGCCTGGCAAGAAGAAGCGCGCCAGGACAGACCACTACCACGGGATTGAAGCCATGCTGCTGGATAGTAACATCATCATTTATGCCTCTCAGCCCCCATTTTCCAGCCTGCGTGAATTCATTGCGGAGACGTCCCCTTTCGTTTCGGCCATCAGCTATGTCGAGGTTCTTGGTTATCATCGCTTAACAGAAGACGAACAAACCTATTTCCAAGCATTCTTCCAGGCCGCATCCATTTTGCCGCTGTCATACGACGTTCTGGAACAGGCTGTGAAACTACGCCAGCTTCGGAAAATATCGTTGGCCGACGCCATGATCACGGGGACGGCCCTCATTCATCGCCTCACCCTCGTCACGCGCAACCAAAAAGATTTCGACTGGATTCCAAATCTTGCCATCACCAATCCAATTGACCTCTAACCCATCATTTTGGGCAAAAACCATGAATATTACCATGATTGACTATGGCGCCAGCAACATCCGCTCGGCGCAAAAAGCGTTTGAATTTATCGGCGCCACAGTTGAACTGACCGAAGACCCGGAAGTCGTCCGCCGCGCCGACAAGCTGGTGCTGCCCGGCGTCGGCGCGTTTGGCTCCGGGATGGCCGGATTAAACCGGCGCGATTTACCCGCCGCCATCCACGAAGCCGTTCAGCGCGGCGTGCCTTTCCTGGGCATCTGCGTCGGCATGCAGCTCATGTTCACTGAAGGCCACGAAATGGGCGTGCATGAGGGATTGGGCCTGATGGCGGGCAAAGTGGTGCGCTTCCCCGAAAAATTGTCAATGGTCAACAGTCCAATCCGAAATCCGAAATCCGAAATCCGAAATCTAAAGATTCCTCACATGGGTTGGAACCAGTTGGAACCGGCCTGGGAAAACCCGCTGCTGGCGGGCGTGACGATGGGCGATTACGCCTACTTTGTGCATTCGTATTACTGCGATCCCGATGACGCTACGGCCGTTCTCGCCTGGACCGATTATGGCCTGCCCTTCGCCTCCGTGGTCGCCCAAGACAACCTGTACGGCCTACAATTTCACCCGGAGAAAAGCCAGAGCGTGGGGCTGAGAATTTTGCAAAACTTCGTAGAAATGGCGTGAATCGTGATGCGTGATGCGTGATATGATACGTGATACGTGATGCGTGATGCGTGAAAATGCCGACCCTCACGCATCACGCATCACGTCTTAAGGAAAAATGATGAGATTTACAATTTATCCGGCCATCGACCTCAGAAACGGCCGTGTCGTCCGCCTCCAGTATGGCGACCCGAACAAACAAACCGTGTTTAGCGATGATCCCGCAGCGATGGGGCGGCAGTGGCTTGCCGCCGGGGCCGAATGGCTGCATGTCGTTAACCTGGATGGCGCTTTTGACGAAGCGGGCGCGGCTAATTGGGCCGCCCTGCCCCAACTGACCCAACTGGGCGCGCAGGTGCAGTTCGGCGGCGGCATTCGGGCGCTGGCCGACGTGGCGCGGGCGCTGGACGCCGGCGCGGCGCGGGTGATTTTGGGCACGACGGCCGTCGAAAACCCCGCGCTGGTCGCCGAAGCCATCGCCCAATTTGGCGCGGAGCGCATTGTCGTGGGCATTGATGCCCGTGACGGCCGTGTCAAAACGCGCGGTTGGCTGCACGATACGGCCGTTACCCCCGCCCAGCTTGGTCAACAAATGAAGGAATCTGGTGTGCAAACCATCATCTACACCGACATCAGCCGCGACGGCGTGCTGACCGGCGTCAACGCCGCGGCCACCGCCCAACTGGCCCAGGCCACCGGGCTGCGCGTCATCGCCTCCGGCGGCGTGGCCGCCCTGGACGACATCACCCGCTGCGCCGCCCTGGCCGGCCAGGGCGTGGTGGGCGTGATTACCGGGCGGGCGATTTATGACGGCCGTCTGGACCTCCACACCGCTTTCCAAACCATCCATCGGTAAGCCTGATTTATGCTACAATCAATCAGAAAGGTGCTGTTATGTTATCCATTCCTAGAAAATATATCGTTGACGATGCCGGTAATCGCAAAGAGGTCATCATTGCCTATGAGGACTTTCGCCTGATCGAAGAGCTTCTTGGTCTCGATTTAGAGGAAGATGTTGTCACTATCCTCAAGGAAGCCAGCCGGGATCGCGCCTACAAGGCAAAAGAAACTTACATCGAGTTAGACGACCTTTCATGAGCAAAGTTGTCATCCATCATCGTGCCGCGACCTATGTCCGCAAATTACCCAATCCACAAAAATCCCGCTTAAAACAACTCCTTAAAGACCTGGAAAACAAGCCGTTGGCCCATCCTCAAGTGCGCCAAATGGTGGGTGATTGGGCTGGTTACTATCGCCTACGGCTGGGCGATATGCGCATTATTTTCTGGTATGAAACTGAAACCGACACCATTTTCGTAGATTACATCGGCGCCCGAGGGGATATTTACAAATCTGGAGATTGAGACAAAGCTCACATGAACTATCAATGGCTGCTTTTTGACGCGGATAATACTCTGTTTGACTATGACAAAGCAGAAGCCACCGCTCTGGCCAACAGCTTCCAGCAATTCGGGCTGGATTTTGACCAGACGACGGGCGCGCAGTACCGGACTATCAACGCTCAAATCTGGCACGATTATGAATTGGGCCACATCACTCAGCAGGACTTGCGCGCCGAACGGTTCCGGCGGTTGTTTACGGCCGTTCACCTCCCCACCGACGCTGAAGCCTTCAGCCGCCAATACCTGGTCAACCTTTCCCAGGCCGGCCACTTGCTGGATGGGGCCGAGGCGCTGCTGCGGCGGCTGGCCGCCAGCTACCACATCGCCATCATCACCAACGGCATCGCCGACGTGCAGCGCCCACGCCTGGCCGCTTCGCCCATTCACGACCTGGTAGAGGCGTTTGTCATCTCGGAAGAGGTGGGCGTGGCCAAGCCAGACCCGGCGATTTTTGACGTGGCCTTCGCCCGCATGGGCCAGCCCGCCAAAAGCGAAGTCCTTATCATCGGCGACAGCCTGAGTTCGGACATGCAGGGCGGCCTCAATTATGGCATCGACACCTGCTGGTATAATCCGGCGGGCAAAACGGCCAGCTTGCCCGTGACGTATGAGATTCGGCAGTTGGACGAGCTGCTTAGTATTTTGACTGAGCGTGAAGCGTAATGCGTGATGCGTGAACCACGCTGTTCACGCATCACGCTTCACGCATCACGCATCACGCATCAGAAATCCCCTATGAAAATCGACCACATCGCCATCTGGACCCGCCAATTAGACCCTATGCGGGAATTTTACGAGCGGTATTTTAACGGCCGTTCCTCCCCCCGTTACACCAACCCGCGCACCGGCTTCCAATCCTACTTCGTCAGCTTTGGCGATGGGGCGCGGTTGGAGCTGATGCAGATGGAGGGCATGGGGGCCAATCCGAACACGGCCGTTGCCCAACATCTCGGCTACATTCATCTGGCGATGAGCGTAGGCGGGGAAACGGCTGACGGCGGAGAAGCCGCCGTCGATGCCCTGACCAACCGCCTGCGCCAGGACGGCTACCCCGTCCTCGGCGAACCCCGCCGCACCGGCGACGGCTACTACGAAAGCGTCATCCTGGACCCGGATGGGAACCGGATTGAGATTACTGTTTGAGGAGGAAAACGTGAAGCGTGATGCGTGATTCGTAACCTGACGAATCACGCATCACGCATCACGCAGCAATCATGTTAGCCAAACGCATCATCCCCTGTTTAGACGTAAAAGACGGCCGTGTCGTCAAAGGTATCAATTTTGTGCAGCTGCGCGACGCCGGTGACCCGGTGGAGCAGGCCATAGTCTACGACAAAGCCGGAGCCGACGAACTGGTCTTTCTGGACATAACCGCCACCCACGAGGCCCGCGACACCGTGATTGAAATGGCGAAGGCGGTCGCCGAACAAGTCTTCATCCCCTTCACCGTCGGCGGCGGCATCCGCACCGTGGACGACATGCGCGCCCTGCTGCGCGCCGGGGCCGACAAAATCAGCATCAATTCCGCCGCCGTGCGCGACCCCGACCTCATCACCCAGGGCGCGGAAGCGTTCGGCAGCCAGGCCATCGTCGTGGCGATTGATGCGCGTCGAATCAGCGAACAGCCCAACGCCAATCCGCAATCCGCAATCCGCAATCCGCAATGGCAAGTCTTCGTCTCCGGCGGGCGCACGCCTACCGGCCTGGACGCGGTGGCGTGGGCGCAGGAGGCGGCGCGGCGCGGCGCGGGCGAGATTTTACTGACGAGCATGGACGGCGACGGCACGCAGGAGGGGTATGATCTGGAACTGACGCGGGCGATTGCTGACGCCGTTCACATCCCGGTCATCGCTTCCGGCGGCGCGGGCACGCTGGAACACTTCGCCCAGGCGCTCACCGAGGGCGGCGCGGATGCGGCGCTGGCCGCCTCGCTGTTCCATTACAAACAGCTCACCATCGCCGAAGTCAAAGATTACCTCGCCCAGCAGGGCATCCCGGTGCGCCAATGACCTCCGCACTCCGCACTCCGCACTCCGCACTCAAATTTGATGAAAAAGGTTTAGTAACGGCCGTTATCCAACACGCCGCCACCCATCAGGTCCTCATGGTCGCCTGGATGAACGCCGAGAGCCTGCGCCTGACGCAGGAAACCGGCGAGACCCACTTCTGGAGCCGCAGCCGCCAGGAACTGTGGCACAAAGGGGCCACCTCCGGCAACGTGCAGCGCGTCCAGGCCATCTACGCCGACTGCGACGGCGACACCCTGCTCATCCTGGTAGACCCCGCCGGACCCGCCTGCCACACGGGCGAGGTCAGCTGCTTTTTCACCCGACTAGACTAAGGCCTGACAGGTTTAAGAAAACCTGTCAGGCCTCAACCATTTGACTACTCGACTACCCGACAAAGGAGTAACAATGACCGACTTTATCGACACTCTATTTGCCACCATACAAGACCGCAAAAGCAACCCCCAACCCGGTTCTTACACCAACAGCCTGTTCGCCGCCGGCGAGGACGAAATCGTCAAAAAAGTGGGCGAAGAGGCGGTGGAAATCATCCTGGCCGTCAAGGGCCAGGGCCAACAGCGCATCATCGAGGAAACAGCCGACCTCGTCTACCACCTGCTCGTCTTGCTCGCCGCCCAAGACCTCACCTGGGACGACGTGCGCGGCGAACTGGAAAAACGCCACCGGTAGTCAAGAATTGGACACGGATTACCGCGGATTTGACGGATTTTCGCGGATAAGAATTTTAAAAATCCGTGTCAATCCGCCGCATCCATGAAAATCTGCGGCCCATCCCTATCTAATATGCGACGCATTGTGGATTTAAACGCAGGCACGGCCATGGTCGTGGCCGATTTGCACGGCGACGGCGACGCGTATGCGCGTTACCGTGACCGCTTTCTGGATTTGCGGGCCAACGGCCGTGCCGACACCCTCATCCTCGCCGGCGACCTGCTGCACCGCACCCCGCCCCACCCCGACGACTCGCTGGCGATGATCCTGGACGTGCTGCGCCTGAAGCGCGAATTGGGCGACCGGCTCATCTACCTGATGGGCAACCACGAATTCCCCCACCGTTACGCCATCACCCTCATGCGCGGCGACGATTTGTTTACGCCGCGCTTCGAGTGGGCGATGGGCGAGCAGCGGGCGGAGATCATGGCCCTGCTAGACGGCCTGCCGCTGTATGTGCGCACGCCGGGCGGCGTGGCCATCGCCCACGCCGGAGCGCCGCCCGGATTAGACGAGGCGGGCGCGGCGGCGCGATTGTTTGCTTTGTCGCACGAGGAGATTTTGGCGGAAACGGCCGTTTCCCTCCCCCCCGACTTCCGCCCCCAACTACGCAAACTGCTCGGCCGCCAGGCCGGCCGCAGCTACGACCGCCTCGTCCACGACTACTTCGCCGTCACCAGCCCCGACGACCCGCGCTACGATGATTACCTCATCGGCGCGTCGGCCGTGGCCGCCCACCCGGACGCGGACCTGCTGTGGTCTGCTTTGTTTACCAAGAATGAATTGCAATACGGCCGTGCCTACCCCGCCCACCTGCGCGCCTTCCTCCAGGCGCTCTCCGACGATTACCCGCAGCCGCAGCGCGTGCTTGTCAGCGGCCACATCGACGTGCAAGGCGGCTACAAACTGGTCAACAAGCAGCATCTGCGCCTGGCGAGCGCCAAACACGCCCACCCCCGCGAAGCTGGCTTGTATTTACTTTTCGACGTTACCCAACCTGTGGAAAAAGCGGAAGATTTGCTCCCCGGTCTGGCGTCTGTATTTTAAAGACTTGACAGGTTTTCTGAAACCTGTCAAGTCTTTAAATGCGAACTCTCAAGAAAAAATCCCCGTCTTTTTGCGCCGCTTTTCAATCGCCGCCAACAAGCGATCTGTTTTATCCAACATTTCCTGGTCTTTCAGACGTTCATACAATTGGCGCGCCTGCTGGGCAAAAGGCAGCGCCTTATCTGATTTTTCCTGGCGAAAAATGACCAGCGCCTGCCGGTAATTGGTGCGGGCAATCGCCGGGATGTCGCCGCTGCGAATGGCCAGCTTTAGGGCGCGGTCGGCATGGCGCGATGCCTGCCACTGCTTGCCCATCAGGTTATAGGCAATGCTCATATTGCTCACCGCCCACGCTTCCCCGGCCAGATTGGCCTGTTCTTTGGCCAGCGATTCAGCCTCTTTGTACAGGTCGATGGCTTCTTTGGCGTTGTTGCTGTCGCGGACGACATTGCCCATTTTATTCAGGCCATCGCCAACGGCCGTATAATCTTCCGCCTGCCGCACAATCGCCACATACTCTTCATAGGCGGCATAGGCCAGCGCAAGCTGCTTGGTTTTGTGGTAACGCTCGCCCAGAGCGTAGAGCATTTCGGCCACGGCCGGCCAATTCTTTTCTTGCCGCGAAAGTTTAAGATGCCGCTCAAAATAATTGATGGCCCGGGTCGGATCGCCCCAGCGCTCATAGGCCGTGCCAATGCCCACCAGCGCCAGCTTGCCCTGGTGATGGTCGTTCAGTTCACGCGCCAGCAAAAGCTGGCGTTTGTGGAAGCTGGCCGCTTTCATATAATCGCCCAACTGCATATTGACTTCGCCCAATTTGCCCAGAGCCATCATGCGGCTAGATTGGGCGTTCATCTGTTGGGCAATTTCCAATGCGTCGGTAAAAAAGGCGAGCGCTTTTTCTATGCCGCCATTTTCCAGATAAAGGTCGCCTAAACGGCAGAGGTTGTCTACTTCTTTACGGCCGTTCTTGCTCTCCTTCGCAATTTGCAGCGCCCGCCGATACAGCTCCACAGCCCTGTCAAGCTGGCCTATTGAGCGATACAAATCGCCCAAATCGCCATAAGCCTCACCCTCGCCAACATGGTCGCCCAACTGGAAGGCAATATCCAACGATTGTTTAAACAGCGCCACCGCTTCTTTGGCGTCGCCGCCTTCCAGGTAGATGCGGCCCATGTTGCTGAGCACACTTTTCACCCGCACCTGATCGCCTATTTCTTTGGCAATGGCCAGCGTTTGTTTATTCAGGGCAACGGCGCGCTCGATATTGCCCAACTGCTGATAAGTCAGCGCCAGACTGTCCAGCGCGGCCGCCTCTTTATACCGGTCGCCAATTTCACGGGCGATGGCCAACTGCTGCTCGTGAAACCGCGCCGCGCGGTGGGCGTCACCCAAAGCGCGAAAATCGCGCCCCAATTCGCCCAACGACCGGCCCTGTTCCGCCCGGTCGCCAATTTCATGGGCAATCGACAACTGTTCTTCGTGAAACTCCACCGCCCGTTCCGTGAAGCCCATCGCCCGATACGCCAACCCCAGATTACCCAAGCCTGCGCTTTCCAACGTCAGCGACCGCTCAGACCGGGCGATGAGGATGGCCTGCTCAAAATACATCACGGCCACATCCAGCTTGCCAATATCCAGGTAAGACATGCCCATGCTGTTATACGACTGCCCCAGGGCAACACGCTCCAGGCGGGTCGAATCCCCAGCCAGCCGTTCTGAAGGCACATCGTCGTTGATGACTTTGTGGTACAGATCAACCAGGGCGTTTTCCACGATTGACCAATCCCGGTAGCGCTGATCGGGGTTGACCATGAGGCAGTTGCGCAAAAAGATGGCTACTTCGCGGGGGAGCAGGGCGGGCGGCGCTTTGATGCTGCCGGAGAGGTGAATATCACGTATTTCGGCTTTGTTCTGCCCATCGGCGGCATAACGGCCGCTGAGCATTTCATACAAAATACAGCCCAGGGCATAAATATCGGCGCGGGAGTCTATCGGCTGCTGCTGCCATTGTTCCGGGGCCATGTACAGCGGTGTTCCCACGACGCCTTGCGTTAGCTGCGTGCGCAGGAAATATTCGGCGGCGTGGGGCAGGGTGGCTACTTCCGGCCTGACGCCGGTGAGGGTGCTGGCCAGGCCAAAATCGGTGACGCGGGCGATTTCGTCGTGGCCGATGAGGACATTTTCCGGTTTGAGGTCGCGGTGGACCAGGCCGGGTAGTTTGCGGGTGGCGTATTTCATGCCGCGGGTGATGTGCAGGGCGAAGGCGAGGGCTTGTTGTAAGCGTAACGGCCGTCCCGGCCGCAGCCAGGCGCGCAGGGAAGGGTTGTCTTTGCCCTTGGGCTGCACAATCCATTCCAGAACGAGGTAGACCTCACGGCCGTCGCCGATGCGCTCCACACGATGGGCGCGGACAATGTTCGGGTGGCTGCCCAACTCTACCCACATGGTCCCTTCGCGCAAAAACAAATCGCGGGCGACGCGGTGGGAAAGATATTCCGGCTTAAACGTTTTCAGGGCAACCAACTCGCTGGTTGCCTGATCGCGGCATAGGAAAACCAGTCCCATTCCCCCGGTTAACCGGCTAACCACCTCATAACGGCCGGCAATCAGCGGCAGTTGGCGGTCTGGAACGGCCGTCATGGGAAATTTGTGCTTGGTTCCTTTCGATGGGATCAGGTCTTCCATTCAGGCTGCTGTCACTCCAAACTGTTACCCGGTGAAGCACCATTGCGGATACGGGAAACGATCATAGTATAACATTTTGCGCCTTTTGCCGCAGGCTTTGACAAATCTTACCCGTCGCGCGGCAGCCAGCGACAAATACGGCTAGCAGTTTGTCGGAAAAGTACCCGTAGCCGCGGTTTCTTACCGCGTCTTCAAGAGGCGGGGTAAAGATACCCCGGCTACAAAAAGTGGTTCTCCGACAGACGGCTAGCAGTTTGTCGGAAAAGTACGTAGCCGCGGTTTCTTACCGCGTCTTCCAGAGGCGGGGTAAGGATACCCCGGCTACAAAAAGAGGTTCTCCGACAGACGGCTAGCAGTTTGTCGGAAAAGTACCCGTAGCCGCGGTTTCTTACCGCGTCTTCCAGAGGCGGGGTAAGGATACCCCGGCTACAAAAAGAGGTTCTCCGACAGACTGCTAGTACGTGATAAACGAGTAGCCAATGCCGCGTTCCGTGCGCAAGTAGCGCGGGCGGGCCGAATCCGGTTCAATTTTTTGCCGCAGCCGGCCGATGTACACCCGCAGGTACTCTGTTTCCTGTCCATATTCCGGCCCCCAAACATGGCGCAAAATGGTTTGATGAGGCAGCACTTTGCCCTCGTTCTCCATAAAATACACCAGCAGGCTAAATTCGGTAGGCGTTAGATCGAGTGGTTTTTGGTTGAGTTTGATCTCGTGGCGGTCCAGGTCGGCAGTGAGGGGGCCGCGCACCAGGAGAGCGTCGGTAGACGGCCGTTTCGCCACCTGCGCCCGCCGCAGCACCGCCTGCACCCGCGCCAACAGCTCGCCCACGCCAAACGGCTTGGTCAGATAATCGTCCGCGCCGCGATTGAGCGCCTGAATTTTGTCTTCCTCCTCACCCAGCGCCGACAGCACAATGATCGGCGTTTGCGATGTTTGGCGCAGGCGGCGAATGGTTTCTAGCCCGTTCATATAAGGCATCATCAAATCTAAAATCACCAGGTTGACAGCGTTCGACTCGAATAAAGCCAGCGCTTCCAGGCCGTTAGCGGCCGTCAGCGCCTGATAGCCGCGCACTTCCAGATTGCGCTTCACAAAATCACGCAGCGATTTTTCATCATCTACCACCAGAACGGTTAATTTATTTGGACTCATGATGCCCCACGCTTCACTCCTTAATCTTCACTCGCGGCAAACGACGCCCATTGCGGCCCAGAAGCTTGCAGCGGCAGCGAAAAGGCCAGACACGCGCCGGAAGGTTTTGGCTCGACCCAGATTTCGCCGCCGTGCAGCCGCACAAATCCACGGGCAATCGACAGCCCCAGGCCGGCGCCCGAAGCGTTGCGCGTCAGGCCATTTTCCAGGCGGTAGAAGCTGGTGAAGATGCGCTCGGCGTGTTGCGCATCAATGCCCGGCCCTTCGTCTTGCACATAGATGGTTAAGTGGGTGGGCTGGGAAACGGCCGTTATCCAAATCCGTCCCTCGCCGCCATACTTCGCCGCATTCTCGATAAGGTTGCGCAGCACCGACTCAATGCGGCGCGGATCGGCGTAGATGGGCGGCAAATCGGGCGGCAAGTTCACCAACAGACGCTCGCCGGGCTGCGGATGCGCCCGCAAAGCCGCCTGTCCGATCAGTTCGCCCAAATCACAGGCAATCCGCCGCACCGTTAGATTGCCCGCTTCCAGCCGCGACATATCCAGCAAATCGTTCACCAAATTGTTCAGATGGTCCGATTCCTGCGAAATAATCTCTAAAAATTCCCGCTGGCTGGCCATATCCCACTCCACATCTTCGGCCAGCAAGGTGGTGGCGTATCCTTTAATCGCCGCCAGCGGCGTCCGTAGTTCGTGGGAAACGGTGGCGATCAGGCTGGACTTCATGCGGTCCAATTCCTGGCGCTGGGTGATGTCTTGCAAAATGCGCCCGCGCCCCAGCGGCAAGCCCTGAGAATCGGTTACTTCAAACACCTTCAGGCGTAAATAGATGGTCTGATCCGGGTAGACAAGGGCGAGGTTGGCTTTGTGTTCGCCGTGGGGATGGAGGGCGGTGGCCACGGCCGTTACCGCGTTTTCTTTGTCCGGCGCGCGCCGGAGCAGGTGGGCCATCACGTCATCCACCGGCGACTGCTGGATTTGCTCCGGCGGCAGGCCAGACAATTCGGCAATCCGCCGATTGGCGTAAATCACCCGCCCCTCCAGATTTTCCAAAATCAGGCCGTCTTGCATGGATTGGACCAGCGCTTCCAGGCGGCGGGTCTGCTCCTGCAAACGCATGTCGCTGCGGGCAAACAAGGCCGCGTTTTCAATGGCCATGGCCGCTTGCGTGGCAAAACTGGACAACAGATTGCCTTCGCGCTGCGTAAATTCGTGGGGGTCCGGCCGGAAAACGAGCAGCGCCGTCGGCGGCGCGTGCTGCGTTAACAGCGGCACAGCCATCACCGAGCGATAGCCGGCCGCCCGGGCGCGATCCCGATGGGCTTTAAACGAGGGGTTGGTCTCCGTATCGTCGATTTGGATGGGCTGCCCGCTGCGGATGGTGCGCATGGTAATCGAGCTGGGGTCGCTGGGGTTGATGACCGCCTGTTGGATATACCAGTCGGGCAGGTTGCGGCTGGCCCTGACGCGAAAAATGTTGCGCGCTTCGTCGTAGGCAAAAATGGCGCTCATGTTCACGTCTAACAAGCGTTCTACCTGAGCCAAAATCGTGTCCAGCACCACCACCGAATCGAGGCTGGACACAACCGCGCGGCCGGTTTCTAACAAAGTGGACAGTTCGTTGAGGCGGGCTTCGATGGCTTGCTGCATGTCGGTCATGCTGCGCATGAGCAGGCCCATTTGGTCTGGGCGGCTGGTGAGGGTGGCTAATTTTTGGCGGTGGTCTTCGCTGAAGGCTTCTTCCAGGCCGACACTCTGGCTGAAGTAGGCCAGCCGTTCGATGGGGCGCAGGACGCGCTCGGAGAAAATGAGCCAGAAGATGACGCCGCCGATCAAAAAGACAACAATGGCCAACAGCGCGCCGCGCCGGAAAATGCTGGGCGAGGCAAAGGCCACGGCCGTTGGCCGACTGACCACCACCCCCCACCCGGCGCTGGGGATGGGCACGTAGCTGTACAACATTTCTTCGCCGGTCAGATCGGGAGCGATCTGGCTGCCGGTGGCGTTAGCGAGTACGGCCGTTATCACCTGCGGCATGGTCTCGGTGGCGTCGCTGAGCATCAGGCTGGAGTCGGTGTGGGCGACAATCTGGCCGGCGTCGTCGACGATGAGGATGTCCATTTGTTCCTGCGAAGGGTACTCGCCGACGATGCTGCCCAGCGTTTGGCTGAGTGATTCGAGTTTGAGGTTGGTGCCGACGACGCCAAGGAAACGGCCGTTTTCAGCCCACAGGGGCATCACGGCCGTGGCCACCGGTTTATTCGTCGTCGGCGAAATGCGCCCCTTGGACAAAATCGGCCCATTCGCCAACAAGGCGCGCTGGAAATAATCACGAAAAGAAAAATCTGTGCCCACCGTAGAGCCTGGCTCGATGGGGTAATGAAAGAGCATAACCCCCTGCTCGTTCAGGCGGTAAACAAGATTCACCTCGCTGCGCACATCCAACACAGTGCGAAAAATTTCGGTCATGCCGCCATTGTCCGCAGCCACAACGGCCGGATAATCGGCCAATCGAGAGACGGCTTGCAAAGCGTTGTTGGTGAACGTGCTGGTTTCCTGCGCGATGGCGCGCGCCAGGGCCAGATCGGCCGCCTGCACATCGGCCTGCAAGCGGCGGCTGGCAAAATTTTCAAATACAAGTGTGGAAGCAACGACCAGGCCCACAAAGATGAGGTAGAGGGCCAGAACCTGTAAACCCAGGTCGCGGCGGAGACGAAGTGAGCGCATCCTCAATTCTTCCGATGCAGCGGGCAGCTTGTTAGCCGTTCTGCTTCAGCAGCCAGCGCATATCGGCCTCGATGGCGTCGTCGGGGGCTTCGTGTGGGTAGGCGACAATGATACGGCCGTCTGGGTCCAGCAAATACGTGCGGGCGGTATGATCGATGAGGTAGCCGGTGGCGGGCGTGCCGTCGTGGCGATCGTAATACAAACCATAAGCGGCGCCAGTTGCGTCTAGTTCCTCGTCGCTGCCTGTCAGGCCAACAAAGCTGTCATCAAAGTGGCCGACATATTCAGCCAGTTTGTCCGGCGTATCGCGGGCTGGATCCACCGAAATCATAATGACCTGCATCTGGTCGCCCTTGTTGCCCAACTCCTTATGGACACGAGCCAGCTTGGCCAGGGTATCGGGGCATAAATCGGGACAAAAAGTATAGCCAAAATAGATAAAAACATATTGGCCGCGAAAATCGCTAAGGCTGACGCTCTGGTTGTTGATGCCCAAAAGGGTGAAGTCGGGCGCGATTTCTGGGTCGGCGAAGGTCAGTCCGCCAAATTCATGGGTTTGCGGCCCGCAAGCCACCACAAGAAGAAGCAGGCCGAGGACAAGTAAATTGAGACGAGTAAAGATTTTCATAAGTTTGTGTTCCTATATCTGTAAGAGCCTAAGGGTTTAACGATTGGACCAATCTTGGAGATTGGTCCAATCTGCGTTACGCAATTTTTAGACGGCCGTTTCGGGGCTTCCAGAGAAGCTGACTGGTTACGTGTTCCAGGCGTTTACGACTGGACCTGCCAGAGGCGCAAGACGTTGTCCTGACCCACAGAAATAAGCGATAGACCATCAGGGGAAAAGGCCACGCGCCGCACGATGCCGCTGTGGCCGTCTAGCGTGCCCACCATCTGGCCAGTATCTACCTGCCACAATTGGATAGCTTCGCCATTGGCGCCGGCGGCCAGCAAACGGCCGTCGGCCGAAAAAGCCAGATCGCTTTGTTTATATTTCTCTCCCTCGAAAACGCGAAGCAGTTCGCCGGAAGCCATGTCCCACAGGTAGATGCGGCCCAACATGTCGCCGCCGGCCAGGAAACGGCCGTCGGGCGAAAAACTGATCGTCCAAAAACCACCCACCGACCCGGTCAACTCGTGGACCAATTGGAAATCGGACAGCCGCCACAGGCGAATGGTGGCGTCTTCGGAGGCGGACGCCAGATATTGGCCGTCGGGCGACAGCGCCACGTCTAGCACGGAGTCGGTGTGCGCCGGGAAATTGTGTACCAATGCGCCATCGCTTACCTGCCACAAGCCCACGGTGAAATCGTGGGAGGCGGAAGCCAGATATTGGCCGTCGGATGAAAAGGCCAGGCTGTTACGGAAGAAGGAGCAGCCGGGCGCGTCTTCTTTTTCTCCGCCGAGGCTGGTGTGCAGCCCACCTTCTGGCATCTGCCAGATGTCAACGGTGTCATCAAAGGCTGTGGGGCCAATCCGTTCGCCAAGCCCAGAGGCCAGGAAACGGCCGTCTGGCGAGTAGGCCACGGCGTCGACTTTGCCCGCCGGGCCGGTGATGGTGCGCTGCAATTCACCGCCCATGTTCCAGATTTGAATGCCGCCGCCGGCCAGGCTAACCGCAACAGTGGCGCTGTCGGGCGCAAATACGGCGTCGGTGATATCGCTGGCGACGTGGTTGGAAATGGCTTGCAGAAGACGGCCGTCTGGCAGCCGGCGTGTTTCTACCAGGCCACTTTGGTCGGTGGTGATAAATTGATCTTGCTCAGTAAGGAATTGCAGGTCTGTCAGAGGAACGCGCGAATCGACCAGGAAGCGATCTAGCCCCATTTCGGTGGCTTTCCAGACGTTTAGGGAGCCATCGGCTAAAGCCACAACGATGTGCTGCCCGTCGAAGATAATCTTCAACTCTGTGGCGCTGGCCACGGCTCTGGCAATGGGCAGGGCGGCTGTGCTCTGACCGCTGTCCAATTGGATGATTTCAATTTGCTCGGCTAACGTGGTGACAGCCAGCGACCGGCTGTCGGTGGCAAACCCCCAATTGGTTTCGGCGACAAATTGGCCGACAGGAACCTGATAGCGGGCGTCGGGGGTGTCTATCTGCCAGATGAGCAGGGCGTTGTCGCGCTGCAAGGTTGGGTCTGTGACGATGGCTGCGTAGTAAGCGCCATCCGGGGACAAACGGCCGTGTTCCACCACCATGCCCGCCAGGCTGCGCAGGGCGGGCATGGGTTGGGAGCCATCGGTTGGCAGCACCATAATTTCGTAACCCGATTGCGTTTGCACGGGCACAGCGATGATTTCGCCGTTGGCAGACCAGGACGCGCGTCCTAAACGGCCGTTGTCCGGGGCCGCGATCAGGCTGACAGGCGCCGCCGCGTTTTGCCAATCCTGGTTGACGATCTGGCTGGCGGTGCTGCTAACAAGCAGCCCTGCAGGGGTAAACACAACCTGAGCGCCAGGCTCGCCATTGCCGTCCAGGCTACTAGGCGGTTGATCGCTGCCGAATTCCCAAAGCGCGATCTGGCTGCTTCCCCAGTCGGCCACGGCCAGGTGACGGGCGTCTTGGGTGAAGGCCGCGCTGTGAATCGGCTCGTCGATCGGCAAAAAATCGATCAGGGACCAGTCGGCTTTGTCGTAGACATACAGGCCGATAGTCGTAATGACGCCCAGGTAACGGCCGCTGGGATCGACGACGACCTCTGTTGCCTGATCGTCGCCAAAACGGTTAACGGCCGTCAATCGGCCCGCCGTTTCTGGGGAAATGGGACCGACAGGCAGCGTTGACGGCCGAGTTTCTGAGCCGTCGTTTGGTTGATTAGTCGATGTTTCTGGGGCGACAGCCTGGGCAGAGAGCGTTGGCGGCGGCATGGGCGTAGGGTCATCGCCAGTTGCCGCGTCTTGGGCCGGCGAAATGCCCTGACAGGCGGTGATCAGAACCAGCAAGAGCAGGGCAAGAACGTTGAGCAGGGCAGAAGGGAACGGCCGTTTCTCCGGCACAGCAAATGGCGCCGTTGGCTCAAACTTGGGCGGGCGGCGGGCCTGCACGGCCTGCTCGAAAGCATAGGCCAACCGAATAAGGACGCCTTCCTGGTATTGCCCGCCGATAAACGAGATGCCCACCGGTAGGCCATGCACAAATCCCATTGGAACTGTGATGCTGGGGTAGCCGGCCACGGCCGCCGGAGATGAACTGCCACCGCCGTGATGATCGCCATTTACCCAGTCGATAGGCCAGGCCGGGCCGCCAGACGGAGCGATGATGGCGTCGAGACGGTGGGTTTGCAGCGCCTTGTCGATGCCTTCCTGCCGCGCCTGCCGGCGATTGTCGGCCAATGCTTCCAGATAGGCAGATTCCGTCAGCGGCCCTTTTTCCTGCGCCGCCAGCATCCGTTCCTGCCCAAAATAGGGCATGACAGCGGGGTTGGCCGCGTTAAAAGCGATTACGTCGGCCATGGTTTTCACCGGCGCGTCTGGTCCTAAGGTCGCCAGATAAGCGTTCAAATCGGTTTTAAATTCGTAGAGCAAAACCATTACTTCCGATTGGCTAAATCCTTGCAAAGAATCCAGGTCAGCGGGATCGACAATTTCCGCGCCTTGCGCTTTCATGGCGGCAATGGCTTGTTCCATAAGAGCGTCCACGTCGGGATGGTGGCCAAAGAAGTTTCGGGCGACGCCGATGCGCGCCCCTTGCAGGCCATTTTTGTCGAGGAAGGGGGTGTAATTGGTGGCGGCGGGATGGGGGGAAACGGCCGTTTCTGGGTCGCGTGGGTCTGGGCCGGTGATCGCGCCGAGCAAAATGGCCGCGTCGGCAACAGTGCGGGCCATCGGCCCGGCCGTATCCTGGCTGTGGGCGATGGGAATAACGCCTGAACGACTGACAAGCCCAAGCGTGGGCTTGATGCCCACAATCCCGTTGGCGTGTGAGGGGCAGACAATGGAGCCATCTGTCTCTGTGCCGATGGCGGCGGCGCAAAAATTGGCCGTCACGGCGGCGGCCGAGCCGGAACTGGAACCACAGGGGCTGCGGTCCAGGGCGTATGGGTTGCGCGTTTGCCCGCCGCGACTGCTCCAGCCGGAGGAGGAGCGCGTCGAGCGGAAGTTGGCCCATTCGCTGAGATTGGCTTTGCCCAGGATGATGGCGCCGGCGGCGCGCAGTTGAGTTACCAGGAAAGCGTCTTGCGGGGCAATGGAACCGGCGAGCGCCAGGGAACCGGCTGTGGTTTGCAGGGCGTCGGCGGTGTCGATGTTGTCTTTGAGGATGATGGGGATGCCGTGCAGCAGGCTGCGCGGCCCCTGGGCGGCGCGTTCCTGGTCCAGGGCGTCGGCAATGGCCAGGGCGTCGGGATTGAGTTCGATGATCGCGTTGACTTGTGGGTCCAGCAACTGAATGCGAGCCAGATACTGTTCAACAAGGACACGAGCGGTGAAACGGCCGTCTCCCATTCCGGCTTGCAAATCCTGGATGGTGGTCTCGAGTAGGGCAAAATCTGTCATGGAACCTCTCATATGATATGGGTTTAGCAGTTAAAGCAAAGGCAGCGCGACGCGGAAACGAGTGCCAACACCCAAATTACTGCTCACTTCTATAGAACCATTATGCAGGGCGACAATGCTTTGGGCAATGTTTAGCCCCAAACCCATGCCCGGCATATTGGATTGGCTGGCTCCGCGGCCGCGATAAAAACGATCAAACAAGTGTGGAATGTCGTCGGCCGCGACCCCGATGCCAGTATCTTCGATTTGCAGGCAAGCGCAGGCGGAGACGGGATCAGAAAATGTATTCAGCCGAATTTCGCCGGTCTCGGTATATTTGATGGCGTTTTCCAACAAAATGGTAGTGACTTCGGCCAGTTGTTTGAAGCTGCCCCGAACGGAAAGATCGTCGGTGTGGGGCGTAAACAACAGGTTTAGTCCTTTGCGCCGGGCCTGAAACTGGTATTTGTCCAAAACGTGCGCGGCCACGTCGTTCAGGTTGATGCGCGTCCAGGCGTCATTGTCCTGATTTAGGTCGAGTTGAGATAATCGGAGGATGCTTTCTACCAGCTCGATCAGGCGGCCGGTTTGCAGGTTGAGCACATTGAGGTAGTGGGCGTATTTTTCCATCGGGCTTTTGCGCAAGAGGTCGATATAAAGCATGAGATTCGCCAGAGGCGTGCGCAGTTCGTGGGAGATATCGTCGATAAATTTTGATTTGAGGCGGTCGAGTTCTTGCAACTGCACATAAGCCTGGCGCAGTTCCTGAGTGCGGTGGTTGACGCGGTTTTCCAATTCGTCGGCGTATTGTTGAATTTGTTCGTGTAATTGGGCATTGACGATGGCAACGGCGGCGTGTTGGCCGAATGCCAGGCCGATGGCGGCGTCTTTTGGGGAGTAGTAAGCGGTTTCGCTTTTGGTAAGGCTGAGGAGGCCGATGGCCCGGCCTTTGATGATGAGGGGAACGCCGAGCCAGCAGGCGCCGCTGGGGGGCAACGGCCGTTGCGCCTCTGCCAATTCATGCCCGGCAGACACAATGACCGGTTCCAGTGTGGAGAATACGCGTTTGATATGGGCGGGGGTGAGGTTGGGGGATACGGCCGTTTCTGATCCATTGGCGCGAAAGGCGACATTTTCCAGATTATTGTTGATCAGCAGCAAAACAGAAGCGGTATCATAGGCGACGACCTGGGCCAACTGCCCCAAAATTACCTCTAACACTTGCTTGGGAGCCAGACTGCTGCCCAACGCGCCGATCACTTTGCTGAGTGTTTCGGCCAGTTCGCGCTGTTCCTTTTCCGCTTTTAGCGCCTGGGCTTTGGCCAGGGCCAGGGAAATGTGGCTGACAACTTGTTCTCCCTGCTGAATCTCGTCTGGGGTAAAGTGGTGCGGCGCGAGAAAGATGATAAAGGCCGCGCCCAATTTTTGGCTGCCGGCGATCAACGGCAGCGCCATAATGGATTGGCTGGGAAACAACATGGCCGTGTGCGTGGCGGCGTAAGGGGAATGGCCGACGTTTTCCAACACAAATGCGCGGCCGGATTTCAGAACGGCTTCTGTCATGGTTTTTTGGCGGACATCCGGGTCGGGCAGGAATAGTTCCTGCGCTAAGGCGCTGCTGATGGCTCCGGAAACGGCCGTTTGCCGTTCTTCATGCCACAAGGTGATATTGCAGCCATCCGCGCCAAACAATTCGCCCAGACGTTCGGCAAAAATCTGGAGCATGGCCGAAAAATCAGGCGTTTCCAGCGCGGCGCGGGTGATTTCATTTAACCAGGTCAGAAAATGTTCGCGGGCGCGCAAACCCTCCTCGTCTCGTTTCCGATCCGTTATGTCACGCAGAGATGCCAGATAGGCAATCTCTTGCTGCCAGACAATTTCGACCACTCTCATCTCGGCCACTTTGATAACGCTATCCGGGTTGATAATGTCGATCTCTGTGGTTTCATTCGCCACAACAGGGTAGCCAAACATAGCGCCGATCAGGTTGGGCTGCTGACGCGCAAAAAGATTGATCGCGGCCGGATTGACATATTGGATGATGCCGACTGCATCAACAATGACCACGCTGTCTGCGTTGGCTTCTATCACTTTACGGAAGCGATTTTCGCTCGCCTGTAACAATTTCTCGTTCATATTGTCTTGCAAACCCGTCCTCAAACAGACGCTCGCAAAGGGAGAATACACAGGCATTACGCGATGCCTGTGTATCGCCGAAATTTATCTGGATCATAAAACGCGGCTTATTTTAGGATTAGCGCCTAAACAACTCGCAAAAGATTGGTTTGGTTTTGGCAATCGAACCAATCCACCTGACGCCAGTCATTTAGTTCCCACTCCTCAAACGCCAGGATCATCCTGAAACAAATTGCTTACACGTTCTATTTCGCTTTGTGAAATGTAGGTTGGGTTGCCGACGAGAATGCCAGTAACGTTGTTGAACGCTTTGCCGATGTGCATGCCACGGCCGTCGATAGAAAATTCGCGAATGTTTTTATCGTGCATTGATCCACGCATTTTCAGGACTGTCAATCCACGGCGCATTTCACCGTACATTTCCACGTAATGCAGCATAATGATGGAATCGGTTACGGTGGAAATGTGGGCTTCGGTCACTGAAGTGCCGCCCATAATGGATGGGGTTGTGGCGGTGAAAAGGCCGGCCGTTTCCTGGTGCTTAATAAACGAGGTCAGACCAATCACAAATTCACGAAAACCCTTGACGGTGGCGACTCGTTCCAAAGCAGACAGGCTGTCTACGGCGATTCGATTGGGGGCAAACCGTTCAATTTCGGCCTTCATGTTGATGAGGTGATCTTCCGGGCCGGCAACTTCGGGATAGCGACAAACCAGTTTAAGCAGCCCCTCCTCTTCCATGCGGCGAAAATCGACGCCCCAGCCTGTCGCGTTACGGAAGAGCTGCTCGCGGCTTTCTTCAAAAGCGAACAGCAGGCAGCGTTCGCCCTTGACTGCGCCTCCGGCGATAAATTCGGTGACCATGAGGGTTTTGCCCGTTCCGGTGGCCCCAGACACCAGGATGATGGAATCGCGGAAGAAGCCGCCGCCGCACATGTCGTCCAGTTTCTCGTTGCCGGAGGTGATGCGAATATCCGACGAGCTTTGTTTTAGCTCGATGGCTGACAGGGGGATAATGGAAATGCCGAAATCGGGCATGATGGTGAAGGGATATTCCCCTTTTTGGTGTGATGTGCCGCGAAACTTGAGGATTTCGATGGTGCGGCGTCGTTTTTCATCATCCAGCACGTTGCGGAGGATGATGACATTGTCGGCGACAAATTCTTCGACGCCATAGCGGGCGATTTCGCCGTATTCATTGATGCGCTCTGCGGTGAGAACGGCCGTTACCCCCATATGCTTCAAGGCCGAGGCAATGCGAAACAACTCATGACGGATCGAGCCATAATCGGTCAGCTGGGTAAAAATTGCGCCCAATGAATCCACGGCCACGCGGGAAGCCTGGGTTTTATTCACCGCATATTCAATGCGGGCCAGCAGAGCGCCGAGATCATAACTACCTGCGTAGACGATTTCTTCGGCAATCTGTGGCGAAGCATCTACAAAAGCCCACTGGCCGCGCTCTTCCCACTGGCGAATGTCCCAACCAAAGCTGGCCATGTTTTGGCGAATGTCGGCTGGTGATTCTTCAAACGTGACAAACACGCCGGCTTCATCAGATTTTTCGATGCCGGCGGCTAAAAATTGCACGGCAAATACAGTTTTTGCACTGCCGGCCGTGCCGGAAATTAAAGTTGTACGATCTTTAGGTAAGCCGCCGTGGGTGATATTATCAAATCCGGGAATTCCTGTTTTTATTTTGCTAATGGGTGTTAATGTGTATTCATTCATTCTAGGTGGCCTCCTCTACGCATTTGACGCGCATGATTTGTAGGTAAATCAAGCCCTGCAAGCACTTTTTCCGTGTCTGAAAGGTCGCCAATAATTCGTCTTAAGGGAAGCGGGGCGATTTTGATGAGTGTTGGCGTGGCCATGATCTTTTCTTCTTCAGCTGAGGCCGGGTTTTCTAAGACGTCGATAATGACAATGTTGTAACGGCCGTCTAACGCTTCCTCGCATGTCCGGTACAAATTCTCAATTGCCCGCTGTGAGCGCGGCGTCTGACCTGTGACATAAAGTTTGAGAATATATTCAACCCCCATGATCATTATCCTCCCTCTCCCAGGAACTATCGGCATCATTGGCAGATGCGTGTTTACGCAAGAAATCTAAAGAATAACTGCGGTAATAAGCTGCCAGGTAGCCCATCAACTGTAATACCAACAAACGGCCTTCCTGAAAATAAACGGCCGCTTTTGCCTGAGGAGCGCCCGTCACCTTGTGGGTCAATGCCAGGCTGTGCAAATGCGTCACATCTTGCGGGCCGGCATTTAATGAGCCGAGCTGCTCAGCCAATTTACGCAGTTTTTCAGATAAACTCCGATCACCTTTATAGGTTTTTATTTGCAAAGCCATCTCTAAAAGCGATTCATATTCCCTGGTTAACTGCGAAAACGTTTCCGGCAAACTTTCGTCCAGTGGCAGCAAATGGTAAGTGCGCGCAGTGACTTTTGAGGCCGGAGAACGTGAATAGGTTTCCAGTGAATGCAGCTCTTCCATCAAAAGTTCTTGCCGCCGGGCCAATTCCGCACTCAGCAAGCGCAGTTCAGACTCCACACGCTGCTTTTCCGAAATTTCTTCGCGGAGCTTTTGGTTGGTCAACAACAGATCCGCTGTTCGTTCTTTTACTTCTCGTTCCAGGCGCTCATTGGCTTGTTGCACGGCCGTTTCAAGCGCTTTTTGCTCACTCATGTCCCGCAAAAAAGCCGTTACAAACGTGTGTTCCGGCGTTTGCCAGGGAATCAGACTGATTAGCACCGGCACTTCATGACCCTGTTTATGCCGCACCATAAGTTCACTACTCGTCCCCATCGGACGAGGCCAGGGGTGATCGTTATAAGTAGACCGATGCACCAAATGAGCCAATTGAAAACGTTCCGGAATCAACTTTTCAACCTGCTCGCCAACCAACTCATGGTCCGCATACCCCGAGATAATCAGCGCCGCCGGGTTCACCCAGCGAATGACCCCTCCAGTATCTATTATGATTGCCCCGTCTGGCAGAGACAGCAGGACATCTTGATACTCAGTCAAAACCCATTGTTGTAAAACCATGTGATCATCCATGAAACCTGCTATGCAACTGAATGCCTACTACGTGCGAATTTTTTAATGGTCAGATTGCCAAACCGGGGGATAGATTCGTCAAGATTTAGATAGTCTTTGGCCGGATGCTCTCCCTTTGTGTAAACCCGTCAAGCAAAACAAACAAGGCCACAAAAAATTGCAGTTTGACTTCTTTAGCCCACAATGCAGACAGATAGTAAACCTATCTGATATACAACAGATAAATTCGCCAATCAGCCGACACCAGTTCTATATTGAAACGCAAAAAGGGCAGTTAATCAAGCCCTTTTTGCACATTGTTATGAATTTTTTCTTTTTTATTTCCACAACTGGCGTTTGCCAGCTCAACCGTCAGACCGAAAACCGGCAGAATTTCAACCAGACGACTGCTGCAAAGCCGCAAACACCCGCTGCGGGGTAAACGGAATGCGCCGCACACGCACACCGGTCGCGTCGAATATCGCGTTTGCCAGAGCGGGAGCCACGCCATCTTTGGGGATTTCGGCGATGGCTTTCGCGCCAAACGGGCCGGTTGGCTCATTTGTTTGCACCAGAATCGCTTTCATCCAGGGCATTTCGTCGGCACGATAAATGTGGTAGGGGCCAAATTCATCGTTGATCAAGTTGCCCGCTGCGTCGTAGGCCATTTCTTCGCAGTGGCCGTAACCCAACGCCTGCACCATGCCGCCCTCCACCTGCCCGCTGGCCGTGAGTGGGTTGATGGGCACACCGGCGTCCACAGCCATGACCAGCTTCGTCACCGTGACCTGACCGGTTTCCATGTCTACTTCCACTTCAGCGAACTGCCCGGCGAAAGGCGGCGGCGAAGCCACGCTGACATAAGAAGCATTGGCCATAATCTGCCGCTGGTCGGCCTGGTGCAGGCTATGCAGGGCGATGGCTTCCAGGGTGACGGAACGGCCGTCTGGCGCAATCGCCAACTTACCTTCTAATCGGATACCCTCCCGGCTATTCAGGTCCAGCATCAGGGCGGCCCGCTCGCGGATCTGGTCGGCGACTTGTTCGGCCGCTTTTTTAACGGCCGTGCCCGAAATATACGTCGTGCTGCTGGCATATGCCCCCACGTCAAACGGCGTCATGTCCGTATCACTGGAATACATCAAAATGTCCACCAGCGGCACGCCCAACACCTCGGCGGCCATCTGCGCCAGCACGGTATCGGAACCGGTCCCTAAATCTGTCGCCCCCACCAGCACGTTAAACGAGCCATCATCGTTCATTTTGATCGACGCGCCGCCCATGTCCAGGCCGGGGATGGCCGTGCCGTGCATACACATCGCCGCGCCCAGGCCGCGCCGCACATGGGGTTTGCCGGGAACCTCGTGCCAGCCAGGTTCAAATTTGCGCTCCCACTCGATGGCTTTCAGGCCCTGTTCAAAGCACTCATTCAGGCCACACGATTCAATGGTCGGCACGACGGTGACCGTTTCCTTCTCGCCTTCGCCCAACAGCGGGGCGATGGGCATGGGGTCGCCGGCCTGCACCCAGTTTTTGCGCCGGAATTCAATCGGGTCCAGACCCAACTCGTGGGCAATTTCGTCCATATGCACTTCCAGACCAAAGAGCGCCTGGGGCGCGCCATAACCGCGATACGCGCCGGGCACAGGCAGATTGGTGTAGGCGACAACACAATCATACTGCCGGTTGGGGCAGTTGTAGCTGCTCAGGCCGCGCAGCCCGGTGACAGTTTGCACCGTCAGGCCGTGTGTGCCATACGCGCCGGTGTTGGCCACGACGCTGAATTTTTGGCTGTGCAGCGTGCCATCGGCCATAACGCCCGTTTTCCAGGTGATAGACTGCGGGTGGCGCGTGCGGCTGCTGCGGAATTCTTCGCTGCGGGTCAGTTCCAGGCGCACGGGACGGCCGGTTTTGATGGTTAGATGCCCCACAATATCCTCGATCAGCATCTCTTGTTTCACGCCAAAGCCGCCGCCAATGCGCGGCTTGATGACCCGAATCTGGCGCACAGGCAGCCCCAGCAGCGGCGCAACCATGCGCCGCACATGGAACGGCACTTGGGTAGAGGTGCGAATCACCAGGCGCTCGTCTTCATCCCACCAACTGATGGCGATGTGCGGCTCGATGGGCGCTTGCTGCACCTGATGGACGTAATACCTGCGCTCGAAGACATAATCGGCTTCGGCGAAACCTTGCTCCACATCGCCCAGGTGGGCCTGGATGTGGTGGACAATGTTGCGGCTGGCGTCGTGGATGTCGGCCGTGTCGGGTTCGTCGTGGATGATGGGCGCGCCGGGTTGGATGGCTTCGTTTTCGTCGAAAACGGCCGTCAACACCTCATACTCCACTTCAATCAGCTTAATCGCTTCTTCAGCAATGGCTAACGTATCGGCGGCCACAGCCGCGACGCGGTCGCCGACATAGCGCACCTTGTTATCGAAGCTCACCTGATCATACGGGTGCGGGTTGGGGTAACTTTGGCCGCCGGAAGCATATTTGACGCGGGCGACATTTTTGTAATGGATGACGGCGCGCACGCCGGGCAAAGCCAGTGCCGCGCTGTCGTCGAGGTCCAGAATGCGGGCGTGGGCGTGCGGGCTGGTGAGCAGCTTGGCGTACAACAGGCCGCGCATGTCCACATCGTCCACGAAGGCGGGGTTGCCTTTGGCAAGTTTGACGGCGTCGACTTTGGTTTCTGGTTTGCCGACAACGGCCGTTTCCGGCACGCCCGATGTCAGTTGAATATCGGTTTGCGGTTTCGTCTGGAGTGCGGCGTGCGGAGCGCGAAGTGTGGAGTCACCACCGGAGAAGTCGGGGGTGTCGTCGGCGGGCGGGTTGTCCATAAAGTAGGTGGCATCGACGATTTGCGGGCCTTCGTAGGGAGGCACGTCTTCACCGCGCAGATAGGCGGCGGCGCGCAGGATGGCTTCTACCGGTTTAACATAGCCGGTTTCGCGGCACAGAATCCCGCTGAGGGCGTCGCGTACGGCCGTTTCCGTGGGATTCGCGTTAGAAGCCAGCAGCGCCTTAGCCGCCAACATCATCGCCGGAGTGGAATAACCGGACTGGATCGCGCCGGTTTCGATGAACGCTTTTTGGATGGGATGCAGCTCGCCCACACGATCGGTCAACCCTTCGACGGTTTCGATGGTATGACCAACCACCTGCCCGACGAGCAGGGTGTCGCTGTTGACCAGCTTGCCATCCACCAGCACAGCCGCCGCGCCGGTTGCGCCATCATCGCTGCCATAACGCACGGAAAAGTAGCCAGCTTGCCGCAAGGCATTACGCAGCGTTTCGGTCGCATGGCTATGAATTGTTTGGTGTACACCGTTGATTGTCAGTGGGATTTCCATCAGGCTCTCCTTCTTGGTAGTGGATCATAGTAGGTTGGATAATGGTATCTTATTTTATGGCTGGCGTGTAACGACCCGCAGCCAGAACTTATGGCGTTAAATTGGTTTGCACGGCCGTTTCCAAATCGTTTAGTTTTGCCTCTAACCGCGCCATTGCCACTTGTTGGTTGTCTTGCAAACGTTTGATTTCCAGTAACAGTTGGGCTACTTCAGGCGCAGCCTCAGCCTCCGGCGCTTGTTCTTCGCCCAAAAAAGCATTAGCCAAAAAACCAGTCACCACGCCAAACAAACCCACGCCAATGATAATGAACAATACAGCCACAAGACGACCCATCGTCGTCACCGGATAAAAATCGCCGTACCCCACAGTAGACATGGTAACAAACGACCACCAGACGGCCGCTTCAGAAGTGGTAATATTGGCCGCCGGCGAGGCCAATTCGGCTCGCAGCATGGCCATCGAACCGAACTCCAGCATGAGAAAAACCAACAACGCCACCGAGTACAACGCGCTTCCGGCGCGGTCGCGGCTAAACTGGTGGAGCATATGTTTCAGGCCGTATTTACGCATAAGGCGGACGGCGCGAATAATTCGCGCCAGCCGCAAAATGCGAATGCGCGGAAAGGGCAAACTGCCCAGCAAATCAAGCCAGCCCAATTCCTGGATGAAATAGCCCTTTTTGGATGGCGCGCTGCTCAGGCGATAAAGAAAGTCGGCCAGAAAAATTAACGACAAAACTTTATCCGCCAGGATGGTGATCTGGATGAGGGCACTTTCTTGAATAAACAAATCCAGGACTAAATTAACCAGAGACAGAACCGAAAGAGCAAGGATGAACATTTCATAATTGATACTCTTCAGTTCCTGGTTTTCGTTGGCCTGGTGATATGGGTCTTGCAAGGTATCGGGGGTCATGGTTTTCTCCTTGATTTGGCGTCTTACAGCAAAAACATGCGGTTGCATGAAATTATACCTTGAAAAATGCGTGGGGTTTCTTTTCGGCGCCGGCTGCTATCTGCCAGCAAGCAGGTCTGATCAGAATTTACAAAGGGGGATGCGGTGGTTTGCAGCAGTTTAGAATTGTCGGTTTAACCTACTTTATACGGCCGTCTCCGGTATAATCATGCCCCGAAGGGTTTTCAAAAACCCTTCGGGTTTACTTAAACCATCGGAGGCTATTTTGACAGCAATACAACGAGCGACCGGCATGCAAGACGTGCTGCCAGAAGATCGACGCTACTGGGATTTTGTCATCGACAAAGCCACTGACCTGGCGCAGCGCTACGGTTTTCAACATATCGACGTCCCCATCATCGAATACACCCCTCTCTTTGCCCGTGGCATGGGCACGGCGTCCGATGTCTTTGTGCAAAAAGAGATGTACACCATCGAAGAAGACGACGACACCAGCATCACGCTGCGGCCGGAATTTACGGCCGGATTTGTCCGCGCCTTCATCGAAAATGGCATGATGACCTGGCCGCAGCCGGTCAAATTGTTTTCCATTGGCCCCATCTTCCGCCGCGAACGGCCGCAAGCCGGCCGCTATCGCCAACACAGCCAGTTCAACGCCGAAATTCTGGGCGAGCTAGACCCCGCCGCCGACCTGGAAGTGATGATGTTGGCCATGAACCTTTATCGTGAACTGGGTTACAAAGGGTTGACCTTTCAACTCAACAGCACCGGCTGCCCCACTTGCAAACCCATCTATATCCAGGCGCTGACTCAATATCTGGCCGACCAGCAAGACAAGCTGGCAGCCATCGACAAAGAGCGCCTGAGCAAAAATCCGCTGCGCGTGCTGGACAGCAAAGAGCCAGGCATGGACAAACTGCTGGCCGAAGCGCCGCACATCATCGACCATTTGTGCGCTGACTGCGCCGCCCATCTGGCCGATTTGCGCGGCCTGCTGGAAGCGCTGGACCAGAGTTACACCATCAATTTTCGGCTGGTGCGCGGGATTGACTATTACACGAAAACGGTCTTTGAAGTGTGGGCCGAAGGCATCGGGGCGCAGGCGGCCGTGTGCGGCGGCGGCCGGTATGATGGGTTGGCCGAAGCGATTGGCGGGCCTTCTACGCCGGGCGTGGGCTTTGGCAGCGGCATCGAGCGCATTATTTTGGGCTTGCAAGAGCAAGGCATCGAAGCGCCGAAAACGCCCCAACCGACCGTGCTGGTGGCCCATTTCGGTGGGGAGACGAAGAAAACGGCCGTCACCCTCACCTATCAACTCCGCGCCGCCGGCATTGGCGCCCGGCTGGCCTTCGCCCGCGACAAGCGCAGCCTGAAAAGCCAGATGCGCGAAGCCAACCGCTGGGGTGTGCGCACCGTCCTCATTCTCGGCGAAGACGAAGTAGCGGCCGGCATGGTGACGGTACGGCCGTTAGACGGCGGCGACCAGACCCAAATTCCTTTATCCGATGTCGTAACGAAGTTGTAAACTGCAAGCCAACTGCTCCCAAATTATCATGACTATCTTCGGCATACTCTACCATCCCAAAATCGTCGCCTCGCAAGCCCTGGCCGCAGAAATTGAAGCCTGGCTCAAACAGCGCGGCGTAGACGCCTGGACCGCCTCCGCCTGGGAAGAAGCTGCTTTCAGCGAAGCCCTCGCCGGCGCCGACCTGCTCCTGGTACTCGGCGGCGACGGCTCCACACTGCACGCCGCCCGCCTGGCATTGCCCCATAAAATTCCCATTCTGGGCGTCAATTTAGGCCGCGTGGGCTTCCTCAGCGAAGCCCACCCCAACGATTGGCGCGAAAAACTTGCCAAAGTGATTCAAGGCGAGTATTGGATTGAAGAACGACTGATGCTGCAAGCCTCCCTGCGCCGCAACGGCCAGATCATCAACACCTTTAGCGCCCTGAACGATCTGGTAATTGGCCGGGGCAAGCAGGCGCGCGTGCTGCATTTGCACCTCAGCGTCGATGGCGACCACGTCACCACCTACACCGCCGATGCGCTGATCGTAGCCACGCCGACCGGTTCTACCGCCTATTCGATGGCAGCCGGTGGGCCGCTTCTACCGCCGCAGCTACAAAATTTTGTGGTTGTGCCGGTGGCTGCCCACCTGAGCCTGGACCGCGCCCTGGTGCTGCACGAAGAAGCAGAAATCACCATTCAGGTGCAAATGGGCCACGAAGCCATGCTGACGGCCGATGGACAAGACGGCTTGGACCTGGAAAGCGCCGACGAAGTGGTGATTCGCAAGCATCACAATCACAGTTATTTTGCGCGAGTGGAGAGTTCGGGTTATTTTTACCGTCGCTTGATGCGACGCCTGGGCTACCTGCGCCCGCAGTCGGAAGGATAAAATTTATTTATGAATATGAGTGAACCGCGCCTGCGCACGCTGCTGCGTCAGGCAGAGAAAACAAAAAACGCTGGCAAACGCGCCGCCGCCGCGCAATTGTACCGGGAGATTGTGGCCGAAGAACCAGATTTGGTTGATGCGTGGCTGGGTTTGGGTGAATTATCCACCGACGCGGCTGAAAAAGAGCGGGCTTACCGGCAGGCGCTGGCGCTGGACCCCGAAAATGTGGTGGCGCAGGCTGGTCTGGCGGGCGAACCGCTGCCAGAAGTAGCCGAAACGAGCGAACCGGAAACGGCCGTTTCCCCCCCGCCCCCAGCCATGACCCAACAAGCCCCGGCCGTACAAAAAAAACCAGCGCCGTTAGCCGAAAAAGAGGACGACTTCATTCTTTACTGCTACCGCCACCCGGAGCGAGATACTTCCCTGCGTTGTTACAGTTGCAACAAACCCATTTGCATCGACTGCGCCAACAAAACGCCCGTCGGCTACATTTGCCCGGAGTGCCTCTACAACCTCGAAGAAAAATTCTTTTCGGCGACCAAGATCGATTACCTGTTGGCTTCCGTCGTTTCCTTTATTTTGAGTTTGCTGGCCGGTTTTGTGGTGGTTAACTTTGGCGGCGGCTTTTTTTGGGTGCTCATTGTGCTGTTTGTAGCCGGCGGCGTCGGCGCTTTTGTCGCCAAGCTTACCTATCGCGTCATTGGTGGGCGGCGCGGCCGTTATATTCCGCACATCGTGGCGACAATGGTGATTGTAGGCGTGGTCATACCCGCTTTTCCCATGTTGATTGGCATCTTACTTGGCGGCTTGGGGGCGTTGTTTAGCTTGCTTGTGCCGGGGATTTATGCCTTTGTGGCCTCCAGTTCCGCGTTTTATTGGATGAGATAGAGCTGAAACCTGGGAGATTTCAGAGAGCTGCCAGGTTTTGATGATGAATCCATGCTACTAGAGCTTTTCATTCGCAATTTTGCCATCATCGATGAGCTGCGTTTGCAGATTAAGCCCGGTTTTAATGTGCTGACAGGCGAAACGGGCGCTGGTAAATCGATCATTTTGGACGCGGTCATGCTGGTCTTGGGCGGGCGCGCCGATACGAACATGGTGCGCGCCGGTACAGAAACCGCTTACGTGGAAGCCACTTTTTCGCTGTCGCCGGAATTGCAAACGGCCGTTCTCCCCCTGTTGGAAGCGGAAGGTCTGGAAGAAGAAGCCGGCGAGGAAGTGCTGCTGGCGCGGGAGCTGCGCATGAACGGCCGTAACATTTGCCGCATTAACGGCCGTGCCGTCAGCCTCTCCCTGCTGCGCGAAGTCGCCGCGCCACTCATCGACATTCATGGACAAGGCGAACACCTCTCCCTGCTCAAACCCCGCTCTCACCTGCCCTTGCTAGATTCCTTCGCCAGATTGGAAAAAGAGCGCGAAGCGGTGGCCAAAGAAGTTAGCAGCTTGCAGCAAGTGCAAAAAGAGATGGCCGCCCTGCGCCAAAACGAGCGCCAACGTGTCCAGCGCATCAACATGCTCTCCTTCCAAATCCAGGAAATCAGCGCCGCCAACTTGCAAATCGGCGAAACCGATGACTTGCGCGATGAACGCACGCGCCTGAGCAACACCGAACACCTCACGCGCCACGCCGCCGAAGCCCTGGCCCTTCTTTCCGGCGTCGACGACGAAACGCCCGCCGCCATCGACCTCTTGGGCCAAACCGAACGCGCGCTGATTCAGTTGGCGCGGGTGGACCCGGCTCAGGAACCGCAGTTGGAACAGCTTCAGGGACTGGCTTTCCAGGTTAGCGAACTGGCCGCCCATTTGCAGCGCTATCTGGACAGCCTGGAATTTAATCCGGAACGACTCGATTTTGTCGAAGAGCGATTGGAATTGATCCACACGCTGAAGCGCAAATACCAGGCAGCCGACGAAGCGGAGCTGCTGACCATGCGCGAACAAGCGGAAAAAGAGCTGGACACCATCACCCACAGCGAAGAACGCATCGCCGCTCTGGAGCAAGAAGAAGAGAAGCGTTTGCGGCAAATTGGGCAGTTAGCGGCGGCGCTGTCTGAACAACGGCAGGCGGCGGCGCAAACGCTGGCCGTAGCCGTGGAAGCGGAATTGGCGCATTTGAGCATGAGCGGGGCGCGTTTCCAGGTCGATTTCCAGACCGAACCGGCAGCTAATGGCGCTTTTGTCGGCCACGAACGCCTGGCTTACGATCAATCGGGCATTGATAAGGTGGAGTTTTTGCTCTCCACCAATCCCGGCGAGCCACTTAAGCCGATGGCCAAAGTAGCCAGCGGCGGCGAAACGGCGCGCCTGATGCTGGGCTTAAAAACAGCCCTGGCTCAGGTGGACGCCACGCCCACGCTGATTTTTGATGAGATTGATCAGGGGATTGGCGGCCGTGTAGGCGATGTGGTTGGGCAGAAATTGTGGGGGTTAACGGCCGTTGGCCAGCACCAGGTCATCGTCGTCACCCATTTGCCGCAGTTGGCCGGGTATGGCGACGCCCATTTCCATGTGAGCAAACAAGTGAAAGACGGCCGTACCATTACGGCCGTAGAAGATTTGGACCGGAACGGCCGTATCACCGAACTGGCCGCCATGTTGGGCACACAGGGCGTACACGCCCGCGGCGGCGCCGAATCCATCCTCGCCCAGGCCAACCACGCCAAGCACCGTCAGACGTCATAAACCGTCGCCCTATCCCCAAAACACGAAACACGCCTCAGGCAATACGGCTTACGTCTTAGGGCTTAGGGCTTAGGGCTTGGGGCTTACATCTCATCCTTCTGGCTCCACAACCGGCGGCACACTGATAATTTTCTCTCCCAGCAAGTACTCAATGGCCGCCTGCCGCTGTGTATCGACAAACTCTTGCCCCGACGTGGTATCGACATCTGGCAAAGGAATAAAATAATCCGGTTCCAGGCCGGTTCCATGGATCCAGGTTTGGTTGGGCGTCAGCCAGCGGGCAATGGTCAGGCGCACGCCGCCGCCATTGCTCAACCCCTGCCAGGTCTGCACCGTACCTTTGCCATACGAAGTCTGGCCGATGAGAATGCCGCGCCCGTCGTCGCGGATCGCGCCGGCCAACACTTCCGAGGCGCTGGCGCTGCCTTCATCGATCAGGACCACAAGCGGGATATTTTCGGCCAGGCCTTTATCGGTCGATTCGTACAGGCGCTCGCTGTCGTTGCCAAACTGTTCCCGCAGGATGACGCCTTCAGGCAGGAACTGGTCGGCAACGGAAACGGCCGTGTCCAAACTCCCACCCGGGTTCCGGCGCAAATCGAGAATGAGGCCAACGGGATTGGCGGCCATCACTTCGGTCAGCGCCTCCTCCATTTCCTCGCCAGATTGGTTGCCAAACCGAGACAGACGCACGTAGGCGATGTTGCCATCCAACATCTCGCTGCGCACACTTTTTAAGGCCACATAGTCGCGCACAATTTCCAATTCAAACGATTCACCATCGCGCTCAATTAGCAGGTGAACGGCCGTGCCCGCCGGACCCCGCACCAACTGCGCCGCTTCATACACATCCATGCCGGTTAAATCCACGCCATCCGCCTGTCGCAGAATATCACCCGGCTGCAACCCCGCCGCTTCGGCCGGCGAGCCTTCAATCGGGGAAACCACCACAATATCCTGATCAACAGCCTCCACTTCGGCGCCAATGCCCTGAAACTCGCCCGACATTGTATCACGGGCGGCTTCTTCATCTTCCGGCGCTAAATACCGCGTATGCGGATCGTCTAAAGTGGCCAGCATCCCATCAATGGCCCCTTTTGTTAAAACCACATCATCCACCGGTTGTTGGTAATACCGATTGTGCACCAAATCCCAAACTTCCCAGAAAGGCGCAAAGGATTCTTTAGCCGCCTCTGGCGTAGTGCTGGCTGCGCCAAAAAAAGCAATCGGCGCCAACGGCGATTGCCCAACATAATACCCGGCCCCAAAAGCAAGGATGACCAACAGCAGCGACAGAAAGCCGGAATAGGTTTTATTTTTCATACAATTTCTCCACGTTACGAGTTTTCCCGAAGCAGAACCTTAAGCATTCTACATGAGTTTTTAGTGGGCGTAGGTTAAGAGATGTCTAAACGCCAAGATGCCGTGCTTGATGGCCGTTCCACCTCTGTTACAATTACCTTGGAAGGGCAACAATGTATGAATAATCAGCGAATACGAACCATCTATACCGTTTCTCTCGTCGTCCTCGATGCGTTGTTGATTTGCGCTGCGTTCATTGTAGCCTATCGGCTCCGGTTATCTATTCCCTGGCCAGATGAGTTATTAAGTCCTTCCCCAATTTCCAGCTATGCCGGTTTGATTTTGGTGCAGGTGGCTTCAATCATTGCCGTGCTGTTTTTCTATCGGCAGTATTATATTCCGCGCGCCGTTTCCAGAGTGGACCAATTTTATTATGTGTTTGCGGCCGTTTCCATTGGCACGCTAATGTCCGTGGCTATTTCCACCTTCATTTTTAAAGGCGATGAAGTCATCCGCGATTATCCGCGCGCCATGATCATTTACGCCTGGGTATTAACCATTGTGCTGCTGTTAATCGGCCGTGTCTTTCATCAGTTGATGCGCTCCGTTCTACGCAACACCTATGGCATCGGCGAAGACAAACTGCTCGTCGTGGGCACAGGCGACATGGCTCAGGTAGTGGTGCAGCGCATCTTATGGTCGCCTCAGCTTGGCTATAATTTAATTGGCATTGTGAACGGCGAGGATAAGAAAGAGTTATTGGGCGTGCCCGTGTTGGGCCGGCCAGAAGATTTGCCCATGCTCATCGAAAAACACGGCATCGACGAAGTGATCATCGCCATGCCGGAAAAAGGACACCGCGAAACCGTGCGCGTGATTTCCTATTGTGAACGCGGCCGAGTCTCCATTAAGACATTTCCCGATATTTTTCAATTTGTAACCTCAGAGGCCACCATTGATGATTTGGGCGGCCTGCCGCTGCTGACCGTGCGTGATTTTGCCCTGCGCGGCTATATGCTCATCTTCAAACGAGTCATTGACTTTATGGTGGCGGCTTTTGGTCTCATTTTTTTGTCGCCGCTCATGCTGTTGGTGGCCATTGCCATCAAATTGGAATCGCCAGGACCCGTTTTCTTCGTGCAAGAACGCATGGGGTTGGATGGCAAACCCTTCTTGCTGATCAAGTTTCGGTCGATGCGCAGCGACGCGGAGAAAGATGGGCCGGGCTGGACAACCGACAATGATCCCCGCCAGACCAAATTGGGCAAACTGATCCGCAAAATCGAAGTGGATGAGCTGCCAAACTTGATCAACGTGTTCATTGGCGAGATGAGCCTGGTAGGGCCGCGACCCGAGCAGGCGCATTATGTAGAGCAGTTCCGCAAGATTGTTCCCCGCTATATGGATCGTCATCGGGACAAGGGCGGCATGACCGGCTGGGCGCAAATCAACGGGCTGCGCGGGGACACATCCATTAACGAACGCACTAAATTTGATTTGTGGTACTCGGAAAACTGGTCTGTGTTGCTGGATGTGAAGATCATTTTACGGACGATCTGGCAGATTATTGACCGTGAAAATGGGACGCGATTAGAAAATGGGAAAACGGCCGTGCCAACCACCCCCGCCTCTCCTAAACCCGACAACGACGCCGCATCCCCCACCCCCCTCAGGCAATCGCTCCCACCCTCCTGATCCCCCCGATAAATGCTCAATATCTAACGCTGTTCTTATTTGACGCTGATCTGGTCGCATGATATGATATTTTGAGTACATCTTTAGCACTCTACCAACAAGAGTGCCAGTACACTCAGCACGGCAAAACAGGCGAACGAAAAGGTTCGCCTTTATTGTGATAAAAGGCATGTTCCAAACACTAACAGATCGTCAAGAACGCATCCTAGACCTGGTCATTCGCACCTACATTCGCACCGGTATCCCTGTCGGTTCCAAAATGCTGGTGGAAATTTATGATCTGGATGTGAGTTCCGCGACTGTACGCAACGAATTAGCCGCCCTGGGCGAAATGGGGTACCTCGTGCAAATGCACACCTCTGCCGGGCGACTGCCCTCAGAAACCGGCTACCGGTATTTTGTGCAAAAATTGCTTGGCGAATTTCGGCTGCCGCTCAATGAGCGCCAGATGATTCGCCATCAATTTCATCAGGCCCGGCTGGACATGAACCAATGGATGCAGTTGGCGGCCGCGATATTGGCGCACACGTCACAAGGCGCCAGTTTTGTCACGGCTCCCCAGCGACGCATCAACCAATTTAAACATTTACAACTCATTTCTACGCAAGGCCGGCTGGTGTTGATGATATTGGTGCTGACAGGCGGCGAAGTGAACCAGCAAATGCTGACGCTGGCCGAACCACTGCCACAAGGACGATTAAGCGCAGTCGCCCAGCGGCTTAATGATTTATACAGCAACGCGGCCTACGACGAAATTGTGGCTCTGGGAAATTATACCGATACGCTCGAAGCAGAAGTGACTCGCCTTATTTTGGACGTCATCCAACGCGCCGACAACCGGGCCATCAGCGATATTTACCGAGACGGTCTGGTAAATTTACTGGAAAATGAGGGAACCCGGCAAGCCGTGAAGGTACTGGAAGAGCGGACGCTGTTGGCCGACGTGATATCCGGCACGCAGACGGCCGGTTCACGCGGCGTTCAGGTGCTTATCGGAGGCGAAGGACGCTGGGAAGAGCTGAAAGATTGCACCATCATCTTGTCACGTTATGGCGTGATGGAGCAATTTAGCGGCACAGTTGCCGTGATTGGGCCAACGCGGATGATGTACGGCCGTAACGTCGCCGCCGTGCGCTACATTGCCGATCTCATGAGCGGGCTGGTATACGAATATTACATGGACGAACTACCCGCCGGAGAGCTAAAACAGAATTTTGGAGTAGAGTTAGATCTCAGTGAGTGAGAATTTTGTAAACAAGGAAGAATCTATCGTGGAAAATAGTGAAGAAAACCTGGCGGCCGAGGATGTGGGCAAAAATGGACAGACGGCGGCAGAAGAAACGGCCGTATCCGAACCCACCGATACCGAACAAGCCGCACCTTCTTTAGAAGAACAACTCGAAGCCGCCAAAGCTGAAGCTGCAAAAAACCTGGATGGCTGGATGCGCGTCCAGGCGGAATTTGCCAACGCGCGCAAACGCATGGACAAACAACGCCAGGAAACGCAGCAGCGCGCCACCGGCGACATGGCCGCCAAACTGCTGCCTGTTGCCGATGATTTCCAACGCGCCATGGAAACTGTGCCTGAAACCATCAGCAGCGACATCTGGTTTGAAGGCATTCAACTCGTCCACCGCAAGTTAACCACCATCCTGGAAAGCATGAACGTCAAAGCCATCGAAGCCGTGGGGCAGCCATTCGACCCCAACTGCCACGAAGCCATCATGCAAGAACCATCAGACGACTATGAAAGCGGGACAGTCACCCGCGAATTACAAAAAGGGTACATGCTAGGCGACCGTGTAATACGGCCGTCACTCGTATACGTAGCCGAATAATTAATCCAATCGAGCGAGGAAACACAACAATGGGCAAAATAATAGGTATCGACTTAGGCACAACCAACTCTGTAGCCGCCGTCATGGAAGGCGGAGAAGCCACCGTCATCCCCAGCGCAGAAGGCAACCGCCTGTTCCCCTCCATCGTCGCCGTCAATCCCAAAACCGGCGAACGACTGGTCGGCCAGGTCGCCAAACGCCAGGCAGTCATCAACCCCCAAAACACAATTTACTCCGTAAAACGCTTCATGGGGCGCAAATTCGACGATCCCGTCGTGCAGCGCGCCATCAAATACGTCCCCTACGGCGTCCACAAAGCGCCCAACGGCGACATCCGCGTCTCCATGGCCGAACGCGAATACTCCCCGCCAGAAGTTTCGGCCATGATCTTGCAAAAAATCAAGACCGACGCCGAAGCCTACCTGGGACAACCCGTCACCCAGGCGGTCATCACCGTGCCCGCCTACTTCAACGACAGCCAGCGGCAGGCCACCAAAGACGCCGGCAAAATTGCCGGCCTGGAAGTGCTGCGCATCGTCAATGAACCAACCGCCTCCTCCCTGGCCTATGGCATCGGCAGCGACAAAGACGAAATGATCGCCGTTTACGACCTGGGCGGCGGCACCTTCGACATCTCCATTTTGGAAGTAGGCGACGGCGTTTTTGAAGTCAAATCCACTAACGGCGACACCTTCCTTGGCGGCGACGATTTCGACCAGAAAATCATTGATTGGGCCGCCGAACAATTCAAAATGGATCAGGGCATCGATTTGCGCACCGACCGTCAGGCCCTGCAGCGTCTGAAGGAAGCGTCCGAAAAAGCCAAAATTGAGCTTTCCACCACCATGCAGTCCGAATTGAACCTGCCCTACATCACCGCCGATGCCTCCGGGCCAAAACATCTGAATCTCACCCTGACCCGCGCCAAATTGGAGCAGCTCACCGAAGATTTGATCAAACGCTCCATCGAACCGTGCCGCCAGGCATTAAAAGACGCCGGACTCTCCACGGCCGAAATTGGCGAAGTTGTGTTGGTCGGCGGCATGACCCGTATGCCAGCCATCCAGGAAGCCGTCAAGAAATTCTTCGGCAAAGAACCGCACAAAGGCGTCAACCCTGACGAAGTTGTGGGGATTGGCGCAGCCATTCAAGCCGGCGTACTGGGCGGCGATGTCAAAGACGTCCTGCTGCTGGATGTAACCCCGCTGACCCTGAGCATTGAAACCTTAGGCGGCGTGGCCACGCCGTTGATCGAACGTAACACCACCATTCCCACCCGTAAAAGCCAAGTCTTTTCCACGGCCGCCGATATGCAAACCCAGGTAGAAATTCACGTCACGCAAGGCGAACGCCCAATGGCCGCAGACAATAAAAGCCTGGGACGCTTTATTTTGGATGGCATTCCGCCCGCACCGCGTGGCGTGCCGCAAATCGAAGTGACCTTCGACATCAACGCCGACGGTATTTTGAACGTAACGGCGAAAGACAAAGCAACTGGTCGGGAACAAGCCATGCAGATCATTCCATCCAGCGGCTTACAAGACAAAGAAATCGACCAGATGGTGCGCGACGCAGAATCTCATGCGGCTGAAGACGCCCGCCGCAAAGAGGAAGTGGAAGCCCGCAACATGGCCGATTCGGCCGTCTACACCGCCGAGAAGTTCCTGAGCGACAATGCCGCCAGTATACCGGACGCGCAGAAAACGGCCGTGCAAACCCACATCGACGCCGTCAAATCCGCCATGTCCGGCGGCGACGCCGCATCCATAAAAGACACAGCCGCCAAGCTGCAAAATGCCCTCCAACAAGCCGGAGCAGCCATGTACCAGCAAGCTGGCCCACAAGACGGCCCTGACGGCGGCAGCGGGCCAACCGGTGGCCCGACCGGCCCCGACGAAGATGTGATCGAAGGCGAATTTAGCGAATAAGTTATTAACTCCTCCGGTTCTGGGCTGGCACAAGCGCCAACCCAGAACCAGGATGACCAACTGCCTATGGCTACTAAACGAGACTATTACGAAGTGTTGGGTGTTGCCCGCAATGCCAACAAAGACGAACTCAAAAAAGCGTATCGTCGGCTGGCGCGCCAATACCACCCAGACGTCAACAGCGAAGCAGACGCCAGCGAGCGCTTCAAAGAAATTAACGAAGCCTACGAAATGCTGTCGGATGAAAACATGCGCGCCCGATATGACCGCTTTGGTCATGCCGGCGTAGAAAACGGCGCCGGTGGGTTCTCTGGCGGGTTTGACGGCGGGTTTGGCAGCGTTGCCGACATATTTGAAGAGTTTTTTGGCGGCGCATTTAGCGGCGGCGGCAGCGGCCGTCGGCGGCGGCGCGGCCCAAGACGCGGGGCCGATTTACGCTACGACCTGAAAATCTCGTTCGAGGAAGCCGTTTTTGGCGTAGAAAAAGATATCGACGTTACCCGGCCAGCCATTTGCCCGTCATGCAGCGGTTCCGGCGCAGAACCGGGGAGCCAGCCAAAAGGCTGCCCAACCTGCAATGGTTCCGGTGAAGTGCGTCGTGTACAACAATCCATTCTTGGCTCCTTTGTCAATGTCGCCACCTGCCCCACCTGCCAGGGAACTGGCGAAGTGATTGAAACACCTTGTCAGACGTGCCACGGCCGTAAACAAGTCCAGGAAACACGCAGCCTGAAAGTTAAAATTCCCGCCGGTGTGGATAATGACACCCAGATTCGCCTGACAAACGAAGGCGCGCCGGGGGTTGATGGCGGTCCGCCCGGAAACCTGTTTGTCGTCATTCGTGTGTTAGAGCACAAAATCTACGAGCGCCGTGGTGACGATATCTGGATTGATCTGGAAATCAATGTGGCCCAGGCGGCTTTAGGCGATGAAATACTCGTCCCCACCATTGACGGAGAGGAAAAGCTATCTGTACCGCCCGGTACTGAATCGGGTAAAGTTTTCCGGCTGAAGGGCAAAGGTGTGCCGCACCTGGACCGCAGTGGGCGAGGCGCTGATGTTGGACGTGGCGATCAGCATGTGCTGATTCATGTCTCTATTCCCAAGAAATTAAGCGAAGAACAGCGCGATCTATTTGAGAAACTGGCCCGTACGCTGGGCAAAGAAGTAGTGCCTCAGCGAGAAAAAGGGATTTTTAGCCAGTTGAAGGATGCGTTGGGATTATAGAAGTGTTTAAGCGATCAACTGCTCTGGCATGTTGGTTTCTCAGGCGGCTTCCCCTATTCACCTGGAAATAAATATGTATTGGTTAGAAGTAAGTGTGATTACCGATGGCGAAGGGGCGGAAGCGATTGCTGAAGAGCTACGGCCGTTTGCCTACAACGATGGCGTGGTGCTGGAACAACTGGGGGACATGAACAACCTGGACCCAGAAGCCTTGGACCCGGCCGTCACTGTAAAAATCTATCTGCCGGAAGATGAAGACACCCCCGACGTGCGCCGCCAGATTGAAGAACTGCTGTACCAGTACGGCCGTCTCTATCCCCTTCCCCCGCCAACCTTCCGCAAACTACAAGAAGAAGATTGGGCCAACGCCTGGAAAAACCATTACCACCCCTTTCGCATTGGCCAGCACTTGTGGATTCAACCCAGTTGGGAAGAATCTACCATCAGCGCCGATCCAGAAGTAGAAGGACTTCGCGCCGACGACATCGTCATTACCCTGGACCCGGGGATGGCTTTTGGCACAGGCCTGCATCCTACCACCCAAATGTGCTTGCAAGCGCTCGAACAAATTGTAACACCCGGCCAAACTGTTCTGGACGTGGGAACCGGCTCCGGAATTCTGGCCATTGCCGCCGCCAAATTAGGCGCCAGCGACCTGTTGGGCGTAGACACCGATGACCTGGCCGTGCGCGCGGCGGCCGATAATGCGGCGAAAAATGGGGTAACGGCCGTTACCGCCATTCGCCAGGGAACCTTAGCCGATGTCACCAGACACGGTTGGGATGTCGTGGTCGTCAACATTCTGGCGCCCGTTATCGTAACCCTCCTGGGTGAATATGACCTACTGGCATACGTGGGCGAAGGCGGCAGCCTGATTTTAAGCGGCATTATTGAAGAACAGGCAGAAGATGTGGAAACGGCCGTACACAATGCCGGCGGCTACGTACACCAAAAACTACAAATCCGCGACTGGGTAAGCTACATCATCCGTCAGCGATAACCAACCAGCCACACCTATCAAACGCAAAAAACGCCACAACTGCGGTTGTGGCGTTTTATTTTCAGTCAAACAAACCGGCCATCATATAGAAGCCGATAGGCCTGTGGCAAAGCTTAAGCGCTTATTTCTTCGCTGGCTGAGAGGGCGCGGCAGACGTCGCCCGATTCCGATGATACCGGTAATTGATTCGCCCACGACTCAAGTCATACGGCGTCATCTCCAGGCGAACCCGATCTCCCAACAAAATGCGAATGTAATACTTCCGCATCCGCCCCGAGAGATAAGCCAACACCTTGTGACCGTTATCCAACTCCACCATAAACTGCGTATTAGGCAGCAACTCTACCACGGTTCCTTCAACTTCTAATTTATCGTTTTTGGCCATATTCCTCTCTAATTACTCTTCCTCACTGTAGCTTGCTGTATCCTCAGCCATCGTCACGCCTTCAGCTACGGCCGCTTCGGCAGAAGCCACAGCCTCATCATCAACAGCTTCAGCCTGAGCCATATGCTGTGCCATCCACTCAATTTGCTCCTGAGCCGTCACAGCTTTCAAACTCAAGCCAATGCGTTGGCGCGTAGAATCAATGCTGACAATACGCAGCAAATGCGTCTCGCCTTCTTTGACAACCTCACCCACGTTTTCAACATTGGTACGCGAAAGCTGAGAAACATGCAGCAGGCCCTCGATCCCCGGTTCGATTTCGGCGAATGCGCCATAATCCAAAATACGGGTAACCTTACCTTCTACCAACTGGTTCAATTGATACCGCTGCTCAACAGAATCCCAAGGATTCGCCATCACCTGCTTACGGCTCAGGCTGATGCGTTGTTCCGCGCGGTCTAATTTCAAAACCACGACTTCGATCTCGTCGCCAACCTTCACCACTTCGCGTGGGTGGTCAATGCGATGCCAGGCAAGTTCAGAAATATGAACCAGACCATCAGCACCGCCCAGGTCGACAAAGACGCCAAAGTCACGCAGACCGCTGATGGTACCCGTAAGGACATCGCCTTCTTTGAGGTTTTCCAACAGTTCGCCTTTGCGTTTTTCTTCCCACTCTTTCTGAGCATCACGCTGCGAGAGAACCAACCGCCGCCGACGACGATCCACTTCAATCACTTTCATGGGCAATTTTTCGCCCCGGAGTTTGGCCAGACGCTGCTGCCGTTTCCGATCGCTCATTCCGGGCGTTAAATCCGTCAGATGAGACGCCGGCACAAAACCACGCAAACGGCCGAATGGTACAATCGCCCCGCCCTTGTTGTAACCGATGATCTCGCATTCTAAAATCTGACCGCTTTCCATCATGGCTTCGGCGTCGATCCAATCCTGATTAAGCTGGGCCATGTGGATAGAAACTATCACACTATCTGGCTGATCGTTGTTAACGACGTAAACCGGGATTTCATCATTGACTTGCAATGCTGCCCGATCTTCGTCTGTTAATTTGCTTAAATCAGATGGCTGGACCAAGCCATCACGCTTTGTGCCTAGATCAATGATGACGCCTTGCGAATTAATGGCGACAATGATCCCTTTACGAATATCGCCCACTTCCGGGAGTTCGTAATCATGCTGATCTAGTAATGCTTGTAATAAGTTTGTATCTTCACTCGACATACGTAATGATCTCTTCCAAATAGGATTGTAATTCAAGAAAAAAACTCGGCCGTTACCCAAAATTTTTGAAGGGACACGGCCGAGTTAGAAAGTTCGTAACTCAATTGTACCGCTGTTCGAGCGTCATTAAGTAAACTAAAAGACTTTACTTAAACATAAGCCTCAGAGGAGATAGTGGAAACAATATTGCTTCGTTTACCTCTCTATATACTTTACACTTTGTAAAGCGCCTTCCCAACAGTTACTCAGCCTATGGCAACCTAGCCCACAAATTATAGCCACTCCCCCAGGGCTTGTCAAAGAGTTTGGCACATTAAACGTTGATTAGTGAATTTCGTATGACGCCTAGACCTTCGACTTCGCATTCTACGACGTCGCCGGGAGCGAGATATTCTGGTGGTTGGCGAGCAAAACCTACGCCGCTGGGCGTGCCGGTGGCAATGATGTCGCCAGGCAGCAGGGTCATACCACGGGACAGGTGGTAGATGATGGTGGGGATGTTAAAAATCATGTACCGGGTGTTGCTGGCCTGTTTGGTGACGCCATTGACGCGGCTGGTGATGGCCAGGTTGTGGGGGTCGTGCAGATCGTGGGGGGTAACGATCCACGGTCCCATGGGGCAGCTTCCGTCCAGGCTTTTGCCTTTGAAGTATTGTTTGTGTTGTGATTGCAGGTCGCGGGCGCTGATGTCGTTGATGATGGTGTAGCCAAAAACGTAGGTCATGGCTTCTTCCGGCGATATGTTTTTGCCGTGACGGCCGATGATGAAGGCCATTTCAGCTTCCCAGTCGATGCGGGTGGACACGGCCGTATCAAAAGGAATCGTGGCGTATGGGCCGTTAACGGCCGTTGTCGCCTTGGTAAACACAATGGGAAAATCCGGTATCTGGGTCGTCTGTCCACGCGCAGTATAAGATTCCTCGACATGTTCCACATAATTGAGACCCAGGCACATCACGTTCCGGCGCGGGTTGGGAATGGGCGCGAGAAGGGTTACTTCGGTTAACGGCCGTGTGACAGCAGCCTCTGCTACATAAGCCTCTGCCTGCGCCCAAACAGTTTCCCCGGCGTCGATAAACCCCAACATATCCGGCGCAAAATGCGCCAAATCGATCACCGCCTGATCGCGCACTGCGCCCAGGCGGCTCTCACCGGCAAATTCATACGTTACAAGTTTCATGGCAAAATTTGTCCTTCGTTTCAGAATTGCCCATCAACGCCGGCCGACGATGACACCCAACCCTCGACCAACCCAAACTTCTTCCTGAAAGGCGGGGTTACTGGCCGACGCTACAAAATAGGTGACGCCTTGCACGGTGGGCCGAGACTGCAACGCCTGCCAAAATTCAATATACTGCTTACCTTTCATGTAAACGGGCGTGCCGCCCTTGTTATTGCTCGCTTCTGTCACCCAAATTGGCTTATAACGGAAGCGGGAAATGTAATCATTCAACACGTCCAGACTCCAGGCCATCGGGTACACATTCGACCAGTACAAATGGACGCCCAGACCGTCGGCGGCTTCCACAGCCTCACGGCTGGATTCAACAAACTGGATGTGATCGTGCTTCAGGCCGTTGACCGCGCTGCCCGGCGACAGACCCGGATACAAAAAGCGCACGCCCGGCAGCGCCTGCCGGTATAGTTGAAGCAGTTCCAGCCACCAGCGGTTGAAGGCCGCGCCATCGGCCCAGGAGGTAAACAAACCCTCAGGGCGGATGTTTGGCTCGTTGTGCAATTCCACCACGGCGTCTTTACCCGCCAGCAGCGCGAGGGTGCGCTGCACATCACCCAACGTATCGTTGAGGAATTGGCGCGGGCTGATGTTGCGGCCGCCAAAATCCAAAAAGGCGCGCACAACCCATTCGGCATCCGGGTGATTGGCAACCAGTTTGCGGATGCCCACCGGATTGTGAAACGATAGCAACTTAACCATGCCAGGGCGCAAATCAATAAATTCTTGCACCTCAGCATCACTGATGTCGGGGTCGGCAGAGGCATGGAGGCCAATGCGGGCATGGCCTAGTGGTTCCGGGTCGGGGTTGTTCACCGGAGGCGCGCCAGGGCTGGGAGCGACGCTGCCAAACGGCCGTTGCAGAATATTGTCGTCTACGCGAACAGGCGTGTATTCACCCTGAGGCGCCCCGGTAACAATCATGGGCGCATTGGCCGGGACAAACCCTTTGTTTTCCGCATTGCGCCGAGGTTCGGCGCGCAGGTTGATGCCATATGGACCGGCAACGGCCGTTTCCCCTGACACCACAATTTGCGAGCTAAACGCCCAACCCGGCGTGGTATCGTGCGCAGGAACTGGCGGCGGCGGGGCCGGCACGCCGGGCAGCGGCTCCGGCTGTTCAACCGGGGGCAAGACAGCCGGAATATCCTTGACATCCGTTCGATTGGCCTGGACGGGTGTATATTCGCCGCGCGCCTTGCCGACAACCGTCGCCCGCGCACCCTCGTGCAGCGTACCCAACAGCGCGCCGGTTACGTTTGGTTTGGCGCGCAAATTTGTGCCAAAACGACCGGATATGGCCGATTGGCCATCTATTACCAGATTTTTGGTCCAGGCCCACCCCAACAGCAAATTAGCTGCCGGTGGTTGGGGCGGCGGGGTAACAATCGGCGGCACATTGGGAATGTTAACTGGCCCCATAAAATCGCTCAGGCGCACGCGCACCGGCAGATATTCCCCTTTTTGCCCACCCAGGACAGAAACTGTGCTGCCGCCCTTCACCAAGCCCATATTAGGGGCGCTGCGCTCCGGCGCGGTACGTAAATTGATGCCAAATTGCCCGACAACGGCTTGATTGTTTGTTTGGGTTAGGTAAGCGGCAAAAGCCCACCCATCGACTTGCTGCGGGTCGCTGGCGGGCGGCGGCACAATGGGAGCTGGCGGCGCGGGTTGGGCATTGCTTAAAGCGGCCGTTGGAACTAGCACCGGCAGATAACTGCCCCGCTTGTCGCCGGTGATGATCATGATGGTTCCGGCTGGAACCAGGTCGATGGCCGGGCCATTGACGCTGGGCGTGCTGCGCAGGTTGATGCCGCCAGCATTGGCTTGCGCCAGATCGCCCATCGTTGTTACGCCATCCGCAAAGGCCCAACCGGCGGTGTAGGGTCCGGCGGGGCGCACAAAGCCCAGCAGGGGCAGCAAAAACGGGGTCGGATCGATGATGTTGCTGGGCCAGTTTCCCTGAGTTTCGCCCTCGTGTTTAAGGGTGAGGTGCAGATGGGAGCCGAAACTATTACCGGTATTGTCTGCGCGGCCGATGAGAGCGCCGCCTTCGACGACCTGCCCTGCCGTTACGCTGACTTCGTTGAGATGGGCGTAGATGGTTTCATAACCGTTGGCGTGCTGGATGCGGACATGACGGCCGTAATTATGACCATTGGGGTCGGTGCGCACCATTTTGATGGTTCCGGGAGCCACGGCGAACACTTTCGTTCCCGTGGGGGCCATAATGTCGATGCCTTCATGGCCGGGCAGGCCAAATTGGGCGTAATTCTGCGGATTTGCAGCGAAATATTGGTTGATGCTGCGAAACTCGGTGGGCCAGGCTGTGAAGCGAAAGTCACTCATTGCATACTCCTTTAAGTCTGATCAACACGGCGACAGCTTGTAATGGGTAACCCCAATGTTACGGCGTAACAGTCAAGCCGTCAAAGCCAGACGGGACGATTTGGAAAAAGCTGTTCCCTGGGGCCAATGGCAGGGGACCGCCGGCTTTGTCGGTGAAGGTGAGCATGTCATGGGGGTCAGCGCGATGCCAGAGGCCGTCGAATCGCTGCCCGTCGCGGAAAATGGAAACCGACCCTTCGCCCCAAATTTGAATCTGGATCGAGTGGCTGCCGCCGACGTCTTCGATGATATTGGTTTCGACGTGTTCGGCGCTGAGGACGATGATGTTTTTGAAGGAGATTTGTTCGCCGGTATTGGCGTCCAGGTGGGGGTCGCCATCGGCCCAGCGGAGGTAACGGCCGTTCCCCCGTTCATATCCCCAATAAACATTGGTTCCCTGGTATTGAATTTCCAGGCTGGCGGCCGGTTCGCCCGGCGTGATGGGATCGGCGCGAAACGTCATGCCGTTTTGGAAGTGTGGCGGCACATCTTCGCCGCGTTCGCCCAGGAGGTAGCGCAGGGTTGGCGTGTCGGTGAAGAGCGAATGAACGAGGGGGCGGTCGGGCACTTCAACGCGATAAAACCCGCTGTGACCAAAATCAATCGAAATGAGGCGGTTGAAAAATTCGCTGGCCTTGAACATCTGGCGCACAGGGCCAGATGAGCCGGAATAGGCAAAGGCGGCGTCGTACATGTTGGGGATTTCCAGATCGATGAGCCGACCGCTGCGCACGGAACCAACGGGGTCGGCGTCGTGGCTGTAGAATACGGCCGTAAAGCGCGTAAATCCCGCTTCCACATAATGCTCAAACACCAGATCGGCGCTGTTGAGACCAGCTTGGGGACGGACAAGTACAGGGTGGTTGGATATTTTGATGGCTAACGGCCGTCGGGCCAGCACAGATAGGTCGCGGACAATTTCACCAGTCAGGGGGTTGACGTTGGGCGGGAAATTGTCTGGGCCAAGGAGTCCGTCGATGGTGGGTTGGATGGTGGGAACGGCCGTTGGCAAACTGGTAGGCTCGCTGGTCGGTTGGGCTGTCGGAGAAGCGGTTGGCGTGCCGGTGGGCTGGGGAAGCGGGGTCATTGGCGGTTGAGGCGAGGGCGTAAGGGACGGGACGGCCGTTGGCGGGAGCGTGGTAGGCGTGGGGGAAACGGCCGTGCTTTTGCCGCAGCTTGCCAAAACCCAGGCGAGCGCCAGACCAAACAAGATAGGCAGATACAAACGAGGCATAAATTTCATTTTTCTCAGGTATCGGGAGTGATCGAAACAGGTAAGGGGGGATTAGCGCACGCGGCGCTGCCAGTATTCTTTAGGAACCAGTTCGTCCAAATTCTCGTTGTGCAAGAAATCCATCAATAGGCGATTAAACACCGCTTTTTCTTGTAACATCGGAAAATGATGGCAGGTTTCCAGGCCAATGTAGTAGCGGTTGTTGATGGAACGACGCAGGTGAATAAAATCACCAGATGGGGGTTTCACAATGCTGTCCTGATCGCCAAAAATCATCATTAACGGCCGTGGGCAACCAACCAGAGCGGCAGCCAGGTTGGCCCCGGCAATTTGGGTGGCTAATTTGTTAACGGCCGTCTGGTCCGTTTTACGCACTTCCGCATCAACCTCTTGGAAACTGTTCGCCTTACCCAAATTCTTCAAAATTGTGCCGGGATCCGAATCAAGCAGGCGCGGTTCCATGTATGTTCCTTCCAACGGCAGGGCCACTGTCACCAATTTTTCCACGTTGGCCGGATATTTATTGGTATACTGCAAAGCAGCCACCGCCCCTAAAGAATGGCCAACCAGCGTCACCGGCTTCATAATACCTAGCTGGTTGATAAACTGGTCAATCATTTCCACGTAAGCTTCCAGAGAATAACTATCCAGGTCTTTACTGGAATCGCCAAAGCCCCAAAGGTCGAAGGCAAACGAGCGATGGCGCGATGAGAGCGCCTGCATAGATGGCCACCAATAACGCCAGGAACCCAGCCAACCGTGGATGAAAACCAACGGTTCGCCGCGTCCCAGCACTTCGTAATGAATCAGGTGGCTACCTACAGTCGTAATACTCATGGTCTAAACAGAAAATTTGTGGCTCTACCGACCCTAAGGGTTTGCCCTAGCAGTTTGTCGGAAAAGTACCCGTAGCCGCGGTTTCTTACCGCGTCTTCCAGAGGCGGGGTAAGGATACCCCGGCTACAAAAAGAGGTTCTCCGACAGACTGCTAGAGAATTTAACCCTAAGGGTCTTTCCAGAGAAACCTGAACAGTCATAAAAAATTATTGGTTCAACACCTTGTGAATCGTGCCAATAAGTTCATCCGGCGCAAACGGTTTCAGAACATACTGCTGCGCGCCAACGCTCAGGCCCGTTTGGATTTCCGCCTCTTGCCCTTTAGCCGATAAAAATATGACTGGAATATCGCGGGTGATCTCAATTTCTTTCAACCGGCGGCAGGCTTCATAACCAGTCATGCGCGGCATCCGAACATCCATCAGGATGAGATCAAAATGGTCTGATTGGGCTGCATCGACAGCGAGCGCGCCGTTTTCAACGCTTTTGACGTCAAAGCCATTAAATTGTAAGGTTAAAACAATCAGTTCTCGAATGTCTTGATCGTCTTCAGCAATCAAAATCTTTGTCATTGGGTTTCTCTCTTTAGGTCGGATCGTTGTTTTCAACTACGATGGGCAGATTAAACGTAAAGGTGCTGCCCTCGCCCAGTTTGCTTTCAACAGCCAATTCCCCGCCGTGCATTTCGATCAAGCTGCGGACGATGGCCAGGCCCAAGCCGGTGCCGGGAACCGCCTGCACGTTTTCGTCTTCAGCGCGAAAGAAACGGTCAAATATTTTGGCCTGGTTTTCTCTGGAAATACCGATGCCGCTGTCTTTGACGCTGATATAGACATACTCGCCATTTTTGGTTACGTTAAGATGGATTTTGCCGTCTTGGGGCGTGTAGTTAAATGCATTATCAATGAGATTGGTAAGAATTTGGGTTACTCTGGCCGGATCGGCGCTCACCAGAGGCAGGGAAGGTTCGATGCTGGTGGTAACCTGCAATTGTTTTTGCTCGTGCTGGATACGGCCGCGTAAATGACCTTCGACAACTTGTTCCATCATTTGGGGGATGTCTAACGGCCGTAAATCCAAAGTCGTCTTCCCCGTTTCAATGCGCGAAATGTTCAGTAAATCGTTCACCAACATATGCAGCCGGTCGGCATTGTTCTTGATCACCTTCAAATACCGCTGCTGAGGCGCCGTCATCGCTCCGGCCGCGCCCATCAACATCAAGTCGGCATAGCCCTTGATCGACGTCATGGGCGTTCGCAATTCATGAGAAACCGTGGAAACAAACTCGCTTTTTAGCTTATCGACCTCTACTTCCTTGGTAATGTCACGGAAAATCGAGACTGTGCCAAAGAATTGTTTGCCAGCCATCACAGGCGATAGGTGAACACTGACAACTTTATCTTCTATCGTCAGTTCATCGGCCAAATATGCCAGATCTTCCACCGCGTCAGAATTTTGCGCCCACTTTTCAATCAGATTAATCCACGAATCGCCCGAATGGCCGTAAAGGCCCAGCAGTTCATTGACCGATTTGCCTATCAAACGTTGGCGCGGAATGCCTAAAATGGCGCTCGCCGGCCGATTACCTAAAATAATTCGGCTGGTACTGTCTGCTACCAACACGCCATCAGCAATACTTTCCAGAATGGCCTGGCTCTTGGCAGTTTCGATTTGTTCCGCATGAAGCAAACGTCCCAACCGTTCCGCCTGATCACGAATGAGCAGGTAGAGATTGGCGTTGTTGATGGCATTGGCGACCTGAATGGCCGCTACCTCAACCAGATCCAACTGCTGCATGGTAAAGGCGCCCGTTTCGGAATGGAACAACATCATGACGCCGATTACTTCTTCGTTGGATATGAGAGGAACCCCCAATACAGCCCGATGATCGCTGCTGTCTGGCCGATTGACCCAACGGGGATCGGTTAGTGTATCGTCTACGATGACGGCCGATCGGTTTTCAATCATCCAGCCGGCCAGCCCTTCGTGCTGCATCATGCCGGTGGAAACGCCGCGCAAGGGGATGGGGCGTTCCATGCCAAAGGCCGCGCGGAAAACAAATTCATCGCTTTCCGGGTCGACGAGTAGAATAACGCCTTGGGTGGCGTTGACCACATCGTTAACCAGGTGCAGCGCCTGATTCAGCACATGGTCCTGATCCAGGCTGGCGGAAAGTTCAGATGTAATTCGCAGCAAAATCTTGACACGGTTGCTTTCTTCGTGCAGGGCGCGCGTTCGTTCCGCTACGCGCAAATCTAATTCTTCGTTGAACAGCCGCAGTTCCTCGAATAGTTTGGCGTTTTGCAGGGCAATGGCTACCTGAACGCCAAATGTGGACGCGCGGGTGATGTGTTTGTGGCTGAATCGGGTGGGGTTTTGGGTATCCACAAGGATGAGAACCCCGATGATATTGCCTTCTTGTTCCAGGGGGACGCCTAATACCGCCTGGATGGCTTCGCTTTGCGGCAGACGGAGGGCAACGGAATGATTTTCGGCCAGGTTGTTGACGAACATTGCCTGGCCGTTGCGGGCGATGGTGGTGACAAACGCTTCTATATCCGCCGCCGGCACGCTGGTGCCGACAAAGCCCTCTTCACCAAACCCTCTGGCGGCGCTGCCAATAAATTGGTCTTCGTTGGCTTGCCAGATGTACGCGCCGTCGACGACAAAGATGCGCAGGCTTTCGTCGCAGATGAGATTCAGCAGGGTGGCTTGTTCCAGTGTGAAATTGATGGCCATGCTGACATTGCCAAGGGCGTTGTAGAACTGTTCGCGTTCGTAGGTGTCTTGAAAGATGAAGGCTGTTTCTAGAGCGGTGCTGGCGCGGCCGGCTATTGCTTGCAGGAGGCGCATTTCCTGAGGGGTGAAGGGGATGTATTCGTCCTGGCGGACAATTTGGATGAGGTCGACGGTTTCATCGGAAACGATGAGGGGGATGAGGGCTTCCGTGTAGGGCGTTTCCGGTGGAAGCCAGGCTATTGGCAGGGTGATTGTTGCCGGGGATGGCTGAGAATAAACGGCCGTTTCCTGGTTTTCTAATATGTGAATGAGCGGGTGGGTGGGCTGTAATGGGTAAACAGCGCCTACGGCCGTTGTGGGCAACCCGCTGCGTAAGGGCTGATCTTCCAGCAAGAGCAGTGTATTGTCTGCCGGATGCCATTGGTAGGCGATGTAGCCATCGCCGCCGACGGCCTTAGTCATTTGGTGGCCGACAAGCGTGATGATCTCGTCTGCCTCAAGCAGGCTAGACATGGCCCGGTTGACTTCGGCGAGTATTTCAAAAGCTGAAGCGCGGCTTTCGCTCAGTAAAATTTGGGTGAGGGTGACATCGTCGACCTGATAGGGTTGTGAACGGCCGTACAGGAAACGGCCGTTGCGCAACCGCAGCTCGGTCTGCGCTGGCGGACGAAGTAATTGGGAAACGGCCGTGTCTGCGCCACACAACACTTGAAAACGAACAGGCGCACGCAAATCATCACCCAGGCTGCATAACAACCTGGCTGCCTGGTTCATGTACTGAATTACGCCATCAGCACCGACCATCACGACACCCTCAGTTAAAGGATCAAGCACACGAAAGTCGAGAGCCGAAATCAATTCCTGTTCCATTTTGCATCAATACCCAACAGGTACTGCGTGTATGGGAAATAGTTCACCGACTCATCTTGCCTGTTTTGCCTGGTCTAAACGACGCAGCTCGGCAGCGGTTTCAGTGATTTCGCGGATATCAGCAAAACGTTGTGTCTGAGAAGACACAACGCCAATCGACAGACTCATAAAGGGGGCAAATGACCCGTTCACCGTCTCCATAGCTCCTTGTTCCCGGTCCATAAAATCATAATGTGATAACACATCTTCATTAAATCGCTGACGCAACTTATCCACAAGGGCTGGGACGTTATCGCTCATCGTAATCAGAACAAAGGTATCCCCACCTGGATGACCAATAAAATCATCCAAAGTGCCTAAATCATCATCAATCTCATTCAGCAAAAATGCGCCAAACCGCAAAACTTCATCACCGGCAACAAAACCATATTTATCATTAAAAGGAGCCAGATGATCAATGCCTATCTGAATGTAAGTCCAGTTGTTAGCCCGCATCAACGTACGCAATTGATCTTCTATAAGCCGGCTGCTGGGCAGCCCGGTAGTTGGATTGGTCATGTTCAGGCGTTGATGCGTGCGGATGGCTGTGCCCACCCGCAATTTGAGTTCTTCGATATCGAAGGGTTTGGTAATGTAATCATCCGCGCCAAGTTCTAGACCCCGAATACGATCGCTCCGTTCATCTTTTTGGGTCAAAAATATAATGGGAATATGACTGGTTCGTGTCGTCGTGCGCAGCGATAGGCACACGTCATACCCATCCATATCCGGCAGCATGATGTCTAAGACAATTAGATCTGGCAGCTTTTTACGGCAGTTTTCCAGCGCATCGCTGCCCCTGGCCGCAATTTCAACATGATATCCTTCGTTAGAGAAGAAAATCCGCAGCATATTGGAGATATCATAATCATCTTCGACTATAAGAATTCGACCATTGCTCATGAGCTTTTCCCTTGGCAGCTATTGAATTACTGGGTCAATAACAGGTTGATCACCCTTTGATTGTTGATGGTTAGATGGTCTCTGGAGTGTTTGATTGTTCTTTTTTATGCGGGCAATTTCAGTATCCGTAACAGCCTTTTCAAAACTGCGAAAACCACCCAATTTAAAACCATGCCTCTTGGCGATTTTATCAATTGTCTGGACTTGTGACAATTGTATGTCTTTTCCTAGCGTAAATGATTCATACCGCCGCTCTAATGCCAGGGCCATTGTTTCGGCCATGCAAGCATAAGCCATTTTAGGCGGGAATCCAAAGTTAAAATTAAACTCGACCGGGCCGGGGATTTCCACCATACCGCCTTCTATAACCAATACGTCGGGTCTTTGGCTGGCAACTTGCACTGACACGTCACGGGGCCGAGCTACATCACAAACAACCGCGCCCTGGCGTAAATGGCCGGGTTCGATGATGGTATCAATGGCGCTGGTCACGGTTATGATCATGTGGGCTTTGGTTAGATCGGCCATGTCATCGCTTATGGTGACATGGGGACAGCCCGCCTGACGGACAAGTTCAGCCACTTGGCTAAGTTTGTCTTGTCGACGACCAATCAGAAGCACTTCGTTGACATGCGGCGCTAGCATCTGCCCGCAAACGGAGCCGATGGCTCCGGTTGCGCCAACGATGGCGACGGTGGCTGTTTGGAGGGGAATATCCATGATCTGAGCGGCTTTTTGGATTGCTTGAACGGCGACAGCGATGGTATAGCTGTCGCCGGTGGTGACAGGGATTTGGAGCTGACTGGCTACGGTAAGCCCTCCATCGCCAACGACTGAGGTAAATGCGCCTAGACCCAGGATATTTGCGCCGAGTTTTTCGGCCAGACGGCCGGTTTGGATGATTTTTTTATACACCACTTTGGGGGGCAGGCTCATCATGCGGGTTGGGGTGAGGGGGCAAGCAACGAACCAACCGTGAAGGGAACGGCCGTTGGCCGCCGATTGGATGTTTTGAATTTCCGAAATATATACTGGTGGGAAAAAGAGGGACAAAAAATCGATCAGCCAAACTGGAAGTTTGCCCAATGCAGGATATTTGCGGCTGACATCTCGCTGAGGGTCAATCGGATGGATAATAAAAGCAAATGTATCTTCCATAGACCGGAGTTTATCCGTGAAATGCACATATCTTCAATGGTATTTCTGTCCCGAAGCAAAGAGTAAATTTCATGATGAGCAATAATTTCCAATGAGTTGTCGGTCAAAAGGGACGGGGGAAGGGAAACGGCCGTTTCCCGCCCTTCTATAATTCATCAGACCGGGGATACAAACGTGGATAGGGATATTTATCTTCATATGGATAATGATCACTATCCTCAAACCGCACGTTTTTCGTGATGAATTGACGCTCGCGAGACGCTAACAGCACCACATCCGATTCAACGGTACGCGCCGCATAAATCACCAATCCCGAACTCAACCGGCAATGATGCCCAACGCATCCGCCTAAAACCAGCATGTTCGTTTCTTCAAGCACGCCGATTTTATTACTCAAGGTCCGCAAAGGGCCGCCTAAAATATTAAAATCCGTAAACGTGGTGCCTGCGCCAATGAATGAATCCCGGCCAACCACGCATAATTGCAAACAGGTGTTTTGCGCCACCATTGTGTTTTCCATCATCGTTGTCATAAATAATGATGTCCGAAAGGGCAAAAAACAACCATCACTCACCACGCTCAACATCAACTGACAACCCTGGGAAACCGTGACATTACTTCCAATGGTGCAATTATCTATCACAGCCCCCGCGCCGATATTCACATTATCGCCAATCACCGTCGGCCCATGAATAACGGCCGATGAGTCAATGCTCACGTTTTTGCCTATCTTTACCATCTCGGAATTAGACAAAACATGCTTCTGTTCCACCAAAGATTTGGCCAAAATCTTCAGTTTCAGCTTCCAATCCGCGTCAATACGGTTCTCAAAAAAAGCGCCGCGAGCAAAGACGCCAAATAAAATATCCGCAATAAACACATGCACCCAATTTTCGATTAACACAAACGCTTTGCGCGGCAGTTGATACACCAAATCCCCAAAATCCGTGGCCATATAGGGCGGCACATGATAATAACCGCGTTCTAACGGTTCTGTATCGATGACCAGGGGCTGCGCTTCAACACTTTGTGAAAGTCCTTTGGGTAAATACCACATGTCTGTTAATAACAGTTTATCTTGCTGAAAGAAGGAATGGGTTAATGGTTTTACGTGCGTCTTGATTGCCGGATCATCAATAGAAAAGGCCAACCGCACGGGGCGACGGCCGTTTCGCGCCCGGCTCACAAACTCATCAATCAACTCCCGGTTAAAAAACAAGTTATCGCGGTGAACAAAACACTCCACCGCTTCCTCTTCAAAACGATAAGCCGTTTGCCAATCCGGGTACTCCCGCTCCTCACTCGTATACGGCGTCAACAAATCACGCTGCCACAACCAAAGCGGCTTATTCTGAACCCGCAAATCACGCGCTGGTTCATTAAAAGGGTGAATTTGGGTTGTTTCTGTCAGGATGATTCGGCGCATAACTCAACACATCCTCTCAGGCAATCGGCTTCTTGGAAATCAGAATCGTGCACGTGGCGTCACCTTTAGCCACACAAGAAACCTCCTCCACCCGAAACCGTCGCCCCCTGCTAACCCAGTCTAACGATTGCTCTAACAACCCCACCGCCAGATGGCAGCATGGCTGCGAAGACGAACGCTGCCAACAAATAGGACACCGTTCAATAATCCACAAATATCCGCGTTGATCTTCACCCAGCCGCACTTGCTGATCACTAAATTTATTAAACGTCTGAGCAAAAATATCCAAACCAATTTTTATCTTAATGCCCAAAGGCAGCGTCCGTATGGCCAAGTCACTAATTCCCAGGACCGGCACAAACTCCTTCAGCGCCAATCGCCAGGTCTCACGACCAGCACGCATCGCCAACCCACGGCCGCCACGAACCCCATACATAGCATCTAAGGTTTCCTGGATGGCGCTAAATTCGTTAAACGTAAACCCCATTTCCAAATTATTTGGCGGATAATTATTGACCAGGTGCTGAAGTTGGGCGAGGTTCAAAATAGCGTTTACACCGTGCCGCCCCATTATTTCTTCCATAGCAGTCAGGACAATTCGTCCCATCTTATTGGGATAATAAAATTCTTCAATTTCCTGTGCCTGCTTTTGGATTATCTCATTCACTAGGAGTCTTAATTACCTGTACTGATTTTTCGGCCACGCCATTGGTCAAAAACGAATTCAAAGTGGTGATAAATAACTCGGGTTCGTCGATCATAGGAAAATGCCGCGAGTGCTGCATCATAGAGATCTGCGTTTGGGGTGTATTTTTGGTCAGCAATTCTGCATTTCCAGGAGAGACAATGTTATCATTGACGCCATAAATACCCAAGGTGGGTAAATTTAGGGTGCTTAAACTGCTAACCAGATCGGTGTCACGCAAATCACCAATGCTGCGAAAGAAGGATTCAATGGTCGTCCGTTGAACATCTCGTGAAATCATTTGGCGGACTTCTTTAGAATCCTTGGCCAGGAGAATACGCATGATGGAATGAAGCAAAATTGGGTAACGCCAGATAAGCTTCGCAATTGCGCCATAACCGGCGAGCCGCAAAAACGGATTCAGTGAATTACCGATAACCGGCGACCCAACAACGGCAACTTTTACAACTCGTTCGGGGTGCTCCAAAGCCATTTGTAAGGCAACCGTGCCGCCCATAGAATGGCCAAAAACTGGGGCTTTTTGAATCCCCAGCGTATCCATAAATTGATTCACCATGTCGACATAACTTGAAACGCGGTAGGTGGAAGAAGTTGTTCTGGCTCCCTTGGCAGAATCTCCGAATCCCCAAAAATCCAGGGCATACACACGGTAGGTCTTGGTTTGCGCGAGGGCAAACATAGAATCGCGCCAGACGTCCCAGGAATTAATCCAACCGTGTAAAAGGATTATCGGCTGCCCGCGCCCGACGGATTCATAATGAAGAAGACCCTGTTCTGTAACAATAGAACTCACGTTAGCCTCAATGCCGCCCTGTGTTTTAACTTTATCGGCGATTAGACGGCAGTTTGCTACCTTTTCTTGCTAAGGCGTTCGCCGCCTCTTCGCACGAGTAATCGTTCTATAATCCAGCTAACATGGGCGAATTTGTATATGGATAGTAGCACCTGCCCCAAATTAAAACTGTGAAAAGGAAGTTAAGGTGATGTAAATGAGCCGTTAAACAACCTCAGGCTGCTTCAGCCTTATCTAGCTCTTCTAGTATGGAGTAGAGCAGCTCTAGCAAGACGTTTTTGACGCTTTCCTTATCATTAGCGACGCAAGGCAGAATTTTGACCTCAGATCGCAAGCGCAGGATGATGCGCAAATCTTCTGGTTCCCAGGCATCTTCCATATCTTGCTTATTGGCGGCCACAACGTAAGGGGTGGCGGCATAACTTTCGAATGTTTCCAGGACGCGTTTGGCCTCTCGGAAGGTTTCGGGTTTGGTACTATCGACCATGACCACAAAGCCTAACATACCTTGCGACAAAATATCCCACATGAAGTCGAACCGGCGTTGTCCAGGTGTGCCAAAAAGGTACAGGACCAGATCATCCCCCACCGTAATACGGCCAAAATCCATGGCAACTGTCGTTGATTCTTTGATTTGTTCTGCATTGCTGCTGATGCGACGTTCCGTGGATACAACGTCTATTTCACTAATAGACCCAATGAATTGTGTTTTGCCCGCTGAAAACGGACCTGTGATGACCATTTTTACTGCTTGCATAAGAATGATACCCTCTTGCGAGTGGGTGGGGCTGATGATATAAGGATTTGATTGATAAACGGCCGTGTCCCATCTTGGTACGCCACAGCCAGTTTATAAACCACGGATACGATCGATCAGGCGAACAACAACCGAGCGTTTCACTGCCGGCGATTGTTGTTCGATCTCTTTACGTGTCTCCTGCTTGGCACTTGGCGATTTCCCCGGCACGGGTGGTATGGGCTGCGGTTTCGCCGGCCGAACTATTTCTACCAACCCGGCTTGCAGCATTCCATACACAATGCGTCGTATTTCAAAATCACTGAGATTATTCGCTCTGGCAATCTGATGGATCGAGTTTCGAGGATTGACGAAGGAGACGACACGCCATTCTTCAACTGTCAGGTTGATGTTTCTTAGACGAGCATCTGGATGATCTGTAAATCGCAGCGAAATATCCAGGTCCGGTAGTTCTTCCTGCAAGATTTCCCATTCTTTCAGCCGTCGGCTGCCTTCCATGATGACGCTTTCCAGGTCAATGGGAATGGTAATGTGGCCTGGAGATGGCAAGGTGTTGGCGTCGAAACGGAACAAGCCTTCACCCCAGGTAAACAACCTGTAAACCGTGTCTAAAACACTCTGTCGTACGCTTTGGATGATGTCGCTTTGGGTGATGTGCCCACGCTGAATGAGCATGTGGCCGAGTTGTTTGTCGCTTGTCCCTTTGGCACGCAGTTGAATAATTCGCGCCTGCTCCTCAGACAACTTACCCGCGTCATGTAATATTTGCGCCAGATGGTTTTCGGTATCTTGCCCCATGAAGGCGTAAATTAATTTCCCTTCACGAAAAGACAATTGGGCAGAATCGCCATCGTGTTGAATGGTAAGAGTCCCTGTTTTTCGAGCCAGGTTTATTAGATTGAGCAACTGGGTTGTGGAAAAGTCGCGCAGGTTGCCTTTTAGGGCCATAACTGTCGTTCCTGCTAAAAAGATTTCATATTCAATGACGCCAAATAACGGCCGTCACCATTAAATTACAGTCACTTTTTTGTTTTTAATCGGATATGATTAGTAACAGTTCAGGTTTCTCTGGCAAGACCCCAAGGGTTTGATGCCTAAATAATCCAAATTCGTAGGAGCAAACCCTTGGGGTCTGTCTGTAGTTACCATGATTAAGCGATTATGACAATTTTACAAGTCGTTGCGCATTATACTAGGGGAAAAAATTCAAGTCAAACTTACTATTGTCATGGTGAACCGGTGATCCGGCTGAAGAATCCGGTTCCTTTTGTCCGCGGTCTGCTCTGATTTTGCTCTTGTTGGGGCCAATCTTCGTGTGTACAATACGCTTCGCCTTTGCTGCGCATTGGTTATCTGGGGCGGTGGCGAAATGGCAGACGCAGCGGACTTAAAATCCGCCGGAGTAACCTCCGTGTGGGTTCGACTCCCACCCGCCCTACACTTTATTAGGCCCTTTGGGGCCTTTTTTATTTTGACCACTTTCCTGGCCGATGAATTTAGCGAAACATACTCAGGCATTTTTGGCGGAAACCTTGCGGCCTCTGGCACGGCCGTTTACAGACTGTCGTTTTGTGGTCGGCGTATCCGGCGGCGTTGATTCCCTAGTTTTGCTGCATGTCCTGGCGCAGAGCGTGCCACCGGATCAGTTGTTAGCAGCTCATCTTAATCATGGCTGGCGTGATACGGCCGTTCTCGATGCCCAATTTGTCGCCCAAACAGCCGCCGCCTGGGGTGTAGCCTGCGCAATCGAAACGGTTAACGTAGTCGCCCAGGCTCAGGAACGTGGTCAATCATTGGAAGAAGCCGGACGGCAGGCGCGGTATCGCTTTTTTGCCCGTCTGGCTCATGAAACAAACGCCACGGCCGTTCTCGTGGCCCATCACGCCGACGACCAGGCTGAAACCGTTTTGCTCAACCTGCTGCGCGGAACCGGCCTGGCCGGACTGAGCGGCATGAAACCCGCTTCGCCCATGCCGGAAGCGCCAGAAATTGTTTTGTTACGGCCGTTCCTCACCATCAGCCGCGCCGACATCGAAACTTACAGCCAGCAGCATGGCTTAACCCCCGTACACGACAGCACCAACGCCGATACCACTTTCCTGCGCAACCGCATTCGCCATCACCTGCTGCCCCAACTGGCCACCTACAATCCCCAGTTTGCCACCCATCTGCGGCAGCTCGCCGAAATCGCCGCCACCGACGAGGCTTACCTCGATCAACTCGCGGCAGAAAACTGGCCGACACTCGTGCAAGAACAATCGGAAGGCGAGGTATTCTTGCACCGCGACCGTTGGCTGGCGCTGCCGCTGGCCTTACAGCGGCGCATGTTACGCCGCGCGGTGGCGGTTTTACGGCCGTCTCTAACAGACATCATTTTCCTCGCCATTGAACAAGCCCGGCTGGTAGCCGAACGGGGCCAGGTTGGCGCGCAAAGTTCTTTACCCGGCGATTTGGTTTTACGGGTTGATTACGGCCGTTTGCACATCACCGCCACAAACTCCCGCCCAAACCCCGACAAGTGGCCGCAAGTTCCCGCCGGCGCACTCCTACCGCTTAAAGTCCCCGGCACAACCCAATTAGCCAACAACTGGATCATCGAAACCAGCCTGCTGCCACAAATAGACCCGGCCCAGGCAGCAGAAAACCAGGACCCATGGGTGGCTTATCTGGCAGCGGATGCAACCGGTTTGACTGTTCGGGGAAGATACCCTGGCGAACGCATGACGCCATTGGGCATGAACGGCCGTTCCGCCAGCCTCAAAGAAATCATGGTCAACCGTAAAATCAGCGCACCCTGGCGGCCAAATTGGCCTCTGGTCAGCAGCGCCGACCACACGCTCTGGCTGGTCGGTCACCAAATCGACGAACGCGCCAAAATCACCCCTGCCGCTCCCACGGCTCTGCGGCTGCTCTGCCGCAAAAGTTGACGTTGTGCATTCGCCTCAGTATACTAGCATCCGTTAACAACTCGGGGCGTAGCTCAGCTTGGTAGAGCGCTCGGTTTGGGTCCGAGAGGTCGTCGGTTCGAATCCGGCCGCCCCGACTTTTTGCGGCAGTGGTGTAGTGGTAACACAACAGCCTTCCAAGCTGTTTTCACGGGTTCGAGTCCCGTCTGCCGCTCTCATTCGGCTTAGGGCCTATAGCTCAATGGCAGAGCAAGCGGCTCATAACCGCTGGGTTCTAGGTTCGAATCCTAGTGGGCCCATAATTTCAACGGCTTGTACGTAACCAACGTACAAGCCTTTTTTGTGTTACGGCGCAGTTGTCTGACCCAATGGAATCCAGGGAAGCTGCAAATCGGTTGTAATCCGTTCATCCAGAATCGGCAGCGGCCGATTGGTGAAGGCATCGTACAGGCGCACCGTCGCGCCAACCATCTGCCCGCTGGGCGTCGATGGGTTTACGGTGACAACATGAGGGTCATTGACCCGCGAACCGGCAATCCACTTCAACGTAGGAATCGCGCCCAGCGCCGGCACGCCATCGCTCAGATCCCACCACGCCCAATGGAGGCCATCTGCCTCATACCCAATCAGGCGCACGGATGTCACCAAATCGCTGGTGATGGGCCGACCGGCGGCGAATGCCTGCCGCAGTGTCAGCGCCGCGCCGGGCGTGACGCCCTCAACCGGCATCATGCCGCCGGTCCAGACAATGCCCTGGCCTAACGGAATATAATGCGGGTCGCGGTCCTGCGCCGGAACCCATTCGGCCGTAACCATGCCCCAGGCTCCCAACAAATCAGGAACCCCACCCTCGTTACTGGCATCGACCTCGGTCACGTACCCATCGCCGGTTCGCCAATGGAGGTAGCGGCGGCTTTGGTCTGGCAGCGTCCGGTCCGCATCGTAGCCGACGAGGGTGCGGGACAGGTCGCTTGCGGGGCGGAAGGTCCGGTTGTGGGTATAGGGCGGCTGCGGCATGGCAACCACGGGCAGGGTGGCAATGGGCACGCGCGCGGCGCCATCGGCCGTTAACAATGGTTCAGCCCCATACGCGCCAATCAGCACGGCAAAATCGCCCGGCAGCGCGCCGGGGCGCGGCGTGAGGCGAAATTGGGTTAGCGTCAGGCCGACGGTTTGCGGGGTGGCGGGCACGTCTTGTTGGGCGTAGACACGGCCGTCTACCCCCACCAGATGCGCAAACAGGGAAATCGGCGATTGGAGATCGGCGGTTGGCTGCCAGGCAAGGGTGAGGATGGCTTCCTGGCCAATGGCCACGGCCGTCTGGTTGAGGGCATAGCCGGTAATCTGAACAACGCCGCCCAGGGTCAGGTCGAGAGGGGCAAAATCGTCTGGCAGGCTCAGGCGGGGTGCCTGGCGGAATAGAAAAGCGTCCCCGACCGGTTCCGGAACGGGCAAAGCCGCATAGGCGATTTCATCGAAGTGGGTAGCGATGACGGCACGGCCGTTACCCCATTCCGCCGCAATCCGCGCTGCCCAATCCGCGCCATAATCGGCCGTGCGCGGGTAGACAAACTCGACGGCGACATCGGGCCGACGGTTTTCCACGGCCTGCAAATACCACAGCGGCGTCGCCCAATGCCAATCGGCCAGGATAATGCTGTCCGGCGGCGCGTTTAGCAGCAGCGGCTCCATCGCATCGCGGACGTAGGTGGACTGGTGCAGGGTCTGGTAACTGGGAAAATGGCGGATGGTTTGCCACACGGCCGTCATCAACAACGCCACGGCCGTTACATATGCCGCCGCTTTTACGCCCGGATAGGACACCCCATCCACCAGCCAACCAATGGCGTACCCCAGGCAAATGGCCAGCGGCACATAGGCCGGCAGCATGTACTCAACCGTTTGCGGGGCACGGTAGGTGGCGGTGATGAATAAATGAAGGGCAAACGAGCCGCCAAGCAGCCAGGCCAGCGGGCGATTGCGCCAGATCAAAAACGCCAGTCCCAATCCCGCTCCCGCCAGCAGCCAGGGCGAGAATTGAAAGGTCAACACGTTGCCCATCACCCGCAGCCGCTCCCACAAAATCCCCGGCGCGGTGTAGGCGAAAAAGTCGCCGCTGAACCCGAGGCCCAGCACATGGTTGGCCAAGCCGGACAGCGTCGCCAGATCCGTCGTGGCTCCTGGCGCGCCGGAATAAGCGCGCAGCGGAAAATAAAGGAGAGGCAAAAATCCCAACAACCCGGCCAAGGTGGGCCGCAGCCACCGGCGCGGCGTACGCAAGAACGCCGGATCGACAATGGGAATAAAAGTCAGGCAAATCAGGCCGATAAAGGCCAACGACACATGGTGAGTGAGGCCAAAACCCAACGCCAGCGCCAACACAATCAACCAGCGGTCGGCGGATGGGGTATCTGGGGATTTCACGGCCGTCTGCCAGCGAATCAGCGCATAAAAAGCCAGGGCGGCAAACACGGCCGTCAGGCTGCGAATGTTGGCGGTGGTCGCCTGCGCCCAAAAGGTAGTGGCTGTGCCCAGGGCCAGCACGGCCGTAAACGCCCCCCATCGACTTTTGCTCAGATGCGCCACGGCCAGCCACACCAGCAGCAGCGCCGCTGTGCTGGTAAAAGCTGAAAGCAAATTTACGCGATAAGCAGGCGTTGCGCCCCAGGGCAAACGAGTCATCAGGTGCGCCAGCAACGTGTAGAGCGCAAATCCGGGTGGATGGGCCACGCCCAACGTGGCGGCGGCGAGCTGGAATTCGCCATTGTCGGCGGGCAGCAGATCAGGGGACAACGTGGCGATGTAGAGGGCCAGGAACCCAAACCCAACGACAGCCAGCACGGCCGTTTGCCACCCACGCTCCGAAAAAAAAGGATACGTGAACGGCCGGGCCATCACCCACACCAGAACCACAGCCGCCAGGGCGGTAGCCGCAGCCGGCCAGGAGAGAAATGGATACGCCACGTAGCCTAGCAACCCCAACAGCGGCCAGGTTTGGGCGAATGAATAGCGACGCAGCATCCAGGCAGAGAAGATAACCGCAACGGCCGTAATCAACCCGGCGGCCATTATCCCGATGGGCAGGTGGAAATAAAAAGCCGCCAGCTCACTTAGCAGGCGACCACTGTAGAGTCCTGTCATGATGCCGGGAGCGTACTTGACGGCAAGGCGCTTCATCTTCAACCACATGCGGCTGATTATAACGCGGTCGGGATGGCTGGGGTATGCATGAACCAGGCGACGCATGAAATGGCGGCCGCAATAAAATATATCCAATAAAACCGCCCGTTATTTATGCATTTTTTACATAAGCCCGCCCGTCTTTATTCGATTTTTTCATGCGACCTGTACACTGTAACTAAGCTGACCGGGTGTCCCCACCCATAGAACTATTTGGCGATCAGGTGGCAAGGAAACGGCCGTTTCCGGCCCTCCACACCTATCGCCCCATTTCAGAAGAGGAGAAATCGCATGAAACGCACAATCATTTTGTCCCTGTTCTTGATTTTGGCCCTGGCTTTGGCCGCTTGCGGCGGTGGAACAACCGCCGAGCCTGCCGCCCAACCTGCGGCTAACGACGCAGCCGCCCCCGCCGCCGATCAACCGGCAGACACAGAAGCCGCCGCCCCCGCCGCCACCACAGAAACCATGGTGATCGGCTTTACGGCTTCCCAAACCGGCAGCCAAAACGTCGCCTCCACCGGTCAGGTCAATGGCCTGAATTTGTGGAAAGACACCGTAAACGCGGCCGGCGGCATCGAGCTGCCCAACGGCACAAAAGTGATGGTGGAATTTGTCTCTTACGACGATGAAAGCAACACCGACCGCGTCCAAGAGCTTTATACGCGTCTGGCAACGGAAGATAACGCCAACTTTCTCATCAGCCCTTACTCCAGCGGGCTGACGGCCGCCGCCGCCGTCATCGCCGAGCAGTACGGCAAAGTCATGATCACCACCGGCGCAGCTTCCGACGACACCTACAAACAAGGCCTGACGATGGTATACCAGGCATACACCCCGGCCTCCCGCTACCTCACCGGCGCGGTTGATTTGCTGGAACACGTGGACGCCAACGCCAAAAACATCGCCTTCGTCTACGAAAACAGCAAATTCTCCACCGACGTGGTGGAAGCCGCCCGGCAATATGCCGAAGGCAAAGGCTACAACGTCGTCCTGGCCGAGGGTTACGACCCGGAGACCACCGATTTTGGCCCCTTCATCAATAAAATTCAGGACGCCAAACCAGACGCCATTATGGGCGGCGGTCATTTCCAGGATGGCAGCACGTTTGCCCGCCAGTTGAACGAGAAGAACATCGGCGTCAGTTTCTTTGCGCTGCTGGTAGCGCCGCCGGAACCGGATTTTGCCGATTTGGGTGAGGCGGCCGTGGGCGTGGTTGGCCCCAGCCAATGGGAACTGCAAGCCGCCTTTACACCGGAATCGGCCACGGCCGCCGGTCTGGATTGGTACGGCTTGCTGGGCGAAGAGTTTGTGCAGGGATACGAAGCCAAATATGACGGAACGGAACCCTCGTATCACGCTGCTGGCGGCTATGCGGCCGGGTTAATTTTAGAGAAGGCCATCATAGACGCCGGTTCGACGGATCCCGACGCGGTGCGCCAGGCGCTGGAAGCGATGAATCTGCTGACTTTCTTCGGCCACATTCAATTTGACACGACGGCCGAAGCCCACGGCCTGCAAACCGGCCATTCCATGGTCTACATCCAATGGCAGAAAGACGCCAGCGGCAATCTGGTCAAGGAAGTTGTCTGGCCGCTGGAAGGGGCAACGGCCGAAACACTCTATCCGGCGCCTTAAGTTGTTAGAAAGGTCCATCACGGTAAGGCAGGGATGGGAGTTGTCTCCCCACCCTGCTTTACCCGGAATCTTGTTTTATCCCACGAGGCGATTGATTAGAGATTGGGCTTTTATTGTTGGGAGATGGCAGGTCTACGAGAAACACATCGCTGCTGGCATGGTAGAAACGGCCGTTACCCACCTGCCCCTCCTTTAGCCCTCCACCACAAAAGCTCAATCTCTAATCCCGCCACCTTCTCCTGGAGAACTTTATGGACTTTCTATTGACCTCCATCCTCGACGGACTTTTATTAGGTTTTGTGTATGGCCTGGCGGCGATGGGTCTAACACTTATCTGGGGCGTTATGAATGTGATCAACCTGTCACACGGCCCCATCATTTCTCTGGGTATGTTTGGCGTCTACTTGTTGTTTTCCGGTCTGGGCATCAATCCCTACGTTGCGCTTATCTTCGTCGCTATTTTTGGTCTGTTGTTAGGCATTGTCATCTACTTCGTGGCCGTGAACCGCGTGATTAATGCGCCGCATCTGTCGACGCTGCTGGCCACGTTTTCGGTGGCGATGATCATTACGGGGTTGGGAACGGCCGTTTTCTCCGCCTCTCCGCGCAATGTAGACTACAGCCTGGGCAGCTTCACTCTCGGCAGCGCCACCATTCCCATCAACCGCATCGTCGCCGCCGCGCTCTCCATGCTCATCACCGCCGGACTCTACATTTACCTCCGCCGCACCCGTTCCGGTCGCTACATTCGCGCCGTCGCGAACAATCGCAACGCCGCCGAACTGATGGGCGTCCCTTCCGTGCGTATCCTGGCCCTCAGTTTTGGCATCGGCACCATGTTGGCCACCGTTGCCGGCGGCCTCATCGCCACATTGTTCCCCTTCACCATCCTGGCCGGCGGCACCTACGAGCTAAAAAGTTTCGTCATCGGCGTTTTGGGCGGCCTGGGTAACCCTGTCGGGGCGCTGCTGGGCGGCCTCATCCTTGGCGTACTCGAAGGCATTATTCCCACCTTCATGCCGGCCACCTGGGTTCCAGTCATCGAGTTCATCCTTTTTGTTCTTATCCTGATGGTCCGGCCCCAGGGATTATTCGGAGCGAAAAAATCATGAGCAGCCCAAACGACACTCAACTCGCAGCCACCGACACAAAAACCGGCCTCAGCGCCGTTCTGGCGCAAAACGCGGGCAGTTTTGTCGGTCTTATTCTGCCGGTCGCCATCATTCTCGCCCTGACCATTTGGCCCACAATCACCGGTAAAGACATCACCCGCGAGTCCATTTTCACCATCATGCTCTCCATCGCCCTCGCCTCCAGCCTGAACATTCTCCTGGGTTACACCGGCTATGTCAGCTTCGGGCACGTTGTCTTTTTTGGCCTGGGCGGCTATGTAGGCTTTTACCTGATGGCCGTGCAGGGCTGGTCTTTGTGGCTGGCCATGCCGATGGGCGGTCTGGCGGCCGGGCTGTTGGCCTTCCTCTTGGGCAAGGCGATTTTACGCCTGCGCGGCGGCTATTTTGCCCTGGCGACCATCGGCGTCAACGAGGCCATGCGCGCTTTCATCAACAACTTCAAGCCCTTTGGCGGCCCGGTGGGCATGACCCTTAATTTTCAGGTTTACAAAGATTATGGCGGGGCAGCCAGGGCGCTCAGCCTGGCTTTTTACATTTTGGCGGCCCTGACACTACTCATCGTCATCATCAGTTACCTGGTGCGAACGTCTAAATTTGGCCTGGGCTTGCTGGCCATCCGCGAAGACGAAGACGCCGCCGAGGTTATGGGCGTCGTCGCGCCATCGGCCAAAACGTGGGCTTATGTGCTCTCGGCAATATTGCCCGGCATCATTGGCGTGTTGTTCTTCTTTAAGAACGGCAGCATCGAGCCGGTTCCCGCGTTTCGTTTGAATTTTTCCATCGAGATGATTGTGATGGTGATGTTGGGCGGGCAGGGCACGGTGCTGGGGCCAATCATCGGCGGCGTGGGCTACCAAAGCCTGCGCGGCTTCCTGCTGACCAGTCCACTGTTTAAGAATATTCAACTGGCGGTGGCCGGCGCGCTGTTGTTGGTGATTGTGCTGTTTGTGCCGGCGGGGCTGGTTGGCTGGCTGCGGAACCGTTTCCCGGCGCTGCGGAGGGTGCTGCAATGATTTTACAATTGGAAGGCGTCAGCAAGAACTTTGGTGGGCTGCGAGCGTTGTCTGATGTGACGTTTGATTTACCCGAAGGGCAGATTCTGGGACTGATTGGACCAAATGGCGCAGGCAAAACGACCTTGTTCAACTCCATCAGCGGCGTGTATACGCCAACGGAAGGGCGCGTGATTTTTCGCGGCCAGGATGTGACGCGTAACAAGCCGTATGAAATGGCTAAGTTGGGCATGGCGCGGACGCATCAGATTGTACGGCCGTTAAACGAACTCACCGTCCGCGAAAATGTTATCGCCGGGAGCTGCTTTGGCCGCGAAGGCCACGGCCTGAAAGCGGCCGGTAAAATTGCCGACGAAGTGCTGGAATTTGTCGGCCTGGCCCCGCGCAGCGACCAGTTGGCCGGCAGCCTGAATGTGGGTCAGAAGAAACGGTTGGAAATGGCGCGGGCGTTGGCCGCACGGCCGTATCTCCTCCTGCTCGACGAAGTATTAGCCGGCCTCAACCCATCGGAAATCGGCCACATGGTAGACATCGTGCGCAGCATCCGCGACCAGGGCGTCACCATCATCATGATCGAGCACGTCATGAAAGCCGTGATGAGCGTCAGCGATCGTCTGCTCGTATTAGATTACGGCAGCCAGATCGCCGAAGGCACGCCCCACGATGTCGCCAACGATCCCAAAGTGATCGAAGCCTATCTGGGCGACCCAGACCTGGCCTTGCGTCTGATGCGCGATGAGACAAGAGCTTGAAGGGAAGACCCTAAGGGTTTTAAAAACCCTTAGGGTCTCCGGTAACATGCAACAAAGGAAGCGACGATGGCGATATTAGAAATTCGAGACGTCACCTCTGGTTATGGGGAAGTGCAAATTTTATGGGGAACCAGCCTCAGCATGGAAGAAGGGCGGCTAACCTCCCTCGTAGGGGCAAACGGCGCGGGCAAAACCACCCTGCTGCGCACGGTCATGGGGTCCATCAAACCATGGCAAGGCTCCGTCTGGTTCAACGGCCAAGACATCAGCCACCTGCCGACCCACGCCAAAGCCGAAATGGGCGTCGTGCTGGTTCCCGAAGGCCGCCAGCTCTTCACCGATATGTCGGTAGAAGAAAATCTGGAGATGGGCGCATCGCCCAAACGGGCACGCGCCCATGTTGCCCGGAACCTGGAACGCGTCTACGAGATGTTCCCCCGGCTGAAAGAGCGGCGCGCGCAAAAATCTGGCACGATGAGCGGCGGCGAGCAGCAAATGTTGGCCGTAGCCCGCGGCATCATGGCCGAGCCAATTGTGCTGATGATTGATGAATTGTCGTTGGGCCTGGCTCCCGTCTTGGTGCTGGACTTGTTTCAAAGCCTGAAAAAACTAAAAGACGCCGGTCTGACCATGATGCTCGTGGAACAAAATGTGCAAATGGCTCTGGCAATCAGCGATTATGGCTATGTGCTGGCTCAAGGCAGGGTGGAAATTGATGGTCCCAGCCGCGAATTGGCCGAAAACGAACACGTTCGGTCGGCCTATCTAGGGCATTAACAGCGAATATCTCTTCAGACCCTAAGGGTTTGCTCTTGAGAAGCCATCTGGTCATGATCTTAAACCCTTAGGGTCTTCCCGGAGAGACCTGAACTGTTACAACAGAGATTTGAATTGAGAACGCTTCATTTTTTCTGACAAAGGAGAGAAAGATGCTCGTTAAAGGTCGTATGTCTAAACCGGTGATTACCGTGGAGCCATCCAGACGCATTATGGATGCGATGGCCGTGATGAAACAGCATAAAATTCGCCGGATGCCCGTGATCGACGATGGCAAGCTGGTAGGCATCGTGTCAGATAAGGATTTGCTCGACGCGGGGCCGTCGGATGCCACGTCGCTTTCGGTGTGGGAGATCAATTATCTGCTGTCTAAGCTGCGCGTGGAAGAGGTGATGACCAGGCATGTGCTTACCGTGCAAGAAGATACCCCGATTGAAGAAGCCGCCCGCATCATGGTAGACAACAAAATCGGCGGCCTGCCGGTGATGCGGGGCACAGAATTGGTTGGGCTGATTACCGAAACCGACTTGTTTAAGATATTTCAGGAGTTGATGGGCGCGCGGGACCCCGGCGTGCGCGTCACCGCATTGGTTCCGGACGTGCAGGGCGAGTTGGCTCGTCTGACACACATCATTTCGGCGGCCGGCGGCTCGTTTATCGCCTTTGGCATGTTCGATGGGGAAGACCCGGCGAACAAGCTGGTAACGTTTAAGGTGACGGGGCTGAGTGAAGAGGAGGTAGCGCAGCACATCGCGCCGGTTATTGACCGGATTGTAGATTTGCGCTCGTGTTGTTCCTGACGACGCGCTGCGCCGGTTGGCCTGTAAATGAAATCGCCTCGACACAAGGTTTGTATCGAGGCGATTTTTTTGGTTAGATGTTGACATTGATGGCGCTGCCAGATTCGTAGCGGCGCAGGCCGTAGTAGAACAGGAAAAGGGCTATCAGCCAGACCAGAATGGCCGCGCCGACGAGCAGGAGAAGGAGACGGCCGTCTTGATTTCTGACTATATCCACCGGCACAGACCCTACAAAAGCGGCCGGGATAACCGTGTAGAGCATCATCCGCGCCGCGCCGCTGAAGAGCGAGTTGGGATACAGCGCAAAGGTCAGCATGGCGTTGGTCATCTGCTGGCTGGCGTACTGCGCGTTGCCCATGTAAAAAGCCAGCGACCCGGTGATGACTGAATAGCCCACGAAGATGATGGCCGCGAGAACGGCCGTAGTCAAAAACAGCCCAATCTCCACCAACGTAAACCGTCCCGTAAAGCTGTAGGCAATCAAGCCAAACGCCACATCGCCCACCGTGGAGACAATCATCTTGGAAAAGATAACGTGCAGCAGCAAATTACGCGGAAAGACCAGGTAATAATCCAGCCGCCCCTGGGCTACCAGGTAAGCCATGTACTGCCGCGTATTGCCGGCAAACATAAACCCCAACCCATAGCCCAACGTCACGATGGCGAACAGCAGGAAAATCTCGTCCACGTTGTAGCCGCGTATCGTGCCAAACTGGTTAAAAAAGATGATCCAGAAGACAAAGTAGATGCCGTTGTTGATGAACATGCCAACAATTTGCGAGATAAAACTCGCCCGATACTCCATCGCCGACGCCAGATTCACGCCCACAAGAGCGCGAAGGAAGATGAGTTCTGCTTGAATACGTTTCATGGTTTTTTCCTTGAGATTGGAGATGACCCAATCCTGATTGACTAACAAAACTTATCTAACCGCGGAGAATGCGGCGAGCGCGGAGTTTGTACCAGAGAAAATCTCCGCGTCCTTTGCGCTCTCCGCGGTAAAATTCTGAGATTTGTCAGTCAATCAGGACCCAAATTCCAATTTCTAATCTCCATTTTCAGCCCCCGTTCACAGCCAACTGCCGCGTCGCCCACTGGTATTGGCGCAGGAGGACGAGTCCAAAGATGGTGAGCCAGATGGCTTGCAGGGCCAGAATTTGCCAGAACTGCGCCCAGGTGAAGGCCACAAACAGCTTGGCCGGGGCGTAGGTGGTCAGGTTGAAAGGCAGCACGCGGGCCAGGGGTTGCAGCCAACCCGGCAAAAAGTCCAATGGCAGCATCAACCCGCCCAAAATGAAGACGAGCTTCTGGTAAATCAGCCGGAAGGAAAAGGTGTCCTCGGTGACAAAGGCCAACAGACCGATGATGCTGAAGACGAAAAAGTCGAGCAGCATAGCCAGCGCAGCTACCAGCAGCACCGGCAGCGCGTGCTGCGGCTGAATCGTCGGCCAACCGGCGTAGTAGACGACCAGGGGCAGGCCCAGCAAGAAGATGAGGGTCATTTTAACGGCCGTTTCCCCCAACCCATTAAAAAAGTGATAGGCCAGGTAGTTGTACGGCCGTGTCAGCGTATAAGCCACCGAGCCATCCTTCACCTCTTCGCTGATGCGCTCATCGTGACGGATTTTGCCCAATTCCATCACCTCGGCGATGAGAAAATACCAGATGGTGGCTGCCAGGCTGAGGCCGGCGATTTCCGTTGCGCCCTGGGATTCGTAAACGGCCGTCCACAACTGAATAAACACAAACATAATCAGCACAATAAAGACAGCCCGGTTCAGCGCCTCCCAGACGTAAGCCAACTGGTTTTGCAGATTGGTCATGGTAATGGCGGCGTATTTGGTGGTTGTGCGGCGAAGTTGAAGGAGCATGGTGAATCCTTATTTGATGCGTGATGCGTGATGCGTGACAATTTACGAATCACGCATCACGCATCACTTCTTGTAAATCTCCCGGATAATCTCTTCCAGCGGCGGGTCGGCGATGGTGATGTCCTGGCAAGATTGCGCAGCCATAATTTGCTGCACCACCGTTTCCACCGGAATCTCACGGCCGTCGAATTCCAGCTTCACGCCATACGTACCCTGCTTCAACGTCTCCACGCAAGGCAAAACAAACGGCGCGGTCAGTGGCTCGGCAAAGCGCACGTCGATGATTTTACGGCGCAGGTATTGGCGTTTGAGGGCGGAGGTCGAATTGTCGTAGATGAGACGGCCGTGATTGATGATCACCACCCGCTTGCACAAGCTCTCGATGTCGCCCGCGTCGTGGCTGGTCAGGAAAATGGTCGTCTGCTCCTGCTCATTCAGGTAGCGGATGGCGTCGCGGATTTGCTGCTTGGCCACCACGTCCAGCCCAATCGTCGGCTCGTCGAGGAAGATGATGCGCGGCCGGTGCAGCAGCGACGCGGCAATCTCGCACTTCATGCGCTGGCCCAGGCTTAATTTACGCACCGGCGTTTGCAGCAAATCGGCAATCTGGAACGATTCCACCAGGAAATCGCGCCGCTTCTGAAATTCGCCCATGTCTAGTTCATAGATACGGGCGAAGAGGCGGAAGGTGTCCTCGGCCGGCAGGTGGTACCAGAGCTGCGGCTTCTGCCCAAACACCGAACCCACGTGGTAGCCCAATTTGCGCCGGTCCTTCCACGGCGTATATCCCAGGACAGAGGCCTGCCCGGCGCTGGGATACAAAATGCCGGTGAGCATCTTGATGGTGGTAGATTTGCCCGCGCCATTGGGACCAATGAAGGCCAGCATTTCTCCTTTTTCCAGCGAGAAGGTGATGTCGGAAACGGCCGTTACCTCCTTCTCCTCCGTATGCCACAACGACCGCACGCTGCCGCGCAGCCCGGCCGCCTTTTGCTTCACGCGAAATGTCTTCGCCAACCCGTTCACATGTACAACAACGTCACGCATCATCCACCTGCCTGTAAGATGGGAGACTGGAGCCTATTGATTCACGCAATCTCCAGTTACCCTGTAGCCGCGATTTCTTATCGCGTCTGACGGAGCGGGGTAGGGATACCCCGGCTACAAACGATTCACGCAATCTCCAGTCTCCTGTCTCTAAAAACCAAAAAGGCGCGGTGTCTATCACCGCGCCTTTGAAAAAAACTCCTTCTCCTCGGAGGTTGTTATCGCCTGTGGCTGAAACCTCTTCCTAATCTTTCCCAACACGCGGCATCTGCCGATTTACCACCCTGAGGGGCGCAACCGGTCATGTCTTGTAAGGCGATAACAAAATAAACGTGTAAGGTAGACATAGTTTCAGCAGTCTAGCATGGCAAAATCAGGCTTGTCAAGTGTTGTTTGGTCTGATTTCTCAACCAAATTTATAGCGAATCCCGTCCGGTGATTTAACCTCGCGCCAGCCGAATTTTTGCAGGGTGATGTCGGAGCGACGGCCGTATGCCAACAACTCGCCCACAACCTCGCCGCCAGCAAATTCAGCCGCCATTTCAAACAAATCCACCGTGTTCACGCCCAATTTGCGGGCGCAGTGGTAATAGACAGCCAGGGCCACTTCCACATTGCGCCGGTTGGGGATGGTGAAGTTGGCAATGGCCGCCCCGACCAGCCCGCGCAGTAGCTGGTCGGGATCGGTGGTGCGCACGGCCGTTGTCGCCGTGCGGTGTCCGTAAATGCCAAACAGCGACCGCTGCGCCGGGCTTAAGGCCGCCTGGAAAAATTCACGTTCCGCCGGCGTGGCGGCCATGAACCGAATCACCATCTCATCCAGCTTTTCATCGGTGACCGCCGGCAGCGGCTCCGCGTAATAATCAGCCACCGTTCGGTCGGCCAAATAAGCAGCCGAATCGGCAGTGAACACACGAAAAGAATTGCCGTTTTCCATCAAAAATTCCAAAAGGAGGAAGGTGACTGTGCCGCCTTCCTCCTGATCAACCTGTTACTTGCCCGTATATTCCAGCAGACTCAGCCCGGTCATCTCGGCGGGCTGCTCCAGGCCCATCAACGCCAGCACCGTCGGCGCGACATCGGCCAGTTTGCCGCGTGGTTTCAGGTTGATATAGCCATCGTAGCCAATAACGAAGAAGGCGACCGGCTGTGTGGTGTGGAAGGTGTGGGGATTGCCGGTGAATTTGTCGATCATGCGGTCACAGTTGCCATGATCGGCCGTGATCAGGGCGACGCCGCCCTTGGCAACCACCGCTTCGGCCAGCCGGTTGGCGCAGTCATCCACAGTTTCCACCGCTTTGATGGCCGCTTCCAGCACGCCAGTGTGCCCCACCATGTCCGGGTTGGCAAAGTTCACCAGAATAAAATCGTCGTCGTGTTCGGCGATGCGCTTAAGAACGGCGTCGGTCAATTGGTAGGCGCTCATTTCCGGCTGCAAATCGTAAGTTGGCACTTTGGGCGACGGTTCCAGGTGGCGTTCTTCATTGGCGAACGGCGTTTCTGCCCCGCCGTTGAAGAAGTAGGTCACGTGGGCGTATTTTTCGGTCTCGGCGGCATGGAACTGCTTCAGACCGGCTTTGCTGACCACTTCGGCCAGCACATTAACCAGTTCCACATCGGGGAATAATACTGCCACCGGGAAATTTGATTCGTAGCTGGTCATGGTGATCAAGGTCAGGTCTTCGATGTAGTCACGGGCAAACCCAGCAAAATCGGGGAAGGCAAAGCTGGTGACGATCTGGCGCATGCGGTCGGCGCGGAAATTGTAAAACACGACCACATCGCCGGGTTGGACCGTCACGTCGCGGTCGCAGTCGATGGCCACCGGCAGGATAAATTCGTCGGTGGTATTTTCGGCGTGGGCTTGTTCGATGGCGGCGCGGGCGGAAACGGCCGTTCGCCCCTCATGTCCCTCGTGTTTGGCAATGGCTTTGTACCCCATTTCAATGCGCGGCCAGCGCTTGTCGCGGTCCATGGTGTAATACCGGCCGCTTACCGACGCCACCTGCACTTTGTTGGTTTGCTGATATGCTTCCAGCGGTTTGAGGAAATCTTCGCTGCTTTGCGGCGGCGTGTCACGGCCGTCGGTGATGATGTGCAAAATCGGCTCGACGCCGTGGGCGTTGGCCATGTCCAATATCGCATACATATGCTCGCTGAAGCTGTGTACGCCGCCAGGACCAAACAGGCCAATCACATGCAGCTTGCCGCCTGCCTTCACCTTGTCGATGCCGGCGACCAGCGCGGGCAGGTTCTTAAATGATCCATCCCGAATAGCCAGGTTGATGCGTGTCAGGTCCTGGTAGACAATGCGCCCGGCGCCCAAATTCAGGTGCCCGACTTCCGAATTGCCCATCTGGCCTTCCGGCAGCCCCACCGCCTCGCCAGACGCATCCAGAACTGAGCGTTCCAGGGCGCGATTCCAATTGTCATAGTTTGGTGTATTGGCGAGTACGACCGCGTTGCCATAGGCATTTTCCCGAATGCCCCAACCATCCATGATGATGAGGGCGACGGGTTTGTATGATTTTTTCATAAGCTATTCAACTCCGTATTGGTGTGAATGATGTCACAATTCATCATGCAAACGGCATGATTTCTTGCCGATTGTACCAAATGATACGGCCGTCTGAAACAAAAAAAGACGACAGGTTTTAAGCCTGTCGTCTTTCGTGCTCCTCAGGTTGGACTCGAACCAACAACCCTGCGGTTAACAGCCGCATGCTCTGCCGTTGAGCTACTGAGGAATGCAGCGACGGGTATTTTAGCAAAACTCCTGTTCGTGTCAACCCGACTTTGCCTGACGACCCAATTGGTCGGGGGCCCGGGGGGGGGGGGGGGCTTCTTTTTGGCGGGGGGGGGGGGGTGGGCCGGGGGGGGGGGGGGGGGGGGGGGGGGGGGCCCCGGGGGGGTGCGGCGGGGGGGGGGGGGGGGGGGGGGGGGGGGGGGGGGCGCGGCCCGGGGGGGGGGGGGGGGGGGTCGGATTGGCCTGATTTCGGCCTGCTGGCGGCCAAAAAAACGCTAATTTGCTTGGGAAACGCAGCGCCAGACAATTTCAAGGGTCAGGAATTGGAAAAGCTATGTATAATACGCACAGTTCGCGCAGTACCCGATGAAAAAATGTCTGATATGAAATCCACCTCCAAATCCTATGCCCACTACACCGGACGCCAGCTCGGCCTTTACCAGGTCGGGGAGTTGGTGGGGCGCGGCGGCATGGCGGAAGTTTACCGTTCCCGCCAACCCGAGTTGGACCGCGAAGTGGCCATTAAAATTCTGCACCCACATCGGACAGACGACCCCAATTTTATCGAACGGTTTAGACGTGAAGCTAAAATGGCGGCAACGCTGCGCCATCCCCACATCGTGCAGGTGTATGATTTCGCCGCGACAGAAGACGGCCTCTACTACATGGTGCTCGAATTTGTCCATGGACAGTCGTTGAATTTGTATCTGGAACAAAACGCCCCGCTGCCGATTGATAAGGTGTATACCATTTGCGAGCAGATCATGAGTGCGGTGCAGTATGCCCATGAGCGGGGCATCATTCACCGCGATATTAAACCAGACAATATCATGATCGATCCGTCTGGCACAGCGTTTCTGATGGATTTTGGCATAGCGCAGATGACGGCCGTTCCCGGCCTGACCCAGAGCCAGACTACCATCGGCACGCCGCTGTACATGGCCCCAGAACAAATGCGCAGCCAGCCAATTACAACGGCCGTCGACATCTATTCTCTGGGCATGCTCATCTATTTCATGGTCACCAACCATTATCCCTACGACAGCGACACCCCGGCCAGTTTAATGACCCTCAAACTAACCGAGCCGCCCATCCCGCCAAGCGTCTATGTGCCGGAAATCCCCACCAGCCTGGAAACCATCATCCTCACAGCGTTGGCCATCGATCCGGATAAACGCTTCGCCAGCGTTGGCCACATGCGCCGGGTTCTGGAAAAATCGCTGGGCGATAAAAAAAGCGCCCCCGAAGCGACCAAAATCTTGTGGAATTTGTTAGGCATTGACAATTACAAGATAACCCAGGCCATCCCCGCCGCGCCCCGGAGCATCAGCCGACGCTTTTTGGCGCATAACACCATTTTGGACCAGCCGGCCGTCATTGAAGTTCTCAATACCACTGCCGAAAGAGACCCGGACATCGTGCAAGCATTTGACCAGCGCATCAATGCGCTGTCCCAAATTCAGCACCCGCGCGTCGCCGTGGTCACCAAAACAGGCGCCACCAGCCACGATGAACCATATGTATGTGTGGAATATTCCGGTGTTCCGCTGAGCCAAAAAGTGTCGGAATGGAATCAGGCGGGGGAAGAAAAAGAGCCGGTATTTGCGCTGCAATTGGCCGTGCAAATTGTCGGCGCACTGGCCGCTGGGCAACAGGTGGGCGTTTTGCACAACGATTTGCGCGCCGACAACGTGCTCTACCAGGCCGACGGCTCGGTGATTGTGGCCGGGTTTGAAGTTCCCCTACCGGCTTCGGCCATGCCCACCGGCAAGGAAGATAGCCAGACCTGGCTGCCTTATTATGCGCCGGAACAGTTGGCCGGCGGTGCGATCACGTTGAGCAGCAACATTTATTCGTTGGGGGTTATCCTTTACGAACTGCTGGCCGGGCAACGGCCGTTCCTCATCCCCACGCCCTTAAACAAAAACGCCGCCAACAAATCGCCCATGGCGCTGCCAAACGCCCGTCTGGACCTGTCCGCCGAAACGTATTCCCTGGTACAGGACTGTCTCCAATTCGCAGCCGAAGCACGCCCTGCATCCCTGGCCGAAGTGGAAACGCGGTTAGAAAAAGCGATCAAAGCGGAAATGAGTCCGCAACCAGCCGCCACAGCCAGCGGCCAGCGCAAAGCGCCGCCATTTTTGTGGGCCGTGGGCGCGCTGCTGCTTGTCGCCGCGCTGCTGTTCTGGGCGATGCGCCTGAATGGCGGCGCAGCAGGCAGCCCGACGCCCACGCCTGAGGCAGCCAATGGCGCAACGGACCTGCCGGTTGTTGTGCCGGTCAGCGAACCGTCTGCCACCATGACCAGCAGCCCGACGGCAACGGCCGTGCCGACTCAAATCCCTGCCAGCGCAACGGCCACCCAATCGCCAACTCCCACCGCCACCGCCACCACCACGCCAACGCCCACACAGGTTACACTAGAATCGGAAACGGCCGTGTGCGCCCAAACCCCTCCCGCAAATTGGGTCCGTTACCAGGTCCAGGCCAATGATTCGCTGTCCAAAATTGCCGCCGCGGCCGGCATCACCGTGGCCTACCTCCAGGATATCAACTGCCTCTCCAGCATAACCCTTAGCATCGGCCAGGAATTATGGGTTCCGGCCGGCGCCAGCGCCCCCGCCGCCACCAACACACCCACCAACGCCACAATTCCCCCGACACAGCCGGGCACAAACCCGGTCGAACCTTCACCGACCAGCGCCTCCTCCAGCCCCACGTTAACCCCGCCGCCGCCGCCCACAGCCACACCTCCCCCCGGTTAACCATATACTGCCTACCGACAAAAACCCGCTCCCAAACCCAAACCCACACAGCCATCTCAAAGTTAACACATGTTTCACGCCGTTCTATCCTGGGGATGCATGTATAATTACTAGTACTCTGATACTATTCACGCCTCCCTCATTGCTCCAACATCATCCTGATATTGCCCGATACCCAGCAATTCCCGACATGCAATCCTTGAACCTGGCAAAGTTTAAAATCGGTAGCTTTACAAACCCTAAGGGTTTTTCAGATACCAAACCCTAAGGGTTTGCTCGTGAGAAGTTAGACCTTTTGAAGATTAAACCCTTAGGGTTTTATCAGAAGCAAGCTAATTCATAGAGGAAGTGTATTGATGAACAAACGAAACGTAAGTGTGTTAATCCCCTTGAGCTTAATTTATCTTTGCCTCAGCCTTCTAACAAGCCAGGCATCGGCCACGACTAACGATCTGCTTGACCCGGTGATTAACGAATTTGTCGCCAACCACTTCAGCACGGACACCCATGAATACCTTGAGATTTTTGGTCAGCCAGACACGGATTACACCACCCTGACGGCAATCCAGATTGAAGGCGACACTGTGGCCAGCCAGGGCAGCGTCTTAACCGTCCATCCAGTTGGAACAACCGATGCGGACGGGTATTGGACTACCGGCTTCCTCAACGCCCAAATACAAAATGGCACGCTCACCCTGCTGCTGGTAGAAGCCTATACCGGCAGCGTAAACACCGATCTGGATACCAACAACGACGGCTCGTTTGACGTGACCCCCTGGACCCGCATCGTCGATGCCATTGCCATCACGGACGGCGGCAGCGGCGACCTGACTTACACCGACATCTACACGAACGCCATCCTGGCGGCCAATTTTGATGGCTTTCCAACCACGCCCGGCGGCGCTTCACGCATCCCCAACGGCGTCAACACCTTCAGCGCAGATGATTGGGTGCGCAACGACTTTGATGGCGCCGGTCTGCCTGGTTTTACGGGCACGCCTGTGGTGGGTGAAGCGTTTAACACGCCTGGAGCCATCAACCAGGCGGTAGCCATTCCTATGCGTGATCTGGTTATCAATGAACTGGATTACAACCAGCCAGGCACAGATACGGCCGAATTTATGGAAATTTATAACGCCGACACAGTCGCCGTAAATCTGAAAGATTACGCCATCCAGCTTGTGAATGGCGCTGATGGTACAACCTACCAGTCTATCTCGCTGCCCGACCTGGCGCTGTCGCCGGGCAGCTATTTTGTGGTTTGCGCCAACGCCGCCAACGTGTTGAACTGCAACCTGGACGTAACTCCGGACACCGATCTGGTGCAAAATGGCGCGCCAGACGCCGTAGCCCTGGTTTTAGGCAACCAGATTGTGGATACGGTCAGTTATGATGGCGATGCGCCAGCGCCGTATACCGAAGGGTCTGGCGTGGGGTTGGTAGACCCAGGAAACGTGGACGACAATTATTTGGGGCTTTCACGCGCGCCGAATGGCCTGGATACGCAGCAGAACAACAGCGATTTTGGCGTTTACTGCATCACGCCGGGGTTGGCGAATGGCACGGCCGTTTCCCCTTGCAGCGCCCCAACCAACCCCAAACTGGTCATCAACGAAATCGACTACGACCAACCGCTGGCCGACGTGGCCGAATTTATCGAACTGTTTAACGCAGACAGCAGCCCGTTTGATCTGGGTACCTTCAGCCTGCGGCTGGTTAACGGCGCGAATCAAGAAATTTACCAGACCATCACCTTGCCATCTGTTTCCTTAAGCGCGGGCGATTATTTTGTGGTCTGCGGCGATGCCGCGCGCGTGGTGAACTGCGATCTGGACGTGCTGCCGGACACCGATCTGATTCAAAATGGCGCGCCGGATGCAGTGGCCTTGATGATCGGGGACCGGGTGATTGACGCGGTGTCTTATGAGGGCGACGTTGCTCCGCCCTACGTGGAAGGGTCCGGGGTAGGTCTGGTGGATGCGGCCACGAATGATGCCGATAAGTTCAAGGGCATTTCCCGCTTGCCTAATGGGACGGACACGGCCGTAAACAACACCGATTTCAGCGCCCGCTGCATCACCCCCGGCCAGGCCAACATCGCCCAAACAAGCGCCTGCACAGATCCGGGGCCAACGGCCGTTCTCACCTTACGCGCCGCGCCGACCACCGTGCTAGAACCGGGCGGGCCGGTTACCTTCACCGTGCGCGTCACCAATACCAGCGCGGTCAGCATTACCATCACCAGCCTGGTAGACGACATGGCCGGCAACCTGAACGGTCAGGGAACGTGCGTGATCCCGCAGACGCTGGCCGTCGCCGCCAGCTACGAATGCCGCTATGTTGACAACGTCAATGGCTCTGGCGGGCAGGTGGTGACGCATACGGCAACGGCCGTAGGCCAGGACATCGCCGCGCACACCCTCAGCGCCAGCCAGAGCGTGACTGTTAGCCTCAAAGAGCGCTACCTGGTTTACCTGAGCGCCGTTTTCAACAATTTCACATCGAGTATTGAGGAACCCAACAACATCTGCGAGCAAGCCTACCCCATCAACATCGACCAAACCTACAATTTCCTGGCCAACGACAGCGAAGACTGGTACCGCTTTGATCTGGTCAGCGCGACCACGGTGGTCGTTCGGCTAACCGATTTCACGCCGCAGCTAGGGCAAATTGTGGTCTACACCGGCACAGTTTGCGGCAGCCTGACCACGTTAGGCAACGATGGCAGCCAATCCACAACCAAAACGGTGAATTTGGGACTCCAACCTGCCGGGCGATACTTCGTCCGGGTGATCAATGACGGCGCGCCCAACACAACCACGCCCTACCAACTGCTTATCGACACGCCCTGAACCGGCACGGGACAGAACGCCTCTCCGGCTGTTCTGGCCCTCAATTATTTGGTTCTTCAGGAACACAGGGGGTTGACAACCCCTGATGCGTGATGCGTGACCAGAGAGGTTTCACGCATCACGCATCACGCATCACGCATCAGACCATACCCCCTGAAATCCCAAAGACCCAATTATTTCAGCACATTCGGCAGATACAGCCTGTACTCGATCACCGGCTCGGGATTACAACTGGTGGAGTCCGGCAGCGCGTTATAAATCTCCATAAAAGCCTGATAATAGGTCTGGGCATCGGCCGCGCTGTGGATGATCAGCAAATTCTCGTCGTTGCTCTCGTCGCCGGCCGCCGACCAATTCATGCTGCCCGTAATCACTCGTGGATCCGGACCGATGGGATCAATCACCATGTACTTGTTGTGCATGAGGCCCGGCAGGTTTTCAAATTTGATGGGCATCCCCGCCTGACACAACGCCTCATCATCCGAATAGGCGTTCGACGCGCCCAGCTTGTCCCACACGCCCCGAATCACCACGCCTTCCGCTGCTTTCGCTATGAGCGCGTCGCGCAAATGGTCATCGGTCAGAAAATAGATGCTGAAGTAAATGGTTTTTGTCGCCGTGGCAACCTCTTCCAACAGGGCGGCCTCGGCGCTGTTCTTGGGCGAGAAGTAAAGCTCGATCTGCACATCGCCATCAGTGATGATGTGGTCTGTTTGGGGCAGTTTGGCGGTGCTGAAGCGATGGTCGACAAACATTTGCTCGAATTCGGTGAGGTACATATCGGCTAAGGCGGGGGAGGTGAAAACGGCCGTGTTGTTATGATTCAACGTAAAATCCCCATCCGTCATATTGGCCGATCCCGTCCACACCACAGCGCCATCCACCACAATAAACTTGTTGTGCATCAACGAACCGGGGCGGTTGTCATCGACGATGGGAATACCGGCGGCTTCCAAGGCTGCGTAAAAAGGAATATAAGAACTGCTGATATACCGCGCCTCGTCATCCGTGACCACCCGCACGGCCACGCCCCGCGCCTGCGCCGCCAGCAGCGCATCCCGCACCGAGGCGCGATTAAACCCATAAATCGCCGCATCCACGGAGACCTGGGCCGAATTTAAGAGATCGAGCAAAACCTGCTCCATCTCCGTTGTCTCTGGACTGGTTCCGGTTGCCGTCAGATTGTGCGTGAAGTAAAGGACAAAGCTGTTGGCGCTGGCGTTTAGCCTTTGGGCTAACACGATGGCCAGCAGCCCGACAATCAGGCCGCTGGCGGCAAGGCGCAATATTCGGTTCATAGCGGGGTATACGTTTCCTTGTAATCGTCCAGAGGAAACGGACGATTACTTTGCAATGCCCGGTGAGTGTAGGCAGCCAAACTTGCAAGTCGCCTTATGCTCAGTCGCGCAAGCTGCGCCGTGAACTTTGCCGTTTTTGACGGATAATAGAGCATGGAAAGACCCTAACGAACGCGGATTGAATAACTTGCGGGGACTGGAGACTGGACCAGTCTCCAGTCCCCTGTCACGAATATCAATTTCGCAGGTTATTTTGTCCTCGTTCCTTTGGGCCTGAATAGACCCCAAGGGTTTGCTCTTGGGAATATGGGTTCCTTGGGTCTGTATAGACCCCAAGGGTTTGCTCTTGGGAATATGAATTCTTTGGGTCTGTATAGACCCCAAGGGTTTGCTTTTGGGAATATGGGTTCTTTGGGTATTAAACCCTTGGGGTCTTACCGGATAAACCTGAACAGTAACAATCTAATTTCAAGAGAGGAGGCCATTGTGGCTAATTTGGCAATTGTGGTGCATGGTGGAGCGGGAGCCTGGGATGTCGAGTCGGAGCGGATGCAGATTGGCCTGGCTGCCTGTCGAGAAGCGGCGCTGGCCGGCCATGCGGTGTTGAAAGCTGGCGGCAGCGCGTTGGATGCGGTGGAAACGGCCGTGCACATCCTGGAAGATTGCCCCGCGTTAGACGCCGGACGGGGCAGCTACTTGAATACCAACGGCGAAATAGAAATGGACGCGCTGATCATGGACGGCCGTTCCCTCAACATGGGCGCCGTCGCCGCCATCCAGCGCGTGCGCCATCCCATCAGCCTGGCCCGCCGGGTGATGACCGACACCGAACACGCCTTTCTCGTCGGCCCGGGAGCCGATACCTTCGCCGACCAAATCGGCTTCCCGCGCTGCGCGACAGAGGATTTGACTGTGCCGCCCGAAGCCAACGGCTCCGCGCCAGCCAAACCGCTTGCCGGGCCTCTGGGCGACACCGTGGGCGCGGTGGCCTTCGACATCCATGGCGATCTGGCGGCCGCCACCTCCACCGGCGGCACGCGCAACAAAATGCCCGGCCGCGTCGGCGACAGCCCGCTGGTGGGTTCCGGCGGTTATGCCGACAATTGGACGGCGGCCGTCAGCGCCACCGGACAGGGGGAAGCGATCATGAAAGTGGTGCTGAGCAAACGGGTCTGCGATCTGGTAAGCGACGGCCTATCGGCGCAGGCGGCCTGCGAGGCGGCCATTCGCCTGCTGGAGGAGCGGGTTGGCGGCGAATGCGGCCTGATTGCCATCGACGCCCAGGGGCAGGTGGGCGTGGCGCGCAATACGCGGGCGATGCCGTATGCGTTTGTGATGGGCGAGGATGAGGGGGGGATGGTAGACGGCCGTTGACCTTTTTTACAACCAATTTCTAACCACCCGATTTTGGCAGCGGAGTACAATTTTGTGGTCTGTTTTTGGCTGGAAGCTCATCAAGTCAACAGGTTACAAAACAAATTCAATTGTAGGAGGAGTTTATGTCCCGTTATCAATATCGTCCATCCCGGCGATCAACCTTGTTCGTTATCATCGCGGGATTCGTTACTGTAGTTGGTTTGTTAATTCTGGGGCCGGAAACGGCCGTGGCTGAGATGTGTCAATGGACCGGAGCCGTAAATACTGATTGGAATAATGCAGGTAATTGGAGTTGCGCGATTGTACCAGGAAACGTAGACACTGCTATCATTCCCAATGTGTCTACTAGCTCTGGTAATAATCCAGTTATATCTACTGCTCAAACAATAAACACGGTTACTATACAAAATGGGGGAATACTAACGTATCAAGCAGGTACGGGTGTTACTGTGACGTTCACAAACTTTAATATCGAAGATGGCGGGAAATATATCCATGATAGAACTGCTTCCACTCCACTAAATACAAGTATTGGAAGAGTTTTCTCAGACAACAGCATCGTTGAAATAAAAAATTATAATGCCCCTTCTTCTAGCTTACCAAGCTTTGGCAATTTAATTATTAATTCCTCTGGCACTATTCAAATGAGTGGATACTTACAATCGGTTAACGGAGATTTAACGAAGCAAGGCAGGGGTGAATTCAGACTGGCAACTACACAAGCCGTTGGTCTGACGGTTAGCGGAAATCTTCACTTACTAGAGGGAACAATAACAATCCAAAGTGGTGTAGCAACGAACAATACGAATATTGTTGTAGGGAATGATGCTACCATTGCCTCCGGTACAACTCTTAGGAGTGGTTCCTCTGCATCAGGGATTCATTTTTTAAGTGTTGGTGGCAATTGGACTAACGATGGCACATTTACACTTAACACAAATGCAAATACAGGCGTCATCTTCAATGGTAGCAGCCAGCAATTAGTTGGTGGCAGTAGCGCAACCGAATTCCGCAATCTTATAATCAACAATGGCGCAAATGTTGTATTACCAACAAATACTACTGTAGTTGGTAATTTAACAAATAACGGCCGTCTCCAACAAACACGCGACGTAAATGGTTCTGGAGATGTCACGTTCCTTGACATAGGTGGCTATGGTGGCGTTACTTTAAATGCCAATAGCAGCGATCTTGGGCAAACCACCGTTATTATTCGTGGCAATCAACCCTGTGATAATGACAATAGTTCTGTAAGGCGTTGCTTTGACATAGATCCGGCAAATAAAACGGGTCGTAATGCAACCGTGTCATTCGTCTGGGACTCTACGGAATTAGGCAGTCAGATATGTTCGACAATGGATGCCTACCACTGGAATGGCGCTTCCTGGGGTACTCCGCTAACTCTGGACACAGGTTATGGTACGAATGGTCGGATCTGCACAGACCCCGGACTGCAATCTTTGCGTGTTACTGGCGTGACAACTTTTTCACCCTTTGCAATGTCCAGCGATGGTTCCGGCCCCACGGCCGTTTCCCTCCAATCCTTCACCGCCCACAACCAGACGCCTATTCTGCTCATCCTGGCTGCCCTGCTCATGCTGGGATTGGTGGGCGCAACGGCCGTCTTCCGACACAAAACAAACAGCAGATAACCGTCAACACGTAACCAACGCACACAGGAATTCTCAATTTAACTAGAAATATGTCATGCTGAGGTCCTCCGAAGCATCCCGTTCAGCCCTAATGACCAATACATGGGGATTCTTCGCTCCGCAGACTCCGCTCAGAATGACAATTCAGCCTAAATTGCAAAGAAATTGCCCTGTTCGCACGAATGCCTGATCTAAATTGAGAATTGCTGCAACGCACAAAAAAAGGCCGGATTCCCCGGCCTTTTTACTTTCAACCAACAACTCCCCCCAACCGACTACATCTTCTCGGCAATATACGCTTCCGTCTTCGCCCGCGCTTCATCATCGGTGAACTGCTGCGGCGGCGACTTCATGAAATAGCTCGACGGCGCAATCAGCGGACCGCCAATGCCCCGGTCCAGAGCCAGTTTGGCGCAGCGCACCGCGTCAATCATCACCCCGGCCGAATTCGGCGAATCCCACACTTCCAACTTCAGCTCCAATTGCAGCGGCACGTTGCCAAACGCCCGGCCTTCCATGCGAATATGGCACCACTTACGGTCCGTCAACCACGGCACATAATCGCTCGGTCCCACATGCACATTATCCGCGCCCAAATCATAGGGCAGTTGGCTCGTCACCGCCTGCGTCTTAGAAATTTTCTTTGATTCCAGGCGATCCCGTTCCAGCATGTTATAGAAATCCATGTTGCCGCCAAAATTCAATTGATACGTGCGGTCAATATGAATCCCCCGATCCTTAAACAAATTGGTCAGAACCCGGTGCGTAATCGTCGCGCCCAATTGGCTTTTAATGTCATCGCCGACGATGGGCAAGCCGCGCTCCGCAAACCGCTTGCTCCAATAAGGCGAACTGGCGATAAAAACCGGAATGCCGTTCACAAACGCGCAGCCGGCGTCCATCACCTGCTCCACATACCATTTGGTGGCCATTTCCGAGCCAACCGGCAGGAAATTGATCACCACATCGGTGTGTGTATCCTTCAAAATTTTGACGATGTTGTCCGTGGGGCCTTCGGCCTTTTTAACGACGGTGCTGACATATTTGCCAATCCCATCGTGGGTCATCCCTCGCGAAACCGGCACATTCAAATACGGCACATCGGCAAATTTGATGGTGTTGTTGGGGTGCGCCCAAATCGCCTCGCTCAAATCTTTGCCAACCTTGCCTTCCACCACGTCAATCGCCGCCGAAATCTCGATATCACGGACATGATATCCGCCCACCGTGGCATGCATCAGGCCAGGAATTTCCGCGTCATCAGGCGCGTCTTTGTAATACTGCAAACCTTGAACCAACGACGATGCGCAGTTGCCGATGCCGATAATGGCAACACGAACTTTTTTTCTTTTTTCAGACATTCAAAATCTCCTCTATGTTGTTCGAATGCTCAGAACGAGCTTCGTGAGTATAAGACTAAAAGCGCCTATGCAGACTCTAAAGGTTTGACCTCGAATCATTTTGCCCCATACAACACAAAACCCTTGGGGCTGCCAGAGAACCTGCATAAGTAAGACAAAAAAATGGTGACCGTTTCCGGTCACCTGGGCGGTATCAGATCAATAAAAATCCAGGCCAGAACTCAGGCCACAGCCTCGCCCACTTCTTCATTGAACCAGGCGATGAGGATGCGGAATATATCAGGAATTCTCAATTTAGATTAGGCATTCGTGCGAACAAGGTAATTTCTTTGCAATTTACGCTGAACTGTCATGCTGAGCGGAGTCTTCGGCCCTGAGCAACGTCGAACGGGGAAGCATCCCGCTCCACCACAAGAAGGAGATGCTTCGGAGGATGCTTCGGCAAGCTCAGCACAGGCTCTCAGCATGACACATTTCTGGTTAAATTGAGAATTGCTGCGGAATATATCCGATTCGGTGATGATGCCCACAAGATGGTCCTGGTCATCCACCACCGGCAGGGCGCCAAAACGATTCTGGTGCATCAGGGTGGCCGCCGTGCGGATGGTGTCATCAGGATGAAGCGTGATCACTTTTTTCGACATGACATCCTGCACCTCGAGCCTGGCCAGAAGGTAATTCATCTCCCAGACGTTTAGGGTGGTGGCGCTGGATGGCTGCGCCTGGCGCACATCGCTGCGTGTCAGAATGCCGACGACTTTGTTGTTCGCCACCACCGGCAGGCGGCGGATGTTTTTCTCGCGCATGAGTTTATGCGCCGCCAACATCGGCTCTGTGGGAGTGACGGAAATCACGGCCGTTGTCATCCAATCTTTTACCAACAAATGTTTCATCACCAACCTTCGCTCGGCTTCAGCCTGCCTGTTTACGGCCGTTCACGCCCTCGCCGCCGCCAAAGCCATCCCCTCTAATTCTAACACACTCACCCATAGAAAGATGCCGAATTAGCCCGCTAAATCCGCGCATACCAAGGGAAGGTTAAGCATTCAACCGGGCTTGCCGCTTGCGCCAAAGCCCAACGGCCGTCCAATATCCGCCCGCCAACAGCAACAGTCCCACACCCACCAGCGACAGCCCACGGCCACGCGCCACACTCTGCGGCGCAAACGTAAACGCCACCTCATGCTCGCCCGCCGGAACCATCACCCCGCGAAACAGCCCATCCGCCGGGATGATGGCCGCCGGACGGCCGTCGAGCGTAGCTTGCCAGCCCGGGTAATTGGCGTCGGTGAGCAGGAGCAGGCTGTCTTGCGGCGCGTCGGTGCGAACCACCACATTTTCCGGCGCGTAAGAGACGATTTGCGCCAGACCTGACAGGTCTTGAAGACCTGTCAGGTTTTCACCTTCGCCCAGCAGCACGGCCGTTTGCCGGGGGTCAAAGCTGGAATCGCGCAGGGCGGCCAGCACGGCCGTTTCGTCCGGCTGCCACTGCCAATTCGCCAACAGGACGGCGCGCGGCAGCACGTTCAAATTCTCGTAGATTTTCACGTCGCCGGAATGGATGAGGCGGTAATCGCCCAGGGTCAGGGACATAAACGTGCCTTCGGCGGCATTAACCAGGGTGGCGGCCTGCACCTGCCAGGGCGCGTCCGGCGCGGCGTGTAAGGCAATGGATTGCGGCACGGCCGTTTCTCGCCAATCAAACCAGACCATATCGCCATCGACGGCCGTCGGTTCCAGCCGTGTTTCGCCCACGGCCGTCGTCACCACAAGCGACCCCGGCGCGTCGCCCGACAGCACGGCCAATCCGCTGGCCGCAAAGGGCGGCACGTAGGCGATGGCTGCCGCCTCCCCGGCGGCGATTTGCTGCGGGTGCTGCAAATCAAAAAACGCATCCAGGCCGGTCGGGCTGATGGTGCGCCACTGGTCGCCGGTTTTGTCGGTGATGAGGTAACGGCCGTTAAACAAATCCAGCCACTTCGCTTCCGGCACAGTGTCCAGGTGTTCGCGCAAACGGCCGTCGGTGGTCATCTCGCCCTGGGGCAAGATCAGGCTCATCAGCTCGCTGTAGGTCCGCAGCGGCAGCACGCCGCCGTCGAAGCCATCCACCGACGCCAGACCATAAGCCAGCGGCAAATTGGGGGCGATGATTTCCTTTTGTTTGATGGCGACGGCGTAATCGTACAACGCCGCCGCGCCCAACTGACCGGCGTAGATGCTCTCAATCTCTGCCCAATCCCCCGGATCAAAAAATATAGCCGAGAGGCTGAGCAGGCGGTCGGGCGGGGGGTGTAAGGGTGAAGCGGTGAGCGGGTGAGCGGGTGAAAAGGCCGCAGGCTCGGCAAAATCCGCAATCCGAAATCCGAAATCCGAAATCAGCCGCGCCGCCGGCGGGCGCAAATCGAACCACGCCTCCGGGGTGGTGAGGTTGTTGTAGGGCAAGCTGCGGGAAGCGAGGAACAGCACGAGAACGGCCGTGCCCGCCAATCCCCACGCCCCGCGCCGCCAGCGCAGCCAACCCGCCACCAACGCCAACTCGCCCAGCCACAGCCCCCAGGTGAGGGGCGACGGCCGTTCAAACGGCGCTTCCGGTCCCATGGGCAGCCAGCGCGCTAGCAAGCCGGCCACCACCGTCCAACCCATTAAACCCAGGACAAAAGCAAAAGGCCAGAACAGCAATCGGTTTTCTGTATGCCGTGTTCCGCTTCCTGTGTTCCGCCTCCCGAAAATCCGCAATCCGCAATCCGCAATCCGCAATCTCTCCAGCCCCGCTCCGGCCAGCAGCGCCGCGCCGAGGGCGTACAGCGCCAGCCAGCGCGCCGGCACGCGAAACAAATCGAAGCCGGGCAGCCGCGCCAGCAGCCAGTAGAGCGGATTAAACACGCCGAGCGCCAGGAACAGGCCGACGGCCGTTAACGCCAACGCTGCCAGCACGCCCGGCCGCCGCCGCCACTGCCACGCCCCCAGCACCGCCAGAACCAGGGCCGTGATGGGCAGGAAGGCCACGTATTCAGAGAACAACGACTGCCCATAAGCGGGCAGCAGCGACCGCCCCATCAGCAGGGGATGCCAGGAGAAGGATAATACTTCGTTGGGCGTCAGGCCGCCCTGGCGGCTGGATAGCGAGGTTAATTCGAGGGTGGGCAGAAGCTGCACGGCCGTGAGCAGCAGGGCCAGAAGCACGGCGACAAGAACAAGGAGAAGATGAGAGAGTGGCGATTGGCGATTGCGCAATCGCCACTCTTCCGCCGCATTCGCCAACACCCACACGCCCACGGCCACGCCGCTGATGAAGGCGGTTTGGGTGTGGCCGGCGAGTAATTGCAGGGCAAACAGCAGGCCAAGAGCCATGATTCGTTGGAAGCTGTCTTGACGGTTGGGGCTGCGGCCGTTGGGCAGGGCCACCAGCAGCCAGGGCAGCCAGGCCAGCCCCTGCACCTGGTTAACGTGTTCGACCTGGGCGGTGAGGTAGCCGCCGAGGGCAAAGAGAACGGCCGTGAGCAAACCCGCCAGCACGCCCAGCCCCAAACGCCGCCGCCCGGCCAGGTAAGCCCCCCACCCGGCAATCACCAGATGCAGCACAATCGACGCGCTGACGGCGTAGGGCGTGGGCAGCAGCAGCCACACCGGCCAGTTGAGCGGGTAGAAGAACCCCACCTGGCTGTTGGCCAGCAGCGGCGCGCCCATGAAAAGAGACGGATTCCACAGGGGCAAACGGCCGTGCCGCAAAGCCTCCGCCGCCGCCTGCCAGTAGGGGTAAAAATAAAGAAACGTGTCGCCCCGCGCCAAAATCAGGTTGCTAAAAACCATCTTGTTGAAAAACAACAAGACCAGCCCCACAATCGCCAGCCAGGGCCAAAAGCGCGTTGGCCTTTGTTTCATCGCTGCGTGTTCGTCATTCATCGTTCGATTCGGTAAAGCTGCATTGTCGTCGGGGCGGCCGTGGGGATGGGTGTCAGTTGGAACCCGGCCTCGGCTACCGCCCGCCGGAATGGTAACGCAGGTTGGCCCAGGGGCAAAACGAGGTAACGCGGGCTGCCATCGTCGCCAAACACGGCCAAATCTTCCGTGAGAACGGCCGGGTAGGGCAGCCAGTTCACATATACCCGCCGCCAAAACAGATGGTACCCCCACTGCCAACTATACCAATGATCATACAGGACCGTGCCGTAGGGGGCATCATCCAGCAGGGCGGCGATTTGCGCCGCGCCGCCGTCGGCCTGTGGCTGGCCGCCGATGGGGTAACGGCCGTTGCGCCCACCCCAGGCGGGAATCAACAGGGTAATAAGGACCAGGAGAGCAAGAAGGCGGAGTGCGAAGTGCGGAGTGCGGAGTGCGGAGAGGCTTTGCACGAGTTGGGTTAGGAGCCGGGCGACGAGCAGGGCTACCAGGGGCAGCAGCGGCAGGAGGTAGCGGTCCCAAACAGGGACGGCCAGGAACCAGTGGAGGAGGAAATAGGCCATAATAAAAAGGGCGAGGAACTGGGAATAATGACGGGTTAATCCGTGTTCATCCGTGTTCATCCGCGTCCAATTTGAAGGGAGGAACGGCCGTAGCAAAGCCACCACCACAATCACCCCCCAAACAGGCCAGACAAACAGCCAGCGCCACATGCGCAGCCAGGCGGCCAGCCGGGGCCACAACTCCCACGACCAGATCAGGCGCACGCCGCCATAATTACCCATCTGCGCCGACCAGAGCGCGAGGCCGCCGCCCCGCGCCGCATCCCAGGCCAGCAGCAAGGCCAACACCGGCAGCAGTCCCAAAACAAAACGCGCCCACTCGCGCCGCCGCCAGCCTTGCAGCCAGCCCAATCCCAGCAGCAGCGGCAAGAACAACCACGCCTGATATTTGGCCGCCACCGCTAAACTGAAGCAAAAAGCGGCCAGAAACGCCTGCGGAGCCGTTCCTACTTGCTCCTGGGTCGTTCCTACCTGCTCCTGGGTCGTTCCTACCTGCTCCTGGGTCGTTCCTACCTGCTCCTGGGTCGTTCCTACCTGCTCCTGGGTCGTTCCTACCTGCTCCTGGGTCGTTCCTACTTGCTCCTGGGTCGTTCCTACTTGCTCCTGGGTCGTTCCTACTTGCTCCTGGGTCGTTCCTACTTGCTCCTGAACCGTTTTTCTGTGGTGTGGAGCCATTTTTGTGGCGGCCGCGAAGGCGGCAACCAGCCAAAAAGTCAGCAGGGGGTCGGTGAAGGCGGTGGCGCTGAATTGGATGGCGAAGGGGGAGAGGGCGAGGAGGAGGGCGGCGAGAACGGCCGTTACCTCATCCCCATACAGCCGCCACGCCCACACCCCCACCAGCGGAACCAGCAAAATCGAGGCGATGAAATTGGGCAGCCGGGCGGCGATTTCCGTGGGACCAAGCACCGGGTAGAGGTAAAACAAGGCTTGCAGATAAAACAGCAGCGGGGGCTTGTCGACGGCCTGCGTCAGCAGCAGCGGGTCGCGCCAGGTGGCGATGAAGCGCGCCCAGGTGGCAAACAGGGCCTCGTCGGCGTGGAAGGTGTTGGCGAAGAGGGCATGGAAGCGGAAAACGGCCGTGATGCCCACCGTACTCCACAAACCCACTTTAACACGCCAGTTCATAGGTCTGGCAACTTCTCGGAAGTTGCTGAACTTCCGAGAAGTTGTTAGTTATTCAATCCACAAAACGATACTTGATGAGGTAATAAAGCGCTTTCGGCCCTTCGCGCCAGGGATTGAGCTTTTTGCCTTCTTCAAATTCACGGCCGTTATAGGAAATCGGCACTTCATAGATACGATGGCCGCGCTTCAACACCTTAGACGTAATCTCAGGCTCAAACTCAAAGCCGCGCGAGCGCAGCGGAATATCGCGCACCACATCAGCGCGAAACACCTTGTAGCAGGTCTCCATATCGGTCATGATGGTGTTGTAGAGGATATTGGTCACCAGGGTCAGAATTTTATTGCCGACCATATGCGTAAAAAACATCGTCTTGGTGGGTCCGCCGCGAAAGCGCGACCCATATACCACCGCCACCTTACCCTCGCGGATAGGCCGCAGCAGCGCTTCATAATCACGCGGATCATACTCCAGGTCGGCGTCTTGAATGAGAAAAATATCGCCGGTCGCCTCTTTAAATCCGGTGCGCACGGCCGCGCCTTTGCCCATGTTGCGCGTGTGCAGATGGATGTGAATGATGTCGTCTAATTCGGCCAGAGCCGGATATAAATCACGCGTGCCGTCGGTAGAGCCATCATCGACGACGACGATTTCATCCGCCTGCTGGACGGCTAACACGGCCTTCACGGCCGGAATAAGCGTTTCACGCTCATTGTAAACAGGTATAATCACAGAAACTTTCATCAGGTATTTTCCCTTGGCGACTGTATTGTCGCTTGTGTTGACGGTTACAAAGTCGGGGGATTTTATAACAAACTGCCGGGTTGGTAAACGATTATCAGGCTACGAGAAGACCACTATAATGACATTAGCACCTATCAAAAACTTAATTTTAGACATGGACGGGGTATTGTGGCGCGGCGATACGCCGCTGCCCGGCCTGGCCGACTTCTTTGCCGCGCTGCGCCGCCGCGAGATGGGTTTTGCCCTGGCGACGAATAATGCGACAAAAACGGCCGTGATGTACACCGAAAAACTGGCCCGCTTTGGCGTGGACGTGGCTCCGGAACACATCGTCACTTCGGCGGAGGCGACGGCCGCGTTTTTGCGGCAGGAATATGAGGTTGGCACGGCCGTTTACGTGGTCGGCGACAAAGGGCTGCACGACGCCGTGACAGCCCAGGGCTTCACCATCATCACCCCGGAACAGGCCAAAGCCGGGGCGCAGGCCGCCGTGGTGGTGGCCGGTTTCTCGCGCACGGCCACTTACGAGATCATGGCCATGGGCGCGCACCTCATCAACCAGGGCGCGCGCTACATCGGCACCAACCCCGACCCCTCCTTCCCCAGCGAAATCGGGCCGCTGCCCGGCGCGGGCGCGCTGCTGGCCTTCATTGAGACCGGCACCGGCGTCAAACCAACCATCATCGGCAAACCCGGCCCGATCATGTTCCAGCAGGCAATGCGCCGCATGGGCGGCACGCCGGAAAACACCGCTATGGTCGGCGACCGGCTGAGCACGGACATCTTGGGGGCCAAAAACGCCGGATTGCAGGCGATTCTGGTGCTGTCGGGCATCAGCACGCGGGCAGACGTGGCCGAGCAGGGCATTGAACCAGATTTTATTTTTGCGGATATTGGGGAGATAACGGCCGTGTTGTCTCAGGAAGCATGATGACCGAAAAAACCAACCTGTACGATTTAAGTTTTGATGAACTGACGGCCTTCGTTACGGATCTCGGCCAGCCAAAATTCCGCGCCCAGCAGGTGTGGGATTGGCTCTACAAGCAGTTTGCCCTGGATTTTGAGGCCATGAGCAACCTTTCCAAGCCGCTGCGCGCCCAACTGGCGGAACAGGCCACGCTGCACATCGGGCACATTGTGGATGAGCTGTATTCGAGCGACGGCCGTACCAAAAAAGTGCTTTTCCAACTTCCCGATGGCCAGTACATCGAAACCGTCCTGATGACCTACGACAAACGGCGGACCCTGTGCATCAGCACGCAGGCCGGCTGCGCCATGGGCTGCGTTTTCTGCGCCACCGGCCAGATGGGCTTCTTCCGCCACCTCACCGTCGCCGAAATCGTGGCTCAGGTGCTGTATTTTGCCCACGAGCTGGCCCAGTCTGGCGAGCATGTGACCAATATTGTGATGATGGGCATGGGGGAACCGCTGCACAACTACGAGAGGACGTTAACGGCCGTAGACCGCCTCACCGACCCCAACGGCTTCAACCTGGGCGCGCGCAAAATCACCATCTCCACCGTCGGTCTCGTGCCTGCCATGCGCCGCTACGCCGACGAACAACGCCAGACCCCGCTGGCCGTCTCCCTGCACGCCGCCACCGACGCGGAACGCGACAAACTCATTCCCGTCAACCGCCGCTGGCCCATCGCCGAAGTGCTGGACGCCTGCCGCTACGTCGTGGAAAAAACCGGCCGGCGCATCACCTTTGAATGGGCGCTCATCAACGGCGAAAACGACACCATCGAGCAGGCGCAGGCGTTGGGCAAGCTCATTCAGGGGATGTTGTGCCACGTCAACCTCATCCCGCTCAATCCCACGGAAGGCTATGGCGGCGCGCCCTCATCGGTGGAAAATGTCGATAAATTCCAGGAAGTTCTGGCGGCTTACGGTGTCAGCAGCACCGTGCGCGTGCGCCGGGGAATTGACATCCAGGCCGGGTGCGGGCAGCTCCGCAATCGGGTCGTGAAAAATTCCCGCGATGTGCCGCCCCCCACTATTGCCTGAATTCGTTGATCAGATAAATGCGATCCACTTCCTCCGGACCGGGCAGGAGTGCGCCGATCCAGACGACAAACATGGTCGCTTTGCCGTCTACCAGGAGTTCATTTTCCATATACGGGATCAGCGGTTCTTGGACAGGCATCCAATACTCATCGCTGCCTTCACGCACAAGAACCTCGTGTTGGAACAATGGAATGTATTTATCGGCGAGGTTGGGCAAAAAGGCTTCAGCCCAACGGGCAATTGCAAACTGGCGTTCTGGAGCGATCTCCCGGAATTGACCGGTATACAAAACCTGAACCCGTGACGGGTATTGATATTCTTCTGAAAACTCCAGATATATAGACGGATATTGGGCCGGCGCTTCGTCTAATAGGGCTAATAGGGGGTCGGTCAATTCCCGTAAGTTTTGCAACGTACGCACCTGATAACGATCCCAAGTGCTGGTCGGTTCAGGGGGCGTGGTCGGTTTGGGAGTGGCACTGGGGCGAGGTGTGGGCGTCATCGTAGGCGAGGCTGTCGCGCTGGCGGTCACCGTCGGCTCTTCGGTTGGCGTTGAGGTAGGGGTTGCCGTTTGGGTTGATGTTGGTGTTGGGGTTGATGTTGATACGGCCGTTAACGTTGGCGTGGGGGAATTGAAGGATACGGCCGTTTCCCCTTCCCCACCACAGGCCGATAAAAGTAAACCGCCAATGAAACACAGAACCACAAAAAATCTGGACTTATCCATAGCCCCTCCCAAATAAAAAGTGCCGGAGATTTACGACTTTAAATCTCCGGCACCAAGTATATCTGATTCAACTACCCGCTAAAAGACAAGTTTACGCCTAACAGTTTGTCGGAAAAGTACCCGTAGCCGCGGTTTCTTACCGCGTCTTCCAGAGGCGGGGTAAGGATACCCCGGCTACAAAAGCGGTTCTCCGACAGACTGCTAGCGCATAGGCCCAACAACCGTGCAAGATCAACCACACCCCAGATACCAGCAGGGATTATCTTGCACCCCATTCACGCGAATCTCAAAGTGAATGTGCGGACCGGACGAGTTGCCGGTATTACCGCTCAGGCCAATCACGTTGCCTTTGTATACAATCTGCCCCGGCGTAACGCTGATGGCGCTGAGATGACCATAAAAAGTTTCAAAGCCATTGCCATGATTGACAACGACCAGATTGCCGTAACCATACACATTCCAACCGGCGTACGTCACCGTGCCGGTATCGGCCGCAACCACAGACGAGCCTTCGCCCAGAGCAATGTCAATCGCCGGGTGGCCGTACCAATAAAACTGGCTGAAATTTCGGCCGCCGACGGGATATTGGAACGTGCCGGTTCCGACGATCAGCGGCTTGATGCCGCTGCCTTCTCGGGATGTGCCGCCCACGGAAGCCAGGTCCGGCGGGGTCCAGACAAACACCTCGCGTACTGCGCCGGGAACCATAATCTGCGTTTCCGGGTAGAGGCGGTAAGGAAATTCCAGGTGATTATCGGCGTAGGCGATGATGTCTTCAACGGCAACATCGTATTCTTCGGCGATACCTTCCAGTGTGTCGCCCGGCTGCACGTCATGAAGCACACCGTCGATGGGTAGAATCACCAGTTCCATATCGGTTTGCAGCAAACTGGCTTCCTGACTCAAATGAGGATTACCGCCCAACAAGGTCTCGGTTTTTATGCCAAAGCGTTCGGCGATGCCGTTGGGGGTGTCGCCGCGTTTAACAACATACATCTGGAAGGCGTGGGAGGGTCTTTCGCCTTGAAAGGTGTGGGGGTTGGGGTTGGGGTCCAGGCTGTTATCGCTGATCACCGGCAGGTCGCCGGTGGCAAAATCAAAGGTCGGTTGTTGGTCGGCGGCATTAGCGGCGAGTGAATCTGTGGCGAGTGATGAGGTGGAGGAAACGGCCGTTTGCCCCTCAGTTTCGCCCAACCCACCTACCAGACCAGTGCGCCAACCGAAAAAGAGAACGGCCGTGACAATCAACAAAACTACGTACCCGCCGCCTCTTTCTACAAGATTTCTTTCTTCATCCATAATTTTCTTCCCTTAAGCGACCGGATGCTATCATAAAGCCATACAAGCGCAAAAGCGGGTCAGGGAGACCTGACCCGCTTTCTCAACATCCGTTCACAATAAGAACGGGAATTTTCGCTTAAAAACCAACCGACTACATCATATCTTTAGTCAGCGATTCCAGGAATTCGTAATTCGTCTTCGTGCCGCGCATCCGCTGGAAAACAGCCGAGGTGGCGCTGCTAATATCGTAACCGGGCGTATCCATCAGGTGTCCCAACATCCGGCGCATCGTGTAAACACGCGCCAACTCATCGCCAGACAGCAGCAAATCTTCGCGGCGGGTGCTGGAGCGTTCAATGTCGTAAGCCGGGAAAATACGGCGTTCTTGCAGTCGGCGGCTGAGCAGCAGTTCCATATTACCGGTACCTTTGAATTCTTCGTAAATCACGTCGTCCATACGGCTGCCGGTATCAACCAGACAGGTAGCAATAATAGTCAGGCTGCCACCTTCTTCTAAATTACGCGCCGCGCCAAAGAAACGTTTGGGCGGGTACAGCGCCGATGGATCCAAACCACCAGACAACGTGCGCCCGCTGGGCTGCACCGTCAGGTTATACGCACGCGCCAGACGGGTGATAGAGTCCAGCAAAACAACCACGTCACGGCCGCCCTCAACCAGGCGTTTAGCGCGCTCCAAAGCCATTTCCGCTACCCGGCAGTGCTGCCGCACCGGTTCGTCGAAGGTAGAGCTGACCACTTCACCCTCAATCGAGCGCTGCATATCGGTCACTTCTTCCGGCCGTTCGCCAATCAGAACCACCATCAAATGAAGGTCGGAGTAATTCTCCAGCAGCCCATTGGCCATATCCTTCAAAACCGTGGTTTTACCTGCTTTAGGCGGCGACACGATCAAACCACGCTGCCCTCGCCCAATTGGCGATACCAAATCAATCAGCCGGGTAGAGAGGATATTGGGATTTGTTTCTAGTTTTAATTTTTGGTCGGGGAATATAGGGGTGAGGTGTTCATAACGAGGCCGCTTTTTGGCTAAATCTGGACTCATCCCATTTACCGATTCAACGCGCAGCAAGCTGTAATATTTTTCGTTTTCTTTAGGAACGCGCACCTGCCCCAACACCATGTCGCCGTTTCGCAATCCTAATCGACGAATCTGAGAACTGGAGACGTAGATATCGTCCGTTCCCGGCAGGTAATTCTGGGAGCGCAAAAACCCCATGTTTTGTTTATCGTCTTCGACAATTTCCAGTACGCCGCCACGAAAATCGAAACCCTCAGCTTCTGCGTTCACGCGCATAATGTGGTAAACGAGGTCTTGCTTTTTCATGGTGCTAAAGCCGCTTACATTTTTTTCACGAGCGATGTCCCGCAGCTCGCCTATTTTCATTGCTTCAAGCTCTGCAATATCCATCCTGTAATCTCCAATTCACGTTATCGGCGATTGGTGGCAACACGCCACCTTCATTGAATGTGGGCATCACTTCATTGAATTCGCCAGATTTTGGGGAACTAATTCTTGAGGTAATAAGAGCAAACTATTTGCTCCACAAAACCGTTTTGTGGTAGTTAGTATTTTAAGTAGTAAGATACTCCGAATATCTAATGAAGTCGCTCATCCACCCTATTTACGCGCACTTTTTCGCCGTTATTAATCATGATGGGGGTTTAAAAAATTAAATACCCTGATGAGGTTGGTTAACCTGTTTTCTTGAAAATCTTCAGTGGTGAGGATTTTACACGGAAACCACTCTGGTGGTGAAAAAAAGTATAACATGCCCCCTAAAGCGCGTCAATGAATTTATTCTTTTCTTAGGAAGCCGCCGTCACAGGTCGTCTGGTGAAAAGTAGAGCCATTTGGCTGAATCAGGGGCATTATTCCAGAGTCAAATGTATGCTTATGTTATTGGGTGTCTGGTACTGGTCAGGAAGTGAAGCTTGGGTCTAATTCCATTTTCTCTTCGGCAATAAATTGTTCCACTTTTGTGACCAGGGAGCGATTTCCAGCAAAAAAAGGTGTCCGTTGATGGGTGTGTGTTGGCTGAATGTCCAGAATAGCCTGTTGGCCATTTGAGGCGCGGCCGCCTGCTTGTTCCATCAGGAAAGCCAGCGGAGAGGCTTCGTATAATAGACGGATCTTGCCATTGGGTTTGCCTACTTCAGCGGGATAACAGAAAATGCCTCCGCGCAGTAGATTGCGGTGAAAATCGGCCACAAGAGAGCCGATATAACGGGATGAAAGGGGCGGTGGAGAGTCTGCTTCTTGTCCTTGCAGCCAGCGTAAGAATTTTTGCATGCCGGGGGACCAACGGCCGTAATAAGCCGTGTTCATACTAAAATAATCCGGCGACTCCGAAATGGTCATGTTTTCATGTGATAACAAAAACTCCCCAATCTCTGGGTCTAAGGTAAATCCATGAACACCCCGCCCCGTGCTGTAAACCATCATCGTGCTGGAACCAAATAAAATATACCCGGCTCCTATCAGCTTGCGCCCCGCTTGTAAGACATCTTCTTCGCGGCCACGCTTTTCCATATCCACGCAGCGGTAAATTCCAAATACCGTGCCGATACTTACGTTAACGTCAATGTTCGACGAGCCATCAAGCGGATCGAACACCAAAACATATGAGCCTTTAGAATACTGCTCCGGAATATAGAGCAATTCCTCATGCTCCTCCGAAGCCATAATACACAAACGGCCGGTATGATCGCACAAACGATAGATAACTTCGTCGGCATACACATCCAACTTCTGTTGGTCTTCGCCCTGCACATTTGTCGCCCCGGCCTCGCCTAATATCTCTACCAGCCCGGCGCGATTTACTTTGTGGGCAATGACTTTTGCCGCCAGCGCCAGATCGTATAACAGCCCGGTAAAGTCACCTTTCGCGTATTGGGGTTGGTTATCAAGAATAAAACGCTCAATTGTGGTAATTTTTGTCATGACTTGCACTCCTGAAAACGAGCGGGTGTGGGGGGTTGTGGGAAAACAGTCCATCCGCCATTCGCCCAAGATGAGCCATCAGGCGGGCGGAAACATCAAGCAAACAAAATAACCAGATAATAAGCCATCGTCACAGACCAAAGCACTGAATCAATACGATCCAATGCGCCGCCATGGACGCCAAAAATGTTGCCGGAATCTTTGATTTTTGCTTCGCGCTTGAGCAGCGAAATACCTAAATCGCCCAGTGGGCTGACGATAGAGGCCAATAAACCTAATATAAATGCTGTCAAGTATGGGAGTTGCAGAAAATAGGCAAAAATCAGGGTGATCATCGTCCCTAAAACGATACCCCCAATATACCCTTCCACAGTTTTGTTGGGGCTTAGGCGTGGGGATAGTTGATGGCGGCCCAAGATTTTGCCCGCCATGAATTTGCCAACGAGGTAAGCGCCAGAATCGGCAGCCCAAGTGCTTACCAGAGCCAGGATAGTCCACTGCCACGGGTTTGCTTCGACGCCGCGCAGCCGGAGAAAATGCCCGCCAATCCAACCCAGCAGCACAACTCCCCCCAACATGGCCATCCAATCCATGGGCGCTGTATCGCTCAGGCGTCGTTCGTAGAGCCAGAGAACATAGGCGAGGATGGCCAGCAGGCTCATGATCGTTGCTGGCCCAATGAGTTCCAGTTGAGGCCACTGGCCATTGAGTAACTGTACAAGAACGGCCGGAATGAGCAGCCATAACGAAACATGAAGCCCCATGTGGCGCATCATCTGACCAAATTCATAGGTGGCCAGGAGCAGGATGGCCGCAATTGGTAGGAAATAAAACCAGCCGCCGAGATAGACCAGATATAAGGCGAGGGGACCAAGGGTAAGGGCGATGAGGGCACGCTGCCAAAACATAAGTCTTTTGACTCCGAGATTACGTTTCTTCCGGCACCAGTCCGAACCGGCGCTCGCGCTGGTTGTAAGCCACAATGGCTTTGTAGAGTTCTTCGCGGCCAAAATCGGGCCAGAAGGCGGCAGCAGGATAATATTCGGCGTAGGCGGCTTGCCAGATCAGGAAATTGCTGATGCGCAATTCGCCACTGGTGCGAATAACCAGATCAGGGTCTGGCAGGCCGGCCGTAAACAAGTAAGAGCTAAACAAATCTTCGGTCAGATCGTCGGGGGAAACGCCATCGTCCAGGATTTGTTTGATGGCGTGGAGAATTTCGGCGCGGCCGCCATAGTTAAAGGCCACATTGAGAATGAGGGTGTTGTTATCTTTGGTTAGCTCGATGGCGCGGCGAACTTTGTCCTGAAATTTTGGATCGATACCGGTGAGATCGCCCAAATGATGCAGGCAAACCCCTTGAGCGGATAGGTCGTTGATTTCTTGATCCAGGACGCGGGCAAAAATGCGCATGAGGCCGCGTACTTCTTTTTCGGGGCGGCCCCAGTTTTCGGTAGAGAAGGCATAGATGGTGAGTATTTTTACGCCAAATTCAACACAGGCATTGATGATGCGGCGAAGGTTTTCTGCGCCCTGTCTGTGTCCGGCCTGTCGGGGAAGGCCACGATGACGCGCCCAACGGCCGTTTCCATCCATGATAATGGCCACATGAGTTGGCACAACATAGCCAGTGAGATCAAGAGTTTGCTGCGACCTGGCTGCCATACGTTACACTTCCATTATCTCCGCTTCTTTTTTCTCGCCGATTACGTCGATTTCTTTGGTGTATTTGTCGGTAAGTTCTTGCAGACTGTCTTGCCCACGGAAAAACTCGTCTTCCGACACCATTTTCTCTTTTTCCATCTCGCGCAGATCGTTTAAAGCATCGCGGCGCACATTGCGCACGGCCACTTTACCTTCTTCTACACGCTTGCCGACCAAACGGCTCAGATCACGGCGGCGTTCTTCAGACAGGCGGGGTAAATTTAAGCGGATAATTTTGCCGTCGTTGTTCGGCATAATGCCCAAGTCCGATTTTAGCAGGGCGCGTTCTATGGAGGAGATGGCTTTGCCATCATACGGCCGTATCGCCAACTGCTGCGGCTCCGGTACGGAAATCACGGCCATCTGGTTCAGCGGCATTTCCACGCCATACATTTCCACAATAATTTTATCGAGTAAATGGGGGGACGCTCGTCCTGTGCGAAAGGCCGCCAAATCAGCCTCTAAAGACGTTATCGCGCCACGCATACGGCTCTCAGCATCTTGCAGTACTTCACGAATCATCCAAACCTCCCTGAGCGTCTGTTTAGGGGTAAATAGAGTCAGGCAACCGCCGTCCCTTCAATAATACCACGACATTCGTCGTCTTCATACTTCCCAGGATTTAGATGTTGCAAATGGTCGTGCCGACTGTTTCACCCATCAGCAGCTTAATCACGTTGTCGTCTTGCCACAGGTTCATGACCACGATTGGCAGGTTGTTATCCATGCACAGGGAAACGGCCGTGCTGTCCATGACCCGCAGCCGCAAATTCAAGAAGTCGATATACGAAATCTGGTCAAACCGGTGCGCATTGGGGTTCTTATGCGGATCATCATCATAAATGGCGTCCACTTTCGTCGCTTTAATCAGCACATCCGCGCCAATTTCCATCGCCCGCAAGGCGCCGGCCGAATCGGTCGTAAAATAAGGATTGCCCGTTCCGCCGCCAAAAATAACCACGCGCCCTTTTTCCAGATGGCGCATTGCCCGCAAGCGAATATACGGCTCGGCCACAGTACGCATTTCAATCGCCGTCTGTACGCGCGTCACAACTCCCAACCGTTCCAGAGCATCTTGCAGCGCCAGCGCATTCATCACCGTGGCAATCATGCCCATGTGGTCGGCGGTGGAGCGTTCCATGCCATGTTCCATGCCGGCGGAACCCCGCCATAAATTGCCAGCGCCAATTACCACCGCCACTTCCACGCCTAAATCCTGGACGTTTTTAACGATTTGCGCCACCTCAGCCGCCCGCTGAGGGTCAATACCAAACCCATCCTGGCCGCTCAACGACTCGCCGCCCATTTTCAATAAGACTCGCTTGTATTTAGGTTCATTCATGGAATTTTTACTCGCGTAGGCAAGGATAGAAAAAAGGGCGTTCCGTTGGACGCCCTTTTTATCATCTTTCTTAAAGCGCTTCCCCTAATTCATAACGGGCAAAGCGGCGAATCTTAATGTTTTCGCCAGTGGTGCGAATGGCGTCTGTCACCATGTCCTTTATTTTGATGCTGTCATCTTTTACAAAGGGTTGTTCCATCAGGCAAAATTCTTCGTAGAATTTGGTCAGACGGCCGGTGACGATTTTGTCTACAATGGCTTCCGGCTTACCTTCAGCCAGAGCCTGGTTGCGCAAAACTTCCAATTCACGGTCCAATTCTTCACGCGGGACATCATCCACGTTCATGTAACGCGGGCTCATCGCGGCGATGTGCAGGGCCAGATCATGCGCCAATTGGCGGAATTGCTCGTTGCGGCCCACAAAATCGGTCTCGCAGTTGAGTTCCAGAATAACGCCGACACGATTGCCGGGGTGGGCGTACAGCTCGATGACGCCTTCGTTTGCTTCACGGTCGGCGCGTTTGGCGGCGCGGGCAGCGCCTTTTTCACGCAGCAGATCAGCCGCTTTGTCAAAGTCTCCGTCGTGGGCTTCGAGCGCTTTTTTGGCTTCTAACACGCCAGCGCCGGTGGCCTCGCGCAGCTCTTTGACCATTTGTGCTGTGATATTCATAACTAAACCTATCTCCTAATGTTGTGCAATTACGTAACTTCTTGGAATCCGTATCCCGCGCAAAAGTAACTGGAGTCGCCTCTGTGCGGGTACTGCCGTTCTCTAAAATTTATTCGGTCTCTTCGTCATCATCGCCAAAATCGACGATGACGTCGTCACCGAGGTCGGCTTCAGCGTCAAAATCATCCGCGTCTTCATCGTCATCGGTGCCGCGAATTTTGGCCAATGTGGAAGCGCCCAACAAAACTTCGTCGTCGATGTCTTCAACGCCATCGTAATCTTCTTCGTAGGCGTAACCGTCGAAGTCGGTGATGGCTTCGTCGAGGGTGTCTTTGCGCATGGCCCGGCCTTCCAGGGCGGCGTCAGCCATTTTGCCGACAATCAGTTTGATGGCGCGGATAGCGTCGTCGTTGGAGGGGATGATGTAATCAATGGGATCAGGATCGCAGTTGGTGTCTACAACGCCGATGACGGGGATTTTGAGGATGTTGGCTTCGCGTACGGCCGTTTCTTCATAATTCACATCGACTACAAACATCAAAGCTGGCAGTCCTTTCATCTTGCGGATACCGCCTAAACGAAGGTTCAACTTTTCAATCACGCCTTCCAGTTGCAGCCGTTCTTTCTTTTTCAGAAGTTCCAATTCACCCGCATCGCGGCGTTTTTCCAGTTTGTCCAGGTAAGTGATACGCTGGCTGATGGTTTGCCAGTTGGTCAGCGTGCCGCCCAACCAGCGCTCGTTTACGTAAGGCTGCTGCCCACGCGCGGCTTCATGCGCCACGGTGTCTTGGGCCTGACGTTTGGTGCCAACAAACAGAACCTGTCCACCGTTAGCAACGGTGTCACGCACCAGATTGTAAGCATCTTCAATTAAAACGATCGTCTGTTGTAAATCCAGAATGTGGATACCATTTCGCTCTGTAAAGATGTAGGGTTTCATCTTTGGATTCCACCGACGGGTGCGGTGGCCAAAATGAACACCGGTTTCCAGAAGAGCTTTCATCGAAACTACGGCCATGGGGGTATTCTCCTTTTTATGTGTTTTTCTTCCATACTCTTCACTCTGGAGCGGGACTTGCATGGCCGATTGGGGTGGATGAGGAGAAGAGGTAGCCGAGAAACGGCCGTTTTCCCCCAAACACAACAAAATGCAAGCACACCCGTACCAGTCCGAGTATGTGTAAGATGTAAAATCAATTGCCCATAATCATACGGGAACCTGCCAATAGGCAGTCTTGTGATTATAACCAAAGCCAATTTTCGCGCAAATGCGGTTCAATCGCCCCAGCACTCACGCAGCTTACCTGGGCACGATTATTTCCATCGCGTTAAGATATTTTCCCGCTGGAAAAGTTTGATGGTCAAATAAACCAAAACCACATCGGCGACCGCAATAATCAGGCCCAGCCATAACAGCATCTGTTCATTGATTAAAATCAGACCCACCGACTGCCCCACCACCAGCAAAATCAGCGGCAAAATCACCAGCGCCGACAATTGTTCGGCCACCCGCGGATCCGTTACCCGCGAGGAAACCATCACCGCCACGCTCACGGCCAGCAGGGTCAACAGAGGGCTTACGGCAAAAATCGCCAGCCACCACATCGGCTTCATCGCCTCGGCGAATACGACGTCGCTCACCATAAACCAGGCGGCAATGGCGTAAACCAAAAATGCCAGCCACGTCACGGCCACAGCCGGCACACAGGCGGCGATCATTTTTCCGACCAACAGTTCCGTGGTGGTGATCGGCGTCGCTAAAAGAGGTTCCAGACTGCGAGACGTTTTTTCACCAACAATGCTGTAGGCGGCAATCGTCACCGGAATGGCTACCGGCAAAATCATGAACATGAGGGTGTACAGGTTCAGCGTGTAAATTTCCGTGCATTGCAGTTCTGTCAGCCCCTGGCACATATCACCAAAAAAGGCCATCGACTCGGCGTTCATGGCGTCGCTCATCTCGCCAGAGTAACGACTGGTAAAGTACATAGTCACCAGCGGCAGCGCCGTGAGGATGATCGGCAGGAAGGCAACGGTAAACAGCACAAGGCGATTCTTAAACACCTCGGCCCATTCTTTACTGATGATTGTCCAGATTTTTATCATGAGGATACCTGTTTGGTTTTTGGCTTGGGCCACGGGCGAAAACCCCGCCCACCTTTGGACTGACAACTCAGCGTTATCATGCCTGATTGACTAATTGCAAGTAGATGTCTTCCAGGGAATGGCGCAGTTCGCCGACAAATTGGATGTTGGCGCCGGCTTCCACCAGCAAACGAATTAATTCGGGGTTATATGTTTCCGGGTTGTCCAGAGCGATGACCAGTTTGTTGTCGATGGCTTCGGCGCGGTGCAAATAAGGCTGGGTTTGGATGACGGGCAGGTAGGCAACGGCCGTATCCGCCAAATGAAACACCACCTGACGGCCGTACATCTGCTCCCGCAGCCCCTTCGTCGTATCCACCACCCGCAGCCGCGTCTTAAACACCGCAATCCGATCACACAGCCGGTCCGCTTCATCCAAATTATGCGTGCAAATAAAAATCGTCCGCCCTTCCCCGCTCAGCTCTTCGATAAAGTCACGCACCAGCTTCGCCGCTTCCGGGTCCAGGCCCGACGTCGGCTCATCCAAAAACAAGACACGCGGTTCATGCAAAAGCGCCCGCGCAATCGCCAACTTTTGCCGCATCCCCTTGCTAAACGTGCCTGCCTCGTCATGCCGCCGGTCCCACAAGCCCAGCATCCGCAAATACTTCTCCACCTGCCCCGGCACATCGGCCACCTCATACAGCGTGGCAAAAATCGTCATGTTTCGCCAGGCAGAAAGGCGATCATACAAACCAGGCGTCTCGGTCAGAACCCCAACGTTGCGCCGTATCTCGTGATCATCTTTGCCCACCTCATAACCCATCACCCGCGCGCTGCCCGCCGTGGGCGCAATCAGGCTCGTCAACATGCGCACAGTCGTCGTTTTGCCAGCGCCGTTCGGCCCCAAGAAGCCAAATACCTCGCCTTCGCCAATGTCCAACGTCAGGCGATCAACCGCCAAATTGTCGTTAAATTTTTTTGTCAGATTTTCTGTTGAAATCATCGTACACCCCACACCAAAGACCAGGTCTTAAGCAATACCCATCACGAATAGCGGCTCTTTTCCAAAACATCATCCGACAGCGGTCCAGATAACGGCCGTACCGGCGCGGCCGGCGGCAGCGGTTCGATTTCCGGTTCCACCGGCTCTGGCGTGCGCAACCAGAAGATAATGCCCACACTGAGCAGCGCAATGGCGCCGATCAGCGCCTCGGTAACATAGGCGTTCCAGGTGGTGACGGCAAATACGGCCACAAAATTCAAAAAGGCGTGCCAGCAAATCGCCAGAAACAGCCACCGGCGCTGCCCGCGCACAAACACCTGCATAACCATCAGCGATAAGGCCAGATGGGCGCATACGGCAAACACGCGCTCCAATGGCCCCAGCATCACCATACTCAGCGGCGCGGCGCGCATGGCCGAAATTTGGCTTTGCACCAACGCTGATTGTTCAGCGGGCACCAAACTGGTGAACCCGCCCTGACTGATCCCGCCCAGCACGATGGTGTTCAGGCCAACAGACATGCCCACAAGCATAGATTCCACGCCGCCATGACCAGCGCCGACCATCAACCCGCTGCCCCAGGTGCGCGCGTCTTTGGCCCAAAAGCGGTAGGTGAGGTAACGCGCGCCTTCTTCAAACACGCCCGCAGAAAAGCCGAGGAACAGGGATAATATGATGAGGTTGGAGAGAACGGCCGTATCCGTCGGAATCAACTGCCATTTCTGCATCACCAGCCAGTTAAAAGGAATATGCAACAGCTGTGATCCAATAAACGCCACCATCCCCATCAGAAAAAAGCCCCACCGTATCCCGCGTTTCTTGTGGATCCACCAGCCCAAAACCAGCGGCAGGGCAATCATGAACAGGGAAGCAAGGTAATAAGGCCAAAAAGCAATCATGATCATTCAACCTTTGGCTCGGCCAACTTGGGGCAGCCAATGGATGCCCGGCAAAGCACCTACAATACGTTTGAAGTGTATCAAAGTTCTTTAGAATTGCCTCTGACCGGTGACCATCACCTCCACCCTTCAGATTATCCGATGGCCTGATTCAAGGTATAATAGGGCTTGCATCGTCAGTGCGCATTCTGGTTCACTCTGCAACCAGTGAATCAGCTTCGGAGAACAAACCCATGAACGAATCAGCCAATAGTTGGATAGGCCAGCAGATCGGACCCTACGTGATTCAAAAACTAATTCGTCAGGGAGGCATGGCCAATGTCTTCTACGCCCATGATCAAGGGCTTGACCGCCCGGCGGCGATCAAGATCCTGTTCACCGATCTCAGCACAAACACCGCCCTGGTAGAACGCTTCAAGCGCGAAGCCCGCTCTGTTGCCAAACTCAACCACCCCAACATCGTCCGGATCTACACCACCGGAACCACGGCCGATAATCATTATTACATCGCCATGGAATATATCAACGGCGGGTCATTGAGCGACCAACTGCGACAGTTGAATGAACAAAAGCGCGTGCTGCGCACAGAAACGGCCGTCACCCTCATCCGCCAAATCGCCAGCGCGCTCACTGTCGCCCACCAGGCCGGCATCATCCACCGCGACATCAAACCCAGCAACATTCTCCTGCGCAGCGATGGCTCGCCGGTACTCACCGACCTGGGCATCGCCAAAATCCAGGGCGAATCCGCCCTCACGCGGGTCGATGAACTGGTCGGCACGCCTTACTACATGTCCCCAGAACAGGTCAACAGCCGCCCCATCGACGCGCGCAGCGATATTTATTCCCTGGGCATGATCTTTTATGAAATGCTGGCCGGGCATCCGGTTTTTGCCGGCGACACGCCCTGGCAGGTGCTAACCAAACAGGTCAACGAAGCCCCGCGCCCCATCACCGAACTACGACCCGACATTGCGCCGCAAACGGCCGTCATCATCCACACCTGCCTGCAAAAAGACCCAAACCAGCGTTACCAAACGGCCGAAGCGTTGATGGCGGCTTTGGACACAGCTTTACTGGCGGAACAAAGCGGCGGCGCCAAGACGGCCGTGGCCACCCAAATTTACAGCGCCGGTCAAACCATCGTCGAACCGGCCGGGCCTACGCCTGTCGCCGGGCCGCTGCTGGGACAATACGCCACCCCGCCTAAAAAACGCCCCTACTGGCTCCTCGTTTTGGGTCTGTTTTTGCTGATTGCCATCCCGACGGCCGTATTTCTTGCGCCGTCTTTACGCCAGTTGGGTCAGAGCAGCCCCACGGCCGTGCCCACCAATGCCCTGGCGGCCGCGCCAACCGAAGCGCTCATCGCCGCCGCCCAAGACACCGAAACGCCGACGGCCGTGCCCACCAACACCAATCCGGCAGCCACCGACCAACCCACGGAAACGGCCGTGCCCACCGTCACCAACACCAAAATCCCCAGAGCAACCGACACCCTTCAGCCAACAAACACCACCCAACCCACGGCGACTCGCACGCCATCGGCTACCCGCACGCCATCGGCTACGCCCACCCGCAGCGGCAACCCGACCGGCAGCGCCAGTACCGGCGGCGGCCTCCCCTTCAACTTTGAAGCCTTCGGCGTTTGGGTGCGCGGCGATGAGGACAACGGCGCCTTCACGCGCAGCACCGAACAGACTCACGGCGGCGCAGCTTCCGGTAAACTGACCTACAACTTTGCCACCAACAACAATGATTACGTGGTTTTCCAACAAAATAATCCGATAGACGGCCGTCCCAACGCCCTGCAACTCTGGGTCTACGGCGACGGCTCCGGCCATTTCCTCAACGCCTGGATTCAAGACGCCGAAGGACAAACCTGGCAAGTGCCCTTCGGCCAGATCACCCACACCGGCTGGAAACAACTCACCGGCTACATCAACACAGACCAGGATTGGCCCTGGGGCCACATCAGCGGCCCCAAAAACGACACGGTCGAATACCCCATCTCCTTTCGCGGCTTCGTTCTGGATGATTTCAACAATGCCTACACAGGCCAGGGCAGCATTTACCTGGATGATCTGACCACCGCTACCCTGGACACCGTGCCCGTTACCGGCCAAAATCCAGTTCAACCCACGTTCACGCCCGGCGGCACGCCGGCCGCAACCGGATCACCAGCGGCTTCTGGCACAGTCGGCCGTATCCTCTACACTTCCGGCGCCACCCTGCTCACCACCGACCCCGCCTGGAGCGCGCCACAAGAGGTCGGCACGGTCGCCAGCAGCAGTTGCAGCAGCCCCGCCAGCACCGTCACCGGCCAAACCTTTCCGCTCTACCTGGGTAACTTCTGCTACATCGGCACAGGAACCGACGTCTGCACCGCGCCTGGCGGCCAGTACGAAGTCATCACGAATGCCGTCCCTGAAGGGAACTCCATCGTGGTGCGCCCCGTAGGCACACAAAACCTCATATTTGTTTACCAGGGAGTCATTGATCGCGCCGAAGGCATTCGTTGGTCGCCATCCGGCGATTCTTTCCTCTTTGTGGTGGGCGATGCCGTGCAGCGCGGTTTCCCCAATGGCAGCTTCAGTCAGGTAATCCCCACGGCCTATAATCCCATTTTTTCGCCGGATGGCAGCCTGATTTTGTACCTGAAGCCGGTGGGCGCAGGCGTAAAGGATGTTTTTGTGTCCAATGCCGATGGCTCCAACGCCCGCAACGTAACCAACGCTGCCAATATCGACAAAACATGCGCCGCCTGGCGCAATTAACGCCCGCCATGATAATGAAGACCCGAAGGGTTTTGCCCCTGGTTTTAGAAGTATCTCGCTAAAAAACCCTTCGGGTCTATACCCACTTGATTGAAGGAGACGCCTACTTGGAACCTCAAGGTGTGACCATACCAACCGTAAACGAGCTGGAAACGCTCATCGACAATCACGCGTTTACCCAATTACGCCAGCTTCTCATCGGCATCCATCCGGCCGACATCGCCGATTTGCTGGATGAACTGCCGCCGGAGAAAGCGGTGATCGCGTTCGAGCTGTTGTCGATTGAAATCGGCAGCGAGGTACTGGATGAGACTGGCAGTCTGGTGCGCCAGGAACTGCTGGACAAAGTAGACGACGAAAAGCTGGCCGACCTGCTCGACGAACTGCCGATGGACGACGCCGCCGAGTTTCTGGATGACCTGCCGGATGAGCTATCTGACCGGTTGATCAAGCTGATGGAACCGGAAGAAGCGGCCGAAGTGCAGGAACTGCTGGCGTATGAGGAGGAATCGGCCGGCCGTTTGATGACGCGAGATGTGGCCACGCTGCGCCGTTTTTGGACGGTGGACGAGACTTTCCAACACCTCCGTTCATTGGATGAAGACGAGTCATTACATTACCTGTACGTGGTGGATAGGGAAGATAAGCTGCTTGGCGTTGTGCCGCTGCGGCGGTTGATCACGGCTCAACCCGATGCGACGTTAGAAACCATCATGGTGGATCAGGTGGTATCGGTGCGGGCGACGGCCGATCAGGAAGAATTGGCGGAAATGGTAGCCCGGTATGATTTTGTGTCGATACCGGTGGTGGATGATAACGGCCGTTTCCTGGGCGCAGTCACCGTAGACGACGTACTGGATGTCTTCGAGGAAGAAGCCACCGAAGACATCCAGCGGCTCGGTGGTTCCGAACCACTCGATCAGCCCTATTTTGCCGTTTCGGTCTTTCAAGTGGTCAAAAAACGCATCGGTTGGCTGCTGCTTTTGTTCATCGCCGCCACCCTCACCGGTTCCGTCATTAAACTATTTGAGGGTGAATTGAACACCGTCATCTCGCTGAGTCTGTTTATCCCCCTGATCATCGGCACAGGCGGCAATGCCGGTTCACAAACGGTTGCCACCATCATTCGCGCCATCACGCTCGATGAAGTGCGCCTGGGAAATATGTGGCAGGCAGTCCGCCGCGAGGTGGCCGTAGCCTTCATTTTAGGCAGCGTGATGGCCGTGGCCGGGTATCTGCGGGCCATTGTCTGGGTGTATGATACCGACCCCAACGTCGCTTTTGTGGTCGCATTTACGCTGCCGGTGGTGGTGGTGTGGGCGATCACCGTCGCCACGATCATTCCCATCCTGGCCGACCGGTTTAAAATCGACCCCACAGTGATCAGCGGCCCGATGATTACGACCATTGTAGACGCTACCGGTCTGATGATTTATTTTTTGCTCGCCAGAGGCATTTTGGACGTTATTTGAGGTGTGGATGAACGAACGAAAGACGGCAACGGCCGTGCCCCAACCCCTCATCGCGGCCCTGCGTGCGGCGCAAAAAGTGGCCGTGCTTACCGGCGCTGGCATTTCCGCCGAAAGCGGCGTGCCCACCTTCCGCGAAGCGCAAACCGGACTGTGGGCGCAGTATGACCCGCAAGACCTGGCGACGCCCGAAGCCTTTCAGCGCAATCCGCGTCTGGTGTGGGAATGGTACGCCTGGCGGCGCGAGCGGGTCGCCCAGGCGCAGCCAAATCCCGGCCACCTGGCGCTGGCGGCGCTGGAACAGCTTGTGCCGCAGTTGACGCTGATCACGCAAAATGTGGATGGGCTGCACGCCCGCGCCGGCAGCCAGCGGGTGATTGAGCTGCATGGCAATATCATGCGCACCAAATGTTCAGCCGACGGCCGTATCCACGCCTCCTGGCCCGCCAGTGACGAAGTTCCGCCGCGCTGCCCGGAGTGCGGCAGCTATTTGCGACCAGATGTGGTCTGGTTTGGCGAAAATTTGCCGTATGCTGCGCTGGGAACGGCCGTTAGCGCCGCCCGCGCCTGCGACCTGTTCCTATCAATCGGCACATCGGCGCTGGTGCAACCGGCGGCCTCGCTGCCCCTGGAAGCGCTGCAAACCGGCGCGACGCTCGTCGAAATCAATCCTCAGACAACGCCAATCAGCCAGTATGCCACCTACATGCTCACCGGTTTGGCGGGCCAAATCCTGCCCAACCTGGTGAATTTAGCCTGGCCAGATTCCGCCGTGCGCGGCTCGTCCGAAATCTTTACATAAGCGAAGTTGTCGTTTATACTACGGGCATGTCGGGACAATCATCCAATCCTAAAAATGAAGCACGGGTTCCCCTTGGTCTGGCGCTGATCAGCATCGGGCTGGTTATTTTGCTGGCGGTAACGGCCGTGTGGATTCTTATCCCCACCAGTATGCCACGGCCGTTGGTAACGGCCGTCAACAGCCTGCTGCCACAAGAAATGATGATTCCGACACCGGCGGCGGTAGCTGTGCTGCCAACGGCCGTGCCCCAACCACCCATCGAAGACGCCCCACTCATGCCCGAAACGCCGCCCGAAGCAGAAATCAGCAACGGCGCCAACATCATGACCATGGCCGACGCCCTCAACCAGGGGCCGCGCGCCGGCATGCCCGTGCGCATTGTGATTCCCACCATCAACCTGGATGCGCCCGTCGAAGAAATTGGCGTCGTCCCGGTTGAAAGCGGCGGTGAAACTTATTATCAATGGCTGGTGCCCAATGATTTTATCGCCGGCTGGCACGACAACAGCGCCTTGCTCGGCCAGGTTGGCAACACCGTCCTCAACGGACACCACAACGTCTATGGCGAAGTCTTCCGCGACATCATCGACCTGGAAGAAGGCGATCAAATCATTCTCTACGACGCCAATCAAGCCTACAAATATCAAGTCACCGACAAACAAATCCTGCTGGAACGCGGCCAACCGCTGCAAGTTCGGCTGGATAACGCCCAATGGATTGCGCCCACCGACGACGAACGTATAACCCTCGTCACTTGCTGGCCATACACCGACAATTCACACCGCCTGGTGGTCGTCGCCCAACCCAGCGCCATCGCGCAAACCACTACAAATCCGTAAGATAATTGAATTTTTAGAGACAAATCAAGGAGGTTAGGATGAAGAAAGTTTGGACGATTAGTTTGGCGCTGGTGGTACTGCTGGCGTTATTTGTCGGCGCGGTCAGCGCGCAGGAAAATGGCTCCATTCGCGGAGCCGTGTACGAAGACGTGAACGGCGATGGCAAATGCGTCAATACAGGCGTGGCTGGAGAAAACCCGGTGGCCAACGTGAATTTAGAATTCACCAACACCGGCGGCGACTGGAAGGTGAATCTTTACTCTGGCAGCAACGGGACGTTTGGCCTGGTAGCGGCGGGATTTGGTTATTGGCGCGTAACCGCCCAACCGAACTCCGATTGGTTTGTAACCTCCCAAAATCCGGTCGTTGTGGCCATCGACACAGACAAAACGGTGGCCCAAGATGTGAATTTCTGTGTATCACGTGGGTTGTATAACCCCATGCTGCCTGTGCAGCCAATTCCCCCAATTTATATACCGCCGGTTGTGCTGCCGGAGTCTGGCGCGCCGGCAAATGCGGCGGGTGGTGTGGGCACGGCCGTTTTTGCCCTGGTTGCTCTTGGCCTCCTGACCACCGGTATCGGGCTGGAATGGCAGCGACGCCGTAACGCCTGATCCCCATCAACATAAAAATAAGGCGGAGTGAGCCAGTCACTCCGCCTTATATTTACACCTTCAACAACACTTTCCCCGTATTCCGCCGATCTTGAAGATAGTGGTGCGCAGCCGGCGCATCGTCAAAACGAAATGTTTTGTCGATATGCGGGCGAAAGAGCGCCTCGTCGTACCAGGCCACAATTTGTTTCATCCAATCCCGCTCGATATCCATATAATCCCACAAATGGCCTAAATTAACGCCTGACACAGACTTGTTGTCGCTCATCAACTTAAATGGCGTGTAAAACGGCACTTGCAGCGCCGTTTTGATTGTTTCCCAGCGCGAGCGTTTTTTGCCGCTGACGATGGCGCTGACGCCAAAATGCACCAGACGCCCTGTGGGCATAAGCAGGCGATAATTTTTTTGCCAATGTTTGCCGCCCAGGCTGTCTAGCACGATATGAACCCCTTTTCCGGCCGTCAGATCATTCACCACGCGCTCGTAATCCTGATTGCGGTAATCAATCGCATGATCCAGACCACGCAGACGGAGAAAATCATGTTTTTCCGGCGAGGCTGTGCCATATGTTTCTGCGCCCACAATGCGGCAAATATCTAACGCCGCCAACCCGACCCCGCCGCCGGCCCCATGAATCAGCACCTTATCTCCGGGGTGCAGCGCTCCCATCACCATCAACATCTGGTAGGCCGTGAGATAGTTCACCGGAAGGGCCGCGCCGTCTTCGGCAGGCATCCATTTGAATCGCTTAAAGACCTGTTTGTAGGGCACGCAAACCACGTCGCTGTAGCCGCCAAACCGGGTAATGGCCAGGGCTTCGTCGCCTTCCTTGAGGTTGGGCACGCCCTGGCCGATGACGTCGATGACGCCGGCTACTTCATAACCGGGCACGTAGGGGATTTTAGGCGCGTCGGGATAGATGCCCATGCGCCCCAGAACATCGGCAAAGTTGACGCCGATGGCCTGCACGCGCAGGCGCACTTCACCGGTACGGGGAATGGGGTCGGGGCCGTCTTGAAGTCTTAATACTTCCGGCGCGCCAGCCTTGCTGATCCAAATTTGCTTCATGTCTGTCGATCCGAATTGGCTGTTATGAGGGGCGAGTATAGCGGGTACGGCCGTTCCATGCCAAACACCCATGTCACTTGAGGACCGGCATTTAGGTAGTCCTGATGGGGGGTGTTTTTGGGGGAAGGGGAACGGCCGTTTCCAAATCATGGCAAATCGCAGCGAGTAATTGCACTCACCCAGTCTCGCATGTAACCAGCCAGCAGGAAGGAGGAAACGGCCGTTTATCGCCAGCCACCCACCCTAACCCCCAGGCCAGATTGACAAGCCCTAAGCAATATGCTAATTTTCCACCAGACTATCCACTAAATCAGCGCCCGAATCGCCCCGATAGCTGCCTTATTGGAAACGACATGCAATGGAGACGACATGCCGCGTATTGAAGCACTCGAAAACAGCTCTTCACCCCAACGTGACAGCCTTAACCATCAGGCAATCGAAGATTACCTCAAAACAATTTACACGTTAGCTGAAGTTGAAAGCCCGGTGAGTACTTCGCGGATTGCTGAGGCGAGGCAGGTAAAACCTGGTTCAGTTACCAGTATGCTGCGCCGCCTGGCCAGCCTGAATCTGGTCAATTACGAAAAGCATTACGGCGTTACCCTGACCGAAAACGGGGAAAAAATCGCTCTGGAAGTCATCCGCCATCATCGCCTTTTGGAATTGTATCTTATGGAGGCTTTGGGATTTGGCTGGGACGAAGTGCATGAGCAAGCAGATTTATTGGAACATGTGATCAGCGAAAAACTGGAGGAACGCATTGCCGCCGCCTTAGGCTACCCCACGTTGGACCCACACGGCGATCCGATTCCCGACCGAGACGGCAGCATGATGGTGATGCATACACGGCCGTTAAGCGACGTATCTCCGGGTGAACTGGCCCAGGTCGCCCGCATTCCGGCCGACAACAACAGCGAAATGCTGCGCCACCTGGCCGAATTGGGCCTGACGCCGGGCACGCTGGTGCGCGTAACGGCCGTTGCCCCCTTCGATGGTCCATTCTCCATAGAGATCAACGGGCAAAACAAAGTCATCGGGTTTACAGTCGCCCAGGCTGTGCTGGTTGTCGATGCCTAAACAGTCCGCAACCTTTCTAAAAACAGAGATGATCGAACCGACTGAAGCTCTCCTCTCCCCCTCGCCTGGCGAGCAGCCAGCCAACGGCCGTGTCTTTGTCGGCCGTGATGAGGTGTTTGCCTGGCTAGAAAAGCACCTGGCGCGGCGCTCCCCCACACAACCGCTGCTGCTGGTTGGCGCGCCAGAAATGGGCAAAACGGCCGTCTTGCAAGAAATCGACAACGGCCGTCTCGGCCCACACGTTCTCACCATCACCGTCGATTTTGCCGGTCTGCTGCGCGACAGCCTCTCCATCTTCCTACACGATCTGGCGCAAACGGCCGTAACCAATCTGCGGCAAAAAGGCATCGACATCCCCGACCCCAACCAGGCAGACTTTGTCGTCAATCCCTACAAATCCTTTCAAGACCATTTCTTACAGCCAGCCTTAGCCCAGCGCGACGGCCGTAATCTGCTCTTCCTCTTTGATAACCTCGACGTGGTTCTGGCCCAAATCGAAGCTGAAATTTTCGCCCCCAACACATTTGAAGCATTTTATCGGCTCATCCACGCCCACGCCCACGCCTACTCCCTGTTTACCCTCACCTATCCCAACAAAAACAACAAACCGGAAAGCCTGGCCTCGTTTGAAACTATCCCCACCTTTGAACTGCCGCCGCTTACCCAGGCCGATGTCATGGCGCTGTTTCGTCAACCCACGCAATTCGCCACCGTTAAAGACGTGGTAGCCTACATTTACCAGCTAACCGGCGGGCATCCGGCCGAATTGCAGCGCCTGCGCCAGGCGCTCGACGCCTGGCAAACCCAGTACCACATTCGCCAACTCACCGTAGCCGATGTGGCCGCCGTGTACCAATCCATGACCGGCACGGCCGTTCCGCCCACCACTCCCCCCTTCGCCATCAACCGCAAACCGGACAACGGCCGTACAGTCTACCGCTCCCCTTACCAACCATCCCCCACATCACGCAACATCTGGGTCATTAGCGGCGCGCTGATGATGATCGCCGTCGCTATCGTCGTGGTGGGGCTTCTATTTCGCAACATGGCCAACGCACAAGCCGCCAATCCGCCAGCCGCAATTTCTGAAACGGCCGTCGCCCTCACCTCTGAAGCGCTCGCCGCCGCCATCATCGCCCAAACACCTACGGTCACGCCCACTCAGCCACCCACAGCCACCCCCACACCTACCGCCACGGCAACGTCCACAACCACGCCCACCCCGGAACCCACAGCCAGCGCCACACCCACCATCACCCTGACCCCCACGCCCGAAGACATGCCCACCTACCTCACGCGTGAAACCGACGGCATGGCCATGCGCCTCATCCCAGCCGGAACCTTCATGATGGGATCCACAGACGAAGACATCATGGCCGCCTCGGATGAAAAACCCGCCCATCCGATCACTCTGGACAATTTTTACATGGATCAATATGAGGTGACTGTGGCCCAATACGCAGCGTTCCTCAATCGATTGGGAACCTACCGCCAGGCGTGCGAGGGCTTCGACTGCGCCCTACCGCGCAACCGCACCGGCGTCATCAGCTTACTGCTAGAGGATGATTTGGGTGATGGCAAGCTTCAATACATCCCGCTGACCGGTTTCGCCAATTATCCCATCAACCATGTTAGTTGGTACGGGGCAAAAGCGTACTGCGAAGCCATGGGCGCACGCCTGCCAACCGAGGCGGAATGGGAATACGCAGCTCGGGGAGACGACGGCCGTCTCTACCCCTGGGGCAACGAAGCGCCCAACGAAACACGCGCCGTCTTCAACAGCGAAAACTTCGACAACCTCAAACCGGTCAACGCCCTGCCCAACGGCCAGAGCGCGTTTGAAATTTTTGGCATGGCCGGCAGCATGTGGGAATGGACGGCCGATTGGTATGGCGAAGATTATTACGCCAACAGCCCCACAACCAATCCCACCGGCCCCGAAGCCGGCCTGATGCGTGTCATTCGCGGCGGCGCCTGGCCCTTCAACATCGAAGCCGACCGCGTGCGCGCCGCCAACCGCAGCTCGCTTACCCCCGATTTCATCAGCAGCACAATCGGCTTCCGCTGCGCCCGCACCCCATAAGTCCCACAATCCATGACCACCATCTCATGACAAATGTCATGCGATAGGGGTGACATTTGTCGTATACACGCATGACATTCATCCTTTAAACTGAATCGTATCTTGAGGGTAAAAGCTCAAGGTACTGAGGAAGCTCCGAGAAATTGGAAAGCCCTCCTTACCAACAAAACATTTACCTCCATCACACTCAGGTTCGGTTTCGATTAGTGTTTAATTGGTGGATCTGGGTGCGTGGTAGATGAGTCATCCGAAACATCTGAATTTTAGCTTCATCAGGGCAACAACCCCTCTGAAGCAGAAACAGACAATCAGGAAGACGGCAAATTTTATTGCGTTGATATCTGGGCCAGCATACCTGGTTCAGTTGCAAAAAATTTGTCAATACGGGAAAGGAAACGCTAGAAGGTTACTTGGGGCTCCTCTTTTTTTTGCGGGCGATTATTCGTCGGCGGAGGAAGCAGTTAGTTTTTCGACCCAGGCTTGGAAGTGAGCCTGGGTTTTTGCGTCTAAAAAGGGGTTTTCCAGAGCGGACTGGCAAATTCGTCGCGCGGCATCATACTGCTGCCGGCGCACGTAGATGACGCGCAAATGCTCATAGGGCAGGCGGCTGGCGATTTGGTCGGACACGGCCGTTTCATAAAACAACATCGCCTCATCCGTGTGCCCGGCCATTTCATGCGCCCGACCCATTTGCAAACTGTGCGCCAATTCCGAGCGAAGCTGCGCCAGAGACGCATCCAGAGCATACAACCGGGCGCGCGTTTGGGGTGTGGGCAGCTGCTTTTCCAGGGCGGCTGCTTCTGCGACCAGCCAGTTCAGCACCGCCTGGCGCGAGTTTCCCGCCGCCAGTTGGCGCTCGATTTCCTGGCCTAGCGCCGTTTGCGCGGCGCGCATGGCCTTCATGTCTACCGCTTTGCTTTCTTTTTTCTGAAAAGGCCACCAATCGGGCATATACAATCTGGCTACCTGGTTTCTCGATTAGACCAATGCTTTATAGACAATTTTGGGGTACTTTTCGCGGTAATAGTTAAACTCATGCTCGGAATTGAACAGGCCAACCAGACGGCCGTCGCTGTCTTTGGTCTGCATCATGCCGCTGTAACGCCAGGGCAATTTTTCAATTTCCTGCTCGTCGCCCTCTACAAAGCGGCACAACTGATGTGGCAGCATCTCCATGCGCACCGCCACGCCATACTCCGTTTCCAGGCGCGCCTTCACCACGTCAAATTGCAGCACGCCCACCACCGCCAAAATCGGATCGCGCCGTTGAGCATCCACTTCATACAAAACCTGCATCGCGCCTTCGGTTTCTAACTGGTGAATGCCTTTCTGAAACTGCTTCTGTTTGCCAATGTCCAGGTTAATCAGCCGGGCAAAGTGTTCGGCGGCAAAACGAGGAATAGGCGCAAAATTAAACGCCTTCCCGGCGCTGATCGTATCGCCGATGTTAAAATTGCGGTTGCCCGGCAGGCCGATGATGTCGCCGGCATATGCTTCTTCCACCACCTCGCGCTCGTCGGCGAAAAATTTATAGGGGATGGGCAGGCGGATGGATTTGCCCAGCCGGGTATGGTTCACCACCATGTTACGCTCGAAACGGCCGCTGCAAATGCGCAAGAAAGCCACGCTGTCCCGATGTTTGGGATTCATGTTGGCCTGAATTTTGAAGACGAAGCCGGAGAATTCGTTGTGGATGGGGTCGATACGGCCGTTATCACTCGGATACGCGCCCGGCCCCGGAGCAAACTGCACAAAATCATCCAAAAATAACTGCACGCCAAAATTAGTCAGCGCGCTGCCAAAATAGACCGGCGTCTGCTCGCCGCGCAAAAAGGCATCCAATTCAAAATCCATGCCCATTTCGTCTAACAGGGCGACGTTGGTATAAAAATCATCAATTTGCGTCTCGTTCAGGCTTTGGCGGATACGGCCGTCATCCAGCGTGGTGATTGTTTCCGGCGAAATCGTCTGATTGCGCACCGTGCGATCATACAAATGCACCTGCTTCGTGCGCCGATCATACACGCCTCTGAAGCGATCCCCATCGCCTACCGGCCAATTCATCGGCACCGGCTGCATCCCCAGCACCGTCTCCACCTCATCCAGCAGCGCCAACGGGTCCAAAGACGGCCGATCCAGCTTATTGATGAACGTGAACATAGGAATTCCGCGCTGGCGACACACCTCAAACAACTTGCGCGTTTGCGCTTCCACACCCTTGGCTGCATCCAAAATCATCACCGCACTGTCGGCGGCCATCAGCGTCCGGTAGGTATCTTCAGAAAAATCCTGATGGCCGGGCGTATCCAGCAAATTGACCATGTGGCCCTGATAGGGAAATTGCAGCACCGTCGAGGTGATGGAAATGCCGCGTTCCTGCTCCATCGCCATCCAATCCGAGGTGGCGCTGCGCTGATTGCGGCGCGCCCGCACACTGCCGGCCAGGTGGATGGCGTTGCCGTAAAGCAGCAATTTTTCGGTCAGCGTGGTTTTGCCGGCGTCTGGATGCGAAATAATGGCGAACGTACGCCGGGTATCAATGGCCTCTTGAAGGTCCATGTTGAAGGGAATCTGTTGTTCCGTCATAACTATGTCTCCCAAAAATCGTTTCCCCCACCTGCAATATTGGGGGACGATAGGCCCCAAGGCGTAAAAAAAGGCCACGGTAATGGTTGCCGTGACCGTTTAGGGCCGTGGTGCAGGGACAAAATATAACACGAAACCAGCGAATGGGGAATTGTGACAAGGGGAAAACGGCCGTTTTTCAATTTGCCACTTATCTTTAAGTTGCGTATGATCGCCAGACAGTCTCACCCTATTTACTATACTAACAGGAACCCACGAGCGAGAGCCAAACGCCGCACAACATCGCCCGGGTTCCCAAACGCAGGAGAAAATTATGACCAACGATACCCCACCCATCAGCCCCGAGCTTTTAGAAATCTTGCGCTGTCCCAAAGCCGTGCAATCCAAAGATTACGGCGACGATCCTGGCCGCCTGGAGCTGGTCCACGGCTGCTGGCTGGTTTCGGCCGATTCCGGCCTGAAATACCCCATTCGAGACGGTATCCCCGTCATGTTGATTGATGAAGGGGAGAAATGGAAGGACACGGCCGTTGCCGACCTGCCCGTCCCACCGCCCGCCGCCTGATCATCCCACCCGCTCCACAGACACCCTGGAGTCCTGCGAAGATGAAAACCATTCTACAAATCGAAGACAACCTGGCCAACAAACTACTGATCGAACGCGTGCTGGAGCCACATCCCTACCACCTGCTCCACGCAGCCGATGGCGAAACCGGCGTATCGCTGGCCATCGAGCAAAAACCAGACCTGATCCTCATCGACATGGGTCTGCCAGACCTTGACGGCCAAACCGTTGTCACCCTGCTCAAACAAATCCCAGACCTGGAAAATGTGCCCATCGTCGCCGTAACCGCCTGGCCAACCGAAGTCGCCGAAGACATGGCCAGACGCTATGGCTGCGATGGCTGCATTACCAAACCCATCGACATCAAAAAATTCCCAGGGCAAATCGCCGCCTTCTTTGCAAATGACTGACGTGATGGTTCCAAGACGTGCCCCCGCCATCTGTCTGAGGCAGGCATGAAGTTAGTACCTGCCAGCGACTTTCCTTACGAACAGCTTGTAGACGCTTACAACCGGACACGCGTCGATTACGTTGTGCCCATGCCCATGAACGCGGCGCGTCTACAAGAGTATGCCCGCGTCTATGATGTCAGCCTTTCCCGTTCCATGGTAGCAATGAACGGCGATGTGATGCTGGGCCTGGGGATGTTGGGCGCGCGCGACGGCCGTAGCTGGATCACCCGCCTCGGCGTCCTGCCAGAAGGACGACGCCAGGGAACCGGTCAGGCCATCATGGACGAACTCATCCGCCAATCCCACCTCCTGGAAGTCGATACCATCTGGCTCGAAGTCATCAAAGGCAACGCCCCCGCCCACACACTCTTTTGCAAATATGGCTTCGCCGAAACAAGAGAACTGATCGTCGCCCGCCGCGCCCCCAACCTGCACGCCGAAATCCCCGACGACATCCGCGTCAAAAGCGTCACCCCCCTGGATCACGAAGACGCCATCATTCTCTTGTCCCATCGCCGCCAAAAACCCAACTGGCTCAACGAAATCGAGTCCTTTCACCACGTCAAAAACCTCTCCGCCCTTGTGATTGAACTGCTGGATGGCGGCTGCGGCTGGGTAACCTACCACGCCGGCCTCTTACAACTCACCCGCGTCTGCGTAGAAGTCACCGCCGGCGACCCGGTAGACGTAACGGCCGCCATCCTCCACATCCTGCACCAACGCCACAAACGCCAAGACACCATCACCGAAAACCTGCTCGATGACGAAATCTGGGAAGGTTTCAAAACCGCCGGATATTTCGAAGCCTTTCGCCGTATCGAGATGAAACGCCCCAGCCACCTCGCCAACCCATAAACAACATCAGGTAAATTTCCCATGAACCAACCAACCGATATTGCCCTCGCCGCCAGCCGATTGGCCGGCATTGTCAAACAGACCCCGGTCATGACATCGCGCACGCTCAACCAACTGACCGGCTGCGAGATTTATTTGAAGTGCGAAAATTTCCAGCGCGTGGGCGCGTTTAAATTTCGCGGTGCGTACAATGCCGTCAGCCAGCTCAGCCCGGCGGAAAAAGCGGCCGGGGTCATCACCCATTCCAGCGGCAACCACGCCCAGGGGCTGGCCCTGGCAGCCAAACTGCTGGGCGTCAAAGCTGTCATTGTCATGCCGGATAACGCGCCGGCAATCAAAAAAGCGGCCACGGCCGCCTACGGCGCAGACATTGTGAGCTGCACGGCCGTTACCCGCGAACAAGTCACCGCCGACCTCATCGCCCAACACGGCTACACCCTCATCCACCCCTACGACAACGACCAGATCATCGCCGGACAAGGCACAGCCGCCTGGGAGCTTTTCGCGGAAGTCGGACCGTTAGACGCCCTCTTTGTCCCCGTCGGCGGCGGCGGGCTGATCAGCGGCTCGGCGCTGGCCGCCGCGGCGCAATCGCCTGGCTGCCGCGTGATCGGCGTCGAGCCGCAAGCCGGCGATGACGCCAACCGCTCCTGGCGCGAAAACCGCATTGTCGCGCTGGATGATGCCCCCGACACCATCGCCGATGGGCTGCGCACCCGCTACATCGGGCAGCGCAATCTGGCCATCATGCGCCAATATGTCAGCGACATGACGGCCGTTTCCGAAACCGACATCCTGGCCACTCTGGAATTCCTGTGGACGCGCATGAAACTACTCGTCGAACCCAGTTCGGCCGTTGCCCTGGCGCCGCTGTTCACCGGCAGTTATCCGCTCCCCGGCCAGCGTGTGGGCGTGCTGCTCAGCGGCGGCAACGCCGACATTCCCGCCGTCGCAGCCCGGCTGTGGGGCGGCAGTGCCCTCGCCGCCGAACCCGGCCAGACCTCTACCTTCCGCCGCCCGGCGGAAAAAAGACAAAAACGGCCGCGCGTCCTCATCTGTGATCCGTTGGATGCGGCGGGCATGGAAATTTTGGCCAAAACGGCCGTGCTAGATGTGAAACCCGGCCTTTCCCCGGCCGAACTCCTGCCCATCATTGGCCGCTACCAGGCGGTCATCGTCGGGCAAGAAACGCGCCTCAGCGAACACGCCATCGAGCAGGGCTACAATTTGCGGGTCATCGGCTGCGCCGGGCCGCGCCTGGACAATATCGACGTCAGCACCGCGCGGGCAATGGGCATCGCCGTGGTCAACGTGCCCAGCAGCAGTTCCGTGGCCATTGCCGAGCATGTGCTGGCCTGGATGCTCACTCTGGCCTCGCGCTTCGCCGACGGCCGTCTCGCCGGCAAAACCCTGGGGCTGATCGGCTTTGGGCAGGTCGGGCGGGAAGTGTCTCGCCGCGCCCGCGCCTTCGACATGCGCGTCCTCGTCAACCAGCCGCGCCTGACGCCCGAACTGGCCCTCTCCGCTGGCGTGGAAGCCACCGACCTCGTCGCCCTGCTGCAAGAATCTGATTTTGTCAGCCTGCATGTGCCCTTCAAAGCGGAAACCGAAACCATCATCGGCGTGGATGAGCTGGCGCTGATGAAACCATCCGCCAGCGTGATTAATCCGGGCCATACTGACCTGATCGATGAAGCCGCGCTGCTGGATGCTTTGGCCAACGGCCGTTTATCCGATGCCGCCGTGCCCGAACTGCCCGCCGAAGTGGGCGAAGGCGGGGAAGCCGCCCGCCAACTGCGCGCCTATCCGCGAGTGATGGTTGTGCCCCACGTCAGCACCATCATCGGCAACCGCCAGCGCGACGCCGCCCTCACGGTGGCCCGTCAGATCGCCAACCTGCTGGAGAAAAAGCAGCCCGGCGAAACACTTTCCCTGGAGCTTGTACCCACGCATCTGGTCATCCCCCACGAGCAGGTAGACGAAAAACGGGTCGCCCGCCTGATGGGCCGCCTGGAAGAAGACGGCCTGCTGGTCAATCCACCGGTGACGACTTTTTGGAACGGCCGTTACGTTGTTTTGGATGGCGCGACGCGTTCCACAGCTTTTAAATGGCTCGGCTACCCCCACCTCATCGTCCAGGTTGTGCCGCCCGACGACAACCGTTTTGAGCTGCACACCTGGTACCACGTCATTTCCAGCGGACAAAAGGTGGCGAAACGGCCGTTTGCCGAACTACACGATCACCTCGCCGCCATCCCCGGCCTGAGCCTGCGCCCCCTGCCCGCCGCCGACATCCACAACGTCTTCGAAGACCCGGCCACCCTGTGCTACTTTTTGGATCGCGAAGGCGAAGCCACCGTGGCGCAAGCCGCACCCGACTTCCCCCGCCTAACCGTGATGAACGAATTGGTTGCCAGTTACACGCGCTGGGGCAATGTGGAACGCACCCTGCTAACCGATTTACCACGCCTGCTGGTGCAGTTTCCACAGATGACGGCCGTTGCCGTCTTCCCGCAGTTCAAGCCGGAAATGATTTTCGATGTGGCCAGCCGCGGCGAATTGGTCCCCGCCGGGCTGACCCGATTTGTCATTCCCGGCCGCATCCTGCGCCTGAACGCCGACCTGTCGCGCCTGAAACAAGAGGAGCCACTGCCCGCCAAACGCGCCTGGTTCAATCAATTCCTCGAAGAAAAGCTGGCCCACAGCCGCCTGCGTTATTACGAGGAGCCGGTCATTTTACTGGACGAATAACAGCCCGGCAGGCGCCTGGATCGGCTTACCAAAACGAGAAAAATGAGGCTTGACGCGGGGAACGGCCGTGTGCTAAAGTAAGCCATGCGCCACTTTAAAGCGCAAATTCGCACGAAAAACGGTGAACAGCATGGTTTTTAAACGGATTCGTACAAACAAAGCAGGAGACAACCCATTTCCTTGCCTCAGTGTGCCTGTTGGCCGGTAAATTGACATAAACATATTGTCAAGGCCGCAGCGCACCAAAGCCTGCGGCCTTTTTATTTTCTCGGCGCGTCATAACCCGGACGCGCAGTAAAAAAGGGCGCAGGAATGTATCCGCAGCGCCCTTTTTTGTTGGCTGGAAAGCGGCGCACATCATTCAACAACCGTCATGCGGGGCCAATCAACGCCAAATGATGCCCCTGACAACAGGAGTAACCATGATTCAAGCAGTCATTTTCGATATTGGCGGGGTGCTGATACGCACCGAAAACCATCGCCCACGCCGCGATTGGGAAGAGAAATTGGGACTGGCAGCCCGCCAATCCGAAGACATTGTTTTTGGCAGCGAGATGGGCGCGAAGGCGCAGCGCGGCGACGTGACCGACGAGGCGCTGTGGGCCTGGGTCGGCCAGCAGTTGGCGCTGGAGCAAACCGAACTGGCCGCTTTCCGGCGTGATTTTTGGGCCGGTGATGTGTTGGATGTGGCGCTGGTCGAGTTTATCCGCAGGTTACGGCCGCGTTACCAAACGGCCGTCATCAGCAATGCCACCGACGGGCTGCGCGCCTCACTCACCCATCAGTTCCACATCGACGACGCCTTCGATCTGATCGTCGGTTCGGCCGAAGAACGGGTGATGAAACCCGACGCCCTGATTTTCGAGCGTGCCCTGGCGCGTTTGGGACGGCAGCCGCAAGAGGCCGTGTTTGTGGATGATTTTGCCCACAACATCGCCGCCGCCCAGGCGCTGGGCTTGCATACGATCCACTTCCAGCCGGGCACCAACGTGCCCGCAGAGTTAGCACAACTAGGCGTAACGCCATGATTTAGATGGAGAACCAAATGATTACCGAACAAGAAAACACACTCACACTACCGGCGGGATTTACCGCACGGCCAGTGGAAATGGCCGACATCGAAACGGCCGTTTCCCTCTTCAACGCCGCCGCAATGGTCAAACTCAACCGCGAAAAATTCAGCCTGGAAGACATCCGCGCCGAATGGCAGCGCGAAGACTTTAACCTGGACACCGCCACCCACGTGGCGGTGGCGCCGTCGGGCGAGTTGGCCGGCTACGTGGAAGTCTGGGACACCCACGCCGTACCGGTGGCCCCCTGGGTTTGGGGACGCGTGCATCCAAAATTTGAAGGGCTAGGCGTTGGCTCCTACTTGCTGGCGTGGGCTGAAGAACGGGCGCGGCAGGTTATTCCCCGCGTACCCGCCAGGGCGCAGGTGGTCATGCGCTGTGGCGCGCTGAGCACCCACGAGCCATCCAATGACCTGCTGCTGGGGTATGGCATGACCGCTACCCGCTACTTCTGGACCATGCGCGTAGACCTGGACGAGGAACCGGAAACGGCCGTCTTGCCCCCCAACATTCGCATCATCTCCCTACCAGACCCGGCCGACCTGCGCCCGGCAATGCGCGCCACCGTGGACGCCTTCCAGGACCATTGGGGGTTTGTGGCCGCGCCGGAAGAACAAGAACTGCATCAATGGCAGCAGTGGACCGGCACAGACTCGCTTTGGGACCCTGCGCTCTGGTTTTTGGCCATGGATGGCGACGAGGTCGCCGGCGTTTCCCTGTGCCGGATCGACGCCTATGAAGACCCGGCGATGGGCTGGGTAAACACCTTGGGCGTGAGACGGCCGTGGCGGCGCAGCGGCTTAGGCCTGGCCCTTCTGCGGCACTCCTTTGGCGAATTATACCGTCGGGGCAAACGCGCCGTCGGGCTGGGCGTAGACGCCAACAGCCTCACCGGAGCCACCCGGCTGTACGAAAAAGCCGGGATGCACGTCATCCACCAGATGAATAATTACGAAAAAGTGCTGCGGCCCGGGGCCGACCTGCGCCTGCAAAACCTGGACGAATAAAATAAGTTCAGGTTCCTCTAGCAAGACCCCAAGGGTTTGGTACCCAAATAATTCATATTCTCAAAAGCAAACCCTTGGGGACTGTTATAGAAACTAAATAAAAACAAAAACGCCTCCTGTCACCATTTAACCGACCTGAGGCGTTTTCAATTTAGCCTCAGCGACAATCAATTGGAAAATATATTGACAAATTATTTACAAATGGTAAAATGTTGATATATTGCACAGATAACGAGGTGGAGCATGACCAAACAATTAAAAGTAGGCGACGCCGCCCCCAGCGGAACTGCCCTGGCGCAAACCGGCGAAGCGATTCAATTGAGTGGGCTGTGGGCCGATGGACCAACCCTATTAACCTTCTTACGCCATTTTGGTTGAATTTTCTGCCGTGAATGGCTGGCTCAGTTAGAGCTATATCGCAACGAAATCGAAGAAGCGGGTCTGAAAGTGGTGGCCGTAGCCCTGGGTGAACCCAAACACGCCGAGCGTTATTGCGGCAACCTGGCTCCCAGTATCGACTGCTACTGCAACCAGACGGCCGAAGTATACGAAGCCTATGGCTTACAACGGGCCGGCATAACCAGCCTGCTCAATCCGGGCATGGCCAAAGCCACGCTGCGCGCAGCATCCCAAGGGCATGTGCAAGGCAAAGCGACCGGCGACGTAAAAATGCTGCCAGGCACCTTTATTGTCGATACACAAGGCATCATCCGCTATGCCTACTACAGCAGCCACGCGGGCGACCATCCAGACCTGCTGGAACTAATGGGTAGAATCACCATCAAAACCGCAGCCGAAGAATAATAAAATGCGCAGCGCGTAGGGGTAGACCAACGCGCTGCGCTTATCGTCTCAATGATGGTCGTATTCAGATTGGTCCAATCTGGGAGATTGGACCAATCTTGTTTACATAAACCTCAGCCGATGAATGGCGTCTTTGGTACTGGCAAAAGCCAGTTCTGGCAGTTCGTCCGGCCCAAAAAAGGCGGCTGCGGCGGCATCATCACCGGCTTGTAGAACCCCATCCACCCATTCCGCTTTGTACAAAATGAAAATAGACGCGCCCGGCGCGCCCGGTTCATCTGGTGGATTGAAATACACGTCTACCAGCCCGGAGATTGTCACGCGCAAGCCCGTTTCCTCGGCGGCTTCGCGCACGGCCGTTTCCTTTGGATCCTCGCCGCTGTCCACAAACCCGGCCGGAATGCTCCATTTCCCCTTTTCCGGATTCATCGCCCGGCGCACCAACAAGATACGGCCGTCGACCACCACCATCACCCCTACCCCAACTTTCGGGTCTGTAAAATGAATAAAGTGACACGCCGGACAGGCACGGCGCGGTTTGTCCATAACCTGCCGAGTCACCAGCGGCGTGGCGCAGCGCGGGCAGTAGACGTAAGAATCAGGGGCGGGGTTAACGGCCGTAGGCTGTGGCATGATCGGTTTTGCGTCCTTCTGTGGCTAATTTGGCAGCGGGGATTAGAGGCGACGGCGGGCAGCCAGCGTCACAACCAGCAAAATTACCAGCAGCGCGGCCAGGATGACGGCCACCCAAACCCATCCACTCGCAGCGGCCGGTGTCGGCCCGGCTTCTGGTGTCGTATAGGCGGTGTTAGCCAATTCAGTTGCTGGACTGAGGGTGGCGGTCGTGGCAGCCGTGGCGGACCGTTCGGCAACGGCCGTGGCTTCCAATTCAGGCCGCGGCAGTTCTGACGGTGTAGCCGTAGGCAAAACAGTTGGCGAAATTTCTTTGGTTGAGGGCGCATCAGCCGGAGCCGAAGTAGCCAGCGGCACAAGCGTTGGGGTCTCGGCGATCATGGCTGCGTCGGCCGGTCCTGGAGCGGCCGCAGGCATCTCTTCGGCAACTGCCTCCGATTCCGCCGGAGCAGACCCAGCCGCCATCATGCCAGAATCGGCGGCTTCAGCGGATGGGAGGGTTTCGGTCACGGCCGTTTCACTTTGCAGCGCGGCATCCATCTCCACGGCCGTCTCGCCATTAGCTGCGGCCGGCGCTTCCAACATGGGAGCCGCTTCCTGCGCCGCCGGAGCCATCGACACCATGTCCAACGACGCGCCATTCACCGTGTATAAACTCAAAACCATGGCCACCACAAAAAAGAAAGCGGTCAGCGCTGTGGCGGCGCGTAAAACCGGGTACGCCTGCACCAACGGCTCTCTACGCGGCGCGCCATACACCGCCGGATCCAGCGTAAAGCTGCGCGGCACCGCCCTCTGCGGCAAAGCCTGCATTTGGCGGCGAATTTGCACCTGTGCTTCTAATTCCTGGCGTAAATCGGCATCTGCGGCCAGCAAACGCTCAAATTCCTGGCGGCGGCGGTCAGACAGCGCATTGTCCAGGTAAGCGCTTAACGCTTCCTGCCGCTTTTCTGCGTCCGATTTGCCGAGATTTCGTAGTAAGTCAAACATGATGGTTGCTAGATGTTCGTTGCTCGTTAATTTTCCAATGGTAGTTTGGTTGGTTTGTTAGTTAGTCTGTAGACGATATTCGGCCGGTAATAGTTCCATAAAGCCCTGAAGGCAGTCGCGCAGTTTATTGCGCGCCCGGCTGAGGCGCGATTTTACGGTGCCTAAGGAGGATGACGTGATGTCGGCGATTTCGTTGTAATCGTACCCCTCGATGTCGCGGAGAACGGCCGTTACCCGTTGATCATCCGGCAAATCATCCAGGCAGTGCTCGATAGCGCGCATCATTTCCAGGCGCATTTGCTGCGCTTCCGGCCCTTCCTCCGGGCTGCGCAAAAAGGCAAACGAATCATTCTCTTCGGTTAATTCATCCAGGGAAGATTGCGGCCGTCGCTTATGACGGCGCAGTTCATCATAACAGGCATTGGTAGCTATGCGCAGCAGCCACGCCTTAAAATTACCCCCGCGAAACCGATTCAACGCCTGGTAGGCCGAGATAAACGCCTCCTGGGTCATATCTTCCGCGCCCTGCGGCTCGCCAATAATTCGGTAGACAACGTTATAAACCAGGCCCTGGTATTGCAACACCAGCCGGTTATACGCGGCCACATCTCCTTTTTGTGCTTGCCTGATGATCGCAGCTTCGTCCATCTACGTGTTTGTCATCCCATCTATGCAACACTGCCCAGGAGTCAACGTCCCCCGGCGCCTTCATTCTCTGCCCTATTTCTCAGTCCGCCAGACATACCATCAAGACGACCAGCAATTCTCAATTTAACCAGAAATGTGTCATGCTGAGGTCCTCCGAAGCATCCCGTTCAGCCCTAATGACCAATACATGGGGATGCTTCGCTCCGAAGACTCCGCTCAGCATGACAGTTCAGCGTAAAGTGCAAAGAAATTACCTTGTTCGCACGAATGCCTGATCTAAATTGAGAATTGCTGCAAGACGACGGCTGTTTTTGACAGAATTTTCCGCTTGCTCTATACTCCCGTCCGTGTCCAATTTTGGACCTTGCCGAAGTGGCGGAATAGGCAGACGCGCACGACTCAAAATCGTGTTCCCTCGGGAGTGTGGGTTCGATTCCCACCTTCGGCACCAAATCTAGACCGCAGCGGATTATAAGCGCCGGAACAAAGCCGGGCAAATTATGACAGCAGGCTACCAATTCAACGGTGGCCTTTTTTATTATCACAAACCGGCAAAGACTCATGAGACAATGGCTTCGTATCATCGGACTGATCAGTTTGGGGCTGATCGTTGGCGGCCTGCTGGGGCTATACCTGGGCTGGATTGCCTGGCCGACCGAATTCACAGATGCCAATCCATCCGTCCTGGCCGAACCCTATCAACAAGATTATCTGCTGATGATCGCCACTGTTTATGCCGCCGATGGCGATCTTCAGGCGGCGCAGCAATACCTGGCAAAACTGGGCGACAGAGGGCCATCTATCCTCAATGCCTATGTGCTGGACGAAATCCTGCTGGGCAAACAGGGGCCAGATGTGCAACACTTGGCGCGGTTGGCCCATGATTTGGGGTTCGATTCCCCTGCTTTGCAGCCGTACCTGACGCCGCCAACGGAGACAGTTCCATGAACCGCCGCCGTTCTCGTCGGGGCGATTCCTCGGTAAAGCCGGCAAGAAGCAGCCAGGTTTCGGCCGCCGGACTGTTTTTGCTGGGGCTAATTATGGGCCTGGCCGGAGCGTTGTATTATGCCTGGGTCGTTTCGCCGGTTGTGTACACCGACGCCAGCCCATCTCGTTTTAGCGAAACTTACAAAGCCGAGTACATTTATCTGGTCAGCGAAAGTTACGCCGCCGATGGCGATTGGGAACGGGCCAACGACCGGCTGATGGCTCTGGGCGACGAAGCCCTTGCGCAGCGAGTCGACGCGCAGTTGGAAAATTATTTACGCAGCCAGCGCCCGGCAACCGATATTGAACATCTGGCGCAGTTGGCGCAAAAATTGGGCGTGGAGGGGGCAGCGGTAGCGTTGTTTGCGCCCGATTCTGCCGCAGCTACGGAAACGCCCACTCCTCTGGCCTCCGCTACGCCATCACCAACCGCAACGAACACGGCCGTTCCCACCCACACGCCCCAACCCTCTGTCACCCCAACCGCTACCATCGAACCCACAGCCACGCCGCAACCCAATTACCGCCTCTTGGCGCAGGAGCGGGTTTGTGAACCGGGAACGGCCGTTTCGCGCATCGAAGTAGAAACGCTGGATGCCCTACTGGCCCAACTGCCGGGCGTTGAGGTGATCGTGCGCTGGGACAGCGGTGAAGATCGTTTTTTCACCGGCTTTAAGCCGGAAAAAGGGGCGGGGTATGGCGACTTTACCATGTCGCCAGGGGTGTCTTATTCCGTGATGCTGGCCGATGGCAGCCCGGAAATCAGCGGCCTGCGCATTGAGCCATGCGACAGCGGCAGCGACGGCGGCTGGCGGCTGTCCTTCCAAAATTTACGCGTGATTCTGGAAACGCCGACGCCGGAGAAAGAAAACTAACCCATCAGAGCCGACCAAACTGTTTGGCCAACTGGGCCACAGAGAGATAAATGAGGGTCGGACGGCCGTGTGGGCAGGTATGCGGGTTTTGGCATGCTTCCAACTGCCAGATCATCGCTTCCATTTCGGCGTTCGACAAAGTATGGCCGGCTTTCACGGCCGCCGTTTTGCAGACACGCAAAATGATTTTGCTCTCGATTTTTCCTTGCAGCGGCGCGTCGCCGCGCTCCAAATCTTCAACCACTGCGGCTACCGCCTGCGCCGGATCCATTTTTGCCAGCAGCGCAGGCATCGACCGCACCATAAAGGCATTGGGGCCAAACGGCTCAATCTGAAAACCCAACCCGGCCATCACCTCTAAATTATCGGCCAGCAGCGTGGCCTGGGGCGGCGACAGGTACACGGCCGTTCCCGCCACCAGACCCTGCGATACCACCTGATTCTGCTCCCAAGCAGCCATAAACTGCTCATACAAAATGCGCTCATGGGCCGCGTGCTGATCGATGAGAAACAGGCCGTCCGGGCCTTCGGTGATGATGTAGGCCGCGCCCACCTGCCCTATCACGCGCATGATAGGCAGTTTTTCGCCAGCTAACGTGGCCTGCGGTGGGGGCTGTGGGGGGAGCGAAACGGCCGTATCTCCCTCATTTCCAGGCAGCGATGGCGGCGGCCAATGCAAGGCCATCTCCTGCTGCGGCAGGTCGTCACGGCGGATAAAGGCATGTTCGTCCAATTCACCCGACCAGCCAGGCGAACTGGGCGACCAACCGGGCGTCACCGCGCCGCCCGGCGGCGACCACGCGCCCATGCTGCGAATCGGCGTGGTGTCGATTAACGTGCGGCGCACCGCTTTTTGCACCGCGCCAAAAACAGCGTTGCTGTGATGGAACCGCACCTCAGTTTTGGCGGGATGCACATTCACATCTACCTCTGTGGGCGGCAGCGTAACGAACAAAATGCCCAACGGATAACGCCCGGTGGGCAGCAAAGTGTGGTACGCCTGGATAACGGCGTAGGTCAGGCTGGTGTCTTTGATGAGACGGCCGTTTAAAAACAAAATTATCTGGTTGCGATTGGCCCAATGCAAGCTGGGCGGCCCCACATACCCGGCCACCGTGATGGGAATTCGGTGGTGATGCTCGTCGGTGACGGCCGTTTCGTCGGCGTGCGGATTTTCGATGGGCAGGAGTTGGCGGGCCGTTTCCGGGCCGTACACAGCAACCAATACATCCAGAACGCTGCCGCTGCCGCTGGTTTGGAAGGTGATACGGCCGTTGTGGGTCAGGCGGAAATGCACATCCGGGTAGGCCAGCGCATATCGCGTCACAAATTCATCGATCAACCGCTTTTCAGTGGTCATCGATTTGAGAAATTTCAGGCGCGCCGGGGTATTGTAAAACAGATTTTCCACGGCAATCACCGTGCCTTGCGGCGCGCCGACAGCATCGCGCCCCGTTACCTGCGTTCCGGCCAACGTCAGGCGCGTGCCGGATGGCTCCCCTTGCGCCCGCGAAACCACCGTCACCTGGCTGACAGCGCTGATTGCCGCCAACGCTTCGCCACGAAAACCGAGGGTTTGAATAGCCGCCAGATCATCGGCCGTCTGTAATTTCGAGGTCGCATGGCGCATAAACGCCGTTTCGATTTCTTCAGCGGCAATGCCCAGGCCATCGTCGGCGATCTGGATGCTTTTACGGCCGCCTTCCTGGATGGTGATGGTGATGGTTTTAGCGCCCGCATCCAGGCTGTTTTCTACCAGCTCTTTTACAACGGAAGACGGCCGTTCCACCACCTCTCCCGCGGCAATCTGGGAAGCCAACTGCTCCGACAAAACATGAATCGTTTTAGGCATGGTCATGGCGCATATTGTACCACGTCACGAAAACGCCGGGACGCACCCGCCTTGCCACCTCATCGCCTTCTTACTATACTTTCTAAAAAATTCCTTGGAAGAAACCTATGCCTTTTCAACCAGCTTATGAAGTACCCGCAGAAAGACAAGCCTACACCTTTCACGCCCAACCGCGCGAAGGGTGGGGCCGCATCGGCTGCCTCATGCTGCATGGATTTATGGGCAGCCCCAGCAGCTCGCGCGACATGGGCGAATATCTGGCGCAAAACGGCGTCACCGTCCACTGCCCACTTTTGCCCGGTCATGGCAATTTGCCCTACCACATCCATAAAATTTCGCGCCACGATTGGATCGCCGAGGCCGAAGAAGGCTTACAAACGCTTGGCCAATACTGCGACCAAATCTTTCTAATCGGCCATTCGATGGGCGCGGTGCTGTCGGCGCACCTGGCGCAAAAAACCAAAGACATTTGCGGTCTCATTTTGTTAGCGCCCCTGTACGACGTACCCGACTGGCGGATCAAAATGTCGCTTTTTGGCCGCTATATCATGCCCTGGTTTTATCCGCTCAAGCGCAAAGATGTGGATCGGGACATTTTTGTCGGCCGGGTGCTTGATTTTAATCCAGACCTCGACCCCAACGACCCAGCCCTGGACGATTATTTCTACGAAGCCTCCCGCCTGCCGATGGATGGCATCGACGAAATGCGCAAAATGGCGAATCTGGGCCGTAAATTATGGCCGCGAACGTTCCAACCGGTGATTATTTTCCAGGGAGGACATGATCCGGCCGTCAATTCTGGCAATACAGAGAAATTATTCCAAAAGATTGGCGCCGCCGATAAAGAAATGAAATTTTTCCCCAAAGTAGGCCATGAGTTGATGCGCCCTGTGGAACCGATCCATCAAAAAGTGTGGCAAAAAATCCTCGAATTCATCGAGGACCACTCGGAATTCGGCCAGAAAACGCCGACCCCATTAAACGCGCCATCCTTGTTAGTGCCCAAACGGGAAGACGGCCGTTTTCGCTAACCACTCAACACCCCGCACAAATGCGATATCTCCTTTTTTTATTGCTGCGATCAGGTAATTTCACTATAATCCGAATCACGTAACACGTTTCACAATTCCTGCACCAAGGCGTTTGCCCTTTCCCATTAAAAAATCAGCCGACGTACATGAATTGAGAAAGGTACATTTTTAAAAGGTTGGAGAAACTTAATACAGGAGAAAATATGAGAAAAACAACTTTACTCTTCATTGCTCTGTTCCTAACCCTGGCCCTGTTACTCGCGGCTTGCGGTGGTGGGACAACCGAACCTGCCGCCAATGAATCGGCAGCAGAACCGACCAGCGATGCCGCAGCAGAAGCCGACTGCGCCAGCGCTGACGTATTTTGCGTTGGCCTCGTCACCGATGTTGGCGAAATCGACGACAAATCGTTCAACCAATCCGCATGGGAAGGCGTCCAAAAAGCCGGCACCGATTTAGGCGCAAAAGTTGAATATATTGAAACTGGCGACGCCAAAGATTACGCCACAAACATCGGGCTTTTTGCCAACAACAGCTACGATGTCATCGTCACCGTTGGGTTTGCCCTCGGCGAAGCCACAGCGCAAGCCGCAGCCACCTACCCGAACATCAACTTCATTGGCGTCGATCAATTCCAGGGCGAACCTGTCGCTAATCTGGCCGGTTTGATCTTCCCCGAAGATCAGGCTGGGTTCCAGGCAGGCGCTTTGGCAGCCATGCTCACCAAGAGCAACACCATTGCCGCCGTTCTCGGCACCGATCTGGTCCCGCCAGTTGTCGCCTTCAAAGAAGGGTATGAAAACGGCGCCCGTTACATCAATCCCGACATCAACATCATCTCCACCTTCCACCCTGGCGGCTTGGATGTTGCCTTCACCGACCCCGAATGGGGCGCAAGCACAGCCAAACAAGCTGTTGATCAAGGCGCGGACGTTGTCTTCGGCGCTGGCGGCAAAACTGGCAACGGCGCTCTGATCGAAGTTGCCGGCGTTGATGGCGCTTACTGCATCGGCGTGGACAGCGACCAGTGGGAGACCGTTCCGGAAGCCCATGCGTGTCTGGTTTCCAGCGCGATGAAACTGATCACCCCCGGCGTCTTCGACCTGATCAAATTGGCGAAAGATGGCGCATTCCCGGCCGGCAACTTTGTTGGCGCTACGGGTCTGGCTCCTTTCCACGATTTTGAGGCCAAAATTTCGCAAGAAATCAAAGACAAATTAGCGGAAATCAAAGCAGGTCTCGACGATGGTTCTCTGTCGACTGGCTACAATCCCGGAGGTTAATCCGGTTGTTTTGAACGATTAAAAAATATGCGACGTGCCTTCTGGTACGTCGCATATTTTTTTAAGGGGACCAATCGGACCTACCCTCTCAGCAATCATGCTGATCATCGAAAAGGATTAAGTGACTATGGCAACGGAAGAATCTACCGAAACGACAGGCGGCCGAACAGCCATTTTGCCCCGCATTTGGAAAGCGGGAAGTGTGCCGTTATTTTCTGTATTTTTAGCTGCGTTTATTGGGGCGATGCTCCTTTGGCTTTCAGGATCAAATCCTTTCACTGCATACTGGTCACTATTGCAAGGGGCATTGGGCAGCCCTGAGGCGATTGGGCGCACGCTGGAAAAGGCGACGCCGTTGGTATTTTCTGGCCTGGCCGTGGCGTTTGCCTTTAAGGCTGGCCTGTTTAACATAGGCGGGCAGGGGCAGTTGTTGATTGGTGGCATTGTGGCTGCGTACCTGGGTTTTGCTGTTGATGGGCTGCCTTTTCTCATCCACATGCCATTGGCGCTGTTGGGGGGCAGTTTGGCCGGCGCGCTGTGGGCGGCTATTGCCGGCGCGTTAAAGACGTATACCGGGGCACATGAAGTCATTACGACCATCATGTTGAACTATATTGCCATCAATCTGACCGATTTTTTGGCGAATGGACCGTGGAAAGATACGGGGATTATTGCGCGCACGCCGAAGATATTGGACACGGCCGTTATTCCCACCTGGGGTTTCATTCCTTTGGGCTTTGTGGTAGCCGTCTTGATGGCCATTTTAACCTATTACCTCCTTTTCAAGACCACCTGGGGCTACGCCATTCGGACCACCGGTCTAAACGCCGAAGCGGCCAAATACGCCGGCATCAAGGTCGGGCGCATCATCATCCTGACGATGGCTTTTAGTGGGTTTCTGGCCGGTATGGGCGGCGCGGTGGAAAGTCTGGGCGTTATCGGCCGTTACCAACCGGGATTTAACGTTGGTCTGGGGTTTGATGGCATCACCATCGCCCTGCTGGCCAAGACAAACCCGCTGGGTGTTATTCCGGCGGCTATTTTGCTGGGCGCGATGGACGCTGGCGGCAGCCAGATGCAGTTTGACGCCGGTGTACGTTTCCAGATTATTGATGTCATCAAAGCCTTGATATTATTCTTTGTTTCCGCCGACATTATTGTGCGCAAGATATTGGGGTCGCGGGCGGTGGATGAAGACAAAGTAACGCTTAGCACCGGCTGGGGCGGTTGATGAAGGAGCATGGAATGACAACAACAACAGCGCCAATCACAAAAAAAGGTGTCCGCCTGGACGCCCCCTTGTTTGGGCGTATTGCCATTGTTTTACTGGGGATTGCGGCTTTGGTATATTATTTTTTGCAGCCACAGCAGGCAACGGCCGTATACGCCTCCACCTTGCGCCAATCTACCCCGCTCATCCTGGGCGCGCTTTGCGGCCTGATTGGGGAACGCACCGGCATTATCAACATCGGCATTGAAGGGCAGATGCTGCTGGGCGCGTTTGTCGCCTTTCTGGCTAACGTGTACATCGGCAATTTATTCATCGCCGTGTTGGCCGGCGTTGCCACAGGCGCGCTGCTCGGACTCTTCCTCGCGTGGATGTCCATCACCCTGAAAATGGATCAGATTATCGGCGGCACGGTCATCAACATCATGGCTTTGGGCCTGACCAGCTTCTTTTACGTCGCCGGTCTGACCACCAAAGGCAAATTGCAGCCCATTCCTCTGGGACCGTTGGCCGATATTCCTCTATTTGGACCCATATTTTTTAACAATGCGCCCATCACCTATTTAACCATTATTCTGGTTTTCTTTTTCCAATTTGCCTTGTTTCGCACTGTCTGGGGCCTGCGCACGCGGGCGGTGGGCGAGCATCCCAGCGCCGCCGACACGGTGGGCATTCGGGTCAACACGATGCGTTACATGAACACGACGTTGGCCGGCTGTCTGTCTGGCCTGGCTGGCGCGTATCTAACCCTGGAGGCTGTTGGCTCTTTCGAGCGTGGGATGACCAACGGCCGTGGCTTTGTCGCCCTGGCCGTGATGATTTTTGGTAAATGGACCCCTCTGGGTTCCTGGGGGGCGGCGCTTCTATTCGGCTTTGCCACCGCTCTACAAACCCAATTCCAATTCCTGGGCCTGGATTTTATCCCCCACCAGTTTATTGGCATGTTCCCTTACGTATTAACCATTGTAGTGCTGGCCGGATTTGTCGGACGGTCACGCCCACCGGCGGCCGAAGGCAAAGTGTACGATCCCGAATAGTTATAAGGAAAAGGGACTAGAAAATGAGCAACATCGATCAATCAATCGTGGTCTTAGAAGCCAAAGGCATCACCAAACGGTTCCCTGGCGTGCTGGCAAACGATAAAGTGGATTTAAAACTACACAAAGGGGAAGTTCTGGCACTGCTGGGTGAAAATGGCGCAGGCAAAAGCACGCTTATGAACATGCTGTACGGCCTCTATCATCCCGACGAAGGCGAAATCTGGATCAAGGGTGAACATATCGCCTTAAAAAACCCGCGCGATGCCATTGACCGAGGCGTGGGCATGGTTCACCAGCATTTTCAATTGGTTCCGGTGATGACCGTGGCCGAAAATGTCATGCTGGGATCCGAGATCACCAGCAGAGGGGGCATTTTAGCCCGGCGCAAAGCCGAAAACCGGGTCAACGAGTTATCGCAGCAATATGGGCTAGAAGTGGACCCGACGGCTATTGTCGAAGACCTGCCTGTCGGAACCCAACAGCGCGTAGAAATCATCAAAGCCTTGTACCGCAATGCCGATATTCTAATTTTGGATGAGCCAACGGCCGTTCTCACCCCTCAGGAAGCCAATGAACTGTTCCGCATCATGCGCGACCTCACGGCCCAGGGCGTGTCCATCATCTTCATTACCCATAAACTCAAGGAAGTATTGGCCGTGGCCGACCGTATTGGCGTGCTGCGCGGCGGTCGGATGGTTGGCACAGCCGAACCACAAACCTCCACCGAGGCCAGCCTGGCCGAACTGATGGTGGGTCGCAGCGTCATCCTGACGGTCGACAAAAAGAAAGCCCAACCCGCAGAGCTGGTATTAAAGGTTGAAAATTTATACGTCAAAGATGATCGCCAGCATATGACCGTGAAAGGGGTTGACCTGAAAGTACACGCCGGGGAAATTGTAGGCATTGCCGGTGTGCAGGGCAACGGGCAGCGGGAGCTTGTGGAAGCCCTAACCGGATTACGCGCTGTAGAAGACGGCCGTATCACCATCGCCGACGTAGACAGCACCCATTACACCCCCAGACAAAACACCGAACTGGGCGTCGCCCACATCCCTGAGGACCGGGAAAAACACGGCCTGGTCATGGCCTATACGCTGTCCGACAATATGGTTCTAAATAATTATTACCTGAAGCCATATGCCAGCGGCATCTTCATGAACAAAGAGGCTATCGTGGAAAACGGCACGCAGCTCGTCAAGGAATTCGATGTGCGCCCCCCCAACCCACTGACAACCGCCGGAAAGTTATCCGGCGGTAACAAACAAAAAGTCATCGTCGCCCGCGAGTTTTCGCGCCCCACAAAGCTGCTGATTGCCGCCCAGCCGACACGCGGCATCGACGTCGGCTCAATTGAGTTTATTCATAACCAGATTGTGGCTCAACGCGACCGGGGCGCGGCGGTGCTGGTGGTATCGGCGGAATTGGATGAAGTGTTGGGACTGGCCGACCAGGTGGCGGTGATGTTTGACGGCCGTATCGTCAAAATTCTCCCCGTCGCCGAAGCCACCCGCGAGCGTGTAGGCTTGCTCATGGCCGGATCAGAAGCATAACGGCGCAAGACTAACCGGTATCATCGCACATCACCAAGGCCAGCGATACGGCCACGGCATGATTGATAACGGCGATACGGCCGTCAAGCAAAGCGCGTTTGATTTGTTGGCGCGGCACCCATTTAAGGTTTAACTCATGGCCGACTGGTTCGGCCATTTTTTTACTCTGGCGGGCGCAGAAGAAGTGGCCCACACCCGCCAACCCGGCATCGTCAATGACATAAGTACCCAGATACAGCCATTGTCCGGCGGCGTAGCCTGTACGCTGCAGCAATGTTGTTTGCACGGCCGTTAGCGGATCTTCCCCATTTTGAATTTGCTGACCAAAAATACGCCAGCTCCCCCAGGCACGTCCATCCGGTGAATGCTCTACGATCATGGCCTCACCAGTCTCATTCACCACAAAAGCATTCACATAATCTCGCGGCTCGGCAAACCGCCGACCCACACCACCCGATTTTTCCGGTAACGAGAAATCTAAAGAGGGTGGCTCAAGGGGCTGCGAGGCGTAAATGTGAACAGGATGACGCAACTCCACTAATTCTTCTTGCATACTGCTTCCCCTGACTCGGAACAAAAATCAAGCGCTGAATAAACGACTCAAGGCATGGTCTCCCTGAAAACCGAGGCCACACATTTCTCGTCTCAAAGTAGCCGAAGCATACAATTTACATATTACAAACCGCCTTTCTGCCTCGTCAAAATACCATCTTCAATTCGACCCAAATTTCAGGGGCTTTTTACTGTTCAGGTTTCTCTGGCAAGACCCCAAGGGTTTTTTACCCCAATAATCCAAATTCTCACGAGCAAACCCTTGGGGTCTGTATCGTTACTGTTTTCTCCAGCAAGACCCCAAGGGTTACCCCAATAATCCAAATTCTCACGAGAAAACCCGGGGGGGGTGTTTTGTTTTTGTTTTCTCCAGCAAGACCCCAAGGGTTTTTTACCCCAATAATCCAAATTCTCGCGAGCAAACCCTTGGGGTCTGCATCGTACCTATCCAGAAAGGAAGGAGCCGACACGCAAGACGGCGCAAGATACGGCCCGACGCCTTCATTTAAAACTGACCGCGCCATTCTCTCCCGCCACAAGTGAAATTACCACTAAAAATTCAGTAATTCTCAATTTAACCAGAAATGTGTCATGCTGAGAGCCTGTACTGAGGCCGCCGAAGCATCCTCCGAAGCATCTCCTTCTTCTGGTGGAGCGGGATGCTTCCCCGTTCGACGTTGCTCAGGGCCGAAGACTCCGCTCAGCATGACAGTTCAGCATAAATTGCAAAGAAATTACCTTGTTCGCACAAATGCCTGATCTAAATTGAGAATTCCTGCTAAAAATTGGGCAAACTAGACAGAAATAACCGGGTGGGTTATACTTTTTTTATTCAAGTAGTCCGAAATGACAATATAATTTGGTGTTTAACCCCGCAGGCAGCGGGGTTGTGTAATGCCATTTTCGTCTACGACCCAACAGGTCACCCAATCCTAAAATCCAGCCAAGCATGGTGGAGAAACAGCTAATGAGTGAGGAAAATTACATCTACTTAACCGAAGAAGGTCTGGCCAAAATTAATGAAGAATTGGAGTTTCTGAAAACGGTTCGCCGGGATGAAATCTCCACAAAACTGCAAATTGCCATTGCTCAGGGCGACCTGAAAGAAAACGCGGACTACCACGCGGCCAAAGAAGAGCAAGGCTTCACCGAAATGCGCATTCGCGATTTGGAAGATTCTTTGCGTCGGGCCAAAATCATCAAAGAAGTTGGCCCCAGCGACAGAGTGCGCGTGGGCAACACGGTGACTGTTTGTGAAGTGGGTTACGATGATCCGGAAACCTACTACATCGTCGGCGCCCATGAGGCAGATCCGGCCAACGGCCGTATCTCCAACGAATCGCCCATCGGTAGAGCGCTCATCGGAGCCAAAATAGGCCAACAAGTTACCGCCAACACGCCCAGCGGCCTCATCGCCTTTGAAATTAAATCGATCACCTAACGTTTTCCCCCACGACGGCCGTTCGGCCACGCAATACGATCAAAAGCCCTCGTCTAATCAGGACAAGGGCTTTTTTATTACCAGATAGTTCAAAACTGACGCCTTGAAACTGGTTTGATGCACCATCATTCACAACTGTATACGGGATGAGCAACGGCCGTCACGGGCCAGCAGGCATAGGGAGCAGCACAAATGGCGCGCCAACGGCCGTTGGCACATTTTGGCAGGGGCCAGGGTCACAAGAGTACGGGTCAAACAGGCCCAGGCGCAGTTGAGAAGCGTTGGCCAGGGACACCGGATGAAGTTGGATGATCGTATCGCCTGGCTGCCAGTGCGGCTGCCATAGAGCCTGCGGCTCAGCCGCGTCCCAGCGATAATCTTCGGCCACCAGATCGCCATTCGCGTCTAAAACCTGAACAAACAGACGCATGGGCTGCGTGATTGGACCAACGACGCGCCAATATGTGACCAACTGGCAGGCGCGCGGGCTGCCAAGGCAGCTTTCCGGCTCCAGGCTGTACCCGAAAAGCTGAAGCTGCCCGCCAAAGGTTTCGTCCACCACAAATTGTGGCGCTTCGGGAAGCGCGGCGGGCAGGGTGATGTGGGTGAAGGCCACGGCCGTTTCGCTGGTCGCACCCCAGGCCAATAATTTTTCCTGCCAGAAGGGAGCCAGGGGCAAAGCCGTGGGATGGAAGATGTGCGCACGGCCGTCAGCCGCCGCAGCGGGGATAACAACTGTATAAATTATGTCTTCTCCCGCCTGCGCGCCAAAGTGACTTAAAGCCAGGTCATCGCGGCGCACATAAAGCGCCATTGTCGGCTTATCCATCGTGTCTGGCGACCAGCCGCCAATGGCGGCAGCGGTGATGGCCGGATCGTGGTCGAGAGCAACGGCCGTGTCGTGCAGCGCCGCCTGCCACACAAAGGGAATATCGCCGCCGTTGGGCCAAATTTCAAAGATCGACCAGGCCGTCCAACCTGCATAAAACACGAACAAAAACGTTAACAAAACTGGGCGGAATCTGGCCGTGCCTGTGGATAACCTGGGATAAACAGTGGATAACTTGGGTGAATTGTGTATAAACAAGGCCGGGAACAGCCCCAAGACCGGTAAAATGTTAACAATACGAATCGAACTGGGGGCATTGATGGTGGCGATGCTGGGGAGAACGGCCGTGCCCGCCCACAACAACAGAAAGGCATAGCGCATATCCCGCCAGCGCCACAAACTCAACAACACGCCGCCATAAAAACAAATCGCCAGCAGAGGCTCGAATAACGGTTGGCCGGGGATTCCTTCACGCCAGATCGGTACGCCGGCAAACCCAAACATGCCCAGAATCTTCACGCCATTTTGCAGCACCGGACCAAAATCACCGGCGCGCAAGGCGTTTAATGGGGCAGCCACTTCAGCCACGCGAAATTCTGCTCCCGGATTGTTCTGCAAAAACCAGACCAGCGGCGCGGCCACGATGGCGAAGACAACCCCAAACACAACCACGCCGCGCCATCGAGCCTTTAATTCCGCCCTATGAAAAATCGCCAGGTAGACCACAAACAGCGCATAAAAAATCGGCACCGCCCGCGCCGCCAGATAGGTATACAGGCTCAGACCACCAAAGAACCCGGCAAGCGCAAACAGAACCAACGGCCGTTGCCCCTTCGCGCTTTTACGCCAGCAATCCCATGCCTGCCACCAGAAATAAGCCGATAACCCCGCCACCAGCGGCAGGGAAATAGCGCGGAGACCTAAACGGCCGTAAAACACTGGCAGGAAAAGAACGGCCGTAATCCCCGCCGCCGTCAGCGCCACGCGCACGCCAAACAACTTGCGCGCCAGGGCAAATGCCACGGCCACGCCCAGAAGCCCCACGTAACCGGAAGCCAGCCGCAGCGACAGCGCGTGATCGCCAATCAGAGCCACCAGCAGCGCCTGCCAGTAGTGATAGCCCGCTTCATGCCCATAGGCGCGGGTAAAGTAGATGGCGTGTTCGCCGGACAAAATCAGGCGGTCGATTAGCCAGTTGGCGACTTCATCGTGGGCCAGGCCGGGCGGGGAGATGTGGACAATGCCAATGAAACGCAGGGCGGCGGCGGCGAGCAGAACGGCCGTCATCAGCCAAAGGGCTGATTTCGGATTTCGGATTTCGGATTTCGGAGTGGGGAAAGTCATGGTTAGCAACGAAGGGACAAAGAAAATCCGCGTTCATCCGCGTTCATCCGTGTCCCAATCCTCTTATATTCTGAGCCGGGTGACAACTGGCCCCGGTAGAATTGAGCGCAAGATTTGCCGCTCATCTTCGCCCACAATGCGCAAGATAGGCAAACCGGCCGCGTAAACGACCAAACCCAAAGCCACGCCCACGACCGGATGCAGCAAGGAACCGAGCGCCATGATGAGAACGACAACGGCCGTTAACAAAAACGGTTTCGCCAACAAGCCTACCCAATCAACGCCGCTCATCCGCTGCCGCAAATAAAACGCAAACACACCTAGCAGCACCACTTCCGATAAAATCGTCGTCACCGACGCCGCCTGATACGAAAAATAAGGGATAAAAAGCAAATTGGCCACCACGTTAAACGTCACCGCCACCGTAAACGCTCGCGGCTGCATTCGCTCCAGACCCAAAGCAATCAACACATAATTGGTCACGCTGTTCAGCCAGCCAATGGGAATCGCCCAAATCACAATCTGCAAAGCGATGGCCCCATGCGGCAAAAACTCCGCCCCGCCCACAATACGCACCAAAATCTCCGCCAAAAAGGTGATGGCCGCCGCGATGGGCAGCGCCAACAGCAGCATCAACTTCAGCGACATCATGTACATGCGCCGCGCCGCTTCCATCGAGCGCTGAATTTCCCGCGAGATGATGGGAAACAGCGCCAGCGTAAAGAATGACGGCACAATTTGTAGGGCGTTGAACCATTTGTACGCGCTGTTGTACCAGCCTACCACCTCCTCGCCGTTAGGCAGCATCACCCGCAGCAAGTACACGTCAATGGAAATAAAAATGGTTTGCAGCAGGTGGATAAGCATCAGCGGCCAACCCAGCCGCACCATACGCCGCTGCAAAGCCCAATCCACCTGCCAGGGACCGGACAAATCAAAACTGCGCCCGGCAATGATCGTCAGGATGAGTAGGGTAACGATGTTGACGGCAATGGACACGGCCGCTAAGCCCACAAACCCAAACCCCAGCAGCAGCACACCCACGCCAATCGCTACACGCATAATGGTGGTCAGGGTGGTCATAGCCGCCGGGATTTCGGCCTTTTCGTAGACATAAAACAAGCCGGTCACCCCCTTAGACACACCGGAAAACACCATCCCGACCATGATCAAAACAATGGCTGCAATTTCGGTTGGGGTAAACGGATTGCTAAACAAATTGGTGGCCAGCACCAGCGCAGCCACCGGCAGCGCGCCGACAAACGCCGCGCCAATCCGTAAAATCGAGGTGTTGAGCAAATAACTACTGGCCCGGCGGCGATCCTGAGACACTTCGCGTACCAGCAAAATATCCAGGCCAAAATTGGCGATGATCTCAAAAATACCGGCGGCGGCGATGGCGGTGGCGTAACTGCCGGCATTGGCCGGGCCAAGCACGCGCAAATAAAACATGGCGTAAACAAAATCGATGGCTTTATTGAAGAGATTGAGAGCCATCGGGGCCATGCTGTTTTTGGCCAGGCTGCGGGTGGTGGTCATTTCGGCGTCGGGCTTAACGACGGCCCGCCAGCCCCAAACGACGCCGACAAACAGCAGCAGCATCACCCCCATAAAGCTGGCCAGGCCACCCAATTGGAAGCTGGTAGGGCTGTATTTGAAGCGGACGGTCCATTCGCCGGCCTCCGGCAGCAGCACGCCCCGGAAGTTGCCATTCACGCGGAAAATGTCTACCTGCTGCTCCTGGTCCTCGCCGGTTCCGGCGGGGCGCACGAAGGCTTTCCAGCCGGGGAAATAGCTGTCGTTGAGGATGAGGATGGCGGGGGTGGTGGCAACGGCCGTTACCATCACCTCATTTATCCCGTAGGCGTCTACGGAAGCCGGAGCATAAATTTCGGATTTCGGATTTCGGATTTCGGATTCCAGTCTCCAGTCTCCAGTCTCCACGACTGCAAATTGGCGTGGGTCGTATTCGCGTAGAGCGGCCAACGCATCGTCGGCCAGCACCAGACTGGTGAGGGGCAGCGTATAGGCGCGGGGGGCAACGGCCGTGTTCTCATACACGCGCACCCCTTCCCCTTCCCAGGCCAGAACAAACTGCGGCAGGTCGATGGTTGCGCTGGTGATCACATATTTCACGCCTAGCACGCTCAACAGCGGCGAATTCAACGACGCCAAATTGGCAATGGGCTGGATGCGATTGTACGGCAGGCCGCCCTGCGGCTCAATCGCCGCCATAAATTCTGTGTACTGCCGGGGAATAATCGAATCATAGCCGCGAATATCCTGAAAATCGTAAAGCCAGCCAGAATTGGCGTTAAAAGGAATATCGCCGCCCGGATTATAGCTGGTCAGCCGCCACAAACCGGGCTGCTGCGCCAGCCACTGCGTCATTTGCGGCTGGTAGTCTAACAATGCCGGGTCAACGGCCGCGTGAAACCCAACATTGGCCAGGAACAAATCCAGCACAATCACCACTGCGGCCAGCGGCTCCCAAATCGGCCGTTTGCCGGCCAGCGGCAGGCGCACAAAAATTGGGCAGCGGCTGACGCGCAGCACCGCGCCAGAAGCCATCAACATCAGGCTCAGGTTAAAAAATTGGCGGAATTCAAAGCTGTAAAAGGCGCGTGGGCTGTCAAAACCGGTCGTCGCCAGCGCCATGCCCAGGAATATGCGGGTCACGACTGGTTCAATCTGTGGATAGAGCCATTTCGACGCCCACAACCCGCCCAGCAGCAGCAGCCCGCCCCAAAAAGCCAACCCGGCCAGAGCGGTAATGAGCGACGGCCGTGCGCGCAGGAAAAATATAGATTGAAGAGTGAAAATTGAAGATTGAGTGGGCGGGGTCAGGCTTTGATCGTTACGCTTTTGCTCCCGTGTCCCCGCCAGATAATCCGCCCCAAACCCGGCCAACACCGCCACACATAACGTCAGCGGAAAAATCCAGCGAAACGGCGTGTGTAATTGGTTGATAAATGGCAGGCCATAATACAACAGCGCATACAACGGCGTGCCAAAAATAAACGCCAGCGAGAAAAAGCTGATGACTGCAAAAAATATAGCCGGGCCTCGCTGTTTCCTATTCCACACGCCCAACAACGCCAACAAAAGCGGCAAAATGCCCAGATAAATGGCGCCTTCAACGTAATTTTTAAACCCCCACTCATTGTGGGTGCGCGGATTGCCCTCATAATCGGCCGTATAAGCGACCTGCTCGCCGCTAAATACGTCCTGGTAGCTGTGGTAAGCCGGATTGCCAAAAAAGTTCGGCACCGCCAGCGTCAAAAGACGGCGCGCCGGGAAAGCCCAACTCAACACTTCCTCAAAAGAGGCCGAGCCTTCACGAAAATTACGCTGCCCAAGTTCATACAAGGGAACCAACTGCACCGCCCCCAACAGCAAGCCAATGAATACCATGCCCGCCAGCCAGGCAGCCGGTTTAGCGACAATGGGCCAGGTGATAGGACGTTGGGAAACGGCCGTGCCCCCCACCCGCCATGCCGCATACAAACCCATCAACAACAAAGTGTAATACGTAATCTCCACATGCCCGGCAAAAATCTGCATCCCCAAAGCCGCCGCGCCTATTGCCAGCCACAAAATCTTGACTCGTGAACCCTGAACGATTTTTTCAATGCAGCCCAGAAGCAACGGCAGCCACACGGCCGCCGCAATAATCATGGGAAAAACGGCCGCGCTGATCACCATAAAACCCGCGCCCTGATACACCAACCCGGCCAACACAGCGCTGCCTCTACGCATCTTCAAGATGCGCCCAAACACATACATCAACACCCCGGCCAGCCACAACTGACTGACCGTAAACCAGCCATACGCCTTCGTCAACGGCAAGACTAAGAACAACAAACTAAACGGGTAATAGGCCGAATGCTGCCCTGCCGCTAAAAACGGCGCGCCCGCAAAGAGGTAAGGATTCCACAAAGGCAGTTCGCCGCCAGAAAGAGAATTGGCAATAAACCGCTTCCAGGCGTAGTTTTCGATTATGAGATCGGTAATGAGGTGATTTTGAGGTACGGCAGCCTGGAAGTCAGCCGCCGCCGATGCCCACGGCGCCCATTGGAACAAATTATCCACCGGCAGCATGGTGCGCCCGCCCACCGTCACGCTGCCAAACAACAGGAACGGCAAAAGCAAAAATCCCGCCAAAATGAGCAAATCAACTTTATAAGCAGCTAACCGTTTCATGCCCCAAACAAAATCAGGGCTATTCCTAGCCCTGATCACCTTAGTTAAATTTTTTAGCCGGTTTCGTGCGGCTCGCCGCAAGATTTTACCAGAAAACGTCTAACTCTTCACACCTTAGCCCACATGCTCCTGCAGCGAGGCAAACAACGATTCCATATCATTAAACCGATGCTCCCGCGAAGAAACGCTGTTCACGCGGACGCTTAACCGTTCCGCTTCCGGGAGTTCATGCAGGCGCTGCCGCTCCAAAGCCGGGTAAAAGTATTGAATAGACGGTTGCAAACGAACCAGACAGCGTTCGGCTACTTTTTTACAGCGATCAGATGACGTGATCACAACGAAGTCGCCATTGTCCGCATGCCCGACAAAATCGCTCAGGCCGCCGCTCTCCTGCACTGCATTGGTAATCATTAAAGTAACAGCTCGCGACACGTCATCGGCCGCTACAAAGCCATATCGATCACGAAATTTATCCAGGCCGCGAATACCCGCCAGCACCACGCCCCAATCAGGTTGATGCACCATTTGCTCCAGGCGTTCCACAACCAGTTGACCCTCTGGCAAACCCGTGACAGGATTCACCAGGGTATTCAGGCGCGCGCGCCGCAAAGAATTTCGCACGCGCAGGCGCAGTTCCTGAATATCGAAAGGCTTGGTAATATAATCGACCGCCCCCAATTCAAGTCCGGCTAATTTATCTTCACGCTCACGCTTTTCAGTTAAAAAAATGACGGGGATATTTTGGGTGCGCCGCGAATGGCGCATACGCCGACAAACTTCATAGCCATCAATATCTGGCAGCCGAATGTCCAAGACAACGACGTCAGGCACTTCAACACTAATCGCGGTTACTGCATCTTCACCTCGAACAGCGTTGGTCACCTGATACCCTTGCGCTCGGAAGTAAGCGCCCAACATCTCTGCTAAATCCAGATCGTCTTCGACGATGAAAATTTTTTGTTGCTTTTCTTGTGATCCGTCAGCCACTAGCATACTTCCTTGGGTTTTGACGAAGGTTTGCCGCAATTAATTTTTGGCCAGGCAAAGCGTCTTATTTGATTGGCTCTTTGTCAATTCGGATGACGCCGGTTTTTGCGCCCATAGAAATGCATTCCGTGGGATTTACACGAAATTCTAACCCGCCACTGATCCAGCGCAGCGTTTCTTGCAGGATCCCCACGGCCACATGACACACCGGGCGATCCGATTCGACGCCCCAACACATGGAGCAGCGATCGATGTAATAGAGGTAATGATCATCAAATTCTTCACACCGGCTGGTTTGATCGCTGAATTGGGTGAATATGCGGGCGACAGCGGGAATGCCAATTCGTAATTTTGTTTGCAGGGGGAGCACTTTAAAGGCTAAATCGCCTACGCCGGCCAGAGCGCCGAACTGTTTTAAGCCACGAGAAAAGATGGCGCGGCCGCCACGTAAGGCCAACCCGCGCCCGCCACGCGGACCATAAATGTCTTCTAGCCCTCTATTCAAGTTGGAAATATAAGCAAAATCAAATTCGCGTTCCAGATTATCTGGGGGTAGGTCTGTGATAAACTGGCGCATTTCAACCAAGTTGAGGAGTGCATTCAGGCCATTTCGCCCCATTACCTCTTCCATGGATATCAATAAGATGCGAGCCATCTTATTGGGGTAGTAATAGCCACTCATGGGAACCAATTCTCTCACGACAACCTCCAAACGTTGCTTTACAGGTGGTAGGATGATGATAAGTATAGCAACTGGCGACAGATTCACCAACAGCTATTGGGTTTGTGACGTGCAATTTAGGAATAAGGTAATGTTAGATATCCCTCGCTGCGAAAGATTACCACAGGGGATTTGCCTTGTCAAAGTAACTGAAGCGGTGCGTAACTCTGTTATAATGGCAAAAATTATCAGTGTGAGGAGCAGAGCATTGTGGCACAGGCACGCATGATTTTTCCACCCGATTTTCTTTGGGGCACGGCCGTTTCCTCTCATCAAGTCGAGGGCCATAACAGCAATAATGATTGGTGGGCCTGGGAACAGGAAAACGGCCGTATCCTCCACAACGACCGCTCCGCCCTGGCCTGTGACTGGTGGACCAACGCCGAAGCCGACCTGGACGCCGCCGCCAAAATCGGGCTTAACGCCCAGCGCATTTCCCTCGAATGGAGCCGCATCGAGCCAGAACCCAGCGTCTTTAGCGCCGCCGCCCTGGACCGCTACCGTGACATTCTGACCGCCATGCACCTGCGCGGCATCGAACCAATGGTTTCCCTCCACCACTTCACCAACCCGCTTTGGCTGGTAGAAAAAGGGGATTTCAACGTCGATTTGGTCGTCGATTACTTTCAGCGCTACGCGGCCAAAGTTGTCGACGCCCTGGGCGACCTCATTCCCAAGTGGATCACTTTCAACGAGCCGATGGTCTATGTGTTTATGCGCTACATGGCCGATGAATTCCCCGCGCCGCGCAAACATGGCTTCGGCCCCGGCTTTCAGGCGGTGCGCCATATGATGGCCTGCCACGCCGCCGCCTACCACACCATCAAAGCCAAATACCCGGCAGCGCAGGTAGGCATTGCCAAAAGTATGCAGGTTTTTGCACCCCGGCTGGGCGGGAACCGCCTGGATGCCTGGCTGACAAAGCGCGTAGACGGGGTATTTAACGATTTGTGGCTGGATAGTCTGGTGAGCGGACAGTTGAAACGGCCGTACGGCCGTGGCCGCATCCCTCATTTAGCCGGTTCCTATGACTTCATCGGGGTCAACTACTACACCCGCTTCCGCGTAAAATTCCCGCCCGGCAGCGAATTCATCGTGCGCGATTGGGGCGATAACGCCACCGTCAGCGACGGCGCTTACGGCGAAGTGTACCCCGCCGGCCTTTTCCAAATGATCAACCGCGCCCGCCGCTACCAAAAACCCATCTACATTACCGAAAATGGCCTGCCGGACAAAAATGACAGATTACGGCCGTCTTTCCTCCTCACCCATTTGCGGGAGGTTTGGCGCGCTGTCAGTTTTTGTTTCCCGGTGATGGGGTACTACCACTGGAGCCTGGTGGATAACTTTGAATGGCACAATGGCTGGAGCCAACGTTTTGGCCTCATCGAGATGGACCCGCAAACCCAGGTCCGGCAGTGGCGACCCAGCGCCCATCTTTACCAGGAAATTTGCCATTCCAACAGCATCAGTTCCGATATGGCTGCGCGTTACGCGCCGGAACTCATGGACGCCCTGTTCCCCGGCCAGAAACCGGTCAAACTGGAGGATTAGACGGCCGTCTGCCCCATTTTGCCCCCCTTCCCGGTTAATGGTTGCCGGGCAGGGTGTGATATAATTGCCATTCTGAGATCAATTATTTGGGAGATGTAGAGATGTCTGGACATTCAAAATGGTCGACAATTAAGCATAAGAAAGCGGCCACCGATAAAAAGCGGGGGAAAATTTTCACCCGATTAGCTTCTGAACTGACGATGGCCGCCCGCGAAGGCGGCGGCGATCCAAACTTCAATAACCGCCTCGCCCTGGCAGTGGAAAAGGCAAAAGCCGCCAACATGCCCAAGGACAACATCGAACGCGCCATCAAACGCGGCACCGGCGAACTCGAAGGCAGCGAACTCTTCGAGATGATGTATGAAGTTTACGGACCAAACGGCATTGGCATTCTTGTAGAATGCGTCACCGACAATAAAAACCGCGCCGTAGCCGACTTGCGCCATACTGTCAGCAAAAATGGCGGCAACATGGCCGACGCCGGTTCCGTAGCCTGGCAGTTCACCCGCAAAGGCTACATTGCCGTCGCCGACGTGGCCAACGAAGATGATCTGTTCCTGGTAGCCGCCGACGCCGGCGCAGACGATATTCAGTTCAGCGAAGACGGAGCAGAAATTTACGTAGAACTGGAAGGGTTTGCCGCAGTGCGCGACGCCATTCAGGCCGCCGGTTTTAAGCTGGAAGAAGCCAACGTGTTGTACGATCCCAATGCGCCGCTGGAACTCGAACAACAAGCGGCCGTGCAGGTAATGAACTTCATCGAAAAGATTGAAGACCTGGATGACGTGCTAAACGTTTACTCCACCCTGGACGTGACCGACGAAGCCATGGCCGCCATGGACGCCGACTAAATCGAACCCAACAAGAACGAGGAACGAGGGCCAACAAATCCCTCCATTCCTTGCTCAACACTCTTATGCGTATATTGGGATTGGACCCGGGCACAGCGACCACCGGATATGGGATTATAGATGCAGCAGAAGACGGCCGTTTAACGGCCGTTTCTTTTGGCGCCATCCTCACCCCTGCCCACACCCCCATGCCCCAACGCCTGCAAACCATCCAACAAGAACTGCAACAACTCCTCCACGACTACCAGCCCGACACCGTAGGCATCGAAGAAGTATTTTTCGGCCGGAATATCACCACTGCCATCACCGTTGGCCAGGCGCGCGGCGTGCTGCTGGTCACTCTGGCTAACGCGGGTCTATCCATCGGCGAATACTCCCCGCCCAAAATCAAAGAAGCTGTCACCGGCTACGGCAAAGCCGACAAAGCCCAGGTGCAGCTCATGGTGCGCAACCTGCTAGACCTGGAAGAAACGCCTCGCCCCGACGACGCCGCTGATGGCCTGGCTGTGGCGATTACCCATTACCAATATCAACGACACGCAGCCCTGTACGATTCGTAATCAGGCGCACAAATCACCCACTCACTCTGAATCCTGGAACACCTAAGAGACACTATGATTGCCAGCCTTAGCGGAACCATCCAGTTTATCGGCCCAGACCACCTTGTCATCAAAGTCGGCGGCGTGGGGGTGCGCGTGTTTGTGCCCAAAACGGTGCTGGAAGACGTCGGCGGCGTCGGGCGCAGCATCATGCTGCACACCCACCTCATCGTGCGCGAACAAGACCTGTCGCTCTATGGCTTTGAATCGACTGAAGACCTGCAATTGTTTGAAGTGCTGCTAACCGTCAACGGCGTTGGCCCGAAGGTGGCCCTGGCCATCCTGTCTACACTCAGCCCGGAACTGCTGAAAAGCGCCATTATGCGCGAGGAAACGGCCGTGCTCCAACGTGTCCCTGGCATCGGCAAAAAGACGGCCGAACGCATGATGTTCCAACTGCGCGACAAACTCGATCTCAGCCAGGCCAGCAGCAACATGCCGCTGGTCGCCGACATCGACGCCGATGTCATCGACATCCTGACCAGCCTCGGCTTTAGCATCGTCGAAGCGCAATCCGCCCTGCAAAAACTGCCCCGCGAAGTTAAAAACGTGGATGAACGTGTCCAGCTTGCTCTACAATACCTTGACCAGGGTTAAGCGCCCTGGCAACAAATCTCGCTAATTTCCAGGTTTAGATCAACAAAATCCAGTTTCCCGGAGTGATTCATGACCTCAGACGCAATCCCCATGGCACAAGAGACGCTTCTCCTGAAGCAGCCCACTGTCAGCGCCGATCACATTGCTTTTTTGTATGCCAGCGACATCTGGATCGCCGGGCGCGACGGCCGTAATCCTCACCGTCTCACCGCCCACAAAGGCGTCAAATCCACCCCCATGTTTTCGCCAGATGGCGAATGGATCGCCTTTTCCGCCAACTACGATGGCAATACCAGCGTCTACGTCATCGGCAAAGAGGGCGGGTCGCCCCGGCGGCTCACGTTCCACCCCGGCGACGATTGGGTGCGCGGCTGGACGCCCGACGGCCGTGCCATTCTTTTTGTCTCTTCCCGCGACGCCCACACCATCCGCTATCGCCGTTTCTTCACCGTGTCGCTGGAGGGCGATTTTCCGCAGGCGCTGCCCCTGCCCATGGCTGAACGGGGCGATTTTTCACCCGACGGCCGTTTCCTGGCTTACACCTCCATTCCCGAACCATTCTGGTCCTGGAAACGCTATCGCGGCGGGCGCACGTCGCCCATCTGGGTGCTGGACCTGACCACCTACGACCACGTTGAAATCCCCCACGTCAACGCCAGCGACACCTACCCCTGCTGGCTGGGCGATACCATCTATTTCCTATCCGACCGGCATGGGACGATGAACTTGTTCGGCTATGACACCCAGACAACGGCCGTCACCCAGCTCACCCACTACGACGATTTCGACATCCGCTCCCTCACCACAGGGGATGGGCTGCTGGCGTATGAGCAAAACGGCCGTATCCACCTCTACAATCCCGCCGATGGCCAAACCACCACCCTGCACATCCAAATTGCCGCCGATTTGCCCTACGCGCGGCCCTATTTCAAACGCGCCGCCCACACCATCCGCCACGCCGGCATTTCTCCCACCGGCGTGCGCGCCGTATTCGAGGCGCGCGGCGACATTTTCACCGTGCCCGCCAAAAAAGGCGACATCCGCAATCTCACCCGCACCCCCGGCGTACACGAACGCTTCCCCGCCTGGTCGCCAGACGGGCAGCAAATCGCCTACTTCTCCGACGCCAGCGGCGAATACGAACTTGTCTTGTCCGACCAGGCCGGCCTGCAAGAGAAAACATTCATCCCCCTGGGCAAAAAATCCTTCTTTTACTCGCCCACCTGGTCGCCCGACAGCCAAAAAATCGCCTACACCGATAAAGCGCTCAACCTCTTTTACCTCGATGTGGCCGAACAAAAACCCATCCACGTCGCCACCGACACCTACGACCACCCCGAACGCAGCCTGAATCCCGTCTGGTCGCCCGACAGCCAATGGCTCGCCTATACCCGGCGGCTGGACACGCACATACGCGCCGTATTTTTGTATGAACTGGCCACCGGCGTCAGCCACCAGATCACCGATGGCCTCAGCGACGCCACCTCAGCCTGCTTTAGTCCAGACGGAAAATATCTCTTTTTCGCCGCCAGCTCCAATTACGGCCTGAACACTGGCTGGCTGGATATGTCCTCTTACGAACGGCCGGTGCAAAGCAACCTCTATGTCGTCGTACTCAGCCACGACACACCCTCCCCGCTGGCCCCCGAAAGTGATGATGAACCGGCCAAAGAGGAAAAATCGCCAGACGAAACCAACGCCGATGAAGCCAAAAACGACGGGGATGAGCAAGACAAGCAAGAAAAGAAGCCCAACGGTCCGAAAAAACCACCCGTCAAAGTCAAAATCGATCTGGAAAAAATGGACCAGCGAATTTTGGCTCTGCCGCTGCCCGCCCGCGAATATCGCTCGCTGCAGGCGGCCAATGGCAAATTGTTTTACCTGGAGACCAATCAATCGTTTGCCGAACAAACCGAGACGCTGCTGGGCACATTAAACGTGTTTGATCTGAAAGAACGAAAAAACGAGGTCTATCTGAGCAACATCCGTGCCTATTGGATAAGCGCCGACGGCCGTAAACTGCTCTATCAATCTAAAAAACCCGACGACTTCGCCGTCATCGGCACAGACAAAAAGCCCGACAACGGCGGCGACCGCCTGAACCTGGCCCAGATGGAAGTGTACGTCGATCCCAAAGCCGAATGGTCGCAAATGTTCACCGAAGTTTGCCGCCTGCAGCGCGACTTTTTTTACGACGCCCACATGCACGGCCTCGATTGGGAAGCTACTGCGGCCAAATACCGGCCCCTCTTAACCCATGTCGGCCATCGGCAGGACCTGAACTTTATCCTGGCAGAAATGATCGGCGAGCTTTCAGTTGGCCACGCCTACGTGATGTTTGGCGACATCCCCACCCCTAATCGGGTAGACGGTGGTTTGTTGGGGGCTGATTATGATCTGGTAGATGGGTTCTACCGCTTCCGGCGCATCTACTCCGGCCTGAATTGGCACCCGGAACTACGCGCGCCCCTGACAGAACCGGGCGTCAACGTGAGCGAAGGCGAATATCTGCTGGCGGTTAACGGCCGTCCCCTGCGCCCACCCACCAACCTCTACAGCCTCTTCGAGAAAACCGCCGACAAACAGACAACTTTGCTCGTCAGCCCCACAACCGACGCCGCCGACGGCCGTATCGTCACCGTCGTGCCCATCCGCAGCGAAAACGACCTGCGCCACTGGTCGTGGGTGGAAGACAACCGCAAAAAAGTCAGCGAGATGACCAACGGCCGTGTCGCCTACGTCTACATGAGCAATACCGCCCTGGAAGGGTATGCCTCCTTCAACCGTTACTACTTCTCCCAACTGGACAAAGAAGCCGTCATCCTTGATGAACGCTTCAACGGCGGCGGCTCCGTCGCCGATTACGTCATCGACCTGCTGGACCGCCCCTTACTGAGTTACTGGGCCACCCGCGAAGGCAAGATTTTCAGCACGCCGGCCGCGTCCATTTTTGGCCCCAAAGTGATGGTGATTAACGAATTTGCCGGCTCCGGCGGCGACGCGATGCCACAGTTTTTCCGGCGGCGCGGCCTGGGCAAGCTGGTGGGCAAACGCACCTGGGGCGGGCTAATTGGCATCTACGACAACCCGGTGCTGCTGGATGGCGGGCTGGTCACTGCGCCGCGTCTGGCCATTTTTAGCCCGGAGGGCGAATGGGAAGTAGAAAACGAAGGCGTCGCCCCGGATGTGGAAGTGGAAATGACGCCCAAACTGGTGATTAACGGCCGTGATCCACAGTTGGAAACGGCCGTCGAAATCATCCTGGCCGAACTGGCCGCCAATCCGCGCCCCAAAATCGAGCGCCCCGCGCCGGCCACGCGATAAGATGATTTTCGAGACTATCCGGGCCTAACCCTTCGCGAGGCCTTACTGCTGGAGAAAACGATGAAAAAAACGACAGAAGAAGAGGTCTGGAACACGCTCCACCGCCATTTGCACAGCGTTTTTGCGCGGGATGTGGCAACCTACAAAGCCACCACCAGCGACGATTTATCGCTCTACGAATGGTTCATCACGCCGCACCGGCAAGATGGCCTGGATTTTCACTTTTTTATGATTAAACATGGGTGGGCCGGCACGGACGCCGACTTTCGCTACGATTTGTGGGAACCGCGCTTGCAGTTGTATGGCGCGCCGGGCGAAGAGACAACGGCCGTTGTCAGTTACACCTTCATGCTCACCATTGCCACCCCCGAAGGTCCCATCACCCACCGCCAACATAACGAAAGCCGTGTCCTCATCAAAGGGGAACACGGCTGGCAAATCGTCCACGTCCACAAATCGCCGTCTTGGGCGGCGCCATATGGACCGTAATGCGGATGCGTGCGGCGCGTTACGCCAACATCGCCCGTATCGCGCTGACATCGGCTTGAATCTGGGCGGTTAACTCCGGCAGGCCAGAGAATTTTTTCTCCGGCCGAATGTGCTGGATAAACTCCACGCGCAGCTCCTGGCCGTATAAATCGCCGCTGTAATCCAACAAATGCGCTTCGACGGTGACGCCACGGCCGTTTACTGTTGGCCGCACCCCCACATTAGTCGCCGCCACATAACGCTGGTCGCCCAGCCAGGCGTAGGTAGCATACACGCCGTTGGCTGGCAGCAGCAGCTCGTCCCAGGCGGCCAGGTTGGCCGTCGGAAAACCAATCGTGCGCCCGCGCTGATCGCCTTGCGCCACGTCGCCGGTAACGTGAAACGGCCGTCCCAAACATTCGCGCACAGTAGCCACGTTTCCTTCGGTCAAACAACGACGAATCCGGCTGCTGCTCACCCAATCGCCCTGAACTTCCACCATCGAGCGCACCAATTCCACCGAAAAACCGCGCTCCGCGCCTAACCGGCGCAAAAAGGGCACATCCCCTTCTCGTTTGTAGCCAAAAGCAAAATTCCCGCCCCAAATCTGGCGCATGTCCAGATACCGGATGAGCTGGTCGACAAAATCAGCCGCTCGCGTCAGGCGAACTTCTTCATTAAACGGATGGGTAATGATCAGATCGATGCCCTGCTCGGCCAGCAGCCGCACCCGATCCGCCAGGGTGGTAATGTAATATGGCCCTTCCTGACCGCGCAAAACACGGGTAGGATGGGGGAAAAAGGTGAGAACGGCCGAGCGCCGGCCGTCGGCGCGGGCCGCGGCCACCATTTCTTGCAGCACAGCCTGATGGCCCACGTGGACACCATCAAAAGAACCAATCGCCAGATAGGTGGGCGTAGAAAGTTCGACTTCGGTCAGGTGTTCAACGTGGATGAATGTCTGTGTCATAACTCGTGTACCTGATTCAGATCAAAGAAGTCTGGTCGACAACGGCCGTTTCCGGCAAAAACATCTTGTGCGGCTGCCAATAATCCGCTTCGGCGCGCAAAATGCCCACAAATTCGCCAGTCGGGTCGGTGACACGCACCATCTCGTGCAGGGCGTGGTCGGTTTCCCGAACCAGCCGCTGCCCCACCAACAGCCGCTCCACTTCTGAAGCGGGCAAGGTTAATTGGGGCAAATGGGCCACGGCCGTTTCCGGCGGCAGCAGGTGATCGGCCAGATTGGCGGCAGTCAGTTGATCCAGCGAAACGGCCTGATCGAGCGTAAAATCGCCGACGGCCGTGCGCCGCAGCGCCGTCAGATAGCCGCCACAGCCCAACGCTTCGCCCAGATCATGCCCCAATGAACGGATATACGTCCCCGACGAGCAGGCCACGCGCAAATGCAGGACCGGCGCGCGCCAGGCCAGCATGGTTAATTCATAGATGGTGACTTCGCGCGGCGGCACGTCTACCTCTGCGCCTTCACGGGCTAATTTGTAGAGGGGTTTTCCATTTTTTTTGATGGCCGAATAAAGGGGCGGTTTTTGCTGAATGGGGCCGCGAAATTGAGCCAGGGCGGCGGTGATGGGCAATTCGGTGAGATGGGCGAACGGCCGTTCAACCACAATCTCGCCCTCTGCATCATAGGTGTTGGTGGTCTGGCCCAGGCGTACGGCCGTTTCATACGTCTTCGGCAGCCCGACCAGATATTCCAGCAGGCGGGTCGCCCGGCCAATGCCCAACAGCATCACGCCGGTCGCCAGGGGGTCTAGCGTACCGGCATGGCCGATGCGGCGTGTGCCACTCAGCCGCCTGAGTTGGTTAACCACATCGTGGGAGGTGACACCAAGCGGCTTATCAACGGCTAAAATTCCCGAAAGATTCGACATAATCAGAATAAATCATGGAGGAAACGGCCGTTTCTACAACCCATGCCCATTTTGCTGCGCGGAGGCCGGCGTTTGTTGGGTAATGGCCTGCTTGCACATTTCCACAATTTGCGCTTCAGCTTTGGCCAAAGGGCCTTCCATCGTACAGCCCGCAGCCTGAGGGTGCCCGCCGCCGCCGAGACTTTGGGCCAACTGCGCCACGTCATACGGCGGGCGGCTGCGAAAGCCAACCCGAATATACCCGTCTTCCATTTCCATCAACACCACGCCAATGGCCACTCGGTTCACGTCGGCCAGCAAATTCACCAGGCCGCTGCTGCTGTCGTTGCGGTAGCCAATCATTTCCCGGTCGCGGTTGGTGATGGTGGTCCACATCAGGCCGTCTTCAATTTGCATCTGGTTCAGGCCAATCTGCCACAGGCGCAGCGTAGACAATGGCTTTAAGTTCAAGGTCTGCATGGTGATCAGGGGCAAATCCGCCCCGGCTTCCATCAAAACGCTGGCTACTTTCAGGGTGTTGGGGGTTACGTTGGGCGTGCGAAACCCAAGCGTGTCCGTGACGACGCCGGTAAGAAGGCTCATGGCCACGTCGGCGTTAATTTCCCAACCCATATCTGTGTACAGGCTGTAGATCATCTCCGCCGTAGACGGGCAGTCGGCCACCCAGTTCAAATCGCCAAAATAGGTATTGGTGATGTGGTGATCGATGTTGATGATGAATGGTTTGGGGTCTGGCAAACTGGTGAAGATATCGCCCATGCGCTGCTGGTCGCCGCAATCGACGGCGATCAAGGCGTCAAAACGGCCGCGAGGATCGGTCTTTCTGACCACGCGGTCGACAAACGAAAGGTAATTGAACCGATTGGGCATATCGCTCTCGCAGGCCATGGTGACATCTTTGCCCAGGCGAGAAAGGGCCATGCCTACGGCCGTTAACGAACCCAACGCATCCCCATCTGGCCCAACGTGCGTCACAACCAAAATACGCCGCGCCGCTTCAATTGTCTGGCGGAATTCCGCTGCAAATGACACAGTTACTCTTGTCCTTTTATTTGTTGCAATTCTGTTGGATCTGGAGGTGGCTCCTGCCCATAGGACAATCCAATAGTCAGATCAACCAGCCACCTCAGTTCGGGGTCTGGAAACAGTCGCTTATTCCTCTTCGTCGGATAAGGGAGGAATAACCAGATTCGCCAGAATGCGATCCACTTCCGCCGCCTGCGCGAGGGTCGGATCCCAATGAAAACGAAGTTCGGGAGTTATACGCAGACGCATCCGCTGCGCCAGTTCGCGGCGGAAGAATCCGGTCGCTTTATCCAGCGCCTGAAGCACGTCTACGCGGCGCGATTCATCGCCTAACGCCTGGACGTAGACGTCTGCGTATTTCAACTCCCGATCTATGGTCACATCCGTCATGGTCAACTCTTGCAGTCGGGGATCGTTCATCTCACGCAAAATCAACTCGCTCAAGATAATCTGAATTTGTTCCGCTGTACGCTGTTGACGAATTTTGCTCATGTTATGGGTTTTCCACGCGCTGAGTTACAAAGAATTCGATGTAATCTCCAGGGCGAAAATCGTTCCAATTTTCCAGGCTAACGCCAAATTCAAAACCAGCCTTCACTTCGCGCACGCTTTCGGCCAAATGTTTCAGGCTGCTCACCGGGCCGCTGTGCAGCAAGCTGGTGTTGCGAATGAGGCGCGCCTGGGCATTACGGCGGGCCACGCCGGTGCGCATGTAACAACCGGCAATTTGCCCAACGCCACGAATCTTAAAGACCTGGCGCACCTCCGCCCGACCGATCAGAACTTCTTCGTAGACCGGGTCCAACATGCCTTTCATGGCTTTTTCAACATCTTCAATCAACTTGTAGATGATGGTGTAGTTGCTGATTTGCACGCCTTCGCTGGAGGCGGCGGCATGGGCGACGGGGTCTATTTCCACGTTGAAGCCAAGGATAACGGCATCAGAGGCGGAAGCGAGCATGACATCGCTTTCCGTTACGTTGCCAGTGGCGGCCAACAAAATATCCAACGAGACTTCCTCGTCGCCAAGTTTACCCAGCGAATTGACAATGGGTTCCAAGGAGCCTTGAACGTCAGCCTTCACGATGAGGTTGAGGGTTTTTACGTCCCCTTCTTGCAAGCGGCTGAAGAATTCATCCAGGCTCATGCCGGCGCCACGGCCGTCTGCGTCCTGGCGCATATCTTCTTGCATTTCGGCAATTAGCCGACGGGCTTCTTTTTCCGTTTTGACCACGGTAAATTGTTCGCCGGCGTGGGGAATATCGTTCAGGCCGGATACCGCCACCGGGGTGGATGGGGTGGCTTCTTTAATTTGGCGGCCACGAAAATCGTACATGGATTTGATACGGCCGTAATGATTGCCCACCAACAGTGTGTCACCGCGACGCAGCGTGCCGTTTTGCACCAGCACGGTAGCCATCACGCCGCGCCCGCGCTCGATACTGGCTTCCAAGACCGAACCAGATGGCGTCGCTTGGGGATTGGCCCGCGGGTTAATGTCTTCGGCTATCAACAAAATCGCTTCCAGCAAATCTTCGATACCCAGACGCTCTTTGGCTGAAACGGGAATAATCATCGTATCCCCATCCCATTCATCGGGAATCAGGCCAATTTCACTCAACTGCTGCTTTACCTTGGCCGGATTCGCCGTAGGCAAATCAATCTTGTTCATCGCCACAATAATCGGCACATGAGCGGCGCGAGCATGATCGGCCGCTTCGCGGGTTTGGGGCATCACGCCATCGTCGGCGGCAACCACCAGGATGGCAATATCTGTGGCCTGCGCGCCGCGAGCACGCATGGAGGTGAACGCCGCGTGGCCCGGAGTGTCTAAAAATGTAACCGGCTTGCCATCTTGTTCAACCTGGTAGGCGCCGATGTGCTGGGTAATGCCGCCGGCTTCACCGGCCTGCACATTTGTCTGACGAATCACGTCTAGCAAGGAAGTTTTGCCGTGATCGACATGGCCCAACATGGTGACAACCGGAGGGCGGGTTTGCAAATTGGCGGCGTCTTCTTTGGCCAGGACTCGCCGCCAGGCCAACAGGTCTTTTTCGTCGATGACTTCTTCGACGGCGGCGGCGGCTTCGGCCTGGGACACAACTTCAAAACCCATTTCTCCGGCAACAATGGCCGCAGTGTCGAAGTCTATGTCCTGGTTGATGTTGGCCATGATGCCATTGCTCATCAACTCTTTAATCACGTCGATGGGACTGACTTCCATAACGGCAGCCAATTCTCGAACGGTTATGAAAGCTGGTAGCTCAATCAATGCTTTTGTTTTCGTCATCTTTTACCATTTCCTCACTACGCAAACGCTGCGCGCAACCATTCAGGATGCAAAATCGTTAACGGCCGTTTGCCAGCCAAATCTTATCTATTTTATGACGCGCCGGCGTCCTCGGCGATAGGGCGATGGGCCGCAATAGCGGCCAATTCCTCGTCGCCGACAGCAGCTTTAAGGGCCTGGCCCAACACAGCCCGATCGTTGAGCATTTTGTCCCAACATTCAGGCCGATCACACACGTAAGCGCCACGGCCGTTCTGCTTTCCGCTCATATCCACAACCACGCCATCATCCGGCGTACGCACAATGCGGATAAGCCGCCGTTTCTCCGTTTTCTGACGGCAAACGACACAGGTCCGCTGGGGGACGTGTTTTGGCTTGCGCCCTTGTTTCTTCATCATGTTAAACCGGCATAAAGCAATAAAGATAGAGAAACTCTCTACCTCTATTGCCACAACCCTATCTTATATTTCGTCTAAATCAATATCTTCCCATTCCGGTCGACTGCGGCTGCCCTTGCGCTTGCGCTTGGTAACCACCTCGCCAATGTCTTCGTTAAAGACGAGCTGTCGCCCTTTACGGCCGCGCCGCTTGCGCTCTTCCTCATCTTCGTCTTCCGTAGCGCTTTCCTCCGGTCGAACGACGACAATACCCGGCTTGGGTTTTCTTTGCGGTTCCGGCTTTTCTTCAACCAGGTCAATTAATGAGCGGCTGAGATCGTCTACCAGGTCGGTGATAGCCTCTTCTGGTTCTTCTTCAACGGCCGTTTCCGCCACAACCACCGGTTCTGCTTCTTCTTCCACGGCCGTTTCCGCCACCACTTCGGCGACAACGGGTTCTGGCTCCACTTCGGCCATGATGGCTTCCGGTTCGGCCATTTCAGGTTCGGCTTCGAGGTCAGGAACGGCCGTTTCCACTTCCATGTCCGCTTCCGCCACAGCCTCTTCCGCTGTTTTCGGCGCAGCTTCCAACGTCTCATCCGCGGCCAGCCGGCTGCGATATTCAGCCACCCGTTCCTTCAACGTCTCTAAAGCCGCTTCCCCTAAACCACGGAAGCCCAAAATCACATCGTCGCCCATTTCCAGGTGGAAAATAGCGTCGCCAACGGTTTCAATCTCATTGTCCAACAGCAAATTGTGAATACGACCCGGCAAATCCAGGTCGTCCAACGATTCGCGCCAGGCGGCCGTCGGCACTTTCAACCGCGCCTCGGCCCGGCGTTTACGCGTCTTCTCGAAGTTCTCGGCCCGCGACGTAATAATCGTGCCTAAAATACCGCTCACCAGACGATCCAACGTGTGGTAATCTTCCGAAGTAATCGGCCGATTCGCCGCTTTCTTCTCCAAAATCAGCCGCACCTGCTCATGCAAGGTGCTGTTCTTGGCAACCTCAGCATTGGCCTTCGGATGATCCAAATTATCCAAAGATTCAGCGGCCGCTTCTGTCAGGCTCTTAATATCAATACGCCAGCCCGTCAGCTTCGCTGCCAGACGCGCATTTTGCCCTTCACGCCCAATCGCCAGCGACAACTGATCGTCCGGCACAATCACAATCGCCGTCTTGCCATCCTCAGGATGCTCTTCCAAAAAGACGTGCGACACACGCGCCGGGCTTAACGCCTTAGCGATAAACGTGTGCTGATCCGCATCCCATTCGATGACATCAATTTTTTCGTCATTTAGCTCGCGCACAATGCTCTGAATACGCACACCGCGCATCCCCACACAGGCGCCAACCGGGTCTACCCCTGGCTGCAAAGCCAACACAGCCACCTTAGACCGCTGACCCGCCTCCCGGGCAATGCTCTTGATTTCCACCTGGCCGTTGTAAATTTCCGGTACTTCCAATTCCAACAGGCGGCGAAGCAGGTTGCGATGATTCCGGCTGACAAAAATTTGCGGTCCACGATTGGTCCGTCGAACTTCCAACACATAGACACGAATTTTGTCATGGGCGCGGTAACGTTCGCCATGAACTTGCTGGCCTTTCGGCAGCGTGGCTTCAGTACGACCCAGACCAATGGTAATATGTTGACCGCTGATGCTCTGAACGGTACCGTTAACCAATTCCCCTTCTCGGCCAGAAAAGTCTTCAAAGAGATGTTCGCGTTCAGCTTCACGGACACGCTGGAGCAAAACTTGTTTAGCAGTCTGCGCGGCTATACGGCCGAATTGCGCCGTGGTGCTGTCGACCAACAACACATCACCCAGTTGGGCATCCGGATGCTCACGACGGGCTACATCCAACAACACCTCTGTGCGATTGTCCATGATGGAATCGACAACTTCTTTTTCGGAGTAAATGGTCGATTCACCGGTACGCGGATCGATTTCCACGCGCACATCTTGCGTATTGCTGAGATTAAAATCCCGCCGAAATGCAGATACCAGAGCTGTCTTTAACGCGTCAAAGACATCCTCTTTTGGCAGGCCACGCGCTTCACAAATCTCATTGAAGGCTAAAACAAATTCACTTTTCATCGATTTCAACCTTACCCATAATAGTTTTTCCTGGTCTTGACAAGGCAAGTACCCCGAATAGAAAACAAAAAAAGTGGGGAGGCCCACTTTCCGTCAAAGAATATGCTACTCTGAAGCTCAATGATTGGTAGTATAACATGGCCTCTTTAGCTGCGCAAAAAACGATCTGTTTTTTAGGGGGAATTTTAATTTTCGCAAACCCAAAGGGTTTATCACCTCGGCGCTTTTCGTGCCGGGGCACAAAACCCTTTGGGGTTTTAAACTTGTGTTTGGCGCTGTGTTAAGGCCAATTTTTGCCGGCGTGTTTATTCGGCGAGGGTCAGGTCTTCCACTGGCGCATCGGGGGCGACATTCTGCACAGATTGGATGCCGCCATCGCGCCCTTGTTCGCTTTTATACATCTGGCTGCTGCCGATGATTTGCCCGTTGGCGGCTTTGAGGTGGAAGTAGTAACGGCCGTCGCTGGCCACTTTGCGCTCGAAACGGCCGTCATCCACACAATTTTTCTTCACCGACTCAATGCCATTTTCACAGCTGGCTTTGGCAGAATAGCCCTCGCTGGCCAAAATCTGTTCGCCATTCCGGGCGTTTAACCGAAAATAATGCTCGCCATTTTTGCCTAAAAATATCTGAAACTTGGGGTTTGTAATCATTGGTTGCTCCTTTTTAAAGGCTGCCCCTTCCGGTCAGCCATGTGTACGAGAAGATTTTCTGGGGAAACTCTCCTGGTTTGCCCCAAACGGCCGTATCATTCTACCCAATTCCCGCCAAAACAAAAATGGTCTGACGAGGGTTTTCCCCAAACCACTCGTTCAGACAGCGGCCTTGGCGGTTGATCGGCCGTTGCGCAGCCGCAGCAGCGCCACGCCGCTCAAAATCAGCGCCGCGCCGGTTATCTCCACGGCCGTCAGCCGTTCGCCCAGCAAGAAAAAAGCCAATACGGCCGTAAACGCCGGTTCCAACGTCAAAATCAGGTTCGCCACGCTGGAGGGCAGCAAACTAAGGCTCACGTTGTACAAGCCAAATCCGGCCACCGTCGGCCCGGCGGCCAATAAAATCAGCACCGCCCAGCCCGCCCAGGCGCGCCCCAACCAAAGAAGATCACGGGGTTGAACGGCCGTGCCCGGTATGCCCGCTCCCGGCAGCACATTCACCGCCAGCAAACAACAAGCCGCAAAGGCAAAGGTATACAACAATGTGGTCCAGGGATTCAGGCCGCGCTGCGCCGCCGACCGCCCCATCAGGCTGTATGCGGCGTATCCCAGCCCGGAGAGCACGCCGGTTAGAATGCCCACCGGATTGGCTGTCCAGGCGGCCGGATCAAACGCTTCCGCCACCAACACGCAGCCGCCCAGGCATAATATGACGGCCGTTACTTTGGTGGCATCGAGCCGCTCTTTCAGCAGCCATCGACCGAGCAAAGCGGTAAACGCGGCGGAACAGTAGACCAAAACGGTGGCCACGGCCGCCCCGTTTAGGGCCACCGAGAGGGTCCACAATGAATTGAAAATCGCCAACACCAGCCCATAGACAGCCAGATAAGGCAGATGAACGCGCCCGGCGCGCAGCAGCGACGGCCGTATCACCCCCAGCCCAATCATCAGCGTGCCAATGACAAATACCGCCCGCCAAAAAGCCAACACCAGCGGCGGAATGTGGTAGGTTTCCGTGAGGTAGCGAATGAAAACGGCCGTGGTAGACAATATAGCCGCGCTAACCACCGCGATCAGATAACCACGCGGCGCTTCGGACGGCCCGGAAGCCGGCGTTGTTGGTAAAAGTGTAGACATAATAGTCGGGGAAACGGGCTTAGATTTCGTTGCGCGGGCGGTAGCGGATTGGCTGCGCGAAACCGAGGTGCAAATCGAGCGGGACATCTAAGAAGGCAGCCAGAACGCGGGCCACACGGCCGTTATCCCTGGCCGCCGGTGGCACGCTGGCTAAGGTGATGGTCTGCTGGTGGTTCAGGTGCAGCGCCAGATGGGCATCATAACGATCTTGGCGCAGGGAAACGGCCGTCACGCCAGCCAGCGGATACGTTTGCAGTTGTGGCCGCCACAGCCGCCAGACAACGCGCCGTTCCACCAACAGTTGGCCCGCGCTGTGGTCCAGGTGGCACAACGTCACCGCGCGGCGGCGCGATTGGTCGAGCGTGAGGAAGATGAGGAGAACGGCCGTAACCGTCACGCTTATCAGCATTGCCGCCAGCATGATGGCCCAGCTTTCCGGCAGCAGCTCGCCAATCTGAAAATAGCGCAGCAGGTACCCGCCGCCCAGCCCCACCATCAGGCCCAGCAAAGCCAGCAGCGCCAGCCAGGGCTGCGGGCTGTTGTTGGTCAATGTCAGTTCGGATTGTGTGTGTTCCGCAATTTCCAAAAGTCGCCTCCTGTTCAGGAATTTATTATACGCGAACAAAGGGTAGGGCGGAAACCGGATCGGCCGGTTTGGGCTTTCAGCCATACCCGACTACAATTCGGGCAACTCACACTCGGAGGATTCCATGCTGCGTCGAATTTTGCTCTTTTTGGCCGGGCTTCTGGCTCTGCTGGCGGTGGTCGCCGTGGTGGTGGCCCTGTTTGCCCAGGCCGCACCCGATTACCCCTTTTTTGACCAACCAGACGTGATGGTGATGGCCCACCAGGGCGGCGAAGGATTGCGCCCCAGCAATACGCTGCCCGCGTTTGAAAACGCGGCCGCGCTGGGCGTGGACGTGCTGGAAATGGACATTCACAGCACGCAAGATGGCGTGTTGGTGGTGATGCACGACGACACAGTAGACAGGACAACGGGCGGCAACGGCCGTATCCGCGACCTCACCCTCGACCAGATCAAACAACTCGACGCCGGTTACTACTGGACCGACGACGACGGCCAGACCTACCCTTATCGCGGGCAAGGCATCACCGTGCCCACCCTGGAAGAAATTTTCACCGCTTTCCCCGATTTGCTGATGAACATCGAGATCAAGCAGCAAGAACCGTCCATCGTCCAACCCTTTTGCGACCTGCTGGACCAATATGACCGGCGCCAAACCGTGCTCATCGCCTCCTTCCATCCCGAAACGATGGTGGAGTTCCGCGAAAAATGTCCCGGCGTCGCCACTTCCATGACCGAGCCGGAAATCCGCCTTTTCTTCGGCCTGAATCTGGCCTTTTTGGGCCGCCTCTACGAACCACCGGGCGAAGCCTTCCAGGTGCCGGAATACTCCGGTGATTTGCACGTTGTCACGTCGCGTTTTGTGGCCGGGGCACACGGCCGTAACGTGGATGTCCACGTCTGGACTGTCAACGACCCTGCCGACATGCAGCGCCTGGTCGATTTAGGCGTCGATGGCATCATTACTGACCGGCCCGATTTGCTGCTGGATATATTAGGAAGATAGGAGATTGGAGATTGAGAGACTTCAAATCTTTACTCTCCAATCTCTATTGAACGACATGCAAGACGCGCCTGGACCAAGCCACCCATTTGCCCGTAACGGCCGTCCCATCATCATTGGTCATCGCGGCGCGGCCGGCCATTTGCCAGAAAACACCATGCCCTCCTTCCAGCAGGCCGCCGATTGGGGCGTGGACGGCCTGGAACTGGACATTCACCTGACGGCCGATGGCGTCATCGTCGTCTGCCATGACGAGTTTGTGGAACGCACCACCAACGGCCGTGGCCTGATCAAAGAAAAAACCCTGGCCGAACTGCAACAATTAGACGCCGGGTATCACTTTACACCCGACAACGGCCAGACCTTCCCGTTCCGTGGCCAACAATTCACCATTCCCACTCTGGAAGACGTGTTTACCGCCTTCCCCAACCACTGGATCAACATCGACATGAAACAGAAGGAGCCGTCGCTGGTACGGCCGTTTGTCAACCTCATCCGCCAGTGCCACATGGAACACAACGTCATGGTTGGCTCGTTCCACCGCGAAACCGTCGCCGCGTTTCGCCGCGCTCTGCCAGAAGCCGCCAGCGTCGGTTCGCTGCGCGAAACCGCCCGCCTGCTGGCCCAAAGCCGCCTGGGGTTGGGACGTTGGTTCCGCAGCCCGGCCAAAGCGGTGCAGCCTTCGGAGTATCACGGCCGTTGGCGCATTGTCACCCCCCAGTTTATTCAGGCGGCGCACCAAAGCGGCACGGCCGTACACGTCTGGACGGTGAACGAACCCGCCGATATGCAGCGCCTTGTTGATTGGGGCGTCGATGGCCTGATCAGCGATTATCCGGACCGCGCCCTGCGCCAATTTAGGAGATTGTGATGAAAATTCGCCAACGTGTCACTCTGATCATTTTGCGCGACGAAAAATTATTGCTGATCCGCCGGACACGAGACGGCCGTACCTTTACCGTCCTGCCGGGCGGCGGCGTGGAAGACGGCGAAACGCTGGCCGCCGCCGCCATGCGCGAAGCCCTGGAAGAAACCAGCCTGGCTGTCTCCCTCGGCCCAATCCTCTGGACCCGCCCCATCACCACATCGGTAAGCAACGGCGACACATTTGAACAGGTCGAAACCGCTTATCTGATAACCGAATTTTCCGGCACGCCCAACCTGAACCTGGCGGAATTCCCCCATCACTCGCCCGACAATCTCTATGAACTGGCGTGGGTGAATGTGAGCGATCTACCGGAAACGGCCGTTTACCCCGGCCCAATCCCCGCGGCCGTCATACAAACCATCGCCAACAAAAAAGCCGCCTGACTGTTTCCACCCAGACGGCTCCATCATTCACCCCGCATCTACGGTTAACTCATTCTGGCACATTGCGGTCAACGGCCGTGGCAATGCGCTTCAAATCTTGCACCAGTTTGGCAAATTTCTCCGGCTTTAACGATTGCAACCCGTCCGACAACGCCTCATCAGGCCGCGGATGCACTTCGACGATGATGCCATCCGCACCGGCAGCCACGGCCGCTTTCGCCGCCGGGGCCACATACTCCCATTTCCCCGTCGCATGGCTGGGATCGGCAATGACCGGCAGATGGGACATATGTTTGGCCACAGCAATGGCGTTAATGTCAAACGTATTGCGCGTATACTTCTCAAACGTGCGGATGCCCCGCTCGCACAACATCACCCGCGTATTGCCGTGGCTCAAAATATATTCGGCGCACATCAGCCACTCTTCGATAAAGCTGCTCATGCCCCGTTTCAGCAAAACCGGATGCTGTGATTTGCCCACCGCGTGCAGCAGCGCATAATTTTGCATATTCCGCGCCCCAATCTGCAAAATATCGGCATATTCGCAGACCAGCGGCACCATCGCCGGCTCCATAACCTCTGTGATAATGGGCAGCCCTGTCTCTTCCCGCGCTTCGGCCAAATACTTCAACCCTTCTTCGCCCATCCCCTGAAACGCATACGGCGACGACCGGGGTTTAAACGCCCCGCCGCGCAAAACATGAGCGCCAGCTTCCTTTACCGCGTGGGCTGTCTCAATAATCTGGCTGCGGCTCTCCACCGAACACGGCCCGGCCATGATGATCAAATCCTTACCGCCAACGGTATGCTCGCCAATGGAAAACATTGTGTCTTCCGGCTTAAACTCGCGGCTGGCAACCTTAAACGGTTTCAACACCGGCACGACGCGCTCTACGCCGGGCATGCGTTCGATTTGTTCTTTATCCAAATCACGCTTGTCGCCAATGATGCCGATGATGGTGCGTTCTTTGCCATCTGAGAGATGAATTTTAAAGCCTAAGGATTCGGCGCGGGCAATAACGGCCGATTTTTCCTTCATTGTTGCCTGGGCATCCATGATTACGATCATCATTATTTCAACCTTTTAACAGTTTGGGGTTAGCTGGGAAGACCCCAAGGGTTTGGTCCCCCAATAATCCAAATTCTCAGGAGCAAACCTTTGGGGTCTGTATGGCTACTCTGCGGCTTTATTTACTGAGCTAACATCTCTGACCCACTTCACCATCTGGGTCAGAAAAGCGGCGTCGATGTTTTCTACTACTTCAAAGCGGTGTGGTTCCTGGCTGCTGTTGAAGAGGGCCGTCATTTCTTCGTCGTCTCCGCCGAGAGGGTGGCCATTTTGTTTCACCAGGACGAACGGCCGTGGCGCTAATTTCCCCACCTGCCTCGTCAACAGGAACGTATACGGATTGTCGGTGACAAAGATATGCGCCGGCTGCAAACCAGCCTGCGCGCGACCAATCGCCACAACCCCTTTTACCTTATCGGTAAGCGTGCCCCATAAAATAGCCAATCCCGCGCTCATCGGCTGGCCAATGACGATGGGATTTTGCGGCAGCATTTGCAAAAAAATGCGCAAGTCATCGGCTACAAGCTGGGGCGTTAACCGTTCTTGGGCGCTGGCATGGAGCAAATAACGCAGCGGGTCCAGGCCATATACGGCAAAGCCTTGCTGCGCCAATTGGCGGCACAGTTTTTCGTCTGACTGGCCAAAATGGCCAAAGGTGGACAGGTAGACAAGGGTTGGCGGCAGTATGTCTGGCGTACCCACGGCCGGATAGAAATATGTTTCCATCACCGCGCCGGTTCGCAGCGGCCACACGTTTACCCGACCTTCGCGTAAAGTTGGCGTGCCTAAAAAGCCAAAATTAATTTTGTCAAAACGCTCTTCGGCCCAGGCGGCCACCGCGCCCAGGTCTAATTTGAAGTTGTGACGGCCCAGAATGCCGTCGCTCTCGCCGGTGCCGCGTAAATCGAATACCAGGTGGGCGATACGGCCGTCTGGCCCATAAGATTTCACTTCTTGCCGCGCGCAGGTAATGACGCTGGTTTTTGTCAGGGGAAACTTGGGCACCCAAACCCGCAGCACGCGCAATTTTTCATCTGTCAAGTTGGCGGGTTTAACCAAAATGGCGTCCAGATAAAAATCGTCATCTGTGAGGATGCCAAAATTTTCTTCGACGTAGGGAGGCGTGTTCATCGATGACCTTTACTAATTTTCTGGTGTGGGTTCCAATGTCGGTTCGGCAATAATTGGGAAGGCATAGTTGGGTATCAGGTCTACCACGCGGTTGTAAGCCTCAAAAATCGTCTTTTCGACGTTGAAATAGCCGCTTAACATTTCTTGCAGCACGACGGAAAAAGTCAATTCCTGGTACACTCTGGCCATTAGCCCGCCCTGGCCTTCGCGGAAGCCCCATCGTTGTGAACTGGCAATGCCGTCACGCAGTTGGCTGATGGTTTCCGGGTCGAAAATGTCGGCAAGGCTTTGACTGCTGTCGGCCAATGGGCTGTCGGCCCAGGCATTTATAAATCGTTGGGGATCGGCCGTGGTTCCCAGGCGCATCGGCACTTTTCGTTCCGATTCCACCGCCAGCCAGGTTTCATACCCTTCGTTGAACCAATACTCAGCAAAGGCCACGGCCGTTTCCGGGTCGGCTTCTTGGGTAATTCCCAAATAAGTGATGGCGCCAAATGCCGCCGACGTGCCGCCACTCCCCTGAATTTCGGTGATGATACCACTGTTTTCGGCCAAATGCTCAGGATTTGCGGCGCACTCAGGGCAAGTTGGCAGTTGCGCGGCGTCCAGTCCGGCCAGCATAGGCAGGATGCGCGGCGAGGCCATGATCAATCCGGTACGCCCTTCCAGGTACGCGTTGCGCGCGCTCGTATCCGTTTGCACGCCAACGGGGCTGAATTGATGGACGATGTTGTAATAAAAATTAACCGCTTCCTGGCAGGCAGTATCTAAAAACAGCACCTCGCCGCTCTCGCCGACGAGCTGGCAGCCATTGGCCGCCGCCAGGTGTTCAAATGCCTGATGGGTGGTGACCAGATTGGATTCGGTGGGGATGACAAAGCCGGAGATCAGGTTTTCGGGGTCGTAGAGCGCTTCGGCGGCGGCCAGCATGGCGGCGTAAGTGTCCGGCACAGCCAGATTACGCTCGTCGAACCAATCCTGGCGGTAGAGAAGGAATTGGTGATACCCATCGCTGGGCAGAGCGGCGGCTTTGCCGCCAGTTTGCACCAGGGCTACCGCTTGCGGGTCGAAGGTGTCGCGGCCAATCCGGTCGAGAGCTGTTTCCGCGAGATCGGTGTTCAACACGCCGCGCTCGGCCCACCCCACGGTATATTCCAGCGGCATGATGAGGATGTCGGGCAGATCGTAGGTGTCGGAGACAACGGCCGTTTCCACCCAATCCGGCATCTGCGACGGCGCGATAAAGCGTAATACCACATCGACACCGGCCGCCTGACTAAATCCGTCGGCAATCTGGCGCACGGCCGTTTCGTGCGCTTTGGAGGTCTCGTCCACCCATATTGTCAGCGAAGGGTTGGGTTTGGCCGGTGGGCGGGTGGCGATGGGGGCGGCAACGGCCGTGCCGTCCGCCAGGTCCAGGGTGAGTGGTTCAGGCGTGGGCGTGGGCGTCTGCTGCGCCTGGGCTGTAGCGGTAGCCAGGCGCGGCGGTTCGCCCATTACCTGGCAAGATGTTGCCATCAGCAGCAGCACAATCAGCGCGACCCAAAAACAGGGCGCTTTTAACTGGTTTTTCAACTGCCAAAGCAGGGCGTTTCGTGGCGTTTGGTCATCCGCGCCGGGATTGGGGCAGCAGTTCATAGTTTTTCCTTTCGCAGTCTATCGCTGACCAACCGCAGACCGGTGAGCGTGAGCCAGGGGTCCACCGTGTCCAATACGGAAACGTGGTTGGCGATCAGGCCAATGTTGCCGCCTGTGCCAACGATGGCAATGGGGTAACGGCCGTTGTCCGGGTGTTCTTCGCGCAGTCGGGCTACAACGGCGTCGATCATGGCCGCGTATCCTAAGATGAGGCCAGATTGCACGGCGTGGATGGTGTTGCGGCCGATCATTTGCGGCGGCGCTTGCAGCGGCACGCTGCGCAGTTGGGCCGCGCGGCTGGTCAGGGCATCGGCGGCCAGGCGCAAGCCGGGCATAATCACGCCGCCCATAAACAAACCGGCGGCCGTCACAACTTCGAATTTGGTCGCCGTGCCCATATCCACCACGATGCTCGGCCCAGGAAATTGGTGATAGGCGGCGACGGTATTGGCGATGCGGTCTGCGCCGACCTCGGCGGGATTGTCGTGGCCCATGCGAATGCCGGTGTCCAGTTCATGCGTCACATTCAGGATGGGGAGGTTGAGATAGCGTGTGGCGACTTCCTGAAAAGTGGTCGTCAGCCAGGGGACGACGCTGCACATAACCGCCCGATCTACCTTGCCTTCCAGGTGGAATTCACGCAGTAATGATTTGAGCGTCAGGCCCAATTCGTCTACGGTGAGTTCTGGGGTCGTGTGCAAACGCCACTGCTGAGACCAGGAACGGCCGTCCCACACACCCAATGTCATATTTGTATTGCCAATATCGATAGCCAATAACATAAGGAAGTGATTTTATAGGCGCGTCTCTGGCGCGGCAAGATTATTCAGCTACGGTTTACGTTTCAGACCCTATCGGCTAAAATCCATACAGCACTTCCACAAACAATTTTAGCCGCCCGATGAGCCAAATTTTGCCGGTTTAGGTAGGCGGCAAGGAGTAAGATGGATATTACAACCCCCGAAGGACGTCGAGATTTTATATTTGCCAACTGGCCCACCTATGCGGCCCCGGCTTATGGCGCGTATCAGGCATACGGCCGTGGCGTGCTCGTTATCGACTGCCAACCACAAACAGTCACCGACACCATGCGTTACTGGCACGGCGAACTGGCCGACGAGGCCGGCCTGACCGGACCGGTGAACGAATACAACCCGGAAGAAGAAATTTTAGTGGTCTTTTCTTTTCCCACCGAAAACAAATTTGCTCGCTTTCGGCCCCACGACGCCCAATTTGCGCCGCCGCTCATGGCTCAGCAGTTCCCAGACGCCGCCAACATTTGGACCGACGCCGCCTGATGGCTGAGACGCCAACCGATTTACTGACCACACCCCTATCATAGAAGGATATCAACCATGCAAGGAATCAAACTTGAATCGTGGAAAATTGAAATTGCTATCCCCAATTTTTTGGTTCGGGCCGCGTTGACACCGCGCGGCGATTTAATGATCTTTCTGAATAATCTTACCTACACCAGTTTTAATTTTAACGACGTTGAGATGATGCCCCTGGGAACAGATTTTCAGGTTAAAGGCGTGAAGCAATCTATGATAAACATCAGCCGCAGCGCCATCTCCTATATCAGCGTGTTAGAACCACACAAAGCCGCTCAGATACAACTGCTACAATCTAAGCGGGCTATCGTCTTCTATACTGAATGGTTTGCCGTCAGAGGCGACTTACACGTGAACAGCGAAACCCCCAATGAAAATTTGCTTGATGACAAATTTCATTTTTTTATGTTAACTGATGCAACCATTTTCCCCCTGCGCACAATGACTGCGCGTCCCATCCAAAAAGTGCCGGCCGTAGCCTTTAACCGTCTGGAAATTTTGGCCTACCATCCACAAAGTTAAGCACAGCAGGCAGCAGGTAGGTGATGGCCGATTCGCTCCACCAACCACCTGCTGCCTGCTCGCTTTTTTACCCATCAATCCGCCAATAGATGCCATTTTCACGTTGCATCAAGCGGTCTTCAACCATGTAGCGCCGTAAGGCGGCATAATCTGGATTGTGCTGTTTCAGACGCTCGCTGACTTCCTTTTCCGTGTATTGCACGCCCAGCTCAAAATCTTGTACCAGCCAGCGCAGGATGACCAGGCGTTTTTTGTGTTGGGTGGGGATTTGTTTCAGGTACTGGCCATCGACATAGCTGCGAAAAACTTTCTGTTCCCAGGCGTCTTCGGTGTCGCCGGGCAGCAGAGCGGCCAGGTTTTCTTGCGAAAACACGTCCTTACTCATTTTTTCCAGAATACGCGTATCCAGCCAGTAGATGCGCGTGTTGCCTTCGGCGCGCACATCCACCAGACCCAGGTCTTTCATGGCCGATAGATGATGCGATACGGTTGGCTCGCGCAGGTCCAGGTATTCAGCCAATTCCCCCACGCTGCGTTCTTGGGTAGCCAGCAGCCCTAATATTTTGAGCCGGCTTTCGTTGCCCAATACTTTGAAGAATTGGAGCAGGGTATCGAATTGTTCTTGAGACATAGTTATTCCTTCTGCGCCGCCAGTGGACGCCAGTAAATTTCGCCGCTTTGCGCCAAATAGCGCCCTGCCAACAAGCGCTGTTTCAGCGTATCTTGTTGTTGATAGTGCTGTTGGAGCATGTGGTTGACTTGTGTTTCGGTGTATCGTTTGTCTGGCTCGAAGTCGTCGGCCAGCCAGCGAAGGATGATTTGTTGTTCGGCCGGGTCTTGGGGTAATTGGCGCAGTGTACGGCCGTCTACATACACCCGCAGCACCCGTTCTGATACATCTTCCTGTTCCGGTTCGGGAAAAATCAATGCCTGCCATTCGGCCAGGGCGCGGGCGTTCAGGTGGTAACGCGCCCCGGTTTCCAATACTTCTTCTGTGACCAGATCAGCCTGGAGCAGGCGGTGGAGGTGATTGGAAACGGCCGTATCCTTCATTTCCAACACTTCCGCCAACTCCATAACCGTATGCGGTCGATTCGCCAATAAACCCCATATCTTTAAGCGGGTTTCCTGACCGACCGCTCTAAAAAATTGCAATACCGTTTGCTTTTGCAGGTCGTCCATGACCGTCTCCTATTTAGACAGATTTCTATTTAGATGCACATCTATTTAGAATAGTATCTAAACAGATCGGCGCTGTCAAGGGCCATTTTCAAAATGCCGCCAACTGCACGCCGGATCATGCTTCGCCCCTCCCGGCAAATCGAAATACAGACGCTTCGCAAAGGCGAAGCGACCACGAGACAAGGCCATTTGTTACCGCTGCCAGTCGCCGCGCTTTCCCGCCCCTGGCAGGTTGTGGGAAAAGTAGAAACGGATATACGGATGGCACGGATTAACACCGATTTTCTGGTGCTTTATTGGCAAAAATCCGTCGAATCCGTTCAATCCATGTGCCTATCCTGAGTTCTCCAACAGGCTGCTAGATACTCTAAATTGCGGGAACTTCCCCAATTGTTGGTGGCAAATTCATAAACATTGTGTACAATGGCAGTCCTTCAGAAAACGGGATTTTTCCCCCGTTTGGCCATTACACTAACCGACCCCGTTCTAAGTGTGGGGTAGTGGGATCATCTAAATCATCATTTCATCTTATCGTAACTATATCAACATAAACCGGCACTTTTGTTACATAGCGTAAATAAGAGCAACTGTCTTTGAAGTACAACAATCTGCTTACTGTTTCATTTTCTAGCTGCAAATGCTCAATTCCAGGCGTCACGCCAGCGCTGGTAATTTCTGCCCAGATACTTGGGGGAAACATGACCATAGGACATGAAGTTTAGTAACTACAAACGGCCGTTTCCACAACCATCTAGCTGGGAACGGCCGTTTCGAGTTCAGTTCATAACCTGGCTGTCTTAAAACAGGTCAAGAACACAACAAAACGTATAACCATGTTTCAATGAAATCCACTATAACCAAAAGGAGGTGCACAATCTAACAAATTCCCATCGCATGTTGTTTACTCGCTGCCCAAGACCCTAAAGCAGCCCATTTTACTATTCCTATTTTGAGGAGGAAATGTCAATAATGAGACGAAAGATTCTTTTGGTAACCTTGATGCTAGTGGCATTACTTGTTGCTAATGCCGTGGCCATAGCCGCCGAACCCGATGCCGATGCACCGATCTTCGAAGAAGCTGTTGCCACCCCAGTAGGCTCAGGTGTTGTGGTCCAGCCCAAAGACGCGGCCGGCCCGGCAACCTATATGGTCATCCTGAATGATGTTCCCCTGGCCAGTTACCGTGGCGGCATTGAGGGTCTGGCCGCCACCAATTTATCCGCCAGCGGCAGTTCTAAGGTAAACGCCAACTCGGCGGCAAGCGAAGCGTATCTGGCATATCTGGACGGCCGTCGCGCGGCCGCCATTGCCGATGCCAACGCCGCAATCGGCCGTTCCCTGAACATCCTGTTCGAATACAAAGCCTCGATCAGCGGTTACGCCGCCGAAATGACCCCCGCCGAAGCGGCCGTCATCGCCAAATTGGGCAATGTAAAATTCGTAGAGCGGGAACGCATGTTTGAAGTACAAACCGATGCCGGCCCGGCCTGGATCGGCGCCACCACCATTTGGGATGGCACCGCCACCGGCGGCATAGGCACAGAAGGTGAAGGCGTTCTGGTCGGCGTTATCGACACCGGCATCGACCCCTGGAACCCATCCTTCGCCGCCACTGGCGACGACGGTTACACCCACACCAATCCTTTTGGCGCGGGTACTTTCCTGGGCGTCTGCGATCCCACCAACACCAGCCCCCCGGCCGGTGAAGTGGCCTACGATCCCACCTTCATCTGTAACGATAAACTGGTCGGCGCTTACGGTTACACCGCCTCCGACCCCAACCCACGGGACGGTGATGGACATGGTTCTCACACCGCCAGCACAGTCGCCGGCAACCACATCTACACCTCCACCATCACCACCCCCACCGACATCTACACCGCGACCATCTCCGGTGTTGCGCCCCATGCCAACATCATCATGTATGATGGGTGTATTGATGGCGGCGGCTGCCCCGGCGCGTCCCTCTCCGCTGCCCGCGATCAACTGATCCTGGACGGCGTTGATGTTGTGAACTATTCCATCGGCTCTGGCTCCCCCACCGGCGACCCGTGGGCAGACACCGAAGCCCTGCAATGGTTAGCCATCCGCGATGCTGGCATCTTTGTTGCCACATCCGCCGGTAATGCCGGCCCTGGCGACGCCACCATTGGCAGCCCTGGCGACTTGCCCTGGTTAACCACTGTAGCTGCGGCCAGCCACAACCGCGCCTTCTTACAAGAACTCACTCTGGATGATGGCGTTAATCCGCCTTTGACGCTTGCTGGTCTGGCTATGAGCTCCGGTCTGGCCGCCACGCCAATCGTCTTCGCCGAAGATTACGCCAATCCACCGACCATCAGCGTGGATGATGCCCGTCTTTGTAAAGATGGCATTTTCCCGCCTGGAACCTTTAGCGGCGAAATCGTTATCTGCGAGCGTGGGACATACGGCCGTGTCGCCAAAGGTCAAACCGTCCTCAACGGCGGCGCTGGCGGTTACATCCTCGCCCAACCTTCAGTAGTCGGCGGCGGCCCCGGCGCCCTCAGCGCCGACCCCCACGTCTTACCGGCTATCCACATCGATTACACCACCTACCAACAACTGAAAGCCTACGTCGCCGCTGCGACCGGTACCGTTAATGGTACCATCGCCGGCGCTACCCTTGATGTAGCCGATGCTCATGGCGACATCCTGGCCGCTTTCAGCTCCCGTGGCCCCAACCGTGGCTTCTTCACCGACCTGGTGGTTCCTAATGTAACGGCCCCCGGCCGCGACGTTTGGGCAGCTTACCACCAAGGCCCCGGCGGTGATGGCGACTATACCTGGAATGTTATTTCCGGTACGTCTATGGCCAGCCCGCACGTTGCTGGCGCTGGCGCGCTCATGGTTGCCGTTCACCCCACCTGGACCCCAGCCCAAATCGAATCAGCTCTGATGTCCACCGGCGTGCGCACCGTCATCAATGACGACGGCGTGAACACCGCCACCCCATTCGCCCAGGGCGCTGGTCGCGTTAACCTCGAAGATGCCGCCCAGGCTGGTCTGGTTCTGGATGTCACCACAGCCGAGTTTGACAATTCTGATCCGCGCACCGGCGGCGATCCGTCCGCGTTGAACCTGGCGGAACTGGGCAATTCCAACTGCGTGCAGTCTTGCAGTTGGGTCCGCACCGTGGAAAGCACCCTGGCCGCTGCGGAAACCTACACCTTAACCCTGGACTTGCCCGCAGGCATGACCGGCGACGTGACCCCCAGCAGCTTCACCATCGGCCCGGCCGCTTCCCAAACCTTCACCGTAACGGTTGACGTGTTGGGTCTCGATGAAACCTGGCACTTTGGCTCTCTGGAAATCACCCCGGCCGGCGCAGCCACCCCGGCGCAGCACATGCCTTTGGCTGTTCTGCCCAACAAGGGCGATTTGCCCGCCTCTGTAACTTTGCAAGCGCGCCGCGACGCTGGCTCTGACGTTGTTACCAATCTGACGGCCATCCAAATCACAGACCTGACGATTGAGAACTTTGGTCTGGCCAAGGGTATGGAATACAACATCTCTCTGGATGTAGACCCGACCAACGGCGATGCGTTTGATGACATCAATGGCGACGGCATCTTCTACACCACCGTCTCCGTTCCGGCCGATGCCAAACGTCTCGTGGCGGAAGTCACCGAGTCCGCCGCGCCGGATGTAGACCTGTTTATTGGCCAGGGCAGCACGCCCAGCGCCGCGACGCAGGTTTGCAGCAGCACCACCGGTTCCTTCGTAGAATACTGCGACGTGACCGATCCGGCTGCCGGTACCTGGTGGATTCTTGTTCAAAGCTGGAGCGCCTCTGCCACACCACCTGATGCCATCAAATTCTTCATCGGCGTTGTTGCCGGCGACGAAGGCAACATGATGGTTGAAGGCCCCACGGCCGTTGCCGCCCTGGATCCATTCGACCTGCGTATCTACTGGGACGATGCGATGATGGCCGGCGACCGTTGGTATGGCGGCTTTAGCCTGGGCACAGAAGCAGCGCAGCCCGGCAACATCGGCTTCGTGCCGGTTGATCTGCACCGCCTGGAAGATGACGTGACCAAGACGGCCAGCGCCAATACGGCAATGCCCGGGGACACCATCACCTACACCATCACCATCCAGCCCAATGTTTTGGGTGAAGACCTCACCTACAACATCATAGATACCATTCCCGACGGCCTGACCTATGTACCCGGCTCGGCGACCGCCTCAAGCGGCAGCGTCCTAGTTGGGTTGGATACCGTCTTCTGGACCGGTGACATGATTTCGCCGCTGAATGCGCAGCCGAAATACAACATCACCACCCCGGCCACGGACCCGATGTGTGATACCGGTTTCGGAGGTTATGTCAACTTGCAAGGCTTTGGGATTTTCCCGCAGTCCACCATTGTAGGCGACACCGAACGATTCTCGGCATTCCCAACAGGCAGCCCGTTCAATTTCTACGGCATTGACTACACAGGTCTGTCGTTTACCGATGATGGTTTCCTCATCTTTGATGGGGCGAACAACTATGGCGGCTCACCGTGGGTACCACAAACCCTGCCGAACCCGGCTCTGCCGAACAATGTTGCAGCCATCCTGTGGCAAGACTTCGAACTCTTCTACGATTTGGCAACGAACCAGGGCGTCAGCCTGGCAACCGCTGGAGCAAACGTGGTCGTGGTTGAGTACGACAACGTTGAATGGTTTGGCGGCAGCGCCGATCAATTTGACTTCCAAGCCGTCCTCTTACGCCAACCATCGGACGCGCCGGGCGATTACGAAATCGTCTTCGCTTATAACAATCTTAACGGCGATCTGTCTCTTGATCCGTTCACCATTGGCGTCGAGGATGCGACTGGCGGTTACGCCAACGCGTTCTTGAACCGCGCCAACGCGGGCAGCCTGGTCAATGGCGACATGGTTTGCTTCGATTTCGTGCCCGGAGAATTGGTACCGGTAGAGATTACCTACCAGGTGAAGGTGGCTGCCGGCTTCCTCGGCGCGTTGTCGAAGGATGTCCGGTCTTACACCAGCAACCCCGGCGGACAGATGAACTCTACGCTCTCCGTCCTGGTTGTGGGTATACCCACCTATATGCCTGTTATGGTCAAACCGTAACAGCAAACGGCCGAATCTCGGAGGTACGTTACTCTGGGATGAAAGCTGGTAGTTAAACTAAAAACCACCTGGGACGGCCGTTCCGTTCCAGGTGGTTTTTTTGTGGATGGGGAGAGGGGGAAACGGCCGTTCCCCCCACACGCTACGCCGCCTAAAGCACCACCGGCGACTGGTCTGTCCGGCAGTGCTGCGATTCAATAATACTCAGAATTTGCTGCACGGCCGTCTCCTGCGCCCCTTCCGCATTCACCACAAAAAAATCGAACTCGTCGGTGCGCTTCATTTCTTGCCGCGCTGTCGCAATCCGCAAACTCAAACTATCCCCAGACTCCGATTTTCGCTCACGCAGCCGCCGCTCCAATTCTTCTTCCGATTCGGACATGAGGAAAACAGACACGGCATTGGGAACCAGTTTGCGAATGGTGGCTGCGCCTTGCACATCCACCCGCATGATCACATCGCGCCCACTGGCTAACGCATCGCGGATTTGCTGTTTGGGGATGCCCTTAAAATCGTTGTACACAACAGCATATTCCAATAAATCATTGTTCTCAATCATGCGGGCAAATTCATCGTTGGACATGAAAAAATAATCCTGTCCATGCACCTCCCCAACACGAGGCGGCCGGGTAGTAGCTGTGACCACAAAATAAAAATTGTCCGGCCGACGATCAATCAACTGCCGGGCAATGGTATCTTTGCCCACGCCAGACGGCCCGGAGATAACGAGCAGCACCGGGTAAATGGGGCGTTGGTATAAACTGTCTTCGTCTTTCATGTTTGCACCTATTTTCGACAAAAGTATAATGACCCTGAATGCGGAAGGACGAATGACGGAAGACGATTACGCTACGCCTTTCGCCCTTCGTCCTTTATGATTTCAACCCATTGTCAGGCTCACCTGAAAAGGTCATACTTCCCTTTTCGGGGCATTCAGGTTATCCATTTAAGAAGGTTTATATCTATACAGACCCTCATGGTTTGCTCTTGAGAAGTTCGACCTTTGGGAACTCAAACCCTCAGGGTCTTGCCAGATAAACCGCAACAAATACAAAGGTTTATTATGCCCGTTTATGAATTTCGCTGCCAGGATTGTCGCCGGCCGGTACGACTGGCCTTTACGTTTGCCGAATACGGACAAGTGCCGCCCATTTGCCCCCACTGCCACAGCGCCAATCTAAAACGGCGTATCGGCCGTGTGGCCGTGGCTAAATCGGAAGATTCGCGCCTCGATTCGATGATGGACGACAGCGCTCTGGGCGCGCTGGACGATGAAGACCCACAGGCCATTGGCCGGTTTATGCGCAAAATGAGCCGGGAGATGGGCGAAGATATGGGCGACGAATTTAATGAGGTGGTGGGCCGGTTGGAAAGCGGGGAATCGCCGGAAGCCATTGAAGCCTCCATGCCCGATTTGGGCGGGGATTCCGGCATGTCGAACGATTTTATGTAAATCCCAGGCAACTGTTCAGGGGTCTCTGGTTAGAAGACCCCAAGGGTTTAACACCCAAATAATCCAAATTCTCAGGAACAAACCCTTGGGGTCTGCATACGTTACAAACCAGGCGTGATTTAAGCCAGGCTGGCCTGATATTGGCGCAGGCGATCCATGACCACGCGCTGCAAATCAGCCTGGACATTTGTTTTGGGGCGATCAGCATTGATGGTGACCCAGCGCTGCGGGTCGTTGGCGGCCAGGGCATGGTAGCCCTGGCGCACACGCTGGTGAAAGCTAACGGCTTCCAGGTCCAGCCGGTTCATTTCATCGCCGCCCGATTGGCGGCGCGCCAACCCACGTTCCACGTCGATATCCAGCAAAATAGTCAGGTGAGGAGACAATCCGCCGGTGGCAATGCGGGTGAGGGTGTGTAAATCGCTCAGGTTGAGGGCACGGCCGTATCCCTGATAAGCAATCGTGCTGTCAGCAAACCGGTCGCACAAGACGATTTTGCCGGCCGCCAGGGCGGGTCGGATGAGTTCTTCGACGTGTTGGGCGCGCGAGGCAGCGTAGAGAAGCACTTCGGTAACGGCCGTCATCTCCCCATTGGCCACATCATGCAAACAAGCCCGAATCTGGTCGCCAATGCGCGTGCCGCCCGGTTCCCGCGTTTGCAGCACCGCCAAACCCTGCCCGCGCAAATACGCCGCCAACAACCCGATCTGGCTCGATTTCCCGCTCCCCTCTGGCCCTTCCAATGTAATAAACATGCCGCCCACCCTGTGATAAAAAGACCCTAGCAGTCTGTCGGAGAACCTCTTTTTGTAGCCGGGGTATCCTTACCCCGCCTCTGGAAGACGCGGTAAGAAACCGCGGCTACGGGTACTTTTCCGACAAACTGCTAGAGGTTCTACAAAACCCTTGGGGTCTGTCAAGAATCAGGTTACAAACGATTAACGATCATTCCGTCGCTCATTAAAAATACGGACAAAACGCTGCGGCTCCTTGCCATAACTGTGCGAGACCAAATTTGCCTGCCGGGCCATCTGGTGCTGATACCGGCGCACCGATGAACTGACAGGCGTCAGATCAACCGAGTTTTGGCCGGTTAGAACCTGCTGAATGGCCCGCTCGGCTTCGGTCACGGCCACGTCAAACGGGTCTTCCGGCTTCACATCCAAATCCAGCACCTGAACCAAAAAGCTTTCCATTTGGGAAACTGTGTTGGCCCGCAGCACGTACACCGGAATCCGCATATGCTCGGCCTGGCTTACCAATTTACGCTGTTTGCGGTAATAACTCTTCAGGGTCAGGTAAACATCTGCGTCGGCCAGATTTTCTACGATGTCGATGCGTGTTTTGAGCTGTTTGGCCGCCTGATAGAGACGGTTGCGGGCAATGCCAAACACATAGATGTTCAGCCCTTTTCGTTCTTGCGGGCCGTCATCGGGAGTACTCACCGGTTCGGGCGCGCTGGTATCCAGGCGGATACGGCCGTTTGCCCCATTAGGCGTTCTGGGCGATGGCTCACTGCTGCGGCTGCGATCGGTGCGCTGCACGCTGCGCGAATCTCGCGGCGTGCGCGTCTCGCGGTCCGGCAGCGGCTCTCGCCGCCCGGTTACCGCCGACGACGTGACCAACATGGTCTGCTGCTCTTTGTGAATGTTGCCCTCATCATCGCGGGAGAGCATTTCCACGTCAAAGGGCTGCCCGCGCAGCATGGCATCCACCGAGGTAGTGACATCAAGATGAACCAGAAGCTGCTGGCGGCTTTGGATCTCGATCAGCACGTCGAAGGTCGGCGGGGCGCGGCGTTCTAACACAGTCTTTTGCGTGCCACGCCGGCGCGCTTCCTCGTCCGAAAGCGTCACACTTTCGATGCCGCCCACCAGGTCCGATAAGGTGGGGTTGAGCAGCAGGTTTTCCAGGCTGTTGCCGTGCGCGGTGCCAATCAACTGCACGCCGCGCTCATTGATCGTGCGCGCCGCTTCAGCTTCTCGTTCCCGCCCAATTTCATCAATGACGATGACTTCCGGGTTGTGGTTTTCTACGGCTTCGATCATGGTTTCGTGTTGGTGCGACGGCCGTGATACCTGCATCCGTCTGGCCCGCCCCACGGCCGGATGCGGAATATCGCCATCGCCGCCAATTTCGTTGGACGTGTCCACGATAACCACGCGCTTTTGTTCGGCCAGCACGCGGGCCATCTCGCGCAGCATGGTGGTTTTGCCCACGCCAGGGCGACCCAACAACAAAATGCTGTGCCCTTCGGCCACAATATCGGCGATGATGTCGATGGTGCCATACACGGCGCGGCCCACCCGGCAGGTGAGGCCAACCACCTGCCCCCGACGGTTGCGAATGCCAGAAATGCGGTGCAGAGTGCGGGCAATGCCCGTCCGGTTGTCGTCGTCGAAATCGCCTATGCTGGCCACCACGCCATCAATTTCCACCTGAGAAATTTCGATAGAGTTGAGGAGGATTTCCCCGTCGACATAACGGGCTGCGGGAATACGGCCCAGGTCCATCACGATTTCCAAAAGTTCGTGTTGGCGTCCGATTTCTTCAATTTTATGGCGAACCCGCAAGGGTAAAATGGTTAGCAGGGCTTCTAAATCTTCTCTAGCTTGTTTTTGTACGTGTTCTGTCATGAACGCTTGTTTTTCCGTTGTGTTTAATGCGCCGGTATGGCTGCACCATGGGGGCTGATGCGGGGATACCTTGCGCTTCTAGTACGGCCGTTGGCTCTTCCAGCGGCTTTCGTTGGTGTTTGACGGTATGCCGAACCATGACGGCCTGGCTGCCCCACAAACTAAATCCGGCGCGGTTTAATGGACCTTGCAGCCAGCTTTGATAGCGCCGCACGCAACAGAAAACCGGGCAGGTAACGGCCGGTTTAGCGATGTGCAGGGCAGCGGCCACAATTTCGTCCACACGCGATTCAGCGTGAGGGTGGATGAAGAGCCGCAGCCAGGAGGCCAGCGGCCCTTTTTGAATATGCACGAAGGCTGTTACTTCCCCTTCTTCACGCAGCACCCAGCTCTCGCCGCTATGCAACGGGGGCAGGCTCTCCACCATTTGCACCAGCCGGGGGACCGTATTGGCGTAAAGCAGTTGAATGTCCCAATCGTCGGTTGGCTGGCGTTGGCTCAATACAGTGGTCTGTGGCGGCGGATTCCTGGTTCCGTTTTCTAAAACCCAAATATCTTGCCGGGTGTAAACCGCGAATCCGGCGCGGCGCAAAATCGGCAGTTCATGGCCGATTTCGCTGACTTCGGCTACCAGGCTGTGTTTGCCGCGATGGCCCATTTCCACCACAGCCTGATCCAAGAGCGCCAACCACACGGTTTCGTTTTGCGCGGCCTGGTTTAGTTGGGGGTCTGGCGGATCTGAATGGACGGGGGGCATTGGGGAGGAAACGGCCGTTTCCCCCCCATTTTCACCCTTTGCCAACACACCTGCCGGAGCCGCCCCTATCGGGGTCGCCCCAACATAAAAAACATGCGCATGAGGCGATTCTTCTCGTACCTGCAGTTGAATAAACCCCAACACATTTCGTCCATCCGATTTCCAAACCAATGTCGGATAATCGCCGCTGACCATACTCACCAACGCATCACGTACCGGATGAGAATTATGCGTCAGAGCGGATTCAGTGTGTAGGGAAACTGCGTACTCGCTCAACCTGTAGACAAGCGTCAAATCGCGCAGCGTAAAGGGACGTATCATATCGTAGAGTTTAACAATCGCCGGATACCAAATCAAGCAGCCGACAAAATTATACAACAAATACTAAGATTACATACGGCCGCTTCCTTACCCATTTTGGCAACTGTGCTATAATCCGAAAAATCTTTCCCGACCAACATTTTGACAGATTTGTCCAATCGTAAGATTCGTCCAATTAGCCAAAATGGTCAAAATTTGTTTAGTTAGCCCACTACGGAAGACAAGGAGAAAGTTTTATGTCAACACTTGCCCTGACGATACGCGAAAGCATTCGTTACCGTGGTCGAAGTGGTCATTGGAGTTGGGTGGCGCACCGTATTTCCGGTTTGGCCATCCTGCTTTTCCTGACAATCCACGTCTGGGACACCGCCAACGCCCACTTTTACCCCCACCTCTATGAGTGGTTTGTGGATATTTTCAAATGGCCGCCCATTGCTCTCGGTGAAATTCCACTGATGGCGGCCGTTTTATACCATGCCTTCAATGGCATTCGCATCTCCATTCTGGATTTCAAACCAGAATTATGGAAGCACCAACAACGATCAACCCAGATCACCTGGGGACTTTTTCTGGTCATTTTCATCCCCATCGCCATCGTTATGTTTATCACCATGATCCAACATTGGCAGCATATGGGCGATGCGTGGATGCAGTTCCCACGCCTCAGCGACTATCCACCCCGATAATCATTTATAGGAGAGCCTGATATGACAACAGCGAATGTAACTGGCGTAACACACCGAAAAGTACAGGTCCAATCCAATCTCGAGCGCTGGGCTTTTCTTTTTATGCGGGTTTCCGGCATTGCTCTGCTCGTTTTGGCCGTGGGCCACATGATGATTCAACACGTCCTCAACAGTTCCTCGAATCTGACCATTATGTTTGTGGCCGAGCGCTGGAACCTGTGGGGCTGGAAAGTTTTCGACATGCTGCTGCTGGCCTTTGCCTATATGCACGGCATGAACGGTTTCCGCAACGTTTTGGAAGATTACATCCACAATCGGCAAACGGTAAAAATTGTTAATACGATTTTGGTCGTTTTTGCCGTCATTACCATCCTTTGGGCAGGTTTTGCAATTGCCAGTTTCGACTCGGCGCCCTTTTTAGGAAATTGAGGTTTAACACGATGGCCACTGTGAAAACACACACATTCGATGCAGTCATCGTTGGCGCGGGCGGGGCAGGGTTAATGGCTGCTCTATATGCCAGCAGAAATGCCAACGTTGCTGTGCTGTCTAAGCTGTATCCAACCAGATCGCACACCGGCGCCGCGCAGGGCGGCGTTGGGGCGGCGTTGGGTAACATGGAAGAAGATCATTGGGAATGGCACGCTTTTGATACGGTGAAAGGCTCCGACTACCTGGCCGACCAGGACGCGGTCGATATTTTGTGCCAGGATGCCATTGACGTGGTAATCGAAATGGAGCATATGGGGCTGCCGTTTGATCGGTTTCCAAACGGCCGTATCTCCCAACGCCGCTTTGGAGGCCACACCAACAACGAAACCAAAAAGCCCGTCACCCGAGCCTGTCACGCCGCCGACCGCACCGGCCACATGATCTTGCAGACCCTTTACCAACAATGCATCAAAAACAAAGTCAACTTCTTTGACGAATACCACGTCGTCGACCTGATTCGCGTCGATGATACCGTGCGCGGCGTCGTGGCCATTGAAATCGCCACCGGCGACTTTCACGTCTTCCAAAGCAAAGCCGTCATGTTTGCCACCGGCGGCTGGGGCCGCTGCTGGCAAGTCACCTCCAACGCCCACTCGCTCACCGGCGATGGCGCCGCCATCTGCCTGCGGCGCGGCATCCCCATGGAAGACATGGAATTCTTCCAATTCCACCCCACCGGCATCTTCAAACTGGGTATCCTCATCACCGAAGGCGTGCGTGGCGAAGGCGGCGTACTCATCAACGGCAAAGGCGAACGCTTCATGGAGAAGTACGCGCCTACCATCAAAGACCTGGCCAGCCGCGACGTCGTCAGCCGCGCCATTTACCTGGAAGTAAAAGCGGGCAACGGCGTCAACGGCAAAAATTACGTCCACCTGGACATAACGCCGGATACCGTCAATCATTATTTTGAAAAAGACGGCGAAAAACGGCGCATCACCCGCGAAGACATCGAAGCCAAACTGCCAGACATCGCCGATTTTACACGCACATATCTAGGAATCGATCCCGTGCAGGAGCCAATGCCGGTCCAGCCCACGGCCCACTACGCCATGGGCGGCATTCCCACCGATGTGGAAGGTCGGGTGATTTTGGACGCCGCCAACACCGTCTTGCCGGGTCTGTATGCCGCCGGTGAAGCGGCTTGCGTTTCCGTGCATGGGGCCAACCGACTGGGAACCAATTCATTAACCGACCTGGTTGTCTTTGGGCGGCGCGCCGGCAAGCACATGGCGGAATTTTGCCAGGAAGCCGAATTGCTGCCTCTGCCAGCCAACGCCGCCGCTGAGGTTATTGCGGAATTTGAGCGTATTCGCCACAACCAGGGCAGCGTCAAGATGTTCGATGTGCGCAACAGAATGCAAACGACGATGACCGAAGGCGTGAGCGTTTTCCGCACAGATGAAACCATCAGCACGGCCGTTTCCCAACTCCAAGAACTACGCGCCGAATATCAAAACGTAGGCGTTCAGGACAAAGGCAATATCTTCAACAGCGAATTGTTGGAAGCCTGGGAATTAGGCTGCTTGTTAGAATTGGCAGAAGTAACGGCCGTTTCAGCCCTGGCCCGCCAAGAAAGCCGAGGCGGTCACGCCCGCGACGACTTCCCCGAACGCGACGACGCCGCATGGCTCAAACATACCCTCTGCCACAAAGTAGGCGAAGGCGAATACCAACTGGATTACAAACCTGTGACTTTGGGCCGTTATGAACCCAAGCCGCGCGTTTACTAAAGATTGGAAACCAGGAGCCAACAGCCCTAACCTCCAATCCCCAATCTCAGGAGAACATCATGCAAGTAAACTTACGCATCCGCCGGTTTAATCCGGAAAAAGACAGCAAAGCCTGGTGGGGTGACTACACTTTAGACGATGTTAGCAGAAACGACACGGTGCTGGATTTGCTAAACCGCGTGAAATGGGAAATTGATGGCACTCTGGCGCTGCGCCGTTCTTGCGCCCACGGCGTGTGCGGCTCCGACGCCCTGCGCATCAATGGCGCCAATGCCCTGGCCTGCAAAACCCTCGTCTCACGACTGAGCAGCGGCGCGGCCACCGCCGCCATCCAGATCGAGCCGATTTTAGGTCTGCGCGTCATCAAAGACCTCATCGTCGATATGGAACCCTTTATGGACCATTACCGCTCGGTTTTGCCTTATTTCATCAACGATTCGCCGCCGCCGGCCGACGGCCGTGAACGACTCCAATCCCAGGAAGACCGCGCCCGCTTCGACGACACCACCAAGTGCATCCTCTGCGCCTGCTGCACCACCTCTTGCCCCAGCTTCTGGGCCAACGAAAAATACGTCGGTCCGGCAGCCATCGTTCAGGCCCACCGCTTCATCTACGACAGCCGCGACGAAGGCGCAGCCGACCGCCTGAAAGTGGTCGGCGACACCTTTGGCGTCTGGCGCTGCCGCACCAACTTCAACTGCACCAGCGCCTGCCCTCGTGAAATCGAAGTCACCAAAGCCATTGCTGAAGTGAAAAAAGTTTTGGCAACCGGCGAGATTTAATCTTCCGTAAACCGTATTCCGTAAACCGCGTTCCGTGATTCGGAACATGGTTTACGGAATACGAAATCCCTCTAACGTTCCCACGGCTCAAAATCATCCATAATCGACCCGCCGATAAATTCGCGCAAGATAGAATCGCTGGCGATAAAATTCAACGCGTCGCCAGGGACCGGCTCAAACCACTGCAAAAAGGCCAACAGCCGGTTGGCCTCGATGCGCTCTGGCGTGCCCGGTTCCACTTGCAACAGCAGCGGCTGCGCCAATGTCTTCAGCACCGACAATTCATACACCAGCGCCGAATTAAAAAACACGTCCGCGTTATTCTGGTTGGGGAAAATGTACAATCGCTCCCCACGCCGCACGCTCGCCCAACGGCTGATGGTATCGGCGGCGGTATAACCCCGGTGCGCGGCGTCGCGCACGATGCGCCGCAGCAGGCGAGTGTCGGTTGTAGGCACCCGGTTGTGTTTGTCCAGGTTCAACTGCGTCAGCGCCGAAATGAAGATGCGATACATCGCCTCTGGCGCAATGCCTTCAACCAGTCTGGGATTTAGTCCGTGGATACCCTCGATGATGATGACGTGATCAGGGCCGATTTTCAGCTTGTCGCCCCATTCGCGGCTGCCGGTATAAAAGTTATACACCGGCTGGGTGATGGTTTCACCGGCCAAAAGTTGGTGCAGGTGCTGCTGGAATAAGGGCACGTCCACCGCTTCCAACGCTTCAAAGTCGTAATCGCCTTTGGCGTCGCGGGGGGTGTCTTCTCGATTGACAAAGTAGTTGTCCATGCCAATGGTGACAGGGTAGATGCCCTGAGCCAGAAGCTGCACGGCCAGTCGTTTGCTGAAGGTGGTTTTGCCCGAAGATGTCGGCCCGGAGATCATGACCAGTTTGACGGCCGGACGGCGTTCGGCGATGGCGGCGGCGATGGCCGAAAGCTGGCGCTGGTGGAACGCTTCGGCGACGAGAACGACTTCCTGAGTACGGCCGTTTCGCAGCGCATTGTTCAATGATGACACACTCGGCACACCCACAATGCTCAACCAATCGGCATAATCCTGGAAAACGCGCGCCAGGCGCGGCTCATCCTCAAACGGCTGCAATATCGCCGGGTTATGCCGCCGGGGAAACTGCAAAATAAACCCATCGTTATACGGCCGTAACTCAAACAAATCCAAATAACTCGTGCGCGGAACCATAAACCCATGAAAATAATCCCGCACGCCGTTTAATTCATACAATGTCAGGTAATCTTTGCGCCGTTTGGCAAACAAATCTGCCTTTTCCATGTCGCCGCTGGCGCGGAAAATTTGCAGCGCCTCATTCAGCGGCAAAACAACGCGGGCAATGGGCAAATCGGCGGCTACCAATTCGCGCATTCGGCGGCGCAGATGGTCCAGTTCTTCCAAAGTCACCCGCGTGTTATCATCACGCTCGCAGTAATAACCGCCAAATGGCATCGAATGCTGCACGGTAATCACCTGGCCGGGAAACACCTCCGCCGCCGCCGCAATCATCAAAAAGCTCAATGAGCGCCGATATATCCGCGCCCCGTCTGGGTCACGCGTGGTTAACGGAACCAGGTGGGCATCAGAATTGAGCGGTTGGGCCAATTCACGCAGGTGACCATCACACAACACCCCGACAATGTGATCGCGGGTCATGGCTTCTGGCACGGCCGTTAATAAAAATGCTTCTACTGTCGTCCCCAGGGGGCCATCAAAAGCCCGGCCATCCGGGAGCCGAACCTGAACAGTTTCTCTTACTGGTGCTGCAACAATGTGATTCATAGAAATTTCCTTCAGAAATAGTGGGATAAATTGAGAGGTTACGCATCATCCAAGTTGAAATAACGGGTCATGATATCCAGGCCAGACAGCACGGCCGTATCCAACCTCGCCTGCACTTCCGCGATCGGCACCACGGTGAATACCTGTTCGGCCATCCATGCCGGATCGTGCAAACTGGCGGCAAATTCGGCCGGCGACATGCGCAGGCGGTGGGCATAGACGCCAATGGTCTCCAGAGCGCCCTCCGGCGCTAACTGGGCTGTCAGCCGGTCTCGCCAGGCGACCAGCGCCTCATCGCCCACAAAAGGCAGCCAATGGGCGGGCTGCGCGGCCGCCAGAGTGGTCACGGCCGTTTCCGGCAGCGCCTCATACGCCTGATGATCCAGATACGTCAACACGATATTGTGAACCAGATGCCGCCGCTCATACCCATCGCGCCAATCGGGCCGATCCACAAAAAAGGGCAGCAAAATCTCGCGGAACCATACCAGATCCACCATCAGGTGGATGCTGTACGCGGCCACAAAAACCGCCTGGTCGGGCGACATCTGCGCCGGGTTCGCCAGTTCCGGGTAAACAGCCAACATGCGTGGATAAGCCTGATTATCGGGGTCGGGTGGGATATTATAAAAATGGGTTGCCGTGCGCGGGATACCGGCCAAATCCTGGCAGTCGGCGGCAACGCTGCCCAGGTAAAACGCGGGCCACTGCTGCGCCAACAGAAGCGGGAGACGGCCGTCGCGCCCAAATCGCTCCTCGGCTGCGGAACGAAGCTGTTCCGCCATGTGTAAATGCATAAACGGCGTTGGCATAGCGAGAGAATTTTAGGCCGAATGAGTAAAAACGCAACCGCCTTGAGTCCGCACTCCGGTCACAGCTTACAGCTAAAAGCTTACAGCTCACAGCTTACATCTCACGGCTCCCCATCACCTATGCCAATCCGGGCAATCGGACGGCGCAAACCAGCGGGTGCTGGCATGACCCCGCAATCGATCCAGGCTGGGCAAACAGGCTAGCAGCACCTGGGGATTGCTGCCAGCGGCCTTCACGCCGCCATCACCGCCCAGACGAGCGCGCAAATAGGCATCCACGCTTTCGCTGTCGCCGTAAATCACAGTGTCGTTTTCCACGGGAGCCACCAGAGCCACCGGAACCGCGTACCCCAAAACATAATAGGCACGGCCGTTGTCGTCTACGTAATCATAAACCACATGTTCGCCAAACGTGTAGAGGCCAGAAATCGGCTGATCGCCCAGGATAAGCAGCGATTCGTTGGGTACGTTGCCATAACGAATGGTGATGGCCACCGTCCATTGGGTGGCAATATCCGGCGAGATATTGTTGCGCGCCGCCACGGCACGGCCGTAATTATCCAACACACTGGTGGCATAACTGCGCGGCACGCCATTGTTCACATTCGCCCAGCCGCCGCTGTAGGCGGCTAAGGCGGCATACAAATCGCCGCCGGCCTGCCGCACCACATCCGCCAGGATGGCCACGCCCCACCGCAAATTGATGGCCGGGTTGGCCAGATCGTCAGCCGATGGCCGCCATTCCAGGCCCGGACCGGTGGGCATGACGCCCATCAGGCCCACCGCCCCTTTCTGGCTGGTGGCTTGATGGTTGCCGTCTGATTCTTCGTTGATAACGGCGGCGATAAAATCGGGATCGAGACCGTGGGCTTTGGCCAGGACGCCGATGTGGAAAGCCCACTGCTGAACCCCCGGTCCCCAAATGGCCGAGATCGTCGGCACGTCGTCGGGTTCTTGCAAAACGGGCGCAACGGTCACGGCGGCTACGGCCGTTTGCCCAGGCAGCACCAGCAGCGTCAACACCAACGTCAGCAGGCCGAGCTGCAATAACCGCCGCGTCAGGCTGCCCGGCAGCATTATTTTTCCTCCAACAAAGCAAAGTCAAAGGGTGTGGCATCAGGTGGAACCTGCCACCAACTGACCCGCGCGGCGCGTAACGGCCGTTCAAACATATCGACCGGCGGCCCTTCCAACCGCTGCGGCTGCGCCACACCGGGCGTGGGCAGAAGGATAGCGTGCAGGCGCGCCCCATCGGCCAACGGATCGTCCGCCGAAGTATAGACATAACAAGGCAGGCGCATGGACAATTCCAGGCTGCGCAAGAACAACTGCGTCTCGCTGCCATCCATATCAAAGCCAAAGACTTCGGCGCGCGGAAATTCGTCGCCATGCTCGTGGATGAAGCGATAAATTTCCAGGCCGCGAATCTCGCTGCCCCAATCGTCGAGCAGCAGCGCGGGCAATACGTGGTCTTCCGGGCCGCGCACGATGAGGGCAAACCGCAGATAGAGGGAAACGGCCGTTTGCTCGGCCGGTTTAGGGTCCGTTAAAAGCAGGGCGGAACGGCCGTTGTCTTGCCACAGCCGCCCGTGCACATGCTGTCTTACTGCTTTCATAACCATCGGGGAATACCTCGCCTTACAGACTCAACCATTACCAGACAATACCAAAACCTAAGCCCGCCGACAAGCACAAACCGGTTGCGAATTTGGCCGCGCATGTCTATCATTCAAAGCAAGATCCAACAATGACCCATCATAAACCTTCAGGAGAAAGACGTGGAGACAAAAGACGAACGAATTGCTCGCGCACGTGAACTGCGCGACCAGGATCAATTAGAAGAATCCCAGGCCATTTTACTGGCTTTGATGGATGATTTCCCCGAAGACCCACTTGTTCTATACGAAGTCGGCGGCTCATACGACGTGTTGGGCGAAGAACGCGAGGCCATCCCGTACTACGAAGACGCCATCGAAGAAGGTCTCAGCGGCGACGATTTGCAGGAATGCCTGATTTGTCTGGGCAGTTGCCGCCGGGTGATTGGCGAGTTTGATGGAGCGGTGAAGGCATTGGAAACGGCCGTTTCCCAATTCCCAGACAACAAAAGCGGCCACGTCTTCCTGGCCCTGGCCTACTACAGCAACGACCAAAAAGAGGCCGCCATGCGCACCCTGCTGGACGTGCTGCTGCAAACCACCACCAACGAAGACATCTTAGGCTACGCCGACGTTTTTGAATTTTACAAAGACAATCTGGAAGAGGTCTGGGACGACGAATAAACCACGGAGGCGCTGTGAAAGCTGTTGTATTTCATGAACATGGGACATTGGCGAACGTCGTTTACACCGATGTTGCCGAGCCAACCATCAAACCCGACGAAGTGCTGCTGCAAGTAAAAGCGGCAGCCCTGAACCGGCTGGATTTGTGGGTGCTGGAAGGCTGGCCCGGATTAAATTTAAAGCTGCCGCACGTCATGGGCAGCGACGGCGCGGGAGTGATTGCCCAAATTGGGGCTGACGTGACCGATTTTGCCGTGGGCGACCGGGTGGCAGTGAATCCGTCGCTGTTTTGCGGGCAGTGCGCTTACTGCCGCAGCGGCCGCGACAACATGTGCCAGCAGTTTGCCATTCTGGGCGAGCATGTGGATGGCTTTTTTGCCGGGTATACGGCCGTTCCCGCCCGCAATCTCCTAAAAATGCCCGACACGTTCCCCTTCTCGGCCGCCGCCGCCGCTTCTCTGGTATTTGTCACCGCCTGGCGCTCGCTCATTAAAGCCGGCGGCTTGCAGGCCGGCGAATCCGTGCTGATCGTGGGAGCGGGCGGCGGCGTTAACACAGCCGCCATACAAATCGCCAAACTAGCCGGCGCCGGCCCCATCTACGTGGTCGGTTCGTCTGATGAAAAGCTGGCCCAGGCGCGCGACTTAGGCGCAGATGTGACCATCAACCGCCAGACCGACGATTGGGGCCGAACCTTATTTAAGGCCACGGCGCGGCAAGGCGTGGACGTGGTGGTGGATAATGTAGGCGCAGCCACGTACGCCGCCTCGCTGCGGGCGCTGAAACGCGGCGGCCGTTTGCTCACTGTGGGCAACACCAGCGGCCCCAAATTCGAAATCGACAATCGGCTGATATTTGGCAAACAGTTACGCATCATCGGCAGCACCATGGGAACCAGCACAGACTATGAAGAAGTCATGGCGTTGGTGTTTAACGGCCGTCTCCGCCCCATCATCGACACCCTCTACCCGCTAAACGAAGGACCAGCCGCCCTGCTGCGCCTGCAAGACGGCGACTTCAGTGGCAAACTGGTGCTAACAAACGAATAATCTACGGCCGTAATTCGCCTGTGGCTTACGGCCAAAGGCAGCCCATGACCCAATACGCCTTCAAAAACCTGGTTTTCCAGGGCGGCGGCATTAAAAGTTTTGCCTACCACGGCCTGATCCCTGGTCTGGAAGAGGCTGGCATTCTGCCGCAAATAGAGCGCGTCGGCGGCACTTCATCCGGGGCCATGATTGCCGCTGTCCTCAGTTTTCGCCTGAACGCGACCGACAGCCTGGCCATCTTTCGCTCGCTGGACTACAGCAAAATACCGGGGTTAAAAACGGCCGTGCGTATGCCCTCTCGCCTTATCAACGCCAACCTGGGCCGCGACCTGGCCCAAAATGTCGATGCCCTCAACCGCCTGCTGCGCCACTATGGCTGGTACGACACCGAATACGCCTATAATTGGCTGGAAAACACCATCGCCGATCAGCTTGGCAACAAAGAAGCCACGTTTGCCGACTTTCAGGCCCACGGCTGCCGCGATTTGCACGTTGTGGTGACCAATATATCCCAGCACCGTCTGGAAGTTTTTTCCGCCGCGACTACGCCGGACACGGCCGTTTCCGATGCCCTCCTCCTCTCGCAATCTATCCCGCTCTTCTTCGCCGCCCCGCAGTATGATGGGCGCACGCTGGGCCAGGGTGATTTTTACGGCGACGGCGGCATTCTCTCCAACTATCCCATCCATCTGTTTGATGGACCGCAGTACGCAGCCAACAACCCGCTCTACGACAACGGGGTCAACTGGGAAACCATAGGCTGCCGTCTCTACACCCCTCCCGACTGCCCCAACGCCGGCCGCCGCCCCATTACCAACATCGCCACTTACCTGTCTAACTTCTTCGAAACGTGGATGGAAGCGCAGGTCGCCACGCACGAACAACGCCCCATGGACCGGCGGCGCACCATAGACGTGAGCGACTGCTGCGTCTCTACGACCGACTTTAACGTGCAGCCCCTGCCAGAAGACAAAACCTATCAGAAATTAATGCTGGCAGGCGAAACGGCCGTGCGCGAATTTTTAGACAGCTACACCCCCCCAGACCTGGCCGTTACCGATTCGTTTTCCACCCGGCTCCGCCGCCAGCTCGAACGCCTCTTTAATAACCGTTTGCCCAGACGCAGCAAAAACACATGAGCCAACAGCTAACAGCTCACAGCCAACAGCTAACAGCTAACAGCTTACAGCTCACAGCTTCCTAACCTGCACTTCCTTATACCGGCTCTCCCCTTGCAGCAGCGGCGACGGCCGTTCCCGCAGCGCCGCCTCAAAAAACGCCAGCGTATAGTCGTTGATAATCCGCGCCGCGCGACGGCCGTTAATCGGCCCTTTCGCCCCAAACATGCGCGTCACCGGCGAAAGCAGCGGCAAATCACTGTAATCGTAATGGCCGCTGCCGGCAATGAAAGCCACCATGCCCCGCTCGCCGCTGGCGGCCGCCAACTGCTCGGCCAGCGCCCCATTCGTTTTGCCAAATTCCCCCACACTCATCAGGCACAAAATTGGAAAGGCGAAACCCTGCCGCATGATGGTATCGTCCACCGGCCGCAGCCAGGGGTCCAATAACAGCAGCGCCCGGCAGCGCTGGTCCAGATGGGCAAACTGCACGGCCGTTCCCCCACCCATCGAATGCCCAAAACTACCCACGCGGGATAGGTCTAAACGGCCGTAAAACGCATTCCCCTCACCAGCCTGCCAACAGGCCAACTGATTGAGCACAAACTGCACATCCTCCGCCCACTGCTGCATGCCCAACTGCCCGGCCTGCTCCAGAGGCATGTCATCCGGCGGCGCAGTCGTGCCAAAAACCACACGGCCGTCGGGGAAAACGGTGCAAATCGCCCCACCCGTATGATTGGTCGCCGCCACCACATAGCCATGACTGGCCAATTCTTCCATCTGCCACGTATTTTGCGAATGAAGCCCCAGATACCCATGCGAAAACGTCAGCACCGGAAACGGCGCGCCATCGTCGGCTACCGGCAAATCCAGATAGCTGTGCGTCCGCGCCAGGTCTACATGGCGCAAAATAAACGGCGGAAAGCCAAAACGGCGGGCAATAGCCGGACCGCCAATCTTGAAATCGGCGATGAAAGGGGCGCGGCGCGCTTTGGGCGTTCTAACGGCCGGATACCAGACCTGGAACATTAATTCGCGCGGTCCGGCCTGATTGGCGTCAAACACATCCGACCGCGAGGTGTCTACTACGTAAAATGTGCGCGTGCCAATGGCGTACCGGCCGGTCGGCTTCGGTAAATTGGGCACAGCCAACGCATACGGCAGCCCCACCGACGCGCCATAAACCACGACGCCGAAAAAAATCGCCCAGCCGCTGCCGGAGAACTGCGGCCATTTACCGGCCCAATCTACCGTTAACACCACCAACGATTGCAGATAAGCCGGGGCCATCTGCCAGCGCGGTTTTTCCCACGCCGTATGGACGATGACGAGCAGCGGCACAAGCAGCGGCACAGCCCGTTCGGCCGTGGTGCTGGCGTCGGGATTGGTGTACAGCCAGCCAACAGTCAGCAAATGGCCTGCCAGTATGGCTATTTCCAGCGGTCGCATATGATTCCTTGCCGAATTTTCTACCGGGGGTTAACGGCCGTTCCCCACCACAGTCACTTCCGGGTACACAACAGGCAGCGGCTCATCCGCGCCCTTTAAGGTCTGCGCAAAAAACGCACCACAAAATCATTCACCAGGCCAACCACATAATCGCCGGCCATCGGCCCAGACAGCCCTAACTGCTGCGCCAAAGGCGAAAACAGCGGCAAATCACTGAAATCGAAATGAGCCGCCCCACTGACCGTCGCCAAATAGCCGGTGCGGGTCAGCGAATTGTACAATGTCTCGGCGATGGCGTCGTTGGCCGCCGCATCGTTAAACTCCCACTGCGCCGCCCGCAAGAACATGAATGGCTGGTCCAACCCGCCGGCCACAATGACTCCAGAAACCGGCACGACCCAGGCGTCCAGACCGACGCCAGCCTGGCAGCGCGGATCGCGGCCGCAAAACTGCACCGTCGCCCCGCCGCCGGTAGAGTGCCCAAACACACCCACGCGGGAAAGGTCGAGACGGCCGTTAAACGCATTGCCCGCTTCGTCATTCCAAACCGCCAGCTTATCCAGCACAAAACCAATGTCGTCGGCCCAAACGCCCACCAGGGTATTGCTGGTGTGCGGCGGTTCGCCCTCACCCGAAAGGACGTCGGGATCATACAGAACCGCACGGCCGTCGGGAAACACAGTGATGGCATTGCCATAGGTATGGTCAATGGTCGCCACCACAAACCCATGGCTGGCCAAATCGCGCACCAAACTCGTATTTTGCCCGCGAATGCCTTGCAGCCCATGCGAAAAAGTTAGCACCGGAAACGGCGCCCCATGGCTCGCCAGCGGCGCGTCAACAATGGTTTGCGTATGCACCAGATTGATGTGATTCAGCAAAAACGAGGGCAGCCCCAATCGCTCCGCCAACGTCGCGCCCACCACGTCCAGTTGGTCCATATACGGCGCTTCTTTTCCCTGGGCGTCAGCCGCCGCCGGATACCACACCTGCACCATTATCTCGCGTTTATCGTCCGGCTGCGCCGTGTAAATTTCTGGGCGTGATCGGTCCACCAGGTGATAGGTTCGTGTGCCAACGGCGTATGAGCCGGTGAGCGATGGCAGTTTGGGAACCGGCAGCAGCACCGGCAGCGCCAAAGCCGTCAACCAAAGCAGCAGCCCGGCCACCACGGTGATAATTTTCCGACCAGAGGCCCTCTACTTCGGGCGATGGCGACAACGACGGCCACAAGCGGCCTAACGTTACCAAAAAAACCGCCACCGCAAACACATAAGCCGGTATCATTTGCCAACGCCCGCCTTCTATGTAGCAGTGGAAAAAGAAGAAGGACACGGCCGTTAACGGCAAAAAATCCACCACGCGCGGCCGCCGGACCGGCAGCAGCGGCCAGATCAGCACCGGCAGCAGCGCCAACAAAATCATCCATTCAAACAATCGCATGTCTCACCTGTGTACTCTTTTATTTCTTCCATCCTGGTAAGACCCCAAGGGTTTAACACCCTAATAATCCAAATTCCCAGGAGCAAACCCTTGGGGTCTGTATCGTTACCCATCCTGAATAATGCCCCACACGCTCATGGCCAGCGCAACGAGAGTCAGAATCATCAAAGCCAGGAAGGTATCGCTCAGACCGGCGATTTGCGCCGCAACGGGCGCGGTCGTGGCGCCGCCGGGCAGCGGTGTCCCGGCATAAACGGCCACCCGCCCCGCCCACAGCGCGCCAAACAGAGCAATGCCCGTCGTTTGGCCTAGCGTGCGGCTCAGGCCAAGCAGGCCAGAGGCAATGCCCAAATGCTCGTGGGGCACGGAACCCATCACGGCGCTGTTGTTGGGTGATTGGAACACGCCGATGCCCAACCCAATTGGCAGCACGCCCAGCGCGAAAGCGAACACGGCCGTATGCAAATCAAACCCGCGCATCACCCAAAAACCGGCCGCTAAAATGACCAGCCCCAGGCTGGCGATGCGCCGCGTGCCATACCGGTCGGAAGCCGCGCCAGAGAGCGGCGCAGAAATGCCCAAAAAAACGGGGATCAACGCCATCATCAAGCCAACCTGCCGGGTGTTATAACCTACCATATCTTGCAAGTAAAACGGCAGCAGCAGCGTGGTTCCGGCGATAGCCACAAAAACCACCGCTCCGGTAAACAAACTCAGGCTGAACAGTCCCTGACGGAACAGGCGCAAATCGATCATGGGCTGAGGATGACGGCTTTCCAGCCATAAAAAAGAACCAGAAAGAGAACGGCCGTGCCAAACAACGCCAGAATGCGCCCAGCCATAAAACCCACCTGTTGGCCCATCGTCAGGGCCAACAAAACGGCCAGCAAACTGACAAACAAGGTCACTGCGCCGGGAAAATCAAACTGCGCCTGCCCGGTAGGGCGTATGTCGGGCAAATAACGCCAGGCCAGCACCAAACCCACAATCCCCACCGGCAAATTCACAAAGAAAATCCAATGCCAGCTAAACGACCCCAAAATCAGGCCGCCCAACGTGGGGCCGATCACCACCCCAATCGAGACAAATGTGCCGTTTAGGCCCAATGCCTTGCCCCGCTCCTGCGGCGGAAAAGCCTCGGTGACAATCGCCATGCCCAACCCCAAAGCCAGAGCCGACCCCACAGCCTGCACCACCCGCGCCCCAATCAACCAGTAAACGGTTGGCGACAGGCCGCATAACACCGAACCCAGCGTAAAAACGGCGATGCCGGCCGTGTACAACCGTTTTTTGCCCAGCATATCGCCCAAACGGCCGATGCTGGGCAAGAGCGTGGTTTGGGTGAGCAAATAGGCCAGAATTACCCACTGCGCCATCGAAAAAACGGTGTTCAGTTCCGTGACCAGGGTTGGCATGGCGACGTTGATGATGCTGCCGTCGATGGTGGAAAGGAAGGTGCTCATGGCGACGGCGGCCATTACAAACCACTTGCGGCTGTAATCGATGGGAGGGAGTTCTGTGTTCATGGGTTCCGGTGTGGGGGTGATGGGTTATTCGCTCAGGTCGGCGGCTTCGTGGCCGACAACGCGCCGCAGTTCTGCGGTGGTCAGGCGCATGAGGGCGTGGGTTTCGCCGCCGCCGCCGTAAACAATGGATTGATCGTACACGGCCGTATCCACCACCGTGCGCCAGGAAGTCAGATGGCCAAAGGGCGGCACCGCGCCCACCGGATAGCCGGTAAGCGCCAAAACCTGGTCGGCAACGGCCGTCTTCAGGCGGCGGCGCGGCACGCCCAGATAATCGGCCAGCCGCTTCCAGGCAATCCGCGCCAGACCATTGGTCACCACCAACACCGGCGCGCCATCAGCCAAAAACAACACCGATTTGATGATCTGGTCTGGCGACACACCCATCACCGCAGCGGCGGCGGCCACAGTTGGCGTCTCCGCTGCCAGGGGTAAAATTTCGGCTTGAATGCCCTGTTCCAAAATAAACCGGGACAAGGCGGCACGGTTTAATATCATCATCCTTTCCTTTTGTTTCTTGCCAAAACAGTGTAACAAAAGCGGACAATGACGCAACCGAAAATTGATGGGAAACGGCCGTCTCCCTGTTTTCAGACAGACCCCAAGGGTTTTCTCCCGAGAATTTGGATTAGCTGGGCACCAAACCCCTTGGGGTCTTGCCAGAGAGAACTTTACAGACCCCAAGGGTTTTCTCCCGAAAATTTGGATTAGCTGGGCACCAAACCCTTGGGGTCTATATCATCCGCCGCCTGAACCATCTCAAGGGTACGGATTCGGGGTAACGGTGGGTGTGGCCGTAGGGGTGGGTGATGGCGTGGCGGTAGGTGTTTGGGTAGGCGTGGCGGTTGGCTCCCCCGGCGCAGCCGGGAAACGCTCCACGCGCGGCAAAAAGGTGCACAAATCTTGCCCCGGATACCCGGGAACCAACGATTGGCCCGGATACTCCGGATAAGCCCACAAACTGCACTGCGGCATTTCCGTGGTCGGGACAGAAGCCTGACTGCTTGTTACAATATACCCTGTAAACAACAAGCCGAGGACACAAACGACGATAAACAGATATTCTATAGTGTGTCTGATACGGTACATGGCTACTCCTATAATTGACAATTTTCCAATAAGACCAGAGCATCCTGAAACCATCTTAGCATAGATTTTTGGCGAAACGGCCGTAATAGTACACAAAGGGCATATCCATGAACCTCCACAAGTTAGGCCAAACCGGCCTCCAAGTTTCTCCCATCGGCCTGGGCTTGGCCGCCTTAGGCCGTCCCGGTTACATTAATTTGGGCCACGCCCAAGACCTGAGCGCCGGCCGCGATGTGGCCGCAATGGAACACCACGCCCACGCTGTGCTAGACGCCGCCTGGGCCGCCGGCGTGCGTTATTTTGACGCCGCTCGTTCATACGGCCGTGCCGAAGCCTTCCTCGGTTCCTGGCTGCAATCGCGCCAACTCACCCCCGACCCGATAACCGTCGGCTCGAAATGGGGCTACACCTACACTGCCAACTGGCAGGTCGAAGCCGAAAAACACGAAGTCAAAGAACATTCGCTGCCGGTTTTACAGCGCCAAATTGGCGAAAGCCGCGCCTTGTTAGGCGATTTTCTCAACCTGTATCAGATTCATTCAGCCACATTAGACAGCGGCGTGCTGCAAAACGAGGGTGTTCTGGCGGAATTGGCACAGTTGAAGGCAGATGGATTGAAAATCGGCCTATCACTCAGCGGCGACCGGCAGGCCGACACCCTGTACCGCGCCCTGGACATTCAACTGGCCGACGGCCGTCTGCTTTTCGACGCAGTGCAGGCCACCTGGAACTTGCTGGAACCCTCGGCGGGCGCGGCCCTGCAAGCAGCCCACAAAGCCGGGTTAGGGGTGATTGTGAAGGAGGCGCTGGCCAACGGCCGTCTGACTCCCCGCAGCCAGGAACCCAAAATGCAGCTCCTCCGCCAGCTCGCCGCCGAAAAAGGCACGACAATGGATGCCCTGGCGCTGGCCGGCGTCCTGGCGCAGCCCTGGGTCGGCGTCGCCCTCAGCGGCGCGGCCGCCGTAGACCAACTCCAGGCCAATGTGCAGGCAGTAACCGTGGACTGGGATGAAGAAACGGCCGTGCGCCTGCACGCACTTGTCGAACCCCCGGCCCAATACTGGCGCACGCGCAGCCAGTTGGCCTGGAACTAATGAGACAACGGCCGTGCCCCCCAGTAACCCCCGGTTGATAGCCTGGCGCGATGGGTCCAATCTGGGAGATTGGACCCATCCTGGCGCAGACACATCATAAACTTCCTTGAGTGTTTTCCACCCTTCCTACAAATTGCGCTAGACTAGCAGCCTGTCGGAAAAGTACCCGACGCCGCGGTTTCTTACCGCGTCTTCCAGAGGCGGGGTAAGGATACCCCGGCTGCAAAGAGGTTCTCCGACAGACTGCTAGACTAGTAGTTTGTCGGAAAAGTACCCGACGCCGCGGTTTCTTACCGCGTCTTCCAGAGGCGGGGTAAGGATACCCCGGCTACAAAAAGAGGTTCTCCGACAGACTGCTAGACTAGCAGCCTGTCGGAAAAGTACCCGACGCCGCGGTTTCTTACCGCGTCTTCCAGAGGCGAGGTAAGGATACCCCGGCCACAAAAAGAGGTTCTCCGACAGACTGCTAACAGCCTGTCGGAGAACTGAGAACAGGACCACGGATGCAACGGATTCGACGGATTATTAGCATCTTCTCAAAAGTTGGGGAATTTGTAGGTCGGATTGTTAATCCGACCGTGCGAAATGCCATTCCGCACTACGACACCCCGAAATAGTGCGAAGATACGATTTTTACGGCTAAATCACCAGAAAATCGGTATAAATCCGTTAAATCTGTGTCATCCATATATCCATTTCTACTTTTCCAACAGCCTGCTAGGCTCAATCAAGCTGTGGAAAATACCCGTGACACATTGGGAGACAGGTTCATGTTAATTCTGCTGATTCTGATTTTCATTAACGGCATCTTCGCCATGTCTGAAATTGCCGTCGTATCGGCGCGTAAGGCGCGTTTACAGCAGCGCGCCAACGACGGCAGCAAACGAGCCGAAGCAGCGCTGGCGCTGGCTAACAAACCGAACGATTTCCTCTCGACCGTGCAAATTGGCATTACGCTGATCGGTATTTTGATGGGGGCGTTTGGCAGTACCGGCATTGCCGCTTCGCTAGACCCGTATCTGCAAAATTTGCCGCTGAGTAGAGATTTTCACCAGCAATTGAGCAATTTTCTGGCGATTGGCGTGGTGACCTATCTTTCCCTCGTCTTGGGCGAACTGGTTCCCAAGCAGATTGGTCTGGGCAACGCGGAGAAGGTGGCCGGGATAACGGCCGCGCCGATGCTGCTGTTGGCGGCAGTAACACGGCCGTTTGTCTGGACTCTCAGCATTTCTACCCGCGCCGTCATGCGCCTGCTGCCCATCAATCCCTCCAATGAACCGGCTATCACCGAAGCCGAAATCCAGATGATGCTGGAGCAAGGGACCGAAAGCGGCGTTGTAGAACCCATCGAAGAAGAAATTGTCGAAAAACTGTTCCGCGTGGGCGATTTACGCGTCAACGACCTGATGATTGATCGCACCGACATCATCTGGTTAGACCTGGAAGACTCAACCGACGCCCTGCGCGAGAAAATTGCCGATGGCGTGCATTCCCGTTACCCGGTGGCCAATGGAGACCTGGACAATATCGTCGGCCTGGTGTTTGTGAAAGATTTGCTGGTGCAAGCCCTGAGCAGCGAGACGCCAGAGCTAAAGATCGCTCTGAAACCAGCGCTTTTTGTACCCTCTGGCCTGCCGGTTTATAACGTTTTGGAACGGTTTAAGGAGGCCAAGGCGCAGATCGCTTTTGTCACCGACGAGCACGGCGGCATTGAAGGGCTGGTGACGTTTAACGATTTGCTGGAGGCGATTGTCGGCGACGTGCCGGAACAAGGCGACCCGGCGGATCCCATTGCCATCCGTCGCGCCGATGGCTCCTGGCTGATTGACGGCAAGCTGTCGATTGAAGAATTTAAGCTGTTGTTTGAGGTGGCCGAGCTGCCGGAAGAGTCGGAAAACTATTTCCAGACGGTAGGCGGGTTTGTGATGAGCTATTTGGGCCGCATTCCTCAATCCGGCGATCAGTTTTCCTGGGGTGGGTTGACTATTGAGGTGATGGATATGGATTGGCGGCGGGTGGACAAGGTGTTGGTGAAGCAGGAAGGAGGGTAAGGGAGGGAAAACGGCCGTTCCCCCCTCCTCGTCATCCCCTTATCTCATGTCCTGGAAGGTATAACTGCGCGCACGGCCGCGAACACCACGACCAGCAGCGATATAAACACAAACAGCAAGCCAATCCCCAAGACAATATAACTTCCCCCGCTGACGCCTGGCTCCAACACCGCCTTGTCTGGCTGAGTGGGGTCATAAAAAACAGCAATCCGCTGCCCATTCGGGTAACGATCAAGGATTGCCTGAGCTTTCCTTTCGCTGCTGTAGCTGTTCTCCCCAAATTTAATGGTCTGGCCTTCGTAGGAACGGCCGTTTACCGCATACGCATATGCAACCTGGGGCGAGTACGAATCACCACCCTCGGCATCCGTGGAATAGTCCACCAATGAGCTGGTGATCTGCCCCTGGACGCTGGGCCAACTGGCGCTGCTGCGGGCATTTTGTAAAATGGTCCACCCCACCAGGAAAGCCCGGCGCCAACCAGGATGAAGATGAGCGAGAAGAGCGCGGTTTGCAGGCAGCCGCCAATCTGTCCGAAGAGATTGTTTTGTTTTTGCAAGGAACCTCCATGTTCAGGTCTGTCGCTTCTAACGGATGGGCGATATTTTAGCTTTGGCTGGCTTTTATTTCGCCTTACGGCCGTTTCCCCCTGCATCCCTCCCACGGTTTCCAGACGCCCGTCGTGCCGTTCAACGCGGCGGCTTCTTAAGGCAGCGGCTGATTGATTTCAATCAGATTCCCGTCCGGATCACGAAAATGAGCCGTGCGAATGCCCCAATCAGGATGATCGGTTAACTCAGCTGCTAACTGCACTCCTGCCGCTTTTAACTTGGCGCACATCGCCTCCACATTCTCGACGGCAAACACCAGGCAAACCTTGTCTTGGGCGTTGACCTGAGCCGGCAAATGAGTTGTCCCCAACACCTCGCTCATTTCCTGCTTGTCGAACGCCGTTGCCCTATCTTGTTGTCTTTTTTAGGAACGGCCGTTGGTACAGAGGTTGGCATTTGCGTAGGCATCAATGGCGTTGCCCATATCCCTCATTCGCCAACTTTTCGCCCACAATCTACGGCCGTTTCCCCAACACCTTCTTCATCTGAACCGCTTCAAACGTCTGTCCAGCCACTTCGCCCATCACGCGATTGAAGATGGTAAACCCTACCCGTTGATACACCTTGATCGCCCGCGTATTGCTGGCCGGCACGCCCAACCGCACCGCTTCTCCCGCATAACAATGCGTACGCACCGCAAAATCTATGCACGCAGCCACAAACGCCGCGCCCAAACCACGCCCCGTCAAGGCCGGCTTCAGCCCGAATCCCAGCCACATTTCCGCCGCATTGAGCATCTGCGGGTTAAAATCGTCATACGCCACACACACATCATCGGCGTCGAAGAATTCCGTCGTCAGCTCCCCCACCAAATCACCATCATCATCATTCAAAACAGCAAACAACCCCTTGCCCCAGCTTGTCCCATCCAGCATATGGTCCGCTTCATGAACATAATCATGGATGGCATACTCGCCGCCATACACCCAATGCGTCACAATTTCCTGCGCGTACACTTCATTCATCGGCACAAAATAATAGTTCATCGCACTCCGCACTCCGCACTCCGCACTCCGCACTCCCGCACTCAAACGGCCGTTTCCCCGGCATTCGTAATCCACCCAGGAGACCAGCCAATCTTCTGCCCAAGAATCATATTCAATTGGGCCACATGCTCCTGAACATGGCGCATATTATCCAGCAGGAGCGCGGCAAACGTGAGTTCTCCCCACGGAAAAGCACAAAGCTGCTGCGCCTTCTCATCGGTCAGGCCGCTGAGTGTCGACCGGCATTTTTCGCGGCCATGCGCCAGATAGGTTTGCAGTTCGTCCCGGCTAAAGCTCTCCGGAATAATGCCTGCCGGATCCAATTCATCCAGCGTAAATGGAGCCGGAGGCATAAACCCTTCAACCGAACCCGGATAAATACAGGTCGAGCCAGAAGAGGGTGTGATAAACAACGTACCAAAACTCGGCGGACCGGGGCAGTTGCGGATCGTCCCAAGGCGAACCCGCCACAGCTCATCAGGACAGGCAACGAGTACCTTCTCCAGCATATCGATGGCCGCCCCAAATTGTTGGGCCACGGCCGTTGCCAATTATTATCCAAGTCATGCCTCCTATCGCTGAGATAAGCCGCGCAACCGTTCACCTGCCGGACCGGATGCGTGGCCAGACCTCAGCCTCATGAAGTAATGGTCTCAGAATAACCTACCGTTTTTAGATTGGACCAATCTCCAAGATTGGTCCAATCTACGCCACATAATTTTCAAACGTTGGAAACCATTCCGGCACCCCCTTTAGGGCGTAAACAGTTTCCAATGGCCTTCGGAGACAACTTCAACCGCGCCATCAACCACTTTGATCGCGGTCTGATCGTCAATCGCGTAGGTCGGGACCGGCACCTCGGCAGCCATTCTTTCTACTTTGGCCATGGAGCTTTCGGGTGATCCTCGTGGTCCAGGTGCGGAAGCAGCGCAAAGTCAACCAGTCCCAGCCCCTCATCGATGACAAAAGGCGCATTCGGGTCGTCATACGTCTCTCCGAAAATGGGAGCCGTGGCCATGCTGCCGGCGCTCACCCCCACGTAGACCGTCTCGCGCAGCGACGGCAGAAGGTCTGCCAGTCCAGACTCCCGCATCCAGCGGCACAGATACAAGACATCGCCGCCAAACACCAGCAGGGCGTCAGCCTCCTCCACAGGGGCAACCCAATTCTCTCTCTGGATACTGGGCAGGGCTGTGAGTTCCAGCACCCCCAACGACTTCCAACCCAATTCAGTGAGGGGGCTGGTGGTTAATCCACTGATAAACCGGTAGGCCATTGAAGGCCCTGACTGAGAAGGTATATAGCCGTGGAATGAAAGAGCGCTGGCCTCGGCAATCGGTTTGCCCAGCAGGTCGACCAGCGCCTTGGGGGATCTCGAGTTTTAATGCCGGCGGAAGTGGGAAATTTCATGATTCATTCTCCCTTGAAAATAGATTTGTCAAATCCAGCAATTCTCAATTTAACCAGAAATGTGTCATGGCTGTGCGAGCCTGCCGAAGCATCTCCTTCTTCTGGTGGAGCGGGATGCTTCCCCGTTCGACGTTGTTGCCAGGGCCGAACTCCGCTCAGCATGACAGTGCTGGTGTCAAATCTTAAAGATTTGACAAATCTGAATCTTTTCATTCTTGGTGGTGGGTTAGACCACTCACGATGTCTCCTTGACGATTTTATGCGAGCCGCAAAGCTCCTCTACACTCTCGCTTCGGTACTGAAGCAGAACGACCCCGGAACGTAACGACTGCGTTTCTTCTGTGGCGCCAATTATCGAGAGTCTCTTTTGAGTAGCAACGCGATAAGCTACGGGCTAACGGTTTGCGTTACTTGCCGGTGGGCGGGCGTGGGTAGACTCTGTTGGGGAGCAGGCTTCTTGGTCAGGCGTAGAAACTGCCCCAAAATGCCGCAGAATCCCGCCAGCCAGAGACGCGCTTTTGTCAGCCGACTTTTTGTTTTGCAACACGCTACTCGCCGTTAAGAACAGATGCACGCTCGTAATTGACGACAATGACGCCATTCGGGGTGACGATGCTTTCCGTCACCATGAACGCCATCGGGATCGTACCTCCGGCAAACAGCCGCTTTCCAACGCCCAACGTTATCGGATATATCATCAGCCAGAACGCATCAACCAAATCATGCTGGATAAGCGTCTGAATGAGATTACCACTTCCCCAAACGTGCAAATCCGGACCTTGCTGCTGCTTGATTGCCGCAACCTTTGCGGCAATATCGCCGTTGATGAACACGGAGGGCTGCCAGTCACCGGCCGTCATGGTATTCGAGGCGACGTACTTGGTCGCCGTGTTGACGCCCGGCCATGCGTCCCCATGGTGCGGCCAGTAGGGCGCCCAAATTTCAAAGGTTTTGCGTCCTAACAACAGGTCGAACGGTAGGTTCATCTGCCTTCTCAGGGCCGTCCCAAGAACCGCGTCGGAATATGGCGCTATCCACCCGCCATACGCGAAGCCGCCGCTGGTATCTTCGTCTGGGCCGCCTGGGCCTTGTATGACGCCATCAAGGGAGATATGTTCAAGCACAATAACTTTTCTCATGACTGCGTTTCTCCAACTTCTGGAACAGAAATAACCTCCCGGATGTTTCTAACGTGACGGTTCTCCTGGTAACAAACCTTCTGGAGATTATCTGCCATTATTTTTAATAATGTCTTCGATGGTATATCACCCTGCGCAAGGCGTGCTGCCACGCCACGGCCGTTTCCCCCATGCACTCTGTACTCCACACTCAACTCTCCACACGCAAATCCTTGTCCTCCATCTCCCAGGCATGATCCAGCGTGTGAAACGCGGTATGCCGAATCAGGTACCGAAGCGGCCATTTGCGGGCCATTTTGCCCTGGGCATGAAACCCCTGATGGCCTCACAATAGGCGTCGCGATGCGCCTTCAATCCCTCGTCAGTCAACATCTCCTCCAGAGGCGTGCGCACGCCCAGTTTCTTCGCCATGTCCAGCTCCGCGGCAAACGTATGTCGGACAATGTGGTCCCGGTCGCGCCCGCCGCCGCGCGGACCCCGCAGCATCTCCGCCGACACGCGCGAACGCACCTCGTCAAAAAACGCCCAGCCCGCCTGCATCAGCGTCAGTTCCCGCGCCAATGCTTCGCCCGACATGGCTTGCCGGTCGATGCTCGAAAAGGCGAACGAGATACCCCAGAAGTCGGTTGAACTTGTGCCCGGATAGCGCTCGACCACGTCGGCGTCGGTTAGGACCGCAAATGCCGCCTCCATCCCCGCCAGCGTCGCCACCGCTGCATACCGTGGGACATAAGCGCGCAATCGTTCGATTGCCGCCGCCTCTGTCTTGGCCCCACGCGCAAGACCGGGCCAATCCGGCGCCACCGCCACCACCCTCTTACCCTTCGGTCCAATTTCCAACGTCACCTGCATATAATTCACCATAGTTTCCTCTCCCGCCCCCTGACAGGCCCCTCCAGGCGCTGTCGTGCCTGATGGCAAAGCGCGTTATTGCCGCAAAATCTTCCCCATCGCCTTGCCTTTAGCCAGCTCATCAATCAATTTGTCTAAATAGCGTATTTTTTGCATCAGCGGATCTTCGATTTCTTCAACGCGAATACCGCACACCACCCCCTTAATCAGCAAACTGTTTGGATTCATGGCCGGGGCTTGCGCAAAAAACGTTTCAAAATCGTTTTCCTGTTCGATTTGCTGCTGTAATCCTGCCTGGTCGTAGCCTGTCAACCAGCAAATGATCTGGTCAACTTCTTGTTGCGTACGATTTTTGCGCTCCACTTTCCGCACATACAGCGGATAAACAGTGGCAAATGTTGTCGTAAAAATGCGATGTTTAGGCATCATCTTTTCCCTTGAACAAAGAATTGTCAAATCTTAAAGATTTGACAATTCTAACCCTTTTTATTCATCCTGGTACGCCTACTCATGAAAACTCCCTGAAAATAGATTTGTCAAATCTTACAGATTTGACAAATCTCAACCTTTTCATTCGTAGTGGTGGGTTAGACCACTCATGATGTCTCCTATGAAAACAGGACACGGACGAACGCGGATAAACACGGATCAAAATCTGCGCCACTTAATTTTTAAGCGCTTTCCAAACACCCTACCTTGGGCACGCGAACGCGCGATAAGCCGCGCCAACCGGCCACGGCCGTTTCTCCCCCACTCCCCACTCCCGGCATTCCGGCCATCCTCTTCCATTTTCTTACGCCGTCACACACGGCCGTTCCGCCTTCCTCTCTCTCCATCCCCACAAAAACCACCCCTGTCGCCCAACTGACGCCCGGTTGTCGTAGACATGACTGCATTCCCTCCGCTATACTTTGCCTGGTTCAATAACCGCAAACGATAGAACGAGGGAAATGCAGATGAAAATTGATTCAAGCCTGGTAAAGAAATTACGCACGGCCGAAAACTGGTCGCAAGAGCAGCTTAGCGAGGCGTGCGGGCTAAGTCTGCGTACCATTCAACGGCTAGAAAACGGCGGCAATGCCTCCATTGAATCAGTCCGGGCGCTGGCTGCGGCGTTTGGGATTGACCCGAACGAGCTAATGCTTGGCGAAACCGAGGCAGCCCCGACGCCGCTGGCTGCGGTGAAAACCGGGCTGCGCGAGTTCGCTAACTTCTCTGGCACGACGACGCGCTATGAGTATGGGTGGTTTTTGTTGTTTTTTGTGGTGGTAACGGCCGTAGCCACCATCCTCCACGAAAAAGCATACCAAATTACGGCCGTCATCCTACTGCTGCCCTTCCTCGCCGCAGGCTCCCGGCGGTTAAACGATGCCGGCCATAGCCCCTGGTGGCAGTTCTTCTGGCTGGTGCCGTTTGGGCAGATTGTGGTCTTAATTCTGCTGGCCCAACCAGGTCGCGGGCAAAGCAACCCACCCGTGACAAAAAGTTTAGACGCCGCCTGATTCGGCTGGTACCAACGATAGTGACCCCAAGGGTTTGCTCCTGATGATTTGGATTATTTGGGTATCAAACCCTTGGGTGAGACCACATTTAATCGTGGTTGATTAACACCACCTTTCAATCACCTGTAACAACTCTTTTGACCGCCGTCCGCGTTGCTTAGGTGGTTTCCAACGCGGGGTCGGTACTCTGTACTTTAATAACTCATCGACTGTCCAAATGTGGTCTGTAAGAGCAGCGGCCATTGCTGGTGTGCGGTTGACCCAACGATGACCAAAACGACCAACCGAAAGGCGTAAGCGCAAACTGTGATGGGGATCACACAGATTGTAAAAGCAGCCGACAATGAATAGTCCCGCCGTGAGCGTCTCCGGTTGCTGGGCCAATGTGCGGGTGCGTCGTGTCAACCAGGACAGGCGCATACGGAAGGTGGCGTTCAGCCGCTCGATGTAAGCGGTATTAATCACACCGGGTTCATTTTGTGTCATTTGGCGTAAGCGTTTGACTAACAACGGGCACCCTTGAACAATACGTCGTTCAATCTCCAATCCAGCAGGCAATCGCCGTTTGATCACTTGAACAATGGCAATATCAGGCCAGGCATACAATTGCGGGCGACCCTTTTTGCCTGAACGAGGAACCTTGCTCCGAAAAGCTCGTTGAAATGCTTTCGGGTAACCAGGTAAACCATCGACGGCTAATAACAAAGGGCGACAAAGAGCCATGGCGCGAATACGGTCAGCCAGACTTTGAATGAGTTCCAGGTCACGGTGTGGACTGGCAACACCACCCAACCAGAGCCGGGTAGACACCATGATGGCCATCGCTAACCACAAAGAGCCGCCTAGAATCTTGGCCTTTATTTCATCGGCTTGCACTTGTTGTAAATCCAACTGGCTTTGACCGATAAGATGTTCATGCACAGCTTCACATTGATGTCCCGCTCGTTCCCACCAGTTCTTGACAGTACGTTCATCGAAGCCAAATGCTTGGACGATTGCTTGTGTCGGACACCCATAGGCCAGTAGCACTATCACGCACATCACGACCTTTGGGTCGGTACGTAATCGATAAAACAAAGTGCCTTTGGTGATAGCAAAGCTTTTGTTGCAAACGCTGCATAGGCATCGCTTTTCTATTTGACTATGACTGACTAGATTCCCTTGATTGGCTTGGCCTCTCGCCGGACAGTCGATATTGGGGCAAAATAGTTGCTCTAGGTTCATCAGACCTCCTACTGGTTTTGTTGTTGCAAACTTTCCAGTATGTCTGATGAACCTCTTTTTGCAAATTTTGCCGTTTTTAATGTTCAACCACGGTTTAATGTGGTGTCACCAACCCTTGGGGTCTTGCCGGAGAAGTCTGAATAGTTACAACGTGACGGCCGTTTCCCCCACTCCTCACTCCCCATTCCGCACTCAACACGGCCGTTTCCCCTCCAACACCAATCCCGCAACAGTGTTACAGGATGCAAACTCGAATAGTTTTCTACCAGGGCCGCCTACCGCTACCCTCAATTGCGCTTACGCGGTCGCCCAGAACCTCAGATGCAACCAATACGCCAGCCTTCTGAGGGTTCGCGCTCATGTTGGCTGGATGGGTTATTAGGCAGCAAAAAGTTTTTCTACTTTAATTGCTTGTTGATTTTGCCGGGCAAGCCACAAATCATACTGGCTTTGCTGGTTGAGCCAACTTTCAGCCGAAGTATCAAAAGCCAGCGAAAGCCGAATGGCCATTTCAGGACTAATGCCAGCACGACCATTCAGAATGGCCGATAACGTCTTGCGACTGACGCCAAGCGCTTCCGCGGCTCGTTACCGTCAGTCCTAACGGTTCCAGGCATAGTTCTTTGATAATTTCTCCCGGATGGGGGGGATTGTACATCTGCATCATCTTACTCACCTCAATGGTAATCTTCATATCGGCCGTTTCCCATTTATCCATGCGCCGGTTTGATTGGTGGGGAGACGGCCGTTTCCCCCACCGTTCTCCGGCAAAACCCAACAGGCAGACATCACCCTTTCATCAAGTATTCATGCAAAGAATCGGCCGCTTCCTCAAGCGTCATGTCATACAGTTCCGCAGCGTAATCTTCGTCAATATCCATGTCGATCAAGTCACAAATAGCTTCTAATGGGTCGGTTGCCAGCAATTCGTCGGGTGGGTCATCTACTGACCACATGGTGCAAACCTGCGAAGCGGGTCTGGCCCGGTAACGCTCAAAGGAATAGCGGTCATGGATTTTTAGCAATTCGTTGAGTAGCTCTTGTTTGTTCATGATTGATGCCCTTCGCCCGCCCTTCGACGACGGTGATTTCGGCGGCGAGACCGTAGAAAGCGTAGACGCGCCAGTCAAGTTCCGCTTCCCAGGGACGAGAGTTGCACTCCCCAGGAGTCTAAACGGCGCGAAGATAATCGCTCAGGTTTTGTAACAGGCGTCTGTGCCGTTCAGGAGCAATTGAACCAATGCTGCCCATCAGTTGACTGTTGGGAATAACCGCCAAAAGCCAAGCCGTATGACCGAATCGGCGACTAACCCACTGGCGGTAAAATCACCGTCTTGGTGGGTAATCAGTTCGTCAAAATGGGGAACTTGTTGCTGCATCTGGGTGCTGATGCCGCAAACGAGGGCATCATTGAAGGGGGGCATTTCCCGCAGGAAAAGCGCCGGGCGGTTTTTAACCTGTCCGTTGGCCTGCGGGAGTGGGGTCAAAACAATGTCACCCTGTTTCATAAGCGGGGTTCGGCTCTTTAATCAGGGTCGTGGGGTAATCTGGTTCGTCAGCGCCATAAGCGGCGTTAAGCCCTTGGGCGGAAAGCGTTAGCCAGGCGCTCTGTTCTGCGTCTGGCAGAGGGATGACCAGCACCAGCAAGTTGGTATTGGGCTGAAGCTCATACGGGTCGTTGAGTAGAATTTGTTTGCCGTCAAAATGGGCGCGTAAGGCTATGGTTTCCATAGGCACAATTTACCATTTTAAGTAGCCTACGTCAATTGCTCCGCCCTTCGATGAGGACGATTTCGGCCTCGGCGAGGCCGCAGAGAACGTAAACGTGGCGTAACACTATACAGACCCCAAGGGTTTGCTCCTGATTATTTGGGTATCAAACCCTTGGGGTCTTGCCGAAGAAGCCTGAATGGTTACAACGTGACGGCCGTCTCCCCCACTCCGCACGCTACACGCCGCACTCCGCACTCAACACGGCCGTTTGACAATTTACGAACCATGAGACTAAACTATCCTTATGATCGACATAAATCGGCAGATAAACTACTGGCGAGAAAGTGCAGGCGAGGATTGGGAAGTTGCTCAGGAACTTGTTAGTAACGGACGTACCCGCCATGGCTTGTTCTTCGCCCATTTGGCCTTAGAAAAGTTGCTAAAGGCATTTGTTTGTCTGCACACGAAAACAATCCCTCCGAAAACGCACAATCTGCTCTTCTAGCCAGTAAAACAGACCTCGCTTTGAACGATCAGCAAAAGCTATTTCTGGCCCGTTTCGATCAGTATCAAATTGAGGGCCGCTATCCAGAAATGATGCCAACTGCACCGACGTATGAAAAAGCAGTTCAGGAGATAGTTGCCGCACAGGAATTCCAATTATGGCTCAAACAGAAGTTGCCGAAATCGTAAAAGAGTATGTCCAGGCCGCGCGAAAAGCTGGGCTGCCGGTGTTTAAAGCCATTCTATTTGGTTCTTATGCCCAGAATACGGCACATGAGGAAAGCGATATAGACGTTTTGATTGTGTCATCGGCTTTTGACGAAGCCAATGAAGCCTCGGTCGATTTGTTGTGGGAGCTACGCGCGATAACAGACGCACGTATTGAGCCAGTGGCTTGTGGACAGGCGCAATGGGAAAACGATAATCACACCTGGCTGCTACAGGTGGCACGAGATGAGGGAGTGGTGGTGGCTTGAGAACGGCCGTTTCCCCCCACTCCCCACTCCGCACTCAACACGGCCGTTTCCCAACCTTCGCCATATCTCCCAATCATACCAACGGCCGTTTTCCTGCCGACAATTCTCAATCTACAGACATGTCATCATGTCATGCTGAGAGCCTGTGCTGAGAGTGCGGTAATTGTCAAGAGGCAAACTTCTGCCCAATCTGAACCTTAAAAAGACAACACTAAACTAAACCGACGCCAAATCAGTTTTTTCAGCGACGGCACACAGCCTGATAATGGGTGTCCTTATCCCGACTGGTCTCAGGATAGTCAAGTCAAACGCTGAAGCAGCCAGGTGACACAGCATGGCGGGGACTTCTTAGCGTCACGCCTCCTGTGGGCGATAAGGCTCGTTGCGGTGGAGCAGACCGACAAAAAGCCCAATACTCTTGCGGGCGGTGAGAACCAACGCCCGTTTATGCTGATGTTTTTTGGTTTCGCGGTATTTGCGCTCATAGTATGCCTGATATTCGGGCTGATATTGGCGCAATTTATCAGCCGCTTCCACCAGGTAATAGCGCAAGAAGCGATTGCCCTTCTTACTCAATCGCCTTTCATCTCCCCTCAAAATCACCGGAACTTTTCCGTGGCCACCAGAGACCGGCGTGTTTAGCCACCGCATCTTCGACGTCACGCAAGTTCTTGGGGCGAAACCGATTTTGGCGCTCGTCCCACTCCTGACCGGCAAAGAAACGGTGCAAGTCGCCTATCTCCGCAGCGATACCGGCGGCCAGCACAACGCCCAATCCTTTGATGTTGACCAGGTGACTGACTTCAGGATGATAGGCATCAATCTCTTGTTCCAGACAACGTTCTACTTGAGCTGCTTGCTTTTCCAGGAAGGCGATGGTCGAGGGTCATGCACAGCAACGACTGAACACCCATTTGCAGTTCGGTTGGCAACGGATAGCTGGTATCAATAGTCTGCCGTAACTGGCGCATGGTTTCTTCCAGGTTAGGCAGGTTATGGCTCCAGTCCGCCAGTTGGTCCTGGAGAATATCGTTGGGGAGTTGGGTCAGGCATTGCCAGTCCGGGTATTGACGAATCAGGGCTCGGCCCGTGGCCCCAGCCCATCGCCAAAGGGACAATTGGCCCGATAGTCACTGCACTTCAGAAACATGTGCGACCAGAAATAGTTCTTCTCGCGGGTCAACGCTTGACCAATTGGTAGCGCAGCCGACTGTAAAAACGCAGTCGTAGCCAATCGCCGTCGGCCGACCAGGGATGGTATTTGCCCCGCTGGTGCGCAGCTTCTCGGTGACGTAGAAACTGTCCTTGGCATCGGTCTTGTCATCGGGAGCATAGCCCTTCTTGAACCAATACACTTGTCGCGAATTGAGCAAATAGAGTGTCGGCTCATGGCTGCCCCAGCTCTCATCGGCCTGTAGCTGGAGAAATAGAGGCAGCCAGTAGTAACCCGTCGATTCGGCCCCGATGTCTACGCCGGTAAACCCCCCGCAGTTATTTGTTCCAACAAAACGTGCTTCAACTCTTCATAACCATGGCGATTGTTGGCAAAGAACGATGGTTCATGAGCACCGCACCGTTGGGCTGCATGACACATGTCCAGTCGTTTCTGGCTGATGTCTAGGCCTACTTGTAATGGGAATTGTTCATGTTACGCTCCTTTTATATATTGAAGAGCGGTCAGGAATGGGGTGTCCGGCTCTCTGGGAGCGGCATGCTTGTCTAAATTAGCCCTCGGACTGATTCGAGCGCCGCTGCGAACTGCTCCTTCGCAGCCCAAATCAGGTCGGGGCATGGTGCGGGGTCAGACGTTGGTCCTCACAAGAGAGCGGGAGGCTTTCTCAGATTGCCGTGACTGTCCGTGTGGTCCGGCTCATAGTCGATTGCCTTTCCCGTTGCTGACCGCTTTGCTTTATCTACGGCCATTTTACACCCGGGACACCTTTGTTTTATCTATATCCTATACAAGCTTGCCGAAGCATCCTCCGAAGCATCCCCTTCCTCTAAAATGTCCGAGGCCACGGCCGTTTCCCCCCACTCCGCACTCAACACGGCCGTTCCCCATTTATCCATGCGCCGGTTAGATTGATGGAGAGACGGCCGTTCCCCCCACTCCGCACTCCACACTCCGCACTCAACACGGCCGTTTCCCCCAATTCTGTCAGGCAATCAACGGCAAAAAAATTATTCCCCTACCAATTTTAGAACTTGCTGGTATAAGCTTTCGTGAATATAAAATCCCGCTTGCTGTCGCAGTGCATCTAAATGGGGTCGCACATCCCGAATATAGTTTCTGCTTTTGGCTTCAATAAGAATACCTAGAACGCCTGCAACCTGTAAACCGAATCGTTGCGCAGCATAACGGCCGTCACGCTCATCAAGCAGCGCCAAATCTGCGCCCAATTCCAACGCCAAAGCAATCGTTTCTGCTTCACCCTTGTCCAAGTCACGCCGTAAGGCCATCACCGCTTGTTGATTTTGCGGTGCGCGTCTCTCAATCCATGAGGCCGTTGCCACCTCCTGGCTGCCTGGCCATGCTTGATGATAAGCATTCAGTTCTTCCCAAACGCCATCGGCTATAAATACGTGCCCATAGAGATCGCCCAGCAAGTGGAACAAACCAATCGCCGCCAGGTTGGTTAGTGGAGACGTATTGCTGACGACTTTCATAGCCGTCCCAGGCTCTTGAGTGTTTCGATATCTGTATTCAGATCAGATTCATCAAAATGAGGAGAGATTTGACGCGAAGCCAGCAGTTGGCGAAACTGCCATAAGGACATACCCGCCAGTTCGCGGGCCTTACCAACAGATAGCCGCCCGGATGCATATAGAAAAACGGCCATTTCTGTTTTCAGTTCGGCAGCGCTCAGGCGGGCAGATTCTAAAATGTCTTGTGGAATTTCTAGTGTCGTGTTCATGGTCAAATGATACTTGACGGGTTTGAAACGTGTCAATATGATGCCACGGCCGTTTCCCATTTATCTATGCGCCGGTTTGATTGGTTGGCAGACGGCCGTTGCCCTCACTCAGCACTCTACACGGCCGTTTCCCATTCATCCATGCACCGGTTTAATTGGAGGAGAGACGGCCGTTCCCCCCACTCCGCACTCAACACGGCCATTTTCCATTTATCCATGCGCCGGTTTGATTTGGGGGGGGAGAGACTGCCGTTCCCCCGCCCGCGCAAGTTCCGTAAAAGTAATTCAGGACGCAAACTCAAACAACTTTCGCTCCGGGCAGTTTAACGCCAGCTTCTTATGCCATGAGCAGAACCTAGGTTCTTCAAAGCGCGGCATGTATTTAGCCGTCATGTTATAGAATCGTAAATGAACCCTATACTTGTGGCCAGCGTGAAAGCAGTGTTAGGTGTCATTTTCTGTTTGCCTGTGAACTTCGTTAAGTGTTTTACCATCATCATATTTCCACTCTATCCATCCATTAGCTTCCCGTGCAAGAACAACAGCGGCAGCTTGGCTTGGCGATGAGAAAATGTAGTCTGATGTAAAAAAGTATGTGTTATCGAGTTGCTGTAAAACCCTATCGTCAATTAATTTTTGTCGAATTTTCCGAACGTATATTTTGGCTGATTTTGCTTCCTTCAAATTGCACTTGGAACCTGAAAACACCACCAACCCGTCTTCAGTATATTCCCCTTTTGCCGAAGCATCCTTTCCGACACAATAAATCAGCTTCTTTTTTGTTGGCTTGGCGATCTTATCAAATATTGGGTGACCTAGCGTTGATACAAGCAACTTGATTGTCTCGAAGTTGTCCCGAAGATCTGCCTCCATCGGTTCAGAAACGTAAGGTCTTGATGGAATATTTGAGTTTTCCAAGCTATAGCGCCCTGTCGATTGAGCCTCGATGTAACATAACCATTCCAAGTATTTGATGTGCGTTTTTGTGAGGTGTTGAGTTTTCGATACAATCGCAATGGTAGTTGTCCAAAAATCTTTGGATTTATTGTGTTGTTTTAATCTGTTGAATGCGTCTTCGGCTTCACCAACATATATCAAGGGCTTGCTGTCTTCATCAGATGAACCGATTAAGAAATAGACACTGCATCTTTGAAGTTCCCCCCGTTTCCCTGCTTCGCTTAATTTAGCTCGCGGGATGAGAATTGCTTGAATGGTTCTGTTGGTGATTTCTGCCAACCTGATACTACGTGGATTTCCATCAGGTAGAAATATTTGAATAGTAGTACCAAAACTCATAATAATTACTCTTTATGCAGTGATAAGCCACACCAACCGCCACGGCCGTTTCCTCCAGCGAAAAACTATAGAGGAAATATGGGTCAAATACCCGACTACTTTTCCTGCCGGGCCTTATAGCGAGAGCGGTGCGTCCGGGCAGTTTTGACCCTTCAGGCGTCGCAGGACGATTTTTCTACGTTACTATTGCTTGTCCACAAGCAGGACAAAATTTGTATCCGACAGCAACTTCATTGTTGCAGTTGACACAAATAACAACAGAAGCATCCGCTCCTGTATTTGATGCTTCATCTTTCTGCCGTCGAAAAACATTACCAAAAGCCCCTGAAACCTTACCACCGGCTGTTGCGGCAGCCCCTTTACATTGCTAGCGGCTTGTCCGGCAATACCTGCCGCTTTGGATGCACTTTCCTTCGTACTACCTGCGGCTTTTTGAAAAACGTTCTTTTCAATTACAACCCGGTAGTCTCCGGTTCGTCGTTCGACATCGTTAATATCCAAAGGTACATTCAGTTCTGCTGCAGCCTTAATCAGAAAATCACGCTCTTCTTCAACCAATTCACCATCATAAACAGCCATCAACACCAGCACTTCAACCAAACTACTTCTAATCTCAACGTCCTCTATTTGGGCAATCGCCTGAATAATATTGCCTTCATCCGCCATCAGCTTTTTTAACTCGGCTTGGGTATGTTCTTCAAACGACATGCGCGATAATATCGCCCGGTAAAATTCCTTTTCTTTGGCAGAAAATTCACCGTCTATCTGGGCCATATACATCGCCGCCGCCGGAAAGGCGAGGTCGTAAGTGTTTTGCCGCGATACAAGTTGGCGTAATTCTTCGGTCACTTTTCCCCGATTCTTGAGATGATTTTTGGCAATGCCCCCCACGGATTTGGTGGTAACATAGTTATAACTACTCCCCACCGCCGCCGAAACAATCGGCACCGTATATTTTAAAACGGACTTTTGCAGTATTCTAATGCCAATTCGCTTACCAAAATCTTGAAGTGCTTTGAGGGTCCCCTTGCTAACGTATTTCTTGATCGCACGTTGTGTTCCACCTTGTGCAGCCTTTTGAAGCCCTTTTCCCAACATACCGACGGGAGCAACACCCATCGCATACCCAAAAATCATCAACACATCTTCCGGGTCGTCTGGATCAGGCTGTAAATCATACACAACCGAGAGGTCAAGTACCAGGCGCATTTGGATTCGGGCCAGGTAAACCATCTCCGCGCCAATCGCGCCGGCCATCACGGCAATCGTCATTCCTGCAGAACTCAAAGCCCCGATTTGATTGACAGTTACCGCTGCCCCTGTAATTGCCCCGGCGATAGTAGCATATTTGACTGTAACAGAAGTCAATATATCTGCAATTTCATCCGGCGGCAGCCCAGGATATTTTTGTTGAAAGTATTCAGCCCGGGCATTTCGGTTATAACTTTGCACAACTTTCTGTAAGAGTGTGATAAACCATTGTCCGCTTTTAACATCTTCTATGTTCAGCGTTTTTGCAAAGCTTTTGGCTTCTTCAAGTTCAGACGCGACTTCAGCTTTGGCGACTTCATCTTGGGTTACATTATCAATGTTAGGATTGTCCATTTTATCTCTGTGATTTCTAAATGACTCAGGAATGATTAAAGTAAGTTAACGTCCCAATAAGCTACGCCGACCGGCCACGGCCGTTTCCCATTTATCATGCGCCGGTTTGATTGGTGGGGGAGACGGCCGTTTCCTCCACCGTCAATCTCGTAACAGTAATACGGGATGCAAAATCGACTGATTTTCGTTCTGGGCCGTCTACTGCCCGACTTCGAGCGCCAATCTCAGGCCAAACCAGAAAAACCAACTTATCCACGCAAGGCTACACACATAAAAACGCGCCGCTCTTAGGCAGCTTGCAAGCCGTTGTTGGGAATTGGCTTTGGAATTTTTTTCAACTTTGAACTATTTCCAGACTTCCCACCATTTTGTTGAAGTTGTTTGTGTGAAAGGAAGTGTATGAACTGAATCAAATTGGAACGAAACATCTCTATATTGCAGGCTTTCGTTTACCATTACCTTTTGAGAGGAAATATTATTAACGGCTGCATCCAACATCGAATTCACTAATGACCAAGTTAGAACGATGCTCTGATTACTCTCTTTATCGGCGCGAATAACCATCCCAGCAACCATCTTTTCCGCGTCTCCCTCTGATAGAAGCACAAGACCACCACTATAGCCCTGTTCCAATGCCTGATTAAGCACAAAATAATCGGTAGCAACATCGCTAATAGTTAGTCTTTGCACCTGCGGAGATTGCTTAGCCGGATAGCCCCACACCTCCACATCATGTCCAGGTGTGAATGGATTAGAGACAAAACGGTCAGCATTTAAAGAGCGATAAACCAGACTTGAAGCCATTTCTTCAGAGATTTCTAATACAGCAACATCTATCCTATCTTCGACAGGGAGCCAAATTGTGGATGGTTCTACACTTGTATAACCGGCGATAACACGTGATCTAGTTTTGATTATTTTACCGAAAGTGATTTCTTTGTCCGGGTCTTCCAGGTCTAAGATGATGGATTTTAGTTCAGGATTTGGCACAATCATGTGCTTGGCTGTTACAATAAACCAACGTCCCTCTCGTATAATTACGATACCTGTTCCCTGAGCGGTGTAAGTCCCCTTTGTTCCTTCGACATCTTCAAAACCATGCTCGGCAAAGATCTTTACCAGTCCCAAAAGGCCGTCTTCCATTTTCTCAGCCTCTTGCAAAACGGCTGCGGCTGGATAGTTATCAGATGAAGTAGTAATATCTGTTAGGGGAGAAACCGTAGGAGGTACGTTCTGCAAAGAACAAGCCGCCAGAACGAATAAATTAAAGAGGCCAGCTAAAATGCATAGTATTCTTCTCATTAGGTTCTCCGCTATTTATTAACCATTCCCCACCAAAAATTTGATAAGGATTTGTCACTGACAATGCTACTGACCATTGTGGTATAACCTTCCATTATAGGGACAACAACATCCACTCTGTCTTCAGGAGGGACTAAGGCCACTGCTGTTATTGTCGTGGCGCTGGCTGCCACCACTGCCACTGACGCAATAATTACGCTCGCTGTAACAGGATCTAGAACTTCCTCCCCAGCTAAAGATGGATCAAGTGCTACAAGATGGTCGGCTGCTGCCATCAGCCCTAATTTATCCCCAGAAAATTGATATAAAGTGTATCTCAACTTCGCCACTTCTATATTTTCAGGCTTCAATCTTACCATAAGGTCTATAGTCTGTAAGGCTTCCTGCATGTAGCCAGCGTAGGCTAAAGCACCTGTTTTGTTGTAGAGTGCGCCCACTAATTGAGGAGTAGTTTTAGCTTGGCGTGCAGCCACCTCATAAGCTTCGGCAGCCTTCGAATATTCCCCCATCCATAAGTACGATGTGCCCAAATCAATTAGATCTTCATACGTCCTGTCAAGTTTTAATTCCAACTCTCGAGCGATTTGAGCTGGTGTGCGATCACCTCGATCAACCAGCATTTTTAAATCGCTGGCAGGAATACTTTTATTGGCATCAACAATCGAGGTATTACCACAACTGCTCATGACCAATGATAGACAGATCAAATATGTTAGAAGGGCCAATTTGTGAATTTTCAAAGAATCCTCCTTTTTAATTGACATATCACACCTTTACTTAACACCTTTACTTATCATAAGGGAAATGGTGACGATTGTTTCCTGAAAAATTCTATCTTGAATTTTTTTGAGTATTACTCGACGTTCGCTTATTTTTTGAGCTAAAAACGAAATTCAAAAATGGCATATATAGGGCCTGTCTCGATAAAAAGACCACATATACGTATTAACATAAAACGATTATGCTGAATCAGAAGTGGTTTGTAACTCAAGAATCATATTTATGTCAACTCAATCTCTTGAAACCCCCATATATGGGTCAAATTTTGAATTAGTGCTGAAAAATGAGCGAACGCCCTGGTATTAGTTATTGATGTTCTGTGCTAACGCCACGATAAGCCGCGCCAACCGGCCACGGCCGTTTCCCATCCCACCCATACGCGTTTCATCGGCTGGAGACGGCCGTTCCCGATATCACATAAATTCTGCTGTCCACACCGAATCGTCAGATTCTGCTTACTAGACCTGGGCATCTGTGGCCTCATTGAACTGGTTGGCAATGCGTTAAGAATAAGATCAGCACGGACTGCTGTCACCTACCAAATGTCACCCCTCCGCCATGATCTATGTTCCCTGCCCCACTCTCATTCCCCCACCCGAAAACTCTCCACCGCCGCCGCATACGGCTGCCAAAAATCATCCACCAACCCAACCGGCATAGATAGCGTCACGATATAAACCGTCATCCCATCAATAACAATATACTGCGTATTCAATACCTCAATCGACTGCCCCAGCGCATCCACCAGATTCATCGTATACCGCACCCGCGTCGCCTCCCCATCCCCCAGGGCCACCACATCCTGCTCAATGTCCGACGTCAAATCAAAAAACTTTTCGATCTGCGCCATGGCAACCGTCGCATACTGCCCGGCATCCAGAGCAAAAGTCAGCTCCTCCAGCGCCAGATTAATCGTCGCCGGAGGTGAACTGGATAATGATTCGCTGCTCACGTTAATCGCATAAAATCGAATCCCCGCCGCCACCAAATTTTGCATAGAGTCGCTGCTAAATAAACTCTCCAACTGTTCATTTCGCTCAGCAACCGAGCCAAAAATTTCGGCCATGTCGAGTTTCTCCAGGTCAACCACCTGCCAATCCGCCGGCAATGTCATGGCAAAACCAATCGCCGGCAGCTCATACAACATCGCGCCCGTTTCCAATTCCGTCTGGATCATCGCCGGCGCGGCAGTCGGCGCTTCCGTCGGCATCGCCGTACTCGTCGGCACGGCCGTCGGTATACTGGTCGGCGTATCGGTCGGCAGCGGCGTCATCGTCGCCGTCGGTTCCGGCGTATCGGTCGGCGGGATAGGCGTAGCCGTAGGCATCGCCGCCTGCGTCGCCGCCAAAGCCGCCGCCACAGTTGCCGCCACCTCAGCCTCAGAATCGCCGCCGCAGCCCATCAACAGCCCCGCCAATACCAAAACAAGCAGAAAAATAGTCCAATGTTTCACAGCAAAATCTCCTTCAAATAGAGTTGTCAAATCTTAAAGATTTGAGGGTCTTTGGGATTCCATGGGGTTTGGTCTGATGCGTGATACGTGATGCGTGATGCGTGAAACCTCTCTGGTCACGCATCACGCTTCACGCATCAGGGCTGTCAACCCCCTGAGTTCCTGAACAGCAATTCTCAATTTAACCAGAAATGTGTCATGCTGAGAGCCTGTGCTGAGGCCGCCGAAGCATCCTCCGAAGCATCTCCTTCTTCTGGTGGAGCGGGATGCTTCCCCGTTCGACGTTGCTCAGGGCCGAAGACTCCGCTCAGCATGACAATTCAGCGTAAATTGCAAAGAAATTACCTTGTTCACACGAATGCCTGATCTAAATTGAGAATTCCTGGTTCCTGAAGAACCAGATATGAAAATAGGGCACGGATTAACGCCGATGAACACGGCTAAAAATCCGTGCAAATCCGTGTTCATCCGTGTTCATCCGTGTCCCTTACATTGATAATGGTGCGCCTGCGCCCCTATCGTCCCCTCAAGCTAGAACAATTGCATATTCGGTCTACGGCCCGTATCACCCGGCGCTGAAGCCGCCGGGCTGCCAGACAACGCCCCGTAAACGGGGCATTTTTCATCTTTTAGCCGGTTTCAACCGGCGTTGTTGTACAGCCGGGGCGTTTACGCCCCGGCGAGACCTACCAAAAGCTTAAGCGCGGCAAGTCTCCCATTGCCCTCCCCTCAAGCCTTCACGATGGCTGCGCATTTTCCCATCGCCACATTTCACACCAGGCGCGTCATTCTGAGCGCACTCCGCGGCCCTGAGCAACGTCGAACGGGGAAGAATCCCCATGCTCTGGTCAATAAAGCGGACACCCTGCTGCCTCCCCCTGACATGACGCCAACAATACCCACCCCGCCCAGGTTTGTCACCTGACAAACATCACCCCTCCGTCATAATTTCCGGCCTCTCGCCCCACTCCGCACTCCCCGGGCCGCGCCCCAACTCTCCCTGGCAGGATACGGCCGTCTCACCCCACTTCACTTTGTCCCCCAAATCCTGTCAGCAGAGAGGAAGCTTGCATCCCATTTTCCATGTCCAAAACAATGGGCGAGCGAATCTCTGACAGTCGAGCCAAACAATTTTGGACCTTGGCCGTCTAGAAAAAAATTCAACGCAAAAAACGCAAAGAAGCAAAGGCCGCGAGAGTTTTTGCCTTTTTCCTCTCGCCCCTTTGCCTCTTTGCCCCTTTACGTTAAGTCTGTATCCCGCCGCCTTGCCTAGATCGCCCGCATCCGGTTATTCCTTGCGTTATGCTCAACCTCCGCCAGCCCCAATTCCTCCATCAGCGGCGGGACATACATTGCAAACCGTCCCCGAAAATTCTTCTTCAACCCATACCAGCCGCCAATTGGATTCTCCGCCGAACGCGCCCAATACTCCACCGTTCCCTCTTTCGCCTCCTGCTTTTCATCCTTGCTGCCCAACTCCATCCAATCCCCATGCGCTTGCAACATCGCCTGAAGGTCCGCCAGACAGCGATAATCATAATGCAGCACTGTGGTTCCTACCGTGCACACAATAATTTCCCGTCCGTCCACTTCGGCCACATACATCTCATACTCCGACGATTGCGGGGGCGTTTTCAATTTCCAGGGGTTATCTTTGCTTCTTTTTTCCATCGCGCCATTTTCCTCATTGGTCGTCGGCATCTTTCACAGTCCAATCTTTCACAGCCCTCACGCCGCGAACCAGAAACATGCCAACTGACCCCATATCTTGACTGAATTACAACCTGCCCCAGACTCCCCGCCAGTCCCCCCTCACCCGTTCACCATCTTTCCCCCATTCTCCGGCCTTTTTCCCTCCCTCCCCATTATAACCATTCAACAAATAACCCATTCAACAACTAACCATTTTCTCCCCCACATTCCCCGGCCGGTCCACCGCCCGCACCCGCACGGCCGTTGCCCCCGCCACGGCCGTTGCCAACCCATACACCCACCGCCTGGACCCCGCCGGTTCCTCCACCGCCGCGCCCTCGGCCAGCACACGGCCGTCTGCGTCCAAAATCGCCACCATCACCCCCACCACCCCAAAATCATCATCCGCCAGCGCCACAATCCGGTCCCCCGCCGCCCCCGTAAACCCGGCCACATCCACCAGCTCCACCACCGGCGCATTCATAAAATCCCGAATCATCAAGCCAAACATCGGCGTCTGCCGCGCCTGCGCCCGCGCCAGATACGCCTGCTTCCTCACCGGGTCCGCCGCCGTCAGCCGCCCATACAACGTCGCCTCCTTAAACCGCGCCCGCTGCGCCAACTGCGCCGCCGATGGCTGCCGCTTCACCACCGGCTTCCGCGTCAAAATCACCCCATCCCCCTGCCGCTTAAACACCAGATCCCCCACCTTCCCCTGAATAAACCGCACCACCGGATTCATCGTAATCTTCGCCATCACAACCTCCTGTAATTGAAATCAACCATACATTCGTAGCCGCGGTATCCCTACCGCGCTCCGGGAAATACGCGGTAAGGATACCGCGGCTACAAAGCTTTCTCCTCAACCCCTTTTTAATCCCTTCATAATCGCTTTTTAATCCCCTTTCACGTTCTTTTTAATTCCTTTTTACTTCCTTTTTAATCCTCTTTAACTGCCTATAAATTACCCCACCACACCCCCCCGCCCGCCCAAGCCCAAACCACCTATTTCCCACCGTCTCCCCCACCCTTCAATCTCCACCCTCAGTCGTAAAAAAACCTCAACGCCAAGGTGCAAAAAAGCCAAAGACGCAAAGATTTGTGGTTCTTCAGGAACCAGGAATTCTCAATTTGGTCGGGGATTCGGGGGGAAAGGGGAGTTTTTTTTTGCTTTATGCGGGGCGGCCCGGGGGGGGGGGGGGGGGGGGGGGGGAGCCCCCCCCCCCACGGGAGGGGGGGGGGGGGGGGGGGGGGGGCCGCGCCCCCCCCGCCGAAAGGGAGAAATGGGTATTTGTGTTCAGGAACTCAGGGGGTTGACAGCCCCTGATGCGTGAAGCGTGATGCGTGACCAGAGAGGTTTCACGCATCACGTATCACGAATCAGACCAAACCCCATGAAATCCCAAAGACCCAGATTTGTTAGGATCAAGAATAGATTGAACCATTGTCATTCTGACGAGTCTTCGAGGAAGAATCCCCTCTGCGCCTTTGCTCCTTTGCGTTCTTTGCGTTAAAGCTGCTTGAATCCCCACTCCCCACTCCGAATGACTCTGACCAACTCTTGACAACCACAAAAGACACAAAAATCCCATCTTTTGCAATGCCTCTTAAGCCAAAGAGTGACCCATCAAAACAAAAAACCCCTCTGCGCCTCAGGAATTCTCAATTTAACTAGAAATATGTCATGCTGAGAGCCTGTGCTGAGGCCGCCGAAGCATCCTCCGAAGCATCCCGTTCAGCCCTAATGACCAATACATGGGGATTCTTCGCTCCGCAGACTCCGCTCAGAATGACAATTCAGCCTAAATTGCAAAGAAATTGCCCTGTTCGCACGAATGCCTGATCTAAATTGAGAATTGCTGTCTGCGCCTTTGCTCCTTTGCGTTCTTTGCGTTAAAGCTGCTTGAATCCCCACTCCCCACTCCCACTCCCCACTCCCCACTCCCCACTCCCCACTCAAATGCTTTATGGTAAAATACCCCCCATGGCAATAAAAAAACTCGTTCTCATCGACGGCCACGCGCTGGCCTACCGCATGTTCTACGCCCTGCCCCTCGAAGCCTTCACCACCAAAGAAGGTGAACCCACCAACGCCACCTACGGCTTCACCCGCACCCTGCTCGACCTCATCCTCGCCGACAACCCGCCCGAATACCTGGCCGTCAGCTTCGACGTGGGCAAAACCTTCCGCGACGACATCTTCACCGAATACAAAGGCACCCGCGAAAAGATGCCCGACGAACTCGCCCTGCAAATCGAACGCATCCGCGAAGTCGTCCGCACCCTCAACATTCCCGTCCTGGAACTGGAAGGGTACGAAGCCGATGATGTCCTGGGAACCGTCGCCCAACAGGCCAAACCCCACAGCGTACCCGTCCACATCATCACCGGCGACCGCGACCTGCTCCAACTGGTCGACGCCGATACCCGCGTCGAACTCCCCTCCCGCGCCAGCCAGCCGCCGGAGATTTACGACGAAACGGCCGTTATCGACAAATTCGGCGTCCGTCCCAACCAGATCGTCGACTACAAAGCCCTCGTCGGCGACACCAGCGACAACATCCCCGGCGTCAGCGGCGTCGGCCCCAAAACCGCCGCCAAACTGCTCACCCAATACGACACCCTGGACAACCTCTACGCCCACCTCGGCGACATCAAAGGCGCCATGGGCCAAAAACTGGCCGACGGTAAAGACAGCGCCTACCTCAGCCAAAAACTCGCCCGCATCGTCACCGACGCCCCCATCCAGCTAGACATCGACGCCTGCCGCACCCAGGACTTCGAGGCCGCCCCCGTCCTGGAAATCTTCCGCGACCTGGAATTCCGCTCCCTCACCACCCAACTCGTCGACCATTTAGGCGATAACATCGAATTCATCCCGGACAATCCCACCTCCGAACCGGCCACCGAAACCATCATCGTCCGCACCCCCCAACAGCTAGCCGATTTAGTCGCCGCCCTCAACCAGGCCAAACTCATCAGCTTCGACCTCGAAACCACCAGCCTGGACGAAATGCAGGCCAAAATCGTCGGCGTCTGCCTGGCCGTCAAACCGCCCGTCGCCTACTACGTGCCCGTCGGCCACCTCGCCGGCGCGGCCCAATCCACCAGCGGCCAAATGGCCCTCTTCGCCACCGAACCCATCCTCGCCGACAACCAGCTCCCCCTGGCCGCCGTCATCGAGGCCATTCGCCCGGCCATGACCAACCCCGCCATCCCCAAAGTAGCCCACAACGCCAAATACGACGCCATTATTTTTGAACGGCACGGCCTGCCCGTCAGCCCCATCACCTTCGACACCATGATTGCCGAATGGCTCACCGACCCATCCACCAAACACAAAGGTCTTAAAGATTTGGCCCGCCACCGCCTGGGCATCGAAATGACCGAAATCGACAGCCTCATCGGCAAAGGCCGCAAGAACCAAATCAGCTTCGCCGAAGTGCCCATCGAAGACGCCGCCCCCTACGGCTCCGCCGACGCCGACGTCACCCTGCGCCTCGTCAAACCCCTGCGCGCCGAAATCAAAGAAAAAGGGCTGGAGAAAATACTCGACCTGGAAATGCCCCTCATCGAAGTGCTGTCCGACATGGAACAGCAGGGCATCGGCGTCGATGTGCCCTTCTTCCGCCAGATGTCCCAGGAGCTAGACGGCCGTCTCATCGCCTTAGAAAAAGAAATCCACGAGATAGCCGCCGAGCCGTTCAACATCAACTCCACCCAGCAGCTCAGCGACATCCTCTTCAAAAAACTCGGCCTGCCCACCGAAGGCCTCAAAAAGACCAGCAGCGGCTACTACTCCACCGCCGCCAACGTCCTGGAAGAGCTAACCGGCGTCGATGAATGGGGCATCATCAAAGCCCTGCTGGAATACCGCGAACTGGGCAAACTCAAAAGCACCTACGTCGACGCCCTGCCCGAAATGGTGAACCCGGACGACGGCCGTATCCACACCAGCTTCAGCCAGACCGGAGCCATCACCGGCCGCCTCGCCAGCAGCAACCCCAACCTGCAAAACATCCCCATCCGCAGCGACGTCGGCCAACAAATCCGGCGCGGCTTCGTCGCCCGCCCCGGCTGGCAGTTCCTCGCCTGCGACTACTCCCAGGTCGAACTGCGCATCCTGGCCCACGTCTGCCAGGACGCCGCCCTGCTCAACGCCTTCCGCACCGATCAGGATGTCCACCGCACCACCGCCGCCGCCGTCTACAACATCCCCATCGAACAAGTCACCTACAACCAGCGCCGCTTCGCCAAAGCCGTCAACTTCGGCCTGATTTATGGCATGGGCGCCTTCCGCCTCGCCCGCGATTCCGAACTGACGCTGGCCGAAGCCGAAAAATATATCGAGCAATATTTCGGCCGTTTCCCCGGCATCCGCACCTACCTGGACCAGACCAAACTGCAAGCCCGCCAGCAGGGTTATGTCGAAACGCTGCTCGGCCGCCGCCGCTACTTCCCCGTCTTCAAATCCACCCTCGGCGGCAGCAACCGCCAGGCCTGGCTGCGCGCCGAACGCGAAGCCGTCAACCACCCCATCCAGGGCACCGCCGCCGACATCATCAAAATCGCCATGCTGCGCCTGCACGATGCCCTACGCGCCGGCTACCAGGCCCGCATATTACTCCAGGTCCACGACGAACTGCTGCTGGAAGTGCCAGATGAAGAGATGACGGCCGTTAAACCCCTCGTCATCGACACCATGTCCAACGCCTTCCAACTCGACGTCCCCCTCAAAGTCGAAGCCTCCACCGGCCACAACTGGCTAGAACTAAAAGATTAACACCCAAGACCCCAAGGGTTTTCCTCAGCCCAAGACCCCAAGGGTTTTCCTCAACCCTTGGGGTCTCCCCCACTTCCCCCAAAAACCGTGCGTTTCATAAATCATTCGGTTTTTTCGTGCCACTTTTCACCGCCTTGCGTGTTATTACTGGTGGAGACGACCCTAAGGGTTTTCCCAAACCCTTAGGGTCTACCTAGACACCCTGGGAAAGGAGTTTGTCATGACAGACCACCTGTTCACCGATAACAACACCAACCACCCGCCAACCGCCGCCGGCTCACTGCCGCGACGCGGCAACCGCGTAACCCGCGCCCTGACCATCGCCATCCTGGCCCTGTTTGGCTGGCGCGTCACCGGCAGCCTGCCCGACGTGCCCAAAGCCCTCCTCATCGGCGCCCCACACACCACCAACTGGGACTTCCTCCTCACCGTCGCCGCGATTTACGCCCTGGGCATTCGCCTCAGTTGGATGGGCAAACACACCTTCGTCAATGGTTTTGGTAAGCCATTATGGCATTGGCTGGGCGGCATTCCCATCGACCGCCGCGCTACCCACGGCATGGTTGGCAGCATGATCGAGGCCTTCAACCACCACGACCAGCTCCTGGTGGGCATCACCCCCGAAGGCACGCGCAGCGAGACCCACAAGTGGCACAGCGGCTTTTACCACATCGCCATGGGCGCCAACGTCCCCATCCTGCCGGTAGCTTTTGATTACGGCCGTAAAGAAGTTCACTTCTACCCCATCTTCCGGCCCACCGGCGACAAAGAAACCGACATCACCCACCTGCAAACCTTATACCAGGATGTGAAAGGCAAGTTCCCCCACTCCTGGTAGACAGAAAGAACTATTGGACAATCTACAGACTTGTGAAAAAATTATTGGGAGCCAAAGACACCAGGAGGGCGAGTCCGGTCATTGGCATTTATTAAGCAATTCTTGTTACGCAGTCACTCTGGTAAAAACCCTAAGGGTTTTACCGAATCAACGGCCATGTACCAGAGGTCGGGTAAACCCTTAGGGTTTTAGGCGCGTACCAACAGTTAAGTAAGAAGGACATCAAATGACCGATAAACAAACTATCATTTACCTGCCGCCCGAAGGCGAAACGCAAGTGCCGCAATTAGGCGATGCCGTGCCCCGGCGCGGCGGCCCTCTGGCCAGAAACTTCGCCCGCCTGGCCATGCGCCTGTTTGGCTGGCGCATCGAAGGCGTCATTCCCAACAGCAACAAATTACTCATCATCGGCGCCCCACACACCTCCAACTGGGATTGGATTTTAGTGATGTTCACCGCCTATTCCCTCGGCGTGCGCATCTCCTGGATGGCCAAACACACCCTGTTCAAGAAACCCTTCGGCGGCATCATGCGCTGGCTCGGCGGCGTCGCCGTCGACCGGCGCGCCAAAAATGGCACCGTCGGCCAGGCTGTCGACAGCTTCAAGGAGAAAGACGAACTGGTGCTGTGCATCACCCCGGAAGGCACACGCGGCAAAGTGCGCGAATGGAAACAGGGCTTTTACCACATCGCCGAAGGGGCCAACGTGCCCGTGGTGGTCGCGGCGTTCGATTACGGCCGTAAATCCGTCCGCTTTGGCCCCACCTTCAAACCCACCGGCAACCTGGAAGAAGATTTGCCCATCATCAAATCCTTTTACGATGGCGTCACCGCCCGGCATCCGGAACATTCTTTCGCCGCGAACGCGCAGCCTTAACCCACCCCTTGCCCCGATGACTTCGACGCTGGTTCACCTCAACCGCCTGCCTTTGGCCGCCTTCCCCGAACTGTTTCACGGCCTGACACCGCCGGAAATAAGCGAGATGCACGGCCGTTTCCAGGCTCAATTTGTCGGTCCCGGCTGGCTGCGGCGTATCGCCCCGCCCGGTCTGGCCCCCTTGGGTCTGGGCCATTGGTGGGGCAAACGGTTCGACGGCCGTGGCCAGGGCATGAACATCGTCCGTCGGCGCGGCGAGCTGGTAGAAATCATCCCCATCCACCTGCTCAACGCTGTATCGCTGGTAGACGGCCGTCCCGGCCTCAACATCACCTACCCGCCCGGAACCCGCTTCCCCTGGCCCATCATCATCGACGAAGTACGCTGGCTGGACGACACCACCCTGCTCGGCCTCACCCTGGTCACCAAAGTCGGCCTGCACCGGCTGGCCTTACCCTTTTTATTGAAGAGAGACTAGCAGTTTGTCGGAAAAGTCCCCGTAGCCGCGGTTTCTTACCGCGCCTTCCAGAGGCGGGGTAAGGATACCCCGGCTACAAAAAGAGGTTCTCCGACAAACTGCTAGATACTGGAGACCGGAGATTGGAACCCCACCACCCCATGAACATCTACGACCAAATCACCAAACCCACCCTCCTGCTAGACGAAACCATCGCCCGGCGCAACATTGCCCGCATGGCCGCCAAAGCGCGGCAAAGCGGCGTGCGCTTTCGCCCCCACTTTAAGACCCACCAATCGGCGGAAATCGGCCACTGGTTCCGCGAAGAAGGGGTGACGGCCGTCACCGTTTCCTCCGTCGACATGGCCGCCTACTTCGCCCAACACGGCTGGGACGACATCCTCATCGCCTTCCCCGCCAACCTGCGCCAACTGAGTGACCTGGATCAATTGGCCGCCCAGGTGCGCCTCCACCTGCTGCTGGAATCGGTAGAAGCCGCCGAACGCCTCAGCGCCGGGCTGCGCCACGAGGTAGCCATCTGGCTAAAAATCGACGTCGGTTATCATCGGACCGGGTTGGATTGGCAAAACATGGCGGACATTACGGCCGTTGCCCAAACCGTCCACGCCCTGCCCCGCCTGCGCCTCGCCGGTCTGCTCACCCACGCCGGCTACGGCTATACAGTAGGCGGCGCGGCTGAAGCCAACGCCGTTTATGAACAGATGGTAACGCGCATGAACGCCGTCCGCGACGGGCTGCGCGTTGTGGGGCTGGAAACGGCCGTGTCCATCGGCGACACCCCCACCGGCAGTCTGGTCGACCGGTTCGACGGTGTGGATGAAATCCGGCCGGGCAACTTTGTCTTTTACGATACCATGCAGGTGTCCATCGGCGCCTGCCAGCCAGAAGACGTGGCCGTCGCCTGCGCCTGCCCCATCGTCGCCAAACACGCCGACCGCCGCCAGATTGTGGTCTACGGCGGCGCGATCCACCTTTCCAAAGAGCGGCTGGCAGACGCCGATGGGCAGGTGAATTACGGCCGTATCGCCCTGCCTGCGGCGCACGGCTGGCGCATCCTCCCGCCGCAAAACGTCGTCAAAACGATGTCGCAAGAGCACGGCATCATTCAGGCCGACGAGACGCTGTTTCAGCAGGCGCAAATCGGCGATTTGCTGCTGGTGCTGCCCGTCCATTCCTGCCTGACAGCCAATTTACTCAAACGCTACCTGACCCTGGACGGCCGTTGGATTGAGATGGCCGATATTCATTGAGGAAGTTGGTTAGTTGAGTTGGCTGGGTTGGCCAGCCAACCAACCAACTCAACCAACCAACCAACCAACCAACTCTCAACACGAAAACGGCCGTCTCTCTTTTCAGAAAGACGGCCGTTTTCGCGTTGGGAGGGTGAGGATTTGAAGGGGAATTGAGAGGGGACCAGCGCTTTACAGCGCCGGCATATTTGGGGGGAAGAGGATGTTTTGGAGCAAATCGGGTCGTATGTTTGCATGAGTATAGTAGCACATGCGTTCTAAATCGTCAAGGCGAATATGGCCCAATTTGCCTTATTCATGATCTCATCCCGCGCCAGCAACCCCTGCCCCGTACCCATACGCGCCGGGGAAATCGGCGGCTACTTCCTTTTTTTTGCCGCTCCACTGGTCGATGCTCAAACGGAAAACGGCCGTGCGCTTCAGCTCTTCAGCCACCGGCGGGCGATAATCCTGCCCCGGCGTCAGGTGCGGCGCGTATTTGTCCAACAGCCGCTGCAACCCATGAGTGGCTTCTGCTTCATCGGTGATCAAAACGGCCGTGCCAAACACCACCACGCTGGCATACTCCACGCTAAATTCCAGAGCCACCTCGGCCGGCAGCAGCCGCCCCATCTCGCTGACGGTGAAACAGTAACGGCCGTCGGCCACGATGTTTGCCTGCGTGCGGCCCACTTTCGCCGTGTGCATATAAATCACCTGGGCCGCCTCATCATAAACAAACAAATTACTGTTCAAAAACGGCTGGCCATCATGCTGCGTGGCCAAATAACCAATCGGCGCGCGGTGCAGCAAGGCGCGAATCCAGCTCTCATCCGTCACTTCACGATCTTGCCGCCGCACCGCGTTAACCGGCAGCGTACGATAATCTTTGCTCATAGGGTATGCATTCTTCCTTATCATAATAGTCGCGCCGGACTCAGATCGCCGGACACGCACGTTTAAGGCCCAGGAATATCCGCTCTATCCGTGTTCATCGGCGTCCCATCCTTCAAATAAGTCTGCGGTTATTAGATAGGCTTTTCCGCGTAATTATGAGCCTTGTGCGCGGTTCAAGCAACCACCGCACCCATAGATCACCAGACAACACAAGCCACAAATCGGCCATTCAGCCGCCACGCTCATTGCTGGCCGATTTGATTGACAGTCGACCGTGCATGATGTAAAGTTTGTTAAGTCATTTTACAAAGATTGATGAATTTTTGGAATGCTCATCATCCGCCACACAACCGTCCTGACCCCCGATCAAACCATGCACGATGCTGCCGTGCAGGTGGATAACGGCCGTATCACCCACATCGCCCCCACCGCCCACCTGCCCATACCGCCACACGCCTCAGTCGTAGAGGGAGACGGCCGTACCCTGGTCCCAGGCTTGCTCGATTTGCAGCTCAACGGCGCATTCGGCCACGACTTCACCACGGATCCGGGGGCCATCTGGGCCGTCGCCGCCGACCTGCCCCGCTGGGGCGTGACGGCTTTCCTGCCCACAATCATCACCTCGCCGCTGGCGCAAATCGCCCAGGCGCAGGATGTGGTGCGGCACGGCCGTCCGCCCAACTTTCGCGGCGCGGAACCGCTGGGGCTGCACGTCGAAGGCCCCTTCCTGAACCCGGCCAAAAAAGGGGCGCACAACCCGGCCTACCTGCGCCTGCCGGAGCCAACGGCCGTGGCCGATTGGTCGCCCGCAGCCGGCATCCGCCTGGTGACGCTGGCCCCGGAGTTGCCAGGCGCATTGGCCCTGGCGCAAGAATTGGCCGCCCGCGGCGTGGTTGTCAGCGCGGGCCACTCGATGGCCACCCTGGCCGAAGCACAGGCCGCCTTTGCCCACGGCGTGGGGTATGGCACGCACCTTTACAACGCTATGCCGCCCCTCGGCCACCGCGAGCCAGGGCTGGTCGGGGCGCTGCTTCACACCGACAGCGTCGTCGTCGGCATCATTCCCGACGGCATTCACGTCCATCCGGCGCTGGTGAAGCTGGCCTGGCAGGCCAAAGGGCCGCATGGCCTGAACGTGGTAACAGATGCGATGGCCGCGCTGGGCTGCCCGCCCGGCGTCTACCGCCTGAACGATTTTGACGTGACCGTGACAGAACGGGAAGCGCGGCTGGCGGATGGCACGTTGGCCGGCAGCGTGTTGGATTTGATCACGGCCGTGCGCCATCTCATCGCCTTCACCGGCTGCGCCTTGAGTGATGCTCTGGCAACAGTTACCACCACCCCGGCCAAAGTGTTGGGATTGGAGGAGTACGGCCGTATCGCCCCCGGCAGCCGCGCCGATCTGGCGCTGCTCAACGACGATCTTCAAGTGGACCTGACCCTGGTTGCCGGCGAGATTGTGTACCGGAGACCAAGAGGAATCACGATGAGACCCTAAGGGTTTTAAAAACCCTTAGGGTCTGCGTCCAAAACAAACGACACAAATGAACCACAGGAGAGATACGATGCTGGAGAACAGCTTGCTCTTTCAGGAAATACACGAACAGCCAACGGTTTTAGCCAATTTGCTGCAAGCGGAGCGCGAAACAATCGGGCGTCTGGCGGCGGCGATTCAGGCGCGGAACATTCGCCATGTGCTGATTGCCGCGCGTGGCACCAGCGACAACGCGGGTCGTTATGCGCAGTACCTGCTGGGCGCAGTCAACGGCCTGCAAGTTGCTCTGGCCACGCCCAGTTTGTTCACCATTTACCAACGGCCGCCGCGCCTGTCGGACACGTTGGTGATGGGCATTAGCCAGAGCGGCAAAAGCCCGGATATTGTGGCTGTGCTGGCAGAAGCGCAACGACAAGGGGCGTTAACGGCCGTCATCACCAACATCCCCGATTCCGATTTAGGGCAGACGGCCGAATTTGTCATCGACCTGCACGCCGGGCAGGAAAAATCGGTCGCCGCCACCAAAACCTACACGGCCGAACTGGCGGCCATTGCCCTGCTCAGCGCCACCCTGGCCGACGCTGCCCCCATGCGCACCGCCTTGCAGCAGCTCCCCACCCAAATCGCCAAAACGCTGACAATGGGGCCGGAAATTGGCCGGTTGGCAGAACGCTACCGCTATATGCGCGCCTGCGTGGTGATTGGGCGGGGCTACAACTACGCCACTGCTTTTGAACTGGCTCTAAAAATGAAGGAACTTACGTACACGATGGTGGAGCCGTACAGCAGCGCCGATTTTATGCACGGGCCGCTGGCTCTGGTAGAAGACGCCTTCCCGGCGATTGTCATTGCGCCCTCCGGCCAGATGCTGCCGGAGATTCAGGCATTTATGGGCACGTTGCAAGAGCGCGGCGCGGAAATCATCGCCATCAGCGACGACGCGGCCACGCTGGCGTTGGCGCGCACGCCGCTCAAGCTGCCGGTCGCTTCCCCGGAATGGATCTCCCCAATCATCAGCATCATCCCCGGCCAGTTGTTTGCCATGCATCTGGCCCACACCCGCGACTTTAATGTGGACCGGCCGCGCGCCATTCGCAAGGTGACGGAAACCCGTTAGTCCCGGTGGGCGGCTTCAGGCGATGGGAGCAGTTGGGCGAGCAGAGCGGCAAGCTGCGGGAAATTGGGCGGTTTGGGCATCCAGAATACCTGGCTGTGCTTTCCCAGGTCGCGCCGCTCTTCCTCGGTGACATAGCCGCTGATGATGATGACCGGCACGGCCGTTTCCCGCTCGCGGAGCGCGTCATACAATTCTTGCCCGCCCATGACAGGCATAATCATGTCGGTTATGACCAGATCGATGTCTTCCGGGGAGGCGTCGTAGATGGCGAGGGCTTCCTGGCCGTGAACGGCCGTTAACACTGCATAATTCAACGACTTTAGCGTGTCGGCCAGGGCCAAACGCACCATTTCCTGATCCTCTACCACCAGGATGGTTTGTCCACGGCCTTGCGGCACAACCACCTCAGCGCTTGCCTCGTTGACCAAACGAGAGCTGGTTAATGCCGGTAAATAAATACAAAACTGCGTACCCACACCCGGCGTCGATGTCACCGTCAGCTCGCCGTTATGCTGCTTGATGATGCCATAAACCTGAGCCAGACCCAGACCGTTGCCCTTTGGCGCTTTGGTAGTGAAAAATGGCTCAAAGATGTGCGGCAAAATATCGGCCGGTATTCCCATGCCGGTATCGACAACATCCAGCCGCACCCATTCACCCGGACTTAGATCCAAAGGTGTTGTCGTATATTCTTTGTCGATATGGATCGGCGCCAATTCCAGGCGCAGCGCGCCGCCGTTGGGCATAGCATCGCGCGCATTGACAGCCAGATTCAAGAGCGCCTGTTGGATACGCGTCGCGTCGGCTTCGATCATCGGGAAGAAATCGCCGCCAAGCAAGGAGACGTCGATGGTTTCCGGCAAGGTTCGGGCTAACAATTGAATGGTCTCTTGCACCAATGTCTGGAGGTTGACGGGTTGAAGATTGATGAGGCTGCGGCGGCTGAAGTCGAGGATTTGCTGAATCAGGTCTGTGGCTTGATGCGTTTGCTCGCCAATAATCCGTACCCGGCTATACACCTCCAGAGGCAGCGCCGGGTGCAGCAGCAGCAGCTCGGCGTAAAGCGAGATAACGGCCAAAATATTGTTGAAATCGTGGGCCATGCCGGCCGCCAACTGCCCAACGGCCGCCAATCTTTCTTGCTGCTGGCTGCGCGTTTGCCACTCTCTTTCCAGGGTTACGTCGCGCATAAGCAGCAGCCAGCCTTCCAGGACGGAAGAGGCGGTAAATGGTTGGGCGACAATCTCGAATGTCTGGCTATCTGTTTGCGCTTCGTGGAATTGGCCTGAAGCTGGCGGGATGAGAAAAGTAGACAGCGGTTGCGCCCCCAGAGAGGCCAGTGTGTCTGGGGGTTGGATGTCGGCGAGAACGGAAAGGTAAGCCTGAGCTGTGGGGTTTTTTAGTAAAACGACTCCGGTTGGGTCTAGCAAAAGCAAGCCTTCGGGCACGCTGTCCATGATTTTTTGCATCAGCTGGGCCTGGGACTGGATTTGATCGAGCAAGGCTTCCCGTTCGGCTTCGGCAGTTTTACGGGCGGTGATGTTACGCACGATAGCCAGTACGTACTGGTCACTGATTTTGGTCATGCGGGCTTCAAAATCCTGCAGGCCGCGTTGGACCAGTAGGGGGTATTCAAAGTATTGTACCTGGCCGGTTTCTAAGCATCTGGCCGCGTTGTCGAGGATGAGGGCGACAATTTCTTGGGGCATGGAGTTTTTGATGCTGCTGCCAACAACCTGTTCTGGGTCTAGAACCAGGTCGTCTTCATTATTGATTCGGAAATCGAGGATATCTCCAGCGTGGTTAAGGATAAACATCATGTCTGGCAACGCTTCCAGGATGGCCTTGTTTTTGGCTTCGATTTCACGGATGTGGGCCTGCGCCTGGCGTTCTTCGGTGATATCGCGGGCGTAGACGGCTACGCGCACGGCCTGCCCGGCATCGTCTAGGACCGGGTAAATTCCGTTGTGGAAGACACGGCCGTTGCGCTCATCCACAAACCGCGCCGGTAATCCCGTGGATAACACCTGATCCATATAGGCATGGCGCACTTCTCCCACAGGGCCGCTCATAAATTCGTAAATACTCCTACCAACTAAGGCATCACGGGAGTAGCCCAGGCTTAGGGCCAGTTTTTCATTGCCTTCAATGATCGTGCCGTCTACGTCTAGTAAGACAACCACGTCTGTGGTGGCATTTACCAGACCACGCAAACTGGCTTCTGCTTCGCGCAGGGTGGCCGCCGCTTTTTTTAGCTCGGTTACATCGTGGCAGGTAAAGAGGATGGTGCCATCTTTGATGGATACCCGTTTTGCGCTAATGAGAAAATCATGGGGATGACCACTTTTACTGGTGATGATGCGCTCTAAGTTATGAACTTCACCTGAAGCCAGAAATTCCGGCGCGTCTAAAGGGGGATCAAACAGTTGGTCGATGCAGCCAAGCGCCCACACTTCATCGTCGGTATACCCAAGCGAATGCATGATGTTGGGGCAAATGAAGGTGAAACGGCCGTTGTCGTCGGTAATAAAAATGGGGTCCGATATATTTTCGATGGTAATCCGGTGCAGTTCTTCGCTCTCTCGCAGCTTTTTTTCCCACTGTTTGCGCTCGCTGATGTCCCGGAATGCGCCAAAGACATACTCCCGGCCGGCCAGTTCAATTCTACGGCCCCGGATTTCCACCGTTTTGCGTTGGCCGGCAGCGGATACAAGATCAATTTCCACCGGCGGCGATTCTTGGACTGTGATGGGCGGGCGATAGCGAAAAGATTCATAGGCTTTGGGTTGTTGGTCCGGTGGGTAGAGTGATTCGTGGTGGCGGCCGATAATCTGGTCACGCGGCAGTTGCAGCAATATTTCGGCAGCGGGGTTGGCATCTACCAACATGCCGGTGGCAACTTCGGCCAGCAAGATAGCGTCCGGCGACAACTCAAACAAAACACGGAACCGGTTTTCGCTTTCGCGCCGTTCTTCTTCGGCCAATTTACGCTGCGTAATGTCACGGAGCACAGAGAGATGCAGCCCTGGCATAAAGTTGGCGACAGATTGGAATTCACTTTCGACAAGTTTGCCGTCCTTGCTGCGCAGCGTATAGTTTCCTTTGCTAAAACCGGCGGCTTTAAAAGAGTTCCAGGCTTGTTGAAACAAGCCGCGATCCGGGTTGGCAGAGATGTCCCACACGCCCATTGCAAGCAGTTCGGCGCGTGTATAGCCCAACATCTCACAGGCAGCCGGGTTGACGTCTATGTAACAACCCTGGTCGTCGGTAATCAAGATGGCCTCCAGGGAGTTGTCGAACAGGCTCCGGTAGCGTTGTTCGCTGGTCTGGAGTTGGGCGGTGCGCTGGGTAACGGCCGTGTGCAGCCGCCGGTTAAAAACGACCAACCCCACAGCCCCCAAAACAACCACCAATGCCACCCCTCCCGCAATTGTCAACAGCAGATACAACCAGCCATGATCAAAAACAGGGATCGGATCATATAAAAACCCATCGAAGGTGTAGCCGGAATCGGCCATGCCCAACGCAACATAAGCGTCCGCGATATGCTGCCAGCGGTCAGCATTCATATGCCCGATCTCGACCACATCTGGCAAAATATACTCACGCATCATAGCCGCTTCATACGTTAATCGGTCATGGTTGAGCGGCGTATCATACTGCGTCAGGATGATGTTGATGGTTTCTTCCGGGTGATCCATCGCATACTGCCAACCCTTCAGACTGGCAGCGCGGAACCGGGCCACACGGTCAGGATGCTCCTCCAGTTCAGTTTCAGTCGTGTATAACAAATCGCCATAAAAATCAACGCCGTAGGCAGCGGGGTTGAGCAGCCGCGTGGGGATACCGGCGTTTTCCAAAACAAAAGGCTCATTTGTGGCGTACACGGCCTGGGCATCAATGGTTTCGTCAAAAAGATAACCGGGCGAGTCATTGACTCTATCCACGAGGTCCAGACTGGTCAGGTAAACGCCCTCGTGCAAGAGCATGGCCTGTAATTCGGCCGTGCGCGTGCTGGTAGACATCCCGACCCGCCGCCCAACAAGATCTTTGGGTTCATAGATGCCTGAGTCTTGCCGCACCATAAAAACCTGGGGCGAATGCTGGAAAACGGCCGCCAAGGCCACAAAAGGATCGCCCTCTAAGCGGTGAAGCAAGACCTCGGTATTGGTGACGCCATATTGAGCGCGACCAGACAACACTTCTTCATAGGTGTTAAACGGTCCGCCAGGCAAAATGGTCACATCCAGACCGGCGTCACGATAATACCCTTGTTCCAGAGCGGCATAATAGCCGGCCGTTTGGAATTGATGGTACCACTTCAGTTGGAGGGTTACAGGCTCCAGTTCAGGGCTGGGCGATACAGCTTGAGGGCTGCGACAGGCAGTCAAAAGCAGAAAAATGAGAAAGGCTGCGGCTTTCAGGCTTAATTGAGGTGATCTGTGAGGGTGAAATAAACCAGAGGCCATTGGTAATGCTCCATATCCCATCGTTGCAAAGCAGACCCTGTAGATTTGCTCTTGAGAATTTAGACCTCTGGAGATTCAAACTCTTAGGCTCTTCCCAGACAAACCCGAATGGGTGCAAAAAGTGTACCACAATCGGCATAGGATTTGTTAGGCAGAGTGAATGCAGGTAATAGGAAATCAGTTCCGTTCAACCAGACAACAGGTTGGCTGCTACATGGGACAGATCAGATGTATGTAAGACAGCTTTAGCCGCGGTATCCTGATCTGGCAAGACCCCAAGGGTTTAATGCCCAAATAATCCAAATTCCCAAAAGAAAACCCTTGGGGTCTGTTCGGTTTCTCTGGTAACACTATGTTTGCACTTTTTAAAACGATAAGATTTTGCTACGGACATGTCATTCTGAGCGGAGTCTGCGGAGCGAAGAATCCCCATGTATTGGTCATTAGGGCTGAACGGGATGCTTCGGAGGACCTCAGCATGACATAAAGCAAGGTAATTTCGTCGCAGAACTTGCTCAATACCAAAACTGCAAAGATAGTGTGGTAAGACCCCAAGGGTTTAATACCCAAATAATCCAAATTCCCAGAAGAAAACCCTTGGGGTCTATATGGATTACTCTGGCAAGACCCCAAGGGTTTAATGCCCAAATAATCCAAATTCCCAGAAGAAAACCCTTGGGGTCTAAATAGATACTTGGTTGGACTATTAATGAAACTCGAAGCGAGTAATACGCCAACAACCGTAAAAGTTCTTTTCCAGCGTCCAGACCTCTTCCTCATCGGGGTTGCCAGCCTCATTGGCATATTCGCCATGATACTCGCCGGTTGTATAGTTGCCATAGCTGCCGCTTGTAAAGCGGGCGTAATTCCCGTTGACCGTGCCGGAGATAGTTTGATGCCGCGCATTTTGGAAGGTAGTGGTTTCAAACAGCGCGCTGTAACGCGCCAGAGGATCAAACCACTCCTTTATGGAACCATCTGCTTTTTCCGTTTGTCGCAGGTAGGCATCGGGGGCAAAGATGGCGGTAATGATTTGCAGATTGCCGCTGTTGACGGCCTGGCTTTCGGCTTTGATGATCTGGATAATCGTGGCGTAATCATCTTCACCCCGGTAAGCGCAAAAACGGCCTGACCTGGCATAGCCATACACCCCTGCGGCGATGACGAGAATGAGGAGTACGGCCGTTCCCCACACCCCATTTCTTCTCGTCGCAGCCCGCCAAATCGGTCCGTTGTCATACACGCTGTCCCAATCCACAGCCGGTCGCAGTTCCTTTGACCTCTGAACCAGTTTTTCCAGGCGGTTCTGTCGTTTAAAATACCGGACCAGATTGTGTACTCTCGCGTGTAGTGTGTCGCCGGCAATATCTTCATAATCCACGCCGAGATCTGTACACATTTCCTGCAATTCCGCCAGGTTATAATGTTCTCTCATCAGATCGCGCAGTTTGGAGGGGTTTATTCTTCCGGTTTGTTTATCTTCCATGGCAGGCATCTTCCTATAAATAAGTCATGTTTGGCAGTCGCTCCGGTTAAAACCCTGAGGGTTTTTAACGAATCAACGCTCATTTTCCAGAGGTCCGGTAAACCCTTTGCATTTCAGCCGTCAGTCAGTCGGGGAGCACCCAACGTTCCCTTCTACGGCAAATACAGCACATTGCGAAAACAGATATCCGCCGGGTCGCCGCCAAATACAAATTCTATCATGACGTAGATGCTGCTGGAATCGGCCGTCGCAAAATCCGCAAGCTGGAAGGCATAACCTTGCCAATCGGTAGGCGGGGTGATGGTAAATTTGGTCTCCGCGCCGGTGTCCGGATCGGTGTTGTCCTTAATGCCCACCTGAACGGTTTGATTGCCAACCATGCTTTTCAGCTCCACATACAAACGAGAATATTCGCTAAGATCTTTGCCCGGCCGGCTGCCCGGAGGCTGCGGCGGCCCATTGGTGATAAAAACCGCGCCCCAATCCTGCCCGCCCGGATAGTTCAGGCACATATAGCCGCCCATGTCGGCCGCCCAATCAGACAGCCGCCCAGGACCGGTATCCACACCCATGTCGTAACCGGCAGCCAAGGTATTTCCGGCATAGACCGTGTGCGGCTGCGGGGCTGGCGTGGGCGCAGGCGTAAAGGTGGGCGCAGGGGTTACGGTTGGCAAGGGCGGTTGAGCAAACACAATGTCATCCAGGTAAACCAGAACGCCATCAGGCGTTTTTTCGTCGTTGGCCGCCCAGCCAAAACCATCGATCACATGGCTGAGGTCGGCGTTTTGCAAATCGATGTGAAACTCTTGCCAGTCGGCGGACAGGGTGACAAACCCATTTGCATCGGCTTCACGCGGGTAGATGGGTTGGGGAATGGAGCTGGGGTAGGTTCCGGTATACACGCCGCCCACAAAAAATTGCACCTGGCTGCCCGCCTGCGGGCTGCGCGCCCGAAAACGCAGTTGAGCGAAGGCGGCCAGGTCGTAACCTTCAGCGTAGTAGCCCCAATTGTTTTCCGGCTCCTGCCAGTAGATGCCGGCCCATCCCTGGTCGTTTTCCAGAGCGGGATCATAGTGAATGGACACGGCCGTTTCCTCCCACACATCCGTCAGCCGGGCGCAATCGCTGTAGGTGATGGCCTGATAATCGCCCATGTAGCCGCTGGGCGCGAAATGATTTTCGGCCGCCGCATAATTGACAAAAATGGGAAACAGTTCTTCCTGGCCAGAGACGACCATTGCTCCGTGCGTTGCCGTGGGCATGGGCACGGCCGCCGCGACCGGCTCGGTGTGGTAGGCCAGCGGCGGATACACGCTTTGCAAATCAAATTTATTCACCCGTTCGGAATCGTATACCCCCCAATAGGAACCAACGCCGCCTTCCGTTTTCCAAAGTTCGTTAAAGGCGGAAAAGGCAAAAAATGGGATGTTTTCGTTTTGCGCCAGGGTCAGAAATTCGCGCCAGAAGCGTTGTTCGTTGGCGATGCTGGGAACGGCCGTGCCGTTTGTCGGGCCGGCAGACGGCCAACCGGTTTCGCCGATGACCACCAGCTTGCCCGGCGCCAGGTCTTGAGCCAGCCGGTACATATTCAACGTATGTTGGGCGGCGTTTTCGATGGCCACGCCATCCCAATAAGCGTAAATATGCACCAAAACATAATCAACCGCTTCAATTAGCGCCGGATGGCCGAACAAATAGCCGATTGTTTCCGCCGAGGTGACCGGCACGTCTACGGCCGTCTGAACGCGCTTGATGTCGGCGATCAGCTCCGCTTCGGTCAGGTCGCCGCGCAGCAACACCTCGTTGCCCACAATCACCGACTCGATGCCATCGTCTTGCTGCGCCGACTGGATCAGGGCGTCGATTTCCGCTTCGTTTTTCTCTTCATCTGGCCCCAAATCGGCTCCGGCCACCACCCGCAGACCTAATTCTTGCGCGATGGCCGGAATTTGCCCCTGAACGCCTACGCTGGAGTAGGTGCGCACCGCGTTGCCCATATGGCGGATGAGCAACAGGTCGTCGCGCAGCTCGTCTACGGATGGCAGCGGCCCCCAATGCGGATTTTGGCAATCGCGAAAAGGGCTGTAGGCGATGCCTTGAAGCTGGTCGGGTATGGGCTGCCACTCGATTTGCAGATCGGATATTTGCCAACTGATGTTGGGCGACGTTTTGATTTGGAGGCGGGAAACGGCCGTTTCCCCCACCCTAAACGCGAATGTTGGCGCTGGGGACAGGAACCGCGACGTACACTCCGCCAGCGGCAGAGATGCGCAGTCGGCCTGCCACAACAGGTGGTCGTCCACATAAATCGACAACGCGCCGCCGGGTTCTGTGGCCTGAACGGCCGTTGTACAACCCTCGCCGTTGTCCGCGCACACCACATGCAGCAAGGCAATCTGGTATGGCTCACCCGGCGGGGCTTGCACCAAAATCTCGGCGCTGCCGCCCGTGGCTGCCGGCAAACAACTGTCTGCATCCGCGCCTAAGATAACGCCGCCCGCAGGCAACTGCTGGGCGCACGGCGCGCCGGTGTCTGCGCGGGCATAACTGCCAGAAAAGAGCCATTGGGAGATGGCTTTCGGCGGCTCAGGCGTACGGGTTGGCGTGACGGAAGGCGTTGGAGAAGGGGCCAAAACAGGAATCTGTGTCGGCGTGCGGTCCGGCTCAGGCGCGGAATTGTCGGGCGGTTTGTCAGGCGAAGATGTCTGGGGTTTGGCGCAGCCAGCCAGAACAAAAATGAAGATGAGGCCAATGAAGAAACAGAAATAACAGGGTCTTCTGGACATTTAAACCTCCTGCGCAATCTCAGGTTGGCGCTGCTGTCCTGGTGTCGAATCATTACCGCCTCTGGATGAGGCTGTGTTAATTTCCTGTCGTACGGCCGTTTATTGTGGGGGTGGTTCCCTGACAGAACGATAGCAGAAAACAGCCCGCCATGCGAGAAAGCGCGCGCCGCCACAAGTTGCGCCTCTCCTTCAGCCATGTGATAATTTTCGCCATACACCTGCTTCAGGGAGAGCACCATCCACATAACCCAAACGGCCGTCGCCAAACCAACGGCTGACGGTCCGGCAAACGAGGCGCAAGAGAACAACTTATGAACCAGATCACCTTTAAAAACGGCACAATTTATCCTGAATCGATCGTGGTCCATGAGGCCACCACTTACTTCCTGGTCCGATTGCCCGGCGGTGGGAAGCAGTTGGTGGTGCGGGGCGACACGGCCGTTTTCCACGGAACCCCCTCCGACGACGGCCTCATCGCCCCACTTACCCCGGCCAACGCCGCCGCCCTGCGCCAGCGGCTCCCCTGGCTCAACCCCACGCCGCTGGGCGCGCAAACCTCTTACGGTTTCGGCGACCGGATTGGGTTAGCCACGCCAGGACACGTCGCCGCCATGCGCGCCACCGGCGCAGTCGGGCGCATTGCCCCCATCTTTGCCCAGCAATCGGTGCGCGAAAACACGCGCATCGGCCGCAACCCGCAGTTGGTGATGGATGCGGCCACCTGGGGTTTGCTGCAAACCGGCTGGCGCGAACCCTGGGGCGCAGACGCCGACCACGTGAAGCAAGTCAGCGATTTGCCGCCGTTTGTGGCGGCGGGTTATACCTTTTATACGATTGATCCCAGCGATCATGTGGACAATGAGGCGCAAACCGACACGGTGGAAACGCTGCGCCGCAAGGCGGCCCAACTCCCCTGGCAAGACCTGAACACAGAGTACGACGCCGTTTACCAGACATATTGCCAGGCGCCGTTTGCCCTCGATGGCCTGACGCTGACCTTTGCGGAAGAAACGCTGCTGCGGGCGCTGGTGAAATATGGGCGGGCTGTGGCGCACACGGCCGTTATCACCCAGGCCCTCAGCGCCCAAATCGGCGGGCAGCCTTTCGATCTGGAGATGTCGGTAGACGAAACCGATACGCCCACATCGGCCCACGAGCATTTTTTCATCGCCAACGAACTGCTGCGCCGCGAGATTCCGGTGGTTAGTTTAGCGCCTCGTTTCGTCGGCAAATTCCAAAAAGGGGTCGATTACATGGGCGACCCGGCGGAGTTTGCGGCGGAATTGGCCAAACACGCGGCCATCATGCGCCATTTTGGCCAATACAAGCTGTCGGTTCACACCGGGTCAGACAAATTCTCCATTTATGATGAGATCAACCGGCAGGCAAACGGCCGTGTCCATGTCAAAACGGCCGGCACCAGCTATCTGGAAGCGCTGCGCGCGCTGGCCCAAGACCACCCCGCCCTCTTCCGCCAGATTCTTACCCTGGCCCACGAACGATTCAGCGTAGACCGTAAAACCTATTTCCTCGACTGCCGGCCGGAAAATGTTGCCCACAGCCCCCAGCTCACCGACGCGCAGCTCCCCGGCCTGCTTGATGATTTTGATGCCCGCCAACTGCTGCACGTCACCTTTGGCTCGGCACTGGACCGCTACGGAGCCAGCATGTTACCGGCGCTGGACGAGGCGGAAGCGCAGTACAGCGCCATGCTGGTGCGCCATTTTAGCCGCCATTTACAACCTTTTTTGTGATGCGAAAGACCTTAAGGGTTCGTTCAAAAATAAGTTTGGACTTTAGATTAGTTTGTAGCCGCGGTATCCTTACCGCGTATTTTCCAGAGCGCGGTAAGGATACCGCGGCTACCGCGGTCTTCCAGAGGCGGGGTAAGGATACCCCGGCTACAAAAAGAGGTTCTCCGACAGACTGCTAGAGTATGAAGCAGCCAGTTATCCCGGTGAAGCAACCATTTCTCCCGCGTCGGAACCATTCCTCCCGGTGAAGCAGCCATTCCTCCCGGTGAAGCAACCATTCCTCCCGGTGAAGCAACCATTCCTCCCGGTGAAGCAACCATTCCTCCCGGTGAAGCAGCCATTCCTCCCGGTGAAGCAGCCATTCCTCCCGGTGAAGCAACCATTCCTCCCGGTGAAGCAACCATTCCTCCCGGTGAAGCAGCCATTCCTCCCGGTGAAGCAACCATTCCTCCCGGTGAAGCAACCATGATGCGCCTTTTTACTGGAGGGGATAACGGCCGTTACCCGCGTTTGACAACCATGCAGGTAAAATCATCCCGATAGTTCGCTGCTCCGGAAAACAACTGCGTGGCCTGGATGATACGTTCGATGATCGTCTGCGCCGGCAGGGAATGCGCGTCATGCAGCACGGCCTGCAAGCGGGCCAGGCCAAATTCTTCGCCCTCTTTGGACATCACTTCCACAACGCCATCGGTATACAACACCAGCAGGTCACCCACTTGCAGCGTAACCTGGGCGGCCCGATACACCGCTCCCAGGAGGATGCTGAGGAGCGGGCCGCCTTGTGTTAATGTGTCTACACGGCCGTCGGCGCGCAGCAGCAGCGGCGGGTTATGGCCGCAGTTGGTGTAGGTGAACTGCCCGCTGTCGGGGACTAACACGCCGAAAACGGCCGTGACAAAATCAATCCCGCCGGTGAAATCGGGTAATAGGCGGTTCATGGTTTGGGCAATGACGGCCGTTTCCCCACCGGCGCGGGCATGCGTGCGCAAAAGCGCCCGAAATATCGCCATAATCATCGCCGCCGGAATCCCCTCCCCCGAGACATCAGCCACCACCAGACCCCATTGTTCCTGGGGCAGTTGGATAAAGTCGTAATAATCTCCGCCAATTTCGAAGGTGGGAAGACACGTCCCGGCAATATCATACCCCGCTAAAACCGGTGGTTCAGCCGGTAAAAGCCGGGATTGGATGGCCTGGGCCATTTTTAGCTGCATCTCGATTTGCTTATTCTCCAAAAGCTGCCGGTGCAGCATGGCCTTTTCAATGGAAATCGACGCGGCGTCGGCAAAAAACAGCAGCACTTCCACATCTTCTTGGTTGTAGGCGGCAAGCTGGTTGCTTTCCAGATTCAAAGCGCCAATGGGCTGATCATTCCTCACAATCGGAACGACAATCTCCGACAACGTCCCTTCCCGGCCAACCACATAACGCGAGTCCAGGCGAACATCAGGCACCACCAGGCTTTCGCCCGTAGAAATAACATGGCCGATAAGCCCTTTGCCCAAACTGAGCATGGGGTCCATTTCTGGCGGGCGCTGCGCATCGAACCCACGCCAAACCACGCTGGCGATTATTTCTTTGGGCTGCTCGTGCCGCCCATGGATCAGGTCCTGATTCAGGACAAAAATTCCCGCCGCATCATAACTCACAGTGGCTTGAATCATGTCCAGCAGTTGGTTCAGAATTTCGTCCAGGTCTAATGTGTCGCGTATTTGCAGGGATATCTGGCGCAAGAGCTGGTATTTGTTTTCGGCCGTTAGTTTCATGGGGTCTCCAAACCAGAGCAACTCACAGTCATTTTAATGCCGGTTCCCTGGTTTAATGATAGTCAATAGTTGGGCAGGTTGGCAAGCCGCACCGGCCAACACTGAAGGCAATCCATTTTCCCCGGATGAGAGATTTCGCTGCTTTGGTGTTCGAAGGAGAAGCGACAATTTACGATTCGTCACGGGCATGACCGCAGGCGTCCGGGGGAAGCGAGAGGCAGGATGGGTGTCAACGGCCGTATACTGTGGGATGAACCGATGATCGATGCCGACGGCGGCCGGCTATCTTGCGTGGTCCTGCGCCAGAACGGGGAGCTTTGGTCCCGCGCGCTCCAGCTTTCAGCCGATGAGTATTCGGGGAAACAAGCGCAGGCAAGCGAACTCGGTTACGCGGCTGATTTAAATTCTACGCCCAGGCGCGCCAGGATAGCCTGCACGGCCGTTACCTGTTCCCCGTCTACCGCTGCCAACGCCCGATTACCGGCCGCAAAAGGTTGCAGCATATCGTTCAATTCTGGCAAGGCGCGCAGTTCGGCCAGCGTTTCCTGGTCGCGGAACTCAAACAGGGTCACGGTGGCGACGGTGGCACGGCCGTAATAGCCGCTCCAGGCGCGCAGGTGGTCCACCAGAGAGTTCGGCAGCGGTTCCCGACTGAGTTTGCCCAGTTCGTCGATGATGGCCTGGGCATTTTTTTTGCTGCCTCCGGCGCGGCGCACACTTTGCTCGGTAAGCTGCCAGCCGTCAGCGGTTTCGACGGCAAAACGGGCAAGCCGGCCGCGCAGGTGCAGGCTGGGGAGGGGATGAAGGGATTGGATACGGCCGTTTTCCGTCACCACAACACTCTTATCCGCCGCTTCCGGGTTGGCCCCGGACACCACCGGAAGGAGGCCGCTGTTTTGCAGGGCGCTTAGCAGCCTGGGCTGCTGCCTGGTCTTAACCAGGGCTACGGTCTGCCCAATCGGTCGCGCCAGCAGCTTGCCCGTCTCTTCGCCATCCAGCAACTGCGCCAGCAGGGTTTCGTCGGCGGCTTGCAGCAGGGTCACGCTGCGCCGAAACACAATGCGGTCGTGGTGAGCGGCCCATTCCGCCAACGAGCGGCGGATATTTTGCGGCAGGTCGTGGAGTGTGGCCTCATCCAGAAACCGCTGCACCTGCGCAACGGTGTAGCCGGCTTGTTGCGCGGCGTACAGGGACTCTCGCGAGAGGTGATATTCAAAAGCGCCGCGATCCACTTTTTGCCGTTCGGCAAATATGTCCAACTCGGCCAGCAGGTGCAGCGCCACGGGGCCTATGGCTAAAATCTGAAAATTGGGTTGGACAATGATTTGGCCGGCTGGTTCGTCGGTGGGCAGGGGTTTGGCGCCTAAAACGGCCGTGCCTAAAGGCGTCAGCCGACAAACGTGCCAGTTGGTCGGCTCGGCCGGCGACCCATTAAACCCTAACTCCACCAGACCCAATTGAAATAGAAAATCGGCTATTACCTGCGAGACAAACATCTTTTCCAGCTTGTCCATCTCTGTAGTAGCTTTGACCGGATCGCCATAATAATAGTAATTACGGCCGCTTGTTATGCGGCTGCGCATATCAAAAAGAAAATCAACCTTGAGACCCTGCACTAAAAAGAGCAGATCGTCTGCTTGGATCCAGGTGTTTGCCGACACAGAGGTCAGCGCTTTAAGCAAGAATTGGCACCCCTGGCGCACGTTCGGTTCGTACATGTATCCGACCCGCCGATCGGTAAATTGAAAGGCAGAAGGAAGATTGCGCCAGATGGCGATAACGGCCGTTACCTGTTCAGCCGTCGTCTTTTGCCAAAAATCGGGTATAGCGCTGCTTTTTTTTGTAGACGTTTGCAGGAGGACGCCCTTGGGCGTTACCAGCTTCAATTCCTGCAAAATCTGCCGCAGCATATACAGGCGGTTCACTTCGTCCTCTTGCCGGGCTTTGTCCAACGCGGGGTCTGGGTTCAGGAGGGCGGCATTTAGCGTCTTCAGGCCGCGTTTGCCCACAAAACCAGATTGGATCAGATTGATGGGGCTGCAGCGCACTGTGTCCCAGTAGAGATATAAATCGCGTAAAAACAACTGCGCGTCGCCGTGTAAGATGTGGGCAGGCAGCCACGCATTGGCCACGTTTGGCAGAGGATCAGGGTCTGGCAAATGGCGGCGGACGAAGGGTGGAATAAACACTGTTTCGCCGGGATGAAATTGCAATTTGTAACTGGTATTGCTGTTGCTACCTGTGCTTCCTTCGCTAAAGACCAGCCCATATAATGTCAGGCGAGCCATCACATCCTCAAAAATAGGTGATTGGAGATCATTGATGCTGCCGATGTGGGCAACGGAACGGCCGTAAATGGATGGTCCGCTCTTATAATGCGACCGACTCCCCTTCTGGGAATTCGGCTGCGGCGCTTCTTTCGCCAATCCGGCCCGAACCAATTCCCGCGCAAACAGCCGGGTAGAGGATGTATTGCCGCGCAGCATGAGCCGGTCAACGACGGCGCGTTCAGTTTTAGTTAACCGCAGGTAGGAAGCGCTGATGCGTTCCGGCTTAAAAAACTCCTCCTGCATCAGCTTAAGCAGATCCGCTTTCTTGGTTTTTTTGCCGACAGCGCCGGGCAGTTTGGCAGCAAAGGCCATATCCCAAAGGATGGTGTGAGTATATGCTTCAAGAAGTGTTGCAATATCTGTGATCATGATTTGGCCGCTAAGACTCTAACCCTTTTGTTTGTTTAGGCGTGTAACCTGCTTTTTCTAATTCGCCGACCAAAGTTTCTATGGCCTGGAGAGGGATGACGACCAGGTTGGGCGAGATTTCCGCGATGAGGTGCTTTTCCAGGGAAGTAATCGCTTTCATTTCAGTCAAGGCGTAAGCATCGCCAAATTCAATAATAGTCATGTTCTCATACAGCCGCACCTGCCCGTAGGCTTGCCACCAGGCAGTCAACTGGTTTCTGATGGTCTCGGGCATGGGCAGTGGCAGCAGGCGCTGCCAGTCGTCTAACATTTGGGCCACAGTGTGCCCAGATTCAAAAGCCTGATGGACCGCGGCTGCGTCTAATCGGTAAACGAAGCGTGTCGCATCGGCTTCTTCTAATCGGGCGATTTTGTCCAGATAGTCATGGGTTTGGGGGCGAACGGCCGTCGGGTTCACGCTGATGGTCATGACATCGATGATCACGGCGTCGACAGGGGCTGAGGGCGAGGCGTCCGCAGCGGGCGAGGCGGGCGAGACGTCCGTGGCAGCAAACTCCCCTGACATCCGAGGCAGGGCAACCGACTCTGCTTTTTCAAAATACAAATCGTGTAACCCATGGAGCCGGAAACCGACCGGTTTGTTGTATTCAAAAACCAGATCGGCGATGCCCAGCCAGTGCAGCGGACCGGTGACCATGTGGCGCAGGAATGCCGCCTGGGCTATGTGCCAGTCGGCGGCGTTGGTGGCTGGGCTGAGGGCACGGCCGTTTTCATCCAGGTACCAATATGGCTGCGGGTCTCGGCCGTACTGCAGCCCAATCCAGCTCGCCGCGTCAAATCGAGGCCAGATGGGGTGCAGAATACGAGCGACATCATTCAGACTGAACCAGCGATCGTCGGGCAGGCAGGCCAGCAACTGCAACAATTGGGCGCGGAAAACGGCCAGCAATTCGTACATATCTTGCGGTTTGCGCGGTGGATAATACTGGAAGGCAGAGCGTTTTACTTGCAGAGACGGCCGTTCGGCTACCATTTGCCATAATTCGCTCCAGGTATTTAGCGAGAAATAAGCGCGCGCCAAAACGGCCCACTGCGCGGCTACATCCCAGTATAAAAACTGCTTTTTCACCTCTTGCCAGACCGTTATGGGGCTGCCGGGCTGTAACAAGCCCGCCTTCAGCAGCAGGTGATAGATAAAGGTTAGCTGGGTTTCATCCTCGAAGATGGGGGCCAGGCGGGCAAAGTCTTCCTTAGAGAGCAATGGCAGCGGCGGGGGAACGGTAAAAGTCAGGCCTGCCTGTCGTGGGCTGAGACTGCCAGATTTCTGCGCCTGCATAATTTCTTCGGGCAGGTAATCCCAATCCTGTAAAAAATCATAAAATTTTTGCAGATAGGGGCGAGGCATAGGCGGATGAAGCGGCAGGCTAATTTGTTCTAGCAAGAGCAGGGTTTGCTGGACTTTTTGCAGCAACGGCCGTGCCTGGCCTAACTTTATACCGCTTTCCAAATGCGCCGGCAGGTCCATTGTCGGCACGCGGTCGGTTAACGATGGCGGCAGCACACGCATGATGGCGGCGGGAATAATGACTTTTCCCTGATAAGGTTCCAGGACAGCCATACCGACATCACGAAAATGGCTGGTATACGTCTTGAGATTTTTGTGTTTGCTTAATGGCCCCCACTGCTCAGCCAAAGCCTGTATGCGATCCTCGGTGAAGGGAATGCCGGGGTACAAGATGCTCATCGCCTGGTAAACTCGAAGATGTTCTTCATCAAAACCAAGCATACTTTTTAGGGCAACGCCTGGGTGAGTCACCTGGTTCACAATTTGCCGGATAATATCGTCTTTGCGCGTGCCGCTGATGGACCAACCTTGTTGTCTGGCCATCTCGCGCAGGTCGGAGACTCTGTTTTCGCCGAGCCAGGTGTGCAAGTTGCTGAGGCTTTCTTGTTGGCGCTGGGCAGCGGAATGGGTTAGCCATCTGGGTTTTGTCTCGGGAACGGCCGTTGCCGGTGCGGTCACTTCAAAAATTTCAATGCCTGCGGACTGGGTTCCAGTTATGTCGGTGGTCCTTTCGACGGTGAAACTACCCGGCGATTCCAGCCATTTGTACATCAGGGCGGCAATATGTTTACATAAGCCGCCCCAGCGAGAGTAGCAGCTGCAAAGCGCGTGAATGCCATCTTCGGCGACAAAAACCTCAACGGCATATAACTGGCTGCCACGGATTTCGGCGCGGAGGACACGGCCGTTACGCCTCGCATTTTGGATTCGGGGAATGTAGCCCCTGGCCTTTTTCAGAGAACTACTATTTGTGACCCGTTTAATATCAGCTTCAGTTAACTTTTCCAATGTAGCCATAACAAAATCACTCGTCGTAAATGTTCAGGTTTCTCTAGCAGTCTGTCGGAGAACCTCTTTTTGTAGCCGGGGTATCCTTACCCCGCCTCTGGAAGACGCGGTAAGAAACCGCGGCTACGGGTACTTTTCCGACAAACTGCTAGTCAGACTCTAAGGGTTTAAATTCTAAACGGTCCAGCTTCTAAAGAGCAAACCCTTAGGGTCTGAATGATTGATACTCACTCACCTAAAACTAGCGGTTCATAATCAGCAACTTCGTCTTCATATAAGATGGTGTATTGGTAGCCCTGTTCTGTCAGAAAAAGCTGGCGGTTGGCGCTGTACTGCTGGTCTACCGTGTCTTTGGTAACGATGGTGTAAAAATGGGCTATCTGATCTTCATGCGGGCGCAAGATGCGGCCCAGCCGCTGCGCCTCTTCCTGGCGGCTGCCAAACATGCCGCTGATCTGCACCATCACGTTGGCGTTGGGCAAATCGACGGCGAAATTACCCACTTTAGAAACTATCAGCACCGGGATTTCGCCTGTTTTGAACTGTTCATATAATTTGCGTCGTTGGTTGACGCTGGTTTTGCCGGTGATCAACGGCGCTTTGTAACGCCGCGTCGCCAGGTCTAACTGGTCCAGATACATGCCGATGATCAGCACCTGATCGCGGCGGTGTTTGATGAGCAGCTCATCTAACACTTTGAATTTGTTTTTATTCTCAGCGGCCATGCGATATTTATCGCGTTCTTCGGCGATAGCATACTCCAGGCGCGTTTCGTGGGGCAAGGGGATGCGAATTTCTACCACGTCGGCGGTGGCTATCCAGCCCTGGCGTTCCAAATCTTTCCAGGGTACGTCGTACTTTTTGGGGCCAATGAGCGAGAAGACATCTTCCTGACGGCCGTCTTCCCGCACCAACGTCGCCGTCAATCCCAATCGCCGCCGCGCCTGCAATTCGGCCGTAATGCTAAAGACCGGGGCTGGCAGCAAATGCACCTCATCGTAAATGATCAGGCCCCAATTGTGATCGTTGAACAGGCTGAAATGGGGGTACTGCTCCTGATAAACGGCCGTTTTCGCCACGCCGCGCTTGCGGTAGGTCATGGTCTGGTAAGTGGAAATGGTGATCGGGCGAATTTCCTTGCGCTGGCCGGAATATTCGCCCACCATGTCGGGCGTCAGCGTGGTTTTGTCCAGGAGTTCGTCGATCCACTGCCGCACCGACACCGTGTTAGGCGTGAGGATGAGCGTGCTGCACTGCATCTCGTTCATCACCGACAGGCCAACAATGGTTTTACCGGCGCCGCAGGGCAGCACAATAACGCCCGAACCGCCATGCGCCGCACCGCCTGCGTAAAACACCTCGCCAGCTTCTTGCTGATAATGGCGCAGGGCAAATGGCTTACCACCCTGCGTCAGCAGGCGCACGTCAAAATCAACATGGTCGCCGGAAACATATCCGGCCAAATCTTCAGCCGGATAGCCGATATTGACCAGAGCTTGTTTGATGTGGCCGCGCCGTCCTGGGTTGACGCGCAGGGTGTGGGGGTCTTCCTGGGCAATCAGGTAGGGCATTAATTCTTTGCGGCGCTGAAGTTCTAAAATAAGGGGCACATCGGTGGAGGTGAGGAGCAGGTCTTCGGCGCGGCGGATGAGGCGGACACGGCCGTATCGCCCAATATACTCGCGGATGTCCACTTCCACATTGCCCGGCAGCGGGTATTTGCTGTAACGCGCCAACCCCTCGATGATGGCATCGGCCGCCAGCCCGGTAGACGCGGCATTCCACAAAGACAGCGGGGAGATGCGATAGGTGTGAATATATTCCGGGCTTTTTTCCAGCTCCGCAAAACGCGACAACACGTCTCGCGCTTGTTGGTAAAGCGGATTGTTGACTTCTAGCAAGACGCTTTTATCGCCCTGTACAATAATTGGATTCTGAGGATTGTATTGCATCATGTATGACCGATTTTTTGAGATTGGTGATTATGCAGTGCTAATTAATGTCTGGCAAATGTATCTTCTCAAAAAGTTGGGGAATTTGTAGGTCGGATTGTTAATCCGACCGTGCGGAATGCCATTCCGCACGACGACACCCCGAAATATTGAGAAGATACTGGCAAATTGTCTTAAAATTGTGGCAGAAAAGGCAAAAACCCGCAGCGTTTACCACGATTGTTTTGTTTGCCTTACCCGGCAATGACGAAAGCACAGACCTTCCAGCCGCTAAAAGTCCCGTTGTCCAAAAACCGATGGTAGACCGAACGCCTGACCGCCAATTGACACACGTCCGGAAAAACAATACACTAAAAATCATGGCGTTTCTAGTCCATCCCTATCGACATTTAATAAGCGAGGCAAACTTTGATGATGAGGAGCCAAACCGTTCACGCTGCCGAAACTGTTCTTACCCAATGTTTGGCGCTCCGCCCCGGAGCCGAACTAGTCGTTTTCGCTGATGAAACCACCATTGATACAGCCAGCATATTAGCCGAAACGGCCATCCGCCTGGAACTCCGGCCGGTTATGGCCTATTTCACGCGGCAGATGCAAATAGACCTGCACCATAAGGGGCTTTTCCCCGGCATCGAAGCGATGCTCAACGACGCCGTAGCCGCGTTGGTGTGTCTGAACGGTTCACCGCAATGCCTGCCCTTTCGTGACCGCACCCGGCAGTCGGCGCTGAACGCAGGCTGCAAAGTCGCCCACATGCCCGGCATCGATCCGGCCACGCTGCTGCTGGCAGATGTGGATTATGAGACCTTGACTGCTCAATGCGAACTGTTGGCCCTGGCTTTGGCCAAAGGGCAAGCGTTGGAAATTATCACCCAGGATGATCAGGGGGCTAAACATCATTTGCGACTGCCCCTGAATGCCTGGCGGCGGCTGCCGATCATCAGCGATGGCATTATTCAGAAAGATTCGTGGGGCAATGTGCCATCGGGCGAAACCTATATCGCTCCGCCGGAAGGACTGGCCGAGGGCAGCATTGTGATCAATGGCTCCATTCCCGGCTACACCTTACTTCCCGGCGAGGCCATGACTCTGCGCTTTGCCAACGGCCGTCTGGTTCAATGGACGCCGGCCGAAAGCCCCGCCGCGCAGCATTTACTACATACCCAGATCGAATTGGCCCGCTCGCAGGGCGACGAAAACTGGGACAATCTGGCCGAAATTGGCTTAGGCGCCAATCCCCGTGTGCAGACATTAACCGGCATTCCCCTGTTAGATGAAAAAAAGTATGGCTCCATTCACATCGCCTTGGGCGACAATGTGGATATGGGCGGGCAGATTGCATCGCACATTCACTGCGATATGGTGGCGCTGTCGCCTGAAGTGTTGGTAGACGGCCGTATCATCATCGCCGGCGGCGATATTGTGATCCGTGAAGCGGATTGGCGGGAAGATCATCGGGCGGTGCAGCCAACGGCCGTGTGGCAGCCTGATCTCACTGTAACCTGCATGGCGACGAATGTACACGTGGACGAACAAGGACAACTGCATCGCCTGTGGGACACCAGCTCCGGGCGGGTGTGTTCGGTAAAGGTCGGGCGCGGCGAAACGGCTCGGCTGGCAGCGGCCATTTACCAGGCGCTGAAACACCGGGGGAAACCCATGAAAATCGCCGATCTGGCCCCATTGAAGCCCAATCTCGATTTGCCTCAGGTATTACAACTAACTTACCTCTTGCAGCAATATGAGCTGATCAAAATTCAGAACCATGATCTTTGATTTGTAGACCAGGAGAGAGGAAAACATGGTCACTGCGTCGGATTTTCCATTCGCTCTGCGGGCAATTACCGAACGGCTCAATTTCGGCTGCTCCGGACCACGGCAGGTCGGCCGTTTCCAGACGTATGAGGTGGATTTGTCGGATTGGAGCCTGAGTCTGACCGACGCCAATCCCTGCATCTGGATCAAAGCGGCCGATTTGAAGGCGCTGTCTCTGCCAAAATTGGCCGATAACGTGCGCGATGTGGTGCGGGAACGGGGCTGGCAAAACAGCACGATTTTGTTGTTTGTAGACGGCCGTGCCGAACCCCTGCGCACCTACCTGCCACCGGCGCTGCCAACGTTTGTGCTGATTGGGGCCGAGCAGCAAACCCAAATTCAGGCGGCAGACTCGCCAACGGCCGTTACCCTGGACATCCTCCTCAGCCAAATGCCCCGCTCGCAGTTAGCCCCCTACGAAATCAACAAACCGGTCGTCGGCAGCCGCTTTTTCGGCCGGCGCATGGAAATCAACAAAATTTTGCAGCATCCCGACGCCAATTACCTGTTCCTGGGCATCCGGCGCGTCGGCAAAACCTCGCTGCTCAAAGAGCTAAAACAACGCATGGACCGCCTGGACCCGCCCGGCGAAGGCCAGATCCGCCGTCTATACGTCGATTGCACGGTCATCAACTCCGAAGCCGAATTTTTGCGCACCCTGGCCTACCACCTGGACCCCAGCGAAATGAAACTACTCTTGGGGCGCGCGGCCGAATCTACCCGCTACCAAAACCTGATGTTCGACCGCTTTGCGTCGCTGCATGGCACACCCATCACCTTTCTGATTGACGAACTGGACCGGCTGCTGGACCACGTGGGCAACCAATGGGGCTTGTTCGATGTGCTGCGCGCCGCTTCTAACTCCGGAAAGGCGCGGTTTATCATGGCCGGATACCGGCGAGCGATGCGCGCTTCCACCAATCAAAATTCCCCCTTTTTTAACCTGGCCGAAACCATCAACCTGGGCCGCCTCAAACGCTCCGAAGTGCGGCAGATGATCGTTGTGCCCATGGAGCGGCTGCGCATCGGCATCCAAAATCGGGAAAATGTCATCAACCGCATCAACCGCGAGACGGCCGGGCTGCCCAACTATGTCCAGTTTTACTGCAAAACCCTTTTGGAGCAGTTGGATGAAGAAGAGCGCGAAGCCATCACCGAAGATGATTTGCAGTTTGTGTATGAAAACCGCGAATTCCGCAATTTTGTGCTGGATACCTTCATGTCCAACACCGAGCCGGTGGAACGCGCCCTGGTCTATGCGCTGGTAGCGTCCGATGCCCGGCCGGCCGGACAATCCATCTTTTCGCAGCGCAGCATGGACGATGTTCTAAAAAAACGGAAGCTGAAACTGACCTATGAGCAGCTAGATCAGGCCTGCCGCAATCTGGCCGTGGCCGGGGTGTTTAATGAGGTTGGGCGCGATTTTGAATTTGCCGCGCCCCTCTTCCAGCATATGCTGCGCCAGACGCGGGACGTGGACTTCTTGTTCGACAAAACGCGCGAAGAGATTTTGGGAGCCAAACTTCTGACATGAACAGCGACGCCACGATGATCTTTCGGCGCAAAGCGGCGGCCGCGGCCAAAGCCAGGCAGCGCCTGCCACGCCGCGAACGTAACCTGCACAAGATTTTGGGTAGTGTGTACGCGGGCAACTGCTGCCGGGTATTGGGGCCGCGGTATCACAACAAAACCAGGCTGATGCGACAAGCTGTGGAGCGGCTCAATCAGGATGGGGATCATGTCGCAATCTACCTGAAATTGGGCGACATCCGGCGCGATGATGAGACCCAGTTTTTCACCCATTTGCATGACACGATTCGTGAGAAATTACCGCCGGCTCTGTCTGCGGAGGAGTTGGCGGTGTGTGAAACGGCCGTTGCCTTCCAGTACGCCCTGGTAGAGTGGAGCCGCCAAAGCGACCGCAACCTGACCCTTTTTCTGGACTCGTTAGAGATGGCTCCGCCCAACCTGGTGGCCTCGCTGCTGGGCGCGCTGCGGGCCGCGTTTACCATGGTGGTCAACCAGCCAGGGGCGCATTTTCAGGCAGTGGTCTGCGGCTCGCTCAGCCTGAGCCAGGTAGCGCTGGATAATGCCTCCCGTTTCGAGAGCATTTCCGACCTGGTGCTGGTGACCGAATTGGACGAGCAGGAACGGCTGGAACAGGCGATCCTGCTCTGCCGCGAAGCGAACCTGGTGCCTATGACCAGCGGGCTGCACGCCTTGTTGGCCCAGACCGGCGGCGACCCGTTTTTGATTAGCCAGATGATAACCATCTGCGCCAAACAGATGAAACAGGCAGGCTGGACCCGCATGACCGACAAGCGCGTGGCGGAAGCGGCGGCGGCCTTTTTGCAAGACGAGACGCATTGGGCGGTGATTGAATCGCTGCGGCAAATTGAGATTAATCCCAGCCTGCTTTCCTGCGCTTTGCTGCTGTTGGAACGAGGCGAAGCGCCCGACGGCGAACTGCCCGTCGACAGCGGCGAATCGCCGACGGCGTTGGATTTGTGCGGCGCTTTTGGCCGCACGGCCGTCGGCTATAAGCTCAAAAGCCTGTTGTGGGTCACCATGGTGCGCCGCCACCTGACACCGGCGCGGGTGGGCGGGTTGTACGCCATCGCCGGCGATTGGGCCAGGGCGATGCACTACCTGGGGTTGGCGGTGCGGGCGGGGGAAACGGCCGTTAAACCCGAACTCTTCGCCGCCACCATCAACGCCATCCACGCCAGCGAAGAAACGCTGCAAGCATTTGTCGACTTGGGACGCGGCTTGCAGGCCGCTTACCCTGAAAGCGATACCTACCTTTATTACCAGACAGACGATGCTCTGCGCCTGGTGTACCCTGTCCGAGAAGCAGCGCCCGACCGACGCGCCATCCTTCTGGAAAAAACCAACCGGCCGGAAATAGAAGCTTTGCGCGGGCCAGAATACTCCATCTTGCCCATAAATGGCGAGAATCGCCTGCTATTCCCGCTGCGCATCGGGCCAATTGGCGCACATACGGTGGGCCTGGCTTCTTTCAGCCGCCTGACCAGCTCAGATTCACCTTATGAACAGCGTGAAGAACGGATGCAGCTATCGGCGTTTTTGCGCCAGGCGGCGCGGGCGTTGGAAGCCAAAGGACAGTTTGTCCATTTGCTGGATACCACCACACGGCACGCCGACAAGCTCAAAACATTCAACAAAATCCTGACGCGCATCCTCCACCACCGCGATCAGCCGGAAACGGTGCTGCTGCGCAGCGTCTTAGAAGGTATTACCCATGGCTGGGGATTGGAATTTAACCGGGCGATGCTGTTTGTGCCGGATGAGAAACAGCGGCAGTTGGTCGGCTCGCTGAGCATTGGTCATCCCACGCGGGCAGAGACGGAGGCGGAGTGGGAAGCAGAGCCGTTTGACCGGGAGACGGTGGATGAATGGTTGGCCGGGTTGTTTACCACACAAGAGGAAAAGGCGCGGCGGCAGCAGCGGCTGCAAGCGCTGGTGGAGACGATAGAAGTTCCGATAACGGCCGTAGACGACCCCCTCATCCAATGTTACCGCCGCCAACTGCCCATACTCAGTTCGCAGCACAATACGCTGGCCGGTTTCACTCGCCCCTTTTACGACATTGTGCAGCCGCCAATTGATTTTGCCCTGGCGCCGCTGCAAGCCGGGGAACAGGTATCGGGCGTCATTTACGTAGACAATAAGTTTACCGGCCGGCCCATCGCCGCCGAATCTTATGAACTGCTGCAAACCTTTGTCAGCCAGGCGGCGCTAATCATTGAAAACGCGCGCGCCTTTGCCGCCGAAAAGCAGCGTTCCGACGCCCTGACCCATCTGCTGCGCGTAGAAGACGCCGTTAACAATCAAATCACGCAGTCGGTTCGGGCGGTGTTGGCGGAGATTGTCGCTTCGGCGCAAGAGTTGTTTGGCGCGGAGTGCGTGGTGGTTTATCCACTGCGCTCCACCGACCTGGGGACGGGTTTGCTCAATTATGACAGGGACCATATCACCCATGTGGGCGTTCGTGATGAAGCCTCCATCAGCCAGCCACGGCCGTCGGGCGGCATGGCGACCTGGGTAATTCAAGAAGGGGTTTGGCCGGTTTTGGATACGGCCACGGCCGTGGTGCCCACCAACGGCACGGCCGTGCTCGACAGCGAATTTATCCGTCAGGAAGGGATTCGCTCGTTTGCCGGCGTGCGCCTGGGCAATGCCGAAAATCCGGTCGGCGTGCTGTACCTCAACTGGCGCGAGCCGCATCGCTTCTCCTATGAAACATTGCGGCTCATCCGCATTTTCGCCAATTTCGCGGCCGTCGCCATTCCCAGCGCCCGCCGCTACCAGCAGGTCCGCGCCGATTTGGACCGCCGCAATCAGGAGTTAACCAGTCTGGGCCGCGTTTTAAAAGCCAGCCTGGAAATCCATTCAGAAGAAGGCATTGAGGAAGCCATTCGCTGGGCCTTGGAAACAGCGCAAGAGCAAACAGGCGCCCCTCATCCGTACCTGATCCGCAATGAACCCAATGACCGCTGGCGTGTTTTTTATCTGGCCGCGTCTGGCCGGCTGGAGGCGGCAGACAAGGAATTGCTGCCGGGGAAAATGCCTTTTACCACCTTCTCGCAGGCTGCCGGCAGGCTGGTAAACCTGTGCGCCGACGAGGTGATTCGTGATCCTTCGCTGGTGTACCAACCAGATACCTGCTGCCTGCTGGAGATGCCGGTGATGGTGACGAGCAACTGCCTGGCGGTTCTGCGCCTGGAATCGCCGCTGCCCGACAGCCTGACGGAGGCGCATCAAGAGTATTTGCAGCACGTTGTCAGCCGCCTGGCGGTAACGATGGAACAAATCGAACGCACCCAGGCTTTGCGTCGTCTGCTGGAGATTTCCTGGCAGCTCACCCACGAACGAGAGCTGCCGGGTCTTTTGCACTTTCTGGTGCAGCAGGCGATGTTGGCCATGCGCACGGTGAGCGCTATTACGCTGTACCATGTGGACATGATGGGGCAGTTGGTCTTGGGCGAGATGGCCGGGGTGAAGCGGGAAACGGCCGTTACCCAACAACCGCCTTACACACCCACCGTCATCAACCAGATATGGCAGCTCACCAAACCATTGTTCGCCGAAAATGTGCGGCAGAATTCGCTCCTCAGCGGCCCATTTGTCCACCGCGAAGGCATTCGCTCGACGGCCGTTTTCCCCTTGCAGGTCAAAGAAGAGCGGGTCGGCTGCATGTTTTTCAACTACCGCCTGCCCCACGTCTTCGACGACAGCGAACGCAGTTTGCTTTCTCTGTTCGCTCACCTGACGGCGATGGCCATTCATCAGGCCAGGCTGAACGCCGAATTACAACATGCCCGCGACCGGGAATTGTGGCAGCGCATCAGCCAGCTTTCCACCGGCATGATCCACGACATCAACAGCGCCGTCGCCAGCATCCCCGACCTGACGGCCGAGATCGAAACCAAGCTCCGGTCGGCCAAAGACGTATCGGCGCCGCTGGCCGATTTGCGCCGTAACGCTGAAAAAACGGGGCAGTTAAGCGCGCGCCTGCGTGATCTGGTCATCCACCAGCAATTCAGGCCAGAAGTGGTCCCCTTGCGCAGTCTGATTCAGACGGCCGTTGCCGAACTCCAGGAACAAAAGCCGCCCCACATCGACATTCATTTTCAAGACAACAACCAGACCCCGGAAATTTGGGCCGACCGCTTGCTCATCGTGCGCCTGCTGCATAATCTGATAGTCAATGCCTGGGATGCTATTCCCCCGCAGCGCCAGGGCCGGGTAGAGATCAACCTGACAGTGCAGCACCGAGAAGCCCAAATTGACATCCGCGATAATGGGGCAGGTATCGAGCCGGATAACGTGCCGCGTGTGTTTGAACCGGATTTCACCACCAAAGAAAACCAGTCGGGCATTCATGGCATTGGTCTGTATTACTGCCGGCAAATTGCCAGAGAACACCGCGGCGAGCTGGAAGTAGCCAGTGTGGTAGGCGTCGGCACGACCTTTACCATTGTTCTGCCTTGCTTTTATGATCCTCTGGGTGAGGAATAAGACGTGAATGAGTCAGAAACTACCTCCCGGAGATATAACCATCCGGAAACAAAATCGGCCAGACTTATATAATCTATGGGCGCTTTCAGCAGAAAGCACGCCCACATGGTTAGCCGTGACATGAACGAAGTAACGCATCAAAAAAGTTTGCTGCTGGTGGAAGACCAGGAGCAATTTTACGCTCCGATTTCGCGGTGGCTGGCAGAAGAGGGCTATCAGGTAACGCTGGCTTCTTCTCTAACCGACGCGCAGACCTGCCTGGAAACAGGACATTATCACCTGGCCATCGTCGATATTCGCCTCCAGGACGATGATCCGCCGAACCAAGAGGGCATGAAACTGCTAGAGGAAATCGAACGGCGCGGGCTGAATGGGGTGATGCCTTGCGTGGTCCTGACAGCTTATGCCAATGTGCAGAATATCCTCACGGCGACGCAGGTGCGGCATGTGGCGCGGTTTATTGAGAAGAATCCAGGGTATGGCGCGGAATTGTTAACGGCCGTGCGCACCCAATTCACCGAAACCATCGGCATCAACTTCGACCTGATCTACGACCTGGACGCCGAGCAACTTATCCCGCAAATCGCCGCCGACATCAACTGGGAAACGACCCCCAAACCGGCCGCCGCCGTGTTGGTTCCTCAGGTTTACGATCTCTTTGGCCGTCTGTTCGCCAAAGCCAGGCGGTTATTTGTCGCCAAACTCAAGCCGGGCCTCACCGGCGCGGCCGTCGTCTTTGCGCAACCCACCTGGACCTTTGGCATGGGGCCGGCCTACGTAGTCAAAATTGGGCGGCGCGAAAAAGCGCGGTTGGAAGGGCAGCGCTACAACGATTTTGTAAAGCCCTACTTACCGCCAGACACAACGACCCAGGTCGATGTCACTTTCACCCAACATCTAGGCGCGTTGCAATATCGCTTTGCCGAAAGCGATTTTCGTCCGCTCAAAGAGTTCGACGAATTTTATGAGACGCGTTCGGCAAAGGAAATCATTACCAGCCTGCAAAACTTATTTCAGACCACCGGCCGTTATTGGTACGATCGTCCGGAACGGCGCTTTGCCGATCTGACGCAGTTGTATTATGCGGCTTTTCAGTTGGACGAGGCGAAACTACACGGCCGTATCCGCGAAATCATACCCGACTTTACCCCGGAGCAGCCTTTCTTAACCCTGCCGCCAGACAACACCCAAATTGACAATCCCATCGCCTGGTTAACTCAGCACCACGGCGAATGCGTCATGGCTGTGTACCACTGCATCACGCACGGCGACCTGACCGGCCGCAATATCATGGTCAGCGAGCAGGGGCGCTGTTGGCTGATTGATTTTTATCGTACCCATGAAAGCCACATCCTGCGCGATTTTGTCATTCTGGAAACCGACATCAAATACCGGCTGCTGCCGGCCATTGATGATGCGACGTTTACCCGGCTGGAACAAACCCTGCTGGCCGCCGCGCCAACCGAAACCGAAGGGGTAACGGCCGTTACCCTGCCCCCCACCGTCCACAAAGCCGCCCAAATCTTGCTAGCCCTGCACGCCATCGCCTACGATTTCCTTCGCGGACGCAGCCGCGACCGCCAGGACACGCGCCAGGAATACCTGATCAGCCTGCTCATGGCGACATTAAACGTCGCCCGCTTGCGCCATATCCCCGCGTCGCGTAAATTACAGGCCATGCGCTCCGCTTCTTACATCTGCGCCGAACTGGACAAACTGGCCGGGCGAATTTAAGCATAGACCCTAAGGGTTTGATAGCCAAAAGCCCCGACTTCCCAAGTACAAACCCTTAGGGTCTTTTCAATAGCAGTGAGACAAACCCATATGCACAACAGCTCTACGCAATCAGCCAGCTTCCGCCTGGCAGAATCTAAACAATTGTTTGATTGTATCCGCGCTGGCGAATCGGCGTCGGTTGTGGGCGTCAGCGGCGCGGGCAAATCCAACCTGTTCAACCACCTGTGCGACGCCCAAACCCAGGCCGCCTACCTGGGCGACGACGCCAACCGCATGATCATCGTGCGCGTCAATTTCCACTACGCGCCCGATTTTACCGACCGCACCATTTACAGCCTCATCCTGGAACAATTGGAATTGTTGGATGGCGCTGGGGCGCGCTGGGGGCTAACGCCGGAGGTTTTTGCGGCCATCGGCGAACAGCACGAGCGGTTGCTGGCGGCTGGCAGCGATTCTTTGCAGGTGCAGCGTCATTTTAAGCTGGCGTTACGGCCGTTCCTCTCCCCGCCCGCCCAACGCCACCTCATCCTCCTGCTGGACCAGTTCGATGATGTGTGCCGCGAAGCCGAGCCGCGCATTTTTATGAATTTGCGCGGTCTGCGCGAGGCGTACAAAGGCCGGCTCTCTTACGTAACCTTCACCCGCGATTTGCTGCCCGATCTGGCCGAGATGGACCTGGCCCGCGAAGAATTTTATGAGCTGATGGCGCTGAACGTAATTGGATTACGGCCGTATACCCCCACCGATGCCCACTCCTTACTCCAACGCATTGCCGGCCGCTATGGCCTGCCGGTGGACGAAGCCACAGCCAACTGCCTGATCCGGCTGTCGGGCGGCCATGCCGGGCTGCTGCGCGCCGCCTACCTGGCCGTGGCCCGCCACGAAACCGGCCTGCCTGCCGATGACGAAACGGCCGTATCCGCCCTGTTACAAACCGCCGGCGTGCCCATGGAATGCGAAAAAGTTTGGCGCGGCCTGAGCCGCCAGGAACGTAAATTATTAGCCGCTTACGCCCACGGTTTTCCTGCGGATGCGGCCAGCGAGGCGGCCAAACGGCCGTTACAAATCAAAGGCATCCTCACAGCGGACGATCCGCTGACTATTTTTGCGCCCCTGTTCGCCCGCTATGCCCAAAACCAGGAGGCGGAATGGGAACGGCCGTTTTACCTGGACGAATCCGCGCGGCAAGTCTGGTTGATGAACAATCACAAGGCCACCCTCAGCGCCATCGAGTTTCGCCTGCTCCAGGCGCTCTACCACCAACCTGGCGAAATCCTGAGCAACAGCGAGCTGATTGCCGCGGGGTGGCCCCATGTTCAGGCAGGCGTGTCCGACGTAGCCCTGCACGCCCGCATCGCCGGACTGCGCAAAAAGATTGAAGCCGATCCGCAAAACCCCCGTTTTCTGGAAAACCTGCACGGCCACGGCTACAAATTAAACCTGGCCTGAGCGCCGCGAATCTGGGAAATACGCGGTAAGGATACCGCGGCTACGAGACTACAGATTCGTTCTCACCACTCTTGGCCGCTACGGCCGTTAACCATCAGACTCGTCAGACATACAGCAAAACCGTTAGCAAATTGTCGCGTTACTGCCAACCGGCTGCCATGTTCCTCTGCCTCGTCTCCGTCTAAGATAGAAGCAATGGTAAAACGTTCGGTTATCAGATTGCTTCCACCATCAGGGTGCAACAATCTGGCCAAGAGGAGGCAACATGATCCAGATAGAATTCTCAACCATCATCATCATCGCCTTGATCGCTCTCATTATTGGCATGGGCATCGGAATCTCGCTCACCAGACCGACTATCCGTTAACGTAAACCGGGGCAGCGTACCAAAAGGTACGCTGCCCTATGGAGAAAGAATCATGAACACGTTTCGCATGATCGCCGCTCTCACATTTGGATTTTGCGCTTTGGCCGCAGCTCTGACGGGAAATTGGGTTATATTTGCACTGCTTGTAATGGTCGCTGTGATGGTTTTTGGCCCTTGGTTCGTCGATAAATACCTGTGGGTGCGTATTCCGGCCATGAGTACTGGGCTGGTATACAACGTAGAGACAAAAGCCTTCAGCCGCTTCTTACTGCCCGGACGCCATTGGTTACGGCCGTTAGAACACGTCAAAAAGGTTGCCGCCATCGCCCCCAGCTTTGTCAATGGCGAATGTGGGCGCGCCCAGACCGATGGCGGCGTCGCCGTCGCCGTCAAATGGTCGCTAACCTACTGTCTCAACCCAACGGCCGTTGACCAGGACCTGCGCCCCAACGTCGCCAACATGCTGCTCAAAAGCATCGAACCCTTGCTGCACAACCACGTAAACAACTGCGTCACCTACCTGTTCGATCAACACACCGTAACCACCGTTTGCGACCATGGCGCGCGGCAGCGGCTGGAACGCGAACTGCGCGACCTGGTAGCGGAGCGCCTGGCTCCCTTCGGCGTACAAACGTACCGGGTCATGCTCAAAAGCATCGTCCTGCCCACCGAGGTAATGGCGGCGGTGGAAGCGGCGCACAAACAAGAAATGCTGGCCCACAGCGAAGCGCGCGCGCTGGAACGGCTGCAGCAAGCCGTCAGCAAATTCTCCGACAGCGACATGGAACGGCTGCTGCAACTGCGCCAACTGCAAGAACTCGGCCAGCATGGGGTTGCGCTGCATGTGCCCGGCTATGCCGTCATGAGCGCGCAGCCGCAGCCGGCCGTCAGCCATTGGCAGTCTGGCTCTGTGCGCCGGGCGAACGGCCACTTTTACAAACCATTGCCTTCGGATCAAGCGCCGGACCCCTTGACCCAGGCAAACAACTAACCTGTTAGTCGCCTATCAGGTGTTCCTCAAGTTCCTCTCTCGGCAGCGGCCGTTTCTCAGGCGAGAAACGGCCGTTTGCCGTTTAATCTCTCGCCATCTGGCTGTGGGCTGACATGGGAATGCCGGAGTAGGGGGAACGGCCGTTGCCCACCTGCGCCTCTGGTGCGACGACGACTACCGTTTCTTGCGCCGCTACTACGAAACGATGACCCCACCTACGAATTAACCCCCGACGCCGAACGGGCCATCGCCTGGGTGGAAGAGCTGCAAAAGAGCGATTTCGTCGGCACGGAGTCCCGCTTTTTGCGCATCTTCGACCTGCTGCAAGAGATTGTAACTTACGGCACCGAAGACGTTGCGGCACGGCTGGCACAGTTGGAAAAAGAAAAAGCGGTGCTTCAGGCACAAATTGATGCCCTCAAAACCACCGGTCAGATTGAACACTATTCACAGGCGCAGATTAAGGAACGCTTTTTTGAAGCCAACGACGTAGCCCGCCACCTGCTGGCCGACTTCCGTGAAGTGGAGGAGAACTTTCGCGCCATCGTCCGCCAGGTCAGGAATTCTCAATTAGGCTTTGGTTGGGTTGGTCGCGCGGGCGGGCGTCAACCCCGGTTCCTAAAGAACCAATTTAACTAGAAATATGTCATGCTGAGGTCCTCCGAAGCATCCCGTTCAGCCCTAATGACCAATACATGGGGATTCTTCGCTCCGCAGACTCCGCTCAGAATGACAATTCAGCCTAAATTGCAAAGAAATTGCCCTGTTCGCACGAATGCCTGATCTAAATTGAGAATTGCTGCCGCCAGGTGCAGGCCATCGACACAGGCAGTCAAAATACAGGGTCAGTCTTCCGGCGAAACGGCCGTAAACCGCGCCCGAAAATCCCCAGCATCATCCACATCCGGCAGCGCCGTAACCGCCTCCAGACACCGTTGCAACCAATCCACATACGCCCGCTCCAGCGCCAGCCCAAAATCCAGCGTCAGGTGCTGCAAACCCAGCCAGCGATCATCCGGGCGCGAGGCCAGCGGCGGAATAGGAATTTGCTCAAAAGCCGCCTGCCGCGCCTGATGCACAGCCAACTGCTCGCCCACCACCCGCAGCAACTCCACGCGCGGCACCTCCTGCCCAAAAAACAACTGCACCAACAGTGGATCGCGCAATATCGGCACAGCCTGGTCCGATGTCAACCAGGCCATCAGCGCCTGCTGCCCACCGTCCGTAATGGCATAAATTTTACGGTCCGGGCGGTCGTCTTGTGCTTCAACCGTCACAGACACCCAGCCACTGTCGGCCAACTGGCTCAGTGTGCGATAAATCTGGCTCTGGTCGGCCGGCCAAAAGTGGCGCACAGTGGCATCAAAAGCCTGGTGCTTCAAATCGTAGCCCGTCATCGGCGCCACATTGAGCAATCCAAGAATGGCATATTTTAACGACATAGTTTAATCCTTTGCCCTGAGAAGTTCAGAAGCATACCATACATAGGCGGTAGCAAACATTATCCGCTGCGACAGGCCAGCCCAGTTTGGCAAAGCCATCATTCCCAACGGAATGATGACAGAAACCGCGACGGCGACAACATCCAACAGGCGTCCCGGCCACTGCCCGCTCTGCTGCCGCTGCCAGAAGCGCACGCCGATGCCAGCCGCAAAGGCAAAGCCCATTGCGGATGCAGTGAAGGAGTGCAGCGCATCTTCGAGGGGGTCGAAGGGCAGGCTGGGCAGCCAGGGGCGGGTGGAAAAAACGGCCGTTGCCACCATCATCAGCCCAAAAAACCCATGCAGCCAGCGTGCCCCCTGGTGCCAACCGGGCAGCAAATTCGCAGACAGCCACAGCACTGTCAGGCCAAAAACCAGAAACCCCAGCCGCGCCAGCCACGCGCCGCGAACTCCCTGCGCCGCCGATTCGCTGGTTGTATGCTGCAACCAGGAATAGCTTTCGGGCATATTCAACGGGGCTAGCACCAAAGCCATCGCCGAAAGAACCAGCAAACCAACCCCCCATTTTCTATTGTGCATGTTGGGTTCCACCAGAAATGTTGGGTTGATAAACGGCCGTCTCTCCATTCGTTCGCAGCCGCAGCAATTCCCGCCCGCCCATGTCAAACCCATACGATAATTTCAAAGCATCATGAGCACAAACCGTCACACAGGTTTGGCACAATGTGCATTCGGTAGAAAGCACCCGCTGCCCGGCATGAACATAATCGGGAATCTGAATATCCATCGGACACATTTTGACGCAGGCATGGCAATCATTGCACTGCGAATCATCCGTGCCAATTTTCAGCAGCGAGAAGCGGCTGGTAAGCTTTAATGGCACGGCCACCGGGCAAAGATATTTGCAAAAGGCGCGGTTGTCTTTAAGGCCAACGGCCAGGCCAATGCCCACAACATAATAAAAGATGTTGCCAATCAAAAACCAGACAACGGCCGTTGCTGAATTCGTGCCCACCTGCACCCCAAACACCCGCCACAAAACCACAACAACCACAGCACTCAACACAATATGCCCATAGCGCAGCCACCCCCACTTACCCGGCAAACGCCCCGACGGCTGCTTATAAGGCAGCAAGTCAAACACCATCACCGACCAGCAGGCCCACCCGCACCACAATCGGCCAAACAGCAGCGGCCCCACAATTTTTGCCACAAAATAGTGCCACACCGCCGCATAAAACGTGCCATTAATCAAACTCCACCAGACCCCCTCCACCTGAATATTCTCCTGGCTAATAACACCAATGAAGAAAAACAGATACAGACCGATCAGCAGCAGCGATACGCGCCGACCCAGCGGCTTTTGCCGCCTGGGCAGCAGCGCATACAGGCCCAGACCAATGCCCAGCGCCGTTCCCAAATACCCAAAATTAACCAGCGCAAAAATCTGGCCGCCGCTAACCCCATACAACACCACAGCCAATGCCCAAAAAGTTACGGCCGTCACCCCTGGCACAATCATCCTTTTCCAGGTAAAGCGCCGATCAATCGCAAACCGTATGCGTTTCATGCTGTTCCTCACTTTTATATAAGAATTGTCCCATATGACATATATATGATAAATCATATATCAGACAATTCATATATAAAATTGTCACCTAATTGGGGTGATGGTTGTCATCAATACTTTCAGCAATTCTCAATTTAACCAGAAATGTGTCATGCTGAGAGCCTGTGCTGAGGCCGCCGAAGCATCCTCCGAAGCATCTCCTTCTTGTGGTGGAGCGGGATGCTTCGCTCCGAAGACTCCGCTCAGCATGACAGTTCAGCGTAAATTGCAAAGAAATTACCTTGTTCGCACGAATGCCTAATCTAAATTGAGAATTCCTGCAATACTTTTGCGCTTGTAAGAAATGGGGCGCAGATTTTCAGGGATGGGGCGGGTAAACGCTGGTGTAGATGGTTTTTAGCGGGGCAAATTGCGTAATCCGGGTGATGCCGATCACCCATTCCGGCGGCCGAGCAACATGAATGGAACCCGAAGACACTGGATAATCATAAACAATTAGGGGCCTTGGGGACTTTATGGGGTTTGGTCTGATACGTGATGCGTGAAACCTCCCTGGTCACGCATCGCGTATCACGCAACAGGGGCTGTCAACCCCCTGAGTTCCTGAAGAACCACAATTAGTTTGTAGCCGCGGCATAAAATTCAAAAACCTTGCCCTACAAAGCACTGCGGTTCGTTCAAAAATAAGTTTGGACTTTGGGAGACTGGAGAAGTTAATCTTGCACGAACGCTTAGTGGGAGCGCCAGTGCCGGTAAGGATCCCAGCTCATCTGGCCCGTTTTTTCGTCAATGTCTGGATATTGCGGCGGCGGCGACCCCTGGTAGGTGATGATGCGCGGATAGTCTGCTTTGGGAGCCAGGGGGTTGATGGTTAGAACTGTCACATCAAATTCATGGCTGTCGCCATAGTCGAACAGGTAGAGAAAGATTTGACCCTCTTGCAAGTTCAGATGCGCCATCTCAATCTGGTGGGTGTGGACGGCCGTATCAGACCAGGGACTGCCGATTTCGCTCTGTCTGTCTCGCTGATCGCCGCTTAAATGAAAAGAGTAGAGATGGTCATCCATCCAATGAAAGGTAGATTGAATCGTCAGGTGCAGGTCTTCAAGGGTGTTGTCTTCCGCCAGCTCGATGTCGCGCCAGACTTCGGGCATGGCGCGATGGTTGACACGCAGCAGATAGCTGGTAACGCTGCCGGTACGGGCTTTGCGTGATTGGCGGGCATGGCGACGGCCGTAGTCGGGGTCATATTCGCGAGGTAGATGCGGGTTCTCGAAGTTGTAAGACTGCACCGGCTGGCCGAAAAAGGCGCTGCCCAGCAGGTCTAGTTTCAGTTGAGGTGCGGGCGGTTCTTCGCCATAGAGCATAGAAGCGATGATGCCATCATGCCACAGTTCGTTAAACGGATCAGGTGGGATGGGGTGATGGTAGAAGCCGGTTGCCAGCAAATAGGTAGTGAAATCCCACTCGGCCAGGCCATACGGCCGTTGCTGCATCAATTTCTGACCAATCGCCACCAATTCCTGGTTGCGCGCGGCGATGACGGCTTCATCCCGGTCGGCGCGAGGTTGGAAGATGACCTGGTATCGTTTGGCTTCGCCATCCACCACGTCAAAGAGCAGATGGTCGCCCGGAGCGGCATCGAGGCTGTGAAACCAGCCCCAAAATGTGGCGTCGGCCGGCGTACCCCAAATGCTAGGCGAGAACATGATGAGGGAGAAGACGGCCGTTTCCCCATTGGGCAGCGCAACCTGAACCGGGCTGCGGTCATTGTGTTTCTGAATGGCAAAGAAGGTTGGGCAAAAGGCATCGCGCAGGTCGTCGTCGTAGTACAACTGATTTTGGGCCAGTTCGGCGGCCTGGATGGTGTGGCGGATGCGGGCGTTGTTGATCAGGCGGGGTTTCCATCCGAAACGGCCGTCGCCGGTAGACACGAGCAATTGGCTCTGGCTGATGGCGTTGCGGATGGTGTTTTTGGGGTTTTTGGTGGTAATGGGCGCGATGTGGTTGACTCTGGCCAAGATTTCGGCGAATGGTAGGGGTTCCGGGGAAGATTGAACCACTTCATGGGTTAATTGGGTAAAGCTAACTTTTGGAGTCGTCATGGCAAAACATCTCCTTTGTTTATTACAGAACTAAGGTAACTACTTACCACGGGGATACGGAGGACACAGAGATTATAACCTGTAAAACCTCGTGTTTTCCATGTCTCCGTGGCGAAATCCCAGATAGGCCTGGTAGTTACGAACTAGGATTGTTCAATCTGTGTTCTTAAATATGGGTGCGTAAGGTAGAGGTGTTACGGCCGTTGCCAGGTTACTTCCAATAGAGTCGGGCAAACGTGTTGCGGGCTTCGGTCAGCGCCTCATCGTTTTTCCAAAGGCCAAACAACTCGTATTCCGGCACGCGGTACGGCTCTCTGGTTAACGATGACAGCCGATTGTAGGTGATTTTCTGCGGCGGCAGGTGGTACTCTTCGGCAAAGGCCAGGAGTTCATCATGGATTTGTTTTTCGATGCTTTGGTAGACGGACGGCCGCAGCACCATGCCATTGGCTGCGCACTGCTCCCCCTTTTCACACTCGCAATGCCGCAAAATGCCCCCTTCATCAGGCGACAATTCCCAGGTTCGGATGGCGATTTCTCGTTCTCGTTTGCTTAACATAAAAGCCGTGACTGTGTTGTGGTGCAGCACCACTTCCATATTTATTGGTTTTGGCCCGCTGCTGATTGTCCGGGCCGGTTTGGGCGCAGGTTTGGCAGCGGGTTTGGGCTTGGTGGGCGGCGTTTTGGCGCGGCCGGGAGCGGGCGGCGGTGGGGTTTGCCTGACGGGTGGCGGCGGCGGTTCCACCGGCGCGGTGGGGATAGATGGGTTCCGGGGACGGCCGTTATCGGCATGGCACAATCCACGATGGGCCTGGCAGGTGTAACGGCCGCACTCCGGGCAGGCCACTCGGCTGTGGCGGCACAATGGCTGCTGACACACGTCACACACGCCCACTTCGTTGGCGCACTCCCGGCAAAAGACGCGCTTGCAATCTATGCAAGCCGGGGCCAGGCAGCTCTCGTGGGCCAGGTGGCCGTTGTGGCAGAGGAACATGCGCTGGCCGAGCTGCCCGCAGACATGGCAGGCCAGTGGTTCCAACTGGCGCAGCAGAGGGTCCCATATGGCATAGGCGCTTATTTGCGTGGCGCGGTTGGCGATTTGCGTCGGCTGGCTGAGTTTGGCTTGCTGAATGACGAGCAGGTTGAGCAAGGTCAGATTAATGCGGACCTGGTAGCGTTCGTCGAGATCGGCCAGTTTGTGGGCGCGTTCGGTTTGCACGGCCGTTAATTTGTCTTGCAGGCCGGGTTGGCGGTCGGCGGAGGCGCTTTTCAGGCGGTTTTGCAAGTCTTTTTCCAGGTTGCCGTAATAGTCGGTGAGACGGGCTTCGTCGAGTTGGCGGAAGCGGGCGACGCGCTTTTTCAGGGCGTCGAGGTCGGTTTGCATTTCTTGCAGAACGGCCGTTTGCGCGCGTTTCAGCAGGGCGTCCAGGGCATGTTGGTCGAGTGGGTTTTTAAGGGGCTGGCCGTCTTTGGGCTGCCAGCGGATGGCGGCATGGGGCAAGGATTGGAGGACGGCATCGGGGGTAACGGCCGTTGCCCGGCTTTCGATGGCATTCGCGTCGACCACGCGGCTGCCACTGTGGGCATCCATCAATACCGACACGACGCGCTCTTGTTTGTCATCGGTCAGAATGGCGGCTTTGAAGTTGAAGCGGATATAGGTGTGGCGAACGCGGGCGACGGTGGAGCGCTTTTGCCGTTCTACCCGCGCATTGGGCACAACCCAGGTGGCGGCAGCTACGTCGTCTATGTTGGTTTTTTCCAGGCGCAGGTCGTTGATGTAAAGGGTGGCAGAGGCAGGACGGCCGTTGGCCTCCTGCACCATCTGTTCTACCAGGGGGTGGTTGTAGCCTAGCTGGGTCACGCCTGCCCGGTCGGTGTCACTGAAGGCCAGTTGAATATAAGGGTCAACCTGCCAGCGCTCGGCCACCTTTTCCGGCAGCAGCGCCTCATAGATGCGAAAAGCCGGCGGCTCGATCAAGCTGCCTACTTCTTCTAAATAGCCTAAAACAAAAGTTTCCAGTTCGCTCATAGGTTGGTTCAGAATCAAAGATTACGCAGATTATAGACAAAAATCTGCGTAATCTTTGACACTATGTGGATTGGGCGGATTTTTTCCACTTGTTGACGAATCGGTCGTATTGTAAGGAGGCGTCGCCAAAATTGAGGAGAAGTCCGCGGTCGAAGTTGGTGGCTTTCAGATAGTTGATCACCTGGGCTTTTTCTGTGCCGCCAATGGCCGATAGCGCCTTTAGTTCCACCACAATGTCTGTGAAGCAAACGAAGTCTGCCCGGTATATTTTTTGTAACGGCCGTCCCTTGTAACAAATCGGCAAATCAACCTCATGAATAAAGGGAATCTCGCGTAGTCCAAACTCGATAGCCAGCGCCTCATGATAGACGCCTTCCAGAAAACCAGGCCCTAATTCCTGATGAACAGCCATCGCCGCGCCGATAATAGCATAGGTTTGCGGATCGTTACGATTGTTCACAACTTTTCTCCTCCTGGTGTTGTTTTTATCATAGATTAGGCAGATTTAAGAGAAAAAATCGTATCTTCTCAATATTTCGGGGTGTGGTAGTGCGGAATGCCATTCCGCACTGTGTCGGATTAACAATCCGACCTACAAGGTCCCCAACTTTTTGAGAAGATACAAAATATCTGCGTAATCTTTGGCTTCTTACGCCGTGAAGTCTTCGCCGAAGAGGGTGTCGTCGAAGGTTTGCACGCGGCGCATGGTGTCGCGGGCGGCGAGCAGGCGGTCGCCTAGTTCGGTCATGTTCGTTTCCAGCCCGGTTTCGTCGGCGCTGTTGAGCCATACCTCCAGCAGCATCTCCTCAAAATCTTGCTCCTGTGTCAGATAGCCCAAAATCATCTCCATTTCGCCGATGACCAGTTCAAACATATTCAATTTACGGTCCAGAATGGTGAGCAAATAATCTTCGATGGTGCCCTGAGCGGAGAGGTTGAAGATTTCGACTTGCCGCTTTTGCCCCACGCGGTGAATGCGTCCCACGCGCTGCTCGATGCGCTGCGGGTTCCAGGGCAGGTCGAAGTTGACCATGATGTGGCAGAATTGCAGATTGCGCCCTTCGCCGGCCGCTTCGGTGGAGAGCAAAATGCGCCCTTCCTCTTCAAAACGGCGGATGGCTTCATCTTTTTGGTGGATGGTGAGGCCGCCGTGGTAAGGGATGAAGGGGATGCCCACGGCCGTTAACCGTTCCGCCAGCGCCTCTAAAGTGGCCTGAAAATGGGTGAACACCAGCACCCGATCCTGCCCGGCGCTGTGCAAAATTTTCAGCAGGGCGTCGGCTTTGGCCCATTCGGTGATGGCGTCGGCTTCGGCGGCCAGGGCCAGGAGGCGGGTTTTGTGCGCTTTCCAGGCGGGCTGTTCGGCCATTTTGCGCAGGGTGGGGGCAACGGCCGTGGCGCTGCTGCCAATCTCCCGCTGCAAAATCCCCAACGTCAGTTTGCGCGTCCCCGTATCCCGCCCCTCCTGCAACGCCTGGCGCACAAACTGGCTCACGTTCTGGTACAGGTTGTGTTCGGCCGGCGAAAGCGAAAGGCGGACGGTGTGCGCCCGGCGCGGCGGCAGCTTCACATTCACCTGGCCGCGACTGTGGCGAATCATCACGTCGGCCATCAATTCGCGCAGCAGGCCGCGATTTTTCGGCGAATGGGGGTCGCCTTTCACCACAAATTGGCGGCGGAATTCTTGCGGCGTGCTGAGTTGGCCTGGTTTCAGGATGGTGATGAGGTTATACAGCTCTTCCAGCCGGTTCTCTACCGGCGTGGCCGTGAGCATGAGGATGAAGCGCTTTTGCAGGTCGTTGACAAATTTCCAGGTAACGCTGCTGCGGTTTTTCAGGTGGTGGGCTTCGTCCACAATGACCAGATCATAAGTAAGACTGGTGATGATGTCGCGGTTGCCGGTATGCCGGGCGGCGGCGATGGAGGCGATGACGCGGGGAACTTCGCCCAGGCATCGTCGCCGGCGGCGCGGAAGGCTTCGTCGGTGTTGGTGACAAAATCGCGCAGGCCAAATTTTGCGCCAGTTCTTCGCGCCACTGCTGCACCAGGCCGGGCGGCGTCAGGATGAGGATGCGCTCGGCCATCTGGCGCATAAGGTATTCTTTGATGACCAGTCCAGCTTCGATGGTTTTGCCCAGGCCGACTTCATCGCACAACATGCCGCGCCCGCGAAAGCGGCCGCAGGGCGGCCTGGGCGGCCTTAATCTGGTAAAGGGAATGGCTCGAATTGCAGGTTGTCCAGGCAGATAAGTTCGTCGAAGCCGCCGATGAGCAGCATGTGGGCGGCGGCGAGTTGCAGGCGGTAGGCCTGGGGGGTGGCGAATTGGCGGTGGGCAACGGCCGTTAACACCGCTTCGGCGCCTGGTTGCAGGCTGATGCTGGGAGTAGTGCTAATTGTCATAGGGTTCGTTATTTGATTCGGTCACTTCGTTTTGGTAGGCGATGGCAACGGCCGTTGCCGTCACCGCATCATACCCCTTCCCCAGCCAGCGCCGCGCGTCGGGCAAAAAGTCTGGCTCGCCCAGCCGTTCTAGCAGCGGGTAGGGCGCTTCTGGCGGGGCGATGCGAACGACAAACTGTTCTAGCTGCGGGCCAATTTGCCAGAAAGTGTCTAGCGATTGGCCGAGGGGTGGCGCGGGGGTGTATTCGGGGGCAACGGCCGTTTCCCCTTCCGCCGCGCCTGTGCCCAAAGCGGCCACAATCTCATCCTGCGTTTTGCCGCGCAGCCGGAACAACAAAAAGGGGTCTTCGTCGAATCGCTCGGCCAGAATGTAATGCACTGCCGCCAGATGTTTGCACACATCGGCCCAATCGGGGCAGTTGCAGGCTTGTTTCAGTTCCCGCTTGCCGGGGAACAGGTCCAGTTTGGCAGCCTGAAACGCTGCCTCAATTTCCTGCGGCATCTCGCCGGCGAGCAGTTGGGCCACGAAGTACGGCCGTTCCGCCAGCGCCGCCAACACCTTCTCCCAATCCGGCTCCGAAAGCGGCGTCAGTTCGATGGTAATTTTGTATGGCGTGCGCCGCGACCCCTGCACTTTGGCGCTGATCTTGCCTTTGTTCTCCTCCAGCGACAGCACCTGCCCTTGCGGGCATAAGCGCGCCCGCGCTGCAAACGGCCCCGGTCCATCACCCGCTCCATCGCCGCAATCCAGCGCGTCGCCCACCAATTCTTCACAAAATCGCCGCGCTTGCTCTTGGCTTTGATGCCCTCGTCTGTCTCAATCGGTCGGGTTGGTTTGAAGTCGTAGTACCAGCTCATAGTTATTTCCTTGAAGAAAACGCCGAGGAACAGAGGAACAGAGAAGCAGAGGAAAGACGCTTATCTCTCCGCTCCTGCGTTCCTCGGCGTTAAAACTAATGATCGTGCCTTTTCCTGCATATCTATTCCCGCCGCAACTGTACCAAACTGCGCAAATCGGCCGTTGTCATTTCCGTCAGCCAGTTTTCGCCGCTGCCGATGATGCTGTTCGCCAGCGCCTTTTTGTCTTCTATCATCGCGTCTATGCGCTCTTCCAGCGTGCCCAGGCAGACAAATTTATGCACCAGCACATTTTTTGTCTGGCCGATGCGGAAAGCACGGTCGGTGGCCTGGTCTTCGACGGCCGGATTCCACCAGCGGTCGAAGTGGAAGACGTGATTGGCGCGGGTCAGGTTCAGCCCCGTGCCGCCGGCTTTGAGCGACAGCAGGAAAACCGGGGGACCATCTTCGCGCTGGAACTGCTCCACCATGGCGGCTCGCTTTTTGGGTGGCAGGCCGCCGTGCAAATAGAGCGTTGGCGCGCCGAATTTCTCCTGAATGTACCCCTTCAGCAGCCCGGCCATTTCGGTGAACTGGCTGAAGATGAGCAGCCGGTCGCCTTCGGCCAGAATTTCTTCCAACAAGGCTGTGAGGCGGTCGAGTTTGCCGGAACGGCCGTTATCCTCGCCCGCCTTATACGTTTCCGTCTGGTGTAAATATTGCGCCGGGTGGTTGCACACCTGCTTGAGCTGCATCAACATGCTCAACACCAGCCCCTTGCGCGTCATGCCGCCCTCTTCCTGCTCTTCGATGGCCGCCAGCGCATCGCGCACCACGGCTTCGTACAACGTGGCCTGCTCTTCGCTGAGGTGGCAGTAGACCTTCATCTCCTGCTTGTCGGGCAAATCCTGGATGACGGTGGGGTCGGTTTTGACGCGGCGGAGGAGAAACGGCCGTGTCACCTGACGCAATCGCTGCGCCGCCTCCTGGTCGCCATACCGCTCAATCGGCAGCACATACTCCTGGCGAAACTGCTTCTGCCCGCCCAAAAAGCCGGGGTTGAGAAACTGCATAATAGACCACAACTCCGACAGCCGGTTTTCCACCGGCGTGCCCGTCAGGGCCAGGCGAAAATCGGCCGAGAGTTTGCGGATGGTTTGGGCCTGCTTGGTGTTGGCGTTTTTGATGTTTTGCGCCTCGTCTAGCACCACGCCAAACCAGTTAATTTGCTTCAGCGTCTCCGCATCGCGCCGCGCCAGGGCGTAACTGGTCAGCACCATGTCGCTGGCCTGCGCGGCGGCCACAAATTCCGCTTCGCGCAGCCGGTCGCCGCCCTGATGGACCATCGCCCGCAGGCCGGGGGTGAATTTGCGCTGCTCAATTCCCAGTTGGTGACGACCGAGGTGGGGCAGATGAGCAAAATCGGCGCGGGCAGGCCGCCCATTTCCTCCTTCAACTGCTGGGCCAGCGTAAGGGTCTGGATGGTTTTCCCAATCCCATGTCGTCGGCCAGGATGACGCCCAGGCCCCAGCGGCGGGCGAAGTGCAGCCAGGAGTAGCCGTATTGTTGATACGGCCGTAACGTCGCCCGCAATCCTTCCGGCATGGGCAGCATCGCCAGCTTTTCATCCCCCTGTAAGCGATTCAGCCAGCTTTGCAGCCAGTCATCCAGTTCCACGCCGTCCACCGGCAGGCCATTGCGCTGCTGATCTTCGGCGGTTAAGCCCAGCTTCATCGCCTCCGGCAATGAGAGCGTGCCTTCCATGCCTTGCTGCTCCCAAAAGCGGATGGCCGCCTCGATTTGCTCCGGGTCTAGCTGCACCCATTGGCCGCGAATCTGCACCAGGGGGATTTGAGGGCGACCAGGGCGTCGAACTCCTCGCGGGTCAATTCGGTATCGCCCAGGGAAAGCTGCCAGCGATAGCTGACGAGCTTTTCCAGGTTCATGTGGCCGGTGGCAACGGCCGTTTGTCCCGTCAACTTCGAGGTGCTGCCCAATTTCAGCCGCACGCCCAATCGCGTGCCCGGTTTGTTCCACCAGGGCGGCACAAGCAGGCCGAATCCGGCGCGCTGCAACTGCGGCGCGCATTGACGCAAAAGACATAGGCTTCGTCGCCGGTCAGCGTCATTTCGGATGGGTTGCGCTGCTGCAAACTGTGCTGGATGGGTTTGAAGAAGCGGGCGGCGTAGCCCAGGCCGGTGAGCAAACGCTCCTGCGGCCGGTCGAAGTGGCGATCCAATGCTTGCAGCACGCCGCTGCCTTTGGTTTTCCAGACCTCGGCGGCAGGCACCAGCAGGCTGGCGTCGTCGCGGGCTTGCAGCAGGTAATGAAGCTGCCAGGCGTCTTCGCCTTTCTTGCGGCGCGTGGTTTCTTGCTGGGCGGGCGCTTCCAGGCGCAGGGCGACGCGGTAATGTTTGTCGCCGGCGATGGTGAGGGCGCGTTCCCAGGCGTGGAAGCTGCTGGCGAAGTGCTGCATCTGCCCGGCGCTGGCCTGGATGGCGGGGTCGACGGCGAAGAGCGCCCGCAGCCAGGCAGCCTCCGGATCGGCGGCGGTGGGCAGGAAAAGCTCTTGTTTGGTCGCCCAATCGCGCATGGCGGCGTCGGCCAGGTGGTTGAGGAAGCTGTCTAAAATGGCGCGGGGCGGGATGGTTTCGTTGGGATTGGCGGCCTCGGCGCGGCAGATGGCGGGCATGGCGGCGGCCAGTTGCGCGGCGCGGCGGGCTTCCGTGTCGCCATCGAGCAGGGGCTGCCAGCGGGCTTCGTAGCGCATGGTTTTCAGGTCGCGTTGGGCTACCAGGGTGGGGCGGATGAGCTGCTGCGCCAGGAGTTCGAGGGTGAAGGTGTAGGCGGTGTGCCAAAAACGGCCGTCTACCCCAGGCGGTAGGGCGCGGGCAGTGGGTTCTGATGCAGCCAGGTGAGCAGGCGCAGGGTTTGGGCGGCGTTGAGCGCGCCGCCGATGACTTCCCAGGGCAGCAGGTCGGGCGGGCTGTCGTCACGCTCCCAATCGTGCAGCAGGTCGGGCGAGGGATTGGGCCAAAGCGGTTGGTGGGCAGCCAGAGGGTGAGGGGTTTGGACGGGCAGTTTGCCGGGCAGGCGCACGGCCGTTAACAGAGCTTTCAACCCATCTCTATCGGCGGCGAAGGGGTGGGGTTGGGCTGTCTTTTTGCGCCGGTTACGGGTGGGTTGAGGGCAACGGCCGTTTCTAGCCAGAAGAAGGCATGGCCGTTTTCACCCGGTGGTGGGGGGGTGAGCCAGTGGAGATGGAGAACTTGCATATCTTATTCCAGAATTAAAGCGTTATCTTGCCAGGGTCCAATTATGGGACAAATTGCCACGAATCACAACTGGGTTCAGGAATTCTCAATTTAGATCAGGCATTCGTGCGAACAAGGTAATTTCTTTGCCTTTACGCTCAACTGTCATGCTGAGCGGGTCTTCGAGCGAAGCATCCCGCTCCACCAGAAGAAGGAGATGCTTCGGAGGACCTCAGCATGACATTTCTGGTTAAATTGAGATTGCTGAACTGGGTTTGGGGTTCTTTGGGAATTCAGGGGGGGTGACACCAGATGTAGGGGCGACCTTGTGGTCGCCCTCGTCTGGGCGGGGACAAGACCCGCCCCTACATTTGGCGATACCCCACGAAACCCGAACGACCCGATTTTGCTGGGCTGCGGGCGGGCGGGATACGGCCGTTTCCACCCTACAGCGCCGCCAAAATCTCCCGAAAGCTGGCCAGCCCGCCTTCTAAATTCTCCACGATCTCCGCCGCCAAATCATCCGGCTCAGGCAGGTTGTCCAGGTCGGCCAGGCTCTGGTCTTTTAGCCAGAAGATGTCCAGGCTGGTTTTGTCGCGGGCGACGATTTCGTCATAGGTGTACTTGCGCCAACCGCCGTCTACGTTCTTTCCGCATCCCACGTTTCCCGCCGTCGGCGCCGGTTCGTCGGGTTGTAACATTCAATGACTGTCATGGATTCATTCAGCAACAAAAAGCCACCCAAATAGGTTACCAGAAGTGTGTGAGTCCGGTAACGGCCGTTTTGGGTGGCTTTATAAATTCAAATGTACTGTCAATAATTGCTTAGGCGCCACTTTCGGTAACCTGGCCGCGTCCCTCTCGGTGAAAAACACACGGGTTTAAAGATAACATAAAGATTTCCGCCTGACTACCAGAACCAATGTACTAATTGTGTTGGCGCGCCATTTCCGCTGAGTCAAGATTGTCGAGAGGTTTGATGAATTAAGAGGCTGAGACAGGCTTCCTTTCAATGGTTCATATTTCAGTGAATCATTACCTGATGTTTGTGGGCTGGCGGTGGAAAACGGCCGTTGCCAATCATGTGCCCCAATGCGGATAAACCATTTTATAAATCGCGGGAGCAATACGGGTGGAGGCCACGCCCTAAAAATTGAGGAGCGCGAGGGTGAAAAACAAAAAGCTCTCGACTGAATCGAGAGCTTTTGAACCCACATTGCGGGTACGGGAGCGACGGGCTTAGGAACCGTTCCATGTGCAGGTGTGTGGTCTGGGTGGCGGTGGGCGATCTAACTTATGCCCAGTTTATGATGCGGGTGGTTGGAGAAAGGGTGACTTGAAATTGAGGTGGGTTGGAGGGAACGGCCGTTTCTTGTGAAGGGGAAACGGCCGTTTCTCACGTCGATCACAGCTTATACCGGGGAATTTCATCAAGTGTTTTGTTTCCGGCGTCATTGAGAGTGTGAAAGAGGTAGGACGGTGCAGGCAGCGCTTTGTGCGGTTTCTCTTGTTGGACAAATCTGTCAAGATAACAGATAATGTGTGCAATTCCTTCGGTATATCCTAAGGTTATGCACAATGAATGACGAGCCAGATTACAACCTTCTCTATGAAACGGCTGAAAATCAGGCTGGTTATTTCACAGCGACTCAGGCGAGAAGACATGGGTTCTCTTGGGAGCGCCTTTCAGATAATGTGAAGCGCGGCCGTTTCCTGCGCATTGTGCGCGGTGTTTATCGCCTGGCCCATTTTCCCGGTTCAGCCCATGAAGATTTATTTGTAGCCTGGTTAAGGACAGGTCCTCACTCGGTGATTTCTCATGAGAGCGCTTTGACTCTTTATAACCTGTCGGATGTGCTGCCAGGGAAATCCCGTGATCATCCCCCGCACGGCCTCAGGCGACGGCCGGGGTTGCGTCTGCATACCAACCAGTTACGCCCAGAAGATGTGACCAATCGGCAGGGATTACCGGTGACAACGGTCGCTCGTACCATTGCCGACGTAGCCATTGCCGGGTTGGCCAAAGAGCATATCGCTCAAGCTATTATAGAGGCGCTGAACAGAGGTTTGACGACGGTGGACGAACTCGCTACTCAAGCAGTTTATCATGGAGGGCGGGCCAGGGAAACCATCCAAGAGGCGCTGTCGGAGGGTTTTTCGCATGAAATATAGCAGCGGTGCCGCTTTCGACGCGCCTTGGAGGATCGTTTACGCAAGCAGAGTTTTCAATCGGGAACGCCCCTCGCACGAATGCGCAAGATGATTGCCTTTGACCGGTTCCTGGCTCGGTTATTCCATGACCAACCTGAGGAATGGGTTGTTAAAGGAGGGCTCGCTCTCCAACTGCGGTTGGGAGAGCGTGCCAGAACGACAAAGCGACCGTTTTACTTTTGAGTTTGGGACGGTCAAGCCAAGGGTTTTTATCAAAAGTTGTTTGTGAACGAACCCAAAGGATGTTGATTTACTGCTGCTCGTTCAATTACAGGAGATTTATCCCCGGCTGCGGAAAGCGGGGGCGTACGATCTTGCAGATTGGTTTCATTTTGAAGTAGCCAATGTCTCCCAACCTGTGGCAGAAGAATTCCGGCGGTAGCAGGTATCATCTGCAATCGTTCCTTGATGGACGTATTTTTTGAGAGTTTTCACCTTGACGTTGGCGTTGGCGATCTGCTTGTTGAGCCAGTTGAGTATTTGCCGACACCAAACCTGCTGGAATTTGCCGGTTTTCTGCCAACGGCCGTTCCTTGTTACCCTATTACGCAGCAAATTGCGGAAAAACTTCACGCATACACGCGGACCTTTCAATCGGGGGAAAGCAGCCGGGTAAAAGATTATGTGGACATTCTTTTATTAGCCGAAATGGGAAGAATTGATGGTCACCGGCTTCGAGAGGCACTCTCCGCTACTTTTCTTGCAAGGCGTACCCATCCGCTACCGGCGCAGTTGCCTGCACCGCAGAGGAATTGGGAACGGCCGTTTCAACGCTTGGCGGTCGAGGTCAAACTCGAACAATCATCGCTGAAAGAAGCTGACGCAGCTATGCAAAGGTTCCTCAATCCGGTACTACGAGGAGAACGAAATGGCGAGTGGGATCCGCTTCAGTGGGACTGGAAGTGACGTAACTGGTGACACGCCAGGGGGTGTTTTCTGGAAGTAAGCAACGAGGTGGACTATGTCAGAATATCAATACTACGAATTCCAGGCGATTGATCGGCCGTTGACGGCAGAAGAACAGCAGGCTGTCAGCAAACTATCCAGCCGGGTCGAGCCACACCCCCGCCGGGCGGTGTTTGTATACCATTACAGTGATTTGCGCGCCAACGCGAAGGAGTTGCTGGCGAGGTATTACGACGCCATGTTTTACATCGCCAATTGGGGGACAACCCGGCTGCTGTTCCGCTTTCCCCGCCACCTCATTGACGTAAAGCAAATGGAGCCATACTGCGTTGAGGAGTACATCACCTGCGAGATCATCAACGATTATGTCGTTCTGGAGATGCAGTGGAATGTCGAGGATGGTTATTACGACTGGGTGGATGGCGAGGGCTATCTGGATGGATTGATCGGTTTGCGCGATGATATTTTGCGTCAGGATTACCGTGTTTTATACCTGGCCTGGCTTGCCATTTTGCATACCTGGAAAATTGATGATGAGGATGTCGAGCCGCCTGTGCCACCCGGTTTGCAACAGTTGACGCCAGCTTTACGCAAGTTTATAGAAGCGTTTCATTTGGGCGAGGCCCTGATTAATGTGGCGGCGGCGGCAAGTTCCTTGCCAACGAGCATTACTGCCGCGCAACTGCGCCAGCGCATTGCCGCCCTATCCCGCGCTGAATGCGACGACTGGCTGCTGCGTCTGGCGCAGGGCCAGGAAGCGCAACTTTCTCTGACCTTCCACCGCCATCTCTGCGCCGATGAACCGGCAACGGCCGTTACCCCCGGACGCCGCACAGTGGCCGAATTACAGACGCTGGCCGAGGCGGAGGCCGAACGACTGAAACGGCAGCAAGCGGCCGCAGCCGAGGCGCAGCGCATTCGAGAGTTGGAAGCGTTTGCCCCCCAAGCGGAAGCGAGTTGGACGTTTGTCGAGCAGTTGATCAAACAAGGAACCAGTCGCTCTTACGACGAGGCGGTGCAGTTGTTGGTCAAACTGCATCAGCTAGCCACCCACCGGGGACGGAAACGACGTTTGCCAGCCGTCTGGGCAAAATTCGGGCTACGTACGCACGGCGGGCGGCGCTGATGGGGCGATTTGATAAGGCGAATTTACCGTGAGGAAACGGCCGTTTTCCCCAATGTAGCTAAAGAATACCTCACTCAAAATCAGCCAACGGCGGCCAGACGACAGGCTCAAAAGCCGCCCAAATCAAAGAAAATCTGCGGCTGACGGCGTTCCACCACCCGTTCAGCCGCCAGGGGCCAGCCGCAGCAGCGTGGCCTCCTCCCAGTGGCGGCCCATCGCCTGCATCCCGATGGGTAAACCGGCGGCGCTGTATCCGGCCGGGAAAGCGATGGCCGGATGCCCGGTGAAGTTGGCGGGCGTGGCATAACGCATGATTTCCGCCAACGTCGTCAGGTCGGAGTCGCCGTCCGGCAGAGCGGCCGCCGGAATGGGCGGCGCGGGCAGCCCGGTCGCCGGCGTCAGGATGACATCCACATCGGCCAATACCTGGTTGAAGTTGTGGATAAGCCGCGTGCGCACGCGCTGCGCCAACACGTAATCGGTGGCGAGAAAGCGGCGGGCCAGCGCCAGGTTGACGCGCACGTCCAGCCCATGTTCCCGCTCATGGTCGGCATAGGTGGCGCTCATCGCCTGCATCATTTCGCTGGCAATGGTGAGGGTGTGGGCCACTCGCCCGGCCTGCAAGCCGGGGATAGCCACCTCGCGCACGGCCGCGCCCATGCCGACGAACTGGTCGAGCAGCGCTTCGCAGGCGGCCACCACGTCAGGCGTGGCGTGACGGAACCAGGGCCAGAAGACGCCGAGGGTCAGGCCACGCAAATCCAGGTTGTCCCAGCCCAAGAGCGTCGGGGCTGGCTGCTGCTGGCTGATGGGATCGTGCGGGTCAGGGCCGGCCAGGAGGGCATAGGCCAGCGCCGCATCGGTCGCGCTGGCCGCCAACGGGCCGATGTGGGCGACGCTCCAATCAAGCGGAAATGCACCCGTTTCGCTGACGCGGCCAAAGGTCGGTTTCAACCCCACCACGCCACAGAACGCGGCCGGAATGCGGATGGAACCGCCGCCATCGGCGCCAATCGCCACCGGACACAGACCGGCGGCCACGGCCGCGGCCGAACCGCTGGAACTCCCGCCCGTGTAATGGTCTGGATGGTAGGGGTTGCGCGGCGTGCCGTGATGGGGATTCTGGCCGGTGACGCCAATGCCAATCTCGTGCATGTTGGTTTTGCCGAGCAGCAAGGCGCCCGCGCCGCGCTTTTCGCCACGACGGTGGCGTCGGCGGCGCGGGGTGTGGCCCAGAAAGCGCGTGCCGACAGTAGTGGGATAGGGCAGCATGTCCAGCTCGTCTTTGACGGCGACAGGGACGCCATCCCAGAGGCTTAACGGCCGTTGCGTCCGGATTCTCTCTGTGGCCTCGGCCGCCTGCCGCCACACGTCCTGCCGCCTGCACAGCGATGAAGGCGCGCAAAGGCGGAGTCCGCCGCGTCGGCGCCTTCAATGGCGGCCAGGAATCGTTCGGCGACTTCGCTGGGTGTGGTCCGGCCGGCGCGATAGGCCGCCGCATAGTCGATGACCGTCAGGAAGTGAAAGCCGGGCGCAAGTGGGCGGGTCTGACGGGGGCAGTTCGGTCAGGGGATGCCTGCGGTGGCTGGGGTTGGCCGTTACGGCCGGCCAGCGGGGTGAAGGTCGGCGGCTCGTCAGACCGCTGGCGGCGCAGCCAGGTGATTCCGGCGCTGTCGAGCAGGCTTTTGGTGGCTGCCCCACCGGCTGAACCGGCCAGGAATGAAGCAAACAGCTTTAACGGCCGTCCTGCCAGGTAGGGCATTTTGACTGATTCGAGGTCATACATGGCTTCAGGATTGATCATGGTATCCTTGTGTCTTGGGGGTGGGTTGGTAAGCGCTCTTATTGTAACCCGAAACGCAGGCAAAGGAGTACGGCCGTCTGTCACTATCCGTTGATGGTTTATTGATTATTGTTTTCAGGCGCTGGCAACCAGTTGGTCTCAGCGCCAGGTGACTTCGGTGGAGGAGTTGGTGGCAGGCAGTCCGTTGGTGGCAGTGCCGTTTGATTTGAGGGCATCAGACGACCTGGTAGCCGTTTGTAGGTCTTCCCGACCCTCGCCATGTCTGGAGTCCGCAGAGAGTTACACCACCCCCACCGGGACGCGATGGAAAAAAAAGTACCAACAATCGATGTTCTTCCAGGTCAATTCGTTTCAGCAGCGTGCCTATGACAGATAGTATACAGCATAAGAAACGGCCGTGTTCTCCTCATCACTCTCGCTGCACCGCGCCCCAACACTGTCACATAACAAGGGGAAACGGTCATTTTCTCCGGGGGGGGGGGGCGGCGGGTTGCGCAGAAAAGAAAAAGCTCTCGACTAAATCAGGAGGCTTTACCCCTCTGTGCCCAAGCGGGAGGGGACGGAGCGACGGGCTTAGGAACCGTTCCAGGTGTGTTGTCTGGGTGGCGGTGGGCGATCTGACTTACGCCCAGTTTATGATGCGAGTGGTAAGAAGTGGCTAATCAAAAATTCGTTGCATTAATTGACGATTCTGGCTACAATCTACTCATGTATTTTCAACAAGTATTGCCCCAGTTAGCTCCCTTACCTTTATTTGAAAGCGGGCAGCTTTACGCGGGAACTGATTCCCCCCAGCAGGTACAGCGGCAACTCGCAGATTGGGTGCGCGCCGGGAAGGTAATTCAATTACAGCGCGGGCTGTACACTCTCGCCTCGCCCTACCACTTAGAACGACCACATAGCTACTTAATCGCCAATCACCTGGCGCGTGGTTCCTATGTCGGCCTGCGCGCAGCTTTATCCACTACGACCTCATCCGGAGCATGTCGCCGTCGTGACCAGCGTCACGACGGGTCGCCAGGTACGTGGCAAAATCCTTACGGCCGTTTCACTTTTCAACACATTCAACCAGCGCTGTTTTTGGCTTTGCATGCCGGCAGGTCACACCGACACAATGGGCGTACCTGGCGACACCGGAAAAGGCGCTGCTTGACCTCATTTACCTGACACCCGATGCGGATAGCGAAGGCTATATTCGCGCCTTGCGTCTGCAAAATCTGAATCAGCTGATGTGGCCCAACTGGCCGATTACGTCGAGCGGGCTGGTAAACCCAAACTCAAACGAGCCTTGGCCCACATCCTGCAAGTTGTGGCCGAGGAATTAACAGAGCACGTACCCTTGTGATCCCTTATCTGAAAGCGCAAATTGCCCAGGCATTTACCCCGGAAGCGCAAAGAGCGGTTGTGCGTGAAGGTCTGCAAATGCGGATTTTGCAGAGTTTGCAAAACGCTGGGGCCATGATTCCCCTGGCTTTTCATGGAGGAACAGCCTCCTGCGGCCAAGGAACTACACGCCGCGCTATTCGGAGGGCCGGATTTTGCGCTGGAACGACAACGCGAACAGTATGATTGCGCCGCTATTTGACCGCCATCCAACGAGATTTGCAGGCCGGAAACGTATGACATCGAGATAAAACTGAATGAGCGCCTCGTGGTCCACAGCGCCTTCATTCGTTTTCGCGGCTTGTTTCACCGGCTGGGTCTATCACCGCATGAAACGGAAGTCCTGGCCATCAAACTGGAAATTGATACAGATCCCCCAGCTCCGCAAGCCACCCCTGGCGACGACCAGGTGCAGCACCATGTTGCTGTTAATTTGCAGCACCATGACCGGGCGTCCCTTCTGGCCGGTAAGCTTCATGCTCTTTTGCAGCGAGGAATACGCCAAGAGGGCGTGATTGGTATGACCTTTATTGGTATCTTGAACCAACCGCAATGGGCGCTGCCCAACTTCGCCATGTTGAACAACGCCCTGGATCAATCTGGTTGGAGAATGGCGCCCTTACGGCCGACAATTGGCGTGGGCATGTGTTAGCGCGATTGGCGCAGGTGACATGGACGCGAGTGGTGGGAGATGTCCAGAGATTTTTGATAATCCAGGAACTGACCAAATTCAGGGCCGAAACAATCCAGAATTTGTTGTTACGGTAAGATTATCTCCAGGGAAATGGAAGCGACGTTCGCCAGCCGTCTGGGCAAAATTCGGGCCACTATGTGCCGGGCTGGGCGCTGATCCGGCGGTTTGATCAGGCGAATATACCATGAGGAAACGGCCGATTTCCTCAATGTTGGTTAACAAACACCGTAGGGACTCTTCGCCTTTGGCTCAGAATGACAAAATCTCGTTGTCGTGTTAGGACGAAACTTGAAACAGTGGCCAGTCATGAAAAAAGTGACCGTAAACTGGGACGAATTATCGAAGCCTTCGGCAATGGCGGGATGGGTGCGCTACTTTCTGGACACCGACACCGGTCAGGTCCTGATGATGGCTGAAGACCAGCGCTATCTCCAAGAGCTTTATGAAGAGGTGCAAGAAGAAGAGGCGTCAGCAACATTTGATCTTGAACTTGCCCTGGCCGAGTCTGGTTTACCAGATTGGCAGCAGGAGGGTGTCCGCACGGCCATTTCATCAGGAAATCCATTTCGGCGGGCGCATTGTTACCATTCCCGAAGCCTTGAACACCCGCGCTGGTTACGATGCGATGCAAGCGTTCATCGCCCCCGTAGAAAACAGGCGATTGCAAAACCAGCTTTCCAGGCTACACGGCAAATGGCGCATTTCGTCGCCCCCGCGACATCCTCGGCCAGCATCTTGTGGCCCGCGGCGCTGGTACGCCTTCGAGAAAACCGCCTCCGGCAACCCGTTGCCGCTTGGCTGGCCGAGGAAGACGTGGAACCGATCAACGAGCCAGGAGGGACGCGGCGGTAGGATGAAAAACGATGACTCAGACAATAGCGATTAAAAGAAACAGATGTACAGGCTCTTGCCAGCGCCGAATCATTGCACGGGGCCAACATTATTTCCACGATGGCGCCGTTTTAGAAGTGACCCGGCGTGGCAATCGTTACCGCTGCCAGGGCAACATTTATGAACCCTATCGCGCGTTCAGGTGACGCTGGCCGATTTCGGCATCAGCTGAAACGTCCTGCACCTGCCCGTATGAGCAGGGTGGCATTTGCAAGCACATTGTCGCTACCCTGCTGACCGCCATCCGCCAACCGGAAACCATCACCGAAAAGGGCGTGGGCGGACGAAGCGCCTGACTACTTCGAGGAATTGGCGCGGGCGGAGGACAGTTGGCGTTGGCCGTCAACATGATGGCGCAAAGTGGCGACGTGGGTCAGGTCG